>NZ_OZ409829.1:2500-330000 GCF_979258015.1 Pseudomonas sp. AC247
TGGGGTTATATGGTCAAGTGAAGAAGCGCATACGGTGGATGCCTTGGCAGTCAGAGGCGATGAAAGACGTGGTAGCCTGCGAAAAGCTTCGGGGAGTCGGCAAACAGACTTTGATCCGGAGATGTCTGAATGGGGGAACCCAGCCATCATAAGATGGTTATCTTGTACTGAATACATAGGTGCAAGAGGCGAACCAGGGGAACTGAAACATCTAAGTACCCTGAGGAAAAGAAATCAACCGAGATTCCCTTAGTAGTGGCGAGCGAACGGGGACTAGCCCTTAAGTGGCTTTGAGATTAGCGGAACGCTCTGGAAAGTGCGGCCATAGTGGGTGATAGCCCTGTACGCGAAAATCTCTTAGTCATGAAATCGAGTAGGACGGAGCACGAGAAACTTTGTCTGAATATGGGGGGACCATCCTCCAAGGCTAAATACTACTGACTGACCGATAGTGAACTAGTACCGTGAGGGAAAGGCGAAAAGAACCCCGGAGAGGGGAGTGAAATAGATCCTGAAACCGTATGCGTACAAGCAGTGGGAGCAGACTTCGTTCTGTGACTGCGTACCTTTTGTATAATGGGTCAGCGACTTATTTTCAGTGGCGAGCTTAACCGAATAGGGGAGGCGTAGCGAAAGCGAGTCTTAATAGGGCGTCTAGTCGCTGGGAATAGACCCGAAACCGGGCGATCTATCCATGGGCAGGTTGAAGGTTGGGTAACACTAACTGGAGGACCGAACCGACTACCGTTGAAAAGTTAGCGGATGACCTGTGGATCGGAGTGAAAGGCTAATCAAGCTCGGAGATAGCTGGTTCTCCTCGAAAGCTATTTAGGTAGCGCCTCATGTATCACTGTAGGGGGTAGAGCACTGTTTCGGCTAGGGGGTCATCCCGACTTACCAAACCGATGCAAACTCCGAATACCTACAAGTGCCGAGCATGGGAGACACACGGCGGGTGCTAACGTCCGTCGTGAAAAGGGAAACAACCCAGACCGTCAGCTAAGGTCCCAAAGTTATGGTTAAGTGGGAAACGATGTGGGAAGGCTTAGACAGCTAGGAGGTTGGCTTAGAAGCAGCCACCCTTTAAAGAAAGCGTAATAGCTCACTAGTCGAGTCGGCCTGCGCGGAAGATGTAACGGGGCTCAAACCATACACCGAAGCTACGGGTATCACCTTCGGGTGATGCGGTAGAGGAGCGTTCTGTAAGCCTGTGAAGGTGAGTTGAGAAGCTTGCTGGAGGTATCAGAAGTGCGAATGCTGACATGAGTAACGACAATGGGTGTGAAAAACACCCACGCCGAAAGACCAAGGTTTCCTGCGCAACGTTAATCGACGCAGGGTTAGTCGGTCCCTAAGGCGAGGCTGAAAAGCGTAGTCGATGGAAAACAGGTTAATATTCCTGTACTTCTGGTTATTGCGATGGAGGGACGGAGAAGGCTAGGCCAGCTTGGCGTTGGTTGTCCAAGTTTAAGGTGGTAGGCTGAGATCTTAGGTAAATCCGGGATCTTAAGGCCGAGAGCTGATGACGAGTGTTCTTTTAGAACACGAAGTGGTTGATGCCATGCTTCCAAGAAAAGCTTCTAAGCTTCAGGTAACCAGGAACCGTACCCCAAACCGACACAGGTGGTTGGGTAGAGAATACCAAGGCGCTTGAGAGAACTCGGGTGAAGGAACTAGGCAAAATGGCACCGTAACTTCGGGAGAAGGTGCGCCGGTGAGGGTGAAGGACTTGCTCCGTAAGCTCATGCCGGTCGAAGATACCAGGCCGCTGCGACTGTTTATTAAAAACACAGCACTCTGCAAACACGAAAGTGGACGTATAGGGTGTGACGCCTGCCCGGTGCCGGAAGGTTAATTGATGGGGTTAGCTAACGCGAAGCTCTTGATCGAAGCCCCGGTAAACGGCGGCCGTAACTATAACGGTCCTAAGGTAGCGAAATTCCTTGTCGGGTAAGTTCCGACCTGCACGAATGGCGTAACGATGGCGGCGCTGTCTCCACCCGAGACTCAGTGAAATTGAAATCGCTGTGAAGATGCAGTGTATCCGCGGCTAGACGGAAAGACCCCGTGAACCTTTACTATAGCTTTGCACTGGACTTTGAATTTGCTTGTGTAGGATAGGTGGGAGGCTTTGAAGCGTGGACGCCAGTCTGCGTGGAGCCAACCTTGAAATACCACCCTGGCAACTTTGAGGTTCTAACTCAGGTCCGTTATCCGGATCGAGGACAGTGTATGGTGGGTAGTTTGACTGGGGCGGTCTCCTCCTAAAGAGTAACGGAGGAGTACGAAGGTGCGCTCAGACCGGTCGGAAATCGGTCGTAGAGTATAAAGGCAAAAGCGCGCTTGACTGCGAGACAGACACGTCGAGCAGGTACGAAAGTAGGTCTTAGTGATCCGGTGGTTCTGTATGGAAGGGCCATCGCTCAACGGATAAAAGGTACTCCGGGGATAACAGGCTGATACCGCCCAAGAGTTCATATCGACGGCGGTGTTTGGCACCTCGATGTCGGCTCATCACATCCTGGGGCTGAAGCCGGTCCCAAGGGTATGGCTGTTCGCCATTTAAAGTGGTACGCGAGCTGGGTTTAGAACGTCGTGAGACAGTTCGGTCCCTATCTGCCGTGGACGTTTGAGATTTGAGAGGGGCTGCTCCTAGTACGAGAGGACCGGAGTGGACGAACCTCTGGTGTTCCGGTTGTCACGCCAGTGGCATTGCCGGGTAGCTATGTTCGGAATAGATAACCGCTGAAAGCATCTAAGCGGGAAACTAGCCTCAAGATGAGATCTCACTGGAACCTTGAGTTCCCTGAAGGGCCGTCGAAGACTACGACGTTGATAGGTTGGGTGTGTAAGCGCTGTGAGGCGTTGAGCTAACCAATACTAATTGCCCGTGAGGCTTGACCATATAACACCCAAGCAATTTGAGTCGAAAGGCCAGATTGCGGTGTGTGAAGACGAAACGAACCGAAAGTTCGATGTTCACAAACACCGAAAGCTGTCACATACCCAATTTGCTGAAGCGAGGCCATCTGGCCACGACTCAGTACCCGAATTTCTTGACGACCATAGAGCGTTGGAACCACCTGATCCCATCCCGAACTCAGCAGTGAAACGATGCATCGCCGATGGTAGTGTGGGGTTTCCCCATGTGAGAGTAGGTCATCGTCAAGATTAAATTCCGAAACCCCAATTGCGAAAGCAGTTGGGGTTTTGTTTTGCCCGCAGGAAATGTGCTCGCTTGATTTCTATGCAACTGTCCTGAGCATAGATATTATTCGGGCCTCATTACGAGGCGAGACCTGCATGCTGACGTTGTTGAATCTTCTGAAGGATGGGCGCTTTCATTCTGGTGAGGCCCTGGGCGTAGCGCTCGGAGTTAGCCGAAGTGCAGTATGGAAGCAGCTTCAGCACCTTGAGTCTGAGCTTGGATTGTCCATTCACAAGGTTCGAGGGCGTGGCTATCAGTTGGCAGCGCCGTTGACGTTACTCGACTCTATAAAAATCTCAGAAATGATGCCGCAATGGCCTCTCGCAGTGTTCGACACTATCGACTCGACGAATGCTGAAGCTTTGCGCGCTATTGGTCGTGGGCAGGCCGCACCATTTTTAGTCGTTGCTGAGAGGCAGACTTCCGGTCGTGGGCGTAGAGGGCGCAAATGGGTTAGCCCATTTGCCGAAAATCTTTATTACAGTCTTGTTCTTCGCATCGATGGTGGAATGCGCCAGCTCGAAGGGTTGAGTCTGGTTGTTGGCTTGGCGGTGATGCGGGCCTTGCGGAAATCCGGCGTTGGTGGGGCAGGGTTGAAGTGGCCTAACGATGTCCTTGTCGGTGACAAGAAAATTGCTGGCATTTTACTCGAACTCGTCGGCGACCCTGCAGATGTTTGCCATGTGGTGTTAGGCATTGGCATCAATGCAAACATGCAGGTCGCAACAGAAGTGGATCAAAAATGGACATCAATACGGCTCGAGTCTGGGAAGGCCTGCGATCGTAATGTTCTTGTGGCTGAATTGAGTGAGCAATTACAGGCTTATATAGAACGTCACCAGGCTGGTGGCTTTACGGTTTTGCAAGCGGAGTGGGAAGAAAACCATTTGTGGCATGGTCGATCTGTCTCACTGATTGCCGGCGTCAGTCAAATAGATGGCGTGGTGCAAGGTATCGATAATCAAGGTGCTCTGCGGTTGGCGGTGGATGGTGTTGAAAAGGTTTTCAGTGGTGGTGAGCTTAGCCTGAGGCTGCGAGACGATTCTTGAGCTCGAATAAGGTAATGGCTTCATAAAACGGCGCGTGTTAGCCAATGAAGCGACGGATTTGATTGTGTAGGCGATCGTTGAATCGGATTAGTTGCTGAACAAGGGCCTGCGTGCAGTTGCTTGGCATGGATCGCTCCTGGTGGGTTTTTTTGTAAGTCTGGCTATGGCATGTCCTTTTACTTGAGGTTTGTATGCGTTGGATGTTCCTGCTGCTGTTAGTACTCAATGTGTTTTATTACGTCTGGCATCAGCAGGAGGCCCCTTTGCGTGCGAAAGATGTGACTCCGCTCAATCTGTATCGAGGTTCGCAGCAAGATATTCGTTTGCTCAGCGAGAGCGGAGCTGCATCGCGAGAAAGGACGAGCGGCTCTACAGCGGGGAATGAATGCCTTTTCCTGGGAGGGTTCTCTCGCCAGGAGCTGATTGAAGGCCTTGAACGGCGTTTGGCTGGTATGGGGATAAGTGCACAGCCTGCATCGAAGGATCTTCATGATGCGGACTACTGGTTGCGGATAGCGCCTTCGAGCGAGCGTTTGCTGGGGGATGTCCAGCTGCAGAACCTTTCCAAGGAATTCAATGAGTTAAAACATAAAATAATGCTGTGTGAGGGGGTTGCACCTACTGAATAGTTTGCATAGAATGGCGCCCGCTCCACAGCGAAGACCTGAACAGGGAATCAAAGTGAAGTGATGTCAATGCAGCTAACCTCAGGTTTTTAAATGAGAAAATGCTTGACAGGGGTTTGGCATAGTGTAGAATGCCGGCCTGATTAGGAGGGGTTCCCGAGCGGCCAAAGGGATCAGACTGTAAATCTGACGTCTACGACTTCGAAGGTTCGAATCCTTCTCCCTCCACCAGATTTAAGCGTGAGCTGCAGGCTCCGCGGGTATAGTTTAGTGGTAGAACCTCAGCCTTCCAAGCTGATGATGCGGGTTCGATTCCCGCTACCCGCTCCAAGTTTGCAGGTTGTGCAAAGTGTTTTGCTCTTGTAGCTCAGTTGGTAGAGCACACCCTTGGTAAGGGTGAGGTCAGCGGTTCAAATCCGCTCAAGAGCTCCATATAACAAGGCAGATATGAAAATATCTGCCTTTGTTTTAATGGCTTGTGTCGTTTGCTCAATTCTTCTGTTAAGGGTGATATCGATGGCTAAGGAAAAATTTGATCGTTCCCTGCCGCACGTCAACGTTGGGACCATTGGTCACGTTGACCACGGTAAAACCACTTTGACTGCTGCTCTGACTCGCGTTTGCTCCGAAGTTTTTGGTTCGGCAATCGTTGACTTCGACAAGATCGACAGCGCCCCGGAAGAAAAAGCACGCGGCATTACCATCAATACCGCTCACGTTGAGTACAACTCGAAGATCCGTCACTACGCTCACGTCGACTGCCCAGGTCACGCTGACTATGTGAAGAACATGATCACCGGTGCTGCTCAAATGGACGGCGCTATTCTGGTTTGCTCGGCTGCTGATGGTCCGATGCCGCAAACCCGTGAGCACATCCTGCTGTCCCGTCAGGTAGGCGTTCCGTACATCGTGGTTTTCCTGAACAAGGCTGACCTGGTAGACGACGCTGAGCTGCTGGAACTGGTTGAGATGGAAGTTCGCGACCTGCTGTCCACCTACGACTTCCCGGGCGATGACACTCCAATCATCATCGGTTCGGCTCGTATGGCTCTGGAAGGCAAAGACGACAACGAGATGGGCACCACTGCCGTCAAAAAGCTGGTTGAGACTCTGGACAGCTACATTCCAGAGCCAGTACGTCTGACCGACAAGCCATTCCTGATGCCAATCGAAGACGTGTTCTCGATCTCGGGTCGCGGTACTGTTGTGACTGGTCGTATCGAGCGCGGTATTGTTCGTGTTCAAGATCCGCTGGAAATCGTTGGTCTGCGTGACACCACCGTTACTACTTGCACCGGTGTTGAAATGTTCCGCAAGCTGCTCGACGAAGGTCGTGCTGGTGAGAACTGCGGCGTGTTGCTGCGTGGCACCAAGCGTGACGACGTTGAGCGTGGTCAGGTTCTGGTTAAGCCAGGTACTGTTAAGCCGCACACCAAGTTTACTGCAGAAGTTTACGTTCTGAGCAAGGAAGAAGGCGGTCGTCACACTCCGTTCTTCAAGGGCTACCGTCCGCAGTTCTACTTCCGTACTACTGACGTGACTGGTAACTGCGAGCTGCCAGAAGGCGTTGAAATGGTAATGCCGGGTGACAACATTCAGATGACTGTTACCCTGATCAAAACCATCGCAATGGAAGATGGTTTGCGTTTCGCTATCCGTGAAGGCGGTCGTACCGTCGGCGCTGGTGTCGTAGCCAAAATCATCGAGTAAGTGGTTGTAATGTATTTTTCGGGCCGGCATAATGGTCGGCCTGATTTTGTTTTAGGTCAGTAGCTCAATTGGCAGAGCGACGGTCTCCAAAACCGTAGGTTGGGGGTTCGATTCCCTCCTGACCTGCCAGATTCACTTGGTGTGTCTGGCTTTCTTTTCACAGGATCTTCATAGATGACTCCTAAAGCTGAAGCTCAAGGCTCTCGCTTCGATCTGCTCAAGTGGCTTGTAGTTGTCGCTTTGGTGGTTGTTGGCGTTGTTGGCAATCAGTATTACTCTGCTTCGCCGATCCTGTACCGTGTACTCGCTTTGCTTGTCATTGCTGCTGTAGCTGCCTTTGTAGGCTTGCAGACTGCGAAGGGCAAGTCTTTCTTTGTACTGGTTAAGGAAGCTCGCACCGAGATTCGTAAAGTCGTTTGGCCAACTCGCCAAGAAACCACGCAGACCACCCTTATTGTGGTGGCTGTTGTTTTGGTTATGGCGTTGCTGTTGTGGGGGCTTGATTCCCTGCTCGGCTGGCTTGTTTCCTTGATTGTCGGCTAAGGGTGTCCCGTGGCTAAGCGTTGGTATGTTGTGCATGCTTACTCGGGTTACGAGAAGCATGTGATGCGCTCGCTGGTCGAGCGCGTAAAGCTGGCTGGCATGGAAGATGGCTTCGGCGAGATTCTGGTTCCCACTGAAGAAGTGGTTGAAATGCGTAATGGCCAGAAGCGCAAAAGCGAGCGCAAATTCTTTCCAGGCTACGTGCTGGTTCAGATGGATATGAATGAGGGTACTTGGCACTTGGTCAAGGACACTCCTCGGGTGATGGGTTTTATCGGCGGTACTGCTGATAAGCCAGCGCCAATCACCGATAAAGAAGCGGAAGCAATTCTGCGTCGTGTTGCTGATGGTAGCGACAAGCCGAAGCCGAAGACTCTCTTCGAGCCAGGCGAGACGGTGCGAGTCAATGACGGTCCATTCGCTGATTTCAATGGCGTTGTTGAAGAAGTTAACTACGAAAAGAGCCGGATCCAAGTGGCAGTGCTCATTTTCGGTCGCTCTACTCCGGTAGAGTTGGAGTTCAGTCAGGTCGAAAAGGTCTAGCTGAAAAAGCATCCCAACCCCACAGCCATAGGCTGTGGGGTTTTGTCGTCACTGGGATAAACGCGCAAGTAACCGGGGAGCCTTTCGAGGCGTTCGAACCCGTAATTGGAGTGCCTCATGGCCAAGAAGATTACCGCTTACATCAAGCTGCAAGTGAAGGCCGCTCAGGCTAACCCAAGCCCACCTGTTGGTCCTGCACTGGGTCAGCACGGCGTGAACATCATGGAATTCTGCAAAGCTTTCAACGCCCGTACCCAGGGTCTGGAAGCTGGTCTGCCGACTCCAGTGATCATCACTGTCTACAGCGACCGTAGCTTCACTTTCGAAACAAAATCCACCCCTGCTTCGGTTCTGCTGAAGAAAGCGGCCGGTCTGACCAGCGGTTCCGCTCGTCCGAACACCGTTAAGGTTGGCACCGTTACCCGTGCTCAGCTGGAAGAAATCGCGAAAACCAAAAACGCGGATCTGACTGCAGCTGATATGGATGCAGCCGTGCGTACTATCGCCGGTTCTGCTCGTAGCATGGGCCTTAACGTGGAGGGTGTGTAATGGCTAAGCTGACCAAGCGTCAAAAGGCTATCGCCGGCAAAATCGAAGCAGGCAAGGCCTACAACATTGTAGATGCCGCCGCTCTGCTGGCTGAGCTGTCGACTGTCAAGTTCAGCGAGTCGTTCGACGTTGCTGTAAACCTGGGTGTTGACCCGCGTAAATCCGACCAGGTTGTTCGTAGCGCTACTGTGCTGCCACACGGCACTGGCAAGACTGTTCGCGTTGCTGTGTTCACCCAGGGTCCAGCTGCTGAGGCCGCTTTGGCTGCCGGCGCTGACCGTGTAGGTATGGACGACCTGGCTGCCGAAATGAAAGGCGGCGACCTGAACTATGACGTAGTGATCGCATCCCCGGATGCAATGCGCGTTGTAGGTCAGTTGGGTCAGATCCTCGGTCCACGTGGTCTGATGCCTAACCCTAAGGTTGGTACTGTAACTCCAGACGTAGCTACCGCGGTCAAGAACGCTAAAGCTGGTCAGGTTCGTTATCGCACCGACAAAAACGGCATCATTCACACTTCCGTTGGCAAGATGGGCTTCGATGCCGTCAAGCTGAAGGAAAACGTTGAAGCCCTGATCGCTGATCTGAAGCGTATCAAGCCAGCTTCCTCGAAAGGTATCTACGTCAAGCGCGTTACCCTGAGCACCACTATGGGCCCAGGTCTGGTTATCGACCAGAGCTCGCTGGACGCGTAAGACAAAAATTGGTGCGAGTAATCGCACCAATTGAAAGATTGGGGTCCCTGCCTGGCGGGGGCTATCCAAGACCGTAGGCGGCGCAAGTCTTAAACCATCAGCCTACGCAGATGGTGCTCCCGGTTCCTTACCGAATCAGACACCAAAACGACATTCGGTTTCGATCGAATGAAACGGTAACAAGCAGGAGTTAAACCCGTGGCAATTAATCTCGAAGACAAGAAGGCCATCGTCGCTGAAGTCAACGAGGCTGCCAAAGTCGCTCTGTCCGCTGTCGTGGTTGATGCACGTGGCGTAACAGTAGGCGCAATGACCGGACTCCGTAAAGAGGCTCGTGAAGCTGGCGTTTACGTACGCGTTGTACGTAACACCCTGCTCAAGCGCGCTGTTGCTGACACTCAATACAGTGTCCTCAACGACGTGTTCACCGGCCCGACCCTGATTGCATTCTCGAACGAACATCCGGGCGCTGCTGCCCGTATCTTCAAAGAGTTTGCCAAGGGTCAGGACAAGTTCGAGATCAAGGCAGCTGCGTTCGAGGGCAAGTTCCTCGCAGCTAATCAGATCGACGTACTGGCAACTCTGCCGACCCGTGACGAAGCAATTTCTCAGCTGATGAGCGTGATTCAAGGCGCTACCAGCAAATTGGCTCGTACTCTGGCGGCAATTCGCGACCAGAAAGAAGCTGCTGCAGCCTAAGGCTCGTCAACTTCTCGCGTTTTTTGTTTATTTCGATGGTCGCGTAGGCCGTCCCCCAATTCAGGAATTGAGTCATGTCTCTGACTAACGAACAAATCATCGAAGCAATCGGCCAGAAATCCGTAGTGGAAATCGTTGAGCTGATCAAAGCGATGGAAGAAACCTTCGGCGTTACCGCTGCTGCTGCTTCGGCTGGTCCAGCTGCTGCTGCCGCTGTTGTTGAAGAGCAAACCGAGTTCAACGTTGTTCTGCTGGAAGCTGGCGAGAAGAAGGTTAACGTGATCAAGGCAGTTCGTGAACTGACTGGTCTGGGCCTGAAAGAAGCCAAAGAGAAAGTAGACGGCGCTCCTCAGGTTGTAGCTGAAGGCGTTTCGAAAGAAGCGGCTGAAGACGCCAAGAAGAAGCTGGAAGAAGCAGGCGCTAAAGTCGAGCTGAAATAAGCATCGACTTTGCTCCTCCAGCCCGAGCGTCAAGCGACAGGCTGATGGCTGGTGGCTCTTGCCACCGGCCTTTTTCCGTTATTGGCAGCCGACTGGGTCGGTGCTGATAAAGGCGCTGTAACCACCCGATGCGGTGGCGCAAACCATGGGGTTTGCACGATTTTCTGGCTGCTCCCGTCGGGAGGGGCCAAACAAGCAGGTGACCAAGCTGGGGAACGCTGATGGCTTACTCATATACTGAGAAAAAACGTATCCGCAAGGACTTTAGCAAGTTGCCGGACGTCATGGATGTGCCGTACCTCCTGGCCATCCAGCTGGATTCGTATCGTGAATTCTTGCAAGCGGGAGCGACTAAAGATCAGTTCCGCGACGTGGGCCTGCATGCGGCCTTCAAATCCGTTTTCCCGATCATCAGCTACTCCGGCAATGCTGCGCTGGAGTACGTCGGTTATCGCCTGGGCGAACCGGCATTTGATGTCAAAGAATGCGTATTGCGCGGTGTAACTTTCGCCGTACCTTTGCGGGTAAAAGTGCGCCTGATCATTTTCGACAAAGAATCGTCGAACAAAGCGATCAAGGACATCAAAGAGCAAGAAGTCTACATGGGTGAAATCCCCCTGATGACTGAGAACGGTACCTTCGTAATCAACGGTACCGAGCGTGTAATCGTTTCCCAGCTGCACCGTTCCCCGGGCGTGTTCTTCGACCACGACCGCGGCAAGACGCATAGCTCCGGCAAACTGCTGTACTCCGCGCGCATCATTCCTTACCGCGGTTCGTGGCTGGACTTCGAGTTCGACCCGAAAGACTGCGTGTTCGTGCGTATCGACCGTCGTCGCAAGCTGCCGGCATCGGTACTGCTGCGTGCGCTCGGCTATACCACTGAAGAAGTGCTGGACGCTTTCTACACCACCAACGTTTTCCACCTGAGCGGCGAAACCCTCAGCCTGGAACTGATTGCTTCGCGTCTGCGTGGTGAAATTGCGGTTCTGGATATTCAGGACGAGAAGGGCAAGGTCATCGTTGAAGCGGGCCGCCGTATTACCGCGCGCCACATCAACCAGATCGAAAAAGCCGGCATCAAGACCCTGGAAGTGCCTCTGGACTACGTCCTCGGTCGCACTACCGCCAAGGTCATCGTGCACCCGGCTACCGGCGAAATCCTGGCAGAGTGCAACACCGAGCTGAACACTGAAGTCCTGGCAAAAATTGCCAAGTCCGGCGTTGTTCGCATCGAAACTCTGTACACCAACGACATCGACTGCGGTCCGTTCGTCTCCGACACGCTGAAGATCGACTCCACCAGCAACCAATTGGAAGCGCTGGTCGAGATCTATCGCATGATGCGTCCAGGCGAGCCGCCAACCAAAGACGCTGCCGAAACCCTGTTCAACAACCTGTTCTTCAGCCCTGAGCGCTATGACCTGTCTGCGGTCGGCCGGATGAAGTTCAACCGTCGTATCGGTCGTACCGAGATCGAAGGTTCGGGCGTGCTGTGCAAGGAAGACATCGTCGCGGTACTGAAGACTCTGGTCGACATCCGTAACGGTAAAGGCATCGTCGATGACATCGACCACCTGGGTAACCGTCGTGTTCGCTGCGTAGGCGAAATGGCCGAGAACCAGTTCCGCGTTGGCCTGGTACGTGTTGAGCGTGCGGTCAAAGAGCGTCTGTCGATGGCTGAAAGCGAAGGCCTGATGCCGCAAGACCTGATCAACGCCAAGCCTGTGGCTGCAGCGGTGAAAGAGTTCTTCGGTTCCAGCCAGCTCTCGCAGTTCATGGACCAGAACAACCCGCTGTCCGAGATCACCCACAAGCGTCGTGTCTCTGCACTCGGCCCTGGCGGTCTGACTCGTGAGCGCGCAGGCTTTGAAGTTCGTGACGTACACCCGACTCACTACGGTCGTGTATGCCCGATTGAAACGCCGGAAGGTCCGAACATCGGTCTGATCAACTCCCTGGCTGCGTACGCTCGCACCAACCAGTACGGCTTCCTGGAAAGCCCGTACCGCGTGGTGAAAGAGGGTGTGGTCACCGACGAGATCGTGTTCCTGTCCGCTATTGAAGAAGCCGATCACGTGATCGCGCAGGCTTCGGCGACCATGAACGACCAGAAAGTCCTGATCGACGAACTGGTAGCCGTACGTCACTTGAACGAATTCACCGTTAAGGCGCCTGAAGAAGTCACCTTGATGGACGTTTCGCCGAAGCAGGTAGTTTCGGTTGCAGCGTCGCTGATTCCGTTCCTCGAGCACGACGACGCCAACCGTGCGTTGATGGGTTCGAACATGCAGCGTCAAGCTGTACCAACCCTGCGCGCTGACAAGCCGCTGGTAGGTACTGGCATGGAGCGTAACGTAGCCCGTGACTCCGGCGTTTGCGTCGTGGCTCGTCGTGGCGGCGTGATCGATTCCGTCGACGCCAGCCGTATCGTGGTTCGTGTTGCTGATGACGAAGTTGAAACCGGCGAAGCTGGTGTCGACATCTACAACCTGACCAAATACACCCGCTCGAACCAGAACACCTGCATCAACCAGCGTCCGCTGGTGCGTAAGGGTGATCGCGTTCAGCGCAGCGACATCATGGCCGACGGCCCGTCCACCGACATGGGTGAACTGGCGCTGGGTCAGAACATGCGCATCGCGTTCATGGCATGGAACGGCTTCAACTTCGAAGACTCCATCTGCCTGTCCGAGCGTGTAGTTCAGGAAGATCGTTTCACCACGATCCACATTCAGGAACTGACCTGTGTGGCCCGTGACACCAAGCTTGGGCCTGAAGAGATCACTGCGGACATCCCTAACGTGGGTGAAGCTGCACTGAACAAACTGGACGAAGCCGGTATCGTTTATGTTGGTGCTGAAGTTGGCGCAGGCGACATCCTGGTGGGTAAGGTCACTCCGAAAGGCGAGACCCAACTGACTCCGGAAGAAAAACTGCTGCGTGCAATCTTCGGTGAAAAAGCCAGCGACGTTAAAGACACTTCCCTGCGCGTACCTACCGGTACCAAAGGTACTGTCATCGACGTACAGGTCTTCACCCGTGACGGCGTTGAGCGTGATGCTCGTGCGCTGTCGATCGAGAAGACTCAGCTCGACGAGATCCGCAAGGATCTGAACGAAGAGTTCCGTATCGTTGAAGGCGCGACTTTCGAACGTCTGCGTTCCGCTCTGGTAGGCCACAAGGCTGAAGGCGGCGCAGGTCTGAAGAAAGGTCAGGACATCACCGACGAAGTACTCGACGGTCTTGAGCATGGTCAGTGGTTCAAACTGCGCATGGCTGAAGATGCTCTGAACGAGCAGCTCGAGAAGGCTCAGGCCTACATCGTTGATCGTCGCCGTCTGCTGGACGACAAGTTCGAAGACAAGAAGCGCAAACTGCAGCAGGGCGATGACCTGGCTCCAGGCGTGCTGAAAATCGTCAAGGTTTACCTGGCAATCCGTCGTCGCATCCAGCCGGGCGACAAGATGGCCGGTCGTCACGGTAACAAAGGTGTGGTCTCCGTGATCATGCCGGTTGAAGACATGCCGCACGATGCCAATGGCACCCCGGTCGACGTCGTCCTCAACCCACTGGGCGTACCTTCGCGTATGAACGTTGGTCAGATCCTTGAAACCCACCTGGGCCTCGCGGCCAAAGGTCTGGGCGAGAAGATCAACCGGATGATCGAAGAGCAGCGTAAAGTCGCTGAACTGCGTACCTTCCTGGACGAGATCTACAACCAGATCGGCGGTCGTAACGAAGATCTGGACAGCTTCTCCGATCAGGAAATCCTGGATCTGGCGAAGAACCTGCGTGGCGGCGTTCCAATGGCCACTCCAGTGTTCGACGGCGCCAAGGAAAGCGAAATCAAGGCCATGCTGAAACTGGCAGACCTGCCGGAAAGCGGCCAGATGCAGCTGACTGACGGCCGTACCGGCAACAAGTTCGAGCGTCCAGTTACCGTTGGCTACATGTACATGCTGAAGCTGAACCACTTGGTAGACGATAAGATGCACGCGCGTTCTACCGGTTCGTACAGCCTGGTTACCCAGCAGCCGCTGGGTGGTAAGGCGCAGTTCGGTGGTCAGCGTTTCGGGGAGATGGAGGTCTGGGCACTGGAAGCATACGGTGCTGCTTACACTCTGCAAGAAATGCTCACAGTGAAGTCGGACGATGTGAACGGCCGTACCAAGATGTACAAAAACATCGTGGATGGCGATCACCGTATGGAGCCGGGCATGCCCGAGTCCTTCAACGTGTTGATCAAGGAAATTCGTTCCCTCGGCATCGATATCGATCTGGAAACCGAATAACACGTGACGCGAATCGAGAGCGGGGCAGGATTGCCCGCTCTCTGCTCCGCCAGGAGGAAAGGCCTTGAAAGACCTACTGAATTTGCTGAAAAACCAGGGTCAAGTCGAAGAGTTCGACGCCATCCGTATCGGATTGGCCTCGCCTGAGATGATCCGCTCATGGTCGTTCGGTGAAGTTAAAAAGCCGGAAACCATCAACTACCGTACGTTCAAACCTGAGCGTGACGGCCTGTTCTGCGCCAAGATCTTTGGCCCGGTAAAGGATTACGAGTGCCTGTGCGGTAAGTACAAGCGCTTGAAGCACCGTGGTGTGATCTGCGAGAAGTGCGGCGTTGAAGTTGCACTGGCCAAGGTTCGTCGTGAGCGCATGGCGCACATCGAACTGGCTTCGCCGGTTGCCCACATCTGGTTCCTGAAATCGCTGCCGTCCCGTATCGGCTTGCTGATGGACATGACCCTGCGTGATATCGAACGCGTTCTCTACTTCGAGAGCTATGTCGTTATCGACCCAGGCATGACCACCCTTGAGAAAGGTCAGCTGCTGAACGACGAGCAGTACTTCGAAGCGCTGGAAGAGTTCGGTGACGACTTCGACGCCCGTATGGGTGCTGAAGCTGTCCGTGAACTGCTGCACGCTATCGACCTGGAGCACGAGATTGGCCGTCTGCGCGAAGAAATTCCGCAAACCAACTCCGAAACCAAGATCAAGAAGCTGTCCAAGCGTCTGAAGTTGATGGAAGCCTTCCAGGGTTCCGGCAACCTGCCAGAGTGGATGGTGCTGACCGTTCTGCCGGTTCTGCCGCCAGATCTGCGTCCACTGGTCCCGCTGGATGGCGGTCGTTTCGCGACTTCCGACCTCAACGATCTGTATCGTCGAGTGATCAACCGTAACAACCGTTTGAAGCGCCTGCTGGATCTGTCCGCTCCGGACATCATCGTGCGCAACGAAAAGCGTATGTTGCAGGAAGCTGTCGATGCGCTGCTCGACAACGGTCGTCGTGGCCGCGCTATCACCGGTTCGAACAAGCGTCCTCTGAAATCCCTGGCTGACATGATCAAGGGTAAGCAAGGTCGTTTCCGTCAGAACTTGCTCGGTAAGCGTGTTGACTACTCCGGTCGTTCGGTAATTACCGTAGGCCCGACCCTGCGTCTGCACCAGTGCGGTCTGCCGAAGAAAATGGCTCTTGAGCTGTTCAAACCGTTCATTTTCGGCAAGCTGGAAATGCGTGGTCTCGCGACCACCATCAAAGCCGCCAAGAAAATGGTCGAGCGCGAACTGCCAGAGGTTTGGGACGTTCTCGCTGAAGTGATTCGCGAACACCCGGTTCTTCTTAACCGTGCACCGACCCTTCACCGTCTGGGTATCCAGGCGTTTGAACCGGTACTGATCGAAGGTAAGGCTATCCAGCTGCACCCTCTGGTCTGCGCCGCGTACAACGCCGACTTCGACGGCGACCAAATGGCCGTTCACGTACCGCTGACGCTGGAAGCCCAGCTCGAAGCGCGTGCGTTGATGATGTCGACCAACAACATTCTGTCGCCAGCCAACGGTGAGCCAATCATCGTTCCGTCGCAGGACGTTGTATTGGGTCTGTACTACATGACTCGTGAAGCGATCAACGCCAAAGGCGAAGGTCGTGTATTCGCGGATCTGCAGGAAGTTGACCGTGTGTTCCGTGCCGGCGAAGCCGCACTGCACGCCAAGGTTAAAGTCCGTATCAACGAAACCGTTAACGACCGTGACGGCAACAGCGTGAGCGGCACCCGTATCGTCGACACCACTGTCGGCCGTGCGCTGCTGTTCCAGGTTGTGCCAAAAGGTCTGTCGTACGACGTCGTCAACCTGCCGATGAAGAAAAAGGCGATCTCCAAGCTGATCAACCAGTGCTACCGCGTGGTTGGTTTGAAAGAGACCGTTATCTTCGCTGACCAGTTGATGTACACCGGTTTCGCTTACTCGACCATCTCCGGCGTTTCCATCGGTGTTAACGACTTCGTTATCCCGGACGAGAAAGCCCGCATCATCGGTGCCGCCACCGACGAAGTGAAAGAGATCGAGAGCCAGTACGCCTCCGGCCTAGTAACTCAGGGCGAGAAGTACAACAAAGTGATCGACCTTTGGTCGAAAGCGAACGACGAAGTTTCCAAGGCAATGATGGCCAACCTCTCGAAAGAGAAGGTTATCGACCGTCACGGCGTTGAAGTCGATCAAGAGTCTTTCAACTCGATGTACATGATGGCTGACTCGGGTGCGCGGGGTTCCGCAGCACAGATTCGTCAGCTGGCCGGTATGCGTGGTCTGATGGCCAAGCCGGACGGTTCCATCATTGAAACGCCGATTACTGCGAACTTCCGTGAAGGTTTGAGCGTACTTCAGTACTTCATCTCGACTCACGGTGCTCGTAAAGGTCTGGCGGATACCGCGTTGAAAACTGCGAACTCCGGTTACCTGACTCGTCGTCTGGTAGACGTGGCGCAGGATCTGGTTGTAACCGAGATCGATTGCGGCACCGAACACGGTCTGCTGATGACTCCGCACATTGAAGGCGGTGACGTTGTAGAGCCGTTGGGTGAGCGCGTATTGGGTCGTGTTATTGCCCGTGACGTATTCAAGCCAGGCACCGAGGACGTTATCGTTCCGGCCGGTACTCTGGTCGACGAGAAGTGGGTTGAGTTCATCGAGCTGAACAGCATCGACGAAGTGATCGTGCGTTCGCCGATCAGCTGCGAAACCCGCTATGGCATTTGCGCCAAGTGCTACGGCCGTGACTTGGCTCGTGGTCACCAGGTGAACATCGGTGAAGCGGTCGGCGTTATCGCTGCCCAGTCCATCGGTGAGCCGGGTACCCAGCTGACGATGCGTACGTTCCACATCGGTGGTGCGGCTAGCCGGACTTCCGCTGCGGACAGCGTTCAGGTGAAGAATGGCGGTACCGTTCGTCTGCACAATTTGAAGCATGTTGAGCGAGTGGATGGTCACTTGGTTGCTGTTTCCCGTTCCGGTGAGCTGGCCATCGCTGATGACTTCGGTCGTGAGCGTGAGCGTTACAAGCTGCCGTACGGTGCTGTGATTTCGGTTAAAGAAGGTGACAAGGTCGACGCTGGCGCAATCGTGGCCAAGTGGGATCCGCACACTCACCCAATCGTTACCGAAATGAAAGGTACCGTGACCTACGTGGGCATGGAAGAAGGCATCACGATCAAGCGTCAGACCGACGAATTGACCGGTATGACCAACATTGAAGTCCTCGACGCGAAAGATCGTCCAGCTGCGGGCAAAGAAATCCGTCCAGCAGTGAAGATGGTCGACGACAACGGCAAGGATCTGTTGCTGCCAGGCACTGACGTTATCGCTCAGTACTTCCTGCCAGCCAACGCCCTGGTCGGTGTAGCGGACGGTGCGAAGATCGCGATCGGTGATGTTATCGCGCGTATCCCGCAAGAAACTTCGAAGACCCGCGACATCACCGGTGGTCTGCCGCGTGTTGCCGACTTGTTCGAAGCTCGTCGTCCGAAAGAAGCGTCGATTCTGGCTGAAGTCAGCGGCACCATCGCGTTCGGTAAAGAAACCAAAGGCAAGCGCCGTCTGGTTATTACCCCGAACGACGGTACCGATCCGTACGAAGAGCTGATTCCGAAGTGGCGTCACCTGAACGTGTTCGAAGGCGAACAGGTAAACCGCGGCGAAGTTATCTCCGACGGTCCAAGCGATCCGCACGACATCCTGCGTCTGCTGGGTGTGAGCGCGCTGGCCAAGTACATCGTGAACGAGATCCAGGACGTTTACCGTCTGCAAGGCGTGAAGATCAACGACAAGCACATCGAGACCATCCTGCGTCAGATGCTGCGTAAAGTTGAAATCGCTGAATCCGGCGATTCGAGTTTCATCAAGGGCGACCAGATGGAACTGACTCACGTACTGGTAGAGAACGAGCGTCTGGGCGGCGAAGACAAGTTCGTCTCCAAGTACACTCGCGTTCTGCTCGGTATCACCAAGGCGTCGTTGTCCACCGAATCGTTCATCTCGGCGGCTTCCTTCCAGGAAACCACCCGCGTACTGACCGAAGCGGCAGTCACCGGCAAGCGCGATTACCTGCGCGGCCTGAAAGAAAACGTTGTCGTGGGTCGTCTGATCCCGGCAGGTACCGGCCTGGCATATCACAGCGAGCGCAAGCGTCGTCGTGAAGCAGACAAGCCGTTGCGCGTAAGCGCCAGTGAAGTGGAAGCTGCACTGACCGAAGCGCTGAACTCGAGCGGTAACTGAGTTCTGCGATAAATGAGCGTAAGGCCCTGATCACCCCGTTCGTCGAATCGAGACATTTTGTCGAGGTTCGAGGGGCGGGGAGGTCGGGGCCTTGCCTTGACTGGGGACAAGATCCTCTTTAGACTCTTGATCCCCTAAATTTGGCGGGAATTCGTTCCTGCCATTTTGCTTTTCTTGCAAGACAATAGCGTCGCAAGACAACAGTGGAGCTAGTAGATGGCAACTATCAACCAGCTGGTACGTCAGCCGCGTAAGCGTATCGTCGAGAAATCCGACGTACCTGCGCTGCAGAACTGCCCGCAACGTCGTGGCGTGTGCACCCGTGTGTACACCACTACGCCGAAAAAACCTAACTCGGCACTGCGTAAAGTATGCCGTGTGCGCCTGACCAACGGTTTCGAAGTTTCTTCGTACATCGGTGGTGAAGGTCACAACCTGCAAGAGCACAGCGTGGTACTGATCCGCGGCGGTCGTGTAAAAGACTTGCCAGGTGTTCGTTACCACACCGTTCGCGGTTCTTTGGATACTTCCGGCGTTAAAGGTCGTAACCAGGGTCGTTCGAAGTACGGTACCAAGCGTCCGAAGTAATCGGCCGTTTTGCAGATTTTCATTTTATTGAGTCGATAAGAGTAAGGTCGGGCACGCATCCATTGGATCTGTCCCGAGCTAACCTGAAGACCGCTTGAGGGCTTATCATGCCAAGACGTCGCGTAGCAGCAAAGCGTGAGATTCTGGACGATCCGAAATACGGAAGCCAGATCCTCGCCAAATTCATGAACCACGTTATGGAGAGCGGCAAGAAAGCCGTTGCCGAGCGTATTGTTTATGGTGCCCTGGAAACCGTTGCGACCCGTAAGGCTGGCACCGATCCCCTGGAACTCTTCGAAAAAGCACTCGACGCCATCGCTCCGCTGGTCGAAGTGAAGTCGCGCCGCGTTGGTGGTGCTACTTACCAGGTTCCGGTCGAGGTTCGTCCTTCCCGTCGTAACGCTCTGGCAATGCGCTGGTTGGTAGACTTCGCACGTAAGCGTGGCGAGAAGTCTATGGCTCTGCGTTTGGCTGGCGAACTGCTGGATGCTGCTGAAGGTAAAGGTGCTGCTGTTAAGAAGCGTGAAGACGTGCACCGTATGGCCGAAGCCAACAAAGCTTTCTCGCACTACCGCTTCTAATTTTAGCTTCACTAATTTTGCGAGGGCTTTATGGCTCGTACTACTCCGATTAGTCGCTACCGTAACATCGGTATCGTCGCTCACGTGGATGCTGGTAAAACCACCACCACCGAGCGCGTCCTTTTTTACACCGGCAAAAGTCACAAAATGGGCGAGGTGCATGACGGCGCCGCGACCACAGACTGGATGGTGCAGGAGCAGGAGCGTGGTATTACCATTACTTCTGCTGCTATCACCGCCTTCTGGAAAGGTTCCGAGAAGCAGTACTCGCACGAGCACCGTTTCAACGTAATCGATACCCCGGGCCACGTTGACTTCACTATTGAAGTTGAACGTTCCCTGCGCGTACTCGACGGCGCTGTCGTTGTGTTCTGCGGTACTTCGGGTGTTGAGCCTCAGTCGGAAACCGTATGGCGTCAAGCCAACAAATACGGTGTTCCCCGTCTTGTTTACGTAAACAAGATGGACCGTGCTGGCGCCAACTTCCTGCGCGTGATCGCTCAGATCAAACAGCGTCTGGGTCACACTCCGGTGCCGATCCAGTTGGCTATCGGTTCGGAAGACAACTTCCAGGGTCAGATCGATCTGATCAACATGCAAGCTGTGTACTGGAACGACTCTGACAAAGGTATGGTCCCTGTTCGCAAGGACATTCCTGCCGAGCTGAAAGAGCTGGCTGACGAGTGGCGCAACAACATGGTTGAGGCTGCTGCCGAAGCCAACGAAGAGCTGATGAACAAGTACCTGGAAGGCGAAGAGCTGTCGATCGAAGAGATCAAAGCTGCTTTGCGTCAGCGTACTATCGCCGGCGAAATCGTTCTGGCTGTTTGCGGTTCGTCTTTCAAGAACAAGGGTGTTCCCCTGGTTCTCGACGCCGTTATCGACTTCCTGCCTGCACCAACCGACATTCCAGCTATCAAGGGTACTGACCCGGATAACGAAGAAGTCGAGCTGGAGCGTCATGCAGACGATGCGGAGCCGTTCTCGGCTCTGGCGTTCAAGATCGCTACCGACCCATTCGTGGGTACTTTGACCTTCGTTCGCGTTTACTCGGGCGTGTTGAACTCCGGCGACGGCGTAATCAACTCGGTTAAAGGCAAGAAAGAGCGCGTGGGTCGTATGGTGCAAATGCACGCAAACGCCCGTGAAGAGATCAAGGAAGTACGCGCTGGTGACATCGCGGCCCTGATCGGCATGAAGGACGTCACCACTGGTGAAACCCTCTGCAACGCTGACAAGCCAATCATTCTGGTTCGTATGGACTTCCCGGAGCCGGTTATTTCGGTTGCCGTAGAGCCTAAGACCAAGGATGACCAGGAAAAAATGGGTATCGCTCTGGGCAAACTTGCTCAGGAAGACCCGTCTTTCCGCGTAAAAACTGATGAAGAGACTGGTCAGACGATCATCTCCGGCATGGGCGAGCTGCACCTGGACATCCTGGTTGACCGGATGCGCCGTGAGTTCAACGTCGAAGCCAACATCGGCAAGCCTCAGGTTTCGTATCGTGAGCGCATCACGAAGAACTGTGAAATCGAAGGCAAGTTCGTTCGTCAGTCCGGCGGTCGTGGCCAGTTCGGTCACTGCTGGATCCGTTTTGCTCCTGCTGACGAAGGTCAGGAAGGTCTGCAATTCGTGAACGAAGTTGTAGGTGGTGTGGTTCCTAAGGAATACATCCCGGCTATCCAGAAGGGTATCGAAGAGCAGATGAAGAACGGCGTTGTTGCCGGCTATCCGCTGATCGGCCTGAAGGCTACCGTGTTCGATGGTTCTTACCACGACGTCGACTCCAACGAGATGGCGTTTAAAGTGGCTGCCTCCATGGCGACCAAGCAACTGGCCCAGAAGGGCGGTGGTGAGTTGCTTGAGCCGATCATGGCTGTAGAGGTTGTTACGCCTGAAGACTATATGGGTGATGTGATGGGCGACCTTAACCGTCGTCGCGGCATGATCCAGGGTATGGAAGACACAGTGTCCGGCAAGGTTATCCGTGCCGAGGTTCCACTGGGTGAGATGTTCGGTTATGCGACCGACGTTCGTTCCATGTCCCAGGGTCGCGCAAGCTACTCTATGGAATTCAAAAAATACGATACGGCTCCGTCGCACATCGTCGAATCCGTAACCAAAAAACAAGGCTGATTCAGCCCCTTTAGGCTAGGAGTTAATTGTCGTGGCTAAAGAAAAATTTGATCGTTCCCTACCGCACGTCAACGTTGGCACCATCGGTCACGTTGACCACGGTAAAACCACTCTGACTGCTGCTCTGACTCGCGTTTGCTCCGAAGTTTTCGGTTCGGCAATCGTTGACTTCGACAAGATCGACAGCGCACCAGAAGAGAAAGCTCGCGGTATCACCATCAACACCGCACACGTTGAGTACAACTCGAAGATCCGTCACTACGCTCACGTTGACTGCCCAGGTCACGCTGACTATGTGAAGAACATGATCACCGGTGCTGCTCAAATGGACGGCGCTATTCTGGTTTGCTCGGCCGCTGATGGTCCGATGCCACAAACCCGTGAGCACATCCTGCTGTCCCGTCAGGTAGGCGTTCCGTACATCGTGGTTTTCCTGAACAAGGCTGACCTGGTAGACGACGCTGAGCTGCTGGAACTGGTTGAGATGGAAGTTCGCGACCTGCTGTCCACCTACGACTTCCCGGGCGATGACACTCCAATCATCATCGGTTCGGCTCGTATGGCTCTGGAAGGCAAAGACGACAACGAGATGGGCACCACTGCCGTCAAGAAACTGGTTGAGACTCTGGACAGCTACATCCCAGAACCAGTTCGTGTGACTGACAAGCCGTTCCTGATGCCAATCGAAGACGTATTCTCGATCTCCGGTCGCGGTACTGTTGTAACTGGTCGTATCGAGCGCGGTATCGTTCGCGTTCAAGATCCGCTGGAAATCGTTGGTCTGCGTGACACCACCGTTACTACTTGCACCGGTGTTGAAATGTTCCGCAAGCTGCTCGACGAAGGTCGTGCTGGCGAGAACTGCGGCGTTCTGCTGCGTGGTACCAAGCGTGACGACGTTGAGCGTGGCCAGGTTCTGGTTAAGCCGGGTTCGGTTAAGCCGCACACCACTTTCACCGCAGAAGTTTACGTTCTGAGCAAGGAAGAAGGCGGTCGTCACACTCCGTTCTTCAAAGGCTACCGTCCACAGTTCTACTTCCGTACTACTGACGTGACTGGTAACTGCGAGCTGCCAGAAGGCGTTGAAATGGTAATGCCAGGTGACAACATTCAGATGACTGTTACCCTGATCAAAACCATCGCAATGGAAGACGGTCTGCGTTTCGCTATCCGTGAAGGCGGTCGTACCGTCGGCGCTGGCGTCGTAGCCAAAATCATCGCGTAATTCTCTTTTATAGAGATTGCTTGATGCTTTGAAAAAGCCCCCGCTCAGCGGGGGCTTTTTTTATTGGGTTGACACCTATATGGGGCGTCTATAGAATTGCGCCTCCTTTTAACGGGCGTATTGCGCTCGGTGGGAATAGCAGCCGGAGTCTGAAATCCAATGCAAAATCAGCAAATCCGTATCAGGTTGAAGGCTTTTGACCATCGCCTGATCGACCAATCAACCCAGGAAATCGTGGAAACCGCGAAACGTACTGGTGCTCAAGTGCGTGGTCCAATTCCACTGCCTACCCGTAAAGAGCGGTTCACCGTTCTGGTTTCTCCGCACGTCAACAAAGACGCGCGCGACCAGTACGAAATCCGCACTCATAAGCGCGTTCTGGACATCGTCCAGCCAACGGATAAAACCGTTGATGCTCTTATGAAGCTTGATCTTGCGGCCGGTGTGGAAGTGCAGATCAGCCTCGGCTAAGACTCGGTCTTAGTCGTGTAACGCTCTGAAATGGGCGGCCATAGCGGGTGAAAGCCCCGTACACTCATGAGGTTTACAACATGACTATTGGTGTAGTCGGTCGTAAATGCGGTATGACCCGTATTTTCACCGAAGAAGGTGTCTCCATTCCGGTCACGGTCATTGAGATCGAACCGAATCGCGTCACCCAGTTCAAAACTGAAGAGACCGATGGCTATCGTGCAGTGCAAGTCACTGTCGGCGAGCGTCGTGCTTCGCGTGTAACAGCAGCTCAAGCTGGCCACTTCGCTAAAGCGAACGTTGCCGCTGGTCGCACCACCATGGAATTCCGTCTTGAAGAAGGCGAGTACCAGGCTGGCGATCTGATCAACGCTGAAATCTTCGCCGCTGGTCAACTGGTTGATGTAACCGGTCAGTCCAAGGGTAAAGGCTTCCAGGGTACGATCAAGCGTTGGAATTTCCGCGGGCAAGATAACACCCACGGTAACTCCGTATCCCACCGCGTCCCAGGCTCTATCGGCCAGTGCCAGACTCCTGGTCGTGTATTCAAGGGCAAAAAAATGTCCGGTCATATGGGCGCTGAGCGCGTGACCGTGCAGTCCCTGGAAGTAGTGCGCGTGGACGCTGAACGCAATCTGTTGTTGGTCAAGGGTGCTGTTCCTGGCGCTACTGGCGGCAACCTGGTTGTACGTCCAGCAGCCAAGGCTCGCGGTTAAGGGGAAGCTGACATGCAATTAAATGTAAATGACGCTCAAGCGATCGAAGTTTCCGAACTGACATTTGGCGGCGAATTCAACGAGACGCTGGTTCACCAAGCAGTCGTGGCCTACATGGCCGGCGGCCGTCAAGGTACCAAGCAGCAAAAGACCCGTTCCGACGTTCGTGGTGGCGGTAAGCGCCCATGGCGTCAGAAAGGTACTGGCCGTGCTCGTGCCGGTACTATCCGTAGCCCAATCTGGCGTGGCGGCGGTACCACTTTTGCAGCACGTCCACAGGATCACTCCCAGAAGCTGAACAAGAAGATGTATCGCGCAGCAATGCGTTCCATCCTTGCTGAGCTGGTGCGTACTGATCGTCTGGTCGTGGTTCAGGATTTCGCTGTTGAAACTCCGAAAACCAAAGATCTGCTGGGCAAGCTGAACAACATGAGCCTGACCGACGTTTTGATCGTGTCGGACGCTGTTGATCAGAACCTGTACCTGGCTGCTCGTAACCTGCCGCACGTAGATGTACGTGACGTTCAAGGTTCCGATCCAGTTAGTCTGATCGCATACGACAAGGTGTTGATCACCGTGTCGGCCGTGAAGAAATTCGAGGAGCTGCTGGGATGAACCAGGAACGCGTATTTAAAGTTCTGCTTGGCCCGCACGTTTCCGAGAAGGCTACGGTTCTGGCTGACAAGAAAGGCCAGTTCGTTTTCAAGGTTGCAACTGACGCAACCAAGCTGGAAATCAAGAAGGCCGTCGAAAGCCTGTTCAGCGTGAAAGTTGAGCGTGTTACTACCCTGAACGTTCTGGGTAAGAGCAAGCGCACAGCTCGCGGTCTGGGCAAGCGTAATGACTGGAAGAAGGCAGTTATCTCCCTTCAGCCAGGCCAAGATCTCGATTTCAGCAGCAGTGCTGAGTAAGGAAGGGGTGCATCATGGCAATCGTTAAATGCAAACCGACTTCCCCTGGCCGCCGTTTTGTGGTCAAGGTGGTCAACCAGGAGCTGCATAAAGGCGCTCCTCACGCACCGCTGCTCGAGAAAAAATCGAAGACTGGTGGTCGTAACAACAATGGCCGTATTACCACGCGTCACATCGGTGGTGGTCATAAGCAGCATTATCGTATGGTCGATTTCCGTCGCAACGACAAAGATGGCATCGTCGCTACTGTCGAGCGTATCGAATACGATCCAAACCGTACTGCTCACATCGCACTGCTCTGCTACGCAGACGGCGAGCGCCGCTACATCATCGCCCCTAAAGGCGTGAGTGCTGGCGACCAGCTGATCGCAGGCGCTCTGGCTCCAATCAAGCCAGGCAACGCTCTGCAACTGCGCAACATTCCAGTGGGTTCTACTGTACACGGCATCGAACTGAAGCCAGGTAAAGGCGCACAGATCGCTCGTTCCGCTGGTGCTTCGGCGCAGCTGATCGCTCGTGAAGGTGTGTACGTTACCCTGCGTCTGCGGTCCGGTGAAATGCGTAAAGTCCTGGCTGAATGCCGTGCGACCCTGGGCGAAGTCTCGAACTCCGAGCACAGCCTGCGTTCGCTGGGTAAAGCTGGTGCCAAACGCTGGCGTGGCGTTCGCCCAACCGTTCGTGGTGTTGCCATGAACCCGGTTGACCACCCACATGGTGGTGGTGAAGGTCGTACCTCTGGTGGTCGTCATCCGGTATCGCCATGGGGCTTCCCGACTAAGGGCGCGAAGACTCGTGGTAATAAGCGTACCGACAAAATGATCGTCCGTCGTCGCAAGTAAATAGAGGGATACGACAGTGCCACGTTCTCTGAAAAAAGGTCCTTTTATTGATCTTCACCTACTGAAGAAGATCGAAGTGGCGGCGGAAAAGAACGATCGCAAACCAATTAAGACTTGGTCGCGTCGTTCGATGATCCTGCCACAGATGGTCGGTCTGACCATCGCCGTACATAACGGTCGTCAGCACGTCCCAGTTCTCGTGAACGAAGACATGGTCGGCCATAAACTGGGCGAGTTCGCCGGTACCCGCACTTATCGTGGGCACGTGGCTGACAAGAAAGCCAAGCGTTAAGGGGTTAGGAAATGGAAGTAGCCGCTAAGTTGTCGGGCGCTCGAATCTCCGCCCAGAAAGCCCGCTTGGTCGCCGACCAGATCCGCGGGAAGAAGGTGGGCGAAGCGCTCAACTTGTTGGCTTTCAGCAGTAAGAAAGCCGCCGAGATCATGAAGAAAGTGCTGGAGTCGGCCGTAGCCAACGCCGAGCATAACGAAGGCGCAGACGTTGATGACCTGAAGGTCAGCACCGTTTTCGTCAACGAAGGGCGTTCGCTGAAGCGCATCATGCCACGTGCCAAAGGCCGTGCTGATCGCATCGTCAAGCGGTCTTGCCATATCACTGTCAAGGTTGCTGACAAGTAACGGAGTCGAAGAGATGGGTCAGAAAGTACATCCCATTGGCATTCGCCTGGGAATCGTCAAGGAGCACACCTCCGTCTGGTACGCAGACGGTCGGACTTATGCGGACTACTTGTTCGCAGATCTGAAAGTGCGTGAGTATCTCCAAGACAAACTAAAAAGCGCGTCCGTAAGCCGTATCGATATCCATCGTCCGGCCCAAACTGCACGTATCACCATCCACACCGCTCGTCCAGGTATCGTTATCGGGAAGAAAGGTGAAGATGTTGAGAAACTGCGTCAGGACCTGACCAAGCAAATGGGTGTGCCTGTGCACATCAATATCGAAGAGATCCGCAAGCCGGAACTCGACGGTATGCTGGTTGCGCAGAGCGTAGCTCAGCAGCTGGAGCGTCGTGTAATGTTCCGTCGCGCGATGAAGCGCGCAGTACAGAACGCCATGCGCATTGGTGCCAAGGGCATCAAAATCCAAGTGAGCGGTCGTCTCGGCGGTGCTGAAATCGCACGTACTGAATGGTATCGCGAAGGTCGTGTGCCATTGCACACCCTGCGTGCCGACATCGACTATGCCAACTACGAAGCTCACACCACTTACGGTGTGATCGGTGTAAAGGTTTGGATCTTCAAAGGCGAAGTAATTGGTGGTCGCCAAGAAGAGCTGAAACCACAAGCACCAGCGCCTCGTAAAAAAGCTGCTAAGTAAGGGGTACGCCAAATGTTGCAACCTAAGCGTACGAAGTTCCGCAAGCAGATGACAGGCCACAACCGTGGTCTGGCTCAGCGCGGTAGCAAAGTCAGCTTCGGCGAGTTCGCGCTGAAGTCTGTAGCTCGTGGTCGTCTCACCGCTCGTCAGATCGAGTCAGCGCGTCGTGCACTGACCCGTCACGTTAAACGTGGCGGCAAGATCTGGATCCGTGTATTCCCGGACAAGCCTATTTCCAAAAAGCCCCTCGAAGTTCGTATGGGTAAAGGTAAGGGTAGTGTGGAGTACTGGGTTGCCCAGATTCAGCCAGGCAAAGTCCTGTATGAAATCGAGGGTGTTTCTGAAGAGCTGGCGCGTGAGGCTTTTGCCCTGGCTGCTGCAAAGCTGCCGCTCGCCACCGCCTTTGTTAAACGGACGGTGATGTGATGAAAGCGAATGAACTTCGTGAAAAATCCGCACAGCAGCTGAACGAGCAACTGCTCGGCTTGCTGCGCGACCAGTTCAATCTGCGTATGCAGAAAGCAACTGGCCAGTTGGGGCAGTCTCATCTGCTCTCGCAAGTTAAGCGTGACATCGCTCGCGTGAAGACTGTGCTCAACCAGCAGGCAGGTAAGTGATCATGGCTGAAGCCGAAAAAACTGTCCGTACGCTGACTGGCCGTGTTGTCAGCGACAAGATGGACAAAACCATCACCGTTCTGATCGAGCGTCGCGTTAAGCACCCGATCTACGGTAAATACGTTAAGCGTTCGACTAAGCTGCACGCGCACGACGAAACCAATCAGTGCCACATCGGCGACAAAGTCACTATTCGTGAAACTCGTCCTTTGGCCAAGACCAAGTCTTGGGCGCTGGTTGATGTTCTCGAACGCGCTGTGGAAGTCTAAGGACTAGGGGTCGGAGAAATTATATGATTCAGACTCAATCCATGCTCGATGTGGCCGATAACAGCGGCGCTCGCCGTGTTATGTGCATCAAGGTGCTGGGTGGCTCCCATCGTCGTTACGCTGGTATCGGTGACATCATCAAAGTTACCGTCAAGGAAGCAATTCCTCGCGGTAAAGTGAAAAAAGGCCAAGTGATGACTGCTGTTGTAGTCCGCACTCGTCACGGCGTACGTCGTGCTGATGGCTCCATTATCCGCTTTGATGGCAACGCTGCTGTTCTTCTGAACAACAAGCAAGAGCCGATCGGCACCCGTATCTTTGGGCCAGTGACCCGTGAACTTCGTACTGAGAAGTTCATGAAGATCGTCTCGCTCGCCCCAGAAGTGCTGTAAGGAGATCCGACATGCAAAAGATTCGTCGTGACGACGAGATCATCGTGATCGCCGGCAAAGACAAAGGTAAGCGCGGTAAGGTGCTTAAGGTTCTTGCTAATAACCGTCTGGTTATCAGCGGTCTGAACCTGGTAAAGCGTCATACCAAGCCTAACCCGATGTCGGGCGTGCAAGGCGGTATCGTCGAAAAAGAAGCTCCACTGGACGCTTCTAACGTCGCCATTTTCAACGGCGAAACCAACAAGGCTGACCGCGTTGGTTTCAAAGTAGAAGACGGCAAGAAAATTCGTGTCTTCAAGTCGACCCAAAAAGCGGTTGATGCTTGAACACTGCTAGGTAGAAGACCATGGCACGACTAAAAGAGATTTACTGGAAGGAAATCGCACCGAAGCTTAAGGAAGAACTTAAGCTTTCGAACGTGATGGAAGTTCCACGCGTTACAAAGATCACCCTGAACATGGGTCTGGGCGAAGCTGTTGGTGACAAGAAAGTCATCGAGCACGCTGTTGCTGACCTGGAAAAGATCACCGGCCAAAAAGTCGTTGTGACTTACGCTCGTAAATCCATCGCTGGCTTTAAAGTCCGTGAGGGATGGCCGATCGGCGTCAAAGTGACTCTGCGCCGTGAGCGTATGTACGAGTTCCTGGATCGTCTGCTGTCGATCTCCCTGCCTCGGGTTCGCGACTTCCGCGGCCTGAATGCCAAGTCCTTCGATGGTCGTGGTAACTACAGCATGGGCGTGAAAGAGCAGATCATTTTCCCGGAAATCGACTACGACAAGATCGATGCTCTCCGCGGTCTGGACATTACCCTGACCACCACTGCCAAGAACGATGATGAAGGCCGCGCTCTGCTGCGTGCTTTCAAATTCCCGTTCCGCAACTGATTGGAGTAGGAAAATGGCCAAGAAGAGCATGAAAAACCGTGAGCTGAAGCGTCAGCTCACTGTTGCCAAGTACGCCACCAAGCGTGCAGCGCTGAAAGCTATCATCGTTGATCTGAACGCAAGTCCAGAAGCACGTTGGGAAGCTACCGTAGCTCTGCAGAAGCAACCACGTGACGCAAGCGCTTCGCGCATGCGTAACCGTTGCCGCCTGACTGGTCGTCCGCACGGCGTTTACCGCAAGTTCGGCCTTGGCCGTAACAAGCTGCGTGAAGCTGCAATGCGTGGTGACGTGCCAGGTCTGGTTAAAGCCAGCTGGTAATTGCTGTCAAAGTCTCGATGCTCGGGTTCGCAAGAACCTGACCATCGGTGGCCTTGAATCTGAATCAAGCCCCTTTTGGGGCTTGATTCATTTCTGGGGTGTGTCTAGAATGACCGGCTCGCCTGAGCCCGTGTTTTTCATGCCCGGAAGTTCTCGGCGACAAGTAGTAGCCGCAAGGCTAATTTTTCTGTATTAGGAGCGTCTAGCCCATGAGTATGCAGGACCCGTTAGCGGACATGCTAACTCGAATCCGTAATGCCCAGATGGCTGAAAAGTCTGTCGTAAGCATGCCGTCTTCCACGTTGAAGGTGGCTGTAGCAAAAGTCCTAAAGGACGAAGGTTACATCGCGGATTTTCAGATCACCACCGACGCTAAGCCGTCGTTGTCCATCGAGCTGAAGTACTTCGAAGGCCGTCCGGTTATCGAAGAAGTGAAGCGCGTTAGTCGTCCAGGCCTGCGTCAGTACAAGTCCGTTGAAGATCTGCCGAAAGTTCGTGGCGGTCTTGGCGTGTCTATCGTCTCCACCAACAAAGGTGTGATGACGGATCGTGCTGCGCGCGCTGCCGGTGTCGGCGGCGAAGTTCTTTGCACTGTGTTCTAAGGGGGGATAAGCATGTCTCGCGTCGCTAAGAACCCCGTTAAGCTGCCAGCCGGTGTCGAAGTAAAATTCGCAGGCCAACAGCTTTCGGTGAAGGGTGCCAAGGGCACTCTCGAACTGAACATCCATTCGTCCGTTGAGATTGTTGAAGAAGCTGGTGAGCTGCGTTTCGCTGCTCGCAATGGCGATCAACAAACTCGCGCAATGGCCGGTACCACGCGTGCGTTGGTAAACAACATGGTCCAAGGCGTAAGCCAAGGCTTCGAGCGCAAGCTCCAGCTGGTCGGTGTTGGTTACAAAGCGCAAGCAAAAGGCACGGTTCTGAACCTTGCCCTTGGCTTCTCGCACCCAGTGGATTACGAACTGCCGGAAGGCATCACCGCTGAGACTCCTAGCCAGACCGATATCCTGATCAAGGGCATCGATAAGCAGCTGGTAGGTCAAGTGGCCGCTGAGATCCGCGACTTCCGTCCACCAGAGCCGTACAAAGGCAAAGGTGTGCGCTACGCGGACGAAGTCGTCCGTCGTAAAGAAGCCAAGAAGAAGTAGGGCATAGCAAATGACCGACAAAAAAGTTACTCGACTGCGTCGCGCTCGCAAAGCACGCCTGAAAATGCACGAACTAGAAGTCGTGCGTCTCTGCGTGTTCCGCTCGTCGCAGCACATCTACGCCCAGGTCATCTCGGCCGACGGCAACAAAGTCCTGGCATCTGCCTCGACTTTGGATAAAGAACTGCGTGATGGCGCCACTGGCAACATCGACGCGGCCACAAAGGTTGGCCAGCTGGTCGCTACGCGTGCTAAGGCCGCTGGCGTCTCGCAAGTGGCTTTCGACCGCTCTGGCTTCAAGTACCACGGCCGCGTTAAAGCGCTGGCTGATGCTGCTCGTGAAGCTGGGCTGGAGTTCTAAGTTATGTCAAATAACGACCAAAAGCGCGACGAAGGCTACATTGAGAAGCTGGTTCAAGTTAACCGCGTAGCCAAAACCGTTAAAGGCGGCCGTATCTTCACTTTCACCGCGTTGACCGTGGTTGGTGATGGTAAAGGGCGTGTTGGCTTCGGCCGTGGCAAGTCGCGTGAAGTGCCTGCTGCGATCCAGAAGGCAATGGAAGCTGCTCGCCGCAACATGATCCAAGTTGACCTGAACGGCACCACTCTGCAGTACGCAATGAAGTCCGGTCACGGCGCTTCGAAGGTGTACATGCAGCCTGCTTCTGAAGGTACCGGTATCATCGCTGGCGGCGCTATGCGTGCTGTCCTCGAAGTTGCTGGCGTTCAGAACGTTCTGGCCAAGTGCTATGGCTCGACTAACCCGGTAAACGTGGTTCACGCCACGTTCAAAGGTTTGAAAGCTATGCAATCTCCTGAATCCATTGCCGCCAAGCGTGGCAAAAGCGTCAAGGAGATCTTCTGATCATGGCTACCGTTAAAGTAACGCTGATCAAAAGCATGACCGGCCGCATCCCTAACCACAAACTGTGCGTTAAGGGTCTGGGTCTGCGTCGCATCGGTCACACTGTAGAAGTCCAGGATACTCCCGAGAATCGCGGGATGATCAACAAGGCTTACTACATGCTGCGTGTCGAGGGTTAATCGATGAAACTCAATGATCTGAGTCCAGCGCCGGGTTCCCGTCGCGAAAAGCATCGTCCGGGCCGTGGTATCGGTAGCGGTTTGGGTAAGACTGGTGGCCGTGGCCACAAAGGTCAAACCTCCCGCTCCGGTGGCACCATTGCTCCAGGCTTTGAAGGCGGTCAACAGCCGCTGCATCGTCGCCTGCCGAAGTTCGGTTTCGTTTCCCTGAAAGCCATGGACCGCGCAGAAGTGCGTCTGTCCGAGCTGGCTAAAGTGGAAGGCGACATCGTCACCGTGCAGTCCCTGAAAGATGCCAACGTGATCAACGTCAACGTACAGCGTGTGAAAATCATGCTGTCCGGTGAAGTGACTCGCGCTGTCACTATCGGCAAGGGAATCGGCGCCACCAAAGGTGCGCGTGCGGCTATCGAAGCAGCTGGCGGCAAGTTCGAGGAATAAATGGCTAAGCAAGGTGCTCTCTCTGCGCTCGGCAAAGGCGGTATGTCTGAACTCTGGGCTCGTCTGCGTTTTCTGTTCCTGGCGATTATCGTCTACCGAATAGGCGCACACATCCCGGTTCCAGGTATCAACCCGGACCGACTCGCAGACCTGTTTCGACAGAATGAGGGGACCATTCTTAGCTTGTTCAACATGTTCTCCGGCGGCGCGCTGGAACGGATGAGCATCTTTGCACTGGGGATCATGCCGTACATTTCGGCATCGATCATCATGCAACTGATGACCGCCGTCAGCCCGCAGCTGGAGCAGTTGAAGAAGGAAGGTGAAGCTGGCCGTCGCAAGATCAGCCAGTACACCCGCTACGGCACCGTCGTTCTCGCTCTCGTTCAGGCTATTGGCATGTCCATTGGTCTGGCGGGGCAGGGCGTTGCGTTCACTGGTGACTTTGGCTTCCATTTCGTTGCGGTATCCACGTTTGTGGCTGGCGCGATGTTCATGATGTGGCTGGGTGAGCAGATTACTGAGCGCGGTGTAGGTAACGGTATCTCGATGTTGATTTTTTCGGGTATCGTCGCCGGTCTTCCGAGAGCAATCGGGCAGTCTTTCGAGTCTGCGCGTCAGGGTGATATCAACATCTTCGCCCTGGTTGCCATCGGTTTGCTGGCAGTAGCGATTATCGGTTTTGTGGTGTTCATTGAGCGTGGTCAGCGTCGTATCGCTGTTCACTACGCCAAGCGTCAGCAGGGCCGCAAGGTTTTTGCTGCGCAGACAAGCCACTTGCCGCTGAAAGTGAACATGGCTGGTGTTATTCCGGCTATTTTCGCGAGCAGCATTTTGCTGTTCCCGGCTTCGCTGGGTGCCTGGTTTGGTCAGTCTGAAGGTATGGGCTGGTTGCAGGACATCTCGCAGTCGATCGCTCCTGGTCAGCCGTTGAATATTCTGCTGTTTAGTGCAGGGATTATTTTCTTCTGCTTCTTCTATACGGCGTTGATGTTCAATCCGAAAGACGTAGCGGAAAACCTGAAGAAGTCCGGTGCCTTTATTCCGGGCATCCGTCCAGGTGAGCAGTCTGCGCGCTACATTGATGGCGTTCTGACTCGCTTGACCATGTTCGGTGCTCTTTACATGACGGCCGTGTGTCTGCTTCCCCAGTTCCTGGTGGTCGCAGCAAACGTACCGTTCTACCTTGGCGGGACCTCGTTGCTGATCGTGGTCGTGGTTGTGATGGACTTCATGTCCCAAGTACAATCGCACCTCGTTTCGCACCAGTACGAATCCCTGATGAAGAAAGCCAACCTGAAGGGCTACGGCAGCGGCATGTTGCGCTGAGTACCCCATAAGGTTCGAGGAGTTGGTGATGAAAGTTCGTGCATCGGTGAAAAAGCTGTGCCGTAACTGCAAGATTATTCGCCGCGAAGGTGTTGTTCGAGTAATTTGCAGCGCGGAACCGCGTCACAAACAGCGCCAAGGCTGAGTGTGATCCGCTTGAAGCCCGGCAGCTAGTGCGCTGCCGGGTTGATTATTTGTTATTACAGCGATATTATCTCGCGCCCTATTTCTTGGCTTCCGGGGCGTAGGTAGCTGTCAATTGGAGTCCCACTGAATGGCCCGTATTGCAGGCGTTAACATTCCAGATAACAAGCACACTGTTATCTCGCTGACCTACATCTATGGTGTTGGTCGCACTACTGCGCAGAAAATTTGCGCAGTGACTGGGGTAAACCCAGCCGCAAAGATCAAAGATCTGAGCGACGAGCAGATTGAGCAGTTGCGTGGCGAAGTGGCGAAGTTCACCACTGAAGGTGACCTGCGTCGCGAAATCAACATGAAAATCAAGCGTTTGATGGACCTCGGTTGCTACCGTGGTCTGCGTCATCGTCGTGGTCTTCCAGTACGCGGTCAGCGTACCAAGACTAACGCGCGTACCCGTAAAGGTCCGCGTAAGCCGATCCGCAAGTAATCGCCCACGCGAATCGACAGGAAATTAATCATGGCAAAACCTGCTGCTCGTCCTCGTAAAAAAGTTAAAAAGACAGTGGTTGATGGCATCGCCCACATCCATGCTTCTTTTAACAACACCATCGTGACCATCACCGACCGTCAAGGTAACGCGCTTTCTTGGGCTACCTCCGGTGGTTCGGGTTTCCGCGGTTCCCGCAAGTCCACCCCGTTTGCTGCTCAAGTAGCTGCTGAACGTGCTGGTCAAGCTGCGCTGGAATATGGCCTGAAAAACCTCGACGTTAACGTCAAAGGTCCAGGTCCAGGTCGTGAGTCTGCTGTCCGTGCATTGAACGGCTGTGGCTATAAGATCGCCAGCATCACCGACGTGACGCCAATCCCGCACAACGGGTGCCGTCCGCCGAAGAAGCGCCGCGTGTAATCCAGGAGATTGTAAAGAATGGCTCGTTACATTGGTCCAAAATGCAAACTCGCTCGTCGCGAGGGCACCGATCTCTTCCTGAAGAGCGGCGTGCGCGCGATCGAATCGAAGTGCAACATTGAAGCAGCACCTGGTATCCACGGCCAACGCCGCGGTCGCCAGTCCGATTACGGCACCCAACTGCGTGAAAAGCAGAAGGTCCGTCGTATCTACGGCGTTCTCGAGCGTCAATTCAGCGGCTACTACAAAGAAGCTGCTGGCAAGAAAGGTGCAACCGGTGAAAACCTGCTGCAACTGCTCGAATGCCGTCTGGACAACGTTGTATACCGTATGGGCTTTGGTTCGACTCGTGCCGAATCCCGTCAGCTGGTATCGCACAAGTCGATCAGCGTTAACGGTCAGACCGTAAACGTTCCGTCGTATCAGGTTCGTGCTGGTGACGTGGTTGCAGTTCGCGAGAAAGCAAAAAACCAACTTCGCATTGTCCAAGCTCTCGATCTGTGTGCCCAACGTGGCCGCGTAGAATGGGTAGAAGTAGACACTGAGAAGAAGTCGGGCGTTTTCAAGAACGTTCCTGCTCGCAGTGATCTGTCCGCCGACATCAACGAAAGCCTGATTGTCGAGCTCTACTCCAAGTAAGGGCTAGAAAATAGGTGCATCCATGCAGATTTCGGTAAATGAGTTCCTGACACCCCGCCATATTGATGTGCAGGTTGTCAGTCCAACCCGCGCCAAGATCACTCTCGAGCCTCTCGAGCGTGGTTTTGGCCACACCCTGGGCAACGCGCTGCGACGCATCCTGTTGTCCTCAATGCCCGGCTGCGCAGTAGTCGAGGCCGAGATTGACGGTGTGCTCCACGAGTACAGCGCCATCGAAGGTGTACAGGAAGACGTAATTGAAATCCTGTTGAACCTTAAAGGTCTGGCCATCAAGCTGCACGGTCGTGACGAAGTTACGCTGACCTTGTCGAAGAAGGGTTCGGGGGTGGTTACCGCTGCCGATATTCAGCTGGATCATGATGTCGAGATCGTTAATCCCGATCACGTAATCGCTAACCTGGCGTCTAACGGCGCCCTGAACATGAAGCTCACCGTAGCTCGTGGTCGTGGTTATGAACCAGCCGACTCGCGTCAGAGCGATGAAGACGAAAGCCGCAGCATCGGTCGCTTGCAGCTTGACTCTTCGTTCAGCCCGGTTCGCCGTATCGCATACGTGGTGGAAAACGCCCGTGTCGAGCAGCGTACCAACCTGGACAAGCTGGTTATTGATCTGGAAACCAACGGTACTCTGGATCCTGAAGAGGCTATTCGCCGCGCTGCAACCATCCTGCAACAGCAGTTGGCTGCGTTCGTCGACCTCAAAGGTGACAGTGAGCCGGTGGTTGTCGAGCAGGAAGACGAGATCGATCCGATCCTGCTTCGCCCGGTTGACGATCTGGAACTGACTGTACGTTCGGCTAACTGCCTTAAGGCGGAAAACATCTACTACATCGGTGACCTGATTCAGCGTACCGAAGTAGAGCTGTTGAAGACTCCGAACCTGGGCAAGAAATCCTTGACTGAAATCAAGGACGTTCTGGCCTCCCGCGGTCTGTCCCTCGGCATGCGCCTCGACAACTGGCCGCCTGCAAGTCTTAAGAAGGACGACAAGGCGACTGCCTGATCGTCGTAATCACCGAACGTAGTGTTTGGTAAGGAATGAACCATGCGTCATCGTAAAAGTGGTCGTCACCTGAGCCGCACCAGCTCGCACCGCAAGGCCATGTTCCAAAACATGGCGGTGTCGCTGTTCGAGCACGAGCTGATCAAAACTACACTGCCGAAAGCCAAAGAACTGCGTCGCGTTGCTGAGCCGCTGATCACTCTGGCCAAGACAGACAGCCTGGCTAACCGCCGTCTGGCATTCGACCGTACTCGTTCGAAAGCTATCGTTGGTAAGCTCTTCAACGACCTGGGCAAGCGTTACGCTACCCGTGAGGGTGGCTACCTGCGCATCCTCAAGTGCGGTTTCCGCGCTGGCGACAACGCGCCTATGGCGTACGTCGAGTTGGTTGATCGTGCTACTGCTGGCGAAGCTGTATCCGCCGAGTAAGACGTCAGTCTGAAACGAAGAACCGGGCCTAGTGCCCGGTTTTTTGTGTCCGCAAGAAAATGCGCTGTTCGTACAAGTATCTGACCCTGTTCTGTTGTCACTATGCGCTGGGAATCATAATTAGTAATTATCTATCGATGTCTGCAAGTTAATGAATTTGTGGCTGTCACATGGATGATCAATACTTCCCAGCAAGCCGATTAGCCGGCAGTTTCAAGACTGACAGAGGAAGAAGACAGTATGAGCCAGATCAAAACGCTTACGACCGCCAGTGGCGCACCTGTCGCTGATAACCAGAATTCTCGCTCCGCCGGCCCACGTGGCCCGCTGCTGCTCGACGATTTTCACCTGATCGAGAAGCTCGCCCATTTCAACCGTGAAAACATCCCTGAGCGTCGCGTGCACGCCAAGGGCTCGGGCGCATACGGCACGTTTACAGTGACTCGTGACATTACCGAGTACACCAGCGCCAAGCTGTTCGAAACGGTCGGCAAACAAACTCCGACTTTCCTGCGCTTCTCCACAGTGGGTGGCGAGCGCGGCTCTGCCGACACTGAGCGTGATCCGCGCGGCTTTGCGCTGAAGTTCTACACCGAAGAAGGTAACTGGGACATTGTTGGCAACAACACGCCGGTATTCTTTATTCGCGATCCACTGAAATTCCCTGATTTCATCCACACGCAAAAACGTCTGCCGCAAAGCAACCTGAAAAGCGCGCAGATGATGTGGGACTTCTGGTCGCATTCGCCTGAAGCGCTGCACCAGGTGACCATCCTCTTCTCCGATCGCGGTATTCCAGACGGCTACCGTCACATGCACGGCTTCGGCAGCCACACTTACAGCCTGATCAGCGCTCAAGGCGAGCGTCACTGGGTGAAGTGGCACTACAAGACCAAGCAAGGGATCAAGAACCTCGCGCCTGCGGATGCAGCCCGTCTTGCCGGGACCGATCCGGATTACGCCCAGCGCGATTTGTTCGAGGCAATCGAGCGCGGTGACTTCCCGAAATGGCGCGTATGCATTCAGATCATGACTGAAGCCCAGGCGGCAGCGCATTACGAGAATCCGTTCGACGTGACCAAGACCTGGTCGCAGAAGGAATTCCCGCTGATCGAGGTGGGCGAACTGGAATTGAACCGCAACCCGCAGAACTATTTCGCTGAAGTTGAGCAAGCCGCGTTCGGCCCAAGCAACATGGTGCCAGGCGTTGGTCTTTCGCCGGATCGCATGCTGCAAGGTCGCGTATTCGCCTACGCCGACGCTCACCGTTACCGCGTAGGCACCAATCACCAGCAACTGCCGGTGAACGCGCCACGCAGCCCGGTGAATACTTACCAGCGCGACGGTTCGATGGCGTTCGGCAGCAATGGCGGCGCAGCACCGAATTACGAGCCGAACAGCTACATCGAATCGCCGAAACAGGCTCCGCATTACGCTGAGCCGGCGTTGGCCCTGAGCGGTGCGGCTGATCGGTACGATCATCGCGAAGACACCGATTACTACAGCCACGCCGGCGCGCTGTTCCGTCTGATGAGCGACGAGCAGAAAGCCTTGCTCGTCAGCAACATCGCCGGTGCGATGGGCGGTGTTTCGACTGATGTGGTCGATCGCCAACTGCAGCATTTCTACAAAGCCGACCCGGCGTATGGAGAAGCAATCGCAAAGCTGCTCAACGTACAGCTTAACGAAGTCTAAACGAGAAGCAGAACCGCCCTCATTTGGGCGGTTTTTGCGTTATTTAGGCTGCTTTTCTCAGAATATCTTCGCTTTTATTGCGCTAAGCGGGTGACCTTCCAGTCAGGTTGGTTCAAACTACAGACTTTCAAGTAGGGAGATGTAGGGCGATGCAAGGCCACCCAGACGTAATCGATTACCTCAACACGTTGCTGACCGGCGAACTGGCCGCGCGTGATCAATATTTCGTTCATTCGCGGATGTATGAGGACTGGGGGTTCACCAAGCTCTACGAGCGAATCAACCACGAGATGGAAGAAGAAGCCGGTCACGCTGATGCATTGATGCGCCGGATTCTGATGCTCGAAGGCACGCCGCGCATGCGTCCGGATGACCTGGATGTCGGCACCACCGTGCCGGAGATGCTCGAAGCGGATCTGCGCCTTGAGTACAAGGTTCGCGCTGCGCTGTGCAAAGGCATCGAACTTTGCGAGCAGCACAAAGACTACGTCAGCCGTGAGATCCTGCGGGTTCAGTTGAATGACACCGAAGAAGATCACACCTACTGGCTCGAAAAGCAGCTAGGCCTGATCAAGCTGATCGGTCTCGAAAACTACCTGCAATCGCACACGTCCTGATTGCTGTAGAGACAAAAAATAGCCCCTGTCACTGTTGAAGTGACAGGGGCTTTTTCATGCCAGGCGTTTACGCCCGATCGCGGATCAGCAACGGCTTGAGGTAATGGCCGGTGTGAGACTGTTTCATCTCGGCCACTTGCTCCGGCGTACCCACGGCAATGATCTGCCCACCCTTGGAACCACCCTCCGGCCCGAGATCCACCAGCCAGTCGGCCGTCTTGATCACGTCGAGGTTGTGTTCGATCACCACCACGGTGTTGCCGTGATCGCGCAGGCGATGCAGCACGTCGAGCAATTGCTGGATATCCGCAAAGTGCAGGCCAGTCGTCGGCTCATCGAGGATGTACAGGGTCTTGCCGGTATCGCGCTTGGACAGTTCGCGGGACAACTTGACCCGCTGCGCTTCACCACCGGACAACGTGGTCGCCGACTGTCCGAGCTTGATGTACGACAAACCTACATCCATTAAGGTTTGCAGCTTGCGCGCGAGCGCCGGCACCGCGTCGAAGAACACCCGGGCTTCCTCGATCGTCATTTCGAGAGTTTCGTGGATGTTCTTGCCCTTGTATTTGATCTCAAGGGTTTCGCGGTTGTAGCGCTTGCTCTTGCACACGTCGCACGGCACGTAGATGTCTGGCAGAAAGTGCATCTCGACCTTGATCAAACCATCGCCCTGGCACGCTTCGCAACGACCGCCCTTGACGTTGAACGAGAACCGCCCCGGGCCGTAACCACGGGAGCGCGACTCGGGTACGCCGGCGAACAATTCGCGGATTGGCGTGAACAGCCCGGTATACGTCGCCGGGTTGGAACGAGGCGTACGACCGATCGGGCTCTGGTCGATGTCGACGACTTTGTCGAGATGTTCCAGACCTTTGATGCTGTCGTGCGCGGCGGCTTCCAGCGTCGTCGCGCCATTGAGGGCCGTGGCGCTCAGCGGAAACAGGGTGTTGTTGATCAGCGTCGACTTGCCCGAGCCGGACACGCCAGTCACGCAGGTCAGCAGGCCGATCGGGATTTCGAGATCGACATTGCGCAGGTTGTTACCGCGTGCGCCCTTGAGCGACAGGGTCAGCTTTTTGTTGCGTGGCGTACGTTTGGCCGGCACTTCAATCTTCACTCGGCCCGACAGGTATTTACCGGTCAGGGAATCCGGATGCGCCATGACTTCGGCCGGCGTACCTTCGGCAACAATCTGCCCGCCGTGCACACCGGCACCCGGGCCGATATCGACGACATAGTCGGCAAGGCGAATCGCGTCCTCGTCGTGCTCGACCACGATCACCGTATTACCGATGTCGCGCAGGTGCTTGAGCGTGCCAAGCAGCCGATCGTTATCGCGCTGGTGCAAGCCAATGGACGGTTCATCGAGGATGTACAAAACACCGACGAGGCCCGCACCAATCTGGCTGGCCAGACGAATACGTTGTGCTTCACCACCGGACAGCGTGTCGGCGCTGCGATCCAGCGATAGGTAATCGAGACCGACGTTGACGAGGAACTGCAGACGCTCACGGATTTCCTTGAGGATCTTGTCGGCAATTTCACCGCGACGACCAGTCATCTTCAGCTCGCCGAAGTAAACGCAGGCATCGCCGATCGGCAGGTTGGTTACCGCAGGCAGGGTCTTCTCGCCTACCCATACATGTCGCGCTTCACGACGCAAACGCGTACCACGGCAATCCGGGCACGACTGAGTGCTGAGGAACTTGGCCAGCTCTTCGCGCACGCTGGCCGACTCGGTCTCGCGGTAGCGACGCTCCAGGTTTGGCACGATGCCTTCGAACGGGTGCGATCGTTTGACGATATCGCCACGGTCGTTCAGGTATTTGAAGTCGACGTTCTGCGAGCCGCTGCCGTGCAGAATTTGTTTCTGCTGCTCGGCGGTCAGTTCGTTGAACGGTTTTTCCAGACTGAACTTATAGTGCGAAGCCAGTGAGCCGAGCATCTGGAAGTAATAGACGTTGCGCCGGTCCCAGCCGCGTATCGCGCCTTCGGCCAGCGTCAGTTCGCCATTGACCAGTCGCTTGATGTCGAAGAACTGCTTCACCCCCAGACCATCGCACGTCGGGCAGGCACCGGCCGGGTTGTTGAAGGAGAACAGCTTCGGTTCCAGCTCGCTGATCGCGTGGCCGCAGATCGGGCAGGCGAAGCGCGCGGAGAAAATCATCTCTTCGCCTGGCTCGTCGTCCATCGGCGCAACCAGTGCGATGCCGTCCGCCAGTTTCAGCGCGGTTTCGAACGATTCGGCCAGACGCTGTTGCAGATCGGCGCGAACCTTGAAGCGGTCGACGATCACGTCGATCGAGTGCTTCTTCTGTTTATCCAGTTTCGGCAGCTCGTCGAGCTCGCAGATCCGGCCATTGACCCGGGCGCGGACGAAACCTTGCGCACGCAGCTCTTCGAAAACTGAAAGGTGTTCGCCTTTGCGCTCGCGGATCACCGGCGCCAGCAGCATCAGTTTGCTGCCTTCGGGCTGCGCCAGCACCAGGTCGACCATCTGGCTGACGGTCTGCGCTTCCAGCGGAATATCGTGATCCGGGCAGCGCGGCGTACCCACGCGTGCATAGAGCAGGCGCAGGTAGTCGTAGATTTCGGTGATGGTGCCGACCGTGGATCGCGGGTTGTGCGAGGTCGACTTTTGTTCGATGGAGATCGCCGGCGACAGGCCTTCGATAGTGTCGACGTCGGGTTTTTCCATCATCGACAGGAACTGGCGGGCATAGGCCGACAGCGATTCGACATAGCGGCGCTGACCTTCGGCGTACAGTGTGTCGAACGCCAGTGACGACTTGCCGGATCCGGACAGGCCGGTGATGACGATCAGTTTGTCCCGTGGCAGGGTCAGGTCGATGTTCTTCAGGTTGTGGGTACGGGCCCCACGTATCAGGATCTTGTCCAAAGTGGCCTCGCTCGGCGGGCGTCGAAAGCGTAAGAGTATACGGGCAAATACTGGATGGATGCACACTATCAAGCGTAGCGTTGTTTGCCCTGAATGAAGAGTGTTTCATCTGTACGCGTCAAAGCGTCGCGATCTACCCCGTCTTTCGATGGGACTGGTAGAATCGCCGCCGGTTCACACGAGGTTTTTCCATGCATGATCCCCACAGCGAACGCATGAGTGGCAGCGAGACCCGCGCAGCGAGCGGTCTGGCCCTGGTGTTCGCCTTCCGTATGCTGGGCATGTTCATGGTGTTGCCGGTCCTGGCAACCTATGGCATGGATCTGGCGGGAGCGACCCCGGCCCTGATCGGGTTGGCCATCGGCGCTTACGGCCTGACCCAGGCGATTTTCCAGATCCCGTTCGGGGTCATTTCCGACCGTATCGGCCGTCGCCCGGTGATTTACCTCGGGCTGATCGTCTTCGCCCTCGGCAGTGTGCTGGCCTCGCAAGCCGATTCGATCTGGGGCGTGATTGCCGGCCGGATCCTGCAAGGTGCCGGCGCGATTTCGGCGGCGGTCATGGCATTACTGTCGGACCTCACCCGCGAGCAACACCGCACCAAAGCCATGGCGATGATCGGCATGACCATTGGCCTGTCGTTCGCCGTGGCCATGGTCGTCGGGCCTTTACTGACCCGCGCGTTCGGCTTGTCCGGGTTGTTCCTGGCCACCGGTGGCATGGCGCTGGTGGGTATCGTCATCGTGATGTTCATGGTGCCCAAGTCCACTGGTCCGCTGACGCACCGCGAGTCCGGTGTGGCACGTCAGGCTCTGATGCCGACGCTCAAGCATCCTGACTTGTTGCGCCTCGATCTGGGCATCTTTGTGTTACATGCCATGTTGATGTCGAGCTTCGTCGCGCTGCCTCTGGCGCTGGTGGAAAAAGCCGGGCTACCTAAGGAGCAGCACTGGTGGGTCTACCTCACGGCGCTGCTGATTTCGTTCTTCGCCATGATCCCGTTCATCATCTATGGCGAGAAGAAACGCAAAATGAAACGAGTTTTGCTCGGCGCCGTCATGACGTTGATGCTCACTGAGCTATTCTTCTGGCAGTTCGGTGACAGCTTGCGGGCTCTGGTGATCGGTACGGTGGTGTTTTTCACCGCGTTCAATCTGCTGGAGGCTTCATTGCCGTCGCTGATCAGCAAGGTTTCACCGGCGGGCGGGAAGGGCACGGCCATGGGCGTGTATTCCACCAGTCAGTTCCTCGGTTCGGCTCTCGGCGGGATACTCGGCGGCTGGTTGTTTCAGCATGGCGGTCTGTCGGTTGTGTTCCTTGGATGTGCCGGGCTGGCTGCACTTTGGCTGGCCTTTGCTGTTACCATGCGCGAACCTCCCTACGTGACGAGCCTGCGCTTGCCGTTGTCGCCCGAGGCGATCCGCGAAGCGGGTCTGGTCGAGCGCCTCAAGGCCCTCGTAGGGGTAACCGATGCAGTGATAGTTGCTGACGAAGCGGCTGTTTACATCAAACTGGACAAAGAATTAGTGGATCGCGACACCCTCGAACGCCTGGTGAACAACCCGGCCGAGGCTGCTTGCGGCGCTTAGGAGAACGTTATGGCCCGTGGGGTTAACAAAGTCATATTGGTCGGCACTTGCGGCCAGGATCCCGAAGTTCGCTACCTGCCTAACGGTAACGCCGTGACCAACCTGAGTCTGGCAACCAGCGAACAGTGGACCGACAAGCAAACCGGTCAGAAGGTCGAGAAGACCGAGTGGCACCGTGTTTCGATGTTCGGCAAAGTCGCCGAAATCGCCGGTGAATACCTGCGCAAGGGTTCGCAGGTTTACATCGAAGGCAAGTTGCAGACCCGTGAGTGGGAAAAAGACGGTATCAAGCGTTACACCACCGAAATCGTGGTCGACATGCAAGGCACCATGCAACTGCTCGGCGGCCGTCCACAACAGGGCGACCAACAAGGCGGTGGCAACAACTACCAGCAGTCCGCTCCGGCTCCACGCCAGCAGGCGCCGCGTCCGCAGCAGTCGGCTCCGCAACAGCGTTCGGCCCCGGCTCCACAGCAGGCCGCACCGCAACCGGCTCCGGATTTCGACAGCTTTGATGACGACATTCCGTTCTGATTTGCTGTTGTAACCGCTGCAAATAAAAAGGCCCGTCGCTTATACGACGGGCCTTTTTTGTGCCTGCAGAACACGCTATCCCTGTAGGAGCTGCGGCACGCTGCGATCTTTTGATCTTAAAAACAAAGGCAAAAGATCGCAGCGTGCCGCAGCTCCTACAGGGCGCGTGGTTCAGTCGAGGATCAGGTGGGGGAGAAAGCGGCTGGAGTCTTTGGTGATCAGGCTGTTGTCTTCGCGCACGCCAATCCCCGCCGCCTGGTCGCCAATCACCCAGGAGCCAATCAGCGTGTAGCTGTCGCCAAACTTCGGCAACGGCGCGAATTCTTGCAGGATAAAGGGCGCATCGGTGTAGGGCCCGTCCTCTTTGACGATCAGGCCTTCAGCCGTCTGCAACTCAATGTTCGCACCTTCGCGGGAAAAGTACGGCTTGCGCACCCAGCCCTTGGGCACCGCACTGGCCGGGTTCGGATCGAGATGCGCCGCCAGCAGATTCGGATGGCCCTTGTGCATTTCCCACAGCAACGGCAATGCGCCTTTGTTCGACAGGATCGCCTTCCACGCCGGTTCGAAAAACTGCGTATCACACTCGGCAATCGCAGCGCCAAACGGTTCGTGGAAGATGAACTCCCAGGCATGCAGCTTGAACAGGTGCGGGATCCAGCGATCTTGCAGATCCACAAAACGACCCTCGCTCGTCAGACCTATGTCTTCAATATCGATGTGCCGCGATTCGATGCCGACCTTTTCCGCGATCAGCCGCAGGTAATCCGTGGTGCCTTTGTCTTCGACCGAATCTTTCATCGAGGCAAAGTAGAACGGCCGCTTCAATTGCAACTCGGCAAACGCCTGATGCAGTTGGGTATCTATGCTGTTGAACTGGTCGGCGTGAGGCGGCAGGGTTCCGCGTTCGATGCATTGTTCCAGCCAGCCCCATTGAAACGCCGCCGCTTCGTAAAGACTGGTAGGTGTGTCGTAGTTGAGCTCGAGCAATTTCGCCGGGCCGTTGCCGCTGTAGGAAAAGTCCATGCGCCCATACAGATGCGGATGACCTTCGCGCCAGGAGGTTCGGATCATGTCGTAGTACGGCGCCGGGATGCTCAGGCGATCCAGCAGTTCCTCGCTATTGACCACGCGGTCGACCAGATCCATGCACATCTCGTGCAGTTCGGTGGTCGGGTCTTCCAGATCGTTTTCGATCTGCGCGAGCGTGAACTGGTAATACGCGCTTTCGTCCCAGTAAGGCTCGTCGTCGATGGTGTGAAACATGAAACCGAGGCTCTCGGCAGTCTGTTTCCAGTCGGGGCGCTCGGCGCAATGGACCTTTTTCATGGTCAGCTGCTCGAACGACCGGAACTGCTGCCCCAGCCACCCCAGCCACTGCGTGCAGTGGACTGGCTGCCGAAGCCGCCACGGGAGGTCGACGCTGCGACATTCACCGGTTTGCTTTTCGTGCTCTCGTAATCCGGCTGACTGCGTGGTGCGCTTTCGATTTTGCGGTACTGCGCCGAGGTGTCGTAGGTTTGCCGGGTGTCGCGATCGCGGTAAACCGTGCGATTGGCGTTGTTGCTCATCGCGTTGCCGATCAGCCAACCGGTGAGCAAACCATTGTTCGAGCCGCTGGAGCTGTGCGAGGTGCTTTGCACATTTTGCGCCGCGACCGCGTCGCCTGCGGGCATTTGCGCATCGGCGAGGGTATCGAGGTCCTGCGTTGCTTCAGCGTTTTGCGCAACCTTGAAGCCGCCAAGCTTGGGCACGAAACGGCCGGCGGAATTTTTCTGACACCAGCCGGCGGCGAAGTCCGCATCGCATTTGTCCTTGTCGTCGTACGCCGGGGCAATGCGCCGGTGTTCGGTCAGGGCGGCGACGTAGGCGTTCGAGCAGGCATCGGCGGCCACTTCGGCATCGATGCACTGTTCCACGCTCTGGAAACTGCGCGGCTGATCAGCGGCGGCCACTTCGCCGGAGATGGCCAAGGCCACCGATGCGGCGAGGGACAACTGAACGTATTTGCTTCGTTTCATCTAAGGCTTCCTGCCGATCAGTTGGACGGTGTCATGCACGCGGCATTGAGCATGCCGACGCTGATCGCCACCGCTGCAACGTAGATGCCGGAAGCGACTTCACCGTTGGCGATGCGCTGGGACGTGCCTTTGAGCACCAGCCCGGTCGCGAGGAACGCCAGCAATTGCACGACAGCAGCAATCACGGCCCAGAGCACGAAATCGAGGACGTTGGCCGAAAAGGCGATGACATTGCTCGCCGGAATCGCGAAACCGATGATTGCGCCAGACAGCGCAATGGCCGCAGCGTTGTTGCCCGAGCGAATCAGCTCGAACTCCTTGTGCGGGGTCAGGCGGGTGTAGACGAATTGGAACAGCATGAACAGCACTACGGCGCCGAACAGGTAGACGATGAAGCCGACCAAAGCGGTCTTGTTCAGGGAAACGGCCAGCACTTCCAGCATGAAGAACTTCCTTTTTAGATGGTGCTCAAGTCAGTGGTGTACAGCGAAATGCCCAGCGAAGTGCTCAGGCTGACGGTGCCTTCTTCGTCCTGTTCGACGGAGAACAGCAGCAATTCACGGCGATCGGTCAAGCCGGTTTCACGCGCATAGAGCATCGAGCGATGTTCGACGGTGTAGCTCTCGTCGGGATTGGCCACGTGCTCGGTCAGCGGTACCAGTTCGGTCTGGCCTTGTTCAGTGCCCCATTCGCGGGTGTACTCGACACCTTCGTGGGTATACGTCGGCAGGCCGATTGCGCTGTTGGCGCCGGCCAGGCGCTGCAGTTCAGCGTCGCTGTTGACGGTGACGTAGCTGAGGTAATTGAACAGGATCACCGATTCGATCTGATCGTCACCGGTGACGTGGATCTGTACCCAGAAATCCTCGTCGTTGGTGTAATAGCGGTGCAATTTGTTGGACTGGCCGAGGTCGACCCAGCCGGCGCTCCAGATTGCCTGATCGACAGGCACCCTTACCGAGCTCGAACCGTCGAGCAACAGCGCCAAGGTCGAATCGAACCTGAGGCCTTTGCCCTGGGCCATCCCGAGCGGGCCGATGGCAACGGTTGGCGTTGGCGCCGCGTGGCTGCCCAGCAAATCTTTGAACCATCCCATGGGTACATTCCTTGAAGCGGGTGGAGGTATTCGTCGGCAAAAAAGCGCGGCTAGTGTACCGGCCCAGCCCTCATGTAGGAGCTGCCGCAGGCTGCGATCTTTTGATTTTGTCTTTTGAGATCAAGATCAAAAGATCGCAGCCTGCGGCAGCTCCTACATGGGTGTTATTGGGCGGACTTTTGCTTCAGGCGCTCAAGAATCGCGTTGGCGCTGCCTGCGTTCGGGGTGATGCCGGCCTCGCGCAGTTTGCGATCCAGATCGTTGCCGCTCGAGGCGTCGGCCAGTTCGTCCGCCGCGCTCAGCTCGGCAGCGCGTTGCTGCTGCTTGGCTTGCAGACGGTTCAGCGTGCCCACTGCGGTTTCCAGTTTGCCGTTGGCACCGCCGCTGGCGATCGAGGCGCTGACCTGCGCTTTCTGCACGCTTTCACGGGCCTTGGCCATGTCCACTTGCTGGCGCAGGCTCTTGATCCGCGCTTCCGCCTTGTTGATGTCCTTGCGCATGTTGTCGGCGTAGGTGCCGAACTCGTCGCTTTGTTTTTTCTCGGTGTCCAGATCGTTGGTCAGGGTCGAAATCGCTTCCGCCACTTCCAGCGCCAGGTCTTCACGGCCGGCGTTGAGGGCCGCGACAGCCTTGGCTTCGAGATCCTTGATCTTGGCGTCGTACTCGCTCACGCGGTCGGCGGCCAGTTTGTGCTTGGCCATGATGGTGACCAGCTCACGACGGGCGTTCGACAGCGCGGTGTCGGCGTCGCGGATTTCCTGATCGAGAATACGCAGGGCTTGCTGGTCGACGATGGCTTCGCCGACTTCATTGGCACCGCCGCGCAGTGCGGTGAACAATTTGCTCCAGATGGACTGAGTCATTGGATTTTCCCTGTGGATTACTTGAAGAAGTGTTCGAAGGCTTCGCTCGCGCGCTGCACGTTGTCGACCAGGGTTTTCACCTCGGTGACCACGTTGGTCAGGCTCGAGTCGGCACTGAGGGCGCCAAACATGTTGTAAACGGTCTGGCCGTTCGGCATCGACTCGATACCGATCGACGACAGTGGGAACATTTCCCGGCTGCGCAGCACGGCTTCGTTGAAGGCGTGCACGTCAGAGATCGAGTCGATGTCCACCAGCACGGTGTCGACGATGATCTGCGCGCCGGCCAGGGCGATGTGAATCGGCAGGCCGCCGAATTCGTTCATTTTCAGCTTGATGCTGGGTTCGGAGCTCTGGATCAGCGACAGCGTGATCTCTTGCGAAGCCACCTCGTCCAGGGCCTTGAGGGCGTTGAAGAGGCTATCGATGTTCCAGTTGTTGCCTGCGCTCATGTAATTCTCCGACATGAATGAGCCAGCCAGAATCGGTTGGCGTAGCTGTTGCTCCATCTGCTTGAGCAAGCTTCGGTTTTCCGGAAGCACCCAAGTTTCGTGTTTCACATAACCGGCGGCCGCCAGGCCCGCGCGCATCTGCTTCATATAGAAGCTCGACGGTTTTTTCGCGGACGCTTTCGAGTGCTCTCCCTTTGGACGCTCTGACTTCGTTGTGGGCGAGCGGCTTTTCATGGCACTGACTCCGTTATGACCCTCTCACGCGTGAGCCACACTACAACCAAATCAAATGGCCATCAATGACTCACGCGTGAGATTTTCATGACAGCCAAAAAGAAGGCCCGCAGCGAGGCGGGCCTGAGTGTTTACGAGGTATTGCCGTGCGCTCAATCAGCTCTGGGCGCTGATGAATTCATCGGTGGAGACTACGCTGGCGTAGGCAAAACCAAGTGCCGACATGAACGCCGCATGGACGTGCGCCGCCGGCACGGTCAGGCCGTTGAACTGCAGGTCGCGGCTGGCGCAGGCATCGTGAATCACCGTCACGCTGTAGCCCAGATCGGCCGCTGCGCGGGTGATGCCGTCGACGCACATGTGGCTCATGCTGCCGACCACCACCAGCTCCTTGATGCCTTGTTCATCAAGGATCGCTTGCAGTTCGGTTTCGCGAAACGAATTGACGAAATGCTTGAGCACTACCGGTTCGTCGGCGCGATTGAGCACTTTCGGGTGCAGCTTGGCACCCTCCGACTCCGGGGTGAAAAACGGCGCATCGGGCGAGGTGAATTCGTGGCGGATATGGACCACTGAATCGCCTGCTGTGCGGAACGTTTCGATCAGTCGTGCGGCGTTGCACGCAGCGGCGTCGGCGCCGGCCAGCGGCCATTTGCCTTGAGGGAAGTAGTCATTCTGGATATCGACTACGATGAGCGCTTGCTTGGCCATGGTGGTGTCCTCGACAGGTTGGCTGGAAGTGGCTTCAGTATTGGCGCTGGTCAGCGACTCGGGGATTGGCCGCACCGACAATAGACAGGGGAAAACTGACAATGGGCGCAGAAAAAGCCGCCATCGCGGAACTCGGCGTGCTGATTTATCCCGGTGCGCAGATGGCGGCGGTGCATGGCTTGACCGATCTGTTCGGGGTGGCCAACCGGATTGCCGCTGAACATCAGGCGGCGCAATTGCCGGTACTGCGGGTCAGCCATTGGCAGGTCGACGGTGATCAACCGCCGGCGCGGGTCTTTGACAGTCATCCCGATACCGAAAGTGAGCTGCTGGCGGTGTTGATTCCGCCGTCAATTGCCGGCTTCAACGCCGCGCAAATGCCGGCCAGCCTCGCGCAATGGTTGCGCGATCAACATGCCCGTGGCGCGACGCTGGGTGGCGTCTGCGTCGGTTCGCTGATGTTGGCGGAAAGCGGTTTGCTCGATGGCCGGAGCGCCACCACCCACTGGACATCAGCCAAGGCGTTCGCCGAGCAATACCCGAAGATCAAATTGAAAGCCGATACGCCAATCGTCGATGACGGCGACCTGATTGCCACCGCTGGCTTGATGGCTTGGTCGGAGCTGGGTTTGCGTCTGGTCGACAGGTTGCTCGGGCCGAGCATTGCCTCCGGCACGGCACGGTTTCTGGTGATCGAACACAGCGACAGCGCCAGTGAGTGCGGGAGCAATTTTGCGCCGATTCTGAATCATGGCGATGCGGCTATTCTCAAGGTCCAGCACTGGTTGCAAAGCACTGGCGCGACGGATGTTTCATTGACGGCGATGGCGCAGCGGGCGGGGCTTGAGGAACGTACGTTCCTGCGCAGGTTTCGCGCGGCGAGCGGGTTGAAACCGACCGAGTATTGCCAGCATTTGCGCGTCGGCAAGGCCCGCGAGATGCTCGAATTCAGCAATGGCACCATCGACCATATTGCGTGGACGGTCGGGTATCAGGACCCTGGCGCGTTCCGGGCGATCTTCAAGAAGATCACCGGGCTGGCGCCGAGTGATTACCGGGCGCGATTCGGGGTGACTCCAATCTCGAAAGCAACGAATATCTAATGTAGGAGTGAGCCTGCTCGCGATTGCGATTTGTCAGCCATGAACAGGGCGACTGATCCACCGCTATCGCGAGCAGGCTCACTCCTACAGGGATTGCGCAACGCTCAAGATCGTGCAAATTGCCGAGGTTTTATCGAGCGTCGTGCAGATTGAAGCAGGCGTGGTGCCAGTATGATTTTGCCAAGTTTTTGATTAGCCACAGATTTTCGCAGAGCGGCCGTTGGCCTGATCTCTGCACCGTTCACCGCTACAGTCATCGAACCGATGGAAGGGGGACGCATGACCCCGACACCCCGCAGGAAAATCGTCGTCGCCCACTCCGTGCGGTCCGACGCGCCGAAACACGAAGTGCAGACCAACAAGGCCCTGGCCCGTTGGCTGGCGCAGATCCTCGGGCTTAAATTCGGTGGTAGTTACGACCCGGAAAAACACCGCGGTCGGGACCTCTACCTGTTGCCCACACAAACCATCGTCGGCGCTACCCACGCTCATGAATTGGGCATCAGGGGGCCGGAGGATTTGTGGGGCGGTTTTGTCGAGCACGATTTCATCTGCACCAAAGCCATCAGTCACGGCCTGCGCAGTCATCTGGCCCATGCGCCGCAAGGATGGTCTCCGCTGTTTTCCGAGCGAGTGCGTAACGTGGTGCTCGATGGGCTCAGTGTGTTTTCCCTGGTGGATGCCCGGCCAGCCGCCGAACACCTGTTGTACAACGGGCCGATCCGTTTGAAACCGATTCACGCCTGTGCCGGCCGTGGTCAGGAAGTGATCCAAAGCCTCGATGCTTTCGACGAAATCCTCGCTCGCCCCGACAGCGCAGAACAGTTCAGCGACGGCGTAGTGCTGGAACAGGACTTGAGCGACGTCATCACTCACAGCGTCGGACAGACGTTCATCGGCGATAAAGTGCTGAGTTACTGCGGTGATCAATACTTGACCAAGGACGCTCACGGCGAAGACGTTTACGGCGGCTCTAATTTGTTGGTCGTGCAGGGCGGTTACGATGATTTGCTGGCGCTTGAGCTGCCCGATGATGTGCGGCTGGCCATCGAGCAGGCACAGGTTTTCGACCGCGCCGCCGATGAAGCCTATCCACGCTTTTACGCCTCGCGCCGCAATTACGACATCGCCCAAGGACTGGACAGCAACGGCAAAACCCGCAGCGGGGTGCTCGAACAATCCTGGCGCATGGGCGGCGCCAGCAGCGCTGAGGTCGCGGCGCTGCAAAGCTTCATCAACGACCCGGGGATGCGCGCGATTCGTGTGTCGTCGGTGGAAACCTATATCGATCAGCCGCTGCCGGCAGACGCCATCGAGGTGTATCGCGGCCCGGCCGAGAACAGTGAATTTCTCCTCAAATACGTAACGGTCAAATCCTATGACGGCTAGAAGCGAAAGCATTCAAATCGACATTGATGATGAACAGATGAGCGGGACATTTCTCAGTCCCAAATCGAAAGTCCCAGGGGTGTTGTTTGTTCACGGATGGGGCGGTAGTCAGGAGCGTGACCTTGAGCGAGCCAAAGGCATCGCCGGGCTCGGTTGTGTGTGTTTGACTTTCGACTTGCGCGGGCACACTGGCGGTACCGGGATTCCGCTGACCCGTGTCACCCGCGAAGATAATTTGCGCGATTTGCTCGCAGCCTACGACCGCTTGCTTGCGCATCCGGCACTCGACACGTCGGCAATCGCCGTGGTGGGCACCAGTTACGGCGGTTATCTGGCGGCAATCTTGACGTCTTTGCGCCCGGTGCGCTGGCTGGCGCTGCGGGTGCCGGCGCTGTATCGCGACGAGCAGTGGCACACGCCCAAGCGGGAGCTGGATAAAGCGGATTTGCGCGATTATCGAAGTACGCTGGTGCGCGCCGACAGCAACCGAGCGCTGCATGCGTGTGCGCAGTTCACCGGGGATGTGTTGCTGGTGGAATCGGAAACTGACGACTACGTACCGCACGCAGCGATCATGAGTTACCGCGCGGCGTGCCAGCAGACGCATTCGTTGACGCACCGGATCATTGATGGTGCCGATCACGCGTTGAGCGAGCCGGTGTCGCAGCAGGCTTACACCTCGATTCTGGTGGACTGGATTACCGAGATGGTGGTGGGTGAGCGATTGAGCATTATTCAATCTTGAAGATCAAAGGATCGCAGCCTTCGGCAGCTCCTACATCCATCTCGGTAGGAGCTGCCGAAGGCTGCGATCTTTTGATCTTAATGCCTCGGTTTCTTCTCTATTCGCAGCGCCTTGGCCTTTGCCTCAACCAGCAAATACATCACCAGCGTGATCAACAACGGCAACAGAAAATAAATCGCCCGATACGCCAACAAACCCGCCACCAGACTGCCCCGCGAAACCTCATGTTGCAGCAGCGCGACAAACACCGCCTCCAACACCCCAAGCCCCGCCGGAATATGCGTGATCACCCCGGCAATCGCACTGATCAACAACACCCCCAGCACCAACGGATAGTCGAGCTTGCCCGGCAACAAGGTGAAAATCACCGCCGCCATCAGCGACCAGTTCAACGCCCCCAGCAACAGTTGCAGCACCGCCATACGCAGCGACGGCAGATTGATTTCCACGCCACGAATCGACCACTCACGCCGTTTCGAAAACTGGCACGCGGCGAGATAACCCGCGCTGACCAGCAGCAACAAAATCCCGATGCCCTGCAACGCGCCGCTGCTGACTTTCCACCCCGGCGGCATGCTCACCAGACCACTGCTGAACACCACTCCGGCAATGGTCATGTAGCCAAACCAGTTGGTCGCCAGGCTCAGCCCGAGAATCTTGGCGATGTTGCCTTTGCTCACGCCCAGCCGCGAGTACAGTCTGTAACGCATGGCAATGCCGCCGACCCACGCGCTGAGGTTGAGGTTGAACGCATAACTGATGATGCCCACCGGCAGGATCTGTTTCCAGGTCAGATCCTGGCGAATGTAGGTGCGGCCGATCAGGTCGAAACTGGCGTACACCAGAAAACTCAGCAACGTCAGGCTGGCGGCGATGATCAGCGTGCGCACTTTGAAGTCAGCAAGGGTTTGCAGCACTTCGGCCCATTCGATTCGCGTGGCGAACATCGTCAGCAACACGATCAGTGCGAGGAAAAACAACACGGTCAGCGGGCGTTTCCATCGGCTCCATTTCGAGTGGGTCGCGGGCGCTGAATGGCCGCTCGGGTGCGCTTCGGTATGGCTCATGAGCGGTCACCTCGAAACGGCTTCAGTCGTGGTTTGTGCGCTGGCAGCCAACCGGCCATCGCCGGGAAATGCCGCAGAAAGTGGAACACCAGAAAGCCGACGGTCATGTGCCAGATACGCCCGCGTGGCGACTTGCTCGCGTCCATGGCTTTGCAGTGGTTCTGGCTGAGGTCTTCAAGGCGCTCGAACAAGTGCTGGTTGAACGCGCGGTCGCGAATCAGCACGTTGGCTTCAAGGTTCAGCGACAGGCTCAGCGGGTCGAGATTGCTCGAACCGACGGTGCTCCATTCGTCATCGACCAGCGCGACTTTGCCGTGCAGCGGGCGCTGGCAATATTCGTGAATCTGCACGCCAGCCTTGAGCAAATAATCGTAGGTCATGCGCGCGGCAAGTTTGGCCACCAGCATGTCCGGCTGGCCTTGCAGGATCAGCCGCACATCGACACCACGCCGCGCGGCGTTGCGTATTTCGCGCAGCAAGCGGTAACCGGGGAAGAAGTAGGCGTTGGCGATCACCACCCGACGTTTGGCGCGGCGCAACACCTGCAAATAGACGTCTTCGATATCGGTGCTGTGTTGATCGTTGTCGCGGAATACCAGACGCACCTGGCCGTCGTGGTCTTCGAACGCCATCTCCGCGCGCCGCTGGCGCCGGCGTTGCCACCAGAACCGCGCACGGCCCGGCCGACCACTTTGCAGCAGGGCGAAATGATGGATGTCGGCGACCACCGGGCCTTGAACTTCCACCGAATAATCCTGCTTGGCCTCAGGGCCGAAATCGGCGAGGTGATCACCGGAAAAGTTGATCCCGCCAATGAACGCAATCAGGCCATCGACCACGACGATCTTGCGGTGCAGGCGACGAAACCAGTTAGTCCGGATGCCCAAGTGCTTGGGCGCCGGATCGAAGATCTGCAAATGCACACCGGCCTCGCTCAGCGCGGCGAGGTAGCCGGTGCTCAACTCGCCGCAGCCGAAGCCATCGAGGCTGACGGTGGTGCGCACGCCGCGCTTCGCCGCATCAATCAGAATCTCCTGCAGTTCAGCGCCGACCTTGTCTTCGAAGACGATGAAAGTCTCCAGCAGGATTTCGCTTTTCGCCGCGCGCATCGCCTCGAACACGCGGGGGAAATATTCCTCGCCGTTCTCCAGCAATTGCACACGGTTGCCACCCTGCCAGCGGTACTCGACGTGGACCTGGCCGGGCTCGCGTATCGGCGGGTTGATGCTGATGGGTTCCACGGCGGATTTCTCCAGCGGCGCGCTGTTCATAGTTCGATCTCCACCGATAACGGTGCGTGGTCGGAAAGGTGAGACCAGGGCCGGTTGGCGAGGACTTTCGGCTGGCTGGTTTTGAGGTTGCGTACATAAATTCGGTCGAGGCGCAGCGTCGGCAGGCGTGCGGGGAAACTGCGCGCCGGTTTGCCATGGTGCTCGGCAAAGACTTCGCGCAGGCCACAAGGTTTGAGCAACGCATCGGCGCGTTGGCGCCAGTCATTGAAGTCGCCGGCGACGATCACCGGGGCGTCATCTGGCAGTTCGGCAAGGCGTTCGCCGAGCAGCTTCAGCTGAGCGTTGCGATGACTTTCACGCAGGCCCAGGTGCACGCAGATCGCATGGATCTCGACACCGTCGCCGGGCAGGCGCAGTACGCAGTGCAACAGGCCGCGGTTCTCGTGGCCGCTGATCGACACATCAAGGTTGTCGTGGCGGATGATCTGGAATTTCGACAGCAGCGCATTGCCGTGATCGCCTTCCGGGTACACCGCGTTGCGCCCGTAGGCGAACTGCGGCCAGAGGCTGTCGGCGAGGAATTCGTACTGTGGCATCGTCGGCCAGTTGCTGTAACGCTTGGGATGGTGTTCGTGAGTGCCGTGGACTTCCTGCAGGAACACCACGTCGGCCGCCACGCTGCGCACCGCTTCGCGCAATTCCGGAAGAATGAAGCGCCGATTCAGTGCGGTAAAACCCTTGTGGGTGTTGACCGTCAGCACGGTGAATGTGCGCACCGACGGCGCGGCGACCGAGCCTTCATCGGTGAAGCCGACCGGTTCTGGAATACTCATGCCAGCACTCCTTCGCCAGCGGGTTCGCCGGGGGTGGTGGCGAGGTCTTTATCCAGCTCGAAACGATGCAACAGATCGCGGGCGTCGTACGGCGCGCGGACTTTGATGTCGTTGTCGAAATAGCAGAACACTTCGCGGGATTTGCGTGCGCGTGGCTTCAAGCGTGGCGCGATCAGGTGGGCATCTTTTGGTTGCTCGCCGTGGTGCCAAGCGTCGATGCGTTCGGCCCAACGCTTGAGGGCCGGCGCGGTGTAGCCGCTGGCGTAAAGCGCTTCGGCACCGTGCAGGCGCAGATAGACGAAGTCGCTGGTCAGGTCTTCGCGATACGGCCATTTATCGGCAGTGTCGGCGATCACCAGTGCGGTGTTGTAGCGCTTCAACAGCCGTACGAAATCGGGATCAAGGAAGCTGTCGTTGCGGATTTCCACCGCATGGCGCAGCGGCTTTTTGCGCCAGGCTTTCATGCTCGCGTGGCCGTGCAGGTGGGAATCGTGTTGGTGGGCGAGGGCGGCGGCCGCTTCGGTGTCATGGGGCAATAGCGCGAGGAAGTGCTCGAAGCGCTCAGGCTCGAATTTGAAGTTCGGCGGAAATTGCCAAAGGATCGGCCCGAGTTTCTCTTTGAGTTGCAGAAGCCCCGAGGCAAAGAAATTCGCCAAGGGTTTTTCGATATCGCGCAGACGGCGGATATGGGTGATGAAGCGCGGCGCTTTGACGCTGAAGACGAAGTCGTCGGGTGTTTCGGCGTACCACTGCGCATAGCGTTCGGGCCGTTGCAGGGCGTAGAACGAACCATTGATTTCGATGCTGTTGACCGCCCTCGACGCGAATTGCAATTCGCGCTTTTGCGCCAGTCCCTTTGGGTAGAAGTCCCCGCGCCACGGTTCGTAGCGCCAGCCGGAAATACCGATGTGAATCGTCGCCATGCCACCCTCCCGTTGAAAGCCCTCGTATTGCCGCTGTCTTTTGATGACTGCGCACGGTTCGGGAAAGTTTCGATGGCATTACCGACGGTCGCTCCTTGATCGTACCCACGCTCCGCGTGGGTACGCCTCAATGGACGCTCCGCGTCCGCTGTTGGGACGCGTAGCGTCCCGGGCTGCATTCCCACGCAGAGCGTGGGAACGATCAGTGCCCGAGGCGGTGCTCTGTGAGGGGGCTCTTGAACTTGCCGCACAAAAATCGATCAGCTCCTTACAGGTTCAGCCACGGGAGATCGGAGTTTTGAGCAAGTTCAGGATCGCCATTCTGCTGGGAGCACTGCTGTTTCTAGGCACCAACGAACTGGAGGCCGCCGCACTGCCGGGCGTTCCCGCCGCCACCGAGGAGGCGGCAAAGCCTGAGCCCATCGTGCAGGGCGGTCTGCTCGGTGCGATCAGTTCGAGCATCGACGACGTCCAAGACAAACTCGACATCAACGAACATCTGGTCGACGCCTGGCGCCTGCGCGCCGACCGTGCGGCCGATGAAGTCGACAGGCTGGTCAACCAGCCGTCAAACCGCTCGGGTTGGAGCGTCGCTGGGGATTTCCTCACCTTGTCCGGCGTCTGGCTCGGCAGTTTTGCGCTGCTGACTGTACTCGGCGGTCTGCTGGCCAACCGCTTGCGCCAAGGCCGCTGGCTACGCACCCGGCAGCGCAGCCAGGACCTGATCGGCTACCTGCTGCCGTACACGGTACCGGCGCTGATCTGCCTGCCGCTGACCCTTTACGTCAGCCACTTTCTGCAGGCCTCGGTGGGGCGCGCGCTGGCGCTGTGCCTGGCCTACGCCACCAGCAGCGGCATCTTTTCCACGTCGATGTTGTTGTGCGTAGTGGTGATGTTCAACGTCGGCCACAAGCGCCCGGCCGCGCGCATCATCCGTGATTACTGCCCGAAGCCATTGTTCCTGATCGGCTTTCTCGCGGCCCTCAGCGATGCGCTGACCAGTCCGCAGATTGCCCGTCAACTGGGCGGCAATATCACCAGCAGTGTCGCGGTGTTTACCGGGCTGATTGCTTCGGTGATTTTCGGTCTGCTGGTGATTCGCCTGCGTCGCCCGGTGGCGCATCTGATCCGTAATCGCCCGCTGAGCCAACGGCTGAAACAACCCTCAATGCAGGAGTCGCTGCGGATTTTTTCCGGGCTGTGGTATTGGCCGATTGTGCTGATGGTGCTGGTCTCGGCAGTGAACCTGATCGGCATCGGCGAGGACAATCAAAAAGCCCTGCGCTGCGCGTTGTTCACTACGGTGTTGCTGATCGGCACGGTGTTTCTCAGCACGATCTTGCAGCACGTGTTCAAGTCGCGAAAAGCCGAGGCGATCCAGCGCAGCAGTGCTTATAAGGAACGCTTCCTGAGCCTGTTGCATGCGTTGCTGCGGATCGTCATTGCGATTGCCTTCATCGATATTCTCGGGCGGATCTGGGGTGTGTCGCTGCTCGATTTCGCCCAGAGCAGCACGGTCGGGCGAGCAATCAGTAACGCGCTGAGCAGCATTGGCCTGATCTTCCTGGTGACGTGGCTGCTGTGGGTGGTGCTCGACACGGCGATTCAGGAAGCGCTGAAGCCACCGGTCAGCAAACGCGCGGCGCGCCAACCGAGCACGCGGGTGAAAACCATCCTGCCGCTGCTGCGCAACGCGATCAAAATCATCCTCGTGGTGATCTGCGCGATCACCACCATGGCCAATCTGGGGATCAATGTGGCGCCGCTGCTGGCGGGTGCCGGTGTGGTCGGTCTGGCCATCGGTTTCGGTTCGCAGCAATTGGTGCAGGACGTGATCACCGGGCTGTTCATCATCATCGAAGACACCTTGTCGATTGGCGATTGGGTGGTGCTTGATTCCGGGCATGCCGGCACGGTCGAAGGGCTGACCATTCGCACGCTGCGGCTGCGTGACGGCAAGGGCTTTGTGCACTCGGTGCCGTTCGGCCAGATCAAAGCGGTGACCAACCAATCGCGGCAATTCGCTTATGCGTTTTTCTCGGTGCAGTTCACCTATGACACGGATGTCGATAAAGCCATCGAGCTGATCCGCGAGACCGGCGATTCGATCCGTGAAGATCCGTTCCTCAAGTACAACCTGCAAGGGCCGCTGGATGTGTTTGGCGTGGACCGGATGGATTTGAATGGCGTGGTGCTGACGGCGCAATTCCGCACGGTGTCGGGCGGGCAGTATGCGGTGAGCCGAGCGTTCAATCAGCGTTTGAAGAAGCTTGTGGATAACACCGAAACGGTGCATTTTGCGCAGACTTATCCACAGCAGGTTTTGTTGCCGAAGCGGCAGGTGCACGAGGGAGAGGTGGTTGCGACTGAGGTGCCGCAGGAGTCGCGGACTTAACCGGTTGATTTTTTGGTGTTAGTGCTGGCCTCATCGCTGGCAAGCCAGCTCCCACAGTGATTTGGGGTGTGCCTTCTATTCCAGCGTCACCCAAAACCCTGTGGGAGCTGGCTTGCCAGCGATGAGGCCGAGGCAGCCAAACCTCAATGCCGGATCAGCTTGCCGCGCACCTGCTCCATGGCAATCTGATCCAGCTCCAGCCAAAACTGCTGCTTGCCGGCAATCTCCGCCGCCGCCGGCAACCCATCCCGATACACCAACCGATTACTCACCAACGCCGGCACCTTCACCCCCGGCAACAACGTCCCGCCCAGGTTCAACGGATCCACTCCGCACACCGCCACCAGACTGCCGTCATGTGGCCGCCGCCGCACTTCGCGCAACAACGGAATCGCCTCCGGCAAGGCAAACTGTTCTCCCGCCAAACCACTGACAAACCGCCCGCCGCGAATCTCGCCGCGTGCTTCCAGTCGATGAAAGGTGCGCAGCAATTCCCGCCAACTCGGCAACCAATCCGCCTCACGTTCGAGCAGGCGCCAGAACACTACGCCGTAACGTCGCAACAACGTCATCGCGACATGCTCCAGCGTCTCGCTGTTATCCATCGCCGTCCCGCGCCGCAACAACGCCCAACGCCCGGCATCGTCCATGCCACCGACAAACGCGCCGCGTCCACGCCGACTGCTGCGCTGCTGGCGCTTGCTCGCCGGTGTAATCAGCGCACGCAGGCCGGCGAAGCTGTCGGCGTTTACCAGGCCGGCACCGACCAGCTCCTGCAAGGCGATTTCCAGCTCGGTGCGCAGCAGGTGCGCTTCATGAATCAGCTCATCGAAAAACAGCGCACCGTGCTGACTCAAGGCTTCAAACACTTTCTGGGTTTTCGGCGAGAGTTCGCTCACCGGCGTCTGTTCCGCCAGCGCACTCCAAAGGCCGACCTGACTGCGCGGCAGCAACACGATCGGCGTGCTACGCAACGCCGTGCCGCTGACTTTTTGCCGGGCGCTGAGGCGTGTCCACACCAGTTTGCCGTTGCGGCACAGGTCATCCAGCCAGCTCGGCGAATAATCCTTGAGACGCGCCGGAAGAATATCGCTGTCCCACGCCGAGGCCGCTGCTGCGTAGCCTTCGAACTGACCGACAATCGACGGCAACACCGCACTGCCTTGGCCACGAGTCGAGGGCGAAAGATGCTGCCAGTCGAACAGAAAGCGCATGAAATCCTGCAACGCCACCGGTTCGATTTCCCGGCGCAGACGCTTGACCGTGTAGCGATGAATACGTGCGAGCAGATGCCGTTCGCACCATTCCTCGATGTTCAGTTTCGGCGTGAACTGGCCGCGCAGCACGTAGCCTTCACGCTCCAGTTGGGCGAGGGCCTGATTGACTTGAGCGGTTGGCAGCGCGAGCGGTTCAGCTATGGCGGGTAACGGCAGTGGGCCGAACCCACCGAGGCGCGCGCGGATTACTTCGACCAGCGCCTCATCGAATGTCCAGACCTCATCGAATCCCGGCAACGCCTCCAGCTCAGGTTGCACTTTGGCCTGTGGATAAAGAGCTTGCAGGGAGGTCAGGCGTTCGCGGGCCAGCCACAAACAATGTTCGGGATCGACCTGCAATCGGCAGGCGCGACCGCTGCCGGCCAACGTTTCCAGCCATCCACGCCAGCCTTCGTTCGCTCGCACTTCAGCCTCGCTGATGCACGCCAGACTCATCAACGCCTCGTGCATTTCATCGACAGCGTTTGGCGACGGCCAGGCTTCTTCGCGTACAGCGTTAATCGCGTCCGCATCCAGCGCACCGAGATCATCAGTCGATTGCGGATCGCTCCAGCGCCGGTTGATCACCGCTTGGGTGCGACGTTCTTCCAGCGGTGCATCGTCGAGAAAGGCGTACGGCCGCGCACTGAGAATTTCCGCCGCGAGCGGTGAGGGCGCCGGCAAATCGCGGCTGATCAAACGCACCTCGCCACGCTCCATGCGTCGCAGCAGATTGAGCCAGCCTTCGCTGTCCATCGCCTCGTGCAGGCAGTCGTCGAGGGTTTGCTCAATCAGCGGATGCTCGGGAATTTCCCGTTCGCCAGCGAGATTTTCCAGACAGGCGATCTGATCGGGAAACACGCTGGCAATCAGGTCTTCACTTTTCATCCGCTGCAACTGCGGCGCGACTTTGCGGCCACCGGTAAAACGCGGCAATGCCAGCGCCACGCCGGCATTCCAGCGCCAGCGCACGCCGAACAGCGGCGCATCGAGCACCGCTTGAATCAGCGTGTGCTCGGCGTTGTTGCTGTGCAGGTAGCGCCAGATCTCATCCAGTTCAAAGCTGTGGCTGGTGGACAGCGACAACACGATGGCGTCCTCGCTGGCGGCAGCCTGCAATTCGAAGTTGAAGGTGCGGCAGAAGCGCTTGCGCAGGGCCAAACCCCAGGCGCGGTTGATGCGGCTGCCGAATGGCGAATGGATGATCAGTTGCGTGCCGCCGGACTCGTCGAAAAATCGCTCCATCAACAGCGTGTCCTGCGAGGGCAGGGCGCCGAGGGTTTGCCGCGCGCGGGCGAGGTATTCGACCAGTTGTTCGGCGCTGGCGCGGTTGAGGCCGAGAGTTTGCGTCAGCCAGTCGAGGGCTGGTTGCAAGTCTCCGGGGCTGGCGCCAAGCAACGCGTCGAGCTGCGCTTGCAGGCGCGCCACGGCGAACGACAATTCATCGCTGCGCCCCGGTGCTTCGCCGAGCCAGAACGGTATGGTCGGTGGCTGGCCGTGGGCATCCTCGACCCGTACTTTGCCGGTTTCCACACGGAGGATGCGGTAGGAGGTATTGCCGAGCTGGAACACATCGCCGGCAATGCTTTCCACGGCGAAGTCTTCGTTGACGCTGCCGATGTTCATGCCCTGAGGCTCGAGCATCACGCTGTAATCGGCGTTGTCGGGGATGGTGCCGCCGCTGGTCACGGCAGCGAGTTTCGCACCACGGCGGCCACGCAAGGTGCGGCTGACGGCGTCGCGGTGCAGGTAGGCGCTGCGGATGCCCTGACGACCGTTGTAGCCTTCGGCGAGCATGCTCAGCAGGGCCTGATAGTGTTTTTCGTCGAGATCGCGATAGGGCGAGGCTTGGCGGAATATCGCCAGCAAGGCGTCTTCTGACCATTCCTGACAGCTGACCTCGGCGATGATCTGCTGCGCCAAAACATCCAGCGGCGCGACCGGGATGTGCAGGGTATCGAGTTCGCCACGGCGCACGCAGTCGAGCAGGGCGGCGCATTCAATCAAGTCATCGCGGGTGGTGGCGAACAAACGGCCCTTGGGCGTGCCGCCGACCTGGTGTCCGGAACGGCCGACTCTTTGCAGAAACCCGGCGATGGAGCGCGGTGAAGCGATCTGACAGACCAGATCGACTTCACCGATATCGATACCCAGTTCCAGCGAGGCGGTGGCGATCAGCACCTGCAACTCGCCCCGCTTGAGGCGTTGTTCGGCGTCGAGGCGAAACTCCTTGGCCAGACTGCCGTGGTGCGCTGCCACTGCGTGCTTGCCGAGGCGTTCGCTGAGGTGTCGGCTCAGGCGTTCGGCCTGGCGTCGGGTGTTGACGAAAATCAGCGTGGTGCGGTGCTCACGGGCCAGTTCGGCGAGGCGGTCGTAGACCAATTCCCAGACATCATTGGCCATGACGGCCGACAACGGCACGGGCGGCACTTCGATACCCAGATCCCGTGGCCGGGCGTGGCCGATGTCGATGATTTCGCAGGGGCGGTCATGGCCGACGAGGAATTGCGCTACGGCTTCGACCGGTTTCTGGGTGGCGGAGAGGCCGATGCGGGTCAGTGGTTCGGCGCACAGCGCTTGCAGGCGCTCAAGGCTCAAGGCCAGGTGACTGCCGCGTTTGCCAGCGGCGATGGCGTGGATTTCATCGATGATCACCGTGCGCGAGGTGCCGAGCATTTTTCGTCCGGATTCCGAGCCGAGCAGCACGTAGAGCGACTCCGGCGTGGTCACCAGAATGTGCGGCGCGGTCTTGCGCATGGCGGCGCGGTCTTTTTGCGGGGTGTCGCCGGTGCGCACGGCGGTGGTGATGTGGACTTCCGGCAGGTTCATCTGCCGCAGCTGTTCGGTGATCCCCGCCAATGGGTTTTGCAGGTTGATGCGAATGTCGTTGGACAGCGCTTTCAGCGGCGAGACATACACGACGAGCGTTTCGTCGGGCAAACCGTCGGGGTTTTCCAGGCCACGGTGGACGAGGTCGTCGAGCACGGCGAGAAAGGCTGTGAGGGTTTTGCCCGAGCCGGTGGGCGCGGCGATCAAAGTCGAGCGGCGCTGACGGATCAACGGCCAGGCGCGGGCCTGGGCGGCCGTGACCGTCGGGAAGGTCTTGCGGAACCAGGCGCTGACGGCAGGGTGAAAGCCTGCCAGAGCGCTGTCGGCGGGGAGGGGCAGATTCATGGTTTAAGTTATGCGGTCGCAAGGGGGAAGATGCAAGTACCGCTCAGGATCTTCAGCGTCTGCCAGGGCCTCATCGCGAGCAGGCTCGCTCCTAAAGGGGAATGCATTTCATTTGTAGGAGTGAGCCTGCTCGCGATGGCGCCAGTCGAGACGCTACAAATCTGCGGGATGTACACTTTACGGATGACGGTTGCGCACTAAACCCGCAAAATGCAACGATTCCGGCAATTATCGGCAACGGTTCCACAAGACCCGTCGCTAAAGCCATCGTTCCAACCAGACTGGGCCTGCTGACTCTATGCGAATGCGCCTTATGTTACTGGGCGGCGGAAATGCCCTTGGGCAGGCGCTGATTCGCCTCGGTGCAGAGGAAGACATCGGTTTCCTCGCCCCCCGCCCGCCCGAAAATGGCTGGGATGCCGCGAGCCTGACCCAATTGCTCGACGACACCCGTCCCGATGCGTTGATCAACCTCGCCTACTATTTCGACTGGTTCCAGGCCGAGGCCGTCAGCGAAACCCGGATGGCCGGGCAAGAGCGCGCGATCGAGCGTCTGGCCGAACTGTGCCAGCATCACAACATCGTTCTCGTGCAGCCCTCCAGCTATCGAGTGTTCGATGGCTCGCGTGCTACCGCCTACAGCGAAAAAGACGAACCGGTGCCATTGGGCCTGCGCGGTCAGGCATTGTGGCGTATCGAACAGAGCGTTCGCGCGACCTGCCCGCAGCATGTGTTGCTGCGTTTTGGCTGGCTGCTCGATGACAGCGCCGACGGCACCCTCGGGCGTTTCCTCGCCCGTGCCGAGCAACCGGAAGCATTGCTCTTGGCCGATGACCGCCGCGGCAACCCGACCCCGGTCGACGACGCTGCGCGGGTGATCATTTCGGTGCTCAAGCAACTCGATTGCGCGGCACCGCTGTGGGGCACTTATCATTACGCCGGACACGAGGCGACCACGCCGCTGGCGCTGGGGCAGGCAATTCTGACCGAAGCGCGCAGCCTGCACGCCCTGGCCATCGAAGCGCCGACCGCCCAGGCTCACGCCGCGCGTCCGGACGCTGCCGAGGAACCGCAACACGCGGTGCTGGCCTGCAAGAAAATTCTGCACACTTTCGGGATCAAGCCGCGCGCCTGGCGTGCCGCACTCCCTGGATTATTGGATAGGTTCTACCGTCATGGCTGAAAAGACTGTTTTAATTACCGGGGGCGCCGGCTTCATCGGTTCGCACCTGACTGATGCCTTGCTTGCGAAGGGACATTCGGTGCGAGTGCTCGATGATTTGTCGACGGGCAAGCGCAGCAATCTGCCGCTGGATAATCCCAGGGTTGAACTGATTATCGGTGATGTGGCCGACGCCGCGCTGGTTGCCCGGGCGATGCAAGGTTGCAGCGCTGTCGCCCACCTCGCCGCAGTTGCCTCGGTACAGGCTTCGGTGGACGATCCGGTGAAGACGCATCAGAGTAACTTCATCGGCACGCTGAACGTCTGCGAGGCCATGCGTCTGGCCGGCATCAACCGCGTGGTGTATGCCTCCAGTGCAGCGGTGTACGGCAACAATGGCGAGGGTGCTTCGATCGATGAAGACACGCCCAAAGCCCCATTGACACCTTACGCTTCGGACAAACTGGCGGGCGAGTATTATTTCGATTTCTATCGCCGCCAGCATGCGCTGGAACCGGTTGTGTTTCGTTTCTTCAATATCTTTGGCCCACGCCAGGATCCGTCCTCGCCGTACTCCGGGGTCATCAGTATTTTCAGCGAACGCGCACAGAAAGGCTTACCTATTACTGTGTTCGGCGATGGCGAGCAGACGCGTGATTTCCTCTATGTCGAAGATCTGGTCTTCCTGCTGGTCCAGGCAATCGAAAAGCCGGAAGTGGAAGTCGGTGCCGTGAACGTTGGCTGGAGTCAGTCGATGAGCCTCAAGCAGATGCTCCAGGCTCTTGAAGCAGTGGTTGGTGAATTGCCACCGATCAGCTACGGCCCGGCGCGCTCCGGCGACATCCGCCATTCGCGGGCGAACAATCAACGGTTGCTGCAGCGTTTCAAACTGCCAGCGCAGACGCCGATGAGCGTCGGCTTGGCGCGGTTGCTCGGTCGCTGAATCGAAGATAAAAAAAAGGCGCCTTCATAGGCGCCTTTTTTGTGGGCGGGGTATTGCTTTAAAACCGTGTGCAATCCCTGTGGCGAGGGAGCTTGTCGAATCGTCGTACCGTCCCGCTCGACTGCAGAGCAGTCGCCAATCCATTCAATGCGGTTTTTCTGAAGCTCCACTTTTTGCCGATTTCGGGGTCGCTTCGCAACCCAGCGGGAGCAAGCTCCCTCACCACATTAGCCCGCATTCACCACCACGCGAATGTTCCTTAAAACTTGTAGCCCAGACCCACCATGTACACAAACGGATCGACATCAACATTCACCTTGGCGCGAGTGCCCGGTGCCACCGCGTTGTTCTCCACAGTCGCACGAGTATCGATGTCGATGTAACGCACTTGGGCGTTGAGCATGATGTTGTCGGTCAGCATGTAGTCAGCACCGACCTGCCACGCCAGACCCCAGGAGTTTTTCGCCTTGAAGTTGCTGAAACCGTTCGACTGCGCTTCGCTGCCGACGTGTTCGTCGTAGATCCAGGTGTAGTTGATGCCGCCGCCGACGTACGGCTGAAAGGCCGACTTCGAATCCAGCGGGTAGTAGACGACGCTGAGGGTTGGCGGCAGGTGTTTCAGGGTGCCGAGTTTGCCGTTGGCCGCTGGCAGGGCGGTGCCTTTGAGCTTCACGTCGTGTTCGAACGGCGAGGCCGCCAGCAACTCGATACCGATGTTGTTGGTGACCATGTAGGCGAAGTTCAGACCCAGTTGGGTGTCGCTGCTCATGGTCGCCTTGCCGCCCAGATTGGTGCCGCTCAACGGACCCTGATCGACCTTGACGCTGGAACTGTCGGCCTTCGGATTGACGGTGATTGCACCGGCGCGAACGATGATGTCACCGGCATCGTGGGCGTGGGCGAGCGGGGCTGCGAGCGCGAGGGCAAACAGCGAAGCGCTGAGCAAGGACTTGTTCATGGGGGCTCCAAAGGACGTTAAAAATTTCTGATGTCCTATGGTACGAAGCCAACTGATACGGTCTTTTGACTCAGCTCAATGAAACAGTGAAGTCCGCAAAAGATCGCAGCCTTCGGCAGCTCCTACAGAGAAACATGATCCCCGGTAGGAGCTGCCGAAGGCTGCGATCTTTTGATCTTGAACTACCGGGATTTACTCCGGCAGCAACCTTTGCGGCCCCATCGCGAGCAGGCTCACTCCTACATTGGAATGCGTTCACCTGTAGGAGCTGCCGAAGGCTGCGATCTTTTGATCTTGAAACTACCGGCGTTTACTCCGGCAGCTCATACACATAAATCTTGTCCGCCTCCATCTGATACCCGGCATCCGCCAGCTCGCTGCTCGACGCCTTGACCTGCAACGGCCCCTCGATCCAGTACGGCTGATACAGCTCGTCGAGCTTCACGCCCAACTCGCTTTTCACATGCACGATCTGGTTCGACGGCGGTGGCGGCACATGAATGCACGCGCCGAAATACGGCACCAGCAAGAAGTCCGTGGTGCGCCCCTCTTCGTTGACTTCCAGCGGCACGATATAGCCCGGCAACCGAATGTTCTGGCCATCGAGACTCTGCACCACCGGCGCATTCGGCAGATCCTGCTTCGCCGCTGGCGCCGACTCCGCCGACAGCGCATCGCCCATCTTCGACAGGTCGTGCAGCGGGGTCATGTTCGGCACTTCCGGGGCGGCGTCCGGCGGGATCATTTCCGACCACGTCAGGTCTTTCGTCGCCGCGGCCCATACGGGCAAGGCGACCAGCAACAGTAGCGCAAGCAAGGCGCGGGGCATGGTGAACATCCTCATAAACGGATCGACAGGCCATCGGCCAGGGATTGGCGATACGCACGCCAGGCCGGCACGCTGCCCATCAGCAGCGCGGCCGCCAGAATGCCACCGAGCAGCGTCCATTCATACTCGCTCGGCCATGCCAGCGGCAGGAACAAACCGTAATTGGCTTGCACGTAACCCTGCGCAGCGGCGATGCCGATGTACAGCAATGCCAGACCTGCGATGACGCCGGTCAGTGCCAGCGCGAAGGCCTCCAGCACCAGCAGACTCGCGATGTGCCACGGCCTTGCGCCGACCGAACGCAGAATCGCCATCTCGCGGCGGCGTTCGTTGAGGCTGGTGAGAATCGCCGTGAGCATGCCGATCAATCCGGTCAGCACGACGAACAACGACACCACGAACAACGCTTTTTCAGCGGTGCTCATCAGGCTCCACAATTCCTGCAACGCCACGCCCGGCAGGATCGCCAGCATCGGCTCGCCACGGAATTCGTTGATCTCGCGTTGCAGCGCAAAGGTGGAAATCTTGCTGTTGAGACCGAGCATGAATGCGGTGATCGCTTGTGGCGTCAGGTCCATATTGCGCGCCTGATCAGCGCTGATCCGCCCATTGCCTCGGGCCGGCACGCCGTTGTGCCAGTCGATGTGAATCGCCTCCATGCCACCGAGGCTGATGTGCAACGTGCGATCGACCGGGGTGCCGGTGCGCTTGAGAATGCCGACCACGGTGAACGGTTTGTCATCGTGTTTGACCAGACTGATCGCCGCCACGCCGTGGGCCAGCACCAGTTTGTCGCCGAGCTTGTAATGCAGCGCATCGGCCACTTCAGCGCCGAGCACCACTTCAAACGGATCGGTGGCAAATGCACGACCGTCGGCCAGTTGCAGATGCTGCTGGCGACCGTACTGGTAATGCTCGAAATAGGCCTCAGTGGTGCCCATCACCCGGTACCCGCGATGGGAGTCGCCGAGGGACATCGGGATCGCCCACTTCACTTTCGGGTTGTTGGCGAAATGTTCGAAGCTGTCCCAGCGAATGTTGTTGGTGGCGTTGCCGATGCGGAACACCGAGTACAGCAGCAGGTTCACCGAACCGGAGCGGGCGCCGACAATCAGGTCGGTGCCGCTGATGGTGCTGGCGAAACTGGCTTTGGCTTCGGTGCGCACCCGTTCAACGGCGAGCAGCAGGCACACTGACAAGGCAATCGCGAACGCGGTGAGGAGGGCGGTGAAGCGGCGGTTGGCCAGGCTGGCCATGGCCAGACGAAACAGATACATCTCAGACCTCGGCAGACGTGGCGGCGCGATTGAGTTCGGCCAGGGATAGATGACGGTCGAACAGCGGCGCCAGACTCTGGTCGTGGCTGACGAACAACAGACTCGATCCGGCCTCGCGGCATTCGGCGAACAGCAGGCGAATGAAGTTTTCCCGGGCGTCGTAATCCAGCGCCGAGGTTGGCTCGTCAGCGATCACCAACTCTGGCTGACCGATCAACGCGCGTGCGGCGGCGACCCGTTGCTGCTGACCGATCGACAGCGAATCGGCGCGACGGCTGAGAATGCTTTCATCCTTCAAACCCAAGTGCGCGAGCAGGGTGGCGGCGGCCTGGTCGACGCTGCCGTGACGCTGTTTCGCCCGTTGTGCGCGAAGCTTGGAAAAGTGACACGGCAGCTCAACGTTCTCGCGCACCGAGAGAAACGGCAGCAAGTTGAACTGCTGGAAAATGTAGCCGGTGTGATCGACACGAAAGGTATCGCGGGCGCCGGCCGAGAGTTGAGTCAGCTCCTGGCCGAGCAGACGAATGCTGCCACGACCGGGTTTCTGCACACCGCCGAGCAGGCCGAGCAGGGTGGTCTTGCCGCTGCCGCTGGGGCCTTTGAGGAACAGGGTTTCGCCGGCTTCCAGGCGAAACGCCGGGATGTCCAGCAACGGCGGGTGACCGGGCCAGTTAAAGCCCAGGTCGGACAGTTCGATGAGTGCTTGGGTCATGACACCAATTTCATGAGTTTTCATAGCCCCTGTAGGAGCTGCCGAAGGCTGCGATCTTTTGCTCCTGATCTTCTTAAAGCAAGATCAAAAGATCGCAGCCTGCGGCAGCTCCTACATTGGAATACGTGTTCCGGTGTTATCAGAATTTCAGTGAAGCAGCCTTGGCCGTCACTTCGGTCCCTTGCTGGCCGCTGGTGCTGATCAGTTGTACCTGAATTTTCTGCGTCGCCGGGAAGGTCTTGAACACGTTGGCCAGGTCCAGCGTCTTCAACGCGCCCGGTGCCGCGCAGTTGAATTGATAATGCGCGTGGATTTCGCTGTGGTCGTGGTGATGCTCATGACCGTCCTTGTCCGCTTCATCGGCGTCATGATCGTCGGCATCCGGTTTGTCGCCGAACAGCGGGCTCTCCAGCTCCTGACTGACCACTTTGCAGCCAGCAGCGGCTGGCAGGCTGAACAGTGCCAGCGGTTTTTCCAACTGCGCACGGGCGGCGGCGACCTTGGCCTTGTCGGCATCGCTGGTGGCGACGTGTTCAAAACCCACCAGGTTCATCGCCGGGCTTTCCAGCTCCAGTTCCAGAGTCTGACCGTCCAGCGCAGCGTTCAGACGGCCAACGCCGTGTTCGTGCGCGCCGAGGCTGCCGTGTTCATGGTCGTGATCGTGGTCATGCTCATCGGCCGCGTGGGCGATGGCCAGCGGCAACAGGGCAAACGGCAAAGCGAGCAACAGACGACGCATGGCGGTCTCCGGGAAGTAAAGTGAAGAGTTTGTTATGTAATCTTATAACGAAAGTCCGCAGAGTTTGCCCGTGCGTTCCGCTTTGCGCAAGGCATGACTGAGCACCGCCCGGGACAGATTCCGGGGCGGTACATAGATTGGAGGTCATGCTTGTAGAGTCAGAAGCCTGCGCCGGGATAGTCGAACCAGTAATGGCCCGATAGCACATACTTGATCAGATTTGCCTCAAGCACGCTCGCGGCATCGCGAGTGAAGCGCTGGCGCCATGCTGGCAGCCACCAGTAATTGATGGCTGTTCCGCGTGGACGTATTACCACTTTCATGACCTCCTGATCTATTTTGCCCTCTGCATAGAGTTGATGGGTGCGATCCATGAAGGCCATGTATTGGCCTATCGGCAACTGGAACATCAACGCAGTGGTGAAGATTTTTTCACTCTGACTGAACGCCGGGCTTTGTAGTATCTGCAGTGCTTCGCAGGTGTACGGCTTTGGTTGGCCAGCGATTTTTTGGCCTTCAGGAGTAGAAAGTATGTCGAAACGGTCGTCCATATCCCGCCAGTCGATGCGGCTATTGCCCTCAAAATAATTGCGGACCACGGCGGTCAGCGAACCCGGCGCTATGTTTTCGTAGGTACAGGCTGAAAGGTTGGCGGGCGACCAAAATCGCCATGCCACAATCAGTAAAAGTGAAGCAGTCAGGATTATCCAGAAAAGACGTTTCATTGTGGTTTGCTGTATTTGTAGCGTCGGAAGATGGTGAAGTCGTGGTCACCGCGAGCGGCATTGCCCGATGCGATTCGAAAACCGACATCGTTGACTTCTATTTTGTCCCAGCCTGCAGAAATGCAGACACCCTGGGTCAGAACAAAACCTACGTGGCCGCTGGCATCCGTGTAATTGACAGCATAAGCACCGACGTCTCCGGGAAGCGGTGATTTCTCGGCGTTCCAGCTATTAAGCAGTCGGGTTTCGTCTGCCCATTCTCCTGCGGTCGGCGAACTCACTTTGGAATAACCCGGAATGTATTTTGAAGAGCCATGTTCGATCATCGCCACATTGACACCGATTGCGGTCAATACGTCATAGACGAACACATTGCACTTGTTTGATTCCGCCCGGAATTCCACGCTTTTCTTAAGTGTTGGATGCGGTAAAGAGTGTTTAACGTTGTTACCGGCCCATACGGTCGAACCTCGGTGTGAAAGCGCCTCCATCAATATGCGGCGCGGCATATCCTGGATGACCACTTTCACGGTGCGGGTCTCGTTTTTGCGTTTGACCCCGTACTCCACCTCGTAAAAGGTGTCATTGGAAACGGCACCGCTGGTGGACAAAGGCACCTTCACCCACGGTGAAACGGCGACGATCGACAGGGACTTGCCTTCGGTCAGCGTGGCTGTGTGCATCGCCTTCGTCGCTCCCGATGAGCCGACGATCTGAATAGTAACTTCGTGGCTATCGCGGGTTTTTACCGAGGGTAATGTCTTTGAACCCGAGAGTGTGATGCCGGTTTGCCCCTTGTCAGAGATGAGCGAGTAAATGCGAGGCTTGTCATCGTTCTGAATAATGTTGTCGTCGATGATCGATCCATCCACCAGCATCTGAAACTTGATGCCTTTTGGTGGCTGGATCGGACCTTTGCCGGGGCCGCAAACCGGACAACTGGCGAGTTGTCCGATGGAGGCGATTATTTTTCCTTCGATATTGAGGTTTTCATTTCCCTCAAGTACCACACCTCCCGTAGAGGTCGGGCCTCCCTTTGAGGCCAGTTTTCGTCCTGAAGACATTGGGATCCTTCCCGCGAAAAAGAGATCAATGTAGTCGATTACCCAAGAATTACCAGATGCGTTTGGCGCCTTTACTTGGCGTTGCACAAGTCCCGTGGGAGCATGCAGGTCAGAAATGTGCGGGAGCGAACGCAATGTTGCGGATACGTGGAACCGTCGGCGAAGTGCCGGTGGATTTGACTGTTGAGCTGGATGACAGTGACTGGGTCAAGCTGGGTTCGGCGCTGAATACGCAGGCGCCGATCGGCCAGTCTGAAGCGGTGGCGTCGGCGCCTGCGGCGAAACCGCTGAATCAGGACGATGCGTTGTGGCAGCTGGCCAAGGATCTGTTGCGCAAGGCCGGGCAGCTCAGCGGGCCGGATCTGCTTGAACAGCTTGAAGGGCTGACCGGCAGCGCGGTGGCGGGCAAGCGCTTGCTGGTGCGCTTGCGCCATAGCGCGGACGTGAAAGTGGTGAGCGGCGGGGATACGCCGCTCTACAGCTGGATCGAGTGAGCCGCTAAAGATCGCAGCCTGCGGCAGCTCCTACATTGGGATCGTGTTCACCGCGCATTTTGCGGATGAACGCTGAACCTGTAGGAGCTGCCGCAGGCTGCGATCTGTTGATCTTAATAAAGCGCAGCAAACATCTTGCGGCGGTACACCGTCACCAGCGGATGATCATTGCCCAGCAACTCGAACACCTGCAGCAAGGTTTTGTGTGGCAAGCCTTCGGCATAATTGCGATTGCGGATAAACAGCTTGAGCATTGCCTCAAGCGCCGCCTCGTACTGCTGGCGAGCGAGCTGCTGAATCGCCAGTTGATACACCGCCTCATCATCCTGCGGATCTTTCGCCAAACGCGCTTTCAGGTCGGCGGCATCCGGCAGGTCACGTGCCAGACCGAGGAACTTGATCTGCGCCTTGGCCCCAGCCAAAGCAGCCTTGTGCTCATCGCTCTTGACCGCATCAAGCACGGTTTGCGCTTCGTCCAGCTCGCCGCGTTCAGTCAGGCAGCGCGCGTAGAGGATCAGCGCCTTGGCGTTGGTGTTGTCTTCATTGAGCATCACCACCAGCGCCGCTTCGGCATCGGCATAGCGACCATCATCGAACAACGCCTGGGCCTGTTCGAACGGATCGGCAGCGGCCGGCGGCGGCATCTGCACATGCGGCTCTAGCAGGGCGCGCACAGCGGATTCCGGTTGCGCGCCGGCAAAGCCGTCGACCGGTTGACCGTCCTTGAACAGCACTACGGTCGGCAGGCTGCGAATGCCGAAACGGGCGACGATGTCCTGCTCGATGTCGCAGTTGACCTTGGCCAGCAGCAATTCGCCCTGATAGCTCTCGGCAATGCCTTGCAGCATTGGCATCAGCGCCTTGCACGGCGCGCACCATTCGGCCCAGAAATCCACCAGCACCGGTTTGTTAAAAGAAGCCTCGATCACCGACTGGTCGAAATCGGCAGTCGTGGCGTCGAAGATGTACGGCGTTTGCTCACTCATGGGGGATCTCGTCAAAGCGTGGATAGGGCAACTATACGGCTTGGCGGGGTGTGGCCGGAAGCGGGGCAGATTTGAGAGGTGTACCGCTAGGCAGGACGCCATCGCTGGCAAGCCAGCTCCCACAGGGTTCTGTGTCGTATACGAAATGTTGGTTCGACTCGGTCACTGTGGGAGCGGGCTTGCCCGCGATGCTTTTGGTTAGCGCCGCGCGTGGTACAGGCTGACATGCCGAAATTCCTCAGGCTCGGCCAGATCCGGCAACGTCATCGCCTCAAGCATTTCAATGCGTTCATACAACGGATGGCGAAAATCCCGAACCCGCGAATCCGCGACCAACGCCTCGCGGCCGCGGCTCAAAAATGCATCGAGCAACGGCAGGTTCGCCCGGTCATACAACACGTCCGCCACCAGAATCAGATCAAAGCGATCTGCTTCGGCAAAGAAATCCGTCGAATAACTCATCTCTACATTATTCAGTGCGGCATTCGCCCGGCACGCGGCAATCGCCAGCGGATCGAGATCGCAGGCCACCACCTCCAGCGCCCCGGCCTTCACCGCCGCAATCCCGGCAATCCCCGAACCTGCGCCGAAATCCAGCACGCGTTTGCCGCGCACCCACTGGGGAAACTCCGCCAGATAACGCGCCACCGCCAGACCGCTGGCCCAGCAGAAACCCCAATAGGGTGGCTCGTGCAGAATTCGCTGAATTTCTTCCTGACTGAATTGGCGATCCATGTTGTCGCCATCGATCAGCCATAGCTGTAAATCAGTGTCCGGCAACGCGCAGACCTTGAGTCTGGCGTCGCCGAGCAATTCACCTAACGCCTGTTGCAGGTCGAGCGGTGCCGTCATGGTGCTTTGACAAATTGCAGTTGGCCCAACGCCTGAGTGGTCGGCTGGGTGATGGTTTGCGACGGCAGATGCAGGATCAACTGGCCGGACTGGCTGGCGCGGCCACGCAATTCAACTCGCGCACCGACCGGAAAGGCCTCGGGGTTGAAGCGCACATGGAACGGCAGGATCTGGTTGTTGCCGATCAGGCTGGAACTGGCGAGCAATTGTTGCGGGCGATCCTTTTCATCGATCACCAGCAACGCCAATTCGACTTCGGCACCGGCCGGCACGCCTTGCAGGGTGCCGCTCAGTTCGCGTTGATAAGGCGGTAGCGGGCCAAGCTCGGCGGCTTCCTTGGCTTTTTTCTGCGCTTGTTGCGGTGCCGGGCCTGGCGTCGGCGGCTGGGGCTTGGGTGCATCGCTGCCACAGGCCACCAGCAGGCTGAAAAGACTGAGCAAAACGAGCGGACGTAACGGCATTGGATGCTCCGGCAAAATGAAATCCATGGATCAAACGATCATGCCGTTCTGTATACCGCAAAGCCTATGGCTTGTCTTGCCACCGGGATGCGCTACCATGGCCCTCCCTTTTTTTGTTGCCAGCCACCATGCACTGTCCCTTCTGCGGTGCCAACGACACCAAGGTCATCGACTCGCGTCTGGTCGCCGAGGGCGAACAGGTGCGCCGCCGGCGTGAATGCCTGGCCTGCGGCGAGCGTTTCACGACGTTCGAGACGGCCGAACTGGTGTTGCCGCGCCTGATCAAAACCGACGGCAGCCGCCAACCGTTCGACGAAGAAAAACTCCGCGCCGGCATGCAACGCGCCCTGGAGAAACGTCCGGTGAGCGTCGAGCGCCTCGAATCCTCTCTGGTTCACATCAAGCACAAGCTGCGCGCCACCGGCGAGCGCGAGGTCAAGTCCCTCGTGGTCGGCGAACTGGTCATGGCTGAATTGCAGAAGCTTGATGAAGTCGCCTACATCCGCTTCGCTTCGGTGTACAAGCGCTTCCAGGACCTCAACGAATTCCGCGAAGAAATCGACCGCCTCGCCCGCGAACCGGTGAAGGAATGACCACCGTCGCCGAGCAGGCCATCCTCGACGCGCGCTTTATGGCGCGTGCGCTGGAACTGGCGCGCAAAGGTCACTACACCACCCATCCCAATCCTCGGGTCGGCTGTGTGGTGGTGCGCGACGGGCAGATTGTCGGCGAAGGCTGGCACGAACGCGCCGGCGAACCGCACGCTGAAGTCCATGCGCTGCGCGCTGCCGGTGAACTGGCTCGGGGCGCTACCGCGTATGTGACCCTCGAACCGTGCAGCCATCATGGCCGCACGCCGCCGTGTGCCGATGCGCTAGTGAATGCCGGTGTCGCCCGAGTCGTAGCGGCGATGCGTGATCCGAATCCGCAAGTTGCCGGACGTGGTTTGCAACGCCTGGCCGATGCCGGCATCGCCACTGAAAGCGGTGTGCTCGAAGCTCAAGCGCGCCAGCTCAATCAAGGCTTTCTGAAACGCATGGAACACGGCTTGCCGTTCGTGCGGGTCAAGTTGGCGATGAGCCTCGACGGGCGCACGGCGATGGAAAACGGCGAGAGCCAATGGATCACCGGCCCGGCGGCGCGTTCGGCGGTCCAGCGTTTGCGCGCTCAGGCGGCCGTGGTGCTGACCGGCGCTGACACGGTGCTGGCGGATGGCGCGCGTTTGACCGTTCGCGCTGACGAACTCGGTCTGGACCGCGAGCAAACCGCGCTGGCCATGAGCCGACCGCCGCTGCGCGTGTTGATCGACGGCCGCCTGCGGGTGCCACTCGATGCACCATTCTTCAAGGCTGGCCCGGCGTTGGTCGCCACCTGCGTCGCGATCGAAGAGCAATACGCCCACGGCCCGGAATGCCTGATCGTGCCGGGCGATGACGGTCAGGTCGATCTGCATCAATTGCTGATCGAGCTGGCCAATCGCGGCACCAACGAAGTGCTGGTCGAGGCTGGCCCACGTCTGGCCGGCGCTTTCGCTCAGCTCGGTCTGGTGGATGAATTCGTTATCTTCATCGCCGGCAAGTTCCTCGGCTCCACGGCGCGTCCATTGCTGGACTGGCCGCTGGCCCATATGAAGGATGCGCCGGAGCTGAAAATCACTGAAATTCGTGCGGTCGGCGATGACTGGCGAGTCACTGCCATCCCTGTCCGTTCGGCGAGCGTATAATTCCCGGCCATCGTTATTACGCTGGCTTAGTTCTCAAGGAGAACCCCATGTTTACCGGCATCATCGAATCCATCGGCAGTATCCGCGCACTGACCCCAAAGGGCGGTGATGTGCGGGTACACGTCGCAACCGGCAAGCTCGACCTGAGCGACGTCAAACTCGGCGACAGCATCGCGGTCAACGGCGTGTGCCTGACGGCGGTCGAGCTGCCGGGCGACGGCTTTGCCGCCGACGTCAGCCGTGAAACCCTCGACTGCACCGCCATGAATGACCTGAAAAGCGGCAGCCCGGTCAATCTGGAAAAAGCCCTGACCCCGACCACTCGTCTCGGCGGGCATCTGGTCAGCGGCCACGTCGACGGCGTCGGCGAAATCGTCTCGCGCAGCGACAATGCCCGCGCCGTGGAATTTCGCATCCGCGCGCCGAAAGAGCTGGCCAAGTACATCGCCCATAAAGGTTCGATCACCGTCGACGGCACCAGCCTGACCGTGAACGAAGTCGATGGCGCCGAATTCATGCTGACGATCATTCCGCACACCCTGAGCGAAACCATCATGGCGTCGTACACGCCAGGTCGCCGGGTGAATCTGGAAGTCGATTTGCTGGCGCGTTATCTGGAGCGTCTGCTCTTGGGTGACAAGGCTGCGGAGTCCGGCTCTTCACAAAAGCCTGGTGGCACGATCACTGAAAGCTTTCTGGCCGCCAATGGCTATCTCAAATCCTGACTGAAGGGGGTGCCTTGTGGCGCTCAATAGCATCGAAGAACTGGTTGAAGACATCCGCCAAGGCAAGATGGTCATCCTCATGGATGACGAAGACCGCGAGAACGAAGGCGACCTGATCATGGCCGCCGAATGCTGCCAGGCCGAACACATCAACTTCATGGCCAAGCACGCCCGTGGCCTGATCTGCATGCCGATGAGCCGCGAGCGCTGCGAACTGTTGAAGTTGCCGCTGATGGCGCCGCGCAACGGTTCCGGTTTCGGCACCAAGTTCACCGTTTCGATCGAAGCCGCCGAAGGCGTCACCACCGGCATCTCCGCCGCCGACCGTGCGCGCACCGTGCAAGCTGCGGCCGCCAAAGACGCCAAGGCTGAAGACATCGTCAGCCCCGGCCACATCTTCCCGCTGATGGCTCAGGCCGGCGGCACCCTCGCTCGCGCTGGCCACACCGAAGCCGCTTGCGACCTCGCGCGCATGGCCGGTTTCGAGCCGAGCGGGGTGATCTGCGAAGTGATGAACGACGACGGCACCATGTCCCGTCGCGCTGAGCTGGAAGCCTTCGCCGCTGAACACAACATCAAGATCGGCACCATCGCCGACCTGATTCACTACCGGATGATCCACGAACGTACCGTTCAGCGGATTGCCGAGCAGCCACTCGACAGCGAACTGGGCCAATTCAACCTGGTGACCTATCGTGATTCGGTGGAAGGCGACGTGCACATGGCGCTGACCCTAGGCACTGTTTGCGCCGAAGAGCCAACGCTGGTTCGCGTGCACAACATGGATCCGCTGCGCGACCTGTTGATGGTCAAGCAACCGGGCCGCTGGAGCCTGCGCGCCGCGATGGCTGCGGTTGCCGAGGCGGGCAGCGGTGTGGTGTTGCTGCTCGGTCACCCGCTCGATGGCGACGTGCTGCTGGCGCATATCCGTGAAACCGCTGATCAGCCAGCGCCGAAAAAACCGACCACCTACAGCATCGTCGGTGCCGGTTCGCAGATCCTGCGTGACCTCGGTGTGCGCAAAATGCGCCTGATGTCTGCGCCAATGAAATTTAATGCGATATCCGGTTTCGATCTGGAAGTTGTAGAATACGTGCCCTCCGAATAATGACCGGTCGTTTCCGGCATTGTTGACATGGATTCTTGTGGTGAGGGGATTCATCCCCGACGGGCTGCGCAGCGGCCCCTGTTTTTGGGACTGCTGCGCAGTCCATCGGGGATGAATCCCCTCGCCACAAGGGTGCTATCCAGTAGTAATGCGGATTTTTCCGGCCATGTGTTCGTGGCTAATATCACTGAGGGATGCGTACGAAACGCGTCCCGGCTCTTTAAGAGAACTGACGAATGACCCTGAAGACCATCGAAGGTACCTTCATCGCCCCTAAAGGCCGCTACGCTTTGGTAGTGGGCCGCTTCAACAGCTTCGTCGTTGAAAGCCTGGTCAGCGGTGCAGTTGATGCCCTGGTTCGCCACGGCGTGAGCGAAAGCGACATCACCATCATCCGCGCACCTGGCGCCTTCGAAATCCCGCTGGTTGCGCAGAAAGTCGCCCAGAAAGGCGAGTTCGCAGCAATCATCGCCCTGGGCGCGGTCATTCGTGGCGGTACTCCGCACTTCGAATACGTGGCCGGCGAATGCACCAAGGGTCTGGCCCAGGTGTCCATGGAGTTCGGCGTGCCGGTCGCTTTCGGCGTTCTGACCGTTGATTCCATCGAGCAAGCCATCGAACGTTCCGGCACCAAGGCCGGTAACAAAGGTGCTGAAGCTGCCCTGTCCGCTCTGGAAATGGTCAGCCTGCTGGCACAGTTGGAGGCCAAGTGATTAGCGACGAAAGCGATCGTTTCAACCCGCGCGAGCCGCGTCCAACCGACGCCGGCAAGCCTTCGAAAAGTGAAAAGCGCCGCGCTGCCCGTCAGTTGGCGACGCAAGCGCTGTACCAGCGCCACATGGCCAGTACTTCGCTGAACGAAATCGAAGCGCAGTTTCGCGTCGACAACGATTTCACCTTCGCCGATGCCAGCTACTTCCACGACATCCTGCACGGTGTTCCGGCCAGTCTGACCGAGATCGACACTGCGCTGGCGCCGTGCCTGGACCTGACCATCGAAGAGCTGGATCCGGTTGAACTGTGCGTACTGCGCCTGTCGACCTGGGAACTGCTCAAGCGCGTCGACGTGCCGTATCGCGTTGTGATCAACGAAGGGATCGAACTGGCGAAAGTCTACGGTTCCACCGACGGTCACAAGTTCGTCAACGGCGTGCTCGACAAACTGGCCCCGCGCCTGCGTGAAGCTGAAGTGAAGGCGTTCAAGCGCTGATTGGCGTTTGAATCGGCTATGGGCGAGTTTGAGCTGATCCGCAACTTCTTCGCCGCCGCGCCTTGTGCGCAGGGCGGCGACGGCGTTGCGCTGGGGATCGGCGATGACTGCGCCTTGCTCGCTGTTCCTTCCGGGGAACAGCTGGCGATTTCCACCGATACGCTGGTGGCCGGTGTGCATTTCGCCGACCCCTGCGATCCGTTTCTGCTCGGTCAGCGCTCGCTGGCCGTTGCGGTCAGCGATCTGGCCGCCATGGGTGCCACGCCCGTTGCCTTTACCCTTGCCCTGACTGTGCCGACGGTGACCGCCGATTGGCTGCAAGCCTATGCTCGCGGTTTGAACCGCATGGCGCAGAGCTGCGGCGTCGCGCTGGTCGGCGGCGATACCACGCGCGGGCCGTTGAGCCTGACTGTCACCGTGTTCGGTCGTATTCCTGCCGGTCAGGCCTTGACCCGCAGCGGCGCGCAGCCGGGTGACTTGCTGTGTGTCGGCGGAGAGCTGGGCAATGCTGCCGGTGCCTTGCCACTGGTGTTGGGCCAGCGTGAGGCCGAGCCAGAAATCGGCCAGCCGCTGCTCGATCATTACTGGTCGCCACAACCGCAACTCGCGCTCGGTCAGGCCTTGCGCGGCAAAGCCACGTCGGCGCTGGACATCTCCGATGGCCTGCTCGCCGATTGCGGGCACATCGCACTGGCGTCGAAGGTTCGGCTTGAGATTGAACGCGAGCGTGTACCGCTGTCGGATGCTTTAGTGGCGTTTCTCGGCCAGCGTGGCGCCGAACGTGCAGCGCTCAGCGGCGGCGATGATTATGTGTTGGCCTTCACCCTGCCGTCCGTCGAGTTGCCAGCGTTGCTGGCCAATGGCTGGCCGATCCACGTGATCGGTCGTGTGGCAGAGGGGCAGGGCGTGGCGCTGCTGGATCGTGACGGGCGCGACATCACCCCGCAAATCCGGGGTTATCAACATTTTCAGGAGTCACCGTGACAGACCACCCGAAACAGGTTCCGGGCGAATTCGTACCGCCGTCGGTGTGGCGCAATCCCTGGCATTTCATTGCCTTCGGTTTCGGTTCCGGCACCTTGCCGAAAGCACCGGGCACGTGGGGCTCGTTAGTTGCGCTACCCTTTATCCCGTTGTGGCAGATGTTGCCCGACTGGGGTTACTGGCTGATGCTCGGGATCACCATGCTGTTCGGCTTCTGGCTGTGCGGCAAAGTGGCCGACGACCTGCGGGTACACGACCACGAAGGCATCGTCTGGGACGAAATGGTCGGCATGTGGATCACCCTGTGGCTGGTGCCGGAAGGCTGGTACTGGTTACTTGCGGGTTTCCTGGTGTTCCGTTTCTTCGACATTCTCAAGCCTTGGCCGATCCGCTGGGTCGACCGGCATGTGCATGGCGGCTTCGGCATCATGCTCGACGATGTGCTGGCCGGTGTGTTCGCCTGGCTGGCCATGCAGGGCCTGGTGTGGATTTTCGCCTGATTCCAAGGGATATCAGGGTCAAGTGAGGGGACTAGGGATGACTCGACGCTGGTTGGCGTTAGTGGTTTTGGCTTTGCTGAGCACCGTGGCCGGTGCGCAGGAAGCCGCGCCGACGCCTGCAGTCATCCATCTGGCCAGCGAAGACTGGGAAGACTACACCGCCGCCGATGGCCATGGTCTGGGTTGGGATGTACTGCGCAAGGTGTTCGAGCCGGCGGGGGTCAAGCTGGACATTCGCACGGTGCCGTACACCCGTTCGGTGGGGCTGGTGCAGTTGAAGGAAGTCGACGCGCTGGTCGGCTCCTACCGCGACGAAGCCGAGCAAGTGCTGTATCCGCAGTGGAATTTCGATTCCGACCATATCTACGCATTGGGCCTGGCGAACAACCCATCGCCCACCCAGGCGACGCTGGGCAAGTATCGACTGGCGTGGGTGCGTGGCTATCGTTACGAAAATTACCTGCCGAACATCAAGCGCTACAACCAGATCGAGCGCCGCACCGGCATTCTCTCGATGCTCAAGCAGGGGCGGGCGGATTACTACATCGATGCGCTGACCGAGATTGAAGCGGTGGTGAAAACGGCGACGGATCCGACGCAGTATCGCTATTCGCACCTGGCCGAGTTGCCACTGTTTCTCGGGTTTGCCGACACTCCGCAGGCCCGTGCGCTGATGGCGCTGTACGACCAGCGCATGCAGCAATTGGTTAACAGCGGCGAATTGAAGCCGATCTTCGAGAAGTGGAAGCAACCCTACCCCTTCGCCACAAATCCCCTGTAGGAGCTGCGGCACGCTGCGATCTTTTGATCTTGATTCTAAAAAACAGATCAAAAGATCGCAGCCTCGTTTCACTCGACAGCTCCTACAGGGATCCATGTTGTCCGGGTAGTTATCAAACTTTTTGATCGTTATGCCCGATAATTCAGCCTAAGCGCCGGTAGGAACCTGCTGTTACAATGCCGGCCTGCGAATTTTCAGACTCTTTAGATCAGGAGCACACCGGTGCCTGTCGTCTTTGTCGCCGCTTCCAAGCTGCCAACGCCTTTTGCGCAATTCACCATGCACGGTTTTCTCGATGAAGCCACTGGCCGCGAGCACGTCGTGCTGAGCCTGGGTGAGTTTGCCGACGGTGCCCCGGTTCTCGGCCGTTTGCACTCCGAATGCCTGACCGGCGACGCCTTGTTCAGCCAGCGTTGCGACTGCGGCTCGCAACTCGAAGGCGCGCTAAAAGCCATTGCCCGTGAAGGCCGTGGTGTGTTGCTCTACCTGCGTCAGGAAGGTCGTGGCATTGGTCTGTTGAACAAGATCCGCGCCTACGAATTGCAGGACGGCGGTGCCGACACCGTTGAAGCCAACGAGCGTCTGGGTTTCGCCGCCGACCAGCGCGATTACGCCATGTGCCTGCCGATGCTTGAGCATCTGGGTGTGAAATCCCTGCGCCTGATGACCAACAACCCGCGCAAAGTCAAAGCCTTGACCGACATGGGCATCACCGTCGCCGAGCGCGTGCCGCTGCACACCGGCCACAACCCGCACAACAAACTGTACCTGGCGACCAAGGCCAGCAAGCTCGACCACATGATGGGCAACGAGCATCAGGGCGAGGTTGATCGCGCGTGACCCGTGGTCAGGTGCGACGCCGATTGTCAGTCGCCTGGTGGAAATACTTGGCGCTGGCGTTGGTGCCGCTGTTCGTCCTCAATGCGCTGTTCGGGCAGGACGAGGGGATTTTACCGGTGTTGGCGATGCCGCTGTTTATTGCCGGCGTGGCGTCGATGTTTGTCAGCCTGAAGTTTTTCGGCCGCTACAAGCATGCCCTGATCGCCACGCAAAAAGCCCTTGATACTCCTGAAGAGCCCGACGCATGGATTGCCCTCGCGGCGAACCGTCGTTCGGCGTTTCTCGCGGCAGCATTGCCGGCCTGGATCGGCGCACTGGCGGTATTCGTCGGTCTCGAAGCGGTGCCGTTGATGCTGCTGGCGCTGTCCACCGCCGTGCTGTTTTACCTCTACCGTATCCCGCGTCAACTCGGCTGATGCGCCGTCTCTGGCTGGCGGTTCTGCTGCTGGCCGTCAGCGGCCCGGTGCTGGCAAACCTGCGGGTGGTCAGCCTGGCGCCGTCGCTTTCTGAAATCGTTGTTGAACTGGATTCTGCAGACCTGTTGGTCGGTGTGCTGGATGCCGGTGAACGCCCGGCTGAAATTGCCAACGTTGCATCGGTCGGTCGTTATGGCCAGCTCGACGTGGAACGGTTGCTGAGCCTCAAACCTGATTTGTTGTTGCTCTGGCCCGGCAGCGTCGGCCCGGCGCAGCGTGATCAGTTGAAGCGCCTGGGCATTCCGACTTTCATCGCCGAACCGCATTCCCTTGATCAGCTTTCTGTGCAGATTGAAGCCATTGCCACGCAATTGGGTCGACCTGAACGTGGGCTGAAGCTGGCGGCTGATCTGCGGCAAAAACTCGCCGAGCTGCGCCAGCGCTTTCACCGGGAAGTGCCGTTGCGGGTGTTTTATCAGGTATGGGACAAGCCGCTGTATACCGTCGGTGGCGGGCAGATTATCAGCGATGCGCTTGAGGTGTGCGGGGCGCGCAATGTGTTCAGCGATCTGACCTTGCCTGCGCCGCAAGTCAGCATCGAATCAGTGTTGCAGCGTGATCCCGAAGTGATTCTGGCCAGCGACCAGTCCCAGCTCAACGCCTGGAACAACTGGCCGCAGGTCGCCGCTGTAAAACAGCAGCAATTACTGCTGATCACCGACAAAGGCCTCGAACGCCCAAGCGGCCAGATGATCGACGCCACCGCCAAGCTCTGCCAACTCATCGCAACACACCAATAACCCCTGTAGGAGCTGCCGAAGGCTGCGATCTTTTGACTTTGCTTTGTGGCTGAGTCGGGATTGCCGAAGATCAAAAGATCGCAGCCTGCGGCAGCTCCTACGGGGTGTCGGGGGATACCCAGATGCGGGGTCTTAGCGGATTTCGGGGGTCCAGGTGACACCAAACATCCACACACGACCTTCCTCGCGATAACCGTATTGGCCGCCGTCGTAGCTGTAATTCGCCCGGCTGTAACCCTTGTCGAAAACGTTATCCACTTTCAGATCCAGCTTGATCTCGCGGTTCAACGCCCAACTGCTGCGCAATCCGAATAACGCATAACCACCCAGCGGGTTTTCGTTTTTCAGATCGTCATAACTGCTGCTCACCGCCTGCCAACTTGCACCGACGCCGATCTGGTCAAACTGGCGATCCAGATCCCAGCTCAACGTCCGCCGCGCACGTCGTGCCAAGGTATGCCCGCTATCACGATCGCGGGGGTCGATGATCGACACGCCAAGGTTGCTCTGCCAATCGAACAGTTCCTGTTTCAGCGCCGCTTCGAAACCGTTGATTCGCGCTGAAGCGACGTTCTCCGGACGTGAATTGCTGCCGAAGATGATCGCGTCTTGCAGATCCGTACGGTAAATCGACGCTTCCAGACGGCTGCTGTCGCTCAACTGGCTGCGCCATTGCAGCTCATAGCTTTTCGAGGTTTCCGGTTTCAGATCGGGGTTGCTGAAATCCGGGTAATACAAGTCGTTGAACGTTGGCGCGCGGAAGCCTTCGCTGTAGCTGAGCAGCAGATCGTTATCCGGGTTCAACGGCAACGTGAACGTGCCGCTCCAGGTGTTCTGGCTGCCGAATTGCTGATTGTCATCGTGACGCAGACCCAGCTCGGTGGAGAAGCTGTCGGCCTGATAACGATGCTGGATGAAGGCGGCGCGATTCCAGCGGCTGTCCTCGTCGAACGCGGTGCTGCTGTTGACGCGATCTTCGTACCAGTCGCCACCGAGGATCAGGCTGTTGCGCGCGTTCAAGGTGAGGTCGTTCTGCCAGTTCACCGAGTCGAAATAGGTGTTGAACACCGTGCGCTCGTCGCTGAGTTTATCCAGGGTCTTCTCGCGGTTCTCGGTATGGCCGAACTCGACGCGGGTTTTCCACAGGTCGTTGACCCGTGCGTCGAAGTAGCTGCTGATGCTGCTGACGTTGAAATCGCTGTAGGGTTGCTGTTGGTAGGACTGATCCGTCACGACGTCATATCTACCGAACGGGCTGTCAAACTCGCTCTTGCCACGGTTATCGAGCAGATTGGCGCCGATCTCAATGTCGTCGGTCAACGCATGGCTGAGGCTCAGGCTGACGGATTTGTTGCGATAGGCATCGTGATCACCATCGCTTGGATACGAATCGTGCGTGCGATCAATCCCGGCAGTTTCATCGAGGCTGGCGCCGAGGTTGAAACGGGTTTTTTCATCGCCGCCGGACAAACCGAGGCTACGCTCCCAGGTCTGGTTGCTGCCGAAACCGACGTGCATGCGTGGCTGAAGACCTTGCTCGGTGCCGCGTCGGGTGAAAATCTGAATCACCCCGCCAATCGCATCGCTGCCATAAATCACCGAACGCGAACCGCGCAGCACTTCGACGCGCTCGATCTGTTCGATGTTCAGGTGTTGCAGATTGCTGTCGCCGGACGTCGAGTTGCCGATGCGCTGGCCGTCGACCAGCACCAGGCTTTGCGCCGACTGCGTGCCACGAATGTAAACGCCCGGCAGACTGCCGCGCCCACCGGTTTGCGCCACTTGCCCACCCGGCACGCGACGCAGCAAGTCCGGCACGTCGCTCGGTTGCAGACGGTCGATGTCTTCGCGGGTGAATACGGTGTTGGCGGCGCTGCTGTCATTGCGCGCTTCAACCTGACGGTTGGCGGAGATCAGCACATCCGGCAGCTTCAGCGCCTGATCGCGCTCGAAGGTGTCGGCGAGGGCATTGGCGGACGGCAGCAGGAAGAAAGGCAGGGCGAGGCGCGAGAGTTTCATGGCAATCCATGGCTTATGCAAAACCCGGTAGGAGCTGCCGAAGGCTGCGATCTTTTGATTTTGCTTTTTAGGAAGGTCTGGAGCCGCCGAGAAGCAGGATCAAAAGATCGCAGCCTTCGGCAGCTCCTACAGGGGGAACGCTTAGCGGTTGAGCAATTCCAGGCGCTGACGAATCGACGCTTCGATCCCGGCCTCATCCAGCCCGCACTCGGCCAGCATCTGCGCAGGTTTGGCGTGCTCGACGTAGATATCCGGCAAGCCCAGGTGCAGCATCGACTTGAGGATGTTCTCGCGGGCGAGAAACTCGCTGACCGCGCCACCGGCGCCGCCCATGATCGCGTTCTCTTCAATCGTCACCAGCAACTCGTGGCTGCCGGCAATCTCGCGCACCAAGGCTTCATCCAGCGGTTTGACGAAACGCATGTCGACCACCGTGGCATCGAGCGTCTCGGCGACTTTCAGCGCTTCGGCCAATTGCACGCCAAACACCAGCAGGGCGACTTTGCTGCCCTGACGACGGACGATGCCCTTGCCGATTTCGATCGGCTCGAGATCCTTCTCGATGGTCGCATTCGGGCCGCTGCCGCGCGGATAACGCACCGCCGCCGGGCCGTTGTAGAGGTGGCCAGTGGTGAGCATTTTGCGCAGTTCGTTTTCATCGCTCGGGGTCATGATGACCATGCCCGGAATGCAGCGCAGGTACGACAGGTCGAAGCTGCCGGCGTGGGTCGGGCCGTCTTCGCCGACCAGACCGGCACGGTCGATGGCGAACAGCACGTCAAGGTTCTGCACCGCGACGTCATGCACCAACTGGTCGTAACCACGCTGCAGGAACGTCGAGTAGATCGCCACCACCGGTTTCGCGCCTTCGCAGGCCATGCCGGCGGCGAACGTCACCGCGTGTTGCTCGGCAATCGCCACGTCGAAGTAGCGCAGCGGGAAGCGTTCGCTGAACGCCACCAGGTCCGAGCCTTCCTTCATTGCCGGGGTGATCCCGACCAGGCGCGGATCTGCTGCGGCCATGTCGCACAGCCACTCGCCGAACACTGCCGAATATTTCGGCCCGCTGGCAGGCTTCGGCGCAGCGGCTGGAGCGTCCAGGGGTTCAAGTTTGGTGATGGCGTGGTAACCGATCGGGTCGACTTCTGCCGGGGCGAAGCCTTTGCCCTTTTTGGTGACGATGTGCAGAAACTGCGGGCCTTTGAGGTCACGCATGTTGCGCAGCGTGGCGATCAGGGTCGGCAGGTCGTGGCCGTCGATCGGGCCGATGTAGTTCCAGCCGAGCTCTTCGAACAGGGTGCCGGGAACCAGCATGCCTTTGGCGTATTCTTCGGTGCGACGGGCGATTTCCCACGCGCCGGGCAGGCGCGACAGGACCTTTTTGCTGCCTTCACGCATGCTCGCGTAAGTGCGGCTGGAAAGGATCTTCGCCAGATAATTCGACAGGCCGCCGACGTTGCGCGAGATCGACATGTCGTTGTCGTTGAGGATCACCAGCATGTTGGCGTTCACTTCCGGCGCGTGGTTCAGCGCCTCGAAGGCCATGCCGGCGGTCAACGCGCCATCACCGATCACGGCAATCGCCTTGCGATCACTGTTTTGCAGGCGGGCGGCAATCGCCATGCCCAGCGCAGCGCTGATCGAGGTGCTGGAGTGGCCGACGCCAAAGGTGTCGTACTCGCTCTCGGCGCGACGCGGGAAGGCAGCGATGCCGTCCTTCTGGCGCAGCGATTCCATGCGCTCACGGCGACCGGTAAGGATCTTGTGCGGATACGCCTGATGACCAACGTCCCACACCAGCCGGTCATCCGGCGTGTCGAAGACGTAATGCAGCGCGATGGTCAGCTCGATCACGCCCAGGCCGGCACCGAAATGCCCACCGGTCTGACCGACCGTGTAGAGCAATTCCAGGCGCAACTCATCGGCCAGGGTTTCCAGCTCGGCTTCGCCTAACCGGCGCAGGCCGTCCGGCGTATTCGCGCGGTCGAGCAGGGGCGTGGTCGGGCGCTTGCGGGGAATCTCATGAAACGTCGTGGGCATCAGGCGAATCGTTATAGGTATAGAAGATGCGGCAGTTTACCTGATGCATCGCCCCCTGCCCACGCGTTGGTCTTTTTTGGCGGATTCGCCGTCAGCTGCGGCGCTCGACGATATACCGGGCCAGCTCGCGCAAGGGCTCGGCTGCCGCGTCAAACGGTCGCAGGGCATGCAGGGCCTGATCGCGCAGTTCCAGCGCGTAGGCTTTTGCCGCATCGAGACCGAGCAGGGCCGGGTAGGTCGGCTTGTCCCGGGCAATGTCGGCGCCCTGGCGTTTGCCGAGGGTTGCGGTATCGCTTTCGACGTCGAGGATGTCGTCCTGCACCTGAAAAGCCAGGCCGATGGCCTGTGCATAAGTCTGCAAGGCGCGCAGTTCGTCCGGCTCGGCACGGCCGCTGGCCAGGGCGCCGAGTTTGACGCTGACTTCGATCAGCGCGCCGGTCTTGTGCCGGTGCATCTGTTCGAGGGCTTTTTGATCGAGCTTGAGGCCGACCGAACCCAGGTCGATGGCCTGGCCGCCAACCATGCCTGCCGGCCCCGCAGCCTGCGCAAGCGCGGTGACCATTTGCAGGCGGATATCGCTGCTGCAATCGCTCAGGCGCGGATCGAGCAGGGCGCTGAACGCCAGGCTCTGCAAACCATCACCGGCAAGAATCGCGCAGGCTTCATCGAATTTTTTGTGAGTAGTCGGCTGACCACGACGCAAATCGTCGTCGTCCATCGCCGGCAAATCGTCGTGCACCAGCGAATAAGCGTGGATCAACTCGACCGCGCAAGCGGCGCCGTTGGCTTGCTCAGCCTTGCCGCCGAGCGCTTCGCACGCCGCATAGGCGAGCAGCGGACGCACGCGTTTGCCGCCGTTCATCACGCTGTAGCGCATGGCTTCGTAAAGCCGCGCCAGTTCCGGCAGCGGCGCATTGAACAGGGTTTCCAGCGCCGCGTTGACCCGGCCCTGGCTGGTCGCCGTGTACGCTGCAATCATTCTGGCTGTTCCGCGTCGAAGGGTTCCTCGGCGAGTTCGCCATCGCGCTCCAGCAGCACTTGCACCTTCTGCTCGGCTTGCGCCAGCGCTGCCTGGCAATCACGGGTCAGACCGATGCCCTGCTCGAAAGCGGTCAGCGAGTCTTCCAGCGACAATTCACCGTTCTCCAGACGCTCGACCAATGTTTGCAGGTCGGCGAGGGACTGTTCGAAATCCAGTGCAGCTTTTTTGCGGGCCATGGCGGCGATTTCCGGTTGACGTTAAACCGGCGCGACACTAGCAGATAGGGGGTTTATGGGCAAATGAGCGGGGCGATGCCAGCGACAACGAGTGATCCCTGGTGCAGAACAAGAATCCCATCTGAATACAAGGATCTCCTGTGAGACCAAAGATCTCGTGTGAGAACAAAGATCCCTGTGGCGAGGGGATTTATCCCCGATGGGCTGCGTAGCAGCCCTAAACCTATATATGTGTATCTTCAGGTCTATCAGGTCAGCTCACATTGCGACTGCTACGCAGCCGATCGGGGATAAATCCCCTCGCCACAGGATTTGTGGTGATTCAGGCTTATTCGGCTCATTTTGTGAGCCGAATAACCGCTCTATTCGGCTCACATCCCTCAAAAGGCACGTTTCCTACAGCTATCGCACCTGTATCCGATTGTTAAAAAGCCACCAAATGGCTAATCTTCGCGCCTTCTACGACCCGATAGTCACGGGTCTTTCAGACGAAACGCAGTTTCACCGCTGTGAAGTACCGAGGATCGGGTGCAAGGTTTCGTTCAGGCATGGCAGGAGGCATCACATGCGTTCATTTCTTTTGCTGCTGATCGGGTTGGCCTGCGCGCCCGCGCTGCTGGCCGCGCCGAGTGCCGAGTTGTCGGAACCGGTGGGCGGCTGGCGCTACCACGGCCTGCTCGATCGCACGGAAAACCCGCAAGTCGCCTATCCGACGCCGCCGATCGATCGCGGCATCCAGCGTAATCGCACGATGATCCAGGGCCAACTCAAGTCCATCGGACACATGCGCCCGCCGCACAGCCTCGCCGTGAATGGCAATCCACTGAATCTGTACACCGACGACCAAGGGCGTTTCGCCCGGCCGTATGCGTTCGGCGCCGGTTCCAACAGCGTCGAGGTGATCAGCGCCGAAGGCCAGTCGCTCAAGCGTGTGCAATTTTATGAAGCAAACAATTTGCGCACGCCGGCGCGAATTCGTCTTGTCTTGGGATGGGACGATCCAAAAGCCGAACTCGATCTGCACATTGTCACGCCCGACGGTCAGCATGCGTTCTGGGCGCAGCCGGCGCTGAGCAATGGCGGCGGTCTGGACCCGGATGGTGTCGATGGCCCCGGCCCGGAAATGTTCACCATGACCGCGCCGCTGCATGGCACCTATCTGGTTTACGTCAACTATTGGGGCAACTTCGGCAACGGCGGCTATAACTTCGATGAGACCAGCAACCAGAATGAGGTGATCACCTCGCAAATCACGCTGGTGGTCAACGAAAACACCGTCGACGAAAAACGCGAAACGTTCATCGTGCCCCTGCGGGCGATCGGTGATCTGCTGCTGGTCAAGACTTTCAACTATTAAGCATTCCGCCACGGATGAAATCCTGAGCTTTGGGAAATGAGCGAGAAGATGAGCGATAACACTGTGACTTCGGCTGTCGAAACGCCAGCGGCCAAACCTTCGCGACGCTGGCCGTTGCTGCTGGCCGGGTTGTGCCTGGTGGCCGGCGTGGCGGGTGGTTTTGGCTGGCTGCTGCTCAAGCCCAAGGCGCCGCCGGCGGAGCTGGCGAGTGACAAGCTCGGCCTGAGTCGTCCGGATGCCTTGCTGGAAACCCGCTCGTTGAGCCAGTTGCCCAAGGACCTGCTGACGGTGCCGTTCCTCAAGGCCACGCTCACCGAAGATTTCGTCTTCTATTACGAAACCCACGCCGACCGCCTCGGGCTGATCGGCAGCCTGCGCCGGATCATCTACGAGCACGACCTGAAGTTGCAGGACAGCCTGATCGAGCAGCTTTTCGATCAGCCGGCTGACGTCGCGCTGTGGCGTGGCGCGGATGGTCGCTTGAAGGATTTCCTGTTGGTGATGGATCGCGGCGGTCTGGCGAAACTGCTCGAACCGCTGGCGAAAGTCGCACTGGATGACACGCAGCTCAGTCAGATGGGCGAACTGAAAGTCGGCGGCGATAGCGTGCCGCTGTACCAACTGACCTACAACGCCAACAAAGCCCTGTTGTTCGCCTCCCACGGCGACAAGTTGGTGGTGCTGTCCAACCCGGCCAAGTATTACGACCCGGAAAGCGGCGCCTCCGAAGAGTCGGGCCACGTTTCACCACAAGCGCTGGCGGCGTTGCTCAATGGCGAAAAACTGTTCCCTGAGGCGTTCGGTCTGCCGGCGAAAACCCCGGAAACCAAACAGCGTCTGTCGGTGAATTCCAGCGTCCTCGCCATGGGTTATCAGCGCTTCATCCCGAATTTCGCCGGGCTGCGGTTCGACATGGACGACAAGGGCTGGCACAGCTACCTCGCCATGGACGAACTGGAAAACCAACCCGACTTCGACTTCAAACCGGTGTGGCAAGCGATGCCGCTGGGCGCCAGTGCCTGCGTGACCCTGCCGGTCGCCGCCGAGCCGCAAAAACCGCTGCTGGTGAAGCTCGGCGCTGAAGACGCGGTGGCGCAGACCCTCACCGACCACGTGGCCGGCGCGGCAGGCCTGTGCTGGTACGCCGATTCGCGTTTGTACACGCCGTTGCTGGTGGCCAGTCTGAAAGACGAGGACAGCAGTAAACTCGATGGCGACCTCGGCAAGCTGTTCGGTTCGATGGTCGGTGCGTTCGAGTCCAACGTCGAAGAAAACGTCTTCCCTGTGGTCGAGAAACAGGAAGGCCAGAACCACGTCTGGCAGCGTCAGGTCAGCTCCAACTTCGGCCCGTATGCGGCGAAGACTGCGGAGAACCCGGACGCGATTTCCGGCAAGGCGTTCATGAAAGTAAGCCTGGCCCGTCATGGCTCGACGCTGCTGTTTTCCCTCGACGACAAACTCGTCGACAAAGCCCTCGGCACCCTCGACAAGCGCTTCCCGCCAATGGCCGACGTGCTGCCCAAAGATGTGCTGATGCCAATCTACTTCGGCCCGGATTCGATGGCGCAGCTGATGCAGCAGGAAACCCTCGACAGCCTGCCGCAGGACATGGAACCGGTGTTCTACAACGCCGCGCAAACCTACCTGATCCCGAAACTGCGCACCCTCGGCGGCTACGGCAAATATGCCCTGACCCTGCCTGAAGGCAGCGAGCCTGACGGCCACTGGCAATGGCTGCCGCTGGAATGGAAAGCGCTGTGACCGCACTGATCCGCAGCCTCGGCCTGCTCGCGCTGTTACTCAGCGCGGGCGCCCGAGCCGTTGAAGCACCTGCACTGGATCCGGCGCAATCCCAGGTGTTTCGCGCCTGGTTCGTGCGCATCGCCCAGGAGCAATTGAGCCAGGGGCCGAGCCCGCGCTGGTATCAGCAGGACTGCGCCGGGCTGGTGCGTTTTGCCGCCAACGAAGCACTGAAAGTCCATGACGACAAATGGCTGCGCAGCAATGGCCTGTCCAATCGTTATCTGCCGCCGGAACTGGCGCTCAGCGACGAGCAGCGCAAGCTCGCCCAGCAATGGCAGCAGGGCGGCGGCAAGGTTGGGCCGTACGTCAATGCGATCAAACTGATTCAGTTCAACAGCCATCTGGTCAGCCGCGACGTGTCGCAGGCGCGGCCCGGTGACTTGATGTTTTTCGATCAGGGCGACGACCAGCACCTGATGATCTGGATGGGCCGCTACATCGCCTATCACACCGGCACCACCACCCCGACTGACAACGGCATGCGTTCGGCAAGCCTGCAGCAACTCATGACATGGAAGGACACCCGATGGATACCCGACGCAGCCAACCCCAACTTCATCGGCGTCTATCGACTGAACTTTCTCTCCCAATGACCGGTGCCCGCATGTTGCGACTCTGCTCCCGAATTCCTTTGCTGCTGGCGCTGTTGCTGCCATTGGCCAGCGTCAACGCCGAAGATTCGGTCGAGCCGAGCGGCTACACGCCGGTCTCCGGTGAAAGCTTTTTCCTGCTCGCCGACAGCAGCTTTGCTGCCGACGAACAGGCGATGGTGCGCCTCGAAGCGCCGGGCCGTGATTACCGTCGTTTCCGCATGGAACCGTATGGCGGCGCCGACATTCGCGTGTATCGCATCGACAAGCCGCTGGATTTCCTCAAGCGCCAGAAGAATCTGCATCGTGTGGTCAGCGACGGCCAGTTCAAGGGCGAAGGCCTGTCCAACACCCTCGCGTACCTGTGGGATAACTGGTACCGCAAATCCCGTCGGGTGATGCAGCGCGCGTTCTCTTATGAATCGCGCAAACAGGTCACCGAAGAAGTGCCGGAACTGAAGATGGGCAATGCCATCGCCGCACCGACACCGTACGACGCGCAGCCGCAATTTGCGTTGATTCCGGGCCTGCCGGTGGTCAGCCAGTTCCGTTATCCGCTGTGGCAGGCCAAGCCGATCCAGCCGCCGGAAGGGGTGAATCTGGCCGGCTCTTCCAGTGATTTCGTCAGCGTCGCACCGGGCAACGTTTACATCCCGTTGGGCAATCTGAAACCCGGTCTGTATCTGGTCGAAGCGTTGATCGGCAAGTACCGCGCGACCACCATGGTCTTCGTCTCCAACACCGTCGCGGTGAGCAAGATTGCCGGCGATGAGTTGCTGGTCTGGGCTGCGCGCAAACACGAAGGCAGTTCGGTGCCGAAGGTCAATGTGCTGTGGACCGATGGCCTCGGCGTGATGAGCAGCGGCGCCACCGATACCGATGGTTTGCTGCGCCTGAAACACGTCAGCCCGGAGCGTTCGTTCGTGATCGGCGAGGATGAAGAGGGCGGCGTCTTCGTCTCGGAAAACTTCTATTACGACAGCGAAATCTACGACACCAAACTGTATGCCTTCACCGACCGGCCGCTGTATCGCCCGGGTGATTGGGTGTCGTTGAAGATCGTTGGCCGCGAGTTCAAGAATGCGCGGGATTCAGTGTTGCCGGGGGCGGCGGACGTCAACGTCAGCGTGCTGGATGCTACGGGTACCGAGTTGCAGCACCTCGATTTGAAACTTGATTCGAAGGCCGGTACTCAGGGCCGCTTCCAGTTGCCGGACAACGCTGTGGCGGGCGGTTACGAGATTCGTTTCAACTACAAGGATCAGGCCTACAGCAGCGCGTTCCGAGTGGCGGAATACATCAAGCCGCACTTCGAGATTTCGCTGAATCTGGCCAAACAGGATTACCGCACCGGCGAGCCGGTCAAAGGCAGTCTGGTGTTGCTCTACCCGGACGGCAAACCGGTGGCCAACGCCAAACTGACCCTGAGCCTGCGTGCCCAGCAACTGTCGATGGTCGACAACGAATTGCAATACCTCGGGCAATTCCCGGTGGAGCTGACCAGCACCGAACTGACCACCGACAGCAAAGGCAACGCGACCCTCGATCTGCCGGCCGCCGACAAACCGAGCCGTTACATGCTCACCGTTTTTGCCAGCGATGGCGCGGCGTATCGGGTCAAGACCACCAAGGAAATCCTCATCGACCGCGGTGCCGCGAGCTTCCGCTTGAGCGCGCCGCAACGCTTCAGTGCGGTCGGCGACAAGGTTGCGTTCAGCTACGCCAACGAGGGCGGCACCGAGCAAAGCAAAGCAGTGACGCCGAGCACGTATGGCTGGGTGCGTCTGGAAGACCAGAGCACCGGCGAAGGCAAACTTGCCGCGAAGGATAAAGGCTTCAGCCTCGCTTTCGAGCGTCCGGGCACCTACAACCTGACCTTGAAAGATCAACACGGTCGCGTTCTCGGTGCTACCGGGCATGCGGTCACTGGCGATGGCGTCAAAGCGGTACCAGGTACCGTGGAAATCGTCCTCGACAAGCCTGAATACAAGGCCGGCGATGAAGCGCTGGCTTTGATCACGTTCCCGGAACCGGTCAGTGATGCATTGCTCTCGCTGGAGCGTGACAAGGTCGAAGCCACTGCGCTGCTGGCCAAGGGCGGCGACTGGCTGAAACTGGAAAAACTCAGCGACACCCAATACCGCGCGCGCATCCCGGTGAAGGATAACTTTGCGCCGAACCTGACCTTCTCCGTGCTCTACACCAAGGGCGGTCAGTACAGCTTCCAGAACGCCGGGATCAAAGTGGTCGCGCCGCAAATCGACGTAGCGATCAGTACTGACAAAGCGGTGTACCTGCCGGGCGACACGGTCACGGTTGACCTGACCACGCAGTTCGCCGGCAAAGCGGTTCCGGCGCATCTGACCGTTAGCGTCGTTGACGAGATGGTTTATGCGCTGCAACCGGAAGTCGCACCGACCATCGACCAGTTCTTCTATCACCCGCGCCGTAACAATGTGCGCACCAGCGCCAGCTTGTCGTTCATCAGTTACGACGTCGCGTTGCCGGGCAGCCCTGGCGCACCGGGCAAAGCCAACCGCAGCGAACGTGGGGTGAAAGTGCTGGAGCGTCCGCGTCGTGAAGACGTCGACACCGCCGCGTGGCAGCCGGAGTTGTTGACCGGTGTCGACGGCAAAACCCGCTTCACCTTCAAGATGCCGGACTCGCTGACCCGCTGGCGCATCACCGCCCGCGCCATCGCCGATGACGGTCAGGTCGGGCAGAAGAAACAGTTCGTCCGTTCGGAAAAACCGCTGTACCTGAAGTGGAGCGGCCCGAGCAAATTCCGCAAGGGCGATCAGCCGCAACTCGGTGTGTTCGCCTTCAGTCAGGCCGAAAAACCAGTCAAGGCTGAACTGGTCACTCACTATGCTGGCGCCGAACAACGCCTGCCGGTGACCCTCAACAACGGCATCAATTACCTGCCGCTGCCGGCGTTCGCCTTGGCTTCAGGCGAATGGACAGCGGAGTTGGTGCAGGACGGCAAGACCGCCGACTCCCTCGCTGTGCGCCTGAGTGCGACCGGTGACGGCTGGCAAGTGACGCAGACGCAGAGCCTTGATGTCGCCAGTGGTGACACGCCGTTGAGTCTGCCGGCCGACGCCACGGATATTCGCCTGCGCCTGGATGACAGCCCGCAAGCGCTGTTCCGTTCGGCACTCGATGATCTGCTCAGCTATCCGTATGGCGGCGTCGAGCAGACGGCCAGCCGTTTACTGCCGTTGAGCATCGCTTATCCATCGCTGGCGTCGAGCCCGCAGATCCGCGATCGCTTGCGCCTGATCATGCAAAACAGCCGTCTGCGTCTGGTGCAAATGGCCGGGCCATCGGCGAGTTTCACCTGGTGGGGTTACGACGGTGAGCCGGATGCGTTCCTCACGGCCTATGCCTATTACGCCGACTTTAACGCCAGCCATGTGCTGGAACTGAGCTTGCCGCCGGAGCATTGGCAGCGCGTGCTGGAGGTTTACGCCAAGCAAGCGCCGAACACGCCGTTGCTGCAACGGGCGCTGATTCTGTCGTTTGCCAAGCAGATGCATCTGCCGGTGAACACGCTGCTCAGCGGTTTGATGGACGATCTGGCCAAGGCCGGTGAAGGCAATGTGCAGACGCTGATGGACGATGGCGAAGACAGTCTGGTGATGAGCGATCCGGATTCGGCGCTCGGTCTGGCGGCGGCGCGGGTGCTGACCTCAGCGCTGGCCACGCAGTCGAAAGTGGCCTTGCCGGATGCATTCAATCGTCAGGTGGGCGCTGCGCAACAGCGTCTGTCCGTCAGTTCGCAGCCGTTTGCCGAAGCCTTGAACCTGTCGTTGCAGCCGTTCGATCAAGCGCGTGCGCAAGCGCTGCTGCAACGTCTGCTGCCGCAACAATCGACCTTGGAACGCGCGCTGGCGCTGACCTGGCTGCAACGCAGCATCGCCCAGGCTTCGCCGACCATTGCACTGACGCCGGGTGAAGGCTGGAAGAAAAACTACGGCGCCAGCGGCGAAATGTATTGGACTTGGCAAGGCGCGACGCCAGTGCCAAGTGTGTTGACTGTGTCTGGCACACAAGAGCGTCCGCTGCGCGCGGCGTTGAGCTTCCAGACTCAGCAACCGGCAGTCGATCCAATGGCCGTAACCATCACCCGTCGCTTGTCGCGACTGGTGCCGGGCGATGAAGCGTTCACCTTCAAACTGGAGCCGGTCGGGACCAAGCCGCTGTCCAGTGACAGCCTGTATCTGGACGAAGTGATCCTCACCAGTAAAGCGCCGAAACCACTGCGCTACGGCATGCTCGAAGTGCCGTTGCCGCCGGGCGCCGATGTCGAGCGCACGACGTGGGGCATCAAGTTGCAGGGTAAGGATGGCACCGAGCCGACCGCGCTGGAGAAGGCGCGTTTCGAACCGGGTCAACTGGCTTACGCGGTGCCGGTCGATGCGTTGAGCGGCGAGTTGCGCCTGCGCCATCTGGTGCGTTTCTCGCAGAAGGGCCAGTTCAACCTGCCGCCGGTGCGCTTCACCCAGATTTACGCGCCGCAGCATCAGGCCCAGGAAGCGAAAGCCGCCCTCGGTCAGGTCACGGTCAACTGACATGAGCCGGCCGCTGCTGTGGCTGCTGATGTGTGTGATACCTGCGCTGGCGACGGCGCAGGACGAGCCGTTGCGCGTGGCCTTTAAGGGCGAGTTGTTATCGTTGAGTCAGACGCAACTGATCAAGCGTGAACCGTTGCCGTCATCACTGGATACGCCGTTGGGCAGCCTGTGGAAGTTGTTTGTCTACGCGTGGCTGGTCGATACAGGTGCTCGGGAACCGGCGTATGAGTGTCGCGGGCAGTCCAAGGAAGAAGTCTATTGCTGCTCGGCGGGCGGCAAGATCGAGCGTGATCAGGCGTTGGTGAAATCCTGCGGCTTGTATTTCGAGCCTGCGCGATTGGGCATTGCGGCGACGGATTGGCGAACGTATTGGCAGGCGCGGCAGGCGCCATCGTGGTTGCTGGATTTGCCGTCGGTGCAACCGGCGCAACGGGTTTCCGTGGTTGAACTGCTGAAGGTCCTGGCGACTTTGCCGGCGCAGGATCAGGCGCGTCGAGTGCTGCTCGACGTGGTGCTGAACGCGGCGGACGGCAATGTCGTCGGCGAGTTGGGCGGGCGTCTGCGGGTGAAAACCTGGAGCTGGCTCGGCGACCAGGATGCGCAATCGCGTCAGGGTGGATTCGCCGGCTGGACGGTCGATGGCTCGCCAGTTTGGGCAGGCGGTCGCGGCACCAGCCAGATGGTTTTGCGCCATTACGGGCAGGCGCTTGCGACCGTGCTGCCAGCGGCGTGGCCGGCAGAGGCGGGGCGTTGTGTTGAAGTCGGGTTGTTTTCGCGTTATCCGGTTACACAGGTTCTGACTGGTGAGCGGGTCATGCGTTCCGGCCCTTTGCGTGGCGATTATCGCGTCGAATTCGCCAACGGCAACGCGCTGGATATCCACAGCGACGGCGAACTGTTTCTGCTCAACGACAAACTCGTCGCAAGGCTTGATCGCGAAGAATACGTCGCCCGCGTGCTGGAGCGTGAAGCCAAACCTGAACCCGCCGAAGCGGCCAAGGCGCTGGCCGTAGCGATCCGCACTTATCTGCTGCAAAACGCCACACGCAACGGCGATTGCCTGAGCATCGACGACAGCAGCACTCGCCAACGCGTCGCACCGCGCCCGGCCTCCGCTGAATCGCGCAACATCGCTGCATGGACGGCAGACCTGGTGTTGGCCGGCAGCACCGTCACCTATCACTCCGATCAACCCGGCCCGGACAAGCTCGCCTGGCAACAAGCCGTCGAGCAAGCCAATGCCGGTCAGCGCTATGACGCGATTCTGCTGCACGCCTACCCGCGCGCCAGTCTCAGCCGTTGGGACAACCCGGTCGCTTCCTGCGAAGCATTGCCCGCCGCGCAAGACTGGTTGCAAAAACAGCGTCGCGGCTGGCGCCCGAAGCTGGAAAGCGAAACCGGCTACAACGAAGTCAGCACATTCGCCGTGTGCAAACTGGCCTTCGGCCGTCCCTTCGTCGACCGCGAACGCCAACGTATTTACGTACGTGGCGTGCTGACCCTGCAGGATCGCCTCGACCTGACCCACGAATATCTGCACCTGGCCTTTGAAGCACACCCCAACGGCCAGGATGAAACCTACATCGAAGGGCTCGCCCGTCACCTTTTGCTGGAATAGACCATGACACTTCGTTATCCACAGGTCTTGCTGCTGCTCTGCACGTTGACCGCGTTATCGCCGGCGATGGCCGCCGACAGCGTCAAACTCGACACCCCGGTCGGCGGCTGGCGCAGCGGCGCACCTGAAGGCGAGGGCGAAAGCTTCCGCCAGACCGTCAACTACCCAGCCTCGTCGGTTAACACCCCGGTCGGTCAAGCCAACACCGCACGCATCAGCGGCGAAATCAAAGCCACACCAAAGAACAATGAGCCCGGGCGGCTGATCGTCAACGGCGTCAGCATGCCGCTGAAAATCGACGACAGCGGCCACTTTGATCGCCCGTTCTCCTTCCCCAACGGCAGCAACAGCGTCGAAGTGCGCAGCCCTGACGGCCAACAACGCCATCGCACGCAATTTCTCAACACCAGTGGCGGCGCCACCCCGGCCAAGCTGCGCGTGCTGCTGGCCTGGGACAGCGACGGCACCGACCTTGACCTGCACCTCGTCACCCCCGACGGCGCACACATCTGGTACGGCAACCGCACCGCCGCCAACGGTGCCGCGCTCGACGTCGACGTCACCACCGGCTACGGCCCGGAAATTTTCGCCATGCCGGCGCCGATCAAAGGCCAGTACCTGGTGTACGTGAACTACTTTGGGGGTGGCTATCGCGGGGATGACGAGGGTGGCGATGAACCGGTGCAGGCGCTGACCACCGCGCAGGTGACGGTGATTACAGAAGAGGGCACGCCGAACGAAAAAATGGAGACGTTTCTGATCCCGATGCGCGCGGTCGGCGAACTGACACTGGTGAAGTCGTTCAGTTATCCGTGAATCAATGGATCAGTCAGGAAAAACACCGCACAGCGCATTACCTTCGTAACCGTGAACGATCGGCCCCAGCACCATGAGTGGGCCACAGGCGTAGAGCGGGGATGGCACTGATTGTCGGGTGTTGAGCAGAACGGTCTCCCTCCCGAACTCGTCACTGCCGAAGGATTGCTCGGAGTACGAGTGGCAGACCGGCAGTTTCAACGGCACCGGAATCACCAGCGCCCAGACAGTGATTCCGCACCATTCGCGGGTGGGTGCCGATGTTGCTGTTCGGGTGATTTGTGGGGTGATTGAGCGGTAACTTTGCGCTCTGTAGGCGTCGGTTTTCAGTGTGACTTTTTCGGGCAGGGAGATACCTACTCCGACACACCCGATCAAGCAGAGGCACAGGGTTGTTGCGGCAACGGATTTCAGCTGTGAGTTCAGCGTGCGGGGAATCAATGTCTAACTTCCTTGTGGAGCGTTTCTCGGATTTACAGCCCGGCCAACTGCGTCGGACGGCTACTTCAAAAGGGTTTTTACGCCAGCCCCAGATACAACGAGCGCAACGTCTGCACCCGGTTGCGTCCCTGATGCTTGGCGCCGTACAGCGCCTGATCCGCCTCCGACAGCAGGCGCGACAGGTCGTAACCCGACTCACGGGTGGTGACCACGCCGATACTGACGCTGAGCAGCCCCGGTTCCAGAATGGAGAGTCGGGCGAAGGAGATACGGATTCGCTCGGCAATCTCCAGTGCCGTCGGCTCATCGCATGCGCAGAGCAAGCAGGCAAACTCCTCGCCACCGATGCGCCCGAATACATCCTCTTTACGCACGCTTTCCGTCAGGACTTCGCTGAACGCGATCAACGCTTGATCGCCGACAGGATGGCCGTAGGTGTCGTTAAAACGCTTGAAGTGATCCAGATCGCAAAGGAGCAACGCCGCCGGTTCGGCCCGCTGCTGACAGCCGTCCAGCAAGTGACTGGCGTGCTGCATGAACGCGCGACGATTGCCGATGCCGGTCAACGGATCGCTGAATGCCGCGGCCTTGAGCTTGAGTTCGGCGCGTTCCTTGACCATCGCCAAGGTGATGTAGGCAATGCCGATGACATACAACATCGACTCGAACAGCATGAATGAGAAAAACGGCACGCCTTCGCCACTGCCCAGCAACGCCTTGGTCACCGGCAGCCCGTCATCAGTCGCGCTGCGCACCGCATAAAAAATCGTGTGCAAAACGGTCAGCACCAGCGCCGGCATGAACGCGACGTCCAGGCTGTGACGGTTGCGCCAGAGTTCCAATGTCGTCAGCACGCCATAACCGAATGCCAGGAGAGAGTAGATCAGTACTCGATTCGCCATCGAGTGGTAAAAGGCGGGTATCAGGCACAACAGCAGCCAGACCACAGAACCCGCCAAAATGCCCGGCAGATACGGTTTGCGACCGGTCAGCGTGCGCATGGCCGTCCAGTTCATCGCGGCGCTGAGTAACAGCACAATGTTGCCGAAGATGATCGGAACGAAATCCACCCCGCGATCCCGCCAACTCACCAGCACCACCCCCAGCGCGCCCAACAGCATCATGCTGCCGAGGTAGGCCAGCGGCGGCTCGCGGGTTTCGCGATACCAGGCGTGCAGCGTCAACAGCCCCATCAAAAAGAAGACGAAGACGGAAACGACCAGCAGGGTCGGGATATGCAGGGCCATTCCATGGATTCCCGTGAGGCTCAATACCGGAATCCGGCCGGGGTCGGGGATGCGGGTAAAAACAGAGGGGTTGGGTGTTGGGCAGGATTTAGCACTGAGGGGGTTAGGGTTGGCAAGTGTTGAGTCAAGCTCGCCAAGGTAAACGTGTTTTTTTGCAGGCATTAAAAAGCCGGCTTGTGGCCGGCTTCTCGGGGACTGGCTTGGCCTATTTTTGGTAAGCCTTGCCAGCCTTCAAAACGTACATCCGGATCTGCGTCCGGCTGTGGGACTTGGTCAGACGTTGGTCTGCCGCGTCGGGCGCTCTCTGAGCCGCGGGGCGGGTCGATGCGCAAATGTGGGGCGCAGGATACTGAGTTTTGCTGTGAATTCCCAGTCTGAAGTGCGGTTTAGAGCGACTGCTGCAGTAGAAATTGGGGATTTGTACTGTTTTTCAGGGCCTCATCGCGAGCAGGCTCACTCCTACAGGGGGAGGTGCTGGCCGTCAGATCAGAGGAACGGCACCACCGGCCGGCGTTTGCCCGCGGTCGACCACCAGAACACCCAGCCCAATATGTGAATCCTTTGCTCCTCGATCTGCGCCGGGCGGAATACTTCGTCCGGGTATTCGGCATTGTTGTGGCTGCGCAGCCGTAAGCCGTTGCCGGGCATGCGGTGCAGGTATTTGATGCGCAGCATGCCGTCGTGTTCGATGGCGTAGATTTCGCCGTCGACGACTTGGGTCAGGCCACGGTCGATGGCGACGACGGAGCCGTCTTCGATGCGTTCGGCCATGCTGTTGCCGATCATGTGCGCGCAGATGGCGTCGGTGTGTCTGACTTCGAGTTGATCGAGGTGGTTGCGCAGCAGGCGGATGGATTGGTCCGGGTCCTGGATGACGTGGGTTTTGCCGGAGCCGTCGGTGAGCGGCGTTTCCTTGAAGAACAGCAGATTGATGTCGTTGGGATCGATGACGGTGTAGACGCCACGGATGGCGTGGGCGTCGAAGGTGTCGCCGTTGCTGGCAGGCGCGTTCAGGCTCGGCGCTTCTTTGTTGCCTTCGCCGGTTTTCAGCCATTCGCTGTTGACGGACAGCAGGCGTGAGACTTCTTCCATGCGATACGCCGGGACGCCCCGGGTGTACCAGTTGTGGACATTTTGGGCTTCCGTGCCCCAGAACTTTGCGAAACCCGTGGTCGAGATGTTCGCTGCTTCCAGGAGTGCCCTGAATCTTGGACCGCTAGTGTTCTTTCTCATAAACACGGAGTCTACGGCCGTGCCAGAGCGGTTTGAATAAACCGGGCGTTCAAAAACGGGCTGAATTTTGCGACGGGATGTAAGACGTTCTTGTGGGAAATTACACAGGTTAAAACTTTTCTGTAGTCCGTCGTAAACACCTTGTTTAAGACGACCTTTCCCGAGCATAAAAAACCCCGGATCGACCGGGGTTTTCTTCAAGCGGACTGCGGCTCAGAGTAATTAACCCTTGTAGGCAGCAACCGACTTGGTGATCGCGTCGCGGGCGGCGTCAGCACCGGCCCAGCCTTCGATCTTGACCCATTTGCCTTTTTCGAGATCTTTGTAGTTCGCGAAGAAGTGCTCGATCTGCTGGATCAGCAGTGGCGGCAGGTCAGTGTATTCCTTCACGTCGACGTACAGCTGGGACAGCTTGTCGTGTGGGACTGCGATGACTTTGGCATCGCCGCCGCCGTCGTCGGTCATGTTCAGGATGCCGACTGGACGCGCGCGGATCACCGAGCCTGGCGCAACCGGGTAAGGGGTTACAACCAGCACGTCGAGGGGATCACCGTCGTCAGCCAGGGTGTTCGGGATGTAACCGTAGTTGGCCGGGTAGAACATTGGGGTGGCCATGAAACGGTCAACGAACAGGCAATCGCTGTCTTTGTCGATTTCGTATTTGATCGGCGCGTGGTTGGCCGGGATCTCGATCGCGACGTAGATGTCGTTCGGCAGGTCTTTGCCAGCCGGAATCTTGCTGTAGCTCATTGGGCGTTGCCCCCGTAGTTGACCAAAAACACTTGGCCGGATTGACCAAAAAGTGGCGGCGATTATAGGCATATTCCTACGCCGACGCCACGTACCAGAAGTCGTGCAGCGCTTAGTCGTGCGCCTGATAGACCGGGTCGCTGGCCTGAAGTTGCCGCAACCTGCCCAACGGATCCTGACGGTAGAAAAGCTGCAGTTGCGCATAGACCTGTGGATAAGCCTCGTGCAGCAGATCCGGAGCGCTGAAGAAGTATTCGCTGGTGACCGCAAAGAATTCCGCCGGGTTTTCGGCGGCGTAAGGATCGATGGCCGTTTCGGCATCGGGGTTACGCTCAAGCTGGCCATCAAGATCGTCATAAGCAGCCTGCATGACCTCGGCCCAGTCGCTGACGCGCATGTCGGCGTGCAGCGGCGGCAGGCCGTTGGCGTCGCCGTTGAGCATGTCGAGCTTGTGCGCCAGTTCGTGGATCACCAGGTTGTAACCTTCCCAGCCACCACTGGCCATCACGCCCGGCCAGGCGAGGATGATCGGCCCTTGTTGCCAGGCCTCGCCACTGTGCTCGCCATCCCACTCATGCTCGACACCGCTGGCGTCGCGGTGACGCTGCGGGCTGAGGAAGTCATCGGGGTAGAGGACGATTTCGTGGAAACCCTGATACCAGTTCAAATCACCGAGGTTGAGCAGTGGCAATTGCGCCTGAGCGGCGAGCAACAGGCGTTGCTCCTGATGCAGCTCGACGCCGGGCAGGGCGGTCAGATGTTTTTCTTCGAGGAACAGCACGCACGCTTCGCGCAGCCATTGGTCTTGCGCGTCGGTGATGCCGTCAAGAAAGCTCAGGTGATCGCGCACCCGTTGCCACATATCGTCGGCAATCGGGTGCTTCGCCAGAATGCGCCGGCGTCGCCAGGCTCTCAGCGACCACATGGGCTTAGTGCGATTCGGCTTTGCTGCCGCTGAAACGGCTGCGAACCACGCCAAGGATCATCGGCACCAGCGACAGCAGGATGATCGCCACAACCAGCAACGACAGGTTTTTCTTGATGAACGGAACGTTGCCGAAGAAGTAGCCCAACGTCACCAGGCCGCCGACCCAGAGAATGGTGCCGAGCACGCTGAAACCGAAGAAGCGCGGGTACGGCATTCTTGCTACACCAGCGACGAACGGTGCGAAGGTACGAATGATCGGCAGGAAGCGCGCCAAGGTCACGGTCTTGCCACCGTGCTTGTCATAGAAATCGTGAGTCTTCTGCAGGTAATCGCGGCGGAAGATTTTCGAGTTCGGGTTACTGAAGAGTTTTTCCCCGGCCGTTCGTCCGATCACGTAGTTGGTGCTGTCACCGAGTATCGCCGCTAGCATCAGCAGACCACCGAGTAGTACCGGGTCCATTCCGCCACCCGCCGCTACGGCGCCGGCGATGAACAACAGCGAATCACCCGGCAGGAACGGCATCACCACCAGTCCGGTTTCGCAGAAGATCACCAAAAACAGAATGGCGTAGATCCATGGCCCGTAGTTGGTTACCAGCATGTCGAGGTAAACATCGAGATGCAGGATAAGGTCGAGCGGGTTGAAATCCATGGAGGCACCTGTGTGTCGGCCCGACTCAGCGGGTCTGTGCGGGTGAATCGGGTGTAAGCCTACAGTGAGGTGTAGTTTTTCTTACAAGCCGGAAAGATCGCGATTATACGGTCTGAGAGTTGAAAAGCGTGTTGGTTTTGTAGCGAGGGATGTCGGGCGTGAATATTTGTCAGGAAGGCAGGGCGGATGGGTAAGGCGAAAAGATCGCAGCCTTCAACAACTCCTGCAGGCTGCGATCTTTTGCTGTCAGAGTTCGTCGCTGATCGGCAATACGTAGTTCTTGAACTCGGTGTCTTCCTTGAACCCGATGGATTCGTAGGTTTTCTGCGCGACTTCGTTGTTGCTGCTGGTGGAGACGCGCATGCGCACGGCCTGGGTTTCCTTGGCCATTTTCTTCGCGGTGCGGATCAGGTTGTCGGCGACCAGTTGGCGGCGGGCGTCTTCGGCGACATAGATGTCGTTGAGGATCCAGACGCGCTTGAGTGACAGCGAGGAGAAGCTCGGATAAAGCTGACAGAAACCCATCAGTTTCTTGTCGTCATCGTCGGCCAGGGCCAGATAGATCACAGACTCCTTGCGGCGCAGGCGTTTTTCGAGAAACGCGCGGGAGGAATCCGGGTAAGGCAGGGAACCGTAGAACTCGCGATATTTGACGAACAACGGAGTCAACAAATCCAGATGTTCGAGGGTCGCTTGAATAATCCGCATGATAGGTCTCGTCTTCAAGTGGCTGTCTTCAACTGCTCTGACGGCGATGGGAAACCCTGGCGGCCGTGCATCGATCCTGCCTGAAACCGGCGCAGAAACGCAATGCGGAAACGGTTCAGGTTGTGGGCGGATCGAGTAGGAAGTTTCCTTTTATATCCTTTCCTGTGTCCGACTCCAGTGTCTGCACCTGTGCTTCGTCCTTCAGATTGACCCCCGACAGCTGACGCCGACAGGCTTCGCGCATCAGGTACAACAAACGATGCGCGGCCATGCCGTAGCTCAAACCTTCCAGCCGCACATTGGAAATGCAGTTGCGATAGGCATCGGTCAGCCCGATCTTTGGATTGTAGGTGAAATATAACCCCAGACTGTCCGGTGAACTCAGGCCTGGACGCTCGCCAATCAGCATCACCAGCATTTTTGCACCGAGCAATTGGCCGATTTCATCGCCGACGGCAACGCGGCCCTGTTCCACCAGCACGACGGGCGCGATCGACCAGTCATCGCCGCTCATCTGCTCCTCCAGGCGGGTGAGAAACGGCAACGTGTGGCGATGCACCGCCAGCGCCGATAAACCATCCGCCACGACAATTGCCAGATCAACGCCACCCGGATGCGCCGCCGCGTAATCACGCAGGCTTTGCGCCGAGTCATCGCTCAGTTTGCGTCCCAGATCCGGGCGTTGCAGGTAGCTGTTTCGATCCACGGCGGCGCTGTGCAGCAGCAAGCTCTCGCGCCCACGGTCACTCAGTTGCGCACCGAGCCCGGCATGATCGAAGGGCAGATGCACCGCATCGCGCGCCTGGGCGTGGGCAAACTGAAAGTCCAGTTGGGCGCTGGTTGGCAGGCTGGTGCCGGTGCGGCCGAGGGCGATCCGCGCCGGGGTCAGGCGGCGCAGTTCCAGCCATGGGTTTTGCGGGTCGATGGGCGGTTTTTCCATGTTACTCATCCCAGTTGTGCCAGCGCTTGGCGGAAGGCCGGCGGCAGGTTGTTGCCAAAGCGAACCTTGCCATCCGCTTGCGTGAAGATGCCCATGTTGGCCAGCCACTGTTCGAACTCCGGTGCCGGTTTCAGCCCCAGGGTCTGCCGGGCGTAGAGCGCATCGTGGAACGAGGTGGTCTGGTAATTGAGCATGATGTCGTCGGAGCCGGGGATGCCCATGATGAAGTTGATCCCGGCGACACCCAAGAGGGTCAGCAGGGTGTCCATGTCGTCCTGATCGGCTTCGGCGTGGTTGGTGTAGCAGATGTCACAGCCCATCGGCACGCCGAGCAGCTTGCCGCAGAAGTGGTCTTCGAGGCCGGCACGGATAATCTGTTTGCCGTTGTAGAGGTATTCCGGGCCGATAAATCCTACGACGGTGTTCACCAGAAACGGCTTGAAATGCCGTGCCACGGCGTAGGCTCGGGTCTCGCAGGTCTGTTGGTCGACGCCGTGGTGGGCGTTGGCCGACAGGGCGCTGCCTTGGCCGGTTTCGAAATACATCAGATTTTGCCCTAGGGTGCCGCGATTCAGGCTCAGGCCGGCGTCGTAACCTTCCTGCAAAACATTCAGGTTGATACCGAAACTGGCGTTGGCCGCCTCGGTGCCGGCAATCGACTGGAATACCAGATCCAGTGGCACGCCACGGTTGATCGCCTCGATGGAGGTGGTGACGTGGGTCAACACGCAGGCCTGGGTCGGAATGTCGTAGCGCTGGATGATCGCGTCGAGCATCTCCAGCATCGCGCAGATCGAAGCGATGCTGTCGGTGGCCGGGTTGATGCCGATCATTGCGTCGCCATTGCCGTAGAGCAGGCCGTCGAGAATGCTCGCGGCGATGCCGGACGGTTCGTCAGTCGGGTGATTCGGTTGCAGGCGCGTCGACAGGCGCCCGCGCAGGCCGAGGGTGCCGCGGAACTTGGTGACGACGCGAATCTTCTGTGCCACCAGGACCAGATCCTGTACGCGCATGATCTTCGACACGGCGGCGACCATTTCCGGGGTCAGGCCGGGGGCGAGGTTGCGCAGGCTGGTTTCATCGGCGGCGTCGCTGAGCAGCCAGTCACGGAAACCGCCGACGGTGAGGTGGCTGACCACGGCAAAGGCTTGTTTGTCGTGGGTGTCGATGATCAGTCGAGTGACTTCATCGGACTCGTAGGGGATCAGCGCTTCCTGCAGGAAGTGCGTGAGCGGGATGTCGGCCAGCGCCATTTGCGCAGCAACGCGCTCGCCGTCGTTGAGCGCAGCGACGCCGGCGAGAAAATCCCCGGAACGGGCGGGGCTGGCCTTGGCCATGACCTCTTTGAGGCTGTCGAAGCGATAGGTCTGGGCGCCGACGGAATGGGCGAATGCGGCCACAATATCCTCCTGTAAACGATAAACCCCCTGTAGGAGCTGCCGCAGGCTGCGATCTTTTGACCTTGATCTTCTTAACAGCAAAATCAAAAGATCGCAGCCTTCGGCAGCTCCTACAGGGTTCCAGCACAGTGCCTGGATGGGCGCTGTGCACTTTTATATGGCAGTCAGATACCTTCGAGCATAGCGTCTGCCGGCGCATCGGCGCGTTGCTTGGCGGTCAGCTGGAAATACAAGTAACCGGCGGCCATGAAACCGAGGAATACACAGCCGATCAGCGTGTTGAACCACGCCATCGCCACCAGACACACCACCGCCAGAAACAGCGCGATCGCCGGCACCACCGGATAGCCCGGCGCGCGGAAGGTGCGTTCCAGGTTCGGCTCGGTTTTGCGCAGTTTGAACAGGCTGAGCATGCTGATGATGTACATCACGATGGCGCCGAACACCGACATGGTGATCATCGCGGCGGTCAAGGTCATGCCTTGCAGGTTAACCAAACCATCGCTGTAGATTGCCGCAATGCCGATCACGCCACCGGCCAGAATCGCCCGGTGCGGGGTCTGGAAGCGCGAGAGTTTGGCCAGCCCCTTAGGCAGATAACCTGCGCGGGCGAGGGCGAAGAACTGACGCGAGTAACCGAGGATGATCCCGTGGAAACTCGCCACCAGCCCGAACAGGCCGATCCACACCAGCATGTGCATCCACGTCGAGTTATTGCCGACCACGGCTTTCATCGCCTGCGGCAGCGGATCGTTGATGTTCGACAGCTGACGCCAGTCGCCAACGCCGCCAGCCATGACCATCACGCCGATGGCCAGAAACACCAGGGTCAGAATGCCGCTGACGTAAGCCTTGGGAATCGTGCGTTTCGGGTCTTTGGCTTCTTCGGCCGCCATGGCTGCACCTTCGATGGCGAGGAAGAACCAGATCGCAAAGGGTATCGCGGCAAAAATGCCCGGGATTGAGGCCACGGTGAACTCATTGGAGCCCGACCAGCCATTCAGAACGAAATTGCTGAAGCTGAAACCCGGCGCGACCACGCCCATGAACACCAGCAACTCGGCGACAGCGAGCACAGTGACCACCAGTTCGAAAGTCGCGGCGATGCTGACGCCGAGGATGTTCAAGGTCATGAAGACGAAATACGCACCGACGGTGGCGATCTTCGGATCAAGCTCCGGATACTGCACATTTAGGTAAGCGCCGATGGCCATGGCAATGGCCGGTGGCGCGAAGACGAACTCGATCAGCGTGGCGATGCCGGCGATCAATCCGCCTTTCTCGCCGAACGCCCGACGGCTGTAGGCAAATGGCCCGCCGGCGTGTGGGATGGCGGTGGTCAATTCGGTAAAGCTAAAGATGAAGCAGGTGTACATCGTCGCGACCATCAACGCCGTGACCAGAAAACCCAGAGTGCCGGCGGTGCCCCAGCCGTAACTCCAGCCGAAGTACTCGCCGGAAATCACCAGGCCGACGGCAATGCCCCAGAGGTGCAGGGTGCCGAGTGTGGGTTTGAGCTGTGTGGTTGAAGTCATAAGTCCTCGCTGTCTTTTTATTGTTCGATTTTTTGGACTTGCGGGTGTGGCGGTTGGGTGGATGGGTGCTGTTCACGCAGCGGCAATTTCAGTGCAAAACCTGAATGACGGGTACGCAAGGGCCGTGCCAGAGCGGCCAGATCTTTTGTGTTGTGTCATTCAGGATGCTGATCGCGAGCAGGCTCACTCCTACAGTAGGAATGCGGTGCAAATGTAGGAGTGAGCCTGTTCGCGATAGCAATTGAGAGGGCGACACAGGAATATCCGTGTCGCCCTCAGGTTTTAGAAGAAGCCCAACGGATTGATGTCGTAGCTCACCAGCAGGTTTTTCGTTTGCTGATAGTGATCGAGCATCATCTTGTGCGTCTCACGTCCCACGCCGGACTTCTTGTAACCGCCAAACGCAGCATGCGCCGGGTACAGGTGGTAGCAGTTGGTCCACACGCGACCGGCCTTGATCGCACGGCCCATGCGGTAGGCGCGGTTGATGTCGCGGGTCCACAGGCCGGCGCCGAGGCCGAACTCGGTGTCGTTGGCGATCGCCAGCGCTTCGGCTTCATCCTTGAACGTGGTGATACTCACCACCGGCCCGAAGATCTCTTCCTGGAACACGCGCATTTTGTTGGTGCCCTTGAGCAGGGTCGGCTGGATGTAATAGCCGGTCGACAGATTGCCCTCGAGTTTTTCCACCTTGCCGCCGGTCAACAGCTCGGCGCCTTCGCCCTTGGCAATTTCCAGATATGAAAGAATCTTGTCGAATTGCTGCTCGGACGCCTGCGCGCCGACCATGGTGTCGGTGTCCAGCGGATCGCCGCGTTTGATTTGCAGGACTTTCTTCATGACGACGGCCATGAACTCGTCGTAGATCGATTCCTGTACCAGTGCGCGCGATGGGCAAGTGCAGACTTCGCCCTGGTTGAAGAACGCCAGCACCAGACCTTCAGCGGCTTTCTCAATGAAGGTCGGCTCGGCCTGCATGATGTCTTCGAAGAAGATGTTCGGCGATTTGCCGCCCAGCTCTACGGTAGACGGAATGATGTTCTCGGCCGCACATTTCATGATGTGCGAGCCCACCGGGGTCGAGCCGGTGAAGGCGATCTTGGCGATACGCTTGCTGGTGGCCAGCGCTTCGCCGGCTTCTTTGCCATAGCCCTGAACAATGTTCAGCACGCCCGGTGGCAGCAGGTCGCCAATCAGTTCCAGCAGCACGGTGATGCCCAGCGGGGTTTGCTCAGCTGGTTTGAGCACGACGCAGTTACCTGCTGCCAAGGCTGGCGCAAGTTTCCACGCGGCCATCAGAATCGGGAAGTTCCACGGGATGATCTGGCCGACCACGCCCAGCGGTTCATGAATGTGATAGGCCACAGTGTTGCCGTCGATTTCGGCCGCGCTGCCTTCCTGGGCGCGCAGGCAGCCAGCGAAGTAGCGGAAATGGTCGGCAGCCAGCGGGATGTCGGCGTTGAGGGTTTCGCGCATGGCTTTGCCGTTGTCCCAGGTTTCGGTGATCGCCAGCAGTTCGAGGTTCTGTTCGATGCGGTCGGCGATTTTCAGCAGGATCAGCGAGCGCGCCTGCACGGAGGTGGAACCCCAGGCATCGGCAGCGGCGTGAGCAGCGTCCAGTGCCTTGTCGATGTCTTCGGCAGTGGAGCGCGGGAATTCGGCAATCGGCTGGCCATTCACTGGCGAGGTGTTGGTGAAGTACTGACCTTTGACAGGTGCGACGAACTCGCCGCCGATGTAGTTACCGTACTTGCTCTTGAACGAGACTTTGGCGCCTTCAGTACCGGGGTGAGCGTAACGCATGATGATGTTCTCCTTGGCTTTGTACTTATTAGAGAAACGCGCAAGTGCGCTTGCTATAAGCGTAGAGCAAAGGTCGGGCCACTGCCGTGCAGGTCAGGCAAATCAAGGTGTTGCGTGGTTTTTGTCGGACGAGCGGATTGTGCCTGTGACGGTTTCGGTACAGGTGGGGTGACAGTTTGTACCGCTTTCGGCACAGCCTGTGACCGGGCAGTCTTGCCAGCATTGCAATGGTGCTTGAGCTGGAGGATGCTCAGCCAACAGCAACCCCTGTAGGAGCTGCCGCAGGCTGCGATCTTTTGATCTTGATCTTCAAAAATACAAGATCAAAAGATCGCAGCCTGCGGCAGCTCCTACACGGGGAATATGGAGAACAATAAGAAATGCACGACAACCATTTGAGTCGCCATGCCCGGCAGGTCCTCACCGTCAGTCAGGGCAAACCGCACCTGCACGGTCCCGGCGCCGATCCGTCGATTGCCCGCTCGTGGCTGCGCTGTCTTGAGGACTATCACCTCGACCCGGCGCTGAGCATGGCGCCGACCGTGCTCGAACATGGCCGCGTCCTCGAAAGCCGCGAACGTCTGCAACAAGTGCTGCAGATCGCCGGCAATGAAATGAGCAGCCTCCATCAACAGCTGTCCGGCGCCGGCCACGCAGTGCTGCTGACCGATGCGCGCGGGGTGATCCTCAACTGCGTCACCGCGCCCGCCGAACGCAAGATTTTCGAACGCGCCGGCCTCTGGCTCGGGGCGGACTGGAGCGAAGCCTGCGAAGGCACCAACGGCATCGGCACCTGCCTGGTCGAACGTCAGGCGCTGACCATTCATCAGGACGAACACTTTCGCGGGCGTCACACCGGCCTGACCTGTTCGGCCAGCCCGGTGTTCGACCCGCATGGTGAATTGCTGGCGGTACTCGACGTGTCCTCGGCCCGCCACGATGTCTCGCGGCAGAGCCAGTTCCACACCATGGCGCTGGTCAATCTGTCGGCGAAGATGATTGAGAGCTGCTATTTCCTGCGCTGTTTCGATAACCAATGGTTGCTGCGTTTCCACTTGCAGGCCGAGTCTGTCGGGTTGTTCAGCGAGGGGCTGCTGGCGTTTGACGGCGAAGGGCGGATCAGTGCGGTCAATCAGAGCGCACTGAACCTGCTCGGGCATATTCGCGTCGGGCTATTGGGGAAACCTGTCGAGGCGTTCTTCGATTGTTCACTGGATGAGTTGCTCGGCCGCGCCAGCGCGAATGCCAGCGCCAGTTGGCCGCTGCGCACCCGTGATGGTCGCCATCTGTTTGCGGTGCTGCGCGGTGAGTCGCGTAAACCGACGCCGAGCATGCCCGCGCCAATGGTGGCTGAGGCTCCGCGGCTGTCGGGCATCTGTCTCGGTGATGAGGCGTTGCAGGCGGACTTTCGCAAATCGCTGCGTGTTTTTGAGCGTGATGTGCCGCTGCTGATCAACGGCGAAACCGGCTCCGGCAAAGAAGCTTTCGCCAAGGCCGTGCATCAGGCCAGTCAGCGTTCGAGTAAAGCCTTCGTCGCCCTCAACTGCGCGGCGATCCCGGAGAGCTTGATCGAGAGCGAACTGTTCGGGTATCGCGGCGGCAGTTTCACCGGCGCACGCAAGGACGGCATGCGCGGCAAGTTGCAGCAGGCCGATGGCGGTACGTTGTTCCTCGATGAAATCGGCGACATGCCGTTGGCTTTGCAGACGCGCTTGTTGCGGGTGCTGGAGGATCGGCAAGTGGTGCCGATCGGCGGTGAGCCGGAGTCGGTCAACGTGCGGATCATCAGCGCCACGCACCGCAATCTGCTGGAGCGGGTTGCCGACGGCAGCTTCCGTGAGGATCTGTATTACCGCTTGAATGGGCTGGAGGTGGCGTTGCCTGCATTACGCGAGCGCAGTGATAAGTCGCAGTTGCTGGATTTTTTGCTGGCCGAAGAGGCGGGCGGCGATACGATCATCATCGAAGAGTCGGCGCGTCAGGCGTTGCTGGCGTTCAACTGGCCGGGCAATGTGCGGCAGTTGCGCAATGTGCTGCGCACTTTGGCGGCATTGTGTGATGAAGGGCGGATCGGCATCGAGGATTTACCGGCAATGATTCGGCAAGTGCGCCCGGCAGCGGTGGAATCCATTCCCTGCGAGCAACCTCTCGAGGATGCCGAACGATTGGCGTTGCTCAATACACTGGAGCGCACGCGCTGGCACATGACCCACACCGCTGAGCAACTCGGCGTGAGCCGCAACACCCTCTACAGAAAGCTGCGCAAACACGGCATCGCCCGAACCGCCTGAATCCCCCCGTAGGAGCTGCGGCACGCTGCGATCTTTTGATCTTGTTTTTTTTAAGGTCAAAAGATCGCAGCCTCGTTGCACTCGTCAGCTCCTACCTGTGTGGTGGTGTAGGTGGGGGCATCAGCTAAAGAGTGCGATTTCCCCCTCCCTACGCTAACCTGCGGCCATGTTTTACGAGGTCGACTATGCACATTCATATTCTGGGTATCTGCGGGACTTTCATGGGCTCGATGGCGGTGTTGGCCAAAGAGTTGGGCCATCACGTGACCGGCTCCGACGCCAACGTCTATCCGCCAATGAGCACGCAGCTTGAAGCCCAAGGCATTCAACTGACGCAAGGCTACGACCCGGCGCAGCTCGATCCGGCACCGGATCTGGTGGTGATCGGCAATGCCATGTCGCGCGGCAATCCGGCGGTGGAATATGTGCTGAACAAAGGCCTGCCGTACGTTTCCGGCCCGCAGTGGCTGGCCGACCACGTGCTGCAAGGTCGCTGGGTGCTGGCGGTTGCCGGCACTCACGGCAAAACCACCACCAGCAGCATGCTCGCCTGGGTGCTGGAACACGCTGGCATGAGCCCGGGCTTCCTGATTGGTGGCGTGCCGCAGAATTTCTCGGTGTCGGCGCGACTGGGCGGCACGCCGTTCTTCGTGATCGAGGCCGACGAATACGACAGCGCCTTCTTCGACAAACGCTCGAAGTTCGTTCACTACCGTCCGCGCACCGCGATCCTCAACAATCTTGAGTTCGATCACGCCGACATCTTCCCGGATCTGCCGGCGATCGAGCGGCAATTCCATCACTTGGTACGCACCATTCCGAGCGAAGGCCTGGTCATCCATCCGACCACCGAGCCGGCCTTGCAGCGTGTGATCGAAATGGGCTGCTGGACCCCGGTGCAAACCACCGGTGCCGGCGGTCAGTGGCAGGTCAAACTGCTGAGCGAAGACGGCTCGGCGTTCGAAGTGATGTTCGAAGGCGTGTCGCAAGGCACCGTCGAGTGGGAGCTGACCGGTCAGCACAACGTTGCCAACGCCTTGGCAGCTTTGGCAGCGGCGCGGCATGTTGGCGTGGTGCCATCGATGGGTATCGCCGGGTTGAGCGCGTTCAAGAACGTCAAACGCCGGATGGAGAAAGTCGCCGAAGTGCGCGGCATCACCATTTACGACGACTTCGCCCACCACCCGACCGCCATTGCCACCACCCTCGATGGCCTGCGCAAACGCATCGGCGACGCGCCGCTGATCGCGATCATCGAACCGCGCTCCAACTCGATGAAGCTCGGCGCCCACCGTGACGGCTTGCCGGCCAGCGTGGTCGATGCCGATCAGGTGATCTGGTACGCCCCGGCCAACCTCGGTTGGGATTTGGCTGGCACCGCTGCGTTGTGCACCGTGCCGTCGATTGTCAGCGATTCGCTGGAAGGCATCATCGAACGCGTGAAGAGCCAGGCCCAGCCCGGCACTCACGTGGTGATCATGAGCAACGGCGGCTTCGGCGGCCTGCACGGCAAACTCGCCGAGGCGCTGCAATGAACACTCGTTTTGAGAGCAATGGCCCGGAACGCATCACGCTGGCGATGACCGGTGCGTCCGGCGCGCAGTATGGTTTGCGCCTGCTCGATTGTCTGGTGCGCGAAGATCGCGAAGTGCACTTTCTGATCTCCAAGGCTGCGCAATTGGTCATGGCCACCGAGACCGACGTCACGCTGCCGCCCAAACCGCAGACGATGCAGGCGTTCCTCACCGAATACACCGGGGCTGCCGCCGGGCAGATCCGCGTGTACGGCAAGGAAGACTGGATGTCGCCGGTGGCTTCGGGCTCCGGCGCACCGGCGGCGATGGTCGTGGTGCCATGTTCCACCGGAACGTTGTCGGCGATTGCCACGGGCGCTTGCAACAACCTGATCGAACGCGCTGCTGATGTGACGTTGAAGGAGCGCCGCCAGTTGATTCTGGTGCCGCGTGAAGCGCCGTATTCGAGCATTCATCTCGAACACATGCTCAAGCTGTCGAACATGGGCGTGACCATTCTGCCGGCGTCGCCGGGTTTCTATCACCAGCCGCAGACCATCGATGATTTGATCGATTTCGTCGTGGCGCGGATTCTCAATCTGCTGGGCATTCCGCAGGACATGCTGCCGCGTTGGGGTGAGCATCACTTGAGCAGCGATGAATAAGCTGCTGGTCATCGGGCTGGCGTTGTTGCTGAACGGGTGCGCCACGGCGCGCACGTTGGATGCGGCGAAACCGGGAGCGCCAGTGGTGTACTCCGGGACGCGGCTGGACTTGTATGCGTTGAATGGCGGGTGCTGCGCGATGGATCGTTTCGGGGCTGAGGCGCCGAGCTATCCGGGGGTGGACCTGCCGGGCAGTGCGTTGTTGGATACGCTGTTGTTGCCGTTGTCGCTTCTTACCGTGATCGGCGTGAGTTTTCAGGCAACAGGCGGATTGTAGAAGCGAACACAACCCCCTGTGGCGAGGGGATTTATCCCCGTTGGGGTGCGAAGCACCCCCAAATTTTAACAGCGACCACTGCTGCGCAGCCGAACGGGGATAAATCCCCTCACCACAAAGTCCTGGAACTATTTGCCGAGTTTGCGCAAATCATCCGACTCGATCACCCGCACCCCATCCTGCTCTTCCAGCGCCAATCGCCACATCGCCCGCGCCAATTGGCACGCCTCGATGCCACGATACTTGCCCGGAATCAGCTTCGACAACGGCCCGGCCAACTGCTCGGCCAGACGTGGCTCCGTGCGTTCACCCAACAACAGCGAAGGTCGGCAAATGGTCAGTTGCGGCCAGTCCTGCGCGCGCAAGGCCTGCTCCATTTCGCCTTTGACCCGGTTGTAGAAAACCGACGACTTCGGATCGGCGCCAATCGCGCTGATGACAATCAGATGCCGCGCACCCATCTCCCGTGCACGCTTGGCGAACGCCACGACCATGTCCAGATCGACCGCGCGAAACGCCGCTTCGGAACCGGCCTGTTTGATTGTGGTGCCGAGGCAGCAATAGGCGATATCGACGCGGCCGCTGAGCTGCGGCAGAAACACCTGCGGATCGCCGACCGGGTTTTCCAGGTGCGGATGTTCCGCCAACGGCCGACGCGATGGGGCGAGCACGCGAGAAATCGTTGGCTCGTTGAGCAAACGGTCGAGTAGATGTTCACCGGTCAAACCGGTGGCTCCGGCAAGCAATACGTGCTGAGGCGTCAAGTACATAGTGTCTCTCCCTTGATACTGTTCAGCTTAGTTGCTCTTTATCGCTCCGTCGTTCAATGCAGCACTTTGCAAAGCTTTTCTTGCTTGCTGTTTACGCAGCAGTTGCCAGTGCGCCAACACGGTTTTCGGCGCCCAGATCTGCGGCTCCGAGGCTTCGAAATTGTCCGCCAGTTCGCGTTCGGCGACGGTGGCCTTGGCCAGTTTGAAGGCTTGCTCCAGGTCATCGGTCTGGTTCAGCGCCTGGGCGAACAGCGCGTCGCCGAAGTAGGTGAAATTGGCTTCTTCCGAGCAGCCGAAGGACACGCGATCGGCGCGCGAGGCAGTCATGATCAGCGTGCGTTCGTCTTTCAGCGCCGGGATGAAACCGCCGGAGTAGCAGGATGAAATGACGATGATCTTGTCGCGGTTTTTCAGCGGCGCGAGCACAGCAGCGAGTTCGTCGGCGGGCAGGTCGGCCAGCTCCATGCGCGGCTGGTCGAGCACCAGTTCATGTTCGGCGGTGCCGTGGCTGGTCAGGTAGATAAACAGCAAATCTTCCGGGCCGCTGCGTTCAGCGAGGGTTTGCGCGGCGCGGCGCAGGTTCTCGCGGGTGGCCATCGGCCGGTCGCCGAGGTGGTCGCGGTGGTTGACCAGACGGATCTGGCTGTAGGCGCCGAAGCGCGTATTGAGCATGTTGGCGACATAATCGGATTCGCGCAGGAACACACTCTGCTTGCCGTCGCCGCCGAGGGTCAGCGTGTACAGCTCGACCGCCGGGGTCGAGGCGGGAATGGCGGCCAAGGCGTCTTCGAGCAGGCGGCCCTGAGCAAGCAAACCGAGCTCAAGTGTATCGGGCAGCAACTTGCCATCGGCATCGCGCACGCGCTGGCCGTTGATCCAGGTGCCGCTCATGACGCTGCCATCGGTGAGCACTAAAGTGCCGCGCCCCGAGTAACTGTCGTTGTCGAAACCGCCGATGTAGAAACTGCCATCAGACAGATTCAAACGGCCCGGCCCACTGAAACGCCAGTCGCTGAACGAGCCGATGTAGTGGCTGCCGTCGGCGCCGATCAGTTCGCCCTTGCCGGTCAGCGCGCCTTCCTTGAACTGGCCCAGCCAGACATCGCCGTCAGCGTTTTCGTAGCGGCCCTTGCCGTGCAATTGATTGTTCTTGAAGCCGCCGACGTAGATGTCGCCGTCAGCGCTGTTGAAGGTGCCGTTGCCTTCCAACTGACCGTTGACGAAATGTCCGCTGAACGTGTTGCCGCTGGAGTCGCCACGCTGACCTTCGCCGTTGGGCTTGCCGTGGGCGAACTGACCTTGATAGGAGCTGCCGTCGTCCATTTCCAGACGGCCGAGCCCGGAATATTGATCAGCCTTGAATTCGCCCCGGTAGGTCATGGCGTTTTCTTTCAGGGTGCCTTCGCCGTCACGCCGACCTTGCTTGAAACCGCCGGTGTAACTGCTGGCGTTGGTCGTCAGGCTGCCCTGACCGTCGAACAGCCCAAGCTGGAACTGCCCGCGATAGACCTCGCCGTTGCTGCCGTGCCATTCGCCCTGGCCATGCCATTGGCCCTTGTCGAACTGCCCGGCGTACCAGCTGCCATTGGGGTAGTCGACGCGTCCCTGACCTTGCAGCAAGCCATCGACCAGTTCACCGCGATAGCGTCCGCCGTCGGGCAGGCGCGCATCCGGCGGCAACAGCGATTCGCCGTCGCCGCACGCGGTGAGCATCAGGGTCAAGGCAAGGGGTGCAAGACGTGCAAGTGAGCGCATAGCGGGATCCGGGCAATTAGGCGACCGAGTATGCCGCAGCTATGCGTCGCATAAATAGAGACGTGACGCGAAACAGCGTGCGCTGCTTCGCATCCGGAACGTTTACACGAAGCAGAGCGACAGCGGCTCGGCGATGTAGGCCGGTTTGTCCGAACCTTCTATCTCCAGCGTTGCGGTGGCTTTGAGCAGCCACTGGCCAGGTTTTTTCTCGGTCACTTCGCCCAGGTCGACCTTCAGGCGAACTTTCGAATTGACCTTGACCGGCTGGATGAAACGCACACTGTCCAGACCATAGTTGACCACCATCTTCACGCCTTGCGGCAGGATGAGGATGTCTTCCATCAATTTCGGGATCAGCGACAACGACAGGAAACCGTGGGCAATGGTGCTGCCAAATGGCGTTTGCGCGGCTTTGACCGGGTCGACGTGAATGAACTGATAATCCCCGGTGGCTTCGGCGAACAGGTTGATACGCTCCTGATCGATGGTGAGCCATTCGGAACGTCCGAGTTCCTTGCCGACATAATCTTTGAGCTCTGCAACGGGAACATAGGGCATTGAGACTCTCCTTGGGTTCATCGGTTTTATAGTTTTTCAGGTGGGGGATTTGACCGCCCTGCGAACCACTGTAGATCATCATGGCGATTTGCTCCGGTCAACCGACCATGCTTTTGGCGAATGCCGATCCATAGCGCAGGCGTGCTTATAATGCGGGCGATGAACGGGAGAGAGACGGGAGAGAAGTCGGATGTTGTTACGTGGCCTGACCCTGCTGGTGCTGTTTCAATTGCTCGGCACGGCGCTCAATCATTTGCTGTTGCCGGTGCTGCCGGGGCCGATCATCGGCCTGCTGCTGTTGCTGATCTTCCTGATTATTCGCGGTGAAGTCGGCGAGCCGCTGAACCTCGCGGCCGGCAGTTTGCTGCGTTATCTGCCATTGCTGCTGGTGCCGCCGGCGGTTGGCGTGATGGTGTATGCCACGGCGATTGCCGCCGATTTCTGGGCGATTGTCGGCGCGTTGGTGCTGTCGCTGATCCTTTCGATGGCGTTTGCCGGCGTGCTGATGCAGCGCATGGTCAAGCGTCACGCGAACCGGTCGGAGGAGTCCTGATGCTCTTCGACTGGCAAGGTGCCTGGGCCTCGGTAATCCATCATCCATTGTTCGGCATCGGCATCACTCTCGGCGCCTATCAACTGGTGCTGGCGGCGTTCGAGAAAACCCGCTGGATCTTTCTGCAACCAGTGCTGGTCTCCATGCTGTTGGTGATCGGCGTATTGCTCGGCTGCGGCCTGACCTATGCCGAATACCGCAAGAGCACCGAGATCCTCAGTATTCTGCTCGGCCCGGCCACGGTGGCGCTGGCAGTGCCGCTGTATCTCAACCTCAAACGCATCCGCCAATTGTTCTGGCCGATTTTTACTACGCTGGTGATAGGCGGCGTGGTGGCGACCGGCATGGGCGTGCTTTTGGGCTGGTGGTTTGGCGCCGAGCACATGATCCTGATGACCATGGCGCCGAAGTCGGTAACCTCGCCGATTGCGATGCTGGTGGCCGAACAGATCGGTGGCGTCGCGGCGCTGGCAGCGGTATTCGTGTTGATCACCGGAGTGATCGGCGCGATCTTCGGCCCGGCGCTGTTGACCCGACTTGGCGTGCACAGCCCCGAGGCGCGCGGCATGGCGCTGGGCATGACCGCGCACGCCGTCGGCACCTCGGTGGCGTTGCAGGAGAGCGATGAATGCGGTGCCTTCGCGGCGCTGGCGATGAGTCTGATGGGCGTGGCCACGGCGGTGTTCCTGCCGTTGGCGGTGTCGATGGTGGTGTAAGGAAATGTCTATGAGTCTGCCGCTTTTCCCGCTGAACACAGTGCTGTTTCCTGGTTGCAATCTCGACTTGCAGATCTTCGAAGCGCGCTACCTGGACATGATCGGCCGCTGCATGAAACAGGGCGGTGGTTTCGGTGTGGTGTGCATTCTGCAGGGCAGTGAAGTCGGGCTGGCGCCGGAGGGCTATGCGCTGGTCGGCTGCGAGGCGCGCATCACCGATTTCCAGCAGCAGGACAACGGTTTGCTGGGGATTCGCGTGCAGGGCGGGCGCCGGTTCAATGTGTTGCGCACTGAAGTGCAGCGCGATCAGTTGATTCTTGCCGACGTCGAGTGGCTGGATGACGAGCCCGAGCAACCGCTGCAGGACGAAGACGCCGACCTGGTTGCGCTGCTCAAGGCGCTGGCAGAACACCCGATGGTCGAAGCCTTGAACATGGGCATCGAAGCGCTCGGTCAGCAGTCATTGGCCAATCAGTTGGCCTATCTGTTGCCGTTTGCCGAGGAAGACAAGATCGACCTGTTGCAACTCGACGATCCGCAGCAGCGACTGGATGCGATCCAGGCGCTGCTTGATGAGTTGCAGGGCGAACTGTTTGCCTGATCGACCGCAAAAGATCGCAGCCTGCGGCAACTCCTACATGACGAACACTGAACTCATGTAGGAGCTGCCGAAGGCTGCGATCTTTTGACCTTCAATAAGCGTAACGCAACATCGTGTTTGGCAAATGCCGAAACACAAACAGACTGAACAACACCACCAGCGCCGGCAAAATCAGCCACCAGACCTTGAACGGCATGGCATTCAGTGGCTGTTTACGCTGGCTCAGCCACAACCCCGCCGCACACACGCACGCCGCCAACATCGCCCCGGCGAGGATGTCCGTCGGCCAATGCGCCCCCAGATAAACCCGCGACAAGGCAATCGACAGGGCCGGAATGCAGCCGACAAACAGCCAGGTCAGGCGCATGCGCGGTGGTTGTCCCCGACCTGCCAGAACGGCCAGCACCAGAAACAGCGCAAACGCGCCGGAAGCGTGGCCGCTGGGCATGCTGTAACTGGTCAGCGGATCGCTCAGCACTTCCGGGCGCACCCGAGCGAAAAACATTTTAGTGCCGGTATTCAGCAACGCGGTGCAGAGCAACACGCCGCCAGCAAAGATTGCCTGGCGCCACTGTCGGCACAGCAGCAACAGGCCGGTGAGCAGGGCACTGAACATCAGCATGTTGCGGAATTCGCCGATCAGGGTGAACGTCACGGCGATTTCATCGAGCATCGGCTGGCGATGTTCTTGCACCAGCGTCATCACGCCTTGATCGAGGGCCGTCAGGTAGGGATAACCGATGAACAGGCCAATCAGGATCAACAGGCTCATGCTGCTGATCCAGATCGTCGCGCGGCGATGGCGGCGCAGGCTGCTGTTGACGCTGAGGCCGACCATCACGGCAATGCTGGCCGCGACAATCCCGGCTTGCAGCCAGAAACCTTCCGGCAGGGGCAGGCGAATGGCCGCGCCCGTGGCCCAGCCGGGCAGCAGGTAAGCAAGGCTCCAGCCAGCGGCGGCCAGCAGGCTGACAGCGGCGAAACGCGGGAAGGGCATGTCGCACATGCCGGCAACCATTGGCAGCATCGGCCGCAACGGGCCGATAAAGCGCCCGACCAGCAGGCTGGCGATGCCGTAACGCTGGAAGTAGCTTTCGGCACCGGCCATCCACTCCGGGTGATGGCGCAGCCCCGGCAGACGGCGGATGTTCTGGTGGAAGTGGCGGCCGAGGAAGTACGAGATCAAATCACCGAGAATCCCGCCGAGGAAACCCAGCAGCAAGGTTTCGCTCAATGACAGCGCGCCGCTGCCGGCCAGCACGGCCACGGCAAACAACAACACCGTGCCGGGCACGATCAAACCGGCAATCGCCAGGCATTCCACACACGCGACGATGAACACCGCGGCGGCCAGCCACTGCGGGTTGGCCGCCAGCCAACCGGTTACGCTATCGAGCCATGGGCCCATACCAAAAAACTCCAAACCATTGATTTTCCCCCTGTAGGAGCTGCCGAAGGCTGCGATCTTTGCTTTTCAAAAGATCAAGAGATCGCAGCCTTCGGCAGCTCCTACCTGAGTGTGTGTTTACAGCAGGAAATAGTCGCGGCCTTCGACCTGGCCGCGTCGCAGCGGGTTCCGCGTGCACCATTGCGCGTAAGTCGCGTCGACGAAGCGGTACATCAGGTGTTCGTCCCGGCCATGGGGGATGCCCAGTCGGGTGGTCTGAATGATGTGCGAGGGTGCAGGCCCGGTGTCTTCTACCAGAAGAACTTCATGATCGAAACGTTTGGCGTCCCACACCGGCACTTTCAGTCCCAGCGCCTTGCACAGTAACGTTTGCCCGGCGCAGAGCTTCTGCGACGGTCGCGCACGGCCCTGCGCATCGGGGTTGTTCAAGAGCATCTGCGCCAGACTGGCCGGGCCGCTGATTTCATCGACCCATGGATAGGCGGATTTGATCAATACCGCGTTGCCCGGTCCTTGCGCGCTGAAGTTCAGCGAATCGCCGCCACGGGCGTAATACATATAGATGTGCCCGCCATCCAGAAACAAAGCCTTACGCTTTTCCGTGTAGCCGAGGGACGCGTGGCTGCCTTTTTCCGCGCAGTAATAGGCTTCGGTTTCGATGATCCGCGCGCTGAGCCACAGATCGCCGACGCGATGGCGGATGACTTTGCCGAGCAATTCCTTGGCCAGCACTTGGGCGTCCCGGTCAAAAAAAGTGTCCGGGAGCCCCAGCGGCAGGCGTTCGGCGTGGGAGCGAGCGGTCAGGTTGGACATGGCAGGCAAGGTTTATCCAGGCTGAAGAGGTCGTAATGATAACAATGCGCGGCTTAATTACGCCTGAACGTCGGCGATTCGCGGCTCATTTTGACCATCCGCCCGTCACCGCTGTTAGTCCCGGGACGCGACAGCTATAATCTGCCGCTTTCCTCTTTGCCAAGACCCCAGCAGACCATGACTGAGTCCGTTCTTGACTACATGACCCGATTGGGTCGCGCCGCCCGCGAAGCTTCCCGGGTCATCGGCCGTGCCAGCACCGCGCAGAAAAACCGCGCCTTGCAGGCTGCTGCCAATGCCCTCGACGCTGCGCGCGCCGAGCTTGCTGCAGCCAATGAACAGGATCTGGCCGCCGGTCGCGCCAACGGCCTGGAGCCGGCACTGCTGGAACGTCTGGAGCTGACCCCGGCGCGTATCGACGGCATGATCGTCGGCCTGCGTCAGGTGGCGGCACTGCCGGACCCGGTCGGTGCGATCCGTGACATGAGCTTCCGTCCGTCGGGCATTCAGGTCGGCAAGATGCGCGTGCCGCTGGGCGTGATCGGGATCATCTACGAATCCCGGCCGAACGTGACCATCGATGCCGCCAGCCTGTGCCTGAAGTCCGGCAACGCCACAATCCTGCGTGGCGGCTCCGAAGCGATTCACTCTAACCGGGCGATTGCCGCGTGCATTCAGCGCGGTCTGGCCGAGGCTGAATTGCCTGCCGCCGTGGTGCAAGTGGTCGAAACCACCGACCGTGCCGCCGTTGGCGCGATGATCACCATGCCCGAGTACGTCGACGTGATCGTGCCGCGCGGTGGCCGTGGCCTGATCGAGCGCATCAGCCGCGATGCCCGCGTGCCGGTGATCAAGCATCTGGACGGCATCTGCCACGTTTACGTCAGTGCCCACGCCGATCTGCCGAAAGCCCAGCGCATCGCCTTCAATGCCAAGACTTACCGTTACGGTATTTGCGGTGCGATGGAGACGCTGCTGGTCGATCAAACAGTCGCCAAGGATTTCCTGCCGTCGATGGCTGCCCAGTTCCGCGAAAGAGGCGTCGAACTGCGCGGCTGCGAGCGCACCCGGGCGATCATCGAAGCGGTCGCGGCCAGCGAAGAAGACTGGAACACTGAATATCTGGCGCCGATTTTGTCGATCCGCGTGGTCGACGGGCTGGACCAGGCGATCAAGCACATCAACCATTACGGCTCCCATCACACCGACTCGATCGTCAGCGAAAACCTTGCCGACACCCGTCGTTTTGTCGCGGAAGTCGACTCGGCGTCGGTGATGATCAACACCCCGACGTGCTTCGCCGATGGATTTGAATACGGATTGGGTGCCGAGATCGGCATTTCTACTGATAAGCTGCACGCCCGCGGCCCGGTGGGCCTCGAAGGACTGACCTGCGAGAAGTACATCGTGGTCGGTGATGGCCAGTTGCGCGGCCAGGCGATGGTCTGACTTGTCCGACCTCGACCTGACAGCGCCGCAGCCCGGCAGCGAGTCCCGCCCACGGCGCATTGGCGTGCTGGGCGGTACGTTCGACCCGGTGCACATCGGCCATTTGCGCGGTGGCCTGGAAGTCGCCGAAGCGCTGGCGCTCGATGAGTTGCGGCTGACGCCGAGTGCACGGCCGCCGCATCGCAATACGCCGCAAGTGTCGGCGCAGGATCGGCTGGCGATGGTCGAGTGCGCGGTGGCCGGAGTGCCGCCACTGGTGGTAGACGCCCGCGAATTGCAGCGGGACAAGCCGTCTTACACCATTGATACCCTGGAGTTGATGCGTGCTGAAATGCCCGCCGAGACCCAGGTTTTTCTGCTTTTGGGCTGGGACGCATTTTGCGGCCTGCCCACTTGGCATCGCTGGGAAGAGTTGCTCCAGCATTGCCACATCCTGGTGCTACAGCGCCCGGACGCCGACAGCGAACCGCCGGATGCCTTGCGCAACCTGCTGGCAGCGCGTTCGGTGAGCGACCCGCTGGCCCTGAAAGGGCCGAGCGGACAGATTGCATTCGTCTGGCAGACGCCGCTCGCGGTTTCCGCCACCCAGATCCGTCAACTGCTGGCCAGCGGTAAGTCGGTACGTTTCCTGGTGCCCGACGCGGTCCTGGCCTACATCGATGCGCACGGTCTTTACCGTGCGTCGAACTGAGCAAGGCGTGCTTCACTGATACGAATCCACGTATCGCCAAGCCGCCGAATATATGAGCAAAACGAGTTTTATATGACTGACAAAGACCAAACCAAAGTAAAGCGCAAAGGCACATTCAAGAGCGCCCCGCTGCCAGAGCCGGTCAACACCAATGAGCCGCTCAAAGGCGACGAACTGGTCAAGATTGCCGTTGCAGCCCTGGAAGACGTCAAGGCGCAAGACATTCAGATCATCGATGTTCGCGACAAGCAGAGCATCACCGACTACATGATCATCGCCACCGGTACGTCCAACCGCCAGATCAACGCGATGCTCGACAAGGTTCGCGAAGAAGTCAAAAAGCAGGGCGCCAAGCCGCTGGGCGAAGAAGGCAAGGGCGACAGCGACTGGGTGCTGTTGGACCTGGACCTGGTGATCGTGCACATGATGACTGCCTCGGCGCGTCAGTTCTACGACCTGGAACGCCTGTGGGCCGGTGCCGAGCAAAGCCGCGCGGCCGACGCCAAGCACCACAGCCCGGAAAACACCCACGAGCATTTCACCAAGCTCAACAAAGACCAGCTGTAAGGGATTGCTGTGCGACTGCGCCTGATCGCCGTCGGTTCACGCATGCCCAAATGGGTGGAAGAAGGCTGGCATGAATATGCCAAGCGTCTTCCATCCGAGCTGGCGCTCGAACTGGTGGAAATACCGCTCAATACCCGTGGCAAGAATGCCGACGTGGCCCGTTTCATCCGCCAGGAAGGCGAAGCCATGCTGGCCAAGGTCGGGCCGAACGAGCGGATCGTCACGCTGGAAGTCCACGGCAAACCCTGGAGCACCGAACAGCTGGCGGTCGAACTCGATCGCTGGCGGCTGGATTCGCGCACGGTCAATTTCATGGTCGGTGGCCCGGAAGGGCTGGCGCCTGAAGTCTGCGCCCGCGCCGATCAGCGCTGGTCGTTGTCGCCGCTGACGTTGCCGCACCCGTTGGTGCGGATCCTGATCGGCGAACAGTTGTATCGTGCCTGGACCGTGCTGTCCGGTCACCCTTACCACAAGTAAGCCTGCCCTCATGTCTCAGCCGATCCGCATCAAGGACCACGAAAAGGACGCACGCCTGGTGCGTAGCCGCGTCGTGTTCGGGGCCATTGCGATCATGTTGCTGATCGGCGTGCTGATTGCGCGGCTGTATTACTTGCAGGTGATCCAGTACGAGTACCACTCGACACTGTCGGAAAACAACCGCGTCCATGTGCAGCCGATTCCGCCGACGCGCGGGCTGATTTTCGACCGCAACGGCGTGGTGGTGGCGGACAACCGTCCAAGCTTCAGCCTGAGCATGACCCGCGAGCGCTCCGGCGACTGGCCGCAGGTGCTCGACGTCATCGTCGAAGTGCTGGAGCTGACGCCCGAGGACCGGGTTATCTTCGAGAAACGCATGCGTCAGGGGCGCCGGCCGTTCGAACCGGTGCCGATCCTGTTCGAGCTGACCGAGGAGCAGATCGCCCGCATCGCTGTTAACCAATTCCGCCTGCCAGGCGTGGAAGTGGTCGCACAGCTGGTTCGTCACTACCCGCAAGGCGCGCATTTTGCGCACTCGGTGGGCTACATGGGGCGGATCAACGAGAAAGAGCTGAAAACCCTCGATCCGGTCAACTACAGTGGCACCCATCACATCGGCAAAACCGGCATCGAGCGTTTCTACGAGCCGGAATTGCACGGTCAGGTCGGTTACGAAGAAGTCGAGACCAACGCTCGCGGCCGCGTGTTGCGGGTGCTCAAGCGCACCGACCCGATTCCCGGCAAGGACATCGTCCTCAGTCTGGACATCAAATTGCAGGAAGCGGCCGAGGCGGCATTGGGCGGGCGTCGTGGCGCGGTGGTTGCGCTCGATCCGAAGACCGGCGAGGTGCTGGCGATGGTCAGTCAGCCGAGCTTCGACCCGAACCTGTTCGTCACCGGGATCAGCTTTAAGGCGTACGCCGAGTTGCGTGATTCGATCGACCGGCCGTTGTTCAACCGTGTATTGCGCGGTCTGTATCCGCCGGGTTCAACGATCAAACCGGCGGTAGCGATTGCCGGTCTTGATTCCGGTGTGGTGACGGCGTCGAGCCGAGTGTTCGACCCGGGCTACTACATGCTGCCCAACTACGATCACAAATACCGTAACTGGAACCGTACGGGCGACGGTTTCGTCGACCTCGACACGGCGATCATGCGGTCCAACGACACCTACTTCTATGACCTGGCGCACAAGCTGGGCATCGATCGGCTGTCGGCTTACATGAACAAGTTCGGCATCGGCCAGAAGGTCTCGCTGGACATGTTCGAAGAATCCCCCGGCCTGATGCCGTCCCGCGAATGGAAGCGAGCGACGCGCAAACAGGCGTGGTTCCCTGGCGAAACCCTGATCCTCGGGATCGGCCAGGGCTACATGCAATCGACTCCGCTGCAACTGGCCCAGGCCACGGCGCTGGTCGCCAACAAAGGCATCTGGAACCGTCCGCACCTGGCGAAATCCCTCGAAGGGGTGAAGCCGGTGGATGAAAACCCGATGCCGGACATTATCCTGCGTGATCCGTCGGACTGGACCAAGGTCAACCACGGCATGCAGCAAGTGATGCACGGCGCTCGTGGTACCGCGCGCAAAGCGGCCATCGGCGCGCAGTACCGTATCGCCGGCAAATCGGGTACGGCTCAGGTCGTCGCGATCAAGCAGGGCGAGAAATACGACCGCTCCAAGGTTCAGGAGCGTCATCGCGACCACGCCTTGTTCGTCGGCTTTGCCCCGGCCGATGACCCACGCATCGTCGTGTCGGTGATGGTCGAGAACGGTGAATCCGGCTCCGGTGTCGCCGCGCCCGTGGTGCGTCAGGTCATGGACGCCTGGCTGCTCGATCAGGACGGACGTTTGAAGGCCGAATACGCCAGCCCAATCAGTGCGGAGGCTACGGCCCGTGATGAATAACTTTGATCGCATGCTCTCCAGTGAGGATGTGATGCGTCGCCGCGCGACGCTGCTGCAAAGACTGCATATCGATGGTCCGTTGCTGATCCTGCTGCTGATTCTCGCCGCCGGCAGCCTGTTCGTGCTGTATTCGGCCAGCGGCAAGAGCTGGGACCTGCTGGCCAAACAGGCTACCTCGTTCGGCATCGGCCTGGTGTCGATGATCGTCATCGCCCAGTTCGAGCCGCGTTTCATGGCGCGCTGGGTGCCGCTCGGTTATGTCATCGGCGTGGTGTTGCTGTTGGTGGTGGACATCATGGGCCACAACGCCATGGGCGCCACGCGCTGGATCAACATTCCCGGGGTGATCCGCTTCCAGCCCTCGGAATTCATGAAGATCCTGATGCCGGCGACCATCGCCTGGTACCTGTCCAAGCGCACGTTGCCGCCGCAACTCAAGCACGTCGGCATCAGCCTGATGCTGATCGGTGTGCCGTTCATCCTGATCGTCCGCCAGCCTGACCTCGGCACTTCGCTGCTGATTCTCGCGGGCGGTGCATTCGTGCTGTTCATGGGCGGGCTGCGCTGGCGCTGGATTCTCAGTGTGCTGGCGGCGGCGATCCCGGTGTCGGTGGCGATGTGGTTTTTCATCATGCACGACTACCAGAAGCAGCGAATCCTGACCTTCCTCGATCCGGAAAGCGACCCGCTCGGCACCGGCTGGAACATCATTCAGTCGAAAGCCGCGATCGGTTCCGGCGGCGTGTTCGGCAAAGGCTGGCTGCTCGGCACCCAGTCGCACCTCGACTTCCTCCCGGAAAGCCACACCGACTTCATCATCGCGGTACTCGGCGAAGAGTTCGGCCTGGTGGGTATTTGTGCGCTGCTGCTGATTTACCTGTTGCTGATTGGCCGAGGGCTGGTGATCACCGCTCAGGCACAGACGCTGTTCGGCAAATTGCTCGCCGGTGCGTTGACCATGACGTTTTTTGTTTACGTTTTCGTCAACATCGGTATGGTCAGTGGCCTGTTGCCGGTCGTAGGGGTACCGTTGCCGTTCATTAGCTACGGAGGAACTTCGCTGGTGACGCTGCTGTCAGCGTTTGGGGTTTTGATGTCGATCCATACCCATCGCAAGTGGATCGCACAGGTTTGAATAAGGTGAAGAGTTCAATGCAAGTAATGCGTGGCTGGGCGACTCGATGCGCGCCAGTGGTAGGCCTGATGGGCCTCCTGGGCAGCATGCAGGAAGCGCTGGCCGGCGAGTACGAAGGCTCACCTCAGGTGGCCGAGTTCGTCGGTGAAATGACCCGCGACTACGGTTTCGCCGGTGAGCAACTGATGGCGGTGTTCCGCGAGGCTCAACGCAAGCAGGCGATTCTCGATGCGATCTCCCGACCTGCCGAACGGGTCAAGCAGTGGAAAGAATACCGCCCGATGTTCATCACCGACGCGCGCATTGCCCGCGGTGTCGACTTCTGGCGTCAGCACGAGGCAACGCTGGCTCGCGCCGAGCAGGAATATGGCGTGCCGGCGCAAGTCATCGTGTCGATCATCGGCGTTGAAACGTTTTTCGGACGTAATACCGGTAATTACCGGGTGATCGATGCCTTGTCGACGCTCGGTTTCGACTATCCTCCCCGTGCCGAATTTTTCCGCAAGGAACTGCGTGAGTTCCTCCTGCTGGCGCGCGAAGAGCAGGTCGATCCATTGACCCTCAAAGGTTCGTACGCCGGGGCCATGGGCCTGCCGCAGTTCATGCCGAGCAGCTTTCGCGCCTATGCGGTGGATTTCGACGGTGACGGCCACATCAATATCTGGAACAACCCGGACGATGCGATCGGCAGCGTTGCCAGCTATTTCAAGCGTCACGGCTGGGTCGCCGGTGAGCCGGTGGTCAGCCGCGCCGATGTCCGTGGCGAGCAGGTCGATGAAGGCCTGACCACCGGCATCGAGCCGACGAAGACGGTTGGAGAGTTGCGGGCGCTGGGCTGGTCAAGTCATGATGCGCTGCGCGATGATATGCCGGTGACTGCATTTCGCCTCGAAGGCGACAACGGCCCTGAATACTGGATGGGCCTGAAGAATTTCTACGCGATCACGCGTTATAACCGCAGCGTGATGTACGCCATGGCCGTACATCAACTGTCTGAACAGCTGGTACAAGCACGGGGCGTCAAGTAATGCGGGCATTGCCTAATAATAAACCCCTGAAGCTGGTGGCATTTGCTGCGTTGGCGGTACTGGTCGCCAGCTGCACGACCAGCCGTTCCCCGACGCCGAAAACCTCCAATACCGCTGTGCGAGCGCAGCCGGGCCTGGACATCAATCGCGCGCACAAAGATGGCGCGCCGTGGTGGGACGTCGATGTTTCGCGCATCCCTGATGCCACGCCGACCCTGCACACCGGCCCGTACAAGGCCAACCCTTACACCGTACTGGGCAAAACCTACTTCCCGTTGCAGGAATCCAAGACCTACGTCGCCTCCGGCACGGCGTCCTGGTACGGCACCAAGTTTCACGGTCAGAACACCGCCAATGGCGAGGTTTACGACCTGTACGGCATGAGTGCCGCCCACAAGACATTGCCACTGCCAAGTTACGTTCGGGTGACCAACCTGGACAACAACCGCACGGTGATCCTGCGGGTCAACGACCGTGGGCCGTTCTATTCCGATCGCATCATCGACTTGTCTTACGCGGCCGCGAAAAAACTCGGTTACGCCGAAACCGGCACTGCGCGGGTCAAGGTTGAAGGCATCGATCCGCAGCAATACTGGGCTGCCAAGGGCCGTCCGGCACCGTTGATGCTCAACGAGCCGCAGGTCGCGCAGAACAGCGCGCCGGTGATTACGGCCTCGGCCGGCACCGTCGAGCAGTGGACGCCGCCACCGCAACAACACGCCTCTGACACCGTACCGGTGCCGATGAGTGCAAAAAAAAACGCTTCTGCAACAGCAACTGGCCAGTATCTGCAGGTGGGCGCGTTCGCCAACCCGGACGCTGCAGAACTCCTGAGGTCGAAGCTCAGCGGGATGGTGAGCGCTCCGGTGTTCATCAGTTCGATCGTGCGCAATCAGCAGACCCTGCATCGGGTACGTCTGGGGCCGATCGGCTCGCCGGGTGAAATTGCCCAGGTGCAGAACAGCGTGCGCCTGGCCAACCTTGGTTCGCCAAGCGTGGTCACCGAGTAAGCAAAACGTAGATCTTGATTGACGGTTCACCAGCGATTGGGGGGTGAATCAGGTTGTTGGCTCGTCGAAGAACAAAAGCCCGGCAAGGGTGACTGGAGTGAGCAACTGAACACGCGATGGCTCGTTAGAAAGCCATCTGATTAAATTTTGTCCGCAAGGACAGTTTCCATTAGCGATTTCGAGAGACGGATGAACATCACCACCTTTGCCAAACGCCTGTGTCTGCTAGTCCCGCTGCTCCTCTCGCCAGCCGCCTTCGCGGCCGAGATGATGCCGTCGCCACCACAACTGGCCGCTAAAGCCTACGTTCTGATGGATGCCAGCAGCGGCAACGTGCTGGTCGAGAACAATGGCGACCAGCGTCTGCCGCCGGCCAGCCTGACCAAGCTGATGACCGCGTACATCGCGACCCTGGAAATCCGTCGTGGCCAGATTGGTGAAAACGATCCGGTGACCGTCAGCGAAAACGCCTGGCGCACCGGCGGTTCGCGGATGTTCATCAAAGTCGGCTCGCAGGTGACTGTCAGCGACTTGCTGCACGGCATCATCATCCAGTCCGGCAACGACGCCAGCGTCGCCCTGTCCGAGCACATCGCCGGTAGCGAAGATGCGTTCGCCGACCTGATGAACAAGACGGTGACTGATCTGGGCATGAGCAACACCCACTTCATGAACCCGACCGGCCTGCCAAACCCTGAGCACTACTCGTCGGCTCACGACATGGCAATCCTGGCCCGTGCAATCATCCACGAAGACCCGGCTCACTACGCGATCTACTCGCAGAAAGAGTTCTTCTGGAACGGCATCAAGCAACCTAACCGTAACCTGCTGCTATGGCGCGACAAGACCGTTGACGGTCTGAAAACCGGTCACACCGACGAAGCCGGCTACTGCATGGTGTCCTCGGCGGTACGTGACGGCCAGCGCCTGATCGCGGTGGTGTTCGGTACAAACAGCGAAGTGGCTCGCGCCGCTGAAACCCAGAAGCTGCTGACTTACGGTTTCCGCTTCTTCGAAACCCAGACCTTCTATCAGAAGGGCACCGAACTGGCTCAGGCTCCGGTGTGGAAAGGCACCACCAATCAAGTCAAGGCCGGCCTGGCTGAAGACCTGACCATGACCCTGCCAAAAGGCCAGCTGAAGAAGCTCGCTGCCAGCATGACCATGAACCCGCAACTGACCGCGCCAATCGCCAAGGGCGACGTGATCGGTAAAGTCGAAGTCAAACTGGAAGACAAGGTCGTGCACAGCGCTGACCTGATCGCTCTGGATGGCGTCGAGGAGGGTGGTATCTTCCGCCGCATGTGGGATAGCATCCGTCTATTCTTCTACGGCTTGTTCAACTGATTTGTGTTGACCTGCATGGCCCCGCCCCGATCCGGTGCGGGGCCATGCGCGTTATCACGGCTTGCGCTCAAGAGGCCGTTACGCCATGACCGATACCGAAGTAAAGGCGCCAAAGATCGAATTTCCCCAGGTTGATTATCCGGTTAAGGTGATCAGCGACACGGGGGTTGGCCACAAAGACAAGATCATCGAAATCGTGAAGAAATTCGCGAAGATTAACGATGAGCGTGTCGACGAGCGTTCGAGCAGCAACGGCAAATACACCACCATCCAGTTGCACATCGTCGCGACCGATCAGGATCAGCTGTACAACATCAACAGCGAACTGCGGGCAACCGGTTTCGTGCACATGGTGTTGTGATGCAGGGCACGCTGGGCTTTCGTGAGCTCGGCCAGATGGCTTACGAGCCGGTCTGGCATGCCATGCAACGCTTTACCAACGAACGCGGCAGCTATGCCGCCGACGAAATCTGGCTCGTCGAACACCCGCCGGTGTTCACTCAGGGCCAGGCCGGCAAGGCCGAACACTTGCTGCTGCCGGGAGATATCCCGGTGGTGCAGGTCGATCGTGGCGGCCAGGTGACTTATCATGGCCCCGGCCAATTGGTGGCTTACCTGTTACTGGATGTGCGCAAGCTGGGTTTCGGCGTGCGCGATCTGGTCAGCCGCATGGAGCTTTGCCTGATTGAACTGCTGGCCAGCTACGGCGTTACCGCTGCAGCCAAGCCAGATGCTCCCGGCGTCTATGTCGATGGAGCAAAAATCGCTTCTCTGGGTTTGCGGATTCGCCACGGTTGTTCCTTTCATGGCCTGGCCCTGAACGTGGATATGAACCTGGAACCGTTTCGACGGATTAATCCCTGCGGCTATGCCGGGCTGGCGATGACCCAGCTGAGCGATCACGCAGGATCGATTGAATTTGCCGAGGTAAGTGCCCGGCTGCGTGCGCAGCTCGTCAAACACCTCGACTATGCTGAGCAGACGACCCTGACGGGCGGAATCGACTGATATGACTACTGATGCAGTGCAAACCATGATCCCGACGCTCGACGTGACCGAGCGCCCGGCCCCGCGTCCCAAGGTAGAAGCCGGCGTCAAGCTGCGCGGCGCCGAGAAGGTTGCACGCATCCCGGTAAAGATCATTCCGACCACCGAACTGCCGAAGAAGCCTGACTGGATTCGTGTGCGCATCCCGGTTTCGCCGGAAGTCGACCGTATCAAGAGCCTGCTGCGTAAACACAAGCTGCACAGCGTCTGCGAAGAAGCGTCCTGCCCGAATCTGGGTGAGTGCTTCTCCGGCGGCACCGCGACCTTCATGATCATGGGCGACATCTGCACCCGTCGCTGCCCGTTCTGCGACGTTGGCCACGGGCGTCCGAAGCCACTGGACGTCAACGAGCCGGAAAGCCTGGCCATCGCCATCGCCGACCTCAAGCTCAAGTACGTGGTGATTACTTCGGTTGACCGCGACGACCTGCGCGACGGTGGTGCCCAGCACTTTGCTGACTGCATCCGCGAAATCCGCAAACTGTCGCCGAACGTGCAGCTCGAGACCCTGGTCCCGGACTACCGTGGCCGCATGGACGTCGCGCTGGAAATCACCGCCGCCGAGCCGCCGGATGTGTTCAACCACAACCTGGAAACCGTGCCGCGCCTGTACAAGGCTGCGCGTCCGGGTTCGGATTACCAGTGGTCGCTGACTCTGCTGCAACGCTTCAAGCAGATGATGCCGCACATTCCGACCAAATCCGGCCTGATGCTGGGTCTGGGCGAGACCGACGAGGAAGTCATCGAAGTCATGAAGCGCATGCGCGAACACGACATCGACATGCTGACCCTCGGTCAGTACCTGCAACCGTCGCGCAGCCACTTGCCGGTGCAGCGTTTCGTGCACCCGGACACCTTCGCCTGGTTCGCCGAGGAAGGTTACAAGATGGGCTTCAAAAACGTCGCTTCCGGCCCGCTGGTGCGTTCTTCGTACCACGCTGACGAGCAAGCGAAGCTGGTCAAGGCTGAGTTGATGGGTTCCTGATTCAGCGCTGAATAAAATGCCCGCCGTGGCTTTAAGTCCGGCGGGCTTTTTTTTGCCTGCTTTCCTGACTACTGTGTGCGCATGACTTCACACTGGGAGCCCCATGGATGACCGTTCGACCGACCCACAGCCTTTTTCCGCATAAACCCGTGCCGGCGTTGCCGTCAGAGGGCGTGATCGGCGTTATCGCGCCTGCCGGGCCGGGTGCGCTGGACACCGACAAGGCTGTGCAGTGGATGCGCGCTCGCGGTTATGCGCTGAAGGTGTTTCCCGGCGTCTACGAGAAAGATGGTTATCTGGCCGGCAGCGATGACGTGCGCCTCAATGACCTGCACGCTGCGTTTGCCGACCCTGACGTCGACGCGATCATCTGCCTGCGCGGCGGCTACGGCACGCCGCGCCTGCTGGATCGCATCGACTACGACCTGCTCAGCCGCCACGCCAAGCCTTTCGTCGGTTACAGCGATATCACCGCGCTGCACCTGGCGATAAGCCGTTACGCCGGGTTTGTGACCTTCCACGGGCCACTGCTCAACGCCGACCTGTTGGGTGACAAGGAACCGCCGACCGTGACGTCGTTCTTCGCCATGCTGCGTGGTCAGGTGAAAGCGGGGAGTGTGCTGAGCCATCCGGTGGCGTATCCGTTGACCACCGTTGAGCCCGGCGTTGCACACGGGCGTTTGCTTGGCGGCAATCTGGCAATGATCGCTTCAACACTAGGCACGCCTTACGAAATCGATGTCGAAGGGGTAATTCTACTGATCGAAGACATCAACGAACCGCTGTATCGGATCGACCGGTTACTGACCCAGATGCGTCTGGCCGGCAAGTTGGCCAAGTTGCGCGGGGTGTTGGTCGGGGACATTGCCGGGGTAGATGTCGAGGCGCTGAATCGTTTGCTCAAGCAGACGTTCGAGCCTTTGCGGATACCGGTGTTGTCGGGGTGGCGTAGTGGGCATTGCGACCCGAACCTGACGCTGCCGATGGGCGCGCTGGTACGGCTGGATGCCGGGAAGAAGGAATTGATGCTGGAGCAGGATGTGGTGACCCGATAAAGCAAAAGATCGCAGCCTGCGGCAGCTCCTACATTGGAATACGATCCCTGTAGGAGCTGCCGCAGGCTGCGATCTTTTGATCTTGCTTATTGGCCCCGCAGGCTCTCAAGCAACTTGTGCGTGGGATAGCCATCCGCCGGCCAGCCAAACGACTGCTGTGCGCTGCGAATCGCCTTGCGCGTATTGGCGCCGATAATCCCGTCCGCCGTGCCCGCATCGTAATTGCGCGCGCTCAGAAGGGTCTGCAACTCGATGCGCTCGGTGCGGCTCAACGGCAAGTCGTCTTTCGGCCAGTTGCCATTGATCAAGCCTGCGCCACTGAAACGCTCGGACAACAGGCTCACCGCCAAGGCATACGACGAGGAATTGTTGTACTTGAGGATCGCCCGGAAGTTATCGAGGATCAGGAACGCCGGGCCACGATAACCGGCCGGCAACAGCAGGGCCGCGGACAGTTGCTCGGAGCCCGCAGGTACCTGAGCGCCATTAGGCAAGTTCACACCCAGCTGACGCCACTCGGCGACGCTCTTGCGAATCGCCCCATCCGCCAGCGTGTAGTTGAAACTGCTCGGCAGTTGCACCTCGAAACCCCACGGCTGCCCACGCTGCCAGCCGGAGCTTTGCAGGTAGTGCGCGGTCGAAGCCAGGGCATCGGCCGGGCTGCCCCAGATGTCGCGGCGGCCATCACCGTCGAAATCCACGGCGTGGGTGTTGTAGGTGGTCGGAATGAACTGGGTCTGGCCCATCGCCCCGGCCCAGGAACCGAGCATCTTCTCTGGCGTGATATCGCCCTGTTGCAGGATCTGCAGGGCAGCAATCAATTGCGCATGGGCAAAGCCCGGGCGGCGGCCTTCGTAGGCGAGGGTGGCCAGTGAGTTGATCACCGATTTGCTGCCCTGGAACTGACCGAAATTACTCTCCATACCCCACACCGAAACGAGCGCCTGACGGTCGACCCCATAACGCTGTTCGATGCTTTGCAGAATGTCGGCGTACTGGTTGAGCAGCGCCTGACCCTTGCGCACGCGCAGCGGCGACAGCGCGCCGTCGAGGTATTCCCACACCGGGCGGGAGAATTCCGGCTGGCTGCGGTCGGCACGAATCACGCTGGCGTCGAAACTGACATCGGCAAAGGCGCGATCAAACAACTCAGGGCTGATCCCGGCGGCGAGCGCGTCCTTGCGGAAGCCTGCCTGCCATTCGGCAAAGGTCTGGGTCGGCTGAAGATCGAGAGGGTCGGCGGACGGCACTACCGGCGGGATAATCGCTGGGGCCGTGGCGACAGGGGCGGCTTGAAGAGGTTGCGCGTCGGCGGCGGTGGGTTTTTCCGCACAGGCGACAAGCAGAACGAAGCTTGCTGCAGCGATCGAATGGCGAACAGGCCAACGACGGGAAAGACTTAGGGGCATGCACAGTTCCAGGGGAAACGAATCAGGTGCAGACCTTAACACGACAGCCGTGCCAAGCGACTTGCGAGGGGGCAGATTTTGCTCGGGATTTAATGTTTATCCGGCCAGTAAAACTCCGAATTCTGCATTGATCAACTGTCAGGTTTGACAGTTACGCGCTTTGCCAAAGCGGCGCTAAATGAGTGCTCAAATGGTACAGAGAAGAGGGGAGAGGTCATCAGACGAAGCGAGTTCCAGCGTCATTCATGCCGCCAGAAAGCAAGAAGCCTCCCAGCTTTTAGACTGGAAGGCTTCGCGGCGGTAGCTGCCTTTGCCCTTGGTTGGTCGCTCTTGACGACTGCGAAACAAGGGTTGGGCGACGATGGATTTGGCCTTGTTGGGGCGCTTTTTGCTCATGGTGGGTCTCCTTTTAGACCGGGCCAGTATACAGCGTTGTTTCAGTAACGTAGCCGGTAATCCTGCTCTGCTGATCACTCAGGTCAGGCATTTGAACGCAAGTACGCCTATCGACCGTTTATGCATTACGGCAGATTTCATCACCACGATGCACAAGGGATATCGATCGTGAAAAAAATAATCTTGTTGGTCTGGGCCTTTTTGTTGATCGCCTGCTCCGCTACTCAGGAACAACCGGCCCCCGCCCCACCGGTACCGAGTGAAGAACAGATTTCAACTCAGAGCGTGCCAGGTGACCAGCAATTCGGTGCTTTCTCACAACCTCGCAACAATGGTCCGGCGGTGGTTGCTGATCTCAATGCGAAATGGAATCAAACGTCGCGCAATTGTTTCAATAGTGAAACTGCACCGAGTTTTTTGTGCTCAGGCGTTGTGATCAGGGGGACGACCAACGGACCGGGCTTCAATATCTGGGATCCAAGCCCGGCCAACGTGAAAAAAGGCTTCGTTGCGTTTTCTTACATGCGCCAGGATTCTCGGTTTCCAGCCCTCTATAGCCATGCCAACAACGGCTATATAGTCACGCCGGTCTCTGAGCTTGCCGGTCAGTTGAAGTTTCAGTATCTATGCTTCTTTCCCATAGATGGCGCGACAGAGTGGCGGTCGGACTACGGTTGTGGGCCACACAGTCTGCATGGCAATCGCAGTGCTTCCTGCGCTTCGCAGGCGATCACCACGTCGACTAAATTTTTGACGCACTACTTGGCCGGTGCAACAGTGCGCGAGCAGAAACAATGCAGTTTCGATGTTCGAGACACATCGCCTGATCAGACGGCAGTGTTGTTTCGAGAAGCGTTGCTGGCGATGCCAAAAATTCCGAAGAATGGCGTCAATGACGAAAACGAACTGGTTGTTCGTGTCTGGGCCAAACAAGCGGCTGCCAATATGCCCATCAAGGCGTTTTTCTACACCAGCGGCTCAACGCCAGGCTGGACTCAGGCAAGGCAGAATCAGAGTGCTTATTACAGTCAAAGTGGTGGCAAGGTTGTGCCTGTCGTAATGTTGACGATCAACAAGTCAACCTGGGCGGCTTCCTTTACCTACTCGGGTAGTGATCAGATTTACCCGTGAGGGCTGTTCAATCAAGGATGCAGAGCGGGCTTGGGCATTGGCGCCGCTTCGGTTGGCCTTACTCGGCAGGTAGCGTCAACCGCTGGCCTGCCATCAACAATGCCAGTCGGCTCAGACTCATCCACGGCGAACCCGCAGCCTGACCCTTGATCTGCGCATCGATGCGCTGGGCTTCCAGCAACAACTGCGCCCAGCGTTGCGCCGAGTAGCGTTGCAGGGCTTTGCTCATCAGGGGTTTGCGCTTGTCCCAGACTGGCGGTTTCGCCTGACTGAAACACTTGTCCAGTGGCGTGCCCTGGCTGTACTGCAGCGAGATATTGGCCAGCAGGCGCAACTCCCGCGCCAGCGCCCAGAGAATCACCGGTGGCTCGACCCCTTCACCGCGCAAGCCTTCCAGCATGCGCAATGCGTGCGCCGGTTCGCCGTTGAGCACCGCATCGGTCAAGCCAAACACGTCAAAGCGCGCACTGTCCGCCACTGCGGCCTGCACGGTTTCAACGGTGATCTGGCCACCTTCGGCCATCAGCTTGAGCTTCTCGATTTCCTGCGCGGCGGCGAGCAGGTTGCCCTCGACACGTGCAGCAATCAATTCGACCGCGTCCTGGCTGGCCGACAAACCGGCCTGCGACAGACGCTGACGAATCCAGCTCGGCAGTTGATTGGCATCCACCGGCCAGATCTGGATGAACTGGGTCTGCTGGCCTTCGACCAGCGCCTTGCCCCACTTGGTCTTCTGCGCACTGCCATCGAGCTTGGGCAAGCTGATCAGCAGCACCGTGTCTTCAGCGGGGCGCGAGCAGTATTCGATGAACGCTGCGGCGCCCTTGTCACCGGGCTTGCCTGAAGGCAGGCGCAGTTCCAACAGGCGTTTTTCAGCGAACAACGACATGCTCGCGCCGGCCTGCAGCAACGTGCCCCAATCGAAATTGGCGTCGGCAGCAAAGACCTGGCGTTCGTCGAACCCTTGTTCACGGGCAGCACGGCGGATGGCGTCGGCGGCCTCCTGGCATAGCAGCGGGTCATCGCCGCTGATGATGTAGACCGGCGCGAGGGCACCTTGCAGGTGTTTACCGAGTTGGGCGGGAGCGAGCTTCATAAGAAATACCGAACGGGGCGCCTGAGCGCCCCGAACGTCTTACTGCTGCGGTACTTCGAGCGGCGACTGACGCGGGGTTTCCGCTTCAGCCTTTTGCGCCGCTTGCAGCGCGTCGGCTTCAGCCTTGGCGCGGTCATTGGCCGCTTGTTGCAGCTGCTGCAGTTGACCTGGGGTCAGCTGTTGCAGGCGCAACATCATGCGTTGAACCAGCTCACGGCGGGTCTCGCGACGGGCGTCGTTGGCTTCCTGATCGGAGCCGACCAAGTTGTTGCCGTCGTGAATGAACACTTTCTGCACTTCAAGCTTGTCGCTCAGCAGGTTCAGGTTGTGTTCGCCGACGATGTCGTAGTTCAGAACGGTATTGACCTGGTATTCGCCAGTACGGCCGGCACCGGCGTAGCTGAGAATGCGCTGGTTTTCCTGCTCGTCAGCCAGATACAGCTTGTACGGCGCGCCGCTGTAGACCTTGACGCCACTGGACTCGAGCACTTGACGCAGTTCGGTTACCGTCTCGCCGTAGGCGTTGCGGGCGCTCAGGTCGAGTTCCTTGATCGTCAGTTCGGTAGTGCCAGTGCCACGCAGCTGGAAACCGCAGGCGCTCAGCAGCACAGCGAGGCCCATCACCAGCAGATTGCGTTTGATCATTGTGTTGCTCCCCTTGAAACCATGTGGGCCGACCCTGCGGCCCGAAAGGTTTTACAGTGCGTCAGGCGGACCTGACGCCCAATCCAATTTAGCTGGCGACGATGTTGACCAGTTTCCCTGGTACCACGATCACTTTGCGAATAGTCAGACCGTCGACGAAACGCAGCACGTTTTCGTTGATGCGCGCGGCGGCTTCCACTTCTTCACGGGTTGCGCTGGCCGGCATTTCGATCTGACCACGCAGTTTGCCGTTGACCTGGATAACCAGCGTCAGGCTGTCCTGCACCAATGCGCTTTCGTCCACAGCCGGCCAGCCGGCGTCGATGACTGCGCCAGTGTGGCCCAGCTGGTTCCACAGTTCGTGGCTGATGTGCGGCGTGATGGGTGCCAGCAGCAAGGTCACGGCTTCGAGGCCTTCGTGAACCAGCGCGCGATCCTGTTCGGTGCCTTGTGCGGCTTTTTCCAGCACGTTCATCAGCGTCATCACCTGAGCGATGGCGGTGTTGAATTTGTGGTTCTGGCCGACATCATGGCTGGCCTGCTTGATGGCCAGGTGGATCGAGCGGCGCACGATTTTCTGTTCGTCGGTCAGCGCGGCAACGTCGAGTTTGCCCGGCAAGCCCTGAGTCACGTGGGCTTGCGCCAGGCGCCAGACGCGCTTGAGGAAACGGTGCGAACCTTCAACGCCGGAGTCCGACCATTCGGCGCTCATGTCAGGCGGCGAAGCGAACATCATGAACAGGCGGCAGGTGTCGGCGCCGAACTGATCGATCATCGACTGTGGGTCGACGCCGTTGTTCTTCGACTTGGCCATCTTCTCGGTGCCGCCGATTTCCACCGGCAGGCCGTCGGACTTCAGCTTGGCGCTGATGACCTTGGCTTTGCTGTCACGCTCAAGTTCTACGTCCGCCGGGTTGAACCAGGTGTAGGCACCATTGGCTTCGCGACGGTAGTAAGTTTCGGCGATCACCATGCCTTGGGTCAGCAGGTTCTTGAACGGCTCGTTGGAGCTGACCAGACCTTCGTCACGCATCAGTTTATGGAAGAAGCGCGCGTAGAGCAGGTGCAGAATCGCGTGTTCGATACCGCCGATGTACTGATCGACCGGCAGCCAGTGATCAGCGGCGGATTTCTCTACCAAGCCACCTTCAAAGTGCGGCGAGGCGTAACGGGCGTAGTACCACGACGACTCGACGAAGGTGTCCATGGTGTCGGTTTCACGTTTGGCAGGCTGGCCGCATTTCGGGCAGCTGCATTCGTAAAACTCAGGCATGCGTGCCAGCGGCGAACCGGCGCCGTCCGGCACCACGTCTTCCGGCAGAACGACAGGCAGTTGGTCTTCCGGCACCGGCACGTCACCGCAAGTTTCGCAGTGGATGATCGGGATCGGGCAGCCCCAGTAGCGCTGACGGCTGATGCCCCAGTCGCGCAGGCGGAACTGAGTGCGCGAGGCGCCCAGTTCTTTCTTGATCAGGGCCACTTCCATGGCATCGAACGCGCCGGCGAAGTCGAGACCGTCGAACTCGCCGGAGTTGATCAGCGTGCCGTGCTCGCCGTAGGCGTCTTGCCACGGGGCAGGGTTGGTGTCGCCAGAGCTGGTACGGACTACCGATTTAACCGGCAGGTTGTACTTGTGGGCGAATTCGAAATCGCGCTCGTCGTGCGCCGGTACCGCCATGACAGCGCCGTCGCCGTAGTGCATCAATACGTAGTTGGCGACCCATACCGGCAGTTTTTCGCCAGTCAGTGGATGCTCGACGAAGAGGCCGGTCGGCAGGCCTTTTTTCTCTTGCGTGGCGACGTCGGCTTCGGCAACGCTGCCGCCCTTGCATTCAGCGATGAACGCTTGCAGCTCAGGGTTGTTTTTCGCGGCCAGGGTGGCCAGTGGGTGCTCGGCAGCCACGGCAACATAGGTCGCGCCCATCAGGGTGTCTGGACGGGTGGTGAAGACTTTGAGCGTGCCGGCTTCGCCGATCGAGTCGACGTTGTACGGGAACTGCACTTCCATGCCGCGGGATTTGCCGATCCAGTTGCGCTGCATGGTCTTGACCTGTTCAGGCCAGCCAGTCAGTTCGTCGAGGCTCTCCAGCAGCTCATCCGCGTAGGCGGTGATCTTGAAGTAGTACATCGGGATTTCGCGCTTTTCGATCAGCGCGCCGGAACGCCAGCCGCGACCGTCGATGACCTGCTCGTTAGCCAGAACGGTCTGGTCGACCGGGTCCCAGTTCACGGTGCCGTTTTTACGGTAGATCACACCTTTTTCGAACAGGCGAGTGAACAGCCATTGTTCCCAGCGGTAGTAATCCGGCTTGCAGGTGGTCACTTCACGCGACCAGTCGACCGCCAGCCCGAGGCTGCGCAGCTGCGACTTCATGTAGGCGATGTTTTCGTAGGTCCATTTTGCCGGCGCTACGTTGTTCTTCATCGCGGCGTTTTCTGCCGGCATGCCGAAGGCGTCCCAACCCATCGGTTGCAGAACGTTCTTGCCTTGCATGCGCTGATAGCGGGAGATCACGTCGCCGATGGTGTAGTTGCGCACGTGCCCCATGTGTAGCTTGCCGCTGGGGTAAGGGAACATCGACAGGCAGTAGAAAGTCTCCTTGCCTGGCTGTTCACTGACTTCAAAGGACTTTTGCTCATCCCAGAATGACTGGGCGGCGGCTTCAATTTCACGGGGCTGATATTGTTCGTGCATGGCTACTTTTGTACTGGATAGGGGTGGCCTAATCCTCTTCAACGCAGGTTCCGGGGTTGGCCCGGACGAGCTGGAAGTGGAATTACAGGAAGCGCCGTAGCATACATGACCGCGCTTGGCCTAGGGAAACCCTGATTACAGCTACATGTCCCGCAATACTTGCGTCGGGGCCGTTGGTCGCGGCGTACAGCCGGTTTGTGCAGCGAAGCTAAGCTCTAACTGGGGAGTGAGTCTTATCTTCAATGAGGTGAGGGATGGTGGAGCAACGGCAAAAAAACGTGACTAAACCCGAGTTGTACGAGAGGTTGATCGACCGTCTGGGTATGGCCCTGGACGCAGTAAAAACCGCTGACCGGCTGCGCGACGAGCGCCCCCTGGAACTGGAATTGCGTGGCTTGAGTCCCGCCGAGTTCAAACTGGTCAAGGCCTATCTGGATCGCAGTGAACGTGAAACGCATGGATGCCTGTCACAAGCAGTGAAGCAGCTCGATGCAGCACATTCGGCCAAGGTCATCTGGCTCAAGGACAAGGCGCCCGGCAGAGACACCGTCAAAGTACGTGCTCTGCAGGCCAAGTAAGCGCATGGCAGGTCAAGAACCGGATCTTTTTCAACAGGATCCCACCTATCGGTTGTAACGCTTCATCAACACTTTTAGGCTTCGGGCATCTTTGGAGATGCCCGATGCCTTTTCGCTATTTGATCAAACAACTCTTGTTGCCGCCCGGCATTCTGCTGCTGTTGTTGCTGGTTGCGTGGTGGCTGCGCCGTTCGCGGCCGCGCCTGGCCGGAGTGTGTTTTGCCCTGGGGCTTGGCGGGTTGTGGTTGATGAGCCTGCCGGTGGTCGTGCAATGGGGCGCCAAGGCGCTGGAGCGCGAGCCACCGTTGGCCCGTGCCGAATGGGCGACACTGGCGCAACGGGCCGATGCGATTGTGGTGCTGGGTTCCGGGCGCGAGCGTGGTGATCTGGCGTGGGGTGAGGATCAGCCGACCGGCGTCGGGCTTGAGCGTCAGCGATATGCGGCGCGACTGGCAAAGGCGTCGGGTCTGCCGATTCTGACCAGCGGCGGTCTGCACTACGGTACGCCGCCGACCGAGGCAAAGCTGATGGCAGATTCATTGCTCGATGACTTTGGCGTGACGGTGCGTTGGCAGGAAGGCGACAGCCGCACCACGTGGGAAAACGCCAAATTCAGCGCCGACCTGTTGCTGCCGCAGGGCATCAAACGCGTAGTCGTGGTGACGCAGGCCTGGCACATGCCACGTGCGGTATGGTGCTTCGAGCAGGCCGGGTTTGAAGTGGTTGCGGCGCCGGTGGGCTTTTTAGGCACTGATAACGCCCGACCCTTCGGTGGTTGGCTGCCGGAATTCAAATCGATCTGGCAGAGCGGGCAGTTGCTGAATGAAGCGGTGGGGCAGGTGGGGTATTCGCTGTTTTACCGTTGAGGATCAAAAGATCGCAGCCTGCGGCAGCTCCTACATGGGATTTGTGCTTTCCCATGTAGGAGCTGCCGCAGGCTGCGATCTTTTGCTTTAAAGGGTTTTCGACATCCGGCTGGCCATCAGTGCCCAGCCAAACAACAGCAAGCACACGATCATCAGCGGCCACGAGCGATATTGCAGATAAGGCGTCAGGTTGTGCATCGGCACCACTTCGCCATACAGCACACCCTGTTCGAACTGCGGAATCTGCTCGGTGATCTGCCCGAACGGGTTGATCAGACCGGTCACGCCGTTGTTGGTCGCGCGGATCATCCAGCGCCCGGCTTCCAGCGCCCGCATCTGCGCCATCTGCAAATGTTGCAGCGGGCCGATCGAGGTGCCGAACCAGGTGTCGTTACTGATCGTCAGCAACAAATCACTGCGCGCCGACAGACCGGCAGCAAAGTCCGGGTACACCACTTCATAGCAGATGAACGGGGCAATCTGATAACCCTTAGCTTGCAGCAACGCCTGATCGGCCGGGCCACGGGCGAAGTCGGACATCGGCAAATCAAAGAACGCGATCAAGCCACGCAGGATGTCCTGCAGCGGCACGTACTCGCCGAACGGCACCAGTTTCTGCTTCAGATAAGTGCCGTCGCCTTCGCCGACCACGGTGATGCCGTTGAAGAAGCGGCGTTCGTGACGGACCGTTTCGCGAATCGGCACGCCGGTGATCAGCGCTGATTTACGCTCGGCGGCGAAGTTACCCATCATGCTCAGGTAGCCCTCGGCGGACTCTTTGAGCACCGGCACGGCGGTTTCCGGCCAGATCAGCAGATCCACCGGTTTCGAACGGAAACTCAGATCGCGGTACAGGGCCAGTTGCGCGTTGAGCTCGGCCGGGTCCCATTTCATGCTTTGTGCGACGTTGCCCTGAATCGCGGCAACGCTCAGCGGCGCGCCGGATGGACTGGTCCAGGCGTGGCCCTTGAGCGCGATACCGGCAGCCCACGGCGCGATCAGCAACACCAGACCGGCAACGACAAAACCTTTGCGTCCGGTTTGCAGCAAGCGCGGTGCGTTGTAGATCAACGCAGCGGTCAGTGCCAGCACGAACCCCACGAGCCACATGCCACCGACCGGCGCAAGCCCGGCCAACGGACCATCGAGCTGGCTGTAACCCGAGTACAACCACGGGAAACCGGTGAGGAACCAGCCACGAAACATTTCCTGAGCGACCCACAGAGCGGCGAACGCCAACGCATCAGCGAGCGGCGCTTCGTTACGGCGCAGCCAGCGCGCCCAAATCCAGGCGGGCAGGGCGAAGAACCAGGCAATCGCCGCCGTGAACAGCAGCATCAGGAACCCGGCCAACAGCACCGAAGCACCGCCGAAATGGTGAATGCTGTAATAGATCCAACTGGTGCCGGCGCCGAACAGGCCGAAACCGAAACACCAGCCACGGCCCAGCGCCTGACGCGGGCTCAGCTCGCGCATGCCGGCATAGAACAAACCGACTGCCAGCAAAGCCAGCGGCCAGATGTTGAACGGTGCCAGAGCGAAGGTGGTGATTGCACCGGCCGCCACGGCCAGCAGGTTACCGGGCCAGCCGGGGCGGGTTGTCCAGCGCATTTCAATCCTTAGATGTATTACCGGGCGATTGGCGTGAGTCGCAGCAAATGAATCCGACGGCTGTCGGCGTTCAGGATGCGGAAACGATAGGCGCCGATTTCAGTGATTTCGTTGCGTTTTGGCAAGTGCCCGAACGCGCTCATCACCAGCCCACCGACGGTGTCGAACTCGTCGTCGGAGAATTCGCTGTCGAAGAACTCGTTGAAGTTCTCGATCGGCGTCAGGGCCTTGATCAGGAAGTCGCCGCTTGGCAGGGGCTTGATGTAGCTGTCTTCTTCGACGTCGTGCTCGTCTTCGATGTCGCCGACGATCTGTTCCAGCACGTCTTCGATGGTCACCAGGCCCGCCACACCGCCGTATTCGTCGATGACGATGGCCATGTGGTTGTGGTTGGCGCGGAATTCACGCAGCAACACATTCAGACGCTTGGACTCCGGCACGAACGTGGCCGGGCGCAGCAGATCCTTGATGTTGAAGCTGTCGCCGTTTTCCTTGAGGATCAGCGGCAGCAGATCCTTGGCCAGCAGCACGCCCATCACATCGTCATGGCTTTCGCCGATGACCGGATAACGCGAGTGGGCCGAGTCGACCACGGCCGGGAGGAATTCACGGGGTGTCTGGGTCGCCTTGATGCTGATCATCTGCGAGCGCGGCACCATGATGTCGCGTACTTGCAGGTCAGCCACCTGAATGGCGCCTTCGACGATGGCCAGCGCTTCGCTGTCCAGCAGTTTGTTCTGATGTGCATCACGCAGCAGCTCGAGAAGCTCCTGACGGTTCTTCGGCTCGTGGGCAAAAGCCTGGGTCAGTTTACCCAGCCATGACTTCTGCCCGTTGCTCGATCGATCTTCGCTCATAGCGATTACTCTGAATCCTTTGTTGTAACGATAGGGGATGTTTCGGGTTCGTCGTCCGCGTACGGATCGGGATAGTCCAATTCGGCAAGCAACTCGCGTTCCAGTGCTTCCATTTCTTCGGCTTCCTCGTCATCTATATGGTCGTAACCAAGCAGATGCAAGCAGCCGTGAATGACCAGATGCGCCCAGTGGGCCTTTAGTTCCTTGCCTTGTTCGGCGGCTTCGCGCTCAACCACCGCCACGCAGATCACCAGATCGCCGAGCAATGGGATGTCGAGAAACTCGTCGGGCACTTCGGCAGGGAATGACAGGACGTTGGTCGCGTAATCCTTGTGGCGCCAGGTGTGATTCAGCTCGCGGCCTTCTGCCTCGTCGACCAGACGAATGGTCATTTCCGAGTCAGCGGTGCGCTGGCGCAGGGCGAGTTCGCACCACAGGCGGAAGTCGGCTTCACTCGGCGCGTTCGCTTCAGTCGCGATTTGCAGGTCTAGCTCAAGCATTTCGCGAGGTGTCCTTGGGTGCTTCGTCACGGTTTTCGAAGCGCTCGTAGGCTTCGACGATCCGCTGGACCAAAGGATGGCGCACGACGTCTTTCGGCTGGAAGTGCGTGAAGCTGATGCCCGGCACGTCTTTGAGCACTTCAATCACATGATGCAGGCCCGACTTGGTGCCTTTCGGCAAGTCGACCTGGGTGATGTCACCGGTGATGACCGCTGTAGAGCCGAAGCCGATCCGCGTGAGGAACATTTTCATCTGTTCGACGGTGGTGTTCTGACTCTCGTCGAGAATGATGAAGCTGTTGTTCAGCGTGCGACCGCGCATGTAGGCCAGCGGCGCAACTTCGATCACCTGACGTTCGATCAGCTTGGCCACGTATTCAAAGCCGAGCATCTCGTAGAGCGCGTCGTAGAGGGGGCGCAGGTACGGGTCGATCTTCTGCGACAGGTCGCCGGGCAGGAAGCCGAGTTTCTCACCCGCTTCAACCGCCGGACGCACCAGCAGGATGCGGCGGATCTGCTCGCGTTCCAGTGCATCGACAGCGCAGGCCACGGCCAGATAAGTCTTGCCGGTACCGGCCGGACCGATGCCGAAGTTGATGTCGTTGCCGAGGACTTCCTTGACGTAGCGCAACTGATTCAAGCCGCGCGGGCGAATCATGCCTTTCTTGGTGCGCAGGGCAACGGAAGCTTCGGCGGGGGCGTGGTTGTCCAGCTCGACCACGGCCGATTCCTGCAGGAACAGGTGCACCGTATCTGGCGACAGCTCTGAACCTTTGGTTTCCCGGTACAGGCGACGAATCAGATTTTCCGCAGACGTGGTGTGCTTGGGGTCGCCGATCAGCTCGAACTGGTTTCCGCGGTTGCGGATCTCGATGGTCAGGCGCTGTTCGATCAAGCGCAGATGCTCGTCGAATTGCCCGCACAGATTGGCGAAGCGGCGAGCCTCAAAGGGCTCGAGGATAAAACGATGTGGTTCTATGGGTGCGTTCAAGGTCGTATTTAGCCGCCCTGGGGCAATTAGGATGAAATCAAGGATAACGCCAGAGGCCTGGGTGCGAAAGCTCTTAAATATGGATGCTGCTTTCGAACCCATTGTCTATGGCTGTCGGGGTCTTTTGTGGTGAGGGGATTTATCCCCGATGGGGCGCGAAGCGGCCCTGAAACCATGACCCGTGGTGTGTCAGACTCACCGGGATTGCAGGTTTTGGGTCGGCTGCGCCAACCATCGGGGATAAATCCCCTCACCACAGAAGCCCCATCCACAATGCGATGGCGTTATTGGATCAGCGAGCCGCGCAGCGAGTGCGGTTGGGCCGCGTCGATGTGTACGTCGGCGAACTGGCCGATCAGGGTTGGATTGTCGCAGCGGAAGTTGACGATACGATTATTCTCGGTGCGCCCTTGCAGCTCGCCCGGGTCTTTCTTCGAGTAATCGGTCACCAGAATCCGTTGGGTCGAACCAACCATCTGTCGGCTGATCTCGAAACCTTGCTGATTCAGGCGATGTTGCAGCGCGTTCAAGCGCTCCTTTTTCAACTCTTCCGGGGTCTCGTCGGCCAGATCGGCAGCCGGAGTGCCCGGGCGCTGGCTGTAAACGAACGAGTAGGAAAAGTCGAAACCGACGTCGGCAATCAGCTTCATGGTCTGTTCGAAATCTTTCTCGGTCTCGCCGGGGAACCCGACGATGAAATCCGAGCTGATGCAGATGCCCGGCACCGCCGCGCGCAGTTTGCGCAGCTTGGATTTGTACTCAAGCGCCGTGTGGTTGCGCTTCATCGCCGCCAGAATCCGGTCGGAGCCCGATTGCACCGGCAAGTGCAGGTGCTTGACCAGCTCCGGCACGTCGGCGTGGGCCTGGATCAGGCTGTCGGAGAATTCCAGCGGGTGCGAAGTGGTGTAGCGAATGCGGTCAATGCCATCAATCGCCGCGACTACACGAATCAGCTCGGCAAGATCGGCCAGACGACCGTCATGGGTGGTGCCGCGATAGCCATTGACGTTCTGCCCCAGCAGGGTCACTTCACGCACGCCGTTTTCGGCGAGGTGGATGACCTCAGCGATGACGTCGTCGAACGGCCGGCTGACTTCTTCGCCACGGGTGTAAGGCACCACGCAGAACGTGCAGTACTTGCTGCAACCTTCCATTACTGACACGTAAGCGCTCGGGCCATCGATGCGCGGCTCGGGCAAGTGGTCGAATTTTTCGATTTCCGGGAACGACACGTCGACCTGCGGCAGCTTGGTGATGCGTGCAGCGTCGATCATTTCCGGCAGGCGGTGCAGGGTCTGCGGGCCGAAGACCACGTCGACGTACGGCGCGCGATCACGGATCGCCGCGCCTTCCTGGCTGGCCACGCAACCGCCGACGGCGATCACCATCTCCGGGTTGGCCAGTTTCAGTTCGCGCCAGCGGCCGAGTTGCGAGTACACGCGATCTTGCGCGCGCTCGCGGATCGAGCAGGTGTTGAGCAGAATCACGTCGGCGTCTTCCGCGCGCGCGGTGACTTCCAGGGCCTGATGTTCACCCAGCAGATCGACCATGCGCGAGCTGTCGTACTCGTTCATCTGGCAACCGTGGGTTTCGATGTAAAGCTTCTTGGCCATGGATTAGGGTCATCACGTGATTCAAAGAACCCGGCATTATAGGGAACAAGCCCGCAGGTTCCTACCGCTGCGCGTCCAGCGGCTATGCTATAGTTTGCGCCCTCATTTTTATCCCCGACGTTATCCCCCCGCCATGACCAAACGCGAAGCTCCAATCTATAAGGTGATTTTCCTCAACCAGGGCCAGGTGTTCGAAATGTACGCCAAGCAGATCTATCAAAGTGATCTGTGGGGTTTTCTGGAAGTGGAAGAGTTCGTCTTTGGCGAGCGCACGCAAGTGGTCGTCGACCCGAGCGAAGAAAAGCTCAAGGCGCAGTTCGAAGGCGTGGTGCGCAGCTTTGTGCCGATGCATTCGATCGTACGCATCGACGAAGTGGAACGTCTGGGTACCCCGAAAATCAGCGAAGCCCGCGGTGCGGTCGGCAATGTGATGCCGTTCCCGATGCCGATGCCTGAGAAGTAAAACCGAGATTTACAGCTGAAGGGATTTTTGTGGCGAGGGGATTCATCCCCGTTCGGCTGCGAAGCAGTCGCAAGTCCATTCAGCGAGGTGTGTCAGACAGAACCGGATTGCAAGTTTGGGGCCGCTTCGCAGCCCAACGGGGATAAATCCCCTCACCACAAGTTAGTCACCGCACCCATCAAGGCAATGGTGAGAAAGGCGTACGCCCATCGGCGCTCTGCAGTTCCATCAGGTATTTACGGAAAATTTGCCCGAGCACCTGCGTGGCGGTCTCAAGGTCTTCGCGAGACATTTTTTCAGACACTTCGTCAGCCGTATCCAGCGCGTCTTCAGCGCCGTTGACCGCAGCCATCTTCAATACGATGTACGCCTGAATATTGTTGGCCTGCACGCCTTCACCGTGGAAGAACATCGTGCCGAGTTTGAATTGCGCCTGAGCGTGGCCTTGCAACGAGGCTTTTTCGAAATAGCTCAGAGCTTGATTGAGGTCGCGCGGCGCATTTTTGCCGTCGTAGTAGAACTCACCCAACTCGTATTGCGCTTGCGCATCCCCTTCGTCCGCCGCTTTCTGGCAGGCGGCCAGTGCCTGCGTGACGTCTTGCGGCTGAGTATTGAGGGTGCAACGACCCATCGCCGGGATCAACAACGAGTTGCCGCCTGCTTGTGCATGCGCGAGCAGGGGCTGAAGGAGCAACAGGCAGCCCAAGGCAAGGGTGCGGCCGGTGCGGTTCATGGGAATCGACTTACCTCTGAAGGGCACGCGGACCCATCGAGGGATCCAATAAGCGCGCATTATGAAATAAGCAGGGCCAACCTTACAAAGTCTTTACTCGTTTTTCTGCTGCGCGGGGAATATATCGCCCACTTTATGGAAGATTTTTAGCAGAGCGTCGGAAAAACCATGGGGATGTAGGTGAAAGCTGACGCTGGTCATAGCCAACGTCAGCGGTACGGCAATTACTTCAGTGCAGCGAAGGCGCGTTCGGCAGCGTCCAGCGTCAGTTGCAACTCGGCGTCGCCGTGAGCGATCGAAGTGAAACCGGCTTCGAACGCGCTCGGTGCCAGGTACACGCCACCCGCCAGCATCAGGTGGAAGAAGCGCCCGAACAGGGCCGCGTCGCTGGCCATCACGTCTTCAAAGGTGACGATGTCGTCGGCACCGCTGAAGTACAGACCAAACATGCCGCCGGCCTGAGTGGTCACGAACGGAATGCCAGCGGCATCGGCACGTTGTTGCAGACCGTCGAGCAAGCGCGTGGTGTAGTCGGTCAGCTCGGCGTGGAAACCCGGACGGCTGATCAAACGCAAAGTGGTCAAACCGGCGGCCATGGCCAGCGGGTTACCCGACAGCGTGCCGGCCTGGTACACCGGGCCCAGCGGCGCGATGCGCTCCATGATTTCGCGCTTGCCGCCGAAGCAACCGACCGGCATGCCGCCGCCGATGATCTTGCCGAAAGTAGTCAGGTCAGGATTGACCCCGTAGTACGCCTGAGCACCGCCGAGGGCAACGCGGAAACCGGTCATCACTTCGTCGAAAATCAGTACCACACCGTGCTTGTCGCACAGCGAACGCAGGCCTTCGAGGAAACCCGGCGCCGGTGGTACGCAGTTCATGTTACCGGCCACCGGCTCGACGATGATGCACGCCACTTCCTCGCCGACTTCAGCGAGCATCTGCTCAACCGCGTCAATGTCGTTGAACGGCAGGGTCAGGGTATGTTTGGCGAACGCCGCCGGCACGCCGGCCGAGCTCGGTACGCCTTGGGTCAGGGCGCCGGAACCGGCCTTGACCAGCAGGCTGTCGGAGTGGCCGTGGTAGCAGCCTTCGAACTTGATGATGCTGTCGCGGCCGGTGTAACCACGGGCCAGACGGATTGCGCTCATGGTCGCTTCGGTGCCGGAGCTGACCATGCGCACCATGTCCATCGACGGCACCAGCGAGCAGACCAGATCGGCCATCTCGGTTTCCATCGCGGTTGGCGCGCCGTACGACAAGCCGTGTTGCAGCTGATTGCGCACCGCGTCGAGCACGTCCGGGTGGCTGTGGCCGAGGATCATCGGGCCCCACGAACCGACGTAATCGACATAACGCTTGTCGTCTTCGTCAGTGACGTAAGCGCCTTCAGCGTGTTTGAAGAACAGCGGGGTGCCGCCAACGCTCTTGAATGCGCGGACTGGCGAGTTCACGCCACCGGGAATGTGTTTCTGGGCGTTGGCAAACAGGGTTTCGGAACGAGACATGATCGGGCTCTCAATCTTCAGGATTTGAACAATTCGTTGAATGCGCGGGCGCGGCGGGTCACTTCGGCGGTGCTCTCAGCACCGAACAAACCGTGAACCACGGCGAGCAGGTCGACCCCGTGGGCCACCAGCGGCGCTGCGTTGTCGAGGCTGATGCCGCCAATCGCGCAGATCGGCAGGTGCAGCGTGCGTTTGGCTTCGTCGAGCAGATCGAGGCTGCAGGTCGGTGCGCCGGGCTTGGTGTTGGAATTGAAGAAGCGACCAAAGGCGACGTAACTCGCACCTTCTTTGGCGGCTTGTTCGGCCAGCGCGATTTGCGCGTGGCAGGTCGAGCCGATGATCGCTTTTGAACCGAGCAGGGCGCGGGTCGGCGACAACGGGCCGTCGGTCTGACCGAGGTGCACGCCGACGTTGAGGCGTGCGGCCAGTTCGGCGTCATCGTTGATGATCAGTTGCGTCTTGTAGCGCTCGCACAGATCGCGCAACGCTTCGGCCTCGCGCAGACGGCGAGCCTCGTCGTTGCTCTTGTCGCGGTATTGCAGCAGGGTGACGCCGCCTTCCAGCGCCGCCTCCACATAAGAGAGAAACTTGCCGGCCAGCAATTCGCTGTCGGTAATGGCATACAGGCCACGTAGTTTCATCGGGCAGACCTCACGACGTTACGAGCAGAAATCCAGCGGCAGGCGACGCGGGACGAACTGGCCTTTGCCCAGTTGTTCGGCATCGCGCAGGGTGCGCCAGGTGTAATCCAGTGCACTGCGCACAGCGCTGGCGAGGTGTTCGCCTTGCGCCAGTCGACCGGCCAATGCGCTGGCCAATGTGCATCCGGAACCGTGATAGCTGCCCGGCAGACGCTGGCAGATAAAGGTTTCACGCAGGCCGTCGCGGCTGTACACGCGGTTATGGATTTCAGTTTCGTCGCCGTGGCCGCCGGTGATCAGCAGGTTTTTGACGAACGGCAGGAGTTTTTCAGCGCACTCGTCCGCGGTGCCTTCGGGCAGTTCGGCGAGGATGCGCGCTTCAGGGAGGTTAGGGGTGGCAATGATCGACAGCGGCAGCAAACGCTCGCGCATCGCATAGCCGACCTCGTCCTTGCCCAGGCGTCCGCCGCCACCGGCGCGCAGCACCGGGTCGCAGACCACCGGCAAGTGCGGGTGTGCCGAGAGCAGTTCGACAACGGTGTCGACCATTTCCAGCGAACCGAGCATGCCCAGTTTGACCGCGGCGACTTCGGAGTCGTTGAGCACGGCATTGGCCTGGGCCAACACCCACTCACGGTCGAGGACGCGGAAGTCAGTGACGTTGACGGTGTCTTGCACGGTCAGCGCGGTGACGGCCGGAGCCGCATGGCAACCCTGCGCGAGCAGGGCTTCGATATCTGCCTGCAAGCCGGCGCCACCACTTGGGTCGTGGCCGGAGAGACAGAGGACAACGGGGCGGGAGCTGTAGATATTCATGGTGCGCGAGCTTACCACCAAAGCTGATTTTCGGGTTCAGTCCTGACGGTGTTTGCGAGCAGATTGTCGGACAACACTGCAGCACCGGATGAACCCATAACTGTGGCGAGGGGATTTATCCCCGTTCGGCTGCGAAGCAGTCGCAAGTCCATCCCGCGAGGTGTGTCAGAAAGAACCGGATTGCAGGGTTTGGGGCCGCTTCGCAGCCCAACGGGGATAAATCCCCTCGCCACAATTGATCACCTATCAAAGAGGTTGTTGTAGTGAGCTGACCAACCCAACAGCTCTAGCCCGCTGCTTTGCTCTGGAACGCCCGTGCTAGAGCCTTTGTAGGAAAAATTTCAATGGTGCTCAATGGCCATCAACGGCTATGCTAGTCTGGATCCAAACCAATAACAGGTAATACCGGTTTTACGTCTACTCAAAGGGAATGGGGGGCTTCCTGACACAACCGGACGAGCCACGCTGGGGCTTCAATGCGCTATTTGCTGATGTTGCTGTTCTGCTTGCCCCTCATGGCGAGCGCCGTCGAATTCGACGAATTTACCCAGAGCCTCCCTCTGGGCCGATCGCTGCAAGTGTTCGAAGACCCAAGCGGTCAGGCGAGCATTGCCGATGTCCGCGCGCAGGCCGCTGCCGGTAATTTCAAAGCCCACGATAAAGCCACGCTCAATGCCGGTTACTCGCGCTCGGCGTTCTGGCTGAAGATCGACCTGCATTACCGCCCGAGCAATCCCGAGGCCCAGCGCACCTGGCTGCTGGAGCTGGCGTATCCACCGCTCGACCACCTCGACTTGTACCTGCCCGACGCCACTGGCAACTATCGCCTGGCCCGCCAGACCGGCGACGCCTTGCCGTTCGCCAGTCGCGAGATTCGCCAGAACAATTACCTGTTCGATCTGGCCTTCGAGCCCGATCAGCAACAAACCGTTTACCTGCGACTGGCCAGCGAAGGCTCGATCCAGGCACCGGTCACCTTGTGGTCGAGCACTGCGTATCTCGAAGATCAGCCGGTGCGCCTGTATGTGCTGGGCATCATTTACGGCGTGTTGCTGGGGATGCTGGTCTACAACCTGTTCATCTACCTCAGCGTGCGCGACACCAGCTATCTCTATTACATCTTCTACATCGCCTCGTTCGGCCTGTATCAGCTGTCGGTGAACGGCGCGGCGGCCGAGTATTTCTGGCCGGACAATCCGTGGTGGACCAACGCCTCCACGCCATTCTTTATCGGTTGCGCTGGCCTGTTCGGCAGCCAGTTCGCGCGCAGCTTCCTGCAGACCAAAACCCACAGTCGCGGGCTGGACCGATTGCTGATCGGACTGATTGCGTTTGGTGCGCTGGTCATCGGCCTGTCGCTGATGACCAGTTACGCCCTGGCCTTGCGTCTGGCGACGACGCTGGCGCTGACCTTCACCGTGGTGATTTTCGCCGCCGGGATCATGGCCTGGTGGCGGGGGCTGCGCGTGGCGCGCTACTTCATCATCGCCTGGTCGGCCTTCCTGCTGGGCGGCATCATCAATACGCTGATGGTGCTGGGCCTGCTGCCCAACGTATTCCTGACCATGTACGCCAGCCAGATCGGTTCGGCCATCGAAGTGGCGCTGCTGTCGCTGGCGCTGGCCGACCGCATCAACGCGATGCGCGAGCAGCAGGCGCAGACGCTGTACGACGCCGGGCAGAAACTCGAAGTGCTCAACCAGCAACTGGCCCACAGCAACAAGCTCAAGGATGAATTCCTCGCGACCCTGACTCATGAGCTGCGCACGCCGATGAACGGCGTGATCGGTTCGCTGGAACTGATGCAGACGGTCGCGATGGACCCGGAGCTTGAGCAATACCAGCAGACTGCCGCCGGTTCCGCCCGCGACATGATGCGCATGGTCAACGGCATCCTCACCCTCACCGAGTTGCAGGCCGGCAAACTCAAGGCCGCGCCGGGCAGTTTCAGCCTGCGTGGCGTGGTCGAATCGTTGCGTGTGCAATTCGACGGCAATGCCTCGAGCAAGTCGCTGGACTTCAAAGTCGACGTGTTGCCGACCTTGCCGGATCGCCTGCACGGCGACAGCGCAAAACTCGCGCAATGCCTGGAATGCCTGCTGGATAACGCGATCAAGTTCACCCGCGTCGGCGGTCTGGCATTGCGCGTCACCGGCAAACCGTCGACCGGTAATCGTCTGGCGCTGTCGTTTGCGGTGATCGACACCGGCATCGGTTTCACCGATCTGGGCGAGGCGACGATGTACCAGCGCTTCTTCCAGCTCGACGGTTCGATGACTCGCGAATACGGCGGCCTCGGTGTGGGGCTGGCGATCTGCCGACAACTGGTGGAGTTGCTCGGCGGCAAGCTCACCCACCGTTCCGAGCCCGGCAGCGGCAGCCGCTTCCAGCTGGATGTCGAGTTTGAATTGCCGGTGGTTGAGCCAGCGCCAACGCTGGTGTCTGGCCGTGATTGCGTTCGCGCGCCGCAGGACTGCACGGTGCTGCTGGTGGACGATAACAGTGTCAACCAACTGGTCATGCGCGGCATGTTGCTCAAGCTCGGTTTCCGCGTGCGCACCGCCGACAATGGCGCGGCGGCGCTCGATTGCCTGCAACGTGAGACCGTCGATGCGGTGCTGATTGATTGCCAGATGCCGAGCCATGAAGGTGCATCACTGTGCTGCCAGATCCATGCGCTGCCGGGGTGTGCCAACTTGCCGGTGTTCATGTTGGCGTTGAACGTGGATCGAGAGCTTTGCGCAACCGGTACGGTGATCGATTACCTGAACAAACCGGTGAAATTCGAAGAGCTGCAGGCCGCACTTGAACGGCGTGTGTTGTGCTGCTGACAGGGTAAAAGCGCCGCCAATTCGGCGCTTATGACACTTTGATCAACCTTGGGGCGGTGCTTAACTGACCTTTCCGGTTGATTCAAGGAGCCCCGTCATGAACCTGCATCAGTTCGCCGAAACCCACGAAGTGACCAACCAGCCGCCGTCGCTGGACGGCACCAACCTGTACCGCATCGACCTGCCGTTGCAGGAGTGGTCGCGCAGGTTTGGCGCCGGTTGGGCCGAGTCGCGGATCGATGCCTACGGCGCATTGGCCGGTGGGCCGTTGATGGAAGCCGGGTTCCTCGCCAATCAGAACAAACCCGTATTTGTCAGCCACGATCGTTACGGCCATCGCATCGATCTGGTGGAGTTTCATCCGGCTTATCACGAGCTCATGCGCACGGCGATCGAGCATGGTTTGACCTCGCTGCCATGGACCCATCCCCAGGACGGCGCGCATGTTGCCCGCGCCTCGATGAGCTATCTGCACAGCCAGGCTGAGGCGGGCAGCGGTTGCCCATTGACCATGACCTTCGCCAGCGTGCCGGCCCTGCGTTTGCAGCCGAACCTGGCTGAGCAATGGCTGCCGAAAGTCCTCGCCACCGAATACGATCCGCGCAACGTCGGCATGGCGCACAAGGCCGGCGTGACCATTGGCATGGCGATGACCGAAAAACAGGGCGGCACCGACGTGCGCGCCAACACCACCAAGGCTTATCCGGTCGGCGCCAGTGGCCCGGGCGAGGCGTATGAACTGGTCGGGCACAAGTGGTTCTGCTCGGCACCGATGTGCGATGCATTCCTGACGCTGGCGCAGACCGACAAAGGTTTGAGCTGTTTCCTGCTGCCGCGCCATCGTCCGGACGACACGCGCAATCAGTTCTACATTCAGCGCCTGAAAAACAAACTCGGCAACCAGTCCAACGCCTCCAGCGAAGTGGAATTTCGTGGCGCGCTGGCGTGGATGGTCGGCGAAGAAGGGCGCGGTGTGCCGACCATTATCGAGATGGTCGCGATGACCCGTTTCGATTGCATGGTCGGTTCCAGCTCGCTGATGCGCCAGGCGCTGACCCAGGCCAGTCATCACTGCGCGCACCGCAAGGTCGGCGGCAAACTGCTCAGCGAGCAGCCACTGATGCAAAACGTGCTGGCCGATCTGGCGCTGGAAAGTGAAGCTGCACTGGCCCTGAGCTTGCGCATGGGCAAGGCGCTGGATCATCTGGACGATCGCCACGAAGCGCAATTCGCGCGGCTGGTAACGGCGGTGGGCAAATATTGGATCTGCAAACGCGCGCCGGGGATGATCAACGAAGCGGCGGAATGCATGGGCGGCGCCGGGTATGTCGAAGAGAGCATCCTGCCGCGTCTGTACCGCGAAGCGCCGGTGAACTCGACGTGGGAAGGTTCGGGGAATGTGCAGTGTCTGGATGTGCTGCGCGCGTTGTCGAAAGAACCGGGCGTGCTGGATGTGTTGTTCAGCGAACTCGGAGATGGCCACGGCGACAAGCGGCTGGCTGCGCATATTCAGCAGTTGCAGGCGCAGTTCAAGGACACCGGTGACATTCAGTATCGGGCGCGGCAACTGACCGAAGACATCGCGCTCGGTTTGCAGGCCAAGCTCCTGTTGGAGGCCGGAAACTCAGCCGTCAGCGATGCCTTCATCGCCAGTCGCCTGAGCGCTGGCGGCCGCGTCTACGGCGCCTTGCCACGCGGCCTCGACATCGAAGCCCTTGTCGCCCGCTCAACCCCCCACATCCTCTGCCCCCCCACAAATCCCCTGTAGGAGCTGCCGAAGGCTGCGATCTTTTGATCCTATAAACAGCAAGATCAAAAGATCGCAGCCTTCGGCAGCTCCTACAAGGATTGGGGTGGCCCATATATTGTGCGGTTGCCAACATGCCACTGTTCCCGTGACGCCACGATGCAGGCAAGATGAAGCTCTGCAAGTCAGAACACAGGAAGCTGATCGTGACCGAAGCGTTTATTGTTGTTCAAACCGCCGAACAAGCCGTGGATCGTCTGGCCGAGCTGCATGAGCGGGCCACCACGGCGCTGAACTCGGCGCTCAAGCGTTACCTGAAAGATCGCGTCGAGCCCGACGCCGCGCAGCGTGCTCTGTTTCGTTATCCCGAACTGCGTCTGACCTATCACTGCCAGGGCGAAGTCCCGCAGACCACCCGCGCTTACGCCAAGGTGCAACTGCCGGGCACTTACAGCGTCACCGTCACCCACCCGGCGGCGTTCCGCAAATATCTGCTTGAACAATTGGTCCCGTTGATGCACGACTTCACGGTGACCGTGGAAGTCGGCGTCAGCCAGCAAAACATTCCGTATCCGTACGTGGTCGAGCAGGGCGATGAACTCGCCGGCTCCGGCGTCACCGCTGCCGTGCTGGCGCGGGTGTTTCCGAGCACCGACCTGTCCGCCGCCACCGATGGCATCGCCGACGGCCTGTACGATTGGGAAAACACCGATCCACTGCCGCTGGCGCTGTTCGACGCGGCGCGCGTGGATTTCTCCCTGCGTCGCTTGGTGCACTACACCGGCAGCGACTGGCGTCATGTGCAGCCGTGGATCCTGCTGACCAACTATCACCGCTACGTCGACCAGTTCATCGTCCATGGTCTGGAGCAATTACGCAGCGACCCGCGTTTCGTGCGCATGGTCTTGCCCGGGAACGTGATCATCGAAAAGAGCATGGATCACGGCGAAGCCTCGGCAATCGCGGCGGGTGTGGTCTGGCACCGTTACCAGATGCCGGCGTATCACCTGATCGCCAACGATGGCCACGGCGTGACGCTGGTCAACATCGGCGTCGGCCCGTCTAACGCCAAGAACATCACCGACCACTTGGCCGTGCTGCGTCCGCACTGCTGGCTAATGATCGGTCACTGCGGTGGCCTGCGTCAGTCGCAGACCATTGGCGACTACGTGCTGGCCCACGCTTACATGCGTCGCGACGGCATTCTTGATCGTGTGGTGCCGCCGAACATTCCGATCCCGGCACTGGCCGAAGTGCAGATGGCGCTGCAACAGGCAGCGGCGAATGTCACTGGCGAGAAGGGCGACGATCTGAAAAAACGCCTGCGCACCGGCACCGTGCTGACCTACGACGACCGTAACTGGGAATTGCGTTGGGCGCAGGAACGACCGTTGATCAACCTATCTCGCGCCGTCGCGGTGGACATGGAAAGCGGCACGATTGCCGCGCAGGGTTACCGCTTGCGCGTACCGTACGGCACGTTGCTCTGCGTTTCCGACAAACCGCTGCACAGTGAAATCAAACTGCCGGGTTCGGCCAACGCGTTTTACGAGCGCGCGGTCAGCCAGCACTTGAAGATCGGCATCGAAGCGGTCGATCTGCTGCGCACTGAACTCAACTCGCTGCACTCGCGCAAACTGCGCAGCTTCGACGAACCGCCGTTCCGTTAACGGTTAGTCGTGGTCATTTGGCGGTCGGGGCACTAGCATTGTCAGCCCTGATCGCTAAATGTTTGCTCTCCCTATGTCTCGTCCCCCGCGTCCACCTTCCCGCCGCCCTGGCGCGAAGCCTCAGTCGTCTTCGCCGCGCCGTGTTGCCAAGGCGCCACCGGCCGAGCCGAAACTGATTCTGTTCAACAAGCCGTTCGATGTGCTGACGCAATTCAGCGACGGCGAAGGGCGGGCGACGCTCAAGGATTTCATCGATGTGCCCGGCATCTACCCGGCCGGACGCCTTGATCGTGACAGCGAAGGCTTGTTGCTGCTGACCAATGACGGCCAGTTGCAGGCGCGCATCGCCGATCCGAAACACAAATTGGCGAAGACGTATTGGGTGCAGGTCGAAGGCGTACCGACGGCCGAGCAGTTGCAGCGTCTGCGTGACGGCGTCGAGTTGAATGACGGCATGACCTTGCCCGCCGAAGCGCGGCAACTGGATGAACCTGAGCTGTGGCCGCGCAACCCGCCGGTGCGCTTTCGCGCGACCATACCGACGTCGTGGCTGGAACTGGTGATTCGCGAAGGGCGCAACCGTCAGGTACGGCGCATGACCGCAGCGGTCGGGTTGCCGACGTTGCGCCTGGTGCGGGTGAAGATTGGCGACTGGTCGATCGAAGGGCTCGATCAGGGCCAGTGGAAGGAAGTGCCGGCGCGCTTATAAAGCGCCAGATTCGATCAGGCCGATCACCACACTTTTAATGATGAACGCGGCCACGCCCAGGCCCAGCACGAAAAACAGAATGAACGAGCCAAAGCGCCCGGCCTTGGACTTCTTCGCCAGATCCCAGACGATGAAACCCATGAAAATGATCAGGATGCTGACCAGTCCGGTCATCATCCACTCTTCTAATAAGGCTGGATCCATTGGGCATCTCCGACGCGCACGCGGCTAAAAGGGCGCGGCGAGTATACGCCAAGGGCGGATGGCGGGGCATTGACCTGTGTCGGTGTGCCGCGGTCATTCATCTGCAACCAATCCTGCCAGTGCTGCGCACTGGAGCGGGGATAAATCCCCTCGCCACAAAAGCGCTCTGTAGGAGCTGCCGAAGGCTGCGATCTTTTGATCTGGCTTTGAAAGATCAAAAGATCGCAGCCTCGTTTCACTCGTCAGCTCCTACAGGGAGGTGTTCAGTTGCGCAGGTGGGTGAGGGGCAGTTCGGTGCTGTTGAGGACTTGGTTCAGCACAAAACTTGAGCGCACGCTGGTCACGCCTTCGATGCGGGTGAGGTGCCCCAGCAACAGCTTCTGATAGTGATCCATGTCCGGCACCACCACTTTCAACTGGTAATCGGCATCCACACCCGTGACCAGGCTGCACTCCAACACCTGCGGCAACGTGCGAATCGCCGCCTCGAAATTCTCGAAGCGCTCCGGCGTGTGCCGATCCATGCCGATCAGCACGTACGCTGTCAGGCTCAGCCCGAGCATCTTGCGATCAAGCAACGCGACCTGGCGCGAAATATAGCCGTCGTCTTCCAGTTGTTTGACCCGACGCGAACAAGGCGAGGGCGACAGACCGATGCGCTCGGCCAATTCCTGGTTGGAGATGCGGGCGTCGCGCTGCAATTCCGCCAAAATGCTCAGGTCGTAACGGTCGAGTTTGCTCATCAATCTGTCCTTGGTTGTAACTATTGCGGCGGATTATCTATCCAGGGTTAAAAATTGCGCAAGTGGTGTTTATTTCAGCAATCTTCGCAATCCTCTGTCGCCGCCTCAGGCCTATTCTTATCACCAGAATCACTGCTCGGTAACACAGTCCACGCGGCCCGCCCTATCCGGCCTGCCGCGGCCGCCACCCCCACCGGGGTTGTGCCGGCCCCCGAGCTACACACTGTCCAGAAGACGGCGTGAGGTGAGCCGACGTCAAAAGCGTCGAGCCAGGACGAAGTTCTCTAAAGGGAGGCCGACGGGTCTCCCTTTTTTCTTGCCTGCGATTTCATGTGGCGGCGCTCAATAAATAAGTTGCGCGACTGATAACCTGTTGCAGAACCCGGTGTGTGTATTCCCGGTCTTAGCTACAAGTCCTCTTACATTTACAGGCCCCGCAGTGAAAAAAAGCATGAAGTCGCGCATCTGGCGTCTGGCCGGTGTTGGTTTGCTGTGTGTGAGCGTCAGTGCGCAAGCACTTGCCGATGATCCCGAGAGCCGCAGTCCGAATGGCAACGGTAACGGCGGACGCGGGCCGGAACATCAGGGCAACAATCAGGGGCATGGCGGCAATAATCAGCAGCCGCGTCCGCAGAACAATCAACCGCCGCAGCAGAATCAACCGCGCCCGCAGAACAACGAAATCATTCGTGGCGACAACAGCCGCCAGTTCGAGCACAACGGCCAGCAGCACAATAACAATGGTCAATGGCAAAACCACGACCAGAACCGCCCGGCCTACAACCCCAACCCGGTGCGTCAACCGCCACCACCGCCGCAATTGCCGGCCAACAGCCTGCCGATCCAGCCACGGCCCGACGCGGTGCGCCAGACCCAGGAACCGCGCCAGGGTTACTACCGCGACGAGCGTCCGCAAAACGGCTACAACAATCAGCATTGGCAGACCAACAACCGGCCCAATGACAATCGCTGGCCGGGTCGTCCCGACGGGCATGGCAACGGTTGGGGCCCAGGCCCGCAATACCGGCCGGGGCATGTGATCGACCGCTTCCCGGATCGCGATTACCGCGTGCCGTATCGTGGCCAGGATTACTTCTTCTCCGGCGGCTACTGGTATCGCCCGCAAGGCCCACGCTACATCGTCGTGCAACCGCCGCGCGGGATTCGCATCCAGTATTTGCCGGATTACGCCCGTGAAGTGTGGATCGGTGGTTCGCTGTTGTTCCTTGCCGCCGGTTCCTACTACGCGTATCAGGAAGCGACGCAGGATTACGTAGTCGTCGAGCCGCCCGTGCAGCAACAGCCGCAGCCGCAACCCCAGGGCTATGACGTCGAGGCCTATCCGGCCAACGGTCAGTCGCCGGAGCAAGTGCAGCAGGATGGTTATCAGTGCTATCAGTACGCCGTGCAGCAAAGCGGTTTCGACCCGCGCACCGCGACTTATCAACCGGCGCCCGAAGTGGTTCAGGCCTATCGACAGGCTCAGGGCAATTGCCTGAGCAGTCGCGGTTATCAGGTCCAGTAGAAGCAACTGCGAGCTGCAAGTGTCGAGCTACAAGCTTGAAACTTGCGGCTCGCGACTTGTAGCTGCTTTTATCGGGTCGGCGTGCACCAGCACTTCGGCGCGCGGGTAGGCTTTGTGAATGGCATCGGCGGCTTGATCGCTGATGCCGTGCGCCACTGACAGGGTCAATTCTCCTGGCAATTCCAGGTGCAACTGCACGAACCAGTGGTTGCCGGAGATCCGCGTGCGCAAGTCATGCGCGCCCAATACGCCCGGCACGCTGCAGGCCAGTTCCAGCATGTGCTGACTGACGTCCGTCGGCAGTTCTTCATCCATCAACACCGAAAAACTTTCCCGGGCGATCTGGATCGCGCTCCACAGAATGTACGCAGCAATCCCCAGACCGAACCACGCATCCAGTTGATCAAAACCAAAACCAGCCAAAATCAGCGCAATCAGAATGCTGCCGTTGAGCAACATGTCCGAGCGATAGTGCAGCGAGTCCGCGCGCACGGCGTTGGAGCCGGTCTGCTTGATCACCCGATGCTGTAACACCAGCAGCGCCGCCGTCAGCAGCAGCGAAAACACGATCACACCGATGCTCAGCCATGGCGCGCCAAGCGGTTGCGGATCGTGCAGTCGTTCGTACGCCTGAAACGCGATCAACACCGCACTGCCACCGATGAACAACGCCTGCGCCATGCCCGCCAGCGATTCCGCCTTGCCGTGACCATAACGATGATCGTCATCCGCCGGACGCAGTGCGTAATGCACCGCGAGCAGATTGAGCATCGAGGTGATGCCATCCAGCGCCGAGTCGGTGAGCCCGGCGAGCATGCTCACCGAACCGCTCAGCCACCAGGCGATGGCTTTGGCGACGATCAGCGTGCAGGCGACCGCCACCGAGGCGCGGGTCGCCAGCCGTAGCAGGCGAGCGTGTTCGGGGCTGGAGGTCATTGCGGTTCCTTTTTAAGCGGCCGGTTGCAGGCCGAACATCGCCAGTTGTTGCGTGCTGCCCTTGTGTTGAATCAGGCGCGGGTCATCCAGAGGGAAGTCCTTGCCCAGCTCGCTTTCGAGAATAGCCTGCAACTTGTGGTTATCGACCTGACCGTCCGGGCCGATGGCTTGCTTGAGTTTGGCCGGGTCGATCTGCGCGGTGTGGCCTGGTTCGAAATAGATCGCACCGGTGGCGAAGTCGACGGCAAACGCGATCAGCCCGGGAATGATGTAGAACAGCAGGCCCACGGCATCGAGCACGGCAATCGCCGGGTCGACTTTGCCGTCAATCTGACCGCGACGATCCGGATAGAAAATCGAACCGCACGCCGTGATTTGCGTGAGCAGGGTGGCGACCAGTACACCGCCGATCAGGCGAAAAGGTAAGCGCATGGGAAATCTCCTGATTGATCTAAGAACGAAGAGTCGTCGAGTGAAGTTAAGACCCTGACGAACGCCTTGCAGTTCGCCGTTATACTCGCGCCTCTGTTTGGGAGCCAGCATGAATTCTTTGCCGATCGATGAAGTTTTACCCGCCCTGCGTGAAGCCTTGGCGACGCGCCACGAAGCCGTGCTCGAAGCACCGCCTGGCGCCGGTAAAACCACCCGCGTGCCGTTGGCGTTGCTCAATGAAGCGTGGCTGGCCGGGCAGACCATTCTGATGCTCGAACCGCGCCGCCTCGCCGCGCGGGCAGCCGCTGAACGGCTGGCCAGCGAGTTGGGCGAGAAGGTCGGGGAAACCGTCGGATATCGCATTCGACTCGACAGCAAGGTTGGCCCCAACACACGCATCGAAGTGGTCACCGAAGGCATTCTCACCCGGCGTTTGCAGGATGATCCGGCGCTCGAAGGCGTCGGCCTGCTGATCTTCGACGAATTCCACGAACGCAGTCTTGATGCCGATCTGGCGCTGGCCTTGAGTCTGAACGGTCGTGAGCTGTTTCGAGCTGAACAGCCGCTGAAGATTCTGCTGATGTCGGCCACCCTCGAAGGTGAGCGTCTGGCAGGATTGCTGGATGACGCGCCGATCCTGCGCAGCGAAGGGCGGATGTACCCGGTGACGATGCGCTGGGGCCGGCAGTTTCAGCCCGGCGAATATATTGATCAACGCGTTACGCAAACCGTGCTCGAAGCGCTGCACGATGAAACCGGCAGCGTCTTGGTGTTTCTGCCGGGGCAGGCGGAAATCCGTCGCGTGCATCAACAATTGGTCGACGCGATGGGTGAGCGCAGCGATGTGTTGCTCTGCCCGTTGCACGGCGAACTCGACCTCAATGCGCAACGCGCGGCGATCGATCCGGCGCCGCCCGGTCAGCGCAAAGTGGTGCTGGCGACCAACATTGCCGAAACCAGTTTGACCATCAACGGCGTGCGCGTGGTGATCGATGCCGGGTTGGCGCGGGTGCCGCGTTTCGATCCCGGCAGCGGCATGACGCGCCTCGACACTCAGCGGATTTCCAAGGCCAGCGCCACTCAGCGTGCGGGCCGTGCGGGGCGCCTGGAGCCGGGCGTTTGTTATCGCTTGTGGTCGCAGGATCAGCACGAGCAATTGGCGGCGTATGGCAGTGCGGAAATTCTTTCGGCGGATCTCGCCAGTCTTGCGCTGCAATTGGGACGTTGGGGCGTGACGCCGGGCGAACTGGTCTGGCTCGACGTTCCGCCAGCGGCGGCTTACGCCCAGGCGCAGGATTTGCTGCAACGACTCGGAGCGCTGGAAGGCGAGGCGCTGACTTCTCACGGTCAGGCCATGGCTGAGTTGCCCGCGCATCCGCGCATCGGTCATTTATTGTTGCGCGGTCAGGCGTTGGGTTTGGCCAACATGGCGTGCGATGTTGCCGCGTTGCTCGGCGAGCGCGATATCTTGCGCGGCGCCGGCGCGGATTTGCACAGTCGCCTGGTGCTGCTGTCCGGCGAAGAACGCGCCGCCCGTGGTGCGCAGGGCGGTGTGCAACGCGCCCGGCAACTGGCGCGGCAATATCGCGGATATTTGCGCGGCAAGGCGAGCGAGCCGGTCAGCGATCCCGATCATCCACGCTGGCTCGGCGCTTTGTTGGCACTGGCCTATCCCGATCGCGTCGCGCAACAGCGGCGTGCCGGTGGCGCTGAATACCGTCTGGCCAACGGTCGTGCGGCGCTGTTCGCCGACGCCGACAGTCTGATGAAAGAACCGTGGATCGTCATCGCCGACCTCGGCAGCCGTCAGGGCCAGCGCGAAGAGAGGATTTATCTGGCGGCGGATTTCGATCCGGCGCTGTTCGATTCAGTGCTCGCCGAACAAGTGCGTAACGTCGATCAACTCGACTGGGACGAGCGCGAAGGCGTGCTGCGCGCCGAGCGTCAACGCAAGGTCGGCGAGCTGATTCTCAGCCGCGAACCGTTGACCGGTCTCGATGAAAATGCGCGCAGTCAGGCGCTGGTCAATCTGGTGCGGCGCAAAGGTCTGGAACTGCTGCCGTGGACGCCGGAGTTGCGTCAGTGGCAGGCGCGGGTGGCGCTGTTGCGGCAGCTTGATCTGAATTCGCAGGATGAAAGTCAGTGGCCGGACGTCAGCGACGCGACGTTACTCAACACCCTCGAAGATTGGCTGATGCCTTATCTGGGCAAGGTCTCGCGGCTCAGCCATTTTGCCAATCTCGACCTGTCGAGCATTGTGCGTAACTTGCTGCCGTGGCCTTTGCCGCAAAAGCTTGATGAGCTGGCGCCAAATCATCTGAGTGTGCCGTCCGGGTCATCTATTCGTCTGGACTACAGCGAGTTTCCGCCGATTCTTGCGGTCCGTTTGCAGGAGCTGTTCGGGCTGGCCGATACGCCACGGATTGCCGGCGGGCGCCAGGTGGTCAAGTTGCATCTGCTATCGCCAGCGCGGCGACCGGTGCAGGTGACGCAGGATCTGGCCAACTTCTGGCGCAGCACTTATGCCGAGGTGAAGAAGGATTTGAAGGGACGCTATCCGAAGCATTATTGGCCGGATGATCCGTTGGTGGCGGAGGCGACTGCGCGGGCCAAACCGCGTGGTACGTGAAGGTCAAAAGATCGCAGCCTGCGGCAGCTCCTACAGGATTGGAGTCGGGCACAAAATAATGCTGCGACATCGATCTACTGTAGGAGCTGCCGAAGGCTGCGATCTTTTGCTGTCAAGGGTGCGTCTTGGCCGTCAGTTGTTCGCGGCAATAATCAGCGAACAACTGCGCCGGTTTGGTCAACTGCCCTCGCTTGAGCCATGCCGCCACCAAGCCTGAACCGGTGACGTCCTCGACGATGTCCACGCACACGACTTTCTTGCCGTCGTAGGTGCATTCCGAATGCGGTTTGGTCACCAGAATCGAAAACCCGAAACCCTGGCCGACCATCCCGCGCACCATCTCGATCGATGGCGAGCTGAACTCGATGCGTGGGGTCAGCCCCAGCTCTTCGAACAGGCTGACGAAGTAGGTTCGGCTCGGTTGCACGTCGAGCAGGATCATCGGTTCCAGACACAGATCGCGCAGCGAAACCTGCTTGTACTGAGCAAAGCGATGATCCGCCGGCAATAGCGCATAGGGTCGTTGCGCGGGCATCAGCGGTTCGGTCTGAATGGTCGCGTCGAGTTCATGTTCATAGAGAATGACCAGATCAAACGTGCCTGACGTCAGGCCTTGCACCAGTTCCTGCTGCTCGCCGTCGCGGATGCGGATTTTCACTCCCGGATACAGCGCCGAAAACCCGGCGATCAACTGCGGCAGGTATAACGGCGCAACCGTTTCGAAACAGCCAATATCGATTTGCCCAGCGACCACGTCGTTGTCGGCGAGGGCGTTCTGCTCGAACTCCTTGGCCATGCGTAGCAATTCTTGAGACTTGCGAAAGAACCGCGCACCGCTGGGCGTCAGCGACACGCCTTGGGCGTGATGACGGATCAGCAGTTGCACGCCGAAGCTGTCTTCCAGACCTTTGATCGCGGTGGAAATCGCTGGTTGCGCGATGTACAGCTTGCGCGAGGCTTCGGCAACGCTGCCACATTCGACGGTGGTGATGAAGTATTTCAACTGACGCAAATTGTAGGCGGCCACGGCAAACCTCAGGACGAGCGGACTCGACTTCAAAGCAATTTGTGCGCCGCCACGTCCGTTGCACGACGATGTTTTTATCCTTCAACCATAGCCACCTGCGCAGCGATTGGGGGAAGTCATTGCCCAGTGTTTTTATTGCCTGCGAAGATATTTTTACTATTTTTAGCCCGCGCGGGCGTGAGCGACCATCGAGGCACAATAATGTCTCAGGAGCATCCGTCGTGTTCGAGCTTGCAGAGTGGCAGCGCCGTGCCGTTGCATTGAAATTTCCCGATCAAGCCGTGATCGACGGCAAACATTGCGCCGCGCAATCGGGGCAGACCTTTGCTGCGATCAATCCGGCGACTGGGCAATGCCTGGCGAATGTCGCTGCATGTGGCGAGGAAGATGTCGATGTGGCAGTGCGTAATGCGCGGCAAGTGTTTGAGGCGGGCACTTGGTCGCAGCGTCCGCCTGCCGAGCGCAAGCAAGTGTTGCTGCGCTTGGCGGATTTGCTGATGACGCATCGCGAAGAACTGGCCTTGCTCGATTCGCTGAACATGGGCAAACCGGTGATGGATGCCTACAACATCGACGTGCCGGGCGCCGCCGGGGTGTTCCGTTGGTACGCCGAAGCCATCGACAAACTCTACGATCAAGTCGCGCCCAGTGCGCCGAATGTGTTGGCGACCATTACTCGTGAAGCGCTCGGTGTGGTAGCGGCTGTAGTGCCGTGGAATTTCCCCTTGGACATGGCCGCATGGAAGCTCGCACCAGCGCTGGCGGCGGGTAATTCGGTGATTCTAAAACCGGCCGAGCAGTCGCCGTTTTCGGCGTTGCGCCTGGCTGAACTGGCGCTGGAAGCCGGGTTGCCGGCGGGTGTGCTCAACGTGTTACCGGGGCTCGGCGAGCAGGCTGGCAAGGCGTTGGGTTTGCACTCTGATGTCGATTGTCTGGTGTTCACCGGCTCGACGCAGGTCGGCAAATATTTTATGGAGTATTCCGCGCAGTCGAACCTCAAGCAGGTGTGGCTGGAGTGCGGCGGCAAGAGTGCCAATCTGGTGTTCGCCGATTGCCAGGATCTCGATCTGGCGGCGGAAAAAGCCGCGTTCGGGATCTTCTTCAATCAGGGTGAAGTCTGTTCGGCCAATTCGCGCTTGCTGGTGGAGCGTTCGATTCATGATGAGTTTGTTGAACGGTTGAAAGCGCACGCCGAGCGTTGGTTGCCGGGCGATCCGCTGGATCCGCAGAGCAGTGCGGGTGCGATCGTCGACGGTAAGCAGACGGCCGGCATCATGCGCTTCATTCGCAGCGCCGAGCAGTCGGGCGCTACGCGGGTGTGTGGTGGTCAGCAGCGATGCTTTAACGGGTCGGATAATTTTATTGAACCGACGATTTTTACCGACGTAACAGCCGACATGCCGTTGTTTTGGGAAGAGGTGTTCGGGCCGGTGCTGGCGGTGATGCCGTTCGACAGTGAGGAAGAGGCGATCAGGTTGGCCAATGACAGTGTGTACGGTCTGGCGGCGTCGCTGTGGACCGATGACCTGAACCGCGCCCATCGCGTGGCGCGTCGGTTGCGCGCGGGCACGGTGTCGGTCAACACGGTGGATGCGCTGGATGTGACGGTGCCGTTTGGCGGCGGCAAGCAGTCCGGTTTTGGCCGTGATCTGTCGCTGCATTCGTTCGATAAATACACCCAACTGAAAACCACCTGGTTCCAGTTGCGCTGAGACCGAGTCGCCGCCATCGCTGGCAAGCCAGCTCCCACAGGTTTTCGCGGTGTGCATGAAATCCAGCCACACCCGAGATCCCTGTAGGAGTGAGCCTGCTCGCGATAGCGGTGGGTCTGTCAACAAATTATCGACTGACCTGACGCTATCGCGAGCAGGCTCACTCCTACAGGTTCAATGTTGCCCAAAAATCCGAAGTACACCGGGTATCACTGTGGGAGCTGGCTTGCCAGCGATGACATTCTTCCACTCGTCGAAAACCCCCAATCTGCACTCACCTCGCGCACCCCTGCAATCCCCGCCCTATAGCAGTGCGCACTACCCAGTTTTTTCATCATTTGCAGCCAACAATTTCCTGATTTTCCTCGCCGCGCACATGGCCCACCATCGATCTTGCCCGCCAGCCGAATGTTGTCCGCCCAAGCGTCCGCGAGAGACCAACGGCAGCAACTGCACAACGGCCGGCGACCGTACTGCCCATGACAAAACTAAATCAACAGCGTCGGGAGTGCTCCATGATCAAGTCCTTGTGTCTCCGTCTCACTCACCCTCTGGCAATTACCGCTCTGGCCGCCACGGTCGCGACCAGCGCCCAGGCCGGCACCCTGTCCATCGGCCACACCACGTGGGTCGGTTACGGCACGCTTTATCTGGCTCAGGATCTGGGCTACTTCAAGGAAAATGGTTTGACCGTCGAATTGCCGGTGGTCGAAGAGGCGTCGATGTACATGGCCGCGCAGGCGTCCGGGCAATTGTCCGGCTCGGCGTCGACCATCGATGAAGTGCTCAAGTACCGTCCGCAGTTCTGCTTCAAAGCGGTCGCGGCGCTGGATGACAGCCATGGCGGCGACGGCGTGCTGGTCGGCAAGGACGTGAAGAGCCTGCAAGAACTCAAGGGCAAATCCGTGGCAGTCAACGAGGGTTCGACCTCGCAATTCTGGCTCTCGTACCTGCTGAAAAAGAACGGCATGAGCATGAGCGACATCACCGTGCAGAACATGACCGCTGACGATGCCGCCACCGCGTTCATCGCCGGTCGCGTGCCCGCTGCCGTGACCTGGGAACCGCACCTGTCGATGGTCCGCGACAAACAGCAAGGCAAAGTGCTGATCGACAGCAGCAGCACCCCCGGCGTGATCGTCGATGTGGTCGCGCTCAATTGCAGCGTCATCGACAAGCAACCGGAAGACGTCAAAGCGCTGGTCGCCGGTTTGTACAAAGCCGTGCAGTACACCAAGGATCATCCGGAAGACGCTTACAAAATCATGGCCAAAGGCGTCGGCGGCTACCTCTCCGATCCGAAGGAACTGGCCGCCGCTGCGCAGGGCGTGCGTTTTTACGATCAGGCGATGAGCGAGAAACTGCTGGGCTCACCGGGCAAACCGGGCGACAGCGCGCCGCTGATCAAACTGGCCAACGAAACCGCCAGCGAATTGCAGGGCAAACCGTACAACGTCAGCAACGACGAGCTGGTCGACAACCGTTTCGTCAGCCCGCTTTAGGAGGCCTGCAATGTTCAAGCGCAATTCGTGGCTGAGCCGCAGCCTCACGCCGAAAACCGCGTTGCCGGTGCAAGTGGTGTGGAGCGCCAGCGCTCTGGCCTGGGTGTTGTTGGTCGGTCTGTGGGCCGGACTTTCTTATGGCGGCATCGTGCCCGGAATGTTTTTGCCGACGCCGGGCGCGGTGGTTGAAGCCGCCGTGCGCCTGAGCCGCGACGGCACGCTCGGCACACATGTGTGGGCCAGTGTCGAAGTAGTGATGGTCGGCTTCATTGTGTCATCGCTGGTGGCGGTGCCGTTGGGGTTGCTGATGGGCAGCTTCCGCATCGTTCAGGCATTCCTTGAACCGCTGGTGAACTTCATTCGTTACCTGCCGGTGACCTCGTTCGTGCCGCTGTTTATTTTGTGGATCGGCATCGGTCTGGAGCAGCGCGTTTCGGTGATTATCTTCGGCGTGTTCTTCCAGCAACTGGTGATGATCGCCGACGTATCGAAAGGCATTTCCAAGGATTTGATCAACGCGTCCTACACCTTGGGCTCCAGCCGCCGCGATGCGGTGTTGCATGTGATCGCGCCGGCCTCGGTGCCGGGCGTGCTCGACACTTTGCGCGTGACCATGGGCTGGGCCTGGACGTATCTGGTGGTGGCGGAACTGGTCGCCGCGTCCAGCGGTTTGGGTTACCTGAGCCTGAAAGCCATGCGCGGTTTTCAGGTGGATGTGATTTTCCTCGCCATCGCGATCATCGGCCTGCTCGGTCTGGTCACCGATCAACTGTTCCGCTTTCTTCGCCTGAGGGTTGCCGCATGGGCTCAGTGACTGCTGCCAATCATCGTTTTATCGAACCCGTTGCCGCGCCTGCGCAAGCGGCGCCGCGCTTGCAGGTGGACAAGGTCAGCCTGCGTTACAAGAAGCCCGACGGCGGCACGTTTACCGCGCTAGAAGAGGTCTCGTTCGAGGTGCCGGATCAGCAGTTTGCGGTGCTGGTCGGGCCTTCGGGTTGCGGTAAATCCAGCCTGCTTTATTTGACCGCAGGCTTGGCCGAGCCGACCTCCGGCGAAATCTATGTCGGTGGCCAGCAAGTGCAGGGGCCGGGCGCGGATCGCGGCATGGTCTTTCAGAGCTACACACTGTTCCCGTGGCTGACGGTGCGCCAGAACGTCGAGTTCGGGTTGAAACGGCGCGGCATGCCGGCGGCGCGGCGCAAGGAGATTGTCGATTACTACGTCAACGAAGTCGGCCTCGCCGGGTTCGCCGACAACTACGCCAAACAGTTGTCGGGCGGGATGATGCAGCGCGTGGCGATTGCCCGGGCGCTGGCCAATGATCCGCAGATTCTGTTGATGGACGAACCGTTCGGCGCGCTGGACAGCCAGACGCGTTTGCAGATGCAGCAACTGTTGCTGCGGGTGTGGGGCAACAGCAAGAAGACCGTGTTGTTTGTCACCCATGACATCGACGAAGCTATCTTGCTCGGCGACCGGGTCTATGTGATGGGCGCGAAACCGGGGCGGATCAAACAGATTCTCGACGTGCCGATCGAACGCCCGCGCTCGCTGGACATGGTCATGGAGCGCTCGTTCATTGACATGAAACGGCAGATCTTCGGCCTGCTGCACGACGACCTCGAAGAAGTGCATTGATCCGCTGTAGGAGCTGCCGCAGGCTGCGATCTTTTGATGTTGTTTTTGAAGATCAAAGGATCGCAGCCTGCGGCAGCTCCTACCTTGATTAATCTGCTGCCGAGTAACCCTGCAGGAGCCGAGCTTGCTCGCGAAACCGGTGTGTCTGCCGGCCTGTGTGCTGGCTGATCCAACGCCAAATGTAGGAGCTGCCGCAGGCTGCGATCTTTTGCTGTTGTTCTTGAAGATCAAAAGATCGCAGCCTGCGGCAGCTCCTACAGGGGGGTGTTGTTTATGGGGCGGCGGGGAGGAGGAAGCGGGCGATGACCGGCAGGTGGTCGGAAATGCGCAAGGTATCGTCCTGGCGCACCGTCGCTTCGATCCGTTTGATTTTCGGGCTGTAGAACAGGTAGTCCACCGTGCGATCCGGGCCATTCAGGCCGGGGTCGTTGGGGTAGTGCGTCAGCCACTGCGCACGATCAATGCCGCCGGCCTCGTTGTTGGTCGGGATCATCGGGTACTTGTCCCACAGCAGATGCAGTTCGCTGTCGGTGGAGTAGGGCGTACGCCGTTCGACCGGCAAGCGGCGGTATTGCCCGAGCGGCAACAGGTTGAAGTCACCGCCGATCAGCCATGGCAGGCCCTGGCTTTCATATTTGTCGAGGACCTTGGCCACGGCGCTCACTTGCGCCTGCAAGGTGCTGTCCGGCTGGCTGGCAAGTTCCAGATGCGTATTGAATACGGTCAATTGTCCGCCATCGCTGAGCGGCAGCTTGGTCGCGAGCAAGGCATCTTTGGGCTGAAACTGACGGCTGATGAAGTTCGCCGAGGCCACCGGCAATTGCAGGCGTTCGGCGTGTTCGATGCGGTAGCGGCTGAGGGTCGCCAGTTGCCGGCCGACACTGCCGAAGATATGCCGATCAGGAACGAAGTCAGCCTTCCAGTCAAAAGCGCTGACGCTGCACGGATACAGGTCGGCAACCCTTTCCTGCAGCAGTTTGAGCTGATCCTGATAATCGCTGGCCTTGGCGCCGTCATCCAGCTCCTGCAACAGCAGCACATCGGGCTGCTCATCACGGATCACCCGCGTCACTTCATCAAGGCTGAAGGCCATGTCTTCCGGTGTCGGCGATTCGTCGTCGCCCTGGGCCAGGTCATTCCAGAACACGTAGCGCTTGCCGGCAAGAAACTGCACGTTCCAGGTCATGACTTTCAGCGCTTGCCCCGGCACCAGCGTCGGCGGTTTCCCGGTACAACTGACCGGCAGGGTTTCGCGGGCATCGGGGCGCCAGGTCAGGCTGAAGATCAGCCCGCCGATCAGGGCGATGGCGAGCACAACAAGCAACAGGGTGTAGCGCAGTAGACGGGTCATGGCTCGGCTTATAGCGTTACAGAAAGTGGCCCCGAGCATACCTGAGGGCGGTCGCCATGCCCAAGCGCTGCGCTGTCAGACCGCTCCGCCACGTTTGTCAGGCAATTCGCTGATGAGCATGAACAGGCGAAACAACACCACGCTGGTGAACAGTTGCAGGAAGCTGTGGGCGCTTTCGATCAGCACGGCAATCGCCGGGTTCTGCGGCTCGGGATAGACCGCCAGCGTCGCGCCCTTGAGCAGCCACAGTGGCGTCATCACACACAGAATGCACAGCAGAATTCGCCAGAAATGCCCGCGGGTCAGGCGCAGGCTTTCTTTCATTGCCTGCAACGGGGCGAGGCCGCGCAGCACCAGCAGGTACTCACCGAACGCGAGCATGACCATCAGTATCAGGCCCGGCAGGAAGTACAGCGACAGGCCGAGCAAGATCAACAACGTGTTGAGCGCGGTCAGCAGGGCGAAACGCGGCCACAGGCGGGCCGACATCGCCAGCAGATCAAGGGTGCGCGGCGACTCGCCACGGGTGCGGGCGTCGAGAAACAGGATCAGTGCAGCGGTGTAGAGCGGATAGACCAACAGGCCGACGACCACACTGACCGAGGAAAAACTGTCCGGGTCGGTGTTGTGATCGACCACTTGCTGCAACAACGCTTCAAAAATCACCAGCGGCAGACACAACTGCACGATGCTGCCCAAATGGCGTTTGAAAAAATACAAAGAGTCGCGCAGTACTTCGAGGGCATTCATCAGTCGGTATCGCAGGTCGAAAACAGTGGCTCACTTTAACCGATGATGCGCGCGGCGGCACAAACGTAAACATTCGGTAAAGGTCATTGAAACGTTTTGTCACTGTCTCCATTACAGGAGAGCACCTCACTCAAAGTGGGCGAGGGCAACGTTATCCCCGGCAATCTACGAGGTCGCCATGAACAGCGAAGAGCAAACCCTGATCGATGGACTGTTTTCCCGGCTGCAACAGGCCGAAACGGAGGCAGCCCCGCGCGACGCCCAGGCTGAAACGCGGATCAAGGAACACCTGACCCGCCAGCCGGCGGCAGGCTATTTCATGACCCAGGCGATTCTGGTGCAAGAGGCTGCGCTGAAGAGCCTCGATGAGCAGAACAAACAACTGACCCAGCAAGTCCAGCGTTTGCAGGCTGAATTACAGTCGGCAAAAGCGCAGAGTGCCGCACCTGCCCCGAGCGGTGGTGGCGGTTTTCTCTCGAGTATTTTCGGTGGCAGCCCGCGTCCGGCGCCGACCCAAAGTGCTGCCCCGTCGTCCACTGGCGGCTGGCGTGAACCGGCCCCGCAGCAGAGTTTCGGCGGGCCCGCGCCACAACAGAGCTTCGGCGCAGCGCCGCCTAACTATGCGCAACAAGCGGCTCCGGCAGCGGGCGGCAGCTTCCTTGGCGGCGCCTTGAAAACCGCCGCCGGTGTCGCCGGTGGCGTGATGCTGGCGCAGGGCATCAGCAGCCTGTTCCACCACAACCAGCAGCCGGAAGAAATCGTTGAAGTGATCAAGGAAGAACCGGCGCAGGTGGCCGACCAGAGCAACAACGGCTGGGGCGATGATCAGCGCATGGCCGGCAACGATCAGGGCGGGTTCACCGACACCGATTACAGCAGCGACGACAGCTCATCGTTCTTCGATGACGACGACTCCTTCGTCTGACCCATCTCTAAACTTCACGCTAACCTTGTGGCGAGGGGATTTATCCCCGTCGGACTGCGCAGCAGTCCCCAAAAAACTGGGGCCGCTCCGCAGCCCATCGGGGCGGTGCGACGTTTCGCTTAATCCCCTCACCACATTCACCACTCGTCAGTAGCACCTCGGCGCCTGCCGGTGATTATTCGCTGAACCTTCCTCATGGCTGGCATACTGAGCGCCTTTTTCGGGCCACGCGCCCGATCCCGCTTCGTGCGCTTGCGCGCCCACAGGAACTCCGGTGAAAAAAATCGCAGTGTTCGCCGACGTGCAGAACCTCTACTACACCGTACGTCAGGCCTATGGTTGCCATTTCAACTATGCCGCGCTGTGGGCGGATATCAGCAAGGACGGGCAGATCGTCGAGGCCTACGCCTACGCGATCGACCGTGGCGACAGCAAGCAGCAGCAGTTCCAGCAGATCCTGCGCAACCTCGGCTTCACCGTGAAGCTCAAGCCGTACATCCAGCGCAGTGACGGCTCGGCCAAGGGCGACTGGGACGTCGGCATCACCCTCGACATCATGGACGCCGCCGACCATGTCGACGAAATCGTCCTGGCCTCCGGTGACGGTGATTTCGACATGCTGCTCGAACGCATCATTAGCAAGCACGGCGTGCAAGCGGTCGCCTATGGCGTACCGGGACTGACTGCCAACTCGCTGATTCGCGCGGCCAGCCGTTACGTGCCGATCGAAGGCGCGCTGTTGCTCAAGAATTGATTTTTGTACGGAGTTGAACCCGGTTTGGAACGCATTGCAGTCATCGACTTTGAAACCACCGGCCTCTCGCCGAACAGCAGCTGTCGCGCCACGGAAATCGCCGTGGTCATGCTGGAAAACGGCCGCATCGTCGAGCGTTACCAGAGCCTGATGAATGCCGGCGTCCGCGTCCCCGCGTTCATCGAACAACTGACCGGCATCAGCAACGCTATGCTGCGCACCGCGCCACCGGCCGAGCAGGTGATGAACGAGGTCAACGAGTTCGTCGGCTGCACGCCGCTGGTGGCGCATAACGCATCGTTTGACCAGAAGTTCTGGGACTTTGAACTGGGCCGCATCAAGCGCACGCGGTTGCAGAATTTTGCCTGCTCGTTACTGCTGGCCCGACGCTTGATGCCGGCAGCGCCGAATCACAAGCTCGGCACCCTCACCACATTCGCGCGCCTGCCGCACACCGGCCAGGCTCACCGGGCCATGGCTGACGCCGAGATGGCGGCCAACCTGATGGCGCATCTGGCCGAAGAGTTGCGCCACAAGCACGGCGTGCGCGAGCTGTCGCACGACCTGCTGTGCAAACTGCAGAAAGTCCCCGCCGCGAAAGTCAGCGAACACCTGCAACGCTACCGCTGACGCCACCCGATCCCCTGTAGGAGCTGCCGAAGGCTGCGATCTTTTGATCTAAAGGTGAAAGATCAAAAGATCGCAGCCTCGTTTCACTCGTCAGCTCCTACAGGGGATTGAAGAGTGTTCCTGTGCAGGGAGATATGGCGGCCAACCTTTCAGCGAACACCTGCAACGCTATCGCTGACGCCACCCGATCCTCTGTAGGAGCTGCCGAAGGCTGCGATCTTTTGATCTAGAGGTGAAAGATCAAAAGATCGCAGCCTCGTTTCACTCGTCAGCTCCTACAGGGAGGGAAGATTGTTTCTGTGCAGGGAGAGGGGCGGTCACGCGATTTATTCACTTTCCGTTGTTTTCGATATGGCTTAACGGCACGCGCTTTTCGATGGCGCTCGACAGCACGATCGATGTCTTGCTGAAGCCGAATTTCGCCACGCGGTTGATCAGCTCTTCCAGCTCCGGCATTGAACCCACCGCGCCTTTCATCATCACGCACGGATCGCCCGTCACTCGAAAGCACTCGGTCAGTTGCGGGATCTTCACCAGTTCGTCGTAGACCTTCTGACTGCCGTTCTGGTGCAGACGCAACTCGATCATGCACTGGATTGGCAGGCCGATTTTCGACAGGTCGATTTTTGCCTCATAGCCGGTGATTACTCCGGATGCCTCAAGCTTGGCCACGCGTTCGGCCACCGCGGGCGCTGACAGGTTCACCTTGCGCGCCAGATCGGCGTAAGACGCACGGCCATTTTCGAGCAGGGCGCTGAGCAGCATGCGGTCGTATTTGTCCAAGGCCGTACTCCTGAAAATGCCAGACTTTCGAAATCGTGGTTTAACCCTTCGATCTCCGTTATTTCCAAAGTGTACCGGCCTGATAAACAGGTTTTGTAGCTTATTTTTGCCCGTGTGCCTTTCTAGAATAATCCAATCCCTGATCCTGACAGTCGAGCCGCTCATGTCTGCCTTGCGCCGTTTTTCTCTACCGCTGATCGCCGCGTTTTTCGCGCTGTATGTGATTTGGGGATCGACCTACCTGGTGATCCGCATCGGCGTCGAGTACTGGCCACCGCTGATGCTCGGTGGTGTGCGCTTCGTGATCGCGGGCACGTTGATGTACGCGTTTCTGCGCTGGCGCGGGGCGCCGGCACCGACCTGGGCGCAGTGGAAAGCGGCGGGGATTATCGGGATTTTGCTGCTCAGTTTCGGTAACGGCGCGGTGAGCGTGGCTGAGCACACCGGCGTGGCTTCGGGTGTCGCGGCCTTGGCGGTGGCAACGGTGCCGCTGTTCACTTTGCTGTTTGGTTATTTCTGGGGTGCGCGCAATACCCGGCTGGAGTGGGCCGGAGTGGCGTTGGGAATCATCGGCATTGCCATGCTCAACATGGGCACCAACCTGCAATCGAGCCCGATGGGCGCGGCACTGCTGATTTTTGCGGCGGCGACCTGGGCGTTCGGTTCGGTGTGGAGCAGACATCTGCCGTTGCCAGCGGGCGCTATGGCTAGTGCGGTCGAGATGCTGGTCGGCGGCGCAGTGTTGCTGATCGGTAGCGCGATGAGCGGCGAACGCCTGCAAGCAGTGCCGCCGATGGAAGGCTGGCTGGCGCTGGCGTACCTGATCTTCTTCGGCTCGATCATCGCCTTCAACTCTTATATGTACCTGCTCAAGCACGTGCGCCCGGCGGCGGCGACCAGTTATGCCTACGTCAATCCGGCTGTCGCGGTGTTGCTCGGGATCGTGTTCGTTGGCGAGACCATCGGCATCGAAGAAGCGCTGGCGATGCTGGTGATCATCAGCGCCGTGGTGCTGATTGGCTTGCCGCAGTGGCGCCGGCCAGCACAGCCGCCAGTCGTGGCGCCGACAGCCGTTCCCACAGAAACGCGTACGAATTAGGGTAAACTGCGCGGCATTGCATGCCCGCGTCATCTTTTCCTACGGTACTCCCATGACTTTCGCCACCCTTGGCCTGATCGAACCCTTGCTGCGCTCCCTTGAGACGCTCGGCTACCAGACCCCGACGCCGGTGCAGGCGCAAGCCATCCCGGCCGTTCTGGCCGGTCGCGACCTGATGGCCGCCGCCCAGACGGGCACCGGCAAAACCGCCGGTTTCGCCTTGCCACTGTTGCAGTTGTTGAGCATGGAAGGGCCGAAAGTCGCTGCCAACTCGGCGCGTGCGCTGATTCTGGTGCCGACCCGCGAGCTGGCCGAGCAGGTTCATGAGTCTGTGCGCCAGTACGCCGATAACCTGCCGCTGCGCACTTATGCGGTTTACGGCGGCGTCAGCATCAACCCACAAATGATGAAGCTGCGCGGCGGCGTCGATGTGCTGGTCGCCACGCCGGGTCGCCTGATTGACCTGTTCCGTCAGAACGCGCTGAAACTCGATCAGTTGCAGACTCTGGTGCTGGATGAAGCCGATCGCATGCTCGACCTGGGCTTCTCTGAAGAACTGGCGAACATTTATCGCATGCTGCCGAAGAAGCGCCAGACACTGCTGTTCTCCGCGACCTTCTCCGATGACATCCGCCTGCTGGCAGGGCAGATGCTCAACGATCCGCTGAGCATCGAAGTCAGCCCGCGCAACGTCGCCGCCAACACCGTCAAGCAGTGGATCGTCACGGTCGACAAAAAGCGCAAGGCCGAACTGTTCGTGCACCTGATGCGCAAGAACAAGTGGAAGCAGGTGCTGGTGTTCGCCAAGACCCGCAACGGCGTTGATGCGCTGGTGGAAAAACTCCAGGGTCTGGGTGTGAATGCCGACGGTATCCACGGTGACAAACCGCAAGCAACCCGCCAGCGCGCGCTGGACCGTTTCAAGCTCAGTGAAGTGCAGATTCTGGTCGCGACCGACGTTGCTGCCCGTGGTCTGGATATTGAAGATTTGCCCTTGGTGATCAACTTTGATCTGCCAATCGTGGCCGAAGACTACATCCACCGTATCGGCCGTACCGGCCGTGCGGGTGCAACCGGTGAGGCGATTTCGCTGGTGTGCGCGGATGAAGTGAACATGTTGTCGGCGATTGAAATGCTGACGCGCCAGACCTTGAAGCGTCAGAACGAGCCGGACTTCGAACCTGAGCACCGCGTGCCGGACACCGACGCCAGCGGTCAGGTGATCAAGAAGCCGAAGAAACCGAAGAAGCCGAAAGCTTCTGGCGGTGGCGGCAAGCGTAATCTGGGCAAATGGGTGGATAGCGGCGAGACGCAGGCGCCGGAGCCTTCGATCAAGCCTGTGCGCAAAGTGCCGGTATTTAACACCGGCCCTCGTAAGCGTAAGCCTTAACGCCTGTAGGAGCTGCGGCACGCTGCGATCTTTTGATCTTGATTGCCGAAGATCAAAAGATCGCAGCCTCGTTTCACTCGTCAGCTCCTACAGGGTTAGGGGTGTTTGAGCCACTGTAGGATCCCCGACCCTGCCGCCCGGCCGCTGGCGAAACAGCCTGTCAGCAGGTAGCCGCCTGTCGGCGCTTCCCAATCGAGCATCTCCCCCGCGCAGAATACCCCCGGCAAGGCCTTGAGCATCAAGCGCTCATCCATCGCCTCAAACGTCACGCCACCGGCACTGCTGATCGCTTCGTCCAGCGGCCGCGGTTTCACCAAGGTCAGCGGCAACGCCTTGATCGCCCGGGCCAACAGCGCCGGATCGGCGAAAGTCGCAGCATCGGTCAGCTCACGCAGCAACGCCGCTTTCACCCCATCAATCCCGACCTGGCTGTGCAGATGCTTGGCCATCGAACGCGAACCCCTTGGCTTGCTCAACGCCGCCTGCAATTTATCCACAGGCCGGCCGGGCAGCAGGTCGATGTGAACAACCGCCGCGCCATACTGATTGATCGCCTCACGAATCGGCGCTGACAGCGCGTAAATCAGACTGCCTTCAATCCCGGTCGCGGTGATCACGCATTCACCCAGGCGCGGAATGTCATCGTTCAAACCAATGGCGATATTTTTCAGCGGCGCGCCGGCGAATTTGCTGACCATCAACTCGCTCCAGGCCTGCACCTCGAAGCCACAATTACTTGGCTGCAGCGGCGCAAGTCCTACACCGCGTTGCTCCAGTGGCAGCATCCAGGCTCCGTCGGAACCGAGCCTCGACCAACTGCCGCCGCCGAGGGCGAGCAGGGTGGCGTCGGGTTTGACGGTGATTTCACCTTCCGGGCTGTCGATGCGCAGCGCACCGTGTTCATCCCAGCCGAGCCAGCGATGGCGGGTGTGGATAACTACGCCGCTGTCGCGCAGACGCTTGAGCCAGGCGCGAAGTAGCGGCGCGGCTTTCATGTCGGTAGGGAATACGCGGCCGGAGCTGCCGATAAAGGTTTCGATACCGAGATCGTGAATCCATTTACACAACGCGTCAGCATCGAAGCCGCGCAGCAGCGGGGCGATTTGCGGTGCGCGTTCGGCGTAGCGCGAGAGGAACGCCGGGTACGCTTCGGAGTGGGTGATGTTCATCCCGCCAACGCCAGCCAGGAGGAATTTGCGGCCCACCGAGGGCATGCCGTCGTACAGATCGACGCGGATTCCGGCCTGGCTCAGCACTTCGGCGGCCATCAGGCCGGCAGGGCCACCGCCGATGATGGCGACGTGAGCGGGGGAGGAGGCGGAATTCTGAGTCATGGCGTGCGCTGCGGTATGGCGGGATAAGCCGCGCATTCTAACAGCGCAGCTCTTTTGTAGGAGTGAGCCTGCTCGCGATAGCGGTGTGTCAGCCAAGTTAATGTTGAAGGTGCTGACGCTATCGCGAGCAGGCTCACTCCTACAGGATAGTGTTGGCTCAGAATGTTGGTTGAAAAATGATCAGTGCGCTGCAGGCCATAAGCGGTATGGGCTGTAGGCCCTTTCACTCAGGTTATCCACAGGCAGTTCCACAGCGATTGTGGGTAACGCAGCACAGCTCAATGACAACCGTGTGACTGCCAGACCCGCTGCGCGCTGTGATGGAGGATGCCATGGCGGCGGGCGAGGGCGTGGCGATCCTTGCTGTAGCCGCCGCCGATCACGCCCATCACCGGAATGTCGCGGCCCAGGCAATGACGCATCACACTTTCATCACGGGCGGCGACGCCTTCGTCCGTCAGTTGCAAATAACCGAGGGCGTCGTCCTTGTGCACATCAACACCGGCGTCGTACAGCACCAGATCCGGTTGATACAGCGGCAGCAAATAGTTGAGCGTGTCGCCGACCACCTTCAAATAATCGCCATCGCCCATGCCTTTGGGCAGCGGAATGTCCCAGTCACTTTCGGCTTTGCGTGCAGGAAAATTCTTCTCGCAGTGCAGGGAAACGGTAATCGCCTCCGGCGTGTCATGAAGAATCCGCGCCGTGCCGTCACCCTGGTGTACATCGCAATCGAAGATCAGCACGCGATTCACTCGACCGCTTTGCAGCAGGTATTGGCTGATGATCGCCAGGTCATTGAAGATGCAGAAACCGGCCGGGTAATCGTAATGCGCATGGTGAGTGCCGCCGGCCAGATGACAGGCCAGGCCATGCTCCAGGGCTTGTTCCGCCGCCAGGATCGAACCGCCGACCGCGCGCACCGTACGTCGGGCCAAGGCTTCGTTCCATGGCAGGCCGAGGCGCCGTTGGTCTTCGCGGGACAACTCGCCGCTCATGTAGCGTTCGATATACGCACGGTCATGGGCGAGGGCGAGGATGTCGTTGGGGCAGATCTCGGGGCGCAGCAGGTCAGCATCGCGGGTCAGACCGCTGTCGACCAAGTGATCGCGCAGCAGACGAAACTTGTCCATCGGGAAGCGGTGATCCGCCGGAAACTCGGGGCTGTAGTCTTCGTGGTAGATCAGCGGCAATGGCATGTCGGTTTCATGTAGGAACGTAGGAAAGAGTGAAGGATCCTACCAGCGATGTAGACTTGCGGCATGGAAACGGAGGGGCACGATGGAGCCGATACTGGAACTGCAAAGCGCGCGGCTGGTGATGCGTCAGTGGCAGGACGAGGATTTGCCGGCATTTGCGGCGATGTGCGCCGATCCGCAGGTGATGCGCTACTTTCCAGCACCCTTGAGCCGACTGGAAAGCGCGTCGATGATCGGCCGCGTGCGCGGGCATTTTGCCGAGCACGGTTTCGGCTTGTGGGCGCTGGAGCGTAAGGACAGCGGCGAATTCATCGGTTTCACCGGGCTCGGCGTGGTCGGGTTCGACGCACCGTTCACCCCGGCGGTGGAGATCGGCTGGCGTCTGGCCAAGGAACATTGGGGGCTCGGTTATGCCAGTGAAGCGGCGTGGACCGCTCTGCGTTGCGGCTTTGACCGCTTGGCCTTGAAGGAAATCGTCTCCTTCACCGCGCAAACCAATCTGCCTTCGGAGAAGGTCATGCAGGCGATCGGCATGCATCACGCCCCGGAGGATGATTTCGATCACCCCAAGCTTGCCGCCGATCATCCGTTGCGCAGGCATGTGCTGTACCGCATCACCCGGGAACAATGGCTGCAAACCTTGCATGGCTAAGCCGACACGGACGTTTACAATGGCCGCCAAATCATTGGCCCGTGCCAGAACCTGAATCGCCCGCCGCAGCCAAGACTGCGCGGCATAGCTTTGTGTGAGGAGAGTCTGAATGAGCCAAGTGTTGGAAGATCTGGTCGACCTGCTGACCCTGGAACCAATCGAAGAAAACCTGTTTCGTGGCCGTAGCCAGGACTTGGGTTTCCGTCAGTTGTTCGGTGGTCAGGTGCTCGGTCAGTCGCTGTCGGCGGCCAGTCAGACGGTTGAAGAAGCGCGCCACGTGCACTCGATGCACGGTTATTTCCTGCGTCCGGGCGACGCCAAATTGCCAGTGGTTTATTCGGTTGATCGCGTGCGCGATGGCGGCAGTTTCAGCACCCGCCGCGTCACGGCGATCCAGAAGGGCCATCCGATTTTTACCTGCAGCGCTTCGTTCCAGTACGACGAAGCCGGCTTCGAACACCAGAGCCAGATGCCTGTCGTGGTCGGCCCGGAAAACCTGCCGTCGGAGCTGGAGCTGTTTCAGCAACGCGCGCAACTGATCCCCGAGCACATGCGTGAAAAGCTGCTGTGCCCGAAGCCGATCGAAGTGCGCCCGGTCACCGAAAAAGACCCGTACAACCCGCAACCGGCCGATCCGGTGAAGTACGTGTGGTTCCGTGCAGACGGTGCGCTGGCCGACATCCCGGCGCTGCACAAATACTTGCTGGCCTACGCCTCGGACTTCGGCCTGCTGACCACCTCGATGCTGCCCCACGGCAAATCGGTGTGGCAGAAGGACATGCAGGTCGCCAGCCTCGATCACGCGCTGTGGTTCCACAACGATCTGCGCGCCGATGACTGGTTGCTCTACGCGATGGACAGTCCGTGGGCCGGCAATTCCCGTGGTTTTTCCCGTGGCAGCGTGTACAACCGTGCTGGGCAACTGGTGGCGTCGGTCACGCAGGAAGGCTTGATTCGTCATCGCAAGGATTGGGCATGAGCCTGAGCGACGTTCGCCATTGGGTGTTCGACATGGACGGCACGCTGACCGTCGCCGTGCATGATTTTGCGGCGATTCGCGTGGCATTGGCGATTCCGCCGCAGGACGACATCCTTACGCATCTCGCCGCGTTGCCGGCGGATGAGGCGGCGGCCAAACATGCGTGGTTGCTCGAGCACGAACGCGATCTGGCGCTGGGCTCGACCCCGGCGACCGGGGCGGTGGAATTGGTGCGTGAACTGCACGCGCGCGGTTATCGCCTCGGCATCCTCACCCGCAATGCGCGGGAGTTGGCGCATGTGACGCTGGAGGCGATTGGTTTGGCTGACTGCTTTGCGGTGGACGATGTGCTGGGCCGCGACGAAGCGCCACCGAAGCCGCACCCGGGTGGATTGCTGAAGTTGGCAGAGGCCTGGGATGTGGCGGCCAGCGAGATGGTGATGGTCGGTGATTACCGCTTTGATCTGGATTGCGGGCGAGCGGCGGGGGCGCGGACGGTGTTGGTGAATCTGCCGGATAACCCATGGCCTGAGTTGACCGATTGGCATGCCAGGGATTGTGTCGAGTTGCGCAGGATGTTGTTTACCTGACATTTCGGTTGTTTGATATGGCCTCATCGCTGGCAAGCCAGCTCCCACAGGGATTTTCAGTGGATGCAAAATGTGTGCGACACAACCCACTGTGGGAGCTGGCTTGCCAGCGATGGCGGCAGATCATTCAATACAGGACTTATTCAAACAACGCCTTCTGCCCCTCCGGCGAGGTCAGCATGCCATCGCCGTTATGCCCGACCCCGGGCACTTCAACCAGCCGCTGATTCACCCCTTCCGGATGCCGGCGCAGCAAATAGCCGAAGTACAACTTCCCACGCTCCAGACGATAGGCACCTTGTGCCTCGGCTTCACATCGCTTGTCCAGCGCCGGATGCTTGGGATCGATGTCCTGCTGCCCCAGCAGATAAATCATCTCGCGTTTGACGTAACTGCTCTCAAGCTGCAACGGCGTTTGCCCACCGGCGTACACCGGCATGTCTGTCAGACCGTACTTCCAGCGATTGAAACCCACGCACTTGGCATGATCGAACGCCACCGGCCGCTGTTCATTGAAGTACGCATAGGACGAAGGATTGGCGACCACGTAGCGCAAACGAATGCCGTTGGCCTTCAGCGCGGGCTGATCCTTGGCCAGCAGGGCATAACGCTGCACCACCTGACCGCCACCGGAGTGACCGAAAATAACGATCTGCTTCACGTCGGGAAACTGTTTGCGATCGCTGATCCGCGCGACGATTTCGTCCAGTGCCGCGTAGGAACTCAACGGATTCGGGCCTGTGGATAACCCTCCGCCCATCCATTCGTTGCCTTGCCAGCGCAGCAACGTCGCAGGTAGCGAGTACAGAGCGACATCGCTTTCATTGAGATACTGCGGCGCGATCACCAGCGTGTGCGCACTTTGCCCGGCCAGTTCGGCCGCGCTCTCGGCGCTTTTGCGATAGGTCTCGGCGTTGCGCAAACGGCCATGAATGACGATCAGCACACGCTCGATCTTCTCCGGCGCGGGACCGATGCCGACTGCCATTTCCCCGGCCTTGAGTTGCAAGCGACCGGGGCTGATTGCATCGACACCGGCGGCTTGCGCAGTGCTGCCAACAATCAGTAACGCCAAAAGCCATTTATGCATTTACAGGTTTTTCGCCGCGAAGGTGTCGCACTGGCCGACCTGGCCCTGCGCGAATCCGGTTTTGAACCAGCGCACCCTTTGCGCCGACGTACCGTGGGTAAACGAGTCCGGCACCACACGCCCCTGACCCTGTTGCTGCAGGCGATCATCACCGATGGCGTTGGCCGCGTTCAAGGCTTCTTCGATGTCGCCCGGTTCCAGCCAGTTCAGGCGCTTCTGCGCGCTGTAGGCCCAGACACCGGCGAGACAGTCAGCCTGCAATTCCTGACGCACCAACAAACCGCCGTCGCCTTCCATCTGCCGACCTTGCTGGCGGGCTGTCTGAATTTTCGCCGAGACGCCGAGTAGCGTCTGTACATGGTGTCCGACTTCGTGCGCGATCACGTAGGCCTGGGCGAAATCGCCGGCAGCCTTGAAGCGTTGCGACATTTCCTGGAAGAAGGCCATGTCCAGATAGACCTTCTGGTCAGCCGGGCAGTAGAACGGGCCGGTGGCGGACGTTGCCAGGCCGCAGGCGGAATTCACCCGATTGCTGAACAGCACCAGCGTCGGGTCTTTGTATTGGCGCCCGGCCTGCTGGAAAATCGCGCCCCAGGTGTCTTCGGTATCACCGAGGATCGAACGGACGAATTCGGCTTGCTCATCATTGGCCGGCGGCGCCTGACGGGTTTGCGAGGTCGGCGCCGCTTGCTGGGTGGATTGCCCGGCGAGCTGGCCGAGGATCTGCAATGGATCCTGCCCGGTGATCCAGCCGATCCCGACGATCAGCAGGATCGCGCCCAGGCTCAGGCCTTTGCCGCCGCCGAAGCGCATGCCGCCGCCACCGCCGGCATCATCACCACGGGCATCGACGACGTTGTCACTGCGTCGGCCTTTTTTCCATAGCATGTGGGAATCCTCTGTTTGTATCGGGTGAATAGCACGTGGTGATGAGTGTTGCTGGTGTGTGAGTGTGGCGCCAGTCCGGTCGTCCGTCTATTGGCCACACGCAAACAGGCCCGGCCTCGTGCAGACGAGGTCGGGCCTGTTATTGACGATCACCCGGCCCGCGAATTCAATCCGGTGGCGGGTTTCTTTCAGCAGGTCATCGATCAGCGATCAAAGGCATCCCATTCAGGCGCGAAATCCGGGCTGACCTGGCGTTGATTTTTCGGCAGGGCGGCAATCAATGCGCGGTCTTCATCGTCGAGCTCGACCTTCAGCGAGGCCAGGTTGGCCAGTTGATTGGTCTGGCTGCTGGCCTTGGGAATGGCCGCGACGTTGGGCTGATCGAGCAACCATTTCAGTGCGACCTGCGTCGGCAGTACGCCGTGCTTTTTGGCTATCTGTTGAATCTGCGGGATGTCCGAGACCTTGTTGCGTGCCAGTGGGGTGTAGGCCGTCAGTGCCATGTCGTGTTGACGGGCGTAGTCGAGCAGGGCGTTTTGGCCGAGGAGAACGTGGTACTCGACCTGAATCGCTGACAGACCAATCCCGTATTCCTCGACGACTTTGCGCAGCAGCGCCAGGGGGAAATTCGCCACGCCGATGTTGCGCGCCAACCCCTGTTCCTTGAATGACGCCAATGTTTCGAGCGTACGGGGTAAATCCCAGTCAGTGCTCGGCCAGTGGATCATGAACAGATCGACGTAGTCGCTGCGCAACGCCTTGAGGCTGCGCGCCATGGAGTGGCGCATGGAATCGGGTTGCAGCTGATCCCACCAGACCTTGCTGGTGACATGGATCTGCTCGCGCGGTGTCGGCGTATTCGCCAGCGCTTGTCCGACCGCATCTTCATTGTTGTAGGCCGCTGCCGTGTCGATGTGGCGATAACCGAGTTCCAGCGCCTGCTCGACGGCGCGGGTGCATTCGTCGCCGAGCATCGGCCAGGTGCCGAGGCCGAGTTTCGGCATGTTCAAACCCTGGGCATTAACGATGTGCTGCATGGTCGATCTCCTGTTCGAAAGCAGTGATGCTGGCGATGTGCCGGGCGGCGATGTAACCGAACGTCAGCGCCGGGCCGAGATTGATCCCACCTGCCGGGTAGTGGCCGCCCATGATGCTGGCCATGTCGGCGCCAGCCGCGTAGAGCCCGGTGATGGCGTGTTCGTTGGCGTCGAGCACTTGCGCGTGCGGGTTGACCTTGAGGCCGGCGAAGGTGCCGAAACAGCCCGGCTGGACTTTCACGGCATAGAACGGGCCGGTGTCTATCGGGGCAACGCAGGGGTTGGGCAGGTTCGCCGGGTCACCCTGTTTGCGGTTGTAAGGTGTTGAGCCGCGCCCGAATTGCGGGTCTTCGCCGTTGCGTGCATGGCGGTTGTAATCGTCGAGAGTCTGGCGCAAGCCGCCCGGGTCGATGCCGCAAGCACTGGCCAATTCTTCAACGCTGTTACCGGTTTTCAGATAGCCGCTGCGGATAAATTCTGACACCGGCAGCGGAAACGGCCTCGATATGCCAAGGCCATAACGCCGTTGAAAGGCGTGGGTGCAGATCAGCCACGAGGCGACTTCTTCGCCTTCCGGCGCGGCGGCAACCATCGCGCTGACATAGTCGTAGTAACCGTTGGCTTCGTTGACGAAGCGCTGACCGTTGCGCAGCACACCGATGATTCCGGGTTTGCCGCGCTCGATGATGTGTGGGAAATGGCCGGTGCTGCCGTCGGAATGTGGCACTTGCGACACCGGTGCCCACGCCACCGGTGAAGCGACATCGGTGTTGACCCGCGCGCCGACGCTTTCCCCCAGGCGCAGGCCATCGCCGTTGACGGCCAGCGGTGGCAGCGCCCAATGCTCGTGGCCGGTTGGCGTGCGTGGGAACAGGGCTTTGCGCCGTTCGATATCGTTGGCGAAACCTCCCGCCGCGAGTACCACGGCTTTGCGCGCACGGATGCGGATCGGGCCTTTACCGCTGTTGATCAAGGCTCCTGAAACACGATTGTCGTCGCGCAGCAATTCGGTAACTGGCGCCGATTGCCACAGCAATACGCCGAGGTCTTCGGCAGATTTCGCCAGTCGCGCGACCAGCGCCACGCCGTTGACCAGTTGCATTGCCCGGCCGTGAACCGCGAGGTCGAGCAGGTGCCGGGTAAAACGTCGCGTCACATGCCACGCCGCTTTCAGCGAACGAGTCAAATTGAGGAACGCCGAAAGATCCGCGCCGGCCATGATCGGCATGCCCATGAAGGACGTTTCGCGCATTGTTGTACGAAGACGCTTGAGCAAGCGCCCAACTTTGCGTCCGTCGTAAGGGGCGGCGATGACAGAACGTCCACCGGTGCCAGCGCCCGGCGTGTCGCCATGAATGTCGGCAATGGCGTTGCCGTCGGCAAATTGCAGGACGGTGTGCTGCTCGAAAAACGCCACCATGCGCGGCCCGGCGGTCAGGAAGGCGTCGATCATTGCCGGGTCGAAATGCTCGCCCAGTTCATGGCGTAAATAGGTGCGCGGTTGTTCGACGTCTTCGATGATGCCGGCCCGACGTGCCAGTGGATTGCATGGCACCCACGCCCAGCCGCCCGACCACGCGGTGGCACCACCGAAGACCGGATCTTTTTCCACGACGATAACCTTCAGGCCATGCCACGCCGCAGTGACGGCCGCCGACAACCCGGCGGCGCCGGAGCCGACGACCAACACATCGCAGTCGATTTCGGGAAGTTCGACAGACATCAAACAAGGCTCCAGCGCTGAATTGTTTTTGGAATTTGATTCCAGAAAATAACCAGTGGCGGCAGCGCTCGACAAGTCTTGAGCCGACAAAGCGGGCGGTTATCGAACGGGCGGTTGCAGATTTCGCTTTGCCGAGGATGTCTTCTAGAATCGGCGAAATTTCATTTGGATTTCTCCATGGCCGGCAGTCAAATCGAACGGGTTTTCAGCGTGCTGGAAAGCCTCACCAGTGATCCGCGCGGGCTGCCGATGCAGACGCTGGCCGAGCAACTGGACATCCCCAAGAGCGCAACGCATCGCTTGCTCGCCGAGCTGATCCGCCTGGGCTACGTGCGGCAGAATCCGGAGACCCTGCGTTATCACCTGTCGACCAAACTGGTTGCGATGGGCTTTCAATACTTGTCGAGCAGCGGTGCCGACATCGTTCAGCCGGTGCTTGATCGGCTGGCGCAAGAGAGCGGCGAGCTGGTGCGCCTGGGCGTGATCGACGGCGAGCGCCAAACCTGGATTGCCAAAGCGCAAGGCGCGCGCACCGGTCTGCGCTATGACCCGGACATGGGCCGCGATGCGCCGCTGTTCTACACCGCGTCCGGGCATGCGTGGCTGGCGTGCATGACCGACGCCGAGGCGCTGTCGATGGTCGAACGTCAGGCGGCGGAGGTGCCGGCGGGAGTCGGGCCGAATGCGCCGCGTTCGAATATCGAATTGCTGGAACGCCTGCGCCTGGCCCGTGAACAGGGTTATGCCTGCGTTGAAGAAAGCTCGGCGGTCGGCACTTCGGCCATTGCCGCGGTGGTGAAACATCCTACGGATGGTCGAGTGATCGGCGTGCTGAGTATCGCCGGCCCCAGTGCGCGCATGCCGGGCGCACGCTTGCATGAACTGGCGCCGCTGTTGCTGACATTCACCAAAGAATTATCAGCAGCGAGCCTGGCCTCGGAACTGTTCATCTAATAGCCACAATCCCCTGTAGGAGCTGCCGCAGGCTGCGATCTTTTGATGTTGTTTTTAAAGACAGGATCAAAAGATCGCAGCCTGCGGCAGCTCCTACATGGGAAAAGTTGTGCGGTGTTCGCACGGTTTTCGGGTTGGTGGGTTTTTGATTCTGGAACTCGGTTCTAAATTGTTGCGGGAGTGGTATTCCAATAACAATCACAAGAGGATCGCGCCTTGAATTCGCCCCTTCGAATCGCCCTGATCGGCGCCGGCAACATGGGCCAGCAACATTATCGACACCTGCAAACCCTAAGCGAAGCGACGCTGTGCGCAGTGGCTGATCCTGGGTCGCAAGCCGCAGTCCTGGCGGCTGAGTGGGGTGTAAGGCATTTCGCTGATCACCGTCAGATGCTCGAGCAGATCAGGCCAGACGCGGTGATCGTCGCCAATCCGAATAATCAACATGTCAGCACGGCCCTCGATTGCCTGGCGGCGGGCGTACCGGTGTTGCTGGAAAAACCGGTGGGTGTGCACCTCGATGAAGCGCGCGCGTTGGTCGCGGCGGTCAAAAGCAGTGGCGTGCCGGTATTGGTCGGCCATCACCGACGGCACAATCCGCTGATCGTGCGTGCCCATGAACTGGTGCAAAGTGGCGCGCTCGGGCGTCTGACCACGGTCACCGCGCTGTTCCAGTTGCGCAAACCGGACAGCTATTTCGAGATCCCGTGGCGTCGTGAACCGGGGGCGGGCATGTTGCTGACCAACCTGATCCACGACCTCGACCTGCTCCGGCATCTGTGCGGTGAAGTGCGCTCGGTGCAAGCGATCACCGACAACGCTGTGCGGGGTTTTGCCAAGGAAGACAGCGCAGCGGTGTTGCTGCAATTCGCGGGCGGCACATTGGGTACGTTGAGCGGTTCGGATGCGGTCGCCGCGCCGTGGAGTTGGGAGCTGGACTCCGGCGAAAACCCGGTGTATCCGCGTCAGGCCGATCAGCCGTGTTACTTGCTGGCCGGGACCGCCGGCGCATTGAGTATTCCGCAGCTCAAGCACTGGCATTACGCCGCTGATCAGGTGGATGCCGGTTGGCATGAACCGTTACAGGTGGTGCAAGAGTCCTACAGCGGTGACGACGCTTTACGTTTGCAGTTAGAGCATTTCGTACGCGTGGTGCGGGGTGAAGTCGAGCCGCTGGTCAGTGCGGCCGACGCCGCCCGCACCCTTGCACTGATTGAAGCCATTCGCGCCGCCGCCGCTACTGGCCGTGCTTGCGCCCCTGCACTGATCGAGGCTTGAACATGAGCGAACGCATCCTGTCCCTGGCCAGCCTTACCGTGCTGGAGTTGTCGCCACCGCAAATGGTCGAAGTCGCTGCACGCGCCGGTTATAGCCATGTCGGTTTGCGCCTGGAACCGGCAACGCCTGAGGAATATCACTTTCCATTGGTAGCCGATGGCGACTTGCGTCGTCGGACGTTGGCGCAGTTGCGCGATAGCGGTATCCGTGTGCTCGACGTGGAAATCCTCCGTCTGAAACCGCAAACCGTGGTGGCCGACTTCGAGAAACTTCTTACGGTCGGTGCGGAATTTGGCGCTACTGAATTGCTGGTCGCCGGTAACGATCCTGACGAGCAACGACTTACCGATAATTTTGCGGCGCTGTGTGATTTGGCGGCGCCATACGGATTGCATCCGCACCTGGAGTTCATGCCCTGGACGGATGCGCGCAATCTTGAGCAAGCGCTGCGCATTGTTGAAAACGCTGATCGGGAAAATGCTGCGGTGCTGGTCGACGCGTTTCATTTTGATCGTTCGGCGTCACGGCTGGAGGATCTGGCAGGTGTGCCCGCGTCGCGCCTGCGTTATGCGCAATTATGTGATGTCGCGGGGCCGAGGCCGTCAGACATGGCCGAGATCTTGCGTCAGGCGCGCAACGAGCGACGGTTTCCCGGCGAGGGCGATTGCGATCTGCTCGGGTTGTTGAAAGCGCTGCCGACTAATATTCCACTGAGCCTGGAAATTCCCACGGTGAAACTGCTGGAGCAGGGCGTGAGCGGATTGCAGCGGGCGCAGATGGCGATTGATAAAACTCGAGCGTTGTTGGCGCGCCTGTAAGCGGTGCTGCGCACCTGTTCGCGGGCAAGCCTTGCTCCTACGGGGTTTACCCAACCCTGTAGGAGCAAGGCTTGCCCGCGAAGCTTTTGATCTTTTTCGGCATCACAAGGAAACCCAATGACCGTCAGCACCCCGCTCTCCGGTGTCAATCAACCCTTCAAAGGGATCCTGCTGATTGTCGTGGCGACTTTCCTGTTCTCCAGCCACGACGCGCTGTCGAAATACCTCTCCGGTTTCTATCCGATCGTGATGGTGGTGTAGGCGCGCTATCTGGTGCACACCTTGCTGATGGCGGGGATTTTTCTGCCGCAGTCGGGATTGCGCGTCCTACGTACCAAGAAGCCGTTATGGCAGTTGGTTCGGGCACTTTGCCTACTCGGCACCAGCCTGTTTTTCACCACGGCGCTGCTGTACATCCCGCTGGCGGAAGCCACGGCGGTCAACTTTCTTGCGCCGGTATTGGTCACGGCATTGTCAGTGCCGCTGCTCAAGGAGCGAGTGACACGCGGCCAATGGATCGCGGTGATCTGCGGCTTTATCGGCGTGCTGATCATCGTTCATCCGGGCGGTGAACTGTTCACTCCTGCGGTGCTTTTGCCGTTCTGCTCGGCGCTGTTTTTCTGCTTTTATCAGTTGCTCACGCGCAAGTTGGCAGAGGTGGACAGCCCGACCACCAGTAACTTTTTCGCCGGGTTGTGCAACACGCTGGTGATGAGTGCGCTGGTGCCGTTCTTCTGGCAGGTGCCGACGCTGACCCATGCCGGGCTGATGCTGGCGCTGGGCAGTTGCGGGATGACCGCGCATTTGTTCCTGACCCAGGCGTTCCGCCATGCCGCACCGGCGCTGCTGGCGCCGTTCGGTTATTGCCAGATCGTGTTTGCAGGGTTGTTGGGCTGGCTGCTGTTCAATCACACGCCGAGTCTGTTGACGATCATCGGCATCGCGGTGATCTGCTGCAGTGGACTGGCAGCAGCGTGGCAGCAAAGCCGAAAACACAAACCCCTGTAGGAGCTGACGAGTGAAACGAGGCTGCGATCTTTTGATCTTCAAGATCAAGAGATCGCAGCGTGCCGCAGCTCCTGCATGGGTTTATTCGGTGACGGTCGGGATTTTGCGCGGGGCCATGAAGTACATCCAGGTCAGCGCAATGAAGTACATCGCCGGAATCAGGGTGAACAACACGGTGTAGTTGTTGTTGGTGACGGTGAGGATGTGGCCGACGATCTGGGTCATGAACATCCCGCCGATCGCTGCGCACATGCCGCCGAAACCGAACACCGTGCTCATCATGTGCTTGGGCGTGTAGTCCATCACCAGGCTCCAGATGTTCGCGGTCCAGGCCTGATGCGCGCCGATCGCCAGAGAAATCGCCGCCACCGCGACCCACAGATTGGCCGAGCCAGCCGCCATGATCACGCCGATGATGCAGCAGGCGAACAGCAACATCGACAGCAGCCGCGCCTTGATCGAGTTCATCCCGCGACCGATCAGGAACGAAGACAGAATCCCGCCACCGACGCTGCCGAAGTCAGCCGTGACGTAGATGATGATCAGCGGAATACCCATCTGGGTAACGTTGATACCCAGGTTGTATTGCTGATTGAGAAACGGCGGCAGCCAGTACAGGTAGAACCAGAACACCGGCGCGGTCAGCGCATAAGCGATGGCGAAGGCCCAGGTGCCGCGCATCCTCAGGATTCTTGAGAACGGTACGCGGGCCTGCTCCGGTTCGACTTCCTGCTGGATGTAGTCCAGTTCGGACTGTTTCACGGTCGGGTGATCTTCCGGGTTGAAGTATTTCAAGCCCCAGAACAGCAACCAGATGCCGCCGAGTGCCGACATGCACAGGAATGCCGCTTGCCAGCCCCAGACGTGCAGGACCAGTGGCAGCAACATCGGCGTGAACATCGCGCCGACGTTAGTACCGGCGTTGAAGATGCCGGTGGCGACTGCACGTTCGCCGGCCGGGAACCACAGGCGCGTGGTTTTCACGCAGGCCGGGTAGTTCGCCGCTTCCGTCAGGCCGAGGATGAACCGGCAGACCATGAAACCGACGGCCGATGTCGCCAGACCGTGGGCGCCGGTGGCCAGGCTCCACAGCAACACGGCGCAGAAGAACACGCGTTTGACGCCGACCCGGTCGATCAACCGTCCTTGCAGGACGAAACCGATCGCGTAGCCGACCTGAAACCAGAAGTTGATGTTGGCGTAATCCATCGCCGTCCAGCTCATTTCCTTGGCGAGGATTGGCTGCATGACGCCGAGGGCGGCGCGGTCGATGTAGTTCAGGGTGGTGGCGAAAAACACCAGCGCCAGCATGCCCCAACGGGTCTTGCCGACGGCCATGGCGCCGCGGATCTTGTCGCCGATGCCACCTGAGGCAGTGCTCATGGCCGGGGCCATGCGGGAAGTCTGTGAAGGAATCATGTGTTCCACCCGTTTTTGGATTTGTTATTTGGTGTGCTTTTTTCTGTGCACGCTGCGACCGGTGGTTCAGATCCGGACTCAATGTGCGGTCGATGTTGGGCAGTGGACGAAAAATCGTCAATTCGCCAAACCGCCATTGTGTTCGATAATCGCACGCAAAACTAACCGGGTAGTACACTTTAAATTGCTGCCACGTTCGATGCAGCCAATAATTTCCCTACTATAAAAACCCATCCCATGCAGGAGCTGCCGCAGGCTGCGATCTTTTGATCTTGATCTGAAATGCAACATCAAAAGATCGCAGCCTGCGGCAGCTCCTACATTAAAGCGGCGCAGTCCGGGAGTTGAAGCATGCAGCGTTCCATTGCCACCGTTTCCTTGAGCGGCACCCTGCCGGAAAAACTCGAAGCCATTGCCGCCGCCGGGTTCGACGGGGTGGAGATATTCGAAAACGACCTCCTGTACTACGACGGCAGTCCACGGGAAATTAAACAGATGTGCGCCGACCTCGGTATCGCCATCACCCTGTTCCAGCCGTTCCGCGATTTCGAAGGCTGCCGCCGCGATCGCCTGGCGCGCAATCTTGAGCGCGCCGAACGCAAGTTCGACCTGATGCAGGAACTCGGCACCGACCTGGTGCTGGTCTGCAGCAACGCCTCGGCCGACAGCGTCGGCGATCAACAAATTCTAGTCGATGACCTGCGCCTGCTGGCCGAACGCGCCGGTGCGCGTGGCTTGCGCATTGGTTACGAAGCGCTGGCGTGGGGCCGTCATGTGAACACTTATCAACAGGTCTGGGACATCGTGCGTCAGGCAGATCACCCAAGCCTAGGGGTTTTGCTCGACAGCTTCCATACGCTGTCGTTGAAGGGCGATCCCCGCGCAATCGCCGACATTCCCGGCGACAAAATCTTCTTCGTGCAAATGGCTGACGCGCCGATTCTGGCCATGGACGTGCTGGAGTGGAGCCGGCATTTCCGCTGCTTCCCCGGGCAGGGCGAATTCGATCTGCCGGGTTTCCTCGCGCCGATCATCCAGAGCGGTTATACCGGGCCGCTGTCGCTGGAAATCTTCAACGACGGTTTCCGCGCCGCACCGCCACGGGCGAATGCCGCTGACGGTTTGCGTTCGCTGCTGTATCTGGAAGAGAAGACTCGCCAGCGTCTGGAACAGGAAGCGACGCCTGTGGCCAACCGTGAAATCCTTTTTGAAACGCCGAAGGCTAGCGAATATAACGGCATCGAGTTTCTGGAGTTTGCCGTCGATGAAAGCCTCGGCGCCAAGCTGTCGAACTGGCTGGAGCGCCTCGGGTTCGTCAAGGCCGGGCAGCATCGTTCCAAGAGCGTGAGCCTGCTGCGTCAGGGCGACATCAACCTGATCCTCAACTCTGAGCCTTATTCGTTTGCGCACAGCTTTTTCGAAGCCCACGGGCCGTCGTTGTGCGCCACCGCTGTGCGGGTCAAGGACAGCGCCAGTGCTTTGGCCCGCGCCGTGGCTTACAAAGGTCAGCCCTATCGCGGACTGGTCGGCCCCAACGAACTGGAATTGGCGGCAGTACGCGCTCCGGACGGCAGCCTGATTTATCTGGTGGATGAACAGGCCGATGTCTACGGTACCGATTTCAATCTGCTGGCGGATGCCCCGTCCCGTGGCGGCCTCAAGCGCATCGACCACATGGCCATGGCGTTGCCGGCCGACAGTCTCGACAGTTGGGTGTTGTTCTATAAGAGCCTGCTGGATTTCGAGGCGGACGACGAAGTTGTGTTGCCCGACCCGTACGGTTTGGTGAAGAGCCGCGCATTGCGCAGTCGCGACAGCTCGATCCGCTTGCCGCTGAACATTTCCGAGAACCGCAACACCGCGATCTCCCACGCACTGTCGAGTTATCGCGGTTCAGGTGTGCATCACATCGCCTTCGATTGTGACGACATCTTCGCCGAAGTCAGTCGCGCCAAAGAAGCCGGCGTGCCGTTGCTGGATATCCCGCTCAACTATTACGACGATCTCGCCGCACGTTTTGATTTTGACGACGAATTCCTCAGCGAGCTGGCGTATTACAACGTGCTCTACGATCGTGACGCGCAGGGCGGCGAGCTGTTTCACGTCTACACCGAGCCGTTCGAAGGGCGCTTCTTCTTCGAGATTATCCAGCGCAAGAACGGCTATGCCGGTTACGGTGCGGCGAACGTAGCGGTGCGTCTGGCGGCGATGGCCAAATCACGCAGTGGCGCCGTTCGCCAGGCGAAGTTGTAGGAAATTCGTAAACGCGGGATTAAACACGGCTCGCGCGGCTTCCTTCACTGTGCGGCGCGGCCCATAATCGCCGCCTGTGCAGTGATGGCCGTGAGCCCGCAATGACGATGAATACAGAACTTACCGCAGCTCCTGAAGTGTCCGCTGTAGAGCCGCGCAAGAGTCGCAAGAACAACCCGGAAAAGACCCGCGAGAACATCCTGCAGGAGGCGATCGTCGAGTTCGTCCAGCAGGGTTTGTCCGGTGCCCGCGTCGACGCGATTGCCGAGCGCATTCACACCTCCAAGCGCATGATCTATTACTACTTCGGCAGTAAGGAGCAGCTGTACGTCGAGGTGCTGGAGAAGCTATACGGCGATATCCGCAACACCGAAAACCGTCTGCACCTGGCCGAGTTGCCGCCGGTGGAGGCGATTCGCCGACTTGTCGAATTCACCTTCGATCACCACGACCGCAACGTCGATTTCGTGCGCATTGTCAGTATCGAAAATATTCACAACGCTGAATTCGTAAAGCGTTCCGATGCGATCAAGGCGATGAACAACACCATCCTCGATTCACTCGGCGAGATTCTGCGTCGCGGTGCTGATGAAGGTGTGTTCCGTGCGGGGCTCGATGCGCTGGATGTGCATTTGTTGATCAGCTCGTTCTGCTTCTATCGCGTGTCGAACCGGCACACATTTGGCGAGATCTTCCAGATTGATCTGCCGGATGAAGGCATCAAGCAGCGTCATCGCGAGATGATTTGCGAGTCGGTGCTGCGCTACCTGCAAGCCTGACAATCAAAAGATCGCAGCCTTCGGCAGCTCCTACACCGATCCCTGTAGGAGCTGCCGCAGGCTGCGATCTTTTGATCTTCAGCTGTTCATGCTTTGAAAATGCGCGAGCATCCGCTGCGCATCCGGCACCACGCCGCTGAACAATTCAAACGCCTTCACCGCCTGAAACACCGCCATGTTGCCGCCATCCAGCGTCCGGCAACCCAGCGCGCGGGCGTTGCGCAGCAGCTCGGTTTCCAGCGGGAAATACACAATCTCCGCCACCCACAATTCCTTGCGCAGCAACTCGACCGGCACCGGCATGCCCGGCAGTTTGGCCATGCCCATTGGCGTGGTATTGACCAGACCGTCGGCCAGATTCAGCGTACTCGGCAGATCATGCCCGGCCACCGCACGACCGAAGCCGAAATGCTGATTGAGGTTGTTCGCCAGACTTTCTGCGCGCGCAGTGTCGACATCAAAAATGCTCAACTGCTGCACGCCTTCGCTCAACAGGGCGTGGGCCACTGCCGCGCCTGCGCCGCCGGCGCCCATCTGGACCACACGCTCACGGGCGGCGTCCTGCAAGCCACGGCGAAAACCCTCGGCGAAACCGAGGCAATCGGTGTTGTGCCCGACACGTTTGCCGTCCCTCAACACCACAGTGTTCACGGCGCCGATGCAGCGGGCTTCCGCTGACAGTTCATCGAGCAGCGGGATGATTGCCTGCTTGCACGGAAAGGTAATGTTCAACCCGGTGTAGTTCATCCGCTCGGCCGCCAGCAGCAGGTCGGGCAGGGCGGTGGTGTCCATTTTCAGTTGATCCAGATCGATCAATCGATACAGGTAGCGCATGTCTTGCGCGTCGCCTTCATGTTCATGCAGAGCCGGTGTGCGTGAAGCCTGAATACCGGCGCCGATCAGTCCGGCGAGTATTACGTTACCACGGGACATACGATTCACCCCTTCAGCCGTTGACTGAAATGTTCCAACGCCAGGCGATAGCCATGGCTGCCAAAGCCGGCCATCACTGCCGTGGCGATCGCCGAGACAAACGAGTGATGACGGAACGGTTCGCGGGCATGGACGTTGGACAAGTGCACTTCGATCACCGGCAATTCGCTTGCGACCAGCGCGTCGCGAATCGCCACCGAAGTGTGCGTCCACGCGGCCGGATTGATCACGATCCCGGCGCAACGACCGCGAGCCGCGTGAATCCAGTCGAGCAGTTCGCCTTCGTGATTGGTCTGGCGAAACTCCACCGCCAGGCCGAACTCTTCAGCCGCGCGACCGCACAACGCCGAAATATCCGCCAGGGTTTCGTGACCGTAAGTCGCCGGCTCGCGGGTGCCGAGCAGGTTCAGGTTCGGGCCGTTGAGCACCAGAACGATAGGGGGCATGAGGGGTAACTCCACTTATTGTTTTTGGCTTTGGCCAGAGGTTTCGGCCTGTGGAGATAAAATGTACTAGATGGTTACCATGGTCAATTGAACAAAAATGCACGTGGTGTTTTATGTTCGGTGATCGCACAAATCAAAAGATCGCAGCCTGCGGCAGCTCCTACATAGGAATGCATTTCCCTGTAGGAGCTGCCGAAGGCTGCGATCTTTTCGAGCACCCACAAAAAAGCCGTCAATCACGACGGCTTTTTTGTATCAGGCTACTGCACTCAACGCCGGGTCAGTAACACACCCGATTCCATGTGATGCGTCCACGGGAACTGGTCGAACAATGCGCACTGGGTGATGCGGTGCGTGTCGTGCAACTGGGCGATGTTGGCCGCCAGGGTTTCCGGGTTGCAGGAGATGTACAGGATGTTGTCGAAACGCCGGGTCAGCTCGCAGGTGTCCGGGTCCATACCGGCGCGTGGCGGGTCGACGAAGACGCTGCCGAACTCGTAGCTCTTCAGGTCGATGCCTTGCAGGCGACGGAACGGGCGCACTTCGTTGAGCGCTTCGGTCAGTTCTTCGGCGGACAAACGCACCAGGGTGACGTTATCCACAGCGTTTTCGCTGAGGTTGCTCAGTGCAGCGTTGACCGAGGTCTTGCTGATTTCGGTGGCCAGCACTTTGCGCACGCGGGTGGCGAGCGGCAGGGTGAAGTTGCCGTTGCCGCAATACAGCTCCAGCAAGTCGTCAGTGCGATCGCCGAGTGCTTCGTACGCCCAGTTGAGCATCTTCTGGTTCACGGTGCCGTTCGGCTGGGTGAACGCGCCTTCCGGCTGGCGATAGCTGAACGTGCGACCGCCGACGTCAAGTTCCTCGACCACGTAATCGAGGCCAAGCACTTCGCGTTTGCCTTTCGAACGACCAATGATGCTGACGCCCAGATCTGCCGACAACTGAGTTGCAGCAGCATGCCAGTGCGCGTCCAGCGGACGGTGATAGCACAGGGTGATCATCGCATCGCCGGACAGCGTGGTCAGGAATTCAACCTGAAACAGCTTGTGGCTCAATGCCGAACTGGCCTGCCACGCCGCTTTCAACTGCGGCATCAACTGGTTGATGCGCAGGCTGGCGATCGGGAATTCTTCGATCAGAATCGGCGTGCGTTTGTCGTCTTGAGCGAACATTGCGTAATGCCGATCACCGCCCTCGCGCCACAGGCGGAATTCGGCGCGCAGACGGAAGTTCTGCAGCGGCGAGTCGAACACAGTCGGCTCGGGGGCATCGAACGGTGCCAGCAGATCACGCAAACGCGTGACCTTGGCTTCAAGTTGCTCGGCGTAAGCCTGGGAATCGAATGTCATGCGTTGAACCAACCCAACTTGATCACGAACAGGATCGACAGAATCACCAGCGCCGGGTTCAGCTCACGGGCGCGACCGGACAGCAACTTGATCACCGTCCAGGAGATGAAGCCGAAGGCGATGCCGTTGGCGATCGAGTAAGTGAACGGCATGGCCAGCGCGGTCACCACGACTGGCGCGGCGACGGTGATGTCGTCCCAGTCTATTTCCGCCAGGCCCGAAGTCATCAACACGGCGACGAACAGCAGCGCTGGCGCGGTGGCGAATGCTGGAACGCTGGCCGCCAGAGGCGAGAAGAACAGCGCCAGCAGGAACAGGATTGCGACAACCACGGCCGTCAGGCCAGTACGGCCGCCGGCACTGACGCCGGCTGCGGACTCGATGTAACTGGTGGTAGTCGACGTGCCCAGCAGGGAGCCGGCCATGGCCGCGGTGCTGTCGGCGATCAGTGCGCGACCCATTTTCGGCATGTGGCCGTCCTTGCCCATCAGACCGGCGCGCTTGGCGACGCCGATCAGGGTGCCGGAGTTGTCGAACAGGTCGACGAACAGGAAGGCGAAGATCACGCTGACCAGACCGATGTCCAGTGCGCCTTTGATGTCCAGTTGCATGAAGGTCGGCGCCAGCGAGGGTGGCATCGAGGTCACGCCGTTGAACGGGGTGAAGCCCATCACGATGGAGACGATGGTCACCACCAGAATGCCGATCAGTACCGCACCGCGCACCTTTAGCGCTTCGAGCGCGACGATCAGGGCGAAGCCGAGGGTGGCGAGGATCGGTGCCGGGGCTTTCAAGTCACCGAGGCCGACCATGGTTGCCGGGTTGCTGACCACGATGCCGGCGTTGTGCAGGGCGATCAGCGCCAGGAACAGGCCGATACCGGCGGCAATCGCCGAGCGCAGCGGCAGCGGGATGCTGTTGATGATCCATTCACGGATGCGGAAGATCGACAGCAGGAAGAAGCACACGGCCGAGATAAACACCGCACCCAGCGCGACTTGCCAGGTGTGGCCCATGTGCAGGACGACGGTGTAGGTAAAGAAGGCGTTCAGGCCCATGCCCGGTGCGAGTGCAATCGGGTAGTTGGCGATCAGGCCCATGATTGTCGAACCGATCGCGGCAGCCAGACAGGTGGCGACAAACACCGCGCCCTTGTCCATGCCGGTCTCGCCGAGAATGCTCGGGTTGACGAACAGAATGTAGGCCATGGCCAAGAAAGTCGTGATGCCCGCCAGAATCTCGGTGCGCACGTTGGTGTTGTGTGCCTTGAGTTGAAACAGCCTTTCCAGCATGTCTGCTCCCCGTGGCGCGCGTGGCGCCGTGAATGTATCGACCTCAACAGCAAAGCACAGACCGTCGCAAGCGCCTGGAAAATTGTGGTGGGCCGGAAAAAGCCGCGCATCATACCAGCAGCGTGAGGAATATGGCGGTTGTTGGTGTCGATCGTCGGCGAAGTTTTGCCTCGCGGCCAACTGCGCCATACTGCGCGCTGTTTTTTCGGGGGATAGGGATCGTATGAGCAAGCGCTGGATGAAGGCTTTCGGGCTGATCGCCGTTTTGATGACCGCAGCGTCAGGTGCCTGGGCTGCGTCGGCGGCGCCCTTGAGCCAGTTGAAGGTGTTGAAGGTCGAGTCGCCCAAGTGCGGCTTTGAAGACATCGCGGAGGGCCAGGAACAGACGCGCTGCGATCACAGTGGCCCGAATATCAAGGTCTACGTGCTGGAAGTCGGTTATGGCCGCGAAGCGCATGTGGCACTCGACGGTTTTGAAATCAACGGCACGCGAACGCCGGTCTGTGCCTACGACAACGGCAACCTGACCGAATGCACGGTTGGCCGCAATACCGTGGGCTATCTGTATGTGCTCGACCTGGCCGGTAAACAGGATGGCCTCTTTACTTTCAGCAACACGTCGATCAACGCGCCGGGCAACAGGATGTCGACGCAGCTTTACATCAAGTAACGGCTGTCGCTGAACAGGGCCGGGCAAAGCTGACTACGCTGTGAAGATCACCCAGCGGACAGCGCCCATGACCTTTAGAGCCCTGATTACCCTCGCCGAGGGCATCGATGATCTGCAAAGCGTGACCCTGATGGATGTGCTGCGCCGCGCCGGCATCGAAGTGGTCGCCGCCAGCATCGAGGGAAGGCGCATGTTGACCTGCGCTCGCGGTACGCGCCTGACCGCCGACGGCATGTTGATCGATGTGCTGGCGCAGACTTTCGATCTGATCGTCCTGCCCGGCGGCGCCGTCGGTGCGCAGCATCTGGCCGCGCATCAACCTCTGCAACAACTGCTCAAGGATCAAGCCAGCGCCGGCCGCCTGTTCGCCGCCATCGCCGAAGCCCCGGCCGTCGCCCTGCAAGCCTTCGGTGTATTGCGCCAGCGGCGCATGACCTGTTTGCCCAGCGCCAGCCATCAACTGTCAGGCTGCTCTTTTGTTGATCAACCGGTCGTTGTCGACGGCAACTGCATCACCGCGCAAGGCTCCGGCGCAGCCCTGGAGTTTGCCCTGACGCTGGTCGAACAACTCGGCGGCAAGGCCTTGCGAGCGAAAGTGGCGGGGGATTTGTAGGGGCGTTCTCAGGCGTGTGCCGCGATAGGTTCAATCACCGGTTGTTCTCGATGCTCCGCTTGCCACAGATCGTAGTCAGTTTGGACGCCTAGCCACACGCGCGCCTTGCCAATGCCGGCACGCACAAGTCTTACGGCCAGATCCGGGCTGATCGGGGCATGTCCGTGCAATACGCGTGAAAGATGTGGGCGTGCGAAGCCCAGATGCCGTGCCAATTCGGTAACGCTGATACCTGGCTCGGGCAAAATATCCATCAGCAGGGTTTCACCGGGGTGCGGCGCACTTCTTCCACCGGCACATGCATCCGATCGCGATTAGCCAGCGTCGGAAACAACTTGATCCACGTCCCCGTCACCACCAGCGTGCCGATCCCGCCCATGACCACCGCCGGTACGGTGCCGAACCAGTGGGCGGTGAGCCCGGATTCGAATTCGCCCAACTGGTTCGAGGCGCCGATGAACAAGCCGTTCACCGCGCTGACCCGGCCGCGCATTTCGTCCGGGGTTTCCAGTTGCACGAAAGAGGCGCGGATCACCATGCTGATCATGTCCGCCGCGCCGAGCACCACCAGCACCGCCAACGAGAACCAGAACGAGGTCGACAGGCCGAAGGCGATGGTCGCCACGCCGAAAATGCCGACCGCGGTGAACATCACCCGACCGACATTGCGTTCCACCGCAAACCGCGCGAGGAACAGCGACATCGCCAGCGCGCCGACCGCCGGTGCCGAACGCAGCAGGCCGAGGCCCCACGGCCCGGTCAGCAGGATGTCCTTGGCGAACACCGGCAACAACGCCGTCGCGCCGCCAAGGAGCACCGCGAACAGGTCCAGCGAAATCGCCCCGAGAATGTCCGGGCGGCTGCGAATGAAGCGAATCCCCGCGAGCAACGAATCCAGCGTGGCTTTGCCTTTGTTCAACGGCGTTTGCCGCGCGGGCAGGTTGAGCATCAAGGTGCAGGCAATGACGTAGAGCAGCACCGTCGGGCCATAGACCCAGACGCTACCGAACGCGTAAAGCAAACCGCCCAGCGCCGGGGCAACGATGGTTGCCGACTGCTGCGCCGATTGCGCCGCCGCCACCGCGCGGGGGAACAGCGCGCTGGGGACGATGCTCGGCAGCAGCGCCTGAGTGGTGGGCATTTCGAAGGAGCGCGCCGCGCCGAGCAGGAAGGCGAGGATGAAGATCATCTCGCGAGTGACATGATCGGTGGCGCTGCCGATGGCCAGCGCCAAGGCAATCAACGCCTGCAATGACTGACAGATCGCCGCGACCTTGCGTCGGTCATAGCGGTCGGCGACATGCCCGGTGTGCAGCATGAACAGCACGCGCGGGGCGAATTCGACCAGACCGACCAGCCCCAGATCGAGGACGTTGCCGGTCAGTTGATAGAGGTTCCAGCCAATTGCCACGGTGAGCATCTGGAAACCGCTGGCGGTGAAAATCCGCGCCAGCCAGAACGCAAGGAAAGGGCGATGGTGACGTAACAGCAGGGGCTCTTGGCTGGGCATCTGAGGGCAGGTCTGGTTCGGGGGGGACCGCGAGATTATCACCAGTCTGTAACAGGAAGTTGCTATGACAAAAAATTTAGTTAGCCAGACATCTATTTCTTTAGCCCAGCAACCCTGTGGCGAGGGGATTTATCCCCGATGGGTTGCGCAGCAGCCCCAAATTGGGCGACGCGATTGAACTGAAAAAAACGCGTTGGATGGATTCGGAGCCGCTTCGCAGCCCAACGGGGATAAATCCCCTCGCCACAGGGTTTATTTGTTGTTGCCCCACCATCACATGGTTCTGAGGATTTGTTGCAAAGTTTCCCCACGGTTATGAGGCAACTTGTCACGCGGCAAACGACCACGCAGTTCATCGGCAAAAATGGGACTACTCTTTCAACGTTGCTTGATCCAGATCAAGACCCCAGACGGAATTGATCAGACGGCCAGTTGGCCAGACTCCCTGCGTTGCGATGGTTTCAAAAAGAACGAATCCGAATTCGCCGCACTCCATATCCGTGGGGGCAGTAGTGCAAGGGGCCACAAGCCCCGCCGCCGGTATTACCTGACAGAGGAAGCCATATGTTCGGTTTAGAGGCACTAGATCTCGCCCGAATTCAATTCGCGTTCACCATCTCGTTCCACATCCTGTTCCCGGCCATCACCATCGGTCTGGCGAGTTACCTCGCCGTACTCGAAGGCCTGTGGCTGAAAACCCGCAACGACACCTACCGTGACCTCTACCATTTCTGGTCGAAGATCTTTGCCGTCAACTTCGGCATGGGCGTGGTTTCGGGGCTGGTCATGGCCTATCAGTTCGGCACCAACTGGAGTCGTTTCTCGGACTTCGCCGGTGCCGTCACCGGGCCGTTGCTGACCTATGAAGTACTCACGGCATTCTTCCTCGAGGCCGGTTTCCTTGGGGTCATGCTGTTCGGCTGGAACAAGGTCGGGCGCGGGCTGCACTTCTTCTCCACCGTCATGGTAGCCATCGGCACGCTGATTTCGACCTTCTGGATTCTCGCGTCCAACAGCTGGATGCAGACCCCGCAAGGCTTTGAAATCATCAACGGCCAGGTGATTCCGACCGATTGGCTGGCGATCATCTTCAACCCGTCTTTCCCGTACCGCCTGATGCACATGGCGACGGCGGCGTTTGTGGCCACGGCATTCTTCGTCGGCTCCTCGGCGGCCTGGCATTTGCTGCGCGGCAAGGACAACCCGGCGATTCGCACCATGCTCTCGATGGCGATGTGGATGGCGCTGATTGTCGCGCCGATCCAGGCGGTCATCGGCGACTTCCATGGTCTGAATACGCTCAAGCATCAACCGGCAAAAATCGCTGCGATCGAAGGTCACTGGGAAAACCACGGTGACGAAGCAACGCCGCTGATCCTGTTCGGCTGGCCGGACATGAAAGAAGAGAAGACCAAGTTCGCCGTGGAAATCCCCTACCTCGGCAGCCTGATCCTCACCCACTCGCTGGACAAACAGGTGCCGGCGCTCAAGGAATTCCCACCGGAAGACCGGCCGAATTCGACCATCGTGTTCTGGTCGTTCCGGGTCATGGTCGGCCTCGGCTTCCTGATGATCTTCACCGGTCTGTGGAGTCTGTGGCTGCGTAAACGCGACACGCTCTACACGTCGCGGCCATTCCTCTATCTGGCGTTGTGGATGGGGCCATCCGGACTGATCGCGATTCTGGCGGGCTGGTTCACCACTGAAATCGGCCGTCAGCCGTGGGTGGTCTACGGGCTGATGCGCACGGCGGATGCGTCTTCCAACCACAGTTTCATGCAGATGAGCATCACGCTGATCATGTTTGTGGTGGTGTATTTCGCGCTGTTCGGTGCCGGTCTTGGCTACATGATGCGCCTGGTGCGCAAAGGGCCGAAGATCAGCGAAGGCGCAGAAACGCCCGACGGTGGGCCAGGCAAGCAGCGTACACCGGCGCGTCCGTTGTCCGCCGCCGACGATTCGGCCGACGCCGATCACGACGACACCCCCAGCCTGACCAAGGAGATTTGAGCCATGGGTATTGATCTTCCGCTGATCTGGGCCGTGATCATCATCTTCGGCATCATGATGTACGTGGTCATGGACGGCTTCGACCTGGGCATCGGGATTCTCTTCCCGTTCATCCCCGGCAAGGTCGACCGTGACGTGATGATGAACACCGTCGCCCCGGTCTGGGACGGCAACGAAACCTGGCTGGTACTGGGTGGCGCGGCGTTGTTTGGCGCGTTCCCGCTGGCTTATTCGGTGGTGTTGTCGGCGCTGTATCTACCGCTGATTTTCATGCTGATCGGTTTGATCTTCCGCGGTGTGGCCTTCGAGTTCCGCTTCAAAGCCAAGGACGACAAGCGTCACCTGTGGGACAAGGCGTTCATCGGCGGTTCGGTGGCGGCGACGTTCTTCCAGGGCGTGGCGCTGGGCGCGTTCATCGACGGTTTGCCGGTGGTCAATCGGCAGTTTGCCGGCGGTTCACTGGACTGGCTGACGCCGTTCACGCTGTTCTGCGGTGCCGCACTGGTGGTGGCGTATGCCTTGCTCGGCTGCACCTGGCTGATCATGAAGACCGAAGGCAAGCTGCAAGAACAGATGCACAATCTGGCCCGGCCTCTGGCGTTCGTGCTGCTGGCGGTGATCGGTGTCGTCAGCCTGTGGACGCCGCTGGCTCACCCGGAAATTGCCTCGCGCTGGTTCAGCATGCCTAACCTGTTCTGGTTCATGCCGGTGCCGATTCTGGTGCTGGTGACGATGTACGGCCTGATCCGCGCGGTGGCGCGTAACGCCAACTACACGCCATTCCTGCTGACGCTGGTGCTGATTTTCCTCGGCTACAGCGGCTTGGGCATCAGCCTGTGGCCGAACATCGTGCCGCCGTCGATCTCGATCTGGGACGCCGCCGCACCGCCGCAAAGTCAGGGCTTCATGCTGGTGGGCACGCTGTTCATTATCCCGTTCATCCTGGGCTACACCTTCTGGAGCTACTACGTGTTCCGCGGCAAGGTCACCCACGAAGACGGCTATCACTAAACCTGTGGGAGCGGGCTTGCCCGCGATGGCGTCGGTAGCGGCGCCATCGATCTGACTGAGGATCGCAACAATGACCGGCAAACATTCCCTGCACGACATTGAACAAGCCGAAAAAAAACCGCTGTGGCAGCGGCTCGGCTGGCTGGCCCTGATCTGGGTCGGCAGTGTCGGCGCGCTGTTCATCGTCGCCAGCCTGATGCGCATGTTCATGAATGCCGCAGGTCTGACCACGCACTGAATCATCCCCGTCCCGGCGCCTTCGGGTACGGCTTTGCAACCCTCCTCACGGAGGGTTTTTTTTGCCTTGAGGATTATTTACGGGCTTTGAGAATCACGAACTTCGGTGTCGCCGCCACTTGCTCGACGCCACGGAACAGCCGCGCCAGCTTGCTGTGATAACCCAGATGACGGTTGCCGACGATGTACAACGCACCGCCCACTACCAGCGCCTCGCGGGCCTGCTGGAACATGCGCCAGGCGAGGAAATCGCCGACCACTTGCTGTTGATGGAACGGCGGATTGCACAGCACCACGTCCAGCGATTGCGCCTCCTGCCCGGCCAGGCCATCGCCGGCCCGTACGATGACGTCGCGATCACCCAGGGCGGCTTGCCAGTTTTCAGCGGCCGATTGCACCGCCATGAACGACTCGTCGACCAGCGTGTACTGCGCGTCGGGGTTTTGCAGGGCACTGGCAATCGCCAATACACCGTTGCCGCAGCCAAGATCGGCGACGCGCGCATGGCCAAGGTTTTTCGGCAGGTGCGGAAGGAACGCGCGGGTGCCGATGTCCAGGCCTTCGCGGCAGAACACGTTGGCGTGGTTGAGCAGTTCGATCGCCGGCTCGTCGAGACGATAACGCGTCGGGTAGGGCGAGACGGCGGCGGCTTTGGCCTGCGGCGTAGCGATCAGCAGTCGAGCTTTTTTCACCGCCAGAGAGGCTTGTACCGGGCCAATGTAGCGCTCCAGCAAATCGCCGGCGGCACGTGGCAAGTGCTTGACCATGGCGGCCGCGACCACTTCGGCTCCGGGGGCGAGTTGCCCCTGCAGGCGAATCAGTTGCTCTTCCAGCAGTGCGAGGGTTTTCGGCACCCGGATCAATACCCGGTCAAATGGCCCGATCAACGGCGCGCTGGCAGGTGTCGGGCGAATCGCGTCGAACGCCTGGCCGTTGCGCAGCAGATTTTTTTCCAGGCCTTGAAAGCCCAGAAACGAGTCACCGCTGCTGCTCACGTCGACCTTGCCGAGAAGGCTGGCTGCCAGTGCGCCGAAGCTGTCATTGAGCACCAGTACACGCGTGCTCGCCGCCGGCTGTTGCGCGGCCAGATGATTGAGCAGGTATTCGTCGGCAGCATCGAAGGCTTGCAGCGGTTCGTTCTGCTGCTCGGGCTGGCGGATCAGATCGAGTTGGGCGAAAGGTGTATCGAGCAAAGGCATGGGGCGGGGACTCAGGGTAATCGAGGGGTGTCCCGCAGCCCTGATGTGCGGCGGAACCGACCGAGTGCACAGCAACACGCAACGCGCGCGTTATCACTCAGGAAGGTCACAAATGGTACTTTTTTTTCACTGTAAATACTTGCAAGTTTTCAGCCGGGTGGATGCTCGGGCAATCAGATGATTCCGGCTCGGGCCGCGGCAATCACCGCAGAAATCTTGTTGCAGACGTTGAGCTTCACGATGATGTTCTGTACGTGGTAGTTCACGGTGCGCTCGCTGAGGCTGAGGATCAGGGCGATCTCGCAAGCGGTTTTGCCGGAGGCGGACAGTTGCAGCACCTCCAGCTCTCGCGGCGACAAATGGGCCGGTTTCGGTTTGCAGGCCCGGGCGGGCAGGGTACTGATGAAAAGCTCGGTCAAATGGCTGGTGACAAAGTGCATGTAACCCACATGTTCATAAAGCTCCAGCGGACTGATCTCGCAATCTTTTCTCGCCAGGCTGAGGGTGCTGCGGACCGCTTGTTCCTCATTATGAAAAGACTGCGACCAACCGTATCGAAGCCCTTCCTGCTGTAAGGCCCGCCAGAGGTTGGGCGCATTGGCGTAGGCGCTTTTGCTCCATACCAACGGCAGCATCGAGTTCCTGCAATGGGCGATGACCGGATCGGCTTCGTGGTCATTGTCCTCTTTGCATTGGCGCTTCCAGTCGTTGGAGTAGTTACTGATTTCCAACGTCTTGAAATGGGGTTGATGATGGGTTGAGGCAACCGTGACGGCGCAAAAGTTGAAGCCGATGTTCTTCGAGAAGTTCTCCAAAATCGGGTAAGCAGTATCTATCCCTCGTGCAAAAGACAACTGCCTCAACTGCGATTCCTTCCACAATTCCATTTCGAACGCTCCATGTATTTTGCTTGGGGGTGCGATGGATCCAATACGCACGAAATCGAGTGTAGGACGCTTCCTACAGAGTGGTGTGAATTTTTTTGCTCTTTAAAAGTGGGTGTATTTGGATAAAACGCTATTAGCGTACTTGTCGCTTATATGAAGGTCGACATTTTAATAGGCAAATGTTCTTTCTGGTTAGTTGTGTAATTAGTACGCGTTGTTCTAGTTAGATGAAACGCTGCGTAATACCACTACAAAATGGCGGTTTTAACCTGCACTTCTTTGCGAGAGACTAGGACAACCGCCAAATGGAGCGCCCACATGACTGCCAGCGCAGACAAGTTCACTCGCCAGACCCTGCTCGATGTACAGCCCCTGACGCCAAATCTGTTCACCTTGCGTACCACTCGCGACGCGGGCTTCAGATTTCGCGCCGGTCAGTTCGCCAGGCTCGGCGTCACCAAGGCTGACGGCAGCACGGTTTGGCGTGCCTACTCGATGGTGTCTTCACCGTTTGACGAATTTCTCGAGTTCTTTTCCATCGTCGTGCCGGGGGGCGAGTTCACCAGTGAACTGAGCCGTCTCGAGGTGGGGGATACCCTGCTGGTGGAGCGTCAGGCCTTCGGTTATCTGACCCTTGATCGCTTCGTCGACGGGCGCGACCTGTGGTTGTTATCCACAGGCACCGGTGTCGCGCCGTTTCTGTCGATCCTGCAGGACTTCGAGGTGTGGGAGAAATTCGAGCGGATCATTCTGGTGTACAGCGTGCGCGAGGCGCGAGAGCTGGCTTATCAACAGCTGATTGCCGAGCTGACGCAGCGGGATTATCTGGCTGACTACGCCCACAAGTTGCAGTTCATCCCGACCGTGACCCGTGAAGCGCATCCGGGCGCGCTGAATGGCCGGATCACCACGTTGATCGAAAACGGCGAGCTGGAGCGCGCGGCAGGCGTGGAGCTGTCGGCGGAGCATTCGCGGGTCATGTTGTGCGGCAATCCGCAGATGATCGACGACACTCGCGCGTTGCTCAAACAGCGGCACATGAGTTTGAGCCTGACCCGCCGGCCCGGCCAGGTCGCCGTGGAAAACTACTGGTAAAAAAAACGGCGCCACCAGGCGCCGTTTTTTGTACTGGCCGGTTTATTGCGGCCGGTTGTTCTGCGCCTTGAGCAGGTCGCGGATCTCGCCCAGCAGCTCTTCTTCTTTAGTCGGAACCGGTGGCAGGCTAGGGGCCACGGCCTCTTCGCGCTTGAGGCGGTTGATGGCTTTGACGCCCATGAAGATGGCGAAAGCGACGATCACGAAGTCCAGAATAGTCTGGAGGAATTTGCCATAGGCCAGCACCACCGCAGGCGCCGAGCCTTCGGCGGCCTTGAGCGTGACGGCAAGGTCACTGAAGTCCACCCCACCGATCAACAGGCCGATTGGCGGCATGATGACGTCACCGACAAACGACGAAACAATCTTGCCGAAGGCCGCACCGATGATGATACCGACGGCCATGTCGACCACATTGCCTTTGACCGCGAAGGCCTTGAACTCACTTAGCACGCCCATAGGTTATTTCCTTGTTACAGATGAGTTTGGTGTACGCAGTGTAAATCAGCAAAACGCGTCCTGCGCGAAACACCTTCTTACAATGCCCGTTTTTATCGACACAAGAATCGACGATTAGTTTGCAAAGTGCCACTAATCGCGCGCGAAATACGCCTTAACCCGCTGAACAGGAAGCCATTTTTTTCCATCGCCCGGGTGGGAAGATTCTATTTATGTTCTCGGTGCAGGACCTCTAGCCTCTGGTTGGCGCATCTGGATGCGCCCAAAACAACCAGAGGATCCTGATATGACTTCATCACTTGGCTTAGGGGCTTTTCCCCATCGCCGCACCCTTGGCGTACTCACCGCCAGCCTCCTGAGCTTTTCCGTCAACGCCGCGCCGCTGACCCGCGATAACGGCGCAACGGTCGGTGACAACCAGAACTCGCAAACGGCCGGCGCCAACGGCCCGGTGCTGTTGCAGGACGTGCAACTGATTCAGAAGCTGCAGCGCTTCGACCGTGAGCGCATTCCCGAGCGCGTGGTGCACGCCCGCGGTACCGGTGCCCATGGCACATTCACCGTGACCAATGACCTTAGTGACCTGAGCAAGGCCAAGGTATTTGCTGCCGGCCAGAGCACCCCGGTGTTCGTGCGCTTCTCGGCGGTGGTCCACGGCAACCACTCGCCGGAAACCTTGCGGGATCCGCGTGGTTTCGCCACCAAGTTCTACACCGCTGACGGCAACTGGGACCTGGTCGGCAATAACTTTCCGACGTTCTTTATTCGAGATGCGATCAAGTTTCCCGACATGGTCCATGCTTTCAAACCCGATCCGCGAACTAGCCTCGATGATGATTCGCGTCGTTTTGATTTCTTCTCGCATGTACCGGAAGCCACCCGGACATTAACCGAGTTGTATTCCAACTCCGGTACGCCCGCCAGTTATCGTGAAATGGACGGTAATGGTGTGCACGCCTACAAGTTGGTCAATGGCAAAGGCGAAGTGCACTACGTGAAGTTTCACTGGAAGAGTTTGCAGGGTATAAAAAACCTGTCACCCAAAGAGGTTGCGAAAGTTCAAGGTCAGGACTACAGCCATATGACCAATGACTTGGTGACGAATATCAATAAAGGTAATTTCCCCAAGTGGGACTTGTACGTCCAGGTACTGAATCCGCAGGATTTGTCCAAGTTTGATTTCGATCCATTGGACGCCACCAAGATCTGGCCGGGTGTTGCTGAGCGAAAAGTTGGACAAATGGTGCTCAATCGCAATCCTGCGAACGTGTTCCAGGAGACCGAGCAAGTGGCCATGGCACCGGCCAATGTCGTGCCCGGAATCGAGCCTTCCGAAGATCGTTTGCTGCAAGGTCGCGTGTTCTCCTACGCCGATACGCAAATGTATCGCCTCGGCGCCAATGCCCTGCAATTGCCAATCAACGCACCGAAGGTTGCCGTCAATAACGGTAATCAGGACGGTGCCATGAACGTCGGCGCGAGTAACTCCGGCGTGAACTATCAGCCGAGCCGACTGCAACCGCGTGAAGAAACGCAAACTGCGCGTTACAGCCAATCAGCCCTGGCTGGTAATACTCAGCAAGCGAAAATTACTCGAGAGCAGAATTTCAAGCAGGCCGGTGATCTGTATCGCTCGTTCAGCAAACAGGAACGCCGCGATCTGATTGAGAGCTTTGGCGGCTCGCTGGCAACCACCGATGACGAGAGCAAGCACATCATCCTGTCCTTCCTTTATAAGGCCGATCCGGAATACGGCACCGGCGTGACGAAAGCGGCCAAAGGTGACCTGAGCCGGGTCAAGGCCCTGGCCGCCAAACTGGTCGACTGATAGCCATGGAGTACCGGCGGGGCCTGAGGCAGGCCCCGCTTCTGTGAAAGGACATAGCCCATGCGTGTTTATCTTTTTTTACTGTTCAGCCTGTTGTCACCCGGTGTGTTCGCGGCGTCGCTTGAGCAGCAGGATCCGGCCGCGATCAAGGCCCAACTGCAGGACTACTATTTCGACGCGGCCCGACGCGGTGATGTGCCGATGCTCGACACGTTCATCGAGTCCGGATACGCCCTCGATACTCATGACGACAAGGGCTACACCGCATTGATTCTGGCGGCCTATCACGGTCAGGCGCAGGCAGTGGAGCGCTTGCTCGCCGCGGGTGCCGATGCCTGTGCTCAGGATCTGCGCGGCAATACGGCGCTGATGGGTGCCATTTTCAAAGGTGAGTTGCAGATTGCCCGACGCTTGATGGCCACCGATTGCAGCCCTGATCAGCGCAACGGTGCCGGGCAGACGGCAGCGATGTACGCCGGGCTGTTCAAGCGCCTGGAACTGCTCGATGCCTTGAAAGCCAAGGGCGCCGACCTGAATGCCGAAGACCCGTTGGGCAACAGCGCCGCGCGTCTGGCCAGCGGCGAAATCCGCACGGCTGCGCCGCGCTGACGGGCGGCGTCTGCGTTATCATCGCGGTTTTGCCCCGGGGGTTCTGATGGCCAAGGCCAAGCGCATGTACGGCTGCACCGAGTGCGGCGCAACCTTTCCCAAGTGGGCCGGGCAGTGTGGGGAATGTGGTGCCTGGAACACCCTGACCGAAACCATGATCGAAAGTGGCGGTGCCACGGCGCCGTCCGGTCGCACCGGCTGGACCGGCCAGCAGGCACAGATCAAAACCCTGGCCGAAGTCAGTGTCGAAGAAATTCCGCGTTTTTCCACGGCATCCAGTGAACTGGATCGCGTGCTCGGCGGCGGTCTCGTCGACGGTTCGGTGGTGTTGATTGGCGGTGATCCGGGCATCGGTAAATCGACGATCCTGCTGCAGACCCTGTGCAACCTCGCCAAGAGCATGCCGGCCCTCTACGTCACCGGCGAAGAATCCCAGCAGCAAGTGGCCATGCGCGCCCGTCGCCTCGGCTTGCCGCAGGATCAGCTGCGGGTAATGACCGAAACCTGTATCGAAACCATCATCGCCACCGCCCGCCAGGAAAAGCCCAAGGTGATGGTGATCGATTCGATCCAGACGATCTTCACCGAACAGTTGCAATCGGCACCCGGCGGCGTCTCTCAGGTACGTGAGAGCGCAGCGCTGTTGGTGCGTTACGCCAAGCAGAGCGGTACGGCGATTTTCCTCGTCGGCCACGTGACCAAGGAAGGCGCACTGGCCGGCCCCCGCGTGCTCGAACACATGGTCGACACCGTGCTGTATTTCGAAGGCGAATCCGATGGACGTCTGCGTTTGCTGCGCGCGGTGAAAAACCGTTTCGGCGCGGTCAACGAACTGGGCGTGTTCGGCATGACCGACAAGGGTTTGAAAGAAGTCTCCAACCCTTCGGCGATTTTTCTCACGCGCGCGCAGGAAGAAGTTCCGGGCAGTGTGGTGATGGCGACGTGGGAAGGCACCCGGCCGATGCTGGTGGAAGTGCAGGCGCTGGTCGATGACAGTCATCTGGCCAACCCGCGACGGGTGACGTTGGGTCTGGATCAGAACCGTTTGGCGATGTTGCTCGCGGTTTTGCATCGCCACGGTGGAATTCCGACACACGATCAGGACGTGTTTCTCAACGTGGTCGGTGGGGTGAAGGTGTTGGAAACGGCGTCAGACCTGGCGCTGATGGCGGCGGTCATGTCGAGCTTGCGCAACCGACCATTGCCGCATGATTTGCTGGTGTTCGGTGAAGTCGGCCTGTCTGGCGAAGTGCGTCCTGTACCCAGTGGCCAGGAGCGCCTGAAGGAAGCCGCGAAGCACGGTTTCAAACGCGCCATCGTGCCCAAGGGCAATGCGCCAAAGGAATCCCCTCCGGGCTTGCAGATCATCGCCGTGACCCGCCTCGAACAAGCCCTCGACGCCCTCTTCGAATAACCAGAGATTCCCTGTAGGAGCTGCCGCAGGCTGCGATCTTTTGATTTTGGTTTTCAAGATCAAAAGATCGCAGCCTGCGGCAGCTCCTACAGGGGCAACGTTCAGATTTCGATCAGGGCGCCCAGTTCGCGTTCCAGTTCGGCTTCATCAGCCAGGTTCAGCTCGATCAAGCGCCGCAACCGCTGGATCGACTCCAGACTGATATGCCGGCAGACAAACCCCAACTGGCCATTCTCTTCATGGGCCAAGTGCACATCCATCTCGATATCGACGTCATCGCTCAGATGAATGTCGACGAAGAAATCCTTCTGTGCATCGCCCAGCCACGGCTCCGGCCGTTCGATCAGCAATCCTTTGAGTGACAGGTCGATCAACTTGACCGGCCAGATGTACTCGCCCTGACTCAGCTCGGTTCTGGCATCGAACGCAATACGTTTGAAGCGACGACGGTTGGCTGGGTGCTCGCTCATGGCGCAATCCTCATGAAGGTTCGCTGACTATAGACCGCGAATGCGGGCGCCAGCCAATCGCTAAAGCGTCTAGACCAACGTCGGGGTATGGCCTTTGGCGCCGTAAGCGCTAAACTCGGGGTGGCTGTCTTTCTTGTCCACCCTGGCTGGAATAATAAAATGAAAAATAATAATAGCCTGCTACGCCACTTACCCTGGCTAGTGCTGGCAATCGTAGGAGCGTGCGCCCTGGGCGTAGTGGCATTGCGTCGCGGCGAGGCGATCAATGCCTTGTGGATTGTGGTCGCCGCTGTGGCCATTTATCTGGTTGCGTACCGTTACTACAGTCTGTTCATCGCTAACAATGTGATGCAACTGGACCCGCGTCGGGCAACCCCCGCCGTGCTCAACAACGACGGTCTGGACTTCGTGCCGACCAACAAACACATTCTTTTCGGTCACCACTTCGCAGCCATCGCTGGTGCGGGGCCATTGGTCGGCCCGGTGTTGGCGGCGCAGATGGGTTATCTGCCCGGCACGCTGTGGCTGATTGCCGGCGTGGTGCTGGCGGGTGCGGTGCAGGACTTCATGGTGCTGTTCATGTCGACCCGTCGCAACGGCCGTTCCCTGGGCGACATGGTGCGTGAAGAAATGGGCCGTATTCCCGGCACCATCGCGCTGTTCGGCTGCTTCCTGATCATGATCATCATCCTCGCGGTGCTGGCGCTGATCGTGGTCAAAGCATTGGCCGAGAGCCCGTGGGGCATCTTCACCGTGATGGCGACCATCCCGATCGCGATGTTCATGGGCATTTACATGCGTTACATCCGCCCGGGCCGCATCGGCGAGATCTCCGTGGTCGGCGTGTTGCTGCTGCTCGGTTCGATCTGGCTCGGTGGGCAGATTGCCGCTGATCCGGTATGGGCCAAGGCGTTCACCTTCACCGGCGTGCAGATTACCTGGATGCTGGTCGGTTACGGTTTCGTCGCGGCATCGCTGCCGGTGTGGCTGATTCTGGCCCCGCGTGACTACCTCTCCACGTTCCTCAAAATCGGCACCATCGTCGCCTTGGCGATCGGCATTCTGGTGACCATGCCCGAGCTGAAAATGCCCGCGCTGACCCAGTTCGTCGACGGCACCGGTCCGGTGTGGAAGGGCGGTCTGTTCCCGTTCCTGTTCATCACCATCGCCTGCGGTGCGGTTTCCGGTTTCCACGCGCTGATTTCTTCGGGCACCACGCCGAAGCTGCTGGATAACGAAACCAACGCCCGTTACATCGGTTACGGCGGCATGCTGATGGAATCGTTCGTGGCGATCATGGCCATGGTTGCCGCGTCGGTGATCGAGCCTGGCGTGTACTTCGCCATGAACAGCCCGGCTGCCGTGGTCGGCAGTGATGTCGCATCGGTTGCGCAAGTGGTCTCCAGCTGGGGCTTTGCGATCACGCCGGAAGCGCTGCAAGCCGTGGCGCACGACATTGGTGAAACCACCATCCTCGCCCGTGCCGGTGGTGCGCCGACCCTGGCGGTCGGTATCGCGCAGATCCTGCACAGTGTCCTGCCGGGTGAAAACACCATGGCGTTCTGGTACCACTTCGCGATCCTGTTCGAAGCGCTGTTCATTCTGACCGCAGTCGACGCCGGTACCCGCGCCGGACGTTTCATGCTGCAGGATCTGCTCGGCTCCTTCGTGCCGGCGCTGAAGCGCACTGAATCGTGGACCGCCAACCTGATCGCCACCGCCGGTTGTGTGGCGATGTGGGGCTGGTTGCTGTATCAGGGCGTGGTCGATCCACTGGGCGGCATCAACACCTTGTGGCCACTGTTCGGTATTTCCAACCAGATGCTGGCGGGTATCGCGCTGATGCTTGGCACTGTGGTTCTGATCAAAATGAAGCGCCAGCGCTACATTTGGGTCACCCTGCTGCCAGCCACCTGGCTGTTGATCTGCACCACGACGGCGGGCTTCATCAAACTGTTCGATGCCAACCCGGCGATCGGCTTCCTGTCGCTGGCGAAGAAATACAGCGATGCGCTGGCCAACGGTCAGGTGCTGGCACCGGCAAAAAGCGTCGAGCAGATGCAGCACGTGATCTTCAACGCCTACACCAACGCAACGCTCACCGCGCTGTTCCTGTTCGTGGTCTTCAGCATCCTGTTCTATGCGCTCAAGGTCGGCATCGCCGCCTGGGGCAAAAAAGAGCGTACGGATAAAGAATCGCCATTCCAGGCCCTGCCGGATGCGTAACCAGAGGATTGCAGCATGTTCAATGACCTGAGTCGCCTCGGTAAATACCTCGGTCAGGCTGCGCGCCTGATGGTCGGCATGCCCGACTACGACACCTACGTCGAGCATATGCAAACCAAACACCCGGACAAACCGGTGATGAGCTACGAGATGTTCTTCCGCGAACGTCAGGAAGCCCGTTACGGTGGCAAGGGTGGGCCGAAGTGCTGTTGAGGCACATGAGGGTTCAGGCAACACAAGCACTGTAGGAGCACAGCTTGCTGGCGAAGGCGATCTTGAAGACGCCTTCGCTGGCAAGCCAGGCTCCTACAGTTTTTTTGCGTGAGGGAGATTTAATTTGTCAGCCCCAATCCCGGTCACGGTACTCAGCGGTTTTCTCGGTGCCGGCAAGACCACCTTGCTGCGCCACATTTTGAAAGCCGAGCACGGCCTGAAAATCGCCGTGATCGAAAACGAATTCAGCGACGCCGGCATCGACACTCAATTGCTCGGCGACGAACCTGTGCAAGTCATGACCCTGGCCAACGGCTGTGTCTGCTGCACCATTCACACCGACCTGACCAAAGCCCTGTACCTGCTGCTCGAACGGCTGGACAGCGGCGAAATCGCCTTTGATCGTCTGGTCATCGAGTGCACGGGTCTGGCCGATCCGGCACCGGTGGCACAGACTTTTTCATCGACGAAGAACTGCGCGAGCGTTACCTGCTCGACGGCATCATCACCCTGGTCGATGCCGCGCACGCGGATGTGCATCTGAGCCAGACCATCGCCCAGGCGCAGATCGGTTTTGCCGACCGCTTGCTGGTGAGCAAGACTGATCTGGTCGACGAGGCCACGTTCACCGCTCTGAGCGAACGCCTGACGCGGATCAACCGCCGCGCGCCGATTCGAGTGGTTGATCACGGCAACATCGATCTGGCTGAACTGCTCGATGTCCGTGGCTTCAATCTCAACGCCGATCTGGGGGGCGGCTTGAGCCTGCGCCCGGTGAGCAAGGCGCCGTCGATTGACCGCATTTCCAGTCTGGTGCTGCGCACGGATCAGCCGCTGGATATCGATCAGCTCAGTGAATTCATGAATGAACTGCTGGAAGAGCACGGCAAACAATTGCTGCGCTACAAAGGTGTGCTGAGCATTGCCGGCGAAGATCGCCGCCTGGTGTTTCAGGGCGTGTTGAAGCTTTATGGTTTCGACTGGGACTCCGAATGGGCCGAGGGAGAGGCGCGGGAAAGTGTGATCGTGTTTATTGCCGATGAGTTGCCGGAAGAGAAGATTCGGGCGGGGTTTGCCAAGGTAGCTTCTGCCTGATGGTTCTTCGGTGTCAGGGCTGACGCCATCGCGGGCAAGCCCGCTCCCACAGGGTTATTTGTCGTTCACAGATTGTGTGGACACCAATAAACCTGTGGGAGCGGGCTTGCCCGCGATGGCGATTTAACCGACAACACAATGCTTGACGGTCGACTCCAGCAGCGTCTGCTCAAGATGATCCAGATGCTGATTCATCAACATGCCGGCCTTGGAAACATCGCCTCGTTCCACCGCCTCAACCAGCGCCAAATGCTCCTGCCATGCGCAACAGCTATGCGTCTGGCACTCACTTCGCGCAATCGCCAGCGACGTCAGCGGCACCAGACTGCCGAGAAAATGCGCCAACGGTGCATTCCCCGCCATCTGCGCCAAGTGCAGATGAAACTCCCCCGACAAGCGAATCGCCGTCCCGCGCCGGTCCTGCTCAACCGCTTGACGCTCGCGCTCGATCAACCCGCGCAGGCGTTTCAAGTCTTCGGCCTGCGGACGTTGGCAGGCCAGACGCACCAAGGTGTTTTCGGCCAGCCGTCGCGCATGCAGAGCTTGCTGCGTCTGCTCCCGATCAGGTGCGGCGACACGCGGCCGATGATTGGCGCGCAGCACAATGACCTGTTCAAGCGACAACTGCGTCAGCACCCGGCGCACATCCGCACGACTGGCGCTAAACATCTCCTTCAGACTGTCCTCGGTGAAACGGCTGTCCGGATCAATGCGCTGTTCGAGAATTGCATCGAACAGTCGCGGATAAAGATCCTCTACCGGCGCACGCAGCCGAGAGAAGGGCAGGGGCGTGGCAGTTGGCTGAGCGTGCGAGGTTGAAGCGAAACTGTTCATGGCCTGTCTCCAATAGGAATCAGTGACTCAGGTTGTCATCCGGAATATTCAGCTCGATGCCCATCCGCTGACCTTCGCGCAAAATGTGCCGGCGCATTTCGGCGCTGGCCTGGGCGCTGTTCTTGCTGCGGATCGCCCGCACCACGGCTTCGTTTTCCTCTAACCGTTCAGCGAGGTGCTCCGGCGAGTTGCGCAGCACTTCGGCGCTTTGCTTGAGGGCGTTACTGGTCTGCTGCACGACGCTCTGGAAGATCGGGTTCGAGGTCAGGGTGAACAGCTCTTCATGGAAAGCGATGTAGGCGCTGACCCCGGCTTCGCTGTCGCCGGCTTCAAGGGCTTCGCGCATGTCCATCAGGGTCAGGCGCAACTGCCCGACTTCCTTGCTGCTGATCGACTGCGCCACCAGACCGACGATGAACGGTTCCAGGGTGTAGCGCAGTTGCAGGACATCTTCGAGACTGGCCCCGGCGACTGCGCTGTCGTGGCTTTGGCTGTCGCTCAATTGCGCGTCGAGCACGACCACGCCCTTGCCCGGCATCGAACGCACCAGGCCAAGGGTTTCCAGGACGATCACCGCCTCGCGCAGGCTCGGCCGGCTGATGCCCAGTTGTTCGGCCAGTTCGCGCTGGCCCGGCAGCATGTCGCCGGAGCGCCATTGGCCACGGGCGAGGGCGGCGCGGAGTTTTTCTACGACTGAGTTGACGACGGTTGATGTGGTGATCACTGGTCTTGCTCCGTGAGCCCATTGGGTGCGCCGCAAGCAAGATCAAAAGATCGCAGCCTGCGGCAGCTCCTACGGGGTTGAAATCAGAACTCCTGCTGGTGCGCGGGAGTTGCTGGTTTACGCGGCTGAAAGGTGTAGCCCTGCTGACCGCTGAGTACTTTGTTGGCGCGTTGTACGTCGATGTCTTTTTCCCAACGGGCGATGGCGACGGTGGCGACGCAGTTGCCGATGAGGTTGGTCAGTGCCCGACCGATGCCCATGAACCAGTCCACGGCCAGCACCAATACCAGACCCACTACCGGGATCGCCGGAATGGCGGTCAGCGTCGCCGCGAGGATCACCAGTGCCGAGCCGGGAATACCGTGGGCACCTTTGGAGGTGATCAGTGACACCAGCAGAATCGTCAGCAAATCGGTCATGGCCAGTGGCGTGCCGGTGGCGTTGGCGATGAAGACAATGGCCAGGGTCAGGTAGATCGAAAAACCATCGAGGTTGAACGAATAACCGGTGGGGATCACCAGGCCGACGGTCGAGCTGCCGATGCCGAGGTGTTCGAGTTTGCGCATGATCTGTGGCAACACCGCATCGGAAGATGCCGTGCCCATGACGATCAGCAGTTCTTCACGCAGGTACTTGAGCAGCGGCCACATACGCAGGCCGGAGGCGCGCATCACCAGACCGAGTATCACGCTGACGAAGGCCATGCAGGTCAGGTAGAACAAACCGACCAGACTGCCCAGGTGTTGCAGCGAATCGAGGCCATATTTGCTGGTGGTGAAGGCGATGGCGCCGAATACGCCGATCGGCGCCAGACGCACGATCATGCCCATGATGCGGAAGATCACATGGCTCAGTTCATTGATCAGTCGGGAGATCCCGGAGGCCGCTTCGCCGACCAGATTCAACGCGCTGCCGAACAGCACCGAGAACAGCAGCACTTGCAGGATGTTGTTGTCGGCGAACGCGCCGAGCACCGAGGTCGGGATCAGGTCCATCAAGAATTGCGTGGTGGTGTGCATGTGCTGGCCACGCTGGGCGATGTCGCCCATGTCGGCCGCCGACAGTTGCTCCAGATGAATATTCGCGCCGCTGCCGATGCCGGTGCTGAAGGCGAAGACCAGGCCGATCACCAGGGCGATGGTGGTCAGCACTTCAAAGTAGATCACTGATTTGAGGCCGATGCGCCCGACCTTCTTCAGATCGCCGGCGCCGCTGATGCCGCTGACCACCACGCAGAACACGATGAGGCCGATGAGCATCTTGATCAGTTTGATGAAACCGTCGCCGAGCGGTTTGAGCTGGGCCGAGTATTCAGGAAGGGTCAGCCCGCAGACGATGCCGAGCACCAGTCCGAGAACCACTTGGAGGAAGATTGAACGCGAGCACCATCTGAGCATGGGAGGAATCCTGGTCGGTGTCCTGGCTGCCGTGCGCGTGGCGCATCAGATTCAGGACTTAATTATTGTGGTCTTACCGGTATGTCCAGTGCAGGCGCAGTCTACGCTCGGTTTTTTCGGGATGACAAGTGAAAACAACAAAATTGGCATGACCGGTCTGACCAGCGGCACCAACCAAATGTAGGAGCTGCCGAAGGCTGCGATCTTTTGATCTTGTTTTTATAATCCAGATCAAAAGATCGCAGCCTGCGGCAGCTCCTACATGGGAAATCGCAGGCGAAAAAAAACCGGCCAATCACTTGGCCGGTTTTTCATGCTGCGGGTTTAACGTCGCATCAAGCGCCGTACACCGGCAGTTTCTTGCAGATGGCTTTGACTTTCTCACGAACGGCGTCGATCACCGCTTCGTTGTTCAGGTCAGCCAGGATGTCGCAGATCCAGCCGGCCAGCTCTTTGCACTCGGCTTGCTTGAAGCCGCGAGTGGTCACAGCCGGGGTACCGAAGCGCAGGCCGGAAGTGACGAACGGCGAGCGTGGATCGTTTGGCACGGAGTTCTTGTTCACGGTGATGAACGCTTTGCCCAGAGCGGCGTCAGCATCTTTACCGGAGATGTCCTGCTTGATCAGCGACAGCAGGAACAGGTGGTTCTTTGTACCGCCCGAAACCACGTCGAAACCGCGCTCGATGAACACTTCGGCCATGGCCTGGGCATTCAACACCACTTGTTCCTGGTAAGCCTTGAACTCAGGCTGCAGCGCTTCCTTGAAGCAGATCGCTTTAGCCGCGATCACGTGCTCCAGCGGGCCACCCTGGGCGCCCGGGAATACCGCCGAGTTCAGCTTCTTCTCGATGTCGGCGTTGGCGCGCGCCAGGATCAGGCCGCCACGTGGACCGCGCAGGGTCTTGTGCGTGGTGGTGGTCACGACGTCAGCGAAAGGCACCGGGTTCGGGTAGACGCCAGCGGCGACCAGACCGGCTACGTGAGCCATGTCGACGAACAGGTAAGCGCCGACTTTGTCAGCGATTTCGCGGAAACGCGGGAAATCGAGGATCTGCGAGTAGGCAGAGAAACCGGCCACGATCATTTTCGGCTTGTGCTCAACCGCCAGACGCTCGACTTCGTCGTAGTCGATCAGGCCGTTGGCGTCGATGCCGTACTGCACAGCGTTGTACAGTTTGCCCGAGGAGGAAACGCTGGCGCCGTGGGTCAGGTGACCGCCGTGGGCCAGGCTCATGCCCAGAATGGTGTCGCCACCTTGCAGCAGAGCCAGGTAAACAGCGGCGTTGGCTTGCGAACCGGCGTGCGGCTGAACGTTGGCGTAATCGGCGCCGAACAGCTCTTTGGCGCGGTCGATGGCCAGTTGTTCAACGATGTCGACGTACTCGCAACCACCGTAGTAACGCTTGCCTGGGTAGCCTTCAGCGTACTTGTTGGTCAGGACCGAGCCTTGAGCTTCCATCACCGCTGGGCTGGTGTAGTTTTCCGAAGCGATCAGCTCAATGTGTTCTTCCTGGCGCTGAGCTTCTTGCTCCATGGCGGCAAAAAGGTCGGCGTCGTACTTGGCAATAGTCAAATCACGGCTGAACATGGCGGTCCTCAAGGATCGGGGGCAGAAAAGGGGGGCATTCTAACCCAATGGGTTTTGGATGGCATATGAAACGACATCATGTCGCAGACAAGTGGCGTTCATGCGCGGATAGATGGTGATTGTGCCGGCCTGAAAAGATCGCAGCCTTCGGCAGCTCCTACATTATCCGAGGCGCACATAAATACCGTGACCGACATCAATCCCTGTAGGAGCTGCCGCAGGCTGCGATCTTTTCTTCAGTCGAACATGAACAGCGCATCATTACTGAACTGCGCTTCAAAGCGGCTCGCCGGCATCGGTCGCCCGAACAGATACCCCTGAACCTCATCGCAACCATGCTCGCGCAGGAAGTCCAGTTGCTCATGGGTCTCCACGCCCTCGGCGATCACCGCCAGATTCAGGCTGTGTGCCATCGCGATGATCGCCCGAGCGATCTGCGCGTCCTGCTCACCCGACGGCAAGCCATCGACAAACGTGCGGTCGATTTTCAACACGTCGATCGGGAACTGCTTGAGGTAGTTAAGCGATGAATAACCAGTGCCGAAGTCATCGACCGCAATGCTCAGGCCAAGGTTTTTCAGCCCGGCGAGAATCTGCATCGCCTCGCTGACTTCGCGCATCAGGATACTTTCGGTCAGCTCCAGCTCCAGGCACGCCGGCGGCAGGCCGGTTTCGCGCAGGATCGTGGCGATCCGCGTGCCAAGTTGGCCATCGGAGAACTGTCGCGCCGAAATGTTTACCGAGACCTTCGGCACGCGCACACGGTTCTGGTGCCAGGTCTTCAGTTGACGGCAGGCCTCGCTGATCACCCAATCGCCAACGTCCACCACCAGACCAAGCTCTTCGAGCACCGGAATGAAATCCCCCGGCGGCACCAAGCCACGACGCGGGTGACGCCAGCGCAGCAGCGCTTCGGCACCGGTCAGGCGTTTGCCGTCGCCGCTGAATTGCGGCTGGTAATACAGGACAAATTCGTCTTGTTCCAAGGCGTGGCGCAAATCGCTTTCCAGCTCCAGACGCTCCAGCGCACTGGCGTTCATGTCGGCCTGATAGAACTGAAAGTTGTTCTTGCCGCGTTCCTTGGCGTGGTACATCGCGGTGTCGGCGTTCTTCATCAACTGGCTGAGTTCGTTGCCGTCCTGCGGGCTCAGGGCAATGCCGATACTCGCTGTGACAAAGAACTCGCGACCTTCGAGCACGAACGGCCGCACCAGGCTGCCAAGAATCTGCTCGGCGACATGAATCGCCCGGTTCAGCGCCATTTCACGGCTGGAACGATGTTGCAGCAGCAGAGTGAATTCGTCGCCGCCCATACGCGCCACGGTGTCGTCATCGTCGACGCAAGCGAGCAGGCGCGTGGCCATGTCTTTCAACATGCGGTCGCCGGCGGCGTGGCCGAGGGAGTCGTTGATCGGTTTGAAGCGATCGAGGTCGAGGAACATCAGCACCACCCACGACTTCTGCCGCTCGGCCGATTGCAGCGCGGTGTGCAGACGATCCTGGAACAGCGTGCGGTTCGGCAAATGCGTGAGGGCGTCGTAGTAGGCGAGGCGGTGAATGCGCTGTTCGCTGGCCTTGCGCTCGCTGATGTCGCTGAAGAAACACACGTAACTGGCCAGATCGCCTTCGTCGTCGAGTACGGCGGTGATGCCGACCCACGCCGGGTAATGCTCGCCATTACGCCGCTTCATCCAGACTTCGCCCTCCCAGGTGTTGTGCTGGTGCAATTGCTTGAGCACGTAACGCAGGTGCGCGTCCTGCTGTTCGTCGACGGTGAGCATGTTCGGTAACTGGTCGAGCACTTCGCTCACCGCGTAACCGCTGACCCGACTGAACGCTTCGTTGGCCTGAACGATGTAACCGGCCGGGTCGGTGATCAGAATCGCCGAGGTCGAGTGCTCGAAAACCGTGGCGGCCATGCGCAAGTCTTTCTCGGCGCGACGTTGCTGGCTGATGTCGCGACCGACACCGAGTACGCCTTCGAATGCACCATGCTCGTCCCACACCAGTACCAGACGCAGCTCGATCGGGATCTTGCGGCCATCGGCGCGCAGGCAGTCGAAGAGGAACAATTGCGTCTGCACCTGACTGCGTAACAGCGCCAGTTGCTCGGGCTTGTCGAGCGCCTTGCTGACGCGATCCATCAGCGTGTAGATGCCGCTCAGTTGTTGCGGGTTGGCGATGGTCGATTGCCAGCCGTTCTGGAAAATCCACTCGGCGTCGTAGCCCAGCACGGCTTGCACCGACGGGCTGACGTAGTTCAGCGAGAGCTTGCTGTCGGTGGAGAAGATCACGTCGCTGATGCTTTCGGCGAGCATGCGATAACGCTGCTCACTGTCGCGCAGGGACTCGCTGGCCTCGATCTGTTCGGTGATGTCCTTGGCCACACCGATGATCCGCGTGACTTGATCATGCTTGTCGCGGGCCAGTGCCTGTTCACGAATGTCGAAACGCCGCCATTTGCCATCGCGATGACGGAAGCGCAGCTGACATTGCAGCAGTTGGCTGTAACCGGCGTGACGCTGCAACTGCCGCGAACGATGGTAGTAATCGGCGTCTTCGGGGTGCAGGAGGATTTCCCAGAAGTACTCGCCCATCTGGTGCAGTTCGGTGCGGTTGTAACCGAGCGTCTGGCCGAGGTGGTGGTTGCTGAAAATCATCCGCTGGCTGATCACGTCCTGCACGTACAGATGATCCGGCACGGTGCGCACCACGTCCGACCAGAAGCCTTCGCGCTCCAGCAGCGACAGCTCGATGAGCTTGCGGCTGGTGATGTCGTTGATGCTGAGGATCACCGCTTTATAGTCGTGTTGCTCGTGCGGCAGGCGCAACACCATCCACAGATGCTGGTCGCGGCCATTGATGTCCGGCAGTTTGATTTCCAGTTCCAGCTGTTTCTGCTGCTGCAACACCGCGTCGAGCACCTGGTTGCCGATCGCGCACTGGCGATGCGGATGGCCATCGATCAACAGTTGCCAGGCGTGTTCGCAGGAATTGACGTTGAGCAGTTGCAAGGCCACCTGATTGACCTCGGTGACGCGCAGTTCCTGGAGCAATTGTTGGCGTTGCGCCGGTTGGTCGAGCCAGGCCTTGAGCTGATCGCTGGTCTGGATCTGGGCTTTTTCGAACACCTGCTTGAGCCCGGATAGATCAAGCACGCACAAGGCGACGCCGGTGCCTTCGAAAATGTCCTGATAACGCCGGCGCCCTTCATGCAACTGGCGCTGGCGGCGGCGCATGTTCAACAGCGCGATCACTGGCAGCAGCGAGAAGGCCAGGCCCAACAGGCATTTGCCGATGAACGCCGGCAGCAATTCCTCCAGCACGCGCTGGCGGTCGAACAGGCCGCGCAATTGCCAGTCGCTGCTGCTCAGCGGCACGGTCAGCACGGTGTTGGCCAGATCGTCCGGGGTCAGTACGCCAGGCTTTGCCGATGGCAGCGCCTCGTCGCGGCTGATGATCTGATGGTTGATGCGGTTCTCCACCAGCCACAGCGGGCGCAGGCCCGTTTCACCCTGTTTGGTCAGCGAGTCGAAGAAGGTCGGGGTCAGGCGCAACGCCCAATAGCCACGCGTGCTGCCGCTGGCCTGATGCAGCAACAGGTGCACCACCGCGCCGTCGTCGGCGTTGCTGAAATAATGCGCCTGCGCGCGGCTGCGGCGGACCAGTTCGGTGAGGTAGTCGGCGTCGTGGCTGTCGGCGGCGCTGTCGCTGAGGATGCGCCCGGACGGGCTGAGCAATGCCATGCTGCGCAGATCTGGCAGCGACTGCTGAAGTTTGCGCAGCAGCGCCTGCTGTTCGTCGGCAGTTTGCGGTTGCTCGACGATCGGTAGCAGGTTGAGGGCGATTTGCGCGTTCAGCGCCATGTTCAGGCTGACCTGCGAGGCGAGGTCGGCGGTGTAGTCGATGGTGTACTGACGCTGGTTTTTCTGGGTTTCGCGCAATTGATCGAGCAGTTGCCAGAACAGCAACGCGAGCAACAAAAGCACGAGGGTTGCCAGCGCTCCCTTTAATGTCCCGCGCAGGGGCGAGCCGGGCGCCGGTTGGGTGCTGCTCACAGAGGCTGGCGGAGTGACATTGGACAAGCTGTAATCCTGCGGTTTGGCTGGACTGGCGCGACGTGCACTATAAGCCGGACGCCCAAAGGGCGGCTAGCATGCCTTGAGTTGTGGCGAAGTGCCAGCCCCGCTCGGCTGGACTGCCACTGGTCAATCAGGTAGCTTTGCCGGTTACGCGGGAGCGTTCCAGCTCCTAGACTCAGACTTTTTCAGCGCGCACGCATTGATAACCATCAAGTGAACGACGCGCATGGTCTGGCCGGGCATCGCCCGCGCTGCAATCATTCATCTGTCACTGACCCAAGGTTCTCCATGGCTCAATACGTCTTCACCATGCATCGGCTGGGCAAAGTTGTTCCGCCGAAGCGGGAAATTCTCAAAAACATTTCGCTGTCGTTCTTCCCCGGCGCCAAGATCGGCGTACTCGGCCTCAACGGTTCGGGTAAGTCCACGCTGCTGAAAATCATGGCCGGCGTCGACACCGAGTTCGAGGGCGAAGCCCGTCCGATGCCGGAACTGAACATCGGTTATCTGCCGCAAGAGCCGCAACTTGACCCCACCAAGACTGTACGTGAAGTGGTCGAGGAAGCGGTCAGCGTGATCAAGAACGCTCAGGCGCGCCTGGACGAGGTCTACGCGGCTTACGCTGAAGAAGATGCCGACTTCGACAAACTGGCTGCCGAGCAAGCCAAACTCGAAGCGATCCTGCAAGCCAGCGACGGTCACAACCTTGATCGTCAACTGGAAGTCGCCGCCGACGCGCTGCGTCTGCCAGCGTGGGACGCCAAGGTCGAATTCCTCTCCGGTGGTGAAAAACGTCGTGTGGCCCTGTGCCGCCTGCTGCTGTCCGCCCCGGACATGCTGCTGCTCGACGAACCAACCAACCACTTGGACGCCGATTCCGTTGCGTGGCTGGAGCACTTCCTGCACGACTTCCCGGGCACTGTGGTAGCGATTACGCACGACCGTTACTTCCTCGACAACGTCGCTGGCTGGATTCTGGAACTCGACCGCGGCGCGGGCATTCCGTACGAAGGCAACTACTCGGGTTGGCTCGAAGCCAAGTCCGATCGTCTGGCCGCTGAATCCAAGCAGCAGTCGGCGCACGAAAAAGCCATGAAGGAAGAACTGGAGTGGGTGCGCAAAGGCGCCAAAGCCCGCCAGTCGAAATCCAAGGCACGTCTGCAACGCTTCGAAGAAATGCAATCGCAGGAATTCCAGAAGCGCAGCGAAACCAACGAGATCTACATCCCGGCCGGTCCACGCCTGGGCGACAAGGTCATCGAATTCAAGAACGTCACCAAGGGATACGGCGATCGCGTGTTGATCGACAACCTGTCGTTCTCGATGCCGAAGGGCGCCATCGTCGGCGTGATCGGCGGTAACGGTGCCGGTAAGTCGACCCTGTTCCGCATGCTGATGGGCAAGGAACAACCGGATTCGGGCAGCATCGAAGTCGGCGAAACCGTGCAACTGGCCTGCGTCGATCAGAGCCGCGATGACCTGGATGGCAGCAAGACTGTGTTCCAGCAAATCTCCGACGGTTCCGACCAGATCCGTATCGGCAACTACGAGATCCCGTCGCGTACCTACGTCGGTCGCTTCAACTTCAAGGGCGGCGATCAGCAGAAGTTCGTCAAGGACCTGTCCGGTGGTGAGCGCGGTCGTCTGCACCTGGCGCTGACCCTGAAGGAGGGCGGCAACGTCCTGCTGCTCGACGAACCGTCCAACGACCTCGACGTTGAAACCCTGCGTTCGCTGGAAGAAGCCCTGCTGGACTTCCCGGGCGCCGCGATTGTGATCTCTCACGATCGGTGGTTCCTTGACCGTGTGGCGACACACATCCTGGCGTACGAAGACGACTCGCAAGCGATCTTCTTTGAAGGTAACTACACCGAGTACGAAGCGGATCGCAAGAAACGCCTCGGCGAAGCGGCTGCCCAGCCACACCGGGTACGTCACAAGAAACTGGCCTGATTCGGGTTGGTTGCATAAAGAGCGGAGCCTTCGGGCTCCGTTTTTTTTGCCCGGTTTTTTTCAGGGGAACCGAGGTGAATTCATCGCTGGCAAGCCAGCTCCCACAGGGATTGTGTTATGTCCGGATTGTGTGAGCGCCGCTAAAACTGTGGGAGCTGGCTTGCCAGCGATGGCGGTGTAACTGTTGGTGCATTAATCAAATTTGTTCTCCCCATTCAGGTGCAAATCAGCGCCAAAAACCAGCAGGATTTATATCCTGTGCACCATTTAATTTCATAACTGCGACATTTTGCTCTGTTCCTGTGCGCATTTCGTTTGTTACAGTCCGGCCCAATCTCCTCCAACGACAATAAATTTGCCGAGACTTTTGCCATGATCGAATCCGTCGAATCCTTCCTTGCCCGTCTGAAAAAACGCGACCCGGATCAGCCCGAATTCCACCAGGCCGTCGAAGAAGTACTGCGCAGTCTGTGGCCGTTTCTCGAAGCCAATCCGCACTACCTGACTTCGGGGATTCTCGAGCGCATCTGCGAGCCGGAGCGTGCCGTGGTGTTCCGCGTGTCGTGGGTCGACGATCAGGGCAAAGTCCAGGTCAATCGCGGTTTCCGCATCCAGATGAACAGCGCCATCGGCCCGTACAAGGGCGGCTTGCGTTTCCATCCTTCGGTGAACCTGGGCGTGCTGAAATTCCTCGCCTTCGAACAGACCTTCAAAAACTCCTTGACCTCGTTGCCCATGGGCGGCGGCAAGGGCGGTTCCGACTTCGATCCGAAGGGCAAGAGCGACGCCGAAGTCATGCGTTTCTGTCAGGCATTCATGAGCGAGTTGTATCGCCACATCGGCGCCGACGTTGACGTGCCGGCCGGTGATATCGGCGTCGGTGCGCGCGAGATCGGTTTCCTCTTCGGCCAGTACAAACGCCTGAGCAACCAGTTCACCAGCGTGCTGACCGGCAAAGGCATGACCTATGGCGGCAGCCTGATTCGTCCGGAAGCCACCGGTTTCGGCTGCGTGTATTTCGCGGAAGAAATGCTCAAGCGTCGCGGGCAGACCGTGGAAGGCAAACGCGTGGCGATCTCCGGTTCCGGCAACGTTGCGCAGTACGCCGCGCGCAAAGTCATGGATCTAGGCGGCAAGGTGATTTCCCTGTCCGACTCCGAAGGCACGCTGTATTGCGAGGCTGGCCTGAGCGAAGAGCAGTGGTCGGCTCTGCTGGAGTTGAAGAACGTCAAGCGCGGGCGCATCAGCGAATTGGCGACTGCATTTGGTCTGGAATTCCGCGCCGGTCAGTTGCCGTGGTCGCTGCCGTGCGACATCGCGCTGCCGTGCGCCACGCAGAACGAGCTAGACGCCGAAGCCGCCCACGCCCTGCTGCGCAATGGCTGTGTGTGCGTGGCTGAAGGCGCAAATATGCCAACGACGCTGGAGGCTGTGGATATCTTTATCGAGGCTGGCATTCTTTTCGCGCCGGGCAAGGCATCCAACGCCGGGGGCGTGGCGGTGAGCGGTCTGGAGATGTCGCAGAACGCCATGCGTCTGCTGTGGACGGCGGGTGAGGTGGACAGCAAGCTGCACGCGATCATGCAGTCAATCCACCACGCTTGCGTGCATTACGGCGAAGAAAATGGGCAGATCAATTACGTCAAAGGCGCGAACATCGCCGGTTTCGTCAAAGTCGCCGACGCAATGCTCGCGCAGGGTGTGGTTTAAGCCGGTTCGATGCGGATTACTTCGATCACTTGATCGCCGGCGGGGCGCTGCCACAGCACCTCGTCGTTGAGTCGGGCACCGAGCAGGGCGCGGCCCAGCGGTGAGCCCCAATTGATCAGGCCCTTGCTCGCATCGGCCTGATCTTCGCCGACCAGTTGCACGCGGTGTTCGGTGTCGTGCTCATCGGCATAGGTCACCCAACTGCCGATCTGCACTTTGTCTCTGGACGTTGCGGCGACGGCGACTTGGGCGCTGCTCAAGCGCTGATTGAAATAACGCAAATCCCTTTGCAGATCGGCCAGCCGTTGCTTATCGGCCTGCTCACCTTTGGCCGATTGTTCTGCGTGTTGGGTTTGCAGTTCGGCGACTTTTGCCTGCAACTGCGCCAAGCCCTGTGACGTGACGTAATTGGGCTGCTCGCTGACCCGCCGTTCAACCGGTTGATCGGCTTGTGCGGCGGCGTTGTCTTCGTTGACGAAAGCACGGCTCATGGGTTCCTCCTCGTATGAGGTTTGGGCCATGCTCGCAGGCATTTGGTTTCACTGGATGTCTGGGAGCGACCTAGGGCGAGCGATAAGCCCGCCCGGCGTCCTGATCTTTCTGTTGCTGCCACGCGCGCTCGCGCTCGTCCCAGTGTTCGTTGCGGTAGTCGTCGCGACCCTTGTTTTCGAGCATCGCCTGACACTGGCGAAAGCCGTCGGTCCAGCCGTCGGCGTATTGCTTGTCCTTGAGATAACGCGGGACGTTCTTGCGGAACTCGCCGCTGATCGAACCGGCGGCCTGGCGACCGCTGACGCAACCATCATCAAAACCGTCGGCGAAGGCCGGTGGATAACCTTTGGCGATCAAATCATCGTGGGTCGACTGGCAACCGCCCAGCAACAGCAAAACACCCAACACACCCGCACACCGCCACATCGCACTCTCCCGAGCCGGTTGTCCGGCTTATGGGGAAAGTCTAGAAGGTGATTCGTTGGTGGGGTGTGAAAGAAAGATCAAAAGATCGCAGCCTGCGGCAGCTCCTACAGGTGAAACGCATTGCAAATGTAGGAGCTGCCGAAGGCTGCGATCTTTTAATAGTGATACCACTTCACTTCGAGCATGACTTCCGTTTCCGGCGTGGCGATGTGGCTGAACTCACGCTGCGCACTCAAGCGCAAACCAAGATTGCGCGACAACTCCCACTGCTGATTCAGACTCAAACTGCGCCGCACTTCGCCGTTGAAGAAGTAATCGCCCTTGGCCTCCAGGCTGAGGTTGCCCAACGGGTTTTTCCACAACACGCCGGTATTGAAACCGCCTGCGGGAGAAACAAACTCGGCGAAATCATTGTTGTGTTCCACCCGCACGGTGCCGAGGGCAAAACCCAGCACATCGTCACCCAGCGCCCACGTGCCGCCACCGCCACCATTCACATGGCTGACCAGCGTTTCGTCATCATGCTTGCCCGGCACCCGCTCAAGACCACCAGTGACCTGCCACGACAGTGGCTGCAACAACTCATTGCGTGGTGTCAGCGAGCGGATCGTCGCCAGATCCAGTTGCTGGAACTGCCAGTGATTGCCCTCGTACTGACGCAGCTTCATCTGCAGGATTTCAATCTGCGCGCCGAGCGGGAAGCTCTCGGCGTTGTCGTTGAGATCGTGATAGGCCATGCGCAAGCCGTACTCACCGAACGCACGATCGCCGCGGGTGCCGAGACCGGCCTGCCAGGTGCGCGATTCGTGACCGTCTTCCGGCAGGCCCGGTTGCGGAATTTGCAGATCGGGTGCCGGGTTTTTGTTGATTGCCCGCAACAGCTCGAAACTGCGCTGCGCCCGTTGTGGATCACGTTCCTGACCATTGGCGCGGTAGCGTTCGAGGCGATACGCCGCGTCGATGATCAACGCCTGACGATCGCGGGGCAGGGCCTTGAACGTCGGTTCTTGCAACACTTGTTGATCGGCGCTGACTTTCAGCACCCAATCCTGTTCTTCACCCGTCAAAGGCTCGGCGCGACTCAGCAACTCACGTTCGCGCGAAGGACGGTATTCGATACTTTCCACCAGCCCGGCTTCTTTCACCGCTTTCACGGTGTCGGTCGGAATCGCGGTCAGCGGGAATTGCTCGGTCAGGCGCAAGCTTGGTCGTGCTACTTGGAGCAACTCCAGCAAACGGTACGAGCAGTTTTCATCGAAGAAGAAATAGTCGAACTGAATCTGCTTCAGCTCCCACACATGCTCGACCATGCGCGCGGTTTCTTCTTGCGTCAGATTGAGCCGGTATTCCCACAGATCGCGATTTTCCAGGCTGCGGTATTCGGAGAGTTTTTCCTGATACGGCACCAGTGCGAACAGGCCCGGATAGCCGCCCATCAAGCCCTTCCAGGCGTAGAGAATGCTGTTGTCCGAGCCTTCGATGTAGGCGCCGAAGTTGATCGCGTAACTGAGCAGCGAGGTCTTGTCGGCCTGCACGTCAGCCTGATCGATGCGCAGCAGGGTGTGGCCGAACATCGATGAGGGACTGTTCAAATAAGCCGCCGGGAAGATCATCACCGCGCTGTGCGGCGAGACGTCCTTGATCCATTTTTTGTACTCGGCGCACTCTGGTGTCGGCAGATCATTCAGCTTGAGCTGCGCTTTCAGCCAGCGAGTGCGCGCCGGGTAAACGCATTGCGCATGCTGCTCGCCGAGACTGGCCGGGGCGTACAGCGCTTGCACGGTGGCCGCCAGTTCGTGATCGGGATGTTCATTGCCATCGGGTGCAAGAAAGAATTTCTTGTCGCTGACATAGCTGCGCCAGCCGCCGAGTTTGGCGGTTTCGTAGTGACCGAGGGAAATCCAGAAGCGGTCGTTGGCCAGTTGCTGCAAACGTTGAGGGTCGATATGTGGCGCGGCGGACAGCGGGGCGCAGACACAGAGCGCCAGCCAGGCAAGGCGTTTGAGCATAAGTGGCAACTTAAGTCGAAAGAAAATAAAACCCGAATCGGGGGTCAACACTCCACCCTTGTGGCGAGGGGATTTATCCCCGTTGGGCAGCGAAGCGGCCCCAAAACCTGTATCCCCAATGCACCAGCTATACCGCATGCACAGGTTCACGACTGCTGCGCAGCCGAACGGGGATAAATCCCCTCACCACAGGTTCAGCGTCACGGTGGAATCAATGCATAAAAAACAAAACCCGCTCCCCGAAGGAAGCGGGCAGAGGTCGAGCTTATGCCTGAGTTGCGTACTTGGCCAGACGAGGATCCGATTTCAGTACGGCCAGGGTGTTGGTATGCACGTCTTCAGCGGTCACGTCAGCCTTGCTGAAGATCTGCTGGAAGTGCTCGTGAGTCACAGCAGCGAAATGCGCGCGATCTTCCGGCGCCACGCCCAGTACCACGGCGTAAGTCGTCAGCGCTTCGCCGTTGCCTTTGGCCATGTCTTCGGACAGCTCGTTCATCATGCCATTCATGGCAAACCAGGATTTGCCGCCGTAGGTCAGCGACGCGTTGGTCGAGCAACCGTTGGTGCCGGAAGTCATACCAAACGTGGCGTTACCGGAAGTGCCGTTGGTGGTGGAAGCGAGGAAGTGCGCCGGGGTGCCACGCTGACCTTCGAACAGCATGTTGCCCCAACCGCAATCCGGGCCGCCTGGAGCTTGCGCCATTGCGTTGATGGATACAGCGGTGAAGAGAGTACCGAGAAGAATCCGTTTCATAGCTTTTATCTCTTTATGTGCATACCAATGGACAGGGTTCTGGCCCCCCAAGCTCTGTACGAAACAGATCAAAACGAAGCCAGTGGGCCGGTATTAGTTCCAGCCGCGCAGTTTGGAGTTTAGGCACGTTCCAGGGGTTCCGTGGTTTTTTGCAAAATATTTGGAATAAACCCCGGTTTGCGGGGGCGCGCCGCAGGGTTGGCCGGTTGTCTATGCTTTGTCACATGGCGCGCCTTGCCAGTGGGGCACGGGCAGCGCCAGAATGCGGCTATCTGCCCCGCCTGATTGTTAAGGAAGCCCGATGCCTGATCCTGTTGCTGCCAGCTTGCGTCTTGCGCCCGAAGCGCTGACCCGTCCGTTTTCCGCTGAACAGTTCAGCTTCACTACCACCAATGATCTGGAGCCCTTTCGCGGTGTGCTCGGCCAGGAACGCGCGGTCGAAGCCTTGCAGTTCGGTGTGGCGATGCCACGCCCCGGTTACAACGTCTTTGTCATGGGCGAGCCCGGCACCGGCCGGTTCTCGTTCGTCAAACGCTACCTGAAGGCCGAAGGCAAACGCCTGCAGACCCCGGCGGACTGGGTCTATGTGAACAATTTCGATGAGCCGCGCGAACCCCGCGCGCTGGAGTTGCCGTCCGGCACCGCTGCTTCGTTCATCGGTGACATCAACGGTTTGATCGACAACCTGCTGGCGACGTTTCCTGCAGTCTTCGAGCATCCGTCCTACCAGCAAAAGAAAAGCGCCATCGACCGCGCTTTCAACCAGCGCTACGACAAGGCCCTCGACATCATCGAGCGTCTGGCCCTGGAAAAAGACGTCGCCCTCTATCGCGACAGCAGCAACATCGCCTTCACGCCGATGCTCGACGGTAAAGCGCTGGACGAAGCTGAATTCGCCCAGTTGCCGGAAGCTGATCGTGAGCGTTTCCACGAAGACATCTCCGGCCTCGAAGAGCGTCTGAACGAAGAACTCGCCAGCCTGCCGCAATGGAAGCGTGAGTCGAACAATCAGCTGCGTGCGCTCAACGAAGAAACCATTACCCTGGCTTTGCAGCCATTGCTTTCGCCGCTGTCGGAGAAGTACGCCGAGAACGCTGCGGTGTGCGGTTACCTGCAAGCGATGCAGGTGTACCTGCTGAAAACCGTGGTCGAGCAACTGGTCGATGACAGCAAGACCGACGCCGTGGCGCGCAAGCTGCTGGAAGAGCAATACGCGCCAAGTCTGGTGGTCGGTCATCCGGTGAGCGGCGGTGCGCCAGTGGTGTTCGAACCGCACCCGACTTACGAAAACCTCTTCGGCCGTATCGAATACACCACCGATCAGGGCGCGCTCTACACCACTTATCGCCAGTTGCGTCCGGGTGCCTTGCACCGCGCCAACGGTGGTTTTCTGATTCTTGAAGCGGAAAAAATGCTCAGCGAGCCGTTCGTGTGGGATGCGCTGAAACGCGCCCTGCAATCGCGCAAACTGAAAATGGAATCGCCGCTGGGCGAGATGGGCCGTTTCGCCACCGTGACCCTCAACCCGCAGCACATTCCGTTGCAGGTCAAAGTCATCATCATCGGTGCGCGGTCGCTGTATTACACGCTGCAAGACCTCGATCCGGACTTCCAGGAGATGTTCCGCGTTCTGGTTGATTTCGACGAAGACATCCCGATGGTCGACGAGAGCCTGGAGCAATTCGCCCAGCTGCTGAAAACCCGCACATCGGAAGAAGGCATGGCACCGCTGACCGCCGACGCGGTGGCGCGTCTGGCGACTTACAGCGCACGACTGGCCGAGCACCAAGGGCGTTTGTCGGCGCGTATCGGCGATCTGTTCCAACTGGTCAGCGAAGCGGATTTCATCCGCCATCTGGCCGGCGATGAAATGACCGACGCCGGGCACATCGAGCGCGCCTTGAAAGCCAAAGCCACGCGCACCGGACGTGTGTCGGCGCGGATTCTCGACGACATGCTCGCCGGGATCATCCTCATCGACACCGATGGCGCGGCAGTCGGCAAGTGCAACGGTCTGACCGTGCTCGAAGTCGGCGACTCGGCGTTCGGTGTGCCGGCGCGGATTTCCGCTACGGTGTATCCGGGCGGCAGCGGCATCGTCGACATCGAGCGCGAGGTTAACCTTGGTCAGCCGATCCACTCCAAAGGCGTGATGATCCTCACCGGGTATCTGGGCAGCCGTTACGCGCAGGAATTCCCGCTGGCGATTTCCGCGAGCATCGCGCTGGAGCAATCCTACGGTTACGTCGATGGCGACAGTGCGTCGCTGGGCGAGGCGTGCACGCTGATTTCGGCGCTGTCGAAAACCCCGCTCAAGCAGTGCTTCGCGATCACCGGTTCGATCAACCAGTTTGGTGAAGTGCAAGCGGTCGGCGGGGTCAACGAGAAGATCGAAGGCTTCTTCCGTCTCTGTGAGGCGCGCGGGCTGACGGGCGAGCAGGGCGCAATCATTCCGCAGGCCAACGTCGCCACGCTGATGCTCGATGAAAAGGTCCTGGCGGCGGTGCGTGCCGGGCAGTTCCACGTTTACGCGGTGCGTCAGGCGGATGAAGCGTTGAGCCTGCTGGTCGGCGAACCGGCCGGTGAGCCGAACGCCGACGGTGAGTTCCCGGAAGGCAGTATCAACGCACGGGTGGTCGAGCGTCTGCGTGACATCGCCGAGATGATCAGCGAGGAAGACCTCAAGGAAGCCGAGAAAGAGTTGGCCCAAGAGGCATTAGCCGAAGCCAAACCTGCCTGAACCTGAACGCGGTCAAACTGTAGGAGTGAGCCTGCTCGCGATAGCGGAGTGTCAGTCGGCGAATAATTTCCCTGACACACCGCCATCGCGAGCAGGCTCACTCCTACATTTGCTTTGTGGTGATCTGCAGGGAGCTCGCCACAACTCTGGCGTCAATATTCACACAATGACCATTCGGCGCCTTCTGGTTCTATCCAGCTTGCGCAGCGCACTTTTCTTCTATTCTCAGCTCAAGGATATCGACAGTATCACTGGATCGAGCCAGTCCCCCCGTGGGGGCTGAATACCGGCTTCACCGAGGGTCGCCGCCATGTCGCGCAACCTCTGTCTCACCCGTCAGTGCCTGGGTCTGGTGACCCGTATCGAATGCGCCATCAAGCCGTTGGCCGGCGATAACGGCATGTGGACGCTGCTCTTCGCCGCCGGCATGGCCGGCGAACAACCTTCCGCGATCAAAGCCCAAGGCCCGTTCCACGGCCCCGTAGCGGCGGAGTCGATTCTCGACACCATCGTTGAAAGCCTGACTTTGCACGGCTACGAACTGGCCGACGATCCGCAGATCTGGAGCCTGCACCTGCAAGCCCAATTACGGCAAATCAACGGAGGCCGCAGCCGCGCCCTCAATTAATACCTGCCGATGTAGGAGCTGCCGCAGGCTGCGATCTGTTGATCTTGCTCTTCAAGGGGCAGTATCAGGCACCTGCGCCTTATCGAGTTTGACCTCAAAACCGTATTGCACGGTGGCGAGGTCGGTTCGCTGATAGGTTTCCACGTGAGTCGGACGGCCGTAGAAGTAATGCACGCCGAACAACGCCGGGCCTTCTGCGCTCGCGTCGTGGCTGACCGAAAGAATCTGCTTGAGGTAATGGCCGCTGTCATCCTTGACGAAGAACCGCCATTCGTTGGGCGGAAACACCTTCAGATCGACCACCAACATGTTGTTCCGAATCTCCAGGCCTTTGGGCAACGCCTTGGCGTCGTAGGCTTGCTTGGCCACCGTCGCGAGAAACAACGGTATTGAACCGACGGCAATCGCCGGGGTTTCCGGAAAAAGATTCAGGTCGTAAGTGATGGTCGCGCGTAATGGATCGACCTGATAAGCCTCGGGCGGCAGTTCTATCGGCTCGTCGAGTTTGCCGTTGTGTTTTTCGGTGAAGAACGTCACCGGACTCTCGCCGGGATTGAAGTCGTCGCCGAGCAATTCATCATTGAAGGTGCGGCGGTGAGAGAACTCGATACGCGCGGCGCTCGGATCCTCCACCGATTGGTGGATACGAATGCCGGCCTTCAGTTGCTCCTCGGTCAGCGCCGCACCCTTGAGCCAGCTCGCGGCTTGATCGTCGTACACCACCACCGCCGGATCCAGCGGTTGAATGGCTTTTTCGGTGGTGTGCTGGTTGAAGGCGCGGATCGGCAGATCCAGGGTTTTACGGGTCACGGTGACGGAGGAGAAATCCAGTACGCTGACCTCCAGCGTCTCGATCGGTCCGTTGAAGTAAACCTTGTTGTAGCGTTTGGGGTGTTGTTGCTCAAACGTCTGCTGGTCGTCGCTCAGCTGTTTTTCCAGCGTATCGCTCCAGGTTTTCTGTTGCTGCAACTGCGCCAGTTGTTTCTCGTAGAACGCCACCTGCTCCGGGCTCTCGTTGATTGAACCGGCGCGAATCAGGTATTGCCCGGTCGTGTCGCGGGCCTGCACGATCATTGGATTAAGTTGCGCGCCGGCGACTTCCGGGGCCAGTGCCAGGTTGTTGCTGAATTCGACTTCGGCGTAGTTCTTTTCCAGCTTCAGCAGTTTGACGCTGAGGTTGTCGTTGGTACGGGTCTGGCCGACATCCTTTTTCGTCAGGTCGAAACTGTACAGGCGTCGTGGCGCGATGACCTCGACCTGGCCTTGCAGGCTGACCGGTTGCGGCAGGGTTTTCTTGTCGACGTTCAGGCCATCGATGAACGGGTAGGTCACGGTCAGGTCGTCGGGGTTGGTCACGTTAGAGCTGGACGGGCTGAGCTGAATGCCGGGGTCGGTTTCCGACCATTCCGGCTGATAAGCGATGACACGTTTGTTGCTCAACGTCACCGATTGCCATTCCACCCCGTGGGGAAACAGGAACCCGCCGGGAATGTTCAGGTTGAACGGAAACACCGGCTGCAGATCGGTGAGGTAGTCCGAGCTGGCGTCCTTGTGCAGGACGAACAGACCGTTGACGAAGGTATCGACCAGCGCCTGCGGGGCAGGGTAGTGCTTGAGCACGGCGAGGGCGTCTTCGCCGTACTCGGTGCGCGGCGGATTGTCGTCGAGTTTGAATTGGGCGCGCTCCAGTAACAGCAGCGAGCCGCCGAGCTCGGTGATGGCGTCCTTGAGCTTCGGATCGCTGATGGCGTCCAGCGATTGCTCAAACTGCGCGGTCTTTTCTTCAAGGCTCAGTGCGTGTTTCTCATCGCCGGGCGAGCAAGCGCCCAGCAACAAGGCCAAGCAGATTCCGGCCGTCGTTATCGGCAATCGCACATCCATTTCCACTCGTCCTGTCCACTGTCGCTGGGCTGTCAATGCTTTGGACACTAGCAGAAAAAAAATCACATACACACGCAGGTGGCGGATTTGCCGACGGTTTCTGGCTGTCACGAGGGGCTGGTATACTCGCCGCCATTTCCGCCCCCCTCTTGTGTGAGATTCAATGGAACGCTTTATCGAAAACGCAATGTATGCCTCGCGCTGGCTGCTGGCGCCGATCTATTTCGGGCTGTCCCTCGGGTTGCTGGCGCTGGCGCTGAAATTCTTCCAGGAAGTGTTCCACGTCATCCCCAATGTGTTCTCGATCGCCGAATCCGATCTGATTCTGGTGCTGCTGTCGCTGATCGACATGGCGCTGGTGGGTGGTTTGCTGGTGATGGTGATGATCTCCGGCTACGAGAACTTCGTCTCGCAACTGGATATCGATGAAGACAAGGAAAAGCTCAGCTGGCTGGGCACCATGGACTCTTCGTCGCTGAAGATGAAAGTGGCGGCCTCGATCGTGGCGATTTCATCGATCCACTTGCTGCGCATCTTCATGGATGCCAAGAACGTCGATCCCGAGCACCTGAAGTGGTACGTGATCATCCACATGACCTTCGTGCTCTCGGCCTGCGCAATGGGTTATCTGGACAAGGTCACCAAGCACTGATCACTGCCTGATCGCTGCAATCCACCGCCCGTCTGTTGCGAAACAGACGGGCGGTGTCGTTTGTGGCTTGTGCTTTGGCGTGCGCAGGCATATCCCTGTAGAGGTCCTGGCTCGCCACTGCGTGAGGTGCGTTCATGAATCTGCAAGAGTTGAATGCGTTTGCCATCGCCCGCAAGGTCGATGAGCTGAACCTGATCTCCATGGAAGGCGGGATATATTTGCTCGAAGCACGGATGCACGGAGCGGCGTATCCGTTGAGTGATCTCAAGGGCAACATGCTGACACTGCGTTCGGTCGAGCATGCGCGGGATTTGCTGCATGCCTTCCCGGTGCTGCCGTTCAACCTCGTACACACTTCGGTACACGATGAAATGTGTGGCCTGGGCGCCAGTGGCGAAGAAAGCCTGAAAGTGCCGCTGGCCTGGCGATCGGCCCTGTAGGCCTTGCGCGCCATCGTCTGAGCATCTGTGCTAGTCTGCTCGCCCTTTTGGTTCCGGGCGCGCCGGGACGCGCTGTGCACGCACGGCAAGTCTTGTGGCCGTCCGCACAGCGGAGCAGTGTCATGTCCGAAGTAAATCTGTCCACCGACGAAACCCGCGTCAGCTACGGCATCGGCCGTCAGCTGGGTGACCAGCTGCGCGACAACCCGCCACCGGGTGTTAGCCTGGACGCGATCCTGGCCGGCCTGACCGACGCCTTCGCCGGTAAGGAAAGCCGTGTGGGTCAGGAAGAAATGTCCGCCAGCTTCAAGGTTATCCGCGAAATCATGCAAGCCGAAGCGGCTGCCAAAGCTGAAGCCGCTGCTGGTGAAGGTCTGGCCTTCCTGGCGGAAAACGCCAAGCGTGACGGCATCACCACCCTGGCTTCCGGCCTGCAATTCGAAGTGCTGACTCAGGGCGAAGGCGCCAAGCCGACCCGTGAAGATCAAGTGCGTACGCACTACCACGGCACGCTGATCGACGGCACTGTGTTCGACAGCTCCTACGAGCGTGGCCAGCCAGCAGAATTCCCGGTTGGCGGCGTGATCGCCGGCTGGACCGAAGCCCTGCAACTGATGAATGCCGGCAGCAAATGGCGTCTGTACGTGCCGAGCGAACTGGCTTACGGCGCTCAAGGCGTTGGCAGCATCCCGCCGCACAGCGTTCTGGTATTCGACGTCGAGCTGCTGGACGTTCTGTAATCCCAAGCCTGTCTTGATGGCGGGCTAATGTAGGAGTGAGCCTGCTCGCGATAGCGTTTTTTCAGTCGACTGATTTGTTGTCTGACACACCGCCATCGCGAGCAGGCTCACTCCTACAGTTTTACCGTGTTTCATATTTCTATCTTGTGATGCAGTTCATGGGTCGGGCGCAATGCCCGGGCATAGCAGAACAGGAACAGATTGCGCACCAACTCCTTGAGCACCAGTGGCTCGCTGGAATTCAGGCTGCTGACGTCCAGATCCCCTTGATCCTGCAGCTCATGCAAGGCTTCTTCTTCAAGCACCGCACAGACTTCACCGGTCTCCCGATGGAGGATTCTGAGGTAAGGGTGTGGACGATCCAGCCAGGCGTCGATCAGATAAGTCATGGTTCTCATCTCCATTGAAGGTGTTTGATGAGAATAATTCTTATTATCGAAATAGCAAGCGCCTATTGGCAGATTGTGATTTTTTCCGGGTAAAGATTGCGTAAGGTCAAAACGGCTGGCGTTTGGCTATTGCGTAGATTTATCGAGGTACGGCGGGGGAGGGTGGAACTCCATCCCACGGCTGGCGCGGGATGGATGACAGCAGAATCAGACTTTTCTGACGAACTCGGATTTGAGTTTCATCGGGCCGATGCCGTCGATCTTGCAGTCGATGTCGTGGTCGCCATCGCACAGGCGGATGTTCTTGACCTTGGTGCCGACCTTGACCACCAGCGAGGTGCCCTTGACCTTGAGGTCCTTGATCACGGTGATGGTGTCGCCGTCCTGCAGGACGTTGCCGACCGAATCTTTCTTTACGGTGTCATCGGCGGCCACTTCGGCTTCGCCACTGGCGGACCACTCGTGGGCGCACTCCGGGCATACCAGTTGGGTACCGTCTTCGTAGGTGTATTCGGAATTGCATTTCGGGCAGGGTGGCAGCGTGCTCACTAAGGCTCCTTGGGGTGTGGGTCGCTAAAAGTCGCACATTATATAGGGTTTATCCGTTGGTGGCGCCAAAAGCAAAAAATCGCAGCCCGGCAGCCCTTGTAGGAGCTGCCGAAGGCTGCGATCTCTCGATCTTGCTTCAGCGCTATCAGTGCGTACGCGCGACCGCAAACTCACTCAGTTCAACCAGCGCATCCCGATATTCACTGGCCGGCAGCGCCTCAAGGCACTTGATCGCACGGGCCACGTAATCACGGGCCAGTTGCGCGGTGTACTCCAGCGAGCCCGAGGCTTCCACGGCAATGCGGATGCTTTCCAGGTCTTCGATCCCGCCTTTCTGGATCGCCTGGCGCACCAGTGCAGCCTGTTCCGGCGTGCCTTCACGCATGGTGTAGATCAGCGGCAGGGTCGGCTTGCCTTCGGCCAGATCGTCGCCGACGTTCTTGCCCAGGGTTTCGGCGTCGCCCTTGTAGTCGAGCAGGTCGTCGACCAGCTGGAATGCCACGCCGAGGTGATCACCGAACGTGCGCAGCGCTTCGCTCTGCTCGGCGGTAGCACCGGCCAGTGCCGCAGCACTGTGGGTCGAAGCCTCGAAGAGCATCGCGGTTTTGCCGCGGATGACTTCCATGTAGGTTTCTTCAGTGGTGCTGGCGTCGCGCACCTTGGACAGTTGCAGCACTTCGCCTTCAGCGATGATGCGCGTGGCCTGGGACAGAATCTTCATCACCGGCATCGAGCCCAGTTCGACCATCATTTCGAACGAGCGCGAGTACAGGAAGTCGCCGACCAGCACGCTCGGGGCGTTGCCCCACATGGCGTTGGCAGTCGAGCGGCCACGGCGCATGCCGGACATGTCGACGACGTCGTCATGCAGCAGGGTCGCGGTGTGCAGGAATTCGATGGTGGCGGCTAAAAGACGCATGTCGTCGCCTTCGCGACCCAGTGCCTTGCCACACAACAACACTAATAAAGGACGCAGACGCTTGCCGCCGGCCGAGGTGATGTAATCGCCGATTTTCGATACCAGCGGTACTCGGGAAGTCAGCTGCTTCTTGATGATGCCGTCGACGGCGCTAAAATCGTCCGCCACCGCGCGGTAGAAAGCTTGGGGTTGCATCAGCGAGAGTCGCTCCAGAAGGGTTGCGCGGCATGCTAGGACCCCCATCCGGACCTGTCAAGGCGCGATGGACGGCTACTTGCAAGCCTGCGGCGCCTTGCGTACAATCGCGCACCCTGAACTTCCTGGGCAGCACCTGCCTTACGCAATTGCAACGGGCCTTCCAGCCTTATGCAGCCATGCCAGCCAATACCTCTTCTTATAAAGAGCTGGGTGAGCAGGATTATCGGAGAAATACCATGTCTTATGCAGTAATCGTTACTGGCGGCAAGCAGTACAAAGTCGCCCCAGGTGAATACCTGAAGATCGAAAAACTGGAAATCGCTACCGGCGAATCCGTTACCTTTGATCGCGTTCTGTTGGTTGCCAATGGCGACGACGTGAATATCGGCGCTCCAGTTGTTGCTGGCGCTACCGTTGTGGCTGAAGTGATCTCCCAAGGTCGTCACGATAAAGTCCGCATCATCAAGTTCCGTCGCCGTAAGCACCACATGAAGCGTATGGGCCACCGCCAGTGGTACACCGAGATCAAAATCACCGGTATTCAGGCTTAATTTCAGCCTAATTCCTCACTAGGAGAATTGACTCATGGCACACAAAAAAGCTGGTGGTAGTACCCGTAACGGTCGCGACTCAGAAGCCAAACGCCTTGGCGTTAAGATGTATGGCGGCCAGAAAATCATTCCGGGCAACATCATCGTGCGTCAGCGCGGCACCCAATTCCACGCTGGCTACGGCGTTGGCATGGGTAAGGATCACACCCTCTTCGCGAAAATCGAAGGCGTGATCAAGTTTGAAGTAAAAGGCGCGTTCAACCGCCGTTACGTGAGCGTTGTCGCAGCTTAATTGCGCGATCGCTGGAAAAGCCCTGTCTCGCGACGGGGCTTTTTCGTTTGTGGGGTGAGTCTCTTGCAAAACTGTTTGTATGGGCTGTCGGCGTGCGATGCAGGTCGTGTTTTGGGGTCGCTGCGCTCATTTTTGCAAGAGTCTTATGTCTTGATTGTTTTTCGGCTCGTCCGTATGGCGAGAGGCGTTGGTTATGAAGTTTGTTGATGAAGTATCGATTCGCGTAAAGGCTGGTGACGGCGGCAATGGCGCCATGAGTTTCCGTCGGGAAAAATTCATCGAAAACGGTGGCCCGAACGGCGGTGATGGCGGTGATGGCGGTTCCATCTACATGATGGCTGACGAAAACCTCAACACCCTGGTCGACTACCGTTACACCCGGCACTTCGATGCCGAGCGTGGTTCCAACGGCGGCAGCACCGACTGCACCGGTAAAAAAGGCGAAGACCTGATCCTGCGCGTGCCGGTCGGCACCACGGTGATCGACTCCGCTACCCAGGAAGTCATCGGTGACCTGACCAAGGCTGGTCAGAAATTGATGGTTGTGCAGGGCGGCTGGCACGGTCTGGGCAACACCCGTTTCAAGTCCAGTACCAACCGTGCACCGCGCCAGACCACGCCGGGCAAGCCGGGTGAGCAGCGCGACCTGAAACTGGAAATGAAAGTGCTGGCTGACGTCGGTCTGCTGGGCTTGCCGAACGCCGGTAAAAGTACCTTTATCCGTTCGGTATCGGCCGCCAAGCCGAAAGTTGCCGACTACCCGTTCACCACGTTGGTGCCGAACCTCGGTGTGGTCAGCGTCGACCGCTGGAAGAGCTTCGTCATTGCCGACATTCCGGGTCTGATCGAAGGTGCTTCCGACGGTGCCGGCCTGGGTATCCGCTTCCTCAAGCACTTGGCGCGTACGCGTCTGTTGCTGCACCTCGTCGACATGGCGCCGCTGGATGACACCAGCGCACCGGATGCGGCTGAGGTGATCGTCAACGAGCTGATCAAGTTCAGCCCGTCCCTGGCGGAGCGTGATCGTTGGTTGGTGCTGAACAAGTGCGACCAGATCCTTGAGGAAGAGCACGATGAGCGCGTCAAGGAAATCGTTGATCGCCTGGAATGGACGGGTCCGGTCTACGTGATCTCGGCCATCGCCAAGATCGGTACCGAGCGCCTGTGCCACGACATCATGCGTTACATGGAAGACCGTGCTGATCGCCTGGCCAATGACCCGGCTTACAAGGAAGAGCTGGCCGATCTCGATCAGCGCATCGAAGACGAAGCCCGCGCGCAACTGCAGGCGCTGGATGACAAGCGTGCGCTGCGTCGCAGCGGCGTGAAGTCGGTCCATGACATCGGCGACGATGATTGGGACGAAGAAGATGTGGATGACGAAGACGGTCCGGAAATCATTTACGTGCGTGACTGATTCGTTGCGATAAACTTGAACGCCGCTCAATCGAGCGGCGTTTTAGTATCTGGAAATCGCAAGTCACAAATAACGTCATGGGCGGCGCTGGGTCGCGCAGCCCTCAAGCTAAGGTTGAAGATGATGCGGAGCAAGGTGACAGGTGCGCAGCGTTGGGTCGTGAAGATCGGCAGCGCTTTGCTGACAGCTGATGGCAAAGGGCTGGATCGCGCGGCAATGAGTGTCTGGGTCGAGCAGATGGTGGCCTTGCATGAGGCTGGCGTCGAATTGGTGCTGGTGTCCTCCGGGGCGGTGGCGGCTGGCATGAGCCGTTTGGGCTGGACCGCACGACCCAGTGCGATGCACGAGCTCCAGGCGGCTGCGGCGATCGGCCAGATGGGCTTGGTGCAGGCGTGGGAATCGAGCTTCGCCGAGCATGGCCGGCACACGGCGCAGATTCTCCTGACTCACGACGATCTGTCCGACCGCAAGCGCTACCTCAATGCTCGCAGTACTCTGCGTGCATTGGTCGAGCTGAAAGTCATCCCGGTCATCAACGAAAACGACACCGTGGTCACTGATGAAATCCGTTTCGGCGACAACGATACGCTGGCGGCGCTGGTGGCCAACCTGGTCGAGGCGGATCTGCTGGTGATCCTGACCGACCGCGATGGCATGTTCGACGCTGATCCGCGCAACAATCCTGATGCGCAACTGATTTACGAAGCGCGCGCCGATGATCCGAGCCTGGATGCGGTGGCGGGCGGTACCGGCGGTGCGCTGGGGCGCGGCGGCATGCAGACCAAGCTGCGTGCGGCGCGTCTGGCGGCGCGTTCCGGTGCGCACACCATCATCGTTGGTGGGCGTCTTGAGCGCGTGCTTGATCGCCTGAAAGCGGGCGAGCGCATCGGCACCTTGCTGTCACCCGAGCGCGGCATGCTCGCGGCACGCAAGCAGTGGCTGGCCGGGCATCTGCAAACGCGCGGCACGCTGGTGCTGGATGACGGTGCGGTGTCGGCGCTGTCCAAAGGCAACAAAAGTCTGCTGCCGGTGGGTGTGAAGCTGGTGCAGGGCAGTTTCCGTCGCGGTGAAATGGTGGTCTGCGTGGCGCCGGACGGTCGTGAGATCGCCCGAGGCCTGGCCAACTACAGCGCGCTGGAAGCACAAAAAATCATCGGTCAGTCGTCGGATGCGATTGTCGGTTTGCTGGGTTACATGGCTGAGCCTGAGCTGGTTCACCGTGACAACCTGATCCTGGTTTAAGGAAAACTTGATGCGTGTAGCAAAAGGATTGTTGGGCTTGTTGATGGCGTTGCCATTGCTGGCCTCGGCCGAGGAAATCGGTCAAGTGTCGACAGTGTTCAAGCTCGTCGGGCCAAACGACCGGATCGTGGTCGAAGCTTTTGATGACCCCAAGGTCGAGGGCGTGACCTGCTATCTGTCGCGCGCCAAGACTGGCGGCGTGAAAGGTGGGTTGGGCCTGGCTGAAGATCGTGCAGAAGCCTCCATTGCCTGTCGGCAGGTGGGCGAGATCAAGTTCAAGGGTGAGCTGAAGGACGGCGATGAGGTGTTCAAGGAGCGCACATCGCTGGTGTTCAAGACCATGCAGGTGGTGCGTTTCCTCGACAAGAAGCGCAACACCCTGGTTTACCTGGTCTACAGCGATCGCGTGATTGAGGGTAGCCCGCAGAACGCGGTGACGGCGATTCCGATTCTGCCGTGGGTGCCCGTCCAGCAATAACCCCGCGAAACCAACTGTAGGAGTGAGCCTGCTCCGGGCGGCGTTCCGACGATAGCGGTGTAACAGTCAATAATTGCATCGACTGACACACTGCTATCGTCGGATCGCCGCCCGGAGCAGGCTCACTCCTACATTTTTTTTGCGCTGGATTTACTAAATCACAGGCAATAAAAAACCGACCCTAAGGTCGGTTTTTTAATGACTACGTCGATTAAGCAGCTTCTTTCAGCGCTTTGACGTGGCCATTCAGACGGCTCTTATGACGAGCAGCCTTGTTCTTGTGGATGATGCCTTTATCGGCCATACGGTCGATAACTGGCACAGCCAGAACGTATGCAGCTTGAGCTTTTTCAGCGTCTTTTGCGTCAATGGCTTTAACTACATTCTTGATGTAGGTGCGAACCATGGAACGCAGGCTGGCGTTGTGGCTGCGACGCTTCTCAGCCTGTTTTGCACGTTTTTTGGCGGAAGGTGAGTTGGCCACCGTCGAGCTCCTCGAAAGACTTTTTAGGAAATAGCAAACAAAATAGGCCGCGAATCATGCCGATGAGTTGAAGTCTTGTCAAGGGCACTTGAAACGTTCCGCTAAGTGGTAGGTATAAAGAGGCGGGATATTTATTTCCGGCGCTTGACCTGTAAACTCGCGAGCTTTGGCTCTGTGCTGCTGCGGCGCGGAGTATCGCATAAGTAGGCGCTTAATTCGCCTGCTGTTTATCGACAGGCACAAATTCCCTCAATGAATCTGCTCAAATCGTTGGCCGCCGTCAGCTCTATCACGATGCTTTCCCGGATTCTGGGTTTTGTTCGTGACACGCTTATCGCCCGCACATTCGGCGCCGGGATGGCGACAGACGCCTTCTTTATCGCCTTCAAACTGCCCAATCTGCTGCGAAGAATTTTTGCTGAGGGCGCTTTCTCCCAAGCATTCGTGCCGATTCTGGCCGAATACAAAAGTCAGCAGGGCGAAGAGGCGGCCCGTACCTTCATTGCCTACGTATCGGGCCTGCTGACTCTGGTGCTGGCGATCGTTACCGCGCTGGGCATGATTGCCGCGCCTTGGGTGATCTGGGCCACGGCCCCCGGTTTTACCGATACGCCGGAAAAATTCCAGCTCACCTCTGATCTGTTGCGTGTGACGTTCCCTTATATATTGCTGATCTCGCTGTCGTCGCTGGCGGGCGCGATCCTTAATACCTGGAACCGCTTCTCGGTGCCGGCGTTCGTGCCGACCCTGCTCAACGTCAGCATGATCGTGTTTTCGCTGTTCCTGACGCCGTACTTCGATCCTCCGGTCATGGCGCTTGGCTGGGCGGTATTGGTCGGTGGTCTGGCGCAACTGCTCTATCAACTGCCGCACCTGAAAAAGATCGGCATGCTGGTGCTGCCGCGTCTGAACCTGCGCGATACCGGCGTGTGGCGGGTGATGAAGCAGATGCTGCCGGCGATCCTTGGTGTGTCGGTCAGCCAGATTTCGCTGATCATCAACACCATTTTCGCCTCGTTTCTGGTCGCAGGCTCGGTGTCGTGGATGTATTACGCCGACCGTTTGATGGAATTGCCGTCCGGCGTGCTTGGTGTGGCGTTGGGCACGATTTTGCTGCCGACGCTGGCAAAAACCTACGCGAGCAAGGATCGCCATGAGTATTCGCGGATTCTCGATTGGGGTCTGCGCCTGTGCTTTGTGTTGGTGCTGCCGTGCTCGCTGGCGCTGGGGATTCTCGCCGAGCCGCTGACCGTTTCGCTGTTCCAGTACGGTCAGTTCAGCGGCTTTGACGCCGAGATGACTCAGCGTGCGCTGATTGCTTATTCTGTCGGCCTGCTCGGGATTATCGTGATCAAAGTGTTGGCACCGGGCTTTTATGCGCAACAGAACATCAGAACCCCGGTAAAAATCGCAATCTTCACGCTGGTGGTTACTCAGCTGTTCAACTTGGTGCTGATCGGCCCACTGGCTCACGCCGGTCTGGCCTTGGCGATCAGTGCCGGTGCCTGCCTGAACGCCGGACTGCTGTTCTATCAACTGCGCAAGCAGCAGATGTACCAGCCGCAACCGGGTTGGGCCAAGTTCGCTTTCAAACTGGTGGTCGCGGTGGCGGTGATGTCCGTGGTGCTGTTGATCGGCATGCATTTCATGCCGCCATGGGATCAAGGGCACATGCTTGAGCGTTTCCTGCGTCTGGGCGCCTTGGTCGCGGCGGGCGTGGTGTCCTATTTCGGTATGTTGCTGCTGCTCGGTTTCCGCCTGCGCGACTTCAATCGCAAGGCCTTGAGCTAAGGTTTTTCTCTTTATGGATGGGCGCGGGCCGGCAGTTTTGTCGGCTCGTTCACTTTGCGTTACGGTGTTGCCTGTCGTCGGCCGTCGGGTGTGGTTATAATCGACCACTTTATGAGCAAGAAGCGCGTTATGCAGCTGGTTCGAGGCCTCCACAACTTGCGCCCCCAGCATCGGGGCTGCGTCGCCACTATTGGCAACTTTGACGGTGTTCACCGTGGTCACCAGGCTATCCTGGCCCGACTGCGTGAGCGTGCGCTCGAGTTGGGCGTACCCAGCTGCGTGGTGATTTTCGAGCCGCAGCCACGGGAATTCTTTGCCCCGGAGACCGCCCCGGCGCGTCTGGCAAGGTTGCGCGACAAGCTGCAACTGCTGGCCGCCGAAGGCGTTGACCGGGTGTTGTGCCTGGCGTTCAACCAGCGCTTGAGCAAACTCAGCGCCAGTGAGTTCGTCGGCACCATCCTCGTCGATGGCCTCGGTGTGCAGCATCTGGAAGTCGGTGACGATTTCCGCTTCGGTTGCGACCGCCTCGGTGATTTCGATTTCCTGCTGCAGGCCGGGCAGATGCACGGTTTTACCGTTGAAGCGGCGCAAACCGTCGAGCTGGACGGTATTCGTGTCAGCAGCACACAGGTGCGCAACGCCTTGGCTGCCGCCGATTTTGCCTTGGCCGAACTTTTGCTCGGCCGCCCGTACCGCATCGCCGGTCGCGTGTTGCACGGGCAGAAACTGGCCCGGCAACTGGGTACGCCCACTGCCAACATTCAACTCAAGCGTCGTCGTGTGCCGTTCACCGGTGTCTACCTGGTGGATGTCGACATCGACGGCAAGACCTGGCCCGGTGTCGCCAATATCGGCGTACGGCCCACGGTACAAGGTGATGGCAAGGCCCACCTTGAAGTCCATCTTTTAGATTTTGCCGGCGATCTGTATGACCGGCGTTTGACGGTGGTTTTCCACCAAAAGCTGCGTGAAGAGCAGCGCTTCGCCTCCCTGGAGGCATTGAAAACGGCGATCAATGCGGATGTCGCCACCGCCCGTGCACTAGCCGCACCTAGCGCCCATCGCTAATGAAGAGCCTTAAATGACCGACTATAAAGCCACGCTTAACCTTCCGGACACCGCCTTCCCAATGAAGGCCGGCCTGCCACAGCGCGAACCGCAGATCCTGCAGCGCTGGGACAGTATTGGCCTGTACGGAAAGTTGCGCGAGATTGGCAAGGATCGTCCGAAGTTCGTTCTGCACGACGGCCCTCCGTATGCCAACGGCACGATCCACATCGGTCACGCACTGAACAAGATTCTCAAGGACATGATCATCCGCTCGAAGACCCTGTCGGGCTTCGACGCGCCGTATGTTCCGGGTTGGGACTGCCATGGCCTGCCGATCGAGCACAAGGTTGAAGTGACCCACGGCAAAAATCTGGGCGCGGACAAGACCCGCGAACTGTGCCGTGCCTACGCCACCGAGCAGATCGAAGGGCAGAAGTCCGAATTCATCCGTCTCGGCGTGCTGGGCGATTGGGCCAACCCGTACAAGACCATGGATTTCAAGAACGAGGCCGGTGAAATCCGCGCCCTCGCTGAAATCGTCAAGGGCGGTTTCGTGTTCAAGGGCCTCAAGCCTGTGAACTGGTGCTTCGACTGCGGTTCGGCCCTGGCCGAAGCGGAAGTCGAGTACGAGAACAAGAAGTCCTCGACCATCGACGTTGCGTTCCCGATCGCTGACGAAGCCAAACTGGCTGCCGCGTTCGGTCTGCCGTCGCTGAGCAAACCGGCGTCGATCGTGATCTGGACCACCACCCCGTGGACCATCCCGGCCAACCAGGCTTTGAACGTTCACCCGGAATTCAACTACGCGCTGGTGGATGTCGGCGACAAGTTGCTGGTGCTGGCTGAAGAGCTGGTTGAAGCCTGCCTGACGCGCTACGGCATCGAAGGTTCGGTTATCGCTACCACCACCGGTAAAGAGCTGGAACTGATCAACTTCCGTCATCCGTTCTACGACCGTCTGTCGCCGGTCTACCTGGCTGACTACGTTGAACTGGGCGCTGGCACCGGCGTGGTTCACTCCGCTCCGGCCTACGGCGTGGACGACTTCGTGACCTGCAAGAAATACGGCATGGTCAACGACGACATCCTCAATCCAGTACAAAGCAACGGCGTTTACGTGCCGTCGCTGGAATTCTTCGGCGGCCAGTTCATCTGGAAGGCCAACCCGGCCATCGTCGACAAGCTGACCGAAGTCGGTGCGCTGATGCACACCACCGTCATCGAACACAGCTACATGCACTGCTGGCGCCACAAGACTCCGCTGATCTACCGCGCGACCGCGCAGTGGTTCATCGGCATGGACAAAGAGCCAACCAGCGGCGACACCCTGCGTGTGCGCTCGCTCAAAGCCATCGAAAACACCAAGTTCGTCCCGGCCTGGGGCCAGGCGCGTCTGCACTCGATGATCGCCAACCGTCCGGACTGGTGCATCTCGCGTCAACGTAACTGGGGCGTGCCGATCCCGTTCTTCCTGAACAAGGAAAGCGGCGAACTGCACCCACGCACCGTTGAGCTGATGGAAGAAGTCGCCAAACGCGTTGAAGTCGAAGGCATCGAAGCCTGGTTCAAGATGGACGCTGCCGAGTTGCTCGGCGACGAAGCGCCACTGTACGACAAGATCAGCGACACCCTCGACGTCTGGTTCGATTCGGGCACCACGCACTGGCACGTCCTGCGCGGTTCGCACCCGATGGGCCACGAGAGCGGCCCGCGTGCCGACCTGTACCTGGAAGGTTCCGACCAACACCGCGGCTGGTTCCACTCGTCGCTGCTGACCGGTTGCGCCATCGACAACCACGCGCCGTACCGCGAACTGCTGACCCACGGTTTCACCGTCGACGAAGCCGGCCGCAAGATGTCCAAATCGCTGGGCAACGTAATCGCGCCACAGAAAGTCAACGACACCCTCGGCGCCGACATCATGCGTCTGTGGGTCGCTTCGACTGACTACTCGGGGGAAATGGCGGTTTCTGACCAGATCCTGCAACGCAGTGCGGACGCCTATCGTCGTATCCGTAACACCGCGCGCTTCCTGCTCTCGAACCTGAGCGGTTTCAACCCGGCCACCGACATCTTGCCGGCTGAAGAAATGCTCGCGCTGGATCGTTGGGCGGTGGACCGCACCTTGCTGCTGCAACGCGAGCTGCAAGAGCACTACGGTGAATACCGTTTCTGGAACGTCTACTCGAAGATCCACAACTTCTGCGTGCAGGAGCTGGGCGGTTTCTACCTCGACATCATCAAGGACCGTCAGTACACCACTGGCGCCAACAGCAAGGCCCGCCGTTCGGCGCAAACCGCGCTGTTCCATATCTCCGAAGCGCTGGTGCGCTGGATCGCGCCGATCCTCGCCTTCACCGCCGACGAACTGTGGGAATACCTGCCGGGCGAGCGTAACGAGTCGGTGATGCTCAACACCTGGTACGAAGGTCTGACCGAACTGCCGGCCGACGTTGAACTGGGTCGCGACTACTGGGAGCGCGTAATGGCGGTCAAAGTAGCGGTGAACAAGGAAATGGAAATCCAGCGCGCGGCGAAAGCCGTCGGTGGCAACCTGCAAGCCGAAGTCACGCTGTACGCCGAAGACGCCCTGAGCGCCGACCTGGCCAAGCTGAGCAACGAACTGCGCTTCGTCTTGATCACCTCGACCGCCAGCGTTGCGCCTTTTGTTCAGGCGCCTGCGGATGCGGTAACCACTGAAGTCAGCGGCCTGAAGCTGAAGATCGTCAAATCGGCTTTCCCGAAGTGCGCCCGTTGCTGGCACTGCCGTGAAGACGTCGGCGTGAACCCGGAGCATCCGGAAATCTGCGGTCGTTGCGTCGACAACATCAGCGGCGCTGGCGAGGTTCGTCACTATGCCTAATGCCGTTGGCCGTTTCGGACGGTTGAGCTGGCTCTGGTTGAGTTTGCTGGTTCTGGTCATTGACCAGGCCAGCAAGTTCTACTTCGAAGGCAAGCTCGAAATGTTCCAGCAGATCGTGATCATTCCCGATTACTTCAGCTGGACCCTGGCCTACAACACCGGCGCTGCCTTCAGCTTCCTCGCGGACAGCTCCGGCTGGCAGCGCTGGCTGTTTGCCCTGATCGCGATTGTGGTCAGTGCCGTGCTGGTGGTCTGGCTCAAGCGCCTGGGCCGCAATGAAACCTGGCTGGCCATCGCATTGGCGCTGGTGCTGGGTGGCGCGTTGGGCAATCTGTATGACCGCATTGCCTTGGGCCATGTGATCGATTTCATTCTGGTGCACTGGCAGAACCGCTGGTACTTCCCGGCGTTCAACTTTGCTGACAGCGCGATTACTGTTGGCGCGGTGATGCTGGCACTGGACATGTTCAAAACCAAGAAAACCGAAGAGGCCGTTCATGACTGAACAGGTATTGGCTGAGCAACGCATCGGCCAGAACACGGAAGTCACCTTGCACTTTGCATTGCGCCTGGAGAACGGCGACACCGTCGACAGTACGTTCGACAAAGCCCCGGCGACCTTCAAGGTCGGCGACGGCAACTTGCTGCCGGGTTTCGAAGCGGCGCTGTTCGGCTTCAAGGCCGGCGACAAGCGCACGCTGACCGTCGAGCCGGAAAACGCTTTCGGCCAGCCGAACCCGCAGAACGTGCAGATCATCCCGCGTTCGCAGTTCGTCGATATGGAGCTGTCACCGGGTTTGCTGGTGATCTTCAACGATGCGGCCAATACTGAGCTGCCGGGCGTGGTGAAAGAATTCGACGACACGCAAGTGACCATCGACTTCAACCACCCGCTGGCGGGCAAGACGCTGACCTTTGACGTCGAGATCATCAACGTCAAAGCGCTGTAAGTAACACCGCTAAAACCATTGTGGGAGCGGGCTTTTGTGGTGAGGGGATTTATCCCCGATGGGGGCAGAGCCCCCCAAATCCTGACGGCGCGGTTCCAGTTAAGGCGCGTTGACTGGATTGGGGGCGCTTCGCACCCCATCGGGGATAAATCCCCTCGCCACGAAGCTTTGCTCCTACAAGGGCTGTATTGATCTAATTTCTTGCGCGCAAGACACGAGGCACAGCATGCAAATCAAACTCGCCAACCCCCGTGGCTTCTGCGCCGGCGTGGACCGGGCGATCGAAATCGTCAATCGTGCCCTGGAAGTTTTCGGGCCGCCGATCTACGTGCGTCATGAAGTGGTGCACAACAAGTTCGTCGTTGAAGACCTGCGCAGTCGCGGGGCGATCTTCGTCGAAGAACTGGATCAGGTGCCGGACGACGTTATCGTCATTTTCAGTGCCCACGGCGTTTCCCAGGCCGTGCGTACCGAAGCCGCTGGCCGTGGCCTGAAAGTCTTCGATGCCACCTGCCCGCTAGTGACCAAGGTGCACATCGAAGTGGCGAAATACAGCCGCGACGGTCGTGAGTGCATTCTCATCGGCCACGCCGGTCACCCGGAAGTCGAAGGCACCATGGGCCAGTACGACGCCAGCAATGGCGGCGCGATCTACCTCGTCGAAGACGAGAAAGACGTCGCCGAACTGCAGGTGCACAACCCGGAAAAACTCGCCTTCGTCACCCAGACCACACTGTCGATGGACGACACCAGCCGCGTCATCGATGCGCTGCGTTCGCGTTTCCCGGCCATCGGTGGGCCACGCAAGGACGACATCTGCTACGCCACGCAAAACCGTCAGGACGCGGTCAAGCAATTGGCTGACGAATGCGACGTGGTGTTGGTGGTCGGCAGCCCGAACAGCTCCAACTCCAACCGCTTGCGTGAGCTGGCCGAACGCATGGCCACGCCGGCCTACCTGATCGACGGCGCCGAAGACCTGCAAAAGAGCTGGTTCGACGGTGTCGAGCGGATCGGCATCACCGCCGGCGCTTCCGCGCCGGAAGTATTGGTGCGCGGCGTGATTCAGCAACTGCAGGCCTGGGGCGCAACAGGCGCCGATGAGCTGTCTGGGCGCGAAGAGAATATTACGTTCTCGATGCCTAAAGAGCTGCGCGTCCGTTCGATCTGAGGTTTTTCCCCAGCTCGCACAGCGCCTGTCCAGCTTCCTGGCTGGCCAGGCGCACGCGACCGCTCGCAGCCAGCACCACCTGGCGCTGGCTGACCGGCTCACGGGCCGAGCAAATATGTAAAGTCCCTGCCTGAAATGTCCGTCCGGGCATCAGCGGTTGCCCCAGGTTGCTGAACCTGATGTAACGACTGACCGACCAATTGCCGACAATCGGCACCTTCGCCTCACTCGCACGCTCGACCAGCAGCGGGTTGTTGGCGTCTTCCGGCCCTTTGCCGCTGACGTCCAGAATGATCCGCCAGCCCTGACCCCAATCGCCGTTGATCCCGTGAATCACCACGCTTTGATTGCGCGTGATGGCCAGCGTGCGCGCACTGCGAATACCGTCGAGCAGCCCCTGTGCGGCTTGATCGCGATGGTTCGATTCGCGCAGCGCAGCAAACGTCGGACTGACCAGCAGCAGAACAATCGCGCCAATCGCCAGTCCCATAAGCAGTTCAATCAGGCTGAACCCCTGTTGCGACATGAAATCTCCCTCCGTGGAGCGTGATGAACGGCGCAATCCGTGCGCCGGGCAGGGCAAATCAACCGACGCCGGCCGGTTGAATGTTCTAGTTTGTAGAAGCAGGTATAGCCGAGGGCAACGGAGGGCACCGATGGATCTTCGTACAAAAGGTTTCACGCTGATCGAGTTGATGGTCGCGCTCGCCGTGTTTCTGATCCTGATCACCCTGGCCGTGCCGACGTTCACGCGTTCGATACAGAGCAGCAAGGCCGATACCGAAATGGGTGACCTGCAACGGGCAATCAATTTCGCTCGTCTGGAGGCGATCGACCGTGGCACCACTATCCGGCTGCGACCCACTGCCGGCGGCAGCGCATGGACCGGCGAGTTGTCGGTCTACGACAGTGCTGGCACTCCGGCGAATGTATTGCGGGTTGTTCCGGCGATGAGCAGCGGTGCCACTCTGGCGCTAACCTTGGGAGTGACCGCGCTGGATTTCAACAGCCTCGGGGGGCTGTCGGCTGCGACGGCGGTGGTTATCACTTACACGCTGGGTACGCAAAGCAGGACGCTGAACGTGTGTTTGAACGGACGAATTCAATTGGGTGGAATGTGCGGATGAGGGCAGGGAGTGGCAGGGCACAGGAGGGCATGACACTGATCGAAGTGCTGGTGGCGTTGCTGATTCTTACGGTCGGGCTGCTGGGCGCGGCGGCGGTGCAACTGAATGCGCTGAAGTACACCGACAGCTCGCGGATGACCAGCCAGGCGAGCTTCATCGCCTACGACATGATGGACCGCATTCGCGCCAACTCAGGCGCCGACTATACCGTCACGCCACCGACTTCGGGCAACCTCAGCGTCGCGCGCGATCAGGACCTTTACGACTTCACCAGCAACATCGTCGGTTTCGGCGGCCCGACTGCCACTGGCAGCATTACCCTCAATCAGCGCGTGTACACCATCACCATTACCTGGAGCGATGCGCGAGCGGCCAACACCGCCAGCGCCCAACGCAGCTTTGTCCTCAGTAGCCGCGCGGCGGTTGATCCGGTGGCCACGCCATGAAGCGTTGTAACCGGGGATTTGGCCTGATCGAATTGTTGATCGCACTGGCGCTTGGGCTGATTGTGGTGCTGGCCGTCGTGCAGATTTTCATCGCTGCAAAAAACACTTATGTCAGCCAGAACAGCGCCGCCGCGATGCAGGAAGACGCGCGTTTCGTGTTGAGCAAGATGATTCAGGAAATCCGTATGGTCGGCATGTTCGGCTGTCTCGGCACGATTACCGATTCCAGTTCGGCAGGGGACTTCAATGCCTCCCAGCTCACGCCGATCAGTTGGGACAACGCCAATCTCAAACTGACCCTGGTCACCGCTGATATCGGCAGCAGTGGCGGTACACCGACCTGGACGGTGGTCTCCGATTGCCGCAACAACGCAACCGCCTATACCGGACTGCGCGCGGCGGCGAGCGGGCAGATTGCCTTTCCGATTCGCCGCCTGATCTACAGCTACAGCAACAACCAGATTCTCATGGGCACCGGCAGCGGCGCGCCCGCGCAGCAGGTGCTGGTCAACAATGTCAGTGCTTTCAGTGTGATGTTCGGCCTCGCCAGTTCCGCAACGGATGTGGCGGCATCGACCTACAGTGCCAACCCCAGCGATCCGGCGCGCATTCGCAGCGTCCGCCTGAGCCTGACCCTCACCGACCCGAACAATCGGGTGGCCAATCAAACCTTCAATGTGGTTGCCGCTTTGCGCAACCGCTTGCAGTGAGGGCGGGCCGATGAGGATTCCACTCCATCACCGGGCGCAGCACGGCATGGCGTTGTTGGTGTGTCTGGTGTTTCTGTTGTTGCTGACCCTGATCGGTCTGTCGTCGATGCAAAGCGCCAACATGCAGGAAAAAATGGCCGGCAGCGTCAGCCTGCGCAACCAGTCGTTCCAGACCGCCGAGGCGGCGTTGCGAGTCGGTGAAAGCGCTGTGCAACTCGACGGTTATTCGCTGGCGGTGTGCAGCGGCACCACGCAATGTGCGCCGCCGGCAGAGTCTTCGGTGGTCAGCGCTGCGGGGTTCAATTCAACCTCGGGCGTGACCTGGATCGCTACCGCCAATGGCTTCTACGGTGTACAGAACATCGGCACCACGCTGACCGCCGTCAACGTGCCGAGCAACACCTCGGCGACGCTGTATCGGGTAACCGCTGTCGGCATCGCCGGCACTTCGCGTAGTGTGGTGGAGAGTGTCTATGCGAAGTATTGAGCACTGCCGGGCGCTGCTGATCGGCCTGCTGGCGTGCCTCTATCTGGCGGCGCCGGCGTATGCGTTCACACCGTCTGACTCGCCCTTGTTGAGTGCGGCCGCAGTGGCACCGAACGTGATGCTGCTGATCGACGACTCGGGGAGTATGAACAGCATCATCTATGCCGCCGGATTCGATCCGGCCGTCGACCGCACCCCGGCCCGGCAATGCAACGCGCTGCTCGGGTTGTGCCTGAGTTCGTCGACGATCACCGGCGATTCGATATTTCTCTCCAGCCTGCCGACATCAGGATGTTCCGGCGGTGCCTATGCTTTCTACAACAACAGCCTCGCGCCGCTGTGTCTGAAACTGCCGGACCCGGTCGGCAGCGGTAACACGCGTTATTCAGGCGATTACATTGCCTACGTCGTCAGCCTGGCCATCAACAATGGCACCCGCGATTTCACCACCGGGGCGATCCCCAATGATTATCGGATTAACGTCGCGCGCAACGTGTCGACAGCGCTGGTCACCAGCAACCGCACCTTGCGCATCGGTCTGTCGACGTTCAATCCGGTCACCAGCAACAACTCCGGTAATGGCGGCTACATTGCCCGCGCGATCAGCGATCTGGCGCCCGTCTCCGGCAGCGTCACTCAGGCGCAGGCTGATACCAATTACAACGCACTGATCTCATCGATCAACGGTTTGAGCGCCGTGGCCAATACGCCGTTGGCGGAAACCTATTACGAAATCAGCCGTTACATGCGCGGCATGGCGCCGTACTACAACAGCACGCCCGCGACCTATACCAGCCCGATTCAGTATCGCTGCCAGAAAAACTACGGCGTAGTGATCACCGACGGCTTGCCGACGTTCGACCGCACTTTCCCAAGCAACGATCCGCTGGGTGGCAGTCGCTTGCCGAACTGGGACGGCATCAACAATGACGGCAACAACCTCAACGGTGACAACGAGGGCGATACTCTTTACCTGGACGACATCGCCAAGTTCGCCTTCGACATCGACATGCGTTCGACCGGTACCGATGCCGCCGGCAAGAGCTGGAACGCAGTGGATTTTCCCAAGCAGAACATGAACACCTACAGCGTCGGGTTCACCGCCGCCAACGACATGCTTTCCGACGCCGCCAGCTACGGGCAGGGCAAGTACTACCAGGCGACCGACAGCACCGGGCTCAATGCCGCATTGTCTTCGGCATTGAGCGACATCACCTCCAAGGCCGGCTCTGGCGGCAGCGGCGTGACCAGCGGCACGACACTGGCCAGCGGCACCAGTTACTTTCAGACCAGTTACGATCCCAAGGACTGGCGCGGCACGATTAAATCCTTCGGTTTTACGGCGGCGGGTGCGGTGAATACCTCGGCGGCGCTCTGGACGACGGACACCACCATAGTGCCCGGCGCCACGGCACCGACTTATCAATCGTGGAACACCACCAGTAACGCCGCAGTCACCTTGGCCTACGGCAACTTTTCCGCTGCGCAGCAGACCACGCTGAGTCAGGGCTTGCCCACAGGCATCAGCGGGATTGATCTGGTGGAGTGGAGCAAAGGCACCAACAAGGCTGGGCTCAAGGTGCGCAGCGTGTTGCTCGGCGACATCATCAATTCGCCACTGGTGCTGGCGTCGCCCACGGACAAGACCGCTTCCGACCTGTCCGGCGACAGCACGTACAGCGCTTACCTGACCACCAAAGCGGCAAACATGAATGCAAGCCTGGTGGTGAATGCCAATGACGGTTTCGTCAACGTGATCAACGCGGCCAACGGCACTCGGCGTTATGCCTACATGCCTTCCAGTGTGTTGCCGTCGTTGCGGTTGATCGCCGATCCGACCTATATCAACGGCGTCAGCCACAAGTTTCTCGTCGACGGTCAGGTCGGCGTGTTTGATGCCCAGCTCAACAGCGCCTGGAAAACCCTGGCCATCGGCGGTACTGGCGCCGGCGGCAAGTCCTTCTATGCGTTGCAACTGTTCGATGCTTCGGCAGGCAACGTATTGCGTGCGCTCTGGGACGTCAGCGCGCCGGCCACTGCCAGCACGGCGAACGCTTTCAATGATCTGGGTTATGCCTATGCGCGCCCGGAAGTGGCACGCTTGTCGGACGGTCGCTGGGCGGCGTTCATTGCCAATGGCTACGGCAGCAACTCCGGAGTCGCGGCGTTATACGTACTGGATGTGCGCGATGGTTCGCTGATCAGGAAAATCGTCATCGACAGCACGGAAACCACCAATGGCCTGTCGTCAGTGAAGCTCAAGGTCAATTCGCAGAATGTGGTGCAGGCCGCTTATGGTGGCGATTTGAAGGGGCGTCTGTGGAAGTTTGACCTCAGTGCCACATCGACGGACAGTTGGGGCGTGGCGTTTTCCGGTAAACCTTTGTTCACCACGGCGGGCGGCGCGACTCAGCCGATCACTGCACAACCGTTGTTGGCGGACAATTCACTCGGCGGCAAGCAGATCTTCATCGGCACTGGCAAATTCAACGAAACGGCGGACAAGACCAACAAGGATCTGCAGGCATTTTATTCAGTGTGGGACGCCGACGGCGGCACGGGGCAGATCACTGTCAGCAGTTTGCAGGCGCAGGCGGTCACCGGGGTGTTTTCTGGCAGCTCCGGACAGTTCATCACCACCACGCAAAATGACACGACTTACCCGGCAGAAAAGGGCTGGTATCTGCCACTGGTGTATAACAACGCGCTGACTGGCGAGCGGGTGATCAATCAGGCCAGCCTGGTACTCGGCCGGATCGTTTTCACCACGGCGAGCGTCGACACCACCGATCCGTGTTCCAGCTTCGGCACCGGCAAACTGGTCGAACTGGATGCGTTCAGCGGTAAGATGCTCAACTACGCGGTGCTCGATACCAACGCCGATGGCGTGGTCGACAGCAACGATACGATTTCCAGCGGCGTGGTGTTTACCGGTGGCATTCCGACCCTGAATGCGATCGTCAACGGCGCCACGCGCAAGATTGTCAACGATTCCAGCGGTGGCATTACCACGCTGGTGGAGAAACCCGGCGGCGGCAGCCGTCGTATCATGTGGCGACAAATACAGTAAGCGAGAGTTTGAGGCATGCGCAGATCCAACCGAGGTTTTACCCTGATCGAAATCATGATCGTCGTTGCGATCATCGGCATCGTTATCACCATCGGCTATCCGAGCCTCACCGAGTACGTGAAAAAGGGTCGCCGTGCCGAAGTAGTATCGATGCTCTCGGAGCAGGCACAAACCCTCGAACGGTTTTACACCAAGAACAATGTCTACACCGGCATCACTGGGCTCAGCACAGGGAGCGATTTTTACACCATCACCCCGACGATCACTGACCAGACCTATCTGCTGACGGCCACGCGCAAGGCCGGCTCGGCCATGGCCACCGACAAGTGCGGGGATTTCACCCTGACCAATACCGGTGTCCGAAGCATGAACAACGCGACCACCGGGCTGACCACCAAGGATTGCTGGGGCCGCTGAGGCGCTTTCTTTCGGGCGCCTTTTGCGCCCACTGTCTTTTTTACGGTTGGATCAAACATGACCAGGCAACAGCAAGTGGTGATTGTCGGTGGCGGGGTGATTGGCCTGCTGACCGCCTACAATCTCGCCTCCGAAGTGCGCAGCGTGGTGCTGCTCGATCGTTCGAATCTCGGCCAGGAATCGTCCTGGGCGGGTGGCGGTATCGTTTCGCCGTTGTACCCGTGGCGGTATAGCCCAGCCGTTACGGCGTTGGCGCACTGGTCGCAGGATTTTTATCCACAGCTCGGCGCGCGCCTGTTTGCCGACACTGGGGTTGATCCAGAAGTGCACACCACTGGCTTGTACTGGCTGGACCTGGACGATGAAGCCGAGGCGCTGGCTTGGGCCGAGCGGGAAAACCGTCCGCTGCGGGCTGTGGATATCTCGGCGGTACATGATGCGGTGCCGGTGCTTGGCGGCGGTTTCTCCCGGGCTATCTACATGGCTGATGTGGCCAATGTGCGCAATCCACGGCTGGTAAAATCGCTGAAGGCGGCGCTGCAGGCCTTGCCGAACGTGACCATTCACGAACAGTGCGAAGTCAGCGGGTTTGTCCGCGAGGGTGCGCGGGTGGTCGGCGTGCAGACGTCCACGGGTGTGATCGAGGGCGATCAGGTGGTGCTGACGGCGGGGGCGTGGAGCGGTGATCTGCTCAAGACACTGGATCTGACGCTGCCGGTCGAACCGGTCAAAGGCCAGATGATTCTCTACAAATGTGCAGCGGACTTTTTGCCGAGCATGGTATTGGCCAAAGGGCGTTATGCGATCCCGCGCCGCGACGGGCATATCCTGATCGGCAGTACGCTGGAGCACGAAGGCTACGACAAGACGCCGACCGAGGTGGCGCTGGAAAGTCTCAAGGCTTCGGCAATCGAATTGCTGCCAGCGTTGGCCGATGCAGAAGTCGTCGGGCATTGGGCGGGGTTGCGTCCGGGCTCTCCCGAGGGAATTCCGTACATCGGCCGGGTGCCGGGGTTTGCCGGGTTGTGGCTGAACTGCGGGCATTACCGCAACGGGCTGGTGCTGGCGCCGGCGTCGTGCCAGTTGTTTGCTGATGTGATGCTGGGGCGCACGCCGATCATTGATCCGGCGCCGTATGCGCCTGAAGGCCGCATCTAAAGAAAGATCAAAAGATCGCAGCCTTCGGCAGCTCCTACATTGGAATGCGTTTCCTGTAGGAGCTGCCGAAGGCTGCGATCTTTTGCGATTTAATCCAGGCCGAGTTTTTTCAACCTGTAGCGCATCGACCGAAACGAAAGACTCAACCGCTGCGCGGCCGCCGTACGATTCCAGCGGGTTTCTTCCAGCGCCTGCAGAATCAGTTTGCGTTCGACGTTCTCCAGATAATCTTCCAGGTTATCGATCTGCGTCAGATCGGCAATGCCACCTTCCGCCGCGCAATTGCCCTCGCTCAAGCGCAGATCCTGCGCCTCGATCGTGCGGTTTTCACACAGGGTATGTGCCCGTTCAAGCACGTTCTCCAGCTCGCGCACATTTCCGGGAAAGCGATAATTTTTCAACGCTTCCAGCGCCTGTGGGTGCAGGCGCGCGGCCGCTTGGCCGCTGTCCTTGGCCAAACGCTTGAGCATATGCGCCGCCAGCACTTCGATGTCATCACGGCGCTCACGCAACGACGGCACGCGCAGTTCGATCACGTTCAAGCGGTAATAGAGATCCTGGCGAAAACGCTCGGCCGCCACTTCGGCGTCGAGGTCCTTGTGCGTGGCGCAAAGAATCCGCACATCGACCACGCTTTCCTGCTGCCCGCCGACGCTGCGCACGGCTTTTTCCTGGATCGCGCGCAGCAGTTTCACCTGCATCGACAGCGGCAAGTCCGCCACTTCATCGAGAAACAACGTGCCGCCGTGCGCGGCCTGGAATAGCCCCGGTTTGTCTTCGACCGCGCCAGTGAAACTGCCTTTGCGGTGGCCGAAGAATTCGCTTTCCATCAGCTCCGAGGGAATCGCCCCGCAGTTCACCGGCACAAACGGTTGGCTGGCACGTGGACCTTGTTCGTGGATCAGCCGAGCGACCAGTTCTTTGCCGCTGCCGGACTCGCCGCTGATGTAAACCGGTGCCTGACTGCGGGCGAGTTTGTCGATCTGTTTGCGCAGGTTACGCATCGGCTGTGAATCGCCCAGCAGCCGTCGATCAATCGAGGTGCAAACCCCGCCCACGGCCGGCATGCGCAGGGCAGCGCCGACCAGTTCGCGCAGGCGCGTGAGGTCCACCGGTTTGGTAAGGAAATCGAACGCCCCGGCCTTGAGTGCGTTGATCGCCGTTTCCAGGCTGCCGTACGCGGTGATCATCGCCACGGGCAGTTGTGGATAACGTTGCTGAATGTGCTGCACCAGTTCCAGCCCCGTGCCGTCGGGCAGGCGCATGTCGGTCAGGCACAGGTCGAATGACTCACGGTGCAACAGTGCTTGAGCCTCCGCCAGATTGCGGGCGCTGTAGGTGTCGAGTTTCATCCGGCCCAGGGTGATTTCCAGGAGTTCGCGGATATCGGGTTCGTCGTCGACGATAAGGATTTTTTGCCGTGGGCTCGTGTTCAACTTTGTTTCCGTCCGTGAGCAAAGGTGATGCGAAAGCAGCCGCCGCCTTGGCGTGGTTTGAAGTCTAGGCGCGCTTGGTTGCTTTCGCACAGCTCACGGGACAGATAAAGCCCAAGGCCGGTGCCCTGGCTGCTGGTAGTGAAGAACGGTTCGAACAGATGGGCCTGTTCTGCGGCAGGTACGCCGGGGCCATTGTCCTGCACTTCAAGTACCGCCAACTGGCTGTCGGTATCGACGAACAGGGACAACCATACCTCAGCCTGATCGTGCAGCAGGGCGCTGTGGCGCCAGCCGTTGCGCAACAGATTGTCGAGAATTTGCGTGAGCTGGTTGGGGTCCATCAGCGTGGCGAATTCACCCGAGTTGATCCGCAGATGGATCTGCTGGCGCTCGGTGGCCTGTTCGCGGCTTTCGACGACGAAGTTTTCCAGCCACGGCTTGAGATCCAGCCGTTGCGGTGCACTTTGCTGACGGCGGGACAGTTGCAGGACGTTTTCGATGACTCGATTCATGCGCTGGGAGTGATCTTGAATGATCTGCGTCAGACGCCGATCGGCGCTGTCGAGTTCCTCGGACTCACCCAATAGCTGCGCGGCATGACTGATGGCGCCCAGTGGATTGCGAATTTCATGGGAGATGCCGGCAGTCAGGCGCCCGAGCGCGGCAAGCTTCAATTGCTGGGCTTGCTGGGCGACTTGCGCGAGGTCTTCGAGGAACACCAGGGTCTGCTGGTTCGGGCTCTGTTCCAGAGCAATGAAGTTCGGTTGCAGTTCGAGGCCATTACCGGCGATCTTCAGGCTTTGCGGGCGTAGGGTCGGGTTGTTCATCCACAGTTGCAGGCGATCGACCAGCGCCGGTGCGTAGTCGTCGATCAAGTGGCCCTGAAGGTGCGTTTGCGCGAGCAAGGTCTGGGCGCTGTGGTTGGCCAGTTGCACCCGCCGTTCTTCGTCGAGCACCAGAATGCCGGTGCGCATGCGTTGCAGGATCAATGCGTTCAGTGCTTCGAGGCCGACCACCTCGCTGGCGCGCTGCTCGGCCAGTGTTTCGCTGACTTCGAGGCGACGGATCAGCCCTTGCACCAGCAGCGATGCGGCAAAGCATAAGGCGCCGAGCGTGCCGGCCTGCAAGTAATCGTTGGCACTCAACGGGTGGCTGAAACCCAGCAGAAAGCTTGAACCGACAATGCCGAGGGCGCCAATGGCGGCGATCAGCAAGCCAATGCGTCGGCGCAGCAGGGTGTTGCTGATCGCGACCGAAACGATCAGCAGGTTGCCAATCGCGCTGGCGACACCGCCGGCGGCGTAGAACAGGCCGCACAGCAGCAAGACATCAACCAGCGCCAGGCTGAACAGCTGCGCCGGGCGCCGGGTGTTCTCGAGAAACACCACCAGCAAAATGTTCAGCACCAGGTACAGCCAACTGCCGCTGCGCAGCAAGTCGTCGTCGATCGACGTCAGCAGGCGGTTGTCCATGTTGCTGGAGATCAGCAACACCAGGGTGATGCCGACGCTTAAACGGTAGAGATGATAAAGGCGCAGCAGCCGCTGCGCCTGTTTGCTGTCGGCGTGAGTGGCCTCAGCGATCACTGGCACCCGGGCCTTGCTCGAGGTGAGCCTGGCTGCAATACCACTGTTGTTGAACGCCGAGTGCGCGGTCGCGCGGCAAATGCACACCGCAGTGGGCGCAGCGCACCATCGGCGATGCGTCCTGCTCGCGAGGGGCACGATTGGATTGAGAGGGCGCGGCAGGTGCCTTGAATTTACGCCACAGCCAAATGGCGGCGAAGATCACGGCGATCCAGAACAATAAACGAAGCATGATGAGCGGCTTTTCGACTGATGATCCGGCAGTTTAGCCAAGGACCCGAGCAGCGCACAGCGGATTAAAGCGCGGAAATGAAAAAGGGAGATCCGCAGATCTCCCTTTTCTGTACTGCCGGTGTGATCAGTCGAACACGCCGAAGGTCATGTAGCTGAACCACGAACGGTCAGTGTCGCTCGACTCAGGCTCTGGCTCTTCGATCACGTCGCCGTTCTCGTCTTTAGGCTTGAGCTCGTTCGGGATCGCGTCTTTCGCGTCCTGGAACTGCTTCTGCACGTCCTGGTTGGCGCGGGTCTCGCCTGGTGGCAGCGGTGGACGCGACTCGATCAGACCGAGGGTTGCCTTGCTCAGGAACGAACGGTTGTCGGCTTCGGCAACCCGTGGCACGAACTGGCCGTCTTGCAGGTTCGGGTGATTCGGGTAGTTGAGTTTCAGGGTTTCCAGACTGGTGTTGGCCAGCTCGTCCAGGTGCAGACGCTGGTAAGCCTCAGTCATTACCGCCAGGCCGTCACCGACCGATGGGGTTTCCTGGAAGTTTTCCACTACATAGCGGCCACGGTTGGCAGCGGCGACATACGCCTGACGGGTCAGGTAGTAGTCGGCCACGTGGATTTCGTAGGCTGCCAGCAGGTTGCGCAGGTAGATCATGCGCTGCTTGGCGTCCGGCGCGTAGCGGCTGTTCGGGTAGCGGCTGGTCAGCTGGGCGAACTCGTTGTACGAGTCGCGGGCGGCGCCCGGGTCACGCTTGGTCATGTCCAGCGGCAGGAAGCGCGCCAGCAGGCCAACGTCCTGGTCGAAAGAAGTCAGACCTTTCAAGTAGTACGCGTAATCCACGTTCGGGTGCTGCGGATGCAAACGAATGAAACGCTCGGCGGCGGACTTGGCAGCTTCCGGCTCGGCGTTCTTATAGTTGGCGTAGATCAGCTCCAGCTGTGCCTGATCGGCGTAGCGACCGAACGGATAACGCGACTCCAGAGCCTTCAGCTTGGCTGTGGCGCTGGTGTAGCTGTTGTTGTCCAGGTCAGTCTGAGCCTGCTGATACAGCTCGGCTTCGCTGAGGTTTTCGTCTACGACTTCCTTCGATGAGCAAGCAGCGGTCAATGCGAGGATGGCGATCAGCAGCAGGTGTTTCACTTGCATGGCGGCTTGCGTCCCTATGACGGCCGCTGTCTTGGGCGGGGCCGTCCTGTTATGATGAGCGCCCCGTTGAAAAGCCTCGGGGCAAAAGACGCCGTATTTAACCACAAGCGCGCAGCCGAAACCAAAAGCTGTGCCGACGCACAGTCAGAGCATGTCCGATAAAATTGAACTTCGCGCAGAGGTGCCGTCCGAATTGGGCGGCCAACGCCTCGATCAAGTCGCTGCCCAACTCTTCGCTGAGCACTCTCGCTCGCGCCTTTCCGCCTGGATCAAAGAAGGTCGCCTGACTGTGGACGGGGCGGTCATCCGCCCTCGCGACATCGTGCACGGCGGTGCCATCCTTGAGCTGACTGCCGAGCAGGAAGCCCAGGGCGAGTGGATCGCCCAGGACATCGAGCTCGACATCGTCTATGAAGACGACGACATTCTGGTGATCAACAAGCCCGCGGGCCTGGTGGTACACCCGGCTGCCGGTCACGCCGATGGCACGCTGCTCAACGCCTTGCTGCACCACGTGCCGGACATCATCAATGTCCCGCGCGCCGGCATCGTGCATCGCCTGGACAAGGACACCACCGGTCTGATGGTGGTGGCCAAGACCATTCAGGCGCAGACAAAGCTTGTTACTCAATTGCAGAGTCGCAGCGTCAGCCGCATCTATGAGTGCATCGTGATTGGTGTGGTCACCGCCGGTGGCAAGATCAACGCCCCGATCGGTCGTCACGGCCAGCAGCGCCAGCGCATGGCAGTGATGGAAGGCGGCAAGCCTGCCGTCAGCCACTACCGCGTGCTGGAGCGTTTCCGTTCGCACACCCACGTACGGGTGAAGCTGGAAACCGGTCGTACTCACCAGATTCGCGTACATATGTCGCATATCAACTTCCCGTTGGTCGGCGATCCGGCGTACGGCGGTCGTTTCCGCATTCCGCCAGCCGCTAACCCGACCATGGTTGAATCGCTCAAGCATTTCCCGCGTCAGGCCCTGCATGCGCGCTTCCTTGAACTGGATCATCCGACGACCGGTATACGCATGAGCTGGGAATCGCCGCTGCCAGAAGATTTCGTCTGGCTGCTGACCCTGCTCAAGCAGGATCGCGAGGCCTTCATCGGATGAACTGGCTGACGCCGGACTGGCCCGCGCCGGCCAGCGTCAAAGCCTGCGTCACCACCCGCGAGGGCGGTGTCAGCGAGGCGCCGTTCGACAGCCTCAATCTGGGCGATCATGTCGATGATCGTCCTGAGGCTGTTGCCGAGAACCGACGGCGCCTGACCGATCATTTCTCTATACAGCCTGCCTGGTTGCAGCAAGTGCACGGGATTGCCGTGGCTCATGCTGATCCGGGCATTGTTGCGACCGCCGACGCCAGTTGGACGGCAACGCCCGGTATTGCCTGCGCGGCGATGACAGCCGATTGTTTGCCAGCATTGTTCTGCGATCATGCCGGCACCCGTGTCGCGGCGGCCCATGCCGGTTGGCGTGGTCTGGCGGCGGGTGTACTTGAAGCGACGCTCGATAGCCTTGATGTTCCGCCCAAAGATGTTCTGGTCTGGCTCGGCCCGGCCATCGGCCCGCAAGCCTTTGAAGTTGGCGCGGAAGTGCGCGAAGTCTTCATTAACCAATTGCCCGCAGCGGCAGACGCCTTTGTACCGAGCCCCAATGCCGGCAAGTTCATGGCTGACATCTATAAGCTGGCGCGCCTGCGTCTGGCTGAACGCGGTGTCACTGCTGTTTATGGTGGCGGTTTCTGCACCGTGACCGATCCGCGCTTCTTCTCCTATCGCCGTGCCTCGCGCACCGGTCGCTTCGCCTCCCTCATCTGGCTCACCCGCTAGACTGTCTGATCTGCATCAACTGCCTGACGCTTGAATCTTGCAGAATCGACCGCATCTATAGCGGTATCTGGCAGGTTTCTTTATTCAGGATGGTTTTTAGGTCCGGCCTGCTCAAAAGGAAGGTGACTTATGCGAATAGACCGTTTAACCAGCAAATTACAGTTGGCCTTGTCCGACGCGCAGTCGTTGGCAGTCGGCCACGATCATCCGGCGATTGAGCCGGCGCACTTGATGCAAGCCATGCTTGAACAGCAGGGTGGTTCGATCAAACCTCTGCTGATGCAGGTGGGCTTCGACGTCAACAGCTTGCGCAAAGAGCTGACCAAAGAGCTCGACCAATTACCGAAAATCCAGAACCCGACCGGCGACGTCAACATGTCGCAGGATCTGGCGCGCCTGCTCAACCAGGCCGATCGTCTGGCCCAGCAGAAGGGCGACCAGTTCATCTCCAGCGAACTGGTGCTGCTCGCGGCAATGGACGAGAACAGCAAACTCGGCAAATTGCTGCTCGGCCAGGGCGTGAGCAAGAAAGCCCTGGAAAACGCGATCAACAACCTGCGTGGCGGCGAAGCGGTGAATGACGCCAACCACGAGGAATCGCGTCAGGCGCTGGATAAATACACTGTCGACCTGACCAAGCGCGCCGAAGACGGCAAGCTCGATCCGGTGATCGGTCGTGATGACGAAATTCGTCGCACCATTCAGGTTCTGCAACGCCGCACCAAGAACAACCCGGTGCTGATCGGTGAACCTGGTGTGGGTAAAACCGCGATCGCCGAAGGTCTGGCGCAGCGCATCATCAACGGCGAAGTGCCGGACGGCCTCAAAGGCAAGCGTCTGCTCTCGCTCGATATGGGCGCGCTGATTGCCGGTGCCAAGTATCGCGGTGAGTTCGAAGAGCGCCTGAAATCGCTGCTCAACGAGCTGTCGAAGCAGGAAGGGCAGATCATTCTGTTCATCGACGAATTGCACACCATGGTCGGTGCCGGTAAGGGCGAAGGCTCGATGGACGCCGGCAACATGCTCAAGCCTGCACTGGCGCGCGGCGAGTTGCACTGCGTTGGCGCGACCACGCTCAACGAGTACCGCCAATATATAGAGAAGGACGCGGCGCTCGAACGACGCTTCCAGAAAGTCCTGGTGGATGAACCGAGCGAAGAAGACACCATCGCCATCCTGCGCGGCCTCAAGGAGCGTTACGAGGTTCACCACAAGGTGGCGATCACCGACGGCGCGATCATTGCGGCGGCGAAGCTCAGTCATCGTTACATCACTGATCGGCAGCTGCCGGACAAGGCCATCGACCTGATCGACGAGGCGGCCAGCCGCATCCGCATGGAAATCGACTCCAAGCCGGAAGTGCTCGATCGTCTGGAGCGTCGCCTGATTCAGTTGAAGGTGGAATCCCAGGCGCTGAAGAAAGAAAGCGACGAAGCGGCGATGAAACGTCTGGAGAAACTCCAGGAAGAAATCGTCCGTCTCGAACGCGAGTATTCCGATCTGGAAGAAATCTGGAACTCGGAAAAAGCCGAGGTGCAGGGTTCTGCGCAGATTCAGCAGAAGATTGAACAGTCGCGTCAGGAACTGGAAGCGGCACGCCGTAAAGGCGACCTGAACCGCATGGCCGAGTTGCAGTACGGGGTGATCCCGGATCTGGAGCGCAGCCTGCAAATGGTCGATCAGCACGGCAAGAGCGAAAACCAGTTGTTGCGCAGCAAGGTGACTGAGGAAGAGATCGCTGAGGTCGTGTCGAAGTGGACCGGCATCCCCGTGTCGAAAATGCTCGAAGGCGAGCGCGACAAGTTGATGAAGATGGAAAGCCTGTTGCACAAACGGGTGATCGGTCAGGAAGAGGCGGTGGTCGCCGTCGCGAACGCAGTACGGCGTTCGCGCGCCGGGTTGTCCGACCCGAATCGCCCAAGCGGCTCGTTCATGTTCCTCGGCCCGACCGGTGTCGGTAAAACCGAGCTGTGCAAGGCGCTGGCCGAATTCCTCTTTGATACGGAAGAGGCGATGGTGCGGATCGACATGTCCGAGTTCATGGAGAAACATTCCGTGGCGCGTCTGATCGGTGCGCCACCGGGATATGTTGGCTATGAAGAGGGTGGTTACCTGACCGAGGCGGTGCGTCGCAAGCCTTATTCGGTGATCCTGCTGGATGAAGTCGAGAAGGCGCACCCGGATGTGTTCAACATCTTGCTGCAAGTGCTTGAGGATGGTCGCCTGACCGACAGCCACGGCCGTACGGTGGACTTCCGCAACACGGTGATCGTGATGACTTCGAACCTGGGGTCGGTACAGATCCAGGAACTGGTCGGTGATCGTGAAGCGCAGCGTGCTGCGGTAATGGATGCACTGACGTCGCACTTCCGTCCGGAGTTCATCAACCGGGTCGACGAAGTGGTGATCTTCGAGCCGCTGGCGCGGGATCAGATCGCAGGCATTACCGAGATCCAGTTGGGTCGTCTGCGTACACGTCTGGCCGAGCGTGAGCTGAAGCTGGAACTGAGCCCGGAAGCGATGGACAAGCTGATCGCTGTCGGCTACGACCCAGTGTATGGCGCACGTCCTTTGAAGCGTGCGATTCAGCGCTGGATCGAAAACCCGCTGGCGCAATTGATCCTCTCGGGTCATTTCATGCCAGGCGACACGGCAACGGGTGTGGTCGAGAACGACGAAATCGTTTTCAACTAAGCCCAAAGGCCAATGAAAATTGGCAGGCCCCACCTTGTGGGGCCTTTTTTTTCGTTAGGCTGTTGAACTCAAAGGAAAAGGCTTGTAAAGTGCGCCCCGCAGTCAGTCGCCAAGACGGTTTCAACTCACTGAGCTGAAATCTGAAATAAGTTGCAAATCATTAACTTGAAAGCAATTTAGGGGGTTGACAGAGGTGTTCTAGGTTGTAGAATAGCGCGCCTCAGACACACGAACGCAGCGATGCGAACGAGTGACTGGAAGCAGTAAGTTTCACCGTTGTAAATTGAAATATGTAGTTCCGTGATAGCTCAGTCGGTAGAGCAAATGACTGTTAATCATTGGGTCCCAGGTTCGAGTCCTGGTCACGGAGCCAATTTCAAGCCGGGGTATAGCGCAGTCCGGTAGCGCGCCTGCTTTGGGAGCAGGATGTCAGGAGTTCGAATCCCCTTACCCCGACCATTTTTGGGTCGTTAGCTCAGTTGGTAGAGCAGTTGGCTTTTAACCAATTGGTCGTAGGTTCGAATCCCACACGACCCACCATTTTTGAAACCAGTTAGCGCTGGGATCGAATCTTAAGATCAGAGGCCAAAAGCGCTGATCGAAGAAGGCGATCTTTGAAAGGTCGCCTTTTTTTTACCGGGGTATAGCGCAGTCCGGTAGCGCGCCTGCTTTGGGAGCAGGATGTCAGGAGTTCGAATCCCCTTACCCCGACCATATTAAAAATCCTCGTATCGAAAGATACGGGGATTTTTTTTGTCCGACAAAAACTCATTTCCCCTTCAAGTCATCATACAACCTGCCGATAGCCCGCTAACGAGAGGGGACTGCCACTGCTTCGCCCCTTGAATCTGGCCAATACAAGAATAAGGGCGTTCGTCATGTTGCTTCGTCAGTTGAATATTGCTCCCCGGGCTGCCCTGGGATTCGCCCTGATTGCGGTGTTGGTTGCCTTGCTCGGCGTGTTTGCGCTGGGGCAGATGTCGAGTATTCGCGACAGTGAGGTCGCGGTAGAAAATCAGTGGCTGCCGAGCATTCGTGGCGGCGACGAAATTCGCGAGATCATGCTGCGCATCCGCACCATCTCGTTGCGCATGGCGTTGGATCAGGATCCGAACAATATCGCCACCTACCGCAGCCAGATGGATACTCGCGACAAGGAGCTGAGCGAGAAAATCGCCGCTTACGACAAACTGGTCACCACTCCGGAAGGCCAGCAGCTCTATGACCAATTCAAAACAACCTTTGCGGCTTATCGGACCGGTATCGCGCAGTCCTTCACCCTCGCCCAGCAGGGCAAGCGCGACGAGTTGACCAAGCTGTTGCTGGTCGACATGAAAACCGTCGTCGACGGTTCCGGCAAGCAACTCAATGACCTGGCGGATCTGTTCGCCAAACAGGTCGCCGCTGAAAGCCAGAAGTCTGCCGATCATTATCAGACGTCGCGCACCATCGTCAGCCTGTTCATCGCACTGGCGGCGTTGGCCACGGTGGCGCTGGCGATGTTGCTCACGCGCAGTATCGTCCGCCCGTTGAGCAGTGCAGTAAGCGCTGCTGAAAGCGTGGCCCAAGGCGACCTGACCCGGCCGATCGAAACCCATGGCAACGATGAAGTCAGCCGTTTGCTCAAGGCCTTGGCGACCATGCAGCAGAATTTGCGCGACACACTGCAAGGCATCAGCGGTTCGGCCACGCAACTGGCCACTGCAGCTGACGAGCTCAGTGCCGTGACCCTCGACAGCACGCAGGGCCTGCAACAGCAGAACAATGAAATCGAACAGGCGGCCACCGCCGTCAACGAGATGACCACAGCCGTGGAAGAGGTGGCGCGCAATGCCGTGTCCACGTCCGATGCCACGCGGCAGTCCAGCGAATCGGCGCATTTGGGGCAGGAACGCGTCAACGAAACCGCCAGCGCGATCAGCGCGCTGAGCAACGATGTGCGACACACCGGCGCATTGGTGCAATCACTGGCCAATCAGTCGCAGGAGATTGGCAAAGTGCTTGATGTGATCCGGGCGATCGCCGAGCAGACCAACCTGCTGGCGCTCAATGCGGCGATTGAAGCGGCGCGAGCGGGGGAGAGCGGTAGAGGCTTTGCGGTGGTCGCCGATGAGGTGCGAGCGTTGGCTTATCGCACGCAGCAATCGACGCAGGAGATCGAGCAGATGGTGCAGGGCATGCGCAGTGGTTCGAGCCAGGCACTGGATTCGATGCAGGCCAGTGCCTCGCGTGCCGCCAGTACCTTGGTGCTCGCTGAACGTGCGGGAGAAGCGTTGTTGACCATCACGGCGTCGGTGCACGAGATTCACGAGCGCAATCTGGTGATCGCCAGTGCGGCGGAAGAACAGGCACAGGTCGCACGCGAAGTGGATCGCAATCTGGTGAACATACGTGATCTGTCAGTGCGTTCGGCGGCAGGCGCCGATCAGACCAGCGCGTCGAGCCATGAACTGTCGCAACTGGCCAACGCGCTGCAAGGCATGGTGCGCCGCTTCCAGCTCTGATAAGTGGAGATCCATTGTAGGCGTGAGCCTGCTCGCGATAGCGGTGGTTCAGTCACTGAAGATGTGACTGACAGGCCGCTATCGCGAGCAGGCTCACTCCTACATTTATTGCGGTTGTCTGTGGATTTTGGGGGCAGCACAAAACAATGTGGGAGCAAGTAAGCTCCCACAGGGATTGGATTTAGTGCAGCTTCAAACGCGGTTCAGTCCCGCGACCAATCTTGCTCCCCAGCATCAGCATCGCCGTGCGGAACGGCCCGTACAGCGCCATCTGGTGCATGCGGTACAGCGACACGTAAAACATCCGCGCCAGCCAGCCTTCGAGCATCACGCTGCCAGTCAGGTTGCCCATCAAGTTACCCACAGCCGAAAAACGCGACAGCGAGATCAGCGAGCCGTAGTCGGTGTACTTGTATTCCGGCAGGGTCTTGCCTTCGATGCGCAGCTTCAGCGACTTGGCCAGCAATGACGCCTGTTGGTGCGCGGCTTGTGCACGCGGCGGCACGTTGCGATCGGTACCCGGTTGCGGGCAGGCCGCGCAGTCACCGAAGGCGAAGATGTTTTCATCGCGAGTGGTTTGCAGCGTCGGCAGCACTTGTAGCTGGTTGATGCGGTTGGTTTCCAGGCCGTCGATGTCCTTGAGGAAACCCGGTGCACGAATACCGGCGGCCCAGACTTTCAGGCTGGCCTTGATCTCGTTGCCGTCGGCGGTGATCAGGCTGTCGGCGGTCACTTCGCTGACCGACGCGTTGGTCATCACATTGACCCCGAGTTTCTCCAGGGTCTTGTGTACCGGCCCGCTGATGCGCTCCGGCAGGGCAGGCAGCACCCGTGGCCCGGCTTCGATCAGGGTGATGTGCATGTTTTCCGGTTTGATTCGATCCAGACCATACGCCGCCAGCTCATGCGCGGCGTTGTGCAGCTCTGCCGCCAGCTCAACGCCAGTGGCGCCCGCGCCGACGATCGCGACGCTGATCTGCTCGACCACATCGGTTTGCCCGGCGTGTGCCCGCAGATAGTGATTGAGCAGTTGCTGGTGGAAACGCTCGGCCTGTTTGCGGGTGTCGAGGAACAGGCAGTGCTGCGCCGCGCCCTGGGTGCCGAAATCGTTGGTGGTGCTGCCGACGCTGATCACCAGCGAGTCGTACTGCACTTCCCGCGCGGGCACCAGTTCTACGCCGTTTTCGTCGTAGGTGGCGGCCAACTGGATTTTTTTCTGTGCGCGATCGAGCCCGCTCATGCGCCCCAGCTGGAACTCGAAGTGGTTCCATTTTGCCTGGGCAACATAGTTGAGTTCGTCTTCGGAGGAGTTCAGCGAGCCGGCGGCCACTTCGTGCAGCAGCGGTTTCCAGATGTGCGTCAGGTTGGCGTCGACCAGCATCACGCTGGCGGTGCCGCGCTTGCCCAGGGTCTTACCCAGACGGGTAGCCAACTCCAGACCGCCGGCGCCGCCGCCGACAATAACAATACGATGAGACATAGGGATAACTCGCAAGGTTTTTAAAGGAAATCGGTGCGGTTACCCAAGCGAGCGCCAAGCTGCTCATAGCGTCAGGTAACTGATAAATCGGCTCAACAGGCCCAGACCAATGGTCACTGCCAGCACCAGCACCAGGAGCATCCACGGCCGGAAAGGCCGGCGCTCGACTCGGTGTTGGGACAGTTGCAGGTACTCTTCGACATGCTTTTGGTCTTCGGGGTTCAGGCGGCTGGTCATAATGGCCTCGTCAGGTAGACGTTGCTGAATGTGAACAAGCTACAGCGGTTTTTATCCGGGGTTGAACGGAGCATAGCCACTGTCCGGAACCGGCTCGACAGACACGCCATCATCGAGGCGAATGATCCCGCTTTGTAACACCCGCGCGGTAATTCCGCCATGCCCGCGCACGGCTTGAAACGTGCCGGGGCCGAGGTTGTTCTGCAAGCGTGCGCAGGGCTGACACCAACCGGTGGTTTCGAAGATGGCCTGGCCGATGCGAAAGCGCCGGCCCTTCAGGCTAAACAAATTGATACCGCTGATAACGAGATTGCGCCGCAGATCTTCAGGCCTGACCGGTTGATCGTCGGCACGGCCCATCAACGCGCTGATCACCGCGAGGTGTTCGAACTGAATCAGCGTCACCTGCCGCGCATTACGCACGCCGGGCCGGGCGTGATCGCCGGTCAGCCCGGCTTCGAGCCGCGCCTCGACGGCGTCCAGCTCGATCATCGGCCCACGGGAATCGGGGCGCACACCGATCCAGCGCACACGGCCGGTCTGCGGTACGTCGGCAATCAGTTGCTGAAGCGGCGTCACAGGCTGATCCCGACGTCGAAGACGATGCTGCGGCCGAGGTTGCTGCGCAGAAAATCCGGCGCATCCGGGTGGGCGAACAGCACGCGGGCGAAGGTCGGGCCGACCAGCGACAGCGAGCGCCAGCCCTGACGCAAATATTCGGTGGGCGGCGGGAAGTGGCTGTTCAAGTCGAGCACTTCGCGTTTAAGGCTGGCGAAGGCAATGATGTCCAGTTCGCCCAGATCCATGCCGCGCTCTTTGTAGTTGTGGGCTTTTTTGCGCAAAGTCGGCGCCAGTCGCATAAGGAATTCATTAGCCGGGATGCGCTTGGGCTTGGCTTCACGGCGCACCAGTTGGCTGAGGGAAAACGCGCTGCGCCGGCGCTGCAGTTCGTCGCGCCATTCGTCATTGAGGCGACGGCCTTCATCGAGGACGAAGAACACTTCGAAATTGGCATCGCGAAACAAAACGTCGGGCGGCTCGCCGGCAGGGGCGAATTCGTCGGCGCGATAGGGAATGTTCAGGCCTTGCAGCAGGCGCTGGCAGACCCAACGCTCACGCTCCCATTTGCGGGCATTGGACAGGAACGCGTTGGCCTGCTCGGCTGCGATGGTCAGCAGGCGTAAATAATCTGAGTCATCCATAGGCCCAAGCTTAGCGTTCAAATGCGACAAGCAGAAAGCTTTGCTTGCACCGCCCGTTCACCTCACCCTTGTAGGAGCTGCCGAAGGCTGCGATCTTTTGACTGTAAAAAGAACAAGATCAAAAGATCGCAGCCTGCGGCAGCTCCTACAGGGGGATGTCGATGGAGGGTGAGGGAGTCATGATTGGGGCTGAACTGCTTTCGACGGCAAGTCTGACATTCGGTTGGCTGATTTACTTGCCGGTGCTGCTTTGGGCGGTCGTGCGGGCGCCGTGGGTCGAGCTGTTCAGTGACAGCCGTCGTCAGCATCTTTTGTTCGGCACGGTGTTCGCGTTGTTTCTGCTGTGGCTGGTGCGCAGGGATTTCGACACCGGCGTGTCTTATCACTTCATCGGCATGACCGCCGTGACCTTGCTACTGGACTGGCCGTTGGCGATTGTCGGCGGCCTGGTCGCGCAACTCGGTCTGGTGCTGCTCGGGCGCCAGGATCTGCTGGCACTTGGGGTCAACGGTTCGCTGTTTATTCTGTTGCCGGTGCTGATCACCGAGTGCGTGGCGATTCTGGTTGAGCGTGCGCAACCGCGTAATCCTTTCGTTTATATCTTCTGTTCGGGGTTTCTGGCTGCCGCGTTGTCGGCATTGCTTTGCCTGCTGCTGAGCCTGACGTTGCTCTGGTACGACGGCATCTTTGCCATGCCGGAATGGCTGGAGGATTTCATCGGTTACCTGTGGCTGATCATTTTCCCTGAGGCGTTCATCAACGGCATGGTCATCAGCGCGCTGGTGGTGTTCTGCCCGGAATGGCTGGAGACCTTCAACCGCACGCGCTACCTTTCGGCACCGTGGAAGGACGACGATCCCAAGCCTTGATCCACATCAAACCGACCACGCAGACAAAATCTCATGCTCAGTCAAATCCCTTCAGGAGCTGCGGCATGAGTGTGTACGAGTGGGCGAGGCAGGAAACCCGGCAGAGTCTGGACATGGCGCAAGAGGTCGGGTTTGACCCCGGTTTGAGCTTGCGCGCCTTGCTCAGTGCCGTGGTGCAGCAGAGCAAGACGGTGCGCAATGCCGAAGACCTGGCTGACGAGTTGCGCTTTCTCGCGGAAAATCTCGACGACGAACAGGACTACGGCTTTATGCGGCCCTGACCGCGATCAGTGGCGCGGATCGAAATCGCCGGAAAACAGTTCGTCTTCTGCATCCGGTGCGACCGGAATCTTGTGTTCTTCCGACGCCCAGGCGCCGAGGTCGATCAGTTTGCAGCGATCGGAACAGAACGGGCGAAACTTGTTTTCAGCGGTGAACTCAACGGGCGCGCCGCAGGTTGGGCATTCAACGGTAGTAATCTGGCTCATGCTTGGCCTCCGGATAAAGTCAGGTAAAAGTGATGCAGACGCTCGACTTCACTGTGCAGCCAGGCGAGGTCGCGGTCGTTGACCACCACGTCGTCGGCGCAGCTCACGCGGTCTTCTCGGCTCGATTGGGCCTTGAGGATCGCCTGAACTTGCTGCTCGCTGGTCTGGTCACGTTGCAAGGTACGTTCGATCTGCAATTGTTGCGGGGCGTCGATCACCAGGATGCGCTGGGTCATCGCGTATTGCCCGGATTCGATCAACAGCGGCGACACCAGAATCGCATAAGGCGATTTTGCCAGTGCCAGGTGATGAGCGATTTCCTCGGCGATCAACGGATGCAGCAAGGCTTCGAGCCAACGCCGCTGCTCTGCAATCTCGAAGATCAGTTTGCGCAGGGCCGCACGGTCCAGCGTGCCGTCAGCTTGTAACACGGCGGGGCCGAAATGCTCGGCAATCTTTGCCAGCGCCGGGCGGCCAGGCTCGACCACCCAACGCGCCGCGTGATCGGCATCCACGACATGAATGCCGAGGTCGATAAAGTGCTGGGCGGCTGCGCTCTTGCCGCTGCCGATGCCGCCGGTCAGGCCGAGAATCCAGGGTTTTTCCACAGGGGTATTCATTTCAAACCGACAAACTGCCAATAGAAGTCGGTTATTTGACCACCCCAGAGCAAGGCAATCCAGCCGGCAATTGCCAGATAGGGGCCGAAGGGGATCGGTGTCGAGGTTTCCTGCTTGCGCAAACGCAACAGAATCACGCCGATGATCGCCCCCACCAGCGACGACAGCAGGATGGTCAGCGGCAGAATCTGCCAGCCGCCCCACGCGCCGAGCAATGCCAGCAGCTTGAAGTCACCGTGGCCGATGCCGTCCTTGCCGGTCAGCAACTTGAACAGCCAGAATACCGACCACAGCGCCATGTAACCGGCCACCGCGCCCCACAGAGCATCGTGCAACGGCACGAACAGCCCGAAGCTGTTGACGATCAGCCCCAGCCACAGCAGTGGCAGCACCAATACATCGGGCAGCAACTGGTGCGCGGTGTCGATCAGGCTCATCGCCAGCAAGCCCCAAGTGAGGAGGATCAGCAGGCACGCCGGCCAGCCAAAACCGAAATGCCAGGCGATGAAGGCCGAGAGCAGCCCACACGCCAGCTCGGTCAGCGGGTAACGTTTGCTGATCGGTGCCGCGCAGGCCGAACAGCGCCCGCGCAGCCACAGATAACTGAGCAGCGGAATGTTCTCCCACGGGCGGATGCGGTGCCCGCAGTGCGGGCATTCGGAGTGCGGCAGCATCAGGTTGTAGGTCGGCAGCGGCGTTTCGCCGGGCAGGCCGAGCACGTCGTGAGCCTGCTGGCGCCAATCGCGCTCGAGCATTTTCGGCAAGCGCCAGATCAGCACATTGAGAAAGCTGCCGACCACCAGCCCCAACAGCAGCGCGGTGCAGACAAAGGCCAGCGGGTACAGGGCAAACAGTTCGTCGATAGGCATGTCAGATCGCTGAGCCGAGTTGGAAGATCGGCAGGTACATGGCCACCACCAGCCCGCCGACGATCACCCCCAGCACGACCATGATGAATGGCTCCATGAGGCTGGTGAGGTTGTCGACCATGTTATCCACTTCTTCCTCATAGAACCCTGCGACCTTGTCGAGCATCTCGTCGAGTGCGCCGGACTCCTCGCCGATGGCGGTCATCTGCACCGCCATGTTCGGGAACACCCCGGTGGTGCGCATGGCGAAATTCAGCTGCATGCCGGTGGCGACATCCTGGCGAATCCGCAGTACCGCGCGTTTGAACACCACATTGCCGGTGGCGCCGGCCACCGAGTCGAGCGCCTCCACCAATGGCACCCCGGCAGCGAAGGTAGTCGACAGGGTCCGGGCGAAACGGGCGACGGCGGACTTGTACATCAGCGTGCCCACCAGCGGCAACTTCAACAGCCAGGTGTCGCGACGATCGCGCAAGGCCTGGGATTTCTTAAGTCCATGGCGGGTGCCAAAAATCACCACCACCATCAGCCCGAGCAGTGCCCACCACCATTGCTGCATGAATTCCGAAAGGCTGATGACCATCAGCGTGAAGGCCGGCAACTCAGCACCGAAACCTTTGAACACCGACTGGAACTGCGGCACCACTTTGACCAGCAGAATCCCGGTGACGACTGCTGCCACCAATACCACGGCCGTGGGGTAGGTCATGGCTTTCTTGATCTTGGCCTTGAGCCGTTCGCTTTTTTCCTTATAGGTGGCGACACGCTCCAGCAAGGTATCGAGGGCGCCGGATTGTTCGCCGGCATCGACCAGATTGCAGTACAACTCGTCGAAGTACTGCGGCTTCTTGCGCAGCGCCGTGGCGAAGCTGTTACCGGCAGCGACCTCCTGTTTCACTTCGTCCACCAGTTTGCGCATGGCCGGGTTTTCGAAGCCTTCGCCAATGATGTCGAACGACTGCAGCAGCGGCACGCCGGCCTTCATCATGGTCGCCATCTGCCGGGTGAACAGGGCGATGTCTTGGGCCTTGATGCGTTTACCGAGACTCAGCAACGACACCGATTTCTTGCGCACCTTGCCCGGGCTGATTCCTTGTTTGCGCAGTTGCGCCTTGACCAGTGCGGGGTTTTGCCCGCTCAACTCACCGGTGATTTTGCTGCCTTTCCTGTCCGTGCCTTCCCAGGCATAGACATTCATTTTCGCTGCCTTGACCGCCATGTTCAGTCCTTGGTGACCCGGTTGATTTCTTCAAGGCTGGTGATGCCTTGCATGGCCTTGTGCAGGCCGGAGGTGCGCAGGTCATCAAAGCCGTCGCGGCGCATTTGACTATCGATTTCCAGCGAGTTGCCTTCGGCCATGATCAGCCGTTGCAGCTCAGGTGTGTTTTTCACCACTTCATAAATCCCCACGCGACCCTTGTATCCGCCGTTGCAATGATCGCAACCGACCGGCTCGTAGATCGTGAAATGGCCGATGCGTTCCTCGGGGAAACCTTCTTTGATCAGAGTTTCCCGGGGGATCTCGATCGGCCTTTTGCAATGGCTGCAGAGTTTGCGCGCCAGCCGTTGGGCAATGATCAGGCTGACCGAAGTAGCAATGTTGAACCCGGGAATGCCCATGTTATGCAGGCGTGTGAGGGTTTCCGCCGCGCTGTTGGTGTGCAGGGTCGAGAGCACGAGGTGACCGGTTTGCGCTGCCTTTATCGCGATCTCGGCGGTCTCCAGATCGCGAATCTCGCCGACCATGATCACGTCCGGGTCCTGTCGCAGAAACGAGCGCAGGGCCTGGGCAAAGTCGAGCCCTTGCTTGGGATTGACGTTGACCTGGTTGATGCCTTCCATGTTGATCTCCACCGGGTCTTCGGCGGTGGAGATATTGATGTCGACGGTGTTGAGGATATTCAGGCCGGTGTACAGCGACACGGTTTTACCCGAGCCCGTGGGGCCGGTGACCAGAATCATGCCCTGCGGCTGCTTGAGCGCGGCCATGTACAAGTCTTTTTGTGCCGGCTCATAACCGAGGGCGTCAATGCCGATCTGCGCGCTGGACGGGTCGAGAATCCGGATCACCACTTTTTCGCCCCACAGCGTGGGTAGCGTGTTGACCCGGAAATCGATCGACTTGCTCTTCGACAGGCGCATCTTGATCCGCCCGTCCTGGGGCTTGCGCCGTTCCGAGATGTCGAGGCTGGCCATGACTTTCAGGCGCGCGGCGATGCGTCCTGCCAACTGCACCGGTGGCTTGGCCACTTCGCGCAAGATGCCGTCGGTGCGCATCCGCACCCGGTAGTTTTTTTCGTAGGGTTCGAAGTGCAGGTCGGACGAGCCGCTCTTGATCGCATCCAGCAGCATCTTGTGAACGAAGCGCACCACCGGCGCATCGTCGGCGTCGAGTCCGCCGATGGCGTCCTGTTTGCTGTCGTCGATGGATTCGACATCGAGGCCGTCGAGGTCGACATCGGCCATGTCTTCGATGCCGGAGGCGTGGGTGTCGAAGAATTTTTCGATGGCATCGGTGAGTTTGTCGTCCTCCACCAGAATGGCTTCGGTGCTCAGGCCGGTGCTGAACTGGATATCGTTGATTGCTTGATGATTGCTCGGATCGGAAATGCCGACGAACAGTTTGTTGCCACGCCGCCACAGAGGTAGCGCGTGGTGTTGGCGCACAAGTTTTTCGCTGACAAGGCCTTTGGGCTGGGTTTCCTTGTCGAGGCAGTTGAGGTCGAGAAACGCCATGCCGAAATGCTCCGACGCGATCTCGGCCACCTGCCAGCCTTTCACCAGCTTGTTCTGCACCAGGTAACTGACCAGCGACAGGCGATTGCGCTGGGCTTGCTGCCAGGCTTGCTGGGCACTTTTTTCCGTGAGCAGTTCGGCCTGCACCAATTGCTTGGCCAGACCGCTCAGAGCGATGTCATTCATGGGGATTCCGCACGCTTGCAGTTCATGACTTATAGCCTAGTCAAGTGACAGCGCCAAACACGTCGGGTGCAGGTGACAAAAAGTGTCAGATAGTGCGGTTAGAGGTTGTAGGAAAGGGCGCGGCAGCGGGTGGGCGCCCAATGACTGGGGCCTGAAGGCATTGGCATGGGCTATGCTGCGTCCTTTGCAGATCATGAGATTTCGACTCATGCATGGAGCGTGTCTATGAAAAAACAACAAGGTTTTACTCTGATCGAGCTGCTGATCGTTGTGGCGATCATCGGCATTCTGGCGACCATCGCCTTGCCGCAGTATTCCAAGTATCAGGCGCGGGCCAAGGTCACCGCAGGGATCGCCGAGGCGTCGGCGCTCAAAGTCAATTTCGAGGACGTCATCAATGCCGGGTCGACCGATCCGAGCCTCACCAACGTCAACGCCGGGACCGCCGCGACACAGAATTGCACCTTGACGGCCGCCGGGAAGGTCGCCGATGGGACGGGCACCATTACCTGCACCTTGCTCAACGCGCCGGCGCCGGTATTGGGTCAAACCGTCACCTTGACCCGTAGCGCCACCACCGGCTGGACTTGCAAGTTCTCCGGCTCCAAAGACTACACAACCACCAGTTGCCCTGGGGTGTAACCGCACGGCGCCTGTTTGTAGCTGTAGAAAAAATGCCCCGCACTGTCGGGGCATTTTCTATTGTCTGGTGCTTCACAAAAGCTTCAATATTTTCAGCGTGTTAGGAACTTTCCAAAAAACCGTAACTTGCATGTAGATAAACCGGAGGTCATGCAAATTGCATGATTTCGAAAATTTGGCTAATTCATATCTTATTGATTTATAAGGATATTATCGATTTTCAAAAGTTGGCACAGCGTTCGCAACTACCTTGGTAACCCTGCTGACAAGACACGCAGCAGACTTTCCAGAAAAACAGGAGTTACTCGTATGAAGAAGTTCGCTATCACTGCCGCTGCTGCTACCGCGCTGACCCTGACCATGGCTTCCGGCGCATTCGCCCAAACCACTCAGACTGCTCCAATGACTTTGGCTGCTGGTGAAGTTACCCAAGCTAAAGAAGCTACTTCCGATACCTGGATCACCACCAAAGTCAAAAGCGACCTGGTCACCGAAAAAGGCATCCCAGGCACCGACATCAAAGTAGAAACCAACAAAGGCGTTGTTTCGCTGTCGTCGACTGTAGCTGTGACCGAAGCTCAGAAAACCACCGCCGTGAACATCACCAAGAAAATCAAAGGCGTCAAAGCGGTCTCCGCTGATGGCCTGAAAGCCGAGTAAGGCATGACTTCTCGCCTGGACCGGGAGAAGGTGCGACAGACGGGCCGAGCCATACGTCTGCCGCAACTTTAGAGTTCATGCGAACGGTCACACGGATGTGACCATTACGGGCCCCGGCACTTGTGTCGGGGCCTGTTCTATTTCAGAAGCAAAAGATCGCAGCCTGCGGCAGCTCCTACATTGGAATACGTTTCCTGTAGGAGCTGCCGCAGGCTGCGATCTTTTGATCTTTCAGTGACCGCGTTTGCTGTTGATCTGCCGCAGGCGATTGCCTTCAAAGCGCAGGTATTGGTACATGCCGTTGCTCGGCCCGTACGTCCATTCCTCGACCTGGAACTCCTCGCGGCGATTGGCGCTGCGCTTGTAGCCCAACACATCGCGGCTGACCGGTTCGCCACACTTTTGCAGGACTTCGCTGGAGCGATCGCCGAGGCTGATCAATTGGCTGCCACAGCGCAGCGTGTCGGACGCCACGGCATGGCCGGTAGCGAAGGTCAGTGTCAGCGCGGCCAGCCAATGGCGTTTCATCATTCGGCATCCAGATGCATTTGCGTCACCACGCGGCCATCGCTTTCGGCCTCGCCAAGGTTGGCGTCGATGAAGTACACGCGGTCGTCTGCCAATTGGCCTTTGTCGACCAGATAATCCTTGATGCTGCTGGCACGGTCCTGACCCAACTGACGTAACAACACATCGCTGCTGCTCCAGAACTGGATCACGCCTTCGCGCATCTTCGCCGTGCGTTCCTCCTTGCCCAGATCCTTCCATTCGGCCGGTGGCTGGGTTTTCAGGCGGGTGCGGTAGATGCCTTCAAGCAGCGGACCTTTCTCACCGTCCGGCACTTGAATCAGGGATGCCTGAGCCGGCACTTTGTCGCCGCGGCGCTGGAGCATCTTGTAGTAATTGTACTGGTATTCACGCTCCAGACGTTGCTCGGCGAGCAATGGGCCGTCGCTGCTCTTGGCGGCGGTGCCTTCGATTTCCAGGCGCAGCGCCGGACGCTCCTTGAGTGCCTGGGACAGTTTGACCAGCGCGGCTTCGGCATCCTTGCTCAGTTCACTGGAGCCTGGGGCAAACGACACGGTGCCAAGGTCTTCCGACCCACCGCCACTGATCAGTCCGCCAATCATTTTGAAAGGGGCGGCTGCGGCTTTGACGATGAGGTTGCGCAGGGTCTGCCAGACAATCGGCATCACGCTGAACTGCGGATTGTTCAAGTCGCCGGTCACTGGCAGTTCGATGGAAATCTTGCCGTCGACGTCCTTGAGCAGGGCAATCGCCAGTTTCAGCGGCAGGCTCACGGCATCCGGGCTGTCGACTTTTTCGCCGAGCTGCAATTGTTCGACCACCACTTTGTTTTCGGCTTTGAGCTGGCCCTTGGTGATCAGGTAATGCAGGTCGAGGTTGAGCCGGCCCTTGCGGATGCGGTAACCGGCAAACTTGCCGGAATACGGGGTCAGGGTGGTCAGCTCGACGCGTTTGAAACTGGTGGCGATGTCGAGGCTGGCCATCGGATCGAACGGATTGACCGCACCCTTGATGGTCACGGGCGCATAACGGTCGACCTTGCCTTTGATGTCGACGCTGGCCGGTTTTGCCTGACGGCTGTCGATGGTACCGATCTGACCGTTGAGTTGCTGCACGGCGGTGGCGAAATTCGGTGTCAGGCTGAAGTCGGCGAAGTTGGCCGAGCCGTCATTGATCGCGATGCCGCCGATGTGAATGCCCAGCGGTTTGTCGTTGCTGGCCGGTTTTGCCGCCGTGGTTTTCGCACCGCTGTCGGCCGGTTGCGGGATCAGCAAGTCGTCGATGTTGGTGGTGCGGTCATCGTTGATCATGAACCGCACATACGGCTGAAACAGGTTGACCTTGTCGATCGACAGGCTGTCGCCGTGTTGATAGTTCAGGCCTTCGACCACCACTTGCTGCCACTTGAGGAAGTCGCGGGTTTTCAGGGTGTCGAGGGTGTGCAGTTGATCGATCTGCGCCCGCCCGGTGACGCTGAGGGCCAGCGGCTCGGTGCTCTTGAGGTTGACCTTCAAGTCACTGCCGAGCATGCCGCTGCGCAGTTCGAGGCGAATGAACGGGTTGATGTAGGACTGCGCGACACGCAGGTCGATGTCCTGGGTTTTCACGTTGAGCTGAGCGTTGACCGGGGCGAGGTTGACCGTGCCGTCGGCGCTGATCTTGCCTTGCTTGCCCAGCCCGCTGTCGAGCTTGAGCTTGAAGGGCGAGCCGTTGAGGCTGTCGAAACCCTCCAGATCGACGTTCAGCGGCGTGATATCCAGCGCCACAGGCGGATTCGCCGAGCGATCAGCCAAATGGACGGTGTAGTTGCGCAATTGCACGTCTTTGAGCAGCACCTGCCAAGGTTTGCTCGGGGCGTTCGGTTCAGCCTTCGGCGAGTCCGCGGCTGCCGGTGTGCTGGCCGGTTCGGCAGCGGCTTTGGCCGCCGGTTTCGATGGCTGGCTGGCGAAGAGTTTCTGCCAGTCCAGTTGACCGTCGGCTTCCAGCGCGGCCCAGGTTTCGAGTTTCTGGCTGCGGATCTTGCCGACTACCACTTGCTGTTTGGCCAGGTCCACGGAGGTTTCGCTGACGTCCAGGCGTTCGAGTTTCGCCAACGGACGCCCGTCTGGGGCCTTGATGGCGAACGGCGCGATGCTGACGGCGACGTTGTTGAGCAGCAGTTCGGTTTCTTTCGACAGATTGAGTTTGTATTCGGTGCTGAGGCTGATCACGCCGTCTTCGAGTACCAGCGGCACCGAGTCACGCACGTACGGCCAGAAGGCTTTCATCTTGCCGTCGGTGACTTTCAGGGTGCCTTCGGAGGTGAACGGGATCAGGCTGAAGTTACCGCTCCAGTCGATTCGACCGCCGGCCGGGCCGATGGCGACCAGGGTCATGTCGGCGCTGTCTTCGGGCAGGGTGCTGAGGTTTTTCAGCTCGAAGCTCAAGTCGTCGTAAAGGAATTCGATCGGCTCGCTGGGACGTACATCTTGAAAATGCACGACGCCGCCGGCCAGTTTGATGTTGTCGATGCGCAGCGGGAAGGGCTTGGCGTTCGGGTCGGCGGGAACGGGCTCGCTGGCCGGCACCTTGAACAGGCCGAGCAGATTGAGCTTGCCGTCTTTGGCGAAAAGGATCTCGCTCTTGGGTTTGTCCAGTTCGATGTTGGCCAGATGCAGGGCTTTGGTCCACAGACTGTCGATTTGCAAGTCGGCGTACAGACGATCGAAGCCGACCTGTTCCTTGCCCGGCTCGCCAATGACCAGACCCCACAGGGTAACCTCAAGGCTGAACGGGTTGAGCTCGATGCGCTGGATATGCGCAGGCACGGTCGCGTAGTTGGCCAGTTGCTGGTTGGCCACGCGCAGGGCAATGCCCGGCAAAATCAGAAACCCCAGCAGGCTGTAGAGGGCCAGAGCAGTCAACAAGGCGCCAATTGCGCGAATCAATCCTTTGGGCATGTGCGGCTTCATCTGTCTGAATCGGAGTGCCTTGGAGTATGGCACGCGATTCTGGTTCCGAAGTAACAGCCGTGCTGCAGGATTGTTCAGATTCTTCTGTAGGAGCTGCCGAAGGCTGCGATGTTTTGATTTTGTCTTTTTTTAAAACAAGATCAAAAGATCGCAGCCTTCGGCAGCTCCTACAGGGGGGAGTTATAGCTGCAGGATCAGGGTTTTCAGCGGTGGTTGCTGATCCTTCGACGGGAAGTCGGCGCCTGGGGTCATCACGCTCCATTCGCGCACTGGGCGGCCAGCCTTCTCGGCACAGCGCAGCACTTGCTCGCGCCAGTCGTCCATGCTGACTTTCGCCAGGTTGTTGCAGCAGATCAGCACGCCGTTGTCGGCGGTGGTCAGCAGGGCGGGTTTGAGCAGGCTTTGATAATCGCGTAGCAGGTCGACGGTGCCGAAGGCGCTCTTGGCCCAGGCCGGTGGGTCGAGCAGCACAAGATCGTATTGACGCTGATCGAGGCGCTGATAGCTCGGCAGTTTCTGCCCACGGCGCTGGCTGATTGGCAGGCCGGCCAACTGGCGGATCGCCGGGAAGTAGTCGGACTGGATGAATTGCATCTCGGGCAACTGCGGATTGAGCAAACCGTTTTCGCGACCGACCGCCAGATTGCCCTCGGCGAAATCGAGGTTACACACCTCACGCGCGCCACCGGCTGCGGCACTGAGGCCCACGCCGCAGGTGTAGGCGAACAGATTGAGCACGGATTTGCCCTTGGCGTGCTCCTTGACCCAACCGCGGGTGTTGCGCAGATCGAGGAACAGCAATGGATCCTGGCCGGCATGTCGCCCGCGTACGCGGTAGTTCAAGCCCCACTCATGGCCGACCAGATCAACCAGTGCGGCATCGTCGGCCTTATACACGCTGTCTTCACGGTCGATGCGCGAATTGCCGCGCGAGCGATCGTTGTAGACCAGCAGGGTTTCCAGGCCCAACGTTTGATTAACCATGGCATGCAGTTGCAACAGGTGGTCACGCTCCAGCGTCTGGTGGAAACTCTGCACCAGCAGTTGCGGACCGTAGCGGTCGATGGTCAGACCGCCGGCGCCTTCCTGACTGCCGTGGAACAGCCGATAGCAATCGGTGCCCTGGCGGTGCAGCTCGGCCAGCAAATCCTGGCGTTGATCGAGGGCGGCGCGCAGCGCCTGATTCAAGGAAGACATGCATGCGCCTTGCTGGAGAGAATGGGGGCGCGGGAGTTTATCAGCTTGGTGAGCAATCGAGTGGCTACCATCGCGAGCAGGCTCACTCCTACAAGGGAGTTATGTTGCATACGAATCTCCTGTAGGAGTGAGCCTGCTCGCGATGCTTTCAGGTAATCAAACCCATCCGGCGTTTGGCGCGTTGCACCGAGCCGTTGCGCATTGCCCAGCGCAGCATCGGCGCGCTGCGTCTGACGCTGGCGCGAATCAGTTGGCGTTGCAGCGAACTCTGGCGGACGTCGAGCATGTCGCTGGCCCAATCCGGCAGCAGATCAATCCCCGCCTTCATCATCAGATCGCCAAACGGTCGCGCCAGAACACTCGGCGCCGGCGCGGCCAGTAACAGGCGCAAGACTTCACGGCTGCGGCCATCGCACAGCAACTGTGGGCGCATGCCTTGCAGATATTCGGCCACAGCCAGCCGCGACTTGGGCACATCGCGTGCGCCCAGACGTTCGGCGACCACGGCGATTTCCGCGTAGTAACGATCCTGATCCGAAACGGACAACTGCGGATTGCGATAGCGCAAATGCGCCGCAAGGAAGTTGCTGACCTCCGCCACATGCACCCACGTCAGCAAGTCCGGATCGCTCGCGGCGTAAGGCCGACCATCCGGCGCGGTGCCGACCACTTGCAGGTGAATGGTGCGCACTTTCTCGATCAGCCAGTCGGCATCACGCCTGGAGCCAAACGTGGTGCCGGAGACAAACTGACTGGTGCGGCGCAAACGCCCGAGCATGTCCTGACGAAAGTTGGAGTGATCCCAAACCCCGGCCAGCGCCAAGGGGTGCAGCGCCTGTAACAACAATGCGCTGATGCCGCCGATCAACATGCTGCTGAAATCGCCGTGCACCTGCCAACTGACCGAGTCGGGGCCGAACAGGCCGGGGTCACCCTTGGGGTTCTCCAGGTCGAGCTGACCGAGCGACAACCCGGTCAGGCTCATGAGTTGGTGTTCAATGCGACTGCGGATGAATTCCATGAGCACTCAGTGAAGGAGGGCGGGCGCGGCCGGTTGACCGCGCTCGACGGGTTACTGATTGAGGCGCTTGTCGATCAGGCCTTGCACCACGCTCGGATCGGCCAGGGTCGAGGTGTCGCCGAGGCTGTCGAGTTCGTTGCAGGCGATCTTGCGCAGGATGCGCCGCATGATCTTGCCTGAACGGGTTTTCGGCAAGGCCGGGGCCCACTGGATCAGGTCCGGTTTGGCGAAGCTGCCGATTTCCTTGCTGACGTGGGCGAGCAGTTCTTTCTTCAGCTCGTCGTTTGGTTCGGTACCGTTCATTGGCGTGACGAAAGCGTAGATGCCCTGACCTTTGACGTCGTGCGGATAACCGACCACGGCGGCCTCGGCAATGCTGTCGTGCAGCACCAGTGCGCTCTCCACTTCGGCAGTGCCGATGCGGTGGCCGGAGACGTTGATCACGTCGTCGATGCGCCCGGTGATCCAGTAATCGCCGTCCTCATCGCGGCGCGCGCCGTCGCCGGTGAAGTAATAGCCGGGGTAAGGTTTGAAATAGGTGTCGACCATCCGCTGCGGATCGCCATAGACGCTGCGAATTTGCGCCGGCCAACTCGATTTGATCGCCAGCACGCCGCTGCCGGCGCCTTTGATTTCCTTGCCTTGCTCGTCGAGCAGCACCGGTTGCACGCCGAACATCGGCTGCGTGGCGCAGCCCGGTTTGATCCGCTGGGCACTGACCAGCGGGCTGAGCATGATGCCGCCGGTTTCGGTCTGCCACCAGGTATCGACGATGGGGCAACGTTGCTCGCCGACCACGTTGAAATACCATTCCCACGCTTCCGGGTTGATCGGCTCACCGACACTGCCGAGTAATCTGAGGCTGGCGCGCGAGGTTTCCTGCAACGGTTCGGCCCCTTCACGCATCAACGCGCGCAGGGCGGTCGGTGCGGTGTAGAAAATGTTGACCTTGTGTTTATCGATGACCTGCCAGAATCGCGAACTGCTCGGGTAGCTCGGCACGCCTTCGAACATCAATGTGGTCGCGCCATTGGCCAGCGGGCCGTAGACGATGTAGCTGTGGCCGGTGACCCAGCCGACGTCGGCGGTGCACCAGAACACTTCGCCGTCGCGGTAATCGAGCACGTACTTGAAGGTCATCGCCGCTTGCAGCAAGTAGCCACCGGTGGTGTGCAGCACGCCTTTGGGTTTTCCGGTGCTGCCGGAGGTGTAGAGGATAAACAGCGGATCTTCGGCGTCCATCGGCTCCGGCGGGCAATCGTCGCTGACGTCGCGCACGGCCTGGTGATACCAGAGGTCGCGGCCCTCGACCCATTCGACTTTGCCCTGCGTACGCTCGACCACTACAACGGTGCTGACGTCCGGGCAACTCTGCAGGGCTTTGTCGACGTTCTGTTTCAGTGGCACGAACTTGCCGCCGCGCACGCCTTCGTCGGCAGTGATCACGGTGCGGCAGTCGGCGTCTAGAATGCGGTCGCGCAGGGAGTCCGGGGAGAAACCGCCGAACACCACCGAATGGACCGCGCCGATCCGCGAGCAGGCAAGCATGGCGTAAGCGGCTTCGGGGATCATCGGCATGTAGATGCACACCCGGTCGCCTTTCTTCACGCCACGGCTTTTCAGCACATTGGCCAGTCGGCAGACATGGTGATGGAGTTTTTTGTAGGTGATTTGTGCGGATTCGGCAGGGTCGTCGCCTTCCCAGAGCAGGGCGGTTTGATCGCCGCGCTTTGCCAGGTGGCGGTCGATGCAGTTGTAACTGACATTCAGCTTGCCCCCGGCAAACCAGGCGGCTTCACCGGTTTCCAGGTCATAGCGCTGAACGGTCTGCCACGGTGTGCTCCAGTCGAGAAAGCGCGTGGCTTGTTCGGCCCAGAAGGCCGTGGGGTGTTCAATGGATTCGCGGTACAGGCGCCGATAGTCTTCCTGACTCAATTGCGCAGCCCGGCGGACGGCATCGGCTTTGGGGAACGTGCTGATATCGAACATGACGGTTCCTTATTCTTGTTGTGCGACAAGAGGGGAGCTGTACGACCCTCGTAGGAGCTGCCGAAGGCTGCGATCTTTTGATCTTGTTTTTTAAGGTCAAGATCAAAAGATCGCAGCCTTCGGCAGCTCCTACCGGGATCGTGTACGCCACCGATTCTGCGATTAGCCCGGTGCCGTGGAACTGTCGATGTTGCAAGCTGTAGGGGCAGGCAAACCGCCCCTTCAGCCTATCACCCGCGGTGACGACCGCGGAAGTAGTTGATCAGGCCCTGGGTGGAAGGGTCATCAGCATTGGTTTCATCGCTGCCCACCAGACGGTTGTAAACGCCTTTGCCCAGTTCCTTGCCCAGTTCCACGCCCCACTGGTCGAAGGCGTTGATGCCCCAGACCACGCTTTGCACGAACACTTTGTGTTCATACATCGCCACCAGTGCGCCGAGACGGCGCGGGCTGATGCGTTCAACCACGAGGGTGTTGCTTGGACGGTTGCCCGGGATCACCTTGTGCGGTGCGAGTTTGTGCACTTGCTCTTCGCTCATGCCTTTTTCGCGCAACTCTTGCTCGGCTTCCGGCAAGGTCTTGCCGAGCATCAGCGCCTGGCTCTGCGACAGGCAGTTGGCGTACAGCCACTGATGGTGGTCGGCGACCGGGTTGAAGCTGACGATCGGCACAATGAAATCGGCCGGGATCAACTGCGAACCTTGGTGCAGCAACTGGTGGTAAGCGTGCTGACCGTTGCAGCCGACGCCACCCCAGATCACCGGGCCGGTATCAGTCGACACCGGGGTGCCGTCCTGACGCACGCTCTTGCCGTTGGATTCCATGTCCAGTTGTTGCAAGTGCTTGGTGATGTTGCGCAGGTAGTGGTCGTACGGCAGGATCGCGTGACTTTGCGCGCCCCAGAAGTTGCCGTACCACACGCCGAGCAAGGCCAGCAGCACCGGCATGTTCTGTTCGAACGGCGCGGTCTGGAAGTGCTGGTCCATGGTGTAGGCACCGGACAGCAATTCCTTGAAGTTGGACATGCCGATGGCCAGGGCAATCGGCAAACCGATCGCCGACCACAGCGAGTAACGACCGCCCACCCAGTCCCACATCGGGAAGATGTTTTCTTCGCGGATACCGAACGCCACGGCGGCGGCGTTGTTGCTCGAGACGGCGATGAAGTGACGATACAGTTCGGCTTCCGAACCACCCTGTGCCAGGTACCAGGCACGTGCGGCCTGCGCATTCTTCAGGGTTTCGAGGGTGTTGAACGACTTCGACGAAACGATGAACAAAGTGGTTTCGGCACGTAGTTTTTGCGTCAGCTCGTGGAACTCACTGCCGTCGATGTTCGCCAGGTAGTGGCAACGCACGCCTTTCTGCGCGTAGGACAGCAATGCTTCGGAAACCAGTTCAGGGCCGAGGAACGAGCCACCGATGCCGATGTTGACCACGTCAGTGATCGGCTTCTCGGTGTAACCGCGCCACAGACCGTCGTGAATACGGCCCACGAGGTCGGTGATCTGGTTCAACACCTTGTGGACTTCCGGCATCACGTTGACGCCGTTGACCGACAACTTGTCGCCCACCGGACGGCGCAGGGCGGTGTGCAGCGCCGGGCGGCCTTCGGAGGTGTTGACGATTTCGCCATCGAACAGCGCTTTGATCGCGCCTTTCAAATCAACTTCATTGGCCAGGCCCACCAGCAGGTTGCGGGTCTGGGCGTTGATCAAATTCTTCGAATAATCGAGAAACAGGCCGCAGCTGCTGAGGGTGAACTGATTGAAGCGCTGCGGATCGGCATTGAAGGCCTCGCGCATGCTGAAATCCTGCATGGCCTGGCGGTGTTCTTTCAACGCTTGCCAGGCGGGCAGAGCGGTAACGTCTTTAGGAGTGAGGTAATACGCCATCGCTGCGGTTTTCCTTTTTACTTGAACGGCTTTTTGAACACTGAACAGACCGGCGCACCCTGTTTAGGCGCGGGGTCAAACTGCGTCGACACGATTTATTGGCGCAGGGCGAATACAGTAAACCTCGCGCTGCGATCTGTCTTGACTTTGTCTGACCAGATCCCTGTACTTTTTTAACATTAATACCGGGAATGGCTGACAAACGGAGGGGAGGGGGCACTGAGGCAAGCTGAACCTCCCGGGCTGGAATCGAACGGCCGGCAGTGTGCCCGAAGGCTTTATGAGCGGCAATACAACGCAAAAGATCGCAGCCTGCGGCAGCTCCTACCGGGTTATGTAGGAGCTGCCGCAGGCTGCGATCTTTTGATTTTGCTGTTAAACCGGGCTATCGAGATTCAGGTGCAGGTTGTCGATCAACCGTGTGGTGCCAAGGAATGCCGCCACCAGAATCACCAGGTCGCGGTCTTCAGCCGTCGCCGGACGCAAGGTCAGGGCATGGCGGATTTCCAGGTAATCCGGACGCAACCCAGCCGCTTCCAGTTGTTGCGCCTGAGCGCTGACCAGTGCCGGGAAATCCCGTTCGCCTTGTTTGATCGACTCGGCGATGTTGCTCAGGGCGCGATAGACCACCGGCGCCACCGCGCGCTGTTCTTCGCTGAGGAAACCATTGCGCGAGGACAATGCCAGGCCGTCGGCGGCGCGTACGGTCGGCTCGCCGATGATCTGGATCGGCATGTTCAGGTCATGCACCAGCGCACGGATCACCGCCAGTTGCTGGTAATCCTTCTGGCCGAAAATCGCCAGATCCGGCTGGACCATGTTGAACAGTTTGCTGACCACGGTCGCGACACCTTCGAAGTGCCCCGGACGGCTGGCGCCGCACAGGCCTTCAGAAAGTTGCGGCACGCTGACGCGAGTCTGCCCGGCCATGCCGTCGGGGTACATTTCTTCGACCGTCGGCGCGAACAGCAGCGAGCAACCGGCTTCAAGCAGTTTTTCCTGATCGGCGGCGAGGGTGCGCGGATACTTGTCGAGATCTTCGCCAGCGCCGAATTGCAGCGGGTTGACGAAAATGCTCGCGACCACAAAATCCACGCGCTGGGTGGCTTTGGTCACCAGCGCGACATGGCCGCTGTGCAGGTTGCCCATGGTCGGCACGAAGCCGATGCGCTTGCCTTCACTGCGGGCGCGGGCTACAGCGGCGCGCAGCTCGCGTACGGTTTTAACAGTATTCATGCCGAGAATCCGTGTTCGATGCCTGGGAACGTGGTGGCTTTGACTTCGCTGACGTAAGCCTTCAGCGCGGACTGAATGCTGTCCTGGCCGTGCATGAAGTTCTTGACGAATTTCGGTACGCGGCCGGTGATCGACAGGCCGAGCATGTCGTGCAGTACCAGCACTTGACCGTCGGTGGCGTTACCGGCGCCGATGCCAATGACCGGAATCTTCACGGCCTGGCTGATTTCGGCCGCCAGTTCGCTCGGTACGCATTCCAGCAGCAGCATCGCCGCGCCGGCCTGCTCCAGCGAGATCGCGTCGGCACGCATCTGCCGCGCCTGGTTCTCGTTACGGCCCTGCACTTTATAGCCACCGAGAATGTTCACCGCTTGCGGGGTCAAGCCCATGTGCGCGCACACTGGCACACCGCGTTCGGCGAGCAGACGGATCGACTCCGCGAGCCACAGCTGACCTTCGACCTTGACCATGTGCGCACCGGCCTGCATCAGCATGGCGCTGTTGTTCATGGTTTGTTCGAGGGTGGCGTTGGCCATGAACGGCAGATCGGCAAGGATCAACGCGTCGCTGTTGCCGCGTTTGACGCAGGCGGTGTGGTAGGCCATTTCTGCGGTGGACACCGGCAGCGTGCTGTCGTGACCTTGCAGGACCATGCCGAGGGAGTCGCCCACCAGCAGCACTTCAACACCGGCCTCATTACAGGCGTGGGCGAAGGTCGCGTCATAGCAGGTCAGCATGGTGATTTTTTCACCTTTCTGCTTGAGGCTCTGGAGCGTGGTCAGGGTGATGGCTGGCATGTAAAAAATCCTCGTTCAGGCGCTCTGGAAACTACTGCGAGTAACGCGCGTGATTCGTCATCTACTCAGGCGCACGGTCTTTTGTCGTGCTTATAAGGCCTGGCTTGCGCCCGTGTGTGCCGGGTTGGCGGCAGCGGGACGCCTATAGTCGTGATGAGCCAAGCGGAAGTCAATTGCGTGTGTTACCGCAATGTTACGAGGGGAGTGTTACCGGCGTTACTGATGCGATTCAGCGCCGTAGCGGGGTTGAATTACAGAATTTTTGTCCGACAAAAATAGCGATGTCGCACGCTATCCATGTAGGAGCTGCCGAAGGCTGCGATCTTTTGATCCTTGGGGTTTTAATAACAAGAGCAAGATCAAAAGATCGCAGCCTTCGGCAGCTCCTACAGGGGGATTTGCTTCAGGCTTGGGGGAGGCGTTCGAGGCCGACGAACGGGCAGGCGGCGAGCATGTCGGCGAGGGTGCGGCCATCGGGCAGATGAAGAGCCGGCGGCGCCAGTTCGGCGAGCGGATACAGCACGAACGCGCGTTCCTGAATCTGGTAGTGCGGGACTTTCAGCCGTGGTTCGTCGATCAGTCGATCACCGAACAGCAGAATGTCCAGATCCAGCGTGCGCGGACCCCAGCGCTCAAGGCGTTCGCGGCCCTGATCATTCTCGATCGCTTGCAACGCATCGAGCAGCTCCAGTGGGGCGAGGGCGCTGTCGAGCGCCGCCACCGCGTTGGTGTAACGCGGTTGGCCCGGCAACAGGGAATCGCTTTGATAGAAAGCTGAAACACCGGCGAGGGAAGTCTGCGGCAATTGCCCCAGCGCCTCGACGGCGCTGCGCAATTGTTCGGCCGGGTCAGCGAGGTTGCTGCCCATGCCGATGTAGATGCGTTCCATGCCTTTACTCGCCTGTCGAAGCGCTCGGGGCGCCGGCGCGTTTGCGCTTGGAGCCGCTGCTGCGACGACGTTTGCGTGGCGCGCCGCTGGCGTCATCACCTTTACCGCTGAGGTCGCGGATCATGTCGCGGCGTTCGCTTTCGTTGGCGTCCTGATAATCCGTCCACCATTCGCCGAGGCCATCAGTCTCCTCGCCAGCACTTTCACGCAACAGCAGGAAATCGTAACCGGCGCGGAAACGCGGATTGTCCAGCAACAGGTCGGCACGTTTGCCGCTGCGGCGTGGCAAGCGTTCCTGCATGTCCCAGATCTCGCGGATCGGCATGGTGAAGCGCTTTGGAATCGCAATGCGCTGGCACTGTTCGGCGATCAGCTCGTGCGCGCCTTCCTGCATTGCCGGAATTGGCGGCATGCCACGTTCCTGCAAGCGCAACACGCGGGCCGGCAGGGCAGGCCACAGCAGCGCGGCAAACAGGAACGCCGGGGTCACCGGTTTGTTCTGCTTGATGCGCAGGTCGGTGTTGGTCAGCGCTTCGCTGATCAGCGTGTGGGTGTACTCCGGGTTATGTTCCAGCGCATCGGCACTGGCCGGGAACAGCGGGGCGAACAGTTGCAGATCGACGAGCATTTCGAAGGTGATCGCGCCGTGTCCCGAGAGGAACAGCTTGAGCACTTCTTCGAACAGGCGCGCCGACGGGATCTCGCGCAGCATCGGCGCCAGTTCACGGATCGGCTGCACGGTGTGCTTCTCGATGCCGAAGTTGAGCTTGGCGGCGAAACGCACGGCCCGCAGCATGCGCACCGGATCTTCCTGGTAGCGCTGCTTCGGATCGCCGATCAGACGGATCAGGTGATTGCGGATGTCGTGTACGCCGTTGGCGTAATCGAGGATGCGCTCGCTGACCGGATCGTAATACAGGGCGTTGATGGTGAAGTCACGGCGTTGCGCGTCTTCTTCCAGGGTGCCGTAAACGTTGTCGCGCAGAATCCGCCCGCTCTCGTTACGCGAAGACTGATTGCTGTCTTCGTCGTCTTCGTTGACCGGGTGATTGGCGCGGAAGGTCGCGACTTCGATGATTTCGCGACCGAAATGGATATGCACCAGTTTGAAGCGACGGCCGATGATTCGCGCGTTGCGGAATTCGGCACGGACTTGCTCGGGCGTGGCGCTGGTGGCGACGTCGAAATCCTTGGGCGTGATGCCCAGCAGCATGTCACGCACGCAACCGCCGACCAGATAAGCCTGGTAACCGGCACCTTGCAGGCGTTCGACGATATTCACCGCATAGCGGCTGAACTGCGTTTTCTGCAGCGAATGTTGACCGCTGTTGAGCACTTCAGGGGTGCTGCGGATGTGTTGCGTACGACGCACGGGAGTTCGGAATGACTGGAACAACTTCTTCAGCATGGGATGCACTGTTTGAAGGAATGTTCGGCCATACCAAAGAATGACCGCATGATGGGCGCAGATTCTAGCATTTAGTCGGGGGATGGTGTAGGACACGGCAGATTTGAGCTGCAAGCCGCAGGCTACAGGCGTCGCGCGCGATAAAAACAGAGGATTTTGCCGGGAGGGAGAAACTACAAGGGGAGCCGAAGCTCCCCAAGAAGTAGTTGCGTGCTCTTTTTATTATTGATTCGGGCTTCTTGTTTTTGTTGAGTGCCCTCGCCACGAAGCGTTTCCTTCGTGACCCTCCCAATCGGGAGCCAAGAGCAAACGGATTGCTTTGGTCGCTGAATTGCAGTGATCTTACGATCCAACCAGTACAGGCTCTGTCTTAGGACAGTTTTTGTTGTTCTCGGTCTGGTCGTGGGGCAAGCCCCAAATACAACGCCTCTCCAAAAGAATCAGTTAGCTGCGCCTCTCGCCGTCTTGTTTTTATTGTGCGTGAGTCGATTCGTCTTATTTTTATTGTCTTGTGCATTGCTTGTTATTGTTCTTGTACCAAACATATAGCAGGGGGCGTGCCAACTTTTTCGAAACCCAATAAAACAAGGGGTTAGGTCGATATAACCGTTTTGTCGGGGCGAAAAAAAACCGGGGTTTCGTTACCGATAACCCCGGCTTCTGTTACGTGAATCGACTGCGGTAACAGTTTTTTCACATCCTCAACCGTTACCCGCGCACTCGACAGGTAACGTTCAGCTCTCGCTGGCGACCCCGGTCTTGCGCCGTGGAATGCCCAGACGCTGACGACGCTCCCACAGACATTTACGGCTGACGCCCAGTTTGCGCGCCAGTTCGGTCTCGGTCATGTGATCCTGATGCTCAAGGACGAAGTGCTGGAAATAGTCTTCCAGCGACAAGTCTTCGGTCGGCTCATGGCTGCTGTTGCTGGCGTTACCGCCCGTTTGCGGCGGCAGACCGATGAACTCGTCGTCTTCCAGATCGCTCAGCTCGATGTCGATGCCCAGCAAATCGGCGGAGATTTCCGGGCTTTCGCTAAGAATCACCGCGCGCTCGACTGCGTTCTCCAACTCCCGCACGTTACCCGGCCAGGAATAGTGACGAATGGCCTGTTCGGCATCCGCAGCAAACTTGAGGTCGGTACGATTGATGCGCGCGCTCTGGCGAGCGAGGAAAGCCGTGGCGATTTCGTTGACGTCGGCACCGCGCTCGCGCAGGGCCGGCAGTTTCAATGCGATCACGTGCAGACGGTAATAAAGGTCTTCACGGAACTGGCCGATTTTCGCCAGACTTTTCAGGTCCCGGTGCGTGGCCGCGATCAGGCGCACATCGACCTTCTGCGACTGCACGGAACCAACACGGCGAATTTCACCTTCCTGCAATACGCGCAGCAGGCGGGCCTGAGCTTCCAGTGGCAGCTCACCGATCTCGTCGAGGAACAAGGTGCCGCCATCCGCCGCTTCAACCAGACCTGCACGCCCGGCGCTGGCGCCAGTGAACGCGCCTTTCTCGTGACCGAACAATTCGGACTCGATCAGGCTTTCCGGGATAGCTGCACAGTTCACCGAAATCATCGGTGCCTTGGCGCGTTTCGACAGATTGTGCAGGGCGCGGGCCACCAGTTCTTTACCGGTGCCCGACTCGCCCTGGATCAGGACATTGGAATCGGTCGGTGCGACTTTGCGGATCTTGCTGTACAGATCCTGCATCGGCGGGCACGAACCAATGATGCCGATTTCGCCGTTGCTGTTGTCAGTGGCGGGTTTGCCGCTGCCATTGGCCGGTTTGCTGGCAACCGCTTCGCCGGCAGCCGGAGCCGATTGGCGATCACGCAGGATCCGCGCGACAGCCTGGAGCATTTCATCGTGGTCGAAAGGCTTGGCGATGTAGTCCACCGCGCCCATCTTCATCGAGTCGACCGCCGAGCGCAGGCTGGCGTAACTGGTCATGATCAGCACCGGCGTGCCCTGGCCGAGCTTGATCAGCTCGGTGCCCGGAGCGCCCGGCAAACGCAGATCGCTGACGATCAGGTCGAACGTAGGAATGGTGAAGCGTTCTTGTGCTTCCTGCACTGAACCGGCTTCGCTGACCTGGTACTGATTACGTTCCAGCAGGCGGCGCAAGGCGGAGCGGATAATTGTTTCGTCTTCGACGATCAAAATGTGCGGCATTGATTCGATACTCTCGACGGTCTCAGTTCACAGCGGACGTCGCTTCGACATGACGCGGTAAGGTCACCCGGATACGGGTGCCGCGTTGGCTTTGTACATCAGCCGGGCTGTCGATGGTGATTTGTCCATAATGCTCTTCAACGATGGAATAGACCAGTGCAAGGCCCAGACCGGTGCCTTCGCCAGGATCCTTGGTGGTGAAGAAGGGTTCGAACAATCTGTCCATGATGTTCTTCGGAATACCGCTGCCTTCGTCCTCGACGATCAGATCGACCGTGTGTTCGCCGGCTTCGCTCTTGACCCGTACCGCACTGTGCGGCGGCGAGGCGTCGCGGGCGTTGGAGAGCAGATTGATCAAAACCTGGGCGAGCCGCTGCGGATCGCCTTCGACCCAGTGATCGGGATCGCACAGGTTGTAGAACTGCACTTCGAAATTGCGTCGGTTCAGCGCCAGCAGGCCAATCGCGTCCTGCGCCACTTCCGCCAGACACACCGGCTCGTCGCTGTGCTGATGGCTGCCGGCGTGGGCGAAACTCATCAACGACTGGACGATGCGCGATATGCGTTTGGTCTGTTCGAGAATCTGCCCGCTGATTTCCGTCAGTTCGTCGTCTTCTTCGCGCTCTTCGCGCAGGTTTTGCGCCAGACAGGCGATGCCGGTGACCGGGTTGCCGATTTCGTGGGCCACACCTGCTGCGAGGCGACCGATGCTCGCCAGACGTTCGGAGTGCACCAGTTTGTCTTCGAGCATCTGTGTTTCGGTCAAATCCTCGACCAGTAACACCAGGCCACTGTTACCCGGCGCCAACGGCTCATCGATGGCCGCTTTGTGCAGGTTCAGCCAGCGGGTCTGGCCGTCGAGGGCCAGATGCTGTTTGTGCAAATGTTCGTCGGGCAGATTGATAAAGCCTTGCAACAATTCTTTCCACGGCTCGCCGATGGTGCTCAGCCGCGAACCGACCACACGTTGCGCGGCAATCCCGGTGAGTTCTTCCATGGCTTTGTTCCACATCAGGATCTCTTGATCCTTGGCCAGCGAGCAAACGCCCATCGGCAATTCCTGCAAGGTCTGGCGGTGGTAACGGCGCAAGGCATCGAGTTCGGCAGCCAGACCGGTGAGGCGCGAGTGGTAATCCTCGAGGCGGCTTTCGATGAAGTGGATGTCTTCGGTGACATAGTTTTCACCGCCAGCCTTGTACGGCAGGAAGGTTTCCACCATGTCCTGCGCGACGCTCGGGCCCATCAGGCCGGAGAGGTTGGCTTCGATGCGGTCGCGCAAACGGCGCAAGGCGTAAGGGCGGCGTTCGTCGAAGGGAAGGTAAAGGTCACGCAGGGCTTGCTCGACTTCTTTCTGCGCAGCCTTGGCGCCCAGTGGTTTCGCCAGTTGTGTGGCGAATTCCTGCGGGGAGGCAGCGTGCAGTTCGCGGCGTTGCGGGCGACGCACGTTATCCACGGCGCAGGCTTCGGCGGCGCTGGCTTCTTCCGGACTGGCATTGGTGAACAGCGAGATCAGCGTGAACATCAATACGTTGGCGGCGAGCGAGGCGATGGCCGCCATGTGCCAGCTGGTGTCGTCGAGCACGTAAATCATGTTCAGCAGCGGGATGTAGAAACCCTGCAGATTGCCGACCAGCGGCAACAGCATGGTCACCACCCAAACCAGAATCCCCGCCAGCAGACCGGCGATAAAGCCTCGGCGGTTAGCGGTTGGCCAGTACAGTACGGACAGCACGCCCGGGAGGAATTGCAGGGTCGCCACGAAAGCAACAATGCCGAGGTTGGCCAGATCCTGCTCGGCGCCGAGCATCAGGTAGAAGCCGAAACCAGCCATGATGATCGCGACGATCAGCGCGCGGCGCGTCCATTTCAACCAACGGTAGATATTGCCTTCGGCCGGCGGCTGATAAAGCGGCAGCACCAGGTGGTTCAGCGCCATGCCCGACAGCGCCAGCGTGGTGACGATGATCAGGCCGCTGGCCGCCGATAGACCGCCGACGTAGGCGAGCAACGCCAGCGGCTTGCTGTTGGCGGCGATGCCGATGCCGAGGGTGAAATATTCCGGATTGGTCGTGGCGCCCAGTTTCAGGCCGGCCCACAAGATCAGCGGCACCGCCAGGCTCATCAGCAGCAGGAACAGCGGCAAACCCCAGCTCGCACTGACCAGTGAGCGCGGATTGAGGTTCTCGGTAAACGTCATGTGATACATGTGCGGCATCACGATTGCCGAGGCAAAAAACACCAGCAACAGCGTGCGCCACGGACCTTCCTGCAATGGCGTGTGCAGCGCGGCGAGGGCGGTCTGGTTTTGCAGCAGCCACACCTCAAGTTGTTGCGGACCGTCGAACACCCCGTACAGCGCATACAAACCGACGCCGCCGAGGGCGATCAGTTTGATCACCGATTCAAAGGCAATCGCGAACACCAGCCCTTCGTGTTTCTCACGGGTGGCGATGTGGCGGGAGCCGAAGAAAATCGTGAACAGGATGATCAGCGCACAAAACGCCAGCGCCACGCGACTCTGCACCGGCTCGCCAGTGAGGATGCCGATGGAGTCGGCCACCGCTTGAATCTGCAACGCCAGCAACGGCAACACGCCAATCAGCATGAAGATCGTGGTCAGCGCGCCGGCCCAGGTGCTGCGGAAACGGAACGCAAACAGATCGGCCAGCGACGACAGTTGATAGGTGCGGGTGATTTTCAGGATCGGATAGAGCAACACCGGCGCCAGCAGAAATGCGCCGGACACGCCGAGGTAACTGGACAGAAAACCGTAGCCGTACTGATACGCAAGGCCCACCGTGCCGTAGAACGCCCACGCACTGGCGTAAACCCCCAGCGACAAAGTGTAAGTCAGCGGGTGGCGAATGATCGCGCGCGGGATCATGCCCCGTTCACTGACCCAGGCAACGCCGAACAGCACCGCCAGGTACGCGGCGCTGATCAGGATCATCTGGGTCAGGCTAAAGCTCATCGGCATCTTTTTGGCTCTGCAGGATGAAGGTCACAACAATCAGGATCAGCCAGAGCAGATAAGGGCGATACCAGGCGCCCGTCGCGTCGATCCACCAATCCATGATGGCGGGGGAAAACAGGTAGATCCCGACGACTAAAAGCAGGACCAAGCGATAGATGTACATCCCGGCCTCTCTTTTTTATGCGCGTGCCCGAAAACGTGCGGCGATGGTAACGGATGGGCGCGCGACTGCAAGTGGCGTCATAGCAGTTGCGCTTCGGGCAGGGTCAGTGTGCGCGGGATCTTTGTCGCATCCCAGTGCAGGCAACCCCACGCCAGTAATTCTTGCGGCGAGGCGTGGGCCAGTTCGGCGCCGGGGTTCTGCCCCAGAGCGCGCAGGGCTCTGAGTAACAACGGCGTGGCCTGATCTGCTTCCAGCGGTGGCGAACGGTATGACTTGCCGAGCTTGTTGCCGTCCGGTTGGGTAATTAGCGGCAGGTGCAGATAGCGCGGTTGGCGCAGGCCCAGCAGCTCTTGCAGGTAGAGCTGACGTGGCGTCGAGTCGAGCAGATCGGCACCCCGGACGATGTCGGTGATGCCTTGCCACGCATCATCGAGCACCACGGCCAATTGATAGGCGTAGAGACCGTCGCGGCGGCGGATGACGAAATCGCCGACGTCGCGGCCCAGATGCTGACGGTATTCGCCTTGCACGCGGTCGATGAAGTGGTATTCCAGTTCCGGCACGCGCAGGCGAATGGCGGCGTCTTGCTGAGCGTGGCCGAGATTGCGGCACAGACCCGGATAAATGCCGTTGTACGCTTCGAGCTGTTTGCGCGAGCAGGTACAGGCGTAGGCCAGGCCGTGATTGAACAGGCTATTGAGGACGTCGGCGTAGGCATCGTGTCGATCGCTCTGGCGCACCATGTCGCCGTCCCATTCGAAGCCGTAGCTTTCCAGCGCCTTGAGAATCGCGGTTTGCGCACCGGGTTCTTCACGGGGCGGATCGAGATCTTCCATGCGCACCAGCCAGCGACCGCCGACCGAACGGGCGTCGAGGTAAGAGGCGAGGGCGGCGACCAGCGAGCCGAAGTGCAGGTGGCCACTGGGGGTCGGGGCGAAGCGGCCGATGTAGGCAGGGGGTTTTTTGGCAGTCATGGAAACGAAGCTACTTTTCAGGCTATACGCAGGTCAACCTGTAGGAGTGAGCCTGCTCGCGATAGCGGTGTGACATTCAATACCGATATTGACTGACCTACCGCTATCGCGAGCAGGCTCACTCCTACAAAAGGCAAAGGCAAAGGCAAAAGACAGAAACAAAAACGGAGCGTTCGCACGCTCCGTTTTTCGTTCAGGTCGAGATTACTTGCCGACCTGCTTTTCCTTGATTTCCGCCAGAGTCTTGCAGTCGACGCACATGTCGGCTGTAGGGCGTGCTTCAAGGCGTTTCACACCAATCTCGACGCCGCACGAATCGCACCAACCGTACTCTTCGTCTTCGATCAGTTGCAGCGTCTTGTCGATTTTCTTGATCAGCTTGCGTTCGCGGTCGCGGGCGCGCAGCTCGAGGGCGAATTCTTCTTCCTGGCTGGCACGGTCGGCCGGGTCCGGGAAATTCGCGGCTTCGTCCTTCATGTGGTCAACGGTGCGGTCGACTTCCTGCATCAACTCCTGTTTCCACTTGTTCAGGACCTTGGTGAAGTGCGCGCGCATCGGGGCGCCCATGTACTCTTCACCTTTCGCCGGAACATAAGGTTCGAAACCGCTGATCGTCTGATTCTGCTGTTGCTTTGCTTGGGTGGGCATGAAATGGACCGCCTCTACTCTTGTAATCCATTGCGCAGGATTGCTCCATCACCGACACCTGCCGGCCCTGCGGCTGCAAGCGGGCGAACTTACCAGATCAATTCAGCCTGCGCTACTCCCGGATGTCGAGGCCCCGGCGGGTGGCGCTTGCAAAAGTCTGACAAGCCGTGTCTGGCGGTGTTGGAGACCTGTTCAATCACTGATTTTAGTCAATCCTGGAGCGTACGCTCATATCGTTACAGTCCAGCGTTCTTGAGGCTGTGACCGCTGCGGGTTCTCGCTCGTTCCGGCAGATGGGTAGAATCGTCTCTTTTTCCCCTTCGAAGGAAAACCAATGGCTCAGCCGTACAGTGCGCGCAGTCGTGCGATCGAACCGTTCCATGTAATGGCGCTGCTGGCGCGGGCCAATGAATTGCAGGCTGAAGGCCACGACGTGATCCATCTGGAGATCGGCGAGCCGGACTTCACCACGGCCGAACCGATCATTCGGGCCGGGCAAGCGGCGCTGACGGCGGGCAAGACCCGTTACACCGCAGCGCGCGGGATTCCCGAGTTGCGCGAGGCGATCGCCGGTTTTTACCAATCGCGTTACGCCTTGAACATTGATCCGCGGCGGATTCTGATCACCCCGGGCGGCTCTGGTGCGCTGTTGCTGGCCAGTGCGTTGCTGGTCGACCCCGGCAAACACTGGCTGTTGGCGGACCCAGGCTATCCGTGCAACCGGCACTTCCTGCGATTGGTCGAAGGTGCCGCGCAGCTTGTCCCAGTGGGCCCGGACGTGCGCTATCAACTGACCCCGGATCTGGTCGAGCGTCATTGGGACCACGACAGCGTCGGCGCGCTGGTTGCCTCGCCGGCCAACCCGACCGGAACGATCCTGACCCGCGATGAGCTGGCCGGGTTATCCACAGCCATCAAGGCGAAACACGGGCATCTGGTGGTGGATGAGATCTATCACGGTCTGACTTACGGCACCGATGCCGCCAGCGTGCTGGAAGTCGATGACAGCGCTTTTGTCCTGAACAGTTTCTCCAAGTACTTCGGCATGACCGGCTGGCGCCTGGGCTGGCTGGTCGCGCCGGAAGCGGCGGTGAGTGATCTGGAGAAGCTCGCGCAGAATCTCTACATCAGCGCCCCGAGCATGGCGCAATACGCTGCATTGGCGTGCTTCGAGCCGGACACCATCGCCATTCTGGAGGAGCGTCGCGCCGAATTTGGTCGTCGTCGCGACTTCCTGCTGCCCGCCCTGCGCGAGCTCGGATTCAACATTGCCGTGGAACCGGAGGGCGCGTTCTATTTGTACGCCGATATCAGCCAGTTCGGCGGCGATGCCTTCGCGTTCTGCCGTCATTTCCTCGAAACCGAGCACGTCGCTTTTACGCCGGGGCTGGATTTTGGTCGTTATCAAGCCAGTCATCATGTGCGTTTTGCCTACACGCAGAACCTCCCTCGCTTACAAGAAGCGGTGGAGCGCATCGCGCGTGGCTTGAAGAGTTGGCAAGGCTGATGCGCTTTTATCCCCCTCTTGAAGAAGCGCGGTTGATTCGTCGATACAAACGCTTTCTCGCCGATATCGAGACCGTTAGCGGCGAGTTGCTGACGATTCACTGCCCGAACACCGGCTCCATGCTCAATTGTCAGGTCGAGGGCGGGCAGGTCTGGTTCAGCCGCTCCAACGATCCCAAGCGCAAATTGCCTGGCACTTGGGAGATCGGCGAAACCCCGCAAGGGCGGCTGTTTTGTGTGAACACCGGACGCGCCAACGGGTTGGTCGAGGAAGCCTTGCAGGCTGGCGTGATCAGCGAGTTGAACGGCTTTACCGCGTTGAAGCGAGAAGTCGCCTATGGGCAGGAAAAAAGCCGTATCGATTTCCGCCTCGAATACCCGAGCGGCCCGGCTTATGTGGAAGTGAAAAGCGTCACCCTGGGCTTCGATGGCACGGCGGTGGCGGCGTTTCCGGATGCCGTGACCCAGCGTGGCGCCAAGCATTTGCGTGAGCTGGCGCATTTGGCTCGCGACGGGATTCGGGCGGTGCAGTTGTATTGCGTCAATCTGAGCGGGATTGAAGCGGTGCGGCCTGCGAAGGAAATCGATTCGGCGTACGCCGATGCGCTTCTCGAAGCCGTTGCCTGTGGCGTTGAGGTGCTGGCGTACGGCGTGCGTTTAAACCATGAAGAGATGGTCATCGACCGGCGTCTCGACGTCTTGCTCAACGGTTAAACGTTGATCCACAGGCCTTGCGCGTCTTCGCGGCAGGGGATGGCGGTGAGTGACTGCCCGGCGCAAGGCCCGGCCACGCATTCGCCGTCCTCGATGAGAAACAGTGCGCCGTGGGTGGCGCACTGGATCAGGCTGTTGCTGGGGTCAAGAAACTGGTCGGGCTGCCATTCCAGCCCGACGCCGCGGTGCGGGCAGCGATTGAGGTAAACATAGGCCTGGCCGCTGCGGCGCACGGCAAAGAGCTTTTTCCCGTCGACTTCAAAACCACGACTGGCGGCTTCAGCCAGATCGGCGCCTGCGCAGAGAAACTTCATGACTATCCTCTAGTGTCCGCTCGTGTCCGGATATGTCCGAGCTTGACGTTTAAATGCAAACAATTATCAAATGACGGCCTTCGTCCGCAGGGCGGCTGGCAGATGCCGAGGATACTTGGCCTGCCATTCTGACGCCCGGGAAAAACCTTATTCAAGGAAGCTGGATATGCGCCTGAGTACCCGCGTTGCTGTGCTGTGTGCCGGACTTTTCGTCAGTCACCAGGCGGCAGCGGCTGATTTGCCGCAACGTTGGGTCAGTGCCGGCGGCGCGCTGTCGGAGTGGGTCAGCGCCTTGGGGGGCGAGTCGAAGCTGGTTGGCGTCGACACCACCAGCCAGCATCCCGAGTCGCTGAAGGCGCTGCCGAGCATCGGATATCAGCGCAGTCTTTCCGCTGAAGGCATTCTCAGTCTGCGCCCGGACATCCTGATCGGCACCGAGGAAATGGGCCCGCCGCCAGTGCTGTCACAGGTGAAAGCGGCCAAGGTTCAGGTGGAGTTGTTCTCGGCGCAACCGGATCTGCCGACGCTGGAGAAAAACGTGACTCACTTGGGCCAGTTGCTGGGCGCCGAGCCACAGGCTGCGCAACTGCTGCAACGTTATCAACAGCAACTCGATGCGCAGCAAGCACGAGTGACCGATGCGCAGACCCAACAGAAAGCGCCAGGCGTGCTTTTATTGCTCGGACATGCTGGCGGCAAACCGTTGATTGCCGGTAAGGACACCGCCGCCGATTGGCTGCTGCAACAAGCGGGTGGGCATAACCTGGCGACGCACACCGGTTACAAACCTTTTTCCGTGGAGTCTCTGGCCAGTCTCGACCCTGAAGTATTGGTATTCGCCGACCGTGCGCTGACCGGTGAGGCGGCGAAAGCCGCGCTGTTCAAGGAAAACCCGATTCTCGATTCAAGCCGCGCCGCCAAAGCAGGCCGGGTGATCGAGCTGGACCCGACCCTGCTGGTCGGCGGCCTCGGGCCACGTTTGCCTGCGGCGCTGAAAACCCTGTCTGACGGTTTCTACCCGGCCCAGAGCGGCCAATGACCACACTGGTCAAACCCCGTGCCTTGTTCATCGGCCTGACGCTCCTGTGTTTGCTGGCGATCTGGCTGTCATTGGCGCTGGGGCCGGTGAGCCTGCCGCTGATCGATACGTTGCGCGCAGCGTTGCGCATGCTTGGTGTACCGCTGGCGCCAGAAGGGCTGGAGCAGGCCGAGCTGATTCTCGGGCAGATTCGTCTGCCGCGTACCTTGCTCGGGTTGGCGGTCGGCGGTGTGCTGGCATTGTCTGGCGTGGCGATGCAGGGATTGTTTCGTAACCCCTTGGCAGACCCCGGACTGGTGGGTGTTTCCAGTGGCGCGGCGTTGGGTGCGGCGATCGCGATTGTCGGGGGCTCGTTTTTTGGCGGTTTGCCGGAGTGGTTCGGGCCTTATCTGTTGTCGGTCTGCGCGTTTCTCGGCGGGCTCGGGGTCACGGCACTGGTCTATCGACTCGGTCGGCGCAACGGCCAGACCAATGTCGCGACCATGTTGCTGGCGGGTATCGCGCTGACCGCGCTGGCGGGTTCGGCCGTCGGCCTGTTCACTTATCTGGCAGATGACGCGACCCTGCGGACGCTGACGTTCTGGAACCTTGGCAGCCTCAATGGCGCCAGTTACGCGCGGTTGTGGCCGTTGCTGATCATCAGCGTTGGTGTCGCGTTATGGTTGCCACGTCGGGCCAAGGCGCTGAATGCCTTGCTGCTCGGCGAGTCGGAAGCCGGGCATCTGGGCATCGATGTCGAGCGACTGAAGCGCGAGTTGGTGTTTTGCACCGCGCTGGGTGTCGGCGCTGCGGTGGCAGCAGCGGGAATGATCGGCTTCGTTGGTTTGGTGGTGCCGCATCTGGTGCGTTTGCTGGCGGGCCCGGATCACAAAGTCTTGCTGCCGGCATCGGTGCTGGCGGGGGCGAGCCTTTTGCTCTTGGCTGACCTGGTCGCGCGGTTGGCGTTGGCGCCTGCCGAGTTGCCGATCGGTATTGTCACCGCGTTTATCGGTGCGCCGTTCTTTCTATTTCTGCTGTTGCGAGGACGTGCCTGATGTTGCGTGCGCAAGATCTGCACATTCAGCGCGGGCGCAAGGCCGTGCTCAGCGATGTCACGTTGCAACTCGAACCGGGCGAAGTGCTCGGCGTACTCGGGCCGAACGGTGCCGGCAAAAGTACCTTGCTCGGTGCGCTGTGCGGTGAATTGGCGCCCAGCGCGGGCGGCGTTTCGCTCGACGGGCAAGCGTTGAGTCACTGGACCGGACAGCAGCGCGCGCAACGCTTGGCTGTGTTGCCTCAAGTGTCGACCCTGGACTTTGCCTTTCGTGTCGAAGAAGTGGTCGGCATGGGCCGCCTGCCCTATCAAAGCGGTCGCGTGCGTGATGACGAAATCATCGCCGCAGCGTTGGCGGCGGCGGATGCCGGGCATTTAAGCGGTCGCAGTTATCTGGCGTTGTCCGGTGGCGAGCGCCAGCGCGTGCATCTGGCGCGGGTGTTGGCGCAGCTCTGGCCGGGACAAGCCGGGCAAACGCTGCTGCTGGATGAACCGACGTCGATGCTTGATCCGTTGCATCAACACACCACGCTGCAAGCGGTGCGTGAGTTTGCCGATCGCGGCGCGGCGGTGCTGGTGATCCTGCATGATCTGAATCTGGCGGCGCGCTATTGTGATCGTATTCTGCTGCTCGAAGGCGGGCGTCCGGTAGCGCTGGACACGCCGGAGCAGGTGTTGCGGCCGGACTCGCTGAAGGCTGTGTTCGGTCTTGAAGTGTTGGTGCAGCCGCACCCGGAGCGCGGGCATCCGCTGATCATTGCCCGCTGACTGAATCATCGAGGTGATGGCATGCGTGGGTTGTGGCTGTTGGCAGTGGTGTTGCTTGCGGGGTGTCAGCATGTTGTTGCGCCACCGCCGATCAGTGGCCAGATTCGTGACCTGCGCAGCGGTGAGGAGCTGACGGCGCAGCAACTGGTGAAACGCCTTGCTGTGCCCGAGCGACTGATCATTGGCGAGCAGCACGACAATGCCGATCATCACACCGCGCAATTGTGGCTGTTGCAGTCGCTCGGCGAGCAACGGCCGCAAGGCAGTCTGTTGCTGGAAATGCTCACGCCGGATCAGCAGCCCAAGGTAGATGCCGTTCGCCAGGCAACGTCGCCGTCCGCCAATCTTTCAGAGGCGCTGACCTGGCAGGATGGCTGGGACTGGAATCTCTATGGGCCGATCGTGCGCTTTGCTCTCAGCCAGCCGTATCCGCTGCTGGCGGCCAATCTTGAAAACAGTGAAATCCGTACCTTCTACCGCAACCCGCCGGTGCTGAGCGGTGCGCGCAGTAATGCGGCGTCGGTGAAAAGCACGTTGCTGGCGCAGATCAGTGAATCCCATTGTGGGTTGCTGCCCGCAGCACAGATGCCCGCGATGCTGGCCGTGCAGCAGCAGCGTGACCGACGCATGGCTGAGCGCATGCTGGTGGCGCCCACGCCTTCGATTTTGCTGGCTGGGGCGTGGCATGCGCGCAAGGATGTCGGGGTGCCGTTGCATGTCGTGGATCTGGGCGCCACTCAAGCGCCAACGGTGTTGATGCTGGCAGAGCGGGGCGCAGCGGTGACTGCCGCGATGGCCGATTACGTCTGGTACACCGCCCCGACGCCCAAGCAGGATTACTGCGAACAGATGCGTGAACAATTCGGCAAATGACTTTTCCACAGGCAAAAAAAGACCCGGTAAAAAACCGGGTCAAATAACCGTGATTAGCCTGATGAGGAGATAATCTGAGAGTCCGAACCAAGGGCTTTTCAGAATATCGACTGATCTCGCGACCAGTTGTGATAATCATAGCGATTCTCATTACCACGTCAACAACTGTTTTCTCATTTCTTTGATTCAGACTCGAAAATGGCCGGGATGCCCCGAAAACAGGGGGCTGGCATTAACTTCTGATTTCGGTCATTTGGCTGACTTGTTTATTCAGTTGGCCGATACGCTGCGCCATGCTTTCGATCAGGCTGTGGGCAATCTTCGGATTGGTGCGGGTCATGCTCAAAAACTGCTCACCGGGAATCAGCATCACTGTGCTCGCTTCTCGGGCGATGACCGTGGCATTGCGCGGTTCGCCGGTGAAAACTGCCATGGCACCAAATATCTCGTCCTTGGGCACATCACCGACCTTGTGCCCTTCGACAAAGGCCTCGGCATGGCCGTCGATGATCACGAACACATGATCGGCGACGTCGCCCTGCTTGATCAGAATTTCCCCGGCCTCAACCCGCTTGAAACCATTGGTGCTGCGAAACTCGCGTGGTTTCAGCTCGGCGACGGTGTGGGCGAGAATTGCCATTTGCCCCAGCAGATATGCAAGAAATTGATCCGCCCGGCCGGCGTCGGCGTACAGATGCTGAAACACCTCATGGCGTCGGTAAGGCGTCAAGCGCAGTGGCCCGTCACTGTACAGGCGGCAATCGTCCCATTCATTGCCACGCTGCAGGCCGATCAGGTCGCCCTCTTGCCAATAAAACAGCGGACGGGCAGCGATGCAGCCGTTGATCACACCTTCAGCCAATAGAAACAACTGATCGCCGGGTAACTGCGCGAGCAAATCATCCGTCGCGTCCAGTTGCAGATCCGGCCCGCATGGCGCCAGGCCGAGCAGCCACTGCGCGGGCAAACTCTGTAGGCGATTGATCAGTGCATCGGCGTATGCCGATTGTTCCCCCAGCAAATACATGACGGTCAGCGTCCGTTCAGTTCTTGTGGCGCGAGGAAATGGCTTCGAGCTGTTTGTTCAGGGCGTCCTTGCGTTCGGCGGGGATGTCGTTCCAGTGCACGTCCATCAGCGCGCCTTCGATCGCATACAGCAACACCTTCGATGCGCGAAACCCGCGGGTACGCACGGCCCGGTAGGCGTCCACCGCGCCCAGGCGACGCAAGTCCGAGGCGCTGTGGATGCCCACGGCATGCAACCATTGCGCCGACGTCTTGCCAAGATTCTTCAGGTGTTGCAGTTCATCATTCATCAAGCCTCCTTGCGACGGCCGAATGGTGCGTGGGCGAGCTTCTCAGGAGTGTAGCCATCAGTAGGAAAAGCGTGGTTGTTTGGTCGGATTCGACGCAAATGCTTCTAAGAAAAGGAGCTTGAACGGCCTGCGAGCGCAGAAAGGAGGGAGAAAACACACATATCAATGTAGGAGTGAGCCTGCTCGCGATAGCGGGCTGGCAGGCACACATATGTTGAATGTTAAACCGCTATCGCGAGCAGGCTCACTCCTATAGGGGCAGGCGCTGGGTGGTTATTTCAGCGGGTGCGATAACGCAGGCGCGTACCGAAATTCATCGACATCAGAATCTCGTCGGCACTCAGCTCCGGCGGGAAGTACGCCCCGGAAATCTGCGCGTGCGCCAGGCTGGCGCCTTCAAGCGACGCATTACGAAAATCGATGCCACGTAAATCGGCCGAGCGGAAATACGCGTCCCGGAAATCCACGCCATCGGCGTTCAATTCACGCAGGTCAAGGCCTCGGAAGTCGCCACCGACCATGTCGATCGGGCCGTCTTGCGGGCGCTCGTTGTTGAAACCTGTGATGTCATCTTTGTGCAGCAAGGCATACAGCGGGGAGTCGAGCAGTTTCGGCTGGCTCATGTCAGATCACCTGTTGGTTTTATGACGCCAGTATAGTGCCACTATTTGACGGCCGTGAAGCAAGCGAGGGCTTCACGGCCGAAATAGTTTTTTACAGGCCTGGCAAGCGCTGACGAATCTGCGCGACCACGGTGTCCAGCGTGCCGGATTCGTTGGTCTGCACGCGTTTGCTGCGCAGAATTTCTTCCGGTGTCAGCGCTTCACGATTGGCTTGCTGTGCTTGGATCACGGCCAGCGTGGCGTCGGACGGATCCTGTTTATCCGCCTGACGAATCGCCAGCCAGCTCTCGATCACCGCTTGTGGCGCGTTGCAGTCGAGGATCAGGAACGGTGTGCCGGTGGCTTCGGCAATTTTCGCCGCGTTGTCGCGTTGCTCGCGTTTAAGGTAAGTCGCGTCGATCACCACCGGGAAACCGGCGTGCAGGATGATTTCAGCAATTTCATGCAGGCGTGCGTAGGTCGCCGCGCTGGCGTCGGCGCTATAGATGCCGGCCTGCACGTCGTTGGCGACGGTTTGTTCACCGAACAGGCGCTTGCGTTCAACATCGGAACGCAGGCGGACCGCGCCCAGCGCTTCGACCAGACGCATGGCCACGTGGCTCTTGCCGACCGCGGAAACACCGTGGGTAATTGCCATGAAGCGCGAAGGAATGGTGCTGTAGCTTTCGGCCAGGTTGGCGTAGTTGCGGTACTGGCGCAGGGTGGTGGCGCGCTGCACCGGCGTCGCGTCCGCGGGCATGCTGAACAACGCAACCTTGGCGCGAACCAGTGCACGGTAGGCTTTATAGAAGTTCAGCACTTCGAGGCCTTGATAGTCGCCGGTCAATTCCAGGTATTGGCTGATGAAGCGGCGCGCCAGGGATTTCAGGCCACGGTCTTCAAGGTCCATCGCGAGGAAGCCGGTGTCGGCCCAGACGTCGGTGAAACGGAACGGTTCGTTGAACTCAATGCAGTCGAAGATCACCACTTTGCCGTCGATGACCGTGGCGTTGCCCAAATGGATGTCGCCGTGACATTCACGGGTAAAGCCTTCGGTTTTGCGCTGGGCGAACAGTGGCTTGAGACGTTCGAAGCTGCTTTCGGCCCAGGCTTTCAGTGCGTCGAGTTGCAGCAGATCGTTTTTGTCGCTGAGGAACGGCAGGATCTGCTCAAAGTTTTGCGACACCGGCGCCATCACGCTGTCCGGGGTACCGGCGTCGTGTTCGGCCGGGACTTTTGGCGCGGTGAGGTGGAAGCGGGCGATTTGCTCGGCCATCTCGTCGATGTGCTGGGTGGTCAGTTCGCCGTTGGCTTGCAAAGTGCTGAGCAGACCGGTCTGTGGGAACTGGCGCATTTTCAGCAGATATTCGATCGCCGGGCCTTCACCGCCGAGTTGCGGTGCTTCGACGCTGCCGGTCACTGGCAATACTTCCAGGTACAAATCGTCGGTCAGGCGCTGGTTCAGACGCAGTTCTTCTGCACAGAAATGTGCGCGCGACTCGAGGCCGGTGAAGTCGAGGAAACCGAAATTGACCGGTTTCTTTACTTTATAAGCAAAGGGGCCGGTGAGGATCACCCACGAGATATGGGTTTCGATGACCTGAAACCCTTCGACAGGGTGCGGGTAGAGGGCCGGGTTTTGCAGGGCAGCGATCAGTGACTGGCTCACGGGCGATCCTTCAGAGAGGGGGGGAATTCAAGGCGGCCATTATGGCCGCTCGCCAGCCTGACGCAAACCTCGGAGCGCTCCTGTTGAGTATGAATAAAGTGCGTATAATCCGCCGCCATGACTCGAACTCGATCCCCCCGTACCAAGAAAAAACCACCTTCCAAGGGCCTCAGCCCATGGTTGAGCTGGGCCATTAAACTCAGTCTGGTCGGCCTTGTCGTGCTGGCCGGCTTCGCCGTTTACCTCGATGCCGTGGTGCAGGAGAAGTTCTCCGGCAAGCGCTGGACCATCCCGGCGAAGGTCTACGCGCGGCCGCTTGAGCTGTTCGTCGGACAAAAGCTCAGCAAGGACGATTTCCTTACCGAACTCGATGCCCTTGGCTATCGCCGCGAAGCCGTGAGCAATGGTCCCGGTGCTGCTGCAGTCAACGGCAACACGGTTGATCTGAATACCCGTGGCTTCCAGTTCTATGAAGGCCTGGAGAAGCCGCAGCCGGTGCGCGTGCGTTTCTCCGGCGATTACGTGGCTGAGTTGTCGGCGACCAACGGTTCGAAACTGTCCGTGGTACGCCTTGAGCCGCTGATGATCGGCGGCATTTATCCAAAGAATCTCGAAGACCGCATTCTGATCAAGCTCGATCAGGTGCCGCCGTACCTGCTCGAAACCCTGGTCGCTGTAGAAGACCGCGATTACTACAGCCACTGGGGCGTGTCGCCGAAGTCGATTGCCCGGGCTATCTGGGTCAACACCTCTGGCGGCAAGATGACCCAGGGCGGCAGTACGCTGACCCAGCAGTTGGTGAAAAACTTTTACCTGACCAACGAACGCAGCCTGACCCGCAAGCTCACCGAAGCGATGATGGCGCTGTTGCTGGAAATGCATTACGACAAGAAAGAAATCCTTGAGGCCTACCTCAATGAAGTCTTCGTCGGGCAGGACGGTCAGCGCGCAGTGCACGGTTTCGGTCTGGCCAGCCAGTTCTTCTTCGGTCAGCCATTATCCGAATTGAAACTGCATCAGGTGGCGTTGCTGGTCGGCATGGTCAAAGGCCCGTCCTACTACAACCCGCGACGCAACCCGGAGCGCGCGTTGGAGCGGCGTAACCTGGTGCTCGACGTACTTGAGCAGCAGGGCGTGGCGACGGCCGAGCAGGTCGAAGCAGCGAAGAAAATGCCGCTGGGCGTGACCACGCGCGGCAAGCTCGCCGACAGTTCGTTCCCGGGCTTTATCGATCTGGTCAAACGGCAGTTGCGCGAAGATTACCGCGACGAAGACTTGACCGAAGAAGGCCTGCGGATCTTCACCAGTTTCGACCCGATTCTGCAGATGAAGGCCGAAGCCTCGGTCAACGACACCTTCAAGCGTCTGTCCGGGCGCAAAGGCTCCGACGATGTCGAAGCAGCGATGGTCGTGACCAACCCGGAAACCGGCGAAGTGCAGGCGATGATCGGCAGCCGTCAGGCCAGTTTTGCCGGCTTCAACCGGGCACTCGATGCGGTGCGGCCGGTGGGTTCGTTGATCAAGCCGGCGGTTTATCTCACCGCGCTGGAGAAACCGAGCCAGTACACGCTGACCAGTTGGCTGTCCGACGATCCGTTGTCGGTCAAAGGCGCGAACGGTCAGGTGTGGAAACCGCAGAATTATGATCGCCGCTCCCACGGCACGGTCTTCCTCTATCAGGGCCTGGCGCACTCCTACAACCTGTCGACCTCGCGTCTGGGTCTGGAAGTGGGCGTGCCGAATGTGTTGAAAACACTCGGTCGTCTGGGCGTTACACGTGAATTCCCGGCCTTCCCGTCGATGTTGCTGGGTGCCGGCGGCATGACCCCGATCGAAGTGGCGACCATGTACCAGACCCTCGCCAACGGTGGTTTCAACACGCCGATGCGCGGGATTCGCAGCGTGCTGACCGCCGAGGGCGAACCGCTCAAGCGTTATCCGTTCCAGATCGAGCAGCGTTTCGACCCGGCGTCCATCTATCTGATCCAGAACGCCATGCAGCGCGTGATGCGTGAAGGTACCGGCAGTTCGGTTTATAACGTGCTGCCCAAGACCCTGACACTCGCCGGCAAGACCGGCACCAGTAACGATTCCCGTGACAGCTGGTTCGCCGGTTTCAGTCAGGATCTGCTGGCGGTGGTGTGGCTGGGCCGCGACGATAACGGCAAGACGCCGTTCACCGGGGCCACCGGCGCGTTGCAAGTCTGGACCAGTTTCATGCGCAAGGCTGATCCGCTGCCGCTGGACATGCCGCAGCCGGACAACATCGTCCAGGCCTGGGTCGATTCGCGCACCGGGCAGGGCTCCGATGCCAACTGCCCAGGGGCGGTGCAGATGCCGTATATTCGCGGCAGCGAACCGCCACCCGGCGCCGCCTGTGCAAGCGAAACGCCTGCTTCCGGCGAGTCGGTGATGGATTGGGTCAAGGGCTGGATGAATTAAGCAAAGAGGGTTTCAAGTGAACAAGTGGTTGATTCCAGCGGTGACCGCCGTGGCTTTGCTCAGCGGCTGCTCTACCGTACAGCGTGGTTCGATCCCGGTGGTCGATTCCGGTACGGCTGTGTCCAACAGCGAACGTATTTCGGCCAATGGCGGTTTCCGTCAAACGACCGTAAAGCGTCCTGCGCAGGCTCAGACTCAAGCGATCCCGCAAGGCGATACCGGCGTGGTGGTGATGGTGCCGGGTGGCGGTGCCGCCGTGTCGACGCCGATCAGCTCTTCGCCTATCGAGTCGGGCCCGGCGTCCGGCGGTATCACGTCGGGGCCGTACACGCCTCCGGCCGTTGAATCGGCACCGATCAATTCCGGCAGCTACAGCATGCCTTCGACGCCGAGCGGGATTCCTTCCGCCAGCAGTGGCGGCGGCTTGTCGGCAGACGAACAGCTGGACGGCCCGGTGCTCGCCTTGCTGACTACCGCTCAGCAGCAACAGGCGGGCGGCGACCTCAACGGCGCGTCTTCCAGTCTGGAACGTGCACAGCGCGTCGCTCCGCGTGAGCCGCAAGTGCTTTATCGTCTGGCGCAAGTGCGCATGGCTCAAGGGGATGCACCGCAAGCCGAGCAGTTCGCCCGTCGTGCGCTGACGATGGCCAACGGTCGCCCGGACCTGCAAGCCAGTCTGTGGGAAATCATCGCTCAGTCCCGCGAGAAACAAGGCGATTCCGCCGGCGCCGCTCAGGCCCGTCAGAAGGCCAAGGTTTCGCTGTGATGGATGCCCGTTTCCCGAAACTCGCCGATCAGTTGCTACTGATCGAGCGTGAATTGCGCACACAAGGCTGGTGGGATGAGGTGTCGCCGTCGGCCGAAGCCCTGAGCAGTGTCGAGCCGTTTTCGGTCGATACGCTGGACTTCGAACAATGGCTGCAATGGATCTTCCTGCCGCGCATGAAGATGATCCTCGAACAGGATCTGCCGTTGCCGAATGCTTCGGGTATCCAGGAGATGGCAGAAATGGTCTTCGCCCAGCGCAACCTGGGTGGCAAGGATCGTCAACTGCAGGTGCTGCTCAAAGAGTTCGACCTGCTGATCACCGCCTCGCACTGACACCTCATCAATGTAGGAGCTGCCGCAGGCTGCGATCTTTTGATCTGGTTTTATGGATCAAAAGATCGCAGCCTGCGGCAGCTCCTACAGGTGTCTATTCACAATTCTGTGCGATTTGTTTCTGCGCCTCAGCGATGCGTTCCTGACGCTGCGCGTCATCCAGCCGGCGTAACTGTCCCTCTACTTCCTCCCTCAAACGCGGATTGTTCTGCAATTGCGCCAGGTTCGTCCGTGCGTGCTCGCAAAACTGCTTGAGCTGCGCCTGCTGATCCGCGACCTGTTTCTTCACCTTGTCATCAATTGCCTTCTGATCACCGAGTACGCCACTGCCCGACATCGCCGCAGGTTTCGGCGGGGCCGGGGAGGGCGTCTGCACGGTAGTGGAAGATTGACCCGGTGGCGGCTGCGCATCGAAATGCGTAACCCCCTGGGCATCGACCCATTTGTAGATTTGAGCGGCCATGCACCATGGGCTGAGGCCGATCAGCAGAGTAAGGAGGAGCGTTCGCATGCTGATTCCTTGGCAAAATTGCGCAATTGACACTAACAGAGTAGCGGTTTCCAGGTTTTTTCTTGCGTTCTCATGTGCTTACCCACAATTAACCGCATTGACGGCTTGACTTGGAGAGGGCGAAACAGAAGAATCGAAAGTCCGCTGTAGAGGGACTGCCAGAAGCAGACCCACTCGGTAGATCATGAGGCGCACATCCGCGCCGACCTGTTACACCCGCAACGCGTTACCTCGCGCTGGGTGGGAAAGGCCCGCAACACTTGGGACGATCCCAATACTTGCTCAGTCAGTGCTGACGTAGTCGGCGACCACCGTCGCTCATGCTCTGCCGAGAAGTAAACCTATTAAGACCCGCCCCTTTTTTGTGGACGGTATTCTGGCGTTTTAGAGGTGAACAACGTGGAGCTTTTATCTGGCGGTGAGATGCTCGTCCGCTTTTTGCGTGACGAAGGCGTCAAATATATCTACGGGTACCCGGGTGGTGCTCTCCTGCATGTTTACGATGCCCTGTTCAAAGAACCGGAAGTGAATCACATCCTGGTTCGTCACGAACAAGCGGCAACCCATATGGCTGACGGCTACGCCCGTGCCACCGGTAAAGCCGGCGTGGTATTGGTTACTTCCGGTCCAGGCGCCACAAACGCCATCACCGGTATCGCCACGGCCTATATGGATTCGATTCCAATGGTGATCATTTCCGGTCAGGTGCCAAGCACCATGGTCGGCACCGACGCGTTCCAGGAAACCGACATGATCGGTATCTCCCGGCCGATCGTGAAGCACAGCTTCATGATCAAGCACGCCTCGGAAATCCCGGAAGTCATGAAGAAGGCCTTCTACCTGGCGCAATCCGGTCGTCCGGGCCCGGTCGTGGTCGATATCCCGAAAGACATGACCAACCCGGCCGAGAAGTTCGAATACATCTTCCCGAAGAAAGCCAAGCTGCGTTCCTACAGCCCGGCCGTTCGCGGTCACTCAGGGCAAATCCGCAAGGCGGCAGAAATGCTGTTGGCGGCCAAGCGCCCTGTGCTGTACTCCGGTGGCGGCGTGATCCTCGGCAACGGTTCCGCACCGCTGACCGAACTGGCGAAAATGCTCAACCTGCCAGTGACCAACACACTGATGGGCCTGGGCGGTTTCCCCGGCACTGATCGTCAGTTCATCGGCATGCTCGGCATGCACGGCAGCTACACCGCCAACCTGGCGATGCACCATGCTGACGTGATCCTCGCGGTCGGCGCGCGTTTCGACGATCGCGTGATCAACGGCCCGGCGAAATTCTGCCCGAACGCCAAGATCATCCACATCGACATCGACCCGGCTTCGATTTCCAAAACCATCAAGGCCGACGTGCCTATCGTTGGTCCGGTTGAGAGCGTCCTGACCGAAATGGTCGCGATCCTCAAGGAAATCGGCGAGACCCCGAACAAGGAGTCCGTGGCCAGCTGGTGGAAGCAGGTGGATGAATGGCGCGGTGATCGCGGCCTGTTCCCTTACGACAAGGGCGACGGCAGCGTGATCAAGCCGCAGACCGTGATCGAAACCCTCTGCGAAGTGACCAAGGGCGATGCCTTCATTACTTCCGACGTCGGTCAGCACCAGATGTTCGCGGCGCAGTACTACACGTTCAACAAGCCGAATCGCTGGATCAACTCCGGTGGTCTGGGCACCATGGGCTTCGGTTTCCCGGCGGCCATGGGCATCAAGTTGAGCTTCCCGGATGACGACGTTGCCTGCGTCACCGGCGAAGGCAGTATCCAGATGAACATCCAGGAACTGTCGACCTGCCTGCAATACGGCTTGCCAGTGAAAATCGTCATCCTCAACAACGGTGTTCTGGGGATGGTGCGTCAGTGGCAGGACATGAGCTACGGCAGCCGTCACTCGCACTCCTACATGGAATCGCTGCCTGACTTCGTCAAATTGGCTGAAGCCTACGGCCACGTCGGCGTACGCATCACCGATTCGAAAGATTTGAAGTCGAAGATGGCAGAAGCGTTCGCCATGAAGGATCGCCTGGTGATCATCGACGTTTCGGTCGACACCAGCGAGCACGTCTATCCGATGCAGATCAAAGACGGCTCCATGCGCGATATGTGGCTGAGCAAGACGGAGCGTACTTAATCATGCGGCACATTATTTCCTTGCTTCTGGAAAACGAACCCGGCGCTTTGTCTCGCGTAGTCGGCCTGTTCTCGCAGCGCAACTACAACATCGAAAGCCTGACCGTGGCCCCGACCGAAGACCCGACCCTGTCGCGTCTGACGCTGACCACCGTTGGTCACGATGAAGTCATCGAGCAGATCACCAAAAACCTGAACAAGCTGATCGAAGTGGTCAAGCTGGTGGACCTGTCGGAAAGCGCTCACATCGAGCGCGAACTGATGCTGGTCAAGGTCAAGGCCACTGGCGCCCAGCGCGCCGAGATCAAACGCACCACCGATATTTACCGTGGACAGATCGTCGACGTCAGCGCCAGCGTGTATACCGTTCAACTGACCGGTACCAGCGACAAGCTCGACAGCTTCATTCAGTCCATCGGCACCGCATCGATTCTGGAAACCGTCCGCAGCGGCGTGACCGGCATTGCCCGCGGCGACAAAGTACTCAGCATCTAAACCAAATTAGCGAATGGCCTGAACGGCCTGGATATAAAGGGGAAATTCATGAAAGTTTTCTACGATAAAGACTGCGACCTGTCGATCATCCAGGGCAAGAAAGTTGCCATCATCGGTTACGGTTCCCAGGGCCACGCACAAGCGTGCAACCTGAAAGATTCCGGTGTCGACGTTACCGTTGGTCTGCGTAAAGGTTCGGCCACTGTTGCCAAAGCTGAAGCTCACGGCCTGAAAGTGACCGACGTTGCTTCCGCTGTTGCGGCTGCCGACCTGGTCATGATCCTGACCCCGGACGAGTTCCAGTCCTCCCTGTACAAGAATGAAATCGAGCCGAACATCAAGAAAGGCGCCACCCTGGCCTTCTCCCACGGCTTCGCGATCCACTACAACCAGGTTGTTCCGCGTGCCGACCTCGACGTGATCATGATCGCGCCGAAAGCCCCGGGCCACACCGTACGTTCCGAGTTCGTGAAAGGCGGCGGTATTCCTGACCTGATCGCGATCTACCAGGACGCCTCGGGCAACGCCAAAAACGTTGCACTGTCCTACGCTGCTGGCGTTGGTGGCGGTCGTACCGGCATCATCGAAACCACCTTCAAGGACGAGACTGAAACCGACCTGTTCGGCGAACAAGCCGTACTGTGCGGCGGTACCGTTGAACTGGTTAAAGCCGGTTTCGAAACCCTGGTCGAAGCTGGCTACGCGCCGGAAATGGCCTACTTCGAATGCCTGCACGAACTGAAGCTGATCGTTGACCTCATGTACGAAGGCGGTATCGCCAACATGAACTACTCGATCTCCAACAACGCCGAATACGGCGAGTACGTGACTGGCCCGGAAGTGATCAACGCCGAGTCCCGTCAGGCCATGCGCAACGCCCTGAAACGTATTCAGGACGGCGAATACGCCAAAATGTTCATCAGCGAAGGCGCAACCGGCTACCCTTCGATGACCGCCAAGCGTCGTAACAACGCCGCTCACGGTATCGAAATCATCGGCGAGCAACTGCGCTCCATGATGCCGTGGATCGGTGCCAACAAGATCGTCGACAAAGCCAAAAACTAAGTCGTCGTCCCTTGTATGAAAAAACGCGGCCTCGGCCGCGTTTTTTCGTTTGAGCCGGTGGTTCTGGTATAAAGCTGCAGCGTTTGTGGCCGAACTGTCGTCCTCAGACACCTGTTGAATTTTCTCCAAACCGTTGCAAGGTAATGTCCATGAGCGAACGTCCCGAAGAGCCGAACAAGGCTTCTGACGCCGAAAGCCTGCTGCCCATCGATGAACACATCGAAGAAGGGCACGACGCAGAAGGTCGTAAAGTCCGGCATCGTGGTATCTATCTGCTGCCGAATCTGTTCACCACTGCAAACCTGTTTGCAGGGTTTTACTCCATCATCAACTCGATGAGCGCGCAGGCGGCATTGAGCGCGGGTGATTCCGCCAACGCGAGCAAGTATTTCGCCTTTGCCGCGATCGCGATTTTCGTCGCCATGGTGCTCGACGGTCTCGACGGCCGTGTGGCGCGCATGACCAATACGCAAAGTGCCTTCGGTGCCGAGTACGACTCGCTGTCGGACATGGTTGCGTTCGGTGTTGCACCGGCGTTGCTGGCCTTCGGCTGGGCGCTGGGTGACATGGGCAAGGTCGGCTGGATGGTTGCCTTCATTTATGTCGCGGGCGCGGCATTGCGTCTGGCGCGCTTCAATACTCAGGTGGGTACGGCGGACAAACGCTATTTCATTGGTCTGGCCAGTCCGGCAGCGGCCGGTGTTGTCGCGGGGATTGTCTGGGCATTCAGCGATTACGGTATTCAGGGTTCAAAGATGTCGTTCCTGGTCGCGCTGATGGTCGCGGCGGCCGGCATGCTGATGGTCAGCAACATCAAGTACAACAGCTTCAAGGAGCTGGACTTGAAAGGGCGGGTACCGTTCGTGGCGATCCTTGCCGTTGTGCTGGTGTTCGCCGTTGTGTTCAGCGATCCACCGCGCATCCTGTTGCTGGTGTTCCTTGCCTACGCGGCGTCGGGCCCGGTGCAGTACCTGTTGCGCCTTCGTCGGCACAAAAAAGCCGAGTGATGTAATTTCCCGCATACTCCGCAGTCTATGGGTGCATCTGTCCTCCAAAGCTGCGGAGTTGTCATGCTGATCAAAATTCCCAAAGCGTCTGACTGCCATGAGTCGGATGTCACGCCTGAATCCATTTATCTCTCGCGCCGCCAATTGCTCGGAGCCACTGCTGCCGGCATCGCCGTCAGTAGCCTGCCGCGTTGGGCCAATGCCGACGATGCTGCTCGGTATGCCGATGTTGAACCGGGCAAGGCGCCTGCCTGGTTCGCTGAAAAACTGCCTTCTACTAAATGGGGCGCGGTCAACGTCAAGGATGAGGCGGTTACACCCTATAA
>NZ_OZ409829.1:335000-900000 GCF_979258015.1 Pseudomonas sp. AC247
CTAGTCGAGTCGGCCTGCGCGGAAGATGTAACGGGGCTCAAACCATACACCGAAGCTACGGGTATCACCTTCGGGTGATGCGGTAGAGGAGCGTTCTGTAAGCCTGTGAAGGTGAGTTGAGAAGCTTGCTGGAGGTATCAGAAGTGCGAATGCTGACATGAGTAACGACAATGGGTGTGAAAAACACCCACGCCGAAAGACCAAGGTTTCCTGCGCAACGTTAATCGACGCAGGGTTAGTCGGTCCCTAAGGCGAGGCTGAAAAGCGTAGTCGATGGAAAACAGGTTAATATTCCTGTACTTCTGGTTATTGCGATGGAGGGACGGAGAAGGCTAGGCCAGCTTGGCGTTGGTTGTCCAAGTTTAAGGTGGTAGGCTGAGATCTTAGGTAAATCCGGGATCTTAAGGCCGAGAGCTGATGACGAGTGTTCTTTTAGAACACGAAGTGGTTGATGCCATGCTTCCAAGAAAAGCTTCTAAGCTTCAGGTAACCAGGAACCGTACCCCAAACCGACACAGGTGGTTGGGTAGAGAATACCAAGGCGCTTGAGAGAACTCGGGTGAAGGAACTAGGCAAAATGGCACCGTAACTTCGGGAGAAGGTGCGCCGGTGAGGGTGAAGGACTTGCTCCGTAAGCTCATGCCGGTCGAAGATACCAGGCCGCTGCGACTGTTTATTAAAAACACAGCACTCTGCAAACACGAAAGTGGACGTATAGGGTGTGACGCCTGCCCGGTGCCGGAAGGTTAATTGATGGGGTTAGCTAACGCGAAGCTCTTGATCGAAGCCCCGGTAAACGGCGGCCGTAACTATAACGGTCCTAAGGTAGCGAAATTCCTTGTCGGGTAAGTTCCGACCTGCACGAATGGCGTAACGATGGCGGCGCTGTCTCCACCCGAGACTCAGTGAAATTGAAATCGCTGTGAAGATGCAGTGTATCCGCGGCTAGACGGAAAGACCCCGTGAACCTTTACTATAGCTTTGCACTGGACTTTGAATTTGCTTGTGTAGGATAGGTGGGAGGCTTTGAAGCGTGGACGCCAGTCTGCGTGGAGCCAACCTTGAAATACCACCCTGGCAACTTTGAGGTTCTAACTCAGGTCCGTTATCCGGATCGAGGACAGTGTATGGTGGGTAGTTTGACTGGGGCGGTCTCCTCCTAAAGAGTAACGGAGGAGTACGAAGGTGCGCTCAGACCGGTCGGAAATCGGTCGTAGAGTATAAAGGCAAAAGCGCGCTTGACTGCGAGACAGACACGTCGAGCAGGTACGAAAGTAGGTCTTAGTGATCCGGTGGTTCTGTATGGAAGGGCCATCGCTCAACGGATAAAAGGTACTCCGGGGATAACAGGCTGATACCGCCCAAGAGTTCATATCGACGGCGGTGTTTGGCACCTCGATGTCGGCTCATCACATCCTGGGGCTGAAGCCGGTCCCAAGGGTATGGCTGTTCGCCATTTAAAGTGGTACGCGAGCTGGGTTTAGAACGTCGTGAGACAGTTCGGTCCCTATCTGCCGTGGACGTTTGAGATTTGAGAGGGGCTGCTCCTAGTACGAGAGGACCGGAGTGGACGAACCTCTGGTGTTCCGGTTGTCACGCCAGTGGCATTGCCGGGTAGCTATGTTCGGAATAGATAACCGCTGAAAGCATCTAAGCGGGAAACTAGCCTCAAGATGAGATCTCACTGGAACCTTGAGTTCCCTGAAGGGCCGTCGAAGACTACGACGTTGATAGGTTGGGTGTGTAAGCGCTGTGAGGCGTTGAGCTAACCAATACTAATTGCCCGTGAGGCTTGACCATATAACACCCAAGCAATTTGAGTCGAAAGGCCAGATTGCGGTGTGTGAAGACGAAACGAACCGAAAGTTCGATGTTCACAAACACCGAAAGCTATCACATACCCAATTTGCTGAAGCGAGGCCATCTGGTCACGACTCAGTACCCGAATTTCTTGACGACCATAGAGCGTTGGAACCACCTGATCCCATCCCGAACTCAGCAGTGAAACGATGCATCGCCGATGGTAGTGTGGGGTTTCCCCATGTGAGAGTAGGTCATCGTCAAGATTAAATTCCGAAACCCCAATTGCGAAAGCAGTTGGGGTTTTGTTTTGCCCGCAAGAAAAGTTTTTCAACTGCGATCAGCGAACAAATTTGCACAGTTATTTTCAAACCAGAACACTAGAATAGCCCCACCTTATTCGGAGCCAGAGCCTTTATGTCAGAGTCGGTTGACGCCCCCGGGCTGTCAGATTTACCGCTGGAAGACTTGGTGGCCTGTCACGAGTGCGACCTGCTGATGCGCAAGCCGACGCTTGCCCACGGCGAGAAAGCCCTCTGCCCACGCTGCGGTTACGAACTGTACGCTCACCGTCATAACGTGGTGCAGCGCAGCCTTGCCTTGGTGATTGCAGCGTTATTGTTGTACATCCCGGCAAACTTTTTGCCCATCATGCAGCTCAATATCCTCGGACAGTCTTCGCAGGATACGGTCTGGAGCGGCGTTCTCGGCCTGTTCAACACCGACATGCAGGGCGTTTCGATTGTCGTATTCCTGTGCAGCATGGCCATACCGCTGCTCAAGTTGCTGTGTCAGCTGTTCGTTTTACTGACGATTCGTTTCAACTTCGGCCGTAGCTACGGTCTGCTGCTCTATCGCATTTACCACCACCTCAAAGACTGGGGAATGCTCGAGGTTTACCTCATGGGCGTACTGGTGGCGATCGTCAAACTGGCGGACATGGCGGCGATTACTGTAGGCCTCGGGCTGGCGTGTTTTATCGGACTGTTGTTGGTACAGGTCTGGTTGGAAGTGGTGATGTCACCGCATCAGATCTGGCAGGCGTTATCAGGAGAAGACGCGCATGCGGGCGATTGATGCGGGCATTCTGGTCTGTACCGAATGTCATGAGTTAAACAGGCGGGAAGCGGACACCGACGAGCAAACCTGTACCCGCTGCGGTGCCTTGGTTCACGCTCGCCGGCCGAACAGCCTGACCCGCACCTGGGCGCTGCTGATCACGGCCGCGATCATCTATATTCCGGCCAATGTTCTGCCGATCATGACTGTCAGTTCTTTGGGGCAGGGTGATCCGAGCACCATCATGTCCGGGGTGATCCAGTTGGTGCAGCACGGCATGATTCCGATTGCCGCCGTAGTCTTTATCGCCAGTATTCTGGTGCCGACCTTCAAACTGGTCGGCATCGCGCTGCTGCTGTTTTCGGTGCAACGACGCCAGCCGTTGTCGGCCCGTCAGCGCATCTGGATGTATCGCTTCATCGAGTTCATCGGTCGCTGGTCGATGCTCGATATTTTTGTGATCGCCATTCTCGTGGCGGTCGTCAACTTCGGCCGGCTAGCCAGTGTCGAAGCCAATCTTGGCGCCATCGCCTTCGCCAGTGTGGTGATTCTGACGATGCTCGCCGCAGTAACTTTCGATCCCCGACTGATTTGGGATAACACGGAGTCGGACGACGACCATGACTGATTTGCCCGTAGCGAAAACCCGACCGGCCTCGAACTGGTCTGCCATTTGGGTACTGCCTCTGATCGCGCTGATCATCGGTGGCTGGCTCGGCTGGCGTGCCTATTCCGAAACCGGTATCGAGATCCAGGTCCGCTTCGAGAGCGGCGAAGGCATCCAGGCCAACAAGACCGAAGTCATGTACAAAGGCATGTCGGTCGGCAAGGTCAAGACGCTCAAGCTCGATGACGAGGGCAACTCCAAAGGCGTGATCGCCACCGTGGAGATGAACAAGGACGTCGAGCAATACCTCAAGACCAGCACGCGCTTCTGGCTGGTCAAACCGAGCGTCACTCTGGCCGGTATCACCGGACTGGAAACCCTGGTTTCCGGTAACTACGTCGCCATCAGTCCTGGTGAAGGCGAGCCGACTCGCAAGTTCAAGGCGCTTTCCGAAGAGCCGCCGCTGTCCGACGCCAAGCCTGGCCTGCACCTGACCATCAAGGCTGATCGACTCGGTTCACTGAGCCGCGGCAGCCCGGTGTTCTACAAACAGATCAAGGTCGGCCAGGTCAAAAGTTACCTGCTCTCGGAAGACCAAAGCACCGTTGAACTGAAAGTCTTCATCGAACCGACCTACGCCAAACTGGTGCGCAAACACACGCGTTTCTGGAACGCCAGCGGCATCAGCATCGACGCCAACCTGTCCGGGGTAAAAGTGCGCAGCGAGTCGCTCGCCAGCATCGTCGCCGGTGGTATCGCCTTCGCCACGCCGGAAAACCGTAAGGACAGTCCGCCGACCGATCCAAGCCTGCCGTTCCGTCTCTACGAGGATTTCGACGCCGCTGCTGCCGGGATTCGCGTGAAGGTCAAACTCAGCGACTTCGAAGGCCTGCAGGCTGGCCGCACGCCAGTGATGTACAAAGGCATTCAGGTCGGCAACCTGAAAGCCTTGAAGGTCGATCCGGATCTGAACAGCGCCACCGCCGAACTGACGCTTGATCCTTTGGCCGAAGATTATCTGGTCGACGGCACGCAGTTCTGGGTGGTCAAACCGTCGATTTCCCTGGCGGGTATCACCGGGCTGGAAGCTCTGGTGAAGGGTAACTATATCGCCGTACGCCCGGGTGACAAAGGCGCAGCACCGAAACGCGAGTTTGAAGCACGGCCGAAAGCGCCGCCACTGGATCTGCGCTCGCCGGGCCTGCACCTGGTGTTGTTCACCGATACCCTTGGCTCGATCGATGTCGGCAGTCCGATCCTGTACAAGCAGGTCAAGGTCGGTTCGGTCCAGAGCTATCAGTTCTCCAGGACGCGCAAGCAGATCATCGTTGGCGTGCACATCGAGAAGGAATATGAAAATCTGGTCAACGCCTCGACGCGTTTCTGGAACGTCAGCGGTGTCACCCTCACTGGTGGTCTGACTGGCGGTATTCAAGTAAAAAGTGAGTCGCTGCAAACCCTGATGGCCGGCGGTATCGCCTTCGAAACGCCGCAAGCCAAGGCGCCGCTGCAGAAACGCATTCCGCGCTTCCGGTTGTTCGCCAATCATGACGATGCCAGTAAAAAAGGCAGCGTAGTGACGATCAAAGTCGATCGCGCCGACGGTCTCAGCAGTGGCACGCCGGTTCGCTTCAAAGGACTGGACGTCGGCAAGATTGAAAGTGTCGATCTGACTGATGACCTGCAGTCGGTCATCCTCACCGCGCGCATCACTGAAGTGCCAGAAAAGATCGCGCGAGTTGGTAGCCAGTTCTGGGTGGTCAAGCCTGAGCTCGGCCTGATCAAGACCGAGAATCTGGAAACCCTGGTGACCGGCAAGTACATCGAAGTGCAACCGGCGGCGAAGAATCTTGGCCCACAGAAGAACTTTGTCGCGCTGGCCAATGCGCCGGAAGTGACCAAGCAGGAAGCAGGGTTGAGTCTGGTACTGAGCGCTGCCCGCCGTGGTTCGCTGAAACCGGGTGTGCCGGTGACTTACCGTGAAATAACCGTGGGTAAGGTGACCGGTTATGAATTGGGCCAGACCGCTGATCGCGTGTTGGTGCACATTCTGATCGAGCCGAAATACGCACCACTGGTGCGCAGTGGCAGCCGGTTCTGGAACACCAGCGGTGTTGGGTTTGATATCGGGTTGTTCAACGGGCTGACAGTGCGGACCGAATCGCTGGAGACGGCGATTCAGGGCGGGATTGCTTTTGCTACGCCGGAGGGTGAGCGCATGGGCAACCCGGCGCGGGCTGAGCAGACTTTCCCGTTGTTCGACAAGTTTGAGGATGAGTGGCTGACGTGGGCGCCGAAGATTTCACTCGGTAAGTAACCTCGCGGCGTCTGAAGTGGCGCCATCGCGAGCAGGCTCACTCCTACAGGGGAATGCATTCCAACTGTAGGAGTGAGCCTGCTCGCGATAGGGCCCGCAAAATCAGCACAAATCCCAAGCATAAAAAAGGCCGCGATCCAAACAGATCGCGGCCCTTTTTATTGCCTTCAGTTAACGCCGATCAAACCGCATCCAGCGCCGGCTCATCCGCCTCAACATTCACCGTCGCCTTCACCACATCATGGCGACGGATGTACTTCCAGTCCGCCTCATCAATGTAGATACCCGCCGGCCCGCTGCCGCCTTCCAGGTCGATCGCGACACTGGCGCAGACCTGCGGCTTCACGCTCGCCAGAATCGGCACGAAGCCCAGTTGCAGGCTGGTTTCCAGCAGTGCGGCCTGGTTCTTCTCGTCGATGTCCGCCGCTTCGTCGAGGTAGTACGGCAGACGCACGCGGCCGGCCAGGTCGCGATCCATCAAGTGCAGCAACAAGTACATGTTGGTCAGCGCCTTGATGGTCATGGTCGTACCGTTGGACGCCGCGCCGTCGATGTCGGTGTGAATCACCGGCTGGCCGTTGACCTTGGTGATCTCGAACGCCAGCTCAAACAGATCCTTGAGACCGAGCTGGTTGTGGTTCGCCGCCACCAGCCGCGCCAGATATTCCTTGGCCTCTTCGTTCTTGTTGTCCTGCTCGGCGCTTTGGCTGAGGTCGAACACCGACAGGGTTTCGCCTTCTTCGTACTGACCGGCGCTGTGGATGATCTGGTCGATGTGCTTGAGCGCTTCCTTGTTCGGCGCAAGGACGATGCGGAAGCTCTGCAGGTTGGAGACCTGACGCTTGTTGATCTCGCGGTTGAACAGCGCCAGTTGGTGCTCGAGGCTGTCGTAGTCGCTACGGATGTTGCGCAAGGTGCGGGCGATGTCGGTGACCGCTGCACGACGGGCCTTGCCCAGCGTCAGCGCTTCATCGGTACGGTGCGCGTAAGCGTTGATCAGCAGCGATAGACGGCGCTCCATGTCGTCCTCGCTGTCGAACTTGGCCACGCCTTTCAGACGTACTTGCGCATACAGCGCTTCGATCTGACCGTCAGCGCGCAGCAAGCCTTGCCAGCTGTCCTGATAGTCGTTGAGCAGTGGCAACAGGTTGTCCATCGAATCATCGACCGGATCCATGAACGGCGTCCCGAACGGCAGATCCGCCGGCAACAACTGACGACGGCGCAGCGCATCGTCGAGGGTGCGTTGCTTGGCTTCCATATCGGCGATCTGCCGGCCGACCAGTTGTAGCTTGGCCGACAGTTGCTGGACGCGTTCGGTGAAGGCATCGCTGGAACGCTTGAGTTCGTCCTGCGCGCCTTCCATCTGCGCCAGTTGCTCGAGCTTGTCGCTTTCTTCAGCGCTCAAAGTCTGCGTACGGCGGAAATCTTCCAAGGCTTTCTGCGCGTCCAGCACTTGCTGGTACAGCGCTTCGGTCTGGGTCTTGCTCGCGGCGCGGTCGGCAGCAACGGCCTGTTGGGTTTTCAGTTGCTTGAGTTCTTTTTCCAGACGCTCTTTCTGATCGCGCAAAGCGGCACGGTCGGCCAGCGCTTGCAGGGCCGGCGGTTCGATATTGGAGATGTCGATGGACAGGCCCGGCACTTCGAAACGCTCGCCCTTGAAGCCATCAAGGATCAGCTCGACCGATTTGACCCACTCGCCATCGTCGTCGAGGGTGATGCCGTGTTCGCCCAGCGGCAGGCTGAACAGTGCGCTGTTGAACAGGCGCATCAGGCGCTCGACGTCCTGTTGCGAGAACTCTTCGCGCAGACGCGCATAGCTGTTGTTGTCGGCGTGATCGAGTTGCAGCTTCACCGACTTCAGGCGTTTTTCCAGATCGCGCAGACGCTCTTCGAGATCTTCGGCACTGAACTGACGCGATTGCGCCAAGGCACCGGCCAGTTCGTCGTGCGCGTCTTTGGCCGCGAGCAACTGTTGCTCCAGCACTTTGACGTCATCGACCAAGGCGAAGCGATTCTTCAACACCGACAATTCGCCGAGCCAACGCTGGATGCCGGAAATTTCCCGCTCCAGACGCATCAGTTCCTGGGTGCCACCGCGCTGATCGTTTTGCAGACTGTCCTGCTCACCACGGTAATGGTCGGCCTGAATCGTCAATTCTTCCTTGCGCGCACTGGCGTAATCCGACCAGGTACCGAGCAACGAGTCGAGCAGCGGCGACAGCCGATGCAGTTTGCCGCGCAGCACGTCGCGCTGTTTCACGCCGTTGGCCAAGGCTTCAACCAACGGGCCGGCAGCGACCAGCGAGTTGTAGTCCTGTTCCATACGACGCACGTCGCGGAAGGCTTCTTCGCACGCGGCGATGTAGTCGACGCTGCCCGAACGCAGGCTGTGTTCGAAGGCATCAAGGAACAACTGCTTGAGCTTGGCCGCAGTGATTTCGCGCATGTGCAGCAGGTTGATGAACAGTGCGCGGAAGGTCTTCAGGCTCTGCTCGCTGGTGGAGCGCAGCGGGATCAGGGTCAGATCCAAAGGAATAGACGTGTGACCGCCCACCAGCAAACGACGCAGTTCATCCGGCTTGAGTTCGTAGGCTTTCAGGCCTTCTTTCTCAAGGTTGCTGAACAGCTCTTTCTGGCGCAGGCAGGTGTCGTTCTTCTGGTAATGCGCCAGATCGAGCTTGCCGGCGTAGGCGAAGAACTGGTGACCGAAACCACCGCCCGGGCCGCGCCCGACCACGCCGATCACGTGCGGGCCGTGCGGCAGATTCACTTCGACGAGGATGTAGCTGGTGTCGGAAGCGAAGTAAAAGCGCCGCGATTGTTCGAGGCTGTACTTGCCGAAACTCATGTCCGACATGCGCGCCAGAATCGGGAACTGCAAGGCGTTGATCGACGCCGATTTACCGAGGTTGTTCGCGCCGTAAACCGACAACGGTTCTTCCAGCGGAAACAGGCCGAGGCTGTAACCGGCGGTGTTCAAAAGGGCAAAGCGGCGGATGCCGTAGCGTTCCTGGCTCATGCGTCGGACTCCTGTTCTTCGGCAATGGCGCGAGCCAGTGCTTCTTCTTCGCTCTCTTCATCGAATTCGCTGAGATCGAGCGGGTCGTCGGTTTCGAGGAATTTGGCTTCCGCCGCTTCGTCGATCAGCACCGGGGCTGGCAGCGGCAGAACGCTGTGCACGCTGGCCGCGAGATCGCGGTCTTGCTGCACCGACAGGCACACGTCGAGGAAACGGTGCATCGGCGGCAGGAAGCGATACACACCGTTTTCTTCGCCGGCGAAACCCAGTTGAGTCATGCGGCGCATGATCTTTTCTTCGAGTTCTTCAACGGTCTGCACTTCGGCCTGAATGAACAGGTCGCGGTACTTCTCCAGCAACGATGGCAGTTCTTCACGGCCGAGGCTGCCGCCATCGAGCACGGCGATCGGGTCGCGGCCCTGATCGGCCAGGTGCTCGACGAGGATGAAGGTGAACAACGCCAGACGCTGGGCAGTCTTGTTCACCGCCGCTGCGGCCATGTCCGGTACGAAGTAGTAGAAACCACGGGTGTCGCAGACCAGTTCAAAACCCAACGCCTTGAACAGCGTGCGGTACTGATCCTGGAAGTTCGACAGTTGCGCGTACAACTCCGGATCACGGCGACTGACGTGGTAACCCTTGAACAGCTCGCGGAAGATCGGCGCGAGTTGCGACAGTTCGGAAAGATCAAGTTGCATTTGAAGTACCTGCAGAGAGGGCGCTCGCAGAATCCTCGGCGGCGCTGTCGCTAGCCGAGAGCAGGGCGAAGGAGCGCAGGCTGACCTGGTGCTCGTGAGTGTGGTATTCGCGGCGTTCCAGACGCTCGCGCTTGAAGCGCTTTTCCCGCGACAGGCGCGAGAACCAGTAGAGCAATTCGTCGGTGGCGCCGTCTGGTTCCTGCTCAAGCAGCCAGGTCATCAGATCCGGCATCGGCAGGGCTTCTTCGCAACGGTCGACCATCTCGCGCACGGTGCGTGGCGCGCGGGGGGCTTCGCCTTTCTGGGTCTTGTGCGCTTTCGGGAAGCGCGCCGGTTTCGGCTCGAAACGCGCCAACGCATACACGTAGGCTTCGACCTGACTGGCGCTGCCGAGGAAGGTGCTTTGCGGACGGGTGAACAGCGGCATCGCCGCTTGCGGCACGGCGTCGATGCCTTTGCGGCGAATCGCCGCCAATGCGAGCGCGGCACCACGGGTCACGGCGTTGTGCCGGCGCGCTTCTTCACGCAGCGGCAGCAGCAATTCGCGGGCGTGACGCAACGTCAACTGAGCGCTGGTCTGCATTTCGAGGATGCGCGCGTGGGTGCGCAACAACATGTCGTCATCAACCAAGTGACCGAGGCGCTGTTGCTCGCTGAGCATCTTCAGCAACACGGTTTCGACCTTGCGCACGCCTTGTTCGAAGGCGCCGTCGGCGTTCACCAGATCGATCATCGGCTCGACGTATTCGTCCCACGTCGCCAGCACTTCGGCGTAACGCTGACGCAGCGGAATCTGCCGGTCACTGGTCTTGGCGCGTTCGGCCACCGCCACCAGCGCCTGTTCGTCGTTGTCGAGTTTCTTCAGCACGTCACGCACGCGCATGTCGAGCAAACGCAATTGGCGCGCGAGGTCGTGGCCGTCGCGGATGTCGAAGGCGTCCTGGATGTAACCAGCCAGACGCTCGAGGTGGCGCAGATACGCTTCGATTTCCAGGCATAGGCCCAAGCGGTGTTCACGGCGCAAGTACGCGAGGAAGTCGTGAATCTGCGCGTTCAGCTCGAAACGGTTCGGGCTTTTCGCCACCGGAATCAGAATATCGAGGCGAATCCACACGTCGAGCAGGCTGGTGATGTCCTGTGGCGTGCTGTCCAGTTGTTGGGCGGCCAGTTGCGCGCGCAGTTCGTTGAGGCTCAATGTGCCTTGGTCGAAATGCTCGCACAAAGGCTCCAGAAGCGCCCAGTGTTCAGCGAGGGCGCGCAAGACGCGCTTGGGTTCGATCATCGGAATGCCCGGCTGGTTGGCAATGAAAAGCGGCGATTGTACTGCATCATGAAGGAGGCGATTCACTCTCGGGACGGACTGTCGCGTTTCTCCCTGTGGAAGACGTTGATCAAGTCTATCGATCAACAACGGGCGATCTTGAGCGAAGGGCGGTAGAATCAGCCCACTTCAGTTATCCACAAGTGGCCGACCCTTGCTAATCGAGTCCCGCCGCCGCGCCTATTTGAACGCCATGCAGGTGGTCAACTGGCTGCCGCGCACCGAATTGCCTTTCGCCGCGCCGTCGCGGCCCGAGCTGCTGGACATGCCCGAGCCCGAGGTAGAGGCGCAGGTGATGCACGCGCCTCAGGTTGAAGCGCCCGCGCAGCCTGCTGTGCGCCCGAGCGAACGGCCAAAGATCGAAGTGCCGCGCCCTTCGCTGGCCAGCACCCGAACCAATGCCAAACCGGTAGAAGCGGCCGACGACACCCCCGTGGTGGCCAAACCCGCGCCGGTGCCGCCACCGCGTTTCGCTCTGCAATTGCTCCGTGCCGGGCGCTGCCTGCTGTTGGTCGAGTTACCCACAGGCGAACCGTTCCAGAGCCGCGACCCGGCTTATCTGCTGCTCAAAGACATGCTGCGCGCCGCCGGTCTGCCGGATGCACCGCAAATCGTCGGCGAGCCAGTGCGTTGGCCGTGGCTCAATCGCGGCACCATGGATCAGGGCCCGGAGGCGGCGCGCGACTTCGTCCAGGGTTTCCTTTCGGTACAAATGGAAGCCGCACCGTGCGCCTGCCTGTGGCTGATCGGCCTGCCGGCGGTGCGTTTTGCCGGTGAGGCGGACGCTGAAGCATTCAATCGTGAATTGCAGATCGAAGGTCTGGGCTCGGCCTGGGCCATTCCCGGTCTGGAGTTGTTAATGGAAGAGCCACAGCGCAAAGCCGCTGTGTGGCAAGCCATGCGTCGGCTGATGGCGCGCTGGAAAGAATCGAATGAGTGACGCTGTAACCTTCCGCCCGATGATCGAGGCGGATCTGGACGCTGTGCTGAAGATTGAATTCGCCGCGTACAGCCATCCATGGACTCGGGGGATTTTTCTCGACGGCCTGGGTAAATACCAGATCTGGCTGATGTTCGAAGGGCAGCAACAGGTCGGGCATGGCGTGGTGCAGATCATTCTGGATGAGGCGCACCTGCTCAATATCACGGTTAAACCGGAGAATCAGGGGCGAGGCTTGGGGCTGGCGTTGCTCGAGCATCTGATGTCGCGGGCGTATGCGGCGCAAGCTCGGGAGTGCTTTCTCGAAGTGCGCGACAGCAATCGCTCGGCGTTCCGCTTGTACGAGCGCTATGGTTTCAACGAAATCGGCCGGCGCCGGGATTATTATCCGGCGGTGGGCGGGCGCGAAGACGCTGTGGTCATGGCCTGCACCCTAGTCGACTGATCCCCTGACTCATTCTGCGGATACAACATCCCCCTGTAGGAGCTGCCGCAGGCTGCGATCTTTTGATCCTGTTCCGGCTCATGCAAAAACAGATCAAAAGATCGCAGCCTGCGGCAGCTCCTACAGGGATCGGGGCTGTTAGCGGTTACCGTCCAGCGGATCGCGTCGCGCCAGCTCCGCTTCATCCAGCCCGTTACCGCCGCCGATGTCGTCTTCATCGACCAGGCTCAAGTCCCAATCTGCCGGATTACCTTCACCGGCCTCTTCGGCATCCCGCGCACCGTCTTCATGAATCAGGGTTTCCGGGCTCATGTCATCGTCCGTTGGCTCATGATCGCTGACCGAAGCCCCGGTCATGCCCGCCTCACGCACGCGCTCACTGGGCATCAACTGCTCGCGTTCACGTTCTGGAATCTCATCACCAATCTTCGCGCTCGGCTCGTCTTCATCGAAATCCAGCTCATGCACCGAACCCATGCGGTCTTCGTTATCATCGATGGGCTCCGGTTGCACCGCATCGTAAGGGCGTCGTGAATCAGTCATGGCAAATCCTCATACTGTGGGCCTTACTAAGGTGGACTCACCAGGCACACGAGAATTCCCATGAAATCACTTGCGTTGGCGGCGTGACCCCGACGGGCGGTCGACTGTCATACCAGCGCATCTTTCTTGAGGCCTTACAGCATGCACGACTTACAAGACCTGATTGATAACAACGAGCGTTGGGCTGACGCGATCACCAAGGAAGACCCGGATTTCTTCGCCAAGCTGGCGCGCCAGCAAACGCCGGAATACCTGTGGATCGGCTGCTCCGACGCCCGCGTGCCGGCCAACGAAATCGTTGGCATGTTGCCCGGCGACCTGTTCGTTCACCGTAACGTTGCCAACGTGGTGCTGCACACCGACCTCAATTGCCTGTCGGTGATTCAGTACGCGGTCGATGTGCTCAAGGTCAAACACATCCTTGTCACCGGCCACTACGGCTGCGGCGGTGTGCGCGCCTCGATGCAGGACCGTCAGTTCGGCCTGATCGACGGCTGGCTGCGGTCGATCCGCGATCTGTACTACGAAAAACGCGAAGAACTGGCCAAGTTGCCGACCGAAGAAGAGCAGGTCGATCGGCTCTGCGAACTCAACGTGGTCCAGCAAGTGGCCAACGTCGCCCACACCAGCATCATCCAGAACGCCTGGCATCGCGGGCAGAGCCTGTCGATCCACGGGTGCATCTATGGCATCAAGGACGGTCGCTGGAAAAGTCTCAACACCACCATCAGTGGTTTCGAGCAGTTGCCGCCGCAATATCGTTTGCGTCCGGTCGGCGCGCCGTAAGACACGCGTCAGCGCCCGCTCGAATGTCGCCAGCGCTGGAGAAAACGCTGACCTTCAAGGTTGGGTGGATCGTCGTAGCCGGTGATCCACCCGCGACAGAGCGACGCTCCGCACGTGCAGGCGAACTGCTGCAGGAGTTTGTCTTCGGTGGCGGCGTAATCCATGGTCAGGCGCTCGCCGCTGTGGATATCTTTCAGCGCCCACAGCCATAACTCGCTCATGTCGAGAAAGACGTTGGGGTCGCAGGAGTGCTCCAGCAGGCCGCAAAAACGCGGGTCGTAAATGTGAATGCCGATCTGCAACTGGCGGGTTTGCCGACACCGATAGGGCAGCAATTGCCCGGACACCCGGCACATCCGACTGATACGCAGAAAATCCCGCCGGGCCACCACTGCTGCGCCATTGCCCGCGTCCGGGTGAACGATTTCGAAATCAAGGCAGGAGGGGAAACCCAGGCGAACAGGCAGTCCGGCGAACGGATAAATCCCTTTTGCATCCCTCGCCTGACTGGCTTGAAAGGCATGGCTGTTCATAACGTTCCTTGTTGTTCGGGTGTTGCGACTCCCGAAGGCTGACGTCCTGTCAGTCCTGCAACACGTTCTGTGGAACCAATCGTCGTGTATGTGCCGAGACGGGTCTACTGTCAGATCTGACAGGCGAGATAGACGCATCCCCGCGTCAGCTCTGGCTGACACGGGAATCCCGTCATCGGTTACAGATGCGGTGCTGCAACGGCGGCTTGCGGCAGTGGCGCCTGCAATTGCTTGAGTTGCGCCTTGATTGGCGTCGAGGCGCATTTGGCGGCGGCCTCTGGCTGGCTCAGGTTACGGATCGAGGTGTAGAACAGTTCACAGGTCTTGCCTTTCTGCGTCACTTGCCAGGTCTGCGTGCAATTGTTGAGCGTGGTCTGCGCATTGCTTGCCGGTCTGGTGCCCATGTCGGCCTGCCAGCAGGCGGCGCTCAAGTCCTGACCCATGACCTTGAGGCCGGCCGCGTCTGCCTTGGCCGCGTCGCCGTCGTAGCTCGCCGGGTCAGCGGCGTACCAGATGTAGCTCGGGTGGTTGGAGCCCAATACCGGCACTTTCACGCCTGCGCTCGGGCTGATGGTCGCCAGGCCGAGGACATTCACGGTCGGCCCGTATTGCTGCTTGATCCAGTTACGCACCGGCGCCCCGAATGCGACCATCGGCAGGGTGGTGCCGGCGCCGTTCTGGCTGAACTGTTGGACCAGCGTGGTCTGATAGTCCTTGAAGTAGTCATAGACGCCTTCGAGATCCTTGCCCGCACTGGACGGCGCCGCGATCGGGGCGATGTCGATGATGGTCTGGAAGGCTGGCGTCTGCTCGGCGGGAATGCCGTTGAAAGTGAGCAGCGCCGCCCAGCGATCCGTGGTGTTGGAACGTAAATAATCCTGCGCCTGAGTCAGTGAGTAATCCGGCGGGAAGTGCAGCAACTCAATACTTTTGCGATTTTCCAATGCCATGCCCAGCGGCAGGAACAGGTACCAGCTGTACGCCCATTTGCCGTCGGCGTTGAGTTTGCTGGCGCCGGTATAAGCCAGGTCGCCAGCGTCGAGCAGCGCGGACAGCGGCTTGTCATAGCCCTTTGGCACACCACTGATTTCAGCGTAGAGCCGGCCGTTATCGTTTTTTACCAGAACCCTGGCTTCGGTGTAGCCGTCGCGCTGCACGCTTTGGCTCAGGTAGTGGGCGACGGTCTGCTCCAGCGACCAGTTGCGAAAGCAGATCACGTTGCAATTGTTGGGGTAGGCGAAGAGGCGCGTGACGCGTTCGGTGCTGCCCAGCTTCAAGTCGACATCGGCGTGGGCGGCCGCGCTCAACGTCAGCGCGGCGAGGGTCAGTCCTGCGAGTTTGAACATGCTCAGATCCTTTTCAGCGTGGTTCCCGTCGGTCGGGGCGGCTCATAGTGGATCAGCCGCGTGGCGCAGAAAAGCGGTCATGCGCAGTTTTTTGCACCTTTGCTCAGGCCCGGAACTGCAGGGCGTTGGTCAGATCGCCCATGGGTTTCTGGCCACGAGCGATCATCGCTTCATCGCGCTGCTTGAGACCGTCGAGCGTTTCCAGTTGGAACACCCGGGTGATCAGACGCAGGATCGATGCGGTGTCGTACACCGTGTGATCCACCGTACCTTTGCGGGCAAACGGCGACACCACCAACGCCGGCACCCGTGACCCCGGCCCCCAGCGATCGCCTATGGGCGGCGCGACGTGATCCCACCAGCCGCCGTTTTCATCGACCGTGACGATCACCACCATGTTTTTCCACTGCGGGCTTTCACGCAAAACCTTCAATGCGCGGACGATATGGCGATCCCCCGAGGCAACGTCGGCGTAACCGGCGTGCATGTTCAGGTTGCCCTGAGGCTTATAGAAACTCACCGCCGGCAGCTTGCCGGCCTCGGCATCGGCGAAGAACTTGTTGCTGGTTGACTCGTCACCCAGACCGGCATCACGCAGGCGTTTGTCACGCTCGGCGGGGTTTTCCGGGCCTTGCTGTTTGAAGTAGTTGAATGGCTGATGGTGATACTGAAAGTTGGGGATTTTCGGGATGCCGCCGGAATCCTTGAACTGCTCCAGCGTCGCTTGCCACGCACCGGCGTACCACGCCCAATCGACATTCTTCTTCGACAGCTTGTCGCCAATGTGTTCGTGAGTCTGCGGCACCATGACGTTGGGCAGATCGGGCTTGGCATACGCCGGGCGTTGCGGGTCGCGAATCCACGTCGGCCAGTAGGGCGGGGCGAGGGTATTGACGCCAAAACCATCCGGGGTCAATGCACTCGGGCCGAACTGCGGCGGGCCGGTCATGGCGCTGGCTGGGGACTGTTCCAGCGGTTTCAGGCGCGAATCTTTCGGATCGTCGCTGTGCAAGGCAGCGATCTGCGACTTGGCCACCGAATTGGCCACGTCCGGATAGAACGGCGCGGTGGCGCTGATCAAGTACTGGTGATTGAGGAACGAGCCGCCGAAAGCGCCCTGGAAGAAGTTGTCACACAGCACGAATTCCCTGGCGACATCCCACAGGCGCAATGAATAGCGACTCTGGGCGTAATGGCCCATGGTCAGACCGCCGGAGTCCGCCCAGGCGACGAAGCTGTCGTTCTTGCCGCCATTGATCTGCATCTGGTTCTGGTAGAACACGTGCCACAGATCGCGCGTCACCAGGCCGAACGGCAGATCCTCGCCGCTCGGGCCTTTAAGGGCGAACGGCGCGTTGGGCAGGTTTTCCTGAAACTGTGTGGCGCTGGGGTAGGTCACGCCATCGAGGGTTTGCGGGCCGATCTGCAAGGTGCCGCCCCAGACGGGCGGCAAGGTTTGCAGCAATGAGCCGTCGCGATCACGTTGTTGATAGTCGGCGGGCTTGAGCGCCGCCAGCGGCTTTTCGACACCGGGAAAATCACCGAACAGGTTATTGAAACTGCGGTTCTCGGCGTAGATCACAACTACGGTTTTCACCTGCTCGCGCAGGGCCTTGTCCAGTTCGGTCGGGGTTAACGGATGTTCGGCCGGTTTGCCGGGCTGTTCGCCGGTGTTGCCACAGGCCGCCAGCGTCGCGCCGACGCCGAGCACCGCGACACCCCCGAGGAAGCGGCGGCGACTGGTGTCGGTGGGATTGTCGGATTCAGGGGAAGGTGCGTCGGTGCCGTCTGTTTCGTCGATCATGTCTCAGCCCGTTCTGCTTAAATGTTTCAGTATGTTTCGGGCGGACGCTAGCAAGGGTGTGTGACGGTTGGGTTACAAAAGGCGCGGTGTTTGCAGCTCTCAAGCACTGCTAGACTGGCGCTACATTGAATCTGGCATGGGTGAGCCATGAAACCTTCCACTGCTCTTGATTTGCAGCGATCAGCCGTTCGCGAGGTTATAGGCCGTTTTCGCGTGGCCAATCCTCGGGTGTTTGGTTCCGCGTTGTTAGGTACGGACATGGAAGGAAGCGATCTTGATTTGTTGGTAGATCCCTTGCCCGGCACTACCCTGTTCGATCTAGGTGGGCTTCAAGTTGAGTTGGAGGACCTGCTGGGTGTCACTGTTGATTTACTGACTCCAGGAGACCTCCCGCTGAAATTTCGCCAGAAGGTTCTTGATCAGGCCCGTCCCGTATGACCGAAAACCGCCTCAGCGATTACCTTGAGCACATGCGCCAGGCGTCGAGCGATGCGTTGATCTTTGTGTAAGGCCTGAGCAAGGAAGAGTTCGTTGACGATAAGCGAACTCAGCAAGCGGTCATCATGAGTCTGATCATCATTGGCGAGGCCGCGACCAAAATAATGGACCGCTTTCCGGATTTCGTGGCGCAGCATCCAATGATTCCCTGGCGCAATATGCGCGGAATGCGTAACCGGATTGCTCACGGTTACTTCGATATCAACCTGGCTGTAGTGTGGGAAACGGTTCATTGCGCTTTGCCTGAATTACTAGCCTCCTTACCCACCGCGTCAGATTGATTGCACCCGCCCTGAAGCAGGTGCAATCAACTCAAACTACGGCATCACCGGCGGCGTATACGCCAATGTCGTCCCCAGCGCCCACAGCAACAGCAGCACCAGTGGCGTGTGCACCAGCAACTGCACGAACGAGAAGCCGATCAGATCCCGCGCCTTCAACCCAAGCACCCCGAGCAGCGGCAGCATGTAGAACGGGTTGATCAAGTTCGGCAGGGCTTCCGCCGCGTTGTAGATCTGCACCGCCCAGCCGAGGTGGTATTGCAGATCGTTGGCGACCTGCATCACGTACGGCGCTTCGATGATCCACTTGCCGCCGCCCGACGGAATGAAGAAGCCGAGAATCGCCGAATACACGCCCATCAGCAGCGCATAGGTGTCGTGCGAGGCGATGCTGACGAAGAACGTCGAGATGTGATGCGCCAGGGTTTGCGCATCGGTGCCTTTGACCGTGGTCATCAGCGCGGCGATCGAGCCGTACAACGGGAACTGGATCAATACGCCGGTGGTGGTCGGCACCGCACGGGCCACGGCATCGAGGAAGCTGCGCGGACGCCAGTGCAGCAGGGCGCCGAGCATGATGAACAGAAAGTTGTAGGTGTTCAGCCCGGAGATCGCGGTGATCGCCGGTTTGGTCGAAAACTCGTGGAACAGCCATCCCGCCGCCAGCAGCACCAGCACGATGATCAGCAGCGGGCTGTGTTCCAGCCATTCACCCGGGCGGGTGCGTGGTTGCAGCGGCGGCAGATTGAAGGCCGGGTCAATGCCGCAGGCCTTGGCGTCCCGCGCAGAGTTCGGGCCGGGCGCGGTGGCGTAGGCGATGATGATCGAGATCACAATCAGCGCCAGCAGCATGACCCCGGACTGCCAGAGGAAAATGGTTTCGGTGAACGGAATCACCCCGGTGATCGACAGGATCGATGGCGGCAGGCTGCCGGGGTTGGCCTGCAACTGTGCCGCCGACGAGGACAGGCCCAACGCCCATACCGCGCCGAGGCCCAGATACGCTGCGGCACCGGCGGCGCGGTAATCCATTTTCAGATCGCTGCGGCGGGCGAGGGCGCGCACCAGCAAACCGCCGAACACCAACGACAGGCCCCAGTTGAGCAACGAAGCGACCATCGAGATCAATGCGACCCAGGCCACGGCGGAGCGGCCGTTCTTGGGGATTCGCGCCAGACGGTCGATCAGTTTTACAGCGGGCGGCGAACTGGCGACGACGTAACCGCCAATCACCACGAAGGCCATCTGCATGGTAAACGGGATCAGGCTCCAGAAACCGTCACCGAAGGCCATGGCGGCATCGGTGGGCTTGGCGCCCATCGCCAGCGTCGCCAGCGCAACGATGATGACGGCTAACGCGGCGAACACCCAGGAATCGGGAAACCAGCGTTCGGCAAAACTTGAACAGCGCAGGGCAAATCGTGCAGAGCGGCTATCTTCGATATCAACGGCCACAGGAATACCTCGGATTTTTATGGTTATTGTGGTGTTGCGGACGAAACACCCATTACCTGTGTAGGAGCGAGCCTGCTCGCGATAGCGTCCGTTCATTCAACATGTGAATTGACTGATCTGGCGCCATCGCGAGCAGGCTCACTCCTACAGGGGTTTGACTGTGGGGGTCGCCATGTCTCAACAGTAATTCAACTGCCGACGCTTTGTGAGCAGGTTTTGCAAAACCGGGACTATGGTCTAACGGGTTGTCCATCCGCCCGTTTGCGTAGACCATGGGCGCCTTGGTTTTTTGCCTGATCCAGAGTTCTTTGCCATGACTGCCCAATCCACGGCCAAACCCGCGCCGTTCAGCCGCTCCGACTACAAAACCCTCGGCCTTGCGGCCCTTGGCGGGGCGCTGGAGATCTACGATTTCATCATCTTCGTATTCTTCGCCCTGACCCTCAGCCAGCTGTTCTTCCCGCCAGAAATGCCCGAGTGGCTGCGTCTGCTGCAAAGCTTCGGCATCTTCGTCACCGGCTATCTGGCTCGGCCGCTGGGCGGGATTCTGATGGCGCATTTCGCCGATAAACTCGGGCGCAAGAAAGTTTTCAGCCTGAGCATCCTGATGATGGCGCTGCCATGCCTGCTGATCGGGATCATGCCGACGTATGCGCAGATCGGCTATTTCGCGCCGCTGCTGTTGCTGGCGCTGCGCATCCTGCAAGGCGCGGCGGTGGGCGGTGAAGTGCCGAGCGCTTGGGTGTTCGTTGCCGAACATGCGCCGACCGGCCATCGCGGTTATGCGTTGGGCTTTCTGCAAGCCGGGCTGACCTTCGGTTACCTGATCGGCGCGCTGACCGCGACGTTCCTGGCACAAGTCTTCACCCCGACGGAAATCCTCGATTACGCCTGGCGTTATCCGTTCCTGCTCGGTGGTGTGTTCGGCGTGATTGGCGTCTACCTGCGTCGCTGGCTGAGCGAAACCCCGGTGTTCATGGCCATGGAAGCGCAACGCGAGGCGCGCGTCGAACTGCCGTTGCGCACGGTGCTGCGGGAACACCGTCTGGCGATGTTGCCGGCCATGCTGCTGACCTGCGTGCTGACCTCGGCGGTGGTGGTGTTCGTGGTCATCACCCCGACGATGATGCAGAAAACCTTCGGCATGTCCGCCAGCCACACCTTCGCCCTCAGCGCCTTGGGCATCGTCTTTCTGAATATCGGTTGCGTGCTCGCCGGGCTGCTGGTCGACCGCATTGGCGCCTGGCGCACGGTCATGCTCTATAGCCTGTTGCTACCGTTGGGCATTGGCGTGCTCTACGGCTGCCTGATCAGCGGCGGCGACTGGATTGGCATCGCCTACGCCATCGCCGGTCTCGCCTGTGGCGTTGTCGGCGCGGTGCCTTCGGTGATGGTCGGTTTGTTCCCGGCGCGCATTCGTGTGTCGGGTATTTCCTTCACCTACAACATTGCTTACGCCGCCTGGGCCAGTTTCACACCGTTGTTGCTGATCGGTCTGATGCCGTGGAGCCCGTGGATCTGTGTGATTTTCTGCGCGGTGATGGGCGTGGTGGGCATTCTGGCTGCGGCGTATTTCGGCGCGCGGATGCCGCGTACGGGACAGTGTCAGGTGGCGGGCCCGGCCTGATCGTGCGCAGTCGAATTATTTTTGACTGACGGGTCGCAAGGGCGCTTCAGAAAAACTTTCCAAGGCCGATGGTTAGGCTGCATCCCGCTTTCTATCCTGCCCATCGGTACCTTGCCATGTTCAACAAACGCCTGAAGCAAGAGCTGGCCGCTCTTCGTGAAGAACTCTCCAGCCTTGTACAAGTGAAGGAAAGCCTGGAAAGCGAGATGCTGGTGCTGAACCTTGAGCCCGATGGCCGGGTGCAGTCAGTCAACCAGAACTTCCTCAACGAGATGCTCTACAAGAGCCACGACCTCATTGGTCGGGCGATTGAAGACATCGTACCGGTGCATGTGAAGTCCGACGATTTCCATCATCGCTTCAAGAACGCCTTGACCCGCGGCGAGCATTTCGCCGGGGCCATTCGCCTGATGCGCGGCAATGGTGAAGAGGCGTGGCTGCGCTCGATTGTGCAGCCGGTGCGCTCTTCGGATGGGCGGATCAAGCACATCTCGATCTTTGCCAGTGACCTGACCCGCACCATCGAAGCGTCTCGCGAACACGAAAACCTGATCGGCGCGCTGGTGCGTTCCACGGCAGTAATCGAGTTCGATCTCAATGGCAATGTGCTGAACGCCAACGACCGCTTTCTCAACGGCATGGGCTACAGCCTGGCGCAGATCAAGGGCAAACATCACCGCATGTTTTGCACGCCGGAGGAGTACAACAGCGTTGATTACCAGAATTTCTGGCGGCGTCTGAACAATGGCGAATTCGTGGCTGAACGGTTCAAGCGAGTCGACAGTCATGGTCGTACGGTCTGGCTGGAAGCGTCCTACAACCCCGTGGTCGATGCCAACGACAAACTGTACAAAGTAGTGAAGTTCGCCACGGTGATCACCGATCAGGTGAACCGCGAACAAGCCGTGGCCGAAGCCGCCAACATTGCCTACAGCACGTCGCAGCAAACCGACAGCACCGCCCAGCGTGGCACCACGGTGGTGACCGAAGCGGTGAACGTGATGCGCGATTTGTCCAGGCACATGCAAACCGCCGGGGAAGGCATCGAAGCGCTGAACGAGCAGTCGCTGGTGATCGGCACCATCGTCAAAACCATCAGCGGGATTGCCGAGCAGACCAACCTGCTGGCGCTCAACGCGGCCATCGAAGCCGCGCGGGCGGGTGAGCAGGGCCGTGGCTTCGCGGTAGTGGCCGATGAAGTACGCCAACTGGCCTCACGTACCAGCCAGGCGACCGACGAGATCGTTGGTGTGGTGCGACAGAACCAGGAAATGGCTCGCAACGCCGTGGCGCTGATGACCGACGGCAAGCTCCAGGCTGAACAAGGCCTGGCGCTGGCGGCAGAGGCGGGCACGGTGATCGTCGAGATTCAGGACGGCGCGCAGAAAGTCGTCAACGCCGTCGGCCAGTTCGCCAACCAACTCTCGCACTGAAGCCCCACCCAATCCCTGTAGGAGCTGTCGAGTAAAACGAGGCTGCGATCTTTTGATCTTAATGTTGAGGTCCAAGATCAAAAGATCGCAGCTTTCCGCCGCTCCTGCAGGTTTTTCACCAGCAGATATTTCGATGCTGGCGCTACAATCGGCTCCTTTTCTCCCCGGAGCAGATCCCCATGAGCGATTCCCACCGCCGCCCGGTTCCCCTCAACAAAGCCTACCGGTTGCTCAACCACGGGCCGACCGTATTGGTCAGTGCCGCCCATGACGGCCAGCGCAATATCATGGCCGCCGCCTGGGCGATGCCGCTGGATTTCGAACCGCCGAAAGTTGCCGTGGTGCTCGATAAAGCGACCTGGACGCGGCAGTTGCTCGAAGCATCGGGCACTTTCGTCCTCAACGTACCGTGCGCACAACAGGCCGATATCGTGCAAACCGTCGGCACCACTTCCGGTCTGGATCTCGTTGGCAATCAGGGCCACGACAAGTTTGAAGCGTATGGCCTGCAAACTTTTGCCGGAGATCTCCTAGACGCGCCGCTGCTCGACGGCTGCGTTGCCTGGCTTGAATGCCGGCTGCTGCCGGAGCCGCACAACCATCAGCAGTACGATCTGTTCCTCGCCGAAGTGATTGCCGCTCACGCCGATGCGCGCGTATTCAGCGAAGGGCGCTGGCATTTCGACGGCCACGATTCACTGCGCACGCTGCACCATGTGGCGGGCGGGCATTTCCTCACCATCGGTGATGCGCTGGATGGCAAAGTGCTGGAGGCGAAACCATCGGTGTGAAATATAAATTAACGTTTTGCAGTAATTAATTATTGTTTTACGATAATTTTATCGTTTATGGTTTGTCTCACATTCATTCTGTGAGGCATCCCATGACTTCCGTTTCTCTCGCGCAATTCAGCCGTCGCATGGCCACGATCACGCTGCTGCTGATCATTCTCATGCTGGTACTCAACGCCGCAGTCTGGTTATTCCCGACGCTGGGCAGCAAGGACGGTCTGGGCCTGGGGTTCGCGTTGAGCGAACGCCAGCTCTCGGACATGACCAGCGCCGCTGCGGTGTTTCCGTGGTGGCAAACCCTGGGCGCCATCGTGCTGTCGAGTATTCCCCTGATCGCACTGGCCTTTGGTTTGAAAGCGCTGCGCCGTCTGTTCCAGTGTTATGCCATGGGTGAGTATTTTTCCACTGAAGCCGCCGGTCATCTGGGCAAGGTCGGGCGCGCCGTGGCCCTTTGGGTACTGCTGGATTTTCTCTGCGAGCCAATGCTCAGTCTGTGGGTTACGCAAAACGCACCGGTCGGCGAGCGAATGGTGACCTTGAGCGTCACGGCTTCCACCTTCGTCGCGCTGTTCATGGCCGGCTGCATTTCGATCATTGCGCGCATCCTGTCGCAAGCCAGCGAAGTGGACTCCGAAAACCGTACTTTTATTTGAGATCGCCATGTCTATCGTGATTCAGCTGGATGTGATGCTCGCCTTGCGAAAAGTCAAATCGAAGGATTTGGCCGCAGCCATCGGCATCACCGAGGCCAATCTGTCGTTGCTCAAGCAGGGCAAGGTCAAGGGCCTGCGTCTGGCAACTCTGGACGCCATCTGTGAATACCTGCACTGCCAACCCGGCGACCTTTTGATACGCGTGCCGGATGGCGAACCTGCTGTTTAAAAGCAGTGTTCAACCCATGGCAAAACGCTGTGGGATGCTGCAAGGTATGGGGCATTGTCGAATCAATCAGGCACATGCCCCATGGATCTCTCAACTGTGAGCTACTTTGCTCCACTGCTGTCGCTGGCGCTGTTGTGGACAGTCGCGGTGATCACGCCGGGGCCAAACTTCTTCAATATCGCGCAACTGGCCGTCAGCCGTTCGCGGCGCCATGGCGTCGTCGCCGCACTTGGCGTGGCCAGCGGCACGGTGCTGTGGGGCTTGGCTGGCGGGCTGGGCATCCAGTCGTTGTTCAGCGCCGCACCGACGCTGTACCTCAGTTTCAAGATCGCGGGTGGCTGCTACCTGATCTACCTCGGCCTCAAGCAATTCAAGCGCAAAGCCGCTGCCGCGCCGGGTACGCTGGATGCGTCGCAGCAAACACTGCGCGGCGCTTATGCCCGAGGATTTCTCGGCAACATGACCAACCCGAAATCGGCACTGTTTGTCGCCACCATCTTCGCTACCGCAATGCCGGCACACATACCGCCGTTATTGCTGGCGCTGGCGGTGCTGACCATGGCCACGCTGTCATTCAGCTGGTATTGCAGCGTAGCGCTGTTCTTCGCCAGCCACCGGATGGCAAGTATTTACGAACGCTCGCGTAAGTGGCTGGATCGACTGGCGGGTGGCTGCTACTTGCTGTTTGGCGCGCACTTGGTGGCGAGCCGTTGAGCGAAAACAGGCTGAACGAACAGAACTTGTGGCGAGGGAGCTTGCTCCCACCGGGGCGCGAAGCGGCCCCAATCTTGAATCCAGGAGCAGGGCCTGCTGCGCAGTCCAGCGGGAGCAAGCTCCCTCGCCACAATCCTCAATCCCCCAAAGCTTCGCCTTCACGCCGCGGATCCGCGCCACCTTCAAGCGTTGCTTTGCCCTGCGCATCCTTGACGCGCACGATGGCCTGAGTGCCGCTGGTCATGTCGATTTCGTTCACGGCATGTCCCTTGTCTTTCAGTGCCTGAATCAGCATCGGGCTGAACTGGCCTTGCTCCAGTTCGGTCGGGCCGTTGCGGCTGCCGAAGTTGGGCAGGCTGATGGCGCTTTGTGGGTCGAGGTTCCAGTCGAGCAGGCCGATGGTGGTTTTTGCCACGTATTCGATGATCTGCGAGCCGCCCGGTGAGCCGACGCTGGCGAGGAATTCGCCGCTGTTGCGATCGAAGATAAGCGTGGGAGCCATCGACGAGCGTGGGCGTTTGCCGGGTTCGACGCGGTTGGCGACTTTTTGGCCGTTCTCTTCAGGGATAAAGGAGAAGTCGGTCATCTGGTTGTTGAGCAAAAAACCCTGAACCATCAGGTGCGAGCCGAACGCTGCTTCGATGGTGGTGGTCATCGACACGGCACCGCCGAGGTCATCCACCGCGACGACTTGTGACGTCGAGATACGCAGTGGCGAACGGTCGGGCGCGTATGCCACCTGCACACCCGGCGGTGTGCCAGGTTTAGCGGTGCCCATGCTGCGCTCGCCGATCAGGCTGGCGCGGCTGGCCAGGTAACCCGGGTCGACCAGGCCTTTCACTGGTACAGGAACGAAGTCAGTATCGGCCACGTATTGCGCACGGTCGGCGTAGGCCAAACGTTCAGCTTCGGCGATCAAGTGCACCGCTTGTGGCGCGGGTTCAATGCCGGCGGGTTTGTCAGTTTTCACCGGTTTCAGTGGGGTGAGTGACAAGCGCGGATCGCGGGTTTCCAGCGCCTGCAAGGTGCCGAGAATCTGCGCCACCGCGATGCCGCCCGACGACGGTGGCGGCATGCCGCATACCTGCCAGCGTTTGTAATCGGTGCACAGCGGCGCGCGTTCTTTGGCTTGATAGTGCTGAAGATCGTTCAGCGACAGGCTGCCGGGGTTGGCATGGCCCTGCACTTTGGCGACGATTTCTTCGGCGATCGGGCCTTTGTACAACGCATCGGCACCTTCATTGGCGATGCGTTTGAGCACGGCGGCCAACGCTGGATTCTGCAAGCGCGTGCCGACGGCTTTGACGCTGCCATCAGCGTTGAGGAAATACTTGGCCATGTCGGGCGAATGGCGGATCACCGGGTCTGATTCCAGCAGCGAGTGCAAACGCGGCGAAATCGCAAAGCCTTGCTCCGACAGTTTGATCGCCGGTTCAAACAGCTTCGCCCAAGGCAGGCGACCGTGTTGTTTATGCGCCAGCTCGAGTGCACGCAATACACCCGGCGTACCGACTGAGCGACCGCCGATCTGCGCCTGCGGGAACGACATGGGCTGGCCGTCAGCGCGCAAGAACAACTTCTCGGTAGCGCCGGCCGGTGCGGTTTCGCGCCCGTCGTAAGTGCGCACCTGTTTACCGTCCCACAACACGATCATCGCGCCGCCACCGATGCCGGAGGATTGCGGCTCAACCAGCGTCAGCACCGCTTGCATCGCAATCGCCGCATCAATCGCCGAACCGCCCTGACGCAACATCTCGCGCCCTGCTTCAGCGGCCAGCGGATTGGCAGCAGCGGCCATGTGTTTGCTGGCGTGACGGGTTTGCAGATTGGTGCGAAAGCCCGAGGCCGCCTCTGGCGCGAGTGGCAAAGTCGAGGAGGGCGGGGCGTTGCAGGCGGTGAGGGTCAGGGCGCTGATGATCAGTGTCAGGGCAGGCAGGCGAAAGCGCTTCAAGGGCAAGGCTGAAAACACGCGGGCTCTCCGTCCGTGGATTAAAAGTCTGAGGGACTTTATCGACCGCTCGGTCGCGACGCAAACCGGTGGGCATTTTTGTCTTTCTTTTCGGGGCGGATGTTCGCTAGGGTCAGCGTCAATTGACTGACCGCACACGTCCCCCTGTAGGCCTTCGCCTGCTCGCGATAGCGGTGGGTCAGTCAGCAATGATGTTGGATGTGATGACGCTATCGCGAGCAGGCGAAGGCCTACAGAGGTCAAACCATAAAAATCACAAGAGGCCAAGAATGCACAGCGAGTTCCCCACCGACTCCACTTACCGCAATCAACGCGAACAGTTCCTGGCCGCCGCCAACGCCGCCGGCGCCACGCTCACCTCCTACGCACATCCGCGCTGTGGGCCATTTGGCGAACCGTTGAGCACCGACGTCGCTGTGCTCGGTGATCCACAGGCCAAACGCCGATTGGTAGCGCTCAGCGGTACTCACGGCGTGGAGGGGTATTACGGTTCCGACTGCCAAATCGATTGGCTGAAAGATTTCGTCCCTGGCTCCCTGCCCAAGGATGTCGCGGTGGTCATGGTGCATCTGATCAATCCATGGGGCACCGCATGGCTGCGCCGGGTCAACGAAGACAACATCGACCTCAACCGCAATCACCTGGATTTCACCGTGCCGCTGCCGGACAACCGCGCGTACGCCGCACTGCATGAAATCTACGCCTGCACCGAACTGAACGGCGCCGAGCGTCAACTCGCGGATGCCATGCTCGATGCGCAAATCAACGAACACGGCTGGCCAGCGGTAATGTCGATTGTCGAGGGCGGTCAGCACAGTCATCCCGACGGACTGTTTTACGGTGGCCGTGCGCCGAGCTGGTCGAATCGCACGTTGCATCAAATCATCGAGGCGCACCTGGCTGGCGCTGAAACCGTGATGTGTTTCGACCTGCACACCGGCGCCGGCGAATACGGTCATCCGATGTTGCTGACGATTACGCAGGCACCTTACCCGGCACTCGCGCAAGCTCAGGCAATTTACGGCCAATGGCTCTACACCCTGCACACCGGCGCCGACACGTTGAGCGAAACCGGAGTGGCAGCGACGGCTACCGGATACACCTCGCAGGCGTTGCTCAATGCTTTACCGGATGTGCAGTTGATGCCGTTCGTGATCGAGTGCGGGACCTATCCGGGCGCGGACGTGCACCGGCATTTGCGTGATGACCATTGGCTGCATCTGCACGGCGATCCACTGGATGCAACGGGGAGGGCGATCAAGCTGAATCTGCTCGAACAGTTTTATCCAGCCGATCCTGACTGGCGCGCGATGGTCGGTTTGCGCACCCGGCAGATCTGGGCCAAAGGTCTGGCGGCACTGGCTGACTAATCGTGGCGAGGGGATTTATCCCCGATGGACTGCGAAGCAGCCCCAATGTTCATCCGGTAAAAAAAGGTCGGTTCGTTTCCCATCGGGGATAAATCCCCTCGCCACAACGGGCATAAAAAAACGGCCTGCCTTGCGGTAAGCCGTTTTCAGTACGTGTAAAACGTCGAAAAAACCGACGGCGCCGAAGAAAAACTCCCCGGCCTCAGCGTTTTTTATCGCAACGCTTTCACCCTGACTGTCCTTCTGAACAGCGGCAACGCGAACAACACAAACAGCGCCGCCGCAGCAGACAGCGCTAACGGCAGGCCGTGGGCGCTGGTTGTCATCGCTGCGCTGCTGACCAAGGGCCCGAGCAAACTGCCGACCCCCCATAAAAAACCGGCGCTGGCATTCGCGGTGACCAGGTCGGGGCCCTTGAACCCTTCGCCGATCAGAATGATCGCCAGGGTATAAACGCCGCCAGCAACGGCGCCGAGTACCACAAGGCTTGGCCAGAGCAAGAGGGGATAGTTCATCAACCACGGCAAGCAGACACCGATGGCCAGAGAAAGCACACCGCACCCCAAATAGACAATCGGCCTGGCAACGTTGTCCGAGAGCCAGCCCAGCGGGAACTGGAAGGCCGCGTCACCGAGCAGAATCACCGTCACCATGAGCGCAGCGAATTTGATCGCATAGCCGTGATCGGCAGCGTAAACCGGAAACATCGAGAGGATCACGCTATCGAAAAACGAGAAGAAAATGATGCCCATACACAGCGCCGGCGCCACTTGAATGAAGCCCAGCACCGAGAACGTCTTGCTTTCCGAATGCCCGTGATGCTCCTTTTGCCTGGGCAAGGTGAACCAGATCATCCCTAGCGCCAATAGATGTCCGCCAATCACCACACTGATCACCTGGGGGCCAGCAGTGCCGAAGAGAGCCACCATCCCGGGCCCCAGTAGCTGGAACACCGTAAAGCAGGTGGTGTAGATCGCGACAACCCGGCCTCTGTAATGGTCCTCGGCGATTTCATTCACCCAGGACTCCCCCAGAATAATGATCACCCCCGCCGCCAGCCCCATCGCAAACCTGGCCAGTGCCAGGGCGTACACCGTCGAGGCGAAGAACTCGACGGCGGCCACGCTCAGGGTCGACAGGGCGAAACAGCCCAAATAAATATGTCGACGGCTCAGCCGCTGGCAGATCCAGTCCACCAGAAAGGCCGACAGCATCATTCCGGCTGCGGGCAGTGCCGACATCACGCCGATATGCACAGCCGACGCTCCCGCCTGGTACAGGCGCAACGCAACCACTGGCACGGTCGAACCGATACATAACCCGACAATGGAAACGCCGAGTACCAGCGCCGCCAACAATAATCTATTCATTCATCACACCTCAGGCTCACTGCCCATCGATAGCTGGCCCGCGCACGCTCAAACCGCCACGAGATGCTCGTGGATATCCCGTTGAGGCAACGTCGGTTTGGCAATTCGCACGCCGTTCACATACAGGCAGGACGCCGCGACCCCATACCCGCCGTAAGGGTTGTAGCCCTTCTCCACGACATGCAGGTCGGTGTTGTTCAGCACCGTCTCCGCGGCATGTTTGCCTGACGCCACCAGCTCGTCGATGTAGCCACTGCTGCCAAACAACGATACGTACATGGAATTGGGGGCATAGAGCGGATGTTCGAAGTAGCCCGCCAGCTCGCTGTCATCTGCATAAGGTTGAACGAAGAACACGGGGGCAAAAAACTCTTTGTAGTTGCCGCCCAGCGACAATGGCCGCTCGAACACGGTTGGACGTATCAACCCGCTGATCGGATTGATCTCGCCGCCATACGTACAGTGTTCGCGATACTCCTTGAACATCTTCACCACTTTCAACGTATGGTCAGGGTCGCTATTGGGGCCGACGATGTTCTCTTTGCGTGCGTAATCGCCCACATAGTCCTCGCACTTGACCAGCTCTTCGCGCAGCCGACGGATGAACTCACCGTAGACCTGGCGATGCACCATGATGCTGTTGGGACCGGCGCAATCCTGTCCCTGGTTGTACAACACCACCCGCAGCGCACTTTCGATCGCGGTGTCGATTGATGCATCTGCCGACACCACCAGTGGGTTATGGCCCGCCCCGTTGAGGATGAACAAGGTGCGCTTGAGGTAGGACTTTCTGACTTTGGTCGCGTTTTCCGGCGTGCCGGTAAAAATAACCACATCGGACATCGCAGCGGTCTGGCTGACGAACGTTTCTTTGTCGGCAAAAGAGACATTCAGGTTCGGAAAGAAGCGCTCCAGCTGCAACGACTCCAGCAACTTCCTGTAGTGCGAGTGCATCGCCGTCGGCGGTCGAAGCCAGGCTGAATCGGCCAGCAATGAAGGAATAATGCCAAAACAAGTCGTGGCATAGATCGGCTGGTTGAGCGGCAAGTAACTGGTCACGCAACGCACCCGGCGTTCAAAGAAAGGGCTGTTAAGCGCCAGGCACTCAAGAAACTCGACACACCGCTCAATCTCATCCACCGCCACGTTGTAGCATTCGAACCCCGAAAGGCTCTCGGCAATCGCCTCACTGTTGCTTCGAAGATGTTGTGCAAACGCGGCGGCACGGGCTTTGACCTCTTCGAAATCGATGGCTTCCAGCACTTGCCGGGCCTCTGGTGGCCTTTCGATCGTGACCATCGGGCGCGAAACTTCGGACAACTCGGTGGTGGCTTGATTGAACTGCACTTCGCTCATGGTTTCACTTTCCCTGTATTGAGTTGCCTGTTTGATCCGTGATTCGAGTTGCGCACTAAAAGCTTGAACACCCAGACGATTGACGTACCCGTGGAGTCGCGGCCCGCTTTCCTCGCCGAACAGACAGGCGTAAAGCATCCGGTAGGCATCGCCGTGACTGGCGACGCCAACCTGATCGAAGATTTGCGTTATCTGTTCGCGAGTAACCGGTCCTGGGTGGACCGCCAGTTGTTTGAACTGCTCCGACATCCGATAGAGCACCGGCTCCCCGTTCTTGTTGAGCATCCGTGGCAGGAAAAGTGGGGCAACTCGTTCCTGGTAATAGGTAAATGCTTTCTGGACCACATCGGTAAAGCCGTCATCCGCCACGATGTCCTGTCGGGTTTTGTCGTGCTGGAGCAGGTAGTGGTAAGCCGCATCAATGTTTTCTGGATGGCAGGCAGTAAATATGTTCAGCATCCGCTGATAGGTGGTGCGACGCTTGCCATGGCGCGGTGGGCGATGGAAATAACCGACGGGATTGTCATCGTCGCCCTCGACCATGCGCGCATGGTCAGCCCGGTAATGGTCATAGGCCTTGATCGACACCTCGGGGTGGAAGCGCGTGGTGCGATAAGGGTTGTTGAACATGAAATGCTGCAACGCCCCCTCGGGCATGTATTTGTTCACTTGCTCCAGAGAAAAGCCGTTGCCTTTGCTTTTGGATATTTTTTTGCCGGCGATGTCGGTAAACAGCCCGTACTTCATCAGGATCGGAGCTCGCACATCCAATACCTGGCAGATATCGCGCACCGTATTCGCCGAGTCAGTCAGGTCTTCGCCATGCATTTCAAAAGCAATATTGCGGTGAATCAGGCGCATTGCCCAATCGGCCTTCCATTGCAACTTGCAGTGACCATCCAACACTGAGGTGGTGATGTCTTCGCCAATCGGCTCGTCGGCGTAGTACTCCTGTGACGTGATGCTGTACTCCTCGCCTGGCCGGTTGATCAGCAGGTCTGGCGGGATCTGATAGACAATTTCGCCGCGCTGCACATCCACATGCCGAACCACCAGATGCTCGATGATCCGCCCTGAAAAGCGCGAAACGGGCATGAACATGCTGTAGCTCTTTCTACGGGTAATTCCCAGACGTGAGGCCACGACCTGATTGATCGCCTCCATTCGAGAGAGAAACTGCTTGATGGTCGAGTTGTAGTAACCGGATCGATAGAGCGCACTGTTTTCAATCAACTGATAGTCGAGCGCATAGGGCATCAGTGCCTGATCAAGTCGAGCGTTAATGCCTGCCGACAGACTGCCCGCCTGTTCGAAAGGGTCGGGAATATCGCACAGCGGTAGCCCCAGACTACTTTGCAGGAGCTGCGGCTGAGGGAATGTTCCAGGTACTTTTCGCAGCGCGTCCAGATCGTCGGAAACAATAAACAGCCGGGTTTCCTTGCTGGATATTTTCTCGAAGGCGGTTTTTACGATGCTGACGCGCAACACCTCACACAACGTTCCGATATGGGGAAGCCCGGAGGGTCCGAAACCTGCGCCGAACGCGACGACCCCATTGTTATCGGCAGTTCTTTCCTGAATTTGCCGAGCAAGACTCTTCCACCACATGCAGTGAACTCCCTGTTAGATGCATCAAAAGACCCGCCCCACCCAAGTGGACGTCCCGTTAAAAAGGCTCAGGCAATCGCTGACAGGCAGGCCAAGGCACCCGGCCAGTTATCAGGAAGGCAATAGGTTCAATAACGACTTAGCGTTTTTGGGGGGGAGGAGAGAAAGTAAAGGCAAACAAAATGCTGCGACGACGACTGTTCGCAACATGGCTATCGAAAAGGGCGATATCCGGGCGGACATGCGCGATGAGTCGATGTGGGCTCAATAAGGAAGGGAACATGAGAGTATCAATAACCAGATATTCGCAAACGCTTCTACCTACGCGTTCGCCGTGTTCGATTACAGGCAGGCAACAAAACGCCTACCAACCCTTGTAAAAATGAAGCTCCTGATCTGGTACTGATGTGTGCCGTCATCCGACTCAACCTTGAGAAATGACTGACACGATCAACGGAAACAGCCTACGTCAGCGGCTCATCAGAAATCAATCCCCCGGACATTAACCCCACCAGACAAAACCACAAGGGTTCATTCTGCTCTGGAGAGTGCGTCCGATTGCCTGACGCGAAACCGGAGTGGCAGCGACGGCTACCGGGTACACCTCACAGGCGTTGCTCAATGCTTTACCGGACGTGCAGTTAATGCCGTTGGTGATCGAGTGCGGGACGTATCCTGGGCCGGATGTGCATCGTTATTTGCGCGATGACCAGTGGCTGCATCTGCATGGCAATCCGCCGGATGCGACGGGGAGGGCGATCAAGTTGAATCTGCTGGAGCAGTTCTATCCGGCCGATCCGGAGTGGCGCGAGATGGTCGGTTTGCGCACTCGACAAATCTGGGCGAAAGGGTTGTCGGCGTTGGCTTGCTGAAAAGGCATTTCGCGCCTGTAGTACCTCGCCCCCGACCTAGCGGTTGTTCTGCATTTCTCCTACAAACCTTTCAGGTCGACAACTTACGCGCCTTTACCTGAGGATGTTTTCTGTTGTTTTTCCAGGATGGATTTCAGATGAAAAGGATGAGTCCGTTGCCAATCAACTCTATTTTCAGTCGGCCATTGTCATGAGTATTTCCAATGAGGACCGTGATTTTCTGGTGGCGCTGGGCAGTCGCATTGCTCACTTACGCACAGTGCACGAGATCACACAGACGCGGTTTGCACGGGCCTTAGGTCTTTCCCGGCAAACCTTTCAGGGCTACGAGGAGGGCACGCGCAGCATGCCGGTCACGACACTGGTGAAGATGGCATTTGCGCTTCGCGTGCCTGTTGAGGACCTGCTTGGGGTGCCCTCGTACACGGAGACGCCCAGACGCAGCTTGACCTCGACATGGTATCGACGCCTGCAGTCCATCAATGAGCTTTCGAAGGTTCAACAGAAGGTCATTGCGCAGATGCTCGACGCCCTGATCGCACAGGCAGCGACCAAAGCGAGCGACGAAGAGAAGGATGTTTGAAGTGACAGATCACTTCGACTTTTCTCGAGACATAAAAAAACGGCCTACCTTTCGGTAAGCCGTTTTTAGTACTTGGTGGCTACACAGGGACTTGAACCCCGGACCCCAGCATTATGAATGCTATGCTCTAACCAACTGAGCTATGTAGCCAAGTGGCGCGCATTATTCCCCTGAAATGGAAAAGCGTCAAGCGTAAATTTAAAAATTTTTTCTACGCTTTCAACCGTTTATCAAAATCACCGGCTGAGCAGCGGCGAAGGGCAGCGTTGGAACCAGCGGCTGGCCTGCTCATACGCGTGCGCCAATTGCAGGACAGCGAAGTCGGCCTGGTGCTTGCCGATGATCTGCAACCCCATCGGCAAACCGTCCGCATTGAACCCCGCCTGGACGTTCGCAACCGGGCAACCCGACAAAGTGCCGGGAATCACGACTTCCATCCAGCGGTGATACGTGTCCATCGCCACGCCCTCAATCGACGTCGGCCAAGGCTGGGTTTTATCGAACGGGAACACTTGGGCGCTGGGCAATAGCAGGTAATCGTACTTTTCGAACAGCCGAGAAATCGCCCGATACCAATCGCTGCGAACCACTGAGGCGGCGAACACTTCGCTGGCCGACAGCTTCAGGCCGTTTTCCACTTCCCAAATCGCTTCCGGCTTCAACAATGTACGCTTCTGTGGATCGGCATACGTCGCGCCCAACGACCCCGCGACCATCCAGTGCCGCAACGTCCGCCAACTGCTCCACAGCCGCTCAGGCGCGAAATCCGGCAGAACGGACTCAACGTGGCAGCCGAGGCTCTCAAAGTCGGCGAAGGTCTTCTCACACAGCGAGAGCACGCCTTGCTCCATCGGCAGATACCCACCGAAATCGCCCAGCCAACCCAATCGCGTGCCTTTGAAATCACGCCCCAGCGGCGCTGCAAACGCCTCACCGGATTCAGCGATGGACAGCGGCGCCCGCGCATCACTGCCAGCCTGCACCGACAACAGCAACGCCGCATCTTTCACACTGCGCGCCATCGGCCCTTCGTAACCGAGCTGATCAAAAAACAGATCGGCACTGTCATCAAACGGCACACGTCCCTGCGACGGGCGAAAACCAAAAATGTTGTTGAACGCCGCCGGATTACGCAGCGAACCCATCATGTCGCTGCCATCCGCGACGGGCACCAGATGCATCGCCAGCGCCGCCGCCGCGCCACCGCTACTGCCGCCCGCCGTCTTGCTCGGGTCGTACGCGCACGCGGTGGCGCCAAACAACGGGTTGTAACTCTGCGAACCGAGGCCGAATTCCGGAGTGTTGGTCTTGCCGATAATGATCGCGCCGGCAGCTTTGATCCGCTCGACCATAATGCCGTCGCGCTCAGGCACATAGTCCTTGTACAACGGCGAACCCAGCGTGGTGCGGATGCCCTGGGTCAGTGACAGATCCTTGATCGCATGGGGCAGGCCATGCATCCAGCCCCGGTATTCGCCACGCGCCAGTTCGGCATCGCGTTCGTCGGCCTGGGCCAGCAGATGTTCCGGCGATTGCAGGCTGATCAACGCATTGACCAGCGGGTTGAAACGTTCGATATGGGCAAGGTAAGTCTGCATCACTTCCCGGCAGGAAACCTGGCGCAGGCGGATGCGTTCGGCGAGCGCGTGGGCCTGCAACAGGACCAGTTCGCTGATGTTATTAGAGTTCATTGCAAGCGGCCTTTCAGACGGCTGGAAAAACGCCCCGCCAGTGCGACGGGGCGGTAGCGATCAACGCATCAGGTTGGTCCAGAGACGGTCAGCGAGGCGGATCGCGCCTTCACCGCAGGTCCTGCTGAACACCACGTTGGTGCCCTCGGGAATGTGCAATTCCGGCGCGTCCTTGAGCGCTGCGTCGAGGAACGGTTCGACGCCTTTGATCGGGCTCTGGTGCTTGAGGAAGTTCTGCGTCATCGCCGAGTTTTCCGGCTGACTGAGGAAGGCGATGAACGCCTTGGCATTCGCCGGATTTTTGCTGCCGGCAGGGATGACCATGTTGTCGACCCAGGCCAGCACGCCTTCTTTCGGGTAGAGGTATTTCAGCGTCGGTTTCATCTCACGGGCACGCATCGACGAACCGCCCCAGAACATCGACATGTCGATTTCACCCGAGGCGAGGTTCTCGCGAATCGAGCCGGCCTTGGAGCTGTAGGTTTTCACGAACGGCTTCTGCGCCTTGAGCAGCGTCAGCACTTGCTGCATCTGTTTCGGGTCTTCGCTGCACAGCGGAATGTTCAGGTACAGGCTAGCCATGTCGACCATGTCGCTGACCGAGTCGAACATGTTGATGCGCCCCTGCAGCTCGGCTGGCGGCTCATACAAAACCTTGTAGCTGTCGGCCGCGCCTTTGTAGCGCGCGCTGTCGAGGACGACGCTGGTGGTGCCCCAAATGAACGGCACCGAATACGCGCCCTCCGGGTCCCAACTCGGTTTTTTCAAGTTATCCACAACGCTGGCGTAGTAGGGCTCTTTGACCGGGTCGAAGCGTTCCAGCAGGTTTTCCTTGATCAGAATCGGCACGAACTGGTGCGACGGAATCGCCACGTCATAACCGGCGCCACCCTGTTTCAATTTCGCCAGCAGCGTCTCGTTGGAATCGTAGGAATCGACGGTGACTTCGATACCGGTCTGCTTCTGGAACTTGGCGAGAATCTCCGGCGAAAAGTAGCCGCTCCAGCTCACCACGTTGAGTTTTTCGGCGGCCTGAACGCTGCCCGTCATCGCCAGCGGCACAGTCAGGAACAACGAAGTGCCAACGCTTTTTATCCACTTGCTCATGTTATTTCCCCACAGGTCGTAGAAGGTTCAGGCGTTCTTTTTGCCCAACAGGTAAGAGAGGCTGACGAACAGCACCGAGACGCCGAGGATCAGCGTCGACACGGCGTTGACGTCGGGTGTCACGCCCATGCGCAGCAGGCCGAAGATGAAGATAGGCAGGGTCGTGGTGCCGGCCTGCGAGACCATCATCGAGATCACGAAGTTATCCAGCGAGACGATGAAGGCCAGCATCAGCCCGGAGAAAATCCCTGGCATCAGCAGCGGCAGAGTGACCTTGCGAAAGGTTCGCCAAGGCCCGGCATACAGGTCGGCCGAGGCTTGTTCCAGCGACAGGTCCATGTCGTTCAATCTTGCGCGAATCGGCAGGTAGGCGAAGGGAATGCAGAACACCGTGTGCGCGATGATCAGGTTGCCGTAACCCAGCGACAGACCGATGGTCGAGAACAGTGCCAGCGTCGCCACACCGACGACAATTTCCGGCAACACCAGCGGCAACATGATCGCGCCCATCGACAATTGCAGACCCTTGAACTTGGCGCCGCGCGAGGTGCCGAGAGCGGCGAGGGTGGCAATCGCCGTGGCGATCATGCTTGCGCAGACGGCGATCAACAGGCTGTTGCCGGCGGCCTGGCGCAAGGCCTGATTGGCGAACGCGGCGCGATACCAATCGAGGCTGAAACCGGTCCACACCGTCGCCGATTGGTTGGCGTTGAAGGAGAACACCACCAACACCACGATCGGCGCGTAGAGGTACAGATAGAACAGAAAACTGAAGCCGCCGAAGCCGGGAAAGTCCTGCACACCCAGCCCTTTGCGTTTGAAAATCCCGATCATCACGCACCTCCTTTGGCGATGCGCTGGCGCTCGGCGCGCAGGGCATAAACGGTCAACACCAGCATCACCGCAGCCATCAGCACCAGCGACAACGCCGCGCCAAACGGCCAGTTACGCGCATCGCTGAACTGCCGGAAAATCAGGTTGCCGAGCATCATCCGCGTGCCGCCACCGAGCAGTTCCGGGGCGATCATCGCGCCCAGGCACGGCACGAAGGTGAGGATCGCGCCAGCGAGAATGCCCGGTTTGGCGATTGGCAAGACGACTTTGCGCAAGGTGCGTATGCGTCCGGCGTAGAGATCCTGCGCGGCTTCGAGCAGGCGGATATCCATCTTTTCCAGCGTTGCGTAAATCGGCAACACCACGAACGGCGCATAGGTGTAAACCAGCCCCAGCAGCACCGCGCCGTCGGTGTACAACAACTGCAATGGTTCGTGGATAACGCCCATGCCCATCAGGCTGTTGTTGATCACTCCGGTGTTACGCAGCAGCAGAATCCACGCGTAAGTGCGGATCAGCAGGTTGGCCCAGAACGGCACGGTGATCAGAAAGATCAGCAAGCCGCGACGATGCGCCGGCTGCATCGCCAGCCACACGGCGACCGGAAATCCGATCAGCAATGTGATGATCGTGGTCAGCCCGGCAATACCGATCGAGCGCAGGGCGATGAGCAAATACGAGTCGGCAAAGGCGAGGCTGTCGTCCAGTTGGCGCTCGAACAGCAGCGAGGTGTAGGCGTCACTGCTGAAGACTTTATTGACCCCGCCGTAGGGGTTGGCCTCCATCAGCGAATAGCCGATGACGATGAGAATCGGCACCACCAGAAACAAACAGATAGCGATCAGCGCCGGGCTGACCCCGAGGAAACTCTGGAAGGCTTTGCGCCGCTCCAGCGTGTTGGCAATCGGTAAGGCGTGCATGGCAATTCCTCCGGCTCAATCGTGCAGGACGCTGGCGCTGCCCTGGTCGAACAGCAAACCGGCCTGGGAGCCGACCGCAAAGCGCAGGCTTTGGTCGACGCAATTGGGCGTACGCACGGTGAGGCGCGAACCGTCGCTGAGGCTGACCTGATATTGCAGATCAGTGCCGAGATAGATCTGCGCTTCGATCCGGCACGGCAGCGCGGTTTCGTTAGCCGCTGGCACCAGATGCAGACGCTCAGGTCGCACCGACAGGCTGACGTTGGTGCCGACCTGCACATCGCTGCACGGTTGCGCGGGCAGCGGATGCCCGGCAGGCCCGGCGAACCACGCCTTCCCGTCCTCAACGCGAGTGACGGTGCCTTCGATGAAATTGGTTTCGCCGATGAAGTCGGCGACGAAGCGATTACGCGGGCGTTCGTAGATATCTTCAGGCCGACCGACCTGCTGTACTTCACCTTCGGAAAGCACGGCGATGCGGTCGGACATGGTCAGCGCTTCTTCCTGGTCGTGGGTGACGAAGATGAAGGTGATACCGGTCTTGGCCTGGATGATTTTCAACTCTTCGCGCATCGCCTGACGCAGCTTGAGATCGAGCGCGGAAAGCGGCTCATCGAGCAACAGCACTTTCGGATGCGGTGCCAAAGCGCGGGCGAGGGCGACACGTTGTTGCTGACCGCCCGACAGCTGCGCCGGTTTGCGATTAGCGAAGCGCTCCATCTGCACCAGCGCCAGCATCTCGCGCACACGCTCGGCGATTTGCGCCTTGGTGAGGACTTTGCCCATCGGCTGTGATTCAAGACCGAAAGCCAGGTTTTCGGCGATGGTCATGTGCGGGAACAGCGCGTAATGCTGGAACACTGTGTTGACCGGACGTTGGAACGGCGGGCGATCAGCGATGTTTTCGCCGTAGAGGAGAATCTCGCCTTCGGTGGGAAATTCGAAACCGGCGATCATCCGCAGCAGTGTGGTCTTGCCGCAGCCGGACGGGCCGAGAAGGGTGAAGAATTCGTTGTCGCGGATATCCAGGTCGATGCTTTTCAGCGCCACCGGACCGGTCTGCGGATCACCGTAAACCTTGCGCACTGAACGGATCGAGACCGCCAGCGTTTGCAGCGAATGCAGGGCATTCATGCGTTACCTCCGATTCCCCCATCGCCTGCGACTCGCTTGGAAAAACGTTGCCGTCGGGCCATGGATATTATTTTTTTGGGCAGGATCGAGATTGCGTTCGGGTGTGTAACCAGCTGTTTTTTTGTTTTGCTGTGGCTCGATTATCAGCCAGGGGTTGCGCGGCGCGACACTTCAATTTAAACATGGCAGGTGTTAGTTAATTTAACAGCCGAAGGTGCCAGGAATCATGCCCGACCACCGTTTGCCGCCGCTCAACGCGGTGCGCGCCTTTGATGCCGCTGCGCGTTTGGGCAGCTACGTCGAAGCCTCGAAAGCCCTGCACGTGACCCAGCCTGCGATTGGCCGCCACGTGAAATTGCTCGAGGACTGGTTGGGCATTCAATTGTTCGAGCGCACCTCGCGCGGAGTCAACCTGACGCCGGCGGGGGACAAGTACCACCGCAAGATCAGCGCCGCTTTGCAGTTGATCATTGAAGCGGGCAAGGAAGCCCGGCCGAAAGATGCTGAGCGCTGGCTGCGGATCATGGTGGTGCCGGGTTTCGCCAAGCGCTGGTTGATGCCTCGGATCGAAGCGCTGCGGCATTTGCGCCCGGGATTGAAACTGGCGATCGAGCCCAATTCGACCTTCACCGAAGTGGACGGAAAGAGCGCCGATCTGGGCATCGTTTACGGCCTCGATGGGCAATACGCCGACTCACGGGAAGCGCTGATTTGCCCACGGGTATTCCCGATCTGCACACCGGCGTATCTGGCCAGCATCGCCCCGATCAGCAGTCCCGCTGACCTGGTCAGAAACGATCTGATCCACGTCGATGACGGCGAATGGTGGAACCTGTGGTTCGCCGCGCACGACCTCGATATTCATCTCAATTCTGACATGCTCTACGTCAACAACGATCACGCGCTGTCGGTGGCAGAGAGCGGGCAGGGCATCGCGCTGGCCAACGAGGTGCTGGTGCGTCATGAACTGGCCAGCGGCAGACTGGTGCGTGCGGTCGATGCTGAGGTGAAGCTTGAGAGCTATCGAGTGCTGACGCCGTCCGCCGAACTCTCGGCGGATGTGGCGTGGTTTATTCAATGGCTCAAGGCTGAACTGGAAACGGACTTCCCCGAAGCCGTGATCAACTGAGGCGGAAGCGTGCGGTGTTGTCGCTTAGCGCCTTGCTGCCTTGGCTGAGGGTGTCTGCGGCAAGATTCACTGCGCGTGCGCCTTCGAGCAAACGTACGGCGGCCTGATCGACCTGCTGGATATTGCCGCTGACCTCATCGGCGGTACTCGCTTGTTCTTCAACGGCTGTGGCGATCTGCGCCAGGGTATCGGTGACGCTCTGCACGGCGCTGGCGATTTCGCCCAGGCGTTCACCGAGACCGGTGACCGACTCGGCATCGGTTTGCGCCTGGCCGCACGCCGCTTCCATCAAGCTCACCGCTTCGTTGACCGTGGCGCGCAAGCTGTCGACCGTACCGGCGATCTGCGCGGTGGATGATTGCGTACGTTGCGACAGGCTGCGCACTTCATCGGCGACCACGGCGAAACCGCGACCTTGTTCACCGGCACGCGCAGCTTCAATGGCCGCGTTGAGCGCGAGTAGATTGGTTTGCTCGGCAACGCCGCGAATAGTGTCGACCACCAATTGAATCTGCTGGCCTTGCTCGCTGACTCGACCGAGTGCCGCTGCGGTGTCGTTCAAGCGTTGATTGAGCTGCTGAATACTCGCCGTGGTGCGTTGGCTGTCGCGGCTGCTGTCAGCAGCGATGCGCTGGGTGTGCTGAGCGCTGCCTGAGGCCTGTTCGCAGCTTTGCGCCACGCCTTGCGAGGTCGCGGCCAATTGTGTGGCGGCCGCGGCGATCTGGCTGATCTGCAACTGTTGCGCCTCGACTTCGCCGAGGGCGCCGCTGGAGTGCTCGTTGAGGCTGCGCACGGCATGGCTCAACTGCGAGGTCTCGTGATCGACGCCGAGCATGCTCGTGCGCAGTTGCACCACGGCCACGTTGAGCGCAGTGCTGATCGCCGCCAACTCATCGCGGCCCACCACCGGCACTTGCAGGCTCAGGTTGCCGTCACGCAGAGCTTCGGCGAGCAGGGTGATGCCGCTGGCGCTGCGGCGAATCGAAGCTTGCAGGCAGATGAACAGATACAGCGCCGCGAGCAGCAAGCAGCCGAAGATCGCCGCGACGAGGATGAACTGACGGATCGCCGAGCCGTGATAGGCGTCAAGTCGCTGATCCAGCGATACCAGTGATTGCTGGCGCAGGGCGGCGAGATCGGTCAGCAGGGCATCGAGGTTGCGCTCGAAGTCGTCCGGTTTGAGCGTGATGCTGCCGCCGAACACGCCGTCGTCGAGCACCTTCAGGCCGCTGTCGAGACGTTTCAGGCTGTCGTGGTATTGGCTGGCCCAGGTCTGTTGATCTTTTGGCAAGCGTGCTTCGAGCAGCGTGGCGGTTTTCACCAGTTGTTCGCGGGCATCGCCGATGCGGCTGCGCAGGTCGCGTAATTGCAAACGGCTTTGCAGGGTGAATTGGCCGGAGACCACCGAGGCTTGACCGACGGCGGCGAGGCGGCCGACCCGTTCGATCAGGTCCGGCGCGTGTTGCGTGGAAATCTGCGTCAACAGGTAGGTTTCCAGCCACGGCGCGAGGGTCAGGCGATTGTCCATGACGATCTGTTCGCGCAACGCCTGCAGAGCGCTGAGGGCGTTGGTGAAACGATCGTAACCGTCTGGCCACCAGCCGACGCTGCTGAGGCTTTTCGAGTCCAGGCCATTGAGCGCGGTTTGCAGCGCCTGAAAGCGGCTGAGGGTTTCGCCTTCGGCACCTTCGTTTTTCAGCGCGTTACCCAAGTCCGTGGTGGCTTGCACAACTGCCGGTTGCACTGTGTCGAATGCGCCCATGGCGGCGAGGGTAGCGGGCGTCGGCTGGCGATTGGTTTCCGTGGCGCGCCAACGGGCGGCGCGATCACGTTGGGCGGCGAGCAGGTTGTCCAGCGCATCCAGCGCCAGCAACTGGCGCACGCCGGCACGTTCGCCGGAAATCAGATTGAGCTTGTCGCGATAGTCTTGGCCGATCATCAGCAGACTGCCGGCCAACGGCAGAATGAACAGCAGAAACAACAACTGGAATTTACCTGCGAAGCCAAACCGCCCCAGCAATTTGATCCCCGGTGAAAGGAAAGCCTGCATGCCCCATGACTCCTCTGGACACCACGCACCAATGGCGTGCATCGCGGTCGTGCGACCTGGATGTTGTGCCCTGCTAAAAGGCCTCGAAAGTTCACTCTCGCCCGCTCTGTAGGCCGGCTCTGTAGCGAAACTTCCCATTGTCGGTGCCCTTTGTAAGGGCGCCGCGTTCAAGAGATGAAACAAGGCAAGATTCAGACCATGGCGTTGCGCTATCACCTATCCCATGTAGGAGCTGCCGAAGGCTGCGATCTTTTGATCTTTGTTTTCAAGATCAAAAGATCGCAGCCTTCGGCAGCTCCTACATAATTCATGTCAGTTGGTCAGTCAGTTGGTCAGGTTTTGTTGGTTAGTTAGCTGGCTAAGGGGATGGCGCTCGCGCACTGAAAAATGGCACATTGACGCACCTGCCTGTGCGCACCCATCTGTTGTCCGGAAATTCTCATGGCTATCAGCAACGCTCAGACCGCCGCTGCCTCGGCGCCCGCTGCTCCGCAAAGCAGTCCATTGGTGATGCGCATCATCGGCGCGGTGGCGCTGGCGCATTTGATCAACGACCTGATCCAGTCGGTACTGCCGTCGATCTACCCGATGCTCAAGGCCAAGTACGATCTGAGTTTTACTCAAGTCGGCCTGATCACCTTGACCTTCCAGCTGACGGCCTCGCTGTTGCAGCCGTGGGTTGGCTATCACACTGATCGGCATCCGAAACCATGGCTACTGCCGGCCGGTTCTATCTGCACGTTGATCGGCATCGTGATGATGTCGATGGTCGGCAGTTTCCCATTGATTCTGCTGGCGGCGGCGCTGATCGGCATCGGCTCCTCGACGTTCCACCCCGAGGCATCGCGAATTGCGCGACTGGCCTCTGGCGGACGCTTTGGTCTGGCGCAATCGACCTTCCAGGTCGGCGGTAACGCCGGCTCCGCGTTCGGTCCGCTGCTGGCGGCGGCGATCATCATTCCGTTCGGTCAGGCCAACGTCGCGTGGTTCGGTTTGTTCGCTGTGTTTGCGCTGTTCGTGATGTACCGCATCAGTCGCTGGTACGCCCATCACTTGAACCTGTTCAAACTCAAGGCCGGCCAGGCGGCAACTCACGGGCTGTCGAAGGGCAGGGTGACCAGTGCGTTGGTGGTGCTGGGGCTATTGGTGTTTTCGAAGTATTTCTACATGGCCAGCCTGACCAGTTACTTCACGTTCTACCTGATCGAGAAGTTCGACCTGTCGGTGGCGAGTTCGCAACTGCACCTGTTCCTGTTCCTCGGTGCGGTAGCGGCGGGGACCTTCTTCGGCGGGCCGATTGGCGACAAGATCGGGCGTAAGGCGGTGATCTGGTTCTCGATCCTCGGCGTGGCGCCGTTCACGCTGCTGATGCCTCACGTTGATCTGTTCTGGACGACTGTCCTTAGCGTGGTGATCGGCTTCATTCTGGCTTCGGCGTTCTCGGCGATTGTGGTGTATGCGCAGGAACTGGTGCCGGGGAATGTCGGGATGATTGCCGGAATCTTCTTCGGTCTAATGTTTGGTTTTGGCGGGATTGGCGCGGCGTTGCTGGGGCATCTGGCGGATGTGCACGGGATTGAGTACGTGTATTTCCTGTGTTCGTTCCTGCCGTTGTTTGGCGTGTTGGCGATTTTCTTGCCGCGTACCAAAAAGGCCTGATTCACACATGACCATTGTAGGAGTGAGCCTGCTCGCGATAGCGGAGTGTCTGTTACAGTTGATTCGACAGACATACCGCTATCGCGAGCAGGCTCGCTCCTACAGGGGAATGTGTTGAGGCATAAATGTCAGGCACAAAAAAGCCGCGTATCAAACGCGGCTTTTTCTTGGGCGTAATGCTTACACGTTGAAACGGAAGTGCATCACGTCGCCGTCCTTGACGATGTAATCCTTGCCTTCCAGACGCCATTTACCGGCTTCTTTGGTACCGGCTTCGCCCTTGTACTGGATGAAGTCGTTGTAGGCGATCACTTCGGCGCGGATGAAGCCTTTCTCGAAGTCGGTGTGGATCACGCCGGCGGCCTGAGGTGCGGTGGCGCCGACTTTGACGGTCCAGGCGCGGACTTCTTCGACACCGGCGGTGAAGTAGGTCTGCAGGTGCAGCATTTCGTAGCCGGCGCGGATCACGCGGTTCAAGCCAGGCTCTTCCAGGCCCAGGGCCTCAAGGAACATGTCCTTCTCTTCGCCGTCATCGAGCTCGGCGATTTCCGCTTCGATCTTGTTGCACACCGGAACGACCATCGCGCCTTCTTCTTCGGCGATGGCGCGAACCACGTCCAGGTGCGGGTTGTTCTCGAAACCGTCTTCAGCGACGTTGGCGATGTACATGACCGGTTTGGTGGTCAGCAGGTGGAAGCCCTTGATCACTGCCTTTTCGTCAGCGTTCATGTTCTTCATCAGGCTGCGTGCCGGCTTGGCTTCGGTGAAGTGCGCGATCAACTGCTCCAGCAGACCTTTCTGAACCACTGCATCCTTGTCACCACCCTTGGCGTTACGCGCGACTTTCTGCAGTTGCTTCTCGCAGCTGTCGAGGTCGGCGAAGATCAGTTCCAGGTCGATGATTTCGATGTCGCGCTTCGGGTCGACGCTGTTGGAAACGTGGATCACGTTTTCGTCTTCGAAGCAGCGCACCACGTGAGCGATCGCGTCGGTTTCACGGATGTTGGCGAGGAACTTGTTGCCCAGGCCTTCACCTTTCGAGGCGCCGGCAACGAGACCCGCGATGTCGACGAATTCCATGGTGGTCGGCAGGATGCGCTTCGGATTGACGATGGCCGCCAGTGCTTCCAGACGCGGATCCGGCATCGGCACGATGCCGCTGTTCGGCTCGATGGTGCAGAAGGGGAAGTTCTCGGCCGCAATACCGGATTTGGTCAGGGCGTTGAACAGGGTGGACTTGCCGACGTTAGGCAGGCCGACGATGCCGCAATTGAATCCCATGGTGTTTCCCCTCGGAGTAGAGTCAGGCCTTCTGGCTGTGCAGGTTTTTCATCGCGCGGTTCCATTCACCGGCGAGGATATCCGGCAGCACGCCGAGGGCAAAGTCGATGCTGGCATCGAGTTTTTCCTGTTCGGCGCGTGGCGCACGACCCAGGACGAAATTTGAAACCATACTGGCGACGCCCGGGTGGCCAATGCCAAGCCGCAGGCGGTAGAACGTATTCTGATTGCCCAGTTGCGCAATGATGTCGCGCAACCCGTTGTGACCGCCATGGCCGCCGCCCTGCTTGAGCTTGGCAACGCCCGGAGGCAAGTCGAGTTCGTCGTGCGCCACGAGGATTTCTTCAGGCTTGATGCGGAAGAAACCGGCGAGTGCCGCCACGGCCTGGCCGCTGCGGTTCATGTAGGTGGTGGGAATCAGCAGACGAACATCCTGACCCTGGTGCGAATAGCGCCCGGTCAGGCCGAAATATTTGCGATCGGCCACAAGATTCACATTCTGTGCGTGGGCGATGCGCTCAACAAAAAGGGCCCCTGCGTTATGCCGGGTCTGGTCGTATTCGGCGCCTGGATTTCCCAGGCCAACGATCAGTTTGATGGCAGTCACGATAGGGGCCCTTCCTTTGAGTGGTGGATAACATCGCCGCGATCAGGGATAGCGGCGAAAGTGGACGAAAAATGCTCATTTACCATGAATGTAAACTCCGCGATCTCGCCCGCTTTCTCGCTACGTTCCAGTCCGCGATGTTACTTGCTCACTCAGGCTGAACAGAGTGAATTACTCTGCTGCGCCTTCTTCAGCTTCTGGAGCAACGCGTGGAGCGTGTACGTTTGCAACAGCTTTGTCGTCACCGTGAGCCAGTGCAACGAACTCAACGCCTTTAGGGGCTTTGAGGTCGGACAGGTGAACGATTGCGCCGATTTCCAGAGCCGACAGGTCGACTTCGATGAACTCAGGCAGATCTTTCGGCAGGCAAGTTACTTCGATTTCGTTCAGGACGTGCGAGATCTCGCCGCCTTTCTTGGTCGGAGCTTCTTCACCAACAAAGTGCACAGGCACGATAGCGGTCAGTTTCTGGCCGGCTACGACACGTACGAAGTCAGCGTGCAGAACGTGACCCTTGGACGGGTGACGTTGCAGAGCTTTGATGATGACGTTCTGCTTTTTGCCGCCAACGTTCAGTTCGATAACGTGGCTGTAGGCAGCATCGTTTTCGAGCAGTTTGGCAACTTCTTTGGCCAGCATGCTGATGGATTCAGGGGCTTTTTCGCCACCGTAAACAACAGCTGGAACCAGAGCGGCGAGACGACGCAGGCGGCGGCTCGCACCTTTCCCCAGGTCGGAACGCACTTCAGCATTCAGAGTAAAATCGTTCATTGTGTATCTCCAAAATAGCCATGACCGGGTTGACGTTTGCGACCAGCGCCAAACACGGTATGGGCAAAAAAGCCCCGCCCCGGCAGGAATGCCGGGGCGGGGCGCTTTTCGTCAACGAGACATTTCGAGAAGGGCAGGGCCCTTAACGGAACATCGCGCTGATCGATTCTTCATTGCTGATGCGGCGAACCGCTTCGGCAACAACCGGTGCGATATCCAGTTGACGGATACGTGCACAGGCTTGTGCTGCAGCGGACAGCGGGATGGTGTTAGTCACCACCAGCTCGTCCAGCACGGAATTTTCGATATTCTCGATGGCCCGACCCGACAGCACAGGGTGTGTGCAATAGGCAAAGACCTTGGCTGCGCCATGCTCTTTCAAGGCCTTTGCCGCGTGGCACAGAGTGCCGGCGGTATCGACCATGTCATCGACCAGAATACAGGTACGCCCTTCGACATCACCGATGATATGCATCACTTCAGAGTGATTGGCTTTCTCACGGCGTTTGTCGATGATCCCGAGATCCACGCCCAGGGATTTGGCAACAGCACGTGCACGCACGACGCCACCAATGTCCGGGGACACAATCATCAGGTTTTCGAAGCGCTGATCTTCAATGTCATCCACCAATACTGGGGAGCCGTAGATGTTATCTACCGGAATATCGAAGAAACCCTGAATCTGGTCAGCATGCAGATCAACCGTGAGAACACGGTCGATGCCGACTACGGTAAGCATGTCAGCAACGACTTTCGCGCTGATAGCCACACGTGCGGAACGCGGACGGCGATCCTGACGGGCATAACCAAAATAAGGAATAACAGCAGTGATACGAGTAGCCGAGGAGCGGCGGAAGGCGTCAGCCATCACTACCAGTTCCATCAGGTTATCGTTGGTCGGAGCGCAAGTCGGCTGAATAATGAAAACGTCTTTACCGCGAACGTTTTCATTGATCTCGGCAGTAATTTCGCCGTCGGAGAACTTACCGACAGAGATGTCACCGAGAGGGATATGCAGCTGACGTACAACACGCCGAGCCAGATCGGGGTTAGCGTTCCCCGTAAAGACCATCATCTTGGACACGCGCAGTACCTAGAGGCTGAGGGTAACCTGGATGAGTATAGAAAATGGCAGGGGCGGCTGGATTCGAACCAACGCATGGCAGGATCAAAACCTGCTGCCTTACCGCTTGGCGACGCCCCTGTATCTGTTGCATCAAGTGCCGAGCACTTGGTTCCTTTAGAGCAGACTTTGCAGCTTGCGGTGCAACATCGAAACGTTGCTGCCTTTTGCTACAAACCCTGTAAGGGTCTCTGTCAGAAGGGCCGAGACTTTATCAGCTTCAGCTTTGCTTGGGAAGCCCCCAAACACACAACTTCCAGTTCCGGTGAGTTTTGCTTCGGTAAATTTACCTAACAAATCCAATGCGTTACGTACTTCTGGATAACGCCTTGCAACCACCGGCAAGCAGTCATTTCGACTGTTTCCCTCGGGAACGGGGCGCACTTTAATGGGCGGCGTGTTACGTGTCAACAAAGGATCGGAAAAAATTTCTGCCGTACTTACAGAGACTTGCGGTACGAGCACCAGATACCACGGTTCTTCGGGATCGACCGGGGTCAGTTTCTCGCCCACGCCCTCGGCGAAAGCTGCGTGACCACGGACGAAAACCGGGACGTCGGCACCCAGCGTCAGGCCCAGAGTAGCCAGGCGATCTTCATCCCAGCCCAGTTGCCACAAATGATTGAGGCCGAGCAAAGTGGTCGCCGCATTTGAACTGCCACCACCAATGCCACCGCCCATGGGCAGCACTTTGTCGATCCAGATGTCGATACCCAGCGGACAGCCCGATTGTTGCTGAAGCATTTTTGCTGCGCGCACGATCAGATTGCTGTCATGCGGCACGCCGGCAAACTCGGTGTGCAGCTGAATCACGCCGTCATCGCGCACGGCAAAAGTGATTTCGTCGCCGTAATCGACAAACTGAAACAGCGTCTGCAACTCGTGATAACCGTCTTCACGGCGACCGAGAATGTGCAGCATCAGATTGAGTTTGGCCGGCGAGGGCAGGGTCAGGCGTGCAGCGGTCATGCGTTATTGCCCCAACTTGCGCGGTTGCCAGGTCTTGATCACCAGCGTGACGTCGAGGTCGGTGCCGTGCAGCTTGATGCGCTCGGGCAACCAGTAACCGTTTTGTTCGGTGTACGCGGTGTATTCAACTTTCCAGCCATCCTGTTCCAGGTTGGCCAGACGGCTGTCGGCGTCCAGATTCAGGCGACTTTTGCTGTCCGGAGCCGGCAGGCCACGGACCCACCAGGCCAGATTCGACACCGGCAGTTTCCAGCCCAACTGCTCTTCCAGCAGGGCTTCCGGGGATTGCGATTCGTAGCGGCCCTGATTGGCGACTTCCAGCGACACCTTGCCCGGACGCCCGGTCAGGCGTGCAGCGCCACGACCCAGCGGGCCGGACAGACGAATATCGTAGTAATCCTGACGTTGCAGCCAGAACAGCGTGCCGCTACCGGAATCTTTCGTTGCGCGGATGCCGATCTTGCCGTCGATCTGCCAGCCGTCGAGGCCGGTCAGTTGCTGTTTGTTCGCGGCCCATTGAGCCGGACTGCCGTGGCCCTCGACCGATTCACGGGTGCCGAAACCCGAGCAGCCGGCGAGCAGGGCGATGAAGCTGAAAACAATAACGTGGCGCAAAAACATGAGTTAAAGAGTCTCGGATCCGGTCAGGCGCTTGATGGTGCTGCGCAGAATGGTGCTGTCGGGCTGATCCTTGAGGAATTTGCCCCAGATTTGTTTGGCTTCACGCTGATTGCCCTTGGTCCACAGCACTTCGCCCAGGTGAGCGGCGACTTCGTGGTCAGGGAAACGCTCCAGCGCCTGACGCAGGTATTTCTCGGCGTCATCCAGATTGCCCATGCGGTAATTCACCCAGCCGAGGCTGTCGAGTACGGCCGGGTCTTCCGGATTGATCTGGTGCGCCTGCTCGATCAGCGCCTTGGCTTCAGCGTAGCGGGTGGTGCGGTCGGACAAGGTGTAACCCAAAGCGTTCAGCGCCATGGCGTTGTCCGGATCACGCTTGATGATCAGGCGCAGGTCTTTTTCCATCTGCGCCAAGTCGTTGCGTTTTTCCGCGAGCATCGCCCGGGTGTAGAGCAGATTCAGATCGTCCGGGTATTGCAGCAAGGCTTGCTGCAAGACTTTCCAGGCCTTGTCGTCCTGTTTGTTGGCCGACAGGGTTTCCGATTCGATCAGGTACAGCTGAATCGCGTAGTCCGGTTGCTCGTCACGCTCGGCGGCGAGTTTGCTTTGTGCTTCAGCGGTCTTGCCGTTGTTCATCAGGATATCGGCCTGACGCAATTGCGCCGGCAGATAGTCGTTGCCGGGGCCGACCTGGGCGTACTCGATGAGTGCGCCTTGCGGATCGTTACGCTCTTCGGCGATGCGACCAAGGTTCAGGTGCGCCGAATCGACGTGGCTTTCACGGGCGATCAGGTCTTCCAGATAACCCTTGGCCTCGTCCCAGGCTTTGGCTTCCAGACACACCAATGCCAGCGAATAGCGCAGTTCGTCGTCTTCCGGGTATTGCTGAACGAGGCTGGAAAACTCTGCCTTGGCATCGTCCATCCGGTCTTGCTCAACCAGCATGCGCGCGTAAGTCAGGCGCAGGCGCTTGTCGTCCGGGTATTTCTTGATGCTTTTTTGCAGAAGTGGCAGGGCTTCGTCGCCGCGGTTCATGATCTGCAGAAGACGGGCGCGCAGCAGAATCGGGGCGATTTCGCCTTCTTCCGGCGGATGGTCTTCGAGCAGGGTCAGGGCCGCTTTATTGTCGCCGTCCTGCTGCAGGAGCAGCGCCTTACCGAAAATCAGTTGGCTGTTGTTCGGGTGACGCTGCAGCAGACGGTCGAAACTTTTCATCAGACCGTTGCGGGTTTCCTGGTCGGTGTCGGCCGCTGACAGGGCGAGGAAGTCGAAGTGGGTATCGCCCTTGCCCTGCAGGACTTTCTCCATATAGACCATCGAGTCGTCGTAACGCCCCGCGCGCGCCAGTTGCACGGCAGCAGCGCGTTGCGCTTCGAGGTCGTCCGGCGCGTTTTTCGCCCAGATCAGTGCGGTATCGAGGGCCGGTTGATCGGCGCCCAGATATTCGGCGATACGGAATGCACGCTCGGAGACGCCCGGATCCTGCGTATTGATCGCCTGAGTCACGTAGTTGTCCAGGGCAATGTCGAAACGATTGCGCTGGCCGGCGAGTTCGGCACTCAACAGGCTGAAAACGGTTTCCTCGCTGAACGAGCTGTAAACCTTGGGCTTTTCAGGCACGGGCGTGGTGTCTTCGACCGGCGGTGTACCGTCCGGCGACACGGGTGCCAAGGCCTGACAGCCGCTGAGGAAGACAAAAGCAAGGAGCAACGCGGAAGATCTATTCATATAGGAAGAGGACGACTAACCTGCGGTCGGATCATCATGACACAAGCCTTCGGCCAAACATAACCGCTCTGGCAATTTACGCTGATCGCCCTGTAGGAGCTGCCGCAGGCTGCGATCTTTTGACGTTGATTGAGACGCGGAGCGTCCCGGGCTGCATTCCCACGCCGAGCGGGGGAACGATCAATCAAAAGATCGCAGCCTTCGGCAGCTCCTACACGGTGGTGTGTACATGAACGAGAATGGATCGCAGCATAAGGTGGATACAATAAGGGCGATAGATATCCAATAGTTGTTCTGAATCTGGCGAAGTAGGACAATTGCCGGCTTCACGTCACCATCAGCGACTTTGAATGGCCTTCCTTGCACTCGGTATCAACCACAAGACTGCTTCAGTAGACGTCCGCGAGCGCGTGGCCTTTACGCCTGAGCAGCTGGTGGAAGCCTTGCAGCAGCTCTGCCGACTGACCGACAGCCGCGAAGCTGCGATCCTTTCGACCTGCAATCGCAGTGAGCTTTATATAGAACAGGATCAGCTGTCGGCGGATATCGTGCTGCGCTGGCTGGCCGATTACCATCATTTAAGCCTCGATGAGCTGCGCGCGAGTGCTTATGTGCATGAAGATGATGCGGCAGTTCGTCACATGATGCGCGTCGCCTCCGGGCTCGACTCGCTGGTGTTGGGCGAGCCGCAGATTCTCGGCCAGATGAAATCGGCCTACGCCGTGGCCCGCGAGGCCGGCACCATTGGTCCGCTGCTGGGGCGACTGTTTCAGGCGACGTTCAATGCCGCCAAACAAGTGCGCACCGACACGGCGATCGGTGAAAACCCGGTGTCCGTGGCATTTGCTGCGGTCAGCCTGGCCAAACAGATTTTCAGTGATTTGCAACGCAGCCAGGCGTTGTTGATTGGCGCTGGCGAGACCATCACGCTGGTCGCCCGCCATTTGCATGAGCTGGGTGTGAAGCGCATCGTCGTCGCCAACCGCACGCTGGAGCGCGCCAGTCTGCTCGCCGAACAATTCGGTGCTCACGCGGTGTTGCTGTCGGACATCCCGGCAGAACTGGTGCGCAGCGATATCGTGATCAGTTCGACTGCCAGTCAGTTGCCGATTCTCGGTAAGGGCGCGGTAGAAAGTGCACTGAAGCTGCGCAAGCACAAGCCGATCTTCATGGTCGACATCGCCGTTCCCCGTGATATCGAGCCAGAAGTCGGCGAGTTGGACGACGTTTACCTCTACAGCGTCGACGATCTGCACGAAGTGGTCGCCGAAAATCTCAAGAGCCGTCAGGGCGCAGCGCAAGCCGCTGAAGAGATGGTGTCGGTAGGCGCCGATGATTTCATGGTGCGCCTGCGCGAGCTGGCGGCGGTCGATGTGCTCAAGGCCTATCGTCAACAGAGCGAACGCCTGCGCGACGAAGAGCTGCAAAAAGCCCTGCGCCTGCTGGCCAATGGCGGCAACGCCGAAGACGTGCTCGGGCAACTGGCCCGTGGCCTGACCAATAAACTGTTGCATGCGCCCAGCGTGCAACTGAAAAAGCTTTCTGCCGAAGGCCGCCTCGATGCGCTGGCCATGGCCCAGGAACTCTTTGCCCTTGAGGGCTCACCGGATAGCTTTTCGGATAAAAAACCGCAATGAAAGCGTCACTGCACAATAAGCTGGACATCCTCCAGGACCGTTTCGAGGAACTGACCGCGCTGCTCGGCGACGGTGAAGTCATTGCCGATCAGAGCAAATTCCGCGCCTATTCCAAGGAATACGCCGAAATCGAGCCGGTCGTACAAGGCTATAAAAAGCTGCTCAGCGTACAAAGCGATCTGGAAAGCGCGCAGGCGCTGCTCAAGGACAATGACCCGGACATGCGTGAAATGGCCGTGGAAGAAGTCCGCGAAGCCAAAGAATCGCTGATCACCCTGGAAGCCGATCTGCAGCGTATGTTGCTGCCGAAGGATCCGAATGACGGTCGCAACGTCTTCCTCGAAATTCGCGCCGGCACCGGTGGCGATGAGGCGGCGATCTTCTCCGGCGACCTGTTCCGCATGTACTCGCGTTACGCCGAACGTCGTGGCTGGCGTGTGGAGATCCTTTCGGAAAACGAAGGCGAACACGGTGGCTATAAAGAAGTCATCGCGCGCATCGAAGGCGACAACGTTTACGGCAAACTGAAATTCGAATCCGGCGCGCACCGCGTTCAGCGTGTACCCGCCACCGAATCCCAGGGCCGTATCCACACCTCGGCCTGCACCGTGGCGGTGTTGCCCGAGCCCGACGAGCGCGAGGCCATCGAGATCAACCCGGCGGATTTGCGCGTCGACACGTTCCGCTCTTCCGGGGCCGGTGGTCAGCACGTCAACACCACCGATTCGGCGATCCGCATCACGCACATCCCGACCGGCACCGTCGTCGAGTGTCAGGAAGAACGTTCCCAGCACAAGAACCGTGCCCGGGCGATGGCCTGGCTGTCGGCAAAACTCAACGATCAGCAAACCGCAGCGGCGGCCAATGCCATCGCCAGCGAGCGAAAGTTGCTGGTCGGTTCCGGCGACCGTTCCGAGCGCATCCGCACCTACAACTTTGCTCAGGGCCGGGTCACCGACCATCGCGTCAACCTGACCCTGTATTCCCTTGATGAAATTCTCGCCGGTGGCGTTGAAGCGGTGATCGAGCCGTTACTGGCCGAATACCAGGCTGACCAACTCGCCGCGATAGGTGAATAAATGACCATCATTGCCAGCCTGTTGCGCGCCGCCGAACTGCCGGACTCGCCCACCGCGCGTCTGGACGCCGAATTGCTTCTGGCCGCCGCACTGGGCAAGTCGCGCAGCTTTCTGCACACCTGGCCCGAGCGCATCGTGCCGAGTGACGCGGCGCTGACCTTTGCCGAGTATCTGCAACGTCGCCGTGGCGGCGAACCGGTGGCCTACATTCTCGGGCAGCAGGGTTTCTGGAAACTCGATCTGGAAGTCGCGCCGCACACGCTGATCCCGCGTCCGGACACTGAATTGCTGGTGGAAGCGGCGCTGGAATTGCTCCCCGCGACTCCGGCCACAGTGCTCGATCTCGGCACCGGTAGCGGCGCGATTGCCCTGGCGTTGGCCAGCGAGCGTCCGGCGTGGAAAGTCACTGCCGTGGATCGTGTGCTCGAAGCCGTGGCCCTCGCCGAACGCAATCGCCAGCGCCTGCATTTGAACAACGCCACGGTACTGAGCAGCCATTGGTTCAGCGCGTTGGAAGGTCAGCGTTTTCAGTTGATCATCAGCAACCCGCCGTACATTGCCGCCGCCGATCCGCATCTGGTCGAAGGCGATGTGCGCTTCGAACCGGCCAGCGCCTTGGTCGCCGGTGAAGACGGCCTCGATGATCTGCGCTTGATCGTCGCGCAAGCCCCGGAGCATCTGCAGGCCGGTGGCTGGCTGATGCTCGAACACGGCTATGATCAAGCCGAAGCCGTGCGTGATCTGTTGCTAACGCGCGGCTTTGAAGAAGTCCACAGCCGCACCGATCTGGGCGGCCATCAACGCATCAGTCTGGGGCGCCTGCCGTGCTGAATGATCAGGAATTGCTGCGCTACAGCCGGCAGATTCTGCTGCAACACATTGACATCGATGGTCAGTTGAAGCTCAAGGACAGTCGCGTGCTGATCGTCGGCCTCGGCGGGCTCGGCGCGCCGGTGGCGTTGTATCTGGCGGCGGCCGGTATCGGTGAGTTGCATCTGGCGGATTTCGACACAGTCGATCTGACCAACCTGCAGCGGCAGATCATTCACGACACCGACAGCGTCGGCATGAGCAAGGTCGACTCGGCGCTCAAGCGTCTGAGCGCGATCAATCCGGAGGTCCAGTTGATCGCGCATCGTCAGGCACTGGACGAGGATTCCCTCGCCGCCGCCGTGGCAGCGGTGGATCTGGTGCTCGACTGCTCGGATAATTTTTCCACCCGCGAGGCGGTCAACGCTGCATGTGTGGCGGCGCGCAAACCGCTGGTCAGCGGTGCGGCGATTCGCCTTGAAGGGCAACTATCGGTGTTCGACCCGCGCCGCGACGAGAGCCCGTGCTATCACTGCTTGTACGGCCACGGCAGCGAAGCCGAACTGACCTGCAGCGAAGCAGGTGTGGTCGGGCCTCTGGTGGGTCTGGTCGGCAGCCTTCAGGCGTTGGAAGCGTTGAAGGTGCTGGTCGGTTTCGGCGAACCGCTGGTAGGCCGTCTGTTGCTGATCGATGCACTGGGCTCGCGTTTCCGTGAGCTGCGCGTCAAGCGTGATCCGGGTTGCAGCGTCTGTGGCTCGCGCCATGCGTGAAGCGCCGATCGGCGTGTTCGATTCCGGGGTCGGCGGCTTGTCGGTCCTGGCAGAAATCCAGCGCTTGCTGCCCAATGAATCGCTGCTGTACGTCGCCGATTGCGGGCACATTCCCTACGGCGAGAAAACCCCGGAATTCATTCGTCAGCGTTGTAGCGTGATGGCCGGTTTTTTCCGCGAGCAGGGCGCCAAGGCGTTGGTGTTGGCCTGCAATACCGCGACCGTTGCCGGTGTCGCCGATCTGCGGCGTGATTTTCCCGATTGGCCGCTGGTCGGCATGGAGCCTGCGGTCAAACCGGCGGCTGCCGCGACCCGCAGCGGTGTGGTCGGCGTACTCGCCACCACCGGCACGTTACAGAGCGCCAAGTTTGCCGCGTTGCTCGATCGCTTCGCCACCGATGTGCGCGTGATCACCCAACCTTGCCCCGGGCTGGTCGAGTTGATTGAAAGCGGCGATCTGCACAGCGCTGCGTTGCGCACGCTGCTGCAAAGTTATGTCGATCCGCTGTTGGCCAGCGGTTGCGACACGATCATTCTCGGCTGCACCCACTATCCTTTTCTCAAACCGATGCTCAAGTCGATGATCCCTGCGGACATCAGTTTGATCGACACCGGCGCCGCCGTGGCGCGGCAACTGCAGCGCTTGCTGATCGACCGCGAGCTACTCGCCGAAGGGCCAAGTCAAGCGGCGAAGTTCTGGACCAGCGCCGATCCGGGTCATTTCAGAAAAGTCCTTCCTGTGCTGTGGCATTCGTCTGGCAGCGTGCAATCCTTCGATTTGTAAAAATAATGTGAAACAAACATGGAAATAGGCTGAACTTCTGTTGAAGCGCAGATTTCTATAGCGTTGAATCACCTTAAAAACCAAACGATCGTTCCGGAAAAGGAAGTTTCAAAGTGAAGCGACTATTCTGCTTGGCCGCGATTGCGGCCGCACTAATGGGGCAAAGCATTACCGCACAAGCCGCAGGCGTTGAATTCGCAGTGGGGGCCACCAGCGATTCGACCATGACCTACCGCCTGGGGATGAATTTTGATTGGGACAAGAGCTGGCTACAGAGTGACGTCGGTCGCCTGACCGGTTACTGGAGCGGCGCCTATACCTATTGGGAAGGTGACAAGACCTCCAGCAACAACAGCCTGTCGTTCTCTCCGGTGTTTGTTTACGAGTTTGCCGGTCAGTCGGTCAAACCGTATATCGAAGCGGGGATCGGTGTCGCCGCGTTCTCCAACACCAAGTACGAATCCAACAACATTGGCGGCTCATTCCAGTTCGAAGACCGTCTCGGTTTTGGTCTGCGTTTCAACGGCGGACATGAAGTCGGAATCCGTGCGACGCACTATTCCAACGCCGGCCTGGCCAGCAGTAACGACGGCGTAGAAAGCTACGCGCTGCACTACACCATGCCGTTGTAAGCACGATCAAAAGATCGCAGCCTTCGGCAGCTCCTACAGGTGAAACACAATCCCATGTAGGAGCTGCCGAAGGCTGCGATCTTTTGTTTTTGGGATCAGCGGTAAGCCGTGGTAATCCCTTGGCGTTCGTCGATGCACTCGGGCGCGCCCATTTCGAATTCGCGGCAGATCAGCGGGCGTTTTTCGTAAATCGTGCACATCATCGTGTCGCGATCCAGCGCCGCGCACCAGCCGTCGTCCAGACGCAACATCACTTCGCCGCCCCACTCATCGGTATCGATAAAGCGATCAGGCACGCCGGTGTCGGTGATCAGCATCACTTCGAGCTGGCAGCAGCACGCCGCGCAGGTTGAGCAGGTGACGGCAGGCTCGTTGATTTGCTGGTGGGGAATGGTTTTCATGGCGCCAGTGTAAGGCAGTCGCCGAGGTGCGTGTGAAAGGTCTGACAGACGCTCAGTGCGCCAAACGCCGAGCCATTGTGTGCAACAGCGGAAACAGCAGTGCCCAGAGCAGGCCGATACCGATCAAAGTGGGCAGTTCGCCGAAGGGAAATTGCACCCCGGCCAAGTGCCCGCCGCCGTAATACGACAACGCGCCACCGACCGCGCCCAACCCACTTGCCAGCCACCAGGGCCGGCCACTCCATTGCAGACAATGACGCAAGGTGGTTGCGAGCAACGCCCACAGCAGCATCAGCCACAACGGAATCAGTGGCGATTGATCCTGAAACTCAAACACTCCTACCGCACGCAAAACGCTATCCACCGCCGTGCCGACAATCACTACGCAAAGAATCAAACGCCCTTCAGCCGCCCAACTGCTGATCCAGCTCAAATGCACCACCAGTACCGCCAGCGCCAGCAACAACCACAAACTGTTCCCGCCAATTACGCAGGTCAGCCAGCCGATCTGGAACAGCACGGCATTGGCAACACGCTCAAGCATCGAAGCGGCCAAGCAGTGGCGCAGTCATCGCGGCAGGTTTGGCCAGCAGCAATTGCGCGGTGCCGATGGTGCGTTCGAGAAATCCTCCTTCGCAGTAGCACAGGTAAAACTCCCACAATCGCAGGAAATAATCGTCGTAACCCAACTCGGTCAAACGACCATGGGCACGGCGAAAGTTCTCGTGCCACAGGCGCAGGGTCCTGGCGTAATGCAGGCCGAAATCTTCCATGTGCAGCAGGTTCATGTCGGTGTCGCGGCTGACCACTTCGAGCATCTTCTGTACACAGGGCAGGGCGCCGCCGGGGAAGATGTAGCGTTGAATGAAATCGACGCCGCGTTTGGCCTGTTCGTAGCGCTGCTCGCGGATGGTGATCGCCTGGATCAGCATCAAACCGTTGCTCTTGAGCAGGTGCGCGCACTGTTTGAAGTAGGTCGGCAGGAAGCGATGGCCGACCGCTTCGATCATTTCGATCGACACCAGTTTGTCGTACTCGCCGGTGAGGTCGCGGTAGTCCTCCAGCAGCAGCGTCACTTGATCCTGCAAACCCAGTTGTTCGATACGCTGGGCGGTGAAGGCGTACTGCTCTTTCGACAGTGTCGTGGTGGTCACGCGGCAACCGTAATTCTGCGCGGCGTAAAGCGCCATGCTGCCCCAGCCCGTGCCGATCTCCAGCAAATGGTCGCTGGGCTTGAGCGCGAGCTTCTGGCAGATGCGCTCGAGTTTGTTCAACTGCGCCTGTTCCAGGGTGTCTTCGGGGGAGAGGAACTGCGCCGCCGAATACATCATGGTCGGGTCGAGAAATTGCTCGAACAGATCGTTGCCAAGGTCGTAGTGCGCGGCGATGTTTTTCTGCGAACCCTTGCGCGTGTTGCGGTTGAGCCAGTGCAGGCCTTGCACCAACGGCCGGCTGAGACGGGCCAGGCCACCCTCCATTGCATCGAGCACGTCGAGGTTGCTGACGAACACGCGCACCACCGCCGTCAGGTCCGGCGAACTCCAGTAACCGTGAATAAACGCCTCGCCCGCGCCGATCGAGCCATTGCTGGCGACCATGCCCCAGACAGCCGAATCCAGTACATGGATTTCCCCGAGCAATGCACTGCCCGGCGTGCCGAACATCAAGCGTTCGCCATCCTCGACCACCAGCAACTGCCCGTGTTTGAGCTGACCCAATTGGCGCAATACGCCACGGCGCAGCAGCGATCCGGTCAAACCGTTAGTGCTGAGCCGACTGACCGACAGGCTAGAGGATTTCATGGCGGTGCTCCTTGGGAGGCACAGTGGCGGTTTTAAAGCTGCCGTTGGCAGCCTGATGAGCAAAGATCGGTGCGCGTTTGAGCAGCAGCCGTAGCGCTTGCCAGTAAATCGCTAGAGCGGTTTTCGCGGTCATCCACGGGAAGCGCCGCAAGTAACGATGCAAGCTGTGACGGTCGAGGCTTTCGCGTTGCAGATTGAGCGTCGCGTCGAACAGTTTGTCCTCGCCCTGCCAGTCGGCCATGTGCACGCCGAGGGTTTGTGCGGCGGGGCTGAAACTCATGCGGTATTCGAGATCACGCGGCAAAAACGGTGACACGTGAAACGCCTTGGCCACCGCAAAATGTTGATGCAGATCTTGCCGGCTGACCGGTGCGCGCGCCGGCAACACGTAGTGATAACGCTCGCGCCATGGCGTGTTGGTGACTTCACAGACAATTGCCGCCAGTTGCCCGTCGGCTTCGTGGCAATAGAAAAAACTCACCGGATTGAACGACAAGCCCCAACTGCGCGCCTGGGTCAGCAGGCAGACTGAGCCCTGTGGTTCGCGGCCGATGGCCGCGCCGACCAACTGGCGCACGGCATCGATCAGGCTTACGCCGCGACTGGTAAAGGTCTTCAGGTAATCGGTCTCGCGAAAAGAAAACGGCGCAAAGCGGCTGCGCCCCGCCAGCGGCGATAACGCCAGCACCGCGTCCTGCTCGCTCAGGTCGAGATAGAGCAAGCCGATCTGGTAGCGGAATGCATGCTGGCGCGGCGAAAAGCGCCGATGGCCGATCCAGCCGCCGTACAGGGCGCTGTTCATAAGGTTTCCCCGAACGCCGAGGCCACGCGCAAGGCGCTGACCACGCCGTCTTCATGGAAACCGTTGGCCCAATAGGCGCCGCAATAATGCGTGTGTTGCGCACCGTCCAGTTCCGTCCAGCGATGCTGTGCCGCCACCGCCGCGAGGCTGTATTGCGGGTGGGCGTAGGTGTATTTAGCGAGCACTTTGAACGGGCTGATGCCGGCACTCTGATTGAGGCTGACGCAGAACGTGGTATCGCTCTGAATGCCTTGCAGAATGTTCATGTCGTAAGTGACTGCGGCGTGAGTATGGCCGGGGCCACCGAGGCGATAGTTCCAGCTGGCCCACGCCAGTTTGCGTGTCGGCAGCAGGCGTGTGTCGGTGTGCAGCACCACTTCGTTATCGGCGTAGGGCAGGGCGCCGAGGATTTCGCGTTCGGCATCGCTGGGGCTGGCGAGCAATTGCAGCGCCTGATCGCTGTGGCAGGCGAACACCACTTTGTCGAAATGCTCAAGGCCGGCCGGGCTGTGGATAACCACGCCGTGCTCATCGCGATCGACGCGCGTCACCGGGCAACTGAGGCGGATCTTGTCTTTGAACGAAGCGCTCAGCGGCGCCACGTAGGCGCTGGAACCGCCTTCGATGACCTGCCATTGTGGACGATCACTGACCGACAACAGCCCGTGGTTCTTGAAGAAGCGCACGAAGAACTGCAGCGGGAATTTGAGCATCTCGGCCATCGGCATCGACCAGATCGCCGCGCCCATCGGCACGATGTAATGCAGGATAAAACGCTCGCCGTAGTTGCCTGCTTTCAGGTAGTCGTCGAGGGTCATGTCGCTGGCGATGCGCAATTCGGCGAGGTCGCGCTGGGCTTCTTTATTGAAGCGCAGAATGTCGCGCAACATGCCCCAGAACCCCGGCGACAACAGATTGCTGCGCTGGGCGAACAGGCTGTTGAGGTTGTTGCCGTTGTATTCCAGGCCGGTGTCCGGATCGCTCACCGAGAAACTCATTTCAGTCGGTTTGAACGCCACGCCGAGTTGGCCGAGCAAACGGATGAAATTCGGGTAGGTCCAGTCGTTGAACACGATGAACCCGGTGTCCACCGCGTACTGCTGGGCGTCGACCGTCACCTCCACCGTATGCGTGTGGCCACCGACCCAGTCGCTGGCCTCGAACACGTGCACGTCATGTCGACGATTGAGCAGGTAGGCGCAGGTGAGCCCGGCGATCCCGCTGCCGACGATGGCGATTTTCATGCTGGATCCCGCAGCGGCGGCGACTTGCGCACCATGCGCTTGCCGATCGCCAGTTGCAGCCTGGCGGGGAGTTTCGACAACGGCCACAGCGCGGCCATGAACAAGGCCGGAAAGGCGATTTCCAGCGGACGGTCCTTGAGTTTGGTGAAGATATGCCGCGCGGCTTTATCCACAGGCCAACTGAGCGGCATCGGAAAATCGTTCTTGGCGGTCAGCGGCGTTTCGACGAAACCGGGGCTGACCACGGTGACTTCAATGCCTTCGTCCGCCAGGTCGATGCGCAGCGATTCGAACAGGTAACGCAGCCCGGCTTTCGATGCGCCATAGGCTTCGGCTCGCGGCAGCGGCAGGTAGGTCACCGAACTGGCGACGCCGATCAGGTGCGGCGCGGTGCCTTTGCGCAACAAGGGCAGGGCAGCTTCGATACAGTAGCTGCTGGCGAGCAAATTGGTGCGCACCACGTGCTCGATGATCGAGGCATCGAATTGCTTGGCGTCGACATATTCACAGGTGCCGGCATTGAGAATCACCGAGTCCAGCGAGCCCCAGATCTCGGCGATCTGTTCACCGATTTCGCGCACGGTCCGGCTGTTGGTCAAATCCCCCGGCACCACCAGCACCTGGCCGGGATAGCGCTGCGACAAGACCTTGAGCGGGGCGATCTGGCGAGAACTCACTGCCAGGTGCGCACCGGTTTTCAAAATTTCTTCAGCCAGCGCCGCGCCGATGCCACTGCTGGCCCCGGTCAACCAATAACGCCGTGGAGGTGTACGACTCATCCCATTCTCCTTTTTAGCCAGGCGATCACCCGGCCCAATACGGGTAAATGCTCATACAACAGCGCCCCGGCATCGAAGTAATCCCGGTGGCGATAAACCTTGTCGCGCCAGAGCAGATGCGAGCAGCCGCTGACGCGAATCACCTGGCCACCCGCCAGACGCGGGTGGCGATAACTCATGACCCAGCGCAGATAACCTTCGCCGTCGCCGATCTGATCGAAGCCATGAAAATCAAAACGCAACTCGCTGACATTGGCGTACAGCTCGCTGAAATAATTGTGCAGTTGCTTCAGTCCCTGCACTTCGTGCAATGGGTCGGTGAAATGAATGTCATCGCTGTACAGCTCGCCCAGGCGGTGCAGGTTGTCTTTGTTCAACTCGCAGAATTGTTGGGCGAAGCGGCGCAGGAACTCACTCATCATCGCCCTCCATTACCGTGCGCGATGGCAGGCTCTTGAAGGCGGCCAGTGCGCGCTCGCGTGAGGCGCTGAGGTTGACGATGGGCGACGGATAATCGGCGACGCCAAACAGCCCGCCGAGGCTCGCCGGGTTGTGGATTTGCTTTTTGTTCAGCCCGGCCAGTTCCGGTAACCAGTGCTTGATGAACAGGCCTTCGCTGTCGAATTTCTCCGACTGGCTCAGCGGGTTGAAAATCCGGAAGTACGGCGCGGAGTCGGTGCCGGTCGATGAACTCCATTGCCAGCCACCGTTGTTCGCCGCCAGGTCGCCGTCGATCAGATGGCGCATGAAAAAGCGTTCGCCTTCGCGCCAGTCGATCAACAGGTTTTTGGTCAGGAACATTGCCACGACCATGCGCAGACGGTTGTGCATCCAGCCGGTTTCGAGCAATTGGCGCATCGCCGCGTCGATGATCGGCAGGCCGGTGCGCGCTTCTTGCCAGGCGGCAAGCTCCTCTGGCGCATCACGCCAGGCCAGCGCCTCGGTTTCCGGGCGAAAGGCACGGTGACGCGAGACCCGCGGATAACCAACCAGAATGTGTTTGTAGAACTCGCGCCACAGCAGCTCATTGATCCAGGTGACCGCACCGACCTTGCCGCTTTCGAACTCGCCCTGATTGCTTTGCAGCGCGGCGTGCAGGCATTGGCGTGGCGAGATCACGCCCGCCGCCAGATAGGCGGAGAGTTGACTGGTGCCGGGTTTGGCCGGGAAGTCGCGTTCGCTTTTGTAGTAATCGATTTGCGCGTCAGCGAAGGTGTCGAGGCGGCGCCGCGCTTCTTTTTCACCCGCCGGCCAAAGCGCTTGGAGGGATTCGCTCGGGGTGGCGAAGCCTTTGACCGAATCAGGTATCGGGTCGCTGTCGATCTTGAGTTTTGCCTGCTTGCCCGGCGCCTTGACCAGCGCCGGCATCGAGCGGTGCAGGCGTTCGTAACAGACCTTTCTGAACTGGCTGAAGACCTTGAAGTAAGTGTCGGTCTTGGTCAGCACGGTGCCAGGTTTGAACAGCAACTGATCGAGGTAGCTGTGAAACTCAATGCCCTCGGCCCGCAGGGTTTCAGCCACTGCAGCATCGCGACGGCTTTCGTGCACGCCATATTCTTCATTGACGTGAACCGCTTCGACCTGCAGTTCGCGGCACAGTTTGAGCAGTTCCGCCGGGGCGTGATCCCAATGAGTGGCGGTGCGAATCAACAAGGGAATGTTCAGCGCGTCGAGGCTTTGGCTCAGTTCTTTGAGATTGCGCAGCCAGAAGTCGACCTTGCATGCGGCATCGTCGTGATCCAGCCATTGCTGCGGGCTCAACAAGTACACGGCCACGGTCGGGCCGCGGGCTGCGGCGGCCGCGAGGGCGGTGTTGTCGTGTTGGCGCAAGTCGCTGCGCAGCCAGATCAATTGCATGAGATTAAATCCATCATTAAATCAGCCCACACTGAACGAGTGCCTGGTGCGCCGAGAGCGGATCTTCAGCCAGGTACACATCAGTGATCTCGGAAGTTTTTACGGACAACTCGGCGTGGTGGATGCACACCGTTGGTCCGACAATCATTTTTGGACAACTGACTCCGTTCAGTAGCTTGGGGAGCTGCGCCAGGTTCATGGCTTTGCTGGAATACAGCAGTACGCCACGAGCCTGCAGGTGTTCGACCGCCAGCGCCAATTCGCCGGCCGGTAACGGCCAGTCGAAGACTTGCACCGGGCAATCGGCGCTGCTGATCAGCCACGCGCATAGCCACAGATGAGGTTCCAGTGACAGGTCGGAATGGTTGATCAACAGCAAGGGCGCGGCGTGTAACTGACGATTGTTATGGTAGATGCGCGCGCCGAATTTGCTGCGTAACCAGGAAAAAAAGAACACGCGCTCCATCTGTGCACCAAATTGGCCCTGCCAACGCTGTTCGAGGTCGGCCAGCAGCGGCAGCAGCAACTGCTCGCACAAGGTGCGCGGCGGGTAGAGCGCCATCGCTTGATTGACGCTGTCGTCGAGGTTGCGTTCGTTGAGCTGGATGACCGCCGCCAGCAACGTCTGGCGCAGCGGGTGCCAATCGTTCTCCTCGGTGGGCGTGAAGGCTTGCGGGGTGTCGAGCAGCGGCTTGACCTGACTGACCGCGACGCCACGGTTGAGCCAGGTCAGGATGGTCAGAATCCGTTGCACATGTTCGGCCGAATACAGCCGATGTCCCTTGGGTGTGCGTTGCGGGATGACCAATCCATAACGTCGCTCCCACGCGCGCAGGGTGATCGCGTTGACGCCGGTCTGTCGCGCAACTTCGCGGATCGGCAGCCAGCCTTCGTCGAGGGCTTTCTTGAAGTCGGCGCCGAGGTCTTCCTGGGCGCTGGAATCGGGTTTGTCGTTCATCAGATGGCGTTTCGCAGGCTGAGGTTTTCCGGGTGCGGCTGCAGGTAAACCTGTTGCGCGATGTACGGATCGGGGTGTTGGCGAAAGTGATGCTTGAGCAGCGTCAACGGCACCACCAGCGGCACGATGCCGAGGCGGTACTGGCCGATGACGTGGACCATTTCCTGTTTGTCTTCGGCGCTGATCACTTGCTTCAGATATCCACTGATGTGCAGCAGCACGTTGCAATGAGTGCCGCGCGTGGCGCATTTTTTCAGCGCCGCCATCAACTCGCTGAAATAACGCGGGCCGAGTTCGGCCGGATCGCTGTCGGCCATGTTGCCCAGTAGTTTGCCCAGTGCTTTGTATTGCAGCGGGTTGTGCGCCATCAGCTGGTATTTGTAGCGCGAGTGGAATTCAGTCAGCGCGCGTCGGCTGAGGCCGTCGGCGAGGACTTGCTGCCAGGCACTGTAGGCGAAGACGCGGGTGATGAAGTTTTCCCGCAGCACCGGATCGTTGAGGCGCCCGGCTTCTTCCACCGGCAAATCCGGATGCTGTGCGCAGAAGGCCTGGGCATAAATGCCGCGTCCGCCGCCATTCACCGGCGCGCCGTTGGCGTGGTAGACCTTGACCCGTTCCAGCCCGCAGGACGGCGATTGCTGCATGAAGATGTAACCGCAGATGCCCTCGAGTTCGGCGGCCATTTGCTCGCCGTACGCCGCCAGTGGCTGGGTGACGTTGATCGCCGGATTCACTGTGCCGATGGCTTCAGGATTGTCGGGATCACCGACGAGGCGGATCGGCTCGCGGGGAATGCCGAGGCCGATGGCGACTTCCGGGCAGACCGGGGTGAAATCGAAATATTCAGTGAGGGTGCGGCTGCACAGGCGTGATTCCTTGTGTCCGCCGTTGTAGCGCACCTCGGCACCCATCAGGCAGGCGCTGATGGCGATTTTCGGTTTGGCGGCGGGAAGGGCGAGCATAAGCACCTCGAATCTAAACCTGTACAGAGATCAATCTCTGTACAACATTGGCTTAGCATAGATTCAAAGGTGTACAAGTCAAATTGTTTGTACAACTTTCTGTAGGAGCTGCCGAAGGCTGCGATCTTTTGATTTTGCTTTTACAACCACAAGATCAAAAGATCGCAGCCTTCGGCAGCTCCTACATGAGCCAACCGATTTTCCAGTGAGTGCTGTTTTGTAGCGCTTGCCAATCGAGGCGTTCAACGCGTTTGGTCAGCACCGCTTGTAACTCGATTTCCAGCACCGTGCCTTCCTCATCTCGGAACAGCTCGGTCACCAGAAAGTGTTTTTCACGGTTCTGCGGGTGGGCTGCTGTCCATTTCGACAGCAGCAATTTGCGCGGGTTGATGCGGTTCATTGCAGGTGTTCGTGCAGGCGACGCGCAGCCTCCTGACCACTCAGCCATGCACCCTCCACGCGCCCCGACAGGCACCAGTCGCCGCAGGCGTACAAGCCCAGATCGGCATCGGCCAGCGTGCCCCATTCATGACCCGTCGCCGGGCGGGCATAGAGCCAGCGATGGGCGAGGCTGAAGCTCGGTGCCGGCATCGCGCTGTGCAGCAGTTCAGCGAAAGCGCCGTGCAGTTGCTCGATCACCGCTTCCTTGGACAGGTCGATGTGTTGCCGGCTCCACGCGCTGGTCGCATGCAGTACCCAGGTGTCGAGGGTGTTGTCGCGCCCCGGTTTGCTGCGGTTGCGCGCCAGCCAGTCGAGCGGGCTGTCTTGCACAAAGCAGCCTTCGATCGGTGTATCCAAAGGCGTATCGAAGGCGAGGGCGACGGCCCAGGTCGGGTCCATTTTTACTCCGGCAGCGGCGCCGGCGAGTTTCGGCGCAGCGGCCAACAAAGCAGTGGCCTGTGGCGCTGGCGTGGCGATCACCACATGGCTGAAAGGGCCGTGCGTGAAGCCCTCGGCATCTTGCAAATGCCAGTGCTGTTCACCCCGGAAAACCTCGGTGATGCGGCAGGCGAAATGCACTTCCAGACCGTCAAGCAAGCCACGGGTGATGGCGCTCATGCGCGGCGCGCCGACCCAACGGGTCTGCTCGTCCGGCGACAGGTTCAGTTGCCCGCCCTGATAGGTATAGAGCTGCGGCGTCCACTCGGCGACCCAGCCCTGGCTTTGCCAACGCTGTACCTCGGTGACGAAGCGGCGGTCGCGGGCGGTGAAGTACTGCGCGCCCAGGTCCAGCGAGCCGGCGTCGCTGCGTTTGCTCGACATGCGCCCGCCGCTGCCACGGCTTTTATCGAACAGTTGCACGGTATGCCCGGCCTCTGTCAGAGCCTGGGCGGCGGAGAGTCCGGCGATGCCGGTGCCGATGATTGCGATAGGTACAGTCATAGGGGCCTCGTTTACCTTTCTGTACAGACTACGCCGTGATTGAAACCTGTACAATTTTGTTTTCTGGTATAACTTCTAGCGTTCTCGTTCTGACAGCTTGGCCTATGGTTAAACAATAGAGCCTGCCCGATAGAAAAGATCCCTGCTTTTAAAAATAGACTAGTGATCCGGGTTAAACGCCACGCGAGGAAGATGTCATGCACATATTGCTGACCGGCGGTACTGGTTTGATCGGACGTCAGCTCTGCCGGCACTGGTCGGGGCAGGGCCATCGCTTGACGGTGTGGAGTCGCAAACCGGAGAAGGTTGCGAAGATCTGCGGTGCGCAGGTGCGTGGCATTGCGCGTCTCGAAGACATTGGCGAAGAACCGCTGGACGCGATCATCAACCTTGCTGGTGCACCGATTGCCGATCGGCCGTGGACCCATCGCCGCAAGGCGTTGCTGTGGAGCAGCCGCATCACCCTGACGGAATCCTTGCTGGCATGGCTGGAAACCCGATCACAGAAACCGGCGTTGCTGATTTCCGGTTCAGCGATCGGCTGGTACGGCGATGGCGGTGAACGCGAACTGACGGAAGAATCGCCGCCGGTGATCGACGATTTCGCCAGTCAGTTGTGCATCGCCTGGGAAGAAACCGCGCAACGTGCCGAAGCGCAGGGCATCCGTGTGGTGCTGGTGCGAACCGGGTTGGTGCTGTCGGCCGAGGGCGGCTTTTTGTCGCGGTTATTGCTGCCGTTCAAGCTGGGTCTGGGTGGGCCTTTGGGCAATGGCCGGCAATGGATGCCGTGGATTCATATCAACGACCAAATCGCCCTGATTGATTTTCTTCTGCATCGCGATGAGGCCAGTGGTCCTTATAATGCGTGCGCGCCAAAACCTGTGCGCAATCGCGAATTTGCCAAGACGCTGGGCAGCGTTTTACACCGCCCGGCGTTCATGCCGATGCCGACGCTGGCACTGAAAGTCGGCCTCGGCGAGATGTCTTTGTTGTTGCTCGGCGGCCAGAAGGCTACGCCGGCACGCTTGCTGGAAGCGGGTTTCACTTTCCAGTTCACGGATTTACGCGCGGCCCTGGATGATCTCTCCAGCCGCCTCTGAAATAGGACGTTGCATGACCGATCACGCTTTGCTTCTGGTCAACCTGGGTTCCCCGGCCTCAACCTCTGTGGCCGACGTGCGCAGCTACCTCAATCAGTTCCTGATGGACCCATACGTGATCGACCTGCCCTGGCCGGTGCGGCGTCTGCTGGTGTCGCTGATCCTGATCAAACGCCCGGAGCAGTCGGCCCACGCCTATGCGTCGATCTGGTGGGAGGAGGGCTCGCCGCTGGTGGTGCTCAGCCGTCGTCTGCAACAGCAGATGAAGGCGCAGTGGACTCAAGGCCCGGTAGAACTGGCGATGCGTTACGGCGAACCGTCGATTGAAACCTGCCTGCTGAAACTGGTCGCGGCGGGGCATAAGCGCATCACGCTGGCGCCGCTTTATCCACAGTTCGCCGACAGCACCACGACCACGGTGATCGAAGAAGCCAAGCGAGTGATCCGCGAGAAGAAGCTCGAGGTGAAATTGTCGGTGCTGCAGCCGTTCTACGATCAGCCGGAATATCTGGATGCGCTGGTGGAAAGCGCCAAGCCGCATTTGCAGCAGAATTACGATCACCTGTTGCTGAGTTTTCACGGTTTGCCTGAGCGGCATCTGACCAAGCTTGATCCGACCGGCAATCATTGCTTCAAGAATGACGACTGCTGCAAGAACGCCTCGCCGGCGGTCATGGCGACCTGTTATCGCGCGCAATGCCTGCGCACGGCGGCATTGTTTGCCGAGCGCATGGGCCTGCCGGATGGCAAATGGTCGGTGTCGTTTCAGTCGCGTCTGGGGCGGGCGAAGTGGATCGAACCGTACACCGAAGCGCGGCTGGATGAACTGGGTAAAAGCGGCGTGAAGAAGTTGCTGGTGATGTGCCCGGCGTTTGTTGCCGACTGCATCGAAACGCTGGAAGAAATTGGTGATCGCGGCAAGGAGCAGTTCCGCGAAGCGGGGGGCGAGGAGTTGGTTTTGGTGCCGTGCCTGAATGATGACACGCATTGGGCGAAAGCTTTGGCGACTCTCTGCGAACGAGCGCCGCTGGCGTTGTGATGATCGTTCCCACGCTCCGCGTGGGAATGCCTCTAGGGACGCTCTGCGTCCAGTGACGCGGAGCGTCACGGGCTGCATTCCCACGCAGAGCGTGGGGACGATCACACAGGGTATGAGCCGATCTCTAGATCAGCGGCTCATCCGCCTTCTTGTTCTTCCAGCCGTCATTGCCCGGCAGGATCAGGTTCAGCGCAATCGCCACCACCGCGCACAGCGCGATGCCTTTGAGGCCGAAGTCGTCCGGGCCGGTACCGGTGCCGACCAGCACACCGCCAATCCCGAACACCAGCGTCACCGAGACAATCACCAGATTGCGTGCTTCGCCCAAATCGATCTTGTGACGGATCAGGGTGTTCATGCCCACCGCCGCGATCGAGCCGAACAGCAGGCACAGAATCCCGCCCATCACCGGCACCGGAATGCTTTGCAGCAGTGCACCGAACTTGCCGATGAACGCCAGGGTGATGGCGAAAACCGCCGCCCAGGTCATGATTTTCGGATTGTAGTTTTTGGTCAGCATCACTGCGCCAGTCACTTCGGCGTAGGTGGTGTTTGGCGGGCCGCCGAACAGGCCGGCGGCGGTGGTGGCAATGCCGTCACCGAGCAGGGTGCGGTGCAGGCCTGGCTTCTTCAGGTAATCACGACCGGTCACGCTACCCACGGCAATCACGCCGCCGATGTGCTCGATGGCCGGAGCCAATGCCACCGGAACGATGAACAGGATCGCCTGCCAGTTAAATTCCGGCGCGGTGAAGTGCGGAATCGCAAACCAGGGCGCAGCGGCAATCTTCGCGGTGTCGACCACGCCGAAATAGAACGACATGGCAAAACCGACCAGTACACCGGAGATGATCGGCACCAGACGGAAGATGCCTTTACCGAACACCGCCACGATCAACGTGGTCAGCAGCGCCGGCATCGAGATCAGCATTGCGGTCTGGTAGTGGATCAGTTCCGAACCGTCGCCAGCCTTGCCCATCGCCATGTTCGCGGCAATCGGCGCCATGGCCAGGCCGATAGAGATGATCACCGGGCCAATCACTACCGGCGGCAGCAAACGGTCAATGAAGCCGGTGCCTTTGATCTTCACGGCCAGGCCCAGGAAGGTGTAGACGAAACCGGCCGCCATCACGCCGCCCATGGTCGCGGCGAGGCCGAACTGGCCCTTGGCGAGAATGATCGGAGTGATGAAAGCGAAGCTCGACGCCAGAAACACCGGCACCTGACGCCCGGTGACGATCTGGAACAGAATCGTCCCCAGACCTGCGGTAAACAGTGCCACGTTCGGGTCCAGGCCCGTGATCAGCGGCATCAGCACCAGGGCGCCGAAAGCCACGAACAGCATCTGGGCGCCGGACAGCACCGTGCGCCAGAGCGGATCGTTGAACTCTTGCTGCATGGTTACGCGTCCTTCTGCTTGGTGCCGAAGATCTTGTCACCGGCGTCGCCAAGTCCAGGGATGATGTAACCGTGCTCGTTCAAGCGCTCATCGATGGACGCGGTGTAGATGGTCACGTCCGGGTGAGCTTTTTCTACTGCGGCAATGCCTTCCGGCGCGGCAACCAGCACCATCGCGCGGATGTCTTTGCAGCCAGCCTTTTTCAACAGGTCGATGGTCGCAACCATCGAGCTGCCGGTGGCGAGCATCGGGTCGATGATCATCGCCAACCGTTCGTCGATTTCCGGAACCAGTTTTTCCAGATAGGTGTGCGCTTGCAGGGTTTCTTCGTTACGGGCGACACCCACAGCGGAAACCTTGGCACCCGGGATCAGGCTCAGCACGCCTTCGAGCATGCCGATGCCGGCGCGCAGGATCGGCACGACGGTGATCTTCTTGCCGGCGATCTTCTCGACCGACACGGTGCCGCACCAGCCTGCAATATCGTAGGACTCCAGCGGCAAATCTTTTGTAGCTTCATAGGTCAACAGGGCGCCGACTTCCTGAGCAAGCTCACGGAAGTTCTTGGTGCTGATATCGGCGCGGCGCATCAGGCCGAGTTTATGACGGATCAGCGGATGGCGGATCTCGAGGATGGGCATGGAAAAACTCCGGCGGCGGGCAAAAAAACCGGCCTAGATTAATCTATCCGAGGGTGATGTCCTATAGGACATTCTGTACGTTAGTCCATAAAGGCTTGATTCGGCCCCCCGAGATGCGTACCTTTGCCCGCTTTTCGCAGCCATACCCCCCCACATTCCCCCCTGGAGAGCGCCATGTCCGCTGATCTCGAGCATATCCGTCAAATCATGCGAGAGGCTGACTGCCTGTACACCGAAGCTGAAGTCGAGGCGGCCATCGCCCGTGTCGGTGCACAAATCAACGAACAACTGGCTGACAGCAACCCTGTGGTGTTCTGCGTGATGAACGGCGGCCTGATCTTCTCCGGCAAACTGCTGACGCATCTGCAATTCCCGCTGGAAGCGTCCTACCTGCACGCGACCCGTTATCGCAACGAAACCAGCGGCGGCGACCTGTTCTGGAAAGCCAAGCCGGAAGTCTCGTTCATCGACCGCGACGTGCTGATCATCGACGACATCCTCGACGAAGGTCACACCCTGGGCGCGATCATCGACTTCTGCAAACACGCCGGCGCGCGCAAAGTGCACACCGCCGTGCTGATCGACAAGGATCACGACCGCAAGGCGCGTCCTGACCTGAAAGCCGATTTCGTCGGCCTGCCGTGCATCGACCGCTACATCTTCGGTTACGGCATGGACTACAAAGGCTACTGGCGCAACGCCAACGGGATTTTTGCCGTTAAAGGCATGTAAGCAAGATCAAAAGATCGCAGCCTTCGGCAGCTCCTACAGGTTCAATGTAGGAGCTGCGGAACGCTGCGATCTTTTGCTTTTAATCCCATGCTAGAGTGCTCGGCCCCGCCCCCCGGAGCCTGTCATGCGCCTCTTGATCCGCAGCCTCGCCGCCCTGTTGCTGGCCCTCAGCCTGCCGCTGTCCGCCGCGCCGATGCACAGCCAATTCCTGCCGCCGGACGATCTGACCGTACGCGATGCCGAGCCCGAGCAGCAGCAACTCATGCAGGTCACCGACTATTCCGTTGTGGTGGGCGCGCAACGCCAGTCCAATCAACAACCGATCCCGGTCACCTCACCGCTGCTGATCCGCCTCAAGGGCAAGTCCCTGAACAAAGGCGCGACCATCACACAAGTGCTGGTCAATTTCGATGGCGAAAGCAAAAGCCTGAAAAAGCCGATCTACGACGACAAGAGCAAAACCCTGACGTTGTTTTATCCACAGGCCCAATACCGGGTGATCATCGATTTGCTGCGCAATGACACCGTGTATGTGCAGTTCCTCAGTTACGCCAATGGCCATATCTGGGCCGATTTGCACACCGGCAGCACGCGTTCGCGTTGAGCCCGGCGGCAGGGCAGGGGTAAACTGCCCGCCCCGTGTAATGTCTGCGAGCTGGAGTCGGCAATGCGTAAAGATAAGAAACAAGTGATTGGTGACGAGATCGGCGATGAGCAGATCAAGCTGTTCCTCGATTTTGAGCCGGTCGACGCCACTTCGCCGTCGCTGCACAAACTGATCAAGGCTTACCGTGGCTTGCGCATCGATGACTTCGAGCGCTTCCTGGGCTTCTTCGTTGCAGCTGGCTACGACGTCGATGGCAAGGACGAGCAAGGCAAGACCTTTGTTGACCTGATCGCCGATCAGCGCAACGCGCCGGAATACATCGAACTGATCGAAAAGTCCCGCACGTGAGGTATCCCCAATAACTGTGGCGAGGGGATTTATCCCCGTTCGGCTGCGCAGCAGTCGCATAACCAAAAAATGCGGTTTGCCTGACACACCTTATCAGCAGGTTTTGGGGCCGCTTCGCAGCCCAGCGGGGATAAATCCCCTCGCCACAGAAGTCGTGCCAATGTTCACGCGTAAAAAAACGCCCCGCACTCTCTGAGTCCGGGGCGTTTTTTATGCGGCGTGATCAAGCGTAGCTTGGTGTCTCGCTGCTTTCTTCAACCAGTTCCAGCGCGATGTTGTTCTGCGTGTTGATCTTGCGATACAGCGCAGCATCGGTCTCCAGCACCTTTTCACGGGCCGGGAAGATCTCTGCCAGTTTGCCAGCCCACTCACCCTTGGCCTTGGCCGGGAAGCACTTCTCGATCAGTTCCAGCATGATCGAAACGGTCACCGAGGCACCCGGCGAAGCACCGAGCAGGGCGGCGAGGGAACCGTCCTTGGCCGACACCAGTTCGGTACCGAACTGCAGGATGCCGCCCTTTTTCGGGTCTTTCTTGATGATCTGCACCCGTTGGCCGGCCACTTCCAGGCGCCAGTCTTCGGCTTTCGCTTCAGGGTAGAAACGGCGCAGGGAATCCAGACGCTGCTCCATTGACTGCATCACTTCGCTGACCAGGTACTTGGTCAGGTCCATGTTGTTTTTCGCCACGGCCAGCATCGGCCCGATGTTGCCGGCGCGAACCGACAGCGGCAGGTCCATGAAGGAACCGTGCTTGAGGAACTTGGTGGTGAAACCGGCGTATGGCCCGAACAGCAGGGATTTCTTGCCGTCGACCACGCGGGTGTCCAGATGCGGCACCGACATCGGTGGCGAACCCACGGCGGCCTGGCTGTAAACCTTGGCCTGGTGGTGTTTGACCACTTCCGGGTTGTCGCAACGCAGCCACTGGCCGCTGATCGGGAAGCCGCCGAAGCCTTTGCTTTCTTCGATGCCCGACGCCTGCAGCAACGGCAGCGCCGCGCCGCCCGCGCCGAGGAAGACGAATTTGGCGTCGACTTCGCGGGTACTGCCGCTGTTGACGTCCTTGATGCTGACGGTCCAGCCGCTGCCGTTACGCTTGAGGCCGGTCACGCGCTTGCAGTATTTGACTTGCGTGTCCGGGGCGCTGGTCAGGTGCTTGAGCAACTGATTGGTCAGCGCGCCGAAGTTGACGTCGGTGCCGTTCATCACGCGGGTCGCAGCGAGGACTTCGTCCGGCGAGCGGCCCGGCATCATCAGCGGCATCCACTCGGCCATTTTGGCCTTGTCTTCGGTGTATTCCATGTCGGAGAAAGCGTGGTGCTTGCTCAACACGTCAAAGCGTTCCTTGAGGAACGACACACCTTTGTCGCCCTGGACGAAACTCAGGTGCGGTACCGGGCTGATGAAGGATTTGCACGAGCCGAAGGTGCCTTGCTTGGTCAGGTACGACCAGAACTGCTTCGACACCTCGAACTGGGTGTTGATGTGCACGGCTTTCTTGATGTCGACGGTGCCATCAGCGGCTTGCGGCGTGTAGTTCAGCTCGCACAGGCCGGCGTGACCGGTACCGGCGTTGTTCCACGGGTTGGAACTCTCCGCAGCACCGGAATCCATCAGCTCGACGACTTCCAGCTTGATCGCGGGGTCGAGCTCTTTGAGCAGTACGGCAAGGGTGGCACTCATGATGCCGGCCCCAACCAGTACTACGTCGACTGCTTCGTTATGCGCCATTTAACGCGTCTCCAAAATCTGCAGCACCAAATTGTCGGCATGGCTGCCAGGCGTTCCGGGACAGATCAGTTGTGCCCCAGCTATCCGTGGTCAGGTCGCCATGTCCGAATCTTCGCAATTTTTCGCAACTTCGACGGATGCGTGCGGCCAGGCTTCAAGAGCTCCATGAACTCATTTCAGCACGTGGCTGGCAATTCGACTTATGGTCGAGACATCCGTTTTTGTGCAACCAAATCCGTAGCGGACAGGCTTCAGGCTCCGATATTCGAGGTATACCCGGTCCTGTGTCGTTGGGCTGTTTCAGACGCTAATGGTGCATGTTCAGACGCAAAACTTTTCATTTGCTCGCCACACTCTTGTGAAGTTGTGAAAACCCGTTTTTTTCACGCTCTTTTGAAGACGTGAACCTCAAAAAAGGGCTGTCCGGGCTTGGCACCATGCCCGAGGGCAAAAACAACGCGGCGGCCGAGCGTCATGACAGCTCTGCAGATTCGCGAAAAGCGGGGTTTTTGCCGGAAGAACAGGCAAGCGCGCCAACTTCACTCGATCTGTGTGGGCGGCTCTCTGTGGGCGATTTTTGATGTCGATGCATGTGCATTGACGCTGTTGCGGGGCCCGATCAGGAGACGTCCTTATAATCGGGGGGAGATTGTATCGAAGAAATGCGGGCAGTTGCTCGTGTTTAATGACTTTTATTAGGCATCCGGTCAGATGCTCAACATCGCCTGCACCCGTGCGCGGGGCTGCGACACCATGACGCGGGCGCTGGCGGGCAGTGGCTGGTGCAACCAGTTGAGGCGAATTTCCTCGATTTCCACCCAACCGTCGCCCATCGGTTGCAGGCTGCACTGCTTGAATGCCTGGCAATGGCCGTTGCGGTCGAGCAGGGCGAAGCTGCGGTGCAGCGGACGAGGGGCGAACAACGAGATCAGATAACGCATGGTCGAGTACCTTGTTGGAGGACTGGTTTGGAGGTTGGCAAAGGGCCGTGACGTCAACGTGTATGACAGGTGAACAATCTGTGACAGGAACCGCGTTCGGCAGGGTTTGTCAGACATTGCAGTATTCGCTGTCGGGTGCTGGTGACCCGCAGTGGCCCACCGCTATACTGCCGGCCTGTTTGTGCCTGATTCTGGAGAGAAGAGCATGTTGCAACGCCTGTTGTTCGGTTTGATCACTGTGGCCGGTTTGACTCTGGCCGGCTGCGCCCACAGCCCGCAACAACTGAATCCGGAGCCGAAGCTGACCACGCAGTTGCCTGCGGTCGGCCGTGGCCAGCCCGTTGTCGTGCGTGTGGTTGACGGTCGTCCGTCGCCAACCCTCGGCACCCGTGGCGGCCTGTACCCGGAAACCAGCGCCATCACCGTGCAGCGCGAGCAGATCCTGCCGAAGTTGCAGGCTCAGGCTGAAGCCGCCGTGCGTCTGTTGGGCTTCACCCCGACCAACAACGCGCCGAATGCGCCGCAGCTGACCGTGACCCTGGCCGAGCTGAAATACCAGTCGCCGAAAGAAGGCATGTACGTGACCGAGGCGACCATCGGCGCGACCTTCCGCTCCGACGTGCAGAACGCAAACCGCCGTTACAGCGGCCGTTACGGTGCGTCGCTGGACCAGCGTTTCGGCATGGCGCCGAACCAGGAAACCAACACCAAGCTGGTGAGCGATGTGTTGAGTGATGCGCTGACGCGTCTGTTCAAGGACCCGACCGTGGGTCAGGTGCTCGCCGAGTAAGCTGTCGGCAGATGCAAAAAAGCCCGGTGCCAGTGATGGCCCCGGGCTTTTTCATGCAGATCGATTCCCTGTAGGAGCTGCCGAAGGCTGCGATCTTTTGATCTTAAAACCAACATCAAAAGATCGCAGCCTTCGGCAGCTCCTACATGGGGGATTTCATTCAGGCGGCCTGGGAGTAGAAGTCGAGGACGCTGACGCCGGTCAGCAGGTCGGTCTCGGGCAAATCGGCATGTTGATGCCCGCCGAGGGCGCAATACACCAGCCAGTGGCGATCCTGAACATTGAAGGCAAGGCTGCCAACGAGGCTTTGTTGTTCGTCGTAAGGGGTGATGAGGTAGAGACGATCCTGGTTTTCAGCGTGAAGCATGTCGCGTTCCATGTGCGTTTCGAGGCGCGCAGGGTGCTACATCCACATGACGATGCCGTGACACAGGACAGCCATCGGTCGAATGTCATGTAATTTGTCGCAAAGGCTGGGGCAGAGGAGGACGGTTTCGGTAGAATCCGCGCCGCGGTCGTCGATCTGGCGCCTGTCATACCGGTTTAGATAGAGGTCTGTGATGTCGCTGCACTTGATGACGCTGTTTACCGCCCATCCCGCCAAATTGATCAACCTGCTGGCGCTGCTGTTGGCGTTTCCCGGCAGTTGGCTGTTGCACGCCACCCGTCGCCGTGAACAGCGCGCGATGGCCAGTATTGCCGCTCAGCGCAACGCGCAGCCGAACGCCGAGCCCATTCTTGATTGGGCGACCTTGCGCATGAACCGGTTTTTCTATCGATTTGGTTTTGCTTGCCTGGGGCTGGCACTGATCGTCTCGTGGATCAGCACGCGTTACTGAATCTGATGCAAAACCTGTGGCGAGGGGATTTATCCCCGTTGGGGCGCGCAGCGCCCCCAGTTTTTACCTGAGAAAAACAGGGCCTGCTGCGCAGTCCAGCGGGGATAAATCCCCTCGCCACAATTGCTCAGCGCTGTTGATTAAAGCGGCAGCCCGGCTTTTACGCGGTACTGATTGCGCACCGGCGTCGCATATTGCAGCACCAGATACGGACGGTGCTCTGCAGGGCACGCGCCCAGCCGGCTTTGCCATTCTTCCTGGGCCTTGGCCAGTTCATCGGCCGGGAACACTTCGGCAGCCTTCGGCACATTCAATTGCGCATCAGCATCGGCCCACTGCGCATACGCCAGGTAATGCACCGGGAATAACCGGTAGCCGCCAAGAATCTGCTTGTCCATCTCGACTGCCAATTGCTTGGTGTCTTCGAACAGCTCGGTGATTGGCGGTGCGAAGTTCACGTGCACCCGGCCCTTGTAGCCGGTGATGCCCTTGGCGATGCTCACGTCATCCTCGCCCGGCGCTTTCGCGTAGGTGCCGGTGGTGGCGCGGATATACAGCTCTCGAGCCTTGGCCTGGTCGCACGGGTCGTACTCGTAGCTGATCGACACCGGGGTGACGTTCAGCGAGCGAATGACTTCGCCGAACGGCTCGTCCTTGCGGCTCATGTGGAACATCTTGAGGATCGCCGACTCGGTGCGGTCATCGCCGTCCTTCGCCCGACCTTCAGCCTGCGCGATCCAGATCGAGGCGCAATCGTTGCGGATCGAGTGGTTGATGTACGCCGACAACAGCTGATACGCGGCCATCTTCTCGCGACGGCCGCTGATCGAACGGTGGACGATGAAGCTCTTGTTCAGGCGCATCAAGTCGCTGACAAACGGCTTCTGCAGCAGGTTGTCGCCAATCGCAATGCGCGGCGTCGGCAGGCCGGCGTGGTACACGGCGTAGTTGACGAAGGCCGGGTCCATGACGATGTCGCGGTGGTTGGCGATGAACAGATAGGCGCTGCCCGACTTGAATTGCTCGACACCGGTGTAGGTCACGCCGTCGGTGGCGCGCTCGATGGTGTGGTCGACGTAGGACTCGACCTTGTCCTGCAACGTCGCCACCGAGGTCACGTCGGCGAACTCACGACGCAGCCGATGGGCTATAAGTGGTTTGAGCATCCAGCCGAAGGCACCGGCAAAACGCGGGAAGCGGAAGTGGGTGAGGATATCTAGAAACGCCTTGTCGCCGAGCAGTCTTGCCAGTACCACAGGTACTTCGCTGTCGTCGTAAGGTCGGATGGCATCGAATTCGCCCATCATGCTCTCTTGTTGGAAACGGCTAGGGTAAGTAAAGGTTTTGATCGAAAACCAACGGGGCACGGTCTGAAAAGGTAGCCAGACAAAAATAGCCCTGCAAATAGACCGGCGATTATACGCACAAGTCACTTGGGAGACCGCGATGCTGGAACCTGCTGAATACGAATGTCCTTATTGTGGGGAAACGGTCGAGACGTCAGTGGACCTGTCCGGTGGCGATCAGACCTATATCGAAGATTGTCAGGTGTGTTGCCGGCCAATCACGTTTGTCTTGCAGGTACACGAAGAGGACTGGTTTCTGGAAGTCTTCAGCGAAAACGAGTGAGGCGCGCCCATGCAGCGAATCTACGAGCCGGAAAACCTGATGGAAGGCGAAATGCTCAAGGGCATGCTTGCCAGCGAAGGCATCGAGGCGCATCTGGTTGGCCGCGATTTGCTCGGTGGTACGGGCGAATTGCCGATCTTCGGGTTGTTGGCACTGTCCGTCGATAACGACCAGGCCGAATACGCCCGCGAGTTGATCACCGCGTACAATGCCGCGCTGCCGCTGCCCGGCGATGAACCGGAGAGCTTCCCCGGGACGCTGGTCTGTTAGGCTGAGCTTCGTTTTACTTCAGAGTCGTGTTGCCCCATGTGTGGACGTTATGCCCTGTTTCGCTGGAACCGCGATTTCGCGGCCCTGCCAGGTTTTCCCGCCGATCAGCAGGCGCAGTGGAACATTTCCCCCAATGATTCGGTGTTGATGCTGCGTGCTGGTGAAGACGGCGAGCGCACCCTGGCCCGCGCGCGTTGGGGGCTGACGCCGCCGTGGCTGACCGATCTGTCGAAAACCCCGGCGCATGCCCGCGCGGAAACCGTGGCCGAACAACCGATGTTTCGTGAGGCGCTGCGCCAGCGTCGCTGCCTGCTGCCGGCGAACGGGTTTTACGAATGGCGCGGGACCCAGCGCAAGCGGCCGTTCTGGCTGACGCCGGGCGAGGGTTCGTCGCTGTTTTTTGCGGCGATCTGGGAGGCGTATCCGGTGCAGGAACAGGTCTGGTTGAGTACGGCGGTGATTACTCAGCCGGCGTCGAGTCAACGCCGGCCGTTGATTCTTGATGAGGCAGGGCAGGCGGCATGGCTTGATCCGGAGACGCCGTTGCATGTGCTGCAAGGCTTGCTCGCCAGCGAACCGGTCGCATTGCGTGAGCGGGTGTTGGCGAACCTGATCAATGATCCCAAACTCAATGGGCCGGAGTGCCTGACCCCGGGTTAATTTGAAAAGCGAAAAGATCGCAGCCTCTGTAGGAGCTGCCGAAGGCTGCGATCTTTTGATCTTGCCCTTAAACCTTGAACTGATTGATCAACCGCCGCTGCTGTTCCGCCAACTTTGTCAAATCGGCGCTCGCCGAGCTCGACTCATCCGCACCGCCCGCCACTTCATTGGCCACCTGTCCAATGTTGATCACGTTGCGATTGATGTCATCCGCCACCGCGCTCTGCTCTTCCGCCGCACTGGCAATCTGCGTGTTCATGTCGTTGATCACCGATACCGCCTGGGTAATCGTCTCCAGCGCCTCAGCCGCTTTCGCCGCGTGCTGCACGCTTTCGTCGGTGCGGTTCTGACTGTCTTCCATGACCCGCACCACGTCGCGGGTGCCCTGTTGCAGTTGCTGGATCATGCTCTGGATTTCTTCGGTGGCTTTCTGCGTCTTCTGCGCCAGATTGCGCACCTCATCCGCCACCACCGCGAAACCGCGACCTTGCTCGCCGGCACGTGCCGCTTCAATCGCCGCGTTCAGCGCGAGCAAATTGGTCTGCTCGGCGATCCCGCGAATCGCTGTGAGGATCGCGTTGATGTTCTCGCTGTCCTTCGCCAGCGTCTGTACCACGCCCACGGCTTTGCCGATTTCCAGCGCCAGCACGCCGATCGAATTGGACGTGTCGCGGACGATCTGCATGCCCTGACTGGCCGCTTGATCGGCATGGCTGGCGGCTTGTGCAGCCTGCGTCGCATTGCGCGCAACGTCCTGCGCGGTGGCGGTCATTTCCTGCACGGCGGTGGCGACCTGATCGATCTCGGCCATTTGTTTCTGGATGCCGATGTTGGTGCGAATCGCGATGTCGGCGGTGTGCTCCGAGGAATCGCTGACGCTTTGCACCGACGTCACCACCTGCGTGATCATCGCCTGCAATTTGGCCAGGAAGGTGTTGAAGCCCTTGGCGATCGAACCGAGTTCATCGCTGCGATCACTGCTCAAGCGGCGGGTCAGGTCACCTTCACCCTGAGCGATGTCGTTGAGCATCGCGACCATCTGCTTCAACGGCCGGGCAATACCGTGGCCGACCAGCCAGATCACCAGCAGGCCAAGGCCGGCGATCAGCAGACCGACCATGGCCATGCCGAAGGTGTCGGACTTGCGTTGCGCATCGAGGTCGCCCTGCAGTTTCTGCAGATCGGCCATCACCGCGTTAAGCGGCAATTGCAGCATCAGTGTCCAGCGCGCGTCGGTCTGGCCGATGCCGAACGGCAGGTACAACTCAATGCGGCCCTTGTCCTTGTTGACCGAGTAAGTCACTTCGCCGCTCTTGAGATTGGCCATGTTGGCCGTTTGCTCGGCGTCGAGGATATCGCTGATTTTCTCGCCGAATTTGCTCGGGTCCTTGGTGTAGGCAACGATCCGGCCATTGCCGCCGACCAAGGCCATTTCACCGGCGCCGCTGTAGAGCTTCTGGTTCGCGCCGAGGAGCATTTCCTGGATGAAGTTCACCGACAGGTCGGCGCCGACGATGCCCTGGAAGGTGCCGTTGAGCATGATCGGTTCAATGAAGGAGGCGAGCATGACGATCTTGTCGCCGACCTTGTACGGTGCCGGATCGATCACGCAGGACTTTTTGCTCTCTTTCGAGCACAGGTAGTACTCGCTGGCGCGCACGCCGGTGGAGAGGACTTTCTGGTCATCGACGTCGGCCAGTTTGTCCAGGCCCAGCGTGCCGTCGTCATTGCGGAACCACCATGGCAGAAAGCGCCCGTTGGCCGCATCGATGCCGACCACGCCGGTGCCGACGTAAGCCGCGTCATTCTGATCGAGGGCGTTTTTCTCCCAGCCGATGTAGGTGCCGAGGATCTTCGGGTTCTTTTCGACGTTCTCTTTGATCAGGCTGATCAGTTGTTCGCGGCTGACATTCACGCGCGGCTGACCATCGGCGCCCGGCGTGCCGAGCAGGGCGTTGACCCGTACCAGGCCGCCGGCAATCAGCAGCGGCGCTTCGAGCTCGCGCTGGATCTGGCTGACCTGGGTTTGCGCCAGAGAAGTCAGGCGTTGTTCGATGACTTGCTCGAACTGCGCCTGGGTGCGCTGCTGCACCATCTCCTGGGTGCGGGCGCCGGCAAACAGCGCATACAGCACCAGCGCCGCCACCACGCTGAGCACAATGGCGCCGGCCAGGGCGGCGACGGAAAACTGGATCGACTTGAACTTCATGGGAGCTCCGCACGCAAGAGGACGTCTGCGGTGATGTATCGGCAGCGGGCAGGGCGCCATGAGCGTGGCAGGGTGGAATTGGCAGAGCATGTCGCAAATGGATCACTGCGTGCCGCAGTTGTTGTGGGCTGGTCGGTGGCGTGAATTTTTTACGACAGCCGCGGTGGGAAATATCTGAAAGTCGCTACAACACGTCCGTTGTATCTGGCGCCGATACAATTACCCGCCTAGGATACGCGACAGGTTTTCAGGGAGCTTTTGAATGAACAAGACATTGGTTGTAAGTGCACTGAGCGCAGCGCTGTTGCTGGCCGGTTGTCAGTCGGTCAACACCACCAGCGGCGGCGCCGTGGGGGTGGAGCGCAAGCAGTACATGTTCAGCATGCTGTCCTCGCAAGAGGTCGACCAGATGTATGCCCAGTCGTATCAGAAGACCGTCGGCGAGGCGTCCAGCAAAGGTGTGCTGGACAAGACCAGCCCTGAGGCCAAGCGGGTTCAGGCGATTGCCAACCGTTTGATCGCCCAGGCGCCTAACTTCCGCCCGGATGCCGCGCAATGGCAGTGGGAAGTCAATCTGATCAAGAGTGACGAACTCAACGCCAACTGCGGGCCTGGCGGCAAGATCATTTTCTACACCGGGCTGATCGACAGCCTGAAACTCACCGACGATGAAATCGCCGCGGTCATGGGCCATGAAATCGCCCACGCCCTGCGCGAGCACGGTCGTGAAGCGATGTCCAAGGCGTACGGGATTGAAATGGCCAAGCAGGGCGCAGGCGCATTGCTTGGTCTGGGTCAGGACAGTCTGGCGCTGGCCGACACCGTGGCCAACTACGGCATGACCCTGCCGAACAGCCGCGCCAACGAAAACGAAGCCGACCTGATTGGTCTGGAACTGGCTGCTCGTGCCGGCTACAACCCGAACGCCGCGATCACCTTGTGGAACAAGATGAGCAAGGCCTCGGAAGGTTCGCCGCCGGAGTTCATGAGCACTCACCCGGCGTCGGCCAGCCGGATCGCTTCGCTGCAGGCGGCGATTCCAAAAGTCATGCCGCTGTACGAACAAGCCCCGAAGTCCTAAGAGTCGAAGGACACAACGATTCTTCAGGTTGAGAGGGCTGTTGTGGCGAGGGGATTTATCCCCGATGGGCTGCGAAGCAGCCCCAAAACCTGCAAATGCGTTATGTCTGACACTCTGAGGCAGCAGGTTTGGGGGCGCTTCGCGCCCCATCGGGGATAAATCCCCTCACCACAGGTTTTGGGTGGTTCAGTAGACGGGGGTTAAACCCAGCCGCTGCTCTGCATCGCCTTGTACACCGCCACAATTGCCAGAATCATGAACGCCGAAGCCGCCAGGCGACGGATCAAGGTCAGCGGCAATTTGTCGGCAGCAAAATTACCCGCCAACACCACCGGCACGTTGGCAATCAACATGCCCGCCGTCGTCCCGATAATCACCAGCCACAGTTCCGGGTATTGCGCGGCGAGCATCACCGTCGCGACCTGAGTCTTGTCACCCATTTCAGCCAGGAAAAACGCGATCAGCGTGGTCAGGAACGGCCCGAACTTGCGTGCGGTGCTGGTTTCATCGTCGTCCATTTTGTCCGGGACCAGTGTCCACAGCGCGGTGGCCGTGAAGCTTGCGGCGAGAATCCAGTGCAGGACCGAGTCTGAGAAGAAACTGCCGAACCAGGCGCCGACCGCGCCGGCTGCTGCGTGGTTGGCCAGGGTCGCGGCGACAATACCGGCAATGATCGGCCAGGGTTTGCGGAAGCGAGCGGCGAGAATCAGCGCGAGCAGTTGCGTCTTGTCGCCGATTTCGGCCAAGGCAACGATTGCGGTGGGAACGAGTAACGAGTCCAGCATCAGGATTTTCCTAAGGGGCGGGTCGACACGGCTATGACACGTACAGCCTTCCCGCCCCGGGTAAGGTGTGCGTGTCATAGGTCTTGTCAAACCCTGCGATCCGTCTGCTGCGGACGCTTGGGTCGCATACGCCATGATCTGAGGATCAAGTATGTTGACGTATGCCGGACGAGCTTGGCGCTCGTGGGAGACTACTCCCCTAGGACGGAGCGGATTCTGCCTAGGCAAATCCGATTGAGCAAGCCTCTTTTTTGAAAGAAGTTCTAGCCGCGCTTGGCCCGGTAGATGCGGAAACCATTGCCTTCGGCCTTGATCGCACACACGCCCAGATGCTCCTCGATCAGCGGTTGATACTTGAGAAAGCTGTTGGCGACCAAGCGCAGTTCGCCGCCGTTTTTCAGATGTTTGGCCGCTTTTCGCAGCAAGTTCTCGGTAGCGAAATAATCGGTGTGCACGCCGACATGGAACGGCGGGTTGCTCAGAATCGCGTTCAACCCCATCGGCGCCGCATCGATACCGTCACCGGTCAGCACCTCGGCTTCCAGACCGTTGGCGGCCAAGGTCAAGCGACTGCTGGCAGCAGCAAACGCATCGACGTCGAGCAACGTCACCTGATTGTGCGGATAGCGACGTTTGACCGCAGCGCCCAACACACCGGCACCGCAACCGAAATCGAGCAGATGGCCGCTCGGCAACTTGTCCAGATGCTCCAGCAACAAAGCGCTGCCGCGATCCAGTCGGCCGTGGCTGAACACGCCCGGCAGGCTGATGACTTTCAACGGGCCTTCAGCCAGTGGCAATTCATAAGTCTGCGCCAGGCTTTCCAGGGATTTCGCTTCAGGGGCATTGGCCACGGTCACTTGCCAGAGTTGGCAGTGCCGCGCGCTGTCGAGCTTGCGTGGCTTGCCGAACGGGTTGAGCTGTTTGGAGGCGCCTTCGATGCCGCTGCGCTTTTCCCCGACCAGAAACACTTCGCGCCCAGCCAGACGCGAAGCCACGGCATTGAGGATGTAATCGGTCAGGTCCTTGGACTTGGGCAAGAACACCACCGCGCTGTCGAACTCACGCTCCGGGACATTCACGCCGAAATGGCTGCGACCTTCGAAACGGGCGTCCAGCGCCGCTTGATCGCCGGCATGCCAGCACCAGCCGAACGCATTGGGCAAGCGCCCGAGCAAATCATCGGCGGGCAAACCGGCGAGCAACAACGATCCTTGAAACAACTCGGGCTGACGAAGCAGTACTTCACTGCGCGGATCCATAACTGCTCCTCAAAAAAAAGTGCCGCAGTTTATCAACTGACGACCCGCAGCGCCTTAGCGCTGAAGAACGCCTGAGCGTTTTCGGTCAATTGGCCGACGATGCGCTGCCGCGCTTCGACGCTGCCCCAAGCGTTGTGCGGCGTGACGATCAGACGCGGAATGTCGGCGGCCAGCAGCGGATTGCCTTGAGTCGGTGGCTCGACACTCAGCACATCGGTGGCCGCGCCGCCGAGGTGACCGTTGCGCAGGGCATCGGCCAGCGCCTGCTCATCGATCAGGCCGCCACGCGCGGTGTTGACCACGAACGCGCCGGGTTTCATCGACGCCAGCTCGCGCGCACCGATGAAGTGGCGAGTGTGTTCGTTGAGCGGGCAGTGCAGGGTGAGGGCGTCAATTTGCGGCAGCAATTCATCCAGCGGCAAGCGATCCGGGCGGGCAGGGCGACCGGGAAGCTGCCCGAGCAACACGCGCATGCCGAAGGCTTCGGCCAGTCGCGCCACGGCACCGCCGAGTTCGCCATGACCGAGCAAACCGAGGGTTTTGCCTTGTAGTTCAACGATCGGATAGTCGAGCAGGCAGAACTGTTTGGCTTGCTGCCAGCGACCTGCGCCGACGGCTTTCTGATAATCGGCCAGGCGTGTGGCGAGGTTGAGCAGCAGCATGATCGTGTGTTGCGCTACCGATGGCGTACCGTAACCCTGACAGTTGCACACGGTGATGCCGTGGGCGCGTGCGGCGGCGAGATCGACGTTGTTGGTGCCGGTGGCGGCAATCAGAATCAGCTTCAGATCGGGGTTGGCGGCCATGGCGGCGGCGTCGATCAGAACCTTGTTGGAAATGGCGACGGTAGCGCCTTGCAGACGTTCGCTGACTTGCTCGGGCAAAGTCTGGGCGAACAGTTGCAGATCGCTGAAACACTCGCGCAACGGGCTGAGGTCGAGGTCGCCGAGGTCGAGCGAAGGGTGATCAAGGAAAACCGCGCGGCGCGTGTTCGTCATCAACTGTACCTTTTAGGCTTTGAGCGTTGGGCGTAATCTGCCGAGCCTACCAGATGAAACAAATCGTTACGCAGACCCCGCCGCGAATACACAACCCTGTGGTGAGGGGATTTATCCCCGTTGGGTTGCGAAGCAGCCCTAAAACCATTCACCTCGGTGTATCTGCTCAATCGCGTTCGCCGGGTTTACGACTGCTGCGCAGCCGAACGGGGATAAATCCCCTCACCACAAGTGCTGCGTTTCCTACAGATTTTTTATTGACCAAGCTGCCCCAGAGGAGCCCCCATGTACTGGACCGAGTTCTTGACCGTTGCACTGATCCACCTGCTGGCCGTCGCCAGCCCCGGCCCGGACTTTGCCGTGGTGGTGCGCGAAAGCGTGACCCACGGACGTCGCGCCGGTACCTGGACTGCCTTGGGTGTCGGTACGGCGATTTTCCTCCACGTCGGTTATTCGTTGCTGGGCATTGGCCTGATCGTGTCGCAGTCGATCGTTCTGTTCAATGCCTTGAAATGGGCGGCGGCCGCGTACTTGCTGTACATCGGCTTCAAGGCCTTGCGTGCGCAACCGGCGAAAACCGTCACCGATGATCTGCACAAAGAGGCGGGCGTGCGCACCGCTCGCGGCGCGTTCACTTCGGGCTTCGTCACCAATGGCCTGAACCCGAAAGCGACGTTGTTCTTCCTGTCGCTGTTCACCGTGGTGATCAACCCGCACACGCCGCTGTCGGTGCAGGCCGGTTATGGCGTTTATCTCGCCGTGGCGACCGCGATCTGGTTCTGCCTGGTGGCGATGCTGTTCAGCCAGCAGCGCGTACGCGCCGGTTTTGCTCGCATGGGTCACTGGTTCGACCGCACCATGGGCGCGGTGTTGATCGCTCTCGGCGTGAAAATCGCCTTCACCGAAATGCACTGATCTTCCCTGTAGGAGCTGCCGCAGGCTGCGATCTGTTGATCTTGAAAGATCGCAGCCTCGTTGCACTCGTCAGCTCCTACAGAAATTGTGCCTGGCTGGTGTAGGAGCTGCCGAAGGCTGCGATCTTTTGATCTTGGTCCTCAAAAAAAAGATCAAAAGATCGCAGCCTTCGGCAGCTCCTACATGGCTCCTACACGAGTTGGCTGAGCTTGCTCAGGGTGTTGAGGTAGTCGCGGGGATTCTCGCCCAGCAAACGGCGAAACATCGCGCTGAACGCCCGCGCGCTGGCGTAGCCCAAATCCTGCGCCACGCGCTGCACACTGTCGCCGGCGAGCAGGCGGGGCAGGGCTTCCATCAAGCGCAATTGCTGGCGCCAGGCATTGAAACTCATCGTTAACTGTTGCTGGAACAGCCGCGCCAACGTGCGAGAGCTGGCGCCGACCTGCTGCGCCCAGTCTTCCAGCGTGTTGGGATGATCGGGGGTGTGCAGCAGCGCCAGGCAAATATTTTGCAGGCGTCGATCAGTCGGCATCGGAATGTGCAGCGGCAGGTTTTCCAGGCTGGCCAGTTCTTCCAGCATCAATTGCTGAATCAGCGGATTGTCGGCATGCGGCGGGCCTTGCACGGCGCGCAGAATCAGCTCGCGCAGCAGCGGCGTCACTGCCAGCACACAACACTGCTTCAGGCTGGCCGGCGACCGCTCGGGAGCGATGAACAGCGAGCGCATCTGCACGTCGCCACTCATGAAAATCTCATGCGCCACTTGCGGCGGTATCCACACCGCACGGCTCGGCGGAATCACCCATGCGCCCGACGCCGTGACCACGCGCATGATGCCGCTGGCCGCGTACAGCAACTGCGCCTCGCGATGCAGATGCAGCGGCTGGTGGGCGCCGTCGAGATAATCCCGGGGGTAGGCGCTCACCGGGCCGTGTTCAAAGTGGCTGATCAACATGTCTGATTCAATGACTTGCTTGGCAGGAATGCGCTTTCCGGCCAACTTAGCATAAGCGGCACACAACAACGTAAAGCGTGCCGCCATGAATCAATCGAGAAACGTTATTCGCTACATCAACGCCGCCCATGTGATCGATCACATGTTCATGCTGATTTTTCCCGCCGCCGTACTCGGCATGACCCAGGCCTTTGGCCTCGACTATGCTGCGCTGATCGGCCTGTCGCTGGGCGGCTTCATCGCTTTCGGTGCTTGCTCGCTACCGGCCGGTTGGCTGGGCGATCACTGGAGCCGGCGGCAAATGATGCTGGTGTTTTTCTTCGGCATCGGCGCCTCGGCGATTGTCACCGGCCTGAGCAACAGCCCGACGATGCTGGTAATCGGCCTGACCCTGATCGGCATTTTCGCTGCGATCTATCACCCGGTGGGCACGGCAATGCTGGTCGCCTACGCACAAAACCGTGGCCGCGAAATCGGCATCAATGGCATGTGGGGCAACCTCGGCGTAGCGTTTTCGGCGCTGATCACCGGGTTGCTGGTGGCGCAGTTCGGCTGGCGCTCGGCGTTCCTCATACCCGGTGCGGTGGCGATTGTTCTGGGTGTCGGCTTCGCCTTGCAGGTGCGTGAGGAGCCGATCCCCAAGCGCCCGCACACTCCGCTCAAAGGGGCCGGCGGTCAGCGCATTTCGATGGTCATGGTCTTCGCCGTGCTGGCGCTGGCCACAGCCACCGGCGGTGTGGTGTTCAACGCCACCACCATGACCTATCCGAAACTGTTTCAGGAGCGTTTGCATGAGCTGTTCGCCTCCCCGCAAACCCTCGGTGTGGTGGTCAGCCTGGCGTATGCCTTCGGGGCGGTCGCGCAGTTGAGCATCGGCCGGGTTTTGCACCGGCTCAGCCTGAAATGGCCGTTCATTGTGTTGACGCTGTGCCAGGCGCCGCTGCTGTTTGCGCTGGCTTACGCCGATGGCTGGACGGTGATTGCCCTCGGTGCGGCGTTCATGTTCGTGGTGTTCGGTCAGGTCACAGTCAACGATGCAATGGTCGCCAACTTCGTTGCGCCACAGTGGCAATCGCGGGTGTTCGCCTTGCGTTACTGTTTGTCGTTCGGTGCCAGTGCGACAGCGATTCCGCTGATTTCCTATGTCGAACCGCGCCATGGTTTTGTAGGCCTTTACTTGATTCTCGCGGGTTTCGGCGCGCTGACCTTCCTCGCAGCAGTGGTTTTCCCACGGACACCTTCTGAGGCAGCTGTATGACAAACGGCCTGATCGGTGAAGAAAACCGGCAAATGCTGGCGCAAAGCTAGCATTTGTACGGCTCTGCAAATCATTCCTTTGGCTGATTTGGCTGGCGTATAAGGGTTCTAGAGTACAAATCTCTACGCCAACACCGTGCAGCCAGAAAAGGGATTCATATGTTGCAGACTCGCGTCATTCCCCCGGCCGATGGGGCCTACCAGTATCCATTGCTGATCAAACGGCTGCTGATGTCCGGCGCCCGTTACGAGAAAACCCGCGAGATCATTTACCGTGACCAGTTGCGCTACAGCTATCCGACGCTGATCGAGCGCGTGGCGCGGCTGGCCAATGTGCTGACGGCCGCCGGTGTGAAGGCTGGTGACACCGTGGCGGTGATGGATTGGGACAGCCATCGTTACCTGGAATGCATGTTTGCCATTCCCATGATCGGCGCGGTGATTCACACCATCAACGTGCGCCTGTCGCCAGAACAGATTCTCTACACCATGAACCACGCCGAAGACCGCTTTGTACTGGTCAACAGCGAGTTCGTCGGGCTGTATCAGGCGATCGCGCCGCACCTGACCACGGTCGAGAAAACCCTGCTGCTGACCGATCTGCCGGAGAAGACTGCCGACTTGCCGAACCTGGTCGGTGAGTACGAGCAACTGCTGGCCGCCGCGAGTCCGCAGTACGACTTCGAGGATTTCGACGAAAACTCGGTCGCCACCACGTTCTACACCACCGGCACCACCGGCAACCCGAAAGGCGTGTACTTCACCCATCGGCAACTGGTGCTGCACACCATGGGCGTGGCGACGATCATGGGCTCCATCGACAGCGTGCGCCTGCTGGGCACCAACGATGTGTACATGCCGATCACGCCGATGTTTCACGTGCATGCCTGGGGCCTGCCTTATGTGGCGACCATGCTCGGGCTCAAACAGGTTTATCCGGGGCGCTACGACCCGGAATTTCTCGTCGAGTTGTGGCGCAAGGAGAAGGTCACGTTCTCCCATTGCGTGCCGACCATCCTGCAGATGTTGCTCAACGCCAAAGGTGCGCAAGACACCGATTTTGCTGGCTGGAAAATTGTCATCGGTGGCAGCGCGCTCAATCGCACGCTGTACGAAACCGCCAAGGCTCGCGGTATTCAGCTGACGGCGGCGTACGGCATGTCCGAGACCGGGCCGCTGGTGTCCTGCGCGCACCTCAATGACGAGCTGATGGCCGGCAGCGAAGACGAACGCACTACTTACCGGATCAAGGCTGGCGTGCCGGGGCCATTGGTCGAAGCGGCGATTGTCGACGGCGACGGCAACTTCCTTCCGGCCGACGGCGAAACCCAGGGCGAACTGGTGCTGCGCGCACCGTGGCTCACCGAAGGCTATTTCAATGAACCGCAGAAGGGCGCCGAGCTGTGGGCCGGTGGCTGGCTGCACACCGGCGACGTCGCCACACTCGACAGCATGGGCGTGATCGACATCCGCGACCGCATCAAGGACGTGATCAAGACCGGCGGCGAATGGATCTCCTCGCTGGACCTCGAAGACTTGATCAGCCGGCATGTCGCGGTACGCGAAGTAGCAGTGGTGGGCATCGCCGATCCACAGTGGGGCGAGCGCCCGTTTGCGCTGCTGGTAATCCGCGAAGGGCACGTGATCGGGGCGCGAGAGCTCAAGGAACACCTCAAGCCGTTCGTGGAATTGGGGCACCTGAGCAAGTGGGCGATCCCGAGTCAGATTGCCCTTGTTACTGAAATTCCCAAGACCAGTGTCGGCAAGCTCGACAAGAAGCGCATCCGCCTCGACATCACTGAATGGCAGGCCAACAACAGCACCTTCCTCTCGACACTTTAGTGTCTGCTGGCGCGCCGAAAACGGCGCGCCAGACCCACCAAGCAAGCGCTTGGCTTGTGAAATCGAAAAATTCAGCCATCCTTGCCGTGCCGACGAGTGTCGGACTGGCGAAAGGACTGTTCCAGAGTGGTTGGCGACTGCAAATCACACTTTAGAGGGATCAAGCAGTACCCCCTGCTGGATATAGTCCGTTCAAGGATTTTTAAGAACGGAGCACACGCACTGATTGGGGCGAGTAACTCTGGAGTGATTTCGGGCAGCCCTGGCGTCCGCTCCTCCACAGCGTTTTTAAAAGTACTCACTGCCATAACAATAATGCACATGGAGTAGCGTCGATGACCTCAGTAAACCAGTTCTGGCGCCGGGCGAAACTGCCTCTGGCGGTCAGTCTTGCCTCTTCGCTCGCCGGGCCCGCATTCGGCGTCAGTTTCAACGTCGGTGAAATCGAAGGCCAGTTCGACTCGTCTCTGTCGATCGGTGCCAGTTGGTCTACTCAGAGCCCGAACAAGAACCTCATCGGCGTCAACAACGGCGGCCATGGCCTGTCGCAGACTTCCGATGACGGTCACGCCAACTTCAAGAGCGGCGAAACCTTCTCGAAAATCTTCAAGGGCATTCATGACCTTGAATTGAAATACGGCGACACCGGCGTGTTCGTCCGTGGCAAATACTGGTACGACTTCGAACTCAAGGATGAAAGCCGCCAATTCAAGGACATCAGCGATACGGGCCGCAAAGAGGGCGCCAAGTCGTCCGGCGGCCAGATCCTCGATGCCTTCGTCTACCACAACTACTCGGTTGCCGATCAGCCGGGCTCCGTGCGTCTGGGCAAACAGGTGGTGAGCTGGGGTGAAAGTACTTTCATCGGCGGTGGCATCAACTCGATCAACCCGATCGATGTGTCGGCGTTCCGTCGTCCCGGTGCCGAGATCAAGGAAGGCCTGATCCCGGTCAACATGTTCTACGTCTCGCAGAGCCTGACCGAGAACCTCTCGGCCGAGGCGTTCTATCAACTGGAATGGGACCAGACGGTCGTCGATAACTGCGGCACATTTTTCTCGCAGCCTGACATCGTTGCCGACGGTTGCAACGACAACTTGCGCGTCTTGAACAAGCGCTCGCAAATCCCGGCCATCGCCCTGGGGCCATTGGCCGCCAACGGTGTCAACGTCAACGAAGAAGGGGTTCTGGTGCGCCGTGGCCCGGATCGCGATGCGCGCGACAGCGGCCAGTGGGGCGCGTCCTTCAAGTACATGTACGAGCCACTCGATACCGAGTTCGGCGCCTACTTCATGAACTATCACAGCCGTGCGCCGATCTTCAGCGCCACCGGTGCTCCGCAATCGGTCTACAACACGGCGCGCGCGCTGCCGGGGCCTTTTGCGGCACTCGCTCCCCTGCTGGTCGCGGGCAACTCGAACTACTTCATTGAATACCCTGAAGACATTCGCCTCTACGGTCTGAGCTTCTCCACCACCCTGCCTACCGGCACGGCGTGGAGCGGTGAGATCAGCTACCGTCCGAACGCACCGGTGCAACTGAACTCGACCGACATCCTGTTCGCCGGTGTGCGTCCGATCGGCGGCGCACTGACCAACGCTTCGATACTCAATGGCGTGCCGGGTCAGGATCTGCACGGTTACGAGCGCAAGGAAATCACCCAGATTCAGACAACGTTCACGCACTTCTTCGATCAGGTCATGGGCGCCAGCCGTCTGACCCTCGTCGGTGAAGTTGGCGCGACTTATGTCGGCGGGCTGGAAAGCCGTTCCGACATGCGTTATGGCCGCGATCCGGTGTATGGCCCGGGTGAGCTGCCGGCCACTGGTGGTATCAATACCTGCGCCAACATTCTCAATGCCAGCACTATCAATGGTGCAGGGCCGGGTTCGCCGCAGAACAACCGCAGCCGCAATTGCAACAACGACGGCTTTACCACATCGATGTCGTGGGGCTACCGCGGCCGTGCCATCTGGGAATACAACGATGTGTTTGCCGGTGTGAACCTCAAGCCTAACGTGGCCTGGCAGCACGACGTCAGCGGTTACTCGCCAGGCCCTGGCGGCAACTTCGAGGAAGGCCGCAAGGCGGTCAGCCTGGGTGTCGACGCCGAATACCAGAACACCTACACCGCGAGCCTGGCTTACACCAACTTCTTCGACGGCAAGTACACCACTGTGGATGACCGCGACTTCGTTGCGCTCAGCTTCGGCGTGAACTTCTAAGCACTGCATTTCAGGACGAACACACATATGAAAATAACAAAGAGTCTGTTCCACGCCGGTGTTCTGGGCCTGTCGCTGCTGGCGACCGGCGTCATGGCGGCGGTCCCTGCTGCCGAAGCGGACAAGCTGGGCAAGAGCCTGACCCCGATGGGCGCCGAAATGGCCGGTAACGCCGACGGTTCGATTCCCGCCTGGAAGCCGCTGCCGAAGAATGCCGGCAGCGTCGATGCGCGCGGTTTCCTGTCCAACCCTTACGCCAGTGAACAGCCGTTGTTCACCATCACCGCCAAGGATGCTGACAAGTACAAGGGCAAACTGGCGCCGGGGCAGTACGCGATGTTCAAGCGTTACCCGGAAACGTTCAAAATGCCGGTGTACCCGTCCCATCGCGGTGCCACTGTGCCGGATGACGTATTCGCCGCGATCAAGAAGAACGCTACCACCACCAATCTGGTGTCCGGCGGCAACGGTCTGGAGAACTTCGACACGGCAGTGCCGTTCCCGATTCCGAAAACCGGCGTGGAAGTGATCTGGAACCACATCACCCGCTATCGCGGCGGCAGCGTGACCCGTCTGGTGACCCAGGCCACGCCGCAACCGAACGGCTCGTACAGCCTGGTGTACTTCCAGGATCAGTTCGTGTTCCGCGACAAGATGAAGGACTATGACCCGAAAAACCCGGGCAACATCCTGTTCTACTTCAAGCAGAAAGTGACTGCGCCGGCGCGTCTGGCCGGTGGTGTGCTGCTGGTGCACGAAACCCTCGACCAGGTGAAAGAGCCACGTTCGGCGTGGGTCTACAACGCCGGTCAGCGTCGTGTCCGTCGTGCGCCACAAGTATCCTATGACGGCCCGGGTACTGCGGCGGATGGCCTGCGGACTTCCGACAACCTCGACATGTTCAACGGTGCGCCGGATCGCTACGACTGGAAGCTCGAAGGCAAGAAAGAGATGTACATCGCCTCCGACAGCTACAAGCTCGATGATCCGAAACTGAAGTACGCCGACATCATCAAGGCCGGTCACATCAACCAGGACCTGGCGCGTTACGAGCTGCGTCGCGTCTGGCATGTGGTTGCCACCCTCAAGGAAGGTCAGCGTCACATCTACGCCAAGCGTGACTTCTACATCGACGAAGACACCTGGCAGGCAGCCGTTATCGACCATTACGACGGTCGTGGCCAACTGTGGCGTGTAGCCGAGGCGCATGCCGAGAACTACTACGACAAGCAGGTGCCGTGGTATGCCCTGGAAACCCTCTACGACCTGCAGTCCGGCCGTTATCTGGCACTGGGCATGAAGAACGAAGAGAAGCAGGCGTATGACTTCGGCTTCACCGCCACCACCAGCGACTTCACCCCGGCCGCGCTGCGCCAGGATGGTGTTCGCTAAACCGCTGTAACCCCGAGGCCGCATCCTCGTAAAAACGCCCCGACTGGTTCGGGGCGTTTTTTTTGATCAGATTTCCCTGCTTATGTAGGAGCTGCCGCAGGCTGCGATCTTTTGATCCTGCTTTTTTGGGGGGCAAAACAAAGTCAAAAGATCGCAGCCTGCGGCAGCTCCTACAGGGATTCGTCACCGGGCGCGATTGATCGGTGATGGCGGATTTTGTCGGCGCTGTGTAGCTTTTTTGTAGCCATTTGTAGCAGCAACCTTCATTACCGCTACGTTTAAGGCTAGTCTGCGGACATCTGCAATGCCGCCAACAGCCATTCGAACAAGAGCCGGCCATGACTGATCTGTCTCCACTTCCGGGTCCCGCAAGTGTTGCCGTCGCGGCATTGAACGGGCGTTTTTTTCGCCCGCCATTGCCCGACGGATATGTGCTGCGACCACGACTCTGCGAGCGCCTGCAAGCCGGGCTCGGTGGTCGGCTATTGCTGGTGAGCGCTCCGGCGGGCTTCGGCAAGAGTTCGCTGGCGGTGGAGTTCTGTCAGAGCCTGCCGGCGCAGTGGCAAAGTCTGTGGTTGGGCCTGAGCCCGCGTGACAGCGATCCGGGGCGGTTTCTGGAGCGCTTGCTCGAAGGCTTGCAGGATTATTTTCCGCAACTGGGCAGCCGCGCACTGGGCCTGCTGAAGATGCGTCAGCGCCATCAGCCGTTTGCGTTTGAAGAATGGCTCGACGGCCTGCTCGATGAACTGGCCCTGCACCTTGATCCGGCGGCACCCTTGCTGCTGGTGCTCGACGATTACCATCTGGCCCAGGGCCCGGTACTCGATCGCTGCCTGCAATTTTTCCTCAATCATTTGCCGGACGGCTTGCTGGTCATGGTCACCAGTCGGCAACGCCCGGACTGGCACCTGGCGCGGTTGCGTCTGTCCCGCCAGCTGCTTGAACTGCACGAACAGGACCTGCGCCTGACCCACGACGAAGCCCTCACATTGCTCGATCGCCACAGCAGTTCACTGCGCGGCGAGGCATTGGAAAGTCTGATCCTGCGCAGCGAAGGTTGGGTGGCAGGCCTGCGTTTCTGGTTGCTGGCGATGGCGGAGGCCGGCAACGAAGCCGCGCTGCCGCAAGCGCTGAATGGCGGGGAGGGATTGATTCGCGACTATCTGCTCGAAGAAGTCATCGATTGCCTTCCGCCCGAAGTGCAGACGTTTCTCTATGACACGGCACCGCAAGAGCGCTTTTGCAGTGAACTGTGTGATGCGGTGCGCGAAGCCCATGACAGCGCCGAAATCCTGCGTTTCCTGCTCGCGCATCAGGTGTTTCTGGTGCCGCTGGATGAGCACGGGCACTGGTATCGTTATCACCATCTGTTTTCTGATCTGCTGCGCAGCCGGCCCATTGCCCAGCCGATGGTGCCGACCGCGACCCTGCACCTGCGGGCCTGTCGCTGGTTTAACGCGCAGGGGCTGCTCGACGAAGCGGTGGAGCAGGCCTTGCGCGCCGGGCACCTCGATGTGGCCGCCAATCTGGTGCAGAACCTTTCCGAGGAACAACTGCTCGCCGAGCAAAACGTCGGCATGCTGCTGCGCTGGAAAATGGACTTGCCCGACAGTCTGCTGATCAGCACGCCACGGCTGATCGTCCTCTACAGTTGGGCGCTGGGGCTGGCTTGCCAGCTCGATGCTGCCGAAGAGCTGTCCAGTCATTTGAGCCGCTTTCTGCCAGCGCCTTCGGCCACTGCGCAAAAGTCGATGCTGGCGCAATGGCTGGCGTTGAGCGGGATCATTGCCCGTGGTCGCGGCCACCGTGAACTGACGCTCAGGTATTGCAGCGAAGCATTGGAGAGCCTGCCCGCCAAACGCTACGGCCAGCGGCTGATGTGCCTGTCGACTCTGTCCAATCTGGCGATTGCCGATGGTGATCTATGGCGCGCCCGTGGTCTTAACCGCGAATCCCTTGAACTGGCGCAACGGGTCGGCAATCCGCTGTTTGAAGCGTTGGCCCATTACGACCGCGCGCGCGTATTGCAGTCGCGCGGTGAAATTCTGCGCGCGCTGGATGAAGTGCATCAGGGCCTGGAGCGCCTGCGCGGGCTGTCGCCGCAACGCTTGTATGCGGTGCGTGCACGGCTGACGCTGTACGAAGGTTTTTTGTTGGCGATGCGCTTGCAGCCGCAAGCCGCACGCGCACGGTTACTGGCCGGGATCGGCGAGGCGCGCGCCTGTCGTGATATCAGCGTGTTGATCGGTCACTGCGTGATCGCCCGCCTGGACGGCGGCGCAGGCGAGTTCGCCAAGGCCTTCGCCGAATTGTCCGAAGCTGAACGGCTGATGCACATCTGGGACGTGCCCCCCATCTATTATCTGGCGATGATCACCCTGGTCAAATGCGAGCTGTGGCTGGCGCAGGGGCGCACCGATCTGGCCGAAGCCTGGTTGGCGCGCCTAGGGCAGACGTATACCGGTGAGCGCGCTGCCGCACCGCCGGAGTTTCACCCGCAACTGCCCTTGCACGTCGAACTGCAACAGGCGCTACTGGATGTCATTCAGGGGCAGCCGATGCTCGCCGAAGGGCGTTTGAATGTGCTGCATGAGAACGGTCAGCAAACCGGTCGCCAGTTGCTCAGCGTGATGGCGCTGACCCAGAAAGTCGCTTTGCTGTTGGGCGCCGCACGGGAAGCGGAGGCGCGCAAAACGCTGGTGCTGGCGCTGGAGGCGGCTGGCGGAGGGGTTTTGCAGCCTTTCGATGCCTTGGTCAAAGCGTATCCGGACTGGTTGCGCGGGCAATTGATGTCGCTCGCTCAGGCGCCTGTATGCCAGCAATTACTCGAGCATTTTCCGCAGCCAGCGGCCCGGGTAATTGTTGAGACTTCAGCAACGGAACAGCTCAGTAGCCGCGAATTGGCAGTCCTGCGACTGATTGCCCAAGGCTGTTCGAATCAGGAAATCAGTGATCAGTTGTTCATTTCACTGCACACGGTGAAAACCCATGCCAGCCACATCAACAGCAAGCTGGGGGTTGAGCGACGCACCCAGGCGGTGGCGCGGGCCAAAGAACTGGGTGTGTTGGCATAACGGTTGCCGCCATCCCATAAAAGAAAACGCCCCGACAGTTCGGGGCGTTTTTTGTGCACCGTTCTGCATTGCGCAGAACGGTCAGTTCACTGCACTCAGGCCACGAGGTCCTGGGCGGAGAACGTGTTCACGCCGACCAGGTGAATTTCGAAGTCCGCACCGGCATTGCCAGAGACGTTGCCCGAAAGCACTTGATCGACAAAGCGCAGTTGACCGGCGCCGGTGAAGTCGCCCGAACCGATAAAGGTGAAGGCATCAAGGCCGGCAGTACCGAGATTGGCGTCAAAGGCCGACAGGTCGATCTTGTCACCCTGCAGGCTGCTGAAGTCATAGATGACATCACGCTGGGCGCCTTTACCGACTTCGCTGATGTCGTTGAAGACAAACGTGTCGGCTCCGGTGCCGCCGGTGAGCATGTCTGTGCCCAGACCACCGATCAAGGTGTCATTGCCGGCGCCGCCATTGAGCACGTTGTTGCCATCGTTGCCGGTGAGCACGTTGTTCAGGGCGTTGCCGTAGCCCAGCAGGTTGGCGCTGCCGGTCAGTTGCAGGTTCTCCACATTGGCGCCCAGGGTGTAGTTGATCGAGGAACGCACGGTGTCGATTTCATTGGCCAGGGTGCTGGTCTCGACCACCACATCTCCAGCGTTATCGACCACATAAGTGTCGTTGCCCAGACCGCCGATCAGGGTGTCGGCACCGGCACCGCCGTCGAGGATGTTGTTGCCGGCATTACCGGTGATCACGTTGTTCAGCGCGTTGCCCGTGCCGTTGATGTTGTCAGCGAAACGCAGCGTGAGGTTTTCCAGATTCGCGCCCAGAGTGTAGTTGGCGAGCGACGACAGCACGGTGTCGATCTCGGTCAGCGAGGTGCCGTTTTCGATGATCACGTCACCGACGTTGTCGACGAAGTAGGTGTCGTTGCCGGCACCGCCGTCCATGGTGTCAGCCCCTTCCTGACCGTTGAGGATGTTGTTACCGCTGTTGCCGGTCAGCACGTTGTCCAGGCCGTTGCCGACCAGATACAGATCGCTGCTGCCCAGCAACTGACCGTCCTCGACGTTGGCGGTCAGGGTGTAGCTGATGTTGCTCAGGACACGGTCATGGCCTTCACCGATGCCTTCGATCACCTTGTCACCGACGTTGTCGATCACGTAAGTGTCGTCGCCAGTGCCACCGGCCAGCGTGTCTGCACCGACTGCGCCGTCCAGACGGTCGTTGCCGGCGCCGCCGTTCAGCGTGTCGTTGCCAGCGCCGCCGAGCAGGTAGTTGTCCTGAGCGTTGCCTTGCACGGTGTAGTTGCCGGTGCCCATCAGCCAGACGTTTTCGACGTTGCCGAGGTTGGCCAGATTGAGGTTGACGGTGTTGTTCGAAGCCGTGGCGTTGTAGTAGATGCGCAGGGTGTCGCTGCCTTCGCTGGCATTCTCCTGGATCAGTGCCAACTCGCCGCTCTGGTCGAGATAGTAGGTGTCGTCACCGTCGCCACCGATCATGGTGTCCAGCCCGGCGCCACCGTTGAGCACGTTGTTGCCGCTGTTGCCGGTCATCACGTTGTTCAGCGCGTTGCCATTGGCATTCAGGTTGGCCGTACCGGTCAACACGATGTTTTCCAGATTGGCGCCCAGGCTGTAGTTGATCGAGGAGCGAACGGTGTCGATTTCGTTGGCCAGTGTGCTGGTCTCGACCACCACATCGCCGACGTTATCGACCACGTAGGTGTCGTTGCCCAGACCGCCGATCATCCGGTCGGCACCCGCGCCACCATCCAGAATGTTATCGCCGGCATTACCGGTGATGACGTTGTTCAGCGCGTTGCCGGTGCCGTTGATGTTGTCGGCAAAACGCAGGGTCAGGTTTTCCAGGTTGGCGCCCAAGGTGTAGTTGGCGAGCGACGACAGCACGGTGTCGATCTCGGTCAGCGAGGTGCCGTTTTCGATGATGACGTCACCGAGGTTGTCGACGAAGTAGGTGTCGTTGCCGGCACCGCCGGCCATGATGTCGGCGCCTTCTTGACCGTTGAGGATGTTGTTACCGCTGTTGCCGGTCAGCACGTTGTCCAGGCTGTTACCCACCAGGAACAGGTCGCTGGTGCCCAGCAACTGGCCATCTTCGACGTTGGCAGTCAGGGTGTAACCGATGTTGCTCAGGACAAGGTCACGGCCTTCGCCGCCCAGTTCGATGACCACATCGCCGGCATTGTCGATGACATAGGTGTCGTCACCGCTGCCGCCGATCAAGGTGTCGGCACCGGCCGCACCATCCAGACGATCGTTGCCGGCACCGCCCTGCAGCGTGTCCGCCGAGGCGCTGCCGAGCAAGTAGTTGTTCAGGCTGTTGCCTTGCACGTTATAGCCGCCGGTCCCCATCAGCCAGACGTTCTCGACGTTGGTCAGATTGCCCAGGTTCAGGTTGACGACGTTGGTCATCGGGGTGGCGTTGTAATAGATGCGCAGGGTGTCGCTGCCTTCATTGGCATTTTCCTGGATCAGTGACAGCTCGCCGCTTTGGTCGAGGTAGTAGGTGTCGTCACCGTCGCCACCGATCATGGTGTCCAGCCCGGCGCCACCGTTGAGCACGTTGTTGCCGCTGTTGCCGGTCATCACGTTGTTGAGGGTGTTGCCGTTGGCATTGAGGTTGGCAGAGCCGGTCAGCACGATGTTCTCGATGTTGGCGCCCAGGCCGTAGTTGATCGAGGAACGCACGGTATCGATCTCGGTCATCAAAGTGCTGGTTTCGACCACCACGTCACCGACGTTGTCGACCACATACGTGTCGTTGCCCAAGCCGCCGATCATCCGGTCGGCACCCGCGCCACCATCCAGAATGTTATCGCCGGCATTACCGGTGATGACGTTGTTCAGCGCGTTGCCGGTGCCGTTGATGTTGTCGGCAAAACGCAGGGTCAGGTTTTCCAGGTTGGCGCCCAAGGTGTAGCTGGCGAGCGACGACAGCACGGTGTCGATCTCGGTCAGCGAGGTGCCGTTTTCGATGATCACGTCACCGACGTTGTCGACGAAATAGGTGTCGTTGCCGGCACCGCCGGCCATGATGTCGGCGCCTTCCTGACCGTTGAGGATGTTGTTGCCGCTATTACCGGTCAGCACGTTGTCCAGGCCGTTACCGATCAGGAACAGGTCGCTGCTGCCAAGCAACTGGCCATCTTCGACGTTGGCGGTCAGGGTGTAACCGATGTTGCTCAGCACGCGGTCGTGGCCTTCGCCGACGCCTTCGATGACGACGTCACCGGCGTTGTCGATCACGTAAGTGTCATCGCCGATGCCACCGGCCAGGGTGTCGGCACCGGCCGCGCCGTCGAGACGGTCGTCGCCGGCCCCGCCCTGGAGGTTGTCGTTGCCAGCACCGCCGAGCAGGTAGTTGTCCTGAGCGTTGCCTTGCACGGTGTAGTTGCCGGTGCCCATCAGCCAGACGTTTTCAACGTTGGTGAGGTTGCTCTGGTTGAGATCGACGGTGGAATTCGAAGCCGTGGCGTTGTAGTAGACGCGCAGGGTGTCGTTACCCTCGCTGGCGTTTTCCTGAACCAGTCCCAGTTCAGCGGCCTGATCGAGGTAGTAGGTGTCATCCCCGCCGCCGCCGATCATGGTGTCCACGCCTGCGCCACCGTTGAGCACGTTGTTGCCGCTGTTGCCGGTCATCACGTTGTTGAGGGTGTTGCCGTTGGCATTCAGGTTGGCCGTGCCGGTCAACTCGATGTTCTCGACGTTCGCACCCAGGCTGTAGTTGACAGACGATTTGACGGTGTCGATCCCGCCACCCACTTCGTTGTTTTCAACGACGACGTCGCCGGCATTGTCGACGATGTAAGTGTCGTTGCCACCGCCACCGATCAGGGTGTCGGCACCGGCACCACCGTCCAGCGTATTTTGCCCCCAGTTACCGGTGATGACGTTGTTCAAGGCATTGCCGGTGCCCGCGAGATTGCCGGTGCCCATCAGCACGAGGTTTTCGACGTTCGCGGTCAGGGTGTAATCGATATAGCTGAGCACCGTATCGATTTCGCTCGACAGGGTGCTTGTCTCGATGACGGTGTCGCCGATGTTGTCGACGAAATAGGTGTCGTTACCGGTACCACCCATCATGGTGTCGGCGCCGCCCCGGCCGTTGAGGATGTTGTCCAGGGCGTTGCCGATCAGGCTGTCATCGTTGTCACTGCCGACGGCATTTTCAATCTTCGCGCCGTAGGCGATGGCCAGGCCTTCGTTGAAGGCGGTCATGGTCTTGATATCGAGGAAGGCCTTGCCGATCTGACTGAAGGCACCCTCGTTGAGGTTGATGCGCACGGCGTTCAACTGGTTGGTGGCGTCGATGGTGTCAACGCCGCCGGCATCCCAAATGGTTTCAAAAACCGATTGATTGCTCGCCCAGGAGTAGGTGGTGTTACCGGCCTGCCACAAGGTGTTGGCGCCATATAGACTCTGGATGGCGAGGATATCCAGCAACATCGGGGTCGTTGGCTGATAGGAATATGAATCGTTGTAACTCATGACCGTATAACGAACGTCGTCCAGCGTTGCGTCCAGTACGGTGCTGTTGGTCAGGCTGGTGGCGAACGGATGCTTGAGGCCGATGGCATGACCGATTTCGTGAACGAACGTCAGGTAATCGTAGGAGCCTTTGACCGGGTTGGCCTGGTTGGTCTCGGGGCCGATCCAGACGTCACCGGATTTGGGTGTGCTGCCGGGCAGATAGGCCCAGGCCACGGTTCCGCTCTCCATCAGAGAATATCCGCCGAAGCGCAGGTCGCCGACATTGGTGATGGTGTCGGTGGTCTGGCTAAACTTGATGTTCGCCACGGCGCTCCACGCAGCCAGGGCGCTGACAACGGCAACCTGCTGGTTGGCGGTCAGAGCGAAAACCGCGTTGTATTCGTTATCCGCACTGTAACTGGTGGCGAAATACGAAGAAACCGGGTTGATGAAGCTGAAGGTCAATTCAGTGGGGGCACTCTTGTCATACCACTTGGTGCTTTCCCATTGTGTGCCGGAAATCAGACTGTTGACGAGTGTGTTGCCGGTCAACGATGAAGAAGTGCTGTCTGTTGATTGAGTCGGGCGTGGCATGCGGAATTTCCTGGATGGGCCGCGGCCTATCCTGGATGTGGCCGCTACAGAGGGCGATTTTGCAACAAAAACGTTACACGTGACATCATATTGACACTATTTTTTTGACTGGCCGACGCGTGGCACCCAGCAATGATGTATCGGCTGGTGGCATGGAATCCTGAGGTCGGCAAACGTATCCTGCGATCAATCCAATACCTTGCAGGAGTTCCCATGCACGCCGTCACGCCAGCGCTGATCCGCGAAACCTTCCCCGTCGGCCCGTTGCAGTGCAACTGCACGATCATCGGCGACCCGATCACCAAAAAAGCCATCGTCGTCGACCCGGGTGGCAACCCCGATCTGATCATGGCGCGCCTGGATGCGTTGGGTCTGAAAGTGGTGAGCATCATCCACACCCACGCACACCTCGATCACTTCCTCGCTTCCGGGCAGATGAAGGAGAAAACCGGCGCGACCCTGCATCTGCATAAGGAAGATCAATTCCTGTGGGACAACCTGGAGATGCAATGCCAGATGTTCGGCGTGCCTTACGTGCCGGTGCCATCGCCGGATCGCTGGTTGAGCGACGATGAGGAGTTGGCCTGTGGCTGCGGCGTGGCACTGCATACGCCGGGGCATACGCCTGGTTCCATGAGCTTTTGGTTTTCCGAGGCTAAGCTGTTGATAGCCGGCGACACATTGTTTCGTCGCGGTGTAGGGCGCACGGATTTGTGGGGCGGCGATCAGGCGACTATTGTCCGCTCAATCAAGCAACGGCTGTACACCCTGGACGAAGACGCCACGGTTGTGACCGGCCATGGTCCGGATACGCGTCTGGGCGATGAAATGCGCGAGAACCCGTTTGTGCGTGCCTAAATATTTTGTCACGGGTTGTCGGCGGAATTTTTCGGCATTGTCATGATCCAACGCCCGCACAGGTCCATTGCCAAATGGCCACCATAGAATGCAAAAGTAGGAGCTTTCCATGTTCACCACGCGTCGTTTGATTATTGTCGCTACTGCCGTGGCCGTGCTGTCCGGCTGCGCCTCGCCCAACCCGTATGACAATCAGGGTCAGGCCGACGGCGGCTCGCAAGGCATGAGCAAAACCGCCAAGTACGGAGGACTCGGTGCACTCGCCGGCGCACTGGCCGGTGCCGCCATCGGTCACGACAATCGTGGCAAGGGCGCGTTGATCGGCGCTGCCGTGGTAGGTGCCTCGGCAGCCGGCTACGGTTACTACGCCGACCAGCAAGAGAAAAAACTGCGCGCGAGCATGGCCAACACCGGTGTTGAGGTGCAGCGCCAGGGCGATCAGATCAAGCTGATCATGCCGGGCAATATCACCTTCGCCACCGACTCGGCGAACATCGCTTCCAGCTTCTACCAGCCGCTGAACAACCTCGCGGGCTCGCTGAAGGAATTCAGCCAGAACCAGATTGAAATCGTCGGCTACACCGACAGCACCGGCAGCCGCCAGCACAACATGGACCTGTCGCAGCGTCGTGCGCAGAGCGTGGCGACCTACCTGACCTCGCAAGGCGTCAGCGGTGCCAATCTGTCGGCCCGTGGCGCCGGCCCGGATAACCCGATTGCCAGCAACGGTGACGTCAATGGCCGGGCGCAGAACCGTCGGGTCGAGGTCAACCTTAAGGCGATCCCGGGGCAGCAGTATGGTGGTCAGCAGCAACAGCAGCCGGGCACGGTTCAGCAGTATCCGTAAACGATTGCCCGTATGAAGAAATGCCCGATCCGGTGATCGGGCATTTTTTTGTGTGGCCGGTTATGGCCTCATCGCGAGCAGGCTCACTCCTACAGGGGAATGCATTTCAAAATGTAGGAGTGAGCCTGCTCGCGATGGCGATCAAATCGGCCCCACAAAACTATCAGATACAAAAAAGCCCCCGGACACTTCACTGTCCGGGGGCTTTTGTTTGCAGCGAAGGCTGATTACTTCTTCAGACCATAATGCTCATCGAGCATTCCCGGTGCATTCGGGGTTTTCGGTGCGTAGTCGCGCGGCGGCTCTTGATCGCGCGGTGGCGTCAGGCGTTCGCGCGGGGTCTGTACCGCGTCGGCGTGCAGCGCGGCGATCAGGCGTTGACGGGTCTGCTCGTCCAGGGCCAGACGGTTGGCGCCCTCGGCGAGATGATCCTGCACTTCCTGATAGCTCTGGGTCAGTTTCTTGACCAGCGTCGCGGTGCTGTTGAAGTGGGTGACCACCTCGTTCTGATAACTGTCGAAACGCTCCTGGATATCATCCAGTTGACGCTGCGTGCGGCTCGGCGCGGCGCTTGGCACAACGCGCGCGATCAGGAATCCAATGGCGACACCCACAACCAGGGCAAGAGTCGGTAACAACCAAACTAAGAGCGAGTGTTCCACGAGTCCTTCCTCTATAAACGGCTTTGCTTTACGTTAACGGCTCGAACCTGCGCTGTATACCGCGATTCACTCGCAATAGATTGGCACAGACAATTTGCTAGACGAGTCGACCCGATTCGAGGTCACGGAGTTCCTTCCTTGCTGATGCGTGAAACCCCTGTAGTGATTGCCGGCCCAGTCGGCCAAATCGAAGCCTTGTACCTCGACAATGAGCAGCCGCGCGGCATCGCGCTGATCTGCCATCCGAACCCGGTGCAGGGCGGCACCATGCTCAACAAGGTCGTCTCGACCCTGCAGCGCACCGCGCGCGACGCCGGCCTGATTACCTTGCGCTTCAACTATCGCGGCGTCGGCGCCAGCGAAGGTTCGCACGACATGGGCACCGGTGAAGTCGACGATGCCCAGGCGGCTGCGGCATGGCTGCGGGAAAAACACCCGGATCTGCCGCTGACCCTGTTCGGTTTTTCCTTCGGCGGATTTGTTGCTGCAAGTCTCGGCGGTCGTCTTGAAGACCAAGGCGTGCAGCTCAAGCACCTGTTCATGGTCGCGCCGGCGGTCATGCGTCTGGGCGAGCAGGATCAATTGCCGCAGCAGGGCGAACTCACCGTGATCCAGCCGGAAACCGACGAAGTCATCGAGCCTCAGCTGGTTTACGACTGGTCGGAAAAACTCCAGCGCCCCCATGAGCTGTTGAAAGTGGCAGAATGCGGACACTTTTTTCATGGCAAGCTGACCGATCTCAAGGATCTGATCCTGCCGCGTCTCTCGAATTGATTGCAGTCTGACAAGCGATTACCCATGACGAACCGTACCCGTATCCTCACCGGCATCACCACCACCGGCACGCCGCACCTGGGCAACTACGCCGGCGCCATCCGCCCGGCGATCCTTGCCAGCCGCGACAGCAATGCCGATTCCTTCTACTTCCTGGCCGACTACCACGCCCTGATCAAATGCGATGACCCGCTGCGCATCCAGCGCTCGCGTCTGGAAATCGCCGCGACCTGGCTGGCCGGTGGCCTCGATGTCGACCGCGTGACCTTCTACCGCCAGTCCGACATCCCGGAAATCCCTGAGCTGACCTGGCTGCTGACCTGCGTCGCCGCCAAGGGTTTGCTCAACCGTGCGCACGCCTACAAGGCCTCGGTGGACAAGAACGTCGAAACCGGTGAAGACCCGGATGCCGGTATCACCATGGGCCTCTACAGCTACCCGGTGCTGATGGCCGCGGACATCCTGATGTTCAACGCGCACAAAGTGCCGGTCGGTCGTGACCAGATTCAGCACGTGGAAATGGCCCGCGATATCGGCCAGCGCTTCAACCACTTGTTCGGTCAGGGCAAAGAATTCTTCACCATGCCCGAAGCGCTGATTGAAGAAAGCGTGGCGACATTGCCAGGCCTCGACGGTCGCAAGATGTCGAAGAGCTACGACAACACCATCCCGTTGTTCTCCAGCGCCAAAGAGATGAAGGACGCGATCTCCCGCATCGTCACCGACTCTAAAGCGCCGGGCGAAGCGAAAGATCCTGACAACTCGCACCTGTTCACCCTGTTCCAGGCGTTCGCCACGCCAGCGCAGGCTGACGAGTTCCGCAGCGAACTGTTGGGCGGTCTGGGTTGGGGCGAGGCGAAGAACCGTCTGTTCCAGTTGCTCGACAACGATCTCGGCGAAGCGCGCGACAAGTATCACCAGTTGATCGAGCGCCCGGCTGATCTGGAAGACATTCTGCAAATCGGCGCCAAGAAGGCCCGTGCTGTGGCCACGCCGTTCCTCAACGAACTGCGCGAAGCGGTTGGCCTGCGTTCGTTCGTCAATCAGGTTCAGGTTGCCGCAACCACCAAGAAGAAAGCCGCAAAAGCCGCACGCTTCGTCAGCTTCCGCGAAGACGACGGCAGCTTCCGCTTCCGTCTGCTGGCGGCCGATGGCGAGCAATTGCTGCTGTCGCGTAACTTCGCTGACGGTAAAACCGCTGGTCAGGTGACCAAGCAACTGCAATCGGGTCAGGCGCTGGACGTGCGCAGCGAAGACCTGAGTTTCAGCGTCTGGCTGGAAGGCGAGTGTGTCGGCGACAGCCCGGCGTTCGCCGACGGTGCTGCGCGGGACGCGGCCATTGAGGCGTTGCGCATTGCGCTGACCCCGGTTCAGGACTAATCGGCGGCACGGTCCGACCAAGGGCTGATTGCCATTCCCACGGGCCGTCGCTACAGTGACGGCCCGTTTTTGTTGCCTTGCTAACGAATTATGACGCCCCTAGAACGATACCAAGCTGATCTGAAACGCCCGGACTTCTTCCATGACGCCGCGCAGGAAACTGCTGTACGTCATTTGCAGCGTCTGTACGACGATCTGATCGCCGCCGATCAAAACAAGCCGGGACTGCTGAGCAAGCTGTTCGGCAAGAAGGATCAGACGCCGGTCAAGGGCCTGTATTTCTGGGGCGGCGTAGGTCGCGGCAAAACTTACCTGGTCGACACCTTCTTCGAAGCGCTGCCGTTCAAGGAAAAGACCCGCACCCACTTCCACCGCTTCATGAAGCGCGTGCACGAAGAGATGAAGACCCTCGGCGGCGAGAAAAACCCGCTGACCATCATTGCCAAGCGTTTCTCCGACGAGTCGCGGGTGATCTGCTTCGATGAGTTCTTCGTCTCCGACATCACCGACGCGATGATTCTCGGCACGTTGATGGAAGAACTCTTCAAAAATGGCGTGACCCTGGTCGCGACCTCGAACATCGTCCCGGACGGTCTGTACAAGGACGGCCTGCAACGCGCGCGCTTCTTGCCAGCCATCGCGCTGATCAAGCAGAACACCGAGATCGTCAACGTCGACAGCGGCGTCGATTACCGCCTGCGTCACCTCGAGCAAGCGGAACTGTTCCACTTCCCGCTCGACGAAGCGTCCCACGAAAGCCTGCGCAAAAGCTTCCGCGCGCTGACGCCGGAATGTACTGCGGCGGTCGAGAACGATGTGCTGATCATCGAAAACCGCGAGATCCGCGCGTTGCGTACGTGCGACGACGTGGCCTGGTTCGACTTCCGCGAACTGTGCGACGGCCCGCGTAGCCAGAACGACTACATCGAGCTGGGCAAGATCTTCCACGCCGTGTTGCTCAGCGGTGTCGAGCAGATGAGCGTCACCACTGACGACATCGCTCGCCGCTTCATCAACATGGTCGACGAGTTCTACGACCGTAACGTCAAGCTGATCATTTCTGCTGAAGTCGAGCTGAAGGATCTGTACACCGGCGGCCGCTTGAACTTCGAATTCCAGCGCACGCTGAGCCGATTGCTGGAGATGCAATCGCACGAATTCCTGTCGCGGGCGCACAAGCCTTAAACAGAATCGCGAAACAAAAAAAAGGGCCTGCAATTGCAGGCCTTTTTTATGTCCAGCATTCACCGCAATACCCTGTAGGAGTGAGCCTGCTCGCGATTAGCGGTGGATCAGTCACATAAATGCTGCATGAACGGACGCAATCGCGAGCAGGCTCACTCCTACATGGGTTTGTGTGTGGACAGAAGGTTAGGCAGCCTGTTGGAACTGCTGCCGATACTGGTTCGGCGACAGCTCGGTGTGCTGGCGGAACAACCGCGCAAAGAAGCTCGCGTCGTCGTAACCGACCTCATAACTGATGGTCTTGATGCTTTTGCGGCTGCCCGACAACAAGCCCTTCGCCGTTTCGATGCGCAGCCGTTGCAGGTAATGCAGGGGCTTGTCGCCAGTCGCAGTCTGGAAGCGACGCATGAAGTTACGAATGCTCATGCCATGCTCGCGCGCCACATCTTCGAAGCGGAATTTGTCGGCGAAGTGCTCTTCAAGCCAATGCTGAATCTGCAGGATGATCACGTCCTGATGCAGCTTCTGCCCGCCAAAACCAATGCGCCCCGGGGAGTAATTGCGCTGCACTTCGTAAAGGATGTCGCGGGCCACGGCCTGGGCGACGTTGGCCCCGCAGAAGCGCTCGATCAGATAAATGTAAAGGTCGCAGGCTGATGTGGTGCCGCCGGCGCAATAGAGATTGTCAGCGTCGGTCAGGTGCTTGTCCTGATTGAGGTGCACCCTGGGGAAGCGCTCGGCGAAGGCATTGAAGAAACGCCAGTAGGTGGTCGCTTCCTTGCCATTGAGCAGCCCGGCTTCGGCCAGCCAGAACACGCCGGTGGCTTCGCCGCACAGTACTGCGCCGCGAGCGTGTTGTTCGCGCAGCCAAGGCAGGATTTGTGGGTAACGGCTGCATAACGTATCGAAGTCATCCCAGAACGCCGGCAGGATGATGATATCGGTGTTTTCCAGACCGCCGTCCACCGGGATGACCACGTCACTGAAGCTTTTCACCGGTTTGCCGTCGGGGCTGACGAGGCGCGTTTCAAACGCCGGAGTCAGGCCGTGGCCCAGTTGCTTGCCGTAACGCAGGCTCGCCACATGGAAAAAATCCTTGGCTTGCATGAGGGTGAAGGCGAAAACCTGGTCGATCGCCAGGATGCTGACGCGCCGCAAGGGCGTGGAGACTTGCTTGGACATAATTCAACTTTTGTTTTGTTTTTATAAGGGAAAGTGGTCACCAGACGGCTGGATCGTCTTATTTTTTGTCGGATGTGTCCAGTGTCCTGTGTCGGAGGGGAGGCATAGTCTCTGAAGGTCATCTCCCTCCAACAAGAAACAAAGGTGCCGCATGATTCCCAGAACCTTGTTCAGCTCCGAGCACGAATTATTTCGCGACAGCGTACGAACCTTCCTCGAAAAAGAGGCCGTGCCGTTCCATGCGCAGTGGGAGAAACAAGGCCACATCGACCGTAAACTGTGGAACAAGGCAGGGGAGGCGGGGATGCTCTGCTCGCATCTGCCGGAGGAATACGGCGGGTTGGGGGCGGACTTTTTGTACAGCGCTGTGGTGATCGAGGAGGTCGGTCGGCTCGGCCTGACCGGCATCGGTTTCTCGCTGCATTCCGATATTGTTGCTCCTTACATCCTGCACTACGGCAGTGAGGCGCTGAAGCATAAGTACCTGCCGAAACTGGTCTCGGGCGAAATGGTCACGGCCATCGCCATGACCGAGCCGGGTGCCGGTTCCGACCTGCAAGGCGTGAAAACCACTGCCGTGCTCGACGGTGACGACTACGTGATCAATGGCTCGAAAACCTTCATCACCAACGGCTTTCTCGCCGACCTGGTGATCGTCGTCGCCAAGACCGATCCCAAGGCCGGCGCCAAGGGCACCAGTCTGTTTCTGGTCGAGGCCAATACGCCGGGCTTCGAGAAGGGCAAGCGCCTGGAGAAGGTCGGCATGAAGGCGCAGGACACCTCGGAATTGTTCCTCCAGGACGTGCGCGTGCCCAAGGAAAACCTGCTGGGGCAGGCGGGAGCAGGGTTTGCCTATCTGATGCAGGAACTGCCGCAAGAGCGTCTGACGGTGGCGATTGGCGGGTTGGCCTCAGCGGAAGCGGCGTTGCAATGGACACTGGATTACACCCGTGATCGCAAGGCCTTCGGTAAGGCAATTGCCGATTTCCAGAACACCCGTTTCAAGCTGGCAGAAATGGCCACTGAAATTCAGATCGGCCGAGTCTTCGTCGACAAATGTCTGGAACTGCACCTGCAAGGCAAGCTCGATGTGCCGACGGCCGCGATGGCTAAATACTGGGGCACCGACCTGCAATGCAAGGTGCTCGACGAGTGCGTGCAGTTGCATGGCGGTTACGGCTTCATGTGGGAATACCCGGTGGCCCGGGCGTGGGCGGATGCGCGCGTACAGCGGATTTATGCCGGTACCAATGAAATCATGAAAGAGATCATTGCGCGGTCACTCTGATGTTGTGGTGAGGCGGCGGGCGCCTTCGCGGGCAAGCCTTGCTCCTACGGGATTTTGATTCTCTGTAGGAGCAAGGCTTGCCCGCGAAGCTTTTAGCGGCTGATCAAGGCGCTGGGTTCGGATGATCCTTGTGAATCGCCTCAATCCCTTCCAGCACTTCATCGGAAAGCTTCAGATCAAAGCTGGCGATGTTGCTGTCCAGTTGCTCAAGCGTCGTCGCGCCAATGATGTTGCTGGTGACGAACGGTTGCTGAGTCACAAACGCCAGGGCCATCTGCGCCGGGTCCAGACCGTGTTCACGGGCCAGTGCGACGTAACGGCTGCAGGCTGCTTCCGATTGCGCGTTGAAATAGCGGCTGAAGCGGCTATAGAGGCTCAGGCGGCCTTTCGGCGGACGTGCGCCACCTTCGTACTTGCCTGAGAGGAAACCGAACGCCAGCGGCGAATAGGCGAGCAGGCCGCATTGTTCGCGGATGGCGATTTCCGCTAGGCCGACTTCGAAGCTGCGGTTGAGCAGGTTGTACGGGTTCTGGATCGACACCGCACGCGGCCAGCCACGGGCTTCGGCCAGTGCCAGGAAACGCATGGTGCCCCACGGCGTTTCGTTGGACAGGCCGATGTGGCGGATCTTGCCGGCCTTCACTTGCTCGTCGAGTGCTTCGAGCGTGTCTTCCAGCGGGGTGAGGTTGGCTTCGATCTTGTGCTTGTAGCCCAGTTGTCCGAAAAAGTTGGTGCTGCGTTCCGGCCAGTGCAATTGATACAGGTCGATGTAGTCGGTTTGCAGGCGCTCGAGGCTGGCATCCACTGCGGCGGTGATGTGCTGGCGGTTGTGGCGCAGGTTTTTGTCGCGGATGTAGTCGATGGTGTTGCCCGGGCCGGCGATTTTGCTGGCGAGGATCCAGTCGGCGCGATCACCGCGGCTTTTGAAGTAATTGCCGATGTAGCGCTCGGTGGTGGCGTAGGTTTCGGCTTTCGGCGGCACCGGGTACATCTCGGCGGTGTCGATGAAATTGATCCCGGCTTCCTTGGCGCGTTCGATCTGCGCGAAGGCTTCAGCTTCAGTGTTTTGCTCGCCCCAGGTCATGGTGCCGAGGCAGATTGCACTCACGTTCAGGTCGGTACGGCCTAGCTGGCGATAGTCCATCAGGTGCTCCTTGGGCAAAACAATCATAAAAGCAGGTTGAAATATTTTTCGCAATCTGCATAATTGCCGACCTCTTTCTGCAGTGGAAGTGATGCGCCGCCGCCGAAGAATCTTGCCGTTGAACGGACGCGCCGACCCGAGCCCCCGAAAGCGTCTGTATCCGGCTGCCTTTGACTTGTCAAAGTACGCACTATTCAGTAAGATCCGCCGTCTAATTTACAGGGCGGCCCCTGAGGCTATAAAGAATGAAAACTTTTACTGCTAAACCAGAAACAGTAAAGCGCGACTGGTTTGTCGTCGACGCTGCTGGTCAGACCCTGGGTCGTCTGGCCACCGAAATCGCGAGCCGTCTGCGTGGCAAGCACAAGCCTGAGTACACTCCTCACGTTGACACCGGCGACTACATCGTCGTAATCAACGCTGAGCAGATTCGTGTTACCGGTGCTAAAACCACTGACAAAATGTACTACTCCCACTCCGGTTTCCCGGGCGGCATCAAGTCGATCAACTTTGAAAAGCTGATCGCTAAAGCCCCTGAGCGCGTGATCGAGACCGCGGTTAAAGGCATGCTGCCTAAAAACCCACTGGGTCGCGACATGTACCGTAAGCTGAAAGTCTATGCGGGCGCTGCACACCCACATACTGCTCAGCAGCCCCAAGAACTGAAGTTTTAACGGAATAGTACATTATGTCGGCGACTCAAAATTACGGCACTGGCCGTCGCAAGACCGCAACCGCACGCGTTTTCCTGCGTCCGGGTACTGGTAACATCTCCATCAACAACCGTTCGCTGGAAAACTTCTTCGGCCGCGAAACTGCCCGCATGGTAGTTCGCCAGCCGCTGGAGCTGACTGAGACTGTCGAGAAGTTCGACATCTACGTCACCGTGATCGGCGGTGGTGTAAGTGGTCAAGCTGGCGCAATCCGCCACGGCATCACTCGCGCTCTGATGGACTACGACGAAACCCTGCGTGGCGCTCTGCGCAAAGCTGGCTTCGTTACTCGCGACGCCCGTGAAGTTGAACGTAAGAAAGTTGGTCTGCGTAAAGCGCGTAAGCGTCCGCAGTACTCGAAGCGTTAATTCCGCTTCCACGTTCAAAAAGAACGCCCGCCTCCTCACGGAAGCGGGCGTTTTTTTATGCCTGTGATTTATCAAAGAATTGCGCTGCGACAACTTGCCACTTCCGTAGACCCCCTATACTGCAAGGCTTGAGGGTAAGAGCTCCGGGTAATTCCCTTGTCAGAATTGGGGCTTTTCATTACCATTCGGCAAAATTTTTATAAGTAACATTGATTTATTTAGTAGATGCCTGATTTAACAGGCCACAAAAGCTGATGGGAGAGGACTGAATGAGCAATGACGGCGTGAATGCAGGCCGGCGTCGCTTCTTGGTAGCAGCCACATCCGTGGTGGGTGCTGCAGGAGCGGTGGGGGCTGCGGTCCCGTTCGTGGGGTCATGGTTTCCCAGTGCCAAGGCGAAAGCCGCCGGTGCACCGGTGAAAGTGAATGTCAGCAAGATCGAGCCAGGACAGCAGATGATTGCTGAGTGGCGCGGCCAGCCGGTGTTCATTGTCCGCCGTACTGCGGAAATCCTGGGGAATCTCAAGAAGATCGAGGGCCAACTCTCCGATCCAACCTCCAAAAACTCCACGCAACCCACCTATGTCGACCCTGAAGTGCGATCGATCAAGCCAGAAATTCTGCTGCTGATCGGGATCTGCACACACCTGGGTTGCTCACCGACCTTCCGTCCCGAAGTGGCACCTGCGGATCTGGGCAAAGACTGGGTAGGCGGTTATTTCTGCCCTTGCCATGGTTCCCACTACGATCTGGCTGGCCGCGTCTACAAGTCGCAACCTGCGCCTTTGAACCTGCCAGTTCCCCCGCATTCCTATGAGACCGATGACCTGATTGTCATTGGCGTCGATACGGAGAAAGCGTGATGAGCAAGTTCATGGATTGGGTTGATGCGCGCTTCCCCGCGACCAAAATGTGGGAAGACCATCTCAGCAAGTATTACGCGCCAAAAAACTTCAACTTCTTCTATTTCTTCGGCTCGCTGGCGTTGCTGGTGTTGGTCAACCAGATCGTCACCGGCGTCTGGCTGACAATGAGCTACACGCCGTCGGCGGAAGAAGCCTTCGCCTCCGTTGAATACATCATGCGTGACGTCGAGTACGGCTCGATCCTGCGTCTGCTGCACTCGACCGGTGCTTCGGCATTTTTTATCGTGGTTTATCTGCACATGTTCCGTGGTCTGCTCTACGGTTCGTACCAGAAACCGCGTGAGCTGGTCTGGGTCTTCGGCATGCTGATCTACCTGGCGCTGATGGCTGAAGCGTTCATGGGTTACCTGCTGCCATGGGGCCAGATGTCCTACTGGGGTGCCCAAGTGATCATCTCGCTGTTTGGTGCGATTCCGGTCATCGGTAACGACCTGACTCAGTGGATTCGTGGTGACTACCTGATCTCGGGGATCACCCTGAACCGCTTCTTCGCCTTGCACGTTGTGGCGCTGCCGATCGTGATTCTCGGTCTGGTGGTACTGCACATTCTGGCGCTGCACGAAGTCGGCTCGAACAACCCTGATGGCGTCGACATCAAGAAGCACAAAGATGAAAACGGCATCCCGCTGGACGGCATCGCCTTCCACCCGTACTACACCGTGAAAGACATTGTCGGTGTCGTGGTGTTCCTGTTTATCTTCTGCTTCATTGTGTTCTTCTTCCCGGAAATGGGCGGCTACTTCCTCGAAAAACCAAACTTCGAACAAGCCAACCCGTTCAAGACGCCAGAGCATATTGCGCCGGTTTGGTACTTCACACCGTTCTACGCAATCTTGCGCGCGATCCCGGACAAACTCATGGGCGTTATCGCCATGGGCGCGGCGATTGCGGTGTTGTTTGTGTTGCCGTGGCTGGATCGCAGCCCAGTTAAATCGATGCGCTACAAAGGCTGGATGAGCAAAATCTGGCTGGTGGTGTTCTGCATTTCGTTCGTCATCCTCGGCATTCTCGGTGTGCTTGCGCCGACGCCGGAGCGAACCTTGCTGTCGCAGGTGTGCACCTTCCTGTACTTCGCTTACTTCATTCTGATGCCGTTCTACACCAGGCTCGAGAAGACCAAAAAGGTTCCGGAAAGGGTGACTGGCTGATGAAAAAGTTATTTTTTGCTCTGATTTTTGCTGCGTTGCCTGTCTTGTCGTTCGCCGCTGAACACGGTGGTCCGGAGCTGGAAAAAGTCGACATTGACGTCTCCGATAAAGCGGCCCTGCAGGACGGTGCGCGTACTTTCGCCAACTATTGCATGGGTTGCCACAGTGCCAAGTTCCAGCGTTACGAGCGCGTTGCCGATGACCTCGGTGTGCCGCACGAACTGATGCTGGAGAAGCTGGTGTTCACCGGTGCGAAGATCGGCGATCACATGACCATCGGCATGCAACCGACCGACGCCAAGACCTGGTTCGGCGCAGCGCCGCCAGACCTGACGCTGGTTGCCCGCGTGCGTGGCACTGACTGGCTCTACGGTTACCTGAAGTCGTTCTACGAAGATCCTGCACGCCCTTGGGGTGTGAACAACAAGGTCTTCCCGAACGTCGGCATGCCTAACGTGCTGGTCGGCCTGCAAGGTCGTCAGGTGGTGGGTTGCAAGCAGGTGCAGATCGTTGAAGACGGCAAGAAGCAATATGATCCGCTGACCGGCACGCCGCTGACCCATGAAGCGTGCGATCAGTTGACCATCGTGCCGAAGTCCGGTGCTCTGAACGAAGAGCAGTTCGATGAGAAGGTCAAGAATCTGGTAACCTTCCTGGCTTACTCGGCTAACCCGGTTAAGCTGCAACATCAGCGCATCGGTACTTACGTCTTGCTGTACCTGGCGTTCTTCTTTGTGTTCGCCTACCTGCTCAAGCGTGAATACTGGAAAGACGTGCACTGATACGCTTCAAGCATTGCTGTTAATCGCGCGCGCCCAAGGGCGCCTCCGATAACGCAACGTCTGGCTAGCCAGGCATTGCGGGAGGCGCCCTCTGGGCGCGCGCGTTTTTCCGGTTCCGACAAATTCAACAAGCGAGGAGGATCGCCATGGGCGTGACCAATCGGTTGGCCTGTTACTCCGACCCCGCCGACCACTATTCCCACCGAGTGCGCATCGTGCTTGCAGAGAAGGGTGTCAGCGCCGAAATCATTTATGTGGAGGCTGGTCGTCAGCCGCCTAAACTGATTGAGGTGAACCCTTACGGAAGTCTGCCCACGCTGGTCGATCGTGACCTGGCGTTGTGGGAGTCGACCGTGGTGATGGAATATCTGGATGAGCGTTACCCGCACCCGCCCTTGATGCCGGTTTATCCGGTGGCGCGTGCCAACAGCCGTTTGCTGATTCACCGTATTCAGCGCGACTGGTGTGGGCTGGTGGATCTGATTCTGGATCCGAAAAGCAAGGAGGCCGCGCGGGTCGTGGCGCGCAAGGAATTGCGCGAGAGCCTGACTGGCGTGTCGCCGCTGTTTGCCGACAAGCCGTTTTTCCTCAGTGAGGAACAAAGTCTGGTGGATTGCTGCCTATTGCCAATACTCTGGCGTTTGCCGATTCTGGGTATTGAACTGCCGCGGCCAGCCAAGCCGCTGCTTGATTATATGGAGCGCTCGTTTGCGCGTGAGGCTTTCCAGGCGAGTCTGTCTGGTGTCGAACGCGATATGCGCTAAGGCTTAAGGAGCCGCTATGAACTCCAGTCGACCTTATCTGGTCCGCGCGCTCTACGAGTGGATTGTTGATAACGATTGCACCCCGCACATGCTGGTCAATTCCGAGTACCCGGCGGTGCAGGTGCCACAGGGTTTTGCCAGTGACGGGCAGATTGTCCTGAACATCTCGCCAAGTGCCGTACGGCACTTGCACATGGACAACGACGTGGTGACCTTTGAAGGTCGCTTCGGTGGTGTTCCGCACAGCTTGTACGTGCCGATCAGTGCGATTCTGGGTATCTACGCCCGGGAGAATGGTCAGGGCATGGTGTTTGATCTCGAGTCGCCGATGGATGACGAGGAAGAGATCGAGTCGGATGACGACTTGCCGCCACCGGACAGCGAGCCACCGCGCCCTAGCGGCCGGCCAAGCTTGAAAGTGGTGAAATAAAAAAAGGCGATCCGGATGGATCGCCTTTTTCATGCGCGTCTCAAAACTGCATGCGCATCTCAAATCTGTAGGAGCTGCCGAAGGCTGCGATCTTTTGATCTTGCTTTAAAAGATCAGGATCAAAAGATCGCAGCCTGCGGCAGCTCCTACATAGAGATGTGTATTAATCGATGTATTCGAACAGTTTGACGATTTTCTGTACGCCGGAAACGCCCTGCACCAGGTTGGTCGCCTGGGTGGCTTCCTGTTTGGTCAGCAGGCCCAGCAGATAAACGATACCGTTCTCGGTCACCACCTTGATGCGCGAGCCGGGAATGCTGGCGTCAGTGAGCATCTGCGTCTTGATCTTGGAGGTCAGCCAGGTGTCATTCTGGCGCGCCAGGAAACCGGACGGCGGGATGACCTGCAGTTCGTTGTGCACGGTTTTTACCCGTTGAACGGCAGCTGCCGCCTGCTCAGCCTTGGCTTTCAGGTCTGCGCGCGGCGTTTGACCGGCCAGTAGCACGACGCCGTTGAAGCTGGTGACGACGATGTGCGAATCGTTGTCCAGAGCCGGGTCGGCCTTCGCCACGTTCACACCCACTTTGGTTTCGATCAGCGAGTCGTCGATCTTGCTGCCGAAGGTGCGCGTGCCACGGTCGTCGTCGATCGGTGCTTCACGGCTGGCGTTCACCACCGAGGTGCAGCCGCTGATGCCGAGGCACAGGGTCAAGGCCAGAAGGCCAAGGCGATTAGGGGTCATTCTTCACTCCCGAACAGTTGGCTGTCGATCAGATCGCAGAGGCAATGGATCGCCAGCAAGTGGACTTCTTGAATACGTGCAGTGACATTGGCCGGTACGCGAATCTCGACGTCCTCGGGCAACAGCAGCGACGCCATGCCGCCGCCATCGCGTCCGGTCATAGCTACGACAATCATTTCGCGATCATGTGCGGCCTGGATCGCTTGAATAATGTTCGCCGAGTTGCCGCTGGTCGAAATCGCCAGCAGGACATCGCCTGGCTGACCGAGTGCGCGGATCTGTTTGGAGAACACTTCGTTGTAGCTGTAGTCGTTGGCGATCGAGGTGATCGTCGACGTGTCGGTGGTCAGGGCGATGGCCGGCAGGCTCGGGCGCTCGCGCTCGAAGCGGTTGAGCAGCTCCGAAGAGAAGTGCTGGGCGTCACCGGCCGAGCCACCGTTGCCGCACGAAAGCATTTTGCCTTCGTTGAGCAGGGCGTTGACCATGATCTGGCTGGCTTGCTCGATGTGCGGTGCAAGTACGTCCATCGCCTGTTGCTTGGTGTCGATACTGGCCTGGAAAAGCTGGCGAATTCGGGATTGCATGTCCATCTGTGTGACCTTAAGTAGCGCGGCTGTTCGGCACATGAATGTGCAGCCCGCAAAGCAAAGAGCAAAATTTGTCGGTGGGATTGTCCGGGTCGCAACGCCGACGATCAACTGTCGAAAGCATTCTGCAACCAGTTCAGCTGATCCGGATGGCTGTCGATGGCCACCACGTCGAAGCGGCAGGGGGAATTGGCCCAACGCGACTCGCGCTGAAGAAAATACTGTGCGGCGAAAATCAGTTTCTGCTGCTTGCGCTCATCGATGCTAGCGAGCGCGCCACCCCATTGGGTGTTTTTTCTGTAACGAACTTCAACGAATACTACTGTATCGCCATCAAGCATGACCAGATCAAGCTCGCCACGTTTGCAAAACCAGTTCTGCGCCAGCAGGCGCAGACCTTGTTGTTGCAGATGCTCGAGCGCCCGGCGCTCGGCATCTTTACCGCTTTGCGAGCGTGACCTGTCAGGCATCAGCGCTGGGTGTCCGGCAGGCGTTGAACCTGGCCGCTGACGAACTGCGCCCAAGGCAACTGTCGCACAACACGCTGGGTCGGGGTCATGCCGAGGCTGCCCGACTCACCGTCGATGCGGCTGTCCGGCAGGGCCTTGAGCTGGCCCAGGCGTGGCGCCAGACGATAGGCATCAACGCCCATCGCGTACAGGCGGCCGAGGCTGCCCGCTGCTTGCGGCCATTGTGCAACCACTTGCTGGCGCAGTGGATCGCTGTTGTCCAGCAACCATGGGGTTTCGCAGAAGCGAATGCCGTTCATGTCGTTGTACTGATTCACATCGCCGCTGGCGCTGTAAACGTGCGAGGTCGCGTAAACCGGAACATCACCGGCATACTGGAAGTTCAGGGTCGGCTTGATCTGCTGCGCTTGTTGCGGCGTTGCGGCTAGGAAGATGAATTCGATGTCCTGACGACGCGAAGGCTGTGCTGCTACGTTGGTACCGGCAGCATTTTGCAGGCTTTTGGCGCGGGCTTCGCTCTGACGCAGCTGGAACATCTCGGCGATCTGCTGAGCCAGTTGCACCGGCTGATCAACGCGCTCAATGGCAATGATGCTGCCACCGTTGGCCTGCCAGTCCTGGCTGAAAGCACGCAGTACACGGTCGCCCCATTCGCCTTTCGGCACCATGATGGCGGCGCGATGCAGACCGTCGGCACGGGCGCGGCGCGAGACTTCGCGGGCTTCGTCTTCAGCGGCCAGACCAAACTGGAACAGTTGCGCCGGGCCTTGATCACCTTCGCTGTAGTTCAGCGCGAGGGTGGTGATCGGCAGTTGTGGGCGAGTGCTCAATTGTTTGACCAGTGGTTTTTCCAGCGGGCCGACGACCAGTTGCACGCCGTCAGCCTGAGCCTTGCGGTAGAACTCATCTATCGAGGTCAGCTTGGAGCTGTCGTAGAAGACGATGGCGGGTGGCTTCTGCCCGGCCTGTTGCGCCTGGTAGTGCGCCGCCATGAAACCTTCACGCAGTGCTTTGCCGACCGCTGCCAACTGGCCGTCTTGCGGCAGCAGCAGGGCGATTTTGCTCAGTGGCTGGCTGGCCAGTTCCTTGAGTTTGGTCAGTGGCAGCGGCAGGTTGATCGCGGCCGGGTGTTTTGGATTCTGTGCGCGCCAGGTGTCGATCGCGGCTTGCTGCTGTTCCAGCGTGCCGGCGGATTTCACGGCCAGTGCCAGACCCATCCAGCCGCCGAGATCGTCGGTGGTGTTAGGTTGCAACTGGTCGGTCGGCAGCGAGCCAATCAGTGTCCAGATGGCTTCGTGGTTCTTGCTCGCGGCTTCGCCTTGCAGCATCGGTGCGATGAACACGCGTTCGCGCGCGGCGGCGAGTGTCTGACCGTCGGCTTCAAGGGCGCGGGCGTGAACGGTGCCGGTGCGCACTTGTTGCTCTTCAGGCATTTCGCCCAGGTGCTGCAGGCTTGGATGGCTCAGGGCAGTCAGCGCAGCTTTCGGCTGATTGCGCGTCATCGCCAGTTCAGCATTCAAGGTGCTGGCAAAAATCTGCTGGCCGGGCTTGAGTTGCTCCATCGGCACTTGTTGCAGGATTTGCGCGGACTGTCCGGCATTGCCTTGGCGATAAGCCAGGTCCGCCGCGCTCAGGCGCAGCAGGGCAGCTTTTTCCGGGGTTTTCGCCTGGGTAGCCTGTTCGAGCAGTTGCTCGATGCTGGCATCCGGAGTCCGTGGAAGTTCGCCAAGGCTGGAGGAAGGGGAGCTGGCACAAGCCGCCAACAAGGCAGCGAGGCAGAGGGCAGTGAACAGCCGCAGGCAAGCGATCATGTAAGTGTTCCTGATACTCGATCAAATTAGCGTCGAATTGTACCCAAGCACTGGCCGGGGCGCGATGTTAGTGGCGTGAAACGGGCAATTTAGCTGGAGTAAATGTTGCGACAGCACACAACTGCGGGCAAAACCGGGTTTGGCTCAGGCGTATCGCCGGTCGCGCGACGCGCTACAATGCCCGCTTTTACCGAACACGAGGTGTGCGCTTTGACTGCTCCAGGTCCTTTGAATTCCGCTGCTGGCTCGCTTTATGTGGTGGCGACGCCCATCGGCAACCTGGACGACATCAGCGCCCGGGCACTGAAAATCCTGCGTGAAGTGGCGCTGATCGCTGCCGAAGACACCCGTCACTCGGCGCGCCTGATGCAGCACTTCGGTATTTCCACGCCGCTGGCCGCTTGTCACGAACACAATGAACGAGATGAAGGTAGCCGCTTTATTACCCGTCTGCTCGCGGGCGATAACGTCGCGCTGATTTCCGATGCCGGCACGCCGCTGATTTCCGATCCGGGTTATCACCTGGTCCGACAGGCGCGTGCTGCCGGGATCAATGTGGTGCCGGTGCCGGGTGCCTGTGCGCTGATTGCAGCGCTGTCGGCGGCGGGGCTGCCGTCCGACCGTTTTATCTTTGAAGGTTTCCTGCCGGCCAAATCGGTGGGGCGCAAGGCGCGCCTCGAAGCAGTTAAAGAAGAGCCGCGCACGCTGATTTTTTACGAGGCGCCGCACCGCATTCTTGAGTGTCTGCAGGATATGGAAGCGGTGTTTGGGGGTGAGCGTCAGGCCTTGCTCGCCCGTGAAATCACCAAGACCTTCGAGACGTTGAAAGGCTTGCCGCTGGCCGAGCTGCGCGCATTTGTTGAATCCGACAGTAATCAGCAGCGCGGCGAGTGCGTCGTGCTGGTCGCGGGCTGGACCGCGCCGGAGTCTGAAGACGCCGTCAGCAGCGAGGCGATGCGCGTCCTCAATCTGTTGCTCGAAGAGATGCCGCTCAAGCGTGCCGCGGCCTTGGCTGCGCAGATCACTGGCGAGCGCAAAAACGTGCTGTATCAGGTCGCGCTGGATAAACAGAAGGGCGAGTAACCCGTCGATCGGACAGGTTTTGCGGCTATTAGCGCTTGTTCTTCGGGCGCTCTGCCGTTAACCTTCGCGGCGGAGAGTCGATCGGACAGTCGCTGCCCTCTATGAAAATTAGGGGGGGAGGAAAGTCCGGGCTCCATAGGGCGAAGTGCCAGGTAATGCCTGGGAGGCGTGAGCCTACGGAAAGTGCCACAGAAAATAACCGCCTAAGCGCTTCGGCGCCGGTAAGGGTGAAAAGGTGCGGTAAGAGCGCACCGCACGTCTGGCAACAGTTCGTGGCTAGGTAAACCCCACTTGGAGCAAGACCAAATAGGGTCCCAAGGCGTGGCCCGCGCTGGGACCGGGTAGGTTGCTAAAGATGTCCAGTGATGGCCATCGTAGACGAATGACTGTTCAAGACAGAACCCGGCTTACAGATCGACTCTCCACCTTTTTCTTTCCCTGCTTGAATCATTGGCAACAGGGCTGTGTAATATCAGCACGCCTGTTCTGAAAGTTCGGCAGCGGCACGCGCAGTAATAGCCATTTCCCACCTCGCTTCAATCAACAGCAGAAGCGCTTTTGTAATACCGAAAAAATCTTACTCTTAACAAATTACTTTAACTTTCGAGCGCAGCTATCAGTGCTGCATCAAGTTATAGGTCAAAAGTCAGCGCCAGATTGTCGTTACTCCTTCTTTTATGCTCCTAAATCTCCGTTCTGTAAGGGTTTTCCTTTAATCCGCGCCTTGACGGTGTGGTGGGCGCATTCCTATAGTGTGCGCAAGTGGCGGAAAGTGGCATGAAGTGGGTTTTTTGAGCTCAAAACGATAAAAATTGGAGAAACGCAGACGTGTTTCGCGGAGCTAACGCTATCAGTCTCGATGCAAAGGGCCGTCTCGCCATGCCGAGCCGGTACCGTGACGAGCTCGATTCGCGTAGTTCTGGCCAGTTGATCGTCACCATTGATGCCGTTGATCCGTGTCTGTGTGTCTATCCGCTCGACGAGTGGGAAATTATTGAAACCAAGTTGCGCGCACTCCCTTCGCTTCGCGAAGAGAACCGTCGCTTGCAGCGTTTATTGATCGGCAACGCCGTCGACCTCGAGCTCGATGGCAGTGGCCGTTTTCTGGTTCCACCGCGTTTGCGCGAGTACGCCAAGCTGGATAAGCGCGCGATGCTGGTGGGCCAACTGAACAAGTTCCAATTGTGGGACGAGGATGCATGGAACGCGGTATCTGCCGCTGACCTTGCTGCCATTCAACAACCGGGCGCGATGCCTGATGAACTGCGTGATTTGATCCTGTGACTATTGATAGCGGCTTTAACCACATCACCGTACTGCTTGACGAAGCCGTCGAGGCTCTCGCCGTACGTCCTGATGGCTGCTATCTGGACGGCACGTTCGGACGCGGCGGCCACAGCCGACTGATCCTCAGCCAGCTCGGCACCGACGGTCGGCTCATCGGGTTCGACAAAGATCCACAAGCGATTGCCACCGGGCAAACGCTAGCGGCCGAAGACGGCCGCTTTGTCGTTGTGCAGCGCAGCTTTGCCGAACTCGGTTCGGTGGTTGCCGAACAAGGTCTGAGCGGCAAGGTCAGCGGTATTTTGCTCGACCTCGGCGTGTCTTCGCCGCAGCTCGACGACGCCGAGCGCGGTTTCAGTTTTCTCAACGACGGCCCGCTGGACATGCGCATGGACCCGTCCCGGGGTATCAGCGCTGCCGAATTCGTCAACACCGCGCCGGCTGAGGAAATCGCCCGGGTGTTCAAGGAATACGGCGAAGAACGTTTCTCCGGTCGTATGGCTCGCGCCGTCGCCGAGCGTCGCGACATCAAGCCGTTCGAGCGCACTGCCGACCTGGCTGAAGTGTTGAAAGTCGCCAACCCGGCGTGGGAAAAGGGCAAGAACCCGGCCACCCGTGCATTCCAGGGTTTGCGTATTCACGTCAACAACGAACTGGGTGATCTGGAAGCCGGCCTCGAAGCGGCGCTGGACGCCTTGGAAATTGGCGGCCGCCTGGTGGTGATCAGCTTCCACTCGCTGGAAGACCGCATCGTCAAACTGTTCATGCGCAAGCTGGTGAAAGGCGAAGCCGACAACCTGCCGCGCAACCTGCCGGTTCGCCATGTGGCGTTCGAACCGAAAATCAAAGTCCATGGCAAAGCGCAGACGGCCTCCGACGCCGAACTCAAAGCCAACCCACGTTCCCGTAGCGCTGTCATGCGCGTCGCGGAGAAGCTGCGGTGAGCAAGCTTTTCGCCAAGCCACTGCCCGGCGGCAGCTTTCTGATGCTGCTGCTGTTTATCGGCGTGCTCGTGTCGGCCATCGCCGTGTCGTACAGCGCGCACTGGAACCGGCAGTTGCTCAACACCCTTTACAACGAACTCAGCGTGCGCGACAAGGCGCAGGCCGAGTGGGGCCGTCTGATTCTTGAGCAGAGCACCTGGACCGCGCACAGCCGCATCGAAGTGCTGGCCACCGAACAACTGAAAATGCATATTCCTGGCGCGGCTGACGTGAAGATGGTGGCGCCATGATGAAACTCGAAGGCGCTCTGTTCCCATGGCGTTTCCGCCTGATGGTCGCGCTGCTCGGTGTGATGGTCGCGGCGATCTGCTGGCGCATCATCGACCTGCAAGTGGTTGACCGTGACTTCCTCAAAGGTCAGGGCGATGCGCGCAGTCTGCGTCACATTCCAATCCCGGCTCACCGTGGTCTGATCACCGACCGTAACGGCGAGCCTTTGGCCGTGAGTACTCCGGTGACCACGCTGTGGGCCAACGCCAAGGAAATGCAGACGGCGAAAGAGAAGTGGCCGGCACTCGCCGCCGCGCTGGGCCAGGACCCGAAAGCCCTGACCGAACGCCTCGAGGCCCAGGCCAACAAAGAATTCATCTACCTGGTGCGCGGGCTGACCCCCGAGCAGGGCCAGTCTGTGCTCGATCTGAAAGTACCGGGCGTCTACGGCATCGAAGAATTCCGTCGGTTCTATCCGGCCGGTGAAGTCACCGCGCACATGGTCGGGTTTACCGACATCGATGACCACGGTCGCGAAGGTGTCGAACTGGCTTATGACGAATGGCTCGCCGGGGTGCCGGGCAAACGACAGGTCATCAAGGATCGGCGCGGACGGCTGATCAAGGATGTCCAGGTCACCAAAAACGCCAAGGCCGGCAAGCCCTTGGCGTTGTCCATTGACCTGCGTCTGCAATATCTGGCCAACCGCGAACTGCGTAACGCGATCATCGAGAACGGCGCCAAGGCCGGCAGTCTGGTGATCATGGACGTCAAGACCGGTGAGATTCTGGCCATGGTCAACCAGCCGACCTACAACCCGAACAACCGTCGCAACCTGCAACCGGCGATGATGCGTAACCGCGCGATGATCGACGTGTTCGAACCGGGTTCGACCATGAAAGCCATCTCGATGGCCGCCGCGATTGAAACCGGGCGCTGGAAGCCGAGTGACACCGTCGAGGTGTATCCGGGCTCCCTGCAGATCGGCAAATACACGATCAAGGACGTTTCCAAAAGCGAAGGTCCGGTACTCGACCTGACCGGCATTCTGATCAATTCCAGTAACGTCGGCATGAGTAAGGTCGCGTTCGATATCGGCGGCGAAACGATTTTCCGCCTCGCGCAGAAAGTCGGCCTCGGCCAGGACACCGGCCTTGGATTCCCGGGCGAACGTGTCGGCAACCTGCCGAACTACCGCGATTGGCGCAAGGCTGAAACCGCAACGCTGTCGTACGGTTACGGTATTTCGGTGACCGCGATTCAGCTCGTTCATGCGTTCTCGGCGCTGGCCAACAACGGTCGTCTCGCGCCGCTGACCCTGATCAAAACCGACAAACCGCCGCAGACCACACAAGTGCTGCCGGAAGCCGTCGCCAAAACCATGCAAGGCATGCTGACCCAAGTGATCGAAGCGCCGCGCGGTGTATTCCGTGCGCAGGTGCCGGCGTATCACGTGGCGGGCAAGTCGGGTACTGCACGTAAAACGTCGGTCGGCACCAAGGGCTACGCCGAGAACTCCTACCGCTCGCTGTTCGCCGGATTCGGCCCGATGAGCGATCCGCGTTACGCCATTGTTGTGGTGATCGACGAACCGTCCAAGGCCGGCTACTTCGGTGGTCTGGTATCGGCGCCCGTGTTCAGCCGTGTGATGTCCGGCACCCTGCGCCTGATGAACGTCACGCCGGACAACCTGCCGACGACGCAACAAGCCAACGCTACCCCGGTCATTCCGCTGAAAGCCAATGGAGGGCGCGGCTGATGTCATTAAGTCTGAACAAGATATTCCCCCACGCCGGCCACGATCTGTTGATCCGTGAATTGGCGCTGGACAGCCGCAGCGTACGCGCAGGCGATCTGTTCCTCGCCGTGCCTGGCGGTAAATTCGATGGCCGTGCGCATATCGCCGATGCACTGCAACGTGGTGCGGCGGCTGTGGCTTATGAAGTGGAAGGCGCTACCGTGCTGCCGATCACCGACGTGCCGCTGATTCCGGTCAAAGGCCTGGCCGCGCAGCTGTCGGACATCGCCGGGCGTTTTTATGGCGAGCCAAGTCATCACCTGAATCTTGTGGGTGTCACCGGCACCAACGGCAAGACCAGCGTGACCCAATTGGTTGCGCAGGCGCTGGATCTGCTCGGCCAGCATTGCGGCATCGTCGGCACCCTCGGTTCCGGCTTCTATGGCGCGCTGCAAAGCGGTCTGCACACCACGCCGAATCCGATTGCCGTGCAAGCGACCTTGGGCGACCTGAAAAAGGCTGGTGCCAAAGCCGTGGCCATGGAAGTGTCGTCCCACGGTCTGGATCAGGGCCGCGTGACCGCGCTGGCATTCGACGTCGCGGTGATGACCAACCTGTCCCGCGATCATCTGGATTATCACGGCACCATGGAGGCGTACGCCGAGGCCAAGGCCAAGCTGTTCGCCTGGAATGATCTGAAGTGCCGCGTGGTCAACCTCGACGACGATTTTGGCCGGCAACTGGCCGCTGAAAAACGTGAGTCGCGCTTGATTACCTACAGCCTGCTCGACAGCAGCGCCTATCTGTATTGCCGCGAAGCACAGTTCGACGACCACGGCGTGCGCGCCACGCTGGTCACGCCGCAGGGCGAACATCATCTGCGCAGCACCTTGCTCGGTCGCTTCAACCTGAGCAACGTCCTCGCTGCGGTCGGCGCCTTGCTCGGTCTGGATTACGCGCTCGACGAAATTCTTAAAGTACTGCCGAAACTCGAAGGCCCGGCCGGACGCATGCAGCGTCTGGGTGGTGGCACGCAGCCGTTGGTGGTGGTCGATTACGCCCACACCCCGGACGCGCTGGAAAAAGTCCTGACCGCGCTGCGCCCGCACGTCAAAGGTCAGCTGCTGTGCCTGTTCGGCTGCGGTGGCGACCGTGATCGCGGCAAGCGTCCGTTGATGGCCGAAGTGGTTGAGCGTCTGGCTGATCAAGTGTTGGTCACCGACGACAACCCGCGCACCGAAGATCCTGCGGTGATTTTCGATGACATCCGCGCCGGGTTCACGGCTGTGGATAAAGTCACCTTTGTCGCTGGCCGTGGCCAGGCGATTGCGCAACTGATTGCCGGCGCGTCCGCCGATGACGTGATTGTCCTGGCCGGTAAAGGTCACGAGGACTATCAGGAAATCAACGGCGAGCGCCATGCCTTCTCTGATCTGGTCGAAGCCGATCACGCCCTGACCGCGTGGGAGGTGGCCCATGCTTAAGGCCCTGAAACTCAGCGAACTGACCAATGCGCTCGATGCGCGTTTGATCGCTGCTGATGCCAGTTTCGACGGCGTCAGCATCGACAGCCGTGCGATCCAGCCAGGCCAACTGTTCATTGCGTTGACCGGCCCGCGCTTCGACGGTCATGACTATTTGAATGACGTCGCCGCCAAAGGCGCGGTGGCTGCACTGGTCGAGCGCGAAGTCGCCGACAGCACGCTGCCGCAACTGCTGGTCAAAGACACTCGTCAGGCCCTCGGCCAGTTGGGCGCGCTGAACCGCGCTGCTTTCACTCAGCCAGTCGCCGCGATCACCGGTTCCAGCGGCAAGACCACCGTCAAGGAGATGCTCGCGAGCATCCTGCGCACGCGCGGCCCGGTGCTGGCGACCCGTGGCAATCTGAACAATGACCTCGGCGCACCGCTGACCCTGCTCGAACTGGCCCCGGAACATACCTCGGCGGTCATCGAACTGGGCGCCTCGCGTCTGGGTGAAATCGCTTACACCGTCGGCCTGACCAAGCCGCACGTAGCGATCCTGAACAATGCCGGCACCGCTCACGTCGGTGAGTTTGGCGGGCCGGAAAAAATCGTCGAAGCCAAAGGCGAAATCATCGACGGTCTGGCAGCTGACGGCATCGCCGTGCTCAACCTCGATGACAAGGCCTTCGGTATCTGGAAGACCCGTGCGGGCGCGCGCAAAGTGCTGACGTTCGCCCTGAGCAACACTCAGGCGAATTTCTACGCCAGCGACCTGAGCACTGATGCACGTGGTTGCCCGGCCTTCAATCTGCACACACCTGAAGGTATCGAGCGCGTTCAGTTGAACCTGCTCGGCACCCACAACGTCGCCAACTCCATGGCCGCCGCCGCTGCCGCTCACGCTTTGGGCGTGTCGCTGTTCGGCATCGCCACCGGGCTTGGCGCCGTGCAACCGGTCAAGGGTCGCACCGTCGCGCAACTGGCGAAAAACGGTATGCGCGTGATCGATGACACTTACAACGCAAACCCCACCTCAATGTGCGCGGCCGTTGATATACTCGCCGGCTTTTCCGGCCGCACCGTCCTGGTGCTCGGGGATATCGGCGAGTTGGGCGATTGGGCGGAGCAGGGGCACCGCGACGTGGGCGAGTACGCTCGGGGCAAGGTTTCCGCGCTTTACGCTGTCGGGCCAAACATGGTTCACGCCGTGAACGCATTCGGTGAACAGGCGCATCACTTCGGCACGCAAGCCGAGCTGATCCAGGCCCTCGACGCCGAGCAGGACACAAACACCACCATTTTGATCAAGGGTTCGCGCAGTGCAGCGATGGAAAACATCGTTGCGGCTCTGTGCGGGTCCAGTCTGGAGAAACATTAATGCTGCTGCTGCTAGCGGAGTATCTGCAACAGTTCTACAAAGGCTTCGCGGTCTTTCAGTACCTGACCCTGCGCGGGATTCTCGGTGTGCTGACCGCGCTGGTTTTGTCGCTGTGCTATGGCCCGTGGATGATCCGCACCCTGCAGAACCGTCAGATCGGTCAATCCGTGCGTAACGACGGTCCGCAATCGCACCTGTCCAAGTCGGGCACTCCGACCATGGGCGGCGCATTGATTCTGTCTTCGATCGGCGTCAGCACCTTGCTCTGGGCTGACCTGAGCAACCGCTACGTCTGGACTGTGTTGCTGGTGACCCTGCTGTTCGGCGCCATCGGCTGGGTCGACGATTACCGTAAAGTCATCGAGAAGAACTCGCGTGGCCTGCCGAGCCGCTGGAAGTATTTCTGGCAGTCGGTGTTCGGCCTCGGCGCAGCGATCTTCCTTTATATGACCGCATCCACCCCGGTGGAAACCACGCTGATCCTGCCGATGCTCAAGGACTACAGCATTCCGCTGGGTCTCGGGTTCATCGTGCTGACCTACTTCGTGATCGTCGGTTCGAGCAACGCGGTCAACCTGACTGACGGCCTCGACGGTCTGGCAATCATGCCAACTGTGATGGTCGGCGGCGGCTTGGGCATCTTCTGCTACCTGTCGGGTAACGTGAAATTCGCTGAATACCTGTTGATCCCTTACGTGCCGGGCGCGGGCGAACTGATCGTGTTTTGCGGCGCGCTGATCGGTGCCGGTCTGGGCTTCCTCTGGTTCAACACCTACCCGGCGCAAGTGTTCATGGGCGACGTCGGTGCCCTGGCACTCGGCGCGGCACTGGGCACGATCGCGGTGATCGTCCGTCAGGAAATCGTCCTGTTCATCATGGGCGGCGTGTTCGTGATGGAAACCCTGTCAGTCGTCATTCAGGTTGCGTCCTTTAAGCTGACCGGTCGCCGTGTGTTCCGCATGGCACCGATCCACCACCATTTTGAACTCAAGGGCTGGCCCGAGCCGCGCGTGATCGTCCGTTTCTGGATCATCACCGTGATTCTCGTATTGGTCGGCCTTGCCACCCTGAAGCTGAGGTAGAACGAGTGTCTCTGATCGCTTCTGACCACTTCCGCATCGTTGTCGGCCTCGGCAAGAGCGGCATGTCCCTGGTTCGCTTCCTGGCGAACCGGGGCACGTCGTTTGCCGTGGCGGACACGCGGGAAAATCCACCGGAACTGGCCACGCTCAAGCGTGACTATCCGCACGTGGAAGTGCGTTGTGGCGAGCTGGACGTCGAATTCCTCTGCCGTGCCGACGAGCTCTACGTGAGCCCCGGCCTGGCGCTGGCGACCCCGGCCCTGCAAGCCGCTGCGGCCCGTGGCGTGAAACTGTCCGGCGACATCGAGCTGTTCGCGCGTAACGCGCAGGCGCCGATCGTGGCCATCAGCGGTTCCAACGCGAAAAGCACCGTCACCACCCTGGTCGGCGAGATGGCGGCTGCGGCCGGCAAACGCGTCGCCGTCGGCGGCAACCTCGGCACTCCGGCGCTGGATCTGCTCAGCGACGACGTCGAGTTGTACGTGATGGAGCTGTCGAGTTTCCAGCTGGAAACCACCGACCAGCTCAACGCCGAAGTGGCGACCGTGCTGAACATCAGCGAAGACCACATGGATCGCTACAGCGGTCTGCCGGCGTACCACCTGGCCAAGCACCGGATCTTCCGGGGTGCCAGGCAGTTTGTGGTCAACCGTCAGGATGCCCTGACCCGTCCGTTGATGGGCGAGGGCCAGCCGTGCTGGACCTTCGGCCTGAGCAAACCGGATTTCAAGGCCTTCGGTATTCGCGAAGAAGATGGCGAGAAGTACCTCGCGTTCGAATTCCAGAACCTGATGCCGGTGCGTGAGCTGAAGATTCGCGGCGCGCATAACCAGTCCAACGCCCTCGCGGCACTGGCGCTTGGGCATGCCGTGGGCCTGCCGTTCGACGCCATGCTCTCGGCCTTGCGCACCTTTGCCGGTCTCGAACATCGCTGCCAGTGGGTACGTGATCTCGACGGCGTGGCGTACTACAACGATTCCAAAGCCACTAACGTTGGCGCCGCTCTGGCGGCCATCGAAGGCCTCGGTGCGGACATCGACGGCAAGGTCATCCTGATCGCCGGTGGCGATGGCAAGGGTGCCGAATTCAACGATTTGCGTGATCCGGTGGCGGCCAACTGCCGCGCCGTGATCCTCATGGGGCGCGACTCCGACAAGATCGGCGCAGCCATCGGTGATGCCGTGCCATTGATTCGCGCGACCTCGCTGGTCGACGCCGTTGCGCAATGCCGCGCCGCCGCCCAACCGGGTGACGTGGTGCTGCTGTCGCCGGCCTGCGCCAGTTTCGACATGTTCAAGAATTATGAAGACCGTGGTCACCAGTTCGTCCGCGCTGTGGAGGATCTGGCATGAGCCTGTTCAATATCATCAAGCCGTATCCGTCGCCGATCATCACCGGGCGCGGCATCGACCTCGATTTCCCGATGCTCGCTGGTTGCCTGGCGCTGCTTGGTCTCGGGTTGATCATGATCGCCTCGGCGTCCACTGAAGTGGCAGCCGCACAGTCGGGCAGTCCGCTGTATTACATGATCCGCCACCTTATTTATGTGGTGCTGGGCCTGGGCGCGTGTGTCATCACCATGATGATTCCGATCGCCACCTGGCAACGTCTCGGCTGGCTGATGCTGCTCGGTGCGTTCGGCTTGCTGGTGATGGTGATCATTCCCGGCATCGGCCGAGAAGTGAACGGTTCGATGCGCTGGATCGGTTTCAGCTTCTTCAACGTGCAACCGTCTGAAATCGCCAAAGTGTTCGTGGTGATCTACCTCGCCGGTTATCTGGTGCGGCGTCAGAAGGAAGTGCGCGAGAGCTGGATGGGCTTCTTCAAGCCGTTCATCGTGCTGCTGCCGATGGCCGGCCTGTTGCTGATGGAGCCGGACTTCGGTGCCACCGTCGTGATGATGGGCGCTGCGGCGGCGATGCTGTTCCTTGGCGGGGTCGGGTTGTTCCGCTTCTCGCTGATGGTGGTGTTGGCGGTCGGGGCCGTGGTCTTGCTGATTCAGATGCAGCCGTACCGAATGGCGCGTCTGACTAACTTCGCTGATCCGTGGGCCGACCAGTTCGGTGCCGGTTATCAGTTGTCGCAAGCCTTGATCGCCTTCGGTCGCGGTGAATGGCTCGGCGTCGGCCTGGGCAACAGCGTGCAGAAGCAGTTCTACCTGCCGGAAGCGCACACCGACTTCGTGTTCTCGGTACTGGCTGAAGAACTCGGTGCGGTCGGTTCGTTGTGCACCGTCGCGCTGTTCGTGTTCGTGTGTATTCGCGGCATGTACATCGGTCTGTGGGCGGAGAAAGCCAAACAGTTTTTCGCTGCGTATGTGGCTTACGGGTTGTCGTTCCTGTGGATTGGTCAGTTCCTGATCAACATCGGTGTGAACGTCGGTCTGTTGCCAACCAAGGGTCTGACCTTGCCGTTCCTCAGTTACGGCGGTAGCTCGTTGGTGATTTGCTGTGCCTGTCTCGGCTTGTTGCTGAGGATCGAGTGGGAGAGTCGAACCCACCTGGGCAGTGAAGAGATGGAATTCCATGAGAGCGACTTCGCCGAGGAGCCGAATCATGGGCGCTAACGTATTGATCATGGCCGGCGGAACCGGCGGCCACGTGTTCCCGGCGCTGGCCTGTGCCCGCGAGTTTCAGGCGCGCGGCTACACCGTGCACTGGCTCGGCACGCCACGCGGGATCGAGAACGAACTGGTGCCGGCGGCAGGTCTTGAACTGCACCGCATCAACGCTACCGGCCTGCGTGGCAAGGGCAAGCTGTCGCTGCTCAAGGCGCCGTTCATGCTGCTCAAGTCGGTGTGGCAGGCGCGCGCGATCATTCGTCGCTTGAAGCCAGTGTGTGTGGTCGGTTTCGGTGGTTATGTGACTGGCCCTGGTGGCCTCGCCGCGAAACTGGCCGGCGTGCCGGTGATCGTTCACGAGCAGAACGCCGTCGCCGGCACCGCCAATCGGTTGCTGGTGCCGTTCGCCGCCCGAGTGTGTGAAGCGTTCCCCGACACCTTTACTCTGTCGGACACCCGCCGTACCACCGGAAACCCGGTGCGCAGCGAGCTGTTCCTCGACACATCGCGACCAGCCCTGGCCGGTCGCAAAGCGCGTTTGCTGATCCTCGGCGGAAGCCTGGGCGCAGAACCGTTGAACAAATTGCTGCCTGAAGCCCTGGCCCAAGTCGCTGTCGATTTGCGCCCGGAAGTGTTTCATCAGGCCGGCAAAAACCACGATGAAGTGACTGCAGAACGCTACCGCGCCGCCGGCGTCGATGCGCAGGTGCAGCCGTTCATCAAAGACATGGCCCAAGCCTATGGCTGGGCTGACCTGGTGGTGTGCCGTGCAGGCGCGTTGACCATCAGTGAGCTGGCTGCCGCCGGTCTGCCCTCGATGCTGGTGCCTTTGCCCCACGCGATCGACGATCACCAGACTCGCAACGCCGATTATTTGGCCCGTGAAGGCGCTGCCTTCCTGATGCCGCAAAGAACGACTGGTGCCGCGGACCTTGCCGCGCGCCTGACAGAGGTCTTGATGCAACCGCAACGACTCGAAGATATGGCCCAAGCGGCCCGCCGTCTGGCGAAACCCGATGCCACCCGTAGCGTGGTCGATACCTGTCTGGAGGTGGCCCATGGTTGAGAATCAGAAAGCCATGCCGCAACCGGAAATGCGCCGCATCCGTCGCATCCACTTCGTCGGCATCGGCGGCGTGGGCATGTGCGGTATCGCCGAAGTGTTGTTGAACCTGGGCTATGAAGTGTCCGGTTCCGACCTGAAAGCTTCGCCGGTCACCGAGCGTCTCGAATCGTTCGGCGCACACATCTACATCGGCCACCGTGCCGAGAACGCCGCGACCGCCGATGTACTGGTGGTGTCGAGCGCTGTGAACACCTCCAACCCGGAAGTGGCGACTGCGCTTGAGCGCCGCATTCCAGTGGTGCCGCGTGCGGAAATGCTCGCTGAACTGATGCGCTATCGCCACGGCATCGCCGTCGCCGGTACCCACGGCAAAACCACCACCACCAGCCTGATCGCTTCGGTGTTCGCCGCCGGTGGTCTGGACCCGACCTTCGTTATCGGTGGCCGTCTGAATGCTGCGGGCACCAATGCCCAGCTCGGCACCAGCCGCTACCTGATCGCCGAAGCCGATGAAAGCGATGCGAGCTTCCTGCATCTGCAACCGCTGGTGGCCGTGGTTACCAACATCGACGCCGACCACATGGCGACCTACGACGGCGACTTCAACAAACTGAAGAAAACCTTCGTCGAGTTCCTGCACAACCTGCCGTTCTACGGTTTGGCGGTGATGTGCCTGGACGACCCGGTGGTGCGCGAAATCCTGCCGCTGGTGAAACGTCCGACCGTGACCTACGGCTTCAGCGAAGACGCTGACGTGCGCGCGATCAATGTTCGCCAGCAAGGCATGCAGACCTTCTTCACCGTGCTGCGTCCTGACCGCGAGCCGCTGGATGTTTCCGTGAACATGCCGGGCAACCACAACGTGCTCAACTCGCTGGCGACCATTTGCATCGCCACCGACGAGGGCGTCAGCGATGAAGCCATCGTTCAGGGCCTGTCGGGTTTCCAGGGTGTCGGCCGGCGCTTCCAGGTCTACGGCGAACTGCCGGTAGACGGCGGCCACGTGATGCTGGTCGACGACTATGGTCACCACCCGACCGAAGTCGCCGCAGTGATCAAAGCCGTGCGCGGTGGCTGGCCGGAGCGCCGTCTGGTGATGGTCTACCAGCCGCACCGTTACAGCCGCACCCGCGATCTGTACGACGACTTCGTCAATGTATTGGCCGATGCCAACGTGCTGCTGCTGATGGAAGTCTATCCGGCCGGCGAAGAGCCGATCCCGGGCGCCGACAGCCGCAAGCTGTGCAACAGCATCCGCCAGCGCGGTCAGCTCGACCCGATCTACATCGAGCGTGGCGTCGATCTGGCGCCGCTGGTCAAGCCGCTGCTGCGCGCCGGCGACATCCTGCTGTGTCAAGGCGCCGGTGATATCGGCGGTCTCGCGCCGAAGCTGTTGAAAAGTGAATTGTTCGCTGGCGCCGTGGCGGCGTCGGTCGAGGGGAAGTTGAAATGACTGCTGCCTACGCCAAGCTGTTTTCCACTATCGCGCCGAAAGACTTCGGCCGCGTCGCCGTGCTCTTTGGCGGTCTGAGTGCCGAGCGTGAGGTTTCGCTGAAATCCGGTAACGCCGTACTCGACGCCCTGCAAAGCGCTGGCGTGGACGCGTTCGGCATCGACGTTGGCGACGACATTCTGCAACGTCTGCTCAGCGAAAAAATCGACCGTGCCTTCATCATTCTTCACGGCCGTGGCGGTGAAGACGGCAGCATGCAGGGCCTGCTCGAAGTGGCGGGCATTCCGTACACCGGCAGCGGCATTCTGGCTTCGGCACTAGCGATGGACAAACTGCGCACCAAGCAGGTCTGGCACAGCCTCGGGATTCCGACGCCGCGTCACGCCGTGCTGTGCAGCGAAGCCGATTGTATTTCGGCGGCGACGGAACTGGGCTTCCCTTTGATCGTCAAACCGGCGCATGAAGGTTCAAGTATCGGGATGGCCAAAGTGAGTTCTGCGTCCGAGTTGATCGACGCATGGAAAGCGGCCAGTACCTACGATTCGCAAGTTTTGGTTGAGCAATGGATTCAAGGTCCGGAGTTCACCATCGCCACCCTGCGTGACCAGGTTTTGCCTCCAATCGCCCTGGGTACACCGCACACGTTCTACGACTACGACGCCAAGTACATCGCCAACGATACCCAGTACCGCATTCCCTGCGGGCTGGATGCCGCCAAGGAGCAGGAACTCATGGATCTCACGGCCAAGGCCAGTGAGGCGCTGGGTATTGCCGGTTGGGGCAGGGCAGACGTGATGCAGGACGCCGACGGGCAGTTCTGGTTCCTCGAAGTTAATACCGCTCCGGGCATGACCGATCACAGTCTGGTGCCGATGGCGGCCCGTGCGGCCGGTCTGGATTTCCAGCAACTGGTACTGGCCATTCTGGCCGCCAGTGTTGAAGACGCTAGAGGTTAAGACCATGCAAGGCGCTCAGCTCCGACATCAGCCTCCCGCACCCGGCCGCAAGCCGGTGCCACGGGGTGCCAGCCGTATGGTGGCGAAAGAGCCGATGTCCGCGCGCCTGCCGAAAGCCAATTTTGGGTTTCTGAAAAGCCTGTTCTGGCCGGTGCTCTTGGTTGTGCTGGGTTTTGGGACATACGAAGGTGCAACGCGTTTGCTGCCGTACGCCGACCGGCCGATCACCAAGATCGCCGTGCAGGGCGACCTGAGCTACATCAGTCAGCAAGCGGTGCAGCAGCGGATCGCCCCGTTTGTGGCGTCGAGCTTCTTCACCATCGACCTGGCCGGGATGCGCACCGAGCTTGAGCAGATGCCCTGGATCGCCCACGCCGAAGTACGTCGGGTGTGGCCGGATCAAGTGGTGATCCGCCTCGAAGAGCAACTGCCGGTGGCGCGATGGGGCGACGAGTCGTTGCTGAACAACCAGGGCCAGGCGTTTACGCCCAAGGAGCTGGCGAACTACGAACACCTGCCACAGCTGTTCGGCCCACAACGGGCTCAGCAGCAAGTGATGCAGCAGTATCAGGTGCTGAGCCAGATGCTGCGGCCGTTGGGCTTCTCGATTGCGCGCCTGGAATTGCGTGAACGCGGCAGTTGGTTCCTGACCACCGGTGCCGGCAGTTCCGGCCCCGGCATCGAGTTGCTGCTGGGACGCGGCAACCTGGTGGAAAAGATGCGCCGCTTTATCGCCATCTATGACAAGACGCTTAAAGACCAGATTACGAACATTGCGCGCATCGATCTGCGCTACGCCAACGGCCTTGCTGTTGGCTGGCGGGAACCTGTAGCGCCGACGACAGACAAACCCGCTGTCGCAAAGAATTAAGAAGAGGCAGGACCCATGGCAAACGTGCAAAGCGGCAAAATGATCGTCGGTCTCGATATCGGCACCTCCAAGGTGGTGGCGCTGGTCGGCGAGGTCTCCGACGACGGCTCGCTGGAAATCGTCGGGATCGGTACCCATCCGTCCCGTGGCCTGAAGAAGGGCGTGGTGGTCAACATCGAGTCCACCGTGCAATCGATCCAGCGCGCGATCGAAGAAGCCCAACTGATGGCGGGCTGCCGCATTCACTCGGCGTTCGTTGGCGTGGCGGGCAATCACATCCGCAGCCTGAACTCCCACGGCATCGTCGCGATCCGTGATCGCGAAGTCAGCTCGGCTGACCTTGAGCGTGTGCTCGACGCCGCCCAGGCCGTGGCGATCCCGGCTGACCAGCGCGTGCTGCACACCCTGCCGCAGGATTACGTGATCGATAACCAGGAAGGCGTTCGTGAGCCACTGGGCATGTCCGGCGTGCGTCTGGAAGCCAAGGTTCACGTGGTCACCTGCGCCGTCAACGCCGCACAGAACATTGAAAAATGCGTGCGTCGCTGCGGTCTGGAAATCGACGACATCATTCTCGAGCAACTGGCTTCGGCTTACTCGGTGCTGACCGACGACGAAAAAGAGCTGGGCGTGTGCCTGGTCGACATCGGCGGCGGCACCACCGACATCGCGATCTTCACCGAAGGCGCGATTCGTCACACCGCGGTGATCCCGATTGCCGGTGATCAAGTGACCAACGACATCGCCATGGCGTTGCGCACTCCGACCCAGTACGCCGAAGAAATCAAAATCCGCTACGCCTGCGCCCTGGCGAAACTGGCCGGTGCCGGTGAAACCATCAAGGTGCCAAGCGTCGGCGACCGTCCACCGCGCGAACTGTCGCGTCAGGCCCTGGCCGAAGTGGTCGAGCCGCGTTACGACGAACTGTTCACGCTGATTCAGGCCGAGCTGCGTCGCAGCGGCTACGAAGACCTGATCCCGGCCGGCATCGTCCTCACCGGCGGTACCTCGAAGATGGAAGGCGCCACTGAACTGGCGGAAGAAATCTTCCACATGCCGGTTCGTCTGGGCGTGCCGCATGGCGTCAAAGGTCTGGATGACGTGGTGCGCAACCCGATTTATTCCACTGGCGTTGGCTTGTTGATGTACGGCCTGCAGAAGCAGTCCGACGGGATCTCGTTCTCGGGCATCGGCAGCCGCGACAGCTACAGCAACGAAGAGCCACAGGCGCCGTTGCTGGACCGATTGAAGAAGTGGGTTCAAGGCAACTTCTAAAGCTTTACCGCAACACCGCAACAAAAATGCAGTAGGCGAAAAAACTAGAGAATGTAAGGAGAGGGAAAATGTTCGAACTCGTAGACAACATCCCCGCAAGCCCGGTAATCAAAGTTATCGGTGTCGGCGGTGGCGGCGGCAACGCTGTCAACCACATGGTCAAGAGCAACATCGAAGGCGTTGAATTCATCTGCGCCAACACCGATGCTCAAGCGCTGAAAAACATCGGCGCGCGTACCATCCTGCAACTGGGCACTGGCGTGACCAAAGGCCTCGGCGCCGGCGCGAACCCTGAAGTCGGCCGTCAGGCTGCTCTGGAAGACCGCGAGCGTATTGCCGAAGTGCTGCAGGGCACCAACATGGTGTTCATCACCACTGGCATGGGCGGCGGTACCGGTACCGGTGCTGCGCCGATCATCGCCGAAGTGGCCAAGGAAATGGGCATTCTGACCGTTGCGGTCGTGACGCGTCCGTTCCCGTTCGAAGGCCGCAAGCGTATGCAGATCGCCGACGAAGGCATCCGCATGCTCTCGGAAAGCGTCGACTCGTTGATCACCATTCCTAACGAGAAGCTGCTGACCATCCTCGGTAAAGACGCCAGCCTCTTGTCGGCTTTCGCCAAGGCCGACGATGTACTGGCCGGTGCCGTTCGCGGTATCTCCGACATCATCAAGCGTCCGGGCATGATCAACGTCGACTTCGCCGACGTGCGTACCGTGATGAGCGAAATGGGCATGGCGATGATGGGCACTGGCTGCGCCAGCGGTCCGAACCGTGCACGTGAAGCGACCGAAGCGGCCATCCGCAACCCGCTGCTGGAAGACGTGAACCTGCAAGGCGCACGCGGCATCCTGGTGAACATCACTGCCGGTCCTGACCTGTCTCTGGGTGAGTACTCCGACGTGGGTTCGATCATCGAAGCCTTCGCTTCCGAGCACGCCATGGTCAAGGTCGGTACCGTTATCGACCCGGACATGCGCGACGAGCTGCACGTGACCGTGGTTGCCACCGGTCTGGGCGCGAAAATCGAGAAGCCTGTGAAGGTCATCGACAACACCGTTCACACTTCCATGGCTTCCGCTCAGGTGCAACAACCGGCTGCGGCCCGTCAGGAAGCGCCAGCGGTCAACTATCGTGATCTGGACCGTCCGACCGTCATGCGCAACCAGGCTCAGGCCGGTGCTGCGGCTGCCGCGAAGATGAATCCGCAAGATGATCTGGACTACCTGGACATCCCGGCATTCCTGCGTCGTCAGGCCGATTGATGGAATGTATCAGGGCTATGAAGGTGATTGGTGTTCAGCAAAGGCATGGTCTGCTATCATCGCCAGCCTTTGTTGATACCAGTTCGCAATTTGCGCTGAAGCGGCCCAAGCCATGATTAAACAACGCACACTGAAAAATATTATCCGTGCCACAGGTGTAGGCCTGCACTCCGGTGAGAAGGTCTATCTGACCCTCAAGCCTGCGCCTGTCGACACTGGCATTGTGTTTTGTCGCGCTGACCTCGACCCTGTGGTGCAGATCCCTGCCCGCGCGGAAAACGTCGGTGAAACCACTATGTCGACGACGCTGATTAACGGCGACGTGAAAGTGGACACGGTAGAGCACTTGCTCTCGGCCATGGCTGGCCTGGGCATCGATAACGCCTACGTCGAGCTCTCCGCGTCCGAAGTCCCGATCATGGATGGCAGCGCTGGACCCTTCGTATTCCTGATTCAATCGGCAGGCCTGGAAGAACAGGACGCCGCCAAGAAATTCATCCGCATCCTGCGTGAAGTGACAGTGGAAGATGGCGACAAGCGCGCCACTTTCGTCCCTTTCGAAGGGTTCAAGGTGAGCTTCGAGATCGATTTCGATCACCCGGTTTTCCGGGACCGCACCCAAAGTGCAAGCGTGGATTTTTCCAGCACTTCGTTCGTAAAAGAAGTCAGCCGCGCCCGTACCTTTGGTTTCATGAGTGATATCGAGTACCTGCGCAAGCACAACCTCGCACTCGGCGGCAGCGTTGAAAACGCAATCGTTGTCGATGCCGATGGCGTACTGAACGAAGACGGCCTTCGCTATGAAGACGAATTCGTGAAGCACAAGATCCTCGATGCCATTGGCGACCTGTACCTTTTGGGTAACAGCCTGATTGGTGAGTTCAAAGGCTTCAAGTCCGGTCATGCACTGAACAACCAGCTGTTGCGCAAGTTGATTGAGCAAACAGATGCTTGGGAAGTGGTGACGTTCGATGACGCCAGCACCGCACCAATCTCTTACATGCGCCCGGTTGCGGCGGTGTAAGTAAAAAACCTCTCTAGTTTTTTGAAGGCCATCCTCGGATGGCCTTTTTTTATGCCCCTTTTTTCAGAAGCAAAAGATCGCAGCCTTCGGTAGCTCCTACAGGAACCGCATTCCAATGTAGGAGCTGCCGAAGGCTGCGATCTTTTGATCTTCAGGCAGCCACCACCACCCGATTCCGCCCACCTTCCTTGGCCTGATACAACGCTTTGTCCGCCGCAAACAACAGCTGCTCCAGCGTCATCTCACTCGCCGACGTCCAGGTCGCGATGCCAATACTTACCGTCATCGGCCGCTCAGCCCCTTCGACCCACGGCAATTGCTCCACCGCCTGCCGAATATGCTCGGCAATCTGCTGCGCCCCATGACCGTCGGTCTCAGCCAGAATCACCGAAAACTCCTCGCCGCCATACCGCGCGACCAGATCCGCCGGTCGCCGTACATTCGCCGCGATCACCTTGGCCAGTTCGCGCAGCGCCCGATCCCCGGCCTGATGCCCATGCCGATCATTGAACGCCTTGAAATGGTCGGCATCGATCATCATCACCGACATCGGCTTCCCCGAACGCTGGGCCCGAAACCATTCGTGACGCAGCGCCTGATCGAGCATTCGACGGTTGGCGACACCGGTCAGCGCATCTGTGGCTGCCAGTTGCGCCAGTTCGTGCTCGGCGCGCTGGCGTCGGCGCAGTTCGCGGGCCAGCAGCCAGGTCAGCCACAGCAAACCCACGCAGAGCACGCCCGTGGCGCCGCTTATCAGGATCGCGGTGCGGCGCCAGGTGGCGAATACTTCATCGCTGGACAGCGCGACCATCACCGTCAGCGGCAGGTTGCCAACGCGCGAATAGGTATAGAGACGCTGCTGATGATCCATGCTCGAGGTGCTGCTGAAACTGCCGTTGCCATCCTTGTCGCGCAGTATGCGAATGACATTGGGCCGATTGCCGAAGCTCTTGCCGATCGAATCGCTTTGCAGATAAGGCTTTTGCGCCAGCAGGACGCCGTCGTTGTCGATGATGTTCAGCGTGCTGTCTTTGCCGATGTCGAGGCTGTTGAACAACTGGTCGAAGTAGTCGAGCTTCATTGAAGCCACGGCGACGCCGACAAATTCGCCGGTGTCCGAGGATATCCGCCGGCTGAAGCTGATTCGCCACTGGTTGGCTTCATCACAGTCGCAACGGGTCTTGAACGGCCGGCTGATGAACATGCCGACATCGCGATTGAAGGCGTGGGCAAGGAAGTAGTCGCGGTCGGCGAAATTGCCCGGTTTCGGTTCGACCCGCGAAGAGTCGGCGAGCACGTCGCCATGCTTGTCGAGGAGCAGGATGTCGCCCTTGAAACGTGCGGTGGTGGAACGGTCGAACAGCGCCAAGTGGCGGACCTGCGGAGTGACATCGCGCAAATCATCGCGCTGGGCGGCGGCGATCAGGCCTTGCAGGGTCAGGTCGTAGAGTTCGACGGTGCGCAACACATCGGCGTCGATCAACTGGGCGATGGTGGTGGCGCTGCGGGTCGCCGATTCCTGAGCGTTGGCGTGCTCGCGGATCAGCAGAAAGGTGACGATGCATAAAATCGCGATCACGGTCAGCGAGCTGACGCAAATCAGCAGCAGTTCGGGGCGTCCGGTCTTGCCCGAAACCGGAGGGGTACGGCTCGCGATCATGATGGGGTTATCGATTAGGGGATCTTATAAGCGTAGTTGCACAAACACTGCGGGGGATAACACTAAAAAAGATCTACTGTGGCGAGGGGATTTATCCCCGATGGGCTGCGAAGCGGCCCCAAAAAAGGGTCTGCTGCGCAGCCCATCGGGGATAAATCCCCTCGCCACAAAAAACATTTCAATCAAAATTTGTATCAGATCGCAATTGATTTGATGCTGATCTTAGAAGACGTTGATCGGGTAGTCGATGATCACGCGGTATTCATCTGTGTCTGAATCAATCGCGCCGTAGCCGTTGCCGCCACGGTTGGTCGCCCATTGCAGGCGTACCGCCAGGTCTTTCGCCTGGCCGCTTTGCACCACGTACTTGAGATCGATATCGCGCTCCCAATGTTTGGCATTGCGCCCTTCAGCGCTGTACCAGTTGGAATAGCCCTTGCCGTCAGGATCGACCTTGGTCAGATCCACCGTCCCGCGCGAGTACGACACCGCCGACGTCAGCCCCGGATAACCCACACCGGCAAAGTCATAGGCGTACTTGAGTTTCCACGAGCGCTCATTCGGGCCGTTGAAATCCGAGTACTGCTGCGAGTTGTCGAGGTAAACGCTGTCGCCCTGGCTGATGTAGTCGAACGGCGTGTTGCCGTTAACCCGCTGATACGCGGCGGTGACGCTGTGGCTGCCGACGCCCACGGTGAAATGCAGGCTGTAGGTGTTGTTGTCGATGTTGCCGAGCAGCGCATCGCCGGTGTCTTGCGTGTGATAAAAGTGCAGGCCCGGGTTGAGGCTGACCAGATCGTTCAACTGCCAGGTGTAATCCAGGTCGTAGTAGTACTGGTTCCAGATGTCCTTCAGCTCAGAGGCGTAAAGGCTGCTGGTCAGGCCTTCGACACCGCTCCACGCCACGCCGGCCCAGTTCAGGTGCTGGCTCTCATCGCCGTCGGCCAGGGTGCCGTAGGAGGTGCCGATGCGCGTATGGCCACTCTGGTTGTACGGCTTGGTGAAACTGGCCTGACCGCCCTCGATCAACCAGCCATCGAAGCTGTGGTTGGTCAGGCTCACACCACGAAACGTCTGCGGCAGCATGCGCGTGTCACCGCCGGCAATTACCGGATTGGTGAGAAACAGGTCACCGGCCTTCAACTCGGTGTCGAACGCACGCATTTTCAACGTGCCACCGGCGGTGGAGAAAGCTCCCGGTGCTTTGCCGCCATTTTCTCGGACCGGCAAGATGCTCGAACCGTCCGTGCCGCCACCGCCGTCGAGTTTCAGCCCGAGCATGGCGTGGGCATCAATGCCGAAACCGACCGTGCCTTCGGTGTAACCCGACTGGAAAATCCCGAGAAACCCTTGGCCCCACTCAATGTTGTCGTCCGCCTGCTGCAAGCGGTTGCGATTCATGTAGTAGTTGCGGGCGTTGAGGTTGAGGCTCGAACCTTCGACGAAACCTTTTTTGGCTGGCTCGTCGGCATGGGCGGCGGGGGCAATCGTTGCGGAAATTGCAATGAACAACGGGGTGAAACGGACTGAGTAACGCACGTGCAATGGAGCTCCTTGGGTCAACTGGCGCCTCTATATTTTGAGGCGCTCGATGTTTCTTGTTGTTACAGACGAACCAAACGGCTTTCAGACCACAACGAAAAAAGGCCGCTGAACGGCAGCGGCCTGGAATGACGACGGTTGAACGGGAAGAGCCAAACAACCGCGTCGAGGGAAACGGTGCGGTGCGCGACTCAGCTGTCTTTTTCCAGCGATTGAGCCTGGGAATTTGCAGCCTGAGGGGCCTGCGTCGCGTCTTTGGCCTTGGCCATCATTTCTGCCTGATGCTGGTCATACGCTTGAGCGCGGGCAGAATTCTGCGCCACGAACGCGTGGGATTCTTCAGCCATCGCCAGCGGCGACAGGATCAATGAGGACAAAACGAAAGCGCTGGCAATACCCATACTGTTGGACATCTTGAAAACCTTCTCGCTTGGCGAGTGTGCTGTTTGGTGCGGGCAAAGATAAGGTTGCCGGGCGACGGGAAACAGCGCGATTTTCATAAATGACTGTTACAGCACAAGCAAAGATCACCCATCCAGTAGTGGTAGAAATCCTTGTGGCGAGGGGATTTATCCCCGATGGGCTGCGAAGCAGCCCCAAAAATCCAGCCTCAAAGAACCCTGTAGATCCTACACACAGGATTTACGACTGCTGCGCAGCCGGTCGGGGATAAATCCCCTCACCACAGTTGACCGCGTTCAGCCATGAAAAAAGCATTCAGACAGGAAGGTGGATGCCAAAGGTATTCATCCCCCGATCACTGCGCACAAACACATCCCCGCCATGCATCAGCGCAATCGCCTTGACGATCGCCAGCCCCAATCCGTGGTTATTGCCGCTGTTGCTGCGCGACGCATCGACCCGATAAAACCGCTCGAACAAGCGTGGCAAATGCTCACTGGCAATCGGCGAGCCGGGGTTGGCGACGCCGATACTGACTTGATGTTCCTCAACCTCAATCCGCACCTCGATCACCTGACCTGGCCCGGTGTGCTGCACCGCATTGCTCAGCAGATTGATCAACGCCCGCCGCAAATGCGCGACCTCGATCTGCACCAGCGCATCACCACTGACCTGCACCTCAACTTGCGCATCTTCAAGAATGAAATCCAGATACTCCAGCGTCGTCGCCACCTCATCGGCCAGCGAAGTCGAGGTGAGTTTGGTCGCCTTATTGCCCTGATCCGCACTGGCCAGAAACAGCATGTCGTTGATGATCGAACGCAACCTTTCCAGCTCTTCCAGATTGGATTGCAGCACTTCGAAATAATGTTCGGCAGAGCGCCCACGGGTCAGCGCCACTTGGGTCTGGCCGATCAGATTGGTCAGCGGCGAGCGCAACTCATGGGCGACGTCGGCGTTGAACGACTCCAGTCGCGAATAAGCCAGTTCGACCCGTTCCAGCGTCGAGTTGAACGAGTCGACAAACTGTTCCAGTTCCGGCGGCAGTGGTGACAAACGCAAGCGCCCGGCCCGCAGCGGCGGCGCCAGACGCTGGGCTTCATGGGAGAGTTTGATCAGCGGTTTCAGGCCGATCCGCGCCACCCAATACCCCAGTGCCGACGCCATCAACACACCGACAATCGCCAGCCCGATCAGGGCGATCAACAGATTGTGCTGAGTCTCGTGAAACGTCTCGGTATCAATGCCGATCATGAAGCGCAGCGGCGGGCGCTGGTCCTTGGCCGGCAACTCGGTCAGCAGCACTTTCAGCGGATAAGGATGCTCGGCCAACTGCAGGTCACGCATGCCCAACGGGCCTTGGGCGAAGGCGCGAATCGCCGTATCCGGCTGACCGTATTCGTAACCCGGATCGCCGCTCACCACCCAGAAACGAATGCGTTTGTCCTCTTCGCCGAGCAGCTTCAACTTGGCGGTGATCTTCGCCCAGTGCTCCGGGGTGCCGAAGCGATTGAGCGCCGATTCGAGCACGCTGTAACGCGCATCCAGCTCGGCTTCCGGCAGCAATCCCAAGCCTTTATCGACCTGCTGATAGAGCGCACCGCCGATCAACAGAAACACCAGCAGCGCCACTAGCGTGAACATGCCACTGAGGCGCAGGGCAATCGAATTACTGGACACCACGGCTCTCCAGCACATAACCCATGCCGCGAATGGTGTGCAGCAGCTTCTCGTCGAACGGCCCGTCAAGCTTGGCGCGCAGGCGTTTGATTGCTACTTCGACGACGTTGGCATCGCTGTCGAAATTGATGTCCCAGACCATCTCGGCGATGGCGGTTTTCGAGAGGATTTCACCCTGGCGGCGAGCCAATACGCTCAGCAGCGAAAACTCCTTGGCGGTCAGATCCAGGCGTGTACCGGCGCGGGTCGCCTTGCGGCTGATCAAATCGATCCACAGGTCGGCAATGCTCACCTGCACCGGTTCATGGCCGCCACTGCGCCGGGTCAGCGCTTGCAGGCGCGCGACCAGTTCAAGGAAGGAAAACGGTTTGCCGAGGTAATCGTCGGCACCGTCGCGCAGGCCTTTAATGCGGTCTTCGACGCGCTCGCGAGCGGTGAGCATGATCACCGGGGTCTGCTTGCGTGCACGCAACGCGCGCAAAACGCCGAAGCCATCGAGGCCCGGCAACATCACGTCGAGGACGATCACCGCGTAGTCGCTTTCCAGCGCCAGATGCAGACCCTCGACGCCGTCGCGGGCCAGATCCACGGTGTAACCCTGTTCCGTCAGACCGCGGTGCAGATAGTCCGCGGTTTTTTCCTCGTCTTCGATAATCAGAACGCGCATGACCCTGCCTCAGTCTGTGGTCGCCAATGCCGGTGCGGGCGATGGGGCTGGTGGGTGTGAGTGCCGGTGAAACAGCCGCTCAAGCCACAAGTATATGACCGGCGTGGTAAACAACGTCAGCATCTGGCTGACCAGCAAACCGCCGACCACCGCGATGCCCAGCGGTTGGCGCAGCTCGGCGCCGGTGCCGTAACCGAGCATCAGCGGCAGCGCGCCGAGCAGGGCGGCGAGGGTGGTCATGATGATCGGCCGAAACCGCGTGATGCACGCTTCGAAAATCGCATCCTGAGGTGATAAGCCTCGGTGGCGCTGGGCTTCCAATGCAAAGTCGATCATCAGGATGCCGTTCTTCTTGACGATACCGATCAGCAACACCAGGCCGATCAACGCCATGATCGAAAAGTCCTGACCGCAGATCCACAGCATGATCACCGCGCCCAAGCCTGCCGCCGGCAACGTCGAAATGATCGTCAGCGGGTGTACGAAGCTTTCATAAAGCACGCCGAGAATGATGTACACCGCCACCAGCGCCGCGAGAATCAGCCATGGCTGACTGGCCAGCGAACTCTGGAACGCCTGCGCCGCACCCTGAAAATTGCCGCTGATCGCGGTGGGCATGCCGATCTCGGCCTTGGCCTGATTAAGCAGAATCACCGCATCACCCAACGCCACGCCGGGCGCGAGGTTGAACGACAGGTTGGCGGCGGGGAACATGCCGTCGTGGGCAATCGACAACGGGCCAATGGTCGGCGCATCGAATTTGGCCAGCGCCGATAGCGGCACCATCTCGCCACTCAGCGGTGAGCGCAGATAGAAATAGTTGAGGCTTTCGGCCTTGCCGCGCTGCTTAGTGTCCAGCTCCAGAATCACGTTGTACTGGTTGACCTGGGTCTGGAATTCATTGATCTGCCGTTGACCGAAGGCGTCGTACAGCGCCTCGTCGACATCGCTGGCGGTCAGGCCAAAACGCGCGGCGGCGCTGCGGTCGATGCTGATGTGGGTGATGCTGCCGCCCAGTTGCAGGTCGTTGGAAATGTCGCGGAATGCAGGGTTGCTGCGCAGTTTTTCCGTGAGGCGTTGCGTCCAGGTGGCGAGTGTTGCGCCGTCGTTGCTCTTGAGCACGTATTGGTACTGCGCGCGGCTCGGGCCGGAGCTGAGGTTGATGTCTTGGCCTGCGCGCAGGTACAGCACGATGCCGGGGACTTTCATCAGTTGCGGGCGGATGCGGTCGATGAACTGGCTGGCGCTGACGTCGCGGTCACCGCGTTTTTTCAGGGCAATCCAGAAGCGGCCGTTGGCGATGGTCTGGTTGCTGCCGGAGACACCCACCGAGTGGGAAAACGCTTGCACGGCCGGGTCAGCGGCGACGATTTCGGCCATGGCCAAGTGTTTTTTCACCATGTCGCCATAGGAAATATCCGCCGCAGCTTCGGTGGTGCCGAGGACGAAACCGGTGTCCTGCACCGGGAAGAAACCTTTCGGGATAAAGATGTAACCGCCGATGGCCAGCGCCAGCGATAAACCGAACACGCCAATCATCAATTTTTGATGAGCGAGGGCGCGGCGCAGGCCTTTCTCATACCAACTGAGCAAACGTTCGCTGAAGCCCGGTTTGTCGTGGGCGTGGTGCACCGGTTTGCGCATGAACAGCGCGGCCAGCGTCGGCGCCAAAGTCAGCGACACCACCACGGAAATCATGATGGTCGAGGTCGCGGTCAGGGCGAATTCCTTGAACAGTCGCCCGACCACACCGCCCATGAACAGCAGCGGAATAAACGCCGCCACCAACGAGAAACTGATCGAGACCACGGTGAAGCCAATCTCGCCAGCGCCCTTGATCGCCGCTTCGCGCATATCGTCGCCGGCCTCAAGGTGCCGGTGGATGTTTTCCACCACGACGATCGCATCGTCGACCACAAACCCCACGGCCACCACGATCGCCACCAGCGTCAGGTTGTTCAGGCTGAAACCGAGGATGTACATCAGGGCGAAACTGGCGATCAGCGATACGCCGAGCACTGCCGACACGATCAGGGTCGCCGACAGCTGGCGCAGAAACAGCGCCATCACCGCGACCACCAGCATGATCGCGATCAACAGGGTGATTTCGACCTCATGCAGCGAGGCGCGGATGGTCTGGGTGCGGTCGATCAGGGTTTTCACTTGCACCGAGGCCGGCAACATCGCTTCGAGGCCGGGCAGGGCGGCTTGAATGCGGTCGACCGTTTCTACGATGTTGGCGCCGGGCTGGCGCGAGATCACCAGGTTCACCCCGGGTTGATCCCCGGCCCACGCCTGCACGTAGGCATCTTCCGAACCGTTGACGACTTTGGCGACATCGCGCAGGTGAACCGGGGCGCCATCCTTGTAGGAAACGATGAGTTGGCTGTAGTCCTCAGGATGGAACAACTGGTCGTTGGTCGACAGCGTCGAGATGCTCGATTCACCGTACAGCGCACCTTTGGCGAGGTTGAGGCTGGTCTGTTGAATCGCCAGACGAATGTCGGCGAGGGTCAGGCCGATCGCCGCGAGTTTGTCCGCCGAGGCTTGTACGCGAATCGCCGGACGTTGCTGACCGGTGATGTTGATTTGTCCTACGCCGTCGATCTGACTGATCTGACGCGAGAGCAGGGTTTCCACCAGATCGCTGAGTTCAGTGCCGGGCATCTGCGTCGAGCTGACGCTGAGGATCAGCACCGGGCTGTCGGCCGGGTTGACCTTCTTCCAGGTAGGCAGCGTCGGCATGTCCTTGGGCAGTTTGCCGGCGGCGGTATTGATTGCCGCCTGGACTTCTTGCGCGGCGGTGTCGATGCTTTTATCGAGGGTGAATTGCAGGGTCAGCAGGCTTGAGCCCAGCGCACTGCTAGAAGTCATCTGGGTCATGCCGGGGATGGCGCTGAATTGCACCTCCAGCGGCGTGGCCACGGATGAAGCCATGGTATCGGGGCTGGCGCCGGGCAATTGCGCGGAGACCTGAATCGTAGGAAATTCCGCTTCCGGCAGTGGGGCGATTGGCAAGCGCGGGAAGGCAATCAAACCGACCAGCACCAGAGCGATGGTCAGCAGGATTGTGGCGACCGGATGATCGATGCACCACGTCGAGACGCCTTTGTGCGCCTTCATGGTTTCGGCTCCGCTTGCACCACCTGCGCCGGTTCGGTCATGACTTGCACGGTCGAGCCGGGCTTGAGCCGCGACTGGCCGTCGGTGACCAGCACGTCACCGGCCTTCACGCCTTTGATGATGTCCTGGCCGCTGCCTTGGTAAACCATCTGCACTTGTACGGCTTCGACCTTGTCGCCATTCACCCGGTAAACGAAGTGTTGGTCGAGGCCACGTTGTACGACGGTGGGTGGGACGACCAGCGCATCTTTGTCGAGGGCTGTCTGAATTTTTACCGTGACCAGCAGACCGGGCCAGAGCTTCTGACTGGCGTTGTCGAACTCGGCCTTGGCGCGGATGGTGCCGGTGTTGGCGTTGATCTGGTTGTCGATCAGGGTCAGGTGACCTTCGCCGAGCAGATTGCCGGTTTCGCCATCGGTGTCGGCGCCGATGTAGGCCTTGACCTGGGCGCGCTGTGGATCGTTGATCAGGCCTTGCAGGGTCGGCAGCATTTGCTGGGGCAGGGAGAATTCAACGGCGATCGGGTCGATTTGGGTGACGGTGAACAGGCCGGCGGTGTCGGTCATGCGCAGGAAGTTGCCTTCATCGACTGTACGAATACCGACGCGGCCGGTGACCGGGGAGCGGATTTGCGTGTAGGAAAGTTGTACCTGCGCGGAATCGATGGAGGCCTGGTTGCCTTGGGCGGTGGCCTTCAATTGGTTGACCAGAGCTTGTTGTTGGTCGTAGGTCTGTTTCGAGATGCCGTCGTCGACGGTGAGCAGTTTGTAGCGTTTGAGGTTGACCAGGGCGACTTGCAGTTGTGCCTGGCTTTCGCCCAGTTGGGCGCGGGCCTGGTCGAGGCTGGCGCGGATGGAGCGGTCGTCGATGGTGGCCAGCAGGTCGCCTGTTTTGACCAGTTGGCCTTCTTTGACGAGGATTTTGGTGAGGATGCCGTCGATTTGTGGGCGCACTACCACGCTGTGCAGGGAGAGTACCGAGCCGATGCCGCTGGTGTAGCGGGGGACGTCTTTTTCGCTGACCGCGATGACTCGCACCGGGATGGCGGTGGGGGTGGCGAGTTTGGTCGGGGCGGGTTTCAGGGCGTACCACAGACCTGCGCCTGCGAGGACGATCAATAGGGTGGCGAGCAGGGCTTTGTTCTTTTGGATTCGCATGCGGGGTGGGCGCCAAGGGTATGGAGTTTGGGCAGGTTGGGTAGTTATAAACTTGTTTGGGGGTCAGGAGGGTGACGGCTGGCTGTCAGCGCTGTCAGTTTCGTGTGTACATATCCGTTGCTGCGGTAACGGCTACTTAGGGTTTCGCCCTGACGGCGACTCACTTTTTTACAAGCGCCTAAAAAAGTAAGCAAAAAACGCTTGCTCCTACGTGCGGCCCGCTCGCTGGGGCTCGGGGTTCCTTCGCTACGGGATCGATCCGGGCGCAGCGCCTACGGTTTGCTTCGCTGCACCTCCTCTCGCTGTGTTTGGCTGCGCCAAACGGTCGCTGCGCTCCCACCCCCGGATCAATCCCTCCACTCAGCCTTCCGACGTCGCCCGTGGATCAAGATCAAGATCAAGAGCTCACCCGAGCTTGCGCTCATCGTGTTGAGTGGTGAGAAGCAGAAGCGGTGTGCGTTCTGCTTTTGCTCTTCGTAGGAGCAGAGCTTACTCGCGATGGCGGCCAACCTATTTATTACAGACTGCACAAAAACCCTGTGGGAGCTGGCTTGCCAGCGATGGCGCCCCGCCAGCCGACCATTTTCTTCAGTTGGCGGCAATCTCATGTAGGAGCTGCCGCAGGCTGCGATCTTTTGATCTGGCTTTTGTTTTTGTAGGAGCAGAGCTTGCTCGCGATGGCGGCCCGCCAGCCGACCATTTTCTCCAGTTGGCGGCAATCTCATGTAGGAGCTGCCGCAGGCTGCGATCTTTTGATCTTGCATCTGACGTCGAACATCAAAAGATCGCAGCCCGCGGCAGCTCCTACATCGGCAGTGGGTGTTTAAACGCGTTTCGAAATGGGTGAACCTTCCCACAAGGTTTTCAGGTTGTCCGTCGGACGTGCGCTCTCTAGGCTTGGGTTGTCGCCGAAAACTCGGCGATCGGGTGTGAGAACCCTTAGGAACTGTTAATCCAACACCAGTACCACCATAATTGCCGCCGGCTTTTTGCTGCCCTGCAATTTTTATGGCGGCTGTGTGCGGGCGAACTTCGGTTCGGCCGGGCTTGTTCCTACCGGTTTCTCACTCCGCACATAGCTGCCACCACTCCGCCGCGTGAGAAACGGCACGTGTTGGCTTTTGACAAGGAACATTTCCATGACTAAGCCCGTACCCGATCCCCCCTTCGAAACAACAACCCCCCTCGAAGACGCCATCCGTGCCGACGACCAGCTAAAAAACCGCGAAGCCATAAAACGCGCCCTCGATTTCTACCTCAGCCCCGACCCGATAAAACCACGCTTGCCCAGCACGATGTTCCTCATCCACCCGAACATCGACACCGAAAGCCTGCTCGCCCACGCTTGCGAATCCCTGGCCTCGGCCAATGTGATGGCCGGCGATTTCGCCGATCAGCTCAGCCGCCCGCAACGCAGCACGGCACTGGCCATCCAGCAGATCGTCATGCTCGCCGAACTGGCGGTCAACCATGTTTTGGATCGGGTTGATCCCCAGCCCTGATCAGGCAGGAACGCCGCGTTATCGTTCATCGCGAGCAGGCTCACTCCTACAGAGAGAATGCATTTCACGTGTGGGAGTGAGCCTGCTCGCGATGACGGTATAACGGTCCCAATTCGGGACTTGTTTGCCAACTATCCTGCTCAAGATCCTCCCCTGTTCGCGGATAAACATTATGTAGCCTGGGTTTTCCGGGCCGCTCACCCCGGGAGGGTCTAGACATGAAGCTGAAAACCGCTCTGCCGTATTTGCTTCTCTTGCTTCCACTCGCAGCCTTCGCTGCACCTGGCAGTCAATCTGGCGAGATCCGTTTTACCGGGCAGATCGTCAATTCCGGCTGTGCGGTCGCACGTGTCGGCGCGTTGTCCGCCGCGCAGTCCCGTCAGGTCGAAATCAAGCCTGGTCTGAAAGTCGAGGTGGACACTGATCGCAACGCTTGCGGCCATCAGTCGCTGCCGATCTCCATGAGCTACGAAGCGCTGAAGACTTCGACCGATAAAGGCATCGTCACCATCACCTACCTGTGAGCCGTTCGGCGTGCGCTGTAAATCTTCAGGTGCCGAGCCATGGCGCGCAGGTATACTGCGCGCCTTCGCGGCTCACTGTTCGGGCCCGACTTTTTGCTTTCCGGAGCTTTTATGACTTCCCCGACCCTGCCGCCGGTTGACGACGCTGTCAGCGATGTCTCGGCTGAACTGGCCGATACCAGCGACACCAAAGCCGAAATTCCGGCCTTCAAGTTCCCGTTCAAACCGGGCGAGCTGGCTTCTGCCAAAGGCTCTAACCAGCCTTGGTACAAGAACGGCGCCAAGAATGGCCACACCAAGACCCCGGGCATGGCGCCGCCGGGCACCCGTCGTTCGATGGGCAAGCGCTGAGTTTTATTCCCGCCTGCGGCCCTCACTGTGATTTTCGATGGCGATGATTATCGAACACAGTGATGGCTAAGTGCTCAGTTCCTGAGCCAGATCAATATTTGACCAATTGGTGCGCTTAGAGTCAGCAGCCCTGCCGACTCTTCCCATAAAACGAGCGCGCTATCCATGAAGATCAATCTCCCGGTGACCGGCCGCAACGTCGACGTGGCGCTGGATGCGAACATTCTTTCGACCACCGATCTGACCAGCGCGATCACCTACGCCAACGACGATTTCATCCAGATCAGCGGTTATACCCGCGACGAACTGCTGGGGACGCCGCACCACCTGCTGCGTCATCCGGACATGCCGGCGCAGGCGTTTGCGCACATGTGGCAGACGCTCAAACGCGGGCGGTCGTGGATGGGGCTGGTGAAGAATCGTTGCAAGAACGGTGATCATTATTGGGTCAGCGCCTTTGTCACACCGGTCACACAGAACGGCGTGGCGGTGGAGTATCAGTCGGTGCGCACGCGGCCAGACGCGCGTCTGGTCGCGGCGGCTGAGCGCGCTTATGCGCAATTGCGCGGTGATCAGATGACGCGCTGGCAACTGCCTGAGATCAGCGTGCAGGCGAAGATCACTGCGCTGGGCAGTGCGTTGCTTGGCATGGTCTTGAGTATCGAGACGTGGCTACGACCGGAGTCGTTCTGGATAGAAGCCGCTGCGTTTGTAGCTGGCAGTGGCGCCTGTGCGTTGGGTGTGCGCTGGATTTTGCGTCCGCTGGTGCGTCTCACCGAACGTGCGAAACATATTGCCGACAACCCTTTGAGCCAGACCATCTACACCGGCCGGGGCGATGAGTTGGGGCAGATCGAGTTCGCCTTGCAGATGCTTGAGGCGCAGGTCGGCGCGGTGGTCGGGCGCATTGGCGATGCCTCGCAGCAATTGGCCAGGCATGCCGCGCAACTGGTCGATCATCTGCAGAGCAGTCATAGCAGTTCACTCGCGCAGCAAGCAGAAACCGATCTGGTGGCGGCAGCGATTCATCAAATGGCCGCCAGTGTCGCGCAGGTGGCCAGCCATGCGCAGCAAGCTTCGGTGGCGGCAGACATGGCCGGAACCGAAACCCGCGAGGGGCATTTGCTGGTGGGTGAGAGTCGCCGTGCGGTGTTGCGTCTGGCGGAAGAGTTGGGGCGCGCCACCGAGGTGATTCATCAGCTCGAAGGTCACAGCAGCGAGATCTCCGGGGTGCTGGAGGTGATCCGCAGCATCGCCGAGCAGACCAATCTGCTGGCGCTCAACGCGGCGATCGAAGCGGCGCGCGCCGGTGATGCCGGGCGTGGCTTTGCGGTGGTAGCGGATGAGGTGCGCGGCTTGGCGCAACGCACCCAGCAATCGACCAACGAAATTCAGCGCATGATCAGTACCCTGCAAAACGGCGCGCGCGATGCGGTGATGGTCATGCAACAGAGCAGCGAGCATGTCGATAACAGTGTCGAACAGGCGCAACGCGCGGCGCGGGCGCTGGACGGGATCAGTGAGCGGGTCGAGCAGATCACCGAGATGAGCCTGCAGATAGCGGCGGCGGTGGAGCAGCAGAGCGCGGTGAGCGAGGACATCAATCGCAACATCGTCAGCATCCGCACGGCGTGCGAGGTGACGGTGGATGAGGGGCGGCAGAGTCAGCAAAACTCTGAGGATGTGGCAGGGCTGGCGGGGGATTTGCGCTTGTTGGCGCGTGAATTCTGGGGGCGGCGGCAGGTTCGCGATTGAGGTCGCCTGCAAAGGCCCCATCGCTGGCAAGCCAGCTCCCACATTATTCTCGGGTGTTCACACAATTTGTGTACGCCACAAAACCCTGTGGGAGCTGGCTTGCCAGCGATGAGGCCAGTTCGTTCGCCGTAAAATTCTGATCAGGCCGCGCGCAACGAGATAAACGCATACGTCTGCGCCGGCTCGGTCACCACTTGCGCCCCCGCCGCCAGCACTTGCCCGGCAATGTCATCCCCGGACACATGAAACAGCCATTCGCTGTGAACCTCGCCCGGCGGCTGCGCACTCACCTGATCGATGACCGTGGCGAATGCCGCCATGTTCGGCAGGTAGGCGGTGAAGCCATCACCTTTCAACGCCGTAGTACGAATCCCCAGCAGCGCACAGATTGCGTCCTTGGTGCCGATTTCATCCCGATCGGCCTGACGCGAGCGCTGAATCAATTCAACCAATTCCTGATCAACCAACTCACCCCCCGCAATCAAAGCCGGTCCCTGGGTCCAGGATTCCGGCGGGCAATCCTTGGCAGCAGGGTTGAGCGGGATGTGCGGATTGATTTCTGCCGGATAGATGCGGCAAACCAGCGGCCGCCGTTCGTAAATCCGGCAGAGCTTGTCTTCGTCAAGATTCCGGCAGGGGCCGACGTTGTACGCGGCAAAAGTGATTGCCACATGCGCTTGCGTGATGCCGCTGCGCACCACCGCTGAACGACGTTCGGCGTGTTCACGCTGGTGCGCCGGCAGGCCCAGGCCATTGCCGAGAAAGGCTTCGACTAACACGATCACCTGGCCGCCATCCGCCGCCCACATGCGGGCTTCGGCCAAGGTCAGGGGCACATGGTGGTCGGTGCAGCACTTGCCGCAGCCTACGCAGGAAAACGTCGTATTCATTGAGCGATCTTTCTTCAACCAAGGTGTGAAACGGTGGCGGAAAACCACCGCACAGGCCCGGGTCGAAGCAAGTTATGCGCCATTCACTGAGGTTTGGCGGTCGGGCGGATCGAGTCCCACTCGGTGACGAAGGCGGTTTTCGTTTGCTTGTTGTACAGGCACAGCTCGCTGCCTTGCTGGCCTTTCATGTGTTTTTGCGGGTATTGGCCTTGCAGCAACACGGCGGTGTAGCCGACGCGGTCGTCGAATTGTGCGGGGGTGCCGACGGGTTTGGCATTTTTCAGGCCGCTGGCTTTGGTGCAACTGGCGAGTACGGTTTTGTCGTAGGCGGCCCAGGCGTCGGGGCTGGAGGCGTGGGCCTGGGAGGCTAGGGCGGTGAGGCAGAGCAGGCTGGCGGTGAGGGTTTTCATGATCAGGCATCCTGGGGCGTGAGTGGCCAAGGTTGGAGTGTGCCTAAAGAGTTTTGTTGCCTCGGACAGCGCTAAAAGATCGCAGCCTTCGGCAGCTCCTACATGGATATGCGTTTCCCTGTAGGAGCTGCCGAAGGCTGCGATCTTTTGACTTTACAGGTCCGGCACCAGCTCGCGGCGGACTACGTACATGCCGGCACTTTCATACAAGCGCTGCGCCCGCAGGTTGTCTTCCAGCACCTTCAAATCAACAAAGCCTTCGCGCCGCTGCTGAAATGCGTTGAATGCGTTAAGCAACAACGCCCGGCCCAACCCGCGCCCCTGCATCCGTGGATGCACCACCAGATTCTTGATATAGGCACTGGTCCAGCATTGCGCCACACCGACGACACCCTCGGCATCGCGGGCAATAAAGCACAGTGTCGGATCGTATTCAGGATCGCTCTCGAACTGCTTCTGCCAAGCATCCAGCGCCGGCACCCGGCCGCCACCTTCGCGGTAGCCGAACTGCATCAAGTCATGCACCTCCGCCGCCACTGCGACGGAGTAGGTGCACAGCTCAATACCTTGAGGCAGAAGCGCATCCAGCGCTTCCTTGCCAAGGTCGCGGCGCATCAAAAAACAGTACGTCTCGCCCAAGACTCAGTGCCCGTGCGCCGCGACGTGTTTGGCCGCTTCGATCAGGCAGTGGGTCAGTTCCGGCGAGGAGAACTTGGTCAGCACGCCGTTCGCCCCGGCCAGTCGGGCTTTCTCGCTGTTCATCGCGCTGTCGAGCGAGGTGTGCAGCAGCACGTAGAGGTGGGCGAAGTCCGGCGTCTCGCGCAGGGTGCGGGTGAAGGCGTAGCCGTCCATCTCGGACATCTCGATGTCGGAGACGATAAGGTTGATCTGCTGCGCCGTGCCTTGCAGGTCGAGCAGGCAGTCGATGGCTTCCTTGGCACTGCGCGCGGTATGGCATTGCAGACCGAGGTTGCGCAGAGTGTGCACCGATTGCTGCAGCGCCACCTGGCTGTCATCGACCACCAGAATCCGTGCGTTACCGAGCACTTCGGCGTCTTCCATGGTCAGGTCGGTCGGGGCCATTTCGATCTGCGCCGGGGCGATGCTGTGGATAACCTTTTCGATGTCGAGCACCTGCACCAGCGTGCCGTCCACCGAAGTCACGCCAGTGATGTAAGCGCGCGAGCCACCGGAGCCGAACGGCGGCGGTTTGATGTCGGTGGTCAGGCAGTGGACGATTTTGCTCACGGCCTGTACATGCAGGCCTTGCTTGGAACGGCTGACGTCGGTGACGATCAGGCAGCCGCCGTTCGGGTCTTCCAGCGGCCGCTCGCCGATGGCGCGGCTGAGGTCGATGACCGACAGCGACGCGCCGCGCAGAGTGGCGATGCCCTTCACGTGCGGGTGCGACTCCGGCAGCTTGGTCAGCGGCGGGCAGGGGATGATTTCACTGACTTTCAGCAGGTTGATCGCCATCAACTTGCCGCTGCGCAAGGTAAACAGCAGAAGCGAAAGTGAATCTGCGCGGGCTTTGGTGGAGGACATATAAACCTTCTGTGGAAAGGTGGTGGGCGAGGGTGGAAATCGCCAGAAACTATTGATGCCGGGTTATCGACTTGTCGGGGGCAGGCTTTAGGGCCATTGGGCAGGTGAAGATCAAAAGATCGCAGCCTGCGGCAGCTCCTACGGAGTGGCCTGTGAAAATATCCTCTGGTGAGGGAATCCACTCAAGCCAGTTGATGGGGTTATTTCATTCCCAACCGCTTGGCCATCCGCCCAAGATTCGCCCGATCCAGCCCCAGCTCCCGCGCTGCGCTTGCCCAGTTATCCTGATTGCGTTCCAGCGCCGCACTGATCAAACGGCGCTGATACTCCTCAGTGGCACTGCGCAAATCGCCGTTGATCAACGGCGCCGCCACTGCAACTTCGGCAGTCGGTGCGGTCGAGTTATCCACAACCTCATGCGGCAAATCCAGATCCGCCGCGCTCAGGCTGAGGATCTTCGGCCGCACCTTGCAGTTGCCCAAAGCCTTCAACGCGCTGCGGCCGATCAAGTGCTCCAGTTCGCGCACGTTGCCCGGCCAAGTGTAGGTGAGCAGGGCGTCCTGGGCGTCACTGTTCAGGCGCAGGCTGTTGAGGCCCATGCGCGAGCGATTCTGTTCGAGGAAAAAACCGCTGAGCAACAACACATCGCGACCACGATCACGCAGTGCCGGTACCTTTAATGGGTACACGCTCAAACGATGGTAGAAGTCGGCGCGATAACGCCCGCTGCGGACTTCTTCCGCCAGGTCACGGTTAGTCGCGGCGATCAGGCGCACATCGACCTGATGTTCCTTGTCCGAACCCAAACGCTGCAACTGCCCGCTCTGCAAGACGCGCAGCAACTTGGCCTGCACCGTCAGCGACAACTCGCCGACTTCATCGAGAAACAGCGTGCCGCCGTTGGCCAGTTCGAATTTGCCACGACGGTCACTGGTGGCACCGGTGAACGCGCCGCGTACGTGGCCGAACAATTCGCTTTCGACCAGCGTGTCGGGGAGGGCGGCGCAATTGAGGCTGATGATCGGTTTGTCGGCACGCGCTGAAGCGGCGTGGATCGCCTGCGCCACCAGTTCTTTGCCGACCCCGGTTTCACCGGTGATCAACACGGTCAGGTCACTGCCGCCGACCAGATTGATTTCTTCCACCAAGCGTTTGAGGGCTTTGCTCTGGCCGATCATTTCGCGGTTCTGTTGGCCGCTGGCCTGACGGTAGACCTCGGCGCGCTGGTGCTCGTCTTCGGCGCGAGTCGCCAGGCGTTCGATGCGTTCGGCGGCATTGACCGTGGCCGCCGCTAGGCTGGCGAAGGCTTGCAGGGCGTCGAGTTCGATCGGTTCGAATCGCTCGGGATCGAGGGCGTCGAGGGTGATCAAGCCCCAGAGCTTTTCATCGACAAACAGCGGACAGCCGAGGCAATCGTGAACTTCGAGGTGTTCGTCGAGGCCGTCGACCAGCCCGTCATAAGGGTCGGGCAGGTCACTGTCAGCGGCAAAGCGTGTCGGCCCGGCACCGGCCAGGAGGATTTCGAAACGCGGATGCTCGCTGACTTTGAAGCGCCGGCCGAGGGTGTCGGTGCTCAAGCCATCCACCGCCAGCGGCACCAGCGATTCGCCGTCCAGGCGCAACAACGCGGCGGCATCGCACGGCAGCAAGGCGCGCATGGCTTCGAGCAGGCGTCGATAGCGTTCGCCCTCGGGCAATTCGCGGGACAGGTCAGAGACCAGGGGCAGCAGAGCGGTGAGCAGGGATTTGGCAGTCATGGTCTTGTAGTCAAAGAGACAAGATGTAGTCTGGATGACTATAAGGCTTCTTGAGTCATTATGACTATCTCGTTTTCAAGCTATTGATTTATATGGATTAAAAAGTTGGCACGGAAACTGATAAAGCATGAGTAACTTTTCAAAGAAAGCTCGGGAGTCACTCTTATGCTTAGCGTCCAGGATCGTGCCATCGTCAAATCCACCGTGCCTCTGCTGGAAAGCGGCGGCGAAGCGCTGATCACGCACTTCTATCGCATGATGCTCTCTGAATACCCTGAAGTGCGCCCGCTGTTCAACCAGGCGCATCAGGCCAGCGGCGACCAGCCGCGTGCCTTGGCCAATGGTGTGCTGATGTACGCCCGCCACATCGATCAACTCGATCAGTTGGGCGATCTGGTGGCGAAAATCATCAACAAGCACGTCGCCCTGCAAATCCTCCCGGAGCACTACCCGATCGTTGGCGCCTGCCTGCTGCGCGCCATCTCCGAAGTGCTCGGCGAAGAAATTGCCACGCCTGAAGTGATGAGCGCCTGGGGCGCAGCGTACGGTCAACTGGCTGACATCCTGATCGGCGCCGAAACCGCTATTTATGACCAGAAAGAACAAGCGGTCGGCGGCTGGCGCGGCGCGCGTGAATTCATCGTCGCGGCCAAGGTCGAGGAGAGTGCGGAAATCATCTCCTTTTACTTCGAGCCTGCCGACAAAGGCCCGATTCTGGCGGCTGAGCCGGGTCAGTACATCGGTATGAAGCTGATCCTCGACGGCGAAGAAATCCGCCGTAACTACTCGCTGTCGGCGCTGGCTAATAAAGGTCAGTACCGTATCAGCGTCAAACGCGAACCGGGTGGCCGCGCGTCCAACCATCTGCACGATCAGTTGCATGTCGGCGCGAGCATTCAGTTGTTCCCGCCATCGGGTGAGTTCACCCTGACCGCCAGCGATAAACCGCTGGTGCTGATCAGCGGCGGCGTCGGCATCACCCCGACCCTGGCGATGCTTGAAGCGGCGCTGGAAACCGAGCGGCCGGTGCACTTTATCCACTGCGCGCGCAATGGCAGTGTTCATGCGTTTCGTGACTGGATCGATGGCTTGGCGGCGCGTCATCCGCAACTCAAACGTTTCTACTGCTATGCCGAAGACGATGGCGTGAGCCCGGCGGCGGACAAGGTCGGAATGCTGGATCAGGAATTGCTTGGCGAGTGGCTGCCGGAGCAGCGCGATGTCGACGCTTACTTCCTGGGGCCGAAAGGCTTCATGGGGGCGATCAAGCGTCATTTGAAAGCGCTGGGTGTGCCGGAGAAGCAGAGTCGTTATGAGTTCTTTGGGCCGGCCTCGGCTTTGGAGTAATCCTTAAGACTGAGTCGCTTTCATCGCGAGCAGGCTCACTCCTACAGGCGCAGTGGCGTACATGAGAATGGTGTACGACACAGATCCCTTGTAGGAGTGAGCCTGCTCGCGATGGCCGTTACACCATTCTGATTGGGCAAACCTCACTACGACTTAATGGTTGCTTAACCGCTTTATCGTTTATTGCCCCGGTGTAGACTTGCGACAACCTTCAGTCGCGAGCCGGCTGAACCATGGACATAAAAGGGAAACGCGATGAGCGAGGAAACGATTCGGTTGGGCCGTGAGCGGCGCTTTCTGGTGCTGTTGGGGATCATCTGCCTGGCGCTGATCGGTGGCGCGCTTTATATGCAAATCGTGCTCGGTGAAGCGCCATGCCCGCTGTGCATTCTGCAACGTTATGCGTTGCTGCTGATTGCGCTCTTCGCCTTCATTGGCGCGGCCATGCGCACCCGCCGCAGCATCACCGTGTTTGAAGTGTTGGTGGTGATCTGTGCGATTGCCGGCGCCGGAGTGGCCGGGCATCACGTGTACACGCAGTTCTACCCGGCGGTCAGTTGTGGCATCGATGTGCTGCAGCCGATTGTCGATGATCTGCCACTGGCGAAGATCTTCCCGCTGGGCTTCCAGGTCGACGGTTTCTGCTCGACGCCGTACCCGCCGATCCTCGGTCTGTCGCTGGCGCAATGGGCGCTGGTGGCGTTCGTGCTGGTGGTGATCCTGGTGCCGCTGTTGACCTCGCGTAACCGAAAAGCACTGCGCTGAGTCAACTATTCGGCGATCAGGCCGATACAGAAAACGCCTCGATTTGCGGATCAGCAAATCGGGGCGTTTTGCATTTCAGAGTGTTTGTGAAAACACCGTGACGAACGGCAATAGTGGGTGCGGCGAGTGTGCGACATGTTGTCACACGCGCCGTGTCGCAGGGTGTCGCGAAGTGCCGGATTGGTCTCTTGTTACACAAAATCATTGGTCTGTTTCAACGTTTTGCGGCTTTTGAACGCAAGTGCCAGATCAGGCAGTTTTAACACGCTCTGGCAAATGGCCAGAGCCCTTGGAATATCGGGCTTTGCGCCGATCGGGGGTTCAAAAAAAGCCTTCGGAGCTGTCTGAACTGAGGCGGATACACCTACATTTTTTGGTGTTTTTGTTGAGAATCGATTTCGATAACATGCGGAACTTTTGCAAAAATGGTGATGGATTGTTGCTCGAACGGATAAAAATTATTTCGGGATAAGACATGGTGTATAGGGCGCTACCTATCTACAATCGCCCGCACTGAATTCCCGGCACTGTTCAGCCTTTATTAAGGAAGACTTTATTAAGGCGCTGCGCAGAAAGTCGGGTGTCGAGCAAGTCGGAAGGCTTTCAAGACACCCAGGTGTCGGTGCCTTCCAACTTTCCGCACCAAATGGAATTGGTCTGTAACAAGGCCTTTGACCACGAATTCGAATAAGAACTTAACGCTGTCCCAGGATTTGTCGAGCGTCTGACGCGCGACGGGCGGCCCTTATTCAATCCAAAGAAAATGCCAACCCTTGGCAGGGTGAAGTGTTGGCGATCAAAACCCAACTGCATTGCGCAAGCTGCTTTAGAGGTCGTGAGATGAGTAAAAACAGGTACCCCAGATTACTAGGCCTAGTGCCGCTGCTCGGCACGTTGTTGCTGGGAGGCTGCAACATGACCTTGCTCAATCCAACGGGCCAGGTCGGCCTGGAACAGCGCAACCTGATCATCACCGCGACCCTGCTGATGCTGTTGGTCGTTGTGCCGGTTATCGTCATGACCTTCCTGTTCGCCTGGAAATACCGCGCGTCGAACAAGAACGCCGTCTACACCCCGAAATGGTCGCACTCGACCAAAATCGAAGTGGCAGTCTGGACCATCCCGGTCCTGATCATCATTGCCCTGGGTTACATCACCTACATCTCCACCCACGAACTGGACCCATATCGTCCAATCGAATCCGACGTCAAGCCTGTGACCATCGAAGTGGTCGCGCTGGACTGGAAGTGGCTGTTCATCTACCCGGAACAAGGCATCGCCACGGTCAACAAGATCGTGTTCCCGGCGCACACGCCAATCAACTTCAAGATCACCTCTGACGCTGTGATGAACTCGTTCTTCATCCCGGGTCTGGGCGGCCAGATCTACGCGATGGCGGGCATGCAGACCAAGCTGCACCTGATCGCTGACCGTAACGCTGAAATGGACGGTATCTCCGCCAACTACAGCGGCGCGGGTTTCACCGGCATGAAGTTCAAAGCTATCTCCACCACTCAGGAAGATTTCGACGCCTGGGTAAGTGAAGTCAAGAAGTCACCTAAACAGCTTGATCAAGCTGAATACGCAGCCCTTGCCAAGCCAAGCCAGAACAACCCAGTCGAGCTCTACTCCTCGGTCACGCCGAACCAGTTCCAGATCATCGTCGACAAGTACGAAGGTATGAAGCCGGGCAAGCCGCTGAAGCACGAGAAGAAAGAGAAAGAAGTGGCGGCCACGGAAATTGACTCGAGTTCGCATTCAGCTGCCGGGGCAGAGGAGTAAACGATGTTTGGTAAATTAAGTTGGGAAGCAGTCCCATTCCACGAGCCGATCGTGATGATTACCATCGCCATGATCGCCCTCGGTGGTCTGGCGCTGTTCGCTGCAATCACCTACTTCAAGAAGTGGACGTACTTGTGGACCGAGTGGCTGACTTCGGTTGACCACAAGAAAATCGGCGTGATGTACATCATCGTCGCCATGGTCATGCTGCTGCGCGGTTTTGCCGACGCCATCATGATGCGTACCCAGTTGGCCATGGCCACCGAGGGTTCGCCTGGCTACCTGCCACCTGAACACTATGACCAGATCTTCACCGCTCACGGTGTGATCATGATCATCTTCATGGCGATGCCATTCTTCACCGGCCTGATGAACCTTGCAGTGCCGCTGCAGATCGGCGCGCGTGACGTTGCGTTCCCGTTCCTGAACTCCCTGAGCTTCTGGCTGCTGGTGTCCGGCGTTGTGCTGATCAACCTGTCCCTGGGCGTTGGCGAATTCGCCAAGACCGGTTGGGTTGCCTATCCACCATTGTCGGGTCTGCAATACAGCCCTGGCGTGGGCATGGACTACTACATCTGGGCGCTACAGTTATCCGGGTTAGGTACGACGCTGACGGGGGTTAACTTCCTCGCGACCGTACTGAAAATGCGTACTCCTGGCATGAAACTGATGGACATGCCGATCTTCACCTGGACCTGCACCTGGGCAAACGTTCTGATCGTGGCTTCGTTCCCGATCCTGACCGCTACCCTGGCACTGCTGACCCTTGACCGTTACATGGATTTCCACATTTTCACCAATGAACTTGGTGGCAATCCAATGATGTACGTCAACCTGTTCTGGGCGTGGGGCCACCCTGAGGTTTACATCCTGATCCTGCCGGCATTCGGCATCTTCTCGGAAGTGATCTCGGCGTTCACCGGCAAGAAACTGTTCGGCCACCACTCGATGATCTACGCCTCGGGCGCGATCTCGGTACTGGGCTTCATGGTTTGGCTGCACCACTTCTTCACCATGGGTTCGGGTGCCAGCGTCAACGCCTTCTTCGGTCTGGCGACGATGCTGATTTCCATCCCGACGGGTGTGAAGCTATTCAACTGGCTGTTCACCATCTACCAGGGCCGTCTGCGTTTCACCAGCCAAGTGCTGTGGACCCTGGGCTTCATGGTGACCTTCGCCATCGGCGGCATGACCGGCGTACTGCTGGCCATCCCGGGTGCTGACTTCGTTCTGCACAACAGCCTGTTCGTGATCGCGCACTTCCATAACGTGATCATCGGCGGTGCGGTATTCGGTTACATCGCAGGTTTCGCGTTCTACTTCCCGAAAGCGTTCGGCTTCAAGCTGCATGAAGGCTGGGGTAAAGCAGCGTTCTGGTTCTGGATCTCGGGCTTCTTCGTCGCATTCATGCCGCTCTATGCACTGGGCTTCATGGGCATGACCCGTCGTCTGAACGCCACCACCAACCCTGAGTGGGTACCGTACCTGTACGTTGCCATGTTCGGGGCGGTGATGATTGCTGCCGGTATCGCCTGCCAACTGATTCAGCTGTACGTCAGTGTGCGTGACCGCAACAAGCCAGAGAACGTTTGCGATCACGGTGACCCGTGGAATGCACACACTCTGGAATGGTCGACCTCGTCGCCACCGCCGTTCTACAACTTCGCTGTGCTGCCAAAAGCTGACTGCATCGACCCGTTCACTGAAGCCAAGGAAAACGGTACTGCGTACCAGCAACCGGCCAAGTACGAGCCGATCCACATGCCGAACAACACCGCCACTGGTGTGGTGATGGGCGCGCTGTTGACCGTATTCGGTTTCGCGATGATCTGGCACATCTGGTGGCTGGCGATCGCGAGCCTGGCCGGTACTGTCATCTACTTCGTGATCCACGCTGCACGTGACGACCAGGGCTATATGGTTCCGGTTGAAACGATCGAGCGTATCGAAGCCGAGCAGCACAAGCGTCTGGTCGCGGCAGGGAAAATCCCGGCCTCCGCCACCCGTGTTGAAACCTCGTTGGAACAGGCTTAAACCATGTCGAATTTAGTGACCAATGCTGGACACGCCCATGGTGAACATGGGCACGATGACCATCACCACGATTCGGGCGAGATGACCGTATACGGTTTCTGGCTCTACCTGATGACCGACTGCATTCTGTTTGCGTCGATCTTCGCGGTATACGCGGTACTGGTAAACAACGTCGCCGGTGGCCCTGCGGGCCACGACATCTTCGAACTGCCATACGTGCTGGGCGAAACCGCTCTGCTGTTGTTCAGTTCGATCACCTACGGCTTCGCCATGCTGGCGTTGTTCAAAGGCAAGAAGCAGCAGGTTCTGGGTTGGTTGTTCATGACCTTCCTGCTGGGCGCAGGCTTTATCGCCATGGAGATCAACGAGTTCCATCTGCTGATCTCCGAGGGCTTCGGTCCTAGCCGTTCGGGCTTCCTGTCGGCGTTCTTCACCCTGGTCGGTACCCACGGTCTGCACGTTTCGGCGGGTCTGATCTGGATGGGCATCATGATGTACCAGGTCAACAAGCACGGCCTGACGGCGACCAACAAGACCCGTCTGAGCTGCCTGAGCCTGTTCTGGCACTTCCTGGACGTGGTGTGGATCTGCGTATTCACCGTTGTTTACCTGATGGGGACTCTGTAATGGCTAATGCACACTCCCATGACAGCCATGATGCTGGCCACGGCAGCGTAAAGTCGTACGCCATTGGCTTCATCCTGTCGGTGATCCTGACCGTTATCCCATTCGGTCTGGTGATGTACCCGAGCCTGCCGAAGGCCACCACGCTGGCAATCGTTCTGCTGTTCGCAGTGATCCAGGTGATCGTTCACCTGTATTACTTCCTGCACCTGGACCGTTCCATTGCTCAGCGTAACAACGTGATTGCATTCGTCTTCACGGCGATCGTGATCGTGCTGCTGGTTGGCCTGTCGTTGTGGATCATGTTCAGCATCCACACGTACATGATGGCGAAGTGAGGTAGACCCGATGTCGCTCAAGCACTTTATCCAAATCACCAAACCGGGGATCATTTTCGGTAACGTGCTTTCTGTGGCAGGCGGGTTCTTCCTGGCCTCGAAAGGGCATGTTGATCTGGCGGTGTTTCTCGCCGCCATGATCGGTACATCCCTGGTCGTCGCCTCCGGTTGCGTGTTCAACAACTGCATCGACCGCGACATCGACCTGAAGATGGAACGCACCAAAAACCGCGTGCTGGTACAGGGCTTGATCTCCCTGAAACTGGCACTGGTTTACGCGACCATCCTTGGTGTTCTCGGCGTTGCCTTGTTGTACAAGGTGGCCAACCCGTTGGCTGCCCTGTTCGCCGTAATCGGCTTCGTTATCTACGTCGGCTTCTACAGCCTGTACCTCAAGCGCAAGTCGGTTCACGGCACGCTGGTGGGCAGTCTGTCCGGCGCCATGCCGCCAGTGATCGGTTACGTTGCCGTAACCAACAGCTTCGACATGGCCGCGCTGACGTTGCTGGTGATGTTCAGCCTGTGGCAGATGCCGCATTCCTACGCCATCGCGATCTTCCGCTTCAACGATTACCTGGCCGCATCGATTCCGGTGCTGCCTGTGAAGCGCGGGATTAAAGTGGCGAAGAAGCACATCCTGCTCTACATCCTGGCGTTCCTCGTGGCGACCTTGATGCTGACCTTCAGCGGCTACGCCGGCATGAGCTACCTCGCCGTCGCCGCGGCCATGGGCATGTACTGGTTGTACATGGCCTGGACCGGCTACAAAGCAGTGGATGACACAGTCTGGGCACGCAAGCTGTTCGTGTTCTCGATCTTCACCATCACTGCACTGAGCGTCATGATGTCCCTGGACTTCAAGGTGCCGGCAGAGCTGCTGCTGACGTACGCGCCGTAAGGCTGAAAGGCTTGAAGAAAAACCCCGCACATTGAGAGATGTGCGGGGTTTTTTGTTTATCTGATGTGGAATTTGTTGATAGTCTATCTGTAGGCGAGTTGCCTATAGTTTGCCCATGCGAACAGTCTTCTTTGAAACCACAATATTTACCGCAAGCGTTGGTCATTACCTGACGGACGACGAGTATCGAGAGCTGCAGAGCTATTTGCTGAGTAATCCGCTGTCGGGTGACGTGATGCCGCGAACAGGTGGTTTTCGGAAACTGCGTTGGGCTGATGTTCGCCGTGGTAAAGGGCGACGAGGCGGCTTGCGGGTTCTCTACTATTGGCTTATGAATGATAGTCAGTTCTGGATGTTTGCCATTTACGACAAAGATGAGCTTGAGAATCTGACAGCCGAGCAAGAGAAGGCGCTCAAGAAAGCCATTGATAAAGAGTTGAAAACAAGAGGCACCCCATGAAAAAACGCGACCTGTTTGCAGAATTGATGCAGGGCGTTGATGAGATGGCAGCTCAACGCGAAGGAAAAATTACGTTACGTAATACGACGTTCGAGGACAAACCTGTCCCCGAGGTCGGTGCTCAGGAAATTGTGGCCCTGCGCGAAAGGTTACATATGTCTCAGGCAGTCTTTGCCAAGCGAATCAGGACAAGCCCCAGCACTCTGAGAAACTGGGAGCAGGAAAAGTCGAAGCCTAATGCTCAAGCAGCGTTGTTGATCCGTTTGGTTGAGAAATTCCCTGACATGGTTGAACGCTTAAGTGCTGTGTGATTAAAAAGCGTTACAGTTTTAAGGCCCTACCTTTCGAGTGAAGCATAGGGCCTTTGTTTTATGGCTCTCGCGGGGCAATCTGCGGTGCCATGGCAAACCACATAGACTCGCTCAAATCTATCAGTGATAGCGCCATGCCACTTAACTGGTGCTTTACTGTTTTTAACTGCGGTTATCCAATTATTGACTGAGAGGCAGGGCGAAATGACTGAGAGGATGACCTGCGACGAGCGTTTTATTGCCCTGGCGCAAGAGCTGAATTACGACATCTATGGTGAGAACACCGCTGGCGGCAATTACGCGCCGCTGATCCGTCATCATGATGAGCTGTACATCAGCGGCATGGTGCCGCGCACCCACGGCAAGATTCAGTATCCCGGTCGCGTCGGGCTGGAGTTGACGCTCAAGGATGCGCAAGCCGCTGCGAGTATCAGTGCGATGCGTTGCCTGGCGCTGATAGTTGATGCGGTGGGTTCGCTGGACAAGATCAAGGCGTTGTTGCGGGTGACGGTGTATGTGAAATCGACGCCTGATTTTGTGGATCTGAGTGAAGTGGCCAACGGTGCTTCAGACGTGTTCAGCCATGTGCTGGGTGATGCAGGGCGGCATACGCGGACGACGGTTGGCGTGTATCAGTTGCCGAAGAATGCGGCGATTGAAGTGGACATGATCGTGGCAGTGCATTCGGGCGCGTAATCCCCCGAAAGCCAGACAACAAAAAGCCCCGCCTGAATCTCAGAGCGGGGCTTTTTCGTCAGCGCTGAAAATTACTGTGCAGCGATGCTGTAGCCATCAAACGCCGTTTTCTTCTGCAGCGCAGTGATGATGTTCTTGCGGTTCACTGCTTGCTCGGTGCCGTCGTTATCAACGAAGACTTCGCTTTCCAGTTCCGCCTCTTCGCCTTCACCGACGAAGGTGAAACCGAGGAATTCCAGCGCTTCACGGTCAACGCTCAAACGCGAACGCGGTGTGCGCAATGGCAGGGTTACGCTGATGCCGTCTTTGCTGATGGTGAAGATTTCGACTTCTTTCTTCTTCGCAGCCTTGCTCTTGCCGCCGCTCGGGTTGCTGATCGCCTGATGGGTCTGGTTCAGCACTTTGAGGGCCAGGCCGTAGACGATTTCCTGGAAGGCCGGATCGTCCTTGAAGCTGGACAGGATGCGGCCGATCGAAAACTTGCTGCTCAGGTCTTCAAGCGCGGCGAGGTCGGCGGCTTCGGCGTCTTTCAGCGACTTGAGTTGGCCCATCAGTTCGTAGGCCTTGTCGTCGTCGAAGCTGTCGTGAGCGTGACGGATTGCGGTACGTAGTTCGCGGATCTGGTCGCTTTCGCGGGTCGACTGGAACGCGTCCAGGACCATCTCGCTGATGATTTTGGCTTGTGGCAGGTGTTGTGAAAGATTGATGGAGTTTTCGTATTCCGCTTTGGACGATTCGGTGACTACGGATTCAGCGGTGTTGAAATCGGACATTGAAATTTCACTACTATTTAACTTGAGTGGAGATGAGCAAGCCCGAGGGCTTTTTCAGGCCGACTAATTTAGGGGAGCGCGGCGGCGTTGTCACGGAGCAACGGGCCGGCGGTCCCAACTATTTGCCCGGGGTGTTCAGGTTCATTGAGCGCACCATCCATTGTTCGGCGGTTTGCGGGTCTGTTGGCAGCGAAAACTGAAATGTTGCACCGCGCCCGCCGATGTCCAGCAACTGAATCTCGCGCCCGTGCAATTGCAGGATACGGTGCACGATGCGCAGGCCCAATCCACCATCACGCCGTGCGCCGCCGATATTGAACGGCCGCAGGAACAGGCCTTCGCGCAGTTCAGGCGCAATCCCCGGGCCGGTGTCGCTGACCGTGACGTCGACCAGCGCACCGTGGGGTTTCAGGTCCAGTTCGATTTCACCGCCCTGAGGCGTATGGCGCAAAGCGTTGTCCATCAGATTGGTCAGTACCCGTTCGATCAACCCGAGGTCGGCACAGACCGTTGGCAGGTTCGGCACGAAATGCGCCTTCAATTCCACCTGCCGCGCTTCGGCGGTGAGTTCGAATTTCTGAAAGATGTCCTGCACCAGATCGATCAGGGAAAACCGCTCCAGCACCGGTTGCACGAAACCGTGCTCCAGACGCACCAGTTCCAGCAGCGATTGCGCCAGACCACCGACTTTGCGGCTTTGATCAAGGGCAATGCCCAGATAACGACGGCGCTCTTCCGGGGACAGTGTGGCGTCCTTCAATGACAACGTTTCCAGATAACCGTGTAGCGAGGCTAGCGGCGTACGCAGGTCGTGGGAAATGTTCGCCACCAGTTCGCGGCGTTCCTGATCCTGGCGCGTCAATGAACGCCATTGCTCGCCGAGGCGGTTTTGCATCTGCCGGAAAGCCGCGTCGAGGACCGCGATTTCATCCGGGTCAGCTGATTTATCCACAGGTGCCGGTACGGGCTGCGGCGCACCATCAATATCAAAACGGCTGACCGTTTCGGTCAGTCGCCGCAGCGGCCGGGTTATCAGATTGAACGCCGTGAGACCGGCAATCAGGCACAGCAACGCCACCAGCCCGATCGACAGCAGCGCAGTGTTGAGCGCAGCGCTGGTCGCCCCGCGCTCGGCGAAACGGTCATGTTCTTCGCTGAGCAACACCACGTACAGATAACCGGCAGGTTTACCGTTGACCCGTAACGGCGCGGCGCTGAATACCTTGCGGCCATCAGCGCTGCGCGGATCGTCGCCGAGGATCGGCAGAGGCTGATCGTCGAGCAGTTGGCGGATCGGCGCCAGATCAACCTGCTGCCGGCGAATCCGGCCCTCCGGTGCGGCATTGCCGACGATCCGTCCCTCGGTGTCGAGCAGATACACCTCGACACTCGGGTTGACCAGCATCAGTTGGCTGAACAACGCGCGCACGGCACCGGGCATCAGGCCGTTGCTGTCCATCAACACCGTGTCATGGGCGATGTGTTGCGCCAGATCCCGCGACAGCCCCTGCACCACTTCCAGTTCATGCATCTTGCTGGAGCGCACCTGCAACCATGCCGACGTGCCGCAGCACACCAGCAGCAACACGGCGAATACCACGGACAGGCGCTGCGTCAGGGTCAGTTTCATGGCTGCTCGGTACCGAATTTATAACCGCGACCCCACACGGTGAGGATGCGAGAGGGCTGGGCCGGGTCTTTTTCGATCTTCGCCCGCAGGCGATTGATGTGGGTGTTGACCGTGTGTTCGTAGCCCTCGTGGCTGTAACCCCAGACAGCGTTGAGCAGGTCCATGCGCGAGAAGACTTTGCCCGGTTGCCGGGCGAAGAAATACAGCAGGTCAAACTCCCGTGGCGTCAGATCGAGGCGCTGCCCCTCGAGACTGACATCGCGGGTGATCGGGTCGATGGTCAGCCCATCCAGGCTGAGGCTACCGGCGTCCATCTTCAGATTGCGCGCCATCGCGTCAACACGGCGCAGCAAGGCTTTGACCCGCGCCACCAGTTCGAGCATCGAAAACGGCTTGGCAAGGTAATCGTCGGCGCCCAGTTCCAGGCCAAGGATGCGATGCAATTCACTGGAGCGAGCGCTGGTGATGATGATCGGTGTGTAGCGGGCCATCGCCCGGGCGCGGCGGCAGATTTCCAGACCGTCGACCCCCGGCAGCATCAGGTCGAGGATCAGTGCATCCCAGTGACCTTGTTGTAGCAGGCGCATGCCCTCGTCGCCGTCGGCGCTGTGCGTCACCTCAAATTGTTCATCGCGAAGATGCAGGCAAATGAGGTCGGCGATGTGCAGGTCGTCCTCGACCACGAGAACGCGTTTGGTCTGTTCCATGAAGCTCAATCCTTCGGCGCGATAAGGCGCATTGTGCGGGTTTTCCTCGGGGCGAGTTATCACGAATTCGTTAACTTCCCGTGAGGATTTGGCGATCAAACCAAGCCTAGGCTGTGTTCCAGAAAGGGCATCTGGAATTTCGGGAGACGGCCATGTTTTCAAGGCGACAGATTCTGTTAGCGGGCGGCGGGCTAGGGGTTGCAGCCCTGGTCGCGGGTGTATTGCCAAAATTGTCGACCAGCACGGCGCTGGTCAGTGAAGCGCGGGCAGACGAAGCGTTCGAAGTGACTCACAGCGACAGTCAATGGCACTCGATCCTCAGTGACGAGCAGTATCAGATCCTGCGCGACGAAGGCACCGAACGGGCCTACACCAGCGCGCTCAACAACGAACATCGCACCGGCACTTTTGCCTGTGCCGGCTGTGCTCTGGCGCTGTTTTCCTCGGCGACCAAATTCGACAGCCGTACTGGCTGGCCGAGTTTCTGGGCGCCGCTGGAACATGCAGTGGCCACGCGTCAGGACCGCTCGTTCGGCATGTCCCGCGACGAGGTTCACTGTCGCCGCTGCGGCGTCCATCTGGGCCATGTTTTCGATGACGGGCCCAAGCCTACCGGCCTGCGTTACTGCATGAATGGCCTGGCGATGACCTTCAAAGCCGTGGCGGCTTGAGTCATGACCCGCTCGCGATCTTCACTTCACACAGGACGAATTTATGTGGCTCTTGGTTCTCGCTTATCTCGGTGGTGTGCTGACGATCGTCAGCCCGTGCATCCTGCCGGTTCTGCCTTTTGTCTTCGCTCGCACCGGGCAGCCGTTTATCAAGAGTGGCTTGCCGCTGCTGGCGGGGATGGCGCTGACCTTTGCGCTCGTCGCCTCGTTGGCGGCGGTGGGCGGCGGTTGGGTGGTGCAAGTCAATCAGTACGGGCGCTGGCTCGCGTTGCTGTTCGTTGCACTGTTCGGGCTGACCTTGCTGCTGCCGCGTGTGGCCGAGCGTCTGACCCGGCCGCTGGTGTCGGCCGGCAGTCGTCTGTCGGAGGCCGCCGGGCAGGACAATCGCCCGCGTCCCGGCGCTTCGTTTCTGATCGGGGTCGCCACGGGGCTGCTCTGGGCACCTTGCGCGGGGCCGGTTCTGGGGCTGATTCTGACGGGCGCCGCACTGCAGGGGGCAAGCATCGCCACCACGCTGTTGTTGCTCGCCTACGCGGCAGGTGCCGCCACTTCACTGGCGGCGGCGTTGCTGCTCGGCGCTAAGGTCTTTGCGCTGATGAAGCGCTCGATCGGCACCGGTGAGTGGATTCGACGTGGCCTCGGCGCGTTGATGTTGGCCGGCGTAGCGGCCATTGCACTGGGGCTCGATACCGGGATTCTCGCTCGGTTATCGACGGCGTCTACCGGTGGGCTGGAACAGACATTGGTCGGCAAGCTTTCGGGCAAATCCGCTAATACAAACGGCACGATGATGGCTCAGATCCCGCCGGCAGATGACTCGGCCAACGGCAGCATGATGGCTGCGGGCGGCGCGATGAAAATGGCCGCGAAAGCACCGGGCACGTTGCCGGTCGAAGGGCAGTTGCCGCCGCTCGATGGTGCTGTGCAATGGCTTAACTCTCCACCGCTGGATGCCCAGGCGTTGAAGGGCAAAGTGGTGCTGGTGGATTTCTGGACCTACTCCTGCATCAACTGCCTGCGCACCCTGCCGTACGTCAAAGCCTGGGCCGAGAAGTATCGCGATCAGGGCCTCGTGGTGATCGGTGTACACGCGCCGGAATTCGCTTTCGAGCGTGACGTCGGCAACGTCACCAAAGCCATGAAGGAACTCGGTATCAACTACCCGGTAGCGATCGACAACGACTACAGGATCTGGCGAGCCTTCAACAACGAGTACTGGCCGGCGCATTACTTTGCCGACGCTCAGGGACGCATTCGTTACCACCATTTTGGCGAAGGCGACTACGCCGAATCGGAGCGCGTCATCCAGCAATTGTTGCGTGAAGCCGGTGCGAAAACCGTTGCGGACGGTTTGATCAATGCCGACGCGAAGGGCGTGCAACTGGCCCCGGACATGCGCGAAGCGCAATCACCGGAAACCTATGTCGGCTACCAGCGTGCGGAACATTTCGTACCGGACACCAGCCTGGTGCCTGACAAGGTTGCGGCTTATACCCCACCGGCGAATCTCGCGCTGAATGACTGGAGCCTTGGTGGTCAATGGAGCGTCGGTGCCGAGCGCGCGACGGCCAGTGCCCCGGCGAGCCGCATCGTTTATCGCTTCCATGCCCGTGACCTGCATTTGGTCCTGGGGCCGGGCGCGGAGGGCAAACCGGTGCGCTTCAAAGTGTTGATCGACGGTCAGGTGCCGGCGGATGCCCATGGCGTCGACGTTGCCCCTGACGGCACGGGCCGCGTCACCGAGCAACGCCTGTATCAGTTGGTGCGACAGACCGAGGCTGTGCAGGATCGAACCTTCAGCATCGAGTTTCTTGACCCGGGCGTGTCGGCCTACGCCTTTACCTTCGGCTAATCAGGAGTCATTGCAATGAAAATTACATGGCGTCGTATGTTGTTGGGAGTCGCGGTGGCAGGCGTGATCGGCCAGGTTTCAGCGTTCTCCCTGGGAGGAGAAGACGCGGTGATCATTCCTCCGCCAACCCTCGACGAAGTCACTCAGGCGCACAGCGAAACGGCGGTATTTGCCGGCGGCTGTTTCTGGGGTGTGCAGGGGGTTTTTCAGCACGTCAAAGGCGTGCAGAAAGCCGTCTCCGGTTACGCCGGCGGCGCGGCGAATACGGCGGAATATGAACGTGTCAGCGAGGGCGATACGGGCCATGCCGAGTCGGTGCAAGTTACCTTCGATCCGGCGCAGGTCAGTTACGGCAGCCTGCTGCAGATCTACTTTTCGGTGGCGCATAACCCTACCGAACTTAATCGGCAGGGCCCGGACAGCGGCACGCAATATCGCTCGGCGCTGTTCCCGGTCAACGCCGATCAGCAGAAGGTCGCGCAGGCCTACATCGCGCAACTCGATGCGGCGCATGCGTTCAACAAACCCATCGTCACCCAGCTGGAAAGCTACAACGGCTTTTACCCGGCGGAGGACTATCACCAGGATTTCCTGACCGAGCACCCGAGCTATCCCTATATCGTGATTAACGACATGCCGAAGGTGGCGAATCTGAAGCAGGTGTTTGCCCAGCGTTATCAGGAAAAACCGGTGCTGGTGAAAAGCGGCTCCTGAATCATCGGGCGCCCAATGGCGGGCGATGAGCCTGAAGGGTGCGCAGCAAACGGTAATATTTCAGTGAGCGAGCGCTGATCAGACCACTGATAAAGCCCGATGCTGCGGCTTTGAGCAACACCATATCCGGGGCGGCAGCCCGCTCTGGGTACACGTCATCCTGATAGCCGAAGTAGTAGTTCACTGCGAAAAAAAGCAGGAGCAGAATCAGCGCTGTCCAGGTGCCCGGCACGACCAGCCCGGTTTCCGGATCATCAAGATTTATCCCCTTGTTGGGGAAAATCAGCCATGCCGACAGGGCGCCGAGTAACAAAGCAATGAGCCAGCCGCTGAGGGTCAGACCTGGGTCATTCGTCAGGTTCAACGACAACAGCGACCACGCCAATAACACCAGCGGGGTCGACAGCAGGGACAGCGGGCTTTCGTGTTGAGGTTTGAGGGTCTTGAGGCCGAAATACAGCAGAACCAGAAAAACGGCATAAACCCACAAGGGAGTATTTTGAAGAGTGACGAGCATCGCACAGCGTCCATGCCGGAAAGAGAAGGCAGATCATATCCGTTGCCAGGGTGAACGCCGCTTATTTTAATCGCGGCCGCTCCATGGCAATCACCGACGTCTCGAAACCCAAGCGGGCAAAAAAAGCCTCGGCACCCTCCCGCCCGGCGCGCAATACCCAAGTGATGTCGGGGTTATCGCCCATGACATGCTCGACCAGTTTGCGGCCAATGCCTGCGCGTCGGTGCTGGTCGTCGACCACGACCATCGACAGGTAACCGTTGGACAAGCCGTCGGTGATGCCCCGGGCGAAGCCAACGATGCGGGCGCTGCGCAGGGCAACCGCCGTGCGTTGAGAGTTGTTGATCAGTTGCATGAAGTGTTCGCTGGAACCGGTGCGGTGACCCCAGCCATGTTGCCCGAGGAACAGCCGTACCGACTCCACCTCGTCAGGGCGCAGGTCGCGTACGCTCAGATTGTCGTTCATCAATGGTTCGACTCCTTGTCAGCAGTTGTTCGAGACTGGCCTATCCCTTGATGTCAGGATCTGCCCCACGTCTGCATCGCGAATTCGACGAAGCGGCGCAGCTTCGGCAGGCGATAGCGATCCGGGGCGTACAGCAAATGCAGGGGACGGCTGGGAGGTTGGTAGTCGGCAACCACGATCACCAGTTTGCCCTCGCGCAAATCCTGTTCCACCAGTGCATCGGGCAGCATCACGATGCCCATGCCGGTGCGTGCAGACTGATGCAACCCGGCTGACGTATTCATCAGCATTGGCCCGCTGACGTCGACGAGAATTTCTCCGTCCGGGCCGCTGAGGCGCCAGCGCTTTTCCACCGATTGCCAATCGTCGCCAGCAGGATAGGCGAACGACAGGCAGTCGTGTTGTTGCAGGTCCTCAGGGGTTTTCGGCATACCACGGCGGGCCACATATTCCGGGGAGGCGCACACGGTCAGGGTGTAATCGATCAAGGGACGGGCGATCAGGTTCGACTCCTCGAAATGACCCAGCCGAAACGCTACGTCGAGGCCGCTTTCCAGCAGGTCCGGACGGCTGTTGGTCAGTACCACATCCATCTTCACCTGCGGGTATTGCAGGGAAAAATCGCTCAGCGCCGGTGCCAGGCGTTCTACCCCGAAGGTCAGCGGCGCGGTAATGCGCAACAGGCCACGGGGTTCATCGAGTGCTTGTTCGGCCAGACGTTCGGAGTCGGCCACCAGCCCCAGGACATCCAGACAACGCTGGTAGTAGACGCTGCCGAACTCAGTCAGGCGCTGCCGTCGGGTGGTGCGTTGCAGCAGTTGCACACCGAGCCGGTGCTCCAGCGCCCGTAGATGATTGCCGACCATGGTTGTCGACATGTCGCACTGCAGCGCCGCCGCCGTCATGCTGCCGGCTTCGACGACTTTGACGTACACGCTCATCGACTGGAACAGGTCCATTATCAAGCCCTGCTTTTAAATGAATGAAGTTGTAGCGAGTTTATCCAGTTCTGGTGGCTAACCATACTGACATCACACCGACCTTCACTGGAGTTTGAAGTCATGACCGCCGCCCTGATGAACACCTACCAACCGCTGGCCCTGAGTTTCACCAAAGGCCTGGGCACTCGCCTGTGGGATCAGGCCGGTCGCGAGTATCTGGATGCGGTTGCCGGGGTCGCGGTGACCAATGTTGGCCACTCGCACCCGCGTATCGTTGCGGCGATCAGCGAGCAGGCGGGCTTGCTGCTGCACACCTCCAATCTCTACAGCATCGACTGGCAACAACAGCTGGCAAAGCGGCTGACCGCGTTGTCGGGGATGCAGCGGGCGTTCTTCAATAACTCCGGTGCCGAGGCCAACGAGACCGCGCTTAAACTGGCGCGGTTGTACGGTTGGCGCAAAGGCATCGAACAGCCGCTGGTGGTGGTCATGGCCAACGCTTTCCATGGCCGTACCCTCGGCACGTTGTCCGCCAGCGATGGCCCGGCGGTGCGGCTGGGCTTCAATGAATTACCGGGAGATTTCATCAAGGTCCCGTTTGGTGATCTCGCTGCGCTGGAGCAACTGCAGCGTCAACACGGCGAGCGCATCGTGGCGATTCTGGTCGAGCCGATTCAAGGTGAAAGCGGTGTGCAACTGGCGCCTGCCGGCTATTTGAAAGCGCTTCGTGGATTATGTGATCGCCACGCTTGGCTGCTGATGCTTGATGAGATCCAGACCGGCATCGGCCGCACGGGTCAGTGGTTTGCGTTTCAGCACGAAGGCATCGTTCCCGACGTCATGACCTTGGCGAAGGGGTTGGGCAACGGCGTGCCGATCGGTGCTTGCCTGGCGCGGGGCAGGGCGGCAGATCTGTTCACGCCCGGTAGCCATGGCAGCACATTCGGCGGCAATCCGCTGGCCTGCCGGGTCGCTTGCACAGTGCTGGATATCATCGAGGAACAAGGGCTGCTGGACAACGCACGAGTTCAGGGCGAGCGCCTGTTGACCCGCCTGCGCGCAGAGTTGGCGGACAACCCCAATGTGCTGACGATTCGCGGGCAGGGTTTGATGATCGGTATCGAGTTGAAACAACCGGTGCGCGATCTGACACTGATTGCCGCGCGCGATCATGGGCTGCTGATCAACGTCACGCGAGGCAAGACGATACGGCTGCTGCCACCGCTGACGATTGATGAGCGGGAGGTGGAGATGATTGTCAGAGGCGTGGGGCGGGCGGTGTCTGCGAACTGACGCGCAACTGAAACCCCTGTAGGAGTGAGCCTGCTCGCGATAGCGGTGTATCAGGCGCTATTCATTTTGAATGGTCTACCGCAATCGCGAGCAGGCTCACTCTTACATTGGAAAGGTGCGCGTCAGTCCGGATAATCCGCCAGATCCGGCGCCAGCATTCGCGTCTTCGCCGCCCCGTTCGAATTGTGCTGAATGATTTCCCGCGGCTGCCCCTGCTCATTGAAAAACACCTGACCGATCCCCGCCGAATTCCACAACCGTTCACCCGCTTCTGCGTGTTCCGGGGTGTACGGCACGATGCGCATCAGCCGGCGTTTGGTGAACCAGTTCAGCGGCGAACGCGGGGAGTAGAGCCAGCGGTTGAGGCGGTCGAACCATTCCAGCAGGGTTTTCGGGAATTCATTCTTGATGCCGCTGCTGGTGATCTGCCAGATGCGCGGACCGGCCTTGCGGTGGCGGATCAGCACTTCATAGACGAAGGAATAATGCACATCGCCGGACAGCACCACGTAATTACCCGGTGTACGCGAGTGTCGGAAAATGTTCAGGATCACCTGTGCTGCGCCGCGATGGGCCATCCAGTTTTCCGCATCGACCAGCAATGGATAACCGCACCAACTGAAGACTTTCTGCACCGTCTCGATCAGTTTCACACCGAAGATCGGCGCCGGTGAAACGATGATTGCCGAGGGATGATCGAGCAGTTCCTGTTGCAGTTCGCTCAAGGCCTCCCAGTCGAGCAGACCGGACGGTTGCTTGAGCGCCATTTCGCTGCGCCAGCGGCGGGTGCGGGTGTCGATGACCACCAGCGCCGGACGGGTGGGCAGTACGAAATGCCAATGTTGAAAGCGCAGCAGGTCGTCGATCAGTTCGTCCTGCACCGGGCTGTCGAGGTATTGATCATCACCGCTGGCGCTCAAGCCAAGGGTTTTCTCCAGCAGATCCTTGAAGGCATCCGGGTTATTGCCCCAGCCCTGACACAACATATAAGCGATCAAGGCGTTGCCGATGATGCGCTTGGAGAACGGATGGCCGTAGGCCGTTTCCTCCCATTGCGCGGAAAGATTCCAGTCGTCGGTGATGTCGTGATCGTCGAAAATCATCAGGCTCGGCAGATGCGCCAATGCCCGGGCGACGTTGCCCAGACCTGCCTTGAAACCGTCGATCCGCGTCTGTTCCAGGGCGTAGCGCTCGAGCCGTTCGGGCGTCAGCGTCGGCGCCGTTGGCTCGACCAACGTCCATGCGGTCGGTGCCCATACCAGCAAGTACATCGCCATGACTTCGGCGAACGTCACCAGGTGATTGTCGGCGCTGCTGCTGGTGAAAATCGGCTTACGCGCGCCGCCGAAAAATCGCTCGCGCAATGTCTCGTTGCTCTCCAGCGCCGGTAACAAATCCGCACGGTGGTAATAGCTGGCCGGGTGGTCGTAAAGCTTGGCGCTGTCACTGACCACGGCGCCTTCGAGGTGTTCGTCGAACAGGCCCAAACGCTCGATCAAGGCATGAATCGCGCGCAGCATCGGGCCAGCGACGTCATCGGCATACACCTGATCGCCACTCATCATCAGCAGGGCGGGGCGCTCGTGCGGTTCGGTTTCGGCGGCCAACAGTTGATCGACGCAGAGCAAACCGTCCGCCGCTGGGTGATGCGGTTTGCGGCAGGAGCCGTGCAGCAATTGATCAATGCGCGAACGCAGGACGAAGTTCGGGCACTTCGCATCGCCATACAGCAGATGTGGCGCCCATTCGGCGATGCCCATCGCGCCGTCAATCAGCAGGTCATAGTCGATACGCGTGTCGAAGGGCAGGGCGCCTTCAAGGGGGACGTCGATGAGATGGACAAATGCATGACGGCCTACAGGAACCACCGTGCATTTCTCGCCATCGAGAGGAATGTCTCCTACACCGTGCAGACGCAAGACCAGTGACAACGGGCGCGTGCCGACCAACCACATGACCAGTCGAGTCGGTTCGAGTCGGCGCAGCAGTGGGCCGGCCAAAACCGGTGGCAGCAAGGAAGGGTCAGCTAAAAGTCGGGACATCGGTGGGCAAGGCTCAAGGCGCACAGCCGGCGATGATAGCGCAGCCGGCGCCTGCAACCCTTAAGCGAGACTTAAGATTCAGCCTTCTTCAGCTTCAGATCGAGCAATCGCCATTCGGTATTTTCTGCAGTGCTGCCCGCCAGGGGCTGAACGGTGCAGGTGTAGCGATAGCTCACATCGTCGCCGAGCATATTGCGGGCGCTGACGTTATTGCTGATGGTGTAGATCTGATCCTTGAAGCGCTGGTTTTTGTTGGTGATTTGCGGGGCAACGACCGTCGTGGCCGGGAAGCGCATTGCACCGTGCAGGAAAGGCGCGCACATCACCGCCGCCATCATGGACTTATCGGCCTCCGGGTCCTTGCCGAGCATTTTGCGCAGGGCGACGAAGTCCTGGCCAAGCGCATCCGTAATCGGCTTCTCGAACACCGTGCTGGTCAGACGACTGCTGTAGTTCGGCAGCAACGCGGACTCGGGTGGCGAAGGCTCATTCTGCGGTTTGCCGGCAACAAAGGCCGGAAAGTTGTCCAGCGCAGGTGCCGGTGCCGGTGCCGGTGCCGGTGCAGGGATTGGTGCGGGTGCGGGTGGCGCGACAGCAACAGGGGCCGGCGCAGGAACAGGCTCAGGCTTCGGCGCAGCCGGCGCGACCTCTTGAGTCACCGTCTCTTGAACCTGTTTTTTTGCAGTTTTAAGCTCCGGCGTGAACAGCGCCAGCGAGATGGAAAACACCACGACACCGACAATAAAACCCGCCCCCGCGCCGAGAACGTTGCCGAAAAACAGATTCCAGTTGCCGCGGTTCTTCACCACCCAGCGCCACATTAAACCCCATGTCGCCAGAAATGCGAGTAGACACAGAAACGCCATTCGATCCTTTCCTTAACCTGCAAAAATCCTGAGGCAGCGCGTGTTGATCAGTCGCGCTGAAGATGGACGGCAAGATAACAAAATAGTAGCGTCGCGCCACTCTCTTCATCGGTGCCAAACGGTGGGCAATAGTGATGAAGGACAGGATTTTTCTTCAACCAGAGGATGGACAGATGATCGACTTCAACAACAAGGGTTTCTTCAAACTCAAGCAGAACGACGAATACGCCGAGCGCGTCAGCGCCCTGTTGCTGGAAGGGGAAGAGGTGATCGACTCTTATAAGGCCATGCGCGATGGCGTGGTGTTTACCAACAAACGCATCATCGCCGTCAACGTCCAGGGCATCACGGGCAGCAAGAAGGATTTCACTTCGCTGCCGTACAAGAACATCGTCGCCTATTCCGTGGAAACGTCAGGGACGTTTGATCTGGACTCGGAGCTGGAGATTTACTTTTCGTCGCTGGGCAAGGTGAAGTTCGAATTCACCGGCAAGACGTCGATGGTGGAGATTTCCAAGTACATCTCCAGACATCTGCTGTAAGCGCGCGCGACGCGCTCAATCAAAGAATGTCCTTCAGATAAACCTTGAGCGCGAGGAGCGGCTGATCGAGCTGCTCCAGCGACTGCGCCTGGCTGAAGTCCGCCGACAGCTTGTGCAACTCACGCCCGAGCGGTTTCTCGACACCGCCCAATGAATCCAGCGCCAGGCCGAGGCACTCATTCATCTTGAATTGAATAGTCTCGACATCGCCACGTTTCACCAACAACTCGAAAATATCCCGCTGGTATTCACCCATGACCATGTCATCGCGCAGGATCGGGCTCAGGCCTTCTTCCTCGTACGCGAGCTTGAGGGAGAAGAGGGCGACTGTTTCCAGTGACGTTTCCATGGTGTTGATCCTTGGGGTTTTCGTCGGTCGAGAAGCTGAAAGTCAAAAGATCGCAGCCTGCGGCAGCTCCTGCAGGGGCAAGGGCTTTATTGCAGGCGAAAAAAAAGGCCTTGCTAAGCAAGACCTTTCTTAATTTTGGTGCCCCGAGGGAGACTCGAACTCCCACTCCTTTCGAAAACGGATTTTGAATCCGCCGCGTCTACCAATTCCGCCATCAGGGCTCAATGGCGGCGAAGTATAGAGATGAGATTACCGTTGGTCAATCACGTTTCATGGTCTATTTTCGATATTTCCGCTAAACTTTCCGGCCCTGCTAGACGAACCCCATCATGCGTGTTGCTGACTTTACTTTCGAGCTCCCTGATTCGCTGATCGCCCGCCACCCTTTGGCCGAGCGTCGCGGTAGTCGCCTGCTGACCCTTGATGGGCCGAGCGGCACACTTGCACACCGTCAATTCACTGATTTGCTTGAGCATTTGCGCCCGGGCGATTTGATGGTGTTCAACAATACCCGGGTGATTCCGGCGCGGCTGTTCGGGCAGAAAGCGTCCGGCGGCAAGCTGGAAATCCTCGTCGAACGCGTGCTCGATTCGCACCGCGTGCTGGCCCATGTGCGCTCCAGCAAGTCGCCGAAGCCGGGTTCGAAGATCCTTATCGACGGTGGTGGCGAAGCTGAAATGATCGCGCGTCACGATGCGTTGTTCGAGCTGGCCTTCGCTGAAGAAGTGTTGCCGCTGCTCGACCGCGTCGGGCACATGCCGTTGCCTCCTTATATAGACCGCCCGGATGAAGGCTCGGATCGCGAGCGTTATCAGACCGTGTACGCCGAGCGTCTCGGCGCGGTGGCGGCGCCGACGGCGGGGCTGCATTTCGATCAGTCGCTGATGGAGGCGATTGCCGCCAAGGGCGTCGAGACCACGTTCGTCACGCTGCACGTGGGCGCGGGGACGTTCCAGCCGGTGCGCGTCGAGAAGCTTGAAGATCACCATATGCACACCGAGTGGCTGGAAGTCGGCCAGGACGTGGTCGACGCAGTCGCTGCGTGCCGTGCGCGCGGTGGTCGAGTGATTGCTGTCGGCACCACCAGCGTGCGTTCGCTGGAAAGTGCCGCGCGCGATGGTGTGCTCAAGCCGTTCAGTGGCGACACCGATATCTTTATCTTCCCGGGCCGGCCGTTCCATGTGGTCGACGCCCTGGTGACCAACTTTCATTTGCCGGAATCCACGCTGTTGATGCTGGTGTCGGCATTTGCCGGTTATCCCGAGACCATGGCCGCCTACAAGGCCGCCGTCGACAACGGTTACCGCTTTTTCAGCTACGGTGATGCGATGTTCATCACCCGTAATCCCGCACCTACTGCCCCTAAAGAAACCGGCCCAGAGGAAACAGAATGAGTCGCGAATGTCGCATGTCCTTTGAGCTCCTTGCCACCGATGGCAAGGCCCGTCGTGGTCGTCTGACCTTCCCGCGTGGCACCGTCGAGACCCCGGCGTTCATGCCGGTGGGCACCTACGGCACGGTCAAGGGCATGTTGCCACGTGACATCGTCGCCACTGGCGCGGAAATCATTCTGGGTAACACCTTCCACCTGTGGCTGCGCCCTGGCACCCAAGTGATCAAGGAGCACGGCGACCTGCACGATTTCATGCAGTGGAAAGGCCCGATCCTCACTGACTCCGGTGGCTTCCAGGTATTCAGCCTCGGCGCAATGCGCAAGATCAAGGAGGAGGGTGTGACCTTCGCTTCTCCGGTCGACGGCGCCAAAGTGTTCATGGGGCCGGAAGAATCGATGCAGGTACAGCGCGATCTCGGCTCCGACATCGTGATGATCTTCGACGAATGCACGCCGTACCCGGCTGACGAAGACGTCGCGCGGATCTCCATGGAATTGTCGCTGCGCTGGGCTCAACGTTCGAAAAATGCCCACGGTGAAAACACCGCAGCGCTGTTCGGTATCGTTCAGGGCGGCATGCACCAGGATCTGCGCATGCGCTCGCTCGAAGGCCTCGACAAAATCGGCTTCGATGGCCTGGCCATTGGTGGTCTGTCGGTGGGCGAGCCGAAGCACGAGATGATCAAAGTATTGGATTATCTGCCGGGCATGATGCCGGCTGACAAACCTCGTTACCTTATGGGCGTTGGCAAACCGGAAGATCTGGTTGAGGGTGTGCGCCGCGGTGTGGACATGTTCGATTGCGTGATGCCAACCCGTAATGCCCGCAATGGGCATCTGTTCATTGATACCGGCGTGCTGAAGATCCGTAACGCGTTCCATCGCCATGATGAATCGCCGCTGGATCCGACCTGCGATTGCTATACCTGCCAGAACTTCTCTCGCGCTTATCTGCATCACCTGGACAAGTGCGGCGAAATGCTGGGAAGCATGCTCAATACCATCCATAACTTGCGCCATTATCAGGTGCTGATGGCTGGTTTGCGCGAGGCTATTCAACAGGGTACATTGGCCGCCTTTGTCGATGCCTTCTACGCCAAACGCGGGCTCCCCGTTCCGCCTTTGGACTGAGTTTTCTGACCCCAAGATTCAACATTTGCAACTGGAGTGCTAAATGAGCTTTTTTATCTCTAACGCCATGGCTGACGCAGCTGCACCGGCTGCTGCAGGCCCAATGGGCGGCGGCTTCGAGTGGATTTTCCTGGTCGGCTTCCTGGTCATCTTCTACCTGATGATCTGGCGTCCACAGGCCAAGCGCGCCAAAGAGCAGAAGAACCTGCTGAGCAGCCTTGCGAAGGGCGACGAAGTTGTGACCACTGGCGGCATCGCCGGCAAGATCACCAAAGTTGCCGATGACTTCGTGGTTCTGGAAGTTTCCGACACCGTGGAAATGAAGTTCCAGAAAGGCGCCATCGCCGCCACGCTGCCAAAAGGCACGCTGAAAGCGATCTAAGAGCAACAACTTCTACTCAATCGACGGGGCGCGCAAGGCGCCCCGCGTCATAACGGGCGGCGTGATGCTGAACAAATATCCTCTGTGGAAATACATTCTGATCCTGGCGGTGCTGGCGATCGGTCTGATTTATTCCGCTCCGAATCTATACCCTGATGACCCGGCCATTCAGGTCAGCGGTGCAAGCACTGCGCTGCAAGTCAATCAGGCTGATCTGGATCGTGTGAGCACTGCGCTCAAGGAGTCCGGGATCAACGTCAAGGCGGCCACGCTGGCGGCAAATGGCAAGGGCGGCCTGATCCGTCTGACCAAGGCTGAAGATCAGCTGCCGGCCAAAGACGTTGTGCGCAAGGCATTGGGTGATGACTACGTCGTCGCGCTGAACCTGGCACAGACCACGCCGCAATGGCTGCGCAATCTGGGCGCGCACCCGATGAAGCTGGGTCTGGACTTGTCCGGTGGTGTGCACTTCCTGCTGGAAGTGGACATGGACAAAGCCCTCGATGCACGCCTGAAAGTCTACGAAGGCGACGTCAAGAGCCTGCTGCGCAAAGAGAAGCTGCGCTATCGCAGCCTGCCGCAACTGGGCGGTGCCATTCAGCTGGGCTTCAGCGATGAAGATTCCCGCGAACAGGCCCGTGCACTGATCCGCAAGAACTTCAACGATTTCGACATTGTTCCGGCCGACCTCAACGGTCAACCGGTGCTGCGTCTGGCGATGACCCCGGCCAAGCTGGCGGAAATCCGTGAATACTCCATCAAGCAGAACTTGACCACGGTACGTAACCGCGTCAACGAGCTGGGTGTTGCCGAACCGATCGTTCAGCGTCAAGGCGCCAACCGCATTGTGGTTGAACTGCCGGGCGTGCAGGACACTGCCGAAGCCAAGCGTATTCTCGGCAAGACGGCCAACCTTGAGTTCCGTCTGGCTGCTGAGCCGGGTGCTTCGAAAGCCACTTCTGAGACTTTCGAGTTCCGTGAAGGCAATCGTCCCGCTGCGCAGATCGAACGTGGTCTGATCATCACCGGTGACCAGGTGACCGACGCCAAGGCCGGTTTCGGCGAGCACGGTACGCCTGAAGTGAACATCCGTCTGGATGGTCACGGTGGCGAGCTGATGAGCCGCGCGACCCGTTCGAACGTCGGTCGCAGCATGGCGGTGATTTTCATCGAACAGCGTCCGGTTACCACTTACACCAAGCAAGTGGTCGACGGTGTCGAGAAAGACGTCGCCGTTCAGACGTTCAAAGAAGAGAAGAAGATCATCAGCCTGGCGACCATTCAGTCGCCGCTGGGTGCTCAGTTCCGCATCACTGGCCTGAACGGTCAGGGTGAGTCGTCCGAGCTGGCGCTGCTGCTGCGTGCCGGTGGTCTGGCTGCTCCGATGTACTTCGCTGAAGAGCGCACAATCGGCCCGAGCCTGGGTGCTGACAACATCACCAAAGGTATCGATGCGTCGCTGTGGGGCATGTTGTTCGTGTCGCTGTTCATCATCGCCATCTACCGCTTCTTCGGCGTCATTGCCACTGTCGCGCTGGCGGTGAACATGGTGCTGCTGCTGGCGTTGATGTCGCTGCTGGGTGCAACACTGACCCTGCCAGGTATCGCCGGTATCGTGCTGACCATGGGTATGGCGGTCGACGCCAACGTGCTGATCTTCTCGCGGATCCGTGAAGAGATCGCCGCCGGCATGACCGTGCAGCGTGCAATCAACGAAGGCTTCGGCCGGGCATTCACCGCGATTCTCGACGCCAACCTGACTACCTTGTTGGTCGGCGGGATTCTCTTTGCCATGGGCACCGGCCCGGTCAAAGGTTTCGCAGTGACCATGTCCCTCGGGATCTTTACCTCGATGTTCACGGCCATCATGGTGACCCGCGCAATGGTCAACCTGATCTTTGGCGGACGTGACTTCAAGAAGTTGTGGATTTAAGGGGCTGCCATGTTACGTACAATCAACTTCATGGGCGTTCGCAACGTTGCGTTCGGCGTCACAGTGTTACTCACGGTCATTGCCTTGTTCAGTGTTTTCCACAAGGGCATGAACTGGGGTCTGGACTTCACCGGCGGTACGCTCATTGAGCTGACCTACGAGCGTCCGGCCGATGTCACCAAGGTGCGTGAGGAGCTGGTGACTTCCGGTTACCACGAGGCCATCGTGCAGAGCTTCGGTGCAACCACCGATTTGCTGGTGCGCATGCCCGGTGAAGACCCGCAGCTGGGCCATCAGGTCGCGGAAGCGCTGCAGAAGCTCGGCGGCGACAACCCGGCGACGGTCAAGCGTGTCGAGTTCGTCGGCCCGCAGGTCGGTGAAGAACTGCGCGACCAGGGCGGCCTCGGCATGCTGCTGGCGCTCGGCGGCATCCTGATCTACCTGGCTTTCCGCTTTCAGTGGAAGTTTGCGGTCGGCGCCATCGTTTCGCTGATTCACGACGTGATCGTGACCGTAGGTATCCTGTCGTACTTCCAGATCACTTTTGATCTGACGGTGCTGGCGGCGGTGCTGGCGATCATCGGTTACTCGCTGAACGACACCATCGTGGTATTCGACCGGGTTCGTGAGAACTTCCGCGTGCTGCGCAAGGCGACGCTGATCGAGAACATCAACATCTCGACCACGCAGACCCTGCTGCGGACCATGGCGACGTCGATTTCGACCTTGCTGGCGATCGCGGCGCTGCTGTTCTTTGGCGGTGACAACCTGTTCGGCTTCTCGATCGCGCTGTTCATCGGTGTATTGGCGGGTACTTACTCGTCGATCTACATCGCCAACGTGGTGCTGATCTGGCTGAACCTGACCACCGAGGATCTGATTCCTCCGGCCAACACCGAGAAGGAAGTCGACGACCGTCCATAACGGTCATCGTTTTCCCGGCTGTCAGCCCAAGAAAGGCGCGAGTTGAACTCGCGCCTTTTTTTATGCTCCAAGGCTGGGAGAAGCGCGGGCGTGTCCCGCATGTGATGGTCAGGAGGTTCATGTGAACAAGTCGTTGCTGGTTGGTGCGGTATTGGGTGCTGTCGGTGTGACTGCCGGGGGTGCTGTTGCCACCTACAGCCTGGTTAAAAGCGGCCCTGAGTATGCGCAAGTGTTGGCCGTTGAACCGGTTAAAACACAGATCAAGACGCCACGTGAAGTGTGCAAGGATGTAGCCGTGACCCGCCAGGCGCCGGTCAAGGATCAACACCAGATTCTCGGCACCGCCATTGGTGCGGTAGCCGGTGGTTTGCTGGGTAACCAGGTCGGCGGCGGTACCGGCAAGAAGATTGCCACGGTCGCTGGTGCAGTCGGTGGTGGTTATGCCGGTAACAAAGTGCAGGAAGGCATGCAGAATCGCGACACCTACACCACCACCCAGACTCGCTGTAACACCGTGAATGACATCAGCGACAAGGTCGTTGGTTACGACGTGCGTTACTCGCTGGACGGCAAGGAAGGCAAGGTGCGCATGGATCGTGATCCGGGCAACCAGATTCCGGTCGACAAGGAAGGCAAGTTGATTCTGTCGCAGAATGAGCCGGGTCAATAAAGACCGACTGTTTTAACAAGAAGCACCCTGCGGGGTGCTTTTTTGTACCCGCATGAAACCTATTCCCAATGTAGGAGCTGCCGAAGGCTGCGATCTTTTGATCTTTGTCTTTTAAAAACCAAGATCAAAAGATCGCAGCCTTCGGCAGCTCCTACAGGGGGTGGGTGTAAAATTCAGGCATAAAAAAAGCGCCCCGAAGGACGCTTTTTTCGTTTCGCGTAACGCTTAGCGCTTCAGCGAAGCCGGCAGGTGCGGCTGGATCGCCGTCAGAACTGCCTTGAAGCATTTGGTGTTGCCGGCAACGATGTGGCCTTTTTCAAGGAAGTCGTGACCGCCGGTGAAGTCGCTCACCAGGCCGCCGGCTTCTTGAATCAGCAGGGCGCCTGCAGCCATGTCCCACTCGGACAGGCCCGACTCCCAGAATGCATCGAAACGACCGGCAGCTACGTAAGCCAGGTCCAGGCTCGCCGAACCGGCGCGGCGGATGCCGGCAGTCTGGCCAACCAGGGCGCGGAACATGCCCAGGTAGTTTTCCAGGTTGTCCATCTGGTCATCACGGAACGGGAAGCCAGTGCCCAGCAGCGCGCCGTCGAGGCTGGTGCGACCGCTGACGCGCAGACGACGACCGTTCAATTGAGCGCCGCGACCACGGCTGGCGGTGAATTCTTCCTGGCGAACCGGGTCAAGAACCACTGCGTGTTCCAGGCGACCACGGTATTTGCAGGCGATGCTGACAGCGAAGTGAGGAATGCCGCGCAGGAAGTTGGTGGTGCCGTCCAGCGGATCGATGATCCACAGGTACTCTTCGCCTTCGATGCCGGTACCGGCGTGCATGCCAGTCTCTTCACCGCGGATGGAGTGGTTCGGGTAAGCCTTGCGCAGCGCGTCGATGATTTTCTGTTCAGCGGCGCGATCGACCTCGGATACATAATCCTTGGCGTCTTTTTCGTCGACCTTGATGGTATCCAGGCGCTCGATGGAGCGGAAGATCAGTTCACTGGCGCTGCGGGCGGCGCGCAGCGCGATATTCAGCATGGGCTGCATGGATGTGTCACCTAAGGTTGTTAAAGAAAGCCGCGCATTCTATCAGAACTTTTCTTCAGGTGAAGGACGCTGTTCGCTTTCATAGCTTAACGGTAGGCTGTTCTGTAAGATTTGCACCCCTTTCCTGTGTCCGAGAGCGCCTCCCTTGCTGCAGAACATTCGTGTCGTCTTGGTCAATACCAGCCACCCCGGCAATATCGGCGGGGCCGCGCGCGCCATGAAAAACATGGGTCTGTCGCGATTGGTGCTGGTCGAACCGCGCCTGTTTCCGCATCACGAGGCCGATGCTCGCGCCTCCGGTGCCGGCGACATCCTTGAAAACGCACAAGTCGTCGCCACCCTCGAAGATGCCTTGGTCGGCTGCAATCTGGTGCTCGGCACCAGTGCCCGTGACCGCCGCATTCCCTGGCCACTGCTGGATCCGCGCGAATGCGGCACCAAAGTGGTCGAGGAAGCCGGGCAGGGCGCCGAAATCGCCTTGGTGTTCGGTCGTGAAGACTCCGGCCTGACCAATGATGAGCTGCAGCGATGTCACTTTCACGTGCACATCCCCTCCGACCCTGAGTTCAGTTCGCTGAACCTCGGCGCGGCGGTGCAGGTGTTGAGCTACGAAGTGCGCATGGCCTGGCTGGCCGCGCAAGGTCAGCCGAGCAAGGTCGAGAAAGAAGAAGTGGCTTCGGTGAAAAGCGCCGAGCTGGCGACCATGGATGAGCTGGAGCGCTTTTATGAGCATCTGGAGCAAACGCTGGTCGCGATCGAATTCCTCGATCCGGAAAAACCACGGCACTTGATGGCGCGCCTGCGCCGGTTGTACGGACGCAGCTCGGTCAGTCGGGCGGAAATGAATATTTTGCGTGGCATCCTCACGGAAACCCAAAAAGCGGCCCGTGGTGAGCTTCTAAAGCGGAAGGACTAAACAATGTTTGAGCGTTTGCGTGAAGATATCCAGAGCGTGTTCCATCGAGACCCGGCGGCGCGTAACGCTTTTGAAGTCCTGACGTGCTACCCCGGCATGCATGCGATCTGGATCCATCGCTTGGCCGGCATGCTGTGGCGCAACGAGCTGAAATGGCTGGCGCGGCTGGTGTCGAACTTCGGTCGCTGGTTGACCGGGATCGAAATTCATCCTGGGGCCAAAGTCGGTCGACGCTTCTTTATTGACCACGGCATGGGCATCGTCATCGGTGAAACCGCCGAGATCGGTGATGACGTGACCATCTATCAGGGCGTGACCCTGGGTGGCACCAGTTGGAACAAAGGCAAACGCCACCCGACGCTGGGTGACGGTGTTGTCGTGGGGGCGGGCGCCAAGGTGCTCGGCCCATTCACCGTCGGTGCAGGTGCCAAGGTTGGCTCCAACGCCGTGGTGACCAAAGAAGTGCCGCCGGGCGCCACTGTTGTGGGGATTCCGGGGCGAATCATCGTCAAATCCGACGAAGAGCAGGATGCCAAGCGCAAGGCCATGGCCGAGAAAATCGGTTTTGATGCCTACGGCGTCAGCGAAGACATGCCCGACCCGGTGGCGCGCGCCATCGGTCAGTTGCTTGATCATCTGCAAGCGGTGGACGGGCGGCTGGAAGGCATGTGCGGCGCGTTGAAGGATCTGGGCAGCAATTACTGTGCGAAAGATCTGCCTGAGCTGCGCGAAGAAGACTTCGCCTGCGTCAAAGGCAAAGACGAATCCAAAGCAAGCTAAGCCCTGTGTAGGAGCTGCCGAAGGCTGCGATCCCTTGATCTTCTATAGAGCAAAATCAAAAGATCGCAGCCTGCGGCAGCTCCTACAGAAGCTTGCGCCGGCCGGTGTGCCATTAGGCCGCAGACCCTGCTATCATTCGCGCGCTCTTTTGCGGGTAATCCTGACTAAAGTACTAGGTCTTAAAGTTGACTTAAATACTCGGGAATTGCATACTCGCCCCATTCTGAACTCCGTGGTAACTGTCCATGCGACTGACTACAAAAGGCCGATACGCCGTGACCGCCATGCTTGACCTGGCGTTGCACGCGCAGCACGGGCCCGTGTCCCTGGCCGATATCTCCGAGCGCCAAGGCATCTCCCTGTCCTACCTCGAACAGCTGTTCGCCAAACTGCGCCGCAGCAACCTGGTTTCCAGTGTTCGCGGCCCGGGTGGTGGCTACCAGTTGTCCCGCGACATGCAGGGCATCCAGGTCGCCCAGGTGATCGATGCGGTAAACGAATCGGTCGATGCCACCAAATGCCAGGGCCAGGGCGATTGCCATTCCGGCGACACGTGCCTGACTCATCATCTGTGGTGCGATTTGAGCCTGCAGATTCACGAATTTCTAAGTGGTATCAGCTTGGCTGATCTTGTGACTCGCCGTGAGGTGCAAGAAGTAGCCCAGCGTCAGGACCAGCGCCGTTGCAACAGCAAGGCGCCACGCCTGGACAAGATTGAAGCGTCCGCCGTCGAATGACAGCCAGAGAGCTAGCGGCACGCCAGCCCTGATTTAGGAGATAGTCCATGAAATTGCCGATTTACCTTGATTACTCTGCGACCACCCCGGTTGACCCGCGTGTCGCGCAAAAAATGAGTGAATGCCTGCTGGTCGACGGAAACTTCGGTAACCCGGCTTCCCGTTCCCACGTATTCGGCTGGAAAGCTGAAGAGTCCGTCGAAAACGCTCGTCGTCAGGTGGCCGATCTGGTCAACGCTGATCCGCGCGAAATCGTCTGGACCTCCGGTGCCACTGAGTCCGACAACCTGGCAATCAAGGGTGCGGCACATTTCTATGGCTCCAAGGGCAAGCACCTGATCACCTCCAAGATTGAGCACAAGGCTGTCCTCGACACCATGCGCCAACTGGAGCGTGAAGGTTTCGAAGTGACCTACCTCGAGCCTACTGAAGACGGTCTGATCACTCCGGCGATGATTGAAGCGGCACTGCGCGAAGACACTATCCTGGTCTCCGTGATGCACGTGAACAACGAAATCGGCACCGTCAACGACATCGCCGCGATCGGCGAAATGCTCCGCGCCAAGGGCATTCTGTTCCACGTCGACGCCGCTCAGTCCACTGGCAAGGTCGAGATCGACCTGCAGAAACTGAAAGTCGACATGATGTCGTTCTCCGCCCACAAAACCTACGGCCCTAAAGGCATCGGCGCGCTGTACGTCAGCCGCAAGCCGCGTGTGCGCATCGAAGCGACCATGCACGGCGGCGGTCACGAGCGCGGCATGCGTTCCGGCACCCTGGCGACCCACCAGATCGTCGGCATGGGCGAAGCGTTCCGTGTGGCCAAAGAAGACATGGCTGCCGAAAACGTCCGTATCAAAGCCTTGAGCGACCGCTTCTACAAGCAGGTCGAGCATCTGGAAGAGCTGTACGTCAACGGCAGCCTGACCGCCCGCGTTCCGCACAACCTGAACCTGAGCTTCAACTACGTTGAAGGCGAGTCGCTGATCATGGCGCTCAAGGATCTGGCGGTATCGTCCGGTTCGGCGTGCACCTCGGCGTCGCTGGAGCCTTCGTACGTACTGCGCGCCCTGGGCCGCAACGACGAACTGGCACACAGCTCGATCCGCTTCACCTTCGGCCGTTTCACCACCGAAGAAGAAATCGACTACGCCGCGCAGAAAGTCTGCGAGGCCGTTACCAAGCTGCGCGCTTTGTCGCCGCTGTGGGACATGTACAAAGACGGCGTCGATATCTCGAAAATCGAGTGGGCGGCACACTAAATATAGAAGCCGCCGGATACAGATCCTGTAGCGACGCGGCGGTTTACGCAGCGCAGTTGCAGGGTCTCAAGAGCGGCCCTGATGAGTGAGGATTGAGAATCATGGCTTACAGCGAAAAGGTCATCGACCACTACGAAAACCCGCGCAACGTCGGCAAGATGAACGCGGAAGATCCTGATGTCGGCACCGGCATGGTCGGCGCTCCGGCATGCGGCGACGTAATGCGTCTGCAAATCAAGGTCAACGAAGCCGGCATCATCGAAGATGCCAAATTCAAGACCTACGGCTGCGGTTCGGCTATCGCTTCCAGCTCCCTCGCCACCGAGTGGATGAAGGGCAAGACCCTGGACGAAGCCGAAACCATCAAGAACACTCAGCTGGCCGAAGAACTGGCCCTGCCGCCAGTGAAAATTCACTGCTCGGTACTGGCTGAAGACGCTATCAAAGCGGCTGTTCGCGATTACAAGCAGAAGAAAGGCTTGATCTGACTTTCTGGATTTGGCGACGAGTAAGGAGTCACCGATGGCTATCAGCATGACAGAAGCGGCTGCTCGACACGTGCGGCGCTCCCTCGACGGGCGCGGCAAAGGTGAAGGGATTCGTCTGGGTGTTCGCACCACAGGCTGTTCCGGCCTTGCCTACGTGCTGGAGTTTGTCGACGAGGTGGTTGCAGAGGATCAGGTGTTCGAAAGTCACGGCGAAAAAGTGATCATCGACCCGAAAAGCCTCGCCTACCTGGACGGCACCGAGCTCGACTTCGTCAAGGAAGGGTTGAACGAAGGCTTCAAGTTCAACAACCCCAACGTACGCGGTGAATGTGGCTGCGGCGAAAGCTTCAACATCTGAGGCTTGTCGTGGGTATTCCTTGTCATTTCGCTTTATTCGAGCTGCAACCGAGTTTCCGTCTGGATCTCGAGCAGTTGGCCACGCGCTATCGTGAGTTGGCGCGCGGCGTTCATCCTGACCGCTTTGCCGACGCTTCCGAGCGTGAGCAGCGGTCGGCACTTGAGCAGTCTGCTCGGCTCAACGACGCCTATCAGACGCTCAAGAGTCCGGCCCAGCGTGCACGCTACCTGCTGACCATCAGCGGGCATGAAGTGCCGATGGAAGTCACGGTCCATGATCCCGAGTTTCTTCTGCAGCAGATGCAGTGGCGCGAAGAGCTTGAAGACCTCCAGGACAGTGCCGACCTCGACGGTGTCGCGGTGTTCAAGCGTCGCTTGAAAGTGGCTCAGGAAGAACTCAACGAAAGCTTCGCAGCCTGTTGGGATGATGCAGCGCAACGCGAACAGGCCGAACGCCTGATGCGGCGCATGCAGTTCCTCGACAAGCTCACCTACGAAGTGCGCCAGTTAGAAGAGCGCCTCGACGATTAACCCAGTGCCGCTCCGGTCGCACGCCTGATATACAGATAAGTCCTGATCACGATGGCCCTACTGCAGATCGCCGAACCCGGCCAAAGTCCTCAACCGCACCAGCGTCGTCTGGCTGTGGGGATCGACTTGGGCACTACCAATTCGCTGGTCGCTGCGTTGCGCAGTGGTCTTTCCGAACCGTTGGCCGACGCAAACGGGCAGGTCATCCTGCCGTCCGCTGTGCGTTACCACGCCGATCGCGTCGAAGTCGGCGAGTCGGCCAAGCTGGCCGCCGCCTCCGATCCTTTGAACACTGTGCTGTCGGTCAAGCGCTTGATGGGTCGTGGTCTCTCCGACGTCAAGCAATTGGGCGACCAGTTGCCGTACCGCTTTGTCGGTGGCGAATCGCACATGCCGTTCATCGACACCGTGCAAGGCCCGAAAAGCCCGGTCGAAGTCTCCGCCGATATTCTCAAGGTGTTGCGTCAGCGCGCTGAAGCGACATTGGGTGGCGAACTGGTTGGCGCGGTGATCACCGTTCCGGCTTACTTCGATGATGCTCAGCGTCAAGCCACCAAGGATGCGGCGAAACTCGCCGGTCTGAACGTGCTGCGTCTGCTCAATGAGCCGACGGCGGCCGCTGTGGCGTACGGTCTGGATCAGCATGCCGAAGGCCTGGTTGCCATTTATGACCTGGGCGGCGGTACTTTCGATATTTCGATTCTGCGTCTGACTGGCGGTGTTTTTGAAGTGTTGGCCACTGGCGGCGACAGCGCGCTGGGCGGCGATGACTTCGATCACGCGATTGCCGGCTGGATCATCGAGAGCGCCGGTCTGTCCGCCGATCTCGATCCGGGCGCACAACGTAATCTGCTGCAAACCGCTTGCGCGGCCAAAGAAGCCCTGACCGACTCGGCCAGCGTTGAAGTGGCCTACGGCGACTGGAAAGCGCCGCTGACCCGCGAAGCCTTTGATGCGCTGATCGAGCCAATGGTCGCGCGCAGCCTGAAAGCCTGCCGCCGCGCTGTTCGTGATTCCGGTGTAGAGCTGGAAGATGTGCACGCCGTGGTCATGGTTGGCGGTTCGACTCGCGTGCCGCGTGTTCGCGAAGCTGTTGCCGAAGCCTTCGGTCGTCAGCCTTTGACCGAAATCGATCCGGATCAAGTGGTGGCCATTGGTGCCGCGATCCAGGCCGATACGCTGGCGGGCAACAAGCGCGATGGCGGCGAACTGCTGCTGCTCGATGTGATTCCGCTGTCCCTGGGGTTGGAAACCATGGGTGGCCTGATGGAGAAGGTGATTCCGCGCAACACCACCATCCCCGTCGCGCGCGCACAAGATTTCACGACCTACAAAGATGGCCAGTCGGCCATGGCGATCCACGTGTTGCAGGGTGAGCGCGAGCTGATCAGTGACTGCCGTTCGCTGGCACGCTTCGAATTGCGAGGCATTCCAGCAATGGTGGCCGGTGCAGCGAAAATTCGCGTGACCTTCCAGGTCGATGCCGACGGTCTGCTCAGCGTTTCAGCCCGTGAACTGGGATCGGGCGTTGAGGCGAGCATTCAGGTCAAACCGTCCTACGGCCTGACCGACGGCGAAATCGCCAAAATGCTCAAAGATTCGTTCCAGCACGCCAATGACGATAAAGTCGCCCGCGTTCTACGCGAGCAACAAGTCGATGCTCAGCGCCTGATCGAAGCGGTGCAGGGCGCTCTGGAGGCTGATGGCGAGCGTTTGCTCGACGCCGAAGAGCGCATGGTCATCGACCTGCAGCTGCAGGAGCTGGCTGAACTGATGAAAGGTACCGATGGTTACGCCATCGAGCAGCAGACCAAGCGTCTGTCGCAAGTGACCGATGCTTTTGCTGCCCGCCGCATGGATCTGACGGTGAAAGCCGCTCTGTCGGGGCGCAATCTGAATGAAATCGAGGATATCTGATGCCGCAGGTCATTTTTCTGCCCCACGAGAAGTTCTGCCCTGAAGGCATGGTGGTCGATGCTGCGCCCGGCACATCGATTCTCGAACTGGCTCACGAACACCACATCGAGATGGAAAGCGCCTGCGGCGGCGTCTGCGCTTGCACCACCTGCCACTGCATCATCCGTGAGGGTTTCGACTCGATGGAAGAGGCTGACGAGCTGGAAGAAGACTTCCTCGATCGTGCCTGGGGCCTGGAAGCGCAATCGCGCCTGGCCTGTCAGGCCATCGTCGGTGAAGAAGACATCACCGTCGAGATTCCGAAATATTCGCTTAACCATGCGGCTGAAGCGCCGCACTGACTGGTAAGACTGTCATGAGCTACGGTTGGAATGATGTTCAACGTATTGCAGAAGAACTGGCCGAGGCCAAGCCGGGTGTAGATCCGTTTTCTGTCAATTTCGTCGATCTGCAGCAATGGATCAAAGAGCTGCCTGATTTTGACAATACCTCTGGTCGAGTTGGCGAGAAGGTGTTGGAAGCGGTTCAGACGCTCTGGGCTGAAGAATTGGACTGATCGTCCTCGCAGGTTAGGCAATACCCAAGAACCCGCGTATAATTCGCGGGTTTAATTTTTCGCAAATTACCGTTTCTGGAGTTACACCATGGCTGTTCAACGCACTTTCTCCATCATCAAGCCTGACGCTGTTGCAAAAAACGTCATCGGCGAAATCACCACTCGTTTCGAAAAAGCCGGCCTGCGCGTTGTAGCTTCGAAACTGAAGCAACTGTCCAAAGCCGAAGCTGAAGGCTTCTACGCTGAGCACAGCGCTCGTGGTTTCTTCGGCGACCTGGTTGCTTTCATGATCTCCGGTCCTGTTGTTGTTCAGGTTCTGGAAGGCGAAAACGCTATCGCTCTGAACCGTGAGCTGATGGGCGCTACCAACCCTAAAGAAGCTGCTGCCGGCACCATCCGCGCTGACTTCGCTGATTCCATCGACGCCAACGCTGTTCACGGTTCGGACTCCGAAGCCGCAGCTGCTCGTGAAATCTCGTACTTCTTCGCAGCTACTGAAGTAACCACTCGCTAAGCATTGGCTTAAGAGTGAAGGTGAATCCATGACTACATCGACTGTAAAAACCAACCTGCTGGGTCTGACTCAACAGGAAATGGAAAAATTCTTCGACTCAATCGGGGAGAAGCGTTTCCGTGCCGGTCAGGTAATGAAATGGATTCACCACTTTGGTGTCGATGATTTCGACGCCATGACGAACGTCAGCAAGGCCTTGCGCGACAAGCTCAAGGCTATTGCTGAAGTCCGTGGTCCGGAAGTGGTCAGCGAGGACATCTCCACCGATGGCACCCGTAAGTGGGTGGTGCGTGTGGCGTCCGGCAGCTGCGTCGAGACCGTGTACATTCCCCAGGGCAAACGCGGCACTCTGTGCGTTTCGTCCCAGGCAGGCTGTGCCCTGGATTGCAGTTTCTGCTCCACCGGCAAGCAAGGCTTCAATAGCAACCTCACCGCCGCCGAAGTCATCGGTCAGGTGTGGATTGCCAACAAATCTTTCGGCAGTGTCCCGGCAACCGTCGACCGTGCCATCACCAACGTGGTGATGATGGGCATGGGTGAGCCGCTGCTGAACTTCGACAACGTCGTCGCCGCCATGCATCTGATGATGGATGACCTCGGCTACGGGATCTCCAAGCGCCGCGTGACCCTGTCCACCTCGGGCGTGGTGCCGATGATCGATGAGCTGGCCAAGCACATCGACGTCTCCCTGGCGTTGTCCCTGCACGCACCGAATGACGCATTGCGTAACCAATTGGTGCCGATCAACAAGAAATATCCGCTTAAGATGCTGCTCGAGTCGTGCCAGCGCTACATGTCGTCCCTGGGCGAAAAACGCGTGCTGACCATCGAGTACACCTTGCTCAAAGACATCAACGACAAGGTTGAACACGCCGTCGAGATGGTCGAGTTGCTGAAAAACATTCCGTGCAAGATCAACCTGATTCCGTTCAACCCGTTCCCGCACTCCGGGTACGAGCGTCCGAGCAACAACGCGATCCGTCGTTTCCAGGATCAGTTGCATCAGGCCGGTTTCAACGTCACTGTCCGCACCACCCGTGGTGAAGACATCGACGCCGCATGTGGTCAATTGGTAGGGCAGGTGCTGGATCGCACCCGTCGCAGCGAACGTTACATCGCCGTGCGTGAGTTGAACGCCGACAGCGATCTGGCACAGAACGCCGCGAACACTAACTAAGAGAGGATCTCTATGTCCCTGCGCTTTGCGCTGCTGTTGCTGTTGGCCAGCCTGTGTGCTGGTTGTGTCCTGTCGGGTGACTACAACCCGATGAAGACCAGCAAGGGCCGCGATGAAGCGCGGGCTGCCTACGTGCAGTTGGGGCTGGGGTACTTGCAGCAAGGCATGACCGAGCGGGCCAAGGTGCCGTTGAAAAAGGCCCTGGAACTGGACAGTTCCGATCCGGATGCCAACGCGGCCCTCGGGCTGGTGTTTCAGTCTGAAATGGAGCCTGCACTTGCCGACGAACACTTCCGCAAGGCTTTGTCCTCCCGTCCTGCCGATGCGCGCATCCTCAACAATTACGGCAGTTTCCTCTACGAAGAACAGCGTTATAAAGAAGCCTACGAGCGTTTTGAACAGGCTGCCGCCGATACCCTGTATCCTGAGCGTTCGCGTGTGTTCGAGAACCTCGGCATGACGGCAGCGAAGCTCGGTCAGCGTGATCTGGCACAGCAACAGCTGGAAAAGGCGCTGCGTCTGAACCGCCAACAGCCACGTGCGTTGCTGGAAATGGCTGAGTTGTCCTTCGAAGACAGGCATTATGTGCCCGCGCGTGACTATTACGACCGTTTCAGCCTGCTTACCGAACAAAATGCACGTAGTCTATTGCTCGGCGTTCGGCTGGCAAAAGTGTTTGAAGATCGCGACAAGGCCGCCAGTTATGGCCTGCAACTAAAACGACTCTATCCCGGTACGCCGGAATATCAGCAATACCTGTCGGAGCAATGATGAAAGCGGCGCATCCCGAAGTTGTAGCAGCGAATCGCGTTAACCCCGGTGAGACCCTGCGCCAGGCCCGCGAAAGCAATGGCTGGTCGCTGGCCGAAGTGGCCCTCAAGCTCAACCTCACCGTGACGTCTCTGGGCAATCTTGAAGCCGGCGCTTTCGACAAGCTGCCGGGGCATACCTTCGCTCGCGGTTACATTCGCGCCTATGCCAAATTGCTCGGCATGGACCAGACCGTTCTGGTTCAGCAATTCGACCAGTCCACCGGCACCGACTCGCAGGGCAGCAACGTCCACGCCCTCGGCCGTATCGAAGAGCCTGTACGGGTTTCCCACACCATTTTACGTATCGTCAGCCTGTTGTTGCTGATCGCGGTCATCGGCGGTGGTTTCGTCTGGTGGCAGGATCAGACCTCGCTGCGCACCAAGGACCTGACGTCTCTGGCGCCTGAGCACGTTGAAGTCGAAGGGGCTGATGGCACTACCCAGATTCACCCGATCGACGAGCCGGAAGATCAGGCTGTCGCGGAAAACCAGACCGAGGGCTCGACCGCTCTGGCATTGCCGCAAGCCGAAACCACGGCGGAATCGACGGGTGCCGAGCCTGCCGTTCCAGCCACCGAGTCTGCGCCTGCTGCACCGGTTGCTCCGGCAGCGCCAGCCGCTCCCGCTCATACGCCTGCCCCCGTGGTTGCCTCGCCTGCCACGCCGGCGCCTGCTGTGCCGAGCACGCCCGCTCCGACCGTGACTGCCCCGGTGGCACCGGCCGCGCCTGCTGCAGCCCCGGTTGCCGGCCAAGGCCAGGTATCGGTGCAATTTGTCGCTGACTGCTGGACGCAAGTCTCCGATGGCAGCGGTAAAGTATTGTTCAGTGGTCTCAAACGCAAAGGCGACAGCCTGGCCGTTGCCGGCAAGCCGCCTTTTGCCGTACGCCTGGGCTATGCCCGTGGCGCGCAGGTCAGCTACAACGGCCAGCCGGTCGATGTTGCTCCGTTCACCAGTGGCGAGACTGCTCGCCTGAAGTTGGGTCAATAAGTCATGCACGGCGAATCTCCAATCAAACGTCGCGTTTCGCGCAAGATCTGGGTCGGCAACGTACCGGTGGGCGGCGATGCGCCGATCGCGGTGCAGAGCATGACCAACAGCGACACCAATGACGTTGCCGCCACTGTTGCGCAAATCAACCGTCTGGAAGCCGCTGGCGTCGACATCGTTCGCGTCTCGGTGCCGGACATGGACGCCGCCGAGGCGTTCGGCAAGATCAAACAACTGGTCAAAGTGCCACTGGTTGCCGACATCCACTTCGACTACAAAATCGCTCTGCGTGTAGCCGAACTGGGCGTCGACTGCCTGCGCATCAACCCGGGCAACATCGGTCGCGAAGACCGTGTTCGTGCTGTGGTCGATGCCGCGCGTGATCGCGGCATTCCGATCCGCATCGGCGTCAACGCCGGTTCCCTGGAAAAAGACCTGCAAAAGAAATACGGCGAGCCGACCCCGGCCGCGCTGGTCGAGTCTGCTTTGCGCCACGTTGAGCACCTCGAACGCCTGAATTTCCAGGACTTCAAGGTCAGCGTGAAGGCCTCCGACGTGTTCATGGCCGTCGAAGCCTACCGCTTGCTGGCGAAAGAAATCGTCCAGCCGCTGCACCTGGGCATCACCGAAGCCGGTGGATTGCGTTCGGGCACAGTGAAATCCGCCGTGGGCCTAGGTATGCTGCTCGCCGAAGGGATTGGCGATACCATCCGCATCTCGCTGGCGGCCGATCCGGTCGAGGAAGTGAAGGTCGGTTACGACATCCTCAAGTCTTTGCATCTGCGTTCCCGTGGCATCAACTTCATCGCCTGCCCGAGCTGCTCGCGGCAGAACTTCGATGTGGTGAAAACCATGAACGAGCTGGAAGGGCGCCTTGAAGACCTGCTGGTGCCGCTGGATGTCGCGGTGATCGGTTGTGTGGTCAACGGCCCCGGCGAAGCCAAGGAAGCCCATATCGGCTTGACCGGCGGCACGCCCAACCTGATTTACATCGACGGCAAGCCGGCGCAGAAACTGACGAATGACAATCTGGTGGACGAGCTGGAAAGGCTGATCCGCCAGAAAGCGGCCGAAAAGGTCGAAGCTGACGCTGCCGTAATTGCGCGCGGCTGACCCTGACTGAAGAGCCGAACGAATTTAAGGATTTAAAGTGAGCAAGTCATTGCAAGCCATTCGTGGCATGAACGACATCCTGCCCGAACAGACTCCCCTGTGGCGTTATTTCGAGGGCACCGTTGCGCGCCTGCTGGATAACTACGGTTACAAGCAGATCCGCATGCCGATCGTCGAGTTCACCGAGCTGTTCAAGCGCTCGATCGGTGAAGTGACCGATATCGTCGAAAAAGAGATGTACACCTTTGAAGACCGCAACGGCGACTCCCTGACCCTGCGTCCGGAAGGCACCGCGGCGTGCGTGCGTGCGGTGCTTGAACACGGCATCACCGGCGGTGGCCAGGTGCAGAAACTCTGGTACATCGGCCCGATGTTCCGCCACGAGCGTCCGCAGAAAGGCCGTTATCGCCAGTTCCACCAGATCGGTCTGGAAGTGTTCAACCTCGACGGTCCGGACATCGACGCCGAGCTGATCACCATGACCTGGCGCCTGTGGGGCGAGCTGGGTATCCGTGATGCGGTCAAGCTCGAGCTCAACAGCCTGGGCACCAGCGAATCCCGTGGGCGTTATCGTGAAGCGCTGGTCGAGTACCTCTCGGCGCACCACGACAAACTCGACGAAGACAGCCAGCGTCGCCTGAAAACCAACCCGCTGCGCGTGCTCGACACGAAAAATGCCGACACTCAAGCGGTGCTGGTCGATGCGCCGAAGATGGCCGACTACCTCGATGACGAGTCGCGTGCACACTTCGAAGGTTTGAAAGCGCGTCTGGATGCCGTCGGCATTCCGTACGTACTCAATCCGAAGCTGGTGCGTGGCCTCGATTACTACAGCAAAACCGTTTTCGAATGGGTCACCGACAAGCTCGGCGCTCAGGGCACTGTCTGCGCGGGTGGCCGTTACGACGGTCTGGTCGAGCAGATGGGCGGCAAACCAACCACCGGCGTCGGTTTCGCCATGGGCATCGAACGTCTGGTGCTGATGCTGGAAACGCTGGAGCAGATCCCGGAAGAAATCTCCCGTCAGGTTGATGTCTATCTGTGCGCATTCGGCGAAGAAGCCGAGCTGGCGGGGCTGGCCCTGGCTGAACGTGTTCGTGATCAACTTCCAAACCTGCGCCTGCAAGTCAATGCCGGCGCCGGCAGCTTCAAGAGCCAGTTCAAGAAGGCCGACAAGAGCGGTGCGCTGTACGCACTGATCCTCGGTGACGACGAAATGGCCCAGCAAGTGGTAGGTTTCAAACCCCTGCGTGGCCAGGGCGAACAACAAAGCATTGCCTGGGATGCGCTCGCCGCTCACCTGGCCACCTGCGTCGTGCAGGGTTGAAGCTGTCTAAACAGCCGATTTAGCGATTAAGGAGTATTGGGGTGTCGAGTACCGAAGACGAACAGTTGGCGGATTTGAAGGACTGGTGGACACGCAACGGCAAACCTCTGGTCACCGGCGGCCTGTTGGCGCTGGTCATCGTGTTCGGCTGGCAGGCTTATCACAAATATCAGGGCAACCAGTCGCAAGGCGCCTCGGTGCTCTATCAGCAACTGCTGGAAACCACGCTGACGCCTGACGGCAAGCCTGATGCTGCCCGCGTTGCGGATCTGGCCGGCAAGCTCAACAGCGAGTTCGCCGGTTCGGCCTACGCGCAGTACGGCAGCCTGTTCGTGGCTAAAGTGGCGGTCGACAGCGGCAAGCTGGATGACGCCGCCACCGAGCTGAAAGCCATCGTCGACAAACCGGCCAACCCGGCGCTGGGCGAAATCGCTCGTCAGCGTCTGGCGCAGGTGTTGGGTGCACAGAACAAAGCCGACGACGCCCTGAAACTGCTCGACGGTGATGCCGACAAAGCGTTCCTGGCCACTCGCGAAGAACTCAAGGGCGACCTGCTGGTGCAGTTGGGCCGTACCGATGACGCGAACAAGGCGTATCAAAAAGCCAAGGCGGCACTGTCGGATGAAGCGGCGGTCGGTGGCCTTCAAATCAAGCTCGACGACCTGGCCAAAGGGGATGCGTGACGTGATCCGTTGGAAGCATGCAGCATTGCTGGCTCTGGCCCTTCTGGCCGCGGGTTGCAGCAGCAACAGCAAGAAAGAATTGCCACCGGCTGAACTGACCGACTTCAAAGAAGAAGTGGTTCTGCAAAAGCAGTGGAGTCGTTCGATCGGTGACGGTCAGGGCGAAACCTACAACATGCTGGTGCCGGCGATCGACGGTGACAACATCTACGCCGCTGATGTAACCGGCGTGGTGATGGCCATGGATCGCGGCAATGGCGATGTGAAATGGAAGCAGGATCTTGATCTGCCTGTCTCCGGCGCTGTCGGCGTTGGTTATGGGCTGGTTCTGATCGGCACCCTGCGTGGCGAAGTCGTTGCTCTGGACACCATCAACGGTGAAGAGAAGTGGCGTGCCCGCGTCAACAGCGAAGTTCTTGCGCCACCGGCCAACAACGGTGACGTCGTGGTGGTGCAGACTCAGGACGATCGTCTGATCGGTCTGGATGCTTCCACCGGTACTCAGCGTTGGGTGTATGACAGCACTCCGGCCGTACTGACCCTGCGTGGCACCAGTGCACCGCTGGTCACCAACCGCCTCGCGGTGGCTGGCCTGTCGACCGGTAAAGTAGTCGCTCTGGACATTTCCAACGGCGTGCCGGTTTGGGAACAACGCATTGCGATTCCGCAAGGTCGTTCGGAGCTGGAGCGCGTAGTCGACATCGACGGCGGTCTGCTGTTGTCCGGCGGTACGCTGTACGTTGCCAGCTATCAGGGTCGCGTCGCGGCACTGGATCTGGAAAGCGGTCGTCAACTCTGGCAGCGCGATGCGTCGAGCTACGCTGGTATTGCTCAGGGTTTCGGCAGCGTTTACGTGAGCCTGTCCTCGGGCACTGTTGAAGGCGTCGACGAACGTTCCACCACAGCATTGTGGAGCAACGATTCGCTGGCTCGCCGTCAACTGTCGGCGCCGGAAGTGTTCTCCAGCTACGTGGCAGTGGGTGACCTGGAAGGTTATCTGCACCTGTTGAGTCAGGTTGACGGTCGTTTCGTCGGCCGTGAGCGCATTGACAGCGACGGCCTGCGTGCCCGTCCGCTGGTGGTGGGTGACACGATTTATGTGTATGGCAACAGCGGCAAACTGGAAGCCCTGACCATCAAGTAACAACTATGCTTGGGGTTAAACCCCCAGGCGGCCCCGGATTCATGGGGCTTGCAGCGCTAACAGGCGTTGCCCCGAGCACCAGCCGCTGCCTCGCAGCGGCTTTTGTATTTTCTGAAATAACGAAGTGGAGAGCCGCATGGTTCCCGTAATCGCCCTGGTGGGCCGACCGAACGTCGGCAAGTCCACCTTGTTCAACCGCCTGACCAGGACTCGCGACGCCATCGTCGGCGACTTGTCCGGTCTGACCCGTGATCGCCAGTACGGTGAGGCCAAGTGGCAAGGGCGTTCCTACATTCTGGTCGACACCGGTGGTATCTCCGGTGACGAGCACGGTATGGACGAAAAAATGGCCGAGCAGTCGCTGCTGGCCATTGAAGAAGCAGATGTTGTGCTGTTCCTGGTAGATGCCAAGGCCGGTTTCACCGCCGCCGACCAGATGATCGCCGAACACCTGCGCAAACGTAACAAGCGCTCCTACGTGGTTGCCAACAAGGTCGACAACATCGATCCGGAAATGGCCCGCGCTGAATTCGCTCCGTTGGGCATGGGCCACGCGATCCCGATCGCCGGTGCTCACGGCCGTGGCATCACCCAGATGCTGGAAATCGCCTTGGGTGATTTCCCGAAAGACGAAGAAGAGCCGGAAGACGGTGAAGAAGAAATCGTTGCCGAAGGTGAGGAAGCCAAGCGCATTCCTGGCCCAAGCGAAAAAGACGGCATCAAGATCGCCATCATCGGTCGTCCGAACGTCGGCAAATCGACCCTGGTCAACCGTATGCTCGGTGAAGACCGGGTAATCGTTTATGACCAGCCCGGCACCACGCGTGACAGTATCTACATTCCGTTCGAGCGGAATGAAGAGAAGTACACGCTGATCGACACCGCCGGTGTGCGCAAGCGCGGCAAGATCCACGAAGAAGTTGAAAAGTTCTCCGTGGTCAAAACCCTGCAAGCGATCAAAGACGCCAACGTGGTGATCTTCGTGATGGATGCGCGTGAAGGCGTGGTCGATCACGACCTCAACCTGCTCGGCTTCGCCATCGAGTCGGGTCGTGCGCTGGTGATCGCGATCAACAAGTGGGACGGCATGACGCCGAGCGAGCGCGACTTCGTCAAGGTCGAGCTGCAGCGTCGTCTGTTCTTCGTTGATTACGCCGACATCCACTTCATCTCGGCACTGCACGGTACCGGCGTGGGTAACCTCTACGCTTCGGTGCAGAACTCGTTCAAGTCGGCGGTTACCCGCTGGCCGACCAACCGTCTGACCCAGATTCTGGAAGATGCGGTTGGCGAGCACGCGCCGCCGATGGTCAACAACCGCCGAATCAAGCTGCGTTACGCCCACTTGGGTGGTGCTAACCCGCCGATCATCGTGATCCACGGTAACCAGATCGAGAAAGTGCCGAAGTCGTATGTGCGCTATCTGGAAAACACTTACCGTCGTGTGCTCAAGCTGGTCGGTACGCCGATCCGCATCGAGTTCAAGGGCGGCGAGAACCCGTACGAAGGCAACAAAAACACGCTGACCGACCGCCAGGTCAACAGGAAGCGTCGGATGATGTCGCACAGCAAAAAAGCCGACAAAAAGCGCCGCGACAAGAAGTGATTGAGGTGGCCATTCCTGCCTTGGTGTGGGAATGCTCAATGGCTTCTGTAGGAGCTGCCGCAGGCTGCGATCTTTTGATTTTGCTTTAAAGGCAAGATCAGAAGATCGCAGCCTTCGGCAGCTCCTACATGGGTTCGGCGATAAGAAGGGCGCTCACCAGAGCGCCCTTTTTTTATGGGCGTCGGATGGGCTATCCTCGGGCTCTCCCGCGCCGTCGTCAGAGCCGGGTGTTGAGCAGGGAACCCCCGATGATCACCAGTAAGCTGCCGAATGTCGGCATCACTATTTTCACGCAGATGTCTCAGCTCGCGGCGCAGACCGGCGCGATCAACCTGTCCCAGGGTTTTCCTGATTTTGACGGCCCGCAGGCGTTGCGCGATGCGGTCGGTCGGCACATTGCCAGTGGCCACAATCAGTATTCGCCGATGACTGGCCTGCCGGTATTGCGCGAACAGATTGCAGCGAAAATCGCTCGCAGCTATGGCGTCCAGGTCAATGCCGACAGCGAAGTGACCGTGACGCCGGGCGCGACCCAGGCGATCTTCTGTGCGATTCAGGCAGTTATCCACAGCGGCGACGAAGTCATCGTGTTTGATCCGTGCTACGACAGCTATGCACCGGCGACGGAGTTGGCGGGCGGTCGTTGCGTGCATGTGCAACTGAACCCGAACGACTTCTCCATCGATTTCGACAAACTCGCCGCGGCGCTCAGTCCGCGCACGAAAATGATTGTCATCAACACCCCGCACAACCCGAGCGGCGCCCTGATCACCCGCGACGAACTGGATCAACTGGCAGGGCTGATCCGCGATCGCGACATCTACCTGATCAGCGATGAAGTCTATGAACACCTGGTGTTCGACGGCGTGCCCCACGTCAGCGTACTGGCCCACGAAGAGCTGTACCAACGCGCCTTCGTGGTCAGCTCGTTCGGCAAGACTTACCACGTTACCGGCTGGAAAACCGGCTACGTCGTCGCGCCACCAGCACTGACCGCCGAGCTGCGCAAAGTTCATCAGTACGTCAGCTTCTGCGGCGTGACCCCGCTGCAATATGCGCTGGCCGATTACATGGCCGAGCACCCGGAACACGTCGAAGAGCTGCCAGGTTTCTATCAGGCCAAACGTGATCTGTTCTGCGACCTGCTCGCGCCGTCGCGCTTTACCTTCAAGCGTGTCACCGGCACCTATTTCCAGCTGGTCGATTACTCGCAAATCCGCCCTGATCTGAACGACGTCGAGATGACCATATGGATGACCCGCGAACACGGGGTGGCGAGCATTCCCGTGTCGGTCTTCTACCAGAACCCACCCGAAGGCCAGCGCCTGGTGCGTCTGTGCTTCGCCAAACGCGAGGAGACGCTGCGTGAAGCGGCGGCAAAACTATGCGTGATCTGAGTGCGTTACCCGATCTGAACCTGGCGCTGATCCAGACCAGCCTGGCCTGGCATGACCGTCAGGCGAACTTCGAGCATTTCGAAATGCTGCTGGAGCAGGCGCAGGGCGCTGATCTGATCATCCTGCCGGAGATGTTCACCACCGGTTTCTCCATGGAATCAGAAACCCTGGCCGAAGCCGAGAACGGCCCGACCAGTAAGTGGCTGCGCGTGCAGGCGGCGAAACTCAACGCCGTGATCACTGGCAGCGTGATCATTCAGGCCGCGGACGGCAGTCATCGCAACCGCCTGCTGTGGGCGCGCCCGGACGGCGAAGTGCTGCATTACGACAAGCGCCACTTGTTCCGCATGGCCGGCGAACACAATCACTACACCCCGGGCGAGCGTCAGGTGCAGTTCGAGCTCAAGGGTTGGCGGATTCGTCCGCTGATCTGTTACGACCTGCGCTTCCCGGTGTGGAGCCGCGACGCGCAGGACACCGATCTGCTGTTGTACACCGCCAACTGGCCGGGCGCTCGTCGTCTGCACTGGAACCGCCTGTTGCCGGCGCGTGCCATCGAAAACCTCTGCTACGTGGCGGCGGTGAACCGGGTCGGCACCGATGGCAAGGGCTTTGCCTACACCGGCGACAGTCAGGTGCTCGATTTCCAGGGCGAAACCCTGCTCGCAGCGGGGGAGGCGGACGGTGTGTTCAAGGCCATTCTGGAGGCTGCACCGTTGGCGGCATATCGCGAGCGTTTTCCGGCAAACCTTGACGCGGATACCTTCGAGTTCACCTGATGTTTGTATAAAACCGCATACAAACGTATTCAGTTCTGGCGCTGTGTGCCGATAGGAAGATCAGCCAAGGAGGATTTTCTTATGACCAGCATCAGCGCCACTACCGTCAATCCGTACCCGGTTACGCCGTCGAAAGTCTCGATCCGCGATCCGCAGGAATTAGCGGTTAATCCATTGAACACCACCGATGCCAATGGCGACGGTGAGCTGCGCGTGAACAGTGCGGGAGCCAATATCGCTTCTGTCGGCGATGCCGGCAGCCCGATCGAAGCCCTGAAAAAACAGATTGCCGAAGCGCAGAAGCTGTTGGCCGAGCAAAAGGCACAACTGGCCAGCACCCAACGCAGCCAGGCCTCGCCGGAGCAAAAAGCTCAGCAAATGATGGAGATGCAGACCCAGATCGCCGTGACCGCAAGCAACATTCAAGTGCTGCAGGCCACGTTGCTGCAGGCGATGTTGAGCGTCGACACCCACGCGTAAGGTTCAAAGGCAAAAGATCGCAATGAGTTTCCTGTAGGAGCTGCCGAAGGCTGCGATCTTTTGATCTTCAATAAAAAGGCCCCGAAGTTCGCACTTCGGGGCCTTTTGCATTTCAGCGGTGATTACGCCGCTTTCGCCTCAGGCTGGCTCAGCGAGCGGTTCAGCGCGCTGAACAGTGCCTTGAAGCTGGCCGTGGTGATGTTTTCATCAATACCCACGCCGTGCACCGCACGTTCACCGTTCACGCGCAGCTCGATGTACGCAGCCGCTTTGGCGTTGGTGCCCGCGCCGATCGCGTGTTCGTTGTAGTCCATGATCTCCACCGGAACCGGCAGGCCGGCGACCAGTGCTTCCAGCGCACCGTTGCCTTTGCCGCGCCAGTGCAGGTTGGTTTCGCCCTGACCCTTGCTCGCCACTTCCACTTCAACATTGCTGTTGCCGTTTTCTTCCTGCAAGCGATGGCTGACCAGCGCGTACGGGGTGTTGGCTTGCAGGTATTCGCTGATCAACAGCGAGTGAATCTGCTTGGCGGTCATCTCCAGACCGAGACGATCGGTTTCACGCTGCACGACCTGGCTGAATTCGATCTGCATGCGACGCGGCAGGCTGATGCCGTATTCCTGCTCCAGCAAGTAAGCGATGCCGCCCTTGCCCGACTGGCTGTTGACGCGGATCACCGCTTCGTAGCTGCGACCGATGTCGGCCGGGTCGATCGGCAAGTACGGCACTTCCCACAGTGCGTCCGGTTTCTGCTGGGAGAAGCCTTTGCGGATTGCATCCTGGTGCGAGCCGGAGAACGCGGTGTGCACCAGGTCGCCAACGTACGGGTGACGCGGGTGAACCTGAATCTGGTTGCACTCCTCGACGACTTTGCGCACGCCGTCAATGTCGGAGAAGTCCAGCTGCGGGTCGAGACCCTGGGTGTACATGTTCAGTGCGACGGTGACGAGGTCGACGTTACCGGTACGCTCGCCGTTGCCGAACAGGCAGCCTTCGACGCGATCGGCGCCAGCCATCAGGCCCAGTTCGGTGGCGGCGACACCGGTGCCACGGTCGTTGTGGGTGTGCAGGCTGATGATCACGCTGTCACGACGGTTGATGTTGCGGCCGAACCACTCGATCTGGTCGGCGTAGATGTTCGGCGTCGCGCACTCGACGGTGGCGGGCAGGTTGAGGATCATCTTGTGCTCAGGTGTCGGGTTCCAGACCTCGATCACCGCGTCACAGACTTCCTTGGCGAATTCCAGCTCGGTGGCGCTGAAGGTTTCCGGCGAGTATTCGAAGGTCCACTCGGTGTCCGGCTGCATCGCTGCGTATTTGACGAACAGCTTGGCGGCGTTCACGGCGATGGCCTTGATACCGTCCTTGTCCTGGTTGAAGACGATGCGACGGAAAGACGGCGAAGTGGCGTTGTACAAGTGAACGATGGCTTTCTTCGCGCCGCGCAGGGATTCGAAGGTGCGCTCGATCAAGTCTTCACGACCCTGGGTCAGCACCTGAATGGTGGTGTCGTCCGGGATGTGGCCTTCTTCGATGAGGGTACGCACGAAGTCGAAGTCGGTTTGCGAAGCGGCAGGGAACGAGGCTTCGATTTCCTTCACGCCGACTTGCACCAGGGTTTTCCAGAAGCGCAGCTTTTTCACCGCGTCCATCGGTTCGATCAGCGACTGGTTACCGTCACGCAGGTCGGAGCTGCACCAGATCGGCGCGGTGTCGATGGTCTTCGACGGCCAGGTGCGATCCGGCAGGTTGATGACAGGAAACGCGCGGTATTTCGAAGACGGATCTTTGAGCATGCTCATCGGGAAATTCCTTATTGTCTGGGCCGAAAAGAGGCGGCCTGCCGGTGTTACGAATATGTCGGGAAAAGCTCTGGACGAGGCGCAGCGATTCCGCCTGGCAGTCGTGCGCTGACGAGGCACAGGCTGCGGTGCTGGCGAAGCTGAATGAGGGTGTGAGAGGTTTTCATGCCTTCAACCCTAACCGCGAGGGGAGAGGATGGCAAGCAGTCGAAAAAAATTGAGAGGAATACTCGGAAAGCTAGATTTTGCAGTATTTTATTGCGCAGGATATCGCTGATCGTTGTGATATTTGCGCGAGGTTTGATTGGGGCGCAATCGGGGGTGATGGGGTGCCAGGGGTGCCAGGGGTGTTTGAGTACAGCATAAGCCGCCATCGCGAGCAGGCTCACTCCTACAGTTGATCGTGTTCACAATACCAGTCCAATGTAGGAGTGAGCCTGCTCGCGATGAGGCCATAAGCCTCACCCTATTTTTTAAGGTTGAAACGCACCAATGAAAATCGCCGGATCCACCCGCGCATCATTCAGGCTGACATTCCAGTGCATATGCGGCCCGGTCGCCCTGCCGGTCATGCCCACCTTGCCCACCACCGCGCCACGTGCCAGTTGCTGGCCGTCCTTCACGTCAATCTTCGACATATGGCAGAACATGCTGATAAAGCCCTGCCCATGGTCGACAAACACTGTGTTGCCATTAAAGAAGTAGTTACCGATCAGAATCACCTTACCCGCCGCCGGGGTCTTGATCGGCGTGCCGGCTGGCACCGCGAAGTCGAGGCCGGCGTGCGGATTACGTTCCTCACCGTTGAAGAAACGGCGCACGCCAAACTTGCTCGACAGTGGCCCGTTGACCGGTTTGTCCAACAGCAGGTTGCTCGGTGTGTTCGGGCTGAAGCTGCGATAGGCCTTGATCTGCACGGCCAGTTCCCCCTCGATGCGCTTGAGGTTCGACTGATCCGGGTTTACTTGTTGCTTGTTCTTCAGGGTGATGTGCTGTTCCGGGTATTTCTTGTTACCCACCGTGAAAGGCAGATTACGTCCGCCACTGCTGATCTGCTGCGCCCCCGGTTTGACCGTCAATGGCACGCCGACGATTGCCAGCCAGTTGTCCTGTTCCTTGACCACCAGCACCGGTTTGCCTTGATAGGTGGCAGTCGGCGCCTGCGCGGCTGTGCCCAGATCAACCACGGCCACGCCGCCCGGCACCGGTTTGTTGAGCATGCGGGTGATGTAGCTGTCGGCATGGGCGTTGAAGGTCAGACACAGCAAAAACAGTGGAGCCAGAAAACGCGGCATGGATCAGTCCAGTAAAGAGAGGGTGACAGGCGTCAGGTGATTGTCCTCGACGCGCACTTGCAATTCGCCTTCGCCCAGTTTGGCTTTCAGGCGCTGGCCGGTGTGGGTTTGCGCGGCGTTGCGAATGGCATGGCCGCGTTCATCGAGCAGAATGCTGTAGCCACGACCGAGCGTTGCCAGCGGACTGACCACGTGCAGCGTCTGCATCTGGCTGTGCAATTGCAGGCGACGGTTTTTCAGGCCTTCGCGCATGGCGCGGGGCAGACGCTCGGCGAGGCTGTCGAGGCGCTGGCGCAACATCGCCAATTGCCGCCCAGGATGTTGCCCGGCGAGGCGGGTTTCCAGACGGATCAGCCGCTCGCGACGGGTATTGAGGCTGCGCTCGAAGGCCCGGCGCATGCGCATGTCCAGATCATCCAGACGTTGCGCTTGCTGGCGCAGACGTTCGCCGGGGTGACGCAGGCGACGGGCCATGCCTTCGAGGCGCAGACGATCACGCATCAAACGGTCACGCATGCGCATCACCAAGCGGCGATGCAGGCTTTCGACCTGACGGATCAAATGGCTGGAATCAGGGGCGAGCAACTCGGCAGCCGCAGATGGCGTCGGTGCGCGCACGTCAGCAACAAAGTCACTGATCGACACGTCGGTCTCATGGCCGACAGCGCTGACAATCGGCGTCACGCAAGCATCGACGGCGCGGGCCACGGCTTCTTCGTTGAAACACCAGAGGTCTTCCAGCGAGCCGCCGCCACGGGCGAGGATCAATGCGTCGAAACCCCGCGCATCGGCCATTTTCAGCGCGCGAACAATTTGCGCGGTGGCCTCGCGGCCTTGAACGGCAGTCGGAATCAGCGTCAGTTGCACTTGCGGTGCACGGCGGCGGAACACACTGATGATGTCGCGAATCACCGCGCCGGTCGGCGAGCTGATGATGCCGATACGCTGCGGATGAGCAGGCAACGGCACTTTGCGTTCGGCGCTGAACAGGCCTTCGGCGCTGAGCTTTTCTTTCAGCGCATCGAACGCCAGACGTAGCGCGCCGTCACCGGCAGGCTCGACGGTGTCGAGAATCAACTGATAGTCGCCACGGCCTTCGAACAACGAAACCTTGCCGCGCACTTTCACCGCCAGGCCATCCTTCAACGCTTGGCGCACGCGCGCGGCGTTCTGCCGGAACAGCGCGCAACGCACCTGCGCGCCACTGTCCTTGAGCGTGAAGTAGATGTGCCCGGACGCCGGTCGGGCGAGGTTGGAGATTTCGCCTTCGACCCAGATGTTGCTGAACACGTCTTCGAGCAACACCCGCGCGCGGCCGTTGAGCTGGCTGACGGTCAGGACTTCACGGTCCAGGCCGAGTCTTGCAAAGGGATCTTTAATCATGGGGCGCAGTTTAAAGGCATTCTCGCCGTCATTGCACGATCCCTGTAGGAGCTGTCGAGTGAAACGAGGCTGCGATCTTTTGATCTGGTTTTTTGAGATCAAGGTCAAAAGATCGCAGCCTTCGGCAGCTCCTACATGGGGGGTGTGAAGGTCTGGATGAAGTGGTGAATCAACGGGGGCGGGGATTGGCGGTAGGCGAGGGCGACGGTGCTTTGGCAGTCGGGATCGCTCAGTGGCAGAAAGCGTACGCCGCTCGGGGCGATGTCTTGCATGGATTCCGGCAGCAGGGCGATGCCGAATCCGGCCTGAATCAATTGTAACTGCGTGGTCTTGCGCGACATCACCCGCGCCGCTTTCGGGAAGAAACCCTGGCGCATGCACAGGTCGGCACACAGATAACTCAAACCGCCGCGTTGCGGGTGCGGGATCGAGATGAACGCTTCGTCCTGCAACTGTGCCAGTTCGACGGTATTGCACGCCGTCAGTCGATGATCGACCGGCACCGCCAGCAGCAAGCGTTCGGTGAACAGCGGCACGAGCTGAATGCCTTCGCGCTGACGCAGCACGGGCAGGCGCAGCAAGCCGACATCGAGTCGGCCCTCGGCCAGTTCTTCAAGCTGTGCTTCGGAAGACAATTTGCCGATATCCAGCGATACGCCGGGCTGCTGCTCAAGATAGGCGCCGATATCACGGAGCAAGCGGCCGCTGATCGACACGGTGCTCGAATGACTCAAGCGCAACGTGCCGAGTTGGCCATTGCCGACCTCGGTGGCCATGGCGCTGGCTTTACCCAATTCATTGAGCAGATTGCGCGCTCGCGGCAGAAACGCTTCGCCCGCCGCCGTCAGTCGGGGCTGGCGCGCGGTACGTTCGAACAGCGGGGTTTGCAGGCGGGTTTCCATGTCTTTGATCTGTCGGCTCAGCGCCGACTGCGCGATAAACAAACGCTCGGCGGCCGCACTGAAGCTGCCGCATTCGGCGATCTCCACGAAGTAGCGCAATTGACGGGTTGAGAGCACCAGGTATGCCTTTTCGAGATGGGTGGGCGGCTTTGAAGATATTAGTCGCAATGCTCGGCGCTGGCTAAAGTCATCTCAGGCTAATAAAGGATGTGCAGCGATGAGCGTGGTGGGGTTGTTGAGTGAATGGTCGTGGGGCATTGAGGGCTGGCTGGTCATCGGGCTCGGCATCGTGCTGGCGTACATCGTGTTCGGTATTGCCGGGTTTGGCACCGCACTGGTGGCGGGGCCGGTGCTGATTCTGTTCATGCCGTTGTCGAAGATCGTGCCGCTGCTGGTGTTGCTGGATTTCGTCGCGGCGCTCGGCAATCTGCTGCCGTCGCGGCGCGATGTCGCTAAGCCGGAGTTGTTGCGGCTGCTGCCGTGCATGGCGATCGGCTGCACGTTGGGGGTGATTTTTCTGCTTAACCTCAAATCCGACCTGCTGCTGTTGTTGATGGGGCTGTTTATCAGCGCTTATGCGATTTACAGCTTGTGGGTGAAAGCGCGGCCGACGCAATTGTCAGCCGGGTGGGCGCTGCCGATGGGCACGGTTGGCGGTTTGTTTGGTGCGCTGTTTGGCAGCGGCGGCTTTTTATATGCGATTTATCTCAACAGCCGATTGCCGAAAGAAGCGGCGCGGGCCACGCAAAGTGCGCTGATCAGTTGCAGCACGGTGGTGCGTTTGAGCCTGTTTGCCATCGCGGGTGTGTATGCCGAGCTACCCTTGTTGATGTTGGCGCTTTGTCTGTTGCCGGCCATGGCGTTGGGGTTGTGGGTCGGGCGGCGGTTGACCATGCGTTTGTCACGCGAGGCGTTTGTGCGGCTGGTGACGTGGCTGGTGCTGGCGAGCGGGATTGCGCTGATCGGGCGCTACCTCAGCACTTGACCGGATTTTGTCAGGGATTAAGCTGCCGGCCGCAATTCCTTTGTAGGAGTGAGCCTGCTCGCGATAGCGGTGTATCAGTTGATCTTGATGTGTCTGACCCACCGCTATCGCGAGCAGGCTCACTCCTACAGAGGTAAATTTCAGTATCTGCAGCAGGCTTGCACCATGAATTCGCAAAGCATCATCGTCCCGAAAATCTCCACCCTGCCGGTCCACGAACCCCGGGCCCGGGCGATCGTGCGCTGGCTGGTGCGCAAGAACATCGTCAAGGAAGAGCTGAGCACCTGTGGCCGTACCGGCAACCGCATGGCTTATGCGATTGCCGACGGCGCGCGTGCCGTGGTGCTGCACCCGCAGGCGTTGCCGTTCGGCGAGCCGATCAATGGTCTGGAAATTGTCACCAAGCGCTGCATCTACACCCCGGCCAAAGGTTTTCTTGAAGAGGCCGGCTGCGCCGAGTGTCGCCGCGAGATTGGTGAGGCACTGTTCGAAAGCCTGGAAGACTGGATGCCCGGGCGCACCGACAACTTCACCTGCCCGGAATGCGGTCACGAAGACGACATCAACGGTTTCCTGTATTTGCAGGAGTGTGGTTTTTCCAACCTGGGGTTCATCTTCAACAACTGGCTCGAAGCCGGCTTCAAACAAAGCTTCCTCGACGAATTCGCCGACTGGCTCGACCTGCCCGTCAGTTGGGTAAAAGTAGAACTCTGACCTTCAAACATCCCCTGTAGGAGCTGCCGAAGGCTGCGATCTTTTGATCTGGCTTTTAACAAACAACGTCAAAAGATCGCAGCCTGCGGCAGCTCCTACAGGGATCGGGTTTTTCCGTATATCAATTAGGCTGAGTTTTACGTTGAACAGCAGGGGGTGTCTGACTATAATGGCGCGCTTCCATTTTCCCGCTCGGGAGCCCCCGCGATGCTGCGTATCAGCCAAGAAGCTCTGACATTCGACGACATTCTCCTAGTGCCTGGTTATTCCGAGGTGCTTCCTAACGAAGTCAGTCTCAAGACCCGCCTAACCCGTGGCATCGAGCTGAATATTCCTCTGGTTTCTGCCGCAATGGACACCGTCACTGAAGCCCGTCTGGCAATCGCCATGGCTCAGGAAGGTGGCATTGGCATTATCCACAAGAACATGACCATCGAGCAGCAAGCTGCCGAAGTTCGCAAGGTCAAGCGTTACGAAGCCGGTGTAGTCAAGGACCCAATCACCATCGAGGCCGATGCCACGGTGCGTGAACTGTTCGAACTGACCCGTCTGCACAACATTTCCGGCGTTCCGGTACTGCACGATGGCGACCTGGTCGGCATCGTCACTTCCCGTGACGTGCGTTTCGAAAACCGTCTGGAAGCCACCGTCCGTGAAGTGATGACGCCTAAAGAGCGTCTGGTCACGGTCAAGGAAGGCGCTGACAAGAACGACGTTCGCGAGTTGCTGCACAAAAACCGCATCGAACGCGTTCTGATCGTTGACGACAAATTTGCCCTCAAAGGCATGATGACCGTCAACGACATCGAAAAAGCCAAAGCCTACCCGCTGGCCAGCAAGGACGATCAAGGTCGTCTGCGCGTTGGCGCTGCGGTCGGTACCGGTAAAGACACCGGTGACCGCGTCGCCGCGCTGGTCGCTGCTGGCGTTGACGTGGTGGTAGTCGATACCGCTCACGGTCACTCCAAAGGCGTGATCGACCGCGTTCGCTGGGTTAAACAGAATTTCCCTGAAGTGCAGGTGATCGGCGGCAACATCGCCACCGGCGCCGCTGCCAAGGCTCTGGCCGAAGCAGGCGCTGACGCCGTCAAGGTCGGTATCGGCCCTGGCTCGATCTGCACCACCCGTATCGTCGCCGGTGTCGGCGTCCCGCAAATCAGTGCCATCGCCAACGTTGCCGCTGCCCTTGAAGGCACTGGTGTTCCGTTGATCGCCGACGGCGGCATCCGTTTCTCCGGTGACCTGTCCAAGGCCATCGTAGCCGGTGCCTCCTGCGTGATGATGGGCTCGATGTTCGCCGGTACTGAAGAAGCGCCGGGCGAAATCGAACTGTTCCAGGGCCGTTCGTACAAGGCGTATCGCGGTATGGGTTCGCTGGGCGCCATGTCCCAGGCTCAAGGTTCGTCCGACCGTTACTTCCAGGACTCCTCGGCAGGCGCAGAGAAACTTGTTCCGGAAGGCATCGAAGGCCGTGTGCCGTACAAAGGCACCCTGAGCGCGATCATTCACCAACTGATGGGCGGTCTGCGTTCCTCGATGGGTTACACCGGCAGCGCCAACATCGAAGAAATGCGCACCAAGCCTGAATTCGTGCGGATCACCGGTGCCGGCATGGCCGAATCCCACGTTCACGACGTGCAGATCACCAAAGAAGCGCCAAACTACCGCGTAGGTTGATGCTTCAAGCAAATCGTTAAGCAACCGGGGCTGTTTTATTCAGCCCCGAGTTGTTTCTGTATCACGACTGTTTCTGAATGACTTAGACGAGACTGAATCATGGCCCTCGATATTCACGCTCACCGCATCCTGATCCTCGACTTCGGTTCGCAATACACCCAACTGATCGCCCGCCGCGTGCGCGAGATAGGTGTGTACTGCGAACTGCACCCGTTCGACATGGACGAAGATGCGATCCGCGAATTCGCTCCTAAAGGCGTCATCCTCGCCGGTGGCCCCGAGTCCGTGCACGTCGCCGACAGCCCGCGCTGCCCACAGGCAGTGTTCGATCTGGGCGTACCGGTTTTCGGTATCTGCTACGGCATGCAGACCATGGCCGAGCAACTGGGCGGCAAGGTTGAAGGTTCCGAGCTGCGTGAGTTCGGTTACGCCCGCGTTGACGTGGTCGGCAAGAGCCGTCTGCTCGACGGCATCGAAGACCACATCGACGCTGACGGCCTGTTCGGCCTCGACGTATGGATGAGCCACGGTGACAAAGTCACCAAGATGCCACAAGACTTCCACATCCTGGCCAGCACCCCAAGCTGCCCGATCGCCGGCATGTTCAACGACGACCGTGGCTACTACGGCGTGCAGTTCCACCCGGAAGTGACCCACACCAAGCAGGGCGGTCGCATCCTGTCGCGCTTCGTTCTCGACATCTGCGGCTGTGAAGCCTTGTGGACGCCGTCGAAGATCGCTGAAGACGCCATCGCCAACATCCGCGCACAAGTCGGCACCGACAACGTGCTGCTGGGTCTGTCCGGCGGCGTTGACTCCTCGGTGGTTGCCGCGCTGCTGCACAAAGCCATCGGCGACCAACTGACCTGCGTCTTCGTCGACAACGGCCTGCTGCGTCTGCACGAAGGCGAGCAAGTGATGGCCATGTTCGCCGAGAACATGGGCGTCAAGGTGATCCGCGCCAACGCTGAAGAGCAGTTCCTGAACAACCTGGCCGGCGAAGCCGATCCAGAGAAGAAGCGCAAAATCATTGGTCGCACCTTCATCGACGTATTCGATGCCCAGTCGAACAAACTGGACAACATCAAGTACCTCGCTCAGGGCACCATCTACCCGGACGTGATCGAGTCGGCTGGCGCGAAAAGCGGCAAGGCCCACGTGATCAAGTCGCACCACAACGTGGGCGGCCTGCCGGAAGAGATGAACCTGAAACTGGTCGAGCCACTGCGCGAACTGTTCAAGGACGAAGTCCGTCGTCTGGGCCTGGAACTCGGCCTGCCGTACGACATGGTCTACCGTCACCCGTTCCCGGGCCCGGGCCTGGGCGTGCGCATCCTCGGTGAAGTGAAAAAGGAATACGCCGACCTGCTGCGTCGTGCCGACCACATCTTCATCGAAGAACTGCGCAAAGCCGACTGGTACCACAAAGTCAGCCAGGCTTTCGTGGTGTTCCAGCCAGTGAAATCGGTTGGTGTTGTTGGTGATGGCCGTCGTTACGCCTGGGTCGTTGCCCTGCGTGCCGTAGAAACCATCGACTTCATGACTGCGCGTTGGGCTCACCTGCCTTACGAACTGCTGGAAACCGTCTCCGGCCGCATCATCAATGAAATCGAAGGCATTTCGCGCGTTACTTATGACGTGTCGAGCAAGCCGCCGGCGACCATTGAGTGGGAGTGATCCTGCTGGTTGTTTCGTGGTGAACAAAAAAGGCGCTTAGGCGCCTTTTTTGTTGGGTGTGTCCCTGGCCAGAGCAATCATTCGAAGCCTGACTAGAGTGCAGCGCTAGATTCGCAAGCGGGCTGGCTCAGGTATTAAAGAAACTGTGACCGAATCAAGTCGGTATCGAACGGCGTTATCCCTTGGTCAGGTTTAAATACCACCTGTGCCTGCTGTGGCGAAGCCACTCGTTCCCCTCGCGCTCGAACATGTAAATCGAACAAAGTCTCCAGATCCGGCCGTGGTGTATGCACCAAAGCCCGCAGCATCAATGACACCCCGCTGAGGTTGTTCCCGACGTTGTTCCACCGCGGAGCTGAAGTGAGTCCCAGGTCGGCCCAAATCATGCGTCGTTCCTGCAGGTCCATCACGAATGGCAGACAGATCACTGTGTCGGATGCGATATCGATACGGTCGAACACCGATCGCGGCTCGAACACTTCGCCCGACGCTGTATCAGAGCGGGCCATCCAGCCAGCGAAGCATTCCGGGAGATCGCAATACGGCTGCTCGGTGTAAGAGTTGATAGACGTGACGACATAACGGATACCCTTCTCGATAAGGACGTCGATGTCGAGGTCGATGAACTCCGAAGCCCCTTCGGGTGCATCGACGATGTCGCCGCTGTGGTAACCGCCGTAGCCCTGCAGGTTGTAGTACGCGACCGTATCTTTGAACACGAAGTCGGCGTCGAAAAATGCGGCGGACAAGTCGATATCCGTGCGTTCACTGCCATTCTTCCACCACAGAAACAGGCGAATGAATTGTGTGTCGGGCACAGGCAAGCGACTGCCCCGTACTAGTGTACGTAGCGACTTCGATGCAGCGCGCTGCGCCAGCGGTACCTTGTATTCGCGTAATGCCGGGTCAATGAAGCAGCGGCCTAATGGTGGCAGTGAGGCAAAACGCTGTACGAGAGCTTCCTCGCAGATACGAGCCGCTGCGGCCAACACTTCAGGTGTGAGAGGTTCGCGCCGATCTGTGATCGCATAGACTTTGGCGAGTGAACCTTTCGGTGTGAACGCGCGCAAGGGCAGAGGGCGCGGTGCACGTAATTGGGCCAGCAATTGCAGCAGGACAGGCGAGGAGACTTGTGCCGCAACAGCCTCGAATGCGTTGAGTACAGAGTCTGCTTGTGTCGCGCGGCGCAGGGTCACGTCTAGTCGTCGTGCGAACTCACCAGGACGGCTTTGTAGTAGAGGCGTAAGAGCGGCGATGTCATGCTGGGCCAGCAATATTTCGACACGTGAATTGAAGGTGGCGGGCGGTTCGTTACGACGCGCCGCTGTAATTGCGGCTAGCGCTCGTGGGTACTTATCGGCGTAGTCTCCCGGATGCAGTACTTCAGCCAATCGTTTCCAGCGCTCAGCATGGCGCATCACGTCTTCTACAGCGTTTGGAATGTTATCGAGCATGCGCAAAAACTGGCGGCGCATCGAGCGCTTCATTGCTTTGAAACGTGTCGAAGCTGTCGTCAGTGACACATCTCCTCCACTCAATGCGACCGCCAGTCGTAGAACGTCCGTTGCCGTCTCGACGTTTCGCTCCAGAAAAGCGTCCACCCGTGCATCGCCGGCGACATGCAGGATCAACGCGCCGCCAACCTGTGCACGGATCTCCCGGAACGGGATGATCTCGGGCAGCAGACGGAACACATCGCTTTTGTACTCGCGGATAAACCAGACGACATCGGCAGTCTCCTCTTCGGAAAGCGAGGTGCGCGATGAAACCAGCGGTTCAAGCAGTGCCTCGAACTCAGAGGCGCTTCCAGAATCAATCACCCAAGGTATGAAGTTGCCCTCAAACAAGGGAGGTCGAGAGTTTTCTGTCTTTGGTAAGCGCCGAAGCGTGAAATAGTGCATGACGGCGTTCAGGTACAGCTCCGCCTCCGAGGCCTTCAGAACCTGTTCTGGAAAGTCAGGATAAAACGGCCGGTGGTGTACATGAGCGCCAGCTCGGCGCCGAAGCATTCCGACAATGTCGCGCAGCCAGTACTTGAGTTCTTTGGGTGACAACCCGCCAATTTGCTCAATCAGAGATTCTGAGAATAGGCATCGAAATGCCGCGACTTCCCGGACAGCGGACGCGACCTGAGCGCGCGTGGCACCGCCCGTGCCCAGCGGGACTTGAACTTTGTTACGGCGACGTAGGAATAGCTCCTGATTCATGCTTGATTTTCTCCTTTGGCCGCCGTCGTGAACGAGCTGCAGCATCCTACAGCCGATAAAAAAAAACGCCTGCAAAAAGCAGGCGCGTTGTGGAGAGCGAAACCCCTAGGTCATAGGAGGTTTAGAAGGAAGGTGTTCCATAGCCACGGGCGCATTCTACGTAACGTTGTCGTTGTTTGTCAGGTTGTCGTTTGCTTCAACCGTTACAAGCTGCGTCGGCAAAGAATGGGCTGATGAGCGGCAAGTTGCTTGTTCACCGAACGGACGAGTAACGGCGTTATTGATCTGACGGGCACATCGCCGCCCGAAGGCTCGCGGCAGGCGATGGGCTTTTTTACGTCAGCTGATTTTGATCGGTTTGAACCCCATGATCCGCAACGCAGCCGAGAGCTCGGCCAGGTTGGGGTAACGTCGGCCGCTGATGGGCCAGTTCGGTCGTTCAACGTAATAGAACCCGCCCTTGTTAAGGATCGGCGTGCGCACGATGCTGCCATCGCTGCTGCGATGAACCAGCGTGGCGACGTCGTCGATGTTCATCACCGTGCAATCGCCGGGATTGATCAGTGTTTTCTCTAATGAGTCGGCCAAGGCAACGCTGGCGGGCGTGTCGATTTGCAGGCGCAGGTCGCTTTTGACGGGCGATAACGGGCGGGCAAACTCGTCGGTCGGAATGCGCCCGGGATCCGGCTCTATGCCTCGGGCAGTTCCGGCCGGGGTGCTTTCTATACGCAGGCCGATGCCGCCTTCCAGTTCGCTTAAGCCCGGTACGCCTTCCCAGGTATTGGCATGGCTGTCGCCTACCAGCGCGACCCAGCGATGGGCGCCACGAGCGTTCTGATCCGCCGTGATCACCTCATGCGAAAAGTAATTCATCATCTTCTGGCGGAAAGTGCTTTTGTCGACACCGCTCATGCCGGTGCTTCTATAGCTGGCCAGGCAATCGATCGACTGGATGCGGATATGATTTTTTTGCGCCGCTTTGGCCAGTTCGAGAAAGGTGTACTGGCCGCTGGTGTCGGTTTTGAATCCTCCATCCATGGTCTTCAGGTAGGTTTCCAGCGTCTCCGACATCTTCCCGGTGCGATTGAAAACATCCAGATCGGCTTGATGGAAGTCTGTCAGCACATGCTCCAGATACAGGGTTTTGACCTTCTGTTTACTGAGTGCCGCCATATTGTCGATCAGAAACTGTTTGCTGCCGACACTGGAGTGATTTTCGCCAATGACCAGCCCGGACGCCGATTTATACAGCTTCTTGATGATTTCTTTCGGCGCGAGTTTCGCTGGCAATTCAGGGATTTGCGGGCGCGATGGCAACGTGTGGGATTCCAGAAAGGCAGTGGCATCGCGGTACAACGTCTGGCGTAACGCCTTGAACTCAGCGTGCGGATTACTCGCGTCCGTTTTTGGCAGGGTGGCCATGTAATCTTTGAGCTCGTATTTGGTCCCCCGTCCTTGAGCTATTTCGTTGAGCGCATCACGGGAAGCAGGTGGAATGTCGTAAGCAGTCGGCGGACTGTCCACCTCGGGCAACGGAGTGCGGACGCGACCCCATGGCCACAGTCCGATGCACTTGCCGCCGCCCATCAGACCCGGGCGGTTGATCGGTTACCATTCGCCAGCTTCATCCAGTCGAATCGGCAAACTGCGATAGAACGAGTAAGGATTTTCTGGATCAATGATCGCCCAGCTCTTGAGCTCTTTGATGAAGCGAACCAGGTAGTAACTGTCGTTGATCAGTACGTAATGTCCACCACCCGGCGGTTGAAAGATCCCCTGATACTGGCCTTCTCGCGAGACAGGCGATAATCCGTCCAGCACTTCATTGGTCTCGAAAGACTCCAGTAAGTCTGCGCCTTGTTGCGCATAAGCGGGTCCCGGGGCGTAACGCGCAATAGGCGGGACATCTGCAATATCTGCAGACGATTCGTCGATGAGGGGTTCGCTAAACTCGTCCTGCACGTTAAACGTTTCGCTGGCTTCGCCAACTTCCGCGACCTCTGCTGCACCGCGCAGATAAGTCAGGTTGAACAGCACATCGATTCCGCTGGCAATTGCCCCCATCACTCCGGCCTTGCGATCGGCCTTGCTGGTGCCGTTGATGGCCTGATCGATGTTCAAGCCCATGTCGGCCAGCCCCGCACCGACCACTGCCAGCGCAACGGGCCAGCCCACGGCGGCCATGGAGCCGAAAACCCGAAGAAAGGCATTCAGGTAGCCGATCCACATCTTTTTGCGCAACTCGCCATTGGAATGCAGCGACAGGTCGGCATCGCTGTGCATGCGCGCCTTGACCGAGTCGCGCAGCCAACTGAATGCATCACCGGTGATCGCTGCAGGATTCTGATTGATCAAGTGGTGATCGCTGGCGCCCCACGTCGAGTAAAGCAAGTCGATCATGGCATTCAGACCGATATTGCCGTCGTCTTGTTGCTGGGCCGCCAACGGAAAATGCGCCATGAAGCGTGCGCGATTTTCCGCGTGGTTGTTTTGCATCAGCAGCCACCAGTGCAGATCGGATTCGCTGGCGAGAATATGGAAGCAGTCGAGTTCACCGGGAGTGTAGAGAATCTGCGTGCCGTTGCTGTCGCTGATGCACAGAATGTCCGTTGCGCTGTAGCCGCCGATATTCAGCGCGCACACACGCAGACCTTCAGCGACCGGTGCTTCAGTTTGCAAATAAGCCCGCGAGACGGGCCAGTCGATATCGCTCGCCACAGCCTTGATCAGCGTCTTCAGATTTTCATTATTCAGCCGCTCGCCATCGTGTTCATCGAGGGCCTTGGCGAGGAAATTCAGTTTGGCCAGCGTGCGGAAGTCGTCTGAGTGCAGCGCCCAGAACTGCTGCATTTTCGTTCGGTAGAGCTCGCTGAAGTTGATCGCCCAGAGGTCTTTCAAGACTTCGCTGGGGCGCAGCCGGACTTCATTGGTCTCGTTATAGATCGCCGCGTCCGCGCCTACGTTGTAGAAACCGCCATAGCCGTCGAGCAGGTCGGAATTGTCCTGATCGTGGGCGTGAAAGCGTTTGACCACCAGCTCCGCCAGCGTCAGTGATTCCGAAGGTTTCGGGTAATGCTCCCACCCCAGAAAGGCCTTGTCGCTGCTGACCGAGGTGTTGCTGAAGCGATGCCACCAGACATCCTCGGGATCAATGTCTTTGATGCCGTAATGGTCGAGAATGCCTTGGGCCGCTTCGTGGGCCATGTCGTGCAAGTCGGGACAAGCCTCGGTAAACGGCAGCACCAGCGCTTGCAGAGACTGTTCATCCGCCGGGTTCGGCAGCAGTGACGGGGGCAGGGTTACAGAAATGTTCACTTCTCGCTCCTTGAGAAATGGGGGATAAAAAACTGATCAGCACTATGGCTTTTTCATAGGGACGAATCTGTAGGGCTCAGGCCATTTCAAGGTAACGAAAGAGGACAGGACCTGTAAGAAACCGCCCCCGCACAGGTGGCAAACCTGTGTCGCATTGCCACGCCGGCCTTACTGTTTCGCAGTTGCAGGTGTATCGTATTCGCCTTTTAACGGGCCCCCGGGCCTGTCGCTGATACGTGAGGTAGTTGAGTTCATGTCCTTTACCCGTCGCCAAATCCTCGGTGGCCTGGCCGGTCTTGTTGTCGTTGGTGTCGGGGCGGGGGGCGCGTCGCGTTACTGGCTGGGCAAGATGGCGGATGCTGAGGCGGGGCATGACTACGAGCTGATCGCTGCGCCGCTGGACGTTGAGTTGGTGCCAGGGCACAAGACCGAAGCCTGGGCGTTCGGCCCTTCGGCGCCAGGAACCGAGCTGCGTGTGCGTCAGGGCGAATGGCTGCGGGTGCGCTTCATCAACCACTTGCCGGTGGCGACCACCATCCACTGGCACGGCATCCGTCTGCCGCTGGAGATGGACGGCGTGCCGTACGTGTCGCAACTGCCGGTGCTTCCCGGTGAATACTTCGATTACAAATTCCGCGTGCCGGATGCCGGCAGCTACTGGTATCACCCGCACGTCAGCAGCAGCGAAGAGTTGGGGCGCGGGCTGGTCGGGCCGCTGATCATCGAAGAGCGCGAGCCGACCGGTTTCGTCTACGAAAAGACCCTGAGCCTGAAGAACTGGCACATCGATGACGAAGGCAATTTCGTCGAGTTCAGCATCCCGCGTGAAGCGGCGCGTGGCGGTACGGCGGGGCGTCTTTCGACGATCAATGGAGTGCCGACGCCGGTGATCGAATTGCCCGCCGGGCAGATCACCCGCGTGCGCTTGCTCAATCTCGATAACACCCTGACGTATCGCATCAACATCCCCGGCGTCGAAGCGAAGATCTACGCGCTGGACGGCAACCCGGTCGAGCCACGGCCGCTGGGCAAGGAATACTGGCTCGGCCCCGGCATGCGTATTTGCCTGGCGATCAAGGCACCGGCGGCCGGCGAAGAGTTATCGCTGCGCAACGGCCCGGTGCGTCTGGGCACGCTGCGTTCGGTGGCCAATACCGACGCGCCGACGGACTGGCCGAAAGCCCTGCCGGCCAACCCGGTGGCCGAACCGGATCTGGCCAATGCCGAGAAACTCAACTTCAATTTCGAATGGGTCGGATCGGTGTCGGTCGACGTCGACAACGGTCGGCCGCCGAGCCTGTGGCAGATCAACGGCAAGGCTTGGGACATCACCGACAAGACGTGTGCTGATCGGCCAATCGCCAGCCTGAAACTGGGGCAGAGCTATATTTTCGAATTGAAAAACATGACCCAGTATCAGCACCCGATCCACCTGCACGGCATGAGCTTTAAAGTGTTGTCGTCGAACCGGCACAAGGTCATTCCGTATTTCACCGACACCTATCTGCTGGGCAAGAACGAGCGCGCGCAAGTGGCGCTGGTGGCCGATAATCCGGGGGTGTGGATGTTCCACTGCCATGTGATCGACCACATGGAAACCGGCCTGATGGCCGCCATCGAGGTGAAGTGATGCGCCAGATTCGCCCCGCAGCGATCATCGACCGCAGCCGCGACCGTGACTTCATGCGCGAAGCCCTTGCCCTTGCCGCGCAAGGTGCAGCGCTCGGCGAAGTGCCGGTGGGCGCGGTACTGGTGCAGGATGGCGAGATTATCGGGCGTGGGTTTAATTGCCCGATCAGTGCCAGCGACCCGAGTGCGCATGCCGAAATGGTCGCGATTCGTGCGGCCGCGCAGGCGGTGGATAACTATCGGCTGCCGGGCAGCACGCTGTATGTGACGCTGGAACCGTGCAGCATGTGCGCGGGCTTGATTGTGCATTCGCGGGTGGCGCGCGTGGTGTATGGGGCGCTGGAGCCGAAGGCGGGGATTGTGCAGAGTCAGGGGCAGTTCTTTACCCAGGGCTTTCTCAACCATCGAGTGTTGTATGAAGGTGGGGTGTTGGCCGAAGAGTGTGGCGCCGTGCTGACCGAATTTTTTAGAGCCCGCCGCGCGAAACCCATTGAATAAACGCAAAGCGAAACTGTAGGAGTGAGCCTGCTCGCGATAGCGGTCTGCCAATCACCTCAATATTGACTGGCAGACCGCTATCGCGAGCAGGCTCACTCCTACAGGGTTATGCGGCGTTTTTGTGGGTTATTTACGGGCGACGATCACGGCACGCATCGGCGCCGGCAGGCCTTCGATGGTTTTGCTGTGGTCTTCGGGATCAAGGAAGTCGCTCAACGACTGATACTTCATCCACTCCGTACCGCGCTGCTCTTCAACCGTTGTCGTGCTCACATCCACGCAACGAATGTCGGTAAACCCCGCACGCCGCAACCACAATTCCAGCGCCGGCACCGACGGCAGGAACCAGACGTTACGCATCTGCGCATAACGGTCTTCCGGCACTAGCACCTGATGCTTGTCGCCTTCCACTACCAGCGTTTCCAGCACCAGTTCGCCACCCTTGACCAGGCAGTCCTTGAGCGCCAGCAAATGTTCGATCGGCGAGCGACGGTGATAGAACACGCCCATCGAAAACACCGTGTCGAAACCTTCCAGATTCGCCGGCAGATCTTCAAACGGGAACGGCAGGTGCCAGGCATTCGGCTCTGACAGATAGCGCTGTACTGCCTGGAACTGGCAAAAGAACAGCCAGTTCGGATCAACGCCAATCACACTGTCTGCACCCGCGCCGAGCATGCGCCACATGTAGTAACCGTTACCGCAGCCGACATCGAGGATGCGTTTGCCCTTAAGGTCCAGATGCGGAGCGACGCGTGACCACTTCCAGTCCGAACGCCATTCAGTGTCGACGTGCACACCAAACAAGTCGAACGGCCCCTTGCGCCACGGCGACAAGCCCATCAATGCGGTACGCATCTGCGCGCGGGTTGCATCGTCGCAATCGGTGTCGAGCTTCAGGCCGTTGAGCAAATCGATTTCGCTTGGCTGGATCTTCGGCAAGGCATCCAGCGCACTTTGCCAGCGCTCCAGGTCGCCGTGACCTTTCTCCATTTTGTTGTCGAGTTGACGCTGCAGGGTGTTGGCCCATTCAGCCAGCGGCGTGCCGGCCAGACGGCGGGCGAGGGGGGACAGATCAATCATGGCAAGGCAATCAACGAGGCAAAGTTAAGACACTGGAACCACGGCACGACTTTCGAGAACCCGGCCGCCAACAGGCGTTCGCGGTGTTCTTCGAGGCTGTCGGGCTTCATGACGTTTTCGATGGCGCTGCGCTTCTGGGCGATTTCCAGTTCGCTGTAGCCGTTGGCGCGTTTAAAGGCGACGTGCAGATCAGTGAGCAGCGCGTGCTCTTCGGTATCGTTGAAACGCAGCTTTTCCGAGAGAATCAGCGCGCCACCCGGCAGCAGCGATTGGCGGATGCGCGAGAGCAACGCGGTGCGTTGATCCGGGGCGATGAATTGCAGGGTGAAGTTCAGCGCCACCACCGAGGCGGGCTGGAAGTCGAGGGCGAGGATGTCGCCTTCGATCACTTCGACCGGCAGCAACTCCTGGAACATCGAGTCCTGACCGTTGAGGTATTCGCGGCAGCGCTCAACCATCGCCGCCGAGTTATCCACCGCGATCACCCGGCAACCGTCGGTGCGCACGTGGCGGCGCAGGGCTTGAGTGACTGCGCCCAGCGAGGAGCCGAGGTCGTAGAGCACGCTGTGCGGCTGAGCGAACTGCGCCGCGAGTACGCCGAGGTTTTCGACGATGGTCGGGTAACCCGGTACCGAGCGCTTGATCATGTCCGGGAACACCCGCACCACGTCCTCGTTGAAGGCGAAGTCAGGCACCTGGGCCAGAGGCTTGGCGAAAATGCGATCGGGTTCTTTGCTCACGGCGGTGTCCGGCGATGTCGGTGGAAAAGGCCGGCATTTTAGCCAAACTGGCGCGAGGTTGCTTGGGTTGTCTGATAAAGCGTGAGGAGCGGAGTCGGGTATTTTTTGCAGGACGCGGTCAGAAAAGACCAATGAATGATCAAACGAGCAACGATGTTTGATCATTCATTATTCGGCGCGAGATCAGAAGCTGTGCTTGAAAACACGAAGTTCGGCTTTGCCCGCGATATGCAGCTCTTTGTTTCTGTTGTCTGTACCTGTGAAGTCAAACTCGATGAGATGGCTCACTTCGTCTGAATTGTTCTCGATCACTTCGACTGTAAAAGTGCCGGACTTCGGTTTGTATTGGTAGGAGGTCGTGAAGCCGATGGCGGCGGCATCTTCGTAATAGTAGCTACCGAGGAAGGGGAATGACGGGCCTGTGACTGAATAGGTACCCGACGCAATGTTTTTATCAAAAACGAATGTCATGCCTTTTTTGGATCGATGCGAGAGGTCGTCAACATTTTGTCGAGCGATATAGCCAATTAACGTCCCGTCTTCCTGCTCCTGAAACTCTACATTCTGCGTCTGCAGCTTCACGCGGCCCGAAACTTTGGCTTCAATCTCGGCACTGACCGTGATGAAGATCAGGTCGGTGGATTTCGATTTTTTGCTTTTGAACAAACTCATGATTTTCTTCCTTGGTTTACATTCGTGGGAGATAACGCCACTGAGATGGTAGGTAGGTAAGAAAATACGAGCTACTGTCAGAACTGACAGTTCCTTAGAGCCTTTCGCAATAAGTCCCGGGTACTATCGAAGTTCAAGTGTGATCAGCACGCTGCTTTTGAGTGAACGCTGACGCTGCAATCCCCCATTGTCCCAACCAATAACTGAGAATAATCACGTACGGCGCAGCGGAGAACGGCGAAACAAATCGGTTGATCCCGATCACACTGTCGGAAAAAACAAACGCCAGCGCACCGGCGGCCGCCAACAATGCCGAGCGTTTCGGCACGTCGGTGCCCAGCCGGGCCAATGCGCGCCAGAGCATGGCGCTGATGGCCGTGCCGTAGACGATCACCGGCACCAGCAACGGGCCAAGTCCATTGGATAGCAGAATTCCCAGCAGCACCGCGCCTACACCCACGGCCAGCAGCAGTGGCAGCCATGCCAGGCGCCGGCAATCGCTCAAATAGGCCTTGAGATATGCCAGATGCGCGACCAGAAACGCGCCGAGCCCGAACACAAACAGATCGCCGGGCCACGCCAGCAGCACGTCGCCGAGCAGAGAGAAAATCAGGCCGAGGCTGATCCAGCGCCGATAGTCGCTGGGCGGTGCATCGTGTAACCAGCCGAGCAACGCCAGTACCGGCAACGGTTTGACCAACAGACAAAGCAGCGCTGCGTGCGTGCTGACACCGTAAAGAAAGGTCACCGCGCCCATCAGCGCCAGAATCAGCCAGCCCACGATCAGTTCACCGAAATGGCGCAGTCAAAGGTCTCCACCGGCAACACTTCCGGTGCCCACGGTTGCTGCGAGGTCAGACGCAGACGCCCGGTGCCAGGAGCGAACGCTTGAAAGCGCCAGGTGGAGAGTCCGGCCGCGCCGACCACACCGGCGTCCTCCGGATTGCTGTACACCTCGGGGCTCAGTGCGCGCAGCACGCCACCGGCCGAGTCCTGAATGGCCCAGCGATAACCGGTGGTTGGATTGCTTGGCAACATGACGATCAGGTTTTGCCCGTTGGTCAGCCGCACCGGGCATTCGCTCTGCTTTTCCACGGTCACATTATGTTTCGGTTGGCTGGCGCAAGCGGCCAGCAACGAGAGGGCGAGGGGGACAAACAGGCGAGTGGGGGACATAAGGTCAGCGGCTCCGGGCGTTCACGACGAACGGCGAGCATAACTGAAGATGAGACAAAGTGTGACAGTCAGCAAGTCCAGTGTTGTAGCACTGATGCCATCGCTGGCAAGGCAGCTCCCACAGGTTTCTTGGTTGAACACAAGATTGGTGAGCACCAATGAACATTGTGGGAGCTGGCTTGCCAGCGATAGCGGATTTACCGGCGAGGAAAATTAGATGTGATCACGGTATAACCAGATCAACTTCAATGTCCTCGGCGTGTGTATTAAATGTCAGTTTGAAATTCAACCGGTATTTCAGGTTGATGTTGTCGAGGGTGGAATTGAATGTACCCGCTTTAGCGTAGTGTTTTCCTGCCATGCTGAGATAGAAAACTTCTCTCAGTCTTTGGTTGGGCACAAACGTTTGCTCACCGTCAGGTGTGGATCGATCGATGACTAACCTGATCGATTGTCCCTCTCTGAATCCAAGCCTGTAGGAACCTTCGATGATGATGTAAGTGCTCTGATTATCTACGGTGATAAGGTCCGTTTCAAAAAGCGGACTACCGTTTTTCGTGGCTATAAATGTTTTTTTGTCTTTTAGTCCGTCGCAAGCTTCGTGCGCCCTCATGATGTTGCTCCTCTCATAAATTTAAAATTCATGCCGAGGAACGTTAAAGGAGCTGGTACGGGTTGGGTACTGTCAGCTCTGTCAGTTTTTAAACACTATTTGCAATTAAGATTACGTTTTAATGCCCTGCTGCGGACTTGTTACCTTCATCACGGGGAATCGCTATGCCCGTGACGAAGGTCATTAAATGATGACTTCTTAGAAAAGCACCTTCGCCACATCGGCAAACTTCTTCGCGAAATGCACGGTGATCCCTTCCTTCAGATAATCCGGCAGCTCTTCGAAGTTACCGCGGTTAGGCTCCGGCAAAATCAACTCGAAGATCTTCTGCCGCCGCGCCGCAATCACCTTCTCGCGCACCCCGCCAATCGGCAGTACATGCCCAGTCAACGTCAGTTCGCCGGTCATCGCCACACCTTTCTTCGGCGGCTGATTACGCGCAAGCGAGAGCAGCGCACTGGCCATGGTCACACCGGCGCTCGGGCCGTCTTTCGGGGTGGCGCCTTCGGGTACGTGCAGGTGGACGAAGGCTTCGTCGAAGAACTTCGCGTCACCGCCGAACTGTTTCAGGTGCGAGCTGACGTAGCTGTAGGCGATCTCCGCCGATTCCTTCATCACATCGCCCAGTTGCCCGGTGAGTTTGAAACCGCGATTGAGCGTGTGAATGCGCGTCGCTTCGATCGGCAAGGTCGCGCCGCCCATGCTGGTCCAGGCCAGACCGGTAATCACACCGGTGCCGGACAGCACTTGTTCGTTGCGGAACACCGGATGACCCAGTGACGCTTCCAAATCTTTCGGCCCGAGTTTGATCACCGCTTTCGGGTCGTCGATCAGCTTCATCACCGCTTTGCGCACCAGTTTGCCCATCTGTTTTTCCAGCTGGCGCACGCCGGCTTCACGGGCGTAACCGTCGATCAGGGACTTGAGCGCGCTGTCGCTGATGCTCAGGCTGCCCTTGGACACGCCGGCCTTTTCCAGCAATTTCGGCCACAGGTGACGCTTGGCGATGGCGACTTTTTCTTCGGTGATGTAACCCGACAGGCGAATCACTTCCATCCGGTCCAGCAGTGGGCCGGGAATCGAATCGAGGGTGTTGGCGGTGCAGACGAACAGGACTTTCGACAAGTCCATGCGCAGGTCGAGGTAATGGTCGAGGAATTCGACGTTCTGTTCCGGGTCGAGGGTTTCCAGCAGCGCCGAGGCCGGGTCGCCCTGGTAGCTCTGGCCCATCTTGTCGATCTCGTCGAGCATGATCACCGGGTTCATCACTTCGACGTCCTTCAGCGCCTGCACGAGTTTGCCCGGCTGTGCGCCGATGTAGGTGCGGCGGTGTCCCTTGATCTCGGCTTCGTCGCGCATGCCGCCGAGGCTGAAGCGATAGAACGGCCGCCCGAGGGATTCGGCGATGGATTTGCCGACGCTGGTTTTACCAACGCCCGGCGGGCCGACCAGCAGCACGATGGAGCCGCTGATTTCACCTTTATAAGCACCGACGGCGAGGAATTCGAGGATGCGATCCTTGATGTCATCAAGGCCGGCGTGGTGTTTGTCGAGAATTTTGCGCGCGTGCTTGAGGTCGAGTTTGTCCTCGCCATACACGCCCCACGGCACCGAGGTCGCCCAGTCGAGGTAGTTGCGGGTGACCGCGTACTCCGGCGAGCCGGTTTCGAGGATCGACAGTTTGTTCATTTCCTCTTCGAGACGCTTCTGCACCTGCGCAGGCAGGACTTTGCCTTCGAGACGTTGTTCGAACTGTTCGAGGTCGGCGCTGCGGTCGTCCTTGGTCAGGCCAAGTTCCTGCTGGATGACCTTGAGTTGTTCCTTGAGGAAGAACTCGCGCTGATGCTCGCCGATCTTGCGGTTAACTTCTGCCGAGATCTCTTTTTGCAGGCGCGCGACTTCGACTTCCTTGCGCAGCATCGGCAGGACTTTTTCCATGCGCTTGAGCATCGGCACGCAGTCGAGCACTTCTTGCAGCTCGGGGCCGGTGGCGGAGGTCAGGGCGGCGGCGAAGTCGGTCAGCGGCGACGGGTCGTTGGGGCTGAAGCGGTTGAGGTAGTTTTTCAGCTCTTCGCTGTACAGCGGGTTGAGCGGCAGCAGTTCCTTGATCGCGTTGATCAGCGCCATGCCGTAGGCCTTGACCTCATCGGTCGGCTCGGTCGGCTGGTGCGGGTATTCGACTTCGACCAGGTACGGTGGGCGGTGGTGTTTGAGCCAGGTTTTGATGCGTACGCGGCTCAGGCCTTGGGCGACGAATTGCAGTTTGCCGTTTTCGCGGCTGGCGTGGTGAACCTTGACCAGCGTGCCGTATTCGGGGAGGGCGCCGGTGTTGAAGTGGCGCGGGTCTTCCTGGGGCGTGTCCATGAAGAACAGGGCCAGGGAGTGGTGGTCGGATTTGCTGACGAGGTCGAGGGTTTCGGCCCAGGGTTCTTCGTTGACGATGACCGGCAGGACTTGCGCCGGGAAGAACGGGCGGTTGTGGATCGGGATGATGTAGACCTTGTCCGGCAGGTTTTGGCCTGGCAGGGCGAGGCCTTTGCCGGAGGAGGTGTGTTCGATGTGTTCGGCTTCGGTGTAGTCGTCGGGGTGATCGGGGAATTCTTGCTGGTCGCTCATGGGGCACCTGCGCAATGGGGTATGGGTCTTAGATGGGGCAGGCTTTAGGTGGTTTCAATGGTGGGCGATGTTTCTGCTTGTGTGTTCAGGGTTTTGACAGGGGGCACGCTTTGGGCTTGGCGGCCTTTGGGCCGGCCATGTTGTGGGTGTTCGGTGTGTATATCCGTTTCTTCGGTAACGGCTGCTTAGGGTTTCGCCCTGACGGCGACTCACTTTTTTGACAAACGCCTCAAAAAAGTAAGCAAAAAAACGCTTGCTCCTACGTGCGGCCCGCTCGCTGGGGCTCGGGGTTCCTTCGCTGCGGGATTGATCCGGGGGGCATCGCCTACGGTTTGCTTCGCTGCACCTCCTCTCGATGTGTTTGGCTGCGCCAAACGGTCGCTGCGCTCCCACCCCCGGATCAATCCCTCCGCTCAGCCTTCCGACGTCGCTCTTGGATCAAGATCAAGATCAAGAGCTGCAGCCGAGCTAACGCTCATCCTGTTGAGTGGTGAAGAGCGGGCGCGATGCGAAAATTTATTGGGTGAACTCAATTCCTGTGAGCTGGCTTGCCAGCGATGGCGGCCTGACAGCCGACCTGGTTCTGGCGGATGAACTCGATTCAAATGTAGGAGCTGCCGAAGGCTGCGATCTTTTGATCTTGTAGGAGTAAAGCTTGCTCGCGATAACGGCCTGCCAGCCGACCTGTGTCTGGCGGGTGAACTCGATTCACATGTAGGAGCTGCCGAAGGCTGCGATCTTTTGATCTTGCTTTTGTAGGAGTAAAGCTTGCTCGCGATAACGGCCTGCCAGCCGACCTGGTTCTGGCGGATGAACTCGATTCACATGTAGGAGCTGCCGAAGGCTGCGATCTTTTGATTTTAAAAATCCAGATCAACAGATCGCAGCCTTCGGCAGCTCCTACAGGTCGGTGTCAGTTTTGGGTGGGGAGTTCGTGGTTATCCAGTGCGCGGTTCACCGCGAGTTCGGCGAGCATGATGATTTGCTGGAGCGCCAGAATCGTGCGTCGCTGCGGCAGTTCGATGTAGGCGGCGATGTCGCTGGTCATGAGGCTGGCTTGGGCCAGGGATTCGCAAGCGTGTACCAGCAGGCTTTCGTTGTCTTGATCGGGGGCGACCTGGAACATGGTGCTGGGTTTGTGGAAGCGCAGGGTGAGTGCGTTGGGTTTGAGGTAGTGGTCGAGGGCGCGTTCGGCGGCGTCGTGGAATCTTTTTGAGCCGGGGAATTCGTAAGGGGTGGTGTCTTCCGCTGCGGGCGGATTGGGTGTTGGTTTGATCATGGTGAAGCTCCGAATGATGAGTGGTGCTGTCACTCTCAATCGCCGCGACGCGACAAAGGGTGGCAGCTGTACGCAGGTTCGCGGACCGAGCCATTCGGCAATCTCGGCATACCCGAAGGTATCCCGCGCACAGCCACCATCAAACCAAACAACAAGCACCTGAGCGCTCCCGTTTGGGTCGGCGATTATGCATCAAATCGAATGAACTGCTCGGGCCGCGACGCCCGTTCGCTGAATTTGCAGCGACCCTCAGAGCCTATCCACCCCACTTCCGAGGCACAACCGACGCGACTTGTGGGAAAAACTCCGTTCAATCACCAGCATTTGTAGGACGAGCAAATTTCCCACAGCCAACCCATTCCACCCTGTAGGAGCTGCCGAAGGCTGCGATCTTTTGATCTGGCTTTTAAAAGTCAAAAGTCAAAAGATCGCAGCCTTCGGCAGCTCCTACATGGATATGTGGTGCACAAAAAAGGCGATGTCCCTTGCGGGGCATCGCCTTTGTTTTACCGCCGTTGAAGCTTATTCCGGCAGTTTGTAGGCAATGATGTAGTCGCCCATTTTGGTGCCCAGCGAGCCGTGACCGCCGACAACGAGCAGCACGTATTGCTTGCCGTCTTTGCCGGTGTAGGTCATCGGGGTCGCTTGACCACCCGCCGGCAGACGCGATTTCCACAGCTCTTTACCGCTGTTGACGTCGTACGCGCGCAGGTATTGGTCGAGGGTGCCGCTGAGGAAGCCGACGCCGCCAGCCGTGACCATCGAGCCGCCCATGCTCGGCACGCCCAGGGTGAAGCCGATCGGGATTGGCGAGCTGTCGCGGCTGGTGCCGTTTTTGCGTTTCCACACGACTTTGCCGGTGGTCAGGTCGATACCGGCAACGTAGCCCCAGGCCGGGGCCTGGCACGGTACGCCGAGTGGCGACATGAACGGGTGCATGATCACGGCGTATGGCGCGCCAGTGTTCGGTTGCACGCCAGCGGTTTCGCTTTCGCGTTTGCTGCCGGCGGCGACTTGCTCGCGTGGCACCATTTTCGAAACGAAGGCCATGTAGTTCGGGCTGGTGAACAACATTTGGCGAACCGGATCGACCGAAACGCCGCCCCAGTTGAACACGCCGACGTTACCCGGGTAGATCAGGCTGCCCTGTTCCGACGGCGGGGTGTACTGGCCTTCGTAACGCAGTTCTTTGAACTGGATGCGGCACAGCATCTGGTCGAACGGGCTCGCGCCCCACATGGCTTTTTCGGTGAGTTCCGGGGCCAACAGGTTGAGGTCCGAACGGGCCTGGGTCGGTGCGGTGTGGTCGCCTTTGACGGCGCCCTGCGGTACCGGGATTTCCTTGATCGGAATGATCGGCGTGCCGTCACGACGGTCGAGGACGTACAGGCTGCCCTGTTTGGTCGGGGCGATCAGTGCCGGTTTCACGCCGTCGGCGGTTTTCATGTCGAGCAGGGTTGGCTGGCTGCCAACGTCCATGTCCCACAGGTCGTGGTGGGTGAACTGGTAGTTCCAGCGCACTTTACCGGTGGCCAGATCCAGAGCAACGATACCGGCGCTGAATTTCTCGGCGCCCGGGGTGCGGTCAGCGCCCCACTGGTCTGGAGTCTGGTTGCCCAGTGGCAGGTAAACCATGCCGAGTTTTTCGTCGACGCTGGCCAGCGACCACATGTTCGCCGAGTTGCGGCTGTAGGTTTCGCCCGGTGCCAAAGGCTCGGTGGCGTCTGGCTTGTCGCTGTCCCAGTTCCATACGAGGTGACCGTCGTGCACGTCGAAGGCGCGGATCACACCCGATGGCTCGTTGGTCGATTCGTTGTCGGTGACGTGACCGCCCATGATCACCAGATCACGAGTAATCGCGGCCGGCGAGGTGGAGTAGTAGCCACCAGCGGTGAACGGGCCGATGCCTTGGGTCAGGTCAACCACACCGTTGGTGCCGAAGCCTTCGCAGATTTTGCCGGTGTCGGCGTTCAGCGCGATCAGACGGGCATCAGCGGTTGGCAGGTACAGACGACGCGGGCAGGCCTGAGCAACGGCTTTGCCGGCTTCGGAAATCACAGCGGACGCTGCGTTTTCAGTTTTGGCGTACGCGGCTTCGTCGTAGTACGACACGCCACGGCAAGTCATGTGGGCGAAGCCTTTGAAGCCGACCGGGCTCTTGATCTGCGGGTCGAAGCGCCACAGTTCTTTGCCGGTGTCCGGATCCAGGGCCAACACTTTGCTGTGCGCGGTGCAGGCGTAGACCATGCCGTTGGCTTTCAGCGGGGTGTTTTCGTTGGTCAACTCGACCGGGTCATCCGCCGTCGGCAGGTCGCCGGTCTGGATGCGCCAGGCTTCTTGCAGCTTGCCGACGTTGGCCGGGGTGATCTGCTTCAGCGGCGAATAACGGTCACCGAATTCGGTGCGGCCATAGGCCTGCCAGTCGCCATCGGGCATCGCTGGTGCGGTGCTGCTGGTGTCGGCGGTGTCGCGGCCCAGTTCGCCGAAGGTTTCGCCCGGGTGGGTGAACAGGCTGATCAGCGCGGTGAGGCCGGCCAGAACCACGGCCACGGTCAGGCCGCGAGTGCCCATCGGCGCCGGGCCGTCAAGCAGTAGCGGACGACGGAACCACGGTAGCAACATCACGAAGCCGAGGACAAACCACAGGGCCAGACGTGGCACCAGTTGCCACCAGTCCAGACCGACTTCCCACAGCGCCCAAACGGTGCTGGCGAAGAGAACGATGGCGTACAGGCCCAGCGCCGCGCGACGGCGCATCAGCAACAGGATGCCGCTCAGCGCAATGCCGATACCGGCCAGCAGGTAATACAACGAGCCGCCGAGCATGCTCAGCTTGACCCCTCCGGCCAACATGGCCAGGCCCATCAGTAGAAGCAGAATGCCGAGCAGGCTCGGTAGCAAACGGCCCCGACTCGAAGCACTTTCGGTGCTCATAGTGTGATTCTCCGTGACGTTTATGTAGTCCCGCGCTGTAGTCACTGTAGATGACGATTGAGCGCGGGCATGGTTCAGATAAAAACTTGTCTAGCTAACGAATTTCATCTGTAGGAGTGAGCCTGCTCGCGATAGCGCTGTTTCAGTCACTGGAGATGTCGCCTGAAACACCGCTATCGCGAGCAGGCTCACTCCTACAGGGGATCTGTGTGTTGCTTTAGAACGAGGACTGGATTTTGATCCCGCCGATCAGGGCGTCGTCGACGTTGTTCACGCCACCGGGGTGGCGGATGTATTGCAGGTTCGGGCGTACGGTCAGCCAGTTGGTCACGTGCACGCCGTAATACAGCTCGGCGCTGTATTCGGTGTCTTGCGGTGGCAGGAAGGACGGATCGTCGTAGTCGTATACGGCGTTGGCCTGATTCGTCGCTTCGGCGTTTTTGCGGTAGGCCGGGTTGACGTGTACGCGGGCGAGGGCGAAGCCGATGTCATCCTTGGCGCGCGCATCGAACGGGCCTTTGTAGGTGATGCCGGCCTGCACGTAGTTGTCGATCGCGTTGGTTTTCTTGTCGTGCATCGTGCCGTTGGCGAACACGCTCAAACCGCGACTGTTATCGCTGGCAACGCTGGTGACTTGCTGCTGAATGCCCAGCCACACCCCGTGTTTGCTCGACGCGCTGCGATAAGCTTCGCCGCTGAGGGCCGCCGGTTGGCCGTTCTGATCTTTATAAGCGTCAGTGGCTTTGGCGTTGCTGTAGTAGTAGCCGGCGCGGTATTCGCCTGGCAGACCGTTGAGCTTCGGCGTCCACACCAGTTCGATCGGCAGGATCGCGCCTTGGGTGCCGCTGCCGCTCAGTTTGAAGCCGTTGCCGCGATCGAGGTTCGATGGGTTTTGCTCGTAGGCACCGACCTGCGCGTACAACTCTGGGGTCAGGTGATATTTGACGCGCAGCGCCCATTGGCTGACCGGCCAGTTGTACCAGATGCCGCCGACCCAGTTGCCGACCTGCGAGCCGCAGAACGCGAGGTTCTGGAAGTCGCACGGGAAGCTGTTGAAGTCTTCGCCCTCGCCGAAACGGCCGACTTTGATGTCGAGTTTCTGATCGAAGAATTTCTGCTGATACCACATCTGCGTCAGGCGCGTGGTCTGGCCACGGCCCCAGACTTCTTGGGCGGAAGTGAAGCCGCCGACGCGCGGATCGTTGATGCGATCGTTGCTGATGTTGTTGCCGCTGCGTTTGGTGATGGTCAGTTGAAACTCGGCATCGTCCCAGCCTAGGATCTTTTGCAGATCGAGGTGCGTGCCGAGACCGAACTGATCGCTGTAACGCGCGGTGCGGTCATGGTCATAACCGCCGTGCAGGTTGCTGCCCATTTCGCCGGTGTAATCGAGCTTGAAGTCGTAGCCTTTTTCCGAGAGTTCGGTGCGCGTGCCGTTCCAGTCACCAAGCATGTACGGCGATTCACTGTCGAACGCGGGCGCCGCTTGAGCGCAGGTGGCAAGGCCTAGTGCGGTGCAGCCGCCAAGGGTGCGCAGGGCTGAGATAGCGCTGTCTCGGGAGAAGGAAAAATCGGGCATGGACAAGTCTTTTTTTGGTGTTTTCGGGGGTGCAATTCGTGCGCTTCAATATGTCGCAGGCAGTGAAGCGATTCAGCGGAAGGGCGGCAGGATAATGATCTGTAACAAAAAGACAAAGGCCTTTTGCAGACATGCAGCATTTCGCAATCGGTAACAGTCCCTGTAGGAGCTGCCGAAGGCTGCGATCTTTCGACCTTGACCTACATTTGAAGGAAGCCCTTCCACCGAACCACCCCCTCGGCTAAGGTGCGCGGCTTCCGCATTTTTCACTTGCCCAAAGGCCAGGCATGAACGACCAAACCCCCGATCCGCTGCACGGCGTCACCCTCGAACAGATCCTCAACGCTTTGGTGACTCATTACGAATGGTCGGGGCTGGCCGAGCGCATCGATATTCGCTGCTTCAAAAGCGATCCGAGCATCAAGTCGAGCCTGACGTTTCTGCGCAAAACCCCGTGGGCGCGGGAGAAAGTCGAGCGCCTGTACGTGAAGTTGATGCGCACCAAGCGACCGCTCTGAAATGGACGCCGTGCGGCGACGACGCCTGATCACCTGCGCGGCCGTATTGGGCTGGGCGGGGCTGGGCATTCAGCTTTATCTGATTTTTTTTGCGCGTTTGAGCGTCGGCGCCAGCCTGTTGGGCGGGCTGGTGAGTTTTTTCAGTTACTTCACGATCCTCACTAATACGCTGGTGGCGACGGTGTTGACCTGTGCCGTGACCGAGCGTGAATCCGCCGTGCGCCGTTGGTTTTTGCAGCCGTGGGTGAGCAGTGGGATTGCCGTGAGTATTGCCGTGGTCGGTCTGGCCTACAGCCTTTTGCTGCGGCATTTGTGGCACCCGGAAGGTTGGCAGTTTGTCGCCGATGAGCTGCTGCACGACGTGATGCCGCTGCTGTTCCTGGGCTATTGGTGGTTGTGCGTACCGAAGGGCACATTGCGCGTGTGGCATCTGCCGGTGTGGCTGATTTATCCGCTGGTGTATTTCATCTACGCCTTGCTGCGTGGGCATTTGCTTGGCGCGTATGCGTATCCGTTCATTGATGTGGCGGTGTTGGGTTATCCACAGGTGTTCGTCAATGCCGGGGGGATATTGCTGGGGTTTGTGGTGATCGGGTTGCTGGTGATCGGCCTGGACCGCTGGCGCGCAACCCGATCTTTAGATCAGTGAGGAACCTGTGGTAAATGAGAAACCTGTGGCGAGGGGATTTATCCCCGTTGGGCTGCGAAGCGGCCCCAAAACATTCTATGAGTTGTGTCAGGTAATCCGCAGTGCCCGGTTTCAGGGCTGCTTCGCAGCCCAGCGGGGATAAATCCCCTCGCCACAGGTAATCACTAACCACAGGTAATCACTAACCACAGGTAATCACTAACCACGGGTCATCACTAACCACAGGTCATCACTAGCCACAGGTAATCATCAACCACAGGTGATCACCAGAAACAGGTAATTCCCAGCCACAGGGGATTTGTGTCACTCCTCTTCAGAAGTGCCCTCAGCGCGCCAGTAGCCGACGGCTTTGATCAGTTGCTCATCCAGCCCATGCTCATCGATCAGCACCCGGCGAATCTGCCGTGAGACTTTGGTCTCCGTCGCCACCCACGCATACAGATTGCCTTTGGGCACCTGCAACTGTTTCACCGTGCTCAGCAGGTTGTCCTTGCCGCCCTCACGCAACACCCAGATCACATTGACCTGCGCCGCGCTCTCCAGCACTTGCTGTTCAGCACCGTTTTCCACCTCGATCACGACCAAGGCTTTGCGATTCGCCGCCAAACCTTCAAGGCGACGGGCGATGGCGGGCAGGGCGGTTTCATCGCCGATCAGCAGGTAGCTGTCGAAGATATCCGGCACGATCATCGAGCCACGCGGCCCGCCGATGTGCAGGAATTGCCCCGGTGCAGCTTGCTCGGCCCAGGTCGACGCAGGGCCGTCACCGTGCAGTACAAAATCGATGTCCAGCTCCAGCGCATCCAGGTCATAACGGCGCGGCGTGTAGTCGCGCATCTCTGGCTTTGGCCCATCGTCCTTGCTGGCGCCGAGCACCATGGTTTCCAGCGTGGCGGCCTGCTCGGCGTTCTGCGGGAACAGCAGTTTGACGTGATCGTCCGTGCCCAGGCTGATAAACCCGGCCAGCTCCGGCCCGCCGAGGGTAATGCGGCGCATGCGTGGCGTCAGGTCGACTACACGCAGCACCTCAAGCTTGCGGCGTTTGATTTGGTGCATCACACGGTGAATGGTTTGGGTATCGACTGCAGTCATTCGGCTTTCTCCGAGGCAGGTTGAACGGCAGGGCCGTCGACGATGGCTTTGGCGGTGTTATTGAGCAGATCGCGCACGCGCAGGATTTCTTCCGGGCTCCAGCGCCCGTGGTGCATTTGCAGGGCATGGCGCAAGTTGTGCACGGCTTCATGGATTTCGGCAGGGCGGTCGTGGCCGCGCAGCGAGCGTTTACTGACGTCGATGCGCATGCGCACGCCATCGAGCGCCACGGTTTGCTCGCCCAAAGACAAACGACCGGCTTCGGTGACGCTGTAGCGTTTTTTGCCGCCCTCGGCGTCACCGGCAATCAGGTCGCTTTCTTCGAGGAAGGTCAGGGTCGGGTAGATCACGCCGGGGCTCGGGCTGTAGGCGCCGTCGAACATGCCTTCGATCTGTCGGATCAAGTCGTAGCCGTGGCACGGCTGTTCGGCGATCAACGCCAACAGCAGCAATTTCAAATCACCGGGGGCGAATACCCGTGGGCCGCGGCCGCCGCGTTCGCGACCGGGGCGTTTTTCGAAGCCGTCACGGCCGTCGCCATGTTCGCGGTGGGGGGAATGATGGTCTCTCATTTCAGTCTTCTCTCGTCGTGTTTAGATACAACTTAAGATATATCTTATGGCTTGATCAAGCTGAAATGACCAACGGTCGAGCAGGTCTGCACGGGCGCGCAGATGGCGCAAGGGGCGCCCGAGGAGGATTTTTTCGCCGCGCCGGTAACAATAAATGCCTATACAACTTTCAGTTAGTTTGATTAATTACTCTAAAGCATCGATGTCGTCCTTATTTTATTGCGTGTGTAGTTTGCTTCTTACAGAAGTTGCATGGCCTGCAACTTTTTCATTTTGTCCTGATGTAGTATCGGTCTTACAGTTACTCAAGTGTTTTTCTTGAAAGTTGCTGTTTTTCTTTCAAGTCGAATCGCCCTTTGGCTACGCACTCGTCAGAAACGGCCTGCTTATTTCGTGGTGGTAATAGGGGAATATTCCTCGGCGTTGAACGTCCACTTTCTTACATGTCTGAAGCCGGCTGGTCTTCATTCTTCTGTTCATGTAAGCAGCACTGGACTTCAGCCATCTCCCACAACGAAATGACAGGAAGTTAATCATGCTCAAGCAACTTGCAATCGCTACTCCTCTGGCCATCCTGACGCTGGGTGCTTCGGTGGCCTTTGCGGCTGAAGAATCGCGCACCGCCATCAATATCGTCGCGGACATTCCGAGCAAGGTGTTCCACGCCCAGCCGGTCGATCCGAACTTCGGTAAAAACGAAGAAATGCGCTACGTCATCGGCGCTGGCACGTTGTCCCCGGTGCGCGGCACCTATGACATCCAGCACAGCCAGGGCTCGGTAGGCGCTTACGTTGAAGGTGGGCCGCAGCCTTTGTTCAACGGTGCCAATACCATTGCCCTGACGTACACCTTCAACGGTAAAACCCTCACCGGCGTGTCTGAAGAAGTTGTAGGCGACACCGAATCCAATGGCGGCATGCGTGCCGATCTGGTGATCACCGCCGCCAAACCGGCCGATGGCCAGTCCGGCCTGTACACCGCCACGCCGGTGGTGATGTTCGACGCGATTCCGCGCATCACGCCGTAAAGCGCTGTCGGTCATTGCCGTTTCTGGCAATGCGTTCGTCCGGCCGATCGCTAATAAACAGTGTTCGGCCGGCGTTTGGCCAATCAAACAAAAAGAGTAACTAAGTTCATGTTTCCGATGACACCCATCGCGGCAGCGCTTGCACTTTTTTTATGTGCCAATGCCTTGGCTGCGTCTACCGATGCCAGTCATACACCGCGTAACTTGTTGGCGCAGGCCAAAGGGCTGCCGAGCGAATTCGAAGAGCACTTCTTTGATGTGCCGCTGGCGGTGCGTGTTGAATTGGATCAACAGTTTCTGGGCGAGGCGATGATTGTTCTATCACGCAATGATCGCATCACCCTCCTCGAATTTACCGAGAGTGTCGACAGCAACTTCAGCGCCACTGAGCGCGATGTCTGGGCCGACTATCTCGGTCGTGGTGTCGCATTGGGCGCCTGTCAGGGCAGTTGCCCGGAGCAGATGCTCGCGGTGCACTACAACCTGGAAAATTCGCTGGTGTCGATCGTCACCGCAAATGCCGAGCGCGACAGCCAGGCCCCACGTTACTACCTGCAACCGCAAGCCGGCAGCACCGGTTTGATTGTGCGCAATCAGCTCAACCTCAACGGTGGTCAGGATCAGGACCTCGGAGGCCGTTACGGTCTGGTCACCAGCAGCAGCCTTGGTAACTGGACGCAAAGCCTGAACGTACAAATGGCCCGTCTCGGCGGCTCGGACGAGCAGATGTATCACGCCGTGCAAGAGCTCTACAGCCAGAAAGAACTGCAAGGCCGTTTTATTCGCCTGGGCTATTTCATGCCTGATTCGGAAGGCTTGACCCGTCAGCCGCGTTCGTTCGGTGTCAGCCCGGACACCGCGGTGGGCGCCATGTACGGCAGCTCCGACAGCCTCGCCATCGACAATCCGAAACCCAGCGTTTATCCGCTCTACGTCACCGCGAACCGCCAGGCTTCGGTGGAGATTTATCGCAACGGCATGTTGATCAACACGCAACCGGTCGACGCCGGTCTGCAAACTCTGGACACCCGCCCGTTACCCGGCGGCATCTATGAAGTCGAAGTGCGCCTGATCGAAGACGGCCAGATCACCTCCACCACGTCCGAGCTGATCTACAAACCGAACAACTGGCGCAATCATGACGAGCGCTGGCGCTACAACGTGTTCGCCGGGCGCGAGAGCAAATTGTGGAGCAACTGGGACGATCAGGCCTCCGGCGGCATGACCGCTGGCGCGGCGTTCAACTACCTGCTGCACCCTCGGGTCATCGTCGGGTTCTCCGGACGCCAGATCAGCGAAAAACTGCAGTACGGCACCTCGATCGACTGGACGCTGGCCAATAACACCAGCGTGTTCGGCAACGTTTACCAAACCGAAGACCACGGCACCGGCCTCGATCTGCAGGGCATGTACAGCTACGGCTCCGGCAGTATTTTCCTGACCCACAACCGCAGCTGGCTCGACACCACCAACACCTACGAAACCTTGCCCGACGGCACACGAGTGCGGCAGCGCAACGTGTTCATCGGCCAGACCAGCAACTCGGCGTTGTCGGTCAATCATCGGGTCAGCAACAAAAGTTCGATCAACGCGCGGGTCTCGCACAGTGACGGCAATATCGAAGGTGTCGGTCTCGATCTCGGCTGGACGCAGCGTGGCGAATTGTTTGGCAGCGATGCCAACTGGCGTCTGTCGGTGTTCGACCGCCCCGGCAGTTTCAGCAGCGGCGATGCGCGCAATCGCGGGGTCGATCTGAGTGTCAGTCTGGCGCTTGGTGCACCGGGTGAGCAGATTTCCGGCAGCCTTGGTTCGCGCACTTCGCGTGATGGCGGACGTGACAACAACGCGTCCGTCACCTACCGCAAAGACCTGCAGGATCACCTGCTGCAAAGCGTCTCGGCCACAGCGATCACCGACACCTATGGTTTGGGGCTTTCCGGGACTGGCAGCTTCCAGAGTGACGCGGTCAACGGCGACGGTTTCGTTCAGCGTTCGTCGTTCAACGGCAATCTCACGGGGGGCTTGAACCTCGACAGCACCATCGCGTTGAGCGGTCAGCACCTGGCCATGACCCGTCAACACGACCGAGGTGGCGCCGGAATGATCGTCGACGTCGAGTCCGACCTGGACAACATCGCCCTGCGCGCCGACGACCTCAGTGGTGGCAGCGCCAACTTGCGGCCGGGACGCAATTTCATCCCGATCACCGCATACAAAAAAGGCACGGTGAGCTTCGATTTTGAAGGCAACGACGTGCCGGCCGCCGCGATCCAGCCGGCGCGCATGAGTTATCACTTGAACAAGGGCGGCGTGGATTACCGAAAGATCCGCGTGATGAAAACCCTGACGGTGCTCGGCCGCTTGATCGACCCCAAAGGTCAACCGCTCAAGGGTCACCACATCATCAACCACGCCAGCCGTGGGGTGAGCGAAGTCGACGGGTTCTTCTCGATGGAAATGAACGCCGGCGCGCCGACCCTGGAAGTGCGTCAGGGCGATCAATTGCTCTGCCGCTTCCGCCTGAACACCGATGCCGCCCGGGTGGAAAACAACGTGCTGATGATTGGCGATTTGCGCTGCACGCCGGACACCTTGGCGGACACCGCCAATGGCAATGAAACCGCTGGTTGATCCGACCTTAAACCCGTCACTCGCTGTGACAGCCCGTTGCGGCTGTGTTGAATATACAGAGGCAAATCGAACATGAAACGTTTGTTGGCAGTTGGTTTTTTCTTGTGTGCGCCCCTCGCTTTTGCTGCTCCGCAGATCAACGTCGGCGTGGTCTACGACTATCTGGATGCTGACAAAAGCACCTATCTGAAACGCATCTTCAATGGCGGCGACAGTACCGCGTTCATCAAGATCAATATTCTCGAAATGATCTTCGATGAGCAGGGCGCTGCCCGCGAAATTCCTCTGCAATCCCAGGCCGGTGCCACGGCACGTGACGGCCTGATGGCCAGCCCGGCGCGGCTGATCGTGCCGGCCAACGGCACTCAAGGCACGCGCTTGTTGTACATGGGCGCGCGCGATCAGGAACGCTATTTTCGCGTCCGTTTTGTGCCGGTGGTGCCTGAAGCCGCCGACGAATTTGCGCTCACGGATGAAGAGCAGGCGGACTACAAAAAAGACTTCGCGGCCGGCGTTACGGTGCTGGCCGGTTACGGCACGGTGTTTTTCGTGCGGCCGAAAAACACCCGGTTCGACAGCGTCATCGATGACGGCAACGGCCAATATCAAATCCGTAATAACGGCAACAGCGTGGTGGTCATAGACGAGTTCAAGGACTGTGCCGTGGGCAATGACCAGGACTGCCAGCCGACCACCAAACACCACATTCTGGCCGGGCGCACTTTCCGTTTCGACAAGCAGGCCGGGCGCAATTACCGCTTCACGGTGGTTGAAGGCGCGGCGAAAAAGAAAGTCGACGTGAAGGGTTAGGCACACCGCGATTTGGATGGCAGAGGAACGATCATGAACAGGCGAAAAATTGCACGGGTGACGCTGACCGGTTTGTTACTGGCCTGCACCTGTGCCCACGCGGCGCGCGAGGTGCAGGAGTTTGAAGTGTCGGTGAGCATTCCCTCTTCAGGGTTCCATGTCTTGCCGGCAGATCCTGGCTGGATCAGTCGCGAACAGCGGCTGCCGTGGAGTTTGCTCAACTCGACGCTCGGTGGTCTGCGCAAGGATTTTGATGTGAAAAACGAGGGCGGGGCGATCGAGGCGCAACTGGACGGTGTGGCTTATCTGTCCAGTGGCGAGAGCCAGCACAATATCAATCTGCAGGTGGTGTTCAACGGCAGAGTGCTGAAAGTCGGCGAGGCGGTTGAAGTGGTTTCCTCGGTTGACGCCAAGCAGGGGCGACGCGTGTTGCTGGAAATCACCCCGCAGAGACCGGAAGACGGGGTTTATAAACCGGGCAGTTATTTCGGCAACGTCAACATGATGTTCAACGCCGTTTTACCCGGTGCTTGAGACAGATTGTCCGGACTGAACAGGTGAAGGGACATGATGAATATTTATGCACGTTTGGTGGTTGTGCTAGTGAGCGGTTTTGCCGTGATGTCGGTGTCGGCAGCGGTTAAAGACATCGAGGCGTTGTTTCGGCCGGACTCTGCAAATCCGCAGAGTAACGAATTTATAAACCAGACACCTTCTGAGGGGTTTTGTCTGCAGTTGCCCGGCCAGTGCAAGCCGGAAGGCCTGTTCACCTTGGTCGCACCGATTGTTTTCAATGCCAGTGGGCCGATTCAGGCTTTTCACACAGACCCGCGTCAGGGCGGAATGGCTAAAGTCCCTTCGCATTGGCAGCGCATTGAAATGACCCATGAATCAGGCGACAGGGAGATTCTTGAGTTACGTATCGCGGGAGTTGGTCACGAATCTGGACTTTTTCAGCCAGTGACTGAAATTGTGGAGGGGCAGGCCGGTAAGGATCTTTCGCTGGCATGGAGCATTTTGTGGACTGGCGGCTCTTGGCGAGAGGCGCCAGCGCCCTGTACCGGCGTCTCCAGTGCCACGATGGGGCCTGTCGGTTACAACAGTTTCTGGAAAGTCCCGGTTAATGCTGGAGTCTGTGCCAAACAGGCACGATTTCTGATTCCCGGTTTTTTCTTTCGCTACTTCGTTTACGGCTATGAACTGCGCACCCCCAGCCCGTTGACGATGAAGTCTGGTCGTTACCACGGGAGCGTCGAGTACTCGGTGGGGCCCGGTAAAGATTTCGACATGGGCGACCTGATGATTCCCAACGATAACTTGCTCCAGCTCAATTTCACTCTGATCGTCGAGCACATGCTCAAAGTCGAAATTCCTCCGGGTGGCAACAAGGTTGAATTGATCCCTGAAGGCGGATGGCAGGCCTGGCTGAACCAGGGGCGTAAACCGACCCGATTGTTCCGTGATCAGACCTTCAATATCTGGACCAGCTCGCAATTCAAAATGCAGATGACATGCGAGTTCACCGTGGGTGATGGCTGCGGTCTTGAGGAGCCGGGAGGTCGCATCGTGCCGTTGCAAGTTGCGGTGACTTTGCCCACCGGCCTGACCTCGGCGGGCGGCCAGCCGGTCGTTCGTCAGCCGTTGCGGGTGAGTGGCGTGGGTACCGAGCTTTTTCAGCCCGGAATTTATGTCGATCGCAAACCGGGGGTTTTGCACTTTGACATCAAGCAGGCTGATGTTGAGCGCATGTTGTCCGGCGAGGCTGCCACTTATAGAGGCAACGTCACGGTTGTTTGGGATTCCGAGGTCGGCTGATCTGGTCAAAACCGGCTGCCGATCAGGGAAATGGTTGGCGGCTTGCACGAGGTTCAATGGATGATTTTTTTTCGAGTACTCCTGCGAGGTGCGTTCTCGCTCGCTTTGGTTTTCGTGTGGTTATCATCGGCGACAGCCGAACAGGTTTCGATCAACGCATCTTTCAAGCCGGATTCGGCCTATCCGCAACGCAATAAATTCATCAATGACACACCGTCCAGCGGTTATTGCGCGGGTTATGCCCAGCAATGCAAAGACAATGAAATGTTCAGTTTGCAGGTGCCGATCCGCTTCTATTCTGCCGGCCCGATTGTGGCGAATCATCCATCGATTCGTCAGGGTGCCATGTTCAAAGTCCCGACCCAGTGGCGCGATCTGACGGTGACACATCAGGGCACGGCTGAAACGAAAACGCTGAAAGTACGGATTGCCGGGCTCGGCTCAAAGTATCTGACTGAAAACATCATGAAACTTGTGGGCCCTCGTCCAGACTATCGGGATGCACACTGGGCGTTGTGGGATGGAACTTGGGTCAATACACCGCCTCCTTGCACGTATAGCGGTGTCGGTGTGATCTGGGAAAACGGTTATGGTTTTTTCTGGAAGACGCCCACTGAGGGCGTCTGTTCACGACAAGCGAAGTTCGACATCCCCTGGTTGCGTTATGACTACCTTGATTTCGCCTATGAACTGGAAACCCCCAGCCCGCTGGAGATGTCCTCGGGTAAATACATGGGTACTCTGACCTACACACTAGGCCCCGGAGCGGATTTCGATTTCGGCGACATCATGTTGCCAACCGATTCCGCATTGACCTTGAACTTTGAGCTGGAGGTGCAGCACACCCTCAAAGTCGATATTCCACCGGGTGGCACTCGTGTCGAATTGGTGCCTCTGGGCGGCTGGCAGGCCTGGCTGAATCAAGGACGTAAGCCGACGCGTTTGTTCCGTGACCAGACCTTTAATATCTCGACAAGCTCCCGTTTCAAAATGCAGATGACGTGCGAGTTCGCGGTGGGCGATACCTGTGGTCTGGAGGCGCGAGGAGGTCGTTCCGTACCGTTGCAGGTTGCAGTGACGTTACCCGCTGGTCTGACATCGGCAGCTGGCGGCGCAGTAATCCGCCAACCGTTGCGGGTCAGCGGCACAGGTACCGAACTGTTCCAGCCGGGCGTTTACGTTGACCGCAAACCGGGCACGTTGCACTTCGCGGTCGAGCAGGCGGATGTCGAACACATGTTGTCCGGCGGCGCGGCAACGTACAAAGGCAACGTCACGGTCATCTGGGATTCCGAGGTCGGTTAACCGGGGGGCAGTGCGAGTTTTTCCAACGCATCGCGGGTTTGCTGGCGGCTGAGCTGCTGCTCCTGATCGCCCAGATCATTGATCAGATGTTCGTATACAGAATCCGGCATGGGTTGCCCGGTCAGCACTTGCTCTTTGGGGACGCCCAGTATTCGTGCGAGATCCTTGAGCTTGTCGCGCAAAGCCGCTTTTTGCTGGTAAGGATCGTTGGAGCCTGCCCAGTCGGCTTGTGCCGTACGCAAGTCGTCGAGCTGTGATGACCGCTCCTCGAAGCGGGCCTTGTTGGCGTAGTAACTGTCGGGATGAGCCTCGCGCAGATAGTCGGTCCAGAACGGCTGTTCGAGCATGCGGTTGATCAGGCCGTCGCCAGCCTCCATCGCGTTGACCGTTTCGAATGCCAGGTCGATTTTCGCCTGATCGACACCTGCAGTGATGCGAAACAGCATGTTCTGCGACTGCCACGGCAGATCGAGGCGCTGCGCCAGTCCCGTCTGATAGGCCAGGTACACCTCGACCACGTCGGGATTACCGCCACGGCTCTGGATGTCCGCTTGGGCGACATCATTGACGTAATCCAGTCGCGCAGCGCCTCGGGCCAATGTCACCAGTTTTTGTTCGAGCATGGCTCTTGAGGTCGAAGACAACCGGGCTTCGGCCGCCAGCACCTTGATGCCCATCTGATTGAACACCTGTGCCCCGGCATCCCGGCAATTGACTGGCGCGATGGCCATCTCGAACAGATCCTGACGCAGGTTTTTGTCGATATCGATCGCATGGATCATTCGCCAGACACGCTCGCTCAATTGCTCCCGTGCCGAGCCGCCGCTGCGATAATCCGCCGATTGGGTCAGGTCATCGATGATTTTGAAGAAGCCCCGCGAGTTCGGTTCGGAGGCCAGATCGGGCCACGCTTCCGGGCGATAAATGCCGATTCCCGGCATACGGTTGAATAACGCATCGGTCTTCAAAGGCCAGCGTCTGATCATTTCGGTGGTGGTTGTCGACGTGACATGTTCGGGGATAAGGCCGACGGAAGTGCGATATTTCTCGTAGAGAACACGATTGACGTCAGACAACTCACTGGCAATCAGGCGGGTGCGCGCGATGATGAAGGCGTTGTTGGAACCCGGTACGACACGCGGAACTTCCTCGATCGGATTGCCCAGCATGTCGAGGAAAAACTGTCGTGGCCGGTGCTTTTCAAACAGGCCCTCAGGCCAGGTGGTCAGCCCGGTTTCGTTCAGCGTCAGGATACCCAGACGCGGCATTCGGCTGACATTGGGAGCCAGGCCCAAGGGGTTCAGATCCAGACGCAGGGTTTGCAGGCGCGTGAGGTTCTTCAGTTCCTCCACGGTTTGCGGCGTCAACTGAATCTGGTTGCCCGAGAGGCGCAAGGTTTCCAGTTGACGCATGCGGCCGATGTCTTTCGGCAGTTGCTTCAACTCGCAGTTTCTGGCGCTCAATTGACGCAGGTGATGAAAGTCCTTGAGCAGTCCCGATCCGTCGGTGGCGAGCGGCACGTTGTCGAGGGAGAGGGTAGTGATCTGATCGAGATAAGGCTTGATGTCCGGTAGTTTTTTCCACCAGTGCTCAAGATTGTAGCGACGCATTTCAGAGGAAAGATCCAGCGTATAACCGGCATGCGGTGCGACGCTGCGTTCGCCAAACACCGTGGCTTTACGTTCAAAACAGGCCATCAGTCTTTCGGACAGATGCAGGCCGCCGTCGAGCATAAACGTCAGGTTATGCGTGCCACCATTGCCGGAGTGCCAGTTGATCACTTCCTCGAAGCGCCAGGTGTCGAGGGCGATGCGCAATGTGTCGAGGTCGTTTTCGATACGCCGGATGCCAGACTCGGCATCGCCCTGGGTGCTTAGCGCTTGGGCAAAACCTTGCACTTCGGTTTCATTGAGGTGCGGGTAAATGTCCTGAATACGGTCGAGCAGGGTTTGCCCGGCTCTGGAGTAACCGGGACCACCGAGCAAAATAGTGGTTTCAGTCGCTACGCGGTCACTGATCGGTGGTTCGGCGAGCAACGTGCGACGTACGCTCGCCGGCTCGGTTTTCGCCAGAATCCAGTGTTTGAAACCGGCGGCGTCATCGAGGCGATAACCCAGTGTCTGGCGCTGATCAGCGGGCAGGGCGTTGAGGATTGCTTGAAACAGATCGCCCGGCCGGTCTTGCAGATGCTGGCCTTGAGCGTCATGCGCGGTGTAGCGAGAATCGGCGTCCTTGATCAGTGTGTTTACTGTCGTGGCGTCAGCGGAGCCAACGCTGCAAATCAGCTCGCCATCCAGCGATTGCTGGCGCACTTCAATGCGCAGTCGGGCCAGCGCATCGCTGTGGATACGCAGGGCATTGAGGGCCAGGCGTTCAGTGTCGGCGGTCGCCAGCCAGTCATGATGAAAACCTTGCCAGGCATGAGTGCTGCGGGTTTCAAATTGCAATTCGTTGCCCAGTTGCTTAAGGCGCAATGGCAAGCGTTGTTGCTGCTTCATCAGGTTGAGTTCGGCTGGCGTGGCGTTGCCCAGCAAGGTGTCGGCGAGCGGCGCCGGCAGCGCCGGGAATGCCTCGGTCAACACTGTTCGCGCCGGGTTGAACGTTTGTACCTGAGGTTGGTAACGCTGCTCGAATAATTGCCGACGCAGACTTTTTGCGCTGTCGGCAATGCGTGTCTGCAGATGCGCTTCAAGCTCGGCGGGCGCTACGTCGAGGGCAATCGGTGCGCCATTCGCCTCCAGCGTTTGCAAGACTGTATTCAAACCCTGCCCTGCGTTGAGTTGTTGATCACTCAACTGAACCACCAGTTTTCGGCCTTGAGCTGACCTGGCCGCTGCGGATTGCCAGAGTGTCTCGCCGCGATTGTTGCTGACCCGCAGGGGGACGTCGGCAGGCCACAATCCTTGAGCTTCGACGATTTGCAGCTGGCTGGCCGGATCACGTCTGGCCCGGGCCTGCCTGACCGGATCATCGCTGCTGACGTTGTCGACGAAGGCCTGCACATCGCGCTTGATATTGAAGCGCTGCACGGTGTCGGCCAGCAACGGCGGTATGGGCGCATTCTCGTGGTACATGCGGCGCAACACGTCGGGCGACGTGCAGCTGGTCTGTCGAATCAGCTCAAGCTCCTGCGGATCGGTAAACGCTTCGACCGAATGGCCCAGCCGGCGCATCAACGTAGTGTCATCCCAGCTTCGAGGCGTTTCTCCTTCGAGTACAAAACTGCCGGAACCGTTGTGCCGAACCGGAACTTCAAAAGCATCCGGGCGCGTGGCGTGGCGCACGACCAGTGCATCGGTCGTCGCCTGTTTCGACAGTTGGTAATGATGTTCGCCGACCCGCAGCAGGGATTTGCCTTCGTGCGCGTACAGCCCGTGCTCACCCCGCGCGAGCTCGGGCGGCAGCTTGCCTTTGAATCGGTACGGCACCAGATCAGGTTTCCACAGGCGAGTCTTTGCGCTTGGCAGGCGCACTGCTTTCAGGCTTTCGATGAAGGGTGAAACGGTGAAGTGAAAAACCGGCGCCAGCGCAATGCCAGCCGCGAGATTTTCGATGACGTCGGTGAGGTGGGCCCAGCCTGCTTGCCGGTCACCTTCGCTCAGTTCCACCGCACCTTCCAACACCTCGTAAAGCAATTGACCTGCCGTCACCACCAGCATCAGTTCGCCCAGTCCGGGCACCACCAGCGCAAAGGCGCCGAGGGCGACAAAGCCGATATTCAGATAATTGGCCCAGCGTTCGGAACGTGCCTTGGCGTCCTCGTCGGCGTTGGGCACGGCGATGACTCTGGCGTCGCTGATCATTTGATCGAGGGTTGTTTCATGCAACACCGGCCACAGTTCGAAGTCCTCCCAAGGGCCTTTGCCCGGCAAGGTGCAGTCGGTGATGTGGAAATTCGGCGCCTCCAGCGGATCCTGACGAACTCCGAATTCGCGCGGTGGTGGGATGTCTGCGTGGAGTATCAGTCGTTCGCCCAGTTGCACCAGCTCGTGATGGCGCCACTTCTCGACAAAAGACCGTGGCGGGCCATCGCTGACAGTCTCGTTGAAGCGTCTGAAGTAATACGACCTGTCCTTCTGCGCAACGAAACGGCTGAAGAACAGTTGATAGGACGTTGGCGAGCCGGCATCGGTGCCAATGTTGCTGGCGCGGGCGCTCAGTTGGCGGGTCAGTTCCTGTTGGAACGCCTCGAAGCTGGCGTAGCGTTTGACCGGATGTTCGGGGTCACCGGGGATCCAGGCGATTATCGACCCGGTGCTGTAGCGATGTAACTCGCACGGAATGAACAACACGCAATCGGTCAGGCGCAATCCCATGATGCTTAAGCCGCAAAAGCGAAGTTGTTTCTTGCCGTCCATGATGACGCTGTCGCCTTTGACGACTTTCATCAGCTGATTGTATTCGGCCTGGCCGATGTCTTTTTTGATCAGCGCCAGACAGGCTGCTGTCTGCAGGGATTGCTTGCAGTACGCGCCGTTGATCTGCCGCAGCAGGTTTTCGACGAGGCGATTGTTCGGCGGGCGCAGGAAGTCTGTCAGGTAGCGCTGATAGTGCTCGCCGATGTTCAGACGCCGGCACAGGCGCGCGAATACGTCGACGCTGACCGGGGTCGCGATCGGTTCGAAATGGCCATTAACATCGGGGCGGCTGATAAAACACGAACTCGTGTCATAGAACCCCGGTCGGGTTTCGTCATATTCGAAGTTGTGCAACGCCGCTTGCAACAGCGAGAGGGTTTTAACCGTCAGCGCTTCACTTTTCAGACCGAAAATGCCCAGGCTTTTTGGTGCGTACAAGCGCAGCCAGGTGTTGTCGGCATCGAAACTGGGGTCAAGTTTCTGCAGTTCAGGTTCCAGCAGTTTTTTCGCAAAGCTGTCGATGCTCTGGATTTTGTCGAACAGGGCGTCCCGTTGGTTCTGGCGCAGGTGCAGGGCTTCGGTGGCGTCCCTGAGTGTCTGTTGTTGGTCTGAGGACGCCTTGGTGAACCAGGCCGGCAACACCGGCCGGGTCTCGCGCAGCTCGGCGCGGCGTGTCGCCGAGGCCTTGATCAGTACGGGGGGGATGGCCTTTTTCAAGGTCTCGAAGTGGATGCCCCGAGCACGGGAGTCAGACATGCGCAAAATCCTTTTGGCGTCGAAAGGATTTCAGTTTGCGCGGCTGTCTGGCCGGGTGTGCGGTACATAGTTATCGCTTGTGTATCGGCTTGTGTGCACACAGACTTTTCTGGCGAGGGAGCAAGCTCCCTCGCCACAGTTGCGTTCACTTGGAGGCGGGTTTTACCGCTGATTTCAATTGCGCTGGGCGACGGCGGGCGTCTCGCACCGGGTGTGCGAATCAGGTTGCAGGTACGGCGACAGAATCGGTGCCATGCCTTTGAGCACCTGCACGGGCAGCGCCGAGGTGAACTTGAAGTTCTCCGCCGAGCGCCCCGGCACGAATGCCGTCAGCGTGCCGAAGTGATGATCGCCGATGTAGAACACGAAGGTCGCCGTGCGGTTGATCGATTTCGAACTGAGAATCCGCCCTCCCGAGCCTATGGCTTCGATGCGGTTATCACCGGTGCCGGTCTTGCCGCCCATGACCAGCGGTGTGCCGTCGGCGGTTTTGAAGCTGCCGGAAACACGCTTGGCGGTGCCGGAGTCGACCACTTGCGAGAGCGCCTCGCGCATGGCCGTGGCGACTTCGGATGGCATCACCCGTTTGCCGACATGCGGATCGTTGGTCACGCGGGTTTCGTACGGTGTGCCGGCGGCAAAGTGCAGGCTGTCGATGCGCAGGGTCGGCATGCGCACGCCATCGTTAAGGATGGTGCCGATCAACTCGGCCAGTGCCGCAGGGCGGTCGCCGGAGCTGCCGATCGCCGTCGCCAGCGATGGCACCAAGTGATCGAACGGGTAGCCGACTTTCTGCCAGCGCTGGTGAATTTCAAGGAACGCTTCGATTTCGAGCATGGTGCGAATGCGGCTGTCGCGCGCGCCTTTGTGTTTGCTCTTGAACAGCCAGCTATAGACTTCCTGACGCTCGAAGTGGCTGGCTTTGACGATTTGGCTGAACGTCGCGTCCGGGTTATGCAGCAGGTAGCCCATCATCCACAAATCCAACGGGTGAACCTTGGCGATGAAGCCCTGATCGGGCAAATCATAGCTGCCCGGGCCATAGGAATCGTAGAGACGGATCAAGCGATCATCGGTGAGTTTTTCGTTGAGCTTGGCGCCTTTGAGGTGCGCACGCACAAAGGTGTTGAAGTCTTCCTGGCTCGCGTCCGGCAACAGATAACGATGCACCGCCGCCATGCGGATCGGGGTCGGGCGCATGCTGTCGAGGAAGGTGTCGAGGCGCGCTGGAGTGTCTTTGTTTTTGTACTTTTTCCAGAACTTGAGCAGGAACGACGTGCCTTCGCGGTCGGCGAAATTGGCCAGGTATTCCTGACGCCGGGGGTCGCGGTCATCCTTGAGCAGTTCGGCGCTGCTGTTGGGGCCGGAGTAGGTGACGTAGCGCACCACATCGCGCATCAGGCGAATGAACGGCAGGTTGATCGACTCCCGCAGGGCATCGCGCAGGGTCGGCATGCGGCCGTTGTCTTCCTTGCGAAAGTTATGGAACACATGCAGACCGCCACCGGTGAAAAACGCTTCGCCGGGGCTTGCCGAGTATTTGCGGTCGAGCGCGGCGCCGAGCATTTTCGACAGATCGCGATCCTTGTTTTGCACCAGATAATCGATGACCCACTGGCTCAGGCGATCCTGATCCGGCACGTCGACTTTCTTCAGTTCCGGTACAGACATGCCGGCGTATTTGTCGTGCAGTTCGGCGATGATTTGCAGGTAAGTCGTCAGCACGCGCATTTTCGCCGTCGAGCCGAGTTCGAGTTTGCTGCCTTCATTGATGTCGAACGGCTGATCGGTGCTGTCGGTCTGGATGCGTACGCGCGAGCCGTCCGGGGTCAACTCGAACAGGGTGAAGCTGTAGCGCACTTGCGTGGTGCTGGTGGGCGTCAGCAGTCGTTCGCCCATCAGGCCGATTTCAGCGGCGAAGGCCGGGTCGGCGAGTTTTTTCAGGTACTCGGTGGCCTGCATTTGCAGGTCGCCTTGCAGGGTGCTGGTGGCCGATAGGTCGAGACGATCAAGGTCATACAGCGGCCGGTTGAGCATGCTCGCCAAACGACTGCGGGCGACGCTGATGCCTTTGTTGGTTTCAATCGGCTGGATGGTTGGCTGGGTTTGCCAGTCGCGATACGTGACCTTGCTGGCGAGTGCGGCATCGGCCAGCGCGTTGTCGATGACGCCGTTCTGCTTGAGCAGGCGCAGGTGGCTGTCGGTGAGGTCGGCGAGTTCTTCGCGGCCCTTGGTCAGGTAATGCGAAGGGCGGCGCTGGGCGATCATCAGCGAGAGCATTTCGCGCAGAGCCAGACCTTTGTCGGCCATGGTTTTCGGGTCGGTGGCCGGGCTGTTCAGTTGTTCGTTGGCCTTGTTGAAATCACTGCCGTACCAGACGCGCAAGCCTTCAGCCATACCGTGTACTTCGCCGTGCCCCGGGACTGCCGACAGCGGCACACTGTTGAGGTAATCGCGGACGATGTTCTGCCGCGAAGTCAGTGTTTCAGGTCCGGCCTGATAAGCGCGCACGCTGGCGGAAACCATCTGGCGGATCTTCTCCGCGCCCGATACGGTCAGGCCATCCGGCGAGTGCCGATACTTTTCCAGTTGCGTCGCCAAGGTACTGCCGCCTGCCGACTGACCGGGCAAGTGCAGCAGTTTCGCCACTTGCGACCACGCCGCCATGCCGAATCGCGGCCAGTCCACGGCCGGGTTGGCGCGGGGCTGTTTGGGGTCGAGCAGAAAGCGGTTTTCGATGAACAGCAGGCTGTTGACCACCACGGGCGGAATCGCCGCGAAGTTGGAATAGAGTTGCTGGGGGTAGTTGTATTTATACAGAGGCGCGGCGCGGCAATCGGTGATGGTCAGGCCGGCCTGGATCTTTTCCGAGTAGGGCACGAACAGGCCTTTGTCGGTGTAGCTGAGCAGGGCGGGGGAGAAGCGGGTCTGCTCGGTGATCACATAATTGCGTTTGAGCAGGCGCGGCAGGAATTCATCGAGGGAGCTGTAACCCAGGCGCAAATCGAATGGCCCATTACCGGGGTAGTGAATCGCTTCACTGGGCCCGGGCTCCAGTGTGTAAGTCAGCGATGCGGCGTATTTGCTGACCTCAGTGGACTGGAAACGCGAGGTGCGCATCTCCTTGGCCGCCCCCATGCCAACCACGATGGCAATAATCAGCAGCAGCAACCAGAAAGCCTTCCAGCCATGCCGGGGACGGCGTGGTTTTTTGGGGACAGGCGCTTGATCCACACTCTCAGTCGGAACCACGGTTTTACTCGAATCGGTTTGCCACAAAGCGCCCATAGTCGATTGATCCATTCACGCAGATTGATCGGACTTGTTTGAAGCTTAGACGGTGGTTGGCAGTGGTGAAAAAATTGTGATGGGTTGGGGGTGGGGAGTTGCTGAATAAATCTGGAATGAGGGGCAACTCATTCATCCGTAGTAAGGAATCCATTTAGTAGAGGGGTTTTTGTGGCGAGGGGATTTATCCCCGATGGGGCGCGAAGCGCCCCTGTTTTTCCCCACGAAAAGCGGGCCTGCTGCGCAGTCCATCGGGGATAAATCCCCTCACCACAGGTAATGTGAACAATTGAAAGGGGGGGTTACAGCCAGCAGGCATCCCGGAGCGGGTAGTCACCTATCTTCTTGACCAGACCGGCCCGCAATGGATTCGCCACGATGTACCGGGCGAACGGCAGCAAATCCTCATCATCACGAATCGCACGGTCGTGAAAGCCGCTCTGCCACAACGCCCCTTCGCGTCCGGTCTTGTGATTAACGGCCCGAGTGCAGCGCGCTTTTATTGCACCAATGACCTCGGCAAGCGTGCCGTTTTGTAACTGCACCAGCCAATGGAAATGGTCAGGCATCACCACCCAAGCAATGGACTCTACGCAGCCTTGGTCATGTGCCTTGCGAAGCTCTGCCACCAGTAATCGGCCTGTTTGCCAATCGGCGAAGACGGGTTGGCGCTGGTGAATCACTGAGGTGATGAAGTAGGCGCGGCCGGGTTCGGAGAATCTGCCTTGTCGTAGGCGGTATGAATTTGGATAGTTAGGCACTTCACTTCCTTGTGTTGGTTTGTCGAACCCTCAAGGCTAGTTCCGGGTGGGAAATTCTGAATCTGTAACTGTTGTGCGAAATTTCTGAATCCAGCGAAGTATTTGTGGTGAGGGGATTTATCCCCGATGGGGTGCGAAGCGCCCCCAAAGCAGGCACCTGATTTCTCCAGATATATCTCATTGGCAGGTTTGGGCCTGCTGCGCAGGCCATCGGGGATAAATCCCCTCACCACAGGGCAATGTGAGCCACAGAGTTCTGAGCTAGAGCCTTCGCGGGATCAATTGCACTAAGGCAGGGGCATGACGGTGCACCAATGCTGTGCAATACTCGCCGCCTTTTTCGGTGGCGAAAATTCCTACGAAACACAGGGGATGCCTCTCCGCAAACCGGGCTTATGCCGAGAGTTGTCGCTGAATGTTGTGGTTTATAGAGTGAAAAGCCCTGCCCAAGGCTTTTTATACTGCACGCCCCGCTGATCTTGCAGGTTTTGTCCTACAAGACGCGTTTGCCCACGAGGCCGGCGCGGTTTCAGGGCAGCCAAGGCTTACCGGCCGACGCTGCGACACTCGGTGGTCATATCCAATAACAAGACGAGGTTGCACCCCCATGCCAGTTGGCAATCACCTGCCTCACGGCGACACCGCTCAGGGCGGTCCGCTCAAACGCGAACTCGGCGAACGGCACATTCGCCTGATGGCGCTCGGTGCCTGTATCGGCGTCGGTCTGTTTTTAGGTTCGGCCAAGGCCATCGAAATGGCCGGCCCGGCGATCATGATTTCCTACATTCTTGGCGGCCTGGCGATCCTGGTGATCATGCGCGCCCTCGGCGAAATGGCTGTGCACAACCCGGTCGCCGGCTCGTTCAGCCGCTACGCACAAGACTACCTCGGCCCGTTGGCGGGTTTTCTCACTGGCTGGAACTACTGGTTCCTGTGGCTGGTGACCTGCGTTGCGGAAATCACCGCGGTGGCGGTGTACATGGGCATCTGGTTTCCCGATGTGCCGCGCTGGATCTGGGCCTTGGCGGCGCTGATCAGCATGGGCTCGATCAACCTGATCGCGGTGAAAGCCTTCGGTGAGTTCGAATTCTGGTTCGCCCTGATCAAGATCGTCACGATCATTGCCATGGTCATCGGCGGCGTTGGCATCATCGCCTTCGGTTTCGGCAATGACGGCGTGGCGCTGGGCATTTCAAACCTGTGGGCGCACGGCGGCTTCATGCCGAATGGCGTGACCGGCGTATTGATGTCGCTGCAAATGGTCATGTTCGCCTACCTCGGCGTCGAAATGATCGGCCTGACCGCCGGTGAAGCGAAGAACCCGCAGAAGACCATTCCCGATGCGATCGGCTCGGTGTTCTGGCGGATTCTGCTGTTCTACGTCGGTGCGTTGTTCGTGATCCTGTCGATCTACCCGTGGAATGAAATCGGCACGCAAGGCAGCCCCTTCGTGATGACCTTCGAGCGTCTGGGCATCAAGACCGCCGCCGGTATCATTAACTTCGTGGTGATCACCGCCGCACTGTCGTCGTGCAATGGTGGCATCTTCAGCACCGGGCGCATGCTTTACAGCCTGGCGCAGAACGGTCAGGCGCCGGCTGGTTTCGCCAAAACCTCGAACAACGGTGTGCCGCGTCGTGCGCTACTGCTGTCGATCGCGGTATTGCTCCTGGGCGTAATGCTCAACTATCTGGTGCCGGAAAAAGTCTTCGTCTGGGTGACTTCGATTGCGACCTTCGGCGCGATCTGGACCTGGGTGATGATCCTGCTGGCCCAGCTGAAATTCCGCAAAGGCCTGAGCGCCAGTGAACGTGCCGGCCTCAAATACAAGATGTGGCTGTACCCGGTCAGCTCGTACTTTGCGCTGGCATTTCTGGTGCTGGTGGTCGGCCTGATGGCGTACTTCCCGGACACGCGCGTGGCGCTGTATGTCGGGCCAGCATTCCTGGTGCTGCTGACGGTGTTGTTCTATGTGTTCAAGCTGCAACCGACACAAGTGTCGCAAGGTGCGGCGCGTTCGGCTTCGTAAGTCGTAAGCGCTGTAACGACAAAGCCCCGGTCTAGAGTTCGGGGCTTTTTTGTGGGCGCTGTTCTTAAGGATCGTATGAACCTGTGGCGAGGGGATTTATCCCCGATCGGCTGCGCAGCAGTCGTAAAACCTGTGCATGCGGTCGGCGGTGAATGGTCTTGGGGCTGCTTCGCAACCCATCGGCGATAAATCCCCTCGCCACGGGTAAAGCAGCAGTCATCACATGGAAATTGGTCACTACTGGTAAAGCAGTCACCAGAGGGACGCCTATCCAAATCCTGCCGGGACCCAAGTAACCACCGGTCTGATAAGGCGATACAAAACCACGGCGCAGGTTCAAAGCTTTATCTCCACCCAGAGGCGCGGCCATGAAAATCAGCGATTTTCTCGTGCGAGAACTCGGCCGCCGTCAGGTCGTGCTGTTCTTCTTGCTCGCGACTTCGCTGTATGTACTGCCGCTGATCCTCGCTGACTTCCCCTACATTGACGACAACTGGCGTGCTCTCGCGGCTGGCAATGCCTGGGCCGGGCAGGGGAGATTGTTCGCTGACTGGTTGTATCAGGCGCTGACCTTCACTGGCGCTGCGCCGGACATCTTTCCGCTGCCGCTAATCATCGCCACCGGGGCCATGAGCCTGGCCCTGACTCGCCTGACCTTTCACTACTTCCCTGAACCGACGCTGGCCAGTTGCCTGGTTGCGTTGCCGCTCTGGTACAACCCGTTCCTGCTGCAGAATCTGTCCTACCAATACGACGGCCCGAGCATGGCGCTCAGCCTCGTCGCGGTGGTTTACGCCATTACCTTTCACGGCTCATCCCGAGTGCAACGCTGGCTGGTCCCGGCGACGTTGCTGGCGCTGGCGATCGGGCTGTACCAGATCAGCCTCAACGTGTTCCTCGGGTTATGCGCAGTAGAGTTGGTTCGGGCAATTGTCCGTCAAACCGATGTGCTGGAAATGCTCGGCTGCAAACTCGCGCAACTGGTTCTGGGGATACTGATTTACGCCATCACCGCGTACCCGTTCATGGAGTCCGGGCGTGGCGAATTACTGCAATGGAGTGCCGATCCGTTGCTGCAGATCGGCATCAATATCGGGCGGGTTTCAGACAAGGTCGCGTTGCTGTTTCACAGCGGTTACGCGTGGGTATTCGCCGGGATGGTGCTGTGTGCATTGTTCGGCGCTGTGCGGATCAGCACGCAGGTTTTCCAGCACCGTAAACAGGCTCTGGTGTTCAAGCTGATCAGTCTGCTGACCCTGCCAATCCTCATGCTGCTGATCCCCGGCATCACCCTGATCTTCCGCGATTTCAATGAGGGTGCGCGCACGCTGATGGGCTTCGGCGTACTGCTGGTGTTGCTGTTCTACCTTGCCCATCTTGGCCTGGCGTCGCAGCACCGACGATTACCCTTACTGCTGATCGTCCCGCTGCTGGCAACGCTGTCGCTGTCCTTTGCTTACGGACGCGTGCTGACGATGCAGAAAACCTTCGCCAACCATGCGCTCTACAGCCTTAGTAACGACATCGCCGCGCACCGGGAACTGCGTGAAGCCAAGCGAATTTACCTGTCGGTGAGCTATTCCGAGCACTGGCTGATCGGCGCGGCCGGCTCGTTCAAGCGCTTGCCGGTTTTGCCTTATCTGCTGAACGTCGACTACTACCTGCTCGCGGAAAACCTGCCGAGCGTCGGCATCACCAACGTGGTCGCCGAGCGCGAGCGGCGCAATGCCACGCGCGTCGGTTACTTGGTATATCCGGCGCTGGTGGAGAGCCAGTACTACCGGATTTACCTGATCGGCGACTACGGCTTCATCGTCATGAACGAGCCGCCGCGGATCAGGTCGCTGCGCTGGTAAACGTTTCAGGCCGCGGCGGGTTCATTCGGCTCAAAACTGTCCGCCCGCGCCATTTGCCACATCCGCGAATAGAACTCGCCGTTCACCTCTCCGGTGAGCAGTTCTCCCGGTTTCAGGAACACATGCAACTGCGAGAACAGCTTGATCTCGGTCGCCGACATGCGCCGCACCAGATGCTTGGCCGACAGTTGCGACGGATGTTCAAGCCCCGCCGCCGCGAGCATTTCCGCCAAGGCCTTCAATGTGCTGCGATGGAAATTGAACACACGCTGTGCCTTGTCTGGAACTACTAGCGCGCGTTGGCGCAAAGCGTCCTGAGTGGCGACGCCGGTCGGGCATTTGTTGGTGTGGCAGCTTTGCGACTGAATGCAGCCGATGGCGAACATGAAACCGCGCGCCGAGTTGGCCCAGTCGGCGCCGATGGCCAGCACGCTGGCGATGTCAAAAGCGCTGACAATCTTGCCGCTGGCACCGAGTTTGATCTTGTCGCGCAGGTTCAGCCCGACCAAGGTGTTGTGGACGAACAGCAGGCCTTCGCGCATCGGCACGCCGATGTGGTCGGTGAATTCCACGGGTGCAGCGCCGGTGCCGCCTTCCTTGCCGTCGACGACGATGAAGTCGGGGAGGATGCCGGTTTCCAGCATGGCTTTGGCGATGCCCATGAACTCCCACGGATGGCCGAGGCAGAACTTGAAGCCCACCGGTTTGCCGCCGGACAGTTCGCGCAGTTGCTGGATGAAATGCATCATTTCGATCGGCGTGGAAAACGCGCTGTGGCGTGATGGCGACACGCAGTCTTCGCCCATCATGATCCCGCGGGTTTCAGCGATTTCTTTGGTGACTTTGTGCTTGGGCAGGATGCCGCCGTGGCCGGGTTTGGCGCCTTGGCTCATCTTGATTTCGATCATCCGCACTTGTGGGTTTTGCGCTTGGGTGGCGAAGCGTTCCGGGTCGAAACGGCCATCGCTGGTGCGGCAACCGAAGTAGCCGCTGCCCAGTTCCCAGGTCAGGTCACCGCCGTGTTCGCGGTGATACGGGCTGATGCTGCCTTCGCCGGTGTCGTGGGCGAAGTTGCCGAGCTTGGCGCCTTGGTTCAATGCGCGAATGGCGTTGGCGCTGAGTGAGCCGAAACTCATCGCCGAAATGTTGAACACCGACGCCGAGTACGGCTGCGAGCACTGCGGGCCGCCGACGGTGACGCGGAAACTGCTCGGGTCGCTCAGCGGCGCCGGGCGCATCGAGTGGCCGATGAATTCGAAACCCGCTTGATAGACGTCGATCAGCGTGCCGAACGGTTTGTCGGCGGTCTCGTTTTTCGCTCGCGAGTAGACCAGCGAGCGCTGGGCGCGGGAGAAGGGCAGGGCGTCGCTGTCGGATTCCAGCAGGTATTGGCGGATTTCCGGACGGATGCCTTCGACCAGGTAGCGGATGTTGCCGAGGATCGGGTAGTTGCGCCGCACCGCGTGCGGGGTCTGCAGCAGGTCGAACAGACCGAGCAGGCTGAGGACGCCGGTGACGGCGGTGATCGGCCACAGCCAGTCGTGGTCGAGGAAAGGCAGGCTGGCGAGGGTGAAAATCACGCAGACGGCAAAGAAGGCGTAGCGGCTCAGGAGTGACAGGCTCATACGGTTTCCCTGGTTCGGACTCAGTGGGTTGCAACCCTGTGGCAGCAGGCGGGCTAGCAGGTGGGCCTGCTGGTGGGATCTATTGTGGTGAGGGGATTTATCCCCGACGGGTTGCGTAGCAGCCCCAAAACCATTCACTGCGGTTTAACAGAAAGACCGCATGCATAGACTTTGGGGCGGCTTCGCCACCCATCGGGGATAAATCCCCTCACCACAGGAATCGATTCCCACAGGAGAGCATTTCAGCGCTGTTTCAGGCGTTCTGGGCCTGAAGAAAAATCGAAAACAGCTCGGACTGGGATTTGATCCCCAGCTTGCTGTACATGTGTTTCTTATGGACTTTCACGGTTTCTACGGAGATTTCCAGCTTACGGGCGATTTCTTTACTGGAGCAACCGCTGAGCATCAATCGCCCGACATCCAGTTCGCGGGCGGTCAGTTGCGCGCCCTTGAGTTGTTGCACCGAGGTTTCCAGTTGCAGCCGCCAATCGGCGGAGGCTGGGGTCACGCTTTCCCTGAGTTCATAGGGCAGACGCTGGCGCAACAGCGCGAGCAGCCACGGCTGGATCAACGACAACAAGGCAATCTGCTCGCTGCTGAAACGCTGTTTGCTGCCCAGCGACAGGCACAGCGTGCGCTCGCCCTGAAGCTGACAATTGAACTGGATTTCGTCGGCGACGACATTCAGACGAAAGTATCGCTGGTAATACTCGGTCAGCTCGAAATGCTCGGGCGCCACTTCCCACAGGCGGAACAGTCCCGAACGTGATTGCTCGCGACTGGCGATATAGAACGGGTCGAGCAAGTACAGCCCGCGCAGATAATCTTCAAACAAGGCGTCCGGAATGCCTTCTTCGCCGGGGCTGGCGGCGAACACTTGCGGGTGCTGGTCTGAACTGAACAGCAGCGCCACCCAGCTATCGAACGGCATGTACTGGTCGAGCAGACGCACCAGTTGTGCCCAGAAATTCGGCTTGTCCAGCGCCTCGATCAATTGCCCGACAGCGCGATGCCAGGTGATGTCGTCGAAGGAAAGTGTCATCGGTTTACCTTGAATGGCCGGCCGGATGCTGCTGCGCATACTGGCCCAGACCTACGCACGGGGCAATCGTGGAATTGGCCGGGCGAGTCACTCCCCCTGTAGGAGCTGCCGAAGGCTGCGATCTTTTGATCTTGTTTTTTTCAGGATCAAGATCAAAAGATCGCAGCCTTCGGCAGCTCCTACAGGGTTGTGTGGCGTATGGCGGGTTTGCGTGGGATCCTTTGCATTTTTCGAAACAAGGGCCGTTTTTATGTCGACGCTTTCCGGTGCTACTCCTTCCATTATCCGCATCGCCGCCGCCCTGTTGATCGGGTCGGACGGTCGCACCCTGCTGGTGCGAAAACGCGGTACCACTGCATTCATGCAACCGGGCGGCAAGATTGAAGCGCATGAGCTGCCGGTACATGCCCTGGCCCGTGAGCTGGAAGAAGAGCTGAATCTGCAGATCGATCCGGCGCAGGCGACCTTCTTGGGTCAGTTTTCTGCGCCGGCCGCCAACGAGCCGGGATTTGTCGTACAGGCAGACCTCTTTCTTCTGACGATCAACGTCGTCGTTTCCCCGGCAGCGGAGATCGAAGAGGTGATCTGGATCGACCCGACCACCGACGGCGATGTCGTTTTGGCGCCATTGACACGGGATAAGATCCTGCCGTTTTATCGAGCCTCGCTGACCGCCATCGCTTGATCATCCATGCAAAGGACGTTGCCATGATCCCGCTTCAAGACTTGCTGATATTCGCCGCCGCCGCGTTGCTGATGGTGCTGACGCCCGGGCCGAACATGATTTATCTGATCTCGCGTTCGATTTGCCAGGGGCGCAAGGCCGGGGTGACCTCGTTGCTGGGTGTGGTCGCGGGGTTCTTTGTGCATATGTTTGCCGCAGCAGCGGGTTTGACGGCGGTGTTCCTCGCCGTGCCGATGGCCTACGAAGTGTTGAAGTGGGCCGGGGCGCTGTATTTGTTGTGGCTGGCCTGGCAAGCGGTGAAACCCGGTGCGCGTTCGCCGTTCGAGGCGCAGCAATTGCCGCCGGATTCGTCGCGCAAACTGATCACCATGGGCTTTCTCACCAGCGCGCTGAACCCGAAGATTGCGGTGTTTTATCTCTCGGTGTTTCCGCAATTCATCACACCTGAGCACGGTTCGGTGTTTACTCAAAGCATCATTCTGGGGCTGACGCAGATCAGCGTCAGTTTCACCGTCAATCTGTTGATCGCGTTGTTCGCGGCGGGGATTGCGTCGTGGTTCGTGCGCAACCCGACGTGGTTGGCGATGCAGCGCTATTTCATGGGGTTTGTCTTGGCCGGGCTCGCGGTACGGCTGATGTTCGAGCAACGCAGGACAGCTTAAGTCATGTGGATCGAACGGCTGGACGCCAGTCATGCCCTGGCTTATCGGGCGTTGATGCTTGAGGCCTATGATCGCCATCCGCAGGCGTTCACCTCCAGCGTGCGCGAGCGGGCGGTGATGCCGTTAAGCTGGTGGGAGGCGCGGCTGACCAGCAAGCTCGATGTGGTGTTGGGTGCATTCGAGGGCGGCACGCTGGCCGGGATTGTCGGGCTGGCGTTCGAGCCTCGGGAAAAGGCTCGGCACAAAGCCACATTGTTCGGGATGTATGTGTCGGCGGATTTTCGCCAGCGCGGTTTGGGGTTTGAACTGGTGCAGGCGGCACTGGCCGAAGCGCAGAACCATCCGGCGCTGAAGGTCGTTCAGTTGACCGTTACTGCCGGGAATGATGTTGCGTTCAAACTTTATGAGCGTTGCGGCTTTATCCAGTTCGGCCTTGAGCCATTGGCGGTGCGGGTTGGCGAAGACTACTTCGACAAGGTCCATATGTGGCGTGAACTCACTCGCGAATGAACACCTCTTTGTGGCAAATGGATCTCTTGTGGCGAGGGGATTTATCCCCGTTGGGTTGCGAAGCAGCCCCAAAACCATTCACCACGGTTTACCTGAAAGACCGCATGCATAGATTTTGGGGCTGCTGCGCAACCCATCGGGGGATAAATCCCCTCGCCACAGTGTTTCTCTCTGGTGTGATCAGCGAACTGCGCTAACCCCATCCAAGGTAGAAAACGAAGTGTCCTTCGCCGTCAGCAAAAAGTCGCGCATGTACGGCGCATCCAGCATGTCCGCGCGGATCGCCGCGTACAGCGTGGCAAACAGACCTTTCTCCCCCAGCCGCTTGGCCTTCACGTAGCCGCGCGAGCTGTATTCATGCAGCGCCCAATGCGGCATGCCGCACACGCCACGGCCGCTGGCGACAAGTTGCATCATCATTACCGTCAGCTCCGAGGTACGCACCTGCGCCGGTTCGATATCCGCCGGTTCGAGGAAGCGCGTGAAGATGTCCAGACGATCGCGTTCCACCGGATAGGTGATCAGCGTTTCCGTGAGCAAATCCTCCGGCACGATGTACGGCTTGCTCGCCAACGCGTGCTGATTGGCCACTGCCAGCATTGCCTCATAGGTAAACAGCGGCACATAGGTGATGCCGGCAATTTCCAGCGGGTCGGACGTCACCACCAGATCCAGATCACCGCGCGCCAACGCCGGCAGTGGCGCAAAGGAGAAACCCGAAGCGAGGTCGAGTTCAACTTCCGGCCAAGCATCGCGGAACTGGTCGATGGTCGGCATCAGCCACTGAAAGCAGCTGTGGCATTCGATCGCCATGTGCAGACGCCCGGCAGTGCCACCGGCCAGACGACTGATGTCACGCTCGGCGGCGCGCAGCAGCGGCAGGGTCGCATCGGCCAGTTGCAGCAGGCGCAGACCGGCGCTGGTGAAACGCACCGGTTTGGTCTTGCGCACGAACAGTTGCATGCCCATGCGTTCTTCCAGTTCCTTGAACTGGTGGGACAGCGCCGACTGCGTCAGGTGCAGGCGATCAGCCGCGTCGACGAGGCTGTCGGCTTCGCGCAGGGCATGAAGGGTTTTCAAGTGGCGGATCTCAAGCACCGATGGCTCCATGAACAAAATTTGCTGATTCAGCGATGGTGGTGAGTTTGTCTCATGTTGGCGAGGCTGTCGACCGCGACTGAGCGAGCGGCGCAATGACCGCTCGGCACTCTTCATCAAACTGTCACGCAACTGTGGCAGCGCGCTTGAACAAACTTCATCAGACTCGCGCTCTACTGGGGTTCTGCGTTTCGGTGTTTTTCATGCACAAGCTGTTTTTATCAGTCGGGGCCATGTTGGCCGCGCTTTTGTTCGGTGCGCCGTCGATGGCGGCTGCGCGTTGCGATGTCAACGTGCCGACCGAGCACGTCGATCTGCAACAAGTCAGCATTGCTTATCAAAGCATTGGTCGCGCGTCGGATCCGGCGTTGCTGCTGGTGATGGGCCTGGGCGGGCAGTTGATTCACTGGCCGGACGAGGTGGTGGTCGCGCTGTGTCAGCAGGGCTTTCGGGTGATCCGTTATGACAACCGCGATGTCGGTCTGTCGACCTGGCGCCAGGCGCCGGAGGAGGCCAACCTGACCTTCGAAGTGCTGCGCTACAAACTCGGGCTGCCGGTGTCGGCGCCGTACAGCCTGACTGACATGGCCGACGATGCGCTGGGCCTGATGGACGCGCTGCACGTCGAGCAATTCCACGTATTGGGCGCGAGCATGGGCGGGATGATCGCCCAGCACATGGCGGCCATGGCGCCGCAGCGGGTCGAGAGCCTGACGCTGATCATGACCACCTCGGGCGCTGAAGGTTTGCCGGCACCGAGTGCGGCGCTGGTGCAGTTGTTGTCGCGGCGCGGCGCACCGAATCGTCAGGTGGCGCTGGAGCAGCAGGCTGATTTGTTGGCGGCGCTGGGCAGCCCGGCGGTGACCGATGATCGGCAGAATTTGCTGCAACAGGCAGCGGCTTCCTATGACCGCGCGTTTAATCCCGAGGGTGTGAAGCGGCAGATCATGGCGATCCTCGCCGAACCGAGCCGCGTTGCATTGCTTAACCAGTTGCGCGTACCGACGCTGGTGGTGCACGGCACGGCGGATCCGTTGTTGCCGGTGATGCATGGTGTGCATCTGGCGGCGCATATTCGCGGCAGTCAATTGAAGCTGATTCCGGGGTTGGCGCATCGGTTTCAGGAGGCATTCAAGGAGCCGCTGCTGGCGGCAGTGTTGCCGTATTTGCAGCAGCACCGAGAAGACACTTCGCATTGGGCGCAGATTGAACCGGTGGTGGGCGGGAATTTGCTGTAACCATCAGATATGTGTCGCCCCTAGAGGCCCCATCGCTGGCAAGCCAGCTCCCACATTTGGAATACATTCCCCTGTAGGAGCTGCCGAAGGCTGCGATCTTTTGATCTCAAGCACAACGTCAAAAGATCGCAGCCTTCGGCAGCTCCTACATTTGCAGGGTGATCAGGGTGTATCGTGCAAACTTTCCCGCACGATTTCCCCTTGCGAGGTGTTTGATGAATTCCGCTTTGAAAATCGATTTTGTCAGCGATGTCTCCTGCCCGTGGTGCGTTGTCGGTTTGTATGGCTTGCTGCAAGCGCTGGAGATCCTGCGCAACGAAGTGCAGGCCGAGATCCGTTTTCAGCCGTTCGAGCTGAATCCGAAAATGGGCACCGACGGGCAGAACATCGCCGAACACATCCAGGAAAAGTACGGCTCGACGCCGGAGCAATCGCAGAAAAACCGCGAAGCCATTCGCGCCCGTGGCGCTGAACTGGGGTTTGCTTTTCGCACCGATTCCAACAGCCGCATTTACAACACCTTCGATGCGCACCGTTTGCTGCATTGGGCGGAGCTTGAGGGTTTGCAGTTGCCGTTGAAGGAGGCGTTGTTCAAGGCGTATTTCAGCGATGGCGGCAATCCTTCCGATCACGGCCAACTGGTGCAGATTGCTGAGAGTGTCGGGCTGGATCGTCAGCGCGCCGAGTCGATTCTGGCGACGGATGAGTTTGCCGACGAGGTGCGCGAAGAAGAACAGCTGTGGCTGCAGCGCGGGGTCAGTTCGGTGCCGACGGTGGTGTTCAACGGTCAGTACGCAGTGACGGGCGGACAACCGGTAGATACATTTGTCGGCGCGATCCGCCAAATCATGGCCGAGTCAAAAGGTGGCACCGTCAACGGCTAAACACCTACCCCTGTAGGAGCTGCCGAAGGCTGCGATCTTTTGATCTTTTTAAGGGCAAGATCAAAAGATCGCAGCCTGCGGCAGCTCCTACATGGGTTAGCTGTGCAGGCGCACCCAAACGGTTACCAGCACGGTCGCCGCCATCAGCCACGCCACCGCCGCCACTGCCAACGAAGCCTCCAACCGCATCCGATCCACCATCACATACAACGTCGCCAGATAGACGAAGTACGGAATGATCGACCACATCCCGAACACGATCGTGGTCTTCAAATCCTCGATCGAACGTCCCTTGCCGACAATGTAATGCGCAATCAGCGCAAAGGTCGGAAACAACGGCACCAAGCCTGCGATGTAATAGTTTTTGGTCTTCGACAGCGCCGCGATGATCAGCACCACCGCGGCGCCCAACAGGGCTTTGAAAAACAGGTCCACGTCGTTCTCGCTTAATGGCTCAGGCCGTATTTTTTCACTTTGTCGAACAGCGTGGTCTTGGCCATGCCCAATTCCAGGCTCGCCTGGGTCAGGTTGCCGCCGCTGCGTTGCAGGGCGTCGCTGAGCAGGTTGCGCTCGAACGCTTCCACCGCTTCGGCAAACCCCAACCCTTGTCCGCCGCTGTTGGCACCGGACTTCTTGAACGCCGGCAAACCCAAAGCAAACCGCTCGGCGACGTTGCGCAGTTCACGCACGTTGCCCGGCCAGTCGTGGCTCATCAGGTTCGACAGGGTCTGGTTGTCCAGCTCCGGTAGCGCACGATCGAAGCGCAGGGCCGACTGCTGGGTGAAGTGTTCGAACAGTTGCAGGATGTCTTCGCGGCGTTCGCGCAGGGGCGGTAATTCCAGCGTCACCACGTTGAGGCGGTAGTACAAGTCGCTGCGAAATTCGCCGGCCCTGCTCGATTCGTCGAGGTCGGACTTGGTCGCCGCGATCACCCGGCAATCCACCGCCACGCTCTGGTTTGAACCGAGGCGTTCGAGGGTGCGCTCCTGCAAGACGCGCAGCAATTTGATCTGCAACGGCAGCGGCATGCTTTCCACTTCATCGAGGAACAGCGTGCCGCCGTCAGCGTGTTCGATCTTGCCGATGCGCCGTTTGCCAGCGCCGGTGAACGCATTGGCTTCGTGACCGAATATTTCGCTTTCGAAGAGGTTTTCCGGCAGACCACCGCAGTTCAACGCGACGAACTGTTTGCTGTGGCGCCGACTGAAATCGTGCAGGCAACGGGCGACCAGTTCTTTGCCGGTGCCGGTCTCGCCTTCGATCAGCACGTTGGCCGAGGTGTCGGCGACGTTGGCGATCAGTTCGCGCAGGTTCTGCATGGCTGGCGAGCGGCCGATGATGCGTCCTTCAAGGGAATCACGTTCAGCCAGTTGCCGGCGCAGCGACGACACTTCACGGGCGAGGCTGCGTTGCTCCAGCGCTCGCCGTGCGACATCGACCAGACGTTCCGGCGAGAACGGTTTTTCCATGAAGTCGTAGGCGCCTTTCTGCATCGCACCGACGGCCATGGAAATGTCGCCGTGGCCGGTGATCAACACCACCGGCAGGCTGCGGTCGCGTTGCTTGAGGCGGGTCAGCAGTTCCAGGCCATCGATGCCCGGCAGGCGAATGTCGCTGATGACGATGCCGGCAAAGTTGTCGCCGACTCGCTCCAGCGCTTCTTCGGCACTGCCGACGCCGACGCAGGGAATGTCTTCAAGGGTCAGCGCCTGTTGGCAGCCGAGCAGCACATGGGGGTCGTCTTCGACGATCAGTACACTGAGTTCGGGGTTCATATTGGCTCGGCGGGAGTAGGGCTTACCAACGGTAAACTGAGGACGAAAGTGGTGCCGCCGCTGGCCGGGTGTTCAACACCCAGATGCCCACCGGTGGCGGCGGCGAGGCTGGCGGAAAGGGTCAGGCCCAAGCCCAGGCCTTGTTCGCCGGGCTTGGTGGTGAAGAACGGCTCGAACAGATGCTTGCGCGCTTCGGCGTCGACACCATGACCGTTGTCGCGCACGCGCAGGCGATATTTGCCGTTGAATTCTTCGCCTTCCAGCCACAGCTCGGGCAGCGGTTGCGCCTGCATGGCATCGAGGGCGTTGCCAATCAGGTTGACCAGAATCTGTTCGAGGCGGGTCTGGTCGATCTGCACCTGAACGTCAATGAACTGCCGATGCAGGTCCAGCGCCGAGCTCTCCAGGCGCGCACCGAGCAATTGCAGCGCCGCGTCCACGGCTTTGCCGAGGCTGGCCTGGCCTTGGTTGTCACCGCGCCGGGCGAACGAGCGCAGGCTGGCGGTGATGCGGCCCATGCGGTCGATCAGGTCGTTGATGGTCTTGAGGTTGGTGCTGGCGACATCGAGCTGACCACGCTCCAGAAAGCGTACGGTGTTGCCCGACAGCGTGCGCATCGCGGCCAGCGGCTGGTTCAGTTCGTGGGCGATGCTGGTCGACATTTGGCCGATAGCGGCGAGCTTGCCGGCCTGTACCAGTTCGTCCTGCGCGCGGCGTAAGGTCTCCTCAGCCTGGCGGCGTTCGCGGATCTGACTCTTCAGTCGCTCGTTGCTGGCGCGCAGGTCGGTGGTGCGTTCGGTAATCCGACGTTCCAGTTGATTGTTGGCTTCCTGCAAGGCTTCGCGGGCGGCGAGGCGGGTGGCGATGACCTTGCGTCGCTCGTTCCAGGCGATCAGCAGGAAGGCGACCAGGGCAAACGCCACGGCGACGAGAATGCCTTGGTTGATCGCCTCGCGACGCAAATCCTGCAATGGCGTGAGCAGAGTGAAATTCCACGGCGTGTCGCTCAGCGGTCGGGTCTGCGCCAGGTAGCTGATGTCGTCCTCGCCGGACTGCACTTCGCTGTTGGCAGGAAAGGTCAGTTTCTCCACGCCTTCGGACAAGGTTTCGCGAGCCAACGGTTGCAGTTCGTTGAGCGGGAACCAGTAATACTGCAGGCTGCGCGCGAGTTTTTCTTTGGTGATTTCACTTAGTGGAATCACCGACTTGAGGCGGCGGGCCGGATCGCTGGAGAGAATGATGATGCCGTTTTCATCGCTGACGAAGGCTTCCAGACGCGCGCGCTGCCAGCGTTCTTCCATGGCTTCCAGACGCACTTTGACCACGGCGACGCCGATGATCTTGCCGTGCTCTTCGAGGCCGTGGGCGAGGTAATAACCAGGTTCGCCGTTGGTGCTGCCAATGCCGTAGAAACGCCCGGGTTCGCCGCGCACGGCTTTCTGGAAATAGGCGCGGAAGGACAGGTCTTCACCCAGATAACTGTCGACATCGCGCCAGTTGCTGGTGGCCATGACCCGGCCGGTGGTGTCCATGACGTAGATGGCCCGACTGCGGCTGCGTCGGTTCAGGCCTTCAAGGTAAGCGTTGACCGTTTCCCGGTATTGCGGAGTCGGGTCGGCCAGCAGCTGCGAGACACTGGTTTCGAGTTCCAGCAGGCTGGGCAGGTAGGTGTATTTGCTGATCTCGCTTTCGACCGCGCGGGCGTGCAGTTCGAGTTGACGCTGGCCGTTCTCGCCGAGGCTGCGGATGCCGAAATGTTCACTGGTCCAGAAGCCGATAAAACCCAGGCCGATCATCAGGGCGATGATCAGTGGCGGCAGGAACAAATGACGAATCAGACGGGGCTTCACGGCAAGTGATGGCGGTGCGGCGCGATAGAGATTGGGGTCGCATTTCATCACAGATGCCTTGGGTCAACCACAACACTTGTTTGTGAATCACCGCTGGTTTGCAGGTGGACTCTGTGGCGAGGGGATTTATCCCCGATCGGCTGCGCAGCAGTCGTCAAACCATTGCATGCGGTTCGACTTTGAAATGCTGGGGCCGCTGCGCAGCCCATCGGGGATAAATCCCCTCGCCACAGGGGATCTCATTGTCAGGCAGCCCGCACCCCACAGAGGGGGAGCGGGTGTGTGGCTTTTAGTGCTGCAGGATTTTCTCGAGGAAGTGCTGCGCGCGTTCGGAGCGGGCGCTGATGTCGCCGAAGAATTCCTCTTTCGGGCAGTCTTCGATGATCTTGCCGGCGTCCATGAAAATCACCCGGTCGGCCACTTTGCGCGCAAAACCCATTTCGTGGGTCACGCACATCATGGTCATGCCTTCGTGGGCCAGTTGCACCATCACGTCGAGCACTTCGTTGACCATCTCCGGGTCGAGCGCCGAGGTCGGTTCGTCGAACAGCATGACGATCGGGTCCATCGCCAGCGCACGGGCAATCGCCACACGCTGTTGCTGACCACCGGACAGTTGCCCCGGATGCTTGTGCGCGTGCGCCGACAAACCAACGCGCTCGAGCAGTTGCAGACCTTTCTTGGTCGCCTCTTCCTTGCTGCGGCCCAACACCTTGATCTGCGCGATGGTCAGGTTTTCGGTGATGGTCAGGTGCGGGAACAGTTCGAAATGCTGGAACACCATGCCGACGCGCGAACGCAGTTTCGGCAGGTTGGTCTTCGAGTCGGCAATCGAGGTGCCGTCGACGACGATGTCGCCTTTCTGGAACGGCTCCAGCGCGTTGACGCATTTGATCAGGGTCGACTTGCCGGAACCCGACGGGCCGCAGACCACGATCACTTCGCCTTTTTTGACCTCGGTGCTGCAATCAGTCAGCACCTGGAAGTCCCCATACCACTTGTTGATGTTCTTGATAGAGATCATACGGCGAACCTTTTTTGCAGACGCTTGACCAGCAGCGAGGCGGAAAAGCTGATGATGAAGTAGACGACACCGGCGAAGATCAGGAACTCGTTGGACCGGCCAATGATGTCGCCGCTGGAGCGGGCGGAGTTGAGGAAGTCCACCAGGCCCACGGTGTAAACCAGCGAGGTGTCCTGGAACAGGATGATCGACTGTTGCAGCAGCAACGGCGTCATTTTGCGGAACGCCTGGGGCAGGATGATCAGACGCATGGTCTGGCCATAGGTCATGCCCATCGCCTGTGCAGCGGCCATCTGACCTTTGGGAATCGACTGCACACCGGCGCGGACGATTTCGCAGAAGTACGCGGCTTCGAACATCATGAAGGCCACGACGCAGGAGGTGAACGCGCCGATCGGCGTGTCTTCACCGGTGATCCAGCGCAGCACGAACGGCACCGCCAGGTAGAACCAGGTGATCACCAGCAGCAGCGGGATCGAACGGAAGTAGTTCACATATGCGCCGGCCACGCGTGACAACAGTTTGCTCGACGACAGGCGCATCAGCGCGAGGATCGTCCCGAGCACGATGCCGCCGACCACGCCCATGACCATCAACTGCAAGGTCATGACCATGCCGTTCCACAGGCCCGGGATAGCGGGGATGATACCGCTGAAATCGAAGTCCATTATTTACCCCCCACGGAGATCAGGCCGGGCACCGCGACTTTCTTCTCGACCATGCGCATCAGCAACATCAGGCTCATGTTCAGGGTGAAGTAGATCAGCGTGGCCAGGGTGAAGGCTTCAAACAGGTTGGCCGAAAACTCAGCGGTCTGTTTGGTTTGCGCGAGCAGTTCCATCAGGCCGATCAGGGACGCCACGGAGGAGTTCTTGAAGACGTTGAGGAATTCCGAGGTAAGCGGCGGAATGATGATGCGGTAGGCCTGGGGCAGCAGCACGTTCCAGTAGATCTGTGGCAGCTTGAAACCCATGGCGCGGGCGGCGGCTTCCTGGCCGCGTGGCAGCGCCTGGATGCCGGTGCGCACTTGCTCGCAGACACGCGCGGCGGTGAACAGGCCCAGGCACACGACAACGCTCAGGTAAGCCGAGGTGGTCGGGTTGAGATCCTGTTTGTACCAGTCCTGCAGGTTTTGCGGCAGCAGATCAGGCACCAGGAAGTACCAGATGAACAGCTGAACCAGCAGCGGCACGTTGCGAAACAGTTCCACGTAGCAGGTCGCGATGCCCGATACGATACGGTTTGGCACCGTGCGCATGACGCCCAGAATGGACCCCAGCAGCAAGGCGATGATCCATGCCACGATGGCAATGGCAATGGTCCAGCCCAAACCGGTGACGTACCAGTCGAGATAAGTCTCGCTGCCGACGCCGGTGGACTTGAAGAACACGCCCCAGTCCCAGTTGTAATTCATTAGGGTCTCCCCTCGAAATCGATCGATGTACAAGCACCCGCTTGGGGAAGATCCTTTCCCGCCCGACGTTGAACGCCGGGCACACGCGATCGGCTCGGAAACCGCCAGGTCGAGTGTTCCACAGTACAGCCAGCAGGTAGTAACAGACGCCTGAGGGAGGGTGGCTCCCTCAGGTGATAAGGTTAGTCAGGAATCAGATTTTTACGTCAGGCGCCGGCTTGTCGCTCGGGGTGGCGATCAGATCTTTTACCTTGTCGCTCATCGGGAAGTTCAGGTTCAGGCCTTTTGGTGGGATCGGGCTCTCGAACCATTTGCTGTAGATCTTGTTGATCTCGCCAGACTTGTACAGGGCGACGATGGCGTCATCGACAGCTTTCTTGAAGGCCGGGTCGTCTTTACGAACCATGCACGCGTAGGCTTCGAACGACTGCGGGGTACCGGTGATGATCCAGTCGGCCGGCTTCTTCGCCTTGGCTTCTTCGCCAGCCAGCAGGGCGTCGTCCATCATGAAGGCAACGGCGCGGCCGCTTTCCAGCATGTTGAAGGATTCGCCGTGGTCTTTGGCGGAGATGATGTTCATGCCCATCTGCTTGTCGGCGTTCATCGCTTTGATGATGCGCTCGGACGTGGTGCCCGCGGTGGTCACGACGTTTTTGCCTTTGAGGTCGGCGAAGTCAGCGTAGGACGGCTTGCCATCCTTGTCTTTCTTGACCAGCAGACGGGTGCCGATTTCGAAGATGTTGACGGTGAAATCGACTTGCTGGGCGCGTTCGGCGTTGTTGGTGGTCGAGCCGCACTCGATATCCGCGGTGCCGTTCTGGATCAGCGGGATACGGGTTTGCGAGGTCACTAGGTTGTACTTGACCTGCAGATCGGGCTTGTTCAGGTCTTTTTTCAGGGCTTCAACGATGGCCACTTGAATGTCGTGGGAGTAGCCCACTGGTTTGCCGGAAGCATCGGCAATGTAGGAAAACGGAATGGAGCTGTCGCGGTGAGCGAGCGTGATGGTGCCCGAATCGTTGATTTTCTTCAGGGTGCCGGTGAGTTCGGCGGCGAAAACTGGCGTGCTGATCAGAGCGGCAGCAATGGCTGCGCCCAGGATATGGGGAACGATGCGCATCAAATTTTCCTCGACATTGTTTTTTTTATGGAGCCAGTTCGTCGGCCCTTTTGTGCTTCGAATGCCTGACGGCTCCTGAAGTGTTGGCACAACAGGCATTCGTCGAGAGAGTGTAGAGCATGAGTCGTGCCAGACCAGTCTCGATTGGTTAAGTTGATGATTTATAAGGTTATTAAATTTTTAAGGCAGTTTTTTTGAGCCCGGCTGATCCGGTTAACCGAATCGACCCGGAAGTCGCGTTCGGAAAACCGAACAATCTTTCAATCACTACGCTCATTGGATGATCGCCCAAGCACCACACAACCCTGTGGCGAGGGGATTTATCCCCGATAGGTCGCGAAGCGGCCTTTCTTTTAAATGCAAAAGGGAGGACTGCTTCGCAGTCCATCGGGGATAAATCCCCTCGCCACAGGGGGAATGGCAGGCAAAGTAAGTTACGCCGCAACAAAAAGCCCCTGAACCTTGCGATTCAGGGGCTTTTTGTTTAAGCGATGTTCAGATCATGCCGCTTCAATCTTGCTACGGTTCTGCTCGACCTTGCCCAGGTACGCGGCCAACTTCTCTTGCTCGGCCGGCGTGGTAAACAACCCCAGCTTGCTGCGGCGCCACAGAATGTCGTGCGCCGTGGTTGCCCACTCTTCACTGCACAGGTAATCGACTTCGCGGGTGTAGAGCCCGCCGCCAATGTGTTCGCCCATGTCGGCGAGGGTTTCCACGCCTTCAAGCATGCGCCAGGTGCGGCTGCCGTAGGTGGTGGACCAGCGACGGGCAATCTCGGTCGGCACGAAGTCGAACTTGTCACGAATCAGCGCGCTCAAGGCTTGCGGCGTGGTCATGTCTTCGCCGCCGGGCAGGGTGGCCGTGGCTGTCCAGCTTGGACGCATCTGAGTGAAGAACGGCATCAACTGCGCCATCGCCGATTCGGCGAGTTTGCGGTAGGTGGTCAGCTTGCCGCCGAACACCGACAGCAGTGGCGCTTCTTCGCTGTTGCCAGACAGGGCCAGGGTGTAATCGCGGGTGACCGCCGACGGGTTATCGGACTCGTCGTTGCACAGCGGACGTACGCCCGAGTAGCTGTGCTGGATGTCGTCGCGGCTGAGCTGCTTTTTGAAGTGTGCGTTGACCACTTTCAGCAGGTAATCGGTTTCGCCGTCGGTGATCGCCACTTTTGCCGGATCGCCAGTGTATTCACGGTCGGTGGTGCCGATCAGGGTGAAGTGGTTGTTCAAGTACGGAATGGTGAAAACGATGCGCTGATCTTCGTTTTGCAGAATGTGCGCGTGATCGCCTTCGTACAGTTTCGGCACGATGATGTGGCTGCCCTGAATCAGACGGATGCCGTACGGCGATTCCATCTTCAGGTCGTCACGGATGAATTTGGCAACCCACGGGCCAGCGGCGTTCACCAGCGCTTTGGCGGTGATCGAAAACAGGCTGCCGTCGGCGCGTTCCAGGTTCAAGTGCCACAAACCTTTGGCACGGCGAGCGCTGACGCAGCGAGTCTGGGTGTGCACGTGGGCGCCTTTTTCGCGGGCGGCCATGGCGTTGAGTACCACGAGGCGGGCGTCATCGACCCAGCAATCGGAGTATTCGAAGCCTTTCTTGATTTCGCTTTTCAGCGCGCTGTCGGCACCGAACTTCAGGCTTTTCGAACCGGGCAGCTTTTCGCGCTTGCCGAGGTTGTCATACAGGAACAGGCCTGCACGAATCATCCACGCCGGACGCAGGTGCGGACGGTGCGGCAACACGAAGCGCATTGGCTTGACGATGTGTGGGGCCTTGGCCAGCAGCACTTCACGCTCGGCCAATGCTTCGCGCACCAGACGGAACTCGTAATGTTCGAGGTAGCGCAGGCCACCGTGGATCAGCTTGCTGCTGGCCGACGAAGTGTGGCTGGCGAGGTCGTCCTTTTCGCAAAGGAACACCGAGAGACCGCGACCGGCGGCATCCGCTGCGATCCCCACGCCATTGATCCCGCCGCCGATAACGGCAATGTCGTAGATCTCGGAGAGTGGGGGCGTACGCAAGGTAGAGGTGGACATCGGCTGGCCTCGGGCTCTTTTGATTTTCTGTATTGGAAATCGAACATTAATGTTCATTTGCGAAAATGGTAGCCCATAAAGACGCGCGCAGCCAGTCACGTTCGATTGAAAAAACTCATCGAAGACCAGAGAAAGGAAAAAATACGAACATTAAAAGCAAAAAGATCGCAGCCTTCGGCAGCTCCTACAGGTCAAGTGAACCTATGTAGGAGCTGCCGAAGGCTGCGATCTTTTGATCTTGGGGGGGGTTAAACGACTTCCAGGCGAATCTTGTGCTGACTCAACAACTGCGCCAACGCCGGCACCGGCTGCTGATCCGTCACCAAACAATCAATCAAACTGATCGGCCCCAACCGAATCATCGCATTCCGCCCGAACTTGCTCGAGTCCGCCGCCAGAATCACCTGCCGCGCATTGGCAATGATCGCCTGGGAAACCCGAACTTCCTGATAATCAAAGTCGAGCAAGCTGCCGTCCTCATCAATACCGCTAATCCCGACCAGCGCGAAATCAACCTTGAACTGATTAATGAAGTCCACACTCGCCTGACCCACTACACCGCCATCACGACGCACATTGCCGCCAGTCAGCAGCACATCGAAATCATCCTTGGCACTGAGCATCGACGCTACGTGCAGGTTGTTGGTGATGATTTTCAGGTGATTGTGATTGAGCAGGGCGCGGGCAATCGATTCGGTGGTCGTACCGATGTTGATGAACAGCGAGGCGTGATCGGGGATTTGCGCGGCGATGGCTTCACCGATGCGTTGTTTTTCATCGCGCATCTGATCAGCGCGCATCGCATAGGCCGTGTTTTCGACGCTGGAATCGTAGGCAGCACCGCCATGGTAGCGACGCAGCAGATTGGCTTCCGCGAGCTGATTGATGTCGCGGCGGATGGTTTGCGGGGTAACAACGAACAGCGTGGCCATTTCCTCGATGCTCACATAGCCGCGTTCGCGGACCAGCTCGAGGATTTGCTGCTGACGGGGAGGCAGATTCATGGGGCTTCCTTTGGGCTGCCGTGCAAAATTTGCCCATGATGCCGCAGGAATCCGCTCCCTACCAGTTAGTTGCCTATCAGTCTCTGAAGGTTGGCTTATTCAGCGTCTTCACGCGCCCAGTCACGGGTGCGGCTGACGGCTTTTTTCCAGCCTTTGTACAGCTTCTCTTTCTCGACTTCGTCCAGACTCGGTTCGAACTCACGCTCGATCACCGCTTTGCCGCGCAGTTCTTCCAGGCTGCCCCAGAAGCCGCACGCCAGACCGGCCAGATACGCCGCACCGAGTGCCGTGGTTTCGCGCATTTGCGGACGCTCGACCTGCGTGCCGAGGATGTCGGCCTGGAACTGCATGAGGAAGTTGTTCGCCACCGCACCACCGTCCACACGCAGGGCTTTGAGGCGTTCGCCGGAGTCCTGTTGCATGGCGTCGAGCACGTCGCGGGTCTGGTAGGCGATCGATTCCAGCGCCGCGCGGATGATGTGATCCACACGCACGCCGCGTGTCAGGCCGAACAGCGCGCCACGGGCATACGGGTCCCAGTACGGCGCGCCGAGACCGGTGAATGCCGGTACCAGGTACACGCCGTTGCTGTCCTTCACTTTATTGGCGAAGTATTCGGTGTCGTGGGCGTCGTTGATGATCTTCAGTTCGTCGCGCAGCCACTGCACGGTCGAACCGCCGTTGAATACCGCGCCTTCCAGTGCGTAAGCGACTTCGCCACGCGGGCCGCAAGCGATGGTGGTGAGCATGCCATGCTGGGATTTCACCGCTTTGTCGCCGGTGTTCATCAGCAGGAAGCAGCCGGTGCCGTAGGTGTTTTTCGCCTGGCCTGGCTCCACGCACATCTGACCGAACAGCGCCGCTTGCTGGTCGCCGGCGATACCGCCGATGGCGATGCCGCTCTTGGTGCGACCGTAGATTTCCGAGGACGCTTTCACTTCCGGGAGCATTTCGCGCGGGATGTCGAGGATCTCCAGCATCTTCGAATCCCACTCCAGCGAGTGAATGTTGAAGAGCATGGTGCGCGAGGCGTTGGTGTAGTCGGTGACGTGTACTTTGCCGCCGGTGAATTTCCAGATCAGCCAGCTATCGACGGTGCCGAACAGCAGTTCGCCGTTGCGCGCACGCTCGCGGCTGCCTTCGACGTTGTCGAGGATCCACTTCAGTTTGGTGCCGGAGAAGTACGGGTCGGTGACCAGGCCGGTGTTGTCGCGGATGTACTCTTCGTGGCCGTCACGCTTGAGTTGCTGGCAGATCTCGGTGCTGCGGCGGCACTGCCAGACGATGGCGTTGTACACCGGGCGACCGGTGGTCTTGTCCCAGACCACGGTGGTTTCACGTTGGTTGGTGATGCCGATGGCGGCGACCTGGTCGTGGTGCAGACCAGCCTGTGCCAGCGCTTCAACCATCACCGCACTCTGGGTGGCGAAAATTTCCATCGGATCGTGTTCGACCCAACCGGCCTGCGGGTAGTGCTGAGCGAATTCGCGCTGCGCGGTGCAGACCACGTTCGCATCGCGGTCGAAAATGATCGCGCGGGAGCTGGTCGTACCCTGATCGAGGGCAATGATGTAGTTCTTATTCTGAATGTCGGTCATGTCGATTGCCTTGGACGAAATAAGGGAGAGTGGGCCGTGGCGCAGGCTCTAGAGGGCAGGAGCCTGCGCCGACTGTTTCAAGAAGTTCTTGGTTTGCCGTCAATGGCCGGTTCTGCATCCTTTGTAGCAGGTGTGGCGCCGGTCAGGTGACGGGCGATGAGCCCGCGATACCCGGCAGCGCCGAGGCAGGCACCGACAATCGGTGCAAAAATCGGAATCAGGAAGTACGGAATATCGCGGCCGCCAGTGAAGGAAATTTCACCCCAGCCGGTGAAGAAAGTCATCAGTTTCGGACCGAAGTCACGCGCCGGGTTCATCGCGAAACCAGTTAGCGGGCCCATCGAGCTGCCGATCACCGCGATCAGCAAACCGATCAGCAGTGGCGCCATCGGGCCTCTAGGCAAACCATTGTTGTCGTCGGTCAGGGCCATGATCACGCCCATCAGGATGGCAGTGATGATCATCTCGACCAGAAATGCCTGAGCAGTCGACAGCACCGGATTCGGGAAGGTCGAGAACACCGAGGCCAGCTCAAGACTGGCGGCCGAGCCGCGAACCATTTGGTGAGTTTGTTCGTAATCGAAGAAAAGATTGCTGTACAGCGTGTAAACCAACAGCGCGCCGCAGAAGGCGCCAGCGATTTGCGAAAGAATATAGAACGGCAGTTTGCGCTTTTCGAAGTCGGCGAAAATGGCCAGGGCGATGCTCACGGCGGGGTTCAGATGCGCGCCGGAAACCCCGGCCGTGAGGTAGATCGCCATGCTCACGCCGACGCCCCAGATGATGCTGATTTCCCACAGGCCGAAGCTGGCGCCCGCGACTTTGAGCGCGGCGACGCAGCCGGTACCAAAAAAGATCAGCAGGGCAGTACCCAGAAACTCGGCCATGCATTGGCTCGAGAGCGATGGTTGCTGTAAAGCAGTTGTCATTGAAAACCTCGTTTTTGTTGTTGTCTGGCGCATTGCCGATAGGGCAGGGCGCGATTTTCCCCGGTTAGGAATCCCCATTCCTTTCCCGGTGTACTGCTGGGTGCTGCGGTGATGATAATTCTTACATTATTCAGATTCGAAAAAATATAGACAAGAAACAAACCTGTCAAAGGTCGAAAGTGAACCGTCAGTCATAATAGAACTATCAGTCACGTGAATGACCGCGCGCAGGGCCGCTTTTGCATGACTGCCAATCTTGTGCAAAGCCCTGCAATTACAGGCCGTGATAGAGCCTTTTACAGCGTGATGTCCTAGAATCCGCCGGAGGATTTTTCTGCCACTGCCGAGCCTGGAGCTGCCATGACCCCTGCGTTGGACTTGTTGAAAAAAGTTCGTGCCGAACATCGCGTGCACAGTTACGAACATGATCCCAAAGCGGCGTCGTATGGGCTGGAGGCCGCAGAAAAACTCGCCCTTGAACCTGCGCAGGTGTTTAAAACGTTGCTGGCGGCGAGTGAAAAAGGTGAGCTGTTGGTGGCGGTAGTGCCGGTCGTCGGAAGCCTCGACCTCAAAGGTCTGGCGCATGCGGCGGGAGTGAAAAAAGTCGAAATGGCTGACCCGGCAGCGGCGCAGCGTTCCACCGGTTATCTGTTGGGCGGCATCAGTCCGTTGGGGCAGAAAAAACGCCTGCGCACCTTCATCGATAATTCGGCTCAAGGTTTTGCCACTATTTATGTCAGCGCCGGTCGGCGTGGGCTGGAAGTCGAATTGGCGCCTGCGGTGCTCGCTGAGCACACCCAAGCTAAATTTGCCGACATCGGTCGTGCGTGACGCTCGCCCGCCCTGTATGAAGAAAATTGGCCGGTTCTGTCACTGGCGCTGATCCGGCCCACGCTGCATGCTCTGCCGACTGACTTAAGGAGAAGGTTATGCAGCTCGAGTTTCATCAGGTCGACGCATTCAGTGATCGGCCGTTCAGTGGCAACCCGGCGATGGTTTATCGGCTGGATGCGTGGCTTGCCGATGAGCTGATGCAGAAGATCGCGGCCGAACACAATCTGGCGGAAACCGCGTTTCTGGTGCGCGAGGGCTCGGCCTGGCATATCCGCTGGTTTACTCCGACCACTGAAGTGCCGTTATGCGGCCACGCAACGTTGGCCAGCGCCCATGTGCTGTTCGATATCTACAAGGAAACCGCCGAGCGTATCGACTTCACCAGCAAATCCGGGCCGTTGAGTGTCAGTCGCGAAGATGGCCGCTTGTGGCTGGACTTCCCGTCGATCGTGCCGTCAGAGATTGGTGTAACCCTGGATGTCGAGCGCGCGCTTGGCGTTGAGGCGGTGGATGTACTTGGCTCCAACGAACTGTTTGTGGTGCTGGAGTCGGAGCAGGCCGTGCTCGATTGCGAGCCGGACATGGTCGCGTTGGCCAAGCTACCGTGGCTGGGCGCGATCGTCACGGCGCGCGGCAATCAGCACGATTTCGTCTCGCGCTATTTCGCCCCGGCAATTGGCATCAATGAGGATCCGGTGACCGGTTCGACGCACTGCAGCTTGATTCCGTATTGGTCCAAGCGTCTGGGCAAATCGAGCCTGACCGCATGCCAGCGTTCGGCGCGGGGCGGGGAGTTGTTTTGTCGGCTGGAAGGCGAGCGGGTGAAGATCGGCGGCAATGCGACGCTGGTTGCCAGCGGCACCCTGATCTTGGGATGAGTCCGAACCCCTTGTAGGAGTGAAACTTTGTGGCGAGGGGATTTATCCCCGATGGGCTGCGTAGCAGCCCCAAAACCATTGCATGCGGAGCAACAGATGCTCCGCGCTGGCAGGATTAAGGGCCGCTTCGCGCCCCATCGGGGATAAATCCCCTCGCCACAAAAGCCACCCACATTTCGATTCGGTGTTGGATCAGAGGGCAGTGCTGTAGCGGCGGACGCCGTTTTCCACTGCCGGGATCTGTGCAGCGGTGCTGCCCGATGCCTGAAACAACACCAGATGTTCGGCGGCAACCCGAATCCCCACTTGCGCCCCCACCTGATGATCAGCATGGCTCGGGAAAATCGATTCCAGCTGCGCCCCAGTCGGCAATTGCAGACGATACAACGTCGAAGCACCCAGGAAGGTCTTGCCGACAATCCGAGCTTTCAACTCACTGTCCGGCGCATAAACAATGTCATCCGGACGCAGCAATACATCTACCGCCCCGCCAATCGGCCAGGTGTAAGCCCGATTACCGCGCAACTCACCCAACTCAGTCTGCACTGATTCCGGGCTGCCGAGCTGGCCGCGAATGAAGTAGCCCTGACCGATGAAACTGGCCACAAACGGCGTCGCCGGTTCGTGATACAGGTTGTACGGCGTGTCCCATTGCTCCAGTCGACCTTCCTTGAACACGCCAACGTGATCGCTGACGGCAAAGGCTTCTTCCTGGTCGTGAGTCACCAGAATCGCGCTGGTGCCACGGGCCTTGAGGATGTCGCGCACCTCATGGCTGAGCTTGCGCCGCAACTCGCCATCAAGGTTGGAGAACGGCTCGTCGAGCAGCAGCAATTGCGGCTCCGGCGCCAACGCACGGGCGAGGGCGACCCGCTGTTGCTGGCCGCCGGACAACTCGTGCGGGAAGCGCTTGCCGAGGTTCTTCAGGTTGACCAGTTCGAGCAGCTCTTCGGTCACACGCGCCTTGTTCGGGTGCTTGCGAATACCGAAGGCGATGTTGTCCGCAACACTCAGGTGCGGAAACAGCGCGTAGTCCTGAAACACCATACCGATCCGGCGTTTCTCCGGTGCCAGAGTGAAGCCGGCGCTGGAAATAGTCTCGCCGCCAAGGGTGATTTCGCCCTCGTGCACCGGCTCGAAACCGGCGATGGCGCGCAGGGTAGTGGTCTTGCCGCAGCCGGACGAACCCAGCAAACAGCCGATGTCACCGGCGTTGAGGTGCAGATTGAGGTTCTGCACCACACGTTGATCTTGATAGCCGCAAGCGAGGTTGCGCAGGTTCAGCAGTAATTCATGGCTCATGCGTGGTGATATGCCGGTTCGACGAGGAACTCGAGCAGGGCCTTCTGTGCGTGGAGACGGTTTTCTGCCTGATCCCAAGCGACGGAGCGCGGGTCATCAAGCAGGTCGAGACTGATTTCTTCGCCACGGTGCGCCGGCAGGCAGTGCATGAACAGCACGTCCTCGGCAGCGAGGTCGAGCAGGGCACGGTTGACCTGGAACGGCGCGAACAGCTTGAGGCGCTTGGCAGTTTCCTCTTCCTGCCCCATCGAAGTCCAGACATCGGTGCTCACCAGGTGAGCACCGCGCACGGCGTCTTGCGGGTCACGGACGATGGTTACGCGATCACCAGCCTTGGCGACAAATTCGGGGTTGGGTTCGTAGCCTTCCGGGCAGGCGACGCGCAACTGGAAGTCGAACTGGATGGCCGCTTCTATATAGCTGTTGCACATGTTGTTGCCGTCGCCGATCCAGGCCACGGTCTTACCCTGAATCGAACCGCGATGCTCAAGGAACGTCTGCATGTCGGCCAGCAGCTGGCACGGGTGCAGGTCATCGGACAGGCCGTTGATCACCGGCACGCGCGAATTGGCGGCGAATTCGGTCAGGGTGCTGTGGGCAAAGGTACGGATCATCACCGCATCGAGCATGCTCGACATGACGATGGCGCAGTCGCCGATCGGCTCGCCACGGCCCAGTTGGGTGTCACGTGGCGAAAGAAAGATCGCCTGGCCGCCGAGCTGGATCATGCCGGCCTCGAAGGAGATCCGGGTGCGGGTCGAGGATTTCTCGAAGATCATGCCCAGCACGCGGTTTTTCAGAGGCTCGAACAGTACGCCGCGGTTACGCAGGTCCTTGAGCTCAACGCCTCGACGGATCACGCTGACCAGCTCTTCGGGCGTGCAATCCATCAGGGAGAGAAAGTGCCTTGCGCTCATCATTGACTACCTTTTTGCTACAAACCGCAGATGCTCAAAGCCTTGTTTAACGGAACAACGGGCGAGACCTGCGGCGTAAGCCGCACGGGGCGACGAAATAGGGGGAGGCGCGATATTGACACTAAATGTCGCGTTTTTCCAATAGCCTACGGTTTTTGCAGGAATCGAAGGGTGCACAGGATGTTGCAGTCGCGCATTGGCGGCCAGGTTCAGGGCCGCCGCGAGCCTCTTTGTACACTGGCCTCGCGGGGCTTGGCAATGCGGCGTGGCGTGGATCGAGTCAGCTGGGTCGGATTGCGACCGTGGCGCCATGCCACCACTTGGTCGGATGCTCAGCCTGAAACATTTGCTAAAGCAAAGTGCTGGGTTATAAATAACTTTCGAGCGACGCAGGAAGCCTCCGCATGGAATCGAAAGAAAAACTGTTAATGGAATTGCTGGGCCACACGGCACGCTCACTGACCCATCTCACCGCGTCGGTCACTTCAATGTCTTTCGAACTGCTGCGCAGCGAAGACGAAGTGGTCAAATCCGCCGGTCGCCACATGATTGATCGCATGGCCACCATCAGCGCCGGGCTCGACGAGCATTGGCGGTTGATCGGTGAACTCACTGGCGTCCACGTCGCCCACGAGCAGATCGAAACCATCCAGGAAATCCAGCTGGCCGCGCCGCCCCAATTGCCTTCCAGTTGAGCGCGGCGGTCTATCGGCGCACCTGATAACCGTCGATTCACAAGACGAACGTCGCTGGCGCCTGATCGGTGCGAGGGCCATAGTTTTGTTCCCGCAGGCGTAATTGCCTGCCCAGAACAAGACAGAGACTGGCCATGACCAAGACTCTCCATCACCGTGCCTGCCACCTGTGTGAAGCCATTTGCGGCCTGACCATCGAGACCACTGAAACCGATGGCAATGTCGCGATCACCTCGATCAAGGGCGATGCGCTGGACACTTTCAGCCGTGGCCACATCTGCCCCAAGGCTGTGGCGCTGCAAGATATCCAGAGTGATCCGGATCGCCTGCGTCAGCCGATGCGTCGCGTGGGTAGCGAATGGCTGCCGATTGAGTGGGACGAAGCCTTTGCGCTGGTGGCCGAGAAACTGGCGGCGATTCAAGAGCGTCACGGGCAGAACGCGGTGGCGGTCTATCAAGGCAACCCGAGCGTGCACAACTACGGGCTGATGACCCACAGCAATTATTTCCTGGGATTGCTGAAAACGCGCAATCGCTACTCGGCGACGTCGGTCGATCAGTTACCGCATCACCTGAGCAGCTATCTGATGTACGGCCACGGGCTGCTGCTGCCGATTCCGGACATCGATCACACCGATTTCATGCTGATCCTCGGCGGTAACCCGTTGGCGTCCAACGGCAGCATCATGACCGTGCCAGATGTTGAGAAACGTTTAAAGGCAATCCAGGCGCGGGGCGGTAAAGTCGTTGTGGTCGATCCACGGCGCAGCGAAACGGCGGCGATGGCCGATCAGCATTTGTTCGTGCGCCCGGGCGGTGATGCGGCGTTGTTGTTTGGCGTGCTCAATACACTGTTTGAAGAACGCCTGACTCGTGACAGCCATTTGCCGGTTGATGGGCTGGACGACGTGCGCGCTGCGGTGCAGACGTTCACCGCCGAGGCAATGAGCCCATTGTGCGCCGTACCTGCCGAGCAGATCCGCCAACTGGCGCGGGATTTTGCTGCGGCGCCGAGTGCGGTTTGCTATGGGCGCATGGGCGTTTCAACCCAGGCCTTCGGCACGCTGTGCCATTGGGTGGTGCAGTTGATCAACTTGGTCACCGGCAACCTCGACCGGATTGGCGGTGCGCTGTGCACCGAACCCGCCGTAGACTTGGTGGCGTCAACTTCGGGCGGGCATTTCAACCAGTGGCAGAGCCGTGTTTCCGGGCGTCCCGAATACGGCGGCGAGTTACCGGTCTCAGCGCTGGCCGAAGAAATGCTCACCGAGGGCGAGGGCCAGATCCGCGCGCTGATTACTGTGGCGGGGAACCCGGTATTGTCGACGCCGAACGGACGCCAGCTGGAACAGGCGCTGGACGGGTTGGAGTTCATGCTCAGCATCGATCTGTACATCAACGAAACCACGCGTTACGCCGACCTGATCCTGCCGTCGACCTCGGCGCTGGAGAATGACCACTACGACACCACGTTCAACCTGTTTGCGGTGCGCAACGTGACTCGCTTCAATCGCGCGATCCTCGCGAAGCCCGAAGGCGCGCTGCATGACTGGGAGATCTTCGTTGGCTTGGCCAAGGCGTTTGCCGAGAAAACCGGCAAAGAGCTGAAGCCGACGATGCCGCCGGCGAAGATGATCGACATGGGGCTGCGCATGGGCATGTACGGTGACGCCAGCGAGCAAAAACTCTCGCTGACAACGCTGTTTGATCATCCTCACGGGGTTGATTTAGGTGCGCTGAAAGCGAATCTGGCGTCGCGCCTGAAAACGCCGAATCAGCGAGTGCAGGCCGCTCCGCCAGAGATTCTCGCTGACCTTGCGCGTTTTGCTGCATTACAGGCGCCGGCCGCCGATGAGCTGTTGATGATTGGCCGCCGCCATGTGCGCAGCAACAACTCGTGGATGCACAACTATCACCGGCTGGTGAAGGGCAAGCCGCGTCATCAGTTGTTGATGCACCCGGACGATCTCGCCAGCCGTGGGCTCAACGATGGTCAGCGGGTGCGCGTCAGCTCGCGGGTCGGGCAGATCGAAGTCGAAGTGCTCGGCAGTCTGGACATGATGAAAGGCGTGGTCAGTTTGCCGCACGGCTGGGGCCATGCGCGCCCGGGCGTGCAGATGGCGATTGCCAGTAGTCAGCCGGGTTCGAGCGCCAATGACCTGACCGATGAGTGTCAGCTCGACGAGTTGTCCGGCAATGCTGCGCTGAACGGCGTGCCGGTGACGGTGGCGGCGGCTTGAACGTGACCGTCGGGGAGACCGAGCATGGCGCTCGGGATTCCGTTACAATGCGTCACCGTGCCGACCCATGAGTCGGAAAGTTCAGCCGAGGTGCTCCATGGATATCATCGAAACGATTAAAGAGCAGATTGCCAACAACACCATTCTGCTTTACATGAAAGGCTCGCCGAATGCCCCACAGTGTGGCTTCTCCGCGAAAGCTGCGCAGGCTGTCATGGCGTGTGGCGAAAAGTTTGCGTACGTGGACATCCTGCAGAACCCGGAAATCCGCGCCAACCTGCCTAAGTACGCCAACTGGCCGACTTTCCCGCAATTGTGGGTTGGTGGTGAGCTGGTCGGCGGTAGCGACATCATGACCGAGATGGCTGCAGATGGTTCGCTGCAAAGCACCATCAAGTCGGCTGTTGAAGCGGCAGCGGCGAACAAGTCCGAAGCCTGATAAGGCTGGGTTTCACCCGACACCTCCTGCTTGTGTAGGAGCTGTCGAGTGAAACGAGGCTGCGATCTTTTGATCTTCAGCCAATAAAAAGCCCCGCACTTCGAAAGAGGGCGGGGCTTTTTAGTGCGTTCGAAGCGTTACTGCAAGTTGCCGGTTCAATCTGAAAAGATCGCAGCCTGCGGCAGCTCCTACTCTTCGCCCATCTGCGATTGCAGGTAGTTCTCAAGACCGACTTTATCGATCAGGCCCAGTTGGGTTTCCAGCCAGTCGATATGTTCTTCTTCGGATTCGAGAATGTCTTCGAGCAGTTCACGGCTACCGAAGTCACCGACGGTTTCGCAATGCGCGATCGCGGTTTTCAGGTCAGCGTGGCCGGTCTTCTCGATACGCAGATCGCACTCCAGCATTTCCTTGGTGTGCTCGCCGATGTGCAGCTTGCCCAAGTCCTGTACGTTTGGCAGGCCTTCGAGGAACAGGATGCGCTTGATCAGCTTGTCCGCGTGTTTCATCTCGTCGATGGATTCTTTGTATTCGTGTTTGCCGAGCTTGTTCAGACCCCAATCTTCGTACATGCGTGCATGCAGGAAGTACTGATTGATCGCGACCAGCTCATTGGCAAGGATCTTGTTGAGATGCTGGATGACTGTGATGTCGCCTTTCATGATCGGAGTCCTGCCCTGTATTCGTTGTATATACGGCAGAGTTTGAGCTTCGTACTTATAAGTGTCAAACCTAAGTTATTGAATAATATATGAAAATTAATCGGAATAAGAATGTTTGTGTTCCGCGTCTAGAGCCTAAGCAGTTGATTTACAGGCATAAAAAAACCGGACATAAGTCCGGTTCTTTGAAATGGGGTGTTATTACGCAGCAGTAAATTCTACCGGATAGGGGATCGCAGCCTGAGCGGTTTGCAGCTTGGTCAGGGTTTCGCGGACCACTTCCTTGGCAAGGCAGGCACATTTGCCGCATTGGCTGGCGACGCCGGTGGCCTGGCGAACTTCTTTATAGCTGCAGCAACCTTCATAGATCGCTTCGCGGATCTGTCCGTCGGTGACGCCAGTGCAGAGACAAACATACATAAGTGAGAACCGTCGCTGGTTGTGACTCAATTGCGATGGATCTTAATGTTAACGAGAATGATTGTCAAAGTGCTTTCCGGGCGCTTCAGCAGATTGACAGCTGTGACTGACGAACGGCATTTGCTGGCGATTTGCCTGGCCCCGTAAATGCAGCGCCGTTCTGCGCCCGCTTGGAAAAACCGTTAAGGACAGGCCAAATTCGCAGTGTATGATGGTCGGCCCTTGCGAAGGGGGTTCGTGTCACAGGGCTGTCGTCCGAGGATGGCAGGCTGGCGCAAACCCTGAACTTCAAGTTTTTACACCAGGAGATATCAATGAGCGTACTCGTAGGCAAACAAGCCCCTGACTTCACCGTCCCGGCCGTACTCGGCAATGGCGAGATCGTTGACAGCTTCACCCTGTCCTCGGCCATCAAAGGCAAATACGGCCTGGTGTTCTTCTACCCACTGGACTTCACCTTCGTCTGCCCGTCCGAGCTGATCGCTCTGGACAACCGCATGGCTGACTTCAAGGCACGCAACGTTGAAGTGATCGCTGTGTCGATCGACTCGCACTTCACTCACAACGCATGGCGTAACACCCCAGTGAACAATGGCGGCATCGGCCAGGTGAAATACACCATGGCTGCCGACATGAAGCACGACATCGCCAAGGCTTACGACGTTGAATCCGAAGGCGGCGTAGCGTTCCGTGGCGCGTTCCTGATCGACGATAAAGGCGTTGTCCGCTCGCAGATCATCAACGACCTGCCGCTGGGCCGTAACATGGAAGAGCTGATCCGTCTGGTCGACGCTCTGCAATTCCACGAAGAGCACGGCGAAGTTTGCCCTGCCAACTGGAAAAAAGGCGACAAAGGCATGAACGCTTCGCCAGAAGGCGTTGCTGCCTACCTGACCGAGAACGCTGCTGCCCTGTAAGGCGCAACGTCGAGGTACAAAAAAACCGGCCCAAGTGGCTAATGCCAGTCAGTTAAGCTGACTGGCATTTTTATTTTTGATCGGATATTTCGGGGATTTAAGCCTGATGGCCCGAGGGTAAACGCGCTCCTCCCGTCGATGCGGCAGAACGTAGTGCGGCGCTGAAGCATGAAGCTCGGCCAAATACTTGGGGATGTTCCCGGAACGATCGGCCGAGACGCTGTTGATAAACCCAAGAATCGCCCAGGTACACGCAGTAAAGCTCATTTCGCACGGGTAAATGCCAGGACAGTGGCGACTCATTTCCACCATCTGATAGCGCAACAAGTTGTAGCCCAACAACACACCCCACAACTCTTGCTCGATCATCTCGGGTGTCTTGCTGCGCAGCGTATAGCTGCTGTTGAGCAGCGTCTGCTTCATTTCCCGAAAGCCTAATTCGATTTCCCAGCGCTGGCTGTATAGATCAACAATCTCGTCGGAAGGAAAACGCAGTGGGTCAGTCATCGAGGTCAGAATCTGACACACCTTGCCCTTGACGGTTTTGCTCAGCAGTCGCGCGGTCAGCCGCTCCGGCAACCCAGGCCATTGCTTGCGGGCCTGTGGCGAAGTGCTCAGCAAAATAATCGCATCCTGGCGCCCCAAACGCTGGATCACCTCGTACTGCGAGCCTTTTTTCAGCGGCATCAGCCAGTGGCGTTCGACACCTGCCTGCTGCCACTGATGCAGTAAACCTAACGAGTAAAAACCACGATCAAACAGCGTCAGCGAGTGATCGGGGGTGGTTTCGATCAGTTGCTCGGCCAGTTTCATTTCGTTGCTGCGGTAGCCGTCAAACGCACTTCCAATCAGCAAATGGCTGGTCAACTCCATTTGGCAGACCATGCGCACCTGAGGAAAACCGGTGTCGCCATGCTGGTTGCTGGCGGAGTCATAGCGCGCCCGATTTTCCGGCGTATCGGGCGTGCGCCAGACAACGCCATCGACACCCAACAAACGCAGACCGGCCCAAGTCGGGTGACCGGCTGCCTCATGCCAACTTTTCTGGGTCAAATCGAAGACTTGTCGTACAGCTTCGCTGCCCAATCTCTGACGAGCCTGGACTACGGCGCTGGGCGCTACCAACGGGCGCTGACCCGGCAACATGATATTCATGCGACTAACCACATCCCAGGCCGACATGCGCCGGAAGAACGCCATGGAGATCACGCACCAGAGCATCATTTCCAGAGGCAAACGACGCTTGCGCAGCGTCGCCACACCAGCTTGTTCAAGCGCCTGTTCGACCAAAGAAGGATCGAGCAAAGCATCCAATCCCTCAATGGCGTTGGGGGTAGAGGCGATGTTGTGGGTCAGTTCCAGTGCCCGAGCGAGACGCATAAAAAAATCCGATGCCAGTACAGGCATCGGATTTTGATTTCTTGCGGCCAAAGGTCAAGCGAGAAGGCTTAACTGATCGGCATTAGCCCAAGTGGCCGGTTTTTTTTGCGCAGAATTGTGAGCAGCATTCTCTCGGCATTATTTGTTTCAAATGCCTGGGAAAAAATACTGGATGACTGAACAGTGGTTGGATAGGGTGATGGTCGAGCGATAACGGGTGAAGAGGGCGATTGCCTTGGCCTGAATCGCGCCTCAGTTCAGTAAGGACGGTGCAATGGATTGCATGATGCGGAAGGGGATTCAAATGCCGAGTAGCTTGGACGTTGCGGATTATTTCCTCTGCCTGGAAGGGCATGAGGGCGAGATCTCCAATCTCAAGATTCAAAAAATGGTTTATTACGCGCAAGGGTTCAGTCTGGCAGTCCATGGTGAGGCTCTCTTCCCTGAAAAGCTGGAAGCGTGGATGCACGGGCCAGTGGTTCCGGATCTGTATCGAAGATTCAGCCAATTTGGATCGAGTGCCATTCCTCCTCCAAGTGATTTCAATCCCGATGTTTTCAGTACGAAACAACAAACTCTGCTCAACGAAGTGTTCGACGTTTATGGCCAATTCTCGGCGTGGAAACTGCGTCAGTTGACGCATGAAGAGGCCCCATGGCGTAAAAACTTCAAGGAAGGGGAGTTCAGCCGAGAAATTCCCGCCTGCGAGATGCAGGAGTATTTTCGGGAGCATTTGGTGAACTGAAAAATGGCCAAGTTCAAACGCAGGGAACGCGATGCGGCGGTGATAGTAACGGCACGGACGTCCACAATCGAAATGGACTCATCGGAAGCGCGACCTCCGGTTTTCTCATTTGAGTATTTGCAGAATGGCTGGTGCATTCAAGATTGCGAGGCCGTCGAACGGTCGAAAATGCTTGAGCGTCTCAGGATCCTGGGAAAGATACCTTGGAGAGAATTGCGCAAGGAGCATAGGCATCGGTATGGGTGTGAAACAATTGAGAGAAACAGCCTGAAAGTGGGGATACCTGCTTTTTTAACAGGTGATGTCATATTGTTGGTGTTTCGGGCTTTCGAGCGTGTAGCGATGGTGGGTTACAAAAACCATCGGATTTTTTATGTCGTGTGGATTGATCGAGAATTCAGACTGTATAAGCATTAATAAAAAAACCGGCCCAAGTGGCCGGTTTTTTTATGCGCGGGATTTACTCAACGAGGATCAGTCGTCGAAATCTTCCCAGCCGCCCATCTGTTTCCAGCGGTTGACGATGCCACAGAACAGCTCAGCGGTTTTTTCGGTGTCGTAACGCGCGGAGTGCGCCTCACGGCCGTCGAAATCGATGTCGGCGGCTTGGCAGGCTTTTGCCAGTACGGTTTGACCGTAGGCCAGACCGGCCAGTGTCGCGGTGTCGAAGCTGGAGAATGGGTGGAACGGGTTGCGCTTCATGTCCAGACGCGCGACCGCAGCGTTGAGGAAGCCGAGGTCGAAGCTGCTGTTGTGGCCGACCAGAATCGCGCGCTTGCAGCCGTTGGCCTTCAGCGCTTTGCGAATGCCACGGAAGATGTCGGTCAGCGCGGTTTCTTCGCTGACGGCCATGCGCAGTGGGTGATCGAGCTTGATCCCGGTGAACTCCAGCGCTGCTGCTTCGATGTTGGCGCCTTCGAACGGCTCAACGCGGAAGAAGTAGGTGTGGTCGGGGTATACGAAACCCTTTTCATCCATGGCGATGGTGGTCGCAGCAATCTCCAGCAACGCATCGGTGGCCGAGTTGAAGCCACCGGTTTCTACGTCGACGACTACCGGCAGATAGCCGCGAAAGCGTGCTGCCATTGGGTGACGGGAACTGCCACCACCACTTTGACCGTCCAGTTCGTCGTCGAAATGGTCTTCACTCACGCGTGTTCCTCCAGCAGGCGCCAGCGCAGTTTTTCACCGGCGCGCAGCGGGATAACGGTCAGCTCGCCAAACGGCAGGCTGGTCGGGGCGGTCCATTCTTCACGAACCAGGGTGATGCGATCGGTGTTTGCCGGCAGGCCATAGAAACGCGGGCCGTTGAGGCTGGCGAAGGCTTCGAGTTTGTCCAGCGCATTACGCTGTTCGAAGGCTTCGGCGTACATCTCGATGGCGGCGTACGCGGTGTAGCAGCCGGCGCAGCCACAAGCGGCTTCCTTGGCGTGCTGGGCGTGCGGCGCCGAATCGGTGCCAAGGAAGAACTTCGCGCTGCCGCTGGTGGCGGCATCGAGCAGGGCTTCCTGGTGTGTGTTGCGCTTGAGGATCGGCAGGCAATAGAAGTGCGGCCGAATCCCGCCCACCAGCATGTGGTTGCGGTTATAGAGCAGGTGATGCGCGGTGATGGTTGCACCAACGTTGGCCGAAGCCTCGTTGACGAACTGCACGGCGTCGGCGGTGGTGATGTGTTCGAACACCACTTTCAACGTCGGGAAACGCTCGACCACGCGGCGCATGTGCTCATCGATGAAAATCTTTTCGCGGTCGAACACATCGACGTCGCCACGGGTGACTTCACCGTGGATCAACAGCGGCATGCCGACTTCGGCCATGGCTTCTATCGCCGGCAGAATCTTGTCGATGCTGGTCACGCCGGAATCGGAGTTGGTGGTTGCCCCGGCCGGGTACAGCTTGGCGGCGTAGACAAAACCGCTGGCCTTGGCTTCACGAATTTCTTCGGGCTGGGTGCGGTCGGTGAGGTACAGCACCATCAGCGGCTCAAAGCGACTGCCGGCCGGGCGGGCAGCGAGAATCCGCTGGCGATAGCCGTCGGCTTCAGCGGCGTTGCGCACCGGAGGTACCAGGTTGGGCATGATGATCGCGCGGCCAAAAGTGCGCGCAACATCGGCAACGGTATTGGTCAACACGGCACCATCGCGAAGATGAATGTGCCAGTCGTCGGGACGCAGCAGGGTCAGGCGGTCGGACATGAGGGGATTCCAGGCGGGTCAAACTGAGGCGAATGCTACCGGAAAAGACTCTTGCAGGCACTCGCTATCAAGTTTTGCGGGAAGCTTCCGATATCCCGTAGGTATGCCGTAAACATAGTGTGAATCGGTCTTTGTGTTTCAGAAGCCAATGGAGCCTCCCGTGCGCCAGCGTTATTTAGCCTTGCTCAGTGTGTTTGCCAGCCTCCCCGCGATGGCGCTCACGTACCAGACACGTCTGGAGAACATTGAGTGGACGGTCGCCGGCGACAAGTTCGAATGTCGCCTGAGCCAGCCGATCACCGATTTCGGCTCGGGCGAGTTCGTGCGCAAGGCGGGCGAGCAGGCGATCTTCCGTCTGAATGCCTACAACGCCATGCTTGGCGGCGGTTCGGCGACTCTGCTGGCCGCGGCCGCGCCATGGCAGCCGGGGCGTGGCGACATCAATCTGGGCAATGTCAGGCTTGGCAGTGGCAACGTATTGTTCAGCAGTTCGCAGTCCCAGGCCGGCGGTCTGATCAGCGGTCTGCTCGACGGTCGCAGTCCGGTCGTGCGTCGTGCTTCAGGCGATGGCCGCGTGTCGGAAGTACGTTTATTGCCGGTGAAATTCAGCAAGGCGTTTAACGACTATCAGTCCTGCGTGGCGAAATTGCTGCCGCAGAATTTCGACCAGATCAAGCAGTCGCAAATCGGCTTCCCTGGCGAGGGCGTTGATCTGGACGCCGCCGCGAAGGCCAAGTTGCAGGTGATGCTCGAATACATGAAGGCCGATCCGACGGTCAATCACATCGAACTCGATGGCCATTCCGACAACAGCGGCAATCGCCTGACCAACCGCGAACTGTCACGCCGCCGGGCGCTGGCGGTGGTCGACTTCTTCAAGGCCAACGGCATTCAGGAATCGCAGATCACCGTGCGTTTCCATGGCGAGCAATACCCGATCGTGCCGAACAGCAATGCGGCCAATCGCGCGAAGAACCGCCGGGTCAATGTCAAACTGGCGCGCGTGGCTCCGGTCACCGCTCCGGCGCCGCAAGCGAGCACCCCAGCCAGCACTGCAGCGACTTCCTGACCCGCTGGTCATCGTCGCGCTCTCGACAGATTCTGTCGCTTTGTCGTCTTAAGCTGTCGCGCCTCTGTAAATTATCGCGTTTGAGCGGTAGACTCCTCGGCTTTCCGTAGAACCCCGTGGAGTGATGGCATGGCGGACGTAAACAAGGTCGTTCTGGCGTATTCCGGCGGCCTGGACACTTCGGTGATCCTCAAGTGGCTGCAGGATACTTATAACTGTGAAGTGGTGACCTTCACCGCTGATCTCGGTCAAGGCGAAGAGGTCGAGCCGGCCCGCGCCAAGGCTCAGGCCATGGGCGTCAAAGAAATCTACATCGACGATCTGCGCGAAGAGTTCGTGCGTGATTTCGTGTTCCCGATGTTCCGCGCCAACACCGTCTACGAAGGCGAGTACCTGCTGGGTACCTCCATCGCACGTCCGCTGATCGCCAAGCGCCTGATCGAAATCGCCAACGAAACCGGCGCTGACGCCATTTCCCATGGCGCCACCGGCAAGGGCAACGACCAGGTGCGCTTCGAGCTGGGTGCCTACGCACTCAAGCCTGGCGTAAAAGTGATTGCCCCTTGGCGCGAGTGGGACCTGCTGTCCCGCGAGAAGCTGATGGACTACGCCGAGAAGCATGCGATCCCGATCGAGCGTCACGGCAAGAAGAAGTCCCCGTACTCGATGGACGCCAACCTGCTGCACATCTCCTATGAAGGCGGCGTGCTGGAAGACACCTGGACCGAGCACGAAGAAGACATGTGGAAATGGACCGTCTCCCCGGAGAACGCTCCTGACAAAGCACAATACCTGGAACTGACCTACCGTAACGGCGACATCGTTGCGCTGGACGGCGTCGAAATGACCCCGGCTACCGTGCTGGCGACGCTGAACAAGATTGGTGGTGCTCACGGTATCGGCCGTCTCGACATCGTTGAAAACCGTTACGTCGGCATGAAGTCCCGTGGCTGCTACGAAACCCCGGGTGGCACCATCATGCTGCGCGCTCATCGCGCCATCGAATCGATCACCCTGGACCGCGAAGTCGCTCACCTCAAAGACGAGCTGATGCCGAAATACGCCAGCCTGATCTACACCGGTTACTGGTGGAGCCCAGAGCGTCTGATGCTGCAGCAGATGATCGACGCTTCGCAGGTCAACGTGAACGGCGTTGTGCGCCTGAAGTTGTACAAAGGCAACGTGATCGTCACTGGCCGCAAGTCCGACGATTCGCTGTTCGATTCCAACATCGCGACCTTCGAAGAAGACGGCGGTGCTTACAACCAGGCCGACGCGGCGGGCTTCATCAAGCTCAACGCGCTGCGCATGCGTATTGCTGCCAACAAGGGCCGCAAGCTGTTCTGATCCCTTCAGACGCGCAATAAAAACAACGCCCTTGTCACTCTGGCAAGGGCGTTGTTGTTCAAAAGTCTTTCACTTGCCGAATCTTTCTCGTGCAGTGTCTTGCGCCAATGCTGGCGTGTCTTTCTTGCAAGCTTTTCACCCGCCGGTCAATGTCCTCTCAGCGTTGTCGCCACCTGTGTGCTCGCGTTGTACACCATGTAGATTGTGCTGCCTGCGGTCTTCCTGATGTGTTTGATGTGGCAGAGTATGACGGGCTTGAGTTGTCCATCTGATGTCGAGTCAGTGAGGAACAGAATAATGCGCGGCGAGTGTTTGCCGGGCAGTGGAAAGTCCTCCTTTAACTGCTCGAATTCACTCTGGGTGCTCATCAGGCGCACATCAATGACGGACAGTGTGTTCGTTGATTTCGACAGTTGAATACAGTACTCGACCCAAGGGGAGTTTACGCGGCACCCTGCTAGGGGAGGATCGGGTGAATTGTCTGCGCGCCGTTGGCGTCCGATGGGTTTGTTGTCCTCAAACGCTTTCAGGAAGTGGTCGTCCTTGTCGAAGTCAGAAGGGGCGTAGAGAGAGCGGTAGTTGAAGTTGAGTGTGATGAAGAAAAGAAGTAACAGGTAAAAAGGAAAACTGATAAGAAACCAGATGTAAATCTCCCGTTCGGCATTGTCCAGAAAAGGCAATGAAACCGCAGCCGAAGTCTCTGAGATAAAAGCGAATATGGCGATCACTGTCATCGGGTTGGATATTTTTCTTTTTATATTCAGTATGTTTTTTCTTCTCATTGGGTGACGCTCCAGGTTGTTTTAAGTTGTCTGTTAGTTTGTGCCGGGTTTAACGGATGTTATTAGTGTCAGTGGCCGGTATCAAAAGCTATCTGCTGTCTTGAAGTTTCTTGTTGCATAGTTTTTGACGCGCCGCTGTTTTCGCGGCTTGCGACTTGCAGCTGCAAACAGGCACCCGTTGGCCGCTCGCAGGAGAAGGGTTCCATGGGTGTCAGACGGGATGTCGAGGAACGTCACAGGGTGAGAAAAATAACCGGCAAGCATTAAGTTCCGCTTGCCTGAACGTTTCAAATGCATTTTTTGTAGGAATAATCTTCATTGACTGTAGGGCACGTCTTTCGCTGCAAGTGCAAGAGAACTCCGTCATGCCACGGGCGATATGACTGAGCTAAGGTGCGGGTTCTAGAAATTCGAACAGCGAAATTGGACCTGCCCATGAATAAAGTGCTGATCGTGGATGATCACCCCGTCATTCGTCTTGCGGTACGTATGCTGATGGAACGTCATGGCTACGAAGTCATCGCGGAAACCGATAATGGTGTGGATGCGTTGCAACTGGCGCGCGAACAAATGCCTGACATCGTGATACTGGACATCGGCATTCCCAAACTTGATGGCCTGGAAGTTATTGCACGATTAAGTTCAGTGGCCATGCCGATGAAAGTCCTGGTGTTGACGTCTCAGGCACCGGGGCACTTTTCCATGCGGTGCATGCAATCGGGCGCTGCGGGTTATGTTTGCAAACAGCAGGATTTGACGGAGTTGCTCAGTGCGATCAAGGCGGTATTGTCGGGCTATAGTTATTTCCCCAATCAGGCATTGCATACAGTGCGTACCAGTTTGGGCAATGCCAGCGAAGCCGATATGGTCGACCGCCTTTCCGGGCGAGAAATGATGGTCCTGCAACAATTGGCGCGGGGTAAAACCAACAAGGAAATCGCCGATGGCATGTTTTTGAGTAACAAGACTGTCAGCACCTACAAGACGCGCTTGTTGCTCAAGCTTAATGCGCGATCTCTGGTGGATCTGATTGAGTTGGCGCAGCGTAATGGGCTCGTCTGATCATTTCGCCGCACGACAGGATCATGGGCCGATCGGTTTCAGCGGGTAGCAGGCAAAAAAAAGCCTCCGTTCGGGAGGCTTTCAAGTATCAGTCATCAAAATCGTAATCGGCCAATTGCTTCTGCAAACGGCGCTCCTCCAACATGTTATCGATAGTGCGGCGCTTGCTCAGATTGGTCTTGGCGACTTCGACCACAGGTTCGGCGTCATCAGTTTCTGCAGCGATATCGTCATCTATATCCAGTTGCTCTTTGTCGCTACTCATAAGCTGACTCCCGGCGAATAATGCCTTTGGCGCCCCTTATATCGATAATCCAGCGGCGGGTAAAAAAGATTTTTTCAATCGACGAATCGATAAACCTAATAGCCAGTCAATCGTCCGAGGTTTTGTCTTTGTACTCGCACAAATCTTCGATCCGACAGCTGCCGCAGCGTGGCTTGCGCGCCAGGCACACGTAGCGTCCGTGCAGAATCAGCCAGTGATGGGAATCGAGCAGGAATTCCTTGGGTACAAACTTCATCAGCTTTTTTTCAACTTCGACTACGTTCTTGCCAGGGGCGATGCCGGTGCGGTTGCTGACGCGAAAAATGTGCGTGTCGACCGCCATGGTCAATTGGCGAAATGCGGTGTTGAGCACCACGTTGGCAGTCTTGCGACCCACGCCGGGCAAGGCTTCCAGCTCTTCGCGCGTTTGTGGCACTTCACTGCCGTGGCGCTCGACCAGCAAGCGGCAGGTCTCGATGACGTTTTTCGCTTTGCTGTTATAGAGGCCGATGGTCTTGATGTATTCGGACAACCCTTCGACGCCCAAGGCATGAATCGCTGCCGGTGTATTGGCGACCGGGAACAGTTTCGCCGTGGCCTTGTTGACGCCGACATCGGTCGATTGCGCCGAGAGAATCACCGCAATCAGCAATTCGAAAGGCGAGGAATACGCCAGTTCAGTCTTCGGCTCGGGATTGTCTTCATGCAGTCTGCGAAAGATCTCAAGACGTTTTGCGGCATTCATGGGCGATGCGATTCCTTGGAAATTGAGTTCGAGCGGGTGCACGCCTCCCGGGCGGCAAGCAACAGCCCCAGCAGCAGGAATGCGCCGGGTACCAGGGTTACCAGAGGCAGCCCGTCGCGGAATAAAACCAGACCGTGCCAGTGTTCGGACAATCCCCGGCCGAGAGTGCCATGACCGATGAGTTCGCGCAGCACGGCGAGCAGCAACATCAAGCCGGCAGACCGTGCGCAAAACCTGCAGCGCTGTGCCAGCGGCTGGCGAAAGAAACCGCTGTGTTCCAGCACCACGCATTGCAGCGCGATCAATCCGCCATAAAGGCCGAAAGCCTGCTGCCATGGCAGAAACCAGCGTTGGGCGAGGAGGTCGGCGCAACCGGTTAACGTCGCCGCGAGCAACAGACTCGCCATCAAGGTTCTTGAGCCGTCCATGCGCGAACGCAGGGGAGCCATGCACAAACTGAAACCGCCAAGCACAACGGCAAACATCAGCATTGTCCCCAGCGCTGCGGCCAACGAAGCCGTGGCCCCCAGCAGTAGCACCAGCATCATTGAGTTCGACAGGGCCGTTGACCGGTTCATGCGCCACTCCCCAGTAATTGCGCGCGATGCTGATCAAAGTAGCGCAAGGCATCGTGGATGGCATTGATCGCAGCGCGGGAGGTGATGGTGGCGCCGGCCATCTGATCGAACTTGCCCTGATCCTTTTTCAACGCCCAGCCTGCGTCTGGCGGATCGCCAATGGTTTTCCCGGAAAACATCTGCAGCCAGCTGTTGGGCCAGTCGCCGATAGGCCCGCCCAATGAAGGCGTCTCGCTTTGCCTGAGGGTTTTCACGCCGAGCAGTTTGCTGTTGGCATCAATCGCGATCAGCAGTTCAAGTGGGCCGGCATAGCCCTGAGTTTCACTGCGCAGCAATATGGCCACCGTTTGCCCGGTCTTGGTCGCACGATAACCGCCGGTCAGCGTGCTGTGGGCAAGCGCAGGGTCGACCAACGCCAACGGCTGCGCCAAAGGTTGGTTGTCGTAGGCTTCTGCGGGGAGGACGTCGAGCAGTTTGCGGCTGTCGAGCAAGCGCTGTTGCGCGCTGATCTGCGGCGCATTGATGCGCTGTACAACATAGGTTGCACTGATACCGACGAGTGCCAGTAGCCCCAGCGTCACCAGTTGGGTTGCCCGATTCATGACTGCACCGATGGCTGGCGGCTGGCGGCAAAACGCTCCAGCGTCGGTACGCAGAGATTCATCAGCAGCACCGCAAACGCCACGCCGTCAGGGTAGCCGCCCCACGTGCGGATCAGGTAAGTCAGCAGCCCGACGCCGACGCCAAACAACAGGCGGGCGAAAGCACTTCTGGCGCCCGAGACCGGTTCGGTAATGATGAAGAACGCGCCCAGCATGGTTGCACCGCTGAGCAGATGAAACAGCGGTGAACCATGCGAGTCCGATCCCGAACCGTTCCAGCACAGCAGGCTGACCACAAACAGACTGGCGAGCATGCCGACCGGTGCATGCCAGGCGATCACGCGGCGCTGCAGCAAAAACAGCCCGCCGCCGAGAAACGCCAGGTTTACCCATTCCACCCCGCGACCGCCGAAATGCCCGAACGCCGAATGACTGGCGAACAGTTCATCCATGGTCAGGCTTTTGTTGATGCGCAGACTGTCCAGTGCAGTGGCCTGCACCCAGGCGTCCGGCGCCTGACCGATATTGAACACTTGTTGAACCGCTGCCGAAAGATCCAGGCCGTGCGCCGGCCAATGGGTCATCGGTTGCGGGAACATCACCATGGCCAAGGCAAAACCAAGCATCGCCGGATTGAACGGATTTTTGCCGACACCGCCGTACAAATGCTTGCCGAACAGCAGGCCTGCAGCCACCGCCGTCGCTGTCAGCCACCACGGGCAATAGGGCGGCAACGCGGCGGCGAGCAATGTTGCGCTGACGATCGCGCTGCCATCACTCAGCGTCGGCTGTAAGGGTTGGCGGCGCAATCGAGTGACAATCACCTCGACGGTCATAGCCGTGGCAACGGCCAGCACCAGGTTGATCAATACGCCCCAACCGTACCACCAGAACATCACCAGCAGCCCCGGCAGCAGGGCAAGCAGCACAAGCTTCATCGCTTGTCGCAGGCGATCGTCGGGTGCCTCAAGGGGCGACATGGTCTTGCACCTGGCGCTCGGCGTTTTGCAGGCGGGCGCGGGCCTTGTCGAGGATGTCGCCCGGCGTGTCGGCGCGGCGTTCGAGTTTGTTGAGGTCGGCGCGGGCGTAGGCCAATTCGGTTTTCAACTGGCGAAGCTGGCTGTCGATCGGGCGTTTTTCTACTCGAACCAAGTCAGGCAAAGGCTGATCGCTTGTGGCTTCGGCGTCGTGCAAAGCCTGCTCAGCGTCGCGCAGTGCTTGTTCCAGTGCGCTGATCTGTTCAGGAGCGGCTTCGGCGGTTTGCGCTTTTTTCAATTCGGCACGGCGCATGGCCAACTGGATTTTTGCGCGTTTGAGGTCGGCATCTTTCGCCGGCGCGATCACTGTCGGGGCAGGTGGCGCAATGCTTTCGAGTTTCGCCAACGCCTGCTCGGCCGCTTCGAACTGTTGCTGGAGCACGATCAATTGCGCCTGCTGCTCGAAGGTCGGCGGATGGCCGAAGGCTTTCAATGATTTGTGCAGTTGCGCACGGCTCATCGCCACATCGATCTTGGCTTTCTTCAGGGCGGCATCGGCCGTCGCGGCTTTTTGCGCACGCACGCGTTCCAGCGCTGCCTGCACCGGATCGCTTGTAGTCGCTTCTGGCTGCGCAGCACGTTTGGCGCGGGCTTCACGCTCGGCCTGCTTTTGCTGTTCTTCGCGCAGCAGTCGGTCATTGCGTCGTTCGAATCGCAGCCGCGCGTGATCGCGTTTGGCTGCTCGCGCGCGCTGATCTTCAAGGCTGAGGGCCAGGCCACCGACCACCGGCAATGTGTTCAAGGGCAAAGGATGCATTTCAATGCAATCGACGGGGCACGGCGCGACGCACAGGTCGCAACCGGTGCACTCATCGATGATCACCGTGTGCATCAATTTCGCCGCGCCGACGATGGCGTCGATCGGGCAGGCCTGAATGCACTTGGTGCAGCCGATGCATTCGGCTTCGCGAATATAGGCGACCTGCGGCGGCGCCGAACCGCGACTGATATCGAGCTCCAGCACCGGCACTTTCAACAGCTCGGCCAACGCTGCGATGGTTTCGTCGCCACCGGGCGGGCATTTGTTGATCGGCTCGCCGTCAACGATGCCTTGCGCATAGGGTTTGCATCCGGGATGGCCACACTTGCCGCATTGGGTCTGCGGCAGAAGGGCATCGATGCGTTGAATCAGACTCATGTTTTGATCAGTCCACTGAATCCGAGAAAAATCACTGCGATCAATCCGGCGCCGATCAGGTCGATCGGCAAGCCACGAAAGGGCAGGGGAATGTCGTTGTCGGCGGTGCGCTCACGCAAATCGCAGAACAGGCTCAGCACCAGCCAGAAACCCAGGCCGGCGCCGAGGCTCAGCGCTGTCGCGTGGAGCAGGCCTTGATCGTTTTGCACATTGATCAAGGCCAGTCCAAGCACACCGGCATTGCCCAACAACAGCGGCCATAACCCTTCGAAATGCAGATTCGGCAACCCGCGCGCCAACAGTTTCAACAGCGGCGCAATCAACAAGACGCTCAACGGCAGAAACACCAACAGGCGCAGCGCCTCAAGTTGCAGCGGCACCAGTAAAAAGTGCCAGATCGCGTAACCGATGACGCCGACGATCAACATCAGACACAACGTCGCCAGCCCCAGCGCATGCACCTGCCGGCGACTTCCCGCCAACAGCGGATCGACGCCCAGCGGCCAGTGCAACACGAAGTTGGTGAGCAGCGCAGCACTGATGAGCGTAAGCACAAGTTCGGTCATGGTTTTGCCAGCGAAACGGGCGGCTGTCTCTTAAGGTTAGGCATTATCCGGCCAGATATGAAAAATCCCACAGGCATGCCGGGCACGCCTGTGGGATCGATTCACTGCCAAGTGTTACTTGATGCGTTGACCCGGCTTGGCGCCGCTGTCCGGGCTCAGCAGGTAGATCTCTTCACCGCCAGGGCCGGCTGCCATCACCATGCCTTCGGAGATACCGAACTTCATTTTCCGTGGCTTGAGGTTGGCGATCATCATGGTCAGACGACCATCGAGCTTGGACGGATCCGGGTAAGCGCTCTTGATCCCCGAGAACACGTTGCGTTGCTCGTCACCAATATCGAGGGTCAGGCGCAGCAGCTTGTCGGCACCTTCCACGTGTTCGGCTTTAACGATCAGTGCAACGCGCAGGTCGATCGCGGCGAAAGCATCGAAGTCGATTTCCGCCGACAGCGGATCCTTGGCCAGTTCGCCATTGCCGGCCGGGGCAGCGGCGCCGGTGTCGGTCTGGCTGGCGGTCAGGTCTTCTTTCGAGGCGTCGCTCATGGCTTGCACTTTTACCGGGTCGATGCGGGTCATCAACGGCTTGAATTCGTTGAGCTGGTGGTTGGCCAGCAGGGTGGTGTGGTCGTTCCAGGTCAGCGGGGCGACGTTGAGGAACGCCTCGGCATCGGCGGCCAGCAGCGGCAGCACCGGTTTGAGGAAGATCACCAGTTGGCGGAACAGGTTGATGGCGGTGGCGCAAATCGCCTGCACTTCATCCTGTTTGCCTTCCTGCTTGTTCAACGACCATGGGGCCTTGTCGGCGATCCAGGCGTTGGCGCGGTCGGCCAGGGCCATGGTTTCACGCATGGCGCGGGCGAAGTCGCGGGCTTCGTAGGCATCAGCAATGCCTGGTGCAGCGGCGAGGAAAGCCTCGGTCAGCTCCGGTGCGGCATTGTTGTCGACCAGCAGGCCGCCGTTGCCCTTCTGAATGAAACCGGCGCAACGGCTGGCGATGTTGACCACTTTGCCGACCAGGTCGGAGTTGACCTTCTGCACGAAGTCTTCGAGGTTCAGGTCGAGGTCATCGACGCCACGGCCCAGTTTGGCCGCGTAGTAGTAGCGCAGGTATTCCGGCGACAGGTGATCGAGGTACGTACGGGCCTTGATGAACGTGCCACGTGACTTGGACATCTTCTGGCCGTTGACGGTCAGGTAGCCGTGTACGTTGATGCCGGTCGGCTTGCGGTAGCCCGCGCCTTCGAGCATCGCTGGCCAGAACAGTGCGTGGAAGTTGACGATGTCCTTGCCGATGAAGTGGTACAGCTCGGCGCTGGAGTCTTTGGCCCAGAACGCGTCGAAGTCGAGATCCGGCGTGCGGTCGCAAAGATTCTTGAAGCTGGCCATGTAGCCGATCGGCGCGTCCAGCCACACGTAGAAATACTTGCCTGGCTCGCCCGGAATCTCGAAACCGAAGTACGGCGCATCGCGGGAGATGTCCCATTGTTGCAGGCCGGCGTCCAGCCATTCGGCGATCTTGTTGGCGACCGCGTCCTGCAAAGTGCCGCTGCGCGTCCAGGTTTGCAGCATTTCCTGGAAGTCCGGCAGTTTGAAGAAGAAGTGCTGGGAATCCTTGAGCACCGGGGTGGCGCCAGAGATCGCCGACTTCGGATCCTTCAGATCAGTCGGGGCGTAGGTCGCGCCGCATTTTTCGCAGTTGTCGCCGTACTGGTCTTCGGTGCCGCATTTCGGGCAGGTGCCCTTGATGAAGCGGTCGGCCAGGAACATTTTCTTTTCCGGGTCGAAATACTGGGTGATCGAGCGTTGGGCGATGTGCCCGGCGTCACGCAGCTTGATGTAGATCTGGCTCGACAGCTCACGGTTTTCTTCGGCGTGGGTGGAGTGGAAGTTGTCGAAATCAACCAGGAACTCGGCAAAGTCGGCGCTGTGTTCAGCCTGCACGTTGGCGATCAGTTGTTCCGGGGTGATGCCTTCCTTTTCCGCACGCAGCATGATCGCCGAACCGTGGGCGTCGTCGGCGCAGACGTAGATGCATTGATTGCCGCGATGCTTCTGGAAGCGCACCCACATATCGGTCTGGATATATTCCAGCATATGGCCAAGGTGAATCGAACCGTTGGCGTAGGGCAGGGCGCTGGTGACGAGGATCTTGCGTGGTTCGGACATGTGGGGCTTCGCTACTTGATGAAACGGAGGTCGGCCACTATAAAGCGCTGGCGCATATTTTTCACCCCTGCGCCGCTGGGTACTTTGAGTACATTTGTGGCGAGGGGATTTATCCCCGATGGGTGGCGAAGCCACCCCAAAACCAGACAACTCGGTAAATCAGGCATACCGTGTTCAATGATTTCACGACTGCTGCGCAGCCGGTCGGGGATAAATCCCCTCACCACAATGGTTTTCCAGCTCAACTGAGTGTGTTTGGCTATAAATCTCCTGAACTCAAATGAATCAGCACGGTACGATACCCGCCATCTTTTCCCAGTCTTGTTATCGGAGTTGCCCATGAGCGCCGTCACTCGCGCAGCGGTGGAAGCCGTCCTCAGCCAATACACCGACCCTTACCTGAACCAGGATCCGGTCAGCGCCGGATGCGTGAAGAACATCGAAATCGTCGGTGATCGCGTCAATGTGCAGCTGGAAATCGGTTACGCCGCCGGTCTGTTCAAGAGTGGCTGGGCGCAATTGCTGCAACTGGCCATCGAAAACCTCGACGGCGTGGTGATGGCCAAGGTTGAAGTCAACAGCGTGATCGCCGCGCACAAGGCCCAGGCGCAGATCCCGGGGCTGGCCAACGTCAAGAACGTGGTCGCCGTGGCCTCGGGCAAGGGCGGTGTGGGCAAGTCGACCACCGCCGCCAACCTCGCCCTGGCGCTGGCCCGTGAAGGCGCCAAGGTCGGCATTCTCGACGCCGATATCTACGGCCCGAGCCAAGGCATCATGTTCGGTATCCCCGAACGCACCCGCCCTGAGGTCAAGGATCAGAAGTGGTTTGTGCCGCTCAAGGCCCATGGCGTTGAAGTGATGTCGATGGCTTTCCTGACCGACGACAACACGCCGATGGTCTGGCGCGGGCCGATGGTTTCCGGCGCGCTGCTGCAACTGGTCACGCAAACCGCGTGGGGCGACCTGGATTATCTGGTCATCGACATGCCGCCAGGCACCGGCGATATCCAGCTGACCCTGGCGCAGAAAGTCCCGGTGGCGGGCGCTGTGATCGTCACCACTCCACAGGATCTGGCCCTGCTCGACGCGCGCAAAGGCGTGGAAATGTTCCGCAAGGTCAACATTCCAGTGCTGGGCGTGGTGGAAAACATGGCCGTGCATATCTGCTCGAACTGCGGGCATGCCGAGCATCTGTTCGGTGAGGGTGGTGGTGAGAAGCTGGCGACCCAGTACGGTGTCGAACTGCTGGCTTCGCTGCCATTGTCGATGCTGATTCGCGAACAGGCCGATGGCGGCAAGCCAACGGTGATTGCCGAGCCGGACAGCCAGATTGCCATGGTCTATCAGGAACTGGCCCGCCACGTCGGCGCGCGGATCGTGTTGCAGGAAGCGGCAACGCCGGCGATGCCGAACATCACCATCAGCGACGATTAATACATCTGCAACACCGATAACCCTGTAGGAGTGAGCCTGCTCGCGATAGCGGAATAACATTCAACAGATTTGTTGAATGAATGACCGCAATCGCGAGCAGGCTCACTCCTACATTTGTTTTGTATTGGCCGTTAGATACGCAAGCCGCCATCCATCTCCAGAATCCGCCCGGTGTAGTAGTCGTTCTCGAAGATATACGCCGCCGAATGCGCAATCTCTTCCGGCTTGCCCATGCGCTTGAGCGGAATCCCCGAGGTCATCTTCTCCAGCGCTTCCGGCTTCATGCCCAGGGTCATCTCGGTTTCGATGAAGCCCGGCGCAATCCCCGCCACGCGAATCCCGTAACGCGCCAGTTCCTTGGCCCAGGTCACCGTCGCCGCAGCAACGCCAGCCTTGGCCGCCGAATAGTTGGTCTGGCCAACGTTGCCCGCCCGCGAAATCGACGAAATGTTGATGATCGCGCCAGTGTTCTTCAGCTCGACCATTTTCGCCGCCACCTCACGGGTGCAGAGGAACACGCCGGTCAGGTTGACGTCGATCACCGCCTGCCACTGTGCCAGGCTCATCTTGGTCATCTCGCCGTCCTTGACCTTCAACAGCAGGCCATCACGGAGGATCCCCGCGTTGTTGATCAGGCCGTGAATCGCACCGAAATCGGCGGCAACCTGAGCGACCATGTGCTCGACCTGTTCTTCATTGGCGACGTTGCACAGGTAGCTGCGTGCCTCGACGCCCTTGGCCTTGCAAGCGGCCACCGCGTCGTCGAGTTTTTCCTGATTGAGGTCGACCAGCGCGAGTTTCGCGCCTTTGCCAGCGAAATACTCGGCCATTGAGCGGCCCAAACCCTGGCAACCGCCAGTGATAATGATTACTTTGTCGTTGAGTTGCATTCGCATGCCCCGATAGCAGGTCTGATTAGTTTTTATTGTCAGCGACTCCCGATCTGCACCGGCCTGGGCGCGACTGCACATGAGAATTGCCCGATGGCGTGACTGGGACTTGATCCCCGGCGCCCGTCCGTTTTTTCGACGGATTCTATTTAAGGAGTCATAAATTGAGCGTTGAAGTGGCGAAGAATGCCCGAGAATTGCTTCTCAAGGAATACCGCGGAGTGCTGTCGACGCACTCCAAATCGATGCCCGGTTTTCCCTTTGGCTCCGTGGTGCCGTACTGCCTGGACGAGCAGGGCCGCCCGCTGATCCTGATCAGCCGCATCGCCCAGCACACCCACAACCTGCAGAAAGATCCGAAATGCTCGCTGTTGGTGGGTGAACGTGAAGCCGACGACGTGCAAGCCGTTGGTCGCCTGACCTATCTCGCCGAAGCGCAAAAGCTCGAAGACGCCGCGGCCATCGAGGCGGCTGCCGAGCGCTACTACCGCTATTTCCCTGACTCGCAGAATTACCACAAGGCCCACGATTTCGATTTCTGGGTGCTGACGCCGGTGCGTCATCGCTACATCGGCGGGTTCGGCGCGATTCACTGGGTCGATCAACTGACCCTGGCCAACCCGTTCGCCGGCAAGGCTGAGATCAGCATGGTCGAGCACATGAACAGCGACCACGCCAAAGCCATCGCGCATTACGTCGATCTTGCCGGTCTGCCGAAAACCGTGCCGGCGCAACTGGCCGGGATCGACACCGAAGGCATGCACCTGCGTATCGGTCAGGCGCTGTATTGGCTGCCGTTCCCAACGCCTTGTAATACGCCGACACAAGTGCGCGAAGCCTTGGTTTCTCTGGCTCACGCTGAGGTCTGGCCAAAAAATGCGACGGCCGAAGCTTGAATTCACGAAAGGGCGACGTCATCTAAGGCTTACTGCAAGGCATTTCTTGCGTTGAGGAAACTTTGATGCGCCCTTTTCTGTTGCTCTTTCTGCTGTTTCCGGTGCTGGAGCTGTTCGTATTCGTCAAAGTGGCAGGGTCTATCGGGTTTTTCCCGGCCCTGCTGCTGATCATTGTCGGCTCGATGTTCGGCGTGTTCGTGCTGCGCGTCGCCGGTCTCGCCACGGCCCTGCGTGCCCGTGAAAGCCTGAATCGCGGCGAACTGCCCGCGCAAACCATGCTTGAGGGCCTGATGCTGGCTCTGGCCGGTGGCCTGTTGATCCTGCCGGGCTTTATCAGCGACGTGGTCGGTCTGGTGATGTTGCTGCCATTCACCCGCCGCCTGCTGGCAAACAAAATGCGCCAGCGTGCCGAAGACCAGGCCATGCGCCAACGCGCCTTCGCCGACGACCTGCAACCCCGTGGCGGTCCTGCGCCGCGCGAGCCTCTGGGCCGCGAGGGTGATGTAATCGAAGGCGAGTTCGAACACCGCGACATCAAGTAACGGCGATATCGACACGGCACCTTCGGGTGCCGTGTTCATTTGTGGGCTGCTTTTATGACGAGCCTCGGTGAAATTTTTTTAGCCTCGCCCTTGTAATAAGCTTATGCGCCCTTATGTATCGGTCACCGAAAGGTTTCTGGCATTTGCGCCAGTCAGTCTTCCGCGACTCGCTTGACGAGCCGCAACCGGCGCAGGCCGGATTTGTTAAACCCGCCGGGAATACACCGGCCGATGAAAACCACAATTAGGAGAGATCGACAATGAAGCTTCGTCCTCTGCATGACCGCGTCGTAATCCGTCGCAGCGAAGAAGAAAAGAAAACCGCTGGCGGTATCGTCCTGCCAGGTTCGGCTGCTGAAAAAGCCAACCACGGTGTGATTCTCGCTGTAGGCCCGGGCAAAGCTCTGGAAAACGGCGAAGTGCGCGCACTGTCCGTTAAGGAAGGCGACAAGGTTGTGTTCGGTCCTTACTCCGGCAGCAACACTGTGAAAGTCGACGGCGAAGACCTGCTGGTAATGAGCGAGAACGAAATCCTCGCTGTTATCGAAGGCTGATACCCCCGTTCATTTTCCCGCTACTACAAAGTATTTAAGGAATATCGATCATGGCTGCTAAAGAAGTTCTGTTTGGCGATTCCGCCCGTAAAAAAATGCTCAAGGGCGTCAACGTCCTGGCTGACGCAGTAAAAGCGACCCTGGGCCCGAAAGGCCGTAACGTGATCATCGAGAAGAGCTTCGGCGCTCCGACCATCACCAAGGACGGCGTTTCTGTCGCTAAAGAAATCGAACTCGAAGACCGTTTCGAAAACATGGGCGCGCAGCTGGTCAAAGACGTTGCCTCCCGTGCCAACGATGACGCTGGTGACGGTACTACTACCGCTACCGTTCTGGCTCAGTCGATCGTCAACGAAGGCCTGAAAGCCGTCGCTGCCGGCATGAACCCGATGGATCTGAAGCGCGGTATCGACAAAGCGACCATCGCTATCGTCAAAGAGCTGAAGAACCTGTCCAAGCCATGCGCTGATACCAAGGCAATCGCTCAGGTAGGTACCATCTCGGCCAACTCCGACAACTCCATCGGCGACATCATTGCCGAAGCCATGGAAAAAGTCGGTAAAGAAGGCGTGATCACCGTTGAAGAAGGCACTGGCCTGGAAAACGAACTGTCGGTTGTAGAAGGCATGCAGTTCGACCGTGGCTACCTGTCCCCGTACTTCGTCAACAAGCCGGAAACCATGGTTGCCGAACTGGACAACCCACTGGTCCTGCTGGTCGACAAAAAGATCTCGAACATCCGCGAAATGCTGCCAGTGCTGGAAGCCGTTGCCAAAGCTGGCCGTCCACTGCTGATCGTTTCCGAAGACGTTGAAGGCGAAGCCTTGGCGACTCTGGTTGTGAACAACATGCGTGGCATCGTTAAAGTTGCAGCCGTCAAGGCTCCTGGCTTCGGCGACCGTCGCAAGGCCATGCTGCAGGACATCGCTGTTCTGACCGGCGGTACCGTTATCTCCGAAGAGATCGGCCTGAGCCTGGAAGCAGCCACCCTGGAAAACCTGGGCAGCGCCAAGCGCGTGACCATCTCCAAGGAAAACACCATCATCGTTGACGGTGCTGGCGTTGCTGGCGACATCGAATCGCGTATCGCTCAGATCCGCGCTCAGGTTGCCGAAACTTCCTCGGACTACGACCGTGAAAAACTGCAAGAGCGTCTGGCCAAGCTGTCCGGCGGCGTTGCAGTAATCAAGGTTGGCGCTGGTTCCGAAGTAGAAATGAAAGAGAAGAAAGCCCGCGTTGAAGACGCCCTGCACGCAACCCGTGCAGCCGTTGAAGAAGGCGTGGTACCTGGCGGTGGCGTTGCGCTGATCCGCGCTCTGCAAACCCTGAACGACCTGAAAGGCGACAACGCTGATCAGGACGTCGGTATCGCTGTTCTGCGTCGCGCTGTTGAAGCTCCGCTGCGTCAGATCGCTGCCAACAGCGGTGACGAGCCAAGCGTTGTGGTCAACGAAGTCAAGAACGGCACCGGTAACTTCGGTTACAACGCTGCGACTGGCGAATACGGCGACATGATCGAAATGGGCATCCTGGATCCAACCAAGGTGACTCGTTCCGCTCTGCAAGCGGCATCGTCGATCGGCGGTCTGATCCTGACCACCGAAGCTGCAGTAGCTGACGCGCCGAAGAAAGACGGCGGCGCTGGCGGCGGCATGCCAGACATGGGCGGCATGGGTGGCATGGGCGGCATGATGTAAGCCAGCCTTACCCCCGTAACGCAAAACCCCGCTGACGCGAGTCAGCGGGGTTTTTTATTGCCTGATTTTCAGCTTCACGCATAACCCATGTAGGAGTGAGCCTGCTCGCGATAGCGGTGTGTCAGTCGCAAATTATGTTGATTGACACACCGCTATCGCGAGCAGGCTCACTCCTACATTGGATTTGTGTGTCAGGCGTTCACCGGTTGTGCTTTGACGACTACCTCAGCCTTCACCGCCGGGCGATACAGCACCCAGTAATACGACCCCAGACAAATCAGCCAACAGAAAATCGCCGTCCACACGTTGTGCGAAAAGAAGTGTGCGCCCTGCATCATTCGGCTGATCGAAAACACCGAACCCAGCGCAAAGGCAAAGATAAACGCCTGTTTAGCCAAGCGCGGACGACGGTCGCGCAGCACAAAAAACAACGCAAACAAGGTGAACCCCGTAGCCGCATGCCCTCCCGGCCAGCAACGACCAGGCTTATCGGTCTGCGGACGATGTTCCATCAGCTTGCTATAAGTCTCATGGCCGCCAAACTGCTCAAGACTCCACGGACACTGCACGGCGGTCACGGCTTTCACCGGGGTGACAAACGAAGTCGCCAGCCCCAGCGACAACACCAGACAGCCCAATTCGCGCTTGAACGGTTTCAGTCGCTCAATGAAAAACGCCCCGACAAAACCGCAGATGGCGAACACCGAGAAGGCGATCACTACCTGTTTGGCGCGGTCATGCAGGATGTCTTCGAGGAAGTAACTGTGCCGTCCGATGAAATCCCCGGCGACAGGGTCGTAGAAAAGTCTGGCCAGATCCATGTCCAGATCGGTCAGTTCAAGCAACACCAGCACGATGGCCGCGACGGCGGGAATTCCCAGACACAGCCAAAAATTCAGTGGCCTGGGGACGGGGCGGGGAGAAGTCGACACCATGGGCAATTCCTTGGGCGGAAAACAGGTTCTGAGGAGCGCAACCGCGCGGAGTCTGCGCCCGTTGGCGTCGAGGATTCGTTAACCGAAAGTGAAAAAAACGTTGCGCCGAACAATGAACGTTTTTGTCGATAAACAACCCAACACACGCCTAGCCCTGAGCCACACTTGGCCGTAAGCTGCGCGGGCCAAGACGGCCGTTACCCCGTACGGAGGAGGTGCCCATGCGTATTCTGTTGGTCGAAGACAACCGCGACATCCTGGCCAATCTGGCCGATTACCTGGGCCTCAAGGGCTATACCGTCGACTGTGCGCAGGACGGTCTTTCGGGCCTGCACCTGGCGGCCACTGAGCATTACGATTTGATCGTGCTCGACATCATGCTGCCGGGGATCGACGGCTACACCCTGTGCAAGCGCCTGCGCGAAGATGCCCGTCGGGACACGCCGGTGATCATGCTCACCGCTCGCGATCAGCTCGACGATCGTTTGCAGGGCTTCAAGTCCGGTGCCGACGATTACCTGATCAAGCCGTTCGCCCTGTCCGAGCTCGCGGCGCGGGTCGAGGCGGTGATGCGCCGAGCCCAGGGCGGTGGCCGTCGCGCCTTGCAGGTCGCCGATCTGAGTTACGACCTCGATACCCTCGAAGTGACGCGCGAAGGCAAACTGCTCAAGCTCAACCCGGTTGGCCTCAAATTGCTGGCGGTGTTGATGCAGAAAAGCCCGCACGTCTTGCGCCGGGAAATTCTCGAAGAAGCGCTGTGGGGCGATGACTGCCCGGACAGTGACAGCCTGCGCAGCCACGTTCACCAGTTGCGTCAGGTAATCGACAAGCCGTTCGCCAAGCCACTGCTGCACACCGTGCATGGCGTGGGTTACCGCCTGGCCGATGCCTGATGGAGTTTAGACAGAGCCTTTCCCAGCGGATCATCATTGCCTTCGCACTGATGAGCGCACTGGTGGCCGGCGCCTTCGCCATGGGCATCGTCGCGACGGTACACCTGGTCGAGGAAAAACTGATTTCGGCTGGTCTGGGCGGTGATCTGCAGCGGCTGCTGCTGATGGACAACGTCTCGGACTGGAGCCATCGTCCCGAACCGGATCAGCTGTTCTATTTCAGCGGCGGACCGGGCGATTTCGAGCTGCCGAAAGATCTGCGCCATCTGGATTCCGGCTTCCACGAAGTTTTCCGCGAACAATTGTCGTATCACGCGATGGTCGAGATCGTCGACGGTCGTCGCTATGTACTGCTGCAGGATCAAAGCGATTTCGAAGAGCGTGAGCGCGTGCTGTTTGCCGTGGTGCTGGTGGGCTTCGTGCTCAGTCTGGCGCTGGCGGTATTCCTCGGCTGGGTGCTGGCGCGCAAAGTGATGGCGCCGGTGGTGCGTCTTGCGCGGCAAGTGCGCCATCGCGACCAGTTGCTCGGGCTGGCACCACCGCTGGCGCCGGATTACGCTGCTGATGAAGTCGGTGAGTTGGCGGTGGCCTTCGATGCCACGCTGGGACGTTTGCGTCAGGCGCTAACCCGCGAGCGCCTGTTTACCAGTGACGTCAGCCATGAACTGCGTACGCCGCTGATGGTGCTGGCAAGTTCCTGTGAGTTGTTGCTGGAAAACCCCGGCATCGACCAGCGCGGGCGTTCTCAGGTCGAGCGTATCGCACGTGCCAGCGAAGAGATGCGCGAGCTGGTGCAGACTTTCCTGATGCTCGCCCGCGCTCAACATGAAGACGCTGGCATGGCGCCTCAGCAGAACCTTGCCCAGGTGGCCGAAAGTCTGCTGTGTCTGTGGCGCGAGCCCATTCAAAGCAAAGGCCTGAAACTGATTTACGAACCGGGCACCCCGCTGGATACCCGTTATAACGCGACCCTGTTGAATGCGGTTATGGGCAACCTGTTGCGCAATGCATTGCATTACACCGAGCAGGGATTCATACGCCTGACACTCAATGCCCACGGGTTCGTGGTCGAGGATTCGGGCGTGGGCATTCCCGAAGAAAAGCGCGAGGCGATGTTCGAGCCATTTGTCCGTGGCAGTGAGAAACGCGGCGAGGGGTTGGGGCTGGGCTTGTCACTGGTCCAGCGCATCTGCGAGAACCAGGGCTGGACGGTGAACCTGAGCACCATGGAGCCCAATGGCTGTCGTTTTGAGGTTGATCTGGGCAAAGTCTGATACGCAGTGGTGGCATCCAGCCACTCCCGCCAACCTGTCTAAATCCTGTATAACCTTGAAATAGTTTGTGGGTTTACCGGACATTTTTTTCACAAATGGATGACCTGATGCTGACACGCCCCTGCTTAAGGTGGGGGCATCAGTAATTCAGGAGTCCTGGTGATGGCCGGTCCGATCAAACTCGATTTTTCCGAAAAGTACGACGACACGCATGCGCAGAAATATCTGCAAAAGCATCAAGCCAATCTCGGTCGTCGCTTGTCTCACTGGCGTGATGAACAACTGGCACGCAAGGCGCTGACATTGGCCGGTGAGCCGGGGCTGGTGCTGGATTTGCCGTGTGGTGCGGGTCGTTTCTGGCCACTGCTGGCGGAAAAACCGAACCGGGTGATCATCGGCGCGGACAACTCCGAGTCGATGATCAAGACCGCGATGCAGGCGCAACCGGCCGATGTGGTGAAACGGGTACAACCCTTGCACACCTCTGCGTTCGACATTGCCTTGCCTGATAACGCCGTCGACAGCATTTTCTGCATGCGTTTGCTCCATCACATCGGTGAAGCCGAGCATCGACGGGCCATTCTGCGTGAATTTGAGCGCGTCACCCGTGACAGCGTGATCATTTCGCTGTGGGTGGATGGCAATTTCAAGGCCTGGAAACGCAAGAAGGCCGAGGCCAAGCGTGGGCAGGAAGGTTACCAGAACCGTTTTGTGTTACCGGCTGTTACGGTTGAAAAAGAATTTGAAGAAGCAGGGTTCCGCATTCAGGAACAACTGGATTTCATCCCGCTCTATGCCATGTGGCGGGTCTACGTATTACGCAAGAGGTAGTGGGATGGCAGTGCAATTTGCAGCAGGAACGGACGTCGCTCCGCAGGATCGCTTTGACTATTACTGGAACCAGCAGGGTGAGTGGGTCGAAGAGCCCAACGTCCGCCGTGGTGGCGAAAGTGGTGTGCAACGAGTCATCGGACGTGACGGGCAACTGCTGTATGCCAAACGCCAGACTGGACACATTTACCGCAGCTGGCTGCACCCGTTTGGCCGCCCGACGGTATTGCGTGAGCTCGACGCGCTGACCGGCGTGAGCAAACTGGGAGTGCGCGTGCCGGAAATTGTTTTCTGCGGCGCGCAACCTGACCCGCAATACAAGTGGCGTGCGCTGCTGGTGACCAAGTCGCTGGACGGTTTTGACGAACTGGAAAAGTGGGAAGCGGCGGGTGGTCGTGCGCAATACGGCGAAGCCGTTTACGAGCGCGTACTTAAGGATCTCGCCGAAAATCTTGCGCGCATGCACAAGGGCCGTTGGCAGCACAGTTGCATCTATATCAAACACGTCTTTGTACGGGTGACGGGCGAGGGCGAGTCGGCCAAGGTCGAAGTGGCATTGATCGATCTGGAGAAGTGCCGCCAGCGTCTGACCGCCCATCGCGCGGCCGCCCATGACATGAAGCAATTGCGCCGCCATTCGTCGTTCAACGGCGCGGACTGGAAAAAACTCGTCTACTTTTATGAGACGGCGTTTGGCAGCGCTATCAAAGGTTTATAGCGATGAAACTAGAAATTGCACGAGGTTTGTTTTTGGTTGGAGCCTTGGCAGTTGCTTCATTGGCGGTGGCGGCTTGGGAGCAGCCCCGCATGCAAGTCATCGGTGCATCCACGACGGATGATCACTGCGCAGTACCACGGGTGGCCAAAGCCTCTGTGGCGAGCAAACCCGACCATGATTTGTTGCTGTTCATGTTCGGATTGTCTCAAGGGATGAGGCCACAAAGTTGAATCGATTGAAGCCCACATGAAAGGCCTCGCAGATGCGAGGCCTTTTTTGTTCCCCTGTAGGAGCTGCCGCAGGCTGCGATCTTTTGATTTTGTTTTTACAGTTCAGATCAAAAGATCGCAGCCTGCGGCAGCTCCTACAGGGGTCAGGCTTTGTCGGGTTTTGCCAGCAGGGTGTAAATGCATGGGAGGACGAACAGGGTAAATAAGGTACCGATCGACATCCCCGTCGCAATCACCATGCCGATATCAAAGCGGCTCACGGCCCCGGCACCGGTAGCCAGAATCAGCGGCACCATGCCGAACACCATCGCTGCGGTGGTCATCAGCACCGGCCGCAAACGAATCGCCGCCGCTTCCTCCACCGCCTCGCGCGCGCTCAGGCCTTTGTCCTTGCGCAGTTGATTGGCGAATTCGACGATCAGGATCCCGTGCTTGCTGATCAGCCCGATCAGCGTCACCAGCCCGACCTGGGTGTAGATGTTCATGCTCGACCAGCCAAGGAACAGCGGAATCAGCGCCCCGCAGATCGACAGCGGTACCGTCACCAGAATTACCAGCGGATCGCGGAAGCTCTCGAACTGCGCCGCCAGCACCAGAAAAATGATCGCCAACGCCAAAGCAAACGTCACCCACAGGGCGCTGCCTTCCTGGACGAACTGCCGTGAGGCGCCGCCGTAGTCGAAAGCAAAACCGGCCGGTGCTTCTTCGCGGGCGATCTGCAACACCGTGTCGATGGCTTCGCCCATGCTCACCAGCGGAAACCCGGAAATCTTCGCCGCGTTGAGTTGCTGGAACTGGTTGAGCTGGCGCGGCCGGGCACGGTCGCTGACCTTGATCAGCGTCGACAGCGGCAGCAATTCGCCCTGGGTGTTTTTCACGTAGTAATTGTTCAGCCAGTCCGGGTTGTCGCGGTACGGACGTTCGACCTGGGCGATGACCTTGTAGCTGCGCCCTTCAATGGTGAAGCGATTGATTTCTGCCTCGCCGAGCAGCGTTGCCAGCGTGCTGCCCAGATCGAGCATCGACACGCCCATCTGCGCCGCTTTGGCGCGGTCGATATCGACCACCACTTCCGGTTTGTCGAACGCCAGGTCGAGGTCGACGAAGGCGAACTTGCCCGATTCCATCGCGCGCTTCTTGATCCGGTCAGCGACTTGCAGCAGTAGCTCGTAATCGTTGGCCGTGTTGATGACGAATTCGAATGGCAAGCCTTCGCCGGTGCCGGGCAGGGAGGGCAGATTGAAACCGAAAATCTGCAATCCCGGGATCGCACCCAGTTTGCCTTGCACCTCGGGGAGGATCTGCATCTGCGTGCGGCTGCGCTCGTTCCACGGCTTGAGCAGGAAGCCGCCGATGCCGGCCTGCACACCGTTGTAGCCGTTGATCTGGAACGAGGAGTAGTACTCCGGGAATTCCTTGAAGATCTTGATGAACTCGTCGGTGTAGGTGCTCAGGTAATCGAGGTTGGTTGGCTGCGGGGCGGTGGCCATCATGAAAATGATGCCCTGATCCTCGTCCGGCGCCAGTTCAGATTTGGTGAACTTGAGGAACACTGGAATCAGGCACAGTACGATCACTGCAAACACCAGCACCACCGGGCGCGTATTCAGTGTGCCGTGCAGCGTGCTTTGATAGCGGCGCTTGAGGCCGTCGAAGAGGCGGTCGAGGCGATGAGCGAGGCCGCTGGGGTTCTGTTCGTGGCGCAGCAGATAAGCGCACATCATTGGCGACAGGGTCAGGGCGACGACCCCGGAAATCACCACAGCCCCGGCCAGCGTCAGCGCGAACTCCTTGAACAGCGCCCCGGTCAGTCCGGTGAGAAAGCCGATCGGCGCATACACCGCCGCCAGCGTGATGGTCATCGACACCACCGGCATGGCGATTTCTCGGGCGCCTTCAAGGGCGGCGTCAAACGGTGTTTTGCCTTCTTCGATGTGCCGATGAATGTTCTCCACCACGACAATCGCATCGTCCACCACCAGGCCGATGGCCAACACCATCGCCAGCAACGTCAGCAGGTTGATCGAGTAGCCCATCATCTGCATGAAGAACATCACGCCGATCATCGACAGCGGAATGGTCACCACCGGGATCACCACCGAGCGCAACGCGCCAAGGAACAGGAACACCACGACGATGACGATCAGCACCGCTTCGAACAGGGTTTTTACCACTTCGTCGATGGACGCCTGAATGAACAGCGTGGCGTCGTAAGCAATCTCGCTCTTGAGGTTCGGCGGCAGCTGCGCTTCCAGCTCCGGCATGATCTTGCGCACTTCCTTGATCACGTCCAGCGGGTTGGCGCCCGGTGTCGCCTTGATGCCGATGTACACCGATGGCGTGCCGCCGAACGAGCTGATCGAGTCGTAGTTTTCCGCGCCCATTTCCACCCGCGCGACATCGCTGAGCAGCACGCGGCTGTCGCCACTGACCTTGAGCGGAATGGCGGCGAAGGCTTCGGCGGATTTCAGCTCGGTGTTGGCGTTGATGCTGGTCACCACGTACTCGCCTTTCACTTCGCCGGCGGCGGAGAGGAAGTTGTACTGACGCACAGCGTTGGTCACGTCGGCGGCGCTGAGGCCGAAACCGGCAAGTTTTATCGGGTCGAGCCACAGGCGCATGGCGAACACCTGATTGCCGAGAATCTCCGCTTCAGCCATGCCCGGCAGGGTCGCCAGTTTTGGCTGGATCACCCGCGACAGGTAGTCGGTGATCTGCGGGTTGCTCAAGTCCTTGCTGAAGAAGCTGATGTACATCAGTGCCGAAGCGTCGGCGGATTCCTTGCTCAGCACCGGGTCTTCGGCATCCTGCGGCAGCTGGTTTTTGACTTCGTTGGCCTTGGCCAGCAGCTCGGTGAACAAGCGGTCGGTGTTGGCGCCGATGCGTGCGTAGATCGAGATCGTCGAGAAGTTCTGGCGACTGACCGAGGTCATGTAGTCGATGCCCTCGGCGCTGGCCAGGCTCTGCTGCATCGGTTGGGTGATGTAGCCCTGAATGGTTTCGGCGTTGGCCCCGGGGTAGGCGGTGGTCACCGTGATCAGGGCGTTTTCCATTTGCGGGTATTGGCGCAGCGGCAACTTGCTCCAGGCCTGAAAGCCGAGCAGCACAATCAGCAGGCTGACCACGGTGGCGAGCACCGGGCGGCGGATGAACGGATCAGTAAAAGCCATGGGTTTTCCTTGATCAGTCGGCGCGGGGCGGACTGTTCTGCTCGCCGAGGGTCTTGTCGTCGCTGATGGCGATGTGCGCGCCGTTGTCCAGTTTGATCTGGCCAGCCGTCACCACTTGTTCGCCGTTCTGCACGCCCTTGTTGATCATCACCAGGCCATCGCGGCGTTCACCGGTTTCGATGAAGCGGCGTTCGGCGATCAGTACGGGTTGGCCCTTGTCGTCTTTTTCGACGCTGCCGTCTTCGGCCTTTTTCTGCCCGACCACGTAGATCGAGTTGCCGTAGAGGGTGTAGGTGATCGCGCTCTCCGGCACGACGATGTGTTTCTGCGGATCGGGCAGCAGCACTTCGAGGCTGGTAAACATGCCGGGCAACAGTTTGCCGTCGGGGTTGGCCAAGGTGGCGCGGATCAGGATGTTGCGCGTAGTGCTTTCGACGATCGGGTTGATTGCGCTGATCTTGCCGGCGAAGTTTTGCCCCGGATAAGCCGAGATCGAGATTTGCACCGGTTGGCCGATGGCCAGTTTTGGCACCGATTGTTCGGGCAGGTAGAAGTCGGCGTAGAGGCTGCTCAAATCCTGCAACGTAGCGATTTTGGTGCCGCTGGCGAGGTAGTCGCCGACGTCGACCTGACGGATGCCGATGGTGCCGCTGAACGGCGCGAGAATGCGTTTTTTCGCCAGCGAGGCGTTGAGCTGATTGACCGTGGCTTTGTTCTTTTGCAGCACGGCGGAGAGGCGGTCGAATTCGCCTTTGGAGATGGCGCGGCTGTCGACCAGTTGCGCGCCACGGCCGAAGTCCAGTTGCGCCAGACCCAAGTCTGCCTTGGCGGTTTCCAGCAGGGCGGTTTCGACGGCGCTGTCGAGTTGCAGCAACGGTTGCCCGGCTTTGACCTTCTGTCCGGATTCGAACTTGAGTTCAGTGACCGTGCCGGCGACTTCCAGACTCAGCTCGACGCCTTGCAATGCCTTGAGCGTGCCGACGGTGGGCAAGCGCATCTGCCACGGCCGTTCGCTGGCGTTGGCCACGGCGACGCTGATCGGCGGTTTCGGCTTGGAAAAGCCCTGGATCATCGTGTAGATCGAAAAGGCTTTGTACCCGCCCAGCACCAGGACGATCAGCAACACAACACCCAACATGATCAGCATGCGGCGACGCAGCATATTTCCAGTTCCTTGGATAAATCAGGTGAGACAGGCCCGAACATTACTCCGAGAAAGGCAGGTAATCCAACTGCCACTTTTTACACATGAGACGACATGACCCCCTGTGGCGAGGGGATTTATCCCCGTTGGGTGGCGAAGCCGCCCCAAAACCTGTGAACGCGGTCTGTCTGTTAAACCGTGTCGGATGGTTTTGCGACTGCTGCGCAGCCGAACGGGGATAAATCCCCTCGCCACAGGGGCGCGTTAATTTTAACTATGGGTATCAGGCCATCAGGTGCAGATGGTTGTCCCAGAGCCCTGCCGGCAGTTCCAGCGGTTTGGCCAGCAGTTCATCCTGACGGCAATCGTAGTAGCGGCAGCGGCCCTGACCGGAGGTCACGACAAAACCGTCCTGCACCGCACCGACACCTGCGCAATCCGGCAGCGGCGCATCAAGGCGAACTTCGCCGCTGTCCAGGTCCCAGATAAAGAAGCGATTACCACGCGGCGCCGTCAGTGCGACCAGACGCAACTCACTGTGCACCGCAACACTGGCGGTGTAGTGCCCCATCGACTGCAACTGATGCTCCGGCACCGGGAACGCCACGAACGGCTGCCCCGGACGCTTGATCGCCAGCAGTTCCGAACGCTCGTGCGATGCGCCCATGAATTGCTGACCGGCAACGATGGTGCCGTCACTGGCAATGCCCAAATGGCGCACGCTGTTCATCTGCTGGGCGAGGGTTTCCTTGCTCAGCAACGTACCGTCGCGCTGCATCAGCACCAGGCTCGGTTCCATGGCGCTGAGGTTCATGTCGACGCGACTTTCCGCCTCGGTACGAATCCCGCCGTTGGCCACCACCAGCGTCTCGCCATCGGGCATCCATGACACCTGATGCGGGCCGAGGCCGTGGGTGGAAATCTCGCCGCTGTGTACCAGCCGCTCGCCTTCGAACTTGTACACGCCGAGCAATCCACGGCCAGGGTCGGTGGTGTCGTTCTCAGTGGCGTACAGGTACTCGCCGTCCTTGTGCACCACGGCGTGGCCGTAGAAGTGCCGGTTCGGCTGCGAGGTCAGCGTCTGCAGCAACTTGCCGTCGCGCAGGTCGATCAGGTAACTCTCGGTGCCCGGACGCCGCGCGACGAACAGCGCAATCGGCTGCGTCGGGTGGTTGATGATGTCGTGGCAACGCTGGCCGACTTCGGTGGCGAACACGCGCGTGCCGTCCAGCCGATAACCGACGGCGTAGTGCTTGCCGTCGGTGTCATCGCGCGCCGACAACAGCAGCGGGCTCTGATCCTTGCGTTTGAACAGCGTCCAGCCGCCCAGTGTCACTGCTCCCAGCAGCGTACTAGCTAAAGTCAGAGCCTGGCGTCGCAGCATGGCACTTGTCCTCATCAGTCACCGTCGTTGGCGTTGAAGCCCAGTTGGATGCCCAGCGCCTTGGCCAGTTCGCCTTCGTGCAGGCGATGGACGACGTTGAGGCTGTCGTAGATGTCGTTGAGTTGCTGACGACCGGCGTCGTCTTCGAGCATTTCGCCGAGCGAGCGCTGAGTGCTGTCGAACAGTTTCAGTGAGGCGGCGTAAGCAGCGTCGATCTTGTCGGCCAACGGCTTTTGCTCAGCCGGCAACAGCCCGCGCAGGCCTTTGTTGTCGACGCCTTCCCACACGGTTTTGGCGGCGGCCAGGCTGGCTTCCAGCGCGGTCATCGACGACTGGCTGCGCCATGCATCGGCCTGGAACGGCTGTGGCACGCCCTTGCTCTGGCGGCCCATTGGCGTGCCGAGTTTTTTCTTCAGGGTGTCCAGCGCGGTGACTTGCACGCGCAGCAGATCGGCGATCGCTTCGTGGGAGTCGGCGTAGCGCTGGTTAGGGAACTTGGTCATCTGCGCGAGCATGCCGTCGGTGTTGTTCCAGTTCTGCAGAATCTCTTCGGCCAGTTGCTTCTGACGCTCGCCGATGGCGATCAGCAGTGGGCAGTACTTGGCTTTCTGCTCGGCGTTGGCGACGTCAGGCTTGGCGTCGAACAGGATGTATTCGTAGGCCGACAGGCCCTGAACGACAACGCTCGATTTGGCCAGTGCGGCGGCATCGATCTGCGGCTGGGCGACAACCAGTTGCTCCACCTGACGACCGACAAGGTTCTTCTTGTCCGGCCAGAACTGTACTTGCCAGGCGCGGTTGCCCTCGGCCAGCGGGCCGATCAGCAGCGGTTGCAACTCGGCCCAGGCTTTCTGCGCGTGCAGGAAGTCGGCGCGGGCGGTCTCCAGGGTTTCTTTGCCCTGGCAGTAGGCGAGGGCGCTGACCGCCAGTTGCTTGTCGGCTTCGACCCAACGGGTGTAGGTCGGCAGGATCACCGATTTGGCGATGGCTGCCGAGGTGACCGCTTGCGGATCCTGCGGTGAGCAGGCGCCGAGGGCGAGCGCGGCAAGGCTGGTGAACAGTAGCTTGGGACGGAACATGTCGGGCTCCCGATTCTTTTATCAGTGTTTAAAGTGAGTTCAGAAACGCCAGCAGCGCGGCACGCTGCTCGGCATTGAAAGATAAAACCTGTTGCTGCGCCGCCGTCGCTTCGCCGCCGTGCCAGAGCACCGCTTCGAGCAGATTGCGCGCGCGACCGTCGTGCAAAAACTGCGTGTGGCCGCTGACCGCTTGCGTCAGGCCAATCCCCCACAACGGCGGTGTGCGCCAGTCGCGGCCGGAGGCCTGGAACTCTGTGCGGTTGTCGGCCAGACCGTCGCCCATGTCATGCAGCAGCAGATCGCTGTACGGGCGAATCACTTGATTGGCCAGTTCAGGTTCGGCGGCGTTGGCGGCGGTGGTGTATTTCGGGGTGTGGCACGAATCGCAACCGGCCTGGAAAAACAGGTTCTTGCCGGCGATGACGTCTGCATCGTTAACGCCACGGCGTGCCGGCACAGCGAGGTTGCGGCTGTAGAACAGCACCAGACGCAAAATGTTGTCGCTGACTTCCGGCCCGCCGTCCGGCCCATTGCCGTTCGGCGCCTGTTTGCAGGCGGTTTGCGCGTCGGTGCAATCATCGAACGGTCTCAGGCTGGTCGTCAGGCCCATATCACCGGAAAACGCGTGAACATTTTGTTGATTGAGGTTCGGTTGCCCGGCTTTCCAGCCAAATCTGCCCATGACGGTTTTCTGTAACGCGTCATCCCAGACCTGATTGGGCCGGCCATTGATACCGTTTTTCGCTTTGGCCTGTGCGGCGGCGTTGGCGAGGATCGCTTCCTCAGGGATCGCTTCAAGCAGGCCGAGGCCAATCATCGGCGGCGCGACGCGTGCGGAAAAACGTGTGTCGGGATGCATCGGGCCGTAACCCAGTTGGGTGATCTGCAACACCGGCTTGCGCAACTCGACTTCGGTGCCGTCTTTGAACCGCACAGGCACCGGGATGTAGTCGACGCGCACCTTACCTTCCGGGGCAACTCCCGGTACGGACATGTCCTGGAACTGGCCACCGTAGACGGGCTCTGGCACCACGCCGACCTGCTCGATGAGCCGGGCATATTCCGGTGCGTCGGGAATCGACAATCGAACCAGCATAGACACTGCGTTGGCCGCGTCCGGCGTTGGCGGATGACCGCGACCGTCCTTGATGTGGCAGTTCTGGCAGGCGTTGGTGTTGAACAACGGGCCGAGGCCATCGCGCGCGGTGGTGGTCGACGGCGCGATCACCCACGGGCTGCGAAAGAAGCTGTTGCCGACACTGAAATCCACCCGCCGCGACGGTGGCAGGTTCGCCGAGGGCAGGGAGAACGCATTCTGATCCGTCTTGCGCACGGTCGCCGCACCGCCGGAACGCGCTTCACCGGGCTCGGCCTTGGTGAAACGCGAGGCGTCATCGCAGGCACTCAGGCCCAGGGCCAGCAACAGTGCGGACAAGCGAAGAGGCAGCGAGGGCATCAGACATCCTGCGGACGGGCAAAATAAAGGCGCAAAGTCTAACAGGGCGAGGGGGTTTGAATAAGAGGAATTATCGTTTGCTTGATACAGCGCAAATGCAAAACCCCTGTAGGAGCTGCCGAAGGCTGCGATCTTTTGATCTTGCTTCTAATAGACAGATCAAAAGATCGCAGCCTTCGGCAGCTCCTACATGGGGCCGTGTACGGCAGGGATGAAAAAGGCGACCCTAAGGTCGCCTTTTTTGACGCGGACGCGTTTGATCAGAACTCGTGATCAGCGTTGTCCGGGTTCAGGTCGCTGATGCCCAGTTTGCCGGCAGCGGCTTCGATCGAACCGGTCTGCTTGACCAGCGAGGCGATCGCGTCGCGAACGATCTGGTTGCCAGCGGTGTTGCCGGCAGCGATCAACTGGTCGTAGTGCTCACCCTTGTTGGCGTGATCGACCATGACCTGAATCTTCGCTTCTGTCGCAGCCAGATCGGCTTTCAGCGCGGTGTCGGCCGCCGGATCAGCCTTGGCCACCAGCGACGACAGGCTGGCGCCGGTCATTTTGGTGCCGTCAACACGGGTGTACTCGCCCAGATAGACGTTACGAATGCCTTTGGCATCGTAGAAGTGCGAGTAGTGCGTGTTGTCGCTGAAGCAGTCCTGCTCGTCTTCAGGGGAGTTGGCTTCCAGGGAAACCTTCATGCGCTCGCCCGCCAGTTCGCCCAGGGACAGGCTGCCCATGCCGAAGAGCATTTTGCGCAGACCGGTTTCGCCCGGCTCGGCTTCCAGGGTGGCGCGGTAGTTGTCAGCCACGTTCGGCTTCCAGTTGCCGACCATTTCTTCCAGGTCGCTGACCAGCAGTTGGGTCACGGACTTCAGGTAGGCACGACGACGATCGTTGTGACCGCCAGTGGCGCCGGCGCCTTCCAGGTAGTCGGAGGCAGGACGGTTGCCAGCGCCAGGGCCGGTGCCGTTCAGATCCTGGCCCCACAGCAGGAATTCGATGGCGTGGTAGCCGGTGGCGACGTTGGCTTCGGAGCCGCCCAGCTCGTTGAGGCTGGCGAGTTTTTCCGGGGTGATGTCTTTGACGTCGACCTTGTCTTCGCCGACCTGAACTTCGGTGTTGGCGATGATGTTGGCGGTAGCGCCCGGGTTACCCAGTGCGTGCTCGTAGGATTTGTCGACGTAGTCGATCAGGCCTTCGTCCAGAGGCCAGGCGTTAACCTGACCTTCCCAATCGTCGATGATGGTGTTGCCGAAGCGGAACACTTCGCTCTGCAGGTACGGAACGCGCGCAGCAACCCAGGCAGCCTTGGCGGCTTTCAGGGTGTCGGCGTTCGGCTTGGCAAGGAATGCGTCGACGGCGGTCTGCAGGGTTTTCGCGGTGGATTCGGCATCGCTGTAAACCGCGAAGACCATGTCGGCGTAGTGCGCGACCACAGCCTTGGCGGCCGCTTCATCGACTTTACCGGCAGCGGCAGGCGCAGCCGCAGGAGCGGTGGTGCTGGCGGCTGGAGTCGGCGCGGCCGGAGCGGCGGCCTTGTCTTTGCCTTCGCCGCAACCGGCGAGGGAAATAGCGATGGCCAGCAGACTGGCGGTAGCCAGAGGCATACGAATCATGGCGAACATCCTGCTTCGGTGGTTTATAGGACAGGCGCGGGGGTGCGCAAAACTGCGACATAATGCAAATCTTTCGCATTATGTGTAAAGGGTTGTGGCTGGAAATATTTCTTATTTACGTAGATCAAAAGATCGCAGCCTTCGGCAGCTCCTACAGGGGAACGCATTGCAAATGTAGGAGCTGCCGCAGGCTGCGATCTTTTGACTTTTAAAGAATGGCCGCGTTACTGCGTTGCGCCTGTTTGAGGTAGGCACTCAACTCACGCGCCGGCAGCGGCTTGCTGTAGTGGTAACCCTGACCTTCGTGGCAGCCTTCGGAGATGATGTAGCTTTCCTGCTCGGCCGTCTCCACGCCCTCGGCAATCACCTGCATGCCAAGGCTTTTGCCCAACTGAATGATCGCGCGAACGATGGTCGCATCGTCGTCGTCATCGAGCAGGTCCTGCACGAAGCTCTTGTCGATCTTGATCTTGTCCAGCGGCAGGCTTTTCAGATAGCTCAGCGATGAGTAGCCGGTGCCGAAGTCGTCGATGGCGATCAGTGCACCGGAGCGACGCAGGCTCAGCAGGTGCTGGGCGGCAGTGCTGATGTCTTCCATCAGGCCGGTTTCAGTGACTTCCAGTTCCAGGCTGCGCGGCGGCAAGCGGTACATCTGCAGCAGGTTATTGACCACCCGTGGCAGCTCGGCGTGGTGCAACTGCACGGTGGAAAGATTCACCGCCATGCGCAGATCGGCGAAACCCTGATCGTGCCATTCGCGCAATTGCTTGCAGGCCTGATCCAGCACCCACTCGCCAATCGCGATGATCGTGCCGTTCTGTTCCGCCAGCGGAATGAACAAGTCCGGCGGCACCAGGCCGTGTTCCGGATGCTGCCAGCGAATCAGCGCTTCGACGCCGACCACGCGGTGATCGCGATAGCTGATCTGCGGTTGATAAACGAGGTAGAACTGATCGCGCAGCAAGGCATCGCGCAGGTCTTTCTCCAGTTCGCGGCGACGGCGCATCTCGCTGTCGACGCTGGCGATGTAGAACTGATAGCGGTTGCGCGAGCGGGTCTTGGCCAGGGTCATGGTCTGCTCGGCCTTCTGCAACAGCTTTTCGGTGCTGTCGCCGTCCTCCGGAAACAGAGTGATGCCGATGGTCGCGCGCAGGCGGATTTCCTGATCGCCGAGAGCGAACGGCGCCTCGAGGTCATCGAGAATGCTTTGCGCCAGTTCCGCTGCTTCGTAAGGCTGTTCGATATCCGCCTGGACCAGCGCGAACTGATCGCCACCCAAACGGGCGAGGGCGCCGAGGCGGCCGCTGTGGGCGCGCAGGCGATCAGCCAGCGCCAGCAACAACTGGTCGCCGGTCTGGTAGCTGAATTGTTCGTTGATGCCTTTGAAATCGTCCAGCCCTACACACAACACCGCGACCCGGCGTTGCAGCTTGCCGGCGTCGACCAGAATCTTGTCCAGTTGCTGCTGCAATTGCTGACGGTTCGGCAGGCCGGTGAGGAAGTCGTACTGGGCCATGCGCAGCAGGCTGTTTTCTGCTTCGTGGCGCAGATGGGTGTTGCGTTCGATCGACTCAAGCAACTGGTTGGCGGTGTTGATCCAGATCCCCAGTTCGTTTTTCTCGTGGCCCTTGAGCTGCGGAATCTTGTGTTCGCTGGGGCGGTCGGGGTTGATCTCGGTGAGGTGCTCGATGATCCGCGACAGCGGTTTGGTCAGCAGCCAGTGATAGACCAGATACAGCACCAGGCCCATGGCCAGTGCGCGCAACACGCCGGAAATGAAAATGATCACCGAACTGACGATAAACCCTTCGCCATAGGTGGCGGTGTCGAGGGTGATGCTTAAGTCGCCGTAATACTCGCTGTACGGACCGCGCCCCACCAGCTGCGTGGTGAAGGTGCGTTCCTGGCCGAGGATCAGGTCGGTCAGCCAGCGGCTGTTGGAATGCTGCAACTCGCGGGATTTTTGCGCGAGCATGGCTTCGTTGGGATGGCCAATGGAGGCCTGGCGCACGGCGTCGTCCTGGAACAGGCCTTCGATCACCTGCATGCCCATCTCCCGATCAAGGCTATAAACCGCCTGGGTCGAGGGGTCGCGGAACATGTCGAGGATGCGTTCGGCGTCGCCGGCAACCGCCTGACGCGTTTTGTAGGCATCGAAAACAATCTGCGCGCAGCTCAAGACTACGCCGACGATCAATGCCGACAGGAGCACGACCCGGAGCAACTTCACCGACAAGCTGTTCTTGAGTTCCAGCTTCAAAGGGTTATTCCTTAATCCGTGCGGGTAGCGTCAAGTTGCCATGAGTATTGGCAATCCCGTGTTGGCAGTCAAAGGGACAATCAGGCCGAGGATAATTAGCCTGTGGCGTTGGCCGAAATGCTGCTGTCTGGAGTATTAGCCCTAATCTGTACTATGTCGGTAGTTTCGACCCTCAACTTGAGCGCTTCGCAGCATTTTTTCCGCTGTTTTGATGTTAGCCCTCTGTACGGCGGCAGCAAGCCAAGGCAGTGGGAAAAAACCGAGCCCAATTTAGGAGCTGCCGAAGGCTGCGATCTTTTGATCTTCGGCGTACCTGAATACGCCAAAGATCGCAGCCTTCGGCAGCTCCTACAGGAAGTCAAAAGCGTTGAGTATTCGCAGGTTTCGGCCGTGCGTATGAATCACAGGCGTAAAAAAACCCGGCAAAAGCCGGGTTTTTTGACTGGCGCGCAGCTTAAGCGGTGAAGGTTTTGCCTTCGAACTGCTCAGCAACGAACTTCCAGTTGACCAGGTTCCAGAACGCTTCGACATACTTCGGACGAACGTTGCGGTAGTCGATGTAGTAAGCGTGTTCCCAGACGTCGCAGGTCAGCAGCGGGGTGTCGCCGCTGGTCAGCGGGTTGCCGGCGCCGATGGTGCTGGCCAGGGCCAGGGAACCGTCAGCCTTTTTCACCAGCCAGCCCCAGCCGGAACCGAAGGTGCCGATCGAGGTTTTGCTGAACTCTTCCTTGAACTTGTCGAACGAACCGAACGAAGCGTTGATGGCTTCAGCCAGCGCGCCGGTAGGTTGACCGCCGGCGTTTGGCGCCAGGCAGTTCCAGTAGAAAGTGTGGTTCCAGACCTGAGCGGCGTTGTTGAAGATACCGCCCGAGGAAGTCTTGACGATTTCTTCCAGGGTCTTGCCTTCGAACTCGGTGCCTGGCACCAGGTTGTTCAGGTTCACGACATAGGTGTTGTGGTGCTTGTCGTGGTGGTATTCCAGGGTTTCCTTGGAAATGTGCGGCTGCAGGGCATCGTGTGCGTAAGGCAGCGGCGGCAATTCGAAAGCCATGATGATTCTCCTAATCAGGTCTGTTGCGGTGAGCGCAAGGCCGATCACGGGCGGCCAGAAATGCACCGGCGAGTTTTTACTCTTTGCGGCGCAGGGTTCGGATCATAGCACCGGGGTTGCGGCTTAACCACGCAACAACTGTGTGGGATAGAGGTTCCAGAGCTGTTTGGAATAAATCACGACGCCAATATCAGTTGTCCGGCGACCGTGAACATCATCAACGCCACCACCAGATCGAGAATCCGCCAGGTGCTCGGCCGGGCCAACCATGGCGCCAGCCATGCCGCGCCTAGCGCAAGGGTAAAAAACCACAACAGCGAAGCACTCGCCGCGCCGACCACATAAGCTCCCGGCACCGATTGCTGCGCACCGAGAGAACCGATCAGCAGCACCGTATCCAGATAAACGTGCGGGTTGAGCAGCGTCACGGCCAAAGCGCTGAGCATTACCGCACGCAACGAACGCACTGTCTGGTTTTCACCCTGATCCAGGCTCTGTTTCGAACAGGCCCGACGCAGCGCCTGGCTGCCGTACCAGATCAAAAACGTCGCGCCGCCCCAACGGGCAATCGCCAGCAATGTCGGGTTCTGCGCCAGAACCGTCGCCAGGCCGAATACCCCGGCCGCAACCAACAGCGCATCACAGACCACGCACAATGCCGCCACCGGCAGGTGATGTTCACGGCGCAGGCTTTGCGCCAATACAAAGGCGTTCTGCGTACCGATCGCCATGATCAGCCCCAACGCCACCAGCAAGCCGTTCACATAGCTCTGCCACATAACCATTACTCCGCGTTGGCTGCGAGATCGCGCAGCACTTGCATGGCGCGTTCGGCGTCGGCCTGACCGACGAACAAATGGTCGTGGTAGTAACCGGCGATCACGTTGCAACTGATCCCGGCCTTGCCCAATGCCGTGGCAAATGCGGCGGTAAGGCCGACGGCTTCCAGCGCCGAGTGCACGTTGAGGGTGATCCACGCGGCGACATAGTCGAAGCTGAAACCGGCCTGTTCGGCGTGGGAACGTTCGACAATCAGCGTCAGGCCTTCCTGTTCGCGGAAGCTGCCGACGATCTCCAGGCCATTGGGCATCTGGCCGTCACGCAGGGTGCAGAACACGTATTCGCCGGCGTTGAGTTGCGGGCTCATGCTGCGCAACAGGGTTGTGAGTGAAGTTTCGCCAGCCATTGAAGTGGTCCTTGGTTAAGAGTGCTTGCTGGCTATTCTCCGGGCGAAACCTGTATAAGAAAAACCAATAGTGCTGATCGCTCATTAGGAAAACTGATGTTCGACTACAAATTGCTTTCCGCTCTGGCCGCCGTGGTCGAGCAGGGCGGATTCGAACGGGCCGCGCAGGTATTGGGCTTGTCACAGTCGGCGATCTCCCAGCGGATCAAACTGCTTGAGGCGCGGGTCGGCCAACCGGTGCTGGTGCGCGGCACACCGCCGTCGCCCACCGAGATTGGCCGGCGGCTGCTCAACCATGTGCAACAGGTGCGTTTGCTTGAGCGCGACTTGCAGACCCTCGTGCCGGCATTGGACGAAGAGGGCCTGCCCGAGCGCCTGCGCATCGCGCTGAACGCCGACAGCCTCGCGACATGGTGGGCGCAGGCGGTGGGGGATTTCTGCGCCGAGCAGCATTTACTGCTTGACCTGATCGTCGAAGACCAGACCGTCGGCCTCAAGCGCATGCGCGCCGGTGAGGTCGCCGCGTGCCTGTGCGCCAGTGAACGGCCGGTGGCCGGCGCACGCAGCGTGTTGCTCGGTGCGATGCGCTATCGCGCGCTGGCCAGCCCGGCGTTCATCGAACGGCATTTCCCTGATGGCGTGCGCGCCGAACAACTGCCGCGCACGCCGGCGCTGGTGTTCGGCCCGGACGATTTCCTGCAGCACCGCTACCTGGCGTCGCTGGGCGTCGATGGTGGCTTCGAGCACCATTTGTGCCCGTCCTCGGAAGGTTTTATCCGCTTGACCGAGGCCGGACTGGGCTGGGGCCTGGTGCCGGAACTGCAAGTGCGCGAGCAGTTGCAACGCGGCGAATTGCGCGAACTGTTGCCAGATAAACCGATCGACGTGCCGTTGTACTGGCATCATTGGCGCAATGGCGGTCAGCTGCTGGGGTTGCTGACCGAGCAATTGGTGCGTTCATCCGCGCAATGGTTGGTGCCGTTGGACTGACGGCCAGCGTCAAGACACACGAATCAGGCAAAACGAAAGACATCGGAGCTTTACATGAAAATTCTGGTCACCGGCGCAAGCGGCTTCATTGGCGGGCGCTTTGCGCGTTTCGCCCTGGAGCAGGGCCTGGACGTGCGGGTCAACGGTCGCCGGGCCGAGAGCGTCGAGCATCTGGTACGCCGTGGCGCCGAATTTGTGCCCGGCGATCTGACCGATCCTGATCTGGTGCGCGAGCTGTGCTCCGACGTAGAAGCCGTGGTGCATTGCGCTGGCGCCGTCGGCCTGTGGGGCCGTTATCAGGACTTTCATCAGGGCAACGTGCAGGTCACCGAAAACGTCGTCGAAGCCTGCCTCAAGCAACGCGTGCGCCGTTTGGTACACCTGTCTTCGCCGTCGATTTATTTCGATGGCCGCGATCACCTGGGCCTGACCGAAGAGCAAGTGCCAAAACGCTTCAAGCATCACTACGCCGCGACCAAATACCTGGCTGAGCAAAAAGTCTTCGGCGCGCAGGAATTCGGCCTCGAAACCATCGCCCTGCGCCCGCGTTTCGTCACTGGTGCCGGCGACATGAGCATCTTCCCGCGCCTGCTGAACATGCAGCGCAAGGGCCGGCTGGCGATCATCGGCAATGGCCTGAACAAGGTCGATTTCACCAGCGTGCAGAACCTCAACGAAGCCATGCTCAGCAGTCTGCTGGCCGCCGGCTCCGCGTTGGGCAAGGCTTACAACATCAGCAACGGTGCGCCAGTGCCGTTGTGGGATGTGGTCAATTACGTGATGCGCAGGATGGAAGTCCCACAGGTCACCCAGTACCGGTCCTACGGGCTGGCCTACAGTGTCGCCGCGTTGAATGAAGGCGCTTGCAAACTCTGGCCGGGGCGTCCGGAGCCGACGCTGTCGCGGCTGGGCATGCAAGTCATGAAGAAAAATTTCACCCTCGACATCAGTCGCGCCCGGCATTATCTGGACTACGATCCGAAAGTCAGCCTATGGTCGGCGCTGGATGAGTTCTGCGCGTGGTGGAAAGCTCAGGACATTCGTTGAAACGATTCGGCCCGGCGGCAATGAACCGCACCGCCCGTTGGGGGTCAATCCCTGCGGCTGCGGCGGTTATACTTCGCAGCATTTAGCCATCACCGCGTTTCACAAAGGTTGCCTCAATGTCCATGCGTAATGATGCCCACGACGATTTCGACGATGTCCCGAGCCTGCGTGCCGACACCTTCGACGACGATGACATTCCGACCACTGCGCGCACCTCCGTGCACTCGCGCACGCCACCGGTGGTCCAGGTCAAAGCCGCGAGCACCGGGCCGCTGTGGGCATTGGTCGGCGCGTTGTTCTTTGCCTTCATCGGCTTGGCCTGGTGGAGTTTCCAGCAGATTTCGCTGATGGAACAGCAACTGGTCGCGACCCAGGAAAGCTTTGCGCGCATCAGTGAAGAAGCGGCGGGGCGCCTGCAGGACATTTCCGGCAAGGTCGTGGCCAGCCAGAGCAACGTCACCAGTGACAGCGAAGCCCTGAAGCTGCAGATCAAACAGCTTGAAGGCAAGCTGCTCGATCAGAGCAAACAGCAGCAGGGCGTCGCCGGTCAGGCCAGCGATCTCGATAAGCGCCTGGCGCAGATGACCGCGCAAACGACCGAACAACAGAACGCCAGCACCCAGTTGCAAGCACAGGTCAAAGCCTTGAGTGCGGAGCTGGCGACGGTGAAAAGCACCCCGGCCGACACCAGCAAGGTCGACGCGCAATTGAAGTCCTTCGATGCGCAGTTCAAGAGCCTTGGCGCCGATATTGCCGCGTTGAAGAAACAGGGCAATCCGAGCGCGGCGATTGATCGTCTGGAACAGGACATCGTCGTCCTGAAAAGTCAGCAGGACAACCGCCCGGCAGCCCCGCAGGGTGGCGGCAATACGGCTGAGTTCGACGCGTTCCGTGGGCAGATGACGCGCAATATCAACACCTTGCAGGCGCAGATCCAGAACTTGCAGCAGCAAATAAATTCCCGGCCATAACTCAGATCACTTAATGCGGGGAGCCTTTGTGGTGAGGGGATTCATCCCCGATGGAGTGCGGAGCGCTCCCCTGCATTTCTCCAGCAATACCGATTGCTCAGTTTTTGGGGCTGCTTCGCAACCCATCGGGGATGAATCCCCTCACCACAGAAATCTCCTTTGTCACAGGAAGATGCGGCAATCTCTCGATTCATCTTCAACCTCCGTCTAACGCCAACCCGTCTACGCTCTTGAAACACCAACAGGAACGAGGGATGCGTCATGGGGTTTGTGCATAAATTCGCCTGGCTCTGTTTGCTGTTACTGGCCGGATTCGGCCAGGCCAGCGCCGCGACCGCCGCAAAAGATGACAGCCAGGCCGCCATCGCCTTGCTGGAAAAAGCGCTGGCCTACTACCACGACAACGGCGACAAGGCCTTCGCCGCGTTCAGCCGCCAGGGCGAGTTCGTCGACAAGGATCGTTATGTATTCGTGGTCGACACCAAGGGCGTGATGCTTGCCAGCGGCGGGCCGTCTTCAGCGCTGATCGGCCGTGACGTCAGTGAAGTGCTCGGGCCGGATCTGCAAAAGGCCTTCAAGGAGGCGTTGCGGGTGCCGGAAGGCAATGGCATTCAGCAAGCCGAATACCGCTGGCAGAACCAGGCGGATGGCAAGGTCGAGCGCAAGCATGTGTTCTACCAGCGCATCGGGCAGCGGATTCTGGCGGTTGGCTATTACCTGCCGCGCGCCTCGGCCGAGCAGGCCAAGGCCCTGCTGGACAAAGCCGCGACCGATCTGAGCAAGGATGAGAAGGGCACGCTGATGGCGATCAACTCGCTCAAGGGCGGGTATTTGCAGGATGACTTGTATGTGTTCGTGGTCGATCTGAACACCCAGCGCTATGTCGCGCATGGCACCAATTTGCGGCTGGTCAATACCGACTTTGGCAAGGTCAAGGATCCGGAGGGCAAACCGGTCGGCGAGCCGATTCTGGCGCTGATCGGCAAGCAGGATGACGGCGAGTATGAGTATCGCTGGAAGAACCCGGTCACCGGCAAGGTCGAGGATAAACATGCCTACCTGAAGAAGGCTGGGCATTTTCTGGTGGCGGTCGGTTATTACAGCCCTTGAAGATTAAAAGATCGCAGCCTGCGGCAGCTCCTGCATGATTATTGCCCTGTAGGAGCTGCCGCAGGCTGCGAACTTTTGCTGTGTTATTTGGCGCCGTGCTCACGCCCGCGCAGCAGGCTGTTAGGCATCGCAATCGCCGCCGCGAGCCCGAGCAAAGACACCGCCGCACTCACCCACAGCAAATGGCGGAATGTCACCAGCAACTCGGCGCGCAAGGCATTCTGTGCATCCCCCGGTGCTGCGTTCAAACCATCAAGCAAGACGTTGCCCGAATGCCCCTCGCTCATCAGCGAACTGCTCGCCAAATGGGCGAAACTTGAATCCTGCAACAGCGCCAGCAGCAGCGCCGACATCAACGCCACACCCACCGCGCCGCCCAGTGAGCGGAACAGGTTGGTGGTGCTGGTGGCCACGCCGATGTCGCGCTGCTCCACCGAGTTCTGCGTGCCGACCAGCGAGGTCGGGAACTGCATGCCGCTGGAAATGCCGCAGAGCAACATGAACAAGCCGCTGATCAAAGTCGCCTCGGGTGGACTGAATGCCATGCCGAGAATCGAGATCGGCATCAGCAGCGCGCCGGTCAGAATCTGCGGTTTGTAGCGCCCGGTGATCGACGTGCGACGCCCGGCGAAATAGGCACCGATCGGCAGGCCCATCGCCAGCGGCAGCAAGTGCAACGCCGCGCTGTCGGCGCCGGCACCGGTGACGGTCTGAAAGCGCAACGGCATCAACACGATCAACGAAATCGCCTGGAAACTGGTGAAGAAAATCGTGCACCAGCACAGCAAGGCATTGCGGTTGGCGAACAGGTGCATCGGTAGCAACGGTTCACGCGCACGGCGCTCGTGCCAGACAAATACCGCCAAAACCACCACCGCACACGCGAACAAGCCAAGCACTTCGCCGCTGCGCCACGAATGACCCTGGCCGACCTGAGTAATGCCCAGCAGTAGTGCCGTCAGGCCAATGATCATCAGCAGGGTGCCGAGATAATCGATGACCGGTTTGCGCTGCGGAATCGGCAGGCCGCGCAAGTTGCGCCGTGCCACCCAGTAAGCGCCGAGGCCCAGCGGCAGGTTGATCAGAAACACCCAGCGCCACGACAGGTATTCGGTCATGTAACCACCGAGCACCGGCCCGGCGACGCTGGCCACCGCGTACATGCTGCTGAAGTAACCCTGATAGCGCCCGCGTTCACGCGGCGGCACGATGTCGCCGATGATCGCCTGACTCACCGAAATCATCCCGCCGGCGCCGATGCCCTGAAGGATCCGCGCCAGCACCAGTTGCTCCATGCTTTGCGCCATGCCGCAGAACAGCGAAGCGAGGGTGAACAGGCCCATGCCGAACAGCATCAGTTTGCGCCGCCCGTACAAGTCGCCGAGCTTGCCGTAGATCGGCACGGCCACGGTCATCGCCACCATGTACCCGGAAATCACCCAGGCCAGCAGGCTGACGTCCTTGAACTGAGCAGAAATGGCCGGCATCGACACGGCGACGATGGTCTGATCCAGCGCACCAAGAAAGATCGCCATCATCAGCGCGACCAGCACGCTGCGAATGGCCGGTTTGGGCGTTTCGGGATGATTGAGATTGGTCACGGGCAAAACCTGCGGGCAGTGAGAGTCCCGCAGATCGTCAGGCGAGCGGGGATGCTCGCCAGTGTAAGTCGGTAGCAGGCTATTCGATAGCCTCATAAGGAAGTCCGACGTAATTTTCTGCAATGGTTTTTCGGCCCGCTTCTGAACTGACAAAGTAGTCCAGTTCCGAGGCACTGATGCGCTGGCTGAACGCATCGTGATCGTCGAAGCGGTGCAGCATCGAGGTCATCCACCAGGAAAACCGTTCGGCTTTCCACACGCGGCGCAGGCAGATCTCCGAGTATTTATCCAACAGCTCGGTGCGACCGTCGCGGTAAACCTTCAGCAGAATATTGAACAAGGTGCTGACGTCGCTTGCCGCCAGATTAAGACCTTTGGCGCCAGTCGGGGGCACGATGTGCGCCGCGTCACCGACGAGGAACATCCGCCCGTACTGCATTGGCTCGACGACAAAACTGCGCAGCGGCGCAATGCTTTTTTCGATGGACGGGCCGGTGACCAGTTGCTCGGCCAGCGACTCAGGCAAACGACGTTTCAACTCATCCCAGAAGCGTTGATCGCTCCAGTCATCGACGTTTTCCTCGGCCGGCACTTGCAGGTAATAGCGGGTGCGCGTTGCCGACCGCATGCTGCACAAGGCAAACCCGCGCTCGTGGCGGGCGTAGACCAGTTCCTCATGCACCGGCGGCGTGTCGGCAAGAATGCCCAGCCAGCCGAACGGATAAACCCGTTCGAACACCTTCAAGCATTCAGCAGGAATCGACTGCCGCGCGACCCCGTGGAAACCGTCGCAACCGGCGATGTAGTCGCAATCGACGCGCCAGGTTTCGCCGTCCTTTTCGAAGGTGACAAAAGCTTCGTCGCTTTTCATGCCGTGGGGAACGACATTGCTCGCTTGATAAATTGTCGACGCGCCGGCCTCCCGACGAGCGGCCATCAGGTCGCGGGTGACTTCGGTCTGGCCATAGATCATCACGCTCTTGCCGCCGGTCAGCGTATGCAAATCGATGTGTACTTGTTGCCCGTTGAGGGCCAGGTCGAAACCGTGGTGAACCAGACCTTCAGCGTCCATCCGCTGACTCACCCCAGCCTGACGCAACAGCTCTACCATGCCTTGTTCAAGCACGCCGGCGCGGATACGCCCGAGCACATAGTCGGGGGCCTGACGTTCGACAATGAGAGTGTCGATGCCGGCGTTGTGCAGCAACTGACCGAGGAGCAAACCGGACGGACCGGCGCCGATGATGGCGACTTGGGTTTTCAGCGTTTTCATTGTTTTTATAACTCGCAAGCTTCACGCGGCAATCGCCGCTGAATGATTTTTATGGATCGAGTGCTTGCATTTTTCCCTTGCGGGTCTGTCAATTGAAGGTGAAAACTGAGCCGATACCTGTACATTCTGCCAATCGGTGCGATTATCGCCCGCAAACCCCGAGGCCTGGATTGAAGTGATGAACAAGCCTGACCTGCCTTCGATTCCGGTGTTCAAGCTCTACGGTGAAAGCCTGGACTGGCCAACCCCTGACTTGCTGCACTGTGAAACCATTTCCTCCCGCAGCCGCGAACATCAATGGGAAATCAAACCCCACCGCCACGCCGATTTGTGCCAATTACTCTTCGTTTTCAAAGGTCAGGCAGAGCTTGAAATCGAAGGGCAACGCACGCAGCGCAAGACACCCGCCATTCAAGTCCTGCCACCGCTGTCGGTGCACGGCTTTCGTTTTTCCGAGGACGTTGAAGGATTCATCGTCACCCTCGCCACACCGCTGATCAACCATTTGCAGGCGCAACTGGGCGACGCGGTGCATGCGCTTGCCCAAACCGAAAGTTACCCGGCAGGCGCGGACGGCGAATACCTGAACAGTCTGTTTTGTGCGTTGCAGGCCGAATACAACGGTCATCAACCGGCGCGGGAAATGCTCATGCATGCGCTGGTCAGCGTGATCATGGTCTGGGTCAGTCGCCAGGCGATTGTTCGGCATAACGCCAGCCAACGGCCGCAGCGTCAGCGCGAGTACCTCAACGGTTTCATTCAACTGGTGGAGGAGACTTATCGCCAGCACGTGAAGGTCGAGGACCTGGCGCATCGATTGGGGATTTCGGTATCGCACCTTAACGGCACGTGCCGGGAGCTGGCGGGGCAACCGGCGTTGCAGATCATGCACGAACGCCAGTTGCTGGAAGCCAAGCGCCTGCTGACGTACACCAGCATGACCATTTACGAGATGTCGGAATTGCTCGGTTTTTCCGATCCGACCAACTTCACACGGCTGTTCCGGCGCAGGGTCGGGATCTCACCAAAAGCCTTCCGCGATCGACTGAAGGCCGAACAGTAACCTCAAAGCCGCTGCAAAAAATGTGGGAGCTGGCTTGCCAGCGATAGCGGTGGTTCAGTCACCTTAAATGCTGAATGTCAGACCGCAATCGCTGGCAAGCCAGCTCCCACAGGTTTTGTGTCAGCCTCAGCGCAGGGCATTCAGCGTGGCATTGTGCGGAATGCAGCGCTCGAAATTGCAGCTCGCGTATTCGCGCGGCAGCTGTCGCAGTTGCTCGACCCGCCAGGCAGCGGTGCCGTACAGCGCCAGCGTGGCGGCGCAGGTGATGAAAATCGCGAAATACCTTCTTGTTTTGATGTTCATGGCGTTCACCTCTGAACGAAATACCCTGCGGTATTACTTTCAGCATAGAACAAGATCAAAAGATCGCAGCCTGCGGCAGCTCCTACATGGATCCGTGTAGGAGCTGCCGCAGCTGCGATCTTTTGACTTTTAAAATCCCACATCCCACGCCGGGGTCTCGGGAAACCGCTGCACCAGAAAATCCAGCAGGCTGCGCAGCGCCGCCGGCATGTGTTTGCGTGAGGCGTACACCGCGTAGATGTTCAGTTGCCGTGGTTCCGCTGCGGGCAGCAGGCGCACCAGTTCACCGCTGTGGATATGCACGCCGGCCTGGTACGTCGGCAGCATCGCCACGCCCGCGCCGGCCAGGGTCGCGCGCAGCAGAGTGCTCGCTTCGTTGGCGCTGATATTGCCCTGCACCGGCACGGACACCGGCTCGCCGTCTTCCTCGAAATGCCACAGGCTCTTGCCGAAATACGAGTGCGTCAGGCAGTTATGCCGGCTCAATTCCTCGACCCGTTGTGGCGCCGGGTGTTCTTGCAGATACGCGGGCGCTGCACACACCACTGAGCGGCACACCGTCAGGCGCCGGGCGATCAGGTTCGGATCAAGATCGTTGCTGGTGCGAATCGCCAGGTCGATCCGTTCATCCACCAGGTTCACCGTGCGATCGAGCATTTGCAGATCAATGCTCACCCCCGGATAGCGTTTGACATACGCAGCCACCGCGTCGGCCAGTTGCGCCTGGCCGAACGACGTGCTGACGCTGATTCGCAGCAGCCCGCGCGGTGCGTCGTCGGGTTCGCTGACGGCGGCCTGCATGTCGTTCGACAGTTCGATCATCTGCCGACAGCGCGGGAGGATTTCACTGCCAGCGGCGGTCAGGCTCAACTTGCGTGTGGTGCGGTGCATCAGGCGTGCGCCGACCCAGTCTTCCAGCTCCGCCAGATAACGTGAAACCACCGGACGTGAGAGGTCCAGTTGGTCGGCGGCGGCCGACTGACTGCCCAGGTCCACCACGGTGACAAACACTCGCATTGCTTGGAGACGATCCATGATTTGCCCGCTTTCAGAAACAAACTATGTTCAAGCATCGCATTTTTTGTACTGAGTCAGGCAACTAAGCTGTGTTTCATCGCCAAGCAAGGCATTCGCACACCGGAGCAACAGATGATCGGTTTCACCACACTCAAACGCGTTCTGCTCGCCACCGCTTCACTGGGTTTCGCCGCGCACGCAGCGGCGGCCAATTTGACCCTGGACGTTTACAACCCAGGCGCCAATGCGATTTTTCCGGTGACATCGGTGCTGGTCAGCGGCGAGAAAGACGCGATTCTGGTCGACGCACAGTTCGGCAAATCCCAGGCCGAACAGGTGGTGGAGAAGATCCGCGCCAGCGGCAAGCAACTGACCACCATCTACATCAGCCACGGTGACCCGGATTACTACTTCGGTCTCGATACCCTGACCCAGGCTTTTCCGAATGCCAAGGTGCTGGCGTCGCAACCGACCGTCGATCACATCAATAAAACCGTGGCCGGGAAACTGGCGTTCTGGGGCCCGAAAATGGGCGCCGACGTGCCGGCGAAAACCATCGTCCCAGGTGTGCTCAAGGGCGACACCCTGATGCTTGAAGGGCAGAAATTGCAGGTGGTCGGCCTTGAGGGCAAGCAACCGGATCGCAGCTTCGTGTGGATTCCGTCGCTCAAAGCTGTAGTCGGTGGCGTGGTAGTGGCCGAGAACATTCACGTGTGGATGGCTGACACGCAGACCGCGCAATCCCATGCCGACTGGCTGCAGACGCTGCACGCGATCGAAACCCTGAAGCCGAAAACCGTGGTGCCGGGTCACTATCTGGGTGACAGCGGCCGCTCGCTGGCCAGCGTGAAATTCACCGCCGACTACATTAAGGCATTCGACGCAGAAACCGCGAAGGCCAAGGATTCTGCTGCGCTGATCGCCGCGATGAAAAAGCGCTACCCGACGCTGGGTGAAGAGAGCTCGCTGGAGCTGAGCGCGAAAGTCGCGAAGGGTGAGATGAAGTGGTAACCCGCTCCATCTGAATACTGAGGTTTCAAGGATTGCTGATTGCCTTTGTGGCGAGGGGATTTAGCGAATCGTCGCACCGCCCCGATCGGCTGCGCAGCAGTCGCAAATCCTGAGAATGCGGTTTCACAGGAAAAAGCAGGGGAGCGCTTCGCACTCCATCGGGGATAAATCCCCTCGCCACAAAGTTTCCTCAGCACAGGGAATATCTTCACTCAATAGATATGTGCCTCATTTGAAACACTCAAGCCAACTGGAGAACGTCATGAGCAAGATCGCAATCATTGGTGCCACCGGCCGTGCCGGTAGCCAACTGCTGGAAGAAGCCCTGCGTCGCGGTCATAGCGTCACCGCCATCGCCCGCGATACTGCGAAGATCGGCGCCCGTGCCGGTGTCGTCAGCAAGAATGTCGACGTGCTCGATTCGGCGGCACTGCAAGAAGCGCTCGCCGGTCACGACGTGGTGATCACCGCGGCGCATTTCGCTACTGTTCCTGCGAGCGCCATCGTTGGGCCGGTGAAGCAGGCGGGTGTAAAGCGTTTGTTGGTGGTCGGCGGTGCCGGCTCGCTGTTGCTGCCGGACGACTCCCGGGTGATCGACAGCGCCGGTTTCCCGGCCGAGTACAAGACCGAGGCCAGCGCCGGTGCGGCGTTTCTTGATGCGTTGCGCCAGGAAAAAGAGCTGGACTGGACCTTCCTCTCGCCATCGGCGGAATTCGTTGAGGGTGAGCGCACGGGCAAATTCCGCGTCGGCCAGGATCACTTGCTGGTGAGCGCCGAGGGCCGTAGCTGGATCAGCTTTGCCGACTATGCGATTGCACTGATCGACGAAGTGGAAACACCAAAGCATTCACACCAACGCTACACCGTCGGCTACTGACACATCCCCCTGTAGGAGCTGCCGAAGGCTGCGATCTTTTGATCTTGTTTTTGATTTTAAAAAACCAGGATCAAAAGATCGCAGCCTTCGGCAGCTCCTACAGGGGATTTGTGTTTAGCGGGTGTGGGCTTGTTCTGTCAGCCAGATCATTAGTTCTTCGAGCGGTGGCGACGGCTCGGTTCCTGGTGGCAACACCACGTAGTACGCCAATCCTGTTTTCACTTTCAAAGCAAACGGCATCACCAGCCTTCCTGCGCGCAAGTCATCGCCGATCAACGACCAGTCCCCGATCGCCACCCCCGTGCCGTGCGACGCCATCGACATCGCCTGATCCAGCGTTTCGAAATGCTGGCCGCTGCTGATGTTGTTCAACTGCAGCCCGGCTGCGTTCAGCCACACCGACCAATCCTGAATATCGTGCGTCGGATGAAGCAACAGATGCTGCTGCAGATCCGCCGGTGCATTCAGCGCCGGTGAACCCTTGAGCAGCAGCGGTGAACACACCGGCGTCAGTTGCTCATCAAACAAGTGCAACGCGCCCGGCGAGTTATCGGGCGGCGCGCCGTAGATCACCGCCGCATCGAATTGCTCACGCTGAAAATCCACCCCGTGTTGCAACGAAGCCGTGAGTTTTACCGGCACGTCCGGGCGTTCTTTCTGCCATTGCAGCAAGCGCGGCAGCAGCCAGCGCATCACGCAACTGGGCGCCTTGAGTTGCAGGGTTTTGCGTTGTTGGCCGATCTGCTCGGTCGCTTCGCTGATCAGCCCGAAGATTTTTTCCACGCGCGGTAACCATTCACGTCCCTCGGCGGTCAGCGCCAAACCTCGGGCCAGACGGATGAACAGCGGATAACCGAGATGCTCTTCCAGCCCGGCGATCTGCCGGCTCACCGCGCCTTGGGTGATGTGCAACTGCTCGGCGGCACGGGTGAAGTTGCAGCACTGCGCGGTGATCAGAAAGGTGTGCAGGGCGGACAGGGGCGGCAGGCGCTTCATGGCGATCCAAGGTATGACGTGAGGACATGGCTAGTATGACTTTTAATCGATTGTTGCGGCTACCTGCCGACCGTTCAATGAGCCCATTAAAGGGCTTTATGTAGGAGTGAGCCTGCTCGCGATACCGGTAGATCAGTCACTGCGATGTTGGATGTGATGACGCTATCGCGAGCAGGCTCACTCCTACAAAAAGGCACGGTGTATTCAGCGAGCAGAAGGGCAATCGACATGGCGACGTGTGGCGAAGTACTGGTCAAGTTACTCGAAGGTTATGGGGTCGAGCAGGTGTTCGGCATTCCCGGGGTGCACACCGTGGAGCTGTATCGCGGGCTGGCGCGTTCGAGCATTCGTCACGTCACCCCTCGGCATGAGCAGGGCGCCGGTTTCATGGCGGACGGCTACGCGCGCACCGCTGGCAAACCGGGTGTGTGCTTTATCATCACCGGCCCGGGCATGACCAACATCACCACCGCCATGGGCCAGGCCTACGCCGATTCGATCCCGATGCTGGTGATCTCCAGCGTGCAATCGCGCAGCCAATTGGGCGGCGGGCGCGGCAAGCTGCATGAGCTGCCGAACCAGAGCGCACTGGTTTCCGGTGTCGCAGCGTTCTCGCATACCTTGATGTCCGCCGCTGAATTGCCAGTGGTGCTGGCGCGTGCGTTTGCCTTGTTCCAGGCTGGTCGTCCACGTCCGGTACACATCGAAATTCCGTTGGACGTGCTGGTCGAAAACGCCGATGACTTGCTCGCCAGTGTGCCGGTCAATATTGACCGCGCCGGTGCTGCGCCAAGCGCAGTCAAGCGCATGAGCGAATTGCTCGCCGGTGCCAAACGTCCGCTGATTCTCGCCGGTGGCGGGGCCATCGACGCAGCACCGGAGCTGACCAAGCTCGCCGAGCTACTCGACGCTCCAGTGGCGCTGACCATCAACGCCAAAGGCATGCTGCCGGGCAGCCATCCGCTGCTGATCGGTTCGACCCAGACGCTGGTCGCCACACGTGCATTGGTCGCTGATGCCGATGTGGTTCTGGCCATCGGCACTGAACTGGCCGAGACCGATTACGACGTCACCTTCGCTGGCGGTTTCGAGATTCCCGGCAAACTGCTGCGCATCGATATCGATGCCGACCAGACCGTGCGTAACTACCCGCCGCACCTGGCGCTGGTGGCCGACGCACGCAACGCTGCACAGGCTTTGTTGAACACCCTGTCGCAGGAAAAACTCGACGAGCGCAGCAGCGATTGGGGGCAGGCCCGCGCCGGCAAACTGCGCGCTGAACTGGCCGCGAGCTGGGACGCGCCGACCCTCGCACAAACCCGTTTCCTCGACACCGTACTCGATGAATTGCCGAACGCCGTTTTCGTCGGCGACTCGACGCAACCGGTGTACACCGGCAACCTCACGTTCAACCCGGATCACCCGCGCCGCTGGTTCAACGCCTCGACCGGTTACGGCACCCTCGGCTACGCCTTGCCGGCCGCGATTGGTGCGTGGCTCGGTGGCCAACTCGACCAGGGCGCGCGGCCTCCGGTGGTGTGCCTGATCGGTGACGGCGGGCTGCAATTCACCCTGCCGGAACTGGCCAGCGCGGTCGAAGCGCGGGTGCCGGTGATCGTCCTGTTGTGGAATAACCAGGGTTACGAAGAGATCAAGAAATACATGGTCAACCGCGCCATCGAACCGGTGGGTGTGGACATCTACACCCCGGATTTTGTCGCGGTGGCCAAGGGCCTCGGCTGCGCGGCTGAAGCGATCAGCAGCATCGAACAACTGCGCAGCGCGTTGCGTTGTGCAAGCGATCGTCAGGGCCCGACCCTGATTGAAATCGACCAAACCCAATGGATGCAGGCGGTGGCGCAATGATCAGTTTCCCAACCACACTCGATGGCCTCTACATCAACGGCCAATGGTCGGCGGGTGGTGAACACTTGCGCGTGATCAACCCGGCCACCGAAGCGCTGCTGACCACGGTCAATGGCGGTGACGAGCACGCGGTCGAGCAAGCCGTCGCCGCTGCCAGCGAAGCGTTCAAAACCTGGTCGCAAACCACTGGCGCCGAGCGCGGCGCGATTCTGCGCAACATCGCCAATGGCGTGCGCGACGGCCGCGATCATCTGATGAAGTTGCAATCGAGCAACAACGGCAAACCGCAATTCGAAGCGGCCATCGATGTCGATGATGTCATCGCCACCTTCGAGTATTACGCCGAACTCGCTGAAGGCCTCGACGCGAACCAGGACAGCAATGTGCCGCTGCCCAGTGATGATTTCAGCGCCCGTTTGCGCCGCGAACCGTGTGGTGTGGTCGGGCTGATCGTGCCGTGGAATTTCCCGATGGTGACCACCGCGTGGAAGCTTGCGCCGGCGTTGGCAGCGGGTTGCTGCGTGGTGCTGAAACCGTCGGAAGTGACGCCGCTGCCGGAGCTGGAACTGGCGGCGATCATTGCTGAATCGGGTCTGCCCAATGGTGTGTTCAATCTGGTTTGCGGCACCGGGCTGGCAGTCGGCGCGCCGTTGTCGGCGGACCCGCGTATCGCCAGGATTTCCTTTACCGGCAGCAACGCGGTCGGCGTGCAAGTGATGCAGCGTGCGGCGGAAACGGTGAAGGGTGTGAGCCTGGAACTGGGCGGCAAATCCTCGCTGCTGGTGTTGGCCGATGCTGATATCGATTTAGCGGTTGAGCTGGCCTGTGGCGGTGCGTTTTTCAACGCCGGGCAGATGTGTTCGGCCACCAGTCGCGTGCTGGTTGCTGATGAGCTGGAGGAAGAATTCCTCCGTCGGCTACAGAAGCGTGCGCAGGCGATTCGAGTCGCGGATCCGTTCGACCCTGAGGTGGAAATGGGCGCGCTGGTCAACCAGGCGCAGTACCAGCGAGTGCTTGGGCATATTGATCGTGGGCTGAGCGCGGGCGCGCGGTTGCTCTGCGGCGGCAATCGCCCGGCGGATCTGCCGCGCGGCTATTTCTTGCAGCCGACGGTGTTCACCGATGTGCCATTGGACAGTGCGCTGTGGTGCGAAGAGATTTTCGGGCCGGTGGTGTGTGTGCGCAGTTTCAGCAGCGAAGCCGAGGCGATTGCGCTGGCCAATGACACACCGTTTGGCTTGGTGGCGAGTGTGGTGACGGCGGATGCTGTAGCGGCGGATCGCGTGGCCAATGCGTTGCAGGCGGGGATGGTGTGGATCAATGCGCCGCAGGTGATTTTCCCGCAGGCGGCGTGGGGCGGGTACAAGCAGAGCAGTATTGGTCGCGAGCTGGGGCCTTGGGGATTGGCGGCGTTTCAAGAGATCAAGCATGTGATTCGCGCGATCTGATCCAGAGTTTTTTTCGTCTGAACTGGCCTCATCGCGAGCAGGCTCACTCCTACATTGGGCGGGTGTACACCTGACCCTGTAGGAGTGAGCCTGCTCGCGATAGGGCCGTAAGCCCAATGACATTCCGGATCAGACCGACAGCCGCAACCGCGCCAGATCCCGCAACGGCGGCGCACCAAACAACCGGCTGTACTCGCGGCTGAACTGCGACGGACTTTCATACCCCACCCGATACCCCGCTGCCGAAGCCTCCAGCCCCTCGGCCAACATCAACCGCCGCGCCTCCTGCAAACGCAGCTGCTTCTGATATTGCAACGGACTCATCGCCGTCATCGCCTTGAAGCGGTGATGCAAGGTCGACACGCTCAGGTTCACTTCTTTGGCCAGATCATCAATGCGCAGCGGCTGTTCAAAATTACCGTTAAGCCATTTGATTGCCTGGCTGATGCGATGGCTCTGGCTGTTGGCAATCGCGATCTCATACAAACGATGGCCCTGCGGACTGCGCAGCAGGCGATACAAAATCTCCCGGCGAATCAGCGGCGCAAGCATGGCGATGTCTTTCGGTGCGTCGAGCAAACGCGCCAGACGCAGCACCGCATCGAGCATCGAACTGTCGATCTGCTCGACATACAAACCGCGCCCGGTCGGCCGCGTCGGTACGCCCATCGGGCCGGCGTCGGCAATCAGTGCGGTGATTTCGGCGGGGTCGATATCGAGGCGCACGGCGAGGATCGGATCCTCCGGCGACACGTTGACCACACGCCCACTCAACGGCATCGAAACCGAGACCACCAGGTAATTCAGCGGGTCGTAATTGAAGTACTCATCGGCCAGCCGCACCTCTTTGCGTCCCTGCGCCATGATGCACAGCGCCGGTTGCGCGAGCACTGGGGCAAAGTCATGGGATTTTGTGTGGCGTGACATGTACAGCGAACCGATGGCGGTCTCGTAGCTACCATCGTCCGTGGTGTTGCGGCGGATGATCGCCGCCAGTTCCGCGCGCTGTTTTTCCATGTCAGCGCTGGGTTCGGCTTGAAAACGATCGAATGACGTCATGCACGGCATCCTCGGCAAGGGAGGTGGAATGGAGCAGAGCATATGTTTGTGCAAGCGCGAGCGGTAGACACATCCTGCGAAATGCTTGCCTGATTCTGCACCGCGCTATTGCTCAACACCGACGCGACGCCGGACTGTAGGAGCTGCCGAAGGCTGCGATCTTTTGATTGTTGTCTTTAAGGTCAAAAGATCGCAGCCTACGGCAGCTCCTACAGGGGATGTGTGTGAACTCAGGTTCAGGCAAGTCTCGCAGGATTGTGCAACGCGACGGCAGGAATCGACTAACGGCACTCAGCGCCTGGCCCTTAACCTTTGATCCTGTCGCAGCCCGTCCCCCGGCTGCCACGCGACTCCCTGGGAGGGTTGAACATGTCCAAGCAGATTCCCGTCAGTCATATGGCTTTTGTTCGAGCGCGCGCCGGGCGTTCGGCGGAACTCGGTGTACGCCTGAGCGCGTTGATCGAGCCGTCCCGCGCCGCCCCTGGTTGCCTGAGCTTCGCCTTGCAGCATTCGCAGTGTGATCCCGAGTTGTGGCTGGTCAGCGGGTTCTGGAGCAGCCAGCAAATGATGACCCACTACTTCAACAGCCCGTCGATGGAAATCTTCGCCGAGCTGGTACAGGAACTGGTGGTCAACAGCCTCGATTTCCACACCTTTAAAGACGTGTCGGCCGCGCAAGCCCTTGGTCAATGCCCGGCGCCGGTACACAAACTCGCCGGTTGAGGGTTTAATGTCCGGCTTAATCTGTCTGAGCCGGGATCTGTGACATGGCACGTAAAGAGTTCGAACACTTCGAAGCAGTCTCCGCAGTCGTTCCCGTCGAGTTAGGCGGCAACAAGGGCTATCACGCGGCAATCGCGGTCAAGGCCCTGGTCGATGGCGGCGCACCACGCTTTCACAAGCTGCTGAATGATCAGGTGTTCCCCGGCGCCATTGCTGCCGACGAGGCTGCGATCAATGAGCTGGATAAACTCAAGGGCGTCACTGACGACGCCGAGTTGATCTGGTAACGCGTTACTTGTTGGCGCCTGGACGCCACATCTTGAACAGGGCTTCAGGTCCCAACTGGAAATAATCCGCCGGCCCGCCGCCACGCAGAATCGGTTCTGCTGCGGCGGTGTCGTAAATGCCGTCCTTCAACAGCCACTTGGCGATATGCACGGCGACCACTTCGCCGAGGATCAGCCAACTCGGCACGGTTTCGCCATCGGCGCGCTGCAACTGAATGATCTGCGTGACCTTGCACTCGAAGGACACCGGGCTTTCGGCCACGCGCGGCACCGAAATCACTTTTGACGCCACGGTCGTCAAGCCTGCCAATTCAAACTCGTTGACCTCAGGCGCGACCATTGCGCAGCTCTGGTTCATCTGCTCGGCCAGCGGGCGGGTGGCGAGGTTCCAGGCGAATTCTCCGGTCTGCTCGATGTTGTTCAGGCTGTCTTTGCGCCCGACGCTGGAAAAACCAATGATCGGCGGAATGTAGTTGAAGGCGTTGAAGAAGCTGTACGGCGCCAGGTTCAACTGGCCTTGGGCATCCTGTGAGGAAATCCAGCCGATGGGGCGCGGGCCGACGATGGCGTTGAACGGATCGTGGGGCAGGCCGTGGCCGTTGGCGGGTTCGTAGAAATGGATGTCATCGGGCATGGCGGGTGATCCTGAGGCTGCGTTCTGAAGAGAGCCATAGTGCAAGGCCGCCCCCCATATTTCCAGCCAAACAAAAATCCCCAGAAATGACTAAGCCCGGCCGAAGCCGGGCTGTGCGCTTTACAGCAGGGGGTTAGCTGATGGCAGCGGATTGCGTGCGGTCATAACCGTCGGCGGCAAAGGTCGCGGAGCCGGTGCGATCGTAGCCATCTTCAGCGAAAGTTGCGGAGCCGGTACGGTCATAGCCGTCTTCAGCGACCGTGGCGGAACCGGTGCGGTCGTAACCGTCGGCGGCAACGGCGGAACCGGTGCGGTCATAACCGTCGGCAGCGAAGGTGTTGGCGGCCAGTACGGACAGGGCGAAGGCGAGGATCAGTTTGGTTTTCATGTCGGTTACTCCGGATTCGTTGGCGGGTGTGTCTTGCATGGGTTTCATGCTACGCCAACTAAATTGATTAAAAAGCGCAAAATAATGCTAAAAACAATCGATTAACTTGATGTTAAGGGCGACGCATTCAAATCGCTTTCGTCGTCGCAGCGAACGTCGCGCAGGTAATCGATCAGGTAGGGGCAGGATGCTTCGCCAGCATTAATTCGCGATTAATCACGAGTTGGCGTGGGTGACGGATTGTTCATGCAGGGCTGAATAATGCGGCGACCGCAATCGCGAGCAGGCTCACTCCTACAGGGGAACGCATTCCAAATGTAGGAGTGAGCCTGCTCGCGATAGGGCCAACACAGCCACCGTTGCAGTGGCTGTGAAATCACGATCAGTCAGTGACGATCCGCGAGTGCTTCTGGGTGTCTTTCATGGTCACGTACACCAACAGCGACACCGCGATGCACGCCGTGACATACCAGTAGTAACCGGTTTCCATGCCGATGCTCTTGAACCACAGCGCGATGTATTCGGCAGTGCCGCCGAAAATCGACACGGTCAGTGCGTACGGCAGGCCGACGCCCAGTGCACGGATTTCAGTCGGGAACAGTTCAGCTTTCACCACCGCGTTGATCGAGGTGTAGCCGCTGACGATGATCAGCGCCGCCATGATCAGGAAGAACGCGCCCCACCAGGTCTGAATGGTGTGCAGGGTCATCAGGATCGGCACGGTGAAGATCGTGCCCAGCACGCCGAAGGCGATCAGGATCGGACGACGACCGATCTTGTCCGACAGGCCGCCGATGATCGGTTGCAGGCACATGAACAGGAACAGGGTCGCGGCGGAAATGGTGGTCGAGTCGGAAATGCTCATGCCGACGGTGTTCACCAGGTATTTCTGCATGTAGGTGGTGTAGGTGTAGAACGCCAGCGTACCGCCCATGGTCAGGCCGACCACGGTCAGCAGTTCTTTGGGGTGACGCAGCAAGGTGCGCATGGCGCTTTCCTTGGCTTTTTCTTTCTTGGTGAACGACTCGGTTTCTTCCATGCCGCGACGCAGGTACAGCGCCACCACTGCGCACAGCGCGCCGATGGCAAACGGAATACGCCAGCCCCACGCGTACAGCTCTTCAGTGGTGAGGAAGTTCTGCAGCACGATCAGCACGCCGAGGGCGATGAGCTGGCCGGAGATCAGGGTCACGTACTGGAAGCTGGAGAAGAAACCGCGACGGTTCTTGGTCGCCATCTCCGACAGGTAGGTCGCCGAGGTGCCGTACTCGCCGCCGACCGACAGGCCTTGCAACAGACGGGCAAAGATCAACAGGATGGGTGCGCCGATGCCGATGGTTTCATAACCGGGGCTCAGGGCGATGATCAGCGAGCCGAAGCACATCAGGTAAACCGAGGCCATCAGCGCTTTTTTGCGGCCGACCTTGTCAGCGTACAGGCCCATCATCCAGCCGCCGATCGGGCGCATCAGGAAGCCCACGGCGAAAATCGCAGCGGTGTTCAGCAGTTGAGCGGTGGTGTCGCCTTTAGGAAAAAAGGCTTTAGCGAAGTACAACGAGAAGGCGGCATAAACATACCAGTCGTACCACTCGACCATGTTGCCGACGGAGCCGCTGAAGATCGATTTGATCCGGCTGGCGGTGGTTCGTTCTTTGGCGGGCACGGCAGCCGACCCAAGGGGCAGGGCGTTGGAGTTATCCATTGAAGGATCCTTCGTTTAATTGTTTTTGTGGAGCGCGTTGAAACGCAGCCTGCGTGGGCTATAGCAGGAGCTGTGCCAACGGGGAGAGGGCCGTTTTAGAGGGGGGAGGGATGCTGGATAGGCGGAAATCCGCTTACCGTCGGATATGTGTGAGCGGAAAATTGCCGAAAGGATCAAAAGATCGCAGCCTGCGGCAGCTCCTACAGTGGACCTATGTAGGAGCTACCGAAGGCTGCGATCTTTTGACTTTACGGGCTTACAAACATTTCCCGACTCAACCCATGCCGCTGCATTTTTTCATTGAAGGTACGCCGCGGCAGTTGCAGTTCTTCAAGCACCGCTTTCACATCGCCCTTGTGCCGCGTCAACGCCGCGCGCAGGCACTGCGCTTCAAACGCTTCCTGTTGCGCCGCCAGCGACTGCCCCGGATCAATCCCCGGCGCCGGCTCATCCAGCCCCAGCACTTGCCGTTCGGCGACGTTGGCCAGTTCACGGACATTGCCCGGCCAGTCATGGCTGAGCAGGTGACTCAACTGCGCGCCCGTTAACGGCGGGAACGTCCGGCCGAGGCGCTGCGCCGCACTCTGGGCGAAGGTCTCGAACAGCAACGGAATGTCTTCACGTCGATCGCGCAGCGGCGGCAAGCGCAGTTCCGCGACGTTCAGGCGATACGCCAGGTCCTCGCGAAAACGTCCGGCGCGGGCCTCATCGAGCAGATCAGGTTTGGTCGCTGCGACAATGCGCAAGTCGACGCGAATACTCTGGTTTGACCCTAGCCGCTCCAGCTTCTGCTCCTGCAATACCCGCAGCAGTTTCACTTGCTGAGCCAACGGCATGCTTTCGATTTCATCGAGAAACAGCGTGCCGCCATCGGCGTATTCCAGCTTGCCGATGCGCTTGCCGGAGGCGCCGGTGAAGGCGCCGCTCTCATGCCCGAACAACTCGGCTTCGAACAATTGCTCAGGGATCGCCGCGCAGTTCAGCGCCACAAACGGCTTGTCTGCGCGAGGGCCGAAATCATGCAGGCAGCGCGCAACCAGTTCCTTGCCGCTGCCGGTTTCGCCACGGATCAATACATTCACCGGCAGCGCTGCCAGATCCAGCACCTGTCGACGCAACGTCTGCAAACCCCGCGACACACCGAGCAACGTCGCATCGAGTTTCGCGCGGTTGTCGGCCTGTTCGTGCAGGGCGCGGTTTTCCAACACCAGCGCGCGTTTGTCCAGCGCCCGGCGCAGGCTGCCGAGCAGGGTTTCCGGGCTGAAGGGTTTTTCCAGAAAGTCATACGCGCCGTCGCGCATCGCTTCGACGGCCATCGGCACATCGCCGTGGCCGGTGAGCAGAATCACCGGCAGATCGGCATCACGTTTCTGCACTTCAGCCAACAACGCCAGGCCACCGATGCCGGGCATGCGCACGTCGCTGAGGATCACCCCGGCAAAGTGCGCGGGCAGGGCGGCGAGGCAGTCTTCGGCGCGGCTGAACAGTTGCACCTCGAACCCGGACAGGCTCAGCCACTGCTCGACGGCGTTGCGAATGCTGCTTTCGTCATCGACCACCATCACCGAGTTGAGCATCAGATATGCGCCTCCAGATCGATCGGCAAGGTCAGGCTGAACACCGCGCCGCTGTCGCCATTCTCCACGCTCAAGCGCCCGCCGGATTCATGCACGATAGCGAAGGAGACCGCCAGCCCCAGGCCCAGACCGTCGCCCACAGGTTTGGTAGTGAAGAAGGGGTCGAACACCTGGCCCAGATGCTCCTCGGCAATCCCGCCGCCGTTGTCGCTGACGCTCAGTCGCCAGAGCTGCTCGTCGGCCTCCAGACGGATTTCCAGACGTTTGCACGGTTTGCCCTGCATTGCATCGAGGGCGTTGCGCAGCAAGTTGATCAGCACCTGTTCGAGACGGATCGCATCACCGCGCACCCAGGCTGGACGCGCTAGATGCAGGACCAGACTGACCTGTTCGTCACGCAAACGCGCGTCCAGCAACTGCAATGATTGATCGACCACCGTGGCCAGATCCAGCCGTTCACGCAATCCGCTGGGGCTTTTGCGGGCGAACGTCTTGAGGTGGCCGGTGAGGGCGGCCATGCGCGTAAGCATTTCATCCACCGGTTTCAGCGCTTTATAAGCGTCGTCGACACGGCCATGGTCGAGCAGCAGACGCAAGGTCGCCAGTTGCATGCGCTGAGCGGTCAGCGGCTGATTGATTTCGTGGGCCAGCGCGGCGGACATCTGCCCCAGCGCCGCCAGTTTGGCCGACTGCACCAGACCGTCCTGCGCCGTGCGCAGATCGCGGGTGCGCTCTTCGACCAGTTGCTCCAGCTCTTCGCGGCTGCGCTGACGCAGCTTCGCCAAGCGCCAGCGTTGATTGAGGAACAGCAGCAAAAACACCAGCGCCAGCCACACGCCGGCAGCAGCGAGCCCGGCGTTGCGCAAATCTTCGAAGGCGACCTGCGGGTGACGGAGCAAATGCAGGGTCCAGCCTTCGGTGGTCAGCGGCAGCGATTCCCACAGATAATCCGCCGTGCCTTGCGGGCCTTCAACGCGGCGCAGATCGCTGTTGTCATCGAAGCGGCGCAAGGACAGATGCGTCAACGGCGCCAACGCCTGTTTGTCGTACTGGCGCGTGGTTTTGATCTCGGCCTGATCGGCGGCGCTCAGCGGGCGCAACAGGCGATAGCGCCAACCGGGCTGATTGGCGATAAAGATAATGCCGCGCGCATCGCTGACCAACAGCGTGTCACTGCCTTGGCTCCACTCACGCTCCAGCTCGGGGAATTCCAGCTTGACCACCATCGCCCCGAGGAACTCGTTGTTGTCGCCAAGCACTGCGCTTGAGAGAAAATAACCGGGAATTCCGCTGGTCACGCCTACCGCATAAAAACGCCCGGAGCCTTGGGTGCGGGTCTGGCTGAAATAGGGGCGAAAGCCATAGTTGTGGCCGACATAACTGCTCGGCAAACGCCAGTTGCTGGCCGCCACGGCGAGCCCCGTGTGATCGAGCAATTCAAGGGTCGAGGACTGCGCCGCACCGTTGATTTTTTCCAGCTTGAGGTTCAGCGCCGACTGTTGCTCGGCATCGACGGAACCTGCCAGCGCCGAGCGCAGTTGCGGGTCCAGCGCGAGCACGGCGGGCAGGGCGCGATAGCGATCAATCAGGGTGTGCAGCGAGTTGGCGTACAACGCCAGTTGTTGATTGGCACGGGCGGCATCTTCTTCCAGCGCCTGACGTTCGGCGTGGCGGATGGCAAGGGTCGCGGCAAGGGCCGCACCGGCGATGATCAGCAGGGTATACAACGACAGACGCAGGGTACGGGAAGTCGGCAGCATGCTGGGCTAATGGATAAAGGGACGGGCCGGCACGATAGCATGGGTCCGACGATCCTTCTCGAATGACTCGTCACCCTTCAGCATGGTGCGTGCGCAAGTACTCGACGATAGACACGGCCACGCCGCGAATGTCGATAACGTGCAACCGCGGAGTACGCCAGTGGAGTTTGGCACTAATACCCACGCTCCATACCCGGGGTCAGCTCAAGTCTATGTAATTCAATCGCCCCGATACCGATTACGAATGGCCGGGACTTTTTGCTGATAAATGTTGAGGAATCCTCGAGAGGTCTCGATGTTGTTGCGGGCGAATCCCGCAAGCTGCGTCATATCGGACTGGCGTAACGTTTTCGCTTGTGCCGTGCCTACCCGGTTGCGTCCCAGGTCGATCAGGTAGTCGCGCATCCCGTGTTGTTCATCGTAAAACTCGTTGATCCCCAGTTCGGCAAACGCGGTGTTGGCCGATGTGGTCAATCGCGTGACCATCGCATCGAGCTCATCAAGAGTGCCGTGGATTTTTGCAAGTTTCAGCGATGACAAACCTTCCTCGGCTTCATTGGCTTCCTGTGCAAGGCTGCCCAGGGCCATGGCCTCACCCACGCCGGGCACATAAGCCCCTACGACTTTACTGATGCTATCCACCGCCAATTGCTGCAAACCCTCACGGCTGCGCACGTCGTACTGTTCGCGGGAGGGGAGCGGGGACGACTGCTGCAATTCTGCCGCAATGGCATCAGGGTTGAAGGTGGAGGTTCGTGGGACAATCGGCGAGTTCAACTGCAGTGGTGCCATCAGCTTTCCATAAAGGCCAACGCTCCGGTCGGCGATGTTGTTGCCCAGTGTCAAACCGATCAAATCAGCGGAAAGCCCGGGCAAGGCTTCGGAGGCAAACGTGGCGGCATTGTACGAGGTGAACCAGCCGGCGGCGGCGCTGCCGATTTGATAAACAACGTTCTTTGCCAGCGTCTTGCGCCATTGCCCGGGATGTTGCAGATCGATCAGTTGATCCTGAAGGCTACTCATTTTTCGATCTATGGAAGACAACGCCTGCATGTTCCAGCTGATCAGTCGCTTGAGTTCGTTGGGCGAGCGATTGAGCCCGGTGTCATCGAAATAGTTCATCGGGTTGTTGCCGACGAATGCGTACAGGTTCAGCCCGTCCACATCGCCTCCCGGATCGGCGCTGACCCAGCGCTGCAGCCACGGCGCGTAGTAGCGCGCCCCGTAGTAATAGAGGCCACTGACATCCATCTCTTTGCCGGAGTAGCGGATGAACTTGTACGCCACTTCGATCAGCGAGCGTGCCGCCATCCAGGCAGTAGCGCCGAACGAGTAGTAACCCTCATGACTGATCATTCGGCCCTGATGGTCAAGCTCCATCGTGCTTGAGCCCAGATGATCTTCGAGGGTGTAGCGCATTTGATTCTGCTCGACACCTGAGGGTGGTGACGTGAGCCAATGCAGACAACGCACGCTGCCGACGCCGGTGGCGAGCGTGATGACGTGCAACGTTTCACCGTTGTCTTTGCTGCGGATCTCCAGGCCGGGCAGGTAGCGCACTGCGTGAAAATGTTTGCCGCCATCGTGGAGGTGGCGCTTGTACACCCGGGCGCCTTGGCTGTACTCATAAAACTCTTCGTCGTCAGGCAGATTGTCGCGTGCTACCAGGGTGATTTTTTCCAGTTGATCGCGTGTATTCCATTGCAGAGGCTGGCCCGGTTGCAGCATCTGCTGATTGCCATGGCGGTCGAACAGCGTGTCGAAATCCGGCTCGGGATCGTTGTCGTTGCAGCGCACGCCACGGTTGCTGTTCGGGTCGATACGCATGCGCCGGGTATGGTTGGCGCCGTCGCGAACGTGGCGAAGCTCGACAAGATTGTTGCCGTGATCGTAGGTGTACGTCTGGACGTAGTTGCGTCGGTCGTTGGGATCGGTCGGTTGCGGGCGACCGGGATTGTCCCGTGGCACCGCGTCGTCGTAACCGCTGGCGCTGAGCAAACGGTACAGCGAGTCGTAACTGAAGTCGCGAGCGCCGTCGACGCGTTGATTGGCAAAGTAAGTCGGTGTGAAGGTGTGGTCGAAAATTCGGGTGATGTTGCCGACCCGGTCATAGCTGTACTCGAAATCCTGCAGCGGTGACTGTTGGCCGATGCGTGCCGTGTGTCGATGCAGCCGGCCATCCGCCGCAGCGTATTGCCAACGGCTGGTCACGCCGTTGCCGGCCAGTTGCTCGATGATCTGCCCGGCCGCGTTGTAGTGGGCGTTGAGTTGAACCGTTTGCCAGGTTGCTTGCGCGTTGAGTTGCAGCTGCACCTGTTGGATCTGCCCGGCATGGTCGTAACGAAATTGTTGTTGATGGCCACCGGCGTCGCGGTTTGCAAGCACGGCGCCCAAAGGGCTGTAGGTGCGCGAACTGGTGAACGACTGGTTGTCGTGGGAAGTGAACGTGTCGCGCAGCAAAGCGCCGGTCATTGCATAACTTTCGCAATCGATGCGACCCGACGGATCGACCTGATTGAGCAATTGCCCGCGCAGGTTCATCAATGCGTTGGCCGAGCCGTCGGCATACACGAAGGTCTCGACGTTCGGCTGCTGGTTTTCTTCCAGCGCCACAACGCGCAATAGTTGATCGTAACGGGTGCGCCAGACGTTACCGCGTTGGTCATGATGCTCCAGTGTTTCCCCGGCCAGCCCTGGCAGGCTCAAACGCCAGCCGGCATCGACACTGCTGATCTTCAATGCCGCACCGTTCAGCCCATATACGGTGCTGAGGTTCGGTTCGGAAAGCCGCGAGTCCCATTGCCGGGTTACGCGCCCGGCTCCGTCGAACGCTTGTCGGCTCAGCAATGCAATGGCCGGTTCATTGGCGATCGCGCGTAAGTATGCGACCTGACGAACCGGTAAGCCTCGACCGTCGTTTACCGTGACGGAGGGGGTGCCTTGGTGCACGTCACGGTTCATCAGCGCCGGGGCCGCGAGTATGGATTTGCTGTAAATGGGTTGCCTGCACCGTTGTGTATTTCAGTGCACGTCAGCGTCATGGACATGCCTCGGGCGATTTCGTAGGTCATGGTTCCATCCGGTGTGCGAAGACGCAGATGGAGCAACGCTAGCAGGCCACATCGTCCAGGTAACCTGTCAGGTCTGACAGGTCAGGCGATTCTTTTAGTTCGAAAAAACCACGCTGTGGATTTTTCATAACCATCAGCCAATCGATAAAAAAGGCCGGGCTCTCTTTCGAGAGGCCGGCCTTATTCGCAGCGTAAACGCTTACTGCACTTCGACCGCCAGGCTTTCGCTGATCTTCTGTTGCCAGATCGCCGGGCCGGTGATGTGTACCGACTCACCTTTGCTGTCCACCGCAACGGTGACCGGCATGTCTTTGACTTCGAACTCGTAGATCGCTTCCATGCCCAGTTCGGCGAACGCCAGCACTTGCGACTTCTTGATCGCCTGAGCCACCAGGTAAGCAGCGCCGCCGACAGCCATCAGGTACACGGCTTTGTTGTCCTTGATCGCTTCGATCGCGGTCGGGCCGCGCTCGGACTTGCCGATCATGCCCAGCAGACCGGTTTGCTCAAGGATCTGACGAGTGAACTTGTCCATCCGCGTTGCGGTAGTCGGGCCAGCCGGGCCAACCACTTCGTCACCGACCGGGTCAACCGGGCCGACGTAGTAGATGAAGCGACCTTTCAGATCGACCGGCAGGGTTTCACCCTTGTTGAGCATCTCGACCATGCGCTTGTGCGCCGCATCGCGACCGGTGAGCATCTTGCCGTTGAGCAGGACGGTTTCGCCCGGCTTCCAGCTCTGCACGTCTTCCGGGGTCAGGGTGTCGAGGTTGACGCGACGGGCCGACGGGCCGGCTTCCCAGACGATTTCCGGGTAGGCGTCCAGCGGTGGCGCTTCCAGCGAGGCCGGACCTGTACCGTCGAGCACGAAGTGCGCGTGACGGGTGGCGGCGCAGTTCGGGATCATGCACACCGGCAGCGAGGCGGCGTGGGTCGGGTAGTCCATGATCTTCACGTCGAGCACGGTGGTCAGGCCACCGAGGCCCTGGGCGCCGATGCCCAACTGGTTGACCTTCTCGAACAGCTCCAGACGCATTTCTTCGATGCGGTTCTGTGGGCCACGGGCTTTCAGCTCGTGGATGTCGATGGATTCCATCAACACTTCCTTGGCCATCACCGCAGCTTTCTCGGCGGTGCCGCCGATGCCGATGCCGAGCATGCCCGGTGGGCACCAGCCGGCGCCCATGGTCGGAACGGTCTTGAGCACCCAGTCAACGATCGAGTCGGACGGGTTGAGCATGGCCATTTTCGACTTGTTCTCGGAACCGCCGCCCTTGGCCGCCACGTCCACTTCCACGGTGTTGCCCGGGACGATGGAGTAGTGAATCACGGCCGGGGTGTTGTCCTTGGTGTTTTTCCGAGCGCCCGCCGGGTCGGCGAGGATCGAGGCACGCAGGACGTTTTCCGGCAGGTTGTAGGCGCGACGCACGCCTTCGTTGATCATGTCGTCCAGGCCCATGGTGGCGCCATCCCAACGCACGTCCATGCCGACGCGCACGAACACGGTAACGATACCGGTGTCCTGGCAGATCGGGCGATGGCCAGTGGCGCACATGCGCGAGTTGATCAGGATCTGTGCCATCGAGTCACGTGCCGCTGGCGATTCTTCGCGCAGGTAGGCTTCGTGCATCGCCTGGATGAAATCCACGGGGTGGTAATAGGAAATGAACTGCAGGGCGTCGGCAACGCTCTGAATCAGGTCGTCTTGCTTGATCACGGTCATGAGTCGCGCTCCTCTAAAAGACGGGAACATTCAATAAGGTGCCTGCGGCTTGGGTGCATCGGTCGGTCGCAAGCACCTTTCAAGGCACGCCGGGGCTGCTGGCGCGACGCTAAAAAGGCGCGGCAGTATACCGCGCCTCGGTGGGGCGTACACGCGCCGGCAGTCATTCGTTGGTCGCATGTCTTTCGCATAATCCTGCAGGAACTGCCGCAGGCTGCGATCTTTTGATTTTGTTTTTAAGGTCAAGATCAGAAGATCGCAGCCTGCGGCAGCTCCTACCGGGAATATGTGGGTTTTTGACGTCAATTTTCGGGCCTGAAAATCGGTGGTCATTTATCGACCGGGCCTCTAAAGTGGCAGCCGGTCTGTAGAGTAGGACACTCGGTCAGCCTCCTATCGCACGGTGAGTCAACGATTGACCCATAACGCCATTCAACGTCTTTTAATGAAACGTTTTGCCCTCGCTGCAGCCACCTATGGATTGGCTTTGCTGCTGCTGTGGCTGGCGTTTTTTACCGGTCATTACGACCAGACCCTGAGTTCTGTGGTCATCGGCAGCGCGCTGGTGGTGATCAGTCAGGCGACCCTGTTCGGGCTGTTCTGGAGCGGGCGCAACCAGCGCTTCGCCGACCCCAGCCTGACCGAAGTGCAGGTGCTGCTCGGGCTTGGCTGGCAGACCTGGCTGATCGCCCATCTGGACGAGGCGCGGGGCGCCTTTCTGGTGTTTTATGTGCTCATCCTGCTGTTTGGCCTGTTCCATCTCAGTCGACGCGCGTTCATTCGCTGCGCGCTGATGGTGTTCTTCAGTTTCTCGGCGATCACCTTATGGGATGGCTACTACTTCCTCTTGCCCGAGCCTGCGCTGGCGGCATTGCAGGTGTGCATTCTGGCGATGGTGCTGGCGTGGCTGGTGCTTTACGCACGTTTCGTGCAGATCTCGCGGCAGCGCATGCGCCAGCGCCGGTTTGCCTTGCAGGCGCATCAGGACACGTTGCGCGGGATGATGCGCCAGCTCGAAGACCTGGTGGCCACCGACGAACTGACCGGGCTGTTCAATCGCCGGCACTTTCTGCGCCTGGCCTCGCGTGAATTGAATGCGATGGACAGCGATGTGGCCCATGGCCTGGCGTTGATTGATCTCGACCACTTCAAACGCATCAACGACCTGCACGGCCATGCCGCCGGCGATCAGGTGTTGCAGGCCTTCGCCGGTGTCGCCCAGGCGTGTCTGCGCGACGGCGATGTGCTGGCGCGTTACGGTGGTGAGGAGTTTGTGGTGTTGCTGCCCGATTGCAATGCCGAACGGCTGACCGCATGTTGTGAGCGCTTGCGCATTGCCTTCACTGATGTCGAATTGATCGGCCTGGATGTGCGCAATCTCAGCCTGTCGGCCGGCATGACCCTGTTGGAACTGGGCGATGATCTCGATGACGCCTTGCAACGCGCCGATCAGGCGCTCTACCGGGCCAAGCGTGACGGCCGTAATCGTTGCGCGGCCGCGTGGGAGAACGCCGATGCCTGAACTTCGTGTCGGTGAACAACACTGGTCGGTGGTGTCGGGCAGCAACCTGCTCGATGCCCTCAATCAAAACGGCGTGGCGGTGCCTTACAGTTGCCGCGCCGGCAGTTGTCATGCGTGTCTGGTGCAATGCGTGCAAGGTCTGCCGGCTGACAGTCGACCGGACGCCTTGAGCGCCGAGCAGCGTCAGCAGGGCTGGCGCCTGGCGTGTCAGTGCCAGGTGGTTGAAGACTTGCAGGTGCACACCTTCGACCCGGTTGCCGACGGTCGCCCGGCGGTGGTCGAAGCACTGGACTGGCTCAGCGACAACGTCCTGCGCCTGCGCCTCGTCCCGCAACGGCCGTTGCGCTACAGCGCCGGGCAACATTTGGTGCTGTGGATTGATCACATCGCTCGGCCGTACTCGCTGGCGAGCCTGCCGGAAGAAGACCGCTTTCTTGAATTCCACCTCGATTGCCGCCAGCCCGGCGAGTTCAGCGATGCCGCGCGGCGCTTGCAGATCGGCGATCCGATCCGCCTCGGCGAACTGCGCGGCGGCGCCTTGCATTACGACCCGGACTGGCACGACCGGCCGCTGTGGCTGCTCGCCGCTGGCACCGGGTTGGGGCCGTTGTTCGGCGTGCTGCGCGAAGCCTTGCGCCAGGATCACCAAGGCGCGATCCGCGTCATTCACCTGGCCCATGATGAGCGCCAACACTATCTGGCCAAACCCCTTGCCGCGCTGGCTGCGCAGCGAGAGAACCTCAGCGTCGAGCTATGGACGGCGGCCGAGTCAGCCGCCGCTTTGGCGCAACTGCGGCTTGTCTCCCGGCAAACCCTGGCCTTAGTCTGCGGTTCGACGGCCAGTGTCGACGCCTTCGCCAGGCGCCTGTATCTGGCCGGACTGCCGCGTAATCAGCTGCTGGCCGACGTATTCCTGTCCCGTGGTTGAGCGCTAATGCTTATCGGGTTTCATAGGTTCTTTGTGGCCAAGTCTTTATGGTCAGAGGATTTTTTGTGGCAAGGGGATTTATGTGGCAAGGGGATTTATTCCCGTTTGAGTGCGCAGCGCTCGCAAGATTTTGGGGCCGCTGCGCAGCCCAGCGGGGATAAATCCCCTCGCCACAACAATCCCCTAGCCACAAAAGCCCCCCTAGCCACAAAAGCCCCCCTAGCCACAGAAGTCCCCTGGCCACAGAAGGCACTATCCCCATTTGACCTTCGCAAGCCCGACTATCGCCGAGAGACGCCATGACCGAAGCCATCCTGCTGGAACGCGAGCGCGGTTTGCTCACCCTGCGCCTCAATCGCCCCGACAAGAAAAACGCCCTGACCCGGGCGATGTACAGCCGTTTGGCTGAGGCGTTGAAGCAAGCCGACAGCGACCCCGAGATTAACGCCGTGCTGATCACCGGCAGCGCTGAGTGTTTCACCGCCGGCAACGACATCGCCGACTTCATCCAGCAACCGCCGAGCGACCTCGACAGCCCGGTGTTCCACTTCATGCTCAACCTGCTTGAGTGCCGCAAACCGGTGGTTGCCGCCGTGGCGGGCGCCGCAGTGGGCATTGGCACCACGTTATTGCTGCATTGCGATCTGGTCTACGTGGCCCGCGATGCACGGTTGCGTATGCCGTTCGTCAACCTGGGCCTGTGCCCGGAATTCGGCTCCAGCCTGATCCTGCCGCGCTTGCTCGGCCAGGCCAAAGCGGCGGAGTTGTTGTTGCTCGGTGAAGGCTTCAGCGGTGAACAGGCGGCGCAGTGGGGGATTGCCACCGAAGCGTTGGGCAGCGGCGCTGCGGCGTTGAGCAAGGCGCGGGAGATGGCGCTGCGTTTCGACGAACTGCCGAGCGAAGCGGTGCGTATCAGCAAGCAATTGATGAAGGCGCCGGATCGCGAGTTGATCCGCAGGGTGATCGAGGAGGAGGGTATGTTGTTCACCCAGCGCCTGCGTTCGCCGGAAGCGTTAGCGGCGTTGAGCGGATTCATCAAACGGCATTGAAATTGTCGCTGACCTGACTGGCCTCATCGCTGGCAAGCCAGCTCCCACAGGTTTCTTTGTTGATCAAGTACAGTGTGTACAACTCAATCCCTGTGGGAGCTGGCTTGCCAGCGATGAGGCCCGAACAGGCACCACATCTTCGGAACATCAGAAAACAAAAAGCCCCGGCACTCACATGCCGGGGCTTTTGTTCTTCGAACAACCGATCACTCAGACCTGTGGGTCGCCCACGTGCAGGATCTTCATGCCGTTGGTGCCGCCGGTGGTGTGGTAGCTGTCGCCCTTGGTCAGGATGACCCAGTCGCCTTTTTCCACAACGCCGCGCTTGACCAGCTCGTCGATCGCCTTCTGGCTGACTTCGTGCGGTTCCAGCGAAGCCGGATCGAACGGTACGGTGTACACGCCACGGAACATGGCGGCGCGCGCCTGGGTTTCGCGGTGCGGCGAGAACGCGTAAATCGGCACCGAGGAACGGATGCGCGACATGATCAGCGGGGTGTAGCCACTTTCGGTCAGCGCGATGATCGCTTTAACGCCCGGGAAGTGGTTGGCGGTGTACATGGTCGCCAGCGCAATGCTTTCGTCGCAACGGGTGAATTCCTTGCCGATACGGTGGCTGGAAGTCTTGCCAGTCGGGTGCTTTTCAGCGCCGACGCAGATGCGCGCCATCGCTTGAACCGCTTCCAGCGGGTACAGACCTGCTGCGGATTCAGCAGACAGCATCACGGCGTCGGTGTAGTCGAGCACGGCGTTGGCCACGTCGGACACTTCGGCGCGAGTCGGCATCGGGTTCTGGATCATCGACTCCATCATCTGGGTCGCGACGATCACAGCCTTGTTGTGGCGGCGTGCGTGCAGAATGATTTTCTTCTGAATGCCCACCAGCTCGGCGTCGCCGATTTCCACACCCAAGTCACCACGAGCAACCATCACCGCGTCGGAGGCCTTGATCAGGCCGTCGAGGGTTTCGTCGTCGGCTACGGCTTCGGCGCGTTCGATCTTCGCCACCAGCCAGGCAGTACCGCCGGCTTCGTCGCGCAGTTGACGGGCGTATTCCATGTCGGCAGCGTCACGCGGGAAGGATACCGCGAGGTAATCGACTTCCATTTCAGCGGCGAGCTTGATGTCGGCCTTGTCTTTTTCAGTCAGGGCCGGCGCGGTCAGGCCGCCACCGCGACGGTTGATGCCTTTGTGGTCGGACAGCGGGCCGCCGATGGTCACGGTGCAATGCAATGCGTCGTCAGTTTGGGTATCAACGCGCATCACCACACGGCCGTCGTCGAGCAGCAGCTCGTCGCCTACGCCGCAGTCCTTGACCAGATCCGGGTAGTCGATGCCGACCACTTGCTGGTTGCCTTCGGTCAACGGATGGCTGGTGGAGAAGGTGAACTTGTCACCGATCTTCAGCTCGATCTTCTTGTTGGCGAATTTGGCGATACGGATTTTCGGGCCTTGCAGGTCACCCAGCAGGGCGACGAAGCGACCGTGCTTGGCGGCAATGTCACGCACCAGTTTCGCGCGAGCCTTGTGCTCGTCGGGGGTGCCGTGGGAGAAGTTCAGACGGGCAACGTCCAGGCCAGCCAGAATCAGCTGTTCGAGAACTTCCGGCGAGTTACTGGCCGGGCCAAGGGTAGCGACGATTTTGGTACGACGGACGGACATGCAAAGACTCCTGAGTTCAAGCGCAAGCGAAGGCTACTATGCTCTTGGGGTGTAGTCATTGTTCGAATGCACTACTTTTTGTGAAGGGCTTTGTTATTACTTTGTTTATTGAACGCGACGAACGCGACAATCGGCACAAACCGTTCTGAAGATTTCCGGCGCAAGGTCGATACAGAGCACAAGACAGGAGAACCCCCCATGCGATTGTTGCCCATTGCCGCCCTTGCCCTCAGCGTCCTCGCCGTCACGGGCTGCACCCGTTGGTCGATGAACCACCATTTGAACAACGCCTACAGCGCCTATGATCGCGGCAATTGCGAGCAGGTCATGCTGGAGCTGTCCAAGGTCGAACGCGCCAGCCGTGCCCGCCCGTACGTGTGGCCGGAAGTGTCGATGATGCGCGGCCAGTGCCTGGAACGGCAGAAAATGTTTGTTGATGCTGCGCAGACCTATCAGTTCATCATGGCCTCGTACCCGAACAGCGAATACGCCTACCGCGCCCGCGCCCGTCTGGAAACCCTGCAGAGCCTGGGCCATTACCCAACGCGCAGTGCTGCAGCCGTGGTACGCCCGACGCGTTTTTGATGACAGTTGTCATACAAACGCTGGCCGTGTGTACAGGCTGAGCTATAGTCGAATGATCCGGTTCCAGCGCGTTGGCGCTGTTCCGGGGCAACACCTGCGACTGGCAAGTGGTCAAGTGACGGCGAGGTAGCGATCGGCACACCGGAAGCGGGGAGAGCGGGCCTGCAAGGCAGGTTCGTTCCGAAGCAAAAGTGCGGCTCCGTGACGGAGCCCTGCCTGGCGAACTGCGCATGTTTACCGACCGCCGAATCGAACGGCATCAACTGCCGTACTTTCTGAGAGTGTTCAACAGCATTACCGACAAACCGATCGGCTTTCTCGGCAACGTCTCCGAAGACGGGCTGATGCTCATCAGCCAGTTACCGATGATGATCGGTGTGGATTTCAAGCTGCGTCTGAAAATTCCCATGGATGAAGGCTGCCAGCAGGTCATCGACCTGACGGCGTGTTGCCTGTGGTGCCATGAAGACGCGACCCCGCAGCATTATGACGCGGGTTTCAGCCTGCACCGGCCGCCGCCGGAGTACGGGCAACTGGTGCAGGCGTTGAAGCAGTACTTCAGTTTTCAGCCGCTGCCAGCTTCCGCCTGATACAGCAAACGCCAAAGCCAAAGATCGCAGCCTGCGGCAGTTCCTGCAGAGGGCTGCGATCTTTTGGTCTTCATCCGTTCATGGCAACTGCGCGCTCACTGTCGAGCACCTTCTCCGCCAACAACAACCCCATCTCGCTCAACTGATAAATCGCCATCGCCAAGTGCCGTGGTTTGTCTTCTAGGCTGTCCGCCAGATCCAGCAAAAGAATGCTCACCGACGAAAACGTTTCGTAGGTCTGGATGGCGATGGCTTCGGGATTGATGTCGGGGGCGACGACGAACATTTGCATGGCGCGATCAACGGAGTTGCGCATGGCAGGATGGGGTTTGAGGTAGTGGTCGAGCGCGCGTTCGGCAGCTTCGTGGAGCTTTTTTGAATCGGGGGAGGCGTAGGGTGATGTATCGACGGAATCTATCTCAGGAGGACTCGTGGATGCCTTTGTCATTGCCTTGTTTCCTTTTATTAGGTGCTGCCTCCGCTTCGCGACTAAATGAAGGGAGGCAGCTATGTGCAGGTTAGTCGACCGGTGGAAACAAGGCTTTTCCGGCGCACCCGAAGGTGCCCTGCACACAGCCACCATCAAGTACGGGAGTAGGAAACCCGACCGGATGAAGCCTTGCACCTTGTCTCATATCAGGCGACTAAACCTGGCCGCTGAATGTCAGCGACAATGCCTAATCTAAGCGGCATCCCTTAGAGTGTCAGTCAGCCCATTCCGGTGACTGCGTAGGCAACGGCACCAAACCTTGTAGTCTTAATTCCCGAATGCCAAGGGAAGTTTTCAAACTCCCGAAAACTGTCGGACCTTATGGCTACGTGCATCTACCAGATGTGCTTAAAAAGTAGACGGGCCTCGCAAATTTTCTGAAGTCGTGGCAGGCGGGTTTTTGAATTGAGGTCGCTGGGGCCAAATCTCTGGAGAAATTTTTATCTTGTGGTTCCCTTGAATGGCCCCAGCCGAAGTTTGAACACGTAGCTAATCCATTTATTTGAGGTTTCTTCCTTTGATCTTTGCTATGCCCTGCTTTATGTAGCCAGCATTTTCACCAACCCTACATAGCGCACCTCGGACGTTTTCACCGACGTCCGTAAAGCCTTCCTTTTCTACTTGTAGTGCTAACTCCATAAGGGCCGCCTCTAACCCAAGCTGATTCTCATAGATCCTTTCCAGTACATCGGATAACGAATATTCAGGTGACATAGCTTCGATTCCTTTCGAAAAAAAGAAAGCATAGCACCAGTTTTTTGGGAGGGTGGAAAGCACTGAAAGGGTTGAAGTGCTCGATTGATTACGATTGTCAGCAATCTTTTTAATGCAAAGGGTGTGAGTGTTTTTTTTCACACATCTAGCACCCACGTACGATTTCTATCAGCTGAGCGTTGATGGGACGGAAAGTCGAACGTTCAAAACGAGCCAGACTTCTTCCAGCTCAAATAGCGTGTTACCAGCTCAGTCCCCAATGCCTGAGGCTGTGCATCCAGAGTCGTAACGCTATTAGCGATCAGATGTTCATGACACTCGTTGCGTGAATTCAAATAGTCAACAGTCCCGCAATATGCCAGCGCCTCATCTAACGTTTGAACGGGCGTCTGCTGCAGCTGGTCAATCGCGGATTCGCGCAGACTTGCGACTAGCACCCGATGATGCTTTCTCAGGCGCTTGACCGCGTTCAGCAGTTCTTCATCGTCCTCCTCGCGCACATTGGTCACCAGCACCACCAGCGCTCGGCGTTTCTGCCGGGCCAGCAGTGGACGGATCGCCGCCTGATAGTCCGCCGGGCGTTGACTGCTGTCGAGGTCGTAAACACTGTTGAGCAAAACGTTGAGCTGCCCGGTGCCCTTGATTGGCGCAAGGTAACGCGGATGCTCAGCGGCGAACGTGCACATGCCCACCGCATCACCCTGACGCAACGCCACATAACTGAGCAGCAGACAGGCGTTCAGCGCATGGTCAAAGTGCGACAGTTCATCGTCCTGACTGCGCATGTTGCGTCCGCAATCGAGCAAGAAGATGATCTGCTGATCACGTTCGTCCTGATACTCACGGGCGATCGGTGTGCGTTGGCGGGCGGTGGCTTTCCAGTCGATCTGGCGCAGGCTGTCGCCTTCACGGAATTCGCGCAGTTGATGGAATTCCAGACCCTGACCACGGCGCTGTTTTTGCCGCACGCCGAGCTGGCTGAGCCAGTTGTCCACCGCCAGCAGTTCACCACCATAGAGCCGGGCGAAATCCGGGTAGACGCGGGTGTGACCGGTGACGTCGAGCAGGCGTTTGCCTGACCATAAACCCAGAGGGCTCGGCAGATTGATTTCGCAGTGTTCGAAGCTGAAGTGCCCACGTTTGAGGGCGCGCAGGCGGTAGCCGATGTGGCTGATTTTGCCGGGTTGCAATTTGACGTTCAGCGGCAGGTTCTCAAAAATCAGGCCGTCCGGCACTTGGTCGAAGAGTTGCAGGTGCAGCGGCTCGCTGAAGTCGTGCTCCACCTCCAGGCGTACTTCGCCCCAGCGCCCGAGCGCGAGGCTGCCGGGCATTTGCCGTTTGACGCGAACGGCGGGCAGGCGCTTGAGGCGCAGGGCATCGATGGCGGCGAGGGTCAGCAGGGCGAGCAGCAAGCCCCAGTTGATCGACAGCAGGCTGGGCGGGAGGTCGATTTCCAATGCCTGCAAGGCGCCGAGGACGATGCCGATGGCCAGTAGCAGTGTCAGCCAGATCAATAGGAGTCTTGAAGGTTTCATGGCATGGCACCGGGCTGTTCGTTGAAAAGATCGCAGCCTTCGGCAGCTCCTACATGGAACATCTGTAGGAGCTGCCGAAGGCTGCGATCTTTTCTGCCCAACACGGATTTCACAGGCGCGGCGCCGGGATCTGGTCGAGCAGTTGCAGCAACACCTGATCGACTTGCAAGCCTTCGATGTCCAGCTCCGGAGCGATGCGCACGCGATGGCGCAGCACGGCCAGCGCGCAGCCCTTGATATCGTCGGGAATCACGAACTCGCCGCCGCGCAGCAACGCGCGGGCACGGGCGCAGCGTACCAGCGCAATCGAGGCGCGCGGCCCGGCACCCAGGGTCAGCCCCGGCCAGGTGCGGGTGCTGCGTGCCAGCCGAACGGCGTAATCGAGCACCTGATCATCCATCGGCAGATCACTGGCAATGCGTTGCAGGGCTTGCACATCCTTGGCTTGCAACACCGTGCGCAGGGGTTGCACATCGAGCATGTCAGCGCGGGTCGAGCGACTGACCTGACGCACCATGTTCAGCTCTTGTTCGGCGTCGGGGTAATCCATGCGCACTTTGAGCATGAACCGGTCGAGCTCGGCTTCGGGCAGGGGGTAGGTGCCTTCCTGTTCGATCGGGTTCTGCGTTGCCAACACCATGAACGGTTGCGCGATCGGCAGGGCGCGACCTTCAAGCGTCACCTGGCGCTCCTGCATCGCTTCGAGCAATGCCGCCTGGGTTTTCGCCGGGGCGCGGTTGATCTCGTCGGCCAGCAGCAGGTTGGTGAACAGCGGGCCTTTGCGCAGTTTGAACTGCTCGGTCTGCAGGTCGTACACGGCGTGGCCGGTAACGTCGCTGGGCATCAGGTCCGGGGTGAACTGGATACGCGCGAACTCGCCACCAAAGCAACGCGCCAATGCGCGCACCAGCAAGGTTTTACCCAGCCCTGGCACGCCTTCGAGCAGCACGTGGCCGCCAGCAATCAACGCCGTGAGCACGTCGTCGATCACCTGATTCTGGCCGATCAGGGCTTTCTGCAATTCGCTGCGAACCGCCTGCGCCAGTTGACTGGCGCGCTGGCGTTGCTGGGCGGCGTGGCTGGCGCTGCCGGGCTCGGTCTGTTCATTCATAGCGTGTTCCTCAAGGTTTGCAGGTGGGCGACCTGACGGCAGAACTCGGCGCTGGACAAACGCTGGTTCGCAACCGGGCTCAGGGCCTGGCTGATGGCACGGGTCGGCTGGCGGGTCAGGCGTGACAGCGCCAGCCATTGTTCGGCGACATTCAATCGATCAAATCCGGGGTGACGGCGTCGAGCGCGGCGCAACACGTCCTGTTGCAGCGCTTGCAGCAATGCTTGCTGACCATTGTGGCGCAGGACGAAATCGGCGCTGGCGCGCAGATGCTCCTGCAACCGTCGCCGCCCGCTCGGGGCCGGCGCCTGGAGCGGGCCATGACGCACGCCGACATGCCACAGCCACAGGCCGATCAAGGCGAGCAGGGCGACGATGGCCTGCGGGAAGTAGCGCCAAAGCAAGGTCAGCAACCCGTCGTGTTCAGTGTTGTAGATCAACGTGACGTCGGTGTCGGCGCTCAGGTACCAGAGCAGCCAGGCATTGTCGTATTGGCTGATGGTTTTGTTCTTCCACAACTCGGCGTCGGTGACCACGGTGATCGAGCCGAGGCTGTAGGGCAGTTGCATCATGTGCGTGGCCTTGGCGCTGTTGGCCCAGGCCTGCGCGAGATCTTTCGGGTCGTCGAGGTGGAAGTCGGTGTCGAAACCGGCATAGGCCGGTGCGTCTTCATCTTCCAGATAGAGCTTGGTCAATTGCGGGAAGCGCTCTGGCTCCTGATCGTTGGGCGGCTCCTTGAGGTCTTTGCTCAGCGACTGATGCAGTTGCACCCGATCGAGCAACAGATCGTTGCTCTGGCGGGTCTGCTCGTCCCATATCGACTCGGCGACAAACACCAGCCGCCCACCGGCGCGCGTCCAGTTGAGGACTTGCTCGACTTGACGCGGGGTCATGCGTGAACGGTCGTTGAACAACAGCAGCGTGTGTCGACGTGGGTCGATGTCGGGGAGTATGGCGAGGCTTTCGGCGTGGCTGACGTTGAGGCCGCGTTGCTGTAAGAACAGCTCTGCCGCCAGATACGGATTGGCCTGCACGGCAGGCGAGGGGCCATGATCGACTTCTTCCTGATAAGGCTTGGCCTTGAGGAACAGAAAAACGCTCAACGCGACAAGCAGCGTACCGATCAGCGCGCCGGTCCACCACAGTGAACGCCGGTTCAAGACCGGGCCCCGTGACCGAACAGGGCGCGCCAGCCATCGCACAATTGCTGTTGCAGATGCGCCGCCGGGATTCGATGCCCGTAGGCCATGTTCTGCCAATGAGTGGTCAGTTCGCGGCTGAATGCGAGCAACTCCGGGCGCTGCAATTGTTCAACGCGCGCCAGCACCTGATGTTCGGTGTCGGCGGGTTTCAAGGTCAGCGCAAAGTCATGCAGCAGGTGGCTGAGCAGACCGCGATAGAGCAGGCTCAGCGCCGCGCGGGGCTGGGTTTGCCAGAGTTGTTCGGCGCGGGTGGCGATGTCGTCGGGCAGGGTGTCGCGGTTCAAATCCAGGCCGAAGGCTTGTTGCGGCAGCGCTCGCTTGGGTTTGGCCAGCAGGGACGGGCGGCGGCTGACGAAGGCTCGCAGAAATTCACGGTAATACCAGATCAGCCAGCCGAGCAAGGCAATCACCGTGCCCCACAGCAGCACCTCGATCAGCTTGGCCAGCGTGTTGAAATGCTGACCCTCGAGCCATCCCAGCAGCGTCTTCAGCCACTGCGGTGCTTCACCGGGCTCTGAATCCTTGGCTGGCGCTGCCGGGTCTTCGCCAAAACGGTAGCGGGTGACGGACTCCTTGTTCTTGAACGGCGGCTGTTCGAGCAGGGCCTTGATGCTGTCGCGCGAGGCCTGGCTGGTCAGCGGCTGATTCAACAAGCGCGGAGCATCGGGACCGCTGTCAGCTTCGGCCGCCCACACCGAGGGCACGTTCGGCAATATCAGACACACCGCCAGCAGCAGACCCAGCACAGCGTTGTTCAGGCGTTGGCGCAAGCGACGGAACACCAGTTCGATGTCCCAGGCTTCCAGGTGCGTGCGGCGGTTCAGATAAAGGCTGAACCCGCAGGCGACGTAGATCGGCTCCCACACCACCAGCACCAGCGCATAGAAAGCATTGGTCAGGTGCTCCAGCCAGCGCCAGTCGTGATCCGCCGCAAGAATCAGCGATTGCCAGTCCCAATCGGTTTCAATCGGCTGCGGCAGGAGCATGTAGAACAGCACCATCAAGCCGATCCACAACGCCGTTTCCAGATGCACGCCGATGATCGTCAGCCATTGCGCAGCGCCCGCGTTGCGCTGCAACAGCACGGTTACCCGTTGCTGTCGCGCGTTGCCATCGAGGCCCTCAAGTTGCATCACTGGCATCAGAAAGCTGCGGCTCAGACTCAGCCGGCGCCAGGTCAGGCTGGCCAGCAATTGAGGTTTGAGCAGCCGTGGCCACTCGCGCAGCGCTTGCTTGAGCGTCGGTGTTTCGCCGAACAGTGCTTTGGAAAGGATGTACAGCGGCAGGCGTTCGTAGGCTGGTTTCAACCACCAGAAAATAAACACCGCCAGCGACGGAGAATCCCACAGCAGCAGACTGAGCACGGCAAACAGCGGCAGGGTGACGATGGCCCAACTGGTCATCAACAGACGTCGGTGCTGCTGAGACATCAGCACGCCGAGATCCATGGCTTCCCAGTTCGTGCGTGGACGGATCACCACCGTGGCGTCACTCAGGCGCATGGCGATTCCTTCCGGCGAACAACAGATAGGTCGCGACCACTAACCAGAGCCCGGCGCCGACCAGGTATTTGGTCAGCGGGGCGACACTGGTTTTCGACGACCAATAGGCCTCGATGAACGCCGCGATCAGCAGAAACACCATCACTCCGCAGACCAGCAACACGCTTTTGCGCGCCGCGCGTTTCAAGGCTTCGGCGCGGGTCAGGCGCCGGGGGGCAATCAGCGCCCAACCGAGTTTCAGGCCGGCCGCGCCGGCGAGGGCAATCGCCGTCAGTTCGAAGGCGCCATGGCCGATGACGAACGGCCAGAAGGTCTGGCCGAAACCGATCTCGGTCAGGTGCCCGGCGACCGCGCCGATCACCAGCCCGTTGTAGAACAGAAAGAACGCGCTGCCGATGCCCATCAGCAATCCGCTGGCGAAGGTCTGGAAGGCGATGCCGATGTTGTGCATCACGTAGTAACCGAACATCACCCAGTCTTCGCTGGCCGCGCGCTCGGCGGGACGACCGAGGTGGCCGGCGACGGGGTCGTACATGCCTTGCATCTCGCGCACCTGTTCGGCGGGGATCAGGTTGTAAACCAGCTCGGGAAACCCATACACCAACACACCAACACCGATCAGACTGCCGAAAAACAACAGCGCCGCGACCAGCACAAAAGGCCATTCGGCGCGCACCAGTCGCGGAAAACCGGCGAGGATAAAGCTCAGCAGATTGGCCCCGAGACGACTGCGATGGCGATACAACTGCTGATGCCCGCGCAACACTTGCTGTTGCAACGAGTCGATGAGGAAACTGCTGTAACCGCGCTCCTGCGCCAACGCCAGGTGCTGGCAAAGTCGGCGATAGGCTTTGGGGAAAGCGCTGACCTGCGAGGTGTCCTTGCCGCGTTCAAGACGTTCGAGGGCCAGCGCGAAACGCTCCCATTCGGCCTTGTGGCGACTTTCGAAGAGGCTTTGCTTCATGTCGGGCCCAACAAGCCGCGTGCGATGCCGTTGAGTTCCGTCACGGCTTTGGGCGCGGAGATATGCAGCGGCTGGGCGAGCAGGGCGGCCAGTTCATTGACCCGCGCTGCTGACAATTCGCCCTGACGTTCGGCAAACCCGAGCACCGCGCGTTGTTCGCTGAGGGTCAGCACAACGGGTGAACGGCGCGGTTCGGCCTCGGGCAGTTGCGGGCGGGTCAGCTTGCGTTCGCTGTAGACCACCAGCGTGCCGGCGGCAATGTCGCCGAGGCGTTTGAACGTCGGATGATGCAGGCAACTGAGGGTGCCGAGAAAGTAACCGAACGGCAGCAGATCGACGAAGCGCAGCAGGTTGCGCAGCAACGAAGCCGACCAGCCCACCGGTGTGCCGTCATCGTGGACCACGCGCAGGCCCATCCACTGTTTACCAGGCGACTGGCCCTGACGCAGCACTTCAAACAGCACCATGTACCACCAGCTGATGGCGAACAGCAGCAACGAACCGAGACCCAGCCCCAGCTTGCCGAGGAACGCCAGTGCGATAAACAGCACGCCCGCGATTACACCGCGAATGCCCAGATCGATCGCGAACGCCACAGACCGCACCATCAATCCGGCCGGACGCAGGGGCAGGTCGATGCCTTCCGGCGTTTCGACCTGATGCCGCGTATCCAGCGGCGGGGCCAGCGGTGCTTTCCTTGGCGGTGCTGTGGTCTCGAGCATGGGCTACCTGATGTTCGCCTGTTCGGGGTGCAAGTGCGTCCGATGCTAGCAGCCTCTCGGGGGGAAACGACATCACTATGTATTGCACCGCGTGTGAGGCAACGTGCAGAAATGACGCGAGGCTGGCCGCGACAAGGGTTGAGCGCCTAGACTTTGCCGATCTTCAGTTCAGGAACCGCCCGTGACTTCAATCTTCTGGTACGACTACGAAACCACTGGCATCAATCCGCGTAACGACCGCCCGCTGCAGGTCGCCGGGATTCGCACTGACCATGAGCTCAACGAAATCGACGCGCCGGTCAACCTCTACTGCCAGCCCAGCGAAGACATCCTGCCGCACCCGGCGGCCTGTGCAATTACCGGCATCACCCCCAGCCAGCTCGCCGAAAAAGGTTTGAGCGAGGCCGATTTCATGACCCGCGTACACGCGCAACTGGCCGCGCCCGGCACCTGCGGCGCGGGTTACAACACCTTGCGTTTCGACGACGAAATGACGCGTTACAGCCTGTATCGAAACTTCTTCGATCCCTACGCCCGGGAATGGCAGGGTGGCAACAGTCGCTGGGATCTGATCGATGTGGTGCGCGCCGCGTACGCATTGCGCCCGGACGGCCTGGTCTGGCCGACCGATGACGAGGGCCGCGTCACCCTCAAGCTTGAACGCCTGACCGCCGCCAACAACATCGATCACGGTCATGCCCACGAAGCGTTATCCGATGTGCGCGCGACCATCGCGCTGGCCAGACTGATTCGCGAGAAACAGCCGAAGCTCTATGACTGGCTGTTTCAATTGCGCAGCAAACAGAAGGTCATGGATCAGATTCGTCTGTTGCAGCCGCTGGTGCATATTTCCGGGCGCTTCTCGGCGGCGCGCAGTTACGTCGGCGTGGTCATGCCGTTGGCCTGGCACCCGAAAAACCGCAATGCGCTGATTGTCTGCGACTTGCACCTCGACCCGCAGGGCTTGCTCGACCTGGATGCGCAAACCCTGCGCCAGCGCCTTTACACGCGCCGCGACGATTTGCTCGAAGGCGAATTGCCGGTACCGCTCAAGCTGATTCACATCAATCGTTGCCCGGTGGTGGCACCGTTGTCGGTGTTGCGCGCCGAAGATCAGCAGCGACTGGGTCTGGACATGGCGCTTTATCAGGCGCGAGCACTGCGACTAACTGACGCACAACAAGTTTGGAAAGATAAAGTGGCGGCGATTTATGCCAGCGAAGATTTCACCCCCAGCGAAGATCCGGAACAACAGTTGTACGACGGATTTATCGGTGATCGCGACCGCCGTCTATGTGAGCAAGTGAGAGCGTCCGATCCGGCACAATTAGCGCAAGAGCAATGGCCTTTCGATGATGAACGTTTGCCTGAATTACTCTTTCGATATCGAGCGCGTAACTTTCCCGATACGTTGAATTCTGAAGAGCAAGAGCGCTGGAGAATATTTTGCCAGCAGCGTTTGTCGGTGCCTGAATGGGGGGCGCCGAATACCCTGACATCATTTATCAACACGGCCGAGCAATGGCTGCTTAGTGCGACGCCGATGCAGAGCGCGGTGATCAATGAATGGCAGAATTATGTCCAGGCATTACGCAAACGTTTGGATCTTTGAAATCGAACATGCCCGGCATAAATGTCGGGCATAAAAAAACGCCAGCATTGGCTGGCGTTTTTTTTCGTCACCGATCAATCAGCGACGGGCGTTGCGGCTTAGCCCAGCAGGGTAGCCCAGCCTTCAACCACGTCACCGCCCCACTTGGCTTTCCACTCTTTCAGAGTTTTGTGGTTGCCACCTTTGGTTTCGATGACTTCGCCGTTGTGCGGGTTTTTGTATTGTTTAACTTTGCGAGCACGCTTGGTGCCGGTTGTTTTTACTGCGCCGCCGCGTGGTGCTTTGGTTTTCGACTCTGGGTCCAGCAGCGCGATGATGTCACGCAGCGACTTGGAGTATTCGCCCATCAGGGTGCGCAGTTTGCCTTCGAATTCCAGCTCGGTTTGCAGTTTGTCGTCTTGCGACAGGTTCTTCAAACGGGCTTGCAGCTCTTTGATAGCTTCTTCGGTGGCGCGATATTCGTTGATCAAGGACATGAGAACTACCTTATGTGGAGGTGTTGAATGGCAGGGGACAGTGCCGCAATAATAGTCAGGCTGTTTCATCAAGTAAACATTTAACCGGAGTTTTTATTTAAATTAGTTACGATTAATAGGCATGAATTGATTGTTCCGTTAAATAGTGTGATGCAGTCATCACAGATATTCACAAAGATCTGTTGATGCGGCGCCATTAGAGCGCCATCACGTTGACGTTTATCCCCGTCAAAAAGCCGTATCGTCAGCCCAAACCCACCCGTGCGCCGATCAATACTGCAGTTTTCCCGCGCAGTCGCTAGAATGGCGGCCTTTGCGAAGTTCTGGAGTCTTCCCCTCATGCGCACTTTTCGTCTGGTGATTTCTTGCCCGGACCGCGTTGGCATCGTTGCCAAAGTCAGTAATTTTCTGGCAGCCCACAATGGCTGGATCACCGAAGCGAGCCACCACTCGGATAATCAGGTGGGCTGGTTCTTCATGCGTCACGAAATTCGTGCCGACTCGCTGCCATTCGGTATTGAAGTGTTGCGCGAGAAGTTTGCACCGATCGCTGAAGAGTTCTCGATGGACTGGCGCATCACCGACACCGAGCAGAAAAAGCGCGTTGTATTGATGGCCAGCCGCGAATCCCACTGCCTGGCGGACTTGCTGCACCGCTGGCACAGCGATGAGCTGGATTGCGAAATCTCCTGCGTGATCTCCAACCACGACGACCTGCGCAGCATGGTCGAGTGGCACGGCATCCCTTATTACCATGTGCCGGTCAATCCGCAGGACAAGCAACCGGCCTTCGATGAAGTGTCGCGTCTGGTCAAACAGCACGACGCCGAAGTGGTGGTGCTGGCGCGCTACATGCAAATCCTGCCGCCGGACATGTGCCGCGAATATGCACACAAGGTCATCAACATTCACCACAGCTTCCTGCCGTCGTTCGTCGGCGCCAAGCCGTACCACCAGGCTTCCCTGCGTGGCGTGAAACTGATCGGCGCGACCTGCCACTACGTGACCGAAGAGCTGGATGCCGGCCCGATCATCGAGCAGGACGTGGTACGTGTCAGCCACAGCGACAGCATCGAAGACATGGTGCGTTTCGGCCGTGACGTCGAGAAGATGGTGCTGGCTCGTGGCCTGCGTTATCACCTCGAAGATCGCGTGCTGGTGCACGGCAACAAGACCGTGGTGTTCTGATCGAACGCCCGCAGGCTTGAAAAACCAAGGGTCTGGGCGTTCAATCGTCCAGACCCTTTGTCATTTCTGCTTTGAGGAAAAGCCATGACCGATCCACTGGACAAAGCCACTTCCAAAGCACCGGCGACGTTGGGCGAGGGTTGTTTGAGTCGCTACGACCCGGAGGACATGAGCCCGGAGGATGGCACCGAGTTTCCCGGTGCAGCTGAATTGTGGGAACAACTCAAACCGGAGTCTGATGATGAAACGGTGGATGCCTGAAAAGATCGCAGCCTTCGGCAGCTCCTACATTGAACCCTTATCCCTGTAGGAGCTGCCGAAGGCTGCGATCTTTTAAGCTTGACGCACTTTCATCAGTTTCCTCAGCAACGGCCGCCCCAGCATCAACAAAAACACCGGTCCCCCTACTACCAGATAAAAGTAATACGTCACCACCCGCCAGATCAGAATCGCCGCTGCTGCCGTCGATTTCCCCACCATCGGCGCCAACAGGGCCGCCGAGGTCAATTCCGCCGCCCCCGCGCCCCCTGGCAACAGACTGAACTGCCCGGCGCCGAGCGAAAGCATCTGCACCAGAAAACTCCACGCCCACTGCAAGTCTGCGCCCAGCCCGCGCAGGGCCAGATACAGCACGCTGTAGCGCAGCAGCCAATGCACGCAGGTCAGGGCGAACACCTTGGCCAGGGTTTGCCAGGGCAATTTCAACGTGTCGGTAAACGCGGCGAGAAAGTGCAGCAGTTTGCGCGCCCAACGGCGACGGGTACCGGCCTTGACGTTCATCCTCGCTAACAGACGACCGCTCAGACGGATCAGGGCGCGGTGGTAACGTGCCAGCAACACGCAACTGAACAGGCCGCCAAACAACGACACGGCGCTGACCATCAGCAGCCATTCCAGGCGATCGCTGAGGTGCTGGAACAGCGCGTAAATCAGAATCCCGCTCAACGCGCAGAGAAAGAACAGCAAATCGCTGAGCTGGTCCATGGCAAACACCGCACTGCCACGCGCCGGACGTACGCCGCTGCGCGCCAGTAACGCCATGATCGTCAGCGGCCCGCCACTGCCGCCGGGTGTGGCGCAATAGGCGAACTCAGCGGCCATGACCACGCCGAGACTTTTCAGTGGCGTGACGCGCTCGCACTGATCGCCGAGCAACAAGCGTAAACGCAAGGTATTGATGCCCCAGCAAAGCAGGATCATGCCGAACATGACCAGCAGCCAGTGCAGCGGAAAGCTTTGCAGACGCGCCCAGATTTCGCCGCCGCCCAGCACCACCGGGATCAGCACTGCCGCGAGCAAGCCGATCAGTAACAGAATGCCGCGACTCATGCGACGTGTTCCAGTTGACCGCGCTGTTGTGCCAGCCAGTTGATTTTGCTCATCGGTACGCGTCCATCCGCCAGCAGTTGTTGAAGAGTGTGCAGCCAATAATCACGGGAAAAACGGTGACGCATGTCCACGGGGTGCAAGCCTAGCCGAATCACCGGCGCCTGGCGCCAGCGCTGCTGCCGCTGATCGCTGAGCATTTTTGACAGGCCTCGACGCCAGGCACTGCGGGCGCTCCAGACCAGACCGGGGGCCGCTATGGGGGTGAAGTCCGGCAGACGATAAAGATGTTGCGGGTCGCTGGTGTAACTCAGCGGCAATTGGCGCAAGGCTTGGCGGGTGCCGTCGCTCATCAGCCAGGCCGGGGCGACGAAACCGTGCAGTGGCCAGTTGTGGCGCTGGAACATTTCGACACCGGCGCGCAGGCGGGTCAGGGCGGCGTCGTGGGACAACCGATAGAACTCGCCTTCGTGGGTATAAACGCGGCGCATGAACCAGTCTCGCGGGGTGTGCGGGCCGGGTTCCTGATCGTCATGGTAATAACCGTGCAGCGCCAGTTCATCACCGCGTGCCACGCGTTCGCTGAGCATTCGAGAAAACGCCGGATGAGCGTCGAGCGTGTCGTGGCGGTGGAAGTCCGGCACGACCAGCCACGTCATCGGCACGTTGCCCAGGGCGTCGATCGCTTCGACAAACGGCTGGTAATCCGCCCACGTCGAAGGTGCTACATCGTGCAGCACCAGCAACACGGCGGGTGTGGCGAGGGGCTCAGCCATTGGCAACTCTGGGCAACGAATCACCGAGCACGGCGTGATAGTGACCCAGCAGGCTGTCCACTACCGTGTCCCAGGCGTAATGCTGTTCGACATGTTGGCGGGCTTGCTGGCCAAGCCGGGTGTTGCCACGACTGAATAGCTCACGCACCGCATTGGCCATGGCTTGCGGGTTGTTCGGCGTGCAAAGCAGGCCGCACGATTCATTGACGATTTCGGTAAACGCGCCAGCCGCCACGGCCACCACCGGAATGCCGCAGGCCATGGCTTCAAGAATCACCAGGCCGAAGGTTTCCTGATCGCCGGCATGCAGCAACGCATCGGCACTGGCCATCAATTGCGCGACCCGTGGGGCCGGGCAGAACTCATCGATGACACTGACGTTGTCCGGCACCACGGCGGGCATCGACGAGCCAACCAGCAACAGGTGATAACGCGGGCCCAGCCGCTGCATGCATTTGAGCAGCACCGGCAGGTTTTTCTCTTTCGAGCCTCGTCCAGCGAAGATCAGCAGGCGCGTGTCTTCGGCGAGGCCCAATTCGGCGCGCAGATTGCGGTCGCCAGCGTGCGGATGAAAAGTTTGCAAATCGACGCCCAGCGGTTGCACGAAGACATTGCGTACGCCGAGGCTGCTGAGCTTGTCGGCCATGACTTGGCTTGGCGCCAGCACTCGATCGAAATTGCCGTAGAGCTTGGTGACGTAGGCTTCGACATTCGGCGTGAGCCAATGGCCCATGCGATTGCGGACCAGCAGCGGCAGGTCCGAGTGATAGAAACCGATCACCGGCACGTCGAGTTGCCGGCGCGCATCAAGTGCGGCCCAGGCGGTGAGGTACGGATCGCCGACTTCGATCAGATCGGGCTGTAAATCCTGCAGGACGTTTCGCCATGGCGCGAGCCGCAGCGGGAAGCGATAGCCCTTGCCGAAGGGCAGGGCGGGGGCGGGAACCGTGTAAACGCCGTCGTCTTCGCCGAAATGCGCACCGGGGATCAACAGGCTGTGACGAATGCCAGGCTTAAAGCCGAGGCGACGATGTTTGGCATCCAGATACGTCCGTACGCCACCGCTGGCCGGGGCGTAGAACATGGTGATGTCGGCGATGTGCACGGTGATCAACCCTCCGCTGCGTGGTTCTCCCTTGGTTGACCTTTATCCAGAATAGATGTTCGGTCGGGATTACAACGGGGGGGGCAGATGCAAAAAGATCGCAGCCTGCGGCAGCGCCTACATTCGAATCCCGGTAGGCGCTGTCGCAGGCTGCGATCTTTCAATCTTAGATGCGGAAACTACCCACCAACTGCTTCAACCGCGAAGCCTGCTGCTCCAGATCCGAGCAAGCCCGCAACGTCGCCTGCAGGTTCTCCACGCCTTCCTGGTTCAGCGTGTTGATCTCGGTGATATCAACGTTGATCGACTCGACAACGGCAGTCTGCTCTTCAGTCGCCGTGGCCACCGACTGGTTCATCCCGTCGATTTCGCCAATGCGCTGCGTCACGCTGTTCAAGCGTTCCCCGGCAAGGTTGGCGATCTCCACGCTGTCCTGACTGTGGCGCTGGCTGTCGCTCATGGTACTCACCGATTCACGGGCGCCCACTTGCAGCTCCTCGATCATTGTCTGCACCTGTTGCGCAGATTCCTGGGTGCGGTGCGCGAGGTTACGGACTTCATCCGCGACTACCGCGAAACCACGGCCAGCCTCACCGGCACGCGCCGCTTCAATCGCCGCGTTGAGCGCCAGCAGGTTGGTTTGCTGGGAAATGCTGGTGATGACTTCAAGAATCTGACCGATGTTCACGGTTTTGCTGTTCAGCGACTCGATGTTGCTGCTCGACGCGCTGAGCATGCTCGACAGCTGGTTCATTGCCTTGATGCTGCGATCCACCACTTGCTGGCCGTCTTCTGCCAGGCCGCGAGCATCGCTGGCCTGATTCGAAGCCTGGGCGGCGTTGCGGGCGATTTCCTGCGCGGCGGCGCCGAGCTGATTGATCGCGGCGGCCACGCTGCTGGTGCGCGAAGCTTGTTGATCGGAGTTGTACATCGACGAGTTCGACGCGGCGACCACGCGCAGCGCCACTTCGTTGACCTGGCCGGTGGCTGACGACACTTCGCGAATCGAACTGTGGATACGCTCGACGAAACGGTTGAAAGCGGTACCCAGAATGCCGAATTCATCGTTATTGACGATGGTCAGGCGTTTGGTCAGGTCGCCTTCACCGTCGGCGATGTCTTCCATGGCGCGGGTCATCACGTGCAGCGGCTGGATCAGCAGGCGGATCAGCATGCCGAGCAACGCGATGATGATCGCCACGGCGATGATTGTCGCAATCACTGCCGAGGTGCGGAACTCGCTGAGCATCGCGAACGCCTGGTCTTTATCAACCGACAAACCGATGTACCAGTTCACCGAAGGCAGGCCTTTGATTGGCGCGAAGGTGACGATGCGGGTCTTGCCATCAACGGTGACTTCACTGAAATCGCTGCTGATGCGCGGGGTGTCCTGTGGATAGGCTTCCTTGAGTGATTTCATCACCAGGGCCTTGTCCGGGTGCACGAGGATCTTGCCGTCGGCGCTGACCAGGAACACATAACCCATGCCGTCGAAATCGCGGGCGGCGAGGGTATCGACCAGCGATTGCAGGCTCAAGTCGCCGCCGACCACGCCGACGCTCTGACCGGCCTTTTTCGAGGCGGTGGCGATGGAGATGATCAGTTGCCCGGTGGCGGCGTCGATGTACGGTTCGGTCAGGGTCGAGGTGCTGCTGCTCTCGGCACCTTTATACCAAGGGCGCACGCGCGGATCGAAACCGTCTGGCATTTTCGTGTCCGGGCGAATGGTGAAGTGCCCGGTGGCATCGCCCAGATAGGTGGCCATGAACGTCGAGGTCAGGGTCTTCTGTTCCAGCAGGCTGGCGACGTTGGCCGGTTCCGGGTTGATGGCGATGTTCTGGGCGGCGTTTTCGATCAGCAGAATGCGACCGCTGAGCCAGGTCTGGATGTTGCCGGCGGTGACCTCGCCCATTTCGTTGAGGTAGTTGTTCAGGTCATCGCGGATCGCGTTGCGCTGTAGCCAGTCGTTGTACAGCGTAAACGAGGCGAAGGCGGCGATGACGATGAGGGCGGCGGCAAGCAAAATTTTATGGCTGAAGCGCAGATTTTTGTTCATGGCTTGGGGTTCCGCTAAGGTCTTAATGTCCTGGGCGTGCTTTTATAAAGGCGCGCAATATGGGCAAAGGTGAATGCAAACTGATATTTCCGACTCTCCTTAGGGAAATGTCCGACCGACTTTTCAGTCAGGTTCACGCTTTATCTATCGGCCAAAGTGAATCAAAGATTAACCATGGGTGACAAAATGCCTGACTCATCGCAACTCGTAATCGGCGCCGATCTCACCGCGCAACCGATTGGTCAGGCCATGCGCCTGGCGAACCGCCACGGCCTGATCGCCGGCGCGACCGGTACCGGTAAAACCGTGACCTTGCAGCGTCTGGCCGAAGCGTTCAGCGACGCCGGTGTCGCGGTTTTCGCCGCTGACATCAAGGGTGACCTGTGTGGCCTCGGTGCTGCCGGCAACCCGCAGGGCAAGGTCGCCGAGCGCATCGCCGGGATGCCGTGGCTCGACTACAAGGCGCAGGCGTATCCGGTGACCTTGTGGGACATCCACGGTCAGTCCGGTCATCCATTGCGCACGACGTTGAGTGAAATGGGGCCGCTGTTGATCGGCAGCCTGCTGGAACTCACCGACAGCCAACAGGCGGCGTTGTATGCCGCTTTTAAAGTGGCCGATCGCGAAGGGTTGTTGCTGCTGGACCTGAAAGACCTGAAGGCGCTGCTCAATCACCTCAAGGACAACCCGCAAATGCTCGGCGAGGACGCCGCGCTGATGACTACCGGTTCCAGTCAGGCGCTGCTGCGCCGTCTGGCGACGCTGGAACAGCAGGGCGCCGAAGCCCTGTTCGGCGAACCGGCGCTGCAATTGGAAGATATTTTGCAGCCGGCGGCCGATGGGCGTGGACGGATTCATCTGCTCGATGCCAGTCGTCTGGTGCATGAGGCGCCAAAGGTCTACGCAACGTTTTTGCTGTGGCTGCTGGCGGAGTTGTTCGAACAGCTGCCGGAGCGCGGCGATGCCGACAAACCGCTGCTGGCATTGTTTTTCGATGAAGCGCATTTGTTGTTTGGCGATACGCCCAAGGCCTTGCAAGAGCGCCTGGAACAAGTGGTGCGGTTGATTCGTTCGAAAGGCGTTGGCGTGTATTTCGTCACGCAATCGCCGGCGGACTTGCCGGATGATGTGCTGGCGCAACTGGGCCTGCGCGTGCAGCACGGCTTGCGCGCATTCACCGCCAAGGAGCAGAAATCCCTGCGTGCAGTGGCGGACGGCTTCCGGCCGAATCCGGCGTTCGACACGTTGTCGGTGCTGACCGAGTTGGGCATCGGCGAGGCATTGGTCGGCACGCTGGCCGAGAAGGGCACGCCGGAGATGGTTCAGCGTGTGCTGGTGGCACCGCCGCAATCGCGGATCGGGCCGCTGACGGAAACCGAGCATACGCTGCTGATCGCCGGGTCGCCGTTCAAGGGGCGCTATGACAAGCCGATCGATCGTGAATCGGCGTATGAAATACTCATGGGCCGTAAAGGCCTGGCGCCTGAGGCCGAAACCGCCGACGCAAAACCCGCGCCTGAAGAGCCAAGCCTGGCCGACAGGGCCGGAGAATTCCTCGGCACAGCCGCCGGCCAGGCACTGAAATCCGCCATGCGCCAGGCCGCCAACAATTTGGGCAAACAACTGGTACGCGGCCTGATGGGCTCTTTATTAGGCGGCAGCAAACGCCGCTGAAAGTAAAGATCGCAGCCTGCGGCAGCTCCTACAGGAGTTAATGTAGGAGCTGCCGCAGGCTGCGATCTTTTGACCTTGCTTCAGGTTTTGTCTTTGGCGTGTGCCGCCAATCGTTCCAGCGCTGCACGCAAACCCGGATCACTGATCCCGTCCGCCGTCGCCTGAATTGTCGCCGCGGCATCCGTCGACAAATCCATCGTATTGCCAACCACCGCGCGCTGCACCGTCGGCGGCTGCACTTTGAACAGAATCCGCGTCAAACTGGCGAACTCGTCAAACATCTGCAATTGCCGCTGCAAGCGTTTTTGCTGGTAACGCAGGCGTGTGGCCCAGTGGCCATCGGTGACAATCAGCAACAAACTGCCCTCACGCCACGAGGCGACATGGCAATGTTCGCGGGCGGCAGGTTGCAGTTGGCTTTCGAGCAGACGCTGCAAATGCCCCAGTCGCTGGGCATGGCCGAGAATGGCTTTGAGCGGCTTGGCTTCGCGCAGGAGAACGGCGGGTGCTCTGGCCGTAAGAGGGCGAAATGCCATGATTGAACACCTGAAGTAACAGAAACGCCATGGTAGCAGAAAGGCCGAAATCACTCGCCCATTGCTTTTGCCCCCGCTTTACCCATTAAATCAACGACTAACTTCTGCCTTTTATGACTTGAAGTTGAGCAAAACGCCCCTATTTTAAGTGAGCCCCGTCAAAGCGCAGTGCCAGCATCGTGGAACATCGCCACTTTCCTCACTTCCGTTTCCGGGTAGAATGCTCGTTCGCATGCGGCCATGAGGGCTGCACGGGCGACGCTCACGGGGCCGCCCTCCATCCCTTTAGTGTGGAAGATCCTGCCGATATGTTTGCGCCTTTGTTAAAGAAACTTTTTGGAAGCAAGAACGAGCGTGAAGTCAAACGCATGCTCAAGACGGTGCAGCTCGTCAATGCCTTCGAAGAGCAAATGGTGGCCCTTTCGGACGATCAATTGCGCGCCAAAACCGCTGAGTTCAAGGCCCGCATCGCCAAAGGGGAAACCCTCGACAAGCTGTTGCCAGAAGCCTTTGCGGTCGCCCGCGAAGCCGGCAAGCGCATCATGGGTATGCGCCACTTCGACGTACAGCTCGTCGGTGGCATGACCTTGCACGAAGGCAAGATCGCCGAAATGCGCACCGGTGAGGGTAAAACCCTCGTGGCAACCCTGGGCGTTTACCTCAACGCATTGTCCGGCAAGGGCGTGCACGTTGTGACGGTGAACGACTACCTGGCGCGTCGTGACGCCAACTGGATGCGCCCGCTGTATGAATTCCTCGGCCTGACCGTCGGCGTCGTGACGCCGTTCCAGCCGCCGGAAGAGAAACGTCTGGCCTACGCCGCCGACATTACCTACGGCACCAACAACGAATTCGGTTTCGACTACCTGCGCGACAACATGGCGTTCAGCATGGAAGAAAAATTCCAGCGCGAACTCAACTTTGCCGTGATCGACGAAGTCGACTCCATCCTCATCGACGAAGCGCGTACCCCGCTGATCATTTCCGGTCAGGCCGAGGACAGCTCCAAGCTGTACATGGAGATCAATAAACTGATCCCGCAGCTGGAACTGCACGTTGAAGAAGTCGAAGGCGAAGTCACCAAGGCTGGCCACTACACCGTTGACGAGAAGACCCGTCAGGTCGAACTCAACGAAGCCGGTCACCAGTTCATCGAAGACATGCTCACCCGCGTCGGCCTGCTGGCTGAAGGCGAGAGCCTGTACTCGGCGCATAACCTGGGTCTGTTGACCCACGTCTATGCCGGTCTGCGTGCGCACAAGCTGTTCAACCGCAACATCGAATACATCGTGCAGGACGGCCAGGTCGTACTGGTCGACGAACACACCGGTCGTACCATGCCGGGCCGTCGTTTGTCCGAAGGCCTGCACCAGGCCATCGAAGCCAAGGAAGGTCTGAACATCCAGGCCGAGAGCCAGACCCTGGCCTCGACCACGTTCCAGAACTACTTCCGTCTGTACACCAAGCTGTCCGGCATGACCGGTACCGCTGACACCGAAGCGTTCGAATTCCATCAGATCTATGGTCTGGAAGTGATGGTCATTCCGCCGAACAAACCGTTGGCGCGTAAAGACTTCAACGACCTGGTGTTCCTCACCGCCGAAGAGAAGTACGCGGCGATCGTTGCCGACATCAAGGAAAGCATGGCGGCCGGCCGTCCGGTGCTGGTGGGTACGGCGACCATCGAAACCTCCGAGCACATGTCCGCATTGCTCGTGAAGGAAGGCATCGAACACAAGGTTCTCAACGCCAAGTTCCACGAAAAAGAAGCCGAGATCATCGCGCAGGCCGGTCGTCCGGGCGCACTGACCATCGCCACCAACATGGCCGGTCGTGGTACCGACATCCTGTTGGGCGGCAACTGGGAAGTTGAAGTCGCGTCGCTGGAAGACCCGACGCCTGAGCAGATTGCCCAGATCAAGGCCGACTGGCAGAAGCGTCACCAGCAAGTGCTGGAATCCGGCGGTCTGCAGGTGATTGCTTCCGAGCGTCACGAGTCGCGCCGTATCGACAACCAGCTGCGTGGCCGTGCCGGTCGTCAGGGCGATGCCGGTTCGAGCCGCTTCTACCTGTCGCTGGAAGACAGCCTGATGCGCATCTTCGCTTCTGATCGAGTGAAGAACTTCATGAAAGCCCTGGGCATGCAGCCGGGCGAAGCGATCGAGCACCGCATGGTGACCAACGCGATCGAGAAGGCGCAACGCAAGGTTGAAGGCCGTAACTTCGACATTCGTAAACAACTGCTCGAGTTCGACGATGTCAACAACGAACAGCGTAAAGTGATTTATCACATGCGTAACACGTTGCTGGCCGCTGACAACATCGGTGAAACCATCGCCGATTTCCGTCAGGACGTACTCAACGCCACCGTCAGCGCCCACATTCCACCGCAATCGCTGCCAGAGCAGTGGGACGTGGCCGGTCTGGAAGCGACGATTGCCAGCGACTTCGGCGTGAAACTGCCGATCCAGCAATGGCTCGACGAAGACGATCACCTGTACGAAGAAACCCTGCGCGAGAAGCTGATGGCCGAGCTGATTGCCGCGTACAACGAGAAAGAAGACCAGGCGGGTGCCGAGGCACTGCGCTCCTTCGAGAAGCAAATCGTTCTGCGCGTGCTGGACGACCTGTGGAAAGACCACCTGTCGACCATGGATCACCTGCGTCACGGCATCCACCTGCGTGGCTACGCCCAGAAGAACCCGAAGCAAGAGTACAAGCGCGAGTCGTTCACGCTGTTCTCCGAGCTGCTCGATTCGATCAAGCGCGACTCGATCCGTGTGCTGTCGCACGTTCAGGTTCGTCGCGAAGACCCGGAAGCCGAAGAGCAACGTCTGCGTGAGGAAGCTGAAGCACTGGCCGCCCGCATGCAGTTCGAACACGCTGAAGCGCCAGGTCTGGAGCAACCGGAATTGCTCGGTGAAGAGGTCGATGTGGCCCTCGCCGCCGCACCGGTTCGCAACGAGCAGAAGCTGGGCCGCAACGAACTGTGCTACTGCGGTTCGGGCAAGAAATTCAAGCATTGCCACGGGCAGATTCAGTAAAACCCGTTTCAATCGCTGAAATACCCGCGCCGCGACCGGCTCCTGCCGTCGCGGCGTTTTGCCATTTAAATCACCGCCGCATCGATTGGCGGTGCTGACATCATTGAGTAAGGAGCGCATTCATGGCTGTTGGTCTTGGTCCTTTGCCAACGTTGCACCCGGTTGCCGGTTTTGAACTCGGTATCGCCTCGGCCGGCATCAAGCGTCCCGGGCGCAAAGATGTCGTCGTGATGCGCTGCGCCGAAGGCTCGACCGTGGCGGGCGTGTTCACCTTGAACGCCTTTTGCGCCGCGCCGGTGATCCTGGCGAAGAAGCGCGTACAGAACGCCGTGCGTTATCTGCTGACCAACACCGGCAATGCCAACGCCGGTACCGGCGAGCCTGGCCTGGCCGCTGCCGAACGCACCACCGCCAAACTGGCGGAACTGACCGGCGTTGCTGCCGAGCAGATCCTGCCGTACTCCACTGGTGTGATCGGCGAGCCGCTGCCAGTCGAGAAGATCGAAGGCGCACTGCAAGCCGCGCTGGACGACTTGTCGGAAAACAACTGGGAAGCCGCCGCCACCGGCATCATGACCACCGACACCCTGCCGAAGGGCGCCAGCCGCCAGTTCGAGCATGACGGCGTGACCATCACCGTTACCGGCATCAGCAAAGGCGCGGGCATGATCCGCCCGAACATGGCGACCATGCTCGGTTACATTGCCACTGACGCCAAAGTCTCCCGCGACGTGCTGCACAACTTGATGCTCGACGGCGCCAACAAGTCGTTCAACCGCATCACCATCGACGGCGACACCTCGACCAACGACTGCTGCATGCTGATCGCCACGGGCAAGGCTGCACTGCCGGAAATCACCCGCGCCGAAGGCGAGTTGTTCGCCAAACTGAAGCAAGCGGTATTCGAAGTGTGCATGGACGTCGCCCAGGCCATCGTGCGTGATGGCGAAGGCGCGACCAAGTTCGTCACCGTTGAAGTGAATGGCGGCGGCAACCATCAGGAATGCCTCGACGTTGGCTACACCGTGGCACACTCGCCGCTGATCAAGACCGCGCTGTTCGCATCCGATCCGAACTGGGGCCGCATTCTGGCTGCCGTCGGTCGTGCCGGCGTGCCGGATCTGGACGTGAGCAAAATCGACGTGTTCCTTGGCGAGGTGTGCATCGCCAGCCGTGGCGCGCGTGCGGCGACCTACACTGAGGCGCAGGGTTCGGCGGTGATGCAGCAGGAAGAAATCACCATCCGCATCGAACTGGGTCGCGGCGATTGCAGCGAAACCATCTGGACCACCGACCTGTCGCATGAATACGTGAAGATCAACGCTGAATACCGCACTTGATCTAACCTGAGACCGAGTCGATGCCATCGCGAGCAGGCTCACTCCTACAGTGGTTTTGTAAACGCCACAGATTCCCTGTAGGAGTGAGCCTGCTCGCGATGGCGCCCCATCAGGTACCAAAAATTCTGGCCTGATTCTCCTGACGAAAAGGCGCCAAACCCATGTCCCTGCACCTGATCATCGGCGACAAACTGCTTTCCTCCTGGTCCCTGCGCGCCGCCCTGGCGCTGGAACTGACCGGCGCACCCTATACCGAAGAACTGATCAAGCTCGGCAAGCCCGACACCCGTGAGCTGCTGCTCAAGCATTCGCCGACCGCCAAGGTCCCGCTGCTGCAAACCTCGCGTGGCACTGTCGCCGATTCGCTGGCCATCGCCGAATACCTCGCTGAACAGTTCCCGTCCGAGCAGCTCTGGCCGAGCGATATCTTCGCCCGTGCGCAGGCCCGATCCGCTTGCGCACAAATGCACAGCGGCTTCTTCGCCATGCGCAATCACATGCCGTTCAACCTCAATCACGATGCGCCGCTCAGCCCGGTGCCGCCAGAAGTGAAGGTCGACATCGAACGCATGCTCGCGCTGTGGGCCGAATGCCGTGCCGCCGCCACCGAGAGCGGGCCGTATTTGTTCGGCCGGGTGAGTCTGGCCGATGCCTTCTTCGCGCCGATTGCCGTGCGCCTGCGTACTTATCAAGTGCAACTGCCGGCCGTCGACCAAGCCTATGTTGAAACCGTCTACCAATGGCCCGCGTTCAAGGCGTGGCAAAAGGCTGGACTGGAGGAATTGAATCCGTGAAACGCGTACACGTCGCCGCCGCCGTCATCCGTGACGACAGCGGCAAAATCCTGATTGCCCGCCGCGCCGACTCACAGCATCAAGGTGGGTTGTGGGAGTTTCCCGGCGGCAAGGTCGAGGCTGACGAGACAGTCGAAACCGCGCTGGCCCGTGAGCTGCACGAAGAGTTGGGCATCGTCGTTGGCGCCGCCCGACCGCTGATCAAAGTGCGTCACGACTATCCCGACAAGCAAGTGCTGCTGGATGTCTGGGAAGTCTCGGCATTCACCGGTGAACCGCACGGTGCCGAAGGCCAGCCATTGGCCTGGGTGACGGCGAAGGAGTTGGTCAACTACGAGTTCCCGGCGGCCAATCAGCCGATCGTGGCGGCAGCGCGTTTGCCGGCTGAATACCTGATCACCCCGGAAGACCTGGAAACCCCGGCGTTGTTGCGCGGTATCCAGAAGGCGATTGCCGGCGGGATCAAGTTGATTCAGCTGCGTGCACCGAACGGTTACGACCCCAAGTATCGCGATCTGGCAGTTGATGCGGCGGGTCTTTGTGCGGGCAAGGCGCAATTGATGATTAAAGGGCCCTTCGAATGGCTCGGCGATTTCCCGTCTGCCGGATGGCACATCACCTCCGCACAATTGCGTAAATACGCAGCGGCGGGGCGTCCGTTGCCGGCGGAGCGTTGGTTGGCGGCGTCGTGCCACAACGCTGAGGAGTTGGCGCTGGCTGAGCAGATGGGTGTGGACTTTGTCACGCTGTCGCCGGTGCAGCCGACGTTGACGCATCCGGATGCGCAGCCGTTGGGCTGGGAGCAGGCTGGGGCGCTGATTGAGGGGTTCAGTAAACCGGTGTTTCTCTTGGGCGGTGTTGGCCCGGTGGAACGCGAGAAGGCTTGGGGTGTTGGGGCGCAGGGTGTGGCGGGGATCCGCGCGTTCTGGCCTGATTCTCTGTAAAGGCAGCAGGCCTCATCGCGAGCAGGCTCACTCCTACATGGACCGTGTTCCTTCAGTTGGAATACGGTCAACTGTAGGAGTGAGCCTGCTCGCGATGGCGTCCTTCCAATCACTGCAAATCTAAGGTTTAGCCGCCGGCTGCCAAAGTATCTCCGCAATCCCTTGTCGCCGCGCAATCAACCGCGCCGCGACAAACAACAAATCCGACAACCGATTGATGTAAGCCAGGCCAACCCCGGCCAGCGGCTCAAGCGCATTCAAATGCTGACAGCGCCGTTCGGCACTGCGCGCCAGGCTGCGACACACATGGGCCTGCGCAATCAGCATCGACCCGCCCGGCAAAATGAAATTCTCCAGCGGCCCCAGCTCCTCATTCCACACGTCGATCGCCGCTTCCAGCCGTTCGATTTCCCCTGCGTTCAACGCCTGATACTCGGGCATCGCCAACTCGCCGCCCAAATCAAACAGCCGATGCTGACAAGGCGCCAACACTTCGATCAGTTCATTCAGCCCAGGATAGGCCTCACGTTCGGCAATCAAACCGGCCAACAGCACGCCGACCTGACTGTTCAGCGTGTCGACCTCACCTATCGCCTCGATGCGCGGATGATCTTTCGGCACGCGGCGGCCGTCGCCCAGGCCGGTTTCGCCTTTGTCGCCGGTGCGGGTGTAAATCTTCGACAAGCGAAAGCCCATGGGTTACCTCGGTAGTTGATTGTTTTCGGCTGCGATCGGCGCCGGTTGCGCCAGTGGCAGGCGCAAAGTGAAGCAGGTGCCCTGACCGGGCGCCGACTGCACTTCCATCTGCCCTTTGTGGTTGTTGGTAATGATGAAGTACGACACCGACAGGCCAAGCCCTGTGCCCTGGCCGATTTCCTTGGTGGTGAAGAACGGCTCGAAGGTGCGTTTGCGCACGTTCTCGCTCATGCCGATGCCGTTGTCTTCCACCTGGATCTCGGCCCATGGCGGATTGAGTTTGGTGCGCAGAATGATCCGCCCGGGCTCGCTGTCGTCCTCGCGCTGGTGAATTGCTTGCGCGGCGTTCTTCAGCAGGTTGAGCAGCACTTGTTCCAGTTCATTGGCGGTGCCCGGTACCGGGCCGAGCGCCGGGTCGAATTGGCGAATGATCGCTTGACCCTTGAAGTCGAAACCGATGGCCAGATCGAAGTCGTTGCCAGCGATGTCCACCGCCTGGTCGATCAGTGCCGGCAAATCGCACGGCGCCATTTGCCGCGTGCTGCGGCGACTGAAACTGAGCATGTGCGTGACGATTTTTGCCGCCCGGGCGCCAGCCTGTTGAATGCCATCGAGCAGTTGTGGGACTTCGCGGCCTTGCAGATAGCGATTGACCGTGTCCAGTTCGATGCCCAGTTGTTCGGCGGTTTCGAGGTTCTTCGGCAGTTCTGTCGACAGCCGGCGGCGGATGTTCTGCACGTTGTGCAGGATCGCGCCTAGCGGGTTGTTGATTTCGTGCGCCATGCCGGCGGCGAGGCCGCCGACCGAGAGCATTTTTTCCGACTGCACCATCATTTCTTCCAGCGACAGGCGCTGAGTAATGTCATCGATGCGGATCACCACGCCGCGCCCGGCACCACCCATCAGCGGGTAGAACGTCAGCGCGTAGTGCTTCGGCTCATCGTCCTTGAACCACGTCACCCGCTCGATTTTCGCCACGGTGTGTTGCTCGACGGTCTGCTTGAGCTGCGGCAGAAACGGCTTGAGCGGTTCGAAGGCAAGGAAGATCGGCTGGTTCAGCGCCTCGTCCAGGCGTGTCCCGGAGAGGGCGCTGGCTTCCTGGTTCCATTGAGTGACGTAGAGCTGCTCGTCGAGGGCGATCAGCGCCGAGGGCATTGAGTCGATGATGCTGTTGAGGTAATTCTGGAAACCGGTGAGCTTCTTCTCGATCTTGCTGCGCACCTGCACTTCCAGTTCCAGTTTGCGGTTGGTGTGGCGGGTTTCTTCCGCCAGCCCCTGCGCCTGATCGTAAGCGGCTTGCGAGTCATCGCGGGCGCGCTTGAGCTGCTGCTCACGGGCCTCGATACGCGAGAGCATGGTGTTGAAGGCCTCGGCGAGACTGCCGATTTCATCGTGGTTACCGCGCGAGGCACGCAGGGCGTAGTTTTCTTCGCGGGTGACCTGGCGCGACAACTCTTCGAGCTGGTGGATCGGCCGGGTGATCAAACGCTTGATCTGCCGGGCAATCACCAGCCACAGCAGCACGCTGAAAATCAGGATGCCGAGGCTCGCGGTCAACGTACCGGTGTAGAAGGCCATCGGCAGTTCGCTGCTCGCCACCAGCAACAGATGGCCGGGTGCGGTGCCGGGGCGGGGCAGGGTGATCAGCTGATTGCTGCGAAATTCGGTGAGCTGCCAGGCTTCGATGTGCCGATAACGCTCCGGCAGTTTCAGTTTGTCGCCGCGCTGCACCTGAGCGAGGCGTTCGCCTTTGCCGTCATACAGGGCGGCGGCGCGCAGCGGTGAATAACTGTCGAGCTCCTTGAGCAGACGCTCGGCGCTCTCCGGTGATTGCAGGGACTCGCTGACCAGACTCGGGTTGGCAATCAGTCGGCCGATGGTCTGCAAGGCCTGCGGTGCCATGCTTTCCTGGGAAATATAATAGGCGGCGCTGATAAAAGTCAGGTTGGCGACCAGCAGGACAGTGGTCAACAGCACCAGCAGGGCGGCCAGCAGTTTCTGGCCGACCGGCAGGTTTTCGAGGCGCTGGCGCAATGGCATCAGGTTTATCGCAGCAAAGGAACAAGTGGCCAGCGTAGCCGCTGCTCAGTCGCTGGGCAATCCAAGGCTGTGCAGATGCGCGACGAGGCGCTGCTGCAATTGCTTGAGGTGCGGCAGGTTCAATTGATGGCGGGTGGCAACTTGGCAGGCGTGGCCCAATAGATAGCTGATTTCGGTGCGGCGCTGGTTGGCGACGTCCTGATACATCGAAGAGTAATTGGCGGCGGTGGCGTGGATCACCCGTTCGACTTCCTCTTGCAGGTTGTCGGCAGCCGCTGGCTGGCCGCAGCGCTGCAACAATTCGGCGAGTTCGGCGCACAGCGTGGCGACTTCGCAGTGATGCTGCTGCAGCCCGCCGTTACGGCAGCCGTGCAGCACGGTCAGTGGGTTGATCGCACAGTTGAGCGCCAGTTTGCGCCACAGGCGGGTGAGGATGTCAGCGCTCCACTCGTGGGGGATTTTCGCCGCGTCCAGTTCATCCAGCCAGATCGGCGCCACCGGATGACCGGCATCGCCAAGCCAGGTGAAACCGTGGCCGGCGAACACCACGCGCCAGTCGCCATCGCGGAACGCGCCTTCTGTACTGGAAGCGCTGATGCAGCGGGCCTGCAGTACCCTTGTGGCGACGGCGTCCTGGCTGCCGAGGCCGTTCTGCAACAGGATCAGCTCGGCATCCGCCGTCAGACGCGGGGCGAGGCGGGCGACGGCGCTTTCAGCATCATAGGCTTTGCAGGCGACCAGCAAGCGTCGGATCGGCTCGGGGCTGTCCGGGGTTTCGCCCGGCACCGCGTAGGTACTGGCCTTTCCTTGTTCCACCAGGGTCAAGCCGCCAGCGCCTTGATAACTGCGCAGGCGCTCGGCATCCCGCAGGATCAGTCTGACCGGCAAACCGGCGCGGGCCAGGCGTGTAGCCCACAGCGTGCCAAGACTGCCGGCGCCGAGAATGTGCCAGGTGGTCGACATCAGTTTTTTGCTCGATTGCGTGCAGGCATGTGCGGCTCGCCGTGTTCGTAGGAAAAGACCCGTTATAATGAGCCCGATTTTAACCGCAAGCCAAGCGCGCTCCATCCTCATCGAGCGCGCCTTTTTATTGGAGAGATTACATGCCGTCGTTCGACGTGGTATCCGAACTGGACAAACACGAACTCACCAACGCGGTCGAGAACGCCGTGAAGGAACTCGATCGTCGTTATGACCTGAAAGGCAAAGGCAGCTTCGAGTTCAAGGAAAAAGACCTGACCGTCAGCCTGACCGCTGAAGCCGGGTTCCAGCTGGAAGCGATGATCGAAATCCTCAAGCTGGCACTGGTCAAGCGCAAGATCGACGTGCAGTGCCTTGAAGTCAAGGACGCTTACGCATCGGGCAAGCTGATGAAGCAAGACGCCATCCTCAAGGAAGGCATCGACAAGGAGCTGGCGAAGAAAATCGTCGGCCACATCAAAGACGCCAAGTTGAAAGTGCAGGCCGCCATTCAAGGCGAGCAGGTCCGTGTCACCGGCAAGAAGCGTGACGACCTGCAAGAGGCCATCGCGGCACTGCGCGCCAAAGAATTCGGCATGCCGCTGCAGTTCAACAACTTCCGCGACTAAGCTTTTCGTCGGGAACCTCTCGGCGTTTTCAGCGTCCGAGCCCCAAGCAACGGCAGAAACGATTGAGCCCCAACAGGCTCGGTCTTTCTGCCGCTGATTTTTTCAGCCCGGGTAGCCGGAAATCAGGAGATAGAACATGGATTTGAATGCTGAGGTAGACCACCTGGTCAAGGCGTCCCAGGCGTGGATCCCGATGATCATGGAATACGGCAGCCGCGTGCTGCTGGCCGTGATTACCCTGGCCATCGGCTGGTGGCTGATCAACAAGGTCACGCAAAAACTCGGCGGCTTGCTGGCCCTGCGCAACGCTGACCTGGCGCTGCAAGGCTTTATCAGCAGCCTGGCCAACATCATTCTTAAAGTGCTGCTGATCGTCAGCGTCGCGTCGATGATCGGTGTCGAAACCACCTCGTTCGTTGCTGCGATCGGTGCTGCCGGCCTGGCCATCGGTCTGGCGTTGCAGGGCAGCCTGGCGAACTTCGCTGGCGGCGTGCTGATTCTGCTGTTCCGTCCATTCCGCATCGGCGACTGGATCGAAGCGCAAGGCGTGTCGGGTACCGTCGACAGCATCCAGATTTTCCACACGGTGCTGCGTACCGGCGACAACAAGACCATCATCGTGCCGAACGGTAACCTGTCGAACGGCATCATCACCAACACCAACCGTCAGCCGACCCGTAAGGTTGTGTTCGATGTGGGTGTCGATTACGAGGCCGATCTGCAGAAGGCCCGTCAGGTGCTGCTGGATCTGGCCAAGGATGATCGCGTTCTGCAGGATCCGGCGCCACAGGCAGTGATTTCGACGCTGGGCGACAGCTCGATCACTGTTTCCCTGCGTGTCTGGGTTAAAACCGCAGACTACTGGGACGTGATGTTCATGTTTAACGAACAGTCGCGCGATCGTTTAAAAACCGCCGGTATCGATATCCCGTTTCCGCAACGGGTAATTCGTGTAGTTCAGGAAACGGCTGCACAGTAACAACATTGATACCTGGCTTTGCGGTCAGTTAATTAATGAAAAACCCAAGTGCTGTTCGCAGTCTTGGGTTTTTTTATGTCTGTGCTGAAAGTTTGCTGGCTAATAGATAGCCGGCTAATCTTTGTTGTTTGAATGAAGTTGGGCCGGGCATAAAAAAACCGCCCACCTGAATCAGGTGAGCGGTTCTTGTTAGAGCAGGGCTCTACAGTACGTCAGCTGTGCATCCCTATTAGAGGATGTTCAGTGGGTACTCAACGATCAGACGAGTGTCGTTGTTGTCAGACGAGTAGCCGCTGTACGCGCCGTTGGAGCGGTACATGGCGTAACGCAGACGGAACGACAGGTCTTTGGCCGGGCCTTCCTGGATCACGTACTTGGACTCGGCGTTCCACTCGTTCTCTTTACCTTCACCCAGACCGTTGGTCTCGATGTTGTTACCCATTACGTAACGGGTCATGAAGCTCAGGCCAGGGACGCCGTAAGTTTTCATGTTCAGGTCGTAGCGCGCTTGCCAGGATTTCTCCTCGCGGCCCACGAAGTCGGAGATTTGGATGGAGTTGGCCACGAAGATCGTGCTGTTGCCGTCAACGCCATAGTAGTAAGCGTTGTCGCCGCTCGACTGCTGGTAGGCAACGGTGAACTTGTGCGCGCCCAGGCTGTAAGCAGCGGCCAGGGACCACAGGTTGTTGTCCACACCCAGAGTGCCGTCACCGATGGCGTCGACCAGGTCACCACGGCTGTCGCCCTTGGTTTTGTACCCGTTCAGGTCGAAGTTCAGCGACTGTTCGTCGTTGATTGGCAAGGTGTAGTTCAGGTTGATGTAGTACTTCTTGAAGTAGTCATCAGCGTCGGATGCAGCCAGGGCACCGGTGAAGTTGTCGGTGAAGGCGTAGCTGGCACCAAAGATATTGATGTTGGTCAGGCCTTTGCCGCCAAAACCGTTCTCATCTGGCAGACCGCCGATGCTGTCACGGCCCATACCGGTTTGCTTGCTCAGGGAAGTGAAGCGACCTGCGCTCAGTTCCAGACCTTTGATCTCTTTGGAAGTGATCAGGGTACCGGTCGCGACTTCTGGCAGCAGACGGCTGTCATCGGTAGCGAAAACCGGGCTGGCAACGAATTGCTGACCGTACTTCAGAGTGGTGTCGGATACGCGGAATTTGACTGCGCCGCCGATTTTGCCCTGGGATTTTTCCGGGTTGCCGTCGCTGTCGTTGGCGAACAGGCCGTTACCGCGGTGGCCCGAGCCGCCGTCCAGTTTGACCGAACCCATTGCCATGGCGTCGAGACCGAAGCCAACGGTGCCTTGAGTGAAGCCCGATTCGTAAGTCAGCAGTTGGCTGAGACCGGAATCCTGGCGATAACCAGCAGTACCGGAAGTGCCATTGCCTGCACCGTTTTTAAAGTCACGGTTCATGTATTCAAAACGAGTCTTCAGTTTCAGGCTCTGGTCGCCGATGAAACCTTTGGAATCATCCTGAGAGGACGCCACTGCGAACTGCGAGGTGCCTGCTGCAACAGCCAGGGCGATCATGCTCCACTTCATCACGCGCATCGTGATTTGCTCCTTTGGTTTTTAGAAGAGTACTGCCGTCCCACCTGTTTTATTATCTGGGCGGCTCTTTCTTTTTGTGTCGGCGCAAACTTATATCACGCCGACAATGTTGGCGATACTTGCGAATCTAACGTTTCACCTTCTTTACGACGCTGTCGCAAACGGTTGTGTAGATGTCGCAAATTCACAGTACCGATGCAATCGGGCCGACAACTTTCTCGCTGTTTTTTTAGCCGTTTGCATCGCTAAAAAAGAGTCCCTGGCAAAACACTTGAATCTCCATCGGGCAACCCTGCCACTGTTTTTGTTGGGCTTGAGGCATCCACATCGTGTGGTGCGCTTATAGTCCATATGTGTGCGAATGCAACAAGCGTGCACAAACCGCAATCTTGCTGCGGTTATTTTTCTGCACAACGCGTGTTACCTGTAAAAACCTCATAAATACGGGGCGCAAAGCCCCTTTGTACAAGGGCTTGACGCCATTCCTGCAATGGTGTTGCCGCGACATCAGCCGCACGCGACAGCCAAAAACGTTACCGGTTCACCCCGTGAGTGAGTATTCGGCGGATGCTTCGACGCATGAGCGTAGACGCACTGTGCGGTTTTGGTGCAAAAAAAATGACACGCTGTCCTGTAATCACACAGTTTGATGAGTGGGCGATCGCGAACGCATCAGGGTTTTTCGGTCATTTGCATGTGTTCATTGCCGTTCTCGGTTCTTTGCTGGTGCAACGTGTCGGTAAATGTCACATGTCGGGGCGTGCGGCGAGTGACGAGAGGGCACTGCTGTCGTGAAGGCTGGCGCAATCGCAGGTATGCTGCCGGTCTGTCGCTTGGTACCGCGTCCTGCGGGATGGCCGCTAAGCTCAATATGTCGAACAACCGGAGTGCGCGCAGTGTTTGCTTTAGATCCACGACTTCAACAGGACACCCTGACCCTCGGCGACTTCCCGCTCTGCCGATTGTTGTTGTCCAACGACGCCAACTACCCGTGGTTCATCCTGGTGCCTCGTCGCGACGATATCAGCGAGTTGTTTCAATTGGATGTCGCCGATCAACAGCAGTTATGGCTGGAAACCACCGCTCTGGCCGAGTTGCTCAAGGATTTGCTGGATGCGGACAAGATGAACGTGGCGACGCTGGGTAACGTCGTCAGCCAATTGCACATGCACGTGATTGTGCGCAAACGCGATGACGCCGCCTGGCCGGCGCCGGTCTGGGGCAAACACCCGGCCAAGCCTTATAGCGCCGAGCAAGTGGCCGCCATTCGCGAACGCTTGCGCCTGGTGCTGACCGAAGACTTCACGTTTCTGGAGGGCTGAAGCATGAGCCTGGAACAACGCGTTACCGATCTGGAAAGCCGTCTGGCGTTTCAGGATGACACTATCCAGTCGTTGAACGATGTACTGGTTGCGCAGCAGCGTGTGGTTGATCGTCTGCAATTGCAGATGGCCGCACTGCTCAAGCGTCAGGAAGAGATGGTCGGGCAGTTCGAATCGTTCGAAGAAGAAGCACCACCGCCGCACTATTGATACGTTTTCAAAGGCATAAAAAAACCGCGTACAGCCAGGCTGTACGCGGTTTTTTATTGCCTTGGATCAGCGACGCGGCAAAGCGGCGATCACGTCCTCGGCTTGCAGGCCCTTGTCCCGGTTCATTACCGAGAACTCTACGCGCTGGCCTTCGACCAGAACGCGGTGGCCTTCGCCACGGATTGCACGAAAGTGCACGAAGATATCATCGCCGGAATCCCGGGAGATAAAGCCGAAGCCTTTGGAGGTGTTGAACCACTTGACGGTACCGGTATCGCGATTGGTCATGTCATAGCTGGTTGGAGCGGCAGCAGGTGAAGAACGATAAAAACTGACGGCCAGGTGCAATACGACGGCCACCAGCGCGATCACCAGGGTGAACAGTACGGCTGGCTGGCCGGCGATGACAGGCATCGGCGCGATCAGGGTCAAGGTTTGCAGGACGACGGTCAGCACCAGCAGCGCGCTGACGAGGTTTTGCAGATGCTGGCGCGGGCCTTTGTTCCAGTAAGGAATCACCGGAGCAATGACCAGGTTCAGCAGGCCGAAAAAGGCCAGGTAGAGAGCATCAGGTTGTTGCAGGTAGGGAACGGCTTCAGATTTCAAGCTGGGTATGAACGACAGCAGCAAAGCGGCTGCGCCCATTAGCAGGTGGACGATTTTCAACATTTTAATTGGCTCACGTTTATGACGGCTCACAAGGAAGAGCTGAAGGCGCACGGTTCGCTTCGTAACAAAATAAAGAGGCGGTAGGCACGTACACGGCATCAGCCTATGCGCAAGACCCCGAAAAATGGGGCATGGCGACACACTGCCTATTTAACAGCAAAGCCTGCAGCTACTCAAATCAGCCCGGCCAGCGGCAAGGTGTTGGTCGATTTGTCGCAGTTCGTGTGCCCGATCAGGGCTGCGGGGTGTCGACAGCCTTGCTAGAGTGGGTCTGCACCTTTGGATGAATTCAATCGCCGTTAGGGGGTAAAACATGGCAATCGATATCGGTATCAGTGAAGAAGATCGCAAGTCCATTGTTGAAGGACTGTCGCGTCTGCTGTCGGACACCTACGTGCTGTATTTGAAAACCCACAACTTCCACTGGAACGTCACCGGGCCGATGTTCCGCACGCTGCACTTGATGTTTGAAGAGCAGTACAACGAACTGGCGCTGGCCGTCGACTCGATCGCCGAGCGTATTCGTGCGCTGGGTTTTCCCGCACCTGGGGCCTACGCCACGTACGCGCGTCTTTCCTCTATTAAGGAAGAAACCGGCGTGCCGAGCGCCGAGGACATGATCAAGCAACTGGTTGAAGGCCAAGAGGCGGTTACCCGCACCGCGCGCGGTATCTTCCCGCTGTTGGACAAAGTCAGTGACGAGCCGACTGCCGACCTGCTGACCCAACGCATGCAAGTGCATGAAAAAACCGCGTGGATGCTGCGCGCGCTACTGGAGGCATGATCCGGGCGCGCGGGCATCTCGTACGGTTGCTCGCGCGCTGTCCAGACTCTTACCGGTTGCGTTGGCTTATCCTACGTGGATGGGCAATAAGTCATCTGGCTATAACTTTGCGTCTGCGCTTTTATGGAGGTCACACGGATGTGGCTTTTGAAACCCGCAGAAATGGCAAAGGAGTGTCAGCGATATGGAAGATGCAGACAGGCGCAAGGACAGGATTGTCGGGCCGCCTCAGGATTTGATCGTCGATCCGTTCGTCAACGAGTTCGACATGACGCTGGTCCGGCCGTTATCACGGTCGGTACGTTTGAATGGTTATGCGACCTGCCTGCGACTGGAGCAGGTGTACTGGAATATCCTCGGCAACATGGCCGCCGACAATTGCTGTTCGATCAGTTCGCTGTTGTCCCACGTCGATCGCGAAGTGCAACTGCGCCACGGTGGGGTGAAAAACTTCAGCGCGCTGGTGCGGGTAGTGTGCGTGATCAACGGGGGCGGGGCAGTGCCGCCGGCCATTGCCGTCTGAAAAAAGGCGATTGCCATTAAATGCGGGCTGTGCAGTCTTACGGCTGCACAGCCCGCATTTAATGGATATAATCCCGCTCTTTCGCCGCAAAGCCCCGCGCGCGGTGGCAACCTGATCGCCGAGACACCCCCATGCCGATGTACGATTATCAATGTGCTTCCTGTGGTCATCAGTTGGAAGCCATTCAAAAGATCAGCGAGGCACCGCTGGTCGACTGCCCTGCCTGCCAGGCGCCAGAGTTGAAGAAACAACTGTCGATGCCAGGCTTTCGCCTCAGTGGCGGCGGTTGGTACGAAACCGATTTCAAGACCGGCGCCAAGAAGAACCTGGCCGGTGGCGACAAATCTGACTAGGGTTCAACCCCGGGTTGAACGACACGCGTGAGTTTCCGCATTGCTTGAACGCAACGCGATCTCCACCGAATATCGAATGACGAGAAGCGAACCATTATCATGATGCGCAGCCACTATTGCGGCCAACTGAACGAAAGCCTGGAAGGCCAGGAAATTACCCTTTGCGGATGGGTTCACCGTCGCCGCGACCACGGCGGGGTGATTTTCCTCGATATCCGTGATCGTGATGGTCTGGCCCAAGTGGTATTCGATCCGGATCGCGCCGAGAGCTTCGCCGCTGCCGATCGGGTGCGCAGTGAATACGTGGTGAAGATCACCGGTAAGGTGCGTCTGCGCCCGGCCGGTGCGACCAACGCCAACATGGCGTCGGGCATGATCGAAGTGCTGGGCTACGAACTGGAAGTGCTGAACGAGTCGGAAACCCCGCCGTTCCCGCTGAACGAGTTCTCCGACGTCGGCGAAGAAACCCGCCTGCGCTATCGCTTCCTCGACCTGCGTCGTCCGGAAATGGCCGAGAAGCTGCGTCTGCGTTCGCGCATGACCACCAGCATCCGTCGCTTCCTCGACGAGAACGGCTTCCTCGACGTTGAAACACCGATCCTGACCCGTGCCACCCCTGAAGGTGCGCGTGACTATCTGGTACCGAGCCGCACCCACGCCGGTTCGTTCTTCGCTCTGCCGCAATCGCCGCAACTGTTCAAACAACTGTTGATGGTGGCCGGCTTCGACCGTTACTACCAGATCGCCAAGTGCTTCCGTGACGAAGACCTGCGCGCTGACCGTCAGCCAGAATTCACCCAGATCGACATCGAGACCAGTTTCCTCGATGAAAAAGAGATCATGGGCCTGACCGAGCAAATGATCCGCAACCTGTTCAAGGAAGTGCTGGATCTGGAATTCGGCGAATTCCCGCACATGACCTTCGAAGAAGCCATGCGCCGCTACGGTTCCGACAAGCCAGACCTGCGTATCCCGCTGGAACTGGTCGACGTTGCCGATCAACTGAAAGAAGTTGATTTCAAAGTGTTCAGCGGCCCGGCCAACGACCCGAAATGCCGTATCGCTGCTTTGCGCGTTCCAGGCGGGGCGAGCATGCCGCGCAAGCAGATCGACGACTACACCAAGTTCGTCGGCATCTACGGTGCCAAGGGCCTGGCGTACATCAAGGTCAACGAGCGCGCTGCCGGTGTTGACGGTCTGCAATCGCCGATCGTGAAAAACATTCCGCTGGAAAACCTCAACGCCATCCTCGATCGCGTTGGCGCCGTTGACGGCGACATCGTGTTCTTCGGCGCCGACAAGGCCAAGATCGTCAGCGAAGCCTTGGGCGCACTGCGCATCAAGCTTGGTCACGACCTCAACCTGCTGACCTGCAAGTGGGCGCCGATGTGGGTTGTCGACTTCCCGATGTTCGAAGAAAACGACGACGGCAGCTTCTCTGCGCTGCACCACCCGTTCACCGCGCCGAAGTGCTCGCCGGAAGAACTGGAAGCCAACCCGGCCGGCGCTCTGTCCCGTGCCTACGACATGGTGCTGAACGGCACTGAGTTGGGTGGCGGTTCGATCCGTATCCACCGCAAGGAAATGCAGCAAGCAGTCTTCCGCCTGTTGGGTATCAACGAAGCGGAACAGGAAGAGAAATTCGGCTTCCTGCTCGACGCCCTGAAGTACGGTGCACCGCCGCACGGTGGTCTGGCCTTCGGTCTCGACCGTCTGGTGATGCTGATGACCGGCGCCCAGTCGATCCGTGAAGTGATCGCCTTCCCGAAAACCCAGAGTGCTGCTGACGTGATGACGCAAGCGCCGGGTGTGGTGGATGCCAAGGCATTGCGCGAGCTGCACATTCGTTTGCGCGAAACGCCAAAGGCTGAGTAAGACGGGCCTGAAGGCGCATCTTCGGATGCGCCTTTTTTCTTTCTATAGAGAGCAGGTCGAGATTTTTTGTGTGCTGGCCGCTGCATGAGCAGGGCGGGCAACGTTTCAAAGAGAATTCGGAGCGAGTTATGGCAGGTCATTCCAAGTGGGCGAACATCAAGCACCGCAAAGAACGTCAGGATGCCAAGAGAGGCAAGATCTTCACCAAGTGGATCCGTGAGCTGACCGTTGCGGCCCGCCAGGGTGGCGGTGATCCGGGTTCCAACCCGCGTCTGCGCCTGGCGCTGGACAAGGCACTGAGCGCGAACATGAGTCGCGACATCATCGACCGTGCCGTCGCGCGCGGCGCCGGTGCCACCGAAGCGGACAACGTTGAAGAGCTGACCTACGAAGGTTACGGCCCGGGCGGCGTAGCGGTTATGGTTGAGTGCATGACCGACAACCGCAACCGCACTGCGGCAGCCGTGCGCCATGCGTTCAGCAAGTGTGGCGGCAACCTCGGCACCGACGGTTCGGTGGCGTACCTGTTCGAGCGCAAAGGCCAGATCAGCTTCGCGCCAGGTGTCGATGAAGACGCACTGACCGAAGCGGCGCTGGAAGCCGATGCCGATGACGTGGTCAGCCACGAAGACGGTTCGATCGACGTGTTCACCTCGTTCACCAGTTTCTACGCGGTGCGTAACGCGCTGGAAGCAGCCGGGTTCAAGGGTGATGATGCCGAAATCGTCATGCAGCCGACCACCAGCGCCGAGCTGGATCTGGAAGGTGCCGAGAAGGTGCTCAAGCTGATCGACATGCTTGAGGATCTGGATGACGTGCAGAACGTTTACTCCAACGCGGACATTCCGGAAGACGTCGCCGCCCAGCTCGGTTGATGTAAATAGAAAGGTCGCAGTTTTTGCTGGCTCTACACTTCCCCTGTAGGAGCTGCCGAAGGCTGCGATCTTTTGATCTTTTAAAAACACAAAGATCGCAGCCTTCGGCAGCTCCTACCTGTACCCTCAGCTTTCGCATTAATTTCTGCAGGCGTTATGACTTTAATTCTTGGTATCGACCCCGGTTCGCGCATCACCGGTTACGGGATTGTTCGTGATACCGGGCGTGGCGGCTGTATTTATGTAGCGTCCGGCTGCATTCGTACCGGCGCGGGCGAATTGCATGAGCGTTTGCAAATCGTTTATCGCGGCGTGCGCGAAATCATCCAGACGTACGGCCCGGTCACCATGGGCATTGAAAAAGTCTTCATGGCGAAAAACGCCGACTCGGCTTTGAAACTCGGTCAGGCCCGTGGCGCCGCGATTGTCGCTGGCGCTGAAGAGAGCCTGGAAATCGCCGAGTACACGGCGACTCAGGTCAAGCAGGCCGTGGTGGGCACCGGCGCTGCCAATAAAGAACAAGTGCAGATGATGGTCATGCACATGCTCAAGCTCACCGCCAAACCGCAAATCGATGCATCCGACGCCCTGGCCATTGCCATTTGTCACGCGCACACCCGCTCCAGTCTGCTGCCGCACGGCTTGGGCACTGCACGCAGTCGTGGCGGGCGCCTGCGTCTCTGATAGCATCAGCATCAAATTTCCTGAAAGCGGATGCTTGAGCCTGTGTCGTCGGCCCGGAATCCGCCTTTCGACAGTCGCCAGCCCACGGCTGGCCAACGCTCAAGGATCTGAAACGTGATTGGACGCTTGCGCGGCACCCTGGCTGAGAAACAGCCGCCGCACCTGATTCTGGATGTAAACGGCCTCGGGTATGAGCTGGAAGTGCCCATGACCACGCTTTATCGTCTGCCGTCGGTCGGTGAACCGCTGACCCTGCACACCCATTTGGTCGTACGCGAAGACGCGCAACTGCTTTATGGGTTTTCCGGTAAACGTGAGCGAGACTTTTTTCGCGAGTTGATCCGTCTCAATGGTGTCGGGCCGAAATTGGCCTTGGCGTTGATGTCGAGTCTGGAAGTCGACGAACTGGTTCGCTGCGTACAATCCCAGGACACCTCGGCGCTGACCAAGGTGCCGGGCGTTGGCAAGAAGACGGCCGAGCGCTTGCTGGTCGAGCTGAAAGATCGCTTCAAGGCGTGGGAAACTTCGCCGGCGATGTTTGCGCTGGTACCGAATCAGCCGGACGGCCCGGCGCCGGTCAATACCGCCGAGAACGATGCCGTCAGTGCGTTGATTTCCCTCGGTTACAAACCGCAGGAAGCGAGCAAGGCGATTACCGCCATCAAGGACAAGAATTTGAGCAGTGAAGACCTGATCCGCCGCGCCCTGAAGGGAATGATTTAAGTGATTGAAGCTGATCGTCTGATCGCCGCCGCGCACAGCCCGCGCGAGCGCGAAGAAGTCCAGGACCGGGCCATTCGCCCGGTCAGCCTGGCCGACTACATTGGCCAGCCGACTGTGCGCGAGCAGATGGAACTGTTCATCCAGGCTGCCCGTGGCCGTAATGAATCCCTCGACCACACGCTGATCTTCGGCCCGCCGGGCTTGGGTAAAACCACGCTGGCCAACATCATTGCTCAGGAAATGGGCGTATCGATCAAGAGCACATCCGGTCCGGTGCTTGAGCGTCCAGGCGATCTGGCGGCATTGCTGACCAATCTTGAGCCGCACGATGTGTTGTTCATCGACGAAATCCATCGTCTGTCGCCGATCGTGGAAGAAGTGCTGTACCCGGCGATGGAGGACTTCCAGCTAGACATCATGATCGGCGAGGGGCCGGCGGCGCGTTCGATCAAGCTTGATCTGCCACCGTTCACGCTGGTGGGTGCGACCACTCGCGCCGGCATGCTGACCAACCCGTTGCGTGACCGATTCGGTATCGTCCAGCGTCTTGAGTTCTACAGCACGGCCGATCTGGCGACGATTGTCAGCCGTTCGGCAGCGATTCTCGGTCTGCCGCTGGATCCGGAAGGTTCTTTCGAAATCGCCCGGCGCGCCCGTGGTACGCCGCGAATTGCCAACCGTTTGCTACGGCGCGTGCGCGATTTCGCCGAAGTCCGCGCCAAGGGCCATATCACCAAGGCAGTGGCGGATCTGGCGTTGAACCTGCTGGATGTCGACGAACACGGTTTCGATCATCAGGATCGCCGTTTACTGTTGACCATGATCGAGAAGTTCGACGGCGGGCCGGTCGGTATCGACAGCCTCGCCGCCGCGATCAGCGAAGAACGTCACACCATTGAAGACGTGCTGGAACCGTACCTGATTCAGCAGGGCTACATCATGCGCACACCACGGGGCAGGGTGGTAACGCGGCACGCATACCTGCATTTCGGTTTAAACATTCCGTCACGAATGGGTGAGATGCCCGTGGTAGACGAGTTTCTCGATGCCGTGGACGATTGATACACATTTTTTGGCGATTTATTCAGGGTTTGTACTGTCAGACGACGGTACTTTTGCAGTAAAGCCCTGAAACCATGAAAAACAGTTGCCTGGCCGGATTGGCAACCTGAGGAGTAAGCACTAGAGTATGCGCGCGCAAAACGGGCTTGAGCCGTTCGCACATCGTTGTCGCGTTTATTACGAGGACACCGATGCGGGCGGCATCGTGTATTACGTTAATTACCTCAAGTTTATGGAACGGGCTCGAACCGAGCGGCTCCGCGAGCTGGGCTTTGCCCAATCGCAGCTTGCCGGGGAGGATCTGTTGTTTGTCGTGCACTCCAGCGAAGCGCGCTACCACGCGCCGGCGCGACTGGACGACGAACTGCTGGTAAGCGCTGATGTAATCGAATTGAACCGGGTCAGCCTGCGCTTCAAACAGCAGGTCAGGCGGGCAACGGATAATGTGCTGCTCTGTGAAGGGCAGTTTTTGGTGGCCTGTGTGCGCACTAACAGTTTGAAACCCCGGGCCCTTCCCGAAGACTTGCGTGCGGCCTTTGCCGACGCGGTCGGTCCGGGTACACACTCAAAGCAGGAGATAAAGCGTGGAAGCTAACGTCGTCGACCATTCCTCCATGTGGAGCCTGGTCAGCAATGCCAGCATCGTGGTGCAGTTGGTAATGTTGACCCTGGTGGCCGCATCGGTGACCTCATGGATCATGATCTTTCAGCGCAGCAATCTGCTGCGTGCCGGTCGACGCGCCCTGGAGAGCTTCGAAGAGCGCTTCTGGTCGGGTATCGACCTGTCCAAGCTGTACCGTCAGGCGGGCAGCAACCCGGACCCGGATTCGGGCGTCGAGCAAATCTTCCGTGCCGGTTTCAAGGAATTCTCCCGTCTGCGTCAGCAGCCAGGCGTCGATCCTGAAGCGGTAATGGAAGGCGTGGCCCGTGCCATGCGCGTGGCCATCTCCCGCGAGGAAGAGAAGCTCGAGCAGAGCCTGCCGTTTCTCGCCACCGTTGGTTCGGTCAGCCCGTACATCGGCCTGTTCGGTACGGTGTGGGGCATCATGAACTCCTTCCGCGGCCTGGCCAGCGCCCAACAAGCGACCCTGGCCACCGTAGCCCCGGGTATCGCTGAAGCCCTGATTGCCACCGCGATCGGTCTGTTCGCCGCGATCCCGGCGGTCATCGCTTACAACCGTTTCGCCGCTCGCAGCGAAACCTTGCTGGGCCGCTACTACACCTTCGCCGATGAATTCCAGGCGATCCTGCACCGCAAAGTGCACACCAGCGAAGAATAAGCAGGTAATTTCCAATGGCTTTAATCGCTCGAGCTCGCAAAAAGCGCAAGCCGGTCGCCGAGATGAACGTGGTGCCTTACATCGACGTGATGTTGGTACTGCTGGTCATCTTCATGGTGACCGCGCCGATGCTCAATCAGGGCGTGAAAGTTGATCTGCCCAAGGTTTCCAGCGAAGCCTTGCCGCAGGACAACAACACACAGGTCCTGACCATTTCGATCAAGGCTGACAAGACCTATTACTGGAACCTTGGCAGCGAAGTCGATACCGAGAAGCAACAGGACAGGGCCATGACCCTGCCGCAAATGACCGACGCGGTGACCAAGATCATTCGCGCCGGTACCGAAGGCGGCAAGCGTACCCAGGTCTTCATCCGCGGTGACAAGACCGTCGATTATGGTTCCGTCATGGGCGCCATGGGCGGGTTGCAGAAAGCCGGGGTCGGTAATGTTGGTTTGATTACCGAGGCCCCCTGATGCAGCAACAGCGAGAGCCGTCCGCCTCGGAAAGCTACTTCTGGCCTAGTGTTCTGGCAATTGTCCTGCACGTGCTGGTGTTCGGCATGCTGTTCGTCAGTTTTGCCTTTACACCAGAGCTGCCGCCGGCCAAACCGATTGTCCAGGCGACCCTGTACCAACTGAAATCGAAAAGTCAGGCAACCACCCAGACCAATCAGAAGATTGCGGGTGAGGCGAAGAAATCCGCCGCGCGCCAGACCGAAGTCGAGCAAATGGAACAGAAAAAGGTCGAGCAGGAAGAGATCAAGGCCGCTGCGGAACAAAAGAAAGAAGAAGCGGCTCAAAAAGCCGAGGAAGCCAAGAAGGCCGATGAGGCTAAAAAAGCGGACGAAGCGAAGAAGGCGGATGACGCCAAGAAAGCTGACGACGCGAAAAAAGCCGAAGCCAAGAAGGCCGAAGAGAAACAATTGGCTGATATAGCCAAGAAGAAGGCTGAAGAAGAGGCTAAGGAAGAAGCCAAGAAAGAGGCTGCTGAAGAAGCCAAGAAGAAGATCGTCGAAGACGCGAAGAAGAAAGCCGCCGAAGACGCCAAGAAGAAAGCTGAAGCTGAAGAGGCGAAGAAGAAAATCGCCGACGAAGCGAAGAAGAAAGCTGCTGCCGATGCTGCGAAGAAGAAAGCGCAGGATGCGGCACGCAAATCGACCGAAGACAAAAAGGCTCAGGCCTTGGCCGATCTGCTTTCCGACACGCCGCAGCGCCAGCAGGCCTTGGCCGATGAGCAGGGTGATGAAGTCGCGGGCAGTTTCGATGACCTGATTCGTGCGCGAGCTGCAGAGGGTTGGGCTCGTCCACCTTCGGCACGCAAAGGCATGACAGTCGTGTTGCAAATCGGCATGTTGCCGGACGGTACGGTGACTTCGGTCAGCGTGGCCAAATCCAGTGGCGACGGTCCGTTTGATGCTTCGGCAGTCGCGGCAGTGAAGAATATTGGACGTTTGACAGAAATGCAGGGAATGAAGCCGAGCGATTTCGCTCCGTATCGTTCATTCAAGATGACATTCACACCTGAGGATCTAGCCTTGTGAGAAACCTTCTTCGAGGAATGCTGGTCGTGATCTGCTGCATGGCAGGGATCGCGATGGCGGATGAAAAGAACATTCTGGTTACCAGCGGCAGCGATCGGGCTACCCCGATCGCCGTTGTACCGTTCGGTATGCAGGGCGGTGCCGTACTGCCGGACGACATGGCTGAAATCATTGGTAACGATTTGCGGAACTCGGGCTACTACTCGCCGATTCCAAAGCAAAACATGATCAGCCAGCCAAGCCAGCCGAGCGAAATCATCTTCCGTGACTGGAAGGCGGTGGGTGCTCAATACATGATGGTCGGCAGCATTGCCCCAGCGGGCGGCCGCCTGCAGGTACAGTGGGCACTGTTCAACGTGGCCACCGAGCAGAAAGTGGCGGACGGCAACGTTTCCGGTACGACCGAGCAGTTGCGCGACATGGCGCACTTCATCGCCGACCAGTCGTTCCAGAAACTGACCGGTATTGAAGGTGCGTTTTCGACGCGTCTGCTGTACGTGACGGCTGAGCGTTTCTCCGAGAAGAACACTCGCTACACCCTGCAGCGTTCGGACTATGACGGTGCCCGTGCGGTGACCTTGCTGCAATCGCGTGAGCCAATCCTGTCGCCGCGTTTCGCACCGGACGGCAAGCGTATTGCCTACGTGTCGTTCGAGCAGAAGCGCCCACGCATCTTCATGCAGAACATCGACACCGGTCGCCGTGAGCAGATCACCAACTTCGAAGGCCTGAACGGCGCGCCAGCCTGGTCGCCAAATGGTGATCGCCTGGCGTTCGTACTGTCCAAGGACGGTAATCCGGACATCTACGTGATGAACCTGGCTTCGCGCCAGATCACCCGTGTGACCGCAGGTCCCGGCATCAACACCGAACCGTACTGGGGCAAGGATGGTTCGACCATCTACTTCACCTCGGACCGCGGCGGCAAGCCACAGATCTACAAAACCAGCGCCAGCGGCGGCGGTGCCGAGCGAGTGACCTTCATCGGTAACTACAACGCCAACCCGAAACTGTCGGCTGATGAAAAGACTTTGGTGATGATCCATCGTCAGGATGGCTTCACCAATTTCAAGGTGGCGGCCCAGGATTTGCAGCGAGGGAGTGTAAAGATCCTCACTGATAGCACTCTGGACGAGTCGCCTACTGTTGCGCCCAACGGCACCATGGTAATCTACGCCACCCGCCAACAGGGCCGGGGAGTCTTGATGCTCGTGTCCATTAATGGACGCGTTAGGCTCCCGCTTCCTACCGCTCAAGGCGAAGTCAGAGAACCGTCCTGGTCCCCTTACCTGAAGTGAGCGGGCGCTACACGTTTTACTTAACACACTGGGGTTCATTAGGAGTTTCACGATGGAAATGCTGAAGTTTGGTAAATTTGCTGCGCTGGCTCTGGCCATGGCTGTAGCTGTAGGTTGCTCGTCCAAAGGCGGCGACAACGCCGGTGAAGGCGCTGTTGATCCAAACGCTGGTTACGGCGCAAACACTGGTGCCGTTGACGGTTCCCTGAGCGAAGAAGCTGCTCTGCGCGCAATCACCACCTTCTACTTCGAATACGACAGCTCGGACCTGAAGCCAGAAGCCATGCGCGCTCTGGACGTTCACGCCAAAGACCTGAAAGCAAACGGCGCTCGCGTTGTTCTGGAAGGCAACACCGACGAACGTGGTACTCGTGAGTACAACATGGCACTGGGCGAGCGTCGTGCGAAAGCCGTTCAGCGCTACCTGGTACTGCAAGGTGTTTCCCCAGCTCAGCTGGAACTGGTTTCCTACGGCGAAGAGCGTCCAGTTGCTACCGGCAACGACGAGCAGTCCTGGGCTCAAAACCGTCGCGTCGAACTGCGTAAGTAATTCGATATGCGAACGTGCCGTCGTGCTGTAACTGTTCTGGCTCTCAGCCTCGCGCCGCTTGCGGCGTGGGCTGCGGTTCCTGTGGTCGATGACAACTCCGGTTATAACAATAGCGGGAGCAGTTATCCGCCTGCAGGTTACGGTACGAACGGCGCCTATGCCGGGGGAGCGGCTTCGGCCCCTGCCTCGGCACAAGGCATGCTGTTCAACCAATTGCAACAGATGCAGGATCAGATCTCGCGCCAGCAAGGCGTGATTGAAGAACTGCAGAATCAGGTTGCGCGCATGAAGCAGGAATCCCTGGAGCGATACCAGGATCTTGATCGGCGCATAGGAACCGGCGGTGCTGCACCGGCCGCGACTCCTGAGAATTCTTCTGCCGGTGGCGATGCAAGTGCTGCTGCCGGAGCTGCTGCTGGCGCCGGGGCTGCTGCCCAGGCACCTGCTGCGGGTAGCGAACCGGCTGATCCGGCCAAAGAAAAGCTGTATTACGATGCTGCTTTCGACCTGATCAAAGCCAAGGATTTCGACAAGGCCAGCCAGGCTTTCGCCGCTTTCCTGCGCAAATACCCAAACAGCCAATACGCGGGCAATGCCCAGTACTGGTTGGGCGAAGTCAACTTGGCCAAAGGCGATCTGCAAGGTGCAGGTCAGGCGTTTGCCAAGGTTTCGCAGCTGTATCCCAAGCACGCCAAAGTGCCGGATTCGCTGTACAAGCTGGCTGATGTAGAGCGCCGCCTTGGTCATACCGACAAGGTCAAAGGCATTCTGCAGCAGGTGGTGGCCCAATATCCGGGTACCTCCGCCGCTCAGTTGGCTCAACGCGATCTGCAACGCATGTAAGCACGCTTGACCCGTTTAGAAGAAACCCGCGCTTGTCGCGGGTTTTTTCGTTAGAATTCACGCCCTTTTTCTGAAACACGCTTCTTGTAGTCCGCGCGTTGGCGCGATTGCCTGAAGTGCCTGACGGAGGCGGACAGCCTGTTTAGCTGTTACGCCCGTGGCGACTATGCAAGACACATTGAGAATCACCGAAGTTTTCTACTCTTTGCAGGGGGAAACGCGGACTGCCGGGCTGCCCACTGTTTTTGTGCGCCTGACCGGTTGCCCTTTGCGTTGCCAATACTGCGACAGCGCGTACGCCTTCAGTGGTGGTACCGTGCGCACCCTCGACGATATCCTTGAGCAAGTGGCCGGATTTCGTCCGCGCTACGTTTGTGTCACCGGCGGTGAGCCGCTGGCACAGCCGAATGCCATCCCTTTCCTTAAACAGTTGTGTGATGCCGGCTATGAGGTCTCGCTGGAAACCAGCGGCGCCCTCGACGTCTCGGCGGTCGATCCGCGCGTCAGTCGCGTGGTTGATCTGAAAACACCGGGCTCGAAAGAAGCCCACCGCAACCGTTACGAAAATATCGAATTGCTGACCCCCAATGATCAGGTGAAGTTTGTCATCTGCTCGCGGGAAGACTATGACTGGGCGGTATCCAAACTAATCCAGTACGGGCTTGATCGACGTGCGGGTGAAGTGCTGTTCTCCCCAAGTCATCATGACCTCAATGCCAGGGATCTGGCGGATTGGGTGGTGGCAGACAACCTGCCAGTGCGGCTGCAACTGCAGTTGCATAAATATCTATGGAATGATGAGCCGGGGCGCTGATATGACTGAACAACTGAAGACTAGCGAAAAACGTGCGGTAATCCTGCTGTCTGGCGGCCTCGACTCGGCCACTGTTGTAGCGATGGCCCGTGCCGAAGGTTACGCCTGCTACACCATGAGCTTCGACTACGGTCAGCGCTCCCACGCCGAACTGCATGCTGCTGCACGCGTCGCCCGTGATTTGGGTGTGGTCGAGCACAAAGTGATTGGCCTCAATCTGAATGGCATGGGCGGCTCGGCCCTGACCGACACCAGCATCGACATTCCTGAAGAGCTGGGTGAAGGCATTCCGGTGACTTACGTGCCGGCGCGTAACACGGTGTTCCTGTCGTTGGCATTGGGTTGGGCAGAAGTGCTCGGCGCGCGCGACATCTTTATCGGTGTGAACGCGGTGGACTATTCCGGTTACCCGGATTGCCGTCCCGAGTTCATCGAGTCGTTCGAGCGCATGGCCAATCTGGCGACGAAGGCAGGCGTGGAAGGCAATGGCTTCCGTATCCAGGCGCCGTTGCAGAACCTGAGCAAGGCGCAGATCGTCCAGGCCGGCGTGAAGCTGGGCGTTGATTATGGCCTCACCGTTTCCTGCTATCAGGCCGACGATGAAGGCCGCGCGTGCGCCAAATGCGACAGCTGCCGCCTGCGCGCAGAAGGCTTCGCGGCCGCTGGTGTGGACGACCCAACACCTTATTTTTGATTATTTTCAAAAAGGTGTTGAATAGTCCTTAAAAATCAGTATTATACGCGCCACCACACAGCGGGTCGTTAGCTCAGTTGGTAGAGCAGTTGGCTTTTAACCAATTGGTCGTAGGTTCGAATCCCACACGACCCACCATTTTTGGCGGTTTAGAAAATCCGGAAGGCCCACGCAAGTGAGGATTTCCGGGTTTTTTTTTGCCTGCAATTCGGGCCCGCGTCGTTTCAGTGTCAGTAGCGCTGACGCAGGTCAGAATGATCTTTTGTATCAACGGGATATTCTGTAGCCTTGCGCAGCTTCAATGCTGTCCGTGCCTGATAATACTCACTCTCCCGGCGGTACCCTCAAGCGGTCCGGAGCCGGGTGTATACTCGACTTTCGCGCGAAAGCGCCTGCAGGTCTTGCGAACATGACGCAGATTTCCGAACGCCTTCTGGTTCAAGCCCACCTCGATGCCAAACAGCCCAAACCGCTGACGGCTGAGGAAGAGGCTTATTACCGTGCCGCCATCGCCGCCGAGCTCAAGGCTCAGGACGCGGTGCTGGTGGCTCACTTTTATTGCGACCCGGTGATTCAGGCGCTGGCCGAAGAAACCGGCGGTTGCGTCTCCGACTCCCTGGAAATGGCGCGCTTCGGCAACGCCCACCCGGCCAAGACCGTGGTGGTCGCCGGTGTGAAGTTCATGGGCGAGACGGCGAAGATTCTCAACCCGGAAAAACGCGTGCTGATGCCGACTCTCGAGGCGACCTGCTCGCTGGATCTGGGTTGCCCGGTCGACGAGTTCTCGGCGTTCTGCGATCAGCACCCGGAGCGTACGGTGGTGGTCTACGCCAACACCTCCGCAGCGGTAAAGGCTCGGGCTGACTGGGTGGTGACATCGAGTTGCGCGCTGGAGATCGTCGAAAGCCTGATGGACAACGGTGAGACGATCATCTGGGGGCCGGACAAGCACTTGGGCACGTACATCCAGCGCAAGACCGGCGCAGACATGCTGTTGTGGGACGGTGCCTGCATCGTCCACGAGGAGTTCAAGTCCAAGCAGCTTGAGGACATGAAGGCGCTGTACCCGGACGCCGCGATTCTGGTGCACCCGGAGTCGCCGACGTCGGTGATCGAGCTGGCGGACGCTGTTGGTTCCACCAGTCAGTTGATTGCCGCCGCGCAGAGCCTGCCAAACAAGACGCTGATCGTCGCCACCGACCGTGGCATCTTCTACAAGATGCAGCAGTTGTGCCCGGACAAGGTCTTCATCGAAGCGCCAACCGCCGGTAACGGCGCAGCGTGCCGCAGTTGCGCACATTGCCCGTGGATGGCCATGAACACCCTTGAGCGCACGCTCAAGAGCTTGAAGGAGGGCACGAACGAGATCTTTGTTGATCCGGCGTTGATTCCGCAGGCGATCCGGCCGCTCAAGCGCATGCTGGATTTCACCCAGGCCGCACGGATGAAGCTGGCCGGTAACGCCTGAAAGCAAAAGATCGCAGCCTTCGGCAGCTCCTACATTGTTCTCGGTAGGAGCTGCCGAAGGCTGCGATCTTTTTTTGTGGGCGCTTACTTTTGTTTCTTCGGGACTCGCACCACGAGAGTATCCGAATAGATGTCATGCCACGTGCGATTCTGCTTGTCATACAGCGACCAGAAGAATCCGATCCCGGCGCACAGCCATGACGCAATCGACACCATAAAGCGCAGCAGCGCCTGCCACAGGCTGATCGCGCTGCCATCGGCGTTCTGCACACGAATGCCCCACACCTGCATGCCCAGCGTCTGCCCGCCGTGGGTCCAGAACTTGGCAAAGAATCCAAACAGCACCAACAACAGTACCGTCGAATACAGTGGGTCGCCGTCCATTTTTCCGGCATCGGTCAGCACGCGCAGGCGTTCTTCGCCGATGATCGCGGCCTGGATCAGTTTGTAAATGAAACCGGTGACGATCAGCAGAGCGGTGCACAGCAGGAAGTCATAGAACATCGCGGCCAGACGACGGCCCAGGCCAACGGCAGGAAAATCGCCCTGGGGAGTGAGCAGGTTTTTCGACATGGCAGCCTCTGGACGCTAATGGAAGCGCCATTTTACGGATTCGCGCGCACAAAAAAGCCCCTGATATCAATATCAGGGGCTTTTTCGTTACAGAAGATTAGCCTTCTGCTTGTACTTCGTCAGCCTGCATGCCTTTCTGGCCTTGCACAGCAACGAAAGTCACTTTCTGGCCTTCCTTCAGGCTTTTGAAGCCGTTGCCCTGGATGGCGCGGAAATGCACGAACAGATCCGGACCGCTTTCAGGAGTGATAAAACCAAAACCTTTCTCGTCGTTAAACCACTTGACGGTACCGCTCTGACGTTCAGCCATTTCTTATTTCCTTTGACGCAAAAAATTAATGACAGTCTCTTTCACATGAAAGAGTACTGGGGCTGGTTGCAGGAGAGTAAGAAGACGTCGAACGGGATGTAGCTAACTTGTAGGCTACTGCCCAGGTCACGATTCCAAGCTGACCCATGCAAACACAGTGAACAAACTCTACGCCAACTACGGGAGAAAAAACAAGCCCTGTGAAGACCCCGGTTTTGCTGCGCTTGCTGGTTGTTAGTCGGTCCACTAGTGCAGGCTTAGACGATTTGCTTGTTCAGTTGTTTTCGAACGTTATAAGCAAAGTTCATATTCGAATCGGTTGATAGACAATGCACTGTTTTATGGCGGTTGCGTTACACATTAGTGCACGTTTAACGCAACCGCGTTACTTATAGAAACAGTCAATCAACCACGATAGTAGCGTTGTGGAACAAATGGCATTTTGCTTACAAGCATTTGCACCTTTTTCCCACGCACGATGGCCCAAACAGCTGTATCAAGTGCGACATAAGCGCTGTCGAGATAACCCATCGCCAATGGCCCGCCCAAAGTCGGACCGAAACCACCGCTGCACACGCTGCCAATGATTTCGCCATCCGCGTTGACGATTTCTGCGCCTTCGCGCACCGGGGTGCGTTCTTGTGGCAGCAGGCCTACACGTTTGCGCGCTACGCCATTTTGTTGCTGGGTGAACACGGTCTCAGCGCCCGGGAAACCGCCAGCGCGTGCGCCGTCAGCACGGCGTGGCTTGGAGATCGCCCACAGCAGGCTGGCTTCGATTGGCGTGGTTTCGGTGTTCATGTCGTGGCCGTACAGGCACAGACCCGCTTCAAGACGCAGCGAGTCGCGAGCACCAAGACCAATGGCCTCGACTTCCGGTTCGGCGAGCAGGGCGCGCGCCAGTTTTGCTGCCTCAGCGGCCGGCACCGAGATTTCGAAACCGTCTTCACCGGTGTAGCCCGAGCGGCTGACGAAGCAATCGACGCCCAGCAACGACACGCGGTTGAACTGCATAAACGTCATCTTCGCCACTTCCGGGGCAAGACGCGCCAGCACCGTAACGGCCGCCGGGCCTTGCAGCGCCAGCAGCGCGCGCTCCTCGAACAGCTCCGTAATGGTGCACTGAGCGCCGATGTGTTTTTGCAGATGAGCGAGATCCTGATCCTTGCACGCGGCGTTGACCACCAGGAACAGCTCATCGTTGCCGAGATTGGCGACCATCAGGTCATCGAGGATGCCGCCGCTCTCGTTGGTGAACATCGCGTAACGCTGCATGCCCACCGGCAGGTCGATGATGTCCACCGGTACCAGGGTTTCCAGGGCTTTGGCGGCGTTGGCGCCGGTCAGGCGAATCTGGCCCATGTGCGAGACGTCGAACAGCCCGGCGTTTTCACGGGTGTGCTGGTGTTCTTTCATCACGCCGAGCGGGTATTGCACCGGCATGTCGTAGCCGGCGAACGGCACCATGCGGGCGCCGAGTTCTATGTGCAGAGCGTGCAGCGGGGTTTTCGACAGTTGTTCGGTGGACATGCGGAACTCCTTGATTCACACCAACCCTCTCCCAGGGAGAGGGGGCTAATTAGCATTCGATAATGTTGACCGCCAGACCGCCGCGGGCGGTCTCTTTGTATTTGCTTTTCATGTCGGCGCCGGTCTGACGCATGGTGCGGATGACTTTGTCGAGGGAGACGAAATGCTGGCCGTCGCCGCGCATGGCCATGCGCACTGCGTTGATGGCTTTCACCGAGCCCATCGCATTGCGCTCGATGCACGGCACCTGCACCAGTCCGCCAATCGGGTCGCAGGTCAGGCCGAGGTTGTGTTCCATGCCGATTTCTGCGGCGTTCTCGACTTGCTGAACACTGCCACCGAGCACTTCGCACAACGCACCTGCAGCCATTGAGCACGCTACGCCGACTTCACCTTGGCAGCCGACTTCGGCGCCGGAGATCGAAGCGTTTTCCTTGTACAGAATGCCGATGGCCGCAGCCGTCAGCAGAAAGCGCACGACGCCGTCGTCATTCGCGCCGGGGATAAAGCGCATGTAGTAATGCAGCACCGCCGGAACGATCCCCGCCGCGCCGTTGGTTGGCGCCGTGACCACACGCCCGCCGTTGGCGTTTTCTTCGTTGACCGCCAAGGCATACAGGTTGACCCAGTCGAGTACCGACAACGGATCGCGCAGCGCTGATTCCGGGTTCTTGCACAGCTGCCGATGCAACGCCGCCGCACGGCGTTTGACCTTCAAACCGCCCGGCAAAATGCCTTCGTTACGGCAACCGGCAGCAACGCAGTCCTGCATCACTTGCCAGATGTTCAGCAGCCCGGCGCGGGTTTCCGCTTCCGGGCGCCAGGCGCTTTCGTTGGTCAGCATCACCTGACTGATCGACAGACCATAGGTGGTGCAATGGCCGAGCAAGTCCTTGGCGCTCTTGAACGGGAAGGTCAGCGGCGTGGCGTCTTCAACGATGCGGTCGGCACCGGCCGCATCCTCATCGACGACAAAACCACCACCGACGGAGTAGTACTCGCGGCTGCGAATCTGCAGCCCGGCCGCATCGAAGGCGCGGAAGATCATGCCGTTGGGGTGATAGGCCAGCGGCTTGCGGATCATTGCCAGGTGTTCTTTCTCGTTGAACGCAATGCTGTGTTCACCGAGCAGATTCAGCCGGCCGTTGCCGCGAATTTCTTGCAGGCGCGCGGCGACGGTTTCGGTATCAACAGTGTCCGGGTGTTCGCCTTCGAGGCCGAGCAGCACGGCTTTGTCGCTGCCGTGGCCTTTACCGGTGGCGCCGAGGGAACCGTACAACTCGACGCGAACGCTGGCGGTGGCCGTCAGCAGGTTTTCACGTCGCAGGCCTTCGGCGAAACGCGCAGCAGCACGCATCGGGCCGACGGTGTGGGAACTGGAGGGGCCGATGCCAATCTTGAACAGGTCGAACACGCTTAACGACATGAGTGGTTCTCCGGTTTCTTGTTATAGGAATTGGCGAAACATCAGGCTGGTTACATCCCCTGTAGGAGCTGCCGAAGGCTGCGATCTTTTGATCCTGATCTTTCAACAGCAAGATCAAAAGATCGCAGACTTCGGCAGCTCCTACAGGTGAAGCGGTGGGGGCGAGTGGCTCGCCCCCTACACGTTTAAGCGTAGCTTTCGATCGACGGGCAGGCGCAGACCAGGTTGCGATCGCCGAAGACGTTGTCGACGCGACCGACCGGTGGCCAGTATTTGCCTTCGATCAACGAAGCAACCGGGTAAACGGCCTGCTCGCGGCTGTACGGGTGCGTCCACTCGCCAACCAGTTCCGCTGCGGTGTGCGGAGCGTTTTTCAGTGGGTTGTCGTCCTTGTCCAGCGTGCCGTTTTCCACCGCGCGGATTTCTTCGCGGATGCGGATCATCGCGTCGCAGAAGCGATCCAGTTCTTCTTTGGATTCACTTTCGGTCGGCTCGATCATCAGCGTGCCCGCGACCGGGAAGGACATGGTCGGCGCGTGGAAGCCGAAGTCGATCAGGCGCTTGGCGACGTCATCAACGCTGATGCCGCTGCTGTCTTTCAACGGACGCAGATCGAGGATGCATTCGTGCGCCACCAAGCCATTGCTGCCGGTGTACAGCACTGGGTAGTGCTCTTCCAGACGACGGGAAATGTAGTTGGCATTGAGGATCGCCAACTGCGAAGCGCGCTTCAAACCCGCGCCGCCCATCATGCGAATGTACATCCAGGTGATCGGCAAAATGCTCGCGCTGCCGAACGGTGCCGCGCAGACCGCGCCTTCCTTGCGTTCCATCTGGCCGTGGCCTGGCAGGAACGGCGTCAGGTGCGATTTGACGCCAATCGGGCCGACGCCCGGGCCACCACCGCCATGCGGGATGCAGAAGGTTTTGTGCAGGTTCAGGTGCGAAACGTCGCCGCCGAACTTGCCCGGTGCGCAGAGGCCGACCATCGCGTTCATGTTGGCGCCGTCGATGTACACCTGGCCGCCGTTGTCATGAATGATTCCGCAGATTTCGCGGATGCCTTCTTCGAACACGCCGTGCGTCGACGGGTAAGTGATCATCAGCGCGGCGAGGTGTTCGCGGTGCTCGATGGCTTTGGCGCGCAGGTCTTCGATGTCGACGTTGCCACGGGCATCGCACGCAGTCACGACCACGCGCATGCCAGCCATGTTGGCGGTGGCCGGGTTGGTGCCGTGGGCGGACGACGGGATCAGGCAGATGTCGCGACGCTCATCGCCACGGCTCTGGTGGTAGGCGCGGATGGCCAGTAGGCCAGCGTATTCACCTTGCGAACCGGCGTTCGGTTGCAGCGAGATCGCGTCGTAACCGGTGGCGGCGCAGAGCATCGCCTCCAGTTCGTCAGTCAATTGCTGGTAACCGGCACTTTGCGCGGCCGGGGCGAACGGATGCAGCGCACCGAATTCAGCCCAGGTCACCGGGATCATTTCGCTGGCGGCGTTGAGTTTCATGGTGCACGAGCCCAGCGGGATCATGGTGCGATCCAGTGCCAGGTCCTTGTCCGCCAGTTTGCGCAGGTAGCGCATCAGCTCGGTTTCCGAGTGATATCGGTTGAACACCGGGTGGCTGAGGATTGGCGACTGACGTACCAGCGCAGCGGGAATAGTGCTCTGAACGGAGGCGGCGAGAGCCGCGAAGTCCGGCAGGGTCTTGCCGTCGGCGAACAGGCCCCACAGGGTTTCGATATCTGCCTGCGTGGTGGTTTCATCGACCGACAGGCCCAGACGCTGAGCGTCGATCACGCGCAGGTTGATCTGCGCAGCGTGCGCCTTGTCGTGCAGCGCGGCGGTTTGTGCGCCGGTAGCCACGGTCAGGGTGTCGAAGAAACTGGCTTGTTCAACTGTCGCGCCCAGCGCGGTCAGGCCCTTGGCCAGAATCGCGGTCAGGTGATGCACGCGGTTGGCGATCTGTGTCAGGCCTTTCGGGCCATGGTAGACGGCGTACATGCTGGCGATGTTGGCCAGCAGCACTTGCGCGGTGCAGATGTTCGACGTGGCCTTCTCGCGGCGGATGTGTTGCTCGCGGGTTTGCATCGCCAGACGCAGCGCCGGCTTGCCGAAACGGTCGACCGAGACACCGACCAGACGGCCCGGCATGTCGCGCTTGAACGCATCTTTGGTGGAGAAGTAAGCGGCGTGCGGGCCACCGAAGCCCAGCGGCACGCCGAAGCGTTGTGCCGAACCGATGGCGACGTCAGCGCCGAACTCGCCCGGGGCGGTCAGCAGGGTCAGGGCCAGCAGGTCAGCAGCCACGGCCACCAAAGCGTTGGCGGCGTGGAAGCGTTCGGTCAGGTCGCGGTAGTCGAACACATCACCGTTGCTCGCCGGGTATTGCAGCAGTGCGCCGAAGAACGGGGTGACGTCAGTCAGTTCACGCTCATCGCCAACAACCACGTCGATGCCCAGTGGCTCGGCACGGGTGCGCAGCACGTCGAGGGTTTGCGGGTGGCTGTGGATCGAGGCGAAGAATTGGTGGCTGCCCTTGTTCTTGCTCAGGCGTTTGCAGAAGGTCATGGCTTCGGCAGCGGCGGTGGCTTCGTCGAGCAAGGATGCGTTGGCGATCGGCAGGCCGGTGAGGTCGCTGATCAGGGTCTGGAAGTTCAGCAGCGCTTCGAGACGGCCTTGGGAAATTTCTGGCTGGTACGGCGTGTAAGCGGTGTACCAGGCCGGGTTTTCCAGCAGGTTGCGCAGGATCGGCGACGGCGTATGGCAGTTGTAGTAGCCCTGGCCGATGTAGGTCGTGAACAGTTGGTTTTTGCCGGCGATGGATTTGATCATCGCCAGGGCATCGGCTTCGCTGAGGCCGTCGTCCATGCCGAGCACGCTGGTGCCCTTGATGCTTTCCGGGATGACGCTGGCGCTCAGCGCTTCGAGCGAATCGAAGCCGAGGCTGTTGAGCATGGCTTGCTCGTCACCGGCGCGCGGGCCGATGTGACGGGCGATGAATTCGTTGGCGGTGCCAAGGTTTACTTGAGTCATGTCAGTGTTCCTCAGGCTTCGGCTTGGGCTTTGATCAGACGGTCGTACGCGTCCTGATCGAGCAGTTTGCCGACAGCGGCGGCGTCGCTTGGCTTGAAGCGGAAGAACCAGCCTTCGCCCAGCGGATCTTCGTTGACCAGTTCCGGGCTGTCTTCCAGTGCCGGGTTGGTTGCCAGCACTTCGCCGTCGAGAGGCATGTACACGCCGCTGGCGGCTTTCACCGATTCGACGGTGGCGGCTTCGGCGCCTTTTTCGTAAGCCTGCAGCTCAGGCAGTTGCACGAACACCACGTCGCCCAAGGCGTTCTGCGCGAAAGCGGTGATGCCGACAGTAACGCTGCCGTCAGCTTCGGTGCGCAGCCATTCGTGATCTTCAGTAAAACGCAACTCGCTCATGGAAACTCCTCAGGGGCCAGACTCGTCTGGTGGACGCGGTGGAAGGCTTGGGCAGGGAAGCCCATATTTATGAGGAAATAGTTAGCAAGAATGCTGCCAAATTTAATTTGTCGTTGTAAATCAAAGGATTGAATGCTATTTCGGCAGGCTTGGAATGGGGCTGTGTAGCGAAATCGCTACACAGCGGAGCGGGGAAAAAAGCTGAACGGGATCAAAGCCTTGCACAGCGGTGATCAGAGATGGGTGTATCGATATCGTTCCGATGTAGCGTTTTCAGTACAGGTGGAGGTCGTTTCTGATGCTGTGCCTGTGGGCGTATAACGAGGCCTTAGACTGGCTTTGCAACAATCTTTAACACTCCGAAGTTTCTGATTTTCTATTTATACGATTTGGTATTCATGATTTTATTTTTTTTGTTGCGTACTTTCGTCCGTAAAGGTTTTTGGAAGCTGCGCGAAGGTTCTATTGCATTCAATGATCGCGAAGTTGTAAGTGGAATTCTTGTCGGGGATGGCTATGGCAGCTTGGCGGAAAGGTAGTAATGATAGACGGCTTCCGTCTGCTGGCTCAACGTTGCATATTCCTGGGGGTAAGTGGAATGATGTTTCGACTATCAGGTTTTTCACTATTTTTTCTATTTCTTTTGTTTTTATGTGCTCTACAAAGCCTAATGGTGCACTTACAGTCATGGCCGCTCCCACAAGAAGTGAGGCAAAGATGAGCATCTCTTTGTTTTTAGTATTTGGTGTGATGGGGCGATTTCCGATAAGACAGCGTCTATATCGGTTCTCCTTGGCGTTAATTTTGTCGATGGTTATCATCTTGGTGAACGTTATCATGCTGATGAGGATGTAGATTGCTAGGCTGAAAACCACTGCTGTATAGGCCCAGATCCCCACAGTCACGCAAATTGCTATGATTTTCTGCGCATCCGGAAAGTTTGATGCATTAACCAAAGTGTACTCGGCTATCACATCATCCGTCATTGCGTTTGATTTATAACCAATGAATACGGCGGATACCACAAGTATTGTTTTGATCGCTTTTGAATGGTTCTCGTAGGTGTCTTTAAGTTTGTAGTGTTCTATCAGTAATGCAACGGTTCCCGTAATAGTCAGGAAGATCGGTCCTGCACACAATGAAAATATACTTACATTGGTTAGGAGGAATTTCTGTACTGCTGCAAGCATGATAAACGAGAAAGTCCCAATCCAAATAGATGTGCAGTATGAATCGATGATGCTCCAGTTTGCGAAAGAGTAATTTAGTCTGAATTTTGGTGCGTATATGAATATGCGCCTCCGTTCTCCATAAAGAACTATTGCTGTTATGATTATGGGTAAGAATGACAGCGCGGCAAGCAGTTTTACTTCGAACATTTTTTGACTCTGTTCCTTGAGTAGTTGTTATTAATGGTGATTCAAGTTCGGTTTTCTGTATGAAGCTAGGGGCATTATGCCATCACGGATGCCGTCTTTTCTAGGAACGGTACTTGATCACTCTGTAGTTGAATTGACGAAAATTACGTTTGGGATATCGCCACCAAGCGTTTGTGCTGGCTAAGGTTTACCCGGGATGCCGTATTTGCGCAGGCGGTGGGCGATGGCCGTGTGCGAGGTTTGCAGGCGGCTGGCCAGTTGGCGGGTCGAGGGGTAGCTGACGTAGAGTTTTTCCAGCAGCGTTTTTTCGAAGGATTCGACCGCTTGTTCAAGGCTGTCGACATCGCTGTCCGTCTGCCGCGCCACCGAGGTGCCAGCGATGTCGAGGTCGCCAATATCCACCAGGCTGCTCTCGCAAATCGCCGCCGCGCGGAAGATCACGTTCTGCAATTGCCGCACGTTGCCCGGCCAGCGATTGCCGAGCAGCGCCGGGTAGGTCCCTGGTGCGAGGCGGCAGACCGGGCGCTGAATCTGCGCGCAGGCCTGCTGCATGAAATAGCGCGCCAACAGCAGAATGTCCTGGCCGCGCTCACGCAGCGGCGGCACTTCAACGTTGAGTACGTTGAGGCGATAGAACAGGTCTTCGCGGAACAGCCCTTCGCTGACCATTTTCTCCAGATCACGGTGGGTCGCGCTGAGGATGCGCACGTTGACCTTCACTTCGCGATCACCGCCCACGCGGCGGAAGCTGCCGTCGTTCAAGAAGCGCAGCAGCTTGGCCTGCAAGTACGGCGACATCTCGCCGATTTCATCGAGAAACACCGTGCCCTGGTTGGCCAGTTCCATCAGCCCCGGTTTGCCGCCACGCGCCGCGCCGGTGAAGGCGCCGGGGGCGTAGCCGAACAGTTCGCTTTCGGCGAGGTTCTCCGGTAGCGCTGCGCAGTTCAACGCCAGAAACGGCGCGCTGTGCCGCGCACTGATCGCGTGGCAGGCACGGGCGACCAGTTCTTTGCCGGTCCCGGTTTCGCCTTGAATCAGCAGCGGTGCATCGAGGGCTGCTACACGCTGCGCGCGGGCCTTGAGGGTGCGGATCGCCGGGGATTCGCCAAGCAGTGCATCGAACCCTTCAGCGTGGTCGTGGTGCAGTGCCGAGAGTTGTTCACCGATACGGTTCGGTTGATACAAAGTGAGCAGGGCGCCAGCGTCGGTGATCGGCGTGGCGTCGAGCAACAGGGTCTGGCCGTTGACGGTGATTTCGCGCAGCGGCAGGCGGAAGCCGTGTTCGAGCAAGGTGTCGAGCAGGGCCGGATCGTTGAACAGTTCAGAGACGCTTTCACCCGCCGGCTCACGACCGTACAACGCGATCAACGCCGGGTTGGCCAGCAGCACCTTGCCGGCGCTGTCGAGCGCGAGTACCGGGTCGGTCATCGCCGCCAGCAAGGCATCGAGCTGCAAGTGCCGACGCTGGCCGGGGAGGATGTCGACCACGGTCACCGCTTCCACGCCGAGCACGCGGAACAATGCATCTTTCAGTTCTTCGAGCACTTGCGGACTCAAGGTCGGCGCATCGATGTAGACGTTCGGCGGGATCATCTCCACCGCATCCAGATTGAGATTGCGCCCACCGAGAATAGCCAGGACTTCCTGGGTGATGCCGACGCGGTCGATGAAACTGACGTGGATACGCATGGGGCGGTTCAGTGATCTGTAGAGCGGAGGGTGGCAAGTATGCCTTGGGGCGGGCTAATGGTGAAATCTGTGTCCTGCGCTGATCGTTCCCATGCTTCGCGTGGGAATGCATCCCGTGACGCTCTGCGTCACAGCGGACGCGGAGCGTCCGTGGCGGCATTCCCACGCAGAGCGTGGGAACGATCGATGTGAAAAATCCAGGTTACTCAAAATGCTCGGGATTGACCGGATCCCCGGATTGCATATTCAACTTCTGCCGAATGTCTTCAAACATCAGGTCGTAATGCTTGTGCACCGAGCCGATCTGGCTGTGAGCCTTGGGAATCCCGTACTTCTCGGCGATGCGGGTCACGTCACGGGCGAAGTTGTAAGCCTCTTCCTTGGGCAGGAAAAACGTTTCCTTCATGTCCTTGCCCTGCATGCTGCCATGCAGGGTGAACTGTATTCCTTTGCCTTTCGAAGGATCGGTAAACACTTCATAGTCGAGGTGTACGTTGTAATTGACGTCATCGTCGGTCAACGCGTGCCGCTCGATGTGCAAGTGACCAGGTTCGAATTGGGCCATGGTTTTCTCCTTTCAAGGCATGGGAGAAGGGCAGACCTTCGGTCTGCCCCCGGAGTTTCTAATTATCGGTAAGTGATGCCCGGCTTCGCGGTGGTCACACGCGTACCGGCCGTGCCCTGGACGATGGCTTCGATGTCCGCCAGCGAACCGATCACCGCGACCTTGCCAGTATGGCGCGCGAATTCGCAGGCTGCCTGCACCTTCGGCCCCATGGAACCGGCGGCGAAACCGAGGCGTTCGAGTTCATCCGGGTGCGCTTCGGCAATGGCTTTCTGCGTCGGTTTGCCGTAATCGATGAACGCCGCGTTGACGTCCGTGGCGATCACCAGCAGGTCGGCTTCCAGTTGCTCGGCGAGCAGTGACGAGCACAGATCCTTGTCGATTACTGCCTCGATGCCTTTGAGGTTGCGGTTCTCGTCGTACATGGTCGGGATGCCGCCGCCCCCGGCGCAAATAACGATGCTGCCCTTGTCCAGCAGCCACTTGATCGGGCGGATTTCGAAGATGCGTTTTGGCCGTGGACTGGCCACGACACGACGGTACTTATCGCCATCCGGGGCAATCGCCCAGCCTTTTTCGGCGGCGAGTTTTTCCGCTTCGGCCTTGTCGTAGACCGGGCCGATCGGCTTGGTCGGGTTCTTGAAGGCGGGGTCGTTGGCGTCGACTTCAACCTGGGTCAGCAGGGTGGCGAACGGCACTTCGAAGTCGAGCAGGTTGCCCAGTTCCTGTTCGATGATGTAGCCGATCATGCCTTCGGTTTCGGCGCCGAGCACGTCCAGCGGGTAAGGGGTGACGGAGGTGTAGGCCGCCGCTTGCAGCGACAGCAGGCCGACTTGCGGGCCGTTGCCGTGGGCGATGACCAGTTGGTTGCCGGCATGGATCTTGGCGATTTGCTCGGTGGCGATGCGGATGTTGGCGCGCTGATTGTCAGCGGTCATCGGCTCACCACGGCGGAGCAGGGCGTTACCGCCCAGCGCTACGACGATACGCATAATGCAATCCTTTCAGAATTCGATGTTGATCGTTCCCACGCTCTGCGTGGTAATGCCGCCACGGACGCTCCGCGTCCGCTGTGACGCAGAGCGTCACGGGATGCATTCCCACGCGGGAGCGTGGGAACGATCATGGATCAGGAGAACCTGATCATCCAGTTACAGATCAGCGAGGGTCGAGACCAGAATCGCCTTGATCGTGTGCATGCGGTTTTCCGCTTGCTCGAAGGCGATGCAGGCTGGGGACTCGAACACGTCGTCGGTCACTTCGATGCCGTTTTTCAGGTGCGGATACTGTTCGGCAATCTGTTTGCCGACCTTGGTATCGCTGTTGTGGAACGCCGGCAGGCAGTGCATGAACTTGGTACGCGGGTTGCCGGAGGCTTTCATCAGCTCAGCATTGACCTGGTACGGCAGCAGTTGCTGGATACGCTCGGCCCAGGCTTCCACCGGCTCGCCCATCGACACCCAAACGTCGGTGTGGATGAAGTCGACGCCTTTGACGGCGGCTTTCGGGTCTTCAGTCAGGGTAATGCGTGCGCCACTTTCTTCCGCATATTTGTGGCAACGCTCAACCAGATCATCCAGTGGCCACAAGGCTTTCGGCGCGCAGATGCGCACGTCCATGCCGAGTTTGGCGCCGACCAGCAGCAGCGAGTTGCCCATGTTGTTGCGCGCGTCGCCGAGGTAGGCGTAGCTGATTTCATGGATCGGCTTGTCGGCGTGTTCACGCATGGTCAACACGTCGGCGATCATTTGCGTCGGGTGATATTCATCGGTCAGGCCGTTGAACACCGGTACGCCAGCGAACTTGGCCAGCTCTTCGACGATTTCCTGTTTGAAGCCACGGTACTCGATGGCGTCGTACATGCGCCCCAGCACGCGGGCGGTGTCTTTCATGCTTTCTTTGTGACCGATCTGCGAAGAGTTCGGGTCGATGTAAGTGACGTTGGCGCCTTGGTCATACGCCGCCACTTCGAAGGCGCAACGGGTACGGGTCGAAGTTTTTTCAAAGATCAGGGCGATGTTGTTGCCCTTCAGGTGCTGTTGCTCGGTGCCAGTGTATTTGGCGCGTTTGAGGTCGCGGGACAGGTCGAGCAGGTAACGCAGCTCACGTGGGGTGTGGTGTTCCAGGCTGAGTAGGTTACGGTTGTGAATGTTAAAAGCCATGATGGATCTCCTTCGGTGTCGGTTATCCCCCTGGCCGCACGTTGTAAGTGTCGGCCAGGGCTCAGAGGTTTAGTAATCGATCGGGTCGCGGATGATCGGGCAGGTCATGCAGTGGCCGCCGCCACGGCCTCGGCCCAATTCACCGGCGCTGATGGTGATGACTTCCACGCCGGCCTTGCGCAGCAGGGTGTTGGTGTAGGTGTTGCGGTCGTAGCCGATAACCACGCCCGGTTCCACCGCCACCACGTTGTTGCCGTCGTCCCATTGCTCGCGTTCAGCGGCGAAGCTGTTGCCGCCGGTTTCCACCACGCGCAGCTTCGGCAGGTTGAGGGCTTTGGCCACGGTGTCGAGGAAGGTGCCTTCTTCGCGGCGGATGTCGATGCCGCCCTGTTTGCTTTCATCTGGTCGTAGGGTGAACGCGACGATCTGGTTGACCACCTCAGGGAAAATCGTCACCAGGTCGCGGTCGCAGAAGCTGAACACGGTGTCGAGGTGCATCGCCGCACGGGATTTCGGCAGGCCGGCAACGATGACTTTTTCCACGGCTTTGTTCTTGAACAAGTTCAGCGCCAGTTGGCCGATGGCCTGACGAGACGAGCGTTCGCCCATACCGATCAACACCACGCCGTTGCCGATTGGCATGACGTCGCCACCTTCAAGGGTGGAGCTGCCGTGCTCCTTGTCCGGGTCGCCGTACCAGATTTCGAATTCGGCGTTGGTGAACTGTGGGTGGAATTTGTAGATGGCGGTGGCCAGCAGGGTTTCCTGACGGCGCGCTGGCCAGTACATCGGGTTCAACGTCACGCCACCGTAGATCCAGCAGGTGGTGTCGCGGGTGAACTGGGTGTTCGGCAGCGGCGGCAGAATGAAGCTGGAGTGGCCGAGGAAGTCGCGGAACATCTGGATGGTCTTGCCACCGAAGCTGTCCGGCAGATCATCGGCAGACACGCCACCAATCAGGAATTCGGCGATGTGCCGTGGCTCGAGGCTTTTCAGCCAGGATTTGACTTCGTTGATCAGGCCCAGGCCCACCGAGTCGGCGGTGACCTTGCGCTCGAGAATCCAGTCCAGCGCTTCGGGGATGGCGACGATGTCGGTCAGCAGGTTGTGCATTTCCAGCACATCGATGCCGCGCTCGCGCATTTTGGTGACGAAGTCGAAGTGGTCGCGCTTGGCCTGGGCCACCCAGAGCACGTCGTCGAACAGCAGCTCATCGCAGTTGTTCGGGGTCAGCCGCTGATGGGCCAGACCTGGGGAGCACACCATGACTTTGCGCAGTTTGCCGGCTTCGGAATGTACGCCGTACTTAACTTTTTCCGTGGTCATTTCAGATCCTCCAGATAACAAAACAATCAGGGGTTACAGAGTCAGGAAGCCGTCGTAGAGACCGTAGGCAGCCACCAGGGCACCCACGACCACTGCGGCGAAAATCAGCTTCTCGACGTTAGTGAAAATCGGTTGTTTGAGTTCCAGCTTGGCTTTGGCGAACAGGATCGCGCCAGGTGCGTAGAGCAGGGCCGAGAGCAGCAGATACTTGACCCCGCCGGCATACAGCAGCCACACCGCGTAGATCAACGCGATGCCGCCGATTATCAGATCCTTGCGCCGCTCGGCCGCGAAGCCCTCGTAGCTTTCGCCGCGCACCGCCAGCAGCAGGGCATAGGCCGCCGACCACAGGTACGGCACCAGAATCATCGAGGTGGCGAGATAGATCAGCGACAGGTAAGTACTGGCCGAGAACAGCGTGATGATCAGGAAAATCTGCACCATCGCGTTGGTCAGCCACAGGGCGTTGACCGGTACGTGGTTGGCGTTTTCCTTACGCAGGAACTCCGGCATGGTGTGGTCTTTGGCAGCGGCGAACATGATCTCCGCACACAGCAGCACCCACGACAGCAGCGCGCCCAGCAGCGAAATAATCAGACCAACACTGATCAGTACCGCGCCCCAGTGACCGACCACGTGCTCAAGCACGGCGGCCATCGACGGGTTCTGCAGTTTTGCCAGTTCCGGCTGAGTCATGATGCCCAGCGACAGCACGTTCACCAGCACCAGAAACAGCAGCACGGTGATGAAGCCGATCACGGTGGCCTTACCGACGTCCGAGCGTTTTTCGGCGCGGGCCGAGAAGATGCTCGCGCCCTCGATGCCGATGAACACCCACACGGTAACCAGCATCATGTTGCGCACCTGGTTCATCACGCTGCCCAGATCCGGGTTTTTGATGCCCCAGATGTCGGCGGTGAAGATGTCCAGTTTGAAGGCGAACACCGCGATCAACACGAACAGCAGCAGCGGCACGACCTTGGCGACTGTGGTCACGAGGTTGATGAACGCCGCTTCCTTGATCCCGCGCAGGACGAGGAAGTGCACGGCCCACAGCAGCACCGAGGCACCGATCACCGCAGCAACGGTGTTGCCTTCACCGAAAACCGGGAAGAAATAGCCGAGGGTGCTGAACAGCAGAACGAAGTAACCGACGTTGCCCAGCCAGGCACTGATCCAGTAACCCCAGGCGGACGAGAAACCCATGTAGTCGCCGAAACCGGCCTTGGCGTAGGCGTAGACACCGCCGTCCAGGTCAGGCTTGCGATTGGCGAGGGTTTGGAAGACAAAAGCGAGGGTGAGCATGCCGACAGCGGTGATGGCCCAACCGATCAGTACCGCGCCGACGTCGGCGCTGGCGGCCATGTTTTGTGGCAAAGAGAATATCCCGCCACCGATCATCGAGCCGACTACCAACGCAACCAGTGCACCTAGTCGTAGTTTTCCGGGAGCTTCAGACATTGCATGACTCCATTGCAGGAGAGAAGAGATCACAGCGTAGTTCTGTTGTCTGTTCAAACAGCTGACTTAGATCAGTGCATGGTCACATTCCATTGTTAATGAATGACTTAGGAAACCACTACAGGCATAAAGCTGTCTTCTGAAATGCCCGTTCTAGAGGCTTTATGGTGATGTTCTTGGGAATGGCTATTATTACTTTCGAATTATCACGCTAGTTCTTTTTGGCGGTTTGGCAAATTTTCCGCCTCTGTTTTCAGTACAGAATTGATTTATTAGGATCAGCGCACAAAACTGTCTTAGCGTGCTAGGCGTTAGCGTCATCGGCTATATATAAATGGGCGTTTGTTGGCGTTATCTAATAAACGTACTTACTCTTTACCCATTTAGTTAGTTAAGACATAAACCTGTGGTGAGGCGATTTATCCCCGATGGGTGGCGAAGCCGCCCCAAAGCCTCAGAACTCGTTCTGTCTGATACACCGCGCTGACTGGGTCTGGGGCGGCTTCGCCACCCATCGGGGATAAATCCCCTCGCCACAGGGGGGCGGTGCATCTGGGGTTTGGGTGGATCTTGGGGTTTCGGTAGAAATTGAGAATTCGTTGATCAGGAAGGGAGATTTGCATGTCGCAACCGACGCAAAAGCTGCGATTAGGCGCGTTGATCGCCCTGGTGGTGGGGTCGATGATTGGCGGGGGGATTTTCTCGTTGCCGCAAAACATGGCAGCACGCGCCGACGCCGGGGCGATCCTGATCGGTTGGGGCATCACCGCGATCGGCATGTTGACGCTGGCGTTCGTCTTTCAGACCCTGGCCAACCGCAAGCCGGAGCTGGACTCAGGGGTCTACGCCTACGCCAAGGCCGGGTTTGGCGACTACATGGGGTTCTCGTCGGCGTGGGGTTACTGGATCAGCGCGTGGCTGGGCAACGTCGGTTATTTCGTGCTGCTGTTCAGCACCCTCGGGTATTTCTTTCCGGTGTTCGGCCAGGGCAACACGCCGATCGCCATTGCCTGTGCGTCGGTGCTGCTGTGGGCTGTGCATTTTCTGGTGATGCGCGGGATCAAGGAGGCGGCACTGATCAACCAATTGACCACAGTGGCCAAAGTCGTGCCGCTGATCATGTTCATCGTCATCGCCGCCATCGCGTTCAAGGCTGACATTTTTACCCGTGACATCTGGGGCACCAGCAACCCGAATTTCGGCGGAGTAATGGATCAGGTGCGCAACATGATGCTGGTCACGGTGTTCGTGTTCATCGGCATCGAAGGCGCCAGTGTGTACTCGGCGCGGGCGGAAAAACGTAGCGACGTCGGTCGCGCCACGGTCATCGGTTTTGTCGGCGTGCTGGCGCTGCTGGTGTTGGTCAACGTGCTGTCGCTGGGGATCATGAGTCAGCCGGAGCTGGCCAATCTGCAGAACCCGTCGCTGGCGGCGGTGCTTGAGCACATTGTCGGGCCGTGGGGGGCGTTGCTGATCAGCATTGGCCTGGCGATTTCACTGCTCGGTGCCTTGCTGTCATGGGCGCTGCTGTGTGCGGAAATACTTTTCGCCACGGCCAAGGACAAGACCATGCCGGCGTTCCTGAAAAAGGAAAACAAGAACCATGTGCCGGTCAACGCGTTGTGGCTGACCAATGCGATGATCCAGATTTTCCTGCTGATCACGCTGTTTTCGGCGGGCACTTACACCAGCCTGATTTATCTGGCGTCGTCGATGATTCTGGTGCCGTACCTGTGGTCGGCGGCGTACGCGGTGTTGCTCAGCGGGCGCGGCGAAACTTACGAACACGCTACGGCCGAACGCACCAAGGATCTGCTGATCGGCGGCATCGCCCTCGGTTATGCGGTGTGGCTGTTGTATGCCGGTGGGGTGAAGTATTTGCTGCTGTCAGCGCTCTTGTATGCCCCAGGAGTGATTTTGTTTGCCAAGGCCAAGCATGAGGCGGGCGAACCGTTGTTCACCCATGTCGAGAAAGGCATTTTTACCTGCGTGGTCATCGGCGCGGGGCTGGCGGCTTACGGGTTGTACAGCGGTGTGCTGTCGTTGTGAGGTTGTCGCTTGCGTATGCGCCGCCGTATGACTGGGAGGCGATGTTGGGGTTTCTCGCGGCGCGGGCGGTGGTCGGGATGGAGGTTGTGGTCGAGGGTGTGTATTCGCGCAGCATCGGGTTGAACGGTGTTCACGGCACGGTTTCGGTGTGGCTTGGGACGGCGGATGCGCTGGAGGTCGAGTTGGACTTTCCTGATCCGGCAGCGGTGCCCGAGATCGTGATCAGGTTGCGGCGGATGTTTGATCTGGATGCTGATGTGGCGTTGATGCAAGGGCATCTGGCGAATGATCCGTTGCTGGCGCGGTTGATCGCCGAGCGCCCGGGGGTGCGGATTCCTGGGGCGTGGGATGGGTTGGAGTTGGCGTTTCGCGCGGTGCTCGGGCAGCAGATTACGGTGGTGGCGGCGATTCGTTTGGCCGGGAAACTGGTTGCGCAACATGGGGTGACGCTGGATTCGGGCGTGCCTGGATTGACCCATGTGTTTCCCGAGGCGGACGTGTTGGCAGCGGCAGATCTGGCAGCGCTGGGCATGCCGAAAAGTCGTGGGCGCACGCTGTCGGGGGTGGCGCAGGCGTTGCTGGAAGAACCTTCATTGTTTGAACCGAATCGCGAGGGTGGCGTGGCACGGCTGCTGGCGTTACACGGGGTAGGCGAGTGGACGGCGCAGTACGTTGCGTTGCGGCAATTGCGCGATCTGGATGGGTTGCCCCATGGCGATGTCGGGCTGCTACGGGCACTGGAAGTGTTGGAGGGCGTGCGACCGACAGCGCGGGATTTGGCTTTGCGCGCTGAGGCCTGGCGGCCTTATCGAGGGTATGCGGCGCAGCTTTTGTGGACGTCTTTGAGCCGCTCGGACTGATCCGAATGTCGCTTGGTCAATTCAGGCCTCATCGCGAGCAGGCTCACTCCTACAGTTAACCGCGTTCCTACTGTTGGAACGCGGTCAACTGTAGGAGTGAGCCTGCTCGCGATAGCGGTTTAAAATTCACCACTGAGGTTGGTGGGAACCCAAGTCCGTGGCAGGCAACGCCCACTGCAACGGTGTGCCGCTGATCTTCACCGGCACCCGCAACCGATGCGCCGGGCCCCATGGGGTCTGTTCCACCAGCACCTGTTGATCCTGCTCATCCTCGGCACGCAGCGCTTCAGTTGTGCCCGACCCAGACTCAATCAACAACTTCGCCGTACGCGCCAGCGACAAACGCGCCGAGCCACTGCGACCATTGCGCAAGCGCTCGGTCAGCAACTTGAGCGCACTCGCCGCCAGCAAATACCCCGTCGCATGATCCAGCGCCTGCATCGGCAACGGCGTCGGTTTATCGGCCTGCTGCCAACGCTGCCCGGCCTCGGCGATGCCGCTGCTCATTTGCACCAGGCTGTCGAAGCCCCGGCGGTTCTGCCAGGGGCCGCTCCAGCCGTAGGCATTGAGGCAAACGTCGATCAGCCCCGGCGCCAGTTGGCGGCGGCGTTCTGCGCCGAAACCGAGATGCTCCAGTGCGTCGGCGCGATAGCCATGCAGCAGGATGTCGGCGTCTTTCAACAAACTTTCGAACACCGCTCGATCCGCCGCAACCTGCAGATCCAGTCGCGCACAGCGTTTACCCAAGGTCATTTCCGGGACGACACCGGGCTCATTCCAGGTCGGCGGATCGATGCGCAAAACTTCCGCGCCGAGCCCCGCGAGGAAACGACTGGCGGTAGGGCCGGCGAGCACTCGGGTCAGATCCAGGACCTTGATCCCGGCCAACGGCTGGGCGACCGAACCTTGCCACGGTTTGGCGTGTTCAGCCTGATCGCAGATCAAGTGAACGAGTGGCTCGGCATTTACCGCCATCCCTTGCGGATGCTGTTGCCACTGCGCCCAACTGCGCATTTCGGCGGCGCAACCCTTGGCCTCGACCACGGCGTGCTCCAGATCCGTACTCGCCCATTGCGCGACTTTCGCCGCCATCACCGTTCGGTCAGCGCATGCGCCGAGCACGCTTTCAGCAGCGGCGCGATGGTGCGGGGCATTGGTGTGCAGGCGGATCCAGCCGTCTTTCGTTGCATAGTCACCGGCAATCGGATCCCACAGCGGTGGCACTTGCCAGCCGCTCGGGCGGAGAGAGCTGGAGAACCAGAACGAAGCCAATCGACGGTCGACTGCAATGGCCGGCAAATAACCGGTCTGCTGCTGGATCAATTCGCTGACGGCCTGAGCGGCAGCGGCGATGCTCGCGCACGCAAGGTAAGTGACGGCGAACGCCGAGGGCAGGGCGCCGTGATCGGTGAACGGAATTGGCGTGTGCGACAAGCCGAGTGCGGCTTGAATGGACGTGAGTAAATCAGTCATCGAAGGCCCTCCGGAGCGAGAGGGCGATGATAGTGCAAAACAATCCCGAGTCAGATGAAATCCCCGATTGCAGGGTTGCCACTTGACCCTGTGGGAGCTGGCTTGCCAGCGATAGCGGAGGGTCAGTCAACAATGTACTGACTGATCTGCCGCCATCGCTGGCAAGCCAGCTCCCACAGGGTTTGCGGTGATTTTCGCTAGGTGTTTATACGCGGAACTGGTCCATCAATTTCATCTGCTGGCTCGCCAAGGCATTGAGCTGGCTGCTGATCGCGGCCGATTCAGTGGCCTGGCCGGTCAAGGTTTCGGTCACGGTACGAATCGCCGAAACGTTACGGTTGACCTCTTCGGCCACCGCGCTCTGCTGCTCGGCGGCGCTGGCGATTTGCAGGTTCATGTCGCTGATCACCGTCACCGCGTCGCTGATCTTGCCCAGCGCATCCACCGCCTGACGAATCTGCCCGGCGTTGTTGTGCGCCTGGGTCTGGCTCGAATGCATGGTCGCGACCACGCCACGGGTGCCGGTCTGGATGCGTTCGATCACTACGCGAATTTCTTCCACCGAATCCTGCGTGCGTTTGGCGAGGTTACGCACCTCGTCGGCGACCACGGCGAAACCACGCCCGCTCTCACCGGCACGGGCCGCTTCAATGGCCGCGTTAAGCGCCAGCAGGTTGGTCTGTTCGGCGATGCTGCGGATCACTTCCAGTACCGAGCCGATCTGCTCGCTGTTGACCGCCAGCGCTTCAACTTCAGTCACCGCTTTGCTGACTTCATCGGCCAGTTGGTTGATGTCGCGGGTGCTGCGCTCGATGATCGACATGCCGTCCCTGGCCGACTGATCGGCACCCTTCGCAGCATTGGCCGCGTTCGAGGCGCTGTTGGCGACGTCGTGGGCAGTGGCGCTCATTTCGTTGGAGGCGGTCGCAACCTGGTCGATTTCCCGGAACTGCACCTGCATGCCTTCGCTGGTCTGGCGGGCGATTTCCGAGGACTGGTCGGCGGTGCCGCGCGCTTCGGTGATGCTTTGTTTGATCTGCGCGATGGTCGGTTGCAGCTTGTCGAGGAAACGGTTGAACCAGTTGACCAGTTCGCCGAGTTCGTCCTTCTTGCTGTAGTTCAGGCGTTGGGTCAGATCGCCTTCACCGCTGGCAATGTTCTTGAGCATTTCGGCGACGCTGTTGATCGGCCGGGTGACGCCGGACGCGGTGAGCCAGATCAGCAACAGGCCAATCACGCCGGCCACGATGGCAACCAGCAGCGCGGTGATCACGCCGGTTTCCTGTGCGTCGTCGAGCACCGCTTGCAGCTTGACCGAATCGGCCAGCAGCACTTGTTTCGGCAGGTCGATGACCACGCCCCAGGCGCGCGCATTGCCGATCGGATCGACTGGATACACCGCACGGATCAGATCGCCCTGTTCGATGATTTTCGGCGTGCCGGAGGCGAGCAGTTGCAGTACATCCTGGCCGTTGGCGCCGAGGGTGTCGTTGATCTTTTTGCCGACCTTGGTCGCGTCCGAACTGTCGGCACCGAGCACGCCACTGCCGGAGACGATCAGCATGTGCCCGGCGTTGTTGAAGAGGTTGCGTTGCGACTCGACAGCGGCTGCTTGCAGGGCGTCGAGGGCGATGTCGACACCGACCACACCGATGGCCTTGCCGTCGACGATCAGCGGCACGGAAATGGTCGTCATGAGCATTTCCTTGTTGCCCACGGTGTCGGCGTACGGGTCGAGCAAGCAGGTGCGTTTGTTGTCGCGAGGGCAGGTGTACCAGCTGTTGTACGGCGTGCCGCTGACGCTGAGGGTAGTTTTGGTCAGGTCTTCTTCGACCATGATCGTGTTCAGCGAGGAACCGGCGGCGCGACTCCAGTACGTGGCGAAACGCCCGGCTTCGTTGGACTGGCGTGCCGCATCGTTGGCGAATTCACTGTCCTTGCCGTCGAGACCGTTCGGTTCGAACGCGAGCCAGATGCCGAGCACCTTGTCGTTGCGCTCGAAGGCGGTTTTCAGGCTCAGGTTCAACTCTTCACGCAGGGCACCGGCGTCCAGTGAACGCTTGGCGGCCATCACCCGCATGTCCTTGATCTGATCCGCCAGCGCGGTGATCACCAACAGGCTTTCACCAAAGGTCTTCTGCACCCGCACCGCTTGTTCGGCGGCCTTGGCTTGCAGCAGATTCTGCACACTGGCGGTGAGCAACTGGTTGCTGGAGGTGCTGACCAGTTCGTCGTTCTGGTTGGTCTGGTAGATGTTCATGCTGACGATCAGCGCGACCACACCGAGCAGGCACAGACCGGAGAGCAAAACGATTTTCAGGCGAATGGACAGAGAGTCGAACATGGGGCGATCTCGCGAATGAATAAACGGGTGGCTGGCGGACATTAACTATCCGGTTCGCCAAATCCATTCAGCGCCATTTAATGCTCATCGGCGCGAGGCGAGAGGGCATGAGCCGGCTACCGACGAACGGTCATCGCTAAACGTTTGCGCAGGGGAAAGTGCTGGAAAAGGCAATAATTTCAGGGATGTTTCAGTGGGATGAATACGATGTGTCTGAGTGTGAGGAGGGGAAAGCTTTTGTGGCGAGGGGATTTATCCCCGATGGCCTGCGAAGCAGGCCCAAATCCTGAAAATGGGTTCTGTCTGACAGATCAGGGTTATCTGCACTGTGGCTGCTTCGCAGCCAATCGGGGATAAATCCCCTCACCACAGAATCCCCTCACCACAAGAGTTCTTCGCACAGAAACTCGGTGTGGCTTAAACAGGAATGGTTTCAGGGCGCGACCAGATCCACAGGTTGCCCAGACTCATCCCGGCAATCGCCAGATAAACCGGCCAGCCGTGATCAAGCATCACCAGCATCAACGTCGCGCAGAGCAGCATGCTCACCGTCGCACTGACCTTGGCCTTGCGCGCGATGATCTTGCCGTTGCGCCAGTTACTCAGAATCGGCCCGAACAGCCGATGGTTTTCCAGCCAGGCACTCAGGCGCGGCGAGCTGCGGGTCGCGGCCCAGGCGGCGAGGAGGATGAACTCGGTGGTCGGCAGGCCGGGCACGACAATGGCGATCAGGCCGATGCCGAGGCTGACGTAGGCCAGAAGGCCGAACAGCACGCGGGCGAGTTTTGAGGAGGCGGGTTGCGGCATGGGCTCAGCGGATTGCTTCTGAAGCGGAATGGAGATCTTACAGACTTACGCGCCCCCCCTGTAGGAGCTGCCGCAGGGGGATTTGTGTGGCTCAGGCGAGTTCGGCTTCGCTGGCGTAGGCCTGTTCCAGCAGCACGGTGAAGCGGTTGAACGCGTCGATCGCGCCTTGCTCCACTTCGGCTTCTTCTTCAGCACTGAACTGCAGCGAGTCGAGGGTACGCACGAAACGCTTCCAGCCTTCGGCACGACCACCTTCGGGCTCACCGAGGTGACGGGCGCCGAACGTTTCGCTCAGCTCCAGCGCCACGGCACGCTTGATCAGGAACGCTGCGCCGAGCTTCGAACCTTCGGACACAAAGATCCAGCCGAGTGCACGGGCCTTGCTCGGGTTTTTCACCGCGCCGGCGACCGGTGCAGGGACTTCGGTGTCGAGGTCGGCGAGGTCAGCCTTGGCCGCTTCGGCGCGGCAACGCGCGGACAGGTCAGGCACGATCGCGGTCAGTTCGGCATCGTTGTACAGGTCGACCAGTTCTGACTGGAACAGGTACTGCGCGACCACGAAACGGGCGAAGTTGGCGCGGGTCTCGAACGGCGCATGCGCCTTGACCAGCGCATCGAGCTTGCTGTGCGGCTCGTTGGTGATCTGGTTCAAGCGCTGCGAACGCAGGGCAGGGCGTTGTTCGGTGTCTTGAGCGGTCATGACAAATCCTTGAGAAATTGAGGCGCTTGCTAACGAGACGAACCAGCCAGCGAGCGAGCGTAAAAAAACCTCACGGGGCGGTGCATGAACACGCGCCGTGAGGTTTGCCGGATCAGATGTCCCAGACCAGATTGATCGCGAAGTTGCGGCCCGGTTGGGTCAGGCGATCAAGGTTGGCCGGCTGCGTAACCGAGGCTTCGCCGACGCTGTCGTAACCGCGCACGTCATCCCACTGCCAGTATTTCTTGTCGGTCAGGTTGTAGAGACCGGCGTTGACGGTCACGTCGTCGGTAACTTTGTAGAAGCCAGCCAGGTCGAGCACGCCATAACCTGGGGTCTTGAACTGGGTGCTGGTGCCGTCCGGCGTCTTGAACATGGTGCTGTCGACACGATCCTTGCGCTTGACCAGCGTCCAGCTCAGCAACGCACCGTATTTGTCCTGGTCATAACCGAGACCGAACACGCCGGTCAGCGGGTTGACGCTGTTCAGCGGCTGACCGCTGTCGTCATTGCGGCCATACAGGTACGCCATCGAGCCTTGGGTGTAGAGGCCGGTCGGCGCGCCAAAGGTGTCAAGGTTCAGGCGACCCTTGAGCTCAACGCCTTTGATGGTGGCGTGTTTGATGTTGTTGCTCTGGAACGTGGTCTCGCTGTAGCCCGGAGTGATCGCGTTTTCATCGATGAAATCACGGTACTTGTTGTAGAACACCGCAACATCGAAGGTGCCCGCTTCAAACTGGCCACGCAGGCCGGTTTCATAGCTTTTGCTTTTTTCCGGTTCAAGATCCGGGTTCGGCGCGACCTGGTAGCCGCCCGCGAGGTTTTCAAAGCGACCGTACAAGGCCTTGGCGGTCGGCGTGCGGAAGCCTTCGGCGTACTGACCGTACCAGGTGTAATTATCGTTGAAGCTGTAGGTCGTACCGAACTTCGGCGACAGACGATGCCAGGTTTTTTCCTTGTCGCTGACTTGACCATTACCGCTCTGGTCGGCAGTGGCGAGGAACTCATCGGTGATGTGCGGCTTGAGTTGGGTGTAGTCGTAGCGTGCGCCCGGCAGGAACGTCCAGTTGCCCCAACTGATCTGATCCTGCGCGAACAGGCTGTAGCTGTTGATGGTCGGATCCGGGAAGTCGCTGGCCGGTTTCAGGGTGTCGGCGGCGCTTGGCGCACCGATCACCCGGCAGGCGCCACTGACGGTCAGGCAGGTGCCGTTGCCGGTGCGCAGGCCGGTGACTTTGTCCTGCTTGATGGTCGTGCCGTAGGCGATGGTGTGATCGGTGTCGGCGATGGCAAACGACTTGTCAGCCTGCGCATCGAATACCCACTGGCGGTCCTTGTAATTGGTGTCGCGGTTACGCAGCACGGTGCGCGACGGCGCGTAGATTTCCTGGGTGCTTTGATCGGTCTTGGCGATCTGGTAGTTAAGCGACCACTTGATGTTGTCGGCCAGCGCAGTGTCCAGCGCGAAGCGGTGTTCCAGACCAAAACGCTCGCGGGTGACGGTGTCGTTGCCGGTGCGCGCCTTGTAGAAACCAAACCCGCGTCCAGCGTTGAACGGGCCACCGACGGCGCTCAACTGGTTGGTGTCGCGGTCGTCTTTGTAGTGTTCGTAGGTCAGGCCGAAGCGCGCGTCGTCAGCGTAGTTCCAGCCGAGTTTGGCCAGCACGTTGGTGGTGCGCACGTCTTCCGGGTTGGCCTCGGTGCGGTTCAGGCCGGTGCCACCGGTTTCGCCGTAGGACTCGGTTTCGTGACCGTTGCGCTGGCTCAGGTGCAGCAAACCGTCGAAGTCACCGGTGCGGCCGGCAACAGTGCCGGAGGTCAGCCAGCTGTCATCGGCCGAGCTGTAACCGGTTTTCAGCCGTGCGCCGACGTCCTGGCCAGGCTTGATGATGTCGTCCGGATCGAGGGTGTAGTAGCTGACGGCGCCGCCAATCGCATTGCTGCCGTACAGCACCGAGGCCGGGCCACGGAGAATTTCGACGCGTTTGACGATTTCCGGGTCGACGTAATTGCGGTTGGTCTGTGCGTAAGGGCCGTTGAAAAAACTGTCCGGCACTTGCACGCCGTCGACCTGGGTCAGGACACGGTCGCCATCGATACCACGAATGTTGTAGCCGGTGATGCCGGCACGCTGACCGGCACCGCCCACCGAAACGCCCGGCTCGTAACGCACCAGATCCTTGATCGAATTGACGTTGTTGCGATCGAGATCCTCACGGGTCTGCACGCTGACGGTGGCCGGCACGCTGCTCACCGACTGTTCCTGACGCGTGGCGCTGATGGTCACCTGATCCAGATTAAGGGTGCCGCTGGCGTTGCGTTTTTCCAGCACAACGTTGTTGTTGCTCAGCTTGCGGAAGCTCAGGTTGGTCCCCACCAACAGACGCTCGAGGGCTTTTTCCGGTGGCAGCGAACCGCGCACGCCCGGCGACGATACGTTCTGCCCCAGTTCCGCCGGCAAACCGACCTGCCAGCCCGTCACGGCGGTAAAGGCATTGAGCGCCGACACCAGCGGTTGCTGACTGATGGAGAACGAGTAATCACCCATGTTGCGCGCCGGTTGCTCGGTGGCAGCCATCAGCGGTGCGGTGCCGGCCATCAGAATGGCAGCGGTCAGCAGCGACAATACGCGGGAAGGGGATGAGGTCTGGCGGGTAAGGCGTGAGGACATCGATAGCGCTCCGTGTCGCACGAATCTTTATAGGTGCTGATTCACTTCCGAGGATGCGAATCAATTGCATTGGCTATAACGAGACGAACGGGCTTCGGCTATCGAGTAAAAATAATTCTCATTTAGTTCAAGATCACCAGCGCCGGGAATTCCTGCAGGCGCGCCGAGGTGATGTGGGCGAGGGAACGAACGACGTCGAGCGGCTGATCGAGGCGGTAATTGCCGGTCACGGCGACGTCGGCCAACTGCTCGTTGGTGTTGATGATCCAGCCCGGGTAGTAGCGGCGCAGCTCGGCCAGCACTTGATTCAGCGGACAATTCTCGAACACCAGTCGGCCCTGAACCCAGGCCAGATCGGTCGCTGCATCGAGTTTGGCCGGGCGATCAAAACCGTTCGGGCCGATGCGGATGCTTTCGCCGGCCGACAAGCGCACGCGGGCATCGTTATGGGTCGCGCGCAAATCGACATCGCCGCGTTGCACGTTGACCTGCGTCACGCCATCGAGATAACGCACGGCGAACGCAGTGTCACGCACGCTGGCCTTGACCGGGCCGGCATCGATTTCCAAGGGCTGAGTGCGGCTGCCGGCGATCTCGAAATACGCTTCGCCCTGATACAACCGCGCGACACGCTGTTGATCGTTGATGGTGCTGGAGAACGCCGAGTTGGTGTTGAGCAGGACTTTCGAGCCGTCCTCCAGTTGCAGGCGCTGACGCTCGCCCACCACCGTCAAATGATCGGCCTGCAGGCGCATTGGCAAATTGCTGAAACTGAACAGACCGAGTACCAGCACAGCGGCCGTGGCCAGTGGTTTCCAGTGCGGGCGCAGACGCTTGAGGAAGGTGACCTTGGCCGGTTTCGCCGCGAGGCTTTGCGCGCATTGAACCACTAACGGGCCGTCCCAGATCGCTTGCGCCTTGGCGAACGCTTCAGCATTCAACGGATCCGCCGCCAGCCAGGCATGGAACTGCCGGGTCTGCTCCTCGTCCGGGCTGCCGAGCACGATGAGCCAGTCGAGTGCCTGGTCCATTGCGTTTGCAGCGTCCTGCGCCGAATCCGGCGAAGGCGAGCGGTGGGTGTCCGTCACGGTGTTTCCTCAGGGCTTCTGGCGAAGCAGTTTCAAGCTTCAAGCTGCAAGCTGCAAGCCAGATGCGTGTACTGCTTTTCGTTTTTACTTGGAGCTTTAAGCTTACAGCGTGCCGCTGCTGTCGTGTCGTTCGGCGACGCCGATGCAAATGGACATGATCAGTTTCAATTCTTTCTGCACGGTGCTGAGGGACACGTTCAGTTCGTCAGCGATTTCCTGGTAGCTGTTGCCGTGCAGGCGGCTGAGAATAAAAATCTGCTGCTGACGCGGGCTGAGTTGACTGAGGCTCACGTTCAAGCGCTCCAGCAGTTGTTCGGCGTGGGCGGCGTCTTCGGCGCTGCTGGCAGGGGCGGCGATGCTGTGCACAACGTCTTGCGGCACGTCATCGACCATCGTCCGTGAATGAATCTTGCGCGCGCGCAAATGATCCAGCGCCAGATTGCGCGCGGTCTGGAAGACAAAAGGTTCGAGGTGATCGATGGCCCGCTCGCTCAGCGCCCGCGTCACGCGCAGGTAGGTCTCCTGCAACAGGTCTTCAGCGGTGCTGTGATTGTTGACCATCCGTTCCAGCGTGCGCAGCAAGGACGTGCGCTGGGTGAGGAAGACGTGGTTGAAGCGCGATTGACTCACGGGGGAACCTGATCCATTTCGAGCGAATGATAATGCTTATCATCTAGTTGAATGGTCAAGTATTGTTTTGTGATCGACGCAGATAAATGTAGGAGCTGCCGAAGGCTGCGATCTTTTGATCTTAAAAACAAGATCAAAAGATCGCAGCCTTCGGCAGCTCCTACCTGGATTTACGTTAGGCCATCAGGTGAGCGCACCCCGCCAATGTCGGATTACTCGGCGTTACACAGCGCCAGGCAGTTATCCAGCATGCGGTTCGAGAACCCCCATTCGTTGTCGTACCAGGCCAGCACCTTCAGCAGTTTGCCGCTGGATTTGGTGTGGTTGGCGTCGAAGATCGACGACAGCGGGTTGTGGTTGAAGTCGCTGGACACCAGCGGCAGGGTGTTGAAACCGAGAATCTTCGAGTGCTGGCTCGCAGACTTCATCAGCGCGTTGACCTCTTCGGCGCTGGCTTCTTTTTTCAGCTGTACGGTCAAATCCACCAGCGACACATTGATCACCGGTACACGCACCGCCATGCCGGTCAGTTTGCCGGCCAGTTCCGGCAGCACCAGGCCCACTGCTTCAGCGGCGCCGGTCTTGCTCGGGATCATGTTCTGCGTGGCCGAACGCGCGCGATACGGGTCGGTGTGATAGACGTCGGTCAGGTTCTGATCGTTGGTGTAGGCATGAATGGTGGTCATCAGACCGCTTTCGATGCCCAGCTCACGGTGCAGCACTTGCGCCACCGGTGCCAGGCAGTTGGTGGTGCACGAAGCGTTGGAGATGATCTGGTGCGACTGGCGCAGAATGTCGTGGTTCACACCATATACGACGGTGGCGTCGGCGCCTTTGGCCGGGGCCGAGATGATCACTTTGCGCGCGCCGGCAGTAATATGCGCGGCCGCTTTGGCGCGATCGGTAAAGAGACCGGTGCATTCGAACACCACATCAATCTTTTCCGCCGCCCATGGCAGTTCGGCCGGGTTGCGAATGGCGCTGACCGCAATGCGGTCGCCGTTGACGGTCAGGCTTTCATTGTCATGTTCGACTTGCGCGTCAAACGTGCCGTGAACGGTGTCGTATTTGAGCAGATGGGCATTGATCGAGCTGTCGCCCAGATCATTGATGGCGACGATCTGCAAATCCTGTCGATAGCCTTGGGTATACAGTGCGCGCAGGACATTACGGCCGATGCGGCCAAAACCATTGATTGCGATTCGTAGAGTCATGGAACAGCGCCGCCGTCGTTTTGTTGTTGGAATTACAAGATTATTCGCATAAAAATAGAAAACAAGCCTTTTTAGTGGCAATATTTTGTTTTATCTACAACGAGTGACCTGAATCAACTGGTCCGATTGGTCAAAAAAGCCGTCTGTCATTCCAACAACAACGGCGTTTGATCAGCATAGACAATCAGGTCGCCACATCCGTTAGCCTGGAGTTCTACACATGCATCCCCGCGTTCTTGAGGTCACCGAACGGCTTATCGCCCGCAGCCGCGCCACGCGTCAGGCTTACCTTGCATTGATTCGCGGCGCCGCCACTGACGGGCCGATGCGCGGCAAGCTGCAATGCGCCAACTTCGCCCACGGCGTGGCCGGTTGCGGCAGTGAAGACAAACACAGCTTGCGGATGATGAACTCGGCGAACATCGCCATTGTTTCTTCGTATAACGACATGCTCTCGGCGCACCAGCCGTACGAAGTGTTCCCGGAGCAGATCAAAAACGCCTTGCGCGAAATCGGCTCGGTCGGCCAGTTCGCCGGCGGCACCCCGGCGATGTGCGACGGCGTGACCCAGGGCGAGCCGGGCATGGAACTGAGCCTGCCGAGCCGCGAAGTGATCGCCATGTCGACCGCTGTGGCGCTGTCGCACAACATGTTCGACGGTGCGCTGATGCTCGGCATCTGCGACAAGATCGTCCCGGGTTTGATGATGGGCTCGCTGCGTTTCGGTCACTTGCCGACGATTTTCGTGCCGGGCGGGCCGATGGTCTCGGGGATTTCCAACAAGGAAAAAGCCGACGTCCGCCAGAAGTACGCCGAAGGCAAAGCCACCCGCGAAGAGCTGCTGGAATCGGAGATGAAGTCCTACCACAGCCCGGGCACCTGCACGTTCTACGGCACCGCCAACACCAACCAGTTGCTGATGGAAGTCATGGGCCTGCACTTGCCGGGCGCTTCTTTCGTCAACCCGAACACGCCGCTGCGTGATGCGCTGACCCGCGAAGCCGCGCATCAAGTCACGCGCCTGACCAAACAGAACGGCAACTTCATGCCGATCGGCGAAATCGTCGACGAGAAGTCGCTGGTCAACTCGATTGTGGCGTTGCACGCCACCGGCGGCTCGACCAACCACACCCTGCACATGCCGGCCATCGCCATGGCCGCAGGCATTCAACTGACCTGGCAGGACATGGCCGACCTCTCCGAAGTCGTGCCGACCCTGAGCCACGTCTACCCGAACGGCAAAGCCGACATCAACCACTTCCAGGCGGCGGGCGGCATGTCGTTCCTGATCCGCGAACTGCTCGGCGCCGGTCTGCTGCACGAAGACGTCAACACGGTGCTCGGTCACGGCTTGAGCAAGTACACCAAAGAACCGTTCCTTGATAACGGCGAGCTGGTCTGGCGCGAAGGCCCGGTCGACAGCCTCGACGAAAACATCCTGCGTCCGGTCGCTCGTGCGTTCTCGCAGGAAGGCGGTTTGCGCGTTATGGAAGGCAACCTCGGGCGCGGTGTGATGAAAGTGTCTGCGGTGGCGTTGGAAAACCAGATCGTCGAAGCACCGGCGATGGTGTTCCAGGATCAACAGGATCTGGCCGACGCGTTCAAGGCTGGTTTGCTGGAAAAAGATTTTGTCGCCGTGATGCGCTTCCAGGGCCCGCGCTCCAACGGCATGCCCGAGCTGCACAAGATGACGCCGTTCCTCGGTGTGCTGCAGGATCGCGGCTTCAAAGTCGCGCTGGTGACTGACGGACGCATGTCCGGTGCCTCGGGGAAAATCCCGGCGGCGATTCACGTCAGCCCCGAAGCTTATGTCGGTGGCGCTTTGGCACGCGTGCAAGAGGGCGATATCATCCGCGTCGATGGCGTCAAAGGCACCTTGGAACTCAAGGTCGATGCCGACGAATTTGCAGCGCGCGAACCTGCCAAAGGCCTGTTGGGCAACAACATCGGCAGCGGACGCGAACTGTTTGGCTTCATGCGCATGGCCTTCAGCTCGGCGGAGCAGGGCGCCAGCGCCTTCACTTCTGCCCTGGAGACGCTTAATTGAAACTGGCTTTGGTCGGTGACATCGGAGGCACCAACGCGCGATTTGCGTTGTGGAAAAACCAGCAACTGGAATCGGTTCAGGTGCTGGCCACGGCCGACCACGCCAGCCCGGAAGAGGCGATCAGCCTCTACCTGAGCGGGCTCGGTCTGGCGCCGGGTTCGATCGGTTCAGTGTGCCTGTCGGTGGCCGGCCCGGTCAGCGGTGATGAATTCAAGTTCACCAATAATCACTGGCGGCTGAGCCGTAAGGCGTTTTGCCAAACCTTGCAGGTCGAGCAGTTATTGCTGGTCAACGACTTCTCGGCGATGGCGCTGGGCATGACCCGTTTGCAGCCGGGCGAATTCCGCGTGGTTTGCGAAGGTACGCCGGAGCCGTTGCGCCCTGCGGTGGTGATCGGCCCGGGCACTGGTCTTGGCGTCGGTACTTTGCTTGATTTGGGTGAAGGTCGTTTTGCGGCGTTGCCGGGCGAGGGCGGTCACGTCGATCTGCCGCTGAGCAGCCCGCGTGAAACGCAATTGTGGCAGCACATTCACAATGAGATTGGCCATGTCAGCGCGGAAACCGCGTTGAGCGGAGGTGGATTGCCACGGGTTTACCGGGCGATCTGCGCGGTGGACGGACATGAACCGACACTCGATACGCCGGAAGCGATTACCGCAGCCGGGCTGGCGGGTGATCCGATTGCGCTGGAAGTGTTGGAGCAGTTCTGCTGCTGGCTCGGCCGTGTGGCCGGCAATAACGTGCTGACCACGGGTGGGCGTGGCGGGGTGTATATCGTTGGCGGGGTGATTCCACGCTTTGCCGATTTCTTCCTCGAAAGCGGTTTTGCCCGTAGCTTCGCTGACAAAGGGTGCATGAGCGATTACTTCAAAGGCATTCCGGTGTGGCTGGTGACAGCGCCGTATTCTGGCCTCGTTGGCGCGGGTGTGGCCCTCGAACAGGCTTGATACCGAGTCACCTTCATCGCTGGCAAGCCAGCTCCCACAGGTTTTGTGAACGACACAGATCCTTGTGGGAGCTGGCTTGCCAGCGATGAGGCCAGAACAGACAACAAATCTCCAAGGTTCATCAGGCATAATCCGCCCCAATTCCAACAACAAGGATGCCTTCGAAGTGAGCTCAGTCAACAAGTCGATATTGTTGGTCGATGACGACCAGGAAATACGCGAGTTGCTGGAAACCTACCTGACCCGCGCCGGGTTTCAGGTGCGGGCCACCGCCGATGGCGCCAGTTTCCGTCAGGCACTCAATGAAGCGCCGAGCGATCTGGTGATCCTCGATGTCATGCTCCCCGACGAAGACGGCTTCAGCTTGTGCCGCTGGGTGCGTCAGCATCCGCGTCAGGCGCAGGTGCCGATCATCATGCTCACCGCCAGTTCCGACGAAGCCGACCGCGTGATCGGACTCGAACTCGGCGCTGACGACTACCTCGGCAAACCCTTCAGCCCGCGCGAACTGCAAGCGCGGATCAAAGCCCTGCTGCGCCGCGCGCAATTCGGCCAGGAACGTAACGGCAGCGAAGTACTGGCGTTCGATGAATGGCGGCTGGACATGGTCAGCCATCGTCTCTTTCACACCGACGGCGAAGAAGTGATTCTCTCCGGCGCCGACTTCGCCCTGCTGAAACTGTTCCTCGATCACCCGCAGGAAATCCTCGACCGCGACACCATCGGCAACGCCACCCGGGGCCGCGATCTGATGCCACTCGATCGCATCGTCGACATGGCCGTCAGCCGTTTGCGCCAGCGTCTGCGCGACACGGAAAAACCGCCACGACTGATCCGCACCGTACGTGGCAGCGGCTATCAACTGGCAGCCAACGTGGTTGCCGGCAATGGTCACTGAGTCGCTGCGCAAACTCGCCGCCAAGGTACCGGTGCCGCGCTCGCTGCTCGGGCGGATGTTGCTGCTGACCTTGCTCGCCGTGCTGTTCGCGCAGACGTTATCCAGCGTGATCTGGGTCTCGCAACTGCGCGCCACCCAGCTCGAAGGTCTGGTCACCAGCGCCCGCAGCCTCGCCCATTCGATGACCGCCAGCGTCAGTTATTTCCGCTCGTTGCCGGTGGCTTACCGGCCATTGGTGCTCGATCAGTTGCGCAGCATGGGCGGCACCCGCTTCGTGGTAACGCTCAACGACAAACCGCTGGGCATGGACGTGCTGCCGGTAACACCGCGTAAAGCCGCGGTGATGAAAGCGGTCGACGAAGTGCTGCGCCAGACCTTGGGCCATGACACCGATATTTCGGTGACCTTTGTCAGCCCCGAAGATCTGCGAATCTTCAATGCCGGGCTGAAACTCGATGAGCTGCCACGCTCCTGGGCGCATTACGCGCTGACCCTCGAGCCGGTGAACCCGCCCGTGCTGGTCACGCAAATCCAGATGGCACCGGGCGAATGGCTGTACATCGCTTCTTTGCTCCCGGAGCCGTACACCAGCCTCGAAGAACAAGGCCTGCCGTCGCAACAGGTGTGGTTCATCGTCCTCACCAGCGGTTTTCTGCTGCTGTTCATCGGTGTGCTGGTGCACTGGCAGAGCCGACCGCTCAAGCGCTTGGCACGGGCCGCGCGGGACATGTCGCTGGGCGCCGACGTCGAGCCGGTGGCTGAAGGCGGCGGCAGTGAAGTGGTCGAAGTGGGCCGCGCCTTCAACAGCATGCGCGAGCGCATCAGCCGTTACCTGACCGAGCGCAGCCAGTTGTTCAGCGCGATTTCCCATGACTTGCGCACGCCGATCACCCGTTTGCGTTTGCGCGTGGAATTGCTTGAAGACGAACAGCTGCAAGCCAAGTTCGGCCGCGATCTGGATGAGTTGGAGTTGCTGGTCAAAGGCGCGCTGCAATGCGTGAAAGACACCGACATCCACGAGAACATCGAGCCGGTGGACCTTAACCATGTGCTGGATTGTCTGGTCGAGCCGTATCTGGCGCCGAACGGCAATGGTCGCGTGACTCAGCATGGTCGGGCGCTGGCGGCGTATCCGGGCAAGCCTCTGGCGTTGAAGCGTTGTATCGGCAACCTGATCGACAACGCGTTGAAGTATGGGCAGAACGCGCATCTGCACATCGATGACGATGACAGCGCGTTCGTCTTGCATGTCGATGATGAAGGGCCGGGTGTGCCCGAGCAGCGGCTGGAGCAGGTGTTTGAGCCGCACTTCCGGTTGGCGGGGCAGCAGCAGGGGTATGGGCTGGGGTTGGGGATTGCGCGCAATATTGCTCACAGTCATGGCGGCGAAGTGACGTTGCAGAATTTGCGTGAGGGTGGGTTGCGGGTGACTCTGCAATTGCCGCGTTCCGCGGACTGAAGATCAACAGATCGCAGCCTTCGGCAGCTCCTACACTGATCCCTGTAGGGGCTGCCGAAGGCTGCGATCTTTTGACTTTGCTCTTGCCAATGTCACTGGCTAGTGACAAAACCCGCCCCCTTCGTTACAAGCCCATCCCGGCCCGTTGTTTAGACTCCGCGCAGTCATAACAACAAAAAAGGCCACCCATGGATCGCTTCCAACCCGGCTTCAGCAGTTGGCTGAACGCCCCTGCCCACCAGCAATGGCTCGCCGCTGAAGGCCTGCGCCTGCTGGATTTCGCCAAGGCAGCAAAACTGCCGCAAGGCTTCGGCAACCTCGACGAACGCGGCCGTCTGCCCGCGAACGCGCAAGCCGAAACCATGAACACCGCGCGCATGACCCACAGCTTTGCCATGGCCCATATTCAGGGCCTACCGGGTTTTGCCGAACTGGTCGATCACGGCATCGCCGCCCTGCGTGGGCCGTTGCGTGATGCGTTGCACGGTGGCTGGTTTGCGGTCGCCGAACACCGCGACGACAACACCGGCAAGAACGCCTACCTGCATGCTTTCGTCGCGCTGGCCGCGAGTTCCGCGGTGGTCGCCAAACGTCCCGGCGCCCAAGCGTTACTCGATGATGCCATCGACATCATCGACACCTATTTCTGGAGCGAAGAAGAGGGCGCCATGCGCGAGTTCTTCAATCGCGACTGGAGCGAAGAAGAAGCCTATCGCGGCGCCAACAGCAACATGCACGCCACCGAAGCATTCCTCGCACTGGCCGATGTCACCGAAGACCCGCGCTGGCTGGTGCGTGCGCAACGCATCGTCGAGCGGGTGATCCACGGTCACGCTGCCGCCAACGGTTACATGGTCATCGAGCACTTCGATCGCGACTGGCAACCGTTGCGCGAGTACAACCACGACAATCCCGCTGACGGTTTCCGCCCCTACGGCACCACGCCGGGCCACGGTTTCGAATGGGCGCGGTTGCTGTTACACCTCGAAGCCGCGCGGGTCCAGGCTGGCATGCTCACCCCCGGCTGGCTGGCGACCGACGCGCAGAAACTCTTTGAGAACAACTGCCGCAACGGCTGGAACGTCGATGGTTTGCCGGGCATCGTCTACACCCTCGACTGGGGCAACAAAGCCGTGGTCCGCCATCGTCTGCACTGGACGCACGCCGAGGCCAGCGCGGCTGCCAGTGCCTTGCTCAAACGCACCGGCGATGCGCAATACGAAAGCTGGTACCGGCTGTTCTGGGAATTCTGCGAAGTGAACTTCATCGATCGTTGCGACGGCAGCTGGCATCACGAACTCAACCCGCAAAACGTGCCAAGTGCCGATATCTGGCCGGGTAAACCCGATCTGTATCATGCCTGGCAAGCCGTGCTGATCCCTCGTCTACCCTTGTCACCGAGTATGGCGACTGCTTTAGCGCAGTTGTCTCAGGGTTCTCCTGTGTAACCATGTGGTGACATTCGCGCGTCCCTTCGTTACCTGCGAAGGGAAACGTCCTGTTTAAACTCCTGTGCAGCGCAAGCACCAGACTTGCATGCATAACAACAAGAAAGGTACATCTCAGATGAATGCGATTTCTCGCCTCGCTACTGTCATTTCTGTCGCCTCCCTGTTCCCGCTCGCAATTCTGCCTCTCAGTGTTTCCGCTGCCGAATCCAAAGGTTCGGTCGAAGTCGTGCACTGGTGGACGTCCGGTGGCGAAAAAGCCGCTGTTGATGTGCTCAAGGCGCAAGTCGAAAAAGACGGTTTCACCTGGAAAGACGGCGCTGTCGCCGGTGGTGGCGGTGCCACTGCCATGACCGTGCTGAAAAGCCGTGCAGTCGCCGGCAACCCGCCTGGCGTTGCGCAGATCAAAGGCCCGGACATCCAGGAATGGGCGTCGACCGGCCTGCTCGACACCGACGTGCTGAAAGACGTCGCCAAGTCGGAAAAGTGGGACAGCCTGCTCGACAAGAAAGTCTCCGATACCGTGAAGTACGACGGTGATTACGTGGCCGTACCGGTGAACATTCACCGCGTGAACTGGCTGTGGATCAACCCGGAAGTCTTCAAGAAAGCCGGTATCACCAAGAACCCGACCACCCTCGAAGAATTCTACGCTGCGGGCGACAAGCTCAAGGCTGCGGGCTTCATTCCGCTGGCGCACGGCGGTCAGCCTTGGCAGGACAGCACCGTGTTCGAAGCCGTGGTGCTTTCGGTCATGGGTGTCGATGGTTACAAGAAAGCCCTGGTTGATCTGGACAACGGCGCGCTGACCGGCCCGGAAATGGTCAAGGCGCTGACCGAGCTGAAGAAAGTCGCGACCTACATGGACGCCGACGGCAAAGGTCAGGACTGGAACCTGGAAGCGGCCAAAGTCATCAACGGCAAGGCCGGCATGCAGATCATGGGTGACTGGGCCAAGTCCGAATGGACCGCCGCGAAGAAAATCGCCGGCAAGGATTACCAGTGCGTAGCCTTCCCGGGTACCGACAAGGCCTTCACCTACAACATCGACTCGCTGGCCGTGTTCAAGCAGAAGGACGCAGGCACTGCAGCCGGTCAGCAGGACATCGCCAAAGTCGTACTGGGTGAAAACTTCCAGAAAGTCTTCAGCATCAACAAAGGCTCGATCCCGGTTCGCAATGACATGTTGAACAACATGGAAGCGCTGGGCTTCGACTCCTGCGCACAGACTGCTGCCAAGGACTTCCTGGCTGACGCCAAATCCGGCGGCCTGCAACCAAGCATGGCGCACAACATGGCAACCACGCTGGCCGTGCAAGGCGCGTTCTTTGATGTCGTGACCAACTACATCAACGACCCGAAAGCCGACCCGGCCGACACCGCCAAGAAACTCGGCGCAGCGATCAAGTCCGCCAAGTAATGCTTGGCCCCTGTAGGAGTGAGCCTGCTCGCGATAGCAGTTGGTCAGGTAACAGATTCATCAACTGACACACCGCAATCGCGAGCAGGCTCACTCCTACAAGGGGGCGAGTTGCCCAAGTAGTCCTTTTCTCTTGTACTGGATTTCCCCATGAGTTCTGTTGCTGTGTTCAGCAAGGCCTCGCCGTTCGATGCATTGCAGCGCTGGCTACCAAAACTGGTGCTGGCGCCGAGCATGTTCATCGTTCTGGTGGGCTTCTATGGCTACATCCTGTGGACGTTCGTGCTGTCGTTCACCACCTCGACTTTCCTGCCCAACTACAAGTGGGCTGGCCTGGCGCAGTACGCTCGGTTGTTCGACAACGATCGCTGGTGGGTCGCGAGCAAAAACCTCGCGGTGTTCGGCGGTATGTTCATCGGCATCACTTTGGTGATCGGCGTGTTGCTGGCGGTGTTCCTCGACCAGCGCATCCGTCGCGAAGGCTTTATCCGCACCATTTACCTGTACCCGATGGCGCTCTCGATGATCGTGACCGGTACCGCGTGGAAATGGCTGCTCAACCCGGGCATGGGCCTGGACAAATTGTTGCGTGACTGGGGCTGGGAAGGCTTCCGTCTCGACTGGCTGATCGACCCTGATCGCGTGGTGTATTGCCTGGTGATCGCCGCTGTCTGGCAAGCCTCGGGTTTCATCATGGCGATGTTCCTCGCCGGCCTGCGTGGCGTTGATCAATCGATCATCCGTGCCGCGCAGATCGATGGCGCGAGCATGCCGATGATCTACTGGAAAGTCGTGCTGCCAAGCCTGCGTCCGGTGTTTTTCAGCGCGGTGATGATTCTGGCGCACATCGCGATCAAGAGCTTCGACCTGGTCGCGGCGATGACCGCCGGTGGCCCGGGTTATTCCTCCGACCTGCCCGCGATGTTCATGTACTCCTTCACCTTCAGTCGCGGCCAGATGGGCATGGGCTCGGCCAGTGCGATTCTGATGCTCGGTGCGATCCTCGCGATCATCGTGCCTTACCTGTATTCCGAGCTGAGGACCAAGCGCAATGACTAGTCTCGCTGCCAAACCTGCTATCAGCCTGAGTCGCATCGCGATCTACGCGGTGCTGATTTTCGCGGTGTTCCTGTATCTGGTGCCGCTGGTGGTGATGTTGCTGACCAGCTTCAAGACCCCGGAAGACATCAGCACCGGCAACCTGTTGAGCTGGCCGACCGTGGTCAGCGGCATCGGCTGGGTCAAGGCCTGGGCCACGGTTGACGGTTACTTCTGGAACTCGATCAAGATCACCGTTCCAGCCGTGATCATCTCCACCGGTATCGGTGCGTTGAACGGTTATGTGCTGTCGTTCTGGCGCTTCCGCGGTTCGCAGTTGTTCTTCGGTCTGCTGTTGTTCGGCTGCTTCCTGCCGTTCCAGACCGTGCTGCTGCCGGCCTCGTTCACCCTCGGCAAAATGGGCCTGGCGAGCACCACCACCGGCCTGGTGTTTATCCACGTGGTTTACGGTCTGGCGTTCACCACGCTGTTCTTCCGTAACTACTACGTGAGCATTCCGGATGCGCTGGTGAAAGCCGCACGCCTTGATGGCGCGGGTTTCTTCACGATTTTCCGGCGAATCATTCTGCCGATGTCGACGCCGATCATCATGGTCTGCCTGATCTGGCAGTTCACCCAGATCTGGAACGACTTCCTGTTCGGTGTGGTGTTCTCCAGCGGTGATTCGCAGCCGATTACGGTAGCGCTGAACAACCTGGTCAACACCAGCACCGGCGCCAAGGAATACAACGTTGATATGGCAGCGGCGATGATCGCCGGCCTGCCGACCCTGCTGGTCTATGTGGTCGCAGGCAAGTATTTCGTGCGCGGGCTGACGGCCGGCGCAGTCAAGGGGTAATCATGGCAACGCTCGAACTTCGCAACGTAAACAAGACCTACGGTGCCGGCCTACCGGACACCCTGAAGAACATCGAACTGTCGATCAAGGAAGGCGAATTCCTGATCCTCGTCGGCCCGTCGGGCTGCGGCAAATCGACGTTGATGAACTGCATCGCCGGTCTGGAAACCATCACCGGCGGCGCGATCATGATCGGTGATCAGGACGTCAGCGGCATGAGCCCGAAGGATCGCGACATCGCCATGGTGTTCCAGTCCTACGCGCTGTACCCGACCATGAGCGTGCGCGAGAACATCGAATTCGGCCTGAAAATTCGCAAGATGCCGCAGGCGGCAATCGACGAAGAAGTCGCGCGTGTGGCCAAGCTGCTGCAGATCGAACACTTGCTGAACCGCAAGCCGGGTCAGCTCTCCGGTGGTCAGCAACAGCGTGTGGCGATGGGCCGTGCGCTGGCGCGTCGACCGAAGATTTATCTGTTCGACGAACCGCTGTCCAACCTCGACGCCAAGCTGCGTGTCGAGATGCGCACCGAAATGAAACTGATGCACCAGCGCCTGAAAACCACCACGGTCTACGTGACCCACGACCAGATCGAAGCGATGACTCTGGGCGACAAGGTTGCGGTGATGAAGGACGGCATCATTCAGCAGTTCGGCACGCCGAAAGAGATCTACAACGACCCGGCCAACCTGTTCGTCGCGAGCTTCATCGGTTCGCCGCCGATGAACTTCATCCCGCTACGCCTGCAACGCAAGGACGGTCGTCTGCTGGCGCTGCTCGACAGCGGCCAGGCCCGTTGCGAGCTGCCGATGAGCATGCAGGACGCCGGTCTCGAAGATCGCGAAGTGATCCTCGGTCTGCGCCCTGAGCAGATCGTTCTGGCGAACGGCGAGGGCAACGGCCTGCCGAGCATTCGTGCCGAAGTGCAGGTCACCGAGCCGACTGGTCCGGACACGCTGGTGTTCGTCAATCTGAATGAAACCAAAGTCTGCTGCCGTCTGGCGCCGGACGTGGCACCGCAGGTGGGCGAAAGCCTGACGCTGCAATTCGATCCGTCGAAAGTGTTGTTGTTTGATGCCAAGACCGGCGAGCGCCTCGGCACTGCCGGCCAACCGCAGACCGATGCGCGGTCTGCGAACGTGGCGCAATTCAAAGGCCGCTGAATATTTGATGTAGGAGAGGGCTTTTGTGGCGAGGGGATTTATCCCCGATGGTCTGCGCAGCAGACCCGGCTTTTGGGGCCGCTTCGCAGCCCATCGGGGATAAATCCCCTCGCCACAGGGCTCACTCCTACAAAGGAGCACGCGGTGGATTGCCTGTAATCCATCGCAATTTATGTAAACCGCGTTAGATAAAAACAGTTAATAACAATAAAGACGAGGATGTAGGGATGAAAATGAAACACGTCAATGCCCGGTTGATCTGCCAAGTGTCAGCTGCGGCGGCATTGGTGCTGGCCGGTAACGCCATGGCGGCGGATGCCTTCAGCTCCGATTCGAAATGGATGACCGGTGACTGGGGTGGCGAGCGGACCAAGCTGATCGAGCAGGGTATCGACATCAAGGCCGACTACGTTGGGGAAGTCGGTGGCAACCTGAACGGTGGCTACAACGACGACAAGACCGCGCGTTACGCTGACCAGTTCGGTCTGGGCGTGGCACTCGATCTGCAAAAGCTGTGGGGCTGGGATAACACCCAGGCGAAGATCCAACTGACCAACCGTAACGGCTACAACATCTCCAACGACCGCGTTGGCGATCCGCGTGCCGGCACCCTGAGCTCCTCGCAGGAAGTTTACGGTCGTGGCCACATGGTGCGTCTGACCCAATTGTGGATTCAGCACCAGTTCTTCGACAACAAACTCGACGTCAAGGCCGGTTACTTCGGTGAAGGCGAAGACTTCAACACCTTCCCGTGCGACTTCCAGAACCTGGCGTTCTGTGGCTCCCAAGTGGGTAACTGGGCCACCAACATCTGGTACAACTGGCCGGTTAGCCAGGCTGCCATCCGCGTGAAGTACAACATCAACGACGAGCTCTACGCGCAAATCGGTGCGTACAACCAGAATCCGTCGCAGCTGGAACACGGCAACGGCTTCAAACTCAGCGGCAGCGGCACCAAAGGTACCGTTCTTCCGGTTGAATTGGTCTGGTCGCCGAAGGTCAACAGCCTGCCGGGCGAATACCGCGTCGGTTACTACAAGAGCACGGCCGATGCCGACGACGTTCGCGAAGACGTCAACGGTTTCGACGCTGCTACCACTGGCGACGCCTACAAGTCTCACAGCAGCAAAAGTGGCTACTGGTTCGTCGCGCAACAGCAACTCACCAGCCACAACGGTGATGCCTCGCGCGGTCTGAACATCGCGGCCAACGCCACGTTCCACGACAAAGACACCAACTTCATCGACAACTACCAGTCGGTGATGTTTGTCTACAAAGGCCCGTTCGACGCGCGTCCGAAGGATGACGTCGGTATCGGCGCGGCACGTATCCACGTCAACGATGACGTGAAGAAAAACGCCGAGCTGCTGAACGTGTCCAACGGTGTGTCGGATTACGACAATCCGGTGTTCTCGCCGATTCGTGAAACCGAATACAACTACGAAATCAACTACGGCTTCCACGTCACCAATTGGCTGACCGTACGTCCTAACCTGCAATACATCACTCACCCGGGCGGTGTGGATGATGTGGACAACGCTTTGGTCGCTGGCCTGAAAATTCAGTCTACGTTCTGACGCGTCTGCGATAAGCTCCTCTCTATGTGCGCATATTTGCGGACAGCCAAGGCTGTCCGCTTTTTTTGTGACACAGGTCTGATGTGTTACTTGATGATTTTTGTGGCTGGAGAGTTTTTTGTGGCGAGGGGATTTATCCCCGATGGGCTGCGAAGCGGCCCCAAACACTGCAATCGCGATATCACTGACAGACTGCATCTGCTGGTTTCATGACTGCTGCGCAGCCAATCGGGGATAAATCCCCTCGCCACAAAGTGCTGTGCAAGGCTTTTGGATTGATAAGTACCCCCATGATTTTCAGGACCGTGGCCCATGCATGAGCATCCGCTACAACGCTTTTTCAAATCCCTGCGTGAACAACCGGTGTTCGCCTGGGAGCGCTATCAGATGCGCGACGTGTTGGTGATCGATCACCCGCTGTGTCAGGCGGTGTTCAGTCGTCAGGGCGCGCAGTTGCTGCACTTTCAACCGCGCGGGCAAAAGCCATGGTTGTGGTGCGCGGCGAAGTGGCCGCATGTCGGTGCGATCCGTGGCGGTGTGCCGGTTTGTTGGCCGTGGTATGGCCGTCATCCGAGCGAAAACGCATGGCCGTCCCATGGCTGGGCGCGTTTGCTTGACTGGAAATTGCTCGACAGCAGCAGCGCCGAAGATGGCGTGCGCCTGCACTGGCAATTACAGCTGTGCGACTGGCAGGTTGATCTGCACGCGCATCTGGGCGAACGCATGGATCTGCGCCTGAGCACCGAGCATCAGGACGACATGCCGTGCCAGTTGAGCCAGGCTTTGCACGCTTACTGGCGTATTGGCGATGTCGGTGAGATAGCGCTGTCTGGGCTCGAAGGGGCGCAGGGTTATGACCAGTTGAATCGCCAGTCTTGCCAGCAGGAAGGCGAGTTGCGGGTAGATGGCGGTTGTCAGCGGGTGTTCCAGCATGACGGTGAATTGCAGCTCAAGGATCACGCCTGGCAGCGCGAATTGTGCATCGATACCGGCGACAGTGCCGACACCGTGGTCTGGCATCCGGGCGCACGACCGTTGCTGGGCGTGAGCTGGGATGAGGTGTTGGAGTTTGTCTGTGTGGAAGCGGCGGCGGGCGGGACGGACAGTCTGCATCTGGCGCCGGGGGAGAAGGCGCATTTGAGCTTGCAGGCGTGGGCCGCGGCTTGATGATCGTTCCCACGCTCTGCGTGGGAATGCCTCAAGGGACGCTCCGCGTCCAGTGACGCGGAGCGTCACGGGCTGCATTCCCACGCAGAGCGTGGGAACGATCAACCCCTGTCGGAGCTGCCGAAGGCTGCGATCTTTTACGCGAAGCGTCCTAATTAAATTCATCCCCAACCGGATACCGGCTCGCATTCAAGCTCTCTTTGATCTTGCGCAAATGCGGCTGGAAATCCACCCCGCGACGCAACGTCATCCCCGTCGCCAAGACATCCAACACGGTCAACTGAATGATCCGCGAAGTCATCGGCATATAGATGTCGGTGTCTTCCGGCAGCGGAATGTTCAGGCTCAAGGTGCTCGCCTTGGCAAGCGGCGAGTTCTCCGCCGTCAAACCCAACACCGAAGCGCCGTTCTCGCGAGCAATGCGCGCCACTTCCACCAGCTCGCGGGTGCGCCCGGTGTAGGAAATGATCACGAACAACTCACCGGTGTGCGCCACCGAAGCAATCATCCGCTGCATCAACACATCAGCATGCGCGGTGACGGCGAGGTTGAAACGGAAGAACTTGTGCTGCGCATCCAGCGCCACCGGTGCCGAAGCGCCGAGGCCAAAAAAGTGGATCTGCCGGGCCTGAATCAACAGGTCGACCGCGCGGCTGATCAGATTCGGATCCAGCGCCTGGCAAGCGCTGTCCAGCGAGGCGATGGCGCTGCCGAAAATCTTTTGCGTGTACGCCTCGGGATTGTCATCGGCCTCGACCGCGCGACTGACATACGCCGCGCCGCTGGCCAGGCTCTGCGCCAGTTGCAGCTTGAGTTCGGGGTAGCCGCTGACGCCGAACGAACGGCAGAAACGGTTGACCGTCGGTTCGCTCACCGAGGCCGCCTGGGCGAGGGCGGCAATGCTGAAGCGGGTGGCCTGCTGCGGGTTGAGCAGGATCACCTCGGCGACTTTGCGTTCGGCCTTGTTCAGGTCTTCAAGGCGACTCTGGATCTGTTCCAGTAAATTTCGCACGCGGTCCATATGGAATTCCTAATTCACCTGCGCAAATGTGCGCCGGGCTATGCAAATTGGGCCTTTGATATGGCCCGTCACGGTGGCCTATCCTACTGATGGCTCCGACCGACCACCACTCGGAATCTGTATTTTGCGAAAATGTTGTGGTTATTACTACATTTTCCCTTGAGTGATGCCTTGAAAAAAGGTATTTGTAGCTTAACTTGATAAAAGAACAAACATCATGCCTTCGATTACGGTTGAACCGTGCACCTTTGCCTTGTTCGGCGCGCTTGGCGATCTGGCCCTGCGCAAGCTGTTTCCCGCCCTTTACCACCTCGATGGCGCCGACCTGCTGCACGAGGACACGCGCATCATCGCGTTGGCCCGTGAAGAAGGTTCCCAACAGCAGCACATGGCGTTCATCGCCGCCGAACTGCGCCGCTATGTAGGCAAAGAGTTGGACGAGGCCGTTGCCGAGCGTTTCCTGGCACGCCTGACCTACCTGCACGTCGACTTCCTCAAATCCGAAGATTACGTGGCGCTGGCTGAACTGGCCGGTAGCACGCAACGCATGATTGCCTACTTCGCCACACCGGCAGCGGTGTACGGCGCGATTTGCGAGAACCTGGCGAAAGTCGGTCTGGCAGAGAACACCCGCGTCGTGCTGGAAAAACCGATCGGCTCCGACCTTGAATCCTCGCGCAAGGTTAACGACGCCGTGGCGCAGTTCTTCCCGGAGAACCGCACCTACCGCATCGACCACTATCTGGGCAAAGAAACCGTTCAGAACCTGATCGCCCTGCGTTTCGCCAACAGCCTGTTCGAAACCCAGTGGAACCAGAATTACATCTCCCACGTGGAAATCACCGTGGCCGAGAAAGTGGGCATCGAAGGCCGTTGGGGCTACTTCGACAAGGCCGGCCAACTGCGCGACATGATCCAGAATCACCTGTTGCAGCTGCTCTGCCTGATTGCCATGGACCCACCGGCCGACCTGTCCGCCGACAGCATTCGCGATGAAAAGGTAAAAGTGCTCAAAGCGCTGGCGCCGATCAGTCCGGAAGGCCTGACCACGCAAGTAGTGCGCGGCCAGTACATTGCCGGCCACAGCGAAGGCAAATCCGTACCGGGTTACCTCGAAGAACCGAATTCCAACACCCAGAGCGACACCGAAACCTTCGTCGCCCTGCGTGCCGACATCCGCAATTGGCGCTGGGCCGGCGTGCCGTTCTATTTGCGTACCGGCAAGCGCATGCCGCAGAAACTGTCGCAGATCGTCATCCACTTCAAGGAACCGTCGCACTACATCTTCGCCCCTGAGCAACGCTTGCAGATCAGCAACAAACTGATCATTCGCCTGCAACCGGACGAAGGTATTTCCTTGCGCGTGATGACCAAAGAGCAGGGCCTGGACAAAGGCATGCAACTGCGCAGCGGCCCGCTGCAACTGAATTTCTCCGACACCTGGCGTAGCGCGCGGATCCCCGATGCCTACGAGCGGTTGTTGCTGGAAGTGATGAACGGCAATCAGAACCTGTTTGTCCGTAAAGATGAAATCGAAGCCGCGTGGAAATGGTGTGACCAGTTGATCGCCGGTTGGAAAAAATCCGGTGACGCGCCCAAGCCGTACGCCGCCGGGTCGTGGGGGCCGATGAGCTCCATTGCATTGATCACGCGGGACGGGAGGTCGTGGTATGGCGATATCTAATGTGCAACTGCCTGCGGGCGTAAACGCTCACGAATTCAAGAGCCCGGTGCTGTTGGCCGAAGGTCTGGCGCTGAATGTCGCCAAGCAATTGAGCGAGGCCATTGCGGCACGCGGCAACGCGGTGCTAGTGGTGTCGGGCGGTCGCAGCCCGGTGGCGTTTTTCCAGCACCTGGCCAAACAGGAACTGGACTGGTCGAAGGTCGTCGTAACCCTCGCCGACGAGCGTTGGGTGCCGGTTGAACACGCCGACAGCAATGCCGGTTTGCTCAAGCAATACCTGCTCAAAGGCCCGGCGGCGAAAGCGCAGTTCCTCAGCCTTTATAGCGCTGCGGCGAACGTCGAGCAGGCTGCTGAACAGGCTGATCGCTTGCTCGCCGAGTTGCCGCCGATTGATGTGCTGGTGCTGGGCATGGGCGATGACGGCCACACGGCGTCGCTGTTCCCCAACAGCCCGAACCTGGCCGAAGCACTGCAAGCCGATGGCACCCGTCGTTGCTGGCCGATGCTGGCGCCGAGCGTGCCGCGTCAGCGTCTGACCATGAGCCGTGCACTGCTGGCGTCGGCGAAGCACAAGATTCTGTCGATTTCCGGTCAGTCGAAGCTGACCACCCTGAATGCCGCGCTGGCATCCGACGACGTCGGCGCCATGCCGGTGCGCGCGTTTCTGCAACCTACGTTAGAGATTTACTGGTGCCCATGAGCCAAGGAACAGCCGCTATGACAACCCCATCCCCGACCGTTTCCATGGCGGACAAAGTTGCCCTGATCGACAGCCTCTGCGCCAAGGCGCGGATCCTGCCGGTGATCACCATCGCTCGCGAACAGGACGTGCTGCCATTGGCCGACGCATTGGCCGCCGGTGGTCTGACCGCGCTGGAAGTGACCCTGCGTTCGCAGTTCGGCCTCAAGGCCATCCAGATCCTGCGCGACCAGCGTCCGGAACTGATGACTGGTGCCGGCACCGTGCTCGATCGCAACATGCTCGCGGCGGCAGAAGCGGCCGGTTCGCAATTCATCGTCACCCCAGGCATTACACGAGACCTGCTGGAAGCCAGCGTCGACAGCCCGATCCCGCTGTTGCCGGGCATCAGCAACGCCTCCGGCATCATGGAAGGCTACGGTCTGGGTTATCGCCGCTTCAAGCTGTTCCCGGCTGAAGTCAGCGGTGGCGTCGCGGCAATCAAGGCCCTCGGCGGCCCGTTCGGCGAAGTGAAATTCTGCCCGACTGGCGGCGTCGGCCCAGCCAATATCAAGAGCTACATGGCGCTGAAAAACGTCATGTGCGTGGGCGGTAGCTGGATGCTTGATCCAGAGTGGATCAAGAACGGCGACTGGGCGCGCATTCAGGAATGCACCGCCGAAGCGTTAGCGCTGCTGGACTGATTGATACCAAACACTTCGTTGTGTGTTCTACGGCTTTACGGTGCGCTCGGTCGGCGCACCGTTTTTTTTGCCCGCAGAAAAGCCAACATCAAAAGATCGCAGCCTGCGGCAGCTCCTACATGGCAACGAGGCTGCGATCTAAATGGCTACGTCACAAGATCGCAGCCTTCGTCGATACGGAATGCGATGTAGGAGCTGTCGAGTGCAACGAGGCTGCGATCTTTTGATCTTGCTTTCAAATGGCGACGCCAAAAGATCGCAGTCCGGAGTTACGACGCGATACATAGTTACCGCACACAGGCGTTTGCATGGCGCTAATCTGCGTTCATCTTATGGAAGAGAGAACGTGTCATGGATCGAGACTCTGCAACAGCCTCACTGAACCCCGTTTATCAACTGGCCCCCGAGCAGATCGCCGGGCCGTATTTCCGTAACCCGCAACTGTTGCGTCGCAACATCAGCGAAGGCGCTGACGGCTTGCCGCTGCTGCTGCGCCTGACCATCGTCGATGCAATGACCGGTGAGCCCGTCAGTGGGGCGCTGGTCGACATTTGGCATTGCAACGCGCGGGGTGCGTATTCGGGCTGGAGCCGGATCAACCCGGACCTGGAAGTCGACTCCGACGACATCGGCTCGATCCCGCGCACCGACGATGACACGTATCTGCGCGGCAGCCAGTTTTGCGATCACAAGGGCAGGGTGCGTTTCACCACGATCTATCCGGGCTTCTACGCCGGTCGTGCGCTGCACATTCATGTCGCGGTGCGCATCGTCAGTGGCAACGAGTTTCTCGAAGAGCGTAACGTGGCCTGGGTCGGGCAGCTGTATTTTCCTGAAGTCGTCTCGCGCTCGGTGCTCAACGCCAAGGCCTATCGTGGCCGTGCAACGACGGCGCTGAACAATGCGCAGGACAGCATTTATGCCGACATGGGCGGCGAGGCCTCGACCTTGACGGTCTGGCCGATCGGCCGCGATTCCCACGAGGACGGTTTTTTCGGCCACCTCACGATCGGCATCGACACGTTTGCCGCGTCCTCGCAGATCAAACCCGAGGACTTCGACAAATATACCGTCTAGCCAATCAGCGCAGTTCGTTCAGCGCGCGGGTCAGCAGTTGCATGTCACCAGCGGTGGTCGTCAGCCCAGGGGTGATGCGGATGCACGGCCCGCACGCAGCACCGTTGCGCACCACGGTAAACAGATTGAAATCATTGAGCAGGCGCTCGGCCATGGCCTGCTGATCGTCATGGCGGCTGAAACGCAGCGCGGTGATCCCGCAATACAAGCGTGGATCGTCCGGCGTCATCACTTCGATGCCCGGCAAGTGCCGCACGGCGCTGACCCACAGGTTGCGCAGGTAGTTGACTCGCGCGCCTTTGGCCGCAGAGCCGCCCATTGAGCGATGTTCCTCAAACACCAGCGGCAGGGTCATCAGCGCCGGAATGTTCGGTGTGCTGTAAGAGGTGCGGGCGCGGATGTCATTGATCGGGTAATGCATCTCGCCCATGTCGGGGTCGATGTCGGTCAGGCGTTGCGGCGCGATATAGAGGAAACCGAGGGTCAGTGGTGCGCCGATCCACTTGTGCAGGTTGTAGCCGGCGAAGGCGATACCCAATGCCTCGAAATCGAACTCGATCTGCCCCAGGGCGTGGGCGCCATCGAGGATGACGTCGACCCCGTACTCCTTGGCCAGCGCGGCGATGGCTTGCACTGGCATCACCAGCCCGGTGCGGTGAGTAACGTGGGTCAGGGCCATCAGCTTGAGTTTCGGATGGCCGATAAATACCTCGCGGTACGCCTCCAGCAAACTGTCGAAACTCGCCGGATGGGTGTGGGCAATCTCGATCACCTCGACGCCGCGATGCTTGGCCAGCCAGCGCATGGCGCCCTTGACCGTGTCGTACTCCAGGTCGCAGATCAGCACCTCATCACCCGGCTGCAGGCGGTTGTAGTTGCGGATCAGCGACTGCAAACCTTCGGTGGCATTGCGCGTGAACGCTACGCTTTGCGCGCGCACACCAATCAGCTCGGCCAGTTGTGCGCGGATATCGAGGTTGTCGTGCTGCTCAAAACGCTGGCGCACGTACACCGAGTTGCTGGTGTTGATCAGCTCGATGTTGCGCTGATACTCCTCGATCACCGTGCGCGACATGCGCCCGAAGTAACCGTTCTCCAGGTTCACGGGACCGGGTTGCACATCGTATCGGTCGGCAAACGTCTGCCAGAAGGCTTCGTCACGGGCGCGGCGGGTGTTGTCAGGCATGGCGGCTGGCTCTATAGAGGAGGGCGCTTCAGTGGCGCGGGGCAGGTTTGCCATGTTTGGCGCGTAGCGGTTCGAGCAAGTCAGACAAGCCGTTGTGGTCGATCTCCTGCATCAAAGCGAGCAGGCCACCGAGTTCGCCATGGGGAAAACCTTCGCGGGCAAACCAGTTCAGATAAGGCCCCGGCAGGTCGGCAATGATCCGGCCCTTGTATTTGCCGAAGGGCATTTCGCGGGTGATCAGCAGTTCGAGTTTTTCGGGATTCATCAATGAGATCGTCTGGCTTCAAATCAGCTTGGAAAATACAGGCATTCTGCATGCAGGCCAAATGACAGATCATGCAAATAACCGCAATACAGATAGTTCAATTGTATTTAACTTGCTGATTTATAAGGGTTTGTTGGTTTTTAAAAAGCTGGCACGCACACTGCAATATCCCTTGCATCTTCCACCGATCGCAAGGAATTGAAAAATGACCGACGTTAATAAAGAAGCCATCTCTGTACTCAATGACCTGATTGAAACCAGCAAGGACGGTCAGGAAGGGTTCAAGACTTGCGCCGAAGACATCAAGCACCCAGAACTGAAAACCTTGTTCGTGACTCGCTCTGCCGATTGCGCCACCGCTGCAGCTGAACTGCAGGCCGAGGTTCGCAAGCTGGGCGGTGATCCGGAAACTTCTACCAGCGTCAGCGGTGACCTGCACCGTCGCTGGGTCGACGTCAAAGCCATGTTCACCGGCAAAGACGAAGAGGCTGTACTGAACGAAGCCGAGCGCGGTGAAGACCACGCCCTGAAGGCTTATCGTGAAGCCATCGAGAAAATCAACAAGCACAACCTGGTGGGCATTCGTGACCTGGTTGAACGCCAATACCACGGCGTACAGCGCAACCACGACCAGGTGAAAGCCCTGCGTAACCAGGCTCGCGCACGCTCGTAAGCGTACGCCAGTAACAAAAAACGCCAGCTAGTCTGGCGTTTTTTTATGGGTGTTTTGAAAGCACAAGATCGCAGCATGCGGCAGCTCCTACAGGGACGCATTCCCCTGTAGGAGCTGCCGAAGGCTGCGATCTTTTCAATCAGCCAATGCTGATCGCTGGCAAAGTAGGCAACGTCACCGTCTGCTGCTTGCGCGGCGCCAGAATCTCCGCCTCACCGTCCACCACCAACTCATCACGCTGGTTAAACACGCGAGTAGCAATACGCACACGAAACTTCGGCAGCTTCTCGAGAATTTCCAGTCGCACGGTCAGCGTGTCGCCGATTTTCACCGGCTTCTGAAAGCTCATCTGCTGACCGATATAAATAGTGCCCGGCCCAGGCAGCTCGCACGCCACCGCGGCACTGATCAGCGCGCCGCTGAACATGCCGTGCGCGATTCGCTCCTTGAACATGCTGGCCGCTGCAAACTCGGCATCCAGGTGCACCGGGTTGTGGTCGCCCGACATCGCGGCGAACAGCTGAATGTCACGCTCTTCGACGGTCTTGCTGTAGCTGGCGGTCTGGCCGACTTCAAGGGCTTCGTAAGGGATGTTGGTAACCTGGGTCATCGGTCTTGATTCCTCTGATGGATCAAATCAATCCACAAAAAATTTATTCGCTGCGGTGAGGGCGCGGATGGCTCAGGACCTGATCAATCCAGGCCAGCACATCGGCGATCACTTCGTCGCGGTTGGTTTCGTTGAACAATTCGTGCCGCGCCTGCGGGTAGATCTGCAGTTGCAGGTTCTGGCTGCCGGCTGTGCGCAATGCGTTGGCCAGATCTGTCAGACGCTTGCCGTCACTCACCGGATCACATTCGCCGCCGATCACCAGCAATGGCAGGCCGGGGTCGATCTGGGCGAGATTGGACGCTTTGCTGATTTGCTGCAAGCCGCCGAGCAAGTCGATCCACAGCTGATTGGTGCAACGGAAGCCGCACAGCGGGTCGGCGGCGTATCGATCGACTTCGGCCGGGTCGCGGCTCAGCCAGTCGAACCGTGTGCGCACCGGCTTGAACTTGTTGTTGAACGAGCCGAACGACAACCACTCGATCAGCGCACTGCGACCCTTGCCGCCCTGCCGCAGTTTTTCCAGGCGGGCGATCTGCCGCGCCGCGCCATACAGCGCCACCGGCTGGAAATTCGAACCGCTGAGAATCGCCCCATGCAGGCTGGCGCTGTGGTGCAGCAGATAACCCTGGGCGAGATAGCTGCCCATGCTGTGGCCGAGCAGGATGATCGGCACGCCGGGATGCTGTTGGCCGATGTGCTGATTGAGGCTGGCAAGGTCACCGAGGACTTTGCACCAGCCGTCTTCATCGGCGAAATGCCCGAGCGTCCCATGATCGGCAGTTTTGCCATGTCCACGCAGATCCGCGGCGTACACCCCATATCCTTTGTCGCAAAACGTGTCGGCCAAACGCGCGTACCGAGCGCTGTGTTCCGCCATGCCATGGGCCAGCAGAACCACCGCCTTGAGCGGCGCGCGAGGCAGCCAGCGATTGACGTACAGGCGGCTGCGGTCACTCGCGTCCAGCCATAGGGTGTCGTGGGTCATGGCGATTCCTTTGCTCTGAGTCGGCACATTGTATAGCGCGTCTGATCAGCCCACGCCACGGCACGAAGATTCACACGATCAATGACGGCTTTGCCCGTATTTGCCTCAATGGCCATAACTGCTAGTGTCCGTGAAGCTCCGCTTTTTCAGAAATGACAGAAAGCGGCCCGGATCGGCTCAGGTAAAGAGGACAAGAACAATGCAACCTGATTTCTGGAACGACAAGCGCCCGGCCGGCGTACCGCTGGACATCGACATGGGCGAGTTCAAGTCGGTGATCGAGGTGTTTGAACGTTCCTGCAAGAAGTTCGCGGATCGCCCGGCGTTCAGCAACATGGGCGTGACCCTGACCTACGCTGAACTCGAACGCCAGAGCGCCGCCTTCGCCGGTTACCTGCAAGCGCACACCGATCTGGTGCCGGGCGATCGCATTGCGGTGCAGATGCCCAACGTCCTGCATTACCCGATTGCGGTGTTCGGTGCGTTACGCGCCGGGCTGATTGTGGTCAATACCAACCCGTTGTACACCGCGCGGGAGATGCGTCACCAGTTCAAGGATTCCGGCGCGCGCGCATTGGTTTACCTGAACATGTTCGGCCAGAAAGTCCAGGAAGTGCTGCCTGACACCGACATTCAGTACCTGATCGAAGCGAAGATGGGCGACCTGATGTCCACCGCCAAGGGTTGGCTGGTCAACACCGTGGTCAGCAAAGTGAAAAAAATGGTCCCGGAGTATTCGCTGCCGCAAGCGATCTCCTTCAAGAGCGCGCTGCGCATGGGCCGTGGCCTGGGCATCAAGCCGCTGAAGGTCAGTCTCGACGACACCGCCGTGCTGCAATACACCGGCGGCACCACCGGGCTGGCGAAAGGCGCGATGCTCACCCACGGCAATCTGGTGGCTAACATGCAACAAGTGCGTGCGTGTCTGGCGCAGCTCGGGCCGGACGGTCAGCCACTGCTGCGCGAAGGCCAGGAGGTGATGATCGCGCCGCTGCCGCTGTACCACATCTATGCCTTCACCGCGAATTGCATGTGCATGATGGTCTCCGGTAACCACAACGTACTGATCAGCAATCCGCGCGACATTGCCGGCTTCATCAAAGAGCTGAAGAACTGGCGTTTCTCGGCGCTGCTCGGTTTGAACACGCTGTTCGTCGCACTGATGGAGCACCCGGATTTCAAGACCCTGGACTTCTCCAGCCTGAAACTCACCAACTCCGGCGGCACTGCGCTAGTGAAAGCCACCGCCGAGCGTTGGGAGCAGATGACCGGTTGCCGCATCACCGAAGGTTACGGTCTGACCGAAACCTCGCCCGTGGCCTGCACCAATCCGTATGGCGACCAGTCGCGCCTCGGCACGGTCGGCCTGCCCGTACCGGGCACTTTGCTCAAAGTCATCAACGATGACGGCGTCGAGCAGCCGATGGGCGAGCGCGGCGAGCTGTGCATCAAGGGCCCGCAGATCATGAAAGGCTACTGGCTCAAACCGGAAGCCACCGCCGAAGTGCTGGATGCCGAGGGCTGGTTCAAGTCTGGCGACATTGCGGTGATCGATCCGGACGGATTTGTACGGATTGTCGATCGCAAGAAGGACATGATCATCGTCTCCGGTTTCAACGTGTACCCCAACGAGATCGAAGACGTGGTGATGGCCCATCCGAAAGTCGCCAATTGCGCGGTGATCGGCGTGCCGGACGAGCGCTCGGGCGAGGCGGTGAAGCTGTTTGTGGTGGCGCGGGAGACCGGCGTCAGCCTTGAAGAGTTGAAGGCTTACTGCAAAGAGAATTTCACCGCATACAAGGTGCCGAAACACATCGTGCTGCGTGAGTCGTTGCCGATGACGCCAGTGGGTAAGATCCTGCGCCGTGAGTTGCGCGATATCGCTTAACGCTTGAAAACAAAAAGATCGCAGCCTTCGGCAGCTCCTACAGGAAACACATCCCATGTAGGAGCTGCCGAAGGCTGCGATCTTTTGCTTCTAAGCCCCCAAAATCCGGGGCTTTCAAAGTGTTCTAGGATCTTTGCTCTAAAATGACCGCTAACAAGTCTTGAGTCACAAACATGACTGTATGGGCCGCTTTTGGCTCTAGTCGACCCTCGGCAAAGCTGCTACTCTCGGCGCGCTTTGTGACTTCTCGGCCTATCTAAAAGCCAGATTCACCAATACAAAACAAACACCAATAATAATCGCATCAAATGCGGTGAAGAATTCGCGTTGCTGAGGAGTGGGCTTCCATGATCGAAGACTTTTGGAAGGATAAGTACCCCGCTGGAATTGCTGCCGACATCAATCCAGACGAGTACCCGAATATTCAGGCAGTGTTGAAGCAGTCCTGCCAACGCTTCGCCAACAAACCGGCTTTCAGCAACCTGGGCAAGACAATCACCTACGGTGAACTGTACGAATTGTCCGGTGCGTTTGCCGCGTATCTGCAACAGCATACCGACTTGCAGCCCGGTGATCGAATCGCCGTGCAATTGCCCAACGTTCTGCAATACCCGGTAGCCGTCTTCGGTGCCATCCGCGCCGGGCTGATCGTGGTCAACACCAACCCGCTGTACACCGCGCGGGAAATGGAACACCAATTCAACGACTCCGGTGCCAAAGCCCTCGTTTGCCTGGCCAACATGGCGCATCTGGCCGAAGCCGTGGTGCCGAAAACCGGCGTCAAACACGTCATCGTCACCGAAGTCGCCGACCTGCTGCCGCCGATCAAGCGCCTGCTGATCAACAGCGTCATCAAGTACGTGAAGAAAATGGTCCCGGCCTATCACTTGCCCAAGGCCGTCAAGTTCAATGACGTGCTGAGCAAAGGCCAGGGCCAGCCTGTGGCCGAAGCCAACCCGGACAGCGGCGACGTTGCGGTGCTGCAATATACCGGTGGCACCACCGGCGTTGCCAAGGGTGCGATGCTGACCCACCGCAACCTCGTCGCCAACATGCTGCAGTGCAAGGCGCTGATGGGGTCGAACCTCAATGAAGGTTGCGAGATCCTGATCACGCCGCTGCCGCTGTATCACATCTATGCGTTCACCTTTCATTGCATGGCGATGATGCTGATCGGCAACCACAACATCCTGATCAGCAACCCGCGCGACCTGCCGGCGATGGTCAAGGAACTGTCGAAGTGGAAGTTCAGCGGTTTCGTCGGCCTCAACACATTGTTCGTGGCGCTGTGCAACAACGAAGGTTTCCGCAAGCTGGACTTCTCGGCGCTCAAAGTCACCTTGTCCGGCGGTATGGCCCTGCAACTGGCCGCTGCCGAGCGCTGGAAAGCGGTGACCGGCTGCTCGATCTGTGAAGGTTACGGCATGACCGAAACCAGCCCGGTGGCCACGGTCAACCCGATCCAGAACATCCAGATCGGCACCATCGGCATTCCAGTGCCGTCGACCCTGTGCAAAGTCATCGACGACGCCGGTGTCGAGCAGCCGCTGGGTGAAATTGGCGAGCTGTGCATCAAGGGCCCGCAAGTGATGAAGGGCTACTGGCAGCGTCAGGAAGCCACCGATGAAATGCTCGACAGCGAAGGCTGGTTGAAAACCGGTGACATCGCGCTGATCCAGCCGGATGGCTACATGCGCATTGTCGATCGCAAGAAAGACATGATTCTGGTCTCCGGTTTCAACGTTTATCCGAACGAACTGGAAGACGTGCTGGCGACTCTGCCGGGCGTGTTGCAGTGTGCGGCGATCGGCGTGCCGGACGAGAAATCGGGCGAGGCGATCAAGATTTTCATCGTTGCCAAACCGGGTGTCACCCTGACGAAAGAGCAGGTGATGGATCACATGCGTGCCAACGTCACGGGCTACAAGGTGCCGCGTTCGGTGGAATTCCGCGATGCGCTGCCGACCACCAACGTCGGCAAGATCCTGCGCCGCGAGTTGCGTGATGAAGAGCTGAAGAAGATCAAGGCCAAGTCCGCCGCCTAAACCAAAAAGCCCCGCATCAGCGGGGCTTTTTGTTGCAGATCAAAAGATCGCAGCCTGCGGCAGCTCCTACATTTTGGAATGCGTTCCCTGTAGTAGCTGCCGCAGGCTGCGATCTGTTGATTTACTGACGGAACGGCGCGAAATTCACGTTGGTCCCCGCCGGACGCATGTCCTGCAGATACGAATCCTTGTCCGCACTCAATTCCAGGCTCAACGCCGCTTTGCGCTTGCCTTCATTGCGGATCACCAGCCCTTCGAGCTTTTCACGCAAAAACACCGTTGGCACTCTCAGGTGCAGCAGTTCGTCGGTGGCCGGCGTGTGCATCAGCAGGTGAATCCACTCGTACTGACCAATCGCCAGACGCGACACCGGCAGGTCGAACCACCAGATGTTGCGGTTGCGGTTCAGTTCGGCGAAGTGGCAATTGTTGGTGCCGAGCACAGCGCCACCCAGTTCCTTGTTTCTACGGGCGATGGCGAGCGTTTTATCGAGTTTCATAACATTCCTGCGGGATCGGTTCATTGGCGCACGGCGCCCATATGTTGCGCATTCTCGTGGCAATGCACCCAAACATAAAGCCCAACCTGCTCGTCGCGACGAAATGATCCGGCGAAAAATAAATGAAACTTGGCGCAAACCCGGCCAGTCAATCATTACGTACTGACTTTTCCCCCTAATTGCACCAAGGAGAAACACCATGAGTAGCACAGGCGATAAAGTAAAAGGCATGGCCAACGAAGCAGTCGGCAATGTCAAGCAAGGCGTCGGTAAAGCCACCGACAACACCAAGCTGCAGGCTGAAGGCAAAGTCCAAGAGAAAAAAGGCGAAGCCCAGCAAGCGGTCGGCAAAGCCAAGGACGCGGTCAAGAAAGGCGTCGACAAGGCGTAATCCAGCCTTGAACGAAACACACGAACGGCCATCCAAGGATGGCCGTTTTTGTGTCGAAATCCTGCTGACACCCGGCAAGGTTCGCCAAACAGGCTACCTTGATGTAAAAAACGGCCCCTGAGTCGCCACGACTTCAAACCTATAGCGGCGAAAGGAGACGCGAATGATATTTCCGGACATGAAAGGTCTGCCCCTGCACCGGGTGATGGTGCGCACGGTCACTGAATTCGTCGATGACGAAATGTCGACCTACGCCTCGGCACTGGCCTACCAGATGCTGTTCTCGCTGTTCCCGTTCATCCTGTTTCTGATCGCCCTGATCGGTTTCCTGCACCTGCCGGACTTTTTCTCCTGGCTGCGCCTGCAATCGGAACTGGTCTTGCCGCCGCAGGCACTGGAGCAAGTCAACCCGGTAATCGACCAGCTGCAGCAATCCAAGGGCGGTCTGCTCTCGGTCGGTATCGTTATCGCTCTGTACACCGCCTCCGCTGGCGTGCGCCTGATGATGAGCGCGATGAACGCCGCGTATGACGTGGTCGAAGGGCGGCCGATCTGGAAGCGTTTCCCGCTGTCGATTTTCTACACCGTCGGTATTGCCGGCATGTTGCTGGTAGCCGCCGCGTTGATGGTGCTCGGGCCGCAAGTGATGGGCTGGATTGCCGCGCAGGTTGGTCTGGAAGAAGTCATCGTGACCATTTGGACCATCGCGCGCTGGCCGGTGATCGTGATTCTGATGATGGTTGCCGTGGCACTGATCTACTACGTGATGCCTGACGTCAAACAGGAATTCCGCTTCATCACGCCGGGCTCGGTATTGGCCGTGGTGGTGTGGATCATCGCCTCGTTGGGTTTCGCGTTCTACGTGAAAACCTTCGCCAACTACAACGCGATGTATGGCAGCATCGGGGCGATCATCGTGCTCTTGCTGTACTTCTACATTTCCGCCGCGGTGCTGCTGCTCGGTGCGGAGATGAACGCGGTGATCGAGCACATGTCCAGCGAGGGCAAGGATGCGGGCGAAAAAGTCCCCGGCGAACTCGATGAACAACCCAAACAACACGTCTCGGGCCTGGGCCGCGATCATTCGCTCAAGCCGGACACTGACGAAGTCTGATCATGATCCGTGAAATTCTCAAAATGGGCGACGAGCGCCTGCTGCGCATCGCCCCGCCGGTGCCGCCGGAAATGTTCAACAGCGCCGAGTTGTGGCAACTGATCGACGACATGTTCCAGACCATGGAAAGCGTCGGTGGCGTTGGCCTGGCCGCGCCGCAGATCGGCGTTGATCTGCAACTGGTGATCTTCGGTTTCGAGCACAGCGAACGTTACCCCGACGCCGAAGCGGTGCCGCAGACGATTCTGATCAACCCGCTGATCACGCCGTTGAATCCGTTGATGGAGGAAGGGTTTGAAGGGTGTTTGTCGGTGCCGGGGTTGCGCGGTGCGGTGGACCGTTATCAGCAGATTCGCTACGAAGGGTTTGATCCGAAGGGCGAGCCGATTGTGCGCGTGGCTTCGGGGTTTCATGCGCGGGTGGTGCAGCATGAGTGCGATCACCTGATCGGCCGGTTGTACCCGTCGCGCATCACCGACTTCAGCAAATTCGGTTTCACCGAAGTGATGTTCCCCGACCTCGACCCCACAGCCGACGACTGATTTCTTGTAGGAGCAAGGCTTGCCCGCGAAGAGGCCTGCACATTCAACCAACATCATGGTTGACTGACACATCGCCTTCGCGGGCAAGCCTTGCTCCTACAGGAATGTGTGCCGTTCCAGGCCCATCGCAATCATCGGCTTGCTCCGCGCATAGCGGCTCAATCGCTCTGCCATCGCTTGCGGCAGGGCGGGGTCATAACTGAACCCGCGCCGCTCATAAAAACCACGCAAGTCCGGATGGCAGAACAGCCACACCGGCTCCGTCACATCCTGCACCGCCGCCGCAATCAATTGTGCAGCAAGCCCTTGCTCTCGGCACTGCGGATCAACCAACAACCCCGTCAACCAATGCCCACCCGCCACCGGCCGCAAGCACAACGCCGCCACAATCTCGCCCCGTCGCGCCACCCACAATTGCGCCTCGCGCACCGCTTTCATCGAAGACTGGTGGCTGCGGTAAAACTTGTTCATCAACGGCCAGAGCGACGCGTCGAGCAGGCTGTACTGGGTATCGGGCATGGGGTCTGACTGTCGGTGGGCAAAGCGGCGATTATAAAAGAACGCGCGCCTGTGGATAGGTGTATACCTGAGCTCACATCCCCTGTGAGTGGAGTACGCATCATGTCCAAAGGTATGGATTCAAAAAAAGCCGCGAAGAAGAAACCGGCCAAGACCGCGATTGAAAAACGTGCGGAGAAGAAGGCCAAGAAAGTCGACATCTTCGGTCACTGATCACGCCTTTCGGAAGCCCGGTTCTCGGGCTTCCCTGTTGATTGAAAATAATCTGCAAGATTCTCGGTGGTCGTTGCACAGAAAGGGAAGGAACCCGCAGCGAGCAACGCCATGCCCCATTATTTCGACGCCGCCCACCGGCAACACATCGAAACCCTGCGCCAACGCTTCACTGCCCGCACCGAATGGCCGACCTGGTTACTGCTGATCGCGGTGTATGGCGGCTGGTTTGCCATCCTTCTCAATAGCCATAGGCTCGGTCTCGGCCTAAGTACGTTGTTGCTGATTCCGCTGCTGGTGTTGTGGCTGTCGGTGCAGCACGAATTGCTCCATGGCCATCCGACCCGCTCCAAAGCGCTGAACAAAATCCTCGGTTATGCACCGTTTGCGGTGTGGTATCCGTACACGCTCTATCGCGACAGCCATCTGCTGCATCACCGCGACGAGGACCTGACCGTGCCCGGCGTCGATCCGGAAAGCCGCTACCTGAGCGCAGCACGCTGGCAGGGCCGTCCACTGTTCGCGCGCAGCCTGCACTGGCTGAACAAAACCGTACTCGGTCGCTTCGTGATCGGTGCGCCGCTGGCACTGATCGCACTGGCCACAGAAGAACTGCAACGGCTGAAAAACGCCGAGCGCCAGGCGTGGTTGATGTGGCTGACTCACGGCACGCTGACCTTATTGATGCTCGGATTTATCGCCCGTTTCAGTGCGCTGCCCGTGTGGCATTACGTGCTGCTGATCAGCGTGCCGGCACTGTCGATCGCGATGATTCGCTCCTACTATGAACATCGTCCACACGCGCAACCGCAGCAGCGCAGCGTGCTCAACGAGGCCGCGTGGCCGTGGCGCTGGCTGTTTCTCAACCTCAACTTTCATCTGGTGCACCACGACTTGCCGGGGTTGGCGTGGTACGACTTGCCCAAGGTCTACTGGCGACATCGCGAGCAGTGGCTGGCGCGCAGCGGCGTGTTTCTGGTGCAAGGATACGGGCAGTTGTGGCGCGAGCATGGCATCAGACCAATCGACAGCCCCGAGCATCCCTATCACTGAGCCAAAACCACCACCGTCCCCTGTAGGAGTGAGCCTGCTCGCGATAGCGGTCTGTTTGTGACATCTACTGTGCATGACCCACCGCTATCGCGAGCAGGCTCACTCCTACATTTGGACATTCGTTGTCAGGGAATATGTGAATGACCCAATACCACGCCGAACTCTTGATGTACACCGCCCCCGAGCCCATCCGCGTGGCCAACGAACGCTGGCTCGCGCGCATCCTTGAGCACCTCGGCCACACACGCCTGAACGCTGAAACCCTGTCATTGCCCGAACTCTGGTTATCCCCCAATTTGCTGCTCACACAAACCTGCGGTTATCCGTTGATGACAGCGTTAAAAGGCCAGGTTCGAGTGATCGGCCGCCCGCGCTACGAACTCCCCGATGCCAGCGCCGGCAATCATTGCAGCCTGATCCTCAGCCGCGTCGATGATCCACGCGAAACCTTGCCAGCCTTTCGCGACAGCCGCGGCGTGATCAACAGCGACGACTCCAACAGCGGCATGAACCTGTTGCGTCAATGCCTCGCCCCGCTGCACAGGGATGGGCGGTTTTTCTCCTCGGTCGGCATCAGTGGCGGACATCGCGAGAGCCTGCGTTGGCTGCGTGAGAAACGTGCTGATCTGGCCGCTGTCGACAGCGTCACCTATGCCTATCTCGCGCAATACGCGCCTGAGGAAGTCAGCGGATTACGTGTTGTTGGACGCAGTGCGTTCAGTCCGACCTTGCCTTTTATCACCAGCGCCAGTGCTACGGATGAACAGATAGAGCGGCTGCGGCAGGTGATGAATCAGTCGTTGCACGAACTTCCGGATGTTGTGCAAACGTTGGGATTGCCAGAGGTGTTGGCGGCGGGTGAGGGTGATTATCAGGTGGTGCTCGACTATCAGCGTGAGGCTGAGGAGTTGGGGTATGGCCACTTGCGTTGAAAGATCGCAGCCTTCGGCAGCTCCTACAGGAGCATGTAGGAGCTGGCGAAGGCTGCGATCTTTTGATCTTATATTCATAAAATGCATATAAAAATGATATTTAAATATTATTAATGCATAAGGCGCTTTGCTACGATCGCGCCACCGGAACACCGGACATTCAGCGACCCCTAACCCAGGAGCCCCTATGTCCGGCGCCGACCTTTCTCATCGCCAGCACCTCGACGGCTTGTTCCGCGCCCATCACCACTGGCTTTGCGCCTACCTGCGTGGTCATCTGCGCGACGCCGCCAGTATTGAAGACATCGCTGCCGAAACCTTCGCGCAACTGCTCGAAGCCCCTGCGCTGCAAGCGATTCGCGAACCGCGCGCACTGCTGACGACCATTGCCCGGCGCTTGCTCTTCCAGCGCTGGCGCCATGCTGATCTGGAGCGGCGGCATTTGCCCTCGATCGAGACGCAAACCAGCGCATCCCCGGAAGACATCGCGCACTTCAGTCAGGCACTGTCTCGCCTCGATCGCAGCCTGCAGCGGCTGCCCGGCAAAGTCCGCTCGACCTTTTTGCTCGCGCGCATCGACGGCCTGACTTACCCGCAAATCGCCGCTGAACTGGGCATCTCGCAACGTTCGGTCAGCGTCTACATGAGCCGTTCCCAGGCCCTGTGCAATCGCCACAGCGCCCGTCAATTCCTACAAGAAAAGAGGTCTGCATGAGATTGATCAAAACCCTGCTCGGCCGTTCATTGCTGGCGCTGAGCCTGAGCGTCGGCGCCGTCTCGGCGGCTGAGAAAGCCGCGCCGATTCACTTCGGCGATATCACCTGGGAGAGCGGCAGTTTCATCACCGAAGTGCTGCGTCTGATCGTTGAAAAAGGCTACGGCTACCCGACCGACACATTGCCTGGCAGCACCGTCAGCCTGGAGGCAGCGCTGGCCAAAAACGATATTCAGGTGATCGGCGAAGAATGGGCCGGGCGCAGTCCGGCGTGGGTCAAAGCCGCTGCCGAGGGCAAGGTGTTTGGCCTTGGTGACACGGTCAAAGGCGCGACCGAAGGCTGGTGGGTGCCGGAGTATGTGATCAAGGGCGACCCTGAGCGGGGGATCAAGGCTGTGGCACCGGAGCTGAAATCGGTGACGGATCTACCGCGCTACAAAGAGCTGTTCCGCGATCCGGAAGACCCGAGCCGCGGACGTTTCCTCAACAGCCCGACCGGCTGGACCTCAGAGATCGTCAACAGCCAGAAGCTCAAGGCGTATGCGCTCAACGACAGCTTCGTCAACTTCCGCACCGGTTCCGGCGCGGCGCTGGACGCTGAGGTGGCATCGTCGATCAGGCGCGGCAAACCGGTGCTGTTCTACTACTGGTCGCCGACGCCGCTGCTCGGGCGTTTCAAACTGGTGAAACTGGAAGAGCCGCCATTCGATGCCGAGGCCTGGAAAACCCTGGCCGATGCCAATAACCCCAACCCCAAGGGCACCCGCTCGATGCCGGCAAGCCTGGCAATTGGCGTGTCGGCGCCGTTCAAGGCGCAGTATCCGGAGCTGGTGACGTTTTTCGAGAAGGTCGATCTGCCGATTGATCTGTTGAACCAGACACTGGCGCAAATGAGTGAAAAACGCTCACAGCCACGGGCAGTGGCCGAAGCGTTTCTGCGCAGTCAACCCCAAGTCTGGAAGCTCTGGGTCCCGGCAGAAGTAGCCACCCAAGTCAGCACCAACCTCTAACCGCGCCCCCTGTAGGAGCTGCCGCAGGCTGCGATCTTTTGACTTTGATTTTTTTCAAGATCAAAAGATCGCAGCCTGCGGCAGCTCCTACAGGGGGAATGCATTTCTCGCTGAACCGTTTTTTGTGCAAAAAGTGCCAGAGTCTGGCCGACTAGTGGCCTTGCGCACGGCCTCGCGCTGGCTATGCTCCCCTGTAACTAACTATGTCGACCGTGCACGGTTAGTGCAGGAATTCATGCTGCCAGAGTGCGCAAGTCAAGGCACCGACACTGAACCAACAAGGAGCATCTTGTACATGGAAGTTCTTCAACGCGTTAGGGCTGGCCCGCGTGCGGGCTATCAAGAGAAGGATGTCTTGATTAGAGCGTCGCTGCATGGACACTCCGATTGATCATCATTTATCACCTGACAACTTCCTCCCGTGGAGGAATGCGTGTGCCTGTTCTGTGGAACGTAGTGGTGGATCGTGAAAGAACTGAACTTTCATCAAATCAAAAGTCCGCGCGGAAGGTGATACAACCATGTTCAACCTACATCACAAGGCTGACCTGCAGGAAATCGAGCGTTTCAGCTGCGCCCTGACCGAGGCCAATGCCAAGTTGGCGGCGATCAGCCGTTCGATGGCAATGATTGAATTCAGCCCTGACGGCATCGTCCTGGATGCCAATGAAAACTTCTGCAAGACCATGGGTTACAGCGCTGAAGAAGTGCGCGGCAAACATCACCGGGTGTTTTGCGAAGAAGCGTTTTACCGCAGTGAGGAATACGCCAAATTGTGGCGCGACCTGGCCCGGGGTGAACCGATCAGCGGCACGTTTCTGCGCCTGAACAAGGGCGGCAAGGAAGTCTGGCTCGAGGCCAGTTACATGCCCGTCTACGGCCCGGATAAACAGGTCAGAAGTGTGATCAAAGTGGCGGCGGACATCACCGCCCGGGTCAACAAGGAACACGAAGAAGAAAGCATGCTCGCGGCGATCAGCCGCTCCATGGCGGTGATCGAGTTCACCCCGGAAGGCAATGTCATCACTGCCAACGACAACTTTCTGAAAACCATGCAGTACTCGCTCAACGAAGTCGTCGGCCATCACCATAGCCTGTTCTGTCATCGGTCTGAGTCCGAGTCGGCGCAGTACAAGGCGTTCTGGGCATCGCTCAATCGCGGCGAATATCACTCCCATCGTTTTGAGCGCAAGAACAAGTCCGGGCAGATGGTGTATCTGGAGGCCTCGTACAACCCGCTGTTCGACGCCAAGGGCCGCTTGTACAAAGTGGTCAAGTTCGCCAGCGACATCACCCATCAGATGACCACCCTGCAAAACGCTGCCGAATCGGCCCACAGCACCTCGGTGCAAAACGACGCCTGTGCGCAGAAAGGCTCGCAAGTCGTGCAGCAGACGGTGCAGATCATCCAGGACATTTCCCGCGACCTCAACGAAGCCGCAGTGAGTATCGATGCGGTCAGCAAGCAGTCGGACATCATCGGCACCATCGTCCAGACCATTCGCGGCATTGCCGATCAGACCAACCTGCTGGCACTTAACGCTGCGATTGAAGCGGCCCGGGCCGGCGAACATGGGCGCGGGTTTGCGGTGGTGGCCGACGAGGTGCGCAGCCTGGCGGCACGAACCAGCCAGGCGACGCTGGAGATTGTCGATGTGGTGCGCAAGAACCATGATTTGTCGTTGAGCGCGGTGTCGAGCATGCAATCGAGTTTGAGCCGCACCGGGCTTGGCGTGGAACTGGCGAATGAGGCGGGGGCGGTGATTCAGGAAATCCAGCAGGGCTCACGGCATGTGGTGGATGCGATCAGTCAGTTCAATGAAACCCTGCAACTAAACTGAACCCGCTGAAAAAAGCGCTTATTCCTGGCCAGAGGACGGCAAGGAATGAGCGCCAGTGGGTATCGAGACCTGGAAGTCGCTATTGGAACTTCAAGCCTTTTTTAGCGGTTCAACAGTAATATCGATGGTGCCTTCAACTTGCCATTCCCTACCAAAATCATCCGGCAGGATTGCTTTGAAATTGCCCTTATAGGTGCCCTCCAGAAGATTTACTTCAAGCATGCCCGTCAGGTTTTTGGACACGGAATATAGTTTGTCGGCATACATGAAGGATGCCGTCAGGTCATCAAGTACGTGAGTGCCGGTACCGACCCCGTCTTTGAATTCGAACGTCAGGGTTTTGCTCTGATTGTCATTGGTTCGAATGACTTTGGTAGGAATAGGCGGCGCATTCGGAATGACGATAAACGACGTGGCCGCGTAGTCTGCCCTTGCCGGGGCGCCCGCCAGGGTAAATTTAGCGTTAAGGGTGTTAGCCATGGATATCTCCTTATATCTGCAGTGATGCGGGAATCTTATTGTTCCCGCCCACGGATCATTGGCTTCACCGCCCTGGACGTCTACTGTCAGAAATTACAGGTAGCGTCGTTATCTGCCGCCATCCAGAAGAGCGGCCATAAAAAAAGAGCCCGTATTCAGGGCTCTTTTTTAGCAGACGACGTCAAAGCGTAGCGAGTAGTTTATCCGCCATCTTGTCGCTGTCCTTGACGTCGTTGACGTTCTCTTTCTCCGATTGTGCCAGTTGCATTTTGTCCTGCAAACGCTGGGCAATCTCTTTGCTGATCGCCAGTTGTTTCTCCGGCGGCATGTTGGCGATGTCTTCCTCGGTAATGCCCAGGTCCTTGAGGATGCTGTCGCGCAGGCGCTGTTCCGGCGTCTTGCTCATGTAGTCCTTGAACTCGTCGGTGGCGCTTTTGCCGGCGACGGAAGTGGCATCGGTGGACTGCAGGTTGACGCGGGTCTTGGCGAACGCCTCGTCGACGTTATCGCTGATGCGCGTGGCTTCGCTGACTTGTTGGGTGGCAATCTGCGTGGCTGAAGCCTGTACCTTGCTGGTGGCTTCGGTGCTTTGCGTCTGTACCTGGTTTTGCAGGGTTTGCAGCATCGCGCCATGCAGGCCGCCTTGCAGACCGGCCGCCGCCGTAGCGGTGGCGTCTTCGGCTAACCGCTTGGGCAGCGGCAGCACTTCCATTTGTTTGGCACTGACCAACATGATGAATTGACCTGTAGGTAATGACTGACGGCCATACCCAGCAAATACCATGCCCTTGGAATAAAACCTTTTACTTCAAGGGCTTGATCAGAGTGTTGGACGGGAGATCGGCCATCCCTTGCCGCCGGGTGGCAGGGGATCACCGCCAGGTTTCAACGATGGGCAATGTTTTCCAGCGCCAGATTGCGGGTGCGCGGGCCGAACCAGCCGATGGTCAGCATCACGATCAACATGCTGCTGGCAATGAACGCCAACACGCCCGGCGTGCCGAAGCTGTCGAGAAAAAAGCCGATCAACAGACTGCTGAACACCGTCGACAAGCGACTGAACGAATAGCAGAAGCCCACTGCCCGTGCGCGGATATTGGTCGGGAACAGTTCGCTCTGGTACGAGTGATAACTGAAGCTCAGCCACGCGTTGCAGAACGTGATCATCACGCCGCAGAAGATCAGCCCGAATGCGCTGGTCTGCAGCGCAAACAACGTACCGAAGGTCATTGCGCCGAGGGCGGAGCCGACGATCTGCCATTTGTTCTCGAAGCGATTGGCGAACTTCACGAACAGCAACGGCCCGAGCGGGTAGGCGAGGGTGATGATGAACGCATACATCAAGCTGTGCGTGACGCTGACCCCCTGACCGGAGAGCAACGCCGGCAACCAGTTGCCGAAACCGAAGAAACCGATGGCCTGGAAGATGTGGAAAACAATCAACATCAGTGCGCGACGGCGATAGGGTGGCTGCCAGATGTCGGCGAAACGACCCTTGCCTTCGACATCGACCGGCACGGTTTCAGGAGCGTCCAGCGGCTTGCCGTGATCCTTCGCGCATCGTGCCTCGATGTGGTCGAGAATCCGGTTGGCCTCATCAAAGCGCCCCTGCTGCGCCAGCCAGCGCGGCGATTCCGGCAGACGCTTGCGCAGCCACCAGATAAACAGCGCGAACACTGCGCTCGCCAGCACCACCCAACGCCAGCCGGACACGCCGAACGGCGCCTGCGGCACCAGCCACCACGACATCAGTGCCACCGCCGGCACCGAGAGAAACTGCACGAAAAACGCGAAGGCAAACGCCGAACTGCGCATGCGTTTGGGCACCAGTTCCGAGAGGTAGGCGTCGATGGTCACCAGTTCGATGCCCAAACCGATGCCGACCAGAAAACGCATGCCGATGATCCCCAGTGCGGAACTCTGAATGCCCATCAACACCGTCGCCACGGTGTACCAGACCAGCGCGAAGGTGAAGATCGCGCGACGACCGAAGCGATCCGCCAACGGGCTGAGCAGGCTGGCGCCGAGAAACAATCCCAGAAACGTCGCCGAGGCAAACGCCGCCTGATCGGAGAATCCGAACACGCCTTGATTGCCGGTGGCGAAGATCCCGTCACGGATCAGGCCGGGGCTGATGTAGGCCGTCTGGAACAGGTCGTAGAGTTCGAAAAATCCACCGATCGACAGCAGCGCCACCAACCGCCAGATCGTCGCGACGGCCGGGAGGCGGTCGATGCGGGCAGACACTTGGGCGGCGCGTATCGGGTCGATGCCGTCGCTTTGCGCGGCGGCGGAGGCATGTGCAGTCATGGGCAGGTCCATTTTTTATTGATGGAAAAGCTTAGCCTGCTATCGGAGTTTACGGATTGTGAATATCGGTGGTTTATCCGGATAAACCGCTGATTTCTCGCAATATCTGCTTACCAATTAACGATTTATGCCGCAGCCGCCGAATCGGGCAGCGCCGAGGCCGGCAAACCGAAAATCCGGTCAAACAGCCAGTTGAAGGCGAACGTGTAGCACGGGATGAAAATGATCAGCGCCAGATCCAGCAGAAACGCCTGCACCAGACTGATGTTCATCCACCAGGCGATCAACGGAATCAGGAACACGATCAAGGTCAATTGAAAACCGATGGCGTGGGCGATGCGGCGTTTGACCGTGCGCGTGCGCGAGACCTGACGGCTTTCCCAGCGCTCGAAGAGTGAGGTGTAAATAAAGTTCCAGGTTACGGCGATGGTGGTGATGATCACCGCCAACGGCCCGGTGCTGTCCGGGGAGGTGCCGGACAACAGCGCCAGGCCGAGGGCGGAGAAGGTCATGCCGATCACTTCGTAGAGCGACACGTAGACCAGTTTGCGTTTGACGCCTTGCATGCGGTTTTGCCTCTTTCTTGCCGTTTGTTGGCCAGTGGGACTGGCGAAGGCGACGAAAGATAGCTTCAATAGGGCTGACAGAAAAAGTCAGCTACTTTCAGTTTTGTTGATAGGTGTTCGGAGTGAATTTTAACAGCGACAGCATCGAGTTGTTTCTAGCCGTGATTGAACGCGGCTCGTTTTCTGCGGCGGCTCGTGCGTTGGGTCGAGTGCCTTCTGCCGTCAGCATGAGTATTGGCAACCTGGAAGCCGAACTCGGTTATCTGCTGTTCGACCGCAGCCACCGCGAGCCGCAACCCACGGCGATGGCGCTGGCACTGGTGCCGCATGCGCGGCTGATCGCCGAGCAACTCAAGCAACTGCAAGTGCACGCGGTGGAGCTGTCGCTGGGGCTGGAAAGCAAGTTGTCGATTGGCGTAGTCGCGGACATTGATCGGCGGCGTTTGCTGGCGGCGATCAAAGTGATCGCCGAGCGCCATCCTTTGCTCGATATCGAAGTGCTGACAGCGCCGCAGGATGACGTGCTGGCGATGCTGCACAGCGGCCGGGTCAGCGTGTGCCTGGCGTTCGCCGGGTTGAGCATGAACGTGCTGGAGCGTTTTCAGTTTGTCGGCAGCGAACGGATGATCGCCACGCTGGCGGCGGACAGCCCGTTATTGCAGGGGCAGGATTTGTTCCTCGAGGATCTGGTGCATGTGCGGCAGATCATCGTCGCCAGTCGCGACTTGCCGATCAGTGAGACGCGGCCGTTGGTGGCGCAGTCGTATTGGCGTACCGACAGCCTGGAAACGGCGATGGAAATGGTCGAGGCGGGATTGGGCTGGGGCAATTTTCCGTTGTCGGTGGTGCAGCCGCGACTGGACAACGGAAGGCTGAAACGCCTGAATTTCCGCAACATCGAAAACGGCCTGGTGATGCCGGTGCACGCGGTGTGGCTCAAGAGCCAGCCCTTACAGAAAGGCGCGCTGGCCCTTGTCGATTCATTGGGTAACCCCCTGTAGGAGCTGCCGAAGGCTGCGATCTTTTGATGTTGCTTTTAAAAGATCAGATCAAAAGATCGCAGCCTGCGGCAGCTCCTACCGGGATCGTGTTTCACCCCGGGATTTGTGCCCACCACAAAAACCTGTGGGAGTCATCGGGTAACCCCCTGTAGGAGCTGCCGAAGGCTGCGATCTTTTGATGTTGATTCTAAAAGATCAGATCAAAAGATCGCAGCCTGCGGCAGCTCCTACCGGGATCGTGTTTCACCCCGGGATTTGTGCCCACCACAAAAACCTGTGGGAGCCATTGGGTAACCCCCTGTAGGAGCTGCCGAAGGCTGCGATCTCTTGATGTTGCTTTTAAAAGATCAGATCAAAAGATCGCAGGCTGCGGCAGCTCCTACCGGGATCGTGTTTCACCCCGGGATTTGTGCCCACCACAAAAACCTGTGGGAGTCATTGGGTAACCCCCTGTAGGAGCTGCCGAAGGCTGCGATCTTTTGATGTTGCTTTTAAAAGATCAGATCAAAAGATCGCAGCCTGCGGCAGCTCCTACCGGGATCGTGTTTCACCCCGGGATTTGTGCCCACCACAAAAACCTGTGGGAGCCATTGGGTAACCCCCTGTAGGAGCTGCCGAAGGCTGCGATCTTTTGATGTTGCTTTTAAAAGATCAGATCAAAAGATCGCAGCCTGCGGCGGCTCCTACCGGGATCGTGTTTCACCCCGGGATTTGTGCCCACCACAGTGGTTTCAGGGGTCAGGTGCTTTCGCGGATTTTCAGTTCGAAGCCCATGTCTTCGACCGGCCGCGCGACATTGTTGCCGGCCATCAGCGTCAGCATTTGCTCCGCAGCACGTCGGCCAATCGCCTCGCGTGGGGTGTTGATACTGCTCAGGCGCGGGACCATGTGCTCGGACATCGGCAAGTCGTTGAAACCGAGAATTGCCACCTGCTCGGGAATCCTGATGCCGTTGCGCAACGCTTCGAGCAACGCCCCCTGCGCCAGGTCGTCGTTACCGAAGAAGATCGCATCGACATCCGGGTGTGCCGCCAACAGTTGCAGGAACAACTCGCCACCCAAACCCACGGACGACGAACGCGGCGTCAGCACTTCCAGATCCGGGTCATAACGCCCGGCCTTTTGCAGCGCCTTGCGGAAGCCCTCGCCACGCAGCAACGTGCGTTGATCGAGCTGCGCGCCGATATACGCCAAGCGCTTGCGCCCGCGTGAGAGCAAATGCTCGGCCGCCGTTTCACCTGCACTCAGTTGCGAGAAACCAACACAATTCACCCCGGCAGCACTGTCCAGTTCCATCATGTACACGCAGGGAATGTTGCTGGCCTCGATCATTCGCCGTGAACTTTCGGTGCGATCAAACCCGGTCAGCAAAAAACCTCGCGGCTGATAAGCCAGGTAGTTGCGCAGCAGGTTTTCTTCTTCATCGCGGGAATAGTGGAAGTTGCCGATCAACACTTCGAAGCCCTTGGGCGTCAGCACCCGATGAATGGCTTCCAGCGTATCGATGAACAACAGGTTGGACAGCGAAGGGACCAACACCACCACAGAATGGCTCTGCGCCGAGGCCAAGGCGCGGGCAGCAGGGTTGACCACATAGTTGAGTTCACTGGCGGCTTTTTGCACTTTTTCCACCAGTTCGGTGGCGACCGTGCTGACCCCACGCAAGGCGCGGGAGGCGGTAATCGGGCTGACGCCGGCCAGGCGGGCAACTTCATTGAGGGTGGGACGGCCGGTGGTGCGAGTGTTTTTATCGTTTTTAGGGGTGGTCATCGACGGCTTGCCAAACAAAAATCAAGGCACTAAGGTAGCGCTGTCCTGATGCAGCTGTAAATGCGTAAGCGAGGTCCTGCCTGATCTTCGCTTTTTGGCGTTGGGCGCAAACCTGCTGCAACCCAAAAAAACGACAAGAAGGCGTCGGCAACTTCTGCCTGTGCACTAGAGTCATAGCTAGCAAAGGTAGCGCTGTCTGCGCGCTGAGGTGTTATATGAGTCATCCCATCACCGCCCTGGTCATCATGGGCGTTGCCGGTTGCGGCAAGACGTGCGTCAGCGAGGCCCTGTGCCAATTGAGCGGCGCCACTGCCATTGAAGGCGATACTTTTCATCCGGCCGCGAACATCGAAAAGATGAGCGCGGGGATCCCCCTGAACGACGACGACCGTGCCGGCTGGCTCGACAGCCTGTGCGATGAACTGCGTCGCGTCGATGCGTCGGGCAAACGCCCGGTGCTGACCTGCTCGGCCCTTAAACACAGTTATCGCGAAGTGTTGCGCAGTGCCTTGCCGGGCCTGGGTTTCGTGTTTCTTGAATTGACCCCTGAAGTCGCCGCTGAACGTGTGTCCCACCGTCCGGGCCACTTCATGCCCGCCACGTTGATCGAAAGCCAGTTCGCCACGCTCGAATCGCCCAAGGGCGAACCACTGACGTTGGCGCTGAATGCTTCGATTCACAGTGTTGAAGAACTGGCGTCTCAGGCTCACGTCTGGTGGCAGGCCCACGGTCTGAAGCAGGCGGTATGAGTGTGTTGAAAGAGCTAGCGCAGTCCTCACGACTTCTGTTTAACCCGCTTTAATAACAACAACAATCCAGGAGACACCCCCAATGTTTGGCATGTCCCACGACGCCTACCTGCTGCTCGATGCAGTGGTCACGGTAATCGGCCTGATTATCCTGATCACCAAATTCAAGATTCACCCGTTTATTTCCCTGACCATCGCTGCCGCGTTCCTCGGCCTGACGTCGGGCATGCCGATCGGCACCATCATCAAAGCGTTCCAGGACGGCTTCGGTGGCGTGCTCGGTTTCGTCGGCATCATCCTCGCGCTGGGCACCATGCTCGGCAAAATGATGGCCGAGTCGGGCGGGGCGGATCAGATCGCCCAGACCTTGATCCGTGCATTCGGTAAAGACAAAGTCCAGTGGGCGATGATGTTTGCCGCGTTCCTGGTGGGCATTCCGCTGTTCTTCGAAATCGGTTTTGTTCTGCTGATTCCGTTGGTGTTCATCGTTGCGCGCCGCACCGGCGTGTCGATCATCAAGATCGGTATCCCGCTGCTCGCCGGTCTGTCCGCCGTGCACGGTCTGGTGCCACCGCACCCGGGCCCGTTGCTGGCTATCGGCGTGTTCGGCGCGGACATCGGCAAGACCATTCTTTATGGTCTGATCGTGGCGCTGCCAACCGCGATCATTGCCGGTCCGATTTTCGGTACGTTCATCGCCAAGCACATTCCGGGTCACCCGAATCAGGAACTGGTCGATCAACTGGCCCGCGAAAACGACGACTCGACCACGCTGCCGAGCTTCAGCATCACCCTGATCACCGTGCTGCTGCCGGTGTTCCTGATGCTGCTGAAAACCTTCGCTGACGTGGCGTTGCCGGACGGTCACTTCTTCCGCACCTGGATGGACATGATCGGTCACCCGATCTCGGCACTGTTGCTGGCGTTGCTGCTGTCGCTGTACACCTTCGGGCACAAACAAGGCATCGGTTCGCAACAGATGCTCAAGTGGCTGGACGCGAGCCTGGCGCCAACCGCCGCGATCATTTTGATCATCGGTGCCGGCGGTGGCTTCAAGCAGATGCTGGTGACCAGCGGTGTGGGCGACGTGATCGGCCACATGGCGGTCAGCGCGCAAATCTCGCCGATCCTGCTGGCGTGGCTGGTGGCGGCGGTGATTCGTATCGCGACCGGTTCGGCGACTGTGGCGACCATCACGGGCGCGGGCATTGTGGTGCCGGTGGTGGGGATGATTCCGGGCGTTAACCGTGAGCTGCTGGTACTCGCTACCGGCGCCGGTTCGCTGATCCTGTCGCACGTGAACGACGCCGGTTTCTGGCTGGTGAAGCAGTACTTCAACATGACCGTGGCCGAGACGTTCAAGACCTGGACGGCGATGGAAACGATCCTCTCGGTGGTTGCGTTGGGCTTCATCCTGCTGCTGTCGCTGTTCGTGTAAACAGCTTCTTGCAGACACAAAAAAACCGCAGCGATGCGGTTTTTTTGTGGGTGATCGTTCCCACGCTCTGCGTGGGAATGCCTCAATGGACGCTCTGCGTCCGCTTTGGGACGCGGAGCGTCCCGGGCTGCATTCCCACGCGGAGCGTGGGAACGATCAGAGGTGGGTCAGTTATTTGGTAACTAATCCATCGGCCCGGAACATGCCGCGAATCCCGCGCACAGCCTGGCGAATGCGGTCCTGGTTTTCGATCAGCGCGAAGCGCACGTGATCATCGCCGTACTCACCAAACCCCACCCCTGGCGAAACACAGACCTTGGCCTCGGCCAGCAGTTTCTTGGCGAATTCCAGCGAACCCAGATGCGCGTACTGCTCGGGGATCTTCGCCCAGACGTACATCGACGCCTTCGGATTTTCGACCATCCAGCCCAGTTCATGCAGGCCTTTGACCAACACGTTGCGACGCTGGCGATACTGCTCGGCGATGTCGCGCACGCACTGTTGATCGCCTTCCAGCGCCGCAATCGCCGCGACTTGCAGCGGGGTAAAGGTGCCGTAGTCGTGGTAGCTCTTGATCCGCGCGAGGGCGTTGACCAGTTCCGGATTACCGACCATGAAACCGATGCGCCAGCCCGCCATGTTGTAACTCTTGGACAAGGTGAAAAACTCCACCGCGATGTCCTTGGCGCCCGGCACCTGCATGATCGACGGCGCTTTCCAGCCGTCATAGACGATGTCGGCGTAGGCCAGATCGTGAATTACCAGCACGTCGTACTGCTTGGCGAGGGCGATCACCCGTTCGAAGAAATCCAGTTCCACGCACTGCGCAGTCGGGTTCGACGGGAAGCCGAGGATCATCATTTTCGGCTTCGGAATCGAGCCGCGAATTGCCCGTTCCAACTCATCGAAGAAGTCCACACCGGGCACCAGCGGCACCGAACGCACTTGGGCACCGGCAATCACCGCACCGTAGATGTGAATCGGATAGCTCGGGTTCGGCACCAATACGGTGTCGCCCTGATCCAGAGTCGCCAGCATCAAATGCGCCAGGCCTTCCTTGGAACCGATGGTGACAATGGCTTCGCTTTCCGGGTCGATATCGACTTCGTAGCGCTGCTTGTACCAGTTGGAAATCGCCCGGCGCAGGCGCGGAATGCCCTTGGATGTGGAGTAACCGTGGGTGTCGTCGCGTTGGGCAACCTGTACGAGTTTTTCGACAATGTGCGGCGGCGTGGCGCCGTCGGGGTTGCCCATGCTCAAGTCGATGATGTCTTCACCACGACGACGCGCGGCCATCTTCAGCTCGGCGGTGATGTTGAAAACGTAAGGGGGGAGTCGATCTATGCGCGCAAAGCGGCGCGGCGAACCTTGTTCAGCCATTGTTGCCTCGGATAACGTAAGCGCCCGGAACCGTCCGAGCGACGCTGGTCACTGCGGTGACCTGTGTCGGAAGATAAGGTCAGTGATGGCATACTGTCCAGCCCGTTTGTAAACAATTTTGTCCCAAGGAAATCGGTAGATGGAATTCACCAGCGGCTTTTTGCTGAGCCTTTCGCTGTGCCTGGATATCGGCGTGGCCAACATCGCGATGATCACATTGGCGATGCAGCGCGGTTACTTTCAAGGCTTCGCGCTGGGCCTCGGCACGTGCGTCGGCGACTTGATTTACGCGGTGCTGGCGCTGGCCGGGATGACGGTGCTGCTGCAATACGAAAGCGTGCGCTGGGTACTGTGGATCGGCGGCTCGGTGCTGCTGATCTACTTTGCGGCGAAGATGATTTACTCGGCGATCCATCACGAGGCGCAGTTGGCGGCCACGGCGGAAGTAGGGCAGAACTCTCATCGCAAGGAATTCTTTCGTGGGATTTTTCTCGCCATGTCGTCGCCGAGCGCGATTCTCTGGTTTGCAGCGGTCGGTGGCACCTTGATTGCTCGTTCCGGGGGCGGCGGCCCTTTGAGTTCGGCGTTGTTCCTTGGCGGTTTCCTCTGCGCAGGGCTGCTGTGGTCGGCCGGTTTGTGCTTCGCCGCGAGTCATGGCGGCAAGCTGCTCGGTGACAAGCTTCTGCGTTACTCCTACATGGCATCTGCAGCGATCTTCTGCTATTTCGCGGTGTACGTGATCGTATCTGGCTATAACGAATTCGTCGGTTCCGGTGCCGTCGAGCAGTTGCACACGTTGTAGGCGTGCGAATTGGATTGGGCTTTCTATACTCCCAGCCGAACCCCTTTTTTTGTGCCAGGAGTCGAGTCATGGATGAGCAAAAACGCGTCGAAGTGGCTGAACCTCGCTTCGAACATGGACACTTCCTGCTGATTGCAGGTTTTCGCGGTCGATTTACCCAAGACAGCGCAAAGGACATCCCGAAGCTGTGGGAAAAGTTCTTGCCGCACCTGGGAAAGATACCGGGGCAAAAAAACGAAGTGACCTACGGCGTCTGCAGTAACTTCGACGGTAAGGGTGGCTTCGATTACATCGCCGGGGTGGAAATCAGCAAGCTCGATGACCTCGACCAGAAGGTCTACCAGTGGGTCGAGGTGCTGCCCCGCCAGTACGCGGTGTTTGAACACCAGGGGCCGCTCGAGCAGTTGCCGCAAACCCTGCAATACATCTACAAGACCTGGTTGCCGACCTCTCACTACGTGGAGCTCAACGCCCCGGAACTGGAGCGTTACAGCGCCGATTTCAATCCGCGTCTGCACACCGGCAAACTGGAAATCTGTGTGCCGGTCGATTCCAAAAAAGCCTGAACAGACAACCATGAGGCGGATCATTGATCCGCCTCATACGATCAACGCTGTTTACGCCGTGTGCGCAGCAGGTCGATCGCCAGTGTGATGAACCCGAACGTACTGATGCCCAACACCATCAACAGACCAATCTCAACGCTGCTCATAAGTTGCCCCCAAGGGTGATCAGATACACACCTGAGAAATAGCCCGCCCCGAGCCCGAAGAAAAGCGCTTATACGCAAGCTTTACGCCGCCCGCACGGATCGATATGCCGCACTTATTCCTTTATCCTTTCGGCACTTTCTTCTGCTGATTTTCGAGCTGCCATGAACACCCTCATCCGCAACGTCACCGCCGCCGACCTGGATCGCTGCTACGCCATCGAAACCGTTGCCTACGAAGGCGACGAAGCGGCCACCCGCGAGAAGATCGCCACGCGTATTGCCACCTGGCCAGAAGGTTTTATCGTCGCTGAAGTGGACGGAGTGGTCGCCGGTTTTGTCAATTCCGGCGCAGCGTTTGACGTGCAGATGTCGGACGAGGCATTCAAGGAACTGATCGGCCATGACCCGAAAGGCCCGAACGTGGTGATCATGTCGGTGGTGGTACACCCGGATTATCAGGGGCAGGGTTTGGCCAAGCGCTTGATGGGCGAGTTCATCGAGCGTATGCGCGGGATGGATAAAGCGACGATTCATTTGATGTGCAAAGAAATACACATCCCGCTGTATGCCGGCTTTGGCTTCGCCTACATCAAACCGTCGGAGTCCGATCACGGCGGCATGGCGTGGCACGAGATGATCCTCACCCTCTGATTCAACCCCGATCCTGATCGTTCCCACGCTCTGCGTGGGAATGCCTCCTGTGACGCTCTGCGTCACGACTTTGGGACGCAGAGCGTCCCCGGCTGCATTCCCACGCAGAGCGTGGGAACGATCATTTACGGGGGTATCAGTAGAGGGTGTCGGTGACCCGTTTCGGCGCTTCGCGGTCGTAGGTTTCGGCATCGAATTCGCCGTCATTCAGGCGCTTGTGGAAGGCGCCGGCGCTTGGCAGGGCCGAGCGCGGCAGATGCGTTTCAGGATTCCACGCATCCGAGCGGACAAAGGCTTTCGAGCAATGAAAGAACGCCGCTTCCACCGTCACCAGCAACACGGTTTTCGCCGGTTTGCCATTCACCGCAAAACTCTCCAGCAGCGCCGGCTCAGCGCTGATCACCGCCGTGCCATTGACCTGCAACGTCTCGCCAATCCCCGGAATGATGAACAGCAGCGACACCCGCGAATCCTCCAAGACATTGCGCAGGGTATCGATGCGGTTGTTGCCCGGGCGGTCCGGCAGGGCCAGGGTGTTTTGATCAATGATCCGCACAAACCCCGGCGCATCCCCGCGTGGCGAATTATCCAGGCCATCGGCGCCCACCGAACTGACGATCACCAGCGGCGAAACCCGCACCATCGCCTGATAATCCTCGTTGAGAAAACCGATCTGCTTGCGCACCGCGCGGTCGTGGGGCAGTCCGTAAATCGCTTCCAGCGCTTCGATTGAGTCAATCATCCTTGCACCCCCGATAACTTAGAAAAACAGCCCCATGCGCCGTTCGTAACCGATCCGGCCCTTGTACGCTTCGCCGCTGTCGACGTAGCCATACTTTGCATACAGCGCGATGGCCGCGTCGTTATCGGCATCCACCGACAATTCCAGCCCCTTGATCTCCGGCCACGCCTGCCGCGCAACCTCGGGCAGCGCTTGCAAACATGCCTTGCCGTAACCCTTGCCTTGCGCGCGTCGATCGACCTGCAATGCATGCAACGTGGCGCTGTGTTCATCGGCCCAGGCTGGCAACACCGGCGGGCGCTTGAGCAGCAGAAACGCCACCGGCACCTCATCCGCCAGCAGCGCAAAACCCTTTACACCGGGGCCGGGTTTCGACAGCAGTGTGTGCAAGGCACCGTGGATATCGCCGGAGAACTTGATCTGTTCGGCGTGGATTTCAATCGCCTCGACTTGTTCACGCTGCAAGGCGTTGAGACTGTCGTACGGCACGAGTTGGGCTGACACGGGAATTTCCTTTTTCCTACAAAGACGAGCCTCGGATTCTAGCGATTTTGTCTTCGGTGGAAATTTTTTGTTTCGTCTGTCGATCTGCCGATCCACCAAGCGACTAAGGGTGTCTTCACAACAAAAACCACGGAGAACACCATGAGCGCACAAGCTGAAATCCAGACCCTGATCAATACCTACCGCGAAGCCGTCATGACCAAGGACGTGGAGAAAGTCATGGCGTTGTACGCCGACGACATCGTCTCGTTCGACGCAATCAAGGCCCTGCAATTCAAGGGCAAACCGGCCTACCGCGCGCATTGGGTGGCATGCATGGAAATGTGCCCCGGCCCGCACATTTTCGAGTTCCACGAAATTGCCATCGAAAGCGCTGACAACATCGCCTTCGCCCATTGGGTGGCCAACTGCGGTGGCACCAACGACAAAGGCGAAACCCAGAGCTGCTGGATGCGCGTCACTGCGTGCTATCGGCAGGTCGGCGGGGCCTGGAAAATCGCCCATGAACACTGGTCGGCGCCGTTCGATCCGATGAGCGGCGCGACCCTATTTGATGTGACTCCCTGATCTTCAGCCATAGTTGAACCGTCCGCTTCAGGAGAACGCCATGAAGTATTTATGCCTGGTCTACAGCGATGAGCGCCTGCTGCATTCATCGCCCGACAGCCCGGAAGACGCCGAATGCTGGGCCTACGCCGAGTCGATTCAGGGCAGCGGGCGAATGGTCGCCGCCGAGGCGCTCGAATCGGTACAGACCGCCACCACGGTGCGTATGCGCAACGGCAAACTGTCGATCACCGATGGCCCGTTCGCTGAAACCAAGGAGCAACTGGCCGGTTTCTACCTGATCGACGCCAAGGATCTCAACGAAGCCATTCAGGTCGCCGGCAACATTCCGGCGGCGCGGGTCGGCAGCGTTGAAGTGCGCCCGGTGCGGCAGTTGAATGTCTGAGGTTCGGGCGCGGGTCGAGCAGGTCTATCGCGAAGACTCGCGGCGGATTCTGGCGACGCTGATTCGTCTGCTCGGTGATTTCGACCTCGCCGAAGAAGCCTTGCACGAGGCGTTCTTCGTCGCGGTCGAACGCTGGCAGCGCGATGGCGTGCCGGACAATCCGCGCACCTGGCTGGTCTCGACCGGGCGTTTCAAGGCGATTGATGTGTTGCGCCGCCGTGCCCGCTTCAAAGCTTCGCAGCCAATGTTATTGGCGCAACTGGAAGAACTCGAACAGGCCGACTGGAGTGGCGAAGACGTGGAAGACGATCGTCTGCGGCTGATCTTCACCTGCTGCCACCCGGCGCTGGCGGCGGATGCGCAAGTGCCGCTGACCTTGCGCGAAGTCTGCGACCTGACCACCGAAGAAATCGCTCGTGCGTTTCTCTCCGCGCCAGCGGCGATAGCGCAACGTATCGTGCGCGCGAAAGCCAAGATTCGTGACGCGAAAATCCCTTATCAAGTACCGAGCCTGAGCGAATTGCCCGAGCGCCTCGACAGCGTCTTGCGGGTGATTTATCTGGTGTTCAACGAAGGCTATTCGGCGTCGGTCGGGGCGGAGCTGACCCGCGAGGATTTGACGCGTGAGGCGATACGGCTGGGGCGGTTGTTGATGGAGCTGCTGCCGGAACCGGAAGTGATGGGGCTGCTGGCGATGATGCTGTTGCATGAATCGCGACGATCGGCGCGGACTTCGCCGGACGGTGAACTGGTGTTGCTGGATGATCAGGATCGCTCGCGCTGGGATGCCGGGTTGATTGCTGAAGGCTGTGCGCTGGTCGAGCGCGCGCTGACCACGCGGCGGTTTGGGCCGTATTGTTTGCAAGCGGCGATTGCGGCGGTGCATGCCGAGGCGCCGTCAGCGGCAGAAACCGACTGGGAACAGATCGTCGGCTTGTATGACGTGCTGTTGCGCGCGGTGCCTTCGCCGGTGATCGAGTTGAACCGTGCCGTGGCGGTGGCCAAGCGCGATGGGGCGTTGGCGGGGTTGAATCTGATCGAAGGAATTTTGGCGCGGGGCGAGTTGCAGGATTACCACTTGGCGCATTCGGCGCGGGCGGAGTTTTGTCGGCAGTTGGGTCGGGTGGAGGAGGCGCGTTCAGCCTACCTTCGCGCCCTTGAACTGACCCGGCAAGAACCCGAAAGACGCTTCATCGAAGCACGCCTGAATCAGTTATCCACCCCCCTGTAGGAGCTGCCGAAGGCTGCGATCTTTTGACCCTGTTAAGCGAGATCAAAAGATCTCAGCCTCGTTTCACTCGACAGCTCCTACAGGACGGAGTTTTCGCTATCAGGCCTGCTGACGGGGGGCGGCCATGACGAGGGACCTGTAGGAGCTGCCGGAGGCTGCGATCTTTTGATCTACTCCAGCATCTTGCTCAACAACCAGCTCCCCGCCGGCCCCGGCGGATACAGCCGCGACCACAAAGCATCAACAAACACCGGCTTGGGCCAGCCACGCACCTTCAGTTCAACTAACAAATCATTGCCAAACCGCTGCGCCAGCCAACGCGGTAACGGCGCCCAGCCAAAGCCTTTTTCAGCCATTTCCAGCAACATCAGATAACTCGGTGCCGACCACACCCGGCCTTTGCCACGGCTGTCATACGGATTGACGATGGTTGCCAAGCGCAACTCCCGATGCTGTTCCAGGATGTGCTGATCAACGTGATCAAGCTTGGCCAGCGCATGGTCGCGATTGACGAACAAGGCGATTTCCGTGCGCTCGGCCACCGTCGACGTCACCAGATCCGGCGGGTAGTGCTCCTGCATTTCAGCGAAAGCCAGATGCGCGCGGCCGCGCTGCACCAGTTCGATCAGGTCTTCACATTCGGCAATCAAACACTCCAGTTCCAGATCCGGATAGCGCTGTTCGAAACCTGCCAACGCCGCTTCGAATCGGTACGACTGATAGGTATCGGAAATCGCCACGGTCAGTTTCGGTTCAACGCCTTGCGACAACTGCCGCGCGGTCATTTCCAGGCGACTGCTGGCCGCCAGAATCGCTTCCGCCCGTTGCAGCATCACGTGCCCGGCCGGGGTCAGCGTCGGTTTGCGGCTGCTGCGATCGAACAGCACCAGGTCCAGATCAATCTCCATGCTTGCCACCGCCGCGCTGATGGTCGACTGACTGCGCCCCAATTTACGCGCCGCCGCCGAAAACGAACCTTGCGTGGCCGCCTGGACAAACGCCAACAGCACTTCCTGCGAGATCATCAACTATCGCCTTGATCGATGGTTATTGGTTATGAAGTATCGATGTGAGGATAGATCATGGCAACCATCTTCACTAAGGAGTCAGACCATGACTACCAATAAGTCCATCACTGAACGTATTTTCCAGGCCGTTGGTTTCGAACTGCTGGCCATTCTGATCTGCACCCCGCTGCTGGCGTGGATCATGCAAAAACCGATGCTTGAAATGGGCGCGGTGACGGTGTTGATCGCGCTGCTGGCGCTAGGCTGGAACGTGGTGTTCAACCGTTACTTCGATCGCGTTCTTGCACGCATGGATATCGCCCATAGCGCTTGGGTGCGGGTGGTGCACGCCTTGCTGTTCGAGGGTGGTTTGATCGTAATGGGCGTGCCGCTGATTGCCTGGTGGCTGTCGGTCAGCCTGTGGCAGGCGTTTTTGCTCGACATCGGCGTGCTGCTATTCTTCCTGCCGTACACCTATGTTTATCACTGGGCGTACGACGTGCTGCGCGAACGCTTCATGACCCGCCGCGTCTGCCAGAACTGACCCATCCCCTGTAGGAGCTGCCGCAGGCTGCGATCTTTTGATCTTGCCCTTATAAAGCAAGATCAAAAGATCGCAGCTTTTGGCAGCTCCTACAGGGGGAGGTGTGTGCGGTGAGTTAGAGGAACATGCCGCCGGAGGCTTCAACCCGCTGGCCATTGATCCACTGCGCACCCGGCGACAGCAACAACGCCAATGCCCCGCCAATGTCATCCGGCTGGCCGGCACGACCCAGCGCGGTGTTGTCGGCAACCATCGCATTCACCGCCGCATTGTCGCGAACGGTACCGCCACCGAAGTCGGTTTCAATCGCACCGGGCGCCAGGGTATTCACGGCAATCTGCCGTGCGCCCAGTTCTTTCGCCTGATAACGGGTCAGCACTTCAATCGCACCTTTCATCGCCGCATAAGCACTGGCGCCCGGGATGGTGAAACGCGCGAGGCCGCTGGAAATGTTGATGATCCGGCCGCCATCGTTAATCAGCGGCAACAGTTGTTGAGTCAGGAAGAACGGCCCTTTGAGATGCACGTTCATCAGCATGTCGAATTGCTCGGCGCTGGTCTCGGCGAAGCTCACATGCAGACCGACCCCGGCATTGTTGATCAGGAAATCAAAACGCTGACGCTCGAAGGTCTGCTGCAACGCCTGCTCAACCCGAGTACCGAACTCGGCAAAACTTTCGCTGCGGCCAACGTCCAGTTGCAACATCATGGCTTTGGCGCCGAGTGCTTGCAGTTCGCTTACCAGCGCCTGCGCTTCATCGGCGCGGCTGTGGTAAGTGCCGATGATGTCGATGCCTTGGGCAGCCAAGTGCAGGGCGGCGTTCTTACCCAGGCCACGACTGGCGCCAGTGATCAATGCGATTTTGCGGTTCATGGGACTACCTCGATTGCGGTGAGTGGTGGTGATGGTACTCAGTTTATTTATCCGCTGAGAGGTGATAAACAGACTGAAATCGGAATCACTGATCGGCTAATCCGAACAATCAAAGGCCCGCCATGAACAAACTGGAACTGCTGCGCACCTTCGTGCGGGTCAGCGAACTGTCGAGTTTCACCCTCGCCGGGGAAAATCTCGGGCTGCCGCGCTCCACCGTGTCCGAGCATGTGCAAGCGCTGGAAGCGTTGCTCGGCACGCGCCTGCTGCAACGCACCACGCGCAAGGTGCAGGCGACGCAGGACGGTCTGGTGTTGTACGAACGCAGCAAAGACCTGCTCTCGCACATGGACGAGATCGAAGGCTTGTTTCGTCAGGACGAAGCGTCGCTGACCGGGCGCATTCGTGTCGACCTGCCGAACATTCTCGCGCGGCGTCTGGTCATGCCGAGCCTGCCGCAATTCATGGATCGCCATCCGAACCTCGAACTGGAAATCAGCAGCACCGACCGCCGCGTCGACCTGCTCAGCGAGGGCTTTGATTGCGTGGTGCGCATTGGCGCGCAGCCGGATCAATCGGTGGTCGCCCGCCATTTGGGCGATTTCCCGATGGTCAATTGCGCGAGCCCTGCATACCTCGCGCGCTATGGCGTGCCGCAAACGCTGGAGGATCTCGCGCAGCATCGGCTGGTGCATTACGTCGGCGTGCTGGGTTCGCGTTCGGAAGGGTTTGTGTACGAGGAGGGCGGGCAGGTGAAGCGCTTGCCGATGGCCGGCAGCGTGACGGTCAACAGCACTGACGCTTATGAGTCGGCGTGCCTGGGCGGGTTTGGTCTGACGCAAGTGCCGCGCACCGGGTTGCAGCCGCATCTGGACAATGGCGAGCTGGTGACGGTGTTGCCGCAATTCACCGCGCCGGCGATGGGTATTTCATTGCTCTATGCCAGGCAGCGACATTTACCTCTGCGAGTACGGGTATTCATGGACTGGCTCGGCGATCTGATTCGCTCCGCCCTCTAACCAATATCCCACATCCAACTGTAGGAGCTGCCGCAGGCTGCGATCTTTTGATCTTTAAAAACAGGATCAATAGATCGCAGCCTGCGGCAGCGCCTACAGGGGAATCATCAGAAGATTTGGGTGAACAGCCAATAGAGGCTGCCCGACAGCAGAATCGCGGCGGGCAATGTCAGTACCCACGCCATCAGCAGATTGCGGATGGTCCTCATCTGCAAGCCGCCGCCATTGGCGACCATGGTCCCGGCCACACCGGACGACAACACATGCGTCGTCGACACCGGCAAGCCGAACATGTCCGCCGCACCAATGGTCAGCATCGCCACGGTTTCCGCCGAGGCTCCTTGCGCATACGTCAGGTGGGTCTTGCCGATCTTCTCGCCGACCGTCACCACAATCCGCTTCCAGCCAACCATGGTGCCCAACCCCAGCGCGATGGCCACGGCGATCTTCACCCACAGCGGAATAAACCGCGTGGCGTTGTCGATCTGTTGCTTGAACAGTTGCAGCTTGCTGCTGGTGTCGGCGTCAAAATTGCCGACCTTGTTCTTGTCCATCAGGCGAATGCTTTCGCTGGCCAGGTACATGTCATTACGCACGTTGCCCATGGCTTCGGCCGGGACTTTCGCCAGCGAACCGTAGCCCCTGACTTCTTCGCCGATGTGCCCGGTGAGGGCGGCGAGGGCGGGAATCAGTTGCGGCGTGGCGTCCTTGCTGCGCACGTAGTCGGAGAGCACTGCGCGCGGATCGGCCGGCGTCGGCAGCGGTGCACTTTTCACCAGCGCTTGCTGGGTGACTTGCGCCACGGCGGCGAATTGCAGCGATTGTTCTTCCGGCATGGTGCGGTTCAGCGCGTAGGCCATCGGCAGCGTGCCGACCAGAATCAACATGATCAGGCCCATGCCTTTCTGCCCGTCGTTGGAGCCGTGAGCGAAGGACACGCCGGTGCAGGTCAAGATCAACAAACCGCGAATCCACCACGGCGGCGGGGTGTTGCCTTCCGGCGCCTTGTACAGCGAGCGATTTTTCACGAACGCGCGTAACGCCAGCAGCAACAGCGCGGCGCAACCGAAACCCACCAGCGGCGACAGCAGCAACGCGTAACCGATCTTGGTCGCCTGCGCCCAATCGACACCGCTGGTGCCGTCGCGGCCATGCATCAAGGCATTGGCCACACCGACGCCGATGATCGAGCCGATCAGCGTGTGTGAAGACGACGCCGGCAAACCCAGCCACCAGGTGCCGAGGTTCCACAGGATCGCGGCGATCAACAGGGCGAAGATCATCGCGAACCCGGCAGACGATCCGACTTGCAGAATCAGCTCCACCGGCAGCAACGCGATGATGCCGAACGCCACCGCGCCGCTCGACAGCAGCACACCGAGGAAGTTGAAAAAACCCGACCAGACTACGGCGACGTTCGGCGGCAGCGAGTGCGTATAAATCACGGTTGCGACGGCATTGGCGGTGTCGTGGAAACCGTTGACGAACTCAAAGCCCAGTGCAATCAGCAGCGCCACGCCGAGCAGCAGGAACGGCGTCCACGTGGTGACCACCGTGCCGAGTTCGTGCATGTCGTGCATCAGGCTGTAGGCGGTGAACAGCATCCCCATTGCCAGCACGGCGAAAAAAATCACGTAGGTGAACGGCCCGGTCTTCTTGTCGAGTGCCGGCCGGCCGCTGGCGGCGGAGGCCGAGCTGGCGGTCAGGGAGGGAGTAGCCATGGGAGGACAATCCTGAGCGAGGGAAGGAGTGTCGCCCATGATCATTGCAGAATGTTACAGAGAGACTGCGACAGATCAGTGTTTGGATGAATAGCGCAACCGTCGGTCTTCTGCTCGTTCCCACGCTCCGCGTGGGAATGCCGCCCGGGACGCTCCGCGTCCCTGTGACGCAGAGCGTCACTTGATGCATTCCCACGCAGAGCGTGGGAACGAGCGTGTGGAGACGTCAGTAGTCGCCTCTTTTACGGAAGGCCCAACGCCCGGCAATCACGGTAAACGTCGCCACCAGCGCGACCAGTATCCAGAACCCTTCCGGATCCTGCGACAACGGCACGCCGCCGACATTCATGCCGAAAAAACCGGCAATGATGTTGATCGGCAACGCTAGGACTGTCACCACCGTCAAAGTAAACAGCGTGCGGTTGCTTTGTTCGTTGAGGTTGGCGGCGATCTCTTCCTGGAGCAATTTGATCCGCTCACCCAACGCCGTGAGGTCGTTGATGATCAGCGCAAACTCCTCGGTGGACTTGCGCAACTCCTTGACGTCCTCCTTCTGCAACCACGGCGGCGGGCGATTGAGCAGACGCAGCAACGAGCCCGGCTCCAGCGCCAGCAACCGTTGCAAGCGTACCAACACCCGGCGGTTGGCACCGAGTTCGGCGCGGTTGGTCGACAGCCGTGAGGAGAGCAATTCGTCCTCGACCTGGTCAACGCTCAGGCTGGTCTTGCGCACGATCTGCGTGAGCACTTCACCCTGATCACGGAGCAGATGCACCAGCAGTTCCGACGGTGAACGAAAGCGCTCCCCGGCCTTCACCGACGAGCGCAATTTGTCCACCGAATGCAGCGGTTGCAAGCGCGCACTGACGATCAGTTTGCTGCGCACACAGACCCACAGCGTCGACACGTCGGAGGAGACCATGCTGCTGAGGTTGAACACCACATCGTTGACCACCGCCAGCAACGCCGAGTCGACGTGTTCGATGCGCGTCGAACGCGAACCTTCGTGCAGTGCTTCGAAAAATTCTTCGGGCAATTGCAGATGACTTTTCATCCAGCGTTCACAGGCGGCGTGAGCCAGGTTCAGATGCAGCCAGAGAAATTCGCCACTGTCATTGTCGTCCTGCAAACAGCGCAACGCCGTCGCCGAATCGACTTCGCGGCCACGTTCGCCGGGCAGGAAACGAAAGCCGTAGAGCAGGCCAAACAGATCAGGATCGCGATGGCTGATATCGAGGCTGTGGTTCATGAAGGCTCGCTGCGAAGAGGGCGGCTGGCGCGGGAATTTCAGGTTCACCTGAGCGGCATCATCGCAATGTCACATGACGTTTGTGTGACAGCAAAATGACGTCAAATCAACGCATTACCAGCGGTCGGGAAAATCTCAAGAAGCGCTCTGGCGCGCCGATCACGGGTGAGTTAGCTTGCGCGCCATTGGCCTCGAGCCAAGGTTCGCCGACAGGGAAGTCCGGCCACTTTTCACGCCCGTTTTGGGCGTGCCTCATCCCTGTCATGAGTACCTGTGATGCTGCAAAAATCCCTGAGAGCGCAAATTCTCGCCCTGCTGAGCGGCAGCCTGCTGGCGATGTTGTTGATCGCGCTGGCCTGCTTCCATTTCCTGTCCAACGGCGTGCAAAGCTACAGCCAGTTGATCGCCGGCCCGTTGCACACCTCGCAACTGATCGACGAAGCCAACCTGCAATTCAAAGTGCAGGTGCAGGAATGGAAAAACGTTCTGCTGCGCGGCAAACAACCGGCGGACCTGGCCAAGTACTGGAGCCAGTTCGAAGACCGTCAGCGCGATGTACAGAGTATTCTCGGTGAACTGGCCGGTCAGAAAGGCATCGAGCCAAGCCTGAAGTCGCGCATCGAACGTTTGCGTGAAGAACATCGTCAGTTGGGCAGCGCTTACCAGAAGGGCCGCGATGCCTATGTGGCTGCCGGTGGCGATCCGAGCGCAGGCGATAACGCCGTCAAAGGTGTCGACCGTGCTACCAGCGACCAGATGAGCGAACTGGTCGCCGAGTTGCGCAAGCAGGGTACCGAGCAATCGGCGCTGATCAGTGCCGAGGCCGACCGCACGGTGTTGTTCGGTTTGCTGGTGATGCTCGCTTCGGGTGTGGTGATCGGCCTGCTGAGCCTGTGGCTGGTCAACCGCAATCTGGTCGAGCCAATTCGCAAGCTCATCGACTACGTCACTCAGTTGAGTCGCGGCAAACTCGCTGAACGCGTGGTCAGCGACCGTCAGGATGAGTTGGGCAACCTCGCCGCTGCGGCCAACACATTGCGTGATTTCCTCGCTGAAACCTTCACCCGTCTGCAGCGCAGCGCCAGCGATCTGGACAGCGCCAGCGGCGAGTTGAATGCGATTGCCACGACCATGGCCGGTGGCACCAACGAGCAGTTCAACCGCACCGATCAAGTGGCCACGGCGATGAACGAAATGTCCGCCACCGCGCAGGAAGTGGCACGTCATGCCGCCGATGCCGCGCGTGCCGCCGACGATGCCGACCAGTCTGCCCAGCAGGGTGAAAAGGTCATGCAGAGCACCATCCATTCGATCACGCAGATGCGCGGCGAAATCGCCAACACCGCCACCGTCATCCGGCGTCTGGAAGCTGACAGCGGTCGCATTGGCAAAGTGCTGGAAGTGATTCGCGGCATTGCCGAGCAGACCAACTTGCTGGCACTCAACGCTGCGATCGAAGCGGCGCGCGCCGGTGAAGCCGGGCGTGGTTTTGCGGTGGTCGCCGATGAGGTGCGCAACCTCGCCCAACGCACCGCTGAGTCGATCATCGAGATCAACCAGATCATCCAGAACGTGCAGACCGGTGCGGTCGACGCGGCGCAAGCGATTGAAAGCGGTCAGTCGCGCAGTGATGAAAGCGTCGAGCAAGTGACCCAGGCGGGCGCAATGCTGGAGCGCATCACCCATGCAGTAGAGGCGATTCGCGACATGAACCGTCAGATCGCGACTGCTGCCGAAGAGCAGACCTCGGTGGCCGAGGATATCTCGCGCAACCTCACCGAGATCACCTCGATCGCCAGCACCAACCTCGACAACGTGCAGCGCACCGAAAGCGCCAGCCAGAACCTGCACGGGTTGTCGGGGCAACTGAACGAAGTCACTGCACGCCTGAGCGCGTGACCCTTTGACTGTGTACCGGTTTGGATACCGAGTCGCTACACAGTCGATCTCAACTTGCGGCGGCCATGGTCGATGACCGGTTATCTATCACCGGCATTGGAGCACTCCCATGGTCAGCATCACTTCTGTTTCGATCAACCAGACCCTCAACACCTCGACCAGCAAAACCGCGATCAGCGGCGTCAGCGAAGACGCGGCAACCGCCGCCTCTTCGAGCACTGGGGCTGCCACCGACGCACCGAAAGCGGCCGGTGGCGCGGCGCCTGCGGGTGGCAGCAGTTCCAGCAGCAGCGAAGAATCGGATTCGGTGAAAGAACTGCGCAAGCAGATCGCCGAACTGCAAAAGCAATTGCAGGAACAACAGCAAGCGCTGCAAGCGGCGCAGGCCAAGCAGGAAAGCTCGGAGGCCAAAGCCGCCGACGTCGCCGCCGCTCAGGCGCAGATAGCCAGCACTTCGGCTTCGCTGCAAACCGCCACATCGGCCTTGCTGCAGGCGCTGCAGGATTCGGACAGCAGCAGTTCGGGCTCGCTGGTCAGCACAACGGCATAACCGTTGGTCGCTTTATCGGGGTCCTTACGCCGGAATGAGGCTGCACCTGTAATTTCTGACAGTAGACGGTCTTCGGCCTGCACCTGATAGTCCTGACATGCCAGCGGATCAGGGCATGGTGATTTGCGAACCTATCAGGAGAAAGGCAATGGCCGAAGAATTGTTACCAATGACTCTTATCGCGGGGCAAAAGACAGTTATCTATTCAAATGACGCTGATGTCCTGACACCTAGAGTTGCCATCGCAGCCCGTGATTATGAGCTCGATCAAGCCATCGTCGTTGAGATGGGCAAAACCGAAGTCGCTCGACATCGCTACCGCGAAGGCGATGATTTTACCGTGCATGTGATTCTGGATAAGTCGAAGCTGCATAAAGTCGTCGGTACGGTCGACTTTGGCTATAAAATTGTTGTCATCGATGATGACCAGAAAGAAATAGTAGTGGCCACTTCAAAAACGATTCGCGCTGAAGTTCACTCGTTCAACAGCAGTACGAGTTCGTCTTTCTCGAACGTGTTGGAATGACCCTCTGAATGACCTCGTAAAAACAAAAAAACACCTGCACGACTCATCACCGTGCAGGTGTTTTCATTCAGGCGATCAAGTGTCTTGTTTGTTGCTCAGCACCTTGCCGGTGGTGGCGTCGAAGTCGACATCGAACTCTTTGCCGTCAGCGGTTTTCAGCTCGACTTCGTATTCGTAACCGTTGAAGTGGTTATCCAGGTCGGTGTCAGTGATGGTCGCACCCGGGTGCAGTTTCAGCGCTTCGGCGTTCATCGATTCCAGCGACTTGATTTTGCCGGACTTGACCAGTTCAGGGATCTGGTCGACGCGAACATCAGCCTGGGCCAGGCCAGCAGTCAGGGTCAGGGCGGCGGCAGTAAACAGGGCAGTCAAGGTTTTCATCGGTTCAATCCTTTTAATGTTTGTCGGAGCGGTGTGCTGTTTGAGTGAGTTCAGGTTAATCACCGCAACTTAACTCACCCTTAAAAACACCGCGCTCGATTGCGTCGTTTGTTCAATTGCCGCACAACGGAACATCTCAAGCTGTGCCTTCGATCAATGGAGGTGCAGATGAAACGTATCTTTGCAGGCGTGTATGCGCCGCTGTTCTGGGCCGGCTTCATTGGCGCCGGGGTGTGGCTGAGCGACGTCTCGGCGCTGGCGTTGTTGCCGCTGTTTGGGTTGGCGCTGGCCGTGTCGTTCGCGGCGGAATGGGCGTTGCCCTATGAGGTGTGCTGGAACCGTGCGGCCGGTGATCGGCGGCGCGATATCCTGCATGCGCTGGTCAACGAGGCGTTGAGTGCGCTGGGATTGCTCGCCTTGCCCGGGTTGGTCGCACTGCTGGCGATTGACGGCGTATGGCCCAAAGGCTGGCCGCTGTGGTTGCAACTGGGATTGGCGATATTGATAGCCGATGCAGGCATCAGCCTGATGCATTACGCCAGTCATCGTGTGTCGTGGCTGTGGCGATTGCATGCGGTGCATCACAGCGTAGAACGTTTATATGGCTTCAACGGATTGATGAAGCATCCGCTGCATCAGTTGCTGGAAGCGTCGGCGGGGCTGCTGCCTTTGCTGGTGCTGGGCATTCCTTCACCAGTGGCGGCGCTGCTGGCGTTCGCCATTGCGATTCAACTGCTGCTGCAACATTCCAACGTCGACATGCGCCTCGGATATTTGCGCTGGATCTTTGCCTGGGCGCCACTGCACCGTTTTCATCACATGAAGTACGGGCGCGCCGGTGACGTCAACTTCGGCCTGTTCTTCACCCTGTGGGACTGGCTGCTGGGCACCGCGTTTTATACCGAGGATTATCGAATCGGGCCGGGCGATCTGGGGATCGGCAGTCGAGCGGATTTTCCCCGTGACTACGTCGCGCAATTGCTTGATCCGTTAGCCACGGTAACGCTAAATCGCGAGCCACCCGTGCCCGCCGCGCTGCGTCGTTGAGTCAGTCGAGCAGATGCAGCTCGATGTGCTGCAAGGCCTGGCGCGCGGTCACACCGAAGAGTTTTTTCAGGCTGCGCGAGAAGTGCGCCGAGTCGGCGAAGCCTGCATTGTGCGCAGCGATGGTCACCGCATCACCCGCCAGTACCGACGCCATCGCCATGCGCAGGCGCCGCCACAGCACCAACCGGCGCACGGGTAAGCCGACGTGATCGACCAGCAACCGTTGCAATTGGCTCAGGGACAGATTCGCCGTGTTGGCCACCGCCCGCGCGGCGACTTTGTCTGTCAGCGAGGCGTCGATGGCCGCCAGCGCCCGTGCGATCCGTGGATCACTCAGCGAACGTCGCGGGCATTGGCGTAGCGCTTGATCCAATGCCGGCAGCGACAGTTCGGCGCAGAACACCGCTTCGCGCAATGTTGGCGCGGCGAACATCAACGGTTCGGCATACACGGTCAACAGCGGATCCGGAGCATCGATAATGGCGTGGCGCGTGTTGGAGGCGATCAGCAATTGCGAGGTGCTGACGGTTTCGCCCTCGAGCCATACCGTTGCCGGTCGCTCAGGGGCGAGGATGATCTGGTGGGCATAGTGTGAATGGGGCGCGGTGCGCCCCGACACTCCGTGGATCAGGCCATAGTCGTGCCCCAGCCAGAGGCGGCCTGTCCACTCGGTGTGTGCGGTCACTCAGTAACCATTGTTCTTCAACAGCTGATCGACACTGGCGGCCGCCGGGCGTTTGTAGAACTTCAACAGTTCACTGGCGCGGTTGGTGAAGATGCCGTCGACACCGGCAGCCATGACTTTCTCGAAGTCCACCGGCTCGTCGACCGTGTAAACGTGAACCAACAGACCCTGATCGTGGGTGTACTTGTTCATCCACGGCTGCACCAGATCCGAATAGCTCTGATCGCCGCCGTGGGTCAGTTTCGCCGACGGTCCGGTGCCGATTGCACCCTGCGCCTTGGCGTAGTCGATCCACTGCTTGAACTCGGCTTCCGATTTCGGTTCCTGCTTGCCGTAGTAGGCGTTTTTGTCCTTCTCGCCAGACTCGGCGAAGGTCACCTTGGACTTCGCGTCCATGCCGCCTTCACCGACCCACAACAGGAGGATCTTCGGCACTTGCGGCATTTCTTTCTGCAGCAGTTCGAGGCTGTTTTTCTCGAAGGTTTGCAGAATCACTTTACCCTTGCCCTGACCCACGCCCAGTGCGCTTTTCGCCAGTTTGGAGCCCGCCGGGCTCAGCCAGCCACGGTCCTGCAGTTTCTCTTTCAGATCGTGCTCGATACCGGGGAACAGTTGCGGCTCCTTGGTCTCGATGTACAGGCCCGGTTTGTGCTGTGCATTGGCCTGGGCGATGTCGATGATTTCATCCAGGGTCAGAATTTTCAGGCCGACATAGGACGGGCGCGCGCGATCCGGGTATTTGGCGTTGTACCAACTGCCGGCGTCGAGGGTTTTCAGTTCGGCCATGGTGAAGGCATTGGCCGGGCTGTCCTTGCGATCCGGGAACTTGGTCGCGACGTCAGTGGTGCGTTGCAGGTTGTTGTCGTGCAGGGCGAACAGCACGCCGTCCTTGCTGCGCTGCAAGTCCATTTCCAGGTAATCGGCACCCAGATCACGCGCCAGTCTGTACGAGGCAGCGGTGGATTCCGGAGCATCGAAGGACGCGCCACGGTGGGCGATCACCGCCGGGTGCGGAATGCCGTGAGCTGCTGCGACAACGTTGGGCTCAGCCTGGCTGGCGGCCTGCGCCTGACCGAGACCGAGTAACAGGCTCAGCATGAGGGCGCTTTTGGTGAAAGTGGCGGGCATGTTCGAGATCCTTTCGCGGGTCTGTTTCAAAGACGTACCTTTTAACAATTGAAACGATTGCGTGCTATCGCCAGACCGACATAAACGTATTAAAAGCGTTTTTTCCTGCACTTTTGTGTCGCCGTTTGCAGTACGCTTGCCCTCGGCAGACGTCCCGGCAGAGGGCGCGCCGAGCAGTTGCCCTGCGTGTAAACCATCGATCCTTTTTCGTGAGGTTTACCATGCGCATCACCTCCCAACTCATCTGCCAGGCCGCCGACGACCTCAAAGGCTTTGTCGGCCTCAACCGTAAAACCAATCAATACATCGTGCGTTTCAGCGAAGATTCGTTCGGCATGGACGTCGCCGATGACGGCATCATGCCTACCCGTGAATTTGTCTGGGCGCAGGCATCAGAGCAGACCATGACGCTCAAACGAGAGCGCATCCAGTTGCTGCTGGACCAGAATATTGATGAGCGCATCAACATCACCGAACCGTTGCGGGTGTATATGCAGAAGGTTGAAGTGCCGGAGATTGTGGCGCAGCGCAGTCTGGTGCACGGCTGAAGTTTTTTGGTGGCTGTACCGGCCCCATCGCGAGCAGGCTCACTCCTACATGGGAATCCACGCCCTTGTAGGAGTGAGCCTGCTCGCGATAGGGCCGGTGAGCCCGCAAACTGATTCACTGCACGAACGCATACTCGCGTTCAACCCTGCACACCCGCGTATGAAACGCCGAGTACCAGATCTCGCGCCCGCGCGCCTGGATCAACCGATGCTCAGGATGCTGTCGCCACGCCAGAATCGCCGCCTCGCTCTGCCAGTACGACACGGTGACGCCGACGCCGTCGGCCCCGCGAATCGACTCCACCCCGACAAAACCAGGTTGTTCGCGTACCAGCTCGGCCATGCGTGCTGCCGCTTCGGCATAACCGTTGTCGCCCTCAGTGCGGGTCGAGGTGAAGATCACCGCAAAATAATCGCCCTCTGGCTTCATCAGCGCGGCCCCCTGCAAGCTTCGACAAACGCCCGCACCAGTGGCGGCATCTGGCCTTTGAGCGCGGCGCGTTCTGGCTGGAACAACGTCGCGACAAAAAACGGATGGCCCTTCAGTTCAATCGCGCGCAAATCCCCTGAGCAATCGTGTCCCACAGCCTGTAATCGATTACTCAACAACTCGCGTTCGAACTGCGGATTCACGCCATAGCGGCAGCGGTAGCCTTCATGAATATCGGACGTTTCGTACGCGTTGGCGATCAACGAACCGGGCCGCAGATGGATGCCGTCGACGGCTTCGACCAGCGAGCAAGTCAGTGGCGTGAGCAGCGCCCTTGCCGATTCGGGCGACGTCTCGCCATGCTCGGCATCGGCCCAGCCCATAACGTTGCGGGAATATTCCAGCACGGCATGCTGAAAACCGCCGCAGGTGCCAAGGAACGGGCGTTGGTGCTCGCGGGCGAAACGGATTGCGCGCAGGGCGCCGGCTTCACTTTTGTACGGGCTGGCGGGGACACACCAGAAACCGTCGAAGTGTTGCAGCGGTGTATCGGCGTGGATCTGATCAGTGGCCAGCCATTCCAATTGCAGCGTCTGGCCGAAGTGTTCGGCGACAAGACCGAGGGCCACCGGGATGGCCTGGTGGGCAGTCACTTGCGGGTCGTAATCGCCGATCAGGGCGATGGAAACAGCGTCCATGTGAATTCCTTATCTTGAATGTATCGATGAACCCCCTCACCACAGGGTTTGGGTCTGGCTCAGAGAGAACGCGATTGTCGGCTGCCGATGCTCACTATAGATTGGCGTCCACGCACTCAATATTGGCGTTTCCCCAAGTGATCAATGCAGCGACGCACTATCAACTCGACTATCCCGATCTGGCCCTGATCCTCGCCCTGGTGCGCGGCGGCTCTCTGGCCCGCGCTGCGCAGCTGTTGAAAGTAGACGTCTCGACGGTATTTCGCGCGGTGCGGCGCCTCGAAGCGTCCCTCGGTCAGCAACTGTTCGAAAAAAGTCGCGCCGGTTACCTGCCGACCACGCTCGCGCAAACCCTCGCCGAACAGGCTGAACGCGCCGAGCAGGCGCTCGACGCTGCGCGCATCGGGGTAGAGCAGGGCGGTGAAGTGATCAGCGGCACGGTGCGCCTGACTTGTACCGATTCGGTGTTGCAAAGCTTGCTGCTGCCGGCGCTGGCGCAATTCATGCCCAACTACCCGGCGCTGATGATCGAATTGAGCACGTCCAACGATTTCGCCAACCTCAGCCGCCGCGACGCCGACATTGCCTTGCGCCTGACGCGGACACCGCCAGAACACCTGGTCGGACGGCAATTGGCGAAGATTTCCTACCGGGTCTGCGCCAGTGCGCGTTATCTGCAAAACGTCGATGCGACGGATCTGGCCGCGCTCACCTGGATTGCCCCGGACGACTTCCTGCCCGATCACCCGACGATCGCCTGGCGCCGCCAGCAATTGCCCGGTGTCACTCCGAGTTATCGCTGCAACAGCATGTTGTCCGTCACCGAACTGGTGCGCGCCGGGTTGGGTGTAGCGGCGCTGCCGGACTTTCTGATCAGCGAAGGTTTGCAAGCCTTGGGCGAACCGCTGCACGGTTATGACACGGCGTTATGGTTGCTGACCCGTCCGGACTGCCGGGCGTTGCGCTCGGTGGTGACGTTGTTCGATGAACTCGGACGGGCATTACGCTTGCCCTGATCAGCGTTGCGGGTTTTGCTTCATGTGCTGATGCATCTCGCTGGTGAGATTCTCGATGCGTTCGGTCAGGCTCTTGGTCATCTCGGTCAGGCGGGTGTTCTGTTGCAGCAGTTCGAGCAGTTGCGCGGTGTTCTGCGCGGCTTGGGCCTGACGCTCGGTGTTGGCCTGCGCGAGGGCTTCACGGTGCAGCGCGTCGGCGTCCGCCTGCGCCTTGTCGCGCGCGGCCTGACGGGTTTGTGCGAGCAGGATCAGCGGCGCGGCGTAGGCCGATTGCAGGCTGAACGCGAGGTTCAGCAGGATGAACGGGTAGACGTCGAATGTGGTCACGCCAAAAACGTTGAGGCTGACCCACAGCAGCACGATCAGGGTTTGCGCACCGAGAAACGTCGGCGTACCGAAGAACCGCGCAAACGCCTCGGCGCGCAGTGCGAAGGTGTCGTTGCCGAAGGTGGTGGCGAGGTGGGCGTGGGGGCGGTGGAAGCGCAGGTGATCGACGGGGGCTGTTTCAGGTGTTGCGGGTTTTTCAGTGGTCATGAGGTACTCGGCAGGGCGTGGACGTGTAGTCACTATAGCCCTGCGTTGTGGTGGGCGGCCTCTTCGCGGGCAAGCCTTGCTCCTACAGAACGATGGCGGCGACGCGATCTACCTGGCTGCCGCCGACATCACCCCGGCGCCCGCTCATTGGCAAACATGCTCACTGCCTCCACCGCTTCACTGGCACCATCACGAATCTGCAAAATCACCGTCCCCGCCTGATTCGCCAACTCGACGCCGTCCGCCGCACGACCTCGGGTGCCGTCCATGCTCTTGATCGCCTGGCGGGTTTCACTCTGGATCAAACCGATCATGTTGGAAATCTCGGCCGTCGACCCGCTGGTGCGCGCCGCCAGTTGCCGCACCTCGTCCGCGACCACGGCAAAACCGCGACCCTGCTCACCGGCACGCGCGGCCTCGATCGCCGCATTGAGCGCCAGCAGATTGGTCTGATCGGCAATCGCGCGGATGGTGTTGACGATGGCGGTGATCTGCTCGGAGCGCTCGCCCAGCTGGGCGATCAAGGTTGAAGACTGCGCGATGTCATCGGCGATTTCGCGCATTTCACTGGCGGCCTGCTGAATCACCTGAGTGCCTTGTTCAGCGACTTTTCGCGTCGCCACCGAGATGTGATAGGCCGCGCTGGCGCTGCGTGCATCTTGTTCGTGCTGCTCGACCCGCGCGGTGACGTCGGAGGCGAACTTGACCACTTTGCACAACCGCCCCGCAGCGTCGTAGACCGGGTTGTAATTGGCTTCCAGCCACACCGTTTGCCCGCGTTTGTCGACGCGCTCAAATTGCCCGTGGAAAAATTCGCCCTGGTTCAAGCGTCGCCAGAAATCCTGATAGGCGCTGCTGTTGACCAGCGCGGCGGTGCAGAACAAACGGTGATGCTTGCCCTTGAGCTCGGCGAGGGTGTAACCCATGCGTGTCAGAAAATTCTGATTGGCCGTGAGAATACTGCCGTCGAGATTGAATTCGATCACCGCCATCGCCCGGTCAATCGCTTGCAACCTGGCATTGGCGTCACTTTCCTGCTGCACCCTGGCGGTCACGTCCATGGCGTACTTGACCACTTTGACCACGCGGCCGGAAGCATCCTTGATCGGGTTGTAACTGGCTTCGAGCCAGATCGGCTGGCCCTGGCCATTGACCCGCTCAAACGTGCCGGACTGGAACTGACCATTTTTCAAACGTGACCACAACTCGTTGTACTGAGCGCTGCGACCAAATTCGGGCGTGCAGAAATGCCGGTGTGCCTGACCGATCACCTGCTCGGGCGCATAGCCCATGGTCTTGAGAAAGTTGTCGTTGGCGCGCAGCACCACGCCGTCGAGAGTGAATTCGATCACTGCCATCGAGCGATTGATCGCGTCGAGCAGGCCGGATTGTTCGGTCAGGGTGTGCTGGAGTTCGTCGAGGGCAGCTTTGTGACGGTTGAAAAACATGTTCGCAATACTCTGGAAGAAGGGACGAGTGGGTGATTCAGTCCCTGTTCCCGCGCTTGCAGGCCGAATACGCAGGGTGGCATTCGGCGGTGACTGCTCAATGCCAGCGTTCCATGGCTGGCAGATGGCTACTTATACAAAACTTCATAAACTTGTACAAGAAAGTAATTTTTTACAATTTTGTATAAGTTTTCAGGCGCCAGCGTCCTGAGTGACGGGGCGGCTCAAGGCTACGCTGATGGTGTTACGACCCGTGTGTTTCGCGGTATACAGCGCTTTGTCGGCATCATCCAGCCAATCCAGTGCGTCCTTGTACACGTTTTGATACCGCGCCAAACCGATACTCAGGCTCACTCGCAGCTCGGGCACATCGGGGTGGCGATACCGCTGCAAGGCTTCCCGCAACTGCTCCATCACGGCTTCGGCCTTGTTCAGCGGCAGGCTCGGCAGAATCACGCAGAACTCATCACCGCCATATCGGCCGGCCAACTCGTACTCATCGAGCACGTGTTTGAGCGCCTTGCTCAACTGGCGCAGCGCCGCGTCGCCGACGATATGCCCGTAGCTGTCATTGATTCCCTTGAAGTGATCGATGTCGATCAGTGCCAGCGTGGCGGCGGTGTTGTGTTGCCGGCACTGTTGAAACTTCAGGTGCAGCAGGTCTTTCCACGCGCCATGGTTGAGCAGGCCGGTGAGGCTGTCGGTGCGACTGAGGGCACTGAGCGCGCGCTTGTGTTGCGCGAGTTTGATCGCCAGTTGGTAACAGACCATGCCCAGCGCCAACGGGTACAGCGTCAGCATCGGCAGGCAGGCCCAGACTTGCGTCTGCGTCATTGTCAGGTTGAATTTGAAACCGAAGATCGCCCAGCCCGACAGCACACCAGCGAGTTGGGCGAGGGCGCCGAACACGAACAATCGATGGCCACCGGCGGCGACGTTGTTCATGGTCATCATCGACAGGATGGTTACGGTGGTCAGCGCATTGAACTGGAAACACGCGGCCCAGAAACCGCCGCACATCGAGTCATAGAGCAGATTGCGTCGCTCGGCCTGATAGGGGAACGCCGCACGCGTGGAGATCTGGTAAGCCAGATGCGGCCAGGCAAAACCGTTGAACAACAGCAATGCCCAGATCCAGCTCGGCAAGCCCAGCGGATACAGCGCGGCGCCGACGCTGAAAAAACCGACGCCCAGCCCGATGGCTCGTGGCAGGTAAATGCGTCGGGCGAATGACAAGCCTTTGCCGCGGTGGTTTTCCATGAGGCCCTGCGCGAAATTCATCCTGAAATACTTTGCAGTATATTTCTTCAGGCCGACCGTCCGTCGGTCGATTGTCGGACATTGTCATTTATTCCAACGGGAATAATCAGTGTCCTTCCGAGCCATTTAATGGAGGGCTTGCGCAGGAGAGGGGTGATCCAGAGCGCGTTTCAGCGCTGGTAATGCGCCAGAAACATGTCCAGCGCCGATTCGGCCACGGTGATTTGCATCTCGGCATCGAGGGCGGCGCGGCCCATGGACATCTGCGGCCAGAACCCGAAGGTCTTGAGCAAGCCCTGCAACTGATGCGCCGCGAACTCCGGGTCAACCGGTTTCAAGCGGCCATCGGCTTGCGCTGCTCGAATCCACACCGTCAGGCCTTCTTCGCGTTCACCCATGCGCTCGACCATGTTTTGCGCACGCTCGGGCGAATGAATCGTCGCGGCAATTGCTACCCGCGCCAGTGTCAGAAAATTCTCGTCCGCCATCATCTGCACCTTGGCCTGCAGCATCTGACGTAGTTGCTCGCGCAGCGGCTGATCGCGGTTGTAGCTGACCGTCTGCTCGGCGCTGATGCGCGCCCACAACTGATTGAGAATCTCGGCGAACAGTTCTTCTTTGCTGGGGAAGTGGTTGTACACCGTGCGCTTGGACACACCGGCAGTGGCGGCGATCTTGTCCATGCTGGTGACCTCGAAACCATTGGCCCGGAATTCGGCAATCGACGCCTGAATAATGGCTTCACGTTTGCGGTCGGTGAGTCGCTGTGGAGCTGTCATAAGTACGCTTCGGCAGGAAAAAAATGAAATTACACTTGGCAGTTTACTTGTCGCCGGGTTTGATGCAACCTTGAAACTACACCGATGAGTGTAATGTTGCGTTAATCCTCGCAACTTAAAAACCCGTATGTTCGGCCACTGCGTGCAGCCATGGCCATTTATCGTCCCACCGTGGAAAACCGTGAATTGTGCGGTGCTCCTGGAGTCACTCAGACATGGCCCATTCCAATTCCGTTTCTACGCCTGAAGCCTCGCGCCAGACTCAAGGACTGTTCCGCAATCATGCGCCGGTGCAGCGCGAAGGCCTGCGCAAAATGCTGCGAATCATGTGGAACATGATCTTCCACAAACCGCGCGACACCCGGCCCGCGTCGGCGATTCCGGTACAGCCGCTGACCCGCGAAGACCTCCTGGCGGCGCCAAACCACAGTGTCTATCGCCTCGGCCACTCGACACTGCTGCTGAAAATGCGCGACAAATTCTGGATCACCGACCCGGTCTTCGCCGAACGCGCCTCGCCGGTGCAATGGGCCGGGCCGAAACGCTTTCACCAGCCACCGATCAGCCTCGACCAATTGCCGCCGATCGAAGCGGTGATCCTTTCGCACAACCATTACGACCACCTCGATTACCAGGCGGTGTTGGCACTGGCCGCGAAAACCACTTACTTCCTGACCCCGCTGGGCGTCGGCGACACCCTGATCAAATGGGGCATCGACGCCAGCCAAGTGCGTCAGTACGACTGGTGGCAGGGCGCAGAAATCGGCGGCATCCGCTTCGTCGCCACACCCTCGCAGCACTTCTCCGGCCGTGGCCTGTTCGACGGCAACAGCACGTTGTGGGCGTCGTGGGTGATGATCGACGGCGACACGCGAATCTTCTTCAGCGGCGACAGCGGCTACTTCGACGGCTTCAAACGCATCGGCGAACAGTACGGCCCGTTCGACCTGACCTTGATGGAAACCGGCGCCTACAACGTCGAATGGCCGCACGTGCACATGCAGCCGGAAGAAACCTTGCAGGCGCACCTCGACCTCAAGGGGCGGTGGCTGCTTCCAATCCACAACGGCACGTTCGACCTGGCGATGCATGCCTGGCATGAACCGTTCGACCGGATTCTGGCGCTGGCGTGGGAGCGCAGTGTTTCGATTACCACGCCGCGAATGGGCGAGGCGTTTAACCTGGCGCAGCCGCAGCGTGGGCAGGCGTGGTGGTTGGCGGTTGACGGCGCTGATGAGGCGGTGGTGCAGGGGGCCTGACGACATTAAGCATCAAGCAAACACCACTTCAATTCGGCCCTCTTTTCGGGAACGGGGGGCCGCCTTAACCACGATTTGCACATCTCGTCCGAGATGAGAAAGGCACTCCATCATTTTGGCCTCGCTGATACCGCGAAATTTTCCGCGCAGCATTTCGGATAGTTTGGGTTGTGAAAGTCCCAAAATCTCCGAGGCCTGATTTTGAGTGAGATGGCGTGCCTTGATGATCTCGCCGATCTTTGCCGCCAACTGGGCTTTGACCTGCATTTCGCTGGAATCAGGCAAGCCAAGATCTTGGTAGACATTCCCGCTACCTTGTTCAATTTCTATCATTTTCTGATCCTTTCGCATGATCCTGAGCGGCTCGAAGTCTGCTTCGGATCAGATCGATGTCGGCCTGAGCGGTTTTAATTCCACACTTCGACTTCTTCTGAAAACAGTGCAAAACGTAAATTGCACTGCCGAAACGAACCGTATAAATGGCTCGGTAGGTGTTGGTGTCGAAGTCTTCAATCAACTCCAGTACACCCGCACCCCCAAATCCTTTCAGGGGTTTTGCATCTGGATGCTTGAAGCCAGTTGGGCTAAATCCAATGCGTAACCAAAAACATCCTGTATCTCTATGGGCATCTGTTTTAGATCTTTCTTGCTGCTACAGACCCACAAGAGCGGCTTCCTTGCACTCATGCGAAAATATACCTATATAGGGATAAATATCAAACAGTCTTTTCAATCAGCCATCGCAAAGTCACCACGCTCGACGGCATTCTGCTGCATCCCTTGTGGATTCAATTTACGCCCCGGCGCAAACCCGGGAAAGAACACCAACCCCTGCGCCTCCAGGCGATAGGCCAGTGCCAGACGCGCCGCATCGGCCACGTCTTGCTGCGCCTCAAAACGCTGAATGTCTTCTACCGAAACCTGGGATTCACGCGACAACTGTTCGGTGCTCCAGCCCAGCATCGCTCGGGCCTGGGCGCAATGCGTCGGGGTGAACTGGAAAAGCGCAATATGTTCGAGAATGAGGTTCATCGCAGAAGTGGCCATGGTGTGCTCCGGGCTCAAGCGTGCTGATTGAAAATGTACTGTGTTTTTGTACAGTTGTTTTCGGCCGGGATCAAACGCATTTTTTGATTTGCCCTAGTTCGCCGCCTGCAACCAGACGGACGGTGCCTGTCCCAGCACCCGGCGAAACATCGTCGAGAACGCCGCCGGGCTCTCATAACCGAAGTCCAGCGCGATCCGCGTCACCGCTTCGCCCGCCGCCAGTCGGGCCAGCGCAAGCACCACGCAGGCACGTTGGCGCCACTGGCTGAAACTCAGCCCGGTCTGTTGGCGAAAGAGTCGATTGAAGGTGCGCAAGCTTACGTGCAACTGGTCCGCCCACTGTTGCGGTGTTTGATGCGCATTGGGCTGATGCAGAAAGCTCTGACACAGCGCCAGCAGTTTTCCGTCAGCCGGCAGTGGAATGTGCAAGGGCAGGGGCGCACTGCGCGTCAGTTCATGCAGGAGCAAATCGATCAACACACCATCGCGGCCCGCTTCGTCGTAGGCCAACGGCAACTCCACCGCCTCCATCAGCAGATGCCGCAACAGCGGCGACACACTGATCACCTGGCAACGCTCACCCAAATCCACCGCACCCGGTTCGATGTACACACTGCGTGTGCTGACCCCGAGCATCAACACCTCATGCGCCACCTCTGGCGGAATCCACACCGCCCTCTGCGGCGGCACCACCCAGTTGCCCTCATGGGTGCTGACCTGCATCACTCCCGTTGCGCCATAGAGCAATTGCGCCCGCCGGTGCGTATGACGCGGTAACAGGTGACCGTAGGAATAATCCGTACCGATCGCCACCACCGCGCGCGGCGAGTCATCCAGCAGATTGATCGAAACATTGCGCATCGAGCGATTCTCAAGGGTTGGCGTAAACGCAAACATTATTGGCTGAGTTGCTGAAGCAGGCCAAGACGTCCCGCTCTATCTTCGTGAGCCTTCCCTAAAAGGACGCCGCGAAATGTTCTACCTCTTGCTCACATGCTTCGGCTGCATGACCGGCATCACCGCCGTACTGTTCGGCTTCGGCGGCGGCTTTGTCGTCGTGCCGCTGCTTTACCGACTGCTCAGCGCCAGCCACGGCGCCGACGGCCCGATCGGCCAATCGGCAATGCACATCGCCGTCGCCACCTCGACCTGCGTGATGATCGTCAACGCCCTGATCGCCACCGACAAACACCGCCGCGCCGGCAATCTCATCCGCCATTACCTGTGGCCATTGGGCGGGTTTATTGCCGTGGGCTCAGTGATCGGCGCAATAGCGGCGGTGTGGGTCAGTGGCGAGGTGATTCGCTACGCGTTCATCGCCTACCTCGGCGTGACCATTGTCGACTGCGTGCTCAGGCGCGGATTTCTCACCCAGAACGCAGACGTCAGCCCACGCCGACTTGGCAGCACGGAAACTTCCGCAGGCGGTGTAGGCATCGGCGCCATCGCGACGTTTCTCGGTGTAGGAGGCAGCGTCATGACCGTGCCGCTGTTGCGCCGTTGCGGCTTGAGCATGTCGCAAGCGACGTCCATGGCCAACCCGCTGAGCGTGCCGGTGGCACTGGCGGGAACGCTGACGTACATGGCGCTAGCCGGGTTCAGTCAGGCTGAGTTGGGCGCCTGGTTTGTCGGGTACGTGGATTTGCTGGCGTTTGCGCTGCTGACGTTGGGTTCGTTGTTGGGAATCAGATTGGCCACGCCTTGGATCGGGCGGATTCCGGATCGGGTGCATGCGCGGGTGTACATCGGGCTGTTGCTGATGGTGATGATCAGCATGTGCTTGAGTTGAAGGCGACAGCGCTCGATTCTCCCGCGCAACCTCGACATAATCCGCAACTTCTTTTTGCGGGCAGTTGCTCGTTTATTCAAGGATGAAGTGATGTTCCGAGGACTGTTACGCCTTTACGCTGTTCTTTTTCTGACGGGGTTATTTGTCTCGACTGCAACGTGGGCCGACAACGGCGCGCAGGTGTACACCGGCACCTTGGGTAAAGCGGCCATCGTCCTCGAAATAAATACTCGCATTGGAGAAGGTCGTTACTTCTATAAGAAGTACCGCAAGGATCTGCCACTCGACGGTGCCCTGGACGGGGAAACACTGGTGCTGGAAGAAGGTTCGCGGATGGAAGACTCGCGCCCGACCCTTCGTCTGCAGCCGACAACTCATGGTTGGTATGGCGAGTGGACGAGTACCGCTGGGAAAGTTCTGAAGGTCGAGTTAGAACCAGCCGTCATCCCCGATGTACCCGACGATGCCTTGCCCTTTTTCACCACACTTCACGACAAGTACCCTTACGAATATCTGCGGCTGCAAGGCGTAACACTCAAGAAAGGCAAGACCGACACCTTCATGGGCTACACGCTGCAGTGGTGGACCGAGCCGAAGACAGACACTTCTCTGTTTGAAGTGGTGACCGGTTACTCCCTCGAAGAGCGTCGACGTATCAACCAAAAATTGATGGCGCGTTTGTGGGGCGAAGTGTTGTCGTCTTATGGCTGTTCTGGAAGTTATGCGCAATGGAGCCAGCCACTGTACATGTCGCCCACAGTGATGAGTGTGGGGATTTCATCGGATTATTACTGTGGCGGCGCCTATCCGGATCAAAGTCACGACGCGCTCAACATCGATATCAAGACAGGCAAGTTTCTGACCCTTGATGATGTTTTGTGGGTGGGGCAGGGCAAGCCGTTGCACTACGAGGAATATGAAGATTTCGCCGCGGGCTCACCCGGCTCTTCGACAGCGTGGTCGAACTACCGCGCCACTGAACTGGCACCTTGGTTGGTCGCACAGTTGCTGAAACTCTACCCAACCGAAATGACCATCACCCCCGAGGGTGAAAACGACTGCGGCTATGACGAGAACTATCCCTGGCAATTTCCGGGTTGGCACTTCACGGAACAGGGCATAAAGATCGAGCCATCATTTGCGCACGTCGTGGCGGTCTGCGGATCAGTGGACTGGAGCGTTCTGCCGTACACACTCGTCAAACAACATCCGGGCGGGGTTGCACTGCAACTGCCTTGAGGCGGCGCTATCTTTCAAACGCAGCCCCTCGATTCCTGACCCCAACCCCGCCATAATCGCCGCGAATTTATCCGCGCCAGCCCTCCAATGCCGGCGCGGCCTCCGCCTCTTTCAAGGAACGATCAATGCTCAAGGGACTGATGCGCCTGGCAACCTGCGCTGCTGTGCTGTTCTCGCTGACTCCAAGTGTCCACGCCGATGATGGCCGACGCGTGTTCACCGGCACGTTGGGCAAAATGCCGATCGTCGTAGAGCTCAATACCACGCAGCAGGACGAAGTAACCGGTCGTTACTTCTACGAAAAATACCATCGTGATTTGCCGCTCAGTGGCGCGTTGCAGAACAGCACGCTGACCTTGACCGAGGGCAATAATCGCTATGGTGACGACAAGCCGCTGTCAACGTTGAAACTGGAAGAAACCGGCAACGGCTGGCAGGGCGAGTGGCAAAGTCCGAAGGGCAAGAAACTGCCGGTGAAGCTCACCGAGGCCAAACTTCCCGCGCCCACCTCAGCAACTTTGCCGTTCATTGCCGCACTGCCCAATGGCGAGCCTTACGAGTATCTGCGCCTGCTGGGACTCAAGCTGAAACCGGTGAAGAAAGAAAACTTCATGGGCTACGACCTGCAATGGTGGACGGAGCCTGAGACAAAAATTTCGCTGTTCAGCGTGGAGTCCGGATTGTCGAAAGATGATCAGCAACGGGTTAACCAGCAGTTGCTCGGGCGTCTCTGGAATGAAGTCATCAGCTATCACGGCTGCCAATTACAGGGCGGGGAGAACGTGGAGTTCATGCAGCAGGCAGAACCGAAAATGATCTCGCCTGCCGTGGTCAGCCTGAATATCTCGACCAGCTATTACTGCGGCGGCGCGCATCCTGATTTTGGCGATTCACCCCTCAACATTGATGTGAAAACCGGCCACCCATTGTCACTCGAAGATGTCTTGTGGGTAGGTAAGGGCACGCCGATTTTGCATGCCGAGCGCGACAGCCCGGGCGACAAACCTCTGAGCGAGGCCGAAAGTGACGCGCGTTATCAGTATGAAAGCAAAGAGTTGGTGCCTTGGGTGATCAAGCAATTCACCGCCCTCTACCCCACAGAAATGAAGAAACCGACGGGAGATGACGACTGCAACTTCACTGATGAAAGTATCTGGGGTTCTTCGCCGTGGTTCTTCACCGAGAAGGGCTTGTACCTCGGCGCCTACTTCGCTCGCGTACAACGCTCTTGCGATAGACCCGACTGGTCGATCCTGCCGTACTCACTCGTCAAACAACACCCCGGCGCCGTCAAACTGCAACTGCCCCAGGGCTAACCGTCATTCAAGGCCCGGCGCTTCACGAATAATGAAGTGATCCAGGTTCTCGATATTGGCATTGAAGACCTCGAAAGGCTTTTCGGGGTTCTTCTTGCCGGGCACCCGCTTCAACTCCGGCGTCACCCCATAGAAGAAACAGAACAACGCCTTGTCGCTATCCACCGCGTGCTTGATCTCCTCCAGAAACGCCTTGCGCTTGCGGTAGTTGTCGATCAGCTTCTTGTTCAGATAAACACTGACCGGATACGGCTTCTTCTTACTGTCCTCGGGCTTCTTGAACCAGACCTTGTCCTCGAAATCGATACGAAAACTGGCACTGTGGAAGTCCTCGATCTTCTTGATCCGCCCCCAGTAAATCAGCCCCTTGTTGTCCGTCAGATACTCAATCTTCTTGAAGAACGAACTATACGGCGCCGAATGCTCGCCGACCTTCAACGGCATCCGCTTGAGCAACTCCTTGTCGGCGAAGTTCGAAACAAAGCACTCCACCGGATGCGCAAACACACTGGTCTTGTCCGGCGCCGATTCACGACCCGCCGACTCTTTACCACTCTCCGCCGCCACCCGCACCGGATCATCGCGCAACACATCCGCCACCCCCGCTGGCGCGACAGGCTTGCGCACATACTCACGCCGGGTCAGCAACAACTCCGATGGGAAGTGCTCCTCGCGACCGTCATCCACCTCGCCATCCGCCGTCTCAACGCCAGACGCCGACGCCTTCAAACTCACATACGGACAACCCGCCACATGCTGCGTAGTCGGCAGATTCTTGAAGTGCGGCGTGCGCACGTAATTCACGTTCTTGGCGTTGAACGTGCCCAGCTCGTTGGACGCCTCGAACGCCGAATGACAGGCATCGTTGGGGCACTGGAAGTGTTCTTTCGCGGAGTCGAAGGCAACCGTCTCATCGAAATTGAGATCGCGAACATCATAGATCGACAACTTGTCGTCGAGGCTGAGGCAGTAGGCGAGATCGAATTTCATGGTGGGGCTCGGATCCTTGAGTGGGGGGAGGGGTATTAATAGCGGGCGGCGGCCCGGGTTACTAGTAATAGATCTCGCCACCCAGCATCAACAGAACAGCCAAAAAACCGAGATTGCCAAACAGGAAGGGCAGAATGGTAATGACGATTTGAATCACAACCGCGATTTTAAAGCCGACGGACAGGCCATAACGCTTCCAGTAAATAACATGCAGCACCATTGTTAGCGCATTTGCGACCCAGACTGCTCCAACGGCCATGATTTCGTTCTTTTGAACGATACGTAGGGCCATATGCAGCAGGCAGAAAAAGACGATTAGAAATGAGGCGGTCAGGAGTCGGGATTGACCCGGGGTGGTCGAATTTTGCGTTGGTGGCTGCATGTGATGTTCGTCCATGTGCGTTTTCGAGAGTGCTCTCGGTCACGGTAAGCGTTGTTCAGCAGCACACAAAAACTGTGGCGAGGGAGCTTGCTCCCGCTGGGCTGCGAAGCTGCCCCAAACCAGCAAATTCGGTTAGCAAGGCAACGGACAATTATTCCTTTTCTAGTCTTTCAACGTTGTCATAAAGCCAAGCAGTGAATTCCGCTCTGTCGTCCGAATGATGGCAACGTTGGTGACAGTTGGGACACAAAGCCACAACATTCGTGTCAAGGTCCGAACCCTTTTGCGACAGGTGCTTGACGTGATGCACTTCTAAAAACGGTTTCCCATCCTTTTCAAATGGCGCTGCGTTGCCACAACCTTCGCACTTTCCATCGGCTTGCTGACGAACCCAGCCCCTCAATTCAGGATCGCGAAAGTAAACCTTTCTAGTCGAAGTCGTTTGGATAGGTGTTTTTATCCCTTTGGGGACGTAATCAAATTGCTTTTGCTCAAATTTAGCCGCGCGTTGCTCGAGCAGTTCTTCGTCCGCCGTTGGCTTAGAATCTTCAAGTGTCAGAACGGTAGAAGCGTCAAGTGCCTTGCGGATGCTACGCGTCACATTCGCACCAACATTCTTGGCAGGTTTGTAGCCTTCAATACGCTTTCTATCCATTTCGACCAACACGGTAGAAATGTTCTGCATCCGGAACTCGACAGAGCCTTTAGTCCGACCGGCTAACGGGCCTTCACGCAGGATTCGATTTTCCTCAGTCTTGACGAATTTCTGGCCGCTCTGCTCGCGTGCAAGCATCTTGAGATAGGCATCGACTGCCGCCTGAATCTCGACCTCACTCCAATCGCTGTTACTTTTATCCGTGTCCATACAATCGCCGAGGGTTGAAAACCCTCGGACGATACTGAGTGGCCATCACTGATGTCTACGAAATTTCCTACGCCACTGGAGGATTTTTCATTCGCGTCCTCCTAGGATGAGGGCGAGCACCGTTGCAATAGGCGTTAGCGTGAGCACTGTGAGTCTGATAATTTAAATTTTTACTAAATAGCTTCTATATATCCAACCATCGATATGTTCATCGTTAACTTCTGCTCTGACATGGATCCAGTCAGATGTATCACCTTCTAAATTTTCTATCCAAACTCCCTTCTCTAAACGGGTCAGTTCGGCTGAGTTTTTGTTGGGTTCTTTTCTAAGGATTACTTCATGGCCAGTTACAATGCTCTGACCTTGGAGGAAAGCTCTTTGGCCTTTTGAGAGTGCCCGAACGGATGAGCGTATTTCTTCAGAGGTTTTTGAAGCGTCTATATTGTTTTGATAAGTGGTGATTAGTGCTATCAATGCAACGATATTAAGAAATTTCTGTAATTTTTCCCAGAAAAAACTAAGGAATACAGTTAGATATCGATGAGCTTCAACAGAGAGCTCAGTAACTTTTCCGCCTCGCTCGATGACGCTAACTATTTCCTCTTCTAGTTTTGACCGGTTAGCGAGCGTTTCGGATTGGTTTTCCGCATAGGAATCAAGGTCGGATGCTTCGGCGCTAAGTTCTTTGGTTGTTCGAATGGCTTCCGACGAATGTGTCGTTAGATAATTGAATAGAAAAGAGCTCTTTTGCCTTTCGAACCACTCTGGGCCTAATTTAGATATGTCAAATTCAGTTAATCGCACGACAGCGTTGCGAATGCTGTTGCTTACATTGGCGCCGATATTGTTCGAGGGTTTATAGCCCGAAATTCGTTGTATGCCTAACTGCTCAAATACAGTAGAAATATTTTGCATGCGGAACTCGATTGAGCCCTTCGTCCGGCCGGATAGAGGGCCCTCACGCAGTACACGATTTACATGCGCCTTATTCATAGGTTGGCCACTTTTTTCGCTTAAAAGCATCTGAAAGTAGGCTTCTACCGTTGCCTCAATCTCCTCTTCGCTCCAAGCGTTGATGCCAATCACAGTATCCATAAATCGTCCGAGGCTTGAAATTCCTCGAACGATACGTAGTGGCCTTCATAGGTGTCCAGGAAAAATCCTACAGATGAGGCTGTGCATCTGATCTTTCAATACGCGGTCTCGTCAGCTGATTGACTGTTTCGACAGTAGTAGTCTTTGCCACCATGGCTTGGCTGCTTTCATCTCTCGTTTGGTCGGTTCATTTAATAGATAAGGCATATCCCTTAGCCGAATCCAGCCCTCATCCTGCCAATGCAGCAAACTCAAAGACATCTCCGGCCAATCCAACAAGCTCAACATTGGCCGATTCGAATCTCCTGAATCTGCAGCATCCCGCAAGGTTGGCACTACCTCATTGGTCAACCACTCACGCAACAACCGATTCCCCGGAACGTAGTGATAGACCAGCAGCGCATACACCCCGGATTCACTGAGCATCAGATGCTGTTCTGGTTCTCGAAAGTACTCAATCCACATAATGCGGCGTTGATCGCTATCTAGCTTATTGACCACCCGGTCATTCAGATGAAAACCAATCAAGCGGCCGACATCGCGGGCGGAAAACCAAGGCTGGTTTTCCCATAGAAGGGCATGTAAAAAAAGATTGTGGCGAGAGAAGACGGTTACCGAGCATGGATCAGACATATTAATGACCTCTACGTTATGGATTGGGAGGGCCTGACCCCAACGTAGAGCGGACTTATGAAATCCCAACGAGCAGAGCAGTTGCCACCGACGAATTACGCGTCTGTGTCACTGACCAAGCTTTCTACGTTGGGCGTTTCTTAGGCACCTGCGATAGAGCTTAGTAGTGCTCGTGGCAGGCTTCAATGGGAAGCGACTGTAAGTGCTGTAGGAGATTGAACGCTGTGACGTAGGCGTAAATATGATTACCAATCGCCCATAAAAAAGCCCCGATCAGATCGGGGCTTTTTGCTTTCTCGACTCGCCGACTCAGGCAGCAATCGTCAAATCGTGCCAAGCGAGACTATTAGTCCCAGCTCAACGCACCACCAGTTTGGTATTCGATCACGCGAGTCTCAAAGAAATTCTTCTCTTTCTTCAAGTCCATAATCTCGCTCATCCAAGGGAACGGGTTAGTCGTCCCCGGATACTCTTCCTTCAAACCAATCTGCGACAAACGACGGTTAGCGATGAACTTCAGATAATCCTCCATCATCGCCGCGTTCATACCCAACACCCCGCGAGGCATGGTGTCACGCGCGTATTCGATCTCCAGCTGCGTACCCTGCAGAATCATCTGGGTCGCTTCTTCCTTCATCTCAGCATCCCACAAATGCGGGTTTTCGATTTTGATCTGGTTGATCACGTCGATGCCGAAGTTCAGGTGCATGGATTCGTCGCGCAGGATGTATTGGAACTGCTCGGCGACGCCGGTCATTTTGTTGCGGCGGCCCATGGAGAGGATTTGGGTGAAGCCGCAGTAGAAGAAGATGCCTTCCAGAACGCAGTAGTAGGCGATCAGGTTGCGCAGCAGTTCTTTGTCGGTGTCCGGGGTGCCGGTTTCGAACTTCGGATCGGAGATCGAGCGGGTGTATTTCAGGCCCCAGGCGGCTTTTTTCGCGACCGATGGGATCTCGTGGTACATGTTGAAGATTTCGCCTTCATCCATGGCCAGCGATTCGATGCAGTACTGGTAGGCGTGGGTGTGGATCGCCTCTTCGAAAGCCTGGCGCAGGATGTACTGGCGGCATTCCGGGTTGGTGATCAGGCGGTACACGGCCAGTACCAGGTTGTTGGCAACCAGGGAGTCGGCGGTGGAGAAGAAGCCGAGGTTGCGCATGACGATGCGGCGCTCGTCGTCGGTCAGGCCTTCCGGGTCTTTCCAGAGGGCGATGTCGGCGGTCATGTTGACTTCTTGCGGCATCCAGTGGTTTGCGCAACCATCCAGATATTTCTGCCAGGCCCAGTCGTACTTGAATGGCACGAGTTGGTTGAGGTCGGCGCGGCAGTTGATCATGCGCTTTTCGTCAACGGCGACACGGGCGGAGGCGCCTTCGAGTTCGGCGAGGCCTTCGGCGACGTCGAGGGAGTTCAGTGCAGCCTTGGCGCGGGCGACAGCGGCCGAGTCGTCGGCGGTCACGGCGCGGGCTTCGATCGCGGCGGCACCGCCGGCGTTGTCGAGGCGGTCCATGTTGGCTTCAGTAGCGTGGCCGGCGTTGGCGCCTTTCACGGTTGCTACTTCACTGTCTTCTTTGTCGAATTCGTCCCAGCTCAGCATGACGTGTCGTCTCCTGCGTGAGGGCCTGTCGCCCGTGTGAAACCTGATTGGTTGGTTTTTCACACGGTCGTACAGACCGCGTTGGATCTAAAGGAATCGTTCTTTGCAGCAGCTAAACGCAGGCATCAAACAGAATTTTGTACGGGTTTCCGAGAGCCTCTGACGGGCGCAATCAGTGTTGGACACTGCTGCGGGGCTTCAGAATGGCTTTTGATCCCTGTAAGGGAATATTGCTGACCCGATTAGGGCGGCATTATAGGGAAAAAATTGTGCTCGTGGGGGAGGGCGAAAGCGCGCAGGGCGGTCGAGCGGGAGGGCGATTTGAGTCGGAGCGAGGGTTTACAGGGCTTTCGCGGATGTTGGCCCGTGAGAATTTTTTTTGATTAATTTTTTCGTCGGTGTTTGGTTGCTCAAGAAATGAGCAAAAAACCGCGTTTTTCACTATATCTTGTGTTTTGCAAGCCTTTTGCACGACTCCAGACACAACTGAGCCCGACCGAAGTCGGGCTGGAATCGACCCTCAATGAAGCGCTGAGAGATCCAATTCGGTGCAGTCTCGAATCATCAATTGGTGCAGCCGTTGCCCATGACGCTGTAACGCAGGATGTGACGCTGGCCTTTGGAGTCGTCGTATTCCATTTTTGCCGGTACTACTTCGCAGACGTTCGGAATTTCACTCATCGATACGACGTTGGCGATGTCCAGGTGAGTGGAGTAAGTGTATTCCTCGATCACTGGTTGTTGCTGTGCGACATCAGTCGGGACCTCATCTGCCATGGCGGTTGCGCACAGACTGCTGAGGGCCAGAACCAATAAAGCTTTCATTTCAAATTTACCTTTTTGAGGTCGAGTGGGGTCACGCAACCTTTTTAGGGTTGCGTGTGGAACTTCATCGTTTGCGGTTGTTACTTGAGAGCTGGATTAACGGCCTTCGTGGGGGCTGTATCGTTGTTAATCGCGGTTGCCTTGTTGGCGAGGTGAATTTTAGGGAGTTGGGGCGGGGGTAAACAGAGCGGGTTTTGATAAACACCTTTGGCAGATTTGGTAACAATCCCCCAAATCCACCTCAATCCCCTGTAGGAGCTGCCGAAGGCTGCGATCTTTTGATCTTGCACCTAAAGATCAAAGTCAAAAGATCGCAGCCTTCGGCAGCTCCTACGGGGGTGTGTGGGTGGGGGAGGGGTTGTTACTACCATCGTCGAATGGTTCTATGGGGCCGGCCCGGCTACAACGGGGTCATACAAAAACAACTATTACACCGAGGTAGGAAAGATGAGTGCGGCTTCTCTGTATCCCGTTCGTCCCGAGGTTCTGGCTAACACGCTGACTGACGAGGCGACCTACAAAGCCATGTACCAGCAGTCGGTCGTCAACCCTGACGGTTTCTGGCGCGAGCAAGCTCAGCGTCTCGACTGGATCAAGCCTTTCACCACGGTGAAACAGACGTCGTTCGACGATCACCATGTCGACATCAAGTGGTTTGCCGACGGCACCCTGAACGTTTCCTACAACTGCCTCGACCGTCATCTGGCCGAGCGCGGCGATCAAGTCGCGATCATCTGGGAAGGCGACGATCCTTCCGAAAGCCGCAACATCACCTACCGCGAACTGCACGAACAAGTGTGCAAGCTGGCCAACGCCCTGCGTGGTCAGGACGTGCACCGCGGCGACGTGGTGACCATTTATATGCCGATGATTCCCGAAGCCGTGGTCGCCATGCTGGCCTGCACCCGGATCGGCGCGATTCACTCGGTGGTGTTCGGTGGTTTCTCGCCGGAAGCCCTGGCCGGTCGCATCATCGACTGCAAATCGAAAGTGGTGATCACCGCTGACGAAGGCATCCGTGCCGGCAAGAAGATTTCCCTCAAGGCCAACGTCGACGACGCGCTGACCAACCCGGAAACCAGCAGCATTCAGAAAGTCATCGTCTGCAAGCGCACCGGTGGCGACATCAAGTGGAACCAGCATCGCGACATCTGGTACGAAGACCTGATGAAAGTGGCGGGCACCGTTTGCGCGCCGAAAGAGATGGGCGCGGAAGAAGCGCTGTTCATCCTTTATACCTCCGGCTCCACTGGCAAGCCGAAGGGCGTGCAACACACCACCGGCGGTTATCTGCTGTATGCGGCAATGACCCACGAGCGCGTGTTCGACTACCGTCCGGGTGAAGTTTACTGGTGCACCGCCGACGTCGGCTGGGTCACCGGCCACAGCTACATCGTCTACGGCCCGCTGGCCAATGGCGCGACCACGCTGCTGTTCGAAGGCGTGCCGAACTATCCGGACATCACCCGGGTGGCGAAGATCGTCGACAAGCACAAGGTCAACATCCTCTACACCGCACCGACCGCGATCCGCGCGATGATGGCCTCGGGTCAGGCTGCGGTTGAAGGCGCGGATGGCAGCAGCCTGCGTCTGCTCGGTTCGGTCGGCGAGCCGATCAACCCGGAAGCCTGGGATTGGTACTACAAGAATGTCGGCAAGTCGCGTTGCCCGATCGTTGATACCTGGTGGCAGACCGAGACTGGCGGCAACATGATGAGCCCGCTGCCGGGCGCTCACGCGCTGAAGCCGGGTTCGGCGGCGCGTCCGTTCTTCGGTGTGGTGCCGGCGCTGGTCGACAACCTCGGTAACATCATTGAGGGCGAGGCTGAGGGTAATCTGGTGATTCTCGATTCGTGGCCAGGTCAGGCGCGCACGCTGTACGGCGATCACGATCGTTTCGTCGATACCTATTTCAAGACCTTCCGTGGCATGTATTTCACCGGTGACGGCGCGCGCCGTGATGCCGATGGTTACTACTGGATCACCGGGCGTGTCGATGACGTACTCAACGTGTCCGGCCACCGTATGGGCACGGCGGAGATCGAGAGCGCGATGGTTGCGCATCCGAAAGTCGCTGAGGCAGCGGTGGTTGGGGTTCCGCATGACATCAAAGGGCAGGGCATTTATGTCTATGTCACGTTGAAGAATGGCGAGGAGCCGACCGAGCAATTGCGTCTGGAGCTGAAGAACTGGGTGCGTAAGGAGATCGGGCCGATTGCTTCGCCGGACGTGATCCAGTGGGCACCGGGGCTGCCGAAGACGCGTTCGGGCAAGATCATGCGCCGCATTCTGCGCAAGATTGCCACGGCGGAATACGACGGGTTGGGGGATATCTCGACGCTGGCGGATCCGGGTGTGGTGCAGCATTTGATTGATACGCACAAGACGATGAATGTGGCTTAAGCGGTAGATGCATAGGAGCCCTGTCCGGTGAATGCCGGGTGGGGCTTTTTTATGTCTGGTGGATTTGTGGTGGCTGGGTGGGCCTCATCGCGAGGGCTCACTCCTACAGGGATCGCATTCCACCTGCAGAAATGCGATCAACTGTAGGAGTGAGCCTGCTCGCGATAGCAATCTGTCAGGCACCGGTGTAGCCCACTGCCAGAAACCGAAACCACCCAACCAATAATTATCGACCTGCGCCGTAAGCCGTTTCCCACTGTTACCCGCCGCCTTCCACGTAACCGAATGTGTAACCGCCCGCCCCGGAGCGGGGCGTTGGGAAACGCATCGCCCCGTTTTAGAGCCTCCAAACCACCAGTGAAAAATAAGACACAACGCTGCGCTTGCCGGATTAGAAGGGTTTGCGAATAATAGGCCCGCAATTTGCAGCATAGATCGGTTCACTGTCTTTCGCTCTTGCATGAAATTGCGGGGCTGTCAATGTGCCAAAGTCGCTTTCTCTGTGCATCTGTAATTAGTTGTCGCATTGAAGAAATATCGGCTTCCGGCCTGTCGTTAGAATGCCGATCACTCGCTCATCGTGGCTGACGTTGAAACCTGCGATGGTTTCAATGGGAAACTTCCCACCGATGCAGCAACCGATTTCCCGATTCACCCATTCGCATATTGGGCTGTCGCTCACTCTGCCGTTTTTGCCCTTTACCGATGGAGTCCCAAGATGAAGAAACTTGTGCTGCTTGGCGCCCTGGCACTGTCCGTGCTGTCGCTGAATGCCTTCGCTGACGAAAAACCTCTGAAGATCGGTATCGAAGCGGCTTACCCTCCGTTCGCTTCGAAAGCGCCGGACGGCAGCATCGTTGGTTTCGACTACGACATCGGCAACGCTCTGTGCGAGCAGATGCAGGTCAAGTGTGTGTGGGTCGAGCAAGAGTTCGACGGTCTGATCCCGGCACTGAAAGTGCGCAAGATCGACGCGATCCTGTCGTCGATGTCGATCACTGAAGATCGCAAGAAGTCGGTCGACTTCACCAACAAGTACTACAACACCCCGGCACGTCTGGTCATGAAGGCCGGCACTCAGGTCAGCGAAAACCTGAGCGAGCTGAAAGGCAAGAACATCGGCGTACAACGTGGTTCGATCCACGAACGTTTCGCCCGCGAAGTCCTCGCGCCACTGGGTGCAGAGATCAAGCCGTACGGCTCGCAGAACGAAATCTACCTCGACGTGGCTGCCGGTCGTCTCGACGGTACCGTGGCTGACGCAACCCTGCTGGACGACGGTTTCCTGAAAACCGACGCCGGTAAAGGCTTCGCGTTCGTCGGTCCTGCGTTCACCGACGTCAAATACTTCGGCGACGGCGTAGGCATCGCAGTGCGTAAGGGCGACGCCCTGAAAGACAAGATCAACGCTGCCATCGCGGCCATCCGTGAAAACGGCAAATACAAAGCAATCCAGGACAAGTACTTCGCCTTCGATATCTACGGCAAGTAACACGTCTCTGCGACAAGTCCGAAATGGCGCAAGCAACAGGATCTCTGCGGTTTGCGCCATTTTTTCATCCCAACTTTCGAGGACCTGAATCATGTTGAAAGGCTACGGGGCTGTCATCCTCGATGGCGCATGGCTGACGCTTCAGCTCGCCTTGTCGTCCATGGCTCTGGCCATCGTTCTCGGGCTGATCGGTGTCGCGTTGCGCCTGTCGCCGGTGCGCTGGCTGGCCTGGCTGGGCGATCTGTATTCCACGGTGATTCGCGGGATTCCCGATCTGGTGCTGATCCTGCTGATCTTCTACGGCGGTCAGGACTTGCTCAACCGCGTGGCACCGATGCTCGGCTATGACGACTACATCGACCTGAACCCGCTGGCCGCCGGCATCGGCACTCTCGGTTTCATCTTCGGTGCGTACCTGTCGGAAACCTTCCGTGGCGCGTTCATGGCGATTCCGAAGGGCCAGGCAGAAGCGGGCATGGCGTACGGCATGAGCAGTTTTCAGGTGTTCTTCCGGGTGATGGTGCCGCAGATGATTCGCCTGGCGATTCCGGGCTTCACCAACAACTGGCTGGTACTGACCAAGGCCACCGCGCTGATTTCCGTGGTCGGTCTGCAAGACATGATGTTCAAGGCCAAGCAGGCGGCAGATGCCACCCGCGAGCCTTTCACCTTCTTCCTCGCAGTGGCGGCGATGTACCTGGTGATTACCAGTGTTTCGTTGCTGATCCTGCGTCAACTTGAGAAGCGCTACTCGGTAGGCGTAAGGGCGGCTGATCTATGATCTTCGACTACAACGTCATTTGGGAGGCCCTGCCGCTGTACCTCGGCGGCCTGCTGACCACCCTCAAACTGCTCGCGCTGTCGCTGTTTTTCGGTTTGCTCGCGGCCCTGCCGCTGGGGTTGATGCGCGTCTCGAAGAACCCGGTGGTCAACGGCGCCGCGTGGCTTTACACCTACGTGATCCGTGGCACGCCGATGCTGGTACAACTGTTTCTGATCTACTACGGTCTGGCCCAGTTTGAAGCGGTACGCGAAAGCTTCTTGTGGCCATGGCTGTCCAGCGCAACGTTCTGCGCGTGCCTGGCCTTTGCGGTCAACACCAGCGCCTATACCGCTGAAATCATCGCCGGCAGCCTCAAGGCCACGCCGAATGGTGAGATCGAAGCGGCCAAGGCCATGGGCATGTCGCGCTTTAAATTGTACAAGCGCATCCTGCTGCCATCGGCCCTGCGCCGGGCACTGCCGCAGTACAGCAACGAAGTGATCATGATGCTGCAGACCACCAGTCTGGCGTCCATCGTGACCTTGATCGACATTACCGGCGCGGCCCGTACCGTCAACGCGCAGTACTATCTGCCGTTCGAGGCGTACATCACCGCTGGCGTTTTCTACCTCTGCCTGACGTTCATTCTGGTCAAGCTGTTCAAGTTGGCCGAGCGTCGCTGGTTGAGCTACCTCGCGCCGCGGAAGCACTGATATGGAACGCATCGACCACGTATTGCCGTGGAGCCATCTGGGCAGCGAGCGCAAGATTTCGGTGTTTCGCTTCGGGCATGGCGAGCGCAAGGCTTACATTCAGGCCAGCCTGCACGCTGATGAATTGCCGGGCATGCGCACCGCCTGGGAGCTGAAAAAGCGCCTCGGCGAACTCGAAGCCAAAGGCTTGCTCAATGGGGTCATCGAACTGGTGCCGGTCGCCAACCCGTTGGGTCTCGGGCAGTTGCTGCAAGGCAATCACCAAGGCCGTTTCGAGGCGGGCAGCGGCAAGAATTTCAACCGTGATTTCGTTGAGCTGAGCGCGCCGGTTGCGGCCGCTTTGGCTGACAGTCTCGGTGATGATCCGCACGCCAATGTGCGCCTGATCCGTCAGGCGATGGCCGACCATCTCGCCGCATTGCCGGAGGCGAGCAGCCAGTTGCAAGGCATGCAGCGCGTGTTGCTCAGCCATGCCTGCAGCGCCGATGTGGTGCTTGATCTGCACTGCGATGCCGAAGCCGCGTTGCACATGTACGCGTTGCCGCAGCATTGGCCGCAGTGGCGTTCGCTGGCTGCGCACCTGAATGTGCGCGTGGGTTTGCTCGCGGAAGATTCCGGCGGCAGCTCGTTCGATGAGGCGTGCTCGTTGCCGTGGTTGCGTCTGTCACGGCAGTTTCCTGATGCGCAGATTCCGCTGGCGTGCCTGGCGACGACGATTGAGCTGGGCGGTCAGGCCGACACCGGTCGCGCTGAGGCCGAGGCGTATGCTGAAGGCATTCTGGCGTTCCTCGCCGAGCAAGGTTTGATCACCGGCGAGTGGCCGAATCCTGCGCACGAAGCCTGTGAAGGCATGCCGTTCGAAGGCACCGAATTGCTCCTCGCGCCGCACCCTGGCGTGGTGAGTTTTCTGCGCAAGCCCGGCGAGTGGGTCGAGGCGGGCGACGAGATTTTTGAAGTGATTGATCCTGTGTCCGATCGGGTCAGCACGGTGTGTGCTGGTACCTCCGGGGTGCTGTTTGCCATTGAACGGCTGCGTTATGCCCAACCCGGTTTCTGGCTGGCCAAGGTGGCGGGGCGCGAAGCGCTGCGTCACGGGCGCTTGCTCAACGACTGACTGACTGTTTTTGTGAGAACCGACCGCATGTACAAACTTGAAGTCCAAGACCTGCATAAACGCTATGGCAGTCACGAAGTGCTCAAGGGCGTGTCCCTGAAAGCGGCAGCTGGCGATGTGATCAGCATCATCGGCTCCAGTGGCTCCGGCAAAAGTACTTTCCTGCGCTGCATCAACCTGCTCGAGCAGCCGCACGCGGGCAAGATTCTGCTCAACAACGAAGAGCTGAAACTGGTGGCGAACAAGGACGGCGCGCTGAAAGCCGCTGATCCGAAGCAGCTGCAACGCATGCGTTCGCGCCTGTCGATGGTGTTCCAGCATTTCAACCTGTGGTCGCACATGACTGCGCTGGAAAACATCATGGAAGCGCCGGTTCACGTCCTTGGCGTGTCCAAGGCCGAAGCCCGTGAGAAAGCCGAGCACTACCTGAACAAGGTCGGCGTGGCCCATCGTAAAGACGCGTTCCCTGGGCACATGTCCGGTGGCGAACAGCAGCGTGTGGCGATTGCCCGTGCGCTGGCGATGGAGCCTGAGGTGATGCTGTTCGACGAACCGACCTCGGCCCTCGATCCGGAACTGGTGGGCGACGTGCTGAAAGTCATGCAAGCGCTGGCTCAGGAAGGTCGCACCATGGTTGTGGTGACCCATGAAATGGGCTTTGCCCGTGAAGTGTCGAACCAGTTGGTGTTCCTGCACAAAGGTGTGGTGGAAGAAAGCGGCAACCCGCGCGAAGTGCTGGTGAATCCGCAATCGGAACGTTTGCAACAATTCCTCTCGGGCAGTCTCAAGTAATTCAGGGCTGCCGGTATGCACCGGAATAGTGCATGCTTCGCAACCTGAAGGCTGGCTCCAATCCACTGTAGGAGCTGCCGAAGGCTGCGATCTTTTGATCTGTTTTTGAGGGTCAAAAGATCGCAGCCTCGTTTCACTCGTCAGCTCCTACATGGGAAAGGCATTTCATTCCGATGGTGGATCTGCGTCAGGCTCAAGATTTGTGTTCATTTACGGGCTAGCATTGGCTCATGCCTTCATCACTGTTCTTCGCTTCGGATTGCCCGCCCATGACTGCCCATCGAATTGGTTTCCTGATTTGGCCCAGCACTAAAGCGTTGACGCTGGCGCTGGCGGAGGAAGCCTTGCGTGTTGCTCAGCGGGTGCACCCGGACGTGGTTTACGAACTGTCGTTCCTGCAAGCAGAACCTCCGGCCGAAGGCGCCTGGCAACTGCCCGGTGAAGCGTGGGCCGGCAAGCTCGAAAACTTCCAGAAACTGTTCCTGCTCGCCGATGAGCCGCCGACCACGCTGGCCCCGGCGCTCAGCAGTGCGCTCAAGCAATTGGTGCGTGCCGGTACGGTCATCGGCGGTCTGTCCGCTGGTGTTTATCCGTTGGCGCAACTTGGTTTGCTCGACGGTTATCGCGCTGCCGTGCACTGGCGTTGGCAGGACGATTTCGCCGAGCGCTTCCCGAAAGTCATCGCCACCAGTCACCTGTTCGACTGGGATCGCGATCGCCTGACCGCGTGCGGCGGCATGTCTGTGCTTGATCTGTTGCTGGCGGTACTGGCCCGCGATCACGGTGCGGAACTGGCCGGCGCCGTTTCCGAAGAACTGGTGGTCGAGCGCATCCGCGAGGGTGGCGAGCGCCAGCGCATCCCGTTGCAGAACCGTCTCGGCTCCAGCCATCCGAAGCTCACCCAGGCGGTGTTGCTGATGGAAGCCAACATCGAAGAGCCGCTGACCACCGACGAAATCGCCCAGCATGTGTGCGTGTCCCGTCGACAGTTGGAGCGCATCTTCAAGCAATACCTCAACCGTGTGCCGAGCCAGTACTACCTGGAACTGCGCCTGAACAAGGCCCGGCAGATGTTGATGCAAACCAGCAAGTCGATCATCCAGATCGGCCTGTCGTGTGGCTTCTCCTCGGGGCCGCATTTCTCCAGCGCCTATCGCAATTTCTTCGGCGCCACGCCGCGGGAAGATCGCAACCAGCGACGCAGCAGCAGCCCGTTCGAATTGTCGTCGGTGCCGTCAGAGCGCGGGTGATCGCCGCGCGTCAGTCGGCGAAACCTACTCGTCGACTTCCGATCCGTCGGACGATGAAACCTCCATCTCTGCCTCGTTGATCGTGCTTTCGATGCCAAAGTCCATGCCGTGCTTGTTGAAGTAGGCGCGAAGGATGAACTGGCTCTGCGCGTCGAACGGGTTGCCGCGTAAATTGATCGCCTCAGCGATCTCTCCGGGGAGTTCGAGAATATCGCTGGGCATTGCGCTGATGTGGTTTTCACTTAAATCAGCCTTGAGCAAATCCTTGAGCTGGAACAGGCCATCGGGGAGTTCACTGATGCCGGCGTTGTTGAGGATCAGATCCGTGAGCAAGGTCAGTTGTCGCAGGTCCGGCGCCAGCCCCAAGGGGTTGTAGCTCAAGTCGAGCAATTCCAGATTGACCATTTCGCCCAAAGCCGCGACGTCGTGTGCGTTTAGACTGATGTTGCATTCAGTCAGGTACAGCGCGGTCAGATCACCCATTTTGAAGATTGCCTGGGGAATGTCGCCGAGTGAGAACTCGCGGATGTTCAGCGTTCTGAGCTTGGGGAAATGGTTGAGGAATTGATTGGCGCCTGTTGTCGCACCGTCTTCGCTGAGCAGCGTCAAGGTCGATACGTGACTGAAGTCCGCCGTCAGTAGGGGTAACTCGCCGATGATGGTGGTCGGCAAATTAAGCTCGTACAGCGTTTCGCCCTGTTCACCGAGTTCGTCGAACTCGCTTTCCCTGCGCCAGCATTCCTCGACCAGCGTCTTGAATTCATCCCGTGCAGACTGTTCTTCTGCCAGTTCCTGGGCGGTGAAAGGGCTGTGCGTGAACGGGTTGATGTCGGGGATGTTGCCAGTCCATGCAGCCAAGTCGCTTTGCAGCGTCGAGTATTCGTTCTCCAGTCGGGTCAGTTCGAGTCGGGCGTCCTCCGTAAGGCCGGGTAAGCGGTAGAAAAACTGGCTCGCTTCTTTGACATTGAACAGCGAGTAAATCTGTCTTGTTCGAGCAATGTCGACCGGCTCACTGAGCACTCCCAGGGTCTGTCCATGCTGATGAAAGTGCGCTCTGATCCGGTCACGTGTAGCGCGTGAAACAGGGTTGTGAGCAAACTCGAAACCGGACGTGGTTTCCGGTGGGTAATGAAAAAACTCCGGCGGTATTTCGCTGATCTGGTTGTTGCTGAAAATACCGGTGCTCAGCCGCGGATGATTCGACAACCCGTTCGGCAGATGGCTGATGCTGGTATCGGCCAGGTCGATGTAGGTCAGTTCGGTCATGGCTGTGATATCGGGTGTGCGTCCCAGGGGATTGCCGTAAAGATCCAATGCGCCGAGCGAGGTGAGTTTGTTCAGCCTCTCTACCGCGACGTCATCGAGGCTGATGCCGCATTCAGCAAGGATCAGTTGGTGCAGATGTGGCATGGCGTCGAGGGCTTGGGGCAGTCGTGCAAGATTGAAGCTGCGGATTTCCAGTTGCTGCAGTCTGGGAAACAGGTGCAGGAAAGCGTCAGTGCCTTGAGCGGCATTGCTACCTTCCAGCGAAAGATGGGTGACATGGCTGAAGTCTGCGGTGAGTGCTGGAAACTCGCCGATGACGGGGTGGGCAAAAATCAGCGATGTTCGCGCGTGAGGATCGGCCTCGTTGAACGTTGTGCGTTCGAGCCAGCAACTCAGCAGCGTTTCCTTGAATACCCGACGATCATTTTTGGCCTCGACAAAGGCTTCTGCGTCGAAGCGCATACCGGTCAAGGGATGTTGCGTCGGTGTTTGCGCGGTCCAGGTGTGCAGGTCGACACGCAGTTTCGCGAGTTCGGCAGTCAGGCGCGACAACTCGGCGAGTGGCCCGGCGGGGTGTATGGCCAGTCTTTGCATGAACGCCTGCAACTGCTCGAATGTGAACGCTGGGTTGAGCGTCATCGCCAGTTGTTCCAAGGGCGGTGCGATTGGATTGAATCGTCGGTAGGTACCGTTTCCTCCCGGCAAGCGCATGATCTGCGGGTTATAGAGGGGCTTTAGTTCGCGATGCAGCAGCAGGATATTTTTCAGCTCATCGCGGGGCAGGGCGTGATCACGGATGGCTTGCTTGAGTTTTGCACCTGCTCCGATGTGGATGCCCAGCGCATCGCGCGCGTGGTCTGGCAAGGCTTGCAATGCAGCATTGTAGAAATCGAGGGCCGCCGACAACGGTTGATCCTGTTCGTCGAAAGCCTGGTACTGACCGTCTTCGAGCAACACCATGGTTTTGTGGAGAGTGGTATCGGTCGGGCCAATGCTGTCGCGCAGCGTGCCGTGAATGCCGTAGTCGCGAACGTCGATGCGCAAATTTTTCGGCCAGCCATGCAGACGTTCCATTGAATGCAAGGACAGGCGCTGGGTGTCCAGCGGGTTGATTGATTCCAGGTACAAACCCTCAAAAGCGCGAGCAGCGCGAACGTCCTCCAAGGCCCAGCGAGCCAGTTGCACGAGGCGCTTGGGAACCGGCATTTGTTTGAGTTGCTGACGCTCTTTGCCCGTTGCCGTGCGCAGTATTTCCCGGGCGACGCTGGTGGGCAGGCCGGGCGTTGTGTCGATGAGCTTGTGCGCCGCTGCGTCGGTGATGTGTTCAGCCGCTCGATAACGTGCTTCGAACAGGATGTTTCGGCGTTCGGCGGCGATGTTCGCCAGGGTTTTTCTCAACGCCTGAGCTCGCACCGTAAGACCTCTGGGAGGAAGACCGGGCTCCTCTCTGAGAAGTATCTTGAGTTCGCCCTCGTCGAGTTTCGCCAGTAGATTGGCAAGCAAATCGCCTGATCCTGACGGGGAAAGGCTCAGTTCAATCGCTGGCAATTGCGGGCGGCTGCTTTTCCATAGTGTCTCGCCCTGCAGATCAAGCAAACGCAGGCTTTTAGTCTCCGGCCACGGGCAATGTTCGGTGAGCAATTGCAGTTGAGTGATCGGTTCGGCTTGTGCAAATTCTGCTGCGTGAGGGCTGTTCATCTGATCGATGAAATTGCGAATCTGCTTGTCGAGGGTGAAGCGCTTGAGGGTGTCCTCAAGCAGCGGCGGAAGCGGCTCGTGTTGCGCGTGAAATTTGCGCAGGACATCTTCGTGATAGCCGCTGCTGGCGAGCGCCTGCTCCAGTTCGCTGGGTGACAGGCTGTCGACCGTGTGGCCAATGCGTCGCAGCAGTTTGTCGCTGGACCAGGTGAGCGGGCGATCAAGCTCGGTTTGCCAGGTGCCGGTGTGGAAGTGTTCAAGCATCGGCGGGTAAGCATCGGCGCGTGTCGGGTGGTCGATGCGAAAACCTCTGGCGCCCGGATCGGATCTCACCGCAAACACTTTGTCGTCCAGTGGCAGCAGCAGTTTTCCATCGATCTGATGCAAGCCGTGTTGATCCGGCAGGGAGTCTTTGGTCAGCGAAATACCTTGTTCGTAGGGGGCTAGATCGGGTTTCCAGTAGAGTGTTTTTCCGTTCGGTGCGGTAACGGGTTTGAAGCGGTCAATGAAGCGCACGACATGCGGCGGCAGCAGGTTGCGAAACTCGCCGGCGACCAGCATGCCGCCGGCGGCGAATATGCCGAATTGCACAATCGATTCCAGCGCATCCATCAGATGCAGAAAGGCTTCGGTGCGCTGCCCCTGTGCCCACTCGACAATGCCTTCGAAGGTCTCGTCAAGGAACTGATAAGCCATGTAGCCGAGCATCAGTTCACCCAGAAACGGCACGAACGGCGTGGCCACGAACGCAGCGACGGTCAGCAACGTTGTAGCGATGCTCATCAGCGAGTCCCAGAAAGCCCAGCGTGCCTGCTGATCCACCAATGCTGTGGGCACGGCTAGGCTTTGTCCGTCGTTGAGTATCTTGTTCAACGCATTCTCGAATTGGTATTGCCATAGCAATGAATGAATGACGTCGGCGTGGAATTGCAGGTCGGGTTTTTCCACCGTGACTTCGCGCCAGGCGGGTCGTGGATCACCCGGTTGGTGCGCGAAATACTCAATGTGCGTGAGGCGTGCTTTGAGCGTGGAGAAGAAGCGACCGCGCTCGCTGTGAGCAATGAATTGACTGAAAAAATGCTGGTAGTCGTTTTGGCGCAACTGGCGTGTCAGTTCGGCGGCGAATGCAGCGCTGGAGGTGTATTCCTTGATCGGGTGTTCGGGGTCGTTCGGCACATAAGCAACCAGCCGGGTGACGCGCTCGCTGGTGTGCAGATCCGGCGCAAACACAATGATGCCGTGCAGTTGCGAAGACAGCAGCGACAGGCTGTGACCGCGCACTGTTTCGCCATCCAGCCGCATGCCTTGCAGGCCGTCGATCAAACCACCAATGAGGCGATACAGATCTTCCTGTATGTCGTTGTTCATTCGGGCGTAGATCAGCGCCGATTTCAGTGCAGCCTTTTGGCTGACTTCGACATGCAAGCGCAGCGTGGCCGCCAGATTGGGCTGGTCGATGCCTAGATGTTGTTGCAAATGTTGTTGGTATTGCGCACCGAGATCGAGGCTTCGGCACAGTTTGATGAAGGTGTTTATCGACAGTGCCTGGCTGATATCCGCGAGGATTTCAAATTGTTCGCGATCGTCTGGCTGGGTGATGAAGCAGGAATCGGAGTCAAAAGCATCCGTTTCGGTTTCATGGCTTTCGAAGTTGCGCAGTGCGGCGTCTAGCACGGACAGCGTCCAGATTCGGCTGGCGCCGGTAGAGAAGCCAAACCAAGGGTTCGTGACTGGAATGTAGAGGCGCACGAACGTGCTTTTGACGTCGAGTATCAGGCCGCATTGATCCTTGATCGCCGCTGCCAGTAACGGCGCAGCGAAGGCTTCGACGTCCTTGAGGTTGGTCAGCAGGTGATCCACCTGGTTCTGTGCCGCCCAGTGCTGGGCATTCAGCACACCTAACCGGGCGTGGTGCTGACGTGCGGAAGCCGCCAGCAGGGGCTCATGACGGGGGATTGCGCGTCGCAGGGCATGGCGTCGAAACGCCGAAGCGTTCGCCAGCCAATCAGGCGCGGCTCGGTGTAACGGCAGAAAGTGCGTGTCGTTGTGCTCGGTATAGAAAGTATCGAGGCGGGCGGCAGGTTGCAGCGGTTGTGGCAGGTTCATGCGCTCATCCATTAGCGTGCGGAGAGCGCCCAGCAAAGCAGAAAAATATTTGTCATGTGCGGTACATAGTTACCGCACATTGAATTCCTCGATCAATTACCGTCGAGCCACCGCAGATCCCCTTGGGCAGTTTAAACTGCGCCTTTGCGACGCTATATGTCGCATTGCCGTAAACCCGGGAAAATCCGGGGTTTGCGCTATAAGAAGTTGTCGCTTGGCGGCAAGGCCGGGCTGAAAACTGTCCTTACAATCCTCACCAAGCTCGCCAGTTTCAGGCGAGTGCTTCTCATCAGGAGACTCCGATGTCCGTTGAGCACGCTGCGGTACAACGCGCCGATTTCGACCAGGTAATGGTTCCCAACTACGCGCCTGCCGCTTTCATTCCGGTGCGTGGCGCCGGTTCCCGTGTCTGGGATCAGGCCGGCCGCGAGCTGATCGACTTCGCCGGCGGGATTGCCGTTAACGTATTGGGCCATGCGCACCCGGCGCTGGTCGGTGCATTGACCGAGCAAGCGAACAAGTTGTGGCACGTGTCCAACGTGTTCACCAACGAGCCAGCCCTGCGCCTGGCGCACAAGCTGATCGACGCCACGTTCGCCGAGCGCGTGTTCTTCTGCAACTCCGGCGCTGAAGCCAACGAGGCCGCGTTCAAGCTGGCCCGTCGTGTGGCGTTTGACCGTTTCGGCACTGAGAAATACGAAATCATTGCCGCGCTGAACAGCTTCCACGGCCGTACGTTGTTCACCGTTAACGTCGGTGGTCAGTCGAAGTACTCCGACGGTTTCGGCCCGAAAATCACCGGCATCACCCACGTGCCTTACAACGACCTGGCCGCGCTGAAAGCGGCGGTTTCCGACAAGACCTGTGCGGTCGTGCTGGAACCGATTCAAGGTGAAGGCGGCGTGCTGCCAGCCGAATTGGCGTACCTGCAAGGTGCCCGCGAACTCTGCGACGCGAACAACGCGCTGCTGGTGTTCGACGAAGTGCAAACCGGCATGGGCCGCAGCGGCAAGCTGTTCGCCTACCAGCATTACGGCGTGACTCCGGACATCCTCACCAGCGCCAAGAGCCTGGGCGGCGGTTTCCCGATCGCGGCGATGCTGACCACCGAAGCGCTGGCCAAACATCTGGTTGTCGGCACCCACGGCACCACTTACGGCGGCAACCCGCTGGCGTGCGCGGTCGCGGAAGCGGTGATCGATGTGATCAACACGCCTGAAGTGTTGAACGGCGTAAACGCCAAGCACGACAAGTTCAAGGCGCGCCTCGAGCAGATCGGCGAGAAATATGGCCTGTTCACTCAGGTGCGTGGTCTCGGTCTGCTGATCGGTTGCGTGCTGAGCGATGCCTGGAAAGGCAAGGCCAAAGACATCTTCAACGCCGCTGAAAAAGAAGGCCTGATGATTCTGCAAGCCGGCCCGGACGTGATCCGTTTCGCCCCGAGCCTGGTGGTCGAAGACGCCGATATCGATGCCGGTTTGGATCGTTTCGAGCGCGCTGCTGCAGCACTGACACAAGCCTGATAGACCTTTCGGCGCCTGGAGCTTTTCAGGCGTCGATCAAAATTTTATGCCGGACCAGATCAACTGTAGGAGTGAGCCTGCTCGCGATTGCGGTATGTCAGTCGACTCATTGGTTTCTGACAGACCGCAATCGCGAGCAGGCTCACTCCTACATTGATCTCCATGTAGGCCCGGTTATTTCTTCTGTGAATTGATAAGAGAAAAGGAGTGACACCATGCTGGTGATGCGCCCCGCGCAAATGGCTGATCTGGGCGAGGTACAGCGTCTGGCTGCGGACAGCCCGATTGGTGTCACTTCCTTGCCGGATGACGTGGAACGTCTGAGCGACAAGATTGCCGCGAGCGAAGCGTCGTTCTCCGCCGAAGTGAGCTTCAACGGTGAAGAGAGCTATTTCTTCGTCCTCGAAGAATCCACCACCGGCAAACTGGTTGGCTGCTCGGCGATTGTCGCGTCCGCCGGTTACTCAGAGCCGTTCTACAGCTTCCGTAACGAGACCTTTGTGCACGCTTCGCGCGAGCTGAAGATCCACAACAAAATTCACGTGCTCTCGCAGTGCCACGACCTGACCGGCAACAGCTTGCTGACCAGTTTCTACGTGCAGCGCGAGCTGGTCGGTTCGCCATGGTCCGAGCTTAACTCCCGTGGTCGTCTGCTGTTCGTCGCCAGCCATCCCGAGCGTTTCGCTGACTCGGTGGTGACCGAGATCGTTGGTTACAGCGATGAGAATGGCGACTCGCCATTCTGGGATGCGATCGGTCGCAATTTCTTCGACCTCAATTACGCCGCTGCCGAGCGTCTGTGCGGGCTGAAAAGCCGCACGTTCCTCGCCGAGCTGATGCCGCATTACCCGATCTACGTGCCGCTGCTGCCGGACTCCGCCCAAGAGGCGATGGGCCAAGTGCACCCGCGTGCGCAGATCACCTTCGACATCCTGATGCGCGAAGGCTTCGAGACCGATCACTACATCGACATTTTCGACGGTGGCCCGACCCTGCATGCGCGTGTTTCGGGGATCCGTTCGATCGCCCAGAGCCGTGTAGTGCCAGTGAAGATCGGCGAGCCGGTTAAAGGTGCCGGGCGCCAGTATCTGGTGGCGAACGCGCAGTTGCAGGATTACCGCGCGGTGCTGCTGGAACTGGATTACGCGCCGGGCAAACCGGTGACTCTGGATCTGGAAGCGGCCGAAGCCTTGGGCGTCGGTGAAGGTGCCAGCGTGCGCCTGGTGGCGGTTTAACGCCTTAGCGAGTTTCACGGGTGGCGAAGGCGGCCCGTTTGAGGAGATAGCATGATTGTTCGTCCCGTACGCAGCAGCGATTTAGCCGCGCTGATCGACCTGGCCCGCAGCACCGGCACCGGCCTCACGACTTTGCCGGCCAACGAAGAACGTCTGGCCCATCGGGTCGGCTGGGCCGAGAAGACTTTTCGCGGCGAAGCTGGCCGTGGTGATGCGGACTACCTGTTCGTGCTCGAAGACGATGACGGCCGCGTGGTGGGGATTTCCGCCATCGCAGGCGCTGTCGGCATGCGTGAGCCTTGGTACAACTTCCGTGTCGGCCTCACCGTCAGCGCTTCGCAAGAACTGAACATCTACCGCGAGATCCCGACGCTGTTTCTCGCCAACGACCTTACCGGTAATTCCGAGCTGTGCTCGCTGTTCCTGCACGCCGATTACCGCAGCGGTCTGAACGGCCGCATGCTGTCGAAGGCGCGGATGCTGTTCATCGCAGAGTTCCCTGAACTGTTCGGCAACAAGATCATCGCCGAAATGCGCGGTGTCTCCGATGACGCCGGCCGTTCGCCGTTCTGGGAAAGCCTCGGTCGTCACTTCTTCAAGATGGAATTCAGCCAGGCCGATTACCTCACCGGCGTAGGCAACAAGGCGTTCATCGCTGAGCTGATGCCGAAATTTCCGCTGTACACCTGCTTCCTGTCCGAAGGCGCGCGTAGCGTCATCGGTCAGGTCCATCCGGACACCGAGCCGGCCTTGGCGATGCTCAAGGGTGAAGGTTTCAGCTATCAGGGTTACGTCGACATCTTCGACGCAGGTCCGGCCATCGAATGCGAAACCGGCAAGATCCGCGCGGTGCGTGACAGTGAAGCGCTGGTATTGGCCGTGGGTACGCCGGGCGACGACGCCACGCCGTTCATCATCCATAACCGCAAGCGCGAAGACTGCCGCATCACGGCTGCGCCGGCGCGTCTCGCTGCCGGTACTTTGGTGGTTGATCCGCAGACTGCCAAACGTCTTCAACTCAACGCTGGCGATCAAGTGCGCGCCGTGGCGTTGTCCGCTGCACGGGAGTCGAAATAATGAATTCGCTATACATCGCAGGTGAGTGGCTGGCCGGTCAGGGCGAAGCGTTTCAATCGCTGAACCCGGTGACCCAGCAAGTGCTGTGGTCGGGGGAGGGCGCCACCGCTGCTCAGGTTGAATCGGCTGTGCAGGCTGCGCGTCAGGCGTTTCCGGATTGGGCGCGTCGCTCGCTGGACGAACGCATCGCTGTGCTTGAGGCATTCGCCGCCGCGCTGAAAAATCACGCTGACGAACTGGCTCGCACCATCGGTGAAGAGACCGGTAAACCGCTGTGGGAATCGGCGACCGAAGTGACCAGCATGGTCAACAAGATCGCGATTTCGGTGCAGAGCTACCACGAGCGGACCGGCGAGAAGAGCGGCCCGTTGGGTGACGCCACCGCCGTGCTGCGCCACAAGCCGCATGGCGTGGTCGCGGTGTTTGGTCCTTACAATTTCCCTGGCCATTTGCCGAACGGCCACATTGTTCCGGCATTGCTGGCGGGTAACAGCGTGCTGTTCAAACCAAGTGAACTGACCCCTAAAGTCGCCGAGCTGACGGTCAAGTGCTGGATCGAAGCCGGTCTGCCGGCAGGCGTGTTGAACCTGCTGCAAGGCGCGCGCGAAACCGGCATCGCGCTGGCGGCGAACCCGGGCATCGACGGTCTGTTCTTCACCGGTTCGAGCCGTACGGGCAATCATCTGCACCAGCAATTTGCCGGTCGTCCGGACAAGATTCTGGCGCTGGAGATGGGTGGTAACAATCCGCTGGTGGTCGATCAGGTCGCGGATCTGGATGCAGCGGTTTACACGATTATTCAGTCGGCATTCATATCTGCCGGTCAGCGTTGCACCTGTGCCCGTCGCCTGCTGGTGCCGCAAGGCGCGTGGGGCGACAGCCTGTTGAAGCGTCTGGTTGAAGTCAGCGCGACCATTGAGGTTGGCGCATTCGATCAACAGCCGGCGCCGTTTATGGGCTCGGTGATTTCCCTCGGCGCGGCGAAAGCGCTGATGGACGCTCAAGAACATCTGCTGGCCAACGGCGCGGTGTCGCTGCTGGAAATGACTCAGCCGCAAGCACAAGCTGCGTTGCTGACCCCGGGCATCGTTGATGTGACAGCGGTTGCCGAGCGTCCGGACGAGGAACTGTTCGGCCCGTTGCTGCAAGTGATCCGCTACGTTGATTTCGAAGCGGCGATCGCTGAGGCGAACGACACGGCTTATGGCCTGGCCGCTGGTCTGTTGTCGGATTCCGAAGCGCGTTATCAGCAGTTCTGGCTGGAAAGCCGTGCCGGCATCGTCAACTGGAACAAACAGCTGACCGGTGCTGCGAGCAGCGCGCCGTTTGGTGGCGTCGGTGCCTCGGGCAACCATCGCGCCAGCGCTTATTACGCGGCGGATTACTGCGCGTACCCGGTAGCGTCGCTGGAAACGCCGAGCCTGGTGTTGCCATCGGCCCTGACGCCAGGCGTGAAAATGGCGTAACGGCCATCGCGAGCAGGCTCACTCCTACAGGATTTTTGTCGTACACAACATATGTGTTCAGCGCTAAACCTGTAGGAGTGAGCCTGCTCGCGATAGCCGCGATGCGGTCTGACTGAATTGTTACCTGAAGCCTATAACAACAGATTCTCGTGGAGCCTCGCTGATGAAATCCTATGAAGTCAATTTTGACGGTCTAGTGGGGCCGACCCATAACTACGGTGGTCTGTCCTACGGCAACGTTGCGTCCCAGAGCAACAGCCAGCAATCCTCGAATCCGAAGGAAGCGGCGCTGCAAGGTCTGGCGAAGATGAAAGCGCTGATGGAAATGGGCTTTCAGCAAGGCGTGCTGGCGCCGCAGGAACGTCCGGACGTGGCCGCTCTGCGCCGTCTGGGTTTCAGCGGCACCGACGCTCAGGTCATCGAGCGCGCCGCCAAAGAAGCCATGCCGCTGTTGGTCGCCAGTTGCTCGGCGTCGAGCATGTGGGTGGCCAACGCCGCCACGGTCAGCCCGAGTGCCGACACCGCTGACGGTCGTGTGCATTTCACCGCTGCCAACCTCAACTGCAAATACCACCGCAGCATCGAGCACCCGACTACCAGTCGCGTACTCGGCGCGATGTTCGCCAATCAGCAACACTTCGCTCATCACTCCGCGTTGCCGGCAGTGGCGCAGTTCGGTGACGAAGGCGCGGCCAACCACACACGTTTCTGCCGTGAGTATGGCGAGGCGGGCGTTGAGTTCTTTGTGTTCGGTCGCAGTGCGTTCGACAACCGTTTCCCGGCGCCGCAAAAGTACCCGGCACGCCAGACTCTCGAAGCTTCGCAAGCGGTTGCGCGTCTGCACGGTCTGCGTGACGAAGGCGTGGTTTACGCCCAGCAGAACCCGAACGTGATCGATCAGGGCGTGTTCCATAACGACGTGATCGCCGTGGGCAATGGCGAGGTCTTGTTCTATCACGAGGACGCGTTCCTCGACACCGAGTCGATGCTGGCCGAACTGCAAAGCAAACTGGCCAAAGTCGGCGGCAACTTCCAGTCCGTGTGTGTGCCGCGTTCGGCAGTCACCGTGGATGACGCAGTGCGTTCGTACCTGTTCAACAGCCAGTTGCTGTCGCGTCCTGACGGTTCGATGCTGCTGATCGTGCCGCAAGAGTGCCAGGCCAACGAACGCGTCTGGGCTTACCTGCAAAGCCTGACCAGCTCCGGCGGTCTGATTCGCGAAGTGAAAGTCTTCGACCTCAAGCAAAGCATGCAGAACGGCGGCGGCCCGGCGTGCCTGCGACTGCGCGTCGCGCTTAACGAAACCGAACTGGCGGCGGTCAACCCAGGGGTTATCATGACGCCACCGTTGTACGGTTCGTTGACCGCATGGGTTGAAAAGCACTACCGCGACCGCCTGAGCGAAACCGATCTGGCGGACCCGCAATTGTTGCTTGAATGCCGGACGGCACTGGATGAACTGACGCAAATCCTTAAACTGGGCGCGGTTTATCCATTCCAGATCAATTGATGGCCGGCGCGTCGCCCGAACGCGGCGCGCGGCTTGTCTCACCAAGAGAGTAAAAACATGAGCGATTCCCTGCAGCTGATCCTTGAAGACACCGACGGCACGCAACTGGAAACTTCCTGCACCCGCGTTGCGGTCATGTGGCAAGGCAAAGAGCTGTGGATCCAGCAGGACGGCCGTGGCCAACTGCTGATCGGCGTCGACGTTGAAGAAGGTGACGCCGAGTACGCCAACCTGCTGCTGCGCCCATTGGCGACTAATCTGGTAAGTCTGCAACTGGAAATGGAACCGGCCGACGTTGGCGACGACGAAGACCACGTGCACGGCCCGGATTGCAACCACGACCACTAAGGAAACCGCTCTATGCTCGCCCTCGGCAAACTGCTTGAACTGACCCTCGCCGGCCGCGAACCGGCGGAGAAGACTCAACTGACTGTCGAAGGCGTGCGCATGCGCTGGTTGAGCGAAGGTGCGCTGGAAGTCCGGCCACCGCAAGCGCGCGACAATGGCCTGGACCTGCTGCTGTCGGCAGGCATCCACGGCAACGAAACAGCGCCGATCGAATTGCTTGATCGGCTGCTGCACGACATCGCTCGCGGCGATTTGAAGCCGCGTGCACGCATTCTGTTCCTGTTCGGCAACCCGGAAGCGATTCGCAAAGGCGAGCGTTTCATCGAGCAGGACGTCAATCGGCTGTTCAACGGCCGTCATGAACAAAGCAGCGGCTCGGAAGCGCTGCGTGCTTGTGAGCTGGAACGGTTGGCGGCGAGTTTTTTCAGCCTGCCGGATCGCCAGCGCCTGCACTACGACCTGCACACGGCGATTCGCGGTTCGAAGATCGAACAATTTGCGCTGTATCCGTGGAAGGAAGGTCGCCAGCATTCGCGCCAGGAATTGGCGCGTCTACGGGCTGCCGGGATGGAAGCGGTGCTGCTGCAGAACAAACCGTCGATCGTGTTCAGCGCTTACACCTACGACAAGCTCAATGCCGAGGCTTTCACCCTGGAACTGGGCAAGGCGCGGCCGTTCGGGCAGAACGACGGGGTTAACGTCTCGTTGCTGGAAACCCGCCTGCAGCAGATCATTGAAGGCACTGAGCCAGAGATGGCTGAAGCGCATCTGGACGGTTTGCAGCTGTTCAGTGTGGCGCGGGAAATCATCAAGCACAGCGATGCCTTTCGCTTGAACCTGCCACAGGACGTCGAAAACTTTTCCGAGCTGGAGATGGGCTATGTGCTGGCCGAGGATCTGGCCAATACCCGCTGGATCATCGAGGAAGAGGGCGCACGGATCATCTTCCCTAATCCCAAGGTCAAGAACGGCTTGCGCGCGGGCATCCTGATCGTCCCGGCCACCGACGAAAACCTCGCCTGACTTAACTGCAGGGATGGTCCACAAACTCTGGTACGCGGTCCAAACCCCGTAGGAGCTGCCGAAGGCTGCGATCTGTTGATCTTGTTGTTAAAAGATCAAAAGATCGCAGCCTCGTTTCACTCGACAGCTCCTACAGGTAATGATCGTTCCCGAGCGATGCATGGGAACGATCGTTAGAGGCTTAGACCGCTACAGCATGCGGCTCAGTACGGCGCAGTGCACGAACCTTGCGCAGCGTATCCGCGCAAGTCCGCGCCGCTTCCTGACCCTTGTGCACGAAGTGCTCAAAGAAGAACTTCTGATGCTCGTCGCCCGCATGGAAGTGATGCGGCGTCAGCGACACCGAGAACACCGGCACTTCGGTTTCCAGTTGCACTTGCATCAGGCCGCTGACCACCGACTGAGCGACGAACTCGTGACGGTAGATGCCGCCATCCACCACCAAGGCTGCGGCGACGATGCCGGCATAACGACCGGTTTTGGCCAGCAACTTGGCGTGCAGAGGCATTTCAAAAGCGCCGCCGACTTCGAAGATATCGATGTCCGATTCCTGATAACCCAGGGCGATCATTTCGGCGACGAAGCCTTTACGGCTCTGGTCGACGATTTCTTTGTGCCAGCAGGCCTGGATGAACGCAACGCGCTCGCCGTGTGGGTGTTTGCTTTTGCTGTCGATAGCGGTGGGTTGCATGTTCTGACTCCTGTTTGTGTGAAAAACAGGGCGTTATGAATCGAAAGGGATTCAAGGGTGCGCTCACGCACAACATCGCGCGGACGGCCCTTTGGCGTTAATCCCGTTCTCTCTTCATCCGGACTATGACCGTCGGCCCCGGGATCACACCGGGTCTGCTGACCTTGCCGCCGATCACCGCTTAATGCCGTGGTCGTCGCCAAGCGCTCGCGGGCTATGCGCATTGCGCGCAATTACCGCCGGTGGGGAATTGCACCCCGCCCTGAGAACGTTTTTGCCGCCCTTTCTCGGGCGGCGCAGCGTTTTTAACACAGATTTTGTGTCGGTGCATTGCGCCTTTTTGATGATTGCTATCGATTTTCCAGACGGATTGAAACGAAAAATCCTTGCGCAAGGGTTGATTAATCTGCGCCATGACCGCAGTAATTCCACTTCGTAAAGGGATTTCCCCTGCTGAATTGAGGCCAGGTTCATGAGCGTTATCGATCTTCGCAGCGACACCGTCACCCAACCGACACCCGCCATGCTCGACGCGATGACCGCTGCGGACACCGGTGACGATGTGTACGGCGAAGACCCGACGGTCAATCGTCTGGAGGCCGAACTGGCCAAACGTCTGGGTTTTGCCGCAGCGCTGTTCGTGCCGACCGGCACCATGAGCAACCTGCTCGGGTTAATGGCGCACTGCGAGCGCGGCGACGAATACGTTGTAGGTCAGCAGGCGCACACCTACAAGTACGAGGGCGGTGGCGCGGCGGTGTTGGGTTCGATTCAGCCGCAGCCGCTTGAAGTGCAGGCCGACGGTTCGCTGGATCTGGATCAAGTCGCGGCAGCGATCAAACCGGACGACTTCCATTTCGCTCGTACCCGTTTGATGGCGCTGGAAAACACCATGCAGGGCAAGGTATTGCCGCTGGAATATCTGGCGCGGGCGCGTAAATTCACCCAAGACCATGGCCTGCAACTGCACCTCGACGGCGCGCGTCTTTACAACGCAGCGGTCAAACTCGGGGTGGATGCGCGGGAAATCACTAAACATTTCGATTCGGTATCGGTGTGCCTGTCCAAAGGCCTTGGCGCGCCGGTGGGTTCAGTGCTGTGCGGCTCCGAGCAACTGATCGGCAAGGCCCGCCGTTTGCGCAAAATGGTCGGTGGCGGCATGCGTCAGGCCGGTTTGCTGGCGGCGGCGGGGCTGCATGCACTGGATCACAACGTCGAGCGTCTGGCGGATGACCACACCAACGCGCAGTTTTTGGCCGACGGTCTGCGTGAAGCAGGTTTCATCGTCGAACCGGTGCAAACCAACATGGTTTATGTGCAAATGGGCGACAAGGCCGAAGCGATCAAGGCGTTTGCTGCCGAGCGCGGGATCAAGTTGAGTGCCGCCGCGCGTCTGCGTATGGTCACGCACATGGACGTCAGTCGCGCGCAAATCGAGCAAGTGATCGCGACATTCGTCGACTTTTCGCGCAAGTGACAGCGTTAGCCGTCCAATTGACCGTTTCTATCGTATAAACACGCTGTACCCCGCGCGCAGGGCCGATATAATGCGGCCCTTTGCCGTCGCTTCGTCTGTTGACGTTTCGAACAGGCCTTTGGCCGCAGCCTCCGTGGAAGAACCTAATGAAAAGCGCAGAAATCCGTGAAGCCTTCCTTCGCTTCTTCGAAGAGCAAGGCCACACCCGTGTAGCCTCCAGCTCTTTGATTCCGGGCAACGACCCAACCCTGCTGTTCACTAACGCGGGGATGAACCAGTTCAAGGACTGCTTCCTGGGCCAGGAAAAACGTGCGTATACCCGTGCGACCAGCAGCCAGAAATGCGTGCGTGCCGGTGGCAAGAACAGCGACCTGGAAAACGTCGGTTATACCGCTCGTCACCACACGTTCTTCGAAATGCTCGGTAACTTCAGCTTCGGTGACTATTTCAAGAAAGACGCGATTACCTACGCGTGGACCTTCCTGACCGGCGTTCTGCAACTGCCGAAGGAAAAACTCTGGGTCACCGTCTACGCCTCCGACGACGAAGCGTACGACATCTGGACCAAAGAAATCGGTGTGCCGGTCGAGCGCATGATCCGCATCGGCGACAACAAGGGCGCGCCATACGCTTCCGACAACTTCTGGACCATGGGCGATACCGGCCCGTGCGGCCCATGCACCGAGATTTTCTACGATCACGGCGACCACATCTGGGGCGGCCCGCCGGGCTCGCCGGAAGAAGACGGCGACCGTTACATCGAGATCTGGAACAACGTGTTCATGCAGTTCAACCGCACCGCCGATGGCGTCTTGCATCCGTTGCCAGCGCCGTCGGTCGACACCGGCATGGGCCTGGAGCGGATCAGTGCGGTGATGCAGCACGTCAATTCCAACTATGACATCGACCTGTTCAAAAACCTGTTGAAGGCTTCGGCCGAAGCGATCGGCTGCGAAAACGGCGATCAGTCTTCGCTGAAAGTCGTGTCCGACCACATCCGTTCGTGCGGCTTCCTGATTGCCGACGGCGTGCTGCCGTCCAACGAAGGTCGCGGTTATGTGCTGCGCCGGATCATCCGTCGCGCCTGCCGTCACGGTAACAAGCTGGGCGCTACTGGCAGCTTCTTCTACAAAATCGTTGCCGCACTGGTTGCCGAGATGGGCGAAGCCTTCCCGGAACTGAAAAAGCAACAGAGCAACATCGAGCGCGTGCTCAAGGCAGAAGAAGAGCAGTTCTCCAAGACTCTGGAGCACGGCCTGAAGATTCTTGAGCAGGATCTGCTGGAACTCAAAGGCACCGTGGTGCCGGGCGACGTGGTGTTCAAACTCTACGACACCTACGGTTTCCCGATGGACCTGACCGCCGACATCGCCCGCGAGCGCAGCCTGACCGTCGACGAAGCCGGTTTCGAACGTGAGATGGAAGCCCAGCGTGTGCGTGCGCGTTCGGCCAGCTCGTTCGGTCTGGACTACAACACCTTGGTCAAGGTTGATGTGGCCACCGAGTTCACCGGTTACAAAGACACCAGCGGTTCGGCAAAAATCGTCGCTATCTATAAAGATGGCCAGTCGGTCGACGTCTTGAATGAAGGCGAAGAGGCGGTGATCGTGCTGAACCAGACGCCGTTCTACGCTGAATCCGGCGGCCAGATCGGCGACTGTGGTTATCTGCAGGCCGGCAGCGCACGTTTCGACGTACGTGACACCACCAAGACCGGCGGCGCGTTCCTGCACCACGGTGTGCTGGATTCGGGCAGCCTGACCATCGGCGCGCCAGTGGAAACCCACGTCGACGCCGAAGTGCGTCACGCCACTTCGTTGAACCACTCGGCCACGCACTTGCTGCACGCGGCACTGCGCCAGGTTCTGGGCGAGCACGTTCAGCAGAAAGGTTCGTTGGTGGATAGCCAGCGCCTGCGTTTCGACTTCAGCCACTTTGAAGCGATCAAGCCTGAGCAGATCAAAGCGCTGGAAGACATCGTCAACGCCGAGATTCGCAAGAACTCCGCGGTTGAAACCGAAGAAACCGACATCGAAACCGCGAAGAACAAAGGCGCGATGGCGCTGTTCGGCGAGAAGTACGGCGACAACGTGCGCGTGCTGAGCATGGGCGGCGATTTCTCCGTCGAGCTGTGCGGCGGTATCCACGCCAACCGTACCGGCGACATCGGCCTGCTGAAAATCATCAGCGAAGGCGGTGTGGCTTCGGGCGTGCGTCGTATCGAAGCAGTGACCGGTGCTGCGGCTCTGGCCTACTTGAATGCGGCAGAAGAACAACTCAAGGAAGCGGCCAGCCTGGTCAAGGGCAGCCGCGACAACCTGATCGACAAGCTGTCGGCTGTGCTGGAGCGCAATCGCCAACTGGAGAAGCAACTCGAGCAGTTGCAAGCCAAGGCGGCGAGCGCGGCGGGCGACGATCTGTCGTCCTCGGCACTGGACGTCAAGGGCGTGAAGGTTTTGGCCGCACGTCTGGATGGTCAGGACGCCAAGGCGCTGTTGGCGCTGGTTGATCAGTTGAAGAACAAACTCGGCCGCGCAGTGATCCTGCTCGGCAGTGTCCATGAGGAAAAGGTCGTTCTGGTTGCAGGCGTAACCAAAGACCTGACTGGCCAACTCAAAGCCGGTGATTTGATGAAACAGGCTGCTGCGGCAGTGGGCGGGAAGGGCGGTGGTCGTCCGGACATGGCGCAGGGCGGCGGTGTTGATGCCGGCGCACTGGATGGCGCACTGGCGCTGACCGTTCCATTCGTCGAGCAGGGTTTATAAGACGGTCCATCGCGCTCGCAGTCTAGTGGCGGGCGCGGTGGCTGTTCGAGTGATTATTGGGCGCCCTTCATGGGCAGAGGCGGCTTTGAAATGGCTTTGATCGTACAGAAATTTGGAGGCACCTCGGTCGGTACTGTCGAGAGAATCGAGCAGGTCGCCGACAAGGTTAAGAAATTCCGCGATGCCGGCGATGACCTGGTGGTTGTGCTGTCTGCAATGAGCGGCGAAACCAACCGTCTGATCGATCTGGCCAAGCAAATCAGTGGCGACGGTCAACCGGTTCCGCGTGAGCTGGACGTGATTGTTTCCACCGGTGAGCAGGTGACGATTGCCCTGTTGGCCATGGCGCTGATCAAGCGCGGTGTGCCGGCGGTGTCGTACACCGGTAATCAGGTGCGGATCCTGACCGACAGTGCGCACAATAAAGCGCGTATCTTGCAGATTGATGACCAGAAGATTCGTGGTGATCTGAAAGCAGGTCGCGTGGTGGTTGTCGCCGGTTTCCAGGGCGTCGACGAGCACGGCAACATTACCACCCTCGGTCGTGGCGGTTCCGACACTACCGGTGTGGCATTGGCTGCTGCTTTGAAGGCTGACGAGTGCCAGATCTACACCGACGTCGATGGTGTCTACACCACTGACCCGCGCGTTGTGCCGGTCGCTCAGCGTCTGGACAAGATTACCTTCGAAGAGATGCTGGAAATGGCCAGCCTCGGTTCCAAGGTGTTGCAGATCCGTGCGGTGGAATTCGCCGGCAAGTACAACGTTCCGCTGCGCGTACTGCACAGCTTCAAGGAGGGTCCGGGCACCCTCATTACTATTGATGAAGAGGAAACCATGGAACAGCCGATCATTTCCGGCATCGCTTTCAACCGCGATGAAGCCAAGCTGACCATCCGTGGCGTGCCAGACACCCCGGGCGTGGCGTTCAAGATTCTCGGCCCGATCAGTGCCGCGAACATCGAAGTCGACATGATCGTGCAGAACGTCGCGCACGATAACACCACCGACTTCACCTTCACCGTACACCGCAACGACTATCAGGCCGCACAGACCGTGCTGGAAAATACCGCTCGCGAGATCGGTGCCCGTGAAGTGGTTGGCGACACCAAGATTGCCAAGGTCTCGATCGTCGGCGTCGGCATGCGTTCCCACGCCGGTGTGGCCAGCCGCATGTTCGAATCCCTGGCAAAAGAAAGCATCAACATCCAGATGATCTCGACTTCGGAAATCAAGGTTTCCGTAGTGATTGAAGAGAAGTACCTGGAACTGGCCGTGCGCGCCCTGCACACGGCTTTCGAACTGGATGCGCCTGCCCGTCAAGGCGAGTAATTCCAATTCTTGAAGGGCGCGGTCTGACCGCGCCCTTTATTTTTTGAATGGCGCGAGCCCTGAACTGTTCTTTTGCTCGCGCTGGTCAATACTCAGGCATGTAGGGCTACGATCGCTCCGGTTGTAGGTCGGGTGCCTTTTTTTTGCAGACTGTTGTCCCTGAACTGAATTGCGTAAGGAGAAAGGTATGCTGATTCTGACCCGTCGGTGCGCAGAAAGCCTGATTATCGGTGACGGCGAAATCACCGTGACCGTGCTCGGCGTTAAAGGAAACCAGGTGCGTATCGGCGTCAACGCCCCGAAAGAGGTTGCCGTGCACCGTGAGGAAATTTACCTGCGTATAAAGAAAGAGAAGGACGAAGAACCAAGCCATTAATTTTTATCGATTTTTATGTTTGCAAACGGGGAAAAGGTTGGTTAAGATACGCCCCGTGTTGCGGAGAGCTGGCCGAGTGGCCGAAGGCGCTCCCCTGCTAAGGGAGTACACCTCAAAAGGGTGTCGGGGGTTCGAATCCCCCGTTCTCCGCCATTATTTGCTTAGTACGTCGTAATCTGGCTTTTTCTGTAAGTTGTTGAAATTAATAGAAAAAGTGGTTGGAATAGAGATTAGACGGGCTATAATGCGGCGCAACAAATGCACTCGTAGCTCAGCTGGATAGAGTACTCGGCTACGAACCGAGCGGTCACAGGTTCGAATCCTGTCGAGTGCACCATTTAAGAGTTAGTTACAGCGATGTAAATAACTCGGCTTCAACCAGGTGTGATCTGGTCTAACAAACACAAATGCACTCGTAGCTCAGCTGGATAGAGTACTCGGCTACGAACCGAGCGGTCACAGGTTCGAATCCTGTCGAGTGCACCATTTAAGAGTTAGTTGCAGCAATGTGAATAACTTGGTTTCACCCAGTTGTGGTCTGGGCTAAAAACACAAAATGCACTCGTAGCTCAGCTGGATAGAGTACTCGGCTACGAACCGAGCGGTCACAGGTTCGAATCCTGTCGAGTGCACCATATACCAAAAAGCCCGCGTTTATCGCGGGCTTTTTGCCGTCCGGGATTTGGCTTTTTCCTTTACGCATCCTCTCTGATCAAAATCGACTTGAGCAGAACGGCCTCGCTTGAGGTCGTATCGATAACTCGTCATCGATGTCCTGATATTGACCTTGTCCGGTTTGCCTAAAGCGCTCTCGACATCTTGTGCGCTCATCCCGGCAATGACGCGCCGATTGATGATGGCTTCGCGGCGTTGCCTGGCATCGATCACGTTGCCGCATATGTGCTCTGCGCCGCCGATGATGCCGGGCTCTCGACCACCGATTGTTTTTTCGTGATTCGCTTCCGGCATGATCGCTACGACGGAGCCGGGCGAGTAGGGGTGAACCTCCTGCTTCGAGAGTCGTTCGCCTTGCGCGCAACTCATTGATGTAAATGTGAGGCTGCCGTCCGCCGCTTCGCAACGATGCAAGGTTGCCGCCTCACCGTTTTGTGGCAGGTAGAGCAGACAGGGCAACAGGAAAAGAATTGGCTTTGATGGCATTCGACGTCCTCCGTGACGATCTACGCTGAAGGGTAGTCGCTGCATTTTTTAACGCAGGTGTGTTTTCTTTTCAGAATGAGTCGTCGCATTTGCAAGGATCAGGACAGCGCTCAGGTTTGTTTCGCAAGCGCTTGTTTCGACCGTGATTTTTTAACGTTTAAAACCGTCAGGCGGTGTATCATTGCGCCCGTCAGCCCCGCCGGGGCTTATGGAAAACCTCCATGGACTTACCCAGTAGTTACTCAGTAAACAGTTTCACCAATCATGAATTGACTGATTGATCCTTCCGGCGTGCCCCGCTGCTGGGAGTGGAGTTCGCCTATGTCTGAAATCGAAGTAAAGAAAACACAGGAAAGCCTGCAGGATCGCCTGGCTCAAGTCGTCGAGCTGCTGCAGCGTCAACGGGTCGTCGAAGACCTCACTCACCGCCAGGAAGGCGCGCATCACGACCGGGTTGAAAACCTGGTACACCGGCAGAACCTTGTCGAGTTGCAACGCAAGCTCGATGACCTGCACTCCGCCGACGTTGCCTACATCCTTGAAGCCTTGCCGCTGGACGACCGTCTGACGCTCTGGCAATTGGTCAAGGCTGATCGCGACGGCGATATTCTTCTCGAAGTATCCGATTCCGTTCGTGAAACGCTGATCGCCGACATGGACGATCACGAACTCTTGGCTGCGGCCAAGGACATGGACGCCGACGAACTTGCTGACCTGGCCTCCGAGCTGCCGCGAGACGTCGTCCATGAGCTGATGGAGAGTCTGGATAACCAGCAGCGCGAGCGTGTCCGCTCGGCCTTGTCCTATGACGAGGAGCAGGTCGGTGCGCTGATGGACTTCGAGATGGTGACGATCCGTGAGGATGTCAGTCTCGAAGTGGTGTTGCGTTACCTGCGTCGCCTTAAAGAGCTGCCGGGCCATACCGACAAACTGTTTGTGGTGGACTACGACGGCGTGCTCAAGGGCGTGCTGCCGATCAAGCGATTGTTGGTCAATGATCCTGAGAAGCAGGTGGCCGAAGTGATGGCCAGCGATCCGGTGAGTTTCCATCCGGATGAAGATGCCTACGACGCCGCCCAGGCATTCGAGCGTTATGACTTGATTTCGGCCCCGGTGGTCGACAAGAACGGCAAGCTGATCGGCCGTCTGACCATCGACGAAATGGTCGACCTGATTCGTGAAGAGAGCGAAAACGAAGTCCTCAACATGGCGGGTCTGCGTGAAGAGGAAGATATCTTCGCCTCCGTCTGGAAGTCGCTGCGCAACCGTTGGGCCTGGCTGGCGGTCAATCTGATCACCGCATTTGTCGCTTCGCGGGTGATTGGCCTGTTTGAAGGCTCGATCGAGAAGCTGGTAGCGCTCGCGGCATTGATGCCGATTGTTGCCGGTATTGGTGGTAACTCGGGTAACCAGACGATCACCATGATCGTTCGTGCCATGGCGCTTGACCAGGTCAGCACCGGCAATACATCACGCCTCATGCGCAAGGAGCTTGCCGTTGGCTTGATCAATGGTCTGGTTTGGGGTGGTGTGATCGGTGTAGTTGCCTATCTGCTCTACGGAAGTTGGTCGTTGGGTGTGGTCATGACAGCTGCGATGACACTTAATTTGCTGCTGGCTGCATTGATGGGGGTATTGATCCCGATGACCCTGGCGAAAATGGGTCGAGATCCGGCGATGGGGGCGAGCGTAATGATCACTGCCATGACCGACAGCGGTGGCTTCTTCATCTTCCTTGGGTTAGCAACAATCTTCCTGCTCTGATTTGCTGTGTCGAGACAGCCCGCCTGATTGGCGGGCTTTTTTGTGCCTGCGAATACTTAAAATCCACGCAAAAAAAAGCCAGCAATCAAGCTGGCTTGAGGTGTTCGGTGTGGCTCAGGACGCGTCTGCTGCCATTTCGGCGTCGTGGGCAATCAAAGATACCAAAGCGTTCTGCTGGCGGTGAGACAGCTGGCGGAAGCGTTGCAGCAGCTCGCGCTCGTGTAGCGACAGCTCAGGGCTGTCCAGGCGCATGCTCAGCTCTTCGCCCAGTGCACCTTCCTGAATAAGACTCTGTTCAAGGCGCGCAATGATCTCGGAGTTCATGCTGCGATGATGATTGCGAGCCACCTCGGCAATGCGTTCACGCATTCCGTCTGGCAGACGTACGACGAACTTGTCAGCCGTACGGCTGGAATAAATTGCCTGTTTCAATGGGCGCATATATTTAACCGGTTAGTTCAGGGGAGCGGTTCTCGGGATTGGCCGCAGGATGTGTGGTAGGACAAGCATCCGCGCCAAATGGTTCAACCTGAATTGTTAAGAGGCCGGCATCATGCCTCAAAATTGCCAGATCATTGGCGTCAATTCTGTGACAAATATTGAGCTGGGTAAAGGCGTAATGCCAGCACCAATCATCAGAAATGCGGACTGGTTTGAAAACTTCGCCCTGGTTCGCACTACTGGTCGCTTCACGTTGCACATCAGTTGATGTCCGAAGACCTCAGAGCGTGCATGCTAGCGGCTTTCTATCCTTGCTCCATGTCTCTACAGGATAGTGGCAAATTGCCGATTTACTAGTGGCAGGCGTGGGCCGGAGGGCGTTTTCAGGATGGATGGCAAGCTTATTTACCTGATGGGGCCTTCCGGTTCGGGCAAGGACAGTCTGCTGGAAGCTGCGCGCGAACCATTGCGGGTGATGAACTGCGAGATCATGCGGCGGGTCATCACACGATCAGCCGAGTCCGTGGGCGAAGATGCGATCGGTGTGACGCCAGAAGAGTTTGCGCGGCGTGAGCGTGCGGGGGATTTCTCTCTCGCGTGGCAGGCGAACGGTCTTTCCTATGGGATTCCTATCGAGATGAATCGTTGGCTGGCGGCCGGGCGACATGTGCTGGTAAACGGATCTCGCGCCAACTTGCGCCAGGCGCTTGATCGTTATCCGGCGCTGGTTCCGGTTCTGTTGACGGTAAACGATCAGGTTTTGCGTGAGCGTCTGCTTCGACGAGGTCGAGAGACGCTTGAGCAGATAGAGGCGCGTCTTGCTCGCAATGCACTGTTCAAGGACAGGCGCTCAAGCGATGGGGCAGTACATATGATCGACAACTCGGGTGATCTGGTCGACGCGGTATATCAATTGCTGGATGTGATCCGGCTTAGCGAAGCACCGGGTCAAACTTGATTTTGCGCCCGGCAACAAGAGCTAGTACAAACAATACCGAAAAGACGCCGCAAGCAATCAGGGGCAGGGTGATTTCGGCGTCCTCGAACAGCGAAAAATGCATAACGCCACTCATTAAGGCAAGGATCAGAAATCCTGCTGCT
>NZ_OZ409829.1:905000-1297500 GCF_979258015.1 Pseudomonas sp. AC247
AACACGAAGTGGTTGATGCCATGCTTCCAAGAAAAGCTTCTAAGCTTCAGGTAACCAGGAACCGTACCCCAAACCGACACAGGTGGTTGGGTAGAGAATACCAAGGCGCTTGAGAGAACTCGGGTGAAGGAACTAGGCAAAATGGCACCGTAACTTCGGGAGAAGGTGCGCCGGTGAGGGTGAAGGACTTGCTCCGTAAGCTCATGCCGGTCGAAGATACCAGGCCGCTGCGACTGTTTATTAAAAACACAGCACTCTGCAAACACGAAAGTGGACGTATAGGGTGTGACGCCTGCCCGGTGCCGGAAGGTTAATTGATGGGGTTAGCTAACGCGAAGCTCTTGATCGAAGCCCCGGTAAACGGCGGCCGTAACTATAACGGTCCTAAGGTAGCGAAATTCCTTGTCGGGTAAGTTCCGACCTGCACGAATGGCGTAACGATGGCGGCGCTGTCTCCACCCGAGACTCAGTGAAATTGAAATCGCTGTGAAGATGCAGTGTATCCGCGGCTAGACGGAAAGACCCCGTGAACCTTTACTATAGCTTTGCACTGGACTTTGAATTTGCTTGTGTAGGATAGGTGGGAGGCTTTGAAGCGTGGACGCCAGTCTGCGTGGAGCCAACCTTGAAATACCACCCTGGCAACTTTGAGGTTCTAACTCAGGTCCGTTATCCGGATCGAGGACAGTGTATGGTGGGTAGTTTGACTGGGGCGGTCTCCTCCTAAAGAGTAACGGAGGAGTACGAAGGTGCGCTCAGACCGGTCGGAAATCGGTCGTAGAGTATAAAGGCAAAAGCGCGCTTGACTGCGAGACAGACACGTCGAGCAGGTACGAAAGTAGGTCTTAGTGATCCGGTGGTTCTGTATGGAAGGGCCATCGCTCAACGGATAAAAGGTACTCCGGGGATAACAGGCTGATACCGCCCAAGAGTTCATATCGACGGCGGTGTTTGGCACCTCGATGTCGGCTCATCACATCCTGGGGCTGAAGCCGGTCCCAAGGGTATGGCTGTTCGCCATTTAAAGTGGTACGCGAGCTGGGTTTAGAACGTCGTGAGACAGTTCGGTCCCTATCTGCCGTGGACGTTTGAGATTTGAGAGGGGCTGCTCCTAGTACGAGAGGACCGGAGTGGACGAACCTCTGGTGTTCCGGTTGTCACGCCAGTGGCATTGCCGGGTAGCTATGTTCGGAATAGATAACCGCTGAAAGCATCTAAGCGGGAAACTAGCCTCAAGATGAGATCTCACTGGAACCTTGAGTTCCCTGAAGGGCCGTCGAAGACTACGACGTTGATAGGTTGGGTGTGTAAGCGCTGTGAGGCGTTGAGCTAACCAATACTAATTGCCCGTGAGGCTTGACCATATAACACCCAAGCAATTTGAGTCGAAAGGCCAGATTGCGGTGTGTGAAGACGAAACGAACCGAAAGTTCGATGTTCACAAAACACCGAAAGCTGTCACATACCCAATTTGCTGAAGCGAGGCCATCTGGCCACGACTCAGTACCCGAATTTCTTGACGACCATAGAGCGTTGGAACCACCTGATCCCATCCCGAACTCAGCAGTGAAACGATGCATCGCCGATGGTAGTGTGGGGTTTCCCCATGTGAGAGTAGGTCATCGTCAAGATTAAATTCCGAAACCCCAATTGCGAAAGCAGTTGGGGTTTTGTTTTGCCCGCAGGAAAGTTTCAGGCCTGGCAGTACATAGCCAAAAACCCCGAACAGGGTGGCCTGTCGGGGCATATCCATGCAGGTACGCTGCAGATTAATCCGCGGCGCCGCCTCCAGCTTTACCTATTGAAGTACTGGCCTGAGTAATGTGTCGCCGTCCATGGACTTCATACTCGCGCTCTTGTTCAATCGAGCCCGGTTTACGCATTGTCAGTTGCGCGTACAGCCCGTCTTTCTTGTCGTAGTCGCCGAAATGGTCGTTCAATCTGGCGACAAAACATTCATTACCGATATTCACCGGAAAGTCGGTGATCGTTTCGATCACATAATAGCCCGCGCCATAACCGTAATACTCCTCGGGTTCCTCTGCTGACGCAGGAATAGGGCACAGCGGTTTTCTTTCCCCGCCAGTGTCGGAGGAGTCTTTGCCGACCGTGGCCAGACCTTTTGCAAGTGCGCGGTGGAGTTCCGGATTCAGCGTGTAAGGCGTCTTGTGGTCTTCTTTCGTCTGGGTACGGGGAATGCTGAGTTGATAGTGATAGTTAACCGTCAGCGTGGGCACTTCGACATTGACTTGCAGCGGGCTGAGTAAATAGACCTGATCAACGCCATAGTTGCTGTCGCGATAGGCGGCGTAGACCTTGCCACGAATGCTGATCCAGTTAACTGCCTGATTGGCGCCCCGACCACTGATGGAATACAACGAACTGCCGACCCCCGATTCCTCGCCAAGTGCAGCGGTTCTGCGAATGAAGCGGTCCCCATCACGGCGATAGGTTTCGTAGAAACTGAACAGCCCCGTGCCACCGGTGTAAGTCTGGACAACCAGATCGCGTTGCCCGTCTTCGTCCAGATCCAGCAGGTTGAACGTGGTCTGCCCCTGCTCGGTGTCCGCGTCCAGGTTGGACGCCTGCAGGGCCCTCCACTCACTTTGGGTAACACCCTTAGGGATGTTCTTCGGGAAGTGGGTTTTTTCGGCGTATTCACCCTCATCCGGTTCTGCGTCAAACACAGTCAGTGGACTTTTGATCGCTAAAGAAGCGAGCGTCCGCTCCAGGGCAAACTGCGGATCACTTTTGCTCGCCGCTTGAATACGCTTTTGCAGATCGTCCAGCGCTTGTTGGTCACTGTCGTTCGGCTTGTAGACAACTGCTTCCTTCCATTGCGCTTTTAATACTTGCAGGCGCTCGCGATAACGTTGTTCAAGGCAAGAGACATCATCCGTGCACTCGTCGCGGGTGTTTAGCCACTGACGTTGCGACACCTTTAGTTCAGGTTTAGCGTCTGCTGAAACCTTCATCAATCCGCGGTAAACCGTACCCATCTGCGCGTCCAGCTCATGCAACTGGTTATTCGCGCAAATGGTGTTTTCGACGGCATTCGCCGCTTTTGTGCAATCCATTCCAGCCGCCATTGCCTGCTGAATAAACAGCAATGCACAGGCGGACACGATGCCGCGTCCTTTGATGTACACGAAGTAAGTCCCGTATTGAGTAGTTGTACCGGCGCGCAGGGTAATCGTTGGACGAGGAATCTTGAAGTGCCGACTTCAGGGAACCGCACTTCTGGCCGATAACCCATTCGGTGACTTAAAAGTCGCGCGAAATCGCTTGATAGCATTTGGCCGCCAGCTATCATCTGCGCGCCTGAAATTGCCCTCACTTCAATTGCCTGGAAATCTTCGATGCTGTCGTATCACCAAAAGAGTTTTCTGATCGTCGATGATTTCTCGGATTTCCGCAGTTCCGTTCGTTCAATGCTGCGCGAGCTCGGGGTCAAGGACGTCGACACCGCCGACACCGGCGAGCAGGCGCTGAAGATGTGTGCGCAGAAGTCCTACGATTTCATCCTGCAGGATTTCCACCTCGGCGACGGCAAGAAGAACGGCCAGCAGGTACTCGAAGACCTGATGCTGGAAAAGCTCATCAGCCATGAGGCGGTGTTCGTCATGGTCACCGCCGAGACCAGTCAGGCGATGGTGCTCAGTGCCCTGGAGCACGAGCCCGATGCTTACCTGACCAAACCGTTCAACCGCTCAGGCCTGGCCCAGCGCCTGGAGCGTCTGGAGCAGCGCAAGACGTTGCTCAAACCGATTCTGCAAGCCCTCGATCGCGGCAAACCGGTCGAGGTGCTTAACGCTTGCATCGCTCTGTGCAAGCAGGACATTCGTTATTCGCCGCTGTGCCTGCGCTACCGTGCCGATGCATTGCGCGACATGAACCAGAATGAAGCGCTGGAGCGTCTTTACGACAGCATCATCGCTGACCGACCGCTGCCATGGGCGTTCGCCGGGCTGGGCAAATTGTTGTTCAAGCGCGGTCAGGTGGCACAGGCCAAAGGTGTTTACGAAAAAGCCTTGAAGATGTTTCCGATGATGCCTTCGCTGTATGACGGCATGGCCGACGTGCTGGTGTCCGAAGGTGACACCAAAGGCGCACAGCAGGTGCTGGAAGAGGCGATTCGTCTGTCGCCGCTGGCGGTACGTCGCCAGGCCTTGCTCGGCAAACTGGCGATGGCCAATGAAGATTTCGACACCGCCTCGCGCGCCTATCGGCAAGCCGTGGCGCAAGGCGCACAGTCGCGATTCAAGGATCCGGAAAGTAACCTTGGCCTGGCCCATGCGCTGATCAGCAAGGGCAGCGAGCGCGGTCTCGACACGCGCACGCGGCTGGAGATCAACACTACGCTCAGTGCAGTGGCCAAAGAGAACCCGACCGATCCGGGCCTGCAGATTCGTGCGCGCCTGATGAAGGCCACCAGCCTGCTGCTCAATGATGCCGAGACCGCCGACAAGCTCACCGAGCAAGCGTTGATGCGCCTCGACGGCATGGAGCAGTTCATGAGTCCGGAGGCGGCGCTGCTAGTCGCCAAGCAACTGCAAATGCTCGGTCAGGCCGAGGCGGGCACCTCGATGCTCAAGAGCTGCGCGGAGATCTACGGTGATGATCCGGCGGTGATGAAAGACATCGCCAAGCTCACCGACGACCCGACTATCCTCAGCTCCAGTAACGCCGCTGCCGACCTCAACCGTCAGGGCGTGCGCGTGTACAAGACCGGCAATCTGGTGGAGGCCCGCGAGGTGTTCCGCAAGGCGCTGAAGATGCAACCGAAGAACATCAGTATCGCGCTGAACATGGCCCAGTCGCTGCTGCACGGCACCGACACGTCGGTGCCGTCGGCGGAGCTGGAAGAATGTCGGGCCTGCCTGAAAATGGTTGGCCTGATGCCCGACACCGACGCGCGTCATGCGCGTTATCAGAAGCTGAAAAGCAAGGCGTTTGGCGAATGAACCACGACCCGCAGGCTTTGGATTTTTCCACGGTGATCGCCTCCACCGTCCACGACATGAAAAACTCGCTGGCCATGCTCATGCAGGCTCACAGCCAATGGCTGGCGCGTTTGCCTGAGGCGCAGCGCCAAGGCACGGAGCCGGGCGTGATCGACTTCGAGTTCGCCCATCTCAACGGCATGCTGGTGCAGTTGCTCGGGCTGTATAAGCTCGGCGTCAACCAGCTGCCACTGCAACCGGCCTATCACGAGCTCGATGACTTTATCGAAGCGCAATTGGCATCGCATCAAGAGGTGTTCGCCAGTCGCGGCATCGTCGCCACTTATGAAGTTGATCCGCTGAGCCCGCTGGGGTTCTTCGATCGCGAGCTGGTCGCCTCGGTGCTCGGCAACTGCATCAACAATGCGATTCGCTATGCCCGCGAATCTCTGCTGATTACCGTCAGCGACGAGGCCGGGCAATTGATCCTGAGCATCAACGACGACGGCGACGGTTACCCGGCCGAGATGCTCGAGCGTCAGGCCGATTACGTGCAGGGCATCAACCACAGCAGTGGCAGCACCGGGCTCGGTTTGTACTTCGCCAACCGCATCGCAGCGCTGCATCAGCGCAACGGTGTTGAAGGTCGCACGGAAATCCGCAACGGCGGCCCGTTGGGCGGCGGCATATTCAGCCTCTACCTGCCCTGAAAGCATGCCCTGTGTAGGAGCTGCCGAAGGCTGCGATCTTTTGATGTTGTTCTTGAAAGCAAGATCAAAAGATCGTCCGATCGCGGCCCGAGCCTTCGGCAGCTCCTACAGAGGGCGCTTTCGGGTGTGGTTATTTTGTGTGACGCTGCTTGATATTGCGAACAGCCGAAGCCTATTTTGTACGAGTCGCCGTTCGCGGCTCGCACAATAACAAGGATAGCGTCATGACAACCGATGGCCAGCGTTCACTCGCACAGCGATTGACGGGCATTGATGAGATTGAATGTGTCACGCCGGATTTGAATGGCGTGCCGCGAGGCAAGGTAATGACCGCTGAGGGTTTCCTCGAAGGGCGGCGTTTGCAGCTGGCGCGTGGTGTGCTGCTGCAATGCATCATGGGTGGTTATCCCGCGGCGCGGTTTTACGGCAGCGATGACGGCGATCTCGCCCTGATTGCCGAACCGAGCCAGATCCATCGCTTGCCGTGGAGCGACGATCCGCGTGCCCTGGCCATTTGCGACGCCGATGAACTAACCGGCGAAAGCTCCAATCTGTCGACCCGTGGCCAGTTGAAGAAGGTCATCGCACGTTACGCGGCGCGCGGTCTGGCGCCGGTGGTGGCGACCGAGCTGGAATTCTTTATCTTCGCCCCCAACACCGACCCGACCCAACCCTTTCGCCCTCCGGTCGGCCTCGACGGTCGTCGCGAAGATGGCCAGTCGGCGTTCAGCGTCAGTTCCAACAACGGTCTGCGTCCGTTCTTTAGCGAAGTCTACAAATGCATGGCCGCCCTCGGCCTGCCGCGCGACACTTTCATGCACGAAATGGGCGTCAGCCAATTCGAGATCAATCTGCTGCACGGCGATCCGTTGCTGCTGGCCGATCAGACGTTTCTGTTCAAACACCTGCTCAAAGAAGTCGCGCTCAAGCACGGTCTGACCGTGGTGTGCATGGCCAAGCCGCTGGCGCATACGCCGGGCAGTTCGATGCATATTCACCAGAGCATCGTCGACATCAACAGTGGCAAGAATGTCTTCAGCGACGAAAACGGCCAGCCGACGGCAATTTTCCGCCACTTCATCGGTGGGCAGCAGGCGGGCATGGCCGAGTTCACCGCACTGTTTGCACCCAATGTGAACTCCTACCAGCGCTTGTGCCATCCGTACGCATCGCCGAACAACGCCTGCTGGTCCCATGACAATCGCGCCGCCGGCTTGCGTATTCCCGCCAGTTCGCCGGTCGCTCGTCGGGTCGAAAACCGTTTGCCAGGCGCCGACGCCAACCCGTATCTGGCGATTGCCGCCAGTCTGGCTGCGGGCTTGCACGGTATCGAGCATGAGCTGGAGCCGACTGAAGCCATTCAAGGGGAGTTCGAGGTGCCGGACAACCTTTCGCTGCCATGTACCTTGCATGCCGCGCTTGATCGTCTGAAACGTAGCCAATTGGCGAGGGAACTGTTCGGACAGGAGTTCATCGAAGGCTACATCGCTTCGAAGACCATGGAGTTGACCAGCTTCTTTGATGAAATCACTCCCTGGGAACGGCGTGTTCTAGCAGCCCAGGCCTGACGAACTGTCGCCATCGGGCTATCGTTTTGATAGCCCGGTATTCACTGCAAGGAGCCGCTCGGAACGCCGATGCGCCAAATCTGGAAATCCTTTCGAGCGCTGTATTTCGCCTCGCTGATGATGTTGATCGGCTCGGGCCTTCTCTCTACTTACCTGGCGTTGCGCCTGGCCGCTGACCATGTCGATGGGCTGTGGGTCGGCGCGCTGATGGCGGCCAACTATTTCGGTCTGGTGCTGGGCGGCAAGATTGGCCACCGGCTGATTGCGCGGGTCGGGCATATCCGGGCGTATTCGGCGTGTGCCGGCATTGTCGGGGCGGCGGTGCTCGGTCATGGTCTGGTCGATTGGCTGCCGGCATGGCTGGTACTGCGGACCATCGTCGGTCTGGGCATGATGTGCCAATACATGGTGATCGAAAGCTGGCTCAATGAGCAGGCGGATGCCAACCAGCGGGGGTTGGTGTTCAGTGGCTACATGATCGCTTCGTATCTTGGCCTGGTGCTGGGCCAACTGATTCTGGTCATGCACCCGGGCCTGGGCCTGGAGCTGCTGATGCTGGTCGCCCTGTGCTTTGCGCTGTGCCTGGTCCCGGTGACATTGACGCGACGGATTCACCCGGCGCCGCTGCATCCGGCGCCGATGGAGCCGCGCTTCTTTATCAAGCGCGTGCCGCAGTCGCTGAGTACCGTGCTCGGTGCCGGTCTGATCATCGGTTCGTTCTACGGTCTGGCACCTTTGTATGCCTCGCAGCAAGGGCTGTCGACCGAACAGGTCGGTTTGTTCATGGGTAGCTGCATCTTTGCCGGTTTGTTGGTGCAGTGGCCGTTGGGCTGGTTGTCCGACCGTTACGACCGGGCCTTGCTGATTCGCTGTTTTGCCGGGTTTCTGGCGGTCGCGGCGTTGCCGTTGGCGATCATGCCGCAGGTGCCGCTGGAGGTGCTGTTCATTGTCGGTTTCTTCTGTTCGCTGGTGCAGTTCTGTCTGTACCCGCTGGCGGTGGCCTTCTCCAATGACCACGTCGAGGGTGATCGCCGGGTTTCGCTGACGGCGATGCTGTTGGTGACCTACGGTGTCGGTGCGAGCATCGGGCCGTTACTCGCGGGTGTGCTGATGAAGCTGTTTGGCAGCCAGAGTCTGTATGCGTTCTTCAGCTTCTTTGCCCTGGTGCTGGTGTGGCGGATCCGCCCGAAAGCTGTAACCAACTTGCATCAGGTCGACGATGCACCACTGCATCACGTGGCGATGCCGGACAGCATGTCCAGTTCGCCACTGGTGGCTGCGCTGGACCCGCGCGTGGATGAGCAGGTAGTGCAGGATCAGATGCAGAACACCGTGGCACCGGAGCCTGAGTCGCAACCTGATCCGGAGCCTGAGGTGCAGCCTGAACCTGTGGTTGGGGCTGGTGCGGATGACGACAGCGATAAACCGACACCGGACATCAGTGGTGGCAGACCTTGATATCCTGGAGTCGCAGCCATCAGTAGTGAGCCTATGACTCTGCAGTGAACAGAGTCTGTGCAGTCGGCCACAGTCTCTGTGGCGAGGGGATTTATCCCCTTCGGTTGCGCAGCAGCCGCCAGCCATTCAATGCGATCAGTCAGGAGAAATGCGGGGTCAGTATTTGGGGCCGCTTCGCAGCCCATCGGGGATAAATCCCCTCACCACAGGGAGCTCATTGCTGTCGGATCATTGGAGCAGGTACAAAAAAGGGCAGTCCCGCCAAGGACTGCCCTTCTTGTTTGCGCGTCTGAATCACATGTCGTCTTTGTCGAAACGCCGTGCTTCACGCTGCAATTGATACACAAAACGCTCAACGTTGCGGGCAGCCTGGCCACTGATGTTGTGGAAGCGCAAACCGGCAAAGGTGATGTTGAGTTTTTCTTCGAAGTGCAGATAACGCAGTTCGACGGAGGTCGGCTGGTTGCCGAACAGTGGCGGGGCGATCAGGCGATCGTAGACCTGGCCCAGTTGCAGGCGGTCAGTGATGTCGCCTTCGAAGCGCAGTTTGCAACCGGTGGCGGAAATATCCAGCAGCTTGCCGTTGATCGGCGCCTTGAGCTTTTCGCCGCCAAGTTCAACGCTGACCAGATCGGTCAGTTTCAGCGCGGCGCGAAATGCATTGCGACGCTGGTGGTAAACCACTTCGGTCGGCAGCTCGCCGGTGTAAAAGCGATCACCTTCGGATTCTTCGATGTTCAACGTACCGTCGCATTCCCAGGCGATGCGCACGCCATCGTGGAAGCCTTCGACCTTGAACGGCTCACCGGCCTGCAAGAAACGCTCGCCGTCGCGCGGGATCATTTCGTCCAGAGCGATCGTCCCGGTGTCACGGTCGACCTTGATCAGGTAACTCTGGAAACGCTGGCTGCGCTCGTGGAAGGTGATGATCAGCGGATCATGGCTTTCTTGCAGCTGGCGCAGGTTGCTGGAGATTTCCAGAGGTGTAGTGAGCACCTTTGGTGGCTGCGGAGCATCATCCGCGCTAAGGACGTTGGACACGTTGAATCAATCTCCAGACAAAATTTGACTACGACTAGCCAGCATTTTGCCAGCATGTTTCGCAGGTTGATAGAGCGCAGGCATCGAACGGCTCACGCCTGACTGAGCGCGCGCGGCTTCGCAAGCTTGGAGAAGGCACCGCTGGCGTCGTAGAGCGCTGGCGGCTCGCCGCCGGTGAGGATCTTCAGCTGATTGGCCGTGGCGGCCTGCTGGACCAGGATCGATTGGCCATTGTTGACGTTGGCCGCCTGGCATTGCGCGATGAGGTCGGTGAGGAAATCGCTCTGGCTGAGCAATTGTTCGCCAATGCTCGATTGGCTGGCCAATTGCTCAAGCCCCTGCCGATTGGTCGGCAGGTTAAGGCTGGCGAGGATTTCGCTGCGTTTGCGGCCATGCTGTTCGAGCAGAATGATCAGCGCCTGTTTGCGTGCCAGAACTTCTTCCAGCAGGGGCATGTCACGACCGTGCAAAGCGAGGGACTCGGTTTGCAATAACTCCAGCAATTGTTGAGCTGGAGCAAAGTCGTCGATGATCAGTTGCAATAAATTAGTGTCGTGCATGGCTGGCCTTGGGTTTTAAGCGTCCAAAAGCCTGGCGCTGGCGTTGGCCTAGCGCTGGGCTTCGAAGTTGAGCAGTTTGCTGGCTACACGGTTGCTGTCGACTTTATAGCTGCCATCGGCAATCGCGGCTTTCAACTCGGCCACACGGGCTTTGTCGACAGCAGGTTGATCGCGCAGCTTGTCAGTGACCTTCTGCAACTGTTGAGCCTCATTGCTGAGGTGTACCGATTCCCCGCTTTTTGCGGTACTGGCCGGTTCGGCCTGGGTATTCAGCGGCGCGGAGGTGCCGGTTTCGGCGGTGTCCTTGGCGTTGCTGGTACGTGTACTGCCCGTAAGTGACGAGGAGCTGTTCAAACGGCTGAAATCGATGACCATGATAAAAACCTCTGGGAATTTGGACGCTTGCCATGTTTTCGGCCATCCCCTGGAAAACTTTAGGCGCATTTACCAACGAACCTTGCATGCGCCGGCGCGAATCCTGCTGCGGCACAGTTTAGGGAACAGCCGGGATCAGCGCCAGTTTTCTACATCGCTACTTCCACTTGGCCTGGCGCGGTGACTTGCGCCTTGATGACCCGTTGGGAGTTGAGGTTTTTCACCCTGATCTGTTCTTTCAATCCGCCGTTGGACAGGGCTTCGCCCGGCATCCGTACCGCCAGCGTACCGCTGCGGGCGGTAATCACCACTTGATCGCCTTTGCGAATGACTTCGGCCTGTTCCAGATGGACCAGGGTAATCACCTGATCGGCGACCGTTGGTCGGGTTAATTTTTGCCCGATCGCTTCGTCCACCGAGGTCAGAAAGCCCTGATTGATCAGGCTGACGTCGCGTTCGCGCAAGGTCACGTCTTGCGGTTCGATAATTCCGGCACGCTTGAGTGGCCGGGTGGTGGTGACAATCTCGCGAAACAGGCGGACTTGAGCGGGCACGAACACGGTCCAGGGTGAGGATCCCTCACAGCGAACCTTCACGGTTACGCGGCCCAAAGGACGTGCCGGGCTCTCCAAAGTGGCTGTCAATTCCTTGTCGCACATAGGCATGCGCATACGTGGATCGAGTTGCTTGACCTCGATTTCATAGCGGCCTTCGGTTTGACTGGTGGCCAGATAGTCTTCTACGGTGAACTCAAGAAAGCCCTGAGTGACGCCGATAAGCATGTCAGGCAAGGTAACCGCATCAGCAATGGCAGGACTGCCAGCAAAAAAGCAGCAAATGGCGCACGCGGCACAGAGCCCTCTGCGGAGGGGCGATGTCAGGCGTCGGAAAAATGTCGTTTGAGCGTTCATACGAGTTAAAAAGCAAGCGCCGTGCCGTTTAGCAATGAATGTGCGTCGCAACAACACTTGGCGTTGATGTAGGAGTCTGGGCATGGCTGGTGTAATGGATTCGGTGAACCAGCGCACGCAACTGGTGGGGCAGAATCGCCTGGAGCTGTTGTTGTTCCGTCTTGACGGTCAGCAGCTCTATGGAATCAACGTGTTCAAGGTGCGGGAAGTGCTGCAATGCCCGTCGCTGACGTTGATGCCCAAGTCCAGTCCTGTCGTGTGCGGGGTGGCGAATATTCGAGGGGCGACCATTCCGATCCTGGATCTGGCAATGGCGACCGGCTCGGGTGCGTTGAAAGACAAGAACAACCCGTTCGTGATCATCACGGAGTACAACACCAAGACCCAGGGTTTCCTGGTCCGCTCGGTGGAGCGCATCGTCAACATGAACTGGGAAGAGATTCATCCGCCGCCCAAGGGCACGGGTCGCGATCATTACCTGACCGCTGTGACTCGGGTGGACAATCAGTTAGTCGAAATCATCGACGTCGAGAAAGTGCTGGCGGAAGTTGCGCCGACACCGGAAGCGATTTCGGTGGGCGTGGTCGATGTCGAGACCCAGACCAAGGCGTTGTCGCTGCGGGTCTTGACGGTCGATGACTCGTCAGTGGCGCGCAAGCAGGTCACGCGTTGCCTGCAGACGGTCGGTGTCGAAGTGGTGGCGCTGAACGACGGCAAGCAGGCGCTGGATTACTTGCGCAAGCTGGTCGATGAGGGCAAGAAGCCGGAAGAAGAGTTCCTGATGATGATCTCCGACATCGAGATGCCGGAGATGGACGGGTACACCCTGACGGCCGAGATTCGCGCTGACCCGCGCATGCAAAAGCTCCACATCATCCTGCATACTTCGTTGTCCGGGGTATTCAATCAGGCGATGGTCAAGAAAGTCGGTGCCGATGACTTCCTGGCCAAATTCCGTCCTGATGACCTGGCATCCCGGGTAGTCGACCGGATCAAAGCAGCAGATATCAGCTAAGGGCGTTTTGCCCTTGGCGGTCAACACGATTTAAGAGGCGGCATCATTGTCTACGGGTAATTTGGATTTCGAACAGTTCCGGGTCTTCCTGGAAAAAGCCTGTGGCATTTTGCTCGGTGAAAACAAGCAGTACCTGGTCTCGAGCCGTCTCAACAAACTGATGGAGCAGCAAGGCATCAAATCCCTGGGTGAGCTGGTTCAGCGCATCCAGACCCAGCCGCGCAGCGGTTTGCGCGAGCAGGTGGTCGATGCCATGACGACCAACGAAACCCTGTGGTTTCGTGACACCTATCCGTTTGAAGTCTTGAAGAACAAGGTACTGCCTGAAGCGATCAAGGCCAGCCCCAACCAGCGTCTGCGGATCTGGTCGGCAGCCTGCTCGTCGGGCCAGGAACCGTACTCGCTGTCGATGTCGATCGACGAGTTCGAGCGCAGCAACCTGGGCCAGTTGAAGATGGGTGTGCAGATCGTTGCTACTGATTTGTCCGGCCTGATGCTGACCAACTGCAAGACGGGCGAGTACGACAGCCTGGCGATCGGTCGCGGTTTGTCGCCGGAACGTCTGCAGCGTTACTTCGACCCGAAAGGGCCGGGGCGCTGGGTGATCAAGGCGCCGATCAAGAACCGCGTGGAATTCCGCTCGTTCAACCTGCTCGACAGCTATGCCGCGCTGGGCAAGTTCGACATCGTGTTCTGCCGCAACGTGTTGATCTACTTCTCTGCCGAAGTGAAGAAAGACATCCTGTTGCGCATTCACAGCACGTTGAAGCCGGGCGGTTATCTGTTCCTTGGCGCTTCCGAAGCGCTGAACGGTTTGCCGGACCATTACCAGATGGTGCAGTGCAGCCCGGGGATTATTTACCAGGCGAAATGATTGCATCGGCAACAGCAAAAACGGCAGGCCCGCAAAGGCCTGCCGTTTTTTTATGCCTGCGGAATTTCTCCCTGACACCACAAAACCCGTGTAGGAGTGAGCCTGCTCGCGATAGCGGTAGCACATCCAACATCATCGGTGCCTGACACACCGCTATCGCGAGCAGGCTCACTCCTACAAGGGGGCTGTGGTGTGGGTGAGGGAGAAGGCAAGCGGCAGAAAAGCGGCATTCGGCGGAAACCTGTTGCCGCTTTTCTGGCATTGCCGCTTTGCCGATTGCCCGCGAAGCCCCGGTTTACGGGGTTTTTTCGCTTTGGCACGCCGCTTGCTAAAGCTCAGTTACGAAAAACCGGTCACCCGAAGGTTCCCGACATGAGCATCAGCTTCGATAAAGCGCTCGGCATTCACGAACAAGCCCTGGGCTTCCGCGCCCAGCGCGCTGAAGTCCTGGCCAACAACATCGCCAACGCCGATACCCCGAACTACAAGGCTCGGGATCTGGACTTCTCCAAAGTGCTGGAAGCACAGACCGAGAAAACCAAAAAAGGCGGCAACTTTGCCCTCAACATGACCAACAGCCGTCATATCGAGGCCGAAGGTCTGGGCAATGGCGACGAATCGCTGATGTATCGCACGCCGATGCAGCCTTCGATCGACCAGAACACCGTGGACGCCCAGCTGGAACAGTCGAACTACGCGGAAAACGCCGTCGGCTTCCAGGCCAGCTTCACCCTGCTCAACAGCAAATTCAAAGGGCTGGTGTCAGCCCTGCGCGGAGAGTAATCCATGTCCCTGTCCAGCGTTTTCAACATTGCCGGCAGCGGCATGAGCGCACAAACCACGCGTTTGAACACCGTGGCGTCGAACATTGCCAACGCCGAAACCGTCTCGTCGAGCATCGATCAGACCTATCGCGCCCGTCACCCGGTATTCGCCACCATGTTCCAGGGCGGCCAGAACAGCGGCAGCAACTCGCTGTTCCAGAGTCAGGACGCGGCCGGTCAAGGCGTGCAGGTGCTCGGTGTGGTCGAAGACCAGAGCAACCTCGAAGCGCGTTACGAGCCGAACCATCCGGCCGCCGACGCCAAGGGCTACGTCTACTACCCGAACGTCAACGTGGTGGAAGAAATGGCTGACATGATTTCCGCGAGCCGTTCGTTCCAGACCAACGCCGAAATGATGAACACCGCCAAAACCATGATGCAGAAGGTGCTGACCCTCGGTCAGTAATAAGGGGCGACTGCCATGAGTGTTTCCGATTCCACCAGCGGCGTAAGCATTAAAGACGTACTGGCCAACTCTTCGGTCAAGACCGGGACGACCACTGATGGTCTGGCTGCGGCCACCAACAGTGCCACCGGTAAACAGGCCCTGGGCAAAGATGCGTTTCTGCAATTGCTGGTCACCCAGCTGAAAAACCAGAACCCGCTCGACCCGCAGGACAACAGTGAGTTCGTCGCTCAGTTGGCGCAGTTCAGCAGCCTGGAAGGCATCACCACGCTGAACTCCACCGTCAGCGGGATTGCCGGCAACTACAACTCGTCGCAAGCATTGCAAGCGTCGTCGCTGGTGGGCCGTTCGGTCATCGCCCAGACCGACAAGGCTGTGGTCGATACCAGCAAGAGCCTCAACGGCACCGTGGTGGTTCCGGCCTCCGGCGCTGTCTCGCTGTCAATCAAAGACGCCGACGGTAAAGTCGTGCGCACCATCGACATGGGCAACCAGACCGCTGGCAATGCCGGTTTCATCTGGGACGGCAAAGACGCGTCCGGTGCGGTCGCGGCAGCGGGCACTTACACGTTCACCGCCAGCGCCACGTACGACGGCAAGGCGACTTCGCTGGTTACGTATCTGCCGGCCACCGTTAACAGCGTGACCATCAGCCAGACCGGCGGTGAGTTGATGCTGAACCTGGCGGGCCTGGGCAGCGTTGCGCTGTCCAAAGTACAAACCATTGGTATATAGAGCCGACTAACCGGCACAAAGGAGTGGAATATGTCTTTCAATATCGGCCTTAGCGGTCTCTATGCAGCCAACAAACAACTGGATGTGACCGGTAACAACATCGCCAACGTCGCGACCACCGGTTTCAAATCGTCCCGTGCAGAATTCGAAGACGTGTACTCGGCCACGCGCCTGGGCACTGGCAGCAAGACCGTCGGTAACGGCGTGCGTCTGGCCAACGTGTCCCAGCAGTTCGGTCAGGGTGACGTGAACAACACCGGTAACGTGTTGGACATGGGTATCCAGGGCAACGGTTTCTTCATCCTCAGCGACAACGGTTCGCTGAGCTACACCCGTGCCGGTGCGTTCAAGACCGACGCTGAAAACTATGTAGTCGACAACAACGGCAACCGTCTGCAAGGTTACGGCGTTGATGCCAACGGCAAGATCATGACCGGCGTGCTGACCGACCTGAAGATCGACACCTCGGCCCTCAAGCCGAACGCGACGTCGAAGATCGACCAGACCATGAACCTGAACTCGGAAGACACCAAGCCAACGGTGGCGCCGTTCAGTCCGACCGATCTGAACAGCTACAACAAGCTGATTTCGACGCCGGTCTACGACACTCAGGGTAACGAGCACCGCATGGATCAGTACTACGTGAAAACGGGTACCAATGCCTGGAGCGTCTACACCTACATGGATGGTCGTACCCCATCGGATCCGACCAACAACGTCTTGACGCCGATGACTCACGACATCACCTTCAACTCTGATGGTTCCATCGCGACCTTGACGGCGGGCACTGGCTGGGTCAAATCCGGCAACACCCTGACCATGAACGGCTGGATTCCTGGTGTGGTGACCAACGCGACGACCTCGCCAGTGACCTGGGGGCCGAACGGTTCCAAGGCCAACAGTACCGGTATCGCCTTCAACACGGCGTTGACCACTTCGTATAACGCTCCGACGGCGCGCACTGCGCAGTATCAGGACGGTTACGCGACTGGGCAGATTTCCAGTCTGACCATCGATTCGACCGGTGTGATGACGGCTAACTTCAGCAACCAGCAGACCAAGGCGATTGGTCAGGTGGCGGTGGCCAGCTTTGCCAACGAGCAGGGTTTGCAGCCGATTGGCGGTACGCGCTGGAAGGAGACTTTCGCGTCGGGTGTGGCTGGGGTTGATGCGCCGAAGACCGGTACGTTGGGCTCGATCGTGTCGAACTCGCTGGAAGAGTCGAACGTTAACCTGACCAATGAGCTGGTGGATCTGATCAAGGCGCAGAGTAACTATCAGGCGAACGCCAAGACCATTTCGACTCAGAGCACGATTATGCAGACCATTATTCAGATGACCTGATTTGGGTTTTTGGTTTTGGTTTGTGGAAGGGGCCCCTCGGTTGAGGGGCTTTTTTTTGGGCTTGGATTGGGGGGGTATCCGTTGCTGCGGTAACGGCTGCTCAGGGTTCCGCCCTGACGGCGGGTCACCTTTTCCAAACGCCGAAAAGGTAACCGAAAAGGCTTGCTCCTACGTGCGGCCCGCTCGCTGGGGCTCGGGGTTCCTTCGCTCCGGGATCGATCCGGGCGCAGCGCCTACGGTTTGCTTCGCTGCACCTCCTCTCGCTGTGTTTGGCTGCGCCAAACGGTCGCTACGCTCCCACCCCCGGATCAATCCCTCCACTCAGCCTTCCGACGTCGCCCGTGGATCAAGATCAAAAGCGGTACTCGAGCTTGCGCTCATTGTGTTGAGTGGTGAGAAGCAGAAGCGGTGTGCGTTCTGCTTTTGCTCTTCGTAGGAGCAGAGCTTGCTCGCGATGGCGGCCTGTCAGCCGACCATGTTCTGGCAGTTGAAGTCAGCCCTGTAGGAGCTGCCGAAGGCTGCGATCTTTTGATCTTGCTTGTGATGCAGCAAAAACAGGATCAAAAGATCGCAGCCTGCGGCAGCTCCTGCACAGGAATGTGGGGCAAAAGAAAACCCCCGGCAAACCAGAGGTCTGTCGGGGGTTTTGGGTTCAGGGGTTTTGCAACCCCTGACTCGGCTCAGCTTATTGGCAAGCTTCGCAATCCGGCTCGTCGATCGCGCAAGCCTTTGGCACTGGAGCAGGGCCGGCAGGTGCTGCGAGGACCGAATCATCACCGTGGTTGCCGCCGCTGGAAACAGCGTTCAGCTTGCTGGTGCTGATGGTCGACTTCTCGGTGCTGGTCGCGGCCAGGGCACGGAGGTAGTAAGTGGTTTTCAGGCCACGGTACCAGGCCATGCGGTAGGTCACGTCGAGTTTCTTGCCCGATGCGCCAGCGATGTACAGGTTCAGCGATTGGGCCTGGTCGATCCACTTCTGACGACGGCTGGCGGCGTCAACGATCCACTTGGTGTCCACTTCGAAAGCAGTCGCGTAGAGCTCTTTGAGTTCTTGCGGGATGCGCTCGATCTGCTGCACCGAACCGTCGTAGTATTTCAGGTCGTTGATCATGACCGAGTCCCACAGACCGCGAGCCTTGAGGTCGCGAACCAGGTACGGGTTGATCACGGTGAATTCGCCCGACAGGTTCGATTTCACATAGAGGTTCTGGTAGGTCGGTTCGATCGACTGCGAGACGCCAGTGATGTTGGCGATGGTCGCGGTCGGTGCGATGGCCATGATGTTGGAGTTACGAATGCCTTTCTGTACACGGGCGCGAACCGGTGCCCAGTCCAGGGATTCGTTCAGGTCAACGTCGATGTACTTCTGGCCACGTTGCTCGATCAGGATCTGTTGCGAATCCAGTGGCAGGATGCCTTTGGACCACAGCGAACCCTGGAACGTCTCGTACGCGCCGCGCTCGTCAGCCAGGTCGCAAGAAGCCTGGATCGCGTAGTAGCTGACCGCTTCCATCGACTTGTCGGCGAATTCGACGGCAGCGTCGGAACCGTAAGGGATGTGCTGCAGGTACAGCGCGTCCTGGAAGCCCATGATGCCCAGACCGACCGGACGGTGCTTGAAGTTGGAGTTCTTCGCTTGTGGCACCGAGTAGTAGTTGATGTCGATAACGTTATCGAGCATGCGCACGGCGGTGTTCACGGTGCGTTCCAGCTTGGCGGTGTCCAGCTTGCCGTTGACGATGTGGTTCGGCAGGTTGATCGAGCCCAGGTTGCAAACGGCGATTTCGTCCTTGTTGGTGTTCAAGGTGATTTCGGTGCACAGGTTCGAGCTGTGAACCACGCCGACGTGCTGCTGCGGGCTGCGCAGGTTGCACGGGTCTTTGAAGGTCAGCCATGGGTGGCCGGTTTCAAACAGCATGGAGAGCATTTTGCGCCACAGGTCTTTAGCCTGAATGGTCTTGAACAGACGAACCTTGCCTGGGTATTCGGTCAGGGCTTCGTAGTACTCGTAACGCTCTTCGAAGGCCTTACCGGTCAGGTCGTGCAGATCCGGTACTTCGGATGGCGAGAACAGGGTCCACTTGCCGTCGTCGAAGACACGCTTCATGAACAGGTCAGGGATCCAGTTGGCAGTGTTCATGTCGTGGGTACGACGACGATCATCACCGGTGTTCTTGCGCAGCTCGATGAACTCTTCGATGTCCATGTGCCAGGTTTCCAGGTAGGCACAGACAGCGCCTTTGCGCTTGCCACCCTGGTTAACGGCGACGGCGGTGTCGTTCACGACTTTCAGGAACGGAACCACGCCTTGCGACTTGCCGTTGGTGCCCTTGATGTATGAACCCAGTGCACGCACCGGCGTCCAGTCGTTGCCCAGGCCACCAGCGAATTTCGACAACATGGCGTTGTCGTGGATCGCGTGGTAGATACCCGACAGGTCATCCGGCACGGTGGTCAGGTAGCAGCTCGACAGCTGTGGACGCAGGGTGCCGGCGTTGAACAGGGTCGGGGTCGACGACATGTAGTCGAAGGACGACAGCAGGTTGTAGAACTCGATCGCACGGTCTTCTTTCTGCTTCTCTTCGATCGCCAGGCCCATGGCCACGCGCATGAAGAAGATCTGCGGCAGTTCGAAGCGGATACCGTCCTTGTGGATGAAGTAACGGTCGTACAGGGTTTGCAGGCCCAGGTAGGTGAATTGCTGATCGCGCTCGTGGTTGATCGCCTTGCCCAGTTTTTCCAGGTCGAAGGAGGCCAGCACAGGGTTCAGCAGTTCGAACTCGATACCTTTGGCGATGTAGGCCGGCAGGGCCTTGGCGTACAGGTCGGCCATTTCGTGGTGAGTGGCGCTTTCGGCCACACCGAGGAAGCCCAGGCCTTCGGCACGCAGGGTGTCCATCAGCAGGCGGGCGGTGACGAACGAGTAGTTCGGCTCACGCTCAACCAGGGTACGGGCGGTCATCACCAGGGCGGTGTTGACGTCGGTCAGGGCCACGCCGTCGTACAGGTTTTTCAGGGTTTCGCGCTGGATCAGGTCGCCGTCGACCTCCTCCAGGCCTTCGCACGCTTCGGTGACGATGGTGTTCAGGCGGCCCATGTCCAGCGGCGCCAGGCTGCCGTCAGCGCGGGTGATACGGATCGACGGGTGAGCGTTGACCGCTTCTTCGGTCGGGGCGTGGGCAGCGCGTTCTTTCGAACGACCGTCACGGTAGATCACGTAGTCGCGCGCCACTTTCTGCTCGCCGGCACGCATCAGGGCCAGTTCAACCTGGTCCTGGATTTCTTCGATGTGGATGGTGCCGCCCGATGGCATGCGACGCTTGAAGGTCGCGGTGACTTGTTCGGTCAGGCGCGCAACAGTGTCGTGGATTCGCGACGAAGCGGCAGCGGTGCCGCCCTCAACTGCGAGGAACGCTTTGGTGATAGCGACGGTGATCTTGTCATCGGTGTAAGGAACGACAGTGCCATTACGCTTGATCACGCGCAGTTGACCCGGCGCGGTGGCTGCCAGATCCGAATTCGAATCGGCGGCCTGCGGCAAGGTGCCCTGCGGGTTCTCGCGAGTTGTGTCGGTTTGCATGGGGGGTGGTCTCCACATTCTCTATGTTTGTTTGGCACCGTCATGGTGCTCACCGTTCTGTACCGAAGCACTGCAACCGACAAGCGTCGGCGTAACAACTTCGGAACAGTAGGAAAAAGGCTTGTAGCGCCGCATCCTTGCCGAAGTTTTCGGCGCCGAGCCAAGGCTCGAGCCAAACTCCTTCCAGGGTGACAGTAATGACTGCAACACCCGTACCGTTCCGGTCGTTTCCGACCTAAAAAACGGTGCCATCCGCAAGTGCGGTTTGGGCTTTGAAAAACTTGCTTGGTTCAACCGGAAACTGGCAATAAAGCACTTGAGTTTCAGGCCCTAAATGTGGTTGGGCGTTTGAGTGGAAAACCCCATATGTAGGGTCTCTCCCCGCGCCGTGCTACAAGATAATGCGTTTTGAGGGGTGTTGCAACGTACTACCTGTGGATAAACCTGTGCGTAAATTGTGTAAGAAACAAGGAATTCCCGTGTAGGCCGCGGACCTGCTGAGCTAGACCGTTTGTCACTGTTTTTTCGCCTGGAAAAACGCTTCAGCGGATTTTTAAGGGCGCGAACCCTATCACAAAAAACCGCCTTGTCCGAACGCATTTACCGACTTGTGTTCCGGCTGTACGCCGTTTATACAATCGGCCCAGGTGAATGCGATTTTATCCTCCAAAAACATGACAAAAACACGAGAGGATCCCTGTAGGAGCTGCCGAAGGCTGCGATCCTTTGATCTTGAAAAAAACAAAATCAAAGGATCGCAGCCTCGTTTTACTCGTCAGCTCCTACAGGGGATCGTGTGTGTCTGGGCAATCCTTTATTAATAAAAACAGCAAGCAGAGGTCACCGGTGGAGCAACAAGCCTTTGAGGTATTGATCGTCGAGGATGACCAGCGACTGGCCGAACTCACGCGCGACTACCTGCAAGCCAATGGACTGCGCGTCGGCATCGAAGGCAACGGTGCGCTGGCGGCGGCGCGGATCATCAAGGAGCAGCCGGATCTGGTGATCCTCGACCTGATGTTGCCCGGCGAAGATGGCCTGAGCATCTGTCGCAAGGTGCGTGACCATTACGACGGGCCGATCCTGATGCTCACCGCGCGCACCGATGACGCCGATCAGATCCAGGGCCTCGACCTTGGCGCTGACGATTACGTGTGCAAACCGGTGCGCCCGCGATTGCTGCTGGCGCGCATTCAGGCGTTGCTGCGCCGCAGTGACAGCGCTGAACCGGTCGCAGAAAAATCCCGCCGTCTGCAATTCGGCCCGCTGGTGGTCGACAATGCGCTGCGCGAAGCGTGGCTGAGTGACAACGGCATCGAACTGACCAGCGCCGAATTCGACCTGCTCTGGCTGCTGGTCTCCAACGCCGGACGCATTCTTTCCCGCGAGGAAATCTTTACCGCCCTGCGCGGCATCGGCTATGACGGCCAGGACCGCTCGATCGATGTGCGCATCTCGCGCATCCGCCCGAAAATCGGCGATGACCCCGACCATCCGCGTCTGATCAAGACCATCCGCAGCAAAGGTTATCTGTTCGTTCCGGAAGCCTGCGCAGACCTGGCCCTGTGAACTCGATCTTCCTGCGCATCTACGGCGGCATGTGCGCTGCGCTGATTCTGGTGGCGGTCCTCGGTGTGCTGGCGCTGCACCTGCTCAATCAGGTGCGCAGCGAGCAATACCGCGAGCGCCTGGCCCACGGCACGTTCTCTTTGATGGCCGACAACCTGCAACCGATGAACGCCACCGAGCGGCATCGCGCGCTGTTGGTGTGGGAGCGGCTGCTGGGGATTCCGCTGGCGCTGAAGAATTTCAGCGACACCGGTCTCGATCTGACCCAGCGCACCCGTGTGCAGCGCGGTCAGGCGCTGGTCGAGCAGACCGGCCCGCATGCGGCCAAAGTCTATCGATTGGTCAGCGACAAGGAACAACTCGTCCTCACCGGCGAAGTGCAGCAGATCAGTGAGCAACTGGCCCGCGCCACTATTTACCTGCTGGCCGATGAGCTGGTGCGGGTGCCGGTTGCCGAGCAACCCAAACGACTGGCGCAGATAAAGGAAGAGAAGGGTTTTGGTTTCGACCTGCGCCTGGTCACGGTGGACGACGCCGACATGGATGAAGACCAGAGCCGTCGTGTCTCCGAGGGCGACACGGTGATGGCGCTGGGCAAGGGCGGCGATTCGATCCGTGTGTTTGCCGGCATGGTCGGCACGCCGTGGGTGCTGGAGATCGGCCCGCTGTACCAAATGAACCCTTATCCGCCGGAATGGCTGGTGTTGATCGCCGCGCTGGGGCTGAGCCTGATCGGTCTCATCGTTTATTTGCTGGTGCGCCAACTGGAGCGACGTTTGCGCGGGCTCGAAGCGGCGGCCACGCGCATTGCCAAGGGCAGTCTGGAAACCCGTGTGCCGGCGCGCGGTGCCGATTCGGTCGGGCGCCTGGCGGCGGCGTTCAACGGCATGGCCGAGCACTTGCAACAATTATTGGCGATCCAGCGTGAACTGGTGCGCGCGGTGTCCCACGAGTTGCGCACCCCGGTGGCGCGCCTGCGTTTCGGTTTGGAGATGATCGGCTCTGCGACGACGCCGCAAGCCTTGGAGAAGTACCGCGAAGGCATGGATCACGACATCGAGGACCTCGATAAGCTGGTCGATGAGATGCTCACCTACGCACGGCTCGAACAAGGTTCGCCAGCGCTGACCTTCCAGCGCATCGATCTGGATGCCTTGGTCAATCAGGTCATCGAGGAGCTGGCGCCGCTGCGCGCCGAGGTCACGGTGCAGCGCGGGCTGTGTCTGTCTGCTGCCGATAACGACGACGCCTGGGTCGAGGCGGAGCCGCGTTACCTGCACCGGGCGCTGCAGAATCTGGTGAGCAACGCGATGCGCCATGCGCGCTCGAAGGTCACGGTGAGCTATCAGGTCGGGCAGTTACGTTGCCGGGTCGACGTCGAGGACGACGGGCCGGGCGTGCCGGAAGTGGCGTGGGAGCGGATCTTCACGCCGTTCCTGCGTCTGGACGACAGCCGCACGCGGGCGTCGGGCGGGCATGGCCTGGGGTTGTCGATTGTGCGGCGGATCATTCATTGGCATGACGGCCGGGCGATCATCGGCAAAAGCAAAAGCCTGGGTGGGGCGTGCTTCAGTCTGAGCTGGCCGAGGAATCAGGAACGCCGCTGACAATTGTTATGGCTTGGCTGGCCTCATCGCGAGCAGGCTCACTCCTACAGGGGAACGCATTTCAAATGTAGGAGTGAGCCTGCTCGCGATGAGGTCGGTGCCCACGCCGCAAATCTTCAGGCCTGGATGCTGACCAGACTCAACAACTGCCCATCCTGTACCCCGAACTGCGCTTCCAGCTCCGTGCCGTGATGCCATTCCGCCGACAGATCGGTCAACAGCCGCAAGCGCACCTCACCCGACTCGGTCCATTCCAGCACTTCCGCATGCTCAAAATAAAAGCGCTTCTGCACGATCGGGTACAGCGCCTTGAACAGACTCTCTTTCACCGAAAACGTCAGCGTCACCCATAACGCCAACTGATCCCGCGAGCCGGCGGCCATGCGCTGCATTTCCGCTGGCGTGAGAATTTCCCCGGCGAGGCGTTCGGCGCGTGCGGCGTTGAGCAGGTTTTCCAGATCCATGCCCAGGCCACGCCAATGCTGCCTGTTGGCAACGATCGCTGCGGCGCGCCCGGTACTGTGGGTGATCGAACCGCAGATATGCGCCGGCCACACCGGTGCGCGATCTTCGCCAATCGCCGGCACCTCGCTTGAACCTTGCAGCTGCTGCAACGCCGCCCGTGCGCAGATACGCCCGGCGAGAAACTCGGCCTGGCGCTTGGCCACCGAACGCTGGATGCTCGGCGGCGGCTCAATGGCGCTGCGTTGAAAATCATCGCCGAGCAGTCGGGCCGGATCGAAGTGCGTACTGAGCAACACAGTGTCGGGCAATACCCTTGGCAACGGCCAGTGGGCATCGAGTGGGGTGCAGCAGGCGGGAAGGGCGGGGGTGAGGTTCATGACGGGCATTTTGCCGGTTAGTCGAGCCAAGGTCGAGATTGGCGGCGCGGCGATCGCGAGCAGGCTCACTCCTACATTGATCGTTCCCACGCTCTGCGTGGGAATGCCTCGATGGACGCAGAGCGTCCCGGGCTGCGTTCCCACGCGGAGCGTGGGAACGATCAGGGTCGGGCGCGGTTAGCTGAAGATTTTCTGGAAGAACGCTTTCATGTCCGCCCAGGATTTTTCATCCGCGGCCTTGTTGTACCCGATGTCCGGGCCACCGTGTTCGCCGTGGCTCAAGCGATCCGCGTCCGGGTTGGTAAAGCCGTGTTTGGCGCCGTCGAGGCTGACGAACTTATAGTCAGCGCCAGCCTTGTCCATTTCACTTTTGAACGCGGTGACGTTGTCCGGCGTGACCATGCTGTCCAGCGCTCCGTGCTCGACCAGAATTTTTGCTTTCACACTGCCCGGTGTGGCGGGCGTTTGGGTTGCCAGTGCGCCATGGAAACTCACCACCCCTGCCAACGGCACGCCCTGACGTGCGGCATTGAGTACCACACCACCGCCAAAGCAATAACCAATGGCCGCAAGTTTATTGACGTCGGTCTGCGGTTGTTTCTTCAACAGATCCAGCCCGGCGGCGAAGCGTTTGCTCGCGGCATCGGCGTCCTTGGTCGCCGCCTGCATGAACGCCATCGCATCTTTCGGGTGCTCGGTGTTCTTGCCCTCGCCATACATATCGATCGCCAGAGCGCTGTAACCCAGTTCGGCGAGATCGCGTGCGCGGCGTTTGGCGTAATCGTTCAGGCCCCACCATTCATGTACGACGACGATGCCCGGGCGCTTGCCTTTGATTGCGTCGTCATAGGCGTAGTAACCGATCAACTGGGTGCCATCGGCGCTTTGGTAGGGAATTTCTTCAGTCTTGATCGCCGCTTGGGTGAGGCTGCTGACAGCGAGCAACGTGAGGGCAAGGAACAGGCGCATGGTGGGGGTCTCCTGACAATAAAAGGTCAAAACAGCCTAGTCCATTTGGTTCAGGTCAGGTTCAGAGAGTGTTCAGGGGCGGTACAGGGGCCGGTCAGTAACCTTGCGCCATACCCAAACAGCACTGTGAAAGAGGAAATACCCATGACTCGTTTTAACAAACTGTTGCTGGCATTGACCGTAATGAGCGCCAGTATCGCGGCCCATGCCGACACTACTTCGAACTTCGCCGGCCTGACCTTCGGCCAGACCAGCGACAAGGTTAAAAAGTCCAACGCACTGAACGACAACCTCGACCACCCGAACGCCACCGGCGCCATCGATGGCAACAACACTTACGGCGTACGCCTCGGTCAGCAAAACAGTCAAGGTCGCTACTACGCCACTTATGACAACGTGTCGGGCTCGCACAATGGCATTAAACTGCGTCAGGAAAACCTGTTGGGCAGCTACGATCTGTTCTATCCGGTGGGCGGCAGCACCAAGCTGTTCGGTGGCGCAACTGCCGGTTTGACCAAGCTGACGCAGGATTCGCCAGGCTACAGCCGCGACAGTGACATCGGTTATGCGGTCGGCGGCCAGTTCGGGGTGTTGCAGCAAGTCTCGCAAAACACCTCGGTCGAACTCGGTTACCGTTACCTGATGAGCAACGCCAGCACTGAAATGAAAGAAAGTGGCGGCAGCAAACAAGGCTCGCTGGATTTGAACAGCAGCGCGCAGACTTACCTGTCGGCCAACTACAGTTTCTAAGGAGCGACAGCGAAATCATTGTAGGAGCAAAGCTTGCTCGCGACAGCGCTGGGTCAGTCAATTTAGATGTCGACTGACACACCGCCTGCGCGAGCAAGCTTTGCTCCTGCGGGTGTGTTTTTGGAGATTCTGGATTTACCCGGGAGAGAGCTATGAAACTGTTGGTCGTCGAAGATGAAGCGCTGTTGCGCCATCACCTGCAAACCCGTCTCACGGAGAGCGGTCACGTGGTCGAGTCCGTGGCCAATGCCGAAGAGGCGCTGTACCAGACCGGACAGTTCAACTTTGACCTGGCGGTGATCGATCTTGGCTTGCCGGGCATGGGTGGCCTCGACCTGATCCGCCAGTTGCGCTCGGGCGGCAAGACCTTCCCGATCCTGATCCTCACCGCGCGCGGCAACTGGCAGGACAAGGTCGAAGGCCTCGCCGCCGGTGCCGATGATTACGTGGTCAAGCCGTTCCAGTTCGAAGAACTCGACGCGCGCCTGAATGCCTTGCTGCGCCGCTCCAGCGGTTTTACCCAGTCGACCATCGTCGCCGGCCCGCTGCTGCTCGACCTCAATCGCAAACAGGCGACCCTCGACGAACAGCCGCTGGCGCTGACCGCCTACGAATACCGCATCCTCGAATACCTCATGCGCCACCATCAACAAGTGGTGCCCAAGGATCGCTTGATGGAGCAGCTCTACCCGGACGACGACGAGCGCGATCCGAACGTGATCGAAGTGCTGGTCGGCCGCCTGCGCCGTAAACTCGAAGGCCCGGCCGGCTTCAAGCCGATCGATACCGTGCGCGGCCTCGGCTACCTGTTCAATGAGCGCTGCACTTGATTCGTTCGCTACGCGTTCGGCTGATGCTCGCCGCCACCACGTTGGCGGTGTTGTTCATGCTCGCCTTGCTCCCGGCGATGCAGGGCGCGTTCAGCCTCGCGTTGCAGGACTCGATCGAACAGCGGCTGGCCTCGGACGTCACCACGCTGATCTCTGCCGCACGTATCGAAAACGGCCGACTGGTGATGCCCAATCAGTTGCCGGATGAGCGTTTCAATCTCACTGACTTCCGCTTGCTCGGCTACATCTATGACCGCGAAGGGCATCTGGTCTGGCGCTCGAAAGCCACCCAGGAAGAGCAGATCAACTACAAACCGCGCTATGACGGCCTCGGCAACGAGTTCGCGCGGATCCGCGAAGCCAACGGTCAGGAATTCTTCGTCTACGACGTTGAAGTGAAACTGCTCGGCGGTAAAAGCGCGGCGTTCAGCATCGTCGCCCTGCAACCGGTGCGCGAATACGAAACCACCCTCGAAGGCCTGCGCGAAAATCTCTACCTCGGTTTCGGCGCAGCGTTGCTGGTGTTGCTGGCGCTGCTGTGGATCGGCCTGACCTGGGGCCTCAAAGCCCTGCGCCAACTCAGTCAGGAACTCGACGAAATCGAAGGCGGCACCCGCGAAAGCCTCACCGAACAACACCCTCGCGAGCTACTGCGCCTGACCGGCTCGCTCAACCGTCTGCTGCACAGCGAACGTCAACAGCGCAGTCGGTATCGCGATTCGCTCGATGATTTGGCCCACAGCCTGAAAACCCCGCTGACGGTGTTGCAAGGGGTCAGCGAAGACATGGCCCAGCGCCCGGAAGACCGTGATCAGGCGTGGGTGCTGCAAAGCCAGATCGAGCGCATGAGCCAGCAGATCGGCTATCAACTGCAACGCGCGAGCCTGCGCAAAAGCGGTCTGGTGCGTCATCAGGTACGTCTACAACCGGTGCTGAAAAGCCTCTGCGACACGCTGGACAAGGTTTACCGCGATAAACATGTGCGCGTGGCGTTTGATCTGCCCGAGCATTGTTACGTGCCGATCGAGCAGGGCGCCTTGCTGGAGATGATGGGCAACCTCCTGGAAAACGCTTATCGCCTGTGCCTTGGAGAGGTGCGCATCAGCGTGCGCGAGACGTTGGCCGGGGTTGAGTTGTGCGTCGAGGACGACGGTCCCGGAGTGCCACCGGATCAACGCGCGCGGATTCTGGAGCGTGGCGAACGGCTGGATGCCCAGCATCCGGGGCAGGGGATCGGGTTGGCGGTGGTCAAGGACATCATCGAAAGCTACAACGCGAAACTGGCGCTGGGCGATTCGCCGATGGGTGGGGCGGCGTTCAGGATTCATTTTCCTGCGGTGTAACCGAAAAGATCGCAGCCTGCGGCAGCTCCTACAGGGGAGCACATTGCCAATGTAGGAGCTGCCGCAGGCTGCGATCTTTTGATCTTACTGTTCCTGCGCCCGATAAGCCCCGGGCGTCAGCCCCGTCCACTTCTTGAACGCGCGGTGAAACGCCGACGGTTCGGAAAAACCAAGCTGCTCGGCAATCTGCTGCAACGACAAATCCGCGCGCCCCAAATGGTAGATGGCGATATCCCGCCGCAGCTGATCCTTCAGCTCCTGAAAACTGCTGCCTTCCTCACGCAAATGCCGGCGTAGCGTCTGCGGGCTGATGTGCAAGTGCGCCGCCACCGCTTCCAGATCTGGCCAGCGCGCACTGTCGCGGCTGAGCAAGCGACGCAAGCGGCTGCTCAGGCTGTCGCCGTCATCCGGGCGCGAGAGCAGGTCGGCGGGGGAGCGTTCGAGAAAATGCTTGAGCGTGCGCTCGTCCTGTAACAACGGCATGGATAAATAGCGGCTATGAAACAGCAGGCTGCTGTGCTCGGTGCCGAAGGTCATGGGACAGGGGAAGAGCAGGTCGTATTCGGCGCCGTGGGCGGGTTTCGCATAGCTGAAGGTCGCGTGTTCGAGGCGAATGCGCTGGCCGATCAGCCAGCTGCCCAGTCGATGCCAGATCACCAACAGGCTTTCGGTGAGAAAGTGATCCGGGTCCCACAATGACGCGTCGTCCAGGCTCAAGCGCACCCATTCGTCTTCGCGGCTCAGGGTCAGGCGCGGGGCGGCCGGGAATAAGCTATAAAACAATAAACCGCGCTGCAGTGCTTTCTCCAGATTGCGGCAGTGAATCGAGGCGTGGCACATCATCGCGAAGCTGCCGGGTTTGCTCGGCGCGCTGCCAAAACCCAGGTACTCGTCGTCCAGCGCCAGCCACAGGCCCTGGATCAACCGGGTGAACTGCTCCGGGGCGATCCGTGCACGCGGCTCGTCGAGCAGTTCCGCGCTGATGCCCAGTTGCTGCAGCAGCCCTGAATAATCGCAGCCCAGACGGCGCGCGCCACCGAGAGCGGCGCGAGCGAAATGGCTGGCAATGGTGCGTTCACGCATAAGCGGCAGATCCTTTCTCAGACGCCGGATGGTACTCGGGGGTAGCGTGGGCAACAAGGCGGATTTCCGCCAAATTGTAGGACGAGATCGGCCCGGTTGGCGGAAATCCGCCACAATCAACTCGCGAGGCGGTGACATTGAAAAACCTGCAGGCCCTGATATCAAAAGGCTTGCAGCGAAACGCACCAAAGTGGCACGAGGTTTGCGATACAAGCGACAGAAGCGTGCGTTGATCCCGTTCGGAAAACGCCGCTCCAACAACAAATCCCTCCAGTGCAGGAGGGTTCGCAATTCAGGTTTCGCGGCGTAACAGATGGATGTTGCACGCGGGGCTCTTGAGGAAATTTGCAATGACGACTCGTCAGCCACTGTACAAATCCCTGTATTTCCAGGTGATCATCGCAATCATCATCGGTATTGCGCTCGGTCATTACTACCCGCAGTTCGGCGTGGCGGTAAAGCCGCTGGGTGACGGGTTCATCAAACTGATCAAAATGATCATCGCCCCGATCATCTTCTGCACCGTGGTCAGCGGCATCGCCGGCATGCAGAACATGAAGTCGGTCGGCAAGACCGGCGGTTACGCACTCCTGTACTTCGAAATCGTCTCGACCATCGCCCTGCTGGTCGGTCTGGTCGTGGTCAATATCGTGCAGCCGGGCAACGGCATGCACATTGATGTTGCAACCCTCGACGCTTCCAAAGTCGCTTCTTATGTCGCGGCCGGTGCTGACCAGAGCGTTGTCGGCTTCCTGCTCAACGTGATCCCGACCACTATCGTCGGCGCGTTCGCTACCGGTGACATCCTGCAAGTGCTGATGTTCTCGGTGATCTTCGGTTTCGCCCTGCATCGCCTGGGTGCCTACGGCAAGCCGATCCTCGACTTCATCGATCGCTTCGCCCACGTGATGTTCAACATCATCAACATGATCATGAAGCTCGCGCCAATCGGTGCCTTCGGTGCCATGGCCTTCACCATCGGTGCCTACGGCGTGGGGTCGCTGGTGCAGCTGGGTCAACTGATGATCTGCTTCTACATCACGTGCCTGCTGTTCGTGTTGATCGTGCTCGGCGGTATCGCCCGCATGCACGGCTTCAGCGTGCTGAAAATGATCCGTTACATCCGTGAAGAGCTGCTGATCGTACTCGGCACCTCGTCGTCGGAATCGGTATTGCCACGCATGCTGATCAAGATGGAGCGTCTGGGCGCGAAGAAATCGGTAGTGGGTCTGGTGATCCCGACCGGTTACTCGTTCAACCTCGACGGTACCGCGATCTACCTGACCATGGCCGCGGTGTTCATTGCTCAGGCAACCGACACGCACATGGACATTACTCACCAGATCACCCTGCTGGTGGTGTTGCTGCTGTCCTCCAAAGGCGCTGCCGGTGTGACCGGTTCGGGCTTCATCGTGTTGGCCGCAACCCTGTCGGCGGTAGGTCACCTGCCGGTGGCCGGTCTGGCGCTGATCCTCGGTATCGACCGCTTCATGTCCGAAGCGCGCGCACTGACCAACCTGGTGGGCAACGCTGTTGCGACCATCGTGGTTGCCAAGTGGGTGAAAGAGCTGGACACCGACGTACTGGACGCCGAGCTGGCTTCGGGTGGTCGCGGTATCGCTGACACTCGTCCTGAAGACGACCTGGGTGTGGCTGAAGGCCCAACCCCGAGCAGCGTCAAGTAAGTAAACGAAGCCCCGCATCAATGCGATGCGGGGTGGTGAAAAGCCCTTCTGGTGAGGGGATTTATCCTCGATGGAGTGCGCAGCAGTCCCTTCTTTTTGGTGGTAGAAGGGAGCCGCTACGCGACTCATCGGGGATAAATCCCCTCACCACGGGGTTTTTTATTGCTTGCGATTTGAGCGTAACGGTCACACCCGCTGACATATCCGGTGATTGCTGCATCGGCAATGGCTGCCTAGGCTGAGTGCATCGCCCAAGGAGCTTGCCCATGTCTGCACCGCTGGCCTCACTGAAAATCCTCGATTTCTCGACCCTGTTGCCGGGGCCGTTTGCCTCGCTGTTGCTGGCCGACATGGGCGCGGACGTGCTGCGCATCGAATCGCCGACGCGTCTGGACCTGCTGCGGCTGTTGCCGCCGCACGATGCCGGGATATCCGCCAGTCATGCCTACCTGAACCGCAACAAACGCAGCCTGGCACTGGACCTGAAACAGCCCGAAGCGCTGGACGTGGTCAAGCAGTTGCTGGCCGATTACGACATCGTTCTCGAACAGTTTCGCCCCGGAGTGATGGAACGTCTGGGGCTGGGTTATGAAGCATTGAAAGCGATCAATCCGAAACTGATCTATGTGTCGATCACCGGTTATGGCCAGACCGGGCCGTACAAGGATCGCGCCGGGCACGACATCAACTACCTCGCGCTGGCCGGACTTGCCAGCTACACCGGCCGCGCCGACAGCGGGCCGTTGCCGTTGGGCATGCAAGTGGCCGATGTCGCCGGTGGTTCGTTGCACGGGGTGATCGGTTTGCTCGCGGCAGTCATTGCCCGTCAGCAAACGGGGCAGGGCACCCATATCGACGTGAGCATGACCGATTGTGCGTTCAGCCTGAATGCCATGGCCGGCGCCGGGTATCTGGCTTGCGGCGAGGAGCCCGCATGGGAAGAGCAGATGCTCAATGGCGGCAGCTTCTATGACTATTACCGTTCCCGCGACGGGCGCTGGATGTCGGTCGGCAGTCTGGAGCCGGGGTTCATGCAGCAGCTGTGTACCGCGCTGGGGCGGCCGGAGTTGGCGGCACAGGGGTTATCGCCGAAACCTGAGCAACAGCGAGCGCTGAAAGATGCCTTGAAGGTCGAGTTCGAGCGGCATGACTTTGTTGAACTGTGCGAGATGTTTGCCGGGATCGATGCCTGTGTCGAGCCGGTGTTGAGTCTGGGTGAGGCCGTTCGGCACCCGCAATTGCAGGCGCGTGAACTGGTGACGCAAGTGCCTCGTGGGGATGGCACGTCGCAGGCGCAGATGGCGTGCCCGTTGAAGTTTTCCGAGGCGTTGCCGGCGCCGCGACATGTTGGGGCGGTGTTGGGGCAGCATACCGATCAGGTGTTAGCGGAGTTGGGGTTCAGTGCTCAGCGGATAGCAGAACTGCGGTCTTCCAAAGTCATTCTTTAGTGTCTGTACCGGCCTCATCGCGAGCAGGCTCACTCCTACATTTGGAATGCGTTCCACCTGTAGGAGTGAGCCTGCTCGCGATGGGGCCAGAGCAAACAACACAAATCTGACTATTCCACCCGCATCTCACCACTGAACACCAAGGTGTTGCGGCAGCGCCGGCACAAATACCGCCGCCCCTGTCGCACCAGGCTGTGGCGCTGCGCCGAGAATGGAAAATCACTGTCCACGCACGGGCATTTGTAGATATAGCGCGTGACGCTGCGGCGTTTGATGGCGTAGGTGTGGCAGCGATCCGGCGGCAGTTCGTAAACCCCGCGCATGATCAGTTGCCACTCCTCGCCATGCGGCTGGATGCGGTCGCCAAACAGCTGATGGGCGATCAGGTGCGCGACTTCGTGGGCCACGGTCTGCTTGAGGAAGTGTTCGGTGTTTTCCCGGTACAGCTGCGGGTTGAAGCGCAGCAGGTTTTCGTGCAAATGCGCGACACCGGCTTTTTGCCCGCGCAGCTTGAGACTGACAACGGGGCGTTGGAAATGACGTTTGAAAAAGGCTTCAGCGAGTTGGTAACAGTCTTCGACGCGGGTATTGAGTTGCTCGGGCATGCTTGATGGATCTCCAGAGACGGCGAGTATGCCGCAACGCCCCGGACTTGCGAATCGCCGAGCTGCCGAATGGTCATCCGGCAAACGACAAGGCCGCCTTGCGGCGGCCTCGGATTGGATTGGCGAATCAGTTGGTATAGACGGGACCTACGCCCAGCCCCCAGACAATCACGGTGAACGCCATGATGGCAACCAGTACCACCAGACCCACCGCCAGCACCGAACTTGAAAACAGGAACCCTTCATCCGACGGAATGTTCATGAACGTCGGCAGCCCTACGTACAACAGATAAACCGTGTAGCAGATGGCCGCCGTGCCGACGATCATCCCCAGCCACATATGCGGATACAGCGCCGCCAGCCCGCCGACAAACAACGGTGTTGCGGTGTAAGTGGCAAATGCGACACAACGGGCCAGACTCGGGTTGGCGTCATACGTGCGCGCCATCCAGTGCACGAAGGCGCCCATGACCGCGACGCCGCCGAGCATGGCCAGGTACGACATGACGGTCATCCAGACTGCGCTTTCGACGGTGAGCATGACCGGCGCACGGTTGCCGATCACCCAGCCGACCTGGGTGGTGCCAATGAACGCCGAGATAGCCGGGATCGCCGCCAGAATCAGCGTGTGTGTCAGGTACATGTGGCTGATGCTTTCCTCTTGGTCGCCACGGATTTCCTTCCATTCCTGATCGGGGTGGGTAAAAAGTCCCACTACGTGATGGATCATGCCAGTCACTCCTCTTGTTATTGCCATCGCCCCCCAACGGAGCGCCTACGGGCCAATGAGGCCGAGCAAATTCAGGTCTTGGATGTGTGCGACCTTATGTCGCAGTATAGAAAGGACTTAACCGCACAGGTATTAGGGGCTTAGAGCAAATCGCGCTGTAAACACGGGGCTTAATCGCCGCACAGTCTTGACTGGCCCTGTAGGAGCTGCCGAAGGCTGCGATCTTTTGATCTTGTTTTGAAAAATCAAAATCAAGAGATCGCAGCCTTCGGCAGCTCCTACATGAATATGCATTTCAGAATGCGAGCAGTCGGGATGCTTCGCGCATCCGGGGTTTTTGCGTAAAATGCCGGCCTTTCGTCACACCTCACGGATTTCGCGTCATGGGCACTCTTACGGTCAACCAGAACAAACTGCAAAAGCGCCTGCGCCGCCTGGCCGGCGAAGCCGTTGCCGACTTCAACATGATTGAAGACGGCGACAAGGTCATGGTCTGCCTGTCCGGGGGCAAGGACAGTTACACCATGCTCGACGTGCTGCTGCACCTGCAGAAGGTTGCCCCGATCAAGTTCGAGATCGTCGCGGTGAACATGGACCAGAAGCAGCCGGGCTTCCCCGAGCATGTGCTGCCGGCCTACCTCAAAGAGCTGGGCGTCGAGTACCACATCGTCGAGAAAGACACGTACTCGGTGGTCAAGGAATTGATTCCCGAGGGCAAGACTACCTGCTCGCTGTGCTCACGCCTGCGTCGCGGCACGCTGTACACCTTCGCTGATGAAATCGGCGCGACCAAGATGGCCCTCGGTCATCATCGTGATGACATCGTCGAGACGTTCTTCCTCAACATGTTCTTCAACGGTTCGCTGAAAGCCATGCCGCCGAAGCTGCGCGCCGACGATGGCCGCAACGTGGTGATCCGTCCGCTGGCGTACTGCAACGAGAAAGACATTCAGGCGTATTCGGATCTCAAGGAATTCCCGATCATCCCGTGCAACCTTTGCGGTTCGCAGGAAAACCTGCAGCGTCAGGTGGTCAAGGACATGCTTCAGGACTGGGAGCGCAAGACACCCGGTCGAACGGAAAGCATCTTCCGCAGTCTGCAGAATGTCATCCCGTCGCAACTGGCCGACCGCAACCTGTTCGACTTCACCAGCCTGAAGATCGACGAGACTGCGGCTTCGCGCTTTGTGAACGTCGTCAATCTCTAAACCCAATCTCTGTGGGGCCACACTTTTGTGGTGAGGGGATTTATCCCCGATGGGCTGCGCAGCAGCCCCCCGCTTTTCTGGGGGAGCTCCGCTCCCCATCGGGGATAAATCCCCTCACCACAGGGCCCCGCATTAGTTTCTTTATTCAATTCACCAGGAGAGGGCATGCGCGATTACAAGTGGCTGCACGAATACTGTCTGAACCGCTTCGGTTCGGCGGCTGAACTGGAAGCCCATCTGCCCGTTCCCAAGACCCCCGCGCAACTGCGCAAGATCAGCGACGACCGCTACCTCTCGACCATGGCTCTACGCGTATTTCGCGCCGGCCTCAAGCACAGTCTGGTCGACGCCAAGTGGCCGGCCTTCGAAGAAGTGTTCTTCAAGTTCGCCCCGGAAAAGGTCGTGCTGATGAGCGCCGAACACCTCGAGCGGCTGATGCAGGATGCGCGGATCATTCGTCACTTGGGCAAGTTGAAAAGCGTGCCGCGCAATGCGCAGTTCATCCTCGACGTCGAGAAGGACAAGGGCAGTTTCGGCGCGCTGATTGCCGACTGGCCGGTGACTGATATTGTCGGTTTGTGGACGTATCTGAAAAAGCACGGCCATCAACTCGGCGGGCTGTCGGCACCACGGTTTTTGCGCATGGTCGGCAAGGACACGTTTGTGCCGAGCTACGACGTGGTGGCGGCGCTGAATGCACAGAAAATCGTCGACAAGGTGCCGACCAGCCAGCGTGATCTGAAGATTGTGCAGGACGTGTTCAACCAGTGGCATGAACAGAGCGGCGGGCGGCCGATGAGCCAGATTTCGATGATGCTCGCCTACACCGTCAACCATTAAGACCGAGTCGCCCCAATCGCTGGCAAGCCAGCTCCCACAGGATCTCTGTTGAAACACAATTATGTGATCGACGCAAAAACCTGTGGGAGCTGGCTTGCCAGCGATGACGGTCTGTCAGGCGATGGAGATCTCGCCTTCACCCGCCAATTTGCGATTCAACTGATACCGCCACCGCACATACAGCAGCGCGGAGCAGAACACCGCCAGACTCGCGACCATCTCCAGCACGCCAAACAACTGCCGGTTGGGGTCATACGCCGCCAGTGCGCCCTTGATGAAATACAGATTCACCACAAAACACATCCACGAATGGCCACGGGCGCTGCCCATGATCATCGCCGGGGCGAGGACGAGCCACGGGATCAGTTCGACCAGCAGAATCACCCACGGCCGTGCGCCGTGCAGGTCAGCGAAGATCAGATAGTAGGCCGCGAGCAATCCGCCCAAGGCGAAAAAACTCAGCAGGCTGATGACGCGCATGGCCTTCACGCGTGGCTCCAGCCACTCGACGGCAGGCAGGATTTTCGGCTTCTTCGCCACCGTCAGCCCTCCAGTTTCTGCGCAGTCTTGGCCAGACGCAGACCGAGCGCGCGGCACAGCGCCACTTCGTGCTGATCGAGACCCTTTTTGCCGTCCGCCCCGGCATGATGGCTGGCGCCGTAAGGCGTGCCGCCGCCCTCGGTTTCCAGCAGCGCCGATTCGCTATAGGGCAGGCCGGTGATCAACATGCCGTGGTGCAGCAGCGGCAGCATCATCGACAGCAGGGTGGTTTCCTGACCGCCGTGCAGGCTGGCGGTCGAGGTGAACACGCCGGCCGGTTTGCCCACCAGCGCGCCGGTCAGCCACAGGTTGCTGGTGCCGTCGAGAAAGTACTTCAGTGGCGCAGCCATGTTGCCGAAACGCGTCGGGCTGCCCAGCGCCAGGCCGGCACAGTTTTTCAGATCATCGAGAGTCGCGTAGAGCGCGCCGTCGTCCGGGATGCTCGGCGCCACCGCTTCGCACTCGGTGGAAATTGCCGGCACGGTGCGCAGACGCGCTTCGAGGCCGGCCTGCTCGACACCGCGAGCAATCTGCCGCGCCATCTCGTTGGTCGAGCCGTTGCGGCTGTAATACAGCACCAGAATGTAAGGCGCGCTCACGGCAGCAACTCCAGCACATTTTCCGGTGGACGACCGATGACCGCTTTGTCACCGACTTCGAGAATCGGCCGCTCCATCAGTTTTGGATGCTGGGCGATGGCGTCGATCAATTGCGCTTCGCTGAGGCTTTCGTCAGCGAGTTGAAGCATTTTGTATTCATCTTCGCCGCTGCGCAGTAACTGGCGCGCGCTGATCCCCAGCTTGCCGAGCAGGGCCTTGATTTGCGCCGCGTTCAGCGGGGTTTCGAGGTAGCGCACGACCGTTGGCGTCAGGCCGCGGGCTTCAATGAGTTCCAGCGCGCCGCGGGATTTCGAGCAGCGCGGATTGTGATAAAGCGTCAGATCGGTCATGGCGGGTCGCTTCTGGCGTAAAGTGGCGGCTATTCTAACTGTGCAGCGCGCAATCCAGAACCGTCAGAGGCGATGGGTCGCAGGCGCCTTCAAATTTTCACAAGGAACAGGACATGACACGGCGATTGGCAGCGGCATTGACGATTATCGGGGCGTTGATGCTGGGGGGCTGCGGCAACGATTACGGGATCGACCAGAACGGTCAGAAAGTCGCCTCCGAGCGTTTGGACAAACACTGGGTCGTGCTCAACTACTGGGCCGAATGGTGCGGCCCGTGCCGGACCGAAATTCCGGAACTCAACCATTTGGCTGATGAACTGAAGAGCAAGAACGTCGGCGTGTTCGGGGTCAACTTCGACAACGTGCAGGGTGTCGAGTTGAAAGACGCCAGCGAGAAGCTCGGCATCAAGTTCACCGTGCTGGCGCAGGATCCGGCGGAGTTGTTCGACTTGCCACGCAGTGAGGCACTGCCGGTGACGTACATCATCGACAACAAAGGCAAGGTGCGTGAACAGCTGATGGGCGAGCAGACGGCGGCGGGAGTGATGGCGAAGCTGGAGGCGTTGCAAGCAACCAAATAGGTTGTTGTGAAAGAAAAGATCGCAGCCTTCGGCAGCTCCTACAGGGTGTACACGGACTCATGTAGGAGCTGCCGAAGGCTGCGATCTTTTGCGGGTTAACCCTCTTCCAGCCACCAGCGCAACGGCTTGCCTGCGGCTGGCCAGAAGCGCATCTGCTCGATCGGCGAGATGTCCCAGCGCTCGACATGCTCCAGCGCCTGCAGGAAGCGTTGCTCCTGCTCCATCAGCGCCGGGGCGCAGAGTTTGCGGGTCTTGCCGATCTTGCCGAAGCTGATCTTGTCGCCATCCAGCGTATACGGTGCGAACCAGTGGTTGCAGCCGCCGTTGCCGTAGGCGCGACCATCATCGCCAAGGGTCACGGTCAGATGGCTGTAATCCATCAATGGCCGCTCGCCGATCCATTCCAGAATGTAGCTGCGGTTCTGTTGCAGTTGCACAGGCTCCGCGGCGCAGCCTACCAGGCCGGCACCGACCAGAGCGGTCAGGGCAAGGCGTTTCATCACGCAGGCTCCTGGCATTTCGGGCACAGATGCTTGTCGCCAACGGCTTTCCAGCCCAGCTCGGCGATACGTGCCGTGGCCGCTGGTTTCTCCGCGGTTTTGCCAAGTTTGGCATCCACGGCAAATTCAAAGCTCAGCTCTTTGGCGCAGCTGTCGCAGTTGACCTGCCAGGTATGGATGGCCAGTTCACCGAACACGGGGCCCGTGGTCATCGCGGTCCATTGGCCTGGCGGATTGATCAGGTGGCGAACGGTTTCGACGGTCAGGCGCATGGACAAGTCCTTGCTGCCTTTGAGGGTGACCAACAGCGCGTCACCGATGCGAATCGAGCCACCGTTGCCGGTCACCTGATAGCGGCCCGGAACCAGCGCGCGGCATTCGGTGAGGGTGTGTTGCGGGTTCATCAGGTTGTAGCGGAAATCGTGTTCGACCATGGGTCCTCCAAATATGCGCGACATGCTAGCACGGGCCCGGTTGCAGAATGATGTGCACGTGCGACCTTCGATCCGGTTCAAATCGACCCACACCCATGGCAAACTGCCGCCCTCGACTCTGAAGGAACGCAACATGGCGCTGATCGAATGTTATGAATGCAAGCGCAGCATCAGCTCGCAAGCCGCCGCGTGCATTCATTGCGGCGCACCGATGGCGGCGCAGGCCAGCCAGGTACCTGCAGCACAACCGCAGTCTGGCGCCACGCCCGTTCAGGTCTCGACCATTTCGTTCGGCAGTCTGCCCCGCAATAAAGCGGTGCCGGAGGCGTTCGTCCCTCCTGCAACGCAGCCGTTGCCGCCCGTCACGCCCGCCGCCGAAGAGCGTCGTCGTGCGCCGGCCACCGGGGTTGAAATGCACATCAATGAAGACGGCAGCCGCCCGGTCGAAGGCTGGTTGAAAATCATGGTGTTCCTGATGCCGATGATTTTCGTCTGGTTCCTGCTGCGTAACGGGCACTCGATGAAGCAGCGCTTTTTCGGTTTCGGCTGGCTGGCGCTGTTGATACTGGCGGCGTCGCTCTAGTCGAAGTGCGCGGACTGCGCGTCAGCCCTCGACCTGGTTCTGCGGCGCACCGGCCGCCCAGGCGGCGATGTTGTGCAGGGTCGTCGCGGCAATCGCACCCAGTGCCTCGCGCGTCAGGAAAGCCTGATGCGCGGTGATGATCACATTCGGGAAGGTCAGCAAGCGCGCCAGCACATCGTCCTGCAGCGGCAGGTCGGAGCGATCCTCGAAAAACAGTTGCGCCTCTTCTTCATACACATCCAGACCCAGATAGCCGAGCTGACCTTCTTTCAGCGCGTCGATCAGCGCCGGCGTATCGACCAGACCACCACGGCCGGTGTTGATGAGCATGGCGCCCGGTTGCATGTGCGCCAGTGAATCACGGTTGATCAAGTGTTTGCTCTGCTCGTTGAGCGGGCAGTGCAGGCTGATGATGCACGACTGCGCGAGCAGTTCCGGCAGGCTCAGATAGCGCGCGCCCAACGCCAGCACCTGCGGGTTTGGATACGGATCGTATGCGAGCAACTCACACCCGAAGCCGTGCATGATCTTCGCAAACGTCGCACCGATCTGCCCGGTGCCGACAATGCCGACGGTTTTGCCAACCAGATCGAAACCGGTCAGCCCGTGCAGGCTGAAATCGCCTTCGCGGGTGCGGTTGTAGGCGCGGTGCAAACGCCGGTTCAGTGCCAGGATCAACGCCACCGCATGTTCGGCCACCGCGTGAGGCGAGTAGGCCGGGACGCGAACGACGGTCAGCCCCAGGCGTTTGGCGGCCATCAGGTCAACATGGTTGTAGCCCGCCGAGCGCAAGGCGATCAGTCGGGTGCCGCCCGCGGCCAGACGTTCGAGTACGGTGGCACTGAGGTCGTCATTGATGAACGCACAAACGACGTCATGCCCGTCGGCCAGTGCCGCCGTGTCGAGGCTGAGCCGCGCCGGTTGAAAGTGCAGTTCGATGTCGGCCGGGCCGTCGGCAGCGATGAAGCTGTCGCGGTCGTAGGTCTGGCTGCTGAAAACGATCGTGCGCATGAAATCCTCCTGGAGCATCGACGCGGGCTGCAATCACCCGCGACAACTTTAGCGCGCCTGAGCCTTCATGGCATTGCTGTGGATCAGGCGCTGATCCGCGCCTGTGCCGCGAGTCGATTGATCGAGCGTTCCAGCTCATCCAGTGCGGCGGCGGCCTTGGGGTCGTCCTGCTTGAGCAGGGTTTCACTGCGCTGACAGGCCGCGCGCAATTGCGGGACGCCGCAATAACGGGTGGCGCCGTGCAGGCGGTGCACGCGTTCGAGCAGGGCGTTCTGGTCGTGGCTCTCGCGGGCGCTGCAAATGGCTTCGCGGTCGGCTTCCAGCGACGCCAGCAGCATCGCCAGCATGTCCGCTGCGAGGTCAGCCTTGCCAGCGGCCAGGCGCAAGCCTTCCTCATGATCGAGCACCGGCAACTCGTGATTGCCGGCTGCGCTTTCGCTGGCCCGCTCCGGCCCCTGGTTTCGCAGCGCGAGGCCGGTCCACTTCAACACCACCTGCGCCAGTTGCCGTTCGCTGATCGGTTTGGTCAGGTAGTCGTCCATGCCGCTCTGCAGCAGCGCGCGTTTTTCGTTGGCCATGGCGTGGGCGGTGAGGGCGACGATCGGTAGCGGCGTGCAATGCCGTTCGCTCTCCCACTGGCGAATGGTTTCGGTGCTCTGACGCCCGTCCATCCCGGGCATCTGCACGTCCATCAACACCAGGTCGAACGATTCGCTCTGCACCGCTTTGACCGCTGCATAACCGCTCTCGACCGCGAGCACCTTGGCGCCCATGTCTTCGAGCAGGGTTTGCACCAGCAGCAAGTTGGCCGGGTTGTCGTCGACGCACAGCACCCGCGGTGCCCGACTCGACAACGGTTCCCCCGGTTCGGTGCGCGGCTGGCGCGGGTTGACCAGATCGGCCAGCGCCCGACGCAGTTTGCGCGTGCAGGCCGGCTTCGCCTGCAACTGACTGTGCGGGTTGGGCACTGACAGATGGAACAGCGTCTGTTCGGTGGTCGGACACAGCACCAGCACTTTGCAGCCGAGGTGTTCAAGGTCCCAGATGTGCTGGTTCAAGCGCTCGGGCAGCATGTCGTTGCTGGTGATGCCCATGACCGCCAGATCAATCGCCTGATCGGTCTGGTGTGCGCCCGTGACGCCATTGGTCAGGCTTTCCAGGGTATTGAAAGTGGTGACGTCGAGGCCGCAGTCTTCCAGTTGATGCTGCAGGGCCTGACGCGCCAGTTCATGGTTTTCCAGCACCGCCACGCGGCGCCCGAGCAGCGGCGCTGCGGGCAGGTCTTCGGCGTCGTCGCGGGTCTTGGGCAGGCTCAGGCTGATCCAGAATTCCGAACCTTCGCCTGGCGTACTGTCGACGCCGATTTCGCCGCCCATCTGCTCGATCAGGCGCTTGGAAATCACCAGCCCCAGACCTGTGCCGCCGGGTTGGCGCGACAGCGAATTGTCCGCCTGGCTGAAAGCCTGGAACAGTGCGCGCACGTCCTGGCTCGACAGGCCGATACCGGTGTCCTGAACGCTGATGCGCAATTGCACGCTGTCGTCGTTTTCGTCTTCGAGCATGGCGCGGGCGACGATGGTGCCTTCGCGGGTGAACTTGATCGCGTTGCTGACCAGGTTGGTGAGGATCTGCTTCAAGCGCAGCGGGTCACCGACCAGCGACAGCGGTGTGTCGCGATACACCAGGCTGACCAGTTCAAGCTGTTTGGCGTGCGCAGCGGGGGCAAGAATGGTCAGGGTGTCCTGAAGCAGATCGCGCAGATTGAACGGGATGTGGTCGAGCACCAGTTTGCCGGCCTCGATCTTCGAGAAATCGAGGATCTCGTTGATGATCCCCAGCAGGCTGTCGGCGGACTTTTCAATGGTGCCCAGGTAGTCGAGCTGACGCGGGGTCAGTTCGCTTTTCTGTAAAAGGTGGGTGAAACCGAGGATGCCGTTGAGCGGCGTGCGAATCTCGTGACTCATGTTGGCGAGGAATTCGGATTTGATCCGGCTGGCCTCCAGCGCTTCTTTGCGCGCCAGGTCGAGTTCGATGTTCTGGATCTCGATGGTTTCCAGGTTCTGGCGCACGTCTTCGGTGGCCTGATCGACACTGTGCTGCAATTCTTCGCGGGCGTTCTGCAGGGTTCCGGCCATGCGGTTGATGCCCGATGCCAGTTCATCCAGTTCCTGACTGCCGAGTGGCGGCAGGCGGGTTTCGAGATGACCGTCCTTGAGTTGCGCGACAGCTTGTTTGATCTGCCCTAGCGGGCGGTTGATGGTGCGGCCCATGCGCAACGCCAGCAGTGCGGCGCCGGCCAGACCGGCAGCGATCAAAAGCAGGCTGGCAAACAGGCTGCGATAACCGCGCAACAACATGCCGTTGTGCGACAGCTCCAGTTCGACCCAGCCGAGCAGGCGCTCGGCTTCTTCCGGGATCAGTTCTCCGGCGAGGTTGCGGTGCTTGCCGAACACCGGCATCAGGTAACGGGTCGCGTCATTGCCGCTGCGCCGTTGCAATAAAGCGCTGTCACCACTCGGGGCCTGATTGAGCATGGTCGGCCCGGCGTGGGCCAGCGGTGTGCGGTCGGGCGCAAGAAAGGTGACGGCGCGCACGTCCGGTTGTTCGAGGGACTGGGTGGCGATGCGTTCGAGCAGATCACTGTCGCCATGGCCCATGGCGGGGGCGACCAGCGGCGCCAGTTGCTCGGCGATCATTTCGCCGCGCTGCATCAGTTGGGTCTGCAAGTCGGACTGCTGCATCCAGGTGAAATAACCACCGAGTACCAGCGCCATCAGGCTGGTTGGCAACAAGGTCAGCAATAGCACGCGACCTTTGATTCCCAGTTTCGTGAGCACACCTATCTCCTGCATCCCGCTGATCTGTTGACTCATGCGTGCATCCGGCACGCGACATTGGCGCAGTGTAGCGATTTGCTCGCGGGCAATCTTCGGAAAAATGGTGTCGTCGTCGGTCTGCGCGCAGGTTGTCGTTGGTCCGACAGGTCAACCTTCGGTTGCCCGATGCCCGGCAATCTTGAATAATCGCGCTCAACTGAGAATTACTTGCAGATACTCATGACTCCTGTTTCCGTTGGCCAGCCACGCATACTCTCCATCGAAGACGACCCGGTGCTCGGTGCCTATGTTCACGAACAGCTGGGCCGCAGCGGCTTTCAAGTGACCTGGTGCCAGAACGGCCAGGAAGGCCTGAACATCGCCAAGCGCCAACCGTTCGATGTGGTGCTGATGGATATCCTGTTGCCGGGCATGGACGGTTTGAATGTGCTGACGCAATTGCGTCAGAGCCATTCGACCCCGGTGCTGCTGATGTCGGCCCTCGGTGCCGAGGCTGATCGCATCAGCGGATTTCGCCTTGGCGCCGACGACTATCTGCCCAAGCCGTTCAGCATGGCCGAATTGCACGTGCGTATCGAAGCGATCCTGCGCCGCGTTGCCCTTGATCGGCGTCCGGCGACCCTCGCGGCCCCCGCTGCAACGGGCACGCTGCATTTCGACGAAGATCAGTGCGATGTGTTCTACCGCGAGCAAGCGGCCGGGCTGACCCGCAGCGAATACCGTTTGCTGGAAACCCTCAACCGCAACGATGAAGAAGTGCTCAGCAAAGCCTTCCTTTATCAGCATGTGTTGCAGCGCGGTTATGCCGCCCACGATCGCAGCCTCGACATGCACATCAGCCAGATCCGCCGCAAACTCAAAACCATCGGTTATAGCGAGCGTGAAGTGCGCACGGTATGGGGCAAGGGTTATGTATTGAGCGCCGCCGATGAAAGTGTCTGAGCTGCCGGGGCGACATTCGCTGTTCTGGAAACTGGCGTTTCTGCTGGTCGCGTTCTGTCTGCTGATGATCTGGCTGAGCTGGTCGTGGGGCCGCTATATGGAGGAGCGTAATCAGTTCCTCTCCGACGAAGCGCGCGGCACGTTGACCCGCTATGCCGCTGAAGCCGAGCGCGCCTGGCAGCGTGGCGAACGCGACGGTGTCGACAGCTGGTTGCAGAGCATGGAGTTGCGCGAAGCCGGTTGGGTCGGCGTGATCAGCGGTAATTTGCAGTCGCTGAGCAATGAGCCGTTGAATGAGCAGGAAATCCAGCACATGACCTTCTTGCGCGGTCTCGACTGGCCGATTCACAAGCAGGGGCGGCCATGGCTGCGCATTCCGTTCCCCAAGGACCCTTCCGCCGGCAGTCTGGTGATTGAATTGCCCGAGCGGTTTTTGCCGGGCAAATACAGGCTGTTCTGGCGGGTGGTCACCAACGGTGTGATTCCGGGGCTGTTCACCTTGTTGCTGTGCGTCGGCCTGTATCGCCTGCTGGTGGTGCCACTGAACAACTTGCGCGAACAGGCCAATGCCTGGCGCGCCGATCAATTGAATGTGCGCCTGTCGAGCGGGATCACTCAGCGCCCGGATGAACTCGGCGAACTGGCAAGGGCGTTTGACTCGATGTCCGAACGCCTGCAATCGACCGTTGCCCTGCAACAGCAATTGCTCCGCGACCTGTCCCACGAATTGCGCACGCCGCTGAGCCGACTGCGCGTGGCCAGCGAAAGTGAACAGGGTCTGCCGCAATTGCGCGATCGCATCGGGCGTGAAGTCGACGGCATGCAACGGCTGGTCGAAGACACCTTGCAACTGGCTTGGCTCGACACGGACCGCACGCCATTGCCGGATGAAGCCATTCAGATTCAGGCGCTGTGGGAAATGCTTACCGACAACGCCTGTTATGAAAGTGGCTGGCCGAGTCTGCAGTTGCAGTGTTCGGTGGAGGCATCGTGCTGGGTGCGCGGCAATCTGAATACCTTGGCGCAGGCGCTGGAGAACATTCTGCGCAACGCCATCCGGCATTCGCCAGAAGGCGGGATTGTGCGGCTCGATGGACGACGCGAGGGCGATTACTGGCATTTGTGGCTCGAAGATCAGGGCGGCGGGGTGGCTGAGTCCGATCTGCAGCGGATCTTCCTGCCGTTCACTCGCCTCGACGGCTCGCGGCCTGGCGACGGCGGGTTTGGCCTGGGGCTGAGCATTGCGCGCAACGCCGTGCAGCGTCAGGGTGGGAGTATTTGGGCGGAGAATGGCGGGGCGGGGTTGCGGCTGAATGTGCGGTTATTGGCGGATGATGGTGTTGGGGCGAATGACGCTATCGCGAGCAGGCTCACTCCTGCATTGGATTTGCGTTCACCGCAGATCGTCTGAACAAATCACATCCCTTGTAGGAGTGAGTCTGCTCGCGATGTAGTCCATCGGGGGCAGCATTCCCCCTGGCTGCGCGGGAGCGCTCGCCTTTTTTTGTACGACATTTCCCAAGCTGCATCGGCGGTCATTTCAAGCTTCCTGAAGGGGTTAGGCTCGTGCTTCACCTAATCTTTCAGGAATTACGCATGAACGAATCTAGCTTGACCGGCAGCTCTGACGGCGATCGTTTCAACGAAGTGCTTGCCCTGATTCACAGCTCCAGACACAAGGCCATGCAGGCGGTCAACACTCACTTGATTGAGCTTTATTGGCAGGTGGGGGCGCATATCAGTCGAAAGATTGAGCGGGCGGAGTGGGGAGATTCCGTGGTGGGCCAATTGGCCGAACATTTGGCTCTGACACAACCGGGATTGCGAGGGTTCACCCGTCGGAATCTGTTTCGGATGCGCCAGTTTTATGAGGCTTATCGGGGTGATCAGAAAGTGTCAGCACTGCTGACACAATTGCCGTGGACTCATAATTTGCTCATTTTGACTCAGAGTAAGCTCTCTGAAGAGCGTGAGTTTTATCTGCGGATGGCTATTCAGGAGAAGTGGTCTACAAGAGAGTTGGAGCGCCAATTCAAAACGGCTCTGTTCGAGCGAAGTGTCACTGATCCAGCAAAAGCCTCCGCGGCACTGCAGCAAACACACCCCGAAGCTCTCGAGATATTCCGTGATTCCTACATGGTCGAATTTCTCGATCTGCCCGGAGCTCATTCTGAAACTGATCTGCACCAAGGCCTGCTATCTCGCCTCAAGGAATTCCTGATCGAACTTGGTCGCGACTTCTGCTTTGTCGGTTCCGAATATCCGTTGCAGGTAGGCGGTCGGGATTTCTCTCTCGATCTTCTGTTCTTCCACCGAGGGCTCAACTGCCTTGTAGCCATTGAACTGAAGGTCGGCCGTTTTGAGCCGGAATACCTCGGCAAGCTGGATTTCTATTTGGAGGCGCTGGATCGCAATGTCCGCAAGCCTCACGAAAGCCCGGCCATCGGTGTCCTGCTGTGTGCAAGCAAGGAAGATGAGGTCGTCGAGTACGCCCTCAATCGCAGCCTTTCGCCCGCCTTAATAGCCGAATATCAAACGTGCTTACCGGATAAGCAATTGCTGCAGGCCAAGTTGCATGAGTTTTATGCACTGGATACGGCGCACACAGAAAATAGCGACTAACGGCCGCTTATTCCCATAAACCATAAGCACCGCACTTTGCGTGATATGGCCTGCGCGGGTTTGCCGGTATGATAGGCGCCCCCGCACGTCTGGATTGCGAATACGCCATGACCTTGCAGTACCCAACCATCGCCGATTGCGTCGGCAACACTCCGCTGGTGCGTTTGCAGCGCCTGCCCGGTGCCACCAGCAACACCCTATTGCTCAAGCTCGAAGGGAATAACCCGGCGGGTTCGGTCAAGGACCGTCCGGCGTTGTCGATGATCACTCGCGCCGAGTTGCGTGGGCAGATCCACGCCGGCGATACGCTGATCGAAGCGACTTCGGGTAATACCGGCATTGCGCTGGCCATGGCCGCCGCGATCAAGGGTTACAAGATGATCCTGATCATGCCGGACAACTCCAGCGCCGAGCGCAAAGCGGCGATGACCGCCTACGGTGCCGAGCTGATTCTGGTCAGCCAGGAAGAGGGCATGGAAGGCGCGCGCGACCTTGCGCAGCGCATGGAAGCCGAAGGCCGTGGCAAGGTGCTCGATCAGTTCGCCAATGGTGACAATCCTGAAGCGCACTACACCACCACCGGCCCGGAAATCTGGCGGCAGACCCAGGGCAGCATCACCCATTTCGTCAGTTCGATGGGCACCACCGGCACCATCATGGGCGTTTCGCGCTACTTGAAAGAGCAAAGCGACAGCGTGCAGATCGTCGGTTTGCAGCCGATGGAAGGCTCGGCCATTCCCGGTATCCGTCGTTGGCCGCAGGAATACCTGCCGAAGATTTATCAGGCCGATCGCGTTGATCGCATCGTCGACATGGCGCAAAGCGAGGCCGAGGACGTCACCCGTCGTCTGGCCCGCGAAGAAGGCATCTTCTGCGGCGTGTCCTCGGGCGGTGCGGTGGCAGCGATGCTGCGCCTGTCCAAAGAAGTTGAAAACGCGGTGATCGTCGCGATCATCTGCGACCGTGGCGACCGTTACCTGTCGACCGGCATTTTCGACGCGCCCAACTGATGGCCAAGCACGAGAGAGGCCTGCGCTTTCAGCCCACTGGCGGAAGCAAGGCTGCGCAAATCCCGACCGGCAAAAAGCAGCGCTTGAACATCGAGCGCCTGGCCAATGACGGTCGCGGCATCGCGTTTTTCGAAGGTAAAACCTGGTTCGTCCTCGGCGCCCTTGCCGGTGAAGAGGTCGAAGCGCGGGTGCTCGGCGCGCACGGCAAAGTGGTCGAGGCGCGCACCGAGCGCGTGTTCAAGGCCAGCGAATTGCGTCGCCCGGCGCCGTGCCAGCACGCCGGCCGTTGCGGCGGTTGCAGCGTTCAGCATTTGCCCCACAGCGAACAGCTTGCCCTGAAACAGCGCATGCTCGCCGAGCAATTGTCGCGCGTTGCCGGTGTCGAACCTGAAGAGTGGGCAGCACCGCTGACCGGCCCCGAATTCGGCTATCGCCGTCGTGCCCGGATTGCGGTGCGCTGGGACATGAAGGCGAAGAAACTCGAAGTCGGTTTTCGCGCCGCCGGCAGCCAGGACATTGTCGCGATCAGCGAATGCCCGGTGCTGGTACAGCCCTTGCAACCGATCATGACCCGTTTGCCGGAGATGCTCCGTCGCTTGAGCAAGCCGCAAGCGTTGGGTCACGTCGAGTTGTTCAGCGGCTCGTCACTGGCGGTGTTGCTGCGGCACATGGCGCCGTTGTCCGAAGCGGATCTGAGCATCCTCAAGGACTTCTGCCAATTCCATGAAGCGCAACTCTGGCTGCATGGCGAAGGCGAACCGCATCCGGTCGATGCGACCCAGTCGCTGGGCTATCGTCTGGAACAGTGGGATCTGAATTTGGCCTATCGGCCCGGCGACTTTATCCAGGTCAATGCCGGCGTCAACGAGGCAATGGTCGCCCAGGCGCTGGACTGGTTGAAACCACGTAGCGATGAGCGTGTGCTGGACCTGTTCTGCGGCTTGGGCAACTTCGCCTTGCCGCTGGCCAAGTCCGTGCGTGAAGTGGTGGCGGTCGAAGGCGTGCAGACCATGGTCGATCGTGCCGAAGCCAACGCCGCCAGTAACAATTTGCATAACACAAAGTTTTTTCAAGCCGATTTATCCCAGCCTTTGAGCCATGCTCAGTGGGTCGGAAATGGTTTTTCTGCGGTACTCTTGGACCCACCGCGTGACGGTGCTTTCGAGGTGGTGCGCAAGCTCGCGACCCTGGGCGCGAAACGGTTGGTGTACGTGTCGTGCAACCCTGCAACTCTGGCGCGCGATACGGTCGAATTGATCAAGCAGGGCTACCGGTTAAAACGTGCCGGGATTCTCGATATGTTTCCTCAGACGGCACATGTCGAGGCCATGGCGTTATTTGAAGCGAGCCAGGATGGCTCGTCTGAATCCGTCTGATCTGTCCGCGCAGCGCTCGCATTAGCCCCGTGAGCGCAACCGGACACTGAAGGTCAGCGATTTGACGCATTGAATCTGCGTCGTAGGGAAGGTAAAGCAAGATGGTACAGGTGAGAGCACACCAGCCGATCAACACTGACGGCAGTATCAATCTCGAGGCTTGGCTCGATCACGCGGTCAGTGTCGATCTGGCACTGGATCGCGAAGCCTTGAAAGAAGCCTGCGAGTTCGCTCGCGAGGCCGAACAACAGTCCAATGCCAAGAAGAATCTGTGGGCCGAAGGCTCCGGCAGTTTCAGTACTGGTCTGGAGATCGCCGAGATTCTCGCCGACCTCAAGCTCGATCAGGATTCGCTGGTCGCGGCGGTCCTGTATCGCGGCGTACGCGAAGGCCAGATTGAGCTCGCGGCCATCGGCCAGCGCTTTGGCCCGGTGGTGGCCAAACTGATCGACGGCGTGCAGCGCATGGCGGCCATCAGCGCCAGCCTCAGCCCGCGCCAATCGATGGTCATGGGCACGCAAGGGCAAGTGGAAAACCTGCGCAAAATGCTCGTGGCGATGGTCGACGACGTCCGTGTTGCGCTGATCAAACTCGCCGAACGTACCTGCGCCATCCGTGCGGTAAAAACCGCCGATGATGAAAAGCGTAACCGTGTCGCCCGCGAAGTGTTCGACATCTATGCGCCGCTCGCGCATCGCCTCGGCATCGGTCATATCAAATGGGAACTGGAGGACTTGTCCTTCCGTTATCTCGAGCCGGATCAATACAAGCAGATCGCCAAGTTGCTCCACGAGCGACGGCTGGATCGCGAGCGTTTCATCGCCGACGTGATGACCCAGCTCAAAGACGAATTGCAGGCCACCGGCGTCGACGCCGACATCAGCGGCCGGGCCAAACACATCTATTCGATCTGGCGCAAAATGCAGCGCAAGGGTCTGGAATTCAGCCAGATCTACGACGTGCGTGCGGTGCGTGTGCTGGTGCCGGAGATGCGCGACTGCTACACCGCGCTCGGTATCGTCCACACCTTGTGGCGGCACATTCCGAAAGAATTCGACGACTACATCGCCAACCCGAAAGAGAACGGCTACCGCTCGCTGCACACGGCGGTGATCGGCCCTGAGGGTAAGGTGCTTGAGGTGCAGATCCGCACGCACTCGATGCACGAAGAAGCCGAGCTCGGCGTCTGCGCGCACTGGCGCTACAAGGGCACCGACGTCAAATCCGGTTCGAACCACTACGAAGAGAAAATCTCCTGGCTGCGTCAGGTGCTCGAGTGGCACGAAGAGCTCGGCGACATCGGTGGTCTGGCGGAACAGCTGCGCGTCGATATCGAACCGGATCGGGTTTACATCTTCACCCCTGACGGTCACGCCATCGACCTGCCGAAAGGCGCGACGCCGCTGGACTTCGCTTACCGCGTGCACACCGAAATCGGTCACAACTGCCGTGGCGCGAAGATCAACGGGCGCATCGTCCCGCTCAACTACAGCCTGCAGACCGGTGAGCAGGTCGAGATCATCACCAGTAAGCACGGCACGCCGAGCCGCGACTGGCTGAACTCGAACCTCGGTTACGTCACCACCTCGCGGGCGCGGGCGAAGATCGTTCACTGGTTCAAATTGCAGGCGCGCGATCAGAACGTTGCGGCCGGTAAAACCCTGATCGAACGCGAACTGACACGCCTCGGCTTGCCGGCGGTGGATTTCGACAAGCTGGCCGACAAGGCCAACATGAAAACCGCCGAAGACATGTTCGCCGCCCTCGGTGCCGGCGACTTGCGCCTGGCGCAACTGGTCAACCTGGCGCAGCAACTGGTCGAGCCGGAGCGCGGCAACGAACAGCTGGAGCTGATCCCGCGCAAAGCCACCGGTTACAAACCGGGCAAGCGCGGCGACATTCAGATCCAGGGCGTCGGCAACCTGATGACACAGATGGCCGGCTGCTGCCAGCCGCTGCCGGGCGACGCGATTGTCGGTTACATCACTCAGGGCCGTGGCGTGAGCATTCACCGTCAGGACTGCGCCTCGGTGCTGCAACTGTCGGGACGCGAGCCAGAGCGGATCATTCAGGTCAGTTGGGGCCCGGTGCCGGTGCTCACCTATCCGGTGGACATCATCATCCGCGCCTACGACCGCTCGGGTTTGCTGCGTGACGTTTCGCAGGTGTTGCTCAACGAGCGCATCAACGTGCTGGCGGTCAACACCCGCTCGAACAAGGAAGACAACACCGCGCTGATGTCCCTGACCATCGAGATCCCGGGTCTGGATGCGCTGGGGCGGTTGCTCGGGCGTATATCGCAGTTGCCGAACATCATCGAAACACGGCGCAACCGTACCCCGTGAAGATGGCTTCGATTGATCGTTCCCACGCTCCGCGTGGGAATGCCTCAAGGGACGCTCTGCGTCCAGTGACGCGGAGCGTCACGGGCTGCATTCCCACGCAGAGCGTGGGAACGATCAAGATCGCAGAAAGGTTTAGTGAGAGTTTGTATGTACAGCCTTGAAGACCTGCTCCACCTGATGAACCGTCTGCGCGATCCGCAGTTCGGTTGCCCGTGGGACATCAAGCAAACCTACGCGACCATCGTCCCGCACACCCTCGAAGAAGCCTACGAAGTGGCCGATGCCATCGAGCGTGGCGACTTCGATCATCTGCAGGGTGAGCTCGGCGATCTGCTGTTTCAGGTCGTCTACTACAGCCAGTTGGCCAAGGAAGAAGGGCGCTTCGAATTCGCCGGGGTGATCGACAGCATCACCCGCAAACTGATCCGTCGTCATCCCCACGTGTTCCCCACCGGTGATCTGTACGCGCCGCTCGACGTGCCGCGCTTGAGCGAAGAACAGGTCAAGCAGCGCTGGGAAGAGATCAAGGCCGAAGAACGCGCCGAGAAGTCCGCTGCGCCGGAGCAACTGTCCCTGCTCGATGACGTGCCGGCCACGCTGCCGGCTCTGTCGCGTTCAGCCAAGTTGCAGAAGCGTGCCGGGCAGGTCGGTTTCGACTGGCCGGAGGCCTTGCCGGTGTTCGACAAGGTGCGCGAAGAACTCGATGAAGTCCTTGAAGCGATGTCCGAAAACGATCCCGTCGCCGTGGCTGACGAGATCGGCGACCTGCTGTTTTCCGTGGTCAATCTGGCCCGGCACTTGAAGGTCGACCCGGAAACCGCGCTGCGTGGTGCCAACGGCAAGTTCGAAAGACGTTTCCGATTTATCGAACAGGCATTGCGCGATACCCATCGTCCCATAGAAGATTGCACCCTCGAAGAGTTGGACGCCCTGTGGGGCGAAGCCAAACGTCAGGAAAAGAATGCGCCCAGCTGCGGCTGAGCAACTGCCCAAGTGAGTAAGCCCCATGAGTATTTCCCTTCGCGACCAGTTGCTCAAAGCAGGTCTGGTCAACCAAAAGCAGGCCAAGCAGGTCAGCAAAGACAAGCAGAAGCAGCAACGTCTGGCGCACAAAGGCCAGATAGAACTGGATGACACGCAGCAGCGTGCGGCGCAGGAAGCCCAGGCCGAGAAGGTTAAGCGTGACCAGGAGCTGAATCGCCAGCAGCAGGAAAAGGTCGAAGCCAAGGCACGTGCCGCGCAGGTCAAGCAGTTGATCGAAGTCTCGCGCCTGCCGAAACTGACCACCGAGGACTACTACAACTTCGTCGACGACAAAAAGGTCAAGCGTATCTCGGTCAATACGCTGATGCGCAACAAGCTCAGCAGCGGTTCGCTGGCGATCGTCCACCATGCCGGCGGTTACGAAGTGATTCCGCGTGAAGCGGCGCTGAAGATCCAGGAACGCGACCCGCAGCGCATCGTCCAGCTCAACGTGCAGACCGAAGAAGTCAGCACCGAAGATGATCCGTACGCGGCGTATCAGATTCCTGATGATCTGATGTGGTAATTGTTTTAATGTTCTAGCGGCTTACATCTTTGCTAGTACTTTGAAAGTGTTTATATATTGAACCCGCCGATTCGTATCGATACGATCGGCGGGTTTTCTTTGGCAGAAATTAACGTGTTTGAAGTGTGAAGATTTTGCGCTGCTCATAAACAGCGCGTTGCACTTTTATATAGGTGTTTTTTGTGTGGGGAGAATAAATGGAATTAATTTAAATGAATAAGGATATTGCTGATGTTATTAAGTGTTGCTTCGTTGCGCCAACCGACTTTTAATCCGCAGTTTTCGCAATTGCGTGCGCCTGGTCAATCAATTACCGATTACGTGGTCAGCGAACTGGATGCCCGGGTCGAGTTTGTGCGCCGCAAAATCAGGATCGCTGCCAAGGCCGCTGCAGCAGACCATGACGGCTCGGAGTGCCTGTTCTTCACCTTGCCTGAGTTTTTCTGGAACATCCCTTGGCGTGAGGTCGACAGCGAGGACGAGCTGCATGAATTGACCACCGCTTACCTGGAAAAAGTACCTGCGTATATTTCGTCGTTAATGAAAGATCTGCCTGTTGAGCGGTACGGCAAGATTGTCCTGTTGGCGGGCAGTTGTGCAACCTTGGTAAAAGTGGGAGAGGGTGATGCGAGTTATTACGAAGTCATTAATTACTTGCTGACGATTACCAATAAAGAATATGAAACAGATATCCCGTTGATGTCGATGTGGCCAAAACGACATGTTTCCGGCATCGACTTTGGTCGGAATGTCGGTAATCAAGATGGCTTCTGGTTCTTCAGGCTGTTTGACGAGTTTGTCATCAAGATCAAGGACTACAGCGACGTCAGCGCTGAGCACAGTTACTTTGGGGGTTACCAGGGACTGTTTATCAATAGTCTTGTGCCGGGCTGCCCGTTCGGCATTAACGTGTGCCTTGATTATGCGGTGCTGAAGGAAGGTGAGCGGGATAAGGAAGTTGAAATCCCTGAAGTGAAAATCGACTTCTTGATTGCCTGTGGCATGTCCTTTGATTACGACAAGCAGCACCCGACCGCTGTCCAGTACTCGATCAGGAATGACGGCATGGGTGGTGGTGCATGTGAGGTAGTCAGACTCGAGGGGGGGCTGATCGTCGATGAAATAGCTTCGGAGGAGATCGACGACAACCTTTATTTGAGTGTGATTCGCGTGGTGTGAAGGTTCTGATGTTGTTGCAGCCTGCCACCCGGAAAGGGGCAGGCTGCAACCCTGAAGAGTGGTGAGTCAGGCTGATCGTAGATCTCGTTGCTGCTCTTGCACTTCCAGCTCGGCCTTGTAGTTGTGGGCATCGATCTCGTTGTGGAACATGCCGACCAGCAAGTCTTGTTGATGCACGTCCCAAATGCGGATACCGGCGGCTACGCCTTCATGGGACATGTGTGAATCGTCGCGTTCAGTTACTTTTACAGTCATCTGCTAGCTCCAAATCTCAAGTTATCTGCAGCAAGGCGTGTGCAGGACTCTTTTATATGATTTGTTAGCTTGCTAAGTAAACGCTCGATTTGTGCAATGTATTCTTGCAAAAACCGCAACAGTGCTGCAGCCCGCGGAATCCGCGACATTCGGTCGCAGGCCGCAAAGTTTCATGACAGAAGTTTCATCTCCAGCCTCACGCAATCCCCATGTAGGAGCTGCCGAAGGCGGCGATCTTGATCGTTCCCATGCTCCGCGTGGGAGCGCCTCTTGGGACGCTCTGCGTCCAGTGACGCGGAGCGTCACGGGCTGCATTCCCACGCAGAGCGTGGGAATGATCAGATCAAAAGATCGCAGCCTTCGGCAGCTCCTACATGGGGTATTTGTGTTGGGGCGGGATTTTTCTGCAGACAAAAAAACGCCCCGAATCAGTCAGGGCGGCAACAGTGCTGCAGCCCGCGGAATCCGCGACATTCGGTTGCAGGCCGCAAAGTTTCATGACAGAAGTTTCATCTCCAGCCTCACACAATCCCCATGTAGGAGCTGCCGAAGGCTGCGATCTTGATCGTTCCCATGCTCCGCGTGGGAGCGCCTCTTGGGACGCTCTGCGTCCAGTGACGCGGAGCGTCACGGGTTGCATTCCCACGCAGAGCGTGGGAATGATCAGATCAAAAGATCGCAGCCTTCGGCAGCTCCTACATGGGCGATTTGTGTTGGGGCGGGAGTTTTCTGCAGACAAAAAATCGCCCCGAATCAATCAGGGCAGCAACAGTGCTGCAGCCCGCGGAATCCGCGACATTCGGTCGCAGGTCGCAAAGTTTCATGACAGAAGTTTCATCTCCAGCCTCACACAATCCCCATGTAGGAGCTGCCGAAGGCGGCGATTTTGATCGTTCCCATGCTCCGCGTGGGAGCGCCTCTTGGGACGCTCTGCGTCCAGTGACGCGGAGCGTCACGGGCTGCATTCCCACGCAGAGCGTGGGAATGATCAGATCAAAAGATCGCAGCCTTCGGCAGCTCCTACATGGGGGATTTGTGTTGGGGCGGGAGTTTTCTGCAGACGAAAAAAAACGCCCCGAACCAGTCGGGGCGTTTTCATGTGTGGCTCAAGCGGGGGAAATTACTTGCCTTCCCAGCGCTTCAGTACCAGCGTGGCGTTGGTGCCGCCGAAGCCGAAGCTGTTGCTCATCACGGTGTTGATGGTGGCGTTCTCGCGGGTCTTGGTCAGCACCGGCAGATCGGCCACTTCAGGGTCCAGCTCGTCGATGTTGGCGGAACCGGCAATGAAGTTGCCTTCCATCATCAGCATGCAGTAGATCGCTTCGTGAACGCCAGCGGCGCCCAGGGAGTGACCGGACAGGCTCTTGGTCGAGCTGATCGCAGGTGCCTTGTCGCCGAACACTTCACGCACACCCTTCATTTCCGCAACGTCGCCGACCGGAGTCGAGGTGCCGTGGGTATTCAGGTAGTCGATCGGAGTATCAACGGTGGACATCGCCATCTGCATGCAGCGGATCGCGCCTTCGCCACTTGGGGCAACCATGTCGTAGCCGTCGGACGTCGCGCCGTAGCCAACGATTTCCGCGTAGATTTTCGCGCCACGGGCCAGAGCGTGTTCCAGCTCTTCAACCACGACCATGCCGCCACCGCCAGCGATGACGAAACCGTCACGGTCTTTGTCGTAGGCGCGGGAAGCCTGTTCCGGGGTGTCGTTACGCTTGCTGGACAGAGCGCCCATGGCGTCGAACAGGAACGACTGGCTCCAGTGCTCTTCTTCACCGCCACCGGCGAAGACGATGTCCTGCTTGCCCATCTGGATCTGTTCCATGGCGGTACCGATGCAGTGAGCACTGGTGGCGCAGGCAGAAGCGATGGAGTAGTTCAGGCCTTTGATCTTGAACGGTGTGGCCAGGCAAGCGGAAACGGTGCTGCTCATGGTCCGCGTTACACGGTATGGGCCAACGCGCTTCACGCCTTTCTCGCGCAGGATGTCCAGCGCTTCCATCTGGTTCAGCGTGGAAGCACCACCGGAGCCAGCCACCAGGCCGGTACGCGGGTTGGACACTTGCTCTTCGGTCAGGCCGGAGTCAGCAATGGCGTCTTTCATGGCCAGGTAGGCGTAAGCCGCTGCGTGGCCGACGAAGCGATAGATCTTGCGATCGATCAGCTCTTCAAGGTTGAGGTCGATGGAGCCGGAAACCTGGCTACGCAGACCCATTTCGGCATATTCCGGGTTGAACCGGATGCCAGGGCGGCTTGCACGCAGGTTAGCGGAGACGGTCTCTTTGTCATTGCCCAGGCACGAAACAATGCCCAGACCAGTGATAACGACGCGGCGCATGCGAATAACCCTTAGAAGTTGTCAGTGGAGGTGAACACGCCGACGCGAAGGCCTTCGGCGGTGTAGATTTCGCGACCGTCAACAGACACCGAACCGTCGGCAATGGCCAGGTTCAGCTTGCCCTTGAGGACGCGCTTGATTTGAATGTTGTAGGTGACTTTCTTGGCGGTGGGCAGGACCTGGCCGAAGAATTTCACTTCGCCCGAACCCAGCGCACGGCCACGGCCCGGCAGGCCTTGCCAGCCCAGGAAGAAGCCGACCAGTTGCCACATGGCATCCAGACCCAGGCAGCCCGGCATCACCGGATCACCTTCGAAGTGGCAGGCGAAGAACCACAGGTCAGGGTTGATATCCAGTTCGGCGACCAATTCACCTTTGCCGTACTTGCCACCCTCTTCACTGATATGGGTGATGCGATCCACCATCAGCATGTTCGGGGCGGGCAGTTGCGCGTTACCTGGGCCGAACAGCTCACCGCGACTGCAGCGCAGCAGATCTTCCCGAGTAAAGGCGTTTTGTTTGGTCATGCGAGCTCCTCAATAATCCCATGCGGCAGGTGGGGCAAATCTTCCCGACCGTTCGAAGCGTTCATGCCTCGAACCGGCAGCCTACTCATAGACTATTGCGTTGTGGTGAAAGTCACAGCACCAAGGACATGAATGTACACTTGTGCACTGAAATTTTTATTCAAGCCTCTTTTGAGGCTCGTTCGGGTGCCTAAGACTGCCGCACTTTCGCTTTTCACGCCAGTCGCAGATGGTCGAAAGGCCCACACTACGACACCCAGCGCTGCAGAATCTGCTGCAGATCATTACGTTTGAACGGCTTCGCCAGATAATCGTTCATGCCAGCCGACAGGCAGGTTTCCCGGTCGCCCTGCAGGGCGTTGGCGGTCAGCGCGATGATCGGCACGTCGGCGCGTCCGGGCAGGCGACGAATCTGTCGGGTCGCTTCGTAACCGTCGATGATCGGCAAGCGGCAGTCCATCAGAATCACTTCGAAATCATTGCTCTCGGCACTGCGCACGGCCTGCGCACCATCGGTGGCGACACTGACAGTAAAGCCCAGGCTGCGCAGCATCGCCTCGATAACCGTCTGGTTGACCGGGTTGTCTTCGACCAGCAGCACATTGCGTCCTTCGCCATGGCTGTCGCCGTTGAACGCTCGCGGTGCCGCCAGTGGCGGCAGCGCCTCTTTATACAGCGCCAAGGGGATTTCCAGGGTGAACACCGAGCCGAGGCCTTCCTCACTCTGCGCACGCAAGGTACCGCCCATGCGCTCGGCGAGTGTCCGGGCAATGGGCAGGCCCAGGCCGGTGCCACCGTAACGGCGGGAAATCGAACTGTCGGCCTGCTGGAAGGCGTTGAACATCAATTCCAGGCTTTCCGCGGAAATACCGATGCCGCTGTCGCGCACCGAGCAGGTGAACCACAGCAGTTCGTGATCGAGCGACTGCCATTGCGCCTCGATGCTGACCCGGCCCTGTTCGGTGAATTTCAGTGCGTTGCCGACCAGATTGACCAGGATCTGCCGGATCCGCGTCGGATCGCCCTGCACCTGCAAGCCGCGCATGTCCTCGGGAATCCGCAGGTTCAGCGCCAGCCCGCGCTGCGCCGCGCTGTGCTGGAACGACTGGGCGCAGGCGCCAATCAGTTCGGCAAGGTTGAACGGAATGTGTTCCAGCTCCAGCTCCGAACGCTCGATCCGCGAGAAGTCGAGAATGTCGTTGATGACTTTCAGCAGGTGTTCGGTGGATTCGGACGCCAGGGCTGCGTACTCGACCTGTTCTTCAGTCATCTCGGTGGTTTCGAGCAATTGCAGCATGCCCAGCACGCCGTTCATCGGTGTGCGCAGTTCATGGCTCATCATCGCCAGAAAGTCGGATTTGGCGTTGTTGGCTTTTTCCGCTTCCTCGCGGGTCTGGATCAATTGCGCCATCGCCTGATGCTGTTCGCGGCTGGCCTGTTCCAGTGCCTGGGCGAGGTTATTGATGTGCTGCGACAATGCGCCGAGCTCGGTGTCATCGACAATCGGCAGCGGAGTTTTGTAGTCGCCGTCCTGAATCGCCTTGACCGCGTGGCCGATGTCGCGAATCGGCTGCGACAGACTGCCGGCCAGACGCCGCGCAAGGACAAACGTGAAAAGCAGGGCGAACAGCGCCAGAATCCCGGCCTTGAGCAGAATTTCCTGCTGGCGCTGACTGAAGGCATCGTTGGACAAGCCGACGATCACCCGCCCCAGATAATCTTCGTTCGCGGCGCCGTTAGTGACCTTGCCGTCCTGGAAAAAATCATTGTGCAGAGAGATCCGTTGCAGCCGCACCGGTGCCTGAAACACTTCGACCTGATGCGGGCGATTGTGGGCCGCCGCCGGTTGTTCGACGTACACCAGAATCCGGTTGGCGCTGTCCTGCACTTCGAGAAAACGCACGTTGGGCGTGGCCAGCGTGGCCTTGAGCAGGCTTTCCAGCACTTCGTTGTTGCCGGAAATCACCCCGTATTCGGTGGCCGGCGCCAGTTGGTTGGCGATCAGTTGGCCGGTGTGGGTCAGCTCCTGGCGCAAATCCTGAATCCGCACAAACGTGAAGAAACTGATCAACAGCAAGGTCAGCAACAGCGCCGGGCCCAGGCTGATCAGCTGGGTGCGGGTATTGATGTCCCAGCGGCGACGGAAAATCATGGACGGCGTTCTCCTTCAGCCAATGCTTTGGCAACGGACGCATCATTGGGCGGTTCGATGCCTAAGGAACGAGCCACCTGCGCATTACTTGAGACCTTGAAATGTGTCGGGTAGAGGGTTCGCGGCCAGGAGGCCGGTGGCTGGTCGAGTAATTGATCGAGCACCGTCAGCCAGTCGTTCTGGTCGCTGTAGCTACTGGCCAGACTGCCGGCACGGACAAAAGCAACGTTGGGGCCGACCAATGCCACCTGCCGCGAGTAACTGCTGAGCAGCAGGTTTTTCGCGGTTTTCGGGTTGTACAAATCGGGATCGTCGAGGCCCAGCAACACGTCGCTATTCTTCAGCACCGCTTGCAAGGGACGGCTGTCGTGGGTGTTGTCCCAGCGCTCGCTGACGATCTGCAGATTCAATGGCTTGGCCGCCAGAGTCAGCTCCTTGAGCAGGAACTCGCTGTGCTGGTCGAACAGCACACCGACGCGGCGCGCCTGCGGCAGAATCCGCCGGATCAATTGCAGTTGGCGGCTTAACGGTGGATCGCTCCACAACAGGCTCAAGTGTGGCGGATGAGTCGTGCCCAGGCGTTCTCGTGCCTGCAAACGAGTGATGCGCAATACCAGTGTCACCGGGCCTTGAGCATCTTGCAGGCGCCAGTCGAGGCTGGGCAGGTCGAGCAAAATCAGGCGCAGACTGGCCGGTAATTTGCCCGGTGCCGGCAAGCTGGCCAGCGGCTGGAAACGCACATTGTCAGTGGGGCGCAGTTCACTGAGTGCCTGGACGAACGCCTGCACACCGGGGCTTTCCTCGGCGCCGGTCAAGAGGATGTCGGCAGCCTGCACCGCGACGCCGTGCAGCCACGCGGTCACAAACAGACAGAGTCCGGCCAGCCAGTGGCCAAGGGTTGGCGTCTTCCGTGACGAGCCAAATCGCATCCTAGAACTCCAGCTCGGCGCTGAAATACATGACCCGGCGTTCGTCGTAATTGTTGTCGACGAACGTGGTCGGCTCATGATCAAGGCGCTGTTGCAGCACGCCGGCCAATTGCAACTGGGCTTTGCCCAGCGGAATGCGTTTGGCGATGCGTGTGTCGACCCGTTCGAAGCGGTAGCCGTTGAGCGCATTGTCGCCGTAATAGAAGAGGGCGCTGTTCCAGCCATGGCCCCAATCGCGCAGCCAACCGGCGGAACCGCTGTTGCGCGAAGTGAACTGTTGATCCAGCGGGTTGCTTGCCTCGGCATCAACGAAGGCATAGGTGAAGCGCAAGCGGTCGGCCAGGCTTACGCGCCAGTCGAGCTGGGTTTCGGTGCCGCGAAAACGTGAGCTGTTGGCGTTACTGGCGATGTACTGGTTGTTACGCAGTGGCTCGCTGATCATCCCGGTGATTTCGTCGTAGAACAGCTTCACGTCGAGCGCGAGGCCAAGGTCGGCGAAATAGCCGTTGTAGCCCAACTCCCGTGAGCGCATGTGTTCCTGATCGAGATCGCCCGGGCCACGGGTCTTGACGAAGTAGCGCGCCGACGACTGACCGTAAGCCGAGGGCCGCAGGTTGCTGACCTGATAGCTCCAGTTCACATTGTTCTCGAACATGTCCGGCGAGCGAATGGCTTCCGAGTACACCGCGCGCAGACCATGGCGTGGATTGATCAGGTAGTTGACGGCAAATCGCGGCGTCAGCGAACTGCCGATCAGTTGCGTGTCTTCAAACATCGCCCCGCCTTGCAACAGCCAATGTTCAGTGGCGCGCCACTCCAGTTGGCCGAACGCGCGCCAGGTGGTGTCGTCGAGCGTGCCGTTGAAATAGGTTTCGGAATCGGCGCGGTCGTAACGATAGTTCATGCCGCTGACCAGGCGCAGGCTGTCGGACAGGCTGAGGGTGTCCTGCAGCTCGAGGTCGTATCGCGACTCGCGAGCGCTCTGGTCGATGTCGCCGCACAGTGTCTGGCTGGCACCGTTGCGCCATTGATCGAGCACCCGGTTGGCCAGGGCCATTTCCTGTGGCGTACCGGGCGCCGCGCCGGGGCCGGTGAACTGCGTGATGTTGCGTGCCAGACGTTCGGTGTAGTTCGGGTTGAGTTGCCACAGTTGCGTCAGTTCAGGGCTGAACGACACTTCGGCATCGCAGGCGCGCCAGGTTTGCTGGCGGTCCCAGTGTTGCGCCGACGCTTGCACATAAAGGCTGTGCTCGGGGTTGATGTCGAGGTTCCAACGCACAGAACCTGCGTAATCCTTGGCCACCACGTCGGAATTGTTCCCGGCGGCAGTAATCCCGGAGAACACCGGATGGTAGGTGTAGGGCCGTTGGTTGCTGCCGTCCTTGGCGTTGACCTGCCAGTCGAGGCTCTGGTTGTCGCTGAGGGGCTGGCTGACGGCGAGACTGAAACGGTTCAAGCGACGGCTGTCACGGTAATCGGCGCCGCTACGGTCGCTGTCGAAACCGTCGTCTTCCTGGCCGGACAGCGACAGGCGCAAATCACCGCCATTCCAGCCGGTGCCTTGGCTGGCATAGAAGTCATTGATGCCGCGCTGGCCTCGGGTGATCTTCAATCGCGTGCCGTGGCTGTCCGCCGGGTGGCGGGTGATGATGTTGACCACCGCCATCAGCGCGTTGGCACCGTAGCTGACCGTGTTCGGGCCGCGAAAAACTTCGATGCGCTCGATGTCTTCCATGGCCACCGGAATATCGCTCCAGTCCACCGTGGCCAAACCGGCGCGGTACACCGAGCGGCCATCGATCAATACCTGCATGCGCCGCGCTTCGGTGGCATTGGTGCCGTGGTAATTGACCGCCGCCTGATTGCCGCTGATGTTGCCGACCATCATGCCTGGCACCAGGCGCAGCAGTTCGCTGATGTCGCGCGCGCCGCTGGTGTGGATCAACTCACTGTCGAGCACGGTCATGCTCCCCGGCACTTCCGCCGGCGTCTGTTTCAGCCGGGTGGCCGTCAGTACCTGCGGCAGCGCTTCGCCGTCCATGAACAGGTCGTCCGCCTGCAAAACCGGGCTGAACAGCAGCGCCAGTAACAGGGATGAACGCGGGGGAGGGGAACCGACAGACACGACACAGCCTTGAAAGCAAAGAATTGGCGCGCATGTTAACCGAGGGCAGCGACTTTTCCAGTCACGTTGCAGGCATTTTCCTAGGTTTTATTGGTCTTCTTCCTACAAGTGCCGGTAATTGACGCAGGGGCTGGCCGCCATCGGGTCGCCCCGTATAATGCCGGCATCGCCACTGGTATGGATTAACGGATTGCATATGACTGAACAGCGCCCGATTGCGGTCCTGGGAGGCGGAAGTTTTGGTACCGCCGTGGCCAATTTACTGGCCGAGAACGGCCATCAAGTCCTGCAGTGGATGCGTGACCCCGAGCAGGCCGAGGCCATCCGGGTCAATCGCGAAAACCCGCGTTACCTTAAAGGCATCAAGATTCTCCCAGGTGTGACCGCAGTCACCGACCTGCAAACCACGCTTGACGCCTGCGATCTGTGCTTTGTCGCGCTGCCGTCCAGCGCGCTGCGCACGGTGCTGGCTGCCCACGCCGAGCGTCTGAGCGGCAAAATGCTGGTCAGCCTGACCAAAGGCATCGAAGCCCAGACTTTCAAACTGATGAGCCAGATTCTCAAAGAAATTGCCCCGCAGGCACGCATCGGCGTGCTGTCCGGGCCGAACCTTGCACGCGAGATCGCCGAACACGCGCTGACCGCCACAGTGGTCGCCAGTGAAGACGAAGATCTGTGCAAAGCAGTGCAAGCCGCGCTACACGGCCGCACCTTCCGCGTTTATGCGAGCGCCGACCGCTTCGGCGTCGAGCTGGGCGGGGCGTTAAAGAACGTCTACGCAATCATCGCCGGCATGGCGGTGGCGCTGGAGATGGGCGAGAACACCAAAAGCATGCTGATCACTCGCGCCCTAGCCGAGATGACCCGGTTTGCGGTGAATCAGGGCGCCAACCCAATGACCTTCCTCGGTCTGGCCGGCGTCGGCGATTTGATCGTCACCTGCTCGTCGCCGAAGAGTCGCAACTATCAGGTCGGTTTCGCCCTCGGTCAGGGCTTGAGTCTGGACGAAGCGGTGTCGCGCCTCGGTGAAGTCGCCGAAGGGGTCAACACCTTGAAGGTGCTCAAGGCCAAATCGCAGGAAGTCGGTGTGTACATGCCGCTGGTCGCCGGGCTGCACGCGATCCTCTTTGAGGGACGCACGCTGGAGCAGGTGATCGGTCTACTGATGCGAGCCGAGCCGAAAACCGACGTCGACTTTATTTCCACCAGTGGTTTCAACTGAGACCCCAGCACGGAGCAAGCCATGAACGATCCGAAAACCGAAGCCAAGTACGAATCCATCCTCCTGCGGGTGCTGTGGATGATCGTCTACGTGCTGGTCTGGCAAGTGGCGCAGTTCATCCTCGGCGCGGTGGTGCTGGTGCAACTGATCTATCGTTTGATCTATGGCGCGCCGAGCGCCAGCCTGATGAATTTCGGCGACAGCCTGAGCCAGTTCCTGGCGCAGATCGGCCGTTTCGGCAGTTTCCACAGCGACCAGAAACCGTGGCCGTTCTCCGACTGGCCAACGCCGCGTACCCCGGAAGGTGAAGCGCCGCACGCCGTCGCCCCTGCACCGCATCCGGTCCGAGATGAGGAACCCAAGCTATGAAACTCTGGGTATTGCGTCACGGTGAGGCCGTGCCTTATGGCTCGTGCCCCGACTCCGAACGGGAGCTGACCGAGCACGGTCGCAAAGAAGCCTTGAGCAGCGCCGCACGCTTGATCGGCCAGCCGCTGACGGCGATTTACGCCAGCCCTTATCTGCGTGCGCAGCAGACCGCGCAGATTGTTCGCGAGGCGCTGGGTTTCGAACCGGAGATTCGCACGGTCGAATGGCTGACCCCGGAGGTCGATCCGGACAAGGTCACCGATCAACTGGTCTCGGTGAGCAATGTGCTGCTGGTCAGCCATAACCCGTTGGTGGGCAATCTGCTCAGTTATCTGCAGCATGGCGCCGGGTATCCGCCGGAGAAAGTCAGCACCGCGGGGCTGGCCGAGCTGGAAAGTCCTGAACTGTTGATTGGCTCGATGACCCTTAACAGCCTCAAACACCCCTGAAGTTGTGAACACCGCCCCCTGTAGGAGTGAGCCTGCTCGCGATGAGGCCGTGTCAGTCGACATAAATACCGCCTGATAATCCGCAATCGCGAGCAGGCTCACTCCTACAGGTGCCGCGTACACCTGAAATTATTTGTGTGAATTTTCCAACCAAGCACTTGCTTGGTTGACTACGCTTGCTCCAGACCTAAAAACAGGAGCGAGTCGCATGTCTGCCGCCTTCCGTTTGCCGTTGGACGTGTTTTATGAACGTGAAGCCCGGCATCCGCGCCAGCGCTTCCTCGTGCAGCCCACGGGCGGCGGACAGGTCGAAACACTGAGTTGGGCCGACGTCGGTCACCAGGCCCGCTGTGCTGCGCACTGGCTGCGCGCCCGCGAGTTGCCGCAAGGCAGCCACATCGCCCTGATCTCGAAAAACTGCGCGCACTGGATCATCGCCGATCTGGCCATCTGGATGGCCGGGCACGTCTCCGTTCCGTTGTATCCCAACCTTACCGCTGACTCCGTCGCGCAAGTGCTCAATCACTCGGAAAGCGTTCTTGCGTTCATTGGCAAATTGGATGACTGGCCGAGCATGTCGCAAGGCGTGCCGGCGGATCTGCCGACCATCAGCCTGCCGCTGCACCCGCCCGGCGCGTTCGATTTCAACTGGACAGACTTGCAGCGCAGTTCGCCGATTCAGGACGATCCGCGTCCACCCGCCGAGCAATTGGCAACCATCATCTACACCTCTGGCACCACCGGCCTGCCCAAGGGCGTGATGCACAGTTTCGGTAATTTCGGGTTTGCCGCGAGCCGTGGCACGCGATTGTTCGGCCTTAATGAAAATGACCGGCTGCTTTCGTATTTGCCGCTGTGCCACGTCGCCGAGCGCATGTTTGTCGAGCTGGCCTCGATCTACACCGGGCAGACCGTGTTCTTTGCCGAAAGCCTCGACACGTTTATCACTGACCTGCAGCGTGCACGGCCGACCGCGCTGTTTGGCGTGCCGCGCATCTGGACCAAATTCCAGATGGGCGTGTACAGCAAGATCCCGGCGAAACGCCTGGATTGGCTCCTCGGACTGCCGTTCATTGGCCAGCGCGTCGGGCACAAAGTGCTTGCGGGGCTGGGGCTCGATGCCTTGCGCGTGGCGTTGTCCGGCGCGGCGGCGGTGCCGCAGACGCTGCTCGACTGGTACCAGAAACTCGGCCTTGATGTGCTGGAGGTCTATGGCTTGACCGAAAGTTGCGGTTATTCGCACATTTGCCTGCCGGGGCAATACCGCCAAGGCTGGATCGGCAGGCCGTGTCCGGATGTCGAGGTGCGAATCGACGCCTCCGGCGAGGTGCAGATACGCAGTCAGGCGATCATGCTCGGCTACTTCAAGGAGCAGCAGAAAACCGCTGAGACGATTACCGAGGATGGCTTTCTGCGCACTGGCGACAAGGGTGAGCAGGATGGCGAAGGGCGTTTGCGCCTGACCGGGCGACTCAAGGAAATCTTCAAGACCAGCAAGGGCAAATACGTCGCGCCAGCGCCGATCGAAAATCGCCTGGCCGTGCATTCACGCATCGAACAGGTGTGTGTCGTCGGCGAGGGGCTGAGTGCGCCATTGGGTTTGTGCGTGCTCTCGACGGTCAATCATCAGGAGGCCCGGGCGAGCCTGCATTCGAGCCTGGAGAAACTGCTGGAAGAGGTCAACGCCGTGCTCGACAAGCATGAGCAACTGAGGCGTCTGGTGGTGGTCAAGGACAGCTGGGCGGTGGAAAACGGCTTTCTGACCCCGACCCTGAAGCTCAAGCGCAATGTCATCGAAGCCACTTACGGTGCCCGCTTCGAAGAATGGAGCGAGCGCAGTGAGGCGGTGCTGTGGCAGGATTGAGCGACGACTAAAACAACAAAGGAAGTCTGCGATGAGCTTGTGGCGTACCACTCCCGACATCGAGCAGTTGAACGCAATCCAGAAAAACACCATCGGCGAAGTGCTGGACATCCGCTTCGAAGCGTTCGACGAAGAGTCGCTGACGGCGAGCATGGTCATCGACCATCGCACGCATCAGCCTTACGGTTTGCTGCACGGCGGCGCCTCGGTGGTGCTGGCGGAAACTGTCGGCTCGATGGCCAGCTATCTGTGCATCGATGCCAGCAAATTCTATTGCGTGGGGCTTGAGATCAACGCCAACCATTTGCGCGGCTTGCGCAGTGGCCGGGTGACGGCGGTGGCCAAGCCTATTCATATCGGGCGCACCACGCATGTCTGGGATATTCGGTTGACCAGCGATGAGGGTAAAGCCAGTTGTGTGTCGCGGCTGACCATGGCGGTGGTGCCGTTGGGTGAGCAGCCGCCGGCGCGGTGATGGGTTTTCATGATCAAAGGATCGCAGCCTTCGGCAGCTCCTGCAGGGGTACCTATGTCAGGCTGCGATCTTTTGCTTCTGAAGCATCTCCACCACCCTTTCTGGCAGTTATGGTCATTGCTGTGGCGCAAGCTCTTGCGGACAATCAACGCCACGTTTCCCGCTCATGGATTTGCCCGTATGTCGCAACCGATCTTTTTCGCCCACGCCAACGGGTTTCCCTCGGGCACCTATGGCAAGTTGTTCGCGGCGCTGGCGCCCGAGTACCGGGTCGCGCATCTGGAACAGCATGCCCATGACCCGCGCTTCCCCGCTGATGACAACTGGTACAACCTGGTCGATGAGCTGATCCATCACTTGCAACAGCAGGATCAGCCGGTGTGGGGCGTCGGTCATTCCTTTGGTGGCGTCCTGCACCTGCACGCAGCACTGCGTTGCCCTGAACTGTATCGCGGCGTGGTGATGCTTGATTCGCCGGTGCTGACCCGTACCGATCAGTGGGTGATACGCGCGGCCAAGCGTTTCGGTTTTATCGACAGGCTGACACCGGCCGGCCGCACGTTGGGCCGACGTGAAGAGTTTGCCGATCTCGACAGCGCGCGCAGCTACTTTGCCGGCAAAACCCTGTTTCGCGGTTTCGACCCGGAGTGCTTCGACGCCTATTTGCAACACGGTCTGCATCCGGTCGGCGACAAGCTGCGCCTGCGTTTTGATCCAGCAACCGAAATCAGCATCTATCGCGGTGTGCCGCACACCAGCCCGGGCCGCACTCGCCAATTGCAGGTGCCGCTGGCGGTGGTGCGCGGACACAAGAGCAGCGTGGTGATGCGCCATCACACCCGTTTCGTCTCGCGCATGCCGCAAGGCGAAGCGCTGAGCATGCCCGGCGGCCATATGTTCCCGCTCGAGCGCCCGCAGGACACGGCGCGGTTGCTGAAAACCCTGTTCAGCCGCTGGGAAAACCGTCAGGACAAGGATTGCGCATGAGCCCGACCTTTGAAGAAGTGCGCCTGAGCCTGCCACACATCGAACTGGCGGCGCATTTGTTCGGGCCCGAGGACGGTGTGCCGGTCATTGCCCTGCACGGCTGGCTCGACAACGCCAACAGCTTCGCCCGGTTGGCGCCGAAGCTGAAGGGCTTGCGCATTATTGCGCTGGACATGGCCGGGCACGGGCATTCCGGGCATCGGCCGCAGGGGGCTGGCTATGCGTTGTGGGATTACGCCCATGACGTGTTGCAAGTCGCCGAGCAACTGGGCTGGCAGCGTTTCGGCCTGCTCGGGCATTCGATGGGCGCCATTGTGTCCATGGTGCTGGCGGGCTCATTGCCGGAGCGCATCACGCATCTGGCGTTGATCGACGGCGTGATTCCTCCTACGGACAAAGGCGAAAATGCTGCCGAACGCATGGGCATGGCCCTGCAAGCGCAACTGGATCTGCGCGAGAAGCGCAAACCGGTTTACAACACCCTCGACCGTGCGATCGAAGCGCGCATGAAAGGTCTGGTAGCGGTCAGTCGCGAAGCGGCGCAGTTGTTGGCTCAGCGTGGACTGATGCCGGTGCCTGGCGGTTACACGTGGCGCACCGACAATCGCCTGACCTTGCCGTCGCCACTGCGCCTGACCGAGGAGCAGGCAATGGCGTTCGTTGCGCGCATCGGCTGCCCCGCGCAATTGGTGGTCGCCGCCGACGGCATGCTGGCCAGGCACCCGGAGTTGCTGGAGCGTCTACCCTTTAGCCGGGAACAGTTGCCAGGCGGGCACCATTTGCACCTGAACGACGAGGCCGGGGCGGATCTTGTCGCAGACTGTTTCAATCGCTTCTTCGCCATTCCTTGACTTGCCGCAGGCAACTGTCGAGGCTGGGCGGGTTGAAATGGGAGACAACCACGATGGATTTCTATACCGCTGCGACCCCGAATAACACAGTCATGCCGATCCGATGAGCCTGACTACGCGGTCACTCAGTCTGTTGGCGCTGTGCTGTTTCAGTTCCGTTTCTTTCGCCGCCGATGTGCCTGGCAGTCAGGATCTGCAGATCGTGCCGCGCCTGGCCGATGCGCAAATTGTCGACTATCGGCCGAGCGTCGAGCTCGAGCGCATCTACCCGCTGGGCTCGATCCGCAAGATCAGCGGCCAATTACGTTTCGACGGCCAGGTCACTGCCCGTGGCCAGACCACGTCGGTGACCTATGAATTGCCGCCCGAACACTCCGCCACCGAAGCCTTCACCGCCGCCCGCGAGGCCCTGCAAAAACAGGACGCCGAGTTGCTGTTCTGGTGTCAGGCCCGCGATTGCGGCGAGAGCAGCCTGTGGGCCAATGAGGTGTTCGGCAACTCCAAGCTGTACGGCGCCGATGAACAACAGGCGTATCTGTTGTTGAGACTGGCCGCTCCGCGCGACAACACGCTGGTGGCGCTCTACAGCATCACTCGCGGCAATCGCAAAGCCTATCTGCATGTCGAGCAGTTCGAGGCTGCGGCACCGTTGGGCGAGCTGTTGCCCACCTCGGCGACCTTGCTGCGCCAGCTCAAGAGCACCGGCGAGCTGGATTTCCCGAAACTGGTGAATGATCCGGATGACACCTGGCTGCGGCTGATCTCCCGTGGCTTGAACCTCGATACCACCCAGCGGGTCACGGTGTCCGGGCCGAAAGCCGAAGCGTGGCGCCAGGCCCTGATCAATCAGGGCGTGCGCGCGGCACGCATGGAGACAGGCAGCATCGATGGCGTGGGCCTGCGCATCGATCTGTTGCGTTAAGCTGTGCCGGGCGAGCACGCGTGGCGTGTTCGCCTACTCTTGGCCTGACTGACTTTTTCGAGATCTCACATGCTCAATAACGATCGACTGCTGGTGCAGATCCTGCTGCTGGTGTTGTTTGGCGCCAGCTTCTGGGTGATGGCGCCGTTCTGGTCGGCGCTGTTCTGGGGCGCGGTGCTGGCGTTCGCCAGTTGGCCACTGATGCGCTTGCTGACCCGATTGCTCAAGGGGCGCGAGGCGTTGGCCGCGGCGATTTTGACCCTCGGCTGGATGTTGCTGGTGGCGGCGCCGCTGGTCTGGCTGGGGTTCAACCTGGCCGATCATGTGCGCGATGCCACGGCGTTTATCAAGGATGTTCAGGTTGATGGCCTGCCGGAGGCGCCGGTCTGGCTGGGCACTGTGCCGTTTGTGGGCGAACGGCTGGTCGGCCTCTGGAACAGCATCGATCAGCAGGGCGCGGCATTGATGGTGTCGATCAAGCCGTATCTGGGGCAGGTCGGCAACTGGTTGCTGGCGCGCAGTGCGCAGATTGGGGGCGGGATTCTCGAGCTGACGCTGAGCATTGTCTTTGTGTTCTTTTTCTACCGTGACGGGCCGCGACTGGCGGCGTTTGTGCACAGTCTGCTGGAGCGGTTGATCGGTGATCGTGCCGGTTATTACATCGAGCTGGTGGCCGGTACGGTGCAGCGGGTGGTCAACGGGGTGATTGGTACGGCGGCGGCGCAGGCGATTCTGGCGTTGATCGGCTTTCTGATTGCCGGGGTGCCGGGGGCGCTGGTGTTGGGGATTGTGACGTTCCTGCTCAGTCTGATTCCGATGGGGCCGCCGTTGGTGTGGGTGCCGGCCACGGCTTGGCTGGCCTGGAAGGGTGAGTATGGGATGGCGGTGTTTCTCGGGATCTGGGGGACGTTCATCATCAGTGGCGTGGATAACGTGCTCAAGCCGTATCTGATCAGCCGTGGCGGGAATTTGCCGTTGGTGATTGTCTTGCTCGGGGTGTTTGGCGGGTTGATTGCGTTTGGGTTTATCGGTTTGTTTATCGGGCCTACGTTGTTGGCGGTGGCTTACAGTTTGTTGACGGATTGGAGCAAGAGTCAGTCGCGGGTTGAGGAGCGGCGTTGATTTTTTGGGGTGGATCCGTTGCTGCGGTAACGGCTGCTTAGGGTTCCGCCCTTACGGCGGGTCACTTTTGGCAAACGCCCCAAAAGTAACCAAAAGGTCTGTGCCCTGACGTTCGGCCCGCTCGCTGGGGCTCGGGGTTCCTTCGCTCCGGGATCGATCCGGGGGCATCGCCTCCGGTTTGCTGCGCTGCACCTCCTCTCGATGTGTTCGACTTCGTCGAACGGTCGCTGCGCTCCCACCCCCGGATCAATCCCTCCACTCAGCCTGCCGACGGGCCTTCAGATCAAGAGCTGCACTCGAGCTAACGCTCATTGTGTTGAGTGGTTAGAAGCACGCGGTCGGCTTTTGATTTCTGTAGGAGTGAGCCTGCTCGCGATGACGGCCTGACCGCCGTCCGATTTACCTCTGAACGTACCCGATTCAAATTGTGGGAGCTGGCTTGCCAGCGATGACGGCTTGCCAGTCAACCCATTTCCCTCTGAATGCACCCGAATCAAATTGTGGGAGCTGGCTTGCCAGCGATGATGGCCTGCCAGTCAACCCATTTCCCTCTGAATGCACACTATTCAAACTGTAGGAGTGAGCCTGCTCGCGATGGGGCATTGCAGCCCGCCAATATCCTCTGCAAGGCACATAAATGATCGTTTCCAGACCCAGCCTGGAAACGATCACCGTTCACCCGGTCAGCTCACGTCGCGACGTTCAAATACTTGCCCACCGACGCCGTTTGCTCCAGCGAATACTGTTTGCTCAGGTTGGCAATCATGCGATTCAGCGCTTCGGTGGTGCTTTGGGTCGAGGCTGTCTGTTGGTCATCTGGACGTTCGCGTCCCGCTTGCAATGCCGCTTTCAACTCGTCGCTGCTCACACCACCGCTGCTGTCGCTGTCCAGGACTTTGAGCAGTGCGGCGCTGGTGTCGGTGCTGCTCGATGAGGTGCTGTCGCTGGCTTGCAGTGCGCTGCTCAGTTCGGTCGCGCTCACGCTGCCGTCGCCATCGGCGTCGAGTTGACCGAACAATTCGTCGCTGTTGATTGACGGTGGCGGTGGTGGCGGTGGGGTCAGGCTGGCGGTGAGTTCGTCCTGGCTGACGACGCCGTCTTCGTTCTTGTCCAGAGCCGAGAAGATTTTGCTGCTGTCGGCGGTGCTGCCGGCGCTGGTCAGGCCGCTGCTGAGTTCGTCGCTGCTGATGGCGCCGTCGCCATCGAGGTCGAGGGCGCTGATCAGGGCGTCGGCGAGGTCGGTGTTCGGCGGTTGATTGCCGGACGGTGGCGGTGGTGGCGCCATGGCGGTCATTTCTTCGGCGCTGAGGCCGCCGCTGCCGTCACTGTCCAGATCACCGAATTGCTTGCTCAGGCTGACCAGCAGGCCGTCGTCGGACTTTTGCGACAGGGCGCTGTTCAGTTCGTCCTGATCCACCGCGCCGTCGCCGTTGCTGTCGAGTTTGGCGAACAGTTCTTTTTGCAGTTGCTGGCTGCGTGCATTTTGCGTGGTCGTGCTGCTGGTGCTGGTATAGCTCGTGTAGTTGCTGACGCTACCGATCATCGGACTCACTCCCTGGAATGGAAAACCGGTGGGTGTACCGGCTTATGCAGCCTCAGGGATTAAGTTGTCAGGGGTATGTGAGGTTTGTACCGAGGGGTACACAGACTGAAAGCACACCACGAACCCTGTAGGAGTGAGCCTGCTCGCGATAGCGGTGTGTCATTCAAAGCAACTCTCACAGATAAATCGCTATCGCGAGCAGGCTCACTCCTACAGGGGGAGTGGTGTTTTCAGGGGCGCGGCAGGCGAATGATCGCGGTGAGGCCGCCGCCGGGGGTTTCTTCCAGATTGAGTTGTCCACCCAAACGCTGCGCGGCCTCGCGGGCGATGGTCATGCCCAGACCGACACCGCCAGAATTGCGATTTCGCGAACCTTCCAGGCGATAAAACGGTTCAAACACCGCTTCACGCTTGTCCTCGGCAATTCCCGGGCCGTGATCGATCACGCGGATCAGCAACTGTTCACGTTGATCGTGCAGTTCGATGCGTGACTGGCCGGCATAGCGCAGGGCATTGTCCAACAGGTTGTTGAGGCACGAGCGCAGCGCCATCGGTTGCACCGGCAAGGGTGCGCAATGGCCGTTGACCTCAACGTCAGCGCCCTGATCCTGAGCGTTTTCGCACAACGATTCGACCAGCGCCTGCACATCCATCAACTGCAAGGCTTCACTGGTGCGCTGTTCGTGCAGGTAGGTGAGGGTGGCGTCAAGCATGCCGATCATGTCGTTGAGGTCTTGGCGCATCTGGCTTTGCAGCTTGTCGTCACTGATGTTTTCCAGGCGCAGTTTCAGGCGCGACAACGGTGTGCGCAGGTCGTGGGAGACGGCACCGAGCATGCGCGCGCGTTGTTGAACCTGCTCGAGAATGCGTTGTTGCATCAGGTTGAAGGTGTGCGCCGCCTGCCGCGCCTCACGGGGGCCGGACTCGTCCAGCGGTGGGCTGTCGAGGTCTTCGCTGAGGCGTTCAGCGGCGTCACTCAAACGCTGGATCGGCCGACTGAGCAGTTTCGCGCCGTACCAGGCAGCGATCATCAAAGTAATGAATTGAAAGGTCAGTGGTACTACCGGCCCGCCAAACCAGGGGCGCGGCGGACGGATTTCGAAGCGTGGACTTTGCGCGGGCCGCTGGCCGTCAAACGCTTGGGAGAATTCAGGCGGCGGCGGAGGGGGCGGCGGTCCGTAATGGTGGAACCAGGCAAAAGCCAACAGGTGCGCCAGGACAATCGCCACGAACAGCACGCCAAACAGGCGACCGAACAGCGTGTCGAAGCGCGCCCGCATCAGCCGATATCCCTGGCGTCGAACAGATAACCCTCACCGCGCACGGTTTTGATCAACTGTGGAGCTTTTGGATCGTCACCGAGTTTCTGCCGCAAGCGCGACACCAGCAGGTCGATGCTGCGGTCGAACGCTTCAATCGAGCGACCACGGGCGGCATCAAGCAATTGTTCGCGGCTGAGCACCCGGCGCGGGCGTTCGATGAAAACCCACAGCAAACGGAATTCGGCGTTGGACAGCGGCACCACGAGGCCGTCGTCGGCGATCAACTGACGCAAGACACTGTTCAGGCGCCAATTGTCGAAGCGAATATTGGCGCGTTGCTCGGTACGGTCATCGCGTACCCGGCGCAGAATGGTTTGAATGCGCGCGACCAATTCGCGCGGTTCGAATGGCTTGGCCATGTAGTCATCGGCGCCCAGTTCCAGGCCGATGATGCGGTCGGTCGGCTCGCAACGTGCGGTGAGCATCAGGATCGGGATGTCCGATTCGGCGCGCAACCAGCGGCACAGCGACAAACCGTCTTCACCCGGCAGCATCAAGTCGAGCACGACGACGTCGAAATGTTCGGCCTGCATCGCCATGCGCATCGCTGCACCGTCAGTGACGCCGCTGGCGTGAATGTTGAAACGGGCGAGGTAGTCGATCATCAGCTCGCGGATCGGCACATCGTCGTCGACGATCAATGCGCGAATGCTCCAGCGCTTGTCGTCTTTAGGCTCATCAGTCGCGGTCGTTTGGGTGTTGTGCATGAGGCTGTTCGTCTGCCAGGTAGGCCGCCAACCACAAAGATGGGCTGCGAGGTTGTGGTTTCAGCATAGGCGTCCGGCCGTGAGGCGGGAAGTGCTGATGTAAGGGCGTGTTGCGGCTGGCGAGGCTAGCGCGGGCGCTTGTTGCTGGCGTGTCGGTTGTGTATCGGAGTCGACACAATAGCAGCGAGCGCTATGCTGATCACGGTCGGCGCGACGATTTACCGATCATCGGGTGCCGCGCCGCCGCCGGTTCCGCTACAATGCGCGCCGATTTCGACCTGCCTGAGAGCCCATTCATGTCCGCCTGCCAGACTCCTATCATCGTCGCCCTGGATTTCCCCACCCGTGACGCCGCACTGAAGCTGGCCGACCAGTTGGACCCGAAACTGTGCCGGGTCAAAGTGGGCAAGGAACTGTTCACCAGTTGCGCCGCGGAAATCGTCGGCACCCTGCGTGACAAGGGTTTTGAAGTATTCCTCGATCTGAAATTCCACGACATTCCCAACACCACCGCGATGGCCGTGAAAGCCGCCGCCGAGATGGGCGTGTGGATGGTCAACGTGCATTGCTCCGGCGGTATGCGCATGATGGCCGCCTGCCGTGAAGAGCTGGACAAGCGCAGCGGCCCGCAGCCATTGCTGATCGGCGTGACTGTGCTGACCTCGATGGAACGTGAAGACCTGGCCGGTATCGGCCTGGACATCGAGCCGCAAGAGCAAGTGTTGCGTCTGGCCGCGTTGGCCGAGAAGGCTGGCATGGACGGTCTGGTGTGCTCGGCGCTGGAAGCGACGGCGCTGAAAACCGCGCACCCGTCGCTGCAACTGGTGACCCCGGGGATTCGCCCGGCGGGCAGCGCGCAGGACGATCAGCGCCGCATTCTGACCCCGCGTCAGGCGCTGGATGCCGGTTCCGATTATCTGGTGATTGGTCGTCCGATCAGCCAGGCGGCTGACCCGGCCAAGGCGCTGGCAGCAGTTGTAGCCGAAATCGCCTGATCCCGTAGGAGCTGCGGCACGCTGCGATCTTTTGATCTTGCCTGTCTTGTGGTCGAAAACGTTAAAAGATCGCAGCCTTCGGCAGCTCCTACAGGTTATGTAAACCCCTGTAGGCGCTGCGGCACGCTGCGATCTTTTGATCTTCGACGTTAAACCTTCAACACCAACTTGCCAAAGTTCTCACCGCTGAACAACTTCATCAGCGTCTCCGGGAACGTCTCCAGGCCTTCGACGATGTCTTCCTTGCTCTTGAGCTGCCCCTTGGCCATCCAGCCGGCCATTTCCTGCGCCGCGCTGGCGTATTGCGCCGCGTAATCCATCACCACAAAACCTTCCATGCGCGCACGGTTGACCAGCAGCGACAAGTAATTGGCCGGGCCTTTGACCGCCTCTTTATTGTTGTACTGACTGATCCCACCGCAGATCACAACGCGTGCTTTCAGATTCAAACGGCTGAGTACTGCGTCGAGAATGTCACCGCCAACGTTATCGAAATACACGTCCACGCCTTTCGGGCATTCGCGCTTGAGGCCGGCGATCACGTCTTCGTTTTTGTAATCAATGGCGCCGTCGAAACCCAGTTCATCAACCAGGAACTTGCACTTGTCGGCGCCGCCGGCAATGCCGACCACACGGCAACCTTTGATCTTGGCGATCTGCCCGGCAATGCTGCCCACCGCACCCGCCGCCCCGGACAGCACCACGGTGTCGCCAGCCTTCGGTGCGCCGACATCCAGCAGGGCGAAATACGCGGTCATGCCGGTCATGCCCAGTGCGGACAGATACACCGGCAGCGGCGCCAGTTTCGGATCGACTTTGTAGAAACCTCTGGGCTCGCCGAGGAAATAATCCTGCACGCCAATGGCACCGTTGACGTAGTCCCCGACAGCAAACCCTGGATTGTTCGAGGCGATGACTTTGCCTACGCCCAGTGCGCGCATCACCTCACCGAGACCGACCGGCGGGATGTAGGACTTGCCCTCGTTCATCCAGCCACGCATGGCCGGGTCGAGGGACAGGTATTCGTTCTTGACCAGAATCTGTCCCGCCGCCGGCTCGCCGACCGGTACTTCCTGATAGGTAAAAGTCTCGCGGGTGGCCGCACCCACCGGGCGTTTGGCGAGCAGGAACTGGCGATTGGTCTGGGAAGTCATGACAGGCACTCGAGTTGAATGAAGCTTTGTTGATAGACCTTCGACGGCAACGTCGCAAGGTTGGCTGATGCGGCGAATGCTAGTCGATCCAGTGCAGTGATAGTCACCCGCACAGGTTTATCACTGCGACGCATGAGCACTTAAACAGCCACTGGATAGTGCTGACGTCTGATAACCCGCTGTCGCTATGCTGCAACGACAAGCATCCCCCTGCATCTTTGCGTTCGAGGACATAACAATGAGCATGACGTTTTCCGGTCAGGTTGCCGTAGTCACAGGCGCGGCCAACGGCATCGGCCGTGCGACCGCCCAGGCATTCGCCGCCGAAGGCTTGAAAGTGGTGGTGGCCGATCTGGATACCGCGGGGGGCGAGGGCACCGTGGCGCTGATTCGTACAGCCGGCGGCGAAGCGACCTTCGTGCGTTGCAACGTGACCGTCGAAAGCGAAGTGAAAAATCTGATGGACGAGGTGATCAATACCTACGGCCGTCTCGACTACGCCTTCAACAATGCCGGCATCGAAATCGAGAAAGGCAAACTGGCGGAAGGCTCGATGGACGAGTTCGACGCGATCATGGGCGTCAACGTCAAAGGCGTCTGGCTGTGCATGAAGTATCAGTTGCCATTGCTGCTGGCGCAGGGCGGCGGGGCGATCGTCAACACCGCCTCGGTGGCCGGACTTGGCGCAGCGCCGAAAATGAGCATCTATGCAGCGTCGAAACACGCGGTGATCGGCCTGACCAAATCGGCAGCCATTGAATACGCGAAGAAGAAAATCCGCGTCAATGCGGTGTGCCCGGCGGTGATCGACACCGACATGTTTCGTCGTGCCTATGAGGCTGATCCGAAGAAGGGCGAGTTCGCCAATGCCATGCACCCGGTCGGCCGTATCGGCAAAGTCGAGGAGATCGCCAGCGCCGTGCTGTACCTGTGCAGCGACGGCGCCGCCTTCACCACAGGGCACTCGCTGGCCGTGGACGGTGGCGTCACCGCGTTCTGAAACAGTGCCTGAAAACCAACCCGCCCTGGTGCGGGTTTTTTTATGCCGGCGTCCTGCTCTGTGTATCCGCTAAACAATGTGTATCAAGGCGTTAGAACGGTCGCTTTTGACGGCGTTGTCGCACAGCCTGTGCGGCGCGGCTGTGATTTACTGCCGCCAGCAAAACGGACAGGAGTTTACGAGCTCATGGAATTGAGAATTGACCGCCAGGCATTGGTGCCGGTAGTGCAGCAGATTGTTGACGGACTCACTGACTGGATCATGCGAAGTGGCGTGCCACCCGCCACGCGTCTGCCCTCGGTTCGACAAATTGCCCGGGGCAATCTGCTCAGTCAGTCCTGTGTGACCGAGGCCTGCGAACGGCTGGTTGCCCAAGGCATTCTGGCCTCCCGTCAGGGCGCGGGATTTATGGTGGCGGCGTCACCCAAAACACTGAGCAGAACGGCCGGCGAGGTCGGCTGCGCAGGGATGTGTGCAACAGTGGGGGGCTTGAAGCTGGGGAGCGGGGGTTTGCCTCAGGGCTGGCGAGAGTCTGACGACCTGAGCTACGCGATCAGGCAGGTCGCTCGCACCGACATGGCCAGTCTGTTCGGCTACAGCTCGGCATTGGGCCTTTTCACTCTGCGAGAGCAGATCGTCAAACGCCTTAAAACCCTCAGCATCGAAGCCCATGAAAGCCAGCTACTGACCACGGCGGGGGCCAGCCACGCGCTTGATCTGATCGTGCGGACGCTGTTGCGGGCCGGGGATTGCGTGGTGGTTGAAACCCCGGGTTATGCGCCATTGTTCAACCTGCTGCGCTTGCATGGCGTGCACATGCTTGAGGTGCGCCGCACCCCGCTGGGGCCCGATGTCGTCGCACTCGAGGCGCTGCTGCGGGAGTTTCAGCCGGTCGCGATGTTCATCAACAGTCATCATCACAACCCGACCGGCACCAGCCTGACGGCGACTGTGGCGCAGCAGATCCTGCAGCTGTGCAGGCTGCACGGCGTGCGCGTGATTGAAGATGATGTCTACGCCGATCTGCACAGTGGTAACGGCACGCGACTGGCGGCGCTGGATGAACAGGTTATTTATGTGGGCAGTTTTTCGAAAACCCTGAGCAGTTCGCTGCGGGTCGGTTTCATTCTGGCTGACGCCGAGCTGATCGCCCGGCTGGCGCAGGTCAAGATGATCAGTTGCCTGGGCGCTTGCGGGTTCAGCGAGGCGGTGCTGGCCAGCCTTTTGGGTAGCGGCGCTTATCGCAAACTGGTGCAGCGCCAGTGCCAGCGTTTGAATACCGATCGCGCAGCGGCGTTGCAAGCGCTCGAAGACGCTGACTGGGAGGTTTTCGGCAAGCCGACCGGCGGGTTGTTCATCTGGGCGCGTTCTTCCATGACCGATCATGTGCGTCTGCGCCGACACGCGCAGCGTAATGATGTGGTGTTGTCTGCGCCGAACGCCTTCAGCCCCAGCGGTGAGGCCAGCGAGTGGCACCGGATCAACGTCGCCTACGCCTGCGACCCTCGGGCTCGGCAGTTTTTTCGCAGTACCTGTGCGGATCGACCTCGAGTGTTCTGAAAACGACGCGAGCGTAGCTTTTTGCCATTATTCCGACGCCAGAGACTTGTGCTGGTTCGTGGCCGTTGCGAATCTTCGTGCACAGACTATGGCAGGGGACTACGCGCAATGATTTCGGCCGTGCAAGGACGTTTTGCCAACCTCGGTATGGCGAAAAAACTGGGTGTCGGGTTTGTCCTGGTGCTGTTGTTGACCGCGCTGGTCGCGGCCATCGGGGTCTGGTCCCTGCAGACCATCAGTCAGCGCTTCGAGGGGCTCAAGCAGATGTCTGCGCTGAACAGTGGCCTGCTCAAGGTGCGCCTGCTGGAGCAGGAATACGCTTTGCGCGGTGACCCGAAAACCGCCGATGCCTTGCGTCAAGGCGTCGATGGGCTGATTGCCCAGGCCAACGAACTCAAGGCGCTGTCGCCCGCCAATGTGCCGGTGATGAGTGATGTCGAGCAGTCGCTGGGCGCCTATCGCAAGGCGTTCGATGAGTTCGTATCGCTGACACAAGCCAAGGATCTGGCGCTGGAGATGGCCAGTTGGTCGGTGTCCAGCGTGGCCAACAATCTCGATGTGTTGCAGGCCGGGCTGGCCGATGATGGTGCTTATACGTTGAAAGACACCGAGGGCAAGGACGGTGCGCAGTTTATCGAGCAAGCCAGCCAGGTCAGCCAGGTTTCGCGCTTGATGCTGCAAGCGATGAACGAGGCGCGAATTCGTCTGGACCAAAGCCGCAAGGGCGATGCCGACAGTGCGGGCAAGGGCAACATCGAACAGGCGGCACAGGCTCAGGCGCAGGCCGAGGAGCTGAAGGCAACGGTCAAGGACGAGGGCTATCTGACGGTGCTCAATGAGGTGTCCGGGCACATCGCCGGGTTCAACGACAAACTGGCCGAATACACCGGGCTGCTGGCGCAGGAAAAAACCGTCTACGAACAATTGCACCAGCGCGCCGCGCAAGTGGTGGAGCGGGTCAATCAGGCCTATGTCGCTGAAGACGGTGCGATGCAGGCGGAGCTGAAGAAAAATTCGTTGCTGATTCTTGGGTCGTCGGCGCTGGCATTGTTGGTGGGCCTGATCGCCGCATGGGTTATTACCCGCTTGATCGTGGCGCCGTTGCGCAGCGTGATTCAGGTGGCGCAGCAGATTGCTGCCGGCGATTTGAGCGCCACGGTGCAAGTGACGCGACGGGACGAAATTGGCCAGTTGATGCAGGCCATGCAACAGATGGGCGCGGGGTTGAGCACGATTGTCAGCGGCTTGCAGGCGGGCATCGAGCAACTGGCCAGTTCGGCGCAATCGCTGTCGGCGGTGACTGAGCAGACCAATCTTGAGGTCAGCAGCCAAAAAGAGGAAACCGAGCAGGTCGCCACGGCCATGAATCAGATGACCGCAACCGTTCACGATGTGGCGCGCAACGCCGAAGAAGCGGCGTTAGCCGCACAAACGGCGGATGGCAAGGTCGAGAGTGGTCAGCAGGTGGTGCGTCAGAGCATGGCGCGGATCGAGCAGTTGGCGGACTCGGCGTCATCGGCCAGCTCCAGCATCGAGAGCCTGAGCGCGGAAATTCAGAATATCGGAACGGTGCTCGAGGTGATCAAGAGCGTGGCCGAGCAGACCAATCTTCTGGCGCTCAACGCGGCAATCGAAGCGGCGCGGGCCGGGGAGCAGGGCCGGGGCTTCGCAGTGGTGGCGGATGAGGTGCGTGCGTTGGCGCGGCGCACGCAACAATCGACCGAGGAGATCGAGCGCTTGGTCAGTGCGTTGCGGGCAGCGGCGCATTCGTCGGTGCAGCAGATTCAGGGCAGTGGTGAGCTGGTGAAGCTGGCAGTCAGTGATGCGTTGCAGACGGAGAGTGCGCTGGGGAGTATTGCGGCAGCGGTTTCGTTGATTCAGCAAATGAATCAGCAGATTGCGGCGGCGGCCGAGGAGCAGAGTTCGGTGGCTGAGGAGATTAATCGCAGCGTCACGAGTATTCGGGCGAGTGCGGATCAGTCGTCGCTGGCGATGCGCGGGAATGCGGCGTCGAGTGTTGAGCTGGCGCAGTTGGGCAATGAGTTGCGCTCGATGGTCGGCCACTTTCGGCTCTGACCCTCGGCAGCCCCTCCACGATTGAATGTGCACAAGTTTCATGCAGGAGCTGCCGAAGGCTGCGATCTTTTGATCTTCTTTTGCAGAAGCAAAGCTTGCTCGCGATAGCGCTCTAACCATTTCTAAAACAGTACCCAATCCCTGTGGGAGCTGGTTTGCCAGCAATAGCGGCCTGACATTCCCCCCCAATCTCCCTCGACCACCCACAAAAAAAGCCACCCCTCGGTGGCTAATGCCAGTCAGTTAAGCTGACTGGCATTTTTATTTTTGATCGGATATTTCGGGGATTTAAGCCTGATGGCCCGAGGGTAAACGCGCTCCTCCCGTCGATGCGGCAGAACGTAGTGCGGCGCTGAAGCATGAAGCTCGGCCAAATACTTGGGGATGTTCCCGGAACGATCGGCCGAGACGCTGTTGATAAACCCAAGAATCGCCCAGGTACACGCAGTAAAGCTCATTTCGCACGGGTAAATGCCAGGACAGTGGCGACTCATTTCCACCATCTGATAGCGCAACAAGTTGTAGCCCAACAACACACCCCACAACTCTTGCTCGATCATCTCGGGTGTCTTGCTGCGCAGCGTATAGCTGCTGTTGAGCAGCGTCTGCTTCATTTCCCGAAAGCCTAATTCGATTTCCCAGCGCTGGCTGTATAGATCAACAATCTCGTCGGAAGGAAAACGCAGTGGGTCAGTCATCGAGGTCAGAATCTGACACACCTTGCCCTTGACGGTTTTGCTCAGCAGTCGCGCGGTCAGCCGCTCCGGCAACCCAGGCCATTGCTTGCGGGCCTGTGGCGAAGTGCTCAGCAAAATAATCGCATCCTGGCGCCCCAAACGCTGGATCACCTCGTACTGCGAGCCTTTTTTCAGCGGCATCAGCCAGTGGCGTTCGACACCTGCCTGCTGCCACTGATGCAGTAAACCTAACGAGTAAAAACCACGATCAAACAGCGTCAGCGAGTGATCGGGGGTGGTTTCGATCAGTTGCTCGGCCAGTTTCATTTCGTTGCTGCGGTAGCCGTCAAACGCACTTCCAATCAGCAAATGGCTGGTCAACTCCATTTGGCAGACCATGCGCACCTGAGGAAAACCGGTGTCGCCATGCTGGTTGCTGGCGGAGTCATAGCGCGCCCGATTTTCCGGCGTATCGGGCGTGCGCCAGACAACGCCATCGACACCCAACAAACGCAGACCGGCCCAAGTCGGGTGACCGGCTGCCTCATGCCAACTTTTCTGGGTCAAATCGAAGACTTGTCGTACAGCTTCGCTGCCCAATCTCTGACGAGCCTGGACTACGGCGCTGGGCGCTACCAACGGGCGCTGACCCGGCAACATGATATTCATGCGACTAACCACATCCCAGGCCGACATGCGCCGGAAGAACGCCATGGAGATCACGCACCAGAGCATCATTTCCAGAGGCAAACGACGCTTGCGCAGCGTCGCCACACCAGCTTGTTCAAGCGCCTGTTCGACCAAAGAAGGATCGAGCAAAGCATCCAATCCCTCAATGGCGTTGGGGGTAGAGGCGATGTTGTGGGTCAGTTCCAGTGCCCGAGCGAGACGCATAAAAAAATCCGATGCCAGTACAGGCATCGGATTTTGATTTCTTGCGGCCAAAGGTCAAGCGAGAAGGCTTAACTGATCGGCATTACCCCTCGGTGGCTTCTCTTTCATCCCCTGCGATCAGTCGTAGATGACTTTCTTCTTCCAGTCTGCGTCCGCCTCGACGTCTTTGAGGCCGGCTGTCAGTTGGTTCTCTTCGCCTTCGACCGGGGCAATTTTGTCCATGACCTGGGCGTTGGCGCGGGCCAGCAGTTTTTCCAGGTATTGCAGTTGTTCGGCGTATATCTGCGGATCCTGCTGTTTGCGCAGGTATTGCACGCCGCGTTCGAAGGCGAGGCGGGCCTGGCCGGGCTGGTTTTGTTGCAGGGACTGTTGGCCGAGATTGTTGAAGAACTCGATGTGCAGCAGCACCAGGATGTGGCGGACTTCACGAATCCACTGCTTGGCTTCGTTTGGCGGCAGGAAGCCGTCGTGGGCAGCGCGGGTGATCTGGCCGTGCAAGGCTTCGAGGAGGAAGCGCACGTCCTTGGCTTTGGCTTCGGTCAGGATCGGCGCCGGCGGGTTGTTGACCGGGATTGATTCGCCCTGAGCGACCAGTGCGCTCAGTTCAGTGATACGAGCTTTGGTGGTGGCGCTGGTTTTTTCCAGGTTCAACAGGCGCTGGCAGACGTTGAGTTCCAGACGGGTCAACAGCAGTTTGAGGCCGGGGGTCATGAACTGGCCGGGGAAGGTCTCGGTCAGTTCGCCGCAGCGGCGCAGGCGGTCGTTGAGTTCGACTTTGGTGCGGGCCTTCTCCAGTTTGTTGTTTTCCACCACATGGTTCATGTAGCCAATGGCGATCAGAATTGCGATCCCGGCTATGACTAGCAGGGTGATCATGAGTGGTGTCACCGGTAAGACCTCTTTATAGGGTTCGCATGCGAGTGTAGTGGCTGGGCATTTAGGCGCCTAGCGCCGCTCGACGAGTTGGATCGGCAGGTTCAATCTGTATCGGCCGCGAGCTGCTTATATGAATGCTGGCGCTTGATGTGCAGATTGCCATCACTGTGCGCTGACTATAACGTCTTGGCGGGTGGCGGAATATAGGCGTCAAACGTCGGGCGACGGAAAAGCCCGGTTGGCCTCGTAAAGCAGGGCGAAGTCATTGATTTAAATAAATTTATATCGGGGGGTTGACGACCTCTCAATCCATCCATAGAATGCGCGCCACTTACAGCGTAAAGCGCACAGCGAAACGCGGTAGGGAGTGAAGTTGTAGTGTGTCCCCTTCGTCTAGTGGCCTAGGACACCGCCCTTTCACGGCGGTAACAGGGGTTCGAGTCCCCTAGGGGACGCCAATGCGGGAATAGCTCAGTTGGTAGAGCACGACCTTGCCAAGGTCGGGGTCGCGAGTTCGAGTCTCGTTTCCCGCTCCATTTTTAAACAGCAGTGCTTTCGGGCGGTGCTGAGTGAAACCAGAACCAAATCTTCGGACGCGGATCTGGACACCGAAACACACACCATGTGTTCCGGGTAGCGTGTCCCCTTCGTCTAGTGGCCTAGGACACCGCCCTTTCACGGCGGTAACAGGGGTTCGAGTCCCCTAGGGGACGCCATTTGCGGGAATAGCTCAGTTGGTAGAGCACGACCTTGCCAAGGTCGGGGTCGCGAGTTCGAGTCTCGTTTCCCGCTCCAAATTCTAGAAACGCCGCTCAGTGAGCGGCGTTTTTATTAGTGAAAGTTGTAGCCTGTGTCCCCTTCGTCTAGTGGCCTAGGACACCGCCCTTTCACGGCGGTAACAGGGGTTCGAGTCCCCTAGGGGACGCCATTGCGGGAATAGCTCAGTTGGTAGAGCACGACCTTGCCAAGGTCGGGGTCGCGAGTTCGAGTCTCGTTTCCCGCTCCATATTCAACAAAAACGCCGATCAGTGATGATCGGCGTTTTTGTTTGTGCGCGATTTGTCGTCGCCCACAAAAAAGGACCTTCACGGTCCTTTTTTTGCGTCTGCCAGAACCCGGCCATGCGCTGACCGGGTTCGAACGATCGATCACAGCTTCGGCAGTTGCCCGATGCGGCCCATCATTTCGGTGACGATTTGCAGGTCCAGCAAGAACTGGTCAACGGTCTTGAACTCGCCATCGGTGTGCCCGGTGTATTTCACCTCAGGGCGTGCCAGGCCAAATTGCACGCCGTTAGGCAGTTCATGCACCGACGTGGCACCGGCAGAGGTGCCGAACTCGTGCTTCATGCCGAGGTTTTCTGTAGATACGGCCAGCAATGCCTTGACCCATTCACCTTCCGGATTACGGTACATCGGTTCGGCAACCGAGTAATCGAAGGCCACGGCGACGTGAGTTTTCTTCGTCCAGGCACTGAGTTTGTCAGCGATTTCAGCCTTGAGTTTTTCTGGCGACTTGCCCTTCGGCACGCGCAGGTTGACCGCCAGTTTGAAGGCTTTGTCATCCTCACCGACATACGTCAGAGAGGTGGTCAACGGACCCATGAAACTGTCGGAGAAGCCCACCTTCAAAGTGTTGCCCAAGTAATCCAGGCCCCAGTTGTCGGCGGCGTAGCGGGCGGCATCGGTGAACTGGTTGTGCTTGAGGGCAACTTTACCGTTCAGGCTATTGATGAACACCAGCATGCGCGCCACCGGGTTCACGCCGGACTCCGGTTCGGAGGAGTGCGCAGAAACGCCGGTCACCGTCAGCTTGACGTCTTTACCGTCAACCTTGGCCGCCACTTCGAAGTTGCCGCCATTGTGCTTGGCGAACTCGTTGCCGGCCTTTTGCAGGCTGGCGGCCAGTTCGGCAGGTTTGTCGGTCAGCAATGTGACGACGGACGCCGAAGGAATCTGGTTGGTCGCCAGGCCGCCGGTCATCGAGGTGATTTCCGCGCCTTTGCCTTCGGCTGTGCGTTTGGCAAATTTGGCCATCACGGTGCCGTAGCCTTTTTCGGCAATCACCACCGGGTAACCACCGTCCAGCGCCATGTTGTAGGCCGGCGTCGGGTTGTTTTCGAAGTAGTAAGGGATGGCGTCGCCAGTGGTCTCTTCGGTGGTGTCGACCAGCAGTTTGAAGTTGCGTGCCAGTGGCAGCTTTTCTTCCTTGATCACTTTCATCGCGTACAACGCGACAACGATGCCGTTCTTGTCATCCTCGGTGCCGCGTCCGTACATGCGATCGCCAATCAGGGTGACTTTGAACGGGTTAAGCTTGGTACCGTCCTTGAGCACCCAGTTTTCCGGCGTCACCGGCACCACGTCGGCGTGGGCGTGAATGCCGACAACTTCATCGCCTGCGCCGTCGAGGGAAATTTCGTAAACGCGGTTGTCGACGTTGCGGAATTTCAGATTGAACGATTCGGCCAGGCTCTGGATCTTCGCGGCAATCTTGATGAACTCAGGATTGTCGTGCTGGGCCACACCTTCCTTCTGAAAGGTCGGGATCTCGACCAGTTCACGCAGGGTTTCCAGCGCAGCTTTGCCGTATTTCACGCGGGTGTAGATACCCAGCAGACGGTGAACTTCGTTCAGTTGTTCAGCGGTCAGGGTCTTGTTGTCGAGGAAGGCGCTGATGGCCGGGCCGAGATTTTCGCTTTTGGCGATGTCGCTCTTGGCCAGACTGCCCAGAAACTCGCGGAAATCCGTGACGGTTTTGTCGTCGAAGGATTTCAGGATGACCGCGCTTTGCTGTGGCGTGATGTTGGCTTGAGCGGCGCTAGTGAATGACGCGAGGCTGGCCAGCATCAGGGTAGCGGCGGCCAGTTGCTTGAGGGAGAAATCCATTACGGAGGCTTTCCTTGCGGGCAATTGATGAGAAATATTTCTGACGGTTGCGTCAGAAACATTTTGCAAACTAACACTGTGGGCGATTACCCAGGGAGTCCTGAAACTTGATCTGTCGCACAGAAACGCAAAAGAGGCGCAGAAATGAAAAAGTCCCGGCAAGCGATTGCCGGGACTTTTTTGTCGCTTACATCGACAGCATCAAGCGCCCGGCGAACAGAATCAGGATCACGCCCATGCTGCGTTCGAACCAGTGCCCCATGCGCATGAACAGCACGCGCACCTTGTTGCTGGAGAAAAACAGCGCGACGATCACGAACCACAACGCATTCACAAAACACATCCACAAGCCATAAAAGGCCTGGATTTGCAGGGGCGTGCTGGCACTGATGATCGTGGTGAAAATCGCCAGAAAGAACAGCGTTGCCTTGGGGTTGGTGGCGTTGGTCAGGAAACCGGTACTGAACGCCTTGAACAACGATTGTTCCACCAACGGTTCATCGGCGGCTTTTTCGCCTTCAAGGGTGGTTTTCGGTTTGCTGCGGATCAGGCTGACCCCCAGATACAAAATGTAAGCACCGCCGACTACCTTGGCCACGGTCAACAACCATGGGGTGGTGTGCATCAACGCGCCGACGCCGAGCAAGGTGTACAGAACGTGCACGGAAATTCCCGCGCCGATGCCCAGTGCCGTGCAAATCCCCACCAGCCGTCCGAAGCGTACGCTTTGGCGGATGGTCACGGCGAAGTCCGGGCCGGGAGCGACCACGGCAAGAAAGTGAATGGTGGCCAGCGCCAGAAACTCGCCCAGGTAATTCGAATACATCTCAGCTCCAGAAAGTCAGGGGTGAAGCATTGCCGCGATAGCCGACAAAGAAAGAAAGGCTCAAGCGCGGATCTGCCACGCCCGGGGTCACCGAGTGCATGCAGCGCGAATTGAACATGATGAAGTCGCCGGGTTGCGGTCGTACTTCAAGCGCTGGCGGACCGAGCAGCGCCGGGTCGATGCCGTAACTGTCACCACGCATTTCGTCGAACTGATCCGGGCTGATGTCGTCGTCCCACATCTGCAACGCGCCGCCCTCGGTCGGCATGTTCAGGTAGACGTTGCAGGCAAATTGCGCTTCGAGGCTGCGTGCCTGAAAACTGTCCGGCGCGTCCTTGGCAAAAATGTCGTGGTGGGCGAGAAAGCACACCCCGGGCTTCACCACCCGCGACAGGCCGACATACATTTTGCGACCGTAGAGGTTTTCCAGATGCGCGCCGGCCGGCCAGGATTCGTCGAGCATGCAGCGCAAGGTATCGACCGGCGAAGAGTAGGGCGCGCAGCGATTGCGCAATTCAGCAATATTGCCGGTGGCGCGTTCGAAGTAATCCTCGATCAACAGCGGCTGGTTTTCTGCTTCGTAAAACGCCATGCCGATGCGGCCGATGCTCGGTGCGTTGATGTACCCCTCAAAGCCTGGAGCGAGAATCTTGTCGCCAATTTCGATGGCCAGCGGCGTGGGCAAAAAGCCTTTGACGCGGATGGCGAGGACTTCTTCGTTGGCCAGTTTTTTTATGCACGTCTCATCGAGACGCTCGACGTCTAGCATCATTTTTTTAGGTCCATCTATCGATAGTCAACGGAACCTGCGAGTGCGGTTCCCCGGCGTCGGACGCTGCGCAGGGCAGCGCCCGAAATGCTCAATCCACGTGGTAGTGGACGGACAGCGTGCCCTTCTTCTGCGACAGGGACGCGATCGTGACTGTGCCCAACTCCTTCAGGCTACGAACGTGGGTGCCGCCGCAGCCATAGGCCGGCAGTTCACCAAAACCGATTTCCCGTGCGCCTTCACGCAGCGAGGTCAGGCGCGGCAGATCGTCGTCGATCCACTGCCCGATCCCGGACTGGAGGGTCTGCGCGTCGACCTCCTGTGCACTGTCGCTCGGTTTGAATTGCACCCGGCCTTCGTCTGGCCAGTGATGCGCCTTGATCGGCATCCAGCCCATGGCCTGGACAAAATGGCCGATCAGGTGCCCGGCAGAATGCATGCGCGTGTTGAACTCGCGCCGCGGCTGGTCAACCCGGATAGCGGTCATGCCGAGCGGAACAGGGCGGTCGACGAAATGAATGATCCGCTCCGGATCCTGCACCACGCGCAGAACCTGGGCTTCTCCGATCCAGCCGGTATCGCAAGGCTGGCCACCACCCTGCGGATGAAACAGCGTGGCGCGCAGCACCACGGCGAATTCTTGCTCATGGGCCGTGCAATCGAGCACTTCCACATTAGCCTTGAGGTCATCGCTATGGAAAAAGAGGCGAAGCGTCATATTCCATGCCCTTATTAAAGTTTCTGTTTTTATTATATGAATCGTGTAATAACGTGATAATCCGTTCAAACATCAAAGGACTTGTGCGCTGTGAGCATAAATCTGCCGCTACCGCTGCTCGGTGAAATGGCGATTTTCGTCAAGGTCGTGGAGACCGGCAGCTTCTCTGAAGCAGCCCGCCAACTGGGGTCGTCACCGTCCGCAGTCAGTCGCAGTATTTCCCGCCTGGAAAAAGCTCTGGCCACCCGCTTGTTGCAGCGCACCACACGCAAGCTGCGCTTGAGTGACGGCGGCGAAGAAGTGTTCAAGCGCTGTCAGGAGATGGTCAGCGCGGCCAAGTCAGTGATGGAAATCAGCGGCCAGTTCACGCATGAAGCCGAAGGGCTGGTGCGGGTCAGCGTGCCGAAAGCGGTCGGGCGCTTTGTGATTCATCCGCACATGCCGGAGTTTTTGCGGCGCTATCCCAAGGTCGATGTCGAGTTGCTGCTGGAGGACCGTCAGGTTGATCTGATCGACGATCATGTTGATCTGGCCATTCGCATCACCGACCGGCCACCGGCCGGGTTGGTCGGTCGGCAATTGCTGACCATCGACCATATGCTGTGCGCCACCCCGCAATACCTGGCCGAACACGGCACGCCGACGCACCCGCATGACTTGCTCAACCACAGCTGCATTTACCTGGGCGAAACCCCGAGCGATGCGCGCTGGAAATTCAAGAAGGGCAGTAAGTCGGTAACGGTCGGAGTACGTGGTCGATATGCCGCCAACCATACGGGTGTGCGGTTGGGCGCGGTGTTGCAGCACATCGGCATTGGCAGCCTGCCGTACTTCACCGCGCGTTATGCGTTGGAGCAGAAGTTGATTGTGCAGGTGTTGCCGGACTGGACGTTCCTGGCTTCCTACCACGGTGGACTCTGGCTGTTGCATTCGCCCACGCGGTATTTGCCGCCAAAATTGCGCGTGTTCATCGACTATCTGGTGGAGTGTCTGGAGAGGGAGCCGACGTTGAGCAAGCCGGGCAAGGCGGGCAGTGTGAATAACGCGGCGATGGCGTATGAGCTGCCGGAAAGTGAAGGGTTGTTGTAGCGCAAAAGCAAAAGATCGCAGCCTTCGGCAGCTCCTACAGAGGAATGCGCCTTCCTGTAGGAGCTGCCGAAGGCTGCGATCTTTTGATGTTAAATCAGTGCTTGCTGTCCTGAGCGGACATCGCCAGCAACTGCTTTTCCTGATTCCAGTCGAACGGTTCGTCGTTCTGTTCAGCTTCGTAACGACGCTCTTCCAGCGCCTGGTACATGTCGATTTCTTCATCGGACAGATAATGCAGGCAGTCACCGGCGAAGAACCACAGCAGATCCCGCGGAATCAGGTGAGCGATTTGCGGATAACGGGTAATCACTTGAGTCAGGATGTCCTGGCCCAGGTATTGGCTTTCGATCGGATCGATCGGCAGCGATGCGAGCAGTTCGTCGAAACGCTCCAGAAACAAGGCATGGCTTTCTTCGGGAACCTGTTCGGCCTCACCTACGGCGACCAGGATACTGCGCAGGTGGTCGAGCAACACAAGATGATCGGCAACGACGTTGGACACGAGATAAGTCCTCAAGAGCAAAACGGGCGCGGGAGTATAAAGCTCCTGCGCCCGCTTGGACATGGGTCTTAGGATCAGCGGACTTTGCCCTCTGCCTGTTTCAGCTCCTCTTTGTCGAAATCATCGACATCGATCACCTTGCGTCGCGCCGCTTCGGCATCACGCAGGCTCTGCGCTTCCACCGCTTGCAGTACGCCGGCCTCCAGTGCCGCGTCGATCGCGTGTTCGCCGGCGACCGGTTTGACCTGGCCGCTTTTCAGCGACACATGCAGCTTTTTATGCAGCGGTTGCGCAGCCGTCAGCAGATCGCTGGCGTGTTGCAGCGCACCGACCGCATCGTCCGGCGACTGTGGGCGATAGCAACCGGCGAGCAGTTCTTCCAGCGCCGGATCGCCCTTCGCGCGACCAATCACGCCAGCCACTTCGGCACCGAGTTTGTCCGACGGGCCTTTGTGACGACGGCCAAACGGGAAGACGATGACGCGCAGCAGGCAACCGAAGACTTTGTTGGGGAAGTTGCGCAGCAACTCGTCCATTGCCCGCTCCGCCTGGCCGAGGCTTTCTTCCATGGCCCAGCGGAACAGCGGCTCCATATATGCCGGCGAATCCAGATCGTGATAACGCTTGAGCGCCGCCGAGGCCAGGTACAGGTTGCTCAACACATCGCCCAGTCGTGCCGACAGACGCTCGCGGCGTTTCAGCTCGCCGCCGAGCAGCATCATGCTGAAGTCGGCGAGCATCGCAAAGGCTGCAGCCTGACGGTTAAGCGCGCGGAAATAGCCCTGGCTGATCTTGTCGCCCGGCGCATGCTCGAAGTGGCCGAAACCAAGGTTCAGCACCAACGTGCTGGCAGCGTTGCTCACGGCAAAGCCGATGTGCTTGAGCAGCAGGCCGTCGAACTCTTTCAGCGCCTGATCCTTGTCCTCGCGGCCGGCGAGGGCCATTTCCTTGAGCACGAACGGATGGCAACGAATCGCGCCCTGACCGAAGATCATCAGGTTGCGTGACAGAATGTTCGCGCCTTCCACGGTGATGAAGATCGGTGCACCGTTCCAACTGCGCCCCAGGTAATTGTTCGGGCCCATGATGATCGCCTTGCCGCCGTGGACATCCATGGCGTGGCTGATGCATTCGCGGCCGCGTTCGGTGAGGTGGTATTTCAGAATCGCCGACAGCACCGACGGTTTTTCGCCCAGATCGACCGCGTTGGCCGTGAGCATCCGCGCGGCGTCCATCATCCACGCGTTGCCGCCGATGCGCGCCATCGCTTCCTGAATGCCTTCGAACGCTGACAGCGGCACGTTGAATTGTTCTCGGATTTGCGCGTACTGACCGGTGACCAGACTGGTGAACTTGGCGGCGCCGGTACCCACCGCTGGCAGCGAGATCGAACGGCCGACCGACAGACAGTTCATCAGCATCATCCAGCCTTTGCCGAGCATCTCCTGACCGCCGATAAGGAAGTCCAGCGGGATGAACACGTCTTTGCCGGAGTTCGGGCCGTTCATGAACGCAGCGCCCAGTGGCAGGTGACGACGGCCGATTTCGACGCCGTCGGTGTCGGTCGGGATCAGCGCGAGGCTGATGCCGAGGTCTTCCTTCTCACCCAACAAGTGTTCCGGGTCATACGCTTTGAACGCCAGGCCGAGCAGTGTCGCCACCGGCCCGAGAGTGATGTAGCGTTTTTCCCAGTTCAGGCGCAGGCCAATGACTTCCTGACCTTCCCACTGACCTTTGCAGATGATCCCGGTGTCGGGCATTGCACCGGCATCGGAACCGGCGAGCGGGCCGGTGAGGGCGAAGCATGGAATGTCGTCGCCACGGGCCAGACGGGGCAGGTAGTGATTGCGTTGTTCGTCGGTGCCGTAATGCAGCAACAGTTCAGCCGGGCCGAGGGAGTTGGGCACCATCACGGTGGAGGCGAGGTCGCCGCTGCGGGTTGCGAGTTTCATCGCCACTTGCGAGTGGGCGTAGGCCGAGAAGCCTTTGCCGCCAAATTCTTTTGGAATGATCAGGGCGAAAAAACCGTGTTCCTTGATGTGCGTCCAGGCCTCGGGCGGCAGATCCATCGACTGGCCGATCTGCCAGTCGGTGACCATCGCGCAGAGTTCTTCGGTCGGGCCATCGATGAAGGCTTGTTCTTCTTCAGTCAGTTGCACCTTGGGATAGGCCAGCAGTTTGTCCCAGTCCGGACGGCCGCTGAACAGCTCGCCATCCCACCACACGGTACCGGCATCGATCGCGTCGCGTTCGGTCTGCGACATCGGCGGCAAGGTTTTCTGGAACCAGTTGAACAGCGGCGCGGTGAAATGTTTGCGGCGCAGGTCAGGCAGCAGCAACGGCGCGGCGACCACCGCTAGCAGCACCCAGAACACCAGCAGCAACCAGCCCGGTGCGTGACTGAAAATGCCCATTGCCAATAAGTAGACGGCAACGATGCCCAACGCGGGCAACGGGGCGATACGCCGGTGGGCGATATACGCCACGCCGACAACCAAAACCAGTATCCACAACAACAGCATATTTCAGTCCTCCGTGAACCAAGGCAAATCGACCCTCCAGAGCTTAGACCGCATCTGCAAAACCGGGTGGTCAGACCAAGGTGATTGAAATCGTGGGAAACCCCGGATCGTTTTCGTAGGTTCGGTGGGCAACACGTGTGGGAAATCGTTCGGTGATCCCGCGTCTTTGCATCCATGTTTGGCCGAAACGTCGTTATCTCTGTGCTTGAGCTGTCGCTAGACTCCAGATTCATTCAGGAGACTGCCGTCATGCACGAGTATCTGAGTCCCGGCCGCTTCACCGATAGTGACCACCCGGCGGTGGTGGAGTTCGCTGAACGACATCGGGGTGCCAGTCGCGACCCGGTCGAGCAGGCGATCAATCTTTATTACGCCGTGCGCGAAGCGGTGCGCTACAACCCCTACACTTTCAGTCGCGATCCGCAAACCCTGCGCGGCAGCTACGCGTTGGCGGCGGGGGAGAGTTATTGCGTGCCCAAAGCCACGCTGCTCGCCGGTTGCGCGCGGCATTGCGGGATCCCGGCGCGGATCGGTCTGGCCGACGTGAAGAATCATTTATCGACGCCGCGTCTGCTCGAATTGCTGAAAAGCGACATGTTCGCCATGCACGGTTACACCGAGTTTTTCCTCAACGATCGTTGGGTCAAGGCAACGCCGGCGTTCAACCAGAAACTGTGCGAACTGTTCAACGTCGCGCCGCTGGAATTCGACGGCATCAATGACAGCGTTTTCCATCCGTTCAATCGTGAAGGCGCACAATTGATGGAGTACCTGGTCGATCACGGTCAGTTCGCCGATGTGCCGGAAACCTTCTTCTTCGAACACCTGGAGAAATGCTATCCGCACCTGTTCGGCGATCAGCAGCCACAACTGTTGGGCGACATGCACAACGATGTAAGCCGCGTCTGATCCGGCGTATGCTGGCCGCCCACGCATTTGCAAAGAGGCGGTCATGCTGAAGATCTGGGGACGGAAAAACTCATCGAATGTCAGGAAGCCATTGTGGGCCGCCGAGGAACTCGGCTTGGCCTACGAGGCGATTGATGCCGGTGGCGCGTTCGGTGTGGTCGACACACCGCAGTACCGGGCGATGAACCCGAACGGTCGCGTGCCGGTGATCGAAGACGACGGTTTCGTGCTGTGGGAATCCAACGCCATCGTGCGCTACTTGCTGGGCAAGCATGCGCCGAACAGCACTTGGTATTCGGCCGGTCCGCAAGCCCGCGCCATCGCTGACAAGTGGATGGACTGGACCACGTCGAGTTTTGCCGGGCCGTTCCGCACGGTGTTCTGGGGCGTCTTGCGCACCCCGGCGGACAAGCAGGACTGGCCAGCGATCAACGCCGCGATCAAGGAATGCAGCGAGTTGCTGAGCATGGCCGACGAGGCGTTGGCCAGCCAACCGTATCTTTCCGGCCAAGACATTGGCATGGGCGATATCCCGCTCGGCAGTTTCATTTATGCCTGGTTCGAGATGCCCATCGAACGCGCCCCGCAAGCGCATCTGCAGGCCTGGTACGAGCGCCTGAAGCAGCGTCCGGCCTACCAGAAAGCAGTCATGACCGCGTTGACTTAATACCTACTATCGACACACTTGACTGTACTTGTACGGCGGCGGCAAGCACCATTGCGCACTTGCGCTGCGGTTCGATCCTTCGCCGCCGTCTTCTTTTTTCCTTCAATGGTGCGTAAATCAGATATGAGTTCCGCTCTGTCCATCCGGCAGCTAACCAAAACCTACGGCAACGGGTTCCAGGCCTTGAGTGGTATCGATCTGGACGTCGCCGAAGGTGACTTTTTCGCCTTGCTCGGCCCTAACGGTGCCGGCAAATCCACAACCATCGGCATTCTCTCGACCCTGGTCAACAAGACCAGCGGCACGGTGAATATCTTCGGTCACGACCTCGACAAAAATCCTGCGCAGCTCAAGCGCTCGATCGGCGTGGTGCCGCAGGAATTCAACTTCAACCAGTTTGAGAAGACCTTCGACATCGTCGTCACTCAGGCCGGTTACTACGGCATTCCGGCGAAAGTCGCCAAGGAACGCGCCGAGCAGTATCTGACGCAACTGGGCCTGTGGGACAAGCGCGATGTGCCGTCGCGTTCGCTGTCCGGCGGCATGAAGCGCCGTTTGATGATTGCCCGCGCGCTGGTGCACGAACCGCGTCTGCTGATCCTCGATGAGCCGACCGCAGGTGTCGACATCGAGTTGCGCCGCTCGATGTGGACGTTCCTCACCGAACTGAACCAGAAAGGCATCACCATCATCCTCACCACGCACTATCTGGAAGAGGCTGAGCAGCTGTGCCGCAACATCGGCATCATCGACCACGGCACCATCGTCGAGAACACCAGCATGAAACAGTTGCTGGGCCAGTTGCACGTCGAAACCTTCTTGCTCGACCTGAAAAACGACTTGAGCGTCACGCCGCAATTGCTCGGCTACCCCGCGCGGTTGATCGACAGCCATACCCTGGAAGTCCAGGTCGACAAATCCATGGGCATCACGGCGTTGTTCACCCAATTGGCGCAGCAGAACATTGAAGTGCTGAGTCTGCGCAACAAAACCAATCGCCTTGAGGAGCTGTTCGTGTCCCTGGTGGAGAAAAATCTGTCGAAGGTGGCGGTATGAGTTCCGAATTCCGTCCCAACCTCGTCGCCCTGCAGACCATCGTTTACCGCGAGGTCAAACGCTTTACGCGGATCTGGCCGCAGACCCTGCTGCCGCCAGCAATCACCATGGTTCTGTATTTTGTGATCTTCGGGAACCTGATCGGCCGGCAGATCGGCGACATGGGTGGCTTCACCTACATGGAGTACATCGTGCCGGGCCTGATCATGATGTCGGTGATCACCAACTCTTACGGCAACGTGGTCTCGAGTTTTTTTGGCAGCAAGTTCCAGCGTTCCATCGAAGAATTGATGGTCTCACCGGTATCGCCGCATACGATTCTGATCGGCTTCACCATTGGCGGTGTATTGCGCGGTCTGATGGTGGGCGTGATCGTGACGATTCTGTCGCTGTTCTTCACCCATTTGCAGGTGCATCACCTCGGCGTGACCATTCTGGTGGTAGTACTGACGGCGACGATCTTCTCGCTGCTGGGCTTCATCAACGCCGTGTTTGCGCGCAACTTCGATGACATCTCGATCATCCCGACGTTCGTACTGACGCCGCTGACGTATCTGGGTGGGGTGTTCTACTCGATCACCTTGCTGCCGCCGTTCTGGCAGACCGTGTCGCTGGCGAACCCGGTGCTGCACATGGTCAATGCGTTCCGTTACGGCATTCTCGGTGTGTCGGATATCAAGATCGGCATCGCGATCACCTTCATGCTGGTGGCGACTGTAGTGCTGTATCTCGGTTGTGCGCGTTTACTTGTGAGTGGCCGCGGGATGCGTACCTGATCCACACACAATCCCTGTAGGAGCTGCGGCACGCTGCGATCTTTTGATTGTGACCTTCAAGATCAAAAGATCGCAGCGTGCCGCAGCTCCTGCAGGTCGTGTCCGGCAGCACCAAACAAAACGGCCTCCCATTGCGGAGGCCGTTTTGCGTTCAAGGCTGGCGGCTTTTCTTGCGCCGCGCCCACTGTCGCGCCACCCACCAGCGCCAATACATCATCACCACGAAGTAGGCGAGGGCACCCAGTACCAGCCCGCACACCACCGAACCCAGCAGAAACGGCTGCCACAGCGTTGACAGCTCCCCGCTGATCCACTCCCAGGTCAGCTCATCCGGCAGATGCCGCGCCGGCACATCCATCAACCACGCCCCGGCCTGATAGGTGCAAAAAAACACCGCCGGCATGGTGATCGGGTTGGTCAGCCACACCAGGCTGACGGCAATCGGCATGTTCCCGCGCACAGTGATGGCCAGCGCGGCCGCCACCAGCATCTGTGCTGGAATGGGCAGGAAAGCGGCGAACAAACCGACGGCCATCGCCCGCGCGACCGAGTGGCGATTGAGGTGCCAGAGGTTGGGGTCATGCAGCAACTTGCCGAGAAAGCGTAAGGATTTGTGTTCCCTGATGCTCGTCGGGTCGGGCATGTAACGTTTGAATAAGCGCCGGGGCATAAGGCTTCTCGGTCGGTTAAGGCGGCAAGTATGTCTGGATTCTAGGGGGCGCCCATTCAGACTTTGTGACAATTGTTGACGACGGCCATGCCGAACAGCCGCTATGCCTAGAGGTGCGACTCTCAAGGACGGGCTTATGCGCACAGGGATGATGGCGCTGGCAGTCGGTCTGCTGGTGGTGGTTTTTTTGCCGGGTTTACCGCCGGTCGGGTTACTGGTGGTATTGCCGGCGGTGGGGCTGATATTGCTGCCGTTTCGCAGCTATCCATTGGCGTTTTTGCTGTTCGGTTTCACCTGGGCCGGTGTCGGCGCGCACTGGGCACTGGATGATCAACTGGCGAGCCATCTCGACGGCGAGACGCGTTGGCTGGAGGGGCGAGTCGTCGGCCTGCCGCAACACAGTGATGGCGTCGTGCGTTTTGAATTGGCCGATGCGCGTTCGCGTCACGCAACGTTGCCGCCGCTGATGCGTCTGGCCTGGTATGCCGGGCCGCCGGTCAACAGCGGCGAGCGCTGGCGTCTGGCGGTCAAGCTCAAGCGTCCCGCCGGCCTGCTCAATCCTGATGCCTTCGATTACGAAGCGTGGCTGTTGGCGCAGCGCATCGGTGCAACGGGCACGATCAAGGACGGTGAGCGTCTGAGCACGGCGCGATGGGCGTGGCGCGACAGCCTTCGTCAGCGTTTGCTTGAAGTCGATGCGCAAGGTCGCGAAGGCGCGTTGGCGGCGCTGGTGCTCGGTGACGGTTCCGGGCTCAGTCGCGAGGATTGGCAGGTCCTGCAGGACACCGGCACCGTGCATTTGCTGGTGATTTCCGGCCAGCACATCGGATTGCTCGCGGCGGTGATGTACCTGCTGGTTGCAGGACTCGCTCGTTACGGGTTGTGGCCGCTGCGTTGGTCGTGGCTGCCGTGGGCCTGTGGCTTGGCTTTCGCCGCTGCCGTCGGTTACGGCTTGCTCGCCGGTTTTGATGTGCCGGTGCAGCGCGCTTGCGTGATGGTCGGGCTGGTGCTGCTGTGGCGCCTGCGCTTTCGCCATCTGGGGGCGTGGTGGCCGCTGCTGCTGGCGTTCAACGGCGTGTTGTTGCTGGACCCGCTGGCCAGCTTGCGCCCGGGTTTCTGGTTGTCTTTCGTTGCTGTGGCGGTGCTGGTTTTCACCTTCAGCGGTCGGCTGGGCGCGTGGCGCTGGTGGCAAACCTGGACGCGAGCGCAGTGGTTGATTGCCATCGGCTTATGCCCGGTGTTGCTGGCGCTGAACCTGCCAATCAGCCTCAGCGGGCCGCTGGCCAATCTGCTGGCGGTGCCGTGGGTCAGCCTGGTGGTGCTGCCGCCGGCCTTGCTCGGCACGTTGTTGTTGCCGCTGCCCTATGTCGGCGAAAGCTTGCTGTGGCTGGCCGGTGGATTGATCGATGGGCTGTTTCGCGCGCTGGCGGTGATTGCCGGGATCTGGCCTGCGTGGACAGCACCGTCGATATCCACATGGATGTGGGCGTTCGGCAGTCTGGGTGCCGTGTTGTTGCTGTTGCCGCGCGGCGTGCCGATGCGGCCGCTGGGCTGGCCATTGTTGCTGATGCTGGTGGTGCCGCCGCGTGAGCGGTTGGACGAAGGTCTGGCTGACGTCTGGCAACTGGATGTCGGTCAGGGGCTGGCGATCCTGATCAGAACCCGTCACCACGCGCTGCTCTATGACGCCGGCCCGCGTTTCGGCGATTTCGATCTGGGCGAGCGCGTGGTGCTGCCGGCGTTGCGCAAACTCAGCGTGGAGAACCTCGATCTGATGCTGCTCAGCCACGCCGATGCCGATCATGCCGGCGGTGCGCTGGCCGTCGCCCGAGGCCTGAAGGTCGGCAGGGTACTCAGTGGCGATCCGCCGGGACTGCCGGCCGAGCTTGGCGCTCAAGCCTGCGAAAGTGGTGAGCAATGGGAGTGGGATGGCGTGCGTTTTCAGCTCTGGGTATGGTCGGACGCCCACGACAGCAACCAGCGCTCCTGCGTGTTGCAGATCGAGGCCAGTGGCGAACGTCTATTGCTGACGGGCGATATCGACACTCACGCCGAACGCGTTCTGCTCGACAGTCCATTGGCCGTGCCCACGCAATGGTTGCAGGCCCCGCACCATGGCAGCCGCAGCTCGTCGTCCATGGCCCTGCTCAAGGCGCTGAAGCCTGAAGCCGTGTTGATCTCCCGAGGTCACGGCAATTCCTTCGGCCATCCGCATCCGACCGTACTGGCGCGCTATCGTAAACAAGGCCTGCGCATCTATGACAGTGCCGAGCAGGGCGCTATTCATCTGCAACTGGGTCGCTTCACGCCACCGTGGACGATGCGTCAACAGCGGCGTTTCTGGCGCGATCCGCCTGCGCTCGCCCGTTGATCGGTGCCAGCATGGATGGCACATCACGGTCGTCGGAGGGGCGGGTCTTAATCGCGGATCGGTATGGTAAAGTGGCGCACTTTTTCGAGGGGACTGTCACTGTGTGGGAATTGGTCAAATCCGGCGGCTGGATGATGTTGCCGATCATTCTGAGTTCCATCGCGGCCATGGCGATTGTCGCCGAGCGCCTGTGGACCCTGCGCGCCAGTCGCGTCACCCCCGAGCATCTGCTGGGCCAGGTCTGGGTGTGGATCAAGGACAAGCAGCTCAACAAAGAAAAACTCAAGGAACTGCGTGCCAACTCGCCGCTGGGCGAAATCCTCGCCGCCGGTCTGGCCAACTCCAAGCATGGTCGCGAGATCATGAAAGAGTGCATTGAAGAGGCCGCCGCCCGCGTCATTCACGAGCTCGAACGCTACGTCAATGCGCTGGGCACCATCGCTGCGATGTCGCCGTTGCTCGGCCTGCTGGGTACGGTGCTGGGCATGATCGATATTTTCAGCGCCTTCACCGGTTCCGGCATGACCACCAACGCTTCGGTATTGGCCGGTGGTATCTCGAAAGCGCTGATCACCACTGCGGCAGGCCTGATGGTCGGTATTCCGGCGGTGTTCTTCCATCGGTTCCTGCAACGCCGCATCGATGAGCTGGTGGTGGGCATGGAGCAGGAAGCGATCAAACTGGTTGAAGTGGTGCAGGGCGACCGTGACGTTGACCTGGCCGAGGGCCGCGCGTGAAATTCCGTCGCAAGCCTCGGGAAACGATCGACATCAACCTCGCGTCGTTGATCGACGTGGTGTTCATCCTGCTGCTGTTTTTTGTCGTGACCACTACGTTTACCCGCGAAACCCAGTTGCGCGTCGATCTGCCGGAAGCGGTCAGTGGCTCGCCGGCCGAAGATCAGCAACTCAAGCAGATCGACGTGGCCATCAGCGCTGAAGGCGTGTTTTCGGTGAACAACAAGATTTTGCCGAAAAATGATCTGGCGACCTTGATGGAAGCCATGCAGAAAGAATCCAACGGCGACACCACTATGCCGTTGTCGATCAGTGCCGACGGCAAGACTCAGCATCAATCAGTGATCACCGCCATGGACGCGGCCGGCAAGCTCGGTTTCAGCCATCTGCGCATGACCACGGTTGAGGCGGCGCCGAAATCCTGATGAGCCTGGCCGATCGCTTGCTCGCCGCGTGGTATCAGGGTCACCCGGCCCTGACGCTGCTGCGGCCGCTGGAAATGTTGTACCGCCGCGTGGTGGTCAACAAACGTCAGCGTTTTCTCGACGGTGAAGGCCAGATTTACCAGCCGCCAGTGCCGTTGATCGTGGTTGGCAACATCACCGTGGGTGGTACCGGCAAGACGCCGATGATTCTCTGGCTGATCGAACACTGCCGGCGCAGCGGTCTGCGTGTTGGCGTAGTCAGCCGTGGTTACGGCGCCAAGCCGCCGCAGTTGCCATGGCGGGTCGAGGCTGATCAGGCCGCCGACGTTGCTGGCGACGAACCGCTGCTGATCGTCCAGCGCACCGGCGTGCCATTGATGATCGACCCCGATCGCAGCGCCGCCGTCAAAGCCTTGCTCGCCAGTGAACCGCTGGATCTGATCCTCTCCGATGACGGCATGCAGCATTACCGTCTGGCGCGGGATCTGGAGTTGGTGCTGATCGACGCTGCCCGTGGACTCGGCAATAAACGTTGCCTGCCGGCGGGGCCGTTGCGCGAGCCGATCGAGCGTCTGCAAAGTGTCGACGGCGTATTGTTCAACGGTGCCACGGCTGATCGCGACGACGGTTTCGCTTTCCATCTGCAGCCGACCGCGCTGGTCAATCTGCGCAGCGGCGAGCGTAAACCGCTCGATCTTTTTCCAGCAGGCCAGGCCGTGCACGCGGTCGCCGGGATCGGCAATCCGCAACGTTTCTTCAATACCCTCGAAGCGCTAGACTGGCGCGCAGTCCCGCATGCGTTTGCCGACCACGCCGAATACAGCGTGCAGGCGTTGAATTTCACCCCGTCATTGCCGTTGGTGATGACCGAAAAGGACGCGGTGAAGTGCCGTGCCTTTGCTGCTGCCGACTGGTGGTATCTGGCGGTTGATGCCGTGCCGTCGCCGGCCTTCGTGGCCTGGTTCGACACACAGCTGATGCGCCTGTTGCCCGATCGTCTTTTGCCTTAACTCTTTATCCAGGGAATGTTCATGGACACCAAATTGCTCGACATCCTCGCGTGCCCGATCTGCAAAGGCCCGCTCAAGCTCAGTGCCGACAAGACCGAACTGATCAGTAAGGGTGCCGGCCTGGCATACCCGATCCGCGACGGCATCCCGGTGATGCTCGAAAGCGAAGCGCGCACCCTGACCACCGACGAGCGTCTGGATAAATGACCACCGCCTTCACCGTTGTCATCCCGTCGCGTTATGCCTCGACCCGCCTGCCGGGCAAGCCGTTGCTGGACATCGCCGGCAAGCCGATGATCCAGCACGTCTGGGAACAGGCGAGCAAAAGCAGCGCCACCCGTGTGGTGGTTGCGACTGACGATGCGCGCATCGTCGAGGCCTGCAAAGGCTTTGGCGCCGAAGTGGTGCTGACCCGTGAAGATCACAACTCCGGCACCGATCGTCTGGCTGAAGTCGCGGCGAAACTGGGCCTTGAGCCCGACGCGATCGTGGTCAACGTGCAGGGTGACGAGCCGCTGATTCCGCCAAGCGTGATCGATCAGGTCGCTGCCAACCTCGCTGCCCACACCGAAGCGCGCATGGCCACCCTGGCTGAGCCGATCGAAGACGTCGACACCCTGTTCAACCCGAACGTGGTCAAGGTCGTCAGCGACATCAACGGTCTGGCGCTGACCTTCAGTCGCGCGACTTTGCCGTGGGCACGCGATGCCTTCGCCAAAAGCCGCGAGCAATTGCCCGAAGGCGTGCCGTACCGTCGCCATATCGGCATCTATGCCTACCGCGCCGGTTTCCTCGAGGATTTCGTCAGCTGGGGCCCGTGCTGGCTGGAGAACACTGAGTCGCTCGAACAGCTGCGTGCCCTGTGGCACGGCGTGCGCATTCATGTTGCCGACGCGCTGATCGCTCCGCCAACCGGCGTCGACACCGTTGAAGACCTTGAGCGCGTTCGTCGCCTGCTGGGGGCCTGATGCGCGTTCTGTTTGTGTGCCTGGGCAACATTTGCCGTTCGCCCACGGCCGAAGGCGTATTGCGCCACAAATTGCGTGAAGCAGGGCTCGCGGAACAGGTCGAAGTGGCCTCCGCCGGCACCGGTGACTGGCACGTCGGCAATCCGCCAGACAAACGCAGTCAGGCCGTCGCCAAAGTGCGCGGTTATGACCTGTCGGCGCAACGCGCGCAACAGGTCAGCCGTGCCGACTTCGCCAGTTACGATCTGATTCTGGCGATGGACAACAGCAACCTGCGCAACCTCAAGACCCTGCAGCCGTCCACCGGTAAAGCCGAGCTGGATCTGTTCCTGCGCCGTTATGCCGGGCTGGTCGATGAAGTGCCGGACCCGTATTACGACGGCGATCAAGGGTTCGAGCAGGTGCTGGATCTGATTGAAGCGGCTTGTGACCAATTGTTGATCGAAGTGAAGGGCCGGTTATGAGTTTGCAGGTGCAATCGCAGGTTTCCCTCAAACCTTTCAACAGTTTTGGTGTGGATGTTCGCGCGCAATTGTTCGCCGAAGTCCACAACGATGCTGACGTTCGCGAAGCGCTGGCTTATGCCACTGCCCACGACATGCCGTTGCTGGTGATCGGTGGTGGCAGCAATTTGCTGCTGACCGCAGACATTCCGGCGCTGGTGCTGCGCATGGCCACCCGTGGCATTCGTGTGATCAGCGACGACGGCAGTCGCGTGGTGATCGAGGCGGAAGCGGGCGAGCCGTGGCATCCGTTCGTACAGCACACGTTGGCGCAAGGTTTCTCCGGACTGGAGAACCTCAGCCTGATTCCGGGCACCGTCGGCGCTGCGCCGATGCAGAACATTGGCGCTTACGGCGTCGAGATCAAGGATGTGTTCGCCGGGCTCACCGCGCTGGATCGTCAGACCGGCGAGCTGCGCGATTTCACCCTGGAAGAATGCAACTTCGCCTACCGCGACAGCCTGTTCAAGCAGCAGCCGGGGCGTTGGCTGATCCTGCGGGTGCGCTTCACGCTCAATCGCGTCGCGCAATTGCATCTGGAATATGGCCCGGTGCGTCAGCGCCTGACCGAGCAGGGCATTGAGCATCCGACGCCGACCGATGTCAGCCGCGCCATCTGCAGCATCCGCAGTGAAAAACTGCCGGATCCGGCGGTGCTCGGCAATGCCGGCAGCTTCTTCAAAAACCCGCTGGTGTCGGCGGCCATCGTCGCGCAGATCAAAGCGCAGCACCCGGATGTGGTGGCTTACGCGCAGCCGGACGGCCAGATGAAGTTGGCCGCTGGTTGGTTGATCGAGCGCGCCGGCTGGAAAGGTTTCCGCGAAGCCGATGCCGGCGTGCACAAATTGCAGGCGCTGGTGCTGGTCAATTACGGCACCGCGACCGGCCTGCAATTGTTCGATCTGGCGCAACGTATCCAGAAAGACATTGCCGAACGTTTCAATGTCGACCTGGAAATGGAGCCCAATCGCTATTGAGGCTACGCTTTCCAAGCGCCATCCAGAGCCCTGCACTGATGAAAAAGTGCAGGGCTTTTTCGTTAATGCTGGGTTAACTTAGCGAGCTAACGATAACCGTCATTTGCTCCACCAAAGGCCCGGTGCAGACGTTCGCGTCGACACAAGAGAGCCTCATTAGCCTGAGTCGATCTGCGTGAACCACCGCCGATGCAACGGCGGCAGATTGCTCGACCCCATAACCACCAACAATATGCGGGCGTGCCCATGATTACCCTGAAACTCAATGGTCAAGACCATCCCCTTGATGTCACGGAAGACATGCCGCTGCTCTGGGCCATCCGCGACGTCGCCGGTTACAACGGCACCAAATTCGGCTGCGGCATGGGCCTGTGTGGTGCCTGCACCATTCACATCGACGGTCTGCCGGCACGCAGTTGCATCACGCCGATTGGCTCGGTGATCGGGCAGAACGTCACCACCATCGACAACCTGCATGCCGACCCCGTCGGGCAAGTCGTCCAGCAAGCCTGGCTCGACACGGCGGTCGCGCAGTGCGGTTTCTGTCAGGGCGGGCAAATCATGTCGGCCACCGCATTGCTCAAAACCAATCCGAACCCGAGCGACGAGCAGATCGAAGAAGCCATGGTCGGCAACATCTGTCGCTGCGGCACTTATAACCGGATCAAAACTGCAATCCGCCAGGCCTCCACGCATCTGAATGAGGCGAAAGCATGAGCCGCCTTCCGAACGATTTCGCCCTGAGCAATCTCAGTCGCCGCGGTTTCCTCAAAGGCGTCGGCGCGACAGGCGCGTTGGTGCTGGCCGCGAGTTGGGGTTGGCAGGATGCGCTGGCCGACGAGAAAGAAAAGAAATTCGGCGCTGACGGCATGCCCAACGGCTGGATCGATGATCCGAAAGTCTATGTGAGCATTGCGGCTGACGGCACCGTCACCGTGGTCTGCAATCGCTCGGAGATGGGCCAGGGCGTGCGTACCAGTCTGACCATGGTCGTTGCCGATGAGCTGGACGCCGATTGGGCCAAGGTCAAAGTGCAGCAGGCGCCGGGCGATGAAGTGCGTTTCGGCAATCAGGACACCGACGGATCGCGCAGCATGCGGCACTGGTACGAACCGATGCGGCGTTGCGGCGCTGCGGCCCGGACGATGCTCGAACAAGCGGCGGCCGCGCAGTGGAAAGTGCCGGTCGGCGAATGCCACGCGCAACTGCACAAAGTCATTCACCAGCCATCCGGGCGTGAGCTGGGTTACGGCGAACTCGCCGCCGCAGCCAGTGCGTTGACGGTGCCGGCGCGTGACAGCCTGCGCCTCAAGCAACCATCGGAATTTCGCTACATCGGCAAGGAAGGCACCAAAGCCATCGATGGCGACGACATCGTCAACGGCCGCGCCGTGTACGGTGCCGACGTGCATTTCGACGGCATGTTGTACGCGACCATTGCCCGTCCGGCGGTGTATGGCGGCAAGGTCAAATCGCTGGATGACAGCGCCGCACTGAAAGTCCCCGGCGTGCTGAAAGTGATTCAGATTGAAGGCCGTCCACTGCCTTCGGAGTTTCAGCCGCTGGGTGGCGTGGCGGTGGTTGCCAGCAATACCTGGGCTGCAATCAAGGGCCGCGAAGCGCTCAAAATCGAATGGGATGACGGCCCCAACGCCAGTTACGACTCGATCGCCTATCGCAAGGAACTCGAAGCCGCGTCGCTGAAACCCGGCAAAGTCGTGCGCAACACCGGCGATATCGACAAGGCTTTGAGCGGCGCTGCCAGCACCCTCGAAGCTTCGTATTATTTGCCGCATCTGGCGCAGGCTCCAATGGAGCCGATGGTTGCCATCGCCCGTTACAAGGACGGTGTTTGCGAGGCTTGGGCGCCGAGTCAGGCGCCACAAGTCACCCGCGAACGGATTGCTGAGCGTCTCGGGCTGCCGTTCGACAACGTCACCTTTAATGTCACGCTGCTTGGTGGTGGTTTCGGTCGCAAGTCAAAACCGGACTTCGTCGTTGAAGCGGCGATCCTCGCCAAGGAGTTTCCCGGCAAAGCGGTGCGGGTGCAGTGGACGCGTGAAGATGACATCCACAACTCGTACTTCCACACCGTGTCCGCCGAATATTTGAAAGCAAGCGTCGGCAAGGATGGCATGCCGTCCGGTTGGTTGCATCGCACCGTGGCACCGAGCATCACCGCGCTGTTCGCGCCGGGCATGAACCATGAAGCGGCGTTCGAGCTGGGCATGGGCTTCACCAACATGGCTTATGCGATTCCCAATGTGCGCCTGGAAAACCCCGAAGCGACCGTGCACACGCGGGTCGGCTGGTATCGCTCGGTGTCGAACATTCCCCATGGTTTTGCGATCCAGAGTTTCGTCGATGAACTGGCGCACAAGGCCGGCGAGGATCCGCTCAAGTACCAGATCAAACTGCTCGGCCCTGATCGCCAGATTGACCCGCGCACGCTGAGTGAAGAGTGGAACTACGGCGAATCTCCCGAGCGTTATCCGATCGATACCGGGCGCATGCGCACCGTGCTGGAAACCGCTGCCAAAGCCGCCGGTTGGGGGCGCAAACTGCCCAAGGGGCGTGGTCTGGGGCTGGCCGTGCATTACAGCTTCGTCACTTACGTGGCGGCAGTGATCGAAGTCGAAGTTAAAGACGATGGCACGCTGATCGTGCACAAGGCGGATATTGCCGTCGACTGCGGGCCGCAGATCAACCCTGAGCGGATTCGCTCGCAGTTCGAGGGGGCTTGCGTGATGGGCCTGGGTAACGCGGTGCTGGGTGAAATCAGCTTCAAGGACGGTAAGGTCCAGCAGGACAACTTCCATATGTATGAGGTGGCGCGCATGTCGCTGGCGCCGAAAGAAGTCGCCGTGCATCTGGTGACGCCGCCGGGCGACGTGCCGCTGGGTGGAGTTGGTGAGCCCGGTGTGCCGCCGATTGCGCCGGCGCTGTGCAACGCGATCTTTGCTGCCACCGGCAAGCGTATTCGCAACCTGCCGGTGCGTTATCAGTTGCAGGGCTGGCAGAAGGCTGAGGCGTAATGGACAGCGTCGACCTCAACGTTCTGCGCAGCGTGCTTGAATGGCGCCGCGCCGGGCAGCAGGTGGTGCTTTTCAGTGTCGTGCAGACCTGGGGCACGGCGCCTCGGGCACCCGGTGCCATGCTCGCTTTGCGCGAGGATGGCGTGGTGATCGGTTCAGTGTCGGGCGGTTGCGTCGAGGATGATTTGATCGCGCGCCTGCACGACGGGCGTATCGCCAGCGATGGCCCGCCCGTGCAACTGATTACCTACGGTGTCACCCGTGAGGAAGCCGCGCGGTTTGGTTTACCGTGTGGCGGCACGTTGCGCTTGACCGAAGAACGGGTCGGCGATCCCCAGTGGGTTGCCGAGTTGCTGGCGCGTTGCGAAGCGCACGAGATCGTTGCCCGTGAGCTGAACATCGAAACCGGTGAGGTTGTGCTGTCGGCGGCGAGCAAAACCGATTCGCTCGAATTCGACGGCAAGACCTTACGCGCGATCTACGGCCCGCGCTGGCGATTGCTGTTGATCGGTGCCGGGCAATTGTCGCGCTATGTAGCGGACATGGCGCGGCTGCTGGATTTCGAAGTGCTGATCTGCGATCCACGTACTGAATTCGTTTATGGCTGGGAAGAGCATCACGGACGTTTCGTTGCAGGCATGCCGGATGAAGCGGTGCTGAGTATCCAGACCGACGAACGTACGGCGATTGTCGCGTTGACGCATGACCCACGGCTGGATGACATGGCACTGCTCACGGCGCTGGATTCGCCAGCCTTTTATGTCGGTGCGCTGGGCTCGCGGGTCAACAGTCTGAAGCGCCGGGATAATCTGGCTCAGCTAGGCTTGTCGGTACAGGCGATTGATCGACTGCATGGCCCCATCGGTTTGCACATCGGCAGTCATTCGCCGGCGGAGATTGCGTTATCGCTGTTGGCGGAGATCGTCGCGATCAAGAACGGTGTCGAGTTGAAACAGAAGAAACCCCTGGAGGACGCATGAGTCGATCCATCGCAGTGATCGTATTGGCGGCGGGCGAGGGCAGTCGCTTTCGCCAGGTGGCGGGTGTTGATAAGGACAAATTGTTGGCCGACTGTGCGGGACGCGATGGCGCGGTGCGTTCGGTGATCGAGCAGATTCTGGTGAATCTGCCAGCGAGTCTCGACAAGCGCGTACTGGTCACCACTGAAGCGCGACCGCAAGCGATGCGTATGGCTCAAGCTTATGGTTGTGAGGTTGTGACGATCGAGTCCACCGGTATGGGCGACAGCATTGCAGCGGGTGTTGCGGCTTGCCCTGACGTCGATGGGTGGCTGATTGTGCTGGGGGATATGCCGTTTATCTTGCCGTCGAGTATTGAGCGGGTGGTCGCAGCCATAGCTGATGATGCGGTGAGCGTGCCGGTGCAGGATGGCGAGTTTGGGCATCCGGTGGGGTTTGGTCGCGCGTTTGGTCCGGGGTTGTTGGCATTGAGCGGAGATCGCGGGGCTCGGCCGTTGTTCAAACAGGGCAGGGTGGTTGAAGTGGTGGTGGATGATCCCGGAGTGTTGTGGGATATCGATGTGCCTGAGGCTTTGGTTTTTAAATAACAGCAAGATCAAAAGATCGTCCGAACGCGGCCCGAGCCTTCGGCAGCTCCTACATACGACTCCTGTAGGAGCTGCCGAAGGCTGCGATCTTTTGATCTTATAAAGGGAATAAAAAAAGCCCCGCCAGGCTTTCACCGGGCGGGGCTTTTTAACGGCTTTTGGAATCAGGCGAGTGGTTTAGGCTCGTGTTCTTTTTCCTGGGCCTCTTCGTGCTGCTCGACCGCGTCCTGAACGGAGCGTGGTGCTTCAGCAGTCACGGCTTCAACAGCCGCTTGTTCAGTGACCACTTCAGCAACCGGAGCAGCAGCGGCAGCCTGTTCGGCTTCCTTCTGCAGACGCTCTTCTTCGCGCTTGCGGCGACGCACTTCACGTGGGTCGTTCGGCGCGCGGCCGCTTGGGGTCAGAGCGCTGACTGGCGCGACTTCAGCAACCGGAGCAGGCGCTTCGGCAACTACAGGCGCTTCGACGACTGGAACTGGCTCGGCGACAACCACTGGCTCGGCAGCCTGGGTCTCTTCGACAACAGGCGCTTGCGCAGGCGCTTCGAACACTGGTGCTTCAACAACCGGTGCTTCGAACACTGGCGCTTCAACAATCGGTGCTTCAACCACTGGCGCTGGCGTTTCAGCGACAACCGGCTCGGCTACCCAGTTGAAGGCAGTCTGCTCTTCGCGAACTTCACGCACGGTTTCGGTCACGGTTTCAGTGACGGTTTCAACCGCCGGCTCGGCTTCCACAACTGGCGCTGGTTCTACCTGAGGCAGGGTTTCCTGAACCGGAGCCACTTCGACTTCCGGAGCAGCAACCACTTCTACTGGAGTGGTCGCTTCAACAACCGGCGCTTCCACTGGAGCGGTTTCCTGAACAGCAGCGGTGGCGCGTTCGGCTTGCTCAAAGGCTTGGGCTTCGGCCGGAGCGCTGATCACGGTGCTGGCAACGGCTGCGGTAACAGCCAGGCCGGCGGCCAGATCGGCAGTGCTTGGCTCTTCAGCGTTTTCGCCGGCTTCGGATTCTTCCGAACCTTCGATCACGTTGCCGTTGGCATCACGCTGACGCTCACGACGGTTGCTGCGACGACGCTGACCGCGCGAACGACGACGTGGACGATCGCCTTCGGCGCTCTCCGAACCGTCTTCCGGCAGTTGCTCTTCGTTGGTGTTCACTTCTTCTTCCGCGACGGCAGCAGCGGCCTGTTCGGCGCGCGGTTGACGCTCTTCACGCGGCGGACGCGGTGCGCGCTCTTCGCGTGGCTGACGAACCGGACGCTCTTCAGCAGCCACCTCGGTGGTCACGGCAGGGGCGGCGTCGAGTGGCTCGCGCAGTTCACGTACACGTTCTTCACGCTCGCCACGTGGCTTGCGATCTTCACGCGGAGCGCGCGGTGCACGTTCTTCACGCGGCGCACGTGGCGCGCGTTCTTCACGAGCGGCCGGGGCTGCTTCGGTACGGGCTTCGCGCGGCTCACGCACTTCGCGGGCTTCACGTGGAGCGCGTTCTTCACGCGGCTCGCGTGGGGCACGTTCTTCACGCGGAGCACGTTCTTCGCGCGGTTTGCGTTCTTCATCGCGGCGACCATTACGGTTGCGGCTCTGCTGACGACCGTTGCGACGCTCTTCGTTACGGGCCGGACGCTCGGCAGCCGGTTTTTCAACCACGGCCGGGGCAACTGGCTCTTCTTTGGTGGCGAACAGGCTGACCAGCGATTTCACCAGGCCTTTGAACAGGCTTGGTTCTGGCACGGCAACCGGAGCCGGTGCAACAGCGACTGGTGCGGCGGCTTCGGTCGGCACCGGAGCGTTGGCACGCGCCGGCGCAGTCTTGACTGCAGCTTCCTGGCGAACCAGGGTGCGGGTCGCGGCGGCTGGCTGAACTTCTTCAACTTCGGCAGCGGCGGCGGCGATTTCGTAGCTGGACTGGTTGGTCGCGGCTTCCGGGCTGTCGTCACGCAGGCGCTGAACTTCGAAGTGCGGCGTTTCGAGGTGATCGTTCGGCAGAATGACGATGCGGGCACGGGTGCGCAGTTCGATCTTGGTGATCGAGTTGCGTTTTTCGTTGAGCAGGAACGCGGCCACCGGGATCGGCACTTGTGCGCGAACTTCGGCAGTGCGGTCTTTCAGGGCTTCTTCTTCGATCAGGCGCAGGATCGCCAGCGACAGCGATTCAACGTCACGGATGATGCCGGTGCCGTTGCAACGCGGGCAGACGATGCCGCTGCTTTCGCCCAGCGATGGACGCAGGCGCTGACGCGACATTTCCAGCAGGCCGAAGCGCGAGATGCGGCCGATCTGTACGCGAGCACGGTCGGCTTCCAGGCATTCGCGGACTTTCTCTTCCACGGCGCGCTGGTTCTTGGCAGGGGTCATGTCGATGAAGTCGATGACGATCAGGCCGCCGATGTCGCGCAGGCGCAACTGACGGGCGATTTCTTCAGCCGCTTCAAGGTTGGTCTGCAGGGCGGTTTCTTCGATGTCGCTGCCTTTGGTGGCGCGTGCCGAGTTGATGTCGATGGACACCAGGGCTTCGGTCGGATCGATGACGATGGAGCCGCCGGAAGGCAGTTCAACGACGCGCTGGAAAGCGGTCTCGATCTGGCTTTCGATCTGGAAACGGTTGAACAGCGGCACGCTGTCTTCGTACAGCTTGATCTTGCTGGCGTACTGCGGCATCACCTGGCGGATGAAAGTCAGGGCTTCGTCCTGGGCTTCAACGCTGTCGATCAGCACTTCGCCGATGTCCTGGCGCAGGTAATCGCGGATGGCGCGGATGATCACGTTGCTTTCCTGGTAGATCAGGAATGGCGCGGAGCGATCCAGCGAGGCTTCTTTGATGGCGGTCCACAGTTGCAGCAGGTAATCGAGGTCCCACTGCATTTCTTCGCTGCTGCGGCCAAGGCCGGCAGTGCGCACGATCAGACCCATGTCGGCCGGTGCAACCAGACCGTTCAGCGCTTCACGCAGTTCGTTGCGCTCTTCGCCTTCGATGCGACGGGAGATACCGCCGGCACGCGGGTTGTTCGGCATCAGCACGAGGTAACGACCGGCCAGGCTGATGAAGGTGGTCAGGGCGGCGCCCTTGTTGCCACGTTCTTCTTTTTCGACCTGAACGATGACTTCCTGGCCTTCGCTCAGGACGTCCTTGATGTTGACGCGGCCTTCAGGGGCTTTCTTGAAGTATTCGCGGGAGATTTCTTTGAGGGGCAGGAAGCCATGGCGCTCAGAGCCAAAATCGACAAAGGCAGCCTCAAGGCTTGGTTCGATGCGAGTGATGCGGCCTTTATAGATGTTGGCCTTCTTCTGCTCGCGTGCACCGGATTCGATGTCCAGGTCGTAGAGGCGTTGGCCATCTACCAGTGCAACACGCAACTCTTCGGGTTGAGTTGCGTTAATCAGCATTCTTTTCATGTAGTACCGTCGGTTTCCGGGCTGCCGGAAACGGCGTTCGGCACACACGACTTCTCACGGTCGGTGTCAGGTGCGTCGGGAGTGGTTGGCCATTCCCGTGTCCAGCGATATGCGGCCAATTGGGCCGATATAGCGACGTACGCGTCCTGCTTGCTGTGGCTACTTAAGCACTCAGTCAGGAGGAGGAATCAACCGTGGCTGTGGACGAGATGAAGCGTCTTGATAAAGCCTATTGCTACACAGTCCAGCGGTTGTGCATCTCCACCCTACACGTATCCCTGATAATTCGGGTGCTGCCGCGCGCAGAATCCGCAGCGGGTTGGCATTTACCGTGAGCTCCGAAAGGGGAGGTCACGCATCATGGCTAATTCAGGCGATGTTTCCGAAGCATTCGCTCGGGGTCATCTGCAGCTGACTGCACTTTGTGAACTGGCCTTGAATGTGTGCCTGTCAGGCGAGTAAAAACTCTGCTCGACGGTGTAATTCAGGCCTCATGTCACCTGCGCTTGTTACAACTGCAAACTCCACCGTTACGTAGCGAAAGCCCCGTAGGACGGCCTCGCGTCCTGGTGAATTGCGTTGGTCAGGGCCGGTTTTTGACCGTGGTGCCGCTGTCCAGGCCGCTTTTGGCGGCGTTCGCGACTATAGCAGCAATGATTAAGTGCTTCAATTCCATAAAAATTGTTATCATCCGCGGCATGACAACTACTGCCCCTTCGACTCCAGGCGTTCAATTGCTTGAAGTCTCGCCGGAGTATGCCGGCCAACGAATCGACAATTTTCTCCTCGCCCGGCTCAAAGGCGTGCCCAAGACCTTGATTTACCGCATTTTGCGCAAAGGCGAAGTGCGCGTGAACAAAGGTCGGATCAAGCCCGAATACAAGCTGCAGGCCGGCGATATCGTGCGCGTGCCGCCCGTTCGCGTGCCTGAGCGCGACGAACCGGTGCCGCTGGCCCAAGGGCTGTTGCAGCGCCTGGAAGCCTCGATTGTCTTCGAAGACAAAGCCCTGATCGTGATCAACAAGCCCGCCGGCATTGCGGTTCACGGCGGCAGTGGCTTGAATTTCGGGGTGATCGAAGCCTTTCGTCAGTTGCGCCCGGATACCAAAGAGTTAGAGCTGGTTCACCGTCTCGACCGTGACACTTCCGGCCTGCTGATGATCGCCAAAAAGCGCAGCATGTTGCGCCACTTGCACGAGCAATTGCGCGGCGATGGCGTCGACAAACGCTACATGGCGCTGGTCCGTGGCAACTGGGCAACCTCGATCAAGAAAGTCAGCGCGCCATTGCTCAAGAGCAATCTGCGTTCCGGCGAACGCATGGTTGAAGTCAACGAAGAAGGCAAAGAAGCCCTGACGATGTTCAAGGTGCTGCGCCGCTTCGGTGATTTCGCCACCATGGTCGAAGCCAAACCGGTTACCGGCCGCACCCACCAGATTCGCGTGCACACTTTGCATGCCGGTCATTGCATTGCTGGCGACAGCAAATATGGCGATGAAGACTTCACCAAGGAAATCCGCGATCTGGGCGGCAAACGTCTGTTCCTGCACGCCTACATGTTGACCGTGCCGCTGCCGGACGGTGGCAAGCTGACCCTGCAAGCACCGGTCGACGAAATGTGGGCCAAGACCGTGGAGCGATTGAGTGCGCCCATCTGATTACAAGCTGCTGATTTTCGATTGGGACGGCACGCTGGCTGATTCCATCCATCGGATTGTCGAGGCGATGCACTCTGCCTCCGGGCGTTCCGGCTTCGAGTTGCGTGATGATTTTGCCGTCAAAGGCATCATCGGCCTGGGTTTGCCCGAGGCTATCCGCACGCTGTATCCCGAGATCAGCGACGCCGAAATGACCTTGTTTCGCGAGTATTACGCGGATCACTACATCGCCGCTGAAGCCGTGCCTTCGCCGTTGTTCGAAGGCGTAGTCGAGTCGATGGCGTCCTTTCGTGAGCAGGGTTATCACTTGGCTGTCGCTACCGGCAAGAATCGCCGTGGCCTGGATCGGGTGCTCAAGGCCAATGGCTGGGAAGATTATTTCGATATCACCCGCGCTGCCGATGAAACTGCGAGCAAGCCACACCCTCTGATGCTGGAGCAGATCCTTGCTCATTGCGGTGTGCGTGCCGAGCAGGCGCTGATGGTCGGGGATTCGTCCTTCGATCTGCTGATGGCGCGTAACGCGGGGATGGATTCGGTGGCGGTCAGTTATGGCGCGCAATCGATCGAATCGCTGCAGCAGTTCGAGCCGCGCCTGTCGATCGACCGTTTTTCCGAATTGCATGCCTGGCTGGCGCAGCAGGCTTAATACGTTTTTGCTGGGGTAGATGGCATGACCGACGAATGGAAAGCACCGGCCAAGGCAAGTGCCGACGGCGGTGACGAGAAAAGCTGGAAGCTGTTGGAAAAGACGCTGCTGGCTGGTGTGCAGGAACAGCGTCGTTCGCGGCGCTGGGGGATTTTCTTCAAGCTGCTGACGTTTGTTTATCTGTTTGTGGCGTTGATCCTGTTCACGCCGCTGATGGACATGGAAAAGAGTGCGACCCGCAGTGATAACTACACTGCGTTGATCGATGTCACCGGGGTGATCGCCGACAAGGAGCCTGCGAGCGCCGATAACATTGTCGGCAGTCTGCGTGCCGCGTTCGATGACAAGAAGGTCAAAGGCGTTGTCCTTCGCATCAATAGCCCGGGCGGCAGTCCGGTGCAGTCCGGTTATGTGTATGACGAGATCAAGCGTCTGCGAGGCCTGCATCCGGATATCAAGGTGTATGCCGTGATTTCCGATCTGGGTGCCTCCGGTGCCTATTACATCGCCAGTGCGGCGGATCAGATCTACGCCGACAAGGCCAGTCTGGTCGGATCCATTGGTGTGACGGCGGCCGGTTACGGTTTTGTCGGCACCATGGACAAGCTGGGCGTCGAGCGTCGCACGTACACGTCGGGCGAGCACAAGTCGTTCCTTGATCCGTTCCAGCCGCAGAAGCCTGATGAGACGGCGTTCTGGCAAACGGTGCTGGATACCACGCACAAGCAGTTTATCAATAGCGTCAAGCAGGGTCGTGGCGATCGCTTGAAAGACAAAGAGCATCCGGAGCTGTTCTCCGGTTTGGTCTGGTCGGGCGAGCAGGCGCTGCCGCTGGGGTTGATCGATGGGCTGGGCAATGCCAGTTCGGTTGCGCGGGATGTGATTGGCGAGAAGGAGTTGGTGGATTTCACCGTTCAGGAATCGCCGTTTGATCGCTTCTCGAAAAAGCTCGGTGCCAGCGTGGCTGAGCAGTTGGCGATGTGGATGGGGTTCCACGGGCCTTCGTTGCGTTAATTCGTTGTAAAGATCAAAAGATCGCAGCCTGCGGCAGCTCCTACAGGGTTTTACATTCCCATGTAGGAGCTGCCGAAGGCTGCGATCTTTTGCTTTTAAGGAATCTGCACGCCCTCAACCAGCAACATGTCGATCAGCCGAATCAGTGGCAAACCGATCAGGCTGGTCGCGTCAGGCCCTTCAGTGGACTGAAACAGACTCACCCCCAACCCTTCGGCCTTGAAGCTGCCAGCGCAGTCATACGGCTGCTCAATGCGCAGGTAGCGCTCAATGCGCGTCTGATCGAGCTGACGCATGTGCACGGTAAACGGCACGCAGTCGACCTGGCATTCGCCGGTCTGGCTATTCAGCAGCGCCAGGCCGGTGAGGAAGGTCACGCTGGCGCCACTGGCGGCCATCAGTTGCTCGCGGGCTTTCTCGAACGTGTGCGGCTTGCCGATGATCTGTTCGCCGAGCACGGCAACCTGGTCGGAACCGATAATCAGATGAGCGGGATGGCTGTCGGTCAGCGCCCGGGCTTTTTGTTCGGCGAGGCGTTTGACCAGTTCGATGGCTGACTCGCCCGGGCGATGACTTTCATCGATATCCGGCGAGCTGCAGACGAACGGCAGGTGCAGGCGGGCGAGCAATTCGCGACGATAGGTCGAGCTTGAAGCGAGTAATAAAGGCAGCATTCGCGTCTCCTGAGGCAGGTGCAGATTCTAGCGGAGGCACGCAAGTGACGGACAGGGCACAATTTCCTTTGACATGGGTGGGTGCATCCCTATAATGCTGCGCCTATGTTGAATGACCCGATTCCACCTCACGTTGACCCGCGCAAATTGGCTGATCGTGGCACCACCCTTCAAGGTGAATTGCTGCTAGCCGATTTGAAGAGACTCTGCGACCCGCTTTCCGACGATGTCGGTACGGTGCAGGCGAAATTCGTTTTTGAACGAGATGAACGTAAATCTGTGGTGATCCACAGCTTTATCGACACCGAGGTCAAAATGGTTTGCCAGCGTTGTCTTGAGCTGGTCACCCTGCCGATCCACAGCGAATGCAGTTATGCTGTGGTGAAAGAGGGTGCGAATACCCAGTCGTTGCCGAAAGGTTATGACGTGCTGGAACTGGGCGAAGATCCATTGGATCTGCAGTCACTGATCGAGGAGGAGCTTCTGCTCGCCTTGCCCATTGTGCCTGCTCATCATCCGGAAGAATGCCAGCAGCCGGCGGGTCTCGATGAGCCCGAACCGAGCGAGGACGAGTCAACGCGGTCCAACCCGTTCAGTGTATTGGCGCAGTTAAAGCGTGACCCAAACGTTTAGGAGTTAATCAATTATGGCTGTTCAGCAGAACAAAAAATCCCGCTCTGCCCGTGACATGCGCCGTTCGCACGACGCTCTCGAGGCTAGCACCCTGTCTGTAGAAAAAACCACTGGTGAAGTTCACCTGCGTCACCACGTATCGCCAGAAGGCGTATACCGTGGCCGTAAAGTGATCGACAAGGGCGCTGACGAGTAATCACTTGTCCGCTCAAGTCATCGCGATTGACGCAATGGGCGGGGACTTCGGTCCCCGCAGCATTGTTCAGGCCAGCCTCGCTTGCCTGTCTGCTACGCCCTCGCTACACCTGACCCTCGTCGGTCAACCCTCCCTTCTTGAAGAACTGATCCACGGCCAATCGGCTGCTGATCGCGCGCGCCTGACGATTGTTGCGGCCAGCGAAGTCATCACCATGGATGAAAAACCGACCCAGGCCTTGCGTGGCAAGCCGGACTCATCAATGCGTGTCGCCCTGGAGCTGGTGCGTGATGGCAAGGCGCAAGCGTGTGTCAGTGCCGGCAATACCGGTGCGCTGATGGCGTTGTCGCGATTTGTGCTGAAGACGCTGCCGGGTATTGATCGCCCGGCGATGGTGGCGGCGATTCCAACGCAGAAGGGTTTTTGTCAGTTGCTCGATCTGGGCGCCAATGTCGATTGCAGTGCCGAGCATCTGCTGCAGTTTGCGGTGATGGGCTCGGTGGCAGCGCAGACGCTGGGTATCCATCGCCCGCGTGTGGCGCTGCTGAACATCGGCACTGAAGACATCAAGGGCAATCAGCAGGTCAAGCTCGCGGCGACGTTGTTGCAGGCTGCTCGTGGCATCAACTACATCGGCTTCATCGAAGGCGATGGCCTGTACCGTGGTGAGGCCGATGTCGTGGTGTGCGACGGTTTTGTCGGCAACATCCTGCTCAAGTCCAGCGAAGGCCTGGCGACAATGATCGCGGCGCGTATCGAGGCGCTGTTCAAGAAGAATCTCGCTTCCCGTGCGGTCGGTGCTTTGGCGCTGCCATTGATGAAGCGCTTGCAGGCGGATCTGGCGCCGGCGCGACATAACGGCGCAAGCTTTCTCGGCTTGCAGGGTATCGTCGTGAAAAGTCACGGTTCGGCCGGGGTGCAGGGCTTTCAGAGTGCGATTCAGCGTGCGCTGATCGAGATTCAGGAGAACTTGCCTGAGCGCCTCCACGGTCGTCTGGAGGATTTGTTGTCTTAGGCGTTTTCGTCGGACAATGCTTAAATGTGACCGCCCGGTTCAAAGGGCCATCCAACTGTCAGTTTCTTGCGTCCCCAAGCGGGGCGTCATTTTCCGACGACAAGATCATTAGGGGCTTGTTACATGTCTGCTTCCCTCGCATTCGTCTTTCCAGGACAGGGTTCGCAGTCCCTCGGCATGTTGGCCGAGCTGGGCGCGGAATATCCGTTGATCCTCGAAACATTCAAAGAAGCCTCTGAGGCTCTGGGTTATGACCTGTGGGCACTGACCCAGCAGGGGCCGGAAGAGCTGCTCAATCAAACCGATAAAACCCAACCGGCCATTCTGACCGCTTCGATCGCCCTGTGGCGTCTGTGGCTGGCGGAAGGTGGCGCGCGCCCGGCCTTTGTTGCCGGTCACAGCCTGGGCGAATACAGCGCGCTGGTTGCTGCTGGCAGCCTGACGCTGGCTGACGCGGTCAAGCTCGTTGAGCGCCGTGGTCAACTGATGCAGGAAGCGGTTCCGGCCGGGCAGGGCGGCATGGCTGCCATTCTCGGTCTGGAAGACGCTGATGTGCTGGCGGCCTGCGCTGAAGCTGCGCAAGGCGAGGTGGTCAGCGCCGTCAACTTCAACTCGCCGGGCCAGGTCGTCATCGCCGGCGCCAAGGCTGCCGTCGAGCGCGCCATTGAAGGTTGCAAGGCCCGTGGCGCCAAGCGTGCCATGCCGCTGCCGGTGAGCGTGCCTTCGCACTGCGAACTGATGCGTCCGGCCGCCGAGCGCTTTGCCGAAGCCATCGCCGCCATCGACTGGCAGGCGCCGCAGATCCCGGTGGTACAGAACGTCAGCGCGCAAGTGCCGGCTGATCTGGAAACCCTCAAGCGTGATCTGCTCGAACAACTCTACAAGCCAGTGCGCTGGGTCGAGTCGGTACAGACGCTGGCCGCCAAGGGCGCGACCAATCTGGTCGAATGCGGCCCGGGCAAAGTGCTGGCCGGTCTGAACAAACGTTGCGCCGAAGGCGTGGCGACTTCCAACCTCAATACCCCAGACGCTTTCGCTGCCGCTCGTGCAGCGCAAGCCTGAATCAGGAGAAACTTGCATGAGTCTGCAAGGTAAAGTTGCACTGGTCACCGGTGCAAGCCGCGGTATCGGCCAGGCCATCGCGCTGGAATTGGGTCGTCAGGGCGCCATCGTTGTTGGCACCGCGACCTCCGCGTCGGGTGCTGAGCGCATTGCTGCGACCCTGAAGGAAAACGGTATTCAGGGCACTGGCCTTGAGCTGAACGTCACCAGCGACGAGTCCGTCAGCGCGGTACTGGCAAGCATTCAGGAACAGTTTGGTGCGCCAGTGGCGATCCTGGTCAATAATGCCGGTATCACCCGCGATAACCTGATGATGCGCATGAAAGACGATGAGTGGTACGACGTGATCGATACCAACCTGAACAGTCTATTCCGCCTGTCCAAGGGCGTTCTGCGCGGCATGACCAAGGCGCGTTGGGGCCGAATTATCAGTATTGGCTCGGTGGTGGGTGCCATGGGCAACGCTGGCCAAGTAAACTATGCAGCCGCCAAGGCCGGTCTGGAAGGTTTCAGCCGTGCAATGGCGCGTGAAGTCGGTTCGCGTTCGATTACGGTCAACTCGGTAACCCCAGGGTTCATCGACACCGATATGACCCGCGAACTGCCTGAAGCACAGCGTGAAGCCTTGCAGACGCAGATTCCGCTGGGTCGTCTGGGACAAGCTCAAGAGATCGCGTCTGTGGTCGCTTTTCTTGCATCCGACGGTGCGGCATACGTCACTGGGGCTACAATCCCGGTGAACGGTGGGATGTACATGTAAGTAAAATGTGACGGATTGCTTCAAAAAAATGTCATACGAGCTGTCTAAAATCCGTTATAAAGCTGCAATCTATTTATAGGCAGAGGGCCGCAGGGTTTGAGGAGTGAAGCTTTCAGTTGAAAAGCTGAAAAGTCTTTCTATACACTTACCCACTGGCCAGCTGCCTGAATTTGTCCATTAGGAGTGAAAACAAGGTATGAGCACCATCGAAGAGCGCGTCAAGAAAATCGTTGCCGAGCAACTGGGCGTTAAAGAAGAAGAAGTGGTCAACACTGCTTCCTTCGTTGAAGACCTGGGTGCCGACTCCCTTGACACCGTTGAGCTGGTGATGGCTCTGGAAGAGGAATTCGAGACCGAAATCCCTGACGAAGAAGCTGAGAAGATCACTACTGTACAAGCTGCAATCGACTACGTTACTAGCCACCAGGCGTAATAGTTTGTAATCGTTGTTTGCTGTCATGGAAAAACCGCACTGCCATCATGGCGTGCGGTTTTTTCTTTAGGCCTGATGCAAAGTCGTCGTCATTTGAAAAAGGAGAGTGCTGTGTCGCGTAGACGCGTCGTAGTCACCGGTATGGGTATGTTGTCGCCACTGGGCACGGATGTGCCGAGCAGTTGGCAGGGCATTCTGGCTGGCCGCAGTGGCATTGGTCTGATCGAACACACCGACCTTTCTGCCTATTCCACCCGCTTTGGCGGCTCGGTAAAGGGCTTCAATGTCGAGGAATACCTGTCGGTCAAGGAAGCGCGCAAGCTCGACCTGTTCATTCAGTACGGTCTCGCCGCGGGCTTTCAAGCTGTGCGCAATGCCGGGCTCGAAGTTACCGACGCCAACCGTGAACGCATTGGCGTGGCCATGGGTTCGGGCATTGGCGGTCTGACCAACATCGAAGAAACCAGCCGCACCCTGCACGAGACTGGCCCGCGCCGGATTTCTCCGTTCTTTGTGCCTGGCTCGATCATCAATATGATTTCCGGTTTTCTGTCTATCCATCTGGGTGCACAGGGACCTAACTACGCCATCGCCACCGCGTGTACCACCGGTACGCACTGCATTGGCATGGCGGCGCGCAACATCATGTACGACGAGGCCGACGTGATGATTGCCGGCGGTGCCGAAATGGCTGCGTGCGGTCTGGGCATGGGCGGCTTCGGCGCGTCCCGTGCGCTGTCGACGCGCAACGATGAGCCGACCCGCGCCAGCCGTCCGTGGGACAAGGGCCGTGACGGTTTCGTCCTGTCCGACGGTGCCGGCGCACTGGTTCTCGAAGAGCTGGAACACGCCAAGGCACGCGGCGCGACCATCTACGCTGAGCTGATCGGCTTCGGTACCAGCGGCGATGCGTTCCACATGACCTCGCCACCGGCCGACGGCGCCGGTGCCGCACGCTGCATCACCAATGCATTGCGCGATGCCAAGATCAACGTCGATCAAGTGCAGTACATCAACGCCCACGGCACCTCGACCCCGGCCGGCGACCTCGCCGAAGCCAATGCGCTCAAGTCGGTGTTCGGTGAGCACGCCTACAAACTGGCGGTCAGCTCGACCAAGTCGATGACCGGTCACCTGTTGGGTGCAGCGGGCGCGGTCGAAGCGATCTTCAGCGTGCTGGCGATCAACAGCCAGGTGGCACCGCCGACCATCAACCTTGAAGAGCCGGATGAAGGCTGCGATCTCGATTTCGTGCCGCACACCGCGCGCAACATGGACATCGATGTCGTACTGTCCAACTCCTTCGGTTTTGGCGGCACCAACGGCACCTTGGCGTTCCGTCGGTTCGCAGGCTGATGGACAGCTGGGTCGACGGTCAACCGGCTGACAGTCTGTCGCTGAAAGATCGCGGCCTGGCTTACGGCGATGGTCTGTTCGAGACCATCGCTGTGCATCGTGGCCAGCCGATCCTGCTGGATCGGCACCTGGCGCGATTGGCCGATGGCTGTTCGCGTCTGGCCATCGCGGCCGATATCGAGCTGATTCGCCACGAGCTGCTGAGCTATGCGGCAGCGATGGGCGAGGGCGTGCTCAAGCTCATCCTCAGCCGTGGTGACGGTTTGCGCGGTTATGCGCCCGATCCGGCGGCGCCGGGCCGACGCATCCTGCAAGGCAATCCTCCTGCTGTTTATCCTGCTGCTCATGCCGAGCACGGCGTGCGCCTGTTCCCGTGCAGCACGCGTCTGGCTACGCAGCCGTTGCTTGCCGGGCTCAAACACCTCAATCGCCTTGAACAGGTTCTCGCCCGTGCCGAATGGCAGGACAGCGAGCACGCCGAAGGCTTGATGCTCGATCAGGCCGGTCGAGTGATCGAAGGGGTGTTCAGCAATGTGTTTCTGCTGCGCGACGGTGTGTTGATCACCCCGGACTTGAAGCGCTGCGGCGTCGCCGGTGTGATGCGCGCCGAAATATTGTTTCAGGCCGAGTCCTTGGCCATCCCCACACAAATCGCCGACATCAGCCTCGAACAGCTGCAATGGGCTGACGAAGTGTTTCTCTGCAACAGCGTTTATGGCGTCTGGCCGGTACGCGCCTACGCTGCACTGAGCTGGCCGGTTGGCCCGCTCACCCGTAAACTGCAAACCATTGCCCGCGCCCTACTGGATGCCTGATTCGTGAGACGTAAACTTTTGCTGCTGCTGGAAACCGGACTGGTTCTGGCAGGGCTGCTGTTGGGCGCCAGCGCCTGGAAGATTCACTCCGCGCTGGAACAGCCCCTGAACATCACGCAGGAAGAACTGCTGGATGTGCCGAAAGGCTCCACCCCGACCCGTACTTTCCTTACACTCGAAACCGATGGCGTCATCAAGGACGCGTTCTGGTTGCGGGTCTATTGGCGCTTCAACCTCGCCGGTACACCAATCCACAGCGGTGAATACCGCATGCAGCCGGGCATGACCGTCAACGGCCTGATCGACTTGTGGAAGCGTGGCGACGTGGTGCAATACAGCCTGACACTGGTCGAAGGCTGGAATTTCCATCAAGTGCGCGCGGCATTGGCCAAAGACGAAAAACTCACCCAGACCCTCAATGGTTTGAGTGACAGCGACGTCATGGCGAAGATCGGTCATAAGGGTCTGTTCCCGGAAGGCCGCTTTTTCCCTGACACTTACCGCTTCGTGCGCGGCATGTCCGACGCCGAGTTGCTGAAGAAAGCCTTCGAGCGTCTCGACGAAGTGTTGGCCAATGAATGGGAAAAACGTTCGGCCGATGCGCCGTACAGCGAGCCGTATCAAGCGTTGATCATGGCCTCGCTGGTCGAGAAAGAAACCGGCGTGCCGCAGGAGCGCGGGCAGATCGCTGGCGTGTTCGTGCGCCGGATGGCGTTGGGGATGCAATTGCAGACCGATCCGACGGTCATTTATGGCCTCGGCGATCGCTACACCGGCAAACTCACGCGTGCGCATTTGAAAGAGCCGACGGCGTATAACACTTACGTGATTCCCGGCTTGCCGCCGACCCCGATTGCGATGGTCGGGCGTGAAGCGATTCACGCGGCGCTGAACCCCGTGGAAGGCTCCAGCCTGTACTTTGTCGCACGCGGCGACGGCAGCCATGTGTTCTCCGACGATCTTGATGCGCACAACAGTGCGGTGCGTGAATTCCAGCTCAAGCGCCGCGCAGATTATCGTTCGAGCCCGGCCCCGACGGCGACGCCTGAAGCCGCTGCGCCTGCCGAGGAAACGATTCCTGCGGCTTCGCCCGATACGGCGCCGGAGGCGTTGCCGCAAGTTCCCGCCGAGGAACCTGCGCCGACCCCGGCCCCGGAAGCCGCTGCTCCACAAAACGCGCAATGACTTTGATTAAGGACTGCCTGTGACTGGCTTGTTTATTACCCTGGAAGGCCCGGAAGGTGCCGGCAAAAGCACCAATCGCGAATACCTCGCCGAGCGCCTGCGCGCCGCCGGTATTGAGGTGGTGCTGACCCGTGAGCCCGGCGGTACGCCGCTGGCCGAGCGGATTCGCGAAGTGTTGCTGGCGCCGGCCGACGAAGTCATGACCCCGGACGCCGAGCTGTTGCTGGTGTTTGCCGCGCGTGCTCAGCACCTGGCCGAAGTCATCCGCCCGGCACTGGCCCGTGGCGCGGTGGTGCTGTGCGACCGTTTCACCGATTCGACGTATGCCTATCAGGGTGGCGGTCGCGGTTTGTCGCTGGAGCGTATCGCCACGCTGGAAACCTTTGTTCAGGGCGATCTGCGTCCTGACCTGACGCTGATTTTCGATCTGCCGGTGGAAATCGGCCTGGCTCGCGCCAGCGCTCGTGGCCGTCTGGATCGTTTCGAGCTGGAAGGCCGGGCGTTTTTCGAGGCGGTGCGCAATGCGTTTCTCAAGCGCGCTGAAGCCGACCCTGCGCGCTATGTGCGCATCGATGCCGGTCAGCCGTTAGCCAAAGTTCAACAATCGCTGGATACCTTGATGCCGAACTTGCTGGAGCTGGCCCGTGGCTGAGGCCTATCCATGGCAGGACAGCCTCTGGCAGCAACTGGCCGGCCGCAAGCAGCACGCGCACGCCTATCTGCTGCATGGCCCCGCCGGGATCGGCAAGCGCGCGCTGGCCGAGCGCTTGATGGCGAGTCTGCTGTGTCAGCGTCCGACGCCAGAAGCGTGCGGCGAGTGCAAATCCTGCCTGCTGCTCAGGGCCGGTAGTCATCCCGATAATTACATCCTCGAACCGGAAGAAGCCGATAAGGCCATCAAGGTCGATCAAGTGCGCGATCTGGTCAGTTTCGTGGTGCAGACCGCGCAACTGGGTGGGCGCAAAGTGGTGCTGATCGAGCCGGTCGAGGCGATGAACATCAACGCCGCCAACGCCTTGCTGAAAAGCCTTGAAGAGCCTTCCGGCGATACTGTGTTGCTGTTGGTCAGCCATCAGACCAGCCGTTTGCTGCCGACGATCAAAAGCCGTTGCGTGCAGCAGGCTTGTCCGCTGCCGGGCGAGGCGATGAGCCTGCAATGGCTGGCTCAGGCGTTGCCGGATTGCTCTGAAGAAGAACGTGTCGAACTGCTGACGCTGGCGGCCGGTTCGCCGTTGATGGCAGTCAGTCTGCAATCCCAGGGCGTGCGTGAACAGCGCGCGCAAGTGGTCGAAGGCGTGAAGAAGTTGCTCAAGCAGCAGCAATCGCCGACGCAACTGGCTGAAGAATGGAAAAGCATTCCGATGCTGCGCCTGTTCGACTGGTTCTGTGATTGGTCGAGCCTGATCCTGCGCTATCAATTGACGCAGGATGAAGCAGGCCTCGGCCTTACCGATATGCGTAAAGTCGTGCAGTACCTGGCGCAGAAAAGTGCGCAGGGCAAAGTCCTCGAGATTCAGGACTGGATTCTCGCCCAGCGGCAGAAAGTCATGAGCAAGGCCAACCTCAATCCGGCGCTGTTGCTGGAAGCGTTGTTGGTGCAATGGGCGGGATTGCCTGGCCAAAGATAACAATGTGTACCTAGACTCTGAACATCAGCAGTGGAGGTCAACATGAATGAACCCGTCAGCCCAGGGCCGCGCAACGGCATTTTGTCCCTGACCATCAAGGACAAATCGGTGCTTTACGCCGCCTACATGCCATTCATCAAGAACGGTGGCTTGTTCATCCCGACCAACAAGAGCTACAAGTTGGGCGACGAGGTGTTCATGCTGCTCAATCTGATGGACGAAGCTGAAAAGATTCCGGTGGCCGGCAAGGTCACCTGGATCACGCCCAAAGGGGCGCAAGGCAATCGCGCCGCCGGTGTCGGCGTGCAGTTCAATGATGGCGACAACACCGCGCGCAGTCGCATCGAAACCCATCTGGCCGGAGCCCTCAAGTCCGACCGTCCCACTCATACGATGTAAGTAGCCGTCCTTTTTATGCTCGTAGATTCCCATTGTCACCTCGATCGCCTCGACCTCGCCGCCCATGATGGCTCGCTGGATGCCGCACTCGATGCAGCCCGGCAGCGCGGAGTAGGGCACTTTCTGTGCATCGGCGTCAGTGCCGACAACGCCGCCGACGTCAAAGCCCTGGCTGAACGGTACGACGACGTTGATTGCTCGGTTGGCGTGCACCCGCTGGATGTACAACCGGGCGCGGCGCCGGCGCTGGATTGGTTGCTGCACGAACTCAATCACCCGAAAGTAGTGGCGATCGGCGAAACCGGTCTGGACTATCACTACGAGCCGGAAGCCGCTGAATTGCAGCAGGAGTCGTTTCGTCTGCACCTGCAAGCGGCGCAGCAGACTGGCAAACCGGTGATCATCCACACCCGTGGCGCGCGGGCCGACACCCTTGAACTGCTGCGCGAAGCGGCGTTGCCGCAGGCCGGTGTGCTGCATTGCTTCACCGAAGACTGGGACATGGCCAAAGCAGCGCTGGACATGGGTTATTACATTTCCCTGTCGGGGATCGTCACGTTCCGTAATGCCGATGCGTTGCGCGATGTCGCGAGCAAGGTTCCGGCCGACCGCCTGCTGGTGGAAACCGATTCGCCGTATCTGGCGCCGATCCCGTATCGCGGCAAGCCAAACCTGCCGCAGTATGTGCGTGAGGTTGCGGAATTCCTGGCGATGTTGCGCGGTGAGAATTACGAGCGCTTTGCCGAACAGACCACCGAGAACTTCAAGCGTCTGTTTCCTCTGGCTTCGGTCAATTCTGCCCTGTAGGAGCTGCCGCAGGCTGCGATCTTTTGATCTTAAAAAAGCCAGATCAAAAGATCGCAGCCTGCGGCAGCTCCTACAGGTGTGATGTGGGATAAAGGTCAAATCGCGGGCAAAAAAAACCCGGGTTCTGGGGGGTGAATCCGGGTTAAGACCATTAGGAGTAAAACAAAGGCACGCGGTCCGTTGGTACCTTTATCGGCGCGGCACTTGGGGGAGATGTCGCCCGACAGTTGAAGTATTGATCAGTCTGGCGTGCAGTCCAGTGAGCCGGTCGGGGTTTTTAAACAAATTTGGAATACGTTTGCTTCAGTTGAGTTCTCATTGCGCCCAAAACGTTCTCAAAATGAACAAGAAACACAGATATGGTCGGATGATCCGTGCATTTTTGCGCAAGTTAGGCATAATACGCGGCTTCGAATTTTGACCCTTCAGACCTTTTCTTATGCACAAAGAACCTCGTAAGGTCCGTGAGTTTCGTCGCCGCGAGCAAGAAATTCTCGATACCGCGCTCAAGCTGTTCCTCGACCAAGGTGAAGACAGTGTCACCGTCGAGATGATTGCTGATGCCGTGGGTATCGGCAAAGGCACGATCTATAAGCATTTCAAATCCAAGGCTGAGATCTATCTGCGCCTGATGCTCGATTACGAGCGCGATTTGAACGAGCTGCTGCATTCGGCTGATGTCGACAAGGACAAGGAAGCGCTGTCCCGCGCCTACTTCGAATTCCGCATGCGTGACCCACAGCGCTATCGCCTGTTCGACCGTCTCGAAGAGAAGGTGGTCAAGGGCAATCAAGTGCCGGAGATGGTCGAGGAGTTGCACAAGATTCGTGCCTCGAACTTCGAACGTCTGACCCTGCTCATCAAGGGCCGTATCAGCGAAGGCAAGCTCGAAGACGTGCCGCCGTATTTCCACTACTGCGCATCCTGGGCGCTGGTGCATGGCGCTGTGGCGCTGTATCACTCGCCGTTCTGGAGCAATGTGCTGGAAGATCAGGAAGGTTTCTTCCAGTTTCTGATGGACATCGGCGTGCGCATGGGCAACAAGCGCAAGCGCGACCCGGAAACGCCGAGCAGCTGAGCCATTCAGCTGCCTTATTGCGCCATGATTTCGCTACATGACGCAGTACCGCAGGAATATACTCAGGCATAGGGCTTGCTAAAACTTGATTTGTGAGTCAAGTTTTAGCGGCTCGAAATTCTATCGCCGGAGTGATCATGATCGTTGACCGTCAAGGCAGGCGTTTTCGCAATTTGCGCATCAGCCTGACTTCAGCCTGCAATTACGCGTGTACCTACTGCGTGCCCAACGGCAAGCGGTTGGTGGCTGCGCAGGATGAACTGTCGGCTGAGGCCATGGCACGCGGCGTCGAGTACCTGATCGAGGCCGCCGGCATCGAGCGCTTGCGCATCACTGGCGGCGAGCCGCTGGTCAGCCCGAAGCTTGAATCGTTCATGACCGCCGTCGGCAAGATGGGCCTGGAAGACATCAGCCTGACCACCAACGGTCAACTCCTCGCGAAGAAACTTCCGCTGCTGGTCGATGCCGGTCTGCGCCGCATCAATGTGTCCCTCGATACCCTCGACGCGGGTGCGTTCCGCAGCATCGCCCGTGGCGGCGACCTGGCCACTGTGCTCGATGGCATGGATCAAGCCGCTGCGGCGGGGATGAAGATCAAGGTCAACATGGTGCCGTTGCGCGGGCAGAACCTCGATCAGGTGATGCCGTTGCTCGATTACTGCCTTGAACGCGGCTTCGAGTTGCGCTTCATCGAGCTGATGCGCATGGGCCACCTGGCCAAAGACTCCAATGCTTTCCTGCAACAGTTCGTCAGCCTTGAACAATTGCTTAGCCTGATCGGCGAGCGCTACGAGTACGCACAGACTGACGCGCCGATCGACGCGACCGCCGTGCGCTATGCGATTCCTGGCCTGGGCAATTTCGGCGTGATCGCCAACGAAAGCGTGCCGTTCTGTCGGACGTGCTCGCGCTTGCGCCTCTCGTCGACCGGGTGGCTGCACGGCTGCCTGTCGTCGAGCAACCGCCATTACGTCGGCGATCTGCTTGATAAGCCGCGTCATCAGGCACTGCCAGCGCTGCAGCGTCTGCTGGTCAAGGCGCTGGGGGACAAGCAGGAAGTGGCGTTTTCCGGCGGCGCCACCGTCATGAAGATCATTGGCGGCTGATACTCCCCATTCGCGGGCAAGCCTTGCTTCTACAGAGTTATGCGATCCTGTAGGAGCAAGGCTTGCCCGCGAATGCGTTCTATAAATCAACCAAGATCCCGAGCTGGCGCAAAAGCTGCATCCAACGGCCATTCGCCGGTTTTCCGTCACCGGCCTCTGGAGGAATAGGATGCGTAGCCTGGTTTTGCTGCTGGCCGTTTTGGCGCTTGGCGGCTGTATGACTGTCAGTGATATGGCCGAGGGCACTCGCTATCAGATGAGCGATGCGGGGCTGCTGGATCACAGTGACAGCCGCCGCGTGAACAACTTCCGCATTCAGCCGGACTCGTTCATCTACATCGCGCAAGGTTCGTTTGCGCCGCCGGGCGGTTCTTACCCGCGCCCCAACGTAGTGGCTGAGGAAGCCTTCAAGGGCTTCGTCGAATATTTCCCGATGGTGCGCCGTGCCCGCGCGCCGGAAGGCCTCGATCAGGCAATGGGTGAAGCCCGTGACGCCGGCGCGCACTATCTGCTCTACACCCGTTTCGCCAAGGCTGACGACCGCATCGGCAACTCCGATGAGTGGCTCGATCAGGAAGCTGTGGATCGCCTGGGCATCGACGGCGGCGTGATTCAGATCATGTTGATCGAGACCAGCACCCAGTATTTGATTGATACTGCACGCATCAAGAGTCGTGGCGGTTTACTGACGTTCCACGACAGCAAACCCGAAGACCTGATCGGCCCGCCGCTGGCGCAATACGCGCGCAGCCTGCTGGGAGTCGGCGACCAATAATTCAAAGGAGAACGCCATGAGTGGCCCGCAAAAAGCCAATGACCTGTTGGGACAGATCCCGAAAACCAAAGGCCTGCCGCCGGTGCACTTGTGGAACCCGGACTTTTGCGGCGACATCGACATGCGCATCGCCCGCGACGGCACCTGGTATTACCTGGGCACGCCGATCGGGCGCAAGCCGATGGTCAGGCTGTTCTCGACGATCATGCGCCGCGATGGCGATGACTATTTCCTGATCACCCCGGTCGAGAAGGTCGGGATCAAGGTCGACGATGCGCCGTTTGTGGCGATTGCTGTCGAGGTTGAAGGCGAGGGGGAGGCGCAACTGTTGCGTTTTACCACCAACGTGGATGAAACGGCTGAGGCCGGGCCTGAGCATCCGATTCGCGTCGAGATTGATCCGGCAACGCAAGAGCCTGCGCCTTACGTGCATGTACGCACCAACCTCGAAGCGTTGATCCACCGCAATGTGTTCTACCAACTGGTGGAACTGGCGGTCAGTCGTGAGATCGATGGCCAACGTTGGTTGGGCGTATGGAGCGGCGGCGAGTTCTTTCGCATCGGCCTCGAACCTTAAAAGATCGCAGCCTTCGGCAGCTCCTACATGGCGTACACCTGTAGGAGCTGCCGAAGGCTGCGATCTTTTTTTGTCGTTGACACCCAATCATATGATCATTAGCTTGATCACCCATCGCGTCCCGCTTTGAGGTGTTCATGTCCAGCAGCTTTCATGCGTCGACCGTTGACTGGCTAGGCAGCTGGATCGCCGCTGGCCAGGTCAAACCGGGGCAGACCATCAAGGTCGAAGCCGATCTGGGCGAGCAACTCGGGGTCAGCCGCACCGTCATCCGCGAAGCGATCAAAACCCTCGTCGCCAAAGGCATGCTCGAAGTCGGGCCGAAAGTCGGCACCCGCGTATTGCCCGTGCGGCGCTGGAACCTGTTTGATCCACAAGTCGTCGGCTGGTTGTCGCGCAACGGTTTGCCGGAAAACTTTGTCGATGACCTGCTCGACTTGCGCCGCACCATCGAACCGATGGCGGTGCGCTGGGCGTGCGAGCGGGCAACGCAGGAGCAGATCGAAGCCGTGCAACTGGCGTTCAATGCCCTTGAACGAGCGGTGGACAGCGGCATCGATTACAACCGCGCCGATCAGGCTTTCCACGAATGTATTCTCGCGGCCAGCCATAACCAGTTCATTGAACAAATGGTCCCGGCCCTCGGCGCGTTGCTGGCGGTGTCGTTCGAAGTCTCTGCCGCCGATCCGGATGAACTGCGCCGCACACTGCCGATCCACAAAGACATGGCCGATGCCATCGCCGCCCGCGATTCCGCGCGCGGCGTGTGGGCGTGCATGACCCTGATCGACAATGCAGACCTGGCGATAAAACGCTTCTATCCAAAAGTCATGGCCGACAAAAAAGCCGGCTAACAACTAATTCCCCTGTAGGAGTGAGCTTGCTCGCGATTGCGTCGTATCAGGCAAAGCAGCTTCGACTGATCCACCGCGATCGCGAGCAGGCTCACTCCTACAGTAAAAAACAAGAACAATGGAGACCGTTATATGCCGTGGACCGCCCTGACCCAACACCGCGCCCAACTCGGTGAAGGCCCGTTCTGGGACGCGCCGACCAAGGCGCTGTACTGGGTCGACATTGCCGGCAAACAGGCTTTGCGCCTGATCGGCCAGAACGTGCAGATCTGGCAGATGCCCGAGCACATTTCCGCATTCATCCCGTGCAACAGCGGCGACGCCCTGGTGACCCTGAGCAGCGGCGTCTATCGCCTCGATCTCGATTCCCCCGGCCTCGAACCGCGCCTGACGCTGTTCTGCGTCGCCGACCCGCAACCGGGCAATCGTCCCAACGAAGCACGGTGCGATGCTCAGGGCCGGTTGTGGCTCGGCACCATGCAAAACAACATCGGCGAGCAGGGCGAGGATCTGCCGATCATCCGCCGTTCCGGTGGGCTGTTTCGCGTCGATCCGGATAAACGCGTCACGCCGTTGCTGCGCGGTCTGGGCATTCCCAACACGCTGCTGTGGAGCAACGACGGCACCACGCTGCTGTTCGGCGACAGCCTCGACAGCACGCTGTACCGCTATTTCATTCACACCGACGGCAACCTCGACACCGCTTACATCTGGTACGGCCCCGATCAGCAGGGCGGCCCGGACGGCTCGGCGATGGACGCCGAAGGCTACGTGTGGAATGCCCGTTGGGACGGCAGTTGCCTGTTGCGCCTGACGCCGGAGGGCTATATCGACCGGCGGATCGATCTGCCGGTGAGTCGGCCAACCAGTTGCGTGTTTGGCGGTGAAGATTTGAAAACCCTGTACATCACCAGTGCCAAGAGTCCGCACAACCATCCGCTGGATGGCGCGGTGCTGTCGATGCGCGTCGATGTGCCCGGAAAACTCTGCACCCGTTTTGCTGGATGATCCCAAAATATGGGATGCAAAATTATATATTGAGATTATTTGGCGGTCGGGTTTATAGTCGGCTGCAGCAGTAACACGCACTCACACTTAAAAAGAACAAAACAGGTGAAGTGATGCAGCGAATGTCTATCGCACTCCCGAGTGGAGTCAGCGTCTCGCAACGGCTCGATGCCGTCGGCGACGCCTGCCTGTTTCGTTCAAAACGCCTTCCAGACCGGACATATCAGATGGCCGGTTTTTTTGTGCCTGCGAAACAGGAGTTCTGATCCATGGCTGAACCTCTTTCCCTGCCGCCGGTGCCCGCACCGCCGAAGGGCGAGCGTCTGAAAAACAAGGTCGTGCTGCTGACCGGTGCCGCGCAAGGTATCGGCGAAGCCATCGTTGCTGCCTTCGCCTCGCAGCAAGCGAAGTTGGTGATCAGCGATATCCAGGCTGAAAAAGTCGAAAAGGTCGCCGCGCACTGGCGCGAGCAGGGCTTTGACGTGCAGGCGCTGAAGGCGGATGTCTCGCGTCAGCACGATTTGCACGCCATGGCCAAACGCGCCGTTGAACTGCACGGTCGTATCGACGTGCTGGTCAACTGCGCCGGGGTCAACGTGTTCCGTGATCCGCTGGAAATGACTGACGAAGACTGGCATCGCTGCTTTGCGATCGACCTCGATGGCGCCTGGTTCGGCTGCAAAGCGGTGCTGCCGCAGATGATCGAGCAAGGCGTCGGCAGCATCATCAACATCGCCTCGACCCATTCCAGCCACATCATTCCCGGCTGCTTCCCGTACCCGGTGGCCAAACACGGTTTGCTCGGCCTGACCCGCGCGCTCGGCATCGAATACGCGGCGAAAGGCATTCGCGTCAACGCGATTGCGCCGGGCTACATTGAAACTCAGTTGAACGTCGATTACTGGAACGGTTTCGCCGACCCGCACGCCGAACGTCAGCGCGCCTTCGATCTGCACCCGCCGAAACGCATCGGTCAGCCGCTGGAAGTGGCGATGACTGCGGTGTTACTGGCCAGTGATGAAGCACCGTTTATCAACGCGTCATGCATCACCATCGATGGTGGCCGCTCGGTGATGTACCACGACTGAGCGCTGCAGCTTTCACACGGATAGATCCGGGTGAAATCCAATCATCATACGATATGACTATTTTCAACAGGCTTTGCAGGAACACGCTTTAACGCTTTTCAAACATTGCTCAAAAAAAATAACAAGGAGTCAGCTTATGAAACGTCGTTTCGGGATTCGTACCCTGTGCACTACCGCCCTGGCGGTCACTGCATTCAGCCTGAGCAGTTCGCTGCTCGCTGCCGACACCGTGAAAATCGGTTTTCTGGTCAAGCAGGCTGAAGAGCCGTGGTTCCAGACCGAGTGGGCCTTCGCCGAGAAAGCCGCCAAGGACAAGGGCTTTGAACTGATCAAGATCGCCGTGCCGGATGGCGAGAAAACCCTCTCGGCCATCGACAGCCTCGCTGCCAACGGCGCCAAGGGTTTCGTGATTTGCCCGCCGGATGTCTCGCTCGGCCCGGCGATCATGGCCAAAGCCAAACTCAATGACCTGAAAGTGATTGCTGTCGATGACCGTTTCGTCGACGCCAACGGCAAGTTCATGGAAGACGTGCCATACCTCGGCATGGCCGCGTTTGAAGTCGGCCAGAAGCAAGGCAACGCGATGGTCGCCGAAGCGAAAAAACGCAACTGGGACTGGAAAGACACCTACGCGGTGGTCAACACCTACAACGAACTCGACACCGGCAAGAAACGCACTGACGGCTCGGTGAAATCCCTTGAAGACGCCGGCATGCCGAAGGATCACATCCTCTTTGCCGCGCTGAAAACCCTCGACGTACCGGGCAGCATGGACGCCACCAACTCGGCGCTGGTGAAACTGCCGAGCGCGGCGAAAAACCTGATCATCGGCGGCATGAACGACAACACCGTGCTCGGCGGCGTGCGCGCCACTGAAGCGGCCGGTTTTGCTGCGACCAACGTGATCGGCATCGGCATTAACGGCACCGACGCCATTGGCGAACTGAAAAAGCCTAACAGCGGCTTCTTCGGCTCGATGCTGCCAAGCCCGCACATCGAGGGCTACAAAACCGCCGAGATGATGTACGAGTGGGTCACCACCGGCAAAGAACCGCCGAAGTACACCGCGATGGACGACGTCACCCTGATCACCCGCGAAAACTTCAAGCAAGAGCTGGAAAAAATCGGCTTGTGGAACTGATGCAGCGACGGCCCGGGCAGCCGGGCCGTTTTTCGGTGTGAAGAGGTGGCTTTATGCACGCGCAAGTACAGACACAACAACACAGCTCCAGCGGCAGCCTGCGCTTCAACGGGATCGGCAAAACCTTTCCCGGTGTGAAGGCGCTGGACGCCATCAGCTTCGTCGCGCATCCGGGGCAGGTTCACGCCTTGATGGGCGAGAACGGCGCCGGCAAATCGACCCTGCTGAAAATCCTTGGTGGCGCTTACATCCCGAGCAGCGGCGAGTTGCAGATCGGCGAGCAGACCATGGCGTTCAGGTCGACCGCCGACAGCATCGGCAGCGGCGTCGCGGTGATTCACCAGGAGCTGCATCTGGTGCCGGAAATGACCGTCGCCGAAAACCTGTTTCTCGGCCATCTGCCAGCGAGTTTCGGTTTGATCAATCGCGGCGCCTTGCGTCAGCAAGCCTTGAATTGCTTGAAAGGTCTGGCCGACGAAATCGATCCGCAGACCAAGGTCGGACGCCTGTCCCTCGGCCAGCGGCAACTGGTGGAAATCGCCAAAGCGCTGTCACGCGGCGCCCATGTGATCGCCTTCGACGAACCGACCAGCAGCCTCTCGGCCCGTGAGATCGACCGCTTGATGGCGATCATTGGTCGTCTGCGTGACGAGGGCAAAGTGGTGCTCTACGTCTCGCACCGTATGGAAGAAGTGTTCCGTATCTGCGACGCGGTGACGGTGTTCAAGGACGGTCGCTACGTGCGCACCTTCGAGGACATGAGCCAGTTGACCCACGATCAACTGGTGACCTGCATGGTCGGTCGCGACATTCAGGACATCTACGATTATCGCCATCGTCCACGCGGCGCCGTCGCGCTGAAGGTCGATGGCTTGCTAGGCCCGGGTCTGCGTGAGCCGATCAGTTTCGAAGCGCACAAGGGTGAAATTCTTGGCTTGTTTGGATTGGTCGGGGCAGGGCGCACCGAGCTGTTTCGCCTGCTCAGCGGACTGGAACGCAACACCGCTGGACGCCTCGAATTGCGTGGCCATGAACTGAAATTGCGCTCACCGCGCGACGCGATTGCCGCCGGGATTCTGCTGTGCCCGGAGGATCGCAAGAAGGAAGGCATCATCCCGCTGGCCAGCGTTGCCGAGAACATCAACATCAGTGCCCGTGGCGCGCATTCGGGGCTCGGCTGCCTGATTCGCGGTTTATGGGAAAAGGGCAACGCCGATAAGCAAATCAAAGCGCTGAAAGTGAAAACCCCGCATGCCGGTCAGCAGATCAAATTCCTTTCCGGCGGCAATCAGCAGAAGGCCATTCTCGGCCGTTGGTTGTCGATGCCGATGAAGGTCTTGCTGCTCGACGAACCAACGCGCGGCATCGACATCGGCGCCAAAGCGGAGATCTACCAGATCATCCACAACCTCGCCGCCGAGGGCATTTCGGTGATCGTGGTGTCCAGCGACCTGATGGAAGTGATGGGCATTTCCGACCGCATTCTGGTGCTCTGCGAAGGCGCCCTGCGCGGCGAAATCAGCCGTGACCAGGCCAATGAATCCAACCTGCTGCAACTGGCTTTGCCGCGCCACCGCGCTGACGGCGTGGCGAACTGAGAGGTGACTATGATGACAACCCAAAACGAAACCCTGCCCAAAGAGCGCAAACCGCTGGACATGCGCCGCTTCCTTGATGACTGGGTCATGCTGCTGGCGGCGGTGGGCATTTTTGTTGCCTGTACGCTGCTGATCGACAACTTCCTTTCGCCGCTGAACATGCGTGGTCTCGGCCTGGCAATTTCCACCACCGGGATCGCCGCGTGCACGATGTTGTATTGCCTGGCGTCGGGGCATTTCGACTTGTCGGTGGGCTCGGTGATTGCCTGCGCCGGCGTGGTCGCGGCGGTGGTGATGCGCGACACCAACAGCGTCTTTCTCGGTGTCAGTGCAGCGTTGGTGATGGGCCTGATTGTCGGGCTGATCAACGGAATCGTGATTGCCAAGTTGCGCGTCAATGCGTTGATCACGACGTTGGCGACCATGCAGATTGTTCGCGGTCTGGCTTACATTTTTGCCAATGGCAAAGCGGTGGGTGTTTCGCAGGAATCATTTTTCGTCTTCGGCAACGGTCAGTTGTTTGGCGTGCCGGTGCCGATTCTGATCACCATTGTCTGCTTTCTGTTTTTTGGCTGGTTGCTGAATTACACCACCTACGGGCGCAACACCATGGCCATCGGCGGCAACCAGGAAGCGGCGCTGCTGGCGGGCGTGAACGTTGATCGCACCAAGATCATTATCTTTGCCGTGCACGGTGTGATTGGTGCGCTGGCGGGGGTGATTCTGGCGTCGCGGATGACCTCCGGGCAGCCAATGATTGGGCAGGGTTTTGAGCTGACGGTGATTTCGGCTTGCGTGTTGGGCGGGGTGTCGCTCAGCGGCGGTATTGGCATGATTCGGCATGTGATTGCCGGGGTGTTGATTCTGGCGATCATCGAGAATGCGATGAATCTGAAGAACATCGATACCTTCTACCAATACGTCATCCGCGGTTCGATCCTGCTGCTGGCCGTCGTCATTGACCGCCTCAAACAACGCTGACCCCATTCCCGACACGCAAACCTGTGGGAGCTGGCTTGCCAGCGATTGCGGTAGATCATTCAACATCAACTTTGAATGTTCTGCCGCCATCGCTGGCGAGCCAGCTCCCACAGGGATTCGCGGTCAACACTGAACACCGGTTCACCGCAAAACTGTAGGAGTGAGCCTGCTCGCGATAGCGACTTTCAGCCACGTTGATGTTGGATGTGCCGACGTTATCGCGAGCAGGCTCACTCCTACAGGGATTCGCGGTCAGATATTGGATGTACCGCCGCCATCGCTGGCGAGCCAGCTCCCACAGGGATTCGCGGTCAACACTGAACACCGGTTCACCGCAAAACTGTAGGAGTGAGCCTGCTCGCGAAAGCGCACTTTCAGCCACGTTGATGTTGGATGTGCCGACGTTATCGCGAGCAGGCTCACTCCTACAGGGATTCGCGGTCAGATGTTGGATGTTCCGCCGCCATCGCTGGCGAGCCAGCTCCCACAGGGATTCGCGGTCAGCAGTGAACACCGGTTCACTGCAAAAACCGTAGGAGTGAGCCTGCTCGCGATAGCGTACTTTCAGCCACGTTGATGTTGGATGTGCCGCCGTTATCGCGAGCAGGCTCACTCCTACAGGGGTATGCGCCTTTTGTCAGCTTGCTGAAATTGTTCTTGCCCGTTAGCGCCCGTTTCGGTTATCACTTTGTACATGATTAGACAGGTACGATTTGACAAGAAACAACGGGTGGTCGACGAGCTCGTCCGGCGCATCGAAAGCGGTCTCATGGAGGACGGCTTTCTGTTGCCCGGCGAGCATCAGTTGGCTCAAGAATTCAACGTCAGCCGTGGCACGTTGCGCGAAGCGCTGGCCGAACTGAAGCGGCGCAAATACATCGCTACGCAAGGCGGCGTCGGCTCGATCGTCACCTTCGATGGTGTCGCCCTCGACCAACGCAACGGCTGGGCGCAGGCGCTGGCCGACAGCGGCGCAATGATCAACACTGAAGTGTTGCGCCTGGAAGCCGTGATCCGCCCCGACCTGCTGTCGCGGTTCGGCACCGACCAATTCATCACCCTCGACCGTCGTCGCCGTTCCACCGAAGGCACGCTGGTGTCCCTTGAGCGTTCTTTGATGCCGGCCACCGGCGGCCTGGAAAGCCTGCCGCGCGTCGGTCTGATCGACAATTCCCTGACCATCACCCTGGCCGCTTACGGCTACATCGGCGAGCGCGGTGATCAATGGATCGGCGCCGAACCGCTGAACGCCGTCGACGCTGAACTGCTCGGCCGCCCGGAAGGCACGGTGTTCCTCAAAGCCCTGCGCACCACCTACGACCGGCAGAACCGTTTCATGGAGCAGGTCGAAAGCCTGCTCGACCCGGTGCATTTCCGTCTGCACCTGCAATTTGGAGAATCGAAATGACCCCGCTCAACCGTGCCCTCGGCGCTTTCTATGGCCTGGCCCTCGGCGACGCGCTGGGCATGCCGACGCAATCGCTGAATCGCGAAACCATCAAGGCGCGTTTCGGCCAGATCACCGATCTACAGGACGCCGGGCCATTGCAACCCATCGCCGCGAACATGCCCAAAGGCTCGATCACCGACGATACCGAACAGGCAATCCTGGTCGGCGAGTTGCTGGTTGAAGGCAAAGGCCATATCGAGCCGGCGATCCTCGCGCAACGCCTGATCGAGTGGGAAGCCGAGATGCAGGCCAAGGGCTCGCAGGATTTGCTCGGGCCATCGACCAAACGCGCCATCGAAATGATCCTTGCTGGTCATTCGCCGGTAGAGGCTGGGCGTTACGGCACCACCAATGGCGCGGCAATGCGCATCACCCCCGTCGGGATCGCGGCGGATGTTGCCGATCCCGAGCGCTTTATTGCGGCGGTGGTGCAGGCCTGTCAGGTGACTCACAACACCACGCTGGGGATTTCCAGCGCGGCGGCGGTGGCGGCGGTGGTTTCGGCCGGCATCAACGGCATGGACCTGGGCGAGGCGTTGAACCTTGGTCAGCAAATCGCTCAGCAAGCGGAAGCGCATGGTCACTGGGTCGCCGGTGGACGAATCGCCTCGCGCATCAGTTGGGCACGCACGATCAGTGTCGATAGCGACAAGGCTCTGCTGGCGGATTTGCTCTACGACGTGATCGGTACTTCGGTGGCGTCGCAGGAATCGGTGGTGGTCTCGTTCGCGCTGGCGCAGCAAGTTGCGGTCGGTGAGATGAGCGCGTTTGATGCGCTGTGCATGGCTGCCAGTCTGGGTGGCGACACTGACACCATCGCGGCGATTCTCGGCGCGATGCTCGGGGCCTGCCTGGGCCTTGAGAGCTGGCCTGCCGAGATGATCGAGACGGTGAAAACCGTTAATCATCTTCAGCTTGAGCCATTGGTGCAGGGGCTGTTGGCCTTGCGCTGATTGAACTGACGCCATCGCTGGCAAGCCAGCTCCCACAGGTTTTTGCTGTGAACACACATTTGTGTACACCCTGATCCCTGTGGGAGCTGGCTTGCCAGCGATAGGCGCACCGCAAATTTCGAATTTCCAACCCGCAATGGATCGCGCAGACAGGCCGAGGACGGCCGCGATGTCTTGTCGTTTTGCGTCATTGCCACAACCACAAAAAAGGCAAACAGGAGCACCTTCATGAGTTCAGCAAACGCCGGGCAAAGCGCCGGGCAACTGGAAACCCGCGGCATCGAACCGGTGCCGGAAGCCGAGTGCAACGGTCATCCGCTGCAATTGTTCTGGGTCTGGTTCGCCGCCAACATTTCCATCCTCGGTCTGCCGTTGGGCGCCACGCTGGTGGCGTTTCGCGGGCTGGCGATCTGGCAGGCAATCATCGTCGCGATCATCGGCGCTGCCGGTTCGTTCGCGGTGGTCGGGATCATCTCGATTGCCGGTCGCCGTGGCCGTGCGCCGAGCCTGACGTTGTCGCGAGCGATCTTCGGCGTACGCGGCAATATCGGCCCGACGCTGGTCTCGCTGATGTCGCGTCTGGGCTGGGAAACCGTCAACACCACCACCGCCGCATTCGTGCTGCTGTCACTGTGCTCGATCCTGTTCGGCTCGCCGGTGGAAGCAAAAAGCGCACCGGTACTGACGCTGATCTTCATCGCCATTTTCGTCTTGCTGACCCTGTCGGTGTCGGGCCTCGGCCATGCGACCTTGCTGGTGATCCAGAAGTGGGCGACCTACGTGTTCGGCGCGCTGAACATTCTCGTCGGCGGCTTCCTCTGCGCGACCATCGACTGGAGCGCGGTGTTCAACGCCACGCCAGCACCGATGAGCGCCATGATCATTGGCATCGGTACCATGGCCGCCGGCACCGGCATCGGTTGGGCCAACGCTGGCGCCGACATGTCGCGCTATCAGCATCGCAGCGTCAAAGCCGTACGCTTGGTCGCGTCGGCTGCATTCGGCGCGGGCATTCCGCTGGTGCTGTTGATCACCCTCGGCGGCTTGTTGTCGGTGGGCAACAACGACCTCGCTTCGGCGACTGACCCGATCGTGGCGATCCGCGACATGCTGCCGACGTGGATGGCCGTGCCGTACCTGATCACCGCGTTCGGTGGTCTGCTGCTGTCGAACAACCTGTCGGTGTACTCCGCCGGTTTGACCACGTTGACCCTCGGTCTGAAGGTAAAACGCGTCTACGCGGTGGTGGTCGATATCGTCGCGATCTTCGCCGGTTCGATCTACTTCATGCTGATCGCCGACAGCTTCTACGGCCCGTTCATCACCTTCATTTCCCTGCTGGCGGTGCCGATCACCGCGTGGGTCGGGATCTTCGTTGTCGACCTTATTCACCGTCACTACTACAGCCCGACAGACCTGCTCGACGTCAGCCCGCGCAGCGCCTATTGGTACAACGGCGGCATCGAGTGGCGCGCGTTCGGCGCGTGGGCGATTGCCATCGTCCTCGGCTTCAGCTTCACCACCATCGGCACCACCGCCGAGAACGTCTGGTTCAAAGGCTTTTTGTCCGACTCCTGGCTGGGCCATAACGGCCTCGGCTGGATCGTGACCTTTGTCGTCGCCGGTGGCATTTACTTCGTCCTCGGCGGGGCGAAAGATCGCCGCGCCGCGCCAACCGAGAATGCTCATGCCTAAGATGTTGCACACCGGCCAGGTCATCATCGACCTGGTCATGGCCGTGGATAAACTGCCGCAGATTGGCGGTGATGTGCTCGCGCAGTCGGCGGGTTTCGAAGCGGGTGGCGGTTTCAACGTGATGGCCGCAGCGGTGCGTAATGGCTTGCCGGTGGTCTACCTCGGTCGCCACGGTAGCGGGCGTTTCGGCGATCTCGCGCGTGAGGCGATGAACGTTGAAGGCATTCATATCGGCATCAAGGAACGTGCGCAGCGCGACACCGGTTTGTGTGTGGCGCTGACCGATGCGTCGGCGGAGCGCAGTTTCATTTCCTACATCGGCGCTGAAGGTGAGGTGACCGAGGAGGATCTGAACAGCGTCGCCGCCGAGGCCGGCGATTACGTTTATCTCAGCGGCTACAGCCTGTTGCACGCAGGCAAGGCGCAAGCGCTGCTCGACTGGACGCTGGCGCTACCGGGCTCGATCAACGTGGTGTTCGATCCAGGCCCGCTGGTGGAGTCGCCCGACTCGCCGATGATGCAGGCGCTGTTGCCGCGCATTGATGTGTGGACGAGCAACAGTGTCGAGGCGCTCAGGTTTACCGGCGCTGAAGAGCTTGCTGTGGCGCTGGATCGACTGGCTGAGCATCTGCCTGAAGACGTGTTGATGGTCGTGCGCGACGGTCCGCAAGGCTGCTGGATTCATCAGCGCGGTGAGCGTCGGCATGTGCCGGGGTTTGCCGTCAAAGCGGTGGATAGCAATGGCGCTGGCGATGCGCATGCCGGGGTGTTTGTGGCGGGGTTGGCGCAGGGTTTGACGGCGCACGAATCGGCGCGGCGGGCGAACGCGGCGGCGGCTATCGCGGTGACGCGCTGGGGGCCGGCGACCTCGCCGGGGGCGGCTGAAGTGGATGCATTTATCCGTGAGTCCAGCGGCGCCTGATTTATAGCAATCGCCGGCAAGCCAGATCCCACATTGAATCTGTGTCGCACATCAATCCAATGTAGGAACTGCCGAAGGCTGCGATCTGTTGATCTTCAAAGTCAAGGGATCGCAGCCTTCGGCAGCTCCTACAGGGGACTTTCAGCCGGCCTTGCGCAATGCCTCGATCAACTCCTGCTTACGCATCGAAGACCGCCCGGGAATCTTCTTGTCCCGCGCCTCCTTCATCAAACTATCAACCGTCTGCGCATCCCGCGAAGCCGGGCTTTTACGCGAATGTCCCTCGCGACTGGCCACTGCGCGCCGCGCTGATTCCTGGCGGTCTTCGGACTTGGCGCGCGCCGGTTTCTTGCGTCCGGAACCGCCGCGTTTCTCGCCGCCGCCCGATTGTTTGTTCACCGTCGCCCAGGCCCGCGCCTCGGCTTCATCCTTCGACACGCCCTTTTTCTCGTAGCTGTCTTCGATATGCTCGGCTTTACGCTTCTGTTCGGTGGTGTATTTGTCTTTGCTTCCACGAGGCATGGGATTTCTCCTTGCATCGGCAGATGAATTGCCATGTAGGAGCTGCCGCAGGCTGCGATCTGTTGATCTTGAAAATCAAAAGATCGCAGCCTGCGGCAGCTCCTACATGATTAATGATCACACGATCACACGATCACACGATCACACGATCACACGATCACACGATCACACGATCATACGATCACATTGCTCAGCTTTCGAGCTTGCGTGCAGCCTCGACACCGGCAGCGCTGAGCTTGATTGGCAGGTTCAACGAATGTTCGCCGGCCTCGTTGCAGGTCACATGACCGTGGTGAATCAGTCCGCGATCCTGCAGGGCGGCGAGGGCGCCAGCCACGACCTTTTCGCCCCGGTAATTGTCCAGCACCTCCTTGCCCAGGCCGCTCGGGTGGGCGTGCAGCAGGCGGGTGAGGACTTCTTTTTCCAGGTTTTTATCGACGTTCATGGTTACCTCTTCATTGGATTGAATAGGACGCTCGCGTCGGCGAACTACTGACCGGAGCCTTCGGAACCGGAGCCACCGGTGGTGGTTTTCGAGCCGATGCCGGGCCCCGCGTTGTCTGGCGTGGCAGGGGCATCGGGGGTGTTCATGCCGCCCTGGCGACCCGGGTCGCTGCCCTGGGTACGCGGATCAGTGCCGGTGGCGGGCGGCTGATTGATCAACGGTACGCCGGAACCATCGGTGTTCATGCCGGGAGCACTGTTGATGGCGGGGGCGCGGGGTGGGGTCGGATCGGTAGGGCCGGTGCCCGCAGCGGTGGCGGATGCGGCGAAAACCGCAGGGCAGAGCAGGGCGCTGAATACGAAAGCGGTCAACCTTGACGGGATCATAGGGCTTCTCCAGTGATTGGAATCCTTACCTGTCGTTGGTCTGCCCGGTGATCGGATTGGTGCCTGATGAACGACGAACGGTCTAGGCCGGCGTCGCCGTTTTGACGTTGAGTCGACGCCAGAGCAGACGAGCCACGGTGATCAGCCAGTTCACCAGCGCCACGGCCAATACCGTGAGCAGCAGCGTCGCCATCCCCAGTTCGACGATGATTTTCCCGGCCAGCAACGGAAAGCCGAACACGCCGATAAAATACGAAAGACTGAACAGCAACAACACCTGCGCAGTGCTGCCAGTCGGCGCTTCGTTGGCGGCGAGGCCGTTGATCACCGAATACGTCAGGCCATAGCCGACGCCGAGCATCAGCGCCGCCAGCAGATAGGTGAATCCACTGTGCACGCCGAAGGCGAACAGCACGATCGAGCCGAGCATCAGCCCCGACAACAGGCAGGAAGCGCGCAGCGGATCACGCTTGACCACATAACCTGCGATCAGCATCCGGCTGCTGATCGCTGCACTCATAAAACCGAGGAAGAACAGCGAATAATCCAGCGAGCGCGCGGTCGCGTAACTGGTCTGGAAACTCGACAGTCCGCCAAATACACAGCCGCCGAGCCCGACCATGATGATCGGAAACACCGCGCGCGAGCCGAGGACTTGAGTGGTCGCTTGCCAGGTGATTTTTGCCGCCGACGTGGCTTGGGTGCTTTTCAATCGAGCACCGAGGCGCCAGAACAGCAGCACACCGATCAGGCTCGCCAACGCCGCCAGATAAAACGCTGAAGTCACCGGCCAGCCCAGCGCACTGGCGGCGCGCCCGAGCAACGGGCCGCTGCCGATCCCGGTCATCATGCTGCCCGAAAGCAAGGCAAAGTACTTCGCACGCTGCGCCGGGGTCACCAGACTGGCAACGATGATCGGCCCCAAGGTGTAGAAAACGCCCCAGCCCAGACCTAACAGCAAACCGAAGAACAGCAGCAGATGGCCGAACCCCGGCGTCATCGCAAAACCCAGGCTCGCCGTCACCAGCAACAACCCGAACAGCGCAATCGACCGCGCCGCGCCGAGCATGTCGGACAAGTGCCCGGACACCAGCACCGCGACAAACGTACTGAGCATCGCCGCCGAAATCACACTGCCGGCATCGTGTTCATTGCCGCCGCGCGAACTGATCAGCAGCGACAGCAAAAACGTCGAGCCATACGACAGCGACAACAGGTAACTGGCGAGGCAGAACAGGCCAAACAGCTTGCCTGACACTTGTGGCGTTGCTTGCGACATGACGCGTTCCTTGACCGGAAAAAATTGAGCGTCATCTGTTTAACACGTCGCCCGCGCGGGTTAGGTCTGAGGTTGGCGAAGTCAGGTTCAGCACTGGCCGGAGTAACGCTCAGACGATGCCGATTTCTTCCAGCAATTGCTCCATGAAGCCTTTCAAGCGCTGATGACGTATCTGCGCCAGACGCTGGCCGGCAGCGGTCTGGAAGCCGTCGGCGAGGTGCAGCAGTTTGGTCTGGAAATGATCGAGGCAAAAACGTTTGTCGTCGTAGTCGCGTTGCTTCGCTTGGGGATCTTGCGGGTCGTACAGCGCCGAGCCCATGCGCCCGGCAATGTAGAAGGTACGGGCGACGCCGAGCATGCCCAACGAGTCGAGACGGTCGGCGTCCTGGACGATTTTCGCTTCGAGGGTGAGCGGGCTGATGTTGGCGGAGAAACTGTGGGCTTCTATGGCGTGGGCGACGGCGGCGATTTTTTCGCTGGGCCAATGCATCGCCGCGAGCACCGCCGCCGCTTTTTCTGCCGCCAGACGTGAGGCGTGTGCACGCAGTGGCGAGTTTTTCTCGACGGCCACGCAGTCGTGCAGCAGTACGGCGGCGAGCAAGACTTGCAGATCGCCGCCTTCGTCTTCGTGCAACGTGCGCACGTTGTGCCAGACCCGCTGCAGGTGCGCGAGGTCGTGCGCGCCGTCGTTTGAGGGTTCCAGGGCGTGGGGCAGCAGCTTGGCAGCGAGTGAGGCGAGCGGAGCAAAAGCAGTTTCGTTCATGAGCATCCTTGCAGGCTGTCGTGGATTTCGCTTGATGATACTTCTGTGGTGAGGGGATTTATCCCCGATGGGCGCGTAGCGACCCCCAAAAAATGGGCTGCTGCGCAACCCGTCGGGGATAAATCCCCTCACCACAGGGTTCTCTACCACGTTTGGAGTGTGACGAGCGCCGCCCACGGCCTTAGTATGGCGTTTTCCTTTTCCGACAAGGCCCGTCCATGACGATCGAAATCCGCCCGGCGACCCCCAGTGATGCCCCGCAAATCCTCGCCTTCATCACCGAACTGGCCGATTTCGAAAAAGCCCGCCACGAAGTCATCGCCAGTGTCGCCGACATCGAGCGCAGCCTGTTCAGCGAAGGCGCCACCGCCCACGGCCTGATCTGCCTGCGTGACGGCTTGCCGATCGGCTTTGCGGTGTTCTTCTTCAGCTATTCAACCTGGCTGGGCAGCAACTGCCTGTACCTCGAAGACCTCTACATCACCCCCGAACAACGTGGCGGCGGCGCCGGCAAAACCTTGCTGCGGCACTTGGCGAAAATCGCCTGCGCCAATGACTGCGGTCGCTTCGAATGGAGCGTGCTCGACTGGAACACGCCGGCCATCGATTTCTACAAATCCCTTGGTGCGCAACCGCAGGAGGAGTGGGTGCGCTACCGCATGGATGGCAAGGTCTTGCGCGAGTTTGCCGAGGGCTGAACAACGTTGGCGTGAATTCGATTGTCGGCACTTTGCCAGTCCGGCATTCTACGCGCCATTTTTGCGCGCTCATGGATGACACCTGCAATGCTTCAGGCACCCCTTCTCCACGCCCGTGGAGCCTTCGCTGCGTCAACGAGTGACCGGCGATGAGCACACTGCGGGCGGCAATGCACTGGTATATAGCGCTCGTCTTTTTGCTTTGCAGTTCATGTACTTCGAATCACGGCAGGCCAATAGCGAAGCTTGACTTCGAAAGTGTTGCAATGACGCCGAGCGCAAGTTCGTTTTTCGTACGGTTTTCAAGTGATACGGATCTTTTGACATTGTTCCAATCCAGGATCGGCCAAGAGCTGGTCTGTGCCTTGGACGGCGATGCGGATTTTTCGATTGGCCATTACCAGAAACGCTACGGCAGCGGCATCGTTGAGTTGAGCGGAAACGCTTCGAAAGGAAATTATATCTCCCGGGTCATTTTTCGAGAGACCGGAGCTGTGCGGGGTACACAACGTATTCTTGCGGGAGATGAATTGCGCAGAGCTTTAAGGGTGAGCGACGTGGTTGTGTGCGTTTTTAGAGTGCATACAACGAAATACAAAACCTATTTTTCAGATTTTATGCGTATCCCGGCCATGGATTTTATAAGGGCGCTCAGCACGTGAGCGCTGATTATTTGAACTGCTGTGTGCATCAAGATCGGGTTGTTGTTAATTGACAGGATCTCCCGTCGGTATTCCGAGTTCCGAATTTATTCTCGTGATAGAGCGGGGGGTAAACCGTTGAATATGCGTATCTTCAAGTGGATGCTGATTGGCAGTTTTTTATCCTGCACGGCGTGCATGCACCTGAACGTTCCCCCCGCCAGACTTGAGTTTGTTTCAATCGAGCGCGCCAACTCTTCTTATTACGACCTGCGCTTCACCTCTGACCGAAACCTTATCAGTCTGTATGAGGATTACGGCAGGCAAGGCCAGATCAGTACGACGATTCATTGTTCGCTGAATGGCGATGCTGATTTTTCCATCGAACATCGAATCGAGATGGAGGCGTCGGGACGCGTCAGCGCCATGCGTCTGATCGAGGGAGATCGGCGGTACGAGATGCTTGCGCATATCAGGGTCGAGAATCACGGCATCAATGATGGTTTTAATGACATCAGGCCGATTGAACTGGTGCGCATGCTCAAACCGCAGCAATACATACCGTGCAAGGTAGTGATTACGGCGTTCCCGTTCGTGGCGTATTACTCGAAAGTCATGTACCTGCCAACTTCACGCTTTATTGATCAAGTGCGCAGTCCGCGGGTAGCACCGCCACGGGTCACTCTACTGGCCGAGGATCGCATGCGTACGCTGTTGCCAGAGGCCCCGATTTGCATCGTGCGCTGGCGACACATTGCCGAAACACCGTATGACGAACTCGATCGTATTGGCCTTTGCGACGACCTGCCCTACGTCGGATTACTTGCCTCGTTTGCACCGTATCGATTGGCTCTGAGCATCGTGTCCTCGTCGGATCTGACGCCAAAACCGCTGACGACATACGTCATTGTGCGCGGGGATGGCCGTCAGGAACCGGGGGTTTCTGACGAGCATGGTCACACTCATCACCTTGGCGCAGAAGATTATGAAGTCGTGAAAGTGTTCGCTGAAGAGGGCGTGACCAGTGTTGATCGGTCGACGAAATGGATTGATGCCGCTCCTTGATATGCGGGCGACTGACTCGATGTGCAGCAGGATTGTCCGGTGGTTAGCTCAGCATGGTCGGCAGTGCGCAATCTCGGAACAGGGATGAGTGCGCTATCGCATGGATAGTAAGGTCCTGCGCGAGTTTGCCGAGGGCTGAAAACAATGATGGCAATCCAGTACTAATTCGATTGTCGCCAGCGCTCTAGTCCGGCATTCTACGCGCCATTTTTGCGCGCTCACGGACGACACCTGCAATGCCTCTGGCACAACTTCTCCACGCCCGTGGAGCCTTCGCTGCGTCAACGAGTGACCGGCGATGAGCGGACTACGGGCGACAATGCGTCTGTATGGCCTGGTGAAAAACTCAGGCTCCACTGACAACCCCCAGCGGCAACCGGTCGATATTCTGTGCATCACAAATCGTACGGGCGCAATCGCCATTCGTGCGTTCGTGTCACGCCTCGATGCCGAGTTGATGACGCGCAGTGCCGGGCTCGACGATTACCGCGTGATACCGCTGCGCACTTTCGATCCGACAGCGTTTATCGACGCCCATCAAGGCTGGCTGACGCTGCACATTTGTTGTGGTTTCGTCGCCCCTGCCGAGCATTCGCTGCTCAAGGACGGCGGATTGATGCCGATGGGCTGGTACGCCTATTCCGAGATCGGTCAGTGGACGGCCGAACATCATCTGGACCTCGGCACACAGATGGCCGAACTGCTGCAATCGACTTACCAGCGCAATCACCTTAGCAACTACAACGCTTGGCTCAACGAACTCGACGATGCGACATCTGCCGAGCTGGCATGGCAGGTCGACGAAGCCTGGCAGCTTCTGCAATTCGCTACACCCCCCGACAGCCGTGAGCATTGCCACGCCCTGTTCGATCCCGTCGACAACCGCTGGCGCTTTGCCGCGACCGACGTCGATCTCCACCAGCCGCACCCGGAACCCCAGAAGCAAGGAGCTTTGAATTGAGTGGTAAACCCGCTGCACGCGTCACCGACCCGACCGCCTGCCCGTTGCCAGGCCATGGCAACAATCCAATCGCCTCCGGCTCGCCCGACGTGTTCTTCGACGGACTCGCGGCTGCGCGCATGACCGATAAATCGGCGTGTGGCAGCCCGATTACCGGAGCCGTTTCCGGCACCGTATTCATCAACGGCCTGAACGCGGCCACGCTCGATAGCACCGGAGGCCACGGCAATGTCGTGGTTGGTGGTTCAGGGACGGTGATTATCGGCCAGAGTGGCGGCGGGGCAGCGTTTAGCGGATTGCTGCCGATGCCGGTGCATTTTACGGACAAGATGCAGCTGGTTGATGAGTTCTCGGGCGAGCCTGTTGCCAATCATCCTTACACAATCAAACGTGGGGATGGCAGTGAAGAACACGGCGTAACCGATGCGGCCGGATTTACACATGCAGTTAGCTCCCATCTAGCTGAAACCATCGAACTGTTTGCGGAGTAACTGCAGTGGGAACGGATAACACGGCTGCGAATGACAAAAAAAACCTTGGCTCACATACGCTCACATGCCCAACAGACGAGGCGGTCAAACAATTCAAATACATGCGACGGGCATCGGCTTTCTTCATCGGAGGCGCTGGTGATAAGGAAAGCTATTATGGCTTTGGGCCGAAGAATAACGTTGCACGTGCAAAAAAGTCCTTTGATGATTCAGTGGTCAAAGCCGATTATTTTCCTGGAGTAACGTCTTACCATCTTGGGTATAACCAAGTAATTGGTGAGGAAAATATCAAATTAAACGTGCTTCAGGGGCTATGTAAAAGTGACGCTATTTATATTGTCGGGCACAGCCTGGGAGGATGGAATGGCGCTCATCTGTCTAGCCACTTGAGTAGCTTGGGCTACTCCGTAAAAATGCTGATTACTCTCGATCCGGTTGGAGTGGGCGCGTTGGTTGGCGGTATTTCGAATATCTACCCGGATACACCGCAACCCAGTGCCGGTTTGTGGATAAATATATTGGCGAAATCATCAGACGCTAATCTCTCAGACTGGATCGCCGGAATCGGTGAACAATGGCGTGTGGAAAGCGGGCCGAACGTGAACAGTATCATGGACGTAAATCACGAATCAGCGGGTGTCATGTATACCACGGTGCTGGCGGATGGGAAGTCGGCTTTGAATTACATGATTAACTCGGTCAATAAGCATTTCAGGGGGGAAATGTAATGATAATGAGGGCGGTTTTTCTATTGTGCATGTGCGTGGTGGCAGGCTGCACATTTAAACAGGCCAAGCCTCCTGCAAATCTTCAGTTCTCTAAAATCGAACGCGTTGGTAATGCGCCCTTGTACGATCTGCACTTTTCTTCTGATATTGATATTTTGGGGCCCTATAAATCGTTGATTGGCGTGGGATTGCTTTGCGCTCTAGAAGACGATACCGATTTTAGTGAGGGGCATCAGATGAAGCGCTTTATGAGCGGTGGGGTTTCAGATGATGCATCAGGGTCACATTTGGATTTTGTTTCGCCAGTGGTTTTCAGTGAATCGGTTGCCAATGGGAATAGCGAAAGGCATCTGACGCCCGCAGAAATAAGAAAATTGTTGGTTAATAAAAAGCAGTTGCCTTGTAAGTTTTTCGCCAGTGCGACAATGATAGATACTTATTTTTCCAATGTTATGTATGTTCCGGTTGAAAGTATTGTTCGTGCTTTGGATTAGGAGTGAATTCTGAAAGATTGATACTTATATTTATTGTGTATCTGGTTTCTTGGGGTGGTGATGCATAGGTTGATTTTAGTTGTCTTGTTTGTTCTCTGTTCTTCGTGTATGCAGTTGCATGTGCCAGCGCCGCGGGTTGAATTCACATCTATTGAATACAAGGACGGAGATTATAATTTTCGCTTCAGGTCTGATAGGGATTTGGTCAATTTATACAGGGCGCACGGTATTAATGAGCAGGTTGGTACTTGGTTGAAGTGCTCGCTGGATGGTGATGTTGATTTTTCCATACTTCACAAAATTCGTCTTTACGGAAAAGGTGCCGTCAGCGATGTTCGTATTGTGGAGGGTGATCGACGTTATGAGTTTGATGTATGGTTCAGGTTTGAAGAGGATGTCGATCAGGGTAGTAGTTTCAGAATAATCAGAAAGGAGGTGTTATTGTCGTTGTTGGGCAAGCAAGACTATATTCCGTGTCAGGTGACAATAACGGCTACTTTTTATAAGGCTTATTATTCAAAGGTTATGTATGTTCCCACCTCTCGGATCATTGCTGAGGTTGAAAAAGTAATCACGGCGCCAGAGTATGTAATATTGCCGCCAGTACTGCGGCCGCTGTCATGGCTGCAATTCGAGCAGATTTGCATTACGCAGAGACGCTATCACGCAGGAGATACCATTGTTCATGGAGGCGTGTGCAGTGGCCTGCCTTACAGTGGGTTATTAAGTTCGTTTGCACCACTGAAAGGCAAGTTTCGAATCGTCGATGCCCAGACGCGAAAACCCCGGCAGAACGTGCGATACATCATTAAACGTTCGGATGGAAGGGAAGAAGAAGGGCTGAGTGATGCTCAGGGCGATACACATGTCTTTGGTTCGAATTACCCCGAAAACTTCAGGCTTTTCCTGTTTGGAGAGGAACTGGAAGCCGTGGCGACGTAAATCTTACGAATCCCATAATATGGGATGCAAAATTACATATTGAGATTTACAGTCTGAGAGGTCTATAGTCCGTCGCACTCACTGCCAAAAACAAAACAGGTGAAGCGATGCTGGCGCAATTGATCGCGCTCGACTGGGGGACAACCTCATTACGTGCTTACAAACTCGCGGCGGGCGGTGTGGTGCTGGAGCAGCGCGCGCTGTCGTCCGGGATCATGCAGTTGCCCAAGACTCCGCGAATCATCAACGGTCGCGAATGCGCCGATGGTTTTGAATTGGCCTTCGACGACGCGTGCGGCGACTGGCTCGATGCGCAGCCGGATCTGCCGGTGATTGCCTGCGGCATGGTCGGCAGTGCGCAGGGCTGGCGCGAAGCGGCCTACTGCGATACGCCGGCAAACGTCGCCAATCTCGGAAACTCCCTACAAACAATTGTCAGTCTGCGCGGCACGCGGGTGCATATCGTGCCGGGCGTGATTCAGCGTTCGCACTTGCCGAATGTGATGCGCGGCGAGGAGACCCAAGTGCTCGGCGTTCTGCAGAATCTGCCGGTCGAGGCGGGCGCTGATCTGCTGATCGGGCTGCCGGGCAGTCACTCGAAATGGGTGGACGTGGTCGATGGCTGCATCACTCATTTCGACACGTTCATGACTGGCGAAGTGTTCGCCGTGCTCAGTGAGCACAGCATTCTCGGCCGGACCCTGAAGCAAGGCGCGGCGTTCGATGCTCAGGCGTTTGACCGCGGTGTGCAGATCGCGCAGTCGGCGGACGGCGAGCTCGGCGTGCTGTCGACCTTGTTCAGTGCCCGAACCCTGGGCCTGACCGGCGAACTGAGCCAGACGGCGCAGGCGGATTATCTGTCCGGCCTGATGATCGGCCATGAACTGGCAGCACTGGCTGGCGCGCAACGCCGTCGCCGTAACAATCTCAATCTTCCTTCGATCATCCTGATTGGCAACGCGCAACTCTGTGCGCGCTACAGCCGCGCCCTCGATGCCTGTGGTTTCGCCAATGTGACGCTGGCCGAACAGGCCACCGAGCGTGGTTTGTGGCAACTGGCGCTGGCCGCCGGACTGATCGATTCCTCATCCCGTTAACCCTGACTGGAGGCCTGACATGCTCAAGCAAGCATTGGCGCAAAACGGTCTGATCGCGATTCTGCGTGGCCTGCATCCGCAGGAAGCTGCCGCTGTCGGAGAAGTCCTGTATGCGGCCGGATTTCGCGTCATCGAAGTACCGCTCAATTCCCCTTCGCCGTACGAAAGTATCCGCATTTTGCGTACGACCTTGCCCGCCGATTGCCTGATCGGTGCTGGCACGGTGTTGACGCCGGAACAGGTTGAGTTGGTGAAAGAGGCCGGCGGCCAAGTGATCGTCATGCCGCACAGCGATGCAAAGGTTTTACGCGCAGCAAAAGCGGCGGGGCTGTTTCTGTCGCCGGGTGTTGCCACGCCAACGGAAGCGTTCGCGGCGCTGGCGGAGGGCGCGGACATTCTCAAGCTGTTCCCGGCCGAGCAGATGGGGCCGGCGGTCGTCAAAGCCTGGCTCGCGGTGTTGCCGTCCGGGACGGTGCTGGCGCCGGTCGGCGGCATCACCCCGGACAACATGCAGGCGTTCATCGACGCTGGCGTGAAAGGGTTCGGCCTCGGTTCCGGCCTGTTCAAACCGGGCATGACCCCGGAGCAAGTGGCGGTGAATGCCAAGGCCTACGTGGCCGCGTGGAAGGCCCTTCGCTAAGACTTTTTTGGCGCTGCGTGCGCTGCATCTAATAAGAGCTGCATTTACAAAAGAGAGCAGAGATGAAAATCACCAAACTCACGACCTTCATCGTTCCGCCGCGCTGGTGCTTCCTCAAGATCGAAACCGACGAGGGCGTGACCGGTTGGGGCGAGCCTGTGGTCGAAGGCCGCGCGCACACCGTCGCCGCCGCCGTCGAAGAATTGTCCGACTACCTGATCGGCAAAGACCCACGCAACATCGAAGACATCTGGACCGTGCTGTATCGCGGCGGTTTCTACCGTGGCGGCGCGATTCACATGAGCGCGTTGGCCGGTATCGACCAGGCGCTGTGGGACATCAAGGGCAAGGCGCTTGGGGTGTCGGTGAGTGATCTGCTCGGTGGTCAGGTGCGCGACAAGATTCGCGTGTATTCGTGGATCGGCGGCGATCGCCCGGCCGACACTGCGCGTGCGGCGAAAGAGGCGGTGAGCCGTGGTTTCACTGCGGTGAAAATGAACGGCACCGAAGAGCTGCAATTCCTCGACTCCTTCGAGAAAGTCGACTTGGCGCTGGCCAACGTTGCCGCCGTGCGTGATGCGGTCGGGCCGAACGTCGGCATCGGCGTCGACTTCCACGGCCGCGTGCACAAGCCGATGGCCAAGGTGCTGATGAAGGAGCTCGATCCGTACAAGCTGATGTTTATCGAAGAGCCGGTGCTCAGCGAAAACTACGAAGCGCTGAAAGAACTGGCGCCGCTGACCAGCACGCCGATTGCCCTCGGCGAGCGCTTGTTCTCGCGTTGGGACTTTAAACGCGTGTTGAGCGAAGGCTACGTCGACATCATTCAGCCGGATGCATCCCACGCCGGCGGTATCACCGAAACCCGCAAGATCGCCAACATGGCCGAAGCCTACGACGTCGCGCTGGCGCTGCATTGCCCGCTGGGGCCGATTGCGCTGGCGGCTTGTTTACAACTGGACGCGGTTTGTTACAACGCGTTTATCCAGGAGCAGAGCCTGGGCATCCATTACAACGAGAGCAACGACTTGCTCGACTACGTGAAAGATCCGCGGGTGTTCGATTACGACAAAGGCTTCGTGAAGATTCCGAACGGGCCGGGGTTGGGCATCGAGATCAACGAGGAGTACGTGATCGAGCGTGCGGCGGTCGGGCATCGCTGGCGCAACCCTATCTGGCGCCATGCCGATGGCAGCTTTGCCGAGTGGTGAGTCCCTTCTGATTCACCACAGTTCAAATGTGAGATCGTTCCCACGCTCTGCGTGGGAATGCCTCAATGGACGCTCTGCGTCCGCTTTTGGGACGCAGAGCGTCCCGGGCTGCATTCCCACGCGGAGCGTGGGAACGATCAGGCCTCAGGCCGACCTCAATAAACATAAAAAGAGGCTCTCCCCATGCAACCGCAAACCCTCACCGGGCAGGCGTCTTTAGTCACGCCCAGCCGCAAGCGGTTTTTCATCATGGTGTTGCTGTTTATCACCGTGGTCATCAACTACCTCGACCGCAGCAACCTGTCGATTGCCGCGCCAGCGCTGACCAGTGAGCTGGGCATCGATCCGATTCACGTCGGCCTGATTTTCTCTGCGTTCGGCTGGACTTACGCCGCCATGCAAATCCCCGGCGGCTGGCTGGTCGATCGCGTGCCGCCGCGCATCCTTTATAGCGTCGCGCTGCTGCTGTGGTCGATTGCCACGGTGATGCTGGGTTTCGCCGCCAGTTTCATCGCGCTGTTTGTGCTGCGTATGGCCGTCGGTGCACTGGAAGCACCGGCCTATCCCATCAATAGCCGCGTTGTAACAACCTGGTTCCCCGAGCGTGAACGCGCCACGGCCATCGGTTTCTACACCTCCGGGCAATTCGTCGGCCTGGCATTCCTGACCCCGGTTCTGGCCTGGCTGCAACACGAATTCGGCTGGCACATGGTGTTCGTCGCGACCGGCGCCGTCGGCATTATTTGGGCGGCGATCTGGTACGCGGTGTATCGCGAGCCACGGGATTTCAAAGGCGCCAACGAGGCCGAAATCGACCTGATCCGCGAGGGCGGTGGTCTGGTTGATATTCAGCAGGAATCGGCCAAGGTCAAAGCCAAATTCAGCTGGACCGATCTCGGCATCGTTCTGACCAAGCGCAAGTTGTGGGGCATTTACCTCGGCCAGTTCTGCCTGAACTCGACGCTGTGGTTCTTCCTGACGTGGTTCCCGACCTACCTGGTGAAATATCGCGGTATGGACTTCATCAAGTCCGGCCTGCTCGCGTCGCTGCCGTTTCTCGCAGCGTTCGTTGGCGTGTTGTGCTCGGGGTTCTTTTCCGACTTTTTGATCCGTCGCGGCTACACCGTCGGCTTTGCGCGCAAGTTGCCGATCATTGGCGGGCTTCTGATTTCTACCTCGATCATCGGCGCCAACTTCGTTGAGTCGACGCCGCTGGTGATTGCTTTTCTGGCGCTGGCGTTCTTCGGCAACGGTCTGGCCTCGATCACCTGGTCGCTGGTATCGACTTTGGCGCCGGCACGCTTGCTCGGGCTGACCGGCGGGGTGTTCAACTTCATCGGCAACCTGTCGGCGATTGCCACGCCGATCGTCATCGGCTTCCTCGCCAGCGGCGATTCGTTCGCGCCGGCGATCACCTATATCGCGGTTCTCGCATTGATCGGTGCTTTGTCCTACGTGCTGCTGGTCGGCAAGGTCGAGCGTATCGAGTTGTAGTGGCCTGCGTCGGGCGACCATAATGCCGCCCGTTCCCTCGCTCAACGGTAAAGGCTGGATATGCAGGAAGACGCTCCGGAAAAAACCAAGGACGCCGCGCCCACCGGCACCCAGACGCTGTTGCGCGGCCTGGGTGTGGTGCAAGCAGTGGCCAGTGGCGCCCGCGATCTCAAGGAAATTGCCCGGCTGATCGGCACCACACGCAGCACCACCCATCGTCTGGCCAGTTGCCTGGTTGATGAGCGTTACCTGCGCGTGGTGCCGCAAGTCGGTTACCTGCTCGGGCCGAAGCTGATTGAACTGGGTTTTCAGGCACGCGAAGAATTGCCGCTGGTGACCCTGGCCGCGCCGTATCTGGACGAGTTGTCGGCGCTGACCGGTGACACCGTGCACTTGGGCATTCGTGAAGGCGACGAGGTGCTGTACCTGCTGAAGAATCCGGGGCGCAATGGCCCGGAGATGCGTTCGCGGGTCGGCCATCGCATGCCGCTGGCACGCACCGGGATTGGCAAGGCGTTGATGCTCGATGACTCGCCGAAAGATTGGCAGCGGCTGTACGACATCAGCCTGCCGGCGGGTGGGAAAAGTCAGTTCTGGCCTCAGCATCCCCAGCAGTCGTGGGAACAGCTCGAACAGCGCATGACCGAGTACGTCGCCGGTGGCTACGCGTTCGATCTGGAAGACAACGAACCGTCGATCCGCTGTGTGGCGGCGCCGATTCGCGATGCGAGCAAAGGCATTGTTGCTGCGATCAGTATCGCCAGCACCGTGCCGTACATGCCGCTGGAAAAAATGGCCGAGCTGATTCCCCTGATCAAAGGAGTCACAGCCCGGCTCTCGGCAGAGCTTGGCTTGAAGGTTTAAGCAGGTTTAAACCTTGAGCGTCGCCATGTCGATCACGAAACGGTACTTCACGTCGCCGGCGATCATGCGCGCGTAAGCCTCGTTGATCTGGCGGATGTCGAGCATTTCGATGTCGCAAGTGATGTTGTGTTCGGCGCAGAAATCCAGCACTTCCTGGGTTTCGGCGACGCCACCGATCAGCGAACCGGCCAGAACGCGACGGCTCATCACCAGTTTGCCGGCGTGTACCGGTGGATCAACCGGCTCGATCAGACCGACCAGAATGTGCACACCGTCGAAGCGCAGGGTGTCGAGGTACGGGTTCAGATCGTGCTGCACCGGAATGGTGTCGAGCAGGAAGTCGAAGTAACCGGCAGCGGCTTTCATCTGCTCGGCGTCGGTGGACACGATCACGTGATCGGCACCCTGACGACGACCTTCTTCTGCCTTGCTCGCCGAGCGGGTGAACAGCGTCACTTCCGCGCCCATGGCCTTGGCAAACTTGATGCCCATGTGGCCCAGACCGCCCATGCCGAGAATCCCGACCTTGTCGCCGGCCTTGACGCCGTAGTGCTTGAGCGGCGAGTAGGTGGTGATGCCGGCACAGAGAATCGGCGCAGCGCTGGCCAGTGCGAGTTTTTCCGGGATGCGCACAACGAAGTGTTCGCTGACGACGATGCTGTCCGAATAACCGCCCATGGTGTTGCTGCCATCGACCCGATCCGGGGTGGCGTAGGTCATGGTCGGGCCTTCGAGGCAGTATTGCTCAAGGTTCGACTGGCAGGCTTCGCAAGTGCGGCACGAGTCGACCATGCAGCCAACCCCGACCAGATCGCCTACTTTGTGCTGGGTGACATTCGCACCGATCGCGGTGACTTTTCCGACGATCTCGTGGCCAGGCATCAGCGGGTAAACGGCGATGCCCCATTCATTGCGCGCCTGGTGGATATCGGAGTGGCAAACGCCGCAGTAGAGGATCTCGATCGCGACGTCGTCGGCGCGCGGGCTGCGGCGTTCGAATTTCATCGGGGCGAGGGGCGTGGTGGCCGATTGGGCGGCATAGCCGATGGCGGTGTACATGTGAAACCTCGCAAAAGCAGGAACAAGTGAGGCGGCGCATTCTGGGCGCTGACTGACCGGTCGGCCATGACGATTCCTCCGGGTCTCATGCCTAATCCTCCGGCATGCGGGTTTGATCGGTCGCATTGGCAAAAGGATCTGCGATGATGCTTGCATCCCTTTTTTCGCTCCATTTTCAGTGAAGAGCTTTGATGCAATTAACCCGTCATCTTGATGCCAATGCCCGGCTGGTTTCGCTGATCGAACCGCTGGCGCTGCGCGATGGTTATTCCCCGACCGGGTTGCCCGGTGTGCAAGTGTTGCGTGCCAGTTGCGACGTCGCCCGTGGCCCGCACATTTATGAGCCGAGCCTGATGATCATCGCGCAGGGCAGCAAACTGGCGTTTCTCGGGCCGCGGACGATGGAGTATGGCGCTGGGCATTACCTGATTCAGGCGCTGCCGGTGCCGTTCGAATGCGAGACGTTTGCCTTGCCGGATGCGCCGTTGCTCGGGGTGTCAGTGGCGATTGATCGGGTGTTGCTCGGTGAGTTGGTGCTGGCCATGGGGCTGGCACCGGGGCGGCATATTCCGGCGCAGACGCCGGAGTCGATGACCTCCGTGGTGCTCGACGATGACATGCGTGGTTGTGTCGAGCGTTTGCTCAGTTGCCTGCACGATCCGCTGGAATGTCAGATTCTCGGGCCGGCGCGGGTGCGTGAATTGTTGTTTGTCGCGTTGCGTGGACCGCAGGCGGATGTGCTGCGTGCGTTGGTGGAACAGCAGGGACAATTTGCGCGGGTCGCGGCGTCGATCAGTCATCTGCATGCGCATTACACCGAGCCGTTGAATGTGGAGACGCTGGCCGGTTGCGCGAACATGAGCGTGTCGACGTTTCATGAGCACTTCAAGCGCAGCACGTTGTTGTCGCCGGTGCAGTATTTGAAACGCTTGCGACTGTTGAAGGCGCAGACGTTGCTGGTGGCGGAGGGCTTGGGTGTGGCGCAGGTGGCGCATCGGGTGGGGTATCAGAGTACGTCGCAGTTCAGTCGCGAATATAAGCGCTATTTCGAGCGTAGCCCGGGCGACGAACGCGCCGCCTGAGGATTTACACACTCCCTGTGGGAGCTGGCTTGCCAGCGATAGCGGTGGTTCAGTTTGCCGTGATGTCGTTTGACACGGCCCCATCGCTGGCAAGCCAGCTCCCACAGGGATTTGTGTTGCTAGCGGAATTGCGGGCAACAAAAAGGCCCCCGGTTCGGGAGCCTTGATGTTCAGCGGTTCGACTTACATATTCGGGTAAGTCGGGCCGCCAGCGCCTTCCGGCGTGACCCAGGTGATGTTCTGCGAAGGGTCCTTGATGTCACAAGTCTTGCAGTGCACGCAGTTCTGCGCATTGATCTGGAAGCGCTTCTCGCCGTCTTCCTTGGTGATCACTTCGTACACGCCGGCCGGGCAGTAGCGCTGCGCCGGTTCGTCGTACAGTGGCAGGTTCTTGCTGATCGGGATGCTCGGGTCTTTCAGCTTCAGGTGGCAAGGCTGTTCTTCTTCATGGTTGGTACCGGAGATGAACACCGAGCTGAGTTTGTCGAAGCTGAGTTTGCCGTCCGGCTTCGGATAGTCGATCTTCTTGCAGTCGGCCGCGAGCTTGAGGCAAGCGTAATCCGGCTTGGTGTCGTGCAGGGTGAACGGCAGTTTGCCGCCGAAGATGTTCTGATCCAGCCAGTTGAAACCGCCGCCAACGATGGCGCCGAACTTGTGGATCGCCGGGCCGAAGTTACGGCTGGCAAACAGCTCGTCATAGAGCCAGCTCTTCTTGAACGCGTCCACATAAGTGGTCAGTTCTTCAGTGCCGTCCTTTTCAGCGAACAGTGCGTCAGCCACCGATTCTGCGGCGAGCATGCCGGACTTCATCGCGGTGTGGCTGCCTTTGATCTTGGCGAAGTTCAGGGTGCCGAGATCGCAACCGATCAGCGCGCCGCCCTTGAAGACCATTTTCGGCAGCGAGTTCAGGCCACCTTTGCAGATCGCACGAGCGCCGTAGCTGATGCGCTTGCCGCCTTCCAGGTACTGCGCCAGCACCGGGTGATGCTTGAGGCGCTGGAACTCGTCGAACGGCGACAGGTACGTGTTGCTGTAGGACAGATCGACGATCAGACCGACCACCACCTGGTTGTTTTCCAGGTGATAGAGGAACGAGCCGCCGGTGTTCTCGGTGCCCATGATGTCCAGCGGCCAGCCGGCGGTGTGCACTACCAGGCCTGGCTGGTGTTTGGCCGGATCAATTTCCCAGATTTCTTTCAGGCCGATGCCGTAATGCTGAGCGTCGGCATCGCTGTCGAGGTTGTAGCGCTTGATCAGTTGCTTGCCGATGTGGCCACGGCAGCCTTCGGCGAACAGCGTGTATTTGCCACGCAGTTCCATGCCCGGGGTGTACAGGCCTTCCTTCGGATTGCCTTCGCGGTCGACGCCGAGATCACCGGTGATGATGCCGCGCACCACGCCTTGCTCGTCGATCAACGCTTCCTGAGCGGCGAAGCCCGGGTAGATTTCTACGCCGAGGTTCTCCGCCTGTTGGGCCAGCCAGCGGCACAGGTTGCCGAGGGAGATGATGTAGTTGCCTTCGTTGTGCATGGTCTTGGGCACAAAGAGGTCTGGAATTTTCTGCGCGTTTTCGGCGTTTTTCAGCACGAAAATATCGTCGCGGGTGACGGGCGTGTTCAGCGGGGCGCCGAGTTCTTTCCAGTCCGGGAACAGTTCGTTCAGAGCGCGTGGTTCGAACACGGCGCCGGACAGGATGTGTGCGCCGACTTCGGAGCCTTTTTCGACCACGCAGACGCTGATTTCCTTACCGGCTTCGGCGGCCTTCTGCTTCAAACGGCAGGCGGCGGACAAGCCAGCGGGGCCGGCACCGACGATGACCACGTCGAATTCCATGTATTCGCGTTCCACAGGCTATCTCCTACTCAAGGCTCACAGTTTTTTTTCTAATTTGGAGGTTCGGTGTCGCATCCGTTATTGCCTTTACGTTAACGTCAAGGGTAATAATGGGCAAACCACCTTTCTCTCTAGGCGGCGCATTATATCTACACCACTCCGAGCGTCCAATACAAACGTTTGTTTGAATTGGCTCCAGCCCAGAGAAATCAAAGAAGCGCGGCTTATGAATGGTCATTTTGCTGTATTGACCGGAATAGGCGTTCCGGTCAAGATACGGGCGGTTTTGCGCTCGTCGTAGGCAGACTGGCGGTTTCAAGAGCACCTCTAAAGACAGGGCACAGGCAATAAAAGGTGATGCGCGGCGCAGTCCGGCGCGCAGTTTACACAGCGTGAAGATCCATGACTCGTCGGTCGCCCCTGACGAACGGTCGCAGGTCTTCATACCGTGCAGCCACCAGACACCCCGAGTCGGCGTTTTTAGAGGTGCCCTTTTAGCCTGATGAGCATCAACCGCCAGGTTCGCCTAGGCGACTTTCTTTTCACCGGAGAGTAACGAGGAATCCATGAAGGTTCTTGTAGCTGTCAAACGCGTTGTGGATTACAACGTCAAGGTCCGCGTCAAGGCGGACAATTCCGGCGTCGATCTCGCCAACGTCAAGATGTCGATGAACCCGTTCTGCGAAATCGCAGTGGAAGAAGCCGTACGCCTGAAAGAGAAAGGTGTTGCGACTGAAATCGTCGTCGTCTCCATCGGCCCGACCACCGCTCAGGAGCAGCTGCGTACCGCACTGGCTCTGGGTGCCGACCGTGCCATCCTCGTCGAATCCGCTGAAGATCTGACCTCGCTCGCCGTGGCCAAGCTGCTCAAGGCTGTGGTCGACAAGGAACAACCGCAGTTGGTGATCCTCGGCAAACAGGCCATCGACAGCGACAACAACCAGACCGGCCAGATGCTCGCTGCACTGAGCGGCTACGGTCAGGGCACGTTCGCCTCGAAAGTCGAAGTCTCAGGCGACAGCGTTGCCGTGACTCGCGAAATCGACGGCGGCGCGCAGACGGTTTCGCTGAAACTGCCGGCGATCGTCACCACCGACCTGCGTTTGAACGAGCCGCGCTACGCGTCTCTGCCAAACATCATGAAAGCCAAGAAGAAGCCTCTCGAAGTGCTGACTCCGGACGCTTTGGGCGTTTCCACCGCCTCCACCAACAAAACCCTGAAAGTCGAAGCGCCGGCTGCACGCAGCGCTGGCATCAAGGTCAAGTCGGTGGCTGAACTGGTTGAAAAACTCAAGAACGAAGCGAAGGTAATCTAAATGACTATCTTGGTTATTGCTGAACACGACAACAAAGTGCTGGCCCCGGCCACACTGAACACCGTGGCTGCTGCTGCCAAAATCGGCGGCGACATCCACGTTCTGGTTGCTGGCCAAGGCGCTGGCGCCGTGGCTGAAGCCGCTGCGAAAATCGCAGGCGTGAGCAAAGTTCTGAACGCTGACAACGCGGCTTACGCGCATCAGCTGCCGGAAAACGTTGCGCCATTGGTTGCTGAGTTGGGCGCTGGTTACAGCCACATCCTGGCTGCCGCCACTTCCAACGGCAAAAACATCCTGCCGCGCGTTGCTGCGCAGCTGGACGTTGACCAGATCTCCGAGATCATCTCGGTAGAAAGCGCTGACACCTTCAAGCGCCCGATCTACGCCGGTAACGCTATCGCTACCGTACAGTCGACCGCCGCGATCAAAGTGATCACCGTGCGTGCCACCGGTTTCGACCCGGTTGCTGCTGAAGGTGGCTCGGCTGCTGTTGAAGCCGTTGGCGCTGCACACGACGCGGGCACTTCGAGCTTCGTTGGCGAAGAACTGGCCAAGTCCGATCGTCCAGAGCTGACCGCTGCCAAGATCGTCGTTTCCGGCGGCCGCGGCATGCAGAACGGCGACAACTTCAAACACCTGTACGCCCTGGCCGACAAGCTGGGCGCTGCTGTCGGTGCTTCGCGCGCCGCGGTTGACGCAGGTTTCGTACCGAACGACATGCAGGTCGGTCAGACCGGCAAAATCGTTGCGCCACAGCTGTACATCGCCGTCGGTATCTCCGGCGCGATCCAGCATCTGGCCGGTATGAAAGACTCCAAAGTGATCGTTGCGATCAACAAGGACGAAGAAGCGCCGATCTTCCAGGTGGCCGATTACGGTCTCGTGGCGGATCTGTTCGAAGCAGTTCCTGAGCTGGAGAAGCTGGTTTAATCCAGCGGCTTCACTTATAAAGAGCCCGGCCTGTTGGTCGGGCTTTTTTTTGTCTCGGATTTGAGTGGGAGCGTTTTGCCATGGATCTGCGCTGCGGATGGTTGTTGGGTTTGGCCCTGTTGCCCGGTTTGGCCATGGCCGCTGGCAAGTGCGAGCGCCTCGTTGTCACCGGCAGCCCCGACGCGCCTCCGTACCTGTGGCAGGACCCGCAAAATCCCAAGCAGTTGATCGGCGCCAGTGCCGACCTGTTGCAACAAGTCGCCAAAGACCTTGGCATCAAAGTCGAGCTGCTCTACGCCGGCAAACGCTCGCAAGCTGTCGATGAGGTGCGCAGCGGCCGCATGGACATGCTCGCTGACGCGCCACTGACCTTCAATGAGCTGGAAAACCTCGACTACATCTATCCGCCGCTGCTGGAGAACGACTACCTGGTGTGGACGCGCAAAGGCTCGACACTGGTTTACAGCGAAGCGAAAGACCTGCACGGTCACGCCGGCGCGCTGTCGGAAAAGTCTCGAATGACGCAAGGATTTGGCACTTTTGCCGAGCAGAATCTGACCCTGACCAAGACAGCCAACCTCACCCAGGCCCTGCAGAAATTGCTCCTTGGCGAAGTGGAATATGTACTCGCCGGACGCTACTCGGGCATGGCCGCCGCGCAGGCATTGGGCATGGCCAATGATCTGCTGGCGTTCGAGCAACCCATCGACCGCCCGGGGCTGTTCCTCGCGGTTTCCCACAACTCGGCCTGCAACGATCCGTGGTTGCGCGGACAGCTGGCCAAAAAGATGACAGAATTGCCCGCGTCCGGACTGACGGAAGCCGCGCTGCAACGCAATATCGAGCGCTGGAAGGCGCAGCAGCAACAGCCGCAACAACCTGTCAGTGCCCCAAAACAGTAGGGATTCTTAGTGAGTATTCGACCTCTTTTCGCGGCGATGGCCGTTCTGGCCCTGGCCGGTTGCGCCAGCGATCCGGCACCTAACGAACAAATGCGTCTCACCGAACAAGCCATTACCCAGGCCAAGGCTGTCGGTGCCACTGCCGACGACATGCCGGAAATGAAACTGGCCGAAGCCAAGTACGACCGCGCCAAAGGCAATATGGCTGACGAGTCCTATCGGAATGCGCGCATGCGTGCCGAGCAGGCCGAGCTGGATGCGCGTCTGGCCGAAGCCAAAGTGCTGACCCAGAAAAGTGAAGAACAGGTGAATGTGCTCAATACCCGCATCGTCCGTCTGCGCAAGCAACTGGGAGATGCCCAATGAGCGTCAAATCCAAAACCATCGGCGCGCTGATTCTCGCCGGTTGCGCCAGCCTTTACGGCTGCGCCGGTCAACACAGCGAATCGGCTCTGCAAGAGGCGGGTGCTGACTTCCAGAAAGTCAAAGAAGACTCCAACGTGCTGCGCATCGCGCCGAAAGACGTGATCCGCGCTGGCGAATCCCTGGCCCGCGCCGATCGCCTGTCGACCTATTGGGGCAGCGGTTCGGACGTGGTGCATTACGCCTACCTGAGCCAGCGCTACAGCGAAATCGCCCGCGAGCACACCAATCAGGTGCTCAACGAAGAGCGCGCGGCCAAACTCGAACTGGAACGTCAGCGCCTGCAACTGGCCCTGCGTGAATCGAAACTGCTCAGCGTTCAGCAGCAAGGCAAATGGCTGGAAGAACAGATCGTTGCACTGGCCACCACGCAGACTGATCGTGGTCTGGTGATGACCCTTGGCGATGTGCTGTTCGACACGGGTGAAGCGGAGCTGAAAAACTCGGCCAATCGCGTGGTGCTGAAGATTGTCCAGTTCCTGCAACTGAATCCGAAACGCGTGGTACGCATCGAGGGTTACACCGACAGCACCGGCGGCAAGCAGGAGAACATCAAACTATCACGCGACCGCGCGCAAGCAGTGGCCGACGTGCTGATGGATCTCGGTATCGAGGACAAGCGCATTCAGGTCGAAGGCTATGGCGACGAATACCCGGTGGACGTCAACGCTTCCGAGCGTGGGCGGGCACAGAACCGTCGCGTGGAAATTGTCTTCTCCGACGAAAAAGGCCAACTCGGCGCCGCCCGTTAAGGGCGTTTGCTCATGTAGGAGCTGGCGAAGCCTGCGATCTTTTGATTTTGCTTTTGATTTTGAAAAACAAGGATCAAACGATCGCAGCCTCGTTGCACTCGTCAGCTCCTACAGCGTTCCAGTACATAGCCCGGCAAGCACCGGGCTTTTTTGCGTCTGTCGAATGGGTCGCAAATCAGTACAGTCAGGGGCAGACACCGCACTGTATGGTCGACTAAAGTGGCAACTGTCCCAGTACACTTCTAAACTGTTCCGGTATTGTTTCACACAAGAATAAAATGCCCGTGAAATCGAGTGCTGCGTCATGACCAATCTCTTGCTCTACCAACGTATTGCTCAGCAACTGGCCGAAGACATCCGCCGTGGTGTCTATCAACCGGGGGAGCGCGTGCCTTCGGTGCGCAAGATGAGTTCGCAGCTCAACGTCAGCCATGCAACGGTGTTGCAGGCCTACGCCAATCTCGAAGATCAGGGGCTGATTCGCGCACGTCCGCAGTCCGGTTATTACGTCCACCAGACCCCCGCGCTGACCGCGCCAACGCCGGATATCGCCCGGGTCGAGCGTCCAGGCCTGGTCACCCGCAGCAGCATCATTCAGCAAGTGCTCGTCGAGTCGCGTCGTGAAGGCGTATTCCCGCTCGGTGCCGCTGTGCCCAGCGTCGATTATTTACCGGTGCGCGCGCTGCATCAGCAATTGGCCAAGGTCACCCGGTTCCATAGTCCGCGCGCCTTCAGTTACATGTTCAGCCCCGGTTTTGAACCGCTGCGCCGGCAAGTGGCGATTCGTATGCGCGATGCCGGCGTAGTGGTCGACCCGTCGGAAGTGGTGATCACCCACGGTTGTGTCGATGCCCTGCAGATGTCGCTGCGGGTGCTGACCCGGCCGGGCGATCTGATTGCCGCCGAATCACCGACTTACTACGGTCTGTTGCAACTGGCGGATCTGCTCGGCCTGAAAGTCATCGAAATCCCCAGCGATCCTGCTACCGGCATGAGCCTCGAAGCCCTGCAACTGGCGGCCAACCAATGGTCGATCAAAGCGCTGGTGCTGACCACGCGCCTGAGCAATCCACTGGGCGGCACCATGCCCGAAGAGCGGCAGAAGCAGTTGCTGCGCCTGGCTTCGGATTTCGATATTCAGATTGTCGAAGATGATATCTATGGCGAACTGATGTTCGAGCAAGGCAAAACCAAGGCCCTCAAGGCTTACGACCGCCTGGACCGAGTGATTTACTGCTCAAGTTTCTCCAAGACCCTGTCGCCCGGTGTGCGCATCGGCTGGATGATTGCCGGCAAGTACCAGCAGGAAATCCAGCGTCTGCAGACCTTCAGCACCCATTCGGCGTGCAGCGTGACGCAGATGGCGATTGCCGCTTATCTGGAAAACGGCGGTTATGACCGGCATTTACGGTACATCCGCCAGGAATACCGAAAAAACCTCAGCGCTTTCCAGTTGGCGGTGCAGCAGTACTTCCCCGAAGGCACGCAAATGACCCGGCCCACGGGCGGTTTCATCCTTTGGGTGAGTCTGCCGGGGAGGGTGAACACTCAGGAGTTGCATATCCGCGCGTTGCAGCAGGGCATCAGCATTGCACCGGGGCTGATCTTCAGCAATACCGAGCAATTCAACCACTGTATCCGCCTCAATTGTGGCATTCCGTGGAATCGCGAGGCGGAACGGGCGTTGATGACTCTGGGGCTGCTGGCGACCCAACTGTGTCAGGAAACGGCTGGCGGATTCTGAACGAGCGGACGTTCATGCTTGTCTTGTCGCGCCCAACAAGCGAGCATATGGCCCTCTGCCGTTAGCCACGTTGGGTCCATGAAAGCGATTGTTCCTGCCGCCTGGGTTGTGCTGTGTATGCTGATGATCGGTCATGCGCCCGGTGTCATGGCGGCTGCGGTTCAGGAAAAACCGCCAGCAACGACCAGTGCCAAGAAGGCACCGGCGGCGAAAAAGGCAGTCCCCGCTAAGAAGCCGCAAGCCAAGCCCGTGAAGAAACGCGCGCCGATTGCGTCCAAGTCGAAACCCGCCAGTGAAGTGGCGAAAACCAGATTGCCGGCGGCCAGACTTGACCTCAGCCTGCCCAAAGACATGGTTCAAGAACTGAAACCCAAGGGCACCGTCGACCTGCCGAAACGCGAGCCGATCCTGCCGCAGATGTTTGGCGAGAAAAACAGCGGCTTTCAGCTCAATGGCCGTTTGCTCAGCAACGAAATGCAGTTGCAGCTGCGCAATGAAGAGCGTCGCGAAGTGGAAGGCGCTGCGCTGGATTTCGAATTCAAGCAGTAAATTCGTCCCCGCTGTGACCCGCAGACCAGACGCTTTGTCGGAGACTGGTCAGTCACATTCAGTAATCGCTAAAAACCCCGGTTCAGGCAATTTAAAACAGCCGTTTTAGCGGTTACTCTGTTCCGCGTCCCTTTTACACATCGCCCGTCGCGAGGAATTGTTCGTCATGAAATGCCGTGAAGGCTGTGGCGCTTGCTGCATCGCCCCCTCCATCAGTTCGCCGATTCCCGGCATGCCTGATGGCAAACCTGCCGGCGAACGTTGCGTGCAACTCTCGGTCGAAAACCTGTGCAGCATTTTCGGCCGCCCGGAGCGTCCGGCAGTCTGTTCCGGCTTCTCTGCCGACATCGAAGTCTGCGGCAGCAGTTCGCAAGAAGCGATCAGACTGATCGGCTGGTGGGAGCAAATGACGGCGGCGTGATGTGTCAAACGAACGGAACTTCAACAATAAGGAATAAGACTATGGGTTCGCTGCATCGTATCGCTGTGTTGTGTGGTTTGACCGCTGTGCTGGCCACTTCGGTCGCTCAGGCAGAAGACTGGAAAGTCGCCAAGAACGAAGAAGGCATCAAGGTTTCACTGAGCGAAGTGCCGGGTTCGGACTACAAGTCCTATCAGGGCGTGGCGCTGATGAAGACCACCGTCGCCAAACTGCGCGCACTGCAGGAAGACGTTTCCGGCGCCTGCGCCTGGATTCACGAGTGCAAGACCCAAAAACTGCTCAAGCACGAAGGCGACCAGAGCTGGACTTACACTCAGTTCAATACGCCTTGGCCGGTTACCCCGCGTGACTCGGTGCTGCACATCACCACCGTTGAAGGCGCCGATGGCAGCCTGACCCGTAACCTGGACGGTGTGCCGAAGTACCTTCCGGAAGAAAAAGGTTTCGTCCGTGTGGCCCAGGTCAAAGGCTTCTGGAAGTTCGTGCCCAAGGGTGATCAGGTCGAAGTGACCTATCAAGTGCACACCGAGCCAGGTGGCAGCGTGCCGGCGATGGTGGCCAACAAGTTCGTGGTTGACGCACCGTTCAACACACTTAAAGCCCTGAAAGAGCGCGCCGAGAAGTAATCGTCGTGCTTTGCAGATAACGCCCCGATCGATTCGGGGCGTTTTTGTTTTGTATCTATATTGTGTTTCCAGATATGCGTTGCACGAAATTTTCACAAAGTGTTCCAGACAATTCGCCCGCGCTGTTACACGCTGTGCCTGCTCTAAATGAAAGTGTCTGGGGGCAGGGCAGTAATCAATGGCAATGGTGCGGGTGATCGTGCAACATTTGCGCTCCGCGCACGCCCCGGGGTCTGGAATGACCAATAGAGGGCAGGGCGCCGCTGTATTTTTGCAACTTCAACTTTCAATGGGTCCTAAAACGACATGGCAAACCCGGACGCCCTGAATCAGCAGCGATCTTCCAGTCGCCTGCTGCAACCGACCGTCAAATCGCATCTGGCCTACACGCTGCTTTGCGCACTGGTCATGATGGTGATGTTTTCCGTGCTGCGCCTCGCGCTGCTGGTCTACAACCGCGAGATGATCCTCGATACCCCGGCTTCGACCTTCCTCGAAGCTTTCGCCAACGGTCTGCGTTTCGACCTGCGTCTAGTGGTCTACGTGTGCATTCCGCTGGTGCTGGCGCTGTTCAGTGCCCGCGCGATGGCCGCACGCGGATTCTTCCGTCTGTGGCTCACCGTCGCCTCGAGCATCGCGTTGTTTCTCGGCCTGATGGAGATGGACTTCTACCGTGAGTTCCACCAGCGCCTCAATGGCCTGGTGTTCCAGTACGTGAAAGAAGATCCGAAAACCGTGATGAGCATGCTCTGGTACGGTTTCCCGGTCGTGCGTTATCTGCTGGCGTGGGTCATCGGCACAGTGATTCTGACGCTGGCGTTCAAGGGCGCTGATCGTGCAACACGTCCGCGCGGGCCTTTCAGCGGCGGTAGCGTCGGCACGCGTCAGGTCGCGCCGTGGTATGCGCGCCTCGCCGTATTCGTGGTCTGCCTGCTGATCTGCGTGGTCGCTGCGCGCGGCACGCTGCGTCAAGGCCCGCCAATGCGTTGGGGTGACGTCTACACCACCGAATCGAACTTCGCCAACCAGCTCGGCCTCAACGGCACGCTGTCGCTGATCGCCGCTGCAAAAGATCGCATGGGCGAAGACCGCGACAACATCTGGAAAGCCACACTGCCGCAAGAAGAAGCGCAGAAAGTAGTGCGCCAGATGCTGGTCATGCCGGACGACAAACTGGTCGATGCCGACATCGCCGCCGTGCGCCGCGACTACACGCCGCCCGCCGACAAGACCCTGCCGATCAAGAACGTTGTCGTGATTCTGATGGAAAGCATGGCCGGTCACTCGGTCGGTGCTCTGGGCGCGCCAGGCAACATCACGCCGTACCTGGACAAACTGTCGAAGGAAGGCCTGCTGTTCGACCGCTTCTTCTCCAACGGCACGCACACCCACCAGGGTATGTTCGCGACCATGGCCTGCTTCCCGAACCTGCCAGGTTTCGAATACCTGATGCAGACCCCGGAAGGCAGCCACAAACTGTCTGGCCTGCCGCAATTGCTCAGCGCCCGCGACTACGACGATGTCTATGTCTACAACGGTGACTTCGCCTGGGACAACCAGTCAGGCTTCTTCAGCAACCAGGGCATGACCAACTTTGTCGGCCGTAATGATTTCGTTGACCCGGTGTTCTCCGATCCAACGTGGGGCGTGTCCGACCAGGACATGTTCGACCGTGGTCTGATCGAATTGAAGAAGCGCGAAAACGGCAAGCCGTTCTATGCGCTGCTGCAAACCCTGTCCAACCACACGCCATACGCCTTACCGTCGCCATTGCCGGTCGAGCGCGTCACTGATCGTGGCAGCCTCAACGAACACTTGACCGCCATGCGCTACTCCGACTGGGCGTTGGGTCAGTTCTTCGAGAAGGCGCGTAAAGAGCCGTACTTCAAGGAAACCCTGTTCGTCATCGTCGGTGACCACGGTTTCGGCAACGAGCGCCAGATCACCGAAATGGATCTGGGCCGCTTCAACGTGCCGATGCTGATGATCGCGCCGGGCATCCAGGAGAAGTTCGGCACCCGTGACCACACCGTGGGTACGCAAATCGATATCGTGCCGACCATCATGGGTCGTGTGGGTGGCGAAGTGCGCCATCAGTGCTGGGGTCGTGACCTGCTGAACCTGCCGGAAGGCGACACCGGTTTCGGTGTGATCAAGCCGTCGGGCAGCGAGCAGACCACCGCTATCGTCACGGCTGACCAGATTCTGGTGCTGCCGAAAGACAAGGACATGTCGGCGAAGGTCTATCAGTACCAACTGGGCGCCAATCCGGGTGCCGAGGTCATTGCTGATGCACCGCGCGCTGCCGAGTTGAAACACAAACTCGAAGCGTTCCTGCAAACGGCGACCAAGAGCCTGATGGACAACACTGCCGGTGTGGTTAACGGCAAGCCGGACTAAGCGCTGTAAAGTAAAAGTCCGCGCAATAAAAAAGAGGCCCTGAAAAGGGTAATGCCAGTCAGTTAAGCTGACTGGCATTTTTATTTTTGATCGGATATTTCGGGGATTTAAGCCTGATGGCCCGAGGGTAAACGCGCTCCTCCCGTCGATGCGGCAGAACGTAGTGCGGCGCTGAAGCATGAAGCTCGGCCAAATACTTGGGGATGTTCCCGGAACGATCGGCCGAGACGCTGTTGATAAACCCAAGAATCGCCCAGGTACACGCAGTAAAGCTCATTTCGCACGGGTAAATGCCAGGACAGTGGCGACTCATTTCCACCATCTGATAGCGCAACAAGTTGTAGCCCAACAACACACCCCACAACTCTTGCTCGATCATCTCGGGTGTCTTGCTGCGCAGCGTATAGCTGCTGTTGAGCAGCGTCTGCTTCATTTCCCGAAAGCCTAATTCGATTTCCCAGCGCTGGCTGTATAGATCAACAATCTCGTCGGAAGGAAAACGCAGTGGGTCAGTCATCGAGGTCAGAATCTGACACACCTTGCCCTTGACGGTTTTGCTCAGCAGTCGCGCGGTCAGCCGCTCCGGCAACCCAGGCCATTGCTTGCGGGCCTGTGGCGAAGTGCTCAGCAAAATAATCGCATCCTGGCGCCCCAAACGCTGGATCACCTCGTACTGCGAGCCTTTTTTCAGCGGCATCAGCCAGTGGCGTTCGACACCTGCCTGCTGCCACTGATGCAGTAAACCTAACGAGTAAAAACCACGATCAAACAGCGTCAGCGAGTGATCGGGGGTGGTTTCGATCAGTTGCTCGGCCAGTTTCATTTCGTTGCTGCGGTAGCCGTCAAACGCACTTCCAATCAGCAAATGGCTGGTCAACTCCATTTGGCAGACCATGCGCACCTGAGGAAAACCGGTGTCGCCATGCTGGTTGCTGGCGGAGTCATAGCGCGCCCGATTTTCCGGCGTATCGGGCGTGCGCCAGACAACGCCATCGACACCCAACAAACGCAGACCGGCCCAAGTCGGGTGACCGGCTGCCTCATGCCAACTTTTCTGGGTCAAATCGAAGACTTGTCGTACAGCTTCGCTGCCCAATCTCTGACGAGCCTGGACTACGGCGCTGGGCGCTACCAACGGGCGCTGACCCGGCAACATGATATTCATGCGACTAACCACATCCCAGGCCGACATGCGCCGGAAGAACGCCATGGAGATCACGCAACAGAGCATCATTTCCAGAGGCAAACGACGCTTGCGCAGCGTCGCCACACCAGCTTGTTCAAGCGCCTGTTCGACCAAAGAAGGATCGAGCAAAGCATCCAATCCCTCAATGGCGTTGGGGGTAGAGGCGATGTTGTGGGTCAGTTCCAGTGCCCGAGCGAGACGCATAAAAAAATCCGATGCCAGTACAGGCATCGGATTTTGATTTCTTGCGGCCAAAGGTCAAGCGAGAAGGCTTAACTGATCGGCATTACCCTGAAAAGGGCCTCTTTTTTTTGCCGGTTAGACGGTTATATCCGACCCAGTAGCAACAGTACCAGCAGCACGACCAACACCACACCGATGATGCCCGACGGACCATAACCCCAACTTCTGGAGTGCGGGAAGACCGGCAGACCACCGATCAGCAACAGGATCAGGATAATGATAAGAATTGTGCCCATGTCGATTTCCTTGTTGAGAGAGTTCGAGAAGTCTTGGTGTTCAAGGGGCGACTGGAGACTAAGTAATTCCAGACGGCTTACAAAATCCGACTGGTGCGAATGAAAGAAAATTCAATGTTTTTTTAATGTATTTGGATTAGTCGCTTATTTCCTTTGACGCAAAAAGATCGCAGCCTCGTTTCACTCGACAGCTCCTACAGGATCGGTGTAGGAGCTGCCGAAGGCTGCGATCTTTTGATCCTCCATTCAGCAACTTGATGGAGCGTGGGCGCACACACAACCTTCGCTACACTCCGCGCATCTTCCCCAGAACAACAAGGCTGTCTGCTATGCAAAATCGCATGATGATCACTGGCGCGGGCTCAGGCCTGGGTCGCGAAATCGCGCTGCGCTGGGCGCGTGAAGGCTGGCAACTGGCCTTGTCCGACGTCAGCGAACCCGGCCTGCAGGAAACCCTGAAAATGGTCCGCGAGGCGGGCGGCGACGGCTTCGTCCAGCGCTGCGATGTGCGCGATTACAGCCAACTCACAGCCTTCGCACAGGCTTGCGAAGAAAAACTTGGCGGCATCGACATCATCGTCAACAACGCCGGTGTCGCGTCCGGCGGTTTCTTCAGCGAACTGTCGCTGGAAGACTGGGACTGGCAGATCGCGATCAACCTGATGGGCGTGGTCAAGGGCTGCAAGGCGTTCCTGCCGCTGCTGGAGCAAAGCAAAGGCAAGATCATCAACATCGCCTCCATGGCCGCTTTGATGCAGGGCCCGGCGATGAGCAACTACAACGTGGCCAAGGCCGGCGTGGTGGCACTTTCCGAGAGCCTGTTGATCGAACTGGCGCAACAGGAAGTCGGCGTGCATGTGGTCTGCCCATCGTTCTTCCAGACCAACTTGCTTGACTCGTTCCGTGGCCCGACGCCAGCGATGAAAGCGGCGGTTGGCAAGTTGCTGGAAAGTTCGCCGATTACCGCCGCCGATATCGCCGACTACATTTATCAGCAAGTTGCTGCTGGTGAATTCATGATCCTGCCCCACGAACAAGGGCGCATGGCCTGGGCGATCAAGCAGAAGAATCCGCAACTGCTCTACAACGAAATGACCTCGATGGCCGAGAAAATGCGCGCCAAGGCCAAACAGAACAACGGCTGAGCTTGCCCGCTGCAGACTGCATCGTTAGGGTGGCCGCAATGATCACCCTGACGAGATACAGCAATGCTCAATTATCTGTGGTTCTTCCTCGCGGCATTGTTTGAAATCGCCGGCTGTTTTGCCTTTTTCATGTGGCTGCGCCAGGGCAAAAGTGCGTTGTGGGTGATTCCGGCGTTGCTCAGCCTGACCCTGTTCGCGCTGTTGTTGACCCGTGTTGAAGCCAGCTATGCCGGGCGCGCCTATGCCGCTTACGGCGGCATCTACATCGTCGCGTCGATTGGCTGGCTGATGGTGGTCGAGCGCGTTCGTCCCTTGGGTTCGGACTGGATTGGCGTGGCGTTGTGTGTGATCGGTGCCAGCGTGATTCTGTTCGGGCCGCGCTTCTCCGCAGCCTGAATCGATGGTTTTGTGGGAAGCGTCTGACGGCTCCAAACCTGAGAGCGTGTAAGGCAAAACTGATTTGCCGGTCACGCATTGTCGCGCGCCGGCAAGCCGCGCATCTTCAGGGTTTGCTAACCCTGAAGGACGAACCTCATGCTTGTACTCAGCCGTGTTGTTGGTGAGTTGATTTCCATCGGTGACGATATTTCCCTGCGTGTGCTGTCGGTCAACGGCTCCAGCGTACGCTTTGGTGTCGACGCGCCGCAGAACGTCAATGTGCACCGTGCCGAAGTCTACGACCGAATCCAGCGCAAGCAGCGCGCAGAAAAGGCCCGCTGAGGGTCAGTCGAACAGGTGCTTGGGCACGTCGTGCTTGAGCATCAACTGGCACTGTTCGCTTTCCGGGTCGAAGACGATCAGCGCCTGACCTTTGGTCAACGCTTGCCGTACGCGCAGCACGCGGGTTTCCAGCGGCGTGTCGTCGCCATTGTCGGTACCGTCACGGGTGACGAAATCTTCGATGAGGCGGGTGAGGGTGTCGACTTCAAGAGCGTCGTAGGGAATGAGCATGGGCACCTCGGCTGAATCAATGTCGGGATGCTACGGCGAATGCCGGTTGCCTGCCAGTTTTGTGTAGTCAGTACCGCCCTCATCGCTGGCAAGCCAGCTCCCACAGGGTTTGAAGGCGTTCACGAATATGCGATTCACCGCAAAAACTGTGGGAGCTGGCTTGCCAGCGATGGGGCCAGCCCTGCCATAACAAAAACCGGATCAGCTATCGGAACGCTGCCCCACCAGACTGTCCACCGACGGCACCCGCGTATCGCTTTCCATCTGCGTGTCATGTTCGATTTGATGACTGAAGCGATCCAGCGATGCATTCGCTGGCGCCGCATCACTCGCAAACACCGGCGGGCTCAGAATGTACGCGCCCAACAACCGGCTCAACGCCGCCAGACTGTCGATGTGCGTGCGCTCATAGCCATGGGTTGCATCACAACCAAACGCCAGCAGAGCGGTACGAATATCGTGCCCGGCCGTCACCGCCGAATGCGCATCGCTGAAGTAATAGCGGAACAGATCACGGCGTACCGGCAGCTCGTTTTCAGCGGCCAGGCGCAGCAAATGCCGCGACAAGTGATAGTCATACGGCCCGCCGGAATCCTGCATCGCCACGCTCACCGCGTGCTCGCTGGAATGCTGCCCCGGCGCGACCGGCGCAATGTCGATGCCGACAAATTCACTGACGTCCCACGGCAATGCCGCCGCCGCGCCACTGCCGGTTTCTTCAGTGATGGTGAACAGCGGGTGGCAATCAATCATCAATTCCTGGCCGCTGTCGACGATGGCTTTCAGCGAAGCCAGAAGCGCAGCAACGCCAGCCTTGTCATCGAGGTGGCGGGCGCTGATGTGTCCGCTTTCGGTGAACTCCGGCAGTGGATCAAACGCCACCACATCGCCGACACTGATGCCCAGCGAATCGCAATCGGCCTTGGTCGCGCAGTAGGCGTCCAGACGCAATTCGACGTGATCCCAACTGATCGGCATCTCATCCACCGCGGTGTTGAACGCATGCCCGGACGCCATCAACGGCAACACACTGCCGCGAATCACACCGTTGTCGGTGAACAGGCTGACCCGGCTGCCCTCGGCGAAACGGCTCGACCAGCAACCGACCGGGGCGAGGGTCAGGCGACCGTTGTCTTTCACCGCGCGGACGGCGGCGCCGATGGTGTCGAGGTGCGCGGAGACTGCGCGGTCAGGGCTGTTTTTCTTGCCCTTGAGCGTGGCACGTATGGTCCCGCGCCGGGTCATTTCGAATGGGATGCCGAGTTCTTCGAGACGCTCGGCGACGTAGCGCACGATGGTGTCGGTGAACCCGGTAGGGCTGGGAATGGCGAGCATTTCCAGGAGGACTTTTTGCAGGTAGTTGAGATCCGGTTCGGGGATTTGCGGGGTCATGGAAACTCCTGATGGGTTGAGCACTGATCGTTCCCACGCTCTGCGTGGGAATGCAGCCCGGGACGCTCTGCGTCCCAAATGGACGCGGAGCGTCCGGTGAGGCGTTCCCACGCAGAGCGTGGGAACGATCAGGAAGGGGTTAAATGGCCGGCTGACTGTGCGGAAACAACAAATCGACAAATCGCTCCGCCGTCGGCTGCGGCTCATGGTTGGCCAGCCCGGCGCGTTCGTTGGCCTCGATAAACACGTACTCCGGCTGATCCGCCGCTGGCACCATCAAGTCGAGGCCAACCATGGGAATGTCCAGCGCCCGCGCCGCACGCACCGCCGCATCGACCAGCGTCGGATGCAGAATCGCCGTGACGTCTTCCAGCGTGCCACCGGTGTGCAGATTCGCCGTACGCCGCACAAACAAATGCTCACCCGCCGGCAGAATGCTGCTGTAGTCATACCCGGCCGCATGCAAGGTGCGCTGGGTTTCGTGATCCAGCGGAATCTTGCTCTCGCCACTGGTGGCCGCCTGGCGACGCCGACTCTGCGCCTCGATCAACGCACCGATCGAATGCTGACCATCGCCGACCACTTCCGCCGGTTTGCGAATCGCTGCCGCGACCACTTCAAAACCGATCACCAGAATCCGCAGATCAAGGCCTTCGTGGAAACTCTCCAACAGCACGCGGCTGTCGAACTGCTTGGCCGCTTCGATGGCCTGCTGCAGCTCTTCGATGGTCTGCAGATCCACCGCAACGCCCTGGCCCTGTTCACCGTCGAGCGGCTTGACCACCACCCGTTGATGCTCATCGAGAAAGGCCAGATTGTCGTCGGCATTGCCCGCCAATTGCTGAGACGGCAGATTCAGACCGGCCGCTTTCAGCACCTTGTGCGTCAGGCTTTTGTCCTGACACAGGCTCATGCTGATCGCACTGGTCAGGTCGCTCAGCGATTCACGGCAACGCACGCGACGACCGCCATGGCTGAGCGTAAACAACCCGGCGTCAGCGTCATCCACCTGCACATCAATGCCGCGCCGATGCGCTTCTTCAACGATGATCCGCGCGTACGGATTGAACTGCGCCTCCGGGCCGGGGCCAAGAAACAGCGGCTGGTTGATACCGTTCTTGCGCTTGATCGCGAAGGTCGACAGGTTGCGGAAACCGAGCTTGGCGTAGAGGCTTTTTGCCTGACGGTTGTCGTGCAACACCGACAGATCCAGATAGCTCAAACCGCGACTCATGAAGTGCTCGATCAGATGTCGCACCAGCACTTCGCCAACACCCGGCCGCGAGCATTGCGGATCAACCGCCAGGCACCACAGGCTGCTGCCGTTTTCCGGGTCGTTGAACGCCTTGTGATGGTTCAGGCCCATGACGCTGCCAATCACCGCGCCGCTGTCCTCATCCTCCGCCAGCCAATACACCGGGCCGCCCTGATGGTGCGGGGTGAGCAGCGTGGCATCGATCGGCAACATGCCGCGTGCCGAATACAGCAGGTTGATCGCCTGCCAGTCCGCCTCGCTCTGCGCACGGCGTATACGGAAGCCGCGAAACACGCGAGTGGCCTGGCGGTAATCGCTGAACCACAGGCGCAACGTGTCGGATGGGTCGAGAAACAGCTGCGTCGGTTCCAGGCCGAGAATCTGCTGCGGCGCGGCGACGTACAAGGCAATGTCGCGCTCGCCGGGTTGCTCATTGAGCAACTCGCGAGCCAGCGATGCCGGGTCGGGAAAGGTGTGGCCGATCAGCAACCGGCCCCAGCCGCAATGCACCGCAATGGGGTCGGCCGCCAGGGTGCTGCCATCTTCGGCCAGCCGTGCCTGCAAGCGTTCGTAGGACGGTGTCTGACCGCGAATCAGGCGTTGGTTGATGGCCGTGGCGTGGGGTTTCATCGATCAGATTCCTTGTTCACTGAGCCACAGGTTCAGGGCCGCCAGTTGCCACAGTTTCGAGCCGCGCAATGGCGTCAGTTGGCCTTGCGGATCAGTCAGCAGTTTGTCGAGCATGGCCGGGTTGAACAGGCCGCGATCCTGACTCGGATCGAGCAGCAGTTCGCGCACCCAGTTCAGCGTGTCGCCTTGCAAATGCTTGAGACCGGGCACCGGAAAGTAACCTTTCTTGCGGTCGATCACTTCACTTGGAATGACCCGGCGCGCGGCTTCTTTCAGCACCTGCTTGCCGCCATCCGGCAGCTTGAATTTGCCCGGCACACGGGCCGACAGTTCAACCAGTCGATAGTCGAGAAACGGCGTGCGCGCTTCCAGGCCCCAGGCCATGGTCATGTTGTCGACGCGTTTGACCGGATCGTCGACCAGCATCACCGTACTGTCCAGACGCAAAGCTTTGTCGACTGCCGCATCAGCGCCGGGCTGTGCGAAATGCTCTTTGACGAAGTCGCCAGCGGCATCATTCACGGTCAGCCATTTCGGTTGTACGGTGGCCGCATAGTCGTCGTAACTGCGGTCGAAGAACGCGTTGCGATAGGCTGCATAAGGATCGGCCGCGCCATCGACTTGCGGGTACCAGTGATAACCGGCGAACAGCTCGTCCGCGCCCTGGCCGCTCTGTACCACCTTGCAGTGCTTGGCCACTTCGCGCGACAGCAGATAGAACGCGATGCAGTCATGGCTGACCATCGGTTCGCTCATCGCGCGGAACGCGGCGGGCAGTTGCTCGATGATCTCTTTCTCGTCGATGCGCAGTTGATGGTGCTGCGTGCCGTAGTGCTTGGCGATCAGATCCGAATACTGGAACTCGTCGCCGCGCTCGCCGCCGGCATCCTGGAACCCGATGGAAAAGGTCGACAGGTTTTCCACGCCGACTTCACGCAACAGACCGACCAACATGCTCGAATCGACACCGCCGGACAGCAGCACGCCGACATCGACGGCGGCACGTTGACGAATCGCTACCGCTTCGCGAGTGCTGTCGAGCACGCGGTCGACCCAGTCTTCCAGCGTCAGATTTTTCTCGTCGTCGTGTGGGCCGTAAGGCAGCGTCCACCAGGTTTTCTGCTCGGTGGTGCCGTCGGCTTCAACACGCATCCAGGTCGCTGGTGGCAGCTTTTCAACGCCAGCCAGCAGGGTGCGTGGCGCAGGGACCACGGCATGGAAATTCAGGTAGTGATTAAGCGCCACCGGATCGAGAATCGGGTTGATGTCGCCGCCCTTGAGCAGCGCCGGCAGGGCCGAGGCAAAACGCAAACGCTGGCCGGTGCGCGACAGGTACAGCGGCTTCACGCCGAGACGGTCACGGGCGATGAACAGGCGCTTGGCGTCGCGCTCCCAAATGGCAAACGCAAACATGCCGTTGAGTTTCGGCAGCAGCGCTTCGCCCCAGGCGTGATAGCCCTTGAGCAGCACTTCGGTGTCGCCACCGGAATAGAAGGCATAGCCCAGCGCTTCGAGCTCAGCGCGCAATTCCGGGAAGTTATAGATCGCGCCGTTGAAGGCCAGCGACAGGCCGAGTTGACTGTCGATCATCGGCTGCGCCGAGCCGTCCGACAGGTCCATGATTTTCAGGCGACGATGACCCAGGGCAATCGGCCCTTGAGCATGGAAGCCCCACGCATCAGGGCCGCGAGGCGCCAGGTGATGGGTGATTCGCTCGATGGCTGCAAGGTCTGCAGGTTGTTGATCAAAACGTAACTCGCCAGCTAATCCGCACATAAAGTCCTTACCGGTTTTTCCGTTGGGGAGGGTGTTTCTTCAGCGGCCAAATGGCCGGTACTCAGAAACTGACCCGGTGCGGTGGTGGGAGTTTTAGAACGATGAGTTATAAGCGCGTGGATTCGACCCTGCGCAATGACGCGACTTGCCTCATCTCACTTAACAGCTGATTGAAATCGAATGGCGGTATATAGATATTTTATCGGTGCAAAAAACTGTTGAATCAGCTGGATTTCAGGCGTTTTTTTAGGTTTTTTATTCTTCCTCGGTGTTGATATGGTCGACGTTCGAACCTCGCAATAAAGGACTATTGCAGATGCCGACCACAGAAATAAAAACGCAGTCTCCGGATTTGACTTTGAACACGTTGCTTGACGCCACTGGCGATCTCGACAGCGCCGAAGCCTTGCAAAAAAGCCTGCCTGCTTTTTTGCTGAAATGTTCAGCCATCCAACTCGCGGCGATTGATCGAACCACCCGGGAGTTGCATGCCGTTCAACTGACAGTCCAGAGGGAGCTGGACACGCTCAAGCCGTTGCACACCTTTTGTATCGATGAGCTGAACCTCGCGCTGCGCCACAAATGGCCAGTGAATTTCGACGTAGAAAAAGATTTCCTGAGCTTGCCGGGTGCCGATTGCGGTTGCGAGCCCCTATCGACGGACGAAAACGGCGTACAAACCTTTCCGGCTGCCACGCAGACACTGTTACAAGCGGCAATGCAGAACTTCACCGCTGAGGAAACCGCAGGTGATTTTCCTGTCGGCGGTCAGGTTGTCGTGCACAGCGCCACGGCTGGCGTCAGCGGTTTGACCGTGGCGGCCTTTGCCGGACTATGCCGAGAGCTGGACCTTGGCAAACGCTACCAGGCGCATTTTCAGCAGGTCTTCGGTCTTTTGGGGGCTGACGGCAAGGTCGTGGTACGCAACACCATGATTCGCGACATGGCGAAAATGAAAAAGCTGTTGTTGCAAATGGACACCCACCTTGCCGCGATCAGACATCACATCTCACCTGCCGGTTTGCAGGCCGTGCAACGGCTGATTGACGCCGAGGGTGTGGCGTCGGCAGCGACGCTGCACTACAACGACCAGACACTGATGATGCAAGGCCTGGAGATTTTCAACAGCTGCGTCTGGGGTGTCGTGGTGTTTTCCGCCCATTCGTTCGAAACGCATCCTCAAGAACCGTGCCTGGTGTATATGGCGGGAGAGCCCGAGCGCGCGTTGTACGAGTACCCGAGTTTCAATGCGTTCAAACAGTACCTGACGCAAAAGTTGAAGGATCGGCGCTACAAGGATTACTTCGCCAACAGCATTGATGAAGATGACAAGGCAGATTTTTTCAAGGCTGTTGCCGATTCCGCTGAGCTGGAATCCATCAGGTCATTGCCGATCACGGTGCCGTTGTTCGAGTTCATGGTGCAAAGTCACGTGGGCAAAATGCAGGTTGATGCACGCAAACTGGCGGTGCCGACCGCCGATATTGATGATGATGCACGCCGCAAACGTCTGCTGGACTTTCTCCAGCTCGGTGTCAGCGTTGCCTCCGTAGCAGGACTCTTTGTACCGGTTCTCGGCCAACTGATGATGGGTGTTGCGGTAGGGCAATTGCTTGGCGAGGTGTATGAAGGCGTCGAGGACTGGCAGCGGGGCGACCAGCAGGAAGCGCTGTCACACTTGCTCGGCGTCGTGGAAAACATCGCACTGATGGGCGTGTTCGCGGGGGGCCAGAAAGTCGTTGGCGCGCTCGGACGCCATCTGGTGCGCTCCCACCCGACGTTCTTTGGCCAGTTCACCGCGATTTACAATCAGGCCGGCAAACCGCGCCTGTGGAAGCCAGATTTAAGCCCTTACGAGCATGACCTTCCACGCGGATTCACGCTGGCCGACGGTGCCGAAGACCTTCATCAAATCGGCAGCAGGTTTTACGGTCGGGTCGGGCACCGAATCCTTGCGGGCACTACCGATTCGGCAGCGCGTAGCTGGCGTCTGCAACATCCCGGGCGCCCTGAAGCGTTCACCCCTGTGCTTGAACGTCACGTCGAAGGTGGCTGGCGCACTCCGGCCGAAGACACCGAACAGTGGCGCAGCGCGGCGTATACCCTCAAACGTATCGATCCACAGCTGTGTGATTTTACAGATGTCGAACTGGACATGATGCGCAGGATCAGCGGCGACCGCTACGAAGCGTTGCAGCGTGCCTTGCGCGACAATCTGCCACTGTCATCGCGGCTGCGCGACAGCGTGGAGCGACTGCGTACAGAGCGACGGTTACGCGTGCTCATCGGCGAGCTTGAGCGGGGCGAAACCCACTCAGGGCAACCTGTGCATGAACAATTGCGTGCGTTGCCAAGGATGCCCGGCTGGCCGACAGACCGCTACATTGCGGTCACCGATGCCGCCGGCGAAGTCACGGCAACCTACCCCCTCACCACGGTGCGCGATGATCGTCTGAGTGTGGTGATCACTGAAGACCAGTTGGCCGAAGGTCAATTGCTGCAAACGGTGATCGATGGTTTGTATCAGAAGGAAGTCGATGCCTTGCTGGGGGGCAATCCCGGTCGTCAAAACGAGCGCGAGATTCTCGCTAAAAAACTCGGCTCACGGCTCAAGGCTGATCGTCCGGCGGTGTTCCAGCGAATGTATGAACGCTACGACCGGATCGAGGCTGACGATGTGCAGAAGCTGCGCAATACGTTTGTCGACCTGCCGGCGCGCCATGCGCAGCGTCTTATCGATCAGGCGCCGAGTGTCGAGCGTCTGCATCTGCTTTCTAGCGGTCGAGTGCCTGTCGGTCTGGCACAGAAGGTCAGGGCCGCGACCCATCAGGTACGTGTTGATCGTGCGCTGATCGGGCTTCATTTGCCGGCAATGGCCAATCCGGACACTGAAAAGCTGGCCATACAGTTACTGCCTCATTTGAGCGGCTGGGATGCGCAGCTGCGGCTTGAGTTACGAGAAAAAAACCTGAACGGGCCTTTGCTGGAAGCGATTGGTGCTGAGCCGGCGACGCCCTTGAACACCCGCTATTTGGTTAAATCCAGTGGCGGGTATGAGGTGTTTGACGGCGACAGCAAATCGCTGGGACGGGTTGAAGCGGGGGCTGACGATCTCTATCACGCCATTCTCAAGGCGCTGGCTCCTGCGCAACGTGCCGCCGCCGGATTCCCCGACCCGGTGCCTGTTGATGGGGCTCGGCTACGCAACAAACTGCTTGAAACTGCACTGGACGAGCGCGAGGTGACTGCGCGTACATTGACCACCGGCAAGTCTGAGCCGGTTGTTTTCGAGCCGACTTGTGTGCAGGCCGATCAGGTGATGACAACGACTCATCCGCGAGCACTGCTGCGCAAAGTCTTGAGGCTTTTCCCCAGCTACAGCGAAGCCCAGGCCAGCCAATTGATCGATCAACTGGGCAATGACCCGCTGACCCGGGCAACCGGTGTAAAAGCGTTGCGTGAGAATCTGCAAAGCCTGCGCGATGCACTGCAACTCTGGAGCGAGGACGAGCCAGCGATAAGGGCGCTCGGCGGGGATTGGCAAGAAGTGCGTCGTAGTCGCAAAGCCACCGCTGAACTGATCGAGGACAGTTTTCGGCGACTTTTATGGGTCAGAGACGTCGATGGTCAACCCGTTTGTACGTTGAATCTGGACGGCATGCGAGTCGGCAAACTGCCCACTCTGCCACCTGGTCTGAAGTTCGACCACATCAAGCGATTGTCGTTGAGGAACATGGAGCAAGGGGACGATATCGCGTATTTCCTCCGCTCGTTCAAGCAAGTTGAATCCCTGGAGCTTGATCGCAACAAGCTCACTCGGCTGCCGGAAATTCTCTCGTTCATGCCTGATCTTGGCCGGTTGAGCCTGGCGGGTAACCAGATCAAGCTGACCGAGCAGACGCTGCTGAAACTGAGCCAGTTGCGCACGCTTCACAGTTTGAACCTGAGCGGCAATCCGCTGGGGGCAACCCCGGATGTCAGCCATATGTTGAAATTGCGCTCTCTGGCACTGCGCGAGACCGGTGCTACGGAGTTGCCCAACGGTCTGGCACGTTTGCCGAATCTGGATTGGGTGGATTTGCGCAACAACGAAATAAAGGTATTGCCGGATTGGCTCTTCAAAACCCCGCGACGTTTCAGTCAGACACTTAACCTGCGATTCAATCCACTGTCCGACGTCAGCAACACGCACCTGTCGAATTACCGGGAAAACATCGGCGTCGGCATGGGCTATCTGGATAACGATAATGCCCGTCTCGACGAAAACCAGGCGCGATCGCTCTGGTTCACTGACGGCGCGGGGGAGGACTGGAATCGTCGTAACCGAATCTGGACGGCATTCAAGGATGATCCGAGGGCCGAAGGATTATTCCATCTGCTGGCGGAACTCAGTCATACCGCCGATTCCGAAAAAGCGACCCAAGACATGCATCGACGGGTCTGGGCGGTACTCGAAGCGGCGGAGCAGCGAGCGCCGTTGTACGAACAGATCCTCGATCTGGCGGCCAATCCGATCAACTGTACGGACAGTGCGGCGATAAACTTCAGTCATCTGGAAATCGCCGTTGAAGTCGACAGGGTGATCAACCCTGCTGAAGGTCGGGTAAATGGTGCCAAACCCCTGATCAAACTCGGCCGTGGTCTGTTCCGCCTGGATCAGTTGAACCAGATCGCTCAAGAACATGCTGACAAGAATCCGACCGCCGATCCTTTGGAGGTCAACCTCGCGTATCGCACCGGCCTCGCCGATGACCTGGATTTGCCGGGCCAGCCGCGGTTCATGCGTTATGCACTACTGGGCGGTGTGACCCCTGCCGATCTGGACATCGCGAAGAACAGGATCGTTGCGGCTGAAGCTTCAGCGCAGTGGGTGACGTTTCTGCAGCGCCAGCCATTCTGGTGTGATTACCTCAAACGCACGTTCAGCCGCCAGTTCACCAGTATTGACGAGATTTTTTCACCGCAACTGGATGCAGTGTTCGGGCAGGCGAGCACACTCAGTTCCGCGGATTATCTCAGTCAGATGGATGCGATCAAGTTCCAGCGCGAACTGGCTGAGGAAGCTGTGCTGACACGCCTGACCGACGATGCAATACGTCTGGTTAATCTGGGGATCTGCGCCATGCCCCAAGGGTAAGAGCTACTTGCCGCGAATCAGACGGCGCAACGCAAAGCGATTGGGGTGGCACGCCTCGGCGACACTTCGCGGCAGCGGCAACGGTTCGTTGTCGAGCCAGGCGGCGAGCAGTTCACCCGACAGCGGTGCGGTGATCAGACCGCGAGAACCGTGGCCGCTGTTGACGTAGAGCCCGTCAAGCCACGGGCAGGCCACGTCCGGAACCTGGCGGGCATCTTTGGCTAACGTGGCGTATGCCTGATTGAACGTATCGCGGTCGGAAACGGGGCCGACGATCGGCAAATAGTCAGGGCTGGTGCAGCGGAAGGCAGCGCGGCCCTGAAGGTTTTCGACAGGCTGTGCGCTGATGTGCAGACACGACACGAGGTCGCTGGAGATTTCTTCGAGCATCGCCAGATTGCCTTGGTGTTCGGCGATGGTCGGGGTCAGGTCATCGCTGTTGAAATCGAAGCTCGCACCGAGGGTATGTTCGCCCAAACGTGCCGGGGCGACGTAGCCTTCGGCGCAGACCACGGTGGTCAGCGCTCGGCTTTCTGCGGTCTCGGCAAGGCGGGTGATTTGTCCGCGAATGCGCTTGAGCGGCAGCTCGGCACTTTGCGCAAAACGTTTGATCTCGGCGGCGCCGGCCAGCACCACGACCGGTGCGCTGGCCAGTAAGCGGTCACCGTCGAAGGCTTGCCACTGATCGTCGACTTTGCGCAGTTCCAGTACGTCACGATGGCTGAGCAGTTCGATGTTCGGCTGCGCGGCTTGCGCCTGACACAGCGCCGGTGGATGCACCCAGCCGCCCTCGGGATAGTACAAACCGCCGTGGGCCAAAGCGATGCCGGCGCGGTGTTGCGCTTCGGGCTGGTCGAGCCATTGCAGTAAATCCTCGGGGAAGGCTGCGGCCAATTGCGCGTGGCGCTCGGCTTCCTTGACATTGAACGCCAGTTGCAGCACGCCGCAATCGTCCCAATCGGTGCCGCGTTGCAGGGTTTCCAGCAAGCGACGGGTGTAGCCGAAACCGCTGACGATCAATTGCGATAACGCGGTGCCGTGGGCGGAGAGCTTCAGATACAGCACGCCCTGCGGATTGCCCGAGGCTTCTTGCGCCACGCCATCGTGGCGCTCCAGCAAACTCACTTGCCAACCGCGCGCGGCGAGGCTGGAAGCTGTGGCGCAACCGGCCAGTCCGGCGCCGATTACCAGTGCACGACGTTCGCCTGTCACTGGGGCAGGGCGGGCGAACCAGGGTTTTTCCGGGGCGGGTGGCGCAACGTCTGACGGCCAACCGAGGAACTCGCCACGCAGAATTTCCCACTTATGGCCAATGCCCGGCGTGCGTTTCATTTTGAAGCCGGCGGCGTTGAGCAAACGGCGCACCCAACCGGTACTGGTGAAGGTGCTGATGGTCGAGCCGGGTGCCGCCAGTCGCGCCAGTTCGACGAACAGTTCGGCGGTCCACATGTCGGGGTTTTTCGCCGGAGCGAAGCCGTCGAGAAACCATGCGTCAATCTGTGCATCGAGTTGCGGCAGTTGCTCCAGCGCATCGCCGATCAGCAGGGTCAGCGTCACGCGACCGTCGGCCAATGTGATGCGCTGAAAACCTTGATGGATCGCAACGTAATGGCGTAGCAACTGGTCGGCCAGCGGCTTGAGTTCTGGCCACAAGGCCAATGCCCGTTGCAGATCGGCCGGGCTCAGCGGGTATTTTTCGACACTGACAAAATGCAGCCGCGCACCGGCCACGGCGTGTTGCTCGAACAATTGCCAGGCACAGAGAAAATTCAGCCCGGTGCCAAAACCGGTTTCGCCGATGACCAGTCGCCCACCGGCCCCCAGCGCAGCAAAACGCTCGGCCAAGCGGTTTTGTTCGAGGAACACATAACGGGTTTCATCCAGACCGGATTTGTCGGAAAAATACACGTCATCAAACACTCGCGAACGCGGGCGTCCCTGGTCATCCCAATCGAGTTGGGCGTGGGGCAATACGGGTTTCATGGCAGGCTCGGCAACGACAAGGCGGCCATTCTAGCCGATCGGGCGAGGGGTGCTTGATCCATGGCAATGTCTGATCCAGGGGGCCATGGAAAATGTCAAAAGATCGCAGCCTTCGGCAGCTCCTACAGGGTGGATTGCATTCCAGTGTAGGAGCTGCCGCAGGCTGCGATCTGTTCAGAGGTTGTCATCATCCGCTAGTCTTGCTGAACCCTGGAAGGAGCCGTCCAATGTTTGAATCCGCTGAAATCGGTCACGCCATCGACAAAGACACCTACGAGGCCGCCGTCCCGGCATTGCGCGAAGCGCTGCTGGAAGCCCAGTTCGAGTTGCAGCAGCAAAAACGTTTCCCGGTGATCATTTTGATCAACGGCATCGAAGGTGCGGGCAAGGGTGAGACGGTCAAGTTGCTCAACGAGTGGATGGATCCGCGGCTGATCGAGGTGCGCACCTTCGATCAGCAGACCGATGAAGAACTCGCACGGCCACCGGCCTGGCGTTATTGGCGGATGCTCCCGGCCAAAGGGCGGATGGGGATTTTCTTTGGTAACTGGTACAGCCAGATGCTCCAGGGGCGGGTGCACGGCTTGTTCAAGGACCCGCGTCTGGATCAGGCCATTGCCGGAGCCGAACGTCTGGAAAAGATGCTCTGTGACGAAGGCGCGTTGATCTTCAAATTCTGGTTTCACCTGTCGAAGAAGCAGATGAAGGCGCGACTCAAAGCGTTGGCCGACGATCCGCTGCACAGTTGGCGCATCAGCCCGCTCGACTGGCAGCAATCGGAGACCTACGACAAATTCGTCAAATACGGCGAGCGCGTGCTGCGCCGCACCAGTCGCGACTATGCACCGTGGCATGTGATTGAAGGCATGGACGCTCATTACCGTAGCCTGGCGGTCGGCAAGATCCTCCTTGAAGGTCTGCAAAATGCGTTGAAACGTCCGGATGTGCATCCTCACGATGTCAGCGCCGCGCCGCTGGGCACGCCGGTCGATCAATTGAATTTGCTCGACAGCCTTGACCTGACCCAGCGCCTCGACAAGAAAGATTACGAAGAACAATTGATCACCGAACAGGCGCGGCTCTCGGGCTTGATGCGCGACAAACGCATGCGTCGCCATGCACTGGTCGCGGTGTTCGAAGGCAACGATGCGGCGGGCAAGGGCGGGGCGATCCGTCGGGTCGCGGCGGCGCTCGACCCGCGTCAGTACAACATCGTGCCGATTGCCGCGCCGACTGAAGAGGAACGTGCGCAGCCATACTTGTGGCGGTTCTGGCGGCACATTCCGGCGCGCGGCAAGTTCACCGTGTTCGACCGCTCGTGGTACGGCCGCGTGCTGGTGGAGCGGATCGAGGGCTTCTGCACGCCCGCCGACTGGCTGCGCGCCTATGGGGAAATAAACGACTTCGAAGAGCAACTGGCCGATGCCGGGGTGATCGTCGTCAAGTTCTGGCTGGCGATCGACAAGGACACGCAGATGGAGCGCTTCCAGGAGCGCGAAGAGATCCCGTTCAAGCGCTTCAAGATCACCGAAGATGACTGGCGCAACCGCGACAAGTGGGATGCCTATCGCGCCGCCGTCGGCGATATGGTCGACCGCACCAGTTCCGAAATCGCGCCGTGGACACTGGTCGAAGCCAATGACAAGCGCTGGGCGCGGGTCAAAGTGCTGCGCACGATCAACCGCGCGCTGGAGGACGCTTTCGAAAAATCCGACAAGCATGCCAAGAAGCACAAGGACTGAGCCGATGGCCGCGCATACGCGGGGTGAATGATTGTCGCGGTCGGCAATCGGGTGGACTTATGCTCGGTCCACTCTCAACCGACCACAACAATGAGGTATGCCATGCGTGAAGTGGTGATCGTCGACAGCGTGCGGACTGGCCTGGCCAAATCCTTTCGCGGCAAGTTCAACCAGACCCGCCCCGATGACATGGCGGCTCACTGCGTCAACGCGCTGCTCACGCGCAATGACATCGACCCGGCCAGCGTCGAGGATTGCATCGTTGGCGCCGGTTCCAACGAGGGCGCGCAGGGTTACAACATCGGCCGCAACGTCGCGGTGCTCTCGCGTCTGGGCACTGGCACGGCCGGCATGACCCTCAATCGGTTCTGCTCGTCTGGCTTGCAGGCGATTGCGATTGCCGCCAACCAGATTGCCTCGGGTTGCAGCGACATCATCGTCGCCGGCGGTGTCGAGTCGATCAGCCTGACGATGAAAAGCGTCAACACCGATCACCTGATCAACCCGCTGCTCAAACAACAGACGCCGGGCATCTATTACACGATGGGCCAGACTGCCGAAGTGGTCGCGCGGCGTTATGGCGTCAGCCGTGAGGCGCAGGATCGCTACGCGTTGCAGAGCCAGATCCGCACTGCGCAAGCGCAGGCGGCCGGGTTGTTCGACGATGAAATTGTGCCGATGGCGGTGAAGTATCGCGTTGAAGACAAGAACACTGGCGAGGTGCAGATTCTCGATGGCGTAGTTGATCGCGATGACTGCAACCGTCCGGACACCACTTATGAAAGCCTCGCCGGGTTGAAACCGGTGTTCGCTGAAGACGGTTCGGTGACGGCGGGCAACTCGTCGCAACTCTCAGACGGTGCGTCGATGACGCTGGTGATGAGCCTGGAAAAAGCGCTGGAATTGGGCCTGAAGCCGAAAGCCTTTTTCCGTGGCTTTACCGTGGCCGGCTGCGAGCCGGACGAGATGGGCATCGGCCCGGTGTTCTCGGTGCCGAAGCTGCTCAAGGCGAAAGGTTTGCAGGTAGCGGACATTGATCTGTGGGAGCTGAACGAGGCGTTTGCTTCGCAGTGTCTGTACAGCCGTGATCGGCTGGAGATCGATAACGACAAGTACAACGTCAACGGTGGCTCGATTTCGATTGGTCACCCGTTTGGCATGACCGGGTCGCGGCAGGTCGGGCATCTGGTGCGTGAGTTGCAACGGCGTAATTTGCGTTACGGCATCGTCACCATGTGTGTGGGGGGCGGGATGGGTGCGACCGGTTTGTTTGAGGCGGTGCGCTAGGCCCTGAAAGATTTGTTGATTGATCTACCGCTATCGCGAGCAGGCTCACTCCTACAATTGGAATACGTTCCCCGGTAGGAGTGAGCCTGCTCGCGATGGCATCAACCGGATATCCGGTTGGCATCCTGTACCTGCATCCGCGCGATATAAGCTTTTATCTCCACTTCAGCTTTCTCGGCACTCTCAAACGGCCCCTCAAGGGTGTTTTCCCGAGTGCTGAAAAACAGTTCGCCATTGACCCGACACACGCGGTCGCTGCGAAAGTGCGTGGCGGGGGCGCTGTCGTGGGCGCGCATTCCTAACATGATCGGTCTCCTTGGCTGTTGCGCTGGAACGGATCCAATCAGCTTATGCCTGAAGCACTTGGCGCGCCCGCTCAGCCGATCAACGGCAGCGCGTCAATTTAATGCTGCGACCTGCACAGTTTCATTCGCGTCCTGGCCCCAACTGTCCCTGTGTCGCGCCCGGCGGCACGCCTAGAATGAGCGCACTCGTCAGCAGGTTTTGGGGTTCACATGCACATTTCATCCGGTCGCTGGGTCTACGGATTGTTCCTGGCGCTGCTGACTGCGTTTCTGTGGGGCATCCTGCCGATCAAGCTCAAACAGGTGCTGCTGGTGATGGACCCGATCACCGTGACCTGGTTTCGCTTGATGGTGTCCGGCAGCTGCTTGTTCATTTATCTGGCCGCGGTCAAACGCCTGCCGAGTCGTAAAGTGCTGGGGCCCAAGGGCGGCTGGCTGGTGCTGATGGCGGTGCTCGGCCTGGTCGGTAACTACGTGCTCTATCTCATGGGCCTTAATCTGCTCAGCCCCGGCACCGCGCAACTGGTGGTGCAGATGGGCCCGATCATGCTGCTGATCGCCAGTCTGTTTGTGTTCAAGGAGCGTTTCAGCATCGGCCAGGGCATCGGATTGCTGGTGCTGCTGATCGGTTTTGTACTGTTCTTCAATCAGCGTCTGGCGGAGTTGCTGACCTCGTTGTCGGATTACACCGCCGGCGTGTTGCTGGTGCTGTTGGCGTCGACGGTCTGGACGTTTTACGCGTTGGGCCAGAAGCAATTGCTGACGGTGTGGAATTCGTTACAGGTGATGATGGTGATCTACCTGTTCTGTGCGTTGTTGCTGACGCCGTGGGTGCATCCGCTCGAGGCGCTGGAACTGAGCCCGTTGCAAGGCTGGTTGCTGCTGGCGTGCTGCATGAATACGTTGATTGCCTATGGCGCGTTTGCCGAAGCGCTGGCGCACTGGGAGGCCTCGCGGGTCAGTGCGACGTTGGCGATTACGCCGTTGGTGACGTTTGGTGCGGTGGCGATTGCGGCGGGAGTCTGGCCGGAATACGTGCATGCCGAGCAGATCAACGCGCTGGGTTATGGCGGGGCGGTGTTGGTGGTGTTGGGCTCGGCACTGGTGGCGTTGGGGCCAACATTGATTGCCGGGCTCAAGGCGCGGCGCATGCGTATGGCCTGAAGATCAAAAGATCGCAGCCTGCGGCAGCTCCTACATGAGACCTGTGTAGGAGCTGCCGCAGGCTGCGATCTTTTGCTGTTTAGCCCTTGGCCCCAGCCTCAATCATATTCTCCGGCCGCACCCACGCATCAAACTGTTCATCGGTCAGATAGCCCAGCGCCAACGCCGCCTCACGCAAGGTCAGCCCCTCGCTATAAGCCTTTTTGGCGATTTCGGCGGATTTGTCATAACCGATGTGCGGGTTCAGCGCTGTCACCAGCATCAACCCACGCTCCAGATGCCGCGCCATGACTTCAGCGTCCGGCTCCAGCCCGGCAATGCAGTGCTGCTGGAAGTTGCTGCAGCCGTCGCCGAGCAAGCGAATCGATTGCAGCAGGTTGTGGATGATCACCGGTTTGTACACGTTCAACTGCAAGTGACCCTGACTGGCGGCAATGCCGATCGTCACGTCGTTGCCCAGGACCTGACAGGCGAGCATCGACAGCGCTTCGCACTGGGTCGGGTTGACCTTGCCCGGCATGATCGAGCTGCCCGGCTCATTGGCCGGCAGCCGCACTTCGGCAAAACCTGCGCGCGGGCCGGAGCCAAGCAGACGCAAGTCGTTGGCGATTTTCATCAGCGCCACGGCGAGGGTTTTCAGCGCACCGGAGAGGCTGGTCAGCGGTTCGTGGCCGGCGAGGGCGGCGAACTTGTTCGGTGCGGTGACGAACGGCAGACCCGACAGCGCCGCCAGTTCGGCGGCAATCGCTTCACCGAAACCGTGCGGCGAGTTCAGCCCGGTGCCGACGGCGGTGCCGCCCTGCGCCAGCTCACACACTGCGGGCAGCGCTGCACGGATCGCCCGTTCGGCGTAATCCAGCTGCGCGATAAAACCCGACAATTCCTGACCGAAGGTGATCGGCGTCGCGTCCATCATGTGCGTGCGCCCGGTTTTCACCAGTTTCATATGGCGCGCGGCGAGTTCGGCGAGACCACCGGACAGCTCGGCAATCGCCGGCAGCAGCTGTTCCTGCACGGCTTGCGCGGTGGCGATGCTCATGGCGGTGGGGAAGCAGTCGTTGGAGCTTTGCGAGCGGTTGACGTGATCGTTCGGGTGCACCGGCGTCTTGCCGCCGCGCGGGTTGCCGGCCAGTTCGTTGGCGCGACCGGCGATCACCTCGTTGACGTTCATGTTGCTTTGGGTGCCGCTGCCGGTCTGCCAGACCACCAACGGGAACTGGTCGTCGTGCTGGCCGTCGAGGACTTCGTCGGCGGCTTGTTCGATCAGGCGGGCGATGTCGGCGGGCAGGTCGCCGTTGCGGTCGTTGACCCGGGCGGCGGCTTTCTTGATCAGGGCCAGGGCGTGCAGCACCGGCAGCGGCATGCGTTCCTGACCGATGGCGAAGTTGATCAGCGAGCGTTGCGTCTGAGCACCCCAGTAAGCATCGTCCGGGACGTCGATCTGGCCCAGGCTGTCGGTTTCGATACGGCTCATCGTGCACACTCCTGTTGGTCTGTTTGCGCAGTTTAGGCCGGCTTCGGCCCGGGTGGTTCCATCGAATCGATTGTTGACCGGTAAAACCCCGTCAATCAAGCGCGGCAAGGCTTGGGGGGTTGAGCCGCGGCGTTTTTTAGGCGCAGAATGGTCGCCCTTGGGGTTTTACCTCGCTTTGCTTAAAAGGAAACTCGATGACTCGTCTTCGTGCCATCTGTACCGCGGTTGCACTGGTTTGCGCCAGCGGCCAGGTGCTTGCCGATACCGCCAGCCACAACGCCAGTGCCGAAGCTTTCCTGACCCTGGCACACGCTGACAAACTGGGCACTCCGGTGTACATGCAAGTCCAGCAAATGTTCGCTCAGCGTTTTGAGCAGACCAAAGCCCCGGAATCCAAGAAAGCCACGCTGGAAACCTACCAGGCCAAGGCCAACGCCGCCCTGGACCAGGCCATTGGCTGGAACAAGCTGAAGCCGGACATGGTCAAGCTCTACACCACCAACTTTAGCGAATCCGAGCTGAAGGATCTGGTCGCGTTCTACCAGTCGCCACTGGGTAAAAAAGTCCTGGAAAAAATGCCGCAGCTGACTCAGCAATCGGCCCAGATGACCCAGGCCAAACTGGAAAGCGCGGTACCGGTAGTCAACAAACTGCTGGAAGACATGACCAACGAGCTGGCCCCGAAAGGCGCTGCTCCGGCCAAGAAAAAGCCGTAAGCGGAGTTCGTGATGAGCATGCAACAACGCATCGAATCCACGCTGGGCCTGTTACAGCCTGAGCATCTGCAAGTGCTGGATGAAAGCCACATGCACAGTCGCGGGTTGCAGACCCACTACAAGGCAGTGGTGGTCAGCGCGCAGTTCGAAGGCCTGAACCGGGTCAAGCGCCACCAGAAAGTCTACGGCACGCTCGGCGAGCTGATGGGCGAGTTCCATGCGTTGGCGCTGCACACCTACACCCCGCAGGAATGGGCAGAGACCGGCGCCGCCCCGGCGTCGCCGACCTGTGCCGGCGGAAGCAAACACTGATTTTGGATGTGGCGGGATTTTTGTGGCGAGGGGATTCATCCCCGTTGGGTTGCGAAGCAGCCCCAAAAGCCACAGAACCCAATCTCCCTGAAAGACCGCATTCTCAGGGTTTGGGGCCGCTTCGCAGCCCAGCGGGGATAAATCCCCTCGCCACAGGTTTTGTGTTGTCACAGAAGACTCAGTAAATCCAAAACACATCGTGTTTTTGCTAGAATCCGCAACGCGCCGCTCACCCGGCGCGTTTTTTTTTGAATCCGGTTCACCCTTTGCGAGGGTAGCCACCTGGAGAAATACCCATGACACAACCGATTGTCGTGGCGGCACTGTATAAGTTCGTCACCCTCGAAGATTACGTCAACCTGCGCGAGCCACTGCTGCAAGCGATGGTCGACAACCAGATCAAAGGCACCCTGCTGATCGCCGAAGAAGGCATCAATGGCACGGTGTCCGGCACTCGCGAAGGCATCGACGGCCTGCTCGTCTGGCTGAAGAACGACCCACGCATGATCGACATCGATCACAAAGAGTCGTACTGCGACGAGCAGCCGTTCTATCGCACTAAAGTCAAACTGAAGAAAGAAATCGTCACCCTCGGTGTCGAAGGCGTCGACCCGAACAAAAAGGTCGGCACTTACGTTGATCCGCAAGACTGGAACGCGTTGATCAGCGACCCGGAAGTGCTGTTGATCGATACGCGCAACGATTACGAAGTGTCGATCGGCACCTTCGAAGGCGCCATTGATCCGAAAACCACCAGTTTTCGCGAATTCCCTGACTACATCAAAGAACACTTCAACCCGGCCGTGCACAAGAAAGTCGCGATGTTCTGCACCGGCGGTATTCGCTGCGAGAAAGCCTCGAGCTACATGCTCAGCGAGGGCTACGAAGAGGTTTACCACCTCAAGGGTGGCATTCTGAAGTACCTCGAAGAGGTGCCGCAGGAAGAAACCAAGTGGCAGGGTGACTGCTTCGTGTTCGACAACCGCGTGACCGTGCGCCACGACCTCAGCGAAGGCGACTACGATCAATGTCATGCCTGCCGCACACCGGTCAGTGTTGAAGATCGCGCCAGCGAGCATTACGTCGCCGGCATCAGTTGCCCGCATTGCTGGGACAAGCTGAGCGAGAAGACCCGGCGCAGTGCCATCGATCGGCAGAAGCAGATCGAACTGGCCAAGGCGCGCAACATGCCGCACCCGATCGGCTACAACTACAAGCAAGCATCCACCGAGGCTTAATCATGTCTGCACGCCTGCTCTATGTGATGGACCCGATGTGTTCGTGGTGCTGGGGTTTTGCTCCAGTGGCCAAGGCATTGGTGGAGCAGGCGCAGGCAGCCGGGGTCGAGCTGCATCTGGTGGTCGGTGGTTTGCGTACCGGCAGTGGCTCGGCGCTGGAGCCGACCACGCGGCGCTACATTCTCGAACACTGGCAAGCGGTCACCGAGGCCACCGGCCAGCCGTTCCAGTTCGACGGCGCGTTGCCCGATGGATTTGTCTACGACACCGAGCCGGCCTGCCGCGCGATCGTCACTGCGCGCAGCCTGGCGCCGGATTGCGCATGGACACTGGTCGGACTGATCCAGCAGGCGTTTTACGCCGAAGGTCGTGACGTTACCCAAGCCAGTGTGCTGGTGGAACTGGCAGAGCAGGCCGGCGTGCCACGCATCGAATTCGCCGCGTTGTTCGACCATGCCGATCAACACAAAGCCACTCAGGCCGATTTCAGTTGGGTGCAGGATCTGGGCATCGCCGGTTTCCCGACCCTGCTCGCCGAACGCAATGGCCAACTGGCCTTACTTACCAATGGCTATCAACCGCTCAGCGAACTGTCGCCGTTACTCGGCCGCTGGCTGGAGCGCGCCGCCTGTGCCTGACCTGGCCGATGACACGCCAGCCGTAAAGCGTGTCGACCGGCTGAGCTGGGCAGAAGTCCGGCGCCTGGCTCTCACACACAAAAAATCCCTGTGGATCGCTAACGGCGTGGCTGTTCTGGCGACGCTGTGCAGCGTGCCGATTCCGTTGCTGTTGCCGTTGCTCGTCGACGAAGTGCTGCTCGGCCACGGCGATGCTGCGTTGAAAGTCATGAACCATGTGTTGCCCAGCATGTGGCAGCAAGCGGCGGGCTATATCGGCCTGATGTTGTTAGTGACGTTGACCCTGCGCTGCGGCTCACTGTGTTTTGGCGTGTTGCAGTCGCGACTGTTCGCACGGCTGGCCAAGGACATTGTTTATCGCATTCGCGTGCGCTTGATCGAACGCCTCAAGCGCATCTCGCTGGGCGAATACGAAAGCCTGGGCAGCGGCACGGTGACCACGCATCTGGTCACCGACCTCGATACCCTCGATAAATTCGTCGGCGAAACCCTCAGCCGTTTTCTGGTGGCGATGCTGACGCTGGTCGGCACCGCGAGCATCCTCATGTGGATGCACTGGAAACTGGCGCTGCTGATTCTGCTGTTCAACCCGCTGGTGATCTACGCCACGGTGCAGTTGGGCAAACGCGTCAAGCACCTGAAGAAACTGGAGAACGACAGCACCTCGCGTTTCACCCAGGCGCTGAGCGAAACCCTCGACGCGATTCAGGAGATTCGCGCAGGCAACCGTCAGGGCTTTTTCCTTGGAAGGCTTGGCCTGCGGGCGCAGGAAGTGCGCAATTACGCGGTCAACTCGCAGTGGAAGACCGACGCCTCCAACCGCGCCAGTGGTTTGTTGTTCCAGTTTGGCATCGATATTTTCCGCGCGGCGGCGATGCTCACCGTGCTGTTCTCCGATCTGTCGATCGGCCAGATGCTCGCGGTGTTCAGTTACCTGTGGTTCATGATCGGCCCGGTCGAACAACTGCTCAATCTGCAATATGCCTACTACGCGGCGGGCGGTGCGCTCACGCGGATCAACGAGTTGCTGGCGCGTGCCGACGAGCCGCAGTATCCCGGCGGCGTCGACCCGTTCAAGGGTCGCGACACTGTGGGCATTCAGGTGCAAGGCTTGAGCTTCGGTTACGGCGATGAACTGGTGCTCGATCAGCTTGATCTGTCGATTGCCCCCGGTGAGAAAGTCGCAATCGTTGGCGCCAGTGGCGGTGGCAAAAGTACCCTAGTGCAATTGCTGCTGGGTCTGTACACGCCACTGTCCGGCACCATCCGCTTCGGCGGTTCGACCCAGCAGGAAATCGGCCTCGATACGGTTCGTGAAAACGTCGCGGTGGTGCTGCAGCACCCGGCTTTGTTCAACGACACCGTGCGCGCCAACCTGACCATGGGCCGCACACGCACGGACGAAGCTTGCTGGCAGGCGCTGGAAATTGCCCAACTGGAGGCGACTATCCGCGCCTTGCCCGATGGCCTCGACAGCATCGTCGGCCGCTCCGGCGTGAGGCTTTCTGGCGGTCAGCGCCAACGCCTGGCAATTGCGCGGATGATCCTCGCCGAGCCGAAAGTCGTCATCCTCGACGAAGCCACCTCGGCCCTCGATGCCGCCACCGAATACAACCTGCACCAGGCCATGGCGCGCTTCCTCAATGGCCGCACCACGCTGATCATTGCCCACCGTTTGTCAGCGGTGAAGCAGGCCGATCGCGTGCTGGTGTTCGATGGCGGGCAGGTGGCCGAAGACGGCGATCATCAACAACTGATCGCCGATGGCGGTTTGTACGCCAAGCTTTACGGGCATTTGCAGCGCCACTGAGTGCTCACTTCCAGAGCACGTTCATCGCGTCCGGGCTGCCGTCATAGCCGAATTGTTTCATCACCACCGCGCAGGAGTCGCACGGCGCCATGGTTGTGGCAATGGTGATCGAATTCAGCGTCTTCGCATCCGGGTATTTTTCGCGAATCACCCGGATGAGCTTGCTTTCGGTATCCAGTGACGTCGGCCGTGACGTCAGGGCGGGCGTGTAGGTCTCGATGTTGTCGATGGTGTGTGGAATCGCACGGATCTTTCCCGCAGCGGAGACGTTGAGTGAAGTCGCCGCAAACCGGTGGTCATGATCGATGTTGAAGTAAGTGATGTTGCCAAGCGTGACCTGAGCGTTATCCGGGTGACGGGCAAACAGTGGCAGGAATGCCGTATCACCCTGCTGTCCAGAGACGCTGACGTACACCTCTCGACTCCCCGTTTGCGTAGTGATCTCGGCGAAGGCGATGTTTCTCGGGCTGTGCAGTTTTTTTCTGGTTTTCTGGCTGATGAGTAACTGCAGTTGCTGCATGGTGTTATCGATTTTCAGCGCTTTTGCATTGGCTGCCTTCGCGTCAAAGGTAATCACGGTTTTTTCGAACAGTGCGTTGAACACCCGCGCGGTCGTCTCGCGAGCGCTGTCCGGCGCGGCGCGGGATAACGACCAGGTCGCAGCGCCATCACTGGAGTGCCTGACGATCATTCGTGTGGAGTGGTCGAAGAGCACCGCTTCACCGGGGCTGGTGTCGACTTTGATCCGGCGCAACGTATCGGGCGGGTTGCTGTGGCCGCCAATCGGCACGGCGATTTTATCCATGGCTTTCATTGCGCGCTCGACGGCGGTTATGCCATAGATTCGGGCGATGTTGTTAGCGTTCAACGAGCCGATGTACACCGTCGTCAGTTCTTGGCGCAGCTGCGCCGACAGGGTGGCGGCCTGCTTGAACAACAACGGATCCTTGAGGCTCTGTCCCTTGGCGAGTTCGGCGACGTAAAAGCCCCCGGCGTTCAAACGCATGAACACGAGCTGCGTAGAGTCATGCATGTCCTGGCTGATCGTCGCGCCGACCTGGAACGTGTCAGTCAGGGATCCTCCCGGCCTCGGCAGATTGACGCAGACCCGCCCATACATACCTTTCTGGAATGTCATCGTGGCGTTGAGTCTGGTGTGTTGGCCTATATCGGCTGCACGCAACGGGGCGTGCCCGGCGGCCGGTATATAAATGCTGTCACCGAACCAGGTGGCCCAGCCCTTGCTGTCATCAAAGCTGCCCGGCGCAGGCGTTGGCGCCGGATCGCGGGTGACATAACGGGTTTCGCAGACCTCGTTGCCGGGTGCGCGTCGCACCCGGCAAGGCAGCATTTTCACTCGTTGGCTATCGTCGATCAAGTCTGCGCGGCGTAGCACATCGCCGTCCAGGCGATAGGCCACGTCATCGATCAACAGGGTAGTCCTGCCGTCGGCTTCAAGCAGTTCGCGAACCCGGGATTGCTGTGAGATTTCAATCAGCGAATGGCCATCGGCATTGCCCACCGAATTGTACGTGGAGCGCCCCGGCGACAGCTCCGTCGATGTCATCAGCAGTCGCGGGCCGTAAGGCTTGAGCGAGAGTGGCTCAATCAGAAAGTATCGATTGCCTGCCGGTGTGGCGATGCTGCGCACCGGCACATCATTGATGCCTTTGAAGGTGGCCAGGTCATCACCCTGCGCCAAGGGTTTCCAGGCGCCCGGATCGGTTACCTGCGTAATGCCTTTCACCAAATCGTAGTGCGCAGTGGTGGCTATCAAGGTGCGAACCCCGGTAAGACTGCTGCGTCCCGCGCGGTACAGCACGCGCCCTGTCAACAGCAGCGATTGACGCGACAGTTTGAGGCTGGCAGAGACAACCGCCAGCGGATTGAGATTTTTCAGGGTGGCGTTGAGCAATTTGCCGGACACCTTGCTGAAAGCAGGCAATGCTGAACGAATACCGATCCGGCTGGCGGTAGCCGCCAGCCGGATAGAACCCGCAGCAAATTTTCCCAGAGGCACGGCGAACGAAAGCACGTCAACGACAAGCCCCGCCACACCCAGCAAGCGGGTACCAAAATCGTCGGATTTCAGGTCGTCGATACCGCCCCAGAACGGCACGAAAGGCTTGATGGATTCTAGCCAGTGGCCGGCCGCCTTATCGCGGTCGAACGCCGTTTCTCCCCATGCTACCGAGCGTAGTTCGTCGACGTTGTAATAAAACAAAACTTCGGCAACGAGGGCGGCGATCTTCTGAGTGCGAGGTGAGTTCAGTATCAGGCCACTGTGAATGGAATGTGCGGCAGGCGGTGCGGGTAATGAGCCGAGCCGAGAAATGAACGCTCGGCACGTGGCGTCCTCCAGCGGCACTGTTCCTTGGTGATAAGCCTGCCAATCAAGGGGCAACTGCTTGTTGGTGCGGGCGTTAAGCGGCCCCATGTCTTTAAATATGAGGGTTTTTCTGATGGCTGGCCCGAGGTGTTCGGCGGTGATGTCGTGTCTGCGGCGGATAATGCCGGCACGCGGCAGGCATTCATAGAAACGCGAATCGCCCTCTATTGGCTTGGCTTCCAGCAAAAAGCCCAACCGCGCTTGCCGTGACGGCGGGATTTCTTCGCCTGTAGTGAGAGAGGACATCTCGTTGAGAATCTGATTGAGGGAATGGATGCGTACTTCACCCTGTGCCAGCGCCTCGCGCTCGTCCCACGGCAGCGATATCAGCAAATGTCTGATCAGGCAGGCGTAAGCTTTCTTGCTGTCCGCCACATAGCCTTCGAAACGCTGATTGAACGTGAGCTCGATGTCCGGCAGGAACTCGCTATAGAACGCTGGTAATCCCGACGTGCGAAAGGTGCGCCACTTTTCGTCCGTCTCAACGCGGTTATCGCTTGAAAGCACAATCCAGTTCTGGCGTGGTATGCCATCGAGAATCACCGACCATTTCTGGCCATGTTTGAACCCGCCTCCAGCGTAGACCTCGGCAAACTCATACGCGGAGGCTTTGATGTCGGGCAGTATGATGACTGCGCGTTTGCTCCTGCCGGTGACGGCTTTCGCAAGCCTCAGACCTTTGGGCATTTTATTGAGAGGAAAGCCGCGGGCAATTTCAGCTTTTGCAATGTCCAGTCTTGGCTCAGGTTGCGCGTTCAGTTGGCTGATTGCCTGACTCAGTTCCTGGGTCGAGTTGTCCAGCGTTGACAGCGCTTCGGTGATAGAAACCACAGTCAAATCACCCAAGGCAGCGGCAGCAGCCCAGCGTTGCGCCGGTTCGGCGCGGGTCAATGCGATCAGTTGCATCAGCTCATTCGAGGCGTTTTCGCTCTGACGGAGCGGCAGGTCGATCAATTGTTGAAAGCTCAACCGATGCAGCAAGCCTGGCTCAAGTGCTTGTGCCAGATTGACGCCGTGGACGAAATTGACCCAGGCAATCGAGCTGGCGTAAGGAAGATCAGGCGGAACATCCGGTACCGCGAAGTCGCTGGAGTATTTAGACAGAAGCAGGTGGCCCACCAACACCTGTTCCAGAGTCTCGGCCTCTGTTTCACGGACGATCGCGTATTCACTCAAGTGCTTTTCGAAGTCGCGGCGTAATGTCTGATAGCTCTTGCCGCGATGTTCCCTGCTGTTTAGATCAAACCCCACGAGGGTGCCGGGCTGGTGGCCGTGTGAACTCGAGTACCACAGGCGCAAGGCTTCAGCGACGAGGTGTGGAGAGATGTCGGGCGGCGGCTGTTCGTCTGCTTTTGCGCCGTACCAGTTGAGCCACTGGACCAAATCTTCTGCCAATGCCTGGGCCTTGGGGCAATTGAGCAACCGGTCGAGACTGCGCATTGGGCTGGCGCGTACTTGCTCGACGGTTGCGTCAGGCAGTGCTTGTCTGACGAGGGAATCGATGGCACTCGTCTCGTTCTTGGCCACTATGTTTTCAACTGCGGCCACCACGTACTTATGTTCATCTGGCTGGAAAAGACTGTTGATATCAGCAACGGTGCCCAGTCTCAGGCGGTGAATGGCCCGAGCTTCTTCAACGTAAAGGATCAATGCATCGAGCTGCTTGAACAGCGCGGGGGGGACGCCGTAAAAACTCAGGGCAATGCAGATCGGCAACATGGCGTCGGCGCGCAGGTTCCCGCCAAGCACTCTGTTTCCCCGTTCGACAGCGCTGAACAAGCCCCGCAATTGAGGGAACTCCTCTGGCTCGAGGTACGCATGGCCGCCGCCAATTCTGGTGGTTTCATAAGTCGTCCGCTGGCCTTCGATGGTGACTTCCATGCGACGTGCGTTCAGCTTCCGCTGCGCCAGTGTGGCCAGGTAGATCGGGTTTTTCATCAACTGTGCAAGTGAAGAAAGCGCGTCCATGTGGACGCGGTGCAGTGGTGTATTTGATGCTGGAATGTAGTAACAGCCTTCAATCTCGCTGGACGTTTCCTTGACGCTGTTCAAGCGAACCAGCAGTCCATCGTATTCGTTGAGCAAAGCGATATGTTGTTGAGAAGGTGTAATGGGTGAGGGCGTCATGATCGGCAGTGCCTTTGCAAATGAGGAGAGTCACCAGTTTCATGGCTTCACCCGATTGCGTGGCGGTACATATATATCGGCGTCTATGCCGCTTGCCGGGAGCGCAAACGCCTCCTAGTCTTGGTGGGTGGTCTGATCGGAAGGGATGGTCAGGCAGTGCCATACAAGGGATCCCATGAAGCAAAAGCGGACTCTCGGAACGCCACGGTTGCTTGGCATCGTCTGGCCATTCATCGCCGTCGTGTTGTTTCAGGCGTTATTGGGCGGTGTGAGTCTCTATGTCCTGTCGGCCGTTCGCGGTTACGTGGCAGGCGAAAGTCTGTGGTCCAAAGGCCAGAAAGACGCCATCTATTACCTGAACCTGTACGCCGACAGCCGCGACGAGGCGATCTTACTCAAGTATCAAAGCGCGATCGCGGTCCCTCAGGGCGGGCATCAACTACGCGTGGCGCTGGATCATCAGCCGCCCGATCTGGCGTCTGCCCGCGATGGCATTCTCAAGGGCGGCAACCACCCGGACGACGTTTCCAGCCTGATCTGGCTGTACCTCAACTTTCGTCATTTCAGTTATCTGGAAACCGCCATCGACCGCTGGACGGTCGGCGACGCCTATCTGGTCGAACTGGATAACGTGGCTCAGGAGATGCATCGGAGCATCACTGGCAACACGGCGGGCGAGGCGGACATTCGTCGCTGGAAGGCGCAGATTTTTGCCATCAACGACGCTGTGACTCCGGCGGCCAAGGCGTTCAGTGATGCCTTGGGCGAGGGGTCGCGGATGATTCTGCGCCTGCTGCTGTTGACCAACCTTGCCACGGCGCTGGGGCTGATCGTGCTGGCGCTGTTGCGCACGCACAAGCTGCTCAAGCAGCGCCATGCCTTCGCCGAGGCGCTGCAACTGGAGAAGGACCGGGCCCACGTCACCCTGCATTCGATCGGCGACGGGGTGATCACCACTGACGTTGCCGGGGCCATCGATTACATGAACCCGGCCGCCGAGGCCATGACGCACTGGAAAGCCGAGCAGGCTGCCGGTTTGCCCTTGGCGGCGCTCTTCAACCTGCTCGACGACAACGCGCAGACCGAAGGGCTGACACTGATCGAGCACATCCTCAGTGGCAAACTCAGTGGTGGCAGCGAGCATTCGAAACTGATCCAGCGCCTCGACGGCAGTACAGTATCGGTGACGCTGGTGGGCGCACCGATCCGCAATGCCGGCAAAGTCAGTGGCACGGTGCTGGTGCTGCACGACATGACGCAGGAGCGGCAATACATTGCCAACCTGTCGTGGCAGGCGACCCACGATGCGCTGACCGGGTTGGCCAACCGCCGTGAGTTCGAATATCGCTTGGAGCAGGCGCTGCACAATCTCACCCGTCAGGGCGGGCGGCATGCGTTGATGTTTCTCGATCTGGATCAATTCAAACTGGTCAACGACACCTGTGGGCATGCCGCCGGCGATGAACTGTTGCGGCATATCTGCGCGTTGCTGCAGTCCGGTTTGCGCGAGGGCGACACCTTGGCGCGATTGGGCGGTGACGAATTCGGCATTCTTCTGGAGAACTGTGCGCTGGAGGCGGCCGAGAAGATCGCCGACAGCCTGCGCCAGACCGTGCAGAACCTGCATTTCGTGTGGAAGGGCCGGCCATTTCTGACCACCGTCAGTATCGGCCTGGTGCATGTCGGCCAGACGCCGACCACCCTCGAAGCGTCGTTGCGTGCCGCCGACATGGCCTGCTACATGGCCAAGGAAAAGGGCCGTAATCGGGTGCAGGTCTACCACGCCGACGATTCGGAGTTGTCGTTGCGCTTCGGTGAGATGGCCTGGGTACAGCGCTTGCACATGGCACTGGAGGAGAACCGGTTTTGTCTGTACGCCCAGGAAATTGCGCCGTTGGGTGCCGCCGGGGGAGAGCGTGCGCACATCGAAATTCTGCTGCGTCTGCATGATGAAGCGGGGCGGATGATTCTCCCGGACAGTTTCATTCCGGCCGCTGAACGTTATGGTTTGATGAGTCAGTTAGATCGTTGGGTAGTGCAAAACGTATTTAAGGTTATTGCTCAATGTATTGCCGAAGAACATGAAGGTCCTTTGGCGATGTGTGCGATTAATCTGTCAGGCATTACTATAGGAGATGACGCGTTTTTACACTTCCTACGGGAACAGTTTGTTAACTACGCCATACCGCCTGAAATGATTTGTTTTGAAATTACCGAAACCAGTGCGATTTCAAATTTAGGCAGCGCAATACGTTTTATTAATGAACTCAAAGGTTTAGGTTGTTACTTCTCGCTGGATGACTTTTGTGCCGGAATGTCTTCATTCGCATATCTGAAACATTTACCTGTAGACTTCCTGAAGATCGACGGGAGTTTCGTAAAGGATATGCTGGACGACCCGATTAACCGCGCAATGGTCGAAGTGATCAATCACATCGGGCATGTCATGGGTAAGCAGACAATTGCCGAGTTTGTTGAAACAACCCAGATCGAGCAGGCGTTGCTTGAGATCGGGGTTGATTACGCTCAGGGTTATGTTATTGAACGCCCGCAATTGTTTACCTGTGACAGTTTGCAAAGTCGGCCCGCCAGACCGCAGCCGCTGTTATTCAAAGCGCCTGGCACGTTCCGTTGAAGTCTCTCGCCGATCCTTATAATCACAATCAAAAGGAGCCGAACAGTGATCGACACATTCAACCGAACCGGACCACTCATGGAAGCTGCAAGTTATCCTGCCTGGGCACAACAGCTCATTGAGGATTGCAGCGAGAGCAAGCGCCGGGTTGTCGAACATGAGTTGTATATGCGCATGCGGGATAACAAGCTCAGTGCCAAAACCATGCGCCAGTATCTGGTCGGGGGCTGGCCGGTAGTTGAGCAGTTCGCGTTATACATGGCGCAGAACCTGACCAAGACCAAGTTTGCCCGCCACCCTGGCGAAGACATGGCGCGGCGTTGGCTGATGCGCAACATTCGCGTTGAACTCAATCATGCCGATTACTGGCTGCACTGGAGTCGCGCCCATGGTGTCAGCCTGGAAGACTTGCAGGCGCAGCAAGTGCCGCCGGAACTGCACGCCTTGAGTCATTGGTGCTGGCACACCAGTTCCGCCGATTCGCTGATTGTCGCCATCGCCGCGACCAATTACGCAATCGAAGGCGCGACCGGTGAGTGGTCTGCACTGGTCTGCTCGACGGGGGTATACGCCGCCGCGTTCCCGGAAGATGATCGCAAGCGCGCGATGAAGTGGCTGAAGATGCACGCGCAGTACGACGATGCGCATCCGTGGGAAGCGCTGGAGATCATTTGCACCCTGGCCGGCATGAACCCGAGTATGGCTCTGCAAACCGAGTTGCGTCAGGCGGTGTGCAAGAGCTACGACTATATGTACCTGTTCCTCGAACGCTGCATGCAACTGGAGACGTCCGAGCGTTTGCTGGTAAGCCGTGAGCGCCGGGCTGTCGTCGAAAGTTGATTACAGCTGACACCGCGTAAAAAAATGTAGGAGTGAGCCTGATCGCGATGGCGCAATGTCAGTCAACATCAATGTTGAATGTCGGACCGCATCGCGAGCAGGCTCGCTCCTACAGTTGTTTTGGGTTGGCCGGGGGAGATTAACCCGCCATCGCCAAGCGGTTGCGGCCTTCGCGTTTGGCCACATATAGCGCGCTATCCGCACGGCGCAGCAGGCTTTCCGCCGATTCGCCCGGCAGCAGCGTCGAACAGCCGAGGCTCACCGTCAGCTCGATCAACTGGCCATCGGCGTAATACTCGGCCGCTTGCGCCGCGTAACGCAGGCGTTCACCGACCATCGCCGCCGGTTCGCGGCTGGTGTTCGACAGCAGAATCAGAAATTCCTCGCCGCCATAACGAAAGACCATGTCGACATTGCGCAGTTGGCCCTTGATCGACGCGGCAACGGCTTTGAGTACGTCATCGCCGGCGCTGTGGCCGTGGCTGTCGTTGACCCGTTTGAAGTGATCGATATCGAGCATCAACACCGATAGTGGTTGCAGGTGCCGACGCGACATTTCGATCTCGCGCTGCAGGGTCTGCTCCATGGCAATGCGGTTACCGGCACCGGTCAACGGATCGCGCAAGGCGCTCTGGGTCGCGGCGCGGTAGAGCAGGGCGTTGCGCATCGGGAACAGCAACGACGACAGCAGCGACTCCAGATTGCCTTGTTCATGATCGTTGAAACGCTGATTGCGGCGGAACACCAGTTCGCCCATGTGCTCACCTTCGTGGCTCAGGCTGTAACTGACGGAATGATGACCGCGCGCGCCAAACTCCAGGCGCAGGTCGCTGCCCTTGTGCACGTAGCTCAAGGCGTCCAGCGGCACCAGACGCTGAACTTCGCGGAAAAACAGACCGAGGATGCGTTGTGGTTCGAGACTGGTTTGCAGTTGCAGGCTCAGTTGCTGGCGCAATTGCGCAAGACTGGCGGGCCGCTCCAGAAGTGGCGGCTGCTGACCGAAACCCAGGCGTTGCAATTTGGCACTGTCGAAGTCAATTGCATTGGTCTGGGAAGGTGATTTCATATGGCGTGAGCCCCTAAGCAGTAAGTCTGTCTTACAGGCTGGGTGAGAGCGGCTATGGGCTGCGCGTCATACTGATCCATCAGTCCCGTAGGACATTTGGCATAAGTTTAGTCTGCCTGATGACGATTAGTAAGCTATCGAAATCGGCCTTGCCCCATTGCCTTCACACGGCATGCTTTGAGGAAATTTAGAGCGAAAGTCGTGCCATTCGGTTCAGGTTTATTAAAACCCTTTGTATTCAATGGCTTGTGTTATTTCGGAGTGGAAGGGCGCTGGATAATTGACTCAATTGTTGCAGTCGGCAGCGGCAAATGCCTGCCGCGACGGGATTCCGCCACGGCAACAAAAGCGACGTATGGCATTACTGGGCGTTGAATGCCTGGCCGTTGATACCGCTGCTGTCCGGCCCCATCAGGTAGAGGTAGACCGGCATGATCTCCTCGGGCGTCGGGTTGTTCAGCGGGTTTTCCCCTGGATAAGCCTGAGCGCGCATGCTGGTGCGGGTGCCGCCCGGGTTGATGCTGTTGGAGCGCACCGGTGCAACGCCGTCGACCTCATCGGCCAGGGTTTGCATCAAGCCTTCGGTAGCGAACTTCGACACGCCATAAGCGCCCCAGTATGCGCGGCCCTTGCGACCAACACTGCTGGAGGTGAACACCACCGACGCATCCTGCGAGAGCTTGAGCAGCGGCAACAAGGTGCTGGTCAGCATGAACATGGCGTTGACGTTGACCTGCATGACGCGCATGAAATTTTCCCCGGACAACTGCTCGATCGGCGTGCGCGGACCAATGATCGAAGCATTGTGCAGCAGGCCATCGAGGTGGCCGAACTCAGTCTCGATCATTGCCGCCAGCTCATCGTATTGATGGGGCAGAGCGGTTTCGAGGTTGAACGGGATCACCGCCGGTTGTGGGTGGCCCGCGGCTTCGATCTCGTCGTAGACCTGGGTCAGATTGGCCTCGGTCTTGCCCAGCAGCAGCACGGTCGCGCCGTGAGCGGCGTAGGTTTTCGCCGCAGCCGCGCCAATGCCACGACCGGCACCGGTGACCAGAATGACCCGATCCTTGAGCAATTCGGGGCGAGCGGAGTAATCAAACATAAAAACCTCACAATCCATTCATGAAGACCTGCTTCACCCTGTGGGAGGGGATTTATCCCCGTTCGGCGGCGAAGCCGTCGCAAAACCTGTGTGTCACATCGCCTGGATGAAAGCGGGGGCCGCTTCGCAGCCCAACGGGGATAAATCCCCTCGCCACAAGATCTGATTCAGATCAGCAGCTGCAAATCGCGCTGTCGAGCACCTTGCGCAACTCCGACGGGTGATCCACCACCACATCCGCGCCCCAATGCCGTGGGTTGTCGTCCGGGTGGATGTAGCCAAACGTCACCGCCGCCGTTTTCGTGCCAGCATCGCGGCCCGACTCGATATCACGCAGATCATCGCCTACAAACAACACCGTCGACGGATCCAGATCAAGCATCTTGCACGCAAGGATCAACGGTTCCGGATCCGGCTTGCTGTTCTTCACGTGATCCGGGCAGATCAGCAACGCCGAACGCTCGGCCAGCCCCAGCTGCTGCATGATCGGCTCGGCAAAGCGCAGCGGCTTGTTGGTGACCACGCCCCAGACCAGATTGGCTTTTTCAATGTCGGCGAGCAATTCGTCCATGCCGTCGAACAACTTGCTGTGTACCGCACAGCCGACCAGATAGCGCTCGAGAAACTCCAGGCGCAGCTCCTCGAAGCCCGGTGATTCCGGGTCCATCGAGAATGTCACTGCAACCATGGCTTTGGCGCCGCCGGAGATCTCGTCGCGGATGTGCTTGTCGTTGATCGGCGGCAAGCCACGATCCGCGCGCATGGCCTGGCAGATGGCGATGAAGTCCGGCGCCGTGTCGAGCAGGGTGCCGTCCATGTCGAAAAGGACTGCTCTGATGGCCATCGACTTATTCCTCGCGCAGGGTCTGGATCATGTAGTTGACGTCAACGTCGCTGGCCAGTTTGTAGTGCTTGGTCAGCGGGTTGTAGGTCAGGCCGATGATGTCCTTGACGGTCAGGCCGGCCATGCGGCTCCAGGCGCCGAGCTCGGACGGGCGGATGAATTTCTTGAAGTCGTGGGTGCCGCGCGGCAGCAACTTCATGATGTATTCGGCGCCGACGATGGCAAACAGATAGGCCTTCGGGTTGCGGTTGATGGTCGAGAAGAACACTTGGCCACCGGGCTTGACCATACGGAAGCAGGCGCGGATGACCGACGATGGATCCGGTACGTGCTCAAGCATTTCAAGGCAGGTGACGACGTCGAACTGCTCAGGCATTTCTTCTGCGAGGTCTTCGGCAGTGATCTGGCGGTATTCGACGTTGACGCCGGATTCCAGCTGATGCAGTTGCGCGACCGCCAGCGGCGCTTCGCCCATGTCGATGCCCATGACGGTGGCGCCACGCTGGGCCATCGCTTCGCTGAGGATGCCGCCACCGCAACCGACGTCGAGGACTTTCTTGCCGGCCAGATTGACCCGCTCGTCTATCCAGTTGACCCGCAGCGGGTTGATGTCGTGCAGCGGTTTGAACTCGCTTTCACGATCCCACCAGCGATGGGCCAGGGCTTCGAATTTGGCGATTTCGGCGTGGTCGACGTTGCTCATGTTAAATCCTCTAAAACTTGAAAAAGGGCTGTAGCCCCGGAGTTTGCCCCGGGGTGTTTACGATTCGGTGTGGCCGCTGATGCGCTGGCCCCAGGCCCGGGCGGTGGCGCCCAGTTGCTCTTCGTCCATGCGCGTCAGGCGCCGGTCGTCGAGCAGTTGCTTGCCGGCGACCCACAGGTGTTTCACGCAGTCGCGACCGGTGGCATAGATCAGCTGCGAAACCGGGTCGTAGACCGGTTGCTGGGCCAGACCGGACAGGTCGAAGGCGACGATGTCGGCGGCTTTGCCGATTTCCAGCGAGCCGACTTGCGCCTCGATCCCCAATGCTCGCGCGCCATTCAATGTGGCCATGCGCAGCGCACGATGGGCGTCCAGCGCGGTGGCCGAGCCGGCGACGGCTTTGGCCAGCAGTGCGGCGGTGCGGGTTTCGCCGAGCAGGTCGAGATCGTTGTTGCTGGCCGCGCCATCAGTGCCGACTGCGACATTCACTCCAGCCTGCCACAAACGCTCTACCGGGCAGAAGCCGCTGGCCAGTTTGAGATTGGATTCCGGGCAATGGATCACGCTGGTGTTGCTTTCTACCAGCAACGCCAGGTCGTCATCGCTGATCTGGGTCATGTGCACGGCCTGGAAGCGTGGGCCGAGCAGGCCCAGGCGACCGAGGCGGGCCAGCGGGCGTTCGCCGCGCTGCTCCAGCGCTTGCTGGACTTCGAACGCGGTTTCGTGGACGTGCATGTGGATCGACGCGTCCAGTTCCTCGGCGATCACGCGGATTTTTTCCAGATTCTCGTCGCCGACGGTGTACGGTGCATGAGGGCCGAAGGTGATCTTGATGCGTTCGTGATGCTTCAAGTCGCCGAACAGCTCGACGCCTTGGCGAATCGCTTCATCGGCACTGCTGGCGCCCGGGATCGGGAAATCTAGGATCGGAATCGCGATTTGCGCACGAATGCCGCTGTTGTGCACGCGCTCGCTGGCGACTTTCGGGAAAAAATACATGTCCGAGAAGCAGGTGATGCCGCCCTTGATCTGCTCGGCGATGGCCAGATCAGTGCCGTCGCGGACGAAATCTTCATCGACCCATTTCGCTTCGGCCGGCCAGATGTGGTTTTCCAGCCAGGTCATCAGCGGCAGATCATCGGCCAGGCCGCGGAACAGTGTCATCGCCGCGTGGCCGTGGGCGTTGATCAGACCGGGGGCGAGCAGCACGTCCGGCAATTCGCGGACTTCGCTGGCGTTACACTTTAATGCTTCGGCGCGCGGGCCGATAAACACGATGCGACCGTCGCGGATGCCCAGGCCATGCTCCTTGAGCACAACGCCTGCAGGTTCGACGGGTACCAGCCAGGTCGGCAGCAATAATAAGTCGAGCGCAATGGCAGGTTTCGGCATCGAGGGTCGGTTCCAGTGCTTTTGTAAAGGATGGCGAAGTATACCCGAGCGTCTTCGCGGGGGGATCGCTATAATCGGCGGCTTTTGTTCATGAGTGCGGGGTGTGGGATGCGCGATCGACTGTTGGCTGCGGAGAAAGTGAAGGCCATCGAGTGGCGAGACGGCGCGCTGCACCTGCTGGATCAGCGTATTTTGCCGTTCGAAGAAACCTGGATTGCCTACACCAGCGCCGCCGGCGTCGCTGAGGCGATTCGCTCGATGGTGGTGCGTGGCGCACCGGCCATCGGCATCAGTGCGGCCTATGGCATCGTGCTCGCGGCCCGTGCGCGGATTGCTGAAGGTGGCGACTGGTACGCGGCGCTGGAAGAGGATTTCGCCTTGCTGGCCGATTCCCGTCCGACCGCAGTCAATCTGTTCTGGGCGCTGGGTCGTATGCATGATCGACTGGATCGCCTGAAAGCAAACGCCGATCCGCTGGCGGCGCTCGAAGCTGAGGCGATCGCCATTCATGAAAGCGACCGCGAAGCCAACCTGACCATGGCGCAGCTCGGCGTCGACCTGATCCGCAAGCATCAGGGCAATGCTCAGGCGATCCTGACCCACTGCAACACTGGCGCGCTGGCCACGGGCGGTTTCGGCACGGCACTGGGTGTGATTCGCGCAGCCTTTATTGAAGGCATGGTCGAGCGCGTTTACGCCGACGAAACCCGTCCATGGCTGCAAGGCTCGCGTTTGACTGCGTGGGAACTGGCCAACGAAGGCATTCCGGTGACCCTGAATGCCGACTCCGCCGCTGCGCACATCATGAAAACCAAGGGTGTGACCTGGGTGATTGTTGGCGCCGACCGCATTACCGCCAACGGTGACGTGGCGAACAAGATCGGCACCTATCAACTGGCGGTCAACGCCATGCACCACGGTGTGCGTTTCATGGTGGTGGCGCCGAGTTCGACCATCGACATGAACCTGGCCAGCGGCGACGACATCCCGATCGAAGAACGCGATGGCGCCGAGCTGCTGGAAGTCGGCGGCAAGCGCGTCGGTGCCGACGTTGAAGCGTTCAATCCGGTGTTTGACGTGACGCCGGCGGATCTGATCGATGCGATCGTCACCGAGAAAGGCATCGTCGAGCGCCCGGATACCGCGAAAATGGCCCAGTTGATGTGCCGCAAACGCCTGCACTAATGCGGTGACACTCAATGTAGGAGCTGCCGAAGGCTGCGATCTTTTGACTTTATCTTCTAAAAACAAAATCAAAAGGTCGCAGCCTTCGGCAGCTCATACATGTGTGTCTACCCTTAAATGTCAATAAACATCGCTAATCCACACCACAAATCTGCGCTCAAAGAAGCTCTGAGCCTCTCTCGTCCCCGTTAAGCCTGTCACCGGTCAACTAACTATGCTCCATGCGCATCTGGGGGATAGGTGCGTGGCGGCCTTTGTGATAACATCCGGCGTTTTCCGAGGCAGCTTCACGAAGCTGTCTTTACTGCGCAAATCCGCGATCCAATGTTGATTTGTCGTAAGTCGGCGCATGGCACTCGGCCGGCCCCGACGAGCTTCGTTGCTCCCACATGGATATGACGAAGTTTCACCAGAAAAAGGAATCAGGCTTCTCATGGGCGAACTGGCCAAAGAAATCCTCCCGGTCAATATCGAAGACGAGCTGAAGCAGTCCTACCTCGACTACGCGATGAGCGTAATCGTCGGCCGTGCACTGCCGGATGCGCGCGATGGCCTCAAGCCCGTGCACCGTCGCGTACTGTTCGCGATGAGCGAGCTGGGCAACGACTACAACAAGCCGTACAAGAAATCTGCCCGTGTTGTCGGCGACGTGATCGGTAAGTATCACCCGCACGGTGACACTGCCGTGTACGACACCATCGTTCGTATGGCCCAGCCTTTCTCCCTGCGCTATCTGCTGGTAGACGGTCAGGGTAACTTCGGTTCGGTCGACGGCGACAACGCTGCGGCGATGCGATACACCGAAGTGCGCATGACCAAGCTGGCGCACGAGCTGCTGGCCGACCTGCACAAAGAAACCGTGGACTGGGTGCCGAACTACGACGGCACCGAAATGATCCCGGCGGTCATGCCGACCCGTATTCCCAACCTGCTGGTCAACGGCTCCAGCGGTATCGCCGTGGGCATGGCGACCAACATCCCGCCGCACAACCTCGGTGAAGTCATCGACGGTTGCCTGGCGCTCATCGACAACCCTGAGCTGACCGTCGATGAACTGATGCAATACATCCCCGGCCCGGACTTCCCGACCGCGGCGATCATTAACGGTCGCGCCGGCATCATCGAAGCCTACCGCACTGGTCGCGGCCGTATTTACATGCGCGCCCGCTCGATCATTGAAGACATCGACAAGGTCGGTGGCCGTCAGCAGATCGTTATCACCGAACTTCCTTACCAGTTGAACAAGGCGCGTCTGATCGAGAAGATCGCCGAACTGGTTAAAGAGAAGAAGCTGGAAGGCATCACCGAACTGCGCGACGAATCCGACAAGGACGGTATGCGCGTCGTGATCGAACTGCGTCGCGGCGAAGTGCCTGAGGTGATCCTCAACAACCTCTACGCCCAGACCCAGCTGCAATCGGTATTCGGCATCAACATCGTTGCGCTGATCGACGGCCGCCCACGCATCCTGAACCTCAAGGATCTGCTGGAAGCCTTCGTCCGTCACCGTCGCGAAGTGGTCACCCGCCGTACCGTTTTCGAACTGCGCAAGGCGCGCGAGCGTGGTCACATCCTCGAAGGTCAGGCCGTTGCCCTGTCGAACATCGACCCGGTCATCGCGCTGATCAAGGCTTCGCCGACGCCGTCGGAAGCCAAGGAAGCGCTGATCAGCACCGCGTGGGAATCCTCCGCCGTGGTTGCGATGGTTGAGCGTGCCGGTGCTGATTCCTGCCGTCCGGAGACTCTGGATCCGCAATACGGTCTGCGCGAAGGCAAGTACTTCCTGTCGCCAGAACAGGCGCAAGCCATTCTGGAACTGCGTCTGCACCGTCTGACCGGTCTGGAACACGAAAAACTGCTGGCCGAGTATCAAGAGATTCTCAACCAGATCGGCGAGCTGATCCGCATCCTCAACAGCGCTGTGCGCCTGATGGAAGTGATCCGCGAAGAGCTGGAAGTGATTCGTGCCGAATACGGCGACGTGCGCCGCACCGAAATTCTCGATGCCCGTCTCGATCTGACCTTGGGTGACATGATCCCGGAAGAAGAGCGCGTTGTGACGATTTCCCACGGTGGCTACGCCAAGACCCAGCCATTGGCTGCGTACCAGGCTCAGCGTCGTGGCGGTAAAGGCAAATCGGCCACCGGCGTCAAGGATGAGGACTACATCGCTCACCTGCTGGTTGCCAACAGCCACACCACGCTGTTGCTGTTCTCCAGCAAGGGCAAGGTGTACTGGCTCAAGACCTACGAGATTCCGGAAGCGTCCCGCGCTGCCCGTGGTCGTCCGCTGGTCAACCTTCTGCCATTGAGCGAAGGCGAATACATCACCACCATGTTGCCGGTCGATCTCGAAGCCATGAAGCGTCAGGCTGAAGAAGAAGAGGCTGAAGGCGTTGAGGTTGATGTAGAAGAAATCGAAAACAGCAACGAGACCGACGAAGAGCGTCGTGCCCGTATCAAGGCTGCTGACCGCAAGAAAGCACCGTTCATCTTCATGTCGACCGCCAACGGCACCGTGAAGAAAACTCCGCTGGTGGCCTTCAGCCGTCAGCGCAGCGTTGGCCTGATCGCGCTGGAGCTGGACGAAGGCGACATCCTGATCTCCGCTGCTGTCACCGACGGCGAGCAGGAAATCATGCTGTTCTCCGACGGCGGCAAGGTAACGCGCTTCAAGGAATCCGAAGTTCGCGCCATGGGCCGTACCGCCCGCGGTGTGCGTGGCATGCGTCTGCCAGAAGGGCAGAAGCTGATCTCCATGCTGATTCCGGAAGAAGGCAGCGAAATCCTCACCGCTTCCGAGCGCGGCTATGGCAAGCGTACGGCGATCACCGAGTTCCCTGAGTACAAGCGTGGCGGTCAGGGCGTTATCGCCATGGTCAGCAACGAACGTAACGGCCGTCTGGTCGGCGCGGTTCAGGTGCAGGACGGTGAAGAGATCATGCTGATCTCCGATCAGGGCACATTGGTGCGTACCCGTGTCGACGAAGTGTCGAGCCTGGGTCGTAACACGCAAGGTGTGACGTTGATCAAACTGGCCAAGGATGAAACCCTGGTCGGTCTGGAGCGGGTTCAGGAGCCTTCGGAAATCGAAGGTGAAGAGCTTGAAGGGGAAGAGGGCGAGGAATTCGAAGGCACCGTCGTGATCGACGATGCTGTTGAAGACCAGCAACTCGACGCCGCAGCAGACGAAGAACCGCAAGAATAAGCGGGCAACCAAGGGGGCGGATGAAAATTCGCCCCCTTGTTATTTGTCCTGTTTGAAAATTTGCAACACTGCACGGGATCGTTCCCACGCTTTGCGTGGGAATGCCGCTCGGGACGCTCCGCGTCCCATGACGCAGAGCGTCATTGGATGCATTCCCACGCAGAGCGTGGGAACGATCATCCGCAGACTAAAAGATTTAAGTGACCACCAAATCAGAGCGAGATTGGATGTGAGCAAGCGAGCCTATAACTTCTGCGCCGGTCCTGCGGCGCTTCCTGAAGCTGTCCTGCAGCGCGCCCAGGGTGAACTCCTTGATTGGCACGGCAAGGGTCTGTCGGTCATGGAAATGAGCCATCGCAGCGATGAGTTCGTGTCCATTGCCACCCAGGCCGAGCAGGATCTGCGTGACCTGCTGAATATCCCGTCGAACTACAAAGTGCTGTTTCTGCAAGGTGGCGCCAGCCAGCAATTCGCGCAGATTCCACTGAACCTGTTGCCTGAAGGCGGTTCTGCCGACTATATCGACACCGGTATCTGGTCGCAGAAAGCCATCGAAGAAGCCTCGCGTTACGGCCACGTCAACGTTGCCGCCACCGCCAAGCCTTACGACTATTTCGCCATCCCGGGCCAGAACGAGTGGAAGCTGTCAAAAGACGCCGCTTACGTTCACTACGCGCCGAACGAAACCATCGGTGGTCTGGAATTCCAGTGGATCCCGGAAGTCGGTGACGTGCCGCTGGTGGCTGACATGTCTTCCGACATTCTGTCGCGCCCGGTCGATATCTCGCGCTTCGGCATGATCTACGCTGGCGCGCAGAAGAACATCGGCCCGAGCGGCATCGTCGTCAACATCATCCGCGAAGACTTGCTCGGCAAGGCGCGTGCGCTGTGCCCGACCATGCTCGACTACAAAGTCGCAGCGGATAACGGCTCGATGTACAACACCCCGCCGACCCTGGCCTGGTACCTGTCCGGTCTGGTGTTCCAGTGGCTGAAGGAGCAGGGCGGCGTTGATGCGATCGCCAAACTCAACGACGTCAAGCAGCGCACGCTGTATGACTTCATCGACGCCAGCGGTCTCTACAGCAACCCGATCAACAAGTCGGACCGCTCGTGGATGAACGTGCCGTTCCGTCTGGCCGATGATCGCCTGGACAAGTCATTCCTCGTCGGTGCCGAAGAACGCGGCCTGCTCAATCTGAAAGGCCACCGCTCCGTGGGCGGCATGCGCGCCTCCATCTATAACGCTGTCGACATCACCGCGGTCAACGCGCTGGTGGCGTACATGGCTGAATTCGAGAAGGAACACGGCTGATGTCCGAGCAAGAACTCAAGGCACTGCGCGTTCGCATTGACGCTCTGGACACCAAAGTCATGGAGCTGATCAGTGAGCGTGCGCGTTGCGCCCAGGAAGTCGCGCGAGTAAAGATGGCCTCGCTGGCCGAAGGCGAAGTGCCGGTGTTCTATCGTCCTGAGCGCGAAGCTCAGGTGCTCAAGCGGGTGATGGAGCGCAATCAGGGGCCGCTGGGCAACGAAGAGATGGCGCGGTTGTTCCGCGAAATCATGTCGTCGTGCCTGGCGCTGGAGCAGCCGCTGAAAGTGGCTTACCTCGGCCCGGAAGGCACTTTCACCCAGGCAGCGGCGATGAAGCACTTCGGCCACGCCGTCATCAGCAAGCCGATGGCAGCTATCGACGAAGTGTTCCGTGAAGTGGCGGCCGGTGCGGTGAATTTTGGCGTGGTGCCGGTGGAAAACTCCACCGAAGGCGCGGTCAATCACACGCTGGACAGCTTCCTCGAACACGACATGGTCATCTGTGGCGAAGTCGAGTTGCGCATTCACCATCATCTGTTGGTGGGTGAAAACACCAAGACCGACAGCATCAGCCGCATCTATTCCCATGCGCAGTCGCTGGCCCAGTGCCGCAAGTGGCTGGACGCGCATTACCCGAATGTTGAACGCGTCGCGGTTTCCAGCAACGCCGAAGCGGCCAAGCGGGTTAAAGGCGAGTGGAATTCGGCGGCGATTGCCGGTGATATGGCGGCAGGGCTGTATGGCCTGACCCGTCTGGCCGAGAAGATCGAAGACCGTCCGGACAACTCGACGCGCTTCCTGATGATCGGTAATCAGGAAGTGCCGCCGACCGGCGACGACAAGACCTCGATCATCGTGTCGATGAGCAACAAACCCGGCGCGCTGCACGAGCTGCTGGTGCCGTTCCACGACAACGGGATCGACCTGACCCGCATCGAAACCCGTCCGTCGCGCAGCGGCAAATGGACTTACGTATTCTTCATCGACTTCGTCGGCCACCACCGTGATCCGTTGATCAAAGGTGTGCTGGAAAAGATCAGTCAGGAAGCAGTAGCACTCAAAGTGCTGGGTTCCTACCCGAAAGCAGTTCTCTAAGGGGCGGTAGCAAATGAGTGGCAACTTCCTCGCTCTGGCACAGCCGGGCGTGCAACAACTTTCGCCGTACGTTCCGGGCAAGCCTGTGGACGAACTGGCGCGCGAGCTGGATCTGGATCCGGCGAAAATCGTCAAACTGGCGAGCAACGAAAACCCGCTGGGCGCCAGTCCGAAAGCCTTGGCGGCGATCCGTGAAGAGCTGGCCGAGCTGACCCGTTATCCGGATGGCAATGGTTTCGCATTGAAATCCTTGCTGGCCGAGCAGTGCCGCGTCGAGCTGAACCAGGTCACGCTGGGCAATGGTTCCAATGACATTCTCGAACTGGTCGCGCGCGCCTATCTGGCGCCGGGCCTGAATGCGGTGTTCAGTGAGCACGCTTTCGCTGTGTACCCAATTGCCACTCAGGCGGTCGGCGCGCAAGCCAAAGTGGTGCCGGCCAAGAATTGGGGGCATGACTTGCCTGCAATGCTCGCGGCCATCGATGCCAACACCCGCGTGGTGTTCATCGCCAACCCGAACAACCCGACCGGCACCTGGTTCGGCACAGAAGCGCTGGACGAGTTCCTCCAGGATGTTCCGGAGCACGTGTTGGTGGTGCTGGATGAGGCGTACATCGAGTACGCCGAAGGCAGCGATCTGCCTGATGGTCTGGATTTCCTCGCCGCGTACCCGAATCTGCTGGTTTCGCGCACCTTCTCCAAGGCCTACGGCTTGGCGGCATTGCGCGTTGGTTACGGTCTGTCGACTCCGGTTGTTGCTGACGTGCTGAACCGCGTTCGCCAGCCGTTCAACGTCAACAGCCTCGCGTTGGCAGCAGCCTGCGCAGCGCTGAAAGACGAGGAGTATCTGGCGCAAAGCCGTCAGCTCAACGAGTCGGGCATGCAGCAGTTGCAGGCCGGGTTCCGTGAGCTGGGTCTGGGCTGGATCGAGTCGAAAGGCAACTTCATCTGCGTCGATCTCGGCCAGGTTGCAGCCCCTGTGTTCCAGGGCTTGCTGCGCGAAGGCGTGATCGTGCGTCCAGTGGCCAATTACGGCATGCCGAACCACCTGCGGGTGACCATCGGTCTGCCAGCGGAAAACAGCCGTTTCCTTGAAGCGCTGCGCAAGGTTCTGGCTCGTGGGTGATGTCACTGCAATGCAATCTGCTGCACCTATGATCAGTCGCCTTGTGGTGGTCGGTCTGGGGTTGATCGGTGGTTCGTTTGCCAAAGGCTTGCGGGAAAGCGGTGTGTGCCGCGAAGTGGTCGGAGTCGATCTCGATCCGCAATCGCGCAAGCTGGCGGTCGAGTTGGGTGTGGTTGATCGTTGTGAAGATGACTTGGCAGCGGCTTGCCAGGGTGCTGACGTAATTCAGCTGGCGGTGCCGATTCTGGCCATGGAAAAAGTGCTCGCGCGTCTGGCGAGCATGGATCTGGGCTCGGCGATTCTGACCGACGTCGGCAGCGCCAAAGGCAATGTGGTGCGCGCGGCAACCGAGGCGTTTGGCGCGATGCCGCCGCGTTTCGTGCCGGGCCATCCGATTGCCGGTTCCGAGCAGAGCGGGGTGGAAGCCTCCAATGCCGAACTGTTCCGTCGTCACAAAGTGATTCTCACGCCGCTCGAGCAAACCGATCCGGCTGCACTGGCGGTGGTTGATCGTCTGTGGCGCGAATTGGGCGCCGACGTCGAGCACATGCAAGTCGAGCGTCACGATGAAGTGTTGGCCGCGACCAGCCATCTGCCGCATTTGCTGGCCTTCGGTCTGGTCGATTCGTTGGCCAAGCGCAATGAAAACCTTGAGATCTTCCGTTACGCTGCCGGTGGTTTCCGCGATTTCACAAGAATTGCCGGAAGCGACCCGGTGATGTGGCACGACATCTTCCTCGCCAACCGCGAGGCTGTCCTGCGCACACTCGATACATTTCGCAGCGACCTCGACGCCTTGCGCGACGCGGTCGATGCAGGGGATGGGCACCAATTGTTGGGCGTTTTCACTCGCGCCCGGGTTGCCCGCGAGCATTTCAGTAAAATCCTGGCCCGCAGGGCCTATGTGGACGCTATGAATTCCAACGATCTGATCTTCCTGGCTCAACCTGGTGGCCGCCTGTCCGGTCGGATTCGCGTACCGGGTGACAAATCGATTTCCCACCGTTCGATCATGCTCGGTTCGCTGGCCGAAGGCGTCACCGAAGTCGAAGGCTTCCTCGAGGGCGAAGACGCCCTGGCGACCTTGCAGGCGTTCCGCGACATGGGCGTGGTCATCGAAGGCCCGCACCACGGCCGCGTGACCATTCATGGTGTCGGCCTGCATGGTCTGAAACCGGCGCCGGGCCCGATCTACCTGGGCAACTCCGGTACTTCGATGCGTCTGCTGTCCGGCCTGCTGGCCGCGCAAAACTTCGACAGCACTTTGACTGGCGATGCGTCGCTGTCCAAGCGTCCAATGAATCGTGTGGCCAATCCGCTGCGAGAAATGGGTGCCGTGATCGAAACCGCTGCTGAAGGTCGTCCGCCGATGACCATTCGTGGCGGGCACAAGCTCAAAGGCCTGACTTACACCATGCCGATGGCCAGTGCTCAGGTGAAATCCTGCCTGCTGCTCGCCGGTCTGTACGCCGAAGGCAAGACCACCGTGACCGAGCCGGCCCCGACTCGCGATCACACCGAGCGCATGCTGCGCGGCTTCGGTTATCCGGTAAGTGTTGAAGGCGCTACGGCTTCGGTCGAGTCTGGCGGCAAGCTCACTGCAACTCATATTGAAGTGCCGGGTGACATCTCGTCGTCGGCGTTCTTTCTCGTCGCGGCCTCGATCGCCGAAGGTTCGGAACTGGTGCTCGAGCACGTCGGCATCAACCCGACCCGTACCGGCGTCATCGACATCCTGCGCCTGATGGGCGCGGACATCACTCTGGAAAACCAGCGCGAAGTCGGCGGCGAGCCTGTGGCTGACCTGCGCGTGCGAGCAGCTAAACTCAAGGGCATCGAGATTCCCGAGGAGCTGGTTCCGCTGGCCATCGACGAGTTCCCGGTATTGTTCGTCGCCGCTGCCTGTGCCGAAGGGCGCACTGTGTTGACCGGCGCTGAAGAACTGCGCGTCAAGGAATCGGATCGTATCCAGGTCATGGCGGACGGTTTGCTGGCGCTGGGCGTCAAGTGTGAACCGACCCCGGACGGCATCATCATCGACGGCGGCCAGATCGGCGGCGGCGAAGTGCATGGTCACGGCGATCACCGCATTGCGATGGCTTTCAGCGTGGCCTCGCTGCGCGCCACTGCGCCGATACGCATCCATGATTGCGCCAACGTCGCGACGTCGTTCCCGAACTTCCTCGCGTTGTGCGCGCAGGTCGGTATTCGTGTGGCACAAGAGGCTCAGTCGTGAAAAACATTGCACCGGTCATCACCATCGATGGGCCAAGCGGCTCGGGCAAAGGCACGGTCGCCGGGATTCTGGCCAAGCGTCTGGGCTGGAATCTGCTGGATTCCGGTGCGCTGTACCGCTTGCTGGCGTTTGCTGCGCACAACCATGGTGTTGACCTGACCAATGAAGAGCTGCTGAAAAAACTGGCCGCTCATCTGGATGTGCAGTTCATCGCGGCGACCGACGGTCAGTTGCAGCGGATCATCCTGGAAGGTGACGAAGTCAGCGATGTCATTCGCACCGAGAGCATCGGTTCCGGTGCTTCGCAAGTGGCTGCATTGCCGGCTGTACGCGAGGCGCTGCTGCAGCGTCAGCGCGCTTTCCAGGAGGCGCCGGGCCTGGTGGCCGACGGTCGCGACATGGGTACGGTGGTTTTTCCGAATGCGCCGCTGAAGATTTTCCTGACCGCGAGTGCCGAGGAGAGGGCGCGCCGTCGATATTTGCAGTTGAAGGGCAAAGTCGAGGGTGTTAGTCTGTCGAGTCTGCTAGATGAGATCCGTGCACGCGATGAGCGTGACACCCAGCGAGCGGTAGCCCCGCTTAAGCCGGCGGCTGACGCCATACAGCTGGATTCCACGGAGTTGTCCATTGATCAGGTGCTTGAACGCATCATGAGCGAGATCGCCATTCGCGATATCGCCGGGTGACCAAGAAGGTTGCAGGGGACCAGTCATAGTCCTGTGGCGCTTCTTTTATTTGAAACTAACCCACACCGTCTGGGGTGTGGAGATGGGCGTATTCTTCGCCCTCATTTACAGGAATTAAAATGAGCGAAAGCTTTGCGGAACTCTTTGAAGAAAGCCTAAAAACCCTGAACCTTCAGGCAGGCTCCATCATCACCGGTGTTATCGTTGATATCGATTACCAAGCTCGCTGGGTAACCGTTCACGCTGGCCTGAAGTCTGAAGCACTCATCCCGCTTGAGCAGTTCTACAACGACGCTGGCGATCTGACTATCAATGTCGGTGACGAAGTTCACGTTGCTCTGGACTCGGTTGAAGACGGTTTCGGTGAAACCAAGCTGTCCCGTGAAAAAGCCAAGCGCGCTGAGTGCTGGATCGTTCTGGAAGCAGCCTTCGCAGCTGAGGAAGTGGTCAAGGGCGTTATCAACGGTAAGGTTAAAGGCGGCTTCACTGTCGACGTTAACGGCATCCGTGCGTTCCTGCCAGGTTCCCTGGTTGACGTCCGTCCAGTGCGCGACACCACGCACCTGGAAGGCAAAGAGCTGGAATTCAAGGTCATCAAGCTGGACCAGAAGCGCAACAACGTTGTCGTTTCCCGTCGCAGCGTCCTGGAAGCCGAGAACTCCGCCGAGCGTGAAGCTCTGCTGGAATCCTTGCAGGAAGGCCAGCAAGTCAAAGGTATCGTCAAAAACCTCACCGATTACGGCGCATTCGTCGATCTGGGTGGCGTGGACGGCCTGCTGCACATCACCGACATGGCCTGGAAGCGCATCAAGCATCCTTCCGAGATCGTCAACGTTGGTGACGAAATCGACGTCAAGGTTCTGAAATACGATCGCGAACGCAACCGTGTTTCCCTGGGCCTGAAGCAACTGGGCGAAGATCCATGGGTTGCTATCAAAGCCCGTTACCCAGAAAGCACTCGCGTTACCGCTCGTGTAACCAACCTGACCGACTACGGCTGCTTCGCTGAGCTGGAAGAAGGCGTTGAAGGTCTGGTACACGTATCGGAAATGGACTGGACCAACAAGAACATCCACCCTTCGAAAGTCGTACAAGTCGGCGACGAAGTGGAAGTTATGGTTCTGGACATCGACGAAGAGCGTCGTCGTATCTCCCTGGGCATCAAGCAGTGCAAATCTAACCCATGGGAAGATTTCTCTGGCCAGTTCAACAAGGGCGATAAAATCTCCGGCACCATCAAGTCGATCACCGATTTCGGTATCTTCATTGGTCTGGACGGCGGCATCGACGGCCTGGTTCACCTGTCCGACATCTCCTGGAACGAAGTGGGCGAAGAAGCCGTTCGTCGTTTCAAGAAGGGCGACGAGCTGGACACCGTTATCCTGTCGGTTGACCCAGAGCGCGAGCGTATCTCCCTGGGTATCAAGCAGCTGGAAAGCGATCCGTTCTCCGAGTACGTCTCGGTTAACGACAAAGGCGCCATCGTTAAAGGCACTGTGAAAGAAGTTGACGCCAAAGGCGCCATCATCGTTCTGGCCGACGATATCGAAGCGACTCTGAAAGCCTCCGAAATCAGCCGTGACCGCGTTGAAGACGCGCGCAACGTTCTGAAAGAAGGCGAAGAAGTAGAAGCCAAGATCATCAGCGTTGATCGTAAGAGCCGCGTGATCCAACTCTCCATCAAGTCGAAAGACGACGCTGAAGAGAAAGAAGCTATCCAGAGCCTGAAAGCAGCTCCGGAAGGCGAAGCAGTTGACACCACCATGGCTGCACTGCTGAAGCAAGCAATGGCCAAACAGAACTAAGTTCTGCTTGATCATGAAAAAGGGCGACTTCGGTCGCCCTTTTTTGTGCCCGCGATTTGGCGGCGGGTCAGGTTTCCGGTGAAACCAATGTCACGCTTGGGCTGTCTGTTTCTTTATTCGGATCAATCGTCTATTCGCGACTAAGCTTGGACTTGGGTGCGCAGTAGTCGGGCAGTTGCCTGGCATAAGGAAGTGGATGAACAAGTTTATTGTCCTCATAGCGATCTTGTTGTGCGCTGGCTGTACTACAAGTGCCAAGACCCATGCGGTGCGCGGGGTCGGTGGTATTGAAGTCGATTGTTCCGGTTTGGGCTCGGGCTGGGAAAAGTGCCAGAAGCGTGCAGCGAAAGAGTGCAAGGGCGCTGGCTATAAGGTGGTGACGCGATCTGATGACGCTAAGGATGAAGATGAGTTTCCCTTTGGCTTCAATCCAGCTGGCTACGTGACGCGTACCATGCTGGTGATCTGTCGCTGAGTGCGGTGAACCGGTTTGGTGATCTGATGCTCTGAAAATGGGCGTTTTGACGCTAAGGAAGATATGTCAATCCCTGGGCTGTTCAAAATCTTCCGGGCGTGCTAAAACCTTTCAAGCGCTGATCTAGCTGCTTGAAAAAGAAGGGAAAAATATGACGAAGTCGGAGTTGATCGAACGAATTGTCACCCATCAAGGGCTGCTCTCATCCAAGGATGTGGAGCTGGCCATCAAGACCATGCTTGAACAAATGTCCCAGTGTCTGGCCACCGGTGATCGTATCGAGATCCGTGGGTTTGGCAGCTTCTCACTGCATTATCGCGCGCCGCGTGTAGGGCGCAATCCAAAGACCGGTCAGTCCGTCAGCCTTGACGGTAAGTTCGTTCCACACTTCAAGCCGGGCAAAGAACTGCGCGATCGTGTGAACGAGGAAGAGGAGGAGGGCGTTTGATCCTCGCTGCTGAATATCAGGGAGATGCTCATGCGTAATCTCAAGCGCATACTTCTTGGCGTTTTCGTTTTGTTGCTTGTCTTGGTTGTTCTGGCCTTTGTCCTTGAAAACCAGCAGGCGGTGTCGTTGTTGTTTCTAGGTTGGTCCGGGCCGCAACTTCCGGTGTCGTTGGTTGTTGTCGTGGCATTGCTGATCGGCATGTTTATCGGCCCGATTCTCGGCTGGTTCCTGGGGCGCTCGTCCAGAGCTGCACGCAAGCGCCTTGTCTGAAAACGACAGGTGCAGGGCATCTGTCGAAATTGCGCCTCTGCCTGTCTATATCCATTAGTAAAACCTTCATTAAGCTGTAAAATGCAGCCCTTGTTCGATAGTGGCCTATTCCCACGTCGATTCAGACTGACTCTGACGGAAGCCTCTAATTTGATGGCTTCTGCATTCATGGATTAGGCAGTGCTCGTTGGTGTCACTGTCCGCAGCTCAAGGGTATGCTTTCGCGTGAAAATTCTAGTTACCGGCGGCGCCGGGTTCATCGGCTCGGCAGTCATTCGCCACATCATTTCCAACACCGCCGATTCTGTCGTCAATGTCGACAAGCTGACTTACGCCGGTAACCTGGAGTCTTTGGCTGAAGTCAGCCAGGACTCGCGATACGCATTCGAACGCGTTGATATCTGTGATCGCGATCAAATCGACCGCGTCCTGAGAGAGCATCAGCCGGATGCCATCATGCATCTTGCTGCAGAGTCGCACGTTGATCGTTCGATTTCGGGGCCATCCGAATTCATTCAAACCAACATCGTCGGCACTTACACGTTGCTCGAGGCGGCTCGTCATTACTGGGCTGCGCTTGATGATGCACGTAAAGCCAACTTTCGCTTCCATCACATTTCCACTGACGAAGTGTATGGCGACCTGGAAGGCCCGGAAGACCTGTTCACTGAAACCACGCCCTACCAGCCAAGCTCGCCATACTCGGCCAGCAAAGCCAGTTCCGATCATCTCGTGCGCGCGTGGGCTCGCACCTATGGCCTGCCGACTCTGGTCACCAACTGCTCGAACAACTACGGTCCTTGCCACTTCCCCGAGAAGTTGATCCCGCTGATCATCCTCAATGCTTTGGAAGGCAAGCCGTTGCCTGTTTATGGCAAAGGCAACCAGGTTCGTGACTGGCTCTACGTGGAAGACCATGCACGTGCGTTGTATAAAGTCGTCACCGAAGGTGTCATTGGTGAGACTTACAACATCGGTGGTCACAACGAGAAGCAGAACATTGAAGTTGTTCATACGCTTTGTGCGCTGCTTGATGAGCTTCGTCCAGACTCCGCGTATCGTCCGCACGCAAGCTTGATCACTTACGTGCAGGATCGTCCTGGTCATGACCAGCGCTACGCAATTGATGCCAGCAAGATTCAGCGGGAGTTGGGCTGGACGCCGGAAGAAACCTTCGATACCGGCATTCGCAAAACGGTTGAATGGTACCTGCAGAACACCGAGTGGGTTGCTCACGTGAAGAGCGGCAGCTACCAGCAGTGGATCGATCAGAACTACGCAGATCGTTCGAACAAAGCATGAAAATCCTACTGCTAGGCAAAAATGGCCAGGTCGGTTGGGAGCTGCAGCGTGCGCTGGCGCCGCTGGGCGAGCTGGTTGCACTGGATCGCCATAGCGTTGATGGCTTGTGCGGTGATCTCGCCGACCTTGAGGCGTTACGGGCGACCATTCGCCAAGTGGCGCCGGATGTCATCGTCAATGCCGCTGCCTATACCGCCGTTGATAAAGCCGAGTCCGACACCGAACTGGCGACGCGTATCAACGAGCAGGCCAGTCGTGTCATGGCAGAGGAAGCGGCCTCGCTTGGAGCGTGGCTGGTGCATTATTCGACCGACTACGTTTTCAGCGGGCAGGGCACTACCGCCTGGCAGGAAGAAGATCCGGTTGCGCCGGTCAACTTCTATGGCGCAAGCAAGCTGGCGGGCGAGCAGGCGATCATCGCCTCAGGCTGCCGCCATCTGATTTTTCGCACCAGCTGGGTGTTCGCCGCCCGAGGCAACAACTTTGCCAAGACCATGCTGCGTCTGGCCAAGGATCGCGAGAGCCTGAGCGTGATTGCCGATCAGATCGGCGCGCCTACCGGGGCGGATCTGATCGCGGACGTCAGCGCATTGGCCATTCGTCTGGCAGTTCAGCGGCCGCAGTTGTCGGGCCTTTATCATTTGGCCGCTGCGGGTGAAGTGTCCTGGCACGGCTACGCGAACCATGTGATCGACTTTGCCAAAGCCAATGGCGAGATTCTCTCCGTGACAGCGGTCAATCCGATCGAAACAAGCGCTTATCCAACACCCGCTCGTCGTCCTTCGAACTCACGATTGAATACACGGAAGTTGCGCGACAATTTTTCTCTACACTTGCCGGATTGGCAAAGTGGTGTAACCCGAATGCTTAGGGAAGTTCTGAATAAATGACCACGACAAATCGTAAAGGCATCATTCTCGCCGGTGGTTCGGGCACGCGCCTGCACCCGCTGACACTCGGCGTTTCCAAGCAGATGCTGCCAATCTACGACAAGCCGATGATCTTTTATCCGCTGTCGGTATTGATGCTGGCCGGCATGCGCGAAATCCTGATCATTTCCACCCCGGAAGATTTGCCTTGCTTCCGTAAGTTACTGGGCGATGGCAGTGTTTATGGCATCAAGCTCACCTACGCCGAGCAGCCGAGCCCGGATGGTCTGGCGCAAGCCTTTATCATCGGTGAAGAGTTCATCGGTAAAGATCCATGCTGCCTGATTCTGGGCGACAACATCTTCTACGGTCAGCATTTCTCCGACAATCTGCGCGCGGCGACCCAGCAGGCGCAAGGCGCCACGGTATTCGGCTACCACGTTTCCGATCCCGAGCGTTTCGGCGTGGTCGAGTTCGATGCCACGGGCCGGGCGCTGAGCATCGAAGAGAAACCGCTGAAGCCGAAGTCCAATTATGCGGTGACCGGGTTGTATTTCTACGACAACCAGGTGGTCGATATTGCCAAGAGCATCAAGCCTTCCCCTCGCGGCGAGCTGGAAATCACTGACGTCAATCAGGCTTATCTGGCGCAGAAGTCGCTGAATGTCGAAATGCTTGGACGTGGATTTGCCTGGCTCGATACCGGCACCCACGATTCGCTGCTGGAAGCCAGTCACTTCGTGCATACCATCGAGCAGCGTCAAGGCTTGAAGGTCGCTTGCCTGGAAGAGATCGCCTTCAATAACGGCTGGATTGACGCCGAACAGTTGGCAAAACAGGCCGACAGCTTGAAGAAAACCGGCTATGGCCAGTATCTGCAGAAGCTCCTGGATTCCAGCATTCGCTGAAAATCCGTTGTCTCGCTCAATTTGTCAGAACCGTGCAAGCAGGAATGGAATGCCAGTAACAACTCCCCGGGTTGCAGTTTTGCTGGCTGCCTACAACGGAATGCAGTGGATCGAAGAGCAGTTGGCTTCGATCCTCGGTCAATCGGCGGTGCACGTCACCGTTCATATCAGTGTTGATGCTTCTTCCGATGGTACGGAAGCTTGGTGCGCGGATTTTGCCGCCAACCATCCGAATGTCTTCCTTTTGCCGTCTGGTATTCGTTTCGGTGGCGCCTCGCGCAACTTTTTCCGATTGATCCGCGATGTCGATTTGCAGGGGTATGACTATGTCTCCTTTGCCGATCAGGACGACATCTGGCATGCGGACAAATTGCAGCGAGCCATCACTTCGATTCGCGAGCGCGGTGTCGATGCGTGTTCCAGCAATGTGACGGCATTCTGGGAGAACGGCAGGACTCAACTGTTGCACAAGGCACAGCCGCAGACACACTGGGATTTCCTGTTCGAGGCCGCCGGGCCGGGCTGTACCTATGTGCTGAGCACGGCATTGGTGCAGGCGATGAAACAGTCGATGCTGGCGCAATGGGATGAGCTGCAAAATGTCAGCCTGCACGATTGGTACTGTTATGCTTTCGCCCGCAGCCACGGCTTTCGCTGGTATATCGATCCCCGTCCTTCGATGGACTATCGGCAGCACGAAAGTAATCAGGTCGGGGCGAACACCGGCCTTAGTCCGATGATTGCCCGCTATAAAACCATTCACGATGGCTGGTGGTTTACCCAAGTGGCTTTAATCGCGCGATTGACCGGGCAGGCGGGCAATCCTTTCGTCGGGTCCTGGCTTGCGTTGCGTCGATTGCAACTGATCAGGCTGTCGTTCTCGGCGTGGCGCTGCCGTCGCCGAGTCAGAGATCGTGCCTTGTTTTTCCTGATTTGCTGGGCGACCGCCCTAGTCGGGAAATCGGCCCAATGACGGCGCCAAAAGTGTGGGTAACCGGGGCGAGCGGATTCGTCGGCGAGGCGCTGGTTTTGCGTTTGCTGCTCGGGCGAAAGTTTGCGCCTGTCGCCGCGGTTCGTGGCGCCAGCCGTCTGCTGGGTTTGTGTCCTGTTGCGCGGTTTGAAATGGGCGCAAGCTCGGCAGGGCAGTTGGCCGGCGTGCAGATTGTCGTGCACGCGGCGGCGCGGGTGCATGTCATGCACGAGACGGCGGACGATGCACTGGCCGAATTTCGACGCGTGAATGTCGATGGAACACTGCAATTGGCACGCTCGGCAGCGCAGGCCGGGGTCAAGCGCTTCGTGTTTATCAGCTCAATCAAGGTGAATGGCGAAAGCACGCCTGTCGGGCGTCCTTTCACCGCCCATGATGTGCCGGCACCGCAAGATCCTTACGGGATCTCCAAGCATGAGGCCGAGCAGGCGCTGCGCCTGCTCGGTAGCGAAACAGGTATGGAGATCGTGATCATTCGCCCGCCGCTGGTGTATGGGCCGGGCGTAAAGGCCAACTTTCTCAGCTTGCTCAAGTGGCTCGAAAGAGGCGTGGTCTTGCCGTTGGGCGCTATTCGCAATCAACGCAGCATGGTCGCGATCGGCAACCTGGTCGATTTCATCGAGACCTGTCTGGAGCACCCTGCAGCCGCAGGGCAAACCTTTCTGGTCAGCGACGGCGATGATCTGTCGACACCGCGCCTGTTGCGGCGCTTGGCTTCGGCGTTAGGGAAAAAGGCGCGCTTGCTGCCCGTGCCTTCGAAACTGCTGTTGATCTGCGCGGCCGCTGCGGGAAAGCGCGCTGTGGCTCAGCGCGTGTGCGAGTCGTTGCAGGTCGATATCAGCAAGAACCGCGAGATGCTTGGTTGGGTGCCGCCGATTGATGTGGACACTGCCATGCGTCGTACTGCTGGCCATTTTCTGGATACGCAAAAGTCATGATTGCTGGTGGGTTGTTTCTTTCCATATTCCTGCTGTCCTGGGCGTTGACCTGGGCGGTGCGGCACTACGCGCTGTCTAAAAGCCTGATGGACATTCCCAATGAACGCAGCTCGCATTCCGTGCCCACGCCTCGTGGCGGCGGTGTGGCGATCGTTATCGGTTTCTTGCTGGCCTTGCCTGTTCTGGGGTGGTTTGGGCTGATGGATCGCCCGGCGTTGTTCGCGCTGTCGGGCAGCGGATTGTTGGTGGCGCTGATCGGATTTGCCGATGATCATGGCCATATCGCCGCGAGATGGCGCCTGCTAGGGCATTTCGCGGCGGCCATCTGGGCGTTGTTCTGGCTCGATGGGCTGGCCCCGATCGCCATGTTCAATGGCACACTCGATCTCGGCTGGGTAGGCCATGCTCTTGCAGCGGTGTACCTGGTGTGGATGCTCAATCTTTATAACTTCATGGACGGCATCGATGGCTTGGCCAGTGCCGAGGCACTGTGTGCATGCCTGGGAAGTGCATTGATTTATGGTCTTGTTGGCCAGGTCGAACCTGTCTGGGGCGTGCTGGCGCTGAGTGCGGCCGTGGCCGGTTTTCTCTGCTGGAATTATCCACCGGCACGTATCTTCATGGGGGATGCCGGCAGCGGTTTCCTCGGCATTGCACTGGGCATTCTGTCACTGGAGGCGGCGACCCGTTCGCCGCAGCTGTTGTGGAGCTGGACCATTCTGCTTGGCGCCTTCGTGGTGGATGCCACCTGGACGCTGTGCCGACGGCTGCTCAATGGTGACAAGGTCTATCAGGCCCATCGCAGCCACGCCTATCAGTACGCATCCCGACAGTTCAAAAGCCACAAGGCGGTGACTCTCGCAGTGGTCGGGCTGAATGTTTTCTGGTTATTGCCATGGGCCGCGGTGGTGGCTCTAGGCATAGTGCCGGGCGTCGTCGGACTGATTGTCGCTTATGTTCCGTTGCTGTGGTTGGCCGCGAGGTTCAAGGCCGGTACCCGGGAAGTGCCGTCAATCCCTTGAAGCTTGGCCAGGCGTGGGAGCCTGTATCGGATAATGCTATGATTCGCGGCCCTCGTGTGGGTATACGCAGGGCAGCGAGTTGTCGGGTATCCCGGTGCTGACGTGTGAATTCTCATCCCGCGACTCCTGTAATCACACAGTCAATTTATGTTGATCAGTTCAAACAGTGTTGGAGCAGTACTAAATGCAGCATAAGGATAATAATTTAAACTTGCTTCGGCTGATTGCTGCGCTGATGGTGCTTTACGCACATTCGTTTGCTTTTTATGGCAATCCACCCGCCGGCTTCCTGGGATTGACCTCCTATGGAGGGCTCGGTATTGATATTTTCTTCATCATCAGTGGTTACCTGATCGTCAAGAGCTGGGACTTTACTCCCTCAGCCACCAACTTTCTGATCAAGCGGTCCTTACGGATTTTTCCAGCGCTAATTGTGGTTGTTCTGATCTGCATGTTTATCCTGGGGCCAATGTTCACAACGTTGACGGTCAGCGAATACTTTACGCACCCGCAGTTCTGGCCATATCTGAGAAATATCATCTTAAGCCCGGTTTTCTATTTGCCCGGAGTTCTTGAGCATGCGCGGGTGGCCAACGCTGTTAATGGTTCGCTGTGGAGCCTGCCTGTCGAATTTTTTATGTACCTAGTGGTTATGGCTCTCGGGCTGCTTTTTCGCAGTGGACGCTGGGTCTATGCCGCCGCCACGACAGTTTTTGCACTGACAGTCATTTTCTGGGTTTGGCGCGATGCTCCTGTGAAGGTTGTTTATGGCACTGATGTGCGACAGATTTTCCTGACAGGCATCTACTTCATGATTGGTGCCTGCTTCGCGAAATGGCGGCTCGAACGCTGGTTCAGTCTGTCGGGTGTTTGCGTATTGATTTTCGCCACCATCCTGTTGGCTCCATACGCCCCGATTTCCAAAGTAGTGTTGTGGTTCACCCTGCCTTATGTCGTTCTGGCCTACGGCCTGTCCAGCAGCCGCCTGGGAAGCTGGATCAATCGAGTAGGCGACTGTTCCTACGGTGTTTACATCTATGCATTTCCGGTACAGCAGTTTGTCCTGCTCAAGTTTCCGGAGATCTCGTATCCGATGTACTTGTTCGTCACCGTTGCCATCACCCTCGTGCTCGGTTACGCCTCCTGGCATCTGGTAGAAAAACGCGTGCTGAAGTTCAAGCCCAAGGACAAGTCCAGGGCCGGCATTGAAGGAGCCAAGCCGGTGTTTGTGCCTGAGGCTGGTGAAAATCTAAAGTCGATGAGCCCGGACCGTTAAATGGAATTCATGATGTCTTGCGGTAGTTTTAAAGCGGTGGTGAATGTGATTGTGACGCGTGGAGATGTGCGATGAGTTGGCTCAGAGGAATGCTGGCGGATCGCAGGATTCTGTTGAGCCTGGTCTCAAATGATCTACGGGCCCGTTACCTGACCAACTACCTTGGCTTCTTGTGGGTATTTATCCAGCCTTGCGCAACCACACTGATCCTGTGGTTCGTGTTTCAGTTCGGTTTCAAAGCCGCGCCTCACGGGGACTTTCCTTTCGTCCTGTGGCTGGTGTGTGGGCTGGTGCCCTGGTTCTTCACGGTTGAAGCTCTGAACTCCGGTTGCACGGCAGTCAAGGAAAACAGTTTTCTGGTGAAGAAGATTGTCTTCAAGGTTTCCTTATTGCCACTGGTCAAACTGACTTCGGCTGTCCTCGTGCACATCTTCTTTGTGGTCCTTCTGCTGTTGCTGTTCGTTATTTACGGCTACGAACCGAATCTTTATTGGTTGCAGGTCGGGTATTACATCGTCTGTCTGTTCATGCTGCTGTTGGCGATTGCCTGGATTACCAGTTCGGTGGTGATCTTCTTTCCGGACTTGAGCCAATTGGTGGCTATGGCCACACAGTTCGGTTTCTGGCTGACTCCGGTATTCTGGGATATTGATGCCATTCAAGGGCGCGCGGCGTCCTATCTGCGCCTGAACCCTTTTGCGTACATTGTTGAAGGATTCAGAGATTCTCTGATTCGCGGGGTGTGGTTCTGGGAGCGGCCCACTCAAACCCTGTTCTTTTGGGGAGTGTTGATTGTCCTGGCATTGGTGGGCTGGCGTACATTCAAAAAATTAAGACCCCACTTTGCGGATGTTTTGTAATGAATGAAGTGAATGAGAGCGCAATCAGCGTCCGTAATGTCAGCAAGGTGTATCGGCTTTATAACAAGCCGGTTGACAGGCTGGTCGAGGCTCTTTCGCTCTTCGGCAAGCACCGGCATCATGATTTTCACGCACTGACTGATGTTTCCTTCTCCGTCGAGAAAGGCCAGACAGTCGGGATCCTAGGTAAAAACGGGGCTGGCAAAAGTACCCTGTTAAAAATTCTTACAGGGGTTCTCACTCCCACCAGTGGCGAGGTTTCGGTGGTTGGCCGGGTCGCTTCGTTACTGGAATTGGGTGCTGGCTTCAATCCGGATTACACCGGTGTAGAAAATATCTATTTCCAGGGATCCCTCATGGGCTACTCCCATGCCGAGATGCAGACCCGTCTCGCAGCCATCCTGGAATTCGCTGATATTGGCGATTTCGTCAATCAGCCCGTTCGTATGTACAGCAGCGGGATGTTTGCACGATTAGCCTTTTCCGTGGCTATCAATGTGGAGCCCGACGTGCTGATCGTGGACGAAGCGCTCAGCGTCGGTGATGCGGGCTTCCAACTCAAGTGCATGCTCAAGATGAAGCATATGCAGGAGCGCGGCACCACCATTCTGTTCGTTTCTCACGATACTCAGTCCGTCATTCGCTTTTGCCAAGCGGTCATAGTGATGCAAAACGGGCAGATCATCGACTACAGCACCGATGTACTGACGGCAACCAAGAACTACGAAAAGAAAGTTCGCAACAGCAGTGCGGTTGCGGCCCCGGTACTGGAAGAGAAGCATGCCGACGTGTCCTATGGCACGGAATTAGGCGATATATCGGAAGTTCGATTCGGGTCCGGAGCGGCGAAGATCAACGCAGTTGATTTTTACAGCGCTGACGGCACTCAGACCAACCACTTCGAGCCGACCGAAGATATCGCCATGCATTGCTACGTCCAGGCCTATACAGATATCAAAGAAGTGGTCATGGGTTACTCCTTACGTGACGCCAAGGGTGTCGACGTGGCAGGTGACAACACGCTGTTGGCCGGATGCAAGTTCGACCTGGATGCGGGTGCGCACAAAATCAGTTTTTCCTTCCCGCTCAATGTAGCGCCAGGGGAGTACTTCCTGTTTATCGGGATGGCCAGTTTGGACGGCGAGCGCGTCGAACTGGATCAGCGCTGGCCGATGCGCAAAGTCAGCGTATCTGGTGGGCGTCAAATTGTGGGAGTCGCCTATTGCCCGTCAACAGTCAACGTTGTGAAGGTTGTTTGAATCATGCTTAAGATCGGTAATGCAGTTGTCGCAGACACAGTCAGGTTTCATGTCGACGAAACGGCCGAGTGTATCATCGGCGACGGTGTTGAGTTGCGCGACAACGTCGTCATTGAGTGTGGTGCAGGAGGCTACTTGAACATCGCTTCCGGTGCGGTCATCAATTACGGGACATGGATCAACGGCAGCGGCAAGGTCACAATTGGCAAGGATGTGTTGATTGCTCCCAACGTCTCCATCACCTCATCGACACATCGATATGACTTGCGCGCGCCCATCAAGGATCAGGGGCTCCGACTGGCAAGTGTCTGCATTGGTGACGACGTCTGGATCGGCGCCAATTCTTCGGTGCTGGCGGGCGTGGAAATCGGCCGGGGCGCAATTATTGCAGCGAATTCGGTCGTGAAATTCAACGTACCTGCGGACAGCATCGCGGCAGGTGACCCGGCTGTAAAAGTGGCATCGCGCAAATACAAGCGTGTGGTGTTTTACACGCTGCCGCTTATATTGCGAGATCGTCCGACTCTGTTCAGCAGCATTGTTGATGTCTATCTGCCTCTGGCTAACAAGTTTGCCGATGAGGGCTGGGAATGTATTTTTGTCGGTTCTGACGAGCTGAAAGCCGAGTATCCAGACTTCAGGCATGCCTGGATCAGTCCAGGCATTTACAATTGTGATTATTCGCAATCAGCCCATCCGGATTGGCTGAATGACTGGAAGTGCCTGCTCAATAAAGAACCCCTCGCGTTTCACGACCAGTTCGTCGGGTTGTTGGTCGACAACGTCGAACCCGATCTGGTGTTCTGCTGGAACTATGACGGCTCCCTTGAGACAGCGTGCGCGGCTAAAGACGTTCCTTTGATCTTTAATGAATTGGGTATGTTACGCGCGCCCAATCCCATGGCCTATTACTCGGATGTCCGTGGCGTAAATGTGCGCAGTGGCTTCAGTGCCGAGTTTGCAGTGTATCAGCAACAGTCAGCCAGTCTGCCGACAGATGCCGCGCGGGAAAGGCTCGCGGAGATGGAAGAAAGTTATCGCTTTCAAGGCTCCACCCGAATTCCGACTGCACTGATTCTGCTTCAGGTACAGAATGACTCCAACATTATCATGGGGTCGCCGTTTGCCAGCATGGCCGAATACGTTAAGCATGTGCTCGCGACTGTGGCAGACTCGCCCTACAAGGTGATCGTCAAACCACATCCACTGGATGATGTGCCGGATTTACCTGAGCATGTCCAGATTGCAAACAAGGAAGACAGTATAGCTGAGCTGATTGCCTGCGCCGATGTGGTGTTCACGATCAATTCCTCGGCAGGCTTCGAAGCTGCGCTTGCCGGTAAGACTGTCTATGTGTTGGGCTCGGCACCCTACAGTGGTACGGGGCTGGTTATCGATGTCGAGCACCCGCAGGATCTTCCAGAGCTGTGGCAAACAAACGGCGCTACGGCGCCGTGCTCTACGGAATTGCGTGCGCAAGTACTGGATTTTGCCCAGTCGCACTACTTTTTGACTGCTGCGCAGTTTAACGAACCATCAGCACACCTCGCCCGATTGGCACGGACAGTTGCTGTGGATCCAGCCAGAAATACCTTCGATCCGGACCTCGAAAGCTACCGTCAGCAGTCCTATATCACTTGGCTTGAAGCGAAGGTTCAAGAAGCACAGGGTGAGTTGGCAACACTTAATGGAATCTATCTGGCCAAGCAAGGTGAGCTGTCGAACGTTAGGGATGAACTGCTTTTGACGAACAATCAAATCTCGGACTTGAATGACAAGCTCACTACAGTGCTCGACGACCGCTATCTGGACGATAACGATGAGCTGGTAGAAATTCAAAGGCAACTGCTGTTGGAACAGGAGCAACTGAGTCTCCAGATCGCATCATGCAAATCAGAAATAGACGTGCTGAAACACGATCTCTACCAGATTTATATCTCGAAGTCTTGGCGCATGACCCGCCCATTCAGGGGCGTTCGGAAGGTCCTGCTGCGTGGCTACTGGAAATTACGGAGCATACTGACGAACCCGCGTGTTGTTTTGCGGCCGATTTATCAGAAACTGCCCTTTTTGATTGGCGTGCGCATGCGTTTGCGGCATTTGGCCAATGCGGCACGGGCCAAGATGATGCGCGCCATCAACTCGCGAAATAATCTCAAGTCTTTACAGACTATTGCTGATCGGCGTTTTGGTTACACGCATAGTTCTCCTGCTTCCGACGTGCAGCCATTGATCGATGTTTCGATTGTCACCTACAACAGCAGTAAATGGGTCGAGGGATTTTTTGCATCGTTGAAAGCGCAAGATTACCCGCTGCAAAAGTTGAATCTGTGCTTCGTCGATAACGGTTCAAAGGACTGCACCGTTAAAGATCTACAGCGCTGGAAGGCTCAGCTGGGCGCCGAGCTGGCGGGCTTTGAGGTTATCCAGGGCGAGAATGTGGGTTTCGGTTTGGGGCATGACCGGGCGATCAAGACTGGAGATTCGGAATTTGTTCTGATCAGTAATATCGATATCGTGTTCGCTCGCGACTCGATCGCCAAGGTGGTGGCCGCGGCTAATGCGGATACTGCTGGTGCCGTTGGCACATGGGAGTTGCGCCAGGCACCGTATGAACATCCGAAATATTATGATCCGGTGACCCACGAAACAAACTGGTCTTCCCACGCCTGTATTCTGATCCGGCGTTCCGCCTATGCCAAAGTAGGAGGATACGAGCATGAAATCTTCATGTATGGCGAAGATGTCGAGTTGTCCTACCGACTGCGTTCCTACGGTTACCTGTTGAAGTACTGCCCGTCTGCGGTGGTTTATCACTACACCTATGAGCACGAAAACCACGTCAAGCCGATACAGTTCGCTGGCAGTACATTGGCCAATGCTTACCTTCGCCTGCGTTATGGTGATTTTTGTGACAAGTTTGGCGGGCTGGCACTGCAAATTGCGCTGTTGTTCCGGCCTGAGGCCTACGCGGGCGCACGCCGTGATCTGATCGGCAACATCGGCAAGATAGTGCGCAAGGCGCCGCACTTTCTGTCGGGCAAAGGTTCCAGTAAGGAGGCAGGTTTTCCTTTTCGCGGGTTTGACTACGAGATGACTCGCGACGGTGCGTTCTGGGCCATAGGTGAACCGTTGGAACATGCGCCACTGGTGACTATCGTGACCCGGACTTACCGTAACCGAAACGAGTTCCTTCGCCAGGCGATCATCTCTGTCTTGAATCAGACCTATCCCAACGTGGAGCTGGTTGTGGTGGAGGACGGTGGTGAAACCATGAAGGGGGTGGTTGGAGAGTTCCAGTCCCCTGACGGCCGTGAGATCCGCTTTTATGGCATGGACAAGGTGGGACGCTCGGTGACAGGCAATTATGGCCTGGAGATGGCTAAGGGCGAATATTGCATGTTCCTGGATGACGATGACCTATTGTTCTCGGATCACGTTGAGGTACTGGTTGCCGCCTTATTGAAAAACTCGCAGTCAGTGGCGGCATACTCGCTGGCCATGGAAGTAGGAACGATTGTCGGAGCAGATGGTCGTTACACCGAACTCAGCCATGAAACACCGTCCTACTACAAACATGAGTATGACTACAACATTCTGCTCGATCACAACTTCATCCCGATTCAGTCGTTGCTGTTTCAACGCGCTTTGTACTTGCAGCGAGGTGGGTTCGAGACGGACATGAGCAATCTGGAAGACTGGAACCTGTGGTTGAGATACGGTTACGGCAATATATTCTCATATGTAGCCAAGACTACGTCGTTGTTCCGCACACCTGCTGACCCGAATGTGCGTCTGGAACGGCACAAGCTGTTGCACGAGGCTTACCACACGGCCAAGGATCGCGCAGCGAAGTCGTGCGAAGGTTACAGAACGGTAAATTGATCCGTGCTTCAAGCTGATCAGTGACCGAAAAAAAGCCATTTAGATATGGCTTTTTTCATAATTTGCGATGTGGGTACTTTGCCCGGTAAACGGAAATGCTGCGTTCTGCGCAGCCCGCGGCAAATTTCACGTTCCGGTTCGTCTGGAGGCAAGTTCAATCACTATCCAGATCCTAGAGTCTAGATTGACGCATCGCAGGGCTGTACACTACCGAACGCTCAGCGTCGCGACGAGGCCGTCTTCCAGTAGTAAGGCGTAACCATCTGTAATTGAGTTCTTTGGTGTGAGGTTCCGGACTCTACCGGTGGCAGGCTCTCTGCCTAGCGCTTCACTTTTTCGATGAATTTAGTGGGTATTGAAGTGATCGATTTATTATTGATGTGGATGGTTTTTTTTGGCTGGGTGGTTTTGTTCTCTTCCGCATTAGTTGGTGTCTCTCGCGCAGAGTATATTTGTGCCTGCTCGGGAATTATGATTACACTTTATTTGTTTGCCTGTCTGCAGCTTCTTTCATTAGGCATTGTTTTTGTAGTTATCTTAGGAGTCGTTGGGATAGGGCTTGCGTTATGGAAGTTGCTATATACTGAAAGTCAGAAATGGACTGTTATTCGTGTCGGTGTCGAATTATCAGCGATTTTTACGATCGCGTTTTTCGCATCATGGGGTGCCAATTATTGGGCTTGGGATGAGTTTTCGCACTGGGGCGCTCAGATTGAGTTCTTGATTACTCAGAAAAACCTTCCAGTCGCACCGGGCGTACTTATTTTTCCGGATTACATTCCAGGAATATCGCTATTTCGGTACTTTGGCGAGGTGTTGCTTAAAGGTACCGGTATCAGTGCGTCTTATTTCTTGACTTGGGTTATGGCGTTGTCTGGGCTATACGCTATTTCATATTCTGAGTCTAAATGCAAATTTGCAGGAACTGCCGTTGCTGTCTTTTTTGCATATTTGATTTTTTTTCAAGCACTTGTTTCAGCCTTGTATGTTGATCCGTTACAGGCTGTTATTTTTTTGTGTGCTTTGAAATTTGCGCATGAGAAAGGTGCCGAGGCTTTTAAGGTCGTCGCTGTTTTGTGTGTGTCGTTAGTTTTAATGAAGCATGTTGGTTTAATATTTTCTTTATTTGTTCTGGTGTACTTTCTTGCTGTAAGGGTTTTTCTATATAAGGAAAAACTAATTGCTTTTTTTCCGCGCGCCTTGTTTTTGCTTGGTTTGGTGTGTGTCGTATATTTCACCTGGGTTGTTTATGTTGGGTTTTATGGTTTGTCACGCGACGTCGTTGATGTTTCTAAATTAAGCGGAGGTGCTGGAGTTTTTGCAAATTTATGGAAAGGTTTATTGGTCGTCTTAAATAATAAGTTTGTACATGCAGGGTTTATTGAGCCGCTTTACGTGACAAGCATTAATTTTAAGTCTACTCCAGTATGGGTTTTTGTTGCTGCTATTTTTGCTTTAAGTATATCCTTGGTTTTTTGCAGTTCTATTCCCTCGCGAAATAAGCTGATAGCTGTCGGTCTTCTAATTGCGACGAATGTAAGTTATACATTGTTTTTGGCTTATATTGCTTCCGTGACCCCTTGGGGACAGGATCCCTATTCGTTTTCAAGATATCTAATGGTGGTATTGTTTGCGACATTTTTGATGCAGTTTCTGGTCGTGCGGAATCATATTCCCACTTTGGTATTTGCTATTTTTGTGGCTGCAATGGTTTCGTTTAGTACGGTTGTGAGTCCATCCTTGCTATCGGTTTTTGTGACGTCTAAAAGACCACCTGTCATGGTAAATGAAGAGTATCGCTTAAAGGCTGAAAAGCTTAAGAAATATGCCAATGAAAACGACCTGGTTTGGTATGTTAATGATCAAAATATAACTCTTGGCTATTTCATTTTCAAAATGAAAGCTATGCCGTTAAAGTTTATTGCTTATTCTGCAGGGTATGATATATACCATAATAATAACCTGGAGCGCGGAATTAATTTGGACTACAGGCAGCGTCTCTTTGCGCGAAAGTTATGTAGCGTGAAATATATTTATATTGATAATATGTCTCCCCTTTTTTGGAATCAGTTTTCCAGGTTCTTTGATGTTGCGAAGGGTACTGTATATGAGGTCGTTCCTAGCGGCGATAAAACCTGTACTGCCAGATTAGTTTCAATGTGAGGTTTTTTTTGTGAAAGACATAGTTTTTCTTTTGGTTTATGTGTTTGGAATGGTTTTTGGTCAGGTCCTGTTTAAGAGGGTTGCGATTTCCATTTCCACTCATGGTAGTATTTACGCCATCGCTGGTGCGCTGTTGACGAGTTTTGAGTTTTTCATTGCTATAGGTATTTATGGCCTTCTGACGATCTACTGGATTTGGCTTTTACGTTCCATATCTATATCCTACGCTTACCCATTTGTTTCTCTTTCTATCGCTATAATGGTTTTTCTGGGGTGGTGGCTTTGGGGTGAAAGAATCAACTGGTTTCATATTTCCGGTGTTTTCTTCATTTTGGTTGGCGTTGTTCTTGTCGGCGTTTCGGGTGATTGATTTATGAATAAGGTTTGGATCGTAATCGCAGCATATAATGAGGCAAGCGTTATTTCGCGGGTCGTTGAAGATGTTCGTTTGGTTTTTGAAAATGTTGTTGTTGTTGATGACGGCTCATCAGATGAAACTTATTCTGAACTCAAAAAAACAGGTGCTTGGTGCATTGCTCACCCGATTAATCTTGGGCAAGGAGCTGCTTTGCAAACAGGGATAGAGTTTGCTATAAAAAATGACGCCGAATATATTGTTACATTTGATGCCGATGGGCAGCACTCCATTCAAGATGTTGTTGGTATGCTCAATTTAATTAAAACTGACGATGTTGATGTCGTTCTGGGCTCGCGCTTTCTTGGTAATGCAGTTGGGATTACAAAATTCCGTCGTTTTTTCCTGAAGTGTGCTGCTTTTTTTACAGGTGTTGTGAGTGGCGTCTGGTTAACCGATGCCCATAATGGGTTAAGAGTTTTTACGGTAAATGCAGCCAGGCAGATTAAAATCAGACAGAACAGAATGTCGCATGCATCTGAAATTATTGACATTATTGGGGCGTGTCGCTTAGTTGTTAAAGAGTATCCGGTTACGATTACATATACGGAGTACTCAATCGCCAAGGGGCAGAAATTATCTAATTCGTTCTCGATTTTACTTGAGCAGTTGTCCTCAAAGTTTATACGGTGATTTTATGAAAATTATCCTTGTGTTGTTTTTTGTTTTTTTAATAGTGTGTGCAATTATTCAGCGGCAGCGTGTGCGCTTTATCCCTTGGGTAGTAGTGTTCTTTTCTTGCTGCTCAATATATTTTGTATTGCTTCCTGAACATTCAACGGTGGTAGCTGAATTTTTTGGGGTTGGTCGTGGAGCTGACTTACTTCTTTACTTGTGGTTTGCCATTGGCTCTTTGTTTATATTTTTCCTTACTGTTCAAATTAAATCTCTAAATGAAAATATAACAAGTCTTTCGCGTTTTATTGCGATTGACCGCGCGGTTCGGGGCGAAAACTCGGAAGGGCCTGTTACCGGTTCTAAAGAGGAATAGGCGGGAGGGGCGCCTTTCAGAGTCCTGGCGCGGCGCCCAGAGGCATCATTCTCAAAGAACAGTTTTTGCAGAATGCTAGTGCTGATTGAAACTGACACATCCTTCCGATTGAAAATTGCTCAGGGAGGATCGCTGTTTTTTTCGCAGCAGCTGTGGATAAGCTTAGCAGCGGTGTCCTGGTTGAAAACGCATCTGGCTCCACCGTATGCGGGCATGCGGTGGGGACCTAATGGTGCAGATCAAAACGATTCATCGTCCTCGATACTTTCTCCGTACTTATGCTTTCGTTCACGCGCGATGACACGCCGGTGTGCACGTATAGCCGTAACCGCTCCACCAACCCCACATTCAAAGCGCTTAGATGATCCCGATTCTCTCGGGAGCCAGTCCGCGATGATGCGACCCGATGCCAAAGTCGAAAAGTCTATCTGACCCAAGCCCGTCGACTTCCGAAAGGCTATCGATAGACTTGCTGCTCTTGTCGAGTTTGACTAGGCGCGCGATTCGCCCTTCCTGATCGGTAGAAAGAACTGGTTATTCAGCGATACAACCAAAGGCGCGATGGCCGGTTCTCAACTTTAGAGCCCGATCGAGAAAGCCAAAGCTGACGGCCAAGAACCCTGTGTATGGCTGCAACGCGCATTTGAACGCCTGCCCACGGCGGCTTCGGTTGTGGCTTATATAGCCTTGCTGCCGTGGAACTGTTCATCTAAATCACCTGGCCCAGAGCTCCACCCACTTTGAAATGGGTGGGATTTATTGCGCTTACAACAGAGCCGGATGCGGCGCCTAATGCGTACGCTACGCCTGCTGGGGCTTTGCTCAACCGGCACTTCAGCCCTTTTGCGACGATTTGTTCGCATCTCGAGAACTCAAGAATTCTGCCGCATGTTCACTTGGCAGGAGCTTGAGTCGATTTGTTGGTAAGGTTTTACTAGCGTTTGTTCTGTGATGCAGGTCTTTTACTCCGTACAATGCGTCAGCCGGTTCAACCAACGGAGTAGGTCAGATTGGGGCGAGGGGATATGGGAAAGCTACGCGGATTTTTGTTGGCGCTGCCGCGCAGACAAAAGCGAATGATTCAGGTGCTGACAGATATTGTCCTTGTCTGGGCAGCGCTATGGATGGCGTTTATCGTGCGTCTGGGCGTCGACGAGATGGTTAATCCCATAAAAGTCCATCTGTGGTTGTTCATCTGCGCGCCTCTTATCGCTATTCCTCTCTTTATTCGATTCGGCATGTACCGGGCTGTCATGCGATATTTTGGCAACGACGCGTTGGTCGCTATTATCAAGGCCGTCAGTCTCTCGTCGTTGATCCTCGCGCTCGTGGTTTATTGGTACAGCAACCATGAAGCTGTTGTCCCCCGTTCGATCATTTTCAACTATTGGTGGCTCAGTCTCGTCATCATCGGTGGCTTGCGCCTATGCATGCGCCAATATTTCATGGGCGACTGGTTCACGGCTGCCCAACATGTCCCGTTCACCAATCGCGAAGATGGTCTGACTAAAGTAGCGATTTATGGTGCGGGAGTGGCGGGTAATCAGTTGGTCGCTGCGTTGCGCATGGGGCGAGTGATGCGTCCGGTAGCATTTATTGATGATGATTCAAGTATTGCAGATCGATCAATTTCGGGCCTACAGGTCTATAAGCCAAAACATATCCAGCAAATGATCGATGTGACTGGTGCGCAGGAAGTCTTGTTGGCGCTCCCATCTTCGACACGAGCCAGACGTAGGGAGATTCTTAATTTCCTTGAAGGCTTTCCGCTGCATGTGCGTAGCGTGCCCAATTTCACCGACTTGGCCAGCGGCCGTGTAAAAGTTGAAGATATTCAAGAGGTTGACATCGCTGACTTGCTGGGGCGCGATGCTGTGCCCCCGCAACATGACTTGCTTGAGCACTGCATCAAAGGCAAGACGGTTTTGGTGACGGGGGCAGGCGGGTCGATTGGATCAGAGCTTTGCCGCCAGATTTTTTTACTGAGACCCACCGCGCTCCTTTTGTTTGAACATAGCGAGTTCAACCTTTACAGCATCCTTTCGGAGTTGGAGCAACGTGGTGTTCGGGAATCGGTTTCGGTCAAACTGCTTCCGATCCTCGGCTCGGTCCGCCATCAGGGCAAACTTCTTGACGTCATGAAAACTTGGCGTGTGGACACCGTCTATCACGCTGCTGCTTACAAGCACGTGCCAATAGTCGAGCACAACATCGCCGAAGGCGTGCTCAATAACGTCATTGGTACACTGAATACCGCTCAGGCCGCGCTTCAGTCAGGTGTTGCCAATTTCGTCTTGATCTCGACCGACAAGGCGGTTAGACCGACCAATGTCATGGGCAGCACCAAGCGACTCGCTGAATTAACGCTTCAGGCACTCAGCCGAGAGATTGCTCCGGTTTTGTTCGGCGACAAAGCAAATGTTTCACGGGTAAACAAAACCCGTTTCACTATGGTTCGTTTCGGCAATGTATTAGGCTCATCGGGCTCCGTAATTCCACTATTCCACAGCCAGATCAAATCCGGTGGCCCTCTGACGGTCACTCACCCCAAAATCACCCGCTACTTCATGACGATCCCGGAAGCCGCGCAACTGGTGATACAGGCCGGTTCCATGGGGCAGGGCGGTGACGTGTTTGTACTTGATATGGGCGAGCCGGTTAAAATCGTCGAACTGGCTGAGAAAATGATTCACTTGTCGGGTTTGAGTATTCGTTCTGAGAAGAATATGCACGGTGATATATCCATCGAATTTACCGGCCTGCGCCCAGGTGAGAAGCTTTATGAAGAGTTACTGATCGGCGATAACGTTTCGGCCACTCAGCACCCGATGATCATGAGCGCCAACGAAGATCACCTCCCTTGGGACGTTCTAAAAGCGCGCTTGGCAGATTTGCTAATTGCCGTCGAGCAGGACGACTACTCCCGCGTCCGCCAACTCCTGCGTGAAACCGTCAGCGGCTACACCCCCGACGGTGAGATCGTTGACTGGATCTACCAGCAACGCCGTCTCGAGCCCTGATTATTTCACATCCTGTAACGCTCGCATTTTTGACATTCGCCCCTCATGACCTACGTTTGGAGAGCAGCTTCGGAAAAGCTGCTTTCTCAAATGATGATGGAGCGTCACTTATGCGTACCGGTTATTTTTACTCGTTGATTTTTGCCTTGCTCACCAGCGCCTCGATAACGGCGATTGCAGCGCCAGTTGCGACGCCGGAGTTGCCGAAGGCGCCTCTCGTGACTGACTTGGCCGCCACTTCCCAAGTCGCAAAAATCGATCTCAACGACGCCGATGCGGCAATGTTGCAGAAAGAGCTGTCCGGGGTCGGTGAAGCCAAGGCGAAAGCGATTGTTGCATATCGAGAAACAAACGGGCCGTTCGCATCCGTGGATGAATTGCTGGAAGTGAAGGGGATTGGCAAGGCGATCCTTGATCGCAATCGTGAAAAGCTGGAAGTGAACTAAGCTGATTTTTCCACGCCATGAGGCCGGTCATTGACCGGCCTTTTTTGTTGCAGCTGTTTGATGCAAGTCGTTATGGGCGTGAAGACGTTCGTCGGACGATAAAAAATTACGACTATCATATCGGCTTTAGATTATGCCTATAATAAATTGTCGGCACGGATTGTCATGTCCGGTGCGGCTTTCTCATTTCGAGCATTTTCAGGAGTAATGGCATGAATTCCGCAAAATCCCAAGGCACGGCTGTGGTGACCGGCGCATCGTCCGGTATCGGTGCGATTTATGCCGAGCGACTGGCCGCACGTGGTTTTGATCTGCTGTTGGTGGCGCGTGATCAGGAGCGTCTGGATAAGGCTGCAAGCCAATTGCGCGAAGCCCATGGTGTGCAGGTCGAGGTGCTCAAAGCGGATCTGACGCAAAAGGACGATGTGCTCAAGGTCGAACAGCGTCTGCGTAGTGATTCGAGTATCAGCCTGTTGCTGAACAACGCCGGTGTTGCCGCCGACGGTCTGTTGGCCAACGCCGATCTGGATCAACTGGAGCGCTTGATCCAGTTGAATATCACCGCAGTCACCCGTCTGGCTTCTGCCGCTGCAGCCGCTTTCGCCAAGGCCGGGCGGGGTACAATCATTAACATTGCCTCGGTGGTGGCGCTGTTTCCGGAACGCTTTAACGCCACTTACAGTGCCAGCAAAGCCTACGTGCTGAGCCTCACCCAATCGCTGAACGCCGAGCTTGAGGGCACCGGGGTTCAGGTCCAGGCCGTATTGCCGGGGGTTACCCGCACTGAAATCTGGGAACGCTCCGGAATCGACGCCAGTGGTATTCCGGCGGAAATGGTCATGGAAGCCGGTGAGATGGTTGATGCAGCGCTGACCGGCCTGGATCAGGGAGAGTTGATCACCATTCCGTCACTGCCCGATGCCGCTGATTGGCAAGCATTCGTCGCTGCGCGCCATGTCTTGGCCCCGAACCTTTCGCACAGTTCCGCAGCCCAACGTTACAAGTAAGGCCAATCCATTGATCAGAGGACACCACGGTATGGATCAGCGTCGAGTAGTCGTCACGGGAATGGGCCTGGTTTCCCCCTTGGGCAGTGATGTCGAAGTGGTCTGGCAACGCTTGTTGGCGGGGAACTCAGGTTTGCGTCATTTGCCGCAGGCAGTGGTCGCTGATCTGCCGACGCGGATTGGGGGCAGGGTGCTGAGCCTGGAAGAGGATGCCGAGGCGGGTTTCGATCCGGATCGCGCCACGCCACCCAAAGAACAGAAAAAGATGGATCGTTTCATTCTGTTCGCTATGGAGGCGGCACGGCAGGCGCTGGAGCAGGCAGGCTGGCATCCCTCGCAAGCCGGTGAGCAGGAACGCACTGCAACGATTATCGGCTCCGGTGTCGGCGGCTTCGGCGCGATTGCCGACGCCGTGCGCACCACCGACAGTCGCGGTCCACGACGTCTGTCACCGTTCACGATTCCGTCGTTTCTGGTCAATCTGGCGGCCGGGCATGTGTCGATCCAGCACGGTTTGAAAGGTCCCTTGGGCGCACCCGTGACGGCATGTGCCGCCGGGGTTCAGGCGATTGGCGATGCGGCACGGCTGATTCGCGCCGGCGAAGCGGATATTGCTGTGTGCGGCGGTGCAGAAGCGGCGATTGATCGGGTCAGCCTCGCCGGGTTCGCTGCCGCTCGGGCGCTGTCCAGCGGCTACAACGACACCCCCGAACGTGCTTCACGCCCCTTTGATAGCGGGCGCGACGGTTTTGTCATGGGCGAGGGCGCCGGCCTGTTGGTCATCGAATCACTGGAACATGCCTTGGCCCGGGGCGCTCGGCCTCTGGCTGAACTCGTCGGGTATGGCACCAGCGCTGACGCCTATCATCTGACCGCCGGGCCGGAAGATGGCAGCGGTGCGCGCCGGGCGATGGCGTTGGCATTGACTCAAGCCGGAGTAAACCCGGATCAGGTGCAACACCTCAACGCTCACGCCACTTCCACGCCAGTGGGTGATCTGGGTGAGTTGGCGGCGATCAAGAGTGTGTTTGGTCAGGACAACAAGATCGCCGTTACTTCGACCAAGTCAGCCACCGGGCATTTGCTCGGTGCTGCCGGCGGGCTGGAGGCGATCTTCACGTTGTTGGCGATTCGCGACCAGGTGGTGCCGCCGACGCTCAACTTCGACAACCCGGATCCGGCTACCGAGGGCGTGGACATTGTCCATGGTCAGGCAAGGCCGATGCCGATTGAATACGCGCTGTCCAACGGCTTCGGTTTCGGCGGTGTGAACGCCAGCGTACTGTTCAAGCGCTGGCCGGATCAGTCCTGATCCTGTTTCAGATGAGCGCGTGTGACGTCGAGAATCCGCTGGGCCAATTGCGGGTTCTCGACACTGCGCGCGAGCACCAGCGCGCCGACCAGGGTGGCCATGATGACGATGCTGCGATCGGCGGCGCTCTCACCACCCAGAGTGTTTTGCACTTGTTCCAGGCGGGCGTTGAGCACGCCGTCGGTGGTCGGGCTTGGCTGACCGCGCAAGCCGAGCTCGGAAGACATGGTGGGCAGCGGACAGCCTTCATGAGGCGAGGTGTAGTGCCATTCGGACAGGTAACTGTCGATGAAGGCTTCCAGTGGGTGTTCTTCGGAAAACAGCATGGCGCAGTGCGCATCCAGTTGGGCGCCGGCCTCTTGCAGGGCCTTCTCCACCAACTCGTCCTTGGACTTGAAGTGCGAATAGAAGCCGCCATGGGTCAGACCTAGCGCTTTCATCAAGGGTTGCAGGCCAGTGGCGCCAATTCCGTCCTTGCGAAATCGTGCCGAAGCCTCCTTGATGATGCGCTGATGAGTCTGGGCTTTATGGTCCTGCGAGTAACGCATCTGAAACTCTCTCTGCAACAAGGCCACCATCTTAACCACGGAAAATTAAATGGTGACTGTACTTCTACTTCTAAAAAGCATGCAGATAAGTCCAAAGCGTCGAAAAAACACAAACCCCGCCGATTGGGCGGGGTTCGTTTCAGCGGTCTTGCGCTTCTTTGGCATCCGCTTCAGCATTGCGCTCAGCGATGCGTTTGCGTTCTTCATCGGTCAGTTCGACCTTGTTGGCAGTGTCTCGCAACATCATCAGACCGCCAACGATCGAGCCGATTGCAACGACCAGAATCAACCAGGCATACCAGGGCATAACGGCTCTCCTTAATGGCAGATCGACCGACGAGGATTTCGTCGTGCGATGCTGCTTACCACTTTTGAGCGAAGCGACTTCGCAGTGGTTCCATTCTAGGCCCGATATCCCTGCTGCACCCTAATTCCCTGTAGGAGCTGCCGCAGGCTGCGATCTTTTGATCTTGTTTCTAAAAAAACAAAGTCAACAGATCGCAGCCTTCGGCAGCTCCTACATGAGGGGTTACTGGCCCGTGAGCATGGCGTCGGCGGGTGCGTTGGCGCGTAACTGGCCGGTGAGCAGGAAGTAGGCGAATCCCACGGCCATGAAGCCGAGGAAAATCAGCCCGATCAGGGCGTTGAACCACGCCATGGCGATCAGGCACACCACCGCCAGCACCAGCGCGATCAACGGGATCAACGGATAGCACGGCGCGCGAAAGGTGCGCTCCAGGTTCGGCTCGGATTTGCGCAGTTTAAACAGGCTGAGCATGCTCATGATGTACATCACGATCGCGCCGAACACCGCCATGGTGATCATCGCGGCGGTGAGGGTCATGCCGCCGAGGTTGATCAGGCCGTCGCTGTAGATCGCGGCGATGCCAATGAAGCCGCCGGCAATGATGGCGCGGTGTGGCGTCTGGAAGCGCGAGAGTTTCGCCAGTGAAGCCGGCAGGTAACCCGCGCGGGCGAGAGCGAAGAACTGGCGCGAGTAACCGAGAATGATCCCGTGGAAACTCGCCACCAGGCCGAACAGGCCGATCCACACCAGCATGTGCAGCCAGCCGGAGTTGTCGCCGACCACGGTTTTCATCGCTTGCGGCAGTGGATCGTTGATGTTGGCCAAGGTGCGCCAGTCACCGACGCCGCCGGCGAAGAACATCACACCCATCGCCAGTAAAACCAAAGTCAGAATGCCGCTGATGTAGGCCTTGGGGATCGTGCGTTTCGGGTCCTTGGCTTCTTCGGCAGCCATCGCTGCACCTTCGATGGCCAGGAAGAACCAGATCGCGAACGGGATCGCTGCGAACATCCCGGCAATTGCCGGAGCACCGAACACATCGGAACCGGCCCAGCCATTGAGGGCAAAGTTGCTGAAGCTGAAAGCCGGAGCCACCACGCCCATAAACACCAGCAATTCGGCGACGGCCAGTACGCAGACGATCAATTCGAAGGTGGCTGCCAGTTTCACCCCAAGGATGTTCAACCCCATGAACACAATGTAGGCGCCGACTGCTGCGTGTTTCGGATCGAGTGCCGGAAATTGCACATTCAGGTACGCGCCGATGGCCAGCGCAATGGCCGGGGGCGCAAAGACGAACTCGATCAGCGTCGCCAGCCCGGCAATCAAACCACCTTTCTCACCGAAGGCACGGCGGCTGTAGGCAAACGGCCCGCCGGCGTGGGGAATTGCAGTGGTCAGCTCGGTAAAACTGAAAATGAAGCAGGTGTACATGGTCGCGACCATGAATGAGGTCACCAGAAAGCCCAGTGTGCCGGCGACGCCCCAGCCGTAACTCCAGCCGAAATACTCCCCGGAAATCACCAGCCCAACGGCAATGCCCCACAGGTGCAACGTGCCCAGCGTGGGTTTGAGTTGTGTGTTCATGCGCTTGCTCCCTGAACGGTTTGGAAAGCTCGGGGGAGAGCGTGTGCAGTGGGCGTGCCATTGTGCTGAAACAAGTCGTAATGAGTTGAAAGCTGTCGTATCGGGGATGCTCAAGTCGCAGCGCCAACGAATCTGTGCGCCATCTAGGTGCGATGCCGATAGGGCCGCCGTCATCGCGGGCAAGCCCGCTCCCACAGTGATCTCGGTCGTTCACAAATATTGCGTACACCCCAGAAACCTGTGGGAGCTGGCTTGCCAGCGATGAGGCAGGTGCAAACACCGCCGTAAAGCCCGCATAAACCCACTCTTTACGCTTTCTTTATGCCCAGCCAACCCCCTCGGTCTCGTTCCTTTACAGCCTCCTTTCCGACAATCACCCCACACGCGGCAATACGCCGTAACACGGAGATCTTCCATGAGCGTTCTGGACGGGGTGTCACTGCTGCTGGCAGTGGGGCTGTTCATTTATCTGTTGGTTGCGCTGTTGCGCGCGGATCGGAACTAGGAGCGGCTATGCACAGTTATGACTATTGGCTGATCCTCGCGTTTTTCGCGGTGGTCTTGCTGCCAGCGCCGCTGCTCGGGCGCTTCTACTACAAAGTGATGGAAGGTCAGCGCACCTGGCTGACGCCGATTCTCGGTCCGGTCGAGCGCGGTTGCTATCGTATCGCCGGGGTCGATCCCGAGGTTGAGCAGAGCTGGCAGAAGTACACGCTGGCGCTGCTGGCGTTCAACCTTGCCGGTTTCCTGCTGCTGTTCGCGATTCTGTTGTTCCAGGATCACTTGCCGCTCAATCCGCAGAACCTGCCGGGCCAGGAGTGGACGCAGGCGTTCAACACCGCGATCAGTTTCATGACCAACACCAACTGGCAGTCCTACAGCGGTGAAGCAACCCTCAGCTACCTGAGCCAGATGGTCGGCCTCACCGTGCAGAACTTTGTCAGCGCCGCCACCGGCCTCGCCGTACTGGTTGCGCTGTGCCGTGGCATCGGCCGCAAATCGACGAAAACCCTCGGCAACTTCTGGGTCGACATGACCCGCGCCACACTTTATGGCCTGTTGCCGCTGTGCCTGCTGCTGGCGCTGTATCTGGTCTGGCAGGGCGTGCCGCAAACCTTCGCGCAGTACGTGAATGCCGTGACGATGCAGGGCGTTGATCAAGTCATTCCCCTGGGCCCGGCCGCGAGTCAGATTGCGATCAAGCAACTGGGCACTAACGGTGGCGGCTTCTTCGGCGTCAATTCAGCGCATCCATTCGAGAACCCGACCGCGTGGAGCAACCTGTTCGAAGTCACCTCGATCATTCTGATCCCGGTGGCGCTGGTGTTCACCTTCGGCCATTACGTCAAAGACCTGCGTCAGAGCCGCGCGATCATCGCCTGCATGCTGGCGCTGTTCCTGATCGGCGGCGCGACCTCGCTGTGGGCTGAATACCAACCGAATCCAACCCTGAACAATGCTGCTGTTGAGCAGACCGCTCCGCTGGAAGGCAAGGAAGCACGTTTCGGCACCACCGCCACCGTGCTTTGGTCGGTGACCACCACAGCGGCGTCGAACGGTTCGGTCAACGGCATGCACGACAGCCTCAACCCGCTCAGCGGCATGGTCGCGCTGGTCAACATGATGGTTGGCGAGGTGATCTTCGGCGGCGTCGGTGCCGGGCTTTACGGCATGTTGCTCAACGTGCTGATCGCGGTGTTCCTCGCCGGTTTGATGATCGGACGTACGCCGGAATACCTCGGCAAGAAACTCCAGGCCCGTGAAGTGCAACTGCTGGTGGTGACGTTGCTGGTGATGCCGGTCGGCGTGCTGGTGCTCGGTGCGATTGCTGCCACGGTTCCCAGTGCGGCGGCGACCATCAGCAACCCCGGCCCGCACGGCTTCAGCCAGTTGCTTTACGCCTACACCTCGGCAAGTGCCAACAACGGCTCGGCGTTCGGTGGTCTGAGCGCGAATACGCCATTTCACAACTTGATGTTGGGGCTGGGCATGTTGATCGGTCGCTTCGGTTACATCCTCCCGGTTCTGGCCTTGGCCGGCAGTCTGGCGATGAAGAAAACCGCACCGATCGGCCAGAACAGCTTCCCGACCCATGGCCCGCTGTTCGTGACCCTGTTGACCGTGACCATTTTGCTGGTGGGCGGCCTGACCTTCCTGCCAACCCTGGCGCTCGGCCCGATTGCCGAGCACTTGAGCATGGGCTTCTAAGCCTCTCTTTTTTAGGAGCTGAATGATGAATATGCCCGCAATCAAACCCGCTGCCGTCAAGGCGCCGGAACAGGCGAAAACCGCGATCTCGGCCCTGTGGCGGCCGGCGCTGGTGCAAGCTTTCGTCAAGCTCGATCCGCGGCAATTGAAGCGTTCGCCGGTGATGCTGGTGGTCGAACTGACCGCGATTTTCACCACTGTGCTGTGCTTCATTCCCGACGCCGATGTGCCGACCTTTGTCGCCGCACAAATCGCTCTGTGGCTGTGGTTCACCGTGCTGTTCGCCAACTTCGCCGAAGCCTTGGCCGAAGGTCGCGGCAAGGCCCGCGCCGACAGTCTCAAGGCCGGCAGCGAAGGCCTCAGTGCGCGGCGCAAACAGGCCAATGGCAGCTTTCAAGTCGTGCCTGCGGCAAGTCTGCGCAAGGGCGATGTGGTGCGCGTCGAAGCGGGGGAAATGATCCCCGGTGACGGCGAAGTCATCGAAGGCATCGCCGCAGTGAACGAAGCGGCGATCACCGGTGAATCGGCGCCGGTGATTCGTGAGTCTGGCGGCGACCGTTCGGCCGTCACCGGTAACACCCGACTGGTGTCCGACTGGTTGCTGGTGAAGATCACCGTCAACCCGGGCGAGTCGACTCTGGATCGCATGATCGCCCTGGTCGAAGGCGCCAAACGCCAGAAAACCCCGAACGAAGTGGCGCTGGATATTCTGCTGATCGGCCTGACTCTGATCTTCCTGTTGGTGGTCGTGACCCTGCAACCGTTCGCCCATTTTGCCAACGGCAGTTTGCCGCTGGTGTTCCTGGTGGCGCTGCTGGTCACGCTGATTCCGACCACCATCGGCGGTCTGCTGTCGGCCATCGGTATCGCCGGGATGGACCGTCTGGTGCGCCTCAACGTGATCGCCAAATCCGGCCGCGCCGTGGAAGCGGCGGGCGACGTGCATGTGCTGCTGCTCGACAAGACCGGCACCATCACTTTCGGCAACCGTCGGTGCAGCGCGGTGTATGCCGCGCCCGGTGTGAACGGTCGCGATTTGGCTGAAGGCGCGCTGTTCGCCTCGCTGGCGGATGACACGGCGGAAGGCAAATCCATTGTCGAGTACCTGCGCGGTCTGCATCCACAGGCTGAGCCGGCGCTGGAAACCCTGACTGCCGTGCCGTTCAGCGCTGAAACCCGCTTGTCCGGCGTCGACTATCAAGGTCGTGTGTATCGCAAAGGCGCGGTGGATTCGCTGCTGAGTTTCCTTGGCCAGAAACGCTCGGATCTGGCTCCGGCGCTGTCGCGGGAAATCGACAAAATCGCCCAGAGCGGCGGCACGCCGTTGCTGGTCTGTGCTGACGGCAAACTGCTCGGCGCGATCCACCTCAAGGACGTGGTCAAACCGGGTATCCGCGAACGTTTTGCCGAACTGCGAAAACTGGGGATTCGTACCGTGATGGTCACCGGCGACAACCCGCTGACGGCTGCCGCAATTGCTGCCGAAGCAGGCGTTGATGACGTTCTCGCTGAGGCGACTCCAGAGAAAAAAATCGCGCGCATTCGTCATGAGCAAAACGACGGGCGTCTGGTCGCCATGTGCGGCGATGGCGCCAACGATGCTCCGGCACTGGCCCAGGCTGACGTCGGTATGGCGATGAACGACGGTACACAAGCGGCGCGCGAAGCAGCGAACATGGTCGATCTCGACAGCGACCCGACCAAGCTGTTGGACGTGGTGCAGATCGGCAAGGAACTGCTGGTGACGCGCGGTGCCTTGACGACGTTTTCGATCGCCAATGACGTGGCCAAATACTTCGCGATCCTGCCGGCGCTGTTTGCCTCGATCTACCCGCAACTCGGGGTGCTGAACATCATGCACCTGAGCAGTCCGCAGAGCGCGATTCTCTCGGCCATCGTCTTTAACGCGTTGATCATTGTTGTGCTGATTCCGCTGGCCTTGCGCGGTGTACGCGTGCAGGCGGCGAGTGCGGCGGCGTTGTTGCGACGCAATCTGTTGATCTACGGGGTGGGCGGGATTCTGGTGCCGTTTGTGGGGATCAAGGCGATCGACATGTTGCTCACGGCGTTGCATTTGGTTTGATTCTTGAAGAGCCCCTCACCCTAACCCTCTCCCGGAGGGAGAGGGACTGACCGAGGGGTTTGTGAGAGCTGCACCGACCTGAGCTATCGAGTCGAACTCAGGTCTCCAAGAGCACGAAGATCGGCTCCCTTTCCCCCTCGCCCCCTTGGGGAGAGGGCTGAGGTGAGGGGGAAACGATGCCCCTGACACCCCACAAAATTTTGCCCAACGAATTCGAGGATTTTGAAATGTCCACAATGATACGTCCCGCCCTCAGCCTGCTGGTGCTGATGACCCTGGTCACCGGCGTTGGCTATCCACTGGTGGTGACCGGTGTCGCGCAAGTCGCGTTCCCCGCGCAAGCCAACGGCAGTCTGGTTCACGATGCCGATGGCAAGGTGCGTGGCTCATCGCTGATCGCCCAGGATTTTGTCGGCGATGCGTGGTTCCATCCGCGTCCCTCCGCCGGTGCGTTTGCCACTGTTTCCAGCAGCGCGAGCAACCTCGCGCCGAGCAATCCGGCACTCGCCACGCGGGTGATCGACGATGCCAATAAATTGCAGGTTCCGGGGCAAGGTCCGGTGCCGCTGGCGCTGCTGACGACTTCGGGCAGCGGCCTCGATCCACACTTGCCACCGGCGGCAATTGCCTATCAACTGGCGCGTGTCGCGGCGGCGCGTAATCTGCCGGTCTCGACCTTGCAGCAGTTGCTTGATAAACACATTGAACAGCCGCTGGTGGGGCCGCCAGTGGTCAATGTGCTTGAGCTGAACATGGCCCTGGAACAGCTGTAGATCAAAAGATCGCAGCCTGCGGCAGCTCCTACACTGGATCGGCGTACATCCGCCGATCAAGTGGCACCGGACCGGCGCACGCACGGCGATCATGTCCCGCTGGCTTGACATGCCCCTGTAGGAGCTGCCGCAGGCTGCGATCTTTTAACGCTTCACCCCAATGACAAACTGAACAAGGCAACCCCAGATGAGCGACTCCGGCCGCGCCGACGCACTGTTAGCAGACCTGCCCCGCGACGGCCGTGGCCGCCTCAAGGTGTTCCTCGGCGCCGCCCCCGGTGTCGGTAAAACCTACGCCATGCTCCAGGCCGCCCACACGCAACTGCGCCAGGGCGTGAAAGTCCTCGCCGGGGTCGTCGAAACCCACGGCCGCGCTGAAACCGAAGCGCTGCTCGGCGGCTTGCCGCAGCAACCGCTGGTGCGCTCGGAATACCGTGGCGTGATGCTCGAAGAAATGGACCTCGACGGCATCCTTGTGGCCCGACCGAAGCTTGTACTTGTCGATGAACTGGCCCACAGCAACGCCCCCGGCAGTCGTCACGCCAAGCGCTGGCAAGACATTCAGGAACTGCTCGCCGCCGGCATCGATGTGTTCACCACGGTCAACGTCCAGCACCTCGAAAGTCTCAACGACCAGGTGCGCGGCATCACCGGTGTGCAAGTGCGCGAAACCCTGCCGGACTGGGTGTTGCAAGAAGCCTACGAACTGCTGCTGATCGACCTGCCGCCGCGCGAATTGCTCGAGCGTTTGCGTGAAGGCAAGGTCTACGTCCCGGAGCAGGCACGCGCGGCCATCGACGCATTTTTTACCCAGACCAACCTCACGGCATTGCGCGAACTGGCGATGCAAACCGCCGCTGCGCAAGTCGATAACGATCTCGCTCAAGGCTATCGCCAGCTTGGTCAGGCAGCGCCGGCGGTGCGCGGTCGATTGTTGGTCGGCGTCGATGGCGATGCGCAGGCCGAACGTCTGGTGCGTCACGCCAGTCGCGTTGCCCAGCGTCGGCATCTGCCGTGGAGCCTGGTGCACGTCGACAACGGCAGCGTGCGCGACGAGCAATCACGCCTGCGCCTGCAAAGCGCGCAACAGTTGGCCGAACGCCTCGGCGGTGAAGTGGTGTTATTGCGCGCCGGTGAAGTGGCGAAAACCCTGATTCAGCACGCGACTGAACGCCGTGCGAGTCTGGTGCTGGTCGGCCAGTCGCGGCCAAGTTTGCGCCGTCGACTGTTCGGCGGTGGCTTGGCCGCGCGTCTGTTGCGTCAGGCCCATGGCCTGGAAATCAACGTCCTCGACAACGATCATGAACACCCGCAATCGCGTCCGCGAAACCCGCTGACACTGGTGTGGTTCGACTATGCGCTGGCGCTGGTCGCCACGCTGCTGGCCAGTGCCTTGGCGTGGGCGGTGTCGAGTGTGTTGCCGCTGCCGAACATCTCGCTGGTGTTCCTCGCCGCGGTGTTGCTGGTGGCGGTGCGCAGCAGTCTGGGCCCGGCCCTGGCGTGTGCGGCGCTGTCGTTTCTGACGTACGATTTTCTGTTCATTCCACCGAATTTTTCCTTCAGCATCCAGCGCGAAGAAGACGTACTGACACTGCTGTTTTTCCTCTTGATGGCGGCGCTCACCGGCAACCTCGCGGCGCGGCAGCGTCGGCAATTGCAGGCGTTGCGCGACACCCAGGAAGAAACCAGCGAGCTGCTCGATCTGTCGCGCAAACTTACCGCCGCGACCGATCGTCAAGCCGTGGTCAGTGCCGCCGCGCAGCACCTCAACGGCTGGAGCGATTTGCAACTGTGCCTGCTCAATCGTGACGGACAGGGCGGCTGGAAGGTTGAAACCGGCGGGCCGCTGCAGTTCACCGAGTCTGAGCGTGCCGCCGCTGACTGGGCCTGGCAACACGATCAACCGGCGGGTATGGGCACCGGCACGTTACCGTTCGGGCGTTGGTGGTGGTGGCCGCTTTCCGTCGAGGACGGGCCGCTGGCGCTGCTCGGTGTCTGCGCTAAAGAGGGCCAGACCTTGAGCGGCCAGCGTCGGCGTTTGCTGACTGCGCTCAGTCAGCCGCTGGCGCAGGCACTGGCCCGCGCGCAACTGGCGGATGATCTGGAGGCGGCGCGCCTGCATGGCGAAACCGAACAATTGCGCAGTGCGCTGCTGGCCTCGGTTTCGCATGATTTGCGCACGCCGTTGACGGCCATGCGCGGCAGTATCGACAGCCTGTTGGCGCTCGGCGAAGCCATCCCGCTGGAAGATCGCCGCGAGCTGCTTGAAGGCACTCGCGATGAAGCCGAACGCCTCGACCGCTATATCCAGAATCTGCTCGACATGACCCGCCTCGGACATGGCGCTTTAAAGCTTGCGCGGGACTGGGTGTCGCCGGCCGACATTGTCGGCAGTTCGCTCAATCGCCTGCGCGCGGTGCTGGCGCCGTTGCAGGTCAGTACCGAGGTGCCGGCCGAGTTGCCGTTACTGTTTGTGCACGCGGCGCTGATCGAACAGGCGCTGGTCAATGTGATGGAAAACGCTGCACGTTTCTCACCGCCTCACGGTCGTTTGGCGTTGCGCGCCGGGGCCGATGACAGCGAGATTTTCTTCTCGGTCAGCGACGAAGGGCCAGGCATTCCCGAAGACGAGCGGGCGAATATTTTCGACATGTTCTACACCGCCGCGCGCGGTGATCGTGGCGGCCAGGGCACGGGCCTGGGCCTGGCGATTTGCCAGGGCATGGTCGGCGCGCATGGCGGGCGCATCACTGTCGCTGACGGCATCGAAGGACGCGGCACCTGCATCACCCTGCACTTGCCGTTGCAGGCGCAACCGGGGATGGACAATGAAGCCTGATGCCGACTGCGCTACTCTCTCGCCAATCTTTTGTATCGATGTGAATTCATGAGCCAGACCGCGACCATTCTGGTCATTGACGACGAACCGCAGATTCGTAAATTCCTGCGCATCAGCCTCGCCTCGCAAGGCTACAAAGTGCTGGAGGCCGGCACCGGTGCCGAGGGCCTGGCGCAGGCAGCGTTGAACAAACCCGACCTGCTGGTCCTCGACCTTGGCTTGCCGGACATGGACGGCCAGCAAGTGCTGCGCGAGTTTCGTGAATGGGCGACGGCGCCAGTACTGGTGTTGTCAGTGCGCGCCAGCGAAGGGCAGAAGGTCGAGGCACTGGATGGCGGCGCCAACGACTATGTGACCAAACCATTCGGCATCCAGGAGTTTCTCGCACGGGTCCGCGCGTTGTTGCGTCAGGCACCTGCTGGCGAGGCGCAACAGGCAGCGTTGAATTTCGGCCCGTTGACTGTGGACCTGGCCTATCGGCGGGTGTTGCTCGACGGCGTTGAAGTGGCGCTGACCCGCAAGGAATACGCGGTGCTGGCGCAACTGGCGCGGCATCCGGGACGGGTGATCACTCAGCAGCAATTGCTCAAGGATATCTGGGGGCCGACACACACCGAGGACAGCCATTACCTGCGGATTGTGGTGGGGCATTTGCGGCAGAAACTGGCGGATGATCCGACGCGGCCACGGTTTATCGTGACCGAGGCGGGAGTGGGGTATCGGTTGTTGGAGGTGTGAGTGAAGGTCGACGCCAAGGCGCCGCCGTCTGTCGGGACTGTCATTTCTGTCAGGTGCTGCGGCGAAGTGGCTACTGTTAGTTTTCAAGCTCAACTTAGCCCCGAAGTGTCTGGAGAGCCTGATGTCTACGCACAATGATGGATACCAGCGGATTGATGCCGATACCTACAACAACTGCGCCCGCGAGGCGCAAACCCATGGTGGGTTGCCCACCCTGAGCGCCGCGCGCGAACTGCAGAAGCAATTCGCAGGTCAATGGAATGTCACCAGCGGTTACATCTGGACGACTGAAAAAGCTTCAAGGGTGCCCGATGAATCGCCGGCGCTTGGCCACGAGTCGGGGACCAGCTACGTGGTTATCGACATGCAGAATGGTGTTGAGAAGAAGTTTGACGGCAATATGCGGGTTCAAAGCTACTACAAGTCCGGCAGCTAAGATTCAAGCATCAAAGCCCTGCACCAATCGCTGGCGCAGGGTTGCAGTATCAACCCTGCTCACTTTCATACCGATCCAGCGTATCGCTGGCAATCTCGCGCCCCAACGCGATCAACTCCGGCGCCTTGTAGAACTCGAAAAACCGGCACACCCGCTTCGGCACGTTGATCAGGATATCCGGCGGATAACCGGCGATCTTGTACTGCGCCAGCGATGTCTGCATGACCTCGAAACTCTGGTTGATCAGGTCCAGCAACGAGGCCGGTCCGACGTTATCGATAATGAACGAACCGGTTGCCGATTTTGGTGCGCCTTCACGCTCGGGCGCGGCGGCCGGTTGCTGGTTTTCCGGTTCGACACCCTCCAGCCACGGGTTAATGTCCGCCGCCTCGGCGCGCAGCGCTTCCTGTTCGAGCTTCAGCAACTGCTCGGCCTGTGTACGGCGAAACGGCATCTTCGAACCGAGCGAACTGATCAGGCTGTCAAAGCGTGAACGGAACGCGGCGGGGCGCTGGATCACCGGCAGTTTGTAATGGCGCTGGTTGGTCGAGTTGAGGTTGACCGCGATGATCAGGTCACAGTGGCTGGACACCACCGGCACAATCGGCAGTGGGTTGAGAATGCCGCCATCGACCAGCATGCGGTTGCCTTGCATCACCGGGGTGAACAGGCTGGGGATTGCCGCCGAGGCGCGCATGGCCTGATGCAGACAACCTTCCTGAAACCAGATTTCCTGCTGATTGGTGAGGTCGGCGGCGACGGCGGTGTAGGGGATGCGCAGGTCTTCGATGTTGATCTCGCCGACGATCTTGCGGATCTGCCCGAAGACCTTTTCGCCACGAATGGCACCCAGGCGAAAGCTCACATCCACCAGGCGCAGCACGTCGAGGTAATCGAGGCTCTCGATCCAGTTGCGGTATTCGTCGAGCTTGCCGGCGGCATAGATTCCGCCGACCACTGCGCCCATCGAACAACCGGCAATGCAGGCGATGTCGTAACCGCGTTTTTCAATCTCTTCAATCACCCCGATATGGGCATAGCCCCGGGCACCACCGGAGCCCAGCACCAGTGCGACACGCTTTTTCATCCAGCTTCCTCCCGACAAGGTTCCACAATGCACCCATCGACGGGCAGGCTCAATCGCCGAGGTCGTTCAGTGCGCCAGTGACGTCGTTTTTTCGCAACGGCGTGACCCTTCAGCGCTATCCTTTCGCCAACGCAGTTTCACATGCGGGCAAGGCACTTTTTCCCGGCGTGACCGTCTTACCTGCACGACTGTTGACCTAACGTTGAGGTGTAAGTGATGAAAGCCTGGATCTGTGTGCCGTTGATGGCCCTGGCATTGGCCGGTTGCGCCGGCAAGACCGCGTACCGCGACAGCTGCGGCAGCCAGCTCGACGCCGCCTGGCATGAACTGGACCTGGCCAAGGCTGAGGGTTTTGCCGGCACCGTCAGCTATTCCAAGGCGCTGTCGTTGTTGACGGCGGCCAAGACCCAGCAGCAATTCGAGGGTTTTGAAGGTTGCAGCAGTAAAGCCGAGAAGGCGCGCTTCTACATTCGCGAATCCCGCGCCGGACGCTAAGCTGCTGACCTGAAGCAAGGATGCTGCGCGGTCGAACCGCCAGACTCATCCCCCAGGGCATTTGAATCAGGAGCATGTGATGTCTGCGTTGGTTGACCGTTTGGTGGCTCATGTCCTGAGCCTGGAAGTGCGACTGCTGGCTTGTCAGGCGCGGTTGACGGCGCGCACTGATCCTGAGGCGCTGCACGATCTGCGCACCACGGTGCGGCGCCTGCGCAGTCTGTTGCGGCCATTGCGCGGTTTGCCGGGTGTCGAGCAATTGGAGGACGCGGCGTCGGCGGTGGGTCAATTGACCACGCCGTGGCGCGATCGTGAAGTGCTGGCCGCGTACCTGCTCGAGCACGCTCAGCCCGAAGCCGCGCAACGGCGTATGGCGCAAATGGCTGAGGCCTACCCGGCGCTGGCGGCGAGTGCCGAGGTGGCGTCGCTGTTGATGATTCTCGACGCCTTTCCACGTTTTCTGCGCGCCTCGCAGCGCCAGGGTTTGCTCAAGGGCCTGGATAAACGCATCGAAAAACGCCTCGGCAAACAATGGAAAAAACTCGACGCGGCCTTGCACGATCCCGCCCACGACCGTCATCGTCTGCGCCTGTTGATCAAGCGCGTGCGCTACGGCATCGAAGCCTATCCAGAGCTTGATCGTCTGCCTGCGGCGGCGTTGCCACGCTTGAAGTCCGCGCAAGGTGCGTTGGGCGACTGGCACGACTGCTGGCAGTGGCTGGCGAAAGCCGAACACGAAGCGGATCTTGAGCCTTGCGTCGCGACATGGCAGGCAACCATGATCAAGGCCGAAATCAAAGCCGACCGCGTGCTCGAAAAACTCATCAGCACCTGCTTCAAATCCTGAGCAACCTCCACCCCCTGTAGGAGCTGCCGAAGGCTGCGATCTTTTGATGTTGTTTTTCAAAGACAACATCAAAAGATCGCAGCCTTCGGCAGCTCCTACAGGGAGGGTGTCTGATCTGTCAGCGCATTTGACCGGAATAGACGCTGCGGTGCTGTGCCGGGCTGGTTAAGATCCCTGCATTCCTTTCTCGTTTTCTGAGGTTGCCATGCGCTTTTGCGATCTGCTCGATGCCGTCCGCCGTGATCCGCACGTGACGATTCCCGCCGAATGGGCGCAGGGTCGTGCCAGTTTCGGTGGCCTGGTCGCCGCGCTGCAATACGAAGCCATGCGCGCCAGAGTGCCGGCGGATCGACCGGTGCGTTCGCTGGCGATCACTTTTGTCGGCCCGGTCGAGCCCGAAGTCCCGGTCAGTTTTGAAGTGGACGTGTTGCGCGAAGGCAAAGCGGTCAGCCAGGTGCTGGGCCGCGCCATGCAGAACGGCCAGGTGGTCACGCTGGTACAAGGCAGTTTTGGCGCCTCGCGCCCCTCGGAAGTGGCGATTGCCGCAGAGCCGGCCCCTGAGATGAAGCATTGGGACGACTGTCAGGAACTGCCCTATATCAAAGGCGTGCTGCCGGAATTCATGCGTCACCTGGGCATGCGCTGGACCATCGGCGGTCTGCCGTTTACCGGTAATCCGTCGCGGGAGATGGGCGGTTGGGTACGATTGCGTGGGGATGTGAAGGAAGAACCGGTCACCGAGTCGCACATTCTGGCGTTGGTGGACGCGTGGCCGCCGTCGTTGCTGCCGCACCTGAAGAAACCGGCCATGGGCAGCACGCTGACCTGGACCATCGAATTCGTTCAGCCGTTACGTGAGTTGAACACGCTGGACTGGTGCAAGTACCGCGTTGAAACCGAGTACGCCGCTGACGGCTACGGACATGCCGCCGCGAAACTGTGGAGTGCGCAAGGCGAGTTGATCGCCATGAGCCGCCAGACTGTCACGATCTTCGCCTGAATCAATGCCGGCGATGACGTTCACGCCAGGCGCGCCACCAGCCGCCGCTGAGCAAGAACCGTGGAAAGGTCAGAAACTGTTCGACCAACAAGCGTGATATGGCATCTTTGCGATCACTGAACGGCTCGGAGGCTTGCGCCTCCAGGCTGTGGCCGTGGCGCTGCAGACCCAGCGCCGCAACGATACCGATCACGCCGATGGCGACACTGGCCAGGCTCAGGCTGAACACCCCGGACACGATCAGCAGAAACGCCACGATGAACAGCGGCACGGCAATCAGGTGCAGCACCAGGTTGGTCGGATGCTGATGATTGCCCGGGTACGCGCGCCATTGCCACGCGGGAAGGTTGGGGTGACGTTTGCCCATGTTGACTACTCCTCGATCCTTGTTGAACACATGGCTGAAGAATAGGCCCGGGCGGGAAGGGCGGCGAATCAAGGTTGGCTATTGAAGCGATAGGCGTCATCGCAGGATTCGATGTCGTTTCAAATGCCGCCATCGCTGGCAAGCCAGCTCCCACAGTGATCTCCAGTGAACACCGATTGTGTGAACACCCACGAAACCTGTGGGAGCGGGCTTGCCCGCGATGAGGCCGTCAAAGTTTCAGCTGCCCAATCGCCTTGCTCAACTCCCCCGCCAACGTCGCCAGTTCATTACTGGTGGTCGCCGAATCGACCGTCTGCTGCACGGTGTTCTCGGTCACATCACGAATACTCACCACCGCCCGATTCATTTCCTCGGCGACTTGGCTCTGCTGCTCTGCCGCGACGGCAATCTGCGTGTTGCTTTCGCGCATCTGCGCCACTGCCCCGGTGATTTCCGCCAGTGCTGCGCCAGCCTCCTGCGCTTGCTGCACGCAGTCGTCGGCCTTGTACGAACTCTCCTGCATGAAATCCACCGCATCACGCGTACCGGCCTGCAACGCCGACACCATGGTGGTGATTTCATCGGTCGAGGCCTGCACGCGTTTCGCCAGGTTGCGCACTTCATCGGCGACCACGGCAAAACCACGGCCCATTTCACCCGCGCGGGCGGCTTCGATGGCGGCGTTGAGGGCCAGAAGGTTGGTCTGCTCGGCGATGCTGTGAATCACGCCGACCACACCGTTGATCTTCTGACTGTCTTCGGCAAGGCGCTGGATCATTTCGGCGGTCTGCTGCACGCCGCTGGAGAGCCCGGCAATCGAATGCTGCACCCGCGCCACCACTTGCTGGCCGCTGCCGGCGAGGCCATCGGCGGTCTGCGACAAATCCCGAGTGGCGCCCGCGTGTTGGGCGATGTGGTAAACCGTGGCGGTCATTTCGTTGATTGCGGTGGCGGCCTGATCGGTTTCACTTTGCTGGCCGAGCATGCCGTGGCGCACCTCGTTCATGCTCGACGCCAGCCGCGCAGCGCCGACATCCAGTTGCCGCGCCGTGTTGGCGACGGTGCTGACCACGCGTTGATAACCGGCCTGCATCGCGTTGAACGCATTGGCCATCTGCCCGACCTCATCTTTGCCGACCAAGGGGACGCGGGCGGAGAGGTCGCCGCTCTTTTCAACGTGCAGCATCACGTCTTTCAAGGTGTTGAGCTGGCTGAGCAGAAAACGGATCAGCAACTGCGAAGCGCCGAGCATCGCCAGCATCAGAATGAACACCGCCACCGCGTAGTTGGCAAATCGCTCGCCGAAGACCTGCGTCAGGCTTGGGCCATAGGCGATCACCGCGACTTGCTGGCCGTCGGCGCGGCTGAACACTTCAGCGCCCATCAGCGGATTTTCGCCCAACACTGGCATTGGGTTGATGTCGTTCCAGCCATGGCTGTCGGTGATCTCCAGCAGCGGCTGATCGTTGAGGCGCGGCGCTTCACCGTGCTTGAACGTCAGCACGTGATCGGCCTTGGGCAACGCTTGCCCGGCTGGCCAGGCCATGAGTATTTGCGCCTGGGCTTGAGCCGAGGCTTTGGAGGCGTGACTGCGCGCCTGCTGCTCGAGCTGCACGGCGTACAGCACCAGCAGCAGAGTCGTGACAAAGGCGACCGCGTTGACCGCCCAGAATTTGTATTTCAGCGAGATATTGCTAAGCCAGGCACCCATGGAGGTCTTCTCTGATAGCGGAAACAGCATTGGCAAGGTGCCAGCATTGTGCCGCTATCCAAATATGAAGAACTTGATGCACATCAAAAGACCCCCATCCTGCCACTGTAGGAGTGAGCCTGCTCGCGATGGCGATGGATCAGTCACTGCGACGTTGAATGAGCTGCCGCCATCGCGAGCAGGCTCACTCCGACATTCAGTTTCTGGTGTGTCAGGGGAGTACGGGGAGGTTGTAAAACGCGCGAGCGCAAGCAGTGGTGTGCGCCGCCAGATCGGCTTCGGATTCACCCCGATGCAAGGCCACCTCACGCAGCACTTCAGTCAAATACGCCGGCTCATTGCGACCGTTTTTCGGCTTCGGCCGCAACGTGCGCGGCAGCAAATACGGCGCATCGCTTTCCAGCATCAATCGCCCACGCTTGATCTCTTTGACCAGCGGGTGCAAATGCGTGCCTCGGCGCTCATCGCAGATCCAGCCGGTGATGCCGATGTGCAGATCCAGATCGAGGTAGCTGAACAACGCCTTTTGCTCGCCGGTAAAGCAATGCACCACAGCGGCCGGCAATTGATCGCGGAAGTCTTTGAGTATCTCCAGCAGACGCTGGCTGGCGTCGCGCTCGTGCAGGAACACCGGCATTTGCAGTTCGACGGCCATGGCCAGGTGTTCTTCAAGAACCTTTTCCTGCTGCGCGCGCGGCGAGAAATCGCGGTTGAAATCCAGCCCGCATTCGCCCACCGCGACCACGTTGGTCTCCTTCAGCAAACTGCGCAGACGCCGGGCACTGTCCGCGCTCCAGTCACTGGCCGAATGCGGATGAATACCGGCGGTGGCGAACAGTCGCTGCGCAGAGTCATCCAGCTGTTGACACAGCTCCAGCGCCTGTTCGCTGCCCTCGACGCTGGTGCCGGTCAACACCAGTTGGCAGACCCCGGCGGCATAGGCGCGATCAAGCACGGCCTGGTGTTTGTCGGCGAAACTTGGGTTGGTCAGGTTGACGCCGATATCGATGAGTTGCATGGTTGCTACCTCGGGCCGAAGGCCGGAAAGCATACCAGAGCTGTAGATCCATAAGAAAAGCCAAGAACTACAACGAGTTATAGCTGTCTTTTGATGCCGCGACGCAGCCCGGTTTGGCAAAGATGCCATCACTGTGCCAGTCTCTCGCACTTTGCCAGCGCTCAGGCGCTCTGTTTTCGTCGGTGATTGACGCCGTTCAGCGGTGGGCTCACCCCGTATTCTTTCCGGAGAGTGGATGATTCGTCCCTCGGTTTTGTTGCTGTTGTGTGGATCGTTGCTGCTGCCGATGACGGCGGTTGCGCGCCTGCCCGGGCCGCTGCAGGCAGTACCGGCCACCAAGGTCCGTGATCTTTCGGAGATTCGCAGCAGCCGCGTCCTGCGCGTGCTGGTCAACCAGAGCCGCAACAGCTCCGGCGAAGTCCAAGGCCAGGCCATCGGTGTTGAATACCATCGCCTGCGCGCCTTCGAGCAATACCTCAATGGCCACGCCCGCGATGGCCAGGAAATCACCCTCAAGATCATTCCCAAAGCCAAGGATCAACTGCTCGGTGCGCTGCAACGCGGCGAGGGCGACCTGGTTGCGCCGGGTGAATTGCTCGACCTGCAAGCGGGTTTCGCCGTGGCCAGCAGTGAGCCGATTGCCAGTAACGTGCCGTTGGTACTGGTGGGCATCAAAGGCGAGCGCCGTTACACCAAGGTCGAACAATTGGCCGGCAAGACTCTTGCGTTGCCAACGGGCAGCGCGGCGGGGGAGGCGGTCAGTCAGATCAACCAGAAGCTGGCGCTGCACAAGCTGGCGCCGATCAAGATCGAATGGGTCGACCCGACGCTGGCGGTCGAGGATGTCCTGGAGATGGTGCAGGGCGGTATTTTCCACCTGACCATCGTCGAGCAACCGATTGCCGAGCGTTGGGGCAAGATCCTGCCGAAATTGCGCTTTGACCGACAAGTGATGATCAGCGAGCCGGGCGAGGAGTACTGGTTTGTGCGCCGCGATGCGTCGATGCTGCGGGCAAGCATCGACCGCTTCCTGACCGGCTACAAAAAGCCTTCCAACGAAGATGCGGCGTTTTTGCGCATCTATCGGCGTCTCTATCAGGTGCACTATCCCTTGGCCAAGGCTGACCGCCAGCGTCTGGAAAAACTGCGCCCGACCCTGCAAAAACATGCCGATGCACAGAACATGGACTGGCTCAACCTGGCGGCGCTGGCGTTCAAGGAGTCGGCGCTGCAACCCAATGCGCGCAGCGGCAGTGGCCCGACCGGGCTGATGCAGATCACTCCGTCTGCGGCGCAGCGGGTCGGCGTCAACAATATCCAGAATCTCGATGCGAATGTGCAGGCCGGGGCCAAATACCTGGCGATGATCCGGCGCAAGTTCTTCAACAGCCCCAAACTCAATGAACGCGAGCGCATGGCCTTCACACTGGCCGCGTACAACATCGGGCCGGAGCGGGTCCAGGGCATGCGCGCCGAAGCCCGCAGGCGTGGGCTGAACCCTAATCAATGGTTTTTCCAGGTCGAGCGCATCGCCATGGAGCAGGTGGGAATGGGCGCCGTCAGCTATGTTAATAGCGTGAACAAATACTATTTGGCGTTCGACCGGGAGCGAGAGTCGTTGGAGCCCCGGGGACAGAAAGTTGTCTCACGCAAATGATCAAATAAACTGATTGTTATGGCGGAATATTTGCGCTTTTAACATGAAAATAACTGATTAATATAGCGGCCAACCAACACACATCACTTCTCGCAAAACAAGGAATGCCCCATGAGCTCTCTGATCAACAAGGTTCTGTTCACCCGTGCCGGCTACGGTCTGACCATTCTGCGCATCGCCGTCGGCGTGATCTTCGCCGCCCACGGCTCGCAGAAACTCTTCGGCCTGTTCGGTGGTTACGGTCTGGCGGGGACCGCGCAATACATGGACAGCATCGGTCTGCACCCGGGTTACGTCATGGCCACGCTGGCCGGCGGTACCGAGTTCTTTGCCGGTCTGGCGCTGATCATCGGCCTGCTGGTTCGCCCGGCAGCATTGGGTTTGACCTTTCTTTCGCTGGTGGCCATTTTCACCGTGCACATCGGTAACGGTCTGTTCATGGCCAACAACGGTTACGAATTCGCCCTGGCCCTGCTCGGCGGCAGCCTTGCGGTGCTGATCGAAGGCGCTGGCAAACTCTCGGTGGATCGCGCCATCGCTGGTTGATCCGCAGCTTCAGACAAAAAAATGCCCGTATCGCGAGATACGGGCATTTTTGTTTTTCTGCTGTGTGATATTGCCGCCGTCAGATCAACCGCGGCGACGCAGGGCATCGATACGCGCTTCCAGCGGCGGGTGGCTCATGAACATGCGAGCGAAACCCTGCTTGATGCCACCGTTGATGCCGAACGCATTCAGGGTGTCGGGCATGTGCACCGGCAGACCCTGTTCAGCGCGCAGGCGTTGCAGTGCGCCGATCATTGCGCTGGTGCCGGCCAGGCGGGCACCGGCTTCGTCAGCGCGGAATTCGCGTTTGCGCGAGAACCACATGACGATCGCACTGGCCAGTATGCCCAGTACCAGTTCGGCGAAGATGGTCGCCACGTAGTAGGCAATGCCCTGACCCTCTTCGTTCTTGAAGATCACCTTGTCGACAAAATTGCCGATGATTCGCGCGAAGAACATCACGAAGGTGTTCACCACACCCTGGATCAGCGCCAGGGTAACCATGTCACCGTTGGCGACGTGGCCGATTTCGTGGGCCAGCACGGCTTTCACTTCATCGGGCGAGAAACGCTCGAGCAGGCCCTGGCTGACCGCGACCAGCGCGTCGTTCTTGTTCCAGCCGGTCGCAAAGGCGTTGGCCTCGTAGGCCGGGAAAATACCCACTTCGGGCATCTTGATCCCGGCTTCGCGGGACAGTTGCTCAACGGTTTGCAACAGCCATTGCTCATGCCGGGTCCGTGGCTGGCTGATGATCTGAGTGCTGGTGCTCATCTTCGCCATCCACTTGGAGATGAACAGCGAGAACAACGAACCGGCGAAACCAAAGACCGCACAGAAAACCAGCAGCTGATTGAGATTGAGATCAATCCCGTTGGCCGCCATGAACCCGTTGAAGCCGAACAGGCTCAGGGTGATGCTGGCTATCAGCACGACCGCCAGGTTAGTGGCCAAAAACAGCAGGATGCGCATCATGGTTGTAGAAATCTCCTCAAGCTAAAGATGTAGCGTACTGCGGGGTATATAAGGTGCTGCACCGGGCCTATTCAACTGAGTGACTATTTCAAACTGTGTCCTACAGCAGATTCTGCGCTGCGCGGTGTATTTCCCACGGCTGACACGGACAGGGACGACAGATAGCCGCGACCCGCCGCCATTACGTCAGACGTTTGTGGGCGGTATGAATCGCAAGTGTAGAAGGCGGGTGAGGGCGGGGGAGGTAGATGTGTTGCTGAATCAGACAGTGCGCAACGTTCGGGCCGTTGCGCACTGCTGGCCAATTACTGGCGGTACGACTTGAGGAAGTTGCCGATGCGGCCGATGGCCATTTCCAGGTCATCGACGCGCGGCAGGGTGACTACGCGGAAGTGATCCGGCCACGGCCAGTTGAACGCGGTGCCTTGCACCACCAGCAGCTTCTCGGAGAGCAGCAGGTCGAGGACGAATTTTTCGTCGTTGTGGATCGGGCAGACCTTCGGGTCGATCCGTGGGAACGCATACAGCGCGCCCATCGGCTTGACGCAGCTGACGCCTGGAATGTCGTTGAGCAATTCCCAGGTGCGGTTGCGCTGTTCCAGCAAACGCCCCTGCGGCAGCACCAGGTCATTGATGCTCTGATAGCCGCCGAGTGCGGTCTGGATCGCATGCTGGCTCGGCACGTTGGCGCACAGGCGCATGTTGGCCAGCATGTCGATGCCTTCGATGTAGCTCTGGGCATTGTGTTTCGGCCCGGAGATGGCGATCCAGCCGGAGCGGAAACCCGCCACGCGGTAGGACTTCGACAGGCCGTTGAAGGTCAGGCACAGCAGATCCGGCGCCAGCGACGCGGTGCAGATGTGCACGGCATCGTCGTAGAGAATCTTGTCGTAGATTTCATCCGAGAACACCACCAGGTTGTGCGCGCGGGCGATTTCCAGCATGCCCAGCAGCACTTCCTTCGAATACACCGCACCGGTCGGGTTGTTCGGGTTGATGATCACCATGGCTTTGGTGTTCGGTGTGATCTTGGCCTTGATGTCGGCCAGGTCGGGGAACCAGTCGGCGCCTTCGTCGCACAGGTAATGCACGGCGTTACCACCGGCCAGGCTCACCGCTGCGGTCCACAACGGATAATCCGGGGCTGGCACCAGTACTTCGTCGCCGTTGTTGAGCAGCGCCTGCAGCGACATCACGATCAGCTCGGACACGCCGTTGCCCAGGTAAATGTCTTCGATGCCGACACCTTCGACATTTTTCTGCTGGTAGTACTGCATCACCGCCTTGCGCGCGCTGAACAGACCTTTGGAGTCGCTGTAGCCTTGCGCGGTCGGCAGGTTGCGGATCACGTCCTGAAGAATTTCCTCCGGCGCCTCGAAACCAAACGGCGCCGGGTTGCCGATATTCAGCTTGAGGATGCGCTGGCCTTCCTCTTCCAGTCGTTTGGCGTGCTTGAGCACCGGGCCGCGAATGTCGTAGCAGACGTTGGCGAGCTTGTTCGATTTGCTGAACTGCATGGCGATGTGATCCCGAAAATGAACGATCCAGACGGCGGATGGACAACCGTACTGGGATTCCTGTGTCTTGCCACAGGCGGAGGTCTTGAGCCGCAGCGCCCAGAATCCGTTTGAATGCGCCCGGTCTGGCTGCCAGACTGGCACGTGACGAGGCGCAATCATACGTGCCGCCCGATCCGTGGAAAAGGTACAGATCGGGCTTTTTCAGCCGCTGAGGTGTGATGATGGAAAAGTTGGAAAAAACCCTGGAAGAATGGAAAGCCATGCTCGACCCGCAGCAATACGAGGTTTGCCGCCTCAGTGCGACCGAGCGACCGTTCTCCGGCAAATACAACGCCACCAAAACCGACGGTGTCTATCACTGTATCTGCTGCAATGAACCGTTGTTCGATTCCACGACCAAGTTCGACTCCGGTTGTGGCTGGCCGAGCTTCTACGCGCCGATCGGCGAGAGCGCCATGACCGAAATCCGTGACACCACCCACGGCATGATCCGCACGGAAGTGAAGTGCGCCCGCTGCGATGCGCACCTGGGCCACGTCTTCCCGGACGGCCCACCGCCGACCGGTCTGCGTTATTGCATCAATTCGGTGTGCCTGAACCTCGAACCACGCGAATAACCGGTATCCCCTGTAGGAGCTGCCGAAGGCTGCGATCTGTTGATGTTGTTTTTAAAAGACAAGATCAACAGATCGCAGCCTTCGGCAGCTCCTACAGGGGGGGATTTGATTAATTAAATTGCACACAATTTAATTGCTCGCTATGTTTGGCGCTTCCCGATCTTTACGCGGAGCACCACGCCATGAGCGACAACCTGCTGAACATCCCGTGCACCACCATCAAGGGTGAGCAAAAGACCCTGGCCGACTTCGCCGGCAAAGCGGTGCTGGTCGTCAACACCGCGAGCAAGTGCGGTTTCACCCCGCAATACAAAGGTCTTGAACAACTGTGGCAGACCTACAAGGATCAAGGCCTGGTGGTGCTGGGCTTTCCGTGCAATCAGTTCGGCAAGCAGGAACCAGGTAACGAGGGCGCGATCAGTGAATTCTGCGAGCTGAATTTCGGCGTCAGCTTCCCGCTGTTCAAGAAAATCGACGTCAACGGTGCCGACGCGCATCCGCTGTTCGTGCAACTGAAAAAACGCGCACCGGGCGTGCTCGGCTCCCAGGGCATCAAGTGGAACTTCACCAAGTTCCTGATCGGCAAGGACGGCCAGTTGGTCAAGCGCTTCGCCCCGGCCACCAAGCCGCAGGACCTGAGCCGCGAGATCGAAGCCCTGCTCAAATGAACAGCCTGTCGGTCGATTCAATGAAGCTCGACAGCCAGTTGTGCTTCAAGTTGTACGCCGCCTCCCGCGCGGTAATTCGTGCCTACAAGCCGATGCTTGATCAACTCGGCCTGACCTATCCGCAATACCTGGCGATGCTGGTGTTGTGGGAATGGCAGGACAGCGCGCCCGAGCAACCGACGGTCAAGGCCTTGGGCGAGCGGCTGGCGCTGGATTCCGGCACGCTGACGCCGCTGCTCAAGCGGCTGCAACAGTTGCAACTGGTGCAGCGTCAACGCTCGCTGCGTGACGAGCGAGAAGTGCATCTGAGCCTGACATCGGCGGGGCTTGCACTGCGCGAGCAGGTCGGGCCGCTCAAGGCCCGATTGCTTTGTGACAGCGGCGTCGATCTGGATCGGCTCAACGATTTGCGCGACGGCCTCGATCATCTGCTGGGGCAAATCAAAGCGCTGTCGTAGTCGGGATCCACAGATCGAGCAGCGCCGCCAGTTCTTCGCGGCGAAACGGTTTGGCCAGGTAGTCGCTCATGCCGGCGGCCCGGCAACGCTCGCGCTCCTCCGACATGGCGTTGGCGGTCAGCGCGACAATCGGCAGATTCGGCCAGCGCCCGCTCTGGCGGATCTGCCGGCTCGCTTCGTAGCCGTCCATCACTGGCATGTTGCAGTCCATCAGCACCAGGTCGAATTGGTGAAACTCCAGTTGATCCAGCGCTTCGGCACCGTGGGCTGCAACCACGACATCGCAGCCGAGTTTGCCGAGCATGCCTTTGGCGACCAGTTGATTGACCGGGTTATCCTCGACCAGCAGCACCCGCCCGCGTCGCAGTGATGGCGAGGTTTCAAGGCGCGCGTCGTTGATCGTGGTGACGTCCGGTTGCAATGTTCTGCGCAGGTTCTGATACAGCGCGTTGCGTGCCAGCGGTCGCGCCTGTTGTTGCAACGGTGCGAGCGCTGCGGCTTCTTCGCTGGGCAGGAAGCTGCCGTAGGCCGTGACCAGCAGAATCGGCGCGCTCAGGGTCGGGCGCAGGCCGAACAGGCATTCCGGGCAGTCGGTGATCAGCACGTCCGGGCTCAGGCCGAGCAGCGAGTCGTCAATCGTGCGCTGCTCATATTCCAGCCCCCACGCCGGCAACAAGCTCTTGAGTAGCTCGGCCAGGCCACTGCTGCCCGCAGTGATCGCGAGGACTTTGCCGTGCAGCGGTGCCGGCGCGACCGCGCGGGTATGGCAGGGCAGCGGCAGTTCGGCGCAAAACTGGCTGCCGAAACCCGCTTCGGAACTGATCGTCAGCCGCCCCTGCATGGCTTCGCAGAGGTTATAGGTCAGCGCCAGACCCAACCCGGTGCCACCGTACTGGCGGGTAATGCCGGCGCCGGCCTGAGTGAACGGCTGGAAGATTTTCACCTGGGCGTCCTGCGCGATGCCGATCCCGGTGTCGCAGACTTCGATGCGCACGCCGTCCTTGATCGCTGACAAACGCACGTCGACTCGCCCGAAACGGGTGAATTTCAACGCGTTGGACAGCAGGTTGCTGACGATCTGCCGCACCCGGGTCGGATCGCCCAGCACCAACGCAGGAAATTGCGGATCGACCAGGCAGGTCAGTTCGACACTCGGCGCCGCGTTCTGCGACAGCAGATTGGCGGTGTCCTCGACCAGTGAGCCAAGATCGAATGGAATGTGCTCAAGCTCCAGTTGCCCGGCGTCGAATTTCGACAGGTCGAGAATATCGTTGAGCAACTCCACCAGCACTTTGCCCGAGTCATGGGCAATCGACAGTTGTTGCTGCTGCTCGGCATTCAACGGGCCATCCAGCGACAGCGCGATCATCCCCAGCAAGCCGTTGAGCGGCGTGCGGATCTCATGGCTCATGTTGGCCAGAAACGCCGAACGCGCTTCGGCCATGTCGAGCGCGGTGCTGCGCGCGACTTCCAGTTCCTGATTGGACTGGCTGAGCCGGGCATTGATGGCTTTCAGTTCGGCGGTCCGCGAGGACACGATGTTTTCCAGTTGGCCGAGATAGTCGGTCAGACGGTTTTCGGCGTTGCGCCGCTGCTGGATTTCCGTGGCAATGTTTTCGAACTGTTGATTGGCGACCTTGACCAGCACGCCAATCTCGTCGTTGGCGTGCCCGCCCGGGCATTCCAGCGTGGTCGGCTCGGCACTGCGCGGGTCGCGCCCGCTGAGCTCGCGGATCACCCGCACCAGCGGCTTGGTCAGCATCACATAGAACAACGCGAGCAGAATGCCGGTGAGGATCAGGCTGCGGGCAAAACCGTTGAGCAGGGTGATTTCCGCACGGCGCAAAAAGCGACTGCCGAAAGCATACGTGTCGACTTCCAGGCTCAAGACACCCAGTGATTCGGCAGGCAAGTGATCGAGATAGAGGCGGTCCTCGAACTGGCGCTTGGCGCCGAACAGAAAATCGCTGATCACCCGATAGCCGCTTTGCAATTCCGGGCGTTTGACGCTGGCCAGCACGGTATTGTTGTTGTCGGTCAGTTGCGCGGAGATGATCGCCGGTGAGCGCAGCAGGCCGAGCGTGAGCTCCTGCGCCAGTTCAGCGTCGATGTTGTAGGCGATGCGTGACGCCGGATTGTGACTGATTTCCAGCAAAGACAGGATTTCACGGTTGATGGAGGCGTCTTCGCTGGCATAATCGATGCCGATTTGCAGCAGGCTGAGCAGCGTGCCCAGAATGAACCCGACCAGCACAGTGAGCTTGGCTTGCTTGTATGACAGCCGGTGGGTGAATTTGATATCCATGGGGTGTTGAACCACTTCCGTTTCCTTTCGCTGCTCAAGCATAGTCGATCATGTAGGGCTACCGAGGTTCCCGAATCGCCTTGTAACAAGGCCTGAGGCGGTGGATTGAAGTCTGTGTGACGTCGCTGGATCGCCATCATCACTGTGAACGTGCCCGAGGAGAAGACGTGGATTCCCGATTGAATGCTTTTCTTGAACGCGCCGAGTCGGTCCTGGCGCGGATCGAACCGTTGTTGCCGGCACCCCGTCCGGTGATCGACTGGGGCACTTGCCTGGCCGCACGCTGGCAGCGTGACGGCCGCAGCGGTTATCTGCTGCCGCTGGAAGTCAGCCTCGACATGCGCCTGTCCGACCTGATCGGCGTCGACCGTCAGCTCGAACAACTGGGCCGCAATACCCAGCAATTCCTTGACGGCATGCCGGCCAACCACGCCTTGCTGTGGGGCTCGCGCGGCACCGGGAAGTCCTCGCTGGTGCGCGCACTGCTGGCCGAGCACGCTGCGGCGGGCCTGCGCCTGATCGAGATCGAGCGCGATCACCTGGCAGACTTGCCGCGTGTGGTCGAGCAGATCGGCAAATTGCCGCAGCGCTTTGTGCTGTTCTGCGATGACCTGTCGTTTGAATCCGGTGAAGGCGATTACCGCGTATTGAAAAGCGTGCTTGATGGCTCGCTGGAACAGGCACCGGACAACGTCTTGTTGTACGCCACCTCGAACCGCCGCCACCTGGTGCCGGAGAAGGAAAGCGACAACGAAAACTGGAAACGCGTCGACGGCGAATTGCACCCCAGCGAAGCGGTGGAAGACAAAATCGCACTGTCGGATCGCTTTGGCCTGTGGCTGTCGTTCTACCCGTTTACTCAAGAACACTTCCTCGACGTTGTTGAACACTGGATCGGCCAGTTGGCTGCCAAAGCCAACCTGAGCTGGCAGCGCGACGAAGAGCTGGACATCCTCGCCGTGCGTTGGGCCACCGGCCGCGGCAATCGCAATGGACGTTGCGCGTACCAATTCGCCCGTTATTGGGTGGGACTGAAATTGTTGGAGCACAAGGCATGATTGATTTGCAACAAAGCGGCCAGGGCCTCGAAGGCTATGGCATGTTGGCCGCACAACTGGAGTCGCTGCTGGCGGACGAACGCGATTTCATCGCCAACGCCGCGCAGTTTTCGGCGTTCCTGTTCAACCAGCTCGATGACCTGAACTGGGCGGGTTTCTACCTCAACCGCAATGAAGAACTGGTGCTCGGCCCGTTTCAGGGGCAGATCGCCTGTGTGCGCATTCCGTTCGGTCGTGGGGTGTGTGGCGCTGCTGCTGCAACCCTGCAAACGCAACGGGTTGAAGACGTTCACGCGTTTGCCGGCCATATCGCCTGCGACAGCGCGTCGAACAGCGAGCTGGTGGTGCCACTGGTCAAGGGCGGTCGCCTGATCGGTGTGCTCGACCTCGACAGCCCGAAGCTGGCGCGTTTCGGCGCCGACGACCAAGCCGGTGTCGAGCAACTGGCCGCAATCTTCCTGCGCCTGACCGACTGCTGATCACCCTGAAAGGCCAGCCTTGCGTAGCAGGCTGGCCGGCTCCACCGCATCGATCTGCTGTGGATCGAGAAAGCGCGTGGCGTATTGCAGGTACACGCCTTCGTTGATAAACAGCCCGAACAGCTCGGCATCGATGTGCGCCTCATGGCTCATCGTCGCCATGATGTTCAACGCTTCGCTCAAGGATTTGGCCTTCTTGTACGGCCGGTCCGCCGCCGTCAACGCTTCGAAAATATCGGCAATCGCCATCATCCGCGCCGGCAGGCTCATCTCTTCGCGCTTCAAGCGTTTTGGATAACCGCTGCCGTCCATTTTTTCGTGATGACCGCCGGCGATTTCGGCAACGCTGTCCAGGTGCCCGGGGAAAGGCAAATGGCTGAGCATCAGGATCGTCTGCACCATGTGGTGATTGATGATGTAGCGTTCTTCGCGCGTCAGCGTGCCGCGACTGATGCTCAGGTTGTACAGCTCGCCACGATTGTATTTGTAGCGCGGCACATCCAGTTTGAAGCCCCATGGATTGTCTTCGGGAATCACCTCGCCGGGATCGCGTTCGAGCAAGTGCTCGGGCTTGTCCGTGAGGAGGTTTTCGCGGACCGGCAACGTCGGTGCCGGCGTGTGTGCCTGACGACGGTTTTCCTCCCATGACACACCCAGACGGTCGTCCAGGGTACGCATCCAGGTGCGTTGGGCCAGCTTATTGAGTCGCAGTAGATCGGCTTCGGCCATCGCCTCGCTGCCCAGATTGCAGCGCGCAACAAACGCGAAGTCTTCGTCCAGCGCCGTCAGCGTGGCGTCGCGCCGTTCGCTCAGTTGCGCCTCGTCACCGCCGCTGGCCAGCGCTTGCCAGTAGCTGACGCAGGCATCGCGCTTGAGCACCTCGAAACGGGTGCGGATCTCGTGGATGCGGTCGTTGATGGTTTCCAGTTTGGTGGCTTTGTCGACCACGTACTCTGGCGTCGTGACCTTGCCACAATCGTGCAGCCACGCGGCGATATGCAGCGCCTCCCATTCATCCTCACTGGGCTGGTAAGCCTTGAACGCAGGTGCCTGACTGGCAGCAGCGGCTTGGGCAAGCATCAGCGTCAGTTCCGGCACTCGCTGGCAATGTCCGCCGGTGTAGGGGCTTTTGGCGTCGATGGCGCCGGCGAGCAATTGAATGAACGCATCCAGTAACTGTTTCTGTTTGGCCTGCAAGCGCTGACTTTCAATACTGACGGCCGCGGCGCCGGACACCGCTTGCAAAAAGGCGATACGGTCAGGCAGCAGTTTTTCCAGATCGGCCGCGTTGCCGCTGTCGTTCACCAGCAGGACCAACAGGCCGATGGTTTCATTATGTCGATTACGCAGGCGGATACCGATCAGGTGCACGCGCGGCGACGACATCGCCAGCAGGACTTTCTGCAGATCATCAGCCTGCTCGAACCCCAGGTTACTCACGACATTGTCGGCACTGGCCAGTTGCTGAAACCACGCCGGGCCCTCAGGCGCTTGCAGGTCTCGGCCCGTAATGTCGAAGGGTTCAAGCGTTTGCTCGGTACCGTCAATCACCAGCCCGTAAGGCTCCATGCGATTGCCGTCACTTTCGCGCAAATAGATCAGCCCGGCCTGGGCCTGGGCGATCTGCACGGTTTCGAACAGCACCCGTTGCAGCAACGGCGCGAAGCGGGTCTCGGCGCACAGGCTGTCGGTAATGCGGAAGAAACTGGCCAGGGTGTCTTTCATTCGCGCCATCGACACACTCAACTGATCGACTTCAAGCACTGGCGAACGCCGCGCCAGTGGAAAGTTGAAATCGAAACTGCGGATCGCGTCGGCCTCTTTCACCAGCGCGCGCAGGGGTTTGACCAGCAGCCGTGAAATCAGCCAGCCCAGAGGCAGGCACAGCAACAAGGTCGCCAGCGTTATCAGCGCGCCTTGCCAGCGCATGCGGTAGGCATCGACCAGCAATTCGTCTTCCGGCACCAGCAGCGCCAGTTGCAAGCCCTTCGGTCCGCCTTCCTGCATGCTGCTGCGGGCGACGATCCATTGCCGACCGTCGGCCTGCAGGCGACGGCCCTGCTGGGCGCCGGACAACAGCGCGTGCAGGCTCGGGCTCAGGTCAGTCACTTTGGCCAGCCGCGCGGTGCGGTCATCAACAATCAATCGGCTGCTGTCGGGGTAGGCGACGGCATTGCCATCAGCATCGAACAGGGCGATTTCGGTGGCCGGCGTCACCACGTGTTTGTTCAGGGTGGCGGACAGTGCTTCAAGTGTCAGGTCGGCGGCGATAACGGCGTTTTCGCCGCTGCGCCGGGCGAGGGTGGTGCCAACGTTGTGAGTCGAGAAAAACACGTAGGGTTCGGTGGTGATCTGCTCGGCTTGCTGGCGCGCACTTGTAAACCAGGCGCGACCGCGTGGGTCGTAGGTGTCGCCGGGGTTGTCGAGACGGCTGAGGGCGGTCAGAGACTGATCGAAGAACAGCGATTGCGAGTGCGCCTCGCCGTCGGCGCCATGCTCGATGCTCCAGACCTGATAAGCCGCTGCATCCGGTGCCTTGAGCAGGGTCTTCAACGCGGCGGAGCGCAGTGGGCGCACCATGAAGAAATCGCCATTGGCATAACCCAGGTACAGCGAGGCCAGGTCGGGGTTGTCGGTGAGCGACTGGCTGAACGGCTTGAGCAACGGCAGGCGCTGCTCAAGGTGCAGCGCCTGAGTGGCCGGATTGTCCGCCAGCAGGCTCAACAGGTGGCGGATCGGTTGATAGGTGGCGTGCAGGTCGACCCGCACATCCTGTTCGATACGGTTGAACAGCTTTTCGCTGCTCGACAGGATGATCTGCGTGGTCTGCCGGTAATTGAACAGGCCGAGGATCACCCCAGTGAGCAACAACAGAAAGGTGAACATGACGCTGATGTGCACATGCAGAGGGAAACGGCGTTGTTCCGGGTGTCGTTCCGGGCGCAGTGGGCTGGGCATTTCGACGTCTCCATGATGTTTACTCACTGCTCAGCGCCCAAGCATAGTTAAGGCAAAGTCATTCTGCCTTGGTCGGTCAATGCCAATTGTTGCTGCAAGGCGTGCTCCAGTTCGAGCATCACTCGGTTGCTGGCCGCACACCGTCGGGCGATCTCGTCTTTGGCCAACGCTTGCGTACAGGCTTGCTCAAGGGCTTCGCAACTTTCGATCACGCGCGAGGCTTGAGCGATGCGCGCAGCGCCCTTGATCTTGTGCGCGACCAAGGCTAACGCCTGGCAATCATTGTGTGGCGACAGCGCGAGCAGCTCCTCCCGATCCAGGCGGCTGCTTTTCAACAGTTCGGCCAGCAGTCGTCGGCTCTGCTCGGGGTTGCCGCCGGTCAGCATATTCAGGCTTTGCAGGTTGAACACGGCTGACGCCGTTGCAGGCGTGACGTTGTCGACCCATTGGCTCAATTGGCTCAGGCTCAAGGGTTTGAACAGGCAGTCGTCCATGCCTGCTTGTTTGCAGCGTTGTATTTCTTCGGGTTGCGCGTTGGCCGTGAAGCCCAGCACCACGCAGGGCGTGCGGCGGTTCTGCAGCTCATGCTGGCGAATTGCGCGAGTCAGTTCATAACCGTTCATCAACGGCATGTTGCAGTCGACGATCACCAGATCAAATTGGCCATCCCTCCACAGGTCGAGTCCGCTGCTGCCATTCTCGGCGACACTGAAGCGGTGGCCGAGGAACTCCAGTTGCTGGCACATCAACAGGCGATTGGCCGGGTGATCGTCGACCACCAGGACATTCAGCGGCGTCAGCGAAGTCTTGATGGCAGGCTCGGTCTTTCGCGTGCTGACTTCGGCCGGCAAGGTTTCCAGTGGCAACGAAACAGACACTTGAGTGCCGATGCCGGGATGGCTGCTCAGTTGCAGCTTGCCACCCATCATCTCGCACAGGTTGCGACTGATCACCAGGCCCAGGCCGGCGCCGCTGCGGCTTTGTGGCCCGCTGTTCTCCGCCTGGGCAAAGGGTTCGAACAGGCGCTGTTGGTCTTCGGCGCTGATGCCGACACCACTGTCCTGAACGCTCAGTTGCATGAGCGAGCGTGCCGGGTCGTCAGTGGTCATCAGGTCCAGGGTGATTCTGATCTGCCCCAGCTCGGTAAACTTGATCGCGTTGCTGATCAGATTCGACAGCACTTGCTTGAAACGCAACGGGTCCAGATGTACGTCCACTGCCAGCTCCGGCGGATTGACAGCCAGGTGCAGTGAGAGGCTTTTCTGGCGGGCGAGGCCGTCGAAGATTCGCGTGACAGACGCCACCGTCTCCACCAGATTGACCCGCTCCGGGCACAGGCTCAGGCGTCCTGACTCGATTCGCGCGATGTCCAGAATGTCGCCGATCAGGCCCAGCAGGTCTTTGGCCGAGTGGTAGGCGGTGTCGATCGAAGAACGGTCCGGGTGCTGTTGATCCATGCGCTTGAGCGTCAGCTCGAGCATGCCGATCACGGCATTCATCGGTGTGCGGATCTCATGGCTCATCGTCGCCAGAAAAGTGCTCTTGGCACGGTTGGCATCATCCGCATGTTCCTTGGCCGTGCGCAGCTCTTCAAACAATTGGCGGCGTTCGCTGATGTCGATCCAGCCGCCGATGATGCCTTGTACGTCACCGCTGGAGTCGCGATACGGCAGGATCCAGTGATAGATCGTCAGGCGCCGGTTACCGATGTGCAGCGGTCGGTCGAGCACCAGCGGAATGCCCTCGGCCACCACGCGCTGGTAATCCGCCTGAAACGCCTGCGCTTCGAAGGCGTTGCTCAGAGAGCCATTCATCACGCTTTTGCCGATGACGTCTTCGCGTCTGGCATTGAAGGCTTCAAGGTAGCTGTCATTGCAGCTCTGCAGCAGGCCCTGGCGATCGCGAACGTAGATCGGATGCGGTGTGCCGTTGACCAGTGAGCGCATGAATTCGTATTGATCGTTGAGCGCGCGTTCAGCTGCCTGACGCTGTTTGATCTGCCGACGCATGTAGGCATTCCAGGCCAGCAACAGCAGCAAGAGCAGGCAGGCGCCGATGATCACTTGGTAGAACAGGCGCTGATAGTTGCGCCAGGTGTTCTGCGAGGTGGTTGCATACCCGCGCCAACGCCCGTTGATCACCCCGAGTTCTTCAGGCGCGATGCTCAGCAAGGCTTTGTTGATGATCGAGCCCAGCTCGGTATTGTCGCGCGCGGTGGCCAGCGAAAAGGCCGCCTGACCGGTACCGATGGTGGTGGTGATTTGCAGTGCGCGTTCGAAAATGCGCGATGAGATGAAGTAATTGGCGATCACCAGCGAGTTCACCGCGCCGTCGACATGACCCTCGGCCAATAGCGAGACCGCGCTGAAGGTGTCTGCCGTTTCGATCAGGTGAATGCGCGGAAAGTCCCGGCGCAAGTATTCGACCATCGGATTGCCTTGCGCGATCGCCAGTTGCTTGCCTTTGAGCTGACCCAGATTGGTGGGGCTGTCGGCGCTTTTGCGGGTCAGCAAAACGTAGGAGTTTTCCAGGTAGGGGCGACTGAAATTCAGGGTTTCTTCGCGCTCGGCGGTTGGCAGCAGCGCGGCGATCAGGTCGGCCTGATGGTTGTCGATCTGTTTGACCATCTCGGCATCGTTGCGGCTACGGCGGATCTCGAAACGCAGGCCGGTGCGCAGGCGGATCAGTTCGAGCAGGTCGGCGCTGATGCCGCGAAAATTGCCGTCGCTGTCGAAGAATGTCAGCGGCGCGTAGGCCTCGTTGACCACTACGCTGACCACCGGATGGCGTTTGATCCAGGTCTCTTCGCGCTGACTCAGTTGCAACTTCTGGTCAGTGAGCAAAAGGTCGCTGCCGGCGCTCCAGCGTTTGGCAATATTTTCGCGTTCGTTGCGCGGAACCGCCTTGAGCACGGAATTGATGACGCCCAGCAACTGCGGATTATTGCGGCGTACGGCGAAACTGAAGCCCTGGGCTTCCTGCTTGCCGAAGTTGGCCATGCGCACGTTGTTCAGGTAACCCTTGTTGATCATGTAATGCGTTGAGAGGGTGTCGCCGAGAAACACATCGGCCTGATCGAACGCGACGGCGTTGAGCGCATTCTGGTAGGACGGGTAGCAGGTGATCAGCGCCTTGGGATACAGCGCCTTGACCTCGGCCAGCGGCAGGTAGTGATAGACCATGCTCAGGCGCAGACCTGCCAGGCCTTCGCTCAGTGAGCGGGTTTCGCCTTCGCGGGTGACGAGCACAGGTTGATCGATGGCATAGGGTTCGGACAGTGCGAGGTTGGCGTTACCGGCCTCGAAGCCATTGGCGGTACCGAGCATGTCCACTTGCCCGTCGACCAGCGCACGAATCGCCGCGTCCCGCGAGGGGAAGCGCTGAATGCGGATCGGCAGCCCGGTGGCGTTGCTCAGCAATCCCGCGTAATCGGCGGTCAGTCCCTCGTAATCACGGCCGCTGACGGTCATGTCAAAGGGCGGGTAATCGGGGGCGGAGGTGCCCAATATCAGTTCGCGACGAGTTTGCAGCCATTGGTGTTGCGACGGTTCCAGCGGCACCGATACGGGTTCGCTTGCCGAGCGACTGAGCAACGCATAATGCGGCGACGTGGTAAATACGGCGAAGGCGCTGGTGCTCAGAAACAGACCGGCACTCAAGGCAATCAAATAGCGCGTTAAACGACTGGGCATGCTGGCTCTCACACGAGTGCGTTACGTTTGGCCATCTCGATAAGTTCTACAAGGGATTTGGCTTTGAGTTTTTGCATCAAGCGTTTCTTGTAGGTGCTGACGGTCTTGTTACTCAGAAACATGCCCTTGGCGATTTCCTTGTTGGTGCGCCCCTGGGCAAATAACTGCAATACCATAAGTTCACGGTCATTGACGGATTTGAACAGTTCCAGTTCGGCATAGCGGATGTCATCAGGACGAACCGGATTCAAAGCCTGGCTGGGGAAATAGTTGTAACCGGAAAGTACTGCCTTGATTGCACTGACCAGTTCACTCAAGTCCTCTTGTTTACAGACATACCCCGATGCACCGGACTGCATGCAACGAATGCCGAACAGGGTTGGGCATTGCGCAGTGAGAACCAGGGTTTTCAACGAAGAGCCCATGGCGTTGAACCGGGCGAGGACTTCGAGGCCATCAAGCTTGGGAATGCTGATGTCGAGAATGATCAGGTCGGGCAGGCATTCGCGCACCATTTGCATGGCATCGACCCCATTATCGGTTTCGCCAACGACCTTGTAGCCTTCATGTTCCAGCAGCATTCGAACAGCAAGACGGATGACCGGGTGATCGTCGACAATAAAAACGGAGTTCATAATCAAATCCCATACAAGCACGAATAAAGCGCGCACCTTAGCTCAGATGTATGAGCGCTCGTATGAGTGGGTGTGGCTCAAGGTGCGTTATCGGATTATTCCTACAATTAATGAGGAAGAGGACTACGGGGGATTAGGTCTGATGTAAGGAAGTGCAGGTTTTTTTAATTGTTTTTGAGTGTTGGCGTTGTTGCGAGAGTTTGACTTCGATGAGCCTGTGAAGTGTGTTTAATGTTATTGCTACAGGTGTTTTTATTTGTTCACCCAACCGGCCACAAGGCCGGTTGGGTGCCAGAGGTCAATGACTGGAACGTCCGGTCATTTCCAGCGCCATGTCGCTGGCATAGCTGTCGGTCATGCCGGCGATAAAGTCGATCATGCGCAGAAACGAGGCGTGTAACGAACCCTGTGGATCAGGGGCGTTATTGCCCAGCAAATCGAGGATGCGCCGGCTTTTGAACGACGGCGTACGACCGTTGTGTTGTTCCAGCGCGGCACCACAGAACGAATTGAGCAGAATTTCCAGCGTCGTATAAGCGCCGATTTCGTGCAGGGTTTTGCGCTTGTCCTGAAAGATCTTCTTGCGGGCGATGTCCTTGGCGTTCAATACACAACGCTTGGCCGGGCCGTGCATGTGCTCCACCAGATCGCCGTGCAGCGTGCCGGCGAGCAAGGCATCCTGCTGTTCGACAAAGGCGCGCGCCGCCGCGTTGGTCAGGTGCTCGATGGCCTTGCCGCGCAGAATCGCCAGTTTGCGCCGCCGTGAATCCTGAGGGCCGAGCTGGCGGTAGGTTTCCGGCAGATCGTCGCCCACCAGGCCGAGCAGCAGCGATTCGACTTCGGCGTATTCCAGCAACTCCATTTCGAGGCCGTCTTCGAGGTCGATCAGTGCATAGCAGATGTCGTCAGCCGCCTCCATCAGGTACACCAGCGGATGGCGCGCCCAGCGCTGGTCTTCGATTTGCGGCAGGCCGAGTTTGTGGGCGATCTGCTCAAGCAACGGCAGTTCGCTCTGATAGCAGCCGAACTTGTGTTTCTTGTAGCCGAGGGAGTCGGCGTGGCGCGCGGTCCACGGGTACTTGAGGTAAGTGCCGAGGGTGGCGTAGGTCAGTCGCGTACCGCCGTCGAACTGGTGATACTCCAGTTGCGTGAGTACGCGGAATCCCTGAGCGTTGCCTTCGAAATTAAGAAAATCGCCGCGCTCGGCTTCGCTCATGCCGTCCAGCCAGCCGCGCCCGGCAGCCTGTTGAAACCAATGGCGGATCGCGTCTTCGCCGGAATGGCCGAAAGGCGGATTGCCGATGTCGTGGGCCAGGCAAGCCGATTGCACGACCATGCCCAGATCGGCCGGATCGCACCATTCGGGCAGGGCGCTGCGCAGGGTTTCACCGACACGCATGCCCAGTGAACGCCCCACGCAACTGACTTCCAGCGAGTGGGTCAGGCGCGTGTGGATGTGATCGTTGCTGGTGACCGGGTGTACTTGGGTCTTGCGTCCCAGGCGCCGAAACGCACCGGAAAAAATGATGCGGTCATGGTCTTTGTGAAAAGGGCTGCGGCCAAGTTCTTGCGGGCTGTGCAGTGGCTTTCCGAGGCGTTCGCGGTTGAGCAGGGTCTGCCAATCCAAGGCTGATTCTCTCCGTCTGGTGACTGATGCCCTAGCTTCCCGGTTCAGCCCTGCACCTGCAAGCGGAACTACAGGCCGGCCGCATCAATATCGATCAGCAGTAACCGTTCGCCATTATCGAAAAACTGTCCGGCCGTGAGGCAATACTGATTGCTGGTGGCATCGCGGTAGGTGTTCGACAGCGTCAGGCGGCGTTCTTCCCAGCCTTCGGCGAGCAGATGATAGAAGTACGGGCGCCACGACCAGTTGTGCCCCAGATAACGGTTGTCAGCGACCCAGCCGTTCTGCCGCCATTCCAGGTTCGGCGTCAGTTGCGTGCCGTGCCGGTCGCATTGATAAAAACGCAGCAGCCATGGAAACGCATCCAGTTGCGGCAATGCACTCAAGGGGGCGCGGGCCTGAGCCCAGGCTTGCAGAATCGCCATCAGCTCGCCGAGTTGCTGGCGCATCTGCATCAGTCGCCCGCGTTCGGTGAGTTTTTGCCGGACATAACGTTGGCGCAGCTCAGCGAAGCGTTGGACGAAAGCATCGGCGGCGAAGAAATCTTGCTGGGCGCGTGCGAACAGAAAACCCTGCACATAACGTGAACCGCACTCCAACGCAAAATTCAGTTGTGCTTCGGTCTCGACACCTTCGGCAATGATCCAGCAGCCGGTCTTCTCGGCCATCTGCGCAAGCGCTTTGACCACGTCACTGCTGGGCCCGCCCAACGCGGCAGCCTGGAACAGGCGCATATCGAGTTTAAGGATATCCGGCTGCAGCGCCAGCACGCGATCAAGCTGCGAATAGCCGGCGCCAAAATCATCAATCGCGATTCTCGCTCCCGCCTGACGATAACGCGCGACCACTTCGGCCAGGCGCTGGCCATTGCCGCCCAGTTCGGTGATTTCGAAAACGATGCGTTGTGGATCGACATCATGCCGGGCCAGTTGCTTGAGGCTCGGCAGGGCCTGATCGGGACGCAGACGACTGATCCAGCGTGGCGACATGTTCAGGCTGAGGAACCAGTCGGCCGGCGCTTCATGCAGACGGCTCAAGGCGTTGTCACGGATTTGCCGGTCGAGGCGGCGCAAGGCGACGGCCGGCGTGCGCGGGTCGGCGAAAAGCGGCCCGACAGAATTCAGTTGACCATCAGCCTGACGCAGGCGGCCCAATGCTTCAACGCCTGCGATGCGTCCGGTGGCGGTGTCGATGAAAGGCTGAAAGCAGGCGAGCGGTTGCCCGTCGATCACGGGGCCTCCTTAGTCGTTCTTGTTCTGGTTGAACCCTGTCGACCGGGTAGGCAGGCAGGATTGAACCTCTGGATAAGAGGTTCATCCCGTCGGTATTGCAAGAATGTAGCCAGATGCGTCAGCTCAACGCTTGCCCGAGTTCTGCATGACCAGTTTGATCAATGGTCCCAGGCTGGTGCCGAGGCGGATCAGCCGGGTCAGACCACCGGCGCCGCCGCTTTTCGCGCCTTTGCCCGTGATGAACCCCAGCAGCGTAACCGCCGCCACGCCCCACAGCGGCGCGTGCTTGATGCCGAAGCCGCCCTGCAGGTTCTGCGACATCCCGCGCATACGCTGCAACGGTTGCAGCACTTGCGCGGTTTCGTGGCGGATTTCCTGACGGTGCATTTCCATGCGCAGACGGATCAATGCCTTGCGCATTTCCCGGCGCGAACCGTTGTGTGGAAGTTGAGGCAAGCTCATGGCAACAGGCGCTCCCGGTCGTTGGCCAGCTCTTCGAGCGTGCCGTGGAAGGGTGAGGACTCATCGAAAATTGCTGCCTTGAGGCGCAGCCCACAGAAGATCGATGCCAACGTATAGAACACGCAAAGGCCAATGATCGCGGCAAGGCGATAGGTGTCCCAGAAGATGATCATCACCAAAGTCGATAAGCCCACCAGCAACAACAGGGCAAAGACCAAGGCCAGGCCTGCGAACAGCAACAGGCTGACCGTACGGGATTTCTGCTCCTGCAATTCGATGCCGAACAGTTCGACATGGCTGTGCAGCAAACCCAGAACAGCGGCGCCCAGGCGCCGCGTGGAGGAGGCGGTGCCCGCAGTCGGGCCGGATTCACCGATCGACATAATCAGCGCCGAGTGGCCAGCAGGCCGATCAGGAAACCGACACCGGCAGCGATGCCGACCGATTGCCAAGGATTGGCCGACACATAATCTTCAGTGGCGGTCACGGCCGCCTGACCGCGTTCGCGAACGGTCTCTTCGGTCAGCTTCAGGGTTTCGCGCGCGCGCAGCAGGCTGTCGTGGATCTGCTCGCGCAGTTCATCTGCCTGATCGCCGGCCAGGGTGGCGGTGTGCTCGAGCAACCGTTCGGTGTCGGCGACCAAAGTCTGGAAGTCGTTCATGAGGATTTCTTGAGCAGTCTTTGCCTTGATGCTGGCCATGGGTGGATCTCCGTAAGTGGCGTCTGAAGCGTTCGAGTATGAGCCTTGCGCGAAGGTTCAGTACAAATGACTGGTACAACTTTTGCTGTGTCGTGGTGCGTCGCCCGGCCGCTGTGCGCTGTTGCCGGGCGTGCATGCTTGAAAACCTTAACTCAAATAATCCCGGTACGTGTCAGGACATCGACCTCGTGCGCCAAAGCAGTTCACTGGGCATTCGATTCAGTGACTCGGCGGTCGCAACTTGGTGCATGAAATGCCCGCACGAACCGCTTTGGTGCCTTTTCGCCTTTAGGTCTGCCTGCTTATGGAAAATCTGCAAAGCGCTGTGGACACCCTGGTGCACAGCTCCAACACGTTGTTCATTCTGATCGGTGCGGTGATGGTGCTGGCGATGCACGCCGGTTTCGCCTTTCTGGAAGTCGGTACGGTCCGGCAGAAAAACCAGGTCAACGCCCTGTCGAAAATCCTCAGCGATTTCGCTGTCTCGACCCTGGCCTATTTCTTTATAGGCTATTGGATCTCCTACGGTGTGACCTTCATGCAACCGGCGGCGGTGCTGAACGCCGATCACGGTTATGGCTTGGTGAAGTTCTTCTTCCTGCTGACGTTCGCGGCGGCGATCCCGGCCATTATTTCCGGGGGCATCGCCGAGCGTGCGCGCTTCGTTCCGCAGTTGTGTGCGACGGCGCTGATCGTGGCGTTTATTTATCCGTTTTTTGAAGGAATGATCTGGAACGGCAACTATGGCCTGCAAGCCTGGTTGGCGGCGCAGTTCGGCGCGCCGTTCCATGACTTCGCCGGTTCCGTGGTGGTGCACGCCATGGGCGGCTGGCTGGCGCTGGCGGCGGTGCTGCTGCTCGGCCCGCGCAACGGGCGTTATCGCGATGGACGATTGGTGGCTTTCGCGCCGTCGAGCATTCCGTTTCTGGCGCTGGGCTCGTGGATTCTGATTGTCGGCTGGTTCGGCTTCAACGTGATGAGCGCACAGACGTTGCAAGGTGTCAGCGGCCTGGTCGCGGTCAACTCGTTGATGGCGATGGTCGGCGGCACCATGGCGGCATTGATCGTCGGGCGTAACGACCCGGGCTTCCTGCACAACGGCCCGTTGGCCGGGCTGGTGGCGATCTGCGCCGGTTCGGACTTGATGCACCCGGTGGGCGCGTTGGTCACCGGCGCGATTGCTGGCGCACTGTTTGTCTGGTGCTTCACCGCCGCGCAAGTGAAATGGCGCATCGATGACGTGCTCGGCGTGTGGCCATTGCACGGTTTGTGCGGCGTGTGGGGCGGGATCGCCTGCGGCATCTTCGGCCAGAGCGCGCTCGGTGGACTGGGCGGCGTCAGCCTGATCAGCCAGTTGCTCGGCAGCGCTCTCGGCGTCGCGGTGGCGCTGATCGGTGGCTTCGTCGTGTACGGCGCGATCAAGGCGCTGCATGGGCTGCGCCTCAGTCAGGAACAAGAGTATTACGGCGCCGATCTGTCGCTGCACAAGATCGGCGCGGTGAGTCAGGACTAAGTTTCTTCATCGTCGGTTCCGGGATAAAAGCCGTGCAGGAGGCGATAGCGGTCGATGCGCACCTGATCGACTTGCTCCTGCACCTGATGCGCCGGCAGGCCGAGCATGATCAACGCATGCGAGGCGAGCATCAGGCTCGATTCCAGTAATTCCGGCACCACTTCGCTGGCCCCGGCGGCTTTCAGTTCGCTCCATTGGCTGTCGTCGCGGGTGCGCACCAGAATCGGTATGTGCGTGTTGAGTCGCCGCGCTTCCTTGAGGATGCGCAGGGCGACATCGCTTTGATCGACGGCGATCACCAGTAGGCGGGCGCGCAACAAACCGACGGCGGTGAGCAGATCGCCGCGCGCGGAGTCGCCGTAATGCACGTCACTCTCGCCAGAGGCGGCTTCTCGAACACGCACCGGATCGTTGTCCAGCGCGATATAGGCTTGCCTGGCGTTGCGCATGAAGCGGCCAATGGACTGGCCAACACGACCGTAACCACAGATCACTACGTGCTGGTCGAGGTCGGCGTTGAGTGCGCTGATCTCTTCGATCTGTGCTTCCTCATTGGGCTTGCGATGCAGGGCAGCAGCGATGCGTGGCGCCGCGCGCAACAACAGCGGCGTCAGCAACATCGAGCAGAATGTCGCCGCCAGTAGCAAGGCGCCGAGCCTTGCCGGCAGCAGGCTGTTTTGTTGCATCTGCGCCATCAGCGCGAAGCAGAACTCGCCGCCCTGAGCCAAGGCCAGACCGCTGCGCCACGCGGTTTCGCTGTCACTGCCGCGCCACCTCACCAGCAGCGCGACGACGATGCCTTTGATTACCATCAAACCGACGGTAAGCCCGAGAATCAGCACGCCGTCACTGACAAACAACTGCAGGTCGATCAGCATGCCGATGCTGACGAAAAACACCCCGAGCAGAATGTCGCGGAACGGCCGGATATCGGCTTCGATCTGATGCCGGTAGTGGCTTTCGCCGAGCAACATGCCGGCGAGAAACGCGCCGAGGGCAGGGGACAAACCGAGCAAGTGCGTCAGCCACGCCGTCAGCAGCACAATCACCAGCGCCAGCAGCACGAACAATTCCGCCGAGCGCGAAGCCGCCACCTCATGGAACAGCCGTGGCAGCAACCAGCGGCTGGCGAGCAGCAGGCCGACAAACAGCACCACGGTTTTCGCCAGCGTCAGCGGCAGCGCCCAGTACCAGGCCTGCGTGCTGCTCCCGGCGAACACCGGCACCAGCGTCAGCAGCAACACCGCGACCACGTCCTGAAACAGCAGCACGCCGATCGCGTTCTGACCGTGGCTGCTGAACACTTCACCGAGGCTGCCCAGTTCTTTGGTGACAATCGCCGTGGAAGACAATGACAGCCCGGCGCCGAGCAACAGTGCGGGCGTCAACGGCATGCCCAGCAACATCAGCAGTGACCCGAGCAGCGCCGTACTGATCAGCACCTGCTGACTGCCGAGCCGGAACACCACCTGGCGCAACGCAATCATCTTCGACAGGGAGAATTCCAGCCCGAGCGAAAACAACAGGAACACCACGCCCAGTTCAGCCACGTCAGGCAGGTGCTCACTTTCGTTGACCCAGTCGAATGCGCTCGGCCCGACCAGCAGCCCCACACACAGGTAACCCAGCACCGGTGGCAAGCGCAGGCGGCGGAACAAGGCAATCACCACGAGGGACGAGGCGAGGATGATCAACAGGTTGGCAAACACTGGACACTCCGATGTCAGGCTCTGGCTGTTCAAGCGTAGAGGCAAAAAGACCGGGAGGATCGCGTAATTGGTTTTTCGCTGGACTGATGTGCGTCAGGGTTTTGCGCACAAGCCGTGTCGGCGCGCGCAAGCCTTTAAGCGGCGGTGGGTCGACGGGTTTTGCGCTGCGGCCTAGAATAGGCGCACTCTTTTTGTGGTCGAGCGATCATGCCTCCTGAATGTCAGCTGTTCGGCACCCTCGGATGCCATTTGTGCGAATTGGCCGAAGCCGAGCTGATGCCTTTTGTCGAGCACGGTCTGCTGGTGGAACTGGTGGATATTGCTGACGATGAGTCGTGGTTCGAGGCTTATAGTCTGCGCATTCCGCTGTTGCGCCGCGTCGACACCGGTGCCGAACTGGGCTGGCCGTTCAATGCCGATCAGGTGGTGGCGTTCCTTCGTTAAGCGTTTTTTTGCCACATCCCGCCGGTCGCGGTGGCGCATCCATTCCTTGGCACTTTGCGGATTATTCGGTTACTGTATGTTCATACAGTAATTGGGTAGGCCTGCAGCATCCTGGTTTTTTGCAGGGTGGAGCAGGTGAGCCGGACGTCAGAGGGATGAACCGTGGTCAATGTCGAACAATTGAAGAACAGCGTAAACCGGATGTCGGTTGACGTGGTGCGCGAGGCCGTCACCGAATTGCGTCTCGACGGCTTGGTCACGGAAGGCAAGACGCCCTTCAGTAAAGTCCATTTCAATACGTGTTTTGCCGAGATCGAGGCGCTGTTTCAGCGTGCCGGTTATCACAAGCAACTCGACGTGGTCGGTTATCAAGGATTGCTCTACGCCTTGTATGACCCGGGTCGTTGGGAGGCGGTCGAGGTGTTGCGCTGGCTCAAGGAATTCACTGAGGCGGCGGCGCTCAAGTCGATTCCGGCCTGAGGATTCTGCGCTAGGTTCGTTTCCCCCAGTGTTGGATAATGCCAGCCTGCATTGAGGGTTAGAGTTTTCGTATGTCCACATCTACATTTTCCGCGGCACACAATCAGGCCAGCACCCTGTATCTGCCACCGGGCTCCTGGCAGACAGTGCTTGATTGCCTGTGCGAGCACTTCCGGGCCATCAGCCGCGAGCAGTGGCTGGATCGTATCGCTCGTGGTCGCGTGCTGGACGGCAATGGTCAGCCGATCACGGTGGATCTGCCGTACAAGGAAGGCCTGCGCATTCACTACTTCCGTGAAGTGCCGGACGAGAAACCGATTCCGGTGGTCGAGTCGATTCTTTATGCCGATGAGCATCTGGTGGTCGCGGACAAACCGCATTTCCTGCCGGTGACGCCGGCCGGCGAGTACGTCGAACAGACGTTGCTGCGCCGTTTGATCCGGCGTCTGGACAATCCACATTTGGTGCCGTTGCACCGCATCGACCGGCACACCGCCGGGCTGGTGATTTTCTCGGCCAATCCGCAAACCCGTTCGGCGTATCAGTCACTGTTCCCGACCCGGCAGATCGACAAGCGCTACGAGGCGATCGCGCCTGCGCTGCCTGATCTGAACTTCCCCTTGGTACACAAGAGTCGTCTGGTCGATGGCGAACCGTTTTTCCGCATGCAGGAAGGACCGGGCGTCAGCAACACGGAAACGGCGGTCGAAGTTCGCGAGAAGAACGGCGATCTGTGGCGCTATGGCCTTTACCCGGTCACGGGCAAAAAACATCAACTGCGTGTGCACATGACCGCATTGGGCGCGAGCATTTGCAACGACCCGTTTTACCCGGACGTGTTGAAGGACGTCGAGGATGATTACGCCAATCCGCTGAAACTGTTGGCGCAGGGCCTGCGCTTCATTGATCCAGTCACTGGGCAGGCGCGTGAATTCGAAAGCCGTATCACCTTGCAGTGGTGACAGCGCTTATAGCTTCTGATTCTTGACACTGTACGGTCACGTTATCTAGCATGTGGTCATGCGCCGATTTAAACAGCTACTTGCGGGGCGCCAGGTGACTCAATCAGTTGCCGTCAGAAGCCGGAACAGGGCTTCGAAATACCGCTAAAGCGCTGGTTCGGTGTTGCCTCTCACCTGCCATGCAGACTTTTGAGGCAGAGACACGACCAATGAATGCACTACGCCCTCCTGCACGTCCCGCGCCGATCACTGCGCATATCACTCAACGCAACCCGAAAATCCTGCTTGGCGGCAAACATCAGCCGACGCTGTTGCGTTATCTCGATGGCTGGCCACGTCGCAGTGGCGGCCCTGCCGCGTTCCTGATCCAGTTCGTTGAAGACGGCGAGTCACTGGCGCGGTTTGCCAGTGACAGCTTTGATCTGGCGGTGATTCAGGCGCCAAGCACGGAAGATGCCCCGGAAATGATCAAGCAGCTGACCCGCGTGGCGCGGCAAGGTCTGATCACCCGCCGCTGACGGTGTCAGAGGTATTCGATTGCGACGATGTAGACGAATTGCTCGCCAGTCGGCGTCTGCACCCGTACTTCAGCGTCCAGCGCCTTGCCGATCAAGGCGCGGGCCAGCGGTGAATCGATGCTGATCAAACCCAGTTTAAGATCCAGTTCATCGGGGCCGACGATGCGGTAGCGCGATTGCTTGCCGTCTTCGTCCTCGATGGTCACCCAGGCGCCGAAGTAGACCTTGTTCGGATCGCTGGGCTTTTCGCTGACCACCTTGAGCGCTTCCAGACGTTTGGTCAGAAAGCGCACGCGGCTGTCGATCTCGCGCAGCATCTTTTTGCCGTAGGTGTATTCGGCGTTTTCCGAACGGTCACCTTGCGCTGCAGCCTCGCTGACCGATTGCGTGACCTGCGGGCGACGCACATGCCACAGCTCATGGAATTCGGCACGCATCCGCGCTTCACCTTCAGGGGTGATCAGCGCGGTGCCGGCGGTACGGGGAGGGCGATAACGGCTCATGGCAACTTCTTGTGATTAAGACCGCTGGAGTCTATCAACCCTCGCGCAACACTGTCAGTGGACTTGCATTGAGCGCCCGACGCGTACCGAATACGCCCGCACCACCGATCAGTACAGCGCCAATCAATGGCAGCACCAGCAACCAGGGATGCGGATGCCATGGCAAGTCGAAGGCGTAGCGATAGAGCACCAGACTGACCACTTCCGAGCCAATGGCTGCGAGCAAACCGCTGACTGCGCCGAGCAAACCAAACTCGATACGCCGCGCCTTGATCAGCAATTGCCGCTCGGCGCCCAGCGCACGCAGCAACGCGCCTTGGCGGATGCGCTCATCCAGCGTCGCTTGCAGGCCAGAGAACAGCACCGCCATTCCCGCCGCCAGCACAAACAACAACACATATTCCACGGCCAGGGTGACCTGGGCGAGGATGCTGCGCAGTTGTTCGAGCAGGGCTTCGACCTGGAGAATGGTCACGGCCGGGAATGCGCGCGACAGCTCGACAATCTGTTGGTCGTGACCGGGCGCCAGGTAGAAGCTGGTCAGGTAGGTCGCCGGCAGGTCCTTGAGGGTGCCGGGCTGGAAGATCATGAAGAAGTTCGGCTGGAAGTTATCCCAGTTGATCTCGCGCAGGCTGGTGACCCTCGCTTCACGATTGACCCCGCCGACGCTGAACACCATGTGGTCGCCGAGTTTCAGTTTCAGGCTCTCGGCGACTTTGCCTTCGACCGAGACACCCGGAACGTCGTCTACTGGTTGTTCGCTCCACCACCTGCCCGCCGTCAGTTTGTTGCCCGCTGGCAAATCGGCGGCCCAGGTCAGGCTCAGGTCGCGTTGTACTGCACGGTCGCCAGCGGAATCCTTGCTGACGATTTGCTGCACCGCTTCACCATTGATGCTGATCAATCGCCCCGGTACCACCGGATACAACGGCGCCGCCTGAGCCGACACGTTGACAAGGTGATCAGTGAAGGCCTGTTTGTCTGCGGGCAGAATGTTCAGGGCGAAATAGTTGGGCGCGTTTTTCGGCAACTGGTTTCGCCAGGTGTCGAGCAGTTCGCCGCGCAGCAGGGCGATCAAGGCCATCGACAACAGGATCAGGCCGAATGCCAGCGATTGGCCCGCCGCGGCCAATGGATGACGCAGCAACTGACCCAAGCCCAGCCGCCATGGCAACGAAGCGCGGGCGAGCATTCGCCGCAGGCTATTGAGCAGCAACAGCAGCAAGCCGCCGAGCACCAGCGCGGCGATCACGCCACCGCCAAGCAAGGCGAACGTCAGCAGCAGATCCAGGCTCAGGCGCCACATGATCAAACCGAGTGCGCCGAGTGCCGCCCCGTAAACCATCCAGGTGCTCGACGGGATCGGCAACATGTCGCGACGCAAAACCCGCAGCGGCGGCACACGACCCAACGCTGCCAAAGGCGGCAAAGCAAATCCGGCCAGTGCGACCAGCCCGGTGCCGATCCCGGCGATCGCCGGGAACAGACCGCCCGCTGGAACGTCGCTTGGCAACAGATCATGCAGCAGGGCAAACAGGCCCAATTGCGCCAGCCAGCCGAGCAGCGCACCGCTAAGGGCAGCGAGCAAACCGAGTACCGTCAGTTGAATGCTGAACAGCAGCATGGTTTCCCGCCGCGACAATCCCAGGCAACGCAGTAGCGCACTGGCATCAAAACGGCGGCTGGCAAAACGGTTCGCCGACAACGCTACCGCTACACCGGCCAACAACACAGCGACCAGACTGGCCATGTTCAGATAACGTTCGGCCTTGCCCAGCGCACCGCCAATCTGCCGGTTGCCATCGCGGGCATCCTGAATCCGCTGGTTGGCTGCAAGGCCTGGTTTGATCAGTTGCCGATAGGTTTCCAGCGCCTGCGGTTCGCCGCGCCACAGTTCGCGGTAACTCACGCGGCTACCGGGCTGCACCACGCCAGTGGCAGCGAGGTCGTCGAGGTTGATCATCACCCGCGGTGTCAGGCTGTAGAAGTTGCCGGCGCGATCCGGCTCGTAAGTCAGCACGCGGGCCAGCTTCAGTGTCTTCATGCCGACATCGATGCTGTCGCCGATCTTCAGATCGAGCGCCGTCAGCAGGCGCGCTTCGACCCACGCTTCGCCCGGTTGCGGCTCGCCGCCAACCTCTTCCGCAGCAAAGGGCGCCGGGGCGCTTTTAAGTTCGCCGCGCAACGGATAGGTGCGGTCGACCGCCTTGATGCTCGACAACTGAATACCGTTGTCAGTGGCAATGACGCTGGAGAACTCCACCACCTGTGCATGCTGCAGGCGCAACTCGATGCCGCTCTTGATTTGTTCTTCGCGGGTCGGCGAGCTGCCTTCAAGGACCAGATCGGCGCCGAGAAACTCAGTGGCACGCAACATCATCGCGCCGTTGAGGCGGGCGCCGAAGTAACCGATGGCGGTACTCGCCGCCACCGCCACGACCAACGCGAAGAACAACACCCGCAATTCCCCGGCGCGGGCATCGCGCAGCAGTTGGCGAATGGCGAGACTGAACAGACGCAACAGCGGCAGGCGTGCCATCAAGGCTCCAGAGGGGCGACCAACAGCCCGGCTTCAAGACGGATCAGGCGCCGGCAGCGATGGGCCAGGCGTTCGTCGTGGGTCACCAGCACCAGGGTGGTGCCGCGTTCCTTGTTCAGTTCGAAGAGCAAGTCGCTGATGCGCTCGCCGGTGTGGCTGTCGAGGTTGCCGGTGGGCTCATCCGCAAACAGCACATCGGGCTCGGCGGCAAACGCTCGGGCAATCGCTACACGTTGTTGCTCGCCACCGGAGAGCTGGCGCGGCGAGTGCGTCAGGCGCTGGCCGAGGCCGACGCGCTGAAGCAGTTCCGTCGCACGCTCGCGCGCGTCTTTGCGGCCATCAAGCTCCAGCGGCAGCATGACGTTTTCCAGCGCATTGAGGCTGTCGAGCAGTTGAAACGATTGAAAGACGAAACCGACGTGCTCGGCACGAATGCGCGCGCGCTGGTCTTCATCGAGATTGCTCAGGCTCTGTCCGGCGAGGATGACTTCGCCACTGCTCGGCAGGTCGAGGCCGGCGAGCAGGCCGAGGAGGGTGGATTTGCCGGAACCGGACGCGCCTACAATGGCCAGGCTGTCGCCCTTGTTCAGTTCCAGGCTGAGTTCGTGCAGGATAGTCAGTTCACCTTCCGCGCTGGGAACCACTTTGCTGAGGTTCTTCGCGGTGAGAATGCTTGCGCCCATGGAGAATCCGATGCGTGTATGGTTTTTGAGTGCTGGCCTGGCCGTCATGTGCATGGCCCAGAACGCAGCGGCGGGTACTGTCCTGATCGTTGGCGATAGTATCAGCGCCGGTTTCGGCCTGGATACCCGCTTGGGGTGGGTGTCGTTGCTGGAGCAACGGCTCAAACAGGAGGGTTTCGACGATAAAGTGGTCAACGCCTCGATCAGCGGCGACACCAGTGCCGGAGGCCAGGCGCGGCTGCCGGCGCTGCTTGCAGAGCATAAACCGGCGCTGGTGATCCTTGAACTGGGTGGCAACGATGGCTTGCGCGGAATGCTGCCAACTCAATTGCAACAAAATCTTGCCTCGATGATCGACAGCTCCCGTCAGAGCGGCGCCAAGGTCCTGCTGCTCGGCATGCAGCTGCCGCCCAATTACGGCAAGCGCTACACCGATGCTTTCGCTGAGGTCTACGGCAAACTCGCCGACGATAAAAAGATCCCGCTGGTACCGTTTTTCCTCGACGGCGTCGGCGGTCATCCGGACTTGATGCAGGCCGATGGACTGCACCCGGCAGCCGGGGCTCAGGGCAAATTGCTGGAAAATGTCTGGCCGACGCTAAAACCCTTGCTTTGAATTTTCGTGCGGAGGCGTCAGAAGGGGGTGAGTTGTTTGCTATATCCAAACTTGATCCCAGATGCGAAAAAGCCTCCGCATTCGCTTTGCTTTCGGCAGGTCAGGCATTCCGGCGCAAACTCATTTTTCCAGTCACTGATTGATTTTCGGTAGTGCGGAATAATGTCTGGGTTAACCAGACACAGCTGATGGTTGTAGACCGAAACGTTCATTCCATATTTGGTAAGAATCAGCACCGATTTGCTGAGAGTGTCTTTGTATTCGATGGGATCAATCCAGAGCTCATCAAGATTGGCGCGGGTAAATCCCATCATTTCAAGTCCCATCAAAGCAACCTGATCAACGAACAAGAGATTGCGTGCAATGAACTCACATAGCTGAGGAAGCCGCTGGATAGACAATTTGTGCAAGACGACCCGAATCTCAACCCTCTGCCCCAAGCGTTTCAGGTTCAGAATGCCCTGAATGGTTTCGTCGAATGCGCCTTGAGCCTGAACGATGTAGTCATGAAGAGTTGGATCATCTGAATAGACGGGAATCCCGACCATTGCATCAGGTAATCCTATGTCCGCATATTTTTCAGCAAACCTTGGGTCTCTGAAGCTTCTTCCGTTCGAAAGGATATGAATTGCGGTCCTTGGTAGGTAGCTTTTCGTCAGGCTAAGTATTTTGAGAAAACGCTCTTGATTGGTCGTAGGCTCTCCACCGGTGAATCCCAGCTCGCGTGTTTCTTTTGGGATCAAAGGGATCAAGCTTTCGATTTCATCGAGTATCCATGAATCATCGGTTGTTTTAGGAGGCTGCGAGCACATGAGGCAATAGTTATTGCATTGCTCAGTTAGCAGAATGCTGTTGTTCGGCGACGAAGCCCGGAACAGAACCCGGATGCTTTGACGATCAGCGGAAAGTCGGACAATGTCATTGTTGCCAATGTAGTCGTAGTCATTCGGCAGGATCGAGTAGTCGGAACCCTCGGGGAGTTCTTGAACCAAATCCTGATGCAGCTCAGTCAGAAGATAGTGTGCAAATCCGAAGGGGATAGGGCATTCAGTAGCCAGGTAGGCCATTTCTCTTCGTAGGATTTCGGGAAGGTTTCGGTTAGTGGAGACCTTGATTAACGTGAGATCCTTAGAGACATCAACTGCATGAATACGGATTATTTTTCCGCTGAGCTTCAGCATCGATTGGCCCATCCCATAAAAATCCGCTTCGTATCTTCGTCGTTTTCCATCAATTCGATGAGGTGTTTGAAGATCGCCATGTTTCGCTTACAAAAGGAGGACTCTGGCTTTCTTCCTACCAAATCCTTATGCATAGCATGGTGGTAAACAGGTTCTGAGCCGCAGTAGGGTTCGAATGCGCAGTCTGAGCACATGGGAGCACTCAGTGTGAAGGAATATTCCAGTGCATCTAACAGTTGATCCGAGAGGATGATCTCCTCATAGGATTGTTCCAAAATGTTGCCTAATCTGAAGGTGTGGTCGCCCATCTCAGCAAGCATGCGACTCTCGTCAGAAGCATAGACAGAGCCATCATAATTGAACACGATGGCAGCAATTCCAGCACCCGCAGGGTTCATCAGATCAACGAATCCGGGATCTGTTGATGTCAGCATTTTTGCCAGTACAAGCGATGAGTATTGCTCCACGAACCGTATGCCGGACTTGTTCAGATTGATGATGTATTCAAGACCTTCTTTGTAAAAATCGAGCCAGCGTTCAGTGTCATACGACAGAAATTTCTTGGTCTTGATCGCGAAGCCATATGGCGAGAGAGTTCGGAGAAATATCCCATCAAAACCGAGGCGCAGGTACTCATCAATGATGGCCCTTACGTGGGGTAGACTCTTGTCTGTGGTTGTCATCAGAGCAGACACTTGATCGTACCCGAGAGCTGCGCGCGCTTTGGTTAGCCCTTCTTCGAAACGCTGGTGACTGTCCCGACCGGGACGTGGGCGATTGGCATTGTGGAGATTCGTCGGACCGTCGAGGGAGGATGAAAGGACGATGCGATGCTGCTTACAGAAAATGAGCATTTCATCAGTCAACAGCGAAAGCGTGGTCGCGATCACGAACTGAAGGTCACGGCCCTCTTTGAGGTTGCGTTTTTCAGCCTCAAGGACGACGTATTTCACCATCTCAAAATTCAGCAAGGGCTCTCCGCCCTGAAACTCAATTTTGATGGCCGGATTCGGAGACATGAAAACGAAATCCAATGACCGGTCAGCCATCTCTGAAGTCATATCGAATTCATCTCTGCTTTCCGATTGCCTAGAGACCTGGCAGTAGGGGCAGCTATGGTCACATCGAAGGGTTACTACAAAGATATGAAGATTTGTGAACTGAGCGAGCCTGGACAGCCGGGTGCGAATTTTGAGTGCGAGTAGCTGGAGAGGTGCTTGCTCTTCAGGAAATCGGATGAACTGCTTCGAACGGAGTGTTGGGATCAGCTCTGATGTAAGCGGTAGTGTTCTGTTGATCAGCGGTTCGAGGACCGGCATCGGCAGTACGTGGTACTCGCCCGCCATATTGGTAATGACGTATTCGCAGTCATTCAAACGGTCGAATTTGAACGGCAGCAGCTCGTAAGGGCGTTGCTGAGCATAGAAATCCAGCTTCTGAAATTTACTCACTGATCAGTCCGGTTTTCGAAAAGGCCAGCCCAAGGATCAGATTTTTGATGGACAACGTTTCAGTATTCAACTGGTGGCGCAGTTGGTAGTCGATCACGTCTTTCTTGAATTCTTGAACAGCGAGTAAAAATGAAGGCTCTTCGATGCCGATATTCGCGGACAAAACGCAGCTGAATTTTCCATCAGCGCATGCGATATCAACCGTCAGCGAGTTCATAGCCCGATAAGCAGCTTTTTGCAGCACTTGTGCTTCGTAAAGCTGCTGGTCAAATACGAGCGTCACCTCCCGCTCCATGTCAGGAGCCCGAATGATGGGAGCTGTGTGAACTGTGCGACGCGTGGGAGCTGTGAGAGCTGTGATAGGCCATAAATTGACCTTGGTCTCCGCGTTTCAACACAAATGTGAACAAATCGTTGCCGCCGCGTACCGAAAGGTTTTCGCTTTGAGGAGGCGACTGAGTTGCGATTGTTTGGTCAATGGCGGGGGCGATAATCTGGTGAGGTAGTGATGCTGAAGCGTGCTCTGTAGCAACTGCTGCTGCCAAAGTCGCCATAGGTACCAGAAAGGAGCGATTTTTCATTATTGGATTTCCTTATCAGGGGTGGGGTTACTCGCTGAGTCTCCCCGTCCGATGAGCGTGATGTCAATATGGAATTAACTTGGCTGAGCTTTCCGCAGTAAAAATCCGACAGACGTTACAAGGTATGTATCTTTTCAGGCTGACACACATATGAATAGTCTCTCGCTGGTACCGTTTTTCCTCGACGGCGTCGGCGGTCATCCGGACTTGATGCAGGCCGATGGACTGCACCCGGCGGTCGGGGCTCAGGGCAAGTTGCTGGAAAATGTCTGGCCGACGCTAAAACCGCTGTTATGAGGCTTTTCTAAGGGCAGGCTTTCGGCTAATGTGGCGCCCCCTTATTTGGAGCCCCCGATGTCGCGTTCTGCCTGGTCCCTGTTTGCCTACCAACTGATCGAGCCTGACGAGCAGCTGGATCTGTTCGCCTGCCAGGAAGTGCGGGTGCATCTGGTGACCCGGCAACTCGAACTCGGTGGTTCGGCTGATCGCACCCTGTGCGGCAGCTTGCTCCCGGCGCAACCGCGCTGGTCGAGCGTTGATCGCCGGGTGTTTCAGGATCAGCGCCTGTGTTCGCTGTGCCGGGCGATTCTGGAATCGCAAAAGCGCGGCACGTCGCCGATCTGGCCTGAGCTGCGATTCGAGCTTTAAGGTCAAAAGATCGTCCGATCGCGGCCCGAGCCTTCGGCAGCTCCTACATGGGTTCGCGTAATCCTGTAGGAGCTGCCGCAGGCTGCGATCTTTTCAAGGCCTGACGCGGTCCATCGGGCTGTCTCCCCCAATATTCAAAGTGCGGTGTACAATCCCGCTCTTATACCCTTGTTGATCATGCGAAGGATTTTCCGGATGTTGCCGCGCTTTCCTGCCGTCACCCGCTGCCTGTCACTTGCCGCCCTGTGTGTGGCCGGTCCCGTTGCTGCATTGGAGTTCCCCCTGCCACCGCCCGGTGAAGACATCATCGGCCAGGTCCAGGTGATCAAGGCCAAGTACGAAGACACCTTCGCCGATCTGGGCACGACCTACGATCTGGGTTATTCGGAAATGGTCGCGGCCAACCCGGGCGTCGATGCCTGGTTGCCGGGCGCCGGCACTGAAATCGTCTTGCCGACCCGCTTTATTCTGCCGCCGGGCCCGCGCGAAGGCATCGTGATCAACCTCGCCGAGTACCGCCTCTACTACTTCCCGAAAGGCAAGAACGTGGTTTACACGTTCCCGCTGGGTATCGGTCGTGAAGGTTGGGGTTCGCCGATCGCCCACACCTCGATCATCGCCAAGACGCCAAATCCGACCTGGACGCCGCCCGCATCGATCAAGGCTGAACACGCCGCCGATGGTGATCCGCTGCCAAACGTAGTGCCGGCCGGCCCGGACAATCCATTGGGCCCGTTCAAGTTCACGCTGGGCACGCCGGGTTATCTGATCCACGGTTCGAACAAGAAATTCGGGATCGGCATGCGCACCAGCCACGGCTGCTTCCGCATGTTCAACAACAATGTGCTGGAGATGGCCAGCATGGTGCCGGTCGGCACGTCGGTGCGCATCCTCAACGACGCCTACAAGTTCGGTCGCAGTGGCGGCAAGGTTTATCTGGAAGCGCACACGCCGATCGACGACAAGGGCAACCCGTCGGTAGTCGACAAGCACACTGCAGTGATCAACGCGATGCTCAAGCGTGAAGACGTCACCAACAACCTGCGCATGAACTGGGATGTGGTGCGCGATGTGGTGGCGGCTGAAGATGGCCTGCCTACGGAAATCGGTACACCGACTAGCTCGGCGCCGATTGTTTCGAGTGCGCCAATCGATTTGCAGCAATAAGGCAATAAAAAACCCGCCGACGCTTCACGCGCCGGCGGGTTTTTTATTGCCTGGACAAAAGCATCGGGCACAAAAAAGCCGACCCAGACATCGGATCGGCTTGATAACAATCCCGAAGGATTATTACTTGCGGCTAGCTTTGTCCAGCATGCGCAGAGCACGCTCGTTAGCTTCGTCAGCAGTCTGTTGTGCTTTTTGAGCAGCAGCCAGAGCTTCATCAGCTTTACGGTAAGCTTCGTCTGCACGAGCCTGGGAGCGAGCAGCTGCGTCTTCAGTAGCGGTCAGACGTGCTTCGGTTTCTTTCGATGCGCTGCTGCAACCGGTAGCCAGAACTGCGGCCAGAGCCAGAGCAGAGAATTTCAGAACGTTGTTCATCGTGTTCCCCTTCAAGGACTTTCAAATTAAGTGGCTGTCTCCTCACGATTGAGGAAATAGCCGGCGTACATACTACCCATTACTTGTAGTAAGTAAACTGACGTAGCGCAAGAAGCAAAAAAAATTGTAGGCGCTGATTCTTTTTCGAGCAACTTTTAACTGCACTGTATAAAAAATATCCAGCTGCAAGCCCCGCACTGAGCGAGTTAATCAGAAAAAGTTCCCGTTACGGTGTGCTGTTTTTGCAGTCTTGGCTAAAGTCTTTCTAGATGAATTCGTCCACACTTTTGTTCCGATTTTGCGTGCTGCTTCGCTTATCTTTTGTCCATGTTGAGGTGACTTTAAAAAAGGTTGCACGTCTTAAGTCTCAACATCCGGCAATGTTCAGGTGAGCGGCTTGGGAAGATCTTCTCCCCAACCACCCCTGCGTCCATCGGAGCAACCCCCGTCAACCGGCTTGATGACGAGCGCACCTTGAGCATTTTTGCCAATGGAGCCTACTATTTATCAGGTGCTCGGTTGCGCGAGATCGGTGTGGCTCTTCTCGGTGTCCAACAGGCACGGGGTGGCGTAGATGTTCCTTCGCCGGAAAAACATCGGTAAGGTAGGGGTCAGAATCCAAGACCCGCGAGGAGTAGTGATGAGCGAGGCGTTGTCCATCCACCATGACCAGGCTGGTCATCAGTTCGAGACCAATGTGGACGGTCATCGTGCCTACCTGACCTATATGGATCTGGGGAAACAGACCCTGGATATTTACCGCACGTTTGTGCCCAACGCCCTGCGCGGGCGTGGCATTGCCGCTGCGCTGACCGAAAGCGCGCTGCAGTACGCCGAAGAAATGGGCTACACGGTGATCCCGTCGTGCTCCTACGTCGAGCGCTACATGGAGCGCCATCAGCGCCGCGCCGCGAAGATCTGAGCCGCACACACAAAAACGCCGGGCAATGCCCGGCGTTTTTTTATGCCTGCGAAACGCTGATCAGCTGCGCTGACGTTTCGGCAGCACGTCCTTGAGCTTGGCGTGCATGCTGCGCAGGGTGTTCTCGGTGGCAGACCAGTCGATGCAGGCATCGGTGATCGACACGCCGTATTGCAGGTCGGCGAGGTCTTTGGGAATCGCCTGGCAGCCCCAGTTCAGGTGACTTTCGACCATCAGGCCGATGATCGACTGGTTGCCTTCGAGGATCTGGTTGGCGACGTTCTCCATCACCAGCGGTTGCAGGGCCGGGTCCTTGTTGGAGTTGGCGTGGCTGCAATCGACCATGATGTTCGGCTTGATCTTGGCTTTGTTCAGCGCCTGCTCGCACAGGGCGACGCTGACCGAATCGTAGTTCGGCTTGCCGTTGCCACCGCGCAGCACCACGTGACCGTAGGCGTTGCCTTTGGTGGTGACGATCGACACGCCACCTTCCTGGTTGATGCCGAGGAAACGGTGCGGGCTGGAGACTGACTGCAGGGCGTTGATCGCCACGGTCAGGCCGCCGTCGGTGCCGTTCTTGAAGCCCACCGCCGAGGACAGGCCAGAGGCCATTTCACGGTGAGTCTGCGATTCGGTGGTGCGCGCGCCGATGGCCGACCAGCTGATCAGATCCTGCAGATACTGCGGGGAGATCGGGTCGAGGGCTTCAGTGGCGGTTGGCAGGCCTTTTTCGGCCAGATCCAGCAGCAACTGGCGACCGATGTGCAGGCCGTCCTGAATCTTGAACGAGTCGTCCAGATACGGATCGTTGATCAGGCCTTTCCAGCCGACGGTGGTGCGTGGCTTCTCGAAATACACGCGCATGACCAGATACAGGGTGTCGGAGACTTCCTCCGCCAGCACCTTGAGGCGATCGGCGTATTCGTGGGCAGCCTTGATGTCGTGGATCGAGCACGGGCCGATCACTACGAACAGACGGTGGTCAGTGCCATCAAGAATGTTGCGAATGACTTCGCGGCCCTTGGTGACGGTGCGCAGGGCGGCGTCGCTCAGAGGGATATCACGCTTGAGCTGATCAGGAGTGATCAGGGTCTCGTTAGAGGCGACGTTTAGGTCGTTGATCGGTAAATCAGCCATCGTTTACTCGTCAGGTCACGGGTGCCGGCCGCCAGCGATCCCCGCGCGGCGGAGCACAGCAGATTTAAGCGCGTCGGGGAGCGGAACCTTAGCGCGTAAAGCGCCTGCTCGACAATGGGCAAGTAATTGTTTAGAGAAGCGCGTCAGTCCGACACTGCTTGGGCGAAAGCCTTGCGCACGCTGTCGTGGGAGAACTCGTCGGCGTGTTGCTCGACCCATTGCAGGGCCACCGCCTGAATTTCTTGCAGGTCATCGTGGGTGTCGTGCATGCGGCAGTAGCGCTCGATCTGACACACCTGCTCACCCATTCGCGCGCTGAACAGCGTCTGTTCATCGGTAAATGCGATCCCCACCAGATAACCCTTTTTGCGCCGCAGGCACCACGCCACATAGCCCGGATAACAGATGTCGGCATTGAGTGTCGGCATGCGCACTTGCAGCGCCGTGCCATGGCGCCAGGCACGGTGGTAATTGCAAGCGATGCCGCCGAGGCTGATAGTGTGCAGCTGTTGCCTGGAAATACACTCAGGCTTGAGCAAGGTTAATTCAACCGGCACCTCGTCCGGATGAGGAATGAAACGTCCCATGAGCACAGACTCCCTGTGTCGGCCATTTGACATTGTTTCCCCCAGTATAGTGGTCGAATCCGAACTGACCGATTTCGACGCCGACCAACGGCTGTTGGCGATGAGCGGCGTTTCACTGGTGATTTTCACCAGTGTCGGCTGCGCCAGTTGCCGTTATGCCCGCGAAGTATTACCGGAGATGGCGCTCGCGGTTGATCGCCTGTGCTGGATCGATGCCGGTGACAACGGCGGGTTGGTCGAGCGTTATCAGGTCTTTCATTTGCCGGCGCTGTTTGTGGTGCGCGACGGTGAGTTCTTTGGGGCATTGCACATGCGCCTGACAGCTGATGCGCTGAACGCGGCGCTGGCGCAGGCACTGGGTCGAATTGCAGAGGAGTTGCCATGATCGGGGCAATGGATAAGTCAGGCTTTGATAAACCGAAAGTGGGGATTATTGGCACCGGCGCAATTGGTGGTTTCTACGGATTGATGCTGGCGCGTGCCGGGTTCGATGTGCACTTTCTGTTGCGCAGCGAGTTCTCGGCAGTCGCCGAGCGCGGGTTGCAGGTGAACAGTGCGGTGCACGGTCAACTGACGCTGAATCCGGTGCAAGCCTATTCGGCGGCCGAGGACATGCCCAAGTGTGACTGGCTGCTGGTCGGCGCGAAAACCACCAGCAACGCTGGCCTCGCGCCTGCAATCGTTCAGGCGGCCAAGGCTGATGCGAAAGTGCTGGTTCTGCAAAACGGTCTTGATGTCGAAGACAGCCTGCGTGAACTGCTTCCCGATTCCCTCCATCTGCTCGGCGGCTTGTGTCTGATCTGTGTGCATCGCGAGGAGCCCGGGCTGATAACCCATCAAGCCCTGGGGGCGGTGAACGTCGGCTATCACAGCGGTCCGGCGCTTGATGAAGTGGCGCGCATGGCCATCGTTGAAGAAGGCGCTGGCCTGTTCCGCGCCGCCGGTCTCGATTCGCAGGCAATGCCCAATCTGCATCAGGCGCGCTGGCAGAAACTGGTCTGGAATATTCCCTATAACGGCCTGTCGGTGCTCCTCGGTGCGGGTACCACGCCGCTGATGGCCGATGGCGACAGTCGCGCGCTGATTCAGGCGTTGATGGCTGAGGTCGTGCAGGGCGCCAAGGCGTGTGGTCTGGAAGTGCCGGCCGGCTATGCCGATTTCCTGTTCACGATGACCGAGAAAATGCCCGACTACTGGCCGAGCATGTACCACGACTTTCTACATAAGCGACCGCTGGAGCTGGACGCGATCTACGCTCGACCACTGGCGGCAGCAAAAGCGGCGGGTTGTCAGTTGCCGCGCATCGAAGCGCTGTATCGCACTTTACGTTTTATCGACCGACGCAACGTTTAAGCCGGTCGCTTTGGGGGAATGCATGGCCAAGAACATCGATGACAAACTGGTGCTGGCGATTTCGTCGCGCGCCTTGTTCGACCTGAGCGAGAGCCACAAGGTCTACCTGTCGAGCGGCGTCGAAGCCTATCGGCAATATCAGATCGAACACGAAGACGAGATTTTGGCGCCCGGCGATGCCTTCCCGCTGGTGGAAAAACTCCTGAAACTCAACAGCCGCCTCGGCCGAGCGCGGGTCGAGGTGATTCTGGTGTCGCGCAACAGCGCCGACACTGGCCTGCGCGTGTTCAACTCGATTCACCATTATGGGCTGGCGATTTCCCGCGCGGCGTTTGTCGGCGGGCGCAGTCCGTACCCGTATCTGAAAGCGTTTGGTTGCGACCTGTTTCTGTCGACCCATGCTGAAGACGTACGTGCGGCGCTGGACGCCGGTTTTGCCGCCGCGACCATTTTGTCCGGTGGCGCCAGCCGTGCGGCCAGCGACGAATTGCGCATCGCCTTCGACGGTGACGCGGTGATTTTCTCCGACGAGTCGGAGCGCGTCTATCAATCCGGCGGGCTCGAAGCGTTTCAGGCCAAGGAGCGTGAATCTGCACGCGAACCGCTGCGTGGCGGGCCGTTCAAGGGCTTTCTGGCAGCGCTCAATCTGCTCCAGCGCGAGTTTCCCGACGACGATTGCCCGATCCGCACCGCGCTGGTCACCGCACGTTCGGCACCTGCGCATGAACGGGTGATCCGCACCTTGCGCGAGTGGGATATCCGTCTCGACGAATCACTGTTTCTCGGCGGTCTAACCAAATCGGCGTTTCTCGAAGCATTCGCAGCCGACGTGTTCTTCGACGATCAGGCCGGGCATTGCGAACTCGCCCGCGAAGTGGTTGCCACCGGCCATGTGCCGCACGGCATCAGCAACGAACCGTCGGTCTAAAGCCCAAACGGTTCAAGACGTTGCGCCGCACGTCGTACTCGCCAAGGCACTGCTAAGCTGAATCAAATCTCCGCCATTGTTGGCTTGCGAGGAGGTCATATGATTCGTTCGATGCTGTATGCCACTGACCTCGGTCTGTACGCACCGTTAGTGATGCAGCATGCCCTGGCATTGGCGCGAACGTTCAATGCCGACTTGTATGTGGTGCACGCGGTAGAACCGATGGGGCTGTTCGCCGAATCGGTGTTGCAGAGCTATCTCGACGAGCAGGCATTGAACGATTTTCACAGCCAGGGTCTGAAAACAGTCATCGCCAATATCGAACAACGGGTGCTGGAAAGCTTTCGCGAAGAGTTGGGGGAGGAGGGCGAGCAGGATCTGCAACGCATTCGCGCGGTGCGCGTGCTGCAAGGCGATCCGTCGCAGGTGATTCTCGACCAGGCGCAGAAACTCTCGGTCGATTTGCTGATCGTAGGTAGCCACAGTCACGGGGTGGGCGCGGAAACGCCGTTGGGGCGCACGGCGGCTCGGGTCCTGCAGTTGGCCAAGGTGCCGGTTTATCTGGTGCCGTTGGTGGAACGTCGGCGGCGGGAGGATCGCTGAAGCGGGAATAATGGCACTTTGATAAAAAAGTTCTAGATTTATTCTTCAAACCATTAATATAGTTATATACCGTCGCTGATGCCCGTGGCGTCTACCTGCTTTGAGGGATACATATGAAGCTTCAACAATTGCGCTACATCTGGGAAGTGGCGCACCACGACCTCAACGTTTCCGCTACAGCCCAAAGCCTGTACACCTCGCAACCGGGCATCAGTAAACAAATCCGCTTGCTGGAAGACGAACTCGGCGTTGAAGTGTTTGCCCGCAGCGGCAAGCACCTGACCCGCGTCACCCCGGCCGGCGAGCGCATCATCACCACTGCCGGTGAGATTCTGCGCAAGGTAGAAAGCATCAAGCAGATCGCCCAGGAATTCTCCAACGAGAAGAAGGGCACCCTGTCGATTGCCACCACGCACACCCAGGCGCGTTATGCCCTGCCGCCGGTGATCAGCAATTTCATCAAGCAATACCCGGACGTGGCGCTGCACATGCACCAGGGTTCGCCGATGCAGATCGCCGAGATGGCCGCAGACGGCACCGTCGATTTTGCGATCGCCACTGAAGCGCTGGAGCTGTTCGGCGATCTGGTGATGATGCCGTGCTACCGCTGGAACCGCTGCGTGGTCGTGCCGCAAGGTCACCCGCTGACCAAATTGCCGAAGCTGACGCTCGAAGCGCTGGCTGAATACCCGATCGTGACTTACGTGTTCGGTTTCACCGGCCGTTCGAAACTCGACGAAGCGTTCAGCCATCGTGGCCTGACGCCGAAAGTGGTGTTCACTGCGGCCGACGCCGACGTGATCAAAACCTACGTGCGCCTGGGGCTGGGCGTGGGCATCGTGGCGAAAATGGCGGTCGACAGCAAACTCGACAGCGATCTGGTGGTACTGGATGCCAGCGAATTGTTCGAATCGAGCATCACCAAGATCGGTTTCCGTCGCGGCACCTTCCTGCGCGGTTTCATGTGCGACTTCATCGAGAAGTTTGCGCCGCACCTGACCCGCGAAGTCATGGCCAAAGCCATTCAGTGCCACAACAAACAAGAGCTGGAAGAGCTGTTCGACGGCGTCGAACTGCCCGTTCACTAAGCAACCCTCTTAAAGCACCTCGGTGACAGCAAATTGTTGCCGGGTGCCCGCCACCAGAATCTCCACCTCATCACCTTCGAACTTGCCCAGCAGGCTTTTGCCCAGTGGCGAGCGCGGGGTGATGACGGTAATCGGCTGACCCACGACATCGACTTTCAGGCCGGCCGCATCCGGCGCCAGAAACAGCCACTGCTCGCGACCCTTTTCGTCTTCCAGACCGAGCAGGGCGCCGATCTCGATTCCACGGTTTTCGTCATAGGCGCGCAGCGTCAAGTTCTGGCACAGCGCCAGTGACTGACGAATTTCCTCGACGCGTTTTGCCTGACCCGCGGCCAGATAAGACGCCTCAAGCCCCAGCGTGTCGTACTTGTTTTCGGCAATGTTTTCTTCGTGGGTCGCGGTTTCGTAGGCGGTTTGCGCCGCGCGTTCGGCGATGTCGAGATCAACGCGCAGCTTGTCGATAATCAGTTGGTGAACCGTGTGCTTGTTCATGATCAATCGCAGAATTGTAGGACGTTGGCGCGGCTCTTTTCGCTTGGGGCGGTCTGATCCTGTTGCAGCCAGAACTGGCATTTAGGGTTGGATTGGTTTCGCGAGCTGCTGCGCGCTTGATCGAGTCGAACCTGCTGTTCGTTCTTGCGCAGGTTTTCTTCGTACTGGTCGAACAGCGGACTTTGCGGCGGAATATCCGGTTGTACCTGGACGGCAGCCGGCGGCTTGGCCAGTTGCTGCACCGCCTGAGCAACCGGTGCCAACTGTTCGGTGAACAGAAAACGCGACAGCAGCCAGCAGGTCAGCGCAATGGCGAGAAACCCCAGCCACAGGCCCAAGGCAATACTGCCGGTCAGGTGCAGCGCGTTAAGCTGAACAGGCAAGGGGCGACGCGGGTTGGGACGATAGGGCATGGCTGCCTCCTGGCGGATGATTGCGGGCAAGTGGCGATTGTCGCACGAAGATTAATCGCCGTCGGCTCTTCTGCGCGAGGTGATTTATGCGGACAATCGCTGCTTTTGCCAACGGGAGTCTTGAATGCCGGAAGTGAACACCCGCTGGGATATTTTCTGCACCGTGGTCGACAACTATGGCGACATCGGCGTGACCTGGCGCCTGGCCCGGCAACTGGTCGCCGAGCACTCTTTGGCGGTGCGCCTGTGGGTCGATGACCTGCGTGCGTTCGAACGGATCTGCCCGGACATCGACGTCAACGCTGCGCAGCAATCGCAGCAGGGCGTCGAAGTGCGCCTCTGGCCGAGTGAGTGGGCACAGACTGACGCGGTGGATGTGGTGATCGCCGCGTTTGCCTGTCAGTTGCCCAGTGATTACATGGACGCCATGGCCGCGCGCGAAAAGCCACCGTTATGGATGAATCTCGACTACCTCAGCGCCGAGGACTGGGTCATCGGCTGCCACGGTCTGCCATCAGTGAAATACAAATCGGTGCAGAAGATCTTCTTTTTCCCCGGCTTCCAGCCCGGTACTGGCGGCTTGCTGCGTGAGCGTGGATTGCTTGAACAGCGTCAGCAGTTTCAGCTGGATCCCGAGGCGCAGCGACAATTCCTGCAAGGCCTGGGCATTGATCGCGCGCCTGAGGCGCAGCTGATTTCGTTATTTGCCTACGAGAATGCCGGGCTGGCCAGTTGGCTGGACGTATTGGCAGCAGACCCCACGCCGACTCATCTGCTGGTGCCGGAAGGGCGCATTCTTGGCGATGTTGCGCGCTGGCTCGGGGTTGAAACCCTGACGGTCGGTGCGATCCATGTACGGCAGTCATTGAACGTGCAGGTGCTGCCATTCGTCCGACAGGATCAATATGATCACCTGCTGTGGTGCTGCGATTTCAACGCCGTGCGCGGCGAGGATTCTTTCGTTCGCGCGCAATGGGCGGGGCGGCCGATGCTCTGGCACATCTATCAGCAGGACGAAGACATCCATCTGGACAAGCTCGACGCCTTTCTGGTGCTGTACACCAAAGGTCTGTCGCCGGCCGCCGCTGAGGCGATGAACGGTCTGTGGCGAGCCTGGAGCGCTGGGCAACCAATCGGTGATCACTGGTTGGCGAGCCGCAAACACTGGCCCGAACTGCAGGAAAATGCCGAAAAATGGTGTCTGGAACAAGGCTTGCAGGCCGATCTTGCCGCAGCGCTGGTACAGTTTTACCTAAATTGGATATGATACGCGGCCTAGATTTTTGTAAATCCCATCCAAATTCGGATATTCGCAATGAAAACTGGTAAAGAACTGAAACCCGGTACCGTGATCCGTCTCGAAAACGATCCTTGGCTGGTTCAGAAAGCTGAATTCACCAAATCGGGCCGTAACAGCGCGATCATGAAGACCAAGCTGAAAAACCTGCTGACCGGTTACAAGACCGAGATCGTTTACAGCGCTGACGACAAACTGGACGACGTAATCCTCGACCGCAAAGAAGCGACCCTGTCCTTCATCAGCGGCGACACCTACACGTTCATGGACACCACCGACTACACCATGTACGAGCTGAACGCTGAAGACATCGAAGCCGTTCTGCCTTTCGTTGAAGAAGGCATGACCGATGTTTGCGAAGCGATCTTCTTCGAAGAGCGTCTGGTTTCCGTAGAGCTGCCGACCACCATCGTACGTGTAGTTGACTACACCGAAGGTTCGGCTCGCGGCGACACTTCCGGCAAAGTCATGAAGCCAGCCAAACTGGCCAACGGTACTGAGCTGCAGGTTGCTGACTTCATCGAAATCGGTGACAAGATCGAGATCGACACCCGCGAAGGCGGTTCCTACAAAGGCCGTGCTAAATAAGCACTGCTTTTTGCGGAAAGAAAAAGCCCGACCATTGAGTCGGGCTTTTTTGTGCCTGTCAGTAAGATCAAAAGATCGCAGCCTGCGGCAGCTCCTACATATGTACCCCTGTAGGAGCTGCCGCAGGCTGCGATCTTTTGCTTTGTTCAGACAGTGACGTGCAGGCGTACGTCGACGTTGCCACGGGTGGCGTTGGAGTACGGGCAAACCTGGTGAGCGGCGTCGACCAGCGATTGCGCGTCGGCTTGTTCCAGGCCAGGCAGGCTGATGTGCAGATCGATGTCCAGACCAAAGCCGCCAGGGATTTGACCAATGCCGACGTGGGCGGTGATCGAGGCATTGTCGGGGATTTTGCGTTGGGTCTGGCTGGCAACGAATTTCAGCGCGCCGATGAAGCAGGCCGAGTAACCGGCTGCGAACAGCTGCTCAGGGTTGGTCGCCGCGCCGCCAGCACCGCCGAGTTCTTTGGGGGTGGCGAGTTTGACGTCGAGAATATTGTCGCTGGAGATCGCACGACCATCACGGCCGCCAGTGGAGGTTGCGATTGCGGTGTAGAGCGTTTGCATGATGTGAGCCTCGTTGGGTGTCGTGGTTTGCGCTAATTGTTTGCGCGCTAAATAAGTACGAGGCAAATGTATAGCGCAAATATTTTGCGCGCAAGATAATTTTGGAAAATTATTCGTGATAGGTGCACTGAAACACTTGTAGGAGCTGCGGCACGCTGCGATCTTTTGATCTTGAAAAAGCCAAAATCCAAAGATCGCAACGTGCCGCAGCGCCCACAAGGGGAGGGTGGATTCAGGAAAGGCTGTTTTGCAGGTGGCTGCGCAGTGCCTGGAGTTCTGCTTGCAGGTTTTGCAGGCGCTCGATGGAGAAACCGCTGGCGCCGAGGATGCAAGGGGGAACCGTGCGCGCCCGATCTTTTAGCGCTCGGCCCTGTTCGGTCAATTCGACGATGACTACCCGCTCATCCTCTCGGCTACGCGTACGGCTCAATAACCCTTCGCCCTCTAGCCGTTTCAGCAGCGGCGTCAGCGAACCCGGATCAGTCAGCAGCTTTGTGCTGATCTCTCCGACCGTCAAACCGTCCTTTTCCCACAGCACCATCATCGCCAGATACTGCGGATACGTCAGGCCCAGCGCCTGCAACAGCGGCTTGTAGACCTTGGTCATCATCAGCGAAGTGGAGTGCAGGGCGAAGCACGCTTGATTGTCCAGCAGCAGTTCTTCGCAGACGTCGGGGGTGTTGCGGTCGGAAGTCATATCAAAGCCTTGATCGGTAATGGTCATGAATCTAGCGCCCGAATGTTTAATGCGCCAGATAATTCGCCGGCGCTAATGACGACCCAGGTCCCGCTGCAGCGCCAGATCCCAAGGGGGCACCGGGCTGAACCGCGTCTTCAGATACTCCAGCAGCAAGCGACTGCGGGAGTTGGTTTGCTGCTCCATACGCAGCGCGTAAATGCCCGTGGATTCCGCCTTCGGCAGGCCACTTTCGCAAAACAGCGGCAGTAACTCGCCGCGCAGCAGGTATTCGCTGGCCAGCCAAGTGGGTAAATGGGCGATGCCTAGCCCGGCCAATGCGCCGCACACCAGCGCCTCGGCATTGTTGGCGCTCATGCGGATCCGCGCCGGACGGTGCAATTGCATTTGACCGTCCTGTTCGAATCGCCAGGCGAAGGGCGGGGCGAGTCCTTCCCAATCCAGGCCGTCATGTTCGCTCAACTGTGCGGGGTGCTTGGGGATACCGCGACGCTTGAGGTAGTCCGGGCTGGCGCAGGCGATGCGCACCATGCTCGCCAACGGCGTGGCCACCAGTCGCGTGTCGGCCAGTTGCCCTGCGCGCAACACCAGATCAACCTTGCCCAGGTTCGAACCGCCCATGTCGACGAAGCTGTCGATCAGGTGCAATTGCACATCCAGCCCCGGATAGAGGACGAGGAAGTCGGCAATCACCGGCGCCAGATGTCGCCGCCCGAACGCGGCCGGGGCATCGATGCGGATCAAGCCTTCGGGGGCGCTGCTCAAGGACACCGCTTCAGCCCGGGCCAGTTGCAATTCGGCGACGATGCGCCGCGCCCGCTCGGCGAACGCCAGACCGGCCGGCGTGGCGAGTACGGCGTGGGTGCTGCGAATGAACAACTGGCTGCCGACTGCATTTTCCAGGCTGTCGATACGCCGCGCGACCGCTGAGGGCGTCAGCGGATGACGGCGCGAGGCGGCGGAAAAACTGCCACTCTCGAGCACGTCGAGAAACAGCCCGAGTTGGTCGGTCAATTGATTGGGATTCATGTTCGGCCCGGTGCTTGTGCGAAATCGGCATAGCCATTGTGCGTTGCTGTGCGTTTACCCGCCAGCGGCGACTGCGTAGGATGAGTCGCCTGACGTTAGAGGAATTGGGCTGTGATGGAGTTTTTGTTATACCTGCTGTTTGGCGCCGCACTCGGCACCTTGGGTGGCATTTTTGGCATCGGCGGCGGTTTGATCGCGATTCCGTTGCTGGGCGTGTGGTTCGGCCTCGATCAACAGATCGCTCAAGGCACGGCGCTGGTCATGGTGGTGCCCAACGTAATGCTGGCGCTGTGGCGCTATCACCAGCGCAATCGCATCGAACTGCGCCACGCGCTGCCACTGGCGCTGATGGGCTTTTGTTTTGCCTGGATCGGTTCGATCTGGGCGGTCGGCATCGATGCGCAAACCATGCGTATCGGTTTCGTTGCGTTCCTTGTGGTGTTGTCGGCTTACAACCTGTTGAAGATGTTCGGCAAGCAACCCGCTGCGACTTCCGAAATGCGCTATTCGTGGCCGTGGCTGGGTGTGCTCGGCGCGGCGTCCGGGACCATGGGCGGTTTGTTTGGTGTCGGCGGGGCGGTGGTGGCGACGCCAGTGCTGACCAGCCTGTTCGGCACCACACAAGTCGTCGCGCAGGGTTTGTCGCTGGCGCTGGCGCTGCCAAGTACCGGCGTGACCCTGGTGACCTACGCAGTGCATCACGAGGTGGACTGGATGATCGGTTTGCCGCTGGCCATTGGCGGGCTGGCCAGCATCAGTTGGGGCGTGAAAGTCGCCCACGCGATGCCGGAAAAACTCCTGCGCGGGTTGTTCTGCGGCTTTCTGGTGCTGTGTGCGGTGATGCTCGCGTTTAAAGTTTGAAGCCTTCGACGATGTGCTCGGCCAGGCACTCGGTGATCGGCGACGGGTTGTTCAGGTTGCGGATCAGCATGATGCTCGCCTCGGGCAACAGCGGCAGATCTTCGGCAGCGCCGAGAATGCGCATGTCCGGGGTGATCAGGCTTTCCAGTTGCGCGGTGATCGCCAGACCCGCGCTGACCACGGCCATCAGCGCCGACAAACTGGTGCTGTTATAGGCGATGCGGTAATCGCGGCCCATCGCGTCCAGCGCATTGCACGCCCACAAGCGGCAGAAACAATCACTGTTGAACATCGCCAGCGGCAGCGGCGTTTGTTCATGGGCGCTGAAATTTTGCGCCTCGGCCCAGACGAAACGCTCTTTGCGCAGCAGTTGGCCGATCTCGTTGCCCGGTTCGCGGGTAACGATCGACAGATCCAGATCGGTGCGCTGCAACAGTTGTTTGGTCGACTCGCAATGCACTTCGATCTGGATCAACGGATAGAACTGCGCGAACCGCGACAGAATTCCCGGCAGAAAACGCATCACATAATCGTCCGGCGTACCAATGCGCACTGTGCCGACCATGTGCGGTTCGCGCAGGGTGTTGAACACCTCGCTGTGCAGCTTGAGGATGCGCCGCGCGTAACCGAGCAGCACCTGGCCTTCGGCAGTCAGGCGTACCTGTCGGCCGTCGCGCTCGAACAACTGGCGCTGCAACACGTCCTCTTCCAGACGCTTCATCTGCATGCTCACCGCCGATTGCGTGCGGTTGACCATTTCACCGGCGCGGGTGAAACCACCCTGATCGGCAATCGCGACAAAGGTGCGCAACACATCGGTATCGATACTGGGGTAGGCCGACAATTGATGAATCTCCGTGATGCATGCCATCAGAAACATTCGTTGGATTGATCTTAGCGCCAGGCAGAGACTTGAGCCATCCACAAAGGAGGGCAACACGATGAAAGGTCAAAGAGAGTTTGCAGGCGAAGAAAAATTCAGCGGTCACATCGTTTCCGACCTGCTGCACAAGTTTAGCCGCTGGTATGAATTGCACCGTGAACGCGAGTTGCTCGCCAGTCTGAGCGACGAGGCGTTGAAAGACATCGGGGTCAGTCGTGCCGACGTCGAACACGAGTCTGTGCGGCCGTTCTGGGATGATCCGATGCATAAATGATGACGCCAGTGCTACACAAAACACTTTCAGGTGAGGTAGGTTGCGAGCAGACAAGGAGATGCTCATGCCCGCGACACTGGCCTTTTCCCTCAAACAGGCGCGACGTCTGGCGCTGGCCGCCCAAGGGTTCAACGGGCGCCAGCCGCCGACCGTCAAGGCCGCTCACCTCAACCGGCTGATCGAACGGCTGGGCTTGCTGCAAATTGATTCCGTCAACGCCGTGGTGCGCTCGCACTATCTGCCGCTGTTTTCCCGCCTCGGTAACTATTCTTCTGACTTGCTCGACCAGGCTGCCTGGAGTTCGGGGCGTCGTCGTTCGTTGTTCGAATATTGGGGGCATGAGGCGTCGTTGTTGCCGCTGTCGATGTATCCGTTGATGGGCTGGCGCATGCAACGCGCCAGGCGCGGCGAAGATATTTATCAGCAACTGGCCAAGTTTGGTCGCGAGCAGCAAGACGTTGTACGTCGCGTGTTGAGTTCGGTGCAAGAGCAGGGCGCGATCGGCGCCGGCAGTCTGTCGACCCGCGAAGACAAGGCCGGGCCATGGTGGGACTGGAGCGCGGAAAAGCACGCGCTGGAGTGGTTGTTCGCCGCCGGTGAAGTGACGGTAGCGGGACGGCGTGGGTTTGAGCGTTTGTATGATTTGCCGGAGCGAGTGATTCCTTCGTCCATTCTGCAGCAAGCGTTGCCCGATGAGGCTGAGGCGCAGCGTGGTTTGCTGTTGCATGCAGCACAGGCGTTGGGCGTCGGCACGGAGAAAGACCTGCGCGATTACTTTCGTTTGAATCCGGCGGATGCGCGTCCGCGACTGGCTGAGCTGGTCGAGGCGGGACAACTGCAAATATGCGAAGTGGCCGGTTGGCGGCAGATCGCCTATTGCCTGCCAGAGCCGAAAGTCCCGCGCAAGGTGGTCGCCAGTGCGCTGCTGTCGCCGTTCGATTCGTTGATCTGGGAGCGCAGCCGCACCGAGCGGTTGTTCGATTTCCGCTATCGGCTGGAGATTTACACGCCGCAGGACAAGCGGGTTTACGGCTATTACGTGTTGCCGTTTTTGCACAATGAGCGGATTGCGGCACGGGTTGATCTGCGTGCCGAACGGGCGTCGGGGCGACTGGCGGTGCATGCGGTGCACGAGGAGGAGCCGGGGCTGGATGAGGCGGGGATGTTGGCGCTGGCGGTGAATTTACGGCGGATGGCGGATTGGTTGGGGCTTGCGCGGGTACAGCTCAATTGTCAGCGCGAGAGTGCCGCACGATTACGAGTGGCATTCGCCCAAATCGGCTGTGACTGAACTGACGCCATCGCTGGCAAGCCAGGCTCCCACAGTGTTCTGCGTCGTACACAGATTTTGTGATCGGCGCGGTCACTGTGGGAGCCTGGCTTGCCAGCGATGAGGCCGGTTCAAACGACAAAGATATCGAACCCTAGCGGCGAACCTGTTGAATGAGGGGGCGCCTTCGCGAGCAAGCTCAGCTCCTACATTGACCGCGTCATTCATCAATTTTGTGCGCGACGCAGATCCTGTGGGAGCCTGGCTTGCCAGCGATGAGGCCGGTTCAAGCGATAAAGATGTCGAGCATTAGCGGCGAACCTGCTTGAGGGTCTCCGCGATCAAAAACGCCAACTCCAGCGACTGATCGGCATTCATCCGTGGATCACAATGCGTGTGATAGCGATCCGACAAGCCATCTTCGGTAATCGGCCGCGCACCACCGATGCACTCGGTGACGTTTTGCCCGGTCATCTCGATGTGAATCCCGCCGGCATAAGTGCCTTCAGCCTCATGCACCTGGAAGAACTGCTTCACCTCGCCAAGAATCTGCGCAAAGTCGCGAGTCTTGTAACCGCTGCTGGCCTTGATGGTATTGCCGTGCATCGGGTCGGAACTCCACAGCACCTGCTTGCCTTCACGCTGCACCGCGCGGATCAGCGCCGGCAGGTGATCGCCGACCTTGTTCGCACCCATCCGCGCGATCAAATTCAGGCGACCCGGATCGTTGTCCGGATTGAGCGCGTCGATCAGGCGGATCAGATCATCGGGGTTCATGCTTGGGCCGACCTTCACGCCGATCGGGTTGTTCACCCCGCGCAGAAACTCGACATGCGCGCCGTCGAGCTGACGGGTGCGGTCGCCGATCCACAGCATGTGCGCCGAGCAATCGTAGTAATCGTTGGTCAGGCTGTCGCGGCGCACGAAGGCTTCTTCGTAGTTCAGCAGCAACGCTTCGTGGGCGGTGAAGAAACTGGTTTCGCGCAGTTGCGGCGAGCTGTCCATGCCACAGGCGCGCATGAACGCCAGGGTTTCATCGATGCGGTCGGCGAGGTGGCTGTACTTCTCGGCCAGCGCCGAGTTGGCGATGAAATCGAGGTTCCACTTGTGCACTTGGTGCAGGTCGGCAAAACCGCCTTGGGCAAAGGCGCGCAACAGGTTCAGCGTCGCGGTCGATTGATGATAGGACTGCAGCAGACGTTCCGGATCCGGCACGCGGCTCTTTTCGTCGAAACCGATGCCGTTGACGATGTCACCGCGATAAGCCGGCAACGTCACGCCGTCGATGGTCTCGTCGTTGGCCGAGCGCGGCTTGGCGAACTGGCCGGCCATGCGCCCGACTTTGACCACCGGGCAACCGGCGGCGAAGGTCATGACGATCGCCATTTGCAGCAACACTTTAAAGGTGTCGCGAATCTTCGCCGCGGAGAATTCGGCGAAGCTTTCGGCGCAATCGCCACCCTGGAGCAAAAACGCGCGGCCCTGAGTTACTTCGGCAAACTGTCGACGCAGCTCGCGCGCCTCGCCGGCAAACACCAGCGGCGGATAACTGGCCAGGGTTTGCTCGACCTGGCGCAGGTGCGCGGCGTCGGGGTATTGGGGTTGTTGCTGGATCGGCAGGGCGCGCCAGCTGTCAGGGCTCCACGGTTGGCTCATCACGGTCTCTAAGGTTCTTCGCACGGGCCGCCATGTTAGCAGCAATTAGTGCGTGACCTGTTCCCGCCCCATCGCTGACAATCGCGGTTTTGCCACGGTGCCACAGCGGTGCCATCGCGTCACCGCGCCCGGTGACCATCAGGAGACGAAATGACTGAGGAGCGCGTCGAGCATCTGCTCGCCGAAGTACAGGACGAGTTCGGCGTGATTCGCGTGCTGGAAGTGGCTGATTACCGCTTTCTCGAATTCGGTGATGCGATCGAGCAGAGCTGCGTGTTCACCGCTGATCCGAGCTGGCTGGAGTACGACTACACCCGCGCGATGTTGATCGGCGCGTTGTGCCATGAGCTGCCCGAGAGTGCGCTGTTCCTAGGGCTTGGTGCGGGCACGTTGACCCAGGCCTGCCTCAAGTTTCTGCCACTGGAAGATGTCGAGGCCATCGAACTGCGCCCGGACGTGCCACGTCTGGCCATCGAATACCTTGGGCTGGACGATGATCCGCGGCTGTACATCCGTGTCGGCGATGCGCTGGAGTTGTTGCCGACTGCCGAGCCTGCGGATCTGATTTTCGTCGACCTCTACACTGACGTCGGCCCGGGTGTCGGGCATCTGGCCTGGGGGTTTCTCGGTGATTGCCAGAAGCGCTTGAATCCGGGGGGCTGGCTGGTGATCAATCAGTGGGCCACCGATGATGGCCAGCCGTTGGGCGCGGCGCTGTTGCGCGGGCTCTATCACCGGCATTACTGGGAACTGCCGGTGAAGGAGGGCAATGTGATTCTGCTGGTGCCGGCGGACCTGGACCAGGTGCTGGACATGCAGGCACTGACTGCGCGGGCTGAAGCCTTGGCGCCGCGGTTGGGGTATTCGTTGCAATCGTTGATCAACAGTATTCGCCCGGCGACCTGAGGCGTCAGAGCTGGCCCCATCGCTGGCAAGCCAGCTCCCACAGGGTTCGCGCCGTACGCAAAATGTGTGAACGACTCGGTCACTGTGGGAGCTGGCTTGCCAGCGATGGGGCCCAGACAGGCGCCATAATTCTCAGATCCCTTTGAATATTCCGGGGCGGCGTTCCACCAAAGACCGCACGCCCTCTTTGGCATCCTCGCTGGCCAACAACTTCTTCACCAGCGCCGGCAGCCCCTGCGCAGCCGCGGCCTCACCTTCATAGCGAGCCTGTCGCGCTGACAGCAACGTCGCTTGCACCCCCAATGGCGCCTGCCGGGCAATCCGCTCGGCCAATTCAATCGCCCGTGGCAGCAAATCCTCACTGGCCATCACTTCCTGCACTAACCCCAAACGCAACGCATCGTGCGCATCAAACTCATCCCCGGTCAGCAACCAGCGCATCGCGTTGCCCCAACCGGCGATCTGCTGGAAACGCAACGTCGCGCCGCCAAAAGGAAAGATCCCACGCTTCACTTCCATCTGCGCGAAGCGGGTATTGCTCGCACAGAGGTTGATATCGGCGGCCAGCATCAGCTCGATACCGATGGTCAGGCAGTAGCCCTGTGCGGCGACAATCACCGGTTTGCTCACCCGAGGCCCGACGAAAACACCCCACGGGTCGCAACCACCGGTCGGAACCTGCCAGCCTTGCGCCAGCGCCGAGCTGGCATTCACCAGATCCAGACCGGCGGTGAAGTGCTCGCCATGGCCAAATACCACAGCCACCCGGGCCTCGTTATCGGCTTCGAATTCGCCGTAGGCCAGGCTCAGTGCATTGAGCAAGTCGAGGTCGAAAGCATTGCGCTTGGCCGCCCGATCGAGGCCGATCAAGTGCACGTGACCACGACGTTCTCGGCTGACGCGGCCGGCGCAGGGCTGGTTCATGGTAAATCCTCGGGCGGGAAGGGCGGGTGCGGCGACGGAATGCCGCAGGTCGGTGAATCGTTTAAGCGTCATCGCCCGCAGGGCCGGGCCTTTGAAAAATAGACCTTGGCGCGATTATCCGCAAAACCCCGTTACACAGCGGTGACACACGCATTCAGGCAATAAAAAAAGCTCCCTTTTCGGGCAAAATCCGGTATAGTGCGCGCCGGCCTTTAACCGGGCCGCGTTTAGGTAGCGCAATTTCCCGAAGTCAGCTTCGGCTGCACGTCCGCATTGCGGGCTCTTCCCGGACGATTCTTTTTTTTCATTCATTCGTTTTCGCAAATCCCCGCCGACAAAGCTGCCAGGGCGACTCTTGAGTCTCAACACGGCATGCGCAGCTTTGGAGCATGGGTCTTTGCGGATGCACTTAGAGGCAGACCCATGACCCAGGAAACCGGCGGATTCGCCGCTTTTAATCTTAACCCGAATATTCTTGCAGCCGTCGCAGCGACCGGCTACGAAGAGCCTTCGGCGATTCAGCAGCAATCGATCCCGATCATCATGGCCGGCCAGGACATGATTGGCCAGGCGCAAACCGGTACCGGTAAAACCGCCGCGTTCGCACTGCCTATTCTGCACCGCATCGATCCTGCCAAGCGCGAACCGCAAGCCCTGATCCTGGCGCCAACTCGTGAGTTGGCGCTGCAAGTAGCAACCGCTTTCGAAACCTACGCCAAGCAAATGCCGGGCGTTACCGTTGTGGCCGTTTACGGCGGCGCGCCGATGGGCCCACAACTGAAAGCAATCCGTAATGGCGCACAGATCGTTGTCGCCACTCCGGGCCGTCTGTGCGACCACCTGCGTCGTGACGAAAAAGTGCTGTCGACCGTGAACCACCTGGTTCTCGACGAAGCTGACGAAATGTTGAAGCTGGGCTTCATGGATGACCTGGAAGTCATCTTCAAGGCTCTGCCAGCGACCCGTCAGACCGTTTTGTTCTCGGCTACCCTGCCGCAGTCGATCCGCGCCATTGCCGAACGCCACCTGCGCGATCCGCAACACGTGAAGATCCAGACCAAGACCCAGACCGTTACCGCGATCGAACAGGCTCACCTGTTGGTTCACGCTGACCAGAAGACTTCGGCCGTTCTCAGCTTGCTGGAAGTGGAAGACTTCGACGCGCTGATCATGTTCGTACGCACCAAGCAAGCGACCCTGGATCTGGCCAGCGCCCTCGACGCCAAAGGCTACAAAGCCGCGGCGCTGAACGGTGACATCGCCCAGAACCAGCGTGAGCGCGTCATCGACTCGCTGAAAGATGGCCGTCTGGACATCGTTGTGGCGACCGACGTTGCTGCTCGTGGTCTGGACGTTCCGCGCATCACTCACGTGTTCAACGTTGACATGCCGTACGACCCAGAGTCCTACGTTCACCGTATCGGCCGTACTGGCCGTGCCGGTCGCGAAGGTCGTGCACTGTTGCTGGTGACTCCACGTGAGCGCCGCATGCTGCAAGTGATCGAGCGTGTAACCGGTCAGAAAGTGGCTGAAGTTCGCCTGCCGGACGCTCAAGCCGTTCTCGATGCGCGCATCAAGAAACTGACCAACAGCCTATCGCCGCTGGTTGCTGATGCCGAATCGACTCACGGTGAGCTGCTTGATCGTCTGACTGCAGACATCGGTTGCACTCCGCGTGCTCTGGCTGCAGCCCTGCTGCGCAAAGCCACCAACGGTCAAGCACTGAACCTGGCCGCGATCGAGAAGGAACGCCCACTGGTGCCGAACAACGCACCGCGTGGCGACCGTCCTGAGCGCACCGGTGATCGTCCTGATCGTGGTGACCGCGAGCGTCGCGCGCCAATGCCTTTGGGCGAAGGCCGTGCTCGTTGCCGTACCGCGCTGGGTGCGCGTGACGGTATCGCCGCGAAAAACCTGCTGGGCGCCATCCTCAACGAAGGCGGTCTGGCCCGTGAAGCGATCGGTCGCATCCAGGTGCGTGACAGCTTCAGCCTCGTCGAGCTGCCGGAAGATGGTCTGGACAAACTCCTGACCAAACTGAAGGACACTCGCGTTGCTGGTAAGCAGTTGAAGCTGCGTCGCTACCGCGAAGATTGATCCGCCCTTGGGCTGATTGATCGCACATAAAAAATCCCCGACTGGTTCGGGGATTTTTTTTGCCTGTTTTTCAGGGTCAAAAGATCGCAGCCTTCGGCAGCTCCTACATGGGAATGCATTTAACTGTAGGAGCTGCCGAAGGCTGCGATCTTTTGCTTTTACCCGAAACGATAAATATCCATCCCCAGCGCGCCCATCGTGAACCCCCGATGCGCCACGCTGAACTCACCACCCGCCCCCCGCGCAAAATACAACGGCAATAAATGCTCATCACTCGGATGACTGCGCACCGCATTCGGCGCTTGCTGGCGGTAATCGTGCAGCGCCGCCTCATCGTTCGCCGTCAGCTTGTCGATCACCCAGTCGCGAAAATCCCGCGCCCACGGCTCAACGCTTTCCGGCCCGGCATGCCAGTCCAATTCGCGCAGGTTGTGGGTAATGCTGCCAGAGCCGATCAGCAGAATGCCTTGCTCACGCAAGCCGGCCAGCGCACGACCAACGCGAGTCTGTAACGCCGGGCCGGCACGGCTTGGCAAGGAAACCTGAACCACCGGAATATCCGCCTGCGGGTACATCAGCGACAACGGCACCCACACGCCGTGATCGAACGGACGCTGCGGGTCGAGGCGGGCCGGCAGGTTGTTGGCCGCCAGCAGCTCGGCTACTTGCGCCGCCAGTTGCGAGTCGCCCGGCGCCGGGTACTGCACTTCAAACAATGCACGGGGAAAGCCCCCGAAGTCGTGCCAGGTGTCCGGCTGTGGGTTGCTGCTGACCAGCAATTCGTGGCTCTCCCAGTGGGCGGAGACGATCACGATGGCTTTCGGTTTCGGCAGTTCGGCCGCCAGTCGCGCCAGGGCCGGGCCACTGGCGCCCGGTTCCAGTGCGAGCATCGGTGAGCCGTGGGAGATAAACAGGCTGGGAAACATAAGAGGGTTCCTGAGCGTTAAGATGACCCATCTTCAGTCAGATCATTGATCTAAATCTAATATAAGTTTTAACGCTTTTTGATCGATTTTTTAGGGGGATGCATGCAGCCTGAGTTTTGGCACAAGAAGTGGGCTTCGAATCAGATCGGCTTTCATTTGCCTGCGGTGAACCCGTATCTGCAGCGTTTCTGGCCGGATCTGCAGCTTCCAGCACAAGCACGTGTGCTGGTGCCGTTGTGTGGGAAAAGTCTGGATTTGCTGTGGCTGGCCGGGCGTGGGCATCGGGTGCTTGGCATCGAGCTGTCGCAGAAGGCGGTCGAGGATTTTTTCACTGAGCAGCAACTTCAGCCGCAGATCAGCGAGCACGGTGCTTTCAAGGTTTATCGCGCCGGTTCGATTGAGTTGTGGTGCGGTGACGTTTTCGCGCTGACCGCAGAGGATGTTGCCGATTGCGCCGCGCTGTACGACCGTGCTGCCGTGATCGCCTTGCCAGTGCCAATGCGCGAGCACTATGCCGAGCATTTGCAAAACATTCTGCCGGCCGGTTTGACAGGGCTGCTGATTACGCTGGATTACGATCAGGCGCAAATACCGGGGCCGCCGTTCTCTGTAGATGATGCGCAAGTGCAGCGCTTGTTCGGCAGCGTCTGGCAGATGCAGGTGCTGCAATCGCAGGATGTGCTGAGTGACAGTGGCAAGTTTGTGCAGGCCGGTGCTACGCGGCTTGAGGAGCGGGTGTATCGGTTGACTGCCCGGTAGCTTTCTTGCGCGCATAAAAAATGCCCCGACGTATCGGGGCATTTTTTTAACCAGTCAATCTGACTGCTTCAGGCGTCGCGTCGAACCTTACAGTTCTTTAACGGTGCGAACCTGATCCTTGTTGATGCGGGTCTCTTTGCCGTCCAGCTGTTTGAACTCGTAGAAGCCCGAATCATCATCGTATTTCGGGGTGTCGACGGCCTGGATTTCGCGACCGTCATTCAGCGTGATCACTGTTGGCGACGAGCAACCGGCGAGGGTAGCCAGGCCCAGTGCGAGCATGAGAGTGGCGAGGGTCCGTTGAGTCATGGTGTGTCTCCGAATGGAAATTCTTTTGGTTACTGAGCTTGAGACGTATACAAGGCGTGAGAGTTCCTTGAGTGCTGTCAGTCTGACACAGTGTTGTGCGAATTTAACAGTTCCGGGGTATTGAGGTTGGCCAGCCGTGGGTCATTGTCCGGGCATTGCAGGGCCGTGGCGCCAAGATGGCGCATGACGCGGCCGGGACTGCGCTCACCGGCGTTCCAGGCGTCTTCGAAGGCTGGCAGCAGGGCGACCGGAATCACGCACAGCAGCGGTTCCCAGTGCTCGTCGTGACGCAACATTAAAGGTTTTTCAGGATTCTGACTGGCGGTTTCCCGCATGCTTTGCAGCAGCGTCTCGTCGATGCGCGGAACATCGCATGGCAACACCAGCAGGTGAGTATGGCGCGCCGCTTTCAAGCCGGCACGAATACCGGCCAGCGGCCCCGGAAAGTCGCCTTCATCATCGACCACCAGATGATCGGCGTACGCGGCATAGCGTTCACGATTGCGGTTGCAGGAGATGATCAAATCATCCGTCAGCGGGCGCACTTTACGCTGCAAATGCGCAATCAGCGGTTCGCCCAGCCACTCCACCAGCCCTTTGTCCTGCCCCCCCATGCGTTGGCCGCGTCCGCCTGCCAGGAGCAGAACGGAGCAGGCGGGCAAATGTCTATTCAGCGTCATGTCGGCTCTCCAGAGGGGCGGCGAAAAAAGGGGGCGCTGTGATATAACACCGGGCTGTTTCTCCTACAACTGGACGAGCCTATGAAAGCCAAGGCTGATGTACCTTTCGCACCGCTCAATATCGCCGTGCTGACTGTCAGTGATACCCGAACGCTGGAAACCGACACTTCGGGCCAGGTCTTCGTCGACCGCCTGACGGCCGCAGGCCACCTGCTGGCTGAGCGGGTGTTGCTCAAAGATGACCTCTACAAAATCCGTGCGCAAGTCGCCAGCTGGATTGCTGACGATGTCGTGCAGGTCGTACTGATTACTGGGGGCACTGGTTTTACCGGTCGGGATAGCACCCCTGAAGCAGTGGCGTGTCTGCTCGACAAGCAGGTGGATGGTTTTGGTGAATTGTTCCGGCAGATCTCGGTGGCCGATATCGGTACATCCACCGTGCAGTCCCGGGCCTTGGCCGGTCTGGCCAATGGCACGCTGGTGTGCTGCCTGCCAGGCTCGACCAACGCCGTGCGCACCGGCTGGGATGGCATTCTCGCCGAGCAACTGGATTCCCGGCACCGTCCCTGCAACTTCGTGCCCCATCTGAAACAGGCGGCACCTTGTGAATCCCGTGGGTAAGCCGGGCAAGACCGGTGCCTTGATGCCGGTCGAAGTGGCGCTGGCGCGCCTGCTGGAAATGGCCGAGGCCTCGCCGATTGCCGAGCGGGAATTTTTGCCATTGGCAGACGTTCAGGGCCGCGTGCTGGCCGAGGATCTGATTTCGACGCTGGATCTGCCGCCGTGGCCGAACAGTGCGATGGATGGCTATGCGCTGAAACTGGCTGACTGGACGGGCGAACCTTTGCCGGTGAGCCAAAAGGTCTTCGCCGGGCAGGCTCCCGAAGCGCTCGCGCCGGGTACCTGTGCGCGCATCTTCACTGGCGCTCCGGTACCGGCGGGTGCCGATTGCGTTGAAATGCAGGAAAACGCCGAGGTCCTTGCAGAGGGTCGTGTGCGTTTTCTCGAAAGGATGACGCCAGGACAGAACATCCGTCCGCAAGGCCAGGAAACCACGGTGGGTGAGCTGGTTTTGTCGGCCGGCACCCGGCTCGGACCGATCGAGCAAGGCCTGGCTGCGTCTCTGGGCTGTGCCGGATTGAGCGTGGTGCGCAAGGTGCGCGTGGCGGTGTTGTCCACTGGCGATGAGCTGGTCGAACCGGGGCAGGCGTTGGGTCCGGGGCAGATTTACAACAGCAACCGGGTGGTGCTGTGCAGTTGGTTGCAGCGCATGGGGTGTGAAGTGATTGATGCCGGGATTCTTCCGGACGATCTGGCCACAACCCGTGAGCGGCTTGGCGCCTTGCAGGATGTCGACCTGATTCTCTCGACCGGAGGCGTGTCCGTGGGTGAGGCCGATTTTCTCGGCATTGCGCTGAGGGAGGAGGGTGAGCTGGCGTTGTGGAAACTCGCGATCAAACCCGGCAAGCCACTGACGTTCGGCCATTTTCGTAAGGTGCCGGTGATCGGCCTCCCGGGTAATCCTGCTTCGACCCTGGTGACCTTCGCCTTGCTGACCCGTCCCTACCTGTTGCGTCGCCAGGGCGTGCAGGACGTGGAGCCACTGAAGTTCCCGGTACCGGCGGGGTTTGACTGGCCCGTGGCAGGCAATCGCCGTGAGTATTTGCGGGGTCGCCTTGAGCAAGGTCGTGCGGTTATTTATCGCAATCAAAGTTCGGGTGTCCTGCGCAGTGCGGCCTGGGCCGATGGACTGGTGGAGGTGCTGGAGGGGCGCACGCTTGGCGAGGGCGACGAAGTAGTCTTCATTCCGCTCAGCGAGCTGCTGAGCTGACACGTCGATCGCAGGGGCAGGCTCGGAGGTCGTCTCCGAAGCCTGCCTGTACGGTCAGCGCGTCATGATCGAGACGAGCTGGTCGAACCGACTGTTCGCCACCCATCCGAGCAAGCCCAGCACGACCGCGGTTGCACCTGCGGAGTAGGCCAGCCGATGTTTGATAGTTCTGACATCGCCGCGAACTTCATCCATGTCCCGGCGAATGTATTTGAGGTGGGTCTCAAGCTCGGTGATGCGAGGTTCCATATTCACTTCTCCGGTTTTGGCGCCGTTGCTGTGGCTGGCGCGACTCTCCGTAAGTGGAGCAAGCGGGCTGACCGGCGTTCTGGTTTCCTGGCTATGCATTGAGGTGTCCACCTGCTGGCCGTTGCTCGCTATCCTTTGAACGATCGCAAGCGCTAAACGTGTATCTACTCATTGCGGCACTTCCTTGTGTGTTTCAGATCGAAAAATTGCTGTTGCCGGCGCACGATGTGCCAATGCTGGCGCCGGGTCAATTCAGCCGTTTCCTCAGGTTTTGTAGGAAGATTTCCTGCTCTGTAGGACGAGCAAGCTTGGACGCTTGAAATAATTGCCATTCTTGCGGCTTTTTTACGTGGCGCAGTGGTCAAGATGTCCCGTACCGATTCCATTCAGGGAGTGACCGTAATGAGTGAACGCAGGGCGCTAATGATTCTGCATGGCAAGCAGGCACTCAACGAGGCGGTGCGCAGCGCTGTCGAACGCAAACGCGAGCAAGGCTGGGAGCTGGCGGTGCGGGTGACCTGGGAGGCGGGTGACGCCGAGCGCATGGTCGAGGAAGCGCTGACCGCCGGTTACCGCACCATCATTGCCGGCGGTGGCGATGGCACCTTGCGCGACATCGCTCAGGCGTTGTCGGCGCATCCCGGCGAGGCCAGTCTCGTGCTGTTGCCCTTGGGCACGGCCAACGATTTTTGCCGTGCGGCAGGCGTACCGCTGGAACCGGCCGAGGCCCTCGAGTTGCTGGAGGTGTCGCCGCGTGACATCGATCTCGGTGAGGTTGGCGGGCAGATCTTTCTCAACATGGCCACTGGCGGTTTTGGCAGTCAGGTCACGGCCAATACTTCGGAAGACTTGAAAAAGGTCCTGGGCGGGGCGGCGTATCTGTTCACCGGCCTGTCGCGCTTCAGTGAATTGCATGCAGCCTACGGCGAGTTGCAAGGCCCGGACTTCCACTGGAGTGGCGAACTGCTTGCGCTGGGCATCGGCAATGGACGTCAGGCAGGCGGCGGGCACGTATTGTGCCCGCAGGCGCTGGCCGATGATGGCCTGCTGGATATCAGTATTCTGCCGGCGCCTCAGGAGCTGGTGGGGACTTTGAAAAATTTGCTCAGCGACGGTTTCGGCATCGAAAACATGTTTGTGCGGACCCGCTTGCCGTGGGTCGAAATCAAGGTGGCCGAAGGGCTTTATATCAATCTCGACGGTGAGCCACTGGAAGGCGACAACATGCGTTTCGAAGCGCGCCCGGCAGCGCTGCAGGTGCATTTGCCGGCTGATTCGCCACTGTTGAGTGGCGCGGTCAGTCGTCCAGACTGATGATCTGCTCGCGCACGGCGAACAGCACCAGGCCTGCCACGTCGTAGATCTGCAGGCGTTTCATGATCTGCGAGCGGTGGGTTTCGACGGTCTTGATGCTCAGGCCCAGGCCGTTGGCGATCTCCCGGGTCGATTTGCCGCGCACGATCAGCCGCAGGATTTCCAGTTGGCGCGCGGTCAGATTGTGCGAGTCGCTGGTTTCCGGCTGGGTCTTCTGGTTGCGCGTCAGGGCCTGGTTGATCACCGTATGGGCGATGGCCGGGCTCAGATAGCGCTCGTTGTTGCGCAACGCTTCGAGCGCGTGTTCCAGTTCGGTGGCCGTGGTGTCCTTGAGCAGGTAGCCATGCGCGCCGGATTCCAGCGCTTGCATGATCAGCGCCGGGTCAGTGTGCATCGACAGGATCAGCACTTTGCTATGTGGGCGCACGCGCTTGAGTCGCTGCAGGGCTTCAAGGCCGCCGGTTTCTTTCATGGAAATATCCAGCAGTACGATATCGGGACTCAATTGCTCGACCATTTCGAGCAGTTGCGAGCCGTCATTGGCCTCGCCAATCACCGCGTAGCCGGGAATATCCAGCACCAGAGCGCGCACGCCGGCCCTGATCAGCGAGTGGTCATCCACCAGAAGTAAGTTACAAGTCAACGCATAACCTTATTCGTACTGGCCCGCTCGAGTGCACGCGGCGCCCAGGGGAAAAGTGCTTCGATTTGAGTGCCTTTGCCCGGCTCGCTGGTAACGCTCAGGGTGCCGCCCAACTGCTCCATCCGTTCGGCCATCCCGGCCATGCCGCGTTGTCCTTCCCGCCCCGGATTGGCTGCCGGGGCGAATCCCTGACCGTCATCGCTGATCAGCAGCGTCAGGCCTTTGGGCAGACGCTGGACGCGAATCAGCAGATTCTTTGCCTGCGCATGGCGCAGGATATTGGTCACGGCTTCCTGAGTAATGCGAAAAGCGGCGACCGCCATTTCTTCGGGAATGCCGTTCAGCCGCTGCTGGCAATCCAGGCTCCAGTGCACCGACGTGTTGGTCAGCGTCTTGAGCAAGTGCGCGCGCAGACTGGCTTCCAGGCCAAGGCTGGTCAGTTGCCGTGGATTGAGGATGGCCGACACGTCGCGCACTTTGTTGAGGGTTTCCTCAAGGGTGTCGCAGAGCACGCTGCATTGTTCCTGCAAGTCGTCCGGCAAGCGGCGCTTGAGCCATTCACTTTGCAGTTTGGCGGCAGTCAGCAGTTGGCCGATGTCGTCGTGCAATTCCCGGCTGAGGCGATGGCGCTCGTTTTCCTGGACTTCGAGCAAGCGGTCGGCCAACTCCTGCGGCTGAAACTTGATCGACTTGCGCGACAGCCGATATTGCACCCAGACACATGCGGTGGCAGCGACGTTGAGCAGCAGCAGTCCGAGGCAAAGCGGCAGGGAAAAACCATAGGTCAGCACGCTGCCGAGCGCGGCGGCGACACTCAGTATGAGCGTGAACCGGCGGGCATTTTCCCGGGAAGGTGGCCATGTGGCGATTGACTTGAGGCTGGCGTACATAACGGATGGAGCCAATGGATGTTCGCTGCGGGCAGACCGGTCAGAGTGGCTGACGGATCTCTGTCTGAAAACACTGTCATTTATGTTATTGAATTCAACAACGTCGCGTGATCGATATTGAACCGCCAACTTCGTTGGCAGCCTATCGCTGGAATCACTGTGCCATTAATTGAAAGCAACTAATGCGCGGCATAATACCACTTAAGATACCGTTGGTCGCGTTTGCTATATATGTCCAGTCGGTCAGGAATTACGTCGTATTGGACGTGAGTTCCATTATGGAAAAGTTGATTTATTCAACTCGACAGGAATCGATAGTGCCTTATTTATACACAGGCAAACCCTGATACCGGCAGCGAGAAGTCCGTTGAGATCAGAGGTGATTATTTATTCGACTGTGTCGCTGGCAGGTATGAACTATTCAATTGCGACATTCGCCGTCTGCGCTTTCAGACTCTGGCAACGCGCAATCTTTTCACAGAGTCAGGCTTGCCGGTCCGAATACGCCACCAGGGACAATGGTTTGACGTGGTGCGGCAGTTGCAGTTGGCTCTGGCCGACCTGGGAGGCAAAGGCCTCGATCAGGGAGGTCTGCTCGCTGTCGTCGAGGCTCAACTGGCCAGTGGTTTGATCGACCAGTTCCAATTGCCAGGCCATCAACGTGAAGCAGTCTTGCAGTGCGTTGAGCGCCTGTGCATGCAGGTCGACCTCGTCCTGCGCATGATTGAGCAGGCCGTGGAGATGCAGGGAAAATTCGGAAATCGCTTGCAGCGCCAGCGCATCTGCCTTGCTCGCCAGCTTCAGCAGTGTGCTGAGCATGCACTCGATGGCGTCCTTGTCGTTGTTGATCAGTTGCAGGTGGCTGAGGCATTCCTCGGACTTGGCCAGGAGCGTTTCAGCCTCGAGGATAAACTCGGGGAACCGTTGCGCCCAGTCCTTGCGATCGTTTGGCATGCTTATCTCCACAACGTCATGTCTGATGAGGGAATGCCGTGTGTGTCGACGATCGTGAACCGTCGCGAGATCGCGCCCCGGTGTGCAGGTGCACAGATTCGGGGTTTCGAGAGGAGGTGTTTCCACTGACCTGCGATCGCACACAATAGCCTGACTCCGTTCATGCAATGAGAATGGCGTCACATTAATGGCTATTGGATATTGCGAACATCAGGTTAGGCCTGATTGTTCCTAGGGGAATCCCTTAGGCGCGGGAACCTACGGCGCCAACCGAGGTCGCGCTGCAGAGAATGTAGCAGATGAAAATCACCGGGCCAGTAAAGCATGATGTTAATGTGACATCAATGCCTGAGCATGGCATTTTTGACGGCACTTGGTATGGCGATAAAGAACCGCCATGCGCAGCCGATAACCTCACATAGTGAATTCATCAGAACAAGCCCAGGAGTCATTGATGGCCGGCATTCTCGACACGGTAGACCAACGCACGCAACTGGTGGGTGAGAATCGCCTGGAAATTCTCATGTTTCGTCTGGCCGGACGCCAATTGTTCGCGATCAACGTGTTCAAGGTTCAGGAAGTCTTGCAGTTGCCGAAGCTGACGCTGATGCCTCAGCGTCACCCATTCGTTTGCGGTGTGGTCAATCTGCGCGGTCAGACCTTGCCGGTCATCGACCTGTCGCAGGCGATCGGCATGCGTCCGCTGGTGCCGGGGCCGAACAGCACCATCATCGTCACCGAGTACAACCGTTCGGTGCAGGCATTCCTCGTCGGTGGCGTCGACCGCATCGTCAACATGAACTGGGAAGCCATCCTGCCGCCGCCGACCAGTGCCGGTCGCCAGCATTACCTGACCGCGATCAGCAAAGTCGACGATCAACTGGTGGAGATCATCGACGTCGAGAAAGTCCTCGCCGAAATCGTCCCGTACAACGCCAAAGTCTCGCGGGAAAAACTCGAAGACCCAGTGCTGGAACGTGCGCGTGGCCGTGAAGTGCTGCTGGTGGACGACTCCAACGTGGCGCTCTCGCAACTGCGCGACACCCTCGGCCAACTCGGTGTGAAAATGCACATCGCCAGCGACGGTCTGAAGGCGCTGAACATGCTCAAGGCCTGGGCTGACACCGGCGTGAACATGACCGACAAGCTGTTGATGATCTTCACCGATGCGGAAATGCCGGAAATGGACGGTTACCGTCTGACCACTGAAATTCGCAATGACCCGCGCCTGCGTGGGCTGTATGTGGTGCTGCACACTTCGCTGTCGGGCAGCTTCAACGACTCGATGGTGAAGAAGGTCGGCTGCGACAACTTCCTCTCCAAATTCCAGCCGGACAAACTGGTCGACGTGGTGCGCCAGCGCCTGATGCTCGACGAAGTCCCGGCCTGATCACACCCCCTTTGTAGGAGTGAGCCCTGTGGCGAGGGGATTTATCCCCGTTGGGCAGCGAAGCGGCCCCAAATGCAGTTGACTCGTACACCATTTAAACCGCATTTGCTGAATTTGCGACTGCTGCGCAGCCGAACGGGGATAAATCCCCTCGCCACAAGGTCGAGTAGCAGCTGGAATCCAGTGTACCAATTGATGTTTTGATTCGTGCATGAAGCTCGTATAGGGTGGCGGTTTTATCCTCCAGGGAGCTGGCCATGCTGCGTCTGAGCGCGCTTTATCGTTACCCGTTGAAATCCGGCAAAGTCGATGTGCTGCAAAGCGTCGACCTCGACAAGCTGGGGCTTGATGGCGACCGACGCTGGATGCTCGTGGATGAAGCCAGCGGCCGCTTCCTGACCCAGCGCGCGGAAGCGAAGATGAGTCAGTTGTCGGCCCTGTGGAATGTCCAGGGCGGGTTGACCCTGAGCGCACCCCAACAGTCTTCCATCGAAATCGCCCTGCCAGGCGACGACGCCGAACTGCGCGGCGTGACGATCTGGCGTGATACGTTGCGCGTGCCGGATGCCGGTGACGAGGCGGCCCGTTGGGTCAGTGCGTTCATCGGCAAGCCGACCCGTCTGGTGCAGGTGCCGCTGGATCGTGCGCGTACCACGCAGTCAGGTTTTGGCAAGGATGATGATCAGGTCGCTTTTGCTGACGGGTTTCCGCTGCTGTTGATTGGTGAAGCGTCGCTGCAGGACCTTTCGCACAAGGTCGGGCGGCCGCTGGAGATGCTGCGCTTTCGCCCGAACCTGGTGATCGAAGGCAGCGAGGCGTATGCCGAGGACAGCTGGAAGCGGATTCGCATTGGCGACGTCGAGTTTCGCGTGGTCAAGCCGTGCTCGCGCTGCATCCTCACCACCATCGACCCGCAAACCGGCGAGCGCAGTGCCGATCGTGAACCCTTGGCTACCTTGCAGAAATACCGCGCCGAAGCCGATGGCGCGATGTTCGGCCAGAACCTGGTCAATGACAGCAATGGACGGCTTGAAGTCGGAATGCCGGTGGAAATCCTCGAGTAAGCCTCGCTGAAACGAAAAATGCCCGTGTCCTGAGACACGGGCATTTTTTATTGGGTGCAGCCGAGGGTTTTAGCCGCGGTATTCGCACAGGTAAGCGGTGTCGACGGCGACTTTCAGCTGGAACTTGCTGTTGGCCGGGACGTTGAACTGGCTGCCGGCGGCGAAGGTTTCCCAATCGCTGCTGTCGGGCAGTTTGACGGTCAGTGCGCCGGAGACCACGTGCATGATTTCACGCTGGCTGGTGCCGAATTCGTATTCGCCCGGGGCCATGACGCCGATGGTCGCCGGACCTTCAGCGGTGCCAAAGGCGATCGACTTGACGGTGCCGTCGAAGTACTCGTTGACTTTAAACATGGGCGATTCCTCGAAAAGGGCTAAAAAATGGAGGCGGCCAGTATGCACAAGGCTTTCGGCGCCGTCACCTGCCCGGCGCCTGTCCGGCGAGTTCTCGAATTGACCCTAGAGTGGCAAAACCAGCGGCAACAATCGCGCGGTGTTGCGCGCATCTTCCAGCGCCCGGTGTTGCTGACCGTTGAACTGCATGCCGGCCAATTGCAGCGCGCCGTTGAGGCCCAATGGCCGCTCCAGGCGCCGGGCCTTGGCAAAACGTTGTTTGAGGTTCATGTGCGGCACTTTGCTCAAGCCGCTGTCGATATTCAGACGCTGCCATTCCTGAAGCAATTGCTTGCGATCGTAGTCGCCCCAACTGGCCCAGCCTTCAAGCCGTGGCTGATGTTGCGCGAGCCAGCGCTCGAACGCCGGCCAGACCTCGGTCAACGGCTGCGCCGAGTCGATATTGGCTTGGGTGATGTGCGTCAGCTCACGACAGAACGGCGTCAGCAACGGCCGCCGTGTCGGTTTGACGAAGCGCTGGAAGTGATCCTGCTCGCGCCCGGCACGATCGACCAGCGTGGCGCCGATCTCGATAATTTCCATCTCGGTGACCGGCCAGCCACCCTCATCGGTGGTGGCTTCCAGATCTATGACCAGCCAGTGGGGCATCGCAGGGTTCCTGATTTGTGCGTTCTGATTATTCAGAGCGTAGCCAAACCCTGCGTTTGCGCTTGGCTGACTACTCCACCTGCAACAGAACCTGACGATTTTTTACCTGATCGCCAACTTTGACTTGCACCCGCTTGAGCACGCCGTCGATGCCGGCCTTGAGCGGGTGCTCCATTTTCATTGCCTCCAGTACCACCAGCAACTGACCCTTGCTGACCGGGCTGCCTTCGCTGACCAGTACGTCGACGATGGCGCCGTCCATGGGCGCTTTCAAGGTGCCGGAACTGACGCTGGTCTGACTGTCGATCACCGCGTGAGTTCGATCCTCCACCTGCAGGCTGCCGGGATGGGTGAACAGCCAGAGTTGTTCGCCATCGAGGTGATAAGGGTGAGTTTGACGCAAGCCGTCGACTTCCAGCGTCACCGACTGCGCATCGCGGTCGACTAGTTTCAGTTCGAGCGTGCGTTCGGCGACCTGCACCTTGAATACGCCGTGCGCTTGCGCGAGCAGTTGCAGCGTCCAGTTCTGCTCGTCGCGGCCGAGACGGTAGTGCAGCGCCACGTTGGCATTGTTGCGCCAACCGGACAGTGGCGCGCGGTGGCTGAGGGCACTGGTTTGATAAAACAGCACGGCGGCAATGGCCAGATCTTCAGCACTTGGCGAGTAAATGTGCAGGCTCGGGTGGTCGCTGAAATGCTGCGTGATGAACGCTGTGCTGAAGTCACCGCTGATGAACTGCGGATGCTGCAGCAGGCCGGCGAGCAAACGCTGATTGCTTTGCACACCCAGCAACACTGTGTCCTGCACTGCGCGCAGGAGTTTGCGCCGGGCCTCTTCGCGGGTAGCGCCGTGGGCGATCAGTTTGCCCAGCATCGGGTCGTAGAACGGGCTGACAGATTGCCCTGCAAGCAGACCATGATCGATGCGTGCGCCGCGCTGCAACGCCGGTTCCCACGCTTGTATGCGACCGGTTTGCGGCAGGAAATCTTGCGCGGGGTCTTCGGCGTAGAGTCGCACCTCCATGGCATGGCCGCTGAGTTGCACTTGGTCCTGAGTCAGCGGCAACGGTTGCCCCTCGGCGACCAGTAATTGCCACGCCACCAGATCCACTCCGGTGATCAGCTCGGTCACTGGGTGCTCGACCTGCAAGCGGGTATTCATCTCCAAAAAGTAAAACTGCCCGCGTGCATCGAGCAAGAATTCCACCGTGCCGGCACCCACATAATTCACTGCACGCCCGGCCTTGAGCGCGGCCTCACCCATGGCCTGGCGCAACTCGGCGGTCATCACCGGGCAGGGCGCTTCTTCGATGACTTTCTGATGGCGGCGCTGCACCGAGCAATCGCGCTCGCCGAGGTAGATCAGGTTGCCGTGTTGATCGCCAAACAACTGCACTTCGACATGCCGTGGTTCGATCAGCGCCTGTTCGAGGATCAAATCGTCGCTGCCGAAACCGTTCAACGCTTCGGAACGTGCGGTGCGCAACTGCGCCGGTAAATCCGCGGCATCGTGCACCAGGCGCATGCCGCGACCGCCGCCACCGGCGCTGGCCTTGATCATCAAGGGGTAGCCAATGCGTTCGGCTTCGCGCAGCAGGGTGACGTCATCCTGCTCGGCGCCCTGGTAGCCAGCGATGCAGGGCACGCCGGCTTCGAGCATGGCGATTTTCGAGCGGCGTTTGCTGCCCATCAGTTCGATGGCTTCGACACTGGGACCGATGAATGTCAGACCCGCCTGTGCGCAGGCGCGGGCGAACTCGGCGTTTTCCGAGAGGAAACCGTAGCCAGGGTGGATGGCATCGGCGCCGCTGTGACGGGCGGCGTCGAGGATGGCCGGGATGTTCAGGTACGACTGCTGCACGGGGGCGGGGCCGATGTGTACGGCTTGATCGGCAATTTGCACGTGCAGCGCGTTGGCGTCGGCGTCGCTGAAGACGGCGACGGTGCGGTAGCCCAAAGCCTGGGCGGTGCGCTGGATGCGGCAGGCGATTTCACCGCGGTTGGCGATCAGGATTTTCTGAATGGCAGGCATGGGCTGTTTCCTCGGAAGTTGCGTTGCATGTGCTGGCCTCATCGCTGGCAAGCCAGCTCCCACAGGTTTTGTTAACGACGCAAATTCCCTGTGGGAGCTGGCTTGCCAGCGATGCTTTTTAGGTAGCCCACCGCGGTTTACGCTTCTGCACAAAAGCCATGGTGCCCTCGATCCCTTCTTCGCTCGTCACCGCCTCGGCAAACCACTGCGCCGCTTCATCAAGCAAAGCTCCCGATGGCTGTCCGGCACTCGCCAATAACAATTGCTTGGTCATGGCATTCGCCTCCGGTGCACAACACAGCACGTGTTGCAGTACCTCATCCAGACGCTCGGCGAGGGCTTGCGGGTCCTGTTCGACAAAATGCACCAACCCCAGACGCCGAGCCTGATGCCCATCAAAACGTGCGGCGGTCAGCGCCAGTCGCCGCGCCTCGGTCAGGCCAATGCGCTGCACCACAAACGGCGCGATCTGCGCCGGCAGCAGACCCAGGCTGGTTTCCGGCAAACCGAACTGCGCCTGATGATCGGCAATCGCAATATCGCTGACACACGCCAGCCCAAAACCGCCGCCGAGCACTGCGCCTTGCAGCACCGTGATCAGCACTTGCGGCGCGTGCTGTGCTGCTTCCAGCAAAGCCCCGAACGCACGATTCAATTCACGATAAGCATCAGCGCCCTGAGCACGGGCACTGGCCATGTCCTTGATGTCGCCGCCAGCACAGAAATGTCCGCCGGCGCCGCTGAGCACCAGAGCGCGAACACTGCGGTCATCGCGTACCGACGAGAGCACCGCGCGCAACTCGCTGACCATTTGCAGGCTCATCGCATTGCGGCTGTCTGGGCGGTTGAGGGTGATGTGCAGCACGCCGCCATGCAGTTCCAGCAACAGCGTCTGGCATTCCGGCAGGCTGCTCATTTCTTTTTCCCCGGCAGGATGCCCATCAGTTTGCAGATGATCCCCAGCATGATTTCGTCGGCGCCGCCGCCAATCGACACCAGCCGCACATCGCGATAAGCGCGGGCCACCGGGTTGTCCCACATGAAACCCATGCCGCCCCAATATTGCAGGCAGCTGTCACTGACTTCGCGACCGAGGCGCCCGGCCTTGAGCTTGGCCATCGACGCCAGGCGCGTGACGTCCTGGCCTTTGATGTACTGCTCGGTGGCCTGATAGACCAGCGCGCGCAGGCATTCGATTTCGGTCTGCAATTCGGCGAGACGGAAGTGGATCACCTGATTGTCGATCAGCGCATTGCCGAAGGTTTTGCGCTCCTTGCAGTACTCGATGGTGCTGTCGACGCAGTACTCAAGGCCCTTGATCATGTTCGCCGCGCCGAACAGGCGTTCTTCCTGAAACTGCAGCATCTGCATCATGAACCCGGCGCCTTCGTGGCCGACGCGGTTGCGCTGCGGCACGCGCACGTCGTCGAAAAACACCTGCGCAGTTTCCGAGCTGCGCATGCCGAGCTTGTCGAGGTGCGAACTGAGGCTGATGCCCGGCGTGTTCATCGGCACCATGATCAGCGACTTGTTGATGTGCGGTTTATCGTCGGAAGTGTTCGCCAACAGGCAAATGAAATCAGCACTCGGCGAGTTGGTGATCCACATCTTGCTGCCGTTGATCACGTAGTCGTCGCCGTCCTTGCGCGCGGTGGTTTTCAGCCCGGCGACGTCGGAGCCGGCGCCGACTTCGGAAACGCCGATGCAGCCGACCTGCTCGCCGGTGATCGCCGGGCGCAGGAACTCTTCGCGCAATTCATCGGAGCCGAAACGGGCGAGGGCCGGCGTGCACATGTCGGTCTGCACGCCGATCGACATCGGAATGCCGCCGCAATGAATGGTGCCGAACTCTTCGGCGGCGACAATCGAATAACTGTAATCGAGGCCCATGCCGCCGAATTTTTCCGGTTTGGAAATACCCAGCAAACCGAGGTCGCCGGCCTTGCGGAAAATCTCGTGGATGGGAAAGCGTCCGGCCTTTTCCCATTCCTCGACGTGCGGATTGATCTCGTGCTCGACGAACTGGCGGACGGTACGGCGCAGGGCTTCGTGTTCCGGGGTGAAGATCATTTTTTATTGTTCTCCGTAAGATCCGTGGCGGTCAGAACCGGCTGACGCCGAAGCTGTTGGGTTGCAGCGTGCGAATGTCGGCTTCGTGGCAGATGTCCAGCAAGTAGCCGAGCAGGGTGCGCGTGTCGCGTGGATCGATCAGCCCGTCGTCCCACAGGTTGGCGCTGCTGTAGAGCGCGGTGGACTGGCTGTCGAGTTTCTGCGCGGTGACCTGTTCGAGCATGTCGAGCATCTTCGGGTCCGGCATCAGGCCGTCCTTGAGTTGTTTGGCTTCGGTGACGATGCGCAAGACTTTGCCGGCCTGCGCACCGCCCATCACCGCCGTGCGGCTGTTGGGCCAGGCGAAGATGAAGCGTGGATCGAGACCGCGTCCGCACATCGCGTAGTTGCCGGCACCGTAGGAACCGCCGACGACGATGGTCAGTTTAGGCACCCGCGCATTGGCCACCGCTTGAATCAGTTTCGAGCCGTGTTTGATCACGCCTTGCTGTTCCGATTCGGTGCCGACCATGAAGCCCGTGGTGTTGTGGAAAAACAGCAACGGCGTCTGGCTCTGATCGCACAACTGAATGAACTGCGCCGCTTTGCTCGCACCGTTCGGCGTGATCGGGCCGTTGTTGCCGATGAAACCGCAGGCGCGGCCCTGAATCTTCAATTGCCCGCAAAGGGTTTGCTGATCGAACTCGCCCTTGAATTCGAGAAAGCAGGATTCGTCGGCGATGCGCGCGATGATTTCGCGCACGTCGTAAGGCTTTTTCGCATCGTCCGGAATCAGCCCGAGCAGTTCGTCGATCGGGTAGAGCGGCTCTTTGTATTGCGGCTCCGGCAGCCATGGCAGCTGTTCATTCCATGGCAGCATGCGCAGGATTTCGCGCACCTGACGCACGCCGTCGGCATCGTTTTCCGCGAGGTATTCCGCCGTGCCGGCAACCTGCGCGTGCATCTCGGCGCCGCCGAGTTCTTCATCGGTGGCGACTTCGCCTGTGGCGGCTTTGAGCAACGGCGGGCCGGCCAGAAACAGCTTGGCCTTGCCGCGCACCACCACCACGTAATCGGACAAACCCGGCTGATAAGCGCCGCCCGCCGTGGCTGAGCCATGTACAACGGTGATCTGCGGCAAACCCATCGCCGACATCCGTGCCTGGTTGGCAAAACTGCGCGCGCCTTCGACAAAAATATCCGCCGCGTAATTAAGGTTGGCGCCACCGCTTTCAGCGAGGGTGATCACTGGCAGTTTGTTTTCCTGAGCGATTTGCTGCAGGCGCAGGGATTTTTTCAAGCCGCTGGGCGAGATGGTGCCGCCCTTGATCGCGCTGTTGTTGGCCACGACCATTGCGCGGATGCCACAGACGTAACCGATGCCGGCGATCAGTCCACCACCGGCCGAACTGCCGTCCTTGTCGTCGTGCAACTTGTAGCCGGCGAGGCTGGCCAGTTCGAGGAATGGTGCACCGGGATCTAGCAGCAGGTTCAGGCGTTCACGCGGCAGTAACTGTCCGCGCTTGTCGAATTTGGCTTTGGCTTCGGCAGCCTTGTTCAGCAGGTTCTGTTCGAGTTGCTGGACGTGTTCGATGGCTACGAGCATTGCCGCACGATTGCGCGCAAAAGCCTCGCTGTGCGGATCGAGTTGGGACTGGATCTGCGGCATGGCTTACTCCTTGTCCTTGAGCACGTCGGGTAAGTACGCGCGGTGAAAGCCGTTGAACGACTCACTGTGAGTGGCTTTGTGCAACGGCCAAGCACGGCTACCCAGACTCGCCGCGCCGTCGATTTTCAACGTGCTGCCACTGATGAACGCCGCTGCCGGACTGAGCAGAAACACAATCGCCGCGCTGACTTCCGATTCGGTGCCGATGCGCTTGAGCGGCACATGCTCGCGCAGGGTCGGGATCACCGCTTTGAACGCGCCTTCGTAAGTGTCCATGCCGCTGGAGGCGATCCAGCCCGGTGCCACGGCGTTGACCCGCACCCCGGCATAACCCCATTCAAACGCGGCGGTCTTGGTGAAGTTGTCCATGCCTGAACGCGCCGCGCCCGAGTGGCCCATGCCGGGCATGCCGCCCCACATGTCGGCAAGCATGTTGACGATGTTGCCGCCGTGTTTGCTCATCGACTGGTTGAACACTTCCCGCGCCATCAGAAAACCGCCGACCAGATTGGTGCGCAGCACGGTTTCGAAACCTTTCTGATTGATCGAGGCCAGCGGCGACGGGTATTGGCCGCCAGCATTGTTGACCAGGCCGTGAATCGGCCCGTGCTCGGCGATCAGCTCCTTGACCAGTTGCTTCACCGCTTCTTCATCGCGAATATCGCAGGCCTGCCAGTGCGCGCGGCCGCCGTCCTCGGCGATTTCGGCGGCGACTTTTTCCAGTTTTTCCGGTTTGCGCCCGACCAGCAGCACGTTGGCGCCGAGCGCTGCCAGTTCATGCGCGGTGCAACGGCCGATGCCGCTGCCGCCACCGGTGACGATGATGGTCTGGCCGCTGAACAGCTCGGCATTGAAAATCGACGCGTAAGCCATGCACACCATCCTCTAGTCGAGCTGTTCGGCGATGCTCTGCGGCACCGGGATCTGGATTTCCAATAATTGCTGGGCGAAGGCTTTGCCTTGCGGGTCGATGCGCAGACTGGCCACGCCACCACCGCCGAGGGCGTTTTCCAATAGAAAGTTGAGACTGTGGGTGCCGGGCAGATACCAGCGTTCGACCCGGCCGTGGATCGGGTCGAGCACGTGGCTCATCCAGTCGACGATCACTGCCGGGGTCAACGCTTCGGCGATCCACGGCAGGTATTCGGGTTTGCGCGGCAGCACGCCGATGTTGCTGTGATTGCCCTTGTCACCGGAGCGCGCCACGGCGAGTTTTATCAACGGCACACTGGCATCGGCGCGACCCTGAGGTTTCGGCGGTTGTTGGGCAATCGGCAAATCTTCGCTGTCGAGTGCGGCCAATGAGGGCAGGGCGCAAGGATGATGTTCACCGGCCAGATCGATCTGCAAGGTGCAGGCGTTTTTATCGATCAAGAACGAGAACAGACGAATCAGCGGGTACACGGTTGGCCGTCCGCCAACGATGCCGGTCAGCCCCGGTGCCATGCCGGTCGCAGCCTGTGCGATCTCTCGGGAGAACAACACCAGTGCCTGCTTGCTCGGATGCCGTACGGCGAGTTTGATCACCACTTCGCGGCTGTCGCGGCGTTGCCCGTGCGGGCCGTAAGTCGCTTCGCTGCCAAGCAGTTCGATGTGGGTTTCGCTGTAGGGCGCCCAGCCACGCTGGCTGAACATTTCGGCGGTCTTGTCGATGATCGCCTGACTGACGCGTTGCGCTTTTTCAACGGCGTCGATACCGGCGATCAAGCAACTGGCGGTGCAGCGAAAACCGTCCGGGTAGGTGGCGCTGACTTTGTATTTATCCGTCGGCGGCAGGCCCTTGGCGCCGTGAACATGCACGGCGTTCTTGCCTTGTTGCTGAAGTTTGACCTCGCTGAAATCGCAGACCACGTCGGGCAGCAGGTATGCCTGTGGATCGCCGATTTCATAAAGCATTTGCTCGCCGACCGTCAGCGGCGTGACCAGCCCGCCGGAGCCCTCGGGTTTGCTGACGATAAATTGGCCGTCGGCGCTGACTTCAACGATGGGGAACCCGATGTGCTCGTAATCCGGCACGTCGCGCCAATCGGTGAAATTGCCGCCGGTGCATTGCGCGCCGCATTCGATGATGTGCCCGGCCAGTGCGGCCTGGGCGAGTTTGTCGTAGTCGTGCCACGACCAGCCGAATTCGTGCACCAGAGCGGCGCTGACCACGGCGCTGTCGACCACCCGTCCGGTGATGACGATGTCGGCGCCCAGGCGCAGGGCTTCGACGATGCCCGGGGCGCCGAGGTAGGCGTTGGTCGACACGCACATCGGCGGCAGCGGGGCGCCGCTGAACATCTCAGTGATGCCAGTGAGTTGTTTGAACTGTGGTTGCAGGTCATCGCCGAGCAGCACGGCGATTTTCAGCTTGATGCCGGCCTTGTCGCAGATAGCTTGCAGGGCGGCGGCACAGGCTTGCGGGTTGACTCCGCCAGCGTTGCTGATGACGCGGATGTTCTGCTCGGCCAATTGCGGCAGCAGCGGCGTCAACACTTCGATGAAGTCGCCGGCGAAGCCTGCCTGCGGATCTTTCATGCGCGCGCCGGCCATGATCGACATGGTGATTTCGGCGAGGTAATCGAACACCAGATAGTCCAGATTGCCGCCGTCCACTAACTGCGCGGCGGCGGTCGAGGTGTCTCCCCAGAATGCACTGGCGCATCCGATGCGAACGGTAGTGGGCATTTTTATCTCCGACTCAGCAACCTGCGACAGAAGTGTCTGGAGGCTACCAAGCAAGCGCTTGGTTTGTAAACAGCTGAAACTATCTTCTGCCCAAGCGCTTGCTTGGTCGCGGCTGGCGGCTTAAATTGCGCGCAACCCTGCGGTTTCAGGGGGCAACAGACAGATCGACTGTAGGAGAGAACGGGTGGACGAGCAAAAAGCCCTGAGGGTCATGCGCCAATTGGTCGACCAAGGCCAGTTGACCGACCCGGACAGCGCCCGCGGCAAACTGCTGCAAGTGGCGGCTCACCTGTTCCGCAACAAAGGCTACGAGCGCACCACGGTGCGCGATCTGGCCGGCGCGGTCGGCATCCAGTCGGGGAGTATTTTTCATCACTTCAAAAGCAAGGATGAAATTCTCCGCGCGGTGATGGAAGAAACCATTCGCTACAACACCGCTTTGATGCGTGCAGCGCTTGCCGACGCCAGCAATGTGCGCGAGCGCGTACTGGCGCTGATCCGCTGCGAATTGCAGTCGATCATGGGCGGCAGCGGCGAAGCCATGGCGGTGCTGGTCTATGAATGGCGTTCGTTGTCCGAAGACGGCCAGGCGCAAGTGCTGGCGCTGCGCGACGTCTACGAAGAACTCTGGCTGCAGGTGCTGGGTGAGGCAAAAGAAGCCGGGTTTATCCGTGGCGACGTATTTATTACCCGACGTTTCCTCACGGGCGCACTGTCCTGGACCACCACCTGGTTCCGTGCTGGCGGCAGTCTGAGCCTTGATCAGTTGGCGGACGAGGCGTTGATTCTGGTCCTTGAGGAACGTTAAGGCACTTTCTATCGCGTCGGGAAACTGGCTAACTGGGCGAAACCGCCTAGCTTGAATGCATTGATCGGTATTTTTTCGGGGAGTGGGGTGTTTTGAAGTCTTCGCCAATTCGGACGGCTGCGGGGTTGATGCTCGCAGCGCTGGCTGCAATATGGGTATTGCCCGCTCAGGCAGCGCAACTGGTTCGGGTCGGCGCGGCGCATTTTCCGCCCTACACCATTCGCCCGGAAAACGGCGCCGACACCGGCCTGCTGCCGCAATTGGTCGAGGCCTTGAACCGTCTGCAAAGCGATTACCAGTTTGTGTTGGTACCGACCTCGATTCCTCGGCGTTTCGGTGATTTCAAGCAGGGCCGGATCGACATGGCGATCTTCGAAAACCCGGAGTGGGGCTGGAAGGAGATACCCCACACGGACGTCGACATGGGCCTTGAAGACGCGGAGATTTTCGTTGCGCAACGCGAAGACGGCCGCCAGCAGAACTATTTTGCCGATCTCACCGGCAAGCGACTGGCGCTGTTCAGCGGGTATCACTACGAATTCGCCAATTTCAACGCCGACCCGAAATTTCTTGCGCAGAATTTCAACGCCACGCTGACCTATTCCCATGACAGCAATCTGTTGATGGTGCTGCGCGGACGCGCCGACATTGCCCTGGTGACCCGTTCTTACCTGAGTGATTACCTGCTGCGCAACGAAAAGGTGCGTGATGAATTGCTGGTTTCCCAGCGCATCGATCAGGTCTACCACCACTACGCGATCCTGCGTTCGACCGCGCCGATCACGGGCGAAGCGTTTGGCAAGTTGCTGCAAGGCCTGCGCGACAACGGCGAGATGCTGAAAATCTTCGATCCGTACAAGATTGCCGTGGTCCCGGTGCCGCGCCACTGAGGGACTGATTTGGGCTTCAGGCCTAAATTTCCCTGCCCGGCTCACGTCCCATCGTTGAACTGTCGACGATTATCGTGAGCCCGACCCATGTCCAATCTGAATGACCTGACTGCCCTGGCCTTGCCCTCAGGCAGTCATCTGATCGCTGATGCAACCGAAAGCCGCCTCAGTCTGAGCCTCGACGGGCAGCCGCTGATTCGCTTGCGCCTGGATCGTCAGGCCAAAGGGCCAATCCAGCTCGATGAGCGTTTTGCCTTGCCACCAGGGCAAGCCCTGTGGGCGGCCTGTTATTGGCTGTTTGCCCGTGATCCCGAATGCCAGCAATTGACCTGGCAGCTGGATCAGCCGCCGACCGAAGCGTTGCTCAGCGGTTTGCTGGTGAGCACTGAGGTCGCTGGCGAATATCGCTGCGAACGCACGCTGTTCTGGCAATTGCCGCAACCGTGGCTCGGCACTTCGCTTACCGGCAACTACCCGCAGCAAATGGTCATCAGCGATGGCAAGCGCCATCCACTGCGACCGGTGAAACCGCGCGGTGAAGTCTATCGGCGTTTCGATGCGCGACTGGGCGCGTGGATTTCCCTGCGTACTGTCGAAATCGAAGAGGATCTGCCGCGTTTCAACCGCTGGCAAAACAGCCCGCGCGTCGCCAGTTTCTGGCAGGAAGAGGGCAGCATCGAGAAGCACCGCGAATACCTGAGCAAACTCGACGCCGACCCGCACACGTTGACCTTGATCGGCTGCTTCGATGATCAGCCGTTTGCCTATTTCGAAGCCTATTGGGCCAAGGAAGATCGCATCGCGCCGTTCTACGACGCCGACAATTACGATCGTGGCATTCACATGCTGGTCGGTGAAGAAGATCATCGCGGCCCGCACAAAGTCGCGAGCTGGTTGTCGGCGCTGGTGCATTACCTGTTTCTGGATGATCCGCGCACGCAACGCGTGGTCGCTGAGCCGCGGGCCGATAACGCCAAGATGATTGGCCACATGCAGAACCAGTGCTTCCACTGCGAGAAGGAATTCGACTTCCCGCACAAGCGCGCGGCGTTGATGATTCTGGGGCGTGAGCGGTTTTTTGATCGGTGCAAGCTGGCTTGAAGTGACCTGAAAGCAAAAGATCGCAGCCTGCGACCGGGTCCTCATGTAGGAGCTGCCGCAGGCTGCGATCTTTTTCTATCTGAAGAAGCGGTCTCAGCGGCGACCGGCAATCACCGCATCCCGACGGCTGCCCGAGACCTTGCGGCAGTGCACCAGCGCATCACGAATCATGAAGTTGACCAGGGTCGGCGAGACCCCCAGTTCCTTGGCAATGTCTTTCTGCGGCACACCGTGCAGGCGATACATCTCAAACGCATAACGGGTCCGGCTTGGCAGCTCGGTCAGCGCGTCGGCGATGTGTTCCAGGGTGGAGAAATTGATGTGCGAGGTTTCCGGCGAAGCACCCTGAATGACCACGTTCAGCCCTTCCTCTTCAGGGCCGGAGTATTTCTGTTCCAGCGCCTGTTTGCGGTAGTGATCGATGGCGAGGTTGCGCACGATCTGGAACAGATAACTCAGTTGAGCCTTGATCGACGATGTGATCGGCGGCGCCGACTGCAGTCGGAAAAACGCATCCTGCACCACATCTTCGGCACGTGACCGGCAGCCGGTAATGCGGGCTGCAATTTTGACCAGAATCAGTCGATTGTCGACGAATGCCTGAAGTAGCGGTGAATCGCACCTGCTTGTGGATACTTGTTCCGTCATGGAAATCACCTTGCTGCCAAATAGGTTAGTGGGACGCCTTGGGGGGACGGGGCCGTCCTACACATCGAGCGACAAATTATGTTGAATGATAATGATTGTCAAATGAGAAAAAGAACTAATGATCCAAATCGGTGCGTTGTGAGAACTGCGACACGCCGCCGCATCCCGGCCCCATTGGCGATCCAGCCTGCCGACTAATTATTTCAAGACGTCATCCGTTCTCATTGGTGAATGGTTCCGGGTACCGAGCCCGGCCAGACAGCATTCCCAAGCCTTGCGCGGTCGGCACAGACCGCGCCCTGCATGCCCAAGAGGGGCGTGACACAGCAACCCGATTCCACTCGCAAGCCGAATTCAGGCAGGAAACCTCATGACCGACGCGTTCGAAATCCCCAGCACTCTGGTCCAAGCCCTCCAGCGCCGTGCGGCCCTGACACCGGACCAATTGGCCCTGCGTTTTCTCGCCGAAAACGCAGAGCAGGCTGTGGTACTCAGCTATCGCGAACTGGATCAACGCGCGCGCACCATTGCGGCCGCGTTGCAGGCCGAAGCCGAATTCGGCGATCGTGCAGTCTTGTTGTTTCCCAGCGGCCCGGATTACGTCGCGGCCTTCTTTGGTTGCCTGTACGCAGGCGTGATCGCGGTGCCGGCCTATCCGCCGGAATCCGCCCGTCGTCACCATCAGGAGCGTCTGCTGTCGATCATTGCCGACGCCGAACCGCGCCTGTTGCTGACCAGCGCCGACCTGCGCGACGCCTTGCAGCAGATCGAAGGCGCGCCGCCGCTGCTGTGCGTCGATACCCTCGACAATGCGCTTGCCGAAAACTGGCTCGAGCCGAACCTGCCGCAGGACCACATTGCCTTCCTGCAATACACCTCCGGCTCTACCGCTTTGCCCAAAGGCGTGCAGGTCAGCCACGGCAACCTGGTCGCCAACGAACTGCTGATCCGTCATGGCTTTGGCATCGATGTGAACCCCGACGATGTCATCGTCAGCTGGTTGCCGCTGTACCACGACATGGGGCTGATTGGTGGTCTGCTGCAGCCGATTTTCAGCGGCGTGCCGTGCGTCCTGATGTCGCCGGCATACTTTCTCGGTCGGCCCTTGCGCTGGCTCGAAGCGATCAGCCAATACGGCGGCACCATCAGCGGCGGGCCGGACTTCGCCTACCGTTTGTGCAGCGAACGCGTCAGCGAGTCGGCGCTCGAACGCCTCGATCTGAGCCGCTGGCGCGTGGCCTATTCCGGCTCCGAGCCGATCCGCCTCGACACCCTTGAACGCTTCGCCGAGAAGTTCGCCGCGAGCGGGTTCAGCGACGACAGTTTCATGGCCTCGTACGGTCTGGCCGAGGCCACGCTGTTCGTCGCCGGTACCCCGCGCGGCACCGGCATCCCGGCACTGCGCGTGGACGATCAGGCGCTGGCGCAAAACCGCGCCGAGCCGGGCGAAGGCAGCCCGATCATGAGCTGCGGCATCAGCCAGCCCGAGCACGCGGTGTTGATCGTCGAGCCGAACACGCTCGTAGAACTGGTCGACAACGCCGTCGGCGAAGTCTGGGCGGCCGGGCCGAGCATCGCCCTCGGCTACTGGCGCAACCCCGAAGCCAGCGCCAAGACGTTCGTTCAGCACGCCGGCCGCACTTGGCTGCGCACCGGTGACTTGGGCTTTATGCGCGACGGTGAGCTGTTCATCACCGGTCGTCTGAAAGACATGCTCATCGTGCGCGGCCACAACCTCTATCCGCAGGACATCGAGAAGACCGTCGAGAACGAAGTGGAGGTGGTGCGCAAGGGCCGCGTCGCGGCATTCGCCGTCAACCAGAATGGCGAAGAGGGCATCGGCATCGCCGCGGAAATCAGCCGCAGCGTGCAGAAAATCCTGCCGCCGGAAGCGTTGATCAAGGCGATTCGACAAGCCGTGGCCGAGGCGTATCAGGAAGCGCCGAGCGTGGTGGTGCTGCTCAATCCGGGCGCGCTGCCGAAAACCTCCAGCGGCAAGTTGCAACGCTCGGCCTGCCGCAATCGCCTGGCTGATGGCAGCCTCGACAGCTACGCGGTGTTCCCGGCGACCACAGCCGCAACCGCAGAGTCGGCCACCGGCGCCTGCGAACTCGAAGCGCTGATCGGCAGCATTTGGGCCGAGCAACTCAACGTCAAACAGGTCAACGCCGACGATCACTTCTTCCTGCTCGGCGGCAACTCGATCGCCGCCACGCAAGTGATTGCCAAGGTTCGCGAAGAACTTGGCCTTGAGCTGAATCTGCGTCTGCTGTTCGAAGCGCCGACGCTGTCGGCATTCGCCGCTGCCGTGGCGCAACAGCAACAGGATGGCGGCAGCGCCCAAGGTGCAATCACCGCGTTGTCGCGCAGCGAGCCGATGCCGCAATCGCTGGCGCAAAACCGTCTGTGGATCACCTGGCAACTCGACCCGCAGAGCAGCGCCTACAACATTCCCGGTGCCTTGCGCCTGCGTGGTGAACTGGACGAAGACGCCTTGCGCGCCAGCTTCCAGCAACTGATCGAGCGCCACGAATCGCTGCGCACACGCTTTTTCGAACGCGATGGCGTGGCCCTGCAATGCGTCGATGCCGCCGCTGAATTCAACCTGCAACTGATCGACATCAGCGACCTGCCGGCGCATGAGCGCGAAGCCCGCGCCGTGCAGATTCGCGAAGACGAAGCGCGCACCCAGTTCGACCTGGAAAAAGGCCCGCTGCTGTGGGTGACGCTGGTGCGCATCGATGACGAAGATCATCAACTGCTGGTGACGATGCACCACATCATCGCCGACGGCTGGTCGCTGAACGTGTTGATCGACGAGTTCTCGCGCCTGTACGCCGCCGCTTCGCAAGGCGCGACCGCCAACCTCGCGCCGTTGCCAACCCAATACGCCGACTACGGCAGCTGGCAGCGCCAATGGCTGGCGCAAGGCGAGGGCGAGCGGCAACTGGCCTACTGGAAAAACCAGTTGGGTGACGAGCATCCGACCCTGGAACTGGCCACTGACTCTCCGCGTTCGGCGCAGCATGTTCACAGCGCAGAGCGCCATACAGTACGCTTGGGCGCCAGCCTCAGCGAGGCGATCCGCAACACCGCGCAAGCGCACCAGTCGACATCGTTCATGCTGCTGCTCTCGGCATTCCAGAGCCTGCTGTATCGCTACAGCGGTCAGCGCGATATCCGCATTGGCGTGCCAAATGCCAACCGTCCGCGCCTGGAAACCCAGGGCCTGATCGGCTTCTTCATCAACACCCAAGTGCTGCGCGCCGAGATCGATTCGCGCCTGTCGTTCGTCGAACTGCTGGCGCAGACCCGCCAGGCCGCGCTCGGTGCCCAAGCGAATCAGGATCTGCCGTTCGAACAGTTGCTCGAAGCCTTCCCGCAGGCCCGCGAACAAGGTCTGTTCCAGGTCATGTTCAACCATCAGCAACGCGACCTCAGCGCGCTGAAACGCCTGCCGGGTCTGCTCGCCGAAGAGCTGCCGTGGCACAGCCGCGAAGCCAAGTTCGACCTGCAACTGCACAGCGAAGAAGACCGTAACGGTCGCCTGACCTTGTCGTTCGACTACGCGAGCGAATTGTTCGATGCCACGACCATTGCGCGTCTGGCCGAGCACTTCAGCAACCTGTTGCGCGAAGTTTGCGAACGCCCGGAGCAAGCCATCGGCGATCTGCAACTGCTGACCGCCGGCGAACACGACCAGCAAAAAAACTGGAGCGTCGCAGCGTGCACCCCGGCGCAACAATGGCTGCCAGAGCTACTCAATGAACAGGCCCGCCAGACCCCGGAACGGACCGCACTGGTGTGGGACGGTGGCAGCCTCGACTTCGCGGAACTGCACACTCAGGCAAACCGCCTCGCACACTATTTGCGCGACAAAGGCGTCGGCCCCGACGTTTGCGTGGCCATCGCCGCCGAGCGTTCGCCACAACTGCTGATCGGCCTGCTGGCGATCATCAAGGCCGGTGGCGCCTATGTTCCGCTGGACCCGGATTACCCGGCTGATCGTCTGGCCTACATGCTCAGCGACAGCGGCGTCGAACTGCTGCTGACGCAAACAGAATTGCTCGAGCGTTTGCCGGCCAGCGACGGCGTCAGCGTGATCGCCATGGACGCGCTGCACCTGGAGAACTGGCCGAGCCAGGCACCGGGCTTGCACCTGCACGGCGACAACCTCGCCTACGTGATTTACACCTCGGGTTCCACCGGCCAGCCGAAAGGCGTCGGCAACACTCACGCAGCACTGGCCGAACGTCTGCAATGGATGCAGAACACTTACGCGCTCGATGAAACCGATGTGCTGATGCAAAAGGCGCCGATCAGTTTCGACGTGTCGGTGTGGGAATGCTTCTGGCCGTTGATCACTGGCGCACGTCTGCTGATTGCAGGTCCCGGTGAACACCGCGATCCGCATCGAATCGCCCAACTGGTTCAAGAGCATGGGGTGACCACGCTGCACTTTGTCCCGCCGTTGCTTTCGCTGTTCATCGACGAACCATTGAGCGCTGAATGCACCAGCCTGCGCCGGGTATTCTCCGGCGGTGAAGCGCTGCCAGCCGAACTGCGCAACCGTGTGTTGGCGCAACTGCCCGCGGTGCAATTGCACAACCGTTACGGCCCGACCGAAACCGCGATCAACGTCACCCACTGGCATTGCACCACGGCCGATGGCGAACGCTCGCCGATCGGCCGGCCGCTGGGCAACGTGATGTGCCGCGTGCTCGACGCCGACCTCAATCCCGTGCCGGCCGGCGTGCCGGGCGAGTTGTGCATCAGCGGCATCGGTCTGGCTCGCGGTTACCTCGGTCGTCCAGCGTTGACCGCTGAACGCTTTGTCGTCGATCCATTGGGCGAGCAGGGCGCGCGTTTGTACCGCACTGGCGACCGCGCGCGCTGGACCGCCGATGGCGTCATCGAATACCTCGGCCGCCTCGATCAGCAGGTCAAACTGCGTGGCTTCCGTGTCGAACCGGAAGAAATCGAAGCACGTCTGCTCGCCCAGGACGGCGTCGCCCAAGCCGTGGTGCTGGTGCGCGAAACCGCTGCCGGCGCGCAGCTGATCGGCTACTTCACCGCGACCGATGCCAGTGAAAATCCTGACGAGCAAAGCGCTCGCCTGAAAACCGCTCTGGCCGCCGAACTGCCGGAATACATGGTCCCGGCGCAACTGATGCGTCTCGACGCAATGCCCCTCAGCCCAAGCGGCAAACTCGACCGCCGTGCCTTGCCCGAGCCGCAGTGGCAAGTACGTGAACACGTTGAACCGGTGACTGAGCTGGAACAGCAGATCGCCGCGATCTGGCGCGAAGTGCTGGGTCTGGCGCAAATCGGGCTGCGCGACGACTTCTTCGCCCTCGGCGGTCACTCGCTGCTGGCCACGCAAATCATCTCGCGTACCCGTCAGGCCTGTGACGTCGAGTTGCCGTTGCGCGCGTTGTTCGAGCACAGCGAACTCGGTGATTTCGCCGAACAGATCCGGTTGATCCAGGCCAGCGGCCGCACCAACAAACAGCCGCCGATCGACAAGGTCGACCGCAGCCAACCGGTGCCGTTGTCGTACTCGCAACAGCGCATGTGGTTCCTCTGGCAGATGGAACCGGACAGCCCGGCGTACAACGTTGGCGGCATGGCGCGCCTGCGTGGCGTGTTGCATGTCGAGCGCTTCGAGTCGGCGTTGCAAGCGCTGATCTTGCGTCACGAAACCCTGCGCACCACGTTCCCGAGTGTCGACGGCGTTGCCCGTCAGCAGGTGCATACCGAAACCGGCGTGCGCATGGGCTGGAAGGATTTCTCCAAATTCGCCGCCGACGTGCGCGAGCAAAAGGTTCAGCAACTGGCCGATGAAGAAGCGCATCTGCCGTTCGACCTGGAAACTGGCCCGCTGCTGCGTGCCTGTCTGGTGAAGACTGCCGAGCACGAGCATTACTTTGTTCTGACACTGCACCACATCGTCACCGAAGGCTGGGCGATGGATATCTTCGCCCGCGAACTCAGTGCGCTCTACGAAGCGTTTGTTGATGATCGCGATTCGCCGCTCGAGCCGCTGCCGGTGCAGTACCTCGACTACAGCGTCTGGCAGCGCAACTGGCTGGAATCCGGCGAGCGTCAGCGTCAACTCGACTACTGGACCGCGCAACTCGGTCGCGAACATCCGCTATTGGAGCTGCCGGGCGACCGTCCGCGTCCGCCGGTGCAGAGCCATCAGGGCGAGCTGTTCCGTTTTGATCTGAGCGACGACCTCGCCGCGCGGGTTCGTGCATTCAATGCGCAAAACGGTCTGACCCTGTTCATGACCATGACTGCCGCACTGGCCACGCTGCTCTACCGCTACAGCGGTCAGACCGATCTGCGCATCGGCGCGCCGGTGGCCAACCGCATTCGTCCGGAAAGCGAAGGGCTGATCGGGGCGTTCCTCAACACCCAGGTGCTGCGTTGCCAGCTCGACGGCATGATGTCGGTCGGCGAACTGTTCGAGCAGGTGCGCCACACGGTGATCGAAGGCCAGTCGCATCAGGATCTGCCGTTCGATCATCTGGTTGAAGCCTTGCAGCCGCCACGCAGCGCCGCGTACAACCCGCTGTTTCAGGTGATGTGCAACGTGCAGCGCTGGGAATTCCAGCAGAGCCGCATGCTCGCCGGCATGACCGTCGAATATCTGGCCAACGATGCGCGGGCGACCAAGTTCGACCTCAACCTGGAAGTCACCGATCTCGACCATCGCCTCGGTTGCTGCCTGACTTACAGCACCGATCTGTTCGACGAGCCGACCATCGCACGCATGGCCAAGCATTGGCGCAACTTGCTCGAAGCACTGATCGCCGATCCGCAACAACGTCTCAGCGAATTGCCGCTGCTCGATGCGCCGGAGCAACAGCACCTGCTCGACAGCCTCGGCATCGAGCCGGGCGAGCATCGTCTCGATCAGTGCATCCATCACCTGTTCGCCGAGCAGGCGCTGGCGCGCAAAGACGCGCCGGCCCTGACCTTCGCCGGGCGGACCCTGAGCTATGCCGAACTCGACGCCCGCGCCAACCGCTTGGCCTGGGCCTTGCGTGAGCGTGGCGTCGGCCCGCAAGTGCGCGTAGGCCTGGCGCTGGAGCGTTCGCTGGAAATGGTCATCGGCCTGCTGGCGATTCTCAAGGCCGGCGGCGCCTATGTGCCGCTGGACCCGGAATACCCGCTCGACCGTCTGCACTACATGATCGAAGACAGCCGCATCGGCCTGCTGCTCAGTGATCGGGCAATGTTCAAAGCCCTTGGCGATCTGCCGCCGAGCGTGGCGCGCTGGTGCCTGGAAGACGACAGCGCGGCACTCTCCGATTACCCGGCCACTGAGCTGCCGTTTATCAGCCTGCCGCAGCATCAGGCGTATTTGATTTACACCTCGGGTTCGACCGGTAAACCGAAAGGTGTGGTGGTCTCCCACGGCGAAATCGCCATGCACTGCCAAGCCGTGATCGAGCGATTCGGCATGCGCCCGGACGACTGCGAGCTGCACTTCTATTCGATCAACTTCGACGCTGCGACTGAGCGTCTGTTGGTGCCGCTGCTCAGCGGCGCGCAAGTGGTGTTGCGTGCGCAAGGTCAGTGGGACGCGGAAGAAATCTGCGGCTTGATCCGCACGCATAAAATCAACGTGCTCGGTTTCACACCGAGCTACGGCAGCCAGTTGGCGCAGTTCCTGTCGACGCAAAACGAAATCCTGCCGGTGCGGATGATCATCACCGGTGGCGAAGCGCTGACCGGCGAACATCTGCAGCGGATTCGTGCAGCGTTCAAACCGGCGATGTTCTTCAACGCCTATGGCCCGACCGAAACCGTGGTCATGCCACTCGCCAGTCTGGCGCCGGAGGTGCTGGAAGAGGGCGCCGGCAGTGTGCCGATCGGCAGCGTGATTGGCGCGCGTGTCGCGTACATTCTCGACGCCGATCTGGCGCTGGTGCCGCAAGGCGCGACCGGCGAATTGTTCGTCGGCGGCGCCGGTCTGGCGCAGGCTTATCACGACCGTCCGGGCATCACTGCCGAACGGTTTGTCGCTGACCCGTTCGCCACCGATGGCGGGCGCATGTATCGCACCGGCGACCTGGTGCGCCAGCGTGCCGATGGCTTGGTTGAATACCTCGGCCGGATCGACCATCAGGTAAAAATTCGTGGTTTCCGTATCGAGCTGGGCGAAATCGAAACGCGCCTGCTCGATCACCATTCGATCCGCGAAGCCGTGGTGCTCGCCCTCGATGCGCCGAGCGGCAAACAACTGGTTGGCTATCTGGTCACCGAAGTTGCCGAGCAAAGCGAAGCCAGACAGGCTGCACTGCGCGACGCCCTCAAGTCGCACCTCAAGGCGCAACTGCCGGATTACATGGTGCCGACGCACCTGATTCTGCTGGCGAGCATGCCGCTGACCGCCAACGGCAAACTCGATCGTCGTGCGTTGCCGGCGCCGGATCCTGAGTTGAATCGTCAGGACTACGTCGCGCCGAGCAACGAACTGGAGCAGACCCTGGCGCAGATCTGGTGCGAGGTGCTCAACGTCGAACAGGTCGGCCTTAACGACAACTTCTTCGAACTCGGCGGCGATTCGATTCTGTCGATTCAAGTGGTCAGCCGTGCACGGCAGCAAGGTATTCATTTCAGTCCGCGGGACCTGTTCCAGCATCAGACCGTGCAGACCCTCGCGGCGGTAGCCAGTCGCACCGAGCAGGTGACGGCCGAGCAGGGTCTGGTGGTGGGTGAATCAGCGCTGACGCCGATTCAGCACTGGTTCTTCGACACCGATATTCCTGAGCGTCAGCACTGGAACCAGGCGTTGTTGCTGGAGCCGACCGTGCCGCTGGAACCGCACCGTCTGGAACAGGCGCTGTTGGCGGTGATCGAGCAGCATGACGCCTTGCGTCTGCGCTTCAGCGCAGTCAACGACGCGTGGCAAGCGATGCACCAACCGGTCTCCGATGCGGCGGTGTTGTGGCAAGTGCGCGTTACCTCGATGGACAAGTGCGAAGCGCTGTTTGCCGATGCGCAACGCAGCCTCGATCTGCAAAGTGGCCCGCTGGTTCGCGCCTTGCTGGTCGACGGCCCTGAAGGACAGCAACGCCTGTTTATCGCGATTCATCACTTGGTGGTCGACGGCGTTTCATGGCGTGTGTTGCTCGACGATGTGCAAACCGTTTACCGCCAACTCGACGCTGGGCAGTCGGTCAAACTGCCGGCGAAAACCAGTGCCTTCAAGGACTGGACGGCACGTTTGCAGGCTTACGCCGGCAGCGAATCCCTGCGCGAAGAACTCGACTGGTGGCAGACCCAACTGGCCGGCTCAAACGCCGACCTGCCTTGCGAAAACCCGCAGGGCGGCCAGCAGAATCGCCACGCGCAAACCGTCAGCGTGCGCCTCGATGCCGAACACACTAAACAGTTGCTGCAACAGGCGCCGGCCGCCTATCGCACGCAAGTCAACGATCTGCTGCTGACCGCGCTGGCCCGCGTGTTGTGCCGCTGGAGTGAGCAACCGTCGACGCTGATTCAGCTGGAAGGCCACGGCCGCGAAACCCTGTTCGACGAGATCGACCTGACCCGCACCGTCGGCTGGTTCACCAGCGCCTATCCATTACGCCTGACCCCGCACAACATCGAAGAAGCCGCCGGGCAGGGCGCTTCGATCAAGGCAATCAAAGAACAATTGCGCGCTGTGCCGCACAAAGGCCTGGGTTATGGCGTGCTGCGTTATCTCGCCGATGACCTCAGCCAGCGCAGCATGGCCGCGCTGCCGCATGCGCCGGTCACCTTCAACTACCTCGGCCAGTTCGACCAGAGCTTCGGCAGCGATGCGCTGTTCCGTCCGCTGGATGAGTCGGTCGGTGCCGCCCACGATCCGCACGCGCCATTGCCGAACGAGCTGAGCATCGACAGTCAGGTTTACGGTGGTGAATTGCTCCTGCGCTGGACCTTCAGTGCCGAGCGTTATGACGCGCAAACCATCAACGATCTGGCCGATGCCTACCTCGGCGAGCTGCAAAGCCTGATCAGCCATTGCCTGCAAGACGAGGCCGGTGGTCTGACGCCGTCGGACTTCCCGCTGGCGAAACTGACTCAGGCGCAACTCGATGCGTTGCCGGTGCCGGCCGCGCACATCGAAGACGTCTATCCGCTGACGCCGATGCAGGAAGGCATGTTGCTGCACACCTTGCTCGAACCGGGCACCGGTCTGTACTACATGCAGGATCGCTACCGCATCAACAGCGAACTCGATGCCGAGCGTTTCGCCCAAGCCTGGCAAGCGGTGATCGCCCGTCACGAAGCGCTGCGCGCCTCGTTCTGCTGGAACGTTGGCGAAGACATGCTGCAAGTGATTCACACACCAGGTCGCACGCCAATCGAATATCTGGACTGGAGCGCCGTCGCCGAAACCGAGCAGGAACCGCAGCTGCAAGCGTTGCTGAAAAACGAGCGCGAGGCCGGTTTCGATCTGCTCAATCAGGCGCCGTTTCACCTGCGCCTGATCAAGGTCGGCGCGGCGCGCTACTGGTTCATGATGAGCAACCACCACATCCTCATCGATGCCTGGTGCCGCTCGTTGCTGATGAACGACTTCTTCGAGATCTACACTGCGATGGGCGAGGGTCGTGAAGCGCAACTCGCCGTGCCGCCGCGTTATCGCGATTACATCGGCTGGCTGCAACGCCAGAGCCTCGCCGAAGCGCGGCAGTGGTGGCAGCAGAACCTGCAAGGGTTCGAGCGCACCACGCCGATCCCGAGTGACCGGCCGTTCCTGCGCGAACACGCCGGTGAAAGCGGCGGGATGGTCGTCGGTGACCGCTACACCCGCCTCAATGTCGAGGACGGTGCGCGTCTGCGTGAACTGGCGCAGGCGCATCAACTGACGATCAACACGTTTGCTCAAGCAGCGTGGGCCTTGGTGCTGCGCCGTATGAGCGGTGATCGTGATGTGCTGTTCGGCGTGACCGTGGCCGGGCGTCCGGTGGAAATGCCGGAGATGCAGCGCACGGTCGGCCTGTTCATCAACAGCATCGCGCTGCGGGTGCAGATGCCGGCGGACGATGAACGCAGCAGCGTGCGTCAGTGGCTCAGCGCTTTGCTCGACAGCAACATGCAGTTGCGCGAGTACGAATACCTGCCGCTGGTGAACATCCAGGAACAAAGCGAACTGCCGAAAGGCCAGCCGCTGTTCGACAGCCTGTTCGTCTTCGAAAACGCCCCGGTGGAAGTCTCGGTGCTGGACCGCGCGCAGAGCCTGAACGCGACGTCGGACTCGGGCCGAACCCACACCAACTTCCCGCTGACGGCAGTGTGCTACCCGGGCGATGACCTCGGTTTGCACCTGTCGTATGACCAGCGTTATTTCGATGAATCGACCATCGAGCGCATGCTCGGCGAGTTCAAGCGTTTGCTGCTGGCACTGGTCGACGGCTTCCATGGCGACATGGCCGATCTGCCGCTGCTGGGTGCCGAGGAACAGGACTTCCTGCTGCATGGTTGCAACCAGAGTGCCCACGATTATCCGCTGGAGCAGAGCTATGTTGCGCTGTTCGAAGCGCAGGTCGCCGCCCATCCACAGCGCATCGCCGCGACGTGTCTTGATCAGCAACAGAGCTATGCCGAGCTGAACCACAACGCCAACCGTCTCGGCCATGCCCTGGTCGCGGCCGGGGTGCAGATGGATCAACCGGTGGCGTTGCTCGGCGAACGCAATCTCGATCTGCTCGGCATGATCATCGGCAGCTTCAAGGCTGGCGCGGGTTATCTGCCACTGGATCCGGGCCTGCCGAGCCAGCGTCTGCAACGCATCATCGAGCTGAGCCGCACGCCGGTGCTGGTCTGCTCTAAAGCCTGCTTTGAACAGGCGCAGACGTTGCTGGATGAATTCAGCTGCGCCAATCGCCCACGCTTGTTGGTTTGGGAAGAGGTTCAAGCAGCGGCGATTTCGGCGCAGGACCTGGGTATTTACAGTGGCCCGGACAACCTCGCCTACGTGATCTACACCTCGGGTTCGACCGGCCTGCCGAAAGGCGTGATGGTCGAGCAGCGCGGCATGCTCAACAACCAGTTGAGCAAGGTGCCGTACTTGAACTTGAGCGACGCCGACGTGATCGCGCAGACCGCTTCGCAAAGCTTCGATATTTCGGTCTGGCAGTTCCTCGCCGCACCGCTGTTCGGTGCGCGGGTGGACATCGTGCCGAATACGATTGCCCACGATCCGCAAGGTTTGTTGGTGCATGTGCAGGCGCAGGGCATCACCGTGCTGGAGAGCGTGCCATCGCTGATTCAGGGCATGCTCGCCTCGGATCGCTTGAGTCTGGATGGTTTGCGCTGGATGTTGCCGACCGGTGAGGCGATGCCACCGGAACTGGCGCATCAGTGGTTGCTGCGTTACCCGGACATCGGTCTGGTCAACGCTTATGGCCCGGCGGAATGTTCCGATGACGTGGCGTTCTTCCGTGTCGACATGGCCTCGACGCGCGGCAGTTATTTGCCGATCGGGACACCGACCGACAATAACTTGCTGTATCTGCTCGATGGCGCGCTGGAGCTGGTGCCGTTGGGTGCGGTGGGCGAGTTGTGCGTGGCTGGCACGGGCGTCGGTCGCGGTTATGTCAGCGATCCGCTACGCACCGCGCCAGTGTTTGTGCCGAACCCGTTCGGCGTGCCGGGCGAGCGTCTGTATCGCACCGGTGACCTGGCGCGGCGTCGCAGCGACGGTGTGCTGGAGTACGTCGGCCGCGTCGACCATCAGGTGAAAATTCGCGGTTACCGCATCGAACTGGGTGAGATCGAAGCGCGCCTGCACGAACAGCCGGAAGTGCGCGATGGCGCGGTCGGTGTGCAGGAAGGCGTCAATGGCAAGCACTTGGTCGGTTATCTGGTGGCGGCCGATTCGGCACTCAACCCAAGCGAACGCCTGGAGCGGATCAAACAGCGCCTGCGCGCCGAATTGCCGGAATACATGGTGCCGCTGCACTGGTTGTGGCTCGATCAGCTGCCGCTGAACGCCAACGGCAAACTCGACCGCAAAGCCTTGCCCGCGCTGGAGATCGGCCAGTTGCAGAGCCAGGATTACCTGGCTCCGCGCAATGACCTCGAGCAGACGCTGGCGGATATTTGGGCCGAGGTGCTGAAGGTCGAGCAGGTCGGTGTGCGCGACAACTTCTTCGAGCTGGGCGGGCACTCGTTGCTGGCCACGCAGATTGCCTCGCGGGTGCAGAAGTCGCTGCAACGCGACGTGCCGCTGCGGGCGATGTTCGAGTGCAGCACGGTGGAGGAATTGGCCGAGTACATTGATGGACTGGCGGCGAGTGACATCACCGAGGAGAAAGTCGACCGCTTGAATGATCTGATGGCGGAGCTGGAGGGTCTGTAGTTTTTTCGGTATCTGTACTGGCCTCATCGCGAGCAGGCTCACTCCTACATTGGAATGCGTTCCCTTGTAGGAGCGAGCCTGCTCGCGATCGGGGCCGGCACATTTTTAGACATTTGCCCGATTGACGATCAGCAACCGGCAGCTCAGTCTGCCGGTTCTGTTTTTTACCGCGCAGGTGAATCGATGCCTTTTTTAACGGTTGACGGACAAGCACTGCATTACATCGATCAAGGCACCGGCCCGGCAGTCCTGCTGGCCGGCAGTTATCTGTGGGATCAGGCCATGTGGGCACCGCAGATCGCCGCGTTGTCGCCGCACTATCGGGTGATTGCGCTGGATTTGTGGGGTCATGGCGAGTCGGGGCGGTTGCCTGAAAACACCCGCTCGCTGGACGACATCGCCAGGCAGGCGCAGGCCTTGCTCGATCATCTGAACATCGATCAGGTTACCTTGGTCGGCTTGTCGGTCGGCGGCATGTGGGGCGTGCGTCTGGCGCTGGCGGCACCGCAGCGGATCAACGGCCTGGTGCTGATGGACACCTACCTCGGCGTCGAACCGGAGCCTACCCGTCAGTATTACTTCTCGCTGTTCAAGCAAATCGAAGAAACCGGTGAAATCAGCGAGCCACTGCTCGACATCGTTGTGCCGATCTTTTTCCGCCCGGGCATCGATCCGCAGTCGGCGTTGTATCAGGATTTCCGTGCAAAACTGGCGGCGTATTCGTCGGACCGCTTGCGCGAAAGCATCGTGCCGATGGGGCGTATCACCTTTGGCCGCGATGATCTGTTGCCACGTCTGGGCGAGTTGAGCGCTGCAACCACGCTGGTGCTGTGCGGCGATCAGGACAAACCGCGACCACCGTCGGAAGCACAGGAAATGGCTGAGTTGATTGGCTGCCCGTGGGTGCTGGTGCCGCAGGCGGGGCATATCTCCAATCTGGAGAATCCCGAGTTTGTCACGGAGGTGTTGTTCGCCTTCCTGGCTGAGCGCCATTGAAAAGATCGCAGCCTGCGACAGCCCATGTAGGAGCTGCCGCAGGCTGCGATCTTTTGATCTTGCTTACTTGGGCCCGAGAATCTGCGCCAGCTTGTCCGGCGACGGCGCCCCTTGCTGTTGTTGCAGCTCACCCTTGGCATCCATGTAGAAAATCGCCGGCGTCGCCTGCAGATCGAGGTCTTCCATCAACTGCATATTGGCCGCCAGTTTGCTCTGCACCGCCACCGGAATATCCTTCAGCGCTTTAAGCGAGCTGCCCTTGCCAGCCTTCTCATGATCTTCCAGCGCCTTGCTCGGGTCTTTCGCCGCCAGCAACGCCGCTGATTTGCCCGGGCTGTCCTCACGGATGATCCCGACCATGATGTGCCGCAGTTGCACTTTGCCGGCCTTGACCCAAGGCCGCGCCTGTTCCCAGAACATGTTGCAGTACGGACAGTTCGGGTCGCTGAACAGGTACACCGTGCGCGGTGCATCCTTGTTGCCGTCCTGAATCCAGTTGCTCGCCTCGAACTTGGCCCAGACTTCCTTGGCCATCGGTGCGTAGACCAGTTTTTGCAAGGGTTCGCTGCTCAGGTCCTTGCCGTCGGCGTCGTACAGATTACCCAGCAGAACGTGTTTGCCATCCGGGGTCAGGTACAGCGCCATGCCACGGTTCTGGTATTGCGCCGCATAACCGCGCAGACCGTCGGGCGCATCGAACTGGCCGACGATTTTCGCGCCTTTGGCTTCGATCTGTTTGATCGCCGCCGGCAATTCTTCAGCAGCCTGCACGGACGGCAAGTGCAGCAGGGCGGTGCCCAGGGTCAGCGTCAGCAGGTGGCGGAGGCGGGGCATGGCAGTTTCCTTGCAGAGGTGGCCGGTGCGGTGGCCGGGTTCGAATTCGGGGTTGGCGTGCCAAAGTTTTCCAGGGCACGGGCCAGGCTGGCGTTCGATAGCTCACCAAGGTGACTGCTCAGCAACCGACCGTCAGGGCTATAGAACAGCGTAGTCGGCAATGCCATGGAACCCACGGCTTGACCGAGGCGACCACTGCGGTCGAACAGCACGTTATTGAGGCTCAGGCCCTGGGTTTCGAGAAACGTCGCCACGCTCTGCATGCTTTCGGCCTGATTGACGAACAGGAAGGTCAGATCCGGTCGTTGCTGCTGGGCGTTTTCCAGCACCGGCATTTCGCGGCGACACGGTGGGCACCACGTGGCCCACAGGTTGATCACCAACGGGCCGCCCTGATAGTCGCTGAGCTGGATGGTTTCCCCGGCCGCGTTGCGCAGGGAGATGTCCGGCAGCCGGGTGCCTTGTTCATAGATATTCAGTGACAGGGTTGCGAGCAACCAGAACGCCACGCCGCTGACCACGCCAAAGCCCAGCGGCCGGCGCAAACCGGGCCGGCGCCAGCCGCGATACAACGCCGCCAGCAGCAATACGATCACCCCCGGCCAGGCGAGAAAACCGCCATCGCGCAGGTCGATGATCTGCCACGGGTCATTGCGATAGTGCGCCCAGTACAGCACGACAAACGCCACGCGCGCCGCGAGCATGCCCAGTAGAAACAGGCTGAACAGCGCCGACTCGGGGTTGTCACCGCCGCGCTTGGCCACCCGCCAGCCGACAAAGGTCGCCAGCGCCAGAGCACTGATCAGCAGCAGGTGGTTGAGCGCAATGGCAAAGGTGCCGAGGGTGAACGTCAGCATTAATTGGCGTCTCGGGTGGTGGCCCAGCGTTGCAGGAACGTGTCGGCATCGACTTCGCCGGTGATGCGCTGGCTGCGACGCTCTACGCCATCCGTGCCGATCCAGACGAAGCTCGGTGGCCCCGGCACTTTGTAACGGCTGAGCAGTTCGCGGCTGGCGGCATTGTCGGCGGTGACATCAAGCCTGAGCAGGCGCACATCGCTCAATGCCTGCATGACCTTGTCCTTGCCGAACACCTGTTTTTCCATGACTTTGCACGACACGCACCAGTCGGCGTAATAGTCGAGCAAGACCCATTGGCCTTTGGTTTTCGCTGTATCCAGTTCGCGTTGCAGGGCTTCGGGAGTGTTGATCGTGGTGAACGCTTCATGGCCATTGGGTGCAGCGCTGGTCGTGCGGCCGGCGCTATAAACCTGCAACGGCTGGTACGGATCATCACTGCCGCCCGCCGCGCCGATCACCAGCAAACTGCCCCACAAACCCAGCAGCAGCGCCATTGCGCCGAACATCTGTGCAACACGGCCAAAGCCTTCGGATTGTTTCCAGGCACTGTAAGCGGCAATCAACAACAGCGCGCCGCACAAGCCCAGCCACAACGACGGGTCCAGCACCGGCCGCAGCATCAGCAATGCCGTGGCGAGAAAGAGGAAACCAAACACGCCCTTGAGCAGGTTCATCCACTCGCCGGGTTTGGGCAGGAAGCGATTGCCGACGGTCACCAGCAACAACAGCGGCACACCAATACCGATGCCCAGCGAGAATAGAATCAAGCCACCGTGCAGGGCATTGCCACTCTGCGCGATATACAACAGCGCGCCGGCCAGCGGCGCGGTCATGCAGGGGCCGACCAGCAAGCCCGACAGCGCGCCGAGCACGCCGGCGCCGACCAAGCTGCCACCACTGCGACTGCGCGAAGCGTGTTCGAGGCGATCACGCAGCGCCACCGGCAGTTGCAGTTCAAAGAAGCCGAACATCGGCAACGCCAGCACCACGAAGATCGCGGCAAAGGTGCCGAGCAGCCAAGGGTTCTGCAACCATGCTTGCAGGTTCGCGCCAAGCAGCGCGGCAATCACGCCCATCGCCGCATACACCAGCGCCATGCAAATCACATAACTGCCGGCCAGCGCAAAACCGCGACGCGGTGTGGCACCACTGCCGACGACCATACCGGCGAGAATCGGCAGCATCGGCAGCGTGCAAGGGGTGAACGCCAGCAGCAGGCCGAGGCCGAAGAACACCAGCAGACTCCAGCCCAGTGCGCGCTGTTGCAGGCTGCTGGCCAAGGCCTGATCAGGTGCTTCGGCGCTTGCCGCGACGGCGGCTTTACCGCCGAGGTCAATCACTCGGGTCTGCGGCGGATAGCACAGGCCGGCATCGGCACAGCCCTGATAGCTGACCTTGATCTGGCCGCTGGCCGAGGCGGGGATTTTGACTTCCAGGCCTTGGCGGTAAACCGGTTGCTCACCGAAAAACTCATCGCTGTGCGATTCGCCTTCGGGCAATGCCGGTTGTTGTTCGGCGCTCAGACCGTCGAATTTCAGGCGTTTCTGATACAGGTAATAGCCGTCGGTGATTTGCCAGAACAGCTGGGTTTCACCCGACTCCAGACGCTCGGACGTGAGCACGAACGCTTTATCGACCGGCAGAAACTCCGGTTTTGACTCAAATGGGTTGTTTCCAGCCTGGGCCAGGCTCGAAATCAGCAGAGCAAACAAAAGAAAAAAATGACGCATGGAGGAGCCTTGTCCCTGTGCAAGTGAGGTGCACAATGGGCGGTGGCGATTAACCGATGATTAACCGCCATGCCCTTGTCGCTGTGACGTTCGGGGCATAATGTCAGCTTAATCGGCCAACTGCCTAATCGGCTTTTTTCTACGGGACTCACCATGCACGTACTGGTTTGCGAAGACGATGAGTTGATCGCCAGCGGGATCGTTGCCGGTCTCACGGCGCAGGGGTTGACCGTCGAGCACGTCAACACGGCATCGAAGGCGCGGGCGATGCTCAAGGTCGCCGAATTTGACGTGATGGTGCTCGATCTCGGCCTGCCCGACGAAGATGGCCTCAAGTTGCTGCAACAATTGCGGCAAAGCGGCCTGGAAATCCCGGTACTGATTCTGACCGCACGCGATTCGGTTACCGACCGCGTTGATGGCTTGCAGGCCGGCGCTGACGATTACCTGCTCAAACCGTTCGATCTGCGTGAACTGTTCGCGCGCTTGCAAACCCTGTTGCGCCGCGTGGCGGGCCGCAGCGTCAATCTGATCGAACACGGCGCGCTGACTTATGACCCGAGCAGCCGCGAAACCACCCTCGCCGGGCAACCGGTGGATTTGTCGCGCCGCGAACAGTCGTTGCTCCAGGCCCTGCTGCACAATCGTGGGCGGGTGCTTTCCACCGAGCAACTGAAGGACAGCGTCTACGGCTTCAACGACGAGCTGGAAAGCAACGCCCTCAACGTACACATCCATCACCTGCGCAGCAAACTCGGCAAGGGCATCGTCGAAACCGTGCGCGGCCTGGGTTATCGGCTCGGCCCGGCAGATGGCGGAGATCAAGGCAAGTGATGAGTCTGCGACTGCGCCTGAGCCTGACCCTCGGCGCCGCGTTCGCGCTGATCTGGGCGCTGGCGGCGGCCTGGATGCTCAGTGACCTGCGCAATCAGATGATGTTTTCCCTCGACCAGCGTCTGGTGGCGTCGGCGCGCATGGTCGCCGGGCTGCTGGAACAGTTGCCGACACTGCCGAGCAAAGGCGAGGGCACGCATTTCAGCGCTGAACAATTGAATATTCCTGGCGGCATGGCCTGTCAGGTCAGTTCGTTGCGCGGGGAAATTCTCGCCCGCAGTCATAACAACCCCGAGCAAGCGCTGGAAGCCGAGAAAATGGGCTTCCACGACCAGATCATCGACGGCGCGCCGTGGCGCAGTTTCACCCTCGCACGCGGCGATGTGCGGATTACCACGGCGGATCGGCAGATCGAGCGCGAGGCCCTGAACATGTCGATTCTGCTGGCCGCGTCGGTGCCGGTCGGCGTGGCGTTGCTTGGGTGCCTGTGCCTGTTGTGGCTGGGCATCGGCCAGGGGCTGGCGCCGCTCAATCGCTTGCGTGAAGCGCTGATGCGACGCAATGCCGACTCGCTTGAGCCGCTGCAATTGCAGGCGTTTCCCAGCGAATTGAAACCGCTGCTGGATACGCAGAATCAATTGTTCCAGCGTATAGGCAAGACCATCGAGCGTGAGCGGCGGCTGACCGGTGACGCGGCGCACGAACTGCGCAGCCCGCTGACGGCGATCAAGACCCACCTGCAAGTGGCGCGCATGACCGAAGGCAGCGCTCGCGATCAATCGCTGGCGCGGGCGGAAGAGGGCGCTGATCGCCTGCATCGGACCCTTGAGCAATTGCTGCTGCTGGCGCGAGTCGAAGGCAGTCTGTCGTTCGACGACGGTTCGCAATGCAGTGCCGAACAGGTCGCCCGACTGGCGATTCAGGATGCTACCGGCGGCGAACGACTGCGGATCAAACTGCAATTGCCGGCGCAGCTTTCTGAGGCTCCGTTGCAGATGCCAGCGGTGTTGGCGATTGCCGCGCTGCGCAATTTGCTCGACAACGCGCTGCGCCATACACCGGAGGATTGCGCAGTCGAGGTGAGCCTGGAAACCATCGGCAACCGCGTACGTTTTGTCGTGCGCGACCATGGTCCGGGCATTGCCCCGGATGATTTGCAGCACCTGACCCAGCGCTTCTGGCGCAACGGCCAAAGCACCGGCTGCGGCCTCGGCCTGGCGATTGTCCAGGCGATCGTCCAGCGTTGCGACTGCGCGCTGCATTTCGACAGCCGCGCGGACGGCCTGCGCGTCGAACTGACCATGCCCCTGCAAACGGTCTGATTTCACTCCCCCCTGTAGGAGCTGCCGAAGGCTGCGATCTTTTGATCTTGATCCTGGAAAACAAGATCAAAAGATCGCAGCCTTCGGCAGCTCCTACAGGGGGTTCTCATCAAATGTAACTTCTTGGCGTTCGCTATCCGGGCGGGGCGGGGTTAAGGTCGGCCCCTGCTTTGACTCAATGGATTGAGGGAACAGCGCCATGGAAGCACCCATCTGTATTCGTTCGGCCCTCCCGGCCGACAGCGGCATCATCAGCCGCATCATCGAACGCTCGATCCGCGTCGGTTGTGCGTTCGATCACCGCAACGATCCCCGACGAGTCAGCGCCTGGCTTGCGCAACTGTCTGCCGAACAGATCAGTGCCTGGCTGGCCAATCCGCAGTGCTATGTGAATGTTGCGCTGCTCGGGGATAAACCGGTGGGCGTCGGCATGGCCGCCGCCTGCGGGGAAATCACGTTCTGCTACGTGCAGCCGGAATGGTTTCGTCGTGGCGCAGGGCGGGCGTTGATGAACGATCTGCACGGCTGGCTGCGCATTCGCGGCGTTCAGCATGTCAATCTCAACAGCACCCGCACCGGCCAGGCTTTTTATCGGCGCCTGGGCTATCGCGAATCGGCGCAACCGGCTGCCCGCGACGGCTTGCAGACCCTGGCAATGACCCAGTCGTTCGACACCTCGGCCTGACAACTCGATCAAGGGTCTAAATCCTCGGGACGCTTAAGCGTTTCCAGAACAGGAAAACCTGCAAGTGCGCTCCGCGACCGGAATGCGCACCTGTGCGGTGTGCTGTTTTGGTCACTATCCATAGCGTATTGAGGGGTCGAGAGATGTCAGTCGCCACCAGCCTTATCGAAGAGTCGTCGGCCCGGGTCAGCTCGGCGCCAGCGGAAACGCTGTTCCAGTTCAACGAGTCGCCGTTGCTCGCGCGTCAGGCGCAACAGGAATCCAACGCCCGCAGTTATCCACGGCGCATTCCGCTGGCGCTCAAACGTGCCAAAGGCCTGTACGTCGAAGACGTTGAAGGTCGCACCTTTATCGATTGCCTGGCCGGTGCCGGCACTTTGGCGCTCGGCCACAATCACCCGGTGGTGATCGAAGCGATCCAGCAAGTGCTGGCCGATGAACTGCCGTTGCACACTCTCGATCTGACCACACCGGTCAAGGATCAATTCGTTCAGGACCTGTTCGGCCTGCTGCCGTCTGCCCTCGCGGCGGAGGCGAAAATCCAGTTCTGCGGCCCGACCGGCACTGACGCAGTGGAAGCGGCGCTGAAACTGGTGCGCACCGCCACCGGGCGCAGCACCGTACTGTCGTTCTCCGGTGGTTACCACGGCATGAGCCAGGGCGCTTTGAGCCTGATGGGCAGCCTGGGGCCGAAAAGGCCGTTGGGCGCGTTGCTCAGCAGCGGCGTGCAGTTCATGCCGTTCCCGTATGACTACCGTTGCCCGTTCGGCCTCGGTGGCGCTGCGGGCGTCAAAGCCAATTTGAGTTATCTGGAAAACCTGCTCAACGACCCCGAAGCCGGCGTGCAACTGCCCGCCGCCGTGATCGTTGAAGCCGTGCAGGGCGAGGGTGGGGTGATACCCGCCGACATCGAGTGGCTACGCGGCCTGCGCCGAATTACCGAGAAGGCTGGCGTGGCGTTGATCGTCGACGAGATCCAGAGCGGTTTCGCCCGTACCGGCAAGATGTTTGCCTTCGAACACGCCGGCATCACGCCTGACGTGGTGGTGCTGTCCAAAGCCATCGGTGGCAGCCTGCCGCTGGCCGTGGTGGTTTATCGCGACTGGCTCGACACCTGGCAACCGGGCGCACACGCCGGCACGTTCCGTGGCAATCAGATGGCGATGGCCGCCGGTTCTGCGGTGATGCGTTATCTGGTCGAGCACAAGGTCTGCGAGCACGCCGCGGCCATGGGTGCACGCCTGAGCGAGCACCTGCGCATCCTGCAGCGTGACTTCCCGCAGCTGGGCGACATTCGTGGCCGTGGCCTGATGCTCGGTGTTGAACTGGTCGACCCGAACGGTGCGCCGGATGCCCTCGGTCATCCGCCGGCGTTCGCGGCTCTGGCACCGCTGGTGCAACGCGAATGCCTCAAGCGTGGATTGATTCTGGAACTCGGTGGTAGGCATGGCGCAGTGGTGCGTTTCCTGCCGCCGCTGGTGATCACCGCTGCTGAAATCGACCGTGTTGCCGAGATCTTCGGCCGTGCCTTGGTGGCCGCGACCGCCGCCGTGTAAATTTTTCGCCGCGCCGAACGTTCTTTCTACATACCCGGCTGCACCCGTTGTGCAGCCCACCCTTACAACGATGGAGAACCAGCATGACGTCAGTATTCGACCGCGAGGACATCCTCTTTCAGGTCGTGGTCAACCACGAAGAGCAGTACTCGATCTGGCCGGACTACAAAGCCGTGCCGGAAGGCTGGCGCACCGTGGGCAAGAGCGGCCTGAAAAAGGAATGCCTGGCCTACATCGAAGAAGTCTGGACCGACATGCGTCCGCTGAGCCTGCGCCAGAAGATGGAAGCGCAGGCCGTGGCGCAATAAGCGCCCGGCAAAAAGAAACCCGCTGAACCAGTGATGGTCAGCGGGTTTTTTCATGCCCTGGATTTGTGTTGATGATCAGGGCCTCATCGCTGGCAAGCCAGCTCCCACAGGTATCGGGGGGATTACAAAATCTGCGTTCACCGCGAACCCTGTGGGAGCTGGCTTGCCAGCGATGAACGATAACGCGGTCTCGGATGAAATTACGCCCCGCTCAACCCCTTGAGCAGCAGATCCACATTCCCCTCCAGCTCCGCCACCGGATCCGCCGCGTCGGTGCTCAACACCACCAGCCGGCTACCCGACTCGGTAATCGCCGCTTTCACCGCCTCCGCAGGCTGGCGATGATGCAGCACCACCGCCACGTCATTGTCCTTGAGCGTGGCTGTCAGCTTTTTCAGATCCTCCGGCGTCCACTCCGCATCCGGACGCGGATCCTGGCCGACCAATTCCAGATTCAGGCTGCCAATCAAATAACCGAAGTGATCGCTCAAACTCATCACGCTCAGATTGTCGGCACTGGCCAGCCGCGCCTCGCTGTCGGCACTGAGCTTGAGCAAACGCTGTTTCAACGTCGCCAGGTTCGCTTCGATCGCAGGTTTGGCGCCCGGTGCCAGGCGCACCAGATCCGCCGCCATGACGTCGGCCATGCGCCCCATATTGTTGCTGGAAAGCCATGGCTGACTGTTCAAGCCATCGATCTTCAGACCTGGCTGCACAGCGATGCCGGGCAGGGCGCCGTCGACCGGCCGTGCCGCGTCGACTTCAACGATACGGATATTGCTGCGCCGAGAAATCGGATACAGCGGATCGTCAGCCCACAGCGAGCGTACGCCGATGACCGCGTCGGCACCGGTCGCGAGTTTGCTCAGCGCCGGCGCGCCACGCCCGGTGAAGTAGGCGGTCTGGCGACTGCCCGGCAGGTTCGCCGGTGCCGCGCGTTCGAGGTTGACATCGGTGCCCTTGAGCAGCACTTCACCCAGGCCGTAGGTGATCGGCAGCGACGCCAGCACCCGCAGCGGTTTAGCGTTTTCGGCGGCGAGCAGTGGCGTGCAGACAACGCCGCACAGGGCCATGGCCAAAGTCAGTTTGCGCATTGAAAAAGTCATTTATCCAAGATTCCCTTTCAGGCTCGGGACGACACCGCGCGCGATGGCGGCGAGGGCGAAGGCGATGCCGGCGACCAGAATGATCGCGGCGCCGGACGGAATTGGCAGATCGAAGACGATCGGCGCGAGAATCCCGCACAAGGTGCTCACAGTAGCGATCAACACTGAACACCAGAAAAAGCCCTTGAGCGACTGGCTAAGCAAGCGTGCCGCAGCGGCGGGAATCACCAGCAGCGCACCGACCAGAATCGCGCCGATGACTTTCACTGCCGCGACGGTAATCAGCGTCACCAGAATCACGAACAGGTAATCCAGGGTCTTCACCGCGACGCCGCGCACCGCCGCCAGTTGCGGGTTGAAGCTGGCGAGCATGATGCGGTTGTACAGCGGCAGCGCCAGGGCCATGACCAGCGAACCGACGATGGCCAGCACCGCCAGATCATTGCCGTTGACGGTCAATACCGAACCGAACAACACGTTCTCGAGAATGTGCACGTTGATCTTGCCGGCGAGAATCAGCAGCAGGCTCGCACCCAAGGCCAGCGACACCGAGAGGAATACGCCGATTAAGGTATCGGGCGCCAGACCGGTGCGGTTGCGCAGGTAATTAAGCAGGATGCCGAACAACAGGCAGTAACCGAACAGACTGCCGTACGGCCCGGTGTAGGGTTCGCCAAGCAGAATGCCAATGGCCACACCGGTCAGCGCGGCGTGACCGACTGCTTCGGAGAAAAACGCGAAGCGCTTGACCACCACCAGCGTGCCGAGGCCGCCGAGTACCGGGCCGATCAACAGACCGGCGAGCAACGCATTGACGACAAAACCGTAGGCCAGCGCTTCCGGCAGGTAACCGGACGAGGCCCAGCCTTGAACCATCAAACGAAAGGCTTCGTAACTCATCAGCTCGCGCTCCGTGGATGGGTCGAAAACAGTGTCAGCAGACGCTCCGGGGTCAACGCCTCGCGAGGCGAGGCGTCGAACAACACGCGACGGTTGAGGCCAGTGACGCGATCGGCCAGACGACCGACGGCTTCCAGATCATGCTCGATCCACAACACCGTGATGCCGGCCGCGCGCCAATCGCCGAGCAGGCGTTCGAACACCTGAATCCCGGCTTCGTCGAGCGCGGACATCGGCTCATCGAGCACCAGCAATTGCGGCGCCGGAATCAAACCCTGTGCGAGCAAAACCCGCTGCCGTTCACCGCCGGACAGCGCGCCCATGCGGCGCTTGCGTTTGTCCTGCATGCCGACACGTTCCAGCGCATCGCCGATGGCGCCGGCGTAGTGTTTGCTCAAACCAAGAAATGCCGGACGACGCTGGCACATCGCGGCCATGAAATCGTCGACGGTCATCGGCAAACCGCGATCGAATTCCAGTGCCTGTGGCACATAACCGATGGTGCCGGGCTCGCGCGGCCAATGCAGGCTGAGCTGGCCCTGATGCGGCATCTGCCCGAGCAGGGTTTTGATCAGCGAACTCTTGCCGCCACCGTTGGGGCCGACCAGTGCGTGGACGCTGCCGGGCTGCACCTGGAAGGTGACCTTGTCGAGAATCGTCGTACGCCCCAGCGTCAGACAAACCTGCGCAAAATCCAGCGTCGGCCCCGAAACCTGTAGGAGCGAGCCTGCTCGCGATAGCGGAGTGTCATCCAACAATGATGCCGGCTGACCTGGCCCCATCGCGAGCAGGCTCGCTCCTACAGGGGATTCGGTGTGGTCGGCGATCAGGGTTTCTTTTGAGGTCATGCGCCGGACTCCTGAATCGCCCGCACCACGGTGTTGAGGTTGCCGGTCATTTCCTTTTCGTACTTGTCGGCGGTGTATTCGCCGTAGGAAATGTGCGACAGCGGGTACAGCTTCACCCCGGATTCACGTTGAATGGTTTCGACGTAAGTGGAGGGGAAATCCATCTCCGAGAAGATCACTTTCACATCCAGTTCGCGCAGTTGATCGATGGTCTTTTTCAACTGGCTCGGGCTCGGCTCGATGCCGTGCGCCGGCTCAACCACGGCGGTTACTTCCAGGCCGAACTCACGCAACAGATAGTCGTAAGCGGCATGGACGGTGGCGACGCGCAGCTCGGCGTTCGGCGCCTGGGTCAGCTTGGCCAGCGCGTCGGCACGCATCTGCCGCAGGCGTTTGCCGTAGGTGCGGGCGTTTTGCGTGTAGGTCTTGGCGTTGTCCGGGTCGAGCTTGCCCAGCTCGCGGGCAATGTTGTTGACCTGGGCGATCGAGGCGCTGATCGACAAAAACGTGTGCGGGTTGACCACTTTGCCGGCGCCGCGCGCAGCGACCCCGGTGGCGGCCAGCAGTGGCACGTTTTCGTTGGCTTCGATGGTCTTGATGTTCGGTGTTTCGCTGGCGGCGATCATGCGGTCGGCAAAATCATCATGGCCGACACCGTTGAGCACGATCACGTCCAGCCCGCTGATGCGCTTGATGTCTTCGGCGCGCGGCTCGTAAGCATGCGGGTTGAAACCGGCGGGAATCAGCGGCACGACCTCGGCCTTGTCGCCGACGATGTTCGCCACATAGCTGTAATAAGGATGCAGGGTGATGCCGATGCGCAGGCGCTTGGCCTGATCGGCGCTGGCCAGCGGGCTCAGCAGGCAGGCGCAGAGGCCGACCAGAAACATACGCAACAAGGGACGGCGAGGCGATGAAATAGACATGGGCAAACGGTCTTCTCTCGGGTGAGGGCGAGGAATCAATGGCGATGTTCGCGGGTAACCCCGGCATCGTATTGCGCGACGATCTGTTTCCAGCCCGACGCGGACAGGGCGGCGGCGGTCAGTTCGGTCGGCACTTTGAGATCGGCATCGCGGTTGAGCCAGATGTCCGGTGCAGCGCTGTGATCGGCGCTCAACAGCATCACGAACGAACCGGCGACGGTGGGTGCCTGGCTATGGCCAAAGTAGGCAGTGTCGGCCAGCAATTGCCAGGCATGACCGCCGCGACTGACTGAACTCGCATCCTGAGCAAATGGCGCAAAACCTTCGTCAGCCAGATTTTGCGGCGTCGGCAAGGTTTGCTGTTCTTCGCGCAGCAGACGGATTTCGTCGAGGGTCACCCGCAGGTCGGCATAAATGCCTTGCTCTGATGCACTGAGATCGCGGCGTGCGTCGAACTGATTGCTGGCGACCGGCTCCGGCTCATGGGAAACCCCGCGCCACGCCACCACCGAACCGGCAATCGCCAGAATCAACAGACACAACAGCAACACATTGAGGGTTTCATGGCCGGCACCGGCCGGGCGGACGACTTGCGTGGTGGGCGTACTCATGGGGCCTCAATATCCGCTTGGTCGATTTCGACAACGTGGCCCGGGCCTGCGTCGAACAGCACGTAGAACTCGGCGCCGGGTTTTTTGAAGGTCAGCGTTGAATCGCTGCCAAGCTTGCCCGGTACCAGAATGGTTTCGTCGTAACCGATCACGTCGAGGGTCACGCCGGGGGCGCCGCTGCCGTCGGAAAAACCGCCGGTGCATTTGATCTGGTCGGCGTCGATGGCTTTGCATTCGCACATCGGGTTATGCGCCAGCGCGCTGCCAGTGAAACCGGCGCTGAGCACCAGCAACGCGGCGCTCAGTCGCAGGCGGGAAGGGCGTTGCGAGCGGGTCATGGTTTGGCTCCTTGTTGAGTCAGCCAGGCAATGGTGGCGGGGGAGGCCTGGCTCAGGGGAATCGAGGCCTGATGCATGCTGCCGTCCCAGCCTTCCATGGTGATCCACAGTTCGGCGTCGGCTTTGGTTTTTTCCGGTACGGGCAACTGCGCGCCCATGCGGTACGGCGCGCCGAAAAAAATCACCCCGGCGGCGCGCAGGCTGCGCGGTTTGCCAATGCGCAGGTAAGTGGCTTTGACTGTGTCGATGCAGGCATCGCAAAGCGCGGCGTTGAAACTTTTCATGTAGCCGGCCGGACCTTCCAGCTGGGGCGCCTGATTGCGCAACTCGGCGAGGCGCAGGCTCCAGGGGCCGACCGCGACTTCGCCGACTTCGCGTTCACCGAGGCCGACATCGCCGCGAAACAGCGCCGCATCGGCGAAGTATTTCGGCATGAACCCCAATGGAATCAGCAGCAACAGCACGTTGATGTGGAAGCGCCATTTGTGCCAGAACAGGCGCAGGCGCGACGGTTGAGGTGCAGTGTTGGACTTGCTCACAGGTCGACCTCCGACGTTTCTCGGCGCAGGGCCGGTTGCGCCTGCACGCGGTTTTTTTTCGATTCACGCTTGAGGGCATTGGCCGTCGCCAGCGCCGTGCGTTTGGTCCAGATCAACAAGCCGCTGAGGACCATCATGCTCAGCAGCAGGCCGAAGAAGAACCAGATCAATTTGATCCACAGCCCGCCAAAGTCGCCGGTGTGCAGGGGGCGCATGGATTCGGTGACGAATTCCAGTGAGGTACGGTCGCTCAACAAACGCGAAGCAGCCATTTCACCGCTGTATGGATCGAGCGTCGCGGTTTGGAACATCAATGGATACCAGCCGCGGCCGCCGACGTTCAGATGGGTGTAGGCGTTGGCCGGCAGGCTGACGAAGCTGATTTCCAGGCCGGGAATTTTCTCTTGGGCGACTTCAATGGCGCGATCCAGGCTGATGCGCGGCGGTGGTGTGCCGTCGGCCGAGATCGGCACCGCTTCACGTGCCATCGCCGGAATGACCGGTTCGCTGGAGATGGAAATGTGGTTGTCGAACAGCAGCGCTTCGATCAGGAACCAGGTCCCGGTGATCGAGATCACGCCGATAAACCAGATCGACCAGATTCCGCTGAGACGGTGGAAATCACCCCAGAAAATCCGTGCACCGTGGCGAAAACGCAGGGTAGGGCTAAAGAATCCTTTCCAGAAGCGTTTATAAACCACCAGCCCGGTAATCAGCGACGCCAGTAATGGCAAACCGAGGAACGACACCAGGTACCAGCCCCAGCTGTAACCATTGGTGAACGGCACCAGCCACCAGCCATGCAAGGCGCGGGTAAAGGCTTTGAAGTTGAAATCCGGCGCGCCGCCCTGAATCACCCCAGTGTACGGATTGACGTAAACGGTCTGCTCACGGCCATCCGGGTAGCTGACCCGGACATCCAGCGCAAAGTGCGACTCGTCGGGACGGCTGATGCTCTCGACCACCGTGCGAGGTTCGGCTTTCTTGATGGCGGCCAGCACCTGATCGTAACTCAGTCGCGGCGCATCATCCGTCGGCTGGCTGGCGCGCATTTGCGGGTTCGCCAGCCAGACGATTTCCTGGCTGACCACCGCCAAGGTACCGGTGACGCAGACGATCAGGACAAAAAACCAGATCGGCAACGCCAGCCAGCTATGAACGAGGAACCACAGTTTGGAGCGGGATTTCTTCGACATGATTGGACGTCTGTTTCGGTGGGAGGGCGCGGCACTACGGGCTTCGCAGCACAGCAGTCCCCGAATGACCGCTCGTGGCTTTTGCCTACGCGAACGGCCTGCATCTCTATAGGACGAATGAGCGACGCAAATCCCGAAAGGCGATATGAAAGCAAATGTTTCGCAATCTCTCCTGTAGGAGCTGCGGCACGCTGCGATCTTTTGATTCTATTTTTCAAGGTCAAAAGATCGCAGTCTCGTTTCACTCGTCAGCTCCTACAGGGGGGGATTGAACACGATTCATGATCCGCGCGATCACTGTCTGGCAATTGATGGGCGGCAGCGCCTGCCTATGATGGCAATCACCCGGATTGCTTGAGTGAACGCCCTGATGAGTCCCAGAACCCTTTACGACAAACATATCGATTCGCACACGGTGTGCCGTCTCGACGATCAGGGCCATGTCCTGCTGTATATCGATCGTCAGGTGATCAACGAGTACACCAGCCCGCAGGCTTTCAGCGGCCTGCGCGCTGCCGGGCGCCAGGTCTGGCGACCGGGCACGGCGCTGGCGGTGGTCGATCACGTCAACCCGACTACGCCGCAGCGTATCGCCGCGATGCCCGATGCCGGCGGCGCCCGGCAAGTGTCGTATCTGGCGGAAAACTGCCGGGACTTCGGCATCGAACTGCTGGACATCCTCGACAAGCGCCAAGGCATCGAACATGTGATCGCCCCGGAGCAGGGTTTTATTCTGCCAGGCATGGTCATCGCTGCCGGCGACAGCCACACCACGACCTATGGCGCACTGGGAGCTTTCGGCTTCGGCATCGGCACCTCGGAAATCGAGCACCTGCTGGCATCGCAGACGCTGGTCTACAAACGCCTGAAAAGCCTGCGCGTCACGGTGGACGGCGAACTGGCACCGGGCCTGACTTCGAAAGACGTGATCATGGCGCTGATTGGCCAGATCGGCGCGTCCGGGGCCACCGGTTACGCCATCGAATTCTGCGGTTCGACCATCGATGCCTTGAGCGTCGAAGCGCGCATGACCATTTGCAACATGGCCGTCGAGGCCGGTGCGCGCGGGGCCTTTATGGCGCCGGACGAGAAAGTCTTCAGCTACTTGAAAGGTAAACCGCGCGCGCCCCAAGGTGAGTTGTGGGATCGCGGCGTGGAAAAATGGCGCGAATTGCGCAGCGATCCCGGCGCGGTGTTCGATCGCGAAATACACCTCGACGCCAGTGGGCTGGAACCAATGGTGACCTGGGGCACCAGCCCGGATCAGGCCGCTGCCATCGGTGCGCGAGTGCCGGATCCGCAATTGATCAGCGATCCGATCCTGCGTCAGGACATGCGCCGCGCCCTCAACTATATGGGCCTCGAAGCGGGCATGGCGCTCAGCGATATTGTCATCAGCCACGCCTTTATCGGCTCGTGCACCAACGCGCGGATCGAAGATTTGCGCGACGCTGCCAGCGTCGTGCGCGGGCAACAGGTCGCCGGGCATGTACGCGCGATGATCGTGCCCGGTTCCAGTGAGGTGCGGGCGCAGGCAGAGGCGGAAGGTCTTGCGCAGATTTTCATCGACGCCGGTTTTGAATGGCGTCAGTCCGGTTGCTCGATGTGCCTGGCGATGAACGATGACGTGCTCGCCCCCGGCGACCGCTGCGCATCCAGCACCAACCGTAATTTCGAGGGCCGGCAGGGCGCCGGAGCGCGCACGCATCTGATGAGCCCGGCAATGGTCGCCGCCGCTGCGATCAGCGGTCGACTCACCGACATCCGCCACTTTGGAGAACGCCCATGAGCCTGCAACCCTTCACTCAGGTCAGCGGTCAGGCCGCGCCGTTTCTGGCGGCCAATGTCGACACCGACGTGATCATGCCCAAACAGTTTCTCAAGGGCATCGACCGGCAAGGGCTGGATCGCGGCGTGTTTTTCGATCTGCGGTTTTTGCCCGATGGCACGCCCAACCCCGACTTCGTGTTGAATCAAGCGACGTGGCAAGGCGCGAGTTTTTTGGTGGTCGGGCCGAATTTTGGCTGCGGTTCCAGTCGTGAGCACGCGGTGTGGGGGTTGCAGCAACTTGGCGTTCGCGCGTTGATCGGCAGCAGTTTTGCCGGGATCTTTTACGACAATTGCCAGCGTAACGGCGTGCTGTTGATCACCCTGGAAGAGGCGCAGGTGCAGCAAATCGGAACGCTTGTCGGCGAGGCTGAAACAGCGCGGCTCAGTATCGATCTGCAGGCGCAGCGGATCAGCCTCGCGGATGGCAGTGTGATCGATTTCCAGATTGATGCGCTGCGCAAAACGTCGCTGTTGCTGGGGCTGGACGCGATCGGCAGCACCTTGCAACGCCGCGATCAGATCAGCGCATTCGAACGCCAACACCTGGCTGCCAACCCGTGGCTCTCCTGACCCACCGCTGATCTCCTTGTAGGAGTGAGCCTGCTCGCGATAGCGGTGGATCAGTCAGAATTGTTTTTTCTGACACACCGCTATCGCGAGCAGGCTCACTCCTACAGGGTTTTGTGGTGTTTGGGGTTACAGGGACAGGCTTTTGAAGTGCTCCTGCAAGAATTCCACACACGCGCGTAATTTCCCCGAATGCGCCAACCGTGTCGGGTACACCGCCCAGACATTCGCGCTCTGCCCGTAATCTTCCAACACCTGCACCAGCAACCCTTGCTCCAGCAGCGGTTTCACATCCCACAACGAACGCAGCAAAATCCCACGCCCATCCAGCGCCCATTGCAGAACAATCTCGCCGTTGTTCGATGACAGCGGCCCGCTGACCCGCACGCTTTCCTCGCCGCCTGCACGGTCCAGATTCCAGATGCCGAAGGCGTTGTCACGTTCCTTGATCACCAGACAGTCATGCTGCTGCAAGTCCTCCAGCGTCAGCGGGGTACCGCGCCGTTGCAGATAGCCGGGCGCCGCGCACAACACGCGCCGATTGCTCACCAGTTGTCGACCGATGTGCTGCCCGGGAAGGTCATCACCGACACGGATCTCCAGGTCGAAGCCTTCATTGATGATGTCCACGACCCGGTCAAACAGGTCGAGGCGAATCTCCAGGTCCGGATAACGTTCGGCCAGCAACGACACCGCCGGCGCCACGTGATTGCGCCCGAAACCGAAGCTGCTGCACAGGTGCAAACGCCCATGCGGGCTGTCGTGGGCGTCGCAAAGTTCGTCGTGCAGTTGCTGAAAGTCATCGAGAATGCGCAACGCCCAGCGTTGCACCCGTTCACCGTCCTCGGTCAGCGAAACGCGACGGCTGGTGCGGTGCAGCAGGCGAGTGCCGAGGGTGGTTTCGAGAATCTGGATACGTTTGCTGACGTAGGCCGGTGACAGGCCCAGCTCATCGGCCGCGGCGGCAAAGCCGTTCTGGCGGATCACGGTGAGCAGCACTCGCAGGTCTTCGGGCAGGGGCACGGTGTCTTTGTTCTGGGGCATGGCAACACGCACACTGGCGGCAGGAGCCGCGAGCATAGCATTGGGGGTTTTGCTCAGCGCAGGAAGGCCAGCGCTTCGGCGAGCACCCGTTCGGGGACTTCTTCGGCGAGGTAGTGGCCGGCGGGCAGGGCCTGGCCGGAGACATTCGTCGCCACTTGCTGCCATTCCCTCAGCGGATCGAAGCAGCGGCCGACGGTGCCTTCGGCGCCCCACAATACGCGCAGTGGCAAACTCAGGTGATGTCCGGCAGCGATGTCGGCCCGGTCGTGTTCCAGATCGATGCCGGCGCTGGCGCGGTAATCCTCGCAGATGCCGCGTGCGCTGCCGGGTTGTTGCAGGCAGCGCCGGTATTCGCTGAAGGCTTCATCGGTGAACGGTTTGAGGCCGGCGCTGCGACTGCCCATTACGCTGCGCAGATAACCTTCCGGGTTGGCTTCGATCAGCGTTTCCGGCAAGGGTGCCGGGCGAATCAGGAAGAACCAGTGCCAGTAGGCGCGGGCGAAGGCTTCGTTGGTTTGCGTGTACATCGACAAGGTCGGCGCGATGTCCAGCAACAGCATGCGTTGCACGGCGGCGGGGTGGTCGAGCGCCAGGCGATGAGCGACCCGTGCGCCGCGGTCGTGGGCGAGGATCGAGAACTGCTCGAAACCCAGTGCTTTCATCAATTCGACATTGTCGCGGGCCATTTCGCGCTTGGAGTAACCGAGGTGCAGTTCGTCAGCGTCGGGGCGACTGCTGTCGCCGTAACCGCGCAGGTCGGCGGCGACCACGGTGAAGTGTTCGGCCAGTTGTTCGGCAATCTTGTGCCAGATGACGTGGGTCTGCGGGTGGCCGTGCAACAGCAACAGGCCCGGCCCGCTGCCGCCGACGCGGCAGGCAATGTCGACGCCGTTGACGTGACGCTGGTCTTTGAGGAATCCGGCAAACATCGGGCTGATCCTTGTTTCAGGGGGCTTGTTGCCTGCATCCTGAAAGTGTCCGGGGTTTGGGGCAAGGCGCAAAGCGTGATGGGCCGGTTCATGAAGTGTGATTTGCAGGGTCAGTACCGGCCCCATCGCGAGCAGGCTCACTCCTACAGTTGAAATGCATTCCCCTGTAGGAGTGAGCCTGCTCGCGATAGCGCCTTTACAAACACTATAAAACCTAACCTTGCTGAAACATCTCAATTGCCCGCTGCCTGATCTGCTCTTGCGTCAAATCCTCCTTGCGCGAGGCCAGGAACCACAGGTGCCCATACGGGTCCTTCAACGTCCCGCTGCGATCACCGTAAAACTGATCCTTGACCTCCGACACCGTCGTCGCCCCGGCATCCAGCGCTCGCTGAAAGGATTTGTCGACATCCGTCACATACAAATGCAAACCGACCGACACGGCATTGTCCGGGCTGCTCAACGGCCCTTGATCACACGGCGAACCGAGCATGATTGCACTGTCGCCGATGCGCAGTTCGGCATGGCCGATACCGCCGTCCGGCATGGATAAACGCATGACTTCGGTGGCACCGAAAGCCTTTTTGTAGAAATCGATGGCCTCGGCGGCTTTGTGAATGCCGAGATACGGGGTAATGCTGTGATACCCCTCGGGAATGGGTTTGACGCTCATGACGTACTCCCTGATTGTTGTTTTGCGAGGTGAAGAATCACTATAGAACTGTCCGCGCAGTGCTGACTTTTGCCCGACGAGCAGCACCAAAATTGAGCGAAGGAAGCCAGCTTTTGTGGCGAGGGGATAAATCCCCTCGCCACAGGGTTTTCCATCAAACTTTAGGGAAATGCGGCCCGGGCCCTTGTTCGCCAAGCACATCGCCCTGATTGCGCAGCGGGCAGGCTTGCATTGAAAGGCAGCCACAGCCAATACAGCCATTCAGCCGATCGCGCAGCAGCGTCAATTGCTCGATCCGCTCATCCAGTTCCCGCCGCCACTGCTCGGACAAAACTTTCCAGTCTGCCGCCGTCGGTGCGCGATCATCAGGCAGAATCTTCAGCGCTTCGCCAATCTCCGCCAACGGAATCCCCAGGCGTTGCGCGAACTTGATCAACGCTACCCGCCGCAGCACCTCACGCGGATAACGCCGCTGATTGCCGGCGTTGCGCTGGCTTTTGATCAGCCCCTTCGACTCATAGAAATGCAGCGCCGTCACCGCCACGCCACTGCGTGCCGCGACTTCGCCGACGGTTAACTGTTTGTGCAGGTTTTCTTTGCTGATCATCTGAAAACAGCTCTTGACCTTGACTTAACTAGAGGTTTTACCCTGCAGGCCTTCGAGTCGCAAGATTCGCCTTACCGCCAAGTGGGGATTTTCATGCAAGCATCAGCGAAAAACCGCAGTTTCACTCAGTTGATCGAATTCGAGATCGAGCCGCGCCAGCAACCGGCATTGGTCAATGCGCTGTCTGTACAGTCAGAGCGTCTGGCCCAGCGTTATGAGGGCTTTGTCAGTGCCAGCGTGCAGGCCAGCGATGACGGCCGCCGCGTATTGAGCTTTCTGCAATGGCAGACCCGCGAAGCGGGGGAGGCGGCGTTACGCAGCTTTGAAAGCGGTGAGCAGGATTTCTGGCAACTGATTCACACGCATCAGGCGAAAACCATCACCTTCAATTCCTTCCAGGTGCTGAGCAGCATCGCCCGCAGTCACGACGATGCGCTGCACTGCAACCTGGTCGGTTAGATCGACAGTTGAATCAAACGCTCGCCGTGCAGGTTTTCCGTGAGGCGCCGTTTGTTCACCGCCAGTTCGCCGATCTTGATCAGTCGCGTGCGCGTGACGTTGCGGCTCAGCCCGAGCAGCGCGGCGGTGTGTACCTGGTTGTAATGGCAGAAACGATAAGCGGCGCGCAGCAAAGCGTCTTCAACCTTTTCGTGCAGCGCACCGGCCTGCTGCGCGAAGAGTTTTTGAAAGGCTTGCTCAAGCAGTGCTTCCGGAGAGTCATCAACACTGGCGTGCTGGTCGTCCGGGCGTTCGATGCGCAGATTGGACAGGCGTAAATCATCACGCTCGATCACGCCGTTGCGGCAGATCAACAGAGTGTGATGGATGACGTTTTCCAGCTCGCGGATGTTGCCCGGCCAGCTGTAGCCGCGCAGTTTGTGCTCGGCACCGGGGCTGATGCTGACCCGCCCGTACCCGAGGCGCTGACTGTAGGCTTCGATGAAATGCCGGGTCAGCGGCAGGATATCGCCGGGGCGTTCGCGCAACGGGCTCAGCTCCAGATTGACCACGTTCAGTCGGTAATACAGATCCTCGCGGAAATTCCCTGCGTTGATGGCTTTTTCCAGTTGCACGTTGGTCGCCGCCAATACCCGCACATCAATCGGAATGCTTTTGCGCGAGCCCAGCCGCACCACTTCGCGCTCCTGCAAGACCCGCAGCAACTTCACCTGAATCGCCATCGGCAGATCGCCGATCTCATCGAGAAACAAGGTACCGCCGTCCGCTTCCTCGAACCAGCCGGCCTTGGCACTCAAGGCGCCCGTGAAGGCGCCTTTTTCATGACCGAACAATTCTGCCTCCACCAGCGATTCGGAGAATGCCCCGCAGTTCACCGCAATGAAAGGCCTATGGCGGCGATGGCTCAAGTTGTGGATATGCCGCGCGACCAACTCTTTGCCGGTGCCGGTCTCGCCGATGATCAACACGCTGGCTTCGCTCGGCGCGACTTGTTGCAGATGCGCGAGCAGGGCCTGGGACTTCGGGTCTTCGAACACCTGCGCAGTGGCGCGGATCGACGTCGCCAGGGCGGGTGAGGGCGGTAGGGTCAGCAGTTGCATGGGCTCGCTCCACAAAGGAAAGAATCAGGAATAGAACGTCGGCACCGGCAGCGACTGGTTCAGCGCCCAGTCGCCCAGCTCATGGAGTTTGTAATCCAGCGGATCGTGCAGGGTTTGCGTGCGCAGGTTGCGCCAGTGCCGGTCGAGGCGCAGCGAGGCGTGGGTCGAGCGCGCGCCAGTCACTTCGAACAGTCGGCTACAGATGTCCAGGCCCTGACGGCTGGCGGCGACTTTGGCGGTGGCGATCGCCGTGGCGACCTGGCCGCGCTCTTCGGCGCTGAGGTTCGGGCCTTTGGCCCAGGCCTCGTCGAGCAGCGCCGCCGCGCGTTCGACCAACAAGCGAATACCTTCGAGGGCGACCCAGAACTCGCCGTAATGCGCGAGCACGTAAGGGTCTTCACGCACGCTGCGCGCCGAGGATTTGTGCCAGAGGCGGGTTTCACTGAGGGTGTATTGGCGCGCTTCTTCGAAGGCACCTTCGGCAATCCCGAGGAACATATGGGTGAATGTCAGCTGCGCAATCAGCGGTCGCAGGCAGGCGAACGGCGTGCTCAACGGGCCGGGGTCGAGAAGCAATTCCGACTCTTCGACCCGCACCCGTTCAAACGTCGCACTGCCGCTGTCGGTCTGGCGCTGGCCGATGTTGTTCCAGTCGTTGTGCAGGGTGATGCCGCTGCGGCCGCTGGGGATCGCGGCGATGAGCAATTTGCCGCCGGCGCTTTCATCGACCGCCGAGGCGATCAGCATCTGCGAGTCGCTGGCGCCGGAGCAGAAACTCTTCTTGCCGGAAAACTCGCGCCAGCCACCGAGATCCTTGACCACCGTGCGGGTGTCCAGCGGGTTGAGCGCGTTACCCCAGAACCAGTTCTGGCGGGCGGTCTGTTCGAACCACGGCTGCCATTGTTCCGGCCGCGAAAACAGGCGCACGGTGGCGAGCATCAGGTGGTGAAAACCGAAGACGTGGGCGATCGAGCTGTCGACCTTGGCGAACTCGCGGACGATTTGCAGGGTTTCGCTCCAGCTCGCGCCGAGGCCGCCGTAGCGAGTGGGTATGCTCAGGGCCAGCAGGCCGCTGTCGCGCAGGGCATCGCGCTCGGCTTTCGGCGTGCCACCGCGTTCGTCGCGTTCGACAGCGGTGAGGGCAAACTCGGCGGCCAGTTGGCGGGCGGTTTGCAACGGGGATAGCAACGTACTTTGCGGTTTGGCAGTCACACCAACACTCCTGAATTCAAACACCCCCTGTAGGAGCTGCCGCAGGCTGCGATCTTTTGCCTTTGATTTTTTTAAAAAAAGATCAAAAGATCGCAGCCTGCGGCAGCTCCTACAGGGGATTTGTTTATGCCGTGGCTTTTGTGGGGAGTACGTCGTTGGCGATCATTTCGCCGAACGGTCCGGTCAGGTTGGTCACACCGCGCCCGGCCAGGCTTGCGTACGGTTCGGGCAGCAGCGGGAACACCAGTTCGGCAAAGCGGTAAGCCTCTTCGAGGTGCGGGTAGCCGGAGAAAATGAAGCTTTCGATGCCCAGGTCCGCGTACTCCTTGATCCGCGCCGCCACTTGTTGCGGATCGCCGACCAGTGCGGTGCCGGCACCGCCGCGCACCAGCCCGACCCCGGCCCACAGGTTGGGGGCGATTTCGAGGTTGTCGCGGCGGCCATCGTGCAACGCGGCCATGCGCCGCTGGCCTTCGGAATCAAATCGCGAGAACGACTTTTGTGCGGCCTCGATGGTTTCGTCGCTGATGTGCTCGATCAATTTGTCGGCGGCTTTCCACGCCTCTTCGGCGGTCTCACGCACGATCACGTGCAGGCGAATGCCGAACTTCACCGTGCGCCCGTGCCGTGCCGCGCGCTCGCGCACGTCGGCGAGTTTTTCCGCGACGGCGGCCGGTGGCTCACCCCAGGTCAGATAGACATCGACCTGTTCGGCCGCCAAGTCATGCGCAGCGTCAGACGAGCCGCCGAAGTACAGCGGCGGATAAGGCTTCTGCACGGGCGGGTAGAGCGCTTTGGCGTTCTGCACTTTCAGGTGTTTACCCTCGAAATCCACCGATTCGCCCTGCAATACACGGCGCCAGATTTTCAGGAATTCATCGGTGACTTCGTAGCGTTCGCTGTGGCTGAGGAAGCTGCCGTCGCCACGGTTTTCATCCGGATCGCCACCGGTCACGACGTTGATCAACAAGCGGCCGTTGGACAATCGGTCCAGCGTCGCCGCCATACGCGCCGAAACCGTCGGCGAAATAATCCCCGGACGAATCGCTACCAGGTACCGCAAGCGTTCCGTCAAAGGCACCAGCGCCGAGGCAATCACCCACGAGTCCTCGCAGGAGCGCCCGGTGGGAATCAGCACGCCGTGGTAACCGAGGCTGTCGGCGGCCTGCGCCACTTGTTTCAGATAATTGAGGGTGACCGGGCGCGCGCCTTGGGTGGTGCCCAGGTAGTGACCGTCGCCGTGGGTCGGCAAGAACCAGAAAACATCCATGAACAGCTCCTTAAGCGATCTTCAGCAACGGTTTGATCTGGCTGGCGAATAGCGGCGCGGCGCGCTCAGCGGCCAGACGGATGCGCGCTTTCAGCGCTTCGCTAGTGATCTGGTAATCAGCAAAATCGGCTTCGGTGGCGTACACGCCAATCGGCAACGTCATCGCCTGGAAGAAACTCAACAGCGGTCGCAACTGGTGATCGAGCACCAGCGCATGGCGTTCGCTGCCCCCAGTGGCGGCGAGTAGCACCGGGGTGTCGATCAAGGCATTGAGGTCGATCAGGTCGAACAAGTGCTTGAGCAGGCCCGGATAGGAACCGCGATAAACCGGTGCGGCGACGATCAGCAAATCGGCCTGTTCGATGGCTTGCAGCTCGGCCTCGACCTCAGCGCTCAGTTCCTGACGCGAGAGGGCGCCGCCCAGCGCACGGGCTATGTCGCCGAGTTCGATCAGGTGGCTCTCGATCGGTAAATGTCCGCCCAGTTCGGACAGCAGGGCTTGGGTCAGCACCAGCGTGCGCGATGGACGCCAGGTACCGCCGGACACAGCGACGACTTTCAGGGGACGCGACATGATCAGTTCCTTTTCAACAGTTGCTCAGCGAGCAGTGAGTAAGTCACTAGGCTTGAGCAAGCGCTGTACCAATTCCTGTGGGGCCCGGTTTACGGGGCTTTGCGCATTGCGCGGGCGATCAGCTGTGCAGATTTAAGGATGCTTTGTTGAACCACTGTTGCCTGGGCAACAGTTGCTGGAGCAACAGTGATGAGCGCATACGAGGGAGTTATAAAGGCTTGCTGTTATTCCGCAAAAGACTGTTATTAGATATTTATAGATCGATTAGAAATATGTGGCGTTAGATGCGCAAAACCCGATAGCCACTATCGAAAGCGTTGATTTCTGCGCGAGCGTGCCCGGGCGTAGCCTTTCTCCATCGACCCACACTGCTCGCCAGGACGCTCCCATGAATCATTTACTGACTATTTCGCTGATGCTCGCTGTTTCCGTACTCGCCGGTTGTGCCGGTCATGTTTCCCCGGAACTGCGGCCCTATACCGCCGAAGAATCCCAGGAGCTGGCGATGGAGGCGTTGAACCGTAGCGGTCTGTCGTTCGACGAATACCACGCCAAGAAAGCCCGATTGCTCGGTCAGACACAGTTCGACAAAAAAGCTGAAATGAGCGCTGAGCGTGCCGTACAGCTGCACGGTCGGCCAAGCTGATAACAAACTGTACTGCCAGAAGTTTTACCCAACTGTCCGTGGGTTTGCCGGGCGGCGTGGGATAGGGTCAACACCTGAATGACCCTGATGGATTGTCTGCCATGACCCTTTCGCTTGATTTGTTGCTGGGCTTTGCCCTGTTCGCCCTCGTCACCTCGATCACACCGGGGCCCAACAACACCATGTTGCTGGCATCTGGGGTGAACTTCGGCTTTAACCGAACCATTCCGCATATGCTCGGGATCACCTGCGGCTTCTTCGTATTGGTTGTGGCGGTGGGTTTCGGCCTCGGGGCGGTATTCCAGACATATCCCATTCTTTACACGGTGCTGCGTTACGTCGGCGCGGCGTACCTGTTGTATCTGGCGTGGAAAATCGCCCACTCCGGGCCGGTCGGCGACAGCGCGCAGGGCGAAGCGAAACCGATCAGCTATCTCGGCGCTGCGGCGTTTCAGTGGGTCAATCCGAAAGCGTGGATCATGGCCATCGGTGCTATCAGCACTTACACGCCAATGCAGGGTTATTTCACCAATGTGCTGGTGATCGCAGCAGTGTTCGCCATCATCAACCTGCCGAGTGTCGGCCTCTGGGCAGCCTGCGGCACCTTGCTGCGCAATGTCCTGAAGGAGCCGCGCTGGTTGCGCGTGTTCAACTGGGGCATGGCGGTGTTGTTGGTGATTTCGCTGTATCCGTTACTTCTCGAAAGCTTTAGCTGATGCATTGCTTCAACCGCCGGGCCGATGCCTGTTAAGCTCGACTTCAGGAGCGTTCCTACGCACTTTTAAATGAAGTTGTTCTTCTTTAACGGCATCCGATCAGGTATTGATGACGCTCTCGAACCGACGCGCAGCTCACAAGGCTGCGCAGTGCCGTTTGCAGACACGAGCCTCCTGATCCCGGAACACGCTCTGCGAGTCTTTTATGAACACACGTCCGTTGTATTTCGATTACGCCGCCACCACCCCGGTGGACGAGCGGGTCATCCAGGTGATGATCGAATGTCTGGGGTTTCACGGTAACTTCGGCAACCCGGCCTCCAGCTCCCACGCCTTCGGCCAGCAGGCCCGGCACACGGTCGAGCAGGCCCGCCGGCAAGTCGCCGAACTGGTCGGCGCGAATGCCGAGCAGATTGTCTGGACCTCCGGTGCAACCGAGTCCAATAACCTCGCCCTCAAAGGTGTAGCGCAGGCACGCGGTGTGCCCGGCGGCCACATCATTACCAGCCAGATTGAACACAAGGCCATCCTCGATACCGCCCGCCAGTTGCAGGACGGCGGCATCGCCGTGACCTATCTGGTGCCGGACGCCGACGGGCTGATCACGCCGCAGGCGGTCAGCGAAGCGATGCGCGAGGACACCTTTCTGGTGTCACTGATGCTGGTTAACAACGAACTCGGTACGCTCAACGACATTCAGGCGATTGGCGAGGTCGTGCGCAGCCGCGAGGCGCTGTTTCATGTCGATGCGGCGCAGGGTGCCGGCAAAGTGGCGATCGATCTGGCGCAGTTGCCGGTCGACCTGATGTCGTTTTCGGCGCACAAACTCTACGGCCCCAAAGGTATTGGCGCGTTGTACGTCGGCCCGCGGGCGCAACAGCGTTTGCAGGCGCAGATTCACGGCGGCGGTCACGAAGGTGGATTGCGCTCCGGGACGCTGGCAACTCATCAGATTGCTGGAATGGGTTCGGCGTTTGCCTTGGCGGCTGCTGCGTTCGATGAGGAAAAAGCTTCGATCGTCGCGTTGCGCGAACGCTTGCTCGAACAACTGTCGAGCCTGCCGGGTGTGCGCCTGAATGGCAGCGCCAGCCAGCGCATTCCGCACACCTTGAGCCTGACTTTCAGCGAGGGCGAATTCAACAGCGCTGCGTTGATTCATTCGATTGCGTTTTCCGCGACCTCGGCCTGCAACTCGGCGAGCAACGCGCCTTCCCACGTGCTGTTGGCACTCGGCCACGACGCGCATCTGGCCGGGCGCACCATTCGCCTGAGTCTCGGCCGTTTCACCACTGCCGAGGACATCGACAAGGCTTGCGAACTGATCAAGAGCGCCTGCGCCAGTGCTCCGGCATTCTGGGCGACAGGGCTTTAACCAGCCGTCCTGACGGCTACGAACAATAACGAATAAGTGATTAGCAGGAGACATGATGAGTACCCAGACCTCGACCGAAGGATCGGTGCCCCAGCGCCTGGCGCACACCCGTGAGTTGATGCGCCGCGAAGGCATTCATGCGTTGTTGGTGCCGTCCGCCGACCCGCATTTGTCGGAATATTTGCCGGGTTACTGGCAGGGCCGGCAGTGGCTGTCGGGTTTCCACGGTTCGGTCGGCACGTTGATTGTCACTGACGATTTCGCCGGGGTCTGGGCCGACAGTCGTTACTGGGAACAGGCGACCAAGGAGCTCAACGGCAGCGGCATCGAACTGGTCAAGTTGCAACCGGGCCAACCGAGCCCGCTGGACTGGTTGGCCGAACAGACGCCAGAAGGTGGCGTGGTCGCGGTGGACGGTGCGGTGATGGCCGTGGCCTCGGCCCGCACGTTGAGCAGCAAACTGGAAGCGCGGGGCGCTCGTTTGCGTACCGACATCGATCTGCTGAATGAAGTCTGGAGTGATCGCCCGAGCCTGCCGAGCGCAGCGATCTATCAGCATCTGCCGCCGCAGGCGACGGTGAGCCGTGGCGAAAAACTCGCCAGCTTGCGCAAAACCTTGCAGGAACGTGGCGCTGATTGGCATTTCATCGCGACCCTGGACGACATCGCCTGGCTGTTCAACTTGCGCGGCGGTGATGTCTCGTTCAACCCGGTGTTTGTTTCGTTTGCGCTGATCAATCAACAGCAAGCCACTTTGTTCGTGGCGTTGAGCAAGGTTGATGCAGATTTGCGCGCGGTGCTGGAACAGGATGGCGTGACGCTGCGTGATTACAGCGAAGTCGCAGAGGCCTTGGGTGCGGTACCGAGTGGCGAGAGCTTGCTGGTGGATCCGGCGCGGGTCACCCGTGGCCTGCTGGATAATCTCGACAGTGAAGTAACGCTGGTCGAAGGTCTGAACCCGACCACCTTGGCCAAGTCGCAAAAAAGTGAAGCGGATGCTCAGCACATCCGTAAGGCGATGGAGCAGGACGGTGCGGCGCTGTGCGAATTCTTCGCCTGGCTGGAATCGGCCTGGGGGCGCGAACGCATCACCGAGCTGACCATCGACGAAAAACTCACCGCAGCGCGTGAGCGTCGTCCGGATTATGTGTCGTTGAGTTTCAACACCATCGCTGCGTTCAACGCCAACGGCGCGATGCCGCATTATCACGCCACTGAAGAAGAACACGCGGTGATCGAAGGCGATGGCCTGCTGTTGATCGACTCGGGTGGCCAATACCTCGGCGGCACTACCGACATCACGCGGATGGTGCCGGTCGGTACGCCGACCGAAGAGCAGAAACGCGATTGCACACGGGTGTTGAAGGGCGTGATTGCCCTGTCCCGAGCACATTTCCCAAAAGGCATTCTGTCGCCGCTACTGGATGCCATCGCGCGAGCGCCGATCTGGGCGGATAACGTCGATTACGGTCACGGCACCGGTCACGGCGTTGGCTATTTCCTCAATGTTCACGAGGGCCCGCAGGTCATCGCCTATCAAGCAGCGCCGGCGCCGCAGACCGCCATGCAGCCGGGGATGATCACTTCGATCGAACCGGGCACCTATCGCCCTGGGCGTTGGGGTGTGCGCATCGAGAACCTGGCGATGAACCGCGAGGCCGGTAGCAGCGAGTTTGGCGATTTCCTCAAGTTTGAAACCTTGACCCTCTGCCCGATCGACACGCGGTGCCTGTTGCCGGCGTTGCTGAGTCAGGAGGAGAAGCAGTGGTTCAATGCCTACCACGCGCAAGTGCGTGAGCGTTTGAGTCCATTGCTCAACGGCGCTGCGCTGGAGTGGCTGAATACCCGCACTGCCGCTATTTAAGCGATTGTCGCCCGGGCGCTGTTGCCAGCGCCCGGATCGTGGCTTCGTTCTAGCTCTGGCGCAATGCCTGTTCGACGAAGTCGAGTCGATCCTGACCAAAGAACAACTGCTGGCCGACAAACATGCTGGGGGCGCCGAAGACGCCGCGTTTAACTGCTGTTTCGGTATTTTCCTTGAGCACGGCTTTGACTGATTCGTCATTGGCCAATGCCAGTACGGTCTGCGGGTCAAAACCTTGTTCAGTCAATACTGCCGCGACGGTCTCGGGTTCATCCAGGCTGCGTCCTTCAACCCAAAGAGCGTGGAACAGGCAATCGATAAAGGCCTGAAAGCGTTCTGGATGATGCAATTGAATGCCGGTGACCGCGCGCATCAACATCAACGTGTTGATCGGGAAGTGCGGATTGAACGTGAGCGGTACGTCATACCGCTTGGCGTAGCGATCCAGATCCTCAAACATGTAGCGGCCCTTGGCCGGGATCATCGCCGGTGATGCGTTGCCGGTCGCTTTGAACACGCCCCCCAGCAGCATTGGAATGTAGATCAACTCGCTGCCGGTCTGTGCGCAGATTTTCGGCAGTTGGGTGTAGGCCAGATACGTGGCAGGGCTGCCGAGGTCGAAATAGAACTCCACGGTTTTCGTCATTATTGCTGCACTCTCTTTATTGTTATGCAGGGGGAGGGCTTACCAGCGTTCATTCCATGGACGCAGGTCCAGTTCGAACGTCCAGGCGTCACGTGGCTGGCTGTGCAGATACCAATAGTTTTCGGCGATGTGTTCAGGATTGAGAATACCGTCCTGATCCTTGGTGGCGTACTTCTCGGGGAAACTGTTGCGAATGAAGTCGGTATCGATGGCGCCGTCGACCACCACGTGGGCGACGTGGATGTTCATTGGGCCCAGCTCTCGCGCCATGCTTTGTGCCAAGGCGCGAATCCCGTGTTTGGCACCGGCAAACGCGGCGAACCCGGAGGCACCGCGAAGCCCGGCGGTGGCGCCGGTGAATAGAATCGTGCCGCGCTGACGGGCGACCATGCGCTTGGCCACTTCACGTGCATTGAGGAAACCCGAGAAACAGGCCATTTCCCAGATCTTGAAATATTTGCGCGCGGTTTCTTCGAGAATACTGCAGGGCACGTTGGCGCCAATGTTGAAGACAAACGCTTCAATCGGGCCGACGCGGGTTTCGATGTCTTCGATCAACGCGATAACGTCTTCTTCTTTGCGCGCGTCGCAGGCGAATCCATGCGCTTCGCCGCCGTCGGCCTGAATGGCCTCCACCAGCGGCTGTAACTTGTCGGCGCTGCGCCGCGTGACGCAGGCGATGAAGCCTTCTTTGGCAAAGCGCTTTGCAATCGCCCCGCCCGTGGCGTCGCCAGCGCCGACAACCAATACGACCTTCTTGTTATTCATGGGCAGATCCCTTTAGTAAACGATCGTTAAGTGAACGAACGTTATGCTAGGATTTCGACAACGTCAAGCGAGTCAATGTCGAGGCCAAACACATGCGTTACTCCGCCAGTCACAAGCTGGAAACCCGCGAGAAGTTGCTCGAAAGCAGTGCTTTGTCGGCCAAGCGATCCGGTTTTTCCACCGTTGGTGTGGATGGTTTGATGAAGGCGATCGGTCTGAGTGGCGCGGCGTTCTACAGCCATTTTTCGTCAAAGGACGCGCTGTTCACGGCCATTGTCGAGCGGGAGTTGGGTCAGAGTCTGGAACGCTTGGGTGGACAGGGCGTGCAGGACCGCCAGCGTCTGGAGCGTTGCCTCAAACACTATCTGAGCATGGCCCATGTCGAGCAGCCTGAGGCGGGGTGTGCGTTGCCGGCGTTGGGCGCAGAAATTGCCCGGTCTGACCTGCAAGTGCGAGAGCAAGCCGAGCTGTGGATCTGTCGACTGCAGCAGAGTTGGGCGCAGATACTTGAGAGTGACAGCCTGGCGTGGTCGGTCCTGTCCCAGTGTGTTGGTGCACTGGTCGTCGCACGCATGCTGGCCACGCCGGACATGCAGCGAGCGGTGCTTACGTCCAGCCATGAAGAGATTGGTCGTCAGATCGCCCAGCCGCACTGATCTATTTGCAGATGACGATCATGCTGCGGCTGGTATAGCCGGCAGGGTTGAGGCCAAACGGGTAGTCGCCGGGTTCTTCCACGGCGTCACCCGATTTGGCGATCACCTTGTAGCCCTTTGGCGCGCAGGAATTGGCAGCGCTGGCATAACACTTGTCCCAGGAGGACGAGAGCCCCGAGCAGTTGATGTGCAACCCTTTTTTTCCGCGTTTTACCTGAGTTTCCGAGGTCGCCGCACAACCTGCTACTGCCAGTATGGCGATCACTATCAAAATTCGTTTCATTACCGTCCTTATGACAGCCTCGAGTCTGACGTTCGGGTCTGCCTGCATTCGATCGCGCTTGAAGCGTTCTGAAATCCCTGTCCGAAAAAATCCATATCTGGCACTGAGTTAGACGCTTAAACATGGCCTAAATCAGCGCCAATTGCCAGACCTTCGTCAAATCCCGTTTCAATCTGCCGCAATGGCAGGCTTGGCGCTACTGCCCATGGTCAGCGTGGCTCCAACGGACGCCAGAATAATGCACAGAATCGCCATCCATTGTGACAG
>NZ_OZ409829.1:1302500-4970000 GCF_979258015.1 Pseudomonas sp. AC247
CTTCCAAGAAAAGCTTCTAAGCTTCAGGTAACCAGGAACCGTACCCCAAACCGACACAGGTGGTTGGGTAGAGAATACCAAGGCGCTTGAGAGAACTCGGGTGAAGGAACTAGGCAAAATGGCACCGTAACTTCGGGAGAAGGTGCGCCGGTGAGGGTGAAGGACTTGCTCCGTAAGCTCATGCCGGTCGAAGATACCAGGCCGCTGCGACTGTTTATTAAAAACACAGCACTCTGCAAACACGAAAGTGGACGTATAGGGTGTGACGCCTGCCCGGTGCCGGAAGGTTAATTGATGGGGTTAGCTAACGCGAAGCTCTTGATCGAAGCCCCGGTAAACGGCGGCCGTAACTATAACGGTCCTAAGGTAGCGAAATTCCTTGTCGGGTAAGTTCCGACCTGCACGAATGGCGTAACGATGGCGGCGCTGTCTCCACCCGAGACTCAGTGAAATTGAAATCGCTGTGAAGATGCAGTGTATCCGCGGCTAGACGGAAAGACCCCGTGAACCTTTACTATAGCTTTGCACTGGACTTTGAATTTGCTTGTGTAGGATAGGTGGGAGGCTTTGAAGCGTGGACGCCAGTCTGCGTGGAGCCAACCTTGAAATACCACCCTGGCAACTTTGAGGTTCTAACTCAGGTCCGTTATCCGGATCGAGGACAGTGTATGGTGGGTAGTTTGACTGGGGCGGTCTCCTCCTAAAGAGTAACGGAGGAGTACGAAGGTGCGCTCAGACCGGTCGGAAATCGGTCGTAGAGTATAAAGGCAAAAGCGCGCTTGACTGCGAGACAGACACGTCGAGCAGGTACGAAAGTAGGTCTTAGTGATCCGGTGGTTCTGTATGGAAGGGCCATCGCTCAACGGATAAAAGGTACTCCGGGGATAACAGGCTGATACCGCCCAAGAGTTCATATCGACGGCGGTGTTTGGCACCTCGATGTCGGCTCATCACATCCTGGGGCTGAAGCCGGTCCCAAGGGTATGGCTGTTCGCCATTTAAAGTGGTACGCGAGCTGGGTTTAGAACGTCGTGAGACAGTTCGGTCCCTATCTGCCGTGGACGTTTGAGATTTGAGAGGGGCTGCTCCTAGTACGAGAGGACCGGAGTGGACGAACCTCTGGTGTTCCGGTTGTCACGCCAGTGGCATTGCCGGGTAGCTATGTTCGGAATAGATAACCGCTGAAAGCATCTAAGCGGGAAACTAGCCTCAAGATGAGATCTCACTGGAACCTTGAGTTCCCTGAAGGGCCGTCGAAGACTACGACGTTGATAGGTTGGGTGTGTAAGCGCTGTGAGGCGTTGAGCTAACCAATACTAATTGCCCGTGAGGCTTGACCATATAACACCCAAGCAATTTGAGTCGAAAGGCCAGATTGCGGTGTGTGAAGACGAAACGAACCGAAAGTTCGATGTTCACAAACACCGAAAGCTGTCACATACCCAATTTGCTGAAGCGAGGCCATCTGGCCACGACTCAGTACCCGAATTTCTTGACGACCATAGAGCGTTGGAACCACCTGATCCCATCCCGAACTCAGCAGTGAAACGATGCATCGCCGATGGTAGTGTGGGGTTTCCCCATGTGAGAGTAGGTCATCGTCAAGATTAAATTCCGAAACCCCAATTGCGAAAGCAGTTGGGGTTTTGTTTTGCCCGTAAGAAAAGTTTCAGCGACCACCGAACTACCCCAGCCGTCGCAAGCATTGCCATTGGGGAAAATCGTTCTGAAGTGACCGGGCAGTTTTTGGTATGGTGCAGCTCGTTTTTTAACGGACTGATGTCATGCCCACGGATCGGCATTCATTTATGTCAAAGAGTTGCTGTAGAAATGCCTGAACCTATCCCGATCAAGGATCACGAAAAAGAGACGCGCCTGGTCAACAAACGATTGATCGCCTGCGCCTTGTTCGTCTTCGCCATCAGCTGCGCGCTGGTTGTGCGCCTGTACATCCTGCAAGTGGTCGAATTCGACTACCACTCCACCATCTCTGAAAACAACCGCGTCCACGTCCTGCCGATTACGCCGACACGCGGCCTGATCTACGACCGTAACGGCGTATTGCTCGCTGATAACCGTCCCAGTTACAACCTGACCATCACCCGCGAGCGTGCGACCGACGTCAATCAGGAGCTGGACGCGGTCATCAATCTGCTGCACCTGCCTGCTGAAGATCGTTCGGTGTTCGACAAGGCCATGAAGCAATCCCGTCATCCGTTCACGCCGGTGACGTTGTTTTATGAACTGACGGAAGAGCAGATCGCCGTATTGGCGGTCAACGAGTTCCGCTTGCCGGGCCTCGATGTCGAGCCGCAGTTCGTCCGTCATTATCCACTTGGCGCCCATTTCGCCCATTCGATCGGTTATGTCGGCCGGATCAACGAAAAGGAATCCAAGACCCTCGATTCGGTGGAATACCGCGGCACGCAATCCATCGGCAAAACCGGTATCGAGCGTTTCTATGAAGCGCAGTTACACGGCCATGTCGGATACGAAGAGGTCGAGACCAACGCTCAGGGTCGCGTCTTGCGCGTGCTCAAGCACACCGATCCGGTGCCAGGGCAAAACATTGTTCTGAGTCTCGACGTCAAACTGCAAGAAGCCGCCGAGGCGGCCCTGGGTGACCGTCGTGGCTCGGTGGTAGCGCTCGACCCCTCCACCGGCGAAGTACTGGCCATGGTCAGCAACCCCAGCTTCGACCCGAACCTGTTCGTGACCGGCATCAGCTCCAAGGAGTACTCGGCGCTGCGTGACTCCATCGACAGGCCGCTGTTCAACCGCGTACTGCGTGGTCTTTATGCGCCGGGCTCGACGATCAAGCCGGAAGTGGCGATTGCCGGCCTCGATGCGGGTGTCGTCACCCCGCAGACCCGCGTCTTCGATCCGGGTTACTACCAACTCCCGGACTTCGATCACAAATACCGTAACTGGAACCACAGCGGCGACGGCTGGGTGGACATGGACGCGGCCATCATGCGTTCCAACGACACCTACTTCTACGACTTGGCCCACAAACTCGGCATCGATCGCCTACATGACTACATGGCCATGTTCGGGCTCGGCGAGAAAGTCTCGCTGGACATGTTCGAAGAGTCGGCGGGTCTGATGCCGTCGCAGGCATGGAAACGCGCCACCCGCCGCCAGGCATGGTTCCCGGGCGAAACCGTCATCCTCGGCATCGGCCAGGGCTACATGCAGGTCACGCCACTGCAACTGGCCCAGGCCACCGCGCTGATCGCCAACAAGGGTGTATGGAACCGTCCGCACCTGGCCAAGACTGTCGACGGCGTCGCCCCGGTCGACGAGCATCCAATGCCGAACATCCTGCTCAAGGATCCGCGTGACTGGGAGCAGGTTAACCACGGCATGCAGATGGTGATGCACGACGCACGCGGCATTGCCCGGGCGGCAGCGGCGGGCGCGCAGTACCGCATCGCCGGCAAGAGCGGTACGGCGCAGGTGGTGGCGATCAAGCAGGGCGAGCGTTACAACCGCGAGAAAACCCTCGAGCGCCACCGCGACAACGCCTTGTTCGTCGGTTTCGCCCCGGCCGAGCATCCGAAGATCGCGATTTCGGTGATGATCGAAAACGGCGAGGCCGGTGGTCGTGTGGCAGGTCCGGTGGTGCGGCAGATCATGGACGCCTGGCTACTCGATCAGGACGGCCATCTCAAGCCGCAATACGCAGCGCCGACCAAAGCGCCGGGTGACCCGCACGTCTAACGGTTTACAGCCTCGGCTCTGCTGGTTGCGCCGAGGCTGTGGGTCGCCCTGCAAAGCCTACTTGCAGCGGTAACCTTCGGGCATCGTGACGGTGTAGTTGCGCTGCACACGGTCCTCGAAGTTCAGATTCTGCAAGCCTTGCTCCACCAGAAAGTCTTCGACCTTGGTGGACTGGCAGTCATCGTTATAGGACGAGGCGCGCAGCAGGTAGACGGTGCGCTTGCTGGTCTCATCCCGGGCTGTGGCAATGAAGGTGCTGAGGGTGGTGTAGCCGGTTCGTTCCGAGGTACCTATCGGGCCATAGGTCGTGTTCGGTTTACTCGTACACGTCAGCCGGTCATCTTTTTTCTTGCCGGTCTTGCACACAGTAGAGGTGCTGGTCGGCACTTGCCCATACTCGGTGGCGGTATAACGGTAAGTCACCTGTCGGCTGCCGACATCGAGGCTGACGGTCATTTTTATTGGCGCGTGGTTCTTCGGCAGACTGGTATCGGTATAAACCTCTTGATAGCCCCTGTCTTTAAGCGCATTAACCATGTCCCGTAGGTAGTAGCGGGCATTAAGTGCGTTTTCGTCACTGCCGCCCGCAGAAGTCACCAGCACAGTCGCTTTTCGATCGAAGTGATAGTCCGGATCAGGTGTGGCATTTAGCGCCACGTCCATTTGTGTGGCGCAGCCGCTGATCAACGCTGTCAGTAAAAACAGCGTGCAGAATAAAAACCGGATCATGACAAAGTCGCCTTACAACCAAGGATTGAATAAGAGTTAAACGGTGGGGACTGGCGACAATTAACGTGCGCGGATGGGCAAGGCTCAGTCTTTCTGGTACTCCAGCAAATCGCCTGGCTGGCAATCGAGTGCTGCGCACAGCTTGTCCAAGGTGGCCATTTTCACGCCCTTGACCTTGCCATTCTTCAGTAATGACAGGTTGGCCTCGGTGATGCCCAGCAGGCTGGCCAACTCTTTCGAGCGAATTTTTTGCGTGGCCATGACAACGTCAAGGCGGACGATAATGGTCATTGTATTGTTCTATATGTATTGGCTTTGCTCATCGCTGAGTACTTTTGCATCGCGCATGATAATTGAAAACAAACAGAGCAATACGCCTTTGACAATCTCGTAGGCAGAAGTGGAAGACAGGCCGATCGAGAATTGAAAAATGCGCTCTCCGGGCGGCAGATCAATAGACAGAGTCAAACCTTGCAAGGTCTCTACCAGTGGGTAGGCGGCCGGAGAAATGATGCACAGAATCCCCACTCGCCATAGCACCTTGATATTGCGCTCGGTCCAGGTTTCGCCGCGGGACAAGCGCAGGAAAAACAACCCGGTCAGCCAGAGCACGTAGGTCGAAAGCAGGACGGGCAGGAAATCCAGAATGACGAGCAGCGCGGTGACCAGTGGCGAGAGCCATGTGTCGGGGGCGAGCAGCGCGCCTTCGACAAACGGGTCAAGCAATTGCGGCGAATTTTCAGCGAAAGCGTAGAGCAGAGCTGCGAGCATTTCATCCGTCTTGAAGAACCAGATCGAAGCGTTGCCACCGACCTCGGTCACCCCCAAAACCCAGACAAGAATAGCTGCCAGTAGTCCGACCCAATGCATGCGCTGCAGTGCCAATCCGTTGTTACGAGTACTCATGAAAAATCCTTGCGGTGTCATTGGGAATGACTAATTCTCGATGTTAAATTATCGAATGGCAATAATAAATTGTTCTTGTTTTGTGAAGGGGGCCACTGGCATCGGACGCAGGGCTATAGAATGAACCTCAGTTCAATTGATTTGGGAGGATTTCAATGTCGATAGGGCATCGAGCTCGAAGCAAGTCGAGAACAGGGGAGGGACGCGACCCATTCGGTGGCCGCTGATATCGATGACAGGTTCAGGGATGGATCAGAGCGGGGTACCTGCCACAGGCATGCTTCATTTCCCCGCTCTTAACGGGCTTACTTGATCTCGGTAATGAAGTGTTCCCGCGAACGACGAACCTTTTTCAGGTTGACCAACCAATCTCCCTCAGTGGCTCTATGCCCTAGCGGCAGAATCACCACACTGCGCAGGTTGCGGGCCGCGAGTCCGAGGATTTCATCGATGGCTGCCGGGTCGAAACCTTCCATCGGTGTGGCATCGACTTCTTCAAACGCGGCGGCGATCAACGCCGAGCCCAAACCGATATAGGCTTGCCGAGCAGCCGCCTGATAATTAGCCTCCTTGCCACGTCCAGCGACAATGCCCAAGAGCATTTGACGGTAATTTTCCCAGCCCTCATTAACGGTCCCGCGTACTTCGTTGGTCAGGTCAAACATCATGTTGACCCGCTCTGCGGTGATGTCGTCCCACGCGGCAAACACCAGCAAATGAGAGCAGTCGGTTACCTGCTGCTGATTCCAGCTGACGGCTTTGATCTTTTCGCGAATCTCTGCATTGGTCACCACGAGCAATTCAAAGGGCTGCAGTCCACTTGATGTCGGCGTTAACCGCACCGCTTCCAGAATGCGTTCGATTTTTTCTTCCGGCACGGTCCTGGAAGGATCGAATTTCTTCGTTGCGTAGCGCCATTTCAGCAGGTCTGTCAGTGTGCTCATCATCAAATTCCGTAAAGGTGAAAGATGTTCAGGTGGGTCAATAACGACTGGCTGTCGTGCTGAGCCTGGGCTTATGCTAACGATTAAAGCCAACTTGAAGGTCAAGCAGTTTTTATGAAGATTGGAGAAGTGTCCAAGCGCACAGGTGTGGCCGCTTCGGCGATACGCTATTACGAGGAACAGGGTTTACTGGAGTCTTCTACCCGTGACGCCAATGGATATCGACACTATGGCGAGGCGGCTGTCGCGCGATTGATTCTGGTGCGCGATGCCCAGCGGCTGGGGTTTTCTCTCGACACCATTCGCGGCCTGTTTTTGGAGGACGGAAGTTGTTCCAAATCGCTGACCATCGAGCAAATCGATATCCGTATGGATGAGATACGCCAGATCGAGGCCAGCCTCACGATGCAACGGGAGGGTTTGTTGCGGCTACGGCATGTGCTTGAAGAAAGTTTGCGCAGTGGTGCTCCTGTCGTGTGCGCGAGTGTGCCCAGGACCGAGTCGTATCGGCCTGTGCAAAACATGATCACGCGCAACGCATTGCAGGGGGGTGAACGTACCTGAGCGGACAGAGAGGCTTGGTTGCTGGCGATAATGTTAACTCGCTTCACCTGTCGGAACTCCAAGCGCTCTACAGTGGCTGCCATCGCTCCCATATTTGCAATGCGTTCCAATGCGGGAGCGAGCTTGCTTGCGAAGAATCCTGCAAAACCGCCGAAAATCAGACTCCAGGCACCGGGCAACTCATGTCGCCTTCCTCGCACTTCAAATACCGCTTCAACGCCTCAGCCCGCACCTTGGTCACTCCGGTCAGGCAACTGCTGTAAACCCACGGATACACACTCCCGCCCGTCACCGTTGACGATGAAAACTTGCACTCGGCATCACGAAACCCGAGCCACGCGCGCTGCGCACTGACCAGCAGCTTCTTGCCGTCCGGGTTGTCCTTCAAGCGCCCGGTGATCTGCTGATACAGCGTGTTCAATTCCTTGTCCGCTGCTTTGAAGTCTTGCCCGGCGCACTGGTTCATCGTCGCCTGATCGCTGGCGTTGGCGCAGTCGACGGCAGCGTGGGCGAAAGGCATGAACAGCAGTGGCGACAGGGCCAGGAGCGAACGTGGGGACATGGGGGATTCTCTCTATGTCGAAAGGAAGTGCCAGGCAGTGTAGCGAATCAGTCGCCGCTATTCAGGGACGCGCATTCTGGAGGCCTCAAGCAGACGATCTGCAGTCGCCGCAATTTCGGCGCCGTCATGCAACCTGTCCAGCCAGTGTTCGGGGATACCACGGACGCCGTAATAAGCGCCGGCCAGTTGACCGGTGATTGCGGCGGTGGTGTCGGCGTCATCGCCCAGATTGGCGGCCAAGAGGATTGCGGCGGCGAAACTGTCGGTCTGCTGAAAGCACCACAGCGCCGCTTCCAGCGACTGCACGCTGTAACCGCTGCCTTTGATGTCCGCTTCGGGCTTGCCGAGGTAATCACCGCGAGCAATGGCGGCAACTTTGGGTTGTGAGAAGTTCGCAGAGGGCAGTTGGCGCAACTCTGCCTTGGTTGCGCCTTCAAGCGCTCTGGCGATCAGCCCGGCCAGCAATTGGCAGCACTCGATGGCCTCAGGGGCGGCGTGGGTGGTCCGCGAACTGTCGGCGGCGAACTGGCGGATCTGCCGGGCGTCGGGGAAGTAGAACAAGACCACCGGCACCAGGCGCATCAGCGAACCGTTGCCGGCGCTGTAGGGGTCGGTCGAGCCGGCGAAGGGCTCTGCGGTTTGCTGGTAATGCGCGAGCGCCTGTTTGACGGTCATGCCGATGTCGAAACACTCACCGGTCGAACTCAGATAACCCCACTGCCACCAGTTGAGGTAACGGCCCATCTGATCGACGGCATTGAAGCCGTTTTTGCTCAGCAGGCTTTCCGCCAGGCACAGCGCCATGGAGGTGTCATCGGTCCATTGCCCTGGCTTGAGGTGGAACGGGCCGCCACCGACCATATCGGTCAACGGTTGGAATGATCCCCGCGGCTTGAACTCTACTGTAGTGCCGACCGCGTCACCGCAGGCCAGGCCGAGCAGGGCGCCGCGATAACGTTCGGCGAGGGAGGGCAGCATGGGTCGTCCTTGTCTGGTTCGATTTCGCTGGAAAAGGTAACAGTTTCGCTGCTTGAACGGGGGCTGAATCCATTCATTCAGCGGCGCGCAAATGCAGCCGGATGTTTCTCTTTTGCACCGGTTTGATACAACTTCACATTGGACATGTGGTCATACAGGCCTAGTGTTCAAAACAGGAGGTGACGTATGAAACCAGTACCCAATAGTTTCGAACGCAAAATAACGCTCAAGGCACCGCGCTCGCATGTCTGGCGTGCATTGGTCGATGCCGAGGCGTTTGGCCAGTGGTTCGGCGTGGCGCTGGAGGGCAGGCGATTCATTGCTGGCGAATGGACGCAAGGGCAGGTCACCTATCCCGGTTATGAACACGTGCTGTGGAATGTGCTGATCGAGCGGGTCGAGCCGCAGCAGTTGTTTTCGTTTCGCTGGCATCCGTATGCGGTCAATCCGAAGATCGACTATTCCCAGGAGCCGACCACGCTGGTCAAGTTCGAATTACAGGATTACGAAGACGGCACACTGCTCAAGGTGTCCGAGTCAGGCTTCGCGCATATCCCCGATGTTCGCCAGAAAGAGGCTTATTTTATGGACAGCCGAGGCTGGGAGGAGCAACTGAACCGGCTCGAACAGTTTCTCGCCGAGAGCGCCAAAGCCCGTGAGCGTGACGGTGGCTGATATTTTCGAACCCTGGCTCAAACGCTGGTCACTGCTGCCGGACGGCGCACCCATCATCACGCCGGGCAGCCATCTGCTGCCGGTACGCCAGGGGGATACCCCAGCGATGCTCAAAGTGGCGATGGATATTGACGAGCAGCACGGCAACCGGCTGATGGCCTGGTGGAACGGCGACGGTGCCGCGCAGGTGCTGGCGCATCACGAGGATGGCTTGCTGATGGCGCGCGCCATGGGGCGGCGTTCGCTGATGCACATGGCGCTGAATGACGAGGACGACGAGGCCAGCCGGATTTTGTGTGCAGCGCTGGCGCGCTTGCATGCACCGCGTGAAACACCGCCTCCGCCGCTGGTTGAGTTGAGCCCCTGGTTTGCCTCGCTGCGTAGCGCGGCGGCGCAGCATGGCGGCCTCTATACACTGAGCCTGCAAACCGCTGAACGCTTGCTCGCCAACCCGCAGGATGTGGTGGTACTGCACGGCGATATGCATCACGACAACGTACTGGATTTCGGCGCGTGCGGCTGGCTGGCCATCGACCCGAAACGGGTCAGGGGCGAGCGCGGTTTTGATTACGCCAACCTGATCTGCAATCCGGACCTGTCGACGGCCATTGATCCCCAGCGTTTTCGCCGGCAACTCGAAGTGATCAGCGAAGCCGCCGGACTCGATCGCCGAAGACTGTTGCAATGGGTGCTGGCGTTCGCCGGTTTGTCTGCAGCGTGGTTTCTGGAGGATGACGCACTGGAACAGGCTTCGGGGCAGCTGAAAGTCGCGCAGATCGCGGCGTTCATGCTCGATGCCTGACAGGCCTAGGGGTTTTCGGAAGGTCTTCTATGGCGAATGTCTTACACGCGATGGTAGCTATGTCGACTATTGCTGATTGGATCCGACACGTAATCTACACCCATCAACTGAGACACAGGGAGTGTTTCAGGATCACGGATGATCGACCATATGCAAGGATCGCTGCCGACAGGGAGTCGATAATGGTCTTGGGAAAAACCCGCTTCGGCGGGTTTTTTTTCGCCCAGAGAAAAGTACACCCACCTGTAGGAGCTGCCGCAGGCTGCGATCTTTTGATCCTGATCTTAAAAACAAGATCAAAAGATCGCAGCCTGCGGCAGCTCCTACAGGGTTAATGTGTTATGAGGCGATCAGCTGGCGCAGGACGTAATGCAAGATCCCGCCCGACTTGAAGTACTCCACCTCGTTCAAGGTGTCGATCCGGCACAGCACTTCGATTTTCTCCTGACGCCCATCCTCACGGGTGATCACCAGCGGCAAGTTCATCCGTGGGGTCAGCTCGACTCCGGTCAAACCCTGGATCTCGAAAGTCTCCTTGCCGGTCAGGTTGAGGCTCTTGCGGTTCTGATCGAGCTTGAACTGCAGCGGCAACACGCCCATCCCCACCAGGTTGGAACGGTGAATCCGCTCAAAACTCTCGGCGATCACCGCTTTCACGCCCAGCAAATTGGTGCCCTTGGCCGCCCAGTCACGGCTGGAACCGGTGCCGTATTCCTGCCCGGCAACCACCACCAGCGGCGTGCCCGATTGCTGATATTTCATGGCCGCGTCGTAGATCGCCAGTTTTTCGCCGGTCGGCATGTAAATCGTGTTGCCACCTTCCTCGCCGCCGAGCATTTCGTTACGAATACGGATGTTGGCGAACGTGCCGCGCATCATCACTTCGTGGTTGCCGCGCCGTGAGCCGTAAGAGTTGAAGTCCCGTGGTTCCACGCCTTTTTCGCGCAAGTAACGCCCGGCCGGGCTGTCAGCCTTGATGTTGCCGGCGGGGGAGATGTGGTCAGTGGTCACCGAATCGCCGAGCAAGGCCAGAACCCGCGCGCCTTTGACATCTTTGATTTGTGGCAACGGCCCGGAAATATCGTCGAAAAACGGTGGATGCTGAATGTAAGTGGAGTCGTCCTGCCACACATAAGTCGCCGCTTGCGGCACCTCGATCGCCTGCCACTGTTCATCGCCGGCAAACACTTCGGCGTATTCCTTGTGGAACATCGCCGTGCTGACCTGATTCACCGCATCGGCGATCTCTTTACTCGATGGCCAGATATCGCGCAGATACACCGGATTGCCTTGCTTGTCTTCGCCCAGCGGTTCACTGCTGATGTCGCTGCGTACGCTGCCAGCCAAGGCATACGCGACCACCAGCGGCGGCGAGGCCAGCCAGTTGGTTTTCACCAGTGGATGCACGCGGCCTTCAAAGTTGCGGTTGCCGGACAGCACCGACGCGACGGTGAGGTCGGCTTTCTGAATGGTTTTTTCGATCGGCTCGGGCAGCGGCCCTGAGTTGCCGATACAGGTGGTGCAGCCATAACCGACCAATGAAAAACCGAGTTGGTCGAGGTATTGCGTCAATCCCGCAGCCTTGTAGTAGTCGGTCACCACTTTCGAGCCCGGCGCCAGTGAACTCTTCACCCACGGCTTGCGCGTCAGGCCTTTCTCCACGGCTTTTTTCGCCAACAGACCGGCCGCCATCATCACGCTCGGGTTGGAGGTGTTGGTGCAGGAGGTGATGGCGGCGATAACCACGGCGCCGTTTTTCAGGCGATAGGTGTGGCCTTCGTATTCGTATTCGGTTTCGCCGACCAGATCGGCATTGCCCACGGCGACGCCGCCACCGCCCTCACTTTCCAGGCGTCCTTCTTCTTTGCTGGTGGGTTTGAATTGCAGGTCGATGAAGTCGCTGAAGGCTTGCGGCACGTTCGGCAGCGACACGCGATCCTGCGGGCGTTTTGGCCCGGCCAGGCTTGCTTCGACGCTGCCCATGTCCAGCGCCAGGCTGTCGGTAAACACCGGTTCCTGACCGGGCAGGCGCCACAGGCCTTGGGCTTTGGTGTAGGCCTCGACCAGTTTCACCGTTTCTGGCGGGCGACCCGACAGGCGCAGGTATTCCAGCGTCACGTCGTCGACCGGGAAGAAACCGCACGTCGCGCCGTATTCCGGGGCCATGTTGGCAATAGTTGCGCGATCAGCCAGTGGCAGATCGGCGAGGCCGTCACCGTAGAACTCGACGAATTTGCCCACCACGCCTTTCTTGCGCAGCATCTGCGTAACCGTCAGCACCAGGTCGGTGGCGGTGATGCCTTCCTTGAGTTTGCCGGTGAGTTTGAAACCGATCACTTCCGGAATCAGCATCGACACCGGCTGCCCGAGCATCGCCGCTTCCGCCTCGATCCCGCCGACACCCCAGCCGAGCACGCCGAGGCCGTTGATCATGGTGGTGTGGGAGTCGGTGCCGACCAATGTGTCAGGGAAAGCGTAGGTGCGGCCGTCTTCATCCTTGGTCCACACGGTGCGGCCGAGGTATTCAAGGTTGACCTGATGGCAAATGCCGGTGCCCGGCGGCACGACGCTGAAATTATCGAAGGCGCTCTGGCCCCAGCGCAGGAAGGCATACCGCTCGCCGTTACGCTGCATTTCGATGTCGACGTTCTGCTCGAAAGCGCTGGGCGTGGCGAACTTGTCGACCATCACCGAGTGGTCGATCACCAGATCCACCGGTGACAGCGGGTTGATCCGTTGCGGGTCGCCGCCGGCCTTGGCCATCGCCGCGCGCATGGCGGCAAGGTCGACCACGGCGGGCACCCCGGTAAAGTCTTGCATCAATACGCGGGCCGGACGGTACTGGATTTCCCGATCGGAGCGACGCTCCTTGAGCCACGCGGCAATTGCCTTAAGGTCGGCGCCGGTGACAGTTTTTTCATCTTCCCAGCGCAGCAGGTTTTCCAGCAGGACTTTCAGCGACATCGGCAGCTTGTCGAGATCGCCCAGGCTTTTGGCGGCATCCGGCAGGCTGAAATAGTGGTAGGTCTTTTGGTCAATCTGCAGTGTTTTTAGGGTCTTCAGACTATCGAGGGACGGCATTACGATCACTCCTTTGAATCCGCACGGCTACGGATTGAGGGGACGGGCAGAGCTATCAACGTAGCCCTGTTTTCATTAGCTGGCTAATAACTGGACTCTATGAGCGGAACCAAGGTTCCGACATCGGCTATCATGCGCCGGTTTTCGTGACAGGCTTTGCTGCAACGCAAGGTCTGGACATCGCGCAGGGGCCGAATGATCGCCCGCTGCCCAGGAGTAAGAATGAACACCCTATTCATGCATTGCCGGCCAGGTTTCGAAGGCGAAGTCTGTTCGGAGATTTCCGACCTCGCCGCCCAACTCAACGTGGCTGGCTACGCCAAGGCCAAAGCGGCCACCGCCTGCGCCGAGTTTGTCTGCACCGAAGAAGACGGCGCCGAGCGTCTGATGCGCGGTCAGCGTTTTGCCGAGCTGATCTTCCCGCGCCAATGGGCGCGCGGCGTCTTCATTGATCTGCCGGAAACCGACCGCATCAGCGTGATCCTCGCGCACATGGCCGAGTTCCCGGTGTGCGGCAGCCTGTGGCTGGAGGTCGTCGACACCAATGACGGCAAGGAACTGTCGAACTTCTGCAAGAAATTCGAAGGCCCGCTGCGCAAGGCGCTCACCGGCGCCGGCAAACTGGTCGATGACGCCAGCAAGCCGCGTCTGCTGCTGACGTTCAAAAGTGGTCGTGAAGTGTTTCTCGGTATGGCTGACGCGGGTAACTCGGCGATGTGGCCAATGGGCATTCCGCGCCTGAAGTTTCCGCGCGAAGCACCGAGCCGCTCGACCTTGAAGCTGGAAGAGGCGTGGCACCACTTCATCCCGCGCGATCAGTGGGAAGACCGCCTGCACAGCGACATGACCGGCGTTGACCTTGGCGCCGCACCGGGCGGCTGGACCTGGCAACTGGTCAATCGCGGCATGCTGGTGACCGCGATCGACAACGGCCCGATGGCGGAAAGCCTGATGGACACCGGTCTGGTGCAGCACTTGATGGCGGACGGTTTTACCTTCAAGCCCAAGCAACCGGTGGACTGGATGGTCTGCGACATTGTCGAGAAGCCGGCGCGCAACGCGGCGATGCTCGAAGAGTGGATTGGTGAGGGGCATTGCCGCGAGGCAGTGGTCAACCTGAAGTTGCCGATGAAGCAGCGTTATGCCGAAGTGAAGCGCTTGCTTGAACGCATTGCCGATGGCTTCAAGGCGCGCGGGATCAAAGTCGATATCGGCTGCAAACAGCTCTATCACGACCGCGAGGAAGTGACCTGCCACCTGCGCCGACACGACATCAAAAAAACAAAATCCCGCTAAAACACTGCAAAACCCTGTAGGAGCTGCCGCAGGCTGCGATCTTTTGATGTTGTCTTTCTGAAAGATCAAGATCAAAAGATCGCAGCCTGCGGCAGCTCCTACAGGGGAGTGTGGTGTAACGCCCCGGCAATGCGCGACAATGCCGGCCAGTTTCAGGAGTGAATCATGAGTGAAATGATCGATACCCCGGTCGACGGCACCCTCGATGCCACCGGCCTCAATTGCCCGGAGCCGGTGATGATGCTGCACCAGCACATCCGTGACCTGGTGCCCGGCGGCCTGCTCAAGGTGATCGCCACCGATCCCTCGACCCGTCGCGACATTCCCAAGTTCTGTGTGTTTCTCGACCACGAACTGGTGGGCCAGCACGAAGAGGCCGGGACTTATCTGTACTGGATTCGCAAAAAGTCCTGAGTCAGGACAAAAAAAAGACCTGCATTTGCAGGTCTTTTTTTATGGGCGATCAGCCCGCCGAACGGCTTATCCGAATACGCTTGCGCGCGCTGCGCGTCAGGCGGATCGACAGCATCAGCGCCGCACAGCTCAGGCCGACAATCAAACCCTGCCACAAGCCGCTCGGGCCGCGTGGCTCGCCGAGCCAGTCGGTCAGACCGAGGGCGTAACCCACCGGCAGACCAATGCCCCAATAGGCGAACAGCGTCAGAATCATCGTCACCCGAGTGTCCTGATAACCGCGCAGCGCGCCGGCGGCAGTGACCTGAATCGCGTCGGAAAACTGAAACAGCGCCGAGTACACAATCAGCATCGCCGCAATGTGAATCACCGTCGGGTCAGCGGTGTAGATCGCCGCAATCGGCTCACGCAGTAACAGCATCATGCTCGCCGACAGGCAGGCGTAAGCCAGCGCAGTGCCCATGCCGACGCCGGCCGCAAAGCGCGCTTCACGCGGTTCTTCACGGCCCAGGGCCTGACCGACGCGCACAGTAACCGCCATGCCCAGCGAATACGGAATCATGAACACCAGCGAGCTGACGTTCAGCGCAATCTGATGCCCAGCCACGACAGTGGCGCCCAAGCTACCGATCAGCAGGGCGATCACCGCGAAAATACTCGATTCGGCAAACACCGCGATGCCGATCGGCAGACCGATCGACAGCAGGCGCTTGATCACCGCCCATTGCGGCCAGTCGAAACGGCTGAAAATTTCGCTCGAGCGATACGCCGGGGCCCAGCGCTCATAACCAGCCAGACCCAGCGCCATCACCCACATCACAATTGCCGTGGCCCAGCCGCAGCCAACGCCGCCCATGGCCGGTACGCCGAAGTGGCCATAAATGAACACGTAGTTCAGCGGGATGTTCAGCGCCAGACCGCACAGGCCCAGCACCATCGCCGGGCGGGTACGGCCGATGCCGTCACTGGTGCAGCGCAGCACGTGATAGAACGCCACCGCCGGCAAGCCGCTGGCGATGCCGTGCAAGTACTGCATGCACGGGCCGATCAGCTCCGGATCGACCTTCATCAGGTGCAGTACCGGCTCGGCGGCGACCAGCATCGCGGTAGCAATCAAGCCGACCACCAGCGCCAGCCACAACGCCTGACGCACGATCGGGCCGATTTCGCTGTGGGTACCGGCGCCGAAACGCTGGGCGACTTTCGGCGTGGTTGCCAGCAGGGTGCCGGTCATCAACAGGAACACCGGTACCCAGATCGAGTTGCCCAGCGCCACGGCCGCCAGATCTTTCGGCCCGACGCGCCCGGCCATCACCGCATCGACGAAGCCCATGGCCGTGGTCGCCAGCTGCGCGATGATGATCGGCAGCGCCAGGGCGAGCAGGTTCTTGAACTCCAGACGAATCCGCGCGGGGCGGGTGAGGGAGGCGGCGAGGGGTTGGTCAGTTACGGAATTCACAGGCAAAGCGTCCACAGAAATTGATGCGCATGGCGGCGCATTCTACGCCGCTGACGACTTGGTCAGGAAAAATCCTCTGTTGCGCATTTGTAATCTGTAGGAGCTGCCGCAGGCTGCGATCTTTTGATCTTGTTTTTAAGATCAGGATCAAAAGATCGCAGCCTGCGGCAGCTCCTACAGTTAGACTGCCGATTCGCCCAAGGAGCCCCCTATGCTGATTGTTGCCGACGAAAATATTCCGCTGCTCGACGCTTTTTTTGCCGGTTTCGGCGAGATCCGCCGAGTGCCGGGCCGTTCCATCGACCGTGCGACGGTCGAGCAGGCCGACGTGCTGCTTGTGCGTTCGGTGACCCAGGTCAACCGGGCGCTGCTTGCGGGCAGCAAGGTCCGATTCGTCGGCACCTGCACCATCGGTACCGATCATCTGGACCTCGATTACTTTAATGAAGCCGGCATCACCTGGTCGAGTGCCCCCGGCTGCAACGCCCGTGGCGTGGTCGATTACGTGCTGGGCAGCCTGATGACGCTCGCCGAAATCGAGGGCGTCGATCTGACTCAACGCACCTACGGCATTGTCGGTGCCGGCGAGGTCGGCGGTCGGCTGATCAAGGTTCTGCAAGGTCTGGGCTGGAACGTCAAGGTCTGCGATCCGCCGCGTCAGGCTGCCGAGGGCAGCGATTTCGTCAGCCTCGAACAGATCATCGAGCAGTGCGACGTGATCAGTCTGCACACGCCGTTGACCCGCAGCGGTGATGGCGCGACCTGGCATTTGTTCGATCAGCAGCGTTTGCAGCAACTCAAGCCCGGCACCTGGCTGATCAACGCCGCGCGTGGCCCGGTGGTCGATAACGCTGCGCTGCGCAATGTCCTGCTGGAGCGTGAAGACCTGCAAGCGGTGCTCGATGTCTGGGAAGCCGAACCTGAAGTCGACGTCGCGCTGGCAGAGCTCTGCGTATTGGCTACGCCGCACATCGCCGGTTACAGCCTCGATGGCAAACAGCGCGGCACGGCGCAGATCTATCAGGCGTACTGTGAATTTATCGGTCAGCCCGCGAGCATCCAGCTCAGTGACTTGCTGCCAGCACCGTGGTTGTCGGAAGTTTCCCTGCACGGCGAGAGCGATCCGGCCTGGGCGCTGGCGATGTTGTGCCGTGGCGTGTACGACCCGCGCCGCGATGATGCGGATTTTCGTCGTAGTCTCGTAGGCAATGTGGCTGAGCAGCGTGCGGCGTTTGATGTGTTGCGCAAGCAGTATCCGGTGCGGCGCGAGATCGAAGGACTGAAAGTGCGCATCGAAGGCGAATCACCGGCGTTGCAGCAGATTGTGGCGGCACTCGGCGCGGTGGCTGTTTAAAGACCGAGGTGGCTTCATCGCTGGCAAGCCAGCTCCCACAGGTTTCGCGGGTGTACTCGGACTTTGAGCACGACGAAAATCCTGTGGGAGCTGGCTTGCCAGCGATCGCTCCAACGCAAAGCTCAAGTGTTCAGACAGAAAAAACCCGGCCAAAAAGGGCCGGGTCAGGAAGACGGTGGCTACATCACTCTTGTTCGGCAGGCTTGACCAATCGCTTGTCCAGTTCGCTGCACGCTTGCTGGATCATGTCTTCAGTGATCGGTACTTCGCGGCCCTGTTCATCAATAATCGAGCAACCCAGAGTCTGGCCGGGTTTGGTGCGGATCACTTCAATCTCGTCATCGCTGCTGTGTTGCAAGGACATGGCCTGTCTCCTCATCAGGTTGTGTACTCAGGTTAAAACCGCCACGAGACCGGGCTGTGACAACTCCCTGCGGTCTGTCGACAGCGGCATCTCCACTCAAACAGAAATGACCGCTGGTCTCAACCGAGACCTTAGACCGATAGCAACTATGGCCTAGTCTTTGGGGGCATATTTAACCTGACTCATTGTGATTTACAGAGTTCCACCCCATAGAAGGTTTAGGCTAGCCCTTTCATCAACACGGATGTGTACCTGAATGACCCCGAAGTTTTCCTCACGGCACCGTCGCGCCCTGCGCCTGACCAGTCGATTTCTGGCCCCTTACCGCTGGCAAGTCATTGGTGCGCTGCTGGCGTTGATTGTCACCGCTGCCGTCACATTGTCGATGGGGCAGGGCATCAAACTGCTGGTCGATCGGGGCTTCATGACCCAGTCGCCGCATCAGCTCAACCAGAGCATTGGCATCTTCATGTTGATGGTGCTGGGCCTGGCGGTGGGCACGTTCGCGCGGTTTTACTGGGTGTCATGGATCGGCGAACGTTGCGTGGCCGACATTCGCCGCGAGGTGTTCAACCATCTGGTTTATCTGCACCCGGGCTTTTACGAGAACAACCGCAGTTCGGAGATTCAGTCACGGCTGACAGCCGACACGACACTGTTGCAATCGGTGATCGGTTCGTCGCTGTCGATGTTCTTGCGCAACCTGCTGATGGTCATCGGCGGCGTCATCCTGCTGTTCGTCACCAATGCAAAACTCACCAGCATCGTGGTGATTGCCTTGCCGTTCGTGGTTGCACCGATCCTGATTTTCGGCCGCCGCGTACGCAACCTGTCGCGGTTGAGCCAGGACCGGGTCGCCGATATCGGCAGCTATGTGTCCGAAACCCTTGGCCAGATCAAAACCGTACAGGCCTACAACCATCAGGTGCAGGACGAGCGGCGTTTTGCGTCTACGGTCGAGGAGGCTTTCGACACGGCGCGCAAACGCATCTTCCAGCGCTCGTGGATGATCACCATGGTCATCGTGCTGGTGCTGGGCGCGGTGGCGGTGATGTTGTGGGTCGGCGGCATGGACGTGATTGCCGGGCGAATCACCGGTGGCGAACTGGCCGCTTTTGTCTTTTACAGCCTGATCGTCGGCAGTGCGATCGGCACCCTGAGTGAAGTCATTGGCGAACTGCAACGCGCGGCGGGCGCAGCCGAACGGATTGCAGAGTTGCTCGGTTCACAAAACATCATCCAGCCACCTGCCACGGGGCTGGTGACCTTGCCGGAGCGGGTCACGGGTGAACTGCAGTTGCAGGATGTACGGTTCTCCTACCCGTCGCGTCCGGAAAGTTACGCGGTCAACGGTTTGAATCTGACGATCCGGGCCGGTGAAACACTGGCATTGGTAGGGCCGTCCGGTGCTGGCAAGTCCACGGTGTACGACCTGCTGTTGCGTTTTTACGACCCGCTGGAAGGGCAGATCCTCATCGATGGCGTGCCGCTGACCCGTCTCGATCCGCTGGATCTGCGTCGCCACTTTGCGTTGGTGTCTCAGTCGCCGGCGCTGTTTTTCGGCAGCGTTGAAGAGAATATTCGTTACGGCAATCCCGGAGCGACCCTGGAGCAGGTCAAGGACGCTGCAAAAATTGCTCACGCCCACGACTTCATCGAAAAAATGCCCAATGGTTACCAGACCCATCTGGGCGACGGCGGGCTGGGCCTTTCGGGTGGCCAGCGCCAACGCCTGGCGATTGCCCGCGCGTTGCTCGTCGACGCACCGATCCTGCTGCTGGACGAGGCCACCAGCGCCCTCGATGCTCAGAGCGAACACCTGATCCAGGAAGCCCTGCCGAGCCTGATGCAGAACCGCACCACGCTGGTCATCGCCCATCGCCTGGCTACCGTGAAAAACGCCGACCGGATCGCGGTGATGGATCAGGGACAGCTTGTCGCTATCGGCACCCATCAGGAACTGATTGCCAGCAATCCGCTGTACGCGCGGTTGGCGGCGTTGCAATTCAATGATGGAAAAGTCACGGCTGATCAACACTGATGGGCATTGCTCGCATCGGGGGACGATCGGTCTATAGGCACCTGTAGGAGCTGCCGCAGGCTGCGATCTTTTGAATTAAAAATGCCCGCATGAAAATGCGGGCATTTTTTTAGACAGGATCAAAAGATCGCAGCCTGCGGCAGCTCCTACAGGTCATTGATCATCGAAGTAGCGTTCGTGCCAATCCACCAGCGGCTGTGGTGAGTTGAGTTTCTGGCCGTAGATCACCGAGTACGACAGTACGTTCTGCACGTACTGGCGGGTTTCGTCGAACGGGATGCTTTCCACCCAGACGTCGAAACTCAGGTGGTCAGCGCCACGCAGCCATTGACGCACTCGACCCGGGCCGGCGTTGTAGGCGGCGGAGGCGAGGACGCGGTTGCCGTTGAACTGGCTGTGAACCTGGCTCAGGTAGGCGGCGCCGAGCTGGATGTTCTTGTCCGGATCGAGCACCTGCTGCGGCGAGGCCAGCGGGATGCTGAATTTGCGCGCGGTTTCCTTGGCAGTGGCGGGCATCAGCTGCATCAGGCCGCTGGCGCCGACGCCGGAACGGGCGTCGTCCATGAACGCGCTTTCCTGACGGGTAATGGCAAACACCCAGCTCGAATGCAGGCCGCGAACCTTGGCTTCACGCACGAGGGTGTCGCGGTGGGCCATCGGGAAACGAATGTCCAGATCGTCCCAGTATTGCGCCTGGCTGATGGTGCGAATCGCCGGGAAGTACCACTTCAGGTCATAAGCCAGTTTCGCCTGGGCAACCATTTCGTCGCGGTTGAAGTGACGGCTGACGTGGTACCACTCACGGCGACCGTCAACGATCTGCCCACGGGCATGGAATTCCAGCGCGCGGCGAACGCCAGGGGTGTTGCGCACTTTGTTGATCAGCGCCTGGCTGAGCACCAGTGGCTTGTTGTTCAACGAGTACGGCGATTGCGAGCGGTCGGCAGCGAGGAAGCCGTAGAAATCACGTTCGCGCGCCAGATTTTTGTACAGGTTCTGCGCTTCCGGGTTCTGCGGTTGCGCCAGTTCCAGGCTGCGTGCCTGCCAGTAGCGCCAGCGGTTGGTGGTGGCCAGATCCTGCGGCAGACGTTTGGTCAGTTGATAGGCATCGTCCCAACGCGCCAGACGCAACAGCAGGCGCAAACGCCATTCGGAGACGGTGTTGTCACGCAGCTCCGGGTCGTATTTGGTCATCACGTCCAGCGCGCGGCTGTCGAAACGCCGGGCCAGGGTCAGGCCGATTTCACGGGCGATCGCAACTTTCTCATCACGGGAGAAATGCATGCTGCTGGCATAACCGTCGAGCAGGGCCATGGCCTTGTCCGGATCCTGACGGGCGAGGCGGCGCAGGCCGAGGCTGACCACGTCAGACATTGGCTCATCGGCCGGGGTGAAGCGCGACGGCTGGTTGAGCAACTCGGGTTTCTGTGCGACATCGACCAGCAAACGACCGCGCGGGGCGAGGGTGGTCAGGCCGTTAACGAGGCTGTTGGCCAGCGGATAGTTGCGCGCCTGGGCGGCGAGTTTGGTGCGCTCCCAGCGTTTCTGTTCAGTCAGTTGGCCGTCAGCGGCCCAAATGCCGAACAGCGCGTCACACGCGGCGGGCTGCGATTTACCGGTCAGCCAGAGCTTGTCGGCGTTGGCATAGCCCTCGGCTTTCTTGTTGTGGGTGATCTGGTACTGCGCATTCAGGCAGTCCAGTTCGGTGAAGTTGAGTTTCGGGTCGTAATACTTGACGAAAGTCGCCCAATCGCCACGGTCGGCCAGCCAGCGCAACCAGCGCAGCTTCATCCAGTTGGCCTGGGGCAGGTCACCGTGCTCGGCGAGGAATTTTTCGATTTCCTCGTTGCTTGCGCTTTTCAGGCGCGCGGTCAATTCGTCGTAAGCCAGATACGGTTCCAGCGGGTAATCGGCCAGCGCCTGGCTGTAACGGAAATACGGGCCGGTATCACCCTTGGCCAGGGCGCGCTTGGCTTCATCGTAATACTGGCGTTGGGTGGACAGGTCCACCGCCTGGGCGGATTGAACGGCAGCGGCGGAAAGTAGCAAACAGGACAAAACACTGAAAAGGCGACTGCGCATGAGACATCCGGGCAGAGAAATCATGACAAGTGCCGACACGAATCAGCACTGAATTGTCTGTAGCTTAGCCTTTTGCCAGCAAGCGGCGAAAGCTTTGCCGGCCTCACAGCACAAGTTCGCAACAAATGTTGTGCAGAGTGCTTCGACAGACAAATTGCCGGCCTGTTGAAGCCCTAACTCAGGTAGAATGCGCGCCCGGTTTTTGGAGAAGCTCATGACCCTGCTCAAATTCAGCGATGTGTCCCTTGCGTTCGGCGCTATGCCGTTGTTGGACAAGGTATCCTGGCAGATCGCCCGTGGTGAGCGGGTGTGCATCATCGGCCGCAACGGCACTGGCAAGTCCAGCATGATGAAACTGGTCAAGGGCGACCAGAAGCCTGATGACGGCTCGGTGTGGCGTGCACCCGGTCTGAAAATCGGCGAATTGCCGCAAGAATTGCCAGTGGCCGACGATCGGACAGTGTTCGACGTGGTCGCTGAAGGCCTTGATGGCGTGGGCGCGTTGCTCGCCGAATACCATCACCTTGCACAGAACTGCGTCACTGAAGAAGACCTGAACAAGCTGATGCACGTTCAGCAAGACCTCGAAGCCCGTGATGGCTGGCGTTTGCAGACTTTGGTCGACAGCACCTTGAGCCGCCTGCAACTGCCGGCCGACAAGACCCTCGCCCAGTTGTCCGGCGGCTGGCGTCGTCGCGTGTTGCTGGCGCAGGCGCTGGTGTCCGAGCCGGATCTGCTGCTGCTCGACGAACCAACCAACCACCTGGACATCGGTGCGATTGCCTGGCTCGAAGAAGCGCTGAAAGATTTCCAGGGCGCCGTGCTGTTCATCACGCACGACCGTTCTTTCCTGCAAAACCTCGCCACGCGCATCCTTGAACTGGATCGCGGCGGCCTGATCGACTGGAACGGCGACTACGCCAGTTTCCTCGTGCACAAAGAAGCCGCGCTGGCCGCTGAAGAAACCGCCAACGCGCTGTTCGACAAGAAACTGGCCCAGGAAGAAGTCTGGATCCGCCAGGGCATCAAGGCGCGCCGCACCCGTAACGAAGGCCGCGTCCGCGCCCTGAAAGCCTTGCGCGTCGAGCGTAGTGAACGTCGTGAGCGCACCGGCAAGGCCAACATTCAGCTGGACACTGCCGACAAGTCCGGCAAGCAGGTGATGGTGCTCGAGAACGTGAGTTTCGCTCACCCGGGCGGCCCGTTCCTGATCAAGGATTTCTCGATGGTGCTGACGCGCGGCGACCGTATTGGTCTGCTTGGCGCCAACGGTACCGGCAAGACCACCCTGCTGAAACTGATGCTCAGCGGTCTGCAACCGACCAGCGGTAAAGTGGAAGAGGGCACGCGGATCGACGTGGCCTACTTCGACCAATTGCGTCACCAGTTGGACCTGGAAAAAACCGTTATCGACAACGTCGCCGAAGGTCGCGATTTCATCGATATCGATGGTCAGAGCCGTCACGTGTTGAGTTACCTCGGCGACTTCCTGTTCAGCCCGCAGCGTGCCCGCACGCCGGTCAAGGCGCTGTCGGGTGGTGAGCGTGCGCGTCTGTTGCTGGCCAAATTGTTCAGCAAACCGGCCAACCTGCTGGTCCTCGACGAACCAACCAACGACCTCGACGTGGAAACGCTGGAGCTGCTCGAAGAAGTGCTGCTGACCTTCAACGGCACCGTGCTGATGGTCAGCCACGACCGGGCATTCCTCGACAACGTGGTCACCAGCACACTAGTCTTCGAAGGTGAAGGCAAGGTGCGTGAATACGTCGGCGGCTATCAGGACTGGATCCGTCAGGGCGGCTCGCCGCGTCTGCTGGGCGTGACTGAAAGCAAATCCGGTAAAGCTGACCTGAATTCGGCTGTAGTGACCGCTGAGCCGGCTGCGGTGGCTGAACCTGCCGTTGCCGCCCCGGCGGCCAAAAAGAAGCTGAGCTATAAGCTGCAGCGCGAGCTGGAAGCGTTGCCGGGCGATATCGATGCCAAGGAACAGCAGATCGCTGCCGTGGAAGCCGAAATGGCTGACGCCGGCTTCTATCAGCGTCCTGCGGCGGAAACGGCCAAGGTGATTGCATCGCTTGAGCAGTTGCAGGCTGAGCTGGATGCGTTGATGGAGCGTTGGGCCGAGCTCGATGCCTGATTGATCCGGTAACAAAAAAGCCCGGCCTCATTTGCGTGAGGCCGGGCTTTTTGTAGGAGCTGCCGAAGGCTGCGATCGTTTGATCTGGTTTTTAAAACCAACGTCAAAAGATCGCAGCCTTCGGCAGCTCCTACACAAGGGTTAGCGTTTGACCAGGTGCACGGCAAGGACATCGCAAGGTGCGCCGTGCAGCACGTCATTCGCAGTGGAGCCGAGCAACAGCGCCAGACCATGACGACCATGGCTGCCGACCACGATCAGATCGCACGCTTGTTCCTTGGCGAAATGATGGATTTCCTGGCGTGGCTGGCCGTAGGTCAGGTGGCAATTGGCGCCTTCGAGTTCGGAATACTTGAGCTTCAGGCGCTCTAGGCGCTCCTTGGCCTGATCGAACTGCTGTTGTTGCAGTTGTGACAGATCCATCGGCACGTCGCCGCCAAACGCCATGGCCATTGGCTCGACGATATGCACCAGCGACAGCTTGGCGCCATTGCTCACGGAAAGCTCGCGGGCGCGGTGAATCACAGGGTCGCACTCTTCAGTCAAATCTACAGCGACCAGGATGTGGTGGTAGGGCATGAGGTGCTCCTCCTGAGGTTTCAATATTGTTAAGTATGGCTGGTTTCAAGCGCATTGGTTCCAAAGTGACACAATGCGCTCACCAAGAATGGGGAGTAGAGATATGACGGTCTGGTTGGTGGTGTCAATCCTGTTGGTGGTTTTAAGTCCGCTGGCATGGTTGCGCCCATCGCGCGCGCAAAGCGGCCGTATTGCCCTGCGCATGGAGGCGCGGCGCATTGGCCTGTCCATGCAATTGGCGCCTCAGGAATGGCCGCACTGGCTGTCGCAAGAGCCGCCGAGCCCGTGTGCGCAATACCATCGCCCGCGGCGTAGCAAGCAACCCGCGTGCTGGACTTACTGGCAGAAATCGCCGGGTGTGTGGGTCAATCAATGGCAGGAGGTCTGCGAAGACCGCGCGCTGCTCAATCATTTCGAAAAGTTGCCGGGCAACGTTTTCAAAATTGAGGCGGATGCGCAGATGATTGCCTTGTATTGGGGCGAGAAGGGCGAAGCCACGGTATTGCAAGATATCGACGCCACGCTGAAAGCGCTGGCGTGACGCGCGGACTTTTCCCACTGCAACGGTGGGGAACTTCCGGCAGACGCGCAATAAAAAGCCCGACATGATTCATCGGGCGGGGTTGGCCAGGCAGGCCGGTAATTCTTTGCTGATGTGCCGGGTGCATTAAGTGCATTTCCCTGTAGTCCAGCCAGCGTAGCCCGTTAAACAGGGCTCGGCGTGAATTAGGGCGAATTTTCTAACTATTGATTCTATGAATGGCTTCACATGCAGACGCGTGTTGCTGGTCTTCGTGGTACGGAAATGACCGCAAAGTCGCATTTCAACCCGCATTTTGGGCGATTGACAATTGTCGGAAATTCCGTGAAGGTGACGTACCCAAATCAAACGGGCGTATGAATTGAGCGTTTGTCTTACTGACCGCTCCTACAGAATCCCGACTATCGCGTTGGCGGGTGTGCCGGGTGGATTGGCGTTAGCATCGACGAAAAAGCGTCCTGCCGAGCCATTCGCCTGCGTCCGACGTGTACTGTTCAGCTTCCATATCGTGGAGATCAGTTGATGATTTACGAAGGTAAAGCCATCACGGTTAAAGCTCTTGAAAGTGGCATCGTCGAATTGAAATTCGACCTCAAGGGTGAGTCCGTCAACAAGTTCAACCGTCTAACCCTGAACGAACTGCGTCAGGCCGTAGACACCATCAAGGCAGATGCTTTGATCAAGGGCGTGATCGTCAGCAGTGGCAAGGACGTGTTTATCGTCGGCGCCGACATCACCGAATTTGTCGACAACTTCAAGCTGCCGGATGCCGAGCTGGTTGCTGGCAATCTCGAAGCCAACAAGATCTTCAGCGATTTCGAAGACCTCAACGTTCCGACCGTAGCGGCCATCAATGGCATCGCCCTGGGCGGCGGTCTGGAAATGTGCCTGGCGGCTGACTATCGCGTCATGTCCACCAAGGCCAAGATCGGTCTGCCGGAAGTCAAACTGGGCATCTACCCAGGCTTCGGCGGCACCGTGCGTCTGCCGCGCCTGATCGGTGCCGACAACGCCATCGAGTGGATTGCCTCCGGCAAGGAAAACCGTCCTGAAGACGCGCTGAAAGTCAGTGCCGTCGACGCTGTGGTTGCCCCAGAAAAACTGCAGGAAGCGGCACTTGAGCTGATCAAACGCGCCATCTCCGGCGAGTTCGATTACAAGGCCAAGCGTCAGCCGAAGCTGGATAAGCTCAAACTGAACGCCATTGAACAAATGATGGCTTTCGAAACCGCGAAAGGTTTCGTTGCCGGTCAGGCCGGCCCGAACTACCCGGCGCCGGTTGAAGCGATCAAGACCATCCAGAAAGCCGCGAACTTCGGTCGTGACAAGGCGCTGGAAGTCGAAGCCGCCGGTTTCGTCAAACTGGCCAAGACCTCTGCCGCGCAGAGCTTGATCGGTCTGTTCCTGAACGATCAGGAGCTGAAGAAAAAGGCCAAGGCCTACGACGAAATCGCCAAAGACGTGAAGCAGGCTGCCGTACTCGGCGCCGGCATCATGGGTGGCGGTATCGCTTATCAGTCGGCCTCCAAAGGTACGCCGATCCTGATGAAGGACATCAACGAGCACGGTATCGAGCAGGGTCTGGCCGAAGCCGCCAAACTGCTGGTTGGCCGCGTTGATAAAGGTCGCATGACCGCTGCGAAAATGGCCGAAGTGCTCAACGCCATTCGTCCGACCCTGTCCTACGGCGACTTCGGTCACGTCGATCTGGTGGTCGAAGCGGTCGTTGAAAACCCGAAGGTCAAGCAAGCTGTGTTGGCCGAAGTCGAAGGTCAGGTCAAAGAGGACACCATCCTCGCGTCCAACACCTCGACCATTTCCATCAGCCTGTTGGCAAAAGCCCTCAAGCGTCCGGAAAACTTCGTCGGCATGCACTTCTTCAACCCGGTGCACATGATGCCGCTGGTGGAAGTGATCCGTGGCGAGAAGTCGAGTGAACTGGCTGTAGCTACCACCGTTGCCTACGCCAAGAAAATGGGCAAAAACCCGATCGTCGTCAACGACTGCCCGGGCTTCCTGGTCAACCGCGTTCTGTTCCCGTACTTCGGCGGTTTCGCCAAGCTGGTCAGCGCCGGTGTGGACTTTGTCCGTATCGACAAGGTCATGGAAAAATTCGGCTGGCCGATGGGCCCGGCGTACCTGATGGACGTGGTCGGTATCGACACCGGTCACCACGGTCGTGACGTGATGGCTGAAGGTTTCCCGGACCGCATGAAGGATGACCGTCGTTCGGCCATCGACGTGCTGTACGAAGCCAAGCGCCTGGGTCAGAAGAACGGCAAGGGCTTCTACGCCTACGAGGCCGACAAGAAAGGCAAGCAGAAGAAAGTCGCCGATCCGTCGGTGCTGGAAGTGCTCAAGCCGATCGTTTACGAGCAGCGCGAAGTCACTGACGAAGACATCATCAACTGGATGATGATCCCGCTGTGCCTGGAAACCGTGCGTTGCCTGGAAGACGGCATCGTTGAAACCGCCGCTGAAGCCGACATGGGTCTGGTCTACGGTATCGGTTTCCCTCCATTCCGTGGCGGTGCACTGCGCTACATCGATTCGATCGGTGTTGCCGAGTTCGTTGCCCTGGCTGACCAGTACGCTGATTTGGGCGCGCTGTACCACCCGACCGCGAAACTGCGTGAAATGGCCAAAACCGGCCAACGGTTCTTCGGTTAAGCGTCCCAACTTTTGAGCGAGAGTGAAATTTTATGAGCTTGAATCCAAGAGACGTCGTGATTGTCGACTTCGGTCGTACTCCGATGGGCCGCTCCAAGGGCGGCATGCACCGCAACACCCGTGCCGAAGACATGTCGGCGCACCTGATCAGCAAATTGCTGGAACGCAACGTCAAGGTTGATCCGAACGAAGTCGAAGACGTGATCTGGGGCTGCGTCAACCAGACTCTGGAGCAGGGCTGGAACATCGCGCGCATGGCGTCGCTGATGACGCAGATCCCGCACACTGCTGCCGGTCAGACCGTCAGCCGCCTGTGTGGCTCGTCGATGAGCGCTTTGCACACTGCTGCGCAAGCGATCATGACCGGTAACGGTGACGTGTTCGTGGTTGGCGGCGTCGAGCATATGGGCCACGTGAGCATGATGCACGGTGTCGATCCGAACCCGCACATGTCGCTGTACGCGGCAAAAGCCTCGGGCATGATGGGTCTGACCGCTGAAATGCTGGGCAAAATGCACGGCATCACTCGCGAGCAGCAAGACGCTTTCGGCGTGCGTTCCCACCAGTTGGCTCACAAGGCCACCGTGGAAGGCAAGTTCAAAGACGAAATCATCCCGATGCAGGGCTACGACGAGAACGGTTTCCTGAAACTGTTCGACTACGACGAAACCATTCGTCCGGAAACCACCCTGGAAAGTCTGGCGGCCCTCAAGCCTGCCTTCAATCCAAAGGGCGGCACCGTGACTGCCGGTACTTCGTCGCAGATCACTGACGGTGCTTCGTGCATGATCGTGATGTCGGCACAGCGTGCACAGGACCTGGGTATCCAGCCAATGGCGGTTATCCGTTCGATGGCAGTGGCGGGTGTGGATCCGGCAATCATGGGCTATGGTCCAGTTCCGGCGACACAAAAAGCGCTGAAGCGCGCGGGTCTTGGCATCAACGATATCGACTTCTTCGAGCTCAACGAAGCTTTCGCTGCACAGGCCCTGCCAGTGCTGAAAGATCTGAAAGTGCTCGACAAGATGAACGAGAAGGTTAACCTGCACGGCGGCGCGATCGCCCTGGGTCACCCGTTCGGTTGCTCCGGTGCCCGTATTTCCGGCACCTTGCTGAACGTGATGAAGCAGAATAGCGGCACCTTCGGGGTGGCCACTATGTGCATTGGTCTCGGCCAAGGCATCTCCACCGTCTTCGAACGCGTTTAAGCGTCTCGTTGATGGAAGCCGGGGCCAAGTGCCCCGGTTTTTGTTTTTGTGGATTTATTTTTGTTTTTATTTTGAAAAAATTTGAGTGAGGGCCAAAGCATGCCGATACAACCTGGGCTCTACCAACATTACAAAGGTCCGCAGTACCGTGTTTTCAGTGTCGCACGGCATTCGGAAACCGAAGAAGAAGTGGTCTTTTACCAAGCCCTGTATGGCGATTACGGCTTTTGGGTGCGCCCTTTGAGCATGTTTCTCGAGTCGGTCGAGGTTGACGGCGAGCAGGTGCCACGCTTTGCTTTGGTGCAAGCCGAACCGAGCCTTTTTTCCAAGGCATAAGGCGAGTGCGCACAGAACCCTGTGCTTGACCTCACCTTGTATCAACTATATATAGCGGTGCCGCGTCAGGCGCCAACCGCCTTTCACTTCTAGAATTCAGGAATTTTCTGATCCATGGGCAAATCGCTGGTCATTGTGGAATCCCCGGCTAAGGCCAAGACCATCAACAAGTATCTGGGTAACCAATACGTGGTGAAGTCGAGTATCGGCCATATCCGAGACCTGCCCACCAGCGGTTCGGCTAGCGCCAGCAAAGAGCCAGCCGCCAAGCGCGGCAAGGCAGCTGCGGGCGAAGGTCCGGTGCTCTCGCCGAAAGAGAAAGCGCGCAAGCAGCTGGTCTCGCGTATGGGTGTCGATCCCGATCATGGCTGGAAAGCCAAGTACGAGATCCTCCCGGGCAAAGAGAAGGTCATCGAAGAGCTGCGCCGGCTCGCCAAAGATGCTGACACCATCTATCTCGCAACCGACTTGGATCGCGAGGGGGAAGCCATTGCCTGGCACCTGCGCGAAGCCATCGGTGGTGACGACAGCCGCTACAAGCGCGTGGTGTTCAACGAAATCACCAAGAAGGCGATTCAGGAAGCGTTCTCCAAGCCGGGCGAGCTGGACATCGATCGTGTCAACGCTCAGCAGGCGCGTCGTTTCCTCGACCGCGTTGTCGGTTACATGGTCTCGCCGCTGCTGTGGGCGAAGATCGCCCGTGGCCTGTCCGCTGGCCGCGTGCAATCTGTAGCTGTGAAGCTGGTCGTAGAGCGTGAGCGCGAAATTCGAGCGTTCAACCCGGAAGAGTACTGGGAAGTGCATGCCGATCTCGGCACCACCAAAGGCTCGACCGTGCGATTCGAAGTGGCCCGCGAGAAAGGCGAAGCCTTCAAGCCACTGAACGAAGCTCAGGCTACGGCCGCGCTGGAGAAGCTCAAAGCTTCCAGCTACAGCATCGTCAAACGCGAAGACAAGCCAACCAGCAGCAAGCCGTCGGCGCCGTTCATCACGTCCACTTTGCAACAGGCTGCGAGCAACCGCCTGGGCTTTGGCGTGAAGAAAACCATGATGATGGCCCAGCGTTTGTACGAAGCTGGCTACATCACTTATATGCGTACCGACTCGACCAATCTCTCGGCCGATGCCGTGACGATGGCGCGTGCTTATATCGAAGACGAGTTCGGCAAGAAGTATCTGCCGGAAACGCCAAACGTCTACAGCAGCAAGGAAGGCGCACAAGAGGCTCACGAAGCGATTCGTCCGTCCGACGCCAACACCATTCCAAGCAAGCTGGCGGGCATGGAGCGTGATGCAGAGCGTCTCTATGAGCTGATCTGGCGCCAATTCCTCGCTTGCCAGATGCTGCCAGCCCAGTACCTGTCGACCACCGTCAGCGTCGGCGCTGGCGATTTCGAGCTGCGTGCCAAAGGCCGCATCCTCAAGTTCGACGGTTACACCCGCGTCATGCCGCAGATCGCCAAACCAGGCGATGACGACGTTCTGCCAGATATGGCGCAGGGCGACGTGATGAAGCTGATCAAGCTTGATCCGTCCCAGCACTTCACCAAGCCGCCGGCGCGTTATTCGGAAGCCAGCCTGGTTAAAGAAATGGAAAAACGTGGCATCGGTCGTCCTTCGACCTATGCAGCGATCATTTCGACCATTCAGGATCGCGGTTACGTAACTCTGCACAACCGTCGTTTCTATTCGGAAAAGATGGGCGACATCGTTACCGAGCGTCTGTCGGAGAGCTTCTCGAACCTCATGGACTATGGCTTCACCGCCGGCATGGAAGAGAACCTCGATGACGTTGCACAGGGCGAGCGCGACTGGAAAAGCGTGCTGGACGAATTCTACGGCGACTTCAAAAAGAAACTCGAAGTAGCCGAGAACCCGGACAACGGCATGCGTGCCAATCAGCCGGTGATGACCGATATTCCGTGCACCACCTGCGGTCGTCCGATGCAGATACGCACCGCATCGACTGGCGTGTTCCTCGGTTGCTCGGGCTACAGCCTGCCACCGAAAGAGCGCTGCAAGGCCACCGTCAATCTGGTACCGGGCGACGAAATCGCTGCGGACGACGAAGGTGAATCGGAATCGCTGGTGCTGCGCGGCAAGCATCGTTGCCCGATCTGCAGCACGGCGATGGACGCTTACCTGCTCGACGAGAAGCGCAAGCTTCACATCTGCGGTAACAACCCCGATTGCGCAGGCTACGAAATCGAAGAAGGCAGCTATCGCATCAAGGGCTACGAAGGTCCGAGCCTGGAATGCGACAAGTGCGGCAGCGAGATGCAACTCAAGACCGGCCGATTCGGTAAGTTCTTCGGTTGCACCAACCCTGAGTGCAAGAACACCCGCAAACTGCTGAAGAGCGGTGACGCGGCGCCGCCGAAGATGGATCCGGTGAAGATGCCTGAGCTGAAATGCGAAAAGGTCAACGACACCTACATCCTGCGCGACGGTGCCTCCGGTCTGTTCCTGGCGGCGAGTCAGTTCCCGAAAAACCGCGAGACTCGTGCTCCGCTGGTGATCGAGATTGTGCCGCACAAGGACGAAATCGATCCGAAGTACCACTTCCTCTGCGATGCGCCGAAGAAGGATCCTGATGGTCTGCCAGCGGTCATCCGCTACAGCCGCAAGACCAAGGAGCAATACGTGCAGACCGAAGTCGACGGCAAGCCTACCGGTTGGAAAGCTTACTACGACGGCGGCAAGTGGACCGTTGAAGACAAGCGCGCAAAAGCCAAGGCTGAGTAAGCGTTAGTCCGGCACTGAAAAGGCCGCATGCGAACCCTCGGGTTTTCATGCGGCCTTTTGGTTTTCTGCTTGCGGTGGGATCGGCTGATCCACGACACTGTCCGGCCTGTGTGAAGCAATTATTTCGTTGTGGAGAGCGCCGTCATGGCTCACGAACTCTATACCCGTACCAATCAGAAAATCTATTTCGCCGGCCTGTCGCTGGAAGCCCTGGCTCGTGCTGAAGAGGGGCGGGCGATGAATTCCCTGGCGCTGATTCAGGCCGGTCGTGAATCGGCGTTGTTTCACCTCTACGGCGCTCTGTTGGGGCTTTGCCATGAGATCGCGGGCTTCTATCGTCTGCCCCAAGCCAGCGCGCCCCGGGCTGAGGCGTTGCTGACACGTGAAGTGCTGGAGTCGATTGCGATTCCCGAGCTGGCCGAAATGATTGAACTGGCGGGTAACTCGGAAACCTGGCTGGCAAAACTGCTGGCTGCACATTCAGCGCTGTTTCAACCACCGCGGGTGCCGCACAAGCCCAAGGGCGATGTGACACAGCCACTGATTCAGGCGATTAATCTGGACGAGGAAGAGGCGCCAGATGAGCTGAGCCGAGAGGAGCTGGAGAGCTGGCGGCAGAACCTCAAAGGCTTGGCGCTGCGTTTTCGCGAGGGGTTGAACGAGTGCTGAGGATGATTGACACGGTGGCAATCTGAAACATGCTGCTGGTCAAGATCCCGAGCGAAGCCTGAATGATGTCTATATAATCCCTGCCTTTCGTGGAGAACAGACCTATATGCCAACGTCCTTTCTAGAAATTGTCGAGTTACCAGACGGCCGAATCGAACTGCGCAGGGCTGAGGACGAAGGTTCTTTGGTGACTTTGGATTTCTCCGAGGATGCCAAGACTTTCCTTCAAGGTCAGCATGTGGAAATCGCCAAGGCGATGTTGAGCGTCGGCGTGCAGATGGCAGGCCGGATGATCGAAGGTGAGTTTGATAAGGAAGAGGGGCCGCGGGTTCTTCACTGATCCCCGCCTGCATTTCGTTTTTATCGTTACCGCTTCAGATCGGCTTCTCTGTCCCTGGAGAAGCCCTGCGCTTCACACAGCGCACGTTACTCGTCAATCAACCCAATCGAATGTTCAGGCTCTGAGCGTCGCCCGTGCGTGCAGCGCTGATCAGCTGTTGCCGTGAACCTGCGTTCAGCGGGTTGAGCCAGGTCACCACCGTGTGGCTGCGGCCCAGGCGTAATGCCTCGCACGCCAGTTGTTGAGCGCTTTGAGTGCCGCGCGGGTGCAACAGCAAGATGCGCTCGCGGTTCAGGCCAGCATCGCGCAACCAGGTTTGAGTCAAGCTGGCCGGTGGCGCAATCAGCGTCAGCCAGCGAGCATCCTGGTCCTCGCTCAGTTCGCGAAGGATCGGGGCAAGAAGGTTCAGGCAGTTCCCCGCCGCACCACGCAGTGACAGCTCACTGAATACTTCAGGTTCGGCAGTCCACGGGCGCTCGACCACTTCTTTGAGGGTTGGCGCCATCGGTTGTGCCAGAAACGCTTCGAATAAAGGCAGTTGTGTTTGCTGAGGTGTGTGTGGGAACTGCATAGAGCCTCCATTAGCGGCGGATAACGCCGACACTCAAGCCTTCGATCACCAGTTCCTGAGCTTTCAGGTCGACTTCGATAGGGGCGAACTCAGGGTTTTCGGCCATCAGCCAGACCTTGCTGCCTTCGCGCTTGAAGCGTTTGACGGTCACTTCGTCTCCGATACGTGCAACGACAACCTGACCATTTCGCGCTTCGCGGGTGGTGTGGACGGCAAGAAGGTCGCCATCGAAAATGCCGATGTCCTTCATGCTCATGCCGTGCACGCGCAACAGGTAGTCGGCACGAGGGTGGAAGAAGGTTGGATTGATGTTGCAGGACTCTTCGATGTGCTGCTGGGCGAGAATCGGTGCACCGGCAGCCACACGGCCGATGATCGGCAGGGTGGAGTCATCAGCCTTGGCTTCAAAGCCAGGGATGCGAATGCCGCGAGAGGCGCCGGGAGTCATCTCGATGGCACCCTTGCGAGCCAGTGCCTTGAGGTGTTCTTCGGCCGCGTTCGGCGACTTGAAGCCCAGTTCCTGAGCGATTTCCGCGCGGGTCGGCGGGTAGCCGTTGTCTTCGAGGCAACGTTTGATAAAGGCCAGAATCTCGGCTTGGCGTGGCGTCAGCTTTAGCATATTGATCGCTCTGTCTTTTTATACAGTGACTGGGATTATATACAGTGAAGCGGTCTTGGCAATGCCCGTTTTTTTGCACGCCGCCAGACGGTCGGCAGGTGCGCTTATTAATGCGGCGGGCATGTGTGGTTAAATAGCTGACCGACCATTCCCAAAACGAACCGGCAGGCTTGACAACGCACAGGCTGAAACGTATGTTTCAAACAAGTGTTTGTCAGGCGGAGTAGCCATGGCCCAGTCGGAAACCGTTGAACGCATTCTTGATGCTGCCGAGCAGTTGTTCGCGGAGAAAGGTTTCGCTGAAACCTCATTGCGTTTGATCACCAGCAAGGCTGGCGTCAACCTGGCAGCAGTGAACTATCACTTCGGCTCAAAGAAAGCCCTTATTCAGGCAGTGTTCTCACGCTTCCTCGGGCCGTTCTGCATCAGCCTCGATAAAGAGCTGGAGCGCCGTCAGGCCAAGCCTGAAAACAAGCCGACCCTTGAAGAACTGCTGGAAATCCTCGTCGAGCAAGCGCTCGTGGTGCAGCCACGCAGCGGCAACGATCTGTCGATCTTCATGCGTCTGCTCGGCCTCGCGTTCAGCCAGAGCCAGGGCCACTTGCGCCGGTATCTGGAAGACATGTACGGCAAGGTGTTCCGTCGTTACATGCTGCTGGTCAACGAAGCCGCGCCACGGATTCCGCCGATCGAGTTGTTCTGGCGCGTGCACTTCATGCTTGGTGCCGCCGCGTTCAGCATGTCCGGTATCAAGGCCTTGCGTGCGATTGCCGAGACTGATTTCGGCGTCAACACTTCCATCGAACAAGTCATGCGCCTGATGGTGCCGTTTCTCGCCGCAGGCATGCGCGCCGAAACCGGCGTTACTGACGCGGCGATGGCGACCGCGCAGTTGCGCCCGCGTAGCAAATCGACACCGGTTGCCGCCAAGGTTTAACCGTACACGGGTGGGCGCGGCAGCTTGTATCCGCTAAGCTAGCCGCCCATGCCGACTCTCGTTGTGAACCCGATCTCGATAGAAATTGCTGACCTGCCGAGCATTGCTCACGGTAGCGATTTGCTGCGGATCGGGTTTTTCGTTTTCAAGGAATCTCTATGACTGCTGGCCTGCAAGGCTCGTTGATGGTGGACGTCGCCGGTACCTGGCTGACGGCTGAAGATCGCCAATTATTGCGCCAGCCCGAGGTGGGCGGCCTGATCATTTTCGCGCGCAATATCGAACATCCGCGCCAGGTGCGTGAGCTCAGCGCCGCGATCCGCGCGATTCGCCCGGACCTGCTGCTGGCGGTGGATCAGGAGGGCGGTCGCGTGCAGCGCTTGCGCCAAGGCTTCGTACGCCTGCCGGCGATGCGCGCTATCGCCGATAACCCGAATGCCGAATACCTCGCCGAGCAGTGCGGCTGGATCATGGCCACTGAAGTGCTGGCGGTCGGTCTCGACCTGAGTTTCGCCCCGGTGCTTGACCTGGACTACCAGCGCAGCGCCGTGGTGGGCACCCGTTCATTTGAAGGTGATCCAGAGCGTGCCGCACTGCTCGCGGGAGCCTTTATCCGGGGCATGAACAGCGCCGGCATGGCCGCCACCGGCAAACATTTCCCCGGTCACGGCTGGGCTGAAGCCGATTCGCACGTGGCGATCCCGAATGACGAGCGCAGCCTCGACGAGATCCGTGCCAACGACCTCGTGCCGTTCGCCAAACTCAGTAAACAACTGGCCGCGATCATGCCGGCGCACGTCATCTATCCGCAGGTTGATTCGCAGCCCGCCGGTTTCTCCCGGCGCTGGTTGCAGGACATCCTGCGCGGCGAATTGCAGTTCGATGGCGTGATCTTCAGCGATGACCTGTCGATGGCCGGCGCCCATGTGGTCGGCGACGCCGCCAGTCGCATCGAAGCTGCACTGACTGCCGGTTGCGACATGGGCTTGGTGTGCAACGACCGCGCCGCTGCCGAACTCGCCCTGAGTGCTGCGCAACGCATGAAGGTCAAGCCATCCGCGCGAATCGCCCGCATGCGCGGTCAGGCCATCGCCAGCACCGAATATCGCCAGGATCCGCGCTGGCTCACCGCTATCGGCGCGCTCAAAGACGCTCAACTGATCGATTAAGGATTTTTCGCTATGACGGTTTACGCAATCATCGGTGGCACCGGCCTGACCCAGCTCGAAGGCTTGACCATTCGTCAATCGCTGGCGGTGGACACGCCCTACGGCGCGCCATCGGCCGACGTACAGATTGGCGAATACGCCGGCAAGGAAGTGCTGTTCCTCGCCCGTCACGGCCATCCGCATCGCTTCCCGCCGCACAAGGTCAACTACCGCGCCAACCTGTGGGCGCTGAAGCAAGCGGGTGCCGAAGCGATTATCGCAGTGAATGCCGTGGGCGGGATTCATCCTGCGATGGGCACCGGGCACTTTTGCGTGCCGCATCAGATCGTCGACTACACCAGCGGTCGCGAGCACAGCTTTTTCGCTGATGACCTGGAACACGTCACCCACATCGACTTCAGCTTTCCTTACAGCGAACCGCTGCGTCAGCAATTGATCGCCGCGGTGGCGGCTGAAGGCTGCGATTACAGCGATCAGGGCGTTTACGCCTGCACCCAAGGCCCGCGCCTGGAAACGGTCGCCGAGATCGTGCGTCTGGAACGTGATGGCTGCGACATCGTCGGCATGACCGGCATGCCGGAAGCGGCATTGGCCCGCGAGCTGGATCTGGATTACGCCTGTCTGGCGCTGGTGGTGAACCCTGCGGCGGGCAAGACCACCGAAGTGATCACCATGGCCGAGATCGAACAGGCGCTGCATGACGGCATGGGCAAGGTGAAGTCGGCATTGGCGCGGGTGTTGGCCAGCTAAGGGCCGCCAATGAGCATTTTCATCGAACAGCTCAAGTCATTGGCCTGGACTCAGGAATTCACTAGCACCGCGCTGGCCAAGGCTCGGGCTTATGCCGCCGAGGACCGGGTAGAGATCATCGAGATCGATGACAGAAAGATCGAGGCGTTTTGCGTCGGTTCGCAAGATCAGGCGTATGAACAAACCATTTACCTGTCTGAAGATCGGCTAGGTTCCGTCTATTTGCGTTGCCTGTGCACCTGTCCTGTCGCTATCGACTGCAAGCATTGCGCTGCGGTGCTTTATCACCTGCAGGGCAGTGATCATAGTGCGTCTGAAAGTGACGCACAGATCCCGTTGGGTCGGGCGCTGGAACATTGGCTTTCGACCATTCCCGTGCCGGCCAAACCTGCTGAAGAAGGCGCGCAAACCGCAGGCACGCGCCTGTTTTACAAGCTCAAGCCAACGCCTGTGAGCGGCAAGTGGCTGCTCGATATTTTCAAGGTTTCCCAGCTCAAGAGCGGCGAGTTACGCGAAGTCAAACCGATGTATTCGCTAGCGGAAATGCTCATGCGTCAGCCCGGCTACCTGTCCGAGCTGGATCTGCGCGTTGCCAGGCTGCTGGTTGCCATGCACTCTCACCACGCCTATTACAGCGGCTATCCGCTGGAAGGCAGCAGCGGCGCCGAACTGCTGGAAATGCTCCTGCGCACCTCGCGGCTGTTCCTCGATTTCGAGGATCTGCGACCGTTGGTGCCGGGCGCGAAGCGCATCGGTCAGTTCGCCTGGGCCGAGCAGGCCGACGGCGGTTTCCGCGCGCAGTGGAGCAGTGCCGAGGCTGCGCAGGAAACTGTGCTGGCGCTGGAGCCGCTTTATTACCTGGATCGTGAACAGCGGCAGATTGGCCCTCTGTTCAATGAGCTGGAAGAAAAACTGGCCAGCCATTTGACTCTGGCGCCGGACATTCCGGCGCGTCAGGCCATGCAGTTCAGCCATCGCATGAGCGCCGCGACGAGAATCCCGCCGCCACACCAACTGACCGAACGAATCATCGACGACGTACTACCGCAGCCACAACTGACTCTCGTCAGCGGTCGGGAGCGCTCGCGCTGGGAATACGTTCTGGAGCACCGCGCTGCCCTGGTGTTTACCTACAACGGCCAGCCGACGGTGGATCGCAACCCGGAAGTAATGATCCTCAACGGTACCGAAACCCAGCGCATTCAACGCCAGCCTGCGGTGGAAAAGAAACTGCGCCAGATCCTGCAAAAGCTCGGTTTCAAAAAAGCCACGCGCAAGAGCTCGCTGGATCGTCCCGGCGAGATGTTCACGTTGCCGGATGATTCCGCCTGGCTCGGGTTTATGCACGAAGGGCTTGCCACGTTGCGCGCCTCGAACTGGGAAGTGGAGATGAGTCCCGGCTTTCATTTCAATGTGCAACCGGTTGAGCATTGGTACGCCGAGGTCGAAGAAGAGTCTGGGCATCAGTGGTTTGACTTGCAGTTGGGTATCGTCGTCAATGGCCAGCGATATAGTTTGCTACCAATCCTTCTGCACTTGTTGCGCACCCAGCCGCGCTTGCTTGACCCGGTCAATCTGGCACAACGCAGCGATGACGAAAAACTCCTGATCGAACTGAAACCCAGCGGTTTTGGTGACTCTTCGGGCGCCAAGGTCGCGCTGCCGCTGAGTCGGGTCAAGCCGCTGATGGCCACGCTGGGCGAGTTGTACTTGGGCGGTCATCAGGGCGATGCACTGCGCTTGAGTGTCCCGGACGCCGCGCGCTTGAGTATGCTCGATGGCGTGCCGCTGGATTGGCAGGGGGGCGAGCGGCTGCGCACCTTCGCCAAGCGATTGCAGAATTCCAGTCACACCCACGTCGTTGCGCCGGCCGGTCTTAACGCGCAATTGCGCCCGTATCAGCTCGAAGGCCTGAACTGGATGCAGACCCTGCGCGAGCTTGAGGTCGGCGGCATTCTGGGCGATGACATGGGGCTGGGCAAAACCCTGCAAACCCTGGCGCATCTGCTTACGGAAAAACACGCCGGTCGCCTTGATTGCCCGGCTCTTGCGGTGATGCCGACCAGCCTGATTCCCAACTGGCTCGACGAGGCCGAGCGTTTCACCCCGCAGTTGAGAGTATTAGCGCTGCACGGCACTGGGCGGCAAAAGGATTTCGCTAATCTGGCCGAGTACGATCTGGTGCTGACCACTTACGCGTTGCTGCCGAGGGATCTCGAGGTTCTGCAGCCGCAGCTGTGGAGCGTGCTGATTCTCGACGAAGCGCAGAACATCAAAAATCCGATCAGCAAAGCGGCGCAAGCCGCGCGTGATCTGCAAGCCCGCCAGCGCTTGTGCCTGAGCGGCACGCCATTGGAAAACCACTTGGGCGAGCTGTGGTCGCAGTTTCATTTCCTCATGCCCGGTTGGCTTGGCGACAGCAAATCCTTCAATCGCGATTACCGCACGCCAATCGAAAAGCACGGCAATGTTCAGCGCATGCAGCACCTGACAGCGCGGATAAAACCGTTTTTGCTGCGCCGCAAGAAGGATCAGGTCGCCACCGAACTGCCGCCGAAGACCGAAATAGTCCATTGGGTTGATCTCAGCGACGGCCAGCGCGATGTCTATGAAACGGTTCGCGTGGCGATGGATAAAAAAGTCCGCGACGAAATTGCCCGTAGTGGTGTGGCGCGCAGTCAGATCATCATTCTCGATGCCTTGCTCAAGCTGCGGCAGGTCTGTTGCGACTTGCGCCTGATCAAGATGCCGCTGACGGCGAAGGCACTGCGCTCCGGCAGTGGCAAACTGGTCAGTTTGATGGAGATGCTCGAAGAGCTGCTCGGCGAAGGTCGCAGGATCCTGCTGTTCTCACAGTTCACCTCGATGCTGGCCTTGATCGAGGAAGAACTGCAGCAACGTGACATTGCCTATTCGCTGCTGACCGGTGAAACCACGGATCGGCGCACGCCGGTGAAGGATTTTCAGGGCGGCAAGGTGCCGTTGTTTCTGATCAGTCTCAAGGCCGGGGGTACTGGTTTGAATCTGACCGCAGCGGACACCGTGATCCACTTCGACCCTTGGTGGAACCCCGCAGTGGAGAATCAGGCGACGGATCGTGCGTATCGAATCGGGCAAAACAACCCGGTGTTCGTTTACAAGCTGATCGCTCGCGGCACGGTGGAGGAGAAAATCCAGGCGTTGCAGCAGGAGAAAGCAGCGTTGGCCGGTGCGGTGCTTGAAGGTGGGACGACGGGTGGCTGGAAGCTGGAGCAGAGTGACATCGAAGCGCTGTTTGCGCCGTTGCCTGTTGCCAAGGGCTGAGCCCTAAGTAATAGAGCAATATCTGATGGTCCCATCGCTGGCAAGCCAGCTCCCACAGGGTTGTGAGTCGTACACAAAACTGTGTTTCAACTCGATACCTGTGGGAGCTGGCTTGCCAGCGATGGCTATCTAACAGGCGACGCAGGTCTCAACGCTTGTCGAGCTTGTCCGGCAACGGCGCAAACAACGCTTCAATATCATCACTCTGCAACTTCCAGTCCCCAGCCTTGCGCCCATCCAGTACGCCTGCCGCCAGGTCGGATTTTTCCTTTTGCAGGTGCTGAATCTTCTCTTCTACCGTGCCCCGGGCAATCATTTTGTAAACGAACACCGGCTTCTCCTGACCAATCCGGTACGCACGATCCGTCGCCTGATTCTCGGTCGCCGGGTTCCACCACGGGTCGTAGTGAATCACCGTGTCCGCTTCCGTCAGGTTCAAGCCAACACCGCCGGCCTTCAAGCTGATCAGAAAGATCTGACGCTTGCCGCTCTGGAATTCCTTCACCGGTGTACGCCGATCGCGGGTCTGGCCGGTCAACAGCGCGTAGGAAACGTTCCGTTTTTTCAGCTCTGCTTCGATCAAGGCCAGCATCGAGGTGAACTGCGAAAACAGCAAAATCCGCCGTCCTTCCTCAAATAATTCCTCAAGCATTTCCATCAGGCTGTCGAGCTTGCCCGAAGTGCTGCCGCGAGCGGGCAGGGTGGCGTCGTTGACCAGGCGCAAATCACAGCAAACCTGACGCAGCTTCAACAGCGCTTCAAGAATGATGATCTGACTGCGTGCCACGCCTTTGCGGGTGATCTCGTCGCGGACTTTCTTGTCCATCGCCAAACGCATGGTTTCGTATACATCGCGTTGCGCTTCGTTGAGATCGACCCAATGGATGATCTCGGTTTTCGGCGGCAACTCGGTGGCGACCTGCTCTTTGGTGCGGCGCAGCAGGAACGGTTTTATCCTACCGTTGAGGTGCTGAAGTCTGACTTCACTGCCGCGCTTTTCAATCGGCACACGGTAATCGGCGTTGAAGCTTTTCACGTCGCCGAGCCAGCCCGGCAGCAGGAAGTGAAACAGCGACCACAGCTCACCGAGGTGGTTTTCCAGGGGCGTACCGCTGAGGCACAGGCGCTGACGTGCATTAAGCTCGCGCGCGGCTTGAGCGGCTTTGCTGTTCGGATTTTTGATGTACTGCGCCTCATCCAGCACCAGTACATGCAGCGGCTGCTTGGCCAAACGTTCGACGTCTTTGGGCAGCAGCGCGTAGGTGGTGAGGATCAGGTCGAAATCGGCCAGATTATCGAAATGCTTTTTACGAGTGGCGCCGTACAGCGCGACCACTTTCAGCTGCGGCGTGAAGTGTGCCGCCTCATCCAGCCAGTTCGGAATCAGACTGGTCGGCATCACCACCATGCACGGGCGATCGAGGCGCCCGGCGATTTTCTCACTGAGAATATGCGCCAGGGTCTGTAGGGTTTTACCCAAACCCATGTCATCCGCAAGAATCCCGCCGACTTCCAGTTGCCGCAGCGATTGCATCCAGCTCAGGCCTTCGAGCTGATAAGGGCGCAGCGTCGCGTTCAGTCCTTCCGGTGCTTCAGCGCTGAAGTCACGAATGTCGCGCAAGCGTTGGGCGAACGTGCGGATCTGCTCGCCGCCCTCCCACAGCAGCGGCAGGCCTTCCAGCGAGTTGAGGCGTGTGGCGTCGGCCTTGCTCAGGCGCAGGGTGGTTTCGCCCGGCTCCTGCAAATAGAACTCGCCGAGCGTCATCAATACCGGTTTCAACCGGCCCAGCGGTAAAGCAACTTGCAGCGGCCCGTGCTCAATATTGCGTTGCGGCACGTTGACCAGAATCAGCTCGTCATCGCGACGGCGCGCAAGGCGTTCCGGATTGAGGATTTCCGCGTGCGAGCGCATCAGATTGAGCAGGATCGGCAGCAGACTCAGGCGCTCGCCGTTGACGATGATCCCCAGCTCCAGATCAAACCAGTCGCGCTCCGGCGCCTGCTCGACCGTGGCGTACCAGTCATCCACGGCAGTCAGGTCAAAGCCAAACTCCTCGTCGATCTGCAATTCCCAGCCTTGGGTGCGCAGCTTCGGCAAATCGTTGAGGGTAAACGTCAGCCAGGCGCTGTCGTTGACCATCTCGTACAGCTCGCCCGCGCTTTCCGGCAGCGCTTTGCTCTGCCGCGTGGCGATACGAAAGCCGAGGATTCTTAACTGTTCGCGGTAGGACTGTTCGACTTCCGGGTGACGTTTTATCCGCAGGGTCTGGGTTTCCTGACGGATCAGGATGTCGCTGTTTTTCTGCCCGCTGACGTACTCATCCAGATAGTTGAACGACAGCGCCGCGCGGTGCTGAATATAACGCTGCATCTTGCCGTTGCGCGGTTCGAACGCGCTGAACTCGACGCTGGCCAGCCACAGCCGCGGCATCGGCTGCACGTTGTCGACCAGCACTTGCGGCGGTGCTTTCGGACCCCGGTTTTCCAGCACGGCTTGAAGTTTCTCCAACAGTTCGGCGTCTTTGGCGGCGGCGGGGTAATCGAGGGTTTCCTGCACTTTCAGCAACACCGCTGCGCAGTGTTTGCAGTTGCTGCGCACCGGGCAGGTACAGCCGGCATCGACCAGCAGCAAAGTGCCTTTGGCTGACTCGCGAAGATGAATCGTCTGACGATAAACGTTACCGCCAGAGCCTTCGCAACTGGCGGTGATCGTTGCATCGCCGACCTGGGCGATGCGTACCCGGTTTTCCAGGGCGTAGCGGCGGCCACGCTCCAGGCTCTGTTCCTTGAATCGGCTGACCCAGGAGGGCGCCAACGGTTTACTCAGCGGCGGGTTCATAAGGACTTCGATCAGTCCGGAATCGCTTCAGGCGCTTCCCGTGGCGCAGGTGCGGTCAGGGAAGTGATCTTGATCAGCAGCGCCAGATGGCCGTTGTCGAGATAGTTGAGTTGGCCGTTCTTGGTGTGGCTGTCCTGTTTCAAGCGTTCACTGGCGGTGACCAGGCCGTTGCTGTCGATCTGATTGACCCAGAAATCGGCCGCGACGTCGGTGAAACGCCCGAGCTTCATCTCCAGCGTGCCCTCGATCGGGAACTGGCCGTACTGCTCCTGACCGTCGCTGACCGCGACTTTCGCTGGCGCTTCACCGAGGGTTTGCTGCCAGGCTTTGTGCATCAGCACGCTGTAGTCGCCGCTGGCGGTGAGTTTTGTGACAACGTCATTCAACGCCGGCGTGCGCTGGCTGCCTTCGGCCAGGCGCTGGGCGCCAGCGGCCCAGTCTTCCGGCGCGGCACGGCTGACGATGGCCGGCACGGCGTTCTGGCGCACCAGAATCATTTCGACCTGATACAGGTCATCGGCGAAAACCGAAGGTGCTACCAGGGTGAGTAGCAAAGTCAGCGAGCGAAACAGGCGCATGCGGCGTCCTTTAAACAGATTTCGGGAGGAGGCGCTCAAACAGCGCCTCTACAGTATTAAAGCGCTCTTCCGGGCGTTCCATCGGCACCTGGAACTTGAACATCGTGGCGCCTTCGAATTTGTAGCGTTTCGGCTGGCTCTGGATCAGTTTGATCAACGTCATCGGATCGACCGGCGTCTGCGCTTCGAACTCGATGCGCCCACCTTGCGGGCCGCCATCGACCTTTTTGATGCCCAACTGCTCAGCCTGCAACTTCAAGGCTGTGATGCGCACAAGATTTTTCGTCGGTTCCGGCAACAAGCCAAAGCGGTCGATCATCTCGACTTGCAGATCCTTCAGGCCTTCCTCGTCGGTCGCTGAAGCAATGCGCTTGTACAGAATCAGACGGGCGTGAACGTCCGGCAGATAATCTTCCGGAATCAGCGCCGGCACGCGCAGATTGACCTCCGGGCCACCGCCGAGCGGTTGATCGAGGTTCGGTTGCTCGCCCTTGCGGATCGATTTTACCGCGCGCTCGAGCATCTCCATGTACAGCGTGAAACCGACGGCTTGAATCTGCCCGCTCTGGCCATCGCCGAGCAGTTCGCCAGCGCCACGGATTTCCAGGTCGTTGGTGGCCAGTACGAAGCCGGCGCCGAGATCCTGAGTATTGGCGATCGCCTCCAGACGCTTTTCCGCGTCCGAAGTGATTTGCTGGCGCGGCGGCGTCAGCAAGTAGGCATACGCCTGGTGGTGACTGCGGCCGACACGGCCACGCAACTGATGCAGTTGCGCCAGGCCGAATTTGTCAGCGCGCTCGATGATAATGGTGTTGGCGCTCGGTACGTCGATGCCGGTCTCGATGATGGTCGAAGCGATCAGCACGTTGAAACGCTTGTGATAGAAGTCGCTCATCACCTGTTCGAGTTCGCGCTCGCGCATCTGCCCGTGACCGATGCCGATACGTGCTTCCGGCACCAGTTCGGCGAGGTCGGCGGCGCATTTCTCGATGGTTTTCACATCGTTGTGCAAGTAATAAACCTGACCGCCGCGCAGCAGTTCGCGGAGCAGGGCCTCTTTGACCGTGCTCTTGTTCTGCTCCATGACGAAGGTGCGCACCGACAGGCGTCGCGCCGGCGGTGTGGCGATGATCGACAAATCGCGCATGCCCGACACCGCCATGTTCAGCGTGCGCGGAATCGGCGTGGCGGTCAGTGTGAGGATGTCGACTTCGCTGCGCAGGGCCTTGAGCTGTTCTTTCTGGCGGACACCGAAGCGGTGTTCTTCGTCGATGATCACCAGCCCGAGGTTTTTGATTTTCACGTCATCGGACAGCAGTTTGTGCGTGCCGATGACGATGTCGATCTTGCCTTCCGCCAGATCGGCAATCGCCGCACTCACTTCCTTGGCCGATTTGAAGCGGCTCATCACTTCCACGCTCACCGGCCAGTCGGCGAAGCGGTCGCGGAAGCTGTTGTAGTGTTGCTGGGCGAGCAGGGTGGTTGGCACCAGAATCGCCACTTGGCGGCCGCCGTGTACGGCGATGAATGCCGCGCGCATGGCCACTTCGGTCTTGCCGAAACCGACGTCGCCGCAGACCAGACGATCCATCGGTTTCGGCGCGAGCATGTCGGCGCGCACGGCTTCGATGGTGGTTTGTTGATCCGGAGTTTCTTCGAACGGGAAACCGGCGCTGAATGTCGCGTAATCGGCTTTCGGGTCGGCGAACGCATAACCTTCGCGAGCGGCGCGGCGGGCGTAGATGTCGAGCAATTCAGCAGCGACGTCACGCACTTGTTCGGCGGCTTTGCGCTTGGCTTTCTGCCAGGTCTCGGAGCCGAGGCGGTGCAGCGGGGCCAGCGAATCGTCACTGCCGGTGTAGCGCGCGATCAGATGCAGGTTGGCCACCGGCACGTAGAGCTTGGCGTTCTCGGCGTATTCGAGGGTGAGGAATTCGGCAGCTTGATCTTCGATTTCCAGAATGGTCAGGCCGAGATAGCGACCGACGCCGTGATCGATGTGCACCACCGGTGCGCCTTCACGCAACTCGGTAAGGTTCTTGATCACTGCATCATTGTTGCCGTCGGCACGTTTCTCGCGGCGACGACGCTGCATGACACGTTGGCCGAACAGCGGACTTTCAGCGACCAGCGCCAGCGCCGGATCGTCGAGCATCAGGCCTTCGTCGAGCGGGGCAATGGTGATCGCCAGACGATCCTTGCTCGCGACGAAGTCCGGCCAGCTGTCGACGGTTTTCGGCCGCAGCTTCAGACGTTCGAGCAACTCCAGCAGCACTTCGCGACGGCCCGCGGATTCAGCAGTGAACAGCACGCGCCCGGGGAATTCATCGAGGAAGCCAGCCAGCGCTGCCAGCGGTTGCGTGGCTTTTGCTTCGATTGCCAGATTCGGCAAGGCTTGCGCCGGGAAGCGCTCGCGACCGGCGCCGGTCTCGACGTCTTGCTGACTGGCAACCACTCGCGGCCAGCTCTTCAGGCGGGCGAAGCAGTCTTCCACCGGCAGGAACAATTCGGCGGGTGGCAATAAAGGACGCGATGGATCGACGCGGCGCTCTTCATAACGATTACGCACGTCGTTCCAGAAATTCTCCGCCGCTTGCTCGATGCCCGGCAGCGAGAACACTTGCGTGTCCTGCGGCAGGTAATCGAACAGGGTCGAGGTTTCGTCGAAGAACAGCGGCAGGTAGTACTCGATACCGGCCGGAGTAATCCCGCTGCTCAGATCCTGAAAGATCGGGCAGCGCCGGAAGTCGACGTCGAAACGCTCGCGAAAGCGCGCCTTGAAGCGGGTGACCGCGTCTTTCTGCAACGGGAATTCACGCGCCGGCAGCAGCTTGACCGAGTCGACCTTGTCGATGGAGCGCTGGTTTTCCGGGTCGAAAGTGCGCAGGGTTTCGATTTCGTCATCGAACAGGTCGATGCGATACGGCAACTTGCTGCCCATCGGGAACATGTCGATCAGCGCGCCGCGTACGGTGAATTCGCCGTGCTCATACACCGTGTCGACGTAGCGATAGCCGCTGGCTTCGAGGCGCGAGCGCATCTGTTCAACGTCGAGCTTCTGCCCGACATCCAGCACCAGGCTGCTGCCGAGCAGGAATTTGGTCGGCGCCAGACGATGCAGGGCCGTGGTGATCGGCACCACCAGCACGCCATGTTCCAGTTCCGGCAGCCTATACAGGCTGGCGATGCGCTGGGAAATGATGTCCTGATGCGGCGAGAACAGGTCGTAGGGCAGGGTTTCCCAGTCGGGGAAATGCAGAACGGGCAAATCCGGGGCGAAGAAACTCAGCTCCTGTTCCAGTCGTTCAGCGCTTTGGCTGTCGGCGGTCAGTAGCAGGGTGAAGCGCTTGGCAGCGCTGGCAGCCTCGGCAATCGCCAGACTGAGGGCAGCGCCGGGCAAATTGCCCCAATGCTGTTTACCTGCCTCGGCAGGGAGTTGCGGTAGACGCAGAACGGGCACGGAAGGTTGAGCTCCAGGCTTTGCGACAAAGTCGGTAATTGTAGCGGCGTCCGGTGTCGCCTGTCAGTTGCAGACTGTGTCTATCTTCGCTGTTTCGGCGAAATGTAGTGGTAACCATAAAAAGCAGGCGTTTTTTAGCGATTATGTAGTGCCAAAATTGGCTCGTGTTACGGAGGGTTACAGACATCGTCTAACAGTCGACGAAAAATTGACAGCGCTGGAAGCCGCGTATTTACTGGGCTGGCGCGAGGCGTGATTTTTTTGAAAGGAATTTTGTTACCGATTTCGCGACAAGCGCGCATTGCTGAATGAGGTTGTGGGCGGCATAATGTAGCCCCTTTTTTCTGCCCCTACATGTGGAAGGTTACCGTGACTCAGAAGCCCGACCAGTGTCTTGGTGAATGGATCGACCGTGAAGCACTCGCAGAAGCGATGATTCCGCTTATCGGTCAGCTCTACCGCAATAACAACGTGGTGAGCTCGATCTATGGCCGCAGCCTGATCAACCAGTCTGTCATCGCGATTCTCAAAGCTCACCGCTTTGCGCGCCACCGTTCTTCCGACGACAGCGAACTCTCCGTCCACGAAACATTCCCACTGCTCAAAGCCATGAGCGAGCTCAAGCTCGGCGCGGCTTCGGTAGATCTGGGCAAGTTGGCGTTCAAATTCCGCAACGAAGGCAATGGCCGCAGCGCCGAGCAATTCGTTCGTGAAGAAATGGCTGATGTGGTTGGCCAGCAAAACGCTTCCGCACGTAAAGGCACCGACGTTGTGCTGTACGGCTTCGGTCGTATCGGCCGTCTGCTGGCGCGCATCCTGATCGAGAAAACCGGTGGTGGCGACGGTCTGCGTCTGCGTGCCATCGTCGTGCGCAAAGGCGCCGACAACGACCTGACCAAACGCGCCAGCCTGCTGCGTCGCGATTCGGTACACGGTTCGTTCAACGGCACCATCACCATCGACGAAGAAAACAACACCATCACCGCCAACGGTAACCTGATCCAGGTGATCTACGCGAAGAACCCGACTGAGGTGGATTACACCCAGTACGGCATCAAAGACGCGCTGCTGGTGGACAACACCGGTGTATGGCGTGACGCCGATGGCCTGGGCCAGCACTTGCAGTGCCCGGGTATCGACCGCGTTGTTCTGACCGCGCCTGGCAAAGGCAAGCTGAAGAACATCGTTCACGGCATCAACCACGGTGAAATCACCGCTGATGACAAGATCGTCTCCGCCGCTTCCTGCACCACCAACGCCATCGTGCCGGTGCTGAAAGCTGTGAATGACAAGTTCGGCATCATCAACGGTCACGTCGAAACCGTTCACTCGTACACCAACGACCAGAACCTGATCGACAACTTCCACAAAGGCGATCGCCGTGGTCGTAGCGCCGCGCTGAACATGGTTATCACCGAGACCGGTGCTGCCACCGCTGCTGCCAAGGCCCTGCCTGAGCTGGCCGGCAAGCTGACCGGTAACGCGATCCGTGTTCCAACGCCTAACGTGTCGATGGCCATTCTCAACCTCAACCTTGAGAAAGCCGCCACCCGTGAAGAGATGAACGAGTACCTGCGCTACATGGCGCTGCACTCCGATCTGCACAAGCAAATCGACTTCGTTAACTCGCAGGAAGTGGTTTCGACTGACTTCGTGGGTTCGCGTCACGCCGGTGTGGTCGATGCTGAAGCAACCATCGTTCAGGACAACCGCGTTGTTCTGTACGTCTGGTACGACAACGAGTTCGGTTACAGCTGCCAGGTGATCCGCGTGATGGAAGACATGGCTGATGTGAATCCGCCAGCGTTCCCGCGCTAAGCGATAGCTGCACATGAAAACGCCCCGACTTTGGTCGGGGCGTTTTTGTTTGGGGGAAGATCAAAAGATCGCATTGATTCTGTAGGAGCTGCCGAAGGCTGCGATCTTTGCTTTATGCCCTCATCGCTGGCAAGCCAGCTCCCACAGGTTTCTTGGTGAATTGCACAATTGCGTTAACACCCGAAACCCTGTGGGAGCTGGCTTGCCAGCGATAGCGTCCTATCGGGCGCCACCAGGGATGGCTGCTTGCGCCGTGCGCAGTTCATGCTTGTTGCCACGAAACAGTACCAACGTTGCAATCAACCCCAGTACCGCCGCGCCACTGAGCCAGATCCCCGGCGCAGCCTTGTTATCCAGCACATGAATCAGGTACGTACACGCCGCCGGCGTAAACCCGCCGAACGTCGCCGTCGCCAGGCTGTAGGCCAAAGAGAACCCCGTTGTGCGCACTTCCACCGGCATGATCTCGGTCAGCGCCACCACCATCGCGCCGTTGTACGAGCCGTACAGGAACGACAGCCACAACTCGACGATCAGCAAATGGCTGAAGCTCGGATTCGCCACCAGCCACGACAGGGCAGGGTAAGCGGTAAGAATCGCCAGAATCGTCGCCGCCAGCAGTAGGGGTTTGCGCCCGATCTTGTCAGACACCGAGCCCATCACCGGCAACCAGAAGAAATTCGACAGGCCGATACACACCGTCACCAGCAACGCATCGAAATCCGACAAGTGCAGCTCGGCCTTGCCGAAGGTCGGGGTGTACGCGGTGATCAGATAGAAGGAAACCGTAGTCATCACCACCAGCGCCATGCCAGCGATGACGATGCCAAAATTCTGACCGATCGAGCGGACAATTTCCCGCAAGGTAGGGCGATGTTTCCGCGCCTGGAATTCCGGGGTTTCTTCCAGCGAACGACGAATGACGAAAATCACCGGCACAATCATGCAGCCGATCAGGAATGGCACGCGCCAGCCCCAGTCACCCATTTGCTCGGGGCTCAGCCAGTGGTTGAGGCCGACACCGAGCAAACCGGCGAATACCACCGCCGCTTGCTGGCTGGCGGACTGCCAACTGACAAAGAAGCCCTTGCGGCCCGGCGTGGCGATTTCTGCCAGATACACCGACACGCCGCCCAGCTCCACGCCCGCCGAGAAACCTTGCAGCAAACGGCCGAACAGCACTAATAGTGGCGCAGCGACCCCAAGCGTGGCGTACCCCGGCACGCAGGCAATCAGTACAGTGCCGGCCGCCATCAACGCCAGCGTTATGATCAGACCCTGGCGACGACCGTGACGGTCGATGTAGGCGCCGAGGAAGATCGCCCCCAGCGGTCGCATCAGGAAACCGGCACCAAAGGTCGCCAGCGAAAGCATCAGTGAAGCGAAGGCGCTGTCGGTGGGGAAGAAGGTTTTGGCGATGGCCGTGGCGTAGAAGCCGTAGACCATGAAGTCGAACATTTCGAGGAAGTTGCCGCTGACAACGCGGAAGATCGCTTTGCCTTTGCCCGTGGTGGAGGACATGTTCAGGTACTCACTATTGGATTTTGTATAAAGATGTTGCAGATCCTTTAATTCATAATGGCCGCCGTGGTTTTACGGAGAGATGAATAATTGTTCACTGGACGGTTGCTTGGGCTTGTGATGCTGGCTGGCATATTGGCTGGCTGCGGCAATGGCGATTCCATGGAAAGCTTTGGCGGGCCAACCATGGGCAGCACGTATTCGATCAAGTACGTGCGTCACGCTGGCATGCCTGAATCAACGCAGGTTCGCAGTGAAGTGGAGGGCATCCTCGGCGAAGTCGATCGGCAGCTGTCCACCTATCGCAACGATTCGGACATCGAACGCTTCAACGCTTTGCCCGCCAATAGCTGTCAGAAGATGCCCGCATCGGTACTCGAATTGATCCGCGTCGGCGAACAACTGTCAGTGCAAAGCGAAGGTTCCTACGACCTCACTGTCGAGCCGCTGATGAATCTCTGGGGTTTCGGTCCGCAAGGTCGTGAAGAGAAAGTCCCTGATGCCGCCGTACTGGCAGAGGTGATGCCGCGGGTTGGCCATCAGCATCTGCGCATCAATGGCGATCAACTGTGTAAAGACGCCGCTGTCGAAGTCGACTTCAACAGCATCGCCGCCGGTTATGCCGTCGACACCATCGCCGCCAGGCTCGCCGCGCTGGGCGTTCACGATTACCTGGCTGAAGCCACGGGCGAATTAAAGGCCAAAGGCAAAAAACTCGACGGCTCAGCTTGGCGCATTGCCTTGGAACAACCCCGCGACGATCAACAAATCGCCGAGCGCATCATCAATGTCGATGGCTATGGCGTCTCGACCTCCGGCGACTACCGCAACTATTTCCTGCAGGACGGTCGGCGTTATTCCCACACCTTCGATGCGCGTACCGGTGCGCCCGTCCTACATGACCTGGCGTCAGTCACGGTGATTCATCCTTCAACGTTGATGGCCGATGGACTATCGACGCTGTTGCTTATTCTCGGCCCCGAAAGGGCGTGGGACTATGCCGAAAAACATGACATTGGTGCATTCTTTGTGATTCGTGCCGATACAGGTTTTATCGTCCGCACCAACAAGGCTTTCGAGCGCCTCAGTGGCGAAAAAACTGACTGAGAACAATACGAAAGCTGGCGTTGTAGTGCAGGCAAAAGTAGCCTACGACGCGACCAAGGGTTAATGTGCGCGGCGTTGACGCTTCTATAGACTGTGTCCGGGTTCTTGATTGACCCCCAATTGTTCCTTCGCGCCGCCGTTCGGCGTGATTTAGCCGCCGGTGCTGCTGGCACCGCGGCCTGTTCTGAGGAGTACGCATGGCTGTCTACAACTACGACGTGGTGGTGCTGGGTTCCGGCCCGGCGGGAGAAGGCGCGGCAATGAACGCCGCCAAAGCAGGGCGCAAGGTCGCGATGGTCGACAGCCGTCGCCAGGTCGGCGGCAACTGCACCCACCTCGGTACCATCCCGTCCAAGGCACTGCGTCACTCGGTGCGGCAGATCATGCAGTTCAACACCAATCCTATGTTCCGGGCGATCGGCGAGCCACGCTGGTTCTCCTTCCCGGACGTGTTGAAAAGCGCCGAGAAAGTCATTTCCAAACAAGTCGCTTCGCGTACCGGCTACTACGCCCGTAACCGCGTCGACGTGTTCTTCGGTACCGGCAGCTTCGCTGACGAGCAAACCATCGAAGTGGTCTGCGCCAACGGCGTGGTCGAAAAACTGGTGGCCAAGCACATCATCATTGCCACCGGCTCGCGTCCTTATCGCCCGGCGGACATCGATTTCCACCACCCGCGTATCTACGATAGCGACACCATCCTCAGCCTCGGCCACACCCCGCGCAAACTGATCGTTTACGGCGCCGGCGTGATCGGTTGCGAATACGCGTCGATTTTCAGCGGTCTGGGTGTACTGGTTGAGCTGGTCGACAACCGTGGTCAGTTGCTGAGCTTCCTCGACTCGGAAATCTCCCAGGCGTTGAGCTACCACTTCAGCAATAACAACATCACCGTGCGCCACAACGAAGACTACGACCGCGTAGAAGGCGTGGACAACGGCGTGATTCTGCACCTGAAGTCGGGCAAGAAGATCAAGGCCGACGCCTTGCTCTGGTGCAACGGCCGTACCGGTAACACCGACCAGTTGGGCCTGGAAAACATCGGCGTCAAGGTCAACAGCCGTGGCCAGATCGAAGTCGACGAGGCTTACCGCACCTGCGTGCCGAACATCTACGGTGCCGGTGACGTGATCGGCTGGCCGAGCCTGGCCAGTGCCGCCCATGACCAGGGCCGTTCGGCCGCTGGCAGCATCGTTGATAACGGTAGCTGGCGCTTTGTGAATGACGTGCCGACCGGCATCTACACCATTCCGGAGATCAGCTCGATCGGCAAGAACGAGCAGGAACTGACTCAGGCCAAAGTGCCGTACGAAGTCGGCAAGGCGTTCTTCAAGAGCATGGCGCGTGCACAGATCGCCGGCGAGCCGCAAGGCATGCTGAAGATCCTGTTCCACCGTGAAACCCTGGAAGTGCTGGGTGTTCACTGCTTCGGTTATCAGGCGTCGGAGATCGTTCACATCGGTCAGGCGATCATGAACCAGCCGGGCGAACTGAACACCCTGAAGTACTTCGTCAACACCACGTTCAACTACCCGACCATGGCCGAAGCCTATCGGGTAGCGGCGTACGACGGCCTCAACCGGCTTTTTTGACGGGCTCCGGCCGGTGGCCTGAGCCGGCCGGGGAGACCGATTTCAGCAATTCTCGAGCGTGGCAGTGGCCAAACCGGGAAAGTCTGTAATCAGGCTGTCAACGCCGAAGTCGGCGAGTCTGCGCATCAGCGCAGGCTCGTTGACGGTCCATACCGACACATGCAGCCCCTGACGCTGCGCCTTCTGCAGGCGTTCCGGCGTGCACAGCGTCCAGTTCAACGCAAGAAACTCACAGCCATAACTAGCCGCGACCTTCAACGGGTCGAGCCAGGCGTATTCGGCCACCAGTCCGCGCGACACGTCCGGCACCAGATCCAGCGCTGCTTTCAAAACTTCCCGCGAGCTCGAGGTGATTGTCACCTTGTCGAGCAGGCCGTGGCGTTGGGCCATTTCACGAATCGCCAGCACCGTGGTTGCGGCGCGGGTGCGTGAAGCGCTCTTGACTTCCAATTGCCAGTGCTCGAAATCGCATTGCTCGAACAACTCTTCCAGCGTCGGAATCGGGCACGGCTTGATCCAGCCCGGGCCACCCTTGCGCGCATCGTAGGTCACCAGCTCGGCGGCGGTGTGCTCGACGACTTTGCCGCGCCGATCCGTGGTGCGTTTGAGGGTCGGGTCGTGGATGACCATCAACTCGCCGTCCTTGGACAGGTGCAGATCGAGTTCGCAACGGCGCACGCCGTGCTTGAGACATTCCTGAAAACTGCTCAGGGTGTTTTCCGGTGCTTCGCCCTTGGCGCCGCGGTGGCCGTAGATGAGGGTCACGGTTCTTCCTTAAATTAAATGCCTGATTCGTTCTGTTCGCGGGCCAGTCGTCGTTCCTGGGCCTGCTTCTGCAAGATATAGCGGGCGAGCAACTGGCGCTGGGCGTCGGTCAAGTGTTCGAACTCGGTGCCGACGTCATAACCGTCGCCCTTGCGGTCGCAATGGGTGACACGGGCGCGCAGCAGCAGGCCGAGCGCTTGCGGCATCAGCACCAGTTTCACCGACAGGTGGGTGCCGGCGGCAATCGGCGTCGGGTGCTGGAAGTCGATCCCGCCTTCGGAAATGATCACGGGTTGCGGCTCGCCAATGTGGCCGAGCACGGTCAGGGCGACCACCTGGCTGAGCAGGTCGATGCGTTTGTTCTGCGATTTGAGGAACGCGGCGATGGCCCGGTCGCGCTCGCTGATCTGCCGCAACAAGTGCTGCGACTCGAATTCGCTCAGGTGCAGTTCGCTGAGCAGGTTGAACAGTGGGGAAGCATCCTGCAACACTTCCTGGCCTGCGGCTTCGGGAGCGGACAGGGGCCGAATTTCCAGTGCGATCGTGTCCTCGATACGGTAGTATTCGCGGCGATCTTCTTCATCTAATGTCGACATGGCGAACCCATGGTAGCGGCGGTGGTCTGAGTGTAAAGCTGGTTATCGACCCCCGCCACAAGGACGTTCCTTTTCCCTCCGAACAAGCCCCGACATGTTCAGACCTCTCTTCGTATTTATCGGCACGCGTTATACCCGTGCAAAGCGTCGCAATCATTTTGTGTCATTCATTTCCCTGACTTCGATGATCGGGCTCGCCCTTGGCGTGGTCGTGATGATCGTCGTGCTGTCGGTGATGAATGGCTTCGATCATGAGATGCGCACCCGCGTGCTGGGCATGGTGCCCCACGCGACCATTGAATCCACCGAGCCGATCAACGATTGGCAAAGCCTGGCCACCAAGGTCAAGCAGAACCCGCAGGTGACGGCCGTTGCGCCGTTCACCCAGATGCAGGGTCTGCTGACCAATAACGGCCAAGTCTCCAAGGTGTTGCTCAATGCCATCGACCCTGCGCTCGAGCGCAACGTGTCGATCATCGACAACTTCATGAAGCAGGGCAAACTCGACGATTTGACGCCGGGCAGTTTTGGCATCGTCATTGGCGACAAGGCCGCGACCAAGCTGGGCGTGGGCATCGGTGACAAGATCACCTTCGTCGCGCCGGAGGTCAGCGTGACCCCGGCCGGGATGTTCCCGCGCATGAAACGCTTTACCGTGGTCGGCATTTTCCATGTTGGCGCCGGTGAGCTGGACGGCTATCTGGGCGTCACTAACCTGCAGGATCTGGCGAAGATGCACCGCTGGAAACCGGATCAGGTACAGGGCATCCGCCTGAAGTTCGACGACCTGTTCCAGGCGCCGCGTGTGGCATGGAACATCGCCCAGCAGCTTGGCGAAGACCATTACTACGCCCGCGACTGGACCCGTACCCACGGCAATCTGTATCAGGCGATCCGCATGGAAAAAGCCATGATCGGCCTGCTGTTGCTGCTGATCGTCGCCGTTGCCGCGTTCAACATTATTTCCACGTTGGTGATGGTGGTGAATGACAAGAAGGGCGATATCGCCATTCTGCGCACCTTGGGCGCGACGCCGGGCACGATCATGCGCACGTTCATGGTGCAAGGCACGGTGATCGGTGTGGTCGGTACAGCGATTGGTGCGGTGGTCGGTATTTTCGCTGCGCTTAACGTCAGCGCCGCGATCTCGGCACTGGAAGGCCTGATCGGCCATAAATTCCTTAATGCTGACGTGTATTTCATTGATTATCTTCCGTCGCAGGTGCAGAGCCAGGATGTCGTCATGGTCTGCGCCGCGGCGTTGGTTCTGAGTTTCCTCGCCACCCTGTATCCCGCCTGGCGTGCCGCGCGCACCCAGCCGGCGGAGGCGCTACGTTATGAGTGAGTCGGGCATGAGTGAACAAGCAATCTTGAGCTGCCGCAACCTGGGCAAATCCTACGAGGAAGGCCCGGAGTCGGTCGAAGTGCTGGCCGGCCTGCAACTGGAGTTGCACCCGGGCGAGCGTGTGGCGATTGTCGGCACCTCAGGTTCGGGCAAAAGTACTTTGCTCAACCTGCTCGGTGGCCTGGACACGCCGACCAAGGGCAGCGTCTGGCTCGACGGTGAAGAACTGTCGGCGCTGAGCGAGAAGAAGCGCGGCCTGCTGCGCAACCGTGCACTTGGTTTCGTTTACCAGTTCCACCACTTGCTGCCGGAATTCACCGCGCTGGAAAACGTCTGCATGCCGCTGCTGATCGGCAAGACGCCGATCCCGGAAGCGCGTCAGCGTGCGACCGCTTTGCTGGAGCGCGTCGGCCTCGGTCATCGCCTGGAGCACAAACCCTCGGAACTGTCCGGTGGTGAGCGTCAGCGTGTCGCCATCGCTCGCGCTCTGGTGAACAAGCCAGGCCTGGTGATGCTCGACGAGCCGACCGGCAACCTCGACTCCCACACCGCCCAGGGCATTCAGGATTTGATGCTGGAACTCAGCACCTCGATGCGCACCGCGTTTCTGGTGGTGACTCACGACATGAACCTGGCCCGCCAGATGGATCGCGTACTGCACCTGCAAGAAGGTCGCCTCACGCCTATCTGATTGGCTGAAACCCGACGCCGGAAACGGCGTCGGGTCTTTTATTTTTATACGGTGCCCCAGCGAATGTTCAGACCGTTATCGATCTTTATCGGCACGCGCTATACCCGCGCCAAGCGCCGCAATCGCTTTGTTTCGTTCATTTCGATGACCTCGATGATCGGCCTCGCCCTCGGCGTGCTGGCGATGATCGTGGTGTTGTCGGTGATGAACGGCTTCCAGCGCGAAATGAGCTCGCGCATCCTCGGCATGGTGCCGCACGCGACCATCGTTGGCGTCAAGCCGATCGATGACTGGCAGCCCGTCGCCGCCGCTGCGATGAAAAATCCTGAAGTGACTGCCGCTGTGCCATTCACCGAAATGGAAGGCATGCTTTCCTACAAGGGTTTGATGCAGCCGATTCAGATCAGCGGCGTTGATCCGGCGCAAGAAGGCAAGGTCTCGATTGTTGCCCAGCACATCGTGCAGGGCCGTCTTGATGCCTTGAAACCGGGTGAGTTCGGTGTGGTGATTGGTGAAATCACTGCACGACGTTTCCGCCTCAACGTCGGCGACAAGATCACCCTGATCGTCCCGGAAGTCAGCACTGCACCGGGTGGCATCACCCCGCGCATGCAACGGCTGAACGTGGTGGGTGTGTTCAAGGTTGGCGCTGAACTGGACGGCTCGATGGGCCTGATCCATGTCGCCGATGCCGCGACCATGCAGCACTGGGAACCGAATCAGGTGCAGAGCGTGCGTCTGGCGGTCAAAGACCTGTACGCCGCACCGAAAGTCTCCACGGACATCGCCGCCAGTCTCGGCGCCGAGTTCAAGGCTGACGACTGGACGCACACTCAGGGCAGTCTGTTCAGCGCGATGAAAATGGAAAAAACCATGATCGGCCTGCTGTTGCTGATGATTGTCGCGGTGGCGGCGTTCAACATCATCGCGACGTTGATCATGGTGGTGAACGACAAGGGCGCGGACATCGCGATCCTGCGTACCATCGGCGCCACGCCACGGCAGATCATGGCGATCTTCATGGTGCAGGGCACAGTAATCGGCATTGTCGGCACCATTATTGGCGGCGTATTGGGTGTGATTGCCGCGCTGAATGTCAGCCAGATCGTCGGCTGGATCGAGCGAGTCAGCGGCCAGCACATCTTCAGTTCAGACGTGTATTTCGTCAGCAATCTGCCGTCGGAATTGCAGGCGGGGGATGTGCTGTTGATCTGCTCGGCGGGTTTCATTCTGAGCTTTCTGGCGACGGTGTATCCGGCGTGGCGAGCGGCGAAGATCGAGCCGGCTCACGCCCTGAGATATTCGTAAGCCACTCCATGCTCGTTCCCACGCTCTGCGTGGGAATGCCTCAACGAACGCTCCGCGTTCGGCTTTGGAAGGGACGCGGAGCGTCCCGGGCTGCATTCCCACGCAGAGCGTGGGAATGATCAGGTTCGAGGCAACTCAATCACAAACCGCGTCCACCCCGTCTCGGATTCGCAATGAATCTGCCCCCCATGCGCGCGGACGATCGACTGCGTAATCGCCAGCCCCAATCCGGCATGCTCACTGCTGCCTTCCTGCCGCGCCGGATCGGCCCGATAAAACCGGTCAAACAGTCGTGGCAACAACTCAGCTGCAATCCCGTCGCCGCTGTTCTCCACGTAAACCCGCACAGCGCTCGATTGATCAACGATCCGCACATTCACTCCGCCGTCAGCCGGGGTAAACCGCAACGCGTTATCCAGTAAGTTCGATAAGGCTCGCCGCAACATACTGCGGTCACCGTCGATCCGCGCATGACCTTCGCGCGTCAGACTGACCCCGGCGTCCTCCGCCAGCGGTGCGAAAAACTCCAGCAACACATCCGCCTCATCCGCCAGCTCCAGCGGTTCGCGTTTGGGCATCAGCAAACCGTGGTCAGCCTTGGCCAGATACAGCATGTCATTGACCAGTTGCGCCATCCATTGCAGCTCTTCGAGATTGCTGTGCAGCGCTTCGCGGTAATCCTCGATCGGCCGTGGGCGGGTGAGGGTGACTTGCGTGTGGGTCAGCAGGTTCGACAGCGGTGTGCGCAGCTCATGGGCGATGTCGGCCGAGAACGCCGAGAGCCGCTGAAACGAGTCGTCGAGGCGGGCGAGCATGGCGTTGAAGCTGTGGGCCATTTCCGCAAGCTCGGGAGGAATTTGCGCTTCTGGCAGTCGGGCGTTGAGCGAGTGTGCGGAAATCCCGCGAGCCACCGCGCTCATGCGCCGCAATGGCTGCAAACCACTGCGGGCAGCCCATGCGCCGAGCAGCGCCGTAGCCAGTGCCGAGAGACCGACGGTCAGCCAGATCAAGTGCTGCATGCGCTGCAGAAAGTGCTGGTGATGGGTGATGTCGAGCAACAGGGTCAGTTGCGGCGAATCAGTTTTGTCCGGGTAGAGCGGGGCGTTGAGCACCCGATAATCGGTGCCGGCGCTGCTGATTGTCGACAGACCGGGTGGTGGCGGTAAATCCTTGGGGATCAGCGTCGAGCTGTCATACCAGCGTTGGCCGTCACCGCCGGTGATCCTCAGCGACAAGTCGGCCTGACGGCTGAGCTCATCGGCCAGCCGCGCGGCACTTTCCGCGGGCCGCACATTTTGCAGGGCGCGGCGCAGGCCGATCAGTTTGGCATCCAGTTGTTGCTGGTCGAGCTCGATGAAGTGCGCCTCGCTGGCGCGGTTGAACAACACGCCGGCGAACAGCGAAACCACGGCGGTGCAAGCGGCAAACAATAACGCCAGACGTGAACTCAGGGACAAGCGGCGCATCAGGCACAACGCTCTTCAAGCACGTAACCCATGCCGCGCACGGTGTGGATCAGTTTGTTGGGGAATTCGTCGTCGATCTTCAGGCGCAAGCGGCGGATCGCCACTTCGATGACATTGGTGTCGCTGTCGAAATTCATGTCCCAGACCTGCGAGGCGATCAGCGATTTCGGCAGCACTTCCCCCTGGCGACGCAGGAGCATCTCCAACAGGGCGAATTCCTTGGCGGTCAGGTCGATGCGCTGGCCACTGCGTTCAACCCGACGGCGGATCAGGTCCAGGCGCAGATCCGCCAGTTGCAGACTGGTTTCCTGCGGTGTGGCGCTGCCGCGACGCAACAGGCTGCGCACTCGTGCCAGCAGTTCAGAGAAGGCGAAAGGTTTCACCAGATAATCGTCGGCACCCAGCTCAAGGCCATGAACCCTGTCTTCCACGGCGTCTTTGGCCGTCAGAAAAAGTACCGGCGTATCCAGCCCGGCACTGCGCACTGTTTGCAGAATCTGCCAGCCGTTGCGCCCGGGCAGCATCACGTCGAGGATCAGCAGCGCATAATCACCGCTCAGTGCCAATTGCTGACCGCTGTTGCCGTCGGCCACCCATTCGGTGTTGAAGCCGGCCTCGGTCAGACCCTGGTGCAAGTATTGGCCGGTTTTCGCTTGGTCTTCGACGATCAGCAGTTTCATGGGCGACTCAGTGGATTCGGGGTGCAGAAATGAAAGCGTTATACCTTGCGGGCACGCGACAAACGCCAACCTGACAAAGTTGTAATCTGTCGGTCAGGTAGATGCCAGCTCAGGCCCGCTAGAGTTTCCCACAGGCTGAACCTTATCTTGTTGGAGAACGACCATGTTTTTACGCCAATCCCTTGCCTTGTGTTTGTTGGCGCTGAGTTCGCCAGTGTGGGCCGCGCCAGCCCATACCTATGATTTCGGCCAGCCGGCGCCCGCAGCCCAAGCCACGCGCAGTGTTGAAGTGGTGCTGAATGACATGTCGTTCGATCCCAAGGCAATTGAGGTCAAGGCCGGTGAGACAGTTCGCTTTGTGCTGGTGAATAAAGGCCAGTTACTGCACGAATTCAACCTCGGTGACGCGGCGATGCATGCCAAGCATCAGCAGGAAATGTTGCAGATGCAGCAAAGCGGCATGCTCACGCCTACCGGCATGAAAGAAATGTCCCACGACATGGCCGGCATGGATCACGCAGCGATGGGCCATGGCATGAAGCATGACGACCCGAACAGCGTGCTGGTCGAGCCGGGCAAGACTGCCGAACTGACCTGGACCTTCAGCAAGGCAACGAGCCTGGAGTTCGCCTGCAATATTCCCGGCCATTACCAGGCGGGCATGGTCGGCAAATTGACTGTCAGTCAGTAAGCACTCAAAGGCACGCGCAAAGGCTGGTAGAATCCGCTGATTCTTCAGTCAGGTTTCCGCCATGCATCCCGCAGCCGAACACTCGCCGCTGGGCAAATCCAGCGAATACATCGCCACGTACACGCCGTCCCTGCTGTTCCCGATTCCGCGCGCCGCGAAATGGGCCGAGTTGGGTCTGACCGCCGAAACCCTGCCGTATAAAGGCGTGGATTTCTGGAACTGCTTCGAGTTGTCGTGGCTGTTGCCGTCCGGCAAACCGGTGGTCGCGATCGGCGAATTCAGCATCCCGGCGGATTCGCCGAACATCATCGAGTCGAAGTCGTTCAAGCTGTATTTGAACTCGTTGAACCAGACGCCGTTTGCCGACGTTGCGACGCTGGAAGCAACGCTGGTCAAGGACCTGTCAGCCGCTGCCGGCAAACCGGTTGGCGTGCGCGTGCGTAGCCTGAAGGATGTTGAGGCGGAAGGCGTTGTGGCGTTGCCGGGCGTGTGCATCGATGATCTGGATATCAGCGTCAGCAACTATGAACATCCGCGCCCGGAACTGCTGCGTTGCGATGACTCGCGAATTGTCGAAGAGACGGTACACAGCCATCTGCTCAAATCCAACTGCCCGGTGACCAGTCAGCCGGACTGGGGCACGGTGGTGGTGGAGTATCGTGGTTCAGCGCTGGATCATGCGAGCTTGCTGGAATACATCGTCAGCTTCCGCCAGCATTCGGACTTCCATGAGCAGTGTGTGGAGCGGATTTTCCTTGATCTGCAGCGGCTGCTGAAACCTGAGAAGCTCACGGTGTTTGCACGCTACGTGCGTCGCGGTGGTCTGGACATCAACCCGTATCGCAGCACTGAAAACGTGCAGTTGCCGAACCATCGGTTGGTGCGTCAATAAAGATCAACTGTAGGAGTGAGCCTGCTCGCGATAGCGGTGTGTCAGCAGACGATGATGTTAACTGACACACCGCTATCGCGAGCAGGCTCACTCCTACAGGGGAATGCATTGCCAAAGTTGAAATGAAAAAGCCCTGCCAGTGATGGCAGGGCTTTTTTGTGGCTCAGGGAATCTCAGATCCCCATGCTGCCCAGCGCGTTGACGATATTGCGCAGGGTGCCGGCAATCGCCGGGTGTTCGAGTTCAAAGCGATCAACCGCCAGGTTCACGCCGTCGGCGATGCTCGCATCTTGCGTGGCGGTTTCCAGTTTTATTTCCGATTCGATCTGCGCCATCAGCGCATGCAGGTCTTCGCGTTCAGCTTCCGACAGCGGTGGATTCTGCTCCAGCTGCTCGCGCAGGGTATCGAGCTGTTTCTGCAGTTCTTGGGCGGGCATGGTGTTTTCCTTTTATCGAGAGGCACTGGCATTGACCGCAGCCGCGCGCCAAAGGTCTATGGCTGACCTTTAGATTAATCCACTCGCGTCAAACGTGCATGATCCCGATCAGGGCTTTTCGCCTTTGAACCGGCGCAGGCTGATGTCTGCCAGGCAGGTGTCGAGCTCGCCAAGATGATCGATCACCGAGTGCACGCCGAGCCCGAACAGTTGCACGGTGGCTTTGCCGCGCAATTGCTCGCGTTGTTTTTGCGCCAGGGCGTGCCATTCACTCGGCGCCAGGCCGCACAGCGAACCGCAGGACGCCAGGCCGATGGTCCACAGCCCGGCATTCAGGCCGGCCTGGAGCAATCGCGGCTCGCCGCTGACCAGCACGCAGCCGTCCAGACGATCGACATTCAACCCCATCAATGCTTGCCAGCAAGCGTTGGGAGCAGGCCATGGATTGTTTGTTGCGGAATGTTGCGATGGCTTCACCCACGTCGGCAAGGCAGCCGACAGCGGCAGGGCGAGGGCCGAAGGCAATTCATCCATCCAGGCACACGGAATTCGCTGGCGTTGCAGGCTGTGCAGACTCTCCAATGCGCCGGGAGTGGCTTCGGCGTGTTCAGGCAAGACGCTGGTGAGCTGTCGTGTACGGGCGCCGAAATCCACCAGGCAACCGCTGAGTCCGAACAACACGGCAGTCAGGCTGGGCACGGCGAGGGGCAAGGATTCGGCCTGTGACATGGAAACGTCCCTGAAATAGCGTCAAGGCTAGGGACGGTCAGTGACAGTTGGATGACAGGCCTGCGGGAAACGTCCTACAGACGAAATTCAGGTGGACTGCCCAAAACGCCGTTTGCGCTTATACTGTCGCCCTTGAACCGTGGGCCCCGTCGCCTGCGACAGTACAAATCCAAGGAGTTTTTCTATGCGCTGGAGCAATCCGCTCGCTCAGCTAAGTGTATGTGCCGGCTTGTTGCTGGCTCCGTTCGCCACTCAGGCCGCAACGGAAGAAGACCCTTGGGAAAGCGTCAACCGTCCGATCTTCCAGTTCAACGACTTCGTCGACACCTACGCCCTGAAACCGCTGGCGCAGGGTTATGAGTTCGTGACGCCGCAGTTCCTCGAAGACGGCATCCACAACATGTTCCGCAACGTCGGTGATGTCACCAACCTGGCCAACAACATTCTGCAGGCCAAACCGGCTGCGGCTGGCGTCGACACTGCACGCCTGATCTTCAACACCACGTTCGGCCTGCTCGGCTTCTTCGACGTCGGCACCCAAATGGGCCTGAACCGCAGCGACGAAGACTTTGGCCAGACCCTCGGCTACTGGGGCGTCGGCAGCGGTCCATACGTGATGCTGCCACTGATGGGGCCAAGCACCCTGCGTGACGCGCCTTCCAAGTATGTCGACAGCTACACCGGTATGTACCGCTACATCAACGATGTGCCGGTGCGTAACTCGATCTTCGGCCTGAACATCGTCGACACCCGCGCCAGCCTGCTGTCGAGCGAGAAGCTGATCAGCGGCGACAAATACACCTTCATCCGCAACGCTTACTTGCAGAACCGCGAGTTCAAAGTGAAGGATGGCCAGGTCGAAGACGATTTTTAATCTCGACCGGTAAAAGGAAGGCGACCTCAGGGTCGCCTTTTTTGTGTGCAGCTATTTCATCTCCAGGATGGTCAGGCCGAGCTTCTGGCCGCCGCCATCCTGTGACCGGACCCAGACCACTTCGGTCTCGGCTTCAAGCCCGCTGAGCGCCGCGTGATCGGAGTCGATCCGCACACTCAAGCGATCACCGACCGCGAACTGGCGTGGCGCTTCGACCTGCATGCCGCTGCTGGAGAGATCGATGCACACCGCTGAAACCTCATCCCCTTGATGAATCAACACGACATCGGCATCGACCCGCATGCGGATGAAATCGCGCTTTTCGCTGTAGTCCCGACCGGTTTGACTCATGGCGTCGTCCTTCCATTGGGTTACGGTTTGAGCTGTTCTTATAACTCTCGGTGATTTGACAAGTAAAGTCGTCAAGCGACCATCGGCGCAAGCTTGAAACACCCCGCGGATGGGAGTACCGTCTGCGCCTTAGAAGGGCACCTCTGGTGCAACCGCGTTCACGGCCAATGCTCGAAAGCGGTGCAGCAGAGAGGCTAGAAAGCGAATCCAGTAGTCTGTGCAGGGCCAAATGCCTCGCCAACTACGCCAACCTAATTCTGGCGCCGTTTGCCCACATGCCAAAAACCAGTGCCACGCTGCTGATAATCGATGATGACGAAGTAGTGCGCGCGAGCCTCGCGGCCTATTTGGAAGACAGTGGTTTCAGCGTCCTGCAGGCCAGCAACGGCCAACAGGGTCTTCAGGTATTCGAGCAAGAACAGCCCGACTTGGTCATCTGCGATCTGCGCATGCCGCAGATGGGCGGTCTCGAACTCATCCGTCAGGTCACCGAGCTGTCACCGCAAACGCCGGTGATCGTGGTTTCGGGTGCCGGCGTGATGAACGACGCGGTCGAGGCCCTGCGCCTCGGCGCGGCGGATTACCTGATCAAGCCCCTCGAAGATCTGGCCGTGCTCGAGCACTCCGTGCGCCGGGCCCTGGATCGTGCGCGCCTGCTGCTGGAAAACCAGCGCTACCGCGAGAAGCTGGAAAAGGCCAACCGCGAGCTTGAGGCCAGCCTGAACCTGCTCCAGGAAGACCAGAACGCCGGTCGCCAGGTGCAGATGAACATGCTGCCGGAAAGCCCGTGGAGCATCGACGAGTTCAAGTTTGCCCACCAGATCATCCCGTCGTTGTACCTGTCGGGTGATTTTGTCGACTATTTCCGGGTCGACGAGCGCCGGGTTGCGTTCTACCTGGCAGATGTATCCGGTCATGGCGCCTCTTCAGCCTTCGTCACGGTGCTGCTGAAGTTCATGACCACGCGCTTGCTGTTCGAATCCAAGCGCAACGGCACCTTGCCGGAATTCAAGCCTTCGGAAGTCCTTGGTCATATCAACCGGGGGCTGATCAGTTGTAAGCTGGGTAAACACGTCACAATGGTCGGTGGAGTCATCGACGAGGAGACCGGTTTGTTGACCTATAGCATCGGCGGCCATCTGCCGTTGCCTGTGTTGTACACGCCTGACAGTGTTCGTTATCTGGAAGGACGCGGTCTGCCGGTGGGCCTCTTCAATGAAGCCACCTACGAAGACCACGTGCTTGAGCTGCCGCCGACGTTCAGCCTGACGCTGATGTCCGATGGCATTCTGGATCTTTTGCCAGAACCTACGCTCAAAGAAAAAGAAGCCGCTTTGCCTCAACGGGTGAAGTCGGCGGGCGGCAGCCTGGATGGTCTGCGGCAAGTGTTCGGATTGGCCACGCTAGGGGAGATGCCGGATGATATCGCCCTGTTGGTGTTGAGCAGGAATCTTTAATGAGTACCGGTAGAATCCAGTTCGCCGAGCAGGACGGCACCTTCGTCCTGAAGTTCGTCGGTGAAGTTCGCCTGACCCTGTGTTCGGCGTTGGATGCGACTATTGAGAAAATCTTCACCGCGCTGAATTTCAACGCGATCGTGATCGATTTGACCGAAACCCGCAGCATCGACAGCACGACGTTGGGCCTGTTGGCCAAGCTGTCGATCCTGTCGCGGCAGAAGGTCGGCCTGCTGCCGACTGTCGTCACCACCCACGAAGACATCACCCGTCTGTTGCAATCGATGGGGTTCGAGCAGGTGTTCAACATCGTCAACCACCCGGTGCCGTGCCCGGAGTGCCTGGACGACCTGCCGGATCAGGACCAGTCGGAAGAAGTGGTGCGGATCAAGGTGCTTGAAGCGCACAAGATCCTCATGGGCCTGAACGATTCCAATCGTGAAGCGTTCCATGACCTGGTCAATGCCCTGGAGCGGCATTGATGGCCTGAAATGGGGTAGGGGCTGCTGGCCCTCTATCGCGAGCAGGCTCACTCCTACAGGGTTCTTCACTAGCCACATAATCGCAATCACTCCACAGATCCCCTGTAGGAGTGAGCCTGCTCGCGATAGCTTCCGCAAGAACACCGAATATTTCCAGCAGCCACTAAAAAGGGCGAACCCTCACAGGTTCGCCCTTTTTGCATTTCAATAACTCAAATCACAGCTTGGCCTGCAACAGCGCCTCAAGCTTCTCCTGGTCGCGAGCAAACTGACGGATGCCCTCGGCCAGTTTCTCGGTGGCCATCGCGTCTTCGTTGGACAACCAGCGGAATTGCGCTTCATTGAGGCTCTGACGGGCTTCACCGGCGTGACCTGGGGCCAGTTTGCGCTCCAGTTTGCCGGTGTCCGCTGCCAACTTGTCGATCAGGTCCGGGCTGATGGTCAGGCGGTCGCAGCCGGCCAGTTGCTCGATCTGGTTGAGGTTACGGAAGCTGGCGCCCATGACCACGGTCTTGTAGTCATTGGCCTTGTAGTAGTTGTAGATGCGTGTCACCGACTGCACGCCCGGATCATCGGCGCCGGTGTAGTCGTTGCCGTTGGCCTTTTTGTACCAGTCGTAGATGCGGCCCACGAACGGCGAAATCAGGAATACGCCGGCGTCGGCGCAGGCAGCGGCCTGGGCGAAGGAGAACAGCAGGGTCAGGTTGGTCTGGATGCCTTCCTTCTCCAGCACTTCGGCGGCGCGGATGCCTTCCCAGGTCGAGGCGATCTTGATCAGTACGCGGTCGCGGCCAATGCCGGCCTTGTCGTACAGCTCGATCAGGCGATGCGCGCGTTTGAGCACGGCATCTTTATCAAACGACAGGCGCGCATCCACTTCGGTGGAGATGCGGCCCGGGATCACCTTGAGGATTTCCTGGCCGACGGCGACGCCAAAACGGTCGCTGGCCAGGCCGACATCGCCCTTGCAGTCGCTGACGCAGGCATTCAGCAGCTCGGCGTACGCCGGAATGGCCGCCGCCTTGAGCAGCAGGGAAGGGTTGGTGGTGGCGTCGACCGGCTTGACCCGGGCGATCGCTTCGAAGTCGCCAGTATCGGCAACAACGGTGGTGAACTGTTTGAGTTGTTCCAGCTTGGAAGTCATGGGCGTGCTCTGTCCTATGGGTCTGATGACATTACCCGAGCGCTGACAGCCACTCAAGGGTACATATGTGTATCGATGGCCCCTGTGGCAACAACCTGAGGACGATTGTTTGAAAGGTGGGGCGCGCTATCGATGAATACGATGCCAAAACAGCCAACAGGTTCAAAGCAACCGACCTGTGAACAGGTCGGCTGCACAGGCCTACTCGGCCTTCAACAAGGCTTCGATCGACATTCGCGCCGGTTTCGGCTGACCGTCCGAGGTCAGCAAGCCAAAGTTTTTCTCTCGCTCATTACTGCCGGAGTCGCTGTTCTTCCATTCATAGATGGAGGTCAGCGGGATCTTGAGTTTTTTAACGTCGCCGATGAACGCGTTGATCTTGCTCGCCTGTCCTTCGGCACCGCCGTTGGAAGGTAGCGCCGAGATCCCCCATTCACTGATCACGCCCGGTAAATGAAAGTTTTGCTGGATAAACGCCTGCGCGTTGCTGATCTGCGTGGCGGTCATGCCGTAGGGATGATAGGACACGGCGCTCAGGCATTTCGGGTATTCACTGACGATGCGGTTTAGCGCCACGGTTGAGGCCGAGCCTGCGGTCGGGGGCCGGGCGAAGCCGTAACCGACCACCGGTGTTGCTGGCGGTTTGCCTTGCAACGACTTGCACACGGCGCTCATGAACGGCACGAAGGTCGTGTCGAAATTTCGTGTCGGCCAGTAGGTCTCAAGATCCGGTTCGTTCCACAGTTCAATCGCCACCAATTGCGAACCGTAGGAGGTTTCCAGTCCTGTTACGGCTTTGGCAAATGCCTCGCCAGCGCCCGCCAGCTCAGCGGTGTTGTCCGGTGAGGCCGTCAACGGCTTGATCGCGCGCACGGTCAACAACACCGGCAGACCAGCCGATCCAGCCGCCGCAAACGCATCACTGACCTGTTTCTGATAAGCCTTGGCCGTCAGGCTGTCGCTCCACACGCCGAAGCGTACAAAACCAAAACCTGCCGATTTGATTTGCGCGGCGTCGGCGGCAGAGAAGTTTTGAATCTTCACCTGAACGCCGATGTTCTTGGCCGGAAGGTTGGGAAACGTTTCGCTCGCATGAACCTGAGTGGTAGCGCCCGCGATCATCAGCGCCAGCGCGCCGATTTTTTTGAGATGTTTGATTTTCATGTCTGCTCTCCCGAAGAGAAGTGACAACTACGAAGAATGATCTCGTTGCTCAATTTTCGAGTGAGGTGATGGCACTTAGTGCACGAATGTTATTTTTTGTCGGAAAACAAAGATCTGAAAATCACAGTTATTTTTAGTCCGCTAATTGTGGTTGGGGCGCTTTTAAACGCTGTGGTACTTAATGCTCCAGTACTAACAGGGCGAATCTATTTCTGAGTGCAGGAAGATCTTGAGGGTTCATTCAAATGCCCTCGGGATGTTGGCCGTTTGACATTACACAGGAAAGTAAAACCTTGTTCAGAAAGATCCTCGTTGTTTGCGTGGGCAATATTTGCCGAAGTCCTACGGCCGAACTGTTGCTGCGCAACGCGCTGGGCTCCTCGGCGATCACGGTGGCCTCCGCAGGCCTTGCCGCACGCGTGGGTGAGGGCGTCGAGCCTTCGGCCCGGCAGGTGCTCGAAGACCATGGGCACTGTGCCGAAGCCTTCAAGGCACGGCAACTGACATCGGACATCGTCAATGACTCAGACCTGATTCTGGTCATGGAAAAACAGCATGTAAATCAAGTACTGAAGATTGCCTCTCATGCGCGAGGCAAAGTGTTTCTGCTCGGCAAGTGGCAGAGTGAGCGCGAAATACAAGACCCGTATCGTCAAGGCAAGGCCGCTTTTATTCATGCTCATGCATTGATTGAAGATGCTGTTAGTTCATGGGCGCAGCGCCTCGGGCATTGATCAATATTCTTCAGAACAGTGAATGGTAAGAACAGACTTATGCAGTTACCGTCAGTAATCGGCACCCGTGACAATGATCAAGACAGTATTGATCTGCTCGGCATCTTCGGCAGCCTGATTGACCAGAAGTGGTTGATCGGCGCCCTGACCGGCGCCTTCATGGTCACCGGCGTGGCCTATGCGGTTTTGGCAACGCCGGTGTATCTGGCAAACGCGCTGGTGCAGGTGGAGCCGAAAAAGAACGACATGCTCGGTTTTTCCGACCTCAACAGCATGCTCGGCGGGCAGTCGCCGTCGGTGACCGAAATCGGCATCATCAAATCCCGCGCCGTCATCGGTAAAACCGTCGACGACCTGCGCCTGGACATCGACGTTACGCCCAACACCTTCCCGGTCATCGGTGGCTTTCTCGCCCGGCGTTATCGCGGTGAAACCGATACCAGCGTCGCCGCGCCGCGTTTCGGCCTGAGCAGCTATGCCTGGGGCGGTGAGCGTCTGGAGTTCGCCCGGCTCAATCTGCCCAAAGAACTGCTCGGCAAGAAACTCACCTTGGTCGCTGGCGAGCAACACCGCTTTCAGTTGTTCGATGACAACGACAATTTGCTGGCCGACGGCGTCGCCGGTGAAGCGTTCGCGCAGGACGGCGTAGAAGGGCAAATCAGCCAGTTGTTGGCCAACCCCGGCACGCGTTTCGAAGTGGTGCGCAACCCACGGATCGTGACCATTCAGGGCTATCAGGACGCGCTGGATATTTCCGAGCAGGGCAAGGAATCGGGGATTATCAAGCTGGCGCTCGCCAGCAGCGACGCCGCAGAAGCGGTGAAGATTCTCAACAAGATCGCGTCGCTGTACGTCGATCAGAACGTGCGCCGCACTTCGGCCGAAGCCGCGCAGAGCCTGGCCTTCCTGCAAAGCCAATTGCCGCAGGTCAAGCGTGATCTGGCCAAGGCCAGCGACGCGCTCAATGCCTACCAGACCCACGGCAAGACCGTGAATATCTCGCTGGAAACGCAATCGGTGCTCGGTCAGTCGGTGGCGCTGGAAACGCGGATCTCCGAGCTGAAAATGCAGCAGGCGGAGATGGATCGCAAGTTCACCAAACAGCACCCGGCCTATCGTGCATTGATGAGCCAACTCGGTGAACTGGTGCAGCAGCAGAAGTCGCTCGAAGGCAAGGTCGGTGACTTACCAGCCACGCAGCAAGAGTTGCTTAACCTGACCCGCGATGTCGAAGTCGCTTCGCAGATCTACACGCAACTGCTGAACAAATCCCAAGAGCTGGACATCATCCGCGCCGGTGCGGTCGGCAACGTGCGCCTGATCGACACCGCGGACGTCGACCTGACCAGCCCGGTCAAACCGAAAAAAGCCCTGATCGTGCTGATCGCGACATTCTTCGGTGCCTTTGTCGGCGTGGCCCTGGTGCTGCTGCGCAAATCCCTGAGCCGAGGCCTGGAAGGCCCGGAGGCCATCGAGCAACTCGGTTTGCCGGTGTACGCGTCGATTCCTTACAGCGCGTTACAGCAGGAAGAGGACAACAAAAAGGGGCGTGCCCGCGACGGCGTGGATAAGCCGGCGTACCTGCTGGCGCTGCGCAACCCGACCGATCTGTCGATCGAATCAATCCGTAGCCTGCGCACCTGCCTGCATTTCGCCGGGCTCGATTCGACCAACAACCGCATCATGATTTCCGGGCCGAGCCCGCAGGTCGGCAAGACTTTTGTTTCGTCCAACCTCGCGGCGGTCATGGCGCTGAGCGGCCAGCGCGTGGTGCTTATCGACGCCGACATGCGTAAAGGGCATCTGCACAAAACCCTCAACACGCCGATCACCAACGGTTTGTCCGACCTGCTGGTCAAGCGCTGCAGCATCGATCAGGCGATCAACAAAGTCGAAGTCGACAACCTGCACTTCATCAGTCGCGGGCAGGTGCCGCCCAATCCTTCCGAGCTGTTGATGCACGCCAACTTCCGCGACTTGCTCGCCGAGCTGAGCGAACGCTACGACCTGGTGATCATCGATACGCCGCCGCTGCTGGCGGTGACCGACGCAGCGATTGTCGGCCGTGAAGCGGGCATCAGCCTGATCGTCACGCGCTTCGGGGTGAACCCGGCCAAGGAGATCGAACTGACCATCCGCCGCTTCGCGCAGAACGGCATCGAGTTGAAAGGCGCGGTGTTCAACGGCGTCGAGAAGCGTGCCGCGAGCTACTACGGCAACGGTGGCTACGGCTACAGCTACGAATACGCGTCCGACAAATCCTGACTGTCAGCGACTGTTTTTTCCTGTTTGAAGTGGGTGATTTGTGAAAAAAATACTGCACGTGGCAGAGACGATCAAAGGTGGCGTCGCGACCGTGATCCGCACGATCTCGGATTCCCCCGAAGGCGATGCGGCGAACTACGAGCTGGTGTATCTGGTGCCGGAAGATCAGGCAAAAGAACTGCACGGCATTCAAGCGCAACAGATCCGCACGTTCCCGCGCACCGGGCGCAATGTGTCGTCGTTGCTGCGTTTCGCCTGGCGTCTGGGGCAAGTGCTGTTCAAGGAAAAACCCGATGTGGTGCATTTGCACAGCACCTTTTCCGGGGTGATCGGCCGTTGCGTGTGTGTGCTGTTGCGACCGTGGCGCAAGCCGAAAATCGTCTACTGCCCACACGCGTTTTCGTTCCTGATGGAAAGCTCGCCGATCAAGCAGAAAGTCTATGCGTGGATCGAGCGAGTGCTGCAGAAAGTCACCGACGTGATCATTTGCGTCAGCCAGTACGAACTCGACAAAGCCGCGCGGTTTGGCATCGAGCGCAAACGGATGAAGCTGATCTACAACGGCATTCATCACAAGGATGACGCGCCGAAAGCCGCGAGTCCCGAGCCGATTCATCTGTTGTTTGTCGGTCGTCTCGATTACCAGAAAGGCTTCGACGTGCTGCTCAAGGCCTTCGCCAAGGTGCAGCGCAATGACCTGAAACTGACGGTGGTCGGCAGCGCGGTCAACGAGGATTCGGTCGAGTGCCCGCCGATGGATTCGGTCGAATACCTGCCATGGGTCACGCCGAGCGAAGTGCAGGCGTTGTACCAGAAAGCCGATGCGCTGATCGTCCCGAGTCGCTGGGAAGGGTTTGCCATGGTGCCGCTGGAAGGCATGGCCATGGGGTTGCCGGTGATCGCGAGCAATTGCACCTCGCTGCCGGAACTGGTTACGCACGGCGTCTCGGGCTATGTCTTCCCGTCTGGTGATCACCAGGCGCTGGCCGATGTGCTGGCACAAATCCAGAAGCCGCGGTTGCTCGACCTCGGCAGCGAAGGGCGCAGCATCGTCCGCGAGCGCTTCAGCGCCGCGTTGATGATCCGCCAGACCTATGACGTGTATTGCGCTCCCACTTATTAAGTAGAACTCAGCTTATGAACGTAACGATTTTGCATGGCTACAGTGCGTCCAACTCCGGTGACGGCTTGCTCGTCGATTTGGCCATTGCCCTGGTACAGCGCAACTTTGGTGACGACACTGCGATCAGCGTGGTCGCCTCCGATCCGGATTCTTTCAGCTACTTGCCGCACCCGCGTTTCGACGCGCCGGTGATGGCGGCCAAGGGCTTGGGCCGGGTCAAGCAGGCAGTGTTTCTTAACCAGTCCTATGCCGGGCTGGCGGATCTGTTGAAGAAAACCGATCTTATTGTTGGCGTCGGTGGCGGCTACATGCGTTCGAAAAGCGCTTTCGAGCACATCAAACTCAAGCTCGGCCACGCCAAGCAACTGGAAACCGCCATCCTCAGCAAGGTGCCGTCGGTGTACCTGCCGCAAAGCATCGGGCCATTCCATGGCGAGAGCAGCAAGATCGTCGAGCATTACGCCAGCGCCGACGCGGTGTTTGTGCGCGACAACCGTTCCTCGGCGATTTTCGACGCTCATGAAAATGTCTACCGTGCGCCAGACCTGGCCGTGCAGTCGCTGGCGAGCAAAATCCTTCAGCAGCCGAAGTTCACTCGCTGCGCGGCATCGCCGGCCACGGTCTGCGTGGTGCTGCGCAAGCCACCGGAGTGGAGCAAAGACAAGAAAGTCGCCTACGTCGCCAACTTGAAGTTGCTGCTGCAGCGCTTGAAGCAAAAAAGCAAAGTGGTCTGCGCGGTGCAGAGCGCTGTGCGCGGAAATGATGACGGCGCGTTCTATCGCGAACTGGGCATCACCGAAGACCTGCTGTCGCTGAAGGCGACAATTGCCAAATATCAACCGGACCTGGTGATTTCCGTGCGCTTGCACGGCGCCATCGAATCGCTGCTTTCGGGCGTGCCGGCGTACCACATCAGCTACGAGCGCAAAGGCTTTGGCGCCTATCAGGACATGGGCGTCGAGGACTGGGTGATCAATGGCGGCGACATCGATGTCGACACCATCATCAATACGGTTTACGCGCCGAATGCGCTGTCGAATTTCGGCAAGCGCCTGACCGATACCTGCCGTGAAATCGAAGCGAAAACCGTGGCCATGGACGACATCATCAAAGGTATCGTTCGATGATATTCAGGCTGTTGCTTCGCGGCGGAGCCTTGGGCGCGAAGTTTTTGCTGGTGTTGGCGATCACCCATTACCTCGGTTACGAGGCGCTGGGTTTTTACGGCGTGGTGGTCGCGGCATCCTTGATTGCGTCGAAGTTCTACAGTGTGGGTTTCAGCTCCGAAATCAATCGGCTGATCAGCGTCGGCGGCAGCTCGCGTCGTGTCGTCGACAAAGTGCTGTTGCTGTACCTGACCGTCGGGCTGCTGTTGTCGGTGGTGACGGTGCTGATTTATTCACTGTTCCAGACAGTTGAAGCGACCGCTGCGTTGATTCTCTGCGTGACGCTGGTGTTGCTCACCGAGCACCTGTCGTTCGAGATCAACTCGTTCGTGTTTTCCGCGCAGAAAGCCACGGCGGGTGCGCTGCTGTTTTTCATCAAGACCGGCCTGTGGGCGGTGTTGGCGGTGGGCGGGATGATGCTCGGCTGGGTGTCGGGGATCGCCAGTGTGTTGTGGCTGTGGGTCGCCGCCAACGTGCTGGTGATCATCGCCGGTTATCTGATCGTGGTGAATGTGCACAAGGGCCGCGAGAGCTCGACGCTGGCGACGGGCGCGGTGTGGAAGGCCGGGTTGCCGTTCTACCTCGGCACCGGTTTGATCGCGTTGAGTCAGTATGCCGAGCGCTTCCTCATCATCGACCTGGAACCCTACTCCAGTCTCGGTAAATACGTGTACGCGTGGTCGGCGGCGAACACCTTGCAAGCGTTGTCGTATGCGGTGGTCGCGGTGGTCGGGATTCCGGTGTTGGCCAAGCGGTTTCAGGCCGATCAGCAGGCGTTTACGGTCAAGCAATTGTTCGTCAACAAGTGGGTCATGCGCTCGCTGGTGGTGTCGGCAGCCGTGGCAGTGGCGATCTATCTGTTCTTCAACGTGGTGCTCGATTACGTCGCCACCAGCGTGCCGCGTCCGGACAATGCGATCCTTGGCGTGCTGATCCTTTCCTTCGCTCTGCGGGCGATCGGCGACATCGTCTGGGGCGGCCTGATTGCCTCGAAAAACAGCCGGGTTTCGCTCGCCAGTGCGGCGATCTGTCTGTTGGTGTCGGTGCCGGTCAGCTATGTGTTGATCAAGCACTATTCGATCTACGGCGCGGCGTGGGGCAACGTCTTCGCAATCGTTGTGCAGCTCAGTGTGATTGCTTTGTTGACCCGTGTGACGACAGCGAAAAAGGCTGCGTTGTCATGGGCCTGAAATTGCCGCGCATCGAGTTTCGCGGCAAGAAACTCGACTCTTCGCTGTCGTTCCTGATCCTCTTCACCGGGCTGTTTCTGTCGGTGGCCATGCCGCTGTTGATCCCCCGCGATCCAGGCCCGGATGCGATGACGTTGTGGTCGTCTTACGCGCGGGCCGACAACTGCAACTTCTGGAACCCGTTCTCGCCTGATCGCTCCTCTTACGAGTGTTCGGCGTTCCTGCTGCGGCCCACCGGGATCAACCTGACCAATGCCTGGGCCTACGGCATGTTCTGCAATTTTTTCCTCACGGCGATTCCGGTGGTGGTGTTTCGGCGCATGCCGTTGGCGATCTTCGGCACGCTGTGTCTGTGGGGGATCGTGCGCTCGTTCTTTTTGGAAAACCTGACCAAGGAAATCATCGTGTCGGTCGCGGTGCTGAGCATTTTGCTCAGCTCGCTGACGCGCAAATATCGCGGCGGGTTCTTCTTATCGGCAGTGATCTACGGCGTGCTGATCCGGCCGTACTGGATTCTGTTTTCGCTGTCGTGGGTGGGCGTCTGCGTGATGAAGAAGTACGTCTCGCGCACGACCTTTTTCCTCATGCTGTTCCTGTTCTATCTGGCGGTGGCCACGGCGATCCAGCTGGCGCTGGGCTTCCCGGTGTCGTCGATTCGCGCCAGTAACAACGAACTGCGCACGGCGGGCGAGGAGGGCTCGAAATCGTTGATCGTGTCGTGGCTCAGCGGCAGCGACTTCGTCTCGCAGGCGCTGGATTCGATGATCATTTTCTTCCGGCTGTCGTTCCCGGTGGAACTGATTCTGTTGTCCGGCCCGGGCCAGGTGATCTTCGTGTCGTTGATGATCATGACCGCGTTGCTGCTGTTCAAGGTCATTACCTCGACCGATTACAAAGGCGCGCCGATCCAGACCAAACCCAAGGAACTGATCGCGATCCCGATGGCGTTTCTGCTGGTGCAGGGATTGTTCGAACCGGACTTCGGCTCTTTCGCCCGGCACTTTTCGATGGTGGTGCCGGTGTTGTTCGTCGGCCTCGGTTTGATGCTGCGGGCGAACAAACCGGTGCAGGTTGAATCAAGAATTCTGAATTGAGGCAGGTGCTTTATGTCGAGCAAGAAAAAGTCCCTGGAGATCGAAACCCTGCGCGGCCTGGCGTGCCTGCTGCTGGTGCTCTATCACGTCATCGGGCCGTTGGGCGGCGGGTTGAAGATCGACATCGGTTCGCCGTTCCGGGTGATTGCCGATTCGATGGTGTACGTGCGCATGCCGCTGTTCACCTTTATTTCCGGGTACATCTATTCGATCTACAAAATTCGCGGCAATGACTTTTCGGCATTCTTCAGCGGCAAGGTACGACGCTTGATCGTGCCGCTGTTTTGCGTCGGTGTGCCGTTTTCGGTGCTGCAGGCGGTGGGGCCGGGGGTCAACAAGGACGTCGGCGTGATCGACGCGTTGTTATCGTTCTGGGTGCCGATCAACCACTTCTGGTTCCTCCAGGCGGTGTTCATCATTTTCATGTTCGTCGGGCTGCTGGAGTGGCGCGGGATGCTGCGTTCGGCGACGCGCTTGTATGGCTTGTTCGTGTTTGCGGCGCTGTTGTTTCTGCTGCCGCCGTTCAAGTTCGATGCGTTCGGGATCAATGGCGCGATTTACCTGCTGCCGTTTTTTGTCGCGGGAATGATTGGCCAGGAAAACGTCGACCGGTTGAAGCAGACGTTCAAGGTGATCGGGCCGTTGGTGTTTGTGCTGATCTCGTTGACGTTGCTGTACGTGGCGGCGATTGATCGCGAGTTGATTGTTGATCGTCGTAGTCTGATTGGGCTGACCGTGGGCTGTGTGTCGTGCATCGCGTTGCTGTCGAGTGATATGCGCTCGAAAGCGCTGACCTGGCTGGGCGGGTATTCCTATGCGATTTTCCTGTTCCACGTGTTGTTCGCGGCGACCTCGCGGTTTGTGCTGGGGCGTTTGGGGGTGAAGGATGAGAGCCTGCTGGTGTTGGGCGGGTTGAGCTTCGGGTTGCTGGGGCCGGTGGTGCTGTCGATGATTTTCAGCCGGTTCAATTTCACCTCGGTGCTGTTTCTTGGTGAGCGCGCGGCGAAGAAGAAAGCATTGGTACCCATCACCCCGTTGCCGCAAACCTGATCTGTAGGCGCTGCGGCACGCTGCGATCTTTTGATGTTGTTTTTTCGACAGCAGGATCAAAAGATCGCAGCCTCGTTTCACTCGGCAGCTCCTACAGGGATCTGTGCGAACCACACCCTCGGGGGCACAGATTTAGTGGGTGACCACGTTAAATGTAGGAGTGAGCCTGCTCGCGATGGCGTTGGGTCAGTCAATGAATTTGTATCGGATCGACCGCGATCGCGAGCAGGCTCACTCCTACAGTTGATCGGGTATTCAGTGGGCCCTTACGGGCTGAAGGAGATTTTGCATGTTGGCAGTGGATGACGCGCAACCCGTTGCAGCGTCGGTAGTTGAGGTGGGCGATGCGCGTGAGCGTTTTGCGCAATGGCGTGAAGGCAAGGCGGGTAAGGTGTTGTCGGTCTCGGTGATTGGCGACAGCTACAGCGCCGGGCAGGATTTCTACTTGAACAAACTGGTGCAGCGTGTGGCCGGGGAGGTCGGTTTTGCCGGGCCCGGTTATGTCGGGTTCAATCACGGCGCAGCGCTGGGCGGTACGCATTTCAAATACACCCGCAGCAGTGAGAAGTATTTCAGCGGTGGCTGGAAAGTTTCTGAGCTGGGTCAGGCGAGCCCGGACAGCCGCACGGTGACAGGCCGTCCCGGCGCTTGGTTGCAGGTGGATGCCAGTCCTTCGCCGCGCATCGATACAGCGGTCACTCAGGCGAAATTGCTTTACCTGGGTAATGGCGAACCCAGCGAAATCCGCTATCGCTGGTCACCCGCACAAGACTGGCAGCCCGTTAAAATTGAAGGTTCAGGCGTTCAGGAGGTAGCGCTCACGGGGCTCTCCGCTGCGAAAGACTGGTCCTTCAAACTGGAAGTGGTGAAGGGCGCGCCGACGTTATTTGGCCTATGGATGAGCAACGATCAGAACGGCGTACGCGTGTCGAAACTGGCAGCCTCCGGTGCGGCCTCGGCAGACTTTTATCACAAGGATCCGCAGTGGCAGACTCAGTGGAAAGCCGCCGTGTCGAAGATCCCCGCCGATGTGTACCTGATCATGCTCGGTGGCAATGATCAGGGTTTCGGCGTGAAACCTGCGCAGTACTTGCAGAATGTTCAGGGGCTGGTGGGCATGCTGCGCGAGATTCAACCGCAGGCGAGCATCAACCTGATCATGCGTCAGGACACCACGCGCTCCAGCGCTTACCCGATGTCGGCGTATGCGCAGGTGCTGGCGCCTTGGGCGCGTGAGCAGCGTCTGGGGTACACCAATCTGCAATGCGCCTTCGGTCCCGATGTGAAGCGGTATGCCGCTGCAATGATCGGCCCGGACAAGATTCATCCCGTGCCGGCCACGGGCGGCAAGGTCATTGCCGATTACTTCTACGCCTGGATCACCGGCACCCACATACGCTGCAATAACTAGCCCCTGCAGGAGCTGCCGAAGGCTGCGATCTTTTGATCTTGTCTTTTAAAAACAGGATCAAAAGATCGTAGTCTTCGGCAGCTCCTACAGGGGACAGTTCAGGCGTCGGTGAACGTGTCGATCTGATCGAGCAATTCCGTGAGCTTCTTTGGCATCAAGCGCGTATCGCAACGGGTTTCCACGTTGATGATGATCGCCGGGTCGTTGCAGCAAATCCGCACGCGAAAGCGCCAGTCGCCGAAGATCACTTTCAGCCCATCGCCGTCATCGATTTCCAGGGCTTGCTCTGCGTAAATTGCCTTCAAATGCGCGAGCAGGGGGTAGGGGTCGCGCATCGGCCGGCGGATATCTCCCGATGCGGGAAACACACCGATGCGCTCCACCAGCAAAATCGTGCCCAACCAGGATTCGTTGGCGCTGGGCAACGGCTGGTGGCGCGACAACCAACTGATCACCCCGAGGTTGCCCACCTCGCGTTCAATCTCTACGGAATGTTGTGCAATGTTCATGGTGGCCTCGTGGAGTAAGGAGCGGAGCCGTCTCAGCGGCCCTTCAGGTAGACGTTTTCGTAGCAGAAGTTGGTCGCCTGCAAGTAACCCTCGGCGTCTCCGCAATCGAAGCGCATGCCTTTGAACTTGTAAGCCAGCACGCAACCGTTCTGCGCCTGTTTCATCAGCGCGTCGGTGATCTGGATTTCGCCGCCCTTGCCCGGTTGGGTGTCGGCGATCAGGTCGAAAATGTCCGGCGTGAGGATGTAGCGACCGATGATCGCCAGGTTCGATGGCGCATCTTGTGGGGCCGGTTTTTCCACCATGTTGTTGACCCGGTAGATGCCGTCAGAGATCAGCTCGCCAGCGATGACGCCGTACTTGTGAGTCTGGTCGGCCGGGACTTCCTGGATGGCGACGATCGAGCAGCGGAATTTCTTGTACAGCTGGATCATCTGCGTCAGGACGCCGTCACCTTCCAGGTTCAGGCACAGGTCATCGGCCAGCACCACGGCAAACGGCTCATCGCCGATCAACGGGCGGCCGCTGAGAATCGCGTGGCCCAGGCCCTTCATTTCCACCTGGCGGGTGTAGGAGAAGGTGCAGGTGTCGATCAGCTCGCGGGTGCCGGCGAGGAATTTCTCTTTCTCGGTGCCTCGGATCTGGTGTTCGAGTTCGTAGCTGATGTCGAAATGGTCTTCCAGCGCGCGCTTGCCGCGGCCAGTGACGATGGCCATGTGTTGCAGGCCGGCGTCCCGCGCTTCTTCAACGGCGTATTCGATCAATGGCTTGTTGACGATCGGCAACATTTCTTTCGGCATGGCTTTGGTCGCCGGCAAGAAACGCGTGCCATAACCGGCAGCGGGGAACAAACATTTACGAATCATAAAAGTATCCTGGACAGTCATGGAACACAGGCAACGAATGCGCGCACTCATTAAGTGCGTGCAAGTTTCAATGGGTATTGAACGACTGCTTTAATACCTGACTCAGGTTGTTAATGGCAATGAACAGTGGTGGTTAAACCTGACAATGTTATGAGATGTCGGCAAGTGCGTTATTAGTTATTTTTAGTCGGTATCTGTTGATAGTGATGAGTGCACTAGCGGTGCTAATAAGTAGCGGCGAATACAGTGTGACTTGCAAAAATATTTTTCGCCAGTCATTGAACTGAATTTGTTTTCTGTTGTTGTCGCCTTATTTGTGTGGAATGCAACACACCTTCAGCAATTGAGGCTTGACACGCTATTTGTCACTCATCCAAAGACGGACCTCGCCATGAAGATTCTGGTAACGGGTGGCGCCGGCTATATCGGCTCGCACACCACACTTGCACTGCTTGAAGCAGGTTATGAAGTTGTCGTACTGGATAATCTTTGCAACAGCAGCGAAGCGGCATTGCATGCCGTTGAAACCATCTGCGGCAAGAGTGCCTGGATGATCCGCGGCGATGTCTGCGACCGGGCACTGCTCGACCGGATTTTTCGCGAGCACAGCATCGAGGCGGTGCTGCATTTTGCCGGCCTGAAGGCGGTGGGCGAGAGCGTGCGCAAGCCGCTTGAGTACTACGAGACCAACGTCAGCGGCAGCATCACGCTGTGCCAGGCGATGGCGGCGGCGGGGGTGTTTCGCCTGGTATTCAGTTCATCGGCCACCGTCTATGGCGAGCCTGAGCAAATGCCGATCCGCGAGGATTTCCCCACGGGTACGCCGACCAATCCTTACGGCCAGTCCAAGCTGATTGTAGAAAACGTCTTGCGCGATCTGAGTCAGGCCGAGCCGCGCTGGAGCATCGCCTTGTTGCGTTACTTCAACCCGATCGGCGCCCACGACAGCGGCCACATGGGCGAAGACCCCAACGGTATCCCCAACAATCTGGTGCCTTACATCAGCCAGGTGGCCGTGGGCAGCCTGCAAGAGCTGTCGATCTTCGGCAACGATTACCCCACGGTCGATGGCACCGGTGTGCGCGATTACATCCACGTCGTCGATCTGGCGGACGGCCATTTGAAGGCCTTGCAGTCGATCGCCGGGCGCACCGGCATTCACACCTGGAACCTCGGCACTGGCGATGGCTACAGCGTGTTGCAAGTGCTGCACGCCTTCGAGCAGGCGTGTGGCCAACCGGTGCCGTATCGCATGATGCCGCGCCGCTCCGGTGATATCGCCGAGAGCTGGGCCGATGCCTCCAAGGCTGCCAAAGAGCTGGGCTGGAAGGCCACGCGCAGCTTGCAGGATATGGTCACCGACACCTGGCGCTGGCAATCCAGCCATCCCAATGGTTACTTGCGATGATGGCCATTTAGTCCAATGTTATTTTCAGTCAGGTTGTTAGATAACGTCGGGAAATTACACTGGCAATGCCTTTTGCAAGTCCGTAGATATAAACCTGCCGTTCGACTTTTATCAGTTGGGTAAGACTGTGAAAGAACAACGGATCATGTTCGCGCTTTTTGCGGACTTGAACGCTACCACCGCTAACACAGATCGGTTTTTTAACAGATCGAATGTTAGAAAGGAGTTGTTATGAAAAAAGTGATGGCAGTTGCCCTGTTGACGATGTTGAGCAACTGGGCTGCCGCCGCTGAAGCACCGCTTACTGCGGTGACCAATGTAGGTGGCAATGTGGCGGCTTCTCAAGCGCCGGCAGCCAGTACTGCAATGGTCGCCAGTGCAGTCGCGGCGTCTAACAGCGGTGGCAGTGCCAACGGCGGTACCACCGGTACGACGGGTACCACCGGTACAACCGGCACGCATAACTAACAGGAAGTTCTGTTAGTGCAGTACAGGGTCGCCCGACGCAAGTCGGGTGACTTTGTTTTTGGATTCGCCCTTGAATAGCGTAGTGCCATTATGACTCGTAGTGTTTATCTTTTAATGTTGGCAAGTCTCGCTTTGCAAGGTTGCATGTTTTCCCCCGGTCAATACCTCAGCACCGGCAGCATCACGCGCCAGGGCGCCAGTGAAAGCAGCCGCGTCGAGCTGATCCCGATCACCCCCAAGCTGATCGCCATGAACCGCGCCACACAAAAGCGTGAGTCGTTGCCGGCGGAGCTGTTGGTGACACCTGCCGAGTACCGCATCGGCAACAACGATGTCCTGTACATCACGGTGTGGGATCACCCCGAGCTGACCGCGCCATCGGGCGCGCAACAACAGATCGATGCCAACGGCCGACTGGTGCGCTCCGATGGCACGCTGTACTACCCGTTCATCAAGGAAGTCCAGGCCGCCGGCCGGACGATCCAGCAACTGCGTTCGGACATCGAACAGCGACTGTCGGCGTTCATCGCCGAGCCACAAGTGGACGTCGCCGTGTTGCGTTTCGCCAGCCAGAAAGTGGTGGTCACCGGCGCCGTGGCCAAGGCCGGCCCGCAAGCGATTTCCACCAATCCGCTGAGCGTGGTCGAAGCGCTCGGTTCGGCTGGTATCGATACCAACAACGCCGATTTGTCCGGGCTGTTGCTGACGCGCAACGGGCGCACTTATCCGCTGAATCTTGATTCGCTCAATCAACAGGATTCCGAGTTGCAGGGCGTCTACCTCAAGGGTGGCGACCAACTCTATCTGCCGTACAACGACAACAAGCGCATCTACGTGATGGGCGAGGTCAACCAGCCGCGCGCGCTGAGCTTCAAGACCGCGACCATGAACCTCACCGATGTTCTCGGATCGGTTGGTGGCTTGAGCCAGACCACCTCCAACGGCAACGCGGTGTACGTCATTCGTGGCGTGGAAAACCTCGATGTCGAGCCGGCCAAGATTTATCAGCTGGAAGCCGAATCGCCGACCGCCATGGCGCTGGCCTCGCACTTTGAAGTCCGCCCGCAGGACGTGGTGTATGTCGGGCCTGCCAACGTGACTCGCTGGAACCGCCTGATCAGTCAATTGGTGCCGTCGGCATCGATTGTCGGCACGGGCGCTTCCGCTGCGAAGAACTGGAGCGAATACAGTAACAACAGCAAATAAGGTCGCCGACTTTGAACATTCTGAAAGTTGGCCTGTGCCTGATGGCGGCCTCGTTGCTGTGTGGTTGCAACCCGTTGATGAGCGCGTCCTTGAACAACCTCAAGGCCGCAGTCGTCGGCCCGGATGAAGTGGACGTAAGTGCAGCCGAAGTGGCCGGGGTCAACTATCCGCAACTGAAACTGACCACGCCGTCCGGCTCCGGGGTGCTGGCGCTGGTGCGTGAGCGCGAAGACCTGCAGTTCTGGGTCGCGTCCGGCAAACAAGTGCTGTTGCTGCGCAATGGTCTGGCTGTACGCAGTATCGGCCTGGGCCTGGAGGGCGATCTCGACGGCACGCGCCTGGCCGATGACTCGCCGTTCAAACAGGGTCTGCAGCACGTCGCAGACGGCTTCACCACGCGACGCTGGATCGACCTCTACAAGGGCCAGGAAGTCGGGGTGATCGTCAACAGCCGCTTCTCTCGCCGCTCGGAACAGACCCTGCAGATTCTCGACAAGGAATACACCGTGCTGCGTGTCGATGAGCAGATTGACGCCCCGGCCATTGGCCTGAGCGCGACCAATCGTTACTGGGTCGACCCGCGTGACGGTTTCATTTTGCAGAGCGAGCAGCAGCTGACCTCGCAGTTGCGCGTCAAGGTTGTGCAACTGACCCCAGATCGCAGGCACCTGCCGTGATGCGCCTGAAAATGTTATCGGCGGGCCTGATGCTGGTCGCGAGTGTCAGCCAGGCGGCCGTCACCGTGTCGGGCGATGTCGCCAATCCCGGGCCGGTCACCTTGCCACCCGGCGGGCGCTTGCTCGATGTGATCAGCGAAGCAGTACCGAATGCCGAAGGTTACTGGCTGGCGGGTGCTCTGTTGCGCCAGTCGCTGATCGAGGAGCAGACGCGGCTCAAGGTTGGCGTGCTGTTTGATCTCGACGTGTTGCAGCGCATGGCGATGCTGTTCGACCGGCCGAGTCGTGCGGCGTTGGCGCAGCGTCTTGCCGCAGAAGTGCGGCAGATGCCGGTCACCGGACGGCAGGTAGCCGACCTTGATCCGGTGGCGCTGGAAGTGGGTTTCGCGCGCAACATTCGTCTCGACGATGGCGACCGTTTGATCTACCCGACGCGCGTTGATGAGGTGCAAGTTCTCGGTGCCGTCGCCGAGCCGTGCCACTTGCCGTATCAGCCGTTACAGGAGGCCCGCGACTACCTGCTGGGCTGTTCGATCCTGAGCGATGCCGAGGCCGATTACCTGTGGCTGATCCAGCCCAACGGCGCCTCGCAGCGTGTCGGCATTGCCCACTGGAATCGCGAGAGCGGGCACTTTCCCGTGGCCGGCAGCAAGATTCTGGTGCCGGTGAAAAATGATGATCTTGATCCGCCTCTACCTGAACTGAATCAGCAGTTGGCCGAATTTATTGCCACGCAGCTGGCCGAGGTGGTTCGTTGAAGTTACGTTTTGCAGCTGTGTTGTTATTGCCTTGTGGACTGGTTCACGCCGAACCGCGCATTACCCAGAATGACTTCGGTGGCACCGGGCTGTTGCAGACGCCAACGGCGCGCATGGCCCCGGCCGGCGAGTTGAGTGTCAATGCCAACCGCACCGAACCGTATAGTCGCTACAGCGTGTCGTTGCAGCCGCTGGACTGGCTCGAAGGCTCGTTTCGCTACACCGCGATCACCAACCGGCCGTACGGCTCGGAGGCCCTGAGCGGTAGTCAAAGCTATAAGGATAAGGCGGTCGACGTCAAAGTCCGGCTGTGGCAGGAAAGCCACTGGCTGCCCGACGTGGCGCTGGGCTTCCGAGATATCGGTGGTACCGGTTTGTTCTCCAGTGAGTTTTTCGTCGCCAACAAGCGCTACGACAATCTCGACTTCAGTGCCGGGATCGCCTGGGGTTATCTGGGTAATCGCGGCGACATCGACAACCCGTTGGGCTATGTCAGTGATCGCTTCGATACCCGGCCCGCGCTCGAAGGCACCGGTGACGTCAACTCGGGTTCGTACTTTCGTGGCCGGCCTTCGTTCTTCGGCGGCGTGAGTTACCAGACGCCTTGGGATCGTCTCAGCCTGAAACTCGAATACGAAGGCAACGATTACAAGCACGAGCCGAAGGACAACATCATCAAGCAGGACTCGCCGATCAACCTCGGTGCGGTGTTCAAAGTGGCGGATTCGGTCGACGTCAGCGCTGCGTGGGAGCGTGGAAATACGGCGATGTTCGGCATTACCTTCCACACCAATTTCGCCACCCGCAAGGCCCCGGCCAAGACCTACGACCCGACACCCGAGCCGCTGCCGGCGAAGATGCCGACCACCTCGATGGCGCAGGTCGATTGGGCCAATGTGTCGCAGCGCTTGCAGCAGAATGCCGGCTACAAAGTCGAGCGCATTACTCAGCGTGATTCCGAACTGATCGTCTATGGCGAACAGCAGCGTTACTTCCATTCGCCCAAGGCGGTCGGCCGCGCGAGCCGAATTCTCGACAACAGTGTCAGCGATGACATCGACTGGTTCACCGTGGTCAATAAGCGCTACGACTTGCCTCTGGAAGAAACCAGCGTGCCGCGTCAGGCCTTCCGTGAAGTGATCAATAACGAGGAGCCGTTGCAGTCGCTGCACCGCACCACCGAGATCAACCCGGCGATGCCGCACAACGAGAAAACCCTCTACACCGAAGCGCCGCAGCATTTCAGTTATGGCGTGGGGCTGGGCTTCAAGCAGAACGTTGGCGGCCCGGATGGTTTGCTCTATCAGTTCACTGCCGATGCCGATGCCGAGTACCGTTTCAATCGCAACACCTGGTGGAACGGTTTGCTCAGTGCCAACCTGGTGAACAACTTCGACAAATTCAGCTACGACGCGCCGAGCGGTTTGCCGCGTGTGCGCACGGATCTGCGTCAGTACCTGACCACGTCCAATACGACCATGCCGTTGTTTCAGGTCAGCCACGCCGAGCAGTTGGATAAAGACTTGTATGGCATGGTGTATGGCGGGTATCTGGAATCGATGTTTGCCGGTGTGGGCGGGGAGGTGTTGTTCCGTCCGACCGGTGAACGCTGGTCGGTGGGCGCGGACATCAACTGGGTGCGTCAGCGTGATTTCGATCAAGGGTTTGCGCTGCGCGATTACTCGGTGGTGACCGGGCATATCACCGGGTATACGGACCTGCCGTTCGACACATTGGCGGCTGTCAGCGTGGGCCGGTATCTGGCTGGGGATTGGGGCGGCACGCTGGATATCTCGCGAGAGTTTTTCAACGGTGTGCGCTTTGGCGCGTGGGCAACGATCACTACGGCGAGCAGCGCCGAGTATGGCGAGGGTAGTTTCGACAAGGGTCTCTACCTGTCGATTCCGTTCGACGAAATGATGAGCATGTCGACCATGCGCCGCGCCAACCTGGTCTGGGCACCGCTGACCCGTGACGGCGGCGCCCGACTCAGCCGCAGCTTCCAGCTGCACTCGATGACCGACAGCCGGGAAGGGGACATGTTCTACCGTAATTTCGACAAGATCACCGAGTAACCACCATCACCCAAACCTGCAGGAGCAAAGCTTGCTCGCGAAGGCGCCGGCACATCCAACATCGATGTCGCCTGACCCACCGCCATCGCTGGCAAGCCAGCTCCCACACTGGTTATTTGTCACACCACAAATCCCGAACCCACCCCAAATCCCCTGTAGGAGTGAGCCTGCTCGCGATAGCGTCCGAGCAGTCGACATCCCTTTTGCCTGACCCACTGCCATCGCGAGCAGGCTCACTCCTACAGTAGTTATGCGGAGGAGCCAGAATCCACGCCGCGCCCAAATCCCTGTGGGAGCTGGCTTGCCAGCGATGAAGCCGGCGCATCCAACATCAATGTCGCCTGACCCACCGCCATCGCTGGCAAGCCAGCTCCCACATTGGTTATTTGTCACACCACAAATCCCGAACCCACCCCAAACCCCCTGTAGGAGTGAGCCTGCTCGCGATAGCGTCCGAGCAGTCGACATCCCTTTTGCCTGACCCACCGCCATCGCGAGCAGGCTCACTCCTACAGTAGTTATGCGGAGGAGCCAGAATCCACGCCGCGCCCAAATCCCTGTGGGAGCTGGCTTGCCAGCGATGAGGCCGGCACATCCAACATTGATGTGGCCTGACCCACCGCCATCGCGAGCAGGCTCACTCCTACAGTAGTTATGCGGTGGAGCCAGAATCCATGCCTCGCCCAAATCCTGTGGGAGCTGGCTTGCCAGCGATGAGGCCGGCGCATCCAGCATCAATGTCGCCTGACCCACCGCCATCGCTGGCAAGCTCAGCTCCCACCGGTTTGTGCGTCGAGCCCAAATCCCAGGCACAAAAAGGGGACTTTCGTCCCCATGCGGTGTGCAGTGTTGAGCCTCAGTAAATGTCCTTCGACAACAACGTAAACGGCGTCTTCACCAGGATCTTCAGATCCAGCCACAACGACCAGCTGTTGATGTACTGCAGGTCAATCTCCACACGCTTTTGCATCTTGTCGATTGTGTCGGTTTCACCGCGGCAACCGCTGATCTGCGCCAGCCCGGTGATCCCCGGTTTAATCCGGTGACGCGCCATGTAGGCAAGGATTTTTCCCGAGTAGAAATGGTTGTGCGCGACCGCGTGCGGACGCGGTCCCACGAGGGCCATATGCCCTTGCAGCACGTTGAACAGTTGCGGCAATTCGTCCAGCGATGTGCGGCGAATGAAGCGTCCAACGGCAGTAATGCGCGAGTCGTTGCGGCTCGCCTGCTTCACATCGCGGTCGTCGTGCATGCTCATCGAGCGGAATTTCCAGACCTTGATCACCTTGCCGTTCCAGCCATGGCGATCCTGCTTGAACAGCACCGGGCCCGGCGAGTTGAGCTTCACCGCCAGAGCGATGATCAACAGGATCGGGCTCAACGCGATGATCGCCAGCAAGGCCACGGTTTTCTCCACCAGGCTTTTGCTCAAGGCAGCCGTCGGGCGACTGGTCAGCGGGCTCTCGTTCAAGTAGATCGCCGGCAGGCCGTCCACGACTTTCACCGAGTGATTGAGCAGGGTCAGGCTGTTCAAATCCGGCACCCAGACCACATCGACGTTGGCACCCAGCAAATCGACGTACATCGCTTCGATCTTCGCTGCTTCGCACAGCGGCAGGGTGATGTACAAGCGGCGGATATCATGGGCCTCGATCAGTTCCAGCAACTGTTCCTGAGCACCAATAACACGCGGTGCATCGGCGTCCAGCGACGACACATCGCCATTGCTGACCAAACCGACCAGTGGCAGATTCTCCAGTTGACTGAGCTTCTTCGCCAAGCCCAGCGCCAGCTCGCCTGTCCCGACAATCAGGGTCTTGTGCTCACTTTTACGCGAACGCTGATAGAACTTCGAAAACGCATGCAGCGGTGCATACAGCAGCGCCTGACCGAGGAAGCCGTACACCGCCCAGCTGAGAATCACCTGCCGCGAAAACAGTTCATCGGCCTGGCAGACAAACGCAATGCACGCCAGCGCCGCCATGGTCATTGACCAACCCATGAACAGTCGACCGAGACCGGTCAGATAGTTATCGCGTTTGCGGTAAACACCGCTAAACGTATAAGCCGGCACCGAGGCCAATACTGCCAGTGTTGCGCACATACGGTAGTAGAACGCGACGGTCCCGGTGTGCTGTTCCGCGAGGATGAACAGCAGCGTTACAACAAAGCCCTGTGCCAGCGCCCATTGGCCCCAAAAGGTCAGTCCCTTGAGGCCCGTGTTTCGATTGATACTAAGAGAAAGTTCCATACGATATCCCCAAAAGACGTCCATTCAGGTTTCAACAGTTGAAAGCCGAGTTGTCAGGCAGACGGATTGTTTTTGTTGTTGTAAGTGTCCGGAGGTAACAACATCGAGAGGTCGAACTGTCGTCAGTCAATAGACTAAGTTATTGCCTGAAATGGTGTCTGACGAGTTCTAACAAGATGGCACAATGCCAACTTTCTAATAATTAAATAGAACAGTGTTAGAAAAGGTCGTAGAGCAGGGGGTGAATAAATGATGTTGATTTTGTTACTGTTGAAAGGGTCGAGGCAGGGAGTTTGAATCTGATCAGGGAGGGTGTAACCAAACAGAGTGCTCTTGTTGTTTTTGTAATCGCACTTTTTCTGTTTGTGGTGTTCGCAGGTATCGACCGTGGTTACGCGACGATTTCCTGGATCAGGCAATAACCGCGATTGCGCACGGCACGAAACAGCCGCTCACCCTTACTGGCGCTCTTGAATTTGTCCTGCAGGCGACTCAGGCACATTTCCAGGCCGCGATATTGTTCCGGCTCTCGCCCGATGCTCAGGATCAGTTCATCGCGGCTGACAACCCGCTCTTCATGGTTGAGCATTTTCCTGACCAATGCTGTTTCCAGGCCGGTAAGACTGATCTCGACGTCGTCTTTAACCAATGCGCCTTGAACATTGTCGAGGTGCCACGTCTCGCTGCAAGGCATATCACCTTCAACAACGGGTGGCCTGTTGCTGCTATCGCTGGTGCTGACCGGAATGCTCTGGAAAGGGTTGGCTGATTGTGCGGCCAGCCATTCGGATTCAAGCGTGGCCAATATTCGCTGAGTATCATGTTCGATACTGCGCGCGACGTTCTTTCGACTGACGCTTGGATAGGTGAACTCCATCACCATTGGCGCCGAAGAGGGCGAAGCAACGCCTTCAACAAACATCTGCGCCTGGGACGTGCCAAACGAATTGAAACGCTCACTGGACAAGATGCTCTCCAGTTCGCGTTGAGAAGTTGTACTGTGAGTCACGACGACAAAATATTTTCTGGGGAGGGTTGTACTAGTTTCCATGTCTCTCTCCTTAACTGCGTACCAAAATTGGCTAAAAGGTAAATCGGCAGGCGAGCAATGACTTCCTTGGAAGTAATCGACAGGCAGGGTCTGGGCCCGAAAATGGCCCTCGATAAGTTCCACTCGATCTGCTGCTATGTTGTTAAGTTTATTGTTATGGTGTCGCGCTCATTCAATCGCTTTTTTATAGACAGGCTAGAAATACAACGAGAGCTATATGGTTGCATCAGACGATCCTTCGTTCGTATGCAAAAGGGTGGCTGCCCTTGAGTCAGGCAGTCGATATCAGACCCCGCAGCAGGCGATAGCCATAGCCGCGAATGCTCTGAATCGCGTTTGTACCATACATGTCCTTGATTTTTCCACGCAAGCGGCTGATCGATTTCTCCAGCGCGCGAGGGTCGTAGAAATGGGTATTGAGGCCCATGATGCCAGCGATTTCATCATGGCTCAGAATGTGATTACGGGTCTGCGCAAACGCTTCCAGGATCTTCATCTCGGCAAACGAGATGTCGAGTTTCTGGCCGTTGTCCATCAAACAGATGCGTGTCGGGTCGAGCGTGAGATTGATCTCGCGCTGCCATTCTTCACTGCTGAAGAATTCGGCCAGCAAGTCAGCGCCATCATCGGAAAGGGTATTGAGCTTGATACAAACATCCGCGCCGGCCAGATAGTATTTGATCTTGTTGACGGCGCCGCGACCGGTGATGACCGCGCAAATGATCGGTTTCAAATTATCGGCTCGCAGGTTTTCCACCAACGCGAGGTTTTCCTCAAGAGCCTGCGGGCTATCGATGACGAGGAAGATGGCACGGTATGAACTGCAATATTCATTTTGCTGATATGAACTAAGGTAATCGTTGACCTCTAGTACCATATCGGTGCGCACATGCTGGGCTACCAGTGCTCTAAAATGTTCAGCCACGCCACGGGTGCGACCCAGAGTGAGAACTCCGGGTTCGGCATTTGTGGGGCGCGGGCTTCTAGGCGCTAAGTTCCCTGAGAGCATCATGCATTGACTCGAATTAGTGCTGACATCGGGATGTTAAAGCACCGGTTCTCATCTGTGACTGACAATTGGTAACATTTACGCGGATTTTAGACGTGTCTCCCGAGTTTTCTAACAATAAATAAGCTTTTCAAGCTTTTAGTTGATTTTCTCGGGGTGGTGAACTAGTGCTTAGATGGTGGCGATATGCAATGGTGCCACTATTTTGAGTCTATTGCGATGGCTTTGTCTATGTCCTTTTGCCATTGTATGGCCATCTCTGAATAATGTGATATTGATCACACTTTGTCGGCGGGGCAAGTTTTTTTCTATCTGAAGCCTAAATATTTTCCGTTTAGTTCGTCGGCCGACGATTACTAACATGGCTTGAGTGTGGCAATTCATAAGAACTATTCTTCAAGATCAAAAGATCGCAGCCTGCGGCAGCTCCTACATTTGCAATACGTTCCTCTGTAGGAGCTGGCGAAGGCTGCGATCTTTTGATCTCCAACTAAACCAATTGTGTAACTTCAGATACTCAACCCCTGAGTGTTATTAGCCGGTCGCTCACCCAGAGCGCTCTGACGGAGGATTAATGGATTTCTGGACCCTTTTCCAGGTGTTGATATTAGGCGCAGTAGAAGGCCTGACTGAGTTCTTGCCGATCTCCAGTACTGGCCACCAGATCATCGTCGCCGACTTGCTCGAATTCGGCGGCGAACGCGCCATGGCGTTCAACATCATTATTCAACTGGGTGCCATTCTTGCCGTCGTCTGGGAGTTCCGCCCGAAGATCATCAACATCGTCAAAGGCCTGCCCACCGAGCGCAATGCGCAGCGCTTCACCCTCAACTTGCTGATCGCCTTTCTGCCCGCCGTGGTCTTGGGCGTGTTGTTCGCGGACACCATCCACGAATACCTGTTTAACCCGATCACCGTCGCCGTTGCCTTGGTGGTTGGCGGCATCATCATGCTGTGGGCCGAACAGCGCAATCATGTGATCAGCGTCGATCACGTCGACGACATGCGCTGGTCTGACGCGCTGAAGATCGGTTTCGTACAATGCCTGGCGATGATTCCCGGCACTTCGCGCTCCGGGTCGACCATCATCGGCGGCTTGCTCTTCGGTCTGTCGCGCAAGGCCGCCACCGAGTTCTCGTTCTTTCTCGCCATGCCAACCATGGTCGGCGCCGCAGTGTATTCCGGCTACAAATACCGCGACCTGTTCCAGCCGAACGACCTGCCAGTCTTCGCCCTCGGCTTCGTTACGGCGTTCATCTTCGCGATGATTGCCGTGCGCGGTTTGCTCAAGTTTATTGCCAACCACAGCTACGCCGCGTTCGCCTGGTATCGGATCGCGTTCGGCTTGCTGATTCTGGCGACGTGGGTGTTTGGTTGGGTTAACTGGACAGCAGCGGCGGCCGCCTGATCACTGAGCGCTGATCAACGCCGCAACGGCGAGATCGTTTAACGCCGAATCCGGCGACTCCTGGCGAAAACGCTGCAAGGCCGAGGTGAAATACGCGGCCTGCAGCATGCCGTCGCTGGCCAGATAAAGCCGCGCGTCCTCCTGCTCCTCGGCGGAGTAAACGCGTTTAAAGCTTTCCGTGGTGTTGTTGGTGGCAGAGAAGGGCGTCAGCAACAGCACCATGATCGACAGGCCGGAAAACTGCGTCACCTCCCACGGCGTCTCGGTGCGGCCCATACAAAAGCCATCGCAGTGCGCATAAGCATTGGAGGTAACACTAAACAAAGCGAGAAAGGTGTAACGCTTGAAACCGGAAAAGTTAAACGCGGGCATACCCAAAAGACATCCTGTCTGCAAAACAAAACTGCGGGCAACGCTCATGCGTCACCCGCACACTCAAAACTTCAATCAACGGCCTTCAAGCAACGCCGCCGCCTGATCCAGCAACGCCAGCGGATCCTTGGCCTTGTGAATATCCACCGACAACAACTGACGAAATTTTCGCGCCCCCGGGAACCCCGTGCCCAGGCCCAGCACATGCCGGGTGATGTGATGCATCGCGCCACCGGCCTGCAAATGCTCGGCTATATAAGGACGCAACTGCGCCAACGCCTCAGCCCGACTGATCACCGGCGCCGAACTGCCGAACAACTGCTGATCCACCTCCGCCAGCACATACGGATTGTGATAAGCCTCACGCCCCAACATCACCCCGTCGAAAGTCTGCAGATGCTCATGGCAAGCCTCCATCGTCTTGATCCCGCCATTCAGCACAATCTCCAACGCCGGAAAATCCGCCTTCAGCTGCGCCGCCACGTCATAGCGCAACGGCGGAATGTCGCGATTCTCCTTCGGCGACAACCCCTCCAGAATCGCAATCCGCGCATGCACGGTGAAACTGGTGCACCCGGCATCGCGGACTGTGCCGACGAAATCGCATAGCTCGGCGTAACTGTCCCGGCCGTTGATGCCGATGCGGTGCTTTACCGTCACCGGGATTGTCACTGCGTCTTGCATTGCCTTCACGCAATCCGCCACTAACTGTGGGTGACCCATCAGGCAGGCGCCGATCATGTTGTTTTGCACACGATCGCTTGGGCAGCCCACGTTCAGGTTTACCTCGTCGTAGCCGTGTTCCTGGGCCATGCGCGCGCAGGCGGCCAGATCCAACGGAACGCTACCGCCTAACTGCAACGCGAGCGGGTGCTCGGCTTCGTTGTGACGAAGGAAACGTTCGTGATCGCCGTTGAGCAGCGCGCCGGTGGTGACCATTTCGGTGTAGAGCAGGGCGTTCTTCGACAGGAGGCGTAGGAAGAAACGGCAATGGCGGTCAGTCCAATCCATCATCGGGGCGACGGAGAAGCGGCGGGAGAGTGGGGCGGGTGTAGCGATTATTGTGGACATTGTCGATACGGAATCGGTGTGGCAGGAAGGTAGGGGATTTTATCAGGAATGGGAGCGTAATACTGAGATCAGTCGGCTAAGGCGAGGAGCCCAGAACCAGTTAGGTTTCGAACGCTGGTGCGTAGCCAAGGTACACACTTTGCAAGTAATGTTTTTGCGTGTGAAAGCCGAAGCGCTTATAGTTTTGGTCTGAGTACGCATGGAAAGCTCTGTATTTCGTTCAATTAAGCACTATAGGATTTGAGGTTTTCAGGGAATTGGATAGCGATCAGATTTGGGAATTTGCGGATAAAACAGGGACTGTTCTTACAATCGCCGGTTTTTTCTTGGCTATTGTTACACTTGTTCTAGCAGGAACAATAAGTCGGGCGCTTAAAAGTAAAGTCAGAGTTTCAGAGGCTATTTCTGATTTGGCTATATTGGTTTCGAGTGTTCGCGGCGTTCTAAAAGAGTGGGACGAAGTGGAAAGGGCAGAAGAACACGATGTAGCTGTGGTGGAAGGTTTCAGTCGAGAAATAAACACTATGTTTTATCAAGCCATTGCACATGTGCAAAATATTCGTCCTCGGCTAGACTCTATTCAGAAGAAAAGCGCGGATGAGGTCGTAGTCTCGATTTTCAAGAAAAAAGGATGTTTGTGGTGGGCTTCTAACGAATATCGAGTGGTTTCTTCTAGCAATGCTTGGGAAGTGCACAACAAGCTTCAAGGTTTTTCGGTGCATCTTCAGGGTTTGGTTAAAGATCGTGCGGCAGGTGGTATATGAGAGACAGAATCGCTAATAATTTGGTAATGAAGCTTTTGGAAGAGACGTCTCGAAGGAGCATTTCATGGTCTGTAGAGGACGTTCCTACTCCTATTGAAAGGGGGTCGAATTTCATTGTTCCGATTTTTCTGGAGACTGTTTACCAAGGGCAGCGAATTGCAGTGTACGAAATTAAATACAAGCGATTTGTAGATGAGTTTGAGTTTTACTGGGCAGGGGTTGTAAATATATCTGTACTAGATGAATCTGGGCGTACGCTTTGGAAGTATGAAGGTGATGATCCCGAGCTGAACGAATTATTGAACGATGCACGTCGTTCGCTTTCTACGGTTGATTCTTTTCTTAATCAGTTTCGATGACCTGTTTTTAAGGTTTTTATTGGTTGGTGTTTGGGCTGTGTAAGATTATCTGCTTTGGTGTGATAAGTTTAAGGTGCTGGCGAATACTTGATATCGAAAGTGGTGTGCGTAAAATTGGTAGGTGAGCGAGCGTGTGGATTGATAGCTATAGAGCTTGCTCGTGCGGCTTAATTTTATAATAACTAGTAGAAGGGGCAGGTGAGGAGATTTCTAAACAGAAGTGGCTTCGTTTGTTTAAAGAGTGCTTTCGATTTGCGGCTATTCCCTACACCACCTTGCGCCTCCCCCTACACCTAAGACAGAATCCCCCGGCTTGTGCCTCTACCCCGCACGTTCTATCGTTCCCATGTCACTGAAAACCAGTGATCGGGTTTGGTAGCCCGTCTCCGTCAGAAGCACAAGACTACTGTCTTGCGAGGGCGTTTTTCGTCTTCGTTTTATGGTGGTCATGCGCGGGGCGTCTTCGGGCGCGCCGGGGTTCCTGACGACCGGTCTACCAACCTGCGTATGGCCTCCACCCTTCGTTTGGTAGCGAGAGTGATGGCTCCTTTTCGTTTATCCGTCAGGAGTTACACCATGTTCAAACCAACACCGAATCCGCCAGAAACCGACCCCACATCCCCCTACGAATCCCTCGACTCCAAAAAACTCCACGAAGCCGCCGAGCGCGCCCTCGATCACTATCTCCTCCCGCCCGGCCACATCATGGCCAGCACCAACGAACCCGAACGCATGTACCTCGCCAATCCGAAGTACGACACCGAATCCCTCTTGGCCAACGCCAGTGAAACCCTCGGTTCAGCCTCGGAGATGCTCATCAACTTCGCCGCGGCGCTAGACCCCTCGCAGCGCAAAACCGCGCTGGGCATTGCGCAGGTGGTGATGTTGGGGGAGTTGGCGGTGAATCAGGCGTTGGATAACGTTGAGGTGAAGGCGTAAATCCTGTCCCACCGTGGCGAGCGGTTCGACTGCCGCCTCGGTGGGGCTGGTTATTTTGGGTAGTGCCTGGAGATTTCTTGCCATATGTATTTGTATCGAAATTCCAGCCAGCGAATCAGCAGTTTGTCTAGCTGACGTCTGAAGCGGCTACTTTCTCGGGCTTTCAATGTTTCTGCTATGTCAGCCTGCAATTGCTGCAGATTGAACGCGGACCAGATCATCGGAATGACGGTTTCAAGATTGGTGTGACACACCGGTGCGACTTCTTCATAGAGGATTCGCCTGATCTCTTGCGGATCGTAGTCCTGGGTTTGGCGTGCGATGAATGCGTAGTTGACCTCATTGTCGACAAACGCGTCAGACAGCGACCAATGGACATCGGCGCGCTCTTTGTCTGTTGCTGAAGCCCAGTCGCGCTTGGTGCGGGTGGTGGGCGTGAGGGCTGGATTTTCCATGTTTGACTCCCTGTCTCAATGAGCGCGAGCGTATCAAGCCTGATCGAGCCACACCCCAAAAAAACAATCCTATACTCGGGCGATGAAAACCAACCGTCAGGATGACGTACCAGCGAGGGCTAATGTCGAACGTAACCGCTATTCCGGCAAGTCGTGGTCAATTATCCAAAACACTGCGTCTAGTTCTGTGGCTTTTAATACTGTTGCTTGTGGCAACCTTGGCTTTCTTCGCGTGGCAAAGTTTCTACCCGGTACAGGCTGCCGGCCAATGGAGCTATCGCGTTATCCACGGTGATGTGCCGAAAGCAGCCGCTCTGGTGGTGATGGACGGCGGCGGGCTGATGGTCAGTCAGGAGCTTCGCGACGGCCGCGGCAGTATTGTGCGGATTGCCGGCGACGGTCAGCGCGAGAGTGTCGTCAGCGGTTTATCCAAACCGGACGGGATGATTTCAGCTCGGGGTGGCTGGGTCTTCAGTCAGGAGGAGGGCGCTGCTGCCGTTAATTTCCTACTGCAGGGTAAGGTCACCGAGTTGTTTCACGGCTCCAACGTTCAGGGTCTGTGGAACGAAGGCGATCACCTCTATGCGATTGAAGATCGTCATGCCAATGGACGTTTGTTTCGCTATACGTGGAGCGACCAATCCCTGGTCGTTCTGCGTGACGGGCTTGATGAGGCCGAGTCGATCATCCGCTGCACAGACGGTCGCATGCTCTACACGGAAAAAGACAAAGGCGTGGTGCGCCATTTGAGCGAGGACGGCAGCGATCCCATCGTTTTCGCCAATCTGAATCAGCCGACTTTCCTGATGTGCGATCAGCGCGGGCTCTGGATCTCGGAAGATTCGACCCATCGTGCGCGCCTGCTGCTGATCGGCAATGACGGGATTCAGCGAACCATACTGTCTTTTCTCAAAGCGCCGCAGTCGATCGTCGCCAGTGGCCGAGGGACTTATCTGTTGGCCGAGGGCGGGCGAAATCGGGTGTTGGAGCTGACTCCTCCCTCTGATCAGGCTCGTTAAAAGACTCAAAAGCCGTCACCCAAAAGTGACGGCTTTCGCTTGCAGATCTAGCCAAACTGACTCGCCGACTCAACCGCAGATTTAGGCTTCCTCAACCGCGTCAACTGATAAGCAATCGCCAACCAAACAAACCACCCCGGCATCACCATCAACGCAATCCGCGTGTCAGGCCGCAACGCCAGCAACCCCAGCACAAACCCCAAAAACGCCAACGAAAACCACGCCATCGGCACACCGCCCGGCATCTTGTAAGCCGACTTCGCATGCAGATCCGGGCGCTTTTTCCGGTAGGCGATGTAAGACGCAAGGATGGTCGACCAAGTGAAAATCACCAGAATCGCCGACACGGTGGAGACGATGGTGAACGCGGTCATGACTTCCGGCACGATGAACAGCACCAGCACACCGACCAGCATCAACAGCGTGGTGAACGCCAGGCTCAGTAGCGGCACGCTGTTGTTCGACAGTCGGCGGAATATGCCGGGCGCGTTGTCTTGGTTGGCCAGTCCGAACAGCATGCGGCTCGATGAGAACACGCCGCTGTTGGCCGATGAGGCCGCTGAGGTCAGGACGACGAAGTTGACGATGCCGGCTGCTGCTGGGAAACCGGCAACAAGGAACAGTTCGACAAACGGGCTCTTGACGGGGGAGACCTGTTGCCACGAGGTCACGGCAATAATGCAGGTCAGCGCCAGGACGTAGAACAGGATGATCCGCAGCGGAATCGAGTTGATCGCTTTGGGCAGGGTCTTCTCCGGCGAGCGGGTTTCGGCGGCGGCGGTGCCGATCAGTTCGGTGCCGGCGAAGGAGAAAATCGCCATTTGAAATCCGGCGAAGAAGCCGAACAAGCCGTTGGGGAACGCCGCCTGTTTGTCCACCAGGTGACTCAGGGACGCGGTGACGCCACTGGGCGAGACGAACGAGCTGGCGATCAGCACGGTGCTGACGCCGATCAGGGTTACGACGGCAATGATCTTGATGATCGCGAACCAGAATTCCACTTCACCGAACAACCTGACTGTCAGCACGTTGAGGGCGAACAGGGTTGCCAGCATGCCGACGGCGGGTATCCACGCCGGTACGTCGGGGAACCAGTACTGGAAGAATCCGCCGACCACGACGGCGTCGCCGATCACCGCGACGCTCCAGCTCAGCCAGTACGACCAGCCGAGGAAGAATGCTGCGCGCGGGCCGAGGTAGGCACCGGCGAAGTCGGCAAAGGTTTTGAAGTTGAGGTTGGACAGGAGCATTTCGCCCATGGCGCGCATGACGAAAAACACGAACAGCCCGATGATCATGTAGATGAGGATGATCGACGTCCCGGAGAGGGCGATGATCTTCCCGGAGCCCATGAACAGGCCGGTACCGATGGCACCGCCCATGGCCATTAACTGGATGTGACGATTGCTGAGCGTGCGCTGCAGCGCGGGCTGTTCAAGCAGCCCGGAAGGGTTCGATTTCATTGCAAAACCTCTTGATTTTATGTTTTTGAGTTTTGGCAGAAAGTAGGTGTCGAGCGTTCTTGTTAGAGGTGCAGCGGCTAATCACGAGGTGAGTCGCCCCCTGTGGCTCGGGGGCGGCGGTTAGTGATCAACTGACGGTGCGCAGTCGCGAGGTTTTGGCCGGTTGCGGATCGAGCAGTTGAAAGAGGTTTTTGATGTTGGCCGGCGTCGGCACCAGGTGGATGCGCTGGCCGATTTGCTGTGCCTGAGCCAGGTCTTTCAGGTAGCGCAGGGAGGAAAAATCTTCCAGGGCAAAACCCACCGAATCGAAGACCGTCACCTGCGCATCGTTTTCGCGTCCGGCGACTTCGCCCAGCACAATGCGGAAAAATTCGATCACCGGGGAATCGGCTTCCAGTTGCTGAATGTCGCCTTCAATGCGGGTTTGCGGCTCGAACTCGATGATGACCCGGGCGTTGCGCAGGATCTCGGCGTGCAGTTCGGTTTTACCCGGGCAGTCACCGCCGACCGCATTGATGTGCATGCCGGGCTCGATCATCTCGGGCGTCAGAATGGTTGCGTAGGCTTTGTCGGCGGTGACCGTGGTGACGATGTCCGCGCCTTTGACCGCGTCCTTCACCGAGCTGGCCAGAATCACTTCGATGTCCGGGAACGCCGCGAGGTTGTGCTTCAACTTGAGGGAAGCGTCGCGATCAATATCGAAGATACGAATTTCGCTGATACCCAACATTTCATGAAAGGCCAGCGCCTGAAATTCACTTTGCGCACCGTTGCCGATAAGGGCCATTGAGGTCGCACCGGGGCGAGCCAGCGATTGCGCGACCAGGGCGGAGGTGGCTGCGGTGCGCACGGCGGTAGTCAGGGTCAGTTCGCTGAGCAGCGTCGGATAGCCACTCTGCACATCGGCCAGAAGACCGAAGGCCATGACCGTGAGCAAATTCTGCTGGCCGTTGTTTGGGTGGCCGTTGACGTATTTGAATGAGTACTGCTGGCCGTCGTCGGTGGGCATCAGCTCGATCACGCCTTCTGCCGAGTGATTGGCCGTACGTGGCGATTTATCAAACTGCGCCCAGCGCGCGTAGTCCGCTTTGATATAGCCGGCCATTTCGCGAATGGCGCGGCGGATACCGACTTGGGTGAACAGGCGTGCAGCATCATCGACATCAATAAAAAGCGTCATGTTCTTATTCTCCGATCCAGTCATTGAAAGGTTGTAGAGCGCGGGCTGGCTCAGCTGCGTTTGCTCTCGAAACCGTGCAGCACGTTGACGGCATTGATGCCGATTTCATCGACCATGTAGCCGCCCTCCATCACGAACAGGGTCGGGCAGCCGACGCTGGCAATCAGTTCGCCGATGCCGATGAAGTCATCGCTTTCGAGCAGGAAGTGGCTGATGGGGTCGTCCTTGAACGTGTCGACACCGAGGGAAATCACCAGCACTTCAGGCGCGAACTGCTGGAGTTTTTTGCAGGCGTGGAGCAGGGCGTTGCGATAGCTCTCCCAGGTGGTGTTTTTCGGCAATGGATAGTTGAGGTTGTAACCCTCGCCGACACCCGCGCCGACTTCGTGGCTGTAGCCCGAGAAGTACGGATAGGACACCGCCGGTTCGCCGTGCAACGAGACGAACATGACGTCGCTGCGCTGGTAAAAAATGTTCTGCGTGCCGTTGCCGTGGTGGAAGTCGACGTCGAGCACCGCGACACGTTTGGCGCCTTGGGTGATGGCTTGTTGTGCGGCAATGGCGGCGTTGTTGAGGTAGCAATAACCGCCCATGTATTCGCGTGCGGCGTGATGGCCGGGCGGGCGGCACAGGGCGAAGGCACTGTCGTGGCCTTCATCGAGCAGGGCCAGGCCGGTGAGGGCGATGTCGGCGCTGGTTTTCACCGCTTGCCAGGTCGTCGCGGTGATGGGCGAGCCTGCGTCCATCGCATAGAAGCCGAGCTTGCCGTCGATGAACGTTGGCACCTCTTCGCCGGCCAGATCGCGCACCGGCCAGACCAGCGGCAAGGCGTCGTGAGTGCGGCCGGTGGCGCACCATTCGCCCCAGGCGCTTTCGAGAAAACTGACGTAGCGCTCGCTGTGCGCGTTGACGTAGCACGAGCGGTCAAATGCGCGGGGCTCGACGATCTGTCCGAGGCCGACCTGTTTGACGCGGTTGTGCACGGTGTCGGCGCGACTCGGTTGTTCGAACGACGGTTTGAGCACGCCGTCTTTCAATTCGGTGCCGTGGTGCAAACGGTGGGAATCACTGAAAACTGTAAACATTCTGCGCATCCGTTATTGTTAGCCAGTGCAAATATTCTGTTCCGGCTGGGCTGCGCTTTCTTTGCTTTGTGTTCGTGGTTTGGTGGATTAATCGGGCGTTTTTACTCAGGAATGGCGTTATGCAGAAAAAAATATCCAAACGCATCAGCCTCGATGAGACCGACCTGGCGATTCTCGAGTTGTTGCAGGAGGACGCCAGTATTTCCAACGCTGAACTCAGCGAGCGGCTGTCGTTGAGCCTTACGCCCTGCTGGCGGCGGCGCAAGCGCATGGAGGAGGCCGGGGTCATCAAGGGCTATCAGGCCAATCTTGATCGGCGGATGCTCGGGCTGGATATCATGGCGTTCGTGCACATTCGTTTTTCCATCCATGCCGACCACGCACCGGACGCTTTCGAGGCGGTGATTGCGCAATTGCCCCAAGTGTTGGCCTGTCACAAGATCACTGGCGATGCCGATTATGTGTTGCAGGTGTTGGCGGAGGATCTCGATAGCTACAGCGACTTCATCGAGCAGGTGCTCAGGCGTCAGGTGGGGATTGCCTCCATTCAGTCCAGCCTGGCGTTGCGCGAGGTCAAGACCGGTAGCCGTTTTGCGATACCCAAACCGGGAAAGGAATGAGCGGGCAGGGAGGCAATCATCTCTCTCGTTTCAAAGCGTTGTATGTCGCTGCGCTGATGCCCCGTTGCCACGGAGGGCTGTATTAACGCCAGCCTTCGCAGTGAGCGGTGATGTCGTCCCAGACTTCCCGATAGCTATACCGCAGCCAGGCGGCGTGCATCTTGTGAAGTTGTCGCCGAATCCAGCTTTTCTGGTTTGCGAGCAACATTTGCTCGATATCTTGGTTCAACGCGTCAGGGTCGAAACCTGTCCAGTTTGGTGGCAGTACGCATTCCAGATTCCCGGCGCAGATGACGGCGACTTCCGCATACAAAATGTCTTTGATCAGTTGCGGGTCGTAGCCCTCGACTTTGCTGGCGATGTAGGGGACGTCCACGCCGGTGTGGACAAAGATCCAGGACAACGTTGCTCTGACTTCGTAAAGCTCGGCAGGACTCAGTTCACGTTTCAAACTCGGCTCCAGGCGCTATACGGTATTAAGACGTTCGATTACAGGCGCCAGGGCAGGGCGCTTGTTCTGCCATTCTTCTTTAGTGATGCCCAACAAAACCACATCAACCCGCACCCCATCCTTCACAACGTTCTGCCGACGAACGCCTTCAATCTCAAACCCGAACTTCTGGTGCATCTTTACCACCGCCGAGTTCATCGCCAGCACTTCGCAGTTCAGCTTGTCCAGCCCGGCGACATTGAACGCGTAATCGAGCATCCAGAACTCGACCAGACTGCCCAGCCCCTTGCCCTGCAACGCAATATCCAGATAAAACGCCCAGTCCGCCGTCTTCTGCAAAGCGTTGATCGCGTTCAGAGAAACCACGCCAAGCGCTTGCTCATCCTTGATCACCACAAACACTTGCTGACGTGGGTTGCCCTGCAAAGAGGTCAGCCATTTGGCATGTTCCTGCTCACTGATTTCATGCGACGTGTACATGTATTTGCGCACGTCCGGCTGATTGCGCAAGGTACGGACGTGTGCCTGGACAGTGGGGCTGGCGTCGGTGAGCGGAAGGAAATGCATGGGGCTGTCCTTGTCTCGCGAGCGTTTGCAGCTGAACCCGCGCTGTCGATCGGTGAAGTTTCATGTTGCCGTTTGTGGCGGGGGCCTAGGATGCTGGCATCACGTCGAGTTGTCTTGCTTTTTCATCCCGAGGGGAGCCGTGCCATGAGCGCCAATGTCGTCAAAGTGCTGTTGATTGCTGCTGCTGTGTCGGTATTGAGTGCATGTTCGGGGACGGGCGGGTTGACGACCACGAGTTGTTTTTCGGCGGATTGTCAGTCGCCAGAGGGGCGCAGTAATGCGACGACGTTGAAGTTTGGCGGGAACAGTATTGGCAGTAGCCTCAATCAGTACAGTTCCGGGATGTTGCATGACGATTGATTAGCGACGCGTAACTTGTGGTGAGGGGATTTATCCCCGATGGGGCGCGCAGCGGCCCCCGCTTCTAATGTCAAAAAGTCGGGACTGCTGCGCAGTCCATCGGGGATGAATCCCCTCACCACAGGTTTCGTGGGGAGCCACAGGGTTATTGGGCGGCAGGCACGGCAATCCATTCGCTTAGGGTTTGCTGGTATTTGCCGGTGGCTTTGCTCAAGTGCAGCCACTGGTCGACGTACAGTTTCCAGCTGATGTCATCGCGCGGCAGCAGATAAGCCTTCTCCCCATACTGCATGAACTGATGCGGATTCACCGCGCACAACCCCGGTTTCAATTTCTGCTGATACAGCGCTTCCGAGGCGTCGGTGATCATCACGTCGGCCTTGTTGTCGAGCAGTTGCTGGAAGATCGTCACGTTGTCGTGCAGGGCCAGTTGCGCCTTGGGCAGGAAGGCGTGGACGAAGGCTTCGTTGGTGCCGCCGGCGGGTTCGACCAGGCGCACGTCGGGCTGGTTGATCTGCTCGACCGTCTGGTACCTGGACTGATCGGCGCAACGCACCAGCGGGATCTTGCCGTCGGTGTCGAGGGTGTTGCTGAAGTAGGCTTTTTTCTGCCGTTCCAGGGTCACCGATATGCCACCCATGCCGATGTCGCATTTGCCCGCCTGCATGTCCGGCATCAGGGTCTTCCAGGTGGTTTGCACCCATTGCACCTTGACGCCGAGGCTGTCGGCCAGTGAACGCGCCATGGCGATGTCGATGCCTTCGAAATCGCCGTCGTCGCGTTTGAAGGTGTAGGGCTTGTAGTCGCCGGTGGTGCAGACGCGCAGTTGGCCTTGTTGCTGGATGCTGTCGAGGTGCGAAGCGATTGTCTCGGCGTGTGCGCCAGTGGCCAATGTCAGCGCCGCGCAGAAGATCATCGTGTTTTTTAGAGTTGTCATTGAGATCGGGCTTCCGGGAAGGACGGTCGCCCAGTGTAGTGAAAGGCTTTCGTCAGTGTCATCCAGCCCGCACAAGGCGATCTGCCAGATCCCGCGCCTGTTGTGAGGCGACAAGCCGCGAGTCGCGGTCCATGTCGTCGCCGAGAATGGTCTTCTCGACGATCACTTCGTGGATGTCGGTGATGCCGATAAAGTCCAGCCAGGCTTCCACGTAAGGTTTCTGAAAGTCGAAACGTTCGGCCGGCGTCGTCGATTGCGCGGAAAAATCCAGGCCGCGGGCATAGGCGACCACGGCTGTTTTGCCTTGCAGCAAACCTTGTGGACCCCGCTCGGGATCGAAGCTGAAGAGGATGTCTTTCTGCGACACCAGGTCGATGAAGTGCTTGAGCTTGTACGGAATGCTGTAATTCCACAGCGGCACCGACAACACCAGAATGTCGGCGCGGTGCAGGCAGGCGGCGAGCGCTTCGAGTTCCTCCCAGGCTGATTGCTGGGTCGGCGTGCGGGGTATGCCGGCGAGGCCGGCGTATTTGGCGCTCATGGCTTCTTCGCCAAACTCCGGTAGTGGCACGCTCCACAGATCCAGCGTCTCGATGTGCGTTTGCGGGTGATGTTGCTGATGGCGATCAATGAAGCTGCGGGCCACCTCGAGCGAAGCGGAACGTTGTTTGCGCGGTGAGCATTCGATGTGAAGGAGGGTGGTCACGTGAGCCTCGGCATGTGCGGGATGAATGCGAGGCATTGCAACATAGAGCGCTTCTAACTATAAATCATAAATAAACAGGCCATTGATCACGTATCTCACTATGTTTGACGCTGTGCTACTCAAGACTTTTGTCACCGTCGTCGACGAAGACGGTTTCAGCCGTGCCGCCGAAAAATTGCATCTGACGCAATCGGCAGTCAGCGGGCATTTGCGCCGGCTGGAGGATCAGGTGGGCAAGCCGCTGCTCAAGCGCACCACGCGATCGCAACAGCTGACACCGGATGGCGAGCGTCTGATGGCCTACGCGCGGACGATTCTGGCGCTGAATCGCGATGCCTGGGCGCAGCTCACACGCGTGCCATTGCAGGCCAAGGTGCGGATTGGCGTTTCCGAGGATTTTATCGAGGCGCGATTGTTGCGGGCGTTGCAGGATTGCGTGGCGCAGCACCCCGGCATGGAGATCGATGTGCAGGTGAACATTCCCGGGACACTGCTCAACCAGATGAGCCTGGGGAATCTGGAAATGGTCATTGGCTCGCAATGTGAAACCGGCGAATCGGGACGCTTGCTCTGGCAAGAGCCGTTGGTGTGGGCGTGGGCAGCACAACCGCTCACGCAACTGCCGACACCGTTGCCGTTGGCGCTGTTTCCAGAGCCGTGTCCGTATCGCGAAGCCGCGCTGACCCGGTTGGCCCAGGCCGGTATCGCCCAGCGTACCGCCATGCTGTGCTCAAGCACTGGCGGATTGCGCGCGGCGGCATTGTCCGGATTTGCCGTGGCACCCATGCCGTTGAGTCAGCTTGGACAAGGCTTGACAGCACTCGGTGCAGAACACGGTTTACCGACGCTGCCGGATGCGCAATTTCGCCTGTTTACCGCCCAGCATGCCGACCCGCAGATGATCGACCTGCTATCGCCGGTGATCGTTGATTTTTGCTCCACACGACGGCAGTAATTGCGCTTACAGCCCGAGACCTTCCTGCACAGCGAGCAACAGGTTGTTCTCGGTCAGTGCGATCGCATCCAGTTGTTGTCCGGTTTCAATCGACTGCATCCACCAGTGGCTTTCGCCGTGTTCATCCACGGTGCGCAGCAAGTAGGTGTCTGTGGCTGACGGGCTGATTTGCACACGTCCAGCGCCGTCCTCGGTAAACCGGGCAATGGGATCAAATGTCAGGCTTTGGTGATTGGCTTCAATCACCAGTTGGTCGATGGCGTAATCATGGCTTTCGCCATCGGGCGAGGTTTCGCAAACGTGGGTCGGATTGCGCCGAATCTTCAGGCCGACTTCAGTCACCGGTTGCAGCCACGCCTCGATGCGGTGATACAGGTCGTAGACCTGCGCCGGCCAGCAATCGATCTCCAGCGCCGCATCCGCGTGGATGTGCCGGGTTTGTTTGAGTTTGGCGGCGAGTTCGTCTGCTTTACTCATTTCGGATCCCTTGGTTTGATGTCTGCCTGTTAATCGTAGACCCTTCAACGACGTACGGCGTTGCCTTGCGTCATGCGCTTGCAACACAAGCGTGTCGAAATCAACGCTGGCCAGTCCGGCCAGGATGGAAAACCACGGACGCAGGCGTCCCAAGGAGCGGGTAGATGAAAAAGCTGTTTACAATTTTGGCAGTGATTGCGCTGACGGCCGGTAGCATCGGCTTGAGCTCGGCGCGTCAGTCGCAATCCAGCCAGGTGCAGGCGGAAGCGGTGGCGGGGGTGTTCGATTACTACCTGCTGGCGCTGTCCTGGTCGCCGACCTTCTGTTTGACCCACAAGGACGATTCGCAGTGCACCGGCAAGGGTTACGGCTTCGTGCTGCATGGCTTGTGGCCGCAATACGCCAAGGGCGGCTGGCCGGAATCATGCCCACCGCTGACCACGCTGTCGGCGGCGGAAACCGCGAAGGGCCTGACGCTGTTCCCGACCAAAAAACTGCTCGATCACGAATGGTCCAAGCACGGCACGTGCAGCGGCCTCGGCGCGATGGGCTATCTGGACGAGGCGGACAAAGCGGTCGCAGCGGTGAAAATCCCTGATGAGCTGCAACCGTTGAGCAGCTCGTATTACTTCGAAGCGCAGGAGATCGCCGACCTGTTCCGCAAAGCCAACCCGGGGATTCCGGCAGATGGCATCGCGGTGATCTGCAGCGGCCCGGAGCTGTCGGAAGTGCGCGTGTGCATGGGCAAGGATCTGCAATTGGGCGCGTGCGGCAAGGGCGTGAAAACCCAGTGCCGGGCTGGCGACATCCGTGTGCCGCCGTCGCGCTGATGATCCATAGTCGATCGGCTGAAGACTGAGGACTGAACCTGAGGCGAGGGAGCTTGCTCCCGCTGGGCTGCGCAGCGGCCCCAAAGATTTTGTGAGCGCTGCGCACTCAAGCGGGAGCAAGCTCCCTCGCCACAGGATTTTTCGGCCCCGATGAGGCTAGCGTTGCTTGCAGTGTTCCAGATCTTGCTGAGTCTTGAGTTCGGTCGAAATGCCCAGCCGATAGTTGCAGTAATCAATAACGTACTGTCTTTCCACATCACTGAGCCGGGTGAGCTTTTTATCGTCCGCTTCGTTGGCGAAGATATTGACGAACTTTATCTGCAAGGTCGGGTGCTTTTTGATGAAGAACACCTTCTCGGGATCAGCGTCTTCCATCTTTTCGTAGTAACCCACGAACATCGCCCCCGACAGCGCGATGGCGGCAAACAACAGCAGTGACTTCATGCAGAGGGCGGCCTTTTTGATTCGGAGGGTTTCCTGCGTTCTTAAAGAATGTTGCCGGGGCAGATGTTCCTCCACAAGCCTGCTTTTCTTCGCGTCTGCGTTCATACGGTTTATGACTGCTGATACGGCGCTGGAAAATATTTTCGTCAAACAATCATCCTAATTCACTGCGCGCCGATACAACGGCGCGGGCGGCTGGCGTTTGCCCGGTGCATCTTGGTGGGCTACGCTCACAAAACATAAGGGTTTCGGGCCTTTGCCCTTGTCGTACCTGCTCAGGACATGCGTTTGCCAATCCCCATTCACGATCCGCACCAGGCCCCCGGAGGCTCCCTTAAACGGCTGCCGCTGCGCAAAGCGGCTGTGCTGTTTACCGTGGCGGTGTGTCTGTGCCTGTTCGGGTTGTTGTATCTGCAACTGGAGCAGTCACGGCGCCAGGACTTGGCGGTGGCGCAAATGGCCTCGGCCAACCTGACCCGGGCCATGGCGCAGCAGGCCGAGGACACGTTCCTGGCGGCGGATCTGGTGTTAACCAGCTTGGTCGATTGGGTCGAGGACGATGGTTACGGCGCGGCGCAGAAGACCCGATTGCAGAAAACCTTCGCCCGGCGTGTGCAGCAACTCGAGCAATTGCACGGCATGTTCCTGTTCGACAACAAGGGCCAGTGGGTGATCACCTCCTACCCGGACTTGCCCCATGGCAACGGCGTGGCCGATCGCGAGTACTTCAAATTCCATCAGCAGAACGTATCGACCGTGGCGCACATCGGCCCGGCGATTCGCAGCCGCGAAAACGGCGAGTGGATCATCCCGATCTCCAAACGCATCAACGACCGCGCGGGCAACTTTCAGGGCGTACTGATGGCCGGGATCAAGATGTCGTATTTCGACCGGTTCTTCGAAAGCTTCAGCCTCGATAACAACGGCATCATGTTCCTCGGCTTGACCGACGGCACGCTGCTGGCGCGTCGGCCGTTCGATGAAGGCCTGGTCGGCAGCTCGTTGGCCCAAGGCAGGATTTATCGCAAGTTGCTGCCCGACGCGCCCGCCGGCACAGCGATGATCAATTCGGTGGTCGATGGCGTCACGCGCTTGTATGGCTATCGACAGCTGGCTGCGTATCCGCTGGTGGTGGCCGCCGCGACCTCGCGTGACACGATTCTCAAGGGGTGGTACGAGCGGGCGGTTCAATCGAGCGTGATCGTTGCGCTGCTGATTCTCGGTGTCGGCCTGTTCGGCTGGGTGTTCATTCATCAGGTGCGTGACGGTGAGCGGATCGAGAAGAACCTGCGCAAGGCGCAATTGACGCTGGAGCAGATTGCGACGCATGACAGCCTCACCGGGCTGGCCAATCGGCGTTTGTTCGAGCGCTCGCTGGAGATCGAATTTGCCCGTGGTGCGCGGCAGGTCAGCCCGGTCAGCCTGATCATGCTCGATATTGATTTCTTCAAGCGCTACAACGATGCCTACGGGCATGTCGCCGGCGATCACTGCCTGACGCAGGTGGCGCAGGTGGTCAAGACGTGCTGCCAGCGCAAGGCTGATCTGGCGGTGCGTTATGGTGGTGAAGAATTTGCGGTGCTCTTGCCGGACACCGACATCAACGGCGCGCTGGCGATTGCCGGGCAGATTCGGCGCAGCGTGATCGACAAACACATCACTCATAGCGGTTCGCCGACCGGCTATCTAACGGTGAGCCTTGGCTGTTATTCGTTTATTCCGAATGGCAACGACAGTCTGGAAGTGTTTATCCAGCGCGCGGATGCGGCGTTGTATCAGGCGAAGAATGCCGGGCGTAACCGCGCGGCGGTGTTGTCGCTGGATGGCGGCATCGCCGAGCTGATGCGCTCCGACCGCTAACCCCACATCCAACACAACCCCTGTAGGAGCGAGCCTGCTCGCGATAGCGCAGTGTCATTCAATGAAACGTTGAATGTGCTGACGCCATCGCGAGCAGGCTCGCTCCTACAGGGGATTTTGCGTTTACCACGAGTGGCTCTTGTTCGTTCAGCCGCCAGTGCCACCGCCTGCACCGCCCGTCCCGCCGCCGGCCGAACCAGTGCCGCCGCCAGCCCCTGAACCTGAGCCGCTGGCGCCGCCATTGGTGCCGGTGCCGGAACCTGCACCGCCGGAGCTGTTACCGCCTGATGGCGCGCCCGGGGTGTTGTCCGGTGGCATGGTCGAGCCGCTGGTGGCGCCGGATTTGGTGCCGGTCGCATCAGCGCCGTCATTGGCGGCGAAGCTGGCAGCCGAGGCCGTAGCCAGCAGGCCGGCAAGCAGTAACGAGGTGAGTTTGCGCGTCATCATGGTACGTCTCCAAAAAGGGGATTTACCTGATATTGGTCTGGCACGCCGAAGGCTTGGTGCCGGTTGGCTGACGAGCGGTCAACGGTGTGAGCAAGTGGCCTCCTGATCTTCTGGAATATTGGCTATTTGCCGAACCGCCCCCCAGGACTACCGTAGGCACACATTCACTCGCCCCGGAAAGCCAGCATGAAACCTCGTACCGATTTCTACACCGCTTCGCCTGACGCCTTGAAAGCCATGATCGCGCTGGAAACCGCAGTCTCCAAACTGCCGCTGGAAAAGACCCTGATCGAACTGGTCAAACTGCGCGCTTCGCAAATCAACGGCTGCGCGTTCTGCATCGACATGCACACCGCTGACGCGATCAAGGGCGGCGAAACCCCGCGCCGCCTGTTCGCCGTGACGGCCTGGCGTGAAGCGCCGTTCTTCAGCGACCGCGAACGTGCCGCGCTGTTGTGGACTGAGTCGCTGACCCAGTTGAGCCTGACCCACGCCCCGGACGAAGATTACGACGTCGTCGCCGCGCAATTCACGCCCAAGGAAATGGTCGACCTGACCGTGGCCATCAGCACCATCAACAGCTGGAACCGCCTGGCCGTCGGCTTCCGCAAAACCCCACAAGCCTAAAACCCAAGCTGTAGGAGCTGCCGCAGGCTGCGATCTTTTGATTTTGACTTTCAAAGCCAGATCAAAAGATCGCAGCCTCGTTGCACTCGTCAGCTCCTACAGAACCCAGGCGCCCCCGGGCGATCTTTTGATTTTGATGTTCAAGGCCAGATCCAAAGATCGCAGGGGTTTATCAATGGGCGTCGGCACTCGGCGCGGCGGGGGGTTGGACCTTGCGCATCAAGGGCACCATCGCCGTGGCGATGACGAAGCACACGCCGATCATCAGGAAGGTGTCGCCGTAGGTTTGTGTCTGCGCCTCACGGTAAGTCAGCAGCCATAACTGCCGCAGGCTGGCGGTGACGCCAATGTCGCCGTTCTGACCCAGGGTGGCGAGGTTGCCGCCGACCTGCGACAGCCACTGATTCATCGCTTCGTTGCTGCTGTTCAGATGCTCGGCCAGCCGGGTGAAGTGCAGGTTGGTGCGATCATTGAGAATGGTCGCGCACGCGGCAATGCCAATCGCCCCGCCAAGATTGCGCATCAGGTTGAACAGCCCCGACGCATGCTTCAACCGCGCTGGCGCCAACCCGCCCAAGGTCAGCGTCACGGCCGGTGGCACCGCCAATTGCTGGGCAATTCCGCGCAGCGCCTGCGGCAGCATCAGTTGCCCTGCGCCCCAGTCGTGGGTGATCGGGCTGAACTCCCACATCGATACCGCGAACAAGGCCAACCCGACCATCATGATCCAGCGCAGATCCACGCGATTGGCCAGAAAGGCATACAGCGGAATCGCCATGATCTGGAACACGCCCGTGGAGAAAACGGCCAGACCAATGTCCAGTGCGCTGTAGCCGCGCACCCGCCCGAGAAACAGCGGCGTCAGGTAAATCGTCGCGAACAGACCAATGCCGGTGACGAACGAAAAGAAGCAGCCGAGGGCGAAATTGCGATCCTTCAATGCGCGCAGATCGACGATCGGATTGGCCACGTGCAATGTCCGGCCAATGAACGCCAATCCAGCGAGGCCGCTGATCCACGCGGTGGTCAGAATGGTCTGGTCGCTGAACCAGTTCCAGCGCGGCCCTTCTTCGAGGGTGTACTCAAGACAACCGAGAAACAGCGCGAGAAAGACCATGCTCAGGTAGTCCGCGCCCTTGAGCAGCGACAGTTCCGGCTGGTCGATCTTCACCAGCATCGGCACCGCCACCGCGACGAAAATCCCCGGGATCAAGTTGATGTAGAACAGCCAGTGCCACGAGGAAATATCGGTGATCCAGCCACCAATCACCGGGCCCATGGTCGGCGCCAGTGAAGCCACTGCACCAATGGTCGCCGCGGCAATCACCCGTTGTTTACCGGTGAAGAAAAAGAACGCCGTGGTGAATACCAGCGGAATCATCGAGCCGCCGAGAAAACCTTGCAGCGCACGAAAGGCGATCATGCTCTGGATGTTCCAGGCGATGCCGCAGAGCAGGCTGGCGAGGGTGAAACCTACCGCTGACGCGCAGAACAACCAACGCGTCGAGAACACCCGCGACAGCCAGCCCGATAGCGGAATCACGATGATTTCGGCAATCAGGTAGCTGGTCTGCACCCACGCGGTTTCGTCGGTGCCGGCGGACAAACCACCGCCGATATCACGCAGCGATGCCGAGACGATCTGAATGTCGAGCAGCGCAATGAACATGCCGATGCACATGGTTGCGAAGGCGAACACCTTGGTCGCCGTGGCCATGTCCGCCGGGTTGAACGGTTGCGCGGGGGCGGCGAGGGTGGCGCTCATGGCGCAACAGCCACGGCGCTGGTTTCAGGTTGGGCGCGGGTGTCGACTTCGGCCGTCACCGACAGCCCCGGACGCAGATGACCGAGCACTCCGTCGGCCGGATCGAGGAGGATGCGCACCGGCACACGCTGGACGATTTTGGTGAAGTTGCCGGTGGCGTTTTCCGGCGGCAAGACACTGAACTGCGAACCGGTGGCCGGTGCGAGGCTGTCGAGACGACCGTGGAATTCGTGACCCGAAAGCACATCGGCGCGAATGCTCACACGCTGGCCCGGCTTCATCCGCGCCAATTGGTCTTCCTTGAAGTTGGCGTCGACCCACAAGCCGCTGGCCGGCACCACCGACAGTTGCTGCGAACCGGCCTGCGCATAAGCGCCGACCCGCGCACGGCGATTGCCGATGACCCCATCCATCGGCGCGCGCAGCTCGGTGTAAACGAGGTTCAATTGCGCCAGATCGCGTTCGGCGCGGGCTTGCTGGAGGGCGGCGCGGGCTTGCTGTTTTTGCGTGTCGATGACGGCGAGTTGGCGTTGCGCGGCAAGCAGTTCGGCCTGGGCACGGGCACTCAGGGCCTGTGCGGTTTTGAAGGTGGCGTCGGCGCGCTGCGCGCTTTCCACCGACACGGCATTGGTGGTCACCAGCCGTTTGTAGCGCGCGTTGTCATCCCGCGAACGCGCGGTTTCCGCGCCGGCCGCATCGATGCCGGCGCGGGCCTGGCCGATCACCGCTTGTTGCAGCTGTTCGGTGGCGTCGAGGTTGGCCAGCAACGCTTCTTCAGCGGCCACGGCGCCTTCGGCCTTGGCCAGATTGGCGCGGTAGTCGCGGGCGTCGAGGCGAATCAATACGTCGCCGGCCTTGACGTGCTGGTTGTCGCTGACCAGTACTTCGTCGATGTAACCGGCTACTTTCGGCCCGATCACCGTTACGTCGCCACCGATGTAGGCGTCGTCGGTTTCCTCGAGAAAACGCCCGGCGCCCCACCAATGCACGGCGTACACGCCGGCGAAGATCAGTGCGAGCAGGCCGGCACCGGGAAGCAACAGGCGTTTAAGCAGGGGAGGCCGGGTCTTCACCACAACAGGTTCGAGGGTGGGCATGCTGGTCATGGCGGAATACCTGAGGAAACGGATCGTTATTACGGCCATAATATGACGCAGGTAATATTTAGTCGCAATTGATTTTTGCAGCCGGTCGTCAGGTGCTTACTTGAGCCAGTGCCCCGGTGTGCTGCCGGTCATAGCCTTGAAGAAGGCGATAAACGCGCTGTCGCTGGCAAACCCCAGCTCGAAACCGCAGTAGCTGAGGCTGCGCCCGGTGGCGAGCAATTCCATCGAGCGCATCAGCCGCCATTGCTGGCGCCATTGTTGATAGCTCATGCCGGTGTCGCGCTGGAAGATCCGGCCGATGGTGCGGCTGCTGGCGCCGATCTGCCGTTCCAGCACTTGCAGCTCCGGGGGCAACTGCTCGGGCTGGGCCAATAGCGGAGTCAGGCGCTTGTCGCGAGGCAGTGGCAACAGCATCGGTTGCTGCGCTGCTTCTGCCATTTCGCTCAGGCACAGGCCCAGCAGATGAGCGAATTTGCCTTGCTGCCAATCGGTGTCGAAATCCGCCGTGGCCATTGGCTCCAGCACCGCGCGCAGCAGCGCACTGACCTCTATCACACACACCTGCTGCGGCAGCTCGCGACAGAGTTCGGCGCTCAGATAGATCGAGCGGTAATCGACGCTTTGCTGCATCACCGCACGATGACTGACGCCCGGCGGAATCCACGCCGCCCGCGACGGTGGCAGCAAACATAGCTGCTGGGCGAGGGTGATGCGCGTGCAGCCCTGACGAGTGAATAGCAGTTGCCCACGCTGGTGCAGATGCAAGCCGGAATCGTGGTCGCCCAAGGTCGCCGCGATGCCGATGACGGGCGCGGGATAACTGTCGGCGTCAAACGTTGCGTGGGCATCTAGCCAGGCCATGGGTTGTCCGATTTCAACGATAAGTTGGCAGGATTCGGATAATACGCCAGCTGACGCTTCTTAAACTCCTCAGCGCTTTTACTTGAGGAGTGACAAAGGATGAACAACAGAAATCTGTTGCTGCTGGCGATTGCGCTGCTGATGTTTCCGCAGATTGCGCAAACCCTTTACAGCCCGGCGTTGGGCGATATCGGCCGGGTATTCAACGTTGGTCCGGAAGCGGCGGCACAAACCTTGTCGGTATATTTCCTCGCCTTTGCCGTGGGCGTGGTGGTCTGGGGGCGGTTGTGCGACCGCATGGGCCGACGGCCGACGATGCTCGCGGGGCTGGCGATTTACGCGCTGGCCACGGTGGTGGGGTTGCGGGTCGACAGTTTTACCGGACTATTGATGGTTCAGGCGGTGGCAGCATTCGGGGCGGCGGTCGGCTCGGTGGTCACGCAAACCGTGCTGCGCGATCGCTTCAAGGGCGCGGAATTGGCGCAGGTGTTTTCGCTGGTGGGCATCGCGCTGGCGGCCAGCCCCGCGATCGGTTTGTTCAGCGGTGCCAGTCTGGTTCAGGCTTTCGGCTATCGCGGTGTGTTGGGCGCGTTGTTGTTGCTGGCTTCGCTGCTCTGGGTATGGAGCGTTTACAGCTTGCCGGAAACCCGGCCGGAGCAGCTGCCACACGTCTGCCTGTGGGAAACCCTCGGGCGCATGTTGCGTGACCTCGGCATCTGGCGTTCGGCCTTGTGGGTCGCTGCGTTCAACGTCGCCTTGTTCAGTTATTACAGCCTCGCGCCGTTCCAGTTTCTGCGTCTGGGCCTGAGTGATGCCTGGTTCGGCTACAGCGGCGTGATCCTCGCGCTGGGCTCAGGTTTTGGAGCATGGTTCAACCGACGGTTACTCAAGGCGGGTGGCAACGCTCTGCAGTTGATTCGCCTCGCCGCCGTCAGCGGTCTGCTCGGTGGATTCGGCGTTTGGTGGCTGCAGGACAGCGTCGCGTTTGTGTTGCCGATGTTGCTGATCGTGTTGGCGTTCGGCATGGCGATTCCGAATATTCTCGGCATGGCGCTGGTTGATTACGCCGATCGTTTGGGCACAGCCGGGGCTTTGTTGGGGTTGATGTATTACCTGTTGATTGGCGCTGGGTTGATGCTCGCCGGCTGGTCTCAGGCACTCGGGGAAACCCTGATAGCGTGCAGCGCCGTGGCCCTGCTGCTGACGATAAAGCCAATCAAAGCAATTGTTTAAGAAATGTAAGCGCTGTAGGAAGCGTCTTGCATTTGTGTAGGAGGGCTCCGACTATCACGATCATTGATGACATGGCATTACGCCATTTGATGATCGCAAGGAAGTTGCGTGCCGTATCCGTTTCGCGCTGTTTTTCGTCGTCGTGCCACGCGTTGCCCGCTGTTGTCGGCCTTTGTGTTGAGTGTCTGTGCCTCCTCGATTGAAGCGGCCGAACCTGTCGCGCCGGGCCAGGAAGTGCTGCGCCAGCAACAACAGCAGCAGCGCGATCTGCAACAACTGCAAATCGAACAGCGTCGTCGTCAACTGGAGCGCGGCGCGTTCGGCCCGGCGCCGGTCACGCCGGCCGTCCCGCCAACCGTCACCGCCGATGAGCACTGCTGGCCGTTGAGCGGCACGCGCATCGGCGGCGTCACGTTGATCGACAGCGCCACACTCAACGCGCGCATCAAACCCCTGCTGGCACCGTGCATGGGCGTCGGCCAGATCAATCATCTGTTGGCGACCATCACGGCGAGCTACGTCGACAAAGGCTACATCGCCAGTCGCCCGTACCTGGTCAGCGCCCCGGCGGCGGGACAGTCGCTGGATATTCGCGTTGACGAAGGCTACATCGAGTCGATCGAACTGGCTGATCAGAGCCTGCCAGTGTCCCTCGGTGGCGCGTTCCCCAACATGCTCGGCGAGCCGTTGAACCTGCGCGATCTGGAGCAGGGCCTCGATCAGTTGAATCGCCTGCGCTCACTCGATCTCACCGCCGACATCGCCCCCGGCAGCCAGCCCGGTGCGTCGCGGATCATCTTGCGTTCGCGCGGCGCCACGCCTTCACGCTGGGCCTTGAGCGCGGGTGTCGACAACCTCGGCAGCGCCAGCACCGGGCGCGACCGCGATACCGTCAGCCTGAGCCTCGACAGCCCGCTGCAACTCAATGATCTGCTGAGCGTCAGTGCCAGCGACACGCTCAATCAGGGCGATCGTTACAACCGCAACGCCAGTCTTTATTACGCGATTCCCTACGGCTACTGGACGTACAGCGTGTTCGCCAGCCATGCCGAATACCGCGCGCCGTTCAAACTGCCGAGCGTGACCTTTCACAGCACCGGCATCACCGACCAGGTCAGCCTGCGCGCCGACCGCGTGTTGTGGCGCGATCAGAGCCGTCAGCTCAGCGCCAACCTGCAACTGGCGCACAAGGACGTCGACAGTTATCTGGAAGACGTGCGCCTGGGCATTCAGAGCCCGACGCTGACCGTGGCCGAGGCCGGGCTCAACCTGTTCTGGCTCGACCGCGCGGTGTGGAACCTCGACCTCAATTATGCCCAGGGCCTGCGCTGGTTCGGTGCCGACAACGATTCGCAGCATCAGATCAACAACCTGCCCAAGGCGCAGTTTCGCAAATACCGCGCCGGCCTCAGCCAGTGGCGCAACGGCCAGCTCGGCGGGCAAACCTGGCAATGGCAGAGCCAGCTCAACGTGCAATACAGCCCGGACCCCTTGCCGGCGATCGAACAGTTGCTCGGCACCGACGATTCGGCGGTGCGCGGTTATCGCGTCAGCAGTGCGTCGGGTGCCAGTGGCGCGATCTGGCGCAACACCTTGCGCCTGCCGCTGCGTAGCGAATGGCCGGTGCAGATCACCCCGCGCGTGGGCCTCGACAATGGCTGGATCAAGGCCGATCACGGCGCTCAGGGCCAACGTCTGAGCGGCGCCAATGTCGGCCTCAACCTGGGCTGGAAAAATCTGCAAGTGGACGTCGATTACCAACGCGCCCTCAACACCCCGAACGGCTTGCAGCACGAGCCAGAAACCTGGCTGATGCGTGTCGGGGTGCAGATATGACCGCCACATGAACCGCTAACGCAGTGAACCAATAGCCGTCGGATCTGAGCGCGTCAGCCACGGCCAAAAATTAAAACGCGCGACGTGATGCCGTACTCACATGGAGACGTTTTTATGCCAGCCCACACCTTTGCATTTCATCTTTCGCCACGGGGCAAATTGCGCTGGGCGATTGCCAGCCTGTTCTTCGCCGTGCACCTGCCGAGCGCGATGGCCGGCGGCGTCGTGGTCGCACCGGGCCCCGGCGGCACCGCGCAATTGCAAGTCCAGGGCGGTGTGCCCATCGTCAACATCGTCGCGCCCAACGGCTCGGGCCTGTCGCATAACCAGTTCCTCGACTACAACGTCGACCGGCAGGGCCTGGTGCTGAACAATGCCTTGCAGGCCGGGCAATCGCAGCTCGCCGGGCAACTGGCGGCCAACCCGCAACTGCAGGGGCAAGCGGCGAGCGTGATCCTCAACGAAGTGATCAGCCGCAACCCGTCGGCCATTAATGGCGCGCAGGAAATTTTCGGCCGTGCTGCCGATTACGTGTTGGCCAACCCTAACGGCATCTCGGTCAATGGCGGCAGTTTCATCAACACGCCAAACGCCAATCTGCTGGTCGGTCGTCCGGAGTTGGTCGACGGCAAACTGCAAAGCCTGAACACCCGCGACGCCAGCGGTCAGTTGCAGATTCAGGGCGGTGGTCTGCGTAACGCTGAGGGCTCGATCAACCTGATCGCCCCGCGCATCGACAGCCAGGGCGCAATCAGCGCGCGCGATCAATTGAACCTCACGGTCGGCCGCAATCAGGTCGATTACGCCAGCGGCCAGGTGAAAACCGTGGACCCGGCGGGCAACACGGCTGATCAACGCATCGACGCCAGCCTGTTCGGTGCGATGCAAGCCGGGCGCATCAACATTGTCAGCACCGCCGAAGGTGCCGGTGTGCGCGTGGGGGCGGTGCAAGTCGCCGGTCGTGACGGCGTGCAGATTCGCTCTGCCGGTGACCTCACGGTCAGCGGTGAAGCCGTAGCCAACAGCCTCGACGTCACCCGCGCCGGGATTCGCAGCAGTCAGGGCGATGTCGGCTTGCACAGCGGCAAAGACCTGACCCTGGCGGCCACCGATGTCAGCGGCCGCGACGTTGCGGTCGACGCCAAGCGCAACCTGACCCTGAGTACGGTCGAAAGCCGCAAGCTTCAGGAAAAGCGTGAAAACTGGAACAACAGCACCATCGGCATCACCTGGGAAACCTACGATCGCACCCAGACCGACAGCGAATCGCGTCAGCACGGCAGCCAGATCGTCGCCAGCCGCGACGTCAAGCTGTCGTCCGGCCAAGACACTGAACTGAAAGCGGCCAAAGTCGAAGCGGCGAAGACGCTCGAGGTCAAAAGTGGCGGCGATCTGCGCCTGACCGCCGCCACCGACAGCCATACGCAGACCGATCAGGGCAACCATCGCAAACACCTGTGGAAAGCCGACTGGAACACCAGTAGCGAAGAACAGCGCAGCGTCACCAGCCAGTTGAAGGGCGGCAACATCGCCCTGCAAACTGCTGGACTTTTGCGCTCCGAAGGCGCCGAGCTGAACAGCTCGGGCGACGTGCAACTGGCCGGCAAACAGGTAGAAATCACCACGGCGACACGAACCAACCGCAGCAGCGACAACCGTTATTCCGGTGACCTGGTCGGCGGTGGTTTCTTCGGCAAGACCGGCGATGCCGACAAAGGCCAGACCCAGCATCAGGGCAGCAAGATCAACGCCGCCGGCAAACTGATCGTCAAGGCTGATGATGTGCGCATCAGCGGCAGCCAGGTGCGCGGTGGCACGGAGGCGAGCGTGATCAGCGACAAGGGCTCGCTGATCATCGACGGCGTGCAGGACACCTCGCACAGCAACAACCACGACAAGGACAGCAAGTTCTTTGGCATCACCAAAGACGAGTCGCGGCAGAACCGCCAGGACAGCACCACGGTGCGCAGCGAACTGGTGTCTGACAGCAATCTCAAGCTCAAGAGCGCCAAGGACATTGAAGTGGCCGGCTCGACGGTCAAGGCTGGCGGTGCGCTGACAGCTGACGCGGCAGGGGATGTCAATGTGCATGCTGCGCAGAACACCGCTGACAGCAGCGCCACCACGCAAACCCGTGGCTTCGATGCTTACGCCAAAGAGCAGAGCCCGGAGCAATATCGCGCCGGCGTGCATTACGAAGACAAGCAGCAAACCGTGACCCGCAACGACGTCACCCAGCAAGGCTCAAGCCTCACTGGCGCCAGCGTTCAGGTGAACGCTGGCGGCGATGTGACGATCAAGGGCGCAGAGGTCAACTCCAGCGCAGGCGATACCACGCTGACCGGCAAAAATGTCTCGTTGCTGGCTGAGCAAGACAGCCATAAAACCTCCACCGAGAACAGCAGCACCGGCGGCGGTTTCTACTACACCGGCGGCCTTGACCGTGCCGGCAGTGGCGTCGATTTTGCCCACAGCACGGCGCAGGACAGCACCGACAAAACCACCGCGCAAACCACCCAGGTGCAGAGCAGCGGTAGCCTGACCATCAATGCCGACAAAGTCACGACCGAGGGGGCGCAACTCAAGGCCGGTAACGGTCTGAATGTCGCCGCCAACGAAGTCGACAATCGCGCGGCCAGCAACACTGAAAGCAGCCACCATAGCGAGAGCAATTGGTCGGCGGATGTTGGCGCGAATGTCGAGTACAAGGACATCGCCCGGCCGATCGCCGGTGCCGTCAAGGACGTGCTCGCCGGCAAGGTGCCGGACAAAGACGCGCTGGCCAATCTCGGTCAACCGAACGTCGGTATCGATGTTGCGGTGGGCCATGGCAGCGCCAGCAACACCGAGCAAAACAGCAACGCCGTGGTCAGCCGTTTTGACGGCGGCACTGTCGACGTGAAGGTCGCCGGCACGCTGCACGACCAGGGCACGCAGTACAATGCCGGCGCCGGCAAAGTGAACATCAGCGCCGACACCCTGGTCGCCGATGCCGCGAGCAACACTCACAGCAGCACCGACAACAAGGTCGACGCCAAGGTCGACGTGCGCGTCTACACCAAAACCGGCGAAGACGTAAACGTTGCCGGCAGCGGCGCGGGTGGCAGCAGTACCACCAGCAAAGACACGTCCACCGCCGTGGTCGGCGCTTATGCCGGCAGCCAGGGCGTAAACATCAACACTGCGGGCGATGCGCAATTCGCCGGCAACCGTTTCGACGGCGGTAAGGGTGGCGTTAACATCCACACCGGCGGTGATATGGCGCTGAATCAGGCCACTGATCGTCAACACAGCAGCGACAGCAGCCTGCGCGGCAATGGCTCGCTGACGGTCGGCACCTTGCCGGGCACCGACGGCACCAACGTTGACCTCGGCGCCGGGTTCCAACTCGATCACACCGGCAAGCAAACCACTGACACTCAAGCGCACGTGGCAAGTATCAGCGGCAATGGCGTGCAGTTGAGCAGCGGCGGCAATCAGGTCCAGCAAGGCACGCAGATCGACAGCGCGGGTGCTATCGATTTGCACGCCGACGGCAAGCTCGATCTGCAAGCGGCCACCGCCACGCACAACGCTACCGGCAGCAATCTGGGCGGTGGCCTGAAGGGCGGCGGCAGCAAAACCAGCAGCGAGAAGAGCCGCGATCAGGGCGGCAATCTCAGTGGCAACTTCAACATCGGCCAAATCAATGAGCATTCGCAAGCCCTCAGCGGTGGGCAGCTCAATGCTTCGGGCGGTATCGCATTGAGTGGCGATGCGGTGCACCTGCAAGGCACCCAGGTCAGCGCGCCGAACGTCAGCATCGATGCGCAGAAGGGCGGTTACGTGCAGGAGTCGGCGCAGTCGACCGACAGCCGCAATAACTGGAATGTCGCGCTGAATGCCGGCGGTAACCTCAGCAGCAAGAAACCGACCGCTGCTGATGAGCAAGCGAGCAGCGATCACGGCTTCAATGCCGGGGCCAAGGTTGGTGTCGATTACTCGCAAGGCACCACCCAGCAGAACAGCCAGATCAAGGCTGACACCGTGGTGCTCAACAGTGGCGGTGATGCACAACTGGCGGGCGCGCGCATCGAGGCGAAAAACGTCAGCGGCCACGTCGCTGGCGATCTGACTGTCGAGAGCCGTCAGGACAGCCGCAACCAGGCCAAAGTCGAGGTCGACCTGGGCCTGACCGCGAAGAAAAATCCACCGGGCGACAAGGAAAAACTTGCCGGCACCGATTACAAACCGACACTGAAAGCGCAGGGTGAATACGCGCACAAGGACAGCGTCACGCAGGCGTCCGGCCTCAGTGGCAGCCAAGGTGTGAACCTGGCAGTGGGCGGCGCCACGCAGTTGACCGGCGCGCGGATTTCGTCGGCTGAGGGCAAGGTTGATCTGGGCGGCTCCAAGGTCAGCAGCACCGAGCTGAACAACCGTGACTTCGGGGTAAAAGCGGGGCTGGACCTGCCACAAAAAACCGAGGAAAACGTGCCCAGGGTTTCCCTTGAAAACGGCAACCTGAAAGTCGGTCCGGTCACCCTCAGCGGGCACCTGGACAGCCAGACCCTGCAGGCCGGTATCGACCACAAAGGCTAAAGGACCACCGTCAAACCTGAAGGTGTGAGCCTGCTCGCGATCGCGTTATTTCAGCCAAGCCATTGGGCTCTGAAATACCGCGAAGTCGAGCAGGCTCGCGCCTTTTTTATTTCGTCCTCATGCCTTCAACGGAATATTTCGCATCGTGACCAGCGCGGTCGCGCAGAGTGTTTCCTTGCCTTCTTTCACCGCAAACAAATCGGCAGCCGCCACCGTGGTGTTGTGCGAGGCGTTGATCACGCGTCCTCGTGCCAGCAGCTTTTCACCGTCGGCGGGGGCGATCAGTTTGACGGTGAAATCGGTGGTCATGTTGATCCAGCCGGGGGGCAGCAGGGTGCCTGCGGCAGAACCACCGGCGAAGTCAGCCAGGGCGCCGATGATGCCGCCCTGGAAGTAGCCGTTGTGCTGGGTGAGTTCCTTGCGCGTGGGCTGCTCGATTTCACAGTGGCCGGGTTTGAGGAAGTTGTAATGGAAACCCAGCAGTTTTGCCGCCGGCATACTGAGTACGGCGAATTGAACATGTTTGTCGAAATCAGGGTTGCTTGCAGTGAAATCTTCCATGGTCTTTATCCTTAACGTCTGCATTGATGAACGACACTAACCGAGCCATCGCTCGAGTGTTTTATCCATGTACTGAGCGCGTATTGCGTTGCGCATGATTTTGCCGCTGCTGGTTTTCAGCAGTTTCCCCGGCATCAGTAAAACGATGTCGTAGGGCGTTATTTCATTGTTCACCACCACGGCCTGACGGATCAGCGGGATAACGTCGTCGGCAAGCATTTTCTTGCGCCACTCCCGGCGTACTTCTTGAACAATGATCAACTTGTCCTCAGCATCGGGCAGCGAAAATACCGCGCAAGCAGAATGCTCCAGGCCTTGGTGTGCGGACCACACGTTGTGCTCGATGTCCTGGGGGTAATAGTTCTTGCCGCGAATAATGACCATGTCTTTTATTCGCCCCGTTACATATAGCTCCCCCTGGTGAATAAAACCAAGGTCGGCGGTACGTAAATAGGTCGGTTGAATACCGTCTGATAACCGGTTGGAGAAAGTTTCCGCGGTGAGCGATTCACGCTGCCAGTAGCCCCGCGCAACATGCGCGCCGGCTATCCAGATCTCGCCGATGGCCAGCTGTGCACAGGCGCCTCCGCTGACGGGGTCAACGATCGCGATATGTGTGCCCGGCAACGCTGCGCCTGAGCTCACCAGCGTTTGGCTGAAGGGCGAATCGCTGGGCACAACCTTGCCCTCGCGCAGCGCCGGCCCGTCGACATCGAGGGTCTTCACGCCGATTCCCTTGATGCCGCCCGCCGCTTGTAACGTGCATTCGGCCAGGCCATAACACGGATACATGGCTGCCGGATCAAAGCCAAATCGCTGGAAGGCCGTTGCGAACGCTTGCAGCGTCTCGATGCGAATGGGCTCGGCGCCGTTGAACGCCAGTTGCCAGCTGCGCAGATCCAGTTCGATGTCCGGCTCACGTTCCAGCGCTTTGACACAGGCACCAAAAGCAAAGTTGGGCCCGCCGCTGGTGCGCGCCTGATACAGGGAAATCGCCTGAAGCCAACGCAGTGGCCAGCGCATGAAGGTGACGGGCGACATCAGCACACTGGTGGCGCCAACGTACAGCGGCTGCAAGATATTTCCGATCAGGCCCTGGTCGTGGTAATGCGGCACCCAACCGACGACGGTAGAGTCGGGGTCGTGGCCGAACGCCTGGCGAATCATCGCCTGATTGGCAACGATATTGGCGTGCGTGACCATCACGCCTTTAGGCGCGGACGTTGAGCCTGAGGTGTATTGAATAAACGCCAGGTCCTGCGCCTCCACGCTCGGCCATAGCGCCGTCAGGTCCAGCGGTTGCGCGTCTGGCCAGTGGTCCGTTTCGAGCCACAACGGCGATGGTTGCTGCTCGGGATCCTTGAGCGCACTGCTCAAGGCTTTGAGGGTAATGATCAGGCGCGGCGAGCAGTCATCGATGATGCCTTGCAGGGTGCGTTGCGAGCGCTTCTTGTTGGGCGGGCACAGGGGAACGGCGACGACACCCGCGTACAGGCAGCCGAGAAACGCGACGATGAAATCCAGCCCGGCGGGGAAGATCAATAACGCCCGGTCACCTTTTTGTGTGGTTTGTAACAGCCGCCCGGCAAATTGCCTCGCCTGGTTTCTCAGCTCGGCGAAGGTCAGCTGTGTTTCCGGCGCGAGTTTTTCTGACAGAAAAATATACGCCGGTTTATCCGGGCATTGCTCGTTATGGCGGTCGAGGCAGTCGGTCATCACGCGAAACTTTTGCATTCAGCCCTCCGGGTGCCGTCAGCGTTCAGCGCGTGATGAATGATGTCGACCAACGCTTGGGGTTGCGAGGAATGGAAGAAGTGGTCGCCACTCGATTCATGGAGATGGAAGGCGCCCGTGGTGCGTTCGCGCCAGGCCATCAGCTCAGCACTTTCAACCACCGGGTCGTGGGTGGCGTAGATGGCCGTGATCGGGCAATTCAGTCTGCGCGCCGGCTCAAAGTCATAACGCTCTACCAGGGCGAGGTCGCTGCGGATGACCGGCAACAGTGCATTCAACATTCGGTTGTTGTTGCCGATCGCGGCCGGAACGCCGCCGTAGGCGATCAGCTCGCCAAGAAACGCCGAGTCGGACAAGGTGTGGATCGGCGCGAGTCGAGCGGCCAACTGCGGCGCGCGTCGGCCCGAAACAAACACGTGCGCAACCTGGTGCGGATTAACCAGTGAAAGCTTGCAGGCCACCTCATAAGCCAATATCGCCCCCATGCTATGACCATAAAACGCCAGTGGCTGGCGTTCGTGGCGCAGCTGTTCAGCGATTTGCGCCGACAGGCTGTCGACATCGGTAAACCGGGCGCGATGCGCAGGGCTGTCAAAGCAGGCGAGTTTGATTCTTCGAACGGAATCGGCGAGACGCGATCCCCATCCGTTGTACGTGGCGTTACTGCCGCCGGCATGAGGGAAACAGATCAGCGAGCGTGTCGGTGTGTGCATTTCAACCTGCCTGAGCGTGTCATACAAACTGGACATCGAGGGAGGACAGGCTGCGAACGATGAAACTGCCTGCCTGCCACGACGGCTTTTCGTCACGACGCACCCAGCGCGGCCCGTCCAGCAATCGTTGCAGCACGGTCTGCATCTGCCGCTCGGCCAATAACGCGCCGAGGCAACCGTGCATGCCGTAGCCGAAGGCCAGATGGCCTTTGGTCCTGCGCTCGATGTCGAAGCGCTCGGCCCCGGCAAAGACCTGTTCATCCCGGTTGGCGGAACCCAGGCACAGCAGAATCTGATCACCGGCCTTGATGGTCTGGCCATCCAGGAGCAGATCCTTGGTGGCGAAGCGTTTGGTGTGTTGCAGCGGCGTTTCGAAGCGCAGCACCTCTTGCACACAACCGGCAATCAGCGCCGGTCGGTCTTGCAGCAACTGCAATTGATCGGGCTGTTCAAGCAAGGCATGAATGCCGTTGCCGATCAGACTTTTAGTGGTTTCATTGCCGGCAACGAAACACATGATGCAGACGAAGATCAGCTCTTCGTCGGTCAGGCGGTCGCCGTCGATTTCCAGGGCCAGCAGTTGACTGATCAGATCCTGTTTCGGGTTGCGCTTGCGTTCGGCGATCACGCCGGACAGATAGGCCATGTATTCATCGAGCACCTGGCTGACTTTTTCGAAGTCGTCTTTGACCATCAATCCCGGTTCCAGAAGGAAGCGGATGGCATGGGTCCAGGTATCGATGGTCGCGTGCATTTCAGCCGGTAAGCCGATCCATTCGCACATCACGCGAAGCGGCAAGGGCTGCGCCAAGCCCGCGATGATGTCCATGCCGCCGTGCTTGTAAGCGTCTTGCAGCAGCGCTTGAGTTATCACTTCAATCGAGTCTTGCAAGCCGTCGATGGCCACGGCCGAGAAAGCGATGTTCATCATCTTTCGCAAACGATGATGGTCGGGGTTCTCGGTGAAGACGATTGATTTGTAGGCCAGTCGCTGAAACGGCGCGTTGTCGCGACCAAACCGCGCCGCCTGGTTATCGTCCTGTCTGGGAATGATGCTGGCGTTGCAGCTGCGGTCACGCAGGATGCTCATGACGTCGGCATGCCGGGTGACGACCCACATCCCGAGCACTTTGTGCAGCGGGTTCAGCTCGCGTAATTGACGGTAAACCGCGTACGGCGTCTCACGAAATTCAGCGGAAAAAGGATTGAAACGCGGCAATTGCGGCGGTTTGCCGGAGGACAACAGTTGGCCCTGAGCACCATCAGACATCGTGAGGTTCCTTCCACCAGATGGATTATCGAATGGCTTGCAGTTGCAGTCTCAGCAGTTGGATCTTGCCGAACTGAAATCCATAAGCCGACATCTTCAGATAGCGCAGATAACGCGCCACAATCGCCTCGCCGACACGTTGTGTCGCCACGGCTTTGTTGGCGGACAAGCGGCGATACCATTCTTCACAGGTTCTTGCGTAATCCAGCCGGCCGTTGTCGACCCGTTGGATTTCGAAAATGCCTTCCGCCGCTTTGGCGATCTCTGCCAGGGTCGGCAGATCGGCATTGGGAAATATGTCTTCATTGAAAAAACGGCTGGCCTGGTCCCGGGACATCGCCCCGTAAGCGATGGTCTGCAGCGACAGTCTTCCTTCGGGTTTCAACCAGTCACGACAGGCCGTGAAGAAACGCCGGTAAATGGCAATTTTTTCCTCCACGCTGTCGGCGGGAGAGGCGAAGTGCTCGAACGCGCCGATGGAAATGATCCCGTCAAACGGTTCGGCGGGGGCGTACTCCTGCCAGTTTTTGATCTCCACAGAGACTTTCGAATAGGCCTGGCTGCGGACATAGGCCGCTTGTTCATCGCTGAGCGTCAAACCGGCGGCGTGCTTGATGTTGGGCAACTTCTCCAGGGCCGCCAGCACACCGCCCCAGCCACAGCCGATATCAAGCACCGATTGCAGGTTTTTCGCGCCTATCGCTTCAAGGTGATAGTCGATTTTTTGCGTTTGCGCGCTTTCCAGCGTTTCACTGTCGGCCCACACGGCGCAGGAATAGGACAGCGTCGGATCGAGCCAGAGCTCAAAAAAGTCGTTGCCGACATCGTAGTGATGACGTATCGCTTTCGACTCTTGTTGCAATCGATGTTCGGCGGTCAGGTCGTTCATTTTCCCGACTTCCCGGCGCCAGCGATGATCAGTTCGGCGACCGCTGTGATGTTGGGGTTATCGAACAATTCTTCTGCGGAAATTTCCACGCCGTATTCCTGTTCGATCTCAATCAGCAACGACACGGCCAGAGACGAGTCGAGTCCCAACTCGCTGAAGTCTTTATCTTCGTCAATAGTGCTGCCGGGCGCATTGAGCAGTTGGCTGATCTGGCCTTTGCACCATTGGATAGCCAGTTCTTTTGTGATCGGAGCAGATTCATAGGCGGTCATGATCGAGTGTTCCTTATTGTTGGGTTTGGACGTTTCTTTTTTTGCGACTGGTTCTGCGCTGCACGGTGGGCACGCGTAGATCCCAGGTCAGCCCCACCAGGCTCAAGCCACGGATAAACCAGTAGCCGGGATCGAAGGCCGCCCATTGCAGCCCGAAAGAAGGTGATTCGGGAAAGGCATGGTGGTTGTTGTGCCACGACTCGCCAAAGGTGAATAAGCCGAACAGGCCACCATTGCGGCTGTGGTCTCTGGATTGATAGGGGCGGGTGCCGAAGCGGTGCAGCAGGGAGTTGATGGACCAGATGATGTGGCCGACGACAAACATTCTGACCGCGCCGCCCCACAGGAAACCGCTCACCACGCCCCACAACGACTGGCTCAGCAGGCCGCCGAGGATGGCCGGGGCGACGAGCCCGAGAATCACCCAGGTGTAGTAATGCCGCGCGGTCTTGGCAATGAGCGGATCACGGATCAGGTCCGGCGCGTAGTAGGCGACATTGGGGTAGTCGTGTTCTTTCATCCAGGTGAAGTGCGAGTGCACCAGCCCTTTGATCAGGCCTTTGAAACCGGGGCCTTGCAGGTTGGGCGAGTGCGGATCTCCCGGCTGATCACTCAATTCGTGGTGACGCCGATGCATGGCGACCCACGACAGCAGGGCGCCTTGCCCGGCCATCGAACCGAGGATTGTCAGGGCCACAGCGACGGCAGGCCTGGCCTTGAATGAACGGTGCGTGAAATACCGGTGGTAACCGACACTGACACCGATTCCGGTCAACGCCCAGAAGGCGATAAACAGTCCGATATCGACGCCACTGACCGGAATGTAAAACGCCATTATTCCCGCCAGGATGACACCCAGTACGGGAAGCACATCGAACATTAAAAAATGCTTGCGTTGCAGTCGATGGAAATACGGGCTGCTGATCGCTTTGCGTTTTACATCTTTGGTTTGGCTTTTATCTTGCGGAATCTGATCCAGCTCGGGTAAACGCGCAGCACTGTCCATCGTCAATCGCTCCGTGACAAATCGTATATACGCTAGAGGTGACCGTTACTCTCGTTATGGACAGTAACGGTGCTGTCGCCTCAACTGACGACTAGAAAAGACGCACTGGCCCGCACCACTCGCTCTTCGCCAACGCTGATATAGCTATTGGCGAACACCAGGCGGCTGCCGGTCTTTTGAATGTCAACGCTGGCTTCCAGCCAGTCGCCGATCTTGGCCGAGCCGGCAAAGTCGGTGGTGAGTGTCGTGGTGACGAGTTTGAGCGGGGGATTTTTCGAGAAAGCGGTGTTGTAGCCCAAGGCAACATCCGCCAGCGCCATGAACAACCCGCCATGGGCGAGTCCGCGCGCATTGGTGTGTTTTTCTTCTACACGAATGCCAATGGTCAAGCCTTCGGCATCTTTGCGATAAAAGAACGGACCGAGCAGATCGAGGAAGGGGCTGGTTCTGAACAACGGTTCGAAACTGTGCGGAATATCCATTTCGCGCTCCTTTTTATTTTAATAAGCACATGGGTTTTTATATTTTTCTGGATCACGGTAATGCGCAGGCTAATAGCCTGTTGATTGTTCAGGGAAGAAGTCGGCGACGAACTGCAGTGCGCAACGCCGGCGATCTGGCGAGTGGACGATTGATAGCGCTGAGCAGGCTTTGGTCTATGGACAGACCACGACGAAGAACGATAGCGGCGGCGTCATAGTGAGCGCCTGCCAAGCTGATCGATCCTCTGTTGAGCGGGGCGACGGTCATTTTATCGTCCATGATATTAAGCAGTCGCATGAACGTAGCAGCGGATCCGGGCTTGTCAAATCGGTTTGCCTGTTGTTTTTTAGCGTTGAAAGCGCGACCGCTCTAACTCAGGTGCAAGGCGATCATTTCTGAATGCGACAGTCGCTGTGGGCCTTCAAAAAATATGATTCTTCATGGTTTATAAAATCAATAAGTTGCGCACTTTTTTTGACAGGACTGCTTCATTAGGTTTTCAGTTTTGTTGATAAAAACCTTTGAAATTTTCGAAAAAAATGAACCAGCTTCGGCTGGTTTTTTTTCCCGTCTACGGCCTCGATCCGTTTCTTCATTTACTCGATGCGCTCAAACGAACGGACTGAGCTACGAAAATCAGCTGCGTACAATATGGCATACCGAACAAGGACTCGAGGCCATTATGGGTAGATGGAGGGTTTGATCCGTTAGAACATCTCAAGGGCTTTTGCGCAGAACCTAGGAAGCCTTGATCAATCAGGATCGAGTCTTTTAATCAGGCATCCTCGTGGGTTACGCGCCATCGTTTGTCCCAGTTCGTGACTTGGCACTGTTTAGTTCGACCTCGACCGATTTCAAGTCCTTCGACAACGCCTGTTTCTACCTGCATAAACTCAATCACGCCGCAGTCCTCGAATCGCAGTCGAAAGGTGCCGAACCCCGACGGGGGGACTCCAGTGATAGGTCCTGTAGTGTCTCGTTGGTCGCTACCATTAAGGTGGCGGAAAGCATTAACGATAACGCCATTTTCCGTTTTTCGAATGGTGATTACCCCGTCTGATAGCTGCGGCAAATCATCCGACGCGGATACGGTGCTTGAAAGGGCGATGAGGACTGCAACGGCGGTCATTCGTATAAGCATGTACATTCGCTCGGTAGTTGGTTCCCTGTAAGAGTGCCCGATTGAAAAATTACTGCCACCGAAAATAGGTGTAAAAAGAGCTGCTTCTGCCTCGAAATATGCCGTTTATGTCTGCGGAGAACTGGGGGCTTCGCCTGACACAAACCGCCATCCGCCGCGTGCAGTAAATACTCAAAAGCGAACGCTTTGCGTTGAGACCTACGGCTAGGTTTGACCCAAGGACGTCTTGGCGAAACAGGCATAAAACGGCAGGGTTACCTCACTGCAGCAACCGTAAGGTTTCAAACAGTGCACGGTCTTCCTTTTTGGCCGAGCGCGCATGGCGCCGAATGACCTGCAGCAGGCATTCGGTGATCCAACAATGGATATTTTGGCTCGCGCCCACGAACAGAGGACTGCCCGCGTAGCGCAACTGAAAAACCGGAGCCTACATTCATCTACCTCACCTGCCGCAGGAGTGAGCTGACTATAGAGAGAGGCATCTGTAGTCCACCTGCTTTATAGATCCCAGGTACCGCAAAGTAGGCCAATTGAACGGCAAGGCGGCGCTGACTCGAATCTGCTCGGGCTGCAGTCGTATATTTTTAGGAGATTTGTAGTTGAGCGAAAGATCAGTCATTCAGTTTATTAAGCCATGTCGTGACCCCCATGAAGATCATCGTGTCCTTACGCCGCAGTACGCTCAGGACATGCTGAAACAAGGGCGTATTGTTCAAATAGGCTTGGATAACTGCACGTTGCAGAGAATGGAGGAACTACCAGCCAAGCCATCCAGGGCAGCAGCTGAAGCGGTTGGACTTCTCCCGTTGATCAAGTTTTTGCAGTGTGCTCCTGGTGTCGCCCTAACCGCCATTGGGACACATGAGATGCCTGGAAATCGTGTCGCAAAGGCTAACTGGGCATACGAGAATTTTTGTGCAGCGTTTTGGCCCGGTCACAAAGACGACTTTGAGTCTACTCATAGAGAGTTTGATGAAGACTCCGCAGATCGTTGGGTGGAGTTCACAGAGTTGAGCGAGGGTGCAAGGTGTGTATACGGTCTGTCCTACGTTGCTCTTTTGCAAATGCAGAACATCCGCCGAACGTACCCGTCATTGAGTCCCGAAGAAAAATTTGAGGTGTATCTCCACAGTATGGCTGGCATGCTGGACCTGATCAGCGCTTTTGAGCTTGAGATCGCCAAGTATGCATTCTGGGAAATTTCGCATGTTAATATAGACAAGCTTCCTGATCGAGTTCGCTTAAGACGAGGGGATATAAAGGAAAATTTTACGAAGCAGCAGTCCACTGTCAGCAAATGCAAACGAGCAGCCTTTAACGGCGCAATGGATTTGCACTGGCTTAGGGGAGCCAGTTTGTCAGAGGACCTTGGCGCGACGATTAAGACCGACGTGGGGGAGTTTTCGCTTGATAACTGGGTCGGTACCAATGACCTCAAACTCTACCGGATTTGCAGAGACCTGTACTCAACACCGTTTAATGGCTCGAGCGCTATGCGCATTGTGCTCGCCCGAGAGTCCGCTATGGAGGCGCTTCCATATTGGCGCAATGTAGATCGCATGTCCAAAGATGTGATGATGTACCGACATGTGTGTGGCTACCGACCTCTCGATGAGACTTTGCTGTCCAACGTCGATGCAGCCGTAAAGCATCTTGAAGGGGAACTGCGAAAAGTGCTGATTGACTGAGTGTGCCCGCGAAAAAGGAAGTTGAATCACGTCTTTGGATTCACTATCTATACTCAGTGCCAGACTTAAGTTGAGATGTTATGGATAATTTAACAGCTAGTCTTACTCTAGACTTGCAAGTCCTGGAACGAATGAAAGACGTTTCGCGCATGCTTTGTGATCTGAAATATCGAATGGATATGGATTCACGCGAAGGGATCTTGCAGGCTTTTCAAAACGATTGGATGGGATCTTCCAACACCTGCGCTTTTTTCGGATCTGATTTTCTATCGATGGTCGTTCCGTTTCTAAATGTCTGCGATGAGGTAATGGGAGAGCACTTCCAGGCTATGGTGGATTGTCGTCAGGTTTTGGGCGCTTCGATCAAGGGGAAGCCGCGGGATATCGCGCCACACTTGATCCCAGAGCGAATTGCACACTATTCCAAGCATCACGATGACGGGCTCTCCAGAGCTCAGTATTGGTGGTACCAGCCTCTGGGTGTCTTTGTTGCCAATGAAGGTAAGCATCGTGTTGCCTTCATGCGTGATCAGGGTGATTTGCCTATTGCTGCACGGATAACACCAATTGGCTATCCAGCGCCTGACCGGATAAAGATCGTGAAAGTATCCGGGCGGTATTGGCGGTATTTTGCACTGTTGGATGGGCGTTATTTACAAGTAGTCGAGCGACCCGATATAACTCGCTGGTATTTGTCCGCTTATGGCGTGAAGGAAATCACTAATTTTGAGTCGCTCGAAGGTGTACCCAGTCTTGATCTGATTTGTGCTGCGATCGCCCAAGGGAAAAGGGAAGTAGTAGATTTACGAGAACTGGCTGAGTTTGAAAAGCAGATTACAAGTGGAGTCGCCGGGAGTTCGATCAAGTGGCATGACATAAAAGGATATCAATTTGAGCTGCTTCGGTTTTTCGCTTGGCCCGTTGGGTGTTTTATGGCCGGTGGCGTGGCGGCCATAATTGCTAAATTGTCAGGTTGGCCAAGCTTCGAGTTGATAGCCGCAGGGTTGATCTCTGGGGCGATTGGGCTACTGATGGGACTGTCTCTAATGCGGTGGCGCAAACAACCGGAATTGAACGTAGTTGCGGCGTGGTTCCTTAGCCGTCGACGCCCAGGCTTGAAACGCGATTGACTAGCCGCAGATCGATGGCTGAATGCCGAATGATAGCAGCGAGAAAATTGATTGAGTTAAGTATCCCGATGCCCAGAAGTGCTTCCAGAGTAATATCTGGAGGCGCTGGCTGGGTGTTCAAATCATCATTGATCACTCTCGTCGATATCGTCAAATACGCTTCTCGTACCGTGTTTTTTTTCAGAAGGTTCCAAAGCCCCGAGAACCCGTGGGTTTACTTTTGGTTCGGGGATTTCCGTTTCCGCGATCCAATCATTCGCTAACGCGGTTTCTCGTTCAATGATCTTGATGGCCTCATCATGGTTACTAAACACGTTTTGGAGCGTATCAAACGCTTCGAAAAGGCCCTGCATGTGCTCATCGGGTGGTTGGGTCTGATCATAATTCATTTCAGCGTTGCTCCTCAGTGCTGCCAGCCTGGGTAGGAGTTCAGTCCGGACTGAATCCAGAAGTGTCTCGTGCTCAACATCTGTGAAGATCTCTCGCATGCCGGAATCATTCAGTGCGGATACATCGTCACCCTCGACTGCATAGTTGCTGACAGCTCTAATAAATTCCAGACGGATTTCCTCTGGCAGTAAACCAAATGCGTGCAGGCGTACCACGAGATCTACTTCAGGAGAAAAGGTTAGACTTAGCCTTGGCTTTGCAATGCGCATCAGGACTTCAGAATCGTTTTCGAGATATAAGACAAGGAACTCTTTAGAACAGCGCTTGGCCAAAAAACGATAGAGAATATCGCGGGCCATCCATGAAGAAAGCCACTGAACTTTGTATCTTTCAGTAGACGAGAAGTCGCGTAGCCGATCGATCATCAATGAGAACAAAGACCTGGGGACGATAACGGCCTTTTCAATCCCAATATTCCCGCAAGTGACTTGGGATGTAAGGTTTTCCACTGAGCTGCCACTCAAGAAAATTCCGAGCAAGTCCGGGCTGAATGCGAGTGTAGTGGCATAGGCGTCACCAATGGTTGGGTGTTTGAAGCGCCACACCAGTTGATCATCAATGAGCACTTGAGCCACAAGACTGCCGTTGAGTGAATCAAGCGCAGAAATACACTCACCCAACGTACTGTTGAGTCTTTCCAGAGCTTGCGGCTCCGCTCCCTGTAATGTGATCGGACTTTCGAGAGAATCCTTCCTCATGTAAATTAAGCCGAGCGCAGCCTTGCTTTTCGAGTCAAGCCCCTGAATTACCTCAAGCAAAAGTTGCTCGCGTTTCTCAACGAACTGCACCAAGTGATATTGGCTCAAATATAGGTTTTTCGTAAACAAAGGATCTGAAATGCGTCTGGCTGTTTCCGGTATGAAACGAGGGTGTGACGCAATATGTTCCAAGTATTGTTTGATTTCAGAGCGAAATGATAAAGGCTGCTTACCCAGCTTGAGATGGTTGTACAAAATTTGTTGTTTTTCATCATCGGACAAATCGTGAACGTCAATTACGACTTGGCTTTCACTGAGAAGTGGAAAGGCACTTTCTTTGAGCTCCTGACGGGCACGATTGTAGATGTAGTCCCTCGAGGTCATAACGATCTTAGCTCCACGACGCAGCATCGCTTTGACCTGCGGCAAAGAGTGGTTCCAACCTAGCACCAAGGGAGACTCATATTGCGTTACGCCGAATGCGTCATCGACCCAAAAAAACTGCGAGGGCTCATCTACATTCCAGCGCTCTACGACCTTTGCGGGGTCGGCGAGCTTGAGCACTTGAGATTTCCACATATCGGCGGCAGCCATTGCCAACATGGAGGCGATAGTTGTTTTGCCAGCAGCAGGCTCTCCGATGAGCAACACAAAGCCATGTTCGTCGAGGGCCCGGACTGCGTTTCGGTATGAGTCGGTGATGACAACTTTAGCTAAGTCTTCTCGCAGGGACTCTAGAACAGCACGAGCCTGCGCGTAGGCTCGCTCATCCAGAATTTGGCTCAGATCTCCTAGCCCGTACACGCGGGGAACGAGCATACGTAGACGGGTGCTTTCTTTGATTTGATCCTCGATCCAAGAGCGGCCGTAAATTAGAACGTGTTTGACCCCGGCTTCAATCAACGCTGATTGAATCTGCTGGTCCTGTTTTCCGCTTATCCCAGCATTCGTCATCAAAACATAGACATCACATAAACCGTCAGCTACGAGCCTACGTACCTTGGGCAGTTCATCTGTGACGTCAGATTTGGTGAGGCGATCCCCAGGTTTACTTAAAAATTTGCACTGGATGACAAATTTCCCGCTGCAGCACAGGCCAGGCGTAATCGTCCAGTATCCAGCGAAAGCACCATCGCGCCCGGCATCATTTGAGTCCAGAAATGTCTGTACTGTCTGCCCCAATACTTCACGGGCTATGGTGAGGCAAAGTTGCTGAAAGCTGTTCCAGCCGAGCCGGTGCAAATCGTACATACGTAAGCCTCCAAACCATGTGCGCGTATCACTGAGTCCCTAGATCAGCACCGATTACATCCGAACATCTAAGCCGAAGTGGTCTTCCGAATGGACCAATCCGCTTAGCTCTCTGGATAGTTCACGGCTGAGCGGATCGCGTCGCCTCTTATTTGCACGAGGGGGGCATAGGAGCATTCACCATCGTGCAAATGTCTGCCTGGACTGCATCCATGTACACTGCCATTTCCCGGTAAATATGGCTGAAAATAGGGCTCAACTCGGTCTGAAGCTGTGCAACTGATTTAAACTGAGTTTTGCTGGTGTCATCCGGTAGATCGGCCGATATCAGCCTCATTGCCTCAGCTATACGTCCCATACGCTGATCGAGGGAAGGGTGTGTGGTGGATTGCAGAGGGTGATAGATCTTTCCTTTACGACCATTCAGTGTGTCGCAAACAAATTTTCGGGCGTTGGCCTCTACTGTTGACTTTGGCGTCGGAAATTCGGTCGGCACGAAAGCTTTATGGACCGCTGGACGGCTAATGAACTCCTGTTCTAATGAGAGTCGTTGCCAATCATTAGCTGTTAACACGAGTTGGTCCACATTCCAGAGCAGAGAGCCGCGCTCAGAAAAAAGGGGCTCTCGGTATGGTGGTTTTGGAAGAAGCTTTTTCATCACATCCACCGCTAAGGCGTCTGCTTCTTCCTCTCTGGTTGTAGAGGCAGGATCACATGAGGTTTGTATTGCCTGAAGCTTGATCTCACGAGGCTGAGCCAGGTCAATTCGGACAACCCGCCCCTCGTACTCACCAGTGTGCCGTTGATAGATATGACCGAGTTCGTGGGCGAGCACGTATAACAGCGCCGGATTGGCTCGATCTGGTTTGTCTCCAACATCTGCGAATAACGATACTGCCCTCGAAGAACACCGGAGTTCCATCTTGTCGGCAGCAACGATGAGGCAGCCGCCGCGCACGCTCAGTTCATCAAGTGGCTCTTCCTTGCTCATTGATTGCCTAGTGCAGCCTTTAGCGTCTGTTTTACTTAAATTCGCGTCGGACACGATGTAGACGGTCAGAGTGCTAGGCGTATCTGTGGCCGATCGCGGATTTACGGCGACAGTGTCAAAGGGCAGCGTTTTTCCGAGCTCGCGGTATGCCTGTGCGGCCCGCTTGATAGTCTCCGCAACCAATTGAGCAGCGGTGCTATCCAGTCGGCAGGCTGGAACTACCTGTGCATTTGCTGAGAGAGAGAAAAATAACCAGCCAGCCAATACCGCTTGCAGTGCGATCCGCATGATCATTCCTTTCCGTCGATGCCGCGTCGATCTACCAGTGTCTCAAAAGCTAAATGCTGTCCATTCAGGTCTTTGAGCAGGGGCCATCGCTTGAATGCATCCTCCATCAGTTGCAACGAGGCCTCTCTAGCTAGAAACACCGCCACCTTGTATTGGCTGATGTTCTGCATATGAGGAAGTTTTTTTGCTCCGCTCTTAGTGGTAGCGGTATCCTTTGCAAGATCACCATGCGACGTCGTGTTCGCTGGACACTTCTGTGGAAACCCCCAGAAGACGTAGCCAGAGTAGAGGCCTTGTTGTCGAAGTTCATTGATGCGATCACGGCCTTTGGGTCGCCACGGCGCTACAACTTCAATCTCGGTTACCTTCTTGGCTTTGGGCGCTTGCAGCTCTACATAGTTGCTGTGCGCGTAAAAGTCCTGCACAGCATGCAAGGCCTGTCCGATGGAAAAAAAAGCGCTACCCGCGGCTGCCTCCATAGCTTTTAGGTCTCCGACGTCCTTGGCCTTCTGCGCAGTTCCCACTTCTACGTCAGCTTCATCCAACAGGCTCGTAACGTAGGTGATTGCGGAATCAAAATCGCAATTGTCAAAATGCGCTTTGGACTCGAATTGATGAGCGATGTCTTGCTGGTAGAGGGCCTTGCGCAGTTCGGCGAGGTAGGGGTTCGCTGCTAAGCTTTCGAGCACCTCTTTGTGGGTGCTCATGTCGAATGGCTCATCGCATCCGATACATAAGACAGGCGGATTGCTCTGTTCAAGGGACGGCAGGATGTCAGGCGGAGGCGGGGGTTTTGTCGAGGCATCTTCGGCACAGGCCAATTGCCAGGAAAGTGCAATCGTCCCCAAAGTCACAATGGCTCGGCTCAGCATGCTTATTCTCCTTGTCTCTTGTGCTGCGGCTGGAAGGATCGCACCATGCTCCTCAGAGACATTCTGACTCAAGAACCTGAATGGCCAGCGAATACTGCTCCTATGCCTACAGAAGCGTATCTCACGCTCTTGCGTTTGTCGCAGGACTTGGTGTGTTTTGTGTTCTTGGGTCGCAAGGGATCGCGGCGGAGGATCCAGTAATCATGCAGTGGTCAACTAATTCCGGACACCTCGATAGGTGGTTTTGACGCCATCGCCCGCTCATAGACTGTCGGTGGCAGATATCCCAGTTTCGAGTGAAGCCGTTCGTTGTTGTAATACCCAACGATGTACTCGGTGATGTCGCGGATCGCTTCGGTATGATTGGCGTAGTCACGTCGCCATACCCGCTCCATTTTCAAGCTCAGGAAGAAGCGTTCCATCACCGCATTGTCCCAGCAATTACCTTTACGGCTCATGCTCTGCTGCATGTCGTTTCTTGCCAGTAACTCTCTGTAAGTTGCACTCGCGTATTGGCTGCCACGATCCGAGTGGGCAATCAGGCCTGGCGGCGGTTGGCGCTGTGCGATGGCCAGTTGCATCGCAGTGCACACCAGCTCTGCCGGCATGTTCGGAGCCATCGACCAGCCCACGATCTTGCGTGAAAACAAGTCCAACACCACGGCCAGATACAGCCAGCCACTGCGGGTGCGGATGTAGGTGATGTCTGCCACCCAAGCCTTGTTTGGCGCCGCCGGATCAAATTTTCGGCTCAGTACATTTTCGGCAATCGGCAGATCATGATTGCTATCGGTCGTGTGCACAAACTTGCGCTTCCAAGCCGAACGTAGCCCATTGGCACGCATCAAACGGCGGATTTTATACAGCCCAACAGACAGGCCTTTGCCGCGCAAAGCGTCGCGCAAGGGCCGGCTGCCGTAGCAGCCACCACTCTCGGCAAAAGACGCCTTGAGTTGCACAACGACAGGACAACTCTGCCGGACGGGCGCATCAGCACGCTTTTGCGACTCATAGAAGCCCGAGCGACTGATGCTCAGTAACCGACAGACATGTGTCACTGAGTAGGCCTTCTGTTGCAGCTGCCGAACCAGTCGATACCTTACTTCAGCTCGCGGGCAAAGAAGGCCGTAGCCTTTTTTAAGATGTCGTTATCCATCTTGAGCTGGCGATTTTCCTGTTCCAATTGCCGGATGCGCTGTTGCTCTGCCGTCAATGGCTTGCCGATTCCGGCCTGCCCCAGTTGCTCTGCCTCGTACTGTTGAACCCAGCGTCGAACGGCTGTCTCACCAATGTTCAAATCTTGGCAAACCTGCGTAACGGTTAGCCCCTGATCCTTGATCATCTTCACGACTTGCAGCTTGAAGCTGTCGTCGAATGCCCTGCGTTTTTTGGTCATGAATAACTCCTCGATAGATGTATTTTCCACCTATCGGGGTGTCCGGGGAAATTAGACCACTGCATCATTCGCGGTTTGAAGCACTCGGACTCTAAATGGCCAGCTTTCGAGTCGGCCATTAAGTCCGCAAATCTAATCTCTGCGCCGAGTGGACCAGTTCTCTCTCCATCCTGGAGCTGGGACGGCGACAATGGGCGATCTGTGCCTGTCTATCTAGTGGCCTCGCCCTCTGGCACCCTCTCGACACCTGCTGTAGTGCCGCGGGACTGTTGGTGCATCTTTGTTAATCGGATGGCCTTCGAGTTATGGATGCGAGCTCACTCTACCGGGCAAGGACGCATGTCGTTGGAACCTAAGTACCTGCTGGCGTTTATGCTGCTCCATGAAATTGGTCACCTGAGCAAGCGAACTTCAGGCGCGGAATTTACCAACGGCGCCTTGTCGCAACTGAACATCGACCCAAGTCTTGCGAAAGCAAATGAAGAGAAAGCCGACGAGTTCGCAGCAGGGCTCCTTCGCCAATGGGGACAGTCGGCACCAGCCTCAACAACATCGCTTGAAGCGAACTGGGTAGCCATAGAGCTGGCGAAGCTCAGCTGGAACATGCAGGCTTATAGAACGCTCGATGAGTTTGGTGCCATGGAGACGGGAAAGCCCTCCGTTTTCTTTGATCAAAATTTGACTCACCCCAATCTGGGGTGGAGGGTGCTTCGGAGCAATTACCTGATCCAACAATCGGAGGAAGCCAAAGCGTTACTTGATGCCTTCGAGGAGGCTCGCCAAAAAGGCGCAGACGAACATCTTTTGTATGAGAGTCCATAGGTCATTTTTCACACTTGATTTTTCAGGCATAGCCAATTGCCCAAGGTCTAGGGCAACTCTCTTGCGTGGCGATTTGAGTGGTCTGTGTTGAGCATTGGTCCGCAGGTTTACCGCAAACATCCCCTCTCGATTCCTCCATAGCTAGCTCTATAGTGTCTGACTGAATGCCGTTGATTTTTGATCAGTCGTTTTAACCGACTAATCATCACTGATGCATCGAAATTCACGAGTGCAAAACTAGTCGTCTTAAACGACCTATTTTGGAATATCGGAGGCTTTCACCAAGAGATGAGCCTCGTTGGGTAATTGAATAGACTTGCCCACCCATTTGCATTCGGCCTGACCAGTCATTTGCATCGGATTTGACTAGCACACTTCGCGGACATGACAGGCAGAGAACGACCCACATCGGACAATGTGAACGCGAATTTTCATGCAGCGCCAGCGACTATAGTGGTTCATAGCTCGTCTTGAGGATCGAGACCGGTGCCCAGCTGCTCACGAAGTTCGGTAGCCACGGTGCTGGCCAGCATGGAAAACTTTTCGAGTTTGGCGATTTTGTCGCTTAGGCTTTTCTTTCTAGCTATTTCCGTTTTTTCTTCGCGGTCAGCATCGTCGGAGTACAAGCGCTCTATCAAAAAATCGATGGTCTGTCGATCAGGTTCTGCTTCTACACCCGCCTTCAGTGCAGCCTCCACCCATGACTGCGCTTGAGACGCTGCCGCTGCACCTGCGGTCCGCAGGGCATGTTGGATGAGCACTCGCGCGGAGTAATCGAGGCTGAAAGCTAGCTCCAGCCAGTGACGGGTAGGTTCATCAACGGCATCCAGCGCTGCCTCTCTCAAATTAGGCCGAAAATAGCGATAGTCATCCCCGCGTTCGACATCCAGCGCCGCCAGTGTTCTGGTGATTGGCTCAATTTCCTGGAACGGCCTCAGGTGGGCGGGTAACGTATTCCTGTGCCCCCAGAGAGTAAGGATGGCTTTTGCACATTCATCGCGCATCGCTGAGGTAGCTTGCACGGGATTAATCTCGATCGCGTCGATACGGGCCGAGATGTCATGCGCCATCCATTGGCCAAGGAGGTCGTCGGCAAGCCCAAGCTTCGCGACCAAGCGCTTACCTAGTTCCAGTACTGCTTTAGAGTGGGTGCTTGATTGCATCGCGGTCCATTAGGTAGTAACGCACATAGGGGGCTGGATAGGGTTCGAACTCTTCGCCTTTTTGGCGGTTACGAGGGGGGATTCGTCTAACCGAAACGCTGAACACCAAGCAATCCAACGGATACCTTTCGAGCAACGACTGGACGAATGCAAGATTACCACTCAGGCGCGCGCCTTTCACACGCTCTGCCTCGCGCCCATATCCTACAGCCTGAGTCCAGGACTCACCACGCAGTTGCCCGCCGGATTCGGAACTCCACCACCGCCCATCCTCTGACACATGAAGCCCAAGATCTTCAATCGCTGTGGCACTGGGCGAAATTGCAGGATAACCAATCTCCGCAGCCCACGGATCGTATTCGTCCAGGCCGAGTGAGTTTCCGTCGTGTGCGATCCAACCTTTCAGGGAAAAATCGCCGATCGTTTGCAGCTCATTGTGATTGGTAGAGGGCAGGGAAAAGGTATCGAGTTGCGGTGCGGTTTGAAGCGCTGCAATCAATGCATGGGCGCCCGTTCGAGATACTAGCGCGCTTCGGATGGATACCATCTCTCTATTGTTCTGGTCCCCAGTGCTCCAAGACCCCCAAAATACACGCAGCCCGTCGTCGGTGAGCAGGTGCTGGTCAAGATAATCAAGGGTTACTCGCCAGCACCAAGTGCTATCGGAATAACTCTCCTTCGGTGGCGGTCGCGTTACAAGCGGCGGATCTCTACGATCAGCAAGCCAGCCACCATCCGAGCGGGTGAGCAAATGCTCACTCAGCCACTGGTCAAATTCATTTTTTGTTTTGTCGCTTTCGTGCCGAATGGCTCGCTGTTCCAAAAGAGTGGATGCGATAATCATCATTGCGTGATACGCATGATATGCGCAAAGGTCGTCCGTCTGAGGCATGCAGCCGTGAGAGTGCATGGTTTCACGCTCTACAAAAATCTTTCGGGTGTAGCGCGCATCATCTCTTGACCATCCTGTAGGGTCTCCGAACCGGTCGTGGATGACCTTGCGGGCATGGATTTCCATCGCGTTCTCACTGACCCCAAATACTTTGCCGAGAGGAGCGAGCCAGTATGGGCCTATGTCGACACCGAAATAGTAGCGCTCGTCATTTCCAACAGTAGTGTCAGTCAGGTTGTCGTCATCCGCATCGAGCTCAACCCAGCCGCTGTAAATCTTTGGCGGAAGGTGGGGCGTATTAACAGAGTCGAGATCGGGGTCGACCACCTTTGCGATCAAGCCCGCATCCCGTGCCAAACGCAGTGCCTGCGCAGAAAAAGTACGCAACAGCACATGCTCTTCTTTCAAGCAGACATGGAGGAAGGAGAGGAATGGGATGAGGCTTTGGGGACTCTCACGCCCGCCCCGGACCAGGCCGATCAGCATCCACTGCTGAGCATGCCATTCGTAGAACTCCAGCCCCTGATCAACGAAGGATGGAGCGGTCCTCGCTAGTGCGCAGCGCTCAAGTGCATCCAACAGCTCGAGCCACGACAGTTCGGAACATGCTCGCACGACATGGGCGAACTCCCACCGCATAGCTGCAACTGGCGATCCCAGCCCTGCCCAGATATAACCTGCAAGCGCGTCGACACAGTTTGCGGGCGTACGTAGCTTTTCAGACCAAGGCCCATCGCCATCTTCTGGGCACAAGGCGTCCTCAAGCAGATCGAGCCCGTAATTCAAAGCTTCATCCGCCTCAATGGGGTTCAGAAATGAAGCCACCGGCTCAATCAGCTGAAACAGCCCGCTAGCGTTTAACTTGTCAGCATGCATCGCAAAGCCTTCTACGGTGGCCTGTGCGATGTCCCGATTGGTGATTATCCCTGACGCGACGATCCGCTCAAACGGCAGTAAGCTTGCCCATCCGTGGCGACCCGTGCGCTCAGGCTCACGCTTACACACGCAGCGCACTGCTTCGCGCAAAGCTGTTTTTGAAGACACCATTCGTAACGCTGTATCTGGAATCGCATCGAGCAGATAGCGTAATTCAAATACGCCAAATTCGACCCATGCCGTGACCGCCTGGATGAATCCGGGCATCCCGGCGAGCCCGACATGACGAATTCCCTCACGGAAAAATTCGTCGAACTGATACGGCGTATCGTATGTCTTGAGATCGGCGTACGCAGTCCTCAATGCTGAAGAATCTGCCATGTCAGTCCCGTCGAAAAAGTGCAGCCAATCTGGTGTGCTTCTGACGATGGGCTGGTGTGGCGGGCTCTCAGCCGCAGCCATCTCTGTATGATCAGCTGCCGGTGCGCCCTGGCTGTCCACCCACAAGCGCTGAGCATCCGGTAATTCGAGATCAATGTCGCGACCAATCTGAATTAATGCCTGCCAAGCGTCTGGCATATGAGACTGTGTGCGAAGGTACCGATAGGCGATTTGCGTAACCGTACGGACATCGAATGGCGACTTCGGGTCATCAAGTGTTGTCTGTAGGTCTTTCAGTCTACTCCAGTGAGCATCGATCCCAGCGAGCGCCACCGGAGTGATGGTCGGAAGATGGCCTCGGCTCACCAGGTGGTTGATGGCTACCGGTAGCAGTCGAGCCTCATCGCCAAATCGCCGATCCCGCCAACGGCTCAAAATAGCAAGTACTGATGAGGGGCAGAGGTCGGCGAGCGCCTCTACGGTCCTGTTCCAGTCAAAGTACTTATCGCGAGCGACAAACTCGTAAGTCAACTCGGCTACCCTGGATAAGCGATAGGCTGTCTCGGGCCTTGACTCCGTGGATGAAGCTGCCTGGGCCAGATCAAGCATTGCCGTCCAGCGAGATAAATTCTCATCACCGATTCTGCTTGCGATTTCGACGGCTCGACTGAAGTAGGCATTCGCCTCCGATGGGCTTAACGGCAGAATGGCACGAGCCAGGCGCACGTAAGCATTTGTTCGTGTTTCCGCGTCATCACGCAGTTGCTCCAGAGCTTCGTAGGCGGCGAAGGCAAAATCGAATGAGAGTTGAGTCAGCTCTTGGGTTCGAGCAGCGAGACGGCATAAGGTTGTCAGGGTGTCCGGCCACAGCGGCAGTTCTCGGTTATTGATCCAGTCCTGTAACGCCGAGTGGTGTTGCGAACTCACGATCGGTGAGTCGCGCAGGATTCGAATCCATTCAATCGCCGCGGCCTGACGAATCGTCGAGTGGCGTTGATAGTCGCGTGATTCAGCATTTTTGGTGGCTTGAATCGCTGCTGCAATGTGTGCTCCCAGATCAGAAGGGCATCGACCACAGCTGATTTTCACTGAAAGTGTTATCCATGGAAGCAGTCCGCCAACGTCACGCTTGAATACCTCTGTTTCACGGCTTTGTCCGTAGGACTTAGTTTTAGCGAGCTGTTGGCGCACCTCGGTAGGAGCTAACTCGAGCAGCGTTAGCTCACACCCGCGCAGCTCAGCTTCGAGCGCGTAAGCGCGGATCATCGGAGCACGTTCAGATCCGTATGAATCGGATAATAGAGTAGGAGGCGATGGAGGGAGATAGCGCTGAATAATCGCTATCCAAGTTTCACGATCAATCGGAAGGGTTCGCATTGCAAGTGAAAGCGCCGATTGCACCGCATATAGCACCTCCCATCGCTCGTCCCAGCCCGAGGACTCTGGCAATTTTACACGTCGATCGGCCAGGAGGCGGATGAGCCGTGCCAACGGCGGGGCAGGAAAGTTTACGCCGGCATGTGCGACTTCACTGGCGAGGCCGAGAAGAAGCCACACATCATTTCCTGCGGCATACGCCAAGGCGTCAAGATCCGAGTACTCGCACAGATCTATTAGTCTCTGAGCAATAGACTTGCCGCTCATCATCGCGAAGTGCCGGAACTTCCAGCGTCTCAAAAATTGCGCGGCGGCTTCGGGGCCTTGGAGTCGAAGCGTCGCTAATGCAATTTCGGCTCTATCGGCGTTTGTGACGCGTTCGCGTGGACCGTCATCAGGGGCGCTTCTTGCCCACGCATATAACCAGTCCATCGCCATCCGCAGCCGGCTCGAGGCCTCGGCGGTGAACTCCTTGATTCCAGACAACAGGCACGCATCATAGGCATGATGCGACCCCATCCAAGTGGACTCGAAGATTCGTCTCGAAACAAGCTCGTTGACTCGATCTGGTGGCATTAAGCGGGCAGCGATATCTGTGTTTTCTTGAATCAGCTTCGTCTGCCGTGCCTCTCCTGCGTTTTCTCCCGCAGCCTTTAGCGCGAGTTTCGCTGCGGGCAGGTGGTGTCCCTGTTCAAGGCAGGCCTTGAGAGCGAACGTCAATCGCTGTAGCTCGACATCACGGCGTTCGAGGGGTTTAGCTTCGGGCAATCCTTCTCCGGAAAGCGCTAGATCGATTAGCTCATCCATCCGTCCTGCGGCCAGGAGGATCTGGGGAAGAGTCGATGCGACGTAGGAGCTTTCACTGGCAAGCGGACGCAAGCGATTGAGGAACTGGTTCAAACCGTCTGCATCCGGTTTGAACGTTTCGTGAAACCAGGTTTCTGCAGGCTCGTCGAGAAAATGGAGGCTTTCGCCTTTCACGAAAAGTGGTCTTCCAAGGTCAAGCGCGAACGATCGCACGGCGCTTTCCGAAGTGCCGGAAATCTTTGCGAGTACTCCTACCGGCACGAGAGGGCGCAGGATTGCCAAACCCTGGCAAATGAAGTCGATCTGATCGGATTCGACTCCGGCCTGATCTTTCAGCTTATCGACTGCACATTGCAGCAAATCCCCGATTGCACGCTCCACGGATGTAGGCTCCGGCCCCAACTGCTTGAGCATCTCCAGAATGGGTAACCGTCGCTCAAGTGCCAGAGATTGAACTCGCGGATTTGAACTGCTCAGAAATGCGAATTCGGCAACTTCGGCATGGGTCGCCTCAGGATAGCGAGTTCGTAAAAGCTGCTCGGTCTCAGCCTCATTGAAAGGCTTGAGCTCGACCTCTGTGCTGTCCAGCGGAGCGTTCAGGCGATGTCGTCGATGACTCCTGCAGGTAAAAACCAGACGTACTCCATCGGGCATCGACGTTCGTATCAGATCTTTGACAAAGGCCTGATCGTTGAGCTCCTCGGCAGCCATATCCGCGTTGTCGGCAGCGTCTATGATCAGGCAGAGACTTGCGCCTGCTTTTTCAGCTCGCAATATTCCGATCGCCTGGGCCAGTCGGCTACAAAATGCCTGCATGTACTGCTTGGAGTCAGCAAGGGGGGAGGGAATAAGCGGATGGCAAAGTCCTCGCGACGCAAGCTCGTTTGAAATCTGCACCAAGGCGTCACGATGACGATGTCTATAGTGCAGCGCATTGCGGTATAGCCCATCGCCGAAGCAGTCGTACAACACTGACTCCGAGCCATGAGGCATTGAAGTAGCTAGCCGCTGAGCCAAGATCGACTTTCCCACGCCGCCATCTGCATGAACGATCACCGGGTGTGCGGAATGCAGGATGAGCTCGAGAATCTTGTTTTCCTGCTCTCGCGCGAAGACATTCTCCGGGCGAATAATTTGGCAGGGTGCCGGTAGGAGTACCAGCTCGCTCACTTTTAGCGCCCGAAGCACATCATGTCGCCGGATTGCAGGGTCTTTTGTAAATTCACTGCCAGCCTTGCGCGTGACGAGCTCCTTCAACAGAACTGGAGCATCGTAATCGGCGTCCGCAAGATACCTGGCGATATCTTGGGATAACAGATTTCGCTGTGTCCACAGGCTTGGTTCTTCCCCATCAAATGAAAATAAACTGAAGAAGTCGCTGTTCTGCGTGCCGGAAAGTTCTGAATACCCCAACAGCGTCTTTTCAATGGAGGAATGGCGCGCCCTGGCGCCTTTGGCCAAGTCTTGGAGTGCTTCTTTCAGTCTAGGGTCGATGGGCCGGTTGGTGGTGAACTCGAAGCGAAATTTTTGTTTCATTTCAGCAACGGAAAATTGCTCAAGAAGTTTTTTATACCGCTTGGTAAATCCACGCAGAGTCTTGCTCAAACCACCAGCCTGCCATGGTTCCACAATTTGCCGCGTTGAGTGCTTGAGCTGGATGTAGCGAACACATCGGGCTTCCATTAGCGCTTCCGAGCCGTAATAGAGCCCAACGTCGATGAGGTCGATGCCTTGCTCAATCTCCTCTTCGCCTTCATCAGCAGACGGACCTTCGACAGTGACCGCTTTTAGATCGCTCGAGCCCGGCAACAAGGCCAGGCACTGCCTTGCTGCCCAGTGATAGTGGAATTGATCTCCATCGCGGCTTGGTCGAACCAAATCCTTGTCTGCCATTTTACTTCTCACTACCCTTGTATAGCGCGAAGCTTACCGCAACCGGGCATCCAATAGGGTGCCACAGATTGCCGTCTTAACCGGAAGGTTCGTATAGCAGTGTATCGATTGGTCAGAGCGTCAAGTTTCATCGATTTCGGGAGGTAGTGAAGGTTCCGAAGCCGAAGGCTGACATCGGTGGTTTTCCATCAGAAAGGGCGATCCCCTCTCTGCGAAATCGCGGTAATTTCACCACCTTGTAAACCTAATTTTTACACTGTTAACCATAGCGGTTAACAGTGTAAAAAAAGATATACACACCCCGATGTATTTCTCTTTTTGCTGGGGATTAGCACAGCCCCAGATGCTCGGTAATCAGTGGCGATAGGGGCTGAAGACGTGAGCAAGGGGCAAAGGAAATGGAGGCATTCAGCATTGTCTTGATCGACGACCTTTCCAACTACCGTTTCATGCGAGCTTTCACAATAAACATGAAATGAGAAATTCCGTTCGAGGATGACCGAGGGCCTGCTTCGTCCTCCGGTATGATGAGTTTTTGCTTACCAAAATGTAGGAAGAAGGTATGGGCGAGATCAATATTCCGCGCCACGAGCAGGATGCTCTGAGCGCGGTCGATGTTGATGTGCTGGACAAACTCATTGAGCAGGCCGCGTATGAAGAGACACCGCGCGCTCTTCAACACCTTCGCCTTGCGAATTGTGGGCCGTACGTTGCGTCGCGGCTTCGAGCATTCGAACAGGCGCTGAAGGAGCACGGCAACGCCAAGACTGCTCAAAAACGAAATAAGACAGAGGATGATGTCCGAAGCGCTGGCAGTGATCTGGCACATGCGGTCCAACAGATGAAGCGCCGGATGGAAACGGAAGAGAAGGAAGGGCAGCTCTTCTACGTTGATGACCAACTCGTCCACCCCTACAGTTTCAGTGAGCGACTGTCTGTGCGAGTGGGCTATCGCTGGCGTCGAATAATTGAGGATGATTGGTTGGAGGGCAGTATTACCTTTTTTCACGAAGTCGACTCACGACCCGACTACACCATGCCTGCTACCAAGCGAAAACCCAGCGCTGCCAAACTACAGCGAGATCGACTGGACAAGCTGTCTCGCACATGGGTGCACCTGATGGAGCTGGCGCTTCATTCGGTCAAAGAGTATTTCAGGTTGGGTGGTGACGGAAACACTATTCCGCTGACGTTTCAAGCGACAACCGATCCCTACAGTCGAGGACTCAACAACTACAGCGCTCAATTCTGGCGTGAACAGCCTTGAGCACCTGCGCAAACATTCCTCAACGAACAACGAAAATTGGTGGCCATCGAAGACCCATGATCAGTTAATCACTGGTAATTCTTCCTGAAGCAGTCGAAATGGAGCAGCGACCTCCACCTCATCGAGTTCTGATCCCAGTGCCTCTTGATCCACTGCACGGTCAGCACACCTCCTTGCGAGGTATGTCGCTTCAGGCGTCGCTCCGCATATGACACGTTGCCCATCTTTTTCAAATAACGCGTGATAGGGATGGCAAAGCTGGGGATTCGTAAGGCGATTATCCATGGAAGCGTAAGCTGCGCTCAGTGCTAAATCTGGAATCTGTCGGCGCAAAGACTCAAAAATACGCACGCCCTCGCGATCCAGATCACCCCAAAAGAAGGAAGGTAGATGGCTGATTACATCGTACAAATTGACGGTGTCTCCGTAAGCACGGCAGGCAACAATCTGGCCAGTTGCAAGGCGATTACCGAAATTTTCCATCGTCAATCCATAGCCAAATGTCGCAACACCAACGGCGTATTTAGCGTGACGTGATCGCGCGAAAGCGGTGAAGCTCCTAATGTTCTCTATCAGGACAACCGCAGTCGGTTGTGCCGGGCCGGCAGTAAGGGCGTACAGCTCGCTGTACGCGTCAATGGGCCATTCAATCCCGATGTTGCGTGCAGCCCCTCGCAGATTATTTAGCGCCTTTGCAGAGCCCAGGATGTTAGTTGCCGAGGCGAAAATCGGGTCACAGTTGATCGACTCTTTGCACTGCAGCATGCCTTGGAGGACGAAGGTGATGTCAGCCAGTGAAAGTCCTGTGAATAGCCCGGCAGATTTGAGCAGTGGCTTAAGGGTCGCTTTAGACGACTCATCATTAAAATTTGAGATTGCCTCCGTTAACAATATCTCGGTTTGACTGAGCGGTAGAGCCGTGCCGATCCAACCGACCAGTCTTAAAGGTTGACCTGACTTGGATATGCCGCTGAGGCTGCCTGCCCGTACCAATTCCCCTAGAGCCATCTGAACATCTAGTTGGGGAATGCCCGAAAGCTTGGAAAGCCTTCCAATGAGGCCAACTGGACGAAGTTTTTTTCCTCCTGCTGTTAGTCGCCGAAGGACAATTTCCACCTGCTCAGTTATGTCCACCGGCTATTCTCGCAGTTGGTCCACATGAAGCTCGATCGATTTGATCTCACCCTCATGGAATATATCTTCCTGGGACACGGAATTGTCCACGAGCACAAACCCTCGCTCTCCACCTACCCGACGTAGGGCGCAATAGGAGGGGAACAGGTTCGGATCATTTTCATACAGCTCGTTATGAATCCAACCGATCAATTGGAACGAGCCTTTGAGTGTTCGGATGACCGACAGCGAATGTCTGATCATCTTCTTGTCACTTAGGTTGGAAAACAGGCCATCGATCATCACGACACGAGTGGCAGACGGTTTGATGCGACGACGAGTGTCTATACTGCCGGCGTCCGCCAATGCATCCCGATGCAGGGTAAAGTCGGCAAGTTTGGTTAGGATCAGCAGAGCCAGCGCGTTGCCTTGGCCCGTAGAAAGCTTTGGGGTTAAGCGTACTGGCCGTCCGCTCGCGATTTCCGGATGCTGGAACGTAACTGTTGGTCCTGTAGCATCGCTGTCTTTAGGTGCGCGAAACACAGTCCGGTAGAATGTTGCCCGAATTTCTTGCTTCAAGGTTTCTTCAAACTCAGCTTCACTGCTCGTTGTTTTCCCCGCCGCTTTGTCCTCGTCTCGTCGGCGCTGCTGACGATCAAGCTCCCGAACAACCGCATCAATTTCTTCACGCACTGCGTTGCGATCAATCAATTCGCCGGCGATGTGCAGTCCAGCGACTCCGCCGGTATCACGCCGATCCAGAACCGTCTTCAGTAGCTTGAAATTTTCGCCCAAACTATCTGTAAAGCCTGAGATCGAAGCAACCAAGCGCTCACGCGCGTCCTGTAGATCCACTTCGCTTTGTCCATGTAGCCGCTCCATATTCAGGAGATAATTTTCGAAGTGACGATAGAGTTGGTTGGCATCCTTAAGCATGGCTTGTGGGGTGCGGTCAGAAGTTAGGGCTTCCCGCTCAGTGACCGATAGTTGGTTTTCATGATTTTTTCTGACTCGATCAAGCTCACGTGTTAGATCTCTAAATTGTCGGTCCAGTTGCTGGCGCAAATTAGCGAGCTTCGTGCGATGGTCGTTCAGTGGGAAGTTGGAGATATCGCTGGCCAGGCTATCGAACAGTTCTGCCTGCGCATCCAAATCTCCAATGTTGACCTGCTCAACAAGATCGAGGTGTAGCGCTTTTGCGCTTTGCAAGTAGATGCTCTCAACCTCTGATCCTGATACCTGGGCAGAAGAAATGATGTCTAGAAGATCCCGTACCATCTTCCATTGCCTGAGGATACCAATCACGGCTTGATCGATTTTAGCCGCGGAAGTCTGCAGCGCTTGCAGTCGCGCCAATTGGCTCTCATAGAGATTTTGTGCATCCGTAATATTTTGCTCTAGAGCCGTGAGCTCTCGTAAAAGGTAGTCGCGTCGCTCGATTAACAAAGCGCGGCCGTTGGGTACGCGAGCATCATCGACTGCTTGCTGGGCATGCTTGAAGTCAAATCGTGTCCTCTGGATCGCGTAATTTACTTCAACGTGAAGGCCTTCAAGTTTTTGCTCGTAGGTCTCATCGAACGCGGGACCATCTTGATTGGTGTATTCCTGAGCTTTGATGAGGATGGTTTCCCATCTCAACAAGTACGACGAGGCGGCTGATGCGTTTTGCTGGAGCCGCACGACACGAGAATTCAGCTCGTTGTAGATTGATTGCTTTTGTTCCAGAAGTACCTTGCATTCGTCACAAGCATCCTCAGCGAGATCGACTTCTTTTTCTATGGAGGCCGCCCACTCCCAGCCGCCTAATGTTAAAAACTCCTCTGCGGCCTCGATAATTGGAAGCTGCGATACACGCTGGCGAAGGATCGGCAGCTGTTTAGCTATATCGCTCAACTCGGTTTCATGTTGCGCTTTACTATTGCGGATCCATGTCAGTCTTGTCGCACCGCCTTTATCCAGAAAGCGACATGTGGCATCGATCCATTGAGAGCTCTCTGCGGATGCGCGCAGTTCGAGAGTCGGTAGCTTTCCCCTTAACAACTCGAGCTCTTGCACGAGGGCGGTCAAGCTCTCTTCAGTGGCAGCCAGCGTTTTTTCACCATCCTCACATAGAAACTCAGCCGCGCGGCGAATCAGAAGGATGACCTTTTCGCTACGTTGCTCTTCCAGTTCTCTGAGTCGGATTTCAACGTTTTTTAAACTTTCACGAGCCGTGCGCAGAGTAGCAGGGGCCTGTCGTTCAGAAGCGGTACAAGCGAGCCGGATTAGTCGGCTGGTTTCAGACTCTGGAGAAAGATCGGCGTATTCGTTTTCCAGCGCTTCGACCTGGGGAACGAGGACAGCAATCTGTCCGTCCAGGTTCGCTTTGACGTTTTCAATTTCGGCTGGGTTGATAAGAGCCCGAACCTGTAGGGTTGGTGCTCCAATCATAAAAGAGTAGGCCAACCCATTTTTTTCGGTCAGATCGCCCTGGTGACAAAATCGAATCAATTCTGATTTGAAAAAAATGGGTGCCTCCAACCCTGCAGCATCAAGTGCTCTCAAGGCCGTTTGTGCGGCTTCAGTGTCGCTGACGACTGGAGCGTGCAAGACTTGAGAAAAGTGTACGAGGATTGGCTCACGCCGCTTTGGAGAAATCTCTAAGTCTTCAATAATCTGATGTACTCGAGGTAGGGTCTCACCGACACAATTCAAGACTTCTTGGGCAATGCTGCCAGCGGCTGCTCGGGCCTTCTCAAGTTCGGCGCGTTGTCGTTGAAGGTCTTCCAGCTTCGCCGTCTTATAGTCACGTGTTCGACCGCATTGAGGTAAGCGCTTTGCCCGTGATGCCGCCGTGGAGATGGCATTTTCCAGCTTGCCGAAGCGCACCTTATATGCCTCTGCGGCGTGAACGAGTGGATCTAAGACCTCAATCTCGGCTGAAAGGATATTCTTTTCTCCAGTTCGCAGAGCGAACTCATCATTGAGCGTACGTTCCAGATCTAGGACGTTCGAATTCACACCAAAACGATGATGAACAGTTTTAAGGGCCTGGAAACCATCGCTCAGTTTTGCCAGCTTGATCTGTGTCTCTTCCTGACGTCTAACGGCATCTTTCTCCGACGCATGGCCCGCCTCAAGATCGCGCCCAACGCTTTTTGCAACTGCGTAGGGATCTTCATAGTTGAAGCGCGAGTGATAGTGCTCGACATCTCCAAGTAGGTCTGCAATTCCCTGATCTTCGAGTTCGAGCTGTTCAATCGTTGTTTTCAACTCTGCATGCCTACGTTCGGCAGAGGAAAGCTGTTCCTGGACGAATACCTTAAGGCCAGCAGCGGACTCACCCGGGAAGGCAGCCTCAAAGAGCTTAACTTTCGGGAGTAGGGTGGTGACTTGGGTGTAATTCGACTTCGCGGTTGAGAGCGTTAGCTGGGCAGCCTCGCTTAAGGTTTGAGTCTCTGAGTATTCCTTGGTCGACGTAGCCTGATCAGCCCTCGCTTGTTGGAGCGCTGAAGAAGCTTGGTCATTCAGTAGAATCAGTTCGTTACGGACATCGTCCGCCACACGGTTGGGAAATTCCTGTCCGATGTCGTGATGGGCATCGCGATATTCTTTCAATTGAGCGTGGTGCAGTTGATGAGCCTCTCGCGCATCTAGTGCATGGGTTTGCTGGTCAAACACTATCGATTGAGTTGCTAATGGTGCCGCCAGCTCGTCTGCGGAAAAAAGGCCGCTTTGGCGCATGGTCGAGAGTGCAGTCTCTGCGGCCTGTAAATTTTGCAGTTGCTCCTGCAATTGCTGATGCTCATCGACGCACTCGGATTTCCTTTTTCTCGTATCTTCAATGCTTGTTTTTAGTTGCAATTGGTCCTGCACCAGGCGATTTGCGGCGCTGCGTAACGGATTGGTTTCGCCAGTCGTTGTTTGCCAATCAAAGGCACAGTTGATGGCTCGCTTAGCTTTATCGGTGTCCCAATTATCGGCGAAGCATTTTCGGTGTTCGATCAACGCTAGCGCCGCTTCCCGACTGTAGCCGCGGTTCGACAACCCTCCGGATTGCGATCGCTCCGACGAAGCATTGCAGGCAGGTTTCTCAATTATTTGATGCGGTTTGAGAGTTATTGATGAAAGCTTTTTTTCACTCGCTTCTTGATTGATTACCCTGGCTTCGCTGGCAAGAATTTCTGCGATGACGTTGTCCGGAATCAGCCAAGTGCCATCTGCGCAGACTAATCGATTTGCGATGAATGCTACTTCAAGATTCTGCGTGCGCAGTGGTTGTGGGATACCAAGGATTGGATTTTTTTCAACGATCTCCCGAATAAAAGCGGCTTCGCTGAACGAGGCTGCAATTGTTCGCGAGATATCACCTTCTGTCGTCAGATAGGCATCCGCTTTTTCCTTCACACCCTCAAGGCCCTCAAAGACGAGGCGGGCGTCTTTGACCGCTTTAGCGCGATCCTCAGCTTTACGCTGCGCAGCAAGAACGGGGCGCGCGCTCTCAAGAAGGGTGTCTTCAAAGCGATATTCTCCCTCTTCGCCAAAAACATCCATGCAGTTGACCAATACTTCCGGAGCGATATGGGTGTAAAAAAAGGCAGAATCGTAATCCTCACCGTTGCGGCGTTGCACCTTGAAAAAGTTTTCTGCGCCGTCCCCACCTCCTGCTTTTTGATAGTTCAGGAGCTGGTGAATCAGGCTTGGATCAAAATTACGATGGATAAAGCGTTTCCAATCAGCAACAGGCAGGTTGAGTGCGATGCCATCGCACCCTTTAAGGGTTGTCAGAAATTCAGCATTGGAGATCATCCTTTTAAGGTGCCCGTTGATGTCAACGACCGGGCATTGCTCAAGGTGGCCCAGGTAGTGATAAAAATGCAGCTCCTCGTCGGAAAAGCCGTAGAAACCGATCACGTATGCCTCGCCTCGTACGGCATCGCCAATCAAACCTGGTTGTATGAATTCAGAGACATCGTGATATAGAACCTCAATTCGCACGTGGCTCCACAAGCCGCGCCGTTTAGGTGCTGCACGTTCACGACTCTCTGCAACAAAAGTTCGATCTCGTGTGAGGATGGCGTAAATGGCTTTGTTCGCTGTGGATTTACCGACGCCGTTGGTTGCGACAATGGCTGTGCTCAGGCCTCGGGCGTTTATCGCTACGTGGCGCCAATGAGGGGTCCACTGCTGTTCGGAAGGACGCCGGTTGTCCAGATTGAGATAGTTACTGATCTCGATGCGATTGATGACTGACATTTTGCCGCTCCCGCTATTGAGCTGGAGAAACTTCGGTTTCTGGAGTTACGACCGACAGCACAGCCTCTAGCCCTGCAACGCCGAGGCTACCAGCGTGTCGTTGGAAGTTTGTCGCGACATCGACTGCAGACCAGAGGGTTTGCCGATAACCTTCCACGCCTGGGATTGGTTCGAGTACTCCCAGGTTGAGCATGCTGTTGAAGAATACTTTCGTGCGATTTTCTAGGGCGCCATCGCTGAGGTTGGTCAATACGTCGTGGACAAATTTTTGATGTGGTTCAGTTGCGGGCTCCGCCCTCACACGGAGCTGCTCGACACGTCGCTGTACTTCCTCTAGCAGTTGCTCAAGATCTACGGAGCTATCCTTAAAAGCACTAATCGCTTCGATAGGTCGGTTATCGATCGTGTACAGGAAGTAGAAGAGCGTGAGCAAAAAGAAGGTAGCCCAGACAGCAGCAGCATTTGAAGTTTCCGATCTCCGCTCATCGATAAGCTCCATCAGCAAGGCGCTTGTTTCCAGATGCTCAGGCGCTCGTTGCAGCGGATCACGAACAGCGACGTAGATTCGGCCGGCGTTTGCAAGACCGAGGGCAGAGGCGTCCAACACCTGCATTCGAAGACCTTGAGTTCGCAGGAAATCTTCGAGGTCAGATGTGCGACCATACTGGTGCTCCAAGATGTCTACGGCATCTTTCTCCTCTTGCAGACGCCGACGTCCGCTGAGCGCAAAGCTGTAGAGTGCTCGACGAGAAACGAGTTGATTGAATATCAGACCGATTTCTTCAGCAGTCATAATGCCTCCGTGGGAGCCTTACGTAGCTGAATTGCCAAATCAGAGACGAGTATTTGGTAATTGCCCATCTGCTGCTTGTGCAGGCCTGGAAAACAGGTCACCTCGAGCTCAATGGTCCGTTCGAGTGGTTCGCTGATGACATATAAACCCAGTATGCCAACGAGATCTTCGAGGGTATCGATTGGAAGGGGGCCTAATTGCGGGTTAGCAAGCAGCTCTCGAAGGCGAACAGGGCCCTGGCGCACGGCTTCTATGATTAGCACGGCATGCTGCTTTAGCCACGAACCCAATGCTTCACTTTGATGGGCTTGTTTAGGATCATCATTGAACACCACATCTTGAGGTTCGGGAGCATCTTCTGCAGATTCAACCGACCCAATAAAGGGTGTAACACTGACAAAATGGCTTCGTCGAACCCAGCCGCAGCAACCGCCGAGCAAGCTTTCCATAGCGTTTATCGAAGGCGGAGCATCAAGAAATTCAGTGATGATGTTGTCAAACCGCAGTACTCCCAATCGTTGACGTCGAGTTCGTTGAAGATCTGCGAGTAGGTTTGCCCAATTACGGTTAAGGCTTTCCGTTGCTTGGTGAATGACTTTCAATCGACGCCGGATTGCGCCCAAAGAAACTGCTTGATCAGGATGATCCTGGCGGAACTGTTCGAGTCGCTTCTGTACCGGTTGGCTTTGCAGGAGCTCCAGTGCAGCCAGTGCCGCGATTAGAGATTGTTGGAGCATCTCTGTGAAATGTTGGCGACGATTTTCGTATTGCTCAGCCATTTCTTCAATGGATGGGCTTTCGCGGATCTGAGTCAGTTGCTCATTGAAAAGCCGCAGGGATGAAAGTATTTCCTGGCTGAGACGTGGGATTTCGTCAAACAGCCCACTCTGCAACGCTCGGGAAAGCGTTTCAATGTGCTTGTCTTCGTACAGCCAGTCACGCCGATGCTTCAATATCTTTAAGAACAATCTTCCGGCTTCAGAGAGCTTAACCCTGTCCAACCGAGCTTGGTATCGAACAAGGCGAGACCAGGAGCGGGTTTGACGGCTTTCAGTATTTTCCTCAGTCCGAAAGCGGATTTCTCGATCCCTGTCGAGAAAGCGAGCGCAAAAACGTACCTCCTCTGTGTTCAGGTCCCTCAGTGTTTCTCGCATGTGTTCTGACAACACATGAACAGGAACGAATTCGTTGCTGCCATCAATCAGACGCCGCTCCAGCTGACCAAGCAACTGGCCCGCCACTAGCGCGCGGCGATCAGCGCCGTCTTGAGGATGAGGCGCGGAGATATGCAAAGAGTCCGATTCGACGCGTGCGCACTGGAGATCCGTCAATCGAGAGGTGAGGGCGGTTATCAGCACGTCAGCAGGCAGCTCTATCGCATCCATCGGTGATACCCCGATTTTTTGTCAGTCGTTTTAACCGACTGATTTTCAGTAAAGCACCGACTTGCAGGAGTTCAAGGTCAGTCGCCTAAAACGACCTATATTGTTAAGGTAAGCCTTCATTAGGAGGTGACCAGTGAGTGTGGATTCTTCTCTTTTTACGATTAAGACGCCGATGCGGCGGCGAGAGGTCGCTGTGCATCTGGCGGAGCGATCTCGTGGCAATTGGTTTTCGCAGCAGCGTTTACGGTTCATCGAAGCGCGCCTTTTCTGGTCGGGGAGGATTAATCGATCCGACCTGATAGACCACTATTCAATCCATCGCTCCGTGGCTTCAGAAGACTTGGCGGAGTACCGGCGTTTAGCTCCTCGCAATGCTGTCTATGACCGTAGCAACAAGGTCTACCGTGCAGGCAAGCGCTTCCTACCGATTTTTGGGGCTCCCGCTCTCCAGGGGCTTTTTGCGCACAGCGTACTGGAGGATGGATTGCCAGGGCCGCGACCACCGTTTGAGTTAGTACCATCCCCAAATCGGGCAGCGGATCCTGGAGTTGCACGTAATGTCATCGCTGCAGCTCAAACAGGTTTTGCCCTAAAGGTGTTCTACCGCTCGATGGAAACTCCTGCCGGACATTGGCGATGGATTGAACCGCATTGCTTGGTATCAGATGGTCGCCGATGGCATGTCAGGGCTTACTGCCGAGAGAGGAGCGGATTCAGAGATTTTGTTTTAGGACGAATGGAGATAGCCGATGAGACAGCTCCGCGGACAGTCGATCCCATTACCGATGTGCAGTGGCATGAATTTGTTGAGGTTGAAATTCGTCCTCACCACCAACTGAATCGGGCTCAAGCTGAGCTGGTTGCCGCAGACTTCGGAATGTCTAACGGTAGCGCTAGATTCGATTGTCGACGTGCGCTTCTCTGGTACGCATTGGTGAACCTAGGCCTTGATGAGGAGCGTTCGCCGCCGCGACAGTTACTTGAGCTAAGTGATCCAGGTCTTCGTCAATACGCTGGTTTTCACTAGAAAAGACCAGCGCTTTTAAGGATCGGGAAATCTTGAATGAGATGGTGCAATAGACCACTCTACAGCGGAGAGAGGTAGGGGCCGCTTTGATGAGGTGCTACGAGCCATTCAAGGTTGCTTACAACCCAAATGCAGAAGATGTCATCAACGGACGGCAACGCAACATAAGGATAAGTAATGGCAAGGTTTGTAGCGATTCCAGTGGGACAGGGAGATGCTTTTTATCTGGAGCGCGAAAATTTCTCAGTTCTAGTAGATGGTGGAAAAGGACGTCGTTGCTTTGCTGATTTGTTCATGTCCACCGTCGATCGTAAAAGTGTGAATGTGATCGTGTGTACGCACAATGATGCTGACCATATTCGAGGGTTGCTGGGATATTTAGACTCCACGCTGCATTGCGACGAACTGTGGTTACCCGCGCAGTGGCTAACATTGATCTCAGGCGTTTTGCATTCTCCGTCGCTTATGCATCGGGAGTTGATGGCGGACATCGAACGCTTTTGTGAATCCTATACAGCTTTCGACGAGGATGCGGATGCCCCTCTGGATAGTATGGTCAACGGTAAGTTGTTACTAAATCGTCAAGAGGAGAGGCCAAGACATACCGAACAAATGGAGCCTTCGGAAAACGATATCAGATGGTTCCCGGAGGAACGGGAGGGCCTGTCGGATAGCAGAACTCGATACACGTGGCTGAGATCGTTGCACAGAATGAGATTTGCCTGTGGCAGGTACGGCAGATACCGTGCTTCTGTCGCGAGCATGCTTCATTTTGGCACTTCTCCTAGCGTACCAGTCTTGGCTTTGTACCTCGAAGCGCTGGAGGATCTTCGCAACATCGCGGAGCTGTTGATACTTGCCCTGCAAAGGAGTATCCCCGTGCGTTGGTTCGAGTTTTCACCTAACTCGCCCGGCGGAGGGCGAAAAGATTTGATCCCTGTTAACGCGCGCGAAGTAGTGGCTGCACGCAGCAGCAACAGCACATTCACTGAGTTGTGCCTTTCCAAATCAAATCGAGAAAGTCTGGTGTTCTATTCTCCAGCTGATAGCGCAGCCCCCGGTGTGCTGTTCAACGCCGATTCAAACCTTAAGGGGATTGCTGGACTTTCCAGTTTCAACTTTTCGAGTGCTATCGCCACCGTTCCTCATCACGGCTCAGAAGCGAATGCCAACGTCTATACAATCGTGAACAGCTTGGCCTCCGTGGGTGTCACCTGGGTGCGCAGCGATGGAAGGTTTCGCAAGCGACCTTGCAATGACTACATCAATATGCAGGAGAAACGGTTTTGTACGTTGTGTCGGCCTGGGACTGCGCCCTATTCACATAGTGTGGCGATGGAGTTCTATTCCGGTACGTTGGCTTGGCTAGCTCCAGCCGGGCAGGCTAGCTGTAGTTGTCACTAGTTAAAAAGGAATCGGGTGTCCTTATCGACCCGTTCATTGATTGCAAATCGCATTCAATGAACGCCTGTCTACATTCGCCCCTGGCGGTTGGTTGGGCGCGCTATTGCCAGAATGCAATCGAAAACCACCGAATGTTTCACGCAATCAACTGCCACTGATTTTTCCCCACCCTCATACATTGCTATTTAAGGGAATGACATGACTACCGCATCGAAAGGAATCTCCACCCAGCCCGTGTGGTTCGTCGGCGCCGCTTACGGAAGGAAAGATGATCAGACTGCGCGCTTTCTTCGTGAGGGCATCTGGGAAAATGGCTACGACGACAAGCACCTTGATCTCGTGCGTAGCATGAAAGTGGGCGAGCGCATTGCGATCAAGTCGGCTTACACCCAATTGCATGACCTGCCGTTCGATAACCGGGGGAATACAGTCTCGGTTATGACCATCAAGGCTACTGGTATTATCACTGAGAATTACAATGACGGCCGACAAGTCAAGGTCGACTGGGAGCCCGTCAAAGCAGGACATAAATGGTATTTCTACACCCACCGCGGGACGATCTGGCGTGTACTGCCGGGTGATTGGAAAACTGATGGACTGATCGACTTCACCTTTGAAGGCCACGCCCAGGATATTCAGCGCTTTTGCGATGCCCCTTATTGGAGAGCACGCTTCGGTCGCCAGACTGCGACCTCGGAACAATTTGGCTGGACTCGCTTTTACATGGAGGTCGCCGACAAGCTGTTGAAGCACCGGCGTGATCGGAAAGCCTTAGTGGCAGGTCTGAAGGAGATATCCACTCGGGTACCGGCGCTGGGTTATTTGGAAGCGGACATTTATCCAAACGGCAAGCGAGGCTTTGTTCGGGACATTTGCCCGTTCACTGTCATGGGCACCTTCAACCGCCAAACCAAAGAAGTTAACCGGAAAGCAATTGCCACCGAGATCGCAATTTTTCTTGGTGTTGAAGAGCCGGTGCCGCAGTCGTTTGAAGGTGTGCCCGTGCTGCACAACTTGAAGTCTTGGTATTTCCCACGCGAAAAGAACCGTGACCGTGATCACATTGACTCGCTGTGGGAAACCTTCGCGACAGCCATCGCCTATGCCGATAGTGAAGAAGGCCAGGAAGAGGTCACCAAATCTGCATTCGCCAAGGCGTTCGATGATAGTAATGGTCGAATGGGCGTCGCATGGAATCTGACCATGGGGCTATATTGGGCCCGGCCCTGGGCATTGCTCAGCCTTGATGAGTTGTCCAGAACCTTCATCAAGGACACTCTAACGATCACGATCAACCGTAACGGCCCAAACAGGCGATGCGCCGCTGCAGACTACTTGCAAGTGGTGGAAGTACTTGAGCCACGGTTTCAGGAAAGTAGCTACCCCGCGCATTCATTCCCTGAGCTGTCGCTGTTAGCTTGGGGTTTAGAGCCTGATTCTCCGCTCGATAGCGACGAACTATCCCCAGACGATATGGACGAGGGACTGGAGCCGACAGAAGTCGAGCCAAGCATCGCTAGCCATCCTGCCTTGCCCTCCTACACGTTAGAAGACATCCTCGCAGAGGGTTGTTTTCTGGAGCGTGCCGAGTTGGAAAGCGTGCTCGTTCGTTTGCGCGAGAAGAAAAATTTGATTCTCCAGGGGCCTCCGGGTACCGGTAAGACTTGGCTCGCCAAGCGCCTTGCGTTCGCATTGATCGGCACTAGAGACGTCAAAAAAGTTCGATCTGTTCAATTCCATCCCAACCTGTCTTATGAGGATTTTGTCAGAGGTTGGCGCCCAGACGGTCGAGGAGGTCTCGCCCTGGCCGAAGGTGTGTTCATGGAGGTGGTAAGAGCAGCGCTCAATAATCCAGATTCAAAGTTTGTCGTTGTGATCGAGGAAATCAATCGCGGCAATCCTGCACAAATCTTTGGCGAGATGCTGACCTTGCTGGAAGCGGGCAAGCGCACGCCAAGCGAAGCGCTGGAATTGAGCTATCCCGACGTAGACGGCAATCGCACAGCTGTCCATATCCCAGAGAATCTCTATGTGGTCGGGACCATGAACTTGGCCGACCGGTCGTTGGCCCTGGTTGACCTGGCGCTGCGGCGCAGATTCGCGTTTATCAGCCTGGCCCCAAGGTTTGGAGGCCGTTGGCGCGAATGGGTTATCAAGCAATGTGGTGTAGACGCAAACTTGGCGCACCACATCGAAAGGCGGATTGCAGAACTCAATACCGTGCTTGCCGACGATGAGCGACTGGGTAAGCAGTTCCAGGTTGGTCATAGCTACGTGACGCCAAGCGAGACGCTTGAAGAGGGCACTACCCGGGACTGGTTCATACGAGTGGTAGAAAGCGAGATACTGCCTTTACTGGACGAATATTGGGTGGACACCCCCAGCAGTGCGAAAGAGGCAGCCGCCAACCTTTTAGCAGGCTGGTGATATGCCAAACCTTGCAGAAGGGACACTCATTCCTAGCCCCGAACGAATGGTGGGTCGTATTCCGGTCAGAAATCTTTGGCTGCTGATGCTCTATGCTTCGGATCTCTATCGGGCCTTGGGGAATGCCAGGACCGCTAGCGAAGCCATGCCCGACGATCTGCCGCGCATGGTGGGAAAAATCCTGGCCGATGCCGTCGAAGCGCGGTTGCGCCGCCATTTGGGGCTGGGCTATCAGCATCGGGAACAGATCGTCAATCGTGTGCGCGGCCGGATTGATGTCCTCACTACTGAACGCAAACAGCTTTTAATGCGTGGGCAAATAGCTTGTCGATTCGACGAGCTGACACTGGACACGGTTCGTAATCGCTTTGTGCGAATTGCTTTGGAAAGAGTGGCGGGGTTACTGCGTCGGCACCCGGTCGGGAGACGCTGCCGACAACTTGCGCAGCGCCTCACAAATCTGAGGGTCTCCAATCTGGGCGTGGTTCGTTCGCAGATCGACTTGGAACGATTCGGGCGGCACGATACGGCAGATCGTCTGATGGTTTCCGCTGCCAAACTCGCCTATGACATGGCCATCCCAAGTGAGTCTGCAGGCAGGCAATACATGCACCAACCAGATCGCGACGAAGTTTGGGTTCGCCGATTGTTCGAGAAGGCCGTAACTGGGTTTTACCGTGTGGCACTTAAGGACGATTGGACTGTTCGCGGGGGAGTGAAACTGAGATGGAATAGCAGCGACCATACCCCGGGGTTGGATGCGGTCTTCCCGCAGATGACGGTTGATATCATGCTTGAGAATGCGGCGCTGGCGCAGCGGATGGTGATTGATACCAAGTTCACGGCAATCTACAAGCGCAGCGTTTATCGCGCGCAGACGTTGCATAGTGCCTACCTTTATCAAATATACGCATATCTTCGCTCTCAGGTGACTGAGGCGGACCCTCTCACACAGACCGCCCGCGGTTTGCTGTTGCATCCAGCGGTTGGGGAAAGGGTGGATGAGAGTGTGGTGATACAGGGACACTACATTCGGTTTGCTACGGTTGATCTGGCGGCGAGCAGTGGAGAGATTCGGGAGCAGTTGATCAGCGTGATAACCCCGGATTTGCGTTTCGGGTCGGAGCATACTTCGCGCACCAGCAACCAGGTGCAATAAGGCCTCCCTCAGCAGAGAGCACCTCTCAGTTGTGAAAAAGTGGCATTGGCAAAATTATCGTGGCGTTTAGTTTTTGCGCCGATTCGATAGCGTAACGCTAGCCCGAGTCGGCTTAAGTGAAGAGGCAAACTTTACCTAGCGATAGGGATGCGCGTCTGTTAGGAAGAGGAGCTCGTTAATGTTGAATCTGGACTTCAGGAGCCCTCGAAGCTTTTTCTTCGAGGTCGCAAGCCTGTCTCGATGCTACGGTGAGATGAACTAGGCTTCCTGCATCAGCCTCAAGGACGACCACCATGCCAGATAATTCAGACTGCAAGATCGCTACGGCGGACGCCATAACATTGCTCCTGCACAACCAGCACGCCCTGGGTGCAGCGATAGAAGAAATAACCAAGGGCTATCAGAAAACGGGGTGAAAAATGTCGCTGTTAATGCAATGTCGGCCATGGAAGCCTTGGACGCAAATGCTCAGGCCATTACAGATTCCATAATGAGGATACGCCAATCATAGATTACTCGTTGCTGTACTGCCCTCTGAAAGGTGTTCAGTCTGATCAAAATAGGCTGCAGGTTCATGAGCGAGATAGAACAATTTTTTTGAATCGCTCGTTGCCCAAAAACTCGAATTTTCGCTGAAACAAGGCGGCGAGCCGAGCGTCTGCTGTTGCGAAGAAAACCTGCTTGCGCATACTGACGGCAAGATCACGCAGGTAGTCCAAGAATGACAGCGCGTTTAGATCATCAATGTGCGCAATGGGGTCATCGATCAACAGCACCGGAGGGGCAGTTTCTGCGCTGCGGTTCAACGCTAGAAATATCGAAAGCGCTAGTGCGGCACGCTGGCCTGTACTTACCTGTGTAGCTGTATGCGTACGATGGCCATCTCGTGTGATGAGGAGATGCTCTCCATTGAAGTCGCCCAGCGTGTACTCAGCTGGAGAGTGAATCCTGGCGAATATTTCGCTGACATGTCCACGTATCGACTCAAGAGCTTCCTGCGTTGCTTTCTCAAGGGAATGGTTTTCAACGATGTCGGCCAGTGCGTTAATGGCTATTGTGAAATTGTCCTTCCGCGTTACGGCCGCTTTGAGAAGGCTCGCGCTCTGTTGAAGCTCGACCGTTTTGGCGCTTAGCTCAGTACGCGCTTCTGTTTCCATATTTTCCGCATGCAGGGCACGATCGAACGCATTAATTGCATCCTCGACAGCCTGCAAAATCGGTTCTAGTGGTTGATCATCCGCAATAGTAATTAATTGTGCGGCATCCTCGAAGAAAAGCGTTGAAGCGTGGTGTCTTTCCAACTGCCGTTGGATCAAAAGAATCAGCTCCTTGGCGTTTTCTGCAGAAAGTCCTGTTGATACTGCAATAGCGCTCACCTGTGCATTCGTAAGCTTCAAAGCTTCGCGCAAATCAGCCGCAGATTCGTTCGTTTCCTCTGTGCTCGTCTGAATCTCGTCGATGCGTGTATTTATGACTGCCAGACTCGAATAATCCTGTTTAGTCCCCAACCATTGGATTGCGGCTGCCTCTGCGCCAGAGAAACCTGCTTGATCGGCCCCATACTGGTCGAGCGAACGCATGGCTGATTCCAGGCTTTCCAGCTCGATATTCGCTTCGATGAACTCATGATGTTTCACAAGCAGGCTTTGATGTAAATCGCGTACGGTAGTCGAATCCTGTGCGCCATTTGCATCGTGAAAGCGCTGCAATACCTGGAGCGCAGCTATCACTTCACGCTCTCGTTGGACACGATCTCTAGCAACCTGTGCTGCCTGATGAAGACCATTGGTGAAGCTTGAATTGTCAGAAGAGGTTAGCAATTCGATTTTATGAAGCAGCTCCCCATCTAAATGGGGGGTAGAGCAGACAGGGCAATGCAGTGCATCGCCTGTGTGATCAATGATGGATTGGACAAGTCCGCGTAGATCAGCACGAAGGGAAATTAACGACTGACCAAGACGCTCCTGCTGCAAAAGGCTTTCGGAGGCTGATTTCTCCTGCTGCTCAGCGAGAGCGAGGCTGTCCGTGGCGACCTGAAGAGCTTCGGAGAGCCCACGAACGGCATATTCAACAGGTAGCTCATGGACGTCGTCCAAGGACGTTCCCGCGAGGGCGATTCTTGCATCAGAAACCACACGCTTGGTCTGCTCAATTGATCTGGCAAGCGCTGGTGCACCGGCCTCGCAGTAGATCGACCATATTTCTAGATCACCGAGTTCTTCCTTGTAGCTCTCAATCAGAGCTTCATACTCGCGGAGCTCCTGACGCTTGTGTAGGTCTGACTCTTCCAGTTCCCGAATTTTTTCGAGCGCGGTGAGCAAAGCCTGCGCGCTCTGCCGTAGTTGAGTAATTGTGGCAGGCGAGGTTTGTGCCAGATTAATAGCTTGGTTTAGCCCTCGCGAAAGCGATTCAAGGCGAGTTCGGTCCGAGGGAGACAAAGGCTCATTGTCACCTTCTTGAATCCAGATAGCCCCGAGCTCACGCAAACTCGCACGAAATGATTTTGCAAAGGTTGAGGATTCAGTAGGGGAGTCCTGTAATCGCTTGACCTCGTTACCTAGCAGTTCGGTCTGCTTAAGCAGGGAAGGAATGCGTTCGCTGAAACTCGTGCGCTTCGCCACGGCGTCATCATGCAGCTTGTAGAGATCGGTCCAAAGTGCCGATGTTTCTCCACCTACCAGCAACAAACTCAGGTCTTGTTTTAGTTTATCTGGGGTCGATTCACCGGAGAGGCGGAATGCAGCATCGGTGTCCAAAAAATTGAATCGAGTGAATGACTGGGCGAGTGCGCCAGTATTTGGATTTGAGCGTCCATACCAGGCGAGATTGCGCGCCTTAAGGGTGGCCGGCAATGTGGTGCTCTTAACAGTGAGTAATTCACCGGATGCAGTGACGACATCCGCTTCGATATTTTTGAATGTGGCTTCAGGATCGCGACGGATACGCCCGCAATACAAGGCTTCGATGGACTCAAGCAACGATGTTTTGCCCGCACCGTTCTGTCCGAATATCAAATTCACATCGCCAAACTGAAACTGTTTTCCGCTGATGGCCGATCTAAATTCGCCTACCTGAAACCGACGAATCAACCCAGCGCTCAGAGGATCAGAGAGTGGCTGAGGAAGCGGCCGCGTTACCGGAATTGCATCGGCACTAAAGGCTTCCCCTGAACCGATCAGTTCGATTTGTTGGGTTCGCGCGCGTTTCTCCAACAAGCTGCTGAGAGCTGCCGCCCTTAAAATTTCTTCCCATTGAACGCTAGCATCTGTGGATACCAATGCGCTGTGTTCTTGAGTCGAGAGAGTATCAAAACGACCGAGGAGATCCTCCTCAGTTAGCACAAACTTTCTCGCAAAATGTCGATCCCTCTCGATGCGTGCTTTTGCTTCCAAAAAGCGATCGTCGATCTGCGATTGAGGGCCTGCCCAAAAGTACAGATAGCTGTTCCAGCGCTGGTCGCCATCAGCCGTGAAGAATTCACTCCCAAGCAAGCCTTCTTGAAATTTCGCAAGATTCGCTGCCCGCTGGATAACACTGTCTGATAGGTCGATGTAAGCCGTTGCGAAGGTTATTCCTTGGTAGATGCGTTCCCCGCGAAAAATGCCGTCGCCCAAGTCTTGAACCCGGGAGAGTTTTTCCGTGATCGTGTGACGTAACGAGGCTGAATCAACCATATGAGGGTTCCGTGTGATCGAGCGGAGTAACAGCGAGAAATTCGGTCTTGTCGTCTGCAGGGTCATCGAAGCGGGTTAGAGCATCAATTCCCGCAAACTTGAGTTCACCAAACTCCCGGTATGCTATGCACAACCGCTTTTGGTGGGGGCCACCGGCTTGGCGTAGCAGCTCATAAAGTTTGTCTGCGATCATTTCTAATTCGTGAGGTGGGGGCAAGTCACCTAGGTAAGCGATGAGCGTGGGTTTGTTATCTGATGTCATCACATTGAAATTAGGATCTGCCGCGTCCCATCGCAAAATAGACGTTGCATCGACTCCATCCACCTGCGGAGGCCATTCAACGCGGTTCAGTATTTCATGGTGAATTTGAGCCGCTGTACTAAGTCGTTGATGACGAAAATCTCGGCCTTCACGGTCCTGAGCGACGGTCAATCTGCGTACGACTTCGTCAGGGCCAATCTTGCAGGAGTCGATATCTTTCAGTGCGCACCAATTCGGGCGGCCAGTGATTTGTCCAGCGCTTAACGCTAGTACACGTTCAATGGCCAAAGGGTTTTGGGAGGCAATTACTTGCTGGAGCGCAATTTGCGAACGCGGGTCGCCAGCAGCAAGTGCAGTGAACCCTGCATCAGGGGCTTCTCCTACCATCCATTTTTGAGCAACAGGCGCCCATGTGTATCGCTGGAACGCAATCGGACCGTTGCGATTGGCGATGATTGCATTGCCAACAGTTAACACTTTCGGTACTCGTAGCTCGAATACCGCTTCGTCATAGTGGAAAACAAGAGCGTGGCGCCGCTCAGTCATGTAGGCGTAGTAGATGCCCAGATTATGATTCGGTATGACGATCTCATCTTTTGATGAGCAATCCTCTGCGGAGCAGTACCACGTCGATGCAGCAACGTTGCTCCATGCGTCAGGAGGGGTTCCAGGGGCACCGTATTGGACGATGGATTGCGCCCAATTTAGGCAGACGATATGGCAATTGCTGGCGCGCGGGTCTGTATTGAACGTTGTGGTTCGATAGTTTCGGTATGCTGCGTTACGTGGACTTGGATTGAGCTGAATATGAATCAATGTAGAGCGATCATTGAAGTCAGCTAGCCATTCATCCCTTAAAGCAAAGGCATCTGAGCAGATGATGACGGCCGCTGTTAGATGTCCACTACGGCCTCGAAATCTATAGATCTGAGTTCCCCGTCGCAACAATCGCTCCTCCAGAAAAAACTCATCTCTAGAAGGGAACGTTTTGAATTGAACAAGCGCGACCAGTCTAGAAGACCCGTCTGGGCGTTTGGCCTGAAACATCAGAACTACAGGGTCGAAGAGATCGCGATCGATTTCTAAGCCTTGCCATGGTTCATGAATAACTAAGCAGTGATCGCTAACGCTCTGTTGGAATTGCCCCAGCGCTTCTTGGGTGATGCTCTCGCAACCCAAAACCCAAAGGACACCTTCAGCTGGCGTGATGCCAGTGGCTATAGCCTCCTCCAGCGCTGCCCACGGCATGAAATATTCAGGCGTGACGGCAAGGTGCGCGCCTCTATCACGTGCCATCCGTAGCATCGACAAGCTCTTGGCCGTGGCGAGGGGCACATCGTAGCTACCAATGCGCTGCTCTGAGGCAAAAATCGGCCCACAGGGCTGCAGCAGTAAGCACGTGTAGCTGGCCTCCGTCGGCCGCAACATTTCCAGGTCGGGCTCTTGAAGACTGTGCTCTAAGAGGGCTAACGATACATCGCGCGTCGGCATACTTTTTTGTCTTCCGTGAGGAGCCTCAACAATAGTCGCAAAACGGTGGTGTTGGGAGTAAGTCTGGCGAATGTTTTTTTGCCGGACCTCAGAGTAAACCTCTCACATGCGGGCGCAGTCAGATCACTCGACCCAATTGGATTGGGTGATGATTTCTGCTTGGATCAGATTGGGATTCGCTCACCACATGCGGTGTGTTGTCAATTGTGACTTCTGGGATTTGCAGAAAGAGGATTGTCTAGCGTAGTCTTTACAGAAGGCATCCGGTAGGTGCCTGCCATCCACCAACGCAAAGCCAAGGCACTACCGTGACCGTACTGAACAAACCCTGTATTGGGTTCTCGTAGTGGATGACAGGCCCAGCCTCGGAGGCTGTAATGAAACGCACTCTTACATTCGCTGACGTACAACGCGTCAAGCATCTTGCCAAGCAACTCAAAGCCACTGCACCCGAACTGCCTCACACGAATCGTTTGGATTTGGCCGCTGCTGAACTGTGCGGCGCTCGAAATTTTCACGAATTGAACCGATGGTTTGATGTGGTCATCAATCAGCATGTGGACACACCTGAAGGTTCTAATAGTGTTAGCCACTGTCTTTACTGTGATTATCGTTTCGCCGCTGACCTGAAGTCAGATCAAAAGCTGCATCGAGATTTTCACGAGCGCGTCATGGAGGCGGAAGAAAAGCTGAAGTATCGACCAGGTACTTTTGTGGAGCGCGAGCTAATGAAAAAGGACGGATACGACGAGGTAAGCCACGGCAAAGAGGTGGCTGATCGGGTCGAAGGTCTGCTGAAAGTTACGCGGGGTTGGTTTGACCGATCACTCCACAGAGCGATCGACTCAGGGTATTGGAAAAAGCACCCCAGCTTCGAAGAGTATGTAGCAATGATGGTTCCCGAATTGGAAATCCTGCATTCGTCGCTGACTCCTATTCTGGTAGATCGCTATGGTCGGACTCCAGGAGTGATTCAGGAAGGTGAAGTTTGCTGGTCTCCGCGCTAACTCACACGTTAGGTTCAGCCCTACTTCGTTGAGGGGATTTTACCTTTGTAGCCCCTTGCATCGCGCTGAGGCAAGGGGCATTTGGGCATCGCCCATTTTCAACAGATCACGGCTGAAGTGCTAGATAGATGGCATGAGCTATCTGATAGTCGACCAGATGCTTACCGTGCGCATAGGCGGACACAAACTGACGGATTTCCGTAGGAGAAAATGAGAAATCAGTCGGTAGTTTCAGTACTTTCTTCGCCGCGCTGTCAGCAGAGTTACATTGCTCACAAACTACGCTGGGAGCGAAGCGAGGTTTGCACGAGGACAATCCTCCAGGACTGAAATACCTATTGCACGCATGGTCATGGTGCTCATGGTACCCACCGGCCCAGCCAGGGCGACGGCTTTCCGGCTTGTGCGGAAAAAGTATTGTCCATCGCAGAATTTCAAATTTTGTCCGCCAACAACCCGGGCAACGCCAGTCTTCCGAAAGCCGTTTGTAGATACGGTGACAGTGTGCGCCATCAAACGACAAATACTCTTCAAAACTGGGACGCTTAGCATTGAGGTTATTCTTGAGAACGCCGACTCGGTATGTGTCTAGTACCCCAGTTCCTTTGCAGGCGATGCATTGGCCGTTTGCGTAAAACTGTAGGTCTCCTTTAACGCAAACGCAGGGGCGGATTCTGAGAGTCATGGTCGAAGCCGGATCCTCTTGAGTGGTCTCGGTTTTGAGCGCTCATCTTGTATGGTATGTAGGTTTGGCGCAATTCCTGTAGACGCTAGCTGCGCTCTCCTTGCGCTGTCGCCGACGGTCATCACAATGGGAGTCGATTCTGTGCCATACCTGATTAATGATGAGATCTTTGCCACTAAAACGCTGGTCACCGAGCGGTGTCGCCAGATACTTAAAAGAACTCCCGACGGCTGCAGCATTGGTGGTGTAGATGCTGAGTTTCTCTTCTGCCTTTTTCTGCATCATGACGAATGGGCCGAAAAGTCTTCGGGCGGGGTGTCTGAGCTATCCGCTCAAACCACCATCCACGGCACGCGGTGTTTTGTGGTTCGCAGCCAGAGTGGCGCAGAAATCGACATCTCGTTTTCTCACGCTGTTCGCCTGATGCCGAACTCTCGCTCTGCCTCCCTCGTACCGCAAAAACTGCGGGATTTTCGCAACGGGGCTAGAACAGCGGTTCAGGATCAGATTCGCGACTTCCGGGATCAGGCACTGGTGACAACATCCAGTTGCTCAATTACTGGCGAAAATCTGAGTCGTTCTAACTCAGCTGTTGACCACGTTGCTCCTGACACCTTCGATCAGCTTCTGTTTAAATTCTGTCATCAGTACCTAATAAATCCTTAAACGTACGAGTAGGATCGCTGAACGGCGTGGTGGCGGTCATTGAAGATGAGAGGCTTTCATTTCAGTGGCAGGAGTTTCACCGGCAGCATGCTCGGCTAAGAATTGTGTCCCGTATGGGCAACCTTCAATTGAGTAAGGCTGTTGTACCTTGGTCGCAACTTTACGAGTGAACTCATGACAAGCTCGATCGCTATGATTGCCAAGCCTTTAGAGCAGTACCTTTGATTTAGGCGATCCAAAAGGTGCCTTATTTGAGAAAAAATGACATCCAACCTAACCGAAATGAAGAAACAGAATGAATGACCACACAGTTGAGTGAAGAGGAGATGCGTCGAGCGCTCTTCGGAGCAATGGACTCTACGAATACCTCAACGTCAGCTGGCCGCGTCGATACCTCGGTTGGTTCGAGGCCGGCACGAGGGTCGAAATCTGCGACCGTTGCAAAAGCTGCGTCTTCGAAGCTACGGGTTACCCTGCATGTGTCAACTGTGTTTGAGGGTGATTATGAGATTGTCCATTACGACACCAGTACCCTCAGCAAAATCGTTGCTGAAATGGACGCCAAGAAGAAGTTCAAGAAGAAGTACAAATACGTGACAGTGTTTTCGATAGCACAGATCTGAAGCTCCTTGAGGGTTAATAGATGCGTGGCTTTTCAGTCGTTCAGGAGGGTGGCTGAATGCGCCTGGAAAATATAAGGGCCGAAGCACGTCCGGATGGTGTGGCCTACACAGTGCTGTAACGCGAATTCTTATCAGTGAGGGCGACCATTGGTGCACGCAAAAAACATTAGCCTGGAGGACATACGAGACGCGATTGCTGCTTCGCTTCACAGTGTTAAAGCATACGACCTGCCTGGGCTGTGCACCAAGCTTGGTCTGGAGGTAGGGACCGAGGAAGAAGCCTATCGCAGCAAACGGTCATACGTTCGCTCTCGGTTGCACGGTCACAATCTGAACGAGCTGCTCGCCCTCGCAAAAAATGTCATCGATGAAATTGGGGATGCGGAACTGGAGGACTTGGTCGGTGAGCTGATGACGCCTGAGAGTCATCGCATCTCCGATATCACCAGACGTGCAATCCTCGGAACCTTGGACCAGGTCCATCCGCTTTTTGGTGAGATTCCAGCTTTGGATGGACTCAACGTGTTGAATCCAAATTGGGGTATGTCTGGGCCCGAGCACGGATTTCTCAACACGCTTTACACCGACGTTGTAGAGCATTTCGTACAGCGCAACGACTACTCCAACTCCACCGTACTGAAATACTGTGGAGCGATGACATGCTCACAACAGCGTTTTTTTGATCTGATCGCTTGTGTCCTATCTCCCGAATGCCGAACAGACCCAGAACAGAAAGTCCTGGTGCCAGTGCTTAATGAACTACTCGTGGCTGACGGTTTTTCACTGACGGTGATCAAGGAGATCTCACGCCGGGATGTTTATGGCATTCGACGCATTTCTTCAGGGGTACAGGGCGCCGCCAAGAACCTGATTTTTGCCTCGATCAACAGCAAGCCAGATCTGTATTTCACTGATGCGATCAACAATGAGGTTGGCATCAGAAATCAACATGACGCCCTAATCTATGACCGCGCATTGAGCGAGAAAGGTTTGCTATGGAGCGATCTCGTGGGCTGGTGGGGAGGACGCGAAGGTGTGGATGATCTGGATGTCGCACAGCGAAGCCTCTATCGTCGATTGAGAGATTCGGTGAAACAAGCGCGATCCCCAGGCGAAGCAGTGCTCTTCGACAGTTACTACCGTGAGTTGGCGCCACAGTTCAAAGAACGGTTACCGGCTTTGATTCCACAAGTCTATCTTCACTACGATCCAAAAACCTCACGGCAGAGGGGGCCAGACAAGGTGCTGCTGCGGGAGAGAATGGATTTCTTGTTACTTCTTGAACACGGTGTCCGGATAGTCATTGAGGTGGATGGGCAGCATCACTATGCAATCGATGGCAAGCCTGCTCCGGCTAGGTACGCAGCAATGGTTGCCGAGGATCGACGTCTGAGGTTACTGAGATACGAGGTTTACCGCTTCGGTGGAGGCGAGTTTCAGGACACATTCCTGCGCGATGGTGCCGTAGAAATTGGTGATCAATCGCGAGTATTGGCAGTTAATTTTTTCAAGGAGCTTTTCGCGCAGCATGGCATCACTAGGGAGGATGGCTAGAACCTCACTTATCTGGGCGTAATCGCAATTTCAACCGTGTTGATTTGCTCCGGAAGAAAAAGCGAAAGGTTGCGGGAAAATTGAACGCCAATACCCATGCACCGAGACTGTGGCCGTCATTTGGCGTGCCATGATCGTACGAAAGCCATTAAGCCCCTGCCCAAAGTCAGTCAGGGGCAGTTTCACTGTCGACTTCTGAACACGCTGCGTATGTTAATGCGACAGGGGGCGATGAGACTGGTCGCAGCCCAGTGGCCTCGCTACAAACGAGTAAATACGTTGTTGTCATACCCGCGAGTAAGAGGCAGCTCATGTAGGATGGGAAGGTTTCGACGGGCCACACTCGGCTCCTCTTCATCCTCTTGAGATTTTGCTATGACTGGGCACCTGGACGCCTTCATTTCCCTCGAGCGCACCTTTTCCAAAATCATTCTCGACTCCGACGCTAGCGACGATACGGGTCTTAGCGTCAGACCGGGGAGACAGGGGGCGCTGCAATGGCCTGATTTGCTCAGGCATCACCGAGTGATTGTGCTGTCGGAGGCGGGTTCAGGTAAGACTGCGGAAATCCGAAATGTCGCACGACAGCTTCGTAGTGAAGGTAAATCCGCTTTCTTCCTTCGGATCGAATACGTCCGGGAATTCTTAGAGGGTGCTTTCGAAGAAGGTACGTTCGAGGAATTTCAGAGCTGGCGTGCATCCGGCGCGGAGGGCTGGCTGCTCATGGATTCAGTAGATGAAGCTCGGCTGCGTGATCCTCGGGATTTCGATCTTGCGATCCGGAAGGTTGGGTTATTGACCAAAGACATTGGTTCGCAAGCGCACATTCTAATCACGGGTCGGAGCACAGCGTGGAGGGCTAGGACGGATCTTTTGCTCTGTAAACAAGTATTTCCTTACAAGCCAGACACCTCACGGATAGATGAGGTGCAAGGAGTGCATGCTCAGGACACTTTGGCTCAAACCAACGCAGAGCCACACGCCCCGTTCCTCCTAGTCACCTTAGACGACATTCATGGAGAGCAGATCGATCGCTTTTTGAGTGCCACTGGCGTCCAGGACATCAAAGCGTTTCGTACTGAGGTAGAACGTAAGGAAGCATGGTCTCTTACCACGCGCCCACAGGACTTTGTGGAGTTGGTCGATTTTTGGCACAAGCACCACCGTATCGGAACGCGTTTTGAACTGATGAAGAGCAGTATCGAGCGTCGCCTTGAAGAGCGTGACCAGAATCGCTCGGAACTCCGGCCCATTTCTGCGGAGAAACTAAGGGAAGGTGTTCGGCTCATTGCAGCAGCGACAACGCTGGGGCAGACATCCGCCATTCGCGTCCCTGACGGTGAGGACAACAAAAAAGGAATTCCCATTCGGGCAGTGCTCAAGCACTGGGATGATGGAGAGTGCGCCGCTTTGCTGAGCCGCCCGGTTTTCGACGAAGGCATTTACGGCACGGTTCGCTTCCATCACCGCTCTGTTCGAGAGTATTTGACTGCTGAGTGGTTACATCAGCTAATTCTGGACGAAGCATCTCGTGTCAGAATCGAGAACCTGTTTTTCCGCACTCAGTATGGGCTTGAAGTCATCGACCCAACGATGCGTCCAATTTTGCCGTGGCTGGCGCTACTGGACGCGCGCGTTTGCGCCCGGTTGGCTCGGGTCGCCCCGGAAGTATTCTTTGAGGGTGGTGATCCAGGCCAGCTTCCTCTGAGTACGAGGCGCAGCGTCTTGACCAAAGCATGCGAGCAGTTAGCGCAACCAGCCCATAGCTGGGGGCTAACCGACTATTCGGCTGTCCAACGATTTGCTCACACCGACCTCACCCAAGACATTAGAGAGCTGCTGCAGCAGTACCGCACCAACGACGACATTGTTTGGTTCCTGCTGAGAATGATATGGCAAGGGGAGGTCGTGGGTGCACTGTGCGAAGCAAAGCAGTTCGCTCTCAGTGCGAAGAATAAGCACAGCCGACTTGCAGCAATTCGCGCAGTCATCGATCTAGGGTCACCTGAAGATATCGAGCATGTGCGCGAGGCACTGTTGGCAGAAACCGGTGACATTAATCGCGACTGGCTAGCCGAAATGCTGGACAACCTTCCGTTCGACGAAAAATGGATACGATGGTTGCTGGAGGCAGTCGAGCGATCCGCCAAGAAACCGCGTTACAGTAGTGGTGACAAGCTGGCATCCGAGCTTTCCACCTTGGCCACAGACTGCCCCCAGGAGAGCCTTCCAGCAATCATCCGCGGGCTCAGCATACTTTTGGGCAAGCCTCCGATTGTTGAGCTCGGTATCTGCACTATTTCCAAAAAATATGGCTGGCTTGCGCAGATGGCTGGCAGGGCGATACTGCGTCTCCTTGAGGCGAGAGATGCCTTTACGCTCGACGCGTCCGTGCTGTCGATTTTGTGCATGCTTCCTCAAGCACAGATTTATGATGAGCTGAACGCTCGTGAGCTTTCCGACAGTCTCAGAAAAATTGTGCCGGCTTGGCCGCAACTCGACTATCAATTGTTCTGGCATGACGTTGCACTGGCCCGTAAAGGTAACGTCCATCGCGGAGAACCAGTGGTTAACGTCTGGCAGTTGACCGGCTTCCAACCATTCTGGTCATTTAATAGAGAGAATTTCGATCTCGTCTGCGAAGACATCTTCAGCCGCTCGGCCACGGAAGATCGTCTCATGGCGCTCAGCCTGGCATTTCATATCTACGCGGAAAATGACCGCCCGACTTCTTGGGAGAAGCAGCTGGAGAGGGCTGCCGGGCTCGATCCCCAGCTATCCGAAAAGTTAGAAACGCTTAGAAACCCACCGAAGCGAGTAGTCCAGGAATGGGAGCTAAAACAGGCGCAGTGGCAGGAAGAAGCAGCTCAGCGACAAGCTCTGGAAGAAGACCACCGTCGTTCTTGGAGGAACGGTCTCGCTGCAGACGTTGAGAGATTAAACAGCAATGAGCCGGGCGTGATGACTCATAGCCAAGCGTATTTGGTGGATCGGATGCAAGAGGGCTCGCCAGCATCAAACACCTGGGGCAGTGGCGATTGGCAGTCGCTCATAGGGGAGTTCGGCTTGCCCGTTGCTCAAGCCTTTCGCGAAGGCGCCATCAGCTTTTGGCGTGGTTACCGCCCTACGCTGCCCTCGGAGGGTGCAGTCGTCAACTCAACGCCATATCAGGTGATTTTTGGACTGATGGGAATTGCCATTGAAACCAAAGAAGAGCCCGTGTGTTTCTCGCAGCTTTCTGCTGAAGATGTCGAGTGCGCAACTCGTTACGGCCTACTGGAGCTCAACGGTTTCCCTGAGTGGTTTTCGAAGTTGTTTGGGCGCTTCCCTGAGTCGGTCCTCAAGGTTGTATGGCGAGAAATTGAATACGAGCTCGAAGCAGAGCACACGGAGTCCTTCGACTACTACATATTGCGAAAAGTGCGCTGGGGTGGGGGCTGGATGTATGAGTCGCTCGCTGCTCTGCTATTGGCGCGTCTCGAAAGCCCAATGAAAAGCCTGGAGGCACTTCAGCTAGCCTTGAGCATTGCTCAGGACTCCCCTATAGAAGATGAAGTCTTGGCCACGCTTGCGAGTACGCGAGCCACTGAAGAGATCAATCCAGAAATTGCTCCCACATGGTTTGCAGTGTGGATAGGTGTGGATCCTGCCCATGCTATTCCGGCATTGGCGGCTCGTCTTGATACACTTTCCTGTGACGAGGATAAGGCGAATTTCGCCATGCTTTGCTTAACGGTCATTGTGGGCAACCGGTTTGCCAGCCGGTGTCGGCAGAGCTACAAAACGGTCGAGCATGCGAAGTCTCTGTACCTGCTGATCCACACCCACGTTCGTATGGCTGATGACATCGACCGTGCTGGCAAAGGAGTGTACTCGCCAGGCCTTAGAGATGACGCTCAGGATGCTCGAGACGCACTTTTAGCTTTTATTCGAGAAACTCCTGGCAAGGAAGCCTTTCTCGCTTTGGGAGAAATCGCTCGTGAGCACCCTGCAGAACGTCTTCGAGCTTGGAGCGCTTTTTACGCTGAGCAGAAAGCTACGGCAGATGCTAGGACGCCTCCATGGGAGCCCACGAAGGTTGTAGAGTTTCACGAGGCGCTGGAAAGCACGCCATCCAATCATCGAGATCTCTGGAACCTTGCCATTGATCGACTTTGCGACCTCAAACACGACTTGGAGAATGGCGACTCGAGCATTGCGGAGATTCTCATACCGTTTAGCCAAGAAACCTCTATTCGCAAATTCATAGGCAACTGGTGTCGCGATCGCGCAGCAGGGAGATATGTCATTCCGCAAGAGGAGCAGCTTGCGGACGACAAACGACCTGATTTCAGGGTCCAAAGCAGTGTGTTTGATGGACCCGTCCCAGTAGAACTGAAGCTCGCGGATAAGTGGACTGGATCTCAGCTTTTCGAGCGCCTCGAGAACCAGCTATGCGGTGACTATCTACGAGACGTTCGATCGAGTTGCGGGATCTTTTTATTAGTCAATCACGGGGGCAAAAAGACCTGGGCTCCCCTTGGCAGTAAGCGGGTTTCCTTCAATGCACTCGTCACTGCCCTGCAACAGCATTGGGAAACCCTGGCGCCCCAGTACCCCAATGTTGAGGATATCAAGGTCATCGGTATTGACCTTACCAAGCGAGGTGGAGGTGCTGCGCCCAAGTCTTGATAAATCGAGGAAGAGAGGGTGTTTCGCAAGAAAAAAGCGACCACAGTCGGGTCATTGAGATGACTTAGTTCATTGGATTAAGCGGATGCCATTAGCTGGTCCGCTTTGTCTAACCGTGGAAAGTCTCGTTCCTTGATATACCGAGCAGCCTCCCGGGCAACCCTGAGGAAGGCGGCTTTTTTCGATGAGAGTCGTTACATGGGCTGCGGTCGTTGCTTTCTAAGAATGCATCTTTCTGCCAGACGTATTGCCGACATTTCAGAGGAGTTGAGAAGGGGCCTGCGACGGGTACCAAACCCAGCTTCTTCATGTGACTGGCCGTCTTCCTTGAGGTTAAACAGAGGGTTTTGGCAAGCTCATTTCCCAAAATGTAGGATTGCTTGAAGTTCTCGATCGCATCCAAATTGATCCGTTGTGATGCAACACCGTTTTTGAGTTCAACGGTCGAATTCAGCAGCCCGTAACGAATGAGGGTATAGGCGACGTCGTTTGCAATATGGAGAATTTCGGCAGCCTGTGGAACGCTTAGCGATTGAGAAGCAGTCATTTGACTTATATGCGCGCTGAGCCAGGCCTGCCATTCATTACTTCCCAGTCGCCACTCTCCAATCACACTGGCATCCGATTTTGCTTTGATTGAGACGGATAAGGTGCCTTCCTGAATTGCTTCAAAAAGGTGAATTACCCATTCCCCTGACAGGAAGGGATGACGAAGTGCATCACTCAAGGAGAGGGTGCTCGTGCTTGGTCGTCGGTGTTTGAGGCATGCTTTGGAGATGTCGAACGAGTTTGTATCGATCCACCACGATTGTCCTGCAGCGGGCCGACCACCTCGGCAAGTAAAACAGCCGTTTTTGCACAGCACTTTGATGGTGCTAATTGGCAGCTTTAGTTGATTGGCGGCTTGCGCAATATTCAACAAAGGAGGCAGGGTAGCGGCGAGCTGTCTAGCTTGTATCAGATCGACGACAATCGTTTTGTTGCCGCATGCAGAGATGCCTTTGTAGCTGAGAAGTTCACCTTCGGCGATCAACCGTTTAAGCAGTTGTACGTCAAGGTTGAGTGCCTTTGAAGCGACCTCCAAAGAAACCAGTTGCCGGGACTCACTGGGTAAATGGAAGCCGAGATGCGAATTGCCTCGGGTGGAGTCTGGATGAAGTGAATGCGTTTCAAGCTCAGAACGAACAAAATCAAAGGCGTGGCTCGTGAGTCCTTCATAGATGTTCATTCTCAAACGATCTGCATGTCTCGCCGCTGAATTCCTCTTGGAGGTAGCAATAAGGGCATCCAGTTTTTGAAGTGAGCAATGAAGTGAAGCTGGCCAGTCCGACAAAAGTCGGCCGGCCATCGCGGTCATGAGATAAACGCTCTCTACCTGACGCAGGTTGTTGGTTCTCTTTGAAAAGGCATTTTCAGCGATGCTTCCAAGGTCTGCTAACCACATTGTAATGCAGTGAAGATCCAGGGCATCCAATTGGTCGATGGGGGAGCCGCAGTGGGAGTAGGTGCCCCTCAGTCGCTTTTCAAATTCACAACACAACCACACCGCCTCTTGAGAGGCGATGTCGTGCGCTGTTGCACAGTTAAAGATTGAGGCACCACAACGCAGACATTTTTGGCATTCGATGGTTTGGAGGTTGAATGGACTTGCGCAGTGGTGGCACCGATCTCTGAGCAAAATGTTATGTGAAGCGCAGACTGTGTTTAGTGTCAGGTCCCAGGGCTCCTTGATTTGTTGATGCTCCGAAAAACAGGAGGTGCAAATTTTGGGATTTAGACAAGACCACGTTTTGTTAGTGGTTTGAGATGTCAGGTGCTCATAGGCTGATCTCCACGTTGTTGGGAGCAGTGAGTCCGGAAAAATGTTCGGCCCTGTAGAATCCCTAAAGTGTGCCACGAGATCTGTTAACTTTAAAAAGTTGGCGGCAGCTACTCGTTGCAGGAAATTCGTCAGGCTTTCGCCAGGAATAACACTCAGGTCAACTGTTAGGCCGAACATCGGTACGCTCTCCTCTAATTAGAAGAATGGCTCCACGATTCTCGCTTACTCAAAAAGCTCTCCACGCCGGACAGAATAAAGCGGCACCACTTTCGTTGCGTCCCTGCAGGGATCGCGCCAATGACGTGAGAAATGCTGTTGTATACAGTGGCGGCCGTCTCGTTGTACGACCTAAAACTTCGAGTGGAGGCTAGTAGCCTGTGGAAACCATTCGGCCAGTCCGATAGTGCGCTGGTCGCCTTTTTACAGCGCCGATGACAAAGTTTTAGGCTCACGACTTTACGGTTTAAGTCCAGGTACGTCGTACCCGGGTCTTCTGACAGAGCAGCTAGAAACGCCAGCAACTCCAGTACGTCAAGCAACTCCATCGAAAGAACTTCATCCGGATAAAAGCGACTGCCATCAGCAATAGGTTGCCTGGTAAATTTGGCCGCAATGATGCTGCCCATCTCTTGTAGCGGCTCAGAACAGTCAGTTGAGTACATTTTTGAGTAACGTGCGCCACACGAGCAACGATCGTAAGCGGGGCGTGTTGCTGATAACGGCTTTTCACATGCAGGGCAACTGTCGATCAGCATACATTTATGAGTCTCGCAGACGGAAAACGGGGCTAACGACCAATATGACTTCCCGTATCCAAGTTCTTCCACGCAATGTGGGCACACGCGGGACGAACTGAGCGCGAGGTGCTTGATCGGTAACAGATGCCCCTGCAGCCTAATCGTCGATTTGCTCATTAGGGTTGGAATGGTTGGAGATAGTGCTCTCAGGTCCTGGCCTAGCGCTACGCCTAACTGCAGGTGTCGCGTAGTCGACATCACCCCATTTTCCGGAAGCATGAGTGCACGCTGCAGAATGGAGATACCTGAAAGGTGATTCAACGTAGATACACGGAAGAGTAAGCTTTCAAGGCTTTCCCAAGGAAAAAGCTTGGTTTTGATCAATAAATTGATGGTGGGTGGTGCAGGCACCTCATTTGCGGCGTGCATTCTAAGCATTGCGGCAAGTTCTCTGGCCTCATTTTGCTCTCTCAATATTATTAATTGTTGGTCGACGTGTTCAGCGCTTTTATAAAGCATGGTGGCGCTCCTCGTTATTGTTGATCCTTGTCAACTTTATAGAAAGGTTCGTTGCGCCCGATAAGGGAGCGGAAGTTAAACTGAGAGGAGAAAGGATTGCGGTTGTCCTTTGCGTCACTCCAAACTTCGTCGACAAATGCCTGGGAAAGCACCTCTAGGGTAATTCCCTCCAGTTTGTTTTTCATAACAAGAAATACTGCGCGATCAAGTATCTTTATCAGATAGTCTATGAGCCCGTAAGAGGCGTAGTAGAATCTCTGCAGCATTTCGCTGGTTGTGAGGCTGACGGACTTAACTTTGATAATGGTCTCCAGGGTTTTGAGTAGCGAGGAGAAGTAGTTTGAGGAAGAGTTGCTGGTTTTGAATCTGTCAAAGTCAATAGTGGCGGAAAAACGCCTGCGCAATTGTTGGTCATTGTTCAAGATTTCTTGAGTTTCTCGCATGCCTATAAGGATCACAGCAACACCGGTGTGGTTCATTAAATACTTGATCCATTTGCTTGTTTCTTCAGTGTTTCGGCGATACTCAACGATGTGTTGGACTTCGTCGAAAATTATTAGCTCAGTTCCGATTGCCTTAATTAAGCCCACAATTCGAAGCAATTTGAACTCCGCCGAGTGGCCATGCTTTCTCGCAAAAGGATCTTGTAGAGCTTCCAGAAACGCTTCCCCCATCGATTTTGTGGTGGGCTTTGAGGGTATGTCCATGTAAATGGTCTTAAACTCATTACCATCAGCGACCTCAATGCGACGATCCTTTATGATCTTTTTGATCATGGTGCTTTTACCAGCGCCGCTGGGTCCACAAATGACAAGTCCTTTCGCCTTTCCAGAGGCTCTTGTATCATCGATAACTTCATATACTCGGGCCGAAGTTCGCTCGATCTGAGGGGTGGTAATGAAATGGTTGCTTAGCCTGGAGGTCTCTCCGGTGGCTGGTGTCAGACTCATGTCACACCTCCATTGGGGAAAATGATTGAACAGGGAACATCGACGGAGTTTCGTCGTTATCATTTTCCACAAAAGGATATTCATAGGAGTTCGGTGAAGGTGCTGCTATGGGTTGGCTGCTAGAATTTTTATTCAAAGTAGCCTCTTTTTTTGCAGCGTCACGTCGAGTACGCAGTTTGTTAGAGCGACGCTCCTCTTCTATATCTACACGGAGTTGATGGTATGCGCGCTGAATGGCCTCTCGATCTATACTGCTTACGTTTTCGAATTTAGCTGCTTTTGTCGCAACCCTGTATAAGTCCCGGCTCATACCTACGAGTCGTTTGTCCTTAGCAGGAACTTCAAAAAAAACGTTGCGGAAAGGATCGTGTACCCAAATGTGACCGAGCTCGTCGCGATATCTAATCTGGACCTTTTTTTCTTCGCCCAATCTAATTCGTAAGCTGGCGAGCTCATCAGAGTGATAAAAGTTGTTGGACAGTTGTATGCCATACGCTTGTATAGTCGAAATTTTTCTGTGCGATAACGCGGTCTCAAGGGCGTCAAGATCTGCTGGCATCTGTATGACACGAGATGGCTCCACGGCTTTCCAGAATGCCATGGGGGTCTTCAAACCAAGCCCTTTGTGTGGTGTTTGGTGATAGATATCGACTATCCATTTAATAAGGGCTGACTCTAGGGCCTGTAACGTTAGGCACGCGTGCTTTTCAGGAATGTAATCACCGCGTTTTTTGACATCTGAAAAGGTTGTGCCTGGAAGCGTATGAATGAGACCCATATTTAGCGTTCTAAAAAAACGCTCGACAGCACCTTTCATTTGAGGGCCCCTAGAGCGTGGGAACATTATTTCGATACCCATTTCCGTAAATGCGATCACCAGATTGTCAGCGTGAAATTCGGCAGCGTTATCAGGAACAATACGCAAGGGGAGGCCGCGAGCTGGCCATTCATTTATCACCTTAGGAAATTTCGCGAGCCAAGATGCTTTGGGAGTAATCGCTCTTTCTATCACGCGCAAAACACTTTCCGTATTGGCTGCGGCAAAGTGAATCCAGTACGCCATGATCATCCTGCTGTAGCGATCTATTACGACAGTGAGGTTAGGGCGTCCAATCACCCGGCCTGTAACTGGATCCACCACCATTACATCGAGTGCCGTATGGTCAATTTCCCAACGATCAAGAATATTGTTGACGGTAAGCTGTCCAACCGCTTTCGAGAATTTTTTATCTGCCGCATGCCGTCCATTTTTTTTGACTTCGACCTGATAAGGGTCGAGCTTTTCGATATAGCGTCGAACAGTAGATTCAGAAATGTGTTTCAGCTGTACGGAGGGCAATTTATCCTTGTTGTATTCGAGGGTCCGACGAATGAATTCTTCGTAAACATGCTTAATTGGTACCGACTCGGGTTTAAAATAAATCGTATTTAGAACATCTAGGAGCAAGTCCTCTAGCTCAGGAGTGAATACTGCTGCTCGACCTTTTTTTGTGTGCAGAGGTACTAAAGCAACAATGCTGTTACCTTTCGCTTTGTAATACCAGCGTCTAAACGTAATCGCTGAAGGGGCTCCCTTCGGGTCTTCAAGCTTCTTGGCAATCACCGGAAGCTGTTTATTCAGTTCTTTTCTACTAGGTAACTCGCCTTCAAAACTTGCTGCATCGAGATAGCGTTTACGTCGCACCGCCTCTTCCGAGTGATGTTTCGGAAAACACGTCAAATCTGGAGCGACATTACGAACGTATGGGATTTTGCCCAGGTGAGGCTGATTTTGATCGATGGTGATCTTTCGTTCATTGAAAAGACTATAAAATTCTCTCTCGGAGAAGATAATAGGTTCTCCGTATTCGTCCTTGAAGATAAGTTTGTGGTTTATGCTTTTCCCCATGAAGCGCATAGCTCGATCTTCATGGATTATCACAAGGGACGGTTTAAGCGAAAAGGTTTTCATGGCGATGACCTCCGCTCAGGAAGATTGGAGTCGAGGCGGAAATAGGATTTCTCAGATCTATACCTATGTAACCCAAACCCAATAATCGCCATGCTTCTTGCGCACCCAATAGCTCAATCAAGTCAGCCAGAGTCTGAGGAGAATTGCTGTTAAACTTAGAACTCAAGCTTTCACTGTACGCTTCCGATACATCCTCTCCGCGCCGGTGGTACATCAGCGTTAGAAGGTTGTCTGCCATTGGCATCGCGAGAATTAATTTTTCTGTCGCAATATGAAATGTGCGCTCCGTACTTTCGAAGTGAGCTTGTATCGCCTTGGTTTTCAGCGTCACCTTATGGTTGAGAAGGCGCATCGATGGTTTAACTTCAAACCACACGGTCGTCCCATCGACAAAGTTGACGCGTACGTCCGGTATATATTTGGTTTCGCTGTCGTCCATGGAAAATACTTCTAATGACGGCTGGACTTCATATGTCAGGACTTCAGGGGAAAGCTCTAGCAAACGAAGGAAGCTAGCTTCCAACTGGGATTCCCAAGCAATAGGCAGTCCATTTTTACGTGACGGGTGAAATCCCCTGAAATGGTTGGACCTTCGCGTTACGACTTTTCGTACAGGCATCTGCAACTCCCTCACGAGCGTGCGTCTACACAACGCTCGACAAGTGCATTGGGTTTGAGGCTTTCGACAGGCAACACTTTCCCGTCGAGTAGCCTCGCTGAAATCGAAGTTATGGGAGGGGGTTGACAGACGACGAAAAAATGGAAGAAACTACGAGCACCACACTAGTAGTTGCTTCATTTTTTTTTCGTCGCGGTCTTAACCCCTCAAGGTTGGCCGCGTTTTACATTCTGGTACCTCCTCTCTTGAAGCTAGGTAGTGAGTCTAAAACTCATTTCTGGCTTTTTTCGTTTTTATGACGAACGGCTCATAACCTCCGGCAAAACCAGAGTGTCTTGCTAACCAATTTTTACACGTAGTTATAATTTCCTGAATCTATCAGGGGTTCAATAACGTGTAAGTGTAAAGCTCTTTAGATACTCTTCCTGTGCATAACACGTAAGTGTATTCCGGCATCTGCCTTTGGGTTGATAACGCGTAAGTATATTTCTGCGCCTGACTACGAAGCCGATAACACGTAAGTGTATTTCTGAGGTGGTTCGGCGCGCCGATAAGGTCGAATCTTAATTCAATAAAATTCGCGATGACAATAATTATTTCGAGGTTGTTAGATTTATTTTTTTGTAAAAAGTATTTTTATAAGTAAGTGTCTGGCGGAATTTTGTTAAGTATTTATAGATATTCGAATGCGCAGTGTGCAATGTGCAGTGCACATTAAGGTTCGCTACTTATCTAAGAGCAGCCGCTTGCCCAAGATGAAGAATTTTTTGTAGATCTTCAGCAATGCTGAAACCCCTTTTCAGCACGCTGCTGAAGCAAGCTTTCACCCCTTTTATCGCATTCCATGTGGAGAGCTTCGTTAAAGAAAACAATTAGTTAGATAGGCTGTCTGGATCATTTATTTGCCATTTTTGCCATCTTTTTTGAAAACCTACAGTCGCCACCAGGCTGGAATGATTTGCCGGGCTTAATAGGAAGCATTACTATTCACGCCCCTTTCTTCAGCACACCGCCCAATCCCCCATGCGTCCCCGCAGACCCGGCTTTTTCGAGCATTACGAAGAGTTGATCGGCACCTGGACCCGGCGCCTGCGCAATCGCGCGCAGGCCGAGGATCTGGCGCACGACACTTTTGTGCGGGTGCTCGAATCCGATTCGGCGACGGTGCAGCAGCCTCGGGCGTATTTGCATCAGACCGCGCGCAATATCGCGGTCGACGGTTATCGGTGTGAGGATCGGCGGGGTGCCATGGAGTCGGAGGCGATCGATCACAGTGCGTCGTCGTCCGGCGACCCGGAGCATTACATGCATGCGATCCAGTTGGCCGATTCCATCGAACGGGCGCTCGGCGAACTGCCGGTCAACTGCCGGAAGATTTTTGTCTGGCAGAAGATCGAAGGGCTGACCCAGGCGGAAATCGCCGATCGCCTGGGGTTGTCCAAGAACATGGTCGAAAAGTATATGATCCGCACCCTGCGGCATTTGCGTGATCGCCTGGACGGGTTGCAGTCGTGAATGGGCGTTATGGCGAAAAGATCGCAGCCTTCGGCAGCTCCTACAGGGGGTTGTGTGTCTTTATATTCCCGGCCGGACAGGACATTCCATGATGGATACTCGTGATTGCGCGTGCGGGCAAACCACCGTGCGCGATGACGCGGCGCGCTGGTTTGTGCGTTTGCAGGAGCCGGCCGTGAGTGCCGACGAGCAGCAGCGCTTCGACGCCTGGCTGAATGAGCATCCGCAGCACCGCGACGAATTTCAGTTGCTGCAGGGGCTGTGGACCGCGGCTGATTTGTTGCCGGCGCCGCGCCTCAAGGCGCTGGTTGAAACGCCGCCGCCGCGCCGCGAACGGCGGCCGTTGTTGCGTTATGCCGTGGCCGCCAGTGTGGTGGCGGTGGCACTCGGTCTCGGCTTGTTCAGCGGTTTGAATCATCCGGGCGGTTATAGCGCCGAATTCAGCACGGCGTTGGGCGAGCGCAAACACGTAGCGCTGCCGGACGGTTCGGTGATCGATCTGAACAGTCGCAGCCGCTTGCAGGTGCGCTTTGAAAAAGATCGCCGGTTGATCGAATTGAGCGAAGGCGAGGCGATGTTCAGTGTCGAGCACGATACCTCACGACCGTTCGTGGTCGAGGCCGGCAGCGGCAAGGTGACGGTCACCGGCACGCGATTCGATGTGCGTCGCGACGTCACGCAAACCCGCGTGGCGGTGGAGCAGGGCACGGTGAAAGTGCAGGGGCACAATGCGCCGGACAATGAATTCATAAGTCTGACTGCCGGCCTCGGCACTTACGTTGATGCGCAGGGCAAAGTCGCCGCAGCCTATGCGGTCAACCCAGCGGAACTGACCGCGTGGCGCAGCGGCAAACTGGTCTTCAACAATGCCAGCCTCAGCGAAGTAGCCGCCGAAGTGTCACGTTATCGCGAGAAGCCGCTGACGGTCAGCAACCCCGCCGTGGCCAGCCTGCGCCTGACCAGCGTGTTCAAATCCGATAACACCGAGGCTTTGCTCAAAGCCTTGCCGAGCATCCTGCCGGTGGCGGTTCGCACCCATGCGGACGGCAGCCAGGAAATAATTTCAAAATAAAATTCAGGTTTTTTTCGAGTTCATCGTCTTCCTGTTCAACTGCAACTGGTTTGCATTAACAGCCGCACACTCTTGCGATCCACAGGACTACGTACGACGTGAAAACCACCACTGCCCACAATAAAAAATCCCCTTGGTTACCGCTGGCCCTCGCGTTGGCGGTCAATGCGGCGATGCCGCTGGCGTTTGCTGGCGAAGCGATTCATATCCGCGCCCAGCCGTTGGGGCAGGCCCTGAGTGAGCTGGGCCAGCAAACTTCGCTGCAAGTGTTTTTCAGCCCCGATCTGGTTGCCGGCAAACAGGCCCCGGCGGTCGATGGCGACATCTCGCCGGAACAAGCGCTGCGCCAGTTGCTGCAAGGCAGCGGTCTGGATTATCAGATCAACGAAGGCTCGGTAACGCTGTCGCCCGCGACGACTTCCGCCGCCGGCAACGGCCCGCTGGAGCTGGGCGTCACCGACATCAAAGTGGTCGGCGACTGGCTCGGTGATGCCGACGCCGCCGTGGTGCAAAACCACCCCGGCGCACGCACGGTGATTCGCCGCGAAGCGATGGTCGAGCAAGGGGCGATGAACGTCAGCGACGTGCTCAAGCGTGTGCCGGGCGTGCAGGTGCAGGACAACAACGGTACCGGCGGCAGCGATATTTCCCTCAACGTCGGTGTGCGTGGCCTGACCTCGCGCCTGTCGCCGCGCTCGACTGTCTTGATCGACGGCGTGCCCGCCGCGTTCGCCCCTTACGGCCAGCCGCAACTGTCGATGGCGCCGATTTCCTCCGGTAACCTCGACAGCATCGACGTCGTCCGTGGCGCCGGTTCGGTACGTTATGGGCCGCAGAACGTTGGTGGCGTGATCAACTTCGTCACCCGCGCGATTCCGGAAAAAGCCACCGGTGAAATCGGCACCACGCTGGAAACCACCCAGTACGGCGGCTGGAAACACATCGACAGCGCGTTCCTTGGCGGCACCGCCGACAACGGCATGGGCGTGGCGCTGTTGTATTCCGGCGTCAATGGCAACGGTTACCGCGAGCGCAACAACGGCAACGACATCGACGACGTGCTGCTCAAGACCCACTGGGCGCCGACCGATCAGGACGATTTCAGCCTCAACTTCCACTACTACGACGCCAGCGCCGACATGCCCGGCGGTCTGACGCAAAAGCAGTACGACGACAAACCGTACGACTCGGTGCGCGACTACGACCAATTCAGCGGTCGCCGCAAAGACGTGTCGTTCAAGTGGATTCGCCAGATTGACGAGCGCACCCAGGCCGAAGTGCTGACCTACTACACCGACAGTTTTCGCGGCAGCACCATCGCCGCCCGCGACCAGAAAACCCTCAGCTCGTACCCGCGTTCCTACTACACGCTGGGCATCGAGCCACGGGTGTCGCGAGTGTTCGATGTCGGCCCGACCAGCCAGGAAGTCAGCGTCGGTTATCGCTATTTGAAAGAGGCTATGCACGAGCAGTCGAGCCGTCTGGCGCTGGTCAACAATCAGCCGGTGGTAACGCCGACGTCTGACGGTCACGTCTTCCAGGATCGTACCGGCGGCACCGAGGCTAACTCGGTCTACGTCGACAACAAGATTGACGTTGGCAACTGGACGATCACGCCCGGCATTCGCTTCGAACACATCAGCACTGACTGGCACGATCGCGCCGTGCTCGACACCGCCGGCAAACGCGTGCCGGAGAAAAACCGCAGCATCGAAAGCAATGAACCGCTGCCGGCGCTGAGCGTGATGTATCACCTGTCGGACGCCTGGAAACTGTTCGCCAACTACGAAACCTCGTTCGGCAGCCTGCAGTATTTTCAGCTGGGGCAGGGCGGTTCGGGTGACCAGACCGCCAACGGCCTGGAGCCGGAAAAGGCCAAGACCTACGAAATCGGCACGCGCTACAACGACGATGTGTGGGGCGGTGAAGTGACGCTGTTCTACATCGACTTCGATGACGAACTGCAATACATCAGCAACGACGTCGGCTGGACGAATCTCGGTGCGACAAAACACCAGGGCCTTGAAGCGTCGGTGCATTACGACATGGCGGCGCTGGATCCGCGTCTTGATGGCCTGACCGCCAACGCCGGTTTCACCTACACCCGCGCAACGTATGAAGGTGAAATTCCGGGCTTCAAGGGCCGTGATCTGCCGTTCTATTCGCGTCAGGTGGCGACGGTGGGTTTGCGTTACGACATCAACCGCTGGACCTACAACATCGACGGTTTCGCCCAGTCGAAACAGCGTTCGCCGGGTACCGGGGTGAATGCCGATGGCAGCTTCAACGGCAACTACATCACCGAAGGCACGGCGGACGGGCAGTACGGCGATATTCCCGGTTACGTGACCTGGAACGTGCGTGGCGGCTATGACTTCGGGCCGCAGGTGTCGAATTTGAAGTTGGGCGCGGGGGTGAAGAATATCTTCGACAAGCAGTACTTCACCCGTTCCAGCGATAACAATTCGGGGATGTACGTGGGGGCGCCGCGCACGTTCTTTGTGCAGGCGAGTGTTGGTTTTTAACTGATCGTTCCCACGCTCCGCGTGGGAATGCAGCCCGGGACGCTCTGCGTCCAAAAGCGGACGCGGAGCGTCCATTGAGGCATTCCCACGCAGAGCGTGGGAACGATCTCATGTAGGAGCTGCCGCAGGCTGCGATCTTTTGCTTCAGACTTTCAGGACTTTCCCGCCAATCGCGACGGCAACCAGCAGCACCGCCATCAGCCCAAAGGCAAAGCTCAAACTGCTGGCATGCGCGACAAAGCCGATCACCGCCGGCCCCGCCAGAATCCCCGCATAACCCAACGTGGTAATCGCCGGCACCGCGATGCTTTCCGGCATCACCGTCTGCTTGCCAACCGCCGTGTACAGCACCGGTACGATGTTCGAACAGCCGGCGCCGACCAGCGCATAACCGACCAGCGCCGCTTCCCAGCTCGGTGCGAACGTTGCCAGAAACAGACCCGCCGCCGCCAACAGCCCACCAAACAGAATGATCCGCGTGGCGCCGACGATCCGCACAATCCGGTCACCCATCAAGCGTCCCGCCGTCATGGTCAACGCGAATGCCGCGTAACCCAATCCGGCATAGGCCGTGTCGATCCCGCGCTCCTGCGCCAGGAACACCGCGCTCCAATCCAGCGCCGCGCCTTCGGTGAGAAAGACGATAAAGCACATCCCGCCGATGAACAGCACGATGCCGTGGGGAATGGCAAAAGCCGGGCCCGAGCTTTCACTGCCGTAGGGCAACATGTGCGGCACGCATTTGAACAGCGCGGCGATCAGCACCACGACCACCACCAGCATGGCGGTGAGCGGCGTCAAGCCAAGGCCGAGCAAGGCGCTGACGCCCGCCGCGCCGACGATTCCGCCGAGGCTGAACAAGCCGTGAAAGCCCGACATCATGTTCTTGCCGCTGGCCCGTTCGACGATCACCGCTTGCAGGTTGACCGTCGAATCCACCGTGCCGAGCCCGGCGCCGAACATGAACAGCGTGGCAATCAGCGCCGGGATCGACGACACCGTCGCCAGCAACGGCAACGCCGCGCAAATCAACAACGTGCCGCCCGTGGCCACGCGCCGACAGCCGAAACGCGTCGCGAGAATCCCCGCCAGCGGCATCGCCAGAATCGAACCGACCCCCAGGCACAACAGCAACAGACCGAGCGTGCCCTCATCCAGTCCGGCGCGCGCCTTGGCGTACGGCACCAACGGCGCCCACGCCGCGATGCCGAGCCCGGCAATGAAAAAGGCGATGCGCGTGGACATCTGTTGCAGGCGTCCGGGGACGAAGGTGTCTTGGGCGTTGAGGCTGGTCATATCAATCCTTGGCAAAAAACTTCGCGTCCCCGAAGGACAGTGATACGGCGTCGAGGTTCGATCGCCCGTCATTCGAGGAAGTACAGACGACATCCTACCTTCTCCTGTAGGAGCTGCGGCACGCTGCGATCTTTTGATCTTTGTTTTCAAGATCAGAATCAAAAGATCGCAGCGTTCCGCAGCTCCTACAGGGGAATGCGGTTTACAGTGGGTTTTTTCGGTTGCAGGGATTACGAGTGATGACGCAGTTTTATGATGCGCGGGGCAATATCTACGGTGTGGTTTCGCCGCAAGCCTTGCGCGAGGCGGGCATTGATCTGCCTGCCAGCGCTGCCGAGTGCGCATCCTTGCGCCAGTCCTGGACTGAGGCCGCTATCAAACGCTGCTGCGACTGGCCCGATGGCAAGCGCCCAGCCAACAGCAAATCCCACCGCAGCGACGGCCTGCTGATCGGCCCGTTCCAGACCTCGCCGCCGTTCGATGTGTTGATCGTCAACACCGATGGCACCCTCGCCGAGCGCAGTGGCAACGGTCTGACGATATTTTCCCAGGCGCTGACCGAGCAAGGTTTGCTGGCAGAGCAGGGCGCGTTGCTGCGCGTTCATCACGATAAAGGTGAGGCGGTGGAAACGTCGGTGAAACCTGCCGAAGTCGAAGGCGTGAAAGGCTTCTGGCTCGACCTCGGTCAAGCGGATTTTGGGCCGTGCGCGGTGGATGCGCAGAGCGTTGAAAATGTTGATTTCAATGGCCGGAAGGTCAGCAGAATTCAGCCATTGGCGGCACTTGATCCCACCTGGTCGCACAGCCAATTTGTGCGCATCGGCAATCCACATTGCGTGACGCTGCTTGGCGACAAGTCAGCCTTGCCGAGTAACGAACAAATGCGTGAATCGCCACTGAATGAAGGCCTGACACAGATCGCTTATGCCATGCCGACCGGCGCTGGCGACCCGTGTCCGGCGGGCGTCAATCTGCAATGGGCGGTGCGTGAGTCTGCGCAGCGAATCATCGCGCGGGTCTTCGAGCGTGGCGAAGGGCCGACGGCGTCATCAGGCACCAGCGCCAGTGCGGTAGCGTGTGCGGCATGGCGGGTGGGTTGGGTCGAAGCCGGAGAAGTGCAGGTGGTCATGCCCGGTGGCACGGCACCGATTCTGCTGGAAGCAATCGACGGCGAGCGGGTGCGCGTCAGGTTGTTTGGTACGGCGCGGTTGATCGGCTGAATTCACAATTGCCATCGCTGGCAAGCCAGGCTCCCACAGGGTTTTGCGGCGACCACATTATTTGTGTGCACCTCTGAACCATTGTAGGAGTGAGCCTGCTCGCGATTGCGGTGAGTCAGGCAACATATGATTTGAATGGTGGTCCGCTATCGCGAGCAGGCTCACTCCTACAGTGGATTATTGGTGTACCGGGTTTTTGTGTTCACCCCCCAAACCCTGTGGGAGCCTGGCTTGCCAGCGATGGGGCCCGCCAGGACACCTCGTCAGTGCGCCTTGAACAACGTCACCGACACCACCTGCTCACCCTGCACCTCTAGCCGCAGCAATGCGCGGGGCGACGGCTCATCCTCGAAACATTCAACAATCACCGCGTGCGCCGAACTGGCCTCCCACAGGGTTTTGCGGCGACCACATTATTTGTGTGCACCTCTGAACCATTGTAGGAGTGAGCCTGCTCGCGATGGCGGTGAGTCAGGCAACATATGATTTGAAGGGTGGTCCGCTATCGCGAGCAGGCTCACTCCTACAGTGGATTATTGGTGTACCGGGTTTTTGTGTTCACCCCCCAAACCCTGTGGGAGCCTGGCTTGCCAGCGATGGGGCCCGCCAGGACACCTCGTCAGTGCGCCTTGAACAACGTCACCGCCACCACCTGCTCACCCTGCACCTCTAGCCGCAGCAATGCGCGGGGCGACGGCTCATCCTCGAAACATTCAACATTCAACATTCACCGCGTGCGCCGAACTGGCCTCCCACAGGGTTTTGCGGCGACCACATTATTTGTGTGCACCTCTGAACCATTGTAGGAGTGAGCCTGCTCGCGATGGCGGTGAGTCAGGCAACATATGATTTGAAGGGTGGTCCGGCTCACTCCTACAGTGGATTATTGGTGTACCGGGTTTTTGTGTTCACCCCCCAAACCCTGTGGGAGCCTGGCTTGCCAGCGATGGGGCCCGCCAGGACACCGCGTCAGTGCGCCTTGAACAACGTCACCGACACCACCTGCTCACCCTGCACTTCTAGCCGCAGCAATGCGCGGGGCGACGGCTCATCCTCGAAACATTCAACAATCACCGCGTGCGCCGAACTGGCCTGCAATGCCAGCTGCCGCGCATGTTTCAACAGGCGTTTCACCGCTGCACTGACCGGCATCGGCGCGTGCCCGCCGCGCACTTGCTCACAGAATTCCAACGCGATTTCACGGGGTGTCGGTGCCGGCGGTGATGCCAACCCAGACTCGTCGAACAGCCGATTGAGTTGTTCCGCCGCACTCACCGCCCGCGCAAACCCCGCGAATGCCGAGGCCTGCAACAGCACCTCAGTCATTTCACCGGGGGCCAACCCCGAGGCCAGCCCTGTCTTAAGATGCACACTCAATGGCGGGCCGACCATGCCCGACGCCACAATGGCTGCAAACGACACCGCTTCCCGCAGGCGCGGATCGAGGCCAGGGCGCGCGTGCAAATGCCCGTAAACCACCCCAACCGCCAATTCACCCAGCGCGGGCACGGTGTGAAACAGCGCATCGAGCCGAGCGCCGCCGTCGGGTACAAGTTCGGTAAACGTCTGTCGGCCTTCGTGGTACAGCGAGGCCATGGGCGAGGGTGTGTGGTTCATTGGAAAATCCTCAAGTAATTGAGGATGGCGGCTAATCAACTACGCACGAACTTCAGCATGAAGGAGCATCCATCGCAGGGGGTTGCCGGCGTCATGGCGACGCCGGTTTCTCCACCTTAGACGAACTCCACCACCGGCATCGTCCGTTTCATCAGCACTTTGCCGGCGCGAATCGAGTACAGCGGCAAACCCTGGCTGCGGATTAGCTCATAATCACTGTCCGCCGACAGAATCAGCAGGTTCGCCGGGCGCCCCTGTTCCAGCCCATAGCGCTCGCCCAGATGCATCGCTTTGGCGCTGTTGTCAGTGACCAAGTCCAGCGCACTTTGCAGATTGCGATAACCGAGCATGTGGCAGATGTGCAGACCCGCCTCAAGCACTCGGAGGATGTTGCCGTTGCCCAGCGGATACCACGGATCAACGATGGAATCCTGGCCGAAACACACGTTCATCCCGGCTTCGAGCAACTCGTTCACGCGGGTCACGCCACGGCGTTTCGGGAAGTTGTCGAAGCGGCCTTGCAGGTGAATGCTTTCGGTCGGGCAGGAGACAAAACTGATCCCGGAATGCCCGAGCAAGCGGAACAGTTTCGCGCAGTAGGCGTTGTCGTAGGAGCCCATCGCCGTGGTGTGGCTGGCGGTGACGAGGGCGCCCATGTCACGACTGCGCGCTTCCTCGGCGAGCACTTCGAGAAAGCGCGAATGCGGGTCGTCGGTCTCGTCGCAATGCACGTCGACCAAGCAACCGGTGCGCTCGGCCAGATCCATCAGAAACTTCACTGAACTGACGCCTTGATCGCGGGTGTATTCGAAATGCGGAATGCCGCCAACCACGTCAGCACCCATGCGAATCGACTCTTCCATCAACTCGCGGCCATTGCGGAACGACTCGATGCCTTCCTGTGGGAACGCGACGATTTGCAGGTCGATCAGGTGACGGCTTTCTTCGCGCACTTCGAGCATGGCTTTCAGTGCGGTGAGTTGTGGATCGGTGACGTCGACGTGGGTGCGCACGTGCTGAATACCGTGCGCGGCGAGGGTCTGGATGGTTTTCTTTGCGCGGGTCTTGGTGTCTTCTTCGGTGATGGTGACCTTGCGCTCGCCCCAGCATTCGATGCCTTCGAACAGCGTGCCGCTCATGTTCCAGCGCGGTTCGCCAGCGGTGAGGGTGGCGTCGAGGTGAATGTGCGGCTCGACGAAGGGCGGCACCACCAGATTGCCGCCGGCGTCGAGGTCGTCGGGGCCCAGTGTCGGCGCTTCGGTCTGCCGGGCGATGCTGCGAATCAGGCCGTCTTCAAGGTGCAATTCGTGCAAACCTTCCTGGTTGCGCAAACGGGCGTTGATGATGTGCATCAGGCGAATCCTTTTTTATAAGTCTTGTAGTGGCGCGGCTGCGCTGCGAGCGCCGAGCGCGCCGGTGACGATGACATACGTTAGCGCGGCAGCGGCGATCCCTACCAGCGGCGCGACCCACGGCGAACTGAACGCGGCGACGGTACCGACCGCGTAAGCCCCCAGGCCCGGCCAGTTGAACGCTGGCAGCCGTGCGTCGGCCAGGCGCGGATAACGCCCGCGCCAGCGGTAGAAAAAGTCGGCCATGATCACCCCGCCAATCGGCGGGATCACTGTGCCGAGCAGAATCAGGTACGGCACCAGCATGTCGTACATGCCGAGCAGCGCGAGCAGGGTGCCGATCACCGCGCCGGCCAGGGTCACGGTCTTGCGCCGACCGGTGCGCAGCAGGTTGCAACCGGCGACGGCGAAGTTGTAGATGGTGTTGTCCTGAGTGCTCCAGATGTTCAGCAACAGCATGGCCATCGCGGCCATGGCGAAACCTTGCAGGAGCAGCACTTCAACCACGTCGGGTTGTTGATAGACGATGGCGCCGTACGCGCCGATCAGCACCATCAAACCGTTGCCGATGAAAAAACCGATCAGGCTGGCCAGCACCGCGACACGCGCTGAGCGCGAGAAGCGCGTCCAGTTGGTCGCCTGAGTTGCGCCGCTGACGAAGGTGCCGAATACCAGAGTAATCGCCGTCGACCAGTCCAGCGAACCGCTCGGTACGACGCTGAGCAAACCCTCGAAGCCGCCGACTTTCACTGTCGCCACCCACATCGACAGCATCAGCAGCAACATCATCGCCGGCACCGCGATGTACGACAGAATCTCCAGCCCACGATAACCGACGTAAGCCGTGGCACAGAACACCAGACCGAACAGCACCATCAGCCCGAGCACGGTGCCCTCATCGAGCTCGAAGTATTTGCCGAGCACCACCGCAGCGGTCGCGGTGCCCCAGGCGTACCAGCCGATCTGGGTGAAACCGAGGATCAAGTCACTGAGTTTGCTGCCGACTTCGCCGAAGCAAAAACGCCCCATCAACACCGAATTGAGGCCGCTTTTGAAGGCGATGTAACCCAAACCTGCGGCATACAACCCAAGCAGCAGGTTGCCGACGATGATCACCGCCATCATCTCGCCGAAACTGAACGCCACGCCGAGCTTGCCGCCGGCAAACATGGTCGCGGTGAAAAACGTGAAGCCCAGTAACACCATCGCCGTAGAGGCCAGGCCTTTACGCGCATGCATCGGTACTTCGCTGAGGGGGTAATCGTTGCCGGGGGCGTGCTGCGTCATGGGGCGGTCCTTGCTGAAAAGGGAAGACGCGGGGGAGGGTTGCAGTGGTCGTGCCAAATGCCGGGTGGCGCGGGTTATGTATAGACGAGACACGCCAGTCGGCGCGAAAACAGTGCACCCGAACACCCCCAAGCCCAATGTAGGAGCTGCCGCAGGCTGCGATCTTTTGATTTTGTTTTTTGCTCGTTCCCACGCTCTGCGTGGGAATGCAGCCCGGGACGCTCCGCGTCCCACCCAAAGCCGAACGCGGAGCGTCCGTTGAGGCATTCCCACGCAGAGCGTGGGAACGATCAAGGTCAGAGAAAGCGCAGCAGGGCGGCGACGATGGCCTCGGGAGCGTCTTCCTGGACGAGGTGGCCGGCGTTGGGAATCGGGTGGAATTGTGATCCCGGGATCATTTTATGTAACGCTCGGCCACGCTCGATGGGAATCCACTGATCCTGCTCACCCCAGAGAATCTGTACCGGGCAGCGGATGCTCGGATACAAGTTTTCTGCTTCACGGGTATAGCGCTCGTCCATCTGCGCAATCTGCCGATAGAACGCCGCTTGCCCCGGATCGCCGAGCCATGGCTCAACGTAGGGTGCGAGTTCGTCGTCAGGAATCGCCCGGTGAATCGCCCCGCGAATGTAGGTCGGCACGATGGCGCGCTGGATGTAATCGGGCAGGCCGCTGAATGCCGCTTCATGCAGGCGGACATGCTGCACGAACGGCGACCCCCACGGCGTCAGCGCCACCGGATCGATCAGCGTCAGGCTGCGGTAATCCTTGCCGTTGAGCAGGTGCGTGCGCAGCGCCGTGGCACCGCCAAAGTCGTGAGCAACGACGTCGGGGTTTTGAATAGCCCAGTGATCGAGTAACTGCGCCAACAATTGATTTTGTACGCCAAGGGAGACATCGGCGTCGGGTTTTGCAGAGCGCCCATAACCGAGCAGATCGAAGCAGTGCACACGATGCGTGGCGAAAAAGAAGGGCGCGATGCGATGCCACACACAGGACGAGAAGGGCGTGCCATGCACGAACACCAGCGGCGGGCCGTCGCCACGGACCGCATGCCACACCGGCTGACCGTTGAAGTCGAAGACTTGATCCAGCAATCCGTTCGTCATGGGGCTGTCCTCCTCGCGTTTTTCAGCCACTAGCATAATCAATCAAGGCTGGCGTGTTGAAGTTTTATCAAGTGTTGGATGTCAGGTCACGCAAGTTCATTGTTCAGTAGTGTTTGTCTGGAAATGTTCATTGTTCATTGAATATGTCAGTAATGATCTGTGATGTATTGTTTTTGCTGTTTTTGCTCAGGCTGAGTAGTTTTGTTTTAGTTCTGCATTTGCCGTGTCGGTCTCGTTGCCAGTAGGTGGCGACAAATCGTGGGTCAATGTTTTCTTGTTTCATATTAAATGGATTTATTGAAAATGGCTTTAGAGCAGTTCGTTAACAGTGAACATCAGGAATGGCACACCTTTGTTGATCCTGTGGGATTTAAAGCAGTTCTGTCAGCCTTTCACGGTACCGAGCAATACGAGGCGGCGCTTCGGTATTACGCCGCTGCGCAGGTACAGGAAACGTCAGAGGGTATGTTCCAGGTCATAAGTCTGTTGAAGGAAACACTGCAGACGTTAGGGCGAGGCTCTAACGATGAAGGCATTGGCTACTTGCGCAATAAAGTTGATGATTACCATCGGCGTCTGCAGAACACAGTGACACTTTCTGCAACAGAGGTGCCCAGCCAGATGCATTTTGTCTGGGTGGGCGGTGCCATGTTTGGCGCCAACCAGCGCGATTACTTCAACATCTGGAAAGCCCGGGCTCCCGAAGGTTTCACTTTCAATATCTGGTACGACCCGGACGCGTTGATGGCTTTCGATGTCAGTCGCACGCTCATTCAGGCGGCCAAGGCAGATGCCATGCGCTCGGGTGGCGACCAACCGATTTCCAGAGTTGCGCTCGGCCAGCTCTATGAAGAACGACTGGCCGTACTGCGGCGTCAGGCGTTTGATTTCATCCACCAGGCGCAACGGCGCGGCCTTGGTGCTGACGAGGCACGTATCGAGTTTCTGGTCGAGGCGTTTGCCCAGGATAAGTCGCAACTGCTCGCTGCGCGCAAACGGTACCTGCAAAGCCATCTGGACATGGCCGACGACCGTGTGCGATTGCGCAATGCCCGAGAGGAATTCGCATCGCATTTCCTGTGGTCTGCTTATGACCGAGAAATTTCCTTGAGGGGTAACTTTGCAGCCGCTTCTGATCTGGTGCGTTTGCAAGCTGTCTATCAGGAGGGCGGTACCTACAGCGACCTTGACTACTTACCGCCATTGGTCAGCGAAATGGGCGGAGTTGATCTTTCAACGTTAAGCCATGAGGCTCGCTCAGGTGTCCTGCAATTATTACTTGATCACAATCGGCAATTAATGCCGGGTCGCGACGCAAGTCGATACAAAAATCTGAAAAAGCATATTCCGAAAGAGTACCTCCCCCCACTTGAAGCGTTTGCAGAAAGTAACCCGCCCCTTGATCGAATTTTTGCGCCCCTCATACGCCAGGCTGCTTCTGGCGATATGTTGGGTATGGGGGCCTCTAACCCGCCAACAGGTGATGTTGCGCCGAAATTGATGAATGCGTATATCGCTGCACATCCGCGGGCGGGGATGACCAGCGCCACCCTGGAACTGATTCGTTATTACTACAATGTGATTGAAGCGGTAGAACTTCACTTGGATAAAACCGGGCGAGCGTGGAGTGATGAGAGCAGTTTTGGTGTTATTCAAAACATGTTGGGTGAGGTGGACTTTCCTTTTTCCGGAAACGTCGCGTTAAAGCAGATCTGGCAGACTTATGAAGGAAGCATCATCAGTGCCATTGACGGTTACCATCGTGATGGTGTGGTGCCTGGCGCCGGAGGCACCATCGCCTTGACCGGGCCGGGAGCGCTATTGGTGGCGTCTCGTTTATTCACGGATTATCAATACACAACCCGCGGCGCCTCAGAAATCCAGGCGTCGCAATACCTGCAAGAGGGCTATAACACCGCGACTGAGGAGGAGTTGATCAGTGGCTGGATTGAACGCGCTGACGGCAACTCTGTATGGGTGCAAAACGAACAACAAGCCTGGCGCGACGGCAAATTCAAAGCGCGTTACACCGGCAATCTGCATGAACTGCTTAAACCCGGCAATACGCTGACCTTCAAGCGCGGCTGGCCGGTGATCGAGGGCAAGCCGGTGCTGGTGACCGCGATTGTTCAACGCCTGATCGATGATCTGGGCGACCCCTTTATCCGCGCCATGACCGACAAGCTCACGGGTGACGTGGTGTTCGAGAGCAATGCCAGTCTGAGCCTCGATGAACGCCGGCAGATACTCAATCAGACGATCGACGAAATACCCCAATCCATCGGGGCGCAGCATCCGCGTAATCTCAATGAGCTGCTGGTGCACCTGGAACGTGGTTCGCTGCCGCTTGAGCAATTGAGTCCGTTGCATCGGGCTATCATCGGCGGACTGTTTGGTGCACAGACTCTGGATGCCGCAGGATTTGCCGATGCCTGGCAAGCGGCGCAAGCACTTGCCAGTGAAACCGCCGACGGTGGCGTTTTCGCGCGTTTTAAAGCGATCGAAAAAGTCTTGCTGACGCGTCAGCCGCAGGCTTTCCAGGCAGCGTTGGCGCGCCAGGCCAAGCCAGGCAACCAGAGCGCCCATGCGCTCAAGGCACTGGCGTTGACTGAACCCATGACCCTCAAGCAATGGGGCCAGCGCATTGCGCAAATCAATAGCACCGCGCAATGGGAATACCGTACGCGGATTCTTAAATATGCCGCGAGTGTCCGTGAACAGTTTTTCAGCCGTGGCGCGGTGTCTGTCCGGCAATTGCCGCAGGCGTTTCTGGTGCACTCGCCGGGTGATCCCGGCCGTCGCTGTTATCCCCTGGCATTGCTCATGGCTGCAGCATTCAGCCGTGGCGAGGGTGCCGAGCGCGCCGTTATCGGCCGGGTCGCCAATGCCAGCCTGGACGCGCACGAAGCCGATTCCCGTGCCTTGCTGTCGGCACTGGACGATCTGAGTGATGTGCGCTTGTTCGAGGTCGGCACGCTGTTGGGGCAGCACGATCTGCCAGCGATCATGCAAACCCTCGAAGCGAAAACAGACACCGCCGTTCTGTTGCTTGATACCGGTAGCCATGCGTTGCTGGTGGCCAAAGTCGTGACGGGCGACAACACCAGCTATCGCTTCTTCGAACCGAATTTTGCGGTGTATGGTTTTGCTCAGGGCGCGTTGATGCAGCAAGGTATCGAAGACCATTTGCGGCGCGACGGCGCTGAATTGGCCGGGTTGTATGGGCTGGCCGATGCGACCGACTTGCAGTTCAGGGTGGTTGAACTGAACGCCGCCGCTATCGCTGAAACAGTGCTGCCTTCAAGTCTGCAAGTCGGCAGTCTGCTGGAGAGCGCGCCGATTGCCGGTGATCAGACCGTCGGCGTGTGGGATAAACAGGCCACGCTGCGTACACGCCAGCTCTCGGAAAACGCGCGAATGGGCGAAAGCCTGTCACAACTGGATGCTCGTTACCTCACGCGTGAACTCGATCTGGCGACCACACAACTGCGTGACAAATACGCCCTGAGCGGCGAATACCTGCCTTTGCTCGAGACGGTCAAGGGCAGCGTAGCGCAGGGCTTCAGCCTGACGATGGTGGACGCGCTCAATCCCGCAAAAACGGTCCTTGTCACTACCGCCGATACGCGTTTCATCAAAATCAAAAAGCATATTCAGCAACTGGTCGATGCGGTCTCCGGCAATGCCGGCGGTCCTGGAGCGGGAGAGGGTGGCAGTCGGCTGAGTTTCGCCTTTGCGATCCAGACACTGGTGACGGAAATGCGCAGTCGCGAGTATCAGCAAAAGGCGGGTTCAGTGCCGGCATTGTCTATCGCCATGCAGGTGCAAGTTTATGTGAGTTACGCGCAACTGGCTTATGGCGTGCTGACGGATTCGGTGCAGATGATCAACCTGGTACGGCAGGTGGCGGCCAGCGAAGAGGCGTTGGTCAAACAACATGCTTCTTTGTCGGGACGGTTGCTCGGGCGGGTCTCGACCGGCGTCGGGATCGGCTTTTCGCTGGTCAACATTGGCTTCGACATCCATGGCCTGACGCTGGCAAACAATGATGAAGAGCGGTCGCGACTTACCACCCAGCTGGTGTTCAACGTGGCGGCGCTAGGACTTGACTTGACCGCATTGGCGGTTGGCGGGACGGTGGGTACGGTGGCGTCGTTTCTGGCAGTGCCGTTGCTGGGGCTCGGCATCGGCTTTACAGCGATTGCCAGCAACCTGGGGCAGATCAGCGACAAGGCCCGGGCCGTTGGCCGGCACCTGTTCATGATTCACGAAGCCTATGGGCAGGAGGGTGTCGAATGTCAGGACGGGGTATTGAGGTTTGCGGTTGAAGCGGTCATCACCGAGCTGGATTTACAGGCGCGCCGGGTAAGGTTCGACAGTCAGAAGTTTTTCCCAGCGAATTTCTCGACGCTGGGGCTGCCTGATTACAGCGCGAAACCGGAGGACATGCACCGGGCCATCAATATTCGCGAGGCGCTTGGCCGCGCGGACAGCTTCGAATTTGCCGGCAACAGTGAGCGGCAAATCCACGCCGTCGTGCTGCCCTGCACACCGCTTTGTTACTACGGTTATGAATACCAGTTAGGGTCATCCGGGCATGGGCCGGACGAGGATCTTTTCTTGCGTCTGCGAACCTACCAGACGGTCTACGAGGGCAGGCCCGCGTACAAGGGTGGCATCGAGGCGATCAGCACCTCGTTTCCGAACATTCTCGATGACTGGAAGCAGACGCTGGAATTTGCCTGGCCTGACCCGGATCAGCGGTTCAAGTTTTTCTCCACGCCCTCACTGCCGCACATCCTTTACAAACTGCTCCCCGTCAACAAGCCGACCGCCATCACGGTGAAGCTCGATGAACAGGCCCGGCAGTTGCTTATTCCCGAATTGCCGAAGGAATGGCATCAGCTCATCAGTTACGACATCACCGGCCAATCCGGGGTCTATCAGCTCGGACTGACCCCGGGGATCGTCGCGGTACGCTTGGCGAAGTACGAGCCCTTCAATGATGTGAGCTGGTTGATCAGTGCCCCTTGGGCGAGTGAAAAACAGGTCGGATTCGAGGGCGATGATCTGCTCGTCGACGGAGTCAGAATCACTGGCTTCAAAGGTTTCCTCCAGCTCAAGGGGGGCGAACGCTTTCAGTTTGATCGTGAGAAAAACACTTGGCAGTTATTGTCTGTCACGCTGAACAAGCGCACGGCTGACAGCAGCGATGAACCGGTCGACATGGCCCTGGTGTTGACGCGCCTGCGTGCGCTTGCGCAGGCCAACCGGCTGGCAAACGATTACGTGGCGCTGCATCACTTCATTGTCCCCTTCAACCGTGAATCCGATGTGCACTACACCACCGGTTATTACGACGTGGCCGAGAACCGAGTGCTGTACGTGCGCAACCTTCCGGCCTCGTTGCTTGAGGGCGTTGTATTGGGCGCGGTCTCGGGTCAGCAGGCGTGGTTCTATCACCCCGCGCACGCAACGGTATGGCGCGTCGACGTCAGCACCGGTCTCATCAGGCACGCCTATCGTCTGCTGAGTCCGCGGAAAGGTTCGACCATCATCGGCTGTGAGTTGACCGCTGATGGAAAGCTGCGCGTCGTCCAGGAAAAAACCAGGGATGAGACCACCCGCTACACCCTGGAATATCTGATCTCTGCCAATACGATCACCTTCTTTCATATCAACGCTTATGAAAGTCATTGGAATGAAGCGGTCGGCATGCAGGCGTACTGGAAGGCACCGTTGGATCGATTCCGCCAACCTGACCCGCAACTGGATGAAATTATCGCTGTGGATATACCGATGAGTACCTGGACCTCCGCGCCGTTTGTGGGGCTGCGTGGGTATGCCGACAACACGGCGATCCTGTCGGGCTGGCTGCGTTTGAGTGACGACAGGTTCTATGTGAATGACGATCAGCTCGCTCAGGAACCGGTGCAGCGAATCATGCTGATGTGGGACGAGTCGGCCAGTGACGCGATGCTGATCTACGATGTGACCCACAAGCAACTGCTACGGGTTTTTTCCAATCCTTCAGGCTATGACACCGCACTGGATGAAGTCATCGAAAGCAACGTGACAGAGCTGACTCATTCGGCAGGACGCTACATCCTGACGAAAGCCGATGGCCAACTGTTCGAGGTCGATAAAAATGCCGTGCTGACCTTTATTGGCGTCGGCAAGCGCTGGCTCGAACAACACACGGACTGGCTGGGGGCACTGCCTGCGCTGGTCGAGCAGCATGGCAAGCAACCCATTCCCGTGATTGGCCTGGCGGGTTTCAGCCATGGCACGTTGCTCGCGGCCTGGTGTGTCGACAGTCAACTGTTAGTGAGCCAGGTCAGCCCCGGCAAAGAACTGGCGTTGCTCAGTCTGACCCCGGATGGCCAGGCGGCATGGTTACTGGATATCGAGGCAGGGCAACTCTATCGTCAGGCGACAGGTTCGTTAAAAGATCTGCGAGAGGTGTTTGCCACTGGCACACGACTGCTGTCGCCGGAACGACTGCCAGCGGCAGAAAAAGTCTGGTCCGAGTGGGCGTTTGTCGAGGTGGTCGCTGACGGCCAGGGGTTGCGGGGGCGAACGCGTGAAGGCGTGAACCTGGAGCTATTGGATCGACAACCTGCACGCATCGTCAGTGTGGAAAATCAATGGTCTCAAGCCAGAGACTCCGGTTTGTCGTTGCGCGAACGTCTGAAGGCTCTGCTGGCAGGCCATGCTCACGCGCCGATATTGCCGGTTGAAAGCAGCGGCGGGCGCTACACCTACTACGTTGCGGATCAGGATCATTTGTATGAGGTCAGCGCACGACCCGACGGGCAGTGGTCAGCGCTGTTGGGTGTCAAGAAACAGCAGGAAACGCTGCTGTTCGACCCGCGGGACAATCTGGTTTTCAATCGCGGATCAAGGGATTACATCTGGCTCACCGACAGCCATGCCGGCCGCGTGGGCGAGGTGCTCACGCTGGACAGCTCCGTAGAGATCAGTGACTTGCAGCCCTTGTTGCTCGACGGTGTCGAGACGCTGATCCTTGCTTTCGGCTCGTTGACGCAGACGAGCCGCGTGTCGCAAGAGGCCTGGCAGCGACTGGAGTGTATTGTGCTGGATCGTCGGCGTGCGGCTGAAGACGGGGTATCGGTCGAGCACACATTGGTGTTGGAGATGGCCGGCAACGAGCGACTGCTGTTGTCCGAAGCGCAAGGGCACTTGATGCTGATCGATCCGGACAATGCGCATACCCTGATCGTGCGCGACGTCGAGCCGCAGGATCAAGAATCGCGTGTACCGATGTTCTTGCGTATGGTCATCGAAGGGCAGGAGCAGCGTTTGAATGTCGAGCAACTCATGACGGCCCTGCGGCGAACGCAGGAAGCAGGGGCGACCCTCGAGTTGAAGACGGTGATCGACGCACTCAGCGCATGAACGCTGTGAGCGGATAAAAAAAGGGTCGTGAGCAATGCAGCTCACGACCCTTTTTGCATTTTACTCGCCGCGATAGATGCAACCGCTGGTGCAGGTCTCGTGGATACGGATCGCGCTCAGTTCCGGCAGCAATGGCTTCATTTCATTCCAGATGAATTTGGCCAGGACTTCGCTGGTCGGGTTTTCCAGACCGGGAATGTCGTTCAGGTAGTTGTGATCCAGACGCTCGTACAGCGGCTTGAAGATCGCCTTGATCTCGGAGAAATCGCGGATCCAGCCGGTGTGCGGATCGAGGTCGCCGCTCAGGTGAAGCGCCACTTTGAACGAGTGACCGTGCAGACGTCCGCACTTGTGGCCGTCCGGGACGTGCGGCAGGCGGTGGGCGGATTCGAAAGTAAATTCCTTGAAGATTTCCACGGTATTTTCGGCTCTGTTCAGATGGTGTTCGCCGCAGCGATTCGGGCAGGCGGCGAGTTTACCAGCTTGTGTTTGGGCGTGCTGACTAAAGGGTCAGCAAGCGCTCGGCGAGGCGACCATTGGCAGCCAGTTCGAGGAACTCATCACCCAGGCGGCGGCTTTCGTCCATCGCCGCATGCCAGTATTTCTGCCGGCTCGGCGCATCGCCCATGAAGCGTTTGAAGTCATTACGATCAGGGAGTTTGCCGTAAGGCAGGCGCGCCAGATATTCCTTCGACGGCGCGAGCAACAGCACGTCCTGCAAGCGCTGCACCGAAGCCTTGCGCCACGGCAGGGTCTTGTCGAACCAGCCCGGAATCACCCGGTCGGTGAAATGCGGATAGAGCACGATGCCGTCGCCGCTGTAGGGCAGGTCGAGGTGATAGTCGAGCAGACCGCCATCGCGGAAGGTGCCGGCACCGGCGCCCGGCAAGTCGCGCACGCCTTCCATGACCATCGGGATCGAGCCCGAGGCCAGCAGCGCCTGACGCAGGTTGCCGACATTCAGGGCGACGAAGCGCGAGGGGAAGTCGTTCAGCGCATTCACCGGTGGCGCCAGACGCGGATCGTGGATGATCAGCCGTTCGAAATGCCGCGACAGCCGCGCGCGGCCCCGCAGGTTGTCGGCGATCACCGAACCCAGCGCCAGGCCGAGGCGACCGCGATGGTCATCAGCCAGACGCCCCTGACTTTTCACCACCATGATGTTCAAGCGGTAATGCGCGTTGTCGAGGATGCTCGCGTCGCGGCCATCGAGCAGGTCATTGAGCATGCGCTGCGAGCTCTGACTGATCTCGGCCATGGTCACGCCTTTGTTGAAGTTCTGCTCGGCGTACAGATGTCCGAGACGGCGGATGCCTTCGGCGGCGTCCGGCAGGCAGGCGCTGGCGAAGCGCCAGGAACCGACCGAGGCGCCGATCAGCGAACGCTCGCGCGGCGCACTCGGCAGCCATTCACCGAACAGCGCCAGATCCAGCCCCTGAATCCCCAACGCCTTCGGCCCGCCCGCGGCGCCGGGCAGGGTGCCGACGTCAGCGGCGTTCAGGCCTTGCGCGCGAATCCGCGCCATGGCGCGAGGGCCGGCTTTAAGGGTGAGGACGGGGAATTTGATGTGGATGGCGGTCATACCGGTCTCGATCGTTAGCAAGCAAACAATTATAAGCACATGTCACAAATTCCTGTAGGAGCTGCCGCAGGCTGCGATCTTTTGATCTTGCTTTTAGTAAAAGACCAAATCAAAAGATCGCAGCCTGCGGCAGCTCCTACAGGGGGTGATGTGTTGGGGTGGGACGATGATGGCAATTCAGTTTCAGTTAAGTTGAAATCGCTAAGGTGCCCGCCGTATGCAACACATAAAAAATACGGAGACACCATGAAAACCCTGACTGCCCTGTCCATTGCCGCGTTCATCGGCTTCACCGCCAGCCTCGCCCACGCCCGCGATCTGGGCCCCGATGAAGCCCTGCGTCTGCGTGACGCTGGTACTATCGTCTCCTTCGAGAAGCTCAACGCCACGGCGCTGGCCAAACATCCGGGCTCGACGATCACCGACACCGAGCTGGAAGAGCAGTACGGCAAGTACATTTATCAGGTCGAAATGCGTGATCCGCAGGGTCTCGAGTGGGATCTGGAATTAGACGCGGTGACTGGGCAGGTTCTCAAGGATCATCAGGATACGTAATGAAGGTTAATGTTTGCGCCACGCGCCGCACGGCGTTGGCGCTGGTGATGTTTTGCTCGACGGCGATGGCCCGCGACCTCGGTCCGGACGAAGCCCTCAATCTGCGCAAGCAGGGCGTGATTCTGCCGCTGGAGCAAGTGCTGCAACAGGCGATGGACCGTTACCCCGGCGCGAAACTGCTGGAGGTCGAGCTGGAAGAAAAGCACGACGTCTACATTTATGAAGTCGAGTTGCTGACCGCCGAAGGCGTGGCCCGCGAGTTGCACCTGAAGGCCGACACTGGCGAACTTGTGAAAGACAAGGAAGATTGATCGATGCGTTTGCTATTGGTGGAAGACCACGTACCGCTGGCCGACGAGCTACTCGCCGGCCTGCAACGCCAGGGCTATGCGGTCGATTGGCTGGCGGACGGCCGCGATGCGGTGTATCAGGGCAGCAGCGAGCCCTATGACCTGATCATTCTCGACCTCGGTCTGCCCGGCGTGCCGGGGCTTGAGGTGCTCGCGCAATGGCGTGCCGGCGGTTTGGCCATTCCGGTGCTGATCCTCACGGCGCGTGATTCCTGGGCCGAGCGCATCGAGGGGTTGAAGGCCGGCGCCGACGATTACCTGACCAAACCGTTTCACCCCGAAGAGCTGTACTTGCGGATTCAGTCGCTGCTGCGTCGCTCCAAGGGCCAGGCCAATCAGCCGACGCTCAAGGCCGCCGGCCTGCATCTGGATGAGGGCCGCCAGTGCGTAGTGCGTGACGGTGCCGACATTCAACTGACCGCCGCCGAATTCCGTCTGCTGCGCTATTTCATGCTGCACCCAGAGCAGATCCTCTCGAAAAGCCACCTCGCCGAACACCTCTACGACGGTGAAACCGAGCGTGATTCCAACGTCCTCGAAGTCCATGTCAATCACCTGCGCCGCAAGCTGGGCAAAAGTGTCATCGAAACCCGTCGCGGCCAGGGTTACCTGTTCGGCGGGCAGGCTTCGTGAGGTCGATCCAGCGCCGCTTGAGCCTGGGGTTGATCAGCGTGATGGTGATCGTCGGTCTGGTCGTCGCGCAAACCAGTTTGTGGTTGTTCGAAGTGGGTTTGCAGCGTTACCTCGAAGCCGGCCTGCGCAACGACAGCGAAAGCCTGCTGGTGGCACTGGTGCGCGGCCCGCAAGGCTTGCAGCTGGATGAGCGGCACCTGTCGCCGGCCTATCAACGGCCGTTTTCCGGGCATTATTTCCGCATCGATTTTGCCGACAGCCACTGGCGTTCGCGCTCGCTGTGGGATCAGGATCTGCCGCTGCTGGAGCAGTCCGGTCTGCACAGCAACCTGCAACTGGGCCCGGACGGTCAGCAACTGTTGGTGCTGCGTTCGGATTATCGGCGTCTGGGACAGTCGATCTCGATCAGCGTCGCGCAGGATTACACGCCGGTGCGCGAGAGCTTTCAGCGCATGCGCCAGATCGGCCTCGGCCTGGGTCTGGCGGCATTGCTGCTCATTCTGTTCTTGCAGCGCCTGACCGTACGCCGCGCGTTGAAGCCTTTGGAAAGGGCGCGCGAGCAGATCGCGCAATTGCAGCAGGGTCAGCGCTCGCAACTCGATGATCAGGTGCCGGTGGAGCTGGAGCCACTGGTGGCGCAGATCAACCATTTGCTTGCCCACACCGAAGACAGCCTCAAGCGTTCGCGCAATGCCTTGGGCAACCTCGGGCATGCGTTGAAAACGCCGCTGGCGGTGCTGTTGAGCCTGGCGTCGAGTGAGAAACTCGATGGCCATCCCGAGCTGCGCAAGATCCTCAAGGAGCAACTGGAGCAGGTGCAGCAGCGGCTTAATCGCGAACTCAATCGCGCACGGTTGTCCGGTGATGCGCTGCCGGGCGCGCTGTTTGATTGTGATGCGGAATTGCCCGGGCTGCTGGCGACGCTGAACATGATTCACGGTGAGCACCTGGCGTTGAGCTACGTTGCGCCAGCCGGGCTGCAGTTGCCGTGGGACCGTGAGGATTTGCTCGAACTGCTCGGTAACCTTTTGGACAACGCCTGCAAATGGGCGGATGCCGAGGTGCGCTTGAGTGTGATCGAGCGTACGGATGGTTTTGCCCTGAGCGTGGAAGATGACGGCCCGGGGATCCCCGAAGCACAGCGCGCGCAGGTGTTCAGTCGTGGCACGCGGCTGGATGAACAGACCCACGGACATGGCCTGGGGCTGGGGATTGTGCGCGACATCGTCGACACGTGGGGCGGGTTGCTGGTGTTGGGCGAGAGTGAGTGGGGCGGCTTGAAAGTCCTCATCGAACTGCCGCGCCGCTGATCCCCCGCATCACCCTGTAGGAGCTGCCGCAGGCTGCGATCTTTTGATCTTTAAAGCAGGGTCAAAAGATCGCAGCCTCGTTGCACTCGACAGCTCCTACCTGTCGTGTGGGTCAGACGCGGAACTGGTCCATCAAGCTCTGCTGCTGATTCGCCAGGCTGTTGAGCGACTGGCTCACCCGCGCCGACTCATTTGCCTGCCCGGACAACGACTCCGTCACGTCGCGAATCGTCGCCACGTTGTTGTTGATCTCTTCAGCCACCGCGCTCTGCTCTTCCGCCGCGCTGGCAATCTGCAGGTTCATGTCGCTGATCACCGTCACTGCCTCGCCGATCTGACGCAGCGCGGTCACTGCCTGGCCTACCTGCTCGACACTGCCCTGTGCCTGACGATGGCTGTTGTTCATCGAGCCGACCACATCCTGCGTGCCGCTCTGCAATTGCTCGATGACCTGACGGGTTTCTTCCACCGACTCCTGCGTGCGGCGGGCGAGGTTGCGGACCTCGTCGGCGACCACCGCGAAACCGCGGCCGGCCTCACCGGCACGGGCCGCTTCGATCGCGGCGTTGAGCGCCAGCAGGTTGGTCTGTTCGGCGATGGCGCGGATGGTTTCCAGCACCGTGCCGATTTTCTCGCTGTTGGCAGCCAGGCCTTCGACTTGCACCATGGCTGCACTCATGTCAGCGGCGAGGGTGTCGATGCTCGCGGTGGTGCGGTCGATCACGGTCAGGCCCTGGCGGGTGGCGCGATCGGCATCCTTGGCGGCTTCGGCAGCTTGTGCGGCACTGCGCGCGACGTCTTGCGCGGTCGCGCTCATTTCGTGGGAGGCGGTGGCGACCTGATCGACCTGACGGTATTGCTGCTCCATGCCGGCGCTGGTCTGGGTGGCGATGGCCGAGGACTGGTCGGCGGTGTTGCGTGCGTCCTGCACCGAGCGCTTCACGTCGGCGATGATCGGCTGCAACTTGTCGAGGAAACGGTTGAACCAACCGGCCAACTGGCCGAGTTCGTCCTGCTTGTCGTAGGCCAGACGGCGCGTCAGATCACCTTCGCCGCTGGCGATGTCTTCAAGCATGTGCGCCACGCCGAGGATCGGCTTGGTCACGCTGCGCGCCATCAGCCATACCAGCAGCAGGCCGATCAACGCGGCCAGCACGCCGAGGCTCAGCTCGATCAGCGTGCCCGAATTGTTGCTTGCGTCCAGCTGTTGCTTGAGCGCTTCGGCGCGGCTGACCAGGACTTTCTCCGGCACATCGAGCAACACGGCCCACGACGGGCCGCCGGGAATCGGCTGGAACGGCGACAGCACTTTCAGCTGACCATTGCTGTGCAGGCTGCTGACGCTGCTGCTGGCCGCGAGCATGCGCAGCAGTTCGCTGCCGCTGGTTTTGTCCACGGCGTCCAGACGCTGGCTGAGTTTGCCGGCGTCCGGGCTGTACCCGGCGAGCAGACCGGTCGGGCTGATGATGCTCACGGCGGTCTGGCCGTCATAGAGCTTCTTGCTCGCGCCCTGACTGATCGCTTGCAGGCTGTTGAGGTTGATGTCGACCGACAGCGAGGCGATGACTTTGCCGTTGACCGTCAGCGGGAAAACGATGCTGGTCATCAGCACGTTGTGGCCGTCGATCACGTAGAAGTACGGTTCGATCACACACGGTTTGAGTGTGGTGCGCGGGCAGGTGAACCAGGCATTCGCGGCCTGGCCGCTGGGGCCGGTGCTGGTGTCGGCCATGTCGCTTTCCGGCAGGGCCATCGAGGTGACTTTGCCCGGGGTCGGTTGCGACCAGTACAAGGCGAAACGGCCCTTGTCGTTGCTGCCCAGCTCAGCCTGGCCGGCGAACAGTTCGTCCTTGCCGTCCAACGCATTGGCTTCGAACACCAGCGACAGGCCGAGCAGGTCCGGGTTGGCTTGCAGCGCGGATTTGACCTGACGGGTCATGTCTTCGCGCAGGTCGAAGGCATCGAGGAAGCGCTTCTCGGCTTGTTCGCGCAGGAACAGCACCTGCCGCGAGAAGCCGTGGCCGTACTGATAGGCATCCATGAACTGTTGACGAATGCCGGCGGCTTGCACTTCGCCTTGCGACTCGATGCGCGCCTGAGCGGACTCGGTGAGCATCTCCATGCTGGAGGCTTTCACCAGTTCGGAACTGTGCTCCATGCGATACAGCGAAAGACCCACCAACAGGGTCACGATACCGGCCAGGCAGAGGCCGGCGAGCAGGGTGATTTTCCATTGGATGGAAAGTTGTCTGAGCGACATGGAGACGTCCTTATTCGATAAATATCTGAGACTTTGCACTGTAACGGCCGCAAATCGGCTTTCTTTATCCCTGAAACACAATATGACCAATTGCCGCACTGTCATGCTTTGGACGTGATCGTTCCCACGCTCTGCGTGGGAATGCAGCCCGGGACGCTCCGCGTCCCAAAGCGGACGCAGAGCGTCCATTGAGGCATTCCCACGCAGAGCGTGGGAACGATCAATCACCCTGTAGTTTTGACACCGCCGCCACTCTGCGGCACAGTGCGCGCCCTTCTAATAAGACCCTCTTTGCAAATCCGCCGGTAACCCGTTGGCGGACTCATCCTGTCTGGCGGTGTGTTTTCCATCGCAGTGTTTTTTGAGGTAGTGAAATGAATGCAGTCATAGCCGCGGTCGGCGTCATGCTGGTGCTCAGCTTGTCCCGCGTGCATGTGGTGATCGCTTTGATCGTCGGCGCGCTCGTCGGTGGCCTGACCGGTGGTCTGGGCATCGATGCCACGCTCAAGGCGTTCAACAGCGGTCTCGGTGGCGGGGCGACGGTGGCGTTGTCCTACGCGCTGCTCGGCGCTTTCGCCGTGGCTATTGCCAAGTCCGGCCTGGCCCATGCGCTGGCCGACAAGGCCCTGGCGATGGTTGACCGGCAGCATTCGAGCGGCGGCGGCAGCGTCAAATGGCTGCTGATTGGTTTGCTGTGGGTGGTGGCGATCGCTTCGCAGAACATTCTGCCGATCCACATCGCCTTCATTCCGCTGCTGGTGCCGCCACTTCTATATGTGCTGACCAAGCTGCAACTCGACCGCCGCCTGATCGCCTGCGTCATGACCTTCGGTCTGATCACGCCCTACATGGTGTTCCCGGTCGGCTTCGGCAACATCTTCCTTAATCAGATTCTGCTGGCCAACGTCAGCAAGGCCGGCGTCGACATCAGCCAGATCAATGTCATGCACGCCATGGCGATTCCGGCGCTGGGCATGGTCTTCGGTCTGTTGGTGGCGGTGTTTTTCAGCTACCGCAAAAAGCGCGTTTACGATCTGGAGAAGATTGAACAGGTCGAGCAGGTCAGCGTGGCCTACAACCCGAAAACCATTGGCATTGCCGGTCTGGCGATTGCGGCTGCGTTCATCATTCAACTGTTGCTGGACTCGATGATTATCGGCGCGCTGGCCGGTTTTCTGATCTTTTCGGCGTCAGGCATCGTGAAATGGCGTGAAACCGACGACCTGTTCACCGAAGGCATGAAGATGATGGCGATGATCGGCTTCATCATGATCTCGGCCTCGGGGTTTGCCGAAGTGCTCAAGGCCACCGGCGAAGTGCGCACCCTGGTCGAAAGCGCGGCGGCGTGGATCGATCACAGTCAGGCCATCGGCGCGTTGTTGATGTTGCTGGTGGGTTTGATGGTGACCATCGGTATCGGCTCGTCGTTCTCGACCGTGCCGATTCTGGCGGCGATTTTCGTGCCGTTGTGCGTGCAGTTGGGCTTCAGCCCGATGGCGATCGTGTGCATCGTCGGCACTGCCGGGGCGTTGGGCGATACCGGTTCGCCGGCCTCGGATTCGACGCTGGGGCCAACCTCCGGTTTGAACGTTGACGGTCAGCATCACCACATCTGGGACACCGTGGTGCCGACGTTCCTGCACTACAACCTGCCGCTGCTGGCGTTCGGCTGGGTGGCCGCGATGGTGTTGTAATTTAGCCTCTGAAGATCAAAAGATCGCAGCCTTCGGCAGCTCCTACATCGATCTCTGTAGGAGCTGCCGAAGGCTGCGATCTTTTTTTGCGGCTTCAACTTTTGCTCTGGCGTGCCGTTAAAGCCTTTAACCACGCCAATAAAACCAAAAGAGTGAGCCCCCACAATGCGCCTGAGCCTCAAGGCTAAAGTCCTGTCCCTCGCCGTTCTTCCGGTATTGCTCTTTGCGCTGGTCATCAGCCTGACCACGCTGTTCATCCTCCAGGAACAAGCGCACAAAGAGGTCGAACAGACCCGCGAACGCCTGCTCGGCGACGCCAAAGCGACCCTGCAAAGTTATGTGGCCGTGGCCATGACTACGATCAAACCGCTCTACGACGCGGCCGCCCCGGGCGATGAAGCGGCGCGGGCGCAAGCGATCAAATTGCTCTCGGGTATCCGCTACGGCAAGGACGGCTACTTCTTCGGCTACGACTCCGAGACCGTGCGCCTGTTCAAGGCCAACGACCCGGAAGGCGTGGGCAAAAGCTTCAAGGACAATCGCGACCCGAACGGTGTTTACGTCAATCAGGGCCTGGTGAAGGTCGCGAAGGACGGCACTCACTATCTGCAATACAGCTCGCCGCTGCCGGGCAATGCGCAAGTGCTGGTGCCGAAACTCGGTTACACCGAATACCTGGCGAAGTGGGACATGGCCGTCGGTACCTCGGTCAATCTCGACGGCATCGAAGCGCAAGTGGCGCAGGTTGAAGCGCAGGTGCAGGAACGCATGCAAGGCGTGGTGCTGAGCATCGTCGGCGTGGCGTTGGTGGTGCTGTTGGTGATCGCGGCGGCGGGCATGCTGCTGGCCAATACCATTCTGCGTCCGCTGACCCTGATGAAAGCCAACCTCGACGACATCGCGGCAGGCGAGGGCGATCTGACCCGCCGCCTGAACATCACCAGCCAGGACGAACTCGGCGAGCTGGCCGGCTCGTTCAACCGCTTCGTCGACAAGATCCACGGCCTGGTGCGGCAGATCACCGAGATGACCACGCAACTCACCGGGCTGGTGACGCAGGTGTCCGATCAGGCGCAGCGTTCCGATCAGGCGATGGAGCGGCAGCGTCACGAGACTGATCAGGTCGCCACGGCCATCAACGAGATGTCTGCCGCCGCGCAGGAAGTGGCCAAGAGCGCGCAGAACGCCGCCGTCGCCGCCCAGCAGACCGACGAAGAAGGCCAGAGCGCCAAGCGCGTGGTGGCGGGCAGCATCAAACAGATTCATGCGTTGGTCGATGACATCCGCAGCAGCGGTGTCTCCCTCGACAGCCTGCAGCAGGACGTGACCTCGATTGTCGGCGTGCTCGGGGTGATCCGTTCGATTGCCGAGCAGACCAACCTGCTGGCGCTGAACGCGGCGATCGAAGCGGCGCGCGCCGGTGAGGCCGGGCGCGGCTTTGCCGTGGTGGCGGACGAGGTGCGCGCGTTGGCCAGTCGCACGCAGATCAGCACCCAGGAAATTCAGGGCATGATCGACCGCTTGCAGGCGGGTACGCAGCAGGCGGTCGAGGCGATGCGCCGCTCCAGCGAGGCCGGTGACGGCACCTCGCAACAGGCCAATCAGGCTGGCGCGTCGCTGGATGCAATGGCGTCGCTGATTGCGACGATCAACTCGATGAACGCGCAGATCGCCAGTGCGGCGGAAGAGCAGACGGCGGTGGCGGAGGAGATCAACCGCAGCGTGCATCAGATTGCGGTGGCGGTGGACAACGTCGCCGATGAGACGCAACTCGGCGCGCAGACCTCACGCAGCCTGGCCGAACTTGGCCAGCGCCTGGGCAAACTCGTGGGCCAGTTCCGTATCTGACTCCCCTCACAATCCAATGTAGGAGCTGCCGCAGGCTGCGATCTTTTGATCTGGTTTTTAACAATCAAGATCAAAAGATCGCAGCCTGCGGCAGCGCCTACATGGGAAATCATGGTCTGTCCCAGTAGGGGATTTCGCCGAAGCATTCGATGAAGAAGTCGATGACCGTGCGCACCTTCACTGACAGCCGGCGGCTGCCCGGCCACAGCACCGCGATCTGCTGCGGTTCCAGGCTGTTCGACACCTGATACTCCCCCAGCACCGGCACCAACGTGCCTTCGCGCACCGCTTCGCCAATCAGCCACGACGGAAACATCACCAGGCCCAAACCTTGTTCGGCGGCTTGCGTGAGGGTGTCGGCATGGTTGCCGGTGATCGGGCCTTTCACCGAATACGGTGTCCAGTCTTCACCCTCGCGGCGGAAAAACCAGCGTTGCAGACCGGCCGCGCCTTTGTAGGCCAGGCATTGATGCTGCGCGAGGTCTTCAGGCTGTTGCGGTGTGCCGTGACGCTTGAGATACGCCGGGCTGGCGGCGACCTGAAAGCGGTGCGGCGCGACAATCCGCGCCTGCATGCTCGAGTCGTGCAGCGGGCCGATGCGAAACAGCAAATCCGCGCCTTCCTGCAGCGGGTCGACGTAGTGGTCGGTCTGCTGGATATCCAGTTGCAGCTTCGGATAGCGCGCGCACAACTGCCCCAGCCACGGCGTCAGATGCCGCTGACCGAAGACCACCGGTGCGTTGATGCGCACCAGGCCGGTGGGTTCGCTTTGCTGTTCCTGCAAGGCTTGTTCAGCTTCTTCCAGTTGCACCAGCAACAATCGCGCGTGGTAGCCGAGCATGCGCCCGGCTTCGGTCGGCGTGACGGCGCGGGTGTGGCGGTAGAGCAATTGCTGGTTCAGCGCCTGCTCCATCAACTGGATTTGCCGGGAGATCGAAGAGGGCGCCACGCCCTCGCGGCGGGCCACTTCGGAAAAACTGCCATGGTCGAGCACGGCCACAAATAACCGCAGTGCCTTGAATCCGAGTTCGCTGAGCCCGTGCATGATCTGTCCTGCTGTGCGTGATGCGCAAAAGTGTTGTCCGGATGCTCCCATTTATCGCACAGCGACGCCAGCCGATAATCCGCGCCATCGTTGACTGGGCTGGATTGTGTTTATGCAAACGTTGGATGAAGTGAATGTGGCGGCACCGGTGGCCAAACCGGGGCTGCGCTGGTTATTGCTGCCGCTGGTGATAATGGCGGGCATGGGGTTGTCGGTAGAGGCCGGGTTGCTCGGGCCATTGGGCGCGCAGGTCGGGCATCTGTGGGCGACGTTGAGCATCTTTGGCGTGGGCTCGGCGATTCTGTTTTTGCTGCTGTTGTTTGCCGGCCCGCAGAAGGGCCCGGCGCTGAACACCTTGCCGCGCTGGCAGTTGATCGGGGGCATTCTCGGGCCGATCTACGTGGTGGTACTGACCCTGGCCACGCCGCACATCGGCATCGCCATGACGATGATCGCGATCCTCTCCGGGCAAGTCGGCAAGAGTGTGTTGATCGACCATTTCGGCTGGTTCGGGACGGCGCGCAAGAAGGTCAACGGTGAACGTTGGCTGGCGTTGTTGCTGATTGTGGCGGCACTTGTTTTGATTGCTCGGGGTTGATGATGAGTCTGATTATTTTGTTGGCCGTGGTGGTTGCGGCAGGTGCGGTGCTGAGTGTTCAGGCAGCGATCAATGGGCGCTTGGGGGAAACTGTCGGCGTGTTGCGCAGCAGTTTGCTGACGTTCGCCGTGGGTGCGCTGGTGACCGGATTGCTGATTGTGTTTTTCGAACCGGCGCATTCGGTGAGTTTGCTTGATGTGCCGAAGTGGCAGCTCAGTGGGGCACTGTTTGGCGTGGTGTACATGATTGTCATGGTCGGCGCTGTGCCTCGGGTCGGTACGGCGGTGGCGACCGTGGCGGTGATTGTCGGGCAGTTGGGGATGGGGATGTTGATCGATAATTTTGGCTGGTTTGGCAACCCGGCGATCGATTTGTCCGGTAGCCGGGTTTTGGCGATGGGGTGTTTGGGGTTGGCTTTGGTGTTTATGTATCGGAGCAGTGTGCGTACGGGGGATTGATTCGGGTTTTTTGGGGGGCAAGCGGTGCGCGTTCAGCTGTTGTTCTTCGTAGGAGCAAAGCTTGCTCGCGAAGGCGGCCTGACAGCCGACCCACCTCTCCCAGCCATACCATCATCCCCTGTAGGAGCTGCCGAAGGCTGCGATCTTTTGACTTTATCTTTTAAGAGCAAGATCAAAAGATCGCAGCCTGCGGCAGCTCCTACATGGTTTATCGGCTTCGCTTGCTGGCAGCCTGCCAATCTTTCGATGCAATCCCCCGTAGGAGCTGCCGAAGGCTGCGATCTTTTGATCTGGCTCTGGTTTTTGAATTTTCGCCGGGCCGGCATTCCGGCGTTTGAAAAAGGGACTCGCTGATAAGAGCGAAACCGTCGGAAGCCATATCCGCAGCAACGGATATGTCCCCCAAACCCCAATAAAAAATCCGGATCAAAAGATCGCAGCCTTCGGCAGCTCCTACACTGGGTATCACGGCTTGCCCTCCAAGCCTCAGACAACCACCACACAAGGAGTCTGTTCCATGCCCGATAAAAAATGCGATTGCCCCGGCTGCAAATGCACCATCAAAGAAGGCGATCATTCCTACGCCGTGCACGGCAAACACTACTGCTGCGAAGCCTGCGCTCACCACCACAAGAGTGGCGAGGAGTGCTCAAGCAAGGGCTGCCATTGCGCGCATCCGAAATAAACCCGGCGCAAAAAAAGTGGAGCCTAATCAGGCTCCACTTCCAGTTTCAAACTCGCATCATCCATGCGCTCGGTATGGCGCACCGTCCCTTGCAGCCGTCGGCCTTCGACCCTGACCACCACGGTTTTCGCCTGGTCGAGGTCGTCGGGTAACGGCGCTGGTACCCTCAGCGCGAAGCAGAACGGATCATCCTCGACCGCTTCCAGGCCCACGCGACAATCCACACTTTTGGTGATGCGCCCAAAGAGCGTGTCCAAGCCATAGTCCAGGTGCGCCTCGCTGCTGATGTTGCTCATTGTGCATTCCCCCGAATGATGCCGACCGCCAGGCTGAGCTTAGCTGGTCGGTCGCCAGACGACGTTTTCCACGCCGAATTTTTCCGCCATCGGTTTGCTGGTTTTCTGCACCTTTTCACGGCCAAAGCGCGGGATTCGCCCGACGCCGGCGTCGCAGCTTGCCCAGTGCCAAGCCTCGGCGTTGTCCATTTTGTCCGAGCGGATAATGAACGACTTGGGCGTGCCGTGAAGGGTGTATTCGATGACATAGAGTTTTGCGTTGTTCATAAAGCCCGTATTCCTCCCTGTGGTAATAGAAGGATCGCGGCGCACCGGGAAAATTCACTCGGATTGTCCGACGGTATCTGTCATTGGCGACGCATCGGTGCACTGGTTACCATGGCGCCTCCACCAACCCCAATGAATACTCGCCATGGCCCTCGCCGCGCCCCCCGATCTCAGTGACACCGATGTGCCCGTGCAGCGCGTGGCGCGGACGTATCCGCGTGGGTTGTTTATCGAGCCGCATGCGCATGCCTGGGGGCAGTTGCTGTACGCGATGAGCGGGGTGATGTGGGTCGAGACGCCGCATGAAGCGTTGGTGGTACCGCCGCAGCGGGCGGTGTGGTTGCCGCCCGGTGTGCCGCACGGGATCCGCGTGGTGTCGGATCTGCAGATGCGCAATATCTACTTGCGCCCGGCGCTGGCGGCGACGCTGGATCAGACGGTGCAGGTGATCGAGGTCGGTGGGTTGCTGCGCGAGTTGATTGTCGGGCTGGTGGAGCAGGGCGACAGCGGAGACCCGGCGTACTACGAGGCGCTGGTCGGACTGGCGTTGCTGGAGCTGCAACGCGCCCGCCGTTCGCAGTTGAAAATCCCGCTGCCGGACGATTCCGATCGGCGTCTGATGAACGTGTGCCAAGCGGTGATGGCGGCGCCCTCACTGGACATTCCTTTCGAGCAACACGCGGAAAATGCCGGGGCCAGCGTGCGCACCCTGGCGCGGCTGTTCAAGGACAGTCTCGGCATGGGCTTCGCCGAGTGGCGCCGACAGGTGCAACTGGCGACGGCGGTGGCGGAGTTGATTCAGGGCGTGGCGGTGAGCGTGATCGCCCGCGAACTCGGCTACTCGCCCAGCAGCTTCAGCGACATGTTCCGCCGCGAACTGGGCGTCGCCCCCTCACAATTCACTCTGTAACAACGTTACCTCCTGAACCGGCACAAACCCTGTGGGAGCTGGCAAGCCAGCTCCCACAGGGTTTTGTGGTGGTTTCGGCAGGGTTGGCCGAAATTCAGAAGTCGTTGGCCGATGCCTTCGCACTCGATTCCCTAGACTCTGCCCATTCCTTGCAATCGGCGGAGTTCCTCCCCCATGAACTACCTGATTTCGCTGGCCATTGGTCTGGGCGTTGGCCTGCTGTACGGCGCGCTGGATTTCCGTTCTCCCGCACCGCCGGCCATCGCGCTGGTCGGTCTGCTCGGCATGCTGGCCGGTGAGCAATTGTGGCCGATGGGCCGGCAACTGGTCGCCGGCTGGTTGTCCTGAGTTTCCTTTCTCTTCGGTGGATCAAGCCATGAAAGCACTGCAATTCGATAAAACCGGCGACCTGTCTTCCCTGCGTTTCGTCGACGTTCCGACCCCAACCCCCGGCGCTGACGAGGTGCTGGTACAGATCAAGGCCGCTGGTCTCAATCCCAGCGATGTGAAAAACGTCCTCGGCCGTTTCCCCTACACCACGCTGCCGCGCATACCCGGTCGCGATTTCGCCGGTGTGGTGGTTGAAGGCCCGCCAGCATTGATCGGTCAACAAGTCTGGGGCACCGGTCGCGAGCTGGGTTTTTTCGCCGATGGTTCTCACGCGCAATTCGTCAAACTGCCGGCCAACGGTGTCGCCCTCAAACCATCGCGTCTGAGTTTCAGCCAGGCCGCCAGTCTCGGCGTGCCGTACACCACGGCGTGGGATGCGCTGGAACGCAGTCTGGTAAAAGCCGACACGCGCCTGCTGGTGATCGGCGGCGGTGCGGTGGCCACGGCGGCATTGGCCTTGGCCAAAGTGCGCGGCGCGCAGATCCTGGCGGCGGCGCGGCGTCCAGAGCAGGTCAAGGATTTGCAGGCGCAGGGTTACCAGACGATTCAGCTGGATAAACCTGAAGACCTCGGCGCGCAGGTCAACGCGGTGTATCAGGGGGGCGCTGAAGTGATCTTCGACACCACCGGTTTCTGGCTGCCGGCGTCGGTGGCGGCACTGGCAATCTTTGGTCGAATCGCGATCATCGCCGCACCGGTAGACGGCCATGTGCAATTGCCGGCACTGGCGCTGTACCGCAAGGGCGGTTCGGTGGTGGGCGTCAATACGTTGCTGTACGGCGTTGAAGCCTGTGCGGCGATGTTGGGCCAGTTTGGCCGACTCTTCGACGAAGGCGCGTTGCCGTTGCCGCAAGGTCTGGTCGAGTCGCCATTGGCCGATGGTCTTCAGCGTTATGCGGATGTGAATCAGGGCAGCGGTGACAAAGTCATCCTGATTCCCTGACCCCCCGCCAACCCCCTGTAGGAGTGAGCCTGCTCGCGATAGCGGTGTGTCAGACGAAGTATTCGTTAATAGACACACCGCTATCGTGAGCAGGCTCACTCCTACAGTTGATTTGTGTTGGGCTCAGGATTGCGGGACGCCATTTTCCCAGGCTGTCCAATGCGTGAGGATGTCCTGCACCAGCGGATGGCCGGCGCGATAGAGGTTTTCCAGCGCCGGGGCAAAACCTCCCTGATCGGCGTATTTCAGCAGGTTGTCGACTTCACTGCCGCCCGGCTCAGGGCGATCGAAGTCAGAGCCGGCGCGCACCACGGCCAGGCGTTGAACATCGACCAGACCTTCACGACTGGCCCGCAATAAAGCTTCATAGGTGGAGTTGTCTTCCTGCTGCGTCGTGCAGTATTCGCCCTTGTTATCCGTGAGCAGTTTGGTCCAGACCTCGGCCCGCTCGCTCAAGCGTGTACCGGAAAACCAGGTGTTGCCGGCCAACGTGTCGCAGCGAGTGACCACCGGTGGCTGATTGGCTGGGGCTGACGGATATTTCCGGCGCCACGCTGCCGATTCCTTGCTCTCGCTCAGTTCAACCTTGTGGCTCAGGGCGAAGGCTTTGTCCTGCAGTTTCGCGTTCAGTTCGAAGACTTCGGTCTTGTAGTCCAGCGGCGGTTTTTCGTTCGGGCCTTTTGTGTTGATACCCAGATAACCGGTCGGCCAGTTCGACGGAGCATCGCGCGAATCGATCTCCCATTGCGTGCCGAACTCCACCAGATAGTGCGCCCATGCCGCGGTGCCAATGGTCCCGTGTTTTGGGCTGATCCCGGCGATCCCAGCGATCAGGAAATAGCTTTTACGCAGGTCGAATTTCGGCGACAGCGCCAACGCCAGGGTCGAGGCGGCAGCGTTGGTCTGGCCCATGCCGGTGGTCAACAGGCACACCTGCTGCGTATTGCAGCGGATGCTCGGGTACTCGGCGGACAGGCCCGGCACGCGGATTTCCTGTTTCAGTTCCAGGCGATCGATCCAATGCTGCGCCTCGGGCGCGAACATGGTGATCAGCACGACTTTCGGCTGGATCGGCGCCTCAACCGCCCAAGCGGTGGAAGAGAGCAGGGCCGCAGCGGCCAGTGTCAAACGCATCATTGCTTGCATGAAACCTCCTTGAAAATCAGAACTGATAACCGACGCCGGCGTAGTAACCCCAGCCATTGGAACGCGCGCGGAAGTTACCGTCGCCAAAATTCAGCTCGCTGCCGTCCTCCCAGTTGCCGCCGTTGTGGAAATAACGCCCCACCAGCGTGAAGCGCAGATGGGTGAAGGAGTAGAGCAACACGTTGGTCGCCACCGTCGCGTTGGCGGTGCGAGCGGGGTTGTCTTTGTGGATGTCGGAGCCGAAATCGAAGTTGGTAAAACCGATGTAGGTCAGCGAGGCGCCGTTGCTGAATTTGTCGATGGGCACGATGTACTTGAGCTGCGCGCGGTAGCCGTCCCACGAATATTCATTGCTCGCGCCGTAGTTTTCCCACTGGTAGCGACCGTAGAGGTTGGCCGACAGATTGACCCGCGAGTGGGTGTCGATGTCGGTGCCGAAACCGCTGTACAGCGTGTTGGCGCGATTCTCTTTACGGCTGCCGTGGTCGTAGATCCAGTCGAACGCGACGTACCATTCCTTGAACGGGCCGATGGCCAGGCTGCGGCCGGCGAGGTAGTCGATGGAGATGCGCGGTTCGTGCTCCATGAACACCGGCGAGCCGTGGTCCCACACGCCTTTGTCGTGGCTGTTGCCGATGTTGAAGATCTTCGGCACGTCGATGTAGCCGTACAGCTCGAACGGGCCCTTGCGGCCGAAATACTCATATTCCAGGTAGATATCGTCGGCCGGTTGCGGGCCGAAGCTGATGTCTTTGCTGCCGATCAGCATCAGGTCCTGGTTGTACCAGTCCGACAGGTAGGCACCTTTTTTCGGCGGGCTGGCTTCCGGGCTGAGGGATTCGCCCTGGGCGGATTCTTCCGGCAGCGCGGGCTGAGCGAAAGCGCTGGCGCTGAGAAGTCCGGTAACGCCAGTAAGAAGCAAGGAAACAGCAAACGTGCGCGCAAACGGTGCGCGAAAGGGGGATGCGGTATGCATTCAAAGTCCTTTTTTGCGGATCGAGGCCCGTGTTCCGTGGGCTTGTACGGTTTTGTTACGAAAACCTTGAGATTGACGTTACGCAAACGTTTGCACAAGGCGTACCAATGTTTTCAATTCGTTGATATTTCGTCGATTTCAACGGTTTTTCTGACAGAACGATCACATTTTTCAAGAGCGTAAAAAATGCCGTCGGGTACGAATCCTGTGGCGAGGGGATTTATCCCCGATGGGGCGCGTAGCGGCCCTTGGAAGCGTGGGCCTGCTGCGCAGTCCATCGGGGATAAATCCCCTCGCCACAAAGGCCATACCCGAGGTCCTGGGGCAGGTTGGAGCCCCGTGGATACGGGCTGAAACGCTTATTCCAGACGCCTCTAGTATTAAAGTATTAACACCATTTAATCCGTGCCCCATTGCCGGGCGTCTACTAGCTTTGTCCCCAATCAACGGTTTTGTGATGACCGTCGCAGTCTTGATTCGCGTGTGGAATAAGCGCGGCTTTGCACGCCTTCAAGGAAGAAATTGGCCACGACAAGGAGTAGCCCGTGGAAGCAAGGTTTGGTATCGCCCTCGTTTCGCGTTTTTCCCCTCTTTCCCTTGCTGTGCATCTGAGCGTCGCCGGGCTGCTGTTCGGCGGGATCAGTGCCCCTGCGCTGGCCACATGCTCCACGGCCGGTTCAATCGTGACGTGTACGGGGGTGCCGCCACTGCCACTGGTTCCCAACGACTTCGCCAGTGCCACGAACAACCTGACGGTCAACGTCAACAGCGGCGCGCAGATGAACGCGACCCTTGGCGGGCATGTCATGGACCTGACGGGGGTCGGCATCACCCTGAACAACTCCGGCATCATGGATCCGGCAGTCCTTGGGCTGATATCGGTGTTGAGCGGCGGTGCATTTATCGGGAACGGCGCGACCAGCACGGTCAATGTGCTCAACAATACGGGCGCGATCATGCGCGGTACCGGCATGTTGCTTGGGCTTAACCTGACCAGCGTCAATGGCCTGGCCATCGCGGTGAACAACGCCGCTGCCGGCACCACCACCCTCACCAACAACGGCACCATTACCTCGACCGGACTTTCGATCGGTGGCATCACCCTGGCCGACACCCCGGTGATCGGCGTCTACGGTGGCTCGCAGGTCCACATGACCAACAGCAACACTGGTGTCATCAACGGCCGTATAGCCTTCGAAACCTCGGCGGCGGGCAACACCTTCACCAACGCCGGTGCGATTACCGGCGGTGTGTCGATGGGCGCGGGTAGCACCAACACCTTCACGGCCGTGACCGGTTCTTCGGTGCAGGTCGGTGACGGCGTGCAGATCAGTGTCGGCCTTGGTGGTCTGGTCAATATCAACCTGACTTTCGCCCCGACGGGTACGGTGGATGGCGGTGCGGGGGGGACTAACAGCCTGATCCTGCAAAACACCAGCGGCGTCGGCGGCGGTATCGCCGAGAATGGCACGGCATCGAGCGCCACCTACGTCAACTTCAACAACCTGACCCTCAACAGCGGCACCTGGACCTTGCAGGGGCCACTGGTCAGCGGTGCGACCACGCTCAACGGCGGTATCGCGAATTTCAACAACAACGCCACCTTCGGCAGCGGCGTGCTCACGTCCAACGGCGGGATTCTGCAGGCCAGTAATGCCGGGTTGAACATCAGCAATCTGATTTCCGTCGGTGCCGGCGGCGTCACGGTACAAGGCGGCAATGCCACTACCCTGAGCGGGGTGATTTCCGGCAGCGGCGGTTTCACCAAGGCCGGTACCGGACAACTTAACCTCGGCGCCGCCAACACCTATCTGGGCAACACCACGCTCAACGGTGGCACGGTGCAGGTCAGCAACAATCAGGCCTTCAGCACCGGCAGCCTCAACGTCACCGGCGCGACAACGCTGAGCGCACCGGGCACCATCAGCCTGGCCAACGCCATCAGCCTCGGCGGCACCTTGACGGCCGGCGGCACGGGCGCACTGACCCTCGGCGGCTTGATCAGCGGCAGCAGCGGCCTGACCAAAACCGGCAGCGGCAGCCTGACCCTCAGCGGCGCCAACTCCGGTTTCACCGGCACCACCACACTCAGTGCCGGCAGCCTGCTGGTGACCAATAACAACTCGCTGGGCAGCGGTGCGCTGAACACCGCCGCCGGCACCAGCCTCGACAGCACCACCAACGTGACGCTGGCCAATAACATCGGCATGACCGGCGCGCTCAACGTGCTCGGCAGCAATGCGCTGACCCTCGGCGGCGTGTTGAGCGGCACTGGCGGCATCACCAAAAGCGGCACCGCCAGCCTGACCCTGACCGGCAACAACAGCAACTCAGGCAACACCGCCCTCAATGCCGGCACGTTGTTCGTTGGCAGCAATACCGCGCTGGGGACCGGCGCACTCAGTGCGGCGGCCGGCACGGTGCTGGATGCGACTACTGCGGTGACACTGGCGAATGCCGTCGCACTGGCCGGCGGCGTGACCATTGGCGGCACCCAGGCACTGGGCTTGAGCGGCGTCGTCAGCGGCGCCGGCAACCTGATCAAGAGCGGCACGGCGAACCTGAGCCTCAGCGGCAACAACACCTTCTCCGGCGGCACCGCACTGAATGCCGGCACGCTGATTGTCGGCTCCAACACCGCGCTCGGCACTGGCGCGCTGACCACGGCGGCGGGCACCACGCTCGACGCCAGCACCGCAGTCGCACTGACCAACGCGGTCTCGCTCGGCGGCAATCTCAACGTCGGCGGCAGCGCCAACCTGACCCTCGGCGGCATCGTCAGCGGTAGCGGCGGGCTGACCAAAAACGGCGCAGCCAACCTGATTCTCAATGGCGCCAACACCTTTCTCGGTGCCATTGCGCTGAACGCCGGTACGATCACCGCAGGCGCCAACGCGGCGCTGGGTAGCGGCAACATCACCGTGGGCGGTGTAGCTACCCTCGACAGTAATGCGGCGGTGACCCTGAACAACGCCGTCATTCTCAACAACAGCCTGGGGATCGGCGGTAGTAATGCGCTGAACCTCGGCGGGGTGATCAGCGGCGCCAGCCAGCTGGTGAAAAACGGCGCCGCCAATCTCACGCTTAACGGCACCAACACCTACAGCGGCGGCACCACGCTGAATGCTGGCAGCCTCACCGTCGGCAACGGCGCAGCATTGGGCACGGGGGCCTTGACGGTGGAAGGCGCGGGCACACTCAACAGCAGCTCGGCCGTGACCCTGAACAACAACGTGATTCTCAACGCCAACCTCACCGCCGGCGGCGCCAACGCACTGACCCTTGGCGGGGTGATCAGTGGCGGCAACGGGCTGATCAAAACCGGCGCTTCGAGCCTGACCCTCAACGGCAACAACACCTACACCGGCACCACGGCGCTGAATGCCGGTTCACTGATTGTCGGCTCCAGCACAGCTCTTGGTACCGGCACACTCAACGCCTCGAACGGCACCTCCCTCGATGCCAGCGCTGCCGCGACGCTGGCCAACAACGTCAACCTCTCCGGCACTCTGACTGTAGGCGGCACCAATGCGCTGACCCTTGGCGGTGTGGTCGCCGGTATCGGTGGATTGACCAAGAACGGCGCTGCCGACCTGACCCTCAACGGCGCCAACACTTATTTTGGCAACACCGTGTTGAACACCGGCAAACTGATCGTCGGCAGTAACACCGCGCTGGGCTCCGGTACGTTGAACGCGGCGGCCAACACCACGCTGGACGCCAACACGACCGTCAGCCTGAACAACGCCGTCGCGCTGGCCGGCGCCGTGAACATCGGCGGCACGGCGAATATGACGCTGACCGGTCTGGTCAGCGGTGCCGGCAGCCTGGTGAAAAACGGCACGGCCAATCTGATTCTCAATGCAGCAAACAACTACCTCGGCGGCACCACGCTGAATGCCGGCACACTGACCGTCGGCAACAGTTCGGCATTGGGTTCTGGCGCATTGACCGTCGCTGGCGCGTCGACGCTGGACAGCAACTCGCCGCTGGTCAGCCTCAACAACGCGGTCGCCCTGAATGCCGGACTGACCGTGGGCGGCACGCAGAATCTCACCCTCGGCGGCGTCACCAGCGGTACTGGCCCACTGATCAAGAACGGCACTGCCAACCTGACCCTCAACGGCAACAATACTTTCAGCGGCGGCACCACTTTGAATGCCGGTACGCTGACCTTGGGCAATGCCAACGGTCTGGGCAGCGGCGCATTGATCGTCGGCGGCGCGGCGACGCTGGATAACAGCGCGTCGTTCGGCATCGGCAACGCGATCACTTTGAACGCCGGGCTGACCGTCGCCGGCAACAACGATTTGAGCTTGAATGGCATCATCGACGGTGCCGGCAACCTGACCAAAAACGGTTTGTCGGACCTGGCCCTGGCGAACAACAACACCTTCACCGGTGCGCTGAACATCATCTCCGGCAGCGTCACCACGCTCAACAACAACGCCTTGGGCAATACCTCCGGGGTCAACATCAGCGCCGGCGCCGGGCTCAATCTGGGCAGCAACGCCAGCCTCGGTGCGCTGACCGGCAGCGGCAGTGTGCAACTGACCGGCAGCAACCTGCTGACCGTCGGCAGCGGCGACGTCACCAGCACCTTCGACGGCGATCTCAGTGGCAGCGGTGGCCTGGTCAAAGTCGGCACCGGCACCTTGAACCTCACCGGGATCAACGGCATCACCGGCAACACCGCGATCAATGGCGGTACCGTCGACCTCAGCGGTTCGCTGGCCAGTGCGCAGGTCAACGTCAACACCGGCGGTACCCTCACCGGCACCGGTTCGGCAATTGGTAGCGTCAACATCAACAGCGGCGGCCATCTGGCCTTGTCGTCGGGCAACCAACTGTCTGCCAGTGCGTTGACTCTCGCGGCCGGCAGTAACGTCGATGTCGCGTTGGCAACACCGTCGACCACGTCGCTGATGAATGTCGGCGGCAACCTCACCCTCGACGGCAATCTCAACGTCACCGATGCCGGCGGTTTTGGCGTTGGCGTGTATCGCCTGTTCAACTACACCGGCGCCCTGACCAATCTCGGTCTGGACGTCGCCAGCGTGCCGGTCGGTTACGGCCTCGGCGATCTGCTGGTGCAGACCGGCGTGCCCAATCAGATCAACATTCAAGTGTCGGCGCCGAACGTCAACATCCGTTACTGGGACGGCAGTCAGACCATCGCCAACGGTGTGGTCGATGGCGGCAGCGGCACCTGGAACGCGGTCGGCACCAACTGGACCGATGCCAACGGTCTGGTCAACCAACCATGGGCCGGCGATTTCGCAGTATTCCAAGGCACCGCCGGCACGGTGACGGTGAACGGCACACAAGCGTTTACCGGCATGCAATTCCTCACTGACGGCTACAACGTAGTGAATGGCGCGGCGGGGCAACTCACGGCAGTCAACGGCACTGGCGGCACCACGTCGTTGCGCGTCGATCCGGGCGTGACCGCGACCATCAACGCCAACATCAATGGCAGCGGCATCCTCAATAAACTCGACAGCGGCACCTTGGTGCTGGGCGGTGCCAACGCCTATACCGGCGGCACGCAACTGGACGGCGGCAAAATCATCGTGGGCAGCAACACTGCACTGGGTACCGGTACGTTGACGGCGAATGCCGGCACGCAACTGGACAGCAATGCGGCGGTGACGCTGGCCAACGCGGCCACGCTCAACGGCAACCTCACCGTGGTCGGCAGCAATGCCCTGACCCTCAACGGCGTGATTGGCGGCACGGGTGGCCTGATCAAAACCGGCACGGCCAACCTGACCCTTGGCGGCAATAACGCCTTCCTCGGCCCGGTGGCCTTGAATGCCGGTGGACTGATTCTGGCGTCGAACTCGGCGCTGGGTTCCGGCACCTTGAATGCGGCGGGCGGCACCACGCTGGATGCGAGCACGGCGGTGTCGTTGAACAACGCGGTCAATCTGGCCGGCAACCTCGGCATCGTCGGCACGGCAGATCTGACGCTTGCCGGTACGGTCAACGGTGCCGGCAGCTTGAGTAAAAACGGCGCGTCGAACCTGACCCTCAGCGGCAACAACAACTTCCTCGGCGGCACCACCCTCAACGCCGGCACCCTGACCGCCGGCAGCAACTCGGCGCTGGGTCTGGGCAACCTGACCGTGGCCGGTGCCTCGGCGCTGGACAGCAACAGCGCGCTGAGCCTGGGCAACAACGTCGTGCTCAACGCCAATCTGAGCAACACCGGCAGCAACAACCTGACCCTCGCCGGTGTGGTCAGCGGCGCGGGCGGTTTGATCAAGAACGGCGCGTCGAACCTGACGCTCAATGGCATCAATACTTACTCGGGCGGCACCACGCTGAACGCCGGCACGCTGACGCTCGGCACCGGCGGCTCGCTGGGCAGCGGCGCGCTGACCGTGGCAGGCGCCTCGACCCTCGACAATTCCGCGCCGCTGGTACTGGCCAACAACCTCAACGTCAACGCCAATCTGGGCCTGGCCGGTAACAATAATCTGACCCTCGGTGGTGTGATCGCCGGCGCGGGCACGTTGACCAAGAACGGTCTGTCCGACATGACGCTGAGCGGCAGCAACACGTTCAGCGGCACGTTCGATGTGCTCGCCGGCAGCCTGACCACGCTGAGCAGCGGGGCGCTCGGCAACAATGCCACGCTCAATCTCGCAAGCGGCGCGGCGCTCAACCTTGGCGCCTCGGGCAGCCTGGCCAGCCTCACTGGCAGCGGCACGGCGTTGATCGGCACGGGCAACACATTGAGCCTTGGCGGCAACAATATCAGCAGCACCTTCGCCGGCATCCTCAGCGGCGACGGCGGCCTGACCAAGCTCGGCACCGGCACCCTGACCCTCAGCGGCATCAGCGACCTGACCGGCGACACCAGCGTCAACGCCGGCACCCTGCAGGTCAACGGTTCGCTGGCCAGCGGCAACGTGCTGGTCAACAACGGCGGCACCCTCGGGGGCAGCGGCACCTTGACCGGTGCTGTGACCGTGGCGGATGGCGGTCATCTGGCAGGCGTTACCGGCAGCACCTTGTCGGTCGACTCGCTGGTGTTCAACGGCAACTCCAACTTCGACGTCGGCCTCGGCACTCCGGTGTCCGGTGGCGGCAATGCGCTGGTCAATGTCGGCGGCAACCTGACCCTCGACGGCACGCTCAACGTCAGTGACATCGGTGGTTTCGGCAGCGGCGTGTATCGCCTGATCAACTACACCGGCGGCCTGACCGACAACGGCATGCTGATCGGCAGCGTGCCGGGCAGCGTGACCCCGGGCGACCTGACCCTGCAAACCGCGCTGGCCAATCAGATCAACCTGTTGGTGACTGCACCGGGCGTCACCGTGCAGTTCTGGGACGGCAATCAGCTGGTCGCCAACGGTTCGGTAGAGGGTGGCAGCGGTACCTGGGGCACCGGCACCACCAACTGGACCGACGTCAACGGCACCACCAACCAAGCCTGGACCAACAACTTCGCGGTGTTCCAGGGCGCGGCTGGCACGGTCACCGTCAACGGTGCGCAAACCGTCACCGGCATGCAGTTCGTCACCGATGGCTACAGCCTGGTCAACGGCACGGCGGGTTCGCTGAATCTGGTCAACGGTTCGCTGGGCAATGCCACGGTGCGGGTAGACCCGAACGCCACTGCAACGATTGGTGTGGCGCTCAACGGCAGCGGCACGCTGGGCAAATACGACACCGGTACGCTGGTGCTCAACGCGGCCAACGGTTACACCGGCGGCACGGCGCTCAATGGCGGCAAGATCGTGGTCGGCAACAACGCGGCCCTCGGCACTGGTGTGTTGACCGCCGCTGCGGGCACCGCGCTGGACAGCAACACCGCCGTCACCCTCGGCAATGCCGTGGTGCTCAACGGTGGCCTGACCGTCGCCGGCTCCAACGCCCTGACGCTGGGCGGCGTGGTCAGCGGCGCAGGCAGCCTGATCAAGGCCGGCGCGTCGAGCCTGACCCTCAACGGCAATAACAGCTACAGCGGCGGCACCCAACTCAACGCCGGCGCGCTGATTCTCGGCAACAACAGCGCGATCAGCAGCGGTGCCTTGAACGTGACCGGCAATGGCAGCCTCGACAGCACCTCGGCGCTGCAACTGGCCAACGCGATCAATCTGGGCGGGCAATTGACCCTCGCCGGCAACCAGAACACTACGCTGATCGGCGCTGTCACTGGCACGGGCAGTCTGGTGAAAAATGGCGCAGGCGATCTGACCCTCAACGGCGCCAACACCTATAGCGGCGGCACCACCCTGAACGGCGGCAGCACGTTCGGCGACACCAGCAGCCTGCAAGGTGCAATCGTCAACAACGCCACGCTGACCTTCGCGCAGAACGCCGACGGCAGCTACACCGGCAACCTCACTGGCGCTGGCACGCTGAACAAAACCGGCAGTGGTGATTTGCTCCTGACCGGCAACAACGGCTTCACCGGTAATACCTCGGTGCAGGCGGGTAGCCTGCTGGTCAATGGCGTGCTTAATAGCGCTAACGTCAACGTCGCCAGCGGCGCAAGCCTCGGCGGCAGCGGCCAGTTCGGCGGCGCCGTGCAACTGGCGAACGGCGCGACACTGGTCGGTGGCGGCGCGGCAACGCCGTTGTCGGTCGGTGCGCTGGCACTGTCGTCGGGGACCAATCTGGACTTCAGCCTCGGCTCGGCGACCAGCTCGACCACGGTGGTTGATGTCGCCGGCAACCTGACCCTCGACGGCACGCTGAACGTCAGCAATGCCGGCGGCTTCGGTACCGGGGTGTATCAACTGTTTCGCTACGGTGGCAGCCTGACCGACAACGGTCTGGTCTATGGCAGCCTACCGGTAGCGGCGGCCAACCTGACCCTGCAAACGGCCATCGCCAATCAGATCAACCTGCTGGTGCAAGGCACTCCGGGTGAGGTGCAGTTCTGGAACGGCGGCACCACCAATCCCGATGGCAGCATCGGCGGCGGCAGTGGCGTGTGGGGGCCAGGCACCAACTGGACGGACCCGACAGGCACTCAGGCCCTCGGTTCGAATGGTCAATTTGCAGTGTTCGGTGGCCAGAGCGGCACAGTCACCGTGCAGGGCAATCAGAACTTTACCGGCCTGCAATTTCTCACCAATGGTTACAGCCTGACGCCAGGTGCCGGCGGTACGCTGACACCAGTCAACGGTCCGGATGGCAGCCTTGCACCGGTGCGCGTCAATGCCGGGGCCAGCGCGCAAATCTCCGTGCCGCTGGTGGGCACCGGCGGTATCGAGAAACTCGACTCCGGCACGCTGGTGTTGACGGGTGCCAACACCTACAGCGGTGGCACCACGGTCAGCGGCGGTACGCTGATCGGTAACACCACCAGTCTGCAGGGCAACATCCTCGACAACGCGTCGCTGGTGTTCCAGCAAAATGCCAACGGCCAGTTCAACGGTGTGCTCAGTGGCACGGGCGCCTTGGTCAAACGCGGCGACGGCACGTTGTTGCTGACCGGCAATCAACCGTTCAACGGTACGGTCTCGGTCGATCAAGGCGTGCTGCAAGTCGGCAGCCGCTCGGCGCGGGCCTCGCTCGGTGGACAAGTCACCGTGGCCAACGGTGCAGGCCTGAGCGGTAACGGCAGCGTCGGTTCGATCATCAACCACGGCGTCGTGCAATCCGGTTCCGAGGCGGGCACGCTGAGCGTTGCCGGCAACCTGACCAACGCCTCCGATGGCGTGCTGGCCCTGACCATCAGCTCGCCAACCGCCACGCCATTGGCGGTCGGTGGCACGGCGACGCTGGGTGGCGGCTTGCAGGTGAATTCGCTGGCGCCGTTCACCGGCAATACCGTGTACTTGCTGATCACCGCAGGTGGCGGTGTGGTCGGGACCTTCAGTGCTGCGGACTTGCCGCAGTACGCGTTCCTCGATTCGGCACTGGTGTACGACACCAACGCCGTCAATCTGGTGGTCAGTCGCAACGGCAATTCCTTTGTCGATGTCGCCGCCACCCAGAACCAGCGCAACACTGCCTCGGCGTTGATGCGCAATGGTGCGGCGGGTGCGGCGTTGCAGGGCGAAATCGTCAACCTCAGCGTCGCCGGTGCGCGCAATGCCTTCGACAGCCTGTCGGGGGAAATCCATGCCAGCACCGCCAGCGCCATCCTCGAGGATTCGCGTTACGTGCGCGAAGCAGTCAACGACCGCATGCGCCAGCCATCGTGCAGCGCCGCGGATGATCCACGCCGCGCCCTGGCGCCGAGTGACAACCAATTGAGCAGCAACGGTTGCCACGGCGAAATGGTCGGCTGGGCCCGCGCACTCGGTGCCTGGGGCGAGTCGGATGGCGACAGCAACGCCGCCAGTCTCGATCGCAACCTCAGCGGTTTCATGCTCGGCACTGACAAGCAACTCGATGATCAGTGGCGCGTGGGCATGGCCGCCGGTTACACCCGCAGCGACCTCGATGCACATGATCGTCGTTCGGACGCGACCGTCGAAAGCTACCACCTGGCGGCGTACCTCAACTCGCAGTTCGATGCACTGGCCGTGCGCCTCGGCGCGGCGTACAGCTGGCACGACATCGAGACCAAACGCGACGTCAGCGTCGGCAGCTACAACGATCGCCTGAAGGCTAATTACTACGCGCGCAGCGCTCAGGTGTTTGGTGAAGTCGGTTACACGATTGAAGCCGGCGGCATTGCCCTGGAACCCTTCGCCGGTCTGTCGTATGTCAACTACGACTCCGACAAGGCCAAGGAAAAAGGCGGGGTAGGGCGACTGAAGGCTGAAGCCGATCAGGACATCACCTTCTCGACCCTCGGCCTGCGCGCCGGCAAAGTCATCACCCTGGCCAACGGCGGGCAATTCACCCCGCGCGCGGCCATCGGCTGGCGCCATGCCTTCGGCGACACCAAACCTGACGCCGACCTGAGCTTCATCGACGGCGGCGCCTCGTTCAGCACCCAAGGCGTACCGATCGCCAAGGACAGCGCGCTGGTCGAAGCAGGGGTGGACTTCCAGATCAGCCCGACCGGCAAGCTCGGAGTGGGTTATTCGGGGCAATTGTCGAATGACAACAACGACCACGCGATGACCATCAGCTTCAGCCTTGGCTTCTGATTTAGGGTCGAAGCACTTTTAGCCGCCCGCAAGGGCGGTTTTTTTTAAGATCAAAAGATCGCAGCCTGCGGCAGCTCCTACATGGGATTTGTGTAGGCGCTGCCGCAGGCTGCGATCCTTTGATCTGTTGGCTTTCAGTCCGGCTGTCCGTGCTCTGCTAGAATCGGCCTCATTCACAGCCTGAGACTTCCCCATGAGCGAGCCGATTCGTCTGACCCAATACAGCCACGGCGCCGGTTGCGGCTGCAAGATTTCCCCGCAGGTGCTGGAGGTGATTCTGGCCGGCAGCGGTGCGCAGAACCTTGATCCGAAACTCTGGGTCGGCAACGCCTCGCGCGATGATGCCGCGGTGTACGAGATCGATGCCGAGCGCGGCGTGGTCTCGACCACCGACTTTTTCATGCCGATTGTCGACGACCCGTTCGACTTCGGCCGTATCGCCGCGACCAACGCGATCAGCGACATCTACGCGATGGGCGGCGATCCGCTGATGGCGATTGCGATCCTCGGCTGGCCGGTCAATGTGCTGGCGCCGGAAGTCGCGCGCGAAGTGATTCGCGGCGGCCGTGCGGTATGCGACGCGGCAGGCATTCCGTTGGCAGGCGGGCATTCGATCGATGCGCCGGAGCCGATCTTCGGCCTCGCCGTCACCGGCCTGGTGGAAAAACGCCACATGAAACGCAACGACACCGCCACCGCCGGTTGCCGGTTGTACCTGACCAAACCGCTGGGCATCGGCATCCTCACCACCGCCGAGAAGAAGGGCAAGTTGCGCGCCGCCGACGTCGGCGTGGCCCGTGACTGGATGTGCACCCTGAACAAGCCTGGCAGCCGCTTCGGCAAACTCGCCGGCGTCACGGCGATGACCGACGTCACCGGTTTCGGCCTGCTCGGCCATCTGGTGGAAATGGCAGATGGCAGCAAGCTGACGGCGCGCATCGTTTATGACCGGGTGCCACGTCTGGACAGCGTCGAGTATTACCTCGATCAGGGCTGCGTACCCGGCGGTACCCTGCGCAATTTCGACAGCTATGCGAGCAAGGTCGGCCGCGTGCAGGAGCTGCACAAACGTGTGCTCTGCGACCCGCAAACCAGCGGCGGCCTGCTGATTGCCGTTACCCCTGAAGGCGATGCCGAGTTCCTTGCCGTCGCCGCCGAACTGGGCCTGAACCTGGCGCCAATCGGCGAACTGGTTGAGCGACAGACGAACGCAGTCGAGGTGATTTGATGCTCCGCGACTGCACTGACTACCGAGACATTTTCCTCAACGACCGGCCGCTGATGGATGCCCGTGCGCCGGTCGAGTTTCACAAGGGCGCATTCCCCGGCGTGATCAATCTGCCGCTGATGACCGACATCGAGCGGCAGAAGATCGGCACTTGCTACAAGCAGCACGGTCAGCAGGCGGCCATCGAATTGGGTCATCAACTGGTGAGCGGCGCGGTGAAAGCCGAGCGCATTCAGGCCTGGGCCGATTTCGCCCGCGCCCATCCTGATGGTTATCTCTATTGTTTTCGCGGCGGCCTGCGTTCGCAGATCACTCAACAGTGGCTGCGTGACGAAGCGGGTATCGACTATCCGCGCGTCGGCGGTGGTTACAAGGCGATGCGCAACTTTCTGATCGACACCACTGAGCAGGCCATCGCCCAGTGTGATTTTGTCCTGCTGGGCGGCATGACCGGCACCGGCAAGACTGAAGTGCTGGGGCAACTGCGCAACGGCCTGGACCTGGAAGGTCACGCCAATCATCGCGGTTCCAGTTTCGGCAAACGGGCTACCGGGCAGCCCTCCAACATCGATTTTGAAAACCGTCTGGCCATCGACATCCTCAAGAAACGTGCTGCCGGCATCGAGCAGTTCGTGCTGGAAGACGAGAGCCGGGTGGTCGGCAGTTGCGCTTTGCCGCTGCCGCTGTATCAGGGCATGCAGCAGTACCCGATGGTCTGGCTGGAAGACAGTTTTGACGATCGCGTGGAGCGGATTCTGCGCGATTACGTGGTGGATCTGTCGGCGGAATTTTCGACGGTGCACGGGGAGGAGGGGTTCACGTTGTTCTCGGAGCGGCTGCTGGAAAGCCTCAATAACGTGCAGAAACGCCTCGGCGGTGAGCGTCATCAGCGCATGTTGCTATTGATGGAAGCGGCGTTGATCGAGCAAGGGCGTAGCGGCGCAGTGGATCTGCATCGCGGCTGGATCGAGGGCCTCCTGCGCGAGTATTACGATCCGATGTATGTGTTCCAGCGCGAGAAAAAGGGCGGGCGGATCGAGTTTGCGGGGGAGAGCGGGGCGGTGATCGAGTATTTGCGTGGGCGGGTGAGTCAGAAGGATTGATGTTGAATTGACTGGCCTCATCGCGAGCAGGCTCACTCCTACAGGGGGAACGCATTTCAACTGTAGGAGTGAGCCTGCTCGCGATGGGGCCGGGTCAGGCAACAAATGACTCAGGTCGGACAGGTTTCCTTGCCGTGGTCCAGCCCCTGCTTGTAGCTGTGGCTCTGCAAACTGGCCTTGCCGTTGTGCCAGGTCAGGGTCAGCACGTACAGCGAATCAAAATCGTCGCCCGACCAGTCATCGGTAATGTTCTGTTTGCCGCCGACCGCTGTGCCCGCGACCTTGTTGATCAATTCCGGCAGATAACCATGGGACCACGCGGTGTAAATCGTCGAGTTGTGGTACTTGTCGGTGAGCAGTTCGCGGGCCAGGTCGCTGGTGTCATTGGCGGAAAACTCGATGTTCACCGGCAAGCCGAGCTTGATCGCTGCCGGGCTGATGGTCATCAGCGGGCGAATGTAGCTGTAGGAATTGTCCAGCTCGCCTTCCTCGACATTGCGCGTCGGGTTCGCGGCGAACACGTAGTCGGCCTTGCCGAATTTTTCCGGCAGTAGCGTCGACAAGTCGATGGCGCGGTTCAAACCCTGGCAGTTGAGCTGGCCGAGACCGCCCTCGGGCTTTTCGGCGTGGCGCAGGAACACCAGCGTCTGCGTGCCATCTGCCGGTTGTGCGCGGCTTTCGCTGGATTCAAGCGACAGAAACAGCGCACTGGCCGCCAGCAGGGAGGGCAGGACCACGTAAGCGCGTTGTTTGAAGCGTTTGGCGAAACTTATCAAGTTCGTCATGAAATAAGGGGTTCTTCAGCAATTTCGGTTAAGGCGGACAAGCCTTTACACCGCGGGCTCCCAGCACCGGGTGTTTTCCCTGTCGTGAACGGCTTCCTTTGCAACAAAGGCATAGCTCAGAGTCCTCTGAGGCCGATTTGGTTCGATCCCGCACTTTAGCGGCAACCTTCAACGGTCTGGTCGCAGCTTAACCACAGGATGTTACGGTTCATGTAGGAGCTGCCGCAGGCTGCGATCTTTTGACCTTGCTTGAAGGCTCAAGATCAAAAGATCGCAGCCTTCGGCAGCTCCTACATTAATATCGGGGTTCAATTTGTGACTGGATGCTTCCCATGACCGATCTGTCCGCGTTCCCGATCACCCAGAAATGGCCGGCGCAGTACCCTGACTGGATTCAGCTCTACTCCCTGCCGACCCCCAACGGCGTCAAAGTCTCGATCATGCTCGAAGAAATCGGCCTGCCGTACGAGCCGCACAAGGTCGCTTTCGACAGCAACGATCAGTTGTCCGCGGAGTTTCTGTCGCTGAACCCGAACAACAAGATCCCGGCGATTCTCGATCCGCATGGCCCGGAAGATCAGCCGCTGCCGTTGTTCGAATCCGGCGCGATCCTGATTTACCTGGCCGACAAGAGCGGGCAGTTGCTGGCGCAGGAAGGCGCGCTGCGTTACGAAAGTATCCAATGGCTGATGTTCCAGATGGGCGGTATCGGCCCGATGTTCGGCCAGCTCGGTTTTTTCAACAAATTCGCCGGCAAGGATTACGAGGACAAGCGCCCGCGTGACCGATATGTCGATGAGAGCAAGCGCCTGCTGAAAGTTCTCGATACCCGCCTGGAAGGCCGCGACTGGCTGATGGGTGAGCGCTACACGATTGCCGACATCGCGACGTTCCCGTGGGTGCGCAACTTGATCGGCTTTTATGAGGCCGGAGATCTGGTCGGCATCCAGAGCTTCCCCAACGTCACCCGCGTGCTCGAGCGCTTCCTCGCCCGCCCGGCGGTCATCCGCGGCCTGACCATTCCCTCCTGACTAAACACAAACCCTTGTAGGAGTGAGCCTGCTCGCGATAGCGGTGTGTCAGTCAACATTGATATCGACTGACACACCGCTATCGCGAGCAGGCTCACTCCTACAAGGGATGTGCACAATCCGGTGAGATTGTTGCGCGCCCGGTAATGCACTCTTGATTGATCCAGGTTTGTACCTCAACCCCCGCAAGGCATAAGCTTCGCCCCCTACGACTTTCGTCTCATCTTCCGATTTCAGGAAAGCCTCATGTCCAGCCAGTTCCCCGAAGCACGTCCCCGCCGTCTGCGCCGCAATGCGAGCCTGCGCAGTCTGTTCCAGGAAACCGAATTCAGCCTGAACGATCTGGTCCTGCCGATTTTCGTCGAGGAAGAAATCGACGACTTCGTGCCGATCAAAAGCATGCCCGGCGTGATGCGTATTCCCGAGCGCAAACTGGCCAGCGAGATCGAGCGTTATGCCCGCGCGGGTATCAAGTCGGTGATGACCTTTGGCGTGTCGCACCATCTGGATGGCAATGGCAGCGACACCTGGCGTGAAGACGGTCTGGTCTCGCGCATGTCGCGCATCGCCAAGGACGCCGTGCCGGAAATGATCGTGATGTCCGACACCTGCTTCTGCGAATACACCGATCACGGCCACTGCGGCGTGATGCACAACCATGAAGTCGACAACGACCAGACCCTGATCAACCTCGGCAAACAAGCCGTGGCAGCCGCGCATGCCGGTGCTGACGTGATCGCGCCGTCGGCGGCGATGGACGGCCAAGTGCGGGCGATTCGCCAGGCACTCGATGCAGCCGGCTTCACGCAGATTCCGATCATGGCGTATTCGACCAAATTCGCTTCGGCGCTGTATGGCCCGTTCCGCGAGGCCGGTGGCAGCGCGCTGAAGGGCGACCGCAAAAGCTATCAGATGAACCCGATGAACCGCCGCGAAGCGTTGCGTGAATCGTTGCTTGATGAGCAGGAAGGCGCGGATGCGCTGATGGTCAAACCGGCCGGTGCCTACCTGGACATCATCCGCGACATTCGTGAAGCCTCGAACCTGCCGCTGTCGGCGTATCAGGTCAGCGGCGAGTACGCGATGATCAAATTTGGCGCGCAGGCCGGCGCGATTGATGAAGATCGCGTGGTGCGTGAAAGCCTGGGCGCGATCAAACGCGCGGGTGCGGATCTGATCTTCACCTACTTTGCGATGGACCTGGCCCTGGCCGGAATCTAAGCAACAACGCATAACCCAAACTGTAGGAGTGAGCCTGCTCGCGATGGCGTCATATCAGTCGACATCAACATTGACTGACACGACGCCATCGCGAGCAGGCTCACTCCTACAGGGGTTTGTGTGGTCAAGGGGCGTTGAAGAAGGGGCGGATGCCGTGATCGCGGAAGTAGCGTTCGATCACTTTCGGGTCGGCGCTGTTGTCGGCAAGCGCCACGTAGGTGTCCGGGCGTAAGAGGTAGAAACCGTTACGCCCCAAGCCTGCTGTTTCAAACGCCGGACGCCAGTCGAACACATGCAGCGGCAAATGATGCTCGTGGCACCAGGCAATCATTTCGTCGCTGGTGTCGCCATACACATGCACTTGCCAGCAGGGCTGGCGTAGCGGCTCGTAATTATCCCCTTCGCCATCATGCGCCCACGGCAAGCGGTCACCGCCGTGGACGTGGCCGGCGGCACCCTGGCTCAGCGGCATGCCGCGATAGTTGAGGGTGACTTGTGACACCGTGCGAAACAGGAACTCGCGACTGGCTTCGAACGCGGCCATTTTCGGGATCAGAAACGGTGCCACGCGCATGCGCAGCAGATCGGCCAGACGCCCCTCGGCAGTGACAAAACTGAACACCTTATCGGTGGTCGACACCAGCCGGCGCGCGAAGGCAATGCGCTCGGTTTCGTAGCTGTCGAGCAGACCCGGCTCGGCACCGCCGCTGAGTACCGCCGCGAGTTTCCACGCCAGATTGATCGCATCGCCAATGCCGGTGTTCATGCCCTGACCGCCCGCCGGGCTGTGCACATGCGCAGCATCGCCGAGCAGGAACGCGCGCCCGCTGCGAAAGTGCTCGGCCACGCGGTGATGCACGCGGTAGGTCGAGAACCAGTGCACGTCTTCTATATGGACTTTCAGGTGCTCGATGGCGCGGCTGCTGACATCGGAAAACGCCAAGGTTTCGGCACGCTCCGCGCGTTCATCACGTACGGTGCCGATCAGCCGCGCGCGGCCTTCGCCGGCCAGTGGAAACACCGCGAGAAAATCGGCCTCGTCGAGATCCAGATGCAGTTCGCCATTCAGTGCCGGGCCGCTGGCCTGCACGTCTGCGACATAGAAAATCTGCTGATAGGTGCCACCGGGAAATCCTGCATCGAGGCTTTTGCGCACCACCGAGCGGGCACCGTCGCAGCCTGCCAGATAACACGCCTGGCAAATTGCCTGTTCGCCATCGGGCAGACGCAGATGCGCGCTGATGCCGTCGCCACTTTCTTCGAAGCTTTCCAGCGTGGTGTTGCGTTCAACCGTCACGCCATAATCTTCGAGACGTTCGATCAGTAGTTTTTCGTGCTCATCCTGCGCAAAGATTTCGACGAACGCGTAAGGCGTCAGGCCCTCGCCGATGCGGTTCAGCGGCAACTGTGCGACCGGTTTGCCGTTGACCCAGAAATTCGCCGCTGCCACCCGGTGACCGTTGCGCACCACGGTGTCGGCCAGGTCCAGTTGCCGATACAACTCCAGCGTCCGCGCCTGCACCGCCAGCGCCCGCGAAGTGGTGCCAGGTGCAGAGGTCTTGTCGATGATGCGCACCTGCACGCCGAGTTTGCTCAGCCACAGGGCCAACACCAGCCCGGTGGGGCCGGCGCCGATGATCAGAACGTCGCTGCGGTTCATGGGCCTGTCCTCCTGTTGCTGTGCAGCAAGTATGGATCAGAAGGACGGGCTGGCCAGTTCAACCGCCATCGCGAGCAGGCTCACGCCTACAGGCTTGATGTACCTGGATCAAATGTAGGAGTGAGCCTGCTCGCGATGAGGCCGGAAAATCCCCCACAAAACCAAAAAAGGCCCCGCAGCCATCAAAGCCACGGAGCCTTTTTACATGACGGTGACGCTTAGAAGTCGATAGTGCCCGACAACTTCGCCACACGCGGTTCACCCTGCGTCAGGTAACCGCCCTGAGCCGATTCCCAATACTTCTTGTTCGCGAGGTTTTCCACGCCCAGACGTACGGTCACGTCTTTCTCCGAAACCTTGAACGCATAACGCGCACCCGCATCGAAACGGTTCCAGGTCGGCAGGCTCAGGTTGTTCGCCGCATCGGCGTATTGCCCACCGGTGCGCAGCATCCGCGCGTTCAGCGCTACGCCTTGCAGGCCGGGTACGTCCCAATCGGCACCAGCGTTGAACTGGAAGGTCGGAACGCCGATCGCACGGTTGCCGTCATTGGCGCCGTTCTGGGTGTTCTTCAGCTCGGTGTCCATCAGGGTCAGGCCACTGATCAGGCGCAGACCGCTGATCGGCTCGCCGAACACGTTCATTTCCACGCCTTTGTTGACCTGCTCGCCTTCACGCACATAACGCGAGGTGTTGGCGTCGATGATTTCCGAGTAACCGTCGCTCGGCTGTTCGATACGATAAACACCCAGGCTCGCACCGTAAGTGCCCATGTCGACTTTTACCCCGGCTTCGGTCTGCTTGGAGCGTGCCGGTGCATAGGCTTCGTTGCCGTTGATCACGACGCGTGAGCCGGAGGTGGTCGGCGAGGTCGGACCTTGCGCCAGGCCTTCGATGTGGTTGGCGTAGAACGACACGTGTTCCCACGGCTTGAAGACGATGCCGTAGACCGGCGTGGTAATCGATTCGTCGTAGCTGGAAGAGCGCGGACCGCTGCCGTAGCTGGCGTAGCTGTAACCCTGCACCACCAGTTGCTGACGACGCAGGCCCGCGGTGATCAGCAGGCGATCATCAAAGAAGCCGAGGGTGTCGGAAATCGCCGCGCTGCGGTTGAACGTCTTGCCGGTGATGCCCGGATCGCTGTTGTCGCCGCCGGCGAAGTTACCGACCGGCGATGGCGTTTCTACCGGGTGGTAGATGTTGTTGGCGTACTTGGTCAGGTCGAAGTCGTAAGCGCTGCGCTGTTCGGTCCAGATGCCGGTCAGGCCGAAGTTGAGCTTGTGGCTGACCGGGCCGGTGGTGAATTTGCCGTTGAGGCCGGCCATGACGCTGGTGTTGTCTTCGTCGTGCGGGATGAACGAGCCGGTGGTGTTCGAGGCACCGTTGTTGCCGACCAGTGTGGTCGAGTTGTAGCGCCCGACTTCACGGGTGTGCTTGGCGCCACCGGCGGCGTAGGCGGTCCAGTTGTCGTTGAGGTCGTACTCGGCGCGGAGCATGCCGAAGGTGTCTTCGATGTCGGTGTAGCCCCACTTCGGCGCGTAGTTGGTGTCGGCCGACGGTGCGTCCGGAATGTGCGTGGCAGTGCCGAGGTTGACCGAGTTGCGGCCACCGTTGACGCGCTCTTTCTGGTAGGCGAAGTCGCCGGAAACGCGCAGTGCATCGCCGCGATAATCGAGGCCGATGGCAAACAGTTTCGAGCGCTGGTTTTCGTGATCGATGGCGGTGTCGCCTTCGCGTTGCGACAGGTTGACCCGCGCACCAAAACGGTTGTCTTCACCGAAACGCTGACCGATGTCGAAGTGATGACCGATGCGGCCTTCGCTGTTGATGTCGGTGGTGTAGCGGCGCAGTGGCACGTCACCGGCACGCTTGGGCTGCAGGTTGACGCCGCCGCCGATGCCGGAACCGGTCGGGGTCACACCGTTGATAAAGGCATTCGGGCCTTTGAACACTTCCACGCGCTCCAGCGCATCGGTGGAAATGATCTGCCGTGGCAGCACGCCGTAGAGGCCGTTATAGGAAATGTCATCGCCAGTCAGCGGCAGGCCACGGATCATGAAGATCTGCGCCTGGTTGGAGAAACCGGAAGCCTGGCGCACCGATGAATCGTTGAGCAGCACGTCGGCGACGTCTTCGGCTTGCTGATCCTGGATCAGTTGCTCGGTGTAGGACGCGGCGCTGAATGGCACGTCCATCATGTCCTGATTGCCCAGCACGCCCAACTGGCCGCCGCGAGCAACCTGACCACCGGCGTAAACCGGGGGCAGGGCATCGGGCGTCGGGGCTTGTGCGTTGATGTTGACGTTGTCGAGCACCAGCTCTTTGTTATCGCCTTCAGCGGCGTGAGCGGTGACCGTCAGAGAGCACAGCAGGGCGAGAAGCGTCGGGCGAAACGGGACGGCGAGTCGAACTGGAGCGGGCATTTTTTTACCTGGAGGCGCACGGCCATTGGGAAAAAGTAAGGGCGGCGCGGGAACTCCTTGCGCAAATGCGACTCCAGGCGCAAATGATAGGTTTTCTCAGTAACGTTTTGCAATCAGTTTGTCACTACGCCCCATGACACCCTGTAGAAGCTGCCGAAGGCTGCGATCTTTTGATCCGGTTTTTTAAAATCAAAGGCAAAAGATCGTCCGAACGCGGCCCGAACCTGCGGCAGCTCCTACAGGGATTGTGTATGGTGGTTCTGGCTTAGTGGACTGGATGGAGCAAGATGCGATTACTCATGACCCTCGCCGCAGTGTTGAGCCTCGCCGGTTGCGCGGGGCAGCGCAGCAGCGAACCGGTACCCCGTGCGCCTGCTGAAGTGAAGGCTGAAATCGTCCGGCTGATGCCGGCCAAGGTCGCGGATCGTCAGGGCTGGGCCACCGACATTTACGCCGCATTTGCCGCGCAAGACATCAGCCCGACCACACAGAATCTGTGCTCGGTGCTGGCGGTGGCTGAACAGGAATCGACCTTTCAGGCCGACCCCACGGTGCCCGGCCTCGGCAAGATTGCCCGCGACGAAATCGACCGTCGCGCCGGCAAAGTGCACATCCCCAGCCTGTTGGTCAGCGGCGCCCTGCAAGTGCGCTCGACCAATGGCAAGACCTACAGCGAACGCCTCAACGCCGCGCGCAGCGAGAAGGAGTTGAGCGCGATTTTCGATGACTTCATCGGCAGGGTACCGATGGGCCGTACGCTATTCGGTGGCTTCAACCCGGTCCACACCGGCGGGCCGATGCAGGTCAGCATCGAGTTTGCCGAACAGCACGCCAAGGACTATCCGTACCCGGTCGACGGCAGCATTCGCCACGAAGTGTTCAGCCGCCGCGGTGGCATGTATTTTGGCATCGCGCACTTGCTCGGTTACCCGGTGAGTTATCGCGAGCCGCTGTATCGCTTCGCCGATTTCAACGCCGGTTGGTACGCCAGCCGCAATGCCGCATTCCAGAACGCAGTCAGCCGCGCCTCGGGCATCCCGCTGGCACTCGACGGCGATCTGATTCGTTATGACTCGATCATGCCCGGCGGCACGGAGCTGGCGGTGCGCACCCTTGGCAAGTCGCTCGGCATGCGTAATCCGACCATTCGTGATCAGTTGGAAAAGGGCAAAACCCTCGAATTCGAAGACACGAAGCTCTATCAACGGGTGTTTGAGTTGGCGGAAAAAGCCGAGGGCAAGACGCTGCCGCGCGCGGTCCTACCAGGCATCGTCCTGCAAAGCCCGAAAATCACCCGCAAACTGACCACGGCCTGGTTCGCCAAGCGTGTGGATGAGCGTTACAAACGCTGCATGGCCAAGGGCGGATAAATCACACGGACATAAAAAACCCGGCAGGGGATGCCGGGTTTTTCTGGGTTGTTGCGATCAGCGCAATCATTCAGACAGCGCGGCGTTCAAGCAGGCGATCCGAACCACCTTCTGCAACGGTATTGCCCTGCAGACGATCCGAACCATCAGCGGCGACGGTGTTGCCTTGCAGACGATCCGAACCATCAGCGGCGACGGTGTTGCCTTGCAGACGATCCGAACCATCAGCGGCGACGGTATTGCCCTGCAGACGATCGGAGCCATCAGCTGCGACGGTGTTGCCTTGCAGACGATCGGAGCCATCAGCAGCGACAGCGTTCTGGTACAGACGATCCGAGCCGTCAGCGGCGATCATCGTGTGAACCGGGGTAGCGGCGAAAGCGTTTACTGCGAAAACCGAGAAAGCGATGCTGAGAAGAGTTTGGCGTTTCATGATGTTTGCTCCGGGGTGTTATTGGTTGGTATGGAGCCGATCTTACGCCGGGGATTTTTTATGAGAACTTCATTGCCGTGATGGTAAACATCGACGCCAATGATGGTTCATGTAGGAGCTGCCGCAGGTTCGGGCCGCGTTCGGACGATCTTTTGATCTTGCTTTAGAAAACCAAGATCAAAGGATCGCAGCCTGCGGCAGCTCCTACAGGGGGTATCACAATACTTTGACGGCGCGGCCGATCGCCTGGATCGGCCCGGTCGGTTTGCCGATCGGCGAACCGCCGGCGCCTTCCAGCGTCAACTCGAACAACTGGTTCGGTTGCAACGGCGGCAACTTGTCCAGCGGCACCGACAAGGCCTGCCCGGGTTTGACCAACCCCAACGACACCGGCCCTTGCCAACCATCGGCCTTGGTCCAGAACTCCAGCGCCTTGTCCGCCGGCACCTCGACCACCCCCAGCGGAATCAACTGAATTTCATGCGAATTGCTCGCCTGAATCACCCACCCCGGCGCCTTGTCCTGCGGCGCGACCAGCACCACCAGATAACTCGGTTTCGGCGTGGTCTGGGTCAACAGGATCGACCCCAGGATCAACGTCGCCGCCAGGCCCACCGCGCTCAATCCGCGCCACAGCGGTAACAGATTCCACCATGAAGTCGACGGCGCTGGCTGCGTCAGTCGGTTGATGCTGCGTTCGATGCGCGGCCACAGCTGCGCCGACGGCTGTTGTGGCGCGGCGAAATCCGTCAGCTCCAGCAGGCGTCGCTCCCATGCATCCACCGCCGCGCGCAACTCGGGCTCATTCGGCAAGCGTCGCTGCACCTCGATCCGCTGCTCGGCCGACAGCGTGCCGAGCACATACTCACCGGCCAGTTCATCACGTTCCTGCGCCGATTCCGTGGTCATCCCATGCACTCCCGCAAAGCGTTAAGGCTGCGCTTGATCCACGCCTTGACCGTGCCCAGCGGCGTGTCGAGACGCGTCGCAATCTGCGCGTGAGAATAACCATCGACGTAGGCGTGAAGGATGCAGCGTCGCCGTTGCGGATCAAGTTGTTCCAGGCAGCGGTTGATGCGCGCCGAATGCGCCTGGGCCTCAAAGTCATCAGCATCCACGGTCGTTTCATGCTCAGCGCCGAGCGACGTCTCGCGACCCTGATCACGCAGCAGGTTCAGCGCCAGATGCCGGGTCACGCTGAACATCCAGCCGCGTGCCGAACCGCGCGCCGGGTCAAACCCCGCCGCGCCGTTCCAGATCTTGATGAAGGCCTCATGGACGATGTCCTCTGCCAGCGCCGTATCGCGCACCAGCCGCTTGGCCACGCCGAGCAGACGCGGACCTTCCTGCACATACAAATCGCGCAGGGCCGAGCGCTCGCCGCGGGCACAGGCAGCGAGACGGGCTTCGTAATCAAACACGGGTTCGGCTAAAGGCATGTCGTGCAATCTAGCTCACATTCCCCAAACATCCAGACAACCCATTCTCTGTAGGAGTGAGCCTGCTCGCGATAGCGGTGTGTCAGTCAAGAAATATGCCGACTGACACTCCGCCATCGCGAGCAGGCTCACTCCTACAGGGGGTTAGGATAAGCCCGAGGGGTCAGTTCGCGGCCCAGAAAATGTAGTCGGCCTGGTACTTCACCACTTCCTGCTTGCCCTTGTTCGCCGCCGTGCATTCACTGCCTGGCGCCACGCCGCCCTTGAGCGCGACACGCTGGATGTAGCTGACGCCAGCCATCGCGCCTTTACCCTCGGCAGGATTAGCCTTGACCAACTGATAGGGCAGGTTGCCCGGACTCGACGGCGCCACGGCCAATTGCGTGCCAGTGACCTTCGACCCGTCCTTGGCCTGCCAGGTGGCCGGCGGGCCGAAGTAGGTGCCGACCTGCTGGCCGCTGCGATCATTGAGCACCGCTTTCGGGCCGACGAAGGTCCACTCGGTCTGGCCCGGGGCATTGGCCTTGTCGCGGCATTCGTAGGTGATCTCGCCGACGCCAGTGGTTTCCATCGCGATCTTGTGGCCATCCGGGACCTTGATCGCGTCGGGATAACTGCTTTGCGCAAAGGTCGTGGCGCTGGCGGCGAGCAAACCGCTGAGGCAGATCAGTTGGGTGATGTTCATCAGTATGTTTCTCCAAAATGGGTAAACCGCTGACAGCCGAAGCGGGCTGTTACAAGGACTACCCATGGCGGAGGCATTTGGATGCACCCGTGCCAAAAAATAAACCCATCCCCTGTAGGAGCTGCCGCAGGCTGCGATCTTTTGATCCTGTTTTTAAAACCAACATCAAAAGATCGCAGCCCGCGGCAGCTCCTACAGGGATTCGGCAATTTCCGCGATTTTGCGGGGGATCGCGAGGCCGGAGGCTTTCAGGAGTTCCTGGGTGTAGGGGTGTTGTGGTGCGGCGAAAATTTCCCGTGAAGAGCCTTGCTCCACAACCTTGCCATCCTTGATCACCATCAAGTCATGCGCCAGCGCATGCACCACCGCCAGATCATGGCTGATGAACAAATACGTCAGCCCATGCCTGATCTGCAATTGGCGCAACAACGCCACCACCTGCTTCTGCACCGTACGATCCAGCGCCGAAGTCGGTTCATCGAGCAGAATCAACGCCGGTTCCAGCACCAATGCGCGGGCGATGGAAATGCGCTGGCGCTGGCCACCGGAAAACTCGTGGGGGTAACGATGGCGGCTCTGCGGATCGAGGCCGACTTCCTCCAGCACGCGAATCACTGCGGCTTCCCGCTCGGCCTCGGTGCCGATGCCATGGGTCAGCAAGCCTTCGGCAATGATCTGCTGCACCGACATCCGTGGGCTGAGGCTGCCGAACGGGTCCTGAAACACCACCTGAATCTGCCGCCGTAACGGCCGCATCAGACGCTGGTTGAGCAGGCTCAGTTGCTTGTTGCCGAAACGGATATTGCCCTCGGACTCGACCAGTCGCAGGATCGCCTGACCCAGCGTCGATTTGCCTGAACCGGACTCGCCAACAATGCCCAAGGTCTTGCCCCGTTGCAGGGTGAAACTGACGCCGTCCACCGCTTTGATGTAATCCTGCTGGCGACTGAACAACGCCTTGGGCAGCGGAAACCACACCTTCAGATCATCGACTTCGAGCAGGTTGTGCTCGTACTCACTCGGCACCGGTGCACCGCTCGGTTCAGCCTCGATCAACAAGCGGCTGTAAGGATGCTGCGGCGCGCGAAACAGCGCTTCGCAATCCGCCTGCTCGACGATCTCGCCGTGGCGCATCACGCACACGCGCTGAGCGATGCGCCGTACCAGATTGAGGTCGTGACTGATCAGCAACAGCGACATGCCGAGGCGTTGCTGCAATTCGATCAATAACTCAAGAATCTTCTGCTGCACCGTCACGTCCAGCGCCGTGGTCGGCTCGTCAGCGATCAATAGCTCCGGCTCATTAGCCAGCGCCATCGCAATCATCACCCGCTGCCGCTGCCCACCCGAAAGCTGATGCGGATAGGCTTTCAAGCGCTGCAACGGCTGGCGAATGCCGACCAGTTCCAGCAGCTCCAACGTGCGTTCACGGGCAGCGCGGCCCTTGAGACCTTTGTGAATCTCCAGCACTTCGCTGACCTGCCTTTCCACCGTGTGCAACGGATTCAGCGAAGTCATCGGCTCCTGGAAAATCATCGCAATGCGGTTGCCGCGCAAGCCACGCATCTGCTGCTCACTGGCGTGCAATAAATCCACACCGTTGTAGCGGATCGTGCCGCTGCTGCTGACGTTCTTGCCCGGCAACAAGCGCAGAATCGAATGCGCCGTCACCGACTTGCCCGAGCCGGATTCACCGACCAGCGCCAGGCACTCGCCACGGCGGATATCCAGGTTCAAACCGTGCACCACTTCCTGCCCGGCGAAGGCGACGCGCAGGTCGCGAATTTCAATCAGGTTGTCGTTCATGTCAGCTCCGGGGATCAAGATCGTGGATCAAATGCATCACGGCAAGCCTCACCGATGAAGACCAACAACGACAAAATCAGCGCCAAGGCAAAAAACGCCGTCAGCCCCAGCCACGGCGCTTGCAGATTGCGCTTGGCCTGACCGATCAGTTCGCCCAGCGATGCGGTGCCTGCGGGCATGCCAAAGCCAAGAAAATCCAGCGCGGTCAGCGTGGCGATGGCGCCGGTCAGAATGAACGGCAGGTAGGTAAGGGTGGAGGTCATCGCGTTGGGCAGGATGTGCCGACACATCAGCTCGTTGTCGGTCAGGCCCAGTGCCCGCGCGGCTTTGACGTATTCCAGATTGCGCCCACGCAAAAACTCGGCGCGCACCACATCGACCAATGCCAGCCAGGAAAACAGCGCCATGATCCCCAGCAACCACCAGAAACTCGGCGAGACGAACCCGGACAAAATGATCAGCAGGTACAGCACCGGCAGCCCCGACCAGATCTCCAACACGCGCTGCCCGAGCAAATCGACCCAACCGCCGTAATAACCCTGCAACGCCCCGGCAACGATGCCGATCAGTGCACTGATGCCAGTGAGAATCAGCGCAAACAGAATCGAAATCCGCGTGCCGAAAATCACCCGCGCCAACACGTCGCGCGCCTGATCGTCGGTGCCCAGCCAGTTGCTTGAGGACGGCGGGCTTGGCGCCGGTTCGCTGAGGTCGTAATTGACCGTGTCGTAGCTGAACGGGATCGGCGGAAAGAGCATCCAGCCGCCCTGATCCTCGATCAGCTTGTGTACATAACTGCTGGCGTAATCCGGTTGAAACGGCAGCTCGCCGCCGAAATCGGTTTCCAGGTAATCGCTGAGGATCGGAAAGTAAAAGCCGTCGTGGTAACGGATCACCAGCGGCTTGTCGTTGGCGATCAATTCACCGCCCAGACAAATCAGACATAGACCGATAAACAGCCACAACGACCAGCGTCCACGCCGATTGGCCTTGAACTGCGCCACGCGGCGCTGGCCGAGAGGGGAAAGTGTGAACATCAGGCAGTCCTCGCCGAGAAGTCGATGCGCGGGTCGAGCAGGGTGTAGCAGAGGTCGCCGATCAGCTTGATCAACAGGCCGAACAGGGTGAACAGAAACAGCGCGCCGAACACCACCGGGTAGTCGCGCGACACCGCCGCTTCGTAACTCATGCGGCCGAGGCCGTCGAGGTTGAAGATGGTTTCGATCAGCAGGGAACCGGCGAAAAACACCTCGATCAGCGCCGACGGCACACCGGCCACCACCAGCAACATCGCATTGCGAAACACGTGGCCGTAAAGCACGCGGCGCTCGGTCAAACCCTTGGCCCGCGCGGTGATCACGTACTGGCGGCTGATCTCGTTGAGGAAGCTGTTCTTGGTCAGAATCGTCAGCGTGGCGAAACCACCAATCACCAGCGCCGTCACCGGCAGCACCAAGTGCCAGAAGTAATCGCCGAGCTTGCCCAGCGTGCTGAGGCTGTCGAAGTTATCCGAGACCAGCCCTTGCACCGGGAACCAATTGACGTAGCTGCCGCCGGCGAACACCACGATCAGCAGAATCGCGAACAGGAACGCCGGCATCGCATAGCCGATGATGATCGCCGTGCTGCTCCAGACATCAAACGCGCTGCCGTTCTTGATCGCTTTGCGAATGCCCAGCGGGATCGAAATCAGGTAAGTGATCAACGTCGCCCACAAGCCCAGCGACAACGATACCGGCAGCTTCTGCACGATCAGATCGGTGACCTTGGCGCCGCGAAAGAAACTGCTGCCCAGATCCAGCTGCGCGTAGTTTTTCAGCATCAGCCACAGGCGTTCGTGCATGGGTTTGTCGAAGCCGTAATGGTGTTTGATTTCCTCGATCAGCGCCGGGTCGAGACCACGGCTGCTGCGCCCGGCGCCGCCAATCGCGGCGACCTCGCCACCGCCGCCCATGCTGTGCCCGCCGAAGCCTTGCAAGCGGGCAATCGCCTGCTCGACCGGGCCACCCGGCGCGGCCTGCACGATCAGAAAATTCACCACCAGAATGCACAGTAGCGTGGGGATGATCAGCAGCAAACGTCGACTCAGATAACGCAACATGTCACTGGCCTCCCGCGAGTTGGCTGTGCATCTGCTGGCTGGTCAACGCCTTGTTCGACACCTCCCACCAGGTGTTGAGGCCTTCGTCGTAGGCCGGTTGCACGGGCGGCATGCCGAAGCGGTTTTGATACACCGTCGGCGTGCCTTTGGAGTAGTAGTTGGGAATCATGTAGTAACCCCATTGCAGCACCCGGTCGAGGGCGCGGGCGTAATGCACCATGGCTTCGCGGGTGTTGGCCTGCACCAGCCCGTCGATCAGTTGATCGACCGCCGGATTGGCCAGCACCATCGAGTTGGAACTGCCGATTTGCGTGGCACTTTGCGAGGCGTAGAGGCTGTACAACTCGCGGCCGGGAGAGACAATCGGATCGCCGCTACGGGGGAAACTGGTGACGATCATGTCGTAGTCACGGGCGTTGAGGCGGTTGACGTATTGCGCCGAATCGATACGGCGCAGATTGAGGGTGATGCCGATCTGCGCGAGGGTGCGTTTGAACGGCAGCAACATGCGGTCGAAACCGCCCTGACCGTCGAGGAAGGTGAACTCCAGCGGCTCGCCGGCCGCGTTGACCAGGCGATTGTGTTGCGGCGTCCAGCCGGCCTCGGCGAGCAGCTTCAGCGCTTGCAGTTGCTTGTCGCGGATATAGCCGCTGCCATCGGTTTTCGGCGCTTCATACACGGTCGTGAAGACCTCGTCGGGGATCTGCCCGCGCAGCGGTTCGAGGATTTTCAATTCCTCGGCATCAGGGAGAGCGGTGGCGGCCATTTCACTCTTCGGCCAGAAGCTGTTCTGGCGCACGTAGAAGCCGCGCATCATCTGCTTGTTGGTCCACTCGAAATCCCACAGCAGGCTGATCGCCTGACGTACGCGGCGATCCTGGAAGATCGGGTTTTGCAGGTTGAACACGAAGCCTTGGGCGGCGGTGGGTTTTTCCGGGGCCAGAATCGACTGCTGCAAACGGCCGTCGCGCAACGCCGGGCTGTCGTAACCGACCACGTAACCGGAGGAGGAAAACTCGCGGTTGTAGTCGAACGCGCCGGCCTGCAACAGCTGCCGGGCGACGTCGGTGTCGCCGTAGAAATTCACCGTGAGGGTGTCGAAGTTGTACATCCCGCGACTCACTGGCAGGTCTTTGCCCCACCAGTCCGGATCGCGTTGAAAACTGATGCTGCGGCCGGCGTCGACCTTGCTCACTCGGTACGGGCCGCTGCCCAGTGGTGGCTCAAAACCGCCGCCATTAGCGAAGTCGCGGGTTTGCCACCAGTGTTCGGGGACCACACGCATGGTCGCCAGGTCCAGCGCCAGGGTGCGGTTGAGGTTGTTCTTGAAGGTGAAGCGCACCTGTCGTGGGCCTTCGATCAGCACGTCCTGGACGTCGGCGTACTGCTGGCGATAACTCAGGCTGCCCTTGGTCATCAGCAGGTTGAAGGTGTAGCGCACGTCTTCGGCGGTGATCGGTGTACCGTCGGCGAAACGTGCTTTTGGATTGAGGGTGAAACGCACCCAGAGTCCATCGGGATCGCGTTCGATCTGCTGCGCGACCAGTGCGTAAACGGTGTAGGGCTCGTCAAGCGAACGGAACGCCAATGGCGAATACACCCAGTCGTTGACTTGCACCACGGAAATGCCCTGATCGGCGTATGGGCTGATGTAGTTGAACCCGCCGATTTCCATCGACGCACGACTGAGCGAACCGCCCTTGGGCGCGTGTGGATCGACGAAATCGAAATGCTGGAAGTTCGCCGGATACTTCGGCGCCTCGCCGTACACCGTCAGCGCATAACTGCCAGCGGCCAGCGCCGAGGGGCCGGTGCACAGCAAAGCACTGCCGAGCAGCAAAGCAGCCATGTTGCGCAAAAAACTCATGAAATCACTCCTCGAATCCTGAATACACACAGATCAAAACTGTAGGAGTGAGCCTGCTCGCGATGAGGCCAAGTCAGACCCTGCAAGGTTGACTGAAAAAACGCTATCGCGAGCAGGCTCACTCCTACAGGGGTTTGGTGCTCTCGGTTAGAAGTGGTACGTCATGCGCGCAAACAAGGTGCGGCCCAGTGGGTCGGTGTAGCGCGGGTCATAGCCGCTCTGGAAGTTGTAGGCCTGGTTGGAAAACGGCGGGTTGCGGTCGAACATGTTCTTCATCCCGGCATCGACATCCAGCACCTTGTTGAAGGTGTAACCGGCCGACAGATCCCACACTGAATACGACGCCACGCGCGCATGGGTATCGCGGTCGTAATCGTTGTAGCCGGTGGTGAAGCGGTTGGTCAGCGACGCCCGCGCCGCACCGAAGGTCCAGCTGCCGGTGAGGTTGTGTTTCCAGCGCGCGATCACGCCGTCACCCTGAAAGTCGCCGACCTTGTCGGTGAACGGGCCTTTGATGGTGCTCTGGAAGTCGTACTCGTCAACGTAAGTGCCTTGCAGCCCCAGGCCGAACTGGCCGTACGGCGTGTTCGGGAAGCGATAGTCGAGCGACACATCGATACCGTTGGTTTCGACGATGCCAAGGTTGGCGTTGCCGGTAACGATGTAATTGAGCGTGCCGTCGGCGTTGCGCACGAAGCGATCCGGGTAGGAGCCGGCCTGATCAAACACAGTGGATTCCGGGAATGGCTGGATCTGGTTGGAAATGTGAATCCACCAGAAATCGAGACCCACCGAGAGGTTGTTGATCGGCTGATAAACGAAGCCCAGGGTCACGTTGCGGGCCTTTTCCGGGGCCAGATCCTGGTTGCCGCCAATCTGGTTGAGGAACTGCTGACCGCAATCGCGGCCGCCGTTACCGCCGGGCTGCACCACGCCGCCGGTACACAGCACGGGGTCGTTGTAGTAGCCCTGGGTGAAGGTGATGCTGTTGGGCGAATACAGCTCGTACAGCGACGGCGCGCGGAAGCCTTCGCTGTACGCGCCGCGCACCACCAGCTCTTTCAGCGGCTGATAACGGAACGAGTATTTCGGGTTGGTGGTGCTGCCGAAGTCGCTGTATTTGTCGTGACGCACGGCGGCGGAGAGTTCGAGGCTGTCGAGCACTGGCACGTTGATTTCCGCGTAGGCGGCTTTCACGCTGCGGTCACCTTCGACACTGCCGTTGGGGTCGATGCCGAGGCTCTGGATGTCACCGGCGAACGACTCGAAGTCCTGATGGAATTTCTCTTTGCGGTACTCGCCGCCCAGCGCCAGACCGGACGGACCGGCACCGAACCAGTCACCGATTTCACGGCTGATGCGTCCATCAAAACCGGCCACACGGCCAACAGCGGTGGAATAGGCGCCGTGGTAAGCCGCTTGATCGATGTATTGCTGACCGGCGGCGGACTGCGGCCCGAACGGGTTGAGCAAACCGCTGGCCAGACCGTCGATCATCGCCTGATCGCTGACATAACCGCTGGTGACGCTGGAGACGATTTTGTTCTGGTTGTACGAGGCGCCGACGTTGTAATCCCAACCGCCGACCAGACCATCGAAGCTGAGCAAGAAGCGCTGGCTGGTGTTCTGATCTTTCGACTCACGCGGACCGGCAGCGGTTTCTCGCCAGTTCACATCGACCGGTTGGGTCGGGTCGAGGGTGAAGTCGGTCGGCCCCGGTGTGATGCCGTTGCCAGGGTAGTAGGGCGACGAGCCGTCGAGGCTCAGACCGGTCAGCGGTGCAGGGCCGATCGAGGTGGCGTTGTTGTTGCGCGACCAGAAGTATTCGAGATTGACGTTGTGATCGTCGGCCAGTTTGCCGGTGGTCTTGCCGAAGAACGAAGTCTTCTCGGTCTGCGGCACCAGGTCGATGTATTCGCGGGTACTGAAGCGGCACAGGCCGTCGCGCGCCACCAGGTTCGGCCCGTTGCAATTGCTGTTCGCCAGCGGGTTGGTGGCGTTGCCGTTCTGGCTATAGTTGCCGGGGAACGCGGTGCCGGAGGTCTGATCCAGACCTCGGCCGGGATCGTAGTCACGGGCGAAGGAGCGATCGTTGGCGTCGAGGTTCTGCTGCTTGTTGTAGTTGAACACGCCGAGGACGTTGAAGCGGTCCTCCTCCAGATCACCGTAGCCCCAACTGGCGCTCATGTCCTTGGTCGCACCGCCGCCACTGTGGGTCGGGGTTTCGCCGCCGAGGGTCAGTTGGCCGTCGGTCATGGATTTCTTGGTGATGAAGTTGATCACACCGCCGATAGCGTCGGTGCCGTACAGCGCCGAGGCGCCGTCACGCAGCACTTCGACGCGCTCGATGGCGGCAAACGGGATCATGTTCAGATCCACCGCGCCGCCGGCCGAGTTGGTGCCCGACAAGGCGTTGTTGGCCAGGCGGCGACCGTTGAGCAAGACCAGCGTCTTGTTCGCGCCGATGCCGCGCATGTCGGCGAACGAAGCGCCGCCGGTGGCTGCACCGACCGAGCCGGCGCTGTTGTTCAGCGACTGGCTGCCGGTAATGCGCTGGACCAGTTCGGCGGTGGTGGTCACGCCCTGTTTGCGCAGCTCGTCAGCCTTGAGAATGGTGATCGGCACTGCGGTTTCCGCATCGACCCGGCGAATCGCCGAACCCGTCACTTCGACCCGTTGCAGTTGCGTGGTCGGCGCAACCACGGCGGCTGCAGCGGGCACGGCGGCGTTGTCGTCCTCGGCCGCTTGCACGGTCCCGGCGCCCATCCCCATGGCCACCAGATATAACGGAACAAAACGGTGGCGAGAAATCGTGGCCACCAAAGGTTTGAGCGTGAAGCGTGGAGTGTTCATCAGCATGGTTATTTCCGACTTTTCAGACGTTATCGAATTGGCCTTGTGAGCCCCTCATTGCTCCGCTTTCGGTGATACCGCGTGCGGAAAACCACTTTCTTCAAGCAAGCCGATCCCCTCCGAAGACGCCTGGCGTTTTTCGGTCGGCTGGTTGCGACAGGATTCAGCGGGCGGTGGCGGGCGCGTCTTTCACTGCGCGCCCGGCACCGTACTCAGTGGGTGGTCATCACCGAAATCTTGGTAATGCCCGAGCGTTCGATCGACGCCATGGCCTTGGCTACCTGGCCGTAATTGACGGCGGAATCGGCCTGCAACTGCACGCGCACTTCGGCATCCTTGGCCTTGACCTCCTTGAGGCTGGCTTCCAAAGATTCCGGTGCCAGTTCGGTCTTGGCCAGATAGAACTTGCCGTCCTGATCGACGCTGACCACCACCGGGTCTTTCTTTTCGGCGGGAGCGACGGCGTCGGTTTTCGGCAGGTTGACTTTGATTGCGTTGGTCATCAGCGGCGCGGTGACGATGAACACCACCAGCAGCACGAGCATCACGTCGACCAGTGGCGTGACGTTCATTTCGCTGAGCACTTCATCGCTGTCCTGAGTCGAGAAAGACATCAGCTGGCCTCCCGCACGGCGGCTGTGGTTTTGCTGGCGATGGCCTGACGGCTGATGGAAAACGCACTGCGCGAGGCGAGGGCGTCGAAGTCGTGGGCGAAGTCGTCCATGTCCGCCGAAGCGAGCTTCAGACGACGCAGGAAGAAGTTGTAGATCAGCACCGCCGGCACCGCGACGGCGATACCCACGCCGGTGGCGATCAGCGCGTGACCGATCGGCCCGGCGACCGCTTCAAGGCTGGCCGAACCGGTTTCGCCGATGCTTTTCAGCGCTTCCATGATGCCCCACACGGTGCCGAACAAACCAATGAACGGCGCGGTGCTGCCGATACTGGCGAGGATCGCCTGGCCGTTTTCCAGCGAGCGGCGTTCCTTCTGGATCTGCTGGCGCAGGTTGCGTTCCAGGCGATCCGAGCGGTTGATGGTGTGCGCCAGTTGTTGCGTGGTGCGCGGCGAGTCTTCTACCAATAGCGCTTCGAAACCACTGCTGGCGATGCGCGCCAGTGCGCCCGGATACTGGCTGGCGTGTTCGGCGGCGGTGAGCAGATCCGGCGCGCCCCAGAAGGCTTTGCTGAACTGTTTGTTCTGCGCTTTCTGGCGCAGGTACTGCGCCGACTTGACCAGCAGGATCGCCCAGCTGACCACGGAAAACAGCACCAGACCCCAGAGCACGCCGGGGACAATCATCGAAGACAAATCGTTCATGGTGATACCTCGCTTGCGTTATTCGGTTGTGCGTTGATTGAGCGTTCGGTTATTGCGGCAATTTGAAATCAATGGTCTGGGTGGCGAAGCCGTCGATCGGCGTGTCACCGCGTTTGGCCGGAATAAATTTCCAGTTCTTCACCGCAGCGACCGCCGCGTCATCCAGTTGCGGCTTGCCGCTGGACTTGGTCACCGTCACCGAGCCAGCGCGACCGTTGGCCAACACCTGAATGCGCAGCACCACGCTGCCTTCCCAATTACGCCGCAGCGCCAGTGACGGGTATTCCGGCGGCGGGTTGCCGAGGCTGGCGAGTCCGGAAACGGCTGCCGACTCCTTGACCGGACCGGGCGCGGCGGCAGGTGCCGGCGGCGCGCTCGGGGTGGCCGGTGCAGCGGGTGCAGCCGGTTGTGCCGGCGCGGGTGGGGCTTTCGGTGGCTCGACCTTTTTTACCGGTTTTGGCTTCTCGACCGGTTTCGGTTTTTCGATTGGTTTGGGCTTCTCCACCGGTTTCGGCGGTGGCTTGACCGCGTCCTCGTCTTCCACCGGTTGTTCAGGTTCCGGCGGGGGAGGTGGCGGCGGTGGCGGCTCGGGCGTGGGCGGTGCCGGTGGCGTCGGGCTGGTCAGCTCGACGGTCATTTCCGGGATCTGTGGCGGTGTCGGCAGCGGCTCGGTTCGCGATTGCTGGAGAAACCACCAGGCACCGCCATGTATCAGCGCCGACACAGCGACCAACAAGACCATTTGCTGTTTGTTCAAACCACCGGGTTGCGAGGTATTGGCTTTAAACGCCGGCCTGCCCGGTGGCGGCGGAACCGGCGCTTGCCGCAACGGCCCCGGCAGGGTTCTGTGCTTTACCGCATCGTTCATTAAAGCTCCCTCGGGTTGATGAAGGGCAATAAGGTGCCGTCCGAATATCCAGGGGATATTCGAGTGAGTGGGTGCAACTTTCTTCAAGGTGTGCAGAAGCCGATAGTTGAACTATCCGGTTAACAAGGCTTGTGCAAACTTACTGGCTTGGCGCCATTGACTTCGTCGGTTCATTACCCATTCCCTGGTGTTGTTCTATATGTAGGAGCTGCCGAAGGCTGCGATCTTTTGATCCTGTTCTTTAAAGATCAATATCAAGATCAAAAGATCGCAGCCTGCGGCAGCTCCTACAGGGGTGTTCGGTTTGTGTTTTGCAACCGTTGTGCCAAATGTTGCTGGAATGTAGGTGAGTTATTTCATTGATGTTACCCATGTCGCATTTATATAAGTTTTGTTGGCTGCCTTGTTGAACTTCGGCGCATACAGCCCCGTCGCCCCGTACGCCGGGGGTTTTTGATGGGCGAGTCTGGCCGTGCGCTCTATCTCGCGGATTGGCGAGGCAGAGCGGCTGTTCTCGTGTCGGTCGGGGCACTTGCTGGTGCGCGGCGGACTGATTTGGTGCGGGTCAATGTTTTAGCGGGTCACGGGGTGTGTTCCTTGTTCTTGTTTAAATGAAATCAATACTTCGATCGTTGCTTAGTTACAGTCGCTGGTGCGTTTTTGGTGCAAATAAAAAGCAGCTAATATTGTCTGACAATTCAGCTGAGGGCCGATTAATACATGGCTTGCGCAATGATAATCAGCGTTGTATTTAAAAAATAAATAATACGCTGTGCTCGGCGAATAACTCATCGCCAAACACAGTGGTGGTCAGTTGGGTTCAGGTAATACAGTAAACGCGCAGGTGGCCGGTGCTGTTCAGGTGAACTCGGCTGTTGGCGTAAAGAGAAGCGAAGGCAGTGATGCGGCAGAACGATTGAAGATTCACGCGGTGAACTCCTTGTTGCCAGCTCGGACACACGAACTTTTGGTTCGGTATCGCACCTTACAAGAACGCGGATAGCGTTCGATGATTGCTCTTGGTGCGGGATGGGCACCGCCAGCGCTGTTTTGCGAGGATTGAATTCGCAAGTCGCGAGTGCATGGGAAATTCGTGCCAAAACCGATACACACGCAGAATTTTTCTACACCGGGCCTGCCACCATCTACCCTTGGCAAAGGCTTAATTCGGGGGATTGGCTATGTACCAGCTCTACGGGCACAGGAATTCGGGCGCAGCCGCGATTGAAGCGGCGCTGGAGTTGTGCCAGATTGCCTATCGCTTCATCGATATCGAAGCCAGCACCGAAGCCGCTGAGGCGTTGGCCAAACTCAATCCGCTGAAACAGATCCCGACCTTGCAGTTGCCCGATGGCAGTGCACTGACCGAGAGTGCGGCGATTCTGATTCACCTCGGCTTGACGTTTCCACAATCGGGCCTGCTGCCGGTTGAGGCGGCTGATCGAGACCAGTCGATTCGCGGCATGGTCTACATCGTCAGCAACTGTTATGCGGCGATCGGCGTCATCGATTACCCCGAGCGCTGGCTGCTGATGCCCGACGAAGCGTCGCGGCAAAACCTGATGGCCGGCGCGCGTGAGCGTTTGCACTGGAGTTGGGAGGTGTTTGCCGACCAGTTCTCCGCCGAGTTGTACCTGGATGACGAAACACCGGGCGCGCTGGATGTGCTGGCGGCGGTGGTGACGCGCTGGGCGGGGAGCCGCGAGCATTTGCGCCAGACGCGGCCGGGGTTTTATGCGTGGCTACAGAGAATCGATCGACATCCGGTGTTGGCACCGGTGTTCGCCCGGCATTGGCCAGCCTGAACCCACCACACAAAAAAGTGTAGGAGTGAGCCCTGTGGCGAGGGGATTTATCCCCGATGGGGCGCGAAGCACCCCCAAAGAAACAGGGCCTGCTGCGCAGTCCATCGGGGATAAATCCCCTCGCCACAGTGTTTTTGCTATTTATTCTCCGCGGATGTATTGCTCCAGCTGTTTGATCAGCTCGGCCTGCTCGGCAATCGCTTCCTTGACCAGGTCACCAATCGACAGCAGGCCGATCAGCTTGCCGTTCTCCACCACCGGCAAGTGCCGCAGGCGTTTGTCCGACATGATGCCCAGGCACGTATCGACGGTCTGATGGGTGTCCACGGTGATCACGTTCGCGACCATGATGTCGCGTACCGGTGTGCCCACCGATGAGCGGCCATGCAGCACGAGTTTGCGCGCGTAGTCCCGTTCGCTGATGATGCCGACCACTTCATCGTCTTCGACCACCAGCAAGGCGCCGACGTTTTTCTCGGCCATCTTCATCAGCGCTTCGAGCACCATGTGATCAGGTTTGATCTGGTGCACTTCCTGATTTTTCTGATCTTTGAGCTTGAGCAGTTGGGCGACGGTCTTCATGGCGGTTACTCAGGTGTTGTCGTTGTTATCCAAGCATCGTAGACGCAAGCGCGCAGGGCAAGGTGGCAAAGCGGCAGATAACACGCAAAAAACGTCATTTGCCTAACAAACCCCCGTTCATCCTGTGAAAGAAGACCTGTGCTGAGGGGATTTATCTGTAGTGAGGGGATTTATCTGTGCTGAGGGGGATCTGTGCTGAGGGGGGTATCTGTGGCGAGGGGATTTATCCCCGATGGACTGCGCAGCAGTCCCGCTTGTAAGTCAAAAACGGGGCCGCTTCGCGCCCCATCGGGGATAAATCCCCTCGCCACAGATAACCCCACTCACTACAGATAACCCCGCCAACTACAGATAAATCCACTCACCACAGATAAATCGCTACTACAAAGTATTCCAAACTGAAAACGCGGGCGCTGGAAGGGCAGCGTAGAATGCCCCTCTGTTTCAGTACCCGAGGTTGCAGTGGTGGATTTACCGCAGGGCTTCGTCCTGACCCGGCATTGGCGTGATACGCCGGCCGGCACCGAAGTCGAGTTCTGGCTGGCGACCGACGCCGGGCCGCGCCGTGTGCGCCTGCCGCATCAGCCGTCAGTGGCGTTTATTCCCGCCGAACAGCGCGCAGCGGCCGAACGCCTGCTGCATGACGAAAAAAACGTCGAACTGCGCCCATTGGCCCTGCAGGATTTCGAACATCGTCCGGTACTCGGCCTGTATTGCCAGCAACACGGCCAGTTGATGCGCCTGGAGACCGCGCTCAATCGCGCCGGCGTCGACGTCTACGAAGCGGACGTGCGCCCACCCGAACGCTACCTGATGGAGCGCTTCATCACCGCGCCGGTGTTTTTCAGCGGCACCGCCGATGCTGACGGCATCCTGCACAACGCCCACCTCAAGCCCGCGCCCGATTACCGGCCGAAGCTGCGGCTGGTCTCGCTGGACATCGAAACCACCGAAACCGGCGAGCTCTATTCAATAGCCCTCGAAGGTTGCGGCGAGCGTCAGGTGTACATGCTCGGCGCGCCGAACGGCGATGCCAGCATTGTCGATTTCGACCTCGAATACTGCGACTCGCGCACGGTCATCCTGAAGAAACTCAACGAGTGGTTCGCCCGCCACGATCCCGACGCGATCATCGGCTGGAACGTTGTGCAGTTCGATTTGCGCATCCTCCACGAACACGCCCGGCGCCTAGGCGTGCCGCTGAAAATCGGCCGTGGCGGTGAAGAGATGCAGTGGCGTGAACACGGCAGCCGCAATCACTACTTCGCCTCGGCGGCGGGGCGGCTGATCATCGATGGCATCGAGTCGCTGCGTTCGGCGACCTGGAGCTTCTCGTCATTCAGTCTGGAAAACGTCGCCCAGACCCTGCTCGGCGAAGGCAAGGCCATCGACAATCCGTACCAGCGCATGGACGAAATCAACCGCATGTTCGCCGAGGACAAACCGGCGTTGGCCAAGTACAACCTCAAGGACTGCGAACTGGTCACGCGGATCTTCGCCAAGACCGAACTGCTGACCTTCCTGCTCGAACGCGCCAGCGTCACCGGGTTGCCGGCGGATCGCAGCGGCGGCTCGGTGGCGGCGTTCACGCATTTGTATATGCCGTTGATGCACCGACAGGGTTTTGTCGCGCCGAACCTTGGCACCAATCCACCACAGGCCAGCCCCGGCGGCTTCGTCATGGACTCGCAGCCGGGGCTGTACGAATCGGTGCTGGTGCTCGATTACAAGAGTCTGTATCCGTCGATCATTCGAACTTTTCTGATCGACCCGGTCGGCCTGATCGAAGGCTTGCAGCACCCGGACGACGCCGATTCAGTGCCGGGTTTCCGTGGCGCACGCTTCTCGCGCACCCGCCATTGCCTGCCGTCGATCGTCTCGCGCGTTGCCGAAGGCCGTGAGACCGCCAAGCGCGAGCACAATGCGCCGCTGTCGCAGGCACTGAAAATCATCATGAACGCTTTTTACGGTGTGCTTGGTTCCAGCGGTTGCCGCTTCTTCGATACGCGGCTGGCCTCGTCGATCACCCTGCGCGGTCACGAGATCATGCTGCGCACGCGCAAGCTGATCGAGGAGCAGGGCCACGCGGTGATCTATGGCGACACTGATTCGACGTTTGTCTGGCTGCGTCGCCAGCATGGTCAGGAAGAAGCGGCAAAGATCGGTCAGGCGCTGGTCAAGCACGTCAACGACTGGTGGCGCGAACATGTACGCGATGAATATGGCCTGGAAAGCGCACTCGAACTGCAATTCGAAATCCACTACAAACGCTTCCTGATGCCGACCATTCGTGGCGCAGAGGAGGGCAGCAAGAAGCGCTACGCCGGTCTGGTCACCCGCGCCGATGGCAGCGATGAAATGGTCTATAAAGGCCTGGAAACCGTGCGCACCGACTGGTCGCTGTTGGCCCGGCAATTTCAGCAGGAACTCTACGAGCGGATCTTCCAGCGCAAGCCGTATCAGGATTACGTGCGCGATTATGTGCGCAAGACGCTGGCCGGTGAGTTCGATGATCGGCTGATTTACCGCAAACGCCTGCGCCGCACCCTCGACGATTACGAACGCAACGTGCCGCCGCATGTGCGCGCGGCGCGCTTGGCTGACGATTACAACGCGCAACACGGACGGCCACGGCAATATCAGAACGGCGGCTGGATCAGTTACGTGATCACGTTGGCCGGCCCCGAGCCACTGGAAGTGCGCCGCGCGGCCATCGATTACGACCACTACATCACCCGGCAACTGCAACCGGTGGCGGACGCGATTCTGCCGTTTGTCGACGACGATTTCTCAACCTTGATCGGTGGGCAACTGGGCCTGTTTTGAGTCGAGCAGTTGCAACGTCCACTCATCGAGAATGCCGTGGAAGTAGCGTTCCAGTGCTTGCGAGAACAGGCTGCCGTCGGCAGTGAACTGGGCAAACAGCGTCATCGAAGAGTGAAATTTCAGGTCATCGGGATGGCCGAAAATCTCCGCGATGGAACGCTGGCGTACATTCAGCACCAGTTGCGTGCACGTGCGTAAGCGGGCGCCGAGCAATTCATGCTCGAGATAGGCCTGCGCTTCCTCGGCCGAGCCGATGGCGAAGCGCCGGGACATTTCACTGCCGCCCAGACCCGCGAACTGCGGGAAGATGAACCACATCCAGTGGCTGCGTTTGCGGCCGTCTTCGAGTTCGCGTTGCACCCGTTCGAACACCGAATCCTGGGCCAGCACGAAACGCTGAAGGTTGAAGGGATCCAATTGATCTGTGCTTCTCATCGCGAAGCCCTCGCCAGTCGGCGGCTCAGACCATGGCCAGCCGCTGCTTGCGTTGTGGCGCTTGAAAAGCCTGGTCCAGCGCCGCCAGATCCCCGGCCTCCAGTTGCAGCTGCGCCGCTTGTGCATTGAGTTGCACGTGTTCGGGTCGCACAGCCTTGGGAATCGCAATCACACCATCCTGACGCAGAATCCACGCCAGCGAAACCTGTGCCGGGGTCACGCCGTGACGAATGGCAATCTGGTTCAGCACCGGTTCAGCCAGCATGGCGCCGCCCTGACCGATCGGACAGTAGGCCATCAATGGCATGCGTTGGTGTTGGCACCACGGCAGCAAATCGAATTCGATACCGCGCTCTTCGAGGTTGTAGAGCACCTGATTGGTGGCGCAGGCCGAACTGGAGAGTTCTTCCAGGTCGTCGACGTCGAAATTCGACACGCCCCAGCGGCCGATCTTGCCGTCCTCACGCATACGTTCGAAGGCTTCGACGGTTTCTTCCAGTGGATACTGGCCGCGCCAATGCAGCAGATAGAGGTCGATGTAATCGGTGTCGAGCCGGCGCAAGCTGCGTTCGCAGGCCTGCGGGATGCCTTTGCGGCTGGCGTTGTGCGGGTAGACCTTGCTCACCAGAAACACTTGATCGCGCAGACCGGCAATCGCTTCGCCGACCACCGATTCGGCACCGCCCTCGGCGTACATTTCGGCGCTGTCGATCAGGGTCATGCCCAGCTCGATGCCGGTGCGCAGCGCCGCCACTTCACGCTTGTGCGCCGAACGGTCTTCGCCCATGCGCCAGGTGCCCTGGCCAATCACCGGCACCTGCACGCCGGCCAATTCGAGGGTACGCATGCAAACCTCCTTGCTGAAGTTGTCGATACCTTTAGTGGGCAGCAGGATAGCCCAGGGGTTCCGAAAGCTTCCAGATCAGGAGTCTTTATGAAGTGGCTGAAATACATTGTGGCGAGGGGATTTATCCCCGCTGGGTTGCGAAGCAGCCCCAAAACCATTCAGCGCGGAGTATCAGTTAAACCGGGTTGTCTGATTTTGGGCCCGCTGCGCAGGCCAACGGGGATAAATCCCCTCGCCACAGGTAACTCAACTCATCACAGGGGGGAGGCGGGTTATTTTGCGGTGAATTTCAGTATCACGCTGTGGGCATAGGTCTGCCCCGGATCGAGGCGGGTACTCGGGAAGTTCGGCTGATTCGGTGAATCCGGATAGTGCTGAGTCTCCAGGGTAAACGCGCCCCAATGCGGATACACCTTGCCACCCTTGCCCTTGACCGTGCCGTCGAGGAAGTTGCTGGTATAGAACTGCACGCCCGGTTCCGTGGTGAACAACTGCAGCACGCGACCGGACTGCGGATCACTCACCTCAGTAGCAACTTTGCCGATATCGCCCTTGGTATCCAGCGCCCAGTTGAAATCGAAACCACCCTGTTTCGGCTCAGCAAATTTCAACTGCTCATGATCAGCCTTGATATGCGTGCCAATCGCCGTCGGTTTGCTGAAGTCCATCGGTGTCCCGGCCACTGGCGCCAATTCACCGGTCGGGATCAGTTTTGCCGTTACCGGCGTGTAATGGCTGGCGTACAGGGTCGCGACCTGCTTGAGAATGTCGCCATTGCCGGCGCCGGCGAGGTTGAAGTAGCTGTGGTTGGTCAGGTTGAGCACCGTCGGTTTGTCGGTGTTGGCCTTGTAGTCGATGCGCAGTTCGTTGTTGTCGGTGAGGCGATAGGTCACTTCGGTGGTGAGGTTGCCGGGGAAGCCCATTTCACCGTCTGCCGACAGATAGGTGAGGGTCACGCCGACGGAATCCTTGTCCTTGGTTTCCTGCGCTTTCCAGACCTTTTTGTCGAAGCCCAGCGTGCCGCCGTGCAGCGCATTGGTCTTGTCGTTCTGCGGTACTTGATAGCGCTTGCCGTCGAGTTCGAACGCACCCTCGGCCAGGCGATTGCCGAAGCGGCCGATGGTTGCGCCGAAGTACGCAGTGCCTTTCTGATAGCCCTGCACATCATCGAAACCGAGCACCACGTCGTCGAACTTGCCGTGCTTGTCGGCGACTTTCAGCGATTGCAGGGTCGCGCCGTAGGTGATGACGGTGGCTTGCATGCCATGGCTGTTGCGCAGGATGTATTGCTCGACGGGCGTGCCGTCATTGGTTTTGCCGAAGGCTTTGTGTTCGGCGGTCAGGCCCGCCGCTTGGGCGGAAAGGGTGGCGATCATCAGGGACAGTCCGAGGCCGGAGAGCAGGTGACGTGATTGAAGCATGGTTGACCTTCCTTCTTGTTGTTGTTTTCAAAAACGGCGCGATCTCGTGTAGGAGCTGCCGAAGGCTGCGATCTTTTGATCTGGCTTTAAAAATCAAAGTCAAAAGATCGCAGCCTTCGGCAGCTCCTACATGGTAACTAGTCATGCTATTTGTGGGTGTAGTGGAGATTTATAGCTGATGAATCGTTTATTTCAATAATAAAGACTGACTAAATGATCCGGGGGAAGTCGCCGGAGGTCGGCTGATTGCCTGCCGCACTGCACTTTTTCGCAATCGGTGGCTCTATCCATGGCCAAGGATGCGGTGACTCCCGCCGCACAGGAATGTCCCTGTTCGAGAATTCATGCCCAGAGCTTTTGACCTGATCACTGCGTTTGTCCGTCGCCCGTGCCTGTTGCTTGCCTGTTTGTCGTCGCTGTTGTTCAGCGGTTGCAGCCATCAGGACGGCAACGGTTTTTTCAACCAGATGCGTGAGGGCAAACCGCAGGAATTCTTGCAGACCAGCGTCGACCGCATGGCCACCCTGGCGATGCGCGACAACCTCAACAGTCTTTACCGCTTGCAGGCCAAGCTGTATTTGCGCAACCCGGACGAGTTGCGCAAGTCAGGTTTTCTCAATATCCATGCCGCCGTGAAACAGGTGCGGCTGGCCGTCGAGCAGCAACAGCCGCTGCCGGTGCTGGGCGGGCGCAAGGACCTCGCAGCGCTCAGCTATGCAATGAGCCCGGAGTTTCTCGGTGATCGTGTCGGCGCGTTCATCTATGCCATTGGCAGCATGCTGGTCACCGCCCACGGCAATCGCACCGAGTTCTACATGACCGATGCGATCAATCCGACGTTCGTGCACAACGCCGCACGCAATATCGAAAAAGCCACATGGATTTTGTCCCAGCGGCAGAACACCGCCGGCCAGCCGCTGCTGTTTTCCAACGAGATCTCGGAGGAGGGCAGCAACCTGAGCTTCGCCACCGAGTTCGGCAAAATCGTCGCGCGCCTGGACCTGATCACGCAGATGCTCGACGAGCGTTACCGGCGCATCGGCCTCAACTACGCGCAGAGCCTGCTGTTCCTGAATTTCTTGCCGGTGCAGTAACCATCCGCGATGGTCTGCAAACATTTTTCCCCTGTAGGAGCTGCCGAAGGCTGCGATCTTTTGATCTTGCTGTTTATAAGGTCAAAAGATCGCAGCCTTCGGCAGCTCCTACAGGGATTCGGCGTTTTGTCAGTCCTTACGGTGTGGGTGGCGTGGCACGGGGATAAGTTGTATACAATCATCCGTCATAATTGAGTCAAAATGGAGCCGCCCCTGTCATGACCGACCCCGCAAGCGCCGATTTCAGCCGCGTCGATCGCGCCACTCGCACGGACAAATTGCCCTACGCCGCGTTGCTGGCGTTTGCCATGACCGGTTTTATCGCCATCCTCACCGAAACCCTGCCGGCCGGGCTGTTGCCGCAAATTGGCGCCGGGCTCAACGTCAGCGAAGTGCTCGCCGGGCAACTGGTGACCCTCTATGCGCTGGGCTCGATTGTCGCGGCGATTCCGCTGACCGTCGTCACGCGCGGCTGGCCGCGGCGGCGGGTGCTGTTGATGACGGTGGGCGGGTTTCTGCTGTTCAACACGGTCACCACGTTCTCCAGCCATTACGGCCTGACCCTGGCTTCGCGCTTTCTGGCCGGGATGGCGGCGGGGTTGTCGTGGGGAATCATGGCCGGTTATGCGCGCGGCATCGTTCCCGTGCATCAACAGGGGCGGGCGCTGGCGATTGCCATGCTCGGCACACCGGTGGCGCTGTCACTGGGCACCCCGGCGGGCACGTGGCTGGGCAATTTGATCGGCTGGCGCGCGTCGTTCGGGATCATGTCGGCGCTGGCTCTGGTGCTGGCGGCGTGGATCGTCATCGCCGTGCCGGATCGTCCGGGGCAATCCAGCGAGGAGCGTTTACCGCTGCTCGAATCGCTGCGCCTGCCGGGCGTGCGTCCCGTACTGTTCGTGGTGCTGACGTGGATGCTCGGGCACAACATTCTCTATACGTACATTGCGCCGTTTTTGATGCAGGCCGGGCTGTCCGACCGGGTCGATCTGGTGCTGCTAGTGTTCGGTCTGTGTTCGCTGGGCGGCATCTGGATCATCGGTCTGCTGGTGGATCGCTGGTTGCGCTGGCTGACGCTGATCAGCCTTGCGGTGTTTGCACTGACCGCGCTGGTGCTGGCGCTGGCTGCGCCGTCACCGCCGGTGATTTATGCCTGCATGGCGGTGTGGGGCTTGTCGTTCGGTGGGTCGGCAACCTTGTTGCTGACATCGGCGGCGGACTCGGCCGGCGAACATGTCGACGTGGTGCAAGCAATGCTCACCACCTCGTGGAACGTCGCGATTGCCGGGGGTGGCATGTTTGGCGGTTTGCTGCTGGATCGAGCCGGGGCAATGTCGTTTCCGTGGGCACTGCTGATTCTGTCCCTGATCGCCTTGGCCACCGTGTGGATCAACAGCCAGCACAGCTTCAAACCCGGCCGCCGCCAGCACTGACAACGCACCTCTGTAGGAGCTGCCGCAGGCTGCGATCTTTTGATCTTTAAAAACAACATCAAAAGATCGCAGCCTTCGGCAGCTCCTACAGGGGGAGTGGGGTGTTGGGGTATAACGATAGACCGTATCGATATATGTAGTTATAAGAAAAATCGCTATGCTGCGGGCCAGATTTTTCCTGTCGTTTTTCTGGACGGTTTAATGGAATTGGCAAATTTCGGCCTGGTGATTGCCGGGCTGGTGGTGGGTTTTATTGTCGGCATGACCGGTGTCGGCGGCGGTTCCTTGATGACGCCAATCCTGCTGTGGTTCGGCATCAACCCGGCCACGGCGGTGGGTACTGACCTGTTGTACGCGGCCATCACCAAATCCAGCGGCGTGCTGGTGCACAGAAAGAACAAGAACATCGACTGGGCCATCACCGGTTGGCTGACCCTTGGCAGCGTGCCAGCGGTGGCGATGACGCTGTGGTTTCTCAGCACCCTGCACACCGCGCCGGAGGCGATGAACGCCATCATCAAACAGGCGCTGGGTTTCGTCCTGTTCGCCACCGCGCTGGCGATTTTCTTCAAGAAACGCTTGCTCGAGTTCGCCCACAAACGCGCGGGTGGCAACTACAACCCAAGCGGTTCACGTTTGAATCTGCTGACGGTAATCACCGGTCTGATCCTCGGTACCATGGTCGCGCTGACCTCGATCGGCGCTGGCGCACTGGGCACCGTGGCGCTGTTCATCCTCTATCCGCTGCTGCCGACCCGCCGCCTGGTCGGCACGGAAATCGCCCACGCAGTACCGCTGACGCTGGTTGCAGGCCTGGGCCATGCGAGCATGGGCAACATGGATTGGGGGGTATTGGGCTTTCTGCTGGTCGGCTCGCTGCCGGGCATCTGGCTCGGCAGCCACTTGACCGGGCGTATCTCCGACGAAGTCTTGCGTCCGTGCCTGGCAACGATGCTGGTGCTGATCGGCTACAAACTGGCGTTCTGATTCGGCCATGAGTGAAACCACTTATCACTGCGATGGCCGTGTCGCGATTACCGTCGAACCGCGTGAAATGCGCATGAGCCATTGGCTGTATGCGCCGAAAGTGGTTGATCAGCAGCGCCAGCAGGTGCTGCTGGATCTGAGCGACAGCCTGTGGGATCTGATCGCTACTGCTGACGAAACTCCCGATAGCATCGAGTTGATGTTGCGTAAGTACCCGGGGGATCGCGGGTCGGTGATGGTGAGTGTTGGTCTCGACAGCGGTGAGCTCAGAATCGGCGAGCGGCGAGTCGATGCTGGGCAGTTGCTCGCAGTGCTCGACTCAACCCTGAACTGAAGCGCTACCTTTGTGGTGAGGGGATTTAGCGAAACGTCGTCGCGTCCCGTTGGGCTGCGCAGCGGGTCCTGGGTCACAACGACCGGGTCTGCCTGAGACTCCGTGTCGGGTGGTTTTGGGGCTGCTTCGCAACCCAACGAGGATGAATCCCCTCGCCACAGGGGTTAGCGGTGGAGGGTGTATTTCATGACGGTCACCGGCAAATCGTCGTAGACGAGTTCTTCAATCACTTCCCAACCCAGCCGTGCATACAGCGACTGCGACGTGTCGGTGTACAGATACAACTCAGGCACACCCAGCGCCGCCGCTTCTTCAACCACACGCTTGACCAGTTGCGAAGCAATCCCGCGACCGCGCTCTTCAGCTTTCACATAAACCCCAGCCAACCATGGCGTCAGGTTCGGGCGCAGTTTCAAATCGTTTTCGATGAGCAACGCGCCGCCCAGCAGTCGTGACCCCTCAAGCGCAACCACCACGCTGGGCACTGCACCTTTGCCACAAGATTCACGCATATGCTCGATGCGGTGCTCAACGGTTTGCCCGGGACGAAACTCGCCCCATTCCTTGAAGTTGAGCGTGGCCAGTTCTGCGATCAATTCGGGGTGATCGCACAGGTAATCGATGTGCATGCGGGTGAACTCCATTTCATTGGCGAAGCGTCCACCCTAATGCGGTCATAAAAGGTAATCAAATCCGCGTTGCGATCACATCGGATATGTTGCGCAATGTCGCGCCTGTCCTAAGCTTCTGACTAGGCGGAAGATATTTGCCGGGTCGCCCCGGAACAATCGCCACGATGCGCAATCATTAGAGCGTGGATATCAAAAGGAGATGCGCATGCTCATCAGGTCATTGACCCTGACACTCTTGCTGGCGATTGCCGGCCCCTTGTTCGCCGCTGACAACGATTCGCCCATCGCCGGGGATATGGGCCGCGCCCGACCGCTGATCGTGATCGCGCAAAGCACCGTCGACCCCGTGTGGGTCAGCCTGAAAAAGTCGCTGGAAGACCCCGCGAATAAAAAGGGCGTCACCGACCGCAACATCAAGGTCTACACCATCCTCAACATGTCCGGCCAGCTCGACGGCAAGGACATGGGCCAGCAAGACACCATGGCGTTGCTGCGCTCGCTGAAGCTGGGCGCCGGGGCGTACCCGAAAGTGTTTCTGGTGGGCAAGGACGGCGAGACCAAACTCTCGGCCTCGGGGGATGAAGCGAAGGCGGTGGACTTGAAGAAGATTTTCGACACCATCGACGCCATGCCGATGGCTGAGAAAGAAGCAGCCGCTGCTGCTGCCCAAGCGCCGGTTGCTGCCGAGCCGGAACCGGCCAAAGGCGCCAAGAACGCCAAACCCACTAAACCGGCTAAACCAACCAAGCCGCCGGAAATGCCGGATGATTGATCACGTAAAAGAGCAATGAAAAATGGGCGATCCAAGAAAGATCGCCCATTTTTTTGCCTGCAAAAAGATCGCAGCCTGCGGCAGCTCCTACACAATCGGGTTTTCACTCGGTCAATGTAGGAGCTGCCGCAGGCTGCGATCTTTTGATCTTTATTCAGCCACAGCGCTGAGGATTTTATGAGCCATCTTCACCCGCTCAGGAATCGGGAAGTTCTTGTTGGCCATGATCACGATGCCAACATCCTTGCTCGGTACAAACGCCACGTAAGTCCCGAAACCACCGGTTGAGCCGGTCTTGTTGATCAATACGTCTTCCGGCTGCGGTTGCGGCGGATTCAGCCACTGCACCTTGTGTGCCTCCATGGCCATTTCCGTCGAGTTGCCGGCGAGCAAACGGTCGAGGCTGATCGGGTAGCGATACATTTCCCAACCCAGGCCCTGGGTCATGTCGCCGACGCTGTAGTAACCGGTGTGCGTGTTGGCGATGGTTTGTTGCAGCAGCGGTTCCAGTGTTTCAGGCCTCAGGTTGGCTTGTACGTAACGCAGCATGTCCACGGCGCTGGTTTTTACCCCGTAAGCCTGCGAGTCCAGCGCACCGGGTGTGACGCGCAGCGGTTTGCCGTCCTTGTTGTAGCCCTGCGCATACAGGCTCATTTGCGCGGCGGGCACGCTGAGGTAGGTGTGCTGCAAACCGAGTTTCGGCAGCAGGGTTTGCGTCATCGCTTGATCGAATGGCTGGCCGAGACTTTTCGCGGCCAGGTAACCGAACAGCCCAAGGCTCGGGTTGGAATACTGCCGATGGCTGCCTGCCGGATAGATCGGTTTCCACCGCTGGAAATAGCCGAGCATCTTGTCGGCCGAATCCGCGCTTTCCGGGAATTGCAGCGGCAAGCCGCCGGCGCTGTAGGTGCCCAGTTGCAGCACGCTGATGTGGTCGAAAGCGCTGCCTTTCAAATCCGGCCAAAGCTGACTGGCCTTGCTCGACAGATCCAGTTTGCCGGTGGCCTGGGCGTAACCGGCGAGGGTGGCGGTGAAGGTTTTGCTCACCGAACCGATTTCGAACAAGGTGTTTTCACTGACCTTTTGCCCGGTGTCTTTGGCGGCGACGCCGTAGTTAAAGTAATGCGCCTGACCCTTGACGGTCAGCGCCACGGTCAGGCCGGGAATGTCCTGTTGCTGCATGATCGGAGTGACGGCGGCGTTGACCAGCGCTTGCAGTCGCGCGTCGCCAGGTGCGGCGGCCATGCAGGAGGCAGCGCTGAACAGCAGACCGAAAGCGCTGCAGGAAATGACTTTGATCGGGTGGATGGATGACATGAGTGAACCACTCTCCATGAGTGTTGATGGTTTTATCCCGCTACACTGCGGACGATTTTCCCGTCGGGCGGCTGATCAGCGCGGCTAATTTAGTCAGCTCGACGGTGATCGGCAAACGACGAATTTTCGCACGAGCCATTAGAAAAATTTGGGACTGGGCATGATTCGACCTCAATTGCCGCTCAATGCACTGCGCGCTTTCGAAGCCTCTGCGCGCCATTTGAGCTTTACCCGCGCGGCGGTGGAGCTGTGTGTCACTCAGGCAGCGGTCAGCCATCAGGTCAAAAGCCTCGAAGTGCAGCTCAACGTCACTTTGTTCAAACGCCTGCCCCGTGGGCTGATGCTGACCAGTGAGGGCGAAACCCTGCTGCCGGTGTTGAGTACTTCGTTTGATCACATCGCGCAGATTCTCGAACGCCTCGCCGGTGGCCAGTACCGTGAGATGTTGACCGTCGGTGCGGTGGGCACATTTGCCGTGGGGTGGCTGTTGCCGAGGCTGGCGGACTTCCGGGCGAAACATCCGCTTATAGATTTACGACTGTCGACCAATAACAACCGCGTGGATGTGGCGGCGGAGGGGCTGGATTATGCGATCCGCTTTGGCGCCGGGGCTTGGTACGGTATCGAAGCGACACGTTTGCTCGATGCGCCGCTGTCAGTGTTGTGCGTACCGGAAATCGCCCGGCAGTTGCATACGCCAGGTGATCTGCTGCGGCAGACTTTGTTACGTTCGTATCGCACTGATGAATGGCCGGAATGGTTTCACGCCGCCGGGTTGGCGGCTCAGGCCGCACCGCCACAGAGCATCGTCTTCGACTCGTCGCTGGCGATGATGGAAGCGGCGTTGCAGGGCAGTGGGGTGGCGCTGGCACCGCCGCTGATGTTCGCCCGGCAACTGGCGGCGGACGCGATTCGTCAGCCGTTTGCGATTGAAATCACCACCGGGAGTTACTGGCTGACCCGGTTGCAGTCACGGCTTGAAACAGCGGCGATGCTCGCATTCAAAAACTGGCTGCTGCAGATCTCTGTCTGACTCACATCGTCCCTGTGGGAGCTGGCTTGCCAGCGATAGGGCCGGCACGGTCAACATCGATGTCGGCTGACCCACCGCTATCGCTGGCAAGCCAGCTCCCACAGGTTCATTTGTCAAAATACAAAATCTGATTCAACCCAGGCTAGTGTTCAACGCACCAAACACGGCCGTTTGTTATCGAACTTCCACCCCGGGATCAGAAACTGCATCGCCACGCTGTCATCCCGCGCGCCGAGGCCCATGCCTTTATACAGTTCGTGAGCCTTGGCCACTTGGTCCATGTCCAGTTCGACACCCAGCCCCGGTTTTTTCGGCACTTGCACGAGGCCGTCGACAATTTGCAGCGGCGCCTTGGTCAGGCGCTGGCCGTCCTGCCAGATCCAGTGGGTGTCGATCGCGGTGATGTCGCCCGGTGCGGCAGCGGCGACGTGGGTGAACATTGCCAGTGAGATATCGAAGTGATTGTTGGAATGCGAGCCCCAGGTCAGGCCCCATTCATGGCACATCTGCGCCACACGCACTGAACCTTGCATGGTCCAGAAATGCGGGTCGGCCAACGGAATGTCCACCGACTGCAACTGGATCGCGTGACCCATTTCGCGCCAGTCGGTGGCGATCATGTTGGTCGCGGTTTTCAGCCCCGTGGCACGGCGAAATTCGGCCATCACCTCGCGCCCGGAATAGCCGTTTTCCGCGCCACACGGGTCCTCGGCATAGGCCAGCACCTGATGCTGGTCGCGGCACAAACGGATGGCTTCTTTCAGTGACCACGCGCCGTTCGGATCGAGGGTGATACGCGCCTCGGGGAAGCGTTCGGCGAGTGCCGTCACCGCCTCGATTTCCGCATCGCCGCTGAGCACGCCGCCCTTGAGCTTGAAGTCTTTGAAACCGTACTTGGCATGGGCCGCTTCGGCGAGGCGTACTACCGCTTCGGCAGTCATCGCCTGCTCATGGCGCACGCGGAACCAGTCGTTGTCAGCGTCTGGTTCGCTGCGGTAGGCGAGGTCGGTTTCGCGCTGATCGCCGACGTAGAACAGATAGCCGAGCATCTTCACTTCGTCGCGTTGCTGACCTTCGCCGAGCAGCGCGGCAACCGGTACGTCGAGGTGTTGGCCGAGCAGATCGAGCAGGGCGGCTTCAAGGCCGGTCACCGCGTGGATGGTGATGCGCAGGTCAAAGGTCTGCAAACCACGACCGCCGGCATCGCGGTCGGCGAAGGTCTGGCGCACTTGATTGAGGATTTTCTGATACGTGCCGATCGGGCTGCCGACCACCAGGCTGCGCGCGTCTTCCAGGGTCTGGCGAATGCGCTCGCCGCCGGGCACTTCGCCGACGCCGGTGTGGCCGGCGTTGTCCTTGAGAATGACGATGTTGCGGGTGAAAAACGGCCCGTGGGCGCCGCTCAGGTTGAGCAGCATGCCGTCGTGGCCAGCCACCGGGATGACTTGCATGTCGGTGATGATCGGGGCTTTGGCAGTGTCGTGTGCGGTCATGGTTTTTATCCTTCTAATTCGCAATCTTTAAAAATGGACGTCAGGCGTGCTTTGGCGCGGCATCGGCCAGAGGAATGTCAGCAGCAGGTTTCGCTGTGGTGCGCGCGAAGAAGACAATGATCGCGGCGATGATCGAGGTCGCGGCCAGACCATAGAGGCCGCCCTGAATCGAACCGGTGTGTTCTTCGAGCAGGCCGAACGTGGTGGGCGCGACGAAGCCGCCGAGGTTGCCCACCGAGTTGATCAGCGCAATCACCGCCGCAGCGATGCGGGCATCCAGATACGCCTGGGGAATCGGCCAGAACAGCGACGATGCGGATTTGAACCCCAGCGCCGCAAAGCAGATCGCGACGAAGGCGAAGATCGGTCCGCCGGTGGTCGACATGAACATCCCCGCTGCGGCAATCAACAGCGCGGTGGCGACCCACGCCTGCTGGTGTTTCCACTTGGCCGAGAACGAGGCGAAGGCGTACATGCCGATGATCGACAGCAACCAGGGGATCGAGTTGAACAGGCCGACCTGAAAGTCGCTCATCTCACCCATTTTCTTGATGATGCTCGGCAGCCAGAAGGTCGCCGCATAGATGGTCAACTGAATAAAGAAGTAGATCAGGCAAAACAGAATGATCTGCCGGTCCTTGAGCAGTTTGCCCATCGACGGACGGATCGGCGTCGCGGCTTCGCGGGCCTTTTGTTCGTCGTCGATGGCGTTGACCAGTGCGTCCTGTTCGGCACGGCTCAGCCATTTCGCGTCGTGGGGTTTGGCGTCGAGCCAGAACCAGACGAACACGCACAGGCACACCGAGAACATCCCCTCGATGAAGTACATCCATTGCCAGCCGTGCATGCCCAGCCCGTTGATTTGCAGGAGCAGGCCGGACAACGGGCCGGAGATCAACGAGGCCACGGCCGAACCGCTGAGGAAGATCGCAATTGCCTTGCCGCGTTCGGCGCCGGGCAGCCAGCGGGTGAAGTAGTAGATCACCCCGGGAAAGAACCCGGCCTCGGCCACGCCAAGCAGGAAGCGCAAAACATAGAAGTGGGTTTCGTTCTGGATGAACGCCATGCCGGCGGCAACCAGGCCCCAGGTGAGCATGATGCGGGTCAGCCAGATGCGTGCGCCGACTTTCTGCAGGAGCATGTTGGAGGGCACTTCGAACAGCGCGTAGCCGATGAAGAACAGACCGGCGCCGAAGCCGTAGGCGGCAGCACCGATGCCCAGATCATGTTCCATGTGGGTGCGGACGAAACCGATGTTCACCCGGTCAATGTAATTGACGATGAACATGATCACGAAGAGCGGCAGGACGTGGCGTTTCACTTTCGAGATGGCCGATGCGAGTGTCGAATCGACGCCCTCGTTCATCCCGGAGACGGAGGTTTTCACTTGGTTTTCTCCCACTGATTATTTTTATGCGGGGTAGGGCTGGGTTGCTGCGTTGTTGATAGACATCATACAACCTGAATTTTTTGTCCTACAAGTGTGTTGGCCCGATTAATTTTCTCTGGATGGCCCTGTTTTTATACTTTTTTGTGTTTATGGCCAGCGTTTGTTGGTTTTTTTCCTTGTTAAGGGAGCGAATTTTCTCTGCCTACAGTCAAGGTATGGGCTTCGGGTTAAGAAAGGTTTCACGCTCTATTTGAGTGTTGTCATACAAGTTGGTTATGTTTTAGCGCTAAATTCAGTCTCGTCAGCCATCCTTGCAATGCTACGATCGACGAGCCCCCGATCACCGGAACCGACCATGCAAGAAGACCTCGACGCCCCCGCGCGCAAACGTGCGCACAACCTCGCCCATGACTTGGTTGAGAAGCTCACTCAGAGCATCTTGCTCGGCCAGATGTCACCAGGTGACAAGTTGCCATCGGAGAACACCATCGTTCAGGAACACGGGGTCAGCCGCACGGTGGTGCGTGAGGCAATCTCGAAATTGCAGGCGTCGGGGCTGGTCGAGACACGGCACGGCATTGGCACGTTTGTGATCGAGCGTGCCCCGGAGCAGGGGCTGCGGCTGAACGTCGATACGGCGCTGGGGGTGCGCAGCATTCTTGAATTGCGCCTGGGCCTGGAGACGCAAGCGGCGGCGCTGGCGGCGCAACGGCGCAGCGAGCAGCAGGTGCTGCAGATGCGGCAGGCGCTGGATGACTATCAGCGCTTGCTGGCGAACAACGACAGCTGCGTCGAAGCTGATCGGCGTTTTCATCTGTTGATTGCCGAGGCGACTGGCAACGTCTGCTTCAGCGAGATCATGCAGCATCTGGGCAGTGCCATGATTCCTCGTCAGCGGCTCAACGCGGTCGAGCGCGGGGCGGCGGACCTGAGCAAGCTTGGGCAATTGGCCAATCTGGAACACGAGGCGATTCTGAATGCGATCAAGCGTCAGGACCCGGATGCGGCGCGCGCGGCGATGTGGTTGCACTTGACCAACAGCCGCGATCGGTTTTCCGCGCAGGGTTGAGCGCCGTTGGTCTGTTCGATAGCACGGTGTACAACCGGTCGATTCCAAGCTGTACGGCCCGGGTATTCCGGACCTCCTTGGTGAGGTGCGTCATGGCTAACGATTTGCTGTTTCAAGGTGGTGTGTTGCCGACCGACCCAACCCGGCCGATGCCGGGGACGGATGAGCCAACATTGGCCGATCACGATGCACCGCCGGGGATGAGTCCGGGACGCGATCCTTTGAGTGATGCCGATCGGCCGGAAGACTGGAAGGACCCGGGCGCCGATGAAGACGTGCCGCCGGCGGATGAGCCAACGCCATTGTCGGATGATCGGCGCTGATCGTGGTTTGCTTTCGGTAATGTGTTGTCGCTCAGGGCCTCATCGCGAGCAGGCTCACTCCTACAATGTTTGAGGTGTATCCCCTCTTCATTGTAGGAGTGAGCCTGCTCGCGATAGCGCTTCCACGATAAACAAAGCTCTCGACTCAGACCCCGATAGCCCGCCCCCCCACAACCCGCCGCTCCAGATTCAACGCCAGCACACTGACCAACACAACCGCCGAGCCCACCAGCACCATCAACGTCGGTCGCTCGCCGAGCCCCACCGAAGCAATCCCCATCGCCGTCGGCGGGATCAGGTAGAGCGTCATTGTCGCCCGACTCAAATCCACATGTTTGAGCACATACCCCCACGCCAGATACGCCAGCGCACTGGGAAAAACCCCCAGGGCCAACACCGCCCATTGCACGCGCAGCGGCGCATTGATCACGGTGTCGCCCAGCCCCGGCAGGTAAATCAGCAGTAGCAAGGTGCCTGACCACACCGCGTAGCACGCCAGGCTGAAGCCGTCGTAGCGCCGGGCATGGTGTTTTTGCAGGGCGAAGTAGAGGCTCCACGACAGCGCCGCGAGCAAGATCAGCAAGCCGTGCGCATCGATTGCGCCCAGGCCTTTGTCGCCGCTGACCACAATCACCACACCGACCAATCCCAGTAACACGCAACCCCAGCGCCAGGCACTGACCTGATCCCTGAAAACAAACCGCGCCAGCAGCGTGCTGAACAACGGGCTCGACTGCGCCAGCACGCTGGAGGCCCCGGCGCTGACACTCTGCTGGCCAATGTTCAGGGCCACGTGATGCAGGCTGACCGCGAAGAACCCCAGCGCGAACAGCAGCGGCACATCACGCCCCTGCGGCAAGCGAATGCCCTTGAACGCAGCAATCACCGCCATCAACAACGACGCCAGCAGAAATCGCATGAGTGCCAGATACCCGGGGTCGTACGCCTGCAGACCGATGTGAATGCCGGTCGGTGAGTACGCCCAGCAGCCGACGACAAAGGCCATGGCCAAGAGGATTTTCCAGGGAGAAGGGGACGGCATGATCGGCGCACCAGGAGGAGGAATGCGCCGAGTATCCGGGTGGCCGATTGTTCGCCACAACTGACTTATACTGCGCTGAATGTTCACTCAGAGTGATGAATATGGAGCTGGCACAAATTCGCATGTTCAAGACCGTGGCCGACGTCGGCAGCATCGCCCGGGCAGCGGAAAAGCTGTTTTGCGTGCCGTCGAACATCACCGCGCGCATCAAGGCGCTGGAGGCCGAGTTGGGCGTGGCGCTGTTTTTGCGCGAAGGGCGCGGGCTGCGTATCAGCCCGGCGGGGCAGACGTTTCTGAGCTATGCCGAGAAAATTCTGGCGCTGACCGCTGAGGCAAAACGCGCGGTGGATCCCTCGGCCGAGCCGTCGGGGCCATTGCGTATCGGCGCTATCGAATCGTCGGCCACGGGCCGCTTGCCCAAGTTACTGGCGAAGTTTCACAAACGCTATCCGCAGGTGGCGCTGGAACTCACCACCGGCACCTGGGGCCAGTTGCTCGACGACACCGTCAGCCATCGCCTCGACGGGGCGATTGTTGCGGTGGACGTCGAACGTTCGCAGTTGCGACGCACACCGATGTACCGCGAGGAGTTGCTGTTGATTGCTTCGACATCGTTCGGGCCGGTGCGCAGCATCGAGGATCTGCAGGACAAAACCGTGTTCATGTGGCCGCAAGGTTGCCCGTATCGGGCGGCGCTGGAGCATTGGTTGTTGCGCCAGGGCCAGGCGCTGCCGATTGTCAGCCTCGCCAGTTACGGGGCGATCGTCGGCTGCGTCAGCGCCGGTGCCGGTGTGGCCCTGGTGCCCAAGGGCGTGTTTGATCAATACGCCAAAGGCGCCGGCTGCGTCGGTTTTGAATTCCCCGAACTGACGGCCATCGACAACCTGTTCTACTGGCATGAAAACGCCGGCGTGCACCCGGCGCGAGAAGCATTCGTCGCGATGCTGCACGAAGAATTCACCTGACCCTGCAGGCTGCGATCTTTTGTTTTTAAAGATCAAAAGATCACTGCCTGCGGCCGCTCCTACAGATCGCGCATCAGCAGGCCAAAACGCAGATCCAGCGCCTCCGGTATTGGCAGGTACACCGTATGCCCATCCCCCGGTGCGACGTCGATCGCCTCACCTTTGAGGCTTTGCAGCTCATGCAGATCAAAGTGGAAATTGCCCTGTGGCGTCATCAGTTCGAGGTGATCACCCAAGGCAAAACGATTCTTCACCTTGACCTCGGCCAGCCGCCCGTGCCGCTCCCCCGTCAACTCGCCGACAAATTGCTGGCGCTCCGACACCGAGCTGCCGTGCTGATAATTCTGGTACTCGTCATGCACATGCCGACGCAGAAATCCCTCGGTATACCCGCGCTGAGCCAGTGATTCGAGATCGGTCATCAGGCTGCGATCGAATTCACGCCCGGCCACGGCATCATCAATGGCGCGGCGATACACCTGCGTGGTACGCGCGCAATAGAAGTGCGATTTGGTCCGCCCTTCGATCTTCAGCGAGTGCACACCCATCCGGGTCAGGCGCTCGACGTGCTGCACCGCGCGCAGGTCCTTGGCGTTCATGATGTAGGTGCCGTGTTCGTCCTCGAATGCGGGCATCAATTCGTCGGGGCGATTGGCTTCCTGCAACAGAAACACCTGATCAGTCGGCGCCCCGATCCCCAGGGTCGGTTCCGGCTCGAAGGTCTGGACGATCTCGCCCAGCTGATTTTCCGTGGCCTCATGCGTCGAATATTTCCAGCGGCAGGCGTTGGTGCAGGTGCCCTGATTGGCGTCACGCTTGTTCATGTAACCCGAGAGCAGGCAGCGCCCGGAGTAAGCCATGCACAGCGCACCGTGGACGAAAACTTCCAGCTCCATGCCAGGCACCTGCTCACGAATTTCGCCGATTTCTTCCAGCGACAGCTCGCGCGACAGAATGATTCGGCTCAGTCCCTGTTGCTGCCAGAACTCGACGCTGGCCCAGTTCACCGTGTTGGCCTGCACCGACAAGTGAATCGGCATCTGTGGAAAATGCCGGCGCACCAGCATGATCAGGCCCGGGTCGGACATGATCAGCGCGGACGGTGCCATCTCGATCACTGGTGCCAGATCCTTGAGAAAGGTCTTCAGTTTGGCGTTGTGTGGCGCGATGTTGACCACTACGTAGAAGCGTTTGCCCTGCGCCTGAGCCTCACGAATGCCGAGTGCGAGGTTGGCGTGATCGAACTCGTTGTTGCGCACCCGCAGGCTGTAGCGCGGCTGGCCGGCATAGACGGCATCGGCGCCGTAGGCGAAGGCGTAACGCATGTTTTTCAGGGTGCCGGCGGGGGCCAGCAGTTCCGGGGCGGCGAGGGTAGGGGTCATGGCAGCGTCGGTCGCAAAAGCGCGGCAGGGTAAGTCAGTGGCGACGAGGCTTTATTGATCTGGATCTATGCTCCATAAACAAAGATGGCACTCGCGCGGATGGCGGCTGACTAAGTGGGGCAGGCGTGCGTGGCGCCTGACTGACATGGATCGGACATGAACGAAAAAAGTCTTCAATTCAAATCCCTCACCGTGCTGCTGTTATTGGTGACGGTGGCCTTCATCTGGATCTTGCTGCCGTTCTACGGCGCGGTGTTCTGGGCCGTCATCCTCGGCATTGTCTTTGCGCCGATGCAGCGCCGGCTGCAGGCGAAGTTCGGCTGGCAACGCAATCTGACGTCGCTGTGTACGTTGAGCGTTTGTCTGGTGATTGCGATTTTGCCGGTGATCATCCTCAGCGTGTTACTGGTGCAGGAAGGGGCGACGGTCTACAAGAACATCGAGAGCGGTGAACTCGATATTGCGGCGTATCTGGCGCAGTTCAAACACAGCCTGCCGCCGTACTTTCAGCATTTGCTTGATCGTTTTGGCGTCGGTGAACTCAATGCGCTGCGCGAGAAAATCGTCAAGGCAGCGATGCAGGGCAGCCAGGTGCTGGCCAGTCAGGCCTTCAGTTTCGGCCAGGGCACATTCGAGTTCGTGGTGAGTTTTTTCATCATGTTGTACCTGCTGTTTTTCTTTTTGCGTGACGGTCCCGAACTGGCGCGCAAGATGCGCACGGCGGTGCCGCTGGAAGAAAACCACAAGCGTCGTCTGCAACTGAAGTTCAACCGGGTGGTGCGGGCGACCGTCAAGGGCAATCTGGTCGTCGCGGTGACGCAGGGCGCATTGGGCGGGGCGATTTTCTGGTTTCTCGACATTCCCAGTGCGTTGCTCTGGGCGGTGTTGATGGCGTTTCTGTCGCTGTTGCCGGCGGTGGGCGCGGGGATTGTCTGGGCGCCGGTGGCCGCGTATTTCCTGCTCAGCGGGATGGTCTGGCAGGGCGTGGTGCTGGGGTTGTTCGGGGTTTTTGTGATCGGCCTGGTGGACAACGTACTGCGCCCGATTCTGGTGGGCAAGGACACGCGCATGCCCGACTACATGATCCTTATCTCGACCCTGGGCGGTCTGGCAGTGTTCGGCTTGAACGGCTTCGTGATCGGGCCTTTGATCGCGGCGCTGTTCATGTCGAGCTGGGCGCTGTTCGTCGAAACCAAGCCCAAGGTGCAACTGCCTTAGGCGCGAAACGGTTCGCTGACAAGCTTTTGCGACAACGCCTGAGCGGCGGGTAACGAGGTGAGCGGGCCGCTGATCGCCTCGCCGTCGCGCATCAGATACCAGCAGGCAAGCAGACCCGACGCCCTAAGCGAGGCGGGAACGGCGCTGCCGATAACGGACATGATTTGAACCTGAGCCATGAAAAGTACCTCCATCAATCTATGGAGCTACCTTAGGGATTTGCAGGTTCTACGGACAATCAACGCTTTTGATAGTGGTCATTGATGCCGTTGAGGGCTGCCTCAATCGACCACTTGATCAAGCATGTGCATGACTTCGCGCTCATTGAGCAGGCCTTTGTGCACCAGATTCTCCGCCAGCAAGGAGAGAAACTTGGCACAGCGATGGCCTTCCAGATGCTTGAGCTCGGTCAGCGCGCTGTACACCTTGCTTGAGGTGCACAAACCGACGATGCGGTGCGGGTTTTGTGTTGGCATGCGGTCGTCCTTGTTGTTATCAACCTGTTGTTTACGGACGGATTCAGAGTGCGGTTCCGTCATGACAAAGCGATGACCGTTTTGTGGAAATGTCCATAACGGTCAATCCATCATGCCGACTTTAGCCGCTGAAACTGTCCTCACAGCGACCTTGGCGAGATTTTTTCAGACGCTGGCCGACCAACGGTCATAAAAAAGCCCCGCTATATAAGCGGGGCTCTGTATTTCGATTACCAGCGTGGGCCGCCGTAATAGCCATGTGGCCGACCGTAATAACCGCGAGGCGGGCCGTAGTAGACGGGGGCCGGTTGAACGTAAACCGGTTGTTGCACATACACCGGTGCAGGCTGGTAGTAGACCGGTGGTGGTGGCTGTTGCACGTAGACCGGTTGTGGCTGAACATAAACCGGCTGTTGTTGCACATACACCGGGCGATCCTGATTGATCAGTGCCGAGCCGATGATGGCCGAGCCAACGATCGCGCCAAACACCGCCGGGCCTTGCCAGTTGTTGCCGCCATGGGCTTCTGCTTGCCCTGCGACAGCAAATGCACCGATCAGCAGGGCCACGATAGGGAGTTTACGAATCATGATAATTCCTCGGTTCTTCGACCCGGCGGCAGGGCCTGCACCAGGCCCACAGTTGTCGCGGGGATACTTCTAAGACAGCGAAATCGTGAAAATCAGCACAGCCGCTGGGTAAATTTTGTGTAAGGTCTGTACCGGCTTCTTTACCGGGCCGTGCAAGGGCCGCGCAATGCGTTTAAAACAGGCCTCTATGATCGTTCAGAACCCGATGGGCTGGCTAATCCCGTCTATCCGAAAGTGCGTTTGAAGGAGAAGTTTCATGCAGATGAACCCGAACAAAGACACCCAACTGTGCATGTCCCTGTCGGGTCGCCCAGGGAATTTCGGTCTGCGTTTTCATAACCATTTGTATGAGCAGCTGGGCCTGAATTTCTATTACAAGGCGTTCAGCAGCCAGGACTTGACCGGCGCGGTCGGCGGCATTCGCGCCTTGGGCATCCGTGGTTGTGGCGTGTCGATGCCATTCAAGGAAGCCTGTATTGCTTTGGTCGATGAACTCGATGCGTCGGCGGCGGCGATCCAGTCGATCAACACCATCGTCAACACTCAAGGCCATCTCAAGGCCTACAACACCGATTACATCGCCATCGCCCAGTTGCTTGAAACCCATGCGGTGCCCACAGAAACCACGTTCGCCCTGCGCGGCAGTGGCGGCATGGCCAAAGCGGTGGCCAGCGCCCTGCGTGATGGTGGCTACCAGAATGGTCTGATTGTGGCGCGCAATGAGCCTGCCGGGCGAGCACTGGCGCAATCGCTGGGGTACCGCTGGCAGGCCGAACTGGGCGATGAGCGCCCGCAGATGCTGATCAATGTCACGCCGGTGGGCATGGACGGCGGCCCGGAAGCCGGGCAACTGGCGTTCGAGCCTGACGTGATCAAAGCCGCTGATACCGTGTTTGATGTGGTGGCGATTCCTTCGGAGACGCCGTTGATCGTGCGTGGCCGGGCGGAGGGCAAGAAGGTCATTACCGGGCTTGAGGTCATAGCGATCCAGGCGCTGGAGCAGTTTGTGCTGTACACCGGCGTGCGGCCGAATGAGCAGCAGTTTGCGGCGGCGGTGGCGTTTGCCCGCAGCTGATGATGTGTTGAATTGACTGGCCTCATCGCTGGCAAGCCAGCTCCCACAGGTACCGAGTGGGAGCAGGAGTCTTTGGGGCCGCCCCAAACTCTGTGGGAGCTGGCTTGCCAGCGATGAATTCACCTCGGTTTCACCTGCTGCCTATACTGCCTCACCAGCAAGCAAAGACTTGCCCCTCCATAAAAACCGTGCCCGAGGCCCCCATGCATCCGCCTATCCTCAACCTGCATCAGGTCGAACTCGAACCGCTGCCCGAAGCCCTGGCCCCCGAAGGCGAAACCGCCGGACGCTACCAGCAACGCATGGCGCGAATCGGCCAGCAACTGGGCTCGCAAAAACTCGGTTATCGCCTGTACGTGCTTGCGCCAGGCATGCGCGGCAGTCCGTTTCACAGTCATCGGGTCAATGAAGAAATGTTCTACGTGGTGGCCGGGGAGGGAGAGGTGCGCCTTGGTGCCGAGCGCTTTCCGATTCGCGAGGGTGATGTGATCGCCTGTCCACCGGGTGGGCCGGAGAAGGCGCATCAGATCATCAATACCAGTCAGGCTGAATTGCGTTATCTGGCGGTTAGCACCCAGCAGCAGCCGGAAATCTGTGAGTACCCGGATTCGAATAAATACGCGGTGATGGATAACTTCACGGTCGATGCCGAGGGCAATGCCTCAGGTTTCGTCGCCGTGGCGCGGCAGGCGGATGGCGTGGATTACTGGGACGGCGAATAGCACACAGATCCTGAATTGACGCACAACCCTGTAGGAGTGAGCCTGCTCGCGATAGCGGTGTGTCATTCAAAGATGATGTGACTGACACACCGCTATCGCGAGCAGGCTCACTCCTACAAGGGGTTTATGTTGGTTATTCGAGGCGAGCCAGGCGCTCTTCCAGCGCGGCAATGCGTGCTTCCAGCTCTTCGATACGCTCAAGCGAAACACCGCCACTCGCACCGCGCTCCTGCGGATTACTGCGCGCCGCCAGAATCGCCTCGATATCCGCCGGATCGCCCAGTGCATGGGTGTAACGGTCTTCGCGTTGCCCGGCCTGACGCGGAATCAGCACCGCCAACCCCCGCGCAATCAAACGCTCAAGCTGATGCAGCACCTGCTCGGCATCTTCGAAATCATGCATGCGCCCGCTGCGGGTCAGCAGTTCGTTAATGGTTTGCGGGCCGCGCAGAAACAACAATCCCGTCAGAATCACCTGCGCCGGCACCAGTTCCAGCGCCTTGTCGACCTTGTGCTCCCAGCGGTCGGCGCGACTGCCCATCACCAGCTTGGCGAAACCGCGACCTTCAAGGGCTCGCAGACTTTGGCCGACCTGACCTTGAGTCAAGTTCATCACCGGTTCGCGGCTGGTTTTCTGGTTGCATGCCGTGACCAGCGCGTTGAGCGTCAGCGGATAGGTTTCCGGGCTGGTCGCCTGTTTCTCGATCAGCGAACCGAGAATGCGGATTTCCGTGGCGTTGAGCCGAGGCTCGTCGAAGGTGGATTCATGTTCGGTGGTCATCGCGCGTTCCCTCAGCAGTCGAAGGCGCCTAGCCTAATCCTTGCCTAACAAAAGGCAAGCCGTGTGGTCATCAAGCATGGCTATAATCGCCTCCTTGTTCCACCCAGCCACCACACGAGACTGCCATGACTATTTCCCTGTACGCCGCATCCGTCCCGGTTTTTCAACAAATGCTCAACGCTTTGAGCGATGTGTTGAAAAAGGCTGAAGCCCACGCCACCGAGAAAAACATCGACCCGAACGCTTTTCTGCAAGCGCGTCTGTTTCCGGACATGTTCCCGCTGACCCGTCAGGTGCAGATCGCGGTGGACTTCGCCAAAGGCGTTTCCTCGCGTCTGGCTGAAGTCGAAGTGCCGAAGTACGACGATACCGAAACCACCTTCGCCGAACTGCAAGCCTTGATCACCAAGGTGTTGGCTTACATCGGCGAGATCAAGCCAGAGCAGATCGATGGCAAGGAAGGCATCGAAATCGTTACCCGTCCGGGCACGCCGAAAGAGAAGCGCTTCAGCGGCCAGGCTTACTTGCTGACTTACGGCCTGCCGCAGTTCTTCTTCCACGTCACCACCACTTATGCTCTGCTGCGTCATAACGGTGTTGAAGTGGGTAAACGCGATTACATGGGCGCGTTCTAAAACTTCCGGCAACAAAAAGCCCGCCAAGGTTTGCGCCTTGGCGGGCTTTTTATCGCTTTTTGTAGGAGTGAGCCTGCTCGCGATAGCGATCTATCGGTCAAAATATCTTTGAATGACACATCGCTATCGCGAGCAGGCTCGCTCCTACAGGGGTTACGCAGCGCGTTGGGCTTTCGCTTCTTCGCCCAGGCACGCCGCTGCGGTGAACAGCACGTCGGTGGAGGAGTTCAGCGCCGTTTCGGCAGAATCCTGCAACACACCAATGATGAAACCGACCGCCACCACCTGCATGGCGATTTCACTTGGAATGCCAAACAGGCTGCACGCCAGCGGGATCAACAGCAACGAACCACCGGCCACGCCCGAAGCGCCACAGGCGCAGATGGCCGCGACCACGCTGAGCAGAATCGCCGTCGGGATGTCCACCGCAATGCCCAAAGTATGCACGGCAGCCAGGGTCAGCACAGTGATGGTAATTGCCGCGCCGGCCATGTTGATGGTCGCGCCCAGTGGAATCGATACCGAGTAAGTGTCTTCGTGCAGGCCCAAGCGCTTGCTCAATTCCAGATTGACCGGAATGTTCGCCGCCGAGCTACGGGTGAAGAAGGCGGTGATACCGCTTTCGCGCAGGCACTTGAGGGTCAGCGGGTACGGGTTGCGGCGCAGTTTCCAGAACACGATCAGCGGGTTCATCACCAGCGCCACGAACAGCATGCAGCCGAGCAGCACGGCGAGCAGGTGCGCGTAGCCGATCAGCGCGCCGAAACCGGAGGTGGCCAGCGTCGAGGCGACCAGGCCGAAAATGCCCAGCGGGGCAAAGCGAATCACCACGCGCACAATCAGGGTCACGCCGTTGGACAGATCACCGAGCACTTCACGGGTGGTGTCACCGGCATGCCGAATCGCCACGCCCATGCCGATGGCCCAGGCCAGAATGCCGATGAAATTGGCTTCGATCAGCGCCTTCACCGGATTGTCCACCACGCTCAGCAGCAGGCTCTGCAACACTTCAGCGATGCCGCCCGGCGCAGTCACCGCAACGTTTTCGGTGGCTAGCACCAGATGCGACGGGAATGCCATGCTGGCAACCACAGCCACCACTGCGGCGGCGAACGTGCCCAGCAAGTACAGGAACAGAATCGGCCGAATGTGGGTTTCCTGGCCGTGTTTATGGTTGGCAATCGAAGCCATCACCAGCACGAACACCAGAATCGGTGCCACGGCTTTCAACGCCGAAACAAATACCTTGCCGATGAACGCGGTGTCTTTCGCCACTTGCGGGGCAAACATCGCCAAAGCGATACCGGCAATCAGGCCGATGAGGATCTGTGCGACCAGGCTCAGGTTCTTCAGACGTTGCAAGACAGAAGGGGATGAAGCAGTCATAGCGGCATCTCTGATTTTTTATAGGCTGCAGGTTGCATGAAAGCGCCGGCGAATCGGGGGCAGACCAGCGTCACGAACCGAAAGGATTGAAGCGCTTTCAACGTCAATAAACTGATCGTTGAACAAGCTGTACGTTTTTCAGGGCGCGGACTTTATCACAGCGTAAGTCCCATCCTTCAGGCGTGTGACGATCTGCCACCGGATCAGGCAACAAAGTCGGCAGGTTTGTGCAAGTCAGCCCGGACACACTCTGTTAAGATTGCGCATCCTTATTTTCAAGTTCTGCCAGCGGGCCCTCGGGTCAACGCTGGTGTCGTCGTTTTGCTGGAGTTGCCATGCTGTTGCCCATTCTTCTGTTGTCCGCCGCCGGTTTTACCGTGCTGACTACGGAATTCGTTATCGTCGGCCTGCTGCCGGCGATAGCCCGAGACCTCGAAGTGACCATCCCCCAGGCCGGTTTGCTGGTGACGCTGTTCGCCTTTACCGTGGCGCTGTTCGGGCCTTTCCTGACCGCGTATTTCGCTCGCTTCGAGCGGCGCAAGCTGTTTATCAGCATCCTGATCATGTTTGGCCTGGCCAATACCGTCGCGGCGCTGGCGCCGAATATCTGGGTGATGGCGTTTGCCCGCTTGATCCCCGCGCTCGGTTTGCCGGTGTTCTGGGCGCTGGCCAGTGAGACGGCGGTGGACATCGTTGGCCCGGATTTCGCCGGTCGTGCGATCGCCAAGATCGGTTTCGGTATTGTCTGCGCCACGGTGTTCGGCATTCCGGTCGGCACGCTGATTTCCGATGCATTCGGCTGGCGCAGTGCCTTCGGCATTCTGGCGGTGATCGCCTTTGCCAAGGCTTTGCTGCTGTTTGTCTACTTGCCGAAAACCAGTTTGCACCAGCACCAGGTCAGCTTCCGCTCGCAATTCAAGATTCTGCGCAGCCCGTTGATGATCGGCCACATCGTGCTGTCGATCCTGGTGTTCAGCGGCATGTTTACCGCTTACACCTATCTGGCCGACATTCTTGAGCGTCTGGCCGGTTTCAACGGCACCGTGGTCGGCTGGTGTCTGATGGGCTTCGGCGCCGTCGGACTGATCGGCAACTCGCTGGGCGGTCGTGCGGTGGACCGCCATCCGCTGGGGGCGTCGGTGTTGTTTTGTGCATTCATGATCGCCGGCATGGTGTCGCTGGTGCCGAACATTCATTCGCCGCTGGGGCTGGCGGTGGCGATGGGGATCTGGGGCATTACTCAGGCCGCGTTGTTTCTGGTCAGTCACGTACGCCTGATGAAAGCCGCGCCGGAAGCGCCGGCCTTCGCGGCCTCGTTGAACATCGCCGGGGCTAACCTGGGGATCGGCCTGGGCGCGATGGTCGGTGGCCGGGTCATCGACAGTGCAGGTCTGGGTTTCCTCGGCTTTGCCGCCGCCGGTTTCATTCTGCTGTCAGTGTTCCTCGCCATGGTGCTGATGACACTCAAGCCGCGCGACCTGTGCGCCGAGCCTTCATAACGCCGTAAACAACTCGCGTCGGGCACCTTCGGTAATCGCAACGATGCCGGGGTGCTTGACCTTGCGCTCCACCGAAATGGCATAGAACGACTCGGTCACCGCATCGGTCTGGCCAATCAGTTCGACGCCGCATTGGCGCTTCACTTCCTCGGCAATCACGCTGGGGCCGATAAAAATCCCGCTTCCAGACTGTCCGAAGGCCTGCATCAAGGCGCTGTCGTCGAATTCGCCGACAATTTTCGGCTGGATCTGCTGCTCGGCAAACCAGCGTTGCAAGCGGCTGCGCACCACGGTTTCCGGGCCGGGAATCAACAGCGGCGCACCGTGCAGGCTGCGCGGGAAATCCTCTCCATACCTGGCGGCCAATGCAGCGGTGGCGAAAAAGCTGATGCCGCATTCCCCGAGCTTTTGGCTGTAGCCCTTGATGTCGAGGTGCGAGGGCATCGGGCTGTCGGAAATCACCAGGTCCAGGCGCTGAATCGCCAGATCCGCCAGCAACCGTTCGAGTTTGTCCTCGCGACATGTGATGCGCAGCGGTTCGTTCAACTCCATGGTCGGCGCAATCAGGCGATAAACAATCGATTTCGGTACCACGTCAGCCACGCCAACGCGAAACAGGATCTGCTGCTCATTGGGCTCCGCGCGCAGCATCAGCTCCAGCTCGCCGCCGAGCTGGAACATCTGTTCGGCATACGGCAAGGCCTGGCGCCCGGCTTCAGTGAGTTCCAGTTGCCGACCGACTCGGCGAAACAGCTCGATGCCATACGTCTGTTCGAGCAAGGAAATCTGCCCGCTGATGGTCTGTGGCGTCAGGTTCAGTTGCTCGCAGGCACGCACGATGCTGCCGGTCTTCGCCACCACCCAGAAATAATGCAACTGTCGATAATTGAGCATCCGCCTCCCCTGTAGGAGCTGCCGAAGGCTGCGATCTTTTGATGTTGCTTCTAAAAGAAAAGATCAAAAGATCGCAGCCTTCGGCAGCTCCTACATTGTTTATTTCTGGGTTCGTAAAAACCGAAGTATAGCCGGTAAAAATACGAATTTTCCTGAAGTGTTTGCCTCTCTAGAATGCCCAGCCATCGACGGCCGGTCCGGTGACCCTGTCTGTTTTATCAAGGAAGCATCATGAAACTTAAAACTGCGGCACTGTTGTTGTTTACGTCTTTACTGGTTCTGACGGGTTGCGATCAGGCCGAAAAAAGCGCCCAACAGCTGATGGGCAAAGCCGCCGAAAGCGCAAAACAGGCGATTGACGATACCCACAAGGCCGCCGAGCAAGCCCTGAGCGATGCCACTGGCGGGTTGATCGAGAAAAAAGAAACAGCGGAAAAAGACGCGGAACAATCCGAATCTTCGTCCAAGACCATTTAATTTTCGTACACAGAGTCAGGACTGACCCATGGAATATCTGTTAGAACTCGCCGCCAGCCCCGCTGCCTGGGTAGCTTTGGCCACATTGGTGGTGATGGAAATCGTGCTTGGCATCGATAACCTGATCTTTATCTCGATCCTGACCAACAAGCTGCCCGAGCAGCACCGGCAGAAAGCGCGACGCATCGGTATCGGCATGGCGCTGATCCTGCGACTGGCGCTGTTGAGCACCATTGCCTTCATCGTGCAGTTGACCGAGCCAGTGTTCGAAGTTCTCGGCCAGGCGTTCTCGTGGAAGGATATGATCCTGATCGCCGGTGGTCTGTTCCTGGTGTGGAAAGCCACCACCGAGATCCATCACAGCATGGACCCGGCGCCGGAAGATCCCAAGTCCGCGACGTCGACCGTGACCCTGGGCTTTGCCGCTGCGATCGGGCAGATCCTGATGCTCGACATGGTGTTCTCGATCGACAGCATCATTACTGCTGTCGGCATGACCGAGCACTTGCCGATCATGGTTATCGCGGTGGTGGTGTCGGTTCTGGTGATGCTGTTTGCAGCTGAGCCGCTGGCCAAGTTCATCAACGACAACCCGACGGTGGTGATGCTGGCACTGGGCTTCCTGATCATGATCGGCATGACCCTGATCGCCGAAGGTTTTGGCGCCCACGTACCGAAAGGGTATGTGTACGCGGCCATGGCGTTCTCGGCGGGTATTGAGGTGTTGAACATGATGTCGCGTCGAGCGAAGCAGAAGAAGCTGGCTGCGCAGGCGTAAACGCTGAAGGACAAAAGGCCGCCTGAACTCACGAAGTTCAGGCGGCCTTTTTGCCATCTTCTTCCTGCCTTTCCACCTCTGTAGGAGCTGCCGAAGGCTGCGATCTTTTGATGTTTAAGATCAAAAGATCGCAGCCTTCGGCAGCTCCTACCGGGATTTTATTTCAGGCGTCTTTCGGTGTTTTTTGAAAGATGCCGTGGCTCAGTGCGCGGTAGCGGGACGGACACGGTGCTTTTCGGGTTTCGCTACAGGTGCTGGCTGGATCGGGTGGTGATGGTGGCGCCGCGATACGCGCAGTACACCCCACAGCATGGCGGTGGCAACGGCCAGCCAGCCGGCAATCAACATTACGATGGTCATGGTCAGGCTCATCAGTGCCTCCTCTTTGCCCTGCATCGGGCGCACACTTTTCAATTCGCTCTGTTTCAATGACAGTCTAGACAATGGGGTGTTTCAGACTATTGACCAAAGGTCGCTGATGACCAATCAGTTCGCTCTATGCAATCGACGTGTCTGCGGTTTAAGGCTATACCGCAGCTTTGCTGCGCCCTATGATCGCAGGCGTTGCCGGAACACGATGACCGGCGTCTGAACAGAGAGTGACGATGGTGCAGGTATTTTCTCGAATTCGTGCGGCGTTGCTGGTCGCCGGTTGCGCGGCGGCATTGGCTGGTTGTGCGGGCAGTGTGGCACCCGAGGTCAAGCGACTGCCCGAGCGAGTCGAACTCAGTGGCACATTTTACCGAGGTCAGGCCAACCAGAGCGGCCCTCAGGTATTGGCCAGTCTGCTATCGCAGCAGGGCATCGTGATCACGCCGGGATTGCTGGAAAAACCGCTGCACCTGCCGGGCGCTGAAGACAAATTGCAGCAGAATATTCAGAACCTGGCCCGCGAGTACGGCATGCTGGTTTACCCGCTGGACAGCAATCTGCCTGCACTGTTGACGCAGGTTGCGGCAGGGTATCCGGTGATGGTGCGTTTCAGTGAGGGCTCGGCATTCTGGGCCGAGCCGCGTTACGCGATTCTGTCCGGCTATGACCGTAACAAGCAGAACGTGCTGCTGCGTGCCGGCATGAATCGTCGCGAACTGATGAGCTTCAGTGCGTTTGAGTCGGCATTCGAAAAGTCCGGCGGCTGGGCCATTCTGATTCAGAAGCCAACGCAGATTCCTGCTGCGGTTGATCGTCAGCGCTGGTTGAAGGCGGCCGATGAACTGGGACAGGCCGGCCAGGAAAATGAAGCGGCGCAGGCGAAGAAGGCATTGGCTGCGCACTGAGTTTCCCGTTCGTCATCTGCCGGGCACGTCCGCGCCCGGCAGGCCTCTTACCTCTATAACCCGATTTTCCGGGTGAATAAGGAGGCGAGCATGGCAGATTCCCCATCCCCGAAAGGCCCACATTCGTCCGAACACGCGACGGACCACGATCTGGGGTTCGATCCGGACTCGCCGGATCTTGATGATCCGCAGGTCGATCCCGTCGGCCCGGCCAAAGCCCCCAAAGACGTAGAGCCGGGGGAGGACGTCAAGAAGCCGTCCAAGCCTTATGACCCGTTAGCCAATCTGAAACCTTGATGTGAGGTGCGTATGAGTACCGATTCAAGTTTTGACGATCAAAAACCCGACAGTGTGCCGACAACCCCGGAGCCTGAGGTTGATCCCGTGCTGGATCCGGGCAGTCCGCTGCGTGATCCGATGGCGCGGCCGAATGTGCTGACGCCGGAGCCTGGGCGGGATCCGAGCAAAGGGGATGGCATTCCTGATGATGAGCAGATGCCGTTGCCCAATGATTGAGATATCTCAGCCTTACTTGTAGCGAGGGGATTTATCCCCGATGGGCTGCGCAGCAGACCCGTTTTTTGGGGCCGCTGCGCAGCCCATCTGGGATAAATCCCCTCGCCACAGGTGTAGGTGAATTCACCGGTGAAGGTGAATCCCTTAGATCGCAGGTTTACTTCGAGGCTTCAACCACGCCGCTCTGGCGCGATTTCAGGTTTTTCTCGGCTTTGTACTGCTGCGCCACGGCTGGAACGGCGGCACTACGACCGGTTTCTACCCAGCTGCGGATGCGGCTGGCATCGGCAAAATGAGTGTATTTGCCAAACGCATCGAGAATCACCAGGGCGACCGGGCGGTTACCCATTTTCGTCACCAATACCAGGCAATGACCGGCAGGGTTGGTGAATCCGGTTTTGGTGATCTTGATGTCCCAATCGGCTTTATTCACCAAGTGATCGGTGTTGCGAAAACCCAGGGTGTAGTTGGGTTTGCGGAAAGACACGGTCTTTTCCTTGGTAGTGGTCAGTTCGCTCAAGATCGGGTGCTTGCTCGCCGCCACCAGCAACTTGCCCAAGTCGCGTGCAGTCGACACGTTGCGCTCAGACAAACCCGTCGGCTCGACGTAGTGAGTGTTGGTCATGCCCAGCGCCTTGGCCTTGGCGTTCATCGCCGCGATAAAGGCTGCGTAGCCACCAGGGTAGTGGTGTGCGAGGCTGGCGGCGGCACGGTTTTCCGAGGACATCAGAGCAATCAGCAGCATCTCGCGGCGCGGCAGTTCACTTCTCAGTTTGACTCGGGAGAACACGCCTTTCATTTCCGGCGTGTGGCTGATATCGACATCGATCCATTCGTCCATGTTCTGTCGGGCTTCAACCACAACCAAACCAGTCATCAGCTTGCTGACGGAAGCGATCGGCACGATCACGTCAGGGTTGCTGGAGTAGATGACTTTGTTGGTCTGCATATCCATAAGCAGGGCGCTGCCAGAGGCGATCTTCAAAGATGAAGCGTCACGTGGGGCAGCGGTGGTTTCCGCAGCGTTGATCGTTGGCGTGATGCATGTGCCTGCAAATGCAAAAAACAGGCTCAGAATCGAAAGACGAATTTTCACGCGGGCGAACTCATAAAGGTTGGATATTCCGTTAGTTTGTAACGGGTTATTTCTTAAAAGCGGCGCATTTTAGGAGTATGGCTGAAGAACTGTCGATGGTTGTTTGAACGACCTGAAAATCTCGTGAAAAGACCTGTAAAAATAGGGGTTTCCGGCGAACGGTTACAGTTTTTTCTCAGGCATGAAAAACCCCGCACAGGGCGGGGTTTTGGTGCTGCAAAAATTACGTCTTAAGCGTGCAGGGTTTCCGCTGCATAAAGCGTATTTTCCAGCAGGCAGGCACGGGTCATCGGACCGACGCCGCCGGGTACTGGAGTGATCCAGCCAGCACGGGGCAGGGCGGTTTCGTAGACAACGTCACCGACCAGTTTGCCGTCGTCCTGACGGTTGATGCCGACGTCGACAACGATCGCGCCTTCCTTGATCCATTCACCCTTGACCAGGCCAGGCTTGCCGGCGGCCACCACCACCAGATCGGCACGGCCGACGTGGCCAGCCAAATCCTTGGTGAAGCGGTGGGTCACGGTGACAGTGCAGCCGGCCAGCAGCAGTTCCATCGCCATCGGGCGACCGACGATGTTGGAAGCACCGACAACCACGGCGTCCAGCCCGTAAAGATCAACACCCGTGCTTTCCAGCAGGGTCATGATGCCTTTCGGGGTGCACGGTCGCAGCAGCGGAATGCGCTGGGCCAGGCGGCCGACGTTATAAGGATGGAAACCGTCGACATCTTTGTCCGGGCGGATGCGTTCCAGCAGTTTGGAGGCGTCCAGGTGCTCGGGCAGCGGCAGTTGCAGCAGGATGCCGTCGATTGCAGGGTCGTCGTTGAGACGATCGATCAGATCGGTCAGCGCGTCTTGCGTGGTTTCAGAGGGCAGGTCGTAGGCTTGAGAGAGGAAGCCGACCTCTTCACAGTCTTTACGCTTGTGCGAGACATAAACCTGAGAGGCAGGATCGCTGCCGACCAGGATCACCGCGAGGCCGGGAGTGCGCAGGCCTTGCTGGCGACGCTCGGCAACTCGTTGGGCGATCTGCTGGCGCAGGCTGGCGGCGATCGATTTGCCGTCGATTAGTTGTGCAGTCATTGCGCGTGATTAACCATCGAGAGGGGAAAAAAGAGAACGCATTCTCGCATGTCGGGCGGTGAGGGCAAAGGCGCTTGGTCAGCAAATTCCCCTAACTCCTTTAATTAAATGAATTTTTTTCAAAAAAGATTTGACGACCTTTGGAGCGCTCTATACTATTCGTCGCACTTGTCGGGCACAGCCTAGCACTGGTTAAGAAGGTCGAGCGGGATTACGATTCTGCGAAGACTGGAAAGCACTTAGTTTGTAGTCCTTTAAGAGTACAGATTAATAAGGCGCCCGTAGCTCAGCTGGATAGAGCATCCGCCTTCTAAGCGGATGGTCGCAGGTTCGAGTCCTGCCGGGTGCGCCATTAGGCAGCTTTGGCACAAGTAACGCGATATGGTGGGCGTAGCTCAGTTGGTAGAGCACGGGATTGTGACTCCCGTTGTCGTGGGTTCGATCCCCATCGTCCACCCCATATTTCGAAAAGCGCCAGATTTAACGGTCTGGCGTTTTTGCTTTAAAGAGCTTCATCTGCGGATGTGGTGGAATTGGTAGACACACTGGATTTAGGTTCCAGCGCCGCGAGGCGTAAGAGTTCGAGTCTCTTCATCCGCACCAATTAAAGCTTCATTCGTGCCTTTGGGCTGGTGAGGTTTCAACAAAGAAGTTATTTGGCTTTTTTGTTACGCAATATGGTGGGCGTAGCTCAGTTGGTAGAGCACGGGATTGTGACTCCCGTTGTCGTGGGTTCGATCCCCATCGTCCACCCCATATTTCGAAAGGCGCCAGATTTAACAGTCTGGCGCCTTTTTTGTTTTTGCGGTTTCAAAAGTTGGCGTTTGCTGGCTTTGAGTCGCAGGGAGCAGGGCGCTTCGTCGTATTTATGTTGCTCGATGATACTGCGCTGTTCGCCGGGCTTGCTTGCAAGGTCGGCCGTCAGGGAGCGATTGGCAGTCCCCTCTATATATAGAAGAGGTCGCCGCAGAGCCCTGGCGTGATTAGTTGTATTCGCCTGTGGGGCGCGCTGCAATCGTGCATCGGTCCCTATAAATTGCCTGCTGTTTTTTTACCCGTTTTCAGTAGGGTGACTTCTTGAGTTTGACCCACTAGAATGCATGCCCTTGATTCTGGGGTCGGAAACGGCCGGCTAACGTCTGTGCAACGAGGAATATCCATGCAAGTTTCTGTTGAAAATACTACTGCTCTTGAGCGCCGCATGAGCGTCACCGTGCCGGCTGAGCGCATTGAGAGCCAGGTCAACAAGCGTCTGCAGCAGACTGCCCAAAAGGCCAAGATTGCTGGCTTCCGTCCAGGCAAAGTGCCAATGAGCGAAATCAAGCGCCGTTTCGGTGCTGATGCGCGTCAGGAAGCTGTAGGCGACGTGATCCAGTCCTCCTTCTACGAAGCTGTGGTTGAGCAGAAGCTGAACCCGGCGGGTTCGCCTTCGATCGAGCCTAAGTCGCTCGAAGCTGGCAAGGACCTGGAATACGTTGCAGTGTTCGAAGTGTTCCCAGAGTTCACCGTTGCTGGCTTCGACGGCATCACCGTTGAGCGCCTGAGCGCTGACGTGGCTGACGCTGACCTGGACAAAATGCTCGACATCCTGCGCAAGCAGAACACCCGTTTTGAAGTGGCCGATCGCGCTGCCCAGAACGAAGACCAACTGAACATCGATTTCATTGGCAAGGTTGACGGCGAAGTCTTCGCTGGCGGCTCCGCCAAAGGCACCCAGCTGGTACTGGGTTCCGGCCGCATGATCCCGGGCTTCGAAGAAGGTCTGGTAGGTGCAAAAGCTGGCGAAGAGCGCGTTCTGAACCTGACCTTCCCAGAGGACTATCAGAACCTCGACCTGGCTGGCAAAGCCGCCGAGTTCACCGTGACTGTCAACACTGTCTCCGAGCCTAAGCTGCCTGAGCTGAACGAAGAGTTCTTCGCTCAATTCGGCATCAAGGAAAGCGGCATCGACGGTTTCCGCACCGAAGTTCGCAAGAACATGGAGCGTGAACTGCGTCAGGCGATCAAATCCAAGGTCAAGAATCAGGTAATGGACGGTCTGCTGGCCACCAACCCGATCGAAGTGCCTAAGGCTCTGCTGTCCAACGAAGTTGACCGTCTGCGCGTGCAGGCTGTTCAGCAGTTCGGTGGCAACATCAAGCCTGATCAACTGCCGGCCGAGCTGTTCGAAGAGCAAGCCAAGCGCCGCGTTGTGCTGGGTCTGATCGTGGCTGAAGTGGTCAAGCAATTCGACCTGAAGCCTGACGAAGCTCGCGTTCGCGAAATGATTCAGGAAATGGCTTCGGCTTACCAGGAGCCTGAGCAGGTTGTGTCGTGGTACTACAAGAACGAGCAGCAACTGAACGAAGTGCGTTCGGTTGTGCTGGAAGAACAAGTTGTGGATACTGTTCTGCAGAAAGCTAGCGTGACCGACAAATCGGTCTCTTACGAAGAAGCGGTCAAGCCGGTAGAAGCTCCAAAAGCCGACTGATTGTTTTTGCGTTAAGAAGTACACACATAAGCCAGCCTTCGAGCTGGCTTATGCGTATTCAAGACATAACTATTTGGGAGTGACTGCAGAGCATGTTCCGTAATTCGTATATTCAGCAGAACTCTGATATCCAGGCCGCAGGCGGCCTGGTCCCGATGGTTGTCGAGCAATCTGCTCGTGGCGAACGCGCCTATGACATCTATTCGCGCCTGCTCAAGGAGCGAGTGATCTTTCTGGTTGGTCCGGTAGAGGACTACATGGCCAACCTGATCTGTGCGCAACTGCTGTTCCTTGAAGCGGAAAACCCGGACAAGGACATCCATCTTTATATCAACTCCCCGGGCGGTTCGGTGACAGCAGGCATGTCGATCTACGACACCATGCAGTTCATCAAACCCAACGTATCCACCACTTGCATCGGTCAGGCCTGCAGCATGGGCGCGTTCCTGCTGACCGCAGGCGCTCCAGGCAAACGTTTCTGCCTGCCGAACTCGCGTGTGATGATTCACCAGCCACTGGGCGGTTTCCAGGGCCAGGCGTCGGATATCGAAATCCACGCCAAGGAAATCCTCTTCATTCGCGAGCGTCTGAACACGCTGATGGCCAAGCACAGCGGCCGCACCCTTGAAGAAATCGAGCGCGATACCAATCGCGACAACTTCATGAGTGCAGAAGCTGCGAAGGAATACGGCTTGATCGATGAAGTGATCAACCAGCGCCCCGCTTAAAATAAGCAGCTCAAAATAGGCTTGGTCGGCGAGTCTGTTCGCCAGCGGGCTTGAAAAAGCCCGCAATAGCCTTCATCTTGTGTTGCAAGCCTATCGGATTTGGATCGAACGAATGACTGACACCCGCAACGGCGAGGACAACGGCAAGCTGCTCTATTGCTCCTTCTGTGGCAAAAGCCAGCATGAAGTGCGCAAATTGATTGCCGGCCCCTCGGTCTTTATCTGCGACGAGTGCGTCGACCTGTGCAACGACATCATCCGCGAGGAGGTGCAGGAAGCCCAGGCCGAAAGCAGCGCGCATAAATTGCCTTCGCCTAAAGAAATCAGCGGCATCCTTGACCAGTACGTCATTGGTCAGGAGCGTGCGAAGAAGGTTCTGGCCGTAGCGGTGTACAACCACTACAAGCGTCTGAACCAGCGTGATAAAAAGGCTGACGACGTCGAACTCGGCAAGAGCAACATCCTGCTGATCGGCCCGACAGGCTCCGGTAAAACCCTGCTGGCCGAAACACTGGCCCGCTTGCTGAACGTTCCGTTCACCATCGCTGACGCAACCACCCTCACCGAGGCGGGTTACGTGGGTGAAGACGTCGAGAACATCATTCAGAAGCTGCTGCAGAAGTGCGATTACGACGTAGAGAAAGCCCAGATGGGTATTGTCTACATCGATGAAATCGACAAGATTTCGCGCAAGTCCGACAACCCGTCGATCACCCGGGACGTTTCCGGTGAAGGCGTGCAGCAGGCCTTGCTCAAGTTGATCGAAGGCACGGTCGCTTCGGTTCCGCCGCAAGGTGGCCGCAAGCATCCGCAGCAGGAATTCCTGCAGGTCGACACCCGTAACATCCTGTTCATCTGCGGTGGTGCGTTCTCTGGTCTGGAAAAGGTTATTCAAAACCGTTCCACCAAGGGCGGCATCGGTTTCAACGCCGAAGTTCGCAGCAAGGAAGAGGGCAAGAAAGTCGGTGAATCCCTGCGTGAAGTCGAGCCTGACGATCTGGTCAAGTTCGGTCTGATCCCGGAATTCGTCGGTCGTCTGCCGGTCCTCGCGACGCTGGACGAGCTCGACGAGGCTGCGTTGATGCAGATCCTCACCGAGCCGAAAAATGCTCTGACCAAGCAGTATGCCAAGCTGTTCGAGATGGAAGGCGTGGATCTGGAATTCCGCACCGACGCTCTCAAATCGGTCGCCAAGCGTGCCCTGGAACGTAAAACCGGTGCCCGCGGCCTGCGCTCGATTCTTGAAGGTGTATTGCTCGACACGATGTATGAAATCCCCTCGCAGTCCGAGGTGAGCAAAGTCGTGATCGATGAAAGCGTGATCGAAGGCAAGTCCAAGCCACTGTATATCTACGAAAACAGTGAGCCGACGGCCAAGGCAGCGCCGGACGCGTAAGTGTCCAGTCTGCTGGAATAAAGAAGGGGCCTTCGGGCCTCTTTTTTTTATGTCGTTTTTTACATCCGCTTTGCGCTTGTTTTTTTCCAGAGCTGCCCCCATCTTGGTTCCAAGCTCAATTCCATCTGATTACGGCCATATGGCCGCCGTAGAGGCGAAATCATGAAGACCACCATCGAATTGCCTCTCCTGCCATTGCGTGATGTCGTGGTTTATCCGCACATGGTTATCCCGCTGTTCGTGGGGCGCGAGAAATCCATCGAAGCCCTCGAGGCCGCGATGACGGGCGACAAGCAGATTCTTCTGCTGGCCCAGAGAAACCCGGCTGACGACGATCCCGGCGAAGACGCTCTCTATCGCGTAGGTACCATCGCTACCGTTCTGCAACTGCTCAAGCTGCCTGACGGCACCGTCAAGGTGCTGGTCGAAGGTGAGCAGCGCGGTACCGTCGAGCGTTTCAGCGAAGTCGACGGCCACTGCCGCGCCGAAGTCTCGCTGATTGAAGAAGTCGACGCTGCCGAGCGCGAATCCGAAGTGTTCGTGCGCACGCTGCTGTCGCAGTTCGAACAATATGTACAGTTGGGCAAGAAAGTCCCGGCTGAGGTTCTGTCGTCGCTCAACAGCATTGATGAGCCGGGTCGCCTGGTTGACACCATGGCGGCGCACATGGCGCTGAAAATCGAGCAAAAGCAGGAAATCCTCGAAATCATCGATCTTTCGGCCCGGGTCGAGCACGTCCTGGCGCTGCTGGATGCCGAGATTGATCTGCTGCAAGTCGAAAAGCGCATTCGCGGCCGCGTCAAAAAGCAAATGGAGCGCAGTCAGCGCGAGTACTACCTGAATGAGCAGATGAAGGCCATTCAGAAAGAACTCGGCGACAGCGACGAAGGCCACAACGAGATCGAAGACCTGAAAAAGCGCATCGACGCTGCCGGTCTGCCAAAAGACGCACTGGCCAAAGCCACGGCCGAGCTGAACAAGCTCAAGCAAATGTCGCCGATGTCCGCAGAAGCCACCGTGGTGCGCTCCTACATCGACTGGCTGGTGCAAGTGCCGTGGAAGGCCCAGAGCAAGGTGCGCCTGGACCTGGCGCGGGCTGAAGACATTCTCGACGCCGATCACTACGGCCTCGAAGAGGTCAAGGAGCGCATCCTTGAATACCTCGCCGTGCAAAAGCGCGTGAAGAAAATCCGTGGCCCGGTGTTGTGCCTGGTCGGTCCTCCGGGCGTGGGTAAAACCTCGCTGGCCGAGTCGATCGCTCACGCCACCAACCGTAAATTCGTGCGCATGGCCCTCGGTGGCGTGCGTGATGAAGCGGAAATTCGTGGTCACCGCCGGACTTACATCGGTTCGATGCCGGGAAGATTGATTCAAAAGATGACAAAGGTCGGCGTGCGCAACCCGCTGTTCCTGCTCGATGAAATCGACAAAATGGGCAGCGACATGCGTGGCGATCCGGCCTCGGCGTTGCTGGAAGTGCTCGATCCAGAGCAAAACCACAACTTCAACGATCACTATCTGGAAGTCGATTACGACCTCTCGGATGTGATGTTCCTGTGCACCTCGAACTCGATGAACATTCCGCCGGCGCTGCTCGACCGGATGGAAGTGATCCGTCTGCCGGGCTATACCGAAGACGAAAAGATCAACATCGCCGTCAAATACCTCTCGCCAAAACAGATCGCCGCCAACGGCCTGAAGAAAGGCGAGCTGGAATTCGACGCAGAAGCGATCCGCGACATCATCCGTTATTACACCCGTGAAGCCGGTGTGCGTGGTCTTGAACGTCAGATCGCCAAGGTCTGCCGCAAGGCTGTGAAAGAACACGCGCTGGAAAAACGCTTCTCGGTGAAAGTGACAGCTGATGCGCTGGAACATTTCCTCGGCGTGCGTAAATTCCGCTACGGTCTGGCTGAACAGCAAGATCAGATCGGTCAGGTCACAGGCCTCGCCTGGACTCAGGTCGGCGGTGAATTGCTGACCATCGAAGCCGCTGTCGTGCCGGGTAAAGGTCAACTGATCAAAACCGGCTCGCTGGGTGATGTAATGGTCGAATCGATCACTGCAGCCTTGACCGTGGTGCGCAGCCGCGCGAAAAGCCTGGGCATTCCGGTGGACTTCCACGAGAAGCGCGACACGCACATTCACATGCCGGAAGGGGCGACGCCGAAAGACGGCCCTAGCGCTGGTGTCGGCATGTGCACGGCCCTGGTGTCGGCATTGACCGGCATTCCAGTGCGCGCCGATGTTGCCATGACCGGTGAAATCACTTTGCGTGGTCAAGTGCTGGCGATTGGTGGTCTGAAGGAAAAACTGCTCGCGGCACACCGTGGCGGAATCAAGATTGTGATTATTCCTGAAGAGAACGTGCGTGATCTCAAGGAGATTCCGGACAACATCAAGCAGGATCTGCAGATTAAACCGGTTAAATGGATTGACGAGGTCCTGCAAATTGCGCTGCAATACGCGCCGGAGCCCTTGCCGGATGTGGCTCCGGAGATAGTTGCCAAGGATGAAAAACGTGAGTCTGATGCTAAGGAAAGAATTAGCACGCATTAGTATGCTTTTGCCTGGGTGGCTTCCTTGACAGCTTTTTAGAGCCCTTGTTATAAAGCGGCTCTTAAGTGTCTGTAGGCCATTCAGCACTCGTTTTTGCTTTCACCAAAAAACTTAGAATCATCTCAAAATAGATATAAGGGGACTTAGAGTGAACAAGTCGGAACTGATTGATGCTATCGCTGCATCCGCTGATATCCCGAAAGCTGCTGCTGGCCGTGCGCTGGACGCTGTAATCGAATCCGTCACTGGCGCTCTCAAGGCTGGCGACTCCGTTGTCCTGGTTGGTTTCGGTACTTTCTCCGTGACTGATCGTCCAGCTCGCGTTGGTCGTAACCCACAGACCGGCAAGACGCTGCAAATCGCTGCTGCTAAAAAACCAGGTTTCAAAGCCGGTAAAGCACTGAAAGAAGCGGTTAACTAAGTTCGTTACAAGTTTTTACCCATCCGGGTCGGGGTTATCCCTGACTTGGCAGCGGAGCGGTAGAGCAGGTCGCTGAAACAGGCGCCTGTAACGCCGGGATCGAGGGTTCGAGCCCTGTCCGCTCCGCCAGTTACGAGAAGGCGCATCCTCGGATGCGCCTTTCTTCTATCCGGATTCTACCCACGCTCCACGGTTGCCAAATTTTGAAGTTCAACCGTTTCTGGGGGACGCATGCTGCAGAATATCAGGGACAATTCACAAGGCTGGATTGCCAAGACCATTATCGGGGCCATCATTTTGTTGATGGCTTTGACCGGTTTCGACGCCATTTTCCAGGCCGCCACTCACAAGAATGAGGTGGCCAAGGTCAATGGTGAAGAAATCAGCCAGAACGAGCTGAGCCAGGCCGTTGATATGCAACGCCGCCAGCTGATGCAACAGCTGGGCAAAGACTTCGACGCCTCATTGCTCGATGAAAAAATGCTCCGCGAATCGGCCCTCAAGGGTTTGATCGATCGCAAGCTGCTGCTGCAAGGCGCGGAACAATCGAAATTCGCCTTCTCTGAAGGCGCACTGGATCAAGTGATCCTGCAGACGCCTGAATTCCAGGTGGACGGCAAGTTCAGTTCCGAGCGTTTCGATCAGGTCATCCGTTCGCTGGGCTACAGCCGTATGCAATTCCGCCAGATGCTGGCTCAGGAAATGCTGATCGGCCAACTGCGTGCCGGTATCGGTGGCAGCGGTTTCGTCACTGACGCCGAAGTCCTGGCATTCGCCCGTCTGGAGAAGCAGACCCGCGATTTCGCCACCCTCAACATCAAGGCCGATCCGGCTGCGGTCAAGCTGACCGATGATGAGGTCAAGGCTTACTACGACGAACACGCCAAGGAATTCATGACCCCTGATCAAGTGGTCATCGATTATCTGGAGCTGAAGAAGGCTTCGTTCTTCGATCAGGTCACCGTCAAGGACGAAGACCTGCAGGCGGCGTATCAGAAAGAGATCGCCAACCTGTCGGAACAGCGTCGTGCGGCGCACATTCTGATCGAAGTGAACGACAAGACCACCGAAGCTCAGGCCAAGGCGAAGATCGAAGACGTCCAGGCGCGTCTGGCCAAGGGCGAGAAATTCGAAGCGCTGGCCAAAGAGTTCTCGCAGGACCCGGGTTCGGCCAACAATGGCGGTGACCTCGGTTATGCCGGTCCTGGCGTTTACGACCCGGCCTTCGAAAAAGCCCTGTACTCGCTGAACAAAGACCAGGTGTCCGAGCCGGTGCGTACCGACTTCGGTTTCCACCTGATCAAGCTGCTGGGCGTTGAAGCCCCTGAAGTGCCGACCCTGGCCAGCCTGAAAGACAAACTGACCCGCGATCTGAAAGCGGCACAGGTCGAGCAGCGCTTCGTCGAGGCGACCAAGCAACTGGAAGACTCCGCGTTCGAATCGTCCGACCTGGCCCAGCCAGCGGCTGATCTGAAGCTGACCGTACACACCTCCAAGCCGTTCGGCCGTGAAGGTGGCGAAGGTGTTGCGGCCAACCGCGCTGTAGTCACTGCTGCATTCAGCACTGAAGTGATTGATGAGGGTGCCAACAGCACCGCCATCGAGCTGGATCCGGATACCGTGATCGTGCTGCGCGCCAAGGAACACCTGAAGCCTGCGCAACTGCCTCTGGAAAGCGTAAGTGCGGCCATTCGCACGCAGTTGACCAAAGAGCACGCCAGCGCTGCAGCCAAGACCAAAGCCGAGAAGCTGATTGCTGATCTGCGCGATGGCAAGGCGCCGCTGGACAAGGCGATTGAAGGCCAGACCTGGAAAACTACCGCAGCGGCCACCCGTGCTCAGGAAGGTGTTGATCCGGCGGTGCTGCAAGCGCTGTTCCGCATGCCGAAACCGGCTGCCAAGGACAAACCGACGTTCAGCAACGTCACGCTGCCAGACGGTAGTTTGATGATTGTGCGTTTGAACGGCGTTAACGAAGCGGCTGCACCGACTGAGGAAGAGAAGGTTCAGTACCGTCGCTTCCTGGCTTCGCGTGAAGGTCAGCAGGACTTCGCGGCGTTCCGCAAGCAGTTGGAAGCTCAGGCAGAGATCAAGCGGTATTGATCGCTGAGTGAGTGTTCAGATAAAAAGCCCCGGCTCGTGAGTCGGGGTTTTTTTTTTGGGTTTGGATTGGGGGGTATATCCGTTGCTGCGGTTATGGCTGCTTAGGGTTCCGCCCTTACGGCGGGTCACTTTGGCAAACGCCCCAAAGTAACCAAAGGTCTATGCCCTGACGTTCGGCCCGCTCGCTGGGGCTCGGGGTTCCTTCGCTCCGGGATCGATCCGGGGGGCATCGCCTCCGGTTTGCTGCGCTGCACCTCCTCTCGATGTGTTTAGCTGCGCCAAACGGTCGCTGCGCTCCCACCCCGGATCAATCCCTCCACTCAGCCTGCCGACGGGCCTTCAGATCAAAAGCTGCACCCGAGCTTGCGCTCATCGTGTTGAGTGGTGAGGGGCAGGGGTGGTGCGCATTATGCTTTCGCTCTTCTGTGGGAGCTGGCTTGCCAGCGATGGCGGCCTGAGCGCCGACCCATTTCCTACTGGTGTACCCGATCCAACTGTAGGAGTGAGCCTGCTCGCGATGGCGTCCTCACTGCCCACCATTCCCCAACATGCCTCGCCCTAACTAGCGCTCGGAAATCCATGGACTTTGGCCCTGAGCGTCGCCCACAGACTAAGCACCAACAGCGCTGTGACGATCCACGGAAACGCCCCGACGCCTGGATTCTCCAGCAGTAAGCCACCCAACAGCCCACCGCCGGCTATCCCGACATTCCACAATGTCACCAGCATCGATTGCGCGGTATCAGCGGCCTCTTTTGCGGTTTTCGCAGAAGCGGTTTGCAGCAGTGAGGGCATTGCGCCGAATGCCAGTCCCCAGACAGCGGTGGCGAAGTAAATCACGCCGGGCAACTCACGCCATACGCCGAGCGCAATCGAGGCCAGCATGAACAGCCCTGCACTGATCAGCACCAGTTCGCGTAGCCAGCGGTCGATCAGGCTGCCGACGATCCACAGGCTCAGTACTGACGCGAGGCCGAACACCAGCAACACCCGGTCGACGCTCGAAGCAAGCCCGGACGGTTGCAAAAACGGCGCGATGTAGGTGTACAGCAAGTTGTGTGCGACGACGTAGGACAGGGTAACGAACAGCACGGATCGCACGCCCGGCAGGGTAAAGACCTGACGCAAGGGCAGGCGTTGGCTGGCGCGTTCACCGGCGAAATCCGGCACTTGCCAGCGTACCCAGATGACCAGCAGCACGGTCAGCCCGGTCATGATCGCAAAGCTGAGGCGCCAGCCCACCGCGGTGCCGAGCAACGTGCCGGCCGGGATGCCCAGCGACAGCGCAAGGGGCGCGCCGAGCATCGCCACTGTGATGGCGCGGCCCTGCAGGTGCGGTGCAACCATGCGGCTGGCGTAGCCTGCCAGCAGCGCCCAGAGCAGTCCGGCGAAGACGCCGGCGATCAGGCGGGCGATCAGGGTCAGCCAATACAGGTCTGATACGGCAGTGATGACGTTGGCGATAGCGAAGCCGCCGATCGCTGTCAGTAGCAGAGGCCTGCGTCGCCAGCCGCGGGTGGCGATCGTCAGCGGAATTGCCGCCAGGATCGAGCCGATGGCGTACAGGGTGACCAATTGCCCGATCAATGCTTGTGAGACGTTCAAGCCCTCGCTCATTTGCGGCAGCAGGCCGGCCGGCATGGCTTCGGTCATCACTGTGATGAATCCGGCGGTTGCCAGCGCGAGCAATGCGCCGAGGGGTAAACGTTCGCGGGTCTGGAGCGAGTCATCCAGTGCGGTACAGGTCAGTGGGGCGTCGTTCATGAGCCGGCATCCATGTGCAGAAGGGGACGAAGGCCACAGGGTAGGGCGCTGCGCAGCGGCGAAAAACAGGTTAAGGTTCCGAACATATCGGACACGGATGTCTTCAATGGAGGTGAGGGATGGATAGCCTGGGCAGTATTTCGGTGTTTGTGCAGGTCGCCGAGACGCGCAGCTTTACCGAGGCCGGTAGGCTGCAAGGGGTTTCATCTTCGGCCGTGGGCAAAAGCATCGCGCGGCTGGAGGCGCGGCTGGGTGTGCGTTTGTTCCATCGCACCACCCGCAGCATCACGCTGACCAGCGAGGGCGCGCTGTTTCTTGAGCGCTGTCGCAAGATTCTGGCGGAAGTCGAGGCGGCGGAGTTCGAGCTGTGCGATGCCGCCGCGCAGCCTCACGGCAAGTTACGCATCAGCCTGCCGCAGGTGCACGGTCTGGTGATGCCGGTCATGAACGAGTTCATGACGCTCTACCCACAGATCGAACTGGATCTGGATTTGACCGATCGCATGGTCGATGTGGTCGAAGAGGGCTTTGACGCGGTGATTCGCACCGGCAAGCCGCGTGATTCGCGCTTGATGGCGCGGCCACTGGGTGAATTTCATATGGTGCTTGTGGCCAGCCCGGTTTATCTGCAGCAGCGCGGCACACCGCAAAGTCCCGCCGATCTGGCCGATCACGCCTGTTTGCGGCACACCTTTCACGCCACCGGCAAGTTGGAGCCCTGGCCACTGCGGCGCGAGGAGGGCAGCGCCGAGCCGATGTTGCCGACGCGGCTGGTCAGTACCTCCATCGAGGCGGTCAACCACGCGGCACTGGCCGGTATGGGCATTGCCTGTCTACCTGATTTCATGACGCACGATGACGTGACCCAGGGACGCTTGCAGCGGGTGTTGGAGGCTGATGTCGAGCACGTCGGGCAATTCTGGCTGCTGTGGCCATCGAGTCGCCATGCCACGGCAAAATTGCGGGTTTTTATCGATCATTTATCCGCGCGACTTTTTCCCGCCCATGAAGGTCGATAGAGTTGTAAGCGTTTCAAGACACTAATCCATACGCCGCGGGGCTGCGATCTGTTGCACAATACGCCCCGGACTGTTTTCCCTCAGGATGTTTAATGTTGATTTCCACTCCCTTGCGTGTTGTCGGGTTGGCGTTGTTGGTGGCTGCAGTGGCCGGCTGTTCGAAAGACAAACCGATGTACGAGCATGAGAACTTCGATGACTCCGGCACGTTCTCGCGCAACTATCCGGTGACCGACGCTACCAGTTGTGAAGCGGCGCGCCGCGCCTTGCTCAGTCAGGGCTATATCATCACCAGCAGCGACCCGAAGCTGATCAGTGGCCACAAGAGCTTTCAGCAAACCGGCGATACGCACATGGAGATCAGCTTCAATGTGGTCTGTGCCGAAGACAGCAGCGGCAAGCATCACGCGACCATGTTCGCCAACGCCCTGCAGGATCGCTATGCGCTGAAGAAAACCAACAACTCCGCCAGCCTCGGTGTCGGTGTGCTGGGCTCGGTGTCGATGCCGATCGGCTCGTCGGACGACTCGATGGTCAAGGTTGCCAGCGAAACGGTGACCTCGCAGAAGTTCTATGAACGATTCTTCACCCTGGTCGAGCTGTTCCTGCCGGCCGATGCGAAGAAAGCGGCGCATATCGAAGAAAAACCGAAAACCGACCTTGGTGTGCCTGAGCCGAAACCTGCGCCAGCGCCCGCTGCGTTGGTGCCGACACCTGCGGCCGAGCCAGCAGCAACCCCCGCAGCGACACCCGCTCCGGCGGCCGAACCGGCTCCGGCCCCGGCTGAAGTAGCCCCTGTGAGTTCTGAGCCCGTTGTGCCGCCCGCCGAAACTGCGCCGATCACCCCGGCACCCGCCGCAGAACCCGCGCCGGCAGCCCAGACCGAGGTCATCACGCCGCCGGCCAATCCGGACATCCCGCCGCCGTCCGAGCCGATCCCGGCGATGCCGTCCTCCGGCCAATAACCCGATCGCCTCGTAGGAGCTGCGGTACGCTGCGATCTTTTGATGTTGTTTTTAAAGGCAAGATCAACAGATCGCAGCGTGCCGCAGCTCCTACGAGGGATTCGTGACATTCCCCTGACAAAATTCTCGCGATAAATTCCTGTCCGTCTGCTACGTTTTATTGATGAAGGCCACGTTTCATTTTTCCTTCACACGGGCACTTTATGCTCGGGGCACGGGTCGATTGATCAGGCCATTTTCAGCGAGCAGCAGGGGGATTACACGATGGACGACTATCAAGAAGAACTGCTCGAGTACCAGGCTTTTGAACTGGACCCACCGGAGCCAGCAGAAGACGCTACCGAGCTGTAAGCGCTTGCTTGCCGCTTGTGGCTGTCGGCTTGTAGCTGCCTTTATGCCGTTTTGCGGTGACTGCGGCGGAATTCGCCCGGGGTCTGACCGCTCCAGCGTTTGAATGCGCGCTGGAACGCTTCGGCTGAGGCAAACCCCAGCAGGTAGGCGATCTCACCGAACGCCAGTTCCGTGTCGCGGATGTAGGTCATCGCCAGGTCACGGCGAGTGTCATTGAGGATCGCGCGAAACTGCGTGCCTTCCTCGGCCAGTTTGCGCCGCAACGTCCAGGTGGGTAACTTCAGGCGAGCCGCCACTTCTTCCAGGTCGGGTTCCCGGCCACCATTCAACAATGGCCCCAACAACTGCGTGATGCGTTCGCGCAGGCTGCGAGTGCGGGTCAGTTGTTCCAGTTCGCGTTCACACAATTGCAGCAGGTGCCGCCAGGTGCTTGGGCAATGTTGCGGGTTGCGTTGGGCGAGGCTGCTCAGGCTCAGGCGCAATTGATTGCGCTCGGCGCCGAACTGCAGCGGGCAATCGCCCAGTGCGGTGTAGGCGTCGCGGTAATCCGGTTCGTCGAATTCAATGTCGATGCGCTCGGCTCGCAGCGATTCGCCGCTGACGCTCGACAACTGATGCAGCCAGCCAGCAATAATCGAATCCACCACGAAGCGGTTATAGGCGTTGTATGGGCTGATCGAATAGAAACGCAGCCACGCGCCATTCGCGTCTTCGTGAAAACTCGACTGGCCGCGATAGTTGGAGCCGTACAACGGTTCGAAACGGATCAGGCAGCGTGCCGCCTCGCGCACGGTCGGGGCTTGCGCGGCGGTCACCCCGGCCAGCCCGGCCTGACTCAGGCGACTGAGCTGGCCCATGCGCAGCCCCAACGCAGGATCGCCGGTCAACTGAATCGCCGCGTGTCCCAAACGCATGTAGCGCGGAATAGACAACCGCGCGCCAGCTTCCGCCAGTCGCGCGGTATCCAGACCGTATTGCTCCAGCAGCGGCAGAGGGTCGGCGTCGTGGCTGCGCACCGCATCGGCGAGGCTATGGACAAAGCCCACCGACAAATCCCCAAGGCGCATCGGCAGCGGCTTCATGGTTTACAACCAGATATTCAGCAAACGCGCGCCACGCGCTTCGCCATCGGCGAACTGTTGGCCGTTGCTGCTGAGGAAACTTTGCCCTGAACTCAACTTGTCCCAGAACTGCCCGCGCAGGAACACGCTGATGCCGGCGATCGCCCGGCTGCTCGGCGGTTGCGCGGTCAAGGTCAGACGATGCCAGGCCTGGCCTTCGCTGACTTCGCCGGGCTTGAGGCTGACCGAGCCCGGCGTGCTGGAACCCTTGTAGCCGCCCCACGGTTGATCCCACACGTTATGACCGACGACAAACGCCGGCACGGCGATCAGTTGCGCGCCTTGCTCGTCGAGTTTGCGGTAATTGTCCGGGTACCAGCTGTCGCTGCCGATCAGGATGCCAAGGCGTCCGGCGGGGGTGTCGACCACGTTGATGGCGTGCTTGTCTTCAGCCTCGATCACGTCGCGCTGATCGAAGATCGGGTGCATCTGCCGCTGCGGTTGTCCGAGCGGCACGCCGTCGCGGCCAAACACCACGCTGCTGTTGAACAAGGCGCCGCTACCCGGCTTGAGCTGGCCATCGCGGATACTCGGCTCGGGCAGCACGATGGAGCCGGCCACCAGCGTTACGTGAAATTCCTTGGCCAAGCCACCGAACAGCACCTGATAGTCCTTGGCCATGTCTTTGGACTTCATGCGCAGGTGCGCATCATCCAGGCGACTGCTGCCCTTGGCGCTCAGCCAGGCGCGGGCAAACAGCAGCGGATTGCTCGCGGCCAGCCAGTTCATCGCTTCGGCGAGTGTCGGCGCCTGATACAGCTCATCTTTTTCGCCGCTGATCATCAGCCAGGTGCCGACGTGCTCGGGCAACACGACCACGGTTTTGTCGTTCAACAAACCCTGATCCTGCGCTTGCTGCAAATAAGCGGCGAGCTTGCGGTGCAGGCGCTCCGGGCTTTGATAGTCGGTGGGGAAGAGTTCGGGCTGGATGCCCAAGAGATTGCCACGGTCGGCGGGTGTGCCTTGATCGACCGCGAGTTTGATGCGCAGGTCGGACAAGTAATGTCCCGCCGGGCGGTCCGCCGCCCACATGGCGTAGGAAGCAAGGACGGCCACGAGGGCCATGGAAAACGTCAGATACAAAAGTTTGCGCATGAAAACCAACAACAGCCGGGTACAGGGTGTGGCGACTAGGGTAGGGCGCATGGCGCCGGTTGCCAAGGGGCGCTGCGCATTTGGATCAATAAGTTGTCAGTTACGGTCATTGAGTGACAGCAGTGCGACTCTTAGTCTGTGCCACATGACTGACGGGGGACGCAGAGCTCCCGCAACTTTTCCGTGATTGCTCGTTGTGGAGTTACCGATGACCGCCGCTCATTACCCGCACCTGTTGGCCCCGCTGGACCTGGGATTCACCACGCTGCGCAACCGCACTCTGATGGGTTCGATGCACACCGGCCTGGAAGAGAAACCGGGCGGCTTTGAACGCATGGCCGCGTACTTCGCGGAACGTGCGCGCGGCGGTGTTGGCCTGATGGTCACCGGCGGCATTGGTCCGAACGACGAGGGCGGCGTTTATTCTGGTGCGGCCAAGCTGACCACCGAAGAAGAAGCGCTCAAGCACCGCATCGTCACCCGCGCGGTGCACGACGCGGGCGGCAAGATCTGCATGCAGATTCTCCACGCCGGCCGTTATGCTTACAGCCCGAAACAAGTGGCACCGAGTGCGATTCAGGCGCCGATCAACCCGTTCAAACCGAAAGAGCTGGACGAGGAAGGCATCGAGAAGCAGATCAGTGATTTCGTCACTTGCTCGGTGCTGGCGCAAACCGCCGAGTACGACGGCGTCGAAATCATGGGCTCGGAAGGTTATTTCATTAACCAGTTCCTTGCCGCGCACACCAACCACCGTACCGACCGTTGGGGTGGCAGCTACGAAAACCGTATGCGTCTGCCGGTGGAAATCGTTCGCCGTGTGCGCGAAGCCGTAGGCCCGAACTTCATCATCATTTTCCGTCTGTCGATGCTCGACCTGGTCGAGGGCGGCAGCACGTGGGATGAGATCGTCACCCTGGCCAAAGCCATTGAGCAAGCCGGCGCGACCATCATCAATACCGGCATTGGCTGGCACGAAGCGCGCATTCCGACCATCGCTACCAAAGTCCCGCGTGCGGCGTTCAGCAAGGTCACGGCCAAGCTGCGCGGATCGGTGAACATTCCGTTGATCACCACCAACCGCATCAACACCCCGGAAATCGCCGAGCAGATTCTCGCTGAAGGCGATGCCGACATGGTCTCGATGGCGCGGCCGTTCCTCGCCGATCCGGACTTCGTCAACAAGGCTGCTGAAGGTCGCGCCGACGAGATCAACACCTGCATCGGCTGCAACCAGGCGTGCCTCGATCACACCTTTGGCGGCAAGCTGACCAGTTGCCTGGTCAACCCGCGTGCCTGCCATGAGACCGAACTCAATTATCTGCCGGTGCAGCAGATCAAGAAGATTGCCGTAGTCGGCGCCGGCCCTGCCGGTTTGTCCGCCGCCACCGTGGCCGCCGAGCGTGGCCATCAGGTGACCCTGTTTGATTCGTCCAGCGAAATCGGCGGCCAGTTCAACATCGCCAAGCGCGTGCCGGGCAAGGAAGAGTTCTTCGAAACCCTGCGCTACTTCAAGCGCAAGCTGCAGACCAGCAATGTCGAGGTGTGCCTGAATACCCGCGTCGACGTGACGAAACTGGTTGAAGGCGGTTATGACGAAATCATCCTTGCCACCGGCATTGCGCCGCGTGTGCCGGCGATTCCCGGCGTCGACAACGCCAAGGTGTTGAGCTACATCGATGTGATTCTTGAGCGCAAACCGGTTGGCAAGCGTGTCGCGGTGATCGGTGCGGGCGGTATCGGTTTTGACGTCTCGGAATTCCTCGTTCACGAAGGCGTGGCCACCAGTCAGGATCGTGCCGCGTTCTGGAAAGAGTGGGGCATCGATACGCAACTGGAAGCCCGTGGTGGCGTCGCCGGGATCAAAGCCGCACCGCATGCACCGGCCCGTGAAGTGTTCCTGTTGCAGCGCAAGAAAACCAAGGTGGGCGATGGCCTGGGCAAAACCACGGGCTGGATTCACCGTACCGGTTTGAAGAACAAGCAGGTGCAGATGCTCAACAGCGTTGAATACCTGGGCATTGATGATGACGGTCTGCATATTCGCATTGGCGAAACCGGCGAGCCGCAACTGCTGGCGGTGGACAACATCGTGATTTGCGCCGGCCAGGATCCGCTGCGTGAGCTGCACGACGGCCTGGTCGCGGCGGGGCAGAATGTGCACCTGATCGGCGGCGCCGATGTCGCGGCAGAGCTGGATGCCAAGCGCGCCATCAACCAAGGCTCGCGCCTCGCCGCTGAACTGTAAGCACCTATGTAGGAGCTGCCGCAGGCTGCGATCTTTTGATTCTGTTTTTAAAAGACAAGATCAAAAGATCGCAGCCTGCGGCAGCTCCTACTAGTATGTGTTTTTTTCAGATTACGCAGCGCCCATGTTTCCCCACGCCCCCCTCGAACACCTTCATCTGGACTGGCTGAGCGCCGCCGGTATTGAAGTGGCCATCCTGCGTCTCGACCAGATCGACCCGCTGATCAGCGGCAACAAGTGGTTCAAACTCGTCGAACACCTCAAGGCTGCCGAGCGCAACGGGGCCGAAGGCATCATCAGCCTTGGTGGTGCGCACTCCAATCATCTGCATGCGTTGGCAGCGGCGGGGAAACGGCTGGGGTTTAAAACCGTGGGGCTGTTGCGCGGGCATGCGCTGGAAACGCCGACGGTGGAGGATCTGCAAGCGTTCGGCATGCAACTGCACTGGCTGGGTTACGGCGGCTATCGGGCGCGGCACGAGCCTGGGTTCTGGGAACCTTGGCTGGCGCAATATCCGACGCTGCACGCGGTGCCCGAGGGCGGCGGTGGTTTGAGTGGTGCGCTCGGTTGTGTTGCGCTGAAGGCGCAGGTTGATGCGCAGTTGAGCGCGTTGGACTGGCGCGATTATCAGGCCTGGTGGCTGGCGTGCGGCACCGGCACGACATTGGCCGGGTTGGTGCTGGCGGAGGCGGGGGCGCATCCGGTGTTCGGCGCGCTGGCGGTGCCGGAAGATCATGGTGTGGCACCCCAGGTCGAGGCGATTTTGCGCGAAGCCGGGGTGGCCAATGCGGGGTATGCGTTGATTGAGGCGAGCCGTGGTGGTTTTGCCAAGGTTGATTCGGGGTTGCTGGCGTTTATTGAACAGACCGAACAGGCCAGCGGTGTGCCGTTGGAACCGCTGTATACCGGCAAAGCGTTGCTGGCCCTCAAGGAACAGATAGCAGCAGGCAGATTTGCCAGCGGCACACGACTGGTCTTCGTCCACACCGGCGGTCTGCAGGGCAGACGCGGTTTCAGCACTGATCCCTGACCGCACCCTATTTCTGTCATATGGAGATCTATTGTGGCGAGGGGATTTATCCCCGCTGGGCTGCGAAGCAGCCCCAATTCAGCCCACACTGTTCAGCCTGACACACTGCGTTTTGAGGTTTTGGGGCTGCTTCGCAGCCCAACGGGGATAAATCCCCTCGCCACAATGGTTTGCATTGCCCCAGATAGATTCCATTGCCAGGCACAGTGGTTTGCATTGCCCCAGATGGATTCCATTGCCAGGCACAATGGTTTGTATTGCCCCAGATAGATCCCGGTAGGTTTACCCGCGCTTCGGCATCATCCGCAGCAACGTGTTATCCCTCACCACATAATGGTGATAGATCCCCGCCAGCGCATGCAGGCCGATCAGCCAGTACCCGACGGTAGCGATCAGCACATGCCAGTACTCAATTTGTTTGGCGAAGTCTTTGTTTTCCGCGACCAGCAACGGCAGATCAAAACCATAGAACATCACCTGATGCCCCTCGGCGCTGGTGATCACCCAGCCAAGTATCGGCATGCTGATCATGAACAGGTACAACGCCCAGTGCATCAGTCGCGCCAGCAGCGTTTGCCATTGCGGTGACGCCGGGAAAATTTGCGGCGCCGGGCCGAGGCTGCGCGCGAGCAGGCGAAACCACACCAGCACGAATACGGTCAGGCCCAGCATGTAATGCACTTCACGGATCAGCGTGCGCCCGCCGCTGCCTTTGGGGAAGAGGCCGCGCAATTCCATGCTGGCGTACACCAGCACCAGCAGCACCAACATCAGCCAATGCAGCATGACCGACACGGTGCTGTAACGCGATTCGGAACTTGTCCACGGCATACAGTGTTCCTCTCGGTTCAGGGTTTCATCGCACCGTTTCTCTGACGGCATGCCTTAACTGTAAACCCCCCTGAGCATTTCTGCTGAACGAAACAGAAGTTTTAATGTGCTGTTTTTACAAAGTTATTAGTGTTTGCGGTTTGCGGGCTTTAGTGCTGCGGGTGTAACCGGTTGTTGTTTATATCTTGAATCTGCAGAGAGTTTGATTGGCGTTGTTTGATCCGCTAATGTTGCGGGCAGTTGTTGCTTTCAAATCGCTTGATTCAATAAGTGATGCTGCTGATAACTTACTTAAAAGGAATTAAAGATGACTTTTTGTATTCTTCTGAATCGCAAGCATAGTAAAAACATTGTAAAAAAAGCGATGGCCAAGCCACCGATATCTCGACCGAAGCCCGTGGGCAGCAAACCGCCAGTAACCCGACCCACCACACCTCCGGTCAAGCCACCCGTGGTTCCGGTCAAGCCGCCAGTCAAACCTGCACCGGTCAAACCGCCTGTGAAGCCGCCGGTCAAATCACCCGTGAAGCCACCTGTCACTCCGGGGACGCCTGGCACCAAACCACCGGTCAAGCCAGCGCCACCGGGCACCAAACCACCCGTGAATGCCCGTCCGCCAATGCCGTGGCCTACCTTGAACATCAACATCGATCCGGTGGCACTGATTAACCTGATCAACGCCCTCGGCAGTATTCGCCAGCCGGATGGATCGACCACACTGAGCGATGGCAGCATCGTCGATGCCGGAAAAAACAAAGTTACCCGCCCCGACGGGATCATTCAGCATGCTGACGGCCGGGTCGAGCATCCTGATGGCCGCATCGTGTGGCCGGATGACACCGTGGAATATCCAGACGGTCGTATCGTCTGGGCTGACGGCACCGAGCAACTAGCGGACGGTTCGATTCGTTATCCCGATGGATTGAAATATGATGCAGATGGCAATCTTGTTGTTGATTGAATGTTACTGTTTTGATTTGAAAGACTGTTTCGGTTTAACAGCTTGAAACCGATCAGGTGTTTAAGGTGATCAATAAAAAAACCGCCAACTTTTTATCAGTTGGCGGTTTTTTTCAATCTACCTTAATCGTTTTGCGGCATCTCACCCTTGGCCAGGCGCTGGTTGATGTCAGCAATCACTTCCGGCAAATCAGTGATGGTGTCGATCATGTAGTGCGGACGCGAGCTTTCGAACAGCGCGTGGATGCGCTTGCGCTCGCTGGCCAGTTCATCACTGCCCAGTGCGCGGAAGCCCTCGTAATCGAGGCCCAGCGCATTGCCCGAACAGATCAGCGCGACCGTCCACATCCCGGCACGCCGGCCTTCGAGGATGCCCGGCACGGTGTCGTCGATCTTCACGCAGGCGCCGACGTCGTCGATGCCCAGTGCAATCACGTTGGCCAGCGCCTGAGCCGGCCATGGGCGACCGTTCGGCACCTCGTCGGTGGCGACCACGTGGTCGGCGACGTAACCGTTGGTGGCGGCCAGTTCGACGACTTTGTCCATGACCTGTTTCGGGTAGCCGGAGCAGGAGCCGATCTTGATCCCTTGCTGACGCAGGTTGGCGATGGTTTCCAGCGCGCCGGGAATCAGCGCCGAGTGCTCGGCGATCTTCTCGATCTGCAACGGCATGAAGCGGTTGTAGATCGCGGTGACGTCGTCATCGGTCGGCGTACGGCCGAAAACCTTGCGATAACGCTCGGCGACTTGCGGCTGATCGCAGAGGGTGCGGATGTGGTCCCACTTGCCCATGCCCATCGGGCCACGGGCTTCTTCGATGGAGACTTGCACGTCGAATTCGGCGAAGGCTTCGACGAAGATTTGCGTCGGCGCGAAAGAGCCGAAGTCGACCACGGTGCCGGCCCAGTCGAGGATGGCGGCTTGCAGCTTGCTTGGATTGACGTAGTTCATGTTTATCAAATTCCTATGTTGGCAATGCAATTCAAACTGTAGGAGTGAGCCTGCTCGCGATAGCGGTTGATCATTCAACATCTTCGTCGACTGACACGGCCTCATCGCGAGCAGGCTCACTCCTACAGGGGATTTGTGTGGGGCTTAGATGTCGAGGACTTCCATCTCGCGCAGTACTTCGCCAACCGCCGCCACGGCCTGGCGCATTTCCTCCGGGCTGACGTGGCCGATGCAGCCGACGCGGAACGTTTCGACTTGAGTGAGCTTGCCCGGATAAAGGATGTAACCCTTGGCCTTGACCCGTTCGTAGAAATCCTTGAACTGATAGCGCGGGTCACTCGGCGCATGGAACGTGGCAATAATCGGCGCCTGAATCGCTGCCGGCAGAAAGCTGCGCAAACCCAGCTTGCCTATCTCTTCCATCAACGCCTGGCAGTTGGCGGCGTAACGCGCATGCCGTGCCGGCAACCCACCTTCCTCGTTGTATTGCAGCAGCGCTTCATGCAGCGCCGCGACCACGTGGGTCGGCGGGGTGAAGCGCCATTGACCGGTCTTCTGCATATAAGCGTGCTGGTCGAACAAATCCATCGCCAGCGAGTGAGAATTCCCGGCCGCAGCGGCCAGCGCCTCTTTGCGGGCGAAGACAAAGCCCATCCCCGGCACGCCTTCCAGACACTTGCCAGACGCGGCGATCAGCGCGTCGAACGGCACCTTCTGCGCGTCCACCGGCAGCGCGCCGAAGGAGCTCATGGCGTCAATGATCAGGCGTTTGCCGTGTTGCGCAACAACCTGGGCGATTTCCGGCAGCGGATTAAGAATCCCGGTACTGGTTTCGCAATGAATCAGCGCGACGTGAGTGATGTCAGCATCGGCGCGCAGCAGACGATCGACGTCGGCGGCGGTGGTCGGTTCGTCTTCAGCGGTTTCGAAGGTGCTGAACGAGCGGCCAAGTACTTCGCAGATTTTCGCCAGGCGCTTGCCGTAGGCACCGTTGATCAGCACCAGCACTTTGCCGTCACGCGGCACCAATGTGCCGATCGCCGCCTCGACGGCAAAGGTGCCGCTGCCCTGTAACGGCACGCAGTGGTGAGTGGCGGCGCCGTTGAGGATCGCCAGCAATTGTTCGCACAGGCTGGCGGTCAGTTGATTGAAGCGGTCATCCCATGACCCCCAGTCGACCATCATCGCCTGGCGGGTGCGGGCCGAAGTGGTCAACGGGCCGGGAGTGAGCAGGATGGGTTCGGCAATACTCATTCGTGTGTCCTCGGATAGCGCTGTGGGATGAAGCTACGGGGCATACGTTGCAATTCGCCGTTGCATCAATCAAATTGTTTATTGTTATGCCAGCCATCAGTGAGAGTTATTCATGAACCTGTTTCAACTGCGCGCCTTCGACGCCGTGGCCCGCGAAGGCAGCTTCACCCGCGCCGCTGCGCGGTTGTTTATCAGTCAGCCGGCGGTCACCGGGCACATCAAGGCGCTGGAGGAGCATTACCAGATCACCCTCCTGCGGCGAACAGCACGACGGGTGGAACTGACGGAGGAGGGCACCAAACTCGCGGCGATCACCCGTGCGATGTTCGGTCTGGCAGAAGAGGCGCAGGCGATGCTCGAAGCCAACCGGCAACTGCTCACCGGTCGGCTGGAAGTGGCCGCGGACGGCCCGCACATGGTCATGCCGATGCTCGCCAGCCTGCGCGCGCGCTACCCGGGCATCACCGTGAATTTGCGTTTGGGCAATGCCCAGGAAACGTTGGCGGCGTTGTTGTCGGAACACGCGGACGTCGCAGTGCTGACCGAGGTTGAACCGCGCAAAGGCCTGCACCTGCAAGCGCTGAGCGAGTCACGAATTTGCGCGTTGGTGCCGGCCGCGCATCCATGGGCAACGCGCAGCGGTGAGGTGAAACTCAAGGAACTGGACCAAGTGATCATGGTGCTGCGTGAGCCGAGTTCGATCACCCGGCGTACGTTTGACGACGCCTGCACGCAGGCTGCGATTCATCCACGGGTGTTGCTGGAACTGGACAGCCGCGAGGCGGTGACGGAAGCCGTGGCCGCGGAGCTGGGCGTGGGCGTGGTGTCATCGGTGGAAGTCAGCCATGACCCGCGCGTGGTGGCGATTCCGATTGTCGGGGAGGGGTTGGTCAACCGCCACATGATTGGCTGCATGGAGCGGCGCCGGGAGTTGCGTTTGATTCAGGCGTTTTTCGGCCTGGCACCGGGCTGAGTCAGGCGATTGCCAATTGCGGCTGCGCGGGCAGGGTCGCTGTACGTGTTCGGCTGATTTCGATTCTCGGGTAATCCGCCTGGCGCAATTGCATGGCTTCAAGCTGAGTCAACGCGGCGTCGGGATTATTCAACGGCAGCGTTTGCAGCAGCTTTACATCCAGATTCCACCACTGACTCTTGAGCAGCCTTTCGATGGTCTGCGGGTCATGCCGGTACTTGATGATTTTCGCCGGGGTGCCGGCAACGATCGCGTAGGGCGGCACATCCTGGGTCACCAGCGCGCGCGTCGCGATAATTGCACCGGTACCGATCTGTACGCCTTCCAGAATCATCGCGCTGTGACCGATCCACACGTCGTGGCCAATCGTCACGTCGGCCACCACCGGGTCGAACGTCAGGGCCGTGTCGGTGTACTGAAAGGGATGGGAGCTCAGCCAGTCGGTGGGATGCGAACTCTTTTGCTGACCGATGAAGCAGCGCGTGCTGATCGAGCAGAAGCGGCCGATGGAGGAAACGGCAGACAGCACGCAATCACTGCGGATGTAAGTGTGCGCGCCTATCGCCAGGTGTTTCGACTCGATTACGACATGGCCGATGCTGACGTGTTCTTCGAGTGTCAGGATCGAGCGTTTGTGCAACGAAGACATGCCGCCGGCGACTTTGCAGTCGTGCTGGCGAATCCATTTCTTCCAGAGGTGATCACGAAGCAGATTTATTATTTTTTTCACGATGGGTACTTGGATTCCGTGGCGCTTATCAGCGAGTGGTACTGAGAAATATCCTGTCACAGGTGCCTTGGCGCCAGTGTAGCCGACGATCTCGATTCGCCTTAACCGGAAAACGCCGAATCAGCTCAGACTTTCGCGCACCATTTCCAGAAATGTCGCCACCACTCGCCGCGAACTCTGTTCGCGCAGGCACACCAGCGTTTCCGTCAGCCGTCGCGTGCAGTCGATGATCGGCAACGCACAGACCCGCGAGTCCGCGCCGAATTCCGCCGCCGACACTACGCCGACGCCAATCCCCACCACCACGGCTTCACGCGCCGCTTCACGCCCCTCGACCTGAATCGCCGGGCGGATGCGAAACCCGGCCCGGGCCATTTCCTCTTCCAGTGTCTGCCGCGTTACCGAACCGTGTTCGCGCAGCACCAGCGGCGTGTCATCGAGATCCGCCAGGCAGATCGACTCGCGCTCGGCCCACGGATGATTGCGCGACACAAACGCGACCATCGGATCGTTACGCAACGGAACACAGAGCAGGCGTTCATCGCTGACGTCACGCCCGAGCAGCGCCAGATCGGCCTGATAGTTGAACAGGCGAAACAGCGATTCGTCGGTGTTGCCGGTCTCGATCTTCACGCTGATCCCCGGATAGCGCTCGCAGAAGCGCGCGATCTGCGGCAGCACGTGCACCGGCGCGTCTACCGCGAGAATCAGGCTGCCGGTCTGCAAGGCCTGGGATTCCTGCAGCAATTCCTGCGCTTCGGCTTCAATTACAAACAGCCGTTGCGTGATCGCCAGCAAGCGCTCGCCCAAATCGGTCAGGCGCACGGAACGTTTATTGCGGTGAAACAGCAAGACACCGAAACGCTCCTCCAATTTGCGCACCTGGTCGGATATCGCTGGCTGCGTGAGAAAAAGGCGCTCGGCGGCTTTGGTGAAGCTGCCATGCACGGCCACCGCGTGGAAGGCTTTGAGTTGGGCGTGGGAGACTGCCATGGCGACTCCTGGTGCGGGGAAGGCTCAGTAACAAGCTGAGCTTATGTGTGAAATACGATAAATCGATTTTATTTATTAAACAGTAATTGCTTTGATCGGCTCACGCCATCGCTGACTGCTCGGTCGAGCAGCAAGATTGGCCATGAGCCTGTGCGTGCAACAGCAGGACTCATCTGACCGATACCGCCATAGGGATGGGGCGATATCGCAGTGCTCAACAATAAAAACACAGGCGTTTTGCTTAACGATTCTGCCGGCACACTCACACCCTGAGGTCAGAACCACAATGAACAAGCACATCGGCACCCTCGCACGTTGGCGCGTGCAGATTTTCGCGATTACCTGGCTGGCGTACGCCGCTTTCTACTTCACCCGCAAAGCTTTTTCGGTGGCCAAACTGGGCATCGCCGAAGACCCCTCCTTCATGCTCGACAAAATGGCCATGGCCAACCTCGACGCCATCTATCTGGCGGCGTACGCCATAGGCCAATTCACCTGGGGCATGCTCGCCGACCGCTTTGGCCCAAGGGTCGTGGTGCTCGGTGGTTTGCTGATTTCCGCCGCGGCGGCGGTGGTGATGGGCAGTTTTGCCACGCTGCCGATCTTCGCCACTTGCATGCTGATCCAGGGGTTGGCGCAGTCCACCGGATGGTCGGGGTTGTGTAAAAACCTTGGCAGTTTCTTTCCTGCAAAGGAACGCGGACGGGTGCTGGGTTTGTGGAGTTCCTGCTACGCGTTTGGTGGTCTGGTGGCCTCGCCGTTTGCCGGCTGGTGGGCGTACACGCTGGTCGGCAGTTGGCACGCCGCGTTCATTTCCAGTGCGGTGGTGGTCGCCGTGGTTGCGGTGTTGTTCTTTATCTTCCAGCGCAACAAACCGGAGGACGTCGGCCTGCCGGAAGTGGATCCAGAGCCGATACTCAGCGCCGCGGAAATCGAAGCCAACAGCAAGCTCAGCGTCTGGGAACCATTGAAGGAAATCCTGCGCAACCGCACGGTGCTGGTCCTGGGCCTGGCGTATTTCATGTTGAAACCGGCGCGTTACGCGATTCTGTTGTGGGGCCCGGTGATCGTGTTTGAACAGATGCCAAGTGTCGGCAAGGTCGGCGCGGCGATCATTCCCACCTCGTTTGAACTGGCCGGGTTGCTCGGGCCGATCCTGATCGGTCTGGCCTCGGACAAACTGTTCGGCGCCCGGCGCATGCCCGCCTGCGTGCTGAGCCTGCTGGCGCTGACCGTGACGCTGGCGCTGTTTATGGGCGCGCTGCACACCGGCAGCGTGTTGCTGGTGGTCGCGCTGTTGTTTGTCATGGGCCTGACTTTGTACGGTCCGGATTCGATGATCAGCGGTGCGGCCGCTATCGACTTCGGCAAAGCCAAGGCCGGCGCCACGGCGGCCGGTTTCGTCAACGGCTGCGGCTCGGTCGGCGCGGTGCTGGGTGGTTTGCTGCCGGGTTACTTCGACTCGGTGACGGTGTTTATCGTCTTCGCCGGTTGCGCACTGTTCTCGGCGCTGGTGCTGATCCCGCACTGGAACAGCCGCCCGGTCGGCGTGATGGAGCCGCGCGCGTCCATTCCCAATTGCCGGTTGACGATCAAACCCCTGCGTTCCTGAAACCCCTTTGCCTCGCGGCCTGCTGCGGCATTCGCGGCAGGCTGTGACGTGGCCCACTGACTGGAGAAAACCCATGAGACCGTTTTGGCTGGAGCAGGCCTTGCAGGCTGACACGTCGCCGACATGCCCGTCGCTGCAAGGCGAAGTACGCACCGACGTGTGCATCGTCGGCGGTGGTTACACCGGGTTGTGGACAGCGATCATGCTCAAGCAGCAGAACCCTGAACTCGATGTACTGCTGATCGAAGCCGACATCTGCGGCGCCGGCGCCAGTGGCCGTAATGGCGGCTGTGCGTTGTCGTGGTCGGCGAAATATTTCACCCTTGAGCGCCTGTTTGGCGTCGAAGAAGCGGTGCGTCTGGTCACGGAGTCGGAGCGCAGCATCCACGCCATTGGCGAGTTCTGTGAACAGTACGGCGTTGATGCCGATTACCGTCTCGACGGCACGCTGTACACCGCGACCAACCGCGCGCAGGTCGGTTCGACGGATGCAGTGATCGCCGCTCTGGAGCGTAACGGCATCAACTCGTTCACCCAGCGGCCGGTCGCCGATGTGCAGCGCATGGCCGGTTCTGCCAAACATCTGGAGGGCTGGTTCTCGCCGGCCGCCGCCAGTGTGCAACCGGGCAAACTGGTGCGCGGCTTGCGCCGAGTGGCGCTGCAATTGGGGGTGAAAATCCACGAAAACACGGCGATGACCGGGCTCGAAGAGGGGCGCCCGGCGCGTCTGCAGACGCCGCAGGGCAACATCGTCGCCGACCGCGTGGTGCTGGCGATGAACGCCTGGATGGCCCGCGCCTTTGCGCAGTTCGAGCGCAGCGTGGCGATTGTTTCCAGCGACATGCTGATCACCGAACCGCGTCCGGATCTGTTGCAGGAGATTGGTTTGACCAGCGGCGTCAGCGTGCTTGATTCACGGATTTTCGTGCACTACTACCACAACACCCCGGACGGCCGGATCATGCTCGGCAAGGGCGGCAATACCTTCGCGTTTGGTGGACGGATGTTGCCCGTGTTTGATCAGCCGTCGCCGTATGCCGGATTGCTCAAGCGCAGCCTCGATGACTTCTTCCCGGCGTTCAGTGATGTGAAGGTCGATGCGACGTGGAACGGGCCGTCAGATCGCTCGGTCACCGGGTTGCCGTTCTTCGGCCAGATGAGCAGCAGCGGCAATGTGTTTTACGGCTTTGGTTATTCCGGCAGCGGGGTAGGGCCTTGTCACATGGGCGGGCAGATTCTGGCGTCGCTGGTGCAGGGCCTGGACAATTCGTGGACGCGTTCGCCGATTGTTAATGGACCGCTGGGGTATTTTCCGCCGGAGCCGATTCGTTACCTCGGCTCGCTGATGGTGCGCAACGCCATCCGCCGCAAGGAACGCGCCGAAGATCATGGCCACCGGCCTCGGCATCTGGACGTGCGCCTGGCAAAATTCGCCGCTGCCGCCGGCAAAGCCGACAAAGCCTGAAAGGTTGAAAACAACCCCCTGTAGGAGCTGCCGAAGGCTGCGATCTTTTGATTTTGTTTTTTTAGAATCAAGATCAAAAGATCGCAGCCTTCGGCAGCTCCTACAGGTCAGGATCGGTTGATCAGCCAATCTAGTAACAGGCTGCTGTCGCGGGCTGACGGTACCTCTACCTGCGCGGAATCGCGTTGCGTACCCAGACACAAAATCGGTCGATCCGGATCGCTGTCGAGAAAACTTACCCACACCTCGCTGCCCGTGCGGGGCAGGTCGTGGGCCGCGAGGCGGCCGTGGGCGTGAGTCAAGGCGATTGGCAGCCATATGCCCTCATCGTCGCCGACGGCTGACGTCGGCCACACGCTCACGTTGATCCGCCCCTGCTCATCAAGAACGGTCGGCAGACCGGCGGGGCCGAGCACGCGGGCCAGATGATAGCCGGGAATTCGCGGTCGGGCTTGTTTGAGCGGCGGACGAAAGTCGGTCGACCAGGGCAGGGCACTGAAGTCGTTGTGATAGCGGTACTCGACAGGCGCAGGGTCAAGAATCGATGGCTGTTGCCCGTGATGGCGCAGTTCAGTGATCAACCACTGCTCGTTGAAACCACTGACAGGGTGCTGAGTCACTTGCAGCAGATGGCCACTGCGCAGTTGACGGCTGTCGCTGCGGCCATGGACCGAACGATATAGGCAGCGCTGGCGCTCCAGATGGCGGCGACTGCGCTGTTCGGCATGGCGCTGTTGCGCGGACATCGCGCTCACACTCGGGGCGGCGACGGTTTGATTGGCAGCGTCTTCGCCGCCAGCCTGTTGCCCACGGTTTCGGACATCGTGCTGAGGCACTGAGGGCGCGGCATCGTGTCGTTGAAACAGACTGTTTACCCGTGGCGTTTCCCCGTCGTCGGTGTTGAACGGAATCAGTACCGGCGTCTGTGGCAGGCTCAAACTGTCGTCGGCAAACACCACGACATGTCCCTCAGGACCGTGTTCGAAGTGATAGTGGATGCCTTCTTCTTCGCACAACCGCTGCAGCAACGCCAGGTCGCTTTCTTCGTACTGGATGCAGAAGTCGCGCGGTGGATAGTGGCCGACGGTCAATTCGATGCGGAAACTGTCGGCCGGCAGGTCATGCTCCGCGAGTAACTGCGCGAGGATCGCCGGCACACTCGACTGCACAAATACTCGACGCACCGGCGACTGCGCCAGACGTTGCAAATGTGGCACCAGGACCAGGCGATAGCCGACGCGATGGCTGCCGCGATGGTCGCAAGTGACGCAATGGATCACGCCATGAACGCCTTGCTGTTCACCCATGCGCAGAAAAGCAGGCTGATGCAGCAACGCGTCCGGCGGTATCGCCGGCGCCAGGCCAATGACTTCGACGTCAAACCGGAAAGGCTGATTCAGTGCTTCCTCGCCACTGAAACGCAGCACCGGCAGGCGTAACTCGCCATCGGTCAGGGTCAGGGTGAACGGACTTTCCTTGTCATTGAGCATTCGCACAGGTTCTGTCAGGCAATACGGACGGCAGAGGGTACGAAACCGCAGCGCTGAATAGTCATCGCAAGAGGCCTTTTCAGAATCGCCCTACAACGTGTGGTGAAGATGTCGATTCGCCAATCAATATTTTTGGTCGATTGCCGACTTTAGGCCGTATAAACTTGGCGCCACGCGTCGGCCAATAGATGTCTCGGCGCCACAGATCAAGAGAGTGAGTAATGGGCGCACAGTGGAAGGTTAAACACAAAGAAGCGGCAGCCAACGCCAGGGGCAAAATCTTCGGCAAACTGGTGAAAGAAATCACCATTGCTGCGCGCAACGGTGCCGATACCGCCACCAACGCACACTTGCGTCTGGTGGTTGAACAGGCCAAGAAAGCCTCGATGCCGAAAGAGACCCTCGACCGCGCCATCAAGAAAGGCGCCGGTCTGCTGGGTGAAGCGGTGCAATACCATCGCGTGACCTACGAAGGTTTCGCCCCGCACCAGGTGCCGCTGATCGTCGAGTGCGTGACCGACAACGTCAACCGCACCGTGGCAGAAATCCGTGTCGCGTTCCGTAAGGGCCAGCTGGGTGCTTCCGGTTCGGTCGCGTGGGATTTCAACCATGTCGGCATGATCGAAGCCTCGCCGGACACCCCGGACGCCGATCCGGAAATGGCCGCGATCGAAGCCGGTGCCCAGGATTTCGAGCCGGGCGAAGACGGCGCGACCCTGTTCATCACCGACCCGACTGACCTTGATGCCGTGCAGAAAGCGCTGCCGGAACAGGGCTTCACCGTATTGTCGGCCAAGCTTGGCTACCAGCCGAAAAACCCGGTGACCGGGTTGAGCGATGAGCAGATGGCTGAAGTCGAGGCGTTCCTCGAAGGCCTCGATAACCATGATGACGTGCAGGATATGTTTGTCGGTCTGGCGGGCTGATTTGTTTCGCCAGTGATGGCCTCATCGCGGGCAAGCCCGCTCCCACAGGTTTTTGCGCAGTTCACATATTTTGTGCACGACACGGACACTGTGGGAGCGGGCTTGCCCGCGATTGACCGCGCAGCGGTCACAGATTTTCAAGATCGCGCAACACTTCACTGAACCCCGGCCGCGCCAGCACCTGCGCCTGGCAACAACGCCGTTCCAGCTCCTCCCAATGTAAACGCTGTTCGGCACTCAGCCCCGAATCGATACGCGCCAGCAATTCCCCCAACAAGATCCCGAATGCGCGCACCTCAATGCGTTGCAGCGCACGTGTCTGTGCGTTATCGGTGGTGGCATGGAACGACGCCCCGCCAAAATCCCCCAGAAGACAATCGCCCCGGTCGTTCAACAAAATGTTGTGCCCGTACAGGTCACCGTGGGTAATGCCTTGCTCATGCAGATGTTCCGCTGCCGAAGCAATGCCCTTGGCAATGTGTAAGGCAACCTCGGCCGTGAAGCGCAGGTCATCGGCGTACACATCCCGCGAGCACGAGGCCAGGCTTGGCAATCCGGCAAGATTGCGAAAACTTGGGTCAATCAGTTGCATCACCAGCCCTTGCTGACCCTCGGGGTGACCGTTGATACGTCCTTCAACGCGGATCAGGTTCGGGTGCAAGCCAGCGGTAATGCACGCGTTTATTTCGTGCAACGGTGAGCCGTCGCTGGTCATTGCACCTTTGTACAACTTCACCGCGACCGGTTTCAGCGAGCCATCGGCTTGCTGCCAGTTCGCCCGGGAAATCACCCCGGAGGCGCCTTCGCCGAGTTTCTGCTCCAGGCGCAATGCCGACCAATGAATCAGCGGCGTGGCTTCCAGTGCGGCGGCATCGGCTTCGGTTTCCAGCGGATTGCCGGCGTAGGCCAGCCATGTCAGGCTCGGCAAGCTCAGCAGCCACTGCGGCAGTTCACTGAACTGGTTGACCGAGATGCGCAGCAGCTCCAATCGATGGCAGTTGCGCAGCGATTCAGGCAGCGCTTGCAGACGATTGCCCGAGAGCATGAGTTTTTGCAGATAAGGGCGCTCGCCCAATTCAGTCGGCAGGGTTTCTATGCAGTTGTCGGTCAGGATCAACCAGCGCAGCAGCGGTGGCAGCGCGGCCCCGGGGACTTCGACGATGCGATTGGCCTTGAAGCCGACCATCGTCAGCGCCGCACATTGGCCGAGGCAGGCGGGCAGTGCGGTGAAAGGATTGTCCGAGCAAAACAGCACGCGCAGGCGGGTCAGGCGATGCAGATCATCCGGCAGGCGGCTGAGTTTATTGCCGCTGAGGTTGAGGATTTCGAGGGTGTCGGCCAGCTCGAAGATCTCGCGCGGAAACTCGGTCAGCCCGCAAGACAGATCCAGCCGCGTGATGCCCGACAACTCGCCGGCGCGTAATTGAGCAAGGGTGTGCATTGTAGGTGTTCACTTTTTGAAAAAAGGCCAGTGGCGCGAGGCGCTGGGGAATGGGCGCCATGATAACGGCAAAGCCTTGATTTGCGCCCGGGTCGGATTTTGTGGGCGACACAAATCCTTTGTAGGAGCTAGCTTGCTGGCGATCGCGGTGGGTCAGATAACTCAAGCCAACTGAACCACCGCAATCGCCAGCAGGCTAGCTCCTACAAGGGTTTTGGGGTGTCAGGCGGGGTCGTGGATAACCTGTAGCTGCCCTAACCGGCTACGCGTGCGCCCCAGGTCGATCGCATCGCCGCCAAGGCTTTCGCACAGCGACTGTCGCCCTATCAGCGTCAGGTGCTTGTCCTGGTCGTAGAGCACGTCAATCAGGTTGATGAAGCGTTGTTGCGCGGCAATCGAGCAGTCGCCCAGCAGTGGTAAATCGTCAATCACCCAGTGGTCGAAACGCCGGCACAACTCCAGATAGTCCATCACTGCGGTCGGCTGCTCACACAGATCAGCGAACGTAAACGCCACGCGTCGGCCTTCACTCAAACGTGCGCGAAACAGTCGGGCGCCGACGGTCAGCGACAGCGGTGGCGCATCTTGCGTCGGCAGATCCAGAGCCTGGCGCTGGGCCGCTGTGCCCGGCCACACATAATGGCCGTGGGTAAACACCTGGTGTTCATGGTTGCGCGCGAGACTGCGGTAATCATGCGGGCCGCCGACTTCCATCACCTGCATGCGCGTATTGATCAGCTCGATCACCGGTTTGAAACGCGCGTGATAGAGCGGATTGGGCAGTAAACCTTCGGGCGGATAGTTGGAGGTCACCAACAACAGAATGCCGCGCTGGAACAGTGCCTTGAACAGCCGGGTGATGAGCATCGCATCGCCGATGTCATGCACATGAAATTCGTCGAAACACAGTACCCGACAGTCCGCCAGCAATTCATCGAGCGTGGTGGCGAGGGCATCGTCCTGCTCGCGATGGCTGAACATGCCCTGATGCAATTGCGCGAAGAATTGATGGAAGTGCAGACGGCGTTTCTCGGTGATCGGCAATGCCTGGAAAAAACCGTCGAGCAGCCAGCTCTTGCCGCGCCCGACCGCGCCGTACAGGTAAAGACTCGGCGGCGTGCGCGGCGTGGCGCCGAACAGCAGGCTGGCCTGCTGCGCCATGCAATCGATCACCTGTTGCTGGCTGTGGCTGAGGGTATAGCCCTGATTGTGTGCCTTGTGCCGAAAGTAATCGCGGATCGACTCGGCGCTGGCGTCATGCCCGGCGCTGGCGGGCATGTTTCGGCCGAACAGGCGGCGCAACGTCGACCAGCGTTGCTTCAGTCGAGTGGATTTTGGCGGTCGGGCGGGCACGCTGGGCTGACTCCGTATTGGTCGAACCGGCTCCACGGAGCGCGGCGGCCTAGTGTAACCAGACGCAAAGTGATGCTTCCAGCAGCTCTGCACGGGAGTGGGCGATCACTGAACAGTATTTTGCCGGTTGTACAGCTATTGGCAGTGGCCATTGCGCGGTGTGATCAACCTTTCGAAACATATCCCGCCGGTTGCATGGATCCAATCGACTGGCGCAATCGCCGTGTGTTGCTAACCTGAAACACAGTAACGACAACGCAAGCGATCGCTGACAAGGAATGGAGCAGTGAATGCACGGGTGGTCATGGGCCTGCTGGGTGTGCTGGGCGCACCGGTCTACGCGGCGGATCTTCAAGTCGAAGTGCGCGTCGATGTGCAACGTGGCTGCCAGTTGATCGGCCAGCAACGTGAAGCGGGAATCGAGCAACTCGGTGTGCTGGATTTCGGCAGCACCGCGCGTCTTGATGATCCGGCCGGGCCGCTGGGCGCGGCGTTGACCAATCAACGCCTGCCACGGCTGGAGTGCAACCCGGACACGCCGTATCAAATGCGCGTCGATGGCGGTCTGCATGGCGGTGTCGGTGAGGTGCGCTACATGCTCGGCGGGGCGGACAGCCAGCCGATTCCGTACCGCTTGTATCAGGACGCCGCGCGGCGGATACCGCTGGTGGTGGATGTACCGGTCAGCGGCCGAGTGCCGGACACTGGCACGGTGGAATTGCCGCTGTACGCGCGGATCGAGCGTCTGGCGCAGGTGCCACGGGTCAGCCGCTATTCGGATCTGATCAAGGTCACAGTCACTTGGTGATCAGCGCATTTTAACGGGCAACCCTGAGGATTCGGGTTGTGCAGCAATGGCGTTCAATGATGAACGCAGGGGTTGGAGTCACCTGAAGGAGTAGGGACGGGCGCATGACAGGCAAGTACTGGATGGTCATGGCGGCAGGTACGCTGGCATTACTCGCGGACGCTGCGCAGGCAGCGGTCAGCGGGCAGATTCATGCGCGGCTGACCCTGATTGCCGGCTGCGAGGTGACCAATAGCAGCAACCCGTCCAGCCCGATCGGTGAGCTGGGCACCCTCGATTTTGGTCTTCAGGGCCCCACCTGGAACGCGCCGATCAAGGCCAGCTTCGATGGCGACAGCAGCGGCAAACTCAATGTTGCCTGCAATCCTTCGGTCACCGGTTTCACCGTCACCATTGACGGCGGCACCCACGGTGACGGCAATACCCGGCGCCTGAGCAACGGCCGCCAGACCATTCCCTATCAGCTGTTCGTCGATCCCTCCGGCGTCCGGAGCTACAGCATCGGCCAGCAACACAATTTCGCTGTTACCAGCGGTGCGCAGATACCCATTCCGGTATTTGGCTCGGTGGTGGCGAATACCCGCGCGGTACCGGCAGGGGTCTATACCGACACCCTGACGGTGACGCTCGACTGGTAACCCCGTAGAGGACGGACACCATGCGTACGTTTGCATCAAGGATAGGTTTGTCGCTGCTCGGCCTGACGCTGGTTTCCAGTGCCAATGCCGCCACCACGGTCACCGGCCAGATCACCTCCAGCCTGATCCTGATCAGCAGCTGCCAGGTCAACGGCGCTGGCGGCTCCACCGGGCTGAACTTCGGTGCATTGAACTTCGGCACCGCCAATAGCCTGTTCACCACGGCCACCGGGCAAGTGCTGGGCGGCGGTGGCGGGGCGCTGTCGATCCTGTGTTCGAGCGGCACCACGCCGACGGTCAAGGTGCGCGCCGGGGCCAACGACGGCAAATCACCGGGCGGTACACGGGCGTTGTACGACGGCGTCGCCAACTATGTGCCGTACGACTTGTACACCGACGCCGGGCACTCGCAGCTGCTGGCGATTGACGGCACGATCAACCTTGCCGCCAGCAGCGGTGTCGCGCAAACGGTGAACATCTACGGTCAGGCGGTGGGCAAGGCCGGTCTGCCGGCGGGTACCTACACCGACACCGTCGCTGTCGAACTGACGTTCTGATGCCATGCGCCGGCAGGGATGCGCCGCGCTGCTCCTGCTCTGTGCGGGCAGTGCGCCGCTGACGCTGGACGCGGCGACGAGCCAGAGCTTTCAGGTCAGCGCCACGGTCACCGCTGGATGTCTGGTGGTGGGCGGGGTGTCCAACTACGGCGGGCTGAATTTCGGCTCGCGCTCAGCCTTGGCCACCGGCACGGTGCAGGTCGCGCTGACGGGCGGGGTGCAGCTGCAATGCACGCCGGGGGTGACGTTGAACATGAGCGTCGATGGCGGCCAGTACAACAGCAGTGGCCGGCACATGCAGGTCAACAGTGGCACGGCGCGGGTGGCGTATGCGCTGTTTCGCGATGCGGCATACAGCCAGAGCCTGGGCATCGGCCAGAGTGTGGCGGTGGCCTACAGCGATGCGAACAACATCAGCCTGCCGATTTACGGTCAGGTGCAATTGCCGGGCAACCAGCCCGGGGGGACATACAGCGACGTGCTGCAGGTGCAGCTGTCGTGGTAAGCGCCGTTTGAATGGCTGACGAGGAGCAGGTGTATGGGGGCAGTTACATTCATTGGGCGTGCGTTTTTTGCGCTGCTCGTCCTCGGGGCAGGCTATGCGCACGCTGCCAGTTCGGTGCTGATCTGGCCGATCGATCCGGTGCTGGAGGCCGATCAACAGGCCAGCGCGTTGTGGCTGGAGAATCGCGGCAACGAGACCGCCAATCTGCAGATCCGCGTGTTCGGCTGGAGCCAGAGCGGTTTCGAGGAGCAATACCAGAATCAACGTGACGTGATCGGCAGCCCGCCGGTGGCGAAGATCGAGCCGGGGCAGAAGCAGCTGGTGCGCCTGACCCGTACCAAAGAAGTGCCGCCGGGGCAGGAACTGGCCTACCGGATCATCATCGACGAAATCCCCTCGGCGCAACCGCCCTCGGCAGACGGCAGCAAGACAGCTGCTGCGATCCGCTTCCAGATGCGTTATTCGGTGCCGCTGTTCGCCTACGGCGCCGGGCTGTGGAGCAAAGAGGACAGCACCCGCCCGCGCGACCCCAAAGGCATTGGCCTGCCGCAATTGAGCTGGCGCACCGTGGCGGTGGACGGCAAGCCTTATGTGGAAGTGCGCAATCAAGGCGCGGTGCATGCGCGATTGACCGATGTCGCGATCAAACAGGGCGGGCAGAGCAAACCGCTGGCGGAAGGGCTGCTGGGTTATGTGCTGCCGGGCGCGGTAATGCGCTGGCCGGCGCCGGCACCAGCGGCGGATGCGGCGTTGCAGGTGCGGGTCAACGGCGCGCCGCAGGTGCAAAGCATCACCCCGGCAAAGTAAGCAACGGTCTCGGCTTCATGGAGAGGTTTTGTGGCGAGGGAGCTTGCTCCCGCTCAGGCGCCAAGCAGTCGTAAATTCAGCCTGCGCGCTGTCTCTGGATAGACCGGATGGGGCCACTGCGCAGCCCGGCGGGAGCAAGCGCTGGCCACAGATATTGCGTCGGGCCCGATAGACACGGGCTCGGCCACCGCAGTATCAGGAGGATTCAGTCCATTGACGGACGTAATACGTGTATGAGCCGAGGATTGGCTCGCCGTCTTCAGCGTCCGTTGTGGCTCATGACCGGCGCGTGTTGCCTGGTGCTCATTTCACCACTGGAGGCCGGCGAACTGCCGCCGCCACCCAGCGGCATGGAGGCCGTCAGTGATGCTCAGTTGTTTCTCGAACTGGTGGTCAATCAGATGAACACCGGGCGCGTGGTGGCGGTGCAGCAACGCGGCGGACGCCTGTTTCTGCCGACCACGGCGTTACGTGAAACCGGGATGGCCCTGCCTGAAAATGTCGGCGCCGAAGTCGACCTCGACAGCCTGCCGGGGCTGCACAGCGATTACGACAGCGTCGGTCAGCGCCTGCTGCTGGACGTGCCGCCGGACTGGTTGCCGGAGCAGTTCATCGGCAATCGCCAGGCCTATCCACGAACCCCGGCCCTGAGCAGTTTCGGCGCGCTGTTCAACTATGACCTGTACCTCAACGACACCGACGACGCTGGCACCTACCTCGCCGCGTGGAACGAAGTGCGGGTGTTTGACAGTTGGGGCACGCTGTCCAATACCGGGCAATACCGGCGCACGTTAGCGGGTGATTCGCTCAGCACGCTGAACAACGGCTACCTGCGTTACGACACCACCTGGCGTTACTCCGATGACGAGCGAATGCTCACCTATGAAGCGGGCGACGTGATCAGTGGCGCCTTGCCGTGGAGCAGTTCGGTGCGCTTGGGCGGCGTGCAGTTCTCGCGGGACTTCGCGGTGCGGCCGGACCTGGTCACGTACCCGTTGCCGCAATTCGCCGGTGAAGCGGCGGTGCCGTCCTCGGTGGATCTGTTCATCAATGGCTACAAGTCCAGCAGCGCCGAGTTGCAGCCGGGCCCCTACACTCTGACCAACATTCCGTTCATCAATGGCGCGGGCGAAGCCGTCGTGGTGACCACCGATGCGCTCGGTCGGCAGGTCTCGACCACCGTGCCGTTCTATGTCACCAGCAGTCTGCTGCAAAAGGGCTTGAGCGATTTTTCGGTGGCCGCCGGCAGCTTGCGGCGCGACTATGCCCTGAAGGATTTCAGTTATGGGCCGGGCGTCACGTCCGGCAGCCTGCGCTATGGCGTCAGCGACAGTTTCACCCTCGAAAGCCATGCCGAAGCCTCCGATTCGCTGACCCTCGGCGGCCTCGGTGGCAACCTGCGCCTGGGCAATTTCGGCGTACTCAACAGCGCCATGAGTCAAAGCCGTTTCGACGGCGAGGGCGGTCAGCAATTAAGCCTGGGTTATCAGTACAGCAACCAGCGTTTCAGCTTTTCCTATCAGCGCCTGCAACGCCACGACCAATACGCCGACCTGACGGTGGTCGACAGCCCCTATATCAGCCTCAGCCGGCGCAGCGAACAGGCGACACTGAGCCTCAATCTCGACCGCTGGGGCAGCCTCGGCGCCGGTTATTTCGATGTCCGCGCAGCCGATGATTCGCGCACACGCCTGCTCAACCTGAGCTGGAGCAAACCGCTGTGGCGCAACAGCAGCTTTTATCTGTCGGCCAATCGCGAGATCGGCGACAGCAACTGGGCGGTGCAGGCGCAACTGGTGATTCCGTTCGACCTGCGCGGCAGCCTGGCGATCAGCAGCGAACGCAGCAAGACCGGTCAAAGCCAGCAACGGGTCAATTACAGTCGCGCGGTGCCGAGCGAGGGCGGGGTAGGCTTCAATCTGGGTTATGCCAAGGGTGATGGCGCCGATTACCGTCAGGCCGACGTCACCTGGCGTTTGCAATCGGTGCAATTGCAGGCCGGTGTCTACGGCACCTCGGACGCTGAAACCCGGTGGGCGGATGCCAGTGGTTCGCTGGTGTGGATGGACCGCCAGGTGTTCGCCGCCAATCGCATCGATGATGCGTTTGTGGTGGTCAGCACTGATGGTTTTGCCGACATTCCGGTGCGCTACGAAAACCAGCAGGTCGGCCAGACCGACAAGAACGGTCACTTGCTGGTGCCGTGGAGCAGTGCCTATTACCGCGGCAAATACGAAATCGATCCGCTGAACCTGCCGCCGAATGTGCGCAGTCCCAACGTTGAGCAACGCATTGCCGTGCGCCGAGGCAGTGGCTATCTGCTGGAGTTTCCACTGAGCCGGATCGTCGCGGCGAGCATCGTCCTTGTCGACGCCCAGCAACGCGAGTTGCCGCTGGGCGCCGGGGTCGTGCATGAGCAGAGCGGCACGCGGACCGTGGTCGGTTGGGACGGCCTGGTCTATCTGGAAAACCTTCAGGCGCAGAACTCATTGCAGGTGACCCTGGCCGACGGCAAGACCTGCCAGGTGCAATTCAACGTCGACATGAACCAGAACCAGGTGCCGTTGATTGGCCCGTTGGTGTGCCAATGATCAGTGCGCGGTTTTGCCTGTGGCTGGCGCTGATGCTGCCGGGGGCCGCTCAGGCCCTGTGTTCGGTGGTGAGTACCACGCCGGCGGCCTTCGGCACGATCAGTTCGATCGCCGTACGCACGACTTCGCAGCCCAGTTCGACGCTCAATGGCGGGTTGAGCTGCACCGGTTCACTGCTGTCGTTGCTGACCAGTAGCGACCACTTCTGGGGCACCGTGTCCTCGACTCAAAGTGGCCTGGTCGGGCCGACGGGCGACGTCATCAATTACACGCTCTACGCCAACAACAGCACCAGCTACCCGCTGACCCGTGGCACCGCTTATGACTTCGCCCGCAACGGCATCATCGATGCCTTGGGCCTGCTCAACGGCACCACGCCGAAAACCGTGCCGCTGTACCTGAGGACAACCATTGGCAGCAATGTTGCCGCCGGCGTATACACCGAGACCCTGAGCATCTTCTGGAACTGGAACTACTGCTCGGGGATCGGCATCGGTGCCATCTGCGTCGGGCGCGATATCAATAACGGCACCACGACGCTGACGGTCAACCTGACCGTTTCCAACGATTGCACGATTACCGCGCCGAACATCGCCTTCGGCAGCGCGCCGGTGATCAGCGCCTTCACCCCGGTGACCGGGCAAACCATCAATCTGGCGTGCACCAAGGGCAGCGCCTACACCGTGGGCTTGAGCGACGGGCAAAACGCGGCCAGCGTCGGCGGGCGCCGGCGAATGATCTCCGGGAGCAATTATCTGGCCTACGACATTTTCAAAAGCGCCGGCACCACGCGCTGGGGCAGCGTCGGCGCGGCGCGGCGGGCGAGTACCGACGCCGAGGTCAATCCCGGCAACGGCCAGGGCACCGGCAGCCAGATCTTCAACTACAACGCGAAAATCTATACCGACCAGACCACGCCACCGGCGGGCACCTATTTGGACAATGTGGTGCTCGATGTCGGTTTTTGAACCTTCGCGATATTGCCTGATAACCACAATCCCTGTGGGAGCGGGCTTGCCCGCGATAGCGGTGGATCATGCAAAATAAATGTTGAATGTGCCGGCCTCATCGCGGGCGAGCCCGCTCCCACAGGGTTTGCGGAGTACTCAAAATTGCAGTGATCGCGCTGCCGGGGAATCGGTAGGGCTGACCATTGCGTAGTTGTAGCCTTCACCCGACCAGTACTCGGCCTGCAAATCCCCGTCGCTGCGTTTGCCGCGTGGCAAAAAGGTGTTTTTCGGCCCCGGCGGGCGTACATAAAAACTGACTTTGTGGCCGCTGCCATCCTCATACATCACCATTGCCGCCGGCCCCTCATCGGTGCTCAGCAGACGGCCGCTGACCGCTTGAAACCCGGCCGCTGTCAGGTCCGGCAAACGGCTGGCACGGGAGAAATAACGGTCGAGCCAGCGCTGCATGTCGCCGTCATTCTCAACCTTGTAATCCGCCGGCAACATGCCTTGCTGGGCGATCAATCGATAAGCCTGCAAGGCATCGGTCATCGGCAACATCGAGGAACGCACGAGGGTCATTTCGCGCGCCTGCCAGCCACTGAAACCGCCGACGCTGACGGCAATCAGCAACACCGCTGCACTGGCCAGATGACGACGTGACTGACGCTGGCGCTGCTGCCGAATCATCGTCGGATCAAGCGCTGGGTTCGCCGGTTGCTGCAGGGCACCGCCAAGGGCTGCGCGCAGTTGCTGGGCGTCCTGTTGCCAGGCGCGCACTTGCGCGGCTTCATCCGGGTGAGTGGTCAGCCAGGTGTCCAGCACACGCCGGTCGGCGTCGCTGAGTTGGTGGTCGACATAAGCGTGCAAATCACGCTCGCTGGGGGGCAGGCTGATCATTTGAGTCTCCGCAGAGAAGGGCTGGTGATTTCACCGTCGCAGAGTTGGCGCAAGGCCTGGCGGGCGCGGGACAGGCGCGACATCACGGTGCCGATCGGGGCGCCGAGGATCTCGGCGACCTCTTTATAGGTCAGGCCTTCCACCGACACCATCAGCAGCAGGGCGCGCTGTTCGGTGGGCAAGCGGTCGAAGGCTTGCAGGGTCGATTGGGCAATCACCGTGCGTTCCACCGACGGTTCGGCATCGTCACGCCCGGTGAAAAATTCGAGCATGCGCGCATACCGTCGCGAGCGGCGATGGGCATCGAGAAACTGCCGATACAGGATCGCGAACAGCCAGGCCCGCAAGTCGCCATCGGCGCGTTTGGCGCCCCAACTCGACAGCGCCCGCTCCAGGCTCGCCTGCACCAGATCGTCGGCGCTGCTGCTGTTGCGCGTCAATGACACGGCGAAGCGGCGCAATCGGGGGATCAATTCCCGCAGTGGCTCGTCAAGGTCGTTCATGGAGAGGTGATCATGGGCTGGACATCTCACGGGCCGGATAAGCAGTGTTGAACAGAAAGACGTCTCCCGCCGTAAATTATTCCCTCCGGTGTTATGAAAATGTTCATCCCTGCTTTTGTAGGAGATGTCGCTGCGTTTTGTAGTCCGTGTAATGGATTCAGATTTCCCTGCTCAACCCTTTTGACAGACGCGTTTGGCGACCGGTGCAGCCCAGCTCAACCGGCCAGAAGTGACTGGACATATTGTCGGGAAATAAGGGAAGTCCAATGCAAGCGTTAGTGATGAAAAACCGCTCGGTATCGAGCATCGAGCCGAAGGTCATTGTTGAATCCGATCCATGGCAGCGCTTCGGTTGCGGCCCTCTGGTCGAGCCGAGCGCGGCATTGATTCACCGCGCCATCGAAGCGCAAGCCAGTGCCCGGCCTCAGGCCATCGCGGCGCAATGTCAGGGGCAATCGATTACTTACGGCGAGTTGAACCGTCAGGCCAATCGGCTCGCGGTCAATTTGATCCAGCGCGGCGTGGTGGCAGGCGATCACGTGGCGCTGTTTGTCGAGCGTTCGATTCCGATGCTGGTGGGCATGTTGGCAGTGTTGAAAGTCGGCGCGGCCTACATCCCTCAGCATGTGGGCATCACTCCTGCCTCCCAGTTGCGCCACATCATGACCGTTGCCCGGGTACGCGTTGTTCTGACGTTGTCGGCGCTGGCGCCGGCGATTCCGCTGACGGCGGCCGAGCAATGCATCCACCTGGATGAATTCATCCGCGAAGAAAGTGTTGCCAGCGATGAGTTGAATATCTGTGGCGAAACGGCATCGCCGGACTCACTGTGTTTTGTGCTGTTTACCTCAGGCACTACCGGCCTGCCCAATGGGGTACGCGTGACCCAGCGCAACGTGTGCAACATCTTGCTGACGGCGCCGGGCAATCTCGGTATGCGCCCTGGCTGGAAGGTCGGCCAGATCCTCAACATCGCCTTTGATATGGCGGCGTGGGAGGTGTTGGGTTGCCTGGCCCACGGCGCCACGCTGTTGATCCGTGGCAAAGACATCGCGCAGACCGCCGAGCAGTGCGACGTGCTGATTGCAACGCCGTCGATTCTCGCCACGCTTGACCCCGCACGTTGCCGCCAGGTGAAGGTCGTCGCCTTGGCAGGCGAACCGTGCCCACAACCATTGGCAGACCGCTGGGCCGCATTTTGCAGTTTTAACAACGCGTGCGGACCGACCGAAACGACCATCGTCAACACCCTGCAGCACTATCAGGGATCGGGACCGCTGACGATCGGTAAACCGACGCCGAACAATACCGTTTATGTGCTCGATGAGGCGGGGCAACTCTGCGCCCCCGGTGAGCAAGGCGAAATGTGGGCGGGGGGCGATTGCGTCACGGCGGGATACCTGGGCAATCCTGAGCTGACCGCCGAGCGGTATCAGCCTGATCCGTTTCTGGGTGACGGGCGGATGATGTTTCGCACCCGTGATCTGGGACGTTGGACCGAAAACGGCGAGTTGGAGCACTTGGGGCGTGTCGATGATCAGGTCAAGGTCAGAGGTTTTCGGGTGGAACTCGACTCGGTGTCAGCGGCGCTGGAGGCTGCACCGAATTGCGAGCGCGCGGTCACGCTGAAGCTCGACAGTCGTCAACTGGTGGCGTTCGTTTATCCGGCTTCCACGAACGTCGATGTGGCGCGTTTGTATTGCGAAGAACGACTCGCTTATTACTGCGTGCCTTCTTTGATTCTCGCGGTCGATGACATTCCGCTGACCTCCCGGGGCAAGGTCGACAAGCGTCTGTTGCTGGCGAGAGCACTCGCACATCAAGCGGAAAATACCTGCACCGAACAGCAGGTGCCGGCATGAACGCAGTGGATGCAAACGTCGATTTACCCGCCAAACCGGCACGTTGGCGGCGCCTCGGAACGCTGCCGATGTTTTCGCACTACAATCGTCTGGTCGCGCTGGTATTCGCCTGCAATGTCGCCGCGCTGGTGTTTGGCCTGAGCGGCGGCCAGTGGTGGTCGGCCGCAGGCGTGGATTTGCCTGCGCTCTCGGGCTTGGTGGTGGCGAACCTGTCCATGGCGATATTGATTCGTCAGCAGTACCTGATCAATGCGCTGTTCTGGCTGGCAACGCGAGCACCAACGACCTGGCCGCTGGCCATTCGTCGCTCGCTGGCCAAGGTCTATCACTTTGGCGGATTGCACAGTGGTGGGGCGACAGCCGCCATTGCCTGGTTCGCGGCGTTGTCGGGTTCGATGATCTGGCAGCGGTTTGCAGGGCCTGGCGGGGTTTCGTTGACGCTGATCGGCCTCAGCGGCGGGCTGTTCGGGTTGTTGTTGCTGATTGCAATCATGGCGTTGCCGGGCATACGCGGACGCTTTCACAACGCGTTCGAACGCACGCATCGTTTCGGTGGGTGGGCGGCGCTGGCGCTGTTCTGGGCGATGACGCTGGTGTCTGCTCAAGAGCAGAATCCCACGCTGGCGTTGATGGACGTCCTGCTGCGCTCGGTCTCGTTCTGGATGCTGCTGTTGCTGACGCTGAGCATTGCCTTGCCATGGCTGCGTTTACGCAAAGTCCCGATCAGTCTGCTCAAGCCGTCTGCACATGCGGTGATCGCGCGCTTCGATCATCACACACCGTTTGCCGGTTCAGCCACGGCGATCAGTCGCCACCCGCTGTGGGAGTGGCATTCCTTCGCCAATATTCCTACACCCGGAGAGGATGGTTTCCGCCTGATCATTTCCCGGGCGGGCGACTGGACGGGCGCGTTCATCGAGCAGGCGCCCACGCATGTCTGGGTAAAAGGCATCACCACGGCGGGCGTGGCGCACATTGAAACGCTGTTCAAATCGGTGGTGTATGTCGCCACCGGTAGCGGCATCGGCCCGGTGTTGCCACACCTGTTGGCCAGACAGGTGCCTATTCGCCTGATCTGGTCGACCCGCAGTCCGCGAGCCACTTATGGCGATTCGCTGGTGGATGAAATCCTCGAAGCCCAGCCCGACGCCCTGATCTGGGACACCGATGTGTCGGGCAAACCCGATCTGGTGAAGCTGGCCTATGCCGCCGTGCAGTCATTCGGCGCCGAAGCGGTGATCTGCATATCCAATCAGACGCTGACGCAGCGAGTGGTCGAGGAAATGGAGGCCCGAGGGATTCCGGCCTACGGCGCCATTTGGGATTCCTGACGCCACGCTGAAATTTTCCCTACACATACATTATTCAAGGAATGAGATGAACATGAACCTGTTGATTGAACGACTGGGACGCGTGGTGCTGATCCGGCTTGATCGCCCGCAGGCGCGCAATGCGCTGAGTACGCAGTTGATGACGCAGTTGCTGGAAACGCTGCGCGGGCTCGATAACGATCCGGGAGTCGGTTGTTTCCTTATTACCGGTACGAAGGAGTACTTCGCGGCTGGCGCCGATATCAAGGAAATGTACGCAAAGTCGTACCAGGAGATGATCGAGGAGGACTATTTCGCCGGGTGGGATGCTTTCACCGCCTTCCGCACGCCAAAAGTCGCTGCAGTGGCGGGGTATGCTTTTGGCGGTGGCTGTGAGTTGGCAATGATGTGTGACGTGATCATCGCTGCCGAGTCGGCGCAGTTTGCCTTGCCGGAAATCACCTTGGGCGTTATGCCGGGGATGGGCGGAACCCAACGCCTGACCCGGCTGGTAGGCCGAGCCAAAGCCATGGACATGATTTTGACCGGGCGTTCGATCGGTGCCCGCGAAGCCGAACAGGCCGGACTGGTCTCGCGGGTGACCGCCACCGGTGAATTGCTTGAGCAAGCATTGGCCGTCGCACAGCAGATCGCAGGATTTGCGCGAACGGCGACATTGGCGGCCCGCGAAGCGGTGAATCGCGCGGAGGAACCCGGAATGCGTGAAGGCATTCTGTTCGAGCGACGGGTGTTTCATGGCTTGTTCGCGACACCGGACCAAAAGGAAGGCATGCAGGCTTTTTTACAGAAACGTCCGCCACGGTTTCAGCAGATTTAATCTCTTCAGCGGGGCGTCGTACGCATCGAGGTGAAAGAAACTACAGTTCAAAGGGAATAATCCTACGAGGCGTGCGTCTCATAGCACCTTTCCCTACGGCCGATGGCCCTGGAGTCTTTTCATGGTTGATCGCAGCTCACCGCCCACTTCACCGCCGGGCGGGCCACAGCGCCCGCCATTGAGCGCCGCCAGCCTGATGTTGCGTCTGAGCGGCATCGCCGTGGTCATCGCTGCTGTGGCCGGGGCGTTTGCCTACGTGCATGGCAACTTCGACCCACAACGTCTGACGCCAAAAGCGCTGGTCGATGTGCTGGAGAAAAACAACGGCGTGCATCCTGGGTTTCGTCGCAATCACGCCAAAGGTGTCTGCGTGATTGGCCATTTCGAGAGCAGTGGCGAGGCGCGGGTGTTCTCCACCGCGCAGGTGTTCAATGATCCGCGCACAGCGGTGGTCGGGCGCTTTGCGTTGCCGGCGGGCAATCCTTATGCACCGGACAGCAGCGTGCCGATTCGCAGTCTGGCGTTGCGTTTTACTCAGGCCAACGGGCAGCAGTGGCGTACCGGGATGAACAGCATGCCGGTGTTCCCGGTCGGGACACCTGAGGCGTTTTATCAGTTGCAGCAGGCGCAGTCGCCGGATCCGACCACGGGCAAGCCTGACCCGAGCAAGGTGCCGGCATTCTTTGCTTCGCACCCGGAAGCGGTGCCGTTTCTGACGTGGGTGAAGACCGCCAAACCGTCCGCCAGTTACGCCACGGAAACCTATAACAGCATCAATGCCTTTTATCTGGTGGACGCCAGCGGCAAAAAGCAGGCGGTGCGCTGGAGCATGGCGCCGTTGGCGCAAGACGCAGCGGGTGCCACTGCACCTGAGGGCGGTGATTTTCTGGAGAAGGATCTGGTGCAGCGCCTGGCCGCCGCACCGCTGCGCTTTCAGTTGAACATCACCTTGGCCAACCCCGATGACCCCGTCAATGACGCCAGTAAAACCTGGCCTGCCGGGCGCAAGGTCGTCAACGCTGGCACCTTGGTGCTGGAGAAAACCCAGCCGCAACTGAGCGGTGAATGCCGCGACATCAACTACGACCCGCTGGTGTTGCCGGCCGGGATTCAAGGCACCGACGATCCGTTGCTCGCGGCACGTTCCGCCGGTTACGCCGATTCCTACCTGCGTCGCACCAGCGAAGTCAGCCAGTTGCCCGCCGCCAAACAGGAGGCTCGCCCATGAGCACTCAACCGACGCATTTCGCTTTGCTGGCGCGGCTGCTGCATTGGCTGATGGCCGTGATGATCATCGCCATGCTGTTTATTGGCGCAGGGATGGTGACCTCCGTTTCCGCGCGGCATGAGTGGCTGATTCATCTGCACAAACCGTTGGGGATCGCGATTCTGGCGCTGGTGATCGTGCGTCTCCTGGTGCGTTTGTGCACCCGCCAGCCACCATTGCCGGCGGATCTGCCGGATTGGCAGGTACTGGCGGCCAAGGCTTCGCACCTGTTGCTGTACGCGTTGATGCTGGTGCTGCCGTTGCTCGGTTGGGCGATGATCAGCGCTTCGGGTGAACCGGTCATGCTCAGCGCCACGTTGCAGTTGCCGTCGATTGTGCCGGCCGATGCGCAGCTGTTTGCGTTGCTGCGCAAGGCCCATGGTTATCTGGCGTATCTGCTGTTTCTCACCGTGCTGCTGCACTTGGCGGCGGCGCTGTTTCATGGTTGGGTGCGCCGCGACGAAGTGCTCGACAGCATGTTGCGCGGCCGCAATCGCAATTAACGGTGGCGAGGGAGCTTGCTTGCGCTGGAGTGCGAAGCAGTCCTCAGGATCTTACGACTGCTGCGCCACCGAGCGGGAGCCAGCTCCCTCGCCACGGTGTGACAGTGTTAGCCACCAATAAAAGAGGGCAATGGCATTGATGCCGGCGCCGAGCAGACACACGCCCAGCCACCCGGCCCACGCATACATCGCGGTTGAGCCGATCGAACCCAACGCGCTGCCGATCGAGTAAAACAACATGTAACCGGCGGTGAGGCGGCTTTGCGCTTCCGGGCGCACGCTGTAGATCATGCTTTGGCTGGTGACGTGGATGGCTTGCAAGCCCAGGTCGAGGGTGATCACGCCGAGCAGCAGCGCCCACAGCGAGGATTGCGTGAGGGCGATGGGCAGCCACGAAGCCAGCATCAATAACAATGAAAGGCCACTGACCCATTGCCCGAGGCCGCGATCAGCCAGATGCCCGGCGCGTGCCGCTGCCAATGCTCCGGCGGCACCGGCGAGTCCGAACAATCCGATTTCACTGTGGGAAAGTGACAGAGGCGGGGCCGCGAGCGGCAGCACCATCGGCGTCCACAGCACCATCGCGCTAGCGAACGTCAGCAAAGCGAGAAGTGCGCGTTGACGCAGCACCGCTTCTTCCTTGAACAGGCTGAATACCGAGGCGATCAATGCGAAGTAGGAGCTCGCCGGTTGTGGGGTTTCGTGCTTGGGTAATACGCGAAGGAGCAACAGCGCCATCAACAGAGTGAGGCCGGCTGAAAGGAAATAGATAGCTCGCCATCCAGCCAGATCGGCCATCCCTCCAGCGACCGTGCGTGCCAACAGGATTCCGACGACGATGCCGCTGGTGACCACACCGACCACGCGCCCGCGTTGTTGCGGGATCGCCAGCGTCGCGGCGTAAGCCACCAACACTTGCGTGACCACGGCGAGCAAACCGGTCAGGGTCATGCCGAGCAGCAACCACAGGCTGTTGGGCGCGAGCGCGATCATCAGCAACGCGACCGCCGACAGCAGCGTCTGAGTAACGATCAAGCGGCGTCGGTTGAGCAGGTCGCCGAGTGGCACCAGCAATACCAGACCTACGCCGTAACCGATCTGCGTCAACGTGATAACGATGCCAATGGTTGCCGGCGACAGGGCAAACGCTTCGGCCATGGCATCGAGCAGTGGCTGCGCGTAATACACATTGCCGACCGCAAGCCCGCAGGCGACTGAAAACAACAAAACGGCGCCGCTGTTGAGAGGTTTCATGTCCCGAGTCCTTTTAGGTTTCAAAATAAAACCATATCGCCATTTGGTTTTATATTGCAACCTTTATGGGTAAAGCGGAGGACGATAGAAAGCAAAAGATCGCAGTCAGGCTGCGATCTTTTGGTCTTGCGCGGGAGGCGTTAACGCAAGGTGTCGACCATGTCGGCGATAGTGGTCAGCACGTCTTTGCCCAATTGTTTCGAGCGTTTGCCGGACCAGCCGGTTTCCTTGTCAGGATGATCGTCGTGATCCTTGAACGGCATTTCCAGGGTCAGCGACAGGCAGTCGTATTTCTGGCCGACGCTGTTGCAGGCCAGGGTCATGTTCGCCTGACCCGGCTCATCGCGGGTGTAGCCGTACTTGGTCTGGAAATCTTTGGTGGTGTGTTTCAGATGGTTGCGGAAGTGCTCTTCGAGCTTCTCGATGCGCGGTGTGAAGCCAGGATTGCCTTCGCAACCGGCGGTGAATACGTGAGGGATTTCTTCATCGCCGTGAACATCGATGAACAGGTCAACGCCGTACTGTTGCATTTGCTGCTGCACGAACAGTACTTCCGGGCTGATGTCCTGACTGGCGTTCTGCCAGGCGCGGTTCAAGTCCTGGCCCATGGCGTTGGTGCGCAAGTGACCGTGGAAGGCACCGTCCGGGTTCATGTTCGGCACCAGGTACAGATCGGCGCTGGCCAGCAATTTGTTCAGCACCGGATCATCCTGGCGTTCCAGGCGTTCGATCACGCCTTCCATGAACCACTCGGCCATGTGCTCGCCCGGATGTTGCTGGGCAATGATCCAGACCTTGCGCTGGCCTGCAGCGCCGCTGCCTTTGCGCAGCAATTGAATATCGCGGCCTTCGACGCTTTTTCCGGTGGCCAGCAGTTCGGTGCCGGCCTTGGTCAGCGCCTGCTCGATCAGCCAGTCATGACGACCACGGCTGTAGGGTTCGAAATAGGCGAACCAGGCGTGGGTCTGGGTGGCTTCGAGGCTGAAGCGCAGGCAATCGCCTTCGAAAATGGTCGGCACGCGAAACCAGTTGACGTGATCGTAAGAGGCCACGGCTTGATAACCGGTCCAGGCTTTGTTGTACGAAGATTGGCTGGCGTTGTTCAGGCGAAACCAGTGTTCCTGGCCGACGTGCAGGCCGCTGGCCTTGAAGTGGAACCACTGAAAATGGGCGCTGCGGGTGTCCGGACGGATGGCCAGAACCGGATTGAGCGGATTACTGATGTCGATGACTTGGATATTGCCGCTGTCGAAGTTGGCGCTGATGTCGAACGAAGATTTGGCCACGGTCATAATCGCTTCCTGAATATGATTTTTATGGCCGTTACTTTACACGCAAGACTGCGCTGAAACCGAGGGAAATTGCGGGGTGTGGCGGGGGGCGTCCTCCATGACGCGGACGCAGCTTAGAGGCTATGCGATTGATTCTCAAGTGCTAATTGTCATTACTTTGCCCCAATGTGGCCGGGCTCGACTTGCCAAGCGATATTCTTTTGATATTATCCGCGCCATCGAATTTGCAGCACCTAAAGACTTCATTAGCCTGAAGACACAAGCCCGAAAAACGGGCAAAAAAAGACCCGGCAAAAAGCCGGGTCAAAAACCGTGATTAGCCTGATGAGGAGATAGTCCAGAAGACCGACCTAAGGTCTCTGGTCCATCGACTGATCTCGCGACCAGCTGCTTGCAATAATAATCATTATCATTTGCAAGTCAAATGTTTTTATCTGCGCGATTGGAAAATTCTTTCCCGTCCGTCCGAACTGCCGTTCCTCAGACCTCATCGCCATCGAGCGAATGGTCGACCATCGCCCGCGCCATATCGACCATGTGCACCACCGAAAACGCCAGATCGCGGCTTGGGCCTTGCAGGTTTTCTGCCGCCTTGAAGGCGGTCGCGGCTGCGCATCGCAGCAGATCCGAAGCATGCACCAACGCCTCTTCACCACTGAGATGACGTTTGACGTTGAAAAAGCGTTCGTCGACCTCGGGTTCAGACACAGTTGGTTTCAAGTAGTAGTCCAACGCCCGCTGCGCCGCGGCATTGCCTTGAGGCGAAGTGAAGGTGGTGTCCATCTGTAGATCGGGCAAGTCTTTGCTGCTGATATTCATGATGAAGGGTCACTCCTTGTTCGATTGAAAATCCGTGTCGTCAGCATAGTACGGTGCGTAGTTGTGACCAGAATTTAAATACTACAATATGTGTTTTGCGGGCCGAAGGCGTCCACGTATGGTGCGGCTTATGGATAAATGGATTGAGTTGGTCAAGGCCAAGATGAGTGAACTCAAAATCACTCAAACAGAGCTCGGAGAGCGTGTTGGCATGTCCCAGGGCGGCATCGGCCATTGGCTGAACAAACGTCGTGAACCGGGCGTCACGGAGATGAACCGTGTGCTGCAAGCACTGGGCATGGATTTTCTCGAAGTCGCGATGGTCATTCGCGAGCCGCAGCAAACCGCGGATGACGACATGCCGCTGGCACAGAAGTACAACCCGTACTTCCGTTACCCGGTGAACGACTGGCGCGCGCCTTTCGAAGTGCGCGAGACTGAGCCGCAGTCCTACAGCAAGGCGCAGGACAAACAGCGTTTCGAACTGACGGATTACCACGCCCGTGGCGCGGCCTTCTGGCTGACGGTGGCAGGCGATTCGATGACTGCTCCGCGCGGCCCGAGTATCGCCGAAGGCATGCTGATCCTGGTCGATCCGGCGGCAGAGGCGCTGCCGGGCAAACTGGTGATTGCCCAGTGGTCGGATTCTGATGATGCGATCTTTCGCAAACTCGACGAAGAGGGCGGCCAGCGTTACCTGGTACCGCTCAATCCGACATGGCCGAAAGCCCTGTTGACCGATGAGTGTCGAATCATCGGCGTGGTGGTTCAGGCAACGGCGCGTTACTAGTCGGATCGATCCTGCGCAGACGTAGGATCGATCTCCTTTTCAAGCTTCTTCCAGTTCAACCAAAGCGCTGCCTTCGCCGACCATTTCACCTTCCTGGCAATACAGCGCTTTGATCACCCCGGTATGCGGCGCCCGGATGCTGTGCTCCATCTTCATTGCTTCGAGCACCACCAGTTGTGCGCCGGCTTCGACCGTTTGCCCGACCTCGACCAGCACGCGAACAATGCTGCCGTTCATGGGCGCGGTCAGACCGCCCTGATGGCTGTGGCTGGCTTCAATGGCGCTGATCGGGTCGTAGGCTTCAACACGGCGCAATTCGCCTTCCCATTGCAGATACAGCGAGTCGCCCTGACGAATGGCCCGTAAGGGGCGACGCACTCCCTCGTGTTCCACCACCAGCGCTTCACCCGACAGATGAGCGTTACCCGCCAAACCCAGGGTCAACGCTCGATCCTGGCCCTCGCAACTCAAGTGCAGGGTGATTTCCCGGGGCAGACCGGCGCGCAAACCGCTGTTGAGTGACCACGGAGAACAAGGATCATCGGCCCGCGCGACCGCCGGCAAACTCTGCGCAAACGCCTGCGCTGCTGCTTCCCAGAACCCATCGCTCAACTCGCCGGCAGCCGGCAGCAATTGCTCCTGATAGCGCGGAATAAACCCGGTATCCAGCTCTGCTGCCGCAAACGCCGGATGCGCAATGATCCGCCGCAGAAAGTTGATATTGGTCTTCAACCCGCCAATCGCAAACTCATCGAGCATGCTCAGCAAACGCAAGCGCGCCTGTTCACGATCTTCGCCCCAGGCAATCAGCTTGCCGAGCATCGGGTCGTAGAACGGCGAAATCTCATCACCTTCCTCAACCCCGCTGTCCACTCGACGCCCAGGCCCTTCAGCCGACTCGCGATACAAATCCAGACGCCCGGTCGCCGGCAGAAAATCATTCGAAGGGTCTTCGGCATACAAGCGAACTTCAATCGCATGGCCATTGAGCGGCACTTGCGCCTGAGTGATCGGCAGCGCTTCACCCCGCGCCACACGGATTTGCCAGGCGACCAGATCGAGGCCGGTAATCGCTTCGGTCACCGGGTGTTCAACTTGAAGGCGCGTGTTCATCTCCATAAAGAAGAATTCGCCGCGCGCATCCAGCAAAAACTCCACGGTGCCCGCGCCGACATAACCAATTGCCTGCGCCGAGCGCACAGCCGCTTCACCCATCGCTCGACGCAACTCAGGCGTCAGCCCCGGTGCCGGCGCCTCTTCGACGACTTTCTGATGCCGACGCTGAATGGAGCAGTCCCGTTCATTGAGGTACAGGCAATTGCCGTACTGATCGGCGAATACTTGAATTTCGACGTGACGCGGCTTGAGCAAATACTTCTCGACCAGCATCCGCGAATCGCCGAACGACGACTGCGCTTCACGCTGTGCGGAGGCGAGTGCTTCGGCGAGCTGGCCGACCTCTTCAACAACCTTCATGCCTTTGCCACCGCCGCCGGCCGTAGCCTTAAGCAACACCGGATAACCGATGCGTTCGCAGGCAGCACGGAAGGTATCGAGATCTTGCGCTTCGCCGTGATAACCCGGCACCAATGGCACGCCGGCGGTTTCCATCAGCGCCTTGGCCGCCGATTTGCTGCCCATGGCGTCGATGGCCGAGGCGGGCGGGCCGAGGAAAATCAGCCCGGCCGCTTCGATTGCACGGGCGAACCCGGCGTTTTCGGAAAGAAAGCCATACCCCGGATGAATCGCCTGCGCGCCGCTGGCCTTGGCCGCCGCAATCAGTTTGTCGATTTGCAGGTAACTGTCAGCCGCTTTGCTGCCGCCGAGATCGACGCGGATATCCGCTTCACGGCTGTGTCGCGCCTCGCGGTCAGTGGCGCTGTGCACGGCGACGGTGGTCAGGCCCAGGGCCTTGGCGGTGCGCATCACGCGGCAAGCGATTTCGCCACGGTTGGCCACCAGCAGGGTGGTGAGAACAGGTGCGCTCATCAACGCGGCTCCTTGGTGGTGGTTTCGGCTTGCCAGCTCGGCGGACGTTTCTGCAGAAAGGCCCGCAGACCTTCCTGACCTTCCGGGCTGACGCGAATGCGGGCGATGGCGTTTTCGGTGTAGCGGCGCAGCGCCGGGGTCAGTGCGCCGTTGCCGACTTCACGCAACAAGTCCTTGCTGGCGCGCATCGCGGCGGGGCTGTTGAGCAGCAGATTGCTGATCCACTGTTCGACCTGTTGATCCAGTTCTGCAGCCGGATAGCTGTCGGACAACAAGCCGATTTCCCGCGCACGCTGACCGCCGAAACGTTCAGCGGTCAACGCATAACGCCGTGCCGCGCGTTCGCCGATGGCTTGCACCACGAACGGGCTGATCACCGCTGGCGCCAGACCGATGCGCACTTCCGACAAACAGAACTGCGCGTCGTCGGCGCCGATGGCCATGTCACAGCAACTGATCAGCCCCAGCGCGCCACCGAACGCCGCGCCTTGCACCACGGCCAGCGTCGGAATTTTCAGCTTGGCGAGGTTGTACATCAGCTCGGCCAGTTCGCGGGCGTCGTCGAGGTTGGTGTGGTAATCGAGCTCGGCCGATTGTTGCATCCACGCCAGATCGGCGCCGGCGCTGAAGTGTTTGCCACGGCCGCGCACCAGCAGAAAGCGCAGGCTGGCGTCGCTGGCAACCTTGTCGAGGGCGAGGATCAGTTCGCGGATCATCTCGGCGTTGAACGCGTTATTTTTCTCCGCGCGATTGAGCCACAGGGTGGCGAAACCGCGTGGGTCGCTTTGCAGTTCGAGGGTGTTGAAGTCGCTCATATTCTTCCGTCTCCACGGTTCTTGTGGGAGCAAGGCTTGCCCGCGAAAGTAGTCATTCCACCATTGATGTGACTGACACATCGCCTTCGCGGGCAAGCCTTGCTCCTACAGGATCGGATCACATCCGGAACACGCCGAAGCGGCTCGGTTCGATTGGCGCGTTCAGCGACGCGGACAGGGCCAGGGCCAGCACATCACGGGTCTGCGCCGGGTCGATGACGCCGTCGTCCCACAGCCGTGCGCTGGAATAGTAGGGGTGACCCTGCTCTTCATACTGGTCGAGGATCGGTTGCTTGATCTCGGCTTCCTGCTCGGCACTGAAGCTTTGGCCACTGCGTTCGGCCTGTTCACGCTTGACCTGCACCAGCACGCCGGCCGCCTGTTCGGCGCCCATCACGCCGATCCTCGCATTCGGCCACATCCACAGGAAACGCGGATCGTAAGCGCGGCCACACATGCCGTAGTTACCGGCGCCGAAACTGCCGCCGATGATCACGGTGAACTTCGGCACCTTGGCGCACGCCACAGCGGTCACCAGTTTTGCACCGTGCTTGGCGATGCCGCCGGCCTCGTATTTCTGGCCGACCATGAAGCCGGTGATGTTCTGCAAAAACAGCAGTGGAATGTTGCGTTGGCAGGACAGTTCGATGAAGTGCGCGCCTTTTTGCGCGGCTTCGGCGAAGAGGATGCCGTTGTTCGCCAGAATCGCGATTGGATAGCCGTGCAGATGCGCAAAACCGCAGACCAGCGTAGTGCCGAACAGCGCTTTGAACTCATCGAACACCGAACCGTCGACCAGCCGCGCGATCACTTCGCGCACATCGAAGGGTTGCTTGGCATCGGCGGACACCACGCCGTACAACTCATCGCTGGCGTACAGCGGCGCAATCGGCGCGCGTTGCTGCACTTCGCCGAGTTTGCGCCAATTAAGGTTGGCGACGCTGCGGCGGGCGAGGGCGAGGGCATGTTCGTCGCTCTCGGCGTAATGGTCGGCGACCCCGGAAATCTTGCAGTGCACATCGGCGCCGCCCAGATCCTCGGCACTGACAACTTCACCGGTCGCAGCTTTCACCAATGGCGGGCCGGCGAGAAAAATGGTGGCCTGATTGCGCACCATGATTGCTTCGTCCGCCATCGCCGGTACGTAAGCGCCGCCAGCGGTGCACGAGCCCATGACCACGGCGATTTGCGGAATGCCCATCGCGCTCATGTTGGCCTGGTTGAAGAAGATCCGCCCGAAGTGCTCGCGATCCGGGAACACTTCGTCCTGACGCGGCAGGTTGGCGCCGCCGGAGTCCACCAGATAGATGCACGGCAAGCGATTCTGCTGAGCGATGGTTTGTGCGCGCAGGTGTTTCTTCACGGTCAGCGGATAGTACGAACCACCCTTAACCGTCGCGTCGTTAGCGACGATCATGCATTCGACGCCTTCGACCCGGCCGATCCCGGCGATCACCCCGGCCGCCGGTACATCTTCGCCATAGACGGCGTGGGCGGCCAATTGGCTGATTTCCAGAAACGGTGAACCCGGATCGAGCAAGCGGTTGATGCGTTCACGCGGCAGCAGTTTGCCGCGCGAGGTGTGGCGCTCCTGGGCTTTCGCGCCGCCACCCTGCGCCACTTGGGCGAGCAGGGTGTGCAGGGCGTCGACCTGTTTGAGCATCGCCGCGCTGTTGGCGGCGAACTCTGCTGAACGTGGGTTGAGCTGAGTGTGCAAGGTTGCCATGGTCAGCTCCGTTTAGCGGGTTTCGTTGAACAGTTCGCGACCGATCAGCATGCGACGGATCTCACTGGTGCCGGCGCCGATTTCGTACAGCTTGGCGTCACGCAGCAGACGGCCCGCCGGGAATTCGTTGATGTAACCGTTACCGCCGAGAATCTGGATCGCGTCGAGGGCCATTTGTGTAGCGCGCTCAGCGGTGTAGAGGATTACCCCGGCGGCATCTTTACGGGTGGTTTCGCCACGCTCGCAAGCCTGCGCAACCGCATAGAGATAAGCACGGCTAGCATTGAGTTGGGTGTACATGTCGGCGACTTTGCCCTGGATCAGCTGGAACTCGCCGATGCTTTGGCCGAACTGCTTACGGTCGTGGATGTACGGCACGATCAGGTCCATGCACGACTGCATGATCCCGGTCGGACCGCCGGACAGCACCACGCGCTCGTAATCGAGGCCGCTCATCAGTACTTTTACGCCGCCGTTGAGCACGCCGAGGATGTTTTCTTCCGGCACTTCGACGTCGTCGAAAAACAGCTCGCAAGTGTTGGAGCCGCGCATGCCGAGCTTGTCGAACTTGTTGCTGCGGCTGAAGCCTTTCCAGTCACGTTCAACGATAAACGCAGTAATGCCGTGCGGGCCTTTTTCCAGATCGGTCTTGGCATAGATCACGTAAGTGTTGGCGTCAGGGCCGTTGGTGATCCAGGTTTTGCTGCCGTTGAGGACGTAACGGTCGCCGCGTTTGTCCGCGCGCAGTTTCATCGAAACCACATCGGAACCGGCATTCGGTTCGCTCATCGCCAATGCGCCGACGTGCTCGCCGCTGATCAGCTTGGGCAGGTATTTGGTTTTTTGTTCGTGGTTACCGTTGCGGTTGATCTGGTTGACGCAGAGGTTGGAATGCGCGCCATAGGACAGCGCCACCGAAGCCGAGCCACGGCTGATTTCTTCCATCGCCACGACGTGCGCCAGGTAACCCAGGCCGGCGCCGCCGTACTCTTCCGGCACAGTGATGCCGAGCAGGCCCATGTCACCGAATTTGCGCCACATGTCGGCAGGGAACAGGTTGTCGCTGTCGATCTGCGCCGCACGCGGGGCGATCTCCTTGGCGACAAAGGACTGAACCTGATCGCGCAGCATGTCGATGGTTTCACCGAGGGCGAAGTTCAGGGATGGATAGCTCATGGGTCACCTTTTTGGCTTTTTTGTAGGGTGGGGAGGGCGGTCACTCGGCTCTCACCTTTACGTTAACGTAAGCCCGTGACGAATGGCTGTCAATCACCCTTTACGTTAACGTCAACTTGAGCGAGAGTAGGGCAGTTCAAGATTGAAAGCTGATTAGTTTTTGTAGGAGTGAGCCTGCTCGCGATCGCGTCGTGTCAGTCGACGTAAGTGTTGACTAATGGATCGAGATCGCGAGCAGGCTCACTCCTACAAGTGACCGTCGGCAACCCATAAATAAAGACAATAGGGGTCGTCATGGATCAACCCAGTGCAAACCCGCAGCGCAGCTACACCCGTGGTTCACAAGACAAAGCCTTGTTGGCGATGACCATCGGGCAGAAGTTCGATCAGACGGTGGCGCAATACCCCGACGGTGAAGCGCTGGTCGTGCGCCATCAGCGACTGCGCTATTCCTGGCGACAACTGGCCGACGCGGTGGATCTGCACGCCAGAGCGCTGCTCGCCCTGGGTTTACAGGCCGGCGACCGTCTCGGCATCTGGGCACCGAACTGCGCGCAGTGGTGCATCACCCAGTTCGCCACGGCGAAAATCGGCGTGATTCTGGTCAACGTCAACCCGGCCTACCGCAGTTCCGAACTGGAATACGTGCTCAAACAATCCGGCTGCCAATGGCTGGTCTGCGCCGGGGCGTTCAAATCCTCCAACTACCACGGCATGTTGCAAGGGCTGGTGCCGGAACTGGCCGAACAATCCATTGGCCAACTGCGCAGCGAGCGCCTGCCGGAGTTGCGCGGGGTGATCAGTCTCGACGGACAACCGCCATCAGGTTTCCTGCCATGGTCACAATTGACCGACATGGCCGCCAGCGTTACCGCAGAACAACTCAGCGAACGCAGCAACAGCCTGCACTTCGATCAACCGGTAAACATTCAGTACACCTCCGGCACCACCGGTTTCCCCAAAGGCGCGACCCTCAGCCACTACAACATCCTCAACAACGGTTACATGGTCGGCGAAAGCATTGGCCTGACCCCGCACGATCGCCTGGTGATCCCGGTGCCGCTGTACCACTGCTTCGGCATGGTCATGGGCAATCTCGGCTGCGTCACCCACGGCAGCACGATGATTTACCCCAACGATGCGTTCGATCCGTTGCTGACTCTGCAGACCGTCGCCGAAGAAAAAGCCACCGGCCTCTACGGCGTGCCGACCATGTTCATCGCCATGCTCGATCAGCCGCAACGCGCCGAATTCGACCTGTCGAGCCTGCGCACCGGGATCATGGCCGGCGCCACCTGTCCGATTGAAGTGATGCGCCGGGTCATCAGCGAGATGCACATGAGCGAAGTGCAGATCGCCTACGGCATGACCGAAACCAGCCCGGTGTCGCTGCAAACCGGCCCCAACGATGAGCTGGAACTGCGCGTGACCACCGTCGGCCGCACCCAGCCGCAACTGGAAAGCAAGATCATCGACGAGGCCGGCAACCTCGTGCCGCGTGGCACCATCGGCGAACTGTGCACCCGTGGTTACAGCGTGATGCTCGGCTACTGGAGCAATCCGCAAGCCACCGCTGAAGCCATCGATGAGGCCGGCTGGATGCACACCGGCGACCTGGCGAGTATGAACGAGGAGGGTTACGTCAACATCGCCGGGCGTAACAAAGACATGATCATTCGTGGCGGCGAGAATGTTTATCCGCGTGAGCTGGAAGAGTTTTTCTTCACCCATCCGGCGGTGGCGGACGTGCAGGTGATCGGTATTCCGTGCTCGCGTTACGGCGAGGAGATTGTTGCCTGGATCAAATTCCACCCCGGTCACAACGCCTCCGAGCTGGAGCTGCAAACCTGGTGCAAGGAGCGCATCGCACACTTCAAGACGCCACGGCACTTCAAGTTCGTCGAAGAGTTTCCGATGACGGTGACGGGCAAGGTCCAGAAATTCAGGATGCGCGAAATCAGCATCGAGGAAATCAAAACAATCGAGCGGTAACCACAACCCTGTGGGAGCTGGCTTGCCAGCGATGGCGTCAGGTCAGGCAGCATCTATGTTGATGATCCACCGCAATCGCTGGCAAGCCAGCTCCCACAGGGTTTTGTATGGTTTCGGGAATCGCAGAAAGCACAAAGGGGAGCCGAGGCTCCCCTTTAATTTTGTCGTCGCGTGCTCTTTTTTATTATTGAGGGTCGGTCTGTTGTTGTTTTTGGCAACCGTGGCCCTTTACCGCTGTTTTTGGCGACCCCCATCCGGGGTCAAGAGCAAACGTATTTTTTTGAGCGCTGATCTGCTTTCTCGTTAACGATCCAACCGATTCGGGAGCTACCTGAAGGTAGTTTTATTGTTCTCTGCCCGGTTGCGGGTCACTCCTGAGAGCACCCTGAAAAGCACACCTTCTCCAAAAAAATCTGTTAGCTGCGTCTCTGCCGTGTTGTTTTTGTTATGTCAGAGTCGGTACGTCTTATTTTTATTGGTTTGCTGCTTTTTATTCTTGTTATGCCATAGAGATAGCAGAAGCCGTGCCAACTTTTAAAAAATCTTATAAATCAACAACTTAATAATTTCTGAGATTTTTCGTTCAGACGAAACCAGACAATTTGTTTCCGTGTTACTCGCTTGAGCCCCACATTCCGGACACAGCGGTAACACCTTCTGCCCTCACTGTGCGCTACGAGCCTTGGCCACGCGCGAACCGCTCGGGCGGCCGAGCACCGCGCTGATCTGCTGACCCACGGCAATCAAGGCGTCCAGGTCGATTCCTGTGTCGATGCCGAGGCCGTTGAGCAGGTACACCACATCTTCAGTCGCAACGTTACCGCTCGCACCTTTGGCGTACGGACAGCCGCCAAGGCCCGCGATAGAGCTGTCGAACACGGAAATGCCTTCGAGCAGGCTGGCGTAGATATTGGCCATGGCCTGGCCGTAGGTGTCATGGAAATGCCCGGCGAGTTTGTCCCGTGGTACCTGCGCCGAAACCACTTCAAACAAGCGTCGAGTCGCGCCAGCGGTGCCGGTGCCGATGGTGTCGCCCAACGAAACTTCGTAGCAGCCCATCGCATACAACTCACGCGCGACCATCGCCACTTGCTCTGGCGCGACCGTGCCTTCGTACGGGCAACCGAGCACACAGGACACGTAACCGCGCACGGTAACGCCGTGTTGTTGCGCCGCTTCCATGATCGGCGCAAAGCGCGCCAGGCTCTCGCTGATCGAGCAGTTGATGTTGCGCTGCGAGAAGGCTTCGGACGCGGCGGCGAACACCGCCATTTCCTTGACCCCGGCGGCGATCGCATCTTCGAAGCCGCGCAGGTTCGGCGCCAGTGCGCCGTAGGTCACGCCGGGTTTGCGCTGGATCTGCGCGAACACTTCAGCGGAACCGGCCATCTGCGGCACCCACTTGGGCGAGACGAAACTGCCGACTTCTATATAGCCAAGACCAGCGGCGCTGAGGGCATCGACCAGTTGCACCTTGTCGGCGACGCTGATCGGTTGGGCTTCGTTCTGCAGGCCATCGCGCGGGCCGACTTCGATCAGGCGTACTTGGGAGGGGAGGGACATGGCGGTTGACCTGCTGATTATCTTGAATTCATGGAGAACCCTGTGGGAGCGGGCTTGCCCGCGATGGCGTCGGGTCAGTCAACATCAATGCTGGATGTTCCGGCCTCATCGCGGGCAAGCCCGCTCCCACAGGGGAGGAGTCGTGTCGAATTACTGCGCTACTTGCTGGCTTTTGAGGGTTTGCTCCAGCGCCTGCACGCAGCGCTCTTCGGCGGTATCGAGTTCAAGTTTCATCTGTTCGATATCCAGCAACTGCTGCTCAAGCTGTTCGCGGCGCTCGGCGATTTTCGCCAGCATGCTGTTGAGCTGCTTGGTGTTACCGCTGGAGGGATCGTAAAGCTCGATCAGTTCACGGCATTCGGCCAGCGAGAAGCCAATTCGCTTGCCACGCAGGATCAGCTTCAGGCTGACCTTGTCGCGCGGCGAATAGATGCGTTCCTGGCCACGGCGCTCAGGACTGAGCAGGCCTTGCTCTTCATAAAAGCGGATCGCCCGGGTGGTGATGTCCAGCTCGCGGGCGAGGTCGGAAATGCTGTAGGTCTGGCTGCTCATGGGCGCGCTCGGCAAAAGGTCTTGGCGCTAAGCTAATGGCAGGTTTACGTTTACGTCAAGCAAGAAAAAGATCGCAGCCTGCGGCAGCTCCTACACCGATCCATGTAGGAGCTGCCGCAGGCTGCGATCTTTTGATCTTTCCTCAAACCACCTGCTTATCCAGCTTCTTCTCCTGTGCCGTCACCTGCTGGCACAACTCGATCATCTGCTCGCGCATCCAGCGATTCGCCGGGTCCTGATCGGTGCTTTCATGCCAATACAGATGCGTCTCCACTGGCGGCACATCGTTCACCGGCAGGTTAAACGCCTGCAGCTCATGCCGCCGGGCGAAGCGCTCCGGCACGGTCATGACCATATCGGTCTGCTGCATCACCTGCGACGCCATCAAATAGTGCTGCGAACGCAGGGCAATCTTGCGCTGAATGCCCATTTTGCCCAGCGCCAGATCGACATACCCCAGACCACTGCGCCGGCTGGAGATGTGGATATGCGTCAGTGACAGATAATCATCCAGCGAGAGCTTTTCCTTGCCCGCCATCGGATGCCCCTTGCGCATCGCACACACGTAACGGTCTTCCATCAGTTTGACGTGGCGCACTTGCGGGTCGGTGTTGAGCGGTGCATCCACGGCAAAATCCAGACGCCCGGCCGCGAGTTCCTTGGTGGTCTCACGGCGTTTGGACAAGAAGCTTTCGATGATTACCGTCGGCGCGAGGCGACGCAGGCGCTGGAACAGCGGCGGCAGAATCACGGCCTCGGTGAGGTCGGTCATGCTGATGCGGTAAGTCTTGACCGCCTGCGTCGGGTTGAAAATGCGGCTTTCCTGAACCGACACGCGCAGCAACGACAGCGCATTGCGCACCGGGCCGATGATGTTCTGCGCCATCGGCGTCGGCACCATGCCCTGAGCCGTGCGCACGAACAGCGGATCGTTGAAGGTTTCGCGCAACCGCGCCAGGGCGTTGGACACCGCCGGCTGGGTGATGCCGACAATCTGCCCGGCGCGGGTCAGATTGGCTTCGGTGTAGATCGCGTCGAAGACGATGAAAAGGTTGAGGTCGACCTTACTCAGATTCATAACGCGGCTTCTCTTGTTTTTAAGGGCGGTGTTTAGGGGCTGACGATCAGTGGATCATATATCGGTGATGAATGTTTATACACGCCGAGAATAGGCTAGGTAAATTATCAGCGCTGTTCTAGCATCGATTGCATGACCTAAACAACCTTTGCTCAAGAACTGCCTTAACCATCGGGAGCTGCTCATGGATTTCGCTTATTCGCCCAAGGTGCAAGAACTGCGTGAGCGCGTAACCGCGTTCATGGACACTTACGTTTACCCGGCCGAAGCCGTGTTCGAGCGCCAGGTCGCCGAAGGCGATCGCTGGCAGCCGACGGCGATCATGGAAGAGCTCAAAGCCCGCGCCAAAGCCGAAGGCCTGTGGAATCTGTTCCTGCCGGAATCGGAACTCGGTGCCGGCCTGAGCAACCTTGAGTACGCGCCGTTGGCGGAAATCATGGGCCGCTCGCTGCTCGGGCCTGAGCCGTTCAACTGCTCGGCGCCAGACACCGGCAACATGGAAGTGCTGGTGCGCTACGCCAACGAAGAGCAGAAACAGCGCTGGCTCGAACCGCTGCTGCGCGGCGAGATCCGTTCGGCGTTCGCCATGACTGAACCGGATGTAGCGTCCTCAGACGCCACCAACATGGCCGCACGCGCCGTGCGTGACGGCGACGAGTGGGTGATCAACGGTAAAAAATGGTGGACCTCCGGCGCCTGCGATCCGCGCTGCAAGATCCTCATCTTCATGGGCCTCAGCGATCCCGATGCGCCACGTCACGCCCAGCACTCGATGATCCTTGTGCCGGTTGACACTCCCGGCGTGAAAATCGTCCGCCCGTTGCCGGTGTTCGGTTACGACGACGCCCCGCACGGCCACGCCGAAGTGCTGTTCGACAACGTGCGTGTGCCGTACGAAAACGTCCTGCTCGGTGAAGGACGCGGTTTTGAAATCGCACAAGGTCGTCTCGGCCCGGGTCGAATTCACCACTGCATGCGTTCAATCGGCATGGCCGAGCGCGCATTGGAATTGATGTGCAAACGTGCGGTGAGCCGTACCGCATTCGGCAAACCGCTGGCGCGTCTTGGCGGCAACGTCGACAAGATCGCCGACTCGCGGATGGAGATCGACATGGCGCGCCTGCTGACGCTGAAAGCGGCGTACATGATGGACACCGTGGGTAACAAAGTGGCGAAAAGCGAAATCGCGCAGATCAAAGTGGTTGCGCCGAACGTCGCGCTGCGGGTGATCGACCGGGCGATCCAGATGCATGGCGGGGCAGGGGTGTCGAATGATTTCCCGCTGGCCTATATGTACGCCATGCAACGTACGCTGCGTCTGGCCGATGGCCCGGACGAAGTGCACCGCGCGGCGATCGGCAAGTTCGAGATCGGCAAATATGTGCCGAAGGAAATGCTGCGCAGCGAACGCTGATCCAACACCGCGTTAGCGTTCATCGCTGGCAAGCCAGCTCCCACAGGGATCTCCAGTGAACACAAATTTTGTGAACACCAGAGAAATCTGTCGGAGCTGGCTTGCCAGCGATGGCGTCAGCAGGTGCAACCCATCAACATCAGGCTCAATACACCCAAACCTCAACCCGCCGATTCTTGATCCGCCCCTCATCCGCATTGTTCGCCGCCACCGGCATCAACGCGCCAAACCCGCGAACCTCACGCAGCACCACGCCGTTCTTCACCAGCTCCCGCCGCACGGCCATCGCCCGTAGCTTCGACAGCAGATCCGCCCGCGCCGGGTCGTCCTTGAGATCGCCGAAACCCACCAGCGTCACCGCGCGCTCGGTCTTGTCGTGGCGCTTTATATAGTCGAACACCCGCGCCAGATCCTGACGCGCCTTGTTGTCCAGACTCGCGCTGCCTTCTTCAAAACGGAAGTTGACTGTCAGACGCTGGGCGTGGCGGCTGAGGGACTGATAACCCTCGGGCATCAGCGCATTCGGCGCGACGGACATGGCGTGCACGGTCTGACTGATGAAGCCACTGCGCGCGACAATCTCCTGGCCTTGACGACTTTGCGCAAACGTCACCAAAGCCTTCGCCCATGGATTGTTGCTGTCGGGCGGCAGATAGAAGAACAACCGCCGTGACAGTGGATAGTCTTCAGTGGCGATCAAACTGTTAAGCGGCAGCATCGATTGCGACGCGCCGTCGGCAATCGCCACAGCTTTGGCCTGACGCACGTAGGGCAAACCGATAAAACCGATGCCCTGCGTATCGCTGCTCACTGCGTCGGACAATTGCTCGCTGGACTCAAACCTTTTCGCCGCGATACTGAGACTTTTCCCACGACGACTGAGGACCAGTTCCTTGAATGTGTCGTACGTGCCGGACTGATCATCGCGTGCATATAAATGAATCGCACCGCCACGCCCGCCGAGGTCTTCCCAGGTTTTTACCTCACCACTAAAGATCCGCGCCAGTTGCTCGGTGTCCAGTTGCTGCAGCGAATTGTCGGGATGGAGGATGATCGCCAGCCCATCAATGGCGATGACTTGCTCAGCGGCGGGGCTTTTCAGATCGCCCAGCGATTGCAGGCTGAGTAACTCGTTGTCCTTGATTTCACGGGAAGAGGCGGCCAAGTCGGCGCTGGCATTTTTCAACGCGGTGAAACCGGTGCTGGAGCCGTGGGCGGCGACTTCGATGACCACGCGTTTACCTTGCGCGGTCTGGCCGACAATGCGCTGCTCGTTGGCGGTGTCCGGGGTTTCGCGGTGGATTTTCAGCAGGCCTTGTTCCTGCAGCAAGCCTTCGACCAGCGCCGGGCCGAGTTCGGCGCCGATGGTGTTGGAACCTTGAATGCGCAAGGCCGGGCCGTCGTCCGGCACCGGCAAACCGGCGGCAGACACCGTCAGCCATGCGCTCAGCAGAAAAACGAACAGAACACGCAGGGTCATGCCGGCACCGAGTCAAGCCAAGGGGATTGCCGGGGAGATTAAGTCAGAAAAGTTACTTTAAGATGACAGCGATCTAAATGTGAAAAGGCTTTTGTGGCGAGGGGATTTATCCCCGATGGTTGGCGAAGCCGACCCAAAACCTGTGAATGCGGTTTAACAGAAAGAATTTGGGGGCGCTTCGCACCCCATCGGGGATAAATCCCCTCGCCACAGGTACTTCTACTGACCACCCAATTCAGGTCATCTGAGTAAAGAACCCCATAGCCATATGGGGCTCAGGTGTTTCGAGTATCAGGCCAGTTCAAGCCAGATCGGCGCATGATCGGACGGCTTCTCCATCCCGCGCAATTCATAGTCCACGCCCGCAGCCTTCACCCGCGGCAACAAACCGTGCGACGCCAGAATCACATCAATGCGCAACCCGCGTTTCGGCTCGTCCTCAAACCCTCGGCTGCGGTAGTCGAACCAACTGAACATGTCGGTCACGTCCGGGTTGAGGTGGCGATAACTGTCCGTCAGGCCCCAGTTTTTCAAACGTGCCATCCACTCGCGTTCTTCCGGCAGGAAGCTGCATTTGCCGGTTTTCAGCCAGCGCTTCATGTTGTCCGGGCCGATGCCGATGTCGCAGTCTTCCGGGGAAATGTTTACATCGCCCATCACCACCACGGGCTGTTCGTTGTGGAACTGGCTTTCCAGCAGCGCTTGCAGATCGCTGTAAAAACGCTGCTTGGCGGGGAATTTGGTCGGGTGGTCGCGGCTTTCACCCTGAGGGAAATAGCCGTTCATGATCGTTACCGGCACGCCGTTGGCGTCGGCGAAGGTGCCCCAGATAAAGCGGCGCTGGGCGTCTTCTTCATCGGTGGCGAAACCTTTGTGAATGGCGATCGGTTCCTGGCGCGAGAGCATGGCCACGCCGTAATGACCTTTCTGGCCGTGGAAATACACGTGGTAGCCGAGGGCGCGGACTTCTTCGAGCGGGAACTGGTCGTCGTGGACCTTGGTTTCCTGCAGGCCGATAACGTCCGGCTGGTGTTTTTCGATCAGCGCTGCCAGCTGATGCGGACGGGCGCGCAGTCCGTTGATGTTGAAGGAAACGATCTTCATGGTCGGCAGTCCTGGCAAAAGGGCGATGCTAGCTGACAGGCGGGAAATGGGCCAGTGTGGGGTGGGAGAAATCATTTTTGGCTGTGGGATTGGTGGTGTCTGTACCGGCCTCATCGCTGGCAAGCCAGCTCCCACAGTTTTTTGTGGTGATTGGGGATGTTGTGTCCGACGCGAATCCTGTGGGAGCTGGCTTGCCAGCGATGAGGTCCGCCCGGTCGATGAAGATCCAAGCTTGGTCTATACCTGTGGGGAACTGTCCCACCGCCAAAAGGTTCGTACCAACAAGAGCGCCGCCATTTGCACGCGCCCCGGGGAGAATCACCGTCATGCCTGAAACCCAGACCGCCATCGCCGACATTCATATGCTCGACCGCGGTTATTCCCGCGAAGCCCGCTCGCTGCTCTATCAGGCCTACCGCCACGAACCGACCTTCGGCTACCTGTTCGAAGCCGAGCGTCCCGGCTACGAACAGCGCGTGCGTGCCACCGTGCGCGAACTGGTCAAACAGCATTTCCTCCAGGACCTGCCGGCGATCGGCCTGCTGGTCAACGACCGCCTGATCGGCATCGCCCTGATCGCGCCACCGCAACGCCGCCTGGGCATCACCGAAAGTTGGGCGTGGCGTTTGCGCATGGTGCTCAGCACCGGTTTCCGTTGCACTCGGCGCTATCTGGAATACCACGATGCCGTTTCCGCGTGTGTGCCGACCGAGTCAGTGCACATGCTGCCGCTGTTGGGCATTCATCCGCAGTACCAAGGCAAACACTTTGGCGAACAACTGCTGACCGCCGTACACAACTGGTGCGCGGTCGATGAAACCTCGCAAGGCGTGGTGCTCGACACCGGCAACCCGCGCTACCTGGAATTTTATAAAAGGCAGGGTTACGAGGAGATCGGCGAGGTTGCCGTCGGCCCGGTGCGTGAACACGTATTTTTCCACGCCAATCCGCAGGTGTTACAAACTGCAACAGCATAACAATCGAACTTCTCGGGAAATTTCCTGTTCTATCACGCTCCCAAGCCCGTGATAGCATCCGCGCCTATGAAGTTTCCAGGAAGATTTACCAGTGGCGTGCTCATGCTGTTATCCAGCTGCGCGGCGCTGGCGCAAAGTGAATTGGACGTGCGGATCAAACCGTCCAACGACGAACTCAAGGCCAATATAGAAGGCTATATCGGCAGCCTCGGCGATCGTGACGAAGAAGCTCTGCAGCGCTTCAGTCGCGGCGCCGAAGAGCAGGCGCGCAAAGCCGCGCAGGCGTTGGGCTACTATCAGCCGCAGATCGAAAGTGACGTCAAGGGCGGCGAAAAACCGCGCCTGGTGCTGAACATCGATCCGGGCGAGCCGATTCGCCTGCGTAACGTCACTGTCCGCGTCGACGGCCCGGCGGCCTCCCTCAAATCCTTTCGTGTACCGAAAAGCGACGTGCTGAAATCCGGCGCGGTGCTCAACCATGGGCGTTACGAAGACGCCAAAAGACTTATTCAGAATCAGGCCTCGCGCTTCGGTTTCTTCAGTGGCCATTTCACCAGCCAGAAACTCCTGGTCGACCCGCGCGCGGGTGTCGCCGACGTCGAACTGATCTATGACAGCGGCCCGCGTTATGCGCTGGGCAAAGTCAAATTCGAGGGCGACACGCCGTTCGACGAAGACCTGCTGCAACGCATGGTGCCGTTCAAGGAAGGTGAACCGTATGATTCCGAGCTGATCGCCGAGCTCAACCGCGACCTGCAATCGAGCGGCTATTTTGAAGGCGTGCGCGTCGATGCCGCACCGACCGCGGCGAAAAACGATGTGATCCCGGTCGACGTCAAGCTCGACACGCGCAAACCACGCACCATGGGCCTGGGGCTCGGTTATTCAACCGACGTCGGCCCGCGCATCAAGGCCAACTGGACGCGCCACTGGGTCAACCCGCAAGGCGACAGTTATGGCTGGGAAGCCGAACTCTCGGCGCCGCGACAAAACGTCGGGCTGTTCTACGACATTCCGCTCGACCCGCCACTGACCGACAAACTGCGTTGGGCCGGCGGCTATCAGTTCGAAGACATCGACGGCTCCGACACCTTGAGCAAACTGCTGACCTTCGGCCCGGAATGGCACAGCAAGTTGCCGAGCGGCTGGCAGCGGGTGATCTCGTTGAAATGGCAGCGTGAAGAATACGAACTCGGCGACGATTCCGGCCTGAGCACCTTGCTGATGCCCGGCATCAGTTACTCGTACCTGAAAAGCGACAACCGCATCGACCCGCGCAACGGCTATCGCCTGAGCTTCGAAAGCAAAGTGGCCAAGGAAGGTCTGGGTTCCGACAACAACCTTTTATATGGCACCGCGCTGGTCAAAGGCTTGACCACGGTGTTCGACAAGCACCGCTTCCTCGGACGTGTGCAGGTCGGCGGCAGCGCCACCAACGGCTACAACTCGGTGCCACCGTCGCTGCGTTTCTTCGCCGGTGGCGATCAGAGCGTGCGCGGTTACGACTACCAGAGCCTGTCGCCGAAAAACTCCGAGGGCGATCGCATCGGGGGCCGTTACATGGTCGCCGGTAGCGTCGAATATCAATACTCGATCGCCGAGAAATGGCGCGTGGCGACCTTCGTCGATCAGGGTAATTCCTTCAACAAACTCGAACTGCCGAACCTCAAGACCGGGGTCGGTATTGGTGTGCGCTGGGTCTCGCCGGTCGGGCCGATCCGCCTCGACCTGGCCCACGCACTCGACGACGATGGCGGCATCCGGCTGCACTTTTCCATGGGGCCTGAGCTGTGAAGCGTGGTTTGAAAATAACGGCACTGGCGCTATTGGCGTTGGTCTTGTTGATTGTATTGAGCCTCACTGCCGTGCTCGGCACGCAGGCTGGCAGCCGTTGGTTATTGAGTCTCGTACCCGGCCTGACGGTAGACAATTTCCACGGTCGTCTTGGCGGGCAATGGAGTGCCGATCATCTGTTGTGGCAGCAGGACAGCAGCCGGGTGGAGCTGAACCAGGCGATCTTCGCCTGGTCGCCGCTGTGCCTGACGCGCATGACCTTGTGCATCGAACAGCTTCAGGCGGATCAGGTCATCCTGCAATTTCCGCCGAGCGAAGAAACCACCGAAAGCGGTCCGATCAAATTGCCGGACCTGCAACTGCCGCTGGCCATTGAGCTGGGCGACGTCAAGGTCGGCAGTCTGCTGTTCAACGGCAGCGAACAGCTCAAGGGTTTGCAACTGGCAGCGCACTGGACCGCTCAGGGCATGCAGATTGAAAGCATCAAATTGCAGCGCGACGACCTCAGCCTGAACCTGTCCGGCACCCTCGCGCCGACCGGTAACTGGCCGCTGAACATCGCCGGTGACCTGACGTTGCCATCGCCGGATAAGGGCCCATGGACGCTGGCGCTAAAAATCGACGGCGACCTGCTGAAAACCCTCAACCTGCACGCCGACAGTCGTGGCTACCTCGACGGCCAATTGAACGGCGAGTTGCAACCACTGGTGGAAAATCTGCCGGCCAAGCTGCGCATTACCAGCGACGGGTTCAAACCGAGCGCCGACCTGCCCGACACCCTGCAACTCAATCAATTGCTGCTGACCGGCGAAGGCGACCTGAAAAACGGTTACCAGTTAAACGGCAACGCTACGCTGCCGGCCGATAAGGGCCCGGTGGCGCTGCTGCTCAAAGGCAAAGTCGACGCCAGCGGCGCGCAGATTGCCGGCCTCGACCTCACGGCCAACGACAAACAAAGCCTCAAACTCAGCGGCAGCGTCGATTGGAGCAAGGGCCTCAGCGCCCAGGCCAATATCAATTGGCAGGACTTCCCGTGGCACCGGCTCTATAACGAAATCGATGAGCCACAAGTCGCCTTGCGTACGTTTACTGGCGAAGTCTCCTACACCGACGGTCAATACCTCGGCAACTTCGCGGCTGCACTCGACGGCCCGGCGGGCGCGTTTACGTTGAGCAGTCCGTTCAGCGGCAGCCTGAAACAGATCGCTTTGCCGCAACTGAAAATGCAAGCCGGGCAGGGCAAGGCCGAAGGTCACGTCAACGTACAGTTCGCCGACGGCATCGCCTGGGACACGGCGCTGGATCTCTCGGCGCTCAACCCGGCGTACTGGGTGGCTGAACTGCCGGGCACGTTGGCCGGGCCGCTGAAAAGCCAGGGCGAAATGAAGAACGAACGCCTGAGCCTGACTGCTGACCTCGACTTGAAAGGCAAACTGCGCGGGCAACCGGCGATCCTCCAGGCCAAGGCCGACGGTGCCGGCGAGCAATGGAACCTGAATGCCCTGCAAATTCGCCTCGGCGACAACAGCATCAGCGGCAAGGGCAGCCTGCAACAAAAGCTCACCGGGCAGATCGACATCAAATTGGCGCGTCTGGCCCAGCTCTGGCCAGAGCTGCGCGGGCAGATCAACGGCCGCGTCGATGTCGCCGGCACGCTGAAAGCACCGCAGGGCAAGCTCGGCCTGCAAGGTTCGCAACTGGCGTTCCAGGACAATCGCCTGCAAAGCCTCAACCTCGACGCCACGCTCGACAGTGTGCAACGGGCGAAAATTGACCTCAAGGGCTCCGGCATTCAGGCCGGTGACACCTCGCTGGGCACGCTGACCGCCAGCGCCCAAGGCGACATCAAGAGCCAGAAACTCAGCCTCGACTTGCTCGGGCCGAAGCTGAAACTGGCCCTCGGCCTCGACGGTAATCTGGACAAGGGCAACTGGCGCGGTCGCTTGGCCAACGGCGATATTCAGGCCGGTGGCCAGGACTGGAAACTGCAAAATCCGGCCAAACTCGAACGTCTCGCCGACGGCAAAATCAACTTCGGCGCGCATTGCTGGATGTCCGGCAGTGCCAGCCTGTGCGGTGAAGACCAACGGCTGATGCCGGAGCCGAAACTGCGCTACCACCTCAAGCAATTCCCGATCGAAAGCCTCGCGCAATGGCTGCCGAAAGACTTCGCCTGGCAGGGCAAGCTCAACGCCGACCTGCAACTGGACCTGCCGGCCAGCGGCCCGAACGGCGTGGTCAGCATCGACGCCAGCGGCGGCACCTTGCGCATCAAGGACAAGGATCAGTGGCTGGACTTCCCGTACCAGACGCTGAAACTCACCAGCAAACTGACGCCGAAACGCGTCGACACCGAACTCAATTTCGTCGGCGGCAAACTCGGCGAATTGATGGTGCAGGCGCAACTCAATCCGTTGCCGAAAAACAAACCGCTGAGCGGCTCGTTCCGTTTCACCGGCCTGGATCTGTCAGTGGCGCGGCCGTTTGTGCCAATGGTCGAGAAACTCACCGGGCGCCTCAATGGCAGCGGCACGATTTCCGGCGGATTGCTGGCGCCGTTGGTCAACGGCACCGTGCAACTGAGCGACGGTGAAGTGTCCGGCGCCGAGTTGCCGATGGAGTTGCAGAATCTGCAACTCACTGCCCTGATTGCCGGTGAATCGGTGCGCCTCGACGGCGGCTGGAAAAGTGGCAAGAGCGGGCAGGGCAGCCTCAACGGTAACGTCGCCTGGGGCCAGGCACTGGTGGTCGATCTGGCGTTGAAAGGCACGCAGCTGCCGGTCACCGTCGAGCCGTACGCCAAGCTGGAAGTGGCGCCGGACCTGAAAATCTCCATGGCCGACGATGAGCTGAAAATTGCCGGCAAAGTGCTGGTGCCCAAAGGCGAAATCACCGTGCGGGAGCTGCCGCCTTCGACGGTGAAAGTCTCCGACGACACGATCATCGTCGGTGCGCAGACTGAACAGGGCAAACCGCCGATGGCCATGAAAATGGACATCGACGTGGCGGTCGGGGACGACAAACTCGCCTTCGCCGGTTTTGGTCTGACCGCCAATGTGCAAGGCCACGTGCACATCGGCGACAACATGGACACCCGCGGCGAGCTGTGGCTCAACGACGGCCGCTACAGCGCCTACGGGCAGCGCCTGTCCGTGCGCCGAGCGCGTTTGCTGTTCGCAGGTCCCATCGATCAACCGTACCTGGACATCGAAGCGATCCGCCAGACCGACGACGTGATCGCCGGTATTCGTCTGAGCGGCAGCGCCGAGCAACCGACCACGCAGATCTTCTCCGAACCGGCGATGAGCCAGGAACAGGCACTGTCGTATCTGGTCCTCGGCCGTCCGCTGAGCACCAACGGCGAAGACAACAACATGCTCGCGCAAGCGGCGTTGGGGTTGGGTTTGATGGGCAGTTCCGGGGTCACCAGCAGTCTGGCCAAGGATCTGGGGATTCAGGACTTCCAGCTCGACACGGCGGGCAGCGGCGATGCCACCAGCGTGGTGGCCAGCGGCAATATTACCGAGAAGCTCAGTTTGCGTTATGGCGTGGGCGTGTTTGAACCGGCCAGCACCATCGCGTTGCGCTACAAGCTGAGCAAGAAGGTTTACGTCGAAGCGGCCAGTGGCGTCGCGAGTTCCCTGGATATCTTCTACAAACGCGATTTCTAAACCGCGTCATCAATAGCCGGGTCGCGACGCTGCGATCCGGCTTTTGCAGAATGTATTAGACTCACCGCAGTTCGAAAGCAGCGCGGTTTGCGGCTGCCTGAAGAGAACAGGGGGGCGCACATGGTCCGCTTGAGTATGGTCTTGCTCGGTCACGACTTTGTCCGCAAGCGTTGGTCTGCGCTGGCGCTGACGGGCGTCCTCTGGGGTGCGGCCGGTGTGGGCATCTTCATCGATGCGCTGGATGGTGTTCTGTACTTCCCGCTGCATGTCTTTGGCTATCTGTTGTTGCTCGAAGCGCTGATCCTGCTGCTGGTGCCGGCACCGCAAGCCGGCACCGCTGCGGCCCTGCGCAGAGCGCGAGGACTGGCTTTTCTCTTGTTGGGGCTGCTGATCGTCGACCGGCAACATGCTGCCGGGCTGATTCTGGCGGTGCTGTTTGGTGGGGCTTTTTTGCTCGATGGCGGCTTTCGGTTTGCGGCGGCGCTGGTGGTGCGCTTTGTTGGGTGGCAAGTGTCGCTGCTGGCGGGTTTGTTCGAAATCGGCTTTGGCGTGTTTATCCTCGAGCCATTCCCGACGCTGTATAAGGGCACGGTGCCGTTCTGCATTGGCATGAGCCTGTTTCTCTCGGGCTGCGCCTTGTTGCGGCAAGCGGTGCGCTTCAAACACCAGCCGCCGCTGACAAGCCCTTTGTCGGTCAGTACGCCGGCCGGCAGCGAGGCGCTGGTGGTGCATGTCTGGACCCCCAGCGGCACCGTCGATGACACCTTGGTGCGCAACCGACTGCTCAATCGCTACATCGCGGCGGTCGACATCAACGGCGTTATCTCCGCCGGCCATGCGGCACTGGAATGTGGCCCGGACATCTACGTCAGTCATTACCCGCAGGATGACATTGATCGTTCGGCTGGGGATTTCGTGCGCTTGCTGCGGGCGACGCCAAACAACGATGTTGCCGGCCGGTTTCTGCCTGATTATGCGGGGGAGGTGGCTGACTGGTGTCCCTCTTCGGTGCAGGTCAGTTTTGCCCGCTACGATGCCCGGCGGCTCAGTGCGTTCTGGGCGGACTATCGGCAGAACAGCACGTACAACCTGACCAGTCGCAATTGTTCCAGCGCTGTTGCCCATAGCCTCGAAGCGGCCCTTGAAGGGGCGATGAACCGCGGCCATTCGAGCATGCTGGATTTCGCCCGGGTCGTCTTCAGCCCCGAGTTCTGGGTCGCCGCGCAAGTGCGCAAACGCGCCGAGGCAATGGCCTGGACGCCCGGACTGGTGCTCGACTATGCGCGAGCGCTGCATGCGGCCATCGAGCCGGCACCGCCGGGTTGGCACAGCATTTATGCGGTGAGCAAACGCGCCTTTGGGTACGTGGCGACTGCCTTGCGTGGGCGTGAGGTGCATCCAGTGCAACCGCCGCCTGTGCATCCCTCTGACGATTCCTGACCGACGTTCCACCGAGTCGCCCCAATCGCTGGCAAGCCAGCTCCCACAGGTTTCTGCGGCGTGCATGAATTTTGTGTGCGACACGGACCCTGTGGGAGCTGGCTTGCCAGCGATGGCGTCAGGGTGTTCACCGCAATCTCCCAGCCCATTGGTCAACTATTTACAAAGCTTCCTAACTATTTCGTTGACATTCGCTGCCTAGGCAGTAACATCTCGACATACATTCACTGCCTAGGCAGTTATTAGGTAAGCACATGAAGCATTTCACCCCGGACGAATTCAAACATTGCCATCTCGGCCTGTTGCTTGGCCGTGCTGCGCTGCTCAAGGACCGGATCATCGACACTCACATGGAACCTCACGGCATCACCGCCGCGCAGTTCAAGGTGTTGATCATCATGGCCCAGTACGGCGTCGATACCCCGGCCGAGCTGTGCCGGCATCTGTCGCTGGACAGCGGCTCGATGACACGCATGCTTGATCGTCTGGAGCAGAAAGGTTTCCTGGCTCGCCAACGCAGCGAAGGCGATCGCCGTCAGGTGCAACTGACCCTGACCGAGCAAGGCCAGCAATTGGCTGATCGCCTGCCGCACATCGGCGCCGACGCGATGAATGAATTGGCCGGCGCCGTCACCCCGGACGAGTTGAAGACCCTGGAATACATCCTCAAGAAAATCCTGCTGGCAGCCGGTGACCCGATCACCCTCCAGCGCTTAGGTGAACACAATGAGCGGTAAAACCTTGCGCAGCAGCCTGACCCTGGTGCTGTCGGCGATGATCCTCGCCGGTTGCGCCAACTACAGTGGCCTCGACACTCAAGGCAAAAACCTTGACGCGGCGAGCCTGAAAACCGGCCAATCCCTCAACGGCGTGACCCTGTCGCCCGCCGCGTGGCCAAAAAGCGATTGGTGGACGAGTCTGGGCGATCCGCAACTCGACGGCTTGATCCGCGAAGCCCTGCACGACAGCCCTGACATGCAGATCGCCGCCGCCCGCGCCCATCAGGCCAGCGCCGCCGCGTATGCCGCCGACGCCGCCCGTTATCCGACCCTCGACGCCAGCGCCGGCATCAGCCGTTCGCGTCTGGCCAAGGATCAGGATCCGCTGGGGCAGGGCGATGCCTACGCCACCGTGCGTAATGTCAGCGCCGGCTTCAATTACAACTTCGACCTGTGGGGTGGCCAGCGTGATGCCTGGGAAGCTGCACTCGGTCAGGCCCGCGCCGCTGAAGTCGATCGCCAGGCCGCGCAGTTGACGCTCGCCGCCGACGTCGCTCGTGCCTACAGCGATCTCGGTCAGGCGCACATCGTTTATGACCTGGCCAGCGACGACCTCAAGCGCACCAAGCAAATGCTCGACCTGAGCCAGCGTCGCCTGAGTTCCGGGATCGACAGCCAGTACCAGTTCCAGCAAACGCAAAGCCTGGAAGCCAGCTCCGAAGCCAGCCTGATCGACGCGGAAAAACGTCTGAACAGCGCCAAAATCGCTTTGGCTGTGCTACTCGGCAAAGGCCCGGATCGCGGCAATGAAATCGCCCGACCGAAAGTGTTGCAGGCCAGCGCTGTTGCCGTGCCGTCGGTATTGCCAGCCGAGCTGCTCGGTCGTCGCCCGGATCTGGTCGCCGCGCGCTGGCGCGTAGAAGCGACGAGCAAAGACATCGACTCGGCGAAAACCCAGTTCTATCCCAACTTGAATTTGTCGGCCTCGGCCGGTGCCGAATCCTTGTTGGGTGACGCGATGTTCGGTTCGGCCAGTCGCTTCTTCAACATTGCCCCGACCATCTCGGTGCCGATCTTCGACGGCGGACGCCTGCGCGCCAACCTCGATGCGCGCGACGCCGATTACGATCTGGCGGTGGCGCAGTACAACAAAAGCCTGGTGAAGGCACTGGGCGATGTCAGCGACACGATCAACCAGTTGCGTGACATCGGCCGGCAGATCGGTGCGCAGCAGCACGCCACCGACATTGCCCAGGATTCTTACAACACCGTCGTCCAGCGTTACGGTTCCGGCATCGGCAACTACCTGGACGTGCTCAGCATCGAGCAGCAATTGCTGCAGGCCCAGCGTCAACTGGCCACCCTCAATGCCGAGCAGATCGACCTGTCGATTCAACTGATGCAAGCGCTGGGCGGTGGTTTCCAGGGTGACACCCTGACCGCAGCCAACGCCACCCCAGCCACGCCGCACAACTAATTCAAGGTAATTGTCATGGCCACTGCCGAAAACACCCAAGCTCAAGGCAACACCCCGGACACCGGCAACCCGCGCAAACGCAAAGTCATGCTGTTGGTGCTGGCCGTTGTGGTTGCACTCGCCTGCGCCGGCGTCTGGGCGTATCACGAGTTCATCGGACGCTTCAATGAAAGCACCGACGACGCCTACGTCAACGGTAACGTTGTGGAAATCACCCCGCTGGTGACCGGCACGGTGGTCAGCATCGGTGCTGACGACGGTGATCTGGTTCACGAAGGTCAGGTGCTGATCAACTTCGACCCGAACGACGCCGAAGTCGGCCTGCAAAGTGCCCAGGCGAAACTGGCGCGCACCGTGCGTCAGGTACGCGGTCTGTACAGCAACGTTGATGGCATGAAAGCCCAGGTCAACGCGCAACAGGCTGAAGTGCAGAAAGCCCAGGACAATTACAACCGCCGGAAAAACCTGGCGCAGGGCGGGGCGATTTCCCAGGAAGAACTGTCCCACGCCCGCGACGACCTGACCTCGGCGCAAAACGCCCTGGCCAACGCCAAACAGCAACTGAAAACCACCAGCGCGCTGGTCGATGACACCGTAGTTTCATCGCACCCGGACGTGATGTCGGCCGCTGCCGATCTGCGTCAGGCGTACCTGACCAATGCCCGTAGCACCTTGATTGCGCCGGTGACCGGTTATGTCGCCAAACGCACCGTGCAACTCGGTCAGCGTGTGCAACCGGGCACCGCGTTGATGGCGGTGATTCCGCTGGATCAACTGTGGATCGACGCCAACTTCAAGGAAACCCAACTGCGTGACATGCGCATCGGTCAGCCGGTCGATATCGAATCCGACATTTACGGCAGCGACGTGAAATACAGCGGCACCGTCGACAGCCTCGGCGCCGGCACCGGTAGCGCGTTTGCCTTGCTGCCGGCGCAAAACGCCACGGGTAACTGGATCAAGATTGTTCAGCGTGTGCCGGTGCGTATCCACATAAATGCCGAAGAACTGGCCAAGCACCCGCTGCGCGTCGGTCTGTCGACCAACGTTGAAGTGAACCTGCACGACCAGAGCGGCCCGGTGCTGGCGCAGCAACCACCGCAAAAGGCCTCGTTCAGCACCAACGTCTACGACCGCCAACTGGCCGAAGCCGACGCGATGATTGCGCAGCTGATCCACGACAACAGCGCCGCGGTCAGCAAAACCGCGCAACGCTGATACGTTCCCCTTTGGGAACAGGCTCTGAAGTTCAGGTTTTACCTGTGGCCAAGGGATTTATCTGAGGAAAAGGGATGACCTGTTAATAGGGGATTTATCTGAGGAAAAGGGATTACCTGTTAATAGGGGATTTATCTGAGGAAAAGGGATTACCTGTTAATAGGGGATTTATCTGAGGAAAAGGGATTACCTGTTAATAGGGGATTTATCTGAGGAAAAGGGATTACCTGTTGATAGGGGATTCATTGTGGTGAGGGGATTTATCCCCGATGGGTCGCGTAGCGGCCCCGCTTTTGATTCAGAAAAGACGGGACTGCTGCGCAGTCCATCGGGGATAAATCCCCTCGCCACAATAAATCCCCTCGCCACAGATAAATGCCCTCACCTCAATCAATTTTCCAGTCACAGATAGCTTTCATTGCCAAATAAATGCTTGCTCCCACAAAGGGCAGCCGCGTCTGTAACAGACGCAGCGCCAACCCGGTTCCAAAGGATTCGCGATGAGCAATAACGCTTCTTTCACGCCGCCCAGCCTGTTGCTCAGCACCATCGGCCTGTCGCTGGCGACCTTCATGCAAGTGCTCGACACCACCATCGCCAACGTGGCGTTGCCGACGATTTCCGGCAACCTGGGGGTGAGTTCGGAGCAGGGCACCTGGGTGATCACCTCGTTCGCTGTCAGCAACGCCATTGCGCTGCCGCTGACCGGCTGGCTCAGCCGCCGGTTCGGCGAGGTGAAACTGTTTTTGTGGGCGACCATTCTGTTCGTGCTGGCCTCGTTTCTCTGCGGTATCTCGACGTCGATGCCAGAACTGATCGGCTTCCGCGTCCTGCAAGGGCTGGTCGCCGGGCCGTTGTACCCGATGACGCAAACCCTGTTGATCGCGGTCTATCCGCCCGCGAAGCGCGGCATGGCCCTCGCGCTACTGGCGATGGTCACGGTGGTCGCACCGATTGCCGGGCCGATTCTCGGTGGCTGGATTACCGACAGCTACAGCTGGCCGTGGATTTTCTTCATCAACGTGCCGATCGGGATTTTTGCGGTAATGGTGGTGCGTTCGCAATTGGCCAAGCGCCCGGTGGAAACCAGTCGTCAGCCGATGGACTACGTCGGTCTGATCACGCTGATCATTGGCGTCGGTGCGTTGCAGGTGATCCTCGACAAGGGCAATGACCTGGATTGGTTCGAGTCGAACTTCATCATCATCGGCGCGGCGATTTCGGTGATCGCGTTGGCGGTGTTCGTGATCTGGGAAATGACTGACCAGCACCCGGTGGTCAACCTGCGGCTGTTCGCCTACCGCAACTTCCGCATCGGTACGCTGGTGCTGGTGTTGGGTTACGCCGGGTTCTTCGGCATCAACCTGATCCTGCCGCAGTGGTTGCAGACGCAAATGGGCTACACCGCGACCTGGGCGGGTCTGGCTGTGGCGCCGATCGGCATTTTGCCGGTGCTGCTGTCGCCGTTTGTCGGCAAGTACGCGCACAAGTTCGACCTGCGTTTGCTCGCCGGGATCGCGTTTCTGGCAATTGGCCTCAGTTGCTTCATGCGTGCGGAATTCACTAACGAAGTGGACTTCCAGCACATCGCCCTGGTGCAGCTGTTCATGGGCATCGGCGTGGCGCTGTTCTTCATGCCGACCCTGAGTATCTTGATGTCCGACTTGCCGCCGAACCAGATCGCCGATGGCGCCGGTCTGGCGACTTTCCTGCGGACCTTGGGCGGCAGCTTCGCGGCGTCGCTGACCACGTGGATCTGGATTCGCCGGGCTGACCAGCATCATGCGTACATGAGCGAAAGCATCAGTACCTATGAGCCCGCGACGCGGGAGACGTTGAATCATTTAGGCGGCGCGAGCCAATCGGCTTATGCGCAGATGGATCAGATCCTCACCAGCCAGGCGTACATGCTCTCCACCGTGGATTACTTCACGCTGTTGGGCTGGGGCTTTATGGGCTTGATTCTGATTGTGTGGCTGGCCAAACCGCCGTTTGCCGCCAAGGCAGGGCCGGCCGCCAGCGGTCACTGATCCGAAGCGCGGTCAAACTGTAGGAGTGAGCCTGCTCGCGATAGCGGTGTATCAGTCAACAGAGATGTTGAAGGTGATATCGCTATCGCGAGCAGGCTCACTCCTACATTTGTTTGGTGTTTCGTCAGTTAGCAGGTGCTGGCAATTGAGGTGGCGGGGCGAAATCGAACGGCGCCAGGGCGTAGCCGCTCTCATCCACTTGCAACGCCCAACCCTGTCGATCCCAATCCCCGAGCACAATCCGCTTCGCCGCTTCATCACCGATCTGCAACTTGTGGATCGCCGGGCGATGGGTGTGCCCGTGGATCAATGTTTTCACCCCGTATTCCTGCATGATCCGCGGAATCTCCTCGGGCGTGACATCGACAATGTCATTGGCCTTCATCCGCGTCTGCGCACGGCTCTCACTGCGCAGTTTGCGCGCCAGTTTATGGCGGCTGCTCAGGGGCAGGTTGCGCAGGACAAACAGGGTGATCGGATTACGCAGATAGCGCCGCAGCTTCATATAGCCAACGTCGCGGGTGCAGAGGCTGTCGCCGTGCATCAGCAGCACTGGCTCGCCGTAAAACTGCACGACACTCGGGTCCTTCAACAACGTACAGCCGGCCTGCTTGCAGAAGGCCTTGCCGAGCATGAAGTCGCGATTGCCGTGCATCAGAAAAATCGCCGTGCCGCTGTCGCTTAAATCGCGCAGGGCCTGGCAGATGGAACGCTGGAAGGGCGTCATGGCGTCGTCGCCAATCCACGCTTCGAAGAAGTCGCCGAGAATGTACAGCGCACTCGCCGAGCGGGCGCGTCCGGCGAGCAAATCCAGAAACGCCCGGGTAATGTCCGGGCGCTCCTCTTCCAGATGCAAGTCTGAAATCAGCAATATCACGCTTCGATGATCTCGGCTTTCTCGATGATCACGTCGTCTGCTGGTACGTCCTGGTGGCCGGACTTCATGGTGGTCGACACGCCTTTGATCTTGTCGACAACGTCGGTGCCGGCAGTCACTTTACCGAATACCGCGTAACCCCAGCCCTGCACGTTCTTGCCGCTGTGGTTGAGGAAAGTGTTGTCAGCCACGTTGATGAAGAACTGCGCGGAAGCCGAATGCGGCTCCATGGTGCGGGCCATGGCAACAGTGTACTTCTCGTTGGAAAGACCGTTGTCAGCTTCGTTCTGGATGCTTGGACGCTTGTCTTTCTTTTCCTTCATGCCTGGCTCGAAACCGCCGCCCTGGATCATGAAGTTACCGATGACGCGGTGGAAAACGGTGTTTTCGTAGTGACCGGCGTTGACGTACTCGATGAAGTTGGCGACGGTGATCGGCGCCTTTTCAGCGTTCAGTTCGATGACGATGTCGCCATGATTGGTGGTCAATTTAACTTGAGTCATGATCGCTACTCTTTAGAGGAATTCGTGGTTTTGGGACATCGAGCCCCCAAACCGGTTCAGCCAGCGTGGGCCAAGGTGCGCAGTTTAGCGTGACAGGCGCGAATTTCGAGGCTGTTTTTCAATTCCCGGCGATAAAAAGCACACCTTTATAGGGCCTGCTCTGTCAGCCCCTTGACAGCATCGGCTATGATAGCGGCTTTGTTTTGTCTGGCCCCTCTGCGGCCGCGCACCTGTAAGTCAAGGATCCTATGAGCAAGCCCACTGTCGACCCTACCTCGAATGCCAAGTCCGGCCCTGCCGTGCCGGTCAATTTCCTGCGGCCGATCATCCAGGCAGACCTGGACTCGGGCAAGCACACGCAGATCGTCACCCGTTTCCCGCCGGAGCCCAACGGCTACCTGCACATCGGCCACGCCAAGTCGATCTGCGTGAACTTCGGCCTGGCCCAGGAGTTCGGCGGCGTCACGCACCTGCGTTTCGACGACACCAACCCGGCCAAGGAAGATCAGGAATACATCGACGCGATCGAAGCCGACGTCAAATGGCTGGGCTTTGAATGGTCCGGCGAAGTGCGCTACGCCTCGCAGTATTTCGACCAGTTGCACGATTGGGCCGTTGAGCTGATCAAGGCTGGCAAGGCCTACGTCGACGACCTGACTCCGGAGCAAGCCAAGGAATACCGTGGCAGCCTGACCGAGCCGGGCAAAAACAGCCCGTTCCGTGACCGTTCGGTTGAAGAGAACCTCGACTGGTTTGCGCGCATGCGTGCCGGTGAATTCCCGGACGGCGCCCGCGTGCTGCGCGCGAAGATCGACATGGCCTCGCCGAACATGAACCTGCGCGACCCGATCATGTACCGCATCCGCCACGCCCATCACCACCAGACCGGCGACAAGTGGTGCATCTACCCGAACTACGACTTCACCCACGGTCAGTCGGACGCCATCGAAGGCATCACCCACTCGATCTGCACCCTGGAATTCGAAAGCCATCGCCCGCTGTACGAGTGGTTCCTCGACGCGCTGCCAGTGCCGGCGCACCCGCGTCAGTACGAGTTCAGCCGCCTGAACCTCAACTACACCATCACCAGCAAGCGCAAGCTCAAGCAACTGGTCGATGAAAAGCACGTGCATGGCTGGGACGATCCGCGCATGTCCACGCTGTCGGGCTTCCGCCGCCGTGGCTACACGCCGAAATCGATCCGCAACTTCTGCGAAATGGTCGGCACCAACCGTTCCGACGGCGTGGTTGACTTCGGCATGCTCGAATTCAGCATCCGTGACGACCTCGATCACACCGCGCCGCGCGCCATGTGCGTGCTGCGTCCGCTGAAAGTCGTGATCACCAACTACCCGGAAGGCCAGGTCGAGAATCTCGAACTGCCGCGCCACCCGAAAGAAGACATGGGCGTGCGCGCGCTGCCATTCGCCCGGGAAATCTACATCGACCGTGACGACTTCATGGAAGAGCCGCCGAAGGGCTACAAGCGCCTGGAACCGGCCGGTGAAGTGCGTCTGCGCGGCAGCTACGTGATCCGTGCCGACGAAGCGATCAAGGACGCCGACGGCAACATCGTCGAACTGCGTTGCTCGTACGACCCGGAAACGCTGGGCAAGAACCCTGAAGGCCGCAAGGTCAAAGGCGTGATCCACTGGGTACCGGCAGCCGCCAGCGTCGAGTGCGAAGTGCGTCTGTACGATCGTCTGTTCCGCTCGGCCAATCCTGAGAAGGCCGAAGACAGCGCGAGTTTCCTCGACAACATCAACCCTGATTCGCTGCAGGTACTCACCGGTTGTCGTGCGGAGCCATCGCTTGGCAATGCACAGCCGGAAGACCGTTTCCAGTTCGAGCGCGAAGGCTACTTCGTTGCCGATTTGAAGGACTCGAAACCAGGTCAGCCGGTATTCAACCGTACCGTGACCCTGCGTGATTCGTGGGGCCAGTGATTTCGCGTCAAGGAAATATAAAGTGCTGACGATTTACAACACGCTCACCAAGAGCAAAGAAGTCTTCAAGCCGCTCGATGGCAACAATGTGCGCATGTACGTCTGCGGGATGACCGTGTACGACTACTGCCACATTGGCCACGGCCGCAGCATGGTCGCGTTCGACCTGGTGACCCGCTGGTTGCGGTTCAGCGGTTACAACCTGACCTACGTGCGCAACATTACCGACATTGAAGACAAGATCATCAATCGTGCCCGCGAAAACGGTGAGCCGTACGACGCACTGACCGAGCGCATGATCACCGCGATGCACGAGGACGAGGCGCGCCTCAACATCCTCAAGCCGGACATGGAACCGCGTGCCACCGATCATATTCCGGGCATGCTGAGCATGATCCAGACCTTGATCGACAAGGGTTACGCCTACGCCCCGGGCAATGGCGACGTGTACTACCGCGTCGCCAAATTCATGGGCTACGGCAAGCTGTCGCGCAAGAAGATCGAAGACCTGCGCATCGGCGCGCGCATCGAAGTCGACGAAGCCAAGCAGGATCCGCTGGACTTCGTCCTGTGGAAAGCTACCAAGCCGGGCGAGCCGAGCTGGGAATCGCCGTGGGGCGCAGGGCGTCCGGGCTGGCACATCGAGTGCTCGGTGATGTCCACCTGCTGCCTCGGCGAGACCTTCGACATTCATGGCGGCGGCAGCGACCTCGAGTTCCCGCACCACGAAAACGAAATCGCCCAGAGCGAAGCGGCCACCGGCAAGACCTACGCCAACGCGTGGATGCATTGCGGCATGATTCGCATCAATGGCGAGAAGATGTCCAAGTCCTTGAACAACTTCTTCACCATCCGCGACGTGCTGGAAAAGTACCACCCGGAAGTCGTGCGTTACCTGCTGGTGTCGAGCCACTACCGCAGCGCGATCAACTACTCGGAAGACAACCTCAAGGACGCCAAAGGCGCGCTCGAGCGTTTCTACCACGCGCTCAAAGGCCTGCCGACTGTGGCGCCGGCGGGCGGCGAAGCGTTCGTCGAGCGTTTCACTACGGTGATGAACGACGACTTCGGTACGCCGGAAGCGTGCGCTGTGTTGTTTGAGATGGTGCGTGAGATCAACCGTCTGCGTGAGAGCGATCTCGATGCAGCGGCGGGTCTGGCGGCACGTCTCAAAGAGCTGGCGAGCGTGTTGGGTGTGTTGCAGCTTGAGGCCGATGACTTCCTGCAGGCGGGCGCCGAAGGGCGTGTCGATGCGGCTGAAGTCGATGCGCTGATTGCGGCGCGTCTGGCAGCACGTGCGGGTAAGGACTGGGCTGAGTCGGATCGTATCCGCGACCAGCTCACTGCCATGGGCGTGGTGCTGGAAGACGGCAAGGGTGGCACGACCTGGCGTCTGGCTGACTGATAGCTGTGTTTGGCTGCAAAACAAAACCCGCCTTGTGCGGGTTTTGTTTTTTAAAGTCAAAAGATCGCAGCCTTCGGCAGCTCCTACAGTGATTGCATTTCCATGTAGGAGCTGCCGAAGGCTGCGATCTTTTGATCTGCGCTTTTAGCCAGGGTTGCTTTTGCTCTGCGCGTAGGTCTTGATGTCTGCCGCAGCCGGATGCTGCGTCGATGACGATTGTGCAAAGGAGAAATCATGGCAAATCACTATCGCGAACTGCTCACAACGCCCGGCGCCACCGGGTTAGTGCTCGCGAGCTCCATCGCCCGATTGCCACAGGCAATGATCGGCATCGGCATCATCACCATGCTGGTCCAGCAAACCGGCGTCTATTGGCTGGCCGGCGCAGTCGCCGGTACATTCACCCTGGCCAATGCACTGCTCGGCCCGCACATCTCGAGACTGGTCGACCAACACGGCCAGAGTCGCGTGCTGCCCATCGTCACGGCATTCAGCATCGGCATGCTGCTGGCGCTGATCACCGCCGTATATTTGCGCGCACCCGCCGCATTGCTGTTCGTCCTGGCCGCACTGGCGGGGACGATGCCGAGCATGCCGTCGATGATCCGCGCGCGCTGGACGCAGCTGTTCCGAGGCAAGCCGCAACTGCACACGGCGTTCTCGCTGGACACCGTCCTCACCGAACTGGCCTACATTATCGGCCCGCCACTGGCGATCGGTTTGAGCGTGAGCTTTTTCGCCGAAGCCGGGCCACTGGTTGCGGTTGGGTTACTGGCCGTCGGGGTGACGGCGTTTCTCCTGCAACGCGAGACTGAACCCAAGGTTGTCGTGGGCCACGCCAGCCATAGTGGCTCAACCCTGCTGATCCCCGGCGTTCGCACCATTGTCCTCGCGCTGTTGGCGATGGGCGTCATTGGCGGAGCAATCGACGTCGCCGTCGTCGCGTTCGCCAATGCGCAAGGCTGGCCAGCCTCCGCAACCTTCATCCTCGCCGCCTATGCGTTTGGCTCACTGGTCGCGGGACTGACATTCGGTGCGATGAGGGTTTCGCTGGCGATCGAAAAGCAGTTCCTGATCGGGATATTGGTCACGGCGTTTACCGGTGTGCTGCCGGTTTTTGCGACGGACGTTTATGTGCTGACCGCAGCGCTGTTTATCGCCGGCATCTCGTTTGCGCCGACGATGGTCGTGGTGATGAAAATGGGCACGATCATTATCCCGCCATCGAGGATTACTGAGGGGCTGACGTGGATGACCACCGGGATCAGCGTGGGTGTTGCACTCGGCGGCATGTTGGCGGGGATGGTGATTGATACCTTTGGCGCGCGAGCGGGATTTGCGGTGGCTATTGGTGCGGGTTTGCTGATGGTGGTCGTTGTGCTGGCGGGGTTGCGCACATTGGCGGCGGCTTCGGCTGTGCAGGTTGAGCCAGCCATTTAAAGTCAAAAGATCGCAGCCTTCGGCAGCTCCTACATACGATCCCTGTAGGAGCTGCCGAAGGCTGCGATCTTTTGATCTGCGCTGCTAACCGCCCAACTGCCGCAACCGTTTATAAAGCGTATTCCGACTCACCCCCAACCGCCGCGCCAGGTGGGAAATATTCCCCCCGGCCAACTGCAACTCCCGGTTCAACGCCTCCACATCATTTAGATCAACCCCCAACGGCACCGCGCTCTCCACCGGCTCCATCTCCAGATCAACAAAAAAATCATCCGGCAAATGCTCCGGCCGCACGGGTTGTTCCTCGGCCATCGCCAGCGCCACCTGCATCACGCTGCTGACCTGACGCAAATTGCCCGGCCACGGATGCCGATCAAACAACTCCAGCACTTCACGACTCAACCCCGCCCATTGGGTCGGCTCACGATGCTGCTCCCACAGCCGTTTAAACAACGCCTCCTTGTCACTGCGCTCGCGTAGCGGTGGCAGCTCCAGGGTCAAGCCACCAATGCGGTAATACAAATCCTCACGAAACCGCCCCAACTGCACTTGTTCGCGTAAGGATCGGTTAGTCGCCGAGATAATCCGCAAATCCACCGGGAACAACTCACTACTGCCCACCGGCTGCACACAACGCTCCTGCAATACCCGCAGCAACCGCGCCTGAGTCGGCAACGGCATGTCGCCGATTTCGTCGAGGAACAACGTGCCTTTGTCTGCCTTGCGAATCAGGCCGATGCTGCCTTTCTGGTTGGCGCCGGTGAACGCACCTTTCTCGTAGCCGAACAACTCGGATTCCACCAGTTCGGCGGGGATCGCAGCACAGTTCACGGCGATGAAGGCTTGTTTGCTGCGTGAGCTGGCTTGATGCAGCGCTTTGACGAAGACTTCTTTGCCGACCCCGGTTTCGCCATGAATCAGCAACGGAATGTCTTTCTCCAGCAACCGCTCCGCCTGCCGCACGGCTTTTTCCACGCGACTGTCGCCGAAGTGCAGGGTGTTGAGGCTGATGGCGGTGGGCGCGACGTTTTTGGGTTCATCAGCAAAAACGCGCGGTTGAATCGATGCCTGTTTCGGCCGCTTCAACAAACATTGAAAACGGTTGCGCCCGGAGGTCTGCAAGGCAAACGGCATCCCGTCGGGCTGATTGATCAACTCCAACAGTGAGACCTTGAACAGGCTTTCAACACTGACCCGCGACAAACGCACACCGAGCAGGTTGTCCGCGCGGCGATTGGCCGACAGCACCTGTCCGCTCTCATCAAAAATCAACAACCCGGCCCACTGGCTGTCGAGGTTGTTCAGTCCGGTGTTGAAGGTCAGTTGAAAGTGCTGGCCATGAAACAGGTTAAGGATCAGCCGGTTCTCCACGGTCTGGCTCATCATCTTGACCATGCCCAAGGTGTGCGAGGGCGGCAGGTAGCTGTCGCTGGACACGTCGAGCACTGCAATCACCTTGCGCTCGGCGTCGAAAATCGGCGCGGCGGAACCGGTCATGAAACGGTTGGCTTTCAGAAAATGTTCGTCGTGTTCGATGTGTACCGCCTGCTCACAGGCCAGCGCTGTGCCGATCGCGTTGGTGCCGCTGCAGCGCTCCATCCAGCTAGCACCGGCCTGAAACCCCCGGGCCAGATTCGGTTCGATAAAGCGTTGCGTGCCCCACGAGGTCAGCACCTGGCCCTGATTGTCGGCGAGCATGATCAGGCAGTTGGAGTTGCTGAGGATGTTTTCGTAATAGGGCAGGACTTCCTGATGCGTGGTCTGCACCAGTGAATGATGGCTGTCGAGCAGATGCGTGATGCCGGCGGCGGGCAACTGATCGAAGGCCGGCGTGCTCTGGTGGTCGAGACCGAACGCGCGGCAACGTTGCCAGGAAGTCTGGACGATCGCGTCGTGGGACAGCGGCGGGGCAGGTGCGGCCATGGCAGTCAGCCTCTGATGCAGCATTCTTATTATTGTTATTCGATCCCCTGTAGGAGCTGCCGCAGGCTGCGATCTTTTGATCCTGTTTTTTGACAATCAAGATCAAAAGATCGCAGCCTGCGGCAGCTCCTACAGGGGGATCGGTTCGCAAAAAGCGTTTATAGAGTGTTGTTCACTATTGTTCATTGTCAATCGGCCAACTGTTCAAATGTGTTCAGCAATGAACGCCGTTTCCCCACGCTTTCACCGATTTTCGCGACAAATCAATCACTTAATATTTTTGGCACGAAACTCGCTCCTGTGCACAGGTCGCTTGACTCCAATAATAAAAAGGCCGAGCCATGTCACTCACCCTGGAGCACGTCAGCCGCACCGTCGAGGGCCAGACCTGGATCGACGATGCGTGCCTGAAATTCGAACCCGGTTCGTTCAACGTTTTGCTCGGCCGCACGCTGTCCGGCAAAACCAGCCTCATGCGTTTAATGGCCGGGTTGGACAAGCCCGACAGCGGCCGCATCCTGATGAACGGCGTCGACGTCACCCAACGCCCGGTGCGCCTGCGCAACGTGTCGATGGTCTATCAGCAGTTCATCAACTACCCGACCATGACCGTGTTCGAGAACATCGCCTCGCCGCTGCGTCAGGCCGGTGTGTCGAAAGAGATCATCCATAGCAAAGTGCAGGAAACCGCGAAGATGCTGCGCATCGAGAAGTTTCTGCAGCGCTATCCGCTGGAGTTGTCCGGCGGCCAACAGCAACGCACGGCCATGGCTCGCGCGCTGGTCAAGGATGCCGAGCTGATCCTCTTCGATGAACCGCTGGTCAACCTCGACTACAAACTGCGCGAAGAACTGCGTCAGGAAATGCGCGAGCTGTTCAAGGCGCGCCACACCATCGCCATTTATGCCACCACCGAGCCCAACGAAGCGCTGGCACTCGGCGGCACCACGACGATTCTTCACGAAGGCCGGGTGATTCAGAGCGGCCCGTCGACTTCGGTATATCACCAGCCACAAACCGTACTTGCGGCTGAGCTGTTCTCCGAACCACCGATCAACCTGATGCCGGGGCGCATCGCCGGCAACGAAGTCAGCTTCGCCAATTTTGTGCACTTCCCGCTTAACGTCGATCTGCGCCCGGTGGGCGAGGGCGAGTTCCGATTCGGTGTGCGCCCCAGCCACATCTCGCTGGTGCCGAGCAACGATGATGACCTCGAACTGGCCGTCACCGTTGAAGTCGCCGAGATCAGCGGTTCGGAAACCTTCCTGCACGTGCGCAACGAACATTTCCTGCTGGTGCTGCACCTGCCCGGCGTTCACGAATACGACGTCGATGCGCCGATCCGCATTTACATCCCGACCCACAAACTGTTCGTTTTCGATGCGCAGGGCCGTCTGGTGCAAGCACCGGGCCGGCGTGTCGCGAGGGTTGCCTGATGGCCGAAATCCGTTTGCAGCACCTCGCCCACAGCTACAGCAAGACCCCGAGCGGCGCGGAGGATTACGCGATTCGCGAGATGGATCACGTCTGGGAGCAGGGCGGTGCCTACGCCTTGCTCGGGCCGTCGGGTTGCGGCAAGTCGACCTTGCTCAACATCATTTCCGGCCTGCTCAGCCCCTCGCAGGGCCACGTGTTGTTCGACGGCAAAGCGGTCAACGACCTGACGCCGGAGAAGCGCAACATTGCCCAGGTTTTCCAGTTTCCGGTGGTCTACGACACCATGACCGTGTTCGATAACCTCGCCTTCCCCCTGCGCAATCAGGGCATGGCCGAGGCGAAAGTACACAGCAAGGTGCAGGAAATTGCCGAAGTCCTCGACCTGCAAAACCTGCTGAGCAAAAAGGCGCGCAACCTCACCGCCGACGAAAAACAGAAAGTTTCGATGGGCCGTGGTCTGGTCCGTGACGACGTTTCGGCGATTCTTTTCGATGAACCGCTGACGGTGATCGACCCGCACCTGAAGTGGAAACTGCGGCGCAAGCTCAAGCAGATCCACGAGCAGTTCAACATCACCATGGTCTACGTCACCCACGATCAACTGGAGGCCTCGACTTTCGCCGACAAGATTGCGGTGATGTACGGCGGCCAGATTGTGCAGTTCGGCACGCCACGGGAATTGTTCGAACGGCCGAGCCACACCTTTGTCGGCTATTTCATCGGCAGCCCGGGGATGAACCTGATCGAGGTGCAGCCACAACCCGGCGGCGTCGGTTTCGCCTCGACACATTTGCCGTTGTCCGACGCGATGCAGCGACATATCGAACACGGCCAGTGGAAAAATCTGAAGGTCGGCATCCGACCTGAGTTTATTCACGTGTGGGACGAGCCGTTTGATGACGCGATGCAGGCAACCGTCGTACACGTCGAAGACCTCGGCACCTACAAGATCATGACCCTCGATCTCGACGGCGCACCGCTGAAAGTGCGCCTGGCCGAAGACAAACCGGTGCCGCAGGGCACCGCGTACATCAGTTTTCCGGCGCAGTGGCTGATGGTTTATGCCGATGAGTTTCTGCTAGAAGCCGACAGCAGCGAGGTGCAGCCATGAACAAGGTGCAGAACAACAAGGCCTGGTGGCTGGTGTTGCCGGTGTTCCTGCTGGTGGCGTTCAGTGCGGTGATCCCGATGATGACCGTGGTCAACTATTCGGTGCAGGACATCTTCGACCAGTCCAGCCGCTACTTCGTCGGTGCCGACTGGTACAAGCAGGTGCTGCTCGATCCGCGTCTGCACGACTCGTTGCTGCGTCAGTTCATCTATTCAGCGTGCGTGTTGTTGATTGAAATTCCGCTGGGCATCGCCGTCGCCCTGACCATGCCGACCAAGGGCCGCTGGTCGTCGGTGGTGCTGATCATTCTGGCGATTCCGCTGTTGATTCCGTGGAACGTGGTCGGCACTATCTGGCAGATTTTCGGCCGCGCCGACATTGGTTTGCTTGGGTCGAGCCTCAACGCCATGGGCATCAGCTACAACTACGCGGCCAACACCATGGACGCCTGGGTGACGGTGCTGGTGATGGATGTCTGGCACTGGACTTCATTGGTGGCGTTGCTGTGCTTCTCCGGATTGCGCGCGATTCCCGATGTGTATTACCAAGCGGCGCGCATCGATCGAGCCTCAGCCTGGGCGGTGTTCAGGCACATTCAATTGCCCAAGTTGAAGAGCGTGCTGCTGATCGCAGTGATGCTGCGTTTCATGGACAGTTTCATGATTTACACCGAGCCGTTCGTGCTCACCGGCGGCGGGCCGGGTAATGCCACGACCTTCTTGAGTCAGACGTTGACCCAGATGGCCGTAGGGCAATTCGACCTCGGTCCGGCAGCGGCGTTTTCGCTGGTGTACTTCCTGATCATCCTGTTGGTGTCCTGGCTGTTCTACACCGCCATGACGCACTCCGACGCCAACCGCTGAGGCCCGGCCATGAGCAAACGGCTTACCCCTATGAAAAAAGTTATTCCACTGCTGGTGTACATCCTGTTCCTGCTGGTGCCGATCTACTGGCTGCTGAACATGTCCTTCAAGAGCAACACCGAAATCCTCGGCGGCCTGACGCTTTTCCCACAGGACTTTACGCTGGCGAACTACAAGGTGATCTTCACCGATCCGAGTTGGTACAACGGCTATCTCAACTCGCTGTATTACGTGAGCCTGAACACGGTGATCTCGCTGAGCGTGGCGCTGCCGGCGGCCTATGCGTTTTCGCGCTATCGTTTTCTCGGCGACAAACACCTGTTCTTCTGGTTGCTGACCAACCGTATGGCGCCACCGGCGGTGTTCTTGCTGCCGTTTTTTCAGTTGTATTCGTCGATTGGCCTGTTCGATACGCACATCGCCGTGGCTTTGGCGCATTGCCTGTTTAACGTGCCGCTGGCGGTGTGGATTCTCGAAGGCTTCATGTCCGGCGTGCCCAAGGAAATCGACGAAACCGCCTACATCGACGGCTACAGTTTTCCCAAGTTCTTCGTGAAGATTTTCATCCCGCTGATCGGTTCCGGGATCGGTGTCACGGCGTTTTTCTGCTTCATGTTTTCCTGGGTCGAATTGCTGCTGGCGCGCACGTTGACCTCGGTAAACGCCAAGCCGATTGCGGCGGTGATGACCCGCACAGTGTCGGCGTCGGGAATCGATTGGGGTGTGCTGGCGGCGGCGGGGGTGTTGACCATTCTGCCGGGCATGCTGGTGATCTGGTTTGTTCGCAACCACGTGGCCAAGGGCTTTGCCCTCGGTCGGGTTTGAGGAGCTGATGATGGAATGGATGAGTTGGACCACCCCGACAGCCGCATTCTTCATCGTCATCGGCCTGATTCTGGTCGGCATGACCACTTGGGAATTGCGTTCGCCGAGCATCCTGCGGCGAGGTTTTCTACCGATTGCCACCACCCGTGGCGATCGTTTGTTTATCGGTCTTCTCGGCAGCGCCTACCTGCATTTGCTGGTGATCGGCGCCACCGACTGGAGCATCTGGGTGGCGTCCGCGTTGTCCCTGGTGTGGCTGTTGGCTGTGATGCGTTGGGGCTAGTCGAGTCGTTCGGCAACCGTGCTCCGAAATCCTAAACAGGAGGTCTCTATGTTCGACAAAAACAATAAGCTGCGACATAGCATTTCATTGGCAGCCATGCTGGCACTCAGCGGTTTGAGCGCCGCCGCGTGGGCCGATGCCTACGAAGACGCGGCGAAAAAATGGATCGGCAGTGAATTCAAACCGTCGACCCTGACGGCTGAACAGCAGCTCGAAGAATTGAAGTGGTTCATCAAGGCGGCCGAGCCGTTTCGCGGCATGGACATCAAGGTCGTTTCCGAGACCCTGACCACCCACGAATACGAGTCGAAAGTGCTGGCCAAGGCCTTCACCGAAATCACCGGGATCAAGCTCACCCACGACCTGCTGCAAGAAGGCGACGTGGTCGAGAAAATGCAGACGGTGATGCAGTCCGACAAAAACATCTATGACGGCTGGGTCAACGACTCGGATCTGATCGGTACGCACTTTCGTTATGGCAAAACCGAATCGATCACCGACCTGATGGCCAACGAAGGCAAGAACTTCACCTCGCCAACCCTCGACATCAAGGACTTCATCGGCATCTCCTTCACCACCGCGCCGGACGGCAAGATCTATCAACTGCCCGACCAGCAATTCGCCAACCTGTACTGGTTCCGCGCTGACTGGTTTGAGCGCGCCGATCTGAAAGCCAAGTTCAAGGAAAAATACGGCTACGAATTGGGCGTGCCGGTGAACTGGTCCGCCTATGAAGACATCGCCAAATTCTTCAGCGAAGACGTCAAGGAAATCGACGGCAAGCGCGTTTACGGGCACATGGATTACGGCAAGAAAGACCCGTCGCTGGGCTGGCGCTTCACCGATGCCTGGTTCTCCATGGCCGGTGGAGGCGACAAGGGCATTCCGAATGGTTTGCCGGTGGACGAGTGGGGGATTCGTGTCGAGGATTGCCACCCGGTCGGCTCCAGCGTGACCCGTGGCGGCGACACCAACGGCCCGGCGGCGGTGTTCGCCACGCAAAAATATGTCGATTGGCTGAAGGCTTACGCGCCACCGGAAGCGGCGGGCATGACCTTCTCCGAGTCGGGGCCAGTACCGTCGCAGGGCAACATCGCCCAGCAGATTTTCTGGTACACCGCGTTCACCGCCGACATGACCAAACCGGGTCTGCCGGTGGTCAACGCCGACGGCACGCCGAAATGGCGGATGGCGCCATCGCCACGCGGGCCGTATTGGGAGGAGGGCATGAAGCTCGGTTATCAGGACGTGGGTTCGTGGACGTTCATGAAATCCACGCCTGAGAAACAGAAACTGGCGGCGTGGCTGTACGCGCAGTTCGTCACTTCGAAAACCGTGTCGCTGAAGAAAACCATCGTCGGCCTGACGCCGATTCGCGAGTCGGACATCAACTCGCAGGCGATGACCGATCTGGCACCGAAACTCGGTGGTCTGGTCGAGTTCTACCGCAGCCCGGCCCGCGTGCAATGGACCCCGACCGGGACCAACGTGCCGGACTACCCGCGCCTGGCGCAATTGTGGTGGAGCCACATCGCCGAAGCGGCCAGCGGCGAGAAGACCCCGCAACAAGCGCTGGATGGTTTGGCCAAGGATCAGGACGCGATCATGACGCGCCTCGAACGCTCCAAGGCTCAGGCGGTGTGCGCACCGAAAATGAACCCGGAACGCGATGCGCAATACTGGTTTGATCAACCGGGCGCACCGAAACCGAAACTGGCCAACGAGAAGCCGAAGGGCGAGACCGTGAGCTACAACGAACTGCTGAAATCCTGGGCGGATGCACGCAAATAACAGTTGAAATGTGAACGGCGAACGGCACCGGAAGGTGCCGTTTTTTTTGTGCCTGATCGACCGCAATCGCGAGCAGGCTCACTCCTACAGGTTTCTGTGTCGTTCACAGAGGCTGCGTACACCGCAAATCCTGTAGGAGTGAGCCTGCTCGCGATAGCGGTGTGCCAGACCAAAAAGATATCGACTGACCCACCGCCATCGCTGGCAAGCCAGGCTCCCACAGGTACCCGTGGAGCCCAGCATCCCGCATACACAGCAGATCCCTGTGGGAGATGGCTGCCACCGATTGCGGTCTGACAGCCAGCATTGATGTTTATCGGTACGGATGTGCCTTGATCAGACCAGAACAGCCAGATCGGTGTACCGAGCAACCAAAGCATCAGCCGTGAGCAACTTCATTGGTTCAGTCATTGCTGTGGCCACGATAATGCGGTCAAACGGATCGCGATGATGGTGCTCAAGATCCTTCACGGCGATGGCGTGTTCTGCAGTCACTGGCAATTCGATAAAGCCACTGTCGAGACAATATTGGCGGACTTCTTCCAGATCAACATTCAGCTTGCCGAGCCCGACCTTGATCGCCATTTCCCAGAAGGTGGCGGCGCTGATATAGATTTCGGCGGCGTTCTCAATCAATTTTCTGGCTTTGCCGGACAGTCTGGCGTCATCACTGAGCGTCCAGAGCAAAATGTGCGTGTCGAGCAGCAGCCACATACTTGAGTGCCCTCAAATGCATCAAGCATGTCATCGGGCAGTGGTGAGTCGAAATCGTCGGGCAACACCAGTTTGCCCTTCATTGCGCCAATACGCTGAGCGCTGGGTTTTCCTACGGGAACGAGGCGAGCCATCGCCCGCCCATGCTTGGCAATCGTGATGACTTGGCCAGCAGCGGCATCATCGACGAGTTTGGATAAATTGTTTTTGGCTTCAGCCAGCGGAACGATGATCATCAGCTCACCCCTGTATTCTGGACAAATATAGCCAGAATATTTCAACGCTGCCAAACCATAGACTTCTTCAGCCCATTCGCAAACGATATCCCTGTTCATTTTTAGCCTCTCGTCGGTATTCCATCTGCCAAGGCTTCCACCATAGAGCTATCTACTCAAAACTGGCTGTAGGACAAAACGGAGGTTGCGGCGAGAGCTTTCGGTGTTTGTGTGGGGACGGGAGCAAATCGGTAAAAAATCGTACAAAAATGACGACCGACACGATGTCCGAAAATCAATGTAGGAGCTGCCGCAGGCTGCGATCTTTTGATCTTGATTTAAAAACAAGAGCAAGAGATCGCAGCCTGCGGCAGCTCCTACACGGATGATTCGGGGGTGGGGAAGCCTAGGCGAAACACCGTCATCACCCCCGGCAAGCTCTTAACCTCCGCCACTCCCTGATGCAGGCTCATGATCGAGCGCACGATCGCCAGGCCCAACCCGGTGCTGCCCTGCGAGCGTGAGCGGCTGCTGTCGACGCGGTAGAAGCGGTCGAACAGATGTGGCAGGTGTTGCGCCTCAATCCCGACGCCAGGATTGCTGACCAGCAGGGAGGCCTGGGTCGTACCTTGTTCGATCAGCAATGTCACGGTTTTCCCGTTCGGGCAGTGGCGCAGCGCATTCGACAACAAATTGGAAATCGCCCGCTGAATCATCAACCGATCACCCAGCACCGTCGCGCTCCCGACCACGTTCAAATGAATGCCCTTATCCTGCGCCGACAACGAAAACATCTCCGCCACTTTCGTCACTTCAACCTCCAGCGCTACCGATTCAAACGGCGCCAGCGCTGACGGATGACTCACCTGCGCCAGAAACAACATGTCGGAAACGATCCGCGCCACGCGCTCCAGTTCTTCGGTGCACGACACCAGCACATCCTTGTATTCCTCCACCGAGCGCTCGCGGGACAAGGTCACCTGCGCCTTGCCCATCAGGTTATTGATCGGCGTGCGTAACTCATGGGCCAGATCATCGGAAAACTGCGACAACTGCTGCACCCCCGCATCCAGCCGATGCAGCATGAAGTTGATGCCGTGCGCCAGTTCGCTCAGCTCCTGTGGCATGTCCACCACCGACAGCCGATGATCGAGATCCTGGGTCGAGACCATCGCCGCGACTTTGCGAAATTCGCGCATCGGCGCCAATCCGCGTTGCACCGCGCCCCACGCTGTCAGGCCGATGAACACCAGCAACAACGGCAGGGCAATCAGCGTCGAGCGCAGGTAGGCGCTGAGCAATGCCTCATCGTGCGCATTATCCACCGACAGCAACACCGGCACGCTGCTGCCGTCTTTGAGGCGAATCAGTTTCGAGGCGGTGAGGAATTTCTTGCCTTCCGCGTCGCTGCTGTCGCTGTAGGCGAGTTGATCGGTGGTGGTGCGCACCGCTTTCAATTCGACGCGCGGATCGCTCAATCCCGAGCCGGATTTGAGCAGCGGCGAGCGCTGGTTGAGGCGGTCGTAAATGGTCAGCGTGAGGTTGTCATGCCCCATCACCTGATCCAGCAGAATATGCGGCTTGCCGCTGATTTCATTGGCGTCGACGTACAGCGACAAGCTGTGTTCAACCTGCGCCATTTTCTTTTCCAGGCTGTCTCTGGCAAGCGAGTTCAGCTCATGGGTCAGGGCGAAAAAAGCCAAGATCGCCAGGAACACCACCAACAGCGCGCCGAGAATACTCACCGTCAAACCCAGGCGCATCGACAGGCTGGCCGGTTTCATTCGCGCGTTTCCAGCACGTAGCCGACACCGCGCAGGGTGTGGATCAGTTTGCTGTCGAACGGGTCGTCGATCTTCGCCCGCAAACGGCGGATCGACACTTCGACGACGTTGGTGTCGCAATCGAAATTCATGTCCCACACCAGCGAGATGATTTGCGTGCGCGTCAGCACTTCGCCGGACTGGCGCATCAGCAGATGCAGCAGGGCGAATTCCTTGGTGGTCAGGTCGATGCGCTGCGCACCGCGGAACGCGCGATGGCGGCCCGGGTCGAGTTCCAGGTCCGCGACTTTCAGCACTTGCGGCAGGGGAATGTTTTCACTACGACGCATCAACGTGCGCACCCGGGCCAGCAGTTCGGGAAACTCGAACGGCTTGACCAGATAATCGTCGGCACCCAGATCGAGGCCACGAATCTTGTCCGCCAGACGCCCGCGCGCGGTGAGCATCATCACCCGCGTGGAGTGAGTGCGGCGCAGTTGTTCCAGCACGCCCCAACCGTCCAGTTCGGGCAGGTTCACATCGAGAATAATCAGGTCATAGGCCTGTTGTTGCGCCAGGTGCAAACCATCGGCGCCGGTGGCGGCGTGGTCAACCACATATCCACTTTCGGTCAAACCCTGATGCAGGTATTCGGCAGCTTTAAGCTCGTCCTCGACGACAAGGATTCGCATGATCTTTCACCACTTTTATTTAATGGGTATTTAATTTAGGTGACTGGGAAATTTATTGTTTTTGTAAGGTCTTCCGGACGTTGCTCAATAACGATAAGAAGCCCCTCACCTTAGCCCTCTCCCAGAGGGAGAGGGGACTAAACGTGGGATGCTTCAGAACTGCACCGACGTGGAACATCTTTACGGAATCCATAATCGACTAGATGTAACAGGTCGATATATAACGCCAGACATCTCGGTCGGCTCCCTCTCCCCCCGGGAGAGGGCTGGGGTGAGGGGAAGTCCGAACGATAAAGGTTGTAGTGGCTACAGGGTCAACCACCAAGCGCTTTAAAACGGTGCTCTGCGACAGCCGGTCGCAGCAAAAGCCACAAAATTCCCATGAGTTTTATTCCGGCAAGTGCAATTCAGCAGATAACTACCGTGTTTTTGTTTCGATGTATTTCGATAAAGCCATTTGCACTTCGCATCCTAGAACAAAACAACTTCCCCAAACCGTGGATAACGGATTTGTAATGTTCCAGTCACCTTGTCGATAAGTTCAAAACCCTACCGTGACGGCATCAAAGATTCTTGAATAAAGGAAGTCTGCCATTGCCCGGTTTAATTGAACTGACGGCGCGATCACGCCTGCAAAAAACACTCGGCGGCCTGCTGTTATTGGCTAGTGCCAGCCTGGCGAATGCCTCGACGTTGACGCTGGATCAGGCCTTGCAAAGCGCCTTCGCCGGTAACCCCGATCTGGCCGCCGCGCAGTGGGAAATCGGCATTGCCGAGGGTGATCGTGTGCAGGCTGGTTTTATCCCCAACCCCGAAGTTTCCTGGGAGGCCGAAGACACTCGCCGCGATTCGCGCACCACGACGATCATGCTCAGCCAGCCGATTGAACTGGGCGGCAAACGCGGTGCACGGATCGACGTCGCCAGCCGCGCGCAGGGCGCCGCCGGCATCGAGCTGGAGCGCAAGCGCAATGCCTTGCGCGCCGATGTGATTCAAGCATTCAACAGTGCGCAAACCGCGCAGCAACGCCTGGATCTGTCTCGGCAATCGCTGCAACTCGCCGAGAAGGGTTTGCGGGTGGCGCAAGGGCGGATCGAGGCGGGTAAATCGTCGCCGGTCGAAGGCACGCGTGCGCAAGTGCAGCTCTCGGAAGTGCGCCTGGAAGTGAGCCGCGCCGAACGCGATCAGGCCAATGCCTATCAGCAGTTGGCGCAAGTCATGGGCGCGCCTTTGCCGGCATCGACCAAGGTGCAGGCAGCTACGCAAAGCATGCCGGCCGTCCCGCCACCGACCAAGTTGCTGGACCGTTTGAACGAGACCGCCGAGCTACGTCTGGCCACGTTGCAGATCGATCAGCGCGAAGCATCGCTGGGCCTGGAAAAGTCCCAGCGCATTCCCGATCTCACCGTGAGCGTCGGCAGCCAGTACAGCGAGACCGAGCGCGAGCGGGTCAACGTGGTCGGGCTGTCGATGCCGATTCCGCTGTTCAACCGCAATCAGGGCAACGTCCTCGCGGCGGCACGCCGAACCGATCAGGCGCGGGATCTGCGCAACGCCACCGAGCTGCGCTTGCGCACGGAAATCCAGACCAGCCTTGCGCAATGGCAGACCGCCAACGGCGAAGTTACAGCGTTCAACCAGACCATCCTGCCCGCCGCGCAACGTGCGGTCGACAGCGCCACGCGCGGCTTTGAAATGGGCAAGTTCGGCTTCCTCGATGTGCTCGATGCGCAACGCACGCTGATCAGCGCCCGCAGCCAATACATCCTGGCCGTCAGCGAAGCGACCGACGCCCGCGTACGCCTCGAACGGATCTTCGGCGACCTCGCCGTCAGCCCTTGAATTTCACTTTTCACATCACTGCGCGCAGGCACGGCGCAGAGGAGTTTGCATGGATAAAAAACTGATCGTGGTCGCTGCGGCGACATTGGCGCTAGGCATCGGTGTGGGATCGATGTGGTCGGGCAATGCCTCCATCGACGCGCATGCCGATGAAGCGGCGGATCACGCCGATCATGCGCAGGAGGGCGCCGCCGCTGAAAGCGAGCATGCCGAAGAAGGGCACATCGAATTGAGCGCCGAGCAGATCACCGCCGCCGGTATTCAACTGGCTGAAGCGAAACCGCGAAACATCAGCCTCGGCTTGCCGTTCCCCGGCGAAGTACGCTTCGACGAAGACCGCACCGCTCACGTCGTACCGCGTGTGCCGGGGGTGGTCGAGTCAGTGGCGGTCAACCTCGGGCAAACGGTGAAGAAGGGCCAGTTGCTCGCGGTGATTGCCAGTCAGCAGATCTCCGATCAGCGCAGCGAACAGGCTGCCGCGCAACGGCGCCTGGCCTTGGCGCGCACCACCTATGAGCGCGAGAAGAAACTCTGGCAGGACAAGATTTCCGCCGAGCAGGATTTCCTCCAGGCGCGTCAGGCGTTGCAAGAAGCTGAAATCGCTGTGAGCAATGCGCGCCAAAAGATCAGCGTGCTCAGCGGCAGCGTGGTCGCCACCGGCGGCAATCGCTACGAACTGCGCGCACCGTTCGACGGTGTCGTGGTGGAAAAACACCTGACGCCGGGCGAGGTGGTCGATGAAACCACGGCGGCGTTCACGCTCTCCGATCTGTCGCGGGTGTGGGTGACGTTCGGCGTTTCACCGAAGGATTTGACCAAGGTGCAAGTGGGCAAAGCGGTGACCGTCAGTGCGCCCGAACTGAACGCTGAAGTGATCGGCAGCGTGGCGTACGTCGGCAGTTTACTCGGCGAACAGACGCGCACCGCGACCGTTCGCGTCACCCTGGAAAATCCGCAAGGCTCATGGCGGCCAGGCCTGTTCGTCACCGCGCTGGTCGCCACTGACAGCCGTGAAGCAAAAGTCGCCGTACCGGAGACCGCGATCCAGACCGTAGAGGACAAACCCACCGTGTTCGTCCGCACCGATGACGGCTTCGAAGCGCGGCCGGTAGAGCTGGGCAGTCGCGCAGCCGGCCACGTGGAAATCACCCAAGGCCTGAAACCGGGCGCACAAGTCGCCAGCGCCGGCAGCTTCGTCCTCAAATCGGAACTGGGCAAAGCCTCGGCCGAGCACTCTCATTAATTCTGGAAAGTCCTCATGTTCGAACGCCTGATCCAGTTTGCCATCGAGCAGCGCATCATCGTGCTGCTCGCCGTTCTGCTTATGGCCGGCCTCGGCATCGCCAGTTATCAAAAACTGCCGATCGACGCCGTGCCCGACATCACCAACGTCCAGGTGCAAATCAACACCGGCGCCGCCGGGTTCTCGCCGCTGGAAACCGAGCAGCGCATCACTTTTCCGATTGAAACCGCGATGGCCGGTTTGCCGGCGCTGGAGCAGACCCGTTCGCTGTCGCGCTCGGGCCTGTCGCAAGTGACGGTGATCTTCAAGGACGGCACCGACCTGTTCTTTGCTCGTCAGTTGGTCAACGAGCGCTTGCAGATCGCCAAGGAGCAATTGCCCGAAGGCGCGGAAGCGATGATGGGGCCGATTTCCACCGGCCTCGGCGAGATTTTTCTGTGGACGGTTGAAGCGAAGGAGGGCGCGCTCAAGGACGACGGCACAAGCTACACGCCAACCGATTTGCGGGTGATTCAGGACTGGATCATCAAACCGCAATTACGCAATGTGCCGGGTGTGGCCGAGATCAATACCATCGGCGGTTTCGCCAAGGAGTACCAGATTGCGCCGGACCCGAAACGCCTGGCCGCCTACAAACTGACGCTCACCGATCTGATCACCGCGTTGGAGCGCAACAACGCCAACGTCGGCGCCGGGTACATCGAGCGCAGCGGCGAGCAATTGCTGATCCGCGCGCCGGGGCAAGTGGCGAGCACCGAGGACATTGCCAACATCGTCATGGCCAACGTCGACGGCACACCGATCCGCGTGAAGAACGTTGCGACTGTGGAAATCGGCCGTGAATTGCGCAGCGGTGCGGCCACGGAAAATGGCCGGGAAGTGGTGCTCGGCACGGTGTTCATGCTGATCGGCGAAAACAGTCGAACGGTCTCGCAAGCGGTGGCCAGCAAGCTTGAACAAATCAATAAATCACTGCCGGAAGGCGTGATCGCCGTGCCGGTTTATGACCGCACGCACCTGGTCGACAAAGCCATCGCTACGGTGAAAAAGAACCTTATCGAAGGCGCGATTCTGGTGATCGCGATTCTGTTTCTGTTCCTCGGCAACATCCGCGCGGCGCTGATTACCGCGATGGTGATTCCGTTGTCGATGCTGTTCACGTTTACCGGGATGTTCAGCAACAAAGTCAGCGCCAACCTGATGAGCCTCGGTGCGCTGGACTTCGGCATCATCGTCGATGGCGCGGTGGTGATCGTTGAAAACACCCTGCGACGGCTGGCCCATGCGCAGCAGCATCACGGGCGTTTGTTGACTCGCGCCGAGCGTTTCAAGGAGGTGTTTGCGGCGGCAAAAGAAGCGCGGCGACCGCTGATTTTCGGCCAGTTGATCATCATGGTCGTGTACTTGCCTATCTTCGCGCTGAGCGGTGTTGAAGGGAAAATGTTCCACCCGATGGCGTTTACTGTGGTCATCGCTTTGCTTGGCGCGATGCTGTTGTCGGTGACCTTTGTGCCGGCGGCGATTGCGCTGTTCGTGACCGGCAAGGTCAAGGAAGAAGAGGGTGCGGTGATGCGCGGCGCGCGTCGTGTTTATGCGCCGGCGCTGGCCTGGGTCATGTCCCATCGCGCAATCGCAGTGGGCGCGGCGTTGGGTGTGATTGTCCTTAGTGGTGTGCTCACAAGTCGCATGGGCAGCGAGTTTGTTCCTAGCCTGAGCGAAGGGGATTTTGCCTTGCAAGCGCTGCGCGTGCCGGGCACCAGCCTGACGCAATCGGTAGACATGCAGCAGCGCCTGGAGACGTTGATTCTGGCGAAGGTGCCGGAAGTCGAACGCGTGTTCGCCCGCACCGGCACCGCCGAAATTGCCTCCGACCCGATGCCGCCGAACATCTCCGACAGCTACGTGATGCTCAAACCGAAAGAGCAGTGGCCGGACCCGGACAAATCCCGCGAAACCTTGATGGCGGAACTGCAAGCGGCCGCCGCGACGCTGCCGGGCAGCAACTATGAACTGTCGCAGCCGATCCAGTTGCGCTTCAACGAGCTGATCTCCGGCGTACGCAGCGATGTCGCGGTGAAGGTGTTCGGCGATGACATGGACGTGCTCAATGCCACGGCGGCGAAAATTGCCGCCGCGATGCAGAAGGTCAACGGTGCATCCGAGGTGAAGGTCGAACAGACCACTGGGTTGCCGGTGCTGACCATCAACATTGATCGCGATAAAGCCGCGCGTTACGGACTCAACGTCGGTGATGTGCAGGACACCATTGCCGTTGCGGTCGGTGGGCGTAAGGCCGGGACGTTGTACGAGGGTGACCGGCGTTTCGATATGGTCGTGCGCCTGTCCGATGCCATGCGCAAGGACATCGACGGCTTGTCGGCATTGCTGATTCCGGTGCCGGCGCCTTTGAACGGAGCGGCGAATCAAATCGGCTTTATCGCGCTGCAAGACGTCGCCAGCCTCGACCTGGTGCTCGGGCCGAATCAGGTCAGCCGCGAGAACGGCAAGCGTCTGGTGATCGTCAGCGCCAACGTGCGCGGGCGTGATATTGGTTCGTTTGTCAGCGAGGCCGGCGAAGTGATCGAACGTGACGTGCAGGTTCCAGCCGGTTACTGGACCAGTTGGGGCGGCCAGTTCGAGCAGCTGCAATCGGCGGCCAAACGCTTGCAGATTGTGGTGCCGGTTGCGCTGCTGCTGGTGTTCGGCTTGTTGTTCATGATGTTCAACAATCTCAAGGACGGTTTGCTGGTGTTTACCGGGATTCCGTTTGCGTTGACCGGTGGGGTCATGGCGCTGTGGTTGCGCGATATTCCGCTGTCGATTTCGGCGGGTGTCGGGTTTATCGCGTTGTCCGGGGTGGCGGTGTTGAATGGCTTGGTGATGATCGCGTTCATTCGTAATTTGCGGGAGGAGGGGCGGTCGCTGTCGGACGCGATTCATGAAGGTGCGCTGACGCGTCTGCGGCCAGTGTTGATGACCGCGCTGGTGGCGTCGCTGGGGTTTATTCCTATGGCGCTTGCCACCGGCACTGGCGCCGAAGTGCAGCGGCCGCTCGCCACCGTAGTGATCGGCGGAATCCTCTCCTCGACGATCCTCACGTTGCTGATCTTGCCGGCACTCTACCAACTCGCCCATCGCCGGGAAGAAGACACAGCACTCACTGACTAAGTGATCCCCCTGTAGGAGTGAGCCTGCTCGCGATGGCGGTCTATCAGTCAGATCTACATTGACTGACCCACTGCTATCGCGAGCAGGCTCACTCCTACAGGTTTTATGTCCGGATTCAAAATATCGGCAGGCAGATAACGGATCTGTAATTTCCCCGCCACCGTCACGAAAGGTGCGCCTTGTTACCTTGATCCCGTCAGCTACTTAAACGAGGAATCAACGATGAAACTTGCCCAACTCAGTGCTTTTGCAGCCGCTCTGGCGATGTCTTCCCTGGCCTTGGCCGAAGGCGGTGGCGACCGCACTTTCGAAAAAATGATGGCCAACAGCGAGCGCTCCGTGGAGTTGTTCGTCGCCAAGGAAAAAGCCGCCGGCAACCCGGTGGTCGTCAATGAAAAGAAAGACGAAAAAACCCGCGACCTGTAAGCCTGCTGCCCTTTATAGAAGCCCTTCATCGCGCATCGATGCCGGGCTTTTTTTTAAGCCCGGACGGGAAGGAAATGGACATGAAAGTACTCAAATTGATCGCATTCGCCGCTGTCATGGCGATGTCGCTGAATGTGCAGGCCGAAGGCGGTGGTGACCGCACTTTTGAACGTGCGCTCAGCGCCAACGCCAAAGCCATGAATCAGTACGCCACCAACCAGGGCAAAGCGCCGCCGGTGGTGAAGGATTACGAATACGGAATGAAGCTGGACGTGGTCAAAGTGGTAAGCGTTGTGAAGCCGCAGGCAGCGTGCAATGTCGTGCCCACCGCGATGACCTACGAGGACTCCAAAGGTCAGCTCAACACCATCAAGTACAACGTGATGGGCGTGTGTCGTAACAACGGCGGCTGACTCACGGTTCCCTGTAGGAGCTGCCGAAGGCTGCGATCTGTTGATCTTGCTTTTTAAAACCTCCAGATCAAAAGATCGCAGCCTTCGGCAGCTCCTACAGAGGGCGAATTTCGATATCACGCTGCGTATTTCAATTCGTGATGTTTAAAGGTTGTGTGGGAATCGCGGAACCTTCCCACAATATTTTCAGGTTGTCCGTCGGACGTCCGTTCTCTAGCCTGTGTGGGTCGCTGCCAATTCAGCGATCGGGATTGGAACCCCGTGGCTCAACTGAAGCAAAACGCACTGTTCATGACGTATGCTTGCGCACTTTCATGTGTGCACTCCGTTATGGCGGCTGTGCGCGGGAGACTTCGAGTCTGTCGGGTTTGCTCAGTTGCCCGGGTTCCAACCTGCGTACAGCTGCCACCCTTTCGCGTGGAACCGAAAGGGCCAGCTCCACCTTCAAGCTGAGTAAAACATTATGAAAAAGCCAACCCCAAATCCCCCAGAAACAGACGCCATCCCCGACGCCAACTCAACATCCCCTTACGCCTCCGTCGACACCCGAAAACTCCACGAAGCCGCCGACCGCGCGCTCGACTTCTACCTCAAACCCTCAGCCGCCATCATGTCCGCGCCGTACATCCCCAACCAGATGTTCCTGGTCAATCCCAAAGCCGACACCGAATCATTACTGGCCAACGCCAGCGAATCCCTGGCCTCGGCCACGGTGATGCTCGGTGACTTCGCCGCGCTATTAGGCGGCACCAATCGCAAGACCCTGCTCGGTATCGCGCAGGTTGTCATGCTTGGTGAATTAGCGGTGAACAAAGCTCTGGATAACGTGGAGGTCACGACGTAGGCGAAGGTCCTTTGGCGAGGATCTCTTTCTCGCCAGACTAAATAAAATGACCGTGTATCTGAAAGCTATACGCGTATATGCATTAGCTACACGGTCGGTATAGAATCGACTCCGAAGCTGCTCACATGGCTTCGCACCTCAAACGTTAGATCTCACGTTAAGAGCATGGCCTAAACCTCTCCGGGCCACTCAAGGAGTCAGAAAATGAAAAGTAAACAAAAGCTGATGTGCTAACGCCATAAGGAGGCTCCAGTTCCAACATCACCTACCCAGATGGGAAACAGAAAAAATGTCCACAACTGAAAGCGTTGAAAAATCCAAACCCGTTCCAATCAACATGAGAGCGGACGAAAAGAAACGTAATCTGATCGATTTGGCAGCCGCCATGTCTGGTCGTGATCGCACAAGTTTTATCCTGGAAGCTGCCTGCCAAAAAGCTGAAGAGGTGATTCTGGATAAACGACTGTTCCTTCTCGACGACAGCGCATTTGACGCATTCGAACAGGCTATTGAAGCCAATCCGGCTCGAGGTAACGAATGCCTGCACCAACTGCTCGCACGTCCAAAACGTTGGAGTTGACCGCCCCCGAGAAGCTCAACGACCTACACGAGCTCAATGCTTTCGATTCTGGTGAGGTGACCATTGACCATTACCTGCAGAGGAAGGCGCGAAAAGCCCAATCCACCAAGCAGGCTGTTGTGTACGTCAGTTGCCTCAAAGGCACGTCGAATGTGATGGCCTATTACACTCTCTCCAGCGGATCAGTCGCCCGTGCCAGCGTCATGCCGAAAAGCAGTCAACGCAATTCGCCCAGTGTCCATCCGGTAACTCTATTGGGGCGTATGGGGGTAACGCGCGATGCTCAGGGCCAAGGTTTCGCTGTCGATTTACTGCAAGATGCGATTGAAAGAGCCCTCAACGCGTCTCAGTCGATCGGATCCAGCGCAATAATTGTTCATCCCTTGAATGATCGGCTGTCGAGCTTTTATATCAAGTACGCGGGATTCATTCCGTGCCCCGACATTTCCCCTATAACCCTGATGCTGCCTCTACGCTAAAGCTTGGCTTTCAGCTACCCGCTAGGTTGTCTTGATAGCGGGTTGATTATGTCGCGACCGCAGCGCAAAAAAAGCGCCCCGAAGGACGCCAAAAGATTCACCTCTTACCAAAGGAGCAAGGAGCTTCTAAAGGTGAATTTGCATCAACCGCGCAATCAAAGAATCGCCAACGGATACTCGACAATCACCCGCACTTCATCCAGATCCGACTCGAACGCCGTGGCGCGGGTTGTGGCTTGGCGCAAGCGCAGCGAGAGGTCTTTCATCGAACCGCTTTGCACCACGTATTTGACTTCGATATCGCGCTCCCAACGTTTCTGATCGGTCAGCGGATTGCCCTCGGCATCGCGGCGCATATACACGGCATTAGCGTTTGAATAATCAGCGTCGGTGCCGCGCGCATAGCGAGTCATGAACGACAAGCCCGGCACGCCGTAAGTGCTCATGTCGAGGTCATAACGCACCATCCACGAACGTTCTTTCGGCGAGTTGAAGTCGCTGTACTGGATCGAGTTGTCGAGGAATATCGAATCGGACTGGCGCAGGTAATCGAAGTCGTCATTGCCATTGTTGCGTTGGTGGGAGAGGGCGACGGAGTGGGCGCCGAGTTTGACGCCGACACGACCGCTCCAGATGTTGTTGTCGAACTCGCCGAGCAGTTGTTTGCCTTCGTCGACGGCCTTGTAATAGTTCAGGCCACCGAACAGTGACAGGTCGTCCGACAGCGGATAGGTCCAGGCAGTGCCGGCGTAATACTGATTCCACGCATCCTTGAGGCGACTGGAGTACAGGCTGAAACTGAGGTTTTTGTTCAGCACATAATCGCCGCCGCCATAAGCGATCCACGGCGAGTTGACCGGGCCGGCGTAGAACGTGGCGAAGTTCTCGCGCATGTCGCTCGACACCGGTTGGCTCATCGCGTGCAGTCGACCGCCCTGAACCGATAAACCTTCAATGCTTGTGTTGCTCGCCGTCACCCCGCGAAAGCTTTCCGGCAGCAAGCGCGAGTCACCCGCCGCGACCACTGGAGTGGCCGGGAACACATCGCCAACCCTGACCACGGTATCGAACGCCCGGATTTTCGCGGCGCCGCCGACCTTGGTGTATTCGTCTCGCGCCTCGCCATCACTGTTGACCGGCAACACATCAAACGAACTGCGCCCGCCGGTTCGCCCGTCACCGGTATCGAGTTTCAGACCAATCATCGCAAATGCATCGACACCGACGCCGACGGTGCCTTGAGTGAAACCGGATTCGAACTTGCTGATCACCGCCTGCGCCCAGGCTTCGGAATAACCGTTGCCGGTCGAGCTGGACTGACCATTGCGATGATCACGATTGAAGTAAAAGTTGCGGTTGAGCACCGTCAGGCTGCTGCCTTCGACAAAGCCTTCAGGCTTGTCTTCTGCAAACACCATGGACGGCCCGGCGCCGACCACCACCGCTAAAGCGGCCATCGATATTTTTGTAGGGTTAACCATCAAACACTCCTTGGGTTCGGCAGAACGGGAACGTGCTTCGGCGTGGGTTTTATTGTTCGGCGGAGCAGGGCCCGCCGGCATTGGTCGCCGGGTCACATCGTTGCAAGCTGCGGATAACGCGGAGGTGATGGGGGAATTACAATTTCGTCATGTGGTTATTTGGATTGAGTGAACGCCACACAAAACTGTGGGAGCGAGCTTGCTCCCACAGTGGTCAGGGTGAGTCAGATAGATCAAATGAAAGCAGGCGTGGATTTTTACCTTTTGAAGATATCCAGCAAACCTTTTGATAGAGAGGTATCAATTTCGTGGGGATGTGTGAATTTGCCCTTCATGGCGCCGATCCGTTCTACACGCGTCTTCTTCAATGTGATTCTGCCTTGGCGTTCTTCGGCTAACGCATCAAGACCATCCATCAATTCTGAATAAATGTCCCGCTTCATGGTTCGTGGATCTCCACTTGATAGGTGATCCTCAAATTTAACCGCAATTACCTTCTGCAGAATGTAAGCCATTGCTCACTGCTTTGCAGGAAAAATCTTAAAAAGGTGGAAGTGTGAAGACCAAGAAAGCATAGCGAGCGATCATCTGGACGCGCTGGCGCAGTCTGCTGATACTGAATCCTACAAACGCGAAAGCGGCACCTGAAGGTGCCGCCTTTATTATAAAGTTCTGCGAGGACAAGAGCACTTTAGTTGCGTTGTCATCTGTTATCTAAAGCTATCTCTTTTCTATTGATGACTTTTTCGTTAACGATACGACGTACAACCGGTGCAGAAGGTTTCTCTGGTGGTGTAGGTCTTGTCGGATTCTGTGGCTTAGACCGATCATCAGTAGCTTTCATTTCTGATCCCTATTGGCACCGCCGTTAACATCGTCGTATGTTCTTCTAGAAAATGGAACAGTCGGTTTGACAGGAGCTTGGGGCAAAGGTTTTTTTTCACTTGATGTTGGCTTATTGGATTCGCTCAATTTCCCTGCCCCTTTTTCAAGAAGTATATTCTCAAGGATTATAGTCCTTTTTTCAGATCTGCTAGGCCTTCGGCTTTTGAGTCATTCAGCAACTGCTTTCTCAAGTCGGATATTTGGTCGCCCACGTACATATCTTTTATTGCAAAATTTTTCCTGGGCGAGGAGGTATCCATGTCAAAAAGGACAAACAACAAGCTACCGATAGCAAGAGGAATGCAGGCCATCAGAAAAGTTGAAATGGACTTGAAAACCCATCGTGATCGCTCTTCATTGACTAACGCATTGTGTGTGGAGCAACTGATGTAGGTGTTTGAAATGAAGCTTGCAGTTTCTTTGTCAGGATCGATCAAAGGTATTTGCTCGTGCTGCGATACCTGTGAGTTATATTTGCCAAGTTCAATGTTGTATTGTGTTTGGCTGTCGTAATACTCTTTTATTTTTTCTGCGTATGGCATTCTGTTGAATTCAGATCCGCTAAAGGCTCTGAAGTTGAAGTATGTAGAGATGGTTGAGATTGTCAGGGTTAAAGCTACTAGAAAGGAAATGATGTATGCAATTTCGGGGTTGAAGGTGAAATCCAAAAAACGAGCTAGGTAGATGGTTGCAGAAGCTAGCGCAAATATCGCGGTAAAAATTATTTGAGTTTTTATCGAGATGCTGTTTTTTATCTCTTCTTCGTATGCATACATTTTTTCATATGTGGTGTGGATGTTGTCAGTGTTCAATATGGTTTCCTTGTGCCCTGTTGGTCGGCAAGTACTTTCAATGTGCCTTCGAGTTTTCGCGTTGCCTCACACATACACAATAGCTCCAACAGCCGGATGCGGACTGTAGGACGAAACCGATAATTGAGCGGGAGCTTTCTGGGCTTTCAGCAGGAAGGGCAGGGCATCAGTAAAAATCCCACAAAAACAAAAACGGCACCCGAAGGTGCCGTTTTCATTTCTAGCCAGCCGAACTATCAGCCCGCCAGACCCGCCTGCTGAACCAGTGTCAGCAATGGCTGCGGGTACACGCCCAGGAAGAATGCGACCAGGGCGATGGCCAGCAGCATCACGCCGCCTGCCTTCTGTTCCCAGTGCAGCTGGGCGTCGTGGCGACGCAGGTTTGGCTCGATCAGGTACAGGGTGACCATCACGCGCAGGTAGTAGAAGACGCCGATGGCGCTGCCCAGCACCAGCGAGCCGACCAGCCACCATTGGTGCGATTCAACACCGGTAGCGATGATGTAGAACTTGCCGATGAAGCCAGCAGTCAGCGGGATACCGGCCAGGGACAGCATCATCACGGTCAGCACGGCGGTCAGGTACGGGCGGCGCCAGAACAGGCCGCGGTATTCGTACAGGGCATCCGCGTCACGGCCGTTGTACGGCGAGGACATCAGAGTGATCACGCCGAACGCGCCGAGGCTGGTGATCACGTAGGTGACCAGGTACACGCCGATGGCTTCCACCGCCAGACCTTTGCTCGCCACCAGTGCGATCAGCAGGTAGCCGAAGTGCGCGATGGACGAGTAACCGAGCAGACGCTTGAGGTTGCTCTGGGTCAGGGCCAGCAGGTTACCGAACAGGATCGAGGCGATGGCGATGACGGTCAGCACGTCGCTCAGTACGCCACTGCTGGCGGCAGGGGAGATCTGGAACAGACGCACCATCACCGCAAACACTGCAACCTTCGACGCGGTTGCGAGGAACGCAGCCACCGGTGCCGGAGCACCTTCGTAAACGTCCGGCGTCCACAGGTGGAACGGTACCAGCGACAGCTTGAACGCCAGACCGATGAGCATCATGCCCAGGCCCAGTTGCGCCAGCGAGCTAGGCAGGCCAGTCGCAGCCAGGGCCTGACCGATACCGACGAAGCTCAGCGAACCCGAGTCGGCGTACAGCAGCGCCATACCGAACAACAGGAACGCGGAACCGGCGGCCGACAGCACCATGTATTTGATGCCGGCTTCCAGCGATCGCTTGTTGAAGAAGGCGTAAGCCACCAGACCGTAAACCGGTACCGAGAGCAGTTCCAGGCCGATGAACAAACCGGCCAGGTGCTGCGCGCTGACCAGAACCAGGCCACCGGCGGCGGCCATCAGGATCAGCAGGTACAGTTCTTCACGGTTGCCCGGGTAACCCGAACCGCCATCACCCAAGTAGGCGTGGGCGAGGGTGACGCAGGCGAGGGTGGCGACCAGGATCAGCGCCATGTACAGGCAAGCGAACGTGTCGATTTGCAGCAGTGGAGTCACGGCCAGAGGCGCGACTTTCAGGGCTGGCAGGATCGACAACAGGGCCAGGTTCAGACCGGCGACCGAGATCAGGAAGGTCTGCGAGTGGTTGCGGCGCCAGGCGATTGCCAGCATCACCACGATAATGGTGAGGCTGGTGATCAACAGTGGCGCAAGCGCAATAAAGTGTTGAATCGTGAATTCCATAGCGCTCTTACCGGGCCGAAGCGAGTTGAGTGAAGGCGGTGCCGAGCCACTGCTGAACGCCATGCATCGTGGCGGCAGAAGTGTCGAGGAACGGTTGCGGGTAGACGCCGATGTAGATCAGCAACACCGCAAGGCCTAGCACCATGATCAGTTCGCGAGCGTCCATACCGTGCAGGATCGAATCCGATTTCGCCGGGCCGAAGTAGGCACGGTGGATCATGATCAGCGAGTAGACCGAACCGAACACCAGACCGGAAGTGGCAATCGCAGTGATCCACGGCCAGCTCGCGAAGGAGCCGATCAGGATCAGGAACTCACCGACAAAGTTACCGGTACCCGGCAAGCCCAAGGATGCGGCTGCAAAGAACAGGCTGATTGCCGGCAGGTAAGCGATACGCGACCACACACCGCCCATCTCACGCATGTCACGAGTGTGCAGACGCTCGTACAACTGACCGCTGAGGATAAACAGTGCCGCTGCCGAGACACCGTGCGCCAGCATCTGGATCACTGCACCTTGCAGGGCCAGTTGGCTGCCGGAGTAGATGCCGATCAACACGAAACCCATGTGGGAAACGGACGAGAAGGCGATCAGACGCTTGATGTCGGTTTGCGCGAACGCGAGGAACGCACCGTAGAAGATCCCGATCAGACCGAGGGTCATGGCGATCGGCGCGAACTCGGCCGAGGCATTCGGGAACAGCGGCAGGGCGAAACGCAGCAGACCGTAAGCAGCGGTTTTCAGCAAGATACCGGCGAGGTCGACGGAACCGGCAGTCGGCGCCTGGGCGTGAGCATCAGGCAACCACGAGTGGAACGGCACGACCGGCAGCTTGACCGCGAAGGCGATGAAGAAGCCGAGCATCAGGATGTACTCGGTGGTCATCGACATCTTGGTTTTCAACAGATCGGCGTAGTTGAAAGTAATCACGCCAGTGTTGTTGAAGTTGACCAGCACCAGACCGAGGATCGCCACCAGCATGATCAGGCCGGACGCCTGAGTGAAGATGAAGAACTTGGTCGCCGCGTAGATCCGGGTTTTCTTGCCGTCCGAAGAACTGTGACCCCAGAGCGCGATGAGGAAGTACATCGGCACCAGCATCATTTCCCAGAAGAAGAAGAACATGAACAGGTCGAGGGCGAGGAACACGCCGACAACGCCGCCCAGGATCCACATCAGGTTCAGGTGGAAGAAGCCAACGTGACGTTGAATCTCTTTCCACGAGCAGAGTACCGAGAGGATACCCAGCAGACCGGTCAGCAGGATCATCAACAGCGACAGGCCGTCGAGGGCCAGGTGCACGCTGATGCCGAAACGCGCGATCCAGATGTGCTTGAACTCAAGCGCCCAGGTCGGATCGGCGCCAGGCGCCGGGGCAAATGAATAGTCACCGTGGGCCCACAGCCAGAGGCCGAGGGCGAGTTCCAGGGTCATGGTCAACAGCGCAATCCAGCGCGGGAGGGTAGCGCCGAAGCGCTCACCCATCCAGCACAGCAGGCCGCCGATGAAGGGGATCAGGATTAGCCAAGGCAGAATCATGACGGGCTCGTTTCCTTTCGCAAATTCGCAAGGTTCATATCAGACCGCTACCAGCACGATGGCGCCGATAACCAGCACGGCACCAGCAGCCATCGAAGCAGCGTACCAACGCAGTTGACCGGTCTCGGTGCGGCTCAGGGCGGTGTGACCACCCTTGGCCATACGCGGGATCAGACCGATGGTCTGGTCGAGCGGGTCTTTGCGCAGTACGTGGCTGATCGCCAGGTAAGGCTTGACGAACAGTTTGTCGTAGATCCAGTCGAAGCCCCAGGCAGCGAACCACCAGGCCGAAAGGAAACGGCCGATGCCGCTGTTGGCGATTGCCGTGACGAAGCGACGCTTGCCGAGGAACAGCAGCGCTGCCAGCAGGATACCGGCCAGGGCAATAGCACCCGAGGCGATTTCCAGACTGTGCTTGGCTTCGCCGCCAGCATGGCCAACGCTTTCTGGCAGTACGCCGTGCAGTGGCGGAACGATCATCGCGCCAATGGCGGTGGACAATACGATCAGCACCGACAGTGGCAGCCAGTGAGCGATGCCGTGACCGGCGTGGGCTTCAGTCTTGGCTTCACCGTGGAACGTGATGAAGATCAGGCGGAAGGTGTACAGCGAGGTCATGAATGCGCCGACCAGACCTGCGTAAAGCAGACCGTGGTTGCCGCTGGCGAACGCTTCCCAAAGGATTTCGTCCTTGGAGTAGAAGCCTGCGGTGACCAGTGGCAGGGCAGCCAGTGCCGCGCCGCCGACGATGAAGCTGGCGTAGGCCAATGGCAGTTTTTTCCACAGACCGCCCATCTTGAAGATGTTCTGCTCGTGGTGGCAGGCAACGATCACCGCACCGGAAGCAAGGAACAGCAGGGCCTTGAAGAAGGCGTGGGTCATCAGGTGGAAAATCGCGCCATCCCATGCACCAACGCCCAGCGCCAGGAACATGTAGCCGATCTGGCTCATGGTCGAGTAGGCGAGGATACGTTTGATGTCGGTTTGAACCAGCGCGGCGAAACCTGCCAGAACCAGGGTCACACCGCCAACGATGCCCACCAGGTGCAGAATTTCCGGCGCCAGGGTGAACAGACCGTGGGTACGGGCGATCAGGTACACACCGGCAGTCACCATGGTGGCGGCGTGGATCAGTGCCGAAACCGGAGTCGGGCCGGCCATCGCGTCCGCGAGCCAGGTTTGCAGTGGCAGTTGTGCCGATTTACCGACTGCACCACCCAGCAGCATCAAGGTTGCCAAGGTGATCCAGAAGTCGCCGACCTGGAATTTCTGCGGTGCCAGCACCAGCAGTTCCTGGATGTTCAGCGTGCCCACTTGCTGGAACAGGATGAACAGGCCGATGGCCATGAACACGTCGCCGATCCGGGTCACGATGAAGGCCTTGAGTGCCGCGTTACCGTTGTTGCGGTTGCTGTAGTAGAAACCGATCAACAGGTACGAGCACAGGCCCACGCCTTCCCAGCCGAAGTACAGGAACAACAGGTTATCGCCGAGCACCAGGAACAGCATGCTGGCGATAAACAGGTTGGTGTACGAGAAGAAGCGCGAGTAGCCCGCTTCGCCACGCATGTACCAGGACGCGAACAGGTGGATCAGGAAGCCGACGCCAACGACCACACCAAGCATGGTGACCGATAGGCCGTCGACGTAGAGGGCGAAGTCAGGCTTGAAGCCTTCGACCGCCATCCACTTCCACAGCACCAGGGTGTAGTGACCGCCTTCGGGTGGTGCGACGTTGAATTGCCAGGTGACGTAGGCGGCGACGATCGCCGACAAGCCAATGGAACCCACGCCGATCAGCGCCGAGAGGTTTTCCGACCAGCGTCCACGGGAGAACGACAGCAGCAGGAAACCGATCAGAGGGAATACGAAAGTCAGAAAGATCAGGTTCATCCGCGCATCTCACTGGCAGCGTCGATATCGAGCGTATGGAAGCGGCGATACAGTTGCAGCAGGATCGCCAGACCAATACTGGCCTCGGCAGCTGCAAGGCTGATCACCAGGATGAACATGATCTGTCCATCCGGCTGGCCCCAACGGGCGCCCGCAACAATGAACGCCAGTGCAGAGGCGTTCATCATCACTTCCAGACTCATCAACACGAACAAAATGTTGCGGCGGACCATCAGGCCGACCAGTCCAAGGCAGAACAGGATGCCGGCAACCGCCAGACCATGCTCGAGAGGGATAGCAGGCATGACTTACTCCTTCGCCTCGTTACGGCCCAAATGGAACGCCGTGACGGCTGCAGCAAGCAGCAGCATCGAGGCGAGTTCGACTACCAGCAGGTACGGGCCGAACAGGCTGATGCCCACGGCTTTCGCGTCTACGGTGGTGTGGCCGATGGCCTGACCGCTCTGGTGAGCGAACAGCACATACAGCAGTTCGGCCAGCAGCAGGCCGGCGAGAATCACCGGCCCTGCCCAGATACCGGGCTTGAGCCAGGCGCGTTCTTGCTGAACCGCGGCGGGGCCGAGGTTGAGCATCATCACCACGAACACGAACAGCACCATGATGGCGCCGGCGTAGGCGATCACTTCCAGCACGCCGGCGAACGGTGCGCCGAGTGCGAAGAAGGTCATGGCCACAGCGATCAACGAGATGATCAGGTAGAGCAGGGCGTGCACAGGGTTGGTGTTGGTGACCACACGTAGCGTGGCCACAACAGCGATACCCGATGCGAAATAGAAAGCGAATTCCATCGTTCTTCCTTAAGGCAGCAAGCTCTTCACGTTGATCGGTTCGGCTTCGTTCTGTGCGGAGCCTTTCGGCTTGCCAGCGATTGCCATACCTGCAACACGATAGAAGTTGTAATCAGGGTTTTTGCCGGGGCCGGAGATCAACAGATCTTCTTTCTCGTACACCAGGTCCTGACGTTTGAACTCGGCCATCTCGAAATCCGGTGTCAGCTGGATTGCGGTGGTCGGACAGGCTTCCTCGCAGAGACCGCAGAAAATGCAGCGCGAGAAGTTGATACGGAAGAAGTCCGGGTACCAGCGACCGTCTTCGGTTTCAGCTTTCTGCAGCGAGATGCAACCCACCGGGCAAGCCACGGCGCACAGGTTGCAGGCAACGCAACGCTCTTCGCCATCGGGGTCACGGGTCAGGACGATGCGACCACGGTAGCGTGGTGGCAGGTAGACCGCTTCTTCCGGGTATTGCAGGGTGTCGCGCTTGCGAAAGCCATGGCCGAAGACCATGACCAGGCTGCGCAACTGGGTACCAGTACCCTTAACGATGTCGCCAATATATTTGAACATGGGTCAAATCCTCACTGAACCGCGACTGCAGGCGTGTTCCACAACACGACCGCAGCGGTCACCAGCAAATTGATCAGGGTCAGTGGCAAGCAGAATTTCCAGCTGAAATCCATCACCTGGTCATAACGCGGACGCGGGATAGACGCGCGCAGCAGGATGAACAGCATGATGAAGAACGCGGTCTTCAGTGCGAACCAGAGGAAGGACAGTTGCGGCAAGATGCCGAACGGACCGTGCCAGCCACCGAAGAACAGGGTGACCAGCAGCGCCGAGATCAAGATGATGCCGATGTATTCACCGACGAAGAACATGCCCCATTTCATACCGGCGTATTCAATGTGGTAACCGTCGGCCAGTTCCTGTTCCGCTTCCGGCTGGTCGAACGGGTGACGGTGAGTCACGGCGACGCCAGCGATGAAGAAGGTACAGAAGCCGAAGAACTGCGGAATGATGAACCACAGGTTCTGCGCCTGGTACTCGACGATGTCGCGCATGTTGAACGAGCCGACCTGGACCACGATGCCCATCAGGGCCAGGCCCATGAACACTTCGTAGGACACGGTCTGCGCCGAAGCACGCAGGGCACCAAGCAGGGCGAACTTGTTGTTACTCGACCAGCCGGCGAACAACACCGCGTAGACCGACAGACCGGCCATGGCGAAGAAGAACAGCAGGCCGATGTTCAGATCCGCGACGCCCCAGGTCGGGGTGATCGGGATGATCGCAAACGCGATCAGCAAGGCGGACATGGCCACCACCGGCGCCAAAGTGAAGATCACTTTGTCGGCAAACGGCGGCGTCCAGTCTTCCTTGAAGAACATCTTCAGCATGTCGGCGGCGATCTGGAACATGCCAAACGGGCCAACGCGGTTCGGACCGTAACGGTCCTGCCACCAGCCCAGCAGGCGACGTTCGACAAAGCTGAGCAACGCACCCGCGACCACCACGGCCAACAGAATCACGATGGCTTTGATGACCGTCAGGATCACATCGATCACTTCAGGGGTGAACCAGGTCATTGCGCTGCCTCCTGCAGACCGTCGACGGATACGCCGGCGAATGCCGGTGGAATGCCGGCGATGCCCGCAGGCAATGCCACCAGACCTGCGCCCAGTTCTTCATTGATACGCAGCGGCAGACGCAGGGTCTGACCGGCCACGTTCAGGCTCAGCAATGCACCGTCGTTGACGCCCAGACGATCCGCTTCGGATTTCGCCAGTGCGACGTAAGCGGCCGGAATACGCTCTTGAACCGGCGCGGCTTTCGAAGAGTTTTCTTCGCTGCCGAACAGGTGGAAGAACGGCACGGCTTGCCAGGTGCCCGCTGCCGGGCTGAACGCACGCGGTGCTGCCGCGAACCAGTTCAGCGAGTCGCCAGTGCTTTCGATCAGGCGGGTGCCCGGGTCGCCAGCGCGGATATGACCACCGACTTCGTCCTGGAACTTGTTCCACGCTTGCGGCGAGTTCCAGCCCGGCGACCATGCAAATGGTACTTGCTGACGCGGTTCAACCGAACCCGAGTAACCTTCCATGGAGAAGGCGAACGCGGTGTCTTTGTCTTGTGGGGTGCGTGGTTCGTGAACGCTGATGTCGGCGCGCATTGCGGTGCGACCGGAGTAACGCAGCGGCTCACGCGCCAGTTTCAGACCCTTGATACGGAACGCCGCCGACGGTGCGGCGTCGACGATACGCGCCAGTTGCGCGGTGCTCGAAGCAACGGCAGCAGTGACGTGGTCGAGTTGCGTCCAGTCGATCGGCTGGTTCAGCAGGGTCGCGCGCAGGGCGTGCAGCCAGCGCCAGCCTTCGTGAACCAGAATGCTCGCATCCAGATATTGCGGATCGAAAACCTGGAAGAAGCGCTGGGCGCGACCTTCCTGGCTGACCAGCGTACCGTCGCCTTCGGCGAAGCTTGCGGCTGGCAGAACCAGGTGCGCGCGGTCGGTGGTCGCGGTCTTCTGATGATCAGCAACGATCACCACTTTCGCAGCGTTCAGTGCGGCATCGACCTTGTCTTTGGCGGTGCGGGTGAACAGATCGTTTTCCAGCACAACGATCGCATCAGCCTTGCCGTCGATGACGGCTTGCAGCGCAGCGTCGACCGATTCGCCACCGAGCATGGCCAGACCGAGGCTGTTGGCTTCCGGCACGATCAAGCTGATCGAACCGTTCTTCTCGCGCAGCTTCAGCGCCTTGGCGATGTTCGCGGCGGCTTCGATCAGGGCTTTGGAGCCCAGCGACGTACCGGCGATGATCAGCGGACGTTTGGCCGCGAGCAGGGCGTCGGCAATGCGCTGAGCCAGTTCCAGTGCTTCGGCGTCCAGACCTTCAACGGCCGGGGCGCTGGCGTCCAGTGCGTGGGCAACGGCGAAACCGATGCGCGCCAGATCGTCCGGAGCTGCGTGTACGCATTCTTCAGCGATGTCGTCGAGCTTGGTTTCCGCCAGGCTGGCGATGAACAGCGGGTTCAGCGCGTGCTGACCGATGTTCTTCACGGCGGCGTCGAGCCAAGGCTGAACACGCATGGCTTCGGCCATGTCTTCAGCTTTGCCCTTGACCGATTGACGCAGCGACAGTGCCACACGGGCGGCGGTCTGGGTCAGGTCTTCACCGAGGACGAAGATTGCATCGTGGTCTTCGATGTCGCGCATGTTTGGCACAGGCAGCGGGCTGTCGTTCAGCACCTGCAAGACCAGACGGATGCGTTCCAGTTCGGACGCTTCGATACCCGAGTAGAAGTGCTCGGCGCCAACCAGTTCGCGCAACGCGTAGTTGCTTTCGAGGCTGGCACGCGGCGAACCGATACCGACGATATTGCGACCGCGCAGCAGGTCAGCGGCTTTATCCAGTGCAGCGTCCAGACCGAGCTTGGTGCCGTCGGCCAGCAGCGGCTGACGTGGACGGTCGGTGCGGTTGACGTAGCCATAACCGAAACGGCCACGGTCGCACAGGAAGTACTGGTTCACCGAACCGTTGAAACGGTTTTCGATGCGACGCAGTTCACCGTAACGCTCGCCCGGGGAGATGTTGCAACCGCTCGAGCAGCCATGGCAGATGCTCGGCGAGAACTGCATGTCCCACTTACGGTTGTAGCGCTCGGAGTGAGTCTTGTCGGTGAACACACCGGTCGGGCAGACCTCGGTGAGGTTGCCGGAGAACTCGCTTTCGAGGGTGCCGTCTTCAACGCGACCGAAGTACACGTTGTCGTGGGCGCCGAACACACCGAGGTCTGTGCCGCCAGCGTAATCCTTATAGAAACGCACACAGCGGTAGCAAGCGATGCAGCGGTTCATTTCGTGGGAAATGAACGGGCCCAGTTGCTGGTTCTGGTGGGTGCGTTTGGTGAAGCGATAACGGCGCTCGTTGTGGCCGGTCATCACTGTCATGTCTTGCAGGTGGCAATGACCGCCTTCTTCGCACACAGGGCAGTCGTGCGGGTGGTTGGTCATCAGCCATTCAACAACACTGGCGCGGAACGCCTTGGATTCTTCATCTTCGATGGAGATCCAGGTGTTGTCGGTGGCCGGGGTCATGCAGGACATGACGATGCGACCACGGGTGTCGTTCTCGTCGGTGTACTGCTTGACCGCGCACTGGCGGCAAGCCCCGACGCTACCAAGCGCGGGGTGCCAGCAGAAATATGGAATGTCGAGGCCCAGCGACAGACATGCCTGTAACAGGTTGTCTGCCCCGTCGACTTCGAGCGCTTTGCCGTCTACGTGGATAGTGGCCATGGTTCAAAGGTCTTCGTTGGCCCGGTGTCAGCGGGCGTGGCTAATGGAATCTTGTTATCCGTGCGAATCAAACCAGCCTCGAAAGGCGTCATCGCAGGAGGTGAAAGGCCCAGGCCCTTCACCTTATTAAGCGTTTACGCGCCGATTACGATCGGCCTTGCCAGAGGCGGGACGGCGGCGCTGACTGGCGCGATACCGGCTTCGAACTCTGGACGGAAGTATTTGATGGCACTGCCCAACGGTTCCACGGCACCCGGTGCGTGAGCACAGAAGGTCTTGCCTGGGCCGAGGAAGTTGACCAGACCCAGCAAGGTCTCGATGTCGCCTGGCTGACCGCGGCCTTCTTCGATGGCCATCAAGAGCTTCACGCTCCATGGCAAACCATCACGGCAAGGGGTGCAGAAACCGCACGACTCGCGAGCGAAGAACTGCTCCATGTTGCGCAGCAAGGAGACCATGTTGACGCTGTCATCCACCGCCATGGCCAGGCCGGTACCCATACGGGTGCCCACTTTGGCGATGCCGCCGGCGTACATTTGTGCGTCGAGGTGCTCAGGCAGGAGGAAACCGGTACCGGCGCCACCTGGCTGCCAGGCCTTGAGCTTGAAGCCGTCGCGCATGCCGCCGGCGTAGTCTTCGAACAACTCGCGACCGGTGACGCCGAATGGCAATTCCCACAGGCCCGGGTTTTTGACTTTGCCGGAGAAGCCCATGAGCTTGGTGCCCATGTCTTCGCTGCCTTCGCGGGCCAACGATTTGTACCAGTCAACGCCGTCGGCAATGATCGCCGGCACGTTGCACAGGGTTTCGACGTTGTTCACGCAAGTCGGCTTGCCCCACACGCCGACGGCGGCAGGGAAGGGCGGCTTGGAGCGCGGGTTGGCGCGACGGCCTTCGAGGGAGTTGATCAGTGCGGTTTCTTCACCGCAGATGTAACGCCCGGCACCGGTGTGGACGAACAGCTCGAAATCGAAGCCGCTGCCCAGAATGTTTTTACCCAGCAAGCCCGCAGCCTTGGCTTCTTCCACAGCACGATTCAGGTGCTTGGCGGCGGTGGTGTATTCGCCACGCAGGAAGATGTAGCCACGGTAGGTTTTCAGTGCGCGAGCACTGATCAGCATGCCTTCGATCAGCAGATGGGGCAGTTGCTCCATCAGCATGCGGTCTTTCCAGGTGTTCGGCTCCATTTCATCCGCGTTGCACAGCAGGTAGCGGATATTGATGGATTCGTCTTTGGGCATCAGGCCCCACTTCACGCCCGTGGGGAAGCCTGCACCGCCGCGACCTTTAAGGCCTGCGTCTTTCACGGTCTGGACGATGGCGTCCTGATCCATGTCGGCGAAGGCTTTGCGCGCAGCGGCGTAACCGTTCTTGGCCTGGTACTCGTCGAGCCACACGGCTTCGCCGTCGTCACGCAGACGCCAGGTCAGCGGGTGAGTCTCGGCCGAACGCTGAATGCGGTTGGCAGGACCGAAAGATGTCAGGGTCATACGTAGCCCTCGAGCAGTTTGGCGACGCCAGCAGGCTGCACATCACCAAAGGTGTCGTCGTCGATCATCAGCGCCGGTGCCTTGTCGCAGTTGCCGAGGCAGCAGACCGGCAGCAGGGTGAATCGACCGTCGGTGGTGGTCTGACCCAGGCCGATGCCCAGATTGTTCTGGATTTCGCTGACCACCGACTCGTGGCCGCCGATGTAGCAGACCATGCTGTCGCAGACGCGAATGATGTGACGGCCAACCGGCTGACGGAAAATCTGGCTATAGAACGTCGCCACACCTTCAACGTCGCTGGCCGGGATGCCGAGGATCTCGCCGATTGCGTACAGGGCGCCATCCGGCACCCAGCCGCGTTCTTTCTGAACGATCTTCAGGGCTTCGATCGACGCCGCGCGCGGGTCTTCGTAGTGATGCAGCTCGTGCTCGATGGCCGAGCGCTCGGTTTCACTGAGGGTGAAACGGTCTGTCTGGATAAGCGTGCTGTTCATGCTTAGCGGTCCACGTCGGCCATAACGAAGTCGATACTACCCAGGTACGCAATCAAGTCCGCGACCATGCTGCCTTTGATCACCGAAGGGATCTGTTGCAGATGCGGGAAGCTCGGAGTGCGGATCCGGGTACGGTAGCTCATGGTGCCGCCGTCGCTCGTCAGGTAATAACTGTTGATGCCCTTGGTCGCTTCGATCATCTGGAAGGATTCGTTGGCCGGCATTACCGGGCCCCACGAAACTTGCAGGAAGTGCGTGATCAAGGTTTCGATGTGCTGCAGCGTGCGCTCTTTCGGCGGCGGCGTGGTCAGCGGGTGATCCGCCTTGTACGGGCCTTCCGGCATGTTGCGCATGCACTGGTCGATGATCTTGATGCTTTGGCGCATCTCTTCAACGCGCACCATGCAGCGGTCGTAGGCATCGCCATTGGCAGCCAGCGGCACTTCGAACTCGAAGTTCTCGTAGCCGGAGTATGGACGCGCTTTACGCAGGTCGAAGTCGCAACCGGTCGAACGCAGGCCGGCACCGGTGACGCCCCATTCCAGGGCTTCTTTGGTGTTGTAGGCAGCGACGCCGATGGTACGGCCCTTGAGGATGCTGTTCTGCAGGGCAGCCTTGGTGTATTCGTCGAGGCGTTTTGGCAGCCATTCAACGAAGTCTTTCACCAGTTTGTCCCAGCCGCGCGGCAGGTCGTGGGCAACACCGCCGATGCGGTACCAGGCCGGGTGCAGACGGAAACCGGTAATCGCTTCAATCACCGTGTACGCCTTCTGGCGGTCGGTGAAAGTGAAGAACACCGGAGTCATGGCGCCGACGTCCTGGATGTATGTCCCGAGGAACAGCAGGTGGCTGGTGATCCGGAAGAACTCGGCCATCATGATGCGGATGACGTCGACCTTCTCAGGCACCTTGATGCCGGCCAGCTTCTCGACCGAGAGCACGTACGGCAGGTTGTTCATCACGCCGCCGAGGTAATCGATACGGTCGGTGTACGGGATGAAACTGTGCCACGACTGACGCTCGGCCATCTTCTCGGCACCACGGTGGTGGTAACCGACATCCGGCACGCAGTCGACGATTTCTTCACCGTCCAGCTGCAGAATGATGCGGAACGCACCGTGCGCCGAAGGGTGGTTCGGGCCGAGGTTGAGGAACATGTAGTCCTCGTTCGTCCCGGAACGCTTCATGCCCCAGTCTTCAGGGCGGAAACGCGCGGCTTCTTCCTCAAGCTGTTGCTTGGCGAGGTTGAGGCTGAACGGATCGAATTCGGTGGCGCGCGCCGGGAAGTCCTTGCGCAGCGGGTGACCTTCCCAGGTCGGCGGCATCATGATGCGCGACAGGTGCGGGTGACCTTTGAAGTCGATGCCGAACATGTCCCAGACTTCACGCTCGTACCAGTTGGCGTTCGGCCAGATACCGGTGACGGTCGGCAAGCTGAGGTCGCTCTCGGACAAGGCGACCTTGATCATCACGTCACTATTACGCTCCAGCGACATGAGGTGATAGAACACGGTGAATTCAGCGTCGCTCGGCAGCCCTTGACGCTTGGTGCGCAGACGCTCGTCCACGCCGTGCAGGTCATAGAGCATGACGTACGGCTTGGGCAGGTTGCGCAGGAAGGTCAGGACTTCGACGAGTTTGGCGCGCGCCACCCACAGCACCGGCATGCCGGTGCGGGTCGACTGAGCGGTGAACGCTTCGGCGCCAAAACGGTTGTTCAATTCAACGACCACATCCTGGTCGTCTGCCTTATAAGGCGGGATGTACAGAGCGCTGCCTGTAGTCATGGTTATTTTTTCGCTTTCGGTCAACGTAAAGAATGAAGCCAGCTTCTCGTTTCTTTGTCAGAACAGATCTGGATCAGACTTCGTCAGGGCTGCGCAGGTTAGTGACTGCGATTCGCTGTTCGCGGCGCTGTTCCTTTTGCGAAGGCATGTCGGCGCGATAAACGCCTTGATCACCGACGACCCAGGAAAGCGGACGACGCTCCTGTCCAATCGATTCCTGCAACAGCATCAAGCCTTGCAGAAATGCTTCCGGACGAGGAGGGCAGCCAGGTACGTAGACGTCCACGGGCAGGAACTTGTCCACCCCTTGAACCACAGAGTAGATGTCGTACATGCCACCGGAGTTAGCGCACGAACCCATGGAGATCACCCACTTCGGCTCGAGCATCTGCTCGTAGAGACGCTGAATGATCGGCGCCATCTTGATGAAGCAGGTACCGGCGATAACCATGAAGTCGGCCTGACGCGGTGATGCCCGGATAACCTCGGCGCCAAAGCGCGCGATGTCGTGGGGCGCCGTGAAGGCGGTGGTCATTTCCACGTAGCAGCACGACAAGCCGAAGTTGTACGGCCACAGGGAGTTCTTACGTCCCCAGTTGACCGCGCCACTCAGCACGTCTTCCAGCTTGCCCATGAAAATGTTTTTGTGAACTTGATCTTCTAACGGATCGGAAACGGTTTCCCGTTCGCCAATCGGATATTGCTCGTTAGGAGCATCGGGGTCGATCCTGGTGAGATTGTATTGCATTGCCAAAGCCTCATTGTTTCAGCTTCGCCTGCCGCTTGCGACGAGCTTCCGGAGCCCAGTCAAGGGCGCCCACTCGGAACAGGTAGACAAGACCTGCCAACAGAATTGCTATGAAAACGAGAGCTTCGACGAATCCGGTCCAGCCGCTTTCGCGGACGGACACAGACCATGCAAAGAGAAAGAGGGCTTCGATATCGAAGATCACGAAGAGCATCGCGACCAGATAGAATTTGGCTGAGAGCCGCAAGCGGGCGCCACCGGTAGGTAGCATGCCCGACTCGAACGGTTCGTTTTTGCTGCGGCCCCAGGCTTTTGACCCAAGGAGGCTGGAAACGCCAAGCATGAAGGCACACAGGCCGACGACACCCAGAAGGAAAATGGCAAAGCCCCAGTTGTGGGCCATGAGTCCTGTCGCTTCGGGCATGCTGGTAATCCTTAACAGAGAGCAAAGGTCTCTGAGCTTGATAAAGAAATAGGCAGTGACGATATGTCGCAGCAATCAATCGCGCTGATTTTATGGCTAAACACCCGGCAAGTAAAATTCCTATAGCGAAATTATTTATTGGAATAAGGACATAGCGCACCTCCAAGCCCCGCCAGCCCATGCGTTGCGGGCATTAGCCGGTTTTCCGGGAAATATGTTTTGTTTGAAATGTAACGAACATAGTTGCTGCTAAATGATAATCAATATTGTTTGGAGCGGTTTTTCAACTGTTTATCGGGTGAGGTGTTGGGAAGTTGTCTTACTTGCACGTTACTGCAAGTAGCGATGGCGCCCGTTTTACCCGATTTTTCCTACGCCCGACCCGCTCTGGATCAATGTTTCACCCAAAGGCTGCCCTTGACCCCGCAGGAGCAAAGCTTGCTCGCGAAAGCGTCAGACCAGCCACCATCGGTTTCGGACATCAACCGGAACGCCGAACACATCCCATCGAGCCACCTTGGATAAATGACACCCTGTAGGAGCTGCCGGAGGCTGCGATCTGTTGATCTGCTTTTTTTACGATCAAAAGATCGCAGCCTGCGGCAGCTCCTACAGGGTATTCGCGGCGAGTTCGCTGGTGCGGCAGGCGCTGGCCAACAGGATTCGATTGACCACTCAGTATGATCACCTGATGCAGCATCAACAGGGCTCGGCGCGGTGTGTTGTCGACGACGGGGTCAATAAGGAAGGTCCTGCTGGTTTTGCGGGAAGGAATTGAGAGCTTCAGTGAGTGGGGGCTCAGGTGGAAATTGATGGCCCGGTCAGTTGCCTCTTTGATCTTTAAACCCCGGCGCTCTCGAAGTAGCCCCACGCATAGCCACCGTAAACCTGAGTTCCCAGACCTCCATCGATGACCATATCGGCGCCTTCGGCTATCGCATCTCCCGATGTCTGAGGCCGCGCCCGTGATAAGCGCTGGTTTACCGCTCAATCTTCCATTGATTAATTATTCTGCGCAATACAAGGCTGTGGGGCGTGTGCCGTGAAGTTGTAGGCGGCGCACGGCTAGAACCTGGAACCGTTAATGTGATCTGGCCTGTGCGTATGATCTTTAAGAGTGTTCCTACAGATCATTCGTTAATCATTGAAGGGGTTTTCTTGAATGCCTACAAAAGCGCTGACTGTGACGCTGAGGTGGGCTGTAATCAATTAAGCTTTGATGGTGTAGCGATGTTGGATGTTGGATATTTGTTAGCGCGCAGTATTTTCATTGGTGTTACTTAATTGCCACTGGTCATTGTTCCGGTTATATGGACTTATATTGAGGTCGTGTATGTCAGAGCAGCGAAACAAGTACATTAATACCGCCCGATCCGTTGACATTGGAAATCCGTCATGGGCCTTTGCACAACAATCGGGGTTGACCGATTTGAGTGTCAAGCATACTCAGCAGGGGCGTATGCAGGATCAGAACGGTCATGCCTTCATGAACATGTGCTCTTGTTCATATTTGGGGCTTGAGGTCGATCCGCGTCTGGCGCGCCGCGCCGCCGATTATGTGCTCAATAGCGGTACGGTGAACCTGCCCACCTCGCGTATCAGGATAAGGTTGCGAGAACTCGATGAGCTTGAGGATGCCTTGTCCGCGCACTTCAACTGTCGAGCCTTCACGGCGACGTCGTGCAGTGCGGGGATCGTGGCCTCGTTGCCGCTCCTGGCCGCTGGTATGTTTACTCAGGGGCAGCGCCCCGTACTGATCTTTGACAAGCATGCCCATTTTGCCCTGAATCAGGTCAAGGCCATTTGTGGTGATGAAACGCAGGTGGTGACCTGCAATCACAACGATGTCGATTTTATTGAGGATATGTGCAAGCGGTACCCGCTAGTCGGCTATGTTGCTGACGGTGCCTATAGCATGGGAGGCAGTGCACCGATTGAGCGGCTATTAGCGTTGCAGGATAAATATGGGCTGTTTCTCTATTTCGACGACTCTCACTCATTAAGCGCCTATGGCGAACAGGGTGAAGGTTATATTCGTACGTATATACCTGAATTGAATCCTCGAACCCTGCTGGTGTATTCATTGGCCAAGGCATTCGGTGCCAATGGCGGCGGCATATTTATGTCGGAGAAAGCCGACTACCAAAGTGTCTTTCGTCGCTTTGGTGGGCCGATGTCTTATTCTCAATATATAAATCCGGCCGCTATCGGTGCGGCCATGGCGTCGCTGGATATTCATAAGAGTCCTGAACTTGGCGTCTTGCAGGAGAAGCTGAATTCCAATATTCGTCTATTCGACAGTTTATTCAATACAGAGCACGCGGGGTCAGGGCTGCCGATTCGGGTTATCCCATTGGACAGCCCGGACATGGCGATCAGCGTTTCCGAAGGTGTGTTCAAACGAGGCTATTACACCTCGGCGGTGTTCTTTCCGATTGTGGCCAGAAACAAGTCCGGTTTGCGCGTGATGTTGCGTGCAGATATGTCGCAAGAAGACGTCCGCAGTTTTTGCTCCGCTGTCAGGGCAGAGATCGATGTAGCCCGCTTGCACCTGAATCCTGCCGAGCATTGAGAGGTGGCGATGACTCATCCGATACCACGAAGCCTGTTGTATTGCTCTGCCTTGCACCCGGAGCAATACGCCAAGAGTGCCCTGACGGATGTCATGGTGATTGATCTGGAGGACGGTGTTCCGCTCGCCAGGAAAGCTGAAGCCCGCTTATGTGTCGAGCAGTTCTATCGATCCCCTACAGCGCAGCGTACGGCACTGCGCATCAACCCATTGCGTGATAACCAAGGGTTGCTTGATCTGTTGCTGGTGCAATCCCTCGAACAGCGCCCCGAATACATCGTCCTCGCCATGACCGAAGCGGCGGCCGAGATAGACGTCGTACGCGCCAATGTAGGGGGGCAGGGAGGCAGCCCGAAAATCCTCGTCACCGTCGAAACACCGGCCTGCCTGCGGGATATTTACGCCATTGCATCCAGCGCCGACGGACTGATCTTTGGTTCGGCAGACTACGCGGCCAGCCTCGGTGTGCCCATTGGCGGCTGGAGCAACATTCTCCACGCCCGTGCAAGCATCGTTGCCGCCGCCAGCGCAGCGGGGATTCCCGCGTTCGACACCGCTTACTTCAACCTCGATGACGACGCCGGGTTACTCAAGGAATGCCAGGACACCCGGGAGTTGGGATTCAGTGGCAAGACCTCGATTCACCCAAGGCAGATATCCATCATCAATGAGGCGTTCACCCCTTCGATCGCCGAGTACGAACATGCCTTGGCCGTTGTGCAGGCGGCGCAAGACAGTGGTGAAAAAATCACCCGGCTGAAGCACCTGATGGTCGGGCCGCCCTTCGTCAAGCAAGCCCGCAAAGTCATCCAGCGCGCCCAGGAACTGGGTCTATAAGGAGAACAGCATGGAACCGATGATTCCGGCCCATAAACGGATCGCTGCCAACCGATACCGTGAGTCTTATGGGCTGCATTACGAAGAATTTGTGGTCGGGGACGTGTTCGAGCATCGCCCCGGTCGCACGGTGACTGAACTGGATAACATCTGGCAGTCACTGATGAACATGAATAACCATCCGGCGCATATCGATGTGGCTTACGCACAGCGCACCGAGTTCGAAAAACTGCTGGTGAACAGTTCGGTGACCTTGTCGATCATCAGCGGCATGACGGTCGCGACAATGAGCGCCCGGGCCATCGCCAACCTGGGCTGGGACGAAATACGCCTGCCCAGTCCGGTGTACGTCGGCGACACCCTGTATGCCGAGAGCGAGGTGGTCTTCAAGCGTGAATCCCGATCACGTCCGGGCCAGGGCATCGTCACCATCAAGGTGATCGGTCGCAAGCAGGACGCCACTCCGGTCATCAGCTACCTGCGCACCTTTCTGGTTCCAAAGCAGGGGTTTTCCCAGGACTACCCCGTCGGCTAGACGCCGGTTTGAGTAAGCGTGCAAACGCTGCCGGTCAGGGAATGGCCGGGACTTTCAAAAAGCTTTGATGGAAAAGGACAAGCCATGCTGCTGCTCAATCGTGAAGACATCAGGCGTTGTGTCGAGTTGCCGACGCTTGTGCGCGTACTCGAAAAAGCTCATCGCGGCTTTTCACTTGCGGCCCCCGTGGTTCCGCCACGTTCGATCATCCTGCACGAGCGACAAAAGGCATTTTCGTTGTTCATGCCGGCCTTTTTGCCCGCGAGCCAGACCCTGGGCATCAAGGTGTCGTCGTTTCATCCCGGCAACGCCGAGCAGGGGCTCTCGACGGTCAATGGCGCGGTTTTGCTGATCGACGTCGACAGCGGCCGGTTATTGGCGATGCTCGACAGTTCCGCCCTGACGGCGATTCGTACCAGTGCCATGAGTGCGTTGGTGACGGACAAACTCTGCCTGCAGACGCGGCTCAATCTGGCGGTGATCGGAGCCGGGGCTCAAGCGGCGGCGCATATCAAGGCGATGGCCGCTGTCAGGGAGTTGGGGCAGGTCAGGATATTTTCCCGCTCAATGGCCCGCAGTGTCGCGTTGGCCGAACGTCTGTCCATTGAGCTTGCGCAGCCGGTCGAGGCCGTCGAGCGCATGGAAGATGCGTTGGCTGACGCGGACATTGTCTGCACGACAACCTCCCACGACAGTCCGCAGCCGTTGATCGGGACGCATCAGCTCAAACCCGATGCCCATATCAATGCCATCGGCGGCAGCACACCGCAAGCATGCGAGATCGATCCTCGATTGCTGGGCAGTGCTCAGGTGCATGTCGATCATCTCGACGCCGCATGCCACGAGTCGGGCGAAATCGCCCAGGCCTTGGCGTGGTCGGTGATTGAGCGCAAGGACATCCGCGAGATCAGCGCCCTGGTGGTCGAGCAGCCTTCGCCGGTCACCCGCAAACAAGGTCTCAGTTACTTTCGCAGCGTTGGCCATGCCAGCCAGGACATGGTGGTTGCCGCCTGCATATATGACGCGGCGGTGGCGGGGCATATCGGCCAACAGTGCGACTACCTCCGTGCTTGAAATTCGCCGGGCGCAACGTTTTGAATCAGCAGTGCCAACGACTCGGGAAGGAAAAGGATGCCCATGAATATTCTGATGATCGATTCGCAGCGAGTGAATTATGTCGACGCTGGGGAGTATGTCCGGGAAGCGCAGCATCAGCGCTATCGCCTCGAGGTGACCACCGCCCCTTCAGATGAGCAACTGGCCAAAGCCGACGGCATCATTGCCTTTCATTCGGTGGTCATCGACGCGCCGCTGATCGCCAGAATGCCGCGTTGCCGCGCTTTGGTGAAGGCAACGATCGGCCTTGATGATGTGGATGTCGAGGCGTTGAGCGCGCAAGGCATTGTGTGCGCCAACATCGTTTCTGTAGGGGTGGAGGAAGTTGCCGAGCATGCCTTGGCGTTGATCCTCTTGGCCCAGCGCAAGCTGTGCGACTACGCCCGGCACACCCGCCAGGGCGGCTGGAGCTGGCGAGCCCATAGCGGCGAAGTGAAAGCCTGTGCCGACACGGTTCTGGGTGTTGTGGGTTACGGCGCAACAGGACGAGCATTGGCCCGCAGGGCGGCGGCGCTCGGTTACCGGATCTGCTTTTACGATCCCGGGGTCGAGCGTTGTGCCGAAGACATTGCCACGGGCCTGACGCTGGATGCTTTGCTCGCTACCGCCGATGTGCTGTCGCTGCATCTGCCGCTTACCCCGGCCACCGCACATCTTATGAACGACGCGGCATTTTCACGGATGAAGCACGGCGCGACCCTGGTCAATACCGCGCGAGGCGGCATCGTCGACACCGATGCGTTGCTGCGGGCCTTGCAGGCCGGGGTTGTGTCCATGGCACTGCTGGATGTCGTGCAGGAAGAGCCGGCACCTCCCAAAGCCTTGATCGAGCATGAGCGGGTGTTATTGACGCCGCATGCCGCTTTCTACAGCGAGCGCTCGTTGGCCCAACTCAAAGCCAATGCCCTGCAAACGCTGCTGGCGCTGTTACAGGGGCAAACAGTCGACACGGTGGTCAATCCCGATTGCGTATCGCGGGAGGCAAACGGCTATGCCTGAATTGAAACGTGCGGGGTTTGAACCGTCCCGAGCCGGGTTGCCGGCCTGGTTCGACCTGGCGATCGGCAACAGCATTGTCCAATACGGTCAGCGTCTGGCGGCGCGACAACTGCTGGTCAACACGTTGGGCAATATCGCTGTACGCAGCCGCTGTGCGTACTGGCAACGCGACGTGATCTACACCAAGCACCGCGGCATCTCTCTGGAAGAGTGCGGGCTTGAGCATCTGTCGGTGCTGGACATGCAATCCGATGAGCTTCTGCACGGACGTTTCCACCCCAGTCAGGGGCACCAGATGCATCGGGAAATCATGCGTTGTCGCGCCGACATCAATGCGACGGTGCACCTTCATCCCAACGACGTCATTGCCTTCTTCGCTGTCATGCAATGGCGTGAGATGGCGTACGTGTCGAACGACACGGCCCTGGTCATGGGCAAGCCGCCGAGCATCCTCGACGCGGGCATCAATGTCGAGCTGGATATCAGTGCGATTGGCCGCTGTGCCAGCGACACCAACTGCATTGTCATGCCCAGCCATGGCATTACCTGTTTTGGCCGCGACCTGTCGGAGGCGTTTCATCGCGCCGTGGCATTCACGGCCGAAATCAGCCGGTTGATTACCAGTCATTGTTTATCGGCCGCCACGGGAAAGTCGGTGGTGTACGCCAGCCACGAGGAGGTCCGGCAGATGTACGCGCTGGGCGAACAAGTGATCTACGGAGGGATGCGCAAATGAAGTTTCACCCCCACATCTCATGCTCCGGTTCATGGAAGGCGCCAGAGCGCGATCTTTCATCGGTGCTGCTGGATTTGAATGAAAACCAGTTTTTACATCGGTTTCTGGCAGGGTTCATTGCCAACGAATTGAAGCCTCAGGATCTGTTTGCCTATCCCAATTACCGCCCGCTCCTCAACCAGCTCGCGCAGTACTGCAAGGTCTCCACCGACAGTCTGCTGCTGACCAATGGCGCGGATCAGGCCATCGATCTGGTGATTCGGTTACTGTTTTCGCCAGGGGATCGGGTGGTGGTGCCTTCTCCGGTTTTTTCCTTCTATTACCAGATGCTCGACGTCAACGGCGTGGTGCCGGTGATCGCGGGGTTTGAAAAACAGGCCGGCAAATTCGTGTTGCCCACCGAGGCGGTGCTCCAGTCCTTGCACACCAGTCAGGGGTTGATCCTGTGCAACCCCAACAATCCACTGGGAGTGCGCATCGACCCAGAGCAATTGCGAGTGTTTGTCGAAGCTTGTGTCAGGCAAGACAAACCGGTGATCGTCGACGAATGCTACTTCGAGTATTTGCAACAGTCGTGTCTGGATACGTTCAGCGCGGTCAGGCAATTGTTTGTCATTCGTTCTTTTTCCAAGTACTTCGGACTAGCCGGATTGCGCCTGGGGTATGTGGTCACGCGCCCGGAATCAATCCGTGAGCTGATGAAAGTGCGCGGCCCTTGGGATGTGAACCATGTGGCGGTGAAAGCGGCGCTGTACTGTTTGCAGAACCGGCAAGCGTTGCAGCAAGCGCACGATCATCTCGCGCAGATCAAACGTGAAATTATCGACGTCTGTCGGGCCAACGCAATCGTCGTTTATGAGAGCGATACGAACTTTCTGCTGCTGCAGGATGAGCACGATGGTCGTCTGGCCAGCGCTTTTGCTCAGGCCAATATCCGCGTAAGCGACTGTTCGCAATACCCGCACAGTTTCGGTCTGTTGCGCGATGTGCTGCGCGTGGCCGTTCCCTCGGCGTCGGATCTGAAAACATTCCTGACGACGGTATTGCGTGGCAGCGGCAGTGCGGCTTGCCTGAGCGAAGTGAACATCGAGCAGCACATTGCCCAAAGGCCTGCGTTGCGAACACCGCAACACGTAAAGGTTAATTTCAAATGACGACATGGCTGAAAGGGAATCGCCTTATGGCAGGAATGCGTAACATTGTTTTGCTCAGATTGCTGTTCGTCATGGCCAATGCGTTGGGGCCTTTTGCTGCCTTGTTTTTTCATCGGCATTACCAGCTCGACAGCTCTGCAGTGGCCTTGGTGATCACACTGATGTCGGCGTTTTATCTGCTGGGCAATCTGTTGGGCGGGGCGCTGATCGGTCGTTTCAACTTCCGGACACTTTTAATCTGTACCTCGTCCTGTTCGTCACTGTTTTTGTTGCTCGCTGCCGTGCTCAGTTCATCGGTCAGTTCCATTGCGATGGTGCTGCTGTTCATGCTGTGTGCGGGCCTGATCACGCCGGTATTCAGTGTCCTCACGTCCCTGGCGGCGAACGACAGCAATCGCATCGCCTCTTTTGGCTATCTGCACCTGGCCACTAATCTGGGGGGAGCGCTGCTGTTCGTGATGGGTGGCTACTTGCTCGGCCTCGACAGTCACTATCTGGTGCTGTTTGCGATGGGCGCCAGTGTTCTGTGCCTGTTGGCCAGTGTCTTTCTTGCGCTGCCGGAACGTCAGGGCGCTGCGACTGAAGCCAGAAAAACCTCGATGGGTGCGTTGGTCGATGTACCCAGGATCGTCATCGTTGCGGGCGCCATGTTCTTTGCGTTGTCGGTGCTGGATGCGCAACGTGAATATCAATTGCCGCTATGGCTTGATGAGGTGACGGCGGGCAAGGCCGCCGGCCTGTTCGGTGCGGTTGGTATCGTCAATGCGTTGCTGGTGGTCGTGGTGACGCAGCCGCTGATTGCCTTGACGTCACGTTTCGGGGCGCTGACCAATCTGTCCCTGGCGGCGGTTTTTTACGGCATCGGATTCGGCGCCTATGCCTTTTTCGAACAGACCGCGCTGATTCTTTCGTTCGTGTTCTTCTGGACGCTGGGTGAGATTCTTGGCGTGACCTACATCACCGCGTTGATCGCGCAGAAAACCACCCTGCAAACCCAGGCCAGCCTGTTCTCGCTTATACCTGTGGTGCTGGCGTTGGCGAGGATGGTGTCTGTGGGGATCGGCGCCTCTTTGATCGCCGGGATCGGGTTCCAGTTGAGCTGGAGTCTGTATGGGCTGGTGGGTCTTTTGTTTGGCGGCGTTTGTCTTTTGCTTGCTGGCAGAAGGGGGCGCTTTGCGACTGCAGCGTGATCTGGCTTGGGTCCCCTGATAAGTGACACCCTGTAGGAGCTGCCGAAGGCTGCGATCTTTTGATCTGCTTTTTTTACAATCAAAAGATCGCAGCCTTCGGCAGCTCCTCCAGGGGGGGGCTTGCGGGCGGCCATACGCGGGTTGGTAGATCGGCTGCAATAGGCATGCGCGGCCACCAAATCCCAGACAAAAAAACGCCCCGAACCAGTCGGGGCGTCAGTTTTGCGGCTCTGCGATTAGCTTTCTATACGATCCACAAAGGCCGTTTGCTCAGCGAAGCAGATCAGTGGAACTGTTCTTCTTCAGTCGAACCGGTCAGTGCGGTTACCGAAGACGTGCCACCTTGAATCACGGTGGTCATGTCGTCGAAGTAGCCGGTGCCCACTTCCTGCTGGTGAGCCACGAAGGTGTAACCCTTGGCGGCGTCAGCGAATTCCTGCTCTTGCAGTTTCACGTAAGCAGTCATGTCGTTGCGGGCGTAGTCGTGCGCCAGGTTGAACATGCTGTGCCACATGTTGTGAATGCCGGCCAGGGTGATGAACTGGTGCTTGTAACCCATGGCGGACAGTTCGCGCTGGAACTTGGCGATGGTCGCGTCGTCCAGGTTTTTCTTCCAGTTGAAGGAAGGCGAGCAGTTGTACGACAGCAGTTGATCCGGGTATTCCTTTTTGATCGCTTCGGCGAAGCGACGAGCCTCGTCCAGATCCGGCTTGGCGGTTTCGCACCAGATCAGGTCGGCGTATGGCGCGTAAGCCAGACCACGAGCGATGGCTTGATCCAGACCGGCACGGACCTTGTAGAAACCTTCCTGAGTGCGCTCGCCAGTCACGAACGGCTGGTCGTACGGGTCGCAATCGGAGGTCAGCAGGTCAGCGGCGTTCGCGTCGGTACGGGCCAGAATGATGGTCGGGGTACCGGCAACGTCAGCAGCCAGACGAGCAGCGGTCAGCTTCTGTACGGCTTCCTGAGTCGGAACCAGTACTTTACCGCCCATGTGACCGCATTTTTTCACGGAAGCCAGTTGGTCTTCGAAGTGAACGCCGGCAGCGCCTGCTTCGATCATGCTTTTCATCAGCTCGTAAGCGTTCAGCACGCCACCGAAACCGGCTTCAGCGTCAGCCACGATCGGCGCGAAGTAGTCGATGTAGCCTTCGTCGCCCGGGCCTTTGCCGGCTTTCCACTGGATCTGGTCAGCACGACGGAACGAGTTGTTGATGCGCTTGACCACGGTTGGCACCGAATCCACCGGGTACAGCGACTGATCCGGGTACATCGATTCGGCGGAGTTGTTGTCCGCAGCAACCTGCCAGCCCGACAGATAGATCGCCTGGATACCGGCTTTGACTTGTTGTACAGCCTGGCCGCCGGTCAGGGCGCCCATGCAGTTGACGAAATCTTTCTCAGGACGGAAGGACGGCTTGGCGCCCTGGGTGACCAGGTTCCACAGCTTCTCGGCGCCCAGTTTTGCAAAAGTGTGCTCAGGTTGAACCGAGCCACGCAGGCGGACGACGTCAGCAGCGGAGTAAGCGCGTGTCACGCCTTTCCAGCGCGGGTTTTCAGCCCAGTCTTTTTCGAGGGCTGCAATTTGCTGTTCGCGTGTCAGTGCCATGGAGATAAACCTCGTCGCGTCTTTTATGAAAAGTTGTTCTGCGGTGGAAAATTCCTGCGCTCGCTGACCAGAAGCTTAGGTGGTCAAGTCGGATTCGGCGGGGTAGGCGACGGGATGGACGATGGGCTCGAGGGGAAGTGAGCAGGTAGTGGCGGACTGCGGGCGCATTCGGGCGTCGTGGGCCTCTATACGATCTACAGTGTGGAGCCGGGTTACCTAATTACGCTTCCGTCCCTCGGGACAACTTCGTTCCAGTCGGCAACCTCGTCAAACACACCTTGTGGGCGGTACAGACACGAAGCGGTTCGCGGGGTAGGTGCGAACATCGCTTCGAAGGCCCTTGCCAGGGCCTCTGATTAGCGGGAGCGAGGCCATCATGCCTTCGCTTTTTTGCCTCGTCAAACGTTTTGTAGTGCTTTTTTTTAAGCACTACATCTTTCGTCTAATACGACTAATCAGTCAGTTTTCGGTGCTTTAGTCCAGCGTGTCGACTTTGACCCGCAAGGTCATGTCATCCCGGCCTTGAGTCGAGTAGCTGCGGGCCAGGCCCTGTTTATCGGCTTGCGTCTGGCTGTTGACGCCGGCGAGGGTGATCCATTCACCGAGGCGTCCGCTGACAGTTGTGTCGGTACTTTGTACGTTCACTACATCGGAACGTTCCTGGCTCATTCGGTCATTGTTGGTAGTGATCGCCAGGTGAACGGTGTCACCGGTGACGCTGGCGGTGACGTAAAACCCTCGAGTGACGTTGCGGTATTGGGTCTGGTTGCTGTAATCGCCGTAGGAATTACTCTGGCTGCTGGTGATCGGCACGCTTTGGCCTACTTGAATCAGCGCCGGTGCGCCCTCGCTGGCCTGTACTTGCTGGATGCCGCCGTTACGGCTGGTGGTGCTGCGGCTGATGATGCGGGTCTGGTTCGGTGGGGCGCCGTTGACCGAATAGCCTTCATCGCCGCGACCATTGTTTTCGTTGGTGTCGACGGTGATCAGCAGGCGTTTGGGCGCGGTGTCGAGTTGTGACAGCAGATCCTTGAGTTCCTGAATCTTGCCCGGCTCGGCCTTCACGATGAGCTGGTTGCCGTAGGCACTGACCTGGCCGTCCTGACCGATGAAGTCCTGCGCCACCGGCAACATATCGGCGCTGGTGTGGTACTTGAGGGGCACGATTTCTGTGGCTGCCATCACCGAAAAACTGCAACCGAGCAGCAGGGTGGTGAGCAGGGTGCGTAGGGACATGTCCGTTATCTCCGCGTTCGAAAGGCTTGATATTGCCAGTTTGTCGGCCTCGGGTGGGGCAAGTTGAATCCTGGACAGCAAAACGCCCCGGCATCGTTGGATGCCGAGGCGTTTCGAGAACTGCTTTTGTGGCGAGGGGATTTATCCCCGATGGGCTGCGAAGCAGCCCCAAATCCTGAAAACGCGGTGCATCAAGTAGACCGAGTTTGTCGGGTTGGCGACTGCTGCGCAGCCGAACGGGGATAAATCCCCTCGCCACAGGGTTTGCATGATCGTTCCCACGCTCTGCGTGGGAATGCAGCCAGTGACGCTCTGCGTCACATGCCGCAAGGGACGCGGAGCGTCCCGAGAGGCATTCCCACGCCGAGCGTGGGAACGATCAGGGCAGTGCTCAGGCCGAATGGCGAAGCATGTCGACATGCGGAATCCCGGCTTCGAGGAATTCCTCGCTGACCAGGCTGAAGCCCAGGCGCTCATAGAACGCCGTGGCCTGCACCTGCGCGCTGAGCATTTGCTGCTTCAGGCCGCGTTCTTCCGCTTCAGCAATCACCGCTTGCATCAGCGCATCTCCGACCTTCATCCCGCGCCAGTCTTTCAGCACCGAAACGCGGCCGATGTGCCCATCAGGCAACAGACGCGCAGTGCCAATCGGAAAGTCGCCTTCAAACGCCAGAAAATGCACGGCGGTCGCGTCATCCGCGTCCCATTCCAACTCAGGTGGCACCAATTGCTCGGCAATGAACACCGTTTCACGAATGCGCCGGATCTCGGCGATGTCCTTCTGCCAGTCTGCGACACGTACGCGAATCTTATTCATCGGCGAACCCCAGGCTGCCTTGCTTGACCAGTTCGCACAGCAGGCCGCGACCGTCTTCATCATTCAGCCACTCGCCGAGGTTATCGGCGTGCAGGGCGTCGGCGGCGCAGATCAGCTTCAGCAGTTCACGCAGTTTGCCCGGCAGATAACGGCTCTGGCCGCTGGCGAACAGCAGCAGGTCGTCATCGACTTCCGACCAGGCCAGACGCGCGCTCGGGTTGCGGATCAATACAGCGCCATCCTGCAGAGCGCTGAGGAAGTCTTCTTCTTCGACGTCTTCCGGGCCAACCACCAGCTCTGGATAGCGCGGCTCGGTCATGTACTGGCCGAACCAGGTCAGCAGCAAACGCTCGTCGCTCATGTGTTCGGCGAGCAGGCTTTTCAGGCGATCCAGGGCATCGTGCTGAATCTGGTGCGGATCGACAGCTGGCTTGGCGTCAGCATCGGTGTAGCGCTCTTCGTCAGTCAGGAACTGGCTGAGGAAATCGGTGAAGTGGGTCAGCACTTCAGAGGCGCTCGGCGCGCGGAAGCCGACCGAGTAGGTCATGCAATTGTCGACCGCGACACCGCAGTGAGCCAGGCGCGGCGGCAGGTAAAGCATGTCGCCCGGTTCCAGTACCCATTCTTCGGTCTCGTGGAATTCGGCGAGGATGCGCAGATCCGCGTGTTGCAGCAGTGGGCTCTCGGAATCGCACATCTGGCCGATTTTCCAGTTGCGCTTGCCGTGGCCTTGCAGCAGGAACACATCGTAGTTGTCGAAATGCGGACCAACGCTGCCACCCGGAGCGGCGAAGCTGATCATCACATCGTCGACGCGCCAGCTCGGCAGGAAACGGAAGTTTTCCAGCAGCTCGCTGACTTCCGGCACGAACTGGTCAACCGCCTGCACCAGCAGGGTCCACTCTTTTTCCGGCAGTTTGCTGAACTCGTCTTCAGCGAACGGGCCGCGACGCAGTTCCCAAGGGCGCTCGCCGTGCTCGATCACCAGGCGCGATTCGACTTCTTCTTCCAGGGCCAGGCCGGCCAGTTCGTCGGCGTCGATCGGGCTTTCGAAATCAGGAATCGCCTGGCGGATCAGCAGTGGCTTTTTCTGCCAGTAGTCGCGCAGGAACTCGCGTGCTGTGATGCCGCCCAGAAGTTGAAGAGGAATATCGGGATTCATATGTAACCTATTGAAAAAAAGCACTTTTCAGACGGGAATAAAAACGCCCGGCGCGGCCGGGCGTCTCAAACGGGTCAAACGGTCGATCAGATGCGTTTGGCTTGCGCTACAGCGTTGCCGATGTAGTTGGCCGGGGTCAGTTGCTTGAGCTCGGCTTTCGCTTCGGCAGGCATGTCCAGACCATCGATGAAAGTCTGCAGGGCTTCAGGGCTGATGCCCTTGCCACGGGTCAGTTCTTTCAGCTTCTCGTACGGGTTTTCGATGTTGTAGCGGCGCATCACGGTCTGGATCGGCTCAGCCAGAACTTCCCAGCAAGCGTCGAGGTCAGCGGCAATCTTCTGAGCGCTCAGCTCAAGTTTGCTGATGCCTTTGAGGCTGGCTTCGTACGCGATCACGCTGTGGGCGAAGCCGACACCGAGGTTACGCAGGACGGTGGAGTCGGTCAGGTCGCGCTGCCAGCGGGAGATCGGCAGTTTGCTCGCCAGGTGCTGGAACAGTGCGTTGGCGATACCCAGGTTGCCTTCGGAGTTTTCGAAGTCGATCGGGTTGACCTTGTGCGGCATGGTCGACGAACCGATTTCGCCAGCGATGGTGCGCTGCTTGAAGTAACCCAGGGAGATGTAGCCCCAGATGTCACGGTCGAAGTCGATCAGGATAGTGTTGAAGCGCGCGATCGCGTCGAACAGCTCGGCGATGTAGTCGTGCGGTTCGATCTGCGTGGTGTACGGGTTGAAGCCCAGGCCCAGCTCGTCTTCGATGAAGGCGCGGGCATTGGCTTCCCAGTCGATCTGCGGGTAGGCCGACAGGTGCGCGTTGTAGTTGCCGACAGCGCCGTTGATCTTGCCCAGCAGCGGCACGGCAGCAACCTGAGCGATCTGGCGCTCGAGACGGTAAACCACGTTCGCCAGCTCTTTACCCAGAGTGGTTGGAGAAGCCGGTTGGCCGTGAGTACGCGACAGCATTGGCACGTCGGCGAAACGGATGGCCAGTTCGCGGATGGCTTCGGCGGTCTGGCGCATCAGCGGCAGCATCACGTCGTCACGGCCTTCGCGCAGCATCAGGGCGTGGGACAGGTTGTTGATGTCTTCGCTGGTGCAGGCAAAGTGGATGAACTCGCTGACCTTGGCCAGCTCCGGCAGCTTGGCCGCTTGCTCTTTGAGCAAGTATTCGATCGCTTTGACGTCGTGGTTGGTGGTGCGCTCGATCTCTTTGACGCGCTCGGCGTGCTCCAGCGAGAAGTTTTCAGCCAGTTCATTGAGAACGGCGTTGGCCTCGGCGGAGAAGGCCGGCACTTCAGGGATGCCAGCGTGGGCGGCCAGGCGCTGGAGCCAGCGCACTTCAACCAGAACACGGGCACGGATCAGACCGTACTCGCTGAAAATCGGGCGCAGGGCCTGGGTTTTGCCGGCGTAGCGGCCGTCAACAGGGGAAACCGCAGTGAGCGAAGAAAGCTGCATGGGGTGTTCTCGGACAGTCGGGCAACGAAATGGGGCGCGTATCATACATGAAAAAATCCGCCGGTCCGTTGCCAACTGACCGGCGTATTACGCGTTACAGACTACAAAGCTTTTATTGCGCGGCGTTTACTCGCTGCGCATCAACGGATACAGCTCTTTGAGCAGCTTGCGCCGGCTGATCACCAACTGCCAGCGGTGGCCGCCCAACTGCCGCCACAAGCGCGCCGAACGAATGCCGGCGAGGAGCAAGGCGCGAATTTTCGAGGCGTTGCTCGGTTGCTGCAGGTTGCGCATGTCGCCGTGCACCTGAATCCGTTGACGCAGGGTGCTCAGGGTGTCCTGATACAGCGCGCCGCAAGCGGCAATCACGTTTTCATGGGCTGGACCGAAATGCTCGACCTGCGACTGAATCTGCGGCAAGCGCTTGCCGATGGTGTCAAGCATATCGTCACGCTTGGCCAGTTGCCGCTCCAGGCCGAGCATCGACAGGGCGTAACGCAATGGCTCACGCTGCAACGTGCTCGGGTCGCGTTCGAGGGCGCCGATCAGCGCGCGGTAGCCTTCGCGCAGATTGAGGTCGTCGCCGCCGTACACGTCCAGCGTGTCTTTCGGGTCGCGCACCAGCAGGCTGCCGAGCATACACGTCAGGCCGGCTTCGCTGGTCTGGCCGCTTTTGGCGATGCGGTCGACGAGCACGGCGGCGAGAAACACGCCGCCCAGCGCCGTCAGTTGCTCCTGAGTCGGGCTCATGCCTGGCCGCTCCACGGCTCGGCCACTTCGATCACGCCGCCGCCGAGGCAGATTTCACCGTCATAGAACACCACGGACTGACCCGGCGTTACTGCACGTTGCGGCTCGTCGAACACGGCGCGGTAGCCGCTGGCGGTTTTTTCCAGGGTGCAGGCCTGGTCGCTCTGGCGATAGCGAACCTTGGCGGTCAGGCGCAGCGGCTGGCCCAGGTCTATCGGGTTGACCCAATAGATTTCCGAAGCGAGCAGGGCGCCGGAGAACAGCCACGGATGGTTGTTGCCCTGGCCGACGATCAGCTCGTTGCTGTCGAGATCCTTGCGCAGCACGTACCACGGCTCATCGCCCGCGTCTTTCAGGCCGCCGATACCGAGGCCCTGACGCTGACCGATGGTGTGGTACATCAAGCCGTGGTGACGGCCGATGACTTCGCCTTCGGTGGTTTTTATCTCGCCCGGTTGCGCCGGCAGGTATTGCTTGAGGAAGTCGCTGAAACGACGCTCGCCGATGAAGCAGATCCCGGTGGAATCCTTCTTCTTGGCGGTCGCTAGCTCGTATTTCTCGGCAATTGCACGGACTTCCGGCTTTTCCAGTTCGCCAACCGGGAACAGGGTCTTGGCGATCTGTTCGCCGCCAACGGCGTGCAGGAAGTAGCTCTGATCCTTGTTCGGATCGAGGCCTTTGAGCAGTTCGGTGCGGCCATCGATGTCACGACGGCGCACATAGTGGCCGGTAGCGATCAGGTCGGCACCGAGCATCATGGCGTAGTCGAGGAACGCCTTGAACTTGATCTCGCGGTTACAGAGGATGTCCGGGTTCGGCGTGCGACCGGCCTTGTACTCGGCGAGGAAGTGCTCGAACACGTTGTCCCAGTACTCGGCGGCGAAGTTGGCGGTGTGCAGTTTGATACCGATTTTGTCGCAGACAGCCTGGGCATCCGCCAGGTCGTCCATGGCGGTGCAGTATTCCGTTCCGTCGTCTTCTTCCCAGTTCTTCATGAACAGGCCTTCCACTTCATAGCCCTGCTCGATCAGCAGGAGAGCGGAAACGGAAGAGTCCACGCCGCCGGACATGCCGACAATGACGCGCTTCTTGGATGTGTCAGAAGGGGCTGGATCACGCATAGGGATTCAATGAGTGTCTTGAAAAAGGACGCGATTCTATCAGGCTCGCGGCCTCAAGGCTAAAGAGAAGGGCGGATCAGTTCGAGGCCGAAGTGATGGCCGGCCAGATAATCGTCGATGCAGCGGATGATCAGCTCACTGCGCCAGTTGTCGCGCTGGGCGATTAATTCGTCGCGGGTCAGCCACTTGGCGCCGACGATGCCGTCGTCCAATTGGTAATCCGGGTGATGTTTCACCGCTTTGGCGCTGAAGCACACGCGCTGGTAGGTCACGCCGTTGCTCGGCGCGGTGTACAGGTAGATGCCGATGACGCCAGTGGGCTCGACGTCCCAGCCGGTTTCTTCAAGGGTTTCGCGCACGGCGGCTTCGATCAGGGTTTCGTCCGGGTCGAGATGGCCGGCGGGCTGGTTGAGCACGTTACGCCCGGCCTTGTGTTCTTCGACCATCAGGAAACGACCGTTATCCTCGACGATGGTGGCGACGGTGATGTGGGGGAGCCATTCCATGAATTGTCCTCAAATATTGAATTGAAACCCAATCCCTTGTAGGAGTGAGCCTGCTCGCGATAGCGCAATGTCAGTCACCGGAATTGTTGAATGGTATACCGCTATCGCGAGCAGGCTCACTCCTACAAGGGAATTGTGTGAACTCTGGAAACACAAACCCCGGCACTGGGCCGGGGTTTGTGATGTTCCCTTTACAACCTTAAACCAGCGCAGCAATCGCGGCGTTGAGGGTTGCGCTTGGGCGCATGGCCTTGCTGATCAGCTCGGCATTGGCGTGGTAGTAACCGCCGATGTCGACTGGCTTGCCCTGAACGGCGTTGAGCTCGGCAACGATGGTCGCTTCGTTCTCGGTCAGGGTTTTTGCCAGGGTCGCGAACTGCGCTTGCAGTGCCGCGTCTTCAGTCTGGGCGGCCAGGGCCTGAGCCCAGTACATCGCCAGGTAGAAGTGGCTGCCGCGGTTGTCGATGTTGCCGACTTTGCGCGATGGCGACTTGTTGTTGTCGAGGAACTGGCCAGTCGCCTGATCCAGAGTCTTCGACAGCACCAGCGCTTTCGGGTTGTTGTAGTTCACGCCCAGATGCTCAAGGGACGCTGCCAGTGCGAGGAACTCGCCCAGCGAATCCCAGCGCAGGAAGTTCTCTTCAACCAGTTGCTGCACGTGCTTCGGCGCCGAACCGCCAGCGCCGGTTTCGAACAGGCCACCGCCGTTCATCAGCGGCACGATCGAGAGCATCTTGGCGCTGGTGCCCAGTTCCATGATCGGGAACAGGTCAGTCAGGTAGTCGCGCAGTACGTTGCCGGTCACCGAAATGGTGTCCTTGCCTTCGCGGGTGCGCTGCAGGGTGTACTTCATCGCGTCGACCGGCGCCATGATCTGGATGTCCAGACCGGCCGTGTCGTGATCCTTCAGGTAAGCCTGAACTTTCTCGATCACTACGCCGTCGTGAGCGCGCATTGGGTCGAGCCAGAAGATCGCTGGCGTGCTGCTGGCGCGAGCACGGTTGACGGCCAGTTTGACCCAGTCCTGGATCGGCGCGTCTTTGGTCTGGCACATGCGGAAGATGTCGCCGGCTTCAACAGCCTGTTCCATCAGCAGAGTGCCTTTGCTGTCGGTTACGCGAACAACGCCGTCAGCCTTGATCTGGAAGGTCTTGTCGTGCGAGCCGTACTCTTCGGCTTTCTTCGCCATCAGACCAACGTTTGGCACGCTGCCCATGGTGGTCGGGTCGAAAGCGCCATTGGCTTTGCAATCTTCGATCACGGCCTGGTAGATGGTTGCGTAGCAACGATCCGGGATCACAGCCTTGGTGTCGTGCAGTTGACCGTCAGTGCCCCACATTTTGCCGGAGTCACGGATCATCGCTGGCATCGAGGCGTCGACGATAACGTCGCTCGGCACGTGCAGGTTGGTGATGCCTTTGTCGGAGTTGACCATCGCCAGCGACGGACGAGCGGCGTAGACCGCGGCCATGTCAGCTTCGATCTGTGCTTGCTGCTCGGCAGGCAAAGCCTTGATGCGCGCGTACAGATCGCCGATGCCGTTGTTCAGGTTGAAGCCGATCTCGGCCAGCACGGCAGCATGCTTGGTCAGCGCATCTTTATAGAACTCGGCAACGATCTGGCCGAACATGATCGGGTCGGAGACCTTCATCATGGTCGCTTTCAAGTGCACCGAGAGCAGTACACCCTGGGCCTTGGCGCTGTCGATTTCAGCAGCGATGAACGCACGCAGGGCGTTTTTGCTCATCACGGCGCAGTCGAGGATCTCGCCAGCCTGAACGGTGGTTTTTTCTTTCAGAACGGTCGCGGTGCCGTCTTTGGCGATCAGCTCGATCTTCACGGCGTCAGCGGCGTCGATCAGGGCAGCTTTTTCGCTGCCGTAGAAATCGCCGGTGCTCATGTGAGCGACGTGGGACTTGGAGTCTTTGGCCCAGGCGCCCATTTTGTGCGGGTGCTTGCGAGCGTAGTTCTTCACCGACAGCGGAGCGCGACGGTCGGAGTTGCCTTCACGCAGAACCGGGTTCACGGCGCTGCCCTTGACCTTGTCGTAACGCGCCTTGGCGTCTTTGTCGGCGTCGCTGGTCACGGTTTCCGGGTAGTCCGGCAGGTTGTAACCCTGAGCTTGCAGCTCTTTGATCGCGGCTTGCAGCTGAGGCACCGAAGCGCTGATGTTCGGCAGCTTGATGATGTTGGCTTCAGGCGTAACGGCCAGGTCGCCCAGTTCGGCGAGGTGGTCGGCTACGGCTTTGTCGCCCAGTTGCTCGGGGAAGCTGGCCAGAATGCGTGCTGCAAGAGAGATATCGCGGGTTTCCACGGCGATATCGGCCGAAGCGGTGTACGCCTCGATGATCGGCAGCAGGGAATAGGTGGCGAGGGCTGGGGCTTCGTCGGTGAAGGTATAGATGATCTTCGAGCGGGTGGGCATATTCGGATTAACTCTCTCTTCTTTGCTAAAGCGTGCGCAGAAACTCGAGGGGCGCCGGGTAAGCGCGTTCGTTCAAAGTCATCCATGAACCGAATGTCGAGATTCTTCGCGGTGATGTTGGGTGCATCAGTAGAGCGTCAAGCAGTCAGGCTGCGATAACAACCCGACCAATCAGGCGGAAAGTCTCGTTCTAGAGAGGCCAGCCGTCGTGACCCTGTGGTCAGCGGCGGGCATTATACATAGGTAGCTGGCAATCTGCCGATGGTTCATATGCAACCAATCTCGTCCATTGGTCTAAAGGTCGCAGGGCAGGGGGCGGCGTAGAGTCGTTGCGAATGCTTGAGTTTGGCGCTTTTCCCTTTGCTTTCAGGCTTGTACGAAACGAGATGTGCCCGCGCCACGAACAGAGGGTTTGCGTGTTGATTTAACTGGGTTACGCTCGAACCAAGCCAGATGTTCAATCCAAACAATGGAGTTCAGCATGGGTTACAAGAAGATTCAGGTTCCAGCCGTCGGCGACAAAATCACCGTCAATGCAGACCATTCTCTCAATGTTCCTGATAACCCGATCATCCCCTTCATCGAAGGTGACGGCATTGGTGTCGACATCAGCCCGGTGATGATCAAGGTTGTCGATGCTGCAGTTCAAAAGGCATACGGCGGTAAACGCAAGATTTCCTGGATGGAAGTCTACGCCGGGGAAAAAGCCACCCAGGTTTACGATCAGGACACCTGGCTGCCTCAGGAAACCCTCGATGCAGTCAAGGATTACGTGGTTTCCATCAAAGGCCCGCTCACCACTCCAGTCGGTGGCGGCATCCGTTCGCTGAACGTGGCCCTGCGTCAGCAGCTCGACCTGTACGTTTGCCTGCGCCCGGTGCGCTGGTTCGAAGGCGTGCCAAGCCCGGTGAAAAAGCCTGGCGACGTCGACATGACCATCTTCCGCGAGAACTCCGAAGACATCTACGCGGGCATTGAGTGGAAGGCCGGCTCGCCGGAAGCCACCAAGGTCATCAAATTCCTTAAAGAAGAAATGGGCGTCACCAAGATCCGTTTCGACGAAAACTGCGGCATCGGCGTCAAGCCGGTTTCGCTGGAAGGTACCAAACGCCTGGCGCGAAAGGCTCTGCAATATGTGGTCGATAACGACCGCGATTCGCTGACCATCGTGCACAAAGGCAACATCATGAAGTTCACCGAAGGTGCCTTCAAAGAGTGGGCCTACGAAGTGGCCGCCGAAGAATTCGGCGCGACCCTGCTCGACGGCGGCCCGTGGATGCAGTTCAAAAACCCGAAAACCGGCAAGAACGTTGTGGTCAAAGACGCCATCGCCGACGCCATGCTCCAGCAGATCCTGCTGCGCCCGGCCGAATACGATGTGATCGCGACCCTCAACCTCAACGGTGACTACCTCTCCGATGCCCTGGCGGCAGAAGTGGGCGGTATCGGCATCGCGCCGGGCGCCAACCTGTCCGACACCGTGGCGATGTTCGAAGCTACCCATGGTACTGCGCCGAAATACGCTGGCAAGGATCAGGTCAACCCGGGTTCGCTGATTCTCTCGGCGGAAATGATGCTGCGCCATATGGGTTGGACGGAAGCGGCGGATCTGATCATCAAAGGCACCAATGGCGCTATCTCGGCCAAGACGGTGACCTATGACTTCGAACGTTTGATGGAAGGCGCCAAGCTGGTTTCGTCGTCGGGCTTCGGTGATGCGTTGATTTCGCATATGTAAGAAACACGGGCACAGAAAAACCGCCTGACTCGATGAATTGAGTCAGGCGGTTTTTTTATGGCTGAATAAATATAGGGTGTGGGTCAGGCCGTGACAGTCTGCGGGGCGGCAGCAGGTGTAACAATTTCTCCTGCAGGCGCAGCAGGGCCAATTTTGACCGCGTGCAGTCCTTTTGGTCCCTGGATAATCTCGAATTTGACGGCTTGCCCTGCCTTCAGGGTTTTATAGCCTTCCATTTCGATGGCCGAGTAATGGGCAAACAAGTCCTCATCCTTGCCATCCTCGACGATAAAACCGTACCCCTTGGCATTGTTGAACCATTTCACCTTGCCGACAGCCATGCTCAAATCCCTCTGCAACAGACTCCAACGCTGGAGTATCATCCAAGTCATCCGCAATCTATTCCGTTAAAAGAATTGACTCCGCGGATCTTTTTTACCCACTGTGGGCTCTATTGGTTGTAACACCGTTTTCCCGATAGTCAAGGTGACCGGGCAGTCGGAGTTGAAAACGTGGACAACCGCCCCCACCACTGTATTTGCACAACTGACGAACCTTTCTTTCCCATGCATGCAATCAGCCAGATTCGACTAACATTCAATCAGGATCGCCCGCTTCTCCAAAAGGATCTTCCAGAGGAGCACGACGACGATTCGGCAGGCGTTGCTGTTCAGGAAGCAAAGCCTGCGTTACAGGCGCCGCCGATGTACAAGGTGGTTTTGTTCAACGATGACTACACACCGATGGATTTCGTCGTCGAAGTGCTCGAGGTGTTTTTTAACCTGAATCGCGAGCTGGCGACCAAGGTCATGCTGGCCGTCCACACAGAAGGGCGGGCAGTATGTGGAGTGTTTACCCGCGACATCGCCGAGACAAAGGCCATGCAGGTCAACCAGTACGCCAGGGAAAGCCAGCATCCGCTACTCTGTGAAATCGAGAAGGACGGTTAATCGCCGACCACTTGGGTATGAGGTGAAGCTATGTTAAACCGCGAGCTCGAAGTCACCCTCAATCTTGCCTTCAAGGAGGCTCGTTCGAAACGTCATGAATTCATGACCGTCGAACACCTGCTGCTGGCCCTATTGGACAATGAGGCTGCCGCCACCGTTTTGCGTGCCTGCGGCGCAAACCTCGACAAACTCAAGCATGACCTGCAGGAGTTCATCGACTCCACCACGCCTTTGATCCCCGTCCATGACGAAGATCGTGAAACCCAGCCAACCCTGGGCTTCCAGCGTGTACTGCAACGTGCTGTTTTCCACGTACAGAGCTCGGGCAAACGCGAAGTGACTGGCGCCAACGTGCTGGTTGCAATCTTCAGTGAGCAAGAGAGTCAGGCAGTGTTCCTGCTGAAACAGCAGAGCGTTGCGCGCATCGATGTCGTCAACTACATCGCCCATGGCATTTCCAAAGTGCCGGGGCACGGCGATCACTCTGAAGGTGAACAAGATATGCAGGACGACGAGGGCGGTGAGTCTTCTTCTTCAGGCAATCCTCTGGATGCTTATGCCAGCAACCTCAACGAACTCGCGCGCCAGGGTCGTATCGATCCGCTGGTCGGCCGTGAGTCGGAAGTCGAGCGTGTCGCGCAGATTCTCGCGCGTCGGCGCAAAAACAATCCGCTGCTGGTCGGCGAAGCAGGCGTGGGTAAAACCGCGATTGCCGAAGGCCTGGCCAAGCGTATTGTCGACAACCAGGTGCCGGATCTGCTGGCGGGTAGCGTCGTTTATTCGCTCGATCTCGGTGCTCTGCTCGCAGGCACCAAGTATCGCGGCGACTTCGAGAAGCGTTTCAAAGCGCTGCTCAATGAACTGAAAAAACGTCCGCAAGCCATTCTGTTCATCGACGAAATCCACACCATTATTGGTGCGGGCGCTGCGTCGGGCGGCGTCATGGACGCTTCGAATCTGCTCAAGCCGCTGCTGTCGTCTGGCGACATTCGCTGCATCGGTTCGACCACGTTCCAGGAATTCCGTGGCATCTTTGAGAAGGATCGTGCCTTGGCGCGTCGCTTCCAGAAGGTCGATGTTGTCGAGCCGTCGGTGGAAGACACCATCGGTATCCTGCGCGGCCTGAAAGGGCGTTTCGAACAGCACCACAACATCGAGTACAGCGACGAAGCATTGCGTGCCGCTGCTGAACTGGCGTCGCGTTACATCAATGACCGGCACATGCCGGACAAAGCCATTGATGTGATCGACGAGGCGGGCGCCTATCAGCGCTTGCAGCCGGTCGAGAAGCGCGCCAAGCGCATCGAAGTGCCGCATGTCGAAGACATCGTGGCGAAAATCGCGCGGATTCCGCCTAAGCACGTCACCAGCTCCGACAAAGAGTTGCTGCGTAACCTTGAGCGTGATTTGAAGCTGACAGTGTTTGGTCAGGACGCGGCGATCGATTCGCTGTCGACTGCGATCAAACTGTCCCGTGCCGGCCTCAAGTCGCCTGACAAACCAGTCGGTTCGTTCCTGTTCGCAGGCCCGACCGGTGTCGGTAAAACCGAGGCCGCGCGGCAATTGGCCAAGGCGTTGGGCATTGAATTGGTTCGCTTCGATATGTCCGAGTACATGGAGCGCCACACCGTATCGCGTCTGATCGGTGCGCCTCCGGGCTACGTCGGTTTCGACCAGGGTGGTCTGTTGACCGAAGCGATCACCAAGCAGCCGCACTGCGTATTGTTGCTCGACGAAATCGAGAAGGCGCATCCGGAAGTCTTCAACCTGCTGCTGCAGGTAATGGACCACGGTACGCTGACCGACAACAACGGGCGCAAGGCGGACTTCCGCAACGTGATTGTGATCATGACCACCAACGCCGGTGCCGAAACGGCGGCGCGGGCTTCGATCGGTTTCACCCATCAGGACCACTCGTCTGATGCGATGGAAGTGATCAAGAAGAGCTTCACGCCGGAATTCCGTAACCGTCTGGATACCATTATTCAGTTTGGTCGCCTCAGTCATGAGGTCATCAAAAGTGTGGTGGACAAGTTCCTTACCGAGCTTCAGGCGCAGTTGGAAGACAAGCGTGTGTTGCTGGAAGTGACCGACGCGGCGCGCAGTTGGCTGGCGGCCGGTGGTTATGATGCGGCGATGGGGGCGCGTCCGATGGCTCGTCTGATTCAGGACAAGATCAAGCGTCCGCTGGCGGAGGAGATCTTGTTTGGTGAGTTGGCTGAGCATGGTGGGGTTGTGCATATCGATATCAAGGATGGTGAGTTGACCTTTGATTTCGAGACCACTGCTGAGATGGCTTGATGGTTGTTGTTGGATGAAAGGGCGCCTTCGGGCGCCTTTTTGTTGTCTGCTGTTTGGGGTGTTTGGGGTGTTTGGGGTTTCTGGGGATTCTGGGTGTATATCCGTTGCTGCGGTAACGGCTGCTTAGGGTTCCGCCCTTACGGCGGGTCACTTTTGACAAGCGCCTCAAAAGTAACCAAAAAGGCTTGCTCCTGCGTGCGGCCCGCTCGCTGGGGCTCGGGATTCCTTCGCTGCGGGATTGATCCGGGCGCAGCGCCTACGGTTTGCTTCGCTGCACCTCCTCTCGCTGTGTTTGGCTGCGCCAAACGGTCGCTGCGCTCCCACCCCCGGATCAATCCCTCCACTCAGCCTTCCGACGTCGCCCGTGGATCAAGATCAAAAGCCGCAGCCGAGCTAACGCTCATCCTGTTGAGTGGTGAGGAGCACAGGGTGCTCGGCTTTTGATTTTCGTAGGAGCAAAGCTTGCTCGCGAAGGCGGCCTGACAGCCGGCCCGCTTCTCCTAGCCATACCATCCCCAGCAGGCTGCGATCTTTTTAAGAGCAAGATCAAAAGATCGCAGCCTGCGGCAGCTCCTACAGAAGATTGCATCGAAAGATTGGTAGGTTGCCAGCCTGCTATCGCCAGCGAGTGCAGCCCCCACAAAAAGCACAGCCGATAAATCATGTAGGAGCTGCCGAAGGCTGCGATCTTTTGATCTGCTCTGGCTCTGGCTCTGGCTCTGGCTCTGGCTCTGGCTCTGGCTCTGGCTCTGGCTTTGGCTTTGGCTTTTGATTTTTTGCCCCATCGGCAGGCCGAGCGGAGGTGTTCATCCGGGGGTAGGCGCGCAGCGCCGTGCGGCGTAGCCGCATACATCGAGAGGAGGTGCAGCGAAGCAAACCGTAGGCGATGCCCCCGGATGGACACCGTAGCGAGGGAACACTGAGCCTCAGCGAAGTGCCGTACGCCGGGGCAAAGCCTTTTGGTTCCTTTTTGCTGGGCCGGCATTCCGGCGTTTGAAAAAGGGACTCGCTGTAAGAGCGAAACCGCCAGCGGCAGCACCCGAGAAAACGGATATGCCCCCAAACCCTAAAAACGCAGACAAACAAAAACGCCCGGCATAAACCGGGCGTTCTGTATTGACTTGATTAACGAGCGCGGTAAGTGATGCGCCCTTTGCTCAAGTCATAGGGCGTCAGCTCGACGCGCACTTTGTCACCGGTAAGAATACGAATGTAGTTCTTGCGCATCTTGCCGGAAATATGCGCGGTTACGACGTGCCCATTTTCCAACTCCACACGAAACATGGTGTTGGGCAGGGTGTCGACGACAGTGCCTTCCATTTCGAAGCTGTCTTCTTTCGACATGCAGTAAAGCCCTCGGTATCCAATGAATGGCCCGGTGCAACTGCGCCAGGCAAAAGCGGCGTGCATTGTGCCCGAAAAATGGGGTTTACGCCAAGGGGTTTAGGGCTCGGGTTTAGTTGAGGACGACCCAGCGCTGATTAATCAGCAATTCGATAGGGCGATATTGGGTCTTGTAGTTCATCTTTTTGCAATTCTTGATCCAGTAACCGAGGTACACCGCCTCAAGCCCCAGGCGCTGGCTTTCGCCGATCTGCCAGAGGATGGCAAAACGGCCAAGACTGCGGCGCTCTTCATCCGGTTCGTAAAAGGTGTACACCGCTGACAGGCCGTTAGGCAGCAAATCGGTCACCGCCACGGCGAGCAACCGTCCGTCGAGTCGAAACTCATAAAAGCGCGAGAAGGGCAGATCGCGTACCAGAAACGTCGAGAATTGATCACGGCTCGGCGGGTACATGTCGCCGTCGGCGTGGCGTTGTTCGATGTAGCGCTGGTAGAGATCGAAATATTCTTCGCTGAATTGCGGCTTGGCCGGGCGCACCTGCAAATCGGCGTTGCGCTTGAAAATGCGCTTCTGCTGACGATTGGGGGTGAACTGCGCCACTGGAATGCGCGCAGGCACGCACGCATTGCAGTTCTGGCAATGAGGTCGATACAGATGGTCGCCGCTGCGACGAAAACCCATTTCCGACAGGTCTGCGTAGACATGCACATCCATGGGCTGACTCGGATCGAGAAACAGGGTCGTGGCCTGCTCCTCCGGCAGATAGCTGCAAGAGTGAGGCTGAGTGGCATAGAACTTCAAACGCGCCAACTCGGTCATGATCAACCCTCGGGATAAGCTGGTGAATTAAGTGTAAGCCACGCGCGCAAAAGTCGCTCAGCAAACCCAGGTGGCACGATTGGGTTGATCCAGGTGTCGGGCCAGATAATCGGCGAATTGTTGGCGAGGGATTGCCCGGGCGCCGAGGCTGTGCAGATGATCGGTCGGCATCTGGCAGTCGATCAGTACGAACCCCGAGTCTTTCAGATGCCGCACCAGGGTGGCAAAGCCGAATTTCGAGGCGTTGTCGGCGCGGCTGAACATCGACTCGCCGAAAAACAGTTGGCCCATCGCCAGGCCATACAGGCCGCCGACCAGTTCGCCTTGATCCCAGACTTCCACTGAATGGGCGAAGCCGCGACGATGCAGTTCGACGTAGGCGTCTTGCATGGCCTCGGTGATCCAGGTGCCGTCGGCGTAGTCGCGGGGCGCGGCGCAGGCGCGGATCACCGCGTCGAAGTCCTGATCGAAGGTCACTTGATAGCGCTGCTGGCGCAGCAGTTTGCCGAGGCTGCGTGAAACATGCAGTTCGTCGGGAAACAGCACGGTGCGTGGATCCGGCGACCACCAGAGAATTGGCTGGCCCTCGGAAAACCACGGAAAGCAGCCATGGCGATACGCCTGGACCAAACGATCGGCAGACAGATCGCCGCCAGCGGCAAGCAATCCGTTGGGCTCGCGCATGGCCTTTTCCAAAGGAGGAAAAGTCAGGGAATTACGTTGTAACCAAGTCAGCATGGCATCCAGGCTTGCAGAAGGGGAGGGCAGAGCTGGCCATTTGGCCCGCGATAAAGTGTGCCGTCAAATGACCGGAATGTCGTCTAGATACTTCTCGGCATCGAGTGCGGCCATGCAGCCGGCGCCGGCGGAGGTGACCGCTTGACGGTAAACATGGTCGGCAACGTCGCCGGCAGCAAACACCCCGGGGATCTCGGTGGACGTGGCGTCACCGTCGCTGCCACCCTTGACCCGCAAATAACCGTCATGCATCGACAACTGGCCCTGAAACAGGTCGGTATTGGGCTTGTGGCCGATCGCGATGAACACCCCGGCCAACGGTAGTTCGCGGGTTTCGCCGGTATGACTGTGACGCAGACGGGCGCCCGTGACGCCGCTGGCATCGCCCAACACCTCGTCGAGATTCTGGTTCCAATGCAAGCGCACATTGCCGTTGGCGGCTTTCTCAAAGAGCTTGTCCTGGAGGATTTTCTCCGAGCGCAGTTTGTCGCGACGGTGGATCAAGTGCACTTCCTTGGCGATGTTGGACAGGTACAGTGCTTCCTCGACGGCGGTGTTGCCACCGCCGACGACCGCGACCACCTGATTGCGGTAAAAGAAGCCATCACAGGTGGCGCAGGCGGAAACACCTTTGCCGGCAAAGGCTTCTTCCGAGGGCAGGCCCAGATACTGCGCCGAGGCGCCGGTGGCGATGATCAGCGCGTCGCAGGTGTAAGTGCCACTGTCGCCGATGAGTTCGAACGGGCGCTGTTGCAACTTGGCGGTGTGGATGTGGTCGTAAACGATCTCTGTGGCAAAGCGTTCGGCGTGTTTTTGCATGCGTTCCATCAGCACCGGCCCGGTCAGGCCTTCGACGTCACCGGGCCAGTTGTCGACTTCGACGGTGGTAGTGAGTTGACCGCCGGCCTGCAGGCCGGTAATCACCACGGGTTTGAGGTTGGCACGGGCGGCATACACGGCTGCGCTGTAACCGGCCGGGCCGGAGCCAAGAATGATCAAGCGTGAATGCTTCGCTACGTTCATCAAATACACCTCATAAGCCTTTGTCACAAAAGGTAATGCATGCTCAAATTGGCCCACAGGTTTTATGTGCTTGACTATGCTTTAGCCTCGGGTTTGAAGCATGGCATCGCACGTACAAACCCGTACAATGCCGGGCTGTTACAGAATGTTCGCGCTGTGCCGTGTTTTTAAAAGCCTCGGCGCAGTGTTAAAAGTAGTCTCAGTTGCGCTCGTTCACTTTGTTACCTGCCTGGATTGGGCAGTTTTTTATCGTCATTCAATAGATGGACGCGCCATTGGCGCAGGAAAAGTAGCGTTTTGAAGAAATCCACCGCAGCACCTAAAACAGTCGTTCCGCTCTGGCGCCAACAGTTGCACTACCGGCTCAAGGAAGGTGCATTGATCGCCATTGGCGCCTTGTGCCTGTTCCTGATGATGGCTTTGTTGACCTACGGCAAGGACGATCCGGGCTGGAGCCACAACAGCAAGATCGACGATGTGCAGAATTTCGGCGGCCCGGCCGGCTCCTACAGCGCCGACATCCTGTTCATGGTGCTCGGTTACTTCGCCTATATCTTCCCGTTGCTGCTGGCGATCAAGGCGTATCAGATCTTCCGCCAGCGCCACGAGCCGTGGCAGTGGAGCGGCTGGCTGTTCTCCTGGCGCCTGATCGGTCTGGTGTTTCTGGTGCTGTCGGGCGCTGCGCTGGCGCATATCCATTTTCATGCCGCGACGGGCTTGCCGGCCGGTGCCGGTGGCGCTTTGGGTGAAAGCCTCGGCGATCTGGCGAAGAACGCGCTGAATATCCAGGGCAGCACGCTGCTGTTCATCGCGCTGTTCCTGTTCGGCCTGACCGTGTTCACCGACCTGTCGTGGTTCAAGGTGATGGACATCACCGGCAAGATCACCCTCGACCTGTTCGAACTGTTTCAGGGCGCGCTGAATCGCTGGTGGTCGGCACGTACCGAACGCAAACAATTGGTCGCGCAACTGCGTGAAGTCGATGTCCGTGTGCATGATGTGGTTGCGCCGACGGTCACCGACAAGCGCGAGCAGGCCAAGGTCAAGGAACGCCTGATCGAGCGTGAGCAAGCCCTGAGCAAGCACATGTCCGACCGCGAGAAGCAGGTGCCGCCGGTCATCGCCCCAGCCCCGGTCAAGGCGCCGGAGCCGAGCAAGCGTGTGCAGAAAGAGAAACAGGCGCCGTTGTTCGTCGACAGCGCCGTCGAAGGCACCTTGCCGCCGATCTCGATCCTCGACCCTGCGGAAAAGAAACAACTCAATTATTCGCCGGAATCCCTGGCAGCGGTCGGCCACTTGCTGGAGATCAAGCTCAAGGAGTTCGGTGTCGAGGTCACGGTGGACTCGATCCATCCGGGCCCGGTGATTACCCGTTACGAAATTCAGCCTGCCGCCGGCGTCAAAGTCAGCCGCATCGCCAACCTGGCGAAAGACCTCGCGCGTTCGCTGGCGGTGACCAGCGTGCGGGTGGTCGAGGTGATTCCGGGCAAGACCACGGTCGGTATCGAGATTCCCAACGAAGACCGGCAGATCGTGCGCTTCTCCGAAGTGCTGTCGACGCCTGAGTACGACAACTTCAAATCGCCGGTCACCCTGGCGCTCGGTCATGACATCGGCGGCAAACCGGTCATCACCGACCTGGCGAAGATGCCGCACTTGCTGGTGGCCGGTACCACCGGTTCCGGTAAGTCGGTGGGCGTGAACGCGATGATCCTGTCGATCCTGTTCAAGTCCGGCCCGGAAGACGCCAAGCTGATCATGATCGACCCGAAAATGCTGGAATTGTCGATCTACGAAGGCATTCCGCACCTGCTGTGCCCGGTCGTCACCGACATGAAAGACGCCGCCAACGCCCTGCGCTGGAGCGTTGCCGAGATGGAGCGCCGCTACAAGCTGATGGCGAAAATGGGCGTGCGTAACCTGTCTGGCTTCAACGCCAAGGTCAAGGAAGCGCAGGACGCCGGCGAGCCGTTGAGCGATCCGCTGTACAAGCGCGAAAGCATTCACGACGAAGCGCCGCTGTTGCAGAAGCTGCCGACCATCGTGGTAGTCGTCGACGAATTCGCCGACATGATGATGATCGTCGGCAAGAAGGTTGAAGAGCTCATCGCCCGTATTGCGCAGAAGGCGCGTGCGGCGGGTATTCACTTGATCCTCGCCACTCAGCGACCCTCGGTGGACGTGATCACCGGTCTGATCAAAGCGAACATCCCGACGCGTATGGCGTTCCAGGTGTCGAGCAAGATCGACTCGCGGACCATCATCGATCAGGGTGGCGCCGAACAACTGCTTGGCCACGGTGACATGCTCTACATGCCGCCGGGCACCAGCCTGCCGATCCGGGTTCACGGCGCGTTCGTTTCCGACGAAGAGGTTCACCGTGTGGTTGAAGCGTGGAAACTGCGCGGCGCCCCCGAGTACAACGACGACATCCTCAATGGTGTCGAAGAAGCCGGCAGCGGCTTTGAAGGCAGCAGCGGTGGCGGCGATGGCGATGATCCGGAAACGGATGCGCTGTACGACGAAGCCGTACAGTTCGTGCTGGAAAGCCGTCGTGCCTCGATTTCTGCCGTTCAGCGCAAGCTGAAAATCGGCTACAACCGCGCCGCACGGATGATCGAAGCCATGGAAATGGCCGGGGTCGTCACGTCGATGAACACCAACGGTTCGCGTGAAGTGCTGGCCCCGGGCCCGGTACGCGACTGATCCAAAAAGCAAGAGGCGGGACAATGATGTGCCGCCGCTCTCCCAACGAGTATTCAAGAGGACTCCCATGCGTCTTATCCGCATGCTGCTGCCAGTATTGGCTTTGACCACACTCACGGCCCACGCCGATGACAAGGACGTGGCTCGTTTGACCCAATTGCTGGAAACTTCCAAGACCCTGAGCGCGAACTTCTCGCAGCTGACCCTCGACGGCAGCGGTACGCAGTTGCAGGAAACCACCGGCGACATGACCCTGCAGCGTCCGGGCCTGTTCTACTGGCACACCAACGCGCCGGCCGAGCAGACCATGGTGTCTGATGGCAAGAAAGTCACCCTGTGGGACCCGGATCTGGAACAGGCGACCATCAAGAAGCTCGACGAGCGTCTGACCCAGACCCCGGCGCTGCTGCTGTCCGGTGATGTGTCAAAAATCAGCCAGAGCTTCGACATCAGCGCGAAAGAGGCGGGCGGCGTGATCGACTTCACCCTCAAGCCGAAAACCAAGGACACCCTGTTCGACAACCTGCGTCTGTCGTTCCGCAATGGTCTGCTCAATGACATGCAACTGATCGACAGCGTCGGCCAGCGCACCAACATCCTGTTCACCGGGGTCAAGGCTAACGAGCCGGTGCCGGCGTCCAAGTTCAAGTTCGACATCCCCAAGGGTGCGGACGTGATCCAGGAATAAACCCAGGCCCCTTGTGCCGGGCCTTTGTGGTGAGGGCCTGCTATTGAGGGGCTATTGTGGCGAGGGGATTTATCCCCGTTCGGCTGCGCAGCAGTCGTCGATTTTGGGGCAGCTTCGCAGCCCAACGGGGATAAATCCCCTCGCCACACGGTTTCACACAGTATTCGAAAAATTCGAGGTTTCAACGCTACGTGATGGATCTGTTTCGCAGTGCACCGATTGCCCAGCCACTGGCCGCGCGTTTGCGCGCGACCAATCTGGATGAGTACGTCGGTCAGGAGCACGTGCTCGCTCGCGGCAAGCCTCTGCGTGAGGCGCTGGAGCAGGGTGCCCTGCATTCGATGATTTTCTGGGGGCCGCCGGGCGTGGGTAAAACCACCCTGGCGCGGTTGCTCGCGGAAGTCTCGGACGCGCATTTCGAAACGGTCTCGGCGGTGCTCGCCGGGGTCAAAGAGATCCGTCAGGCGGTTGAAATCGCCAAGCAACAGGCTGGCCAATACGGCAAACGCACAATTCTGTTCGTCGATGAAGTTCACCGTTTCAACAAGTCGCAGCAGGACGCGTTCCTGCCGTACGTTGAAGACGGCACGCTGATCTTCATCGGCGCCACCACCGAAAACCCCTCATTCGAACTCAACAACGCCTTGTTGTCGCGCGCCCGTGTCTACGTGCTGAAAAGCCTCGACGAAGCGGCGCTGCGCAAACTGGTGCACCGCGCGCTCACCGAAGAGCGCGGCCTGGGCAAGCGCAATCTGACCCTCAGCGATGAGGGCTTTCAGATGCTGCTCTCGGCGGCCGATGGCGATGGTCGACGGTTGCTCAATCTGCTGGAAAACGCTTCCGATCTGGCCGACGACAACAGCGAGATGGGCATTGATCTGCTGCAGAGTCTGCTCGGCGATACGCGTCGGCGCTTCGACAAGGGCGGCGAAGCGTTCTACGACCAGATATCGGCACTGCACAAATCAGTGCGTGGCTCCAACCCTGACGGCGCGTTGTACTGGTTCGCGCGGATGATCGACGGCGGTTGCGATCCGCTGTACCTCGCGCGACGCGTGGTGCGCATGGCTAGCGAAGACATCGGTAACGCCGACCCGCGCGCCCTGAGCCTGTGCCTCGCCGCGTGGGAAGTGCAGGAACGCCTCGGCAGTCCGGAAGGTGAGTTGGCGGTGGCGCAAGCCATTACCTATCTGGCCTGCGCGCCGAAAAGCAACGCGGTGTACATGGGCTTCAAAACCGCCCTGCGTGCCGCCACCGAGCACGGTTCGCTGGAAGTGCCGCTGCACTTGCGCAACGCTCCAACCAAACTGATGAAACAATTGGGTTATGGCGACGAATACCGCTACGCCCATGATGAACCGGACGCTTACGCCGCTGGCGAAGACTATTTTCCGGAAGAACTCGAGCCGATCCCGTTCTACCAACCGGTGCCGCGCGGCCTGGAGTTGAAGATCGGCGAGAAGCTCAACCACCTCGCCCAACTCGACCGTTTAAGCCCTCGGCAGCGGAGAAAATAGTGCTTCCATTGATCATTGCGGTGTCTGCCGGCGGCGTTGCTGGCACTTTGTTGCGCTTCGCTACTGGCAATTGGATCACTGCCAATTGGCCGCGGCACTTCTATACCGCGACGCTGGCCGTTAATATCGTGGGCTGCCTGCTGATTGGCGTGTTGTACGGCCTGTTTTTGATACGCCCGGAAGTGCCGATCGAGGTGCGTGCCGGGTTGATGGTCGGCTTCCTCGGGGGGCTGACGACTTTTTCATCCTTTTCACTGGATACGGTGCGCCTGCTGGAAAGCGGGCAAGTGCCGCTGGCCCTGGGCTATGCGGCACTCAGCGTATTCGGCGGGCTGCTCGCGACGTGGGCTGGCCTGTCTTTGACCAAACTTTGATAACGAGAAACCGACATGCTCGATTCCAAACTGTTACGTAGCAACCTCCAGGACGTAGCGGACCGCCTGGCTTCCCGTGGCTTTGCCCTGGATACCGCGCGCATCGAAGCGCTGGAAGAACAGCGCAAGACCGTCCAGACCCGCACCGAAGCACTGCAGGCTGAGCGTAACGCGCGTTCCAAATCCATCGGTCAGGCCAAGCAGCGCGGCGAAGACATCGCGCCGTTGATGGCGGACGTCGAGCGCATGGCGGGCGAATTGAGTGCCGGTAAAGTCGAGCTGGACGCAATCCAGACCGAACTGGACTCGATCGTGCTGGGTATTCCTAACCTGCCACACGAATCCGTGCCGGTCGGCAAAGACGAAGACGACAACGTTGAAGTGCGCCGCTGGGGCACCCCGGCTGCGTTCGATTTCGAAGTGAAAGACCACGTTGCCCTGGGCGAGAAGTTCGGCTGGCTGGACTTTGAAACCGCCGCCAAGCTGTCCGGCGCGCGTTTCGCTCTGCTGCGCGGCCCGATCGCCCGTCTGCACCGCGCACTGGCGCAGTTCATGATCAACCTGCACGTCAACGAGCACGGCTACGAAGAGGCCTACACGCCTTATCTGGTTCAGGCGCCGGCGCTGCAAGGCACCGGTCAACTGCCGAAGTTCGAAGAAGACCTGTTCAAGATCGCCCGCGAAGGCGAAGCCGATCTGTACCTGATCCCGACCGCCGAAGTGTCGCTGACCAACATCGTTGCCGGTGAAATCGTCGATTCGAAACTGCTGCCGATCAAGTTCGTCGCCCACACCCCGTGCTTCCGCAGTGAAGCCGGCGCGTCGGGTCGCGACACCCGCGGCATGATCCGTCAGCACCAGTTCGACAAAGTTGAAATGGTCCAGATCGTTGAGCCATCGACCTCGATGGAAGCACTGGAAGGCCTGACCGCCAACGCTGAAAAAGTCCTGCAACTGCTCGGTCTGCCTTACCGCACCCTGGCGCTGTGCACCGGCGACATGGGCTTCAGCGCGGTCAAGACTTACGACCTCGAAGTGTGGATCCCGAGCCAGGACAAGTACCGCGAGATTTCGTCGTGCTCGAACTGCGGCGACTTCCAGGCCCGTCGTATGCAAGCGCGTTTCCGCAACCCGGAAACCGGCAAACCTGAGCTGGTGCACACCTTGAACGGTTCCGGTCTGGCTGTAGGTCGTACCCTGGTTGCCGTGCTGGAAAACTACCAGCAGGCCGACGGTTCGATCCGTGTGCCGGACGTGCTGAAGCCGTACATGGGTGGCCTTGAGGTCATCGGCTAAATGAAATATCTGCCGCTGTTTCACAACCTGCGCGGCAGTCGTGTGTTGGTCGTCGGTGGGGGGGAAATTGCCTTGCGCAAATCCCGCCTGCTGGCCGATGCCGGTGCGCTGCTGCGGGTGGTCGCACCTGAAATCGAAACGCAACTGCGTGAACTGGTCGTCGCCTCTGGCGGCGAATGCCTGTTACGCGGTTACGTTGAAGCGGATCTGGACGGTTGCGGGCTGATCATCGCCGCCACCGACGACGAAACGCTGAACGCACAAGTTTCCACCGATGCTCACAAGCGTTGCGTGCCGGTCAACGTGGTCGATGCGCCTGCCTTGTGCAGCGTGATCTTCCCGGCGATCGTCGACCGTTCGCCATTGATCATTGCGGTGTCCAGCGGTGGCGATGCGCCGGTGCTGGCGCGCTTGATTCGCGCCAAGATCGAAACCTGGATTCCCTCGACTTACGGCCAATTGGCCGGGCTCGCCGCACGTTTCCGTAATCAGGTGAAAAGCCTGTTTCCGGATGTGCAGCAGCGTCGTGGTTTCTGGGAAGACGTATTTCAGGGGCCGATTGCCGATCGGCAACTGGCCGGGCAGGGCGCCGAAGCCGAACGTCTGTTGCAAGCCAAGATCGATGGCGAAGCGATGGTCACTACCGGTGAGGTTTATTTGGTCGGCGCTGGCCCGGGTGACCCGGATCTGCTGACCTTCAAGGCCTTGCGTCTGATGCAGCAAGCCGACGTGGTGCTGTATGACCGCTTGGTCGCGCCAGCGATTCTTGAGCTGTGCCGTCGCGATGCCGAACGTGTGTATGTCGGCAAGCGTCGCGCCGATCACGCCGTGCCGCAGGATCAGATCAACCAGCAACTGGTCGATCTGGCCAAGGCCGGCAAGCGTGTGGTGCGGTTGAAGGGTGGTGATCCGTTCATCTTCGGCCGTGGCGGCGAAGAGATCGAAGAACTGGCGGCCCACGGCATCCCCTTCCAGGTGGTTCCGGGTATTACCGCAGCCAGCGGTTGCGCAGCGTATGCCGGGATTCCGCTGACCCATCGTGATTACGCGCAATCGGTGCGCTTTGTCACCGGGCATTTGAAGGACGGCTCCACCGATTTGCCATGGGTAGACCTTGTCGCCCCGGCGCAGACGCTGGTGTTCTACATGGGCCTGGTGGGGTTGCCGGTGATCTGCGAACAACTGATCAAGCACGGTCGTTCAGCGGATACCCCGGCGGCGTTGATTCAGCAGGGCACCACGGTCAATCAGCGAGTCTTTACCGGCACGCTGGCGGATCTGCCGCGATTGGTGGCGGAGCATGAAGTGCATGCGCCGACCTTGGTGATCGTTGGGGAAGTGGTGCAACTGCGCGAGAAACTGGCTTGGTTTGAAGGGGCTCAGGCGCAGGCCTGAGAACCGAGTTGACCCCATCGCTGGCAAGCCAGCTCCCACAGGTTTTGTGTTGAAGCTGCAATCTTCAGCATCACCAAAATCCCTGTGGGAGCTGGCTTGCCAGCGATGGGGCCCTCAAAAACAATACAAATCTCAACCCCGGCGCCAAACCCCTTTCCCAGCCAAACGCGCCCGATCATGGGCCACTGTGAAATCCTGCTCCGGCCCCTTCGGCACAACCCCCGTCGGGTTGATGGTCTTGTGGCTGCCGTAGTAGTGGTTCTTGATGTGCTGAAAATCCACAGTCTCGCCAATCCCCTGCATCTGATAGAGCTCACGCAACCAGTTTGACAGATTCGGGTAATCGGCAATCCGCCGCAGATTGCACTTGAAGTGCCCGTGATACACCGCGTCAAAACGAATCACCGTGGTGAACAGACGCACGTCCGCTTCCGTCAGGTATTCCCCGGTCAGATAGCGGTTGGCGCCTAACACGCGCTCCAAGTGATCGAGTTCGGCAAACACTTCATCGAACGCTTCTTCATAAGCCTGTTGCGACGTGGCAAAGCCTGCGCGATACACGCCGTTGTTCACGGCTGGATAAATCCGCTCGTTCAGCGCATCGATTTCACCGCGCAGCGGCGCCGGGTAGAAGTCCAGATCGTTGCCTGTCAAACCATCGAACGCGCTATTGAACATGCGGATGATCTCCGCCGATTCATTACTGACGATGCGCTTGAGTTTCTTGTCCCACAGCACCGGCACAGTGACGCGCCCGGTGTAGTCGGCGGTGTCAGCGGTGTAGCGCTGGTGCATGAATGCGAAATCATCGAGCTTGTCGCCGGTCGAGCCCAGCGCTTTGTCGAACGTCCAGCCGTTTTCCAGCATCAGCCAGCTTACGACGGAGACGTCGATCAGACTTTCCAGACCTTTGAGCTTGCGCAGGATCAGTGTGCGATGCGCCCATGGACAGGCGAGGGAAACGTAGAGGTGATAGCGTCCTGCCTCGGCGGCAAAACCACCTTCACCGCTGGGGCCGGGCTCGCCGTTGGCGGTGACCCAATTGCGGCGCTTGGCCTGTTCGCGCTGGAACGCGCCGTCCTTGCTGCTTTCATACCACTTGTCCTGCCAGTGGCCATCGACGAGTAAACCCATGATCAAGACTCCATAAACCGATAATCGTTGGAGTCGAGTCTATTCCGATGAGTTCGAACAAAAAGCGCAAAGATCGGGCGCGAATGATCGGTTAAATCGATTTGTTCCGTGCGGCCCAGTATTGCTCGGCGGTTTCGAAGGCCTGTTCACGGTTTTGTCCGAGGCCGCGCAAGGCCAGGGCCATGGTCGCAATCAGGGCCATTTGCGGATAGCTGTCGACCACGTCGCCGCGCCACACGGCCTTCAGGTGCTCGACATCCAGTGACGATGGTTTGACGTGACGCTGCGCCGACAGTTGCGGCCATTCTTCGTCCCAGCTCTCGCCACCCGTGGTGCCATAGAGGTGACTGTTAGCGTCGGGGTTGATCTCGATTTCGCCGCCATCACCCTTGACCACAATCGCTGTGTCGCCGAGCAATCCGCTGGCATCGCGGTGCACGGCCTGATAGCCGGGGTGAAAAATGCTCTGTAGCCCGCAGCGCGCGCCCAGCGGATTGAGAATCCGCGCCAGCGAATGGATCGGTGAACGCAGGCCCAGGGTGTTGCGCAGGTCGATCATGTTCTGCAACTGCGGCGCCCAGTCCACCAGCGGCATGAACGCCAGGCCACCATTGTCCAGCGCTGCACCGACCTGTTGCCAGTCGCGGCACAGCGGGATGTTCAATTCGCCGAGCAGTTGTTCGCTGTAGAGGCGCCCGGCGGTGTGCGCGCCGCCGCCGTGCATGAAGATGCGCAGGCCGTTCTGTGCCAGGCATTTGGCCGCCAGCAAATACCACGGCAGATGGCGTTTTTTGCCCGCATAGGTCGGCCAGTCCAGATCGACATTCAGCGCTGGCGCCTGCAAGCGTGCGCGCAGAGCCTCGGTGAATCCGGCCATTTCCTCTGCGCTTTCTTCCTTGTGTCGCAGCAACATCAGGAACGCACCGAGTTGGGTGTCCTCGACCTTGTCGTCGAGCACCATGCCCATGGCTTCCCGGGCTTCTTCGCGAGTGAGATCGCGCGCGCCGCGTTTGCCTTTGCCGAGGATTCGCACGAACTGGGCGAATGGATGTTCGGCAGGCGTTTCGAGGGTCAGCGCTGGAAAGTCGGTCATAAGCAATTCGTCGGTTTGGGCAGGCCCGCCAGTTTCGCGGCGAGTTTGGCGGGGGTGCCTTTGAACAGTCGGTTCAGGTGCAGGCTGTTGCCTTTTTCCGTGCCGAGTTTCAGCGCGGTGTACTTGATCAGCGGGCGTGTGGCCGGGGACAGTTGGAATTCTGCATAGAAGCTGCGCAGCAGTTCGAGGACTTCCCAGTGTTCAGGAGTCAACTCGATCTCTTCGGCAGCGGCGAGAGCGCTGGCGACATCGTGCGACCAATCGCTGAGATCGACGAGAAAGCCGTCCTTGTCCAGTTCGATGGCGCGGGCGCCGACGGTCATGGAATTCATAGCCAGCTGTTGACCTTGTCATGATGGATCGACAGTTCGACGAAGGCCGGGTAATCGATGGCTTCGGCCCAGTCCGGCACCTGCACGGCGCGCGCCTGTGCGTCTTCGCTGAGGACGAACAGTTTGATCTGGCGGCTTTGCAGCGCAGTGCACGGCGCGGTGCCCGCTTGCAACGCGTAGACCGCATCGCCGGACAGTAACAAGGCATCCGCGCTGCCGATGATGCGCAGGCAACTGCTCAGGCGATCATCGCCAAAAGGGGAATGAGACAACACATGCAAAGTCGACATCAGAGGGTGATCACCTGGTCGTAACGGTCAATAAGGGCGGTGATTTGCTCGGCAGCCAGCGGTTGCGCTTCGTCTAGCGATAGCTGTTCGAGGCCACGAGCGCTGGCGCTGTCGGCGCAGTAAAACAATTCTTCTACACCAAACATCGGCAGCGCTTGCAGGTTGGCGCTGAGGTCTTTTTGTTGCAGGGCTTTGGCGTTTTGCCCAGCGGCCAGTTGCAACACGCCGTCATCGAGAAACAGCAAACCGATCGGCAGATCGAAGGCGCCACCGGCCAGTACGATGTCCAGCGCTTCGCGGGCGCCGGGGCCGGACCATGGCGATTGGCGGCTGATGATCAACAGGGATTTGGCCATCTCATGCACCTCCGAAACAGATCAGGCGATCAGCGTCTTGCACGGCGTCATGCAATTGCCCAAGACCGGACAATTCCCATGGCTCACTGACGGAGACGGCGTCACGCTGATAGCGCTGGGCTTCTTCCGCGTTCAGCGCGCCACGGCGCAGGGCCGCGGCAATGCACACCACGCCGTCGAGCTTTTGCTCGGTGATGAAGCTGCGCCATTGCTTGGGCAAGTCCAGTTCATCCTGCGGGGTCACCACCGCGTCAGAGGCGTTATAGACGCCATCCTGATAGAAAAACAGCCGGACAATCTCATGCCCACCGGCCAGCGCAGCCTGCGCAAACAGCAGGGCGCGGCGCGAGGAGGGCGCATGGGCGGCGGAAAACAGCGCGATGGCGAACTTCATGACGGACTCGATCAGCAAAACTGTGGCCATGATAAAGCATTGCGCACAGCACCCGCGCCTGCTTTTCATGTAGGAGCTGCGGCACGCTGCGATCTTTTGACGTTGATTTTGCGGGGCAGAATCAAAAGATCGCAGCCTCGTTTCACTCGTCAGTTCCTACAGGGACACACAATCCCATGTAGGAGCTGCGGCACGCTGCGATCTTTTGACGTTGATTTTGCGGGGCAGGATCAAAAGATCGCAGCCTCGTTTCACTCGTCAGCTCCTACAGGGCAACACGATCTGCGGCACGCTGCGATCTTTTGATGTTGATTTTGCGGGGCAGGATCAAAAGATCGCAGCCTCGTTTCACTCGTCAGCTCCTACAGGGCAACACGATCTGCGGCACGCTGCGATCTTTTGATGTTGATTTTGCGGGGCAGGATCAAAAGATCGCAGCCTCGTTTTACTCGTCAGCTCCTACAGGGCGACACGATCTGCGGCACGCTGCGATCTTTTGATGTTGATTTTGCGGGGCAGGATCAAAAGATCGCAGCCTCGTTTTACTCGTCAGCTCCTACAGGGCGACACGATCTGGGGCACGCTGCGATCTTTTGATGTTGATTTTGCGGGGCAGAATCAAGAGATCGCAGTCTCGTGTTAGCGGGGCATGTAGCCGAGTTGCCAGCGGCGCGGGATTTTCAGGGAGAGCAACCCGATCAGCGCGGCCAGCAGACCGCTGACAAACATCGCCTTGAGTCCCAAGTGGTGTTCCAGCACCGCGCCCAGAATCGCGCCGATAAACATCCCGCTCCATGGCACCAGTTGCACCCGCCAGCCGCCGCGCCGTTCGCCCAGCAGCCATCGGCCCAGGCCACGGCCAAATCGCGACAAGGCGCCAGTGACATAGGTCAGCCCGACCGGTAAACCGTTCACTTCCTCAACCGACGCGTTGAGCATGCCCATGGCGACAATCGCCGCAAGCAACGCCGGCAATTGCGTGTCGTACGGCCAGGCGGCCGCTGCGCAGAGCAGGGTGGCGATGCACAGCAGGAGCGGCAACGCGCGTCGCCCGCCAAAGCGCGCAACGACAACGCCCAAGGCATTACCCAGCACAAAAGTGGCGACAAGAATCACCAGGCGCAAGGTCAGCCCGAGATCGCCATCACTGATCGCCACCGCCAGTCGGGTGGTGTTGCCGCTCATGAACGAGACGAAATCGCCGCTGGCCATAAAACCGATCGCATCGGTCATGCCGGCCAGTACCGACAGGCTGGCAACCAGCGCCAGACCCACACGCCCGCGCCATTTTTGCGTGTGCAGATGGCCGGGACTGGCGCGGTGAGTCGAGGCGGAGGGCAACATCAGTGACGGTATCCTTGCGCGGCGGTTAAGGTTCTATCCCATACAGGTCGCAATATTCCAGCCAGTCCATGCCGGCCATCTCTGCGACCTCGCGGTGCACCTCCCTGCGCTGCGCCTGATAGTCCTCAGGCGTCTCGGCGGTCAGTTGCAAAGTCAGCTCCCAGGCAAATAACCCGAGGTTTTCCGCCTCGGCCTCGAAGGCTTCATGCAGTCGCTCTTCGCGATATTGCGCCTGAGTTTCGCCTTTGGCCTGGGCCAGCAAGGGATTGAGATGGTCGAGACTTTCGCGCAGCTCGGGGCGTGCATCGAGAAACACTTTCAGGGCGTGTTCATGTCGCTGATCGGTAGGCGCCATGGGTTTTCCTTGTGAGGCTGATGACCTTAGGTTGCCGCAGCGGTGCGCGCGTGTCGCGCTATAAATTCAGTAAAGCAGAACGATTCTGGCCGCTGCGGTGATACAGTCCGCTTTTTTCTGAATGAGCGAATGCAATGCGAATGCTGATGGTAGCGCTGGCGGCAACGCTGCTGGCCGGTTGCGCGGGGTCGGTGATGAACGATGCTCGCACGCAAGCCCCTTACAAGGTTTTGACTTCGGACAAACCGGAGAAAGTCGTCGCGCAGTGCGTGCAGTTTGGCTGGCAGGACGAGGCAGTGTTCGGTGTGGACGCCGCAGCCTATCTGGAGCCACGCAAGCCGGCTGGCACCACGGTGTATACGCGTTCGGCCGAGTCGTTTGTCGACGTCATCACCGAGGCTTCGGGCACGACGCTGAATTACTACGCGCAGAAGGATGATTTTGTGGCCAAGCGGCGCTTGGCGGCGTTGGCCACCTGCCTCTGATCAGGCGTTAAAGCGGCTGTCGCCTTCGCGGGCAAGCCTTGCTTCTACAAGAATGGGTGAACGGCACATCCTTGTAGCAGAAAAGCTTGCTCGCGAAGGGGCCCTGACATTCAACCAATAAGTCGCTTCTGGAAAAAATGCCGCTTATGCCCCAGCGGATAATCGATAATCTCGCCGCATTCGCTGTACCCGACCTTCTTGTAAAACTCCGGCGCCTGAAATGAAAAGGTGTCGAGCCAGATCCCGACGCAATCGTTCTTGCGCGCAAAGTCCTCGGCCATTTGCATCAGCTGCGAACCGATGCCCTGACCGCGCCCCTCTTCCGGCACCGCCAGCAACTCAATGAACAACCAGCGATAAAACGTGTGGCCATACAGGCCGCCGAGAATCGCGTCGTGCTCATCGCGCACCAACAGCGCCAGTGGCTCCATCTTCGACGGCCCGGCCTTGGCGACATTGTGGGCGCGCAGCGGCGCGAGGATGGCGTTGCGTTGTTCTTCGTTGGGGGTTGCCGACAACTCGATGCGCAGGTTCATGCAGGACTTCCTTGTGGTCTGAGTCGCCAGCCTATCCTGCCCGGCGGTCGTGTTCCAAGCCCCTAAGAAAAACCGGTGGAACCGCTGTTCGCGCGCTGCGGTCTAGGCTTTACAGCGTCATTCCAGCACGCGGTTGATGAGGACATCCCATGAATATTTTCGAAGCCCTTCGCGAAAGCCATGACCGCCAGCGCAGCTACGCCAAAGCCCTGATCAAGACCAGTGGCGATACGCCGGAACGCGTGGAGGCCTACAAACAACTGAAGGCTGAACTGCAAGCCCACGAAACTGCGGAAGAACGGCATTTCTATATCCCGTTGATGGAGTTCGACAACGGTGTCGACCTCAGCCGCCACGCGATTTCCGAGCACCATGAAATGGACGAGATGATGGAAGAACTCGACGAGACCGAGATGTCCAGCCCGGCATGGCTCGCGACCGCGAAGAAGCTCTCGGACAAAGTCCATCACCACCTCAAGGAAGAAGAGCAGAAGTTCTTCCAGATGGCTGGCAAATTGCTCAACGAGAAGCAGAAAGAACAGCTCGCCGGGCAATACGAAAAAGAGTTCCAGGCACAATTGTCCTAAACCGCTGACTGCAGGTTTTCGTCGTCTCGACGTGTACGCCTTTGGCTACGCGTCGAGTGCGATGCCTCACAATGTACTGTTTATATATCCAGTGTTTTCGGGTTTTTGCCAACGGTGTGCGCTCTGGCTGCGACAAAAGCGCCGATGGACAAAAAAACCACCTCCGTTAGGTTGAAGGCCTCTCCTCGGAAGGGAGAGTTCTTAAATCAACGGAGTGAAAAACATGAATCAAGTACAAGCACAAACCCAACTGAAACACGGTCGAGTGACCTCCCCGGCGAGCCGCGGTGCGGTCGCCATCGAGCAAGGATTGCTCGGCGCCTGGCAGGTAAACGAAATGGAAGGTGGCAAGAACTTCCCGGCGCTGGTGGCCGGTCCGTTTCCTGCGCCATATCGGACCGACTCGGCCAGCGTTGCACCACCGGCTGACGGCTACATCCTCAGCGGCGGCAAGGCGGATGCCCGCGATTGCGTGAACTTCACCGACGAGGAAATGAGCAAGAAGCTCGGTCGCCCGTTCACCTGGCCGCTGCTCAATGTCACCCCGGGGCAGGCCCTGGAGATCAAATGGGAATACACCGCGCCGCATACCACGCGCGGCTATCGTTGGTTGATCACCAAGGACGGCTGGGACCCGAAACAACGCATCACCCGTGCGCAACTGGAAGCCCAACCGTTCTTCGAGGATTTCTACACCCAGGTGCCGTATTACAGCTATCCCAACGAGCTGAAGGCCAAGGTCAATCACGCGGTGAAACTGCCGGACGACAAAAAGGGCCGTCACGTCATCGTGCTGATGTGGATCGTTGCCAACACTGGCAATGCCTTCTATCAGGCCTTCGACGTCGACTTCAAATAAATCGGCGACACCCCATTCACACGTTCTGAAGGATTAGAACATGTCAAAAATCGACTTCTCTTTGATGCAGAATCCGACGAGCGATGCAGCCTCGTTGATGCCGAGCATTGCCGGCAAAAAGATTCTGATGGGCTTCTGGCACAACTGGCCGGCGGGGCCGAGTGACGGCTACCGTCAGGGGCGCTTCGCGAGCCTCTCGCTGGAAGAGGTGCCCAAGGAGTACAACGTGGTCGCGGTGGCGTTCATGAAAGGCAGCGGCATTCCGACCTTCAAGCCATTCAACGTGTCCGACGCCGAGTTCCGCCGGCAGGTCGCTGTCCTCAACAGTCAGGGGCGGGCGGTGTTGATCTCCCTCGGTGGCGCCGATGCGCACATCGAGCTGCGCGCCGGTCAGGAACAACCGCTGGCCAATGAAATCATCCGTCTGGTGGAAACCTACGGCTTCGACGGGCTGGACATCGATCTTGAACAGAGCGCGATTGACTTCGCTGCCAACAAGACCGTTCTGCCAGCGGCACTGAAACTGGTCAAGGATCACTACGCCGGTCAGGGCAAGCACTTCATCATCAGCATGGCCCCGGAGTTTCCGTACCTGACCAGCGCCGGCAAATACGTCGGTTACTTGCAGGCGCTGGAGGGTTACTACGATTTCATCGCCCCGCAGTTTTATAACCAGGGCGGTGACGGGGTCTGGGTGCCGGAGGCCAACAACGGCGCAGGCGCGTGGATCGCGCAGAACAATGATGCGCTGAAGGAGGATTTCCTCTATTACCTGACCGAAAGTCTGGTGACCGGAACCCGTGGTTTCATCAGGATCCCGCCGGACAAGTTTGTCATCGGTCTGCCGGCCAACGTCGATGCGGCGGCCACCGGTTACGTCATCGACAAAACCGTGGTGGGCAACGCGCTCAAACGCCTGGCCATCAAGGGTTATCCGATCAAGGGCCTGATGACCTGGTCGGTGAACTGGGATAACGGCGCGAGCAAGGATCATGTGCCTTACAACTGGGAATTCAGCCGGCGTTATGGGCCGCTGATTCACGGCGCTCGTTCACTCGGGCAGGACCACGATCAAACGCTGGCGAACACCGCACGTTAGCTGCAAGTGAAAAAGCCCGGTAGCGCTGCCGGGCTTTTTTTGTGCGCGCGATTATTCGACTATGGCGGCCTAGTGATGAAAAAAGGATCAGGCGTCATGTCCAAAACCGCTGAGCGGGTCAACATTGTCGACACTCAGGTGCTGTCCCACGACTGGTATCTGCTGAAGAAAATCACCTTTGACTATCAACGCAACAACGGCGATTGGCAGCGCCAGACCCGGGAAGTCTACGACCGCGGCAATGGCGCGGCGATTCTGCTGTTCAATCGCGAGAAGCGCAGCGTGGTGCTGACCCGGCAATTCCGCCTGCCGGTGTTCGTCAACGGCCATGACGGCCTGTTGATCGAAGTGGCGGCGGGCTTGCTTGAAGGTGAAGCGCCGGAACAACGGATTCGTGGTGAGGCGGAAGAAGAAACCGGCTATCGCGTCAGCGACGTGAAAAAGGTGTTCGAGGCTTACATGAGCCCAGGCTCGGTGACCGAGAAACTGCACTTTTTCATTGCCGAGTACGACGCAGCGTCGAAAGTCAGTGAGGGTGGCGGCCTGGAGGAAGAAACCGAAGAGCTGGAGGTGCTGGAGTGGTCTTTCGATGAGGCGCTGGCAGCGTTCCAGCGTGGCGAAATCTGCGACGCCAAGACCATTATGCTGTTGCAGTACGCAGCGATGAATAACCTGTTTTCCCGATAACAAAGATCGCAGCCTGCACTAATTCCCCTGTAGGAGCTGCCGCAGGCTGCGATCTTTTGATCTTAAAACCCTTCAAAACGCCCAGTCCCTGGCCCTTGCCCACCCTCCAGCGTCAGCAACCGTTCTTTCGCCTCCAGCCCCCCGGCAAACCCGGTCAGCTTCCCCGACGCACCAATCACCCGATGGCACGGCGCCACAATGGAGATCGGATTGCGTCCGTTCGCGGCGCCCACTGCCCGCACGGCCGTGGGATTGCCAATCTGCTCGGCGATCTGGCCATAGGTGCGCGTTTCACCAAACGGGATGGTCAGTAACGCCGCCCAGACCTGTTGCTGAAACGCTGTGCCGGCAAAGTCCAGTTCAAGTTCGAAGCGATCCCGCGTGCCGGCAAAATATTCTTCAAGTTGCCGAGCGGTTTTGATCAGGATCGGGTTGTCCGGTGCTGCGCTCATCGGGCCGAGGCGCACCCGGTTCGGTTTGTCGTTTTCCCAGAGGATGGCCGCCAGTCGTGAACCATTCGCGACCAGCTTCAGTTCGCCGACCGGCGAGGGCAGGGTAATGAACGTGTAAGACATGGCAACGGGCTCCGGATCAGTACGGCAACAGCGCTCAGCATACTGCCTGATCAGGGAGGCGCAAACCGCAAAGCCGACCATACTGCTTGTTGCCCTTGAAGCGTTCCCCTCTGTTTTGCACAGACCCTAAAACAAAAAAAGAGATCGACTCATGAAGTACGAACCTTTGGCCAAATCGCTGATAGCGACCTCACTGGCACTCAGCTGTCTGATGGCTCACGCCGCCTCCGTCGCACCGGTCGCCGCCGAAAACGGCATGGTGGTCACCGCACAACATCTGGCCACCCATGTCGGTGTCGACGTTTTGAAAAACGGCGGTAACGCGGTGGATGCGGCGGTTGCCGTCGGCTATGCGCTGGCGGTGGTTTATCCCGCAGCCGGCAACCTTGGTGGCGGCGGTTTCATGACCATCCAGCTGACGGATGGGCGCAAGACCTTCCTCGATTTCCGCGAAAAAGCCCCGTTGGCGGCGACGGCCAACATGTACCTCGACAAAGAAGGCAACGTCGTTCCCGACCTCAGCACCCGTGGCCACCTGGCCGTTGGCGTGCCGGGTACCGTGTCCGGTATGGAGCTGGCGCTGAGCAAGTACGGCACCAAACCGCGCAAGGACATGATTGCCCCGGCGATCAAGCTGGCTGAAGACGGCTTCGAACTGGAGCAGGGCGACGTCGAGTTGCTGGAGTACGCCACCGACGTATTCAAGAAGGACATGCGCGATTCCGGCTCGATCTTCCTGCACAACGGCGAGCCGATGCAGGTCGGGCAAAAACTGGTGCAGAAGGACCTCGGCAAGACCCTGCGGACCATTTCCGAAAAAGGTGCCGACGGCTTCTATAAAGGCTGGGTCGCCGACGCTATCGTCACCTCCAGCCAGGCCAACAAAGGCATCATCACCCAGGCCGACCTCGACAAATACAAGACCCGTGAACTGGCCCCGGTGGAGTGTGATTACCGTGGTTACCACGTGGTCTCGGCGCCACCGCCAAGCTCCGGCGGTGTGGTGATCTGCCAGATCATGAATATCCTCGAGGGTTATCCGATGAAGGACCTGGGCTTCCATTCGGCCCAGGGCATGCACTATCAGATCGAAGCGATGCGCCACGCCTACGTCGATCGCAACAGCTACCTCGGCGATCCGGACTTCGTGAAAAACCCGATCGAGCACCTGCTCGACAAGAACTACGCGACCAAGCTGCGCGACGCGATTCAGCCGCAAAAGGCTGGCGTCTCGGCGGAACTGAAACCCGGCACGGCACCACATGAAGGCAGCAACACCACGCACTATTCGATCGTCGACAAGTGGGGCAATGCGGTTTCGGTCACCTACACCCTCAATGACTGGTTCGGCGCGGGCGTGATGGCGAGCAAGACCGGGGTGATTCTCAACGACGAAATGGACGACTTCACCTCCAAGGTCGGCGTGCCGAACATGTACGGCCTGGTGCAGGGCGAAGCCAACGCCATCGCGCCGGGCAAGGCACCGCTGTCGTCGATGAGCCCGACCATCGTTACCAAGGACGGCAAAGTGGTGATGGTAGTGGGGACGCCTGGCGGCAGCCGGATCATCACCGCGACTTTGCTGACCATGCTCAACGTCATCGACTACGGCATGGGCCTGCAGGAAGCGGTCGACGCGCCGCGTTTCCACCAGCAGTGGATGCCGGAGGAAACCAACCTCGAAGACTTCGCCGCCAGCCCCGACACGAAGAAAATCCTCGAGAGCTGGGGCCACAAGTTCGCCGGACCGCAGGATGCCAACCACATCGCCGCGATTCTGGTCGGGGCGCCGTCGCTGGGCGGTAAACCGGTCGGCAAAAACCGCTTCTACGGCGCCAACGATCCACGGCGCAATACCGGGTTGTCACTGGGTTACTGAGGGCGTAAAAAAGGTGCGGGCTCAGGCCCGCACCTGTCTCAAGGATTGATCAAGGAAGGCTCATCATGACCACCGCATTACTGATCATCGACGTTCAACGCGCGCTCTGCGCGGGCGAATACCAGTGCCATGACATCCATCGTGTGATCGATACCATCAACCCGCTCAGCCGCCGCGCGCGCGCGGCGGGCGTGCCTGTCGTGTTGATCCAGCACGAAGAAGCCGACAGCCCGTTAGCCCATGGCGCTGAAGGCTGGCAACTGGCTGAAGCGTTGCAAACCGCCAGCCAAGACCTGCGCGTGCGCAAGACCACGGCGGATGCGTTTTATCAGACGGACTTGCGCAAACTGCTGCCGAGCGAGGATTTCGAGCGTCTGGTGATTTGCGGCCTGCAAACCGATTACTGCGTCAACGCCACCGTGCGCCAGGCGCATCAGCTCGGTTACGACGTGGTGCTCGTCGCCGACGCGCACTCCACCGTCGACAACGGCAACATGAGCGCTGAAGACATCATCGCCGAACATAACAAAGACCTCGCCCACCTGACGGGTTCCGTCGCCCGCATCGACGTCAAACCCGCCGCTACCATCACCTTCTGACCACAACCCCCTCAGGAGCAAAGCTTGCTCGCGAAAGCGCCCGCCCAGCCACCCAAAAGGCCGGCAGTGGCACCGCCTTCGCGAGCAAGCTTTGCTCCTGCGAGGATTTTCGGTGGCCGCACTGGCATACTGCGCGCCGTCCGAAGAATGGAATCTATCGATGTTCGCCTTGACCCTTCGTCATGCCCTGGCGCTGACAGCCCTCGCGTTTGCCTCCAGTGTCCACGCCGCCAGTTTCGATTGCGCCAGCGCCGCCAGCAAAGTGGAAAAAGCCATTTGTGCCGATGCCGATCTTTCGCGGCTCGATGAGCAGCTCGCAGAGCGTTGGCGCACGACGCTCGCCAACGTCCCCGACCCCAAGGCGCTCAAGACCGATCAACGCCAATGGCTGAAAAATCGCAACGGCTGTGGCGACCTGACGGCCTGCTTGCGCCGCCAGTATCTGATGCGCCTGGCCGAACTCGAACATGCCACGCAACCCTTCAGTTGGGACGCGACCTGGCAACTCATTCCACCCAGCACGACAACGTCGGCGACCGCGACCACCCAGCGCCGTGACGCCACGCACGTTTTCATCAGCATAGAGGCGGGTGAGGGTGGTAACTCCGGCGATATTGAAGGCGTCGCCACGCTCAAGGACGGCATAGCGATTTACGCGGAAGACGAATGCACCCTGTTGCTCACGCCGATCAACGGCGTGCTGGACATTTCGCACGCGGGCGCTGGCGGCTATTGCAGCGCCGGGATGGGCGTGTATTACACCGGCCGCTTTATCGCTTCGGAGCAGCCGTTGACCCTGGATTACGACATGCTCAGCCTGGGCCTGGCGCGCACGCCTGCCGAAAACCAGGCCTTGCACGCGCTGCTTGAAGACGATTACCAATGGGCGGTGGGCACGTCGGGGTCATTGATGACCGCGCAACCTTCATCCGACGTGCCGGACAGTCAGGTCACCGAAATGTGGATGCGCGGTCTGGGCGGGACCGGCGTCATCATGCGTGCCAGCGGCGCGCGCTTCTGGGTGCTGCTGGTGACATACGAGGGTGGCAAGTCGCGCCCGCGCTATTACACCAACGTGCCGAAATGGAAAACCCGGTTGCCTGTAGCTTTGCAGGCCTGGCATGAACGCATGAAAAACAACCTCGATCTGCCTATCGAATTCATGCCCTGACGCAACCCTCTGTGGCTGCACAACCCCTGTGGTGAGGGGATTCATCCCCGACGGGCTGCACAGCAGCCCTCAACCCCCCACACAACTCAAGTCGCAAACAACACCCCGCGAATCTCCCCGACCCGTGGCGCGACCACCACACCCTCCAGCACCATCCGCGTAATCGTTTCCGCCGCCGTCTGATAATCCTCATCCTGCGGTTCGGCGCGCCCGGTGATGCAGCCCATCTGCCAGCCAATATTCGTGTAAGTGCGCGTCGCCGACCAGATGAACAGCATCAAATGCTCCGGGTCCACCGGTGCCAACAGACCACGCTCGATCCAGCTGCGCAGGCACTCGACATTGCGCCGCGCTTCAGCGTGCAGCAGGTCGCGACACTCGTCGGGCAACTGCCGGCCACCCAGCAGCAACTCGCCACTGAACACCTTGGCAATCGCCGGATGCTCACGGGCAATCCGGATTCGCGCCGCGACGTAGGCGCGCAGCCCGATCAGCGGATCGTCACTTTCGCGCAGCACCGCCGAGGCTTCCAGCAACGGTTCGACGAACCCCAGCAGCACTTTGCTGTAGAGGTTTTCCTTGGTCTGGAAGTAGTAATACAGATTCGCCTTGGGCACCCCGGCGCGGGCGGCGATGTCGCGGGTCTGGGTGGCGTCGAAGCCATTGGCGGCGAATTCTTCGCTGGCGGCGGCAAGGATCAACTGCTCGTTGCGGACTCTTATGGCGCTCATGGAAATACGGAATAAATGGACGGCATGGCAAGGTTCTGGCGATTTCGGTTTCGTAATATACAAAACTATATAGCGGTGAAGCCAGCAGACTCGACGCACAGCGCTATGCTGGATCGATGATTGGAGCGATCGAGGAAGGGCCATGACGATTCAGGTAGTGCGCGCCAACACGCCACAGCTGGACGCGGTTGCGCAGTTGTTCGACGCTTATCGGGGCTTTTACCAGCAGCCCTCCAACCTCGGGCAATCGCGTGCATTCATCGCCGAGCGCATGGCGGGCAACGAGTCGGCGATTTTTCTGGCTGAGGACGAAGAGGCAGAGGCGCTGGGTTTCGTGCAGCTGTATCCGACGTTTTCATCCATCGACGCTCACCGCACCTGGCTGCTCAGCGACTTGTTCACGGCGCCGACTGCCCGTGGTCGCGGCGTCGGCCGATTGCTGATGAACACGGCGCGCGACTTTGCCTTGCAGACCGGCGCCAAAGGCCTGGTGCTGGAAACCGCCATCGACAACTTCACTGCACAGCGTTTGTACGAGTCACTCGGGTATGTGCGCGACAGCGGTTACTACACCTACCTTCTCGACTTGCGTCAGGGCTGACAGGCAATCCGCCAACAACCGTTCGATCTGCGCCAGTTCCCAGGTACTGAGCAAACTCACCGGATCGGTGCCGTAACGCTGCCAGTTATCCAGCGCGCCCTCCTGTCCGTCGCCGCTGCGGGCCTGTTCACAGTGATGCAGTCGCCCACCCTCAAAATCCAGCAGCAGGCGCCAACCCTCGATTTCGACCGCGACCAACCCACTCGCGGCAGGTGGCTCGCAGACCTTGAACGGCAATACGCCCAGTGTCGCGTCGCGCAGGCGCTGGCACACTTCGCGCGCGCTTAGAAAAGATGACATGGTCGAACTCAACGCATACACAGGTGCGCCAGCATAAAGCCCGAGTCGACAAGTGTCAGCGATCACTGGCCCGATCCCGGACAATTCCGTAACATCCGCAACCCTCTTTTCCCCCGAACACCGGCGACCGAGCTCCTCGGCCGCTCAGTCAGGTATGCCATGAAACCGATTCGTCTGCGCGCCGATGTCCTGGCCGGACTCACCACCTCGTTTGCCCTGTTGCCCGAATGCATTGCGTTCGCGCTGGTGGCGCACCTCAATCCGCTGATGGGCCTGTATGGCGCGTTCATCATTTGTACGCTGACCGCGCTGTTCGGCGGCCGGCCGGGCATGGTCTCCGGTGCGGCCGGTTCGATGGCTGTGGTGATTGTTGCGCTGGTGGTGCAGCAGGGCGTGCAGTATCTGCTGGCGACGGTGTTGCTCGGCGGCCTGATCATGATGGCGTTCGGACTGTTGCGCCTGGGCAAACTGGTGCGCATGGTGCCGCACTCGGTGATGCTCGGCTTCGTCAACGGCCTGGCGATCATTATTGCGCTGGCGCAGCTGGAACATTTCAAAAGCGCTGAAGAGTGGCTCAGCGGCACGCCGTTGTACCTGATGGCAGGCCTGGTGGCGCTGACCATGGCCATCGTCTACATCCTGCCGCGCCTGACCAAAGCCGTGCCGCCAGCGCTGGTGGCGATTCTTGGCGTTGGCCTGCTGGTCTACCTGTTCGGCCTGCCGACCCGCACCCTCGGCGACATGGCGCACATTGCCGGCGGCCTGCCGACGTTCGCACTGCCCGATATCCCGTGGAAACTCGACACCCTGCGCATCATCGCCCCGTACGCGATCCTGATGGCGCTGGTCGGTCTGCTGGAAACGCTGCTGACGCTGAACCTCACCGATGAAATCACCGAAACCCGTGGCTACCCGGACCGCGAATGTGTGGCGCTCGGCGCAGCCAACATGGTCTCCGGCGCGTTCGGCGGCATGGGCGGTTGCGCGATGATCGGCCAGACCGTGATCAACCTCAGCTCCGGCGGGCGCGGGCGCTTGTCCGGCGTGGTCGCGGGCGTGCTGATTCTGTTGTTCATCCTGTTCCTGTCGCCGCTGATCGAGCGGATTCCACTGGCGGCGCTGGTCGGCGTGATGTTTGTGGTGTCGCAGCAGACCTTCGCCTGGGCGTCGTTGCGGGTGATCAACAAAGTGCCGCTCAACGATGTGCTGGTGATCATCGCCGTGACCACCATCACCGTGTTCACCGATCTGGCCACCGCTGTGCTGTGCGGCATCATCATTGCGGCGCTGAACTTCGCCTGGCAGCAGGCGCGCGAGCTGTACGCCGATGAGCATGTCGAAGCCGACGGCAGCAAACTCTATCGCCTGCACGGCACTCTGTTTTTCGCCTCGACCACGCCGTTTCTCAATCAGTTCGATCCGGCCAATGACCCGGCCCACGTGACTCTCGATTGCCGGCATCTGAGCTTTGTCGATTACTCGGCGATCGCCGCACTGAAAACCCTGCGTGAGCGCTACGCCAAGGCTGGCAAGCACTTGCAGGTGTTTCATCTCTCGGAACGCTGCAAGAAACTGCTCAAGCGTGCCGGTGTCGCCCACGACTGAAGCCTGCGTCGATCAGCCCCAGGTCCTGGCAAGAATGCGCGAGACCTGCTCGGCCGAATACGGTTTGGCGAGAAATTCGAAACCGTCGTAACCGCTGCGCGCCAACTCCTCGCTGTAACCCGACGTGAGGATCACCGGCAGATCCGCGCGTCGGCGGCGCAGCTCCCGGGCCAGCGCAATGCCGCTGATGCCCGGCATGACCACATCGGAAAACACCGCGTCGAACGCCATCGCGTCCGTTCCGGCCAGTTGCAGGGCTTGCTCGGCGTTGGTCGCCCAAGCTGTTTCGTAACCCAGATCCTGAAGGATCTGATTGGCAAAGCGGCCGACGTCCAGATTGTCCTCGACCACCAGCACCCGGCGTTTGGCGTGCACCGGTGGCGCTTCGCCCGGGTCTGCCAGTTCGGTCGATGCCCGCGCCGCCGCGCTTTCCACTTGCGGCAGGTACAAGGCGAAGACCGTGCCCTGGCCTGGCACGCTGGACACATCGACGTTGCCGCCCGACTGTTTGGCAAACCCGAACACCTGTGAGAGTCCCAGGCCGGTGCCTTTGCCGACAGCCTTGGTGGTGAAGAACGGCTCGAAAATATGCTCGAGGGTTTTCGCGTCGATCCCCGAGCCGTTGTCGGTCAGCGTGATCGCCACAAACGCACTCTGCGACCCCGCATGGCCGCGAATCACTGGCAATGGCAGATCACCTTGCAGACGCAGTTTGAGTAAACCCTGGCCCTCCATCGCATCACGGGCATTCAACGCGATGTTGATCAGCGCCGTTTCGAACTGGCTCAGGTCGACGTGGATGTAGCAGGGTTGATCGGGCAGTTCGACGCTGACATGGATCTGCGCCCCGGTGACGGATTCGAGCATCTCGCCGATGTTCGCCAGACGCTCACCGGCATCGATAATCTGTGGGTTCAACGGCTGGCGCCGGGCGAAGGCGAGCAACTGACTGGTGAGTTTGGCGGCACGCTCGACCGTGTCCGACATCGCGCGCATGTAGCGTTGGCGACGTTCTTCCGACAGGTTGGGCAAGCGTAAAAAGTCCACCGATGAGCGAATGATCGTCAGCAGGTTGTTGAAGTCGTGGGCGACGCCGCCAGTGAGCTGGCCGATGGCTTCGAGCTTTTGCGACTGGCGCAATGCCGACTCGGCGTGAGCGAGGCGCACGCTGCGCTCCTCGACACGTTGCTCCAGTGTGGCGTTCAACTCCGCCAATGCCGTCAGGCCCGCGCGCACATCGGCGTCGGCGCGCACGCGTTCGATGTGCGCCCAGCAGCGCTCGGTCACTTCGCTCAACAACGCCTGTTCAAAGGGCGACCAGGCCCGTGCGACTTTGTCGTGAATGGCCATCAAAGCGGTCAGCCGACCTTGTTTGATCAACGGCACACAAATGGTCGCGGTAATGCCGATGTCCTGAAATGTCGCCGATTCTTGCGGTGGCAATTCGGCGCGGTTGTCGTGGATGATCAGCGGTTTGCCGGCCCGCAGCAGAGTCACCGCCTTCTCGCCGAAGTCGCGCAACTGGTAATGGCCGACGATGCTCGGCGAGCCCGGCGCGGCCCAGTCGCCGCGAATGGTGAAGCCGTCTTCATCGGCATCCATGTCGGCGTACGCGCAGTTGGACAAGTGCAATTGCTCGACCATCAACCGCGTGCTCGCGGCGAGAATCGCTGGTGCTTCAGTAGCATTGGCGACGGCGTTGCCGAGGGCGTCGAGCACCGCCAGGCGCTGGTTGAGAAACACCGTCTGGGTGGTTTCGGTGACGGTGTCGAGCAGGCCGACGACCGTGCCCTGCGGGTCGCGAATCGGGCTGTAGCAGAAAGTGAAATAGGCCTGTTCCGGGCCATTGCCGCGCTCGACGACCAGCGGAAAATTTTCGATGTAAGTCGCCTGGCCGGCGTATGCCGCCGTGGCGATGGGACTGATTTCGCGCCAGGCTTCTTGCCAGATATGACTGAACGGCCGCCCCAACGCGAGCGGCTTGTCGCCGAGGATCGGCATGAAGGCGTCGTTGTACAGGGTGATCAGCTCAGGCCCCCAGACGATGGCCTGAGGAAAGTGCGAGCCGAGACTGAGCGAGACGGTGGTCTTGAGCACATCGGGCCATTGCTCCAACGGGCCGAGCGGGGTATTCGTCCAGTCGTGCCGTCGAATCAGCTCGGCCATCTCGCTGTTATTTTGCAACCAGTCTGTCATAGGGGGCGTGGCTTTCCTGACGTCAGTATCTGATGAAAGACCCTGGTGCGCGCTGTCGGGTTCAGCGCACCTGCCTGTTGGCGAAGCAGGGCCTTGTACATCATTGCACGATGCGTCGGACAAAACATTTTGTGGTGAGGGGATTTGCCGGTGACGGGGTGTTTCGGGGGGGGCTTGTTCTGGCTTTGAAAGTGGGGGACTGCTGCGCAGTCCATCGGGGATAAATCCCCTCGCCACAGGGGGGGCAGTGTGTTTTTTTTGCATCAGGTTTTTTGTTGGGAGGGAGGAATCTGCGCACCACGCACGATGCGTCAGACTGCACATTTGTGGCGAGGGGATTTATCCCCGTTGGGTTGCGCAGCGACCCTGGCTTTTCATCTCAAAAATCCAAGTCCGCTACACAACGCAGCAGGAGCAAATGCTGATCAGGCGTCGCTTGCCGGGAAATCGATATCGGTGAGTGCCACGTTGTTCAGGTAGTTGGTCAAGGTCTGCACCGCTACCACGGCAATCACTTCGATGATCTTGCGGTCATCGATGCCGGCGGCGCGGGCGGCGGCGATTTGTTCATCGTTCAAGTGCCCGCGGCTTTCCGTCAGTTGATAGGCGAGGGTGGCGTAGGCATTCAATTCGCCCTGTCGTGCCGCAAGAATGTCCTGCGGCGACAGCCCGGCCTTGCCGCCGAACAGGGTGTGTGCAGCCAGGCAATAGTCGCAGCCGTTGACTTGCGAAGTGGCGAGGTACACCGCTTCTTTTTCCTGGGCGCTCAGCGAGCTTTTGCCGAGGATGGCCGAGGCTTGTACGTAAGTATCGAGGGCGACCGGCGCGTTGGCCAGCGTCGCAAACAGGTTCGGCAAAAAGCCGATTTTTTTCTTCACGCCGTCGAGCACAGTGCGGGTGGCGTCGGTGGCGGTGTCGAGGCTGATGGTGTTGATGCGGCTCATGCTGATGCTCCAGGTGTCCGGTGCGATGTGCGCCGGGAATGGAAGCCATGTTAGGCAGCGCAGCTGGTGCATTGGCTGCAAATCGTCGAGGATATGCAACAGATCGTCCAGAGTTGTCCTGCGGAGTCGTCCATGGATCGCCTTTCAACCTTGCTCAGCCATTTCGGTGTGAATGCCGGCACCTTTCACAGCGGCACGTTCTGTGGCGTCAGTGTTCATGATGGCGAGCCGAACGGGCATGTGCATTTATTGCAGGCCGGGGCGTTGTTGCTCAAACCGGGCAATGAGCGCGAGATTCGCCTTGATGAGCCGTCATTGATTTTCTTCCCCCGACCTTTTGCCCATCGAATGTCTGCCGACGACGCCATGGCCACGCAAGTGGTCTGCGCAACGCTGACGTTCGACGGCGGTGCGGGCAATGCGCTGGCGGCGGCGCTGCCGGATTACCTCGTGCTCAAACTCACTGATATTCCCCAGCTCGGCAGCACCGTGGAATGGCTGTTCCAGGAGGCGTTCGACAGTCACTGCGGGCGTTTCGCCGTGATGGATCGGCTGTTCGAGTTGCTGGTGATTCTGCTCCTGCGTCACCTGATCAGCAGCCGCGAACAACAACCGGGAATGATCGCCGGGCTGGCCGATCCGCGTTTGTCCCGTGCCTTGACGCTGATGCATGAACAACCGCAAAAACCGTGGAGCGTCGCCGAGCTGGCGATGGCCGCCAATCTTTCCCGCGCCAGTTTTGCCGAGCAGTTTCGCCGTGTGGTCGGGCAGACGCCGGCCGATTATCTGCTGAGCTGGCGGGTCAGCCTCGCGCAAAAGCGCTTGCGCGAGGGCCGGCCAATTGCGCTGATTGCCGCCGAGGTCGGCTATGAAAGCCCGTCGGCGCTGGCCCGTGCTTTTCGCCGCAAGACCGGGCTCAGTCCGCGCGAGTGGAAGGCTGGCTCGCTTGATAAAGACAGCACGTGATGAGGCACCGTCAAATAGGCAGGCAAGTGTAATCTGGCCAAAAAATCAGCAGCAGCGGTAGCAACTTTGACAGGTAGTGGCAATCGGCTAGTCTGCGGTGGAGACCACTGACCTGAGTGCAAAGGAATGCGATCCAGAAACGTGCTGCGGATTAGTTTGATTTCACTCTTCTTTCTGTTCACCAGTGCAGGGTGCATGAATTATCCGTTGCCGGTAAAGGAGCCTTCCCAGAAAGTTGCTTATATAGATTCCACCGGCATTAAACACTTTCTGGACACGCTGCCGGACAAGCTGGATGGTGGTTTGGACCCCGCCCTCGACTATCAGGGCTTGATGCGCAACCTTGAGCTATATGAGGACAGCTATAGAAACACGGCCATCAACTTCAAACGGCAATCCTATGGTTCGGGGGATGCAACCGCTTTAGGTGCTGTCGTCGGAGTGCTCGGTGGTTTGTTTGACAAGTCAGGTGCGATATATGGTGGAGCCGGATTGGCTGCAGGCTCGTCGATTTATTCGCAGCGTTATCAATTTGAGGTTCAATCGGTCAACTATTTCAGGGCGAGTAAAGTGATGCTTTGCCTCAGAACTCGCGTCAATTCCGCATCGGCTTTATCAAGTAACCAGGTCTCGGAAGTTAACCTGATTATTAATAAGGCTCGCGCCAAATTGTTCGACGCTCAATGGGATGTGAAATTAGCAGCCCCTGATGTAGATGCGCTGAAAGCTGCCCTCGCCAGAACCCGCCAAAGTGAAACGCAAACGCTGGACAAACAGCAAAAAGTCGACCAGGCCCGGGCGACAGAAAGGTCTCTCAAGGGAGCAGCAACTAGCAATGCTATGCAACGCGCGCAAGTTTCGGGGCGAGCCACAGCTCAACAAATTAAGCTGATGGAAGCGTACGACAGGGCAGTGGCGGTTGTTGAATTCAGTCAACGACAGCTGGCAGAAGCCAGCTTCGATGAGCTGAAAGCCAAACTGGAGGAATGTGTCGAATCTTTTTAGTGATTTGGTTTGTGGGCAGGTTTACGCGAGGAAACTCAGAAACTCCTGCATCGCAGCCTTGCTCAAGTACGGGTTGATTTTGTTGTGTTTGACTGGCCCATGATGGTCAACGGTATATCTCAGAAGACGGGCGCAATACTCGATCGCAAAACGATGATTGGTTTTTGTCGTGCTGATAAATTGCTCGCAACTGCTGTCACCTGCCGTGTCGAGCAACAGTTGACGCAAGCTGGGATCGAATTTCATTGAGTTACCGGAACATTGGAAAATTCCGGCCTCTTCTGTACACGGAAGGTTCGAGTCGGGATTTGTTGTGTCTCGTCCCTCGGTCCAACGCCAACTGCTTTCGAACCCGCCCAATACGCGAAGCGCTTCAAGCATGGCGGCCTTGCGTTGCTTGAGATCGACAAAGGGACCGAGCGTTTGAGAAATATTCGAGTAGATGTCGTGGTTAGCGTTTTCTTCAAATATCTCCTCTTGCGCTGTCAGCGCCCAATCAATGAGTTCGTTCAGAAACGGATCCGGGGCGCGTCCCCGGTTTTTCACTTCGGATTTGCAATCAATGAATGTTCTGCTCATTCCATTGCTCCTTGCGCGTACAGCCTGGAAAGGTCCGTGGATAAAGAGATGCGAGTTAATAACGATTGAAATATAGACCTTGAGTCTAGGAGAGCAACCTTGAAAGGACCCGATTTTTCTTTACTAATGGGAAAATTTCTTCGCCCCCGCCACACACAGAATCACCCCCAGGGTCACCGCCAGCATGCCGACGCTGACGTGTTCGTGCAGCAGCGTCGCCGCCAGCGCCAAACCGAAAAACGGTTGCAACAACTGCAACTGACCGACGGCGGCGATGCCACCTTGCGCCAGGCCGCGATACCAGAACACAAAGCCGATCAGCATGCTGAACAGCGAGACATACGCCAGGCACAGCCACGCCGACAGGCTGACCTGGCTGAACGAGGCGGGCGCCAGCCACAGACTCAGCAACGCCATCAGCGGCAACGACAGCACCAACGCCCAGCAGATCACCTGCCAGCCACCGAGGGTTCGCGACAGTTTGGCGCCTTCGGCGTAACCGAGGCCGCAGGCGACGATGGCAGCGAGCATCAGCAGATCGCCGGTGGGTGAAGCGGTCAACCCTTGTGACAGCGCAAAACCCACGACCAGCGCACTGCCCAGAATCGAGAAAATCCAGAACACCGGGCGCGGCCGCTCACCGCCGCGCAGCACTCCGAAAATCGCCGTGGCCAGTGGCAGCAATCCGACAAACACAATCGAATGCGCCGACGTCACGTGTTGCAGCGCCAATGCGGTCAGCAACGGAAAACCGAGCACCACGCCCATCGCCACAATGAACAGTGACAGCCACTGATTGCGCGCCGGCCGTCGTTCACGAAACAGCCACAACAAGGCCAGTGCCAACACCCCGGCAATGGCGGCGCGTACAACGGTGAGAAACACCGGATCGAACTCCAGCACCGCCAGCCGTGTGGCGGGCAGTGAACCGCTGAAAATGACTACGCCGATAAAGCCGTTGATCCAGCCGCTGGTTTTTTCCAAGGCCGGGTTGCTCAGGTTCGAGGTTCGTTCCATGTCGGGTCGCGCTCAAAAGTGGGGTTGCCTTGGGTGAATCCTATGATCGAGAATCAGCACAATCAAAAAATTGTCATGGATACATCCCGGCATGCCGCGCTCTCGCTACAAGACCATCGTTGATACGTATGCGGCGGACATCCGTTCCGGGCGCCTGGCCCCCGGCACGCGGCTGCCGACGCATCGACAACTGGCGGTGCAAGCAGGCCTCGCATTGGTCACGGCGACCCGCGTCTACGCGGAGCTTGAGGCAATGGGGCTGGTCAGCGGCGAAACCGGGCGCGGCACGTTTGTGCGCGAAACGTCGTTGTCACCAGGGCAGGGCATTGACCAGAAAGACGTGGCCGTCGGCATGATCGACCTCAATTTCAACTATCCGTCGCTGCCCGGTCAGGCGGATCTGCTGCGCACGGCCTTGCGCCAATTAGCCTTGTCCGGTGATCTCGAAGCCTTGTTGCGTTATCAGCCCCACGCCGGGCGCAGCCACGAGCGCGCTTCGGTGGCGCGGCATCTGTCGGCACGCGGTGTAAACGTCGAGTCCGAGCAAGTGCTGATCGTCAACGGCGCCCAGCAAGGCCTGGCCGTGACGCTGATGGCGCTGCTCAAACCGGGCGATGTGATTGCGGCGGACGCGCTGACCTATTCCGGCTTCAAAGTGTTGGCCGAAGCGCTGCATCTGGAAGTGGTGGCGATCCCGGTCAGTGAGCACGGGCCAGATCTCGCCGCCCTCGAAAAGCTCTGCCGCAGCCGTTCGGTGCGCGCTGTGTACAGCATGCCGACGCTGCACAATCCGCTGGGCTGGGTGATGCCGCTGGAGCAGCGCGAGCAATTGGTGGCGATTGCCCGTCGGCATGACCTGACGATCATCGAAGACGCGGCCTACGCGTTTCTGGTGCAAAACCCACCCCGCCCGCTGGTGGAGATGGCGCCGGAGCGCACGGTGTACGTTTGCGGCCTGTCGAAAAACATCGCCACCGGTTTGCGTGTCGGGTTCATCGCGGCGCCGGCGCAGACGGTGCCGGCGCTGGAGCGCATCATCCGCGCCACGACCTGGAACACCCCCGGGATCATGACCGCGATTGCGTGTGGCTGGCTCGATGACGGCACGGTCGCCGTGCTTGAGCAACAAAAGCGCTGTGACGCACAGGCGCGGCAAGCCTTGGCAGCCGAGATGTTGAAGGGCCTGCCGTACATAACCCATCCGGCTTCGTATTTCCTCTGGTTGCCGCTGCCGGAAGACGTACGCGCCGATCAGATTGTCGTGGAGTTGATGCACGAACAGATTTCCGTCACCACCGCCGAACCGTTCTCGGTGTCGACGCATGTGCCGCACGCGATTCGTCTGGCATTGGGTTCGGTGAGCCTGGAGGTTTTGCGCGAGGCGTTGATCACGGTCAGAAAGGTCATCGGCGCCTACCTGTAAAACCCGATCCTTGGGGGAGGGCGCAAGCCTCCTCGCCACAAAGTGCTACCCTTGCGCCGCCCGAATTATGCCGATCCGGAAATCCAGATGAAAAACCGCGCTTCATTGATCCTCGCCCTGATCCTCGGTGCAGGTCTGTTCACCACCACTGCTCAGGCCGCAGGCGACCCCGAGGCCGGGGCAAAAATCTTCCCGCGTCTGTGCGGTGGCTGCCATCAGGTTGGCGAGTCGGCGCGTCCGGGCTTCGGCCCGCAACTCAACGGCATTGTCGGCCGACCTGCCGGGACATCGGCCAACTACGTGTATTCCGATGCGATGAAAAACTCGGGCGTGACCTGGGACGATGAAACGTTAAGGGCGTACCTGAAAGACCCGAAAGGTGTGGTGCCAGGCACGCGGATGATCTTCTGGGGCCTGAGCGACGAAGAGAAACTCGACAACCTGCTGGCCTACCTGCAAACCTTCAAGTAATCCCTGTAGGCGCTGCCGAAGGCTGCGATCTGTTGATCTTGCCTGTAAAAACAACATCAACAGATCGCAGCGCTGCAGCAGCGCTCACCGGTTTATTGCTGGTGCAAATCGCCCGGTTTCCACGCCTTGTCGAAGAACGCCTTGGTCGGCCCGTACAAGCGCAGGATCACAAAGAAACCTTGCCCCGGCAGGGTTTTGATCCAGTTCTTGCCGGCGCCCGGTGATTGCGGACCGAAGTGCACGTCAATCGAACCGTCGGCATTGGTCACGGGTTTGTCCATGGTGTTCAGCGACGGGAACGGCTGGCCGTTGTCCAGACCAGACGCCGTGATCGAGTCATACGCGGTGACCGACCAGAACAACGCCGCCGGAATGCCTTTGGGCAGGTTGAACGTGTAGTGGTTGCTGCCGGAGAGAAACTCGCCTTGCGCATCGACGAACGTGGCCGGGTATTTGGCGCCGACGTTTTCCATGTTCACCGCCATGCCCGGGCTGGCCGAATAGGCGTTGGTGAAGAAGCCTGTCCGTGGATCGATGTAGTTGAAGGTGTCGGCTGTGAAGGTTGCATTGCCGGGGAACACGTTCAGCCACTTGCGATCCGGGTACCAGGTGCCGTTGGCGACGATGGTTTGTGGCGTGTAAGAGATGGCGTGGCCGATCTTGCTCGCGGTTTTCGCCGCGCTGTCGAGCAGTTCGCGGGTCGCCGCGTCCGGGTGGAACGGCTGACCCTTGATGATGCCCAGCGCCGCGAGCATGCCGCGCATCTCCATGTCCTGCGGGTCGACGTATTCGTGATCGATAAACCGCGCAAGCATGTCGAACGCGCTGCCGTCGGTGGGGTAAAGCATGTTGACCGGGGTTTTCGAAGCATTGGGAAACTGCATTGCTTTGGCGCTGGCCTGTTTGCCCAACGGATAGATGCGCGTCTGCTCCATGACCGTGACCGGCGCCTCAAGCTGTTGCGGATCCTTGAAGAAGCCGCGCCAGAATACGAACACGCCATAGGTGCGTGAACGATAGGTCAGATAGCCGGTTGGCACGTCACCCTTGTAGTCCGGCGGCAGCACCAGATATTTCGCCCCTTTGCCTTTGTCTGGCCCCGGCAGGCCGACGTCACCGCACCATTGGCGCCCCTCGATGTGGCCTTCGGAGCAGATCGGCCGTTGGAAAAAATCGTCGAGAATGCCCTGCAAACCCGGTGGCACTTCGATCACCATCGGCCCGTCCTGCTTCAGGTCCAGATAGCCCATGGCGTAGATCACATCGGAGTTGGGCGTGGTCACGCGGGTCTTGGCGTTGAGCCGATCCTTCCAGATCGGCAATACGTTGTACCCGGCACCGAAGGCTTTTTCCGAACCCTCTTTCATGGCGTACATGTTCAGTGCCGGCAGCGCCCAGATGTACGATTGCACGGCGCGCTGGAACAGCAGTTCATTCTTCAGTCGGGCGACGCCCTCAAGGGTCGGATAACCCCCGGCGAAAGGCAGCTCAGCCAGTTGCTGATAATGCGTGGCGGCTTGCGCGCTGAGGCTGATCGAGGCGGCCAGGCTCAGAGCCTTGATAATACTGTTCATGCGACATCCTTGTTCAGGTCAGTTGTTTTTCACAACGGCAGGTGGCACCCATTGCCCGTTCAGTGCTGCCGCTTCTGGCCAGTACGCGCGGATGTACAAGGAGAAATCGGCGCCCTTGGGGGCGGGCAGCCAGTTGCTTTCCTTGTCCTTGCCCGGCGAATCGCTTTGCACGTAGATCGTCAGTGAGCCGTCGGCGTTGGCTTGCAGCGCCTTGTTCTTGGTGCCGATCGAGTAGCGCTTGAGCGCGTTCGGCGAGAAGAAGTGCTGTTCGTTGTACAGCGTCAGCGACCAGAAACCCTTGACCGGTGGCAGCTGACCTTTGGCGAAGGTCACGCTGTAGCCATTCTGGCCATTGAGGCGAGTGCCGGACTTGTCGAGATCCTGATAGAAGTACTTGGTCTCTTTCTGTTGGTTGACGAAAATGTTTGATCGCGCCACGGCGGTTCGGCTGAAGTAGTCCGTGCCGAAGGCGGCGCCATTGCTGACGGTGCTCCAGTGATCAGGTAAGGGCAGGCCGTAGTTGCGAAATTGCAGCAGTGGATCGATCACCTCACTGTCGGCCTTTTTAGCTTCGTCGATCATCGCTGCCTTGAGCTGCGGATCGGCTTTGGCAATCGCGCTGAGTGCGGCCATTTGCGCGTAGCGTGCTTCCTCGCCCGGCAGCGGTTTGGCGTCGTTGAGCAGGGCTGGCAGTTCATCGAAGAACTTTTCCGGCATCACCCATTTGGTCTCACCACTGCCAGCCGCCTGTGCCGGGAATTTCGGCAACTTTGCCCAGTCGCGATGTTTGACCTTGCCGTCGTATTGCGACAGCGGATACATGTCGACGCCGGACAGCGAAGCCTGAATCGCGGAGCGGTCAGCGGCGCTGTCGTCCTGAAAGACGCGGGGAATGACAAAACCGGTGTTTGTGCGTGCGCGGAAGACTTTGTTGATGCCGGCCGGCACCTCGCCCTTCCAGTCCGGGCCTGCCAGCAAGTAGAAACCGGGTTGGGTGTCATACATTTTGCCGAGTTCGGCAAAACTGTCGGAGCGCAGATCCACCACTTGGTAGACCCAGAAGCGGCTGCCGAAATCGGGCACCTGCAGCACCACCGGCTCGAGATCCAGAGCAATGCTGCCCGCACCGTAGACCACATCCTGATTCGGGCAAGCCACGAGGCGCTCGGCCGGGTCGATGTAGTCGCTGAGCATTGCCAGTCGATTGATCGGCGCCACCGGCACAATTCCGCCCATCAAGCCCGGCTCGGGAAGGTCCTTGAATGCCTGGCGACGGTTGAAAATATTGGCCATCGGCCAACCCCAGAAGTACGCCTCGCGCGCCATCATGCGCACATAGGGTTCGGTGACCCTGGTGCCGGCGACGGGGCCGGCAACGTTACTGATGGTGCTGGTTTCGCTGGCGTAAAGCGGCGTTGCGAGCAAAGCGCTGGCGGTCAGGGCGGCGGCAAATGTCAGGGCAAACAGGCCCTGACGAGGGCGGGCTTGGTTCATAAAGCATCCTTACTTGGGGGCCCACCCGGAGAGGGTGAACCGCAGAAAAGATAGCTGAAGTTTCGACCGGCGCAGGGCCTCGCATTGCACGCATCAATCTGCCGCGTGTTCGACCTGATCGGCAAACCATTGCATGACCCCGGCAAACGCCGGATGCGAGGCCGCTGAAGGCTGCGGGCACAGCGAATAAACCCCGCCGGTCTTCAAAGGCTCGCCAAACGGCACCACCAATACCCCGCGCTCGATCGACTCCGCCGCCAGCGTCATGTCCGTCACGGCCACACCCAATCCTCGCGCCGCCGCATCCAGTGCCAGCTCATCGAGGTTGAACGGAATGTGCCGGTAATCCTCCAGCGGTTTGCCCTCATTGGCCGCCAGCCATTCGATCCATGCCTGGCGATCGGCCGAGCGGTGCAGCAACGCAAAGCGCTGCAACTCGTCGATCGAGCGCGGTGCGTGCGCGAGGTTGGGTGAACACACCGGCACCAGCGTTTCCTCGAACAGCGTCAGGCAATCGATAGCGCTGCTCGGCTGCGGCAGATAAACAATGTAGGCATCGCTGTCGCTCGCCGGCTCAACCACTTCAGTGGCAACGGTTTCAATCGCCAGCGACACCTCGGGGTGGCGCAGGTAAAAGTCGCTGAGCCTGGGCAGCAGCCAGCGCACCGCCAGCGACACATGCAGGCGGATGCGGAAGGGGCGCTTTTGTGGGGCGAGACGTTCTTCGAGGGTTTGCAATTGTTCGAGGATGCTGCGGGCGCTGGCCAACACCTGCTCGCCCTCCGGCGTCAGGCGCAAGCTGCGGCTGGTGCGGATGAACAGCGCGACCTTGAAGTGGCTTTCCAGTTGCTGGATCTGTCGGCTTATCGCGCTTTGGGTCAGACACAGCTTTTGCGCAGCCGAGGTGAAGCTGCCACAGCGGGCAACTTCGACCAGCGCTTGCAGGGCTTGCAAGGAAGGGGCGTGACGAATTTTATCCATGCGTTTTCAGAATGGCTCGATGATTTTATAGCGTTGGTCGGTCAGGCCAAGACCTAATAGATTCTAGCTTTGGCGACGATCTTCTCAAGTGGTGCATGCGGTTCACGCATGCTCGACGGGCAGAAGCAAGGCGCAGAACGACAGTCGATGAGGTGAAGCATGGAAAACGTATGTGGCTGGATCGCGCAGGCCGGGAGTTCGCCGGAACGCGGTCGCCTGAGTGGCGCGCAAAAGGCCGACTGGCTGGTAATCGGTGGCGGGATTACCGGGCTCAGCGCCGCGCATACACTCGCCGAGCTGCACCCGCAGGCCCGCATTGTCGTGGTCGATCGCCAGCGTGCGGCGCAAGGCGCCTCGGCGCGCAACTCGGGATTTGTCGTGGCCCACGAGCATCCGGCGCACAGCGAATTGATCGGCACGCCGGGCTTTGCCGGGTTTGAAGTCGACACGATGATTTCGCGCACGGCCAGCGCAGAAGTGCGCCAGCGAATTGCCCGGCATGCCATCGACTGCGACTTTCGCGACAGCGGTTACTACTTCGCCGTGAGCGACCGGGCCAAGCTCGATCAGGTCGACGCCAAACTGGCGACACTGCGCGCGCTCGGTGCGCGAGCGGAGTTTGTGCAAGGCGCGGCACTGACGCAGCAGTTGGGCACCCGGCACTACCAGGCCGCGATCCGCTGCGGCAACGGCAACGCGCTGCTGCAACCGGCGAAGTACGTCAAAGGCTTGCTCAACGCCTTGCCGGGCAATATCACCGTTTACGAAAACACCGACATCAGCGGTCTCGAGCGCCTGAGTCAGGGCCGGCTGCGCGCCCACGGCGTGGCGGGCAGCATCGAGGCCCGGCAGGTGCTGGTCTGCCTCAATGCATTCATTCCTCGGGTCGGAATCGCCGACAGCTCGACTTTCCCCATGGAACTCAGCGCCAGCCTGACCCGACCGCTTACCGATCAAGAGTTTCAGGCCATCGGCGCCGTCGAGCCGTGGGGCGTGCTGTCGACCCGGCCACTGGGGGCGACGGTGCGGCTGACGCCCGATCGGCGCGTGATGATCCGCAACACCGCCGAATACCGTACGCGCGACCTTTGCCACAGCGAACTGGCGATCCGTCGCGCGCATCACGTTCGGGGGTTGCAACGGCGCTTTCCGTTCCTCGGCGAGCAGGACATCCAGTACACCTGGACCGGCCACCTGAGTGCGACGCGCAGTGGCCAGGCGTTTTTTGATCGGGTCGAGGAGGGCGTTTTCGCCGTTGCTGGCTGCAACGGTTCCGGCGTTGCGCGCGGATCCTTGTGGGGGCGGCTGCTCGCCGAACTGGCCTCGGGCGTTGACTCGCCGCTGTTGCAATCGGTGATGCAGCGGGCCGAGCCCGGCTGGCTGCCACCGCGCCCCTTTTTTGATATCGGTGCCATGCTTCGCATGCGCGTGGAGGCGGTCAGGGCCAGAACAGAAATCTGAAATTTCGCATTCCGCACAAGAACAAAAGCCACTCAACTCAGGTGACAGAACATGCGCATCCATCCACTTTCCCTGGCGGTCGTGCTCGCGGCCGGCTCGGCGTCGGTTTACGCCGACGAAACCGTGAACATCTCCAACTGGAACAGCTACATCGCCCCGGACACCCTGGCCAATTTCACTCAGGCGACCGGCATCAAGACCACCTACGACATCCATGACAGCAATGAAGTGCTGGAGTCGAAGTTGATGACCGGCAACACCGGTTATGACGTGGTCAGCCCGTCGAACCACTTTCTGTCGCGGCTGATCAAGGCTGGCGCGATTCAGAAGCTCGACAAGTCACAGCTGCCGAACTGGAAGAATCTCGATCCGGTGTTGCTGCACAAGCTTGAGGTCAACGACCCGGGCAATCAGTACGGCTACCCGTACATGTGGGGCACTGCGGGCATTGGTTATAACGTCGAGAAGATCAAGGCGATTTTCGGCAACACCGACGTCACCCGCTCGTGGAAAATGTTCTTCGACGAAGACACTATCAAGAAGCTCAGCCAGTGCGGCGTCGCCATCATCGACAACCCGACGCAGGTGCTGCCGATCACCCTCAACTACCTGGGCCTGCCGCCGCACAGCCATGAGCCGGCGGATTATAAAAAGGCCGAGCAGGCGCTGTTGAAGATCCGCCCGTATATCCAGTATTTCCACGCCTCGAAATACATCAGCGATCTGGCCAACGGTAACGTCTGCGCGGTGATCGGTTTCAACGGCGACATCGTCCAGGCCGCTGCGAGCGCGAAGGAAGCGAAGAATGGTATCGACATCGCTTACTCGATCCCGGACGAGGGCACGACACTGTGGTTCGACATGATGGTCATGCCGAAAAGCGCGCCGCACGAGAAGAACGCCTACGCCTACATGAATTACCTGCTTGAGCCGAAGGTGATCGCCAACATCAGCAACAGCATTCACTACGCCAACCCGAACGGTGCGGCGGATGAATTTCTCAACGCGGACGTGCAGCAGGATACGGCGATTTATCCGCCGAAAAGCGTGATGGAAAAACTGTTCACCGTGGAAGAACTGCCGGCGGCGATCGCCCGACTGTCGACACGCTTGTGGACCAAGCTGAAAACCAACACCTGACCTTTGCTACACGTCCCCCTGTAGGAGTTGCCGCAGGCTGCGATCTTTTGCTCTGGTTTTTTACCATCAAGATCAAAAGATCGCAGCCTGCGGCAGCTCCTACAGGGGGGTGGTGGTTTTGGGGGTGTCGTGGCAGGCGACTTGGTTGCGCCCGGCCGCTTTTGCCTGATACAGCTGTTGATCGGCGCGTTTGATCAGGGCGGTGGGGCTGTTGTCTGCCGGATCGGCCAGGCCTACGCCGATGCTCACCGTGACCTGGCCGACGGTGGCAAACTCTGCGTCAGCGACGGCTGCGCGGATCTTCTCGGCGACCACTTCAGGGGTGTCGGGCTGGGCGATTTCCGGGAGCAGCACGGCGAACTCTTCACCGCCGTAACGCGCGACAAAATCGGTGGTGCGCAGGCTGGTCTGAATCAACTGCGCCAGTTGTTTGAGCACCTCATCGCCGACCGCATGGCCGTGTGTGTCATTGATGCGCTTGAAGTAATCGGCATCGATCAGCAACAGCGCGAACGGGCGCCCGGTGCGTCGCGACAGCAGGCTGTATTCGGTGATCTTTTCGTCGAAGCGGCGACGGTTGTAAACGCCGGTCAACGCATCGTGTGTGGCCAGGCTGAGCAGCTCGGCATTGGCTTGCATCAGGTCGGCGGTGCGTTGCGCCACCGTGGCCTCCAGCGAGGCATTGGCTTCCTGCAGTTCGCGTTCCTTGCCGAGCAGCGATTGCGTCATTGCATCGATTGATTGCCCCAACTGTGCGATTTCGCGCACCGGATGCTGGAGCGGGAAGTGCGCGCCGGGCTGGTTGTCCTGCACCTGTTTGGCCGAGCGTGCGAGCTGTTCGATGGGACGGCTCAAGTACAGCGCCAGGTAATACGCCACCAACCCGAACAGCACTGCGGCGAACACCCCTAGCATGAGCAATTTGTACAGCAGCAGACGCGCCGGCTGCAGGGCGGTTTCCAGTGGCTGGCGAACCGCAATCGACCAGGTCAGCGCGGTGCTGGATGGCGTCGGCACGGTCACCATGCTCGTCAGGTAACCGTCACCCACCGACCAGCCTGGCGACTTTGCATCATTCGTCGCCAGTTGCTGGCCCATCAGCGCTTCGGGATACAACACCTTGCCGTCGTGATCGATGATCAGTGCTTCGATATCCGGCGCCGAATTTTTGTGCGAAAACGCCGCCGACTCGACGATGCGCGTGACCCAGCTCCAGTGCGCGTGCGCGCCCAGCACACCAATCACCTGACCGTCGGCGTTGTGGATCGGCGCAGCAAAATCGATGAACCGCAGCGGCTCGCCATTCGGCGTGCTTGGCAGCAACTTCGCCAGCAGCACGGCTTCATGCGGATCACCGGTATATTCACCGCGCAACCCGGCCTGAAACCACGGGCGCTGCTGCACCGATTGACCGACCAGCAAACCGTTGACCGCTTGGTGGACGGTGCCTTCGGCATCGGTCACGCCCATCCAGGCGTATTCATTGCGGGCCTGAGTGCGCAGTTGCATTGATTTCAATATCGCCGGATTGTCCAGGTCGCCACGCTCCAGATGCGGCGCCCGACTGAGCAGATAGACCTCCAGCTGCCGTTCGCGCAGTTGTTCCCCCAGCAAAGAGGCAGCCGACCGCGCAGTGTTCAACAACGCATTGCCGCTGGCCTGCTTCATCTGTTCGGTGGCGATATGGCCGACGTAGAAACCCACGCTGAGCAGCGTGAGCAAGGACAAACCGGCAAACCACAGGGTGAGATGGCTTCGCAGACTGGCTTTGAGCATGGGCGATGGCTGTCCTTATTGGCGTGGCGCCATGGTAGGCGACATCGTCAATCGCTGGCCAGTAAAGCGCTTGATGAAACTTGTCGAGGTTGATACCAATGAGCCAGCTGCTTGGGTAAAGTGTGCGCCGCCCGAGAGATGGATCCCGGGCGTTTCCCCATGGAGTTTTGCAGTGAAATACCTCAGCAAAGTAGTCGCCGCCGCACTGTTCGGTGTGGTTCTGGCAGGTTGCACCGGCACCCCGATGAACACCCAACAATACGACAGCAGCCAATACACCGTGCTTGGCCACAGCGAAGCCACCGCCACCGGCCTGCTGCTGTTCGGCGTCATCCCGATCCAGCAGAACAGCCGCTTCGTCCGCGCCCAGACCGCCGCGATCAAAGCCAAGGGCGGCGACGCAATGATCAACACCCAAGTCCAGGAAAACTGGTTCTGGGCATGGGTCCTGACCGGCTACACCACCAAAATCTCCGGTGACGTGGTCAAGCTGAAAACCGCGCAATAAGCGCCGGCAACCAGCAAAAAGCCCGACTGATCAGGCCGGGCTTTTTATTGGGGCAGCGGTGACGCCACAGACTCATGCTACACGGCGTTCGATCAGACGATCCGAGCCACCTTCGGCAACGCGGCGTTCGATCAGACGATCCGAACCACCTTCGGCAACGCGGCGTTCGATCAGATGATCCGAGCCACCTTCGGCAACGCGGCGTTCGATCAGACGATCCGAACCACCTTCAGCAACACGGCGTTCGATCAGACGATCCGAACCACCTTCGGCAACGCGGCGTTCGATCAGACGATCCGAGCCACCTTCAGCCACGCGACTTTCAATCAACCGGTCCGAGCCGCCTTCGGCGACCAGAGTGTGCGTCGGGGTGGCGGCAAAAGCGTTAATGGCGAAAACCGAGAAGGCGATGCTGAGAAGGGCTTGGCGTTTCATGATCGTGTGCTCCGGGGGTATGGGTTTGTCTGGAGCCGATGTTACGCCGAGGATTTTTTATGAGAACTTCATTGCCGTGATGGTGACCATCGACCGCAATGATGTTTAACCGCCCCCACGTTCTCCACTGTTTCTCCCGCCGTGGCCAAACCCGGTAGGAGCTGCCGCAGGCTGCGATCTTTTGATCTTGCCCCAGCCTCAACGCGCCGCCCGAACACACAACTCCCCCGTAGCCCGCACCAACGCCAGCTCATGCAACCGATCCACCGCCACCCCACTGCGCGCCGTCGCCAGCCAGACCGGACAATCCGCATCCCGTCGATGCGCCGCAAACGCCGCGTACTGCTGCAGCAGTCGGCTCTGCAACTCATCCAGCCGTGGCCGAATCTGCTGGCCCAAGTCCGGACGCGGCGTGTCCGGCGCCGCCCCCGCCGCCTGCCATTGCGCAAGCAACCCGTACTGCACCAGTTTATTGGCCTCCATTTGCGCGTCGATCAACTGCGCCACCTCTTCCGGGTCCAGCGTGTACTGCGTCGCCAGCGTGCGGGCATTGGCGATAACTTGCGCCTCCCGAGGGCTGTCCTGAATCGGCTTGCCACTGTCCCATTTGGTCAACGCAACGAGGTCGCCGATGTTCAGCCGTTCGTTCAGGGTTTCCAGCAATGGTTTCAAGGACTCGGGTGGTGTGGACGGGGCGGCTTGCACAGTCGCAGCGAATAAAACGAGGAACGTGCAGGGCAGTAAAGTTGGCAAGCGGAGCATGAACAGAGCCTCTTAAAAAAACATGGATGGGTGGCTGTGTACCACAGCCGGCTACTGACAATAAATGCGGATGTGAAATGTTAATTGCACCGCGCCGCCAACTCACCGAAGCTATCCTCAATCAGCCCTTCCGCCGTCGAGATGGACCTCCAGTCAATGCAAACCCCCAGCACCACCAAACCCCTCTGGCATACCTACCTGCTGTTCCTGGCCCCTATGGTGCTGTCCAACTTCCTGCAATCGATGTCGGGCACGGTGAACAGCATTTACATTGGTCAGATGCTTGGCACTCAGGCGTTGGCGGCGGTGTCGGGGATGTTCCCTATCGTGTTCTTTTTCATTGCCCTGGTGATCGGCCTCGGGGCGGGGGCCGGGGTGTTGATTGGTCAGGCGTGGGGCGCGCGGGAGCCGCACATGGTCAAAGCCATTGCCGGGGCGACGTTGTTGTTGGGGGTGTTGATCGGGCTGGTGGCGGCCGTGCTCGGCAGTGTGTTTGCGCGTCAGGCATTGACCGGTCTGGGGACGCCGGCGGATGTGCTGGAAGATGCCGTGGCGTATGCGCACGTGATGATGTGGATACTGCCGGCGATGTTGGTGTTTGTGCTGTTCACCCAGTTGTTGCGCGGGGTCAGCGATACGTTGTCGCCGTTGCTCGCACTGGTGGTGTCGACGTGTGTCGGGCTGGCGCTGACGCCGGCGTTGATTCGCGGCTGGTTCGGTTTGCCGCAGATGGGCATTCAGAGCGCAGCGTATGCCGGGCTGGCGGGCACGCTGTCGGCGATGGCGTGGCTGTCATGGCGGTTGATTCGCAAGGGCCATCCGTTGGCGCCGGACCGCGAGTTTTTCGCGGCCCTGAAACTGGACGGGGCGATTCTCGGCAAGGTGCTGCGCATCGGCTTGCCAACCGGGGTGCAGATGATTGTGCTGTCGCTGTCGGAGCTGGTGATTCTGGCGCTGGTCAACCAGCATGGCTCACAAGCGACAGCGGCCTACGGCGCAGTGACGCAGATCGTCAACTACGTGCAGTTTCCGGCGCTGTCGATTGCGATCACCGCGTCGATCCTTGGCGCGCAGGCGATCGGGGCAGGGCGGTTGGAGCGCATGGGGCCGATTCTGCGCACCGGGCTGTGGATCAACGTCTGTCTGACTGGCGGTTTGATCGTGCTCGGTTACCTGTTGTCGCACTGGCTGCTGGGGTTATTCCTGACCGAGGATTCGACCCGGGCGATGGCGGAACATCTGCTGCACATCATGTTGTGGAGCCTGTTGGTGTTCGGCTTCCAGGCAATTATTGGCGGGATCATGCGCGCCAGCGGCACGGTGTTGGTGCCGGTGGTCATCGCGATTATTTGCGTGGTGGGCGTGCAGTTGCCGGCGGCGTATTGGCTGGACAGCCAGTATGGCTTGCAGGGTGTGTGGATGGCGTTTCCCGTTGCGTATCTGGCGATGCTGGTGCTGCAGACGCTGTATTACAAACTCGTCTGGCAACACCAGAAAATCGAACGCCTGGTCTGATCCCTGTAGGAGCTGCCGCAGGCTGCGATCTTTTGATGTTGCTTTTGCAAAACAAGATCAAAAGATCGCAGCCTGCGGCAGCTCCTACATGGGGCGTGAATCGATGCAGTGTCAGCGACTGGCGCAACCGGCGGATGTTTGCTTAAGTCAATCGAGACCCTTGATGGCTGGCTTCGCCCGGAGAATCCCATGTCGATCCGAATGCTGCTGGCCGGCGCGTGTGTGCTGTGCGCCATCCCTGCCGCGCAGGCCGTCGAATACAACCGGGTCAACACCACGGCGAGCCAGATCAGTTTCACCTACAACCAGATGGGCTCGCGGATGTACGGCACCTTCGGCAAGTTCGAAGCGACGCTGGACTTCGACACCGACAACCTCGCCAGCGCCCACACCACCCTGCACATCGACCTTAATAGCATTGATGCCGGCAGCGAAGACGCCAACACTGAACTGGTCAAACCGGCATGGTTCGACACGGCTAAATTCCCTGTCGCAGTGTTTGAGTCGAGCCGTTTCACCCAAGTCGCCGAGCACCGCTACCTGATCGCCGGCCAGCTCACCCTCAAGGGCATCACCCGCGAGGTGGAGGTGCCGGTGGAATTGAAACCAGACCGCGACATCGGCATTTTCGACGGTGAACTGCTGCTCAAGCGCGACGAGTTTGGCCTCGGCGCAGGGGAGTGGGCGGACACCGTGGTGTCGAAAGACATCGCCATCAAGTTCAAGGTGGTGGCGCCACAGCAGTGACGCCCAGAACTCCTCAAGGCCTGCGAGGAATAGGAACGCAGCTTGAAAAATGGACGCTGAATCGGCGAAAGATCCCGCTTCCGGCAGATGAAATTCTCCTCAATGTAGGAGCTGCCGAAGGCTGCGATCTTTTGACGTTGTTTTCAAAAGACAAGATCAAAAGATCGCAGCCTTCGGCAGCTCCTACAGGGGGGTATCGGGACAGGGTATGATGGGGCGTTTTTTGCCGGAGTCGCTCGTCATGCCACGTATCACCCACTACAAAACCCCATGCCCCGAGGGCGTCAACAGCCAGATTCTGCAGATGGTTGTCGACTACCTGACTGATATCAGCGCGGTCGGTCTTGGCCCGAGCAATCTGCTGTACAACGTCTATCAGTATGCGGTCGGCTATGAGGTGCATCTGTATCTGGAGGCGTTGAACGGCGGGAAGGGCACTGAGGTGGAGTTGTTGGTGGCCACCGATGATGACGATCCGGAACAGGTCATCGGCTTTCTCTTGTACCTGCCGGTGCAGGGCGATTGGGAGGCGTGCAGCGTCGCTTACATGGCGGTGCGCGAAGGGCATCGGCGCCAAGGTGTGGCGCGGGCAATGATTGGCGAAATGGTCGGGCGTTATCCGCATGCCGAACTGGCCTGCACCGTTGGCAAAGTCCCGTACTTCGAAGCGTTGGGTTTTGAAGTGATCGGTCAGCGCGAGACGCAAGTGCTGATGAGTACCCGCCATTACCGCAGCAACGGCCTGCGCGGTTTTATCGATACCACACCGATTTACCGATCATTGGAAGTGCAGCAGATTCACACCTACCTGCTGCAGAAAAACAGCAAACGGGCGATGCTCGACGCGGAGAAACAGCGCGACCGCCATCTCGACCAGACCACCCGACATACCGAAGAATTTGTCCGCCAGCGCCTGACGGTGCACTGATACTACTTCGGCAAAAAAGCCCTTGCCGGGAATCCCGCAGCAAGGGCTTTTTTGTACCCGCCATTCAGCCGAGTTTGACGTTCATGGTGATCCGCGCGGTGAACACTTTTTTGCCCTCGGTATCGTGAATGTCCACATTGACGATTTTGTCGCCCGCGCTTTGCCAATCCACGCCCTCGCCAGTGGCTAGCGCTGTGACATCGGTTTTCGCCTTGGCCAGATACTCCACGGTCATGCCTTTGGGAATCCAGCGCGCGCCGGGCGGAATCGACACGTCAGTCATCATCCCGGCAGCCAGTTCTGCGGCGTTGCACATGGCAATCGCATGGACGGTGCCGAGGTGGTTGGTGATTTCGCGACAAAAGGGCACTTGCACGGTTGCCGCATTCGCTCGCAGTTCCGTCACCAGCGGATTGATGGTGCTGAAATACGGCGCTACCTGGCAGGCCATCTGGCTGAAAGCTTGCGGACCTGCGCTGTTGAACATGCTGAGAAACTGACTCATGGAGATCCATCGCTGAGCGTGATTTGCGGAATTATGTTCCGTTACAGAATAATGTTCTGTAACGGAACGGTATTCTGTTCAGAGGAATTCTGTCAACCTATGCACGTTTTCGCATTGGGCACGATGTGCCTTTTCCCTTCGTTGATTTCGGGTCGCAAGCCGCATGGAAACCGCCGATTTACTGGAACGCAGCTACCCCGGACGCCGCGCCGAACTCAAGCGCGATATCTTTCGCAAGGCGCTAAGCCTGTTCAACGAGCAGGGGATCGAAGCCACCACCATCGACATGATTCGTGCCGAATGTGGCACCAGCGTCGGGGCGATCTACCACCATTTCGGCAACAAGGAAGGTCTGGTCGCGGCGCTGTTCTTTACCGCGCTGGACGATCAGGCGCGTCTGCGCGACGCCTACCTCGACGCGGCAAAAACTACCGAAGAAGGCGTTCAGGCGCTGGTGTTCAGTTACCTCGATTGGGTCGAGCAGCAGCCGCAATGGGCACGGTTCCAGTACCACGCGCGGTTCGCCGTGACCAAGGGACCGTTCAAGGAGGAGTTGGCCGAGCGCAACAAGACGCGCAATTTGCGCCTGCGTGACTGGCTGGCCGAATCCGGACGCGCCGCCGAACTCAAGGCGTTGCCCGCCGAGTTGTTGCCGTCGCTGATCATCGGTCAGGCCGACAGCTATTGCCGGGCCTGGCTGGCCGGCAGGGTGAAGGGCAGCCCGACGGCGTATCGCGAGTTGCTGGCGCAAGCGGCATGGCGCTCGATTCGCGATGAATCACTGCCTGACTGCTGATTTACGAGGGCAAAAAACAGCCTGAAAACGCTTTGGCGGAGACGAAGTAGAGCCCGTGAGGCGGCGGCTCTTTCGACCATTGCAATGATTGTCGCGTACAACTCGTCACCTAACCCCTGTAGGAGCTGCCGAAGGCTGCGATCTGTTGCTCTTGTTTCCAAAGATCAACAGATCGCAGCCTCGTTTCACTCGTCAGCTCCTACCGGGGAGGTGTGGGGTTGACGCCGTTCCTGTAGGAGCTGCCGCAGGCTGCGATCTGTTGCTCTTGTTTCCAAAGATCAAAAGATCGCAGCCTCGTTTCACTCGTCAGCTCCTACCGGGGAGGTGTGGGGTTAGCGGGCGCCGGGCCAGCCGGCCTTGTCGAGGGCGGCGAGCAGGGTTTGCGCATCCAGCCCCGGTACAGCATGGCCATTGCCGGCGGTGCTTTCGCTGGCGAGCAGCGCGTTGATGATTGCCTCTTCAACCGCTTCAGTGGCGGCCAGAAACAGCTCGCTGATGTGGTCGTTATTGACCATGCGCAAACCCTCGCAGGTCGACGCGCCTTTGCCTTCATACGCGGCCGGCGGAACGTGATCATTGCCGGTGGCGAAGGCGATGAAGATGTCGCCGCTGTGATCCTCGTTACCGCCGCCGGTGCGCGCCAGACCGAGGCTGGCGCGTTGCGCCAGTCGCGTGCATTGATGGGGCAGCAGCGGTGCATCGGTGGCCAGGCAGACCACAATCGAACCCATGCCCGGATGCGGCAACGAGGCGCGCAGGAACGGTGAATCCACCTGTTCCATGTAGCGGCCGACCGGGTAACCGTCGACCCGCAATTCACTGCGAATGCCGTGGTTGGCTTGCACGATCGCGCCCACCGTCCAGCCGCCCTGAGCACTGCTCAAACGTCGCGATGCTGTGCCGATGCCACCCTTGAATTCATGGCAGATCATGCCGCTGCCACCGCCTACCGCGCCTTCCTGTACCGGGCCGGCGACCGCGTTGCGCATGGCTTCGGCGACGTGTTCAGGCTTGACGTGAAAACCGTTGATGTCGTTGATCAGCCCGTCGTAAGTTTCCAGCACCACCGGCATGTTCCAGTAGAGACGGCCATCGTCCGGTTGCTGCTCACGGTCCAGCACAATCAGCGCATCACGCACCACGCCGAGGCTGTGGGTGTTGGTAAACGCGATCGGGCTGGTCAGCAATCCGGCCTCGCGAATCCACTCAAGCCCGGTGGCATCACCGTTGCCGTTGAGCACATGCACCCCGGCAAAGCACGGTTGCTGGCTGGTCGAACCCGGGCGCGGCTCGATCAGCGTGACGCCGGTGCAGATGTCGCGCCCGGCGCTGCTGCGACCGCGCACATTGCTGTGGCCGACGCGGATGCCCGGCACATCGGTGATGGCGTTGAGCGGGCCGGGGTGCATCTGGCCGATACGGATATTCAGGTCACGGGCGCGAGGTTTCATCGATATCTGTCTCTCTAAAAATATTGGGCCGATCGCCAACCCTGTGGGAGCTGGCTTGCCAGCGATGACGGTGCTTCACCCGACGGATGTATCGGCTGAACAGACGCCATCGCTGGCAAGCCAGCTCCCACAGGGTCAGGCGGTATTTGCAAATGCTGAACCAAGCTCAGGCACCGGTTGATATCCCCACACCGCCCCCGCATGATGCGGCTCTGCTGGCGCGTCGCCGGTGATGAACAACAGTGGTCAGCCTACCGGGCCGACTGCGCCTGACCCATTCCCTTCATGGGTTATACAAAAGGGGTAGAGCGTGGACGCGTTGTTGCAGGAGTTGCCGGTGCATCAAAGTCTGGCGCGGGTATTTGCCAGCGTCGGGCAGGATGCTTTCTGGCGCGCATTGGTCGACACCCTGCGGCTGCTGGTGCCGCTGGACAACGCACTGGTTGCGGTGATGACGGCGGGGCAGGCGCCGCAATTGTTGATCGACTTCGACAGCAAGGGCCGCCCGGACGACCAGGAAGAACTGGCCGGTTACACCGCAGGCATGTACCTGCTCGATCCGTTCTATCAAACCGCGACCACCGGCATTGCCGATGGTTTGCACAGCCTGGCGTCGGTGGCGCCGGATCAGTTCCTGCACAGCGAGTACTACCAGAGTTACTTTCGCTCGGTGGTGGGCGAAGACGAATTGCAGTTCATCATCAATGTCGAGGCGGGCGTGCTCGGCCTGTCACTGGGGCGCTCGACGACGTTCAGCGCGAGCGAGCAGGGCCGGCTCTTGTGCGTGCGCGATTGGGTGCTGGCAGCGATGCATCGACACGTGCAACTGCTGCCGCCGCAAGGGCCAGCCGCTGAAGCAGTGGTGGGGGATCTGGCGACCTTGCTCGATCGCTTTGAAGCGCGCCTGACCGTGCGCGAGGTCGACACCGCGCGGTTGATTTTGCAGGGCTTCTCCAGCAAAGCGATTGCCCAGCAAATGGGCATTTCGCCGGAGACGGTCAAAGTCCATCGGCGCAATCTGTACCACAAGCTCAATGTCACCGGACACGGCGAATTGTTCGCCCTGGTGCTGCGCCAAAACCGCGATGGATGATTCGCCGTGGTGCTGCGCCAAAACCGCGATGGATGATTACTGTAGGAGCTGTCGAGTGAAACGAGGCTGCGATCTTTTGATCTTGTGTTTTAACAGCAACATCAAAAGATCGCAGCCTGCGGCAGCTCCTACACGGGGTTAGCTGATGCGTTGGAAGACCAAGGCTTTCAGGCCGCTCTCAGGATCAACATCCGGGAATTCCGGCGGATTTTCCAGGCGCTGTTCGAAGCGCAGGCCAGGCGCCTGCTCGGTCACACCATCAATCAAAAAGTCCGGGCCGAACGCCGGGTCATTCATGCACGCGAGCACCGTACCTTGCGCCGTCAGCAATTCCGGCAGGCGGCGCAGCACGCGCTGATAATCCTTGGTCAGCAGGAAACTGCCTTTCTGAAACGACGGCGGATCGATGATGACCAGGTCGTAAGGGCCGCTGTTGATCACCTTGCCCCAGGATTTGAACAGGTCATGACCGAGGAAGCTGACTTTGCTCAAGTCATGGCCATTCAAGCGGTGATTGTCGCGACCGCGACTCAGCGCTGCCCGTGACATGTCGAGGTTAACCACATGGCTGGCGCCACCCTCGATGGCCGCCACGGAAAAACCGCAGGTGTAGGCAAACAGGTTAAGGATGCGTTTGCCGTCGGCCTGTTCGCGCACCCAGTTGCGCCCGTAACGCATATCGAGAAACAGCCCGGCGTTCTGCTTGCGGCCCAGATCGACGCGATACTGCAAGCCGCCCTCGACGATGGTCATTTCGTCGATCTCATCGCCCAGCAACCATTCAGCCGTGCTTTGCGGCAGGTAGCGGTGCTGGATCAACAGCGTCTTCGCAGCGCACTGCTGCCATTGCTCAGTACTGGTGAGGTCCAGCAGCAAACGCTTGAGGTTTTCCAGCTGCTCAGGTTCCGGCTCCTTGAACAGCGACACCAGCACTACGCCCTGCAACCAGTCCACGGTCAACTGCTCAAGCCCCGGCCAGCAGCGCCCGCGTCCGTGGAACAGGCGACGGGTTTCGCTCGGTGCGGCCGCCAGTGCAGGCAGCAGATGGGCGTGGAGGATGGCGAGGGCTTCAGGGTTCATCGGTCAACGTCGGCGAGCAAAAGGGCCGGCATTTTAACCACAAATACGCCGTCGCGAACGTTCGGTGCGACGCAGCAAAAACACGCTTTTGGAAAAGAGCTGTATCAAAAATGAATTTCTGCAGGGCGCGCTGCTCATACCTGATAAGCAGCGGATTCAAGCCGCTAAATCGTTAATGCAATTCCGGGAGTGCCAGTTCATGTGTCCAATACCGACGGCGAGCGCGCACCTTCCTGGCGGGTTGATTCTGGTAGTTGAGGATGATCCGTTGATTCTGGAGTTTCTCTGCGAAATTCTTCAGGAGGAAGGTTTCAAGGTCGAGCCGCAGACCAGCGCCGACGCCGCATCACAATACCTTGAGGAACACGCGCCGGAAGTGGCGTTGTTGCTCACCGACATCACCATGCCCGGCACCCTCAACGGCGCCGACCTGGCGAATCTGGTCGGCGATCGCTGGCCGGACAAGCCGGTGATGGTCATGTCCGGCTATGAAACGCCCGAGACCTCAGGGGTCAAGCATCCGGTGGCGTTCATCAAGAAGCCTTGGGCCATCGGGCAATTGCTCGACTGTGTCGACAGCGCCTTCAAATCCAAGGCGCCGCGTCTGCACTGACAAGTGCTACATTGCCGGGCAAAACTGCCCGGCCCCTTGCCAGAGGATGCGACCCTTTGCCTGCTCAAGATGCTCTATTCAACCGCGCGTTCGGCGCGTTTCTGTTCGACATGGACGGCACTGTCCTCAACTCCATCGCCGCCGCTGAGCGGATCTGGTCCGCCTGGGCCGTGCGCCATGGCGTGGAGGTCGAGACGTTTTTGCCGACCATTCACGGTGCCCGGGCCATCGACACGATCAATCGGCTGAACCTGCCGGGCGTGGACGCCGAGGCGCAAGCGGCGTTCATCACCGAGGCGGAAATCGACGACGTTGAAGGCATCGTCGAAATTCCCGGCGCGGCGGCGTTTCTTCGCAGCCTGCCTGCCGATCGTTGGGCGATGGTGACTTCAGCGCCGCGCGATCTGGCGCTGCGCAGAATGGCTGCCGCCGGGATTGCCGAACCGGCCGTGATGATTACCGCGGAAGACGTCAAGGCCGGTAAACCCGACCCGGCCGGCTACCTGCTGGCGGCCGGACGTCTTGGGCTTGAACCGCGCGACTGCCTGATTTTTGAAGACGCCACCGTCGGCATCCAGGCCGCCGAAGCGGCTGGCGCGGCGCTGATGATCATCACCACGACGCACCAGCATCCGCTTGAAACGGCGCACGCGACATTGGCCAGTTACGCCGACATCAGCGTCAAAATCGACAACGACGGCAAGCTCCACCTCCAACCCAACTGACCCCGATCTGTGGGAGCTGCCGCAGGCTGCGATCTTTTGATCTTGCTTCTGAAAATAAAGATCAAAAGATCGCAGCCTGCGGCAGCTCCTGCATGGGGTACGTTGTGCGAGTTCAGTAGAGGCCTGGGATGAGGCGCCAGCTGCGTGCGCAGTACGCGTCATATTCAGCGCCGAACTGCGCGCGCAACAGGGCTTCTTCGGAATGAATGCGGGCGATCAACGGAATCAAGGTCAACGCCGCCAGCACCAGCCCGACGCTGGAACGAAACGCCAGCGCCCAGCCCACGGCATTCACCACCAGGCCCAGATAACTTGGATTGCGTAGATGCTGGTAGATCCCGTCCGTCACCAGGCGATGCCCCGGCTGGATCGCGACCAGACCACTGAACCGTCGCCCCAGCACAAACACCGGCCACAGCCGCAACGCGCCGCCGACGATAAACAGCAACGCCCCCAGCCAACGCACGCCTTCGCCGCCAAACGTCCAAAAATTGATGCGGTCGCAATAGGCCGGCAGAAAACCACTGATCAAACCGATGACCCCGAACGCCGGAAGCACCCAGCGATTGGCCCGGTCCTCGCGTTCCCCGGAACTGAGGTTGACCTCGGTAAACAGCGAGGCCACCACCATGGCCACGGTCGCCAGCGCCACCAGCACCAGCGAGCCGTGGGAGAAAAACATCGCCACGCCACCGATTCCCCACACGGCCAGGCCCAGATAGGCGAGGGTGGCGAGCACCGCGACCACGGTCATTTGCGCTGACATTCTCATGGCGATCTCACGGCAGGCTGCTGATCCATTCAGTGTAGGAGCTGCCGCAGGCTGCGATCTTTTGATGGCGTTTTTTAAAGCAGGATCAAAAGATCGCAGCCTTCGGCAGCTCCTACAGGGATTGCCGGTGTACGCCTACCGATGAACCTGTGGGAGCGGGCTTGCCCGCGATGAGGCCCGTTCAGTCAGCGGAAATCTCACTACCGGTCAAAACCGTGCGAAAGGTTTCTACCAAGGGCCGCAAATTGATCCGGTGCCACGCTGCCCATAGCGGTGTGGTAAACGCCAGCCACGGCACTTCGCGCAGCACCACGCCGGGTGGCGCGTTATGGCTCAAGCCTTTCTGAATCATCGCAATCCCCAGCCCCGATGCCACCAGCCCCAGCGCGGTGAACGGCTCGGTCGCCTGCATGCGCACGTCCGGCGTGAAGCCTGCGCGGATGCACGCGCTGACAAACTCATCACTGGCATCCTGACGCGGCTGCACGCCGATCCATTCCTGCCCGGCCAGGTCCAGCGGGCTCAACACGGCTTGCTGCGCCAGCGGATGCTGTTCCGGCAATGCCAGCAGCATCGGATCATCCAGCACCTGAAAACCCAGCAGATCCGGGTCGTCATCGGTCGGCGGCTCACTCACCAACGCAATATCGAGACTACGCTGTCGCAGGCCTTCCAGTTGTTCGGCCGAACTCAGGTTGTACAAGGCGACATGCACATTGGACCGATCAACGCGCAACACGCGCAGGGCATTGGGCAAAACCCCGGCATGCATGGCGTTCTCGATGTAGCCGATGCACAAGCCGCCTTCTTCACCACGACCCAGGCGCTTGCCGAGGGATTCGAGGCGATTGGCGTGGGTCAGCAGGGCGCGGGTTTCGGCGAGAAAGGTCTGGCCGTCGCGGGTCAGGCGAATGCGCTGTTGGCTGCGCTCGAACAGGGTCAGGCCCAGGCGTTCTTCGAGCTGTGCGATCTGCCGGCTCAGGGGCGACTGGGAAATGTGCAGCCGTTCGGCGGCGCGGCCGACGTGTTCTTCCTCGGCGACGGCGACGAAGTAGCGCAATTGGCGGATGTCGATCATGTCAGACCTATAGGGACTCAAGTGCTGCGCATTATGTCTTGGACGGTCTCGGTGTCGCAATCTAGGATCTGCTCAACGGTCACGCAGACCCAGAACCTGTGAGGAACATCCAATGAGCTTGAAAGACAAACTGCCCGGCCAACTGGGCTTCGGCACCGCACCACTGGGCAATATGTTCCGGGCAATTGCCGAGGAAGAAGCGCAAGCCACCGTGCATGCCGCGTGGGATGCCGGCGTGCGCTACTTCGACACCGCGCCGTTCTACGGCTCGGGCCTGTCGGAAATTCGCCTCGGCGAAGCGTTGAAGCAGTACAACCGCGACGACTACGTGCTCAGCAGCAAGGTCGGCCGGGTAATTCTCGACGAAGTCGAAGACGCCGCTGCCCGTGATCTCGGCGAAAAAAGTGGTGTGTTCGAACACGGTCGCCCGAACAAGATCGTCAACGACTACAGCGCTGACGCGACGATGCGTTCGATCGAAGACAGTCTCAAGCGCTTGCAAACTGATCGCCTCGACATCGTCTGGGTGCACGACATCGCCCAGGACTTCTACGGTGATCAATGGCTGGAATACTTCAATCAGGCCCGCACCGGCGCGTTCAAAGTGCTGACCCGTTTGCGCGAAGAAGGTGTGATCAAGGGCTGGGGTTTGGGCGTGAACAAAGTCGAGCCGTGTGAACTGACCCTCGACCTGACGGAAGCCCAGCCTGACGGGTTCCTGCTGGCCGGTCGCTACACCTTGCTGGATCACGAACGTCCCCTGCAACGGCTGATGGATTCGGCGCTGGCGCAGAACGTTGAAATCGTCGTCGGCGGGCCGTACAGCTCGGGGATTCTGGCCGGTGGTTCGCACTTCGAATACCAGAAAGCCAGCCCTGAGATCATCGCCAGGGTGGATCAGATCAAGCGTATCGCCGCGGCCTACAACGTCGATGTAAAAGCTGCCGCACTGCAATTTTCACTGGCCAACCCAGCGGTCGCGGCGGTGATTCCCGGTGCAAGCAAGCCGGGGCGGATTGCTGAAGATGTGGCGGCGTTGTCGGCGGTCATTCCTGCCGGGTTCTGGCAGGCCTTGCGTGACGCGAAACTGGTTTCTGAACGGGCGCCGTTGCCGGATCAAAAGATCGCAGCCTTCGGCAGCTCCTACATGGGAGGTGTGTAATGAAGATTGATTTGGGTGGCAAACTGGCGATTGTCAGTGGCAGTACGGCGGGCATTGGCCTGGGCATCAGCCAGTCATTGGCTGAGGCGGGGGCCACGGTGGTCGTCATTGGCCGTGACGCCGGCAAGGTCGAACAGGCGCTGGCGAGCATCCGCGAGAAAGTCCCGGGTGCGCAATTGCGCGGTTTGACGGCGGATTTGGGCACCGCCGACGGCGCGCAAAAACTCTTTGCCGCTGAACCGCGTGCCGACATTCTGGTGAACAACCTCGGCATCTTCGACGCCGTCGATTTCTTCGAAGCGCCGGACAGCGAGTGGACACGCTTCTACGAAGTCAACGTGATTTCCGGCGTGCGCCTGGCGCGGCATTACGTGCCGGCGATGGTCGAGCAGGGCTGGGGTCGGGTGATCTTCCTGTCCTCGGAATCCGGCGTTGCCACACCGGCTGACATGATCAACTACGGCGTGACCAAAAGCGCCAATCTGGCGGTGTCCCACGGCTTGGCCAAACGTCTGGCTGGCACCGGGGTGACGGTCAATGCGATCCTGCCGGGACCGACCTTCACCGATGGCCTGCAAGACATGCTCAAGGATGCCGCCGCCGAATCCGGGCGCAGCCTGCGTGATGAGGCCGACGCCTTTGTGCTCAAGGCCCGCCCGACCTCGATCATCCAGCGCGTGGCGGATGTAGAAGAGGTCGCGCATCTGGTGACCTACATCGCTTCGCCCCTGTCTTCGGCCACCACTGGCGCAGCCTTGCGCGTCGACGGCGGCGTGGTCGACAGCCTGACTATCTGAATTGTTCAAGAGAGACGTTTATTTATGCCTATAGCATCTGCAACCATCGATATCCCGGCTTCGGCCGATCAGGTCTGGCAATTGATCGGCGGCTTCAACACGCTGCCGGACTGGCTGCCGTTCATTCCCAACAGCGAACTGAGCGACGGCGGGCGTGTGCGCACCCTGCAAACGGCGGATGGCGGCGTGGTGGTCGAGCGCCTGCAAACGTTCGACAATGCCGCGAAGACTTACAGCTATTCGATCGAACAGGCGCCGTTCCCGGCCACTGATTATCTGGCAACGATCAAGGTCGAAGCCCAGGGGCAGGGCGCCCGGGTCACATGGTCGGGCCGCTTCAACGCCAAAGGCGTGAGTGACGAAGAAGTGGTGGCGCTGTTCAACGGCATCTACCAGGGCGGCCTGGAAGCGCTGCGCGCCAACTACCCAACCTGAGGAACACCTCGATCCAATGTAGGAGTGAGCCTGCTCGCGATAGCAATCTGTCGGTAACGAATAAGTTGACTGACACACCGCTATCGCGAGCAGGCTCACTCCTACAGGGGTTGCACTCCAAGGTGGGGGTCAGGAATTTTCGATCATGCTCTGTCGGCAATCGAGGAACACCTCGATCCAATGTAGGAGTGAGCCTGCTCGCGATAGCAATCTGTCGGTAACGAATAAGTTGACTGACACACCGCTATCGCGAGCAGGCTCACTCCTACAGGGGTTGCATTCCAGGGTGGAGGTCAGGAATTTTCGATCAGGCTCTGGCGGCAATCGAGCAGCAGTTCGCGCCACCCGGATGCCGACTTCCAGACTGATGAGGAAGTGCTGACGCCGTTCAACGGCATCTACCAGCCTAGAAGCGCTGCGCGCCAACTACCCAACCTGAGGAACACCTCGATCCAGTGTAGGAGTGAGCCTGCTCGCGATAGCAATCTGTCAGTAACGAATAAGTTGACTGACACACCGCTATCGCGAGCAGGCTCACTCCTACAGGGGTTGCATTCCAAGGTGGGGGTCAGGAATTTTCGATCAGGCTCTGGCGGCAATCGAGCAGCAGTTTCGCGCCGCCCAGATCGCTGCTGCCGACTTCAAGGCTGAAGCCATGCAGGCTGGCAATCGCCGCGACAATCGACAGGCCCAAACCAAAACCACCCTGCGGTTGCCCGCCCTCGGCGCGATAGAAACGCTGGAACACCGCCTCGCGCTCGGCCTCGGGAATCCCCGGGCCGGAATCGTGCACTTCAATCCGCGTCTGCCCACCGGCATTCACCCCGCGCAGCATCACCGTGCCGCCGGGTGGCGTGAACTTGATCGAGTTGCTCAGCAGATTGGCCAACGCTTCAAACAGCAACGCCCGATCACCATTGAGTGCAGGCAACGTCTCCGGCATGTTCAAGTCGAAACGCAGCTCGCCTTCCTCGGCCAGCGGCAGGTAAAACTCATGCAGCTCTTCCAGCAGTTGCACCGGATCCAGCTCGACGAACCCTGAGCGCCGCTGCCGATCCTCCAGCTCGGAAATCCGCAACAACCCGCGAAACCGCGCCATCAGCGTATCCGCTTCCGCTAGCACCAGATCCAGTTGCGCCGCTTCCTGCGAACCTTCGCCAGCCTGCTGCTGCATGCGATACAACTGCGCGCGCAAGCGGGTCAGCGGGGTGCGCAAATCATGCGCGATGTTGTCGCAGACGCCTTTGACCTCATTCATCAAGCGTTCGATGCGTTCAAGCATGGCGTTGACGATGGCCGCGAGCATGTCCAGTTCATCGCGACGGTTGGACAGCGGCAATCGGTGCGTCAGGTCGCCGGCAACAATCGACTGCGCACTGGCCTGGATCGCACGAATACGCCGCAACGGTCGCCGCCGCAACAAATGCCAGCCGGCAATCCCCGGCAGAATCGTCAGCGACACACCCCAGAACAACGCGTGCAAAATGATCCGGGTTACCGCAAACAACGAACCGTTGTCGCGCAGCAACACCAGCCAGCGGCCGTCGCGGGTTTGTGTGGCGACGGCGTCGCAGCTGTCATTGGGCAGGGTCGGGTCATCGGAATCGGCGCAGTCGGCGAGCATATGGATCTTGCCGTCCAGCGGCAGGCCCTCGGGGATCTGCTGCAGTGCGCCGCCCAGATACGTGCCCTGCGCATCGAATAGTCCATAGGCGTCGATGCCGCGAATGTCGAAGGTCATGCTCGCGGCGAGGGCTTCTTCCAGTTGAGCACCGCGAAAATGCGAGAACAAATGCTGACGTTGCATCAGCGAATGTTTGGCGAGGTTGTCGAGGTAACCGGACACCTCGTAATACATGACCCCCATGAGGATCGCGCTCCAGGCCACGAACAGCGAACTGTACAGCGCCAGCAAACGGCTGCTGGAGGAGCGCCAGCCGTCAGACGGGTTCGGCAATGACATAACCCGAGCCCCGTACCGTGCGGATCAACGGAACGTTGCCCACCGCGTCGATTTTCTTGCGCAGACGGCCGATGTGCACGTCGATGAGGTTGGTGCCCGGGTCGAAGTGATAACCCCAGACTTCCTCGAAAATCATCATCCGCGAGAGGATCTGGCCACTGTTGCGCATGAGGAATTCGAGCAGCTTGTATTCGGTCGGCAGCAGCGTCAGCACCTGCTCGGCGCGGCGCGCTTCGTGGCTGATCAAATCCAGCTCAAGGTCGGCGACCTGCAACGTCGTCGCCTGGGTGGCGACGCTGTTCTGGCGGCGCAGCAAGACTTCAACCCGCGCGGCCATTTCATCGGTGGCGAACGGTTTGGTCAGGTAGTCATCGCCACCGGCACGCAAGCCGCGCACGCGTTCATCGACATCGGAAAGGGCACTGATCATCAGAATCGGCGTGGCCACGCCCATGGTCCGCAGCGTGGTGACGATGGCCAAACCATCGAGCTCCGGCAACATGCGGTCGAGGGTGATCAGGTCGTAATTGCCGCTCACGGCGCGGTCGAGGCCTTCACGGCCATTGTCGACCCAGTCGACGTCGAGCCCGTGGCTGCTCAGTTCGGCGACGATTTCCCGGGCGGTCACGGCGTCGTCTTCGATGGTCAATATACGAGTCATAGCGCAGGCCTTGATCGGTTCAAACGGAATGGCAGCATTTTGCCAAGAATTTTCCGTGACGCTTTAAATTAACTTTCATGTTGTAGCTGTCATTTGCGCGCCTTGGCGATTAATTTGCACGAACGTTGATATCATCTGGCCACAATTTAAAACAGGAGTGGTTTCGTGCGTACTTCGATTCGCCGTGGCTGGATGCCAATGTTCGGCCTGTTGCTAGTGTTCGGCAGCGCTTCATCCTGGGCGGCCAACACGCCTTGTTCGGGGAAGAAAGGCGGGATTGATCGCTGCGACGGCGACTTGTTCCTGTGCAATGACGGCTCGATCAGCGGCTCGAAGAAAAGCTGCGCAGCGATGTTTGGCGAGCGCCAGCAGGCACGGCCGCAAAATTTCCTCCAGAGCGATGAGGGTTGCGCCTGTGGTACCGGTTCATTCTGTACCGGACCACGTGGCGGGGTGTATTGCCTGACGCCAAGCGGTAACAAGAGCTACAAACGTAAATAACTGGCATTTGTGCCAATGCATAAAACCCGCTGTTATCGGGCGCTTGTTGCAAATTGCATGGTCTGAGGAAGTTCATTCTTTGTAACTTGCTGAATAACAACGATTTATTTTATTTCGGTTTCTGGCACGGTCGCTGCAATTCCTCTCGTGACGAGTTGTAACACCATTTTTCATGCCTGGAGCAGAACAACAATGAATAGATCCCCTGATGGGTTTTATCCCGCCGTTGAAGAGTCGAGCAGCGTTTCGGGCGTGTCCTGGGGCGCGATTTTCGCCGGTGCTGCGGCTGCCGCTGCCCTGTCGATGATTTTGGTTTTGCTCGGTTTCGGTTTGGGTTTCTCTGCCGTTTCACCGTGGGCCGGAGAGGGCGTCAGCGCCAAGGGCCTGGGCATATCGACAATCGTCTGGCTGGCAGTGACGCAAATCATCGCTTCCGGCATGGGTGGCTACATCGCCGGTCGCCTGCGGGTGAAGTGGGCGAACATGCACGGCGATGAAGTGTATTTCCGTGATACCGCCCATGGCTTCCTCGCCTGGTGTGTGGCGACGCTGGTCACTGCGATTCTGGTGGTGGGCTCGGTCAGTAGTGTAATCAGTGGTGGTGTGCAGGCCGGTGCCAGTGTCGCTGGCGGCGCAGCCAGTGCCATGACCCAAGCGGCCGGTACCGCTGCGGCCAACACCGACAGCAACCAGTACGGCTACTACATCGACAACCTGTTCCGCGATGACCGTCCGGCTTCTGTCAGCGATGACGCCGCGCATGGTGCCGTAGCGCGTATCTTCGCCCAGAGCCTGGCCAACGGTCAGCTCAGCGCCGAAGATCGTACCTATCTGGCGCAACTGGTGGCGCAACGGACCAACCTCAGTCAGGCCGATGCTGAACGTCGTGTCGACGAGATCTACGCTCGCACTCAGAAAGCCATTGCCGACGCCAAGCTGAAAGCTCAACAAGCCGCTGACACCGCCGCCAAAGTCGCTGCCGTGACGTCGCTGTGGATGTTCGTCGCGCTGTTGGCCGGTGCGTTCTTTGCCAGCTTCGCAGCCACCTTCGGCGGTCGTCGCCGGGATGCGGTTGAGTACGTTGAAGTCGACACCTACACCACGACCACTCCAGTCCGTTAACAAGGAGCATCACCATGCGCTCATTACTGCTGTTTTTCCTCGGTGTACCGATCCCGATCATCATCCTGATCGCCCTGTTCGTGCACTGATTCAACGAACCATTGGGGCCCATGCCTCGGCCGCTGCCACCTTCGGGTGGTAGCGGCTTTTTGCATTCTGGGGGGCCAGCGGCGAGAATCGCCGACGGAAGTGGATCGGCCGCTTTTACCTCTTTAAGGATGAACACGTTGGACAAGAAGGAAATCAAGCGCCAGTTGGTGGAAATGCTCGAAGCCGGGCGTTCGAAAACCGAAACGTTCAAGGCGCTGTCGGGCGGCAAGGTCAAGGATCGGGTGTTGGCGGCGTGGATCGGTGCCCGGCCGGATCCGGCGCTCAGAGAAAAACACTCACTCAAGGTCACGCTGTTGATCGTGCTGATCTGTATTCAGGCGTTTATCGGCGCGGTGTCCGGGTTCTTTCTGTTTTACGAAGTCAGCGCCGGCCTGGCACTGACCATGATGTTGATCGCCGGCGGCGTTCCGCTGTTGTTTGCCTGGTGCTTCTACAAAAACGTCGCGGCGGCCTACACGGTCTTCATCATCCTCAACATCAGCCAGGTGTCGCGCATGTTCAAAGGCTATGAGGAGGATCCGCTGTCGACCGTGATCGCCGTCGGCATCACCTTCGCGATCGTGTTCTACGCCGGTTGGGTCAAATCGCTGCTGTTCCCGGACCTGGGATTTATCGGCGCGAAAAAGATCAAGGGGCAGTTCGTCTTCTCCAATTGATCGTTGAACAATCCGACTGTTTTCACTGGCCTGGATCAATATTTCGCCTGGCGATATCGCCTAACGTAAATGATCCAGGCCTTTGCTGAGGTATGAACTACAGTGCTTCACGCGCACCTTGGTTGCGCTGACGGAGTACCTGCGTCGACGCCCCAATCACAGCTATAAACGCGTCGACACGGTGTAGTGCAGCAAGGAGCTGACACAACCTCAACCGAAATTTCACGGATGAACATCGCAATGCACTGCCTAGAAAGAACCTTCGATATCCAGCCGTTGGCGCAGGCGGATATGACCGTCCACATCAATGGCCAAGCGGTGACCGCCGCCATCGGCGAAACCGTCCTCAGCGTTATCCAGTCCCTCGGTGTGCGACAGATCGCACGCAACGATCACGATCAGATCAGCGGTGCCTACTGCGGCATGGGCGTGTGCCAGTGCTGCCTGGTGAAAATCAACGGCCGACACAAACGCCGCGCCTGCCAGACCGTGGTGCGCGACGGCATGCAGATTGAAACCCAGGTCAACCGCATCACCGCGCAGGAGGTCATATGAACCTGCAACCGGTGATTGTCGGCGGTGGCCCGGCGGGGATGGCCGCGGCCATCGAACTGGCGCGCCACGGTGTGCGCTGCACCTTGCTGGAAGAAGCCTCGCGCCTGGGCGGTGTGGTTTATCGCGGGCCGCTGCGTGACGGCGTGCAACTGGATTATCTGGGCCCGCGTTATTCCGAGGTGCTGGGCAAACTGCACGGTGATTTTCAGGAGCAATCCGGGCTGATCGATGTGCGCCTCAACCACCGCGTGGTCGGTGCTGAAGGCACCCGTGCCCTGGTGGTGCTGGACGGCGACGAGCAGTTGCACGAGATCGAGTATTCGCAGTTGCTGCTCGCTGCCGGCTGCCATGAGCGCAGCGTGCCGTTCCCGGGCTGGACGTTGCCGGGGGTGATCATGCTGGGTGGCCTGCAACTGCAAATCAAAAGTGGCGTGGTCAAGCCGCAAGGGCCGGTGATTATCGCCGGCACTGGGCCGTTGCTGCCGTTGGTGGCGACGCAGTTGCACGCTTCGGGCGTCAGCGTGGCCGGCGTATACGAGGCCTGTGCGTTCGGCAAGATTGCCCGTGAGAGCCTGGCGCTGTTGAACAAGCCGCAGCTGTTTCTCGACGGTTTGAGCATGCTCGCCTACCTGAAACTGCACGGCATCCCGATGCAGTACGGTTGGGGAGTGGTCGATGCCCATGGTGAGGGTGAATTGAAAAGCGTCAGCGTCGCACCATATTCGGCCACCTGGGAGCCGGATCTGTCGCGAATCGAACGCTTTGAAGCGAAGACCCTGGCGGTCGGTTACGGCTTCATTCCGCGCACGCAACTGAGTCAGCAGATGGGCCTGGATCACGGTTTCAGTGACGACGGTTACCTGCGCGCCAATGCCAACCTCTGGCAGCAAAGCAACGAACCTCACGTACACCTGGCCGGCGACATGGGCGGGATTCGTGGCGGTGAAGCGGCGATGCTTGCGGGCAAGATCGCCGCAACGTCAATCCTGTTGCAGCGCGGTGTGCTTGAAGACGAACTGGCGCGTGTGCGCCGCGACCGTTACCTGAGCAAACTCAAAGCCATCGTACGCTTCCGCGCCGCCGTCGACCGCTACACCGAACGCGGCGTCGGCCAGACCGCATTGCCCGCCGCCGACACGGTGATCTGCCGGTGTGAACACGCGACCCGTGCCGACATCGACCGCGCGCTGGAGCAGGGCGTGCAAGACATTGCCAGCCTGAAAATGCGCACTCGCGTGAGCATGGGCGACTGCCAGGGGCGGATGTGCGTTGGCTACTGCAGCGACCGGCTGCGCCAGGCGACCGGGCGCACGGACGTCGGTTGGCTGCGGCCGCGTTTCCCGATTGATCCAATACCTTTTTCCGCGTTCCATTCTGTCGGCACGGAGGCCGCTTCCCATGAGTAAGTTCTACGATGTGGTCATCGCCGGTGGTGGCGTGATCGGCGCGTCCTGCGCCTATCAACTGTCCAAACGGAAAAACCTCAAGGTCGCGTTGATCGATGCCAAGCGCCCGGGCAACGCGACCCGTGCCTCGGCCGGTGGCTTGTGGGCGATCGGTGAATCGGTCGGCCTCGGCTGCGGGGTGATTTTCTTCCGCATGATGTCGGCCAATCGCAAGCGTGAAACCCAGGGCGCGGCGGTGGCGGTGGACGCGAGTACGCCGCACATCCTGCCGGAGTCGTTCTTTGACTTCGCCTTGCAATCCAACGCGCTGTACCCGGCGCTGCACCGCGAGCTGAAAGATAACCACGGGATGGATTTCAAGTTCGAAAAGACCGGGCTGAAGTTCGTGATTTATGACGACGAAGACCGGCTCTACGCCGAACACATCGTCGGCTGCATTCCGCATCTGGCTGATCAGGTGCGCTGGCTCGATCAAGCGCAATTGCGCGAAGCCGAACCGAGCGTCAGCCATGAGGCACGCGGGGCGCTGGAGTTTCTCTGCGACCACCAGGTCAGCCCGTTCCGCCTCGCCGACGCGTACATGGAAGGCGCGCGGCAGAACGGCGTCGACATCTACGTCAACACCAACGTCACTGGCGTGTTGCATCACGGCACGCGGGTGACCGGCGTGCAGACGGCCGAGCAGGGCGTGTTCCACTGCAAGACCCTGATCAACGCCAGCGGTGCCTGGGCGGCGGATTTGAGTGAGTGGGCGACGGGGATTCGGATCCCGGTGAAACCGGTCAAAGGCCAGATCCTGCTGACCGAACGCATGCCGAAGATCCTCAACGGCTGCCTGACCACCAGCGACTGCTACGTGGCGCAAAAGGACAACGGCGAGATCCTCATCGGCAGCACCACCGAAGACAAAGGTTTCGACGTCACCACCACCTACCCGGAAATCGCCGGGCTGGTGCAGGGCGCCGTGCGTTGTCTGCCGGAACTCAAGGACGTCAACCTGAAACGCACCTGGGCAGGCTTGCGCCCGGGGTCGCCGGATGAGTTGCCGATCCTCGGGCCAATGCGTGGCGTAGAAGGTTACCTGAATGCCTGCGGACACTTCCGCACCGGCATCCTGACCTCGGCGATCACCGGCGTACTGCTCGACAAACTGGTCAACGACGAGCCGCTGCCACTGGACATCACACCGTTTCTGGCGGACCGCTTCGAAGTGACCTCGGTCAAACCAGCATTGGAATTGGAACTGGCCTGACCTCGGCAAGATGATCGTTCCCACGCTCTGCGTGGGAATGCCTCAAGGGACGCTCCGCGTTCCAGCTTTCGAATTGGAACGCGGAGCGTCCCCGGCTGTATTCCCACGCGGAGCGTGGGAACAATCAGATGAGGCTCAAGATTTGCGTGATTGTTCTTCGAGTTGGTCGGATTCGAACAACCGCGCCAGTTCCGCCCGGGCTTCCTGGGCGGTTTGCAGGACTTTTGCCGCGTCGTCGTAAATCGCGTGTTGCGCTTCCAGCACCTGTTCGTCGTGGTGTTTGAAGCGCTTGATGCGTGCATCAGCCTGAGCTTGGGTCAGCCCTAAGCCAACCAGCGTTCGCCGGCTCATTTCCAGACTTGAATAATACGTCTCGCGAATCGCTTCAGCGCCAACGTCGACCAAACGGTGCACGTGTTGACGGTTACGTGCCCGGGCGATGATTTTCATGTGCGGATACAGCTTGCGCACCACCTCGGCCGTCTTGATGTTGGTCTCCGGGTCATCCGTGGCAATCACGAAATACTCCGCCTCGCCGACCTTGGCCGCGTTGAGGATTTCCGGGCGCATCGGGTCGCCGTAAAACACCGGCACACCGCCAAAGCTGCGCGACAGTTCGATGGTTTCCACCGAGGTGTCGAGCGCGACGAACTTGATGTTCTGCGCGCGCAGAATACGCGCGACGATCTGGCCCATCCGGCCCATACCGGCAATCACCACGCGCGGCGTGTCAGTGTCGATCTCACGGTATTGTTGCGGCACTTCCACCGGCTGCACTTTCGGGCTGACCAGGCGCGCGCAGATCAACAGCAACAACGGCGTCAACGCCATCGACAGGGTGATGGTCAGCACCAGCAGGTCATACAGGCGCGGCTCGAACAGCCCCTGATCGCGGCCGATCTTGAACACCACAAAAGCAAATTCACCCCCAGCGGCGAGGACGATGCCGAGGCGGATGGCACTGATCTTGTTCAGCCCACCGGCCAGACGTCCAACCACAAACAGCAGCGGCAGTTTCAGGCCAATCAACAGCAGCGTCAGCCCCAATACGGTGATCGGTGCACTCAGCAACAGGCTCAGGTTCGCGCCCATGCCGACGCTAATAAAAAACAGCCCCAGCAGCAGGCCCTTGAACGGCTCGATCTGCGCTTCCAGCTCATGCCGATATTCCGAGTCCGCCAGCAGCAGGCCGGCGAGAAACGCCCCCAACGCCATCGACACGCCAACCAGATCCATCAGCCACGCCGTGCCGATCACCACCAGCAACGCGGTGGCGGTGGACACTTCCGGCAGACCGGTTTTCGCCACCACGCGAAACACCGGACGCAACAAATATCGCCCACCCACCACGACCACCGCGATACCGCCGAGCACCTGCAAACCATGATTGATATCTTCAGCGGTGCTGGTGGTGTGATTGCCACCCGCGAGCATCGGCACCAAGGCGATCAACGGGATCGCGGCGATGTCCTGGAACAACAGAATGGCGAACGCCAGGCGACCATGCGGGCTGGTCAGTTCCTTGCGCTCGGCAAGGCTCTGCAGACCAAACGCCGTGGAAGACAGCGCCAGGCCAAGCCCCAGCACAATCGCACTGTTCAGCGGTTGGCCAAACACCGACAACGCCAACACACCAATCACCGAAGCCGTCAGCAGCACCTGTGCCAGACCGACGCCGAACACCGATTTGCGCATCACCCACAAGCGTCGCGGTGACAGCTCAAGGCCGATGATGAACAGCAGCAAGACCACGCCCAATTCGGAAATATGCGCCACGCTTTGCGGATTGCCGATCAGGCCCAGCACTGAAGGGCCGATGATCACCCCGGCAAACAGATAGCCGAGCACGGCGCCCAATTGCAGACGTTTGGCCAAAGGCACAGTGAGCACCGCCGCGAACAGAAACACGACAGCGGCTTGCAACAGATTGCCTTCATGGGGCATGGGTTTACTCCTGACAGCGGTACGGCGGGGGCGACAAGGATAAGGGCTGAATCGTTTCCAGATCCACCAAAGATCCCCTGTAGGAGCTGACGAGTGCAACGAGGCTGCGATCCTTTGATCTTGCTTTGGGGTTCAAACAAACAAGATCAAAAGATCGCAGCCTGCGGCAGCTCCTACAGGGGATTTTCGTTGTTTCTGTGATAATTGGCATCAATTCGTTACATTTATAACCCCTGTGTATCAATCTGTCCGAGACTTGCCATGGCCATCAACTTCGACCTCAACGATCTGCAAGCCTTTCGCGCGGTGGTCGAGCAGGGCAGTTTCCGCAAGGCCGCCGACACCGTGCGCCTGTCGCAGCCGGCGTTGAGCCGACGTATCGAAAAGCTCGAAGACGCCCTCGGCGTAAAACTCTTCGAACGCACCACGCGCAAGGTCAGCCTGACTCAGGCCGGGCGCGGCTTCATGCCGAGTGTCGAGCGTCTGCTGGATGATCTCGATGTGGCATTGCTGGGCATCAGCGAAGTGGCTTCAACCCGATTGGGCCATGTCACCGTTGCCTGCGTGCCCTCGGCGGCGTACTACTTCATGCCGCGGGTGGTCGCCCGCTATCACCAGCAATTCCCGCGCATCAAAGTCAAAGTCCTCGATTCCAGCGCCCACGATGTGCTCAGCGCGGTGGTCAATGGCGAGGCGGATTTCGGCTTGAGTTTTTTGGGCACGCAGGATGCCAAAGTCGACTTCGAAGCGCTTGTGCAGGAGTGCTACGTCGTCGCTTGTCGCCGCGATCACCCGTTGGCCGGGCGCAGCAGCGTGACGTGGGACGAGTTCTATCAGCAGGATTACATCTCGCTGGACAAGACTTCCGGCAACCGTTTTTTGCTCGATCAGGCCCTGAGCACCGTGGTGCCGCAGCGTCAGAGCATCTGTGAAACCAAGCACGTGACGACCATGATCGGTCTGGTCGAGGCGGGGTTGGGGGTGGCGGCGGTGCCGCTGATGGCGCTGCCGGGGCCGGATCATCCGATCCTGACGCGGGTGCCGCTGACCAATCCGCAAGTAATGCGCAGTGTCGGCATCATCAAGCGCCGGGGCCGTACGTTGACCCCGGCGGCATTGGAACTGGAGCGGCTGGTGGTGGAAATGAAAGTCCAGCCGCCAACGATCAACGTTTGACCGAATCCAGCCCGGTGGCCTGCACATCAGCTTGCGCAGCCGGTGCGGCGAGGTAGGCGAGCAAGGCTTTCGCCTCTTGCGGGTGCTGCGCGCCGACCGGAATCCCGGCAGCAAAACGCGTCACCGACTGCACCGATTCCGGAATCTTCGCGACGAAACTCACGCCCGGCACCGGCAGCAATTCGCTGACCTGTTGGAAGCCCAGTTGATAGTCGCCGGTGGCGACCACCGAGCCGACCGGGACTTTCGGAATCATCTTGGCCTTCGGTTTCAGCTGATCTTCGATGCCGAGCTTCTTGAACAATTGCTCTTGGATGTACACGCCGCTGGCGCTGTCGGAGTAGGCCACCGACTGCGCGTCGAGCAAGGTTTTCTTCAGCGCGTCGACGCTGCTGATGTCCGGTTTCGCCGCGCCTTCGCGCACCACCAGGCCGATCCGCGAGTCCGCCAGTTCCACGCGAGAAGCCGGGTCGACCTTGCCTTGCTTGATCAGATCATCAAGGGCGTAGCCGACCATGATCACCACGTCGGCGTGCTCACCGCGCACGAGGCGATTGGGGATCGCTTCCGGGGCCTTGCCCATCGACGGGCCGAGTTGGGTGTTGAGGGTGTTACCGCTGGCGGCGGCGAATTTCGGCCCGAGGATTTTATAGGCGGCAGTGAAGCCCCCCGACGTCATCACGTTCAGCTGTTCAGCGTGTGCCAGGGCGCTGAAAGCGCAGAGGGCGATGGCGGCGAAGTTAAAGAGTTTTTTCATGGTCATGGTTCCTTATGCTGCGACCGGTTGCAGACGGCCGCCCGCGCGGCGATAGAGGTACAGCGTGGCGCACAACGCGCACAGCGCGCCGATGCTCATCCAGTAACCCGGCGCGGCTTTGTCGCCGGTGTACTGAATCAGGAAGGTCGACATCGCTGGGGTAAAGCCGCCGAAAATTGCCGTGGCCAGGCTGTAGGCGAGGGAGAAACCGGCGACGCGCACTTCCACCGGCATGATTTCGGTCAGCGCCGGAATCATCGCGCCGTTGTACATGCCGTAGATGAACGACAACCACAGCAGCGACAGCAACATGTGGCTGAAGCTCGGCGCCTGCACCAGGTACGACAGCGCCGGGTAGGTGGTGGCCAGCGCCAGCAGCGACATCGCGATCAGCACCGGACGACGACCGATGCGGTCCGACAACATGCCTCCAATCGGCAGCCAGAAGAAGTTCGACACGCCCACCAGCAAAGTCACCAGCAGTGCGTCCGAGGTGCTCAGGTGCAGCACGGTTTTGCCGAACGTCGGCGCGTACACGGTGATCAGGTAAAACGCGGTGGTGGTCAGGGCGACCATCAACATGCCGCCGAGGACCACGCCCCAATTCTGGCCAAGGGTACGGAACACTTCGCGCATGCTTGGGCGGTGTTTGCGCGCGGCGAACTCTTCGGTTTCTGCCAGGTTACGGCGCAGCACAAAGATGAACGGCACGATCATGCAGCCGACGAAAAACGGGATCCGCCAACCCCAATCGGCAATCACGTCGGGTGCCATCCAGGCGTTCAGCGCGAAGCCCAATGCGGCGGCAACGATGATCGCCACTTGCTGACTGGCCGACTGCCAGGCGGTGAAGAAACCTTTGCGGCCCGGCGTGGCGATCTCGGACAAATACACCGAAACCCCGCCCAATTCGGCACCGGCCGAGAAGCCTTGCAGCAGACGCCCGATCAGCACTAGCGCGGGGGCGAACAAGCCGATGCTTTCGTATCCGGGCACCAACACAATCAATATCGTGCCGCTGGCCATGATCGACAATGTGACGATCAAACCTTTACGGCGACCGACGTCATCGATGTACGCGCCGAGCACGATGGCCCCCAGCGGACGCATCAAAAAGCCCGCGCCGAATACTGCAAAGGTCATCATCAGGGAGGCGAATTCACTGCTCGCCGGGAAGAACACCGACGCGATTTGCGTGGCGTAGAAGCCGAACAGAAAGAAGTCGAACTGTTCGAGGAAGTTGCCCGAGGTCACTCGGAAGATGGCGCCGGCCCGCGAGCCGCCGTGTGGGATTGAGGCTGTCATAGTAAAGGACTCCACCGCTTTTATGACGTGCGCCACGGAGAGTCAGCGCACGGTTCTTATTGAGGCGGATGGTCGCTCAGGTGTAACAGGATGTTAATTGCATTATTGGCATGCATTGATGTGCAAAGCGGATCAATGTGCTCGACGCATGCTTTTTGTAGGAGCCGAGTTTGCTCGCGAAAGCGGCGGATCAGGCAATGACGAGGTTGAATGTATCGGCCCTATCGCTGGCAAGCCAGCTCCCACAGGTTTTCGGGGGGCCGCAACTTTCGCTAACACCCTGGCCCATGTGGGAGCTGGCTTGCCAGCGATGGCGGCCCGGCGGACGACTACAATCCCCCAGCCCGCCCAGGCAAAAAACAAGGAATGATTCCCGAGCCGCGCAGTCCGAGTTCAGGTATCACACATCAATGGAGGTTCACCGATGAACAGCAAAACCCTAATCGCCAGCCTGGCCCTCGTTGCCGGCATTGCCGGGATCAGCCCACTCGTTCAAGCGGCGCAAACCTCAAGCGATCCCTCCGTCCAATCCCCGGTCAGCGACCGCGAATTGAAGGTCAACGACCGCGCCCCGGATATTTATCAACGCAGCGAAAAAGCCCTCGACTGGAAAGCCAAAGGCCTGAAGAAGCCTGTCGACCAGGCGCAATGGGTGCAGATCAATGATCAGTACGTCATGGTGATGATCACCAACGGCACCATCGTCGAGATGAAACCGGTGCCGCGTTAAACCCCGGCAATAATTAGCCATGGACGGTTGATTGCAATCGAGCGCCATTCGGGTAAAACCCGTGGGGCGTCTCGAGTGACCGGATGTCAGGAGCAATGGGTTGGACAAGAAACCGCTGTATCGCAAAGTCAACACGCGCACCCGGGGTGTGCGACGTCATGAATCGGTCGCGCATTACCGCGATCAACGCAATACCAAAGCCGAAAGCCGCCGCGAAGCATCGCGAGGTTCAATGCATCCAGGCAAACGATACGGGCTGGATTACACGCCGCTGTTCCGGTTTTTATTGTCCCGGGTGGGCGGCCATTGGGACCGGATTTTCAGTGAAGCGGTGGCTCGCCTCGACCGTCCCGATCCACTGTTCTGGATGGTTGCCATCCAGGAAGACGAGCGCGAGGACATCGTCCGATTGGGTGAGTCGAGTTACTTCAATGGCCTGTACGTCGATGAGCAAAACCTTCTGCAAATCGTCGATCCCGATTTGAAGGCCGAGAACATGACGCCGAGTTGCCAGTGCTGCACTCACACCTTCAACGGCGTTCCATTTGGCCAGCCTGCGAATTGAACGGGCCATTCCAGCCGCTGTGACTCAACACTTGCCCACCGCCCAACCGATATTGATTGTTGCCACTGCGCTTGGCCTCGTACATCGCCAGATCGGCAATGTGCAGCAAGCGATCCATGGTCGGCGCGTGGTCGGGAAACACCGCGACGCCGAGGCTGGTGCCGATGTGTCGCTGGTCGTTGCCGATGCTCACCGGAGGCGATAACTCGACGAACATTTTCTGGCAGATGCGGCGGGCTTCGTCCTGCAAGTCGAGACCCAGTGCCAGGCCTTGCAGAATGACCACGAACTCATCGCCGCCGATGCGTGCAACCGTGTCGGTGCTGCGCAGGATGCGTTTCAGTCGGGTCGCGGTGGTGATCAGCACGCGGTCGCCGGCCGCATGGCCGTATTGATCATTGATGCTTTTGAAGCCGTTGAGATCGACAAACACCAGGGCGACTCGGGTGTTGGTCTGCCGGGCCTGATCCAGTGCTTCGGCTAACCGTTGCTCCAGCACCCGCCGATTGGGCAATCCGGTCAAGGGATCGAAGTGGGCGAGGTGTTGCAGGTAACTGGCCGAGGCCTTTTCTTCGGTGATGTCGCGTACCACGCCCATCATTTTGATCACCGCGTCGTGGTCGTTGCGCACCACGTTGCCGGTCTCGCGCAGCCAGCGAATCGTGCCGTCGGGCCAGACCACGCGATATTCCTCGTCGTGGTTTTCACCGGTTTGCAGACAACGCAGTTCACCGTCGCGCACCCGAATGCGGTCATCCGGGTGTACGCAGGAGCAGAACAGAGCGTAGGACGGCGTGATCTCACCGATCTTGAAGCCGAACATGCCGTAGATCGCGTCCGACCAGTACAGCCGATCGCTGTCGACTTCCCAATCCCAGGTGCCGATGCGCGCAAAATATTGGCTGCGTTTGAAGCGCTCGGCGTCGCCGTCCTGATGAATGTTGCGGCCTTCAGCGGCGCGGCTGAGCAGATCACGGTATTCGGCGAGCTGGCGCCGCAAATCGCGCTCGCGCCAGATCAGCATGGCAATCACCGCCAACATGACAATGCCGATGGCAAGGCCGATCCAGAGCTGAATCATTCGGGCGCTGCCAGCATGGTGAATCGATCCGAGAGGTAGTGGCGGTTGGCTATGTTAATGCTTCATCACTCGGTTCGGATACCACGTTGATCTTCGCATTCGGGTTGCCAATCTCCGCCATTTCTGGGAAAACGGCGGCCAGCTGAACAATAGAGTGATTGTTATGAATGATGAACTGCAGGTAATCGATCTCCAGGTGGGCGAGGGCAAAGCCGCGGTCAAAGGCGCGCTGATCACCACGCAATACACCGGGTGGCTGGAAGACGGCAGCGAGTTCGATTCTTCCTACAGCCGTGGCAAACCTTTTCAGTGTGTGATCGGCACGGGCCGCGTGATCAAGGGCTGGGATCAGGGGCTGATGGGCATGCAGGTGGGCGGCAAGCGTAAGTTGCTGGTGCCGGCGCACTTGGGGTATGGCGAGCGGACGATGGGCAAGATTCCTCCACACTCGAATCTGGTCTTCGAGATTGAGTTGCTGGAGGTTTTGACGCGGGAGGATTGAGTGCAGGCGCTGTCGAGTCCTCCAGCGAGCCTTTGGTGGCGCTGGAGGATGTCGAAGGTTAACCCAGAGCCGGTAAACCTTTTATCCTTTCGGAGTTTCGTCAGCGCACGGGTTGAAGTAATCCTTGGCGGGCTGAGTGGTCCTCAGGCCCACTGCAACGGTGGCCCGGACGGAAAGCAGATGTCTACTTCCAACTCTGCTGCTGCCGAAATATTGACCAAGGCATCAAGGGAGAACTTGTCGATTTTCCCGTTGAGTACATCATTGAGGCGTGGCTGAGTAATGCCCAGACGCTTGGCTGCCTCCTTTTGTGGAAGCTCCCAAGCGCGAATGGTCTCGCAAAGCGTACGCATCAGTTTGGCCCGCAGACGCAAATTGGCTGCGTCCTGCGGCGTGTCTTCCAGTGCATCCCAGACGCTTGTAAAACGCAGGGATGGGTCTTGATGATCCTTCATGGCTTAACCTATTTCCTGGTATCTGGCGCGAGCCAGTTCGATATCTCGCGTTTCAGTTTTTCGTGTGGTCTTGTGCATGGCGTGCAGCACATAAATGGCTTCAGGCCGATTGACCACATAAAACACCCGAAACGCTCCTGAATCCTCAGTGATCCTGATTTCGTTGACGCCACGGCCTATGGTTTTCATGGGACGCCAATCAAAAGGTTCTTCACCCTGTTGCAAAAGATCCAACTGAAAACCCGCAGCCCTTGGGGCATCAAGCGGGAATGCACGCAGATCTTTGAGCGCACTCCCGACAAACATCACATCCTTGTGTCTGGGCATCGACTTCTCCTGTTAGAAAGGAAAAGCGTAATAGCTCAGAACCGATCGTGATGCGTCGGAGTGTTGCAAGGGATGGCAAGAGTCTCCATGCCAAAGGTTATATCAGAACAGATATAAAACAAGCTGGGTTTGATCCATCAGACATCTGGTAACAGAAAGCAGAGGTGCGGAAGTACGCTCCCTCACCTCATCAACCCACTTCAATTTCTGGTCGGCGGCTCCAGGTTGTCGAGCGCGCGGTTGACGGCGAGTTCGCCGAGCATCACCACTTGCTGAATGCCGAGCAGGGTATTGCGGTAGGGCGTTTCGAGCAGGCCGGCGAAGTCGCTGAGCATGATGCTGGCCGAGGCCATGGATTCGCAGGCGTGAGCGAGGAGGGTTTCGGTGTCCATGTTCGGGGCGACCAGGAACATGGTGCTGGGTGTTCGCTGCGGTGGGGCGTGGGGTTTGAGGTAGTGATCGAGGGCGCGTTCGGCGGCGTCGTTCAGTTTTGTCGGGTCTAGGGTGGAGTAAGGGGATGTTGGATCGGATTCGGGTATGGCATCCGCTTCTGGCGGATTTGGCGTTACTTTGAACATGACTTGGATAACCTCAATGAGGCTGACACGGTCTTGCGACTAAACAATAGGTGGCAGCTGTACGCAGGTTAGTCGACCAGTATCCAAGCATTACCGGCGCACCCGAAGGCGCCCTGCGCACAGCTACCATTTAGCGCAGGCGTATAAATACCTGACTGAATGACAGCTTGCGAACCTGGAAAAACACCGAGCGACTAAACCCGATCACTGAACATTCAGTGATGCGAACCAAGTTACCGGCGACCCCCGAGTCGCACAAGCCGGCGGATTCTGGCGTAGTTGTAGGCAAAGGCGCAAGGCGCTGTAGCCTCGTGGATGATGTCGAAATGATGCGTTGTTTTTCCGGGCCTTTTCGCGAGCAAGCTTTGCTCCTGCAGTGTCTCGGGGTGTGCAAGAAACCTCTGTAGGAGCCGGGCTTGCCCGCGAAGGCGGACGATCAGTCACCGACGATATTGAACAGTGGAATCCGCCCATTCAGCGAAGGCCGGTAATGCCAGGCCAGTCGCTCCAGATTCACACCGTGATCGAGGATTTCCCTGACAGTCGCACAGGCAATTTCCGTCGCCAACATTTGCCCCGGACACTGATGCCGCCCGCTGCCAAAGCTGAAACTGCGCCGATTCGGCCGATCCAGCAAAAACCTGTCTGGCTGTTCATTAAGCGCCGGATCGCGATTTGCCGCGGCCAGCAGCACCAGAATCACATCCCCGGCCTCGACGCGCACACCGTCGATCTCGCAAGCGGCAGCCACAAACCGCCGAGTGTTCTGCACTGACGGATCAAAGCGCTGCACCTCAGCCAACACCGCATCCATGGACGCCCCGCGCAATCCGGGCTGACGCTTCAGTGCCACCAACCCATTGCCAATCAACCCGGCGGTGGCTTCATAAGTCTGCGAACAAAGGCCGATCAGATTGGCGATCAACGCCTCCATATCCCCTTCGAATCGTTGCCGAATGGCCGTCAGCAGTTGGCTGTCGGACTCGGCCAGCAACTCAACGAAGTAACCCCGCAATTGCTCAGCCGCCCCGTGTGCCGCCACGAGTTGCAAGTCATTGCTCAACGGCGACAGACACGCGACAAAATCGGCGGTCAGTGCACTGATCGTCCGACCCTGCGCCGGGTTGAAACCGAGCAGCGCAGCGACCACGCACACCGGGCCGCGAAACATGGCTTTATATAAGCCGTCGGCGTCTACGGTGATCAATCGAGCGGCCACCAAGGCTCGAATGTGCGCCTCATCAATTAACTCAAGCGCAGGCTCGATCGCCGCACGCGGACAGCGTTGGCGTTCGCCGTCATTCATCCGCATCAACTGACCAAACACCTTGCCAGCCATGCCCTCGGCGATCGCTTTGGGTACCGGCTCCTGCGCAGGGCGCACCCGACAATCGGCATGTGCCAACACCGCGCACACCGCCCGCGCGCTACTGGCGACCCACACTTTTAGTCCGGCATGAAAGGCGAGTCCGCCCGCGGTGCGAAGTTGCGCGTAGTAGGGATAAGGATCGGCATGCGTCGCAGCAATGATCGGGTCCATGGTTTACCGCCTTGTGGTGGGAGAGAGGGCTTCTACTGTCTGCCGTTTTTGAGGGCGATGATTCGTTGTGCATCGAAATGTGTTTGTGGAAGTGTGAATGGATTTTTTAGCCGTTTAACCTCTACGCTCAATGGGTGATGAGTCACTGTTAACGTTCTCTCAAATAACTTGAATGAAGCACAACTTGTCTAGTTCGATAGTTGAGGGGTTGCGCAGATTGTTAGAGTGTTTTGTATTGTCAACTGTCAGGTATGACAGTTGACGGTGATCTGTGCGCGGTTCCCAATGTTTACGCCGTAGGCAGATTGTATGAGAGGGGCAGCAAATCTGAATCTCTTTTATTATTGTCAGGGAGAGCGCAGTGGACGATATCCCTTCAGAAACGGGTGAGAACAACCTTCGAAGGACCTGTTTGGTCGAAGGCGCAATCATGAATCGCTACGGTGGGTATGAACTGGTAAAAATTACTGAGCTTGTTGATTACTCGTATGGTCCGGGCTTCTTGTGGTTTTTGATAAGCGGCGGCAAAACCGGCAGGAAGCAAGTTTTGGCTGTCAGGTTCAGAATAACACCAAGTTTGAAAGTCTATCCCGTCACTCCGGGGCCATTTCGTGCAGTGGATGTTTACTTTAAACCGGGTAAGTCAACTTTGCCGGTATACGCACTGAGCGGATCGTTGACCATAACGAAGTTTGAAATGGGCAAGGGAATAGAGGGGGTTCTGAGCGTTACTGCAGAGCGTTACGTGATGGCTGCCAGATTTGAAGTGATTTGACTTGATGCTGGAGGGGAACATTCAAGAGTGATTGACGATTCTGATGTCTTTTCGGAGAAATTAAAATGGATGAAGAGAGTGTAAGTCAGGTGTGGGGCAGCGGTTGGTTTGAGGGAGCTTTGCGATACCCCGCTGGTTCTTATGAGATTATGAATATGAACGTGGTTAGCGTCACACCCAGTTCGAACAGTGTAAATGTGCAAATCCAGAATAAGACGCATGAGCCGACGATCAGGCTGGCTTTTTATTTTCTGGGCAGGAAGCCAGCGTTGGGAACTTACAACCTGGATGGCGAGAAGGATGGACTTCGGGTTTTTTTTAGGGGGGCTAAAATGTATTCTAATGAATACATCGCAGGCGGTTCAGTCACCTTGAATAATATCGGGGCCGATGGGAAGTGGTTTGCCGGTGTTTTTAAGGGTGTAAGAGATAGCTATGAAATCCAAGGTAAATTTGAGGTTCTTTTACCTTGATAAGCTAAGTTGTGTATTGGGGCGCCGTGAATGTCACGGTCATCTATGAGTGCGGGATAAGAATGCACGCAGAACAGCAAGACATCGGCGTTTCACAGGTGGCCGCCGCCATCGCGGAACCGGCGCGAACGAGAATCCTCTGTTCACTGATGGACGGTCACGCCCGCACCAGTACGGAGTTGGCGACTATCGCTGAGGTCAGCACTTCAACGGCGAGCGCGCATCTGGCCAAACTCAAGGACCTGGCGTTGATACGCCTGCACGTACAGGGCCGCCACCGTTATTACAGCCTCGCCGACCAGCGCGTGGCGCAGGCGCTGGAAGCGTTGATGGTGATTGGCCAGAACGCTACGCCGACGTTCAAACCGCATACTCCGGATCGACTGCAATTTGCTCGCACCTGTTACGACCATATGGCCGGGACACTGGCGGTGTTGCTGCATGACCGTTTGATCGAGGCGGGATGGCTGGTCGAGACCGACGAGCAGGCGTATCGCTTGAGCGACAGTGGCGCGGCGTTGTTCGAAGGGCTGGGCATTGGAGTGCAGGATTTGAGCACGCTGCGGCGCAAGTTTGCCTGCCCGTGCCTGGACTGGAGCATGCGCCGGCCGCATCTCGGTGGATCGCTCGGGGCGGCGTTGTTGCAAGCGGCGTTGAAGCGCCAATGGGTGACGCAGGATCTGGACAGTCGGGCGCTGGCGTTGACGGTGGTGGGGCGCAGGGAAATCGCCGCGCGGTTTGGCGTTGAGTTGGCGATTGATAAAAGCCAGATCAAAAGATCGCAGCGTTCCGCAACTCCTACAGGGCGTGTGTACACCCGATGAACCCCGATCCCGAATCTACGTAGGAGCTGCCGAAGGCTGCGATCTTTTGATCTTCGCTCCAAGCCGACGAGGGGTCGTGCCCAACCTTGTGCCCAAGCTCGCGACGCTATACTGTATATCCAGACAGTAAAGGGCCCGCGCCATGCAAATTATCGACAAGCTCAGCATCCTCGCCGACGCCGCCAAGTACGACGCCTCCTGCGCAAGCAGCGGTGCGCCCAAGCGCAGCTCCGAGGGCAAGACTGGCCTGGGCTCGACCGATGGCATGGGCATCTGCCACAGCTACACGCCCGACGGGCGTTGCGTTTCGTTGTTAAAAATCCTTCTGACCAACTTCTGCCTCTACGATTGCCAATACTGCGTCAATCGTCGTTCCAGTGATGTTCCCCGCGCGCGCTTCACCCCTGAAGAGGTGGTGGCGCTGACCCTGGATTTCTATCGACGCAACTGCGTCAGCGGTCTGTTCCTCAGCTCCGGCATCATCCGCTCGGCGGATTACACCATGGAACAACTGGTGCGCGTGGCCAAGCTGTTGCGTGAAGAGCATGAGTTTCGCGGCTACATCCATCTCAAGACAATTCCCGACGCCGACCCGGCGTTGATCGAGGAAGCGGGGCGCTACGCCGATCGCCTCAGCGTCAATATCGAGTTGCCCACCGACGTCAGCCTGCAAACCCTGGCACCGGAGAAAGACATTGGCTCGATCAAACAGGCCATGAACACCATCTACACCGGTGTGCAAACGGTCCTCAACGAACCCCGTTCGGCGAAGTTCGCGCCCGCCGGGCAGAGTACGCAAATGATCGTCGGCGCCGATGACACCGACGACAGCACGATTTTGCACAGTGCCCAGTCGCTGTACGGCAACTACCGCTTGCGCCGTGTTTATTATTCGGCGTTCAGCCCGATCCCCGACAGCCCGAAAAGTGTGCCACTGGCCGCGCCACCACTGATGCGCGAGCACCGTTTGTACCAGGCCGATTTCCTCTTGCGCAGTTACGGTTACAGCGCCGACGAACTGCTCAAGGGCCCGGGCAATCTGGTGTTGGACATCGACCCGAAACTGGCGTGGGCGTTGCAGAATCGCGAGGTGTTCCCACTGGATCTGAACCGTGCCGAAGCGTCGTTGATCGCACGCATCCCCGGCATAGGGCTGCGCACCACCGAACGTCTGGTCGAACTGCGCCGGCAACGAAAGATCCGCTACGAAGATGTCGCGCGCATGCGCTGCGTATTGGCCAAGGCCAAACCCTTCATCATCACCAGCGACTACCACCCGCAGCAGGCCGAGGTCACCAGTCATATGCTTTATCAGCAACTGCGCGACCGGCCGATGCCGCAACAGATGGGGTTATGGGGATGATCAATCTCGACTGCGACGACCTGTTCGACACCTGGCGCCAGCAGGCGCGCTGGCTGCTCAGCCATGAAATTGATCCGAGCCTGGTGAGCTGGGCCTCGGAAGGCGTGGGTGATCTGTTTGCCAATAATGATGATCCGGTGCCTGAAGGGCAGGGGCCGTTTATGGCGAAGATCCCGCGTGTGCTCCTCGATACCTTGGAGCAAGCGGCGCAATACCGGGGTGACCAGCGCTGGAGTCTGTTGTACGAAGTGTTGTGGCGCGTCAGCCACGGTGATCGCACGGCAATGATGGCCGGTGACAAGCTGGGCAGCGAGTTGCAGCGGCGAATCAAACAAGTGCGTCGCGAAGCCCATCACCTGCATGCGTTTGTGCGCTTCATCGAACGGCCGAAATCCAGTGTCGGCCCGCAATATGTCGCGTGGCACGAACCGGCGCACGACATCCTGCACAGCGCCAGCGAACACTTCATCGGGCGCATGGGCCAGCATCGCTGGCTGATCGCCACGCCGCGTGACGGGGTTTATTACGATGGCGAGCAACTGCTTCATCAGCGCCAATGCCCGCTGGAATGGCAGCAGCTGGCGCAGAACGTCGACGATCCGCATGCCGAACTGTGGCTGACCTATTACAGCCACATCTTCAACCCGGCGCGGTTGAACGAGAAGGTCATGCAAGGGCATTTGCCGGTGCGATTCTGGAAGAATTTGCCGGAGGGGGAGCTGATTCCTGGACTGATTACGCAGGCGCGGATGGGCAAACAGCAGGATGGGCAGGCGAGCGGGATAGCCAATCGGGCCGGAAAAAGGATTGCCTTGAAATAAAAGATCAAAAGATCGTCCGATCGCGGCCCGAGCCTGCGGCAGCTCCTACATCGATCTATGTAGGAGCTGCCGAAGGCTGCGATCTTTTGATTTTGCTGTAACCCATAAAAAACCCCCATCGATCACTCGATGGGGGTTTTTGTGCATCAACCGCCGTCAAATCAAACCTTGACGATCCAGCCCGCTGGCGCTTCGATGTCGCCGGTCTGCACACCCGTCAGCTCTTTATAAAGCTTCTGAGTCACTGGACCGACTTCTGTCTCACTGTGGAACACATGCAGATGATCGTTGTAGCTGATGCCACCAATCGGCGTGATCACCGCAGCGGTACCGCAAGCCCCGGCTTCCTTGAAGTCCGACAGTTTGTCGATCAGCACGTCGCCTTCAACCACTTCCAGGCCCAGACGCGATTTCGCCAGTTCGATCAGCGACAGGCGGGTGATGCCTGGCAGAACGGACGGCGAGTTCGGGGTGATGAACTTGTTGTCGTGGGTGATCCCGAAGAAGTTGGCCGAACCGACTTCTTCGATCTTGGTGTGGGTCATCGGGTCCAGGTAGATCGCGTCGGCGAAGTTGGCTTTCTTGGCTTTCGAGCCCGGCATCAGGCTGGCCGCGTAGTTGCCGCCGACTTTGGCTGCGCCGGTGCCTTGTGGGGCCGCGCGGTCGTAGCTGGAGATCTGGAAGTTGTGTGGGGTCAGGCCGCCCTTGAAGTAGGCGCCGACTGGAATGCAGAAGATCGAGAAGATGAACTCGGGTGCAGTGCGCACGCCGATGTTGTCACCGACGCCGATCACGAACGGACGCAGGTACAGCGCGCCACCGGTGCCGTATGGCGGGATGAAGCGCTCGTTGGCACGCACCACGGCTTTACAGGCTTCGATGAACTGCTCGGTGTCGACTGTCGGCATCAGCAGGCGCGCGCAGCTGCGTTGCATACGCAGGGCGTTCTGGTCCGGGCGGAACAGGTTGATCGAGCCGTCCTTGCAACGATAGGCCTTCATGCCTTCGAAGCACTGCTGGCCATAGTGAAGGGCAGTCGAGCCTTCGCTGATGTGCAGCACGTTGTCTTCGGTCAGGGTGCCTTTGTCCCACTCGCCATCGCGAAAGTACGACAGATAGCGCTTGTCGGTCTTGATGTAGTCAAAACCCAGCTTGTCCCAATTGATGCTTTCGTTACCCATGACACCCTCTATCACTGAACAACCGTCGAAACGGTTCAAGGCTTCTGACGTTTTTTGGATGGGCACAACAATACTTCATTCTTGAGCGGTTTCGCAGCCCGGACGATGGAGGGATGAGCAGATTTATTAGCCTGCTTATGAAAAATCCTCGTTCATCGCTGAAAAGATCGCAGCCTGCGGCAGCTCCTACAGAATCGGCGAACCCCTGTAGGAGCTGCCGAAGGCTCGGGCCGCGATCGGACGATCTTTTGATCTTTACAGGTGCAACGCATGCCCGAGAGCACGCAACGCCGCTTCCTGCACCGCTTCACCCAGCGTCGGATGCGCATGAATGGTGCCGCCGATGTCTTCCAGTCGCGCGCCCATTTCCAGGCTTTGCGCAAACGCGGTCGACAACTCGGAAACCCCCACGCCCACCGCCTGCCAACCGACAATCAGATGATTGTCCCGACGAGCGACCACGCGCACAAAGCCGCTTTTCGACTCTAGCGTCATCGCCCGGCCATTCGCCGCGAACGGGAAACTGGAAACGATGCAGTCCAGACCGGCAGCCTTGGCCTCGTCCGGGGTCTTGCCGACCACCACCAGTTCCGGATCGGTAAAGCACACCGCAGCAATCGCCGTAGGGCTGAATTCGCGGGTTTTGCCGCTGATCAACTCGGCAACCATTTCGCCTTGGGCCATGGCGCGGTGAGCGAGCATCGGTTCGCCGCTCAAATCACCGATGGCGTAAACGTTGCGCATGCTGGTCTGGCAGCGGCTGTCGATTTTGATCGCCGAACCGTTCATGTCCAGATTCAGTGCTTCGAGGTTCCAGCCCTGGGTATTCGGCTTACGACCCACGGCGACCAGCACCTGATCGGTTTCCAGGTTCAGCGTTTCGCCTTCAGGGTCGCGCACCTGCAACGTGCCGTCGAAACCCAGCACGCTGTGTTTCAGGTACAGCTTCACACCCAGTTGCTTCAACGCCTCGTGCACCGGCTGCGTCAGTTCAGCGTCGTAGGCCGGCAGGATGCGATCCTGCGCCTCGACCACGCTCACGTCAGCTCCGAGCTTGCGGTAAGCGATGCCCAATTCCAGCCCGATGTAACCACCGCCGACCACTACCAGACGTTTCGGCACGGATGTCGGCGCCAGCGCCTCGGTGGAGGAGATGACCGGCCCGCCAATCGGCAGGATCGGCAGATTGACGCTGGTCGAACCGGTCGCCAGCACCAGGTGCTCGCACTGAATACGCGTGTCGCCGACTTCGACAGTTTTGCCGTCGATGACTTTGGCCCAGCCATTGATGACCTGAACCTTGTTCTTCTTCAGCAGGGCAGCCACGCCAGTGGTCAGGCGATCAACGATGCCATCCTTCCACTCGACACTTTTAGTGATGTCGAGCGTCGGCGCGGAAACGCTGATGCCGAGCGCCGAATGCTGACTGTGATGCCGGGTCTGGTGAAACTGCTCAGCGACATGGATCAGCGCTTTCGACGGGATGCAGCCGATATTCAGGCACGTACCGCCCAGCGATTGGCCTTCGACCAGAATCGTCGCAATGCCCAGTTGCCCGGCGCGAATCGCCGTTACATAGCCGCCAGGGCCGCCGCCGATGATCAGCAGCGTAGTGTTCAGAGATTGCATGCGAGCCTTACTCCACAAACAAAGTGGCAGGTTGTTCGATCAAGCCGCGAATGGCCTGGATGAAGAGTGCCGCGTCCATGCCGTCGACCACGCGGTGATCGAACGAGCTGGAGAGGTTCATCATCTTGCGGATCACCACTTGGCCTTTGACGACCATCGGCCGTTCGACGATTTTGTTGACGCCGACGATGGCCACTTCCGGCAGGTTCAACACCGGGGTGCTGACGATACCGCCCAGCGCACCGAGGCTGGTGAGGGTGATGGTCGAGCCGGACAATTCGTCGCGGCTGGCCTTGCCATTGCGTGCGGCGTTGGCCAGGCGCGAGATTTCTATGGCGCTGTCCCACAGGCTGCGCGCCTCGGCGTGACGCACCACCGGCACCATCAGGCCGACATCGCTTTGCGTGGCGACGCCGACATGCACCGCGCCGAGTCGAGTGATGACCTGGGCTTCGTCGTCGTAACGGGCATTCATCTGCGGGAAGTCGCGCAGGGCGACGACCAAGGCGCGGACGAGGAACGGCAGCAAGGTCAACTTGCCACGGCTGGCACCGTGTTTTTCATTCAGGTGCGCACGCAGTTCTTCTATTGCGGTGACGTCGATTTCTTCGACATAACTGAAGTGCGCGGCACGTTGAGTCGCATCCTGCATGCGCTGGGCGATCTTGCGGCGCATGCCGATCACTTGAATCTGTTCTTCGTCGTTGCGCTGGGCGTAAGCGGCAGCAACTGGCGCCGAAGCGTTCGACTGACCTTGCGCCAAGTAGGCTTCAAGGTCTTCGTGCAACACCCGACCGGCCGGGCCGGAACCGCGCACCAGACGCAATTGAATGCCCAGATCCAGCGCATGTTTGCGCACGGCTGGCGAGGCGAGCGGGCGTTCGTCTGCATCGCGAGCAACCATCGGGCCTTGGCAAACGGCAGCCGGACGCGGGGCGGCTGGAGCAGGTTTGCTCTCAACAACGGCCTCAACTTTCGGCGCAACGGGTGCTTCTTTGACGGCAGCAGGCGCGGCCGATTCTTTCAGATTGCCGGCACCCTCAACCTCGATGCTGATCAGCACACTGCCAACCGCCATCACTTCCCCCGGCTGACCACCAAGTGCAATCACCTTGCCGTGTACCGGCGATGGAATATCAACCATCGCCTTGTCGGTCATCACATCCGCCAGCACCTGATCTTCAACGACCAGATCGCCGACCTTGACGTGCCACTGCGACAGTTCTACTTCTGCGATGCCTTCGCCGATGTCCGGCATCTTGATAACGTGCGTGCCCATTCAGACCTCCATGACCCGTTTCAACGCCGCGCCCACTCGGGACGGCCCTGGGAAATACGCCCACTCTTGCGCGTGCGGGTAGGGGGTGTCCCAACCGGTGACGCGTTCGATCGGCGCTTCCAGGTGATGGAAGCAATGCTCTTGCACCAGCGACACCAGTTCGGCGCCGAAACCGCAGGTGCGCGTGGCTTCGTGAACCACCACGCAACGGCCGGTTTTCTTCACCGACTTGACGATAGTTTCCAGGTCCAGCGGCCACAGGCTGCGCAGGTCGATGACTTCAGCGTCGACACCGGATTCTTCGGCAGCGACTTGCGAGACGTACACGGTGGTGCCGTAAGTCAGCACGGTCACGTCCTTGCCCGGACGAGTGATGGCGGCAACGTCCAGCGGTACGGTGTAGTAGCCGTCCGGAACCTGCGCATGCGGGTGTTTCGACCACGGCGTTACCGGACGGTCGTGGTGGCCGTCGAACGGGCCGTTGTACAGGCGTTTCGGCTCGAGGAAGATCACCGGATCATCGTTTTCGATGGAGGCGATCAGCAGGCCTTTGGCGTCATACGGGTTGGATGGCATCACGGTGCGCAAACCGCAGACCTGAGTGAACATCGCCTCGATGCTCTGGCTGTGCGTCTGGCCGCCGTAGATGCCGCCGCCGCAGGGCATGCGCAGGGTCATCGGTGCGGTGAACTCGCCAGCCGAGCGATAACGCAGGCGCGCCGCTTCGGAAATAATCTGGTCGGACGCCGGGTAAACGTAATCAGCGAATTGAATCTCGGCGACCGGACGCAAACCGTAGGCACCCATGCCGACGGCAACGCCGACGATACCGCTTTCCGAGATCGGCGCGTCGAATACCCGCGAAGCGCCGTATTTGGTTTGCAGGCCTTCGGTGCAACGGAACACGCCGCCGAAGTAGCCGACGTCCTGACCGAACACCACCACGTTATCGTCACGCTCAAGCATCACATCCATGGCCGAGCGCAGGGCCTGGATCATGGTCATGGTGGTCGTGGTCATGGCGGTTTCCAACTGAATATTGTTGTTGTGATCGTTCATGTCAGATCCCCAACTGCTGACGCTGGCGCTTCAAGTGCTCCGGCATCTCTTTGTAGACGTCTTCGAACATGGTCGCGGCGCTTGGAATCTGGCCGCCGGCGAGGGTGCCGTACTGTTCGGCCTGTTTCTGCGCGGCAATCACTTCGGCTTCGAGCTCGGCGCTGACGGCGGCGTGCTCTTCGTCCGACCAGTGGCCAACCTTGATCAGGTGCTGTTTGAGACGGGCAATCGGGTCGCCGAGCGGGAAGTGGCTCCAGTCATCGGCCGGGCGGTATTTCGATGGATCGTCGGAGGTCGAGTGCGGACCCGCGCGGTAGGTGACCCATTCGATCATGGTCGGGCCGAGGTTGCGGCGGGCGCGTTCGGCAGCCCAGGCAGAGGCCGCATACACAGCGTAGAAGTCGTTACCATCAACGCGCAGCGAGGCGATGCCACAACCGACGCCGCGTCCGGCGAAGGTGGTGGCTTCACCACCGGCGATCGCCTGGAAGGTCGAGATTGCCCACTGGTTGTTGACCACGTTGAGGATCACCGGCGCGCGGTAAACGTGAGCGAAGGTGAGGGCGGTGTGGAAGTCCGATTCGGCGGTGGCGCCATCACCGATCCACGCCGAGGCGATTTTGGTGTCGCCCTTGATCGCCGAAGCCATGCCCCAGCCGACCGCTTGAATGAACTGGGTCGCGAGGTTGCCGGAAATGGTGAAGAAACCCGCCTCTTTAACCGAGTACATGATCGGCAACTGGCGGCCCTTGAGCGGATCGCGCTCGTTGGACAGCAGTTGGCAGATCAGGTCGACCAGTGGCACTTCGCGGGCCATCAGAATGCTTTGCTGACGGTAGGTCGGAAAGCACATGTCGTCGATGTTCAGCGCCAACGCCTGAGCACTGCCAATGGCTTCTTCGCCAAGGCTTTGCATGTAGAACGACATCTTTTTCTGACGCTGGGCGACGACCATGCGGTTGTCGTAGATGCGTGTCTTGAGCATGGCGCGCATGCCTTTGCGCAGGATCTCGACCGGCACGTTTTCAGCCCATGGGCCGAGGGCGTTGCCCTGATCGTCGAGCACACGAATCAGCCCACGCGCCAGGTCGGCGGTGTCGGCAGGTTCGACGTCGATGGAAGGTTTGCGCACCGTACCGGCATCGGTCAGATGCAGGTAGGAAAAATCGGTTTTGCAGCCTGGACGGCCCGAGGGTTCAGGGACGTGCAGACGCAGCGGTTCATACGCTTGGGTCATGGCTTCTACGCTCGATCTTGTGAATTTCTTGTAGTGAGCTGGCAGTCATTCTTCGGTAGAAGAAATCTTGTCCTACAACAATCATAGGCCGGGCCAAGAAGAATATTTATCTCTGTTTCGTTGCGCTGGAGACGATTTGCAGATAGAAATTCTGCATAAACATAAAAAACAGGTGGTTTTGTCTCATGCGCAAACTGGATCGTACCGACATCGGCATTCTCAACAGCCTTCAAGAGAACGCGCGCATCACCAACGCCGACCTCGCACGCTCGGTCAACCTGTCGCCGACGCCGTGCTTCAACCGGGTCAAAGCGATGGAAGAATTAGGCCTGATTCGCGAGCAGGTGACGCTACTGGATGCCGACCTGCTGGGGCTGCACGTGAACGTGTTTATTCACGTCAGCCTAGAGAAACAGGTGGAGTTGGCGTTGCAGCATTTCGAGGAGGCGATTTCCGATCGCCCCGAGGTGATGGAGTGCTATCTGATGGCGGGCGATCCGGATTATCTGATCCGGGTGCTGGTGCCGACGATTCAGTCGTTGGAGCGCTTCATGATGGACTTTCTGACCAAAGTGCCGGGGGTGGCGAATATCCGCTCGAGTTTTGCGTTGAAGCAGGTGCGGTATAAGACGGCGCTGCCGCTGCCGGCGAATGGCTTGACCCTGGGGACGTGAAGATCAAAAGATCGCAGCCTTCGGCAGCTCCTACATGGGATGCGCATAATGCAGCCCGTGACGCTCTGCGTCACTTCCCGAAGCGGAACGCGGAGCGTCCCCGGGGGCATTCCCACGCAGAGCGTGGGAACGATCAATTTCTCCTGTAGGAGCTGCCGCAGACTGCGATCTTTTGACGTTAAAGCTTATTGATCGGGATCTTCAGATACACCACGCCATTGTCCTCAGCCGCCGGTAAATTCCCCGCCCGCACATTCACCTGAATCGCCGGCAGCAACAGCGTCGGCATACCCAGCCCGGCATCACGCTGCGTGCGCATCTCGACAAACGCCGCCTCATCAACCCCGTCATGCACATGAATGTTGCTTTTGCGCTGCTCGCCAACCGTGGTCTGGCACTGCGACTCGCGGCTTTCTGGCGGGTAATCGTGGCAAACGTAAAGCTTCACGCTCGCCGGGAAGGCCAACAATTTGTGGATCGAATTGAACAACTGATGGGCGTTGCCACCCGGGAAGTCGCAGCGCGCCGTGCCGACATCCGGCATGAACAGCGTGTCGCCGACCAGAATCTGCTCACCGTCGATCAAATAAGCCATGTCCGCCGGCGTGTGTCCGGGTACATGCAGCGCCGTAGCTTTGAGATTGCCGATGCTGAATGACTCGTTCGGCGCGAACAAGTGATCGAACTGCGAGCCGTCGACACAGAACTCCGGCTCCAGATTGAACAGCGCCTTGAACACGTTCTGCACTTTACTGATCGATTCACCAATGGCGATCTTGCCGCCCAGTTCGCGGCGCAGATACGGCGCGGCAGACAGGTGGTCGGCGTGGGCGTGGGTTTCCAGCAGCCATTGCACTTGCAGGTTGTGCGCGCGGACGAAGGCGATGATCTTGTCGGCCTGGGCGGTGCAGGTGCGCCCGGCGGCACCGTCGTAATCGAGCACTGGGTCGACGATTGCACATTGCCCGCCGTCGGCTTCATAGACCACATAGCTGTAGGTCGAGGAGGCGGGGTCGAGGAACGATTCAATCTGCGCGGGCATGGACACCAACCTGAATAAGGGAAATGGGTTGCAACACTTTATCTAAAAACATAATGTTCGCAGCTTAAGTGACGTTGAAGGCCTCGTGCAAATGCAATCCAGTCTGACCGAATGTGAAGTCGCCCAACTGCGTGCCTCGGCCTCCAAGGCGTGTGCGCTGCTCAAGGCGTTGGCCAATGAAGATCGCCTGTTGATTTTGTGTCAGCTGACTCAGGGCGAACGCAACGTTGGCGAACTGGAAACCATGACCGGCGTGCGTCAGCCAACGCTGTCCCAGCAACTGGGCATCTTGAGGGATGAGGGGCTGGTCGCGACCCGCCGTGAAGGCAAGTACATTTTCTACGGCCTCGCCAGTCACGAAGTGATTCAAGTGATGAAGACCCTGTCGGGGCTTTATTGCGGTGCCGTCCTCAAAAGCTGGGAACAGCCATAAATGCCAGCCTTCACACCGTCCCCCCTGTAGGAGTGAGCCTGCTCGCGATAGCGGTGGGTCAGCCAACATATTTATCGACTGATACACCGCTATCGCGAGCAGGCTCACTCCTACAATGGATCTGTGTGATGGCTGACGAAATCCTTGCGTGCAGCAAAAGGAACAAGCAATGAACGATCAACACTGGGGCCCATCCATCAGTGCAGACATCGTGGTCATCGGCGGCGGTACGGCCGGCATCGGCTTCGTCGCCAGCCTGCTCAAGCGTGATCCGCACCTGAACATCACGGTCATCGAACCAAGCGCCCACCATTACTATCAACCGGCGTGGACGCTGGTCGGCGGCGGCGCCTACGACGTGAAAGACACCGCAAGACCCATGGCCAAAGTGATGCCGCGTCAGGTCAACTGGCTGCAAGCCGCCGTCACCGGCATTGATCCCGACAAACGCCAACTCACCCTCAACGATCAACGCACAGTCAGCTACCAGAACCTGATCGTCTGCCCCGGCCTGCGTCTGGCCTGGGAGAAAATCGAGGGCTTGCAGGAAAGCCTCGGTCAGCATGGCGTCACCTCCAACTACAGCTACCAGCACGCGCAATACACCTGGGATCAGGTGCAGAAACTGCGCGGCGGCAAAGCGCTGTTCACTCAGCCGGCCATGCCGATCAAATGCGCCGGGGCCCCGCAAAAAGCCCTGTACCTGTCCTGCGATCACTGGCTCAAAAGCGGCGTACTGAACAACATCAACGTCGAATTCAATCTCGCCGGCGCCGCGCTGTTCGGCGTGGCGACGTTCGTCCCGCCACTGATGAAGTACATCGAAAAGTACCACGCACAACTGGCCTTCAACTCGAACCTGGTCAAGGTCGATGGCCCGGCGAAAACCGCGTGGTTCGAGATCAAGGACGCCGACGGCAACGTCACCCGCGAGGCGAAAACCTTCGATCTGCTCCACGTTGTGCCGCCGCAGGTCTCGCCGGATTTCATCGCACAAAGTCTGTTGGCCGACGCCGCCGGCTGGTGCGAAGTCAATCAGCACAGCTTGCAGCATCCGCGTTATCCCGAAGTGTTCGCCCTCGGCGATGTCTGCGGCACCAGCAACGCGAAAACCGCGGCGGCGGTGCGCAAGCAAGTCGTGGTGGTGGCGGAAAACCTCTTGGCCCTGCGCAAGCAACAACCGTTGCCGCTGAAGTACGACGGTTACGGTTCCTGCCCGCTGACGGTCGAGAAGGGCAAAGTGATCCTCGCCGAGTTCGGGTATGCCGGTAAGTTGCTGCCGACCTTTCCACTGGACCCGACCGTGGCGCGGCGTTCGGCGTGGTTGCTCAAGGCAACCTTGCTGCCGTGGTTCTACTGGAACGGCATGCTCAAGGGCCGTGAGTGGCTGACACGTGTGTCCAAGGTCGACTGAGAAAACCCTATGTTGCTGGCAAGTCTGTTTGGCGTGGTGATGGGGTTGGTCCTCGGCTTGACCGGGGCCGGTGGCGGCATTCTCGCGGTGCCGGCGTTGGTGCTGGGGCTTGGCTGGACGATGACGCAAGCGGCGCCAGTGGCCTTGTTTGCCGTCGGCAGTGCGGCGGCGGTTGGCGCTATCGACGGCTTGCGTCATGGCCTGGTGCGCTATCGCGCGGCGCTGTTGATTGCGGCGTTGGGTGCGGTGTTTTCGCCGTTGGGGATCTACTTCGCGCATCAGTTGCCGGAGAAGATCCTGATGATTCTGTTCAGCCTGCTGATGGTCATGGTGGCCTGGCGCATGCTGCGCCGCGAGCGCCAGCAGCAAGGGCCGAGCGATCACGGTCACGCCAGTTGGGGCCAGAAGAACTGCATGCTCAATGAAGAAACCGGGCGCTTTGACTGGACGGCCAAATGCACCGCGACCCTCGCCGCATTGGGCGCGATTACCGGAGTGGTTTCCGGGTTGCTCGGGGTCGGCGGCGGGTTTTTGATTGTGCCGGCGTTCAAGCAACTGACTGATGTGCAGATGCGCGGGATTGTCGCGACATCGTTGATGGTGATCAGCCTGATTTCGGCGATCGGGGTGATCGGCTCGTTTCACGCCGGGGTGCGGATTGACGAGCAGGGCGCGGCGTTTATCGTCGCCAGCGTTGTTGGCATGATCATCGGGCGCAAGCTGTGCGCACGAGTGCCGGCGCGGGCGTTACAGGTGGGGTTTGCCAGTGTGTGTCTGGTGGTGGCGGGATATATGTTGTTGCGTGCTTGAGTATTTGAAGATCAAAAGATCGCAGCCTCGTTTCACCCGACAGCTCCTACATGGAATGCGATTTCTGTAGGAGCTGCCGAAGGCTGCGATCTTTCAGGTTGTTACAACACCAAGTGCGGCAGCCACAGGGAAATGGCGGGAATGTAGGTGACCAGCATCAACACCAGAAACAGCACCGCGTAAAACGGCAGCAGCGCCTTTACCGTGCTCTCGATACTGACCTTGCCCACCGCCGAACCCACAAACAGCACCGCGCCCACCGGCGGCGTTATCAGCCCGATCCCCAGGTTCACCAGCATGATCATGCCGAACTGCACCGGATCGACACCGATGCCGAGAATCACCGGCATCAGGATTGGCGTGAGGATCAGGATCAGCGGCGCCATGTCCATCACCGTGCCGAGCAACAGCAGCATGACGTTGATGCACATCAGGATCACGTAGCGGTTGTCCGACAGGGTCAGGAACAGCGTGGTGATTTTCGCCGGGATCTGCATCAGGGTCATGATGTAGCCGAAGCTCGCGGCGAAACCGATCAGGATCATCACGATCGAAATCGTCCGTACCGTGCGGTGCATCAGCTTCGGCAGTTCGCTCCACTTGTAGTCGCGGTAGATGAACATGGTCACGAAGAACGCCCAGAGCACGGCAATCGCTGCCGACTCGGTCGCGGTAAAGATCCCCGAGAGAATCCCGCCGAGGATGATCACCATCGCCATCAGCCCCCACAGCGCTTCGCCGCAGATTTTCAGGGCTTCACGCAGCGGAATCACTTCGCCTTTCGGGTAGTCGCGTTTGCGCGCGAAGATCAGGCACAGCACCATCAGGCACGCGCTCATCAACAGGCCCGGAACCACGCCGGCCATGAACAGCGAGGCGATGGACACGGTGCCGCCGGCCGCCAGCGAATAGAGCACCGAGTTGTGGCTCGGCGGTGTCAGCAACGCCTGCACCGAACCGCTGACGGTCACTGCCGTGGAGAAATCGCGCGGATAGCCTTTGCGCTCCATCTCCGGGATCAGCACCGAACCCACCGACGCGGTGTCGGCCACCGACGAGCCGGAGATCGCACCGAAAAACGTCGAGGCCATGATGTTGACCAGTGACAGGCCGCCACGCACGAAACCCACCAGCACGCCGGCAAACGCCACCAGCCGCCGCGACATGCCGCCCTCGGCCATGATCGCCCCGGCCAGCACGAAGAACGGAATCGCCAGCAGCGAGAATTTGTTCACCCCGCCCGCGACCTGAATCATCAAGGCCTGAAACGGAATGTCGATCCACCACGCGCCAATCAGCGCCGACAGCCCGAGGGCGTAGGCGACGGGCATGCCCATCAGGATCAAAGCGATAAAACTGCCCAGCAGAATCAATGCGTCCATCAGGCAGCCCCTTCGCTTTCTTCAACCAGATCGAACCGCACAACCCGACGGTTGCTCTGGTCGCCAAACAACAGTTTTTCCAGAACGAACACCAGCGTCAGCGCGCCACCCACCGGGATCGGCATGTAGGTGATGCCCACGCGCAAGGTTGGCAGGGCGCTCATGAACTGGTTCCAGGTCGAGGCGCACAGCTTGGCACCCCAAATGGTCATGAACAGGCAGATCGTCGCCATCAATAGCTGCGAAACGATGCTCATGGTTCGGCGCAGGTTCGGTGGCAAACGGTCGGTGACCATCGCCACGGCCATGTGTGCACCAGCGCGATAACTGGCGGCGGCGCCGAGGAAGGTGAAGACCATCATCAGCAGGATCGCGGTCGGCTCCGGCCAGCTCGAACCGGTGCCGAGGGCGTAACGGGCGAACACGCCCCAGGGAATGATCAGGGCGATGGCGAGTACGGACAGGCCGGCGATCCAGATACAGGTCATGTAGAGAACATCGTTGAGGCGCAGCAGCGAATTCTTCATCGGGTTCCACCGTAACCGGGCAGCCGCCAACGTCGATGGACGCCAGCGCTGCCGGGCCTTTCATTGGGGGCTGGGAGGGTTACTGCACCGCTTCGATGCGCTTGATCAAATCGGCGTAAGGCGCGCCGTATTTCTCGCGAACCGAGGCGGTGGCCTCGTAGAAGGGTTTCTTGTCGACGGTGATGAATTCGACGCCGGCAGCCTTGAGTTTTTCTTCGCTGCTGGCGGATTTCGCATCCCACAGCGCGCGCTCTTCAAGTTGCGCAGCCTTGGCGGCCTTCTTCACCAGGGTCTGCTGGTCGGGGGTGAGTTTTTCCCAGGTGATTTTCGACATCACGATCGGCTCGGGCAGGATCAAGTGCCCGGTCAGACTGTAGAACTTGGCGTTCTGGAAGTGGTTGTGTTCAAGCAGGGTTGGCGGGTTGTTTTCCGCGCCGTCGATGACGCCGGTTTGCAAGGCGCTGAAGATTTCACCGGTGTCCATGGCAATGCCGTTACCGCCCATGGCGTTGATGGTTTCGATGAACATCGGGTTGCCCTGCACGCGGATTTTCATGCCCTTGAGGTCTTCGAGTTTGCGCACCGGTTTCTTGGTGTAGATGTTGCGCGTGCCGCCGTCCATCCAGGCCAGGGCCACCAGGCCGAATTCGGAATTGGTGATGCGGTCGAGAATCGCATCGCCGACTTCGCCATCGATGACCGCGCGCATGTGTGCCTGGTCGCGGAAGATGAATGGCATGTTGAACACGTTCACATCCGGCACTACCGGGCCGACGATGCCGAGGCTGACGCGGGTCATCTGGATCGCGCCGACCTGCGCCTGTTCGATGACTTCTTTTTCCGAGCCGAGCACACCGCCCGGGAAGTACTTGAAGGTGAGGTCGCCGTTGGTTTCCTTGGTCAGGGCCTTGCCCATGCTTTCTTCAGCAACCACGGTCGGATAACCGGCGGGGTGAATGTCGGCGAACTTGATTTCCAGCGCCTGGGCGGCGTTGGCGAGGGAGAAGGCGAGCGGTAAAGCGACGGCGAGCAAGGTGCGTTTGAAGTACATGGGGGTGAGTCTCCAGTCTTGTTATTTTTCTGTTCAAGGCGCAGCGGTGCAGGTGTTACAGGGAATCGTCAAACACGGGTTCGTGAAGGCCTTTGACCCCGGGGTTGAGGGCGAATACGCCGCCGGCCAGGGATTGCGGATCGTGGTCATCGCCGGGGCGAATCGAGGTGACGAAAAGGGTGTCCATCCGGCTGCCGCCGAAGGCACACATGGTCGGTTTTTTCACCGGCACGGCCAGCGAGAAGTCGAGCCGGCCATCCGGCGCGAAACGGTGGATGAGGCCGGCGTCGTTGGCGCAGATCCAGTAGAAACCTTCAGCGTCCACGGCGGCGCCATCGGGGCGGCCGGGGAAGTGGTTCATGTCGACGAAGATGCGGCGGTTCGACGGTGTGCCGGTATCGATGTCGTAATCGAACGCCCAGATCAATTGCACGTCGGGATGCGAATCGGACAGGTACAGGGTTTTACCGTCGGGGCTGAAGCCGAGGCCGTTGGGCACAATGAAGCCGTCTAGTTGCGCCTCGATCACGCCAGACGCTCCGGCGCCGTAGCGATAGAGCCGACCTTCGGGCGCGTTCAGACCCATGTTCAAGACCATGCTGCCGGCCCAGAAACGGCCCTGACGATCGCAGCGACCATCGTTGAGGCGCATGTCTTTGCGGCCGTGCTCGACGCTGGCGAGTCGCTCACTGTCGAGGCTGCCGTCGCTGTGCGGCTGTAGATGAAAGAACCCACTTTCCATGCCGGCGACCCAGCCGCCACGGCTGTGGCGAGCGATGCAGGCGAGCATCTCCGGGGTTTTCCAGGCGTGGACATGGCCGCTGTCGGCGCTCCAGCGTTGCAACCCGCCGTTGGCAATATCGACCCAGTACAGCGCGTTTTCCTGCGGCACCCACACCGGGCTTTCGCCCACGGCATTGCGGGCATCGACGATCAGTTCGGCTTGCATACTCATTCCTTTGTGTCGTTTCGCAGCGATCAGTCGCCGAACGGGCCCGCAGCGACAAACGCGCCGCCCTGATAGATCCGCGCCGGATCATCGGCGGCGGGCAGCGGCTGCGCCTCGACCTTTTCGCGGAACACTTCGGAGCTGTCCTTCGCTTCAAAACCGAGGTGGCTGGCGAAGCGGTTGTCCCACCACACGTCCTTGTTGTCGGACATGCCGTAGACAATGGTGTGGCCGACGTTGGGCGTGTACAGCGAGTGTTCGAGCAATTGCGTGAGGTCGTCGAAGCTCAGCCAGGTGTGCATCATTCGACGGTTTTGCGGCTCGGGGAACGAGGAGCCGATGCGAATGCTGACGGTCTCGATGCCGTAGCGATCGAAGTAGAAACTCGCCATGTCCTCGCCGTAGGACTTCGACAAGCCGTAGTAGCCGTCAGGGCGGCGGGCGGAGCTGGCGTCGAGCGGCTCGTCCTGTTTGTAGAAACCGATGACGTGATTGGAGCTGGCGAAGATCACCCGCTTCACGCCATGCCGACGCGCCGCTTCATAGATGTGGAAGACGCCGCAGATGTTGGCGCCGAGGATCTCTTCGAACGGCCGCTCAACAGAGACGCCGCCGAAATGCAGAATCGCGTCGACGCCTTCGACCAGTTGATGCACGGCGTGTTTGTCGGCCAGATCGCAGAGGACGATTTCTTCACGGTCATTGATGGCAGGGGTGAGGGCGGCAATGTCGGAAAGACGCAGGACATTGGCATAAGGGCGCAGGCGTTCGCGCAGAACTTTGCCCAGGCCACCGGCCGCGCCGGTCAGCAGCAGACGGTTGAACGGGGCGCGGGGAACAGAGGTAGACGTCATGGCAATCCCTTACACGTTTGTTATTAGGTTTGTTGTAGGTTGTCGTATGACTGCGCTGAAGTATCGGTAGGATTTCCGGAACTTGTCAACGCGACTTTCGGTGTAAATGACGGAAGGCCTAAATGGCAATTCGACCCCCCAATGGCTAATTTGCAATGCAATCCCCTGTAGGAGTGAGCCTGCTCGCGAAAGCGGTGTATCAGTCAGCACAATGGCGGCTGATGGACCGCTATCGCGAGCAGGCTCACTCCTACAGGGGGGTTGTGGTGTACTTACAACAACGAAATCGGATAACTGATAAAGATCCGGTTTTCATCAAACTCGTTGGTGCTGAAGTCCCGGCGGATCGTCGCGTTGCGCCATTTCACGTTGAGGTTTTTCAGCGGCCCGCTCTGCACGGTGTAGGCCAGCTCTGACTCACGCCCCCATTCCTTGCCGTCGGTGATGGTCCCGGTGTGCACGTTATCGCCGCTGATGTAACGGTTCATCATGGTCAACCCGGGGACGCCGAGGGCGACGAAGTTGTAGTCGTGGCGCAACTGCCAGGAGCGTTCCTTGGCGTTGTCATAACTGGCGTTGTAGCTGTCGTTGGCCAGGGTGCCGCCGCTGGTGCCGTTGACCCGCATCCAGGCGTCGTCGCCGCTGAGCTTTTGCAGGCCGACGTAGAAGGTGTTGCCGCCGTATTTGGCCGAGAGCATGGCGAACGCAGTCTTGTTGTCGAGGTCGCCGGCCTGGGCGCTGCCGTCTTCTTTACCGGTGAAGAATCCGAGGTTGGCGCCCAGCGTCCAGTCGCCAAGCGGCTGGCTATGGCTGAGGTTGAAATACTGCTGCTGATAGATGTCGCTGAGTTCGGCGTACCACACGCCGACCAGGGTGCGCTTGTCGTTGAAGGTGTATTCACCGCCACCGAAGTTGAAGCGATCCGAGGTGAACGCGCCGCGGCCGTTCATCGACATGTCTTCCATGCTCGCGTCGTTGCGTGGGCTGTTGCCGCGGAACTGGCCGCCGTAAACGGACAGGCCGTTGATTTCGGTGGAGGTGATCTGGCCGCCGCGAAAGGTCTGCGGCAGGGAACGGCCATCGTCGGATCGCAGGATCGGCAGCACCGGCATCCACTCGCCGACCTTCAATTCTGTCTTCGATACCTTGGCCTTCAACGCCACGCCCATGCGCCCGAAATTGTCGGCCGGGCGCCCGTCATCGTGAATCGGCAGCAGTTGAGTGCCGCCCGTACCCTTGCCGCCGTCGAGTTTCTGCGAGTACATGCCGAGGATGTCGAGACCGAAACCGAGGGTGCCTTGGGTGAAGCCGGATTTCGCGTCGAGGATGAAGTTCTGCGTCCACTCTTCAGCCTTGCCTTGCGGGTTGGCCGGGTTGACGAAGTTGCGATTGAAGTAGGCGTTGCGCAGGTTCAGCGTGGCTTTGCTGTCTTCAAGAAAACCTTCAGCCTCGGCGCTCATTGGCAGGGCGAGGGCGAGGCTGCTGCAGCCGATCAGGCCAAGGGTGGAACGCGGGCGAAGTGTGGAAAAGCGCGAAGGGCGGACGGAATTGCAGACGAGTGTGCTCACTGTGACGCTCCCTGTTACGTTTGTTGTTTTTATTATTCGTCATACGTCGTCGTACAACGCTGGTGCGGATATTTCCTACGTTTCCCGGGAATGTCAACCCTCGGTTGTACGATAACCCTGTAGGAGCTGCGGCACGCTGCGATCTTTTGATCTGGCTTTTTTAAAATCAAAAGATCGCAGCCACGTTTCACTCGACAGCTCCTACAGGGATTTGTGTTGTCCATGGGATGTGTGTTGCCGGTGAATTTGCGGCAAACTTCACTCACCTTCCGCACAAGGCCTTTCAATGGATCAATACGCCCCGCGCCACTGGCAGCCGCACGAGAAGCCCAGTCTGCCCGGTTCTCCCTCGACGCCGTTGCACTCCAACCCCAAGCGCCTGGCCTATGCGCTGGTCGGTGTGCTGGTGGCGGTGACCGGTGGTTTGGGCAACTCGCTGGTGGTCGCCAACCTGCCGTATCTGCAGGGCGCCCTCGGCGCGACCACCGCCGAAATGGCCTGGCTGCCGGCCGCGTACGTGATGACCAACGTGTCGATGAACCTGCTGCTGGTGAAGTTTCGTCAGCAGTTCGGTTTGCGCGCGTTCACCGAAGTGTTCCTGGTGCTGTATGCGCTGGTGACCTTCGGCCACTTGTTCGTCAACGACCTCAATTCGGCGGTGGCGGTACGTGCGGCGCACGGCATGGTCGGTGCTGCGCTCAGCTCTCTGGGCCTGTATTACATGGTCCAGGCGTTCCCGGCGAAGTGGCGAATGAAGGCGCTGGTGCTTGGTCTCGGCACCTCGCAATTGGCCTTGCCGCTGGCGCGACTGTTCTCCGAAGACTTGCTGCAAATCGCCGAATGGCGCGGCCTGTACCTGTTCGAATTGGGCATGGCGCTGCTGTCATTGGGCTGCGTATTGATGCTCAAGTTGCCGCCGGGCGACCGCTTTAAAACCTTCGAAAAACTCGACTTTCTCACCTTCGCCATTCTCGCTAGCGGCGTGGCATTGCTGTGTGCGGTGCTGTCGTTGGGGCGCATCGATTGGTGGCTGGAGGCCGACTGGATCGGCGTTGCGCTGGCGTCGTCCATCGTGCTGATTCTCGCCGGCCTGGCCATCGAACATAATCGCAGCAACCCGATGCTGATGACCCGTTGGCTTGGCAGCGGGACGATGATCCGTCTGGCGCTGGCGGTGACCCTGATTCGTATGGTCACCTCGGAGCAGTCCACTGGTGCGGTCGGATTCATGCAGAACCTCAACATGGGCTATGAGCAGTTGCACAGCCTGTACGTGGTGATGCTCATCGGCAGCGTCGCGGGGTTGTTGACCAGCGCGCTGACGATCGACCCCAAGCACCTGCTGATGCCGTTGATCATCTCGCTGGGTCTGATGGCCACCGGGGCGGTGATGGACAGTTTTTCCAACAACCTGACCCGCCCGGAAAACCTCTATTTCAGTCAGTTCCTGTTGGCCTTCGGCAGCACGTTTTTCCTCGGCCCGACCATGGTCCTCGGCACACGCAACGTGCTGACCAATCCGCGCAACCTGGTGAGTTTTTCCGTGCTGTTCGGGATCTGCAATAACCTCGGCGGTCTGCTTGGCGCGGCGCTTCTGGGCACCTTCCAGATCGTCCGGGAGAAGTTTCATTCCAGTCACATCGTTGAGCACCTGACGCTGTCTGACCCTTTGGTGGCGGCGCGCGTGCAAAGCGGCGGCTCGGCGTATGGCCCGTTGCTGGCCGACCCGAGCCTGCGCAACCTTGCGGGTATTCGCAGCCTGTCCAACGCCGCCACTCGTGAGGCCAACGTGCTGGCCTATAACGACGTGTTCATGCTGATCGCCGTGATTGCGGTGTTGACCATGATCTGGCTGTCCATTCGTGCGCTGTGGCTGATGAGTACCACCAAAGCCGTCGCCCCTGCGCCATCCACCCCTTCGAGCGGTGCCATTTCTTCATGACCGAACCGACCACCACAACCACCAATGCCATTGCCGCCACGCCTGAAGGTGTGGCGCCGCCGTCATCGCCGAACACCGAGCCACGCTCGCTGCGGGTGCGGGTCATCTCTTCAATGGGCTTTGCCGCGATTGCCATCGTGGGCGTGTTGATCGTGCTCTATGCCTGGCAATTGCCGCCGTTCAGCAGCGCGGTCGAGACCACCGAAAATGCGTTGATTCGCGGGCAGGTGACGATCATCGGCCCGCAGCTCGCCGGTTATGTTTTCGAAGTTCCGGTGCAGGATTTCCAGTACGTGAAGGCCGGCGATTTGCTGGTGCGCCTCGACGACCGTATCTACCAGCAACGCCTCGACCAGTCGCTGGCGCAACTGGCGGTGCAGAAGGCCGCATTGGCCAACGTCGTGCAGCAACGCAATAGCGCCGAAGCAACCATCAAGTTGCGTCAAGCGGTGCAGGCTGACAGCGAAGCACAGTTGCGCAAAAGCGAGGTGGATCTGCGCCGCAACAAGGAATTGGTCAGCGACGGTTCGGTATCCAAGCGTGAGATGGACGTGGCGCTGGCGGCCAATGCGCAAAGCGTCGCAGCGGTGGCGCAGGCCAAGGCCAATCTGGAAATCGCCCGCCAGGATCTGCAAACGGTGATCGTCAATCGCGGCTCGCTGGAAGCGGCGGTGGCCAGCGCCGAAGCGGCGGTGCAACTGGCGCGGATCGACCTGTCGAACACGCGCATCGTCGCGCCACGTGACGGCCAGCTCGGGCAGATCGGCGTGCGCCTCGGCGCTTACGTCAACTCCGGGGCGCAGTTGATGGCGTTGGTGCCGAACCAGAAATGGGTGATCGCCAACATGAAGGAAACCCAGATGGACAACGTGCGGGTCGGGCAACCGGTGCGCTTCACCGTGGATGCGTTGAACCACCGTAAATTCACCGGGCACGTGCAGCATATTTCGCCGGGGACGGGGTCGGAATTTGCTCTGTTGCAGGCGGATAACGCCACGGGCAACTTTGTGAAGATTGCCCAGCGGGTGCCGGTGCGGATTACGATTGATGCGGATCAACAGGAAGAGGAACGCTTGCGGCCGGGGATGTCGGTGGTGGTCAGCATCGACACTGCAGCGGGTGACACGCAGCACCATTAAGATCAAAAGATCGCAGCCTTCGGCAGCTCCTACATGGATAATCTGTAGGAGCTGCCGAAGGCTGCGATCTTTTGATTTTCAGGTTGTAATCATCGGGGGCAGGGTGCCGAGCAGGGAGACGGCGGCGACGGCGCCAATCCCGAGCAACCACTCCAGCATCACGCTGCGTCGCAGGGTGCCCATTCGCTGTTCACAATCTTCCATACGCAAACGGTTGAAAAGCGCCAGACCGAGCATGGCCACAACCAGCAGCGCCTTGATCATCAGAATCAAGGCAAACCCGCTGAACAGCGGCGTCGGCCACCACTGACCGGTCAGCACGCGCACGTTGATCAGCCCGGTGATCAGCAGTCCCGCGACCAACGTATAACCCACGCCACTGAAGCGCCGCAGAACCACCGGCACAGGTTCCGTTGGCTGACGCAAAATCATCACCAGCAACAACAACCCGCCCAACCACGCGGCCACGCAGGTCAGATGAACGATCTGGTTGAGAATCAGCAGTTGCCCGCTCAAACCATCGAGCATCGCGCCATGCCCGACCGGGGCCAGCGTCACCAACAGCAAGCCACTCAAACCCAACCGCAGCGGCATGCTTGAGCGCCACGGCGTAAACAGCAACGCCAACAGCACGGCATTGATCAACAGATGCCAGCGCCAAACCTGACCAAAAAACGTATTGCCCAGCACCAACGCAACCGTGTCTGGATCGAACGCGGCAGCAGCAGAACCAGCCATGCTCGCGGTAATCAACAGCGCCCAGGCAATCCCGCTGACCAATGCAATCGCGGTCAGCCAGCGCGCCAATCGCGCCAGGTGCCGGTCCACTTGCAGCGCTTCATCCTTGAGCAGCAACGGCCTGAACAGCCAGGCCCCGAACAGCATCAACACCACGATGAAATGCACAAAGCGGCACAGCACCAGCGCTTCACCCATGAATTACTGGCCCACTTTGAACTGGTAGGCGCCTTCGCTTTTGTGCGTGTCGACCGACACCGCGTGCCATTCGACTTTGTATTCGCCGGCGGTCAGCGGTGCGGCGGGGGTGACGATCAGGGTTTTCTTGTCGCCTTCGGTGGTCAGCGCTTTGACAGCGACCGGCGCGCCGTCCTTCGTCACGGTGACTTTGGTGAAACTGGCTTCGACGCCTTCGGAGAAGGTCAGGCGCAAATCGGTTGGAGCAGCGACGGTGCTGTCGGCGGCCGGGGTCTGGCTTTTCAGGTGGGCGTGGGCAAATACCGAAGATGCGGCGAATAGCGAGGCGAGCAGGGCAGTGGTGGTCATGACGTTCTTGAACAGCATCGCGGATACCTCTGAGGCAGGATCGAAAACGTCAGTTTAGCCATCCGCTCGCGGCGATACGAAGTTTTGTTTGCAGCGGTCGCCCGCGCACCAGAGCGGATGCTAGTCTTGGGCAACGTTGTTGTCAGGGAGCCCACATGGGCAATCACAAGATCGAGATTCGTCGCAGTAACGTCGAAAAAATCCTCTTGGCGGCGGAAAAAGTCTTCGCCGAAAAAGGTTTCGGCAGCACCGCCATGGCTGACATCGCCGCCGAAGTGCAACTGCCGCGTTCCAACCTGCATTACTACTTCTCAACCAAAAGCGAGCTGTACAGCGCGGTGCTGTTCGACCTGCTGGAAGTGTGGAAACAGGACGCGCTGTGCTTCGAGATGTTCGATGACCCGCGCGTGGTGCTCAGCAGTTACATCCGCGCCAAGATGAACCACTCGCGCAGCCGGCCTTATGGCTCGAAGGTCTGGGCCAACGAAATCATCCACGGCGCGCCGACGCTGGGCGAGGCGCTGGATGTCAGCCTGTATGACTGGGCGAAAATGAAGGAGGCGAAGATTCGCCAGTGGGTCGAGGACAAGCGGATTTTGCCGGTGGAGCCTTCGAGCCTGCTGTACATGATCTGGGCGTCGACGCAGCATTACGCCGATTTTGATCATCAGGTGAATATCCTCAACGAGCATCAGCCGCTGTCGGACATGCAGTTCGAGCGGGCGGTGCAGACGGTGACGAGTGTGATATTGCGCGGGATCGGCCTGGAACCCTAAGTCAAAAGATCGCAGCCTGCGGCAGCTCCTACATGATCGTTCCCACGCTCTGCGTGGGAATGCCTCTAAGGACGCTCCGCGTTCCAATGGGACGCCGATCGTCCCGGGCTGCATTCCCACGCAAAGCGTGGGAACGATCAGTCAAACCGCAACATGGTAGGGATTGCGCGGATCATGATTCCAGTCCAGAAACGGCTTGCCCGTTTCCATCGGCACCATCTCGATGCAGTCCGCCACCGGGCAGGTGATCTGGCACAGGTTGCAGCCCACACACTCGTCATCGATCACTTCATATTTATGCGTGCCGTCCGCCTGCTTCAAACTGCCGATCGCCTGATGTGAAGTGTCCTCGCAAGCAATGTGGCAGCGCCCGCAACCGATGCACGCCGCCTGGTCAATCTTGGCGATCACCTGATAGTTGATGTCGAGGTACTTCCAGTCGGTGGTGTTGCCCACCGCACGCCCGGAAAACTCACTGATGCTGGCGTAACCCTGACTGTCCATCCACCGCGACAGGCCATCCTTCATCTCCTCGACAATGCGGAAACCATGCAGCATCGCCGCCGTGCACACCTGCACGGCGCCGCTGCCCAACGCCATGAATTCCGCCGCGTCGCGCCAACTGCCGATGCCGCCAATGCCGCAGATCGGCAAGCCCTGGGTCTGCGGATCGCGGGCAATCTCGGCGACCATGTTCAGCGCAATCGGCTTCACCGCCGAGCCGCAATAACCGCCATGCGTGCTTTTGCTGCCGACGGTGGGCAGGGCGACCATGTGCTCCAGATCGACACTGGTGATCGAGTTGATCGTATTGATCAGCGACACCGCATCAGCGCCACCGCGATGGGCGGCGCGGGCGGCAACGCGGATGTCGGTGATGTTCGGCGTCAGTTTGACGATCACCGGCAGCGAGCAATAAGTCTTGCACCAGCGCGTCACCTGCTCGACGTACTCCGGCACCTGACCGACCGCCGCGCCCATGCCGCGCTCGGGCATGCCATGCGGGCAACCGAAATTCAGTTCGATACCGTCAGCGCCAGTGGCTTCCACCAGCGGCAGAATGTGTTTCCACGATTCCTCAACGCACGGCACCATCAGCGAGACGATGATTGCGCGATCCGGCCAGTCCTTCTTCACCTGAGTGATTTCGCGCAGGTTGATTTCCAGCGAGCGGTCGGTGATCAGCTCGATGTTGTTGATACCGAGCACTTCACGGTTGTTGCCGTAGTGCGCTGAGTAACGCGACGAAACGTTGACCGCCGCCGGGTCTTCACCGAGGGTTTTCCAGACCACGCCGCCCCAGCCCGCTTCGAAAGCGCGGACGACGTTGTAGGCCTTGTCGGTGGGCGGCGCGGAGGCCAGCCAGAACGGATTCGGGGCTTTGATGCCGGCGAAGACAATCGAGAGATCGGCCATTTACGCAGCCTCCACGTTGAGCATCAGTTGCGCGTTGATCGCCTCGGCGGCGAGTTTGCCGTGCTGCACAGCTTGCACGGTGAGGTCTTGGTCGAGGCTGGTGCAGTCGCCGCCGGCATACACGCCGGGAATGCTGGTGCGCAGGTTTTCGTCGACCTGAATGCGTTCACCCTGGCGCTTGAGTTCACGGGCGAGCGGGTCGGCGAGGGCGCTGCTGTCGAAGGACTGGCCGATGGCTTTGAAGATTGCGTCGGCGGCCAGTTCGAAGGTTTCACCGGTGGTTTGCAGGCGTCCTTCGACCAGATCGGTGCGAGCGAAACGCATGCCGCGCACGTGGCCCTGATCGTCGAGCAATACTTCTTGCGGTTGTGCCCACGTCAGCAGGCGTACCTGATTGGCTTTGGCGATGTCTTGTTCGTGGCCAGTGGCGCCCATGTCCGCCGCGCCTCGGCGATACACCAGATTGACATCGCGAGCACCGAGACGGGCCATTTGCACGGCCATGTCGATCGCCGTGTTGCCGGCGCCGAGGACGATGCAGCGTTCTGCCAGTGGCAATTGCGTGAGGTCATCGGCCTGGCGCAGTTCGCGGATGTAATCGGTGGCGGCGAGCAGGCCCGGCGCCTCTTCGTGGGCCAGGCCGAGTTGCTTGCTGGCGTTCAGGCCGAGGCCAAGAAACACCGCGTCGAACTGTTGATGCAGTTCGCTGAGGGTCAGGTTCTCGCCAAGCTTCTGCCCGTGGCGAATTTCGATGCCGCCGATTTGCAGGAGGAAATCCAGTTCCTTCTGCGCGTAATCGTCGACCAGTTTGTACTTGGCGATCCCGTACTCGTTGAGCCCGCCAGCCTTCTCCCGCGCCTCGAAAATCACCACGTCATGACCGTGCATGGCGCTGCGGTGCGCACAGGACAAACCGGCAGGACCGGCACCGACCACGGCAATGCGTTTACCGCTGGCGGCGGCACGCTGGAACGGGTGCTCGGTGAAGTGTGCGTTGTCGACGGCGTAGCGTTGCAGCAGACCGATCAGCACTGGCGCACATTCGTGGGCGTTGTTGCGCACGCAGGCTTGCTGGCAAAGAATTTCAGTCGGGCAGACCCGCGCGCAACTGCCGCCGAGGATGTTTGCCGAAAGGATTTTCTGCGCGGCACCGGGCACGTTGTCCTGATGGACATTGCGGATGAACGAAGGGATGTCGATCTCGCTCGGGCACGCATTCACGCACGGCGCGTCGTAGCAATACAGGCAGCGCGAGGCTTCCAGATGCGCCTGACGGTCATTGAGCGGTGGCGCCAGATCAGTGAAATGGCCGGCGAGGGCGGCCGCACTTTCGTGCGGGTGGGGGAGATGGTTCAGGGTCTCGATCACGGTTTTTTGCCTCACAGTAACTGCCTCTATCGGGCATTGGCCAAATCCCCTGTGTAGGAGCTGCCGAAGGCTGCGATCTGTTGATCTTGATCTAAAAAACAAGATCAAAAGATCGCAGCCTTCGGCAGCTCCTACAGGGGGAATGCATTGCAAATGTGGGAGCTGGCTTGCCAGCGATAGGCCGAAGGCCGCTATCAGCGTTTCACAGCAACAGGCTTATGTTGCTCAGCCCGCTTGCTCAGCAAATCAAACACCGCCGGGTACGCCGGCCGTTCGATATACCGTCCGGCGCCACGCTCGGCGCGCAGGTCGCCATCGGCCCAGACCAAACGGCCCTGGCTGACGGTATGGCTCGGCACGCCGCGCACGGTCTTGCCTTCGAAGATGTTGAAGTCCACCTGCTGATGGTGGGTCTTGGCGGAAATGGTGCGCGTGCCTTGCGGATCCCACAGCACCAGGTCGGCATCGGCGCCGACGCGAATCGCACCTTTGCGCGGATAAAGATTGAAGATCTTCGCGGTATTGGTGGAGGTGAGGGCGACGAAATCCTGCATCGACAAACGACCGGAGTTAACGCCTTCATCCCACAGCACCGCCATGCGGTCTTCAATGCCAGCGGTGCCGTTGGGAATCTTGCTGAAGTCATCGCGCCCGGCGGCTTTCTGCTCGGCGCAGAAGCAGCAGTGGTCAGTGGCGGTGGTGTGCAGATTGCCGTTCTGCAGACCGTGCCACAGCGCCTCTTGATGACCGCGCGGGCGAAACGGCGGGCTCATCACGTAACCGGCAGCGGTCTGCCAGTCCGGGTGTTGATAGACGCTGTCGTCGAGCAACAGATGCCCGGCGAGTACTTCGCCGTAAACTGGTTGGCCCTTGCTGCGCGCATAGGTGATTTCGTCGAGGGCTTCCTTGGTCGAGACGTGTACCAGATACAACGGCGTGCCGATGGTCTCGGCAATACGAATCGCGCGGCTTGCCGCTTCACCTTCAACCTGCGAAGGCCGCGACAGCGGATGCGCTTCCGGCCCGGTGATACCTTGCGCCATCAACTTGCGTTGCAGGTGATAAACCAGCTCGCCGTTTTCCGCATGCACGGTCGGCACTGCGCCCAACTCCAGACAGCGCTCGAAACTCGCTACCAACGTGTCGTCGGCGGCCATGATCGCGTTCTTGTAGGCCATGAAATGCTTGAAGCTGTTGATGCCGTGTTGGCTGACCAGCTCGGCCATTTCCTCACGCACCTGCTCGCTCCACCAGGTGATAGCGACGTGGAAGCCGTAGTCGGAGGCGGATTTTTCCGCCCAGCCGCGCCACTGATGAAATGCTTCCATCAACGACTGTTGTGAATTGGGGATGACGAAATCGATGATCGACGTGGTGCCACCGGCCAAACCAGCCGCGGTGCCGCTGTAAAAGTCCTCACTGGCCACGGTGCCCATGAACGGCAGTTGCATGTGCGTGTGCGGATCGATGCCGCCGGGCATCAGGTATTGGCCGCTGCCGTCGAGCACTTCGGCACCGGCGGGAATATCCAGGTTTTCACCGATGGCTTTGATCACGCCGTCGGCGCAATAGACGTCGGCGCGATAACTTTCATCATGGGTAACAACGGTGGCGCCACGGATCAACAGAGACATTGCAGCTTCCTCGCAGGCATGACCGGCTTATACCGGTTCTATATGTTTTATAAGACGTCGATGCTGGAAGATATATTCCTGCCAACGCTGTCAGGAATAAAAACTAGCTGGTGTTAATCGAATGAGCAAGATTATTTTTTATAAGCTTATAACGCACATAAAGTATTGAAATATAAGGTTTAAATATTTAAATCACCAAAATGGTGAGGGCTTTCACCATTTTGACGCACTTGACAGGAACCAGATTTGAGCGAGATTTGTCATGGTAAATCAGTTGCTTGAACGCTAAAGAGTCGCGGCCCAGACGCCTGGCTGGAAATAACCGTGCACCACTTTGAACCTGGTTGTTCGAGTAACTTGTTCTGGTCTTTTGCCTGAGGGATGTAACAAGTAAGCAACATGATCCAATAATTTGAATAAAAGCGTTTAAACATCAAACAGTTGAAAGCGCTATACGGACAGGTCGGGAAACTCGGCGCAACAGTCGGCACGTTTTTTGAGTGCTGGCGCTGACAAGCCAGGCCGGTTCGTGAAGTGCGTGTTCACATGCAAGTACTCCGGCCATCGCCCGGTGTGCGGCGCGTCCGCCCACCAGCCCGATGAGCAAAAATAATCAAAAAAACCGTGGAGCAGCCATGCAACAGAACAGATCGCAAGTGACCGAGCGCGACGGCTTGTTCGAACTCGAAGCCGGTAGCGACGTCCTCGACAGTCCCCGTTACAACCACGACATGGCACCGACCAAGGTGCGCGAACGAACCTGGAACAAATGGCACATCACCGCGCTGTGGGTCGGCATGTCGATCTGCGTGCCGACCTACACCCTCGGCGGTGTCCTCACCGCCTATTTCGGCCTGACCGTCGGCGAGGCGTTGCTGGCTATTCTGTTCGCCAACGTCATTGTGCTGATTCCGCTCACGCTGAACGCCTTTCCCGGCACCAAGTACGGCATTCCTTTTCCGGTGCTGCTGCGTTCATCGTTCGGCATTCTCGGCTCCAACGTGCCGTGCCTGATTCGCGCACTGGTCGCGTGTGGCTGGTTTGGCATTCAGACGATGTTTGGCGGGTTGGCGATCCACCTGTTTCTCGGCTCGATTTTCGATGGCTGGAAATCCCTCGGCGGCACCGGCGAGGTGATCGGTTTCATGATCTTCTGGGCACTGAACCTGTGGGTGGTGATTCGCGGCGCCGAGTCGATCAAGTGGCTGGAAACCTTGTCCGCGCCGTTGCTGGTAGCGGTCGGCATCGGCTTGCTGGTGTGGGCGATGCCCAATGTGTCGATGACCGAACTGCTGGCGATCCCGCCAAAACGTCCGGAAGGCGCCAGTGTGGTGAGTTACTTCGCCGCCGGGCTGACGGCGATGGTGGGTTTCTGGGCGACGTTGTCGCTGAACATTCCGGACTTCAGTCGTTACGCCAAGAGCCAGAAAGATCAGATCCTCGGGCAAATTTTCGGCCTGCCGCTGACGATGTTTCTGTTCGCCTCGCTGGGCGTGATCATGACTGCGGCGTCGGTGAAACTGGTCGGCGTGACGGTGTCTGATCCGGTCAGCCTGATCGGTCATATCCAGAGCCCGGTGTGGGTCGCGGTGGCGATGGCGTTGATTATCATCGCCACGTTGTCGACCAACACCGCCGCGAATATTGTCTCGCCGACCAACGACTTCCAGAACATCGCGCCGAAGGTGATCAACCGCACCAAAGCGGTGTTGCTGACCGGGTTGGTCGGGTTGTTGCTGATGGGCCATGAGTTGCTGAAAAAGCTTGGTTTGATTGTCTCCGATGTCAGCCTGGAGACCGTGTATTCGAACTGGCTGCTGGGTTATTCGAGCCTGCTCGGGCCGATTGCCGGGATCATGGTGGTGGACTACTTCCTGATCAAGAAACAGCAACTGGACCTGGCCGGGTTGTACCGCGATGACGTCTATCCGGCATGGAACTGGGCCGGGTTTCTCGCATTTGGTGTGCCGGTGGTGCTGACCTTGTTGTCGTTGGGCAGCGATGCGTTCAGCTGGTTTTACAGTTACGGCTGGTTCACCGGTTCGGCGCTGGGCGGAGTGATTTATTACGGGTTGTGCGTGATGCGCGCGCAGCCTTCGGTCGTAAAAACAGCGGTGTAACGGAGGGCCTCTTCGCTGGCAAGCCAGCTCCCACAGGGATCGAGTCGTACACAAATTCTGTGTTCAACCAAAAAACCTGTGGGAGCTGGCTTGCCAGCGATGGCGGCCTCAAAAACACCCGAGCAATATCCATAAGAAAAGCAGCCTGAGGAGATCCCCATGAACGCAGCCGTAGACGTTCTGCAATCGAGCCATCAGCACATCAACCGCGATCGCCTCTGGGCTTCGCTCATGGAACTGGCCCAGCTTGGCGCCACGGTCAAGGGTGGGGTCTGTCGCCTGGCCCTGACCGACCTCGACCGCCAGGCCCGCGATCTGTTCGTGCAATGGTGCAAGGACGCCGGATGCAGCGTCACGGTCGATGCCGTCGGCAACATCTTCGCCCGTCGCCCCGGGCGCAATCCCGACCTGCCGCCCGTCATGACCGGCAGCCACATTGACACGCAACCCACCGGCGGCAAGTTTGATGGCTGCTTCGGCGTACTCGCCGGTGTCGAAGTGCTGCGTACCCTCAACGACTTCAAGGTGGAAACCGAAGCGCCACTGGAAGTGGTGGTCTGGACCAACGAAGAGGGCTCGCGCTTCGCCCCGTGCATGATGGGGTCGGGCGTATTTGCCGAGAAATTCACCCTCGAAGAAACACTGGCCAAGGTCGATGCCGAGGGTGTCACGGTTGGCGAAGCGTTGAATGCCATCGGCTACGCCGGCCCGCGCAAAGTCAGTGGCCATAAGGTCGGCGCCTATTTCGAGGCGCACATCGAGCAAGGTCCGATCCTCGAAGATGAACAGAAAACCATTGGCGTAGTGCTTGGCGCGCTGGGGCAGAAATGGTTCGACCTCAAACTGCGCGGCGTCGAGGCGCACGCCGGCCCAACACCGATGCACCTGCGTAAAGATGCACTGGTCGGCGCCTCGGTAATCGTTGGCGCCGTCAATCGCGCAGCCCTCGGCCATCAACCGCACGCCTGTGGCACCGTCGGTTGCCTGCAAGCCTATCCCGGCTCGCGCAACGTCATCCCCGGTGAAGTGCGCATGACCCTGGATTTCCGGCATCTGGAACCGGCGCGGCTGAATTCGATGATTGCTGAGGTGAAGCAAGTCATCGAAGCGACCTGTGAGGAACATGGACTGACTTATGAACTGACCCCGACTGCTGACTTCCCGCCGCTGTATTTCGAAAAAGGCTGCGTGGAAGCGGTGCGCGGTGCGGCGAAAGGGTTGGGGTTGTCGCACATGGACATCGTCAGTGGCGCGGGGCATGACGCGATTTTCCTTGCCGAACTCGGCCCTGCGGGGATGATTTTCGTGCCGTGCGAAGGCGGGATCAGCCACAACGAAATCGAAAACGCCGCGCCGGATGATCTGGCGGCGGGGTGTGCGGTGTTGTTGCGGGCGATGTTGGCGGCGTCGGCGGCGGTGGCTGGGGGGCAACGCGCGGCCTGAAGATCAAAAGATCGCAGCCTTCGGCAGCTCCTACATGGGTTTTTCGGCGGCTGCGATCTTTTCCTGTCACCCCAATGTCATGGAAATGTGCGACGTTGCTGGCCCATGAAAATCATCACCTCCGGCGCGTCCTATCTGGACATCGACGCCTACGCCTGCTGCATCGCCTACGCAGAACTGCTCAACCTGCAAGGCATCCCCGCCCGCGCCGTCAGCAGCGCAACAGCCAACGCCAGTGTCTCGAAAACCGTGCTTGATTGGGGCTGCGCTTTTCAAACGCATGAACCATCGCCGACCGATGAATTCATCTTGGTCGACGTCTCCGACCATCACCATTTCGACCCAATGGTGGTGCTCGACAGGGTGGTGGAAGTCATCGACCATCATCCAGGTTACGAAGATTACTGGGCAAAGAAACTCGGTTCAGCCGCCGACATCCGCCCGATCGGCGCAGCGGCGACTCAGGTGTTTCAACGCTGGCAGGCCGCAGGTTTGCTACCAAAAATCAGTCAGCAAAGCGCCGCTCTGTTGGCCACCGCGATTCTCGACAACACCCTGAATTTCACCAGCCAGATGACCACGCCAGCGGACATCGACGCCTACGCCGACCTCGCGTTTCGGGCGAAACTCGCAACGAACTGGCCCGAGCACTACTTCCTCGAATGCCAGGCCGACATCGAATCAGACCTCGCCAATGCCTTGGCAGCCGACTTGAAACGGATGAAACCCGAAAGCAACCTGCCGCAGATTTTCGCGCAAATGACCGTGTGGGATGCGGATGCGTTGCTGCAGAAATACCGGCTGACGATCAGCCAATGGATGGCGGAGCAGGGCGAAGACTGGCTGCTGAATGTGATCAGCATCCGCGACCGGAAAAGTTGTTTGCTGGTCGAACCCGAACTCAGTCAACAAAAGCTCAATAGGCTGATGCAGTTTGGATGGTGCTCTGGAATGGCTGTTGTCGAGCCATCGATGTTACGCAAAGAACTTCTGAAGCTGAGCCTTTCAGTGGCCTCCTGTAGCAAATCCTGAAAACGCATATGGAATTTGTAGGAGTGAGCCTGCTCGCGATAACGGTCTGTCAGACACTGCAATATTGTCTGATGTACCGCCATCGCGAGCAGGCTCACTCCTACAAGTCATTCATGCGTGCAGTTGAGTCATGCGATTAGCCAGGTTGGTCGTTTTTGTTCGTCGGGCTCTGGCGGCGATCATTGCCCTTCGGATTGCCGATATCCAGCAACCGTCTTTCCACCAGGACATTCTCCAGCGCCTGGCGCTCGAACGGCGCCATTTGGTGTTCGCGCTTTTTCAGCTCCAGCAAAATGGGGCTGGACCAGGTGCGGTAGGTCTGTTCGATGTTGCGACGCGACGCCATCAGTCTCTCCTTGATCAAGAGCCCGGTCTCGCTGGCAGGGGCTCAATCCGATGAGGGATTAACCTTAGCCGACAAACCTGGAAGTCGCGAATGCACCCATCCCTGTAGGAGCTGCCGGAGGCTGCGATCTTTTGATCTTGATTTTAAAAAACAACATCAAAAGATCGTCCGATCGCGGCCCGAGCCTTCGGCAGCTCCTACAGGGGGCGGGTTAGTCGTCGATGTTCATGAGTTGCTGGACGCCTTGCCAGGCTTCGGCGCGCATGCGTTCGATGTCCAGGCCCGGGATCACGCCGTTGTCGACGACGATTCGGCCGCCGACCAGGCTGTATTTCACTGTGATCGGTTCGCCCGCGACCACCGGCGCGACGGCGCTGTCGTGGAAGCCATAGAACCGAGGATGATCGAGGCTGTAGACGACCAGATCCGCCGCTTGCCCGATTTCCAGTGTGCCGACCGCGCCAAGCCCCAACACCTGCGCGCCACCCGCCGTGCCCCAGTGAATGACGTCTTCAGCGGTGGTCGCCGAGGCGCCTTGTTCGGCACGGTGGATCAGCCATGCGGTGTTGGCTTCGCCGACCATGCTTCCGGATTCATTCGACGCTACGCCATCAACGCCAAGGGAAATCGGCACACCTGCCTCGTACATCTGCGGCACTGGCGCGACGCCGCTGCCCAGCCGCGCATTGCTCACCGGGCAGTGGGAGATGCCGGTGCCGGTCTGCGCGAGCATGCGGATTTCACCCGGTTGCAGGTGCACGGCGTGGGCGAACCAGACGTCGGGGCCGAGCCATTCGTGTTCGGCGACGAATTCCACCGGCAGGCAGTTGTATTTTTCGCGGCAGAAGTTCACGTAGTTCTGCGTTTCCGACAGGTGCGTATGCAGACGCAAACCGAGGCCGCGTGCGGTGTGGGCGAGTTCGCGCAGCAGCGTTGGCGGTAGCGAGAACGTTGGCGTGGTTGGCGCGACAACCACGCGGCGCATCGCGTCTGGAGTGTCCTGGTGATACAGCGATTTCAGCCGTTCGATATCGCCGACCATTTGCTCAAGGCTCTCCGGTTGCAGCGCGGTTTTCGAGAAGCCCGGGTGGGCGCTCGCCGACTCCAGCGCGCCGCCTCGGCACAACACAAAACGCAGGCCAAATTCATCGGCCATGTCGAACAGTACGTCGCCGGTCTCGGTGCTGCCGTGGGCGTGGTAGAGGTAGTGGTGATCGGCGCAGGTGGTGACGCCGGACAGCAGCAACTCGACCATGCCCAACCGTGCGGCGATCCGCGCCAGTTGCGGGGTAAAGCGGTTGAGGCGCGGGTAGGGCACGCTGGCCAGCCAGCCTTGCAGATCCTGATTCAGGCCTTCGGGTACGGCTTTGAGCAGGTTCTGGAACAGGTGATGGTGGGTGTTGATCCAGCCCGGATAGACCACGCAGTTGCGCGCGTCGATCAGCCGTTCGCCGGGTTGTGGTTCAAGATTCGCGGCCATTTCGGCGATGCGACCGTTGACCACGCGGATGTCCACGGCCCCGGCCCGCGCGCGAGGGCCGCGCAGGCCGGTCATCACCGCAACCGGGTTTTTGATCAGGATGTTCTGAAGTTGAGTCATGGGCAGCTCCAAACTAAAGGATGTGCGAGGCGGATTTACTGGCGGTGGTTTCCGGCACGCTGACGCCATTCAGCGCGGCGTTGAGCAGCACCGACACCAGGCAAGCGATAACCACGCTGCTGTGCAGGAACGGCTGCGACCACTCTGGGAGTTGTTTGAATAAGGTTGGCGCGAGCACCGGCACCAGCGCGGCGGCGATGGTGAAACCGACGATCAAGACGTTGTAGCGATTGCGCTCGTAATCGACTTTGGCGAGGGTCTGAATGCCCGCCGCCGCAACCACGCCGAACATCGCAATGCCAGCGCCACCGAGGGCGGCGGTCGGCATCGAAGCGATGATCGCGCCGGCCTTTGGCACCAAGGCAATCGAGCACATCAGCAAACCGCTGACCGCGACCACCCAACGGCTGCGCACGCCGGTGAGGATCACCAGGCCGACGTTTTCCATGAAGGCGATAAACGGGAACGCGGCGAACATCCCGGCGATGGTGCTGGCCAAACCATTGGCGCGCAGACCGTTGATGACTTGTTTATCTTCCACCGGTTTTTCGACAATGTCGCCGATGGCCACGAACAGCCCCATCGACTCGACCATCTGCACGATCATCACCACCACCATGGTCGCGATGGGGATCAGGCTGAAGGTCGGCAAGCCGAAATAAAACGGGTAGGGCACGGTCAGCCACGGCGCTTCTTCGACGCTGTGAAAACTGCCCATGCCCAGGCCGTAGGCCAGACCGGCGCCAACCAGCATCCCGATCAACACCGCCATGTTGCGCAGCAGCGGGCTGCCATAACGGTTGACCAGCAGAATCGTCAGCAACACCACCACTGCTACGCCAAGGAATGCCGGCGCGCCGAAGTTGCTCGCGTTGCGTCCGCCGCCAACCCATTCATAAGCAATCGGGAACAGCTGCAAACCGATCACGGTGACGATGCAGCCGGTGACCACGGGCGGGAAAAACCGCCGTAATCGACCGACGAAGGGCGCCATCAGCATGGTAAAAATCCCCGCGCCGATCACCGCCCCGCAGACCCCGGCGAACCCTACCTCGGGGTTGCTGCCGATGGCGATCACCGGGCCGACGCTGCTGAACGCCACGCCTTGCAGAATCGGCAGGCGCACGCCGAATTTCCAGAAGCCGACGGTTTGCAGGAGGGTGGCGATGCCGGAACAGAACAGCGTGGTGCTGATCAGCACCACCGTATCGGCGTGAGACATTTTCAAGGCGCTGGCGACAATCAACGGCACGGCGATGGCGCCGATGTACGAGACGGCCATGTGTTGCAGGCCGAGGGTGAGCATCTGTCGCACCGGCAAAACGCGGTCGACGGGGTGCACGGTGGATGCGCTTTTTGATGGGGATGTGGCTGACGACATGGGGAAACACCTCTGGCTGTTTTTATGCGGTAGAGAGGGGTATTCGTCTGATGCCTGCTGCAGATCCCCTGTAGGAGTGAGCCTGCTCGCGATAGCGGTGAATCAGTCACCATCATTGCTCAATGACACACCGCTATCGCGAGCAGGCTCACTCCCACAGGTTTTGTGGCATCAGTCATTCGTACACATGTGCCCGAAGCCGCCATCCACCGGCTTCGATGCCTTGTTTCAGCCTGCCAGGCAGGCGGCGAAGCCCTGGTTCAGCGCCGCGCGGTCCAGGTCGCGGCCGATGAACACGATTTTGCTCGAGCGCGGCTCCGTGCCCCACGCGGTCGAGGCGCGAAATTCCACCAGGCTGTGCACGCCTTGCAGCACGTAGCGCTGGTCTTCATTGGCCACGGCGAGCACGCCTTTCATGCGGTACAGGTTGTCCGCCTGGGAGGAGCGCAGCTCGCTGATCCAGCGATGGAACGCCATCAGGTTGACTGCGCCGTCCACGGCGATGCCCACCGATGACACGCTTGGGTCGTGTTGGTGATCCTGCTCTTCAATAGCGTGCTCAGCGTGATGCTCATGGTCGTGGTGATCGTGCTGTTCCGCGCCGATTTCCATCAGCTTCTGCGTGCATTCGAACGCGCCGATGCCGAGGATTTTCGTCAGGTCGATTTGCGCGTGGGTCGAAGTCACCAGATCTGCCGTGGCGTTCAAACCGCGGATCTTGCCGCGCAAGATTTGAACTTCATCTGCGGAAACCAGATCGACCTTGTTGATCACAATCCGGTCGGCGCAGACAATCTGATCCACTGCCTGATTGTCGACGCCATCGAGTTGCAGATCCTCCAGATGCTGGGCGATGTGTTTGGCATCGACCATGGTCACGATAGCGTCGAGTTCGACTTCATCGGCGATCGGGTCATTGATGAAAAAGCTCTGCGCCACCGGGTACGGATCGGCCAGGCCGCTGGTCTCGATAAGGATGTGATCAAGCCGCACCGGCCGCGCGACCAGTTCGCGGACGATGCGCACCAAGTCCTCGCGAACCTCGGCGGTGCAGCACACGCAGCCGTTGACCATCTCGTAGATTTCTTCGGTTTCCGAGCTGAGCACCAGATCGCCGTCGATGCCGACTTCACCGAACTCGTTTTCGATCACGGCAATTTTGCGACCGTGGTTTTCCTTGAGGATGTAGTTGAGCAGGGTGGTTTTACCGGCACCGAGGAAACCGGTGAGGATGGTCACGGGGATTTTGGTGTTGCGGGTTGGGGCGTTGAATGGGGTGTTCATGGTGAGGCTCCTTTGATTGACCGGTGCACACTGAATTCGGGTGATGCTGCTTTTTTTTGTAGGCCTTCGCCTGCTCGCGATAGCGGTGTGTCAGCTGAGATTTACTTCACTGATACTCCGCTATCGCGAGCAGGCGAAGGCCTACAAGGGGATAGAGGTTCTCGCCATCGGGTAGCGACGCCCGCATCGAGGCCGAACAGGTCAAGCACGCGGCCGAGGTTGTGGTCGACCATTTGCCCGAGATTCTCCGGGCGGGCGTAGAACGCCGGTACTGGCGGGGCGATGATCCCGCCCATCTCGGTGACGGCAGTCATGTTGCGCAGGTGGGCGAGGGTCAGCGGGGTTTCGCGGGCCATCAGCACCAGCGTGCGACGCTCCTTGAGCGTGACGTCGGCAGCGCGGCCGATCAGCCCCGAAGACGTGCCGGTGGCAATCTCCGCCAGCGTCCTCATCGAACACGGCGCAACCACCATCCCGAGGCAGCGAAACGATCCGCTGGCAATCCCGGCGGCGACGTCATCGGCGCGGTGGTAATGACTGGCCAGCGCAGTCACGTCGGCGAGTTTGTAGTCGGTCTCGTGGGCCATGGTCAGCAGCGCCGCGCGGCTGATGATCAGGTGGCTTTCGATGTCCAGTTCAGCGAGCAATTGCAGCAAGCGCACGCCGTAGATAAACCCGGACGCGCCGCTGATGCCGACGACCATCCGTTGCCGGTTCACGATTCCAGTCCTTTGAGCAAAACCCGCGCGCGTTCGAGTACATCCTGATCAAGCTGCGCCTTGATCCCGTCAAACCCGGAACCGCGAGTCGCATCCAGGCCCATCCGCGACGTCGTGCCATTGACCGACGACGATGGATCGAGCGGACTACCGGGCAAACCATCAATGGTGAAAATATCCAGGTGCGGCTGAAAGTGCGTGGCCAGCGCCCACAACACTTGGCTGTCATCGCTGATGTCGATATCGCTGTCCACCGCGATCACGGTTTTCAGGTACGGATCCCAGCCGAGCAGGGCCAGCATGATCTGCCGCGCCTCGCCATCGCGGCTCTGATCCAGCGCCACGTAGCAGTGAAAATGCGTGCCGGAATTCGGGTAATGTACAGCGGTGATGGCGGGGAAACGCGCTTTGAGTTTTTCGCTCATCTCGGCTTCGCGCGGCAGACGGGCGAGAGTGAGATGCTCGGCATAGCGGCCGCCCATCACGTCCACCAGCCAGGCGTCTTTGCGCTTTAACAGGGTGTCGACGCGCAGCACATTGTTGGTCGAGCGATCCGAGGAATAACCGCTGAATTCGCCGAACGGGCCTTCCTCGGCGTAGGCCGCCGGGTCGATCGCGCCTTCCAGAACAAACTCGGCATACGCTGGCACACCGATGCCGTAGCGTGGAGTTTTCACCAGTTCCAGCGGCGCACCAAACAGCCCTCCGGCGACGGCGCGTTCATCGGCGCCATAGGGCAAGCGTGCAGCGGCGGCGAGCATGAACAGTGGGTGCGCGCCAACCACCATGGCCACACGCAATTCTTCGCCGCGTTCGCGCGCGGTTTGCAGCATCCGCCACAGGTGGCCGCGTGAATGCAGGCTGGTGGCGAGGGCCTGGCGGGCGTGGCGCATCGAGCGGTGATAGCTCATGTTGGCGATGCCGGTCAGCGGGTCTTCGGCGATGATGATCGCGTTGGTGATGTACGGGCCGCGATCGCTGTCGAAATGCTTGAGCATCGGCAGCAGCGCCAGATCCAGCGCTTCGCCTTCGAAGACTTCATCGAGAATCGGGCCGCTTTCTACATAATGCGGAGCGATGGGTTGGTTGGCGCGGGTTTGAAAGGTTTCGTGCAGTTGCGCCGGGGTGACGCCGAACAGCCGGGCGATGCGGGTGCGGGAAGCGAACAGATTGGTCGCCACCGGCACGCCGAGGTGGCCGACGTTTTCGCAGATCAGCAGTGGATCGCGTCCCTGGGCGGCGAGGGCATCGACCAGGGCGGTGACGTCCTGATCGGCAGAAATCGGTTGAGTGACGGTCAGCACATCGTCCGGGTACTCACGGCGATAGGCGTCGATGAACACGTGAAAGTCCTGAGAATCGCCGAGCGTCGAACGGGTCATGGTGTCACCTCGTAAAAAGCAGGCACGCAGGGGTGAGAGGGCGTTCGCGCGGCCAGCCGTTGGCCTGCCGGTCGAACGCACGCCGGGTCATCTTCGTGCCTGTAAAGTCGCTGTGTGCTCTGTGTACAGATCCCTTGTGGCGAGGGGATTCATCCCCGATCGGCTGCGAAGCAGTCGTAAAACCAGTAAACGCGATCTGCCTGATACAACGCGGTCGCAGGTTTTGGGGCCGCTTCGCAGCCCATCGGGGATAAATCCCCTCACCACAGGAAACTCCATTTCCACACCAGGGTTTGCGTAAGGTTAGAGGTACGTTGTAGTCAGACGTATGTCGGCCTCGGCCAGATCCTTCGGCGGTGGCGTCGGTTCGATCCCGCACAACCTTGCGATGTTGTTGCCCAGGTAGTCTTCGAGATGATCCTCATCAATCCCCAACCCCTGCGGTGCCGGCGAGCACAACACCTCCAGTTCCCGCAGCCACATCCCCGGCTCGTTCGGCGGTGAATCCGTGCCGAACACGATCTTGTTGCGCGGCAGTTCCTTGGCGAATTCGACGATCCGCGACTGGAAGCACCAGCCCGATTCGCAGTACACATTCGGCGTGTCCATCGCCATCCAGAACGCTTCGAACGAGTAGTTGCCGCCGGTCTGGATACCGAAGTGGCCGATGATGAAATTGACCATCGGGAACTCGCGGATGATCGGGTAGAACATCGTCGGAATCGTGTACGGGCCGTCGCCGGTGTGGATCAGCACGACGATGTTGTACTTGGCGCAGACTTTCATCGCCGGACGCAGCCAGTCGAGCGCGCGATCCGGGCGATAGCCGTGCATGTTGGCGTGCAGTTTGAGCATCTTGAAGCCGTATTCCTTGATGTGGAATTCCAGCTCCGCCGCACCGTTTTCCGGTCCCCAGCGCGGGTTGAAGTTAAAGTTGCCGATGAAGCGATCCGGGTACTTCATGCACAGTTCGGCGATGTACGACATGTAGTCGCGCACGCCTTCACGGCCCCGGCGGTTGCCGTCGCGATAACCGGTGTTGCCCGGTGGCGGCTGGATGAAACCCATGTCGATGCGGCGTGGTTTGCCGTTGATCATGTACGGGCCGTCCATCAGCTTGAGCATGCGCTCGCCGGTGAACGGTTCGCCGGTGTGGCGCCAGGCCTCGTCGACCAGGTTGGTGGGGTGCAGATGGGTGTCGATAATCATCGGTTCAGCTCCTGGCCAGTTGAGTGGTGACGGGACGCTTGAGTTGCGCCTCTGCTTCGGAAACGGAACGGGGTGGCGGGGTTGGTTCGAGGCCGATCATCCGCGCGGTGTTGTTGCCCAAATAGTCTTCGAGGGTGTCCTCGTCGAGGTTCAGGCCTTGCGGCGGTTCGTGGCAGAGCACTTCGAGCAGGCGCAGCCACATGCCCGGCTCGTTCGGCGGTGTGTCGGTGCCGAAGAGGATCTTGTGCGTCGGCAAGACCTTGGCGAACTCGACGATCCGCGATTGCAGGCACCAGCCGGATTCGCAGTAGACGTTGGGCAACTCCATCGCCCATTGCATCGGTTCGAACACGTAGACGCCGCCGGTCTGCACACCGAAGTGGGCCATGATGAAATTGACGTTGGGGAATTCCTTGATCATCGGCACCCATTCCGACGGGATGCTGTAAGGCCCGTCGCCGGTGTGCAGCTTGACCGGGATGCCCAGCTCGGCGCATTTCTCGAAGCACGGGCGCACCCAGTCGAGTGCACGGTCAGGACGGTAGGCGTGCATGTTGGCCTGCATCTGCACCATGCCGAAACCGTGTTCCTTGACGTAGCGCTCGATCGCTTCGACGCCGTTTTCTACGCCGCAGCGCGGGTTGTAGACGAAGCAGCCGATGAAACGATCCGGATAGGTCTGAACCATTTTCAGGGTGTAGGCCATGTAGGCGTCGATGGATTCACGGCCGGTCAGGTCGCCGTCGGTCCAAGTGTAAATCGTGTTGCCTTGCGGCGGCTGGATGAAGGCTTTGTCAATGCGGCGAGGCTTGCCGTTGACCATGTACGGGCCATCCATCATCTCCAGCAGACGCTCGCCGGTGAACGGGTCACCGTCATGCCTCCAGGCGAGGTCCACGAGATCCGTGGGATAGCAGCTGATATCGATGATCATTGCAGTCGATCTCCTGATAGCGGGGAAGGGAGCCTTGCGGCTCTCGGCATCCACGTCCCGGGCAATCGGCCGTTGCTATGCGCAAGACTCGCGCATTCCCTCGCCTGTTCGCATCCGGCCCGGGTGGGTGGCTGCTGAGGGCGAGTATTGGAAAGGGGGGAGGGGTTCGTACAATATTAATTGGGCGGGGTGGTGATATGCGTTCGATATGGGCTGCATCGAGATCAAAAGATCGCAGCCTTCGGCAGCTCCTACACCGTTCAATGTAGGAGCTGCCGAAGGCTGCGATCTTTGATCTTCAATGGTAGTGCCAGCGCTGTCGTCAGGATTGTGTCCGCAGGGCCAACTGTTTGATCGCTTCAACCACCGGCGCCACACGCTCCGCCTGTCCATGCGGCCACACGGCGTAAAGGTTGTAATGCGCGGCAATCTGCGCCTCGTTCAACGCCACCAACCGCCCACTGCGCAATGCATCAGCCGCCAACAATCCACGCACCAGCCCCGCGCCAACGCCAGCCTCGGCAGCCGCAATCAAATTCGCCGCATTATCAAAAATCACCCGTGCCGGCGGCTCGGTCGGCGTCATCCCTGCCGCATCCAGCCACGGAATCCACGACCTTCGCGTATAGCCCAACAACGGCAACTGAAGAATCTGCGCCGGGCTCAACGGCACCTGCAACCCATACCGTTCCAGCAAATCCGGCGAAGCCACCGCCAACACCCGATCGCCACAAATCTGCGTCATCTCGCAGTCATCCCAATCGCCATAGCCATAACGCAGCGCCAGATCGACGCGCTCAAACGTACTGCGATCACTGCGCGGCATCGACAGCAGCGTCACCTCATAATCCGGCAGCCCATCAAGCAACTGCGGCAGGCGCGGATTGAGCCAGCTCTGCGCCAGTTCGCTGTCGACATCGAGGGTCAAACGCTGCGCCACGCTACGGTTTTTCACCGACGAGATTGCCCGGTCAATCTGCGCCAGACCATCCGACAAGACACTGGCAAACAACTGCCCGGCATCAGTCAGATTGCTGCCGCCGCCTTCACGCACGAACAACGGCTGGCCGATGAAATCTTCCAGAGCGCGGATCTGCTGGCTGATCGCGCTATGGGTCAGATCAAGTTTGCGCGCAGCGCTGGAGAAACTGCCGCTGCGCGCCGCGTGGATAAACGCGCTCATGGACTGCACCGACGGGTATCGCTTGTACATGTTGTTAGTCCTGCTTACAGCGGTTGGCAGAAATCGTCGCTGGCCGCGTGTGGCTCAGGGTTCCAATAATCGGTGACCAGGCCCGCACAAAGACGGGCCGCTCTTTTGGAGCCTGACAATGATTGCATTCACGGTTAACGGCGAACGACGCGAGCTGGATGAAGCGTCCTCCTCCATGCCCTTGTTATGGGTCTTGCGTGATCAGCTGAAACTCAGCGGCACCAAGTTCGGCTGCGGCATGGGCCTGTGCGGTGCCTGCACCGTGCATCTGGACGGCGTCGCGGTGCGTTCCTGCCAATTGCCGGCGGCCGCCGTCGCGGGCCATAGCATCACCACCATCGAAGGCTTGTCGCCGACGCAGAACCATCCGTTGCAATTGGCCTGGGTCGCCGAAGATGTGCCGCAATGCGGCTACTGTCAATCCGGGCAGATCATGTCCGCCGCCGCGCTGCTCAACACCGGTGCGGCAGTCACCGACGATTCGATCCGCAATGCCATGTCCGGAAATATCTGCCGCTGCGGCACCTACGGGCGCATCAACAAAGCGATCAAACGCGCGGCGAATGCGCCGAAGGAGGCGTGATGAGCCTCATCGACGACACCCGCATTGAACTGCCGCGACGGGTTTTTCTCAAGCAAGCGGCGACTGTTGCTTCCGGCCTGGCGATTGCCCTGTACCTGCCGGGCGGCATAGCGGCCACGGATCCGAAAGGGATGGCGCCGGCCAACGAGTTCGAACCGAATGCCTGGGTGCGCATCTTTCCCGACGGCACGGTGAAACTGGTAGTGCACAAGCACGATTCCGGCACCGGCACGCAAACGGCATTGGCCGCGTGTGTGGCGGAAGAGCTGGACGTCAACCCGATGACCGTGCAGGTCATCACCCCGGAAGACCCGTTCTTCGAAACCTACATTCATCCGGTCTGGAAAGTCTTCTCGACCGGCGGCAGCACCAGCGTTTCCCTTGAATACGATCGCTTGCGCATGGCCGGTGCCACGGCGCGGGCGCTGTTGATCACCGCTGCCGCGAAACAGTGGAAAGTCAGCCCCGACAGTTGCATCACCGAGGAAGGTCGAGTGATGCACGCGGCGAGCAAACGCAGCCTCGGTTATGGCGAACTGGTCGGCGTGGCCGCGCATCTGCCGGCCCCGGCAAAGGTCACGCTGAAAGACCCTGCGCAGTTCAAATACATCGGCAAATTGCGCCACAAGCGCGATGCGGCAGCCAAGGTGTGTGGGCGCTTCAAGTACAGCATCGACGTGCAATTGCCGGACATGCTGGTGGCGGTGATTCAGCGCGCGCCCGTGGTCGGCTCGAAAGTGCTGAGCGTCGATTCAGTCGCAGCTTTGCAAGTGCCGGGCGTGCGCAAGGTGCTGGCGATACCGGGCCGTCCCGACGTGCTCGGCGGCAATCTGGAAGGCGTCGCGGTGTTGGCGGATACGTTCTGGGCTGCGCAGCAGGGCCGCAAAGTGCTGGAGATCAAGTGGAGCGATTCAGCGCTGGCCGGGTTCGACAGCGAGCAGTTATTCAGCGCTCAAGCCAAGGTCATCGGCGATCCGCAAGCGCAAACCGTCAAAGCCATGACCCAAGGTGATGTCGCCGGGCAATGGGCGGGTGCGGCGAAGCTGATCGAAGCGGATTACACCATGCCCTACAAGGTGCAAAACCCGCTGGAACCGATCTGCATCACCGCGCACGTCAAGGACAAGGCAATCACCTATTGGGGCGGCGTACAGGTGCCGTCCTCGGCGCTGGAAGCGGCGCAAACCGTGTGCGGGATCGACAAGGCCAACGTGACCATTCATGAGCTGGTCTCGGGCGGCAGCTTCGGTGCGCGGGAGGCCAAATACTGGTTGTTTGAAGTCGCGTATCTGGCGCAGAAAACCGGCGTGCCGGTAAAACTGCTCAACAGCCGCGAAGATGAAATGCACGCGCTGTTCAATCATCCGGCAACCTTGCATCGGGTCAAAGGCGCGCTCGATGCCCAAGGCAAACTCAGCGCGCTGCAATTGCACGCGGTATCGCCGGCCTCGCCGGAACAGTGGGAACCGGGTTACTTCGAACGCCCGGACAAGATGGATTACAGCACCACCGAAGCGATCACCGCGTGGGACTTCGCCTACCGTCCGCCGCATCTGGAACTGAACTGGGTCAAGCACGAAAGCGAGGTGCCGAGCGGCTGGTATCGTTCGGTGAGCTTCATCCCCAACGTGTTTGCCGTGGAAAGCTTCATGGATGAACTGGCGCATGCGGCGGGTACCGATCCGCTGCAGTTTCGTCTCGCTAACATGCAGGAGCGGCCACGGCATGTGGCGGTGCTCAAGCAAGCCGCCGAGCGCGCCGGTTGGGGGCAGCCGTTGCCACCGGGCACCGCGCTGGGGATTGCGACCAATCAGGGTTACACCAGTTTCATCGCCGTGGTCGCGCGCGTGACGACAGTCGACGGCAAGCCGAAAGTCGAGAAGCTCACCTGCGTGGTCGATTGCGGTTTGGCAGTGTCGCCGGGCGGTGTCGAAGAACAGATCTACGGCGGGTTGATGTGGGGCCTGGGCCACGCGCTGTTCGACCGGCTCGACATCAAACAGGGCCGGGTGGTGCAGAGTAATTTCCACGACTATCGCGTCACGCGCATGTCCGACATGCCGGCCACCGACATCCTCGTGCTCGACGGTGAGCCGAGCAAACCCGGTGGCGTCGGCGAGTTGGGCAGTCCTTCGGTGGTGCCGGCCATCGCCAATGCGTTGTTCGCGCTGACCGGCGTCCGTCAGCGTTCGACGCCACTGAACCTGGGATAAATCGCTATGGACCTGCGCCTGCTGCGGTACTTCATGGCGTTGGCCGATGAGTTGCACTTCGGTCGCGCCGCCGAACGCCTGCACATCTGCCAACCGCCACTGAGCCAGCAGATTCGTTTGCTGGAAGAGGAACTGGGCACGCCATTGTTCGAGCGCAGCCATCATCGGGTTGAACTGACGGCGGCGGGGCAGATGCTCAAGGAGCAGGCGCCGCTGGTGTTCGAGCAACTTGAGCGGGCGCTGGATCTGACCCGGCAAACCGGGCGCGGTCAGCTCGGCGAACTGGAAATAGGCATGATCAGTTCGGTGATGGTTGGCGTGCTGCCCAAGGCCTTGCACCTGTTTCGTGAGCGTTATCCGCAGGTCAACTGGCGCCTGCACGAAATGACCCCGGCGGCGCAGGTCAAGGCGTTGAAGGAGAAGCGCATTGATGCCTGCGTGTTTCGCGTGGGTTATGACGATCCGTTGTTGCGCAATGAACTGCTGATTTATGAGCCGATTCATGTGGTGATGCCGGCGGATCATCCGCTGGCGCAGCGCGAGGTGCTAGCCCCGGCGGATCTGGCGCAGGAGCAATTTGTGGCGCTGGAGCTGAAGCAGTCGCGGTTCGCCAATTTTCTCTATCAGTGCTGCATTCAGGCCGGGTTTACCCCGCAGATACGGCAGCAGGTGATTGAGGTGCAGACGCTGCTGAGCCTGGTGCGCGCCGGGTTCGGCGTGGCGCTGTTGCCGGCGTCCATTGAACAGTTGGCGCCGGCGGGGCTGGTGTTTCGGCGGCTGACCCCGGCATTGCCGGAAGTGCCGTTGTACGCGACGTACCGCGCGGATGATGCCTCCCCAGTCCTGAAACTCTTCCTCGACACCCTCCGCGAACTCAACGGAAACCCCCAACCCCTGTAGGAGCTGCCGAAGGCTGCGATCTTTTGATCTTGATCTTTAAAATCAAAGTCAAAAGATCGCAGCCTTCGGCAGCTCCTACAGGGGGACTTGGTGTGTGCAAAAAGGGTGGCACGATCAGAGGTGGCTGCGGTCGTACTCATCACATGGCGCATCACTTGTGGAGATCCAATGAGCCAGGAAGTCCTGACCACCGAAACCAATCGCCGCCAGTTGCAGCAGATCATCGCCGGGTTGTCCGACGGGGTGATTCTGCTGGAGCGGGATCAAAGCATCCTCTGGGCCAACGAGGCCGCGCTGGCCATGCATGGCGTCAGCCGGATCGGTGAGCTGGGCCACAATGCCACCGAATACGCGCAGCGTTTCAACCTGCGTTATCGCAACAACCACACGCTGGCGCCCGAGAATTATCCGATCAGCCGCGTGGCCCGCTGCGAGGCGTTCAATGATGTGCTGATCGAAGTGAATGCGGCGGATGATCCGGAACGCGTCTGGGTACACAGCGTGCGCAGCATGATTCTCACCGACCGCGAAGGTCAGCCCGAGTCGCTGGTGCTGATCATGAGCGACGTCACCGATTGGGCCAATGCCGAGCAGCGCTTCGAGAAGACCTTCAATGCCAACCCGGCGCCGGCGGTGATTTGCCGTATCAGCGATTTGCGTTACATCAAGGTCAATCCCGGATTTCTGGAGATGACCGGTTATACCCGCGAGCAGGTGATCGGCACGTCGGCTTATGAAATCGACATCTACGAGCAGGCGGAGAAGCGCGATCTGGCGATTCAACGCCTGCGCGATGTCGAGACCATTCCGCAGATGCAGGCTGAATTGCGCTTGCCCGATGGCAGCAGCAAACAGGTGATCGTCGCCGGGCAACCGCTGCTGCTCAACGATGAAGACTGCATGCTGTTTTCCTTTGTCGACATGGAACTGCGGCACAAGGCCGAAGTGGCGCTGCGTCAGAGTGAGGAGCGATTTGCCAAGGCGTTTCGCCTGACGCCGGTACCGATCCTGATCTGCACGGCGGATGAACAACGGGTGCTCGACGTCAATCAGGCGTTTCTCGATACGCTGACATTTGACAGTGACGATGTACTCGGTAAGACCGTGACGAAGATTGGTTTTATCGATGACAACGGGGCACGCACGCGTTTGCTCGCGGCGCTTGAGAAAAACGGCCGGGTGGATCGGGTGGATGTGCGGGTGCGCACCAAAGACGCCGACTTGCTGGAGTGCGCGCTGTCGGCCGACACGGTGAACATTCATGATGTGCCGTGCTATTTGCTGGTGCTGATGGACATCACCGAGCGCAAGCGCACCGAGCTTGAGCTGGTGGCAGCCATTGAAGAGGTGATGAAAGACGCCTCATGGTTCAGCCGCACGTTGATCGAAAAACTGGCCAATGTGAAGAAGGTCAATTCGCCGCAACTGCCGAGTGTGTCGTTCACCGATCTGACGGCGCGTGAGCGTGATGTGCTGGGGCTTATCTGTGAGGGGCTGGCGGACAAGGAGATCGCCGCGCGGCTGAAACTGGCGCCGAACACGGTGCGTAACCATGTGGCGACGGTGTATTCCAAGCTCGATGTGCACAGCCGCAGCGAGGCGATTGTCTGGGCTCGGGAGCGTGGGCTGTTTTCCGGTGAGTGGCGGGGGCAGCGCTAGGGTGCAAATGCACTAGTTGATCCGGTGCAAATTGAGGTTCTGATGGGGGCGGGTGGTTCTTAGTCTGGTGGGGTACGGTGCGTGTCTTTTTTTGCGTGATCGTGTCCCTTCGAAGCAGCTAAAGGAACAACCTCAATGATGAATCTTGCGCAGTTGCGCGCTCAGCTTGAGCAGAGTTTTTCGCCGCTGGCGTGTGAGTGTCTGGTGGATGGTGATCATTCGCTGACGGTGAAGCTTTATCATCCGGTATCAGGGCAGGTAGATCTGGTGATCAGCGGGTTGAAACTCAATGGCTTGCGTACACCTGAGTCTGTCGAAGCTTTAATTGAAGAGCTGCGTTATGAGCTCGAAAGCAATTCCCTGCGCTCCTCCCGAAACCCCGAACCCATGTAGGAGCTGCCAAAGGCTGCGATCTTCTGCTTCTGCAGTTCTGTGGGAGCTGGCTCGCCAGCGATGGCGGCCTTCGAGCCGCCCAGTCTTTAACTGAATACACCCAATCCAATTGTAGGAGCCAGCCTGCTGGCGATGGCGGCGCAACGGTCAAACAAATCCCCCCACCCCAAAATCGACAGCCACTTCCCCGCAATCCACCCGGTTTTCTGGCGCTTGCAGCCACCTCGGCTATAAAGAATGAGTGGTCAGGTCTCCCGTGGTCGGTTTGATTGCGGGAGTTTGTCTCTCATTTCTCGCGGGTCGTCCTATGAACAATCTTGGGAAACGCGTGTTGCCGTTGGCTTTTTTTGCTGTGTTGTTGGCGGGTTGTGCCAGTCCGCCACCGCCTCCACCCGTAGCGCCTCCACCACCGCCCGAACGCACGTGTCAGGTGCTGGAAAACACTGAGGTCGCGGGCGATATGTATGTCGACGGGCAAGTCACTCGCCACATCACCACCACGCGTTGCGTCACGCAATAGCGCCGGCGGGGCGTAAGTCCCGGGTTGAGCGGATTGTGTTGGTGGCCGATCTGGCCGGCACGGCAGTGTTTGCCGTGGAGGGTGCGATTGCGGCGATGCGCAGTCAGCTCGACCTGCTCGGGGTCATGGTGATTGCGTTCATCTTCGCCCTCGGCGGCGGGGTGACTCGTGATCTGTTGATCGGCGCCACGCCGCCCAATGCGGTGGCGGATTGGCGCTATCCGGCCCTGGCGTTTTTCATGGGCGGGCTGGCTTTCGTCTTTCATGAACAGGTGCTGAGCTGGTCCGGTTCGACGTTGATTGTGCTGGATGCGGCGGGGCTTGCGCTGTTTGCCGTGGCCGGGGCGCAGAAGGCACTGAACTTCGGAATTACGCCGTTTGTGGCGATGTTGATGGGCACGGTCACTGGCGTCGGTGGCGGGGTGATTCGCGACATTGTGCTGGCGCGTATACCGGTGGTGCTGCAGGCGGATTTATATGCGAGTTCGGCGTTTGTCGGCGCGGCGGTGTTGATCATCGGCCGCAGGCTGGGTGTATCGCCGGTAGCGGCGGCTTTGCTGGCGGGGGCGGCGTGTCTGGCCTTGCGCTTGCTCTCGGTGCATTTCGGCTGGCAACTGCCCAAAGTGCAGGTCTGACCCCACAACCTGTAGGAGCTGCCGCAGGCTGCGATCTTTTGATCTTGTTGTTAAAAGACAGATCAAAAGATCGCAGCCTGCGGCAGCTCCTACAGGGTTGTGTTTCAGTGGGGGTCAGGAGAGGAAACCACCGTCGACATTCAGCGCAACGCCAGTGGTGTAGCTCGACGCATCACTGGCCAGGTACAACACCGCACCGGCCATTTCGCTCGGATCGGCCACGCGCTTGAGCGGGATCTGCGTCAGTGCCTGCTTGAGGATCGCATCGTTCTTCACCAGTGCCGAGGCGAACTTGGTGTCGGTCAGGCCCGGCAGCAGGGCGTTGCAGCGGATGCCGAACTGCGCGCATTCCTTGGCGAAGACCTTGGTCATGTTGATCACCGCCGCCTTGGTCACCGAGTAGATGCCCTGGAAGATTCCCGGCGAGATACCGTTGATCGACGCGACGTTGATGATGCTGCCACCACCGTTTTCACGCATCAGCTTGCCGGCTTCCACCGACATGAAGAAGTAACCGCGAATGTTCACGTCAACAGTCTTCTGGAACGCACCGAGATCGGTGTCCAGCACGTTGCAGAATTGCGGATTGGTTGCGGCGTTGTTGACCAGAATGTCGAGGCGGCCGAACTGTTCCTTGATCCCGGCGAACACCTGGGCAATCTGCTCCATTTCACCGATATGGCAGGCCACCGCCGTGGCTTTGCCGCCAGCGGCGATGATCGCGTCGGCGACGTGCTGGCAGCCGTCGAGTTTGCGGCTCGAAACGATTACGTGGGCGCCTTGCTGGGCCAACAGTTTGGCGATGGCTTCACCGATGCCACGGCTGGCGCCGGAAACGAAAGCGATTTTACCGTCGAGGTCGAACAACTGAGTCTTGGACATAAGGGTTCCTGGTTGTGGGCCGTCAGAGGCTCGATTTCGCCATGACCTGCAGGCTCATCTGCTCCAGCAGTTTGTTCATGTGAATGAACTGCGCAAAGCGTTTGTCCTGGGTCTGGCCGTGGTAGAAGCGGTAGTAGATCTGCTGCACGATGCCGGCCAAGCGGAACAGGCCGTAGGTGTAGTAGAAGTCGAAATTGTCGATCTGGATGCCCGAGCGTTCGGCGTAATAATCGACGAACTCACGGCGGGTGAGCATGCCTGGCGCGTGGCTCGGCTGGCGACGCAACAGTTGCACCGGCGCCGGGTCGTCGGCCTCGATCCAATAGGCGAGAGTATTGCCCAGGTCCATCAGCGGATCGCCGAGGGTGGTCAGTTCCCAATCGAGCACGCCGATGATCTGCATCGGGTTGTGCGGGTCGAGGATGACGTTGTCGAAGCGATAGTCGTTATGGACGATGCTCGAGGTCGGATGGTCGGCCGGCATCTTGTCGTTGAGCCAGGTTTTCACCGCCTCCCAGTGCGGTGCGTCCGGGGTCAGGGCTTTTTCGTAGCGCTCGCTCCAGCCTTTGATCTGGCGGGCGACGTAGCCTTCTGGTTTGCCCAGGTCGCCAAGACCGCAGGCGTTGTAATCGACGCGGTGCAGCTCGACAAAACGGTCGATGAAGCTTTTGCACAGCGCTTCGGTTTTTGCCGAATCGAGGCCCAGCTCCGGCGGCAGCTCCGAGCGCAGGATGATCCCTTTGACCCGTTCCATCACGTAGAACTCGGCGCCAATCACCGACTCATCGGTGCAGTGCACATAGGCTTTCGGGCAATACGGGAAGCCGTCGCGCAGCTGATTGAGAATGCGGAATTCGCGGCCCATGTCGTGGGCGGATTTGGCCTTGTGGCCGAACGGCGGACGGCGCAGGACGAATTCCTGCTCCGGGTATTCCAGCAGATAGGTCAGGTTCGACGCGCCGCCAGGAAACTGGCTGATCGCAGGCAAACCGCTCAGGCCCGGAATGTGCGCCTTGAGGTACGGATCGATCAGGCTGGCATCGAGTTCTTCGCCAGAGCGGATACGGGTGGACTGGTCAGTAAGCGCCATGCTTATCCCTTCTGCTTATTTTGGAGGCCAGACATCATTGGCTAATCTAATGGCGCGCACGGGTGGTCACAAGCGCGGGGCGGTCTTATAGGTTAGCGTGTTGCCGGATAATCACCTTGGGGAATGTGCGCGAACGGCCAGCGCAGACTAAGGTTTAGCGGGTATGCCATGGGCAAAAAGGAGCTTTGAAATGGGCTGTCCGCAAGTCTGTGCCACGGCCACGTTGCAATGCAGCTTCGGCGCCGCGCCGTCAATGCTCAACGTGCTGCCGGTCAACCGCACGCTGACCGGCGGGATGCCGGCGGCGAACATCATGGATCACATTCCGCTGGTCAACATCCTGCCGTTCGGTGTGTGCATGAGCATGGCCAATCCCATGGTGGCCGCCGCGACAGCAGCCGCGCTGGGTGTGTTGACACCGATGCCGTGCATTCCGGCGACGGCCACGCCATGGATTCCCGGTGGCGCGCCGACCTTGCTGCTCGGCGGGATGCCGGCGATCGATGCCAACAGCACGCTGATGTGCAACTGGGCCGGGGTGATCAAAATCGCAATGCCAGGGCAAATGCAGATGCTCATCCCCTGATCCCCTGAACCCCTGAACCCCTGAACCCCTGACCCCCCTGGACCCCTGTAGGAGCTGCCGAAGGCTGCGATCTTTTGATGTTGCTTTTATAAAAACAAGATCAAAAGATCGTCCGATCGCGGCCCGAGCCTTCGGCAGCTCCTACAGGGGGTGGTGACCAACAAACTCTGTGGGAGCGGGCTTGCCCGCGATGAGGCCAGTCGATACATCCGGAAAACTTCAGGCCTGCTGCGGATCCGCCCACTGCCGATACCACCAGCGCACCCGCGAAATCGGCTTGCCATCCGCCCCCAACGGCCGCCCATCCTCGGCAAACCCTTGCTCAGGCTCCAGCAACTGGCCATTCACATAGCGCGCTTCCAGCGCCGGTTTGCCATTGGCATGAAAGCGCTGATAACGCCCTTCACGCACGCCCTCGCGGTAAAACTCCGCCTCCGCTACTTGACCATCGGGGAAGTAATTGAACGCCTCGCCATGCAGCAATCCTCGCCGATAGGTCGCCTTGCGCTGTAAAAAACCCTCGGGTGCGTAAAAACTCGCGACCCCTTGCAGCTTGTCGCGCACAAACGGCATCTGCGCCGAGACCTTGCCGTTCGGGTGATAAAGCAGCGACAGGCCCTGCAGTTCACCCTGGCTGTAATGCAGATCGGCCTGTTTGCGTCCGTCATCCTTGATGTTCAGCGCACCGTCAAGTTGACCGTCCTGCAGACGCCCCTTGAGCTGCTTGTCGTCCTGCTGCAGATCCAGCGGTGTGATCGCCATGGCTTCTCCTAGTCAGTTGACCTGCACCAGCCCGCCCTTGATGGTCAGCATGCCGCCGCCATCGACCGTCTGCGAGGCGGCGCCCTTGTTGGTAAGGCTGATTCCGGCGTCATTGGTCAATGTGGTGCCGGCCTTGTTGTCCAGCGAAGTGCCGGCCTGATTGGTCAAGGCAGTGCCGGCCTTGTGCGTGATCGAGGTGCTGGCCGATGTCGCCAGGTCGGCGCCGCTCTTGATCGTGAAGCTGCCGCCGCTTTGCAGGGTGAGGGTGCCGCTGACCTTGATGGTCAGATTGCCGTCCACCGTCAGGCTGTAATCGCCGGTGACCTTGTCGGTGTAATTGCCGCCGGTGCTGTGGTTCTGGTCGGCGCCGACTTTTACCGTGCGAGTGTCCTTCACATCGAGGCTGTCGCTGCCGGTCTGGATGGTGACGCTGCGTTTGCCTTTCTCCAGCGTCACGGTCTCGTCGCCGTCCTTCACCGTGCGGGTGCGGGCGTTTTGTACGGTGAGGGTTTCGTCATGGCCGACCGTAGCGGTGGTGTCGTTGAGCACGTTGATCTTCAGGTCTTTCTGCGCCTGCAAGAACACCTCTTCAGCGTCCTTCTTGTCCTCGAAGCGCAACTCGTTGAAGCCGCCGCCACCCTTGGACGACTGGGTCTTGATCCCCGATTGCGTCTGATTGGCCGGCAATGCGTAGGGCAGGGCGTTGTCGCCGTTGTAGACGCACCCGGTGACCAGCGGACGATCCGGATCGCCGTCGATAAACGTTACGATGACTTCCTGGCCGATACGCGGAATGAACTGCATGCCGAAGCCCTTGCCACTCCACGGCAACACCACACGCACCCAGCAGGAACTGGTTTCGTCATTCTTGCCGTCGCGATCCCAGGGGAACTGCAACTTGATACGGCCGTATTCATCGGTCCAGATTTCTTCGCCGGACTTGCCGACGACGATGGCGGTTTGCGGGTGCATGCGCGGTTTCGGTGTCATCCGTTGCGGGCGAAACGGCGTGGCTTTGGGGATGGCCTCGAAGCGATTGCGATAGCTTTCATGGCTGGCGTCATGGGTCACACGCGTCACCACCCAATCGATATTCAGGCTCGCATCGTCGTGGCCGTCGAGGGTGAACCAGTGCCCCGGAATCAGCCAGCGACAGTCGCTTTCGCCGACAAAGCGTTTCTCTTCACTGCGCAAGCCGTCAACTCGCTGTTTGGTCAGCGCATCGCCCTGAGCCTTGGCGTTGTAACCACCCGGATGTTCATAGATGGACAGCGGCCCGGCCACCGCTTCGGCCTGACCGTAAAGTGATGTGGTCGGCGTGGTGAACTCATAATCGGTCGCCCGATACACCCCGGCCACCGCCTGCAAACAGACTTGCCCTGAGCGAATGCCGTGCAACTCGCGCTGCCCCAGTCCTTGCCCCAGGTAGCTGACCTTCGGCCCGTTGGGGATCTGCACGAAGGCGTCATTGCTGTCGCCGAGCACCAGTGTGTGCTTGCCGGCGTCGTGGGTGAAAAACCAGAAGATGCCATCCTCTTCCAGCAGCCGCGAGACGAAAGCGAAATCGGTTTCGCCGTACTGCACGCAGTATTCGCGGGGGGTGTAGCTGCCGGTCAGCGAGAGTTTGAAATCGCTGAAACCGTGGGCCTTGAAGATCGTGGTGACGATGTCTGAAGTGGCGAGGTTCTGGAACACGCGGTTGTTGCTGGCGAGGGTCAACCACCAGAGCCACGGGCGCAGGATTAGTTGATAGCGCTCGGCGGTGGCGTCGGCGGGGAGTTGACGTATCTCGGCGACCAGCGCGTCGAACGGGCGGACCAGGGCATCGTTGTGCAGGGTCGTGGTGACGTGGCTGGCGACAGCGCTGGTCAAGGTGAGCGAGGCGCCGTCATTGAGGCCGTTGATGATTTGTGAACTCAACAGGTTGAGCGATTCGTCGCCTGAGAGTGACTCAGGGTAAAGCGACGCCAGCGAGGTGGCCGTCAGGAATAAGGAGGTAGTGCTGTCGTTGAAGCGCGTCATCGGAGTGCCTTCACTGATAGTTCAACTCATGAATGACCGTATCGAAGCCTCCGTTCTGGTAATAGAAGTGCCATTTTGACGTAAATGGCCAATACCTGGCCTCATACTCTCCCCAAAAAGCAGCCTCGTTTCCTCCGATCCCGGCGTGGGTATAGCCATGGGCCTTGGGTACGCTACTGACGTTGTATTTGTCCGATGGCAGCAACCACGCCGTATTGGTTCCATATCTGAACAAGTCATCATTCATGAAAATCGGTCGATCGGTTTCAGTCGTCGCCAGGTTGTAATGACGAACTCTGATGAACCCACCAAAATTTTGCACGCCAACGCAGCAACCCGAGAGGTTTGCCGTAAGGAACAGAACAGGATCGTTGCCGGTGGGTGGCACAGGCAGATCGATATACAACCCCTGATCCTCTTTCCATGGAAGGAAATATGCCTCATGGGGGCCGGGATGATTGGCGCTCAATAGCTGATCCATCGCTTCAAACTCGACTGTGATTCTTGCGACATGGGCGTGGCCGATGTTCAGATATAAGTGTTTGTTCTCTCGTTCCAGGCGCTCTTTCAACATGTCGGGCTCCTTATTGAAATGCAAATTGTTCCTTGCATCGCGCAGTCATTCACACGACGACTAACCAGCCGATATCACTGACGTTGCTGGACTCCTCCCACTTGAGACCCTTCACTACCTGTTGGATAGGCTTTGTCTTTCCAAGCGAAAGGCTGCCTTCCAGATAGTTGAGCAGTTGTTCCAGGTTGGCGCCCCTGGGCGTGGCTGCAACCGGAGCGGTGCCCGGCGAGATCACGTCGTAGTGCTTGTCGATGCGGTCACCGATGCTGGAGTTGGTCTGGGCAAAGCCCACGTACAAGTTGTCCGTAGACGTGTCGAATTCTCGTAACATCCGGGTTATCTCAATCGCCACTTGTGGCTTGGTTGCCGGGTTGGCCAGATTTTTCTGCAACAGTGCAACTTCCTGTGCCGCGGCGCTTGCAAAACCGTGTCCGTAGAGCCCTTGCAGCAGCGATTCGAGGTGCGACCAGGCAGGTGTATGAGGCGCCGGGTTAGTCTGAACAAGTTTCAGAAAGCTTTTCTCAACCGCCGAGTAAGGAATTTTGTGGCAAACGGCGCAATTGTAGGTTGAGAGGAATTTTTTGCTTTTCATCTGCTGGGCAATTGTGTAGGGGTTGTTTTTTGAATGAGGGTCGAGGGTGTCGAGCAAAAGTTGCTCTGCGTCATTAAGTGGTGTGGTGTTGATGATCTCTTTAACCAGCACTTGCAGAACCCCCAGATTCAAGTGTGAGCCGGGACGAGAATGATCTGAGAGGAAAGTATCTGTGGTCTTGTCGTAGGTGATGCCCATATCGCCTTCCTGTTTGCGAGGTGTGGGGAATCGATTTTTTCTGGCTTGATTTCCGCGATCAACCTGAAAACCAGCGCAGCCAGTTGGGCCAGGCATTCCCGCCGGGTGAGTGTCCTTGGTGCATATAATCCCAGCGCGCGGTTTCGGTTAAACCCGCGCCTCGCAACTCTTGGACGACCGTGGCTTCGATTGCCCTGACATTCAGATTTTCCAGCTCGCCAATGTTTCCTTGAGCCAGCAACTGGAACTGTGCCGGGTCTGATATGTACTGCAGTGCATGGCCCATTTCATGTAGCAGGCACACTGCCGGCGTCAAGAAACCCGTACGTGTGCGTGGACCAAAAACGCTTTCCAGAATCCATGCGCCCCAACGCTGCTCTCTATTCCATGGCGCATCAATGCGATGACTTTCACCCGGCCCCAATCGGGGGTCGTTAGAAGCGAAATCCGTAGTGTCTACCGACTGAGTGTGGTTCCAGCAGATCATCCCGCCGTCGAGGTAGTGGGGGCACTTTCGGCTGTAGGGAGGAATGTATTCCGAACCGCCGTGATCGATCACCATGATCCCGATGTGCAACGGGGAGTTGTCGAGGCTGGAGATGACCTCTTGGGCGAAAGGTGAATGATTCAGGTACGAAATCGCCGTGTTGTAGAGGTTTTGGAACTGATTGATGGAGGGGATGAGTCCTAACATCATTATTCTCCCTGAACAGTTAGATGTTTTTAGCTGCTGAGCGTTGCCTTATAACTTTGCCTGTAGGAATAGTTCTCTGGGGATATGGTCGGGGACGAAGTTTTCTGTGTAAAAATTTTGTAATTCACCATGCGCCGATATCGCTCCTCGCATGACTTCGTGGTAGGTGTGCGTGGAACTTACGGAAGTTGGCATGTAGTGAAAGAAAGCAAACGTGCAATAAGCCAATCTGGCAAGAGTGACGGTTTCGGTAAATCCCAACGCTTTCGCGGTGCTAATTATGTCTATCGTGCTGCCTGATTTTCCCGCCCATATCGAATTGCCATTTAATCTGTCCTTGATGACGTCTTTATCATCTTCATCCAGACTGTATTTGTTGATTCTGATTTTATGGTGATTGCCACGGTCTACATCTATCACGGTTGTATGAGGGGAGCCGTTAGTGTCCGAGTCGCTACTCGGCTTTTTGGCGCGCTGACTGTTCGTTTGAAAAAAGTCATGAATGGCAGCTATTTTTTTATAGAGACGAGACAGCGGTTCCTTTAGTAGACCAGCGTCTATCCCCTGCAACAGAGGGCTGGTACCGGGGACGTTGGCGGTATCTGAGCACCCCCAGTCGATATTCGCACCGAGGCCATAGGCGGAACGATTCTTCGCCGGTCTCTTGAATGTGGGTGAAGGGCCGACGCTGGTGTTGTGCATCTTGTTTATGATCGCGTCAATAGCAGTTATCTCAAAAGTCGGAAAATTGGCAAGTACTTCAAGCGCCAGCGTTTCTTCTTTTTTTCTGTTGAATGCCGCTTTGTTATGTCCTTTGAGTGCTTGAAACAATGCTTCAGGTGAACTGAAAAATTTGTCTTGGGTACTGTGAAGGCCCAATACGGCCGTCGGGATAAAGCGAACGTCCGAGTTCATGGAGAAAAAACGCAGCGTGGGCGCTTTTTTTTCGCTCTGGATGTTTATCCCTGTTGCACGTTTTGGTTTTAAATGGATGGGGGCGGACACCCACTCATAGTAAGTATCCTTGAATTTCTTCGTGACGTTTGGATCGTATTGCTCCAGTAACGGAGTGATGTTTGAATCCCAGAAATCGTTCGCTGACTGTTGTAAAGGTTTGCAAAACCTTTCTAAGTCGAGGTCTGGTGATCCCTTACGCAGATCGTCGAAGTCAGCTTGTTTTCCTGAATAAAGGATTGTGTCGCCGTGTAAGGTTTTGACTGTGATCATGACTGTGTTCCATTTTTTGTAGCTAGATCTCTTTATGCTGGCTTCGTGAATCTCGCCTGTGCTGTTCACTCCAACACCCACTCCGCCAACTTCCCTGTTACTTGCGTCATCAACACATTCTCGACATCCCGCGCACCGGCCGCGCTGCACTTGGCGAGCACTGCCTTGACTATTCCTGAATCAAACTCGAACTGCTTGCCGGTCGCTGCTTTATAACGGCCACGCAATTTCTCCAACTTGGCCAGCACAATCCCTTCCAGCGTCGCCTCATCCAGCGGCCGATACGCGACCACAGTCATGCGCGCCAGAAACGCCGGGCGAAAGGCTTGCAGGAGGACTTTGTGCAGCGCTTCGTTGAAGGCTTCGCTGCCGAGTTGCGCGACTGGCGTATCAAGCAAAAGCTCAGCGCCGACATTGCTGGTGGCGAGCATCACGGTGTTCTTGAAGTCCACCACCAAACCGGTGCCGTCCTCCATCAAGCCTTTGTCGAAAACGTTGTAAAACGCCTCCAGTACATCCGGGTGGGCCTTCTCGATTTCATCCAGCAAAACCACCGAATACGGTTTGCGCCGAACCGCTTCGGTGAGCACGCCGCCGCTGCCGTAACCGACATAACCGGGTGGGGCGCCTTTGAGTTGGCTGACGGTGTGCGCCTCCTGATATTCCGACAGATTGATGCTGATCAGATTGCGTTCGCCGCCGTACAGGGCATCGGCCAAGGCGTAAGCGGTTTCGGTTTTGCCGACACCGGTAGGGCCGACCAACAGGAACACACCCACCGGTTTCTGTGGATCGGTCAGTCCGGCGCGATAGGCCTGCAAGCGTTGCGCGATGGTATTGAGCGCGGTGCTTTGCCCCATCACCCGTTGGCCCATGCGCTGACCGAGGGTGCGCACTGCGTGGGCTTCGTCGGCGAGCATTTTGCCGACGGGGATGCCGGTCCAGCCGGCGATGACAGCGGCGACGGTTTTGGTGTCGACTTGCTCGGGCACCAGTGGATCGTCCTGGCGGATGGCGTCCAGTCCAGCCTCCAGACGCAGCAGCTCGGCGGCGAGATGATCGATGCGACTGTCGGTGGCTTCATCGGGTTTGTCGCTGTCGGCACGTTCGCTCAACGCCAGCAGCTCACGGCGGGTATCGAGCAGTTCGCGCACGGCCACGCGTTCTTCGCTCCAGCGGGTTTCCAGTTCGCGGATCGCTTGCACATTGGTTTTCGATTCATTTTCCAGCAGGGTGATGCGTTCCCTGTGATCCAGGCCGGTAGCCTGCTCGCGACGCAGACGTTCGACTTCATCCTTGAGGCTGTTTTGCCGGTGGCGCAGGCTTTCCAGAGGCGGCGGCACGTCGTGCTGGCCGAGGGCGACGCGGGCACACGCGGTGTCGAGCACGCTGATGGCTTTGTCGGGTAACTGGCGACCGGAAATGTAGCGATGCGAGAGTTTCACCGCTTCATGGATTGCGGCATCGAGCACCTGCACGCCATGGTGCTGTTCGAGTTTGGCGGCGACGCCACGGAGCATTTCCACGGCGGTTATTTCGTCGGGCTCCTCCACCTGCACCAGCTGAAAACGGCGGGCGAGGGCCGGGTCTTTCTCGAAGTATTTTTTATATTCCATCCATGTGGTGGCAGCGAGGGTGCGCAACTCGCCACGGGCCAGCGCTGGTTTCAGAAGGTTGGCCGCATCGCTGCCGCCCTCGGCACCGCCTGCGCCAATCAGCGTGTGGGCTTCGTCGATGAACAGAATGATCGGTTTGTCGGCACTGCGCACCGCGTCGATCACGCCTTTCAAGCGCTGTTCGAATTCGCCTTTGACCCCGGCGCCGGCCTGCAACAGGCCAAGGTCGAGCACGCGCAAACTCACTTCCTGCAACGACGGCGGTACGTCGCCAGCGGCGATACGCAGCGCCAGGCCTTCGACTACGGCGGTTTTACCAACGCCGGGTGCGCCGACCAGAATCGGATTGTTCTGCCGGCGCCGAAGAAGAATGTCGATGCACTGACGGATCTCGCCGTCGCGGCCAACAATGGGATCGATGCGTCCGGCGTGGGCATCGGCGGTCAGATCCTGGGTGTATTGATCCAGCACGGTGTCTTGCCGTGGCGCAGGATTGCCAGACGACACTGAGCGTGGGCCGACATGTTCGCGCGAGTTTTCCGTCCACTCCAGCAGGTTGGCGCGCAGGGCTTCCTTGGGAATTCGCAGCAGCGACGACGCACTGTTGAGCAACAGACTGCGGCGCTCATCTCGATCAATCAGCGCCAGTAACAGCAGCCCCGAGCGGATGTTGTCGATCCCGAGCACACTGGCCTGCACCACTGCGTCTTCCAGCAATCCCAGCGTGTGCGCAGACAACGCCGGCGTGCGCGTGCTGCCAGCCTTGAACAGATCCAGCGCCTTGTTGATTTCCGCCGTCAGCGCATCCCGCTCAAGGCCAAAACGCGGCAGCAGAAAAGCAAAATCGCCACCCTCGATGTCGAGTAACTCCAACAGTAAATGCTCGATCTCGACAAAGTGATGGCCGCGTTGCAAGCAGCGCTGTGCGGCGCGTTCGAGGGCGCGGCGGTTGTCCGGGTTGAGGCGTCCGATCAGGCTGGCCAGTTCCATTTCAGGTGATCTCCAGCTGACGAAGACGGGTTTCGATGCGTTGCACCGCGAGACTGGCCTGACGCTGTATCCCGCCGTTCCAGCTCAGCAGCGCCGGGGCCTGACGCCCGAGTTTCATCGGCCCGGCACCGCGTACCAGCAGCACGAGGGTGATGTCCAGATCCGGGCCGAAGTACAACGCCGCCAGGCTGGCCAGCGCCGGATGCGCTTCGCCGTCCGGCAAAAATCGTCCAGCCTGCGTCGAGGGCAGCGGCCCCAGTGTCAGACGAATACCGGCATGTTCATCCCAGACCCGCGTGCCGGCGACGGCGCTGCGCCCCAGTTGCAGGTTGCGTCCACCGGCCTTCATCACGCTGCGGCTCGCTGACGGAATGTCGCGCCAGGCACCTTCGTAAGCGCTCAGTTCGACGGGCAGCGCAAACTGCTCGCGAACAATCGCCGCGAACCCGGCCAGTGAGCGGCGGCCATCGGCATACAGCGCAGTGCAGGCGAGCACCGCGCAATCGGCAATCGCCTGGCGTTCCTGCAGCGATTTGGGCAACAACCCGGTCAGCGCACGCAATTGCGCCTGCACCGGCGAAGCGCCCGGCGTTACAAACCCGAGGGCGATGCGGTGTTTGCGCATCACTTTGTAGAGCAGGCTGAGCAAGCGATGCTGGAACAGATCGAGGAACTCGGCCGGCGCGTGATCCTTGGCGCGCGCCCGTTGTTGCAGCCATTCCTGATAGGCGTAGGGCAGGGGGCCGTCCGGGCCACCGAGGCCGAACACGGGCGTGTCGAGGGTCAGCGGTTCACCCGGTTCTTCGCGCAGGGCTTCGATCTGGCTGGCGGCAAACATCGGCGTCAATGGCCCGCGCAGTTTCACCGCTTCGGCTTGAGGCGAAGTACCGCTGCCGAGGGAATCGGCTTGCGGCTGTTCGCGCTCCAGCAGCAACAATGCCTGCAACAACTCGAACGCCTGCGGATCGCGGCGCAGGCGCTGGCTCAGTGTCAGAGCGACAGGGGCATGCCGGCTTGGGGTTGCCATGCCTTGACCTCCTTGTCGGACTGCATCAGGACTGTGCGCACAAAGCGATTGGCCGTGGCGTACACCGAAAAGAACTGCGCCAGCACCGCGGAAAAAAGCACCGCGCTGCTGCCGACAAAATGCTCTGGATCGAGTTGCAATTGCACCTCAAGCCCATTGCGCCAGCCGCGCCAGGCATCGACGCCGACATGGCCGATCACACGTTCGCAACGCAGGCTCAGCAAGCCGTCGATCTGCCGCAGCGCGCTGGCTTCATCGCGCAGGTTGTGCAGAAGCAGAATCTCTTTCAGGGCATCCAGCGCCTGTGGACCTTCAACCAGCGACAGGTGATTGAGGGTCAGCTGCGACACCAAGCGCCAGCGTGAATCGCCGTCCAGGCGCGGCAAACTCTGCGGACTCGGCGGGTTGCGCAAACGCGCCCACGCGACCGGGCCGGGGCGCTCGAAACCCAAGGGTGTACCCGCCGGCAAACTTTGCGCGAGGTGGCGGTTGGTGCAGAGCAGCTCGGCAGTCAGGCTGTACTCGGGCAGATCGGTTTGCGGCTCGAAACGGGTGTCGACCACGCTCACCAACAAGTCGCTGCCCAGTCGGTTGGGCGTCATGCCGTTGACCCGCCGCGCATGCCAGTACCGCTGTTGATCGCCGCCGCTGTGCTGACTGCCGTAGTAGGCGGGCAGCCTTTGCACGCCGGTACTGGAGCTGGCGCGCATGCCGCGAATGCTATGAATTTCGACGCTGTTTTCGCGGTGGCTGTCGGCGATCAAGCGGTATTCGCTGCGGGTGCCGTCGGGGCGCAGCGGCTCCGAGGTGCGTGGGAACAGATTGATCACCGGTGCACAACCGAGGGCAATGTCACTGGCTTGCAAATGCAGGCGACTGCCGGGGGCGCGGTCGAACACGATGTACAGGTACAGCGTCTGACTGTCGCTGGTGACACCGCGCAGCGGCAGGTCGAAAAAATGAAATTTGTCGGGGAAGGCAAAGTATTCAGCGAGCAGACGCATGCCCGGATGCACACCATCCTCATCGGGTAACAGCACCTCGTCGTCGCTGAAGCCGACGATGGTCGGCAAGCCTTTTACCGCCACCGGCACACTGCCCGGCGAGCCCGCCAGCACTTGCACCGCGTGCGCGCCGAGGAGGTCATACAGGCAGGCATTGATTACCGGCGAGGCGGCCAAATGAATGCGCAGTTGTTCGATGGCAAGCGTTGACCATTGGCTGTCGCCCAGGCAACGCAAACTCAGACGCAATGCCGAACGCGACTGCGCCACGCCGGTCAGGGCCTGTGCCTCGTCGCTGCCCAGCAGCAACGCTTCGCTGACCTCTATCGGCCACAGATTCACTGCGGCCGAGGTGCGAAAGTGGATGCTCTGGCCCTTGTCGGTGGTGACGAACAGCGGTGTGTCGCGGGGCAGCGGATAGCCGCCATCAAGGTTGCCCTTGCTCGGGTCCGGTTCGAACTGGACGATGGCGCACGACGGCAGCGGACGCATCGCCAAGGGGTATAGCTGTTCGAGCAGCGCATCGCTGAACTCGGCGTAGTCGTCATCCAGGCGTCGTTGCAGACGCGCCGCCAGCAGCGCAAAACCTTCGAGCAAACGCTCGACATGCGGGTCGGGGCATTCACCGGGTGACAGTTCCAGGCGCCGCGCGACTTTCGGATAGCGCTCGGCGAATTGACTGCCGGCATGCCGTAGCCAGGTCAGTTCGCGTTGGTAATAGTCGAGCAGTTGCGGGTCAATCGAGTCGCTCATGGCGCACCTCCAGCCCTTGGCCGCCGGGCTCGATGACAAACGCTACCGGCCAGTGTTGCTGACCGCTGCGCAGCTCACCGAGCAAGCGAATGCTCATGCGTTGCGGCTGATCGGGCAGGGGGTTGATCTGAACTTCGCCGAGTTTCAGACGCGGTTCGAACCAGGTGATGGCTTCGCGAATATCCCGCGCCAGACGACGACGGTCATCGCTGCGCTGTTGTTGCAAAGCGCTCCAGTCGGCGATGCCGTAGTCGATCACGCTGGGTGGCTGGGTCAGTGTACGCGGGCCACGCCGGGTATTGAACAGGCGCCCGAGTTCGGCGTGTACCGAGTCGAGCAAGTCCTGCCGATCGAACGCCCGCAGGTCGTCGGCCTCGCTCGAAGCGAGGCGTTCGAACAGCGGGGGGAGCATGCCGGTGCCTGCCATGGCCGCGACGCCGGCTTAGCTGACAAGCTTGTTGGCGGCCATGTCCCAGGTCGATGCGGCCGTGCCTTCCTTGGTGCCGTCGTCTTTCTGTGCGGTGAGCTCCCATTTGATCTTGGTGAAGTTCAGCGACAGGGTTTCCACCGGTTTGCCGCCGGTGCCGCCGCTGACGCTGACGTTGGAAATCACCACGTTGGTCAGGGTGTAGACGATGAAGGGCATCAACTGTCCACTGCCTTCGGCGGCGTTGCGACCGATGGTGATCGTGGCTTCAGGGATCGGTTTACCGGCACAGCAGTACTCGTTGAGTGACGGTGTCGAGCTGTCGACGAACTTGGTCAGGGTGAACTCGCCGATGTGCGGTTTACCGGAAGTGCGCTCCGAGTTGCTGACGTCGTTGGTCACTTGCATCGCGACGTTGTGGCTGTAGGACATGACTTCGATCTTGTCCGCAAAACCTTCGAGCAGGCTGTCGCCTTTGATGTCGCCGCCGAGGTCGAGAATGATTGCATCCATCGCTTGAAACTCCTGAAGAAAATCACATTAGGCAAATGGGCTGAACACTGGGCTCAGGGTTCTGAGCACTGAACGCTGAACGCTGAACGCTGAACACTGAACACTGAACACTGAACACTGAGTACTGAGTACTGAGTACTGAGTACTGAGCACTGAGTACTCAGTACTGAGCACTGCGTACTGAACCTGTGGCGAGGGGATTTATCCCCGATGGGCTGCGTAGCGGCCCCAAAATCCAGGGCCGCTACGCAGCCCATCGGGGCTAAATCCCCTCACCACCAAGGGTTTGTGTTTGAGCTTTAAGCGGCAACCGGTGGCGGCAAGGTCGCCACCAGGCGGATCGACGCCGTCAGCTCCTCCAACTGGAAGTGCGGCCGCAGGAACACCGTCGCCCGATAGGCGCCCGGCTTGCCGGCCACTTCAGTGACGTCCACCCGCGCTTCGCGCAACGGGTACTGCGCCTTGATTTCCTGCGGGGCGTTATCGTTGATCAGCACGTAGTCGGCGATCCAGTTGTTGAGGTAGGTCTGCACGTTGTCGCGGGTCATGAAACTGCCGACCTTGTCGCGCATGATCACCTTCAGGTAATGAGCGAAACGTGACGCCGCGAGCACATACGGCAACATCGCCGAGATCCGCGCGTTGGCGTTGGCCTCGTTGGTGTTGTAGACCTTCGCCTTGTTGGTGCTCTGGCCGCCGAAGAACACCGCCACGTCGCTGTTTTTCTTGTGGCACAGGGCAATGAAGCCGAGGTCGTTGAGCTCTTTTTCACGACGGTCGGTGATCGCCACTTCGGTCGGACATTTCAGCGACAAGTCGCCAGAACTGGTGCGGAAGGTATGCGCCGGCAAACCCTCTACCGCGCCGCCGCCTTCAGCACCACGAATCGCCGCGCACCAGCCGTACTTGGCAAACGCCTCGGTGATACGTTGCGACAGCGCCCACGCGGCGTTACCCCACAGGTATTTACTGTGGTCGGTGCCGTTGACGTCTTCGACGTAGTTGATGCCTTCCACCGGCGATGTGTCCGGGCCATACGGCAGGCGCAGGAGGAAGTGCGGCAGCACCAGTGAGACGTAGCGCGAATCTTCGCTCTCGCGGAACGAGCGCCACTTGATCAGCTCCTGGCTCTCAAAGACTTTCGACAGATCACGCGGCACTGCCAGCTCAGTGAAGCTGTTCATGTCGAACAGGCGCGGGCTGGCGGCGGCAATGAACGGTGCGTGGGCAGCGGCGGCAACGTTTGACAGTTTCTCCAGCAAGCCAATGTCCTGCGGGTGACGGCCGAAGGTGTAATCGCCCACGAGCAGACTGAACGGATGGCCACCGAAGGTGCCGTATTCCTCTTCGTAGATCTTCTTGAACAGCGCGCTCTGGTCGAATTCGACGGCTTTTTCCAAGTCGTTCTGCAGCTCTTTCTGCGTGACGTTGAGCAGGCGCAATTTCAGCCGCGTGCTGGTTTCGGTGTTCTGCACCAGCATGTGCAGGCCACGCCACGAGGCTTCGAGTTTTTGCAGGTCAGGATGGTGCAGCACCTCGTTGAGTTGCGCGCTGATCAGCTCGTCGATCTGGCTGATGCGGTCGTTGATCATCGCCACCGTGTCCTTGTCGATGGCCATGCCTTCGTCGAGTACCTGGGTGGCGAATTCCGCGAGCATGTCGCGGGCGTAATCCTGCTGACTGTCATCGTGGGCCATGCGGCCGTCGAGAATGATCTGGTCGAGCAGGGAAAGTGTCTCGGTCGTACTGTCGCTGGCTTGTTTCTGAGCAGAAGCGGGCATGGCGAATTCTCCCCTCGATTAAGTGGACGATCAGGCTTGCGGTTCGGCCGGAGCCTCGGCATCAGCTGCCGGGGTAGCGGTGTCCGGGCGGGCCGACTTGATTTCCTGCAGGCCTTCGGTGTTGGCGATGACATCGCGCAACAGCTTGTCCAGGTCATCGTTGCCGTCGAGTTTGGTCAGCAGATCACGCAGACGCTGGCGGGCCTCGAACAGGCGCCGCAGCGGCGTGACTTGCTCCACCACCTTGACCGGGTCGAAGTCGTCGATGTGCTTGAAGTTGAGTTCGATATTGAGCTTGCTGTCGTCGCCGCTGAGGGTGTTGTTCACCTGCAGTGTGGCGCGCGGGCTGATCGAGGCGAGCACCTCGTTGAAGTTGTCGCGGTCGATTTCGGTAAAACGCCGCTCATTCAGTTTTGCCAATGGCTCAAGTGGCTTGCCCGACAGATCGGCAAGAATCCCGACCACCAGCGGCAATTCCTTTTTCTCGATGGCGTTGCCGATTTCGACGTCGTAGGTGATTTGCACTCGGGGCGGGCGCACCCGGTCGAGCTTGTGCTGAGTACTTTCTGCCATGTCGGCGAACTCCGATGCGATGAGCGGGCGCAATGCATCGGGATGGCCCGTTCATCGCTTTCCCTTGCTGGACCGTAGGTTAGAAAGGGAGGCAGATGACCTGTCGTTCCTTTGACAAACCTTCCTCATTCGGCTGTAGGAACCGAACTACCCAAGACGCTAGAACAGGTCTATAAAAATGCAAGCAAAAACATTTTTGGACAGGCTCGCGAAAAGGAAAATTCATTTTGCGTAGACGATTGTTTATAACGTTGCTGCTGGTGTGCCTCAGCGGTTGCTCCTTTTTCGGGCCGAAGGTCGACCTCGACAGCCTCACCCTCGATGTCGCCCCCAAAGCCAACGACGACACACCGATTGCCGTGGATTTCATCGCCGTCAACGACCCCGATCTGCTCAAGCAACTGTCGGGCATCAGCGCCAGCCAGTGGTTCGCCGGGCGCGAGCAGTATCAGCGCGACTATCGGCAACTGATGAGTGTGTGGGGGCTTGAGCTGGTGCCGGGGCAATTCATCGATCGTCAACCCTTCCCGCTGGGGGGCAAGAAGGCCGCTGGACTTTTAGTCTTCGCCAGCTATAACACTCCCGGAGCGCACCGATTGCGCCTCGACGACCAGAGTGAGGCGTGGCTGAAATTCGACAGTCGCGAGATGACCCTGGTGAACAACACCGAGCACTGAAATACCACCGCTGCCGCCGGATCGCGGTCTTGTCGAAGGGAGTCGTATGAGTCTGCTACCTGACGCGGTTTGCTGGCACGAAGGCATGCAATTGCTGCCGCAGCATTTTCAGTTGCAAGGGCTGCGGGCTGAAGCCTTGGGCGCGCATCTGGCGCAGGCATGCAATCCGTGGTTCTGGGGCGTCAGCCACATGGAATTCGACCCGTCGGCACTCAGCGCCGGCGTAGTGCGCGTGTTATCGCTGCAGGGCACCATGCCTGATGGTCTGCCGGTGGATTTGCAGGCCGGGGTCGGGCCGACACTGGAGCTGGATGTCAGTGCGGCGATCGATGCCAGCGACGACGCTACCGTCACTGTGTACCTGGCGATCAGTCCGCTGTGGCGTGCCGGCCAGTTGCTGCCGCTCAAGGGCCGCTTGCAGTCGGTGCTCGGCGAGGCGCTGCCGGATCTCACCAGCGGCGAATTCCCTGAATCGATTACCGTGTGGCGCCCCAACCCACGCTTGTGCACGCAGCAGAACAAGGCCGATTCGATCTGTTTGCCGCTGTTGAAAATCCGCAAGGAGGGCGGCGGTTTCCTGCCGCTGGCTTACACACCACCGACGCCAATCGTGCTGCCGGAATCTGCACTCGGTCGACGCATCGCCGGGCTCTGCGCGCGGGCGCGGGAGAAATGCCTGTTCCTCGGTGGTCGCTTGCGTCAGGCACAACAGGCCGGCAATCAGGACGATGCACTGGAAATCCGCCGCCAGTTGACCGCGCTGTGGGCACGCTTGCCGGAAGTCGAAGGCACGCTCAGTAGTCGCATCGCCCAGCCGCAAACGCTCTATGTGCAACTGTTGGGCGTGGCCGGCGCGTGGTCAGCGCTTGATCCGCTGGCCGGCGTGCCGGCGTTCGCACCGCTGGACTTTGTCGAGTTGCAGCACGGTTATGACGCCGTCCTGCAATGGCTGGAAACCACCCTCGAACTGATCCGCGCCGGCTATCGCAGCTTGCCGTTCGAACGTGGCGAGCAGAGTTTTTCCATTCAACTGCCTGATGAACAACCGAGCCAGCGCCTGGTCATCGGCCTGCGCATGCCCAACGGCGCCAGTGAACAAGCGGCGATTGACTGGTTGCGCAGCGCGATCATCGCGTCGGCACCGCACATTGCCTTGCTCAGTCGGCAGCGCATGAGCGGTTTGAGCCATCAAGTGATGAGCCGCAGCGAGCAGGTGGCGTATAGCGTCGGCGAAGATACGCGGCTGTTTGTGATCAGCGCCGAAGGTGCCTGGTTTGACGCGCAACTGCCGCTGATGATCGCCGCCCCGGCTGCGAAGCTGACCAGCAGCCCGTGGCAAGTAGTGCTGTTTATTGCCCAGAACAGTGAAAGTGCCTGATCACACAAGGAACGCCGTATGTCGCAAGGAAGTGCCGCAAGCCTTGGGTTGCAGGACGCACCGTTGAGCAGCGCGTTCCGCGAGGCATGGCAGCAATGGCAACACGACTGGGTGCATCTGCCCAAGGACAGTGAGGACGAAACAGCGCTGGTCGAGACCGTGGTCGAGCTGTCGACGCAGGCGTCGCAACGGTTATGGCGCACGGCGTATTCACGGGTCGGCGATTCGGCGACCGAGCAGGTCAAGGCGCTGGTTTACGCCTTCGTCGCCTTGATCGATGAAACCCTGTTGTTCGAGCCATGGCCGGGGCAGGCGGCGTGGCAGGACAAACCACTGGAGTCGCGGCTGTACGCCAGTCGTCAGGCGGGCGAGCAGGTGCCGGCGGCGATTCAAAGTCTGCTCGATGACCAGCAACCGATCACTCGCGATCTGGCCAACGTCTATTTGCAATGTCTGATTCTGGGTTTCCATGGCCGCCTGCGCGGTGAACACAGCCTCGCGCAATTGGCCAAGTGGCGGTTGGCGCTGTTCAATTTTGCCTGGCAGGACGAAGCCACGTATGACGATGTCAGTCGGCGTCTGGTGCAGCCGTCGCTGGCGACCCCCTTGCAGTTGCCGGTGCGCACGGCGCTGCCGGACGGCTTTCGCCTGGCCTTGGGGATTCTGGCGATGCTGCTGTTGCTGACGGGTCTGGGCCATTGGTTGTGGCGCGATATCGCCGAGGAGTTGCAACCGATATTGCAAACCAGCGATGTGGTCGCCGCACCGGAGCAAGGCTCATGAGCCCGCTGACGATTGTTGCGTGGGTGGTTGCGCTGTTACTGCTGCTGGTGATCATCGCCGTGGCGGTGTGGTGGTTGCGCACCCAGAGCGGCGCGGCGATCCGTAGTTTTTATGCGTCGGTGCGCCACATGGAGCAGGAGCAGGGCAGTCAGGATCGTTATCAGATGCCGTGGCTGCTGATGCTCGGCGATGAAACCCAGGGCACGCAACTGGTCAGCGAATGGCGCTTGCAGCCGACCGACAAACCCGCCTGGTTCGGCCGCTGGTGGTCAGACCCCGAAGGCGCGGTGCTGGTGGTGCCGCAGGCGCTGTTTCTGCCGGATGACGGCATGCACCTGCAACGCGGCGGCTGGTGGCGCCTGCTCGGGCTGATCCTGCGGTTGCGCAGCAAACGGCCACTGGACGCGGTGATCTGGACGGTGCCGGCCAGTCGCCTGAGCAATCTGGAGCAGGCCACCAGTCTTGGCCTGGCCGCGCGCCGACGTTTCATCGACTTGCTGCAACGCTTCGGCCTGAGCGTGCCGGTGTACGTGATTGTCACCGGCCTGGAAGATTTGCCGGGGTTTCAGGAGTTGATCGGCGCGCTGCCGGAAGAGGCGCGCGAACGCACCTTGGGCTGGTCGTCACCGTACCCGCGTGACGCCGTCTGGCAGGGGCAATGGAGTGATCAGGCGCTGGATCGCCTGCACCGGGCGGTGGCCGAAGCGGTGATCGAAATCGGCACCCTTTGCGGGCAATTGAGTGCGGATCTGTACGCTTTGCCTGATCGCTTGGAGACATTGCGGCGTGGTTTGCAGAATGTTCTCGAACCGGTTTTTCAGGGCAATGCACAGGGCGAAGCACCGTGCTTTCGTGGTGTGTATTTCACCGCCAACATTGCCGGGGACGATGCGCAGGATGGTTTCTCCGCCGACGACAGCGGTCTGCAGCGCAGCGCGTTTGCGCGACAGTTATGGCGGCAGCGATTGGTCGGGGAACGCGGATTGGCGCAGAGCGTGCCGCGCCTGCTGCGTCTGCGCCAGCGTTGGCAACGGCTGACCGCCGGCGTTGCCCTGGTGGTCGGGGTGGTCTGGGCGGTGGCGATGGTCTGGGTCTGGCATGTCTCGGTCAGGGACGCGCACGAGCTGGCGCGGCAGATGCAAAACGCACAGAAAAGCTACGTGGCGGTCACCGATGAGGCGCATCGCATCGAGCCGACCCGGCGCAACGTCCAGTCGTTCTGGCGGGTGCTGGAGAAGGCGCCGCACTGGAACTATGTCTCGCTGGTGTTCCCGACCTCGTGGTTTTCTTCGCTCGACACGCAACTGGAGCAAGAGGTCTTCCAGTCGACCCAACGGCATATTCTCTTGCCTCTGCATCAATTGCTGAGCGCCGATCTGGCAACCATCAAGACGATCCGCAGCACCGACCGACGCAGCAGCGTCGAGAGCGAAGACCCGGCGCAATGGCAGAATTATCAAAAAGCCAACGATCTGGTCGATCGCGCGTTGCGGCTGGAGCAGCAGAACCAATTGTTCAATCAGGTGCAGACCGATCAGCACGCGCCGCTGGATGATCTGGTGCAGTTGAGCAACAGCGCGCTGTCGCTGAACCTCAACAGCGCGACCTTGCCCTACGCGCCGTTCTACAATCGATTGCTCGTGGCCGGCGACAGCAACGGCGACAATTTGCAGGCACTCGACCTGAGCGTCGACCGTCCGCAGATCGTCAGCAACTTTTCCGGGCTGATGCAGCGCTGGCTCGATCAGTACTTTCTCGCCGACAACTTTGTCAGCCGCGCCGGTTACCTGAAACTGCACCTGAATCAACTGCAGGCCGGCAGCGGCAATAGCCTGCGCGAACTGGAAGACCTGGGCGCGCTGATCGACGACCTGCAAGCGGCGATTGCCCTGACCAATTCCACTTGGAGTCGCGGCAAGGGCCAGGAACTGGTGCCGGGCTATCGCGATTTCATCGACAAGGTGCGCAAGAGTTCGTTGTTGGGGCAGCAGGTCGGGCAAGACCTCGACACTCAGGCGGCACAGTTGCAGCAGAGCTTTCGCGATCAATGGATCGCCCAGGTCGGTTCGCGGGACAATTTGCTGGTGCAACAGGCCAGCGGGCAATTGGCGTTGCAGGAGCAAGTGGTGAAGCTGCATAACGCGATTCAGGGGTTATTCAAGCGTGATTTTGTCTCGGTGGCCCTGCGTGACAGCCAGGACAACGTCAATCTGCAAGGGCAGACCGTAGACGGCGATGACCTTAATGAGTCGCTGAAGTATTTCGCCGATTACAACAGTTACATCGCCGAAGAGCTGCCGCGCATACCGCCGGATTATCGCAGTGCGATGATGAAAACCGCCGAGAGCGCCGCCGCCCAGGCCATGTGGATGAGCCTCAAGGATCATAACGATCAGGCGCATCCCTATGCCGTGTTCAATGTGCGGGCCGAACAAGCCATGGATTTGCAAAAGGCCTTTGTCGAAGTCCATCGCACGGACCTGGCGACGCGCCTGCAAACCGCGCTTAACCGCCGCGCCATGGCGCAGATCATCAATGGTCTGGATGAAATCACCGCGCAACCGCTGTTCGGTGGACGCACTGAAATCAGCCAATGGAACGGCGCGAAAAACCTCGGCCTGCAATTGTTCGGTGCCAACGATGTGCAGGACCTCAAACTGAGTCTCAAGCAGCAGTTCAACACCATGCTCGGCATTATCGAGCGGCGAGCCACCTCGTTGCAGTGGCTGATGACGCAGCAGGCCAATCTGTCCGCGCTCGATTACGAACGCGTGACGCAGTTCAGTGCGCTCAACGACGAATTGCTCAAGTACAAGGAAGCCAATCCGGCCAGCTCGCCGGCGCAGATCGAGCAACTGGTCAGCCGCGATTTCGTCGAGATGGACACCGATACGTGCTTGCAGATGCTGCAGACCGCCAATCTGTCTGGCGGCCGCGGCACCCTGGCAATGCGCGCACTGGAGCTGCAACAGACGGCCATGCAGCGCTGCCAGTTGCTCCAGGTGCAACAAGCGGCGGCCGCGTGGAATGAACTGGCCAACTACTTCAATCAATACCTGGCGGATCGGTTTCCTTTTGCCAACGGTGTGCAGGCGCAGGATGCCGACCCGGCGCGGGTCCAGTATTTACTGGAACTGATCGACAAACGCTTGCCGGTGGCGCAGGCGGGACTGGCTTCCAATCAGACCCCGGAGCGGGTGGCGGCGGCAGACTTTCTCAATCGTCTGAAGCAGGCCAGTACGTGGCTGGCGCCGCTGTTCGTGCGCGACAAGAGCGGCATTCTCGGCGTCGAACTGGACGTGCGCTGGCGCACTGATCGCGATGACGAGAAGGGCGCTGATCAAGTGATCGCGGGCGGGCTGCTGGCCGGCAATCAACAGATCAATTATCCGGTGCCCGGCGAACAAGCCAATCTGCGCTGGATGGTCGGCCAGCCGATCCGCCTGACCCTGCGCTGGGCGCGCAACGGCAAGGAGCGCCCGGTCAACGATCCGCTGCAACCGAACCTGGTGGTGCGCGACCTCGAAGCCGGTTGGGAGTACGGCGGGCCTTGGTCGCTGCTGCGCATGATGCGCGCGCATTTCTCGGTGCAGCGTCAGCCGAGCATGGACTACACCGAGTTTCCGCTGGCCTTGCGTTTGCCGGTGACCGCGTCCAGCGACAGCGTCACCAGCGAATTCACGCGGATGTTCGTGCGCTTGTCGTTGATGAGTCAGGGCTCGAAATTGCCGCTGTCGATTGCACCGCTGCCCACCCGCGCACCGCGTTCGCCGTTTCAGGCGACCAGCAGCACCGCCGCCATTGAATCGCAGAAGGAGGGGTTGTGAGCCTGCCATCGACCACGTTGCCGGACTTGATTGAGCAATTGCTTGCGCCCATCAGCACGCAGGCGCCCTGTGGGGTCGATCTGCGTTACGAGCGCGAGTTCGACCAGTTGCGCGACCTGCGCCGAGAGGACGACGCCAGCCTGCCAACCGGTGTCTGGCAATCGACACTGAAGCGGGCCAACTGGTCGGAAGTCGAGAAGCTCACGACGCAGCTGTTGCTCGAACGCAGCAAGGACCTGATGCTCAGCGCCTGGCTCGGCGAAGCCTGGCTGCACTTGCAGGCGCTGGATGGATTGCCCGGCAGCCTGGCGCTGATCGCCGGATTGTGTGAGCGCTTTCCCGAGCATCTGCATCCGCAGGCCGAGGACGGCGATCAGTCATGGCGGGTGATTCCGCTGGAATGGCTGGTGCGTCGCTACAGTGAAATTTTGCTCACGCGCGTGCCGTTGTTCGGTACACGCAACAGCGATTTCGAGAGTTGTACGCTGGAAGTCTGGCGCCGTTTGCAGGTTCAGCAGGTGCAGGCCAATGACAGCAAGAAAGCCAAGAGTTCGGCGGAAACCGCGCGCAACGAACAGAAGAAACTCAACGATCAGGTGCGCGCAACGCCCTTGGCGTTCTGGCTGCGCACCCAGGGCAATCTGTTGTTGAGCCTGCAACACCTGCAACGGCTCGACACTTGGAGTGAAGCCTACCTGGGTGAACAGGGGCCAGGCGTGCGACCGCTGCAGGACATCATTCAAGCGCTGCTGACACTGGTTGAGGAATTCATCGCCATGCACCCACAGCAACCGGCTTCACCACCGCCACGGGTCGAGGTGCCTGCCGCTGCAGAGCAGCCTGAGAAAGCGACGCCGATCGCGCAGGTGTTTCGCGAACCGGCCAACCGCGAAGAGGCCTACCGGCAATTGCTGTTGATCGCTGAGTATCTGGCGCGCACCGAGCCTCACAGTCCCGTGCCGTATCTGATTCGGCGCGGGGTCGAGTGGGGCAACAAGCCGCTGAGCGAACTGCTCGGTGAATTGATCTCGGCCGATGCCGAATCGCGACGATTGTGGACGTTGCTCGGGGTGCTTTAGTGCACGCGCTGGTTGTTGAGTTTCGGCGGCAGCGCAATTGGCGTCAGCACCGGCTGACCGGAGAAAAACGCCGCGAGATTCTTGCCCACCAACTCGACCGTGCCTTGGGTGGCTTCCGGTGACAGACCCGCCACATGCGGGGTGAGCAGCACATTGCTCAGGGTTTTCAACGCATCGGGCACTTGCGGCTCATGGTCGAAGACGTCCAGCGCGGCGCCGGCAATTCTGCGCTGTTCAAGCGCGGTGATCAGGTCCGCCGTGGCAATCACGCTGGCGCGGGCGATGTTGACGATGAAACCTTTGGGGCCGAGTGCGTCGAGGACTGGGCGCGTCACCAGGTGCTGCGTGCCGATCCCGCCCGGCGTAGCGACGATGAGAAAGTCCGAGGCCCGCGCCAATTCGGTCGGCGTCGAGCAGAACGCGTAAGGCACGTCGCTGCGCAGCTGGCGGCTGTGATAGCTGATGTGCATGTCGAAACCCAGGTTCGCCCGTTTGGCAATCGCCATGCCCACCGCCCCCAACCCGAGAATCCCCAGGCGCTTGCCGGCCAGCGACGGGCGCATGATTTTCGGCCATTCGCCCCGACGCACCGCGGCATCGCACCGTGGAATGTCGCGCACCAACGCCAACAGCATCGCCATCGCGTGGTCAGCCACCGACGAGGCGTTGACCCCGGCGCCGTTGGTCACGGTGATCCCGCGATCGCTGGCCGCTTGCAGATCGACCTGCTCGTAACCGGCGCCGATCACCGTGATGATTTTCAACGCGGGCAGGGCGGCGATTTCCTCGGCAGTGAGGCCCAGCGGGCCACGGGTCAGCACCGCATCGATGCGCGCGCCGTGGGTGGCGATGGCTTGTGCCCGTTCAGCCGGTGTCGGCGCCAGAATCAGGTGAAAGCCCTGATGTTCGAGAATCGGCAAGTAATCATTGATGGTTTCAACCAGTACCAGAACGGTGGCGGGCATTGCGCGGCTCCTGTGATCGTCGCTGTGTCGGTCGCGAAAAGTCGTGTCAGAGTGCTGATTCCAGAGCGGTTTGGCAAGGGTGGCCGCTGCCCCGTATCAGCCAGTGTAGGAGCTGAAACGGGGCGCGCGCGGGCGCTTCGTCAGAACGTCACGTCGGCGCTGTTGATCAGCCGGGCGAACGCACCGCCGAGGGTTGCGTTGTGGTGGTCGATGATGGCTTGCGCGGGCAGCGCCGCAGTGTCCATGCAAGTGTGGGCGTCGGCCACCAGCAGCGGTTTGAAGCCCAGGTCGGCAGCGGCGCGGCAGGTGCTGTCGATGCAGAACTGGCTTTTCATGCCGACGATGTACAGGTCGTCGATCTGCGCGGCAGTGAGTTGCTGCGCCAGTTCAGTGCCGTGGAAGGCGTTGGGCCGGGATTTGTTGAAGAGGACATCGATTTCTGCGTCCAGGCCAAGTTCAGGCAGCAATTGCCAGAATGGACTGCCGGCAGCAATCGGCGAACCCTCCGGGCCGGTGTGGCGTACGGCGAAGACCATCACGTTTTGCAGGCGCGCTTTTTTGATCAACTGCTGGATGTTGGCGAGGCTGCGTTCGCCTTCGTGAGGTTTTTCCGGGCCATGGAACAGGCCGACCTGCATATCGATGATCAACATTGCTGCGGGCATGGTGTTTCTCCTTGGGTGCTGAAAATGCCGCACGGACGGGAGAAACAACAAGGCCCCGTCCATTGCTGGCGGGGCCTTGGGTTTGCTGCGCTGGATTTACCTCAGGCGCAAACACCACGACCCGCCGGTGGCGGTCGTGGTGGTACGGGTGAGGTGCAGCGCGCGAAGGTTCATGAGGCCGATCATGCTGTTTACGCCGTGCCGCTGTCAATTGGCGTATTGGGCGATGCCGTTGCCGAAGGACCAGTTCTCCTTTTTCACTTCTACCAGATTGATGAACACGTCTTCGAGGCGGATCGACAGTTGTGTGTTGAGGTTCTGCGCGATGGTTTGGTACAGGGCTTTCTTCTGCTCCAGCGTTCGGCCTTCGTTAAGGGTGATCTGGATGATCACCAGTTGGTCGGTACGCTGGATGCCGAGGTATTCGGGGTCGAAGATGAAGTGATTGGCGTCGTGCTCGTTGAGGATCTGGAAGTTGTCGTGGTCGGGGACGTTGATGGCTGTGCGCATGGCGGCGTAGATCTGCTCGCCGATGCGTTTGGCGAAGGTCGGATCGGGATGTTTTTTGATTTCGACGCGAACGAGGGGCATGGGTGGAAACTCCGTGGGGCAGGGGACTCATTCACGCTAGACCATTTGGACCAGATTTGAAGAGTCGGCTGTTCAACCGGACGCCATCGCTGGCAAGCCAGCTTCCACAGGTTTTTTGTGTCGCCCAGGATTATGGATCTACCCCCGAACGGTGTAGGAGTGAGCCTGCTCGCGATGACGTTGGTCCAGCCAATGAGGATGTTGACTGGGCTGGCCTCATCGCGAGCAGGCTCACTCCTACAGGGATTTGTTTTGAGCAGAGACAGGGGCAACAGTGATGGTCATTGTGGGAAAGGTGTCGGCATAGCTTGAATCGATGCCATCTGATCCACCGCCATCGCTGGCATGCCAGCTTCCACAGGTTTTTGCTGTCGCTGGGGATTATGGATCTACCCCCGAACCCTGTAGGAGTGAGCCTGCTCGCGATGGCGTTGGTTCAGCCAATGAGGATGTTGGCTGGGCTGGCCTCATCGCGAGCAGGCTCACTCCTACAGGGATTTGTTTGAGCAGAGACTGTGGCAACAGTGCTGATCATTGTGGGAAAGGCGTCGGCACAGCTTGAATCGATGTCATCTGACCCACCGCTATCGCTGGCAAGCAAGCTCCCACAGGTTTTTTCTGTCGCTCAGGATTATGGATCTACCCCCCGAACCCTGTAGGAGTGAGCCTGCTCGCGATGGCGTTGGTTCAGCCAATGAGGATGTCGGCTGGGCTGGCCTCATCGCGAGCAGCCAGCTTCCACAGGTTTTTTGTGTCGCCTAGGATTATGGATGTACCCCCGAATCCTGTGGGAGCTGGCTTGCCAGCGATGGGGCCGGCAGCCTTCAGCACCGTTCTTTTCGTGCAATACGTCAGACGATTCGCTGATGGTTGGCTATGGCAACGTCGTATGAGACGGCCTACCTGACTCTAGGACATTGCCTACAAAACCGCCGGATTCATCCGCTATCTGGCAGGTGATGAATACGAAACTATTGAGGGGCACAAAGCAAAAGGCAGTCAGTGCCAACAGCCAAGGAAGGCGCATGCTTCAGAATGATCGGGAAAATCTTGAACTCGAACGGCTGCAAAATGAAATACGCAAACTCGTTGTCGAGAGACTCAAGCTCATGGCGGAGGAACGCAAGTTCAAGCGAGAAAAATTCTGGTATCCCGTTGCCGTCGGTACCGGGGTGTTAACCGCGATTGCCGCAGTATTCAGCCTTTTGGCAAAGCTCTAACCAAACCCACAGAGGAGAATGATCATGACCCTGGAAGAACGCGTTGCCAGAATTGAACGTCTGTATCGAGAGGACGTTGAACTTGCCGAACGAGCGCAAGACCTTTCCCCAGCGGAAATTCGTTCCGAGCTGTTCAGGTTCAGCATGGGCGCATTATTTGCCTTGGTGGTGCTCACCCTCGGGACGATAGTGCTCCGTTCGCTTTGAAACGTGTCCTGAGCAGACCGGGAACAGAAACGGGTCTGAAAACGACATTTGACGTGCTCATTGCCGACAGCCATTTTCCCAAAAACGACATCCCGCCGATCTGATCCGTACAACCATTCCTCAGCTAAGTCTTTGCTTCTGCTGATTTATCGCGGAGAATCGCGCCCCTGTTTCGGCCGGAGCATGTCTGTCGGTTTTTTCCGACGCGTCCTGACCGAGTGGCAAGTGACCGGAATGCGGAGATCCGACCGGATGAATGATCAGGCCAAAAGCGTCGACCAGCGCTTTGAAGCAGCAGCACCAGCCGAGCTGTCGAGCTGGAATCGCCAGGACACCACCTGGATGTTGGGACTGTTTGGGACGGCCATCGGCGCCGGCACCCTGTTTTTGCCGATCAATGCGGGTCTGGGCGGCTTCTGGCCGCTGGTGATCCTCGCGCTGCTGGCGTTCCCGATGACGTTCTACGCTCACCGTGGCCTGACCCGTTTTGTGCTGTCCGGCCGCGAAGGCGCCGACATCACTGATGTGGTCGAAGAGCATTTCGGCATCAAGGCCGGTGCGCTGATCACGCTGCTGTATTTCTTCGCGATCTTCCCGATCCTGCTGATCTACAGCGTCGGCCTGACCAACACGGTCGCCAGTTTCCTCGAACACCAACTGCACATCACACCGCCGCCGCGCGTCTGGCTGTCGTTGGTGCTGATCCTCGGCCTGCTGGCCGTGGTGCGTTGCGGCGAGCAGGCGATCGTCAAGGCCATGAGCCTGATGGTTTATCCGTTTATCGTCGCGCTGCTGTTCCTTGCGGTGTACCTGATTCCGCACTGGAACGGCGGCATTCTCGCCACCGCTTCGCACGTGCCCGCACCGTCGGCGTTGCTGCACACGCTGTGGCTGGCGATTCCGGTGATGGTGTTCTCGTTCAACCACTCGCCGATCATCTCGGCGTTCGCGGTCGATCAGAAGCGTCGTTATGGCGTGCATGCCGAAGAGCGCAGCTCGCAGATCCTGTCCCGTGCCCACGCATTGATGGTGCTGATGGTGCTGTTCTTCGTATTCAGCTGCGTGTTGACCCTGTCGCCTGAGCAACTGGCGGAAGCGAAGGCGCAGAACCTGTCGATCCTGTCGTACCTGGCCAACCACTTCAGCAACCCGACCATCGCCTTCGCGGCGCCGTTGATTGCGTTTGTGGCGATCTCCAAATCCTTCCTCGGTCACTACATCGGTGCCAGCGAAGGCCTCAAAGGCCTGATCATCAAGAGCGGCAACCGCCCGAGCGCCAAGGCGCTGGACCGCATCGTGGCAGCGTTCATGCTGGTGGTGTGCTGGATCGTGGCAACGTGGAACCCGAGCATTCTGGGCATGATCGAGACCATCGGTGGCCCGGTGATCGCGGCGATTCTGTTCCTGATGCCGATGTACGCCATCCGTAAAGTGCCGGCAATGGCACGCTATCGTGGTCAGGCGTCCAACGTGTTTGTTACCGCGGTAGGCTTGGTGGCGATTTCGGCGCTGATTTATTCGCTGACGGCTTAAATAGCCAGATCTAAAGATCGCAGCCTGCGGCAGCCCCTACAGAGATAAAGGTAGGAGCTGCCGCAGGCTGCGATCTTTTTTTACATCCTCAACTCAGAACGTAATCGACCGGTTTCAGCGCCGGCGGCACCTCTGCCCCCAGTTCCGCAAGGACATCGCGCTCGATACTGCGCACCAGCGCATCGGTCGGAAGATCGTTTTCATCGCGGCCAAACGGGTCTTCCAGCTCATCGGCAATCGCATCCAGACCAAAAAACGTGTAGCTGACAATCGCCGTGAACAGCGGCGTCAGCCAGCCCAGCGGTTCGGCCATGGCGAACGGCAGCAGGATGCAGAACAGATAAATCGTCCGGTGCAGCAGCAAGGTGTAGGGGAAGGGCAACGGCGTATTCTTGATTCGTTCGCAGGTCGCCTGCGCCTGGGTGAGGCTGGTCAGATGGTTGGCCAGCAGCATGTAGCGCCACTCGCTCAGTTCACCGTTTTGATGCAAATCGGAACATTGCTGGCCGACCGTCTGCAGGATTCGCCCGCTGTAATCGGGCGTCTGCGCATCCGGTTTGGGCGTGATCCACGCGCTGCTGGCGTCGGCTTCGCTCTCTTTGCGCAGGTGTGCGTTGAGCGCATGGGCGAAACCGCACAGGTTGAGCAGCAACGGCTTGCGCTCGGCAGACTCACGGATGACGTGGGTTTCGCGGATCACCGAGCGAATGTGCACGATCACCTCGCCCCAGGCCTTGCGCGCTTCGTACCAGCGGTCATAACAGGCGTTGTTGCGAAAATTCATGAAGATCGACAGCGACAACCCCAGCAAAGTGAACGGCGTGGCGTTGACCTTGGTGAAGTTGCTCGGGTGCAGGATTTCGATCAGCACAATGGCCGAGGCCAGCAGGGTGACCATCAAGGTGCGCAGGGCGATGCGCTTGGCAATCGAGCCTTTGAGGGTGAAGAGAATGGCGAATTGGTTGACCTTGGGTCTGATGATCATGCTGTGCGGTTCCGATAGCCCATGGAAAATGGCGGTTCAGCCGCCGGTCATGTTCATGAAACGTACGACCTGGACGTCGTCGTTGACTTCGAAATTGTGCCGATAGGGCTTGAGTTTCATCGCCTCGATGATGGCTTTCTCCAACCGCTGCGGCTGCCCCGGATGCGCGCGCAACACGGCCTTCAAGTCCACCGAGTGCTCGTTACCCAGACACAGTAGCAGGCGACCCTCAACCGTCAGCCGCACGCGGTTGCAGGTGCCGCAAAAATTGTGGCTGTGCGGCGAGATGAAACCCAGACGAATATCCGGCGCCTCGGCCAGCCGCCAGTAGCGTGACGGGCCTTGAGTCGACTCGGCAGAGTCGATCAGGGTGTAGCGCTCGGCGATCTTTTCGCGCACCTGCGCACTGGAGAAAAACGACTCCGCACGGCTGTGTTCGCTGATGATCCCCAAGGGCATTTCCTCGATGAAGGAGACGTCCAGCTGGCGGTCGATCGCGAAGCTGACCAGGTCGTTGATCTCCTGATCGTTGCGCCCCTGCATCACCACGACATTGAGTTTAGTGCGGGTAAAACCGGCCTTGCGTGCGGCATCGATGCCGTTGATCACCTGCGCCAGATCGCCGGTGCGGGTCATCTGCTGGAAGCGCTGCGGGTCGAGGCTGTCGAGACTGATGTTCAGACGCTTGACCCCGGCATCGAACAGCGGCACCGCGAGTTTGCCCAGTTGCGAACCGTTGGTGGTCATGCACAGTTCACGCAGGCCGGGCAGGGCGGCGATTTGCTCGCACAGCTTGACCACGCCCGGACGGATCAGCGGCTCGCCGCCGGTGAGGCGAATCTTGCGGGTGCCCAGGGCAACAAAACTCTGCGCCAGTTGATAGATCTCCTCCAACGTCAGCACTTGCTGGCGTGGCAGAAACTGCATGTCTTCCGCCATGCAATAAACGCAGCGAAAGTCGCAGCGGTCGGTCACCGACATGCGCAGATAGTCGACGCGGCGGTTGTAACCATCGATCAAGACACGCTCTGACATGACAGCCTCGCAAGTATCAAAACAGCGGATGAAAAGGGTGAGTCAGCGCAGGTTATGAGTAACTTCTCAAGGCGTCCAATCACTGTTAATGACTGGCTGATTGATGCCGTCGATGATGAAATTATTTTCGCGAAAAATTGCTGATTTAGTTTCGCAAGGTACCGTAAATAAAGGGTTTTTCTGCGTGATAGATGTTTTCGATAGTGCAGTCATTAATAGCGATTAGACAATAATTTGTATCGGTTCATATCCTTGCCCCGGCAAATCAAACGACGACTTTTTTACCCTTGAAAGTCGGCCGTCGTTGTTTAACCGAATCAGGTTTATACCTGTGTGCATCGTCATGGAGAGTCCCATGTCACAAGTCGACCGTTACAAACCCTACAAAGGCGCCGCTGCCGGTTGGGGCGCTGTCATCAGCCTGACCAAATCCTGGCTGGGCAGCGAAAACGCCCTGAAAAACATCCGCGCCATGCTCAAGACCAACCAGAACGGCGGCTTCGACTGCCCGGGCTGCGCCTGGGGTGAGGCGCCGGGGGCGAGCATGTTGAAGTTCTGCGAGAACGGCGCCAAAGCGGTGAACTGGGAAGCGACCGGGCGTTTGGTCGATCCGGCATTCTTCAACAAGTACACGGTGTCGAGCCTGGCCGAGCAGAGCGACTACTGGCTGGAATATCAGGGCCGCCTGACCCATCCGATGCGCTACGACGCGCGGGTCGACCGCTATGTGGAAATCAGCTGGGAGGACGCTTTCGCACTGATCGCCGACCACCTGAAAAATCTGAAATCGCCTCATGAGGCTGAGTTCTACACCTCGGGCCGTGCCAGCAACGAAGCGGCGTTTCTCTATCAATTGTTCGTCCGGGCGTTTGGCACCAACAACTTCCCCGACTGCTCGAACATGTGCCACGAGGCCAGTGCGGTGAGCATGAACGAGACCTTGGGCGTCGGCAAAGGCACCGTGGTCTACGAGGATCTGCACCACGCCGATGCAATCTTCGTCATCGGTCAGAACCCCGGCACCAACCACCCGCGCATGCTCGAACCGCTGCGTGAAGCGGTGAAGCGCGGCGCTCAGGTGGTGTGCATCAACCCGCTGAAAGAGCGTGGCCTGGAGCGTTTCCAGAACCCGCAAAACCCGCTGGAAATGCTCAGCAACGGCTGGGAAGCGACCAACACCGCGTACTTCCGCCCGGCGCTGGGTGGCGACATGGCGATGATTCGCGGCATGGTCAAATTCCTTCTGCAGTGGGAGCGCGAAGCGCAGGCGACTGGCGGCGAACCGGTGTTCGATCACGCGTTCATTGCCGAGCACACCACGGGGCTGGACAGCTATCTGGCGGAAGTCGAGGCGACCACTTGGGAGCATATTCTCGAACAATCCGGCGTGCCGTTGCATGACATCGAACTGGCCGCGCGCATGTATGGCCGCGCCAAAAGCGTGATCATGTGCTGGGCCATGGGCCTGACCCAGCACGTGCATTCGGTGGCGACCTTGCAGGAAGTCATCAACCTGCAACTGCTGCGCGGCAACGTCGGCCGTCCGGGCGCCGGGCTTTCCCCTGTGCGCGGGCACAGCAACGTGCAGGGCGACCGCACCATGGGCATCAACGAACTGGCGCCGGCAGACTTGATGGACGCGCTGGAAAAACGCTTCAACTTCGACGTGCCACGCATGCACGGGCACAACACGGTGATGGCGATCGGCGCCATGGAACGTGGCGAAGCCAAGGTGTTCATCGGTCTGGGCGGCAACTTTGCCCAAGCCACGCCGGACACCCCGCGCACCCACGCCGCCATGCGCAAACTCGACCTGACGGTGCACATCGCCACCAAGCTCAACCGCAGCCACTTGGTCACCGGTCACGACGCGTTGATCCTGCCATGCCTGGGGCGTACCGACATCGATATCCAGGCCGAAGGTCCGCAAGGGGTGACCGTCGAAGACACGTTCAGCATGGTGCACTTGTCGTTCGGTCAGTTGAAACCGAAGTCGGCGCACTTGAAGTCCGAGCCGGCGATCATTGCCGGGATCGCCGCCGCGACGCTGGGCAAGCATCCGATCGACTGGGAATGGGTGGTGGGCGACTACGGGCGCATCCGCAACCTGATTGCCGATGTGATTCCGGGCTTCGAAAACTTCAATGAAAAACTGTTGATTCCGGGTGGCTTCCACCTCGGCAACGACGCCTCGGATCGAGTCTGGAACACCGCCAGCGGCAAGGCCCAGTTCACTCCGTGCGTGCTGCCGGAACACCTGATCAGCGAAGGCGTGCGCAACCTGCCGGTCAAGCCGCATCTGATCCTGCAGACCATGCGTTCCCACGATCAGTACAACACCACGCTGTACGGCCTCGATGATCGGTATCGCGGGGTTTACGGCATGCGCGACGTGATCTTCGCCAACGAGCAGGACATTCAGCGCCTGGGTTTCGAACCGGGGCAGAAGGTTGATCTGGTGGCGCTGTGGGACGACGAACGCGAGCGTCGGGTCAGCGGTTTTACCCTGATCGCCTACGACATTCCGGCAGGGCAGGCGGCTGCGTACTACCCGGAGACCAACCCGTTGGTGCCGCTGGAAAGCTATGGCGAGCGGACGTACACGCCGACTTCCAAGTTCGTGGCGATCCGCCTCGAAGCCGCTAAGGTCAGCAACCTGATCCCGTCGTCGGCGGCGTAACCCGCAACCCATAAAAACACTGGCAATTTGACTGGCTGCAGGCGTTCGCGCCTGGCGGTGGCCCGGGTTCGTGCTGCCGCTTTTCAGCCTGGATGAGGACATCATCATGTTTAACCTGGAGGCACTGGACCTGGCGCGCATTCAATTCGCGTTCACGGTTTCGTTCCACATTATTTTCCCGGCGATCACAATTGGCCTGGCGAGTTTCCTCGCGGTACTCGAAGGCCTGTGGCTGAAAACCCGTAACGACACCTACCGCGATCTTTACCATTTCTGGTCGAAGATTTTCGCGGTCAACTTCGGCATGGGCGTGGTCTCGGGGCTGGTCATGGCGTACCAGTTCGGCACCAACTGGAGCGGCTTTTCGGATTTCGCCGGGAGCATCACCGGGCCGCTATTGACCTATGAAGTGCTGACCGCATTCTTTCTTGAGGCGGGGTTCCTCGGGGTGATGCTGTTCGGCTGGAACCGCGTCGGCCGTGGCTTGCACTTCTTCGCCACAGTGATGGTGGCGATCGGTACGCTGATTTCGACCTTCTGGATTCTGGCGTCCAACAGCTGGATGCAAACGCCGCAGGGCTTCGAAATCGTCGATGGCCGAGTGATGCCGCTGGATTGGCTGGCCATCGTCTTCAACCCGTCATTCCCGTTCCGTCTGGCGCACATGGCGATTGCCGCGTTCGTGGCGACATCGTTTTTTGTCGGTGCGTCCGCTGCCTGGCATTTGCTGCGCGGTAACAACACCGCGCCGGTGCGCAAGATGTTTTCCATGGCGTTGTGGATGGCGTTAATCGTTGCGCCGATTCAAGCGGTGGTCGGTGACGCCCACGGTTTGAACACGCTGGAGCATCAACCGGCGAAGATCGCGGCCATCGAAGGCCACTGGGAAAACGCCGACAACGGCCCGACGCCGCTGGTGCTGTTTGGTATCCCGGACATGGCGGCGGAGAAGACCAGATACGCGCTGGAAATCCCCTACCTGGGCAGCCTGATCCTCACTCACAGCCTCGACAAGCAGATCCCGGCGCTGAAGAGTTTCCCGAAAGAAGACCGCCCGAACTCGACCGTGATCTTCTGGAGCTTTCGCGTGATGGCCGGGCTGGGGATGTTGATGATCCTCGTTGGTTTGCTGGGGTTGGCGCTGCGTCGTGGCGGCAAGCTTTACGGTCATCGCGGCTTTCAGCGACTGGTGTTGGTGATGGGGCCGAGCGGCTTGATTGCGCTGCTGGCCGGTTGGATTACCACAGAAGTCGGGCGTCAGCCGTGGGTGGTTTATGGCTTGCTGCGTACTCACGATGCCGCCTCGCATCACTCGGTGGCGCAGATGAGCACATCGCTGGCGCTGTTCGTGGTGATCTATTTCACGGTGTTCACCGTGGGCATCGGCTACATGATGAAACTGGTGAAAAAAGGCCCGCAGCCGCACCACGAACATCCGCCTGAAGGCGACCAGACACAGACACCGCGTCGACCGCTTTCGGCCGCGAACACTCCCCTCGAATCCACGACCTCGGTCCACTGATAAAGGAGCATTGAGTCATGGGTATTCAAGGTATCGATCTCTCGTTGATCTGGGGCGTCATCATCGCCTTCGGGGTGATGATGTACGTGATCATGGACGGTTTCGATCTGGGCCTCGGGATCCTGTTTCCGCTGATCCCGGACGAGCAGGAACGCGATGTGATGATGAACACCGTCGCGCCGGTCTGGGACGGTAACGAAACGTGGCTGGTGCTCGGTGGCGCGGCATTGTACGGCGCGTTTCCGCTGGCGTACGGGGTGATTCTGGAGGCGCTGTACCTGCCGCTGATCTTCATGCTCTGCGGGCTGATTTTTCGCGGTGTGGCGTTCGAGTTCCGCTTCAAGTCTTCGCCGCAGAAACGCCACTGGTGGGACAAGGCGTTCATCGGCGGCTCGCTGCTGGTGACGTTCTCGCAGGGCGTGGCGATCGGCGCGTACGTGGCCGGGATTCCGGTGCTCAATCGGCAGTTTGCCGGTGGCGGTCTCGATTGGCTGGCGCCGTTCCCGCTGGTGTGTGGCGTTGGCCTGGTGGTGGCGTATGCGTTGCTCGGCAGCACCTGGTTGCTGGTCAAGACTGAAGGCATGCTCGAATCGCGGATGCGTCATTACACACGTCCGCTGGCCTGGTTGCTGATGGCGATGGTAGGGGTGATTGGCGTGTGGACGCTGCAACTGCATCCGGAGCTTGCGACGCGCTGGTCGACCCACGGCCATCTGCAAGTGTTTGCCGGGTTGGTGGTGTTGGCGCTGCTGGCGGTGTTCGGCTTACTGCGCTCGTTGCGGCAGCGTCATACGCACTGGCCGTTCGTGTTCACCCTGGTGCTGATGTTCCTCGGTTACATCGGTCTGGCGCTGAGCATCTGGCCGAATATCATCCCTCCGTCGGTGAGCATCTGGGCCGCAGCGTCACCGCCATCGAGCCAGTTGTTCGCGTTGATCGGCGCGCTGTTCATCCTGCCGGTGATCCTGATGTACACCTTCTGGAGCTACTACGTATTCCGCGGCAAAGTGAGGATTGGCGATGGCTACCATTGATTCGCGTGAAGTGAAAACCAGCCGCTGGTACAAGCGTCTGGGCTGGCTGTTGTTGATCTGGTTTGGCAGCGTGGCGTCGCTGGCGATTGTCGCAAGCCTGCTGAAACTGGCGATGTACGCGGCGGGAATGAGAACCCACTGATAATAAAAAAACCGGAGCCTGGCTCCGGTTTTTTATGGCCAGCAGTTTCTCTGAAAGTTGCTGCTTAGTTGCTTTTAGTGTTCCTCCAGCAACACTTGTGTTGCGCCCTATACAGTCGGCAAGGGCGATATAACCTAAGCGTTATTGGTTCTTTTGAGCGGGCGCGCGGCTCCTCTAGCATGGGCTCATGGGGCGTTTTTTTGACTTTGGGGTTCAGAGACTTGCTTGCTTGTCTGGCAACTAACCCGTTGCACTGCCTAGCGCGTTTCTAAAACTACAGCAGACATTGCCGTGCACTGATTGCCGACCAACTTTTGGTGGGCGGGGCCGGGTATTAGCTGCGATTCAAGGAGCTGTTACATGCATTACCGTTCCCGTTCATTACTGGCGGCCGCTGTCGTGACCGCCATCTGGCAACTGCCCGCCAAAGCCGAAGAATCCGCTGCGCGTTCCGAAGAGGGCGCGCGCCTGGACACGGTGTTGGTCACCGGCAGCCGAGGCACCGCGCGCACCGTGCTCGATTCGCCGGTACCAGTCGATGTGCTGACCGCCGAAGACCTCAAATCCGCCGGCGCTGCCGACGGTGAACTGGGCGCGGCCTTGCAGACACTGCTGCCGTCCTTCAGCCTGCCGCGCCAGTCCAACTCCGGCGGCGCCGATCACGTGCGCGCCGCACAACTGCGTGGCATGAGCCCGGATCAGGTGCTGGTGCTGGTCAACGGTAAACGCCGCCACACCTCGGCGGTGGTCAACGACTCCTCGAAAATCGGTCGGGGCACCGCGCCGGTCGACTTCAACTCAATCCCCATCAGCGCGATCAAACGCATCGAAGTGCTGCGTGACGGTGCCGGCGCGCAATACGGCTCCGATGCAATTGCCGGGGTGATCAATATCATCCTCGACGACGCCCCTGAAGGCGGCGAAGTGACCACCAGTTACGGCGCCTTTCACACCCATCAGGACGCTATCGGCAAAACCACCACCGACGGCCAGAACAGCGTGACCACCGCCAAGATCGGTACGCGCCTGGGCGAAGAGGGCGGCTTCATTCGTGGCGGCACCGAGTACAAGGATCGCAACCCGACCAACCGCGCCGGTTTTGATGGCTTCGACGACACCCCGAACCAGCGCAACTACGTGATGGGCGACGGCCTCGCGCGGGACGTCAACCTTTGGTTCAACAGCGAGCTGCCGCTGGCCGGCGGCAAGGCCTACAGCTTCGGCACCTACAACCAGCGCCACACCACCGGCGCCGAATTCTATCGCTACCCCTACGAACAGCCACAGTTCTACCCCAACGGCTACCTGCCGCAATCGCTCGGCGACAACAAGGACGTCTCGGCCACCGCCGGTTTCAAAGGCATGATCGGCGACGACTGGGACTTCGACAGTAGCGTCACCCATGGTCGCAACCGCTTTGATGGATCGACCCGACGCACCCTCAACGTCAGCCTCGGCGAAGACTCGCCGACCAAGTTCGATACCGGCGATTACGAGCTGCGCCAGACCACCTCCAACCTCGATTTCAGCCGCGAATTGCGCCTCGGCGAGCGCTCGTTTGTGCTCGCGGTCGGCGGTGAATATCGCTACGAGAATTACCTGACCTACGCCGGCGACGAAGCTTCTTACATCGGCTCCGGCGCCGATGGTGCCAACGGCCTGCGCCCGAGCGAAGAGTCGGATCTGGATCGCAATGTGTTCGGCACTTACGCCGAATTGTCCGGCGATCTCACCGACCGCTTCTTCGTCGACGCCGCCACGCGTTGGGAGCATTACGACGACGCCGGAAGCAAACTCACCGGCAAACTCAGCGGTCGCTACAAACTGACCGAGCAATGGGCCCTGCGCGGTGCGGTCTCGAACAACTTCCGCGCGCCGTCCCTGGCGCAGAGTGGCTTCCAGAACACCACCAGCAACTTTGGTGACGGCGGCACGTTGACTGACATTCGTGTGCTCTCGGTGAACGACCCGATCGCCCGCGCACTGGGCGCGGAAAAGCTCGATCCGGAAACCTCGAAGAACTTCAGCCTGGGCCTGACCTTCCAGTTGAATGAGCGCTTTGATGCGTCGCTGGACGTGTTCCGCATCGACGTCAAAGACCGCATCACCCTGTCGCAACGTATTGGCAGCGATGCGCTGGAAAACTACATCAACGACAACTTCGGCGTGGCCGGCGTGCACGACGTCAACTTCTTCACCAACGCCGCCGACACCAGCACCCACGGCGCCGAACTGGTGCTCAACTATCATCAGCCGTTCTATGAAGGGCAACTCGGCTTGACCACGGCGTACACCTATAACCACACCAAAGTCACCAGCACCAAGGGCACGCCATCGCAACTGACGGCGTTGGGCATCGGCAATGACGCACTGGTTGGCGTCGAAGAAACCAACACCCTGACCGACGCGGCGCCGAAGGACCGCTTCATCTTTTCCGCCAACTGGGCCAGCGAGCATTGGGGTTTGCTCGGGCGCCTGACGCGTCAGGGCGAGACCACTCGGGTGTTTGATTTCGGTGATTCGCAACCGGAGCAAACCTACGGCGCGGTGTGGCAGCTGGATGCCGAGGTGGCCTACAAATTCACGCCGAAATTCAACATCGCCGTGGGCGGCAACAACCTCACCGACAATTACCCGGAGCGTTCCGGTTCGGCGATCAACTACGGCGGCAACCTGCCGTACGACGTGCTCTCACCGATCGGCACCAACGGTGCTTACTACTACGCCCGCGCCACCTATGGTTTCTAACGCGGGGCCGGGGCGGCATCTGCCGGTTTTTCAGGCGCTGCTGATCACGCTGGGCATGGTGATCACCACCGATATCCTGAAAACCGCGCCGACCGTGGCGCTCAACGTCGGGCCGGAGCATTTCTACCTGGTGTGGGTGCTCGGCGGTGTGGCGTCGATGATTGGCGCGCTGTGTTTTGCCGAAATGGCCACGGCGTTTCCGCATCCGGGTGGCGACTACCATTTTCTGCGCACGGCGTATGGCGAACGCATGGGGTTTCTGTTTGCCTGGTCGCGGTTTTCGGTGATGCACACGGGCTGGATTGCGCTGTCGGCGTTCATGTTTGCCGATTACTTCAATGCGGTTGTGCCGTTGGGACAGTATGGCTCGGGACTGTTTGCTGGTGCGGTGATAGCGGCGTTGGTGCTGCTGAATCTGACGGGGAAACACATCGGGTTCATCACGCAGACATTGCTGGTGGGATTGCTTGCACTGGGTTTCTTGAGCATCGCCAGCGCCGGTGTGTTTCTGGCCTGGCAAGGTATTGAACCGCCGGTGCCCAACGTGTCGGTGCTGCCTGAAAACAGCGGTATGGCCGGGTTTTCGGCGGCGATGATTTTCGTGTTTCTGGCGTTTGGTGGCTGGAGCGATGCGGCAACGTTATCGGCGGAAGTGCGTGACGGTCGGCGGGGGATTTTCATCGCCATGCTGGGGGCGCTGAGCGTGTTGATGATCATCTACCTGGCGCTCAATTGGGCGTTCGTCCAAGGCCTGGGATTCGCCGGGCTGGCGGCGAGCAATGCGCCGGCAGTGGAGCTGCTGAACCGCGCTTTTGGCGCTCCGGGGGTTATGTTGATTTTGCTGATGGTGGGCATTGCCGCCATCGCCACCATCAACTCGACGCTGCTGGTGGGTGCTCGCACCACCTACGCTGCTGCTCGCGATGTGCCGCAGTTGCGCAGTTTTGGGGATTGGGATGATCGTCATGGCGTGCCGCGCAAGGCGTTGCTGGCCGAAGGCGCGGTGGCGTTGTTGCTGGTGTTGTTTGGCAGTTTTACCCAGAGCGGCTTCAACACCATGGTCGAGTACCTGACCCCGGTGTATTGGTTGTTTTTGAGTTTGAGCAGTGTCGCGTTGATCATTTTGCGCCGGCGCTTTCCGCTGGTGCCGAGGCCGGTGAGGGTGCCGTTGTATCCGCTGTTGCCGTTGCTGTTTTTTGGGTTGTGCCTGTACATGCTGTATTCCAGCGTGACTGTGGTCGGGTATGGGGCTTTTCTGGGGATTGGCGTGTTGCTGGTGGGCGCGTTGATTCTTGTGGGGTTGAGTCGCGTGGCGTTGACGCCTCGGCAAGCTCCTGAACCGCTTTCGGACTAGAACGAAACCCGCGCCGGTTGCGACAGCCGGAGGACCGAAAGGTCGCCGGTGATGCGTTTGTACGCCAGTCGAATCGCTTCGATGTTGTCGCCGTTTTTCGCACTGTTCTCATGCAAGATCACAATGACTTTGGTGCTCAGCCGCTCAGGCTCTTTCGCGCCTTTGTCCCGCCATTGACCATACGCGTCCAGCACACTGAAGCCGTCGGGAAAGCGCGGCGTCACTTCCTTGTCGAGAAACTCACGCCAGCGCGCCGGGTTGACTGCACCGTCCTTGCCATCAATCGACCCCACCGAGAAGTACAACTCGGTGCGCAACCATTGCGCCTGCGCCGGTCGTGCGGCGTCGCCTTGCAGGGTTGAGCTGGCGGGATCATGGGTGTGAACGGACACAGGAGGAGGGCTGGCGCAACCGGCGACTGCGAGGAACAGTGCCGCCAGCAAAAGACGTTGAGGCATGGAACATCCTTATTGAACGGTGGGTGAACATGGCGAGTATAAGGTTGCCCATTGATCGTCAATAAAGACCTAAAAAGCAGCCTGATAGGCGCTTCGGGCATAACTGATTCACACCCCCCCCTGTAGGAGTGAGCCTGCTCGCGATAGCGGTGTGTCAGCCAACTCATTATTAGCTGACACGGCGCCATCGCGAGCAGGCTCACTCCTACAGGGGATTTGTGGCGTGGCACAGATTGCATTCACAGCGCATGACCTGTAGGAGATTGCATTCACGCCGCATGACCTGTGGGAGTCTGGCTTGCCAGCGATAGCGGTGTGTCTGTCGCTGGAGATTTTGAATGGGTTGGCCCCTTCGCGGGCAAGCCCGCTCCACAGGGATTTGTGTCTGCTACGCACTCGGCGGCTTGGCCAGCGCAATCCCCGCCGTGCCCAAACGCTTGAGAATCTCGAACAGCAGATCACTTTTGGTCACACCGACAATCCTCGGGCTGCCCACGTACCCGGTCACCGTCAACGTGATCCCGTCCGGCGACAGTTTGCTGAACCGTACAAACGGCGCCGGTTTATCGAGGATGGTTTCGTTCTCGCGGTAGGTGCCCAACAGCAGTTCCTTCACTTCTTCAGGGTCGATATCCAGCGGAAACATCAACTCCAGTGACGCCACGCCCTGAGCACTGCCACCCAGCGTAACGTTGCGCAGGTTCTGCGAGATCAGTTGCGAGTTCGGCACGATCACGATCGAGCGGTCGCTGAGCTGGATCTCCGTGGCGCGCACGTTGATCCGCCGGATATCGCCTTCGACACCACTGATGCTGATCAAATCACCGACCTTCACCGGCCGCTCAGTCAGCAGAATCAGACCCGAAACGAAGTTCTTCACGATCTCCTGCAAACCGAAACCAATGCCCACCGACAGCGCACTGACAATCCACGCCAGGTTGGTCCACTGCACGCCCAGCGACGACAGCGTCAGCAGGATCACAAAGGCATAGCCGATGTTGGAAAACAGCGTGCTCAACGACGCGCACATGCCCGGGTCCATGTCGGTCTTGGGCAAGAATTCATTGTCGAGCCAACGGCGCAAGGCGCGGATCAGCCAGATGCCGATCATCAGCGCCAGCACTGCGTTGAGCAGATGCGCCGGGACGATGTTGAATTTGCGCAACCCGGCGCCACCGAGGATGGCCATGATGTTGCTCGCCAACTGCCCGAGCGTGGTGCCGATGCCACCGACGAACAACGCAATCACCGCCAGCAGCAACAGGGCGGCGCGGCTGAATCCGGACAACAGAATCGAGATCTGATCGAGACGCCGATCGCCGATGCCAAGTAACTGCTTGAGCGCCTTGCCGCTCGCGTGTTTGGGCGAAAAAGCGTACTCGCAGCCGTCCTTGATCACCTGGATCAGCAGGTAGAAGCCCGACAGCACAATGTAGGCCCAGACCACTTCATAGGTGATGAAGCGCGCCAGCGACACGTAGCCGGTGAGCAGTGCAATCGCCGAGACAAACATCGCGATACTGGCAATGGTGTACATCACCCCGGCAAACGTACTGTTCGCTTGCGGGTCATTGCCGGCCACCAACGCCTTGCGCACTTTGCCGACGCGCAACAGCAGCGTCACGACGATGACCATCACCACCATCGACGTCACACCGCGCCCGGCGAGCACGATCTGACTGCTCATGCCGGTGGCGTTGCATACCTGCACCAGCGTCACCAGCACCAGCAACGTGCCGGAGAGAATACGCGGGAAGCGTTTCAGCGCTTGCGCCACCTGATCATGAATCGCCGGCAGCCGCCATGAAGGATGATCGATCGACAACAACGCACGACTCAGCCCGGTGATCAGCACGCAGGCATACACAGCCTTTTCGAACTCTTCGGAAAACGTCGACAGCACGGGCGTCAGCGGCGCGTGGCGAGTCAGCGCGTAAAACAGCAAATGCAGGGCGAGGGCGGTGGTCGCAATCGTCGCCAGCGCCGAAGCAAACGCCAGTGCACTGCGGCGCAAGCGCCCCTCGGGCACGCGATGAATGCAAAGCCAGGTCAGCCCGCGCTCGGCCAGACGCCGGCCGAACGTCCACACCACCAGCGCCAGCAACACCAGCACTAAGGTGAAGAAATAGCGCCCCGGTGCCCACACCGTGGCCCAGGTTTGGGCCACTTGATCGACGAAAAAGCCGAAGCGCTGACGATCGTCCAGCGAAGGCTTGACCAGTGGCGTCCAGAAGTCCGGGTTCAGCACACTCTGCGTGCCCAGCGTCAGTTCGCTCTCCAGCAACGTGCGCCGAATCCCGGCGATTTGCGTAATCAGATCCGCCGCACTCTGCTTCAGCGCCGCCAGACTTTTCAGCGTCCCATCAACCTTGTTCTTTTGCTCCGTCAACGCCGCACGCTGCGCGACGATGTCCGCTTGCTCGGCGGCGATTTCCGTATCTGGCGCCGCGCCCAGCACGCCCAATTGCACCGCCAACTGCGCCTGCTGCGGCAGCAACGCCGCCGACAATTTGTCGACGTCCAGAATAAACGCCTGCACCCGATCCTGCGGGCCTTCGAGCTGGTTGTAATTGTTCGCGGCGGAGATTTGCTGTTTGAGGCCATCGAGGCGCTGTTGCAGGGCCTGCAAGTCACTTTGCGAGATCACCGGGAGCGGGGCGGCAGCGGTCGCGGCAGGCGCCGGCAGATCGGCGGCCCACAGCGATGGACTGCCGGCGGCGAGCAGCATGAAAACGATAAGAAACAACGACTTCAGGGTGTGGCGCATGGGGCAGGCCGACTCTCGATTAACACACAACCTAAGAGGTTAGGTGATCAGGCCGGATGGGGCGGAAAAGTTTCACGGCAGGTAAGAAATGAGCAATGGCGCAAAATGCTGCCAAAATGTTTTATATCAGCCGTAGCACGGGCTCAACGCTGGTTTTGTGATTACAGACTAAACCGCTGTAATGGCTGTCATTTGGCTGCGCGGCACTCGTCTCGCCAATGATTGGGAGGACTTATCAGAATGGATTACCTGATTCGCACCGCGACACCCGCAGATGCCTCGGCGATCAGCCGGGTCATTATCCATACGCTTCGCGAGTCCAACGCGCTGGACTACTCATCTGACATCATTGATCAGGTGGAGCAAAGTTTCTCGCCGCGAGCAGTCCTGGACTTGTTGGCCCGGCGTCAGGTCTTCGTGACCACGCTCGACGGTCATGTCGTGGCCACCGCGAGCCTTGATCACGACGTTGTTCGCAGCGTGTTTGTCGATCCACGCCATCAAGGGCTGGCGGTCGGCAGACACCTCATGGAGCAGCTTCAAACAGCCGCCCTGAGCGCAGGTATCGACCTGCTGCGTGTGCCCTCGTCGATTACTGCCGAAGGCTTTTACGCGGCGCTGGGCTTCACGAAAGTCCGGGATGAGTACCATCAGGCGGAGCGCACGATCATCATGGCGAAGACGCTGGAGCACTAGGAAAGTCGTCATAGGATTTGGGCAAGTATCCCCAGATTCTCAGGATGTCTGCGCGTACTTCAAACTCGAATCCAATGTGCGCCACAGCCTTCGATATCTCGTCGGTGTGGTCGATGATCTTGCGTGCCAGCAGTCGTCCTTCCGAGGGGGCCAGTTCCCATAAGCCGATGTCGAACCATTCGACGCCCGCAAAGGGAAACGGCAAATGGTAGAACCACTCGACGTCCCATTCCGAGATATATCCGTTGACGTACTTGGATCGATAGGACGGACGCCAGCCCTCAAGCCTGCGGAAATGGTCGATCAGTTCATCCCACTTGGTTGTGTTCGCCGCACTTGCCAATTTTCTCGCCGTGACCGCTGCGTGGATTTTCTTTCGTTTCGCCGCGTCATGCCTCGCGTTGGATCGGGGGAGTTCGCTCATGTTCGGTCGTGGCTTTCCTGGGGTTGATTGGGGAGTGGGGCAATTTTGGCTCGGAAAACGATGATGTGCGAGCGCGCCAAGGCACATCCGAATTGGCGGGTCAGGGCAGGAGGTGGATCAGTTGTGCTTGCAGAGCATCAGCGCCCACGTCGAGCAGGGCGAGCGTCACCGGCAATTTGAAACGACGGCGACCGGCGCTGCCCGGGTTCAGGTAAAGCCGCTCACCACGCCATTCGATCAAGGGCTTGTGGGAATGGCCGGTGATGATCAGTCGGGTATGGTTGTCGAGGAGGGCGGGGACGTCGGCGATGTCGTGGATGAGTAGGGTTTGCCAGCCGTTGAGGTCGAGGGCGAGGTGGTCGGGGAGGTCATTTGCCCAAGGCAGATCCAGATCGTTGTTGCCGCGCACGGCGTGGACTGGGGCGATTTGCGCCAATTGGCTGAGGATCTCCGCGCTGCCAATGTCGCCGGCGTGGAGGATGAGTTCAACGCCCTGGATCGCGGTCAGCGCCTCGGGGCGGAGGAGGCCGTGGGTGTCGGAGATGATGGCGGTTTTCATGGAGAGAGATTAGCAGGTTGGTCTGGAGGGCAGTATTCAGCCCGCGGGCATCAACGTTGATGAGGGATATCGTCGGTATACTCCTCGATCAGAAAACCTGGGATGCCGCTTCCCTTGTTGATCTTTGGAAGGAACTTGCAATGCCTGCAGGCAAACGTGAACTGGCGCGGTTGGAGCGCCTGCTGATCACCACGCTGACCGAGGCGTGCGAAACAGCAAAAGGTGAAATCAAAGGCTTTACCTGGCTTACCCACACGGGTGACCTGAATGCAGTGGCTCACACCCTGAAAGTGATCTGGGTGTTTGAAACGCTGGCCGACAGACAGCTCGCCCAAATTGAGGCGAAAGAGCGGATCTTCGAGCTGACGGCTATCGCGTTGAACGAGGCTGGTATCGAGCTGAAGCTTACCGATCGCAATGTCCGCTTCGACTCGGAGTAAGAGTGTCAGAACATTCAGGGCGGCGATTGGCAGAAGCGGCTGGCCAAGGACTAGGTGCTGGCATTCGGCGGCAAAATAGTCGGAGTCAGTCACTCATCTCCGAACGACGCACTCACGTCAACACGCCGCAAAACAATTTGAACCGCTCCCGGGCACGCTCACCTAATGATTAGCCCATGGATAATTCCACAGGCGATCTGCCAATACCGGCATGCTCCGAGAGGTGGTCAACGTGGCTAAAGACGATAAGAAAAGCAAAGGTGAAGCTTCCAAAGCCAGTAAGGAATTGAAAGACAAGAAGTCATCACCGACGAAGAAGGCTGCGGCCGCTTCGGCTCTTTCGAAATCCTCCGACAAGGATAAGAAAGACAAGAAAAAAGACGCCGAACCGAAAAAGTCTGCCAAGAAAGCTGATAGCAAGCCCGAAAAGGCCAAGAAATCTGAGAAATCAGAGAAGGCCGAAAAACCGGCGAAGAAGAAAAAGTAGTCTCTGCTGTCTGCCAGGGCATTGCGCCCTGGCTACTTAGGGCGGTACTCGTTCAATCAGCTTGGTAATCAATACGTTTGAAGAAAGTGTGCGTGTGTGTTTCCTGGATTCTACGATTCTTCGAGTGAGGGTCGCGCGGAACTACATCATCCCCGCGTGAACCTTGGGTTGTGAGCCAACCCAGCGTCGCCCTGCGTTAAAACTCAAGCCAGAGATTCTGACTTTTCGTCACATTCGGTAGAACGTCTGAGCTCCAGGATCGTGCGCTCATGCACTGCTCCCCATTCTCGCATTGCACCCACCAATGGCGCGAGTGAGTGACCCCGTCAGTCTCCAGTTCTCTCAACTAAATTGTCAGCATTCTCCTCGTAATATCTGGTATTAGCTGACTTAGCTCGTATCCGCGAAGGCGTTTTTACACAATCTGCACCAATAGCGGTCGTTCAATAAGCCTCAGGAAAAACCTAATGCCCTGATCCTTCAGTACGTGGACTCTTCATACTGGCAGATCGCCTGCTACCGATGGGTGCGATTACTTGATTGGAGCTTCCATGGACTCTACTATCTGCGCGCTTCTCGCAAGCAAGGGCCAACGCGACTGGATAATTCAGCAGGCAGGCAAAAGGACACGGATAGCAGGTTTGGGTCATGGAAAAGCAGAAAAAAGTTGAGCATTGGGCATACCCTTTCAAACTGAAGAGTGGGAGTTCACAAGCCTCTGAGGCTCAGGATCCCCGGCAATATCACGAAGCATTAGCGAAGGCCCTTGGTGGTTTCTATCCAGTGGGTACTAATGGCTCTTGGCATGGGGGCGTTCATTTCGATAACGAGACGGGTAAGTTTCTCGATCAGTCCTCCGTACGCTGTATTGCCGATGGGCAGGTCATTGCGTACCGGGTAGATGAGCATGCCCCCACTACAGAATGCTTTGGTGAGCATATGCGTGTAGTGCATGCCCCTTATTCCACAGGGCTTGTATTGGTCAGGCATCGACTTGAAATACCTGGCAACGATAGCGGTCAAGCCAAAGATAAGCCTCCGGTAGGTGAGCTGACGTTTTACAGTCTTTACATGCATTTGCTTGATTGGGCTGGCTACCTCAAAAACGATGCCTTAGAGACTCCCGCATTCTTCGGTCCAAAGTCCTATGGCCTCAAGGCACAGAAAGCGGTCGATGATTTCCTCGGATTGAGCACCAGAGCGGGAGCTCCGGGAACACCGGCGCATCGGGTAAAGAATGGCTTGCTACCCAAAGGTACCAAAATCCAAACAGCTGAATCCGCTCCGACATCCAACAGCAAGTGGAAGAGGTTGAGCAGCATTCTCGATGGCCGTTCCTTTCCTCAAACGATCGGTGATGCATGGGTGAATACCGGAGAGCTGGAGTCTGTTGGTCCGGATACTTATGTAGTTTCCGTACAAGCCGATGACTCCAATGCCGAACTGTTGCCCGGTAAAGGTTTGAACGTATACAAAACTGCGAAGGGCAAGCAAAAACACTCAGTCACGGCTGTTCTTCCCCAAGGTGTGAAGCTGACGTTGGATGAAGGCAGCGGTGAATATCGAAAAATCAGTACGTTGAGCGAGGGCACGAATACGCCGCCGTTGACTGCTGAAATTGCGAAAAATATCCATGGATATGTGGCTTTTAGCGCGTTACAGGCCCAACCCAGCAAGCCTGTAACCGATACCTTTTACTTATTGCCTAAGCCATATGACATCAAGGCCGGAGAAGTCGTCGGGCATCTGGGGCCTTATCAAAATGCCAAAGATAGTGACGTCAGATCGCTGTTGCATCTGGAGATCTTTAGCTGCGATGACGTGCCAGCCTTCATAGGTAAAAGTCGAAGCCATGCGAAGGGCATGGAAGAAAAGCAGAAGCCGTTGCTGAAGATCCATAAAGGTGCGAGTCGTCTGATTGAGCACAAGGACGACATCAGTGCCAAAAAACCACCTGACATTTGCAAGAAAGGTTCTATCGTCGGTGTCGACCTTATCGTTCCTCAACGAGTCTTGGAAGATCTGCCAGCTTCTCATCAGTTAACTGACACCAAGACCTTTGCCTCAGGCTCGGCAGCGCAAGCCACTCAATGGTGGCGGCTGGATAACTTGCTGGAGGACGAAAAGGGTAACCCCATAAATGGTTGGCTAGCAGAGCAAGATCTGATCACCACCCGTCACAGCCCGTGGGATTGGGAGGGCTTCGACTTTATTGAAGAGAATGGTAAGCCTGTCGATCACCTAGCCCATCTTCTTGATGCACGCCGTCTGCTCAATGATGAAGAGCGTGAAAATTATCGCGTCAAAATTAGCCAGGCGGATACAGGCCCGCTCAAGCAAAGACTCTACGACATCATAGATACCGACAAAGACAAGAAATTCAGCCTCAAGGAGATTCACTCTGCGTTGGGTAAACTCTGGCACGCACAATCGATATCGCAACTTATAACGCGGTATGAAAGTGAATGGTTTTGGGATGCTGAAAAGTGGAATGAACTCGATCTGCTTCTGAATCACACGCCCTTGGAGCCTAATTTGGACTGGGCTAATGAGAAAAAAAGGATTGAAAAATTATCGTGGTGGAAAGAGTCCGGCTTACCAAGCGATGGGAAAGCTTGGCACTTTCACCTGATGGGATTGCTTGGCAATTTCACATACCCAGCCGATGAGAACGATTTGAAGTGGCTTGATGTGCCTTATGGTCAGTTGACGTTTGACGTGGAAGGGAACGACTTTGAGGACGCTAGCCATCCTTCACATCGATATTTCAGTCGAATAGTTCACTGGCCAGGGGGCGTTTCTGGAGTGACAATCGGTCGTGGATACGATCTGGGTCAACAAGCTGATCCAAAGACCGATCTTGCCAATGCCGGCGTAAGGGAACCGTTGCTGTCGTGGCTGGTTGGGGCTAAAGGAAAGCAGGGGCAAGCTGCAAAGGCCTATCTGAACAATGCCAGCAAAGAAATCAGGCTTCATACTATTACTCGAAAACAGCAATATAAACTTTTTATTAGTGTCTACGAGGTTATGAAGCAAAGCGTTCTGAGTATATCCCGAGGAGGAGTCAATCAGAAGGATTACGGTATTTTGTCTTGGGATTCGGTTAGTAAAAAAATACAAGATATAATCATCGATTTACGATATCGCGGCGACTATCACAAGCCGTCCCGAAAGTTTATTCAGAAGCCATTTGTTGAAAATGATCTGGAGAAGATCAAGCAAGAGATTTCCAGAAAAAGTAATTGGGAAAGCGTGCCGTCGGAGAGATTCTCCGAAAGGGTTCGTTACTTGGAGGGTCAGTGATGAAGTCTGTTTTCTTAGTGATTTTTATATCGTTCCTGCCGTCTTGTTTGAGTGGCGCAATTGCTGCTGAGTTTGACTATAAGCAAGTGTATCGAGCAGATACCGGCAAGGTAGATAAATATATAGTCAGGTATTTGACATCTTTTGCTACTCCGTGTGTCACGGTGCAAACGTTTATTCCTGGTGGTGACGGAAAAATATTTAAAGAAAAAGAGTTTTGCTCTATAGATGGAAAAAATTTAATTGATGGGTATTCTGAGGTTGAATTAAAAAAAGGGGAGTTTAAGGAAGGTAGGCTTGTATTGACCTTCGAAGTTACTCCTCTTGCGCCTGTAGAGGGATACGTTGAAGCGTGCGATGTAACGTTCGAGAATGGCTCGCCTCAAGGTTTGTTTTGCAAAAAGGCTTGACCCTTGGTGGCCAAGAGTGTGTAAAAAAGGCTTCGCAAACCTTGCTATGACTTCTGAGGATTTCATCGCAAGGATCGCCCATGAAGCGCTTTATCCAAGGTGAGCATCGAGGCCAAAGCAACGTCCATCCAGAGTGCCTCGACGATTACGTCACGGATACCAATCCGGTGCGCGTACTCGACGTTTTTGTCGACGAACTTGACCTGATCAAACTGGGTTTTGAAGGCGCCATGCCGGCAGATACTGGCAGGCCGGCTTACCATCCCGCTGTCCTCCTGAAGATCTACATCTACGGTTATCTGAACCGCATTCAGTCGAGCCGGCGACTGGAACGAGAAGCCCAACATAACTCCATTATCTTGTGGTTTTGGCTGGATTAATTCGCCATAAGACCTATTATATTGGTATTGGGCTCATTGATTGGATTGCGCATAAAACCTATGATTCGGTTACTGACTGCCATTTATTGGGTTGGATGCACACTATGTTGGATTTAAGCTTTAGTAAGCCGAGCGAGGTCGTGAAGCGCCTCTGCGATCGCTTGCGCACAGAGCGCCTGGCGCTGGACATGACTCAAGCCGACTTAGCCGGGCGTGCTGGCATTGCAGCCAACACCGTGTCCAACCTGGAAGCCGGGCGCAATGTCGGGTTTGAGAACGTTGTCCGGATCGCCATCGCCCTTGGTCGAACCAAAGAGCTTGAAAGCCTGTTCTTGCCGAAGCTGGAGAGCATCGAGGACATCAAGCGCTATGAGACCAGTGCCAAGCGTATGCGTGTGAAGAGGAGTCCTGGTCTTGCTTGAACAAGTGAATGTCTTTTACGAGGGCTGGGGAGAGCGATGGCATTGGGGCACGCTGGTGTCTACAACTTTGACCGGTCGCCCAAAGATCGTGTTCGAGTACAGCAACGAAGCCAAGCAAAGTGGATTGGAGTTATCGTCCTACAGGCTGCCGTTGAAAGGCCCCCAGTTGCGTCAACATTTTCCCGACTATCAATTGGACTTGCCAGGGCCTGTTTATGACTCGTTGCCGGACGGGTGGGGCATGCTGCTGATGGACCGTATGTTCCGCAGTCGTCATCTCTCAACGGCGCGCATCGGCGCACTGCAGCGGCTGGCCTACATTGGTAGCAATGCGATGGGCGCCATGACGTTTGAACCCGTGGCGCCCGAAGGTCAGAAGTCAGAGGTCCACATTCCGTTGGAGCAGCTTGCCGCCGAAGTGAAGAGCGTGCTCCACGGAGAAGGTGGCGAGTTCCTGCAGACACTGATGCTAGTGGGTGGTTCGCCTCAAGGTGCAAGGCCAAAGGCGCTGGTTTATCGCAACCGCGAAACCGACGCTTTTACTACGGCTGTTACACCGGGCTTTGAAGCTTGGCTGGTCAAGTTCCCAGCCAAGGAAGAGCATGCCGAGGTGTGTGCTATTGAAATGGTCTACGCCCAATGCCTGCGTCTGTGCGGTATCGAGACTCCTGAAACGGCGTACTTTAGTCTGCCAAATGGGTTAGCGGCGTTTGCAAGCAAGCGCTTTGATCGTCAGGACGGCATGCGCGTGCCCATGCAGAGTCTCGCGGCCTTCACTGGCGCCAATTACAGGTCTCCAGGCGTTTTGGACTACGTCAATTTCATACGGGCGACGCAGATTTGTACCAACGACGTGCGAGAGATGGCGCTGGCCTTCGAGCGTGCCGTCTTCAATGTTGCGTTCAACAACAGAGACGACCATCCGAAAAACTTCTCTTACATCATGTCGAAAGAAGGTCAGTGGAGACTGGCGCCGGCATACGATGTGACCTTTTGCGAAGGGCCTGGCGGATATCACCAGATGGACGTGATGGGGCATGCAGAGGAAGTTTTCCGCGCGGACATGCTTCGGCTTGCAGAGGAAGCCGAGGTGCCCCAGGACCTTGCCTGCAAGATGATTGACGGCATTTGTGATGTGGCCAGCCAGTTTGCAGCTATCGCCGATGAGATGTACCCGAAGGTTATTACGCGCGATACCCTGCGTATGATTAAAGGCTGCATCGACAAGAACGTTGCCCGGTTACGAGAAGGTGACAACGGCCACGGTCGCAGATGACGACCGCCGGCGAGAGTATGGCGGCGTAGTTCTCCTCACATGCCAGCGCATCCCCGTATAGATAAGCGTGTGAGGCGCGATCAGGCGTGTTTCGCCATTTGGTGTTTTAAAAGACAGTGGGCCGCACGGAAATAAGACATGGATTTGGTTCAGATCGCACCTGCGGCATACCACATTACGGACGACTACTGGCATCTTCTCAGGGCAGAGGATGGCGCTGTTTATATTCTCGTCGAATGTGAAGCGTCTTTCGTGAGTTACGAATGCCTGATCAAGCTGAACGCCGAGGAGTTGCGTGACTACCACGGCCTGGGCTGGCTATCCATTCAGCACCTGGCTAATCGAATCAATTACTTCGTCGGTGATTACAACGACAGAAAAATCACAGGGCCATTGCTTGACGCAGCCATTCAGGCATCGAAGCTTTAGTCATCTCAAGGCGCTGGGTTAATGTCAGTTCGCACCTATTTAGACGACCACCATGTTGGAAACGGTCATCAATGAGTGAATGCTTCCGACCAAAAGTAGCCACTCAACAGCGTGTCAGCGAGTCCATAGCCCGCCACTCATTGACTGCTAACGCTCGGTAATTTGGCCGACTTCATATCACTTTTTTCTCTGCTTGGTTCCGCATTTGCCATGATAGGATCTAAGAAAAGTAACGTCTTAGCGTATAGCAAGGAATGTTATGAAACGACGATGTCCTTAACAATGATTATAGGAGTCAGTGGAAGTACGATGAACATTACGAAAAAAACAACCTTGCCCTTTATTGGAATCAGTGCGACTGTCGTTGGGGGGGTGCAGATATTTTTGTACGAACCCTTGATTGCAATTGCGCAAGCACAATTTGACGGTGTTCCTCTTCGGCTGATCATGGAGATAATTTTAACCATTGCAGCTCATTCAACTATAATTTCAATAGTTCCGCTATTGCTGGCCGCATTTAACAAGGTCGCCATAAGCTACACAATCCTTATCTTATTTATATCTATATATATACAAATCGCAGTAGGCATAAATTCCATCGGCCCGACGGTAAGTGCTATAGCTTTTTCAATTTTAATTTTTTATGCATCAACAAAGGCAAGTGAACTTATTCGGCATTTTCGTGCGAAGTGACTTCCTATAATAAGTCGTCCAAGTGATTCGTTTCGCTCTCCGGGACCCTCTGCTGCTCCGCACCCTAAGCTTCAGCGAGTGGCTGCTTTGGGTTGTGGATTCAATCGATCGCGACAGGCAAAAAACGGCCAATACCGGACGTTCAACAGGGTCCGCTTTGAGTGTCAACGATGGAGGCTGCTCATCGTGACTATTTGGTATCGAGCCACTCCGACCACCGGTGGCGTGCTATGACCAGCCCATTTCAAGAACAAGGTAAAACAAAGCACACTTCCTTAAAATATTGGTTATTGGTAATCTACTAGTGGGCCAATCATCTATTGTTGGCTGAGTGGTCTGTAGAAATCTGTGGAAAAGTATTAGTAAAAACCAAAAAAATAAGGTTCTAAATTGAACGATAATAGCAAGTATTCAACTGATAAACACGATGAAATGTTCTCTCGGGAGGCAGTGGTTGAATGCCCCCACATGATGGTTCTTCTCGGATATTTAAGTCAGAACCACGACACCCCTAAATATGGCTGGCGAAAAAATGGACTTCGTTACCACTATACTGATGCAGCGGGTTTGTTGGGCATTGTTCAAAATGGCCGGTTGTGGGCAACTGACCTTCGCTTCCTGAATGATCCGTCAGAAGGGTCCTACTTACCCGAAAGGCTACTGGAGCTAATGGCCTTGAAGCCAGGTGGCATTAATGATGCTGAGCAGAAAATCATCGAGGGCATAAAAGATGCTCTCCACTCCCCACGCTCAAATTATCCAGCCTTCTGCGTTAGCCTTTCGGCCAATGGTGATCTGCTTAGCCAATGGCGGGGGTATGGAGACTTTGGTAAAGGCTACGCGATTGGTCTAAATCTTGGTTTCGGTGCGCCACACCCACAGATAGCTCATTTTTATGATGTGGTTTATGGCGATGATCGATTTATGGATCTCGCCGTTGACCTTCTTGACCTTTTTACGTCTGCCACTCCCAAATGGAACGATATGATGTATGGGGAATGGGCAACGACATTAAACATTATTGCTAAGTCTTTTAAGCATCAAGGATATAGTGAAGAGCAAGAAAGCCGTCTAATATGCAGCCGCAGTAGCGAGGGTGTTGACCTCCTTACGAATGAGCTCCCTCTAAAATTTAGAGCAAAGGGGAGTGACCTGATACCTTATATTCCAATGTCATTAGGGTTGCTTGCAGACGAGGATGAACCTAAACTGCCTATAGAACGTATTGTTGTAGGTCCCGGTGTTGACTTCGAGCGCAATTATGCGTCTATTGAAAGTTTGTTAAAGGCGAACTCTTATGAAAATGTAATAATTGAACGCTCAGTTATTCCTTTCCGACCTTGAATGTCAACGCGTTCGGACGTAGCTTTATGATTTCTATCCCGCGACAGAGAGGGCAAGGCTAATTGCAGTCTGTCGCGAAGCGCAGCTTCCGCCCCTTTGCAGGTATTCATAACGTTAGTGCTAACTGGCGCGGTAGTAGTGAGTGAGGCAAACTATTTTTGAGCGCGTCGTTTTATTTGTTTCCACTCTAACCCTGTGTTTGTTTGGAACGCATGAAAGTGGTTGGTAAATATTTTAAAGAAATCTTCATGCTTAATTTTATTCGTGGTGTATGGGTTGTGATAGAAAACCAATTCCGTAGTTGCCTTGTATAGCTCTGCGAGTGAGGCGAATCGACTATTTTAGCTGTGGGCGGTGGGCGGTGGGCGGTGGGCGGTAGGCTGCGGCAAACGTAGACGTTCACGACCGTCCGCTTCTGGCCGAAAGCGGCCGTTCATACGTGGCAGCTTTCGCCCCTTCTAAACGGCATCTCCAGAACCTTTGCGATGTGAGCCAAGATGTTTGTACATTCTTCGGAAATAATGAGGGGTGGCTCATTAATCATGTAAAGCAGGTGTTCGAACGCTAATCCAGCCTCATTGTGATCGACATAATCCATAACGGTTTCACCACCATTCTCCTAACCTGCCTGAGCTAACGGATGGTCGTCCGGTACTGGGCCGATTTGTTCGTATGCACTGGACATCAGCGCGGTGATTTCCTTGAGCACTACTATGAAGTCGGCCCTCAAGTTGTTGTTAGGGGGGAGCATTGAAAACATCTCCTTCGATTACGGTGGACTAGGGAGCCCACGTTCGCAACGTCGTGTCGCGGCACTATGCCGTGGGCTTTTCGGGCCACGAATATCTCCTTGCCGGTGACAAAAACTCGGTACCGAGGAGCAATGGCGAGAAGCCAATGCTGAATCGGACTTGTGCAGTGTCTGATTGGCTTGCGTCACCGATGAATGAAATGCTGCTGCAGGAAGTCGTGATCTTCTTCGACCAGTCGAGGGTACCTGCTTGCGTCAAGCCTTTCGCGAAGTCGCCTGGAGTAACTTGCCTGCTCAAATGCTACTTGCCTTCTGGCGCTGTCAAAGAAAGACCGGAGATGAGCGAGAGCCTGATCAAATGCAGGGCCTTCAATACGCAGAAATAGACCTGTCAAATCTTGCTGATCCGTGAGCTCTCGATACAAGTCGATGGCAAAAATACTGCCTCCGTTATTTTCAGCATGATACACATGCACGTCGCCGTAGCCGCTGTAAGGGTGGGCGAAATACAACTCGTGGAGTTCGAGAATGTCGACGGGAATTTCAAGGATTGTAAATACCGCCTGCAGGTCGGCGCTGGGAGTTTTCTGGTCACCTTCCCAGGTTACTAAATCTGACATCGATACGCAGATGTCGAACTCTTTGGCATAGATGATTTTTTTGGACATTCTCATTCCATCGCTGAGTTTTAGAATTTGTAAGGGGTGAACTTCATGCGGTATCGACTACGGGTTATGCCTGATATAGACCGGATCAGCATCAGCGCATCAGAAGGAACCAGCGGCCACTATTCTATCTCCGCGAGAAGCCAGAAATGTCCCAATGCAGCCATGCACAAGCACTCAAAATCTGATGCGTTCAGTGGCGACGGCCAAATCGTCACTGAACGGTATGGACCTAGTCTGTAATCTCAACCCTGTCCAAAGCCCGATTCACCGCCAACTCCCCAAGCATCACCACCTGCGCAATGCCCAGCAACGTCTTGCGAATCGGCCCATCCACCAACCCCGCGACATCCCCCAGCATGATGGAGGCCGAGGCCAGCGATTCGCAGGCGTTGACCAGCAATGACTCGGTATCCGTTTCCGGATTAACCAGAAACATCGTGCTCGCCTGATACGGCGCAGCCATGATCGCGGCAGCGGGATTGAGATAGTGATCGAGTGCGCGTTCAGCCGCGTCGTGCATTTTTCTGCAATCGAGTGATTCGTACGGTGAAGCCGGATCAATGTCCGGAGGGTTCGGCGTTATCTTGAACATGTTCTTCTTTTTCCTGTTATGTGGCCGCCGCGCCGAGCTACTAAACAGGGGGTGGCAGCGGTGCGCAGGTTAGTAGACCGGGGAAAAGAAGAAAGCCGGCGCGCCCGGGGGCGCCCTACGCACAGCCGCCATCAAGTGCAGGTACGTGAATACCTTTTTGACAGACGCTTGTGCACTTTCATTTACCACGGGCTACTAAACCCGATCACTGAGAATCAGTGACGCGAATCAAGTTACCGATGGCATGCCAGGCGCACAAGCCGGCGGATTCTGGCGTAGTCGTAGGCAACGGCGCAAGGCGTTGTAGCCTTTCGGACGTAACGTCAGGTGTCCTTAAACACATCCCCAAAAACGTTAAACAATGACGGCCATCAGCGATGCAACCGCGCCGACGCTGACATGCAACTCAAGCGCAGCCGCCGGACTGCCCAAGCGTGCGGCGCTCTCGAACACTTTGAAATTAGCGGGAGATGCCATTTCATCTCCGCAACGACAGCACATCGAACTGCAGTTTTTGATCACCGGAACGCATTACGCAGTTGGGTGATCACTTCTTCGACCGATAGCCCCGGCGTCTCTGGAGGTGTCGGGTTTTCCCCAAACTCTCTCCAGATAAACAGCGTCAGCTCGGCACCGTCAGTCGCCGCGAGGGCGTTTTCAGCGTAGGCAAAGTTTGCCAGTTGCCGATAGCGCTCATCCTTCCAGAACAAGTCTTCGACCCAGTGATAAACAGGAATGAAATGGAAGTGAATGGGCCAGCCCGGTTGATGACCAAAGCGGCCAATGTAGAGATGCGCAGGAGTTAATATCCGCTCCATGAGCTGCTGGGTCTTGGCCAGCAGGCCACCCATTTCCGTCAGTGCGTCAGCCGATAGATCAGCCAATGATGAGGTGTTGAGCTTGGAACCCAGCATCAGATACCCGGGGAGGGCGCTCGCCAGGTGGTGGTTGATAATCCAATGGTCGGTTTCATGAACAATGAACTGCGGGGCAATTTCCATCGCCGTTTGTCCTGATGGAATGAATGCGGCAGAGTAGCAAAGCTTGTTTGGCAACGCTGCGAATGACAGCGTGTGGCGTCAGCCATTGACGCTGCACAGCCATAAATCTGGCCGGAGTTGACCGTCGTTACGGCGTGATGAGGGACATGCGCCAATTTACGTAAGCGGATTCAAGGTTCGCCACTCCTGATTTGATCATTGGCAACCAGCGTTGTGTTGCTAGAGGAAGCCGCCCTTGACCTGCTCACTGATCAGGTCAGCCATCTTCCGCACCGGTTCAGTCATGCTGCGGCGAGAGCGATGGACCAGGCCGATATCCCGGTGAAAAGTGTGCGCCCCGAGGTCGAGTGCCCGCACGCCTGCCGGCCATTGCGGTTCGGGCGTTGTTTGCGGCACCAGCGCAACGCCGACACCGTTTTCCACCAGTTTGACGATCGCCTCCAGCTCATCCAGTTCGCACACCTCATGCAAGGTGAAATGCATTTGCCGCAGAAAGCGGTCGACCTGTCTGCCGCCGAAGGATGATCGGTCATAGCGAATGAAGGGTTGGCTGGAGAGTAGTTCAGACCAGTCTTCTCCCGGCACGTCGCGCGGCACGATCAGACGGTAGGGCTCCAGCGTCAGAGTCGTCCAGCGCAGATCGCTCTGCAGCGAGAAAGGCGGGCGAATGATGACGGCCATGTCGATCTCGCCAGCGTCGACGAGGTTCACCATCTCCATCGACAGCCCCGGGACCACACGCGTGCGGCACTGCGGACAATGTTGGTGAAACTTCGCCAGCGCATCCGGCAAATAGGAACGCTGCACCGACGCAATGGCGCCGATGTTGACCAGCACACTGGGCGGTTGTCCCATCGTCGTCGAGCCCAGGTTTTCGTAAAGCCTGAGCAACTCCTGCGCTTGCAGCAGGATCTGGTGGCCCATTTTGTTGAGGTGCGCCGAGCGGCCTTTCCTGTCGAATATCTCGAAGCCGAGTTCCGCCTCCAGCCGCTGGATTTGTGCGCTGACGGCGGCCTGCGTGAGGCCGATCTTGTTGCCGGCCGCAGCGAATGTGCCTTCGCGCGCCACAGCGATGAGTGTTTTGAGTTCTTTGATCATTCACAAATATTAATTGTGTTTCTAAGAAATATATATTGATTTTTCTGTTTGGTTTTCCGTCCTAGGATGTTTCCCATCCCCGGCAACGGCTGAACCGAGAGCGCCAATGACGGTGGGAATTCGCCAACCAACAAAAATATCTGGAGTTCTGATGAGCCTTTCACCTTTCCACCTGGCAATCCCTGTTTACGACCTGGCTTCAGCGCGAACCTTTTACGGTGAGGTATTTGGTCTTGAAGAAGGGCGCTCCAGCACGCAGTGGGTCGACTTCGATTTTTATGGTCACCAACTGGTCATTCACGAACACCCGAAAACCGCCTCGCAAGAGAGCGTGCACAGCAACCCGGTCGATGGTCACGATGTGCCGGTGCCGCACTTCGGCATCATCCTGGGTTGGGCGCAATGGGAAGCGTTGGCCGAGCGTCTGAAGTCGTTTGGGACCGAGTTTGTGATCGAACCGTACGTTCGTTTCAAAGGTCAGGTGGGCGAGCAAGCCACCATGTTTCTGTTCGACCCGTGCGGCAACGCCCTCGAGTTCAAGGCCTTCAAGAATATGAGCCAACTGTTCGCCAAGTAACAACAGGCATGGCACAACCGCGTTGTGCCATTTGATCTCTAGTGAGCTGGAAGCTCATGACTCTAGCAACTGCGCATTACCCGCAGACCTTTCATTCCAACAAGAAGGCTAGACATGAAACGTATTCCCTTGGTGTGGCAAATCGTTGCCGGGCTGTTGCTTGGCGTGCTCGTCGGTTGGTACTTCAATACGCATCCGCAGTATCAAACATGGGTCAGCGCCGAGATCTTAAAGCCGCTCGGTGACATCTTTATCAAGATGATGAAGATGGTGGTTGTACCGATTGTGTTCTGTTGCATGATCCTGGGGATTGCAGGCGGTGGCGACAGCAAGTCGTTTGGCCGGATGGGGGCGAAGTCGCTCGGCTATTTCTTTGCAATTACCGCGCTGGCGATCGTCATTGGCTTGTGTTTCGCCAACCTCTTCGAGCCCGGCACCGGGACCGATATTTCAGGCGTCTCGCACAGTTCGGCGGCCATTAACCTGGAGCCTTCGAAAGGCGCCTTGGTAATTTTGCAGAACATCGTTCCAGACAACGTGATCGTGGCGATGTCGGAGGCGAAGTTGCTGTCGGTATTGTTCTTCGCCGTGCTGTTGGGCCTGGCATTGAACGCATTGCCGAAAGACAAAAGTGCGCCTTTCATCGCCGTGGTTCAGAGCCTCTCCGATGCAATGTTCAAAGTCGTCTCAATCGTCATGGCCTACGCGCCAATCGGGGTGTTTGGCATGATCGGCGCGACGGTAGCGACGTTTGGTTTCGCCTCATTGTTGCCGCTGCTCAAGTTGATTGGCGTGGTGTATCTGGCACTGATGGTTTTCGCTTTGGTGGTGCTGGGCGGCATTTGCTACTTGATTGGCGAAAACATCTTCAAGTTGATCCGCTACTTCCGCAACGAGTTGATTCTGGCGTTTTCCAGTGCAGCCTCAGCGGCGGTCATGCCGCAATTGATGACCAAGCTGGAGAGCTACGGTGTACCGCGTCGGATCGTCAGTTTCGTGGTGCCGGTGGGCTATGCATTCAATCTCGATGGCGCGTCGATTTTTCTCGGCGTGGCAACAATCTTTGTCGCGCAGCTTTATGGCATCGACCTGTCGTTGTCTCAGCAGATTCTGCTGGTGGTGACGATGGTGCTGACCTCCAAAGGGGCGGCAGGGGTGCCGGGTTTTGCCATCATCATTCTGTCGGCCACATTGGCTTCAGCCGGGCTGCCGTTGGAAGGTGTGGCGCTGATTGCCGGCATCTTCAGGATCATCGACAGCGGCACCACCACGTTGAATGTATTGGGTAATGCCATTGCACCGCTGGTGATCGCCAAGTGGGAGAAGGTCGAACTGCAACCGCTACCCGCTCACCCAGCGGCAAGGGTCTAACCGGGACAACGCAGCTTTGCGGTTGCACCGATCACACGTGCACGTCTGCTGACACAGGGACGTTTTTTTTGGGTTTGTTTACTAGACGACCGGTCTATTGATTGTGAGGATTTATGACGGATTACGCTTCAGACACCGACCTTTTTTCACCCGTAACCATGGGCGCACTGCAACTGGCCAACCGGATTGTCATGGCTCCGGTGACCCGTAGCCGAATGGCCGAAGACGGCGTACCGAATGAAATGCACGCGACGTACTACGCCCAACGCGCCAGTGCCGGCCTGATCATTGCCGAGGCGACGAATATTTCCACGCAGGGCCGAGGCTATGCGATGACGCCGGGGATCTGGTCGGAAGAGCAGGTCGCCGGCTGGAAAAAAGTCACCGACGCCGTACACGCAGCGGGCGGCAAAATCGTCAGCCAGTTGTGGCACGTGGGGCGTTTTTCCAGCGTCGAGTTACAGCCCGGCGGCGCTGCGCCGGTGGCGCCTTCGGCGATCAAGGCGGAAGGCAGCACGTACACCGAGAAAGGGTTTGTCGAGGTGTCGATGCCGCGCGCACTGGAGACCTGGGAAATTCCAGGGATCATCGAGCAGTACAGGCTGGCCGCCGAAAATGCCAAGCGCGCCGGTTTCGATGGCGTGGAAGTCCACTCCGCCAACAGCTATCTGCTCGACCAGTTCCTGCGCGACTCCACCAACCAGCGCACGGACCGATACGGCGGCTCCATTGAAAACCGCGCTCGACTGACTCTGGAAGTCACCGAAGCCGTGGTCTCGATCTGGGGCAGCGAGCGCGTCGGCATTCGTCTTTCGCCGGTCACGCCGGATGCCGGGAATACGCCGCCCGACAGCAATGTCATGGCGACTTACGGCTACCTGATCCAGCAACTCAACCCCCTCGATCTGGCCTACCTGCATTTCGTCGAAGGCGCCACGGCCACCTCGCGCACCGTGCCTGAAGGTGTGGATCTGGATGCATTGAGTGCGCAGTTCACAGGGGCATTCATCGGCAATAACAACTACGACCTGGCGATGGCACTGGAGCGTCGGGCGCAGGGCCGGATTGATGCGGTGGCGTTTGGTCGTCTGTTCATTTCCAACCCCGACCTCGTGACGCGTCTGCGTCGTGGGCTCGAACTGACCATCGCGCCACGCGAGAGTTACTACGGCGGTGGCGCCAAGGGTTACACCGACTGGCCAACCGCCAACGCCTGAAAAACCACGACCTGCGCCCGCTACGACGCAGGGTCGCCAACGCATTATCGCCAAGAGGTGTGAGCATGAATTATCTGCAAAACAAGGTCGCCATCGTCACGGGCGCATCGTCTGGTATCGGCGCGGCAACCACCCGCGCGCTGGCCGCAGAGGGTGTCCGTGTGGTGGCTGCGGCACTGGATAAAGAGGGCCTGGAAGCCTTCGTCGGCCAATTGCGCGAAGCCGGCCATGAAGTGGTCGCGTTCACCACTGACGTCACTCAAGCGGAGCAGACTCAGGCACTGGCCAGATTCGCCCGGGAAACCTACGGCACCGTCGACATTCTGGTGAACAACGCCGGGCTGATGCTGTTTTCCAACTGGGTCGATATGGCCGTACAGGATTGGGAAAAGATGATCGACGTGAACATCAAAGGCTATCTCAACGCCATCGCGGCGGTGCTGCCTGTGATGCTCGAGCAGAAGTCCGGGCAGATCCTCAACATGGACTCGGTGGCGGGCCATCAGGTCGGCCCGGCCGCAGGCGTTTACAGCGCTACCAAATTCTTCGTCCAGGCCATGACCGAGTCCATGCGCAAGGAACTCGGTGTGCAGCATGGCATCCGCGTCAACACGGTCAGCCCCGGCGTGATCAATACCGGCTGGGCGGACAAGGTCAGTGATCCCGAGGGACGCAAGGCGGCCCAGGCGCTTAACCGGATCGCCATCGCACCGGACGATATCGCTCGGGCGGTGATCTACGCACTCAATCAGCCGGAAAACGTCACCGTCAACGACTTGATCATCTCGCCGACGCGTCAGGATTGGTGACGCTTGTAGCGGCTGTTTTACCCCATCCGCTTTACCCACAAGCGACTCTGATCGCTCGACTTCATCAAGAGGAAACAACCATGTCAAAAAACATCAAGGCAGTACCGACCGCTGAGTACAACGCTGTCATCGCCACCGCCAATCAGTACGTCGAAGGACTGCGGATCGGCAGCGCTGCCGGCGTTGCACAAGCCTTCCATAAAGAGGCAGTGATGTACGGTTTCACCAACGGCGAACTGCTGGGTGGGCCGATCACCAACCTGTTCGACTTTGTCGAGAAGAACGGCGGCGCCCCTCAAATCACCACGCGCCTGGACGTCCTGGCAATCACGCCGACCACTGCCGTGGTGCGCGTCGACATGGAAAACGATGCGATTGGCGCCGACTACAACGACTATCTGACGCTGATCAAAATGGACGGCGTCTGGAAGGTGATTGCCAAGGTGTATCACCAGTTCGACGCGTAAGTATCCACCGATCCCGGCGTGCCTGATGCCGGGATCGGCGAACGATTTATTGGAAGGTTTATACGATGACGATGGTTGAATATTCCGCTGTTCTGGAGGGCGACGCAGAGCAGGTCTGGAGCGTGTTGAAGAAATTTGGCGAGATCGATAAATGGCATCCTTCGATCGTGAGCAGCGAGATCGAAGGTGGCATGCCGGATGGCCTGACCGGTTGTATTCGCAGACTCGTCCTCGCCGATGGCGCTGGGGTCAGGGAGCGGTTGTTGTCGGTTGATGATCGTGGGTTGACGCTGTCTTATCGTTTCGAAGAGGCACCTTTGCCGCTGGATAATTACGTGGCGACGGTTCGGTTGGTGGCGTTGACGGACTGCAGCCAGACGCTCGTTACTTGGTCAGCAAGTTTCGACCTGCAACAGCCGAATACAGCCGAGCAGTATCAGGCGTTGATCCGCAGCCTGATCGTGGAGGGACACAAGGGGCTTCAGGCATTGCTGGTTGAGTAATGTACGACGCTGGCCAGTGGCGAGCGGCATTTCATTCGCCACTGGTTTGTCATCACGACGTTATTTAAAACGCGTCCAATACCCGCGTGTCGACACCCACCACCTCCGGCGGCATTTCGTTGATCAACACAACGGCGTCATCCCCACGGTTCAGATAGATCAAGTAGTCGCCAGTCTCGAACGTGATTTTGAAAGCGACCAGCCGGCTGTGCTGATCCGGCCACTGGTCGATAACGCCTTGAACCTGTGTGATGAGCTTGCCTGCCACCGCGAGGCGGGGTAATTCGGCCAGCAAATCTTCCCGCCGCCACGAACACTCGCCATCCTCCTCAATGCGAAAAGAGGCCGGCGTTTGCAACTCCGCTTGATCGGCGCCGACACTTTCGCCATCGCTGAGCAGGTACATCGCAAGGGTTTGATCTTCGCCAAAACGCCACAGCAGTGAGCCAACATCTTGCGAGTACGGTTCACCGTTGAAATAGTACTGGTCGTGCAGCAGCGCGCGAAGTGTCTGGCCGACCAGTAAGCGTGCATGGCCTAAATCCGAGGCCAACCTCTCGCGAGAGGCGATATAGCGGTTCAACACTGAACGATACCTCTTGAGGCAGGACGAGCAAGCTGCGGAGTTTAGCCGGGCAGGGCATTCCTCAGGGGAATGCAGCGCATGAAATTAATGAATTTTTCTTGTCTCTGCCCATGGCGTAAGTTGCTCGCAGAACAAGGAGCAACGCCATGCAATCGACTTCTGCAAAAAAATTCGACACCGCCCGCGCCAGCGAATACGCCCAGCAAAGTCGCATCGCCCTGGCCGGTTATGACGCCTGTCACGATCTGGCCGCGTGCATGTTGGCCGCCAGTCTCGGCCAGTCTCGATCGGCCAAGGTGCTGGTGGTTGGCGCGGGTGGTACGGCGCAGGAGATCATTGCGATGGGCGCGCTGGAGCCGGGTTGGACGTTCACCGCTGTCGATCCTTCTGCGCCGATGCTGGAGGCCGCGACGCAGCAGTTACAGGCAAACGATCTGTTGCACAGAACGCAGGTGCATCTGGGGCAGGTCGAAGATTTGTCGGCGGACGCGTCCTTTGATGCAGCGACCTTGATCGGCGTGCTCCATCATCTGCCGGGCGATGCGGCCAAGCAGCAAATCCTGCGCGCGGTTCAGGCTCGGCTCAAGCCGGGCGCGCCATTGATCGTGGCCGGCAATCATTACGCCTACGCCAGCCAACCGTTGTTGCTTCAGGCCTGGGGCCAGCGCTGGCGGCAGCAGGGCGCGAGTGCGCAAGAGGTGCAGGCCAAGCTGGGGAAGATTCTGCAGGGCGCCGATCCTCCGCACTCCGAGGCGGCGGTTCAGCAGTTGCTGCATGACGCCGGGTTTGGTCAGGCGACGCGGTTTTTCAGCAGTCTTTTCTGGGGTGCCTGGCTGACGTGTAAAAACGTCTGAGCGGAGGTCTCACAGCGTTCTACGGCTGATCTATAGTCACTCAGTCGGCCAGCGGATGCGGCCATTGCGACTCGCCAGGAGTGCGCGACGTGATCACTCGACTGCAAGTTCTCAAACTGATCCAGATCGGCCTCGCGTTGCCAGCCTACACCGTGCCCGCCAGCGCGACGATCGGCTTTATCCTCTGGTACGGACTCGGCTTGCTGACGGGACTGCTGACCTCGCAAACACTGGCGGGTGCGGAGTGGGGCTTACTGCTGCTGGTTGCGTCGCTGTATTCACAATGGGCGTGCTGGAGCATTTTTGCTGACGGGCTGGAGGACATTCCTGCGGTGCCTCATCTGCCCTGGGTGGTATTCGGATTGGTGTTGACGCTGCTATTGGGCATCGCAGCCTGGGTAATTTTTCGCACGGGGCTGTTCGGGTTTTTGTGCGGTTCTCAGGGGATCGTGGCCTGCGTTCTGTTAGTGATCAATCTGCTGCGCAGGAGGGCGGCGGACAGCAGGCATTTGCGCGTTTGAAGATCAAAAGATCGCAGCCTTCGGCAGCTTCTACATGATGTAGGAGCTGCCGAAGGCTGCGATCTTTTGATCTTTAAAAATGCTGCTCGACGACATAACGGCTCGGCACTTCCCCCAGCAATTGCTTGAACACCGTGGCAAACGCGCTCGAACTGCTATACCCCAACGCCATCGCAACCTGAGTGACCGACTGACCTTTGCCCAGCATCACCACCGCTGCAAGCAGACAAGCCTGTTGCCGCCATTCGATAAAACTGATCCCGGTGTGCAGTCGAAAATGCCGGGTAAAGGTGCGTCGGCTCATTCCCGTACGTTCGGCCATCTCATCGATGCCCACTTCCAGCGAAGGCTGATTCAAAAACTCGCGACACACCAACGCCAGGCGCGGCTCCGCCGGCAGCGGCGCATTGAGCGACAGCGCGGGCATCGCGGCGATTTCGTGCAGCAGCAAACTCATCAAATGACCGTCGCGCCCTTGAGTGGAATACCGCGCGGGTACGTCGATAGCTTTCATCAGCAGATGCTGCAGCAACGGTGAAACTTCCAGTACCTGACATTGCTCCGACAGCCCAAGTTTTTTCGCCGCTTGTTTACGGATATAGGTGTTGTGCAGGGTGACCGGACCACGCATCTGCATGGAATGAGAGAGTTGTGCGGGCACCCAAATACCGCGCTGAGGTGGAACGACCCAGTTGCCGTCATCGGTGAATACGGTGATGACACCGCTGGCAGCATAGGCGAACTGCCCCCGCTGATGATCGTGCAGCGGGAACAACGTGCCGTCCGCATATTCAACGGCGGTCACGACCGCATCGCGTGGTGTCTTCTGGTAAGGATGGCCGGTGATTGTTCGCATGGCCCGATTCTAATGAAAGATGGCCTGTGACTGAAAGCGGGCCATCTCGATTACTTGCATATTTGCCCGATACGAGCACTTTCGCTCGGCGTCGGGAACGATTGATCATGCAAAAGAAACACCTCCTACTCGCGATCCTGGTCACCGCGGTGTGGGGACTGAACTTCCCCGTGACCAAGCTGGGCCTGGCCGACATCGATCCGTTGTTGCTGACCGCGTTGCGATTCGCGCTGGCTGCGTTGCCCTGGGTGTTTTTCGTGGAGCGCCCACGGGTTGCGTTTCGATGGCTGGCTGCTTACGGGATGATATTTGGCGTTGCAATGTGGGCGTTGATCAATCAGGGCATCGCGTGGGGAGTGCCGCCTGGCACGGCATCGTTGTTGATCCAGTGCAGCGCATTTTTCACCTTGGGCTGGGGCGTGATTTTTTTCGGCGAGCGCCTCGGGCGGCCGCAACTGCTCGGCGCGCTGTTGGCTGCCGCCGGGTTGCTGGGCATCGTATTGTGCAGCCCGGGTGATGCGTCGAGGGCAGGGCTGGCGTTGGTGATTGGCAGCGCAATGGCCTGGAGCGTGGGCAACGTCATCATCAAAGTCTCGAAGGTGCGCGAGATCTTCGCGTTCGTGGTGTGGGCCAGCCTGTTTCCGCCCATCCCGCTGATGTTGCTGACGTGGTCACTGCACGGCTCGGCGCCCTTCATTGCGCTGCCTGCGCAACTCAATGCGATGACCCTGTTTTCACTCGCGTTCCAGGTGTATGCCGCCACGCACTTCAGTTATTGGGGCTGGAACCTGCTGTTGCGCGAATACCCGATCTCCCGCGTGGCACCGCTGTCGCTGCTGATACCGGTGTTTGGCATCTTCAGTTCGATGGTTATCCTTGGCCAACATCCGAGCCCTGCGAATTGGGGATTGATCCTGTTGGTGCTGGTGGCGATCGTATTGGGTTCAGGATATTTGCAAGGCATGTTGGCCCGTCGTCGAGCGCGAATTGCCTGATCATCACCGGCGGATCGGCTTCCCAGAGGTGAATATCGGATATCCTGCCTACCTCGAAACGGATGTGTATTCATGGAGGAAACGGTGCGAATTTTCATCACAGGTGCTTCGTGTGCGGGGGTGACCACATTGGGTCAAAACCTCGCCCGTCTGCTCGACGTACGACACGTCGACGTCGACGATTTCTTCTGGATGCCGACCAATCCGCCGTTCACCACCAAGCGGCCTGTCGGTGAGCGCGTGTCGATGATCCAGGAAAATCTCGGTGACAACGATTGGCTGCTGACCGGTTCTTGTATGGGCTGGGGAGAGGCGCTGATCACTGCGGTTGATCTGATTGTGTTCGTGGTGACACCCACGCCCGTACGCCTTGAACGCCTGGCTGCCCGCGAAAAGGCGCGCTTCGGTGATCGGATAGCGCCCGGGGGTGACATGCATGAGATCCATGTGGCATTCCGCGAGTGGGCTTCGCAGTATGACGATCCAGACTTTTCAGGGCGCAACCGAGCGTGGCATGAGGCGTGGATTGCGCAGCAACGGGCTGCGCTCTTGCGGATTGACGGGGCGGGCGCTGCTGAAAAGATCGCTGCGGATGTCATTCATGCGTTAGCGCAGATAACACGATAACTGCAGCCGTGACGGATTTAGGGCGAGGCGGTCTTACGCCTACTGGCAAAAAATGTCAGTAGGCTCGGGCTAGCCACGTTTGAAACGCTTGAATACGCGAATTGCAACCAACCCAGCCCATTGGCCGCAATCAACCAGCAGACGCTTCATAAAACGGACGCACTGGCCAGCGCGGTAGCGCTTAGCCCGTAGGATAAGACGTCTATCAACTGCAGGGCGCGCATCAATCAGGCATAGCTTGGTGGTGGATAGGGCCACTTTTGCGCCGATCGCTAAAGCAACAGCGAGGAAATACAGCCAACGATGATTCTTGGCTTTTTCATGTTGGCTCACCAACGCCGACAACTGCTTCAAGTAGGGTTTGGCAGCTGCGAGCCGGGGGATGATGCACTCGCTGGCCAAGGCCACTGTGTGGCTGCCGATACCCTCGTCCACAATACCCGGCGGACCATCAGGTCTGGCCGAGCAATAGTGGTAAGGCACGTACTCACATGTGCTCGACAGCGGCGATGACCGTGAGATATCACTGGAAAAGTACTTCACAGGACACAATCGTTGATTGTATTCGGCGATCTCTTTGCGAATGGCGTTCACATCATCATCGCTCACGGTCCGGCGATTCGCGGCGTAAAAACCTCTGGAGTCATCTGGCGCGAATTCAATGAAGTAGCCGGCTTCGCCTTCCTTGATGTGTGTGAAGGTCCACTGCGAATCGCGGCTCCACTGGCACGACCTCAGGTCATCCAGGCCATTGGCCTTACAGTAATCGTCGTAGCGCCTGATTTGGCTCAACAAGTAACCGCTGGCGTCCTGGACGTTCACCGTTGCCCCGTTCAGCAATGCGGTGTCTTCGTTGGCGCCGTTGTCCGCCACGAAAAATACCGCTGCAACCAAAGCCAGAGGAAACCAGAAGTGATCGTAGATCTGGCGGAAGCGTTCAGTGAGGTTGAGGTTGTCGTACAGGAGAACCATGACGCCCCATCCAGTGATAGCGCACAGCATCAAAAGGGGAATTAGCCCGACCTCGCTGCCCAGCTTACCCACACCATTGATTGCGTAACGAGTGGGCAGGTAATTGATGATTGGAAATAGGCCCAGGCAGTTCAATACACCCGGCAGGATCAGGAGTGCGAAGAAGCAGAACAGGCCACGTTTTTTGCCCACCGTATAGGCCGCTGCTGACAGTAAGGGAATCAGCAGCAGTGCCAGCATCACCAGAAAGCCCAGCGTGATCACCATTGCTTGATCGGGCGACCAGTAGCTTGCGATGACCTTTCCCGCTTCATCACGCTCGGTGAAGCTCGATGACACGACGCCCAAGCCTTCCAGGTTCTGGTGCAGATTGTAGGCGGCGCCATGGAGGAATTTTGAATAAGGGTGGAAGAAGCTCGCGACGGAAAATGACATTAATCTGAATCCTTGTTTTCCTGGGTCATTCCTTGGTTAAAAATGCTCTGAATGTGAAACACCGATCCTGCTGAAATGTGTCGATCAGCGACACCCGCCACGTTATCGACGGACCACCAAGTGCACAAGCCGGCGGATTCTGGCGGAGTTGTAGGCAAAGTCGCAAGGTGTTGTGGCTTATATGGCATGAGACGACGTGATGTTTAAACACCAGTCCAGAAACGGTTAAACACCGGGTGAGTGCTTCAGCGAAGTTGCTCATCGAGAGCCAATGCTGGAAGCCTTGCCGCAACATTTGCAGGCCGTGGCTAACCTGTAGAACGGTTTGAACGGAAGCTGTTGGTGTTATCCTTCCGCCACTGCGCGTGACAAGGATCCGACTCGTCGGCGCGGAGTTTTTTGTCCTGCAGTTCGGCAAGGTTTCAGGACGGGATTTTCAAGGAAGAGCAAGGATGATTCATGAGCGAAAAGGCAAGCGCCCCCAACCCTGAGATACCCAAACGCACCCCGGATAATTGCGGCCGCGACGGCTCTGCCGGCAGGCGCATCAAAGTCGTCATGACGCGCTCCATGAGATCGATGGGTCGTGCGCTGTGGGGAACTTTTACCTACCTGGTTGGAGTTTTGATTAACCTCCTGCTGGGTGTCGCTGCGCTTGTGATCGTTCTCTTGGTTGTTCTCTACGCGACGGCTGATTCGACGAGCTCCGATATGGTGCCTCGGCTAAATGCGCTGGTCGCCACCGCCAACGATCATAAGGTTGGTTATTTTCAGGATCAGGACTGGTGTGAAGCGTTGCTTGTCGATACGGGTAACTATGCCAGCTCGCCTGCCTCGACCTGCGGTGATGGCGACAATGCCAAACCCTTCGATGGTCACGGAAACGAGATCTTTGCCAAGATCAGAGCAGCTGCAAAAAAGGCTGGAATAACGCCAATCAGAATAAGTGTCCTATCTGAGAAAGGCACTGTTTCGTTCGCGCAAATCGATCTTTCGTGCTTCTACTGTTATGCCTCGTATATCTATTCGCCGCAGGCTGCATATCAGCCCGATAAGGCGGAAAAAGCCAGTGTCACGGATATGAGTGGGGGTTGGTACTATGTAGATACAGGTATCTGATCGTTCCACGGCAAAGAGGGTGATGAGCTATAAAGGCTGTTGAGTCGCCGCGTTAGTTATTCGGGAAAAAGAGAGTAAAAAGTATGAAGGTTGCAACTGGAGTGCGGAGTCTTTTGTTATGGGTTTTTATCCTTCTGTTTATCGTTGTCACCGACACCTTGATATACCTTTCGACGTTGCTGGATTTTAAGGATGCCCCGCAACTTATATTTGTCTTCAGTTTCTATCTCCTTGCCTATCTGGCGGCTTTGATTCTGATGGTGGCAGCGTGGCAGTTTTTACATAAACTTCTTGCGGTTAAACCGTTGCCCGCTCAGAAAATAAAGCTTACTTATGATTTGACCTTTGAAGAGCATGAAAAAATCAAAGCGTTTTTGAGCGAAATCAGAAACTGAAAGCACGGCATCGGTGAGAGGCTGCTTTGCTCTTTTTCCGCTACTCAGATCGGGCAGATATCCACTCAGACGACCGATTCCCATGTTCTGCCGCCGCCCACTGCGCCTGCGTAACGCCATAACACCTGCACAAAGCAGCCGCCCCGGACAGGTTCAACTCAGCGTCATACAAATGCACCGCGCCTAACTTCAACGCCGCTTTTTGCGAGCGAATGTTCGTGGGCGCGATGTGCAGGTAAACGGTGTCGTAGGCGCTGAAGGCATGTTCCAGCATCAGCTGCTTCAGTTCACGATTGGCTTCACCACCCCATTTTTCCCGCGTCAGAAAGGTGTAGCCGATGGCGATGCTGGCGGGCAGATCCGGCGGCGTGTAGTAGCTCGACATCCCCACAATTTGCCCAGTGTCGATATCGAAGATTGTCAGTGCCTGGCGCGTGGCCAATCGAGCGGCGAAATAGCTTTCGAACACCGGTCGTTGATAGCGATCCCGGGCAGGATGGCCGATCCATATCTCTGGATCGCTGGCCGCCGAAAACATGCCCTCAAGATCACTCGCGTTCAGTGGCCTGAGTCTTAACGTGGGGCCGCACAAAACGGGTTGGCAATCAAAGTCGCGCACGATCTGGAGCTTCCTTTGCAAATGAGCCGAGAGACTGAGCCCAGTCTAGGGCCGCAGATGCTTATGGAAAGATCCAATGCGTATGTAATCGACAGAGCCAAACCGCAGAAGTGTCGGGCTCCGCTGTCATTCGCCAGTCGGGGCCGTTTCCGGTTGCAGATTGACCTGATCATTCTCACCCAGCGAGCTGTATCGGTCGCGAAGCTTGCGAAGGTCTCGGGAGCCCATTTTGTCCAGGCACAACGTCGCATTTTGCGCATCGGTGGTGGCGCGTATCAGCTCGTCGATCTTCAGGTGCAGGATGTCATTGTCGCGGTTTTGCGTGTTCTGGATCAGGAACACCATCAGGAAGGTAATGATGGTCGTCGAGGTGTTGATGATGAGTTGCCAGGTATCGTTGTAGTGAAAGTAGGGACCGGAAAAACCCCAGACCGCAATCAAGGCAATTGCCAGGAGAAAAGTTTTCGAGCTGCCGGCCCAGTTGGAAAGCGCCTGGCAGAAACGTGCAAAATTCATGGTGTCTGACTCTTGATGTGGAGATTGGATAGACCACACTGAGTCTTTGAAATTCTTTTTTACATTTCTCGTGGACGGCTCAATGGCCAAAATCATCAGCGCCCAGGACTTGCAGATCGACCTCGACGGTGCGAACGAAGCGGGCCTGTTCAAATGGCTGGTCGCCAGTTTTCTGATGGGCAAAAGAATCCAGGGTGAGATTGCTGCGAGGGCGTATCAGGTAATCGTCGAACAGCATCAGCGAGACACCCCGCAAAAACTCGCGCGTTGCACGCATCGGCAACTGGTCGCCATGCTCGGTCAGGCTCACTACGTGCGTTACGACGAGTCAACGGCATCGCGCTTGCTGGCGCTGGCCAACAAGCTGAACGATGAATACGCCGCCAAGGTAACGAACATCGTGGCGGCCAGCGCCGATCGTCAGGCGTTCGAAAAGCGCTTGTCCGAGTTCGAGGGGATTGGCCCCAAGACTGTCGAGATTTTCATGAGAGAGGCCGCAGGCGTGCTGTTTGAACACGCCAACCGGTCAACTCCCTCCCAGTGAGCAACGCGCGCAAATAGATAGCGGCGTGCTCACAAAATTCATTGTTTTTGATGGCTGGCGCTGCGGCTGACCGTTCGTCAGGCATGCGCTGCAATCAATTGAACATTGGTTCCTGGCTTCCTGACAGATAAGTCTGAGCAGACGAGATTTTTCTTCGTTTCGCTAACGGGAGAACACCATGAAAGCGATCGTCTACGACGGCCCGCACGGTGGCACCCTGAACCATGTCGTGCCCATAGCCTGAGTCATTCATGCCTTTGCCGGCAGCCTAACAGCCGGCAAGTTTCTTTCACCGTGGACGCTGGCTCACCGAGCGGAGTTACCCAAATGAATGACCTTCCAGTAATCAGCGCTACTTCCAGGCCGTTGCCGTTCGAGCCGTCCTTCGAGCAGATTGCCGACGACGAAGCCCAGACCAGCGAAGAGCTGGTCAAAGCGCTGCACGCCATTTCAGAGACCACGTTCAAGGACAATGCACACGCCACTCGCAGCGTCCATGCCAAGGCTCATGGCCTGCTGCGAGGGCGCATTACCGTGCTCGACAACTTGCCCGCCGCACTGGCCCAAGGGGCATTCGCCACGCCAGGGACATTACCGGTGGTTCTGCGTTTCTCGACCAATCCCGGTGACATCCTCGATGACAAGGTGTCGACCCCAAGAGGGTTGGCGCTAAAGATCATTGGAGTCGAAGGCCCTCGTTTGCCGGGCAGCGAAGGAGCGGTGACTCAGGATTTTGTGATGATCAACGCCAAAGCCTTCACGTCCGCCACCCCCAAGGCATTTCTCAAGTCACTCAAGCTGTTGGCGAAAACCACGGACAAGGCGCCGGGTTTAAAGAAGGCTTTTTCTGCATTGCTTCGTGGTGTGGAGGCAACAATTGAAGCCGTCGGCAGCGAAAGTGGTACGTTGAAGAGTCTGGGCGGCCACCCGCAAACGCATATCCTTGGCGAGAGTTTCAGCACCGTCGTACCGGTGCTTTATGGCCCTTACTACGCAAAAGTGGCCGTTGTGCCGGTGGCACCCTCGCTGACAGAATTGACTCATCAGCACGTGGATTTTGGCGACAATCCCGATGGTCTGCGAGAAGCTGTAAAGGCCTATTTTGATCAGCACTCCGGAATCTGGGAGATGCAAGTGCAACTCGCCACCGACCTCGAAAAAATGCCCATCGAGGATGCCTCGGTCGAGTGGCCGGAGGCGCTCAGTCCTTACATCACCGTGGCGCGAATCGAGGTCGAGCCACAAACCGCGTGGAGTCGCGAAAACATTCAGGAGATTGACGATGGCATGGCGTTCAGTCCATGGCAGGGTCTCGCGGCTCATCGGCCGTTAGGTGGAGTCATGCGCGTGCGCAAACCCGCCTATGAAATGTCTGCCGGATTTCGCGGGGAACACAATGGCTGTCCGATTCATGAGCCGCGTTGAATTAAAGTCGGGCAGTCGCGAAGCGTTATGAGCGTAGCGACCTTCCCTAAACACAGCGAGTCATCACCGCGCCCCGTTGGAAAGATCTCCCTCAGCGAGCATGCGCTTCAAACGTTCACGCTCCCGTTCACCGGGTAGCACGCCAGTTGTCGTTGCTTGCAGCACGAGGATGCCGTCTGCGTTGATAACGCTGACTTCGGCTTTCGCATGACCGCGCTCATCAATGTGAGTAATGAGCCAATCGCAGGTTATCTGCTCGCCGGGGTACACCGGGCGCTTGAATTCGAAACTCATGCCGGTTGCCAGCCATCCGATCTGCCCACCGATTTGCGTGATCAGACTGGCCGTCAAAAGCCCGTGGGCGATGGGCGATTTGAATCCGCGCAGTTGTGCGTAATCCGCGTCGCAGTGAACCGGGTTGTAGTCCCGGGAGATCTGCGAAAATTGCAGGATATCGTCTGCGCAAAAGCAGCGAACCACGGTGAAGCGGTCCCCGACGTTGAGGCCTTCGGCGGCGCGTTCTCTTGGGCTTTTCATGGAAGATTCCAGTGGGCAGTGGACAGAGAATAGATCAGGCACGCCACTGTTCGATCAGCAGCACCAGCGCAATGACAATCATGATCAAGCCAGACAACCGACAGACCCAACGCGCAGCGGCAGGACGTGCCCGAAGAACGACTTGCGAACCGAAACCGACCAGCAAATACACCACGCCACAACTGATGGTGTGCACCAGGCCGAGGGCAATCATTTGCAGCGGCACGGGCCACGGCGCAGCGGTATCGGTGAACAGTGGCAACAGCGCGAGAAACAGCAGAAAGACTTTCGGATTGAGTCCGCTGACGCACAAGCCCTTGAAGGCCCAACGGGCCCACGAATCGCTTGCCTGACCCTCGTCGGCGTGTGGCGCGGCAGGGCGGGCAAGCAGGTTGGCGCCCAGCCAGAGCAGGTAGCCGGCGCCGGCCACGGTGAGCGCGGACAAGGCCAGCGGATGCCTGGCGACCAAGGTGCCGACGCCAGCGGCGACGATCAGGGTTGCGAGCAAGTGGCCGGATAACAGCCCGGCGACGGCGGGCAAGACCACGCGATGCTTCAGGCCGGCGGAGATCGCGTAAGCCCAATCGGCGCCCGGCGTGATGACGAACAGGATCGACACCGCCCAGAACGCGGCGAACACACTGAGGCTCATGACGTCACCCTAGACGGTGGATAGCAGGTTGTTTTTTTCATCATTGCGTCCTGAAACAGATTTTTGGATGCAGGAAGAATAATGAAAGTCCGCTAGAATCTTCTCTCAAAGATGGTCGTAAAGACGCTGCTGATTGGAAGGTTTTACTGCGTGGATAGAATTGATCGGAAGATTCTTGCTGAGCTGCAAAAGGATGGACGCCTGTCGGTCACCGAACTGGCTGACCGAGTGGGCTTGAGTCTCTCGCCGTGCCATCGCCGTGTGCGGGCGCTGGAAGAGTCGGGGGTGTTGCTGGGTTATCGTGCGCAACTGGACCCGGCAGCGCTCGGCCTCAACTTCTCCGCCATGGTTTTTGTCACCCTGCGCGAAGGCGACCGGCAAGCGGTCGAGGCGTTTGAGACGGCGCTGGTCGACATCCCCCAAGTGGTCGATGCGCAACGATTGTTCGGTGAGCCGGATTACTTGCTGCACGTCATCACTGAGGATTTGCCGGCGTTCCAGCGCCTGTACGACGACAGTCTCTCGACGCTGCCGAATGTCCAGCGCCTGACCTCGACGCTGGTGATGAAACGGGTGGTGCAGGATCGTCCGTTGCCGTTGTGACGGCGGCGGGTTTCGGGTCAGCGCCGGTAGCGATTGTCCGGCCGTTCCAGGCCCAAATGATCGCGCAAGGTGCTGCCGCTGTATTCCTCGCGGAACAGCCCGCGCTGCTGCAGTAAAGGCACCACGCCGTCGACGAAGTCATCCAGACCTTCCGGCAGGAACGGCGGCATGATGTTGAAGCCGTCGGCAGCCTGGCCGACGAACCATTCTTCAAGGGTGTCGGCGATGGTTTTCGGCGTGCCGATCACAGTGTGATGGCCGCGCGCACCGGCGACTTTCAGGTACAACTGGCGAATCGTCAGGTTTTCCCGGCGCGCCAGATCGATGAACAACGCCTGACGGCTCTGCATCGAATTGCTCGGCGGCAGCTCCGGCAACGGGCCGTCCAGATCATATTCGGACAGGTCGAAACCACCGGCCATGCCCGCGAGCATCGCCAGCCCGACACGCGGCTCGACCAAGTCCTGTAGCTGTTGGTATTTATCTTCCGCCTCGCTTTGAGTGCGGCCGATTACCGGCGAAATCCCCGGCATGACTTTCAACTGATCAGGGCGGCGCCCATAGCCGGCCAGGCGACCTTTGACGTCGGCATAAAAGGCCTGGGCATTGCTGAGTGTTTGTTGCGCGGTGAACACCACTTCGGCGGTGCGCGCGGCGAGTGCCTTGCCGGGTTCCGAGGAGCCCGCCTGAATCAGCACCGGGTAACCCTGCGGCGTACGCGGAATGTTCAGTGGCCCGCGTACCCGGTAGTTTTCGCCGTGGTGATTGAGCACATGCAGTTTGTCCGGCTGGAAAAACACGCCGCTGGTTTTGTCACGGACGAAGGCATCGTCTTCAAAACTGTCCCACAGCCCGGTCACCACATCGATGAACTCTTCGGCGCGCTGATAACGGTCACCGTGCTCGAAATGTTTTTCGCGGCCAAAATTCAGCGCCTCCAGATCGGTCGCCGAGGTCACCAGATTCCAGCCACTGCGCCCGCCACTCAGGTGGTCGAGGGAGGCGAACTTGCGCGCCAGTAAATAAGGTTCGTTGTAGCTGGTCGATACGGTTGAAACCAGACCAATGCGCTCGGTCACCGCTGCCAGCCCCGAGAGCAGCACCAGTGGATCGAAGACATCGCCGGCGGTGGTGAACTGGCCCAGCTCCGGCGAGCCCATCAGGGCCAGGTTGTCGGCGAAAAATATCGCGTCGAACTTGCCGCGCTCGGCAGTGATGGCAAGTTTTTTGAAGTGCTGAAAATCCAGTCCGCCGCCGGCCCAGGCACGCGGGTGGCGCCAAGCGGCAAGGTGATGGCCGCTGCTCATGAGAAACGCGCCCAGGCTCATTTTTGCTGTTGTCATAGTGTCCTCAGAAGTCATAGCGCAAGGTCACGCCGGCAGTGCGCGGCTGGCCTGGCGAGGCGGTGTAAAGACCGTTGGAACCACTGCCAACGGCCAGGTAATACTCGCGATCGAAGGCGTTTTTCACCCACAGCGAGGCGTCCAGCAAACCGTCGCCGTAGTCGACGCGCGCGCCCAGCGAGAAGTTGGCGAGGCCGTAACCGTCGATCTTCGCCAGATCAGAGTTGTCGAGGGTGCCTTCGCTGGCCGAGCGATAGGCGTAGCTGCCGGTGGCGTAGGGTTCAATGCCATCGATGCGCGGCCATTTGTATTCACCGTTGACGTTGCCGATCCAGCGCGAGGCGCCGGCCACACGCTGGCCGCTGAGGTCGCAATTGGTTTGCCCTGGATTTTCCGAAGGGCAGGGCGCGTCTTTGAATGACAGGTAAGTGACGTCGTTGAACGAGCCGTTGACGTTCAACGTCAGGCCGCGCACCGGTACGGTGGTCGCTTCGAACTCGACGCCGCGCGAGCGCACGGTGCCGGCGTTGGTCAGCAACTGGTAACCGGTCAATGAACCGGGCGGCTGGTAGTAAGTGGTGGCTTGATAGCCGTTCACGCCGGTCCAGAACACGTTCGCGTTGAGCTGCAAGCGCTGGTCGAACAGCTGACTTTTGATGCCCAGTTCTGCATCGTTCGCCCGCTCCGGGCCGACCAATAATGACTCGGCGCCAGCGCTAGGCGCCGAGCCGACCGCAAGGTTGACGCCGCCGGATTTTTCACCGTGTGACAGCGACGTGTAACCGAGCACGTCATCGCTGAAGTGATAACTCAAACTGGCGAGAAACGACGGCGCCGCGTTGTACAGGTGCAGGTCGCCGGTGTCGTAGGCGCCGACCTGGCCGGCGCGGATCGCGTTGCCATCGACCACGCCCGGGATCACCACTGGCGTGCCGCCACCCACAGGGGCGAAGCGCTTGACGTTGGCCTCTTTCTCTTCATAGGTGCCGCGGATGCCGGCGCTGAAATCGAGGCGCTGCGTCAGGTGCCAGGTGCCTTGGGCAAACAGCGCGTAGCTCTCGGTGTCGATCTTGCCGTTGACCTTGCTGTTGACGTTGTTCAGCGCATTGAGATTGGTGCCGATCAGGTTGAGGTCCGCCAGCGGCCCGAGATTGGTGAAGATGCGGTTGCCGAGGTCTTGCTTGAACGCGTAGGCGCCAACCACATAGTCGAAGAATTCGCCCTTGGGTGAGGCCAGTCGCACCTCTTGGGAGAACTGACGGTCGTGGACTTCGTAGCCGAAGTCGTTGATCACCGGGACTTCCAGTTGGTCGGCGTCGTTGGCCGGGTTGAAGTGCCAGCTGCGGTAAGCGCTGATCGAGGTCAACGTATAGCCGCCGGCGAGGTTCCAGTTGGCTTCAACGGAACTCGCATTCTGGTGCACGCTGACGTTCTGCCGGCCGTCGATGTTGCTTTCGCCTACCTCTGGATTGGCCCCGACCAGTGCCGCGCGGCGCCAGAACACGGGCCCGGCGCCATAGATCACGCTGCTGCCGCTGCTGGAGTTTTCCGTGTTGTATTCGTTGATCCAGCGCAGGCTGAAATCGTCGTTGGGTTTGAACAGCAATTGCCCGCGCAAACCTTCGCGCTCACCGCCGAGCAACGTGCGGTCGTCATGGCGATTGTTCAGGTAGCCGTCATCGCGTGTGCGATAGAACGACAAGCGCCCGGCGAGGGTATCGGTCAACGGCCCGGACACCGTGCCTTTGCCTTGAAAGTAGCCGTCCTGCCCGCCCGACACTTCGAGGCTGCGCTCGGGGGTGAACGTCGGGCCACGGGTGGTGATGTTGAGCACGCCGGCCGTGGTGTTTTTGCCGAACAACGTGCCTTGCGGCCCGCGCAGCAGTTCCAGTTGCTCGACATCGAGCATGTCAAACGCGGCCATGCCGGGGCGACCAAGATAGACGTTGTCCAGATAAATCCCGGCACTGCCTTCCAGGCCATCGCTGGCCGGGTTGTTACCAATGCCGCGTACCGCAAGGCTGGAAACGCGGGCATGAACATAGGCGACGTTGACGCTGGGCAAGGCCTGTTGCAGATCCTGAATCTTGTAGATGCGCTGGCTTTCCAGGTTGGCGCCGCTGAGGGTGGTGATCGGCGTCGGCACGTCTTGCGACTGTTCTTCGCGACGGCGCGCGGTCACGGTGACCTGTTCAAGTCTGGGTGCCGATTTGTCGGCCTGGGCTGACGTCGCTGCTGACGATTCACTTTCTTCAGCGGCGAAGCTCTGGGTCGAACAGAGGACACCGGGCAGCGCCAGCCATAAGGAAAAGCTCAGGGGCTTGAGGCGATGGGCCGTGGTGGCCGAATAACGTAAAAGCATGAACGCAGAGCTCCTTTTATTGCCGCGCGACGCTATCGGTCGGGCTCGGTAGGCGTGCCATGCTAGAGCGTGTGAAGGAGAGAAAAGGGGCCTGCGCGGACAACCTGTGGTCCGCCGCAGACAAGTGACTCAAACCGCGATCGAGAGTGCCCGCTCAGCCGCGAAAGCAGCGGGCCGAGGCACGTAGCGTTGAGGCTGCAATGGCAGATCATCACGGCGCCATTTACCGGGACTTGCGCCGGTCCAGCGACGGAACGCGCGATTGAAACTGCTCGGCTCATTGAAGCCCAGTCGGTAGCAGATTTCGTTGATCGAACAGTCGGTCTGGCGCAGGTAGCTGAACGCCAGTTGCCGCCGGCAATCGTCGAGCAACGTCTTGAAGCTGCTGTCGTGCTTGAGCAAGTGCCGATGCAGATTGCGTACGCTCATGCCGAGTTCGTCGGCAACCCGACTTTGCTGAACTTCGCCCAACGGCAGGTAACGGATAATCGCCGCGCGAACCCGCTCTGGCAGATTCAGGCGTCGTTGCCGTTGCAGGTAATCGTTGAGCACGCCGTCGAGTCCCTGGGCCACGGCGTGATTGGCCGTGGTCAGCGGTGCATCCAGCCAGCGGTTGCTGTATTCAATGGCGTTTTCGCCGGCGTCGAAGCGGATCGGGCAACCGAGTAAACGCGTCCAGCGCTGCGGATCTTCTGGAGCAGGGCGCGCCAATCGCACACCGTCCACGATGGGCAGATCCACCCAGGTTTGCCGGGTGAAGCGCACCGCGCAGGCAATCGACGCTTCGGTGGCGATTTGCTCCACTTCCGCGCCGTCGGCCACGCCGTAAACCATGCGCGTGGTGTGCGGCCCGCGCACCAGGCTCATTGCCGCCGACGTGGTGATCACCGGGGCGTAACGCACGCCCCGTTGCAACGCTTCAATCACCGTCGAGCTGCTTTGCGCGGCGAAAAACAACCCGTGAAAGTCGGTCGGATAACTGTACTGCGCCACTTGCAGGCCGAAGCATTCGTCAGCACTGATACGCCGCGCCGCCCGCCAGAACGCACTCATGGCGGGGAGGGCGATGCGCTGATCGGGGTCATGCAGATGACAGCGACTGATACCGGCCTCGTGCAGCAACGGGGCGGCGTCGATGCCCCGTGCTTCCAGCGTGCGGGCGATGACTTGGGCCCAGGTGGCAATGGTATCGGTGCTTGGCATGGTGATTCTCCGGCGTGCTCGGTTATCCGTCCTCGGGGTGACTCAGGCGAGGCCTTCGGCGGCCAATGTCTGCACCACCGATTCACGGGCGCGGAAGCGACCGAGCGCAGCTTGCAGCGCAGGGAAATCGTTGAGCACACCAACGCGGGCGCTCCAGCCGAGGAACACGCCGAGGTAGGCGTCCGCCACGGTGAAACGATCGCCGACCAGATACTCGGTCTGCGCCAGTCGTGCTTCGATCGGCTTGAGTGCGTTGGTCAGTTGCTCCAGCGCTCGCTGGCGAATGCCGGGGAATGCTGTTTCATCGGCGCTGTAACGCTCGGGCCGATTGATCGGGCGAAACGCGGCGACGTGTACTTCGGTCGCGACGTACCCGAGCCAGCCCTGAATCTGCGCGCGCTCGACCGAACCTGCCGGGGCGAACAATTCTGTGCCGGGTTTGAGATCGGCGAGGTACGGCAGGATTGCGGTGTTCTCGGTGAGGAGCGTCTGGTTATCCAGCAACAGCGCCGGCACGCGGCCGGTCGGGTTGATCTGGCGATACGGTGAGTTCGGGTCGCCGAAGGTCACGCGCTCGACGCTGATCGGCAGTTGCAATTCGTGAATCACGACATGGGCTGCGAACGAGCAGGCACCGGGAAAAATGAACAGGGTGGTCATGGGCATTCCTTGTTTTAGCGGCTGGCTTGTGGGGTTTGCGAAGCGGTGTCGGTCTGTTGCAATGCGGCCTCGATGAAGCGCGGTTCGGCCCAGCTCTTCACGTCGAACCCTTTGCGGATCAGCTTCGCGTTGAGCGCCAGATCGACGCTGCGCTGCAAGTTGTCGAGGAAGGGTGCGTCGAGTTGCGGGGCGAAAATCTTCACCAGCGATTGGTCTTTGGCATCGGTGGTGAGGATGTCTGCCGGGAAGCTGGCAAGCTTGGAAACGAGGTTGATGTAGTCCTGTTTATGGTCGTCGTTGCGCAACCAGGTGATGGCGGGTTGTTGCGCCTTGATCAGACGCGCGACCAGTTCCGGGTGCGCATCGACGAAAGCGCCACGCCCCAACAGCACGGCTTGCATGCTACCGGCGCCATCAAGGTCGACGGTGGTCAGCGGCAGCTCGGCGAGGCCGCGCGCCTTCAGCGCAATCACCCCGGCGCCGGACCAGGTGGCGTCAATCTGCTTGGCGGCCAGTGCCGCGTTGGCAGCGTTGTAATCGAGGTTGACCACTTTGTAGTCGCTTTCTTTCAAGCCCTGATGCGCCAGTGCCGAGGCAAACGAAAGCTGCGTGGCAGTCCCGCGAAAGATCGCCACGCGTTTGCCTTTCAGTGCTTCGAGTGTGGTGATGCCCGAGCCGGGCTGCACCGCGAGGTAGAGTTTGACGTCACGCGCGGTTGCACTGAGCAGGCGCGTGTCGAGGCCACCGGCCTTGCCGATGATCGCCGGCAAATCGCCGAGGTACGCGAAGTCTTCCTGATTGTTGGCCAGTGCTTCGTTGATCGCCGGCCCCGCGCCTTTGAAGAAGTCCCAGCGGACCTTGATGCCGTCTTTCTCAAACTCCTTTTCCAGTGCCTGGCGATCGCGCAGCACATCGACAATCCCGGCGCCGCTGGGCGTCGGCCCCGCGCTGATGTCCGGCACGGCGATACGGATTTCCTTGACCGCATCGGCCATGACGGCACCGCTGACCAGGACGGCAGCGAGGGAAAGCGCCGCTGTGGTGAGGGAGATTGTGCTTGACGACGTCGTTCGAATCACGCGGATGCTCCTGCAAATTCCAGCGAGGTGCCGGATCGGAGGCGCAGATATAGCGGCCTGTGGTTGGAGAAATAAAATACTTAAAAATATGCGCTTTATTCGATTGCGGAATATAAGCGGTGGGGCAAAGCCTGCGCGTGCAATGCTTTGCGGGCATAAAAATTATGCAGGGCTGGCAGGCGCCGCAAAGTCCTTACCAGCGGGCTGAGCGGATGGCTGAAGTCCGCCCGGTATGACGCAGCAGGGGTGATCAGCTCTGCGCAGAATCCTGCGACTCGGGCGTTTCTTCAGTCGCCAGTTTCGCCCGGTCAGCCTTGCTGATGTATTTAGGTTTTTTCGGTGCCAGTTTGGCGCTGGCCTTCTTGGCCTTTTCCTTGAACAACTGCTTCAGCTTTTTTTGACGATTCATGGGTTCTGCTCGGTTTGAAATTGTTGAATTAAGGCTGCGATTCGCGCATGAAGCCTACGGGTTGAGGTAGGGCTTGACGGTGTCTTCGAGCAGGTCCACCAGCGCCGGGTCCATGAACGGGTAATCGTCGGGGATGTCCAGCGAGTAGATGCGCTTGTGCTCAAGCAGACGGGCGTATTCGGCCTGCAGGCGATTGAGGTGCTTGCGTTCCATGACGAAGATGAAATCGGCCCAGCGAATATCCGCCGGGCCGATCGGTTTGCGTGCGTTCGGGCTTGTGCCGGCGGAACGGGCTTTGAAGCCCTCACGGCGGCGCCAGATGGCCTCTGCCGTGGGGCTACGCCACTGGTTGCGGCTGCAGACAAACAGAAGATTGGTCACGCTTGATCCAACAATTGGCGAGTGGAGCGAATGGGATAGCTCATGCCGAGTTGGCGTGCCCTGATCAACTTGTCGCCACGGGTGTACATCAGCTTCCAGTTCTTGGGCGGCTTGAACTTCAGCGGATCGGCCGCTTTGCCATTGCCGTGTTTACGGGCCTGCTGACGTCGCCAGGCGCGGGTTCTGTTCATGGTCATTTCCTCGTGAATACCGGGTTCAGCAGCCGCGGTAATACGAGTTGTGGCTATGGTAAGCGTGAATCGGTGCAGTGGCTAGGCGGCGATGGCGAATATTGATCAGCGCAAGGCGTACACGTTGGCTTCGATCAGCGTGCCGTCGGCCAGCGTCACGGCGGTCACAACCCGCTGGTACTCGGCGCCTTCAAACGCATCGAGGTCGGCCCAATGGGCAGGGAAGTTCTGCGATGAAAATACGAAACCCTCGATTACGTCGCCATCATCCGCAATCACCAGCCCCGGAAAGCCCATCTCGGCGCCCCAGCCCGCCTGCGTCAGTCGACCTCTGAGCGAGGCCGGCTGCCAGGTGCCACCGATGTTCTGCATGACATGCTCATTCGGCCGCCCCGGGCCCAGGGTTCCATAAACGAATAGACGCTCCACGTTAGTTCCTTGCGATCAAAAGAGTGGAATCCTGACGCATGGCGCGGGGCGCGGCAACGGCAAATCCTCACATCGCGATAAAGTCTCGAACGGCCTTGATCGTCGGCGCCGGCGCTTCCTCCATCAGCCAGTGTCCCGCTGCCGGAATCACCACCTCCGTGACGTTGTCCGCAGCGTTACGCATCACGATCGCTTCGTTATTGCCGAAGGACTTTTCACCGCCGATGGCCAGCACCGGCATGGGCAATTTTTGCTGCAGCACAGGTGCATTGTCGATTGCGTCCTGGCGGATGCTGCGGAACTGCGCAAACGCTGCATGCATGGCACCTGGCCGGGCATAGAGTCTGGCGTAGTGTTGGCGAGTGCCTTCGTCGATTTTAGCGGGGGTGCCGGCGAACTCGTTCCAGAAACGGTCGAGGTAGATCCGCTCGCGTCCGGCCACCAGACGCTCCATGTCCGCACCGCCGAAATCGAAGTGCCAGAGCATCGGTGAGCGAACAATGTCGTTCCACGGCGTGATGCCGGGAACGGGCGCATCCATCACCACCAGCCGGTCGGTGAGCTGCGGATAGCGCGCTGCATAGGCGAAGGCGACCATGGTGCCGATGTCATGGCCGATGACCACCGAATGTTCGATCTTCAGCGCGGCCAAAACGGCGCGAATGTCCGCCGCCTGAGTCTTCTTGTCGTAACCGTCTTGCGGGATCGACGACAACCCCATGCCGCGCAGGTCGGGCACCACCACCGTGTGATCACGCGCCAGATCCGCCGCCAGCGGCGCCCACATGTCACCGGTATCGCCAAAACCATGCAACAGCACCACGGCCGGGCCTTTGCCGCCGACACGCACATGCATCGTCGCCCCGTCGGCCTTGATCTCCTGCGTGTGGAAGGTCGCGGGGAACGGCGTCACGTCGGCGTGGGCCGGCAGACTCAGGGCGAGCAAGGTGAGAGCGGCAAGCAGTGGGCGCGTCATGTCGATGGTTCCAGGGCGGGGGGCGGTGGAATGAGCGTAGACGCCTGCGCGAATTCCGACGGGGCTGTCAGATCCACACGTCATTATCGGCCGTGCGTTCGCCCCCCTCATCGCCCGTGTTCAACACACCCCGAGGCTCGATCATCATCACGCGGGCCTCACCTTCGGCGGCCGTGCGGTGCTCAACGCCACGCGGCACGACATACAACTCGCCCGGTTTTACGTAGACACAGCCTTCGCGCAGGTCAATGCGCAGCGTGCCCTCGATCACCAGAAACGCCTCGTCGGTGTCGGCGTGGGTGTGCCAGATGAATTCACCTTCGATGCGCACGACCTTGAACTGGTAGTCGTTCATTTCGGCGACGACGCGCGGGCTCCATTGGCGATCGATCAGCGCGGCTTTGTGCGCCAGGTTGACGGGTTGCGGGTTGGGTTTGGCGCAAGTGAAGTGCATGACGAATCCTCTAAGAGTCGGGAATCGTCAGCCTAGCGAAGGGGTGGGTTGCGTGGCTTGTACGATCCTGCAAGTGGACGGTGCGCGCCCATGCGCTCCAGCCAGCGCGACGGCGATACGCCGTAACAGCGGGTGAAGTGGCGGGTCATGTGGCTTTGATCATGGAAGCCTGCGGCCAACGCGGCGTCGACCAGGCTGAAGCCGTCGAGCGCCAGGGCGCGGACTTGATCCAGACGGCGCAAGGTCACGAATCGATAGGGGCTGGTGCCAAACAGCACCCGAAAGTCGCGCGACAGGCTCCAGCGCTCGCGGCCGCTGGCGTGTTCAAGCATCTCCAGGGTAATCCCCAGGTCGAGGTGCGCCAGGATGAATTCCCGGGCCCGCTCGGCCGCCCGGTAGTCCAGCAGTTTGCGCCCGCGCGGTTTGCCGGCGACGGCTCTCATGGCGGTGGCCAGATCAAACAGCGCGTCCTGTTCTTCCAGCGCGTCGAGCGGATGGTCCATGGCCTGGACAAACGTTGCGCTGGCCCGGTACAGGCGCGGATCGCTCGACAAACCGCCGGCAATGTAGGGCAGTGGCTCGCCGTCGAGGACCTGTTGAATCAGGGCCGGATCGATGTAGGCCATGCGATAGCGAAAGCCCGCCGCTGTGCCGGCGCTGCCGTCGTGCAGTTCATCGGGGTGCAGGATCAGCGTGTTGCCGGGTACGCCGTGACGCAGCGAGCCCTTGTAATGAAAGCTCTGCACTCCCGCCAGCGTGCGGCCGATGGAGTAGGTGTCGTGCCGGTGCGGGTCATAGCCATGCCCACCGAACCAGGCCTCGATTCGCTCTACCTGACCGGGCTGGGCATTGCGGATGACCCAGTCGGTGGCGGGGGAAGATTCGCGTCGATCCATTGTTTCAATGTCCGGTAGGGAAGGGCTGCACGGGAGGCCAGCGCCGAGCTGCCAATCAGTGATTGTGCCACCTGCACGCCTTACCGATTGAACGAGCAGTCAGCTGTCATGGTGCCAATCTCGATCATCCCGGCACTGACGTCGAGGTCGCTGCCGTGCCCCCAGCGCAAGGGTGCGCCATACGCCACGAGGTCGTAGATCTCGCTCTCGCCGAGCACTTGGTCGTTGCGATTATCATACAAGCGAAAAAATCGCGGGTATTCCCACCTGACGAACCAACTGCGCTCCAGTGATCCGTCCGGTGGCGACTGCGGATGAAACGAACTCGGCAACAGCCAAAACGGTTTGAACAGTTGCACGCGAAAGCAGCCGTCTGGACTGTAGTCAGCGGCTCCGTCGCGTTTGGCCAGGGCCTTCTCCCACCATTGGGACATGCCCCAGAGTCCGGCGTAGAAGATCAGCAGTCCGAGGATGACCCACACGATTCGGCTTCTGCGGGTCATGACAAGCGCAGGCCCATCTCGATGGCGCGGTGCTCGAAGCCGAACTCCGCGTAAATCCGTATGGCGCGTTCGTTGAACGGCCAGACTGTCAGCCGCAAATCCTGGGCGTCATGTTCGATGGCCCAGTCCTTGACGCGTTGCATCAGCCCGCGACCGATGCCTTTGCCCCAGAACGGCTCGGCGACACACACCGAGCCAATGCGCACGACATTCTGCGGCTGCATCAGCGGCCCGGCGCTGGCCGACAGGTTGGCGGTAATGAACGCGGCGGCCTGACCGTCGACAGTGGCGAGAAACACCACTTGACCGGGTTTCTCGAAAATACCGGACCAGTGCGGCAAGTCACGCGAATAGTCTTCGGTGGCGGCTGCGTAGATGTCGGGGCGGGCGTCGTGGTGCACCGAATTGAGCAGTTGGCCCAACTCACACATCGTCAGTGCATCTTGCGCCGTGGCGATTCGGTAAAAGATGGTGGCTTCCATGGCGGATAACGCTCCTTGAAGTTGGGGTGATCGTCGAGCGGTGTCTCAGCCAGGACAAATGGTTCGTTCGCCCAGGCGTTCAACCAATCGGACGAGATAGCCATCCGGGTCCTGGACGATGAATTCGCGCTGGCCGACCTCGACACTGTCAGCCCGATACCAGGTGTCCTTGCAGGCACGGAAAAGGCCGAACCCTGCCTGCTCCAGATTGTTGAGGATGGGAGCAACTGCCACCACGTCGATCTGCAGGTTGATGCCTCGCCCAAAGGGCTTGCTCAGCGCTGCAGTCAACCACTGCCCGGCGCTCGGATCAACCTGCTCAAGCATCACTTGCGCGCCATTCAGGTCGAGGTAGGCAAAGCCGTCTTCGGCGCGTTGGTGGGCGATATTGAATCCCAGGCAAGCCACCCAGAATGCCAGGCTGGCTTGCAGGTCGCTGACCATCAGTTCCGGAACCAGTGTGTTGCGTTCGAGCATGAGAAGACTTCCGTTTCAAAGTTAATCGCCCGTCGCGAGGTACGCGTCCTGGGTGTCATGCAGTACGTGTGCCGTGTCGAGTGCGTGGCGGACGATGCGCAGTTCTTCGCCCGTGAAGCGTTTTCTGCCGATTTGCTGATACATGCCGCCGGGATCGCTGTGCAAGGAAAAAAAACCGACAATCTGCTCCTCGGTGACCTCAAGAATCAACTCCATAAACGCTTCGTGCCTGGCGCTCGCGTTCAGGTAGGTCAAGCCGTCGACGACAGCACTGCCACACGCGGTCAGCTCCTGCCACGCCAGCGCATTGTGCTGCAAATGCCATGCGCCTGAGTCCTCCGGCAGTGCGCGCAGCGCCGAGAGCAGGTTCTCGCGGGACAGAACACTGAGTTCAAAGCGATGTTTGCCCATGCTCAGATGCATCGAGGACGCTGAAGATGGCACCGGCCTGACGACGCGGGCTTGCAACAGGTAGCTATGGGCGATTTCCGAGGGTTGTTCACTCCAGCCATTCAAGTCCGAAACGGGCGGGCACCAGATGAGCTGCAGGGTTTCACCGATGTGCAGCGTGTCGTGGCGGTCGAAATACGCGAAGGTTGTTTGACCCGCGCGCGGCACAATGTCTGCAAGCTGAATAATCGGCGCGCTGTAGTCAATGCCTTGGTCGAGAGACCAGAACATCGGGCAGTAGATTTTCATCGTCGAACACTCGGGTTACTGCGGGGAGTCCGATTGAAGCGCCGCCCAATGCCTCATCTCTTCAGCAATGAAATGCTTGACCAGATCGCTGTACATTTTCTCGATGGCATCCGGGTTCAAGCCCTCGGCCTCAGCCCATTCACGACGGGTCGCCAGCATGGCGTTGAAGCGCTCAGGCGCACGCACCGACGATGCCGAAGTCTTGAATTTCGAGGCCGCCAGCACGTACTGAAAGCGCTGGCCCAGCAACTCGATGACCTGGTGATCGAGTCGATCGATTTCTCGGCGAATGTCCTGCATGTTGGCGCAGTCGGCGGGGGGGATTGGCTTGATGACGTCCATGTGCATTCTCTTTTTGTGGTGGGCGGACAGGTTTTTAGCTGGCCAGTGGCGGCTTGGCAAAGGCTTGCGGTCCCTTGGAGAGGTCATTGAGAAACGCCGAAATCTGCCGCGGCGTGCGCAGGTGAATCAGCGGAATCTGCGGGCCGATGGCCAGGCGCATGGCCTCGATGCCGGGGCGGTTGACGCGATCGAAATGCCACACGTAGAGCAGAAACTGCAGAAACGCTTTGTCCAGTCGCTCGGTGCAGCCCGCCGGAAGATCTGCCCGAGGCAGGTTCAGCGCGCTGCGCAGCATGACCCGTTTCATGCAGATGACGCGGGGCGTATCCAGCCAGATCACCAGATTGGCCCGAGGCAGGCGCAGGTCGAAGGTTCGCCGCGAATAATTGCCTTCGCAGACCCAAGCGTCGGAGGCGATGGCGTGCCGAACCCGCTCACGAAAGGCTTCGTTATCCGGCTCAACCCAATCGGATTCCCAGAACAGCGGATCGAGGTGGACCACCGGCAGATCCAGGCGTTGGCCAATGGCTCGGGCGAGGGTGGATTTGCCACTGCCCGAGTTGCCCAGAATCACGATGCGCTGCATGTGCAAATCCCTTGCTGAAAACGTGAAAATTTAGAAAAAACACAGAGTGCATGGGGCAGTGCTTGCGGTCAGCTTTCAGTCAACGGGTCGATTAAACAGTGGGTGATAGAATATTTTTTGAGCGCGCCGAGCTTTAAAATTCATTTCCGGTTGTGCGTCAATATCATATTGAAGGATTTTTTCCGCTTCATCCCAATCTCGGGCCAATAGTTGGCTGGGACGCGGTGCGAATTCAGATGATTCAGGCTCCAGGATAAAAGAAAAGATGCTGAATTCGTTCTCTTTTTCGGGGATTGCGTCAATGTTTTCTTTGAAGAACAAATCAACTGACTCGTCGTTGATGTTGCCGTTTCTATATTCAAGTTCAAGTTCGCCCGACTGCCAGTCGGTGATGATCAGGTGGCTGGATTTTCTGAAATGTTTGATAAAAGGCAATCCAAGGTCATGCCGACCCAAATATGAGTCGATAGTAATGCCTTCTTTTACAACGGAGAATAGCAGTGGGTAAGCCATATTGAGTCTGAGGTTTCGGTTTTTAAGGTTGTTTATGGATTTTTCGAAGTCCTCGATAATTTCAGGGGATGCTTCTTCGTAACCAATGAAACTAATAACTGCATAGCACGGTGTGTCGACGGCGTCGTAATTGTCATTGACTATTCTCATCAGTTTCTTGCAAAAGGCGAAACCTATGGTTTCTGCATACTGTTCAGAAGCATCAACGCTCAGCAGGCTGTGATGGAGCTGCCTGTTCATTTGAATCGCGGTTGCGGTCTGTCGGGATTTATTGAGAATGACAATATAGTCGAATTTTCCAGAATCAAAAATTTCCTGCGCCTCAGTCAGCGAAACCTCCATACGATCGTCGTCGTCGTCAGTCTTTATAAGACCATTTCCAATGGCCAGGCACATACCTGTGTTGACGATGCAAAAATGATCAGACTTCATTTGTGTCAACGTACAGGTTGCATCACCTAGTTCAGGATTCTCCGCCAAGAGTGCGTAGCAAATATCCGGCTGTAGATGAATCCCCTGTTTCGATATATAAAGCCCAGTGAAGGAACCGCCGATGCCATGGTTGGGCAGTGTAAGATTGTGCATGCCATATATCTGCAATAGAGAAAGCATGCGTATCAGCATGATTTCATTTGCTTTGTCATATTGTTTTGATTCGTTTTTCCAACTGTCGTGAAATGCCTTATGAAAAGACGTGGTGTATTGGCTCAGGTCTTTTGGAGGGCTACCGAATTCGACAAAGCTTTCATTGGTGGAGATGAAGTCATCGTGTAAGTTGGTGAGGACGGTGATGGTTGGCTTTTTGTCGAAGCTGATAGCGGCAATTTTTATTGCGGGTCTATCCTTGAAGTCTGGATAATTTGAAATCGCTAAGTTTAGTGCCGTGGAAAGATTGTTGTCGTTCTCTAGGTGCGCCAGGATGAGGTCAATAATTTTATGACCGAAATCAACGTCTCCTGAAAGGCAAAGTGCGGCGTTAGATGTGCTGAATATTTTAAACGCACCCTCACACACGTGCTTGGCGTTATCCGCATAACCCTGATTTTGACCCAATGAGGAGACCCCTTTTGGATTGCCGGTCACGTTCCCGTTATAGCTGGTTATCGCACTGTCTGCTGCAATAAAAGCAGCATCATCTGTCTTCCACACCACGCAATACGTCACTTTGAAATCCTTTCTAATATTGTCTTGAAGATCGTCTTATTCTCCTGAATAGCGGAGGAGATGGCAATTGGCTAGTCCAGTAAAAACGGCGCTAGCAGGCAATGCTGCGCCGGTCAGAGACTAACTTGTGCAAAGGAAATTCAGAAGGCTCGATCTGGACGGCACGGCACCAGCGCCGCTGCGAGCGCTCCATCGACGATCTCTTCGCTGACCAGACGACCCACCGTCGCTGCCAAGGTAACGCCGGGATGCATGACGCAGACGTAGGCGCCGCCGATGCCGGGCAGATAACCGACAATGGGCACGCCGTCTTCAGGCATGGGCCTGAGCCCGATGCACGCGGCTTCCGGCTCGATGGCGGTGATCGCGCCAAGTTCCTGCTGAATGGCTTTGGCGGTTTGCAGCGCGATGGCCATCGGTTGATGCTCGGGCGCATCGCTCACGTAATCTTCTGCGGCGAGCAATGTTCCATCGGCGCCCTGACGCACTTCCATGGCAGGGCTGGAGATGATGCCGTTAATCAGATCCGCCTGAGCCTTGTAGCGGATGAACAGCGCCGGGGAGGCTGCCAGTGGCAGGCTGATGTTGAGCATTGCTGCCAGGGGGAGGGTGCCGGTGCCCGCTGCGAGAATCACCGTATCGGCAGCGATGCTGCCCGTTGCGGTCTCGACGCCGGTCACGGTGGCATTGTGCGTTGTGAAACCCGACACCGGGGTCTGCGTCAGTAATTTCGCGCCAAGCGCCTGAGCGGCGGCGATCAGCACATGGGTCGCCTGTACCGCGTCCAGCGCACCTTCTTCAGCTTTGTACAAAGCCTGCTGCGGAGGATGTTTGAGGTTGGGCTCAAGGCGCCGTATCTCGGCGCGCGACAATAGCGATACTGACGCCGAGGCGCCGCAAGCTTTTATCACGTCTGCAGAATAAGACAGCGCACCGGTCCAGCGAATGTTCAGCGCCGGCAGCTGTGTTTCGAGACGGTGGTACGCGGCGATCGCCGTGCCACGCAGCAATGCGATCGGGTCGTGCCCGAGGTGGGTGGTGTTGATCCATGCAAATGACCGCCCGGTGACACCGCTCGCGATCTCACCGGCCTCGATCACCGTAACCTGCGCGCCTTTTGCCGCCAGGTGATACGCCAGCGAGGCGCCGACGATGCCGGCGCCAATCACCACGATGCGCTTGTTTGCTCCCTCGCCCATGCCCCACCTCCGTGTTGTTGACCGATGACGGTACTACAACCGGAGTTCAGGGTGGTTGGCAATATCAGGCAGAAGTGTGGCTGACATGCTTGGGCCCGGCCAATGCCCACGCAATCAAGCCGAACAGCGGTACAAACACGATCAATACGATCCACACGCCCTTGTTACTCGATTTCCCCTCGCTCTTGCGCACCCGATTGATGGCCCAAAGCTCGATAAGCAGAAGAACTGCCGCCAGTACGATCCACACGGTTTCGATATGCATTGGCTACCTCCTGATGGTCTATGCGTTAGGTGGCGTGTGGCGGGGCGGGTTCATTTATTTTTATCGAGCGCCGCGAGTTTGCGCGCCAGATCGAGCGCAACCCGCCCGCTGTTCAGCGTGGGCAGCAAGTGGGTGAAGGGGATGTCGATCAGGCGGTTCAGATGCTATCGCCTCAGATGAGAAATCCCTGGGACGAGGGTCAGTTACCACCCATGCCAATCTTTCAGATGAGAAACTTGAGATCGCCATGCAAATCAGTTCTTATCGGGGGACTCCCCTGCAGAGTTGAAATCCTGTTGAGCGTATTTTCATAGGGATGTTCCCATTGGTTATTACCACACGAGAGTGGAATCACGATATTGACGAACGGTGAGTCGGCTTTATTGATAGGGCCCGCATGGCCGCCATGATGCGGTGCCACCATGACACAATCACTGTAGGTGAATCCAAGTCGCTCATAACCCCTGAACACTTTCTGATAGTGGTGGTCGCCGGTCAGCAACGCTACTTTATCTGACCCTGCTACAGCAACTACGATACCTGTCTGATTGCTCGAAACTCCAGTGGTCGCTCGCAGTATATGGATATTTTCGATGCACCCGAAAGGAACCAGTTCGATGCTGCGTCTCTGCCATTGGTGTGCGTGCCTAGACGCGTGGGGTACGGAAACTACTTCAATCTCTTGATCTTGCAGCATTGTTATTACGCGAGAATAGGTATCGGTCTCAGGTATGTTGCAAGGCGCGATAATCCTTTCGATTTTGCTTAGTTCTGAGGGCTGAAAAGCGAGAAGAGCATGAAAGTGATCAATATCCCAATGACTGATGATGACGGTTGTGTTGTTCTCTAGGTGGATGGCGCGTCGTTCAACTATCTCTCGTACTTTTTGGGCGTTAAAAGTTCGAGACGCGCCAGTATCATAAATATATAGACGGCCATTGGTTCTAATTTCATTCCAGTTGGCATGGCCGCAATCGACCACCGTTAATTCTGCAGTTGAATATGATGGGTAGCATGAAAGCATTAAGGAAAATGGCGAGAGTATTTTTTTATCTTGGGGAGGGGAGGGCGATCGAAACCCACTAATGTTTATTTTCGAGCCTTCAATTTTCAATGATGCCCGCAGATAGAGTTCGCCCCCTCCACCTTCTGGTACAGCCGTGTACACCGCAGTTTCCAAGTAACGGAACGGCAAAAAATACCAATAACCTTCTTTAAGTAGATTGTGTCTGAACTGCCCGTTACGGCTTAGTGTACGGCTTGGTGGAGTGTATTTGAGCTCAAACATCGACGCCGGTCTATCGCGTCTATCATTGAAAAATTCTGAGAGGCGTACGGCATCTTGATGGTTTCGAACATCCAACAAAACCGTATGTTTATTTTCCTTTGGATGCATATCGGCCTGGTTAACATATACCAAGACTCCATCCCTTCGTTCTTCAGGTTGTATCGGGTCACGCGGCTCATTCCGTGGCATAAGGTCGTCCTTTATTTCCTGGCGCTTGCGAAGTGCTGTTTGGTAGTGCTTCTCGAGTCCCGAGCGGAGCTCTACACAGGGAGCCAGAGGATCGCAAATTGAGCATCCAACAGCAATTGGAGGATCGTCTAATACGCCAAAGAAGGATCAGGGAGATGTCTGCTGATCTTTTAGATTTTTGATCTGCTGCGCCAGGTCGAGCGCAACCCGCCCGCTGTTCAGCGTGGGCAGCAAGTGGGTGAAGGGAATGTCGATCAGGCGGTTCTCGCGCACGGCGCGCAGTTGCGACAGCACCGGATCGTGGCTCAGCAGATAGCGTTTGCGGCGGGCCGGTGACCATTCGGCGTCGGCCAGCAGGATTACGTCCGGGTCGCTGGCGAGGAGGGTTTCGCGGCTCACCGTCACCCGATACAGATTAATCTCGGCGAACACATTGCGGGCGCCGGCAGCGGCCAACAGCGGGGTGACGAAACCGCGCTGGCCTTCGCTGTCGAGGCCTTTGACTTCGCTGTCGAGATAGAACACCGACAGCGGTTTTTCCGTGCCGACCAGCGCGCGCACGCTGGCGAGGTCCGCGTCCATGGCGTCGATCAGTTGCCGAGCCTGCTGCTGTTTGTCGAGTAACTGGCCCAGGGTCAGCAGGTCGTTGCGCACATGCCCGAAGTAATCCAGTGAATGCCCGGCGCAGGCCGACTCCAGCAAGTACGAGCCGACGCCGTTGCGCGCCAGCCCTGAGCGCGATGTCACGCCGTCACCAAAAGCGGTGGCGAAGCCGCCGATCACCAGGTCCGGCCGCTGCGCGTACAGCACCTCGCTGGCCGGGTACTGACGGGCGATCACCGGTACGCCGAAGTACTCAGCCTGACGCTGGCCGGCATCGGTGTCGTCCAGATACGCCACGCCAACCAGCGCAGGCCCGGCTCCCAGCGCCAGAACGATGTCCGCCGCGTGCTGATTGAGCGCGACGATCCGTGACGGCGGCGCGGCGTTCCAGGTTTCGCCGCAGTTGCGGTAACTGTCGGCCAATACCGGTGCTGCGCCGAGCAGGGCGGCCAGGCATAACCCAAGCGTTTTCATGGCTGCGCCCTGATCAGCAAATCCTCGACCACCTCACCGCCGACCAGATGCACCTCGACCAATCGCTGCACGTCAGCCTTGCTGTGCACGCCATACCAGCACGTCTCCGGGTACACCGTCAGCACCGGCCCGAGGTTGCACGGAAACTGACAATGCGTGCGGGTCAGCAACACGCCGCCCGGCGTCTCGATGCGGTCATGTTCCAGCAAGTGCCGGCGCAGGGTTTTCCATAACTGCTGGGCACCGCGCTGGGTGCAGCGCGGGCCGGTGCAGATGAACACGTGGCGGGCATGCGCCGGCACGTGCGACCAGTCCGGGTGCGTGTCGACGCCGTCGATGGTTTTGATCTGACTCATCAGAAGCGATACGTGTAGCGCACTTCGGAGGTGAACGGCCGCCCGAGGTTGTCGACGTTGCTCGAACGGCTGGTGACGTAATTGCGGTCGAACAGGTTTTCCACCAACAGGCTGACGCGGTGCTGATGGGCGCTGTCGAGGTAGCGATAGGCGTCGGCATCCACCACCGAATAATGACCGTACTCGACCTGCTTCGAACTGGTGATGTCGCGGATATAACGGATCGCCCCGCCAGCGCCCCACAGGCGATTTTCCGACTCATAACCCACGCGCGAGCGGGCGAAGAAGCTCGGAATGTCATTGATGGTCACGCCCGTGCGCGACTCGGTGAGGTTGCGGGTCATGTCCGCCTGCACACTCCATTGGTCATTGAGCGCCAGTTTGGCGTCGGCCTCGAAACCGCGCATGCGGATCTGCCCTTCACCGTTGACCCACTGAATGTCGTCGAGGGTAATCAGGTCGTCGATCTTGCGTTTGAACAGGGTCACGCTGGCGCTGAATTCGCGGTCGAGCAAAAAACCTTTGTAGTCGAGGCCCAGCTCGGCGTTGCGGCTTTTTTCCGGTTTGAGATTGCGGTTGCCAAGCTCGTCGCCCGGTTCGTTGACGAACAGTTGCTCGGCATTCGGCAGCTTGTAGGCGCTGCCGTATTGACCGCGCAGCGACCAGTTGTCGCTGAGGTCATACAGCGAAGTGAGCATGCCGACCGTGGCGCTGTCGCCGCCGCCCATGGCCTCGTGACGGACGCCGATGCTGGGATGCCAGTCGGGCAGGGCGTCGATCTGCGGGCGCAATTGCGTATAGATCGCGTGGGCTTCGGCCTTGTCGTTGTCAATGATCAGCACATCGTCCTGACCCTTGAACCATTGGTTGTCGCTGCCGAACACCAGCACATGGCCGCCGGGCAGTTCAGCCTTGCCTTCGGCCTGCACGCCCCAGTCAGTGAAACCCCAGTAGTCGTTGTGATTGATGACTTTGGTGGCGCCGCCCTCGACATTGTTGACCCGGGTGTAACGCGTGTCCCAATCGTTGATGTGGCCTTTGACGAAGTAGCTGAAGCGCTCGTTGAGGCTCTGTTCGAACGTCGCGGTAGCGATCTGCTGCACACGGTCGTTGGTGGTGTTGTGATTGTCGACCGGGCGGGCGAAATCGAGTTTGGCGTCGGCGTATTGATAAAACAGCTCCAGCCGCGAATCGTCGCCGAACGACTGGATCGCCTTGCCACCGAACGTGGTGACTTCGTAGGCACGCTTTTTCTCGGTGACGTTTTTCAGGTTGCGGTTGCGATACGGTTGATAACCGTCGGAGACGTTGTGGCTGACGTACGCCAGCAAACCCAGATCGCCAAAACCGTTGGTGAAAATGTTTTCCACTCGCGCGTCTTCGGTGGTGCCGCCGAAGGTGTCGACGCCCAGGTTCACTTCGCCCATGGCTTGGCGCGACTGCGGGCTGCGGGTGACGATGTTGATCACCCCCGACACCGCTTGTGTGCCGAACAACAGGCTCTGCCCACCCTTGAGCACTTCGATGCGCTCGATCGCGTTGGCCGGCAGGGTGTCGAGATAGAGGCCGCCGTACAGGCGATTGTTCAGGCGCACGCCGTCGAGCAGGATCAGCGTGTCGTCATTGTGCCCGCCCAGCAGCGAATAAGTGCCGTAGTCGAACGGGCCGTTTTTCGGCGCGACGTAGAGGCCGGGAATGAACATCTGCATGACCCGGCTGACGTCGGCACTCGGCCCGGCGCGCTCGATCTGTTCGCGGCTGACGATTTCGACTTTGCTGCCGTAATGCGCCATGTCGGCGACGGTGGTGGACTCCACCGACGGGGCGGAAACGATTTGCTGATTGAGTTCCAGCGCCGTGTCGTCGGCCAGCAACAGAGGGCTGAACAGGCAGCCGAACAGAAGGGTTGGAGCAGAGGTGTTGAAAGGTCGAATCATTGTCTTCTCGAAAAGGATCTTCGCAGAAGAGCATGCAGGAGAAGGCATCGCGCACAGCCAATACCGGCCCATGCCCGCCCACCGCAGGATTTTGCCAAACAGACATTTCGGGCCGGTCTCCGGGCTCGCGCGTATCGAGGCTTTCACCTTCCCATGGCCGTCTGGCCACAGTGGTTTGTTGAAAGCATCACGCGCCTACCGTTGCGGGGGCAGCACCGGACTTGTTCGATTCGAACGTACCGGTTTCCCGTTTCACCCCATGCACGGCGGCATGGGACACCTGAAACAGGGCGGCATCTGAACATTCGAAAGACCGTTCGTCAACTTCTGCGCACCTTCGGCAACTACTACGGTGATCCACGCAACTTCATGGTCTCGGTCAAGGCGCGCTTCTGACCTCAGGCCACACCCTCCAGCGCCGCGTGGTCGATGACCACGTTGGCGCGCATTCGATAAAAGCGCAGAAACTCCTCGGCCGGCATCGGTTTGCCGAACAGCCAGCCCTGGCCGTAATGCACGCCGTGGTCGCGCAGGTAATCGCGTTGCGCCGCGGTTTCGATGCCTTCTGCGACGATCTTCAGGCGCAAGCTTTTGGCCATTTCGATGATGTGCCCGGTCACGGAACCGGTCGCCGCATCCTGATCGATGTTGTCGACGAACGACTTGTCGATCTTCAGCACGTCCAGCGGCAACTGCTGCACATGCTGAAGGCTGGAAAACCCGGTGCCGAAGTCGTCGATGGCCGCCAGATAACCGAGCGAGCGCGCCTGATTGACGGTGGCGCGGGCGGCGTCGATATCGACAAAACCGCGTTCGGTGGCTTCCAGCCAGATCTGCTTCTGCTGCACGCCGGCGTTGCGGGCAGCCGCTTCCAGACCGGGCAGGAAACGACCGCTGCTGACATCCCTGGCCGCCAGATTGATGGCCACGTGCAGCTGCCGTTCCTTGACCAGCAGCGGACCGAGGTCGCGCATCACCGCATCGATCACCTGATCGGTGATCGGCAAAATCAGGCCACTGTCCTCGGCCAGCGGAATGAACGCATCGGGGCGCACCAGCGTGCCGTCCGGATGGCGCCAGCGCACCAGTGCTTCGGCGCCGACACAGGCGCCATCGCTGAGGCTGACGATCGGTTGGTAGTGCACGATGAACTCGCGATTGCGCACCGCCAGTTTCAGCTCGGCCAGCGGCGACAAGCGCTGCCGGGTGCGGCGGATGATCAGCAACACCAACACGCCGGCGAGCAAGCCGCCAATCGGCAACAGCAGCATTTCCCGGCGGACCAGCCCCTGCATCAATTCATGGCGCGACAGCGTGGCAATGGCGACCCAGTCGCCGTTGTGTACGAGGGTGTACAGATAACCGTCTTCAAGGCCTGCGTGAGGGCCGGAGTGCACTCGACTCAGAAAATGCTCGGCCCCCGGGCGCGAGGCGCTGACCAGTTGGCCGGTCGCGGTCGCGACCGCCAGATGCAGATCGTCTTCGAGCATCACCTGGAGGAATTGCTCAGGGTCGACCAGCACATTGAACGCTGCATATTGCAGGGCCATCATCGGTTTGGCCGGGACGATGCGTGACTGCACACCGAGCGACACGCGCACGCCATCGGCGCTGGTGAAGTCTTCGCGCCAAGGGACGGCGTGATGACCGACCGGCCCCCAGGAACCGCAGGCGTAAATCTCTTCTTCGACATAGCCGACTGACTTCACCGAGAAGGTGTTGATGGTCAGCAGGCGCATCTCATCGATGCTCTCGGGCGTGCACGGTACCAGGTGGGAACCGGCGATGGCTTTCAGCGCCCCGGCGGCTTCGTTGAACGTGCCATTGGCGCGGCTGGAGGCCACAGCGGCGAGAGTTTCCAGACGCTGCTGAGCAGACGCCAGATTGAGCATCCAGGCGAGGTAGCCCATCAGAATCACTGGCAGCAAGACACACGGAAACCCCAGGAGAATGCTCCCCCAGACGATGCGTTTTTTGTTCATTTGTCGCCACCTTGGCCACAGGCCTGTGACGTGCGCACAGCACGGCTGTATCCAGCAAAGACAGAATACGGCGGTTGCGGTTTGCCGATATTGCTGCAGATCAATGTCGGTGATGAATGGGTTGAGCCTCGGTCGGTTTTGCTCCTTCTTCGGAAATAACTACTAAGGTCTATAGCTGTGATCAGCAGGCAACATTCAAGTGGCGCCGAGCGTGGCCCGTTCGCCGTGGATAACACCTAACAAGGAGGTTTTCATGCAACGTGTTTGCGAGCACTCCATCGGCGGGTTTGCCCCGCATTTGCTGCGCAGTGCCGTGGTGGTCGCCATGGCCAATGCGCTGATGCTGACAGACGCGCAGGCCGCCTGCGGACCGCTGGCGGCGGGTGCCTATAACGTCTCGCAAACCTGTATGCCCGCTGTGACTGTCGATGCGGCGATCAGCACTCAAGCGGGGACGAGCATTACCACCACGGCGGGGTCGTCACTGCTCAGCCGCGGCAACAACGCCAACACCACGCTGACCCTCAGCGGCACGACGATCGACAGCACTCCGCCCACGGCCGCGAACGCGGTGTTTGCCAACGTGATTGGCAGCACCGGCAACGCTGACCTGTCCGTCAATGGCGGTACCAACACGGTCAACGTCGGCGGGAGTGGGCTCGACGCCCTGGCAATCACCAACGCCGGCAGCGGGTCGTCGACGTTCTCGGTCAGTTCCGGCACCACGCTGAATATTCTCAACAGCGTGGTCGGCAACGAGCACGATGGCATCGACATCAACGCCAGCGGCGGCGGTGCGATCAACCTCAGCCATCAAGGCAGCGGGCAAATCACCTTGCTTGGCGGTAACGGCATCTGGACCAAGGCCACCGGCAGTGGCGAGAGCAACGTCAATGTGGGTGCCGGGGTGAGTATTCTGGTGAACAACGACGATGCGTTGTCTGCCGGGCTGCCGATCATCGACGATACCTTGCCGACTGCCGGCATCGGCAATCACGCCGGGGTTCACACCCGAGCGGTCAACGGCAACACCACCGTGGTGAGCGCCGCCAGCGTCCAGGCTATCGGCATGAACGCCTTCGGCCTCTTCACCGAAGGTGGCGCCGGCAATACCCGCCTGACCAATAACGGCACCCTCAGCACCAATGGCCTCAACGGTTTCGGCATTCGTTCCTTTTCCACGGTCGGCAGTATCGCCATCGTCAACAACGGTGCGATCACCACTACCGGCGGTGCCGCCCACGGTATCTACGCCAACGACAACGTCGGTGGCAGCGGGTCGATCAGTATCGACAACAACGCGCCGATCACGGTGGGCAGCACCGCGAATACCGCCGGTTCAAGGGCGATCTACATCATCAAGCGCGGTACCGGCGATGCGACGGTCACCGGCAGCGGCAATCTCACCGTACTGGGCAGCCCCAACACCACGCGGGCTTACGGCATCATCGTCAGCGCTGAAAACAACAACGTGCTGATCGATTATTCCGGCGACATTTTAGCCAGTGGTTTTGGTGCGGGCGGCATTCGGGTCGACTCGACCGGTGGCAACGTGCGGGTCAACTATTCCGGCGACCGCATCGAAACACTGCACAGCAATGCCAACGGTATTTATGTCTCGACCCAGGCGCCGACAGGCACGGTCGACGTCAACGCTGGCGGCACGATCATTACCCATTCCGATGCCGGCTCAGGCGACGGCACCGGCATCGGTTCGTTTGGCATACAGGCGCTGACTTTGGGGGGCAATGTCGGCGTCACGTTTACCGGGCCGCTGATCGATGTCAACGGCGCTGGCGCGGCGATTCTGGCGGGCAATGCCTTCAACGCCGGCAGCGGCGTCGGCACGCTGAACGTCAGTAACAGCGGTGAGCTGATCGCGCGCGGCGATCAGCAGCGCGGTATTCGCACGTTGTCGGTCAGCGGCAGCCAAACCATCGTCAACAGCGGGGCGATCCAGACGCTTGGCGGCAGCAACAGTCAGGGGATTCTTGCGCAGGCTTCAGGCGCGGCGAGCCTTTCGCTGACCAACAGCGGGGCGATTACCAGCAAGGGCAGCGGCTCGTCAGCCATCGACGCGCTGACCGAGGGCGGCACGGTCAGTGTCAGCAACACCGCGACCCTGCAAGGTGGGCGCGCAGACAGCAGCGGGGTGGCCCTCGGCGGTGCGACGCAAACGTTGAACAACGCCGGCACGATCGGCGCGCTCAGCGATGTCGCGGTACGCGCCGATGCGACCACGCCGGGCACGGCGTTTTCGCTGAACAACACCGGGCAGATGACCGGTTCGGTGAATGCGGTGAGCGCCAGCAGTAACGTCAGCAACAGCGGCACCTGGACGCTGCGCAACTTTGTCGACAGTAGCGGTAGCGGCACGCGTGATACCTGGGGTGTTGCCACCGGTGATCTCGGTTCGGCCGGCAACAACAGCATTGATAACAGCGGGGTCATTCGCTTGGCCGCGCAACCGGCGACGGGCATCGCCAGCTTCAGTGCCAGCGGTGCCTATTTGCCCTTGGGCCAGGCAGCCAATACGCCAACACCGGGCGGTGCGGTGCAGGGGCAATTGCTCGGGGTGAGCCGTTTCACTCACAGCGGTACCCTCGACTTGGCAGCTGGCGGGAACACGGTCGGCAATGTCTTGCTGATCAGCGGAGCGAACACGGCCGGCACCGACGGTGGCGGGGTCTTCGTGTCCAACGGCGGCAGCCTGTTGCTCAACACCACATTGAACGGCGGCGGGGTGAACAGTCGCTCGGACATGCTGGTCGTCGACTCGACCATCACCGGCAGCGGCGGCGCCACCGGATTGGCAGTGAGCAATGTCGGTGGGCAGGGTGAGTTGACTCAGGGCAACGGCATCGCTGTCGTCGAACTGCTCAATAAAACCGAGGCGGCCAGCGACCCCAACGCGTTCCGCCTGGCCCGCCGGGTGGTCGCCGGGCCGTATGAGTATCGCCTGCAACAAGGTGCTGAGGACGGCAGCGCCAAGGACACCTGGTACCTGCGCTCGGATGCGCCAATTCCGGACGATCCGCCAGGCCCTGATCCCGAGCCAACGCCTGCGCACGTGCCCAATTACCGGCCGGAAGTGTCGTTGTACAGCGCGGTTCCGGCGCTGGCGCTGGTCTACGGCCGGACGATGGTCGACACCCTGCACGAGCGCGTCGGCGAAGAACGCCTGAATGCCGGCGATCCGTTGCCCAAGGACGATGAGTCCACGCTGGCGCCGTCCATGGGTTGGGGCCGGGTGATCTATCGCAGTGGTAAACAGGATGGCGACACTAAAAACGCCTTGGGCAACACGCCCGAATACAACTACGACCTGACGGCTTTTCAGGTCGGCACTGACCTTTATCGCAAGGTCAGAACCGATGGCAGTCACGAGCAGGCCGGGATTTCCCTGTCGGCCGGCACGATCGACGCCGGCGTCAGCCACTACACCCGTCGCGCCGCCGGCGAAGACACCTTGCGGGCTTACGGCGTGGGCGCCTACTGGACGCACTTCGGCCCGTCCGGCTGGTACCTGGACGGTGTGCTGCAGGTCAACCGCTTCGACATCGAAGCCAAACCCAACGACCTCGGCAAACTGAAAACCCGTGGCTGGGGCTACACCGCGTCGCTGGAAAACGGCTACCCGTTCGAGGTCGACAAGGACTGGTACGTCGAACCGCAATTGCAGGCGATCTACAGCTATGTCGACCTCGACAGCAGCGATGACGTCGGCGCGAAAATCCGTTTTCGCGACGTCGACTCACTGATCGGCCGGGCCGGCGTGCGCATCGCCAAGGACTGGGACACCGAAGGCGTCGACAAAAGCGCACGGCGCACCAACGCGTGGATACGGCCGAGTGTCTGGCACGAATTCAAGGGCCAGCCGAAGACCGAGTTTTCCTCCGAATCGGGTTACATCCCGTTCGAGTCGGACATTCAGGGCACGTGGGGCGAGGTCAACGTGGGCGTGGATTACCAGGCCAATCGACGCACCACGTTTACCGCGTCGGCGGGATATCGCCAGGGCTTTGATGGCGACAGCCACGGGTATGACGCGATGCTCGGGTTCAAGATCAATTTTTAGGTACCCCCGACAACCCCGCGCGGCACTGCAAAACCCTGTAGGAGTGAGCCTGCTCGCGATGCGGTGGGTCAGTCGGCATCGTCGGCACAGGTAATCCGCTATCGCGGGCAAGCCCGGCTCCCACAGGGATCTCTGGTGCGCATAACCCCGCGCAGCACTGCAAAACCCTGTAGGAGTGAGCCAGCTCGCGATGCGGTGGGTCAGCCAATATCGTCGGCACAGGTAATCCGCTATCGCGGGCAAGCCCGGCTCCCACAGGATTCTCGGGTGCGCATAGACCAGCGCAGTAATGCAAAACCCTGTAGGAGTGAGCCTGCTCGCGATGCGGTGGGTCAGTCGGCATCATCGGCACAGGTAATCCGCTATCGCGAGCAGGCTCACTCCTACAGGTTTCTCGGGTGTAGACAAAACTGGGCAACACGGCAAAACACTGCGGGGATGGGGCTGTTTGCGATGCGGTGGGTCAGCCGATATCGTCGGCACAGGTAATCCGCTATCGCGGGCAAGCCCGGCTCCCACAGGTTTCTCGGGTGTACAAAAAAATGGGCAACACTGCAAAACCCTGTAGGAGTGAGCCTGCTCGCGATGCGGTGGGTCAGCCGGTATCATCGGCACAGGTAATCCGCTATCGCGAGCAGGCTCACTCCTACAGGTTTCTCGGGTGTAGACAAAACTGGGCAACACGGCAAAACACTGCGGGGATGGGGCTGTTAGCGATGCGGTGGGTCAGCCGATATCGTCGGCACAGGTAATCCGCTATCGCGAGCAAGCCCGGCTCCCACAGGGATCTCTGGTGCGCATAACCCAGCGCAGCACTGCAAAATCCTGTAGGAGTGAGCCTGCTCGCGATGCGGTGGGTCAGTCGGGAGCATTGGCACAGGTAATCCGCTGTCGCGAGCAGGCTCACTCCTACAGGTTTCTCGGGTGTAGACAAAACTGGGCAACACGGCAAAACCCTGCGGGGATGGGGCTGTTCGCGATGCGGTGGGTCAGCCAATATCATCGGCACAGGTAATCCGCTATCGCGAGCAGGCTCACTCCTACAGGTTTCTCGGGTGTAGACAAAACTGGGCAACACGGCAAAACACTGCGGGGATGGGGCTGTTTGCGATGCGGTGGGTCAGCCGGTATCGTCGGCACAGGTAATCCGCTATCGCGGGCAAGCCCGGCTCCCACAGGTTTCTCGGGTTTAGACAAAACTGGGCAACACGGTAAAACACTGACCGCGCGGTCGGCGTGATCGGAATGGCTTGCTGGCGCGCGGCGCTATATTCTTCCGGCGTGTAATCGAATTGTTTAGGGAAGCATTGCATGCCGTTCAGGGTCATGGTCGTCGGTGGATATGGAAATTTCGGCAGCATCGTCTGCAGGCATTTGGCGCAGATGCCGGGTGTGCAATTGCTGCTCTCGGGCCGTGACCGGCTGAAGTTGCAGCGCAAGGTCGATGAGCTCAATACCCACCCCGGCACAGTCGCCGAAGGCTGGTGTGGCGATGCCATGGGCGCCGAGTTCAGAGCGGCGTTGCGCGCGATGGACATTCAGTTGGTCATCCACACCGGCGGGCCGTTTCAGGGGCAATCCTATGCGGTCGCCGAGAACTGCATCGCGGCGGGCGTGAACTACTGCGATCTGTCTGACTGCCGCACATTCGTCAATGGCATTGGCCTGCTCGATGCCCAGGCGAAACAGGCGGGCGTGGCGATTCTCAGCGGATGCAGTTCGGTGCCGACGCTGTCGTCGGCGATCATCGATCAGCAGCGCTCGCGTTTCTCGCGCATCGACGTGATCGAACACGGCATTTCGTCGTCGGCGAAAATGCCCGGCCTGTCGACGATTGAAGGGGTGTTCGCCTACGCCGGCAAACCGATCAAGCAACTGAAAAACGGTCAAGTGCATGAGGTGTTGGGCTGGCAGGACCTGACTTTGCGCAAAATGCCGCAGATGGGCACGCGTCTGCTGGCCAACGTCGATGTCCCGGACATGGACATTTTCGCCGGCCGCTATGGCGCGCAAACCCTGAGCTTCAAGGCTGGCGCCGGGCTGAAAATGGGCAGCCTCGCCAGCTACCTGCTGGCGCAGGCCTTGCGGCTGGGGCTAGTGCGTGACCATGCGCTGTGGGCGGCGCGGTTGCACCGTCTGGGCACGCGTTTCGAACGGTTCGGCGATGGCAAAAGCGCGATGTACATCGATGTGCACGGCGTCGGTCTTGAGGCACAACCGCTGTCGATGACCGTGCAACTGACCGCCCTGAATGACAAGGGCCCGGAGATCCCCAGCTGCGCCGCTGTCGCCCTGGCCGCGAAAATGGCTCTGGGATATGAGCCACAGGCTGGCGCACGACCGTGCGTGGGCGAAATCACCGTCGACGAATACATGGCCGCCATTAACGATCCGGACAACCTGAGCCTGTCCGTGCAGTTCTCTGACGGGCAGCGCTGAGCATGCTGTATCTGTGCTTGAAGTACCTGCACGTGATCGCCGCGATATTTTTGTTCGGCTTCGGCATGGGCTCGTTCCTTTACCTGATCGCCGCCAGTCGCACAGCCAACCCGGCAGTCATCGCGCATGTCGCGCGGATGGTTGTGCGTTTCGATACCTGGATTACCACGCCGGCAGGGTTTGCCCAGATCATCACGGGTTACCTGCTGCTGAGGGTGTCGGGGCTGCCGATGAGCACGGAATGGGTGCTCACCTCGCTGGTCATCTTCTTCAGCGTGGGCTCGCTGTGGCTGCCGGTCCTGGTGCTGCAAAAGAGGCTGTGCGGGATGGCGTTGACTGCCGACGCGGCTGGCGAGGGGCTGAATGACGACTTCCGCGCCGTTTACCAGAAATGGTTCTGGATGGGCGTTGTCGGGTTTGCCGGGATGTTTGTGATTGTGCTGATGATGGTGACGAAACTGTCGCCGGCGCAGTGGCTCAGTCTGCTGGGATAGCGCTGGGTGGCGCGGCCATTTTCAAGAAGCGCTGCTCATGATCAGGACTCGGCAAGAGGCAGGTGTCGTACCGGCCGAACAACCGATAGCGATTGCGCGCAATCCGGTCGTACGCCCAATCGCGCAGCGTGCGCGGCACGATGCGCAGCCACCGGATGGGTTGCCAGTGACCAGGCAATTGGCCGATGACTTCGAAAAACGCATCCGAACGCTCCCAGTAATGCCGGTCGCGGATCACCGCCATGGTGTCGAACTGATCCACCGGCAAACCGGCCCACGCCAGCAGCGCCTGACCCTCGGGCGACTGCACGGTCGCGAGGCGCACGCGGCGCTGGCGGTCATGCCGGATCAGAAAACGCGCCCAGCCATTGCACAGCTTGCACACGCCATCGAACAGCACGACCGTCTCGCCCGGTTTGAGCAGTGGCGCAGGGGCAGGGCGGGTTTGCGAGGCTGGCATCAGTGTGGGTCCAGATGAGACGGGTTATTCGCGATCATAACCGACCGTCTTCAACTGTAGTCGAATGTGAACAACACCAACCCTTCGACCGGTTCATAGAACATCACGATCAAGTCGGCACCGGCCGAACGGTAGTGCCAGCCCGGCACACTGGCCACGTGATAGAAACGATGGCCGGCCGGGCTCAGCGGATAGACGTTCGAGTCACCCTCATCGACGTTGGTGTCGACGATGTCCATGGGGAATTCCACCGATTCCACCCAGTTCGCCCGACCATCCACGTCGCCGCCCAACTGCTGCACAAACTCGATCGGGTGAGTGCTGTCCCAATCCATGCGCGCCAGTCTGCCGCTGCGTTTGAAACCCTCAGCAGCGGCGGCAAAAGCGCTGTGCTGTTCGGCGTAATGTTGCTGCAGATCCGCCCTGGCACCGGGATGCGGCTCGGCCAGCTCGGCGTTGCCTTCGTGCAGGAAAAAGTAGCGCGGATCACCGCACAGACGATAGCGCCCTTGTTCGATCTGAAAGCCGATCCAGTTGGTTTTCAGCAGGTCGCCGTGATAGCCGTTCCACTCGGTCAGTTCACCGACAAAGCACTCGTAGGGTTCCAGCGGGCTCAGCATGTGCGCCATGCCCGACCACTGTGGATTGACCTTGCTCAGGTCAATGCTGAACAGGGCGTGCAAGTGGTGCGCCAGCTCCGATTGATCCGCGACAAACACGTCTTCGGCGTTGGGGAACGGCAGCAGGCCTTCGGGGATTTTGGTGTAGTCGAGGGTGTGGTTTTCGCTCATTCGATACAGTCCTTTGTGGTGTTGGCGTGGCAATGTTGAAGGTGTGCTCAGTGTGAGTCGGTTTTTTTAGCGACGCAGCCTGGCGAATCGGATTCAATTCGGATCATGCCGACATAAGCGGAAGGGCCTCCGTCGTAGTCCCAACTCACCGGACCACCCACACTCACCAGATCGTAGATGTTGCTTTCGCCCAACACTTTGTAAGTGCGGCGATCGTACAAGCGGAAGAACGCTGGGAATTCCCAAGAGCCAGGCCAAGTCTCAGACACCGTATCGTCGGGGTGGGTGTTGGAATGAAAAAAGCCGGGCAATACCCAGTACGGCCTGAATTGCTGGAGCCAATAGCAACCGTTGGGGCTGAACTGCGGTTCATGGGAGGGCTCGGCCAGGGCTTTTTCCCACCATTGCGACGCCATCCATAACGCACCCCACGAGGTGACGCAGAACAGCAACGCCGCGAGGATGGATTTCTCCCGACGCAGATGGCGGGCGCTGACAATCCGTTGCATGAAGACATCCTGTCGCAAAAAGTCGGCAATTGTGCAGGTTCCGGGTCGACAGGCAAAGGGGGCAGACCAAAAGCTCCCACCCTGTAGGAGCTGCGGAACGCTGCGATCTTTTGATGTTGATCTTGGGGGGGGGGGCAAAAGATCGCAGCCTCGTTGCACTCGTCAGCTCCTACAGGGGAGCGGTGGGATGGGGACTACCCCTTTGGGGGTACTCACTCTGAGTGATAGGAAGTTTTGCCACGATCCGCATACTGGGCAGACACGGCGTTATTCACCTGAAGGTCTGACGATGCGATTAGAACTTGTACAAATGGCGGCGCGCGATGGCGATACCGCTTACAACCTGGTACGCATTCTGCGAGCGGTCGCCGACAGCGCGCCGGGCAGCGATATCGTGATGTTCCCCGAGTCGTCCATCACCGGTTTTCTCGACCACGACAACATTGCCCGACTCGCCGAGCCGGTGGACGGCGCGAGTGTCCAGACGATTAGCGCCGCCGCGCGGCAGCACGATGTCGCGGTGGTTGTCGGGTTGATCGAACGCGAGGGCGAGCGCTTCTACAACACCACGTTGCTGATCACCCCCGAGGGCGTGGCGCTGACTTACCGCAAGACCCACCTGTGGGTCGGCGAGCCCGGGTTGGTGCACGCCGGCGATCGATTTGCCACGGTGCAGTGGCGCGGAGTGCGCATCGGTCTGTTGATCTGCTACGACATCGAGTTCCCGGAAAGCGCCTGCGCACTGGCGGCGCTCGGCGCGCAACTGATCCTGATCACCGACGGCAACATGGAACCTTACGGCCACCTGCACCACACCGCCGTCGCCGCCCGCGCCCAGGAAAACCAGGTGTTTGCCGCCATGGTCAACCGCGTGGGCGAAGGCGTCGGCGAAGTGTTCGCAGGCGGTAGCAGCGTCGTCGACCCGTTCGGCAGACGCCTGTTTGAAGCTGGCGCGCAAGAATCCCGGCACGTTGTGGACCTGGACCTGACACAGATCGCACCGTCGCGCGCGCTCTATGACTACCGCGCAGAAAAGCGCTTGAAGCTGGCCGCTGCGGTCACTGAACACCCGGACGGTCGTCGCGAGCTGTTGATTCCCTGAGCGCTGAAACCGTCTCGCTTTCCAAATAAAAACAACATCGCGGCGGACTGCCAAACGACGGCCGATTCGCCAGGAGCTCCCCATGAAACTCAAGCGTTTGCTGCACCTTGGCTTGTTCACTGTCTGCGGGTTGGGCGCAGCAGTCAGTTGGGCCCAGGGCCCCACGGTCAACTTCTACAACTGGTACGACTTCATCGCCCCCGAAGCTCCCAAAGATTACCAGAAGGAAACCAGCACACCGGTGCTGCTCGACACCTTCGACAGCGCGGAAGTCATGCAAAGCAAATTGATGGTCGGGCGCAGCGGCTACGATGTCGTCGTGGTTACCAACAGTGCGCTGCCCAACCTGATCAAGGCTGGCGTGCTGGCGGAACTCGATAACAGCCAGTTGAGCAACCGCTCAAATCTTGACCCCGACATCCTCGCCAAAGTGGCGCAGAACGACCCCGGCAATCGCTACTCGATCCCTTATCTGTGGGGCACCACGGGGATCGGCTACGACGTTGACCAGATGAAAAAAATCTTCGGCGACGAGACACCAGCGGACTCCTGGGACTTGATCTTCAAGGAAGAAAACATCAAGAAGCTCAGCCAGTGCGGCGTCGCCATGCTCGATTCGCCCGGCGAAATCATTCCGATCGCCTTGCACTATCTCGGCTTGCCGCCCGACAGCAGCAACCCGGATGACTACGCCAAAGCCGAAGCGTTGCTGCTGAAAATCCGCCCCTACATCACCTATTTCGACTCGTCGCGGTTCATCACCGATCTGGCCAATGGCAATATCTGCGCAGTGGTGGCGTGGTCCGGCGGCGTGTTCGACGCCAAGACCAACGCCGAGCGCGCCAAGAACGGTCGGAACCTGGCCTATCGCATCCCGCGTGAAGGCTCCTCGGTGTGGATGGAAACGCTGGTGCTGCTCAAGGACGCGCCGCACCCGCAGCAGGGCCTGAACTTCATCAATTACATGATGCGCCCCGAGGTCATCGCCAAAAGCTCGAACTACCTGGGCTACCCCAACGGCAACAAAAGTTCGCTGACCTACGTCGAGGAAAGTTTGCGCAACAACCCGGACGTCTACCCGCCGGCCGCGACCCTGGCGACGCTGTTTCCTGCGCAGCCGTTGCCGCTGAAGATCGAGCGCATTCGTACGCGGGTCTGGAGCAAAGTCAAAAGCGGCACCTGAGCCCGCGGGAAAAAACTGCTTGCCTCAGGGCAAGCAGCGCGCGGAGATCCATTGACGGCTGTAGGCCAACACGCTCTGCGCGATGGCCGTCGGGAAGTGGATAAAACCGTGGGGGCAGGACGGCAGCATGTGCATCTCGACGGGTGCCGATACTGCCCAGCATTTGGCGATCTCTAGGGTGTCGTCCCGCAGTGGGTCCAGCTCACCGGCAAACAACAACGCCGGCGGGAAACCGCTGAAATCGCCATACAACGGTGACAGCGGCGGCTGGCGACGCTCTTCGTCACTCAGCCCCGGCGTCAGCAGGCGCAGCGCTGGCACGATGCATGGGCCATCGAGCAGCAAGGTTTCAGCAGGCGCCGTGCGCACGCTCGGCGTGCCGGTCAGATCGTAGAGGCCGTAATAGAGCAGCGCGCCGCTGATGCGTTGCAGCAGTTCGGGCGATGTTTGCAGCGCCAACAACGTCGCGGCCGCCAGATGCGCCCCGGCCGATTCGCCGACCACCACCACAGGCAAATCGGCAAACGCAGGGTCACGCAGCAACCCGCGCGTGGCGTGCAGGCAATCTTCCAGCAGGCCTTCAATCGGTGTCGACACGGCGAGCCGGTAATCGACCGAGACCACCACGACCTCGCAGCTGTCGACGATGGCAAGGTTGAAGTTGTCGTTCATCTGCGCGTTGCCGATCACCCAGCCGCCGCCATGAAAATCCAGCACAACGCCTTTGGCTTTGCCCTTGGGCCGGATGATCCGCACGGCGACGGGAACGGCGCCGCCCTCGATCATCTTTCGTTCAGCGCTCAGGCCATGCTTGGGCAGGGGGCTGGGGCTAACCAACTGACTGGCGCGCAACAGCGCCTGAATCAGCCGTGGCGTGGTGCGATTGCGGATGCGAAAACGCGGCAACCAGGCGAGCTTCTTGTTGAACTCGCGCACCTGTGCCAACTCCCGTTCGCCCTGCGGCCAAGGTGCCGGGTTGCTCCCTGTAAAGTCGGTCATCAGCGGTTCTTGAGCAAAATGGAAAAATTCAACGCGGCGGCCACACACAACCACGCCAGATAGGGAAACAGGATCAAGCCTGTAATCACGTCAAGTTGCAACGCCATGACCACCATGGCCGCCACCACCAGCCACAACAACGCCAGAATGACCATCGCGGCCAAGACTTGGTGGGCGCCAAAAAACACCGGCGTCCACAAGGTGTTCAGCGCAATCTGCGCGGCCCATAACGCCAACACCACCTGGCTCCCCGGGATCAGGGTCAAGCGGTAACCGGCCCAGGCCAGCAGCAGGTAAATCAGCGTCCAGGCCACGGGAAACGCCCAGTTCGGCGGGGTGAAGCGCGGTTTGACGAGGCCCTCGTACCAGGCGCCCGGTTTGAACATGACACCGGTGGTCGCCGCTGCGGCGCAGGCCAGAAGGAAAATGAAAAAGGTCATCGCCAGTCCTTAGCTGAAGTCAGCTGTTGGGGGAAGCCAAGCCGTGTCGGCCGTTAAACAGATGACGCCCCGTGACGCAAAAAGTTTTGCCGTGAGCGACGACTGTTTTTACGCCGGGCGTTGCAGTTGAACTAAAAGCTGACTGGCTCGTCAGGATATTATCGCCATCACACACGGGTGACCCCATGCACAATTTTCTGCTCGAATACCTGTTCAACGGCGAGCCGCGCCGCCACGTGCTCGAAGTCAAACAGACGCACCTGGCCGAACACGAGGCCACGCTGCACCTGCTGGAGCTGCACGTCGGCGACGCCGAAAACGGCCTGATCATGCCCCCGGCGGACGCCACGCCGGAGCAGATTGTGCAGCAGGCGGAGGTCGTCGGGATCACGCAGGTTCGGGTGGTCAAGCAAACGGTGTGAGGCCTTGCCGCAAGCCGCCGTTGGTTTGCGGCGTCACGCACGAACGGTGCGAGGCGGGCGTTTGTACACGCATGAGTTGAGGGTCGAGAGCATCGCCCTCTACAAAAGCTCGAGTATCAGGAAAACCATCGCATCACCGAGGATGGTTTTGCCCGGGTATTCATGCGCAAAGCGCTGCCCTGTATCGCGTAAATACGGGTGATCTGTGTCTATCGGTGGTCTTTCCAGGTTGCTACGGTCGCATTCCCTGAATTTCGATGAGGCAACCATGGATCTCACCGCCATCCCTTTTGGTACCACCGATTGGTCAACCATCGAGCCCGTGGCGCACGCCGGCGAGACCGGCACAGCTTATTGGCGCACCTGCCAGTTCGGCTCGACGCGAGTGCGGATGGTCGAATACAGCCCCGGTTACCTGGCCGATCACTGGTGCTGGCGAGGGCACATTCTGTTGTGCCTGGAGGGACAGTTGCAGACAGAGCTGGAAGACGGCCGACAGTTCACCCTGACGGCGGGCATGAGCTACCAAGTAGGCAATGATGCCGAAGGCCATCGTTCGTCCACCGCCACCGGGGCAACATTATTCATCGTGGACTAACCAAAAACCCGACCTGTAGGAGCTGCGGCACGCTGCGATCTTTTGATCTTGATGGGAAAAATCAAAAGATCGCAGCCTCGTTGCACTCGACAGCTCCTACAGGGTTTTGGGTTCGGCGCGCGCCCTGTCTGTTCAGGATCAACGTGCCCCGGTATCGCCTGGGGTGCGTTTATTCAATGACGGGATACCACGTTGCGTAGTTGTCATTGAAGGCGTTCAGCAAGGGGAATGCTTCGTTGCGATCACCCTCTACGACGGCGTTCTTGCGCTCGAAGGCTTCGCTCATGTGCTTTTGGCAAAGATCTTTAGGCACATAACACAGGCCATGCCAACGATGACGCCAGGCCAGCAACTGCCGATCATTTTCAACGATGTACACCGTTTTGCTCAGCGACTTGCGCAGGCGAGGGGCCGAGTCGCCTTTGAGCGACCTTGGCACACGAACCTCCTGGCCAAACACGTCCCACCCGGCCCACTGGCTGTAGAAGCGCAAGCGCGTGTCGTTGTTGACCGAGAGAAATTCGTAGTAGGCAATGCCGGGCTTGGGTTGGGCGATTTCGCAATAACGGCGCATCAGCGTCGTAGAAATATTGGCGATCATGTCATCAGAAAGGTGGTTAACCACCTTCTGAAAATGATGGAGATTGTTAAAGCCGAATTCTTTGCTGAGATGGGTCAGTCGCTGGCAATACGTGTACTCGCCAATCACAGAAACTTTGGCAAGCAACTTCAAATCATCCAGGCACTGCGCGGCATTCGAACGGTTCATAGCATCACTCCTTTAGCCAAATCGAAGACGTGCCTCGACCAGCATGCTGCTTGCAGTGGCTAAACAAGTGGGTAAGTTCACTTGGATTTTTCGTATTTCCCATCGCAGCAGGGAGGCTACTTGTGCCTTCGCGAGATGAAATCATAAAGCGCCTGCGCAAGTAAACCGTCAGGCGAGCTGCAATCGCCAAGACTGCCAGCCGAGGCATAAAAAAACCGCGCCTACTCGCTAGACGCGGTTTTTCGCTTGAGCCCTTCAGGCACTCACAGCGCCCACATTCGCACCAGCGCAAACTCCAAGTCGACAGTGATGCACTCGCGGCCAGCGACCCATTCGTCCTCGCGAAGGCGCCGGCCGGTATTGGTCTCGCGCTCACCTTTGGCGATCACCAGAATAAACAGCCGGGTAGGGCACTCGAACGCATTCAGCCGTTCAACATCCGCCCGCACCGACCAGTCACCGTCCAGGCACTTGGCGTATGAAATGTCGCCCAGGCATTTGACTTCCGCGACCATCGACGGCTTGCCGTCTTCACCCAATGCATAGAGATCCGCTTTGCGCCGATCGCCGATTGGCAGGTCCGTCCAGATTTCCAACTCATCGTTGAACCAGGCATGAAGGCTGATCTGGGCTTGAATCCAGTGTTCCCGACAGCTGCTGAGTTGCAGGACCTGCTCAAGGCTTTTTTCCATGTCGTGAAAGGCTCGTCCGAATAAGTCGAGCCATTGGGTGGTGTTCATTCTGCACTCCCTGTGTTATCAAAATTGAGGCGCGATTATGGACGAGAACAATCCCAAACACCTCACTCTGTAGGAGCAAGGCTTGCCCGCGAAGGCGTTTAATCAGCCAGCATCGCCATTGCCTGATTCACCGCCTTCGCGGGCAAGCCTTGCTCCTACAGATAGCGTGTGCCCATGGCTCCGCCATCCCTGGCGCACAGCCATCCCACCTCCAACATGGACAAATCACGCACCCCACGGCCCAATCGCGCAGCCATTTCGCTTCAAAGCAAAACTGTCATATTCAGTATCACTTGCTTACCCATAGTGACCAGCCCAACGCTTATTCAATGAGGCTGCACTGTGTTTCAACGTCTTCTGTGTTCGCTGTCCGTACTGAGCCTGTCCATCGCCGCCGCCCATGCTGCCGAGTCCGTGCCGCTCGACACGCCGCGCTTGCAAGGCATCGACAACTTCCGTGACATCGCCGGCATCAGCACCGCGTACACCACGGCGCACGACGGCACGATGCGCAGCGGCGTGTTCTACCGCTCCAACGCGCTGACCCCGACGGCATCCGACTTGGCGACCCTCAACAGCCTCGGCATCAAAGCCATCTACGACCTGCGCACCCCCAGCGAAATCGCCGCCACCCCCGACACCCTGATCAGCGGCGCCACCTACCAGAACATCGACATCATCGGCAGCACCACCTCTGGCTCGAACATCACCAACATTTCCTTCAAAAGCGCCGCCGACGCCATCGCCATGATGGAGCAGACCAACCGCGCCTTCGTCAGCGACGCCGGCATGCGCAGCCAGTTCGGCAACCTGTTCAACGCACTCGCCAGCGTCGACGCCGCGCAACTGTTCCACTGCACCGCCGGCAAAGACCGCACCGGCTGGACCGCCGCCGTGTTGCAAAGCATCGCCGGCGTCGATAACGCGACCATCATGGCCAACTACCTGGCGACCAACGACTACACGGCCGCCCGCGTCGCCGCCACGTTGAAGGCAATGCCGCCGAGCATGGCTGCCGTCTACGGCCCACTGCTCGGCGTGCAGGCCAGCTACCTGCAAGCCGGCCTCGACGAAGTCACCGCGCAATACGGCACCATGGACAACTACCTCAAACAAGGCCTCGGTTTGTCGCAGGAAACCATCTACGTCCTGCGCGGCAAACTCGTCGAATACAACAGCCTGCCGGGTCAGGCCGGGCTGATCGGCAACGCCGCTGCCGGTGCCGAACTGCTCCGCCAATTGCAGAACACCGAGCTGTCCGGCACCTACAGCACCTACAACTACTACCTGCAATCGGCGATCGACGCCGGCACCCTCGGCGGTGTCGAATCCCAAGTCGGCGGCCAGGTACACGCCGACGCCGCCAGCTACCTGCTGCGCCAAAACGCGATGATCGAACAAGCCGCCGCACCGTTCGCCAGCGGCAGCGACCTCAAAGTCGGCCAATATCGCCTCTGGACCACCGCGCTCGCCGGCTACCTCGGCACCGACGACTCGGCCCACGCCGACAGCAGCAACGAACACAGCCAAGGCCTGATGGTCGGCATCACCCAACGCTTCAGCGAACAACTCAGCGCACGCGGCGGTTTCGGCTACAGCAAAGGCTCCGTCGGCGGTGCGGGTGGCGAAGCCGACACCGACTTCACCTTCCTCAACGTCGGTGCCCGCTACGGCTTCACCAGCATGGAACAAGGCCTGTTCCTCGACGCCAACGCCAGCGCCGGCTACATCGACTACGACAGCAAACGCGACCTCGGCGGCGGCCTCGGCACCGCGAAGGGCAACACCCACGGCAACCTCACCGGCGCCACGTTGGCCCTCGGCTACCGCGCCCCGGTCAACGGCATGACCTTCGAACCAAGCCTCGGCTTGCGCGTCAGCCACCTCGACCTCAACGGCTTCAAAGAGAAGGGCAGCGAACTCTCGCTCGACGTCGACGACAACACCGCCACCCGCCGCAGCGCCGTCGCCAACCTAAACGTAGGTTTCGCGCCCGTGGCGATGGGCAGTTGGCAACTGGTGCCGGGCGTACAAGTGGGCTACGAGCGCACACTGGGCGATAACGAAGTCGACAGCCAAAGCCACCTGCTGGGGCTCGACATCGAACAACGCGCCGCTTTCGACAATCGCGACCAATTCAGCGGCGGGGTAAACGTCATGGCCAGCCTCGGCGCCCTGAGCCTGGGCGCAGAAGTGGGCGCCAATGGCGGCGGCGACAGCCACGGTTTCAACGGCGGGCTGAAGGCCAGCTACGCGTTCTGAAAAAAAGCGGGGTCAAGGACGACCCCACTGCAACAGACACCACAGGTTCTGTGGGTTGTGATCAATCTAAATCACACCACAAATCCCTGTGGGAGCTGGCTTGCCAGCGATTTTGCCAGCACAGCCAACCTCTTCATTACCTGATCCACTGCTATCGCTGGCAAGCCAGCTCCCACAGGTTTCGTGAAATGCCATCAATCTAAATCACACCACTAATCCCTGTGGGAGCTGGCTTGCCAGCGATTTGGCCAGCACAGCCAACATCTTCATTGCCTGATCCACTGCTATCGCTGGCAAGCCAGCTCCCACAGGTTTTATGGAATGCCATCAATCTCAATCACCCCTCAAATCCCTGTGGGAGCTAGCCCTGCTAGCGATGGCGCCCGAACAGACAACATCACCCCCAACAGACTCACCACGCCGCCCACGCAAATCCGCAGGACTCACCCCATAAGCTTCCCGAGTGCCCGCGAAGATCTAAACGATAGAGTCGACGTCAAAATGACGAATAGCACCAATGACATGTCCATGCTGACGACGCGTCCGCTCAACGAGCAGGCATGGAAATGCTGATTGAACACTGCCTTTTCCCACGCTTCTATAGGCTTTACCGTCAACGAGGGCCTTCCTTGTTTTCAGTACAACCAGGATAAATGGTGCAGCTCTTCCCATCCGGCATCATGAAGCTGCTGAAGTCCTTGTCGTTGCCATAGCAAAATGCGTACGGATCTTTGAACCCTTTACCCATACAGCGTTTCCAGCCATTAGGCACTTTGACCCAAGTGTCTCTGATGGCGGGTTTTTCCTCATCAGCGAGATTGATTTTCAGCCGTACGGTGTTTCCTGGCAGTTGATCCAGGGTAAACGCGGCAGAAGGCTTGCCGGGTATTGGCTTTCCAGCCTGATCGTATGTTTTACAGTCGAGAATTTTGGTCAGTCGACGCAAACCACCCACCGTACGGAACATCCACTGGCATTGGCCAGAAAACTCGCTCTCGCCGGTAGTGTTGAAGACGCCTTTGTCCATGCTCAAGAGATCCTCGCGCACGGAAATTCCCGCCGAGTCTCTTCCCATGTCTCCGAAATCATCACCATAGGTAGCGTTGATTTCGAGGTCTATCTGATAGATCACCAACTCACAGCCTTTACTGACTCGCCGTATTTCAATCCGCGAATCCGGTTTATATGCCTTCCGCCACTCACGGTTGAATTGTGGATTCAGATTGTCGCGCTTAGCCAAGTCGCACTTTTGGCCTTTAGCGGGCACGTACCATACCGTCGCGACGTATGCGAAATTCTTCGGCAGATCTGCGGTGAAAGTGAAGGTGTTCGATTTGTCAGGCGCCGTGGTAGTACAGCCAACCAACAACGTCATGCAACTCGTGAAAATCAGAGCTAGAACTGCACTCTTCAAAAGGTCTCTCCTTGAACGACAAATTTCCTGTGCAAGTCTCGCGCTGCCAGCAGAGTGATCTTCATTAATGCGATCGAAGTGTGATGCTGCCGTCTCTGCGTTAGGAAGGAAGCTGATAGTTAGATGCCTGCAAACGCGATCGACGAGGAAGTGAAACGGCTCTGGCTCCTTCCTGCCCAGCAAGCCTGGCTAGCATCTCGGTGTGCTCGATTATCAGAACGCGACGGATATTAACAAACTCTACAGCCGCGCTAGCCGCCTCAAATTGAGGAATGTTCAGCCACGCAGGACTGGCTGTTTCTGGCTGCTCACCAAGATGGACGTTTTCAGTGAATGGTGATGGCTATCGGATAAATCCCCTCACCAAAAACTGCATTTCAAACATCCAACAAGCTCACCCCCGAGCCCGAAACTCCGCCGGACTCACCCCATAAGCCCCCTGAAAATACTGACAAAACCGCCCCACATTACTAAACCCAAACCTTAACGCCACCTCCGTCACCGACCCCGCATCCCGCTGCTTCAACACCTCATAAGCCCGCTCCAGCCGCACCTGCCGCTGATACCCCACAATCGACATCCCGACAAACCGCCGAAACCCTTCCTGCAACGCCCGCTGACTGACATTGCTCAACCGCGCCAGATCCACGCCACTGATCAATTGCTCCGGATGCGCCTGAATAAACTCCACCGCCAACTTCACATGTCGCGGCGCAACCATCGCCGTCGGCCGCCGCAACGCTTCGGAAAAGTTATGCGGCCACGCCTCCAGCACCGCATCAATCAACATCTCCCGCAACCGCGACGGCATCAACGTCCCGCTGTTGATCAACAAATCAAACTCCGTCCCCGTCGCCAGATCAATCAACGCCTTGATCCCCTGAAACGCCGCCGAATCCAGATTCACGCTCGGCTCAAACACAATCCTTTCCAGAATCGGTTTACCCAACAGCGCCGCCAACCGCTCAGTGAGCTGATGCCGATTGATCGACATCCCGTGATGCGCGTGGCCATCAAAAAAGCGCATCGAGCGGATGTCAGCCTTATCGATCGCCAAACCAACCTGGCAAACGCCGATGGACTCGGTCGCGTGGTTGAACACAATCTGGCCGGCCGTGGGGATGACGAACGTGATCTCATCCTGTGGGTCGGGGAAGGCAACGGTGAAATCCCCGCGATAATGCATCCGCCGAAAACTCACCCCCTCATGCCGCCCATAAACCCCACCAATGATGATGTTCGCCGGCAGCGGCGGATTGTCCGCATAGCGATTACCAAACAACTTCGAAAAAAGTGCACCGAAGTCGTCCGAACGGAGGTTGTCGGAGCGCAGGATAATTTGCTGGCGAACGGGAGACGGAAACACCTTGGCGGCACCTTCGGTTGGGGGCTCTAGGGCAGGGGTGTGGGGCAGGGCGCCGAGAAGACTAGCAGAGGAATTATGACGCGTTTGTGACAGCCTGAAACATGCCGTAACACCGCCGCACCACGTTTAAGCAAAGGACACTCGGCAGGCCATGGCCGACATGGCAACCTGCTCGCCACTGTACTCAGCGAGCAAACACAGGCCCCGCGCCAAGCCCCAGGCCCTGTTTGACCCGCCCTGAAAGCCCAAAAAAACATTGGAGCGGCAATGCAAGCCAACACGCAAACACTCCCCATCACCCTGACCCCGGAACTCGACTTCGACCAAACCGCCGCCAGCGCTTTCGGCGAATCGCTGACCACCGAATACACCCAAGCCACGCCATTCCCGCACATCGTCATCGACAACTTCCTGCAAGCCGACGTCATCGCCAGCATCCGCGAACACTTCCCGGTCGAACCGACCAACAACGAACAAATCTACGAGCGCGGCTACAAAGGCCAACTCAAACGCCAGATCAGCCCCAACGCCTGCAGCCCGTACCTGAAGAACGTCTTCAACACCTTCAACTCCGCACCCATGCTGGAATTCCTCGAAAAACTCACCGGCATACAAGGGCTGATTCCTGACCCTTATTTCGCCGGCGGCGGGTTGCACGAAACCAAAACCGGCGGCTTCCTGGGCGTGCACTCGGATTTTCGGCTGAACAAAAAGCTCAATGTCGAGCGGCGCCTGAACGTGATTATTTACCTGACCGAGGACTGGCAGGAGGCGTACGGCGGCAACCTGGAGCTTTGGGATGTGGGGATGAAGAAATGCCTGAAGAAGGTGCTGCCGGTTTATAACCGGTGTGTGATTTTTAATACGGATAAGGACAGTAACCATGGGCATCCGGAGCCGTTGACTACGCCGGAAGGCATCACGCGGCGGTCGATTGCGCTTTATTACTACACGGCGAGTGGGGTGGGTGGGGAGCCGGGGCAGAGGAATAAAACGCACTATAAGCCGCGGCCGAAGGATCGGTGGAGCGTGACGTATTACGTGGAAAAACTGTTTAGGAAGAAGGGGTGAGGTTTGTACTTTTAAATTCAGTTTTTTTTTGCGTCCGCTTCTGGCCGAAAGCGGTCTCTCATGAGCGGCCGCGTTCGGCCAGTAGCGGACGTCCGCACGCGACCGCTGCCGGCCAAAAGTAGACGTTCGTCTCGGTTAGCTCAAGCTGCCTCGCCACGCCGTAGAACCCATAGCTGCTTATAATCTAGATTGGACGACATGACTCCAGATAGAGTGAAGGAAGGCTAGCTAGAAAGCAGATTGAAACACTTACACAATCTGTTTTTCTCGACTAGCCTTACATTAGTAGCGTCAAGCCATCTCCACATGAAAAGGTATAGAAAATGCAACAGCACATTTCTTGTTTTACCCAGTTACCCACTCGCAGCTAGGCGCGCAAATTTAATCAGGATGGTTAACATGGCGGCAGAGGAACTCGCTCAGACTCAGTTAGTACTAGCCCAACTCCAGCTATGGGTAACGGCTATAGCTATTTTTGCCGGACCGATTACTGGAGTCTTCTTCACAATCTGGTTCCAATCAAGAAAGGACAAGCTTGAGGCAAAACGAAAACTATTTCTCACTCTTGTCGGAGAGAGAAAAGGTTTGATTATATCGCAGCAAGTCGCTCAGGCGCTCAACATGATTGATGTAGTATATGCGGACAGCGCAAACATAAAAAACCTCTGGCACAAGTACTATTCGTTATTGTCTCAGCCCCCAAGCCAGGAACGCGACCATACATGGATTGAGCTAATCGGGGCAATGGCACAAGAATTAAAATATTCCAAGTTTAGTCAGACTGACATAGACAAGTTTTACATCCCCCAAGGCCACGCGGATGATATCGAATTCCAGAGAAAAATTTCACAACAGTGGTCTAGGGTATTGGAGAACACAGAGCATTTTGTCGTAGCCAAAAGAGAGGAAAATAACACTCCCCTCTGATGCGAAACTTTATAAAATCACTAAAAAGGGTGTGGATGTCACCCTTGCATGGATTGAGTTAGTTCCATTTCGTAATAAGGTTATTCCGCAATAAAGGAATATGGATATGGGCGGTGTAGGCATAGAGTTACGAATGGAGATTTTACGAGATGCAGCCAAGCAACAAATACTTGGTCCTCTCTTATCCCATGGCTGGGTAGCTGCCATCAAAAGCGAGTCAGAGGATGGTGAGTATTTAATCATAGATGCAGAAAAAAATAGCATTAAGCACTCAGTAGCTCTAATGTATACATCAGCTACAGACAATCGACACTACAAGAACTTAGAAAATACGGTCAGTCATATTTTCACTAATGGACAATTGTATAATGTTGAAGCTTATGCAAGAGGCATAGCTGTACCAATCTCTTCGATTGGTGATTTTTTTCCGCTGCTTGTCGAGTGGAATAGTGAACTGGCACCGGGCAAGCCAATTAGACGAATAAAAACTACCAGCAGTACTATTCTAAGAATTGTTTCAGAGAATCCATTGGCAGGGATTTGGTCTCGACTTAGCCAATTCTCGAGCGCAGAGCTCGCAAAAAAGCTGGTTCTAAAACGTGCCAATGCGGATGGAATCGCGCTTACAGATGCACAAGTTAGCTCAAAAGCCTCTGGGATCGCATTTTCTTTGAGCAATGCTTCTGATTACTATAAAGGAGCGCCCAATGAAAGCTTAAACAAACGTGTTCTGAGTTTGTATTATGGCACTCTAAGTCTTGCATTCGCGGAGATGCTTGCTTCCCCCAACGGACCATCCAACCTTGATGAACTAGAGGGCATGACTAAACAAGGCCACGGGCTCTTCGCTCTACCATCAGTGACTGGAAGCTTCGGAGACCTGAAAGTAGGGGTTATAGCCACCGGGTTCTATCCAAACTGGGTTAGCTTTCTGGGCTATGACACGGGCTTCTATCCTCGAGCCAAAGCGAAGTCAGTAAGCGATTTAGACGATTTAGCTAAGTACCCATCACAATCTTTTGCAAACATGTCGGCTCTGTTGTCAGCGATACCTGAATTGGGTGACCTTTTTACGCAGGTCTACGACGATGAGCCAGCATGGTTGATTCCCTATATTGATATGGCCTCCTACCGTGCGCTAAAAGGCTCGGCACCTTCAAGTAGCTACATATTGCTCAAGGATCGATCAAGTAAGATATCAGAGTCTAGAATCGTTTCGCAGGATTGGCCATTTTCTGAGTTAACAAAGATCGACACATCAGATGATGGAGAGGTTTTCCGAGTGCGAATTGATTATTCTGGATTGGAGGCTTGGCACGAGGCACTTCTGTTACATAAGAGTCCTTACTTGAGTAGTTCGACATTGATCATGCCTGTATTAGGCGGGGTGGCTGAGTATAGAGTCACATCTCTTGCGATTTTATATTCCTTATCAATTTTAGTGAGATATATGCCAGGCGCTTGGCGTCGTGTAGAGGGAGGGGATTGGGATCAACATTTAAGTGTTATGCGCGCCGTACTTGATGTCCTGGAGAGGATTTTGCCGCAGCAATTTCTAGAAAGTATTTCAGGAGAGCGTGTCCATACGAGTATGCCGGGTTCTCTTATCTGAAGACTCTTCATAGCGCATTGCACGTGAGGGCGTGATCACGGGAGCCAATTTTGCTAGCCCTGAGCCTATCTGTGCATCTGTCGTGGGCCGAAAGCGGCTGCACACGAGAGACTGCTTCCGGCCAAAAAGGCGCCCGGTCAGCGAGTAAGCACTAATGGCGAGGAAGTACCGCACATGGGGGGGCGCGCCGACCACGACGGCCAGTTTTGTTGACGAAGAAATCTGGATCGGCTGTAGCATCTTGCGCACTGGGAGCCAGATTAAAATGATCCCCTATGTGGACTGGAAGCAGTGCTGATCCAGTATTCTCTCCAGCGTGATGTCATAGTAGCATCGTACCTGGACCGGGATGAGCCTACGTCCAAGCCTTGAAGGATTTGAAATGTACAAGGGATTTGATGTTCGACTGGATGACGCAAGTTTTTCCGAATACTTACAGTACGGCCGAGAGTTACATGCACAAAATAAAAGAGAGGTTAATGCTGTAATTGAAAGTTTTAAAGGAGAGTCTGGAAATTTAATTGCCAGTAAAATCGTTGCTGATTGGTTCCCTGCAGTTAAAAAAAATGTTTTTCTCTCGCATTCGCACAAAGATGAGTCCCTTGTGATTGCGATTTCGGGTTGGTTGCATCATAAATTAGGACTAACATCTTTTATTGACTCTTGTATTTGGGGGTATTCAGAGAAGCTGCTTAGGATGATAGATAACGCTTACTGCTCAAATGATGATAAGACAATGTATGACTACTCCAGTCGAAATAAATCTACTAGTCACGTTTATATGATGCTATCCACCGCGCTAGCCGAAGTCATCAATAATTGTGAATGTATATTTTTTGTTAACACTGAGAATTCACTTACGCCTCAAAGCTATATAGAAGGCAATGATGAAACATATTCACCTTGGATTTACTCGGAAATCGCAATGACACGACTGATCCAAAAACGTCAGCCTCATGAACATCGCGGTAGAACCATCGCTCTAGACTCATCCAATGAGAACTTTAGCAAATCCTTTAATGTCGAGTACTCAATAGATCTTGAGCACTTAACACCTCTAAATAGCTTCGACCTTTCATTGTGGCAGAGTAAGACAACAAAGCGTGGAGCCGAGTCATTAGACGACCTTTATAACTTGAAGAGTCATATTTGTGGATGAGAAAATTGCGCACCTTGGTTTCATTCAAGGGGTAATTAACAGAATGAGCAACAACTCATTCCTTATAAAGGGCTGGACAGTAGCGCTGGCAGCGGCGATGTTAGCCATCTCATCCCTAGCATCTCAAGTAATCATTTCTTCACTTCTAGCGCTTATCCTTTTTTGGTCACTCGATGCATACTACCTTCGCCAAGAGAAGATTTTTAGAGCCATGCACCGAGCGGTTGCGCAAGGGATGCTAAGCAGTGAGAACTTTGAAATGGATCCTAGAAATTTTCGTGCTGAATGTTCGCCTACTATACGGTTAATGTTTAATAGAACGGTATGGCCTCTATACACTTCGATCCTAATTGCCCTGTTGGCAATATCACTAAAGCTTGGTGAGTTGGCCGCAGTATTCTCAAACCTCTAACTGCTCTTCAGGTGTGCAGATGACACAAATAAGCCCCGCTACGTTAATTTCGATGAGCACTGTCCGACTAGTAGCCATTGGCAGGAAAGCACAAAATGTCGGAACTGGTTACTTCTACATTTTCGACGTTACAGATCCGACAACTGGGCACGTAACTCAAGTGCCAGCTATTATAACGAACAAGCATGTCGTCAAAGGCGTAATTAAATTAAAAGCGATCGTCCAGCTCATTGCGCAGGGTGCTGTTATATCAGAGCAAGCGAGTGCTTCAAATGAGGAACGGAAAGAGCTCTTGTTTGAAGATCTGTCATTTTCGATGATTCCTCATCCTGATGATGAGGTTGACCTCTGCTGCATCTTGTGCGGGCAACACATGAGTATCTTCCCAGACGGAGTGGGGCTAAAAAATTTTTTTGTTTCAAACGATGCCCGGCTAGATCCAGAACTGAGGGCTAGCTTGAGGCCGCTGGAACCAATTGTGATGATTGGTTACCCAAACGGATTATGGGATGAAGCTAATAACAGACCAGTTGCTCGAAGAGGCCAAACTGCATCGCATGCATTAGTAAATTGGAACGGGCGAAGGGAGTTTCTAATTGATGCAGCATGTTTTCCAGGCTCTAGCGGATCCCCCGTGTTTTTGTACGAGGATGGAATGTATCGCACAGGAACTGGATACACTCCAGGATCGCGTATCAAACTTCTAGGTACTTTATGGGGTGGACCTAGTATAGATGCTGAAGGGCGTCTCATCCCCCAACCAATTCCAACAACATATTTAGACCAATATGAAGAAAAAATACCAGTTGTTCGACTGATGATGAATCTGGGATTTGTGATCCACGCCGACGCTCTTGATGATTTTCCGGCGCAGATAGCAAAGCGGATTGGCTGAAACGGCGGAAATGCAGGCTATTTGGACCGTCTTTACCATTTGCGATGGCAGGTACTTGCCAACTTCCTCTTCTTTCCGACAACGTTAATTGTCCGTTATTTCCTTTCACGGCCGACTGCTATTGTCCGGAAGCAGTCATTCCTAGACGTCCGCTTCTGGCCGAAAGCGGCCCTTCGAGAATGGCGGCTTTGGACTGAACCGGTAGTGATTTGCATGAGAAAAACATCAAGGAATCAGGCATTTCCCTCGAATAAACATGACTCTGCGAGCGCGTTTAAATTACACAATCCGTTACGCCCTAAAGGCTACAACGCCTTGCGCCGTTGCCTACGCCTACTACAGAATCCGCCGGCATACGCGGCTATGGGCCGGGGTATATCGTTTGCCTGTCACTGCAAAACAGTGATCGGGTTTGGTAGCCCGCTTCTTGATAGCCGTATGACGACACCTTATGCAGTCTCGATTTTGAGGCTCAGCTTTTATGGTGGCCATGCGTGGGGCTCATTCGTGAGCGCCGGGGTTTGCTATCTTGACCGGTCTACCAACCCACGCATGGCCGCCACCCATCGTTTGGTAGCGAGAGTGACGGCTCTTTATTTCTTATAAGGTAGCGAGTCCTCTATGTTCAAACCAACACCAAACCCACCGGACGCCGATCCGATCCCGTACAACCCAACGCTCGAACCTCAAAAGATAAGAGAGGCGACCGACCGCGCCATCAATTTCTACCTCAACCCCGGCTCACTGAAGCTCTCAATCCCATCCCGCAAAACCAGCAAGATCTTCCTCATCGACCCCGCCGTGGACGAAGAAACTCTCCTCCTCGAAGCCTGCGAGTCGTTGGCCGCCGCCAGTGATATGGCTCGTGACATGAGCGACGTCGTCGACAACTCCCAACGCCGAACCATGCTGATGCTGCATCAGGTGATCATGCTGAGTGAGCTGATGGTGAATCGAGTCCTGGATGGTCGCCGCTTGCCGAACTAAGCGCTGCGTCATTGACGGCTAGGCCGCGAACTCTGTTTAGGAGCTGCCGTAGGCTGCGATCTGTTGATTTTGTTTTCGATTGTTGAAGAGCAGATCAAGGGATCGCAGCCTGCGGCAGCTCCTACAGGGGGACATTTTGCGGTGGTTATTTCTTTTGGAGTGCCTTGATGGGTGCTTGTGGAGTTTCAGTTGATGTCCGAAACCACTAACAGTCCGCCGGTGACAGATCCGGCGTCGCCGTATGAATCATTCGATTCGAAGAAGCTTCATGCGGCGGCAGAGCGGGCGCTTGATCATTATCTTGCGCCTGAGAAGATCATGGCCACGCCGTACAGCCCCAGCACTTTGTTCATGGTCAACCCGCAATCCGACACGGAAACGTTGCTGGTCAATGCCTGCGAGTCGTTGGCCTCGGCGACGGTGATGCTGGGTGATTTTGCCGGGATGCTGGAAGGGCCGAATCGCAATACGTTGTTGGGGATTGCGCAGGTGGTGATGTTGGGGGAGTTGGCGGTGAACAAGGCGTTGGATAACGTCGAGTTGAAGCAGCCGGCTTAGGGTTTGTGCTTGGCTGATTCGGAATAAGTGGCTAGGGAGCGAGGTCCCCAGCCACGAAAAAAACGCGCAGAAGGGGGACGGGTTTATTGTCTGAAATAAATCTGTCTCCCTTTTTTGGGTGTGATGCAGAGTACTGTCAGTGAACCGAACAGGAGACGGTGACAAAGAGGTCGTGAGAGCGCTGCGTCGGCAACTGGGTAGATACAGCATCTGAGGCAACAGGCAGGATGCTTTGAGAATCTTTATTTTTTAACTTGGTGGCTTGGAGACGTAAACCTGCCGATACAATTTGAGGTAATATTCTTAGATACTGAAATTCGGATGAGTGCTAGGGCGTGTACTGCTGCAACTCTTTCGCCGCGTTGTTAGAGAGCTCGGGATTTTTTGCTTATAAAGGCCAGGTAAGGCTTGATCACATGCTTTGGGCTCCCCCGTGTCAGGGATGAATACTCGTGCTGTGGCACTTAAAAAAGGAACAAGGATGTTCAACGCTTTCCCACAAATGCATTCCAGTTTGATGGCCAATAACCTCACTCTGCCTTTCAAGATCGCCGATCTCCACGGCAACTGGTCTATTAGCAAGCATCATGTGTTCGATGGCGAACTGGTCAATACGCGTCCAGATCAAAGCCCAATAGCGTGTTGCAAAAAGCAACTTCTTGGGCGCTATACGGGTGCCGCAGCGGAACTCACGGGCAACCTCACCGTTTCGTTTATGGTCCCCCCGTGCGAGTGCCGGTACGGCTATAACTCGACAGTGGCACTGTAAGCGCACACATTTTTTTTAAGAAATTGAAGACTGTCATGTGAGGCCGCTTTCCTCACGTGTCGCTCACCATTTTGACTAGGGAGCTGTTATATGCGTCAAAGGGATTTGAGATTCACCTTTTCCGTGCTGTCCGGGCGGACCGAGTTCGAGGTCGTAGAATTCACGTTGGAGGAGGCGCTTTGCGAGCCTTTTCGGCTGACTGTCGAGCTTGCCAGTGACAACTCCAATATCGACTTTCAGCAGGTACTCGATCAACCAGCGCTGCTCACGATCTGGCAAGGTTCCATGGCTGTCCGTTACGTTCATGGCTTGGTGTCCAGCTTCACTCAAGGCAAAACCGGGTTCCGACGCACGCGATACCAAGTTGTAGTTGAACCTCAAATTGCCCGGTTGGCCCTAAGCTCCAACTGGCGCATATTCCAGCAAAAAAATGTGCCCGACATACTTAAGTCCGTGCTTACCGAACATGGCGTTATGAACTATGAACAAAACATCAACGTAGAACACTTGCCTCGCGAGTACTGCGCTCAGGCCGGCGATACCGACCTCTACCTGTTCGATAGGCTTTCTACCGAGGAAGGCCTTTTCTACTATTTCAAATTCGACGCAAGTACTCACACTCTAGTTCATGGCGACAAGCTCTATGTCCAGGAGCGCATCGAGGGTGGGCCGGTGCTTTACACCACACAGCCAGCAGCAGATGCCGAGCATCCGGTGCTCTATGCGTTCAGTTACACCGAAAACGTCCGCACGGCTGAGCAGACGCAGCGCGATTACACTTTTAAACGCCCCACCTTTGACCAGCAGCAAAATCTTGCCGGTGATGACCTGAACCATCAGGCCCAGGACTACGAACGATACGATTACCCTGGACGCTACAAGGCCAGTGCTGTCGGCAAACCTTTTACTGAAAACCGCCTACGTGGTCATCGCCGTGACGCGCAGATTGCGGTGGTCGAAGGAGATGATCCTCGTCTCATTCCTGGCTTGTCGTTCCAGCTTACTGGCCACCCTAGAGAAGATTTCAACCGGTGGTGGCGTTCGGTCCGAATTACCCATAAAGGTGTACAGCACTCCAGCCAGCAAGAAGAATCTGCCGGTGCGGAGATGGGGGTTAGTTACGACTTTACCGCCGAGATCATTTCCGAGGAAACAGAGTGGCGCCCTGCGCCATTGCCGAAGCCCCGCATCGACGGGCCCCAGATCGCTAGCGTGGTTGGGCCTGAAGGTGAAGAAATCTACTGCGACGAATGGGGGCGGGTGAAGGTGCAGTTCCCATGGGATCGAGAGGGCAAGAACAACGAATTCAGCACTTGCTGGATCAGAGTGTCGCAAAATTGGGCCGGTGCGGACTGGGGCCACATGGCGATTCCGCGAATCGGACAAGAAGTTATCGTCGACTACCTTGACGGGGATTGTGACCAGCCGATCATCACTGGCCGCACCTACCGTGCGACCAACTCACCGCCGTATCAACTCCCGAATCACAAAATTCTGAGCACCATCAAAAGTAAGGAGTACAAGGGGACTAGGGCCAACGAGCTGCGCATCGACGACACTACCAAGCAAATCAGTGCTGCATTGATGAGTGATCATGGCAGTACCGCGTTGCACCTGGGCTATCTGACTCACCCGCGTCCAAGTGGCGGAGAGCCACGCGGTGAAGGTTTCGAGCTGCGCACAGACGAGCATGGCGCGCTGCGCGCAGCCAAGGGGCTGCTACTCAGTACTGAAGAACAACTAAATGCCAACGGTGGGCATCTCAATCGTGCCACTGCCGTTCAGGTATTGGAGGCAGCTCTTCAACTGGCTAAGGAGTTGGGTGACTACGGCGCAGATCATCAGGGTGTCGGCCATGACACGGAGCCACAGAAGACGCTTAGTGAGGCGGTTCGTGATTTGGGTAATGGTGCCAATGACGAGTCTGGGAAAACTAACGGCGGTAAACCTGCGATTGCCTTGAGTGGTCAGGCCGGTATCGCGGCAGTGTCTCCTAATAGCGTCACTCTGGCTGCTGGCGAGCATATCGATAGCGTTGCGCAACAAAATCAGCAATTTACCTCGGGCCAAAAATTCGTAGTTAATGCGGGCACCGACTTGGGTCTATTCGCTCAAAGCGGTGAGATGCGACATATCACTCACCAGGGGGCGATGCTTCTACAGGCTCAAAAGAACAACATCAGCTTGGAGGCGGATCAAAGCGTGGAGATTAGCGCGAGCACTCAACACGTTGTGATCTCTGCCAAGGAGCACATCACCCTGACTTGCGGCGGTGCCTATCTAACCCTTAAGGGAGGCAACATCGAACTGGGGATGCCCGGCAACTTTATCGTCAAGTCGGCCAAGCACAGCTTTATCGCGCCAGCTCATGCGTCCACCACCTTCAATACGTGGGAGCAAACTCCGTTTAACGAGCGCGTACGGGTAGTACGTAATGGAAAGCCCGTTCCTAATTACCGATACGCACTCACGCGAAGTGATGGCGCCAAGGTGGAAGGTGTTACTGACGGCGATGGTTGGGCTCCCATGCAGCAAGGACTCTCAACAGAAGGTTATGAGTTCCATCTGCTTGGTCCAAGTGAGACATGACCATCATGCAAATCCGCAGTATTAAAAAGCCAGGATCATTAGTGAAAATCAGGAAACAATGGCAGGGAGAGCCTAAATGAGCGAGCCAACAAGGCCAGTACCCACCCAAATTGGCCCAGATGGGAACGTTACTGCACGTGTGACGATGAGCCGCACTTCCAACAATGTTCGCGCTGAAGTCCATGCGCCTCCGGATCAAGCAATTCCCATAGTCTTCGTGCCTGGCATCATGGGCAGTCCGTTATTGGCAACTGGTTCTAACGCTCGCATCATGGGCAGTGACAACCGATGGGCATGGTTCCCCGATGATGCTAAAGGCTGGGTAGCGGGGATCACCAAATGGAAAAGCTACAACAGTTTGACGCCAGCCGAACGCAAGCAACTGCTCGATCCACAAAATACTCGCGCACTGTCGATGCCTGAGGATGCAGACCGTAAAACGGTGAGCAAATATGTAACTGCACTACCGGTTGAAGAGGCGCTGAATCGTGGCTGGGGGTCAGTGATGCTCGACTCCTATGGAAATATTCTCAATGCGTTGGAAGGCTCGTTACGTTTCATCCTGACGCCCCAAAGCAAACCTTATCCAGCTATTCAGGGAGCAATGCCGTACGACCTCTCCCAGTGGGGCCAGCTCAAGGGATACAACCGCCTGACACAGGATGATTTGTTGGTTGCGGCCGAGTTTCGTTACCCCGTGTACGCAGTGGGCTATAACTGGCTTAACTCCAACTCCCAGGCGGCTGATTACCTTGCAGGTCGAATTCAGGCCGTTCTTGAGCGATGCAGGAAGGATCTAGGCGTTAAGTGTGATCATGGTGTAATTCTGGTCACTCACTCGATGGGCGGGTTAGTGGCGCGTATGTGTGCGAAACGTAATCCCAACTTGATCCAGGGGGTGGTACACGGTGTCCAACCGGCCATAGGGGCGGCGACAGCTTACCGACGAGTACGTGCAGGTTGGGAAGATACTGCCGGAGCCATCGGGCTCGGTGGAACGGGTAAAAAAATTATCCCTATTTTTGCCAATGCTGCCGGACCACTAGAGTTGTTGCCTAACCAGCGATATGGCGCTGGCTGGTTGCGTGTCACTTGTGATGGAAAGGAGTCATTTCAGTTGCCTGCAGCAGGCTCTGGAGGCGCTGATCCATACTCTCAAATTTATTTAGAGAGCCGAGCATGGTGGCGTCTGATGGATCCTGCGTGGATTAGCCCTGCAACTGCCGCGGCACAAAACGAATCGGCATTAGTTAGGGCCTGGGGGAACTATCGCGATAGATTGCTAGAAGCTCAAAAATTTCATGGCAAGCTATCTAGTTACTATCACCCTAACAGCTATGTGCATTATGGCGCGGATGAAGGCCATCAAGCTTTCCATCGAGTTACATGGAATATCAGCATACCGCCCACTCTAAGCGGGCCTCGTTCGTTGGTACCGCCCCCTACACGCGAACATGCACTTGCTTTGCGATTGGGTGGTGACGGCCATGAGGGGCGCGTGTGGATGGTTAATGAGGTAAATGAACAGCAATGGGTCAATCAGAATGGCACCGGTGTCACCCGTAACTCCTTTGGTGACAAGTACTTTGCCGATCTCCAAGGTCAGGACCAAGCAGGTGATGGCACTGTCCCGGCGCATGCCGCTGAAGACGCTGGACCAAAGGCTGTGTTCGCCGCCCAGATGACAGGTTACGACCATCAGGGATCCTACAAAAACCTGAATGTACAGCACATCACCGTGTACTCGATTTTGCGCATAGCAGCAGCCGCCAAGGAGCTTTCAGCATGATCGTTCGACGTCATCTGCTGCATGCTGTTTTTGTTTTCTTGGCCTTGGGCGCTTGTATCTACGGCTGGCACCAATGGCGCTTGACCCACCCCGATCGGAGCTATGCAATGAGTGAATTGACCCAAAATATGCAGACCCATTGTGTAGGTCGTTTACTGATCGACCTACCAGCAGGCACAACCTGGACGCCACACGCCAGTGGTGCGCAACTGGGCGACGTGACTCTTTCCGTAACCACAGGTGTCAGTCAACGAGAGTTCCTTGAGCAGGTGGAACGACGTTGGAAAGAGGTCGAAGCACGGCAAAGCAATAGCGAAGATATTAAGCGCCCAGCAGAAAGGTCCAGTCCGCTCGATAACAGTGCGGTATTTACCTATGGTTTTCGACACGCCGACGGTCCTGATTTTTATGGAGTTTGGCGCAATGATATCAACTACGACGCAGAGGGTTACTTTTGGCGTGACGGCACTTTGTTCAAAATTAAACCCCAGCTAAATGGCACGGAAGAGATCGCTAAACTTCTTCCACGTCTGCATGCTCGGGCAACAGACGAAATACCCAAGAACCCAGGTATATGCCTGAGTGGCGCCTTCGTAGAGGGTTACTACGATCTCGCTGATGGGGAGCAGGAGGACGTTAACTGGGGGTTTGTGCTACCTCGCAAACTCGGTGTAGTAGTGCGGCATGCACTGGTCTGGACGCCGGGACAGCCTATGCTTGAAAAACGTCGAGAGTCGGATATAGAGGTGGCAGGGCTCATAGCTCGTCTGCTGTCGGAGCCAGGCGTCGTTGCTGGGCGCAAGGAATATCGAGCGGCGAAGCGCGTGGTTGGGGATCTGGCCGGTGAGGAATACGTCATGGCGGGAACGGAAGGTGAAGGGCCTCATGAGTTCAAGACCAATGCGGGCGGCGAGTGGGACTTTGTCGGGCGCGGAACTCCTACACCATTGCCAAGTATTAATCTCGCGATGGATACGACTTATCTGACGTCGCAAAAGCCGTCGTCACTGGGCGACTTTCCTAATGCTGAGAATGTGTCTGGAGGTCCCACCGAAGCGGAATTCTTCGAAATTTGGGATGCCATTATTAACAGCGTCCGCTTCCGCCCTGGAGCCTTGACACCACCGCCTACCGGTAAAAAGCCCCCCAGCAGCCCGACAAACCCCAATCCGGTGACATCCATCCATAACCCCAAGCCTGGAACAGATGATTATTCCATGGAGGAATTTCTGGCCGGTCTCTCATCATCTGAGAACTGGATGGATAAATTGTAGAATCTGCTTATTCATCAAATTGATTAGTTTTTCTTTGCGCTTATATGGATGGAAACGCAATGCACCGACCTGTATCTGACCCGATAAAGCGGGATTATTCTCCACTTATTGTAGGGTCTGCTCTCGTCTTATTTTTCGGCTTGCTGCTCATGTTGCTGCGAATTGCACAGCAGAATTACCTGATGGCCATTGGCGCAGTCTGGTTAGCGAACGGTCTGACGATGGTTCTGCATGTGCTGTATTGGCGGCGCTATGGCTTGTCGAGCGGCTTCAAAATTGCCGTCGTGACTCAAGGTCTGATTACAATCGCACCACTACTGTTAGGCGAGTTTGGAATGACGCTCATTTTCTTCATGTTCGGTGGAGAACTCCGATTTTGGTAGTGCGGATGCAATGACCCACTAATACCGAAGACCTCGATGGTTAACTTCATCACCACCATCACCATCACCATCTCCCGATAGCTAGACGAGCAATGCCCCTGCGGTCAAACACCCGCAGGGGCTCGCCCAAATCGCAATCTTTAAACGTTTATAGTTCCGCACAGTGGGTGCAACTCAAAGGAAGAGACATGGATATCATTCGACTCGGCGACTCCACCAGTCACGGCGGAACCGTAATTGAAGCTTTCAGCCAAACTGACTTATATGGCAAACCCATGTCTGGGGTGGGGCATAAGGTCGATTGTCCTAAATGCAAAGGAACATTTCCCATATCTGAGGGAAGTGCCACGCTGGATGTGGGTGGCGTGCCCGTAGCGCTCGACGGAATGAAAACAGCTTGCGGTGCCAGCCTGATCGCGAGTAATCCCAACGGCGACGCCGACAGTTGAGAATTGCAGAAGGCATTTTCGATGGTCACTTAGCCTGTGCTGCATTTGAGTCTAATCAGCTAAACGAAACTTCTATGTCAAAAAAAAACCGCTATATGGGGTCCTAGACCGTTCCAAGCGATTGCTACTTGAACAAGCCGAGTCGTGAAGTTCGGCGAGGGGTTAGGCGATACATTGGCTAGATCAGAAAGCAGCCAGTTGGGTGTATCGGTGCCTTTATCCGTGTCGGTTTGGGATGACGGGGGCATTGTGCCTAGACATAGAGCTTCTCCTGTCGGTAGCAAAATAGGCTACTTGGGCAAAAGTCATTTCTGCGAGGCGCGACGAGAGATAGCTCGCAGCGGTGAAGCACGTTTTACTCACCGGCACGAGTGGGAACATTCAGTATGACCTCGAAACGATTGAGTCTTGACGGGCCGCTTTTGCGCCGACAGCGGCCCTCACGAATGGCGGCTTTGAGCTGAACCAGTAGTGGTTTGCATGAGAACGCCATGAAGGAATCAGTCATTCCCCTCGAATAAACATAACTCGGCAAACGCGTTTAAATTACACAAACCGTTACGCCACAAAGGCTACAACGCCTTGCGCCGTTGCCTACGCCTACTACAGAATCCGCCGGCATACACGACTATGGATCGGGCTATATCGTTTGCCTGTCACTGAAAAACAGTGATCGGGTTTGGTAGCCCGTTTCTAAGCGTGTGTTGACGCCTTATGCAGTCCCTTTTTGGGGGCGGTTTTTATGGCGGCCATGCGTGGGGCTCCTTCGGGAGCGCCGGGGTTTTACTCCGCTTAGACCGGTCTACCAACCCGCGCCTGGCCGCCACCCTCGTTTGGTAGCGAGAGTGATGGCTCTTCATTTTGCTGAGTGGAGTACCGTCTATGTTCAAAGTCACGCCCAACCCACCGGACGCCGATCCGATCCCGTACGACCCAACCCTCGAGCCTCAAAAGATACGAGAGGCGACCGACCGCGCCATCAACTTTTATCTCAACCCCGGCTCACTGAAGCTCTCAATCCCTTCCCGCAAAACCAGCAAGATCTTCCTCATCGATCCCGCCGTGGACGAAGAAACACTACTCCTCGAAGCCTGCGAGTCGTTGGCCGCCGCCAGTGACATGGCTCGTGACATGAGCGATGTCGTCGACAATTCACAATGCCGAACCATGCTGATGCTGCATCAGGTGATCATGCTGAGTGAGTTGATGGTGAATCGAGTTCTGGATGGCCGCCGCTTGCCGAACTGAGCGCTGCGTCATTGACGGCTAGGCCGCGAACTCTGTGTAGGAGCTGCCGTAGGCTGCGATCTGTTGATTTTGTTTTTGATTGTTGAAGAGCAGATCAAGGGATCGCAGCCTGCGGCAGCTCCTACATGGTGGGGATTCATATTTCTTTTGGAGTGCCTTGATGGGTGCTTGTGGAGTTTCAGTTGATGTCCGAAACCACTAATAGTCCGCCGGTGACAGATCCGGCGTCGCCTTATGAATCATTCGATTCGAAGAAGCTTCATGCGGCGGCAGAGCGGGCGCTTGATCATTATCTTGCGCCTGAGAAAATCATGGCGACGCCGTACAGCCCCAGCACTTTGTTCATGGTCAACCCGCAATCCGACACCGAAACATTGCTGGTCAATGCCTGTGAGTCATTGGCCTCGGCGACGGTGATGCTGGGTGATTTTGCCGGGATGCTGGAAGGGCCGAATCGCAATACGTTGTTGGGGATTGCGCAGGTGGTGATGTTGGGGGAGTTGGCGGTGAACAAGGCGCTGGATAACGTCGAGTTGAAGCAGCCGGCCTAGGTTTTGTGCTTGGCTGATTCCGGATAAACGGCTAGGGAGCGTGTTCCCTTGTTGCAAAGTCAACGCGCGCCCACCAATGTCGCCAACGGCTTCCACGCAAAAGTGACGGGTTTATTTTCTGAAATAAACCCGTCCCCATTTTTTAACAGGGGGCATCTTCGATGCCCCTTTCGGCTGGATATCACGCGCAACACAGATATTTGCCGTGGAGGCTCACTGGCAGTCTTGCTCAAACTCATCGAGCATGTCGGCACGCACCAGTGCATCAGGATCTTCAGCATGCACGGCGTCTACTTTCTGTTGCACGCATGCATCTACATTATTGCTAGTAGAGGCTGCCAGGACCGTTTTTTGTACGGGTTGGCTTTGGATCGGTTGTCCTGGGGCGGGAGTATCAACGATTGTTACGTAGTCGATAGCGAAGCCGCCGCCACCGTAACGACTAGGGGTTTCGAAATCCGGAATTTCTTCCACTGGATTCCCCCAACTCATGTTGGGATTAAGCATGGCCATCTTGCCTGGGTATTGGCTGCGACGATCAGAAGGTAGATTTACGATCGTGTTAGTGACTTTGCCTGCGCTCCATACCACTACAGCGTCCAATTCCCCATTGCGGTCATAGAGGCGTTCTTGACCATGCTTGACCACGTCATCTTGATGGCTATCGTAGCCCGGTCGTGCAACGCCTTGGTATTGGCTTATCTGCTTGTCACCGACCCATATAGTTGCAGTCGCACTGACGAGCCTTCCTTTGTTCCATTGCAGCTCTCTAATCAGATGGCCTTCATTGTCCCAATACTGCTCCAGACCGTCATTGCTGAGATCACTGGCAATGTATTGATTGACGTCTTCCTTGATGGCCAGTCGACTGACATGGTGAAGGTGCTTGCCGTCAAAGTTCCCATACTCATCAACGGTTCGCGCCTTCAGTTTTCCGTGCTCGAACTCGCTGAGTTCAGTCACGTTACCTCGCGCATTGATACGTTTCTGAGTTCCATGAAGTTGGCCATTTTCATAGTTCTCTTCATGCGATACGTAGAAGCGATTACCGTCAATGCCATAATCTTTTTGCGGCCCGTGATACTCACCCTGTAGATACGTGCGGTGCTGGGTTCCGCGGTTGTCGAATCCGGTCTGCTTGCCATTTTTCCAGTCGAGATCAGCAATGAGCACTTTTCCCTGTTCATCCCAGGCACGCTCTTGGCCGTCTTTTTTGCCGGCGGTGTAATGCACCTCAATCGTGCGCTCGCCGTTTTGAGGATTGAACTGTTCTAGCAGTCCGTCCTGTAGTCCTCGTTTCCAATTACCCTCAGCAATCTTGTTGCCGGTTTTTGCGTCGAATTTTTCTTCTTTACCGTCTCGCTTCCCAGCTTTGAATTCACCTACAGCCAGCAGCTTGTCCGCGTTATCCGAGCAGCGCATTTCTCCGTCAGGCAGACCTTTTTTTACGTCGATTGAGCAAGTTCCAACGCTGAACAGCCCCAGTACCGACATAGGGTAATTGAGGATACGTCCAGTGAATGGGTCGTCTGCGTGGACTTTGTAAATCAAACCACGAATTTCTTGGGTTTGGCGTGAATCGATTTCCTCAGTGAAGCATCCGGTAAGACTGAGGGAAGCGAGAGTGATTGTACTCAGAGCGAAACAGCGGCGAGCGTTGAAAAACACCAGAATCTCCTTATTCACGTACCGGCCCCTGCCGGCTTAAAGCGTGAGAAGGACGCAGTGTAGGACAAAGTTATGGTGTGATTCCATTGAGCCATGATTTGTTTGATAAGAGACTTCGCTTTCACAAGAGAAAGTAGCCATAACATGGAAGAAATTTCTGATTTCACCGAAGTCGAATTCATCGCCTTCATTAAAAAATACGCGTCGTTAACAAGGGCGGCACGGATGATGTGCTGGGTGAACTGCTTGAGCAATTCAGCAAACTTGTGGGTCATCCAGAGGGTTACGACCTCATTTTTCACCCGGAACCGGGTGCCGACAACTCTGCTGAAGGTGTCACTGAGACGGTGAAAGAATGGCGCGCGGCTAACGGCCTATCGGGGTTCAAAGAGGACTGATTCAACTCTTGGCACACGTGTGCTGCAAACTACCGGTTCCGGGACAGCAGAAGGGCACGGGATGACCGAAGAGGTTTAATGGCCCACGAAGGGCGGAAGGCGTCGAGGTAATGCGAGCATGGGACGATGCTCCAGATAGGGTGTCGATTATTCTTGGGATGGGATTCTACAAGGAGTATCCGAACGGCAGTCTCACAGCAAATCATCATGGATAAAGTGTTGGCAGTGCCAATTGCTGACTGGGGTACAGGGGGTCAAAAACATGCCTGCAAGTGAAAAGCGACCACGACATATTGGGCGGTGGATAACGCTTGTTCTCACTGCCGCTGTGGCGTGCTGGTACGTAGCTGTACCGTGTGTTGTCGTTTACTACTCAAAAGACGGCGCCAAGAATATTAATTACGTCCTGAACACGCAGCACACGATTGTTCGCGGTGAACTGCTACCAGGAAAGACAACGGGTGATGTAGGACATATCTTTCCTGACGATGAGTTCTTCATGCGCCTCGACTGGTGGAATACGAAGGGCCTTAATCGCTGCGTGAGCATTACGCCCCGATGGCCGACAACTGAAATCCATATCGACCGTAACGGCGAGATTGATACCAGTGAAGGCAGTGGCACTGATGGAGAGCGGTTGAAAGCTTGTTCGTAGGGTTTAGCCAAGCCAGAGTTGACTCAACTACCACGTGTGGTCGACTTCTGGGCGATTCCCAACTGAGCGCACCACGACCTTGTAGCGGCACGCTAAAGCCTCATTGCCGGTTGGCGGTGGCGGATGGGCGTTCATAATATTGACTGTTCTGCCATGTTCATTCGCGCGATTGCAGTTGTAATCGTAGGGGCAATTTCCCATGTACAAGGGGGGGGATTCATTTTTTGATCGCAGAAGGGGCAGGCGTTTTCGTCGCTTAAACATAACCCCACAAGCGCGTTTAAATTACACAAACCGTTACGCCACAAAGGCTACAACGCCTTGCGCCGTTGCCTACGCGTACGCCAGAATCCGCCGGCATACACGACTATGGATCGGGCTATATCGTTTCCCCGTCACTGAAAACAGTGATCGGGTTTGGTAGCCCGTTTCTCGACAACCGTAAGGCACAACCTTAAGTGGTCTCCATTTGGAGGCTCCGTTTTTATGGTGGCCATGCGTGGGGCTCCTTCGTGGAGCGCCGGGGTTTTCTCTGTCTTGACCGGTCTACCAACCCACGTGTGGCCGCCACCCTTCGTTTGGTAGCGAAAGTGACGGCTCTTCATTCTTTCAAGAAAGAGGTGCTGTTATGTTCAAAGTTACTCCAAACCCACCGGACGCCGATCCGATCCCGTACGACCCAACCCTCGAGCCTCAAAAGATAAGAGAGGCGACCGACCGGGCCATCAATTTCTATCTCAACCCCGGCTCACTGAAGCTCTCAATCCCATCCCGCAAAACCAGCAAGATCTTCCTCATCGATCCCGCCGTGGACGAAGAAACACTACTCCTCGAAGCCTGCGAGTCGTTAGCCGCCGCCAGTGACATGGCACGTGACATGAGCGACGTCGTCGACAACTCCCAACGCCGAACCATGCTGATGCTGCATCAGGTGATCATGCTGAGTGAGTTGATGGTGAATCGAGTCCTGGATGGTCGCCGCTTGCCGAACTGAGCGCTGCGTCATTGACGGCTAGGCCGCGAACGCTGTGTAGGAGCTGCCGTAGGCTGCGATCTGTTGATTTTTGTTTTCGATTGTTGAAGAGCAGATCAAGGGATCGCAGCCTGCGGCAGCTCCTACATGGTGGGGATTCATATTTCTTTTGGAGTGCCTTGATGGGTGCTTGTGGAGTTTCAGTTGATGTCCGAAACCACTAACAGTCCGCCGGTGACAGATCCGGCGTCGCCGTATGAATCATTCGATTCGAAGAAGCTTCATGCCGCGGCAGAGCGGGCGCTTGATCATTATCTTGCGCCTGAGAAGATCATGGCGACGCCGTACAGCCCCAGCACTTTGTTCATGGTCAACCCGCAATCCGACACGGAAACGTTGCTGGTCAATGCCTGTGAGTCTTTGGCCTCGGCGACGGTGATGCTCGGTGATTTTGCCGGGATGCTGGAAGGGCCGAATCGCAATACGTTGTTGGGGATTGCGCAGGTTGTGATGTTGGGGGAGTTGGCGGTGAACAAGGCGTTGGATAACGTCGAGTTGAAGCAGCCGGCTTAGTGCTTGTGCCTGGCTGAATCGGGATAAACGGCCAGGGGGCGAGCTCTCTGGCCACAAGATCAACGCGCCTGTCGTAGGTTCTGGCACTGGCAAGTTTCAAAGTGTGATTCTCCAAGTGATCGCATCAGTTCGATGTCGATCAGCGAAGGGCGCTGAGGCAGTCATTTGCAGCTGCCGCAAACCACCTTAACGTTGAGCGTCCGGGTGTCTCGGATCAATGCGTGGATCGCCACATTTCCATCCCGCGTGTGAACCGCCGGATGAACGCTCATCAACCACGTTGAACTCTCGTGTCAACGCATCCGTCCTCTGCTCTGAGGGGCTCAGGGCAATGTTGCTGCGCAGTCCCGTTAACGTTTTCAGGGAAATCTCCGGGGTGCGTGTCATGAATGCTTTCAAGAATCAGCTGACGCCTGAGCAAGAATCAAGATTGCTTGCCTTGGATGACTGGCACCGTGCGCTGGACAATCGGGCGCTGCGCATGGACTGCCCGGATGCCTACCACGACGAACTGTTGCGCCAATCCGATGAGATGGATCGGTTGGGGCTGTTGACGCTGAGCGAATGGCGCGACCTGCGAAGGGATGCGGACGAAGCGTATCGGCGTGCAGTCGCCGGTGAGGATTATCACTGAGGTCGCTGTGCTCATCTGACGCGTGGTTTTTCATCTGATACAAAAGGGGCTTACACCATGGCTAACAAGAAACCCGTGCAGCGCAGTCCATCTGCTCTGCAGATGTTCAATGCTACCCGCGTGGCTTTTGATCGGGACGCGCAGCGTGTCTCCAGGCTGTTCCTGCGGTCGCTATCCGGTTCCACTGAAAACACCGACTCAAGAAAATAGGAGGTCGCATGCCCGAGCCGTTAGCCTCATCAGGCACGCCATTTCGTTCCTGGGTCTCCCGGGTCTCAGGCTCCGGGTGGGGCGGGCTGGCATTCTGGTCAATTCTGATTGGCGTAACAGTCTTTCTATTGATCAGTGGGTATGGCGCCTTCGTCGGTGCCAATCAACAGAATCTGCACTTCGCATTTCTTGGCGGCATGTCTGGCTTCGCGGCGACGGCGTTGGGCGCTGTGGTCGCGATTGCGCTGCGCGATATCGCCGCCCGAACGCAGGACATCATGCTCGGCTTCGCCGCCGGAATGATGTTGGCCGCCAGTTCGTTTTCGCTGATTCTGCCCGGCATTGAAGCCGCTCAGGCGCTTTGCGACAACCAGTTGCTTGCCGCCTGCGTGGTGGTTGCAGGGTTGGCATTGGGTGTAGCGCTGATGGTCGGTCTGGATCGATTCGTGCCTCATGAACACGAGAAAAGCGGTCGCCGTGGCCCCGAAGCGCAGCGCATCAATCGTGTCTGGCTGTTCGTCCTCGCCATCACGCTGCACAATCTGCCGGAAGGCATGGCCATTGGCGTGAGCTTCGCCAACGGTGATATGAAGGTCGGACTCCCGCTGACCACTGCAATCGCCATTCAAGACATTCCCGAAGGCCTGGCTGTGGCGTTGGCATTACGCGTGACCGGCATCTCTGCACTGCGCGCGGCACTTATCGCGGTGGGCTCGGGCTTGATGGAACCGATTGGCGCCATCGTCGGATTGGGCATTTCCAGCAGTTTTGCATTGGGCTATCCGATTGCTCTCGGGTTGGCAGCCGGCGCCATGATTTTCGTGGTGTCCCATGAGGTGATTCCCGAGACCCACAGGAACGGACACGAGACGCCGGCGACTCTGGGTTTGATGCTCGGTTTCGGGGTGATGATGTTCCTCGACACTGCTTTGGGGTAGTGACGAGCCTACGTCTGCGCCCAGACTAAAGCCGCTGTTTCACGCCATTTTACGTCTGTCACGCCGAACCGTTCCGCATGGGGTCGTGACATGACCTTTAACGGTGGTTTGCCGGGTTTGGGAATCGGCACTAAACCGGCGTCGCAACTCGCCCAGTGCCATGCCTCCACATTGCGCATTGCTTTAGCGCGAATGACGAATGACTTTGGCTGTCCATGAAGTTTGTACTCGATGACAAAAAGATCTGCTTGGCTCATGAGTTCCTCCTTACGCTCATAGCCAAATGAGTGATGCGCGACGAAAAAATTCCAACGTTTTTTCGCGTTTCTTTCGAGCATGATTTTGACGGGATGGCCACCTCCGGCGTCGCGTAAATTTCGAAATAAACTGGAACAGCTGTGAGGCGAAAATGTCAGAACGGCGGTTATATTTTTCTTGAGCAAGAAGCATCAATGGGCACTGGGCGGTGGAACGTTTCAGCCAGCCTCGCACTGATATTTCTGATCGAATAATCCTTTTTTGACACCTTGACTACTTTTCCTGATGGACAACAATGAATGCAGATTGCTACTTGGAAAAACGCGATGATCTCCGCCCTTGAGCTTCGACATATCATTGAGTGTGGCTTCCTGCCGCTGTCCTGCTCATGCACGCTCAATCCGGATGGCTCGTTGACGATCAAGGTCACCGATCCTTCCTCGGGCAGTGTTGAGCTGTTGGTGACCGGGGTTTCCACTGCGACTCTTACTACTAGCAGAGCGATTGCCAACCTGATTGGCGAACTTCGTAGTGAGATGGCTTCACGCAAAGCCAGCTTCGAGTCGGATGAGCGTAGAGCGAGGGGGTAGGGAGGGTAGCGAAAAGCTGCCATGGCATTGGAAAACGACGAGACCCCTCGTTAAATGCCCGAGCAATCTCGTCGTTGCTACGTAACAACCACGCTAGGTAGCCAGAACCGCTGCGCTATCGTCGATCTCCGGTACAGCGACATGAGGACTTCCGGGGGTCAGGATCACCTTGCGGCAGTCTTCCTCTCGTTTATCGAAAATCCTGTAGCCCTCAGCAGCCTGCTCCAGCGACATGCGGTGGCTGATGATGACTTCAGGTGAGAGACGACCTGTCTCGATGTGCCCCAGGAGTTCAGGCAGAAACCGCTGCACATGGGTCTGGCCCATTTTGAAGGTCAGGCCCTTGTCGAACGCGTCGCCAAACAGAAAACCGTGGATGAAGCCTGAATACACGCCCGGCACGCTCACGGTGCCGCCGCGCCTTACCGCAGCAATGCATTGGCGCAGAGCTTTGCCGCTGCTGCCTTCCAGTTTCAGTGTGGCGAGCACTGTTTCGGTGGTGCTGCCTTTCGCTTCAAAACCCACCGCATCGACGGCGCCATCGACGCCGCGCATTCCTTTGGTCTGGCGAATGATGGTGTCGGCCGGATCATCATCCTCATCGAAGTTGATCGGGATCACGCCATAGGTTTTTTGCGCGTAGGCCAAACGGTAGGGGTGGTGATCAACCATGAAAATCTGCTCGGCGCCGAGCATCCGCGCGCACGCGGCGCTCAACAAACCGACAGGCCCGGCACCGTAGATGGCGAGGCTCGAACCCTGGCCAATCCCTGCATTGGTGACCGCTTGCCAAGCGGTAGGCAGGATGTCGGAAAGGAACAGAACCTTTTCATCCGACAACGCCCCCGGCACCTTGAAAGGCCCAGTGTTGGCCTTGGGTACGCGCACGTATTCCGCTTGGCCACCCGGCACTCCACCGTACATATGGCTGTAACCGAAGAGCGCAGCGCCGGACGGAATCGTCTTTTTGTTGAGGATCGCTCCGCGACCGGTATTGGTTGTTTCACAGGCTGCGAACAAGTCCATCTGACAGAAAAAACAGCTGCCACAGGCAATGACGAAGGGGATCACCACTCGGTCGCCGGGTTGCACGGCGGTCACCGCTGAACCTGTCTCTTCGACGATCCCCATGAACTCATGGCCGAAGATATCGCCATGCTCGACGGTTGGAATCTTTCCCCGATAGAGGTGCAGGTCAGATCCACAGATCGCCGTCGCGGTGACGCGCAGAATGAGGTCGTCGTTTTCTTCGATCACCGGGTCAGGAACCGTGTCGACTTTGACGCTGTGCGCGCCGTGGTAGGTGAGTGCTCTCATGACGTCTTACCTGCTTCAGCGGAATGGTAAGTGGGAGAGGAGCAACCTCGAACGGAAGTTCAGAGTGTTGGCGGCGCAGATGACTAGCGGTCGGCAATGCGGGCGCTCTTATCATTTTTTAAACCTATTGGAGCGCAAGCAGGTCGACTGCTGGAGTCTGTCATTTTGGTAGTCGGAGGTTACGTATGATCGGTGTTGTGATACCTGCCCATAATGAAGAGCGGCACATCACTGCCTGCCTGACGTCTGTGCTGTTCGCCGCTGAACATCCTGCATTGGCGGGCCAGCCAGTCTGTGTCGTCGTGGTTTTAGACGATTGCACTGATCAGACCGCACAGATTGTTTCAGCGCACGGTGTCGACGGGATCGAGGTGTGTTTTCAAAACGTGGGCAAGGCGAGAGCGACCGGTGCAGATCACTTGCTCGCCGCTGGGGCGAAATGGCTTGCCTTCACCGATGCCGACACCGTTGTGCCACCCGATTGGTTGGCACGGCAGATTGAATTCAACGCTGATGCCGTCTGTGGGACGGTCGAGGTGGATAGCTGGAATGACCATGGTGATTGGGTTCGCTCAGCGTACATGGAGCATTATCAGTTCATCGAGAATCACCGGCACATTCACGGCGCCAACCTCGGCCTGAGTGCCGAGGCCTATCGGAACGCCGGCGGCTTCCAGCACCTTACTGCGCACGAGGACGTCCATTTGGTTGCTGACCTCAAGAGGGTGGGCGCCCATATCGTCTGGACGGCAATGAATCCCGTGATCACCAGCGCCCGCAAGGATTACAAATGTCGCGGAGGGTTTGGCGAATACTTGGCTAATCTGGGGGTGTCGCTGGGATTGCCTGCGGTTGATTCACAGGCGAGCGGGGGCATCTCTGTTTGAACTGAGGTTGCAGCAAGGGAACGCCATGACAACACACACGCTAACCGTACAAGGTTTGCCGTTGAACGTTTCGATCTGCGGACAAGGCTCGCCGCTGCTGCTCCTCAATGGCCTGGGTGGCTTGATCCGTACCTTCGATACGTTACGCGCTGAACTGGGCGATTACACGACCGTTACCCTGGACGTGCCAGGCGTCGGCCAATCGCACATGCCTCGCTGGCCGATGCGGCTGCCACGCCATGCCGACCTGATCGCCGAGATGCTCGAGCAATTGGGATTGGCTCAGGTTGATGTCTTCGGCGTGAGCTGGGGCGGGGCACTGGCGCAAGAGTTCGCTCTGCGTCATCCAGAAAGGGTGCGCCGGCTGATCCTCGCCGCTACCTCCGCCGGCCCGGTGATGCTGGTGAAGCCCGCCGACATCATGGAGTTTTTTGCTCGAAGCAAAACCGCCAAGCCGCGCAAGAGCGAAGGGAACCGCCATTCGATTCAGACGCTGCTGCGCTTTGGTGTGGTGAAAGGCATGCTCTCGGTTAATCCGCGGACTTACTATTATCAGCTCGCGGCGTTGGTCGGATGGACGAGTCTGCTGCGCCTGTTTCGTCTGCGCCAGCGCACGCTGATCCTCACGGGTGATCGCGACACGTTGGTGCAGATGTACAACGCACATATCCTGCGCCGTTCTCTGCGCCATGCCGAAGTGAATGTATTGAAGGGGGAAGGGCATTTTTTCGTGGTCACCAGCGCCAGGCGAACAGCAGAACTGATACGCGAATTCCTCTGCCGCCCATACGCTGAGGAAGAGCCGGCACCCAGGCTCGCCAACCGCCGGTTAACGCCACGCCTGCTCTAATCCGAACGGTTGAGCGCCGTGATGGCCTCAACCTAAGCTCTCGATACGCCGGGCACGTCCATGTTGATCTTGCGCCAGAAAGCTTCAGAGAAGCTGTAAACCGAGAAAGCGATCAGCCCCAAGGCCATCACCATCAAAATCAGCCATCCAGCAGGCAAGTTCTGCAAGGCGTCGAGGGCTTCCTTCATACCGGGTGGGTCCATCGCTTGATAAGCGGAACCGCTGAGTGCCAGTAGCAAGGCAATCTCTATAAACACCACGCCACGGGCTATCAGGCCGAACCGCGACACCGGCCGGACGTAGCGCATGACGTCCTCGTCGGCTTCAAAATACTTTTCGAACGACGCTTTCCATCCCTTGACCAGGTGGGCAATACCTACACCCAGCGGAACGAGGGCGATCAGGTACACCAACACGTTCGAGTATTCCCAGGATAGAAGATGGGCCAGCCAGTCTTTGGTTTGCCCCGCCGAATTGCCCGAGCTTTTGATGCCGCTGATCAGCAGGCCCAATGCAAAAAACGCCAGAGCGCTGTTGACGACACCTCCCGCCAACAGGCCGGCACGGATCACCAGGCCTTTGAAGTTTTTACCGTGATGATCGACATCACGCGTGGCTTGCAGGACACGCCAGGCGCCAAAAGCGAGCAGCCCCACCACCACAAGTCCCACTAAAAAATAGCCGAACGGCTGGGCCAGCAGTGCTTCGAGGCTCCGGTGGCTGTCCTTCGGTTTTGTCGAATCATGGGCTGCCAGCAAGGCGAAAATGCCGATGATCAGATAGAGCACGCCTCGAGCGGCATATCCTCCCCGAGCGAGTATTACAAGGCTGCGTTGCGTGGACATTGGATCTATTCCCGAGAGTGATACTAGAGCAGACCTTTCTCGTCGGGAGGGGTTCTATTGCCTGATCAAGCACTGTGGCAGCGGGTCATTCCCCGCTCAACTCAACCGATTGCGCAGCGCCTTCAGCACCGCTTCGATGTGCCAGGTTTCGACGCCGATGACGATGGCTTCACCGACATCAGGCACTAACTCTATTTGCGTGATGATGCCTTGTTCGCCAAGCAGTCGCTGCGCGTCTTCCAGGAGCCTGCGTGTGCCCGTGAGCCATAACCGTTGCGGGCCTTTCAGCAACGCGAGGGTTTGCCATCTCGCATGACACCGTCAAACAAGGCGAGCACGATGGCGCACGCCTGATCTGCGGTTATCGCGGCGTTGCGCTCACTCATGCGTTGCCAAAGCCAAACAATGAACGCAGCCAGCCTGCCGATTTGCGTTCATAGAAGGGCACGGTTTGCTTGAGGAAGTAATCGCTCAGGCCGGTTTCACCTTCGCTGACGCGGTACAGATCAACGGGTTCGCCATCCGGCGCGGTGTCGCCGGCGACGTTACCGGCTTCGCGCATGATCAATTCAATGTCGCCGTCCGCTTCGATGCCGACGATCAGGTGAGGCTTTTGATCCGTCGAGGCGTCGTGCATCAACGCCAGAAACGCACGTTTTACGTTGCGGTGTTTGGCGAGCAGTTGCTTGAGCGAGTTGATCATCTGTGTCGGATACTCCGACGGCTGGCCGAGCAGCACTTGGGTGTCTTTTTCGACGGTGCGTTGTGTCGGTTTTTGGCCGATCGCATCGGAGAGCAGATTGCGCACTTCTTCCGGGTAAAACTCTTTGCCATACGGCGACTTTGGGTTGAGGAAAAGCTGTGCGCCGAGGGTGATTTCAAACAGGGCTCTGGCCGGGATTTCGATGTAGGACTGTTCGCTGTCGATCGACTTTTGCAGGGTTTGCAGTGAAGAGAAAAACGGGATGACGGGGGAACCGTCGGGTTTTTGCCAATGCGCGATGCTGATGTTGCTGCCCGCCTCAAGATGGGCCGGGCCTTCGCCGGTGCCGGTGGTGCCGAGCACGTAGATGGTTGAACTCAACAGGGTTTTGAAAAAGTCGGGTCGGTGCGCGGGCTCGTCTGCCGCCAGGCGCAGTGATTGTTCGAGGGTGTTTTCTTCCTGGGTATTGGTGATGTCCATCGATCGTTCCATAAAAACAGACAGTAAGTGAATGGCAAAGAGCAGGTCAGTCGCTGCTGCACCCTAGCAGAATCCAGCGTTTGCCTTGCGCGTGTACGTCGAGATCGGCAATCGAATAAAGCGCAAACGGGTTAAACCCTTGGAACCGGGATTGTTTTTGATTGGCGGCATGGTCAGGCGGCAAGCGAAACAAGCGTGTCGAGGATGTTGATGGGCACGTAGAGCAGAGTAATGGTCGCATAGGCTTTGCGCGAGCGCGCCACAAATACGCAGATCGGCAAGGCAATCATGATCACGTCGAGCAGACCCCACAGTGCGAGCGGGTTGGCCTGGAACAGCGTGACATTGACGATCAACCCGAGGCACAGATAGGTCGACAGTGACAGCAAGGCGTAACGGCCATCCTGTTCGAAGTAGACACGCAAACCGTGCTGTTCGTCCTCGCTGCGGCTGGGCAGCAACAGGGCGGCCGTGACAAATAGCGAGAGCGTCAGCATCACCAGCAGCAGAAATTCGAGGAAGCTGAAGGTTTGTTTAACCGTCGACAGTGCATTGACCGCCCACCAGAATTCCAGTTGTGTGGTGAACAACATCACTGCCCAAACCAGCGCTACCCAATCCGGCGCCGCCAAACGACGGATACGGAATACCGTTAATACGCCGAGCAGCAGACGAGTGACGGAGAGCCCGAGGATCATCGAGAGAACGGCGGCGACGATGGCGAAGTTGTTCATCCGGCCTTCCGTGAACGCTGAAAGGGTGCCTTGGGCAGACTAGGTGGGGCCGGGAGGGCCGTCAAACACGGCGTTGCGGTTGGGTTGGCAGAATTCGGCCGCAAATCCTGCTGCGCGGAGGTGACGGTTGGCTGGGGCTAATGGAGAGTCGAGTTATGTTGAGGTGGTTGCGTAACACTCAAGGCTTGCTCTGCATTGATCGGCGCGTGTTTTTTGCATTCCCGGATCATTCGGCCGTATCGGTGGTTTTGGACATGTTGAGCGCAAGCCGTCGATATGTTCCATCAATCCATCCGGGATACTTTGCCACATTGGGTCGAGTATGAAATCAACGCCTTCACGTCTCGCCATTTTCGCCGCGGGAACAAAATCAGCGTCACCTGCTATCAATACAATCTGATCAACCTGTTGCTTGAATGACAAGGACGCGACATCTACACCGATTCTCATATCGACACCTTTTTGTCTGGTCTCGATGCTGACGTCATGCTCTGTAAGGTCGCTGATCTGGATTTTCCCTTTCAATAACTCTGCAATTTTCAGAGGTTTGATCGTCCATTTCACATCTTTTGACAAATGTCCGAGTCGCAATGCCAATTTGCGCTTATTGCGTAATCTGGCGTGCAACTCCTTACGAAATACCGCTTCTTTCGATTTTGAAAGATCCACTGCTTTTTTGGTGATGGGATTGTGTTGCTTGGTGTCTAGAGGAGGGCAATCGTAGAAAAAAATTCTATACAACTCTTTTCTATACCGCTGTTCAAGGCTCGGAAGCCGGCCGTTGGAGCGCGATGGGATTTTGCTGAAGAGGTGAGCAATGGCCCACCGATGGACAAGATCTGCAGCACGCTCAGCATTGAACGCGTTTTGAGGTTCAATCCTTCGAAAGCGCTTGATGAAAAAGGCGCCATCGACCAATACCGCTGTGGGCATGTTTTCTTCCTGATAACAAAACGCCCAAGGGTTTGGCACGTCCTGGATGGTTAGGACGGCGTACTGCCTTGGGCGGGATGGGAGCAGATTAGGTGGGGTCGATAGAGGCGTCAACCACTCCTTTTCAGTTTGATCAAGCTTTGTAGGGGACCTTGTTTACCCAACGCTTTCGATGATGGGCAGTGACGAGGAAACGATAAAACTGAAAGGAAAAGCAGGCAAGTCAGCCGCGTCTGTAAGATTTGTAGGCAAAAGCGTGTTGTGTTGTAGCCCTGATGCGGCGGTACGGAGTCGGCCCGATTCAGGTATCAGGCATATGGATCTATTCCACTGACGCGCCGTCGATTGAGGCAGGCCATTCACTCACTGCAATTCACTGACAGCTCACTGGTCGCGGCGAAATCCCACGCCCGCATGACTTGGGTGATCGCCGCATCAACGCGATCAAGCGGCGTGTCGTCCCGGGCGAGGATGGAGATGCCTTGCAGGAAGCTGTCGAACGCCGTTGCAATGGCGCGGGACTCAGGTTGGTCGGGTAACTGGCCGGCAGCGATACCACGCTCGACACACGCCAGAATCCCCGCACGCGTGCGGGCGCGGGACTGGGTGAGGGCTTCGACGACGCGGGCGTTTTCCGGGCTGGGCGCGCTCATCACGCCGAGGGTGACCATACAGCCCTTGGGATGGCCGTCGTCACATTGCATGCGCGCCGACTGGCGCAGTGCGGTTTCGATGGCTTGGCGCGGCGGCAGGCTTGCGTCCCACAGGCATTCGGTGACTTGGGCGAAGGTCGCCAGGTAACGCTGCACGCACTCATCGAACAGGGCTTCTTTGGAACCGAATGCGGCGTAGAAGCTCGGCGCGGATATGCCGCCACCCAGTTCTGCCTTCAACAGGGCGAGGGAGGTCGAGTCGTAGCCGTGCTGCCAAAACAGTTGCATGGCCTGGCCGACGGCGTCGTCGCGATCGAATGCGCGGGGGCGACCGGTTCTCGCCATATCAAACACTCCTCGGAAAGTGATTTGGATACTAGTCGATACATAAGTCGTTGACAACGACCGGCGTCTGCCGCCAGTATTTTATATCGATCGGTATTTAAGTCTGAATTTCTCTTCTCAAGGAGTACCCCCAGTGACACCCTCACTCACTTTTTCGGCCGCGCCGAAAAGCCTGCCCATCGGCGCGTTGCTCGCGCTGGCCATGACGGGCTTCATCTGCATCGTCACCGAAACCCTGCCGGCCGGCCTGTTGCCGCTGATCAGCGAAGGGTTGGCGATTTCCCCTTCGATGGCCGGCCAGATGGTGACCGCGTATGCGCTGGGTTCGGTGCTCGCGGTGATCCCCATGACCATCGCCACCCGTGGCTGGCGCCGGCGCAATGTGCTGTTGCTGACGATTGTCGGTTTCCTGCTGTTCAACTCCATCACGGCGCTGTCGTCCAACTACAGCGTGACGCTGGTGGCGCGCTTTTTTGCCGGTGTTTCGGCGGGGCTCGCGTGGAGTCTGTTGGCCGGTTACGCGCGGCGGATGGTCGAGCCCGAGCAACAGGGCAAAGCGTTGGCACTGGCCATGGTCGGTACGCCGATCGCGCTGTCACTCGGCGTGCCGCTCGGCACGTGGCTGGGCGGGCTGGTGGGCTGGCGCACTGCGTTCGGGATCATGTCGGCACTGACGTTGATGCTGATCGTCTGGGTGCTGGTGAAAGTGCCCGACTACCCACCGCAGCCCGCGCATCAACGTATTTCGCTGCGCAACGTACTGGCCACGCCGGGTGTGCGGCCGGTGCTGGCGGTGGTGATCAGCTGGATGCTGGCGCACAACATTCTCTACACCTACATCGCACCGTTCGTGGCACCGGCAGGGCTGGCGGATCGCGTGGATCTGGTCTTGCTGGTGTTTGGAATCGCCGCACTGGTGGGCATCTGGCTGACGGCGAAACTGGTCGAGCCGCTGCTGCGCACCACCACGCTGGTGAGCCTGGCGACCTTTGCGCTGGTGAGCGTGGCACTGGGTTTGCTTGGCCGTCTGCCGGAGGTGATCTACCTCGGTGTGGCGGTGTGGGGATTGAGTTTTGGCGGCGCGGCGACCTTGCTGCAAACGGCTTTGGCCGACGCGGCGGGTGACGGCGCGGACGTGGCGTTGTCGCTGAATGTGGTGGCCTGGAACGGCGCAATTGCCGGCAGCGGTGTGCTCGGCGGCGTGTTGCTCGACCGCTGGGGCGTCGCCTCGTTTCCATGGGCGATGGTGGTGTTGGTGGGCGTAGGGTTTGTGATTGCCTGGCGGGCGCGCGGGCATGGGTTCAAGTCCGGACCGCGCGGGGACGGGCGACCTGCAGTGGCGGGGCACTGACGTATTCGAGATGGCCTTTGCCGCGAAACGATCGGGTAGGATGCTTGCACACTGGAATAGCCTCTCTCGACCAAGGACGTGACATTTATGGAAACTCTCTTCTCACAAGTCAGCGAGCGTTTGCACGATCGTCGATTCGCGGTGGCGGATAACTCGCAAGGGCTGTCGGGTAGTGGGACGGTGTTTCACTACCGTGTTGATGGCGTGGGTATTTCGAGCACTTATCAGGGCGGTCGCATTCGCGCGGGGCACCAGGTGGGGCGTGTGACGGGGCCTGACACGATTGAGTTGTTGTTTCATTGCCTGACGACTGAGGACGAGATTCTGTCGGGTTGGTCGCGGGGCATTGTTGGCGTGGATGACGCAGGGCGAACCACGTTGAGTTTTGTCTGGGGGTGGCTGTCGGGGGCGAGTGGGGGTGGGGAGTCGAGTTATGTTGAGGTGGTTGCGTGAACAGGAGAAGGGCATTTGATAAGTAAATTGTCAGCGATGATCGCGCAAGCACGTGCGGGGCTTTCCGTGCAGCAGCGTATTTCGGATGAAAAATGGGCGGCAATTGCGCGGCAGTGTGGGGACGCAGAGATGGCTGAAATACGCGATCGAATTGACGCGCTGAGGGCAGAGTTGCTGACCGTTGAGGATTGGGATGGCGATACTCAGGATGAGATCCACTTGGCAATTACTCGATTCACCAGGATGCTCGAGCTTGCGTCTAATTCTGTCTAGCGGTTGGATGGGCTGACGCCATCGCTGGCAAGCCAGCTCCCACAGTTTCGGCGGTGTGCTCAAAAATCTGCGCTGGGCGCAAAATTCTGTAGGAGTGAGCCTGCTCGCGATGGCGGTGGTTCAGTCAATATCGATGTTGCCTGGACGGACGCTATCGCGAGCAGGCTCACTCCTACAGGGGGTTGTGGTTCGGGCACAAAAAATGTGGGAGCTGGCTTGCCAGCGATGGCGGTGGGGCAGTCGACGTGGTGTTGGATGTGCTGGCCTCATCGCTGGCGAGCCAGCTCCCACAGTTTTGGCGGTGTGCTCAAAAAACTGTGCTGGGCGCAAAATCCTGTAGGAGTGAGCCTGCTCGCGATGGCGGTGAGGCAGTCAATATTGATGTTGCCGGGACGGACGCTATCGCGAGCAGGCTCACTCCTACAGGGGGTTGTGGTTCGGGCACAAAAAAGTGTGGGAGCTGGCTTGCCAGCGATGGCGGTGGGGCAGTCGACGTGGTGTTGGATGTGCTGGCCTCATCGCTGGCAAGCCAGCTCCCACAGTTTTGGCGGTGTGCTCAAAAAACTGTGCTGGGCGCAAAGTCCTGTAGGAGTGAGCCTGCTCGCGATGGCGGTGATTCAGTCAATATTGATGTTGCCGGGACGGACGCTATCGCGAGCAGGCTCACTCCTACAGGGGGTGGTGGTTCGGGCACAAAAAAGTGTGGGAGCTGGCTTGCCAGCGATGGCGGTGGGGCAGTCGATATCGATGTTGTATGTGTTGGTCTCATCGCAGAGTGGCTTGTGCCAAACTGAAACAGCACAAGCGTAAGTAATACCCGGCCGTTTTCGGGAGGATTATCCATAAAGTCTTTTCAGCTCTTCCATAGAACTGACATTACGTGACTACTCTGAATGGCCGCAGTGAATTGAAGGGTATCGATAGTTCACTATCGGGGAAATATTACAAAATGTTGCCGCAGCATCAAGTTGTTTGTTAAATTGCGCGCCTTCGAAAATTTGGCAGGGACGCGTGATGTTTCTTATTTGGCAAGGCTGGGGCATTCTTTCGGTTTTGATTCCGCTGGTTGGACTGATTTCTTTCGCCGGCCTTCCTAACGGGATGGGGGTAGGCGTGGGTTTGCTGGTTGCAGCGGCCGCTAACGCTTTTATCGGCCACAAGCTGAACAATCAGCCGGGCAAGACCTACATTGATCCAGCTACCGGCGGTGAAGTTGTCTTCCGCAAAAAACACACATTGTTCTTTGTGCCGATGCAGTACATGTCGGTGCTGATGGTAATTGTCGGGCTGTTTGCGTTGATTACGTTGCACTAAATACACAGCTTGAAAACGGCGCACGTGGAGTCTCCGGACTTGCGTGCGCTTTTTTATGCGCGGCGTTTAAGGGTTTCCCTGATCGCTTAGTGGTTTGCAACATGGCAAACTTTTGCCCCCTGCGCAGGCATGTGCCATTAGGCAAGTCGCGCAATACGGAATATCAGCCATGGAACTTCGGTGATCTTTACATCGGGTTCAACTCAACAAGGAAGTCGTCATGAAAGTCGCTTTGGGTCTTTTCACTCTCGCTGGATGCTTGTTCAGTTTTGCCGCTACGGCGGCGCCGACTCACGGCGAAATGTTCCAGGCGTTGGCCGAGTGCAAAGGCAATGCGCAGCAGGTCGGCGAGTTCAATGCATTGGTAGACAGCGAGCAATTGAAGTTGGCCAAAGATGCGGCGCACGCACCATGGGGGGGCAGTGCCTGGCAAGTCAAACCAGCATTGACGGTAAACGGTGTGACGTCTTCCACTGCGGTGATGACGGACCGTTTCAGTTTTTTCCTGGAGATAGAAAGCACTAATCCAAAAGTTGATGCGGAAAAACTTGCCAGCGCGCTTAAATTGCAAAAGCTGCTGGATAACGACGGCTACGTTGATTATCAACGTAGCCTGAGCACCGGTGGAGTGGTGCGTGTGGTTTCTACTGAAAACAAGGACAGCGGTCTCTACGTCGGCTGCAGTTATAGGCATGGTGCGTCCTGAATCAAGGCGCTCAAGGGCACGCCACTTACTTAGTAGGCGGCGTGAGCCATAACTGACTGTTCTTCAGCCTTGCGCTTCGTCCTTCAAATCATCCAGCGCATCGATGATCGCTTCATCACTGTCGGTCAGCGCTTCTTGCATGTCTTTGGCAATGGTCGTCTGGATCGTCATGATCTTCTGAGCCAGGTCGCGACCGGTCTTGGATGTGATTATCATCGCCATGGCCTGGTCAGGATGCTGATTGGCGCGAATCATCAGGTCGAGTTCATCATTGTCGAAGTGATCGGCGTAGATCTCGACGACCATGTCTTTCAAGTCTTCGGCATCGAGGTTTTCGCGCACGACGTTGCGAATCTGCTCGTGTTCCAGCATCGGGTAGCGGGACGAGTAGCTTCGCGCTGCGACTTCAACGATGTTGCCGTATTGCTGGTTCAAGCCGCTGGCTTCGACTAGTGCCTGCGCCTTTTCCTTGCTACCGCCGCAACCCGCCAGTGCCGCTGCCAACAACACCGCCAGCGTTAGCTTTTTCATGCTCATGAGCATTGGTCCTTGAATGATTTTAATGTGCAGATGGCTCAGCGGCGATTGAGATGAATCGCGCCGATGACGATGAGTAAAATGATGAGGCCGATGAAGGTCCCGAACGCCGGGAACATCGAGCCAGGCCACACCAGGCCGCGGCCGAGGTTGTAAGCAAAGCTGAAGTGGGAATAGGCGCCGAACAGCCACGAATAGAGTGTGTAGATGAAACCTATGACGAGATAACCGGAGATTATCTTCCCTTTGAGTGACATGAAGTCTTCCTTGTGAGGGGTAAAGCGGGGGGGTGGATTTGAGTAACATACTATTTCAGTGGTGGCACTTCAATGGCATTTCGTATCCGTCCGCCCCGCATTACTGACACAAGCAATTGATAAACCCGTTGTTTCTGAAGCTGCAAGCGCGTCCTCAGCGGTTGGCCAAACCGCCTGCCTGTTTCCATTGCTTCTGCAGAAACTCGCTGATCAGCGCGGTCACTTGCTGCTGAATTTCTTCCCGTGGCCGCGCCGCGTCACCATCCCCGCAAATGATGCCATCGCCCGGCACGTCTTCTTCAAGCAGTGCCACTGCTCCCGGTTTGCACTGTTGCAGGAAGCTGAAGTGGCTGGCGTCGTTGATCTCGACATAGTGGCTTGACGCCGCCGGCAGGCGTTTGGCGAGGTCGGCCGACTCCAACGCTGCAGGCAGATCCAGCGACGGTGCGCCCGCCGCGATCACCAGCGCCGGTACTGGCAATGCGGCGAGGCTCGCGTCGGTCATGCCGCGTGAAAATCCCAGATCCAGTGCCACCACCGCCGTGACGCGTTTATCGCGCAAGTCACTGGCCAGGCCATCTTTCAATGCCGGTGTGCTCGCCGGGTTGATCTTTTGGTAGTTGATGCAACTGGCCAGTTGCGGATGAACTGTGCAGTCACGCGCGAACAGGTCCGGGTCGAAACGCGCGCCGGCGATTTCCATGGCGGTCCAGCCGCCGAGTGAATGGCCGACCACGGCAATCTCGCGCGGCGCGACCCCACCAAATTTTTCAGGTTGGGAGGTCACCGCTGCAATCGCCCGACCCAGATCAACCGGCCGCTGCCACAACTGCGCGGCTGCTTTCGGGCTGCGGTCATGGGTTGTGGTGCCGGGGTGGTTGACCGCTGCAACGATGTAACCCTTTTTGGCCAGCGCATTTGCCAGCCAGATCTGATTGCCCCAATTGCCTCGGTAACCGTGGGAGAGCACAACCAAAGGATGCTCGCCCGCCACCGGTGGCGCGTCGCGCACGGCCGCCGCGCCGACAAATACCACGTCATCGGCGATCATCTGGGCAGGGGTTTTGGCGGCTGTGGGGTACCAGACGACCAAGTCCAGCGGCCGCTGATTTTGCGCGTCCGCGAGTTTCAGGGATTGGATGCCGACCGCGTTGACGTCAGCGAGGGCGTGGCTCGCCAGGCAGGTCAACAACAGGGCACTGATGGCAGTTTTCAATGGGGTTATCTTCCTTGGTTGAGGTGGAGGTGCAGAGCCTGGAACTTGCCGACGACTTGCATTCCATGAGCCCGAACGGACTATTGAAATCAGGTGAATGGCTGTGCAATTGCGCTCAAGGATCTTCGGTCGCGAGGAACACCTGGAGGTAGAAGTACTCTATCTGCGGCCAAGCCTTGCGCGTGTTGATGGGCGTTTCCTCGGAGCCCATTCCGAGCAGATACCAGTGCCGGGTTTTTTTATCCCGATAGGAATAAAACGTCGAATCCCAACCACAGCAGATATACCGCAGCATTGGCAATCCGAAGCGGTGGTTCAGGTAGCGCTCAGCCGCAAGGGCATCGGTGCCTTTGACGCGGTAGCGCGCGACGAAAGGTTTTCCCTGCGCGTCGAGGTCTTGGCTGCACTGCAGAAACTCGACGAATGGAGGCTTGTTGCTGAGTATCGCGAGGAAGTCTGCGCATCGCGGTTCAGCCATGGCGCAGCCGGCAAACATGCACGCAACGGCCAAGAGAAGTTTGCTGATCCGTCTGCTCATTGCTTCTTCCGTGAGGGTCTGCCCAGGCGTCGTTTTCGGCGCCGGTCAGCTTGTTTACACGCAACCTTGGAATTTGCCAATACGCCCTCATAACATCAGCTATCCCCACGTCCCCGAGAGGAAGGACACACCATGACCACGCAAACCGAAACTGCCATTCTTGCCGGCGGCTGCTTCTGGGGCATGCAGGACCTGCTGCGGCGCTATCCCGGTGTGCTGCAGACGCGAGTCGGATACACCGGCGGCGATGTACCGAACGCGACTTACCGCAACCACGGCAACCACGCCGAAGCCATCGAAATCGTCTTCGATCCGGCCGTGATCAGCTACCGACAGATCCTTGAATTCTTCTTCCAGATCCACGACCCGAGCACACCCAACCGCCAGGGCAACGACCTCGGCCCAAGCTATCGTTCGGCGATTTACTACCTCAGCGAAGCGCAGCGCGATGTCGCCGAGGACACCGCTGCCGACGTCGACGCTTCGAAATTGTGGCCGGGGAGGGTGGTCACCGAAATCGAGCCGGCGGGCCCGTTCTGGGAAGCGGAACCGGAGCACCAGGATTACCTGGAGCGCATTCCGAATGGCTACACCTGCCACTTCATCCGCCCGAACTGGAAGCTGCCCAAGCGCGCCTGAAAATCAAATTGCCCCCTCGACGTACGTGTGAGACGTTGAGGGCGCTGTTTATTTTTCAGGGACGAACATGACCATTCGATTGACCCAAACCCAAGACTGGAAGCTGCTCAAACACGTCCGGCTGGCCGCACTGCGGGACGCGCCGACGGCGTTCGGTGTGAGTTATCAAACCGCCGCCGATTACACGGATCAACAATGGCAATCCCGCGCTTCGTCTGCCACCACCGCGTTCTGGCTGGCGTTTGAGCAAGATAGGCCTATGGGCATGATCGGCGCGGCGGTCAATAGCGCCAGCCGCTTTAACTTGATCGGGATGTGGATTGAGCCCGCTGCACGGGGTTCTGGCGTGGCTACGCAACTGGTCGAAGCGGTGAAAGCTCGCGCATTGGCGAAGGGCTTTGATCGGGTTTTTCTCGACGTTTCACCGGACAATGCCAGAGCTGCGAACTTCTACCTGAAGCAGGGTTTTGTTTTTGTGGATGAGTGGGAGCCGTTGGAGAGTCATCCGCAAATTACGGTTCAGACCATGTTGTGGATTGGCGGCTGATCATAGGAAGGCTTCAAAGCGATCATGGACTACGTTTATTTCCAGCATAAAAATGATCGACACCGGGTGCTGGCCAGTGACGGACCTGGCGCTTTCGCGAGACATTCCCCAGGCGATGGAGGCAGGACTCATGGGCGCGCCCATTATCATTGGCAACAGCTATGACCTGTGGGTCAGCAACAGCATGAAAGATACGTTTTGCGAGGTACTCACCGCCGTCGCGGCTCTGGAGGGGCATGACGTCATGGCCATCTATGAGGAGGCCCCCGGCGTGGCGGGGGCCTACGGTATCTCCGGGGTGGGCATCCTGCTCGACGAGTTCTATCACTATCTCGGCGGATTCTCAGGCGTAAGACGCCACCTCGATGTGTGCCGGGCGAGGCTGGACGAGGTGGCGGAGTCTTGCGGGCTGTCGCCACTGGCGGCAGAACGCATGGCGCACGTCTTGGCCTGGGCGGCCCATCAGATGGATGGCCAACCTATTCCGATTGGTTGCCATTTGTATGAGGTCTGGCCACCGGGCGTTGACAAGATCCGGCAGTCACACCGCGAATAACCAGTTTTCGCTATACCCCAATACATTTGCAATTTTGCTCGGTGACTATGGGGCATTGTTTCAGCGCCAAGACCGATGCAATTACTCCGTCGCCGCCTCTTCCTTCAGGTTCAGACGGAAGGCATCCCGCGCGGTTTTTCCGACGTAAGTGGTGAGTGCGTAATTCGCGGTGCCACCAATGATCACGCCGATCCCGAACGGAATCACTTTCGCGGCGGCTTTCTGAGTGAACGAAATACCGATTTTTGCGAACAGTTCCTTGATGATCTGCAGCGTTGGGCCCTTCAGATACTGCTGAACCATGCGCACGCCGGCCTTGCTGGCGATTCGGGTGGCGCCGGTCGAACCCATCTGCTCAAGAGAGCCATACAACGCGATGATGTACGACATGTGCTTGGCATCTTCGTTGGACATGTTGCCGTTAATGGCGACCGCCAGACACATGGTCATGTCGATCTGCAACTTCATGCACACCGAGATATCCGCCAGCCCGCCACCGACAGCACTGACTGCCGTGCCGATACCGGGAATAACGCCCGGCAGGGCCGTAGCGGCGCCAGACGTTGCGGCCAATTTCGAGTAGCGGCTGATGATCTTGTCGACGACGGCATCTTGAATCTTTTCATCCGACGCGGACGGCGCCGATTTGCGGGCTTGCGATTCGTACTGGGTGACCAGTTCGCGGGCATCTTGCGGGCTGATGGCGATGGCTTCTACCATCTTCATCAAAGAGGAACTGCTTTCTTCTTTTACTTGGGTCATACCGAATTCCATTCGTAGATTTTAATCAGTGACGTGTTCACGGCCGAGCGCGGGTTCCGAGAGTGCCATAACTGATATCAAAACAACATTACCTTTATGGCTAGTGTCAGCGCTCTTTCACGTCGATTCGAGCGGTGGATGAGGTTCTTTTTCAGGCGCTGCCCATTTCCTCATACCAAACATCGAACGCGGTAACGCGTTCAGCCCACAGCGTTTCAACGGCGTCGTGGATGATTTCGGCAAGCCTTGAATTGAGCGGGCTTCCGGGCCCTTTGCGGTTGTTGGCAGTACAGGCGTATTTGTCACTGCCCACCGCGTCTAGTAAAACGCTCACTTCAAATGACCAACACTGAACGATTTATGACGACTGACTACGGGCAACGCATTTGTAATCGATGCGGTGATTCGATTACCGCCTACTGTCCGTCACTGCAGACACTTGTGGCGCTAAGGGACTTCCACGACAAGGGTGATCAGGCCGTGGTAGATGAAATTGCCCGTCGGGAAAGTATCGAACCGGTTATTGTCTGGGAGTATTTCCGCCATCGGATGAAGCCGTGTTGCGAACAAAAGGTCGCCCACTGCTCCTTCTGCGGCGGGCGGTTGAGGACTTGGCGTGCGCGGCAATGCATGCACTGTTTCAAGGATTGGCGCTGACGGTACAGTGAACCCTTTTCGATAACCTTGAGGCGCTGAGATGGATTGTCATCGCGACCTGATTTCAGCAATAGAATCGTTTGATTGCTGGGAGCAGCCCTGGACATTTTATGAGTCCGTATCTTCCGCACCCACTCTCGATTCGAATGACCGCGAAACGCTAAATCGCGTTTGGGAAGTCGCCATGGAAAGTGAAGGTTGGAGGGCGAGCAAGGATTTTGCTGATGCCAGCTCGTTGGCAAATGCTCGCCTCGCGTCCGGATTTCCCTGGCTTATAACTGTGGCCCGGCGGCAGCTTGTTAATGGGGCTTCTTATCAGTGGCGGTGAGCGTGATCGTCCCGGGGCAGGATGACCGGCCCAAATGAAACTACTTCAGGTTGCGGGGTTGAGCGTCCGCACCCTGTAGGGCCTGCATCAGACTTCGAACGACATACGCTTCAACCGCACCTTCACTGGCGCCCGCTTCAAAACCTGCGCAACAAACCGATGCGTCGCCGTCGCTCACGCGGTAAACGGCAATGACACTGCCAGGCCCGCAGCCCGTGTGTCCGCTGAGGGTGTAACCACCTTCGATCGATCCCTGCATCAAACCCAGCCCATACCCCGGCTTGACCCACGGACGCCCCGGAATCGGGCCGCCCAATGTTTTTGTTGATTGCATTTCTTCGAGCAAGTCTGTGGGGAGGAGGTGGCCGGCGAGTAGTCGATCAAGCAACAGCGCAGCTTGCGAAAGGGGGCCGATCAACAAACCGTGATAGACCCAGCCAGGGTCATAATTCGAGCGGCTCGCCGAGTGGGTATCCTGCAGGTCGTTTCGCGTTTTAGCGAAGCGAACGTTCGACAGGCCTAACGCGCCGAGAACGCGTTGATTGACTGCGTCTTCAAGCGACAGATCAGTCACTCGCTCAATCAGCCTGCCGACGAGCAGGTAACCCACATTTGAGTAACGCCATCCGCTTCCGGGGCTGTATCGAAGCCGGTTACCGTCAAGGCGTTGCATCATTTCATCGGCGGACCAGGCTGCCTGATGGTTAGCGACGGCGGCGTGATAGTCGGCCAATTCGCTGTAGTCGGCGAGGCCTGCTTCATGGCGCAATAGTTGGCGCAGTGTGAAGGGTTGATCAGGGAAGGGGTCGTCCAGTCTGACCAGGCCGTCACGTACCAACGTCAGGGCTGTAGCCGCAAGGACGGTCTTGGTAAAACTCCACCAAGGGACCGTCAGTTCTGATGGATCAGTTGCTGGAGACTGGCTATTTGATACAAGTGAACTCAGCAATTGGCTTCCTTGGGATTGCGATTGGATTGGCAGGTCAACAAGATATCTCATTCGGCTTTGCTGAGCCTGTTAGGCCTTTTCCGCGCGGTTACCCTTGAGTATTTCTGGATAAGGCGTCAGCAGACGCCGTCCCGCCGAGGGATTAAGCGATCGCGGCGCTTCACGGCGCACGGTTTATCGGTGCAAATTCCGCATACGTATAGTGCTTGCCGCATTGTGTTATTCCCCATAAACCCCCGAGTGAGTCGACGTATTCAAGTCGATGACGCCGGTCAATAATCGGCACAAGGAGAGACTATGGACACCACTGTGATTCCCGAGGGTTTCACCCCGTTTGCCCGCAGTAGCCCGTTGCTTGATTTGCTTGGCCCGATTTACGCCAGGGGCAGCGGGCTGCAACTGGAGTTGGGGTTGTTGACAGACTCGCGCCATGCCAATGGCCGTGGCACTTTGCATGGAGGGGTGTTGGCGACGTTGGCCGATGTCGGAATGGGCTATGCCATGGCGTTTGCCAGCGACCCTCCGCAGCCGTTGATTACGGCGAGCATGACCCTCGATTATCTCGGTGCAGTTCAAATCAATGAATGGCTGGAAGTGCGTCTTGAATACTCGAAAAAGGGTCGTCAACTAGCGTTTGCCGCCGTCAGCCTGCATGTCGGTGAGCGAACAGTTGCACGCGCCAGCGCGGTGTTTGCTGTACCCATGAGTTGAAAGGTATGCCCATCAGATAAAGTGCGGGTCATTCAAAGGTAGCGGGCGTTAACGCTTAAAGCTCAAGCCGAGGATAGGTGCCTGATCTATGGCAATGGCGTTTGCTACCGGGCGTTGTGCGGGATTAGATTGCCGCCCGGCGGCGTCTACTCCTGGCGTCGAAGCAACGGTGCAAGCATTCTGAGCACGGGCAGCCCGAGTCCACCTGCAGGCAGATGTCTGGTTCCGTTTCGTTCAAACCCTGGTTGTTTACTAAAAGAAAATGTACATGAAGAAGCTGAGTAATGACTTCAGTGGCGCGCTGCGAACCTTTGCCTATTTCATGGCAAGTGGAAGCCACTACATGCTTAAAAACGTCGACTATCTGGAAATCTATGGCTCGGAGCCCAGCGCCATCGAAATGGTCTTTGCGATATTCGCCAACGTCATAGAGATGGACAGTGAGGGCAATGTGCTCAATTTTACCCACGCCCAGAAGAGAGCGACTGACTATCTGAGGTCATATTGCGATCCGGCGTTCAAAGTCTCACCGCCGTTTGAAGACTGGGAAATCGAACTCTATGGGCCTCCCGCTCAAGGACGCTAGCACCAGATTTTGCTCTGGCATTTCAGGGGCGGGACGATTGCTTTCGGTCGGGGGGCTGTAACCTGCGAGAGGCTCTCCCGCACTAGCCAGCCAGAATCTGACAACTCATTGAATTCGAGCACCAAGTGCCCATTCGCTGCCGTGTGCAGCGTCGGATTCATCATTCCCACAGACTGAGAAAGTGCTCATAAGCGGCGCTCTCGATTTCCAGTCTCGAATGGCTGTCCATTTGCATCCCCGTCAGGTGTTTGGTAACGGTCGGTCAACCACCGGCCTCACAACAGACTCCACGAAACCCCGACATACACACCCATCCCTTCACCCGGCGTAGACCGCGCGGCATCCAGCCCTTTGTCGTCATAGCCCGGTGTAACCGTCGCCGCATAGTGTTTGTTGGTCAGGTTGCGCATGTCCAGCCACGTTTGCCAGTCGCCCTTCGGCGCGTTGTAGCCCAGCGTTGCGCCGAACAGTGCGTAAGGGTCGGCGTAGTAGCTGTTGGCGTAATCCACCGCCACTTTCGAGACCAGTTGCGTATTCACGGCGGCGAAGAAGCCCTGTGGCCAGTCATAGCGCAATTCGCCCTGGTAGTAATGCATCGGCAGGCCGGGGAGGCGGTTGTCGCCGAAGCGCTCGTCGTCGCGATAGTGGAAGTCGCTGAAGGTGTAAGCCTGGCGCAGGCTCAACTGGCGGCCGTCGGCGGCGGACCAGAGCTTGCTGTTCAGGCTGGCCTCGACGCCTTGGTGTACGGTCGGGCTGGCGTTGAGTTCATACGGGGTGACGGCGCTGGCGTCCGGCAATACCGAGAGCAGTTCGTGGCGCACTTGCGCGTAGTACCAGGCCAGGCTCCATTCACCGATGGCGCTGTCGCCGCGGCCACCGAGTTCGAGGGTGGTCGCGGTCTGGTTTTGCAGGGTAATCGGGTCTTTCTGGGTGCCGGTCGCCGGGCCGTTGCCCGCCGGGAAGCGCACGTTGGAGCTGTAGATCAGTGACCACGGGTGCGGTGCTTCGACCGAGCGACTGAGGTTGCCGAACACTTGCAGGTCGGGCGTGATCTGGTAGCGCAGACCGATGCGCGGTGCGTAGTCCCAGTCGTTCAGGCTGGTTTTGCCGCCGCTTTGCGGGTAGGTCACGTCGCTTTCGCGGCGGGTGTAGACGGCGGCGAGTCCGGTGGTCAGCCAGAGGTCGTCGGCGATTTCCAGATCGTTGCCAAAGTGCAGGACGGTGTCCGAGCCTTGATAGGTGAAGTTGCGCATGTGTGTGCCGGGAGCGTAGCCGGCGGTATTACCGGTGGGGATGCGCACCAGCTCGCTGGCGCCGTCGTTCGGCAGGTGTTTGGTCACGCGCAGGCCGACGTTGCTGCGGCTTTCCATACCGAAAAGAGTGTCGCGGCGTTTGTAGTCGAAGGTGCCGCTGACGTCGCTGTAGGCAACTTTCAGGCGGTTGGGGCCTTCGCGCAGATCCATCGGGTAATCGTGGTAGACGAGGCCGGTCTGGATGCTTGAATCGTCGTCGATGTAGAAGGTGGTCTTGTTGCCGATGAAGGTGCTGCCCGGCTGTTTGCGGCTGTCGTCGCGCGCCACATAAGACGGGTTGGCGGCGCGTGGATCGTGTTCGATGGAGTGCTTGGTCACGCGCCCGGCGAGGTCGTTGTCGGTCTCGCGGTAGCGGATGTAGAAGCGCGTTTCCAGGTTCGGGTTGAAGCGATAACCGAAGTTGGCGATCAGGCCTTTGCTTTCGCTGGCGGTGTGATCCTGATAGCCGTCGGCGTTGGAGTCGGTGAGCGACACGTAGTAGTCGAAGTCGCCGAGCACTTGCCCCGAACTGACCTGACGCTGCTGATAACCGTGGCTACCGGTGGCGTAGCGCACCTGCAGTTTCGGCGCGTCGTAGCCGGTGTGGCTGACGTAATCGATGGCGCCGCCCAGCGCCAGCGAACCGCGATCAAAACCGTTGGCACCGCGCAGCACTTCAACGTGATCGACCCACAGCGGTTCGAGCAGTTCGTATGGCGTGCCGCCGGGGCCGGTCAATGGCAGGCCATCGAGCATCGTATACAGCCCCGAGGCATGGGCGCCCGGCGCGCGGTTGATGCCAGAACCCCGAATCGAGATTTTCACGCCTTCGTTGCCCGCCGACTGCGCATAGACGCCCGGCTGATAGGCCAGCACGTCCTGATTGCTGGCGACACGGCCCTGCAAGGGTTGGCGCATGTCGACCACATTGGTGGCGCCGGGCACCTGTTCGAGGCGGGCCTTGGCTTCTTCAACGCTGGCATCCGACCCACTGCGCTCATCCGCCGAAATCAGTACTTGCCCAAGCTCCAGCCCTTGAGTGTCGGCCATCGCCGGGCAGGCGAGGGCCAGGCCGAGCAAGGCGGTGGGCAGGGATTTGGGCGACGGCATCGGGAAACTCCAGCAAACAAGGGGCGGACAATGAACAGTGCGACGTAACAAAGAACGAAGGAAACACATGGCAATTTTGCTTTTTGCCCGGCAATGGCAAACCTCAGGTCGTGGGCTAACCTCACGTGTCTGGTTTGCCGCGTCAATAAACGCTTTGTTTCCGTATTCATTCGTGAGGGCTCGGTCATGGCAAAAGACAAGAAAAAGGCCGCCAAGGCGCCTGAAAGTCCCAAGCTGAAAAACAAGGATTACCTCGATCAGTTGCGCAAGCTGCACGTCGAATTGGTCAAGCTGCAGGAGTGGGTGATCGCCAAGGGCGTCAAGGTCTGCATCGTTTTCGAGGGGCGCGATGGCGCCGGCAAGGGCGGGACGATCAAGGCCCTCACCGAGCGTGTCAGCCCGCGCGTCTTTCGGGTGGTGGCGCTGCCTGCGCCGACGGATCGCGAGAAGAGCCAGATGCATGTGCAGCGTTATCTGCCTTATCTGCCGGCAGGGGGCGAGGTGGTGATCTTTGATCGCAGTTGGTACAACCGCGCCGGGGTTGAGCGGGTGATGGGCTTTTGCACGGAGGATCAGGCCGACAAGTTTCTCAAGTCGATCCCGTGGGTCGAGCATGCCATCGTTCAATCGGGGGTGATCCTGCTCAAGTATTGGCTGGAGGTCAGCCCCGAAGAGCAGACCCGTCGGCTGGAAGCGCGGATCAACGATGGCCGCAAGATCTGGAAACTGACGCCGATGGACCTCAAGTCCTACAGCCGCTGGTACGACTATTCCCGCGCGCGCGACGAGATGTTCAAACACACCGACACCGAACATGCGCCGTGGCGGGTAGCTGATTCGAACGACAAGCGCCGGGCGCGGCTGAACATCATCACCGACGTGCTCAGCCGCATTCCCTATGAGGAGGTGAAACGCGAAAAGGTGGAATTGCCCAAACGGCAGAAACCCGGCAAATACCGCGAGCCGGATTACCCCTACCAGCGCGTCGCCGAAAAATTCTAGTCCCCCTCTGTAGGAGCTGCCGAAGGCTGCGATCTTTTGACCTTGATCCTGAAAAACAAAATCAAAAGATCGCAGCCTTCGGCAGCTCCTACCGGTCTTGCGGAAAAATTCGACGTGCTTTTGTAGAAAGTGTTTTCGGTTAGATGACGCTGGCGCGGTTGAGGTTGCTGAGGTGGCCGGCACCTGCTGCCTGCAAGCGCGCAATGAGGTCCTGGCGCGCGCTTTGTCCGCCCGCGCGGAGGTATTCCAGTTCAGCGGCGGTGATCAGCACCACCGGCACCAGTTTTACCGGCGACAGCGGCATGTCTTCCAGCAGCGTCGGGAAGTCCGGCTGCGGCGCGCCGAGCAGGACGCCGACCATGTCATCTTCGGTGACGAACTGAGCAGGCAACTGATCGCTCATGAAATGCGATTGACTGAACCCCGGAAGCTCCAGCGACAGTGCGCCGTACTGTTGCAACTGACCGGTGATGCCGCCGGCGTTCGCCACCGTCGCGGCGATGTGTTTGAGCATTTCAAAGGCCCAGCTTTGCTGGAGCGGGGCGACATCGCCCAGCGCACCGCGTGCAGGCTCGGGAATGTCGGCGGTTTCGACGAACAATTCCATCTCGAAACCATTGCTCCGGTCTTCAGGATCATCGAACGGATCCGACAGGCCCTCGCTGGCGAGAATGATCGAATCACCACGGCGCACGATGCGATACGCCTGCCGGGTCGACGGCCAGTCCGGGCCGCCCATGAAGCTCGGGCTGATCATGTAGCCCAACACATCGCGCTCACTCACACCGACCGCATTCCAGTGCCGATCAAGGCACGCCTGGCTGGCTTCACGCGCCGCCAGGTTGGCTTTTTCCGCCTCGCTCAGGTCGATTTCCGAGAACGATTCGTCGACGGGTTGTGCCGACGGCAACTCGGGTTTTTTCTTCGAGGCGAAGAGCTTTTTAAAGAATTCCACGGGCGTTCCTTGCAAGGTAAAAATCAGCGGCGAAGTGTGCCATAAGGCCTGATCACTTCGCCCGTAACGTCTGTTCAATCACCTCGACAAACGCCTTCACCAGTGGACTGCGTTCGCGCTTGCGCGTCAGCACCAGCAAAGGCGCCGTCGCACCCGGTTCGGCCAGTGGGCGATAGGTCACGCCGCGTTTCACCAGGGTCTGCGTGCATTGCGGCACCACCGCCACGCCACGGCCGGCAGCGACCAGCGCGATGATCGAGGTGATCTGCTTACCGGTCGGTGCCGGCAGGGGCGTCAGGCCGTTGCGGTGGTACAGCGCCGCGATGATGTCGTTCAGGCCCGAGCCGTAATCGCTGGGGAAGGCGATCAACGGGTACGCGCTCAACTCGGCCAGGGTCACCTGATCCTGCTGCGCCAGCGGGCTGTCGCTGGCAATTGCAGCCACCAGCGGTTCGTTGTCCAGGCAGATCGCCTGCACCTCCGAGTCATCGCCGGGCGGTTGCATGCGGCTCATGCCGATGTCGAGGCGGCCCTCGATGATCTGCGCCCATTGCGTGCTGGACGCGCCTTCTTCGACGGTCAGTTGCACGTCCGGGTACGACGAGCAGAAGGTCTGGATGGTCTGGCTGAAAATGTCCGACAGCGCAATCGAACTCGCATAGCCCACCGCCAGATGGCCGGCTGAACCCGCTGCCAGTTTGCTGGTGATGGTGGCGGTCAGGTCGACCTGTTCCAGCACCGCCCGGGCGTAGGGCAAAAAATGCCGGCCCTCGGACGTCAGCGTGACGTTGCGCGTGCTGCGATCGAACAGGCGAAAACCCAATTCGGTTTCCAGTGCCGAGATCTGTCGAGTCAGCGGCGGCTGGGCGATGTGCAAGCGCGCGGCGGCACGACCAAAGTGCAGTTCGTCGCTGACGACCAGGAAGTAACGCAGACGGCGCAGATCGATCATGTTCATCCTTGGGTATCAATCGGTCGGAAATAGGTATTGGATCGTTTCGACAGCCCATCTTATAAAAGTGTTTGAAATCATTACGAACTTTTCTTATGAACCCTCGCGTGTTTTGTCCTCGGGTCGCCTTGTTTCTGTCGGGATGCGCGGCTTTCATCAACCTTTATGCCACACAAGGCCTGCTCAACGAGTTGGCCGCTGACTTTGACGTGTCGGCCCGGCAAGCCAGCTGGAGCATTACCGTCACCACCCTGGCCGTCGCCCTGACGGCGCTGTTTGTCGGTCGATTGAGTGCGCGGGCCGAGCAGCACCGGGTCATCGCCCTGGCCGCTATCCTTTTGGCGCTGCCGGCGTTATTGGCCGCATGGGCCGGCAGTTTCAGTGAGTTTCTACTCTGGCGATCCGTGCAAGGCATGCTGATTCCGCTGGTGTTCGCCACCAGCATTGCCTACATCGGCGTGCGCTGGAAGGACGGCGCGGTCACGGAAGTGACCAGCGTGTACGTCGCCGGCACCGTGCTGGGCGGTTTTTGCGGACGCTTTCTCACCGGCTGGACCACCGAGCTTGCCGATTGGCGTATGGCGCTGGCATTGCTCGCCGGGCTGAGCCTGATCCTCGGCCTGGCGATTGCCTGGTTGTTGCCGCGCAATCCACCCGCGCCAGTGCAAAGTCCCGCCGATCGCAAATCAATGCCCAGCGAGCGATTCAGCAAGCCGTTGCTGGCCGCTTATGCCGTCGGTTTTTGCGTGCTGTTTGCGCAAATCGCGATGTTTACCTACGTCGGCTTGCACCTCAGTCATGCACCGTTTTCGTTGAGCACCGGTGAGCTTGGGGCGATTTATTCAGTCTTTCTGCTGGCGCTGGTGGTGGTGCCGGTTGCCGGGCGCCTCGGTAAAGCGCGGCCGCGCAGCGATTTGATCAAAGTGGCGGCGTGCCTTGGGGTGACCGGCTCGCTGCTGACGCTGACGTCGTCCTTGTGGCTGATCGTCCTGGGTCTGGCGCTCAGCTCCACCGGGGTGTTCCTCGCACAAGCCGCCGCCAATGCGTTTATCACCGCCCACGCCCGGCAAGACAAGGCCGGCGCCGTCGGCCTGTACCTCACCAGTTATTACCTGGGTGGCAGCTTCGGCGCTTTCGTGCCGGGCACGCTGTGGGAGCTGGGTGGCTGGCCGGCCTGTATTGCGCTGATTGTGATGTTCCAGGTGCTGCCACTGCTGGTGATCCGCAGCGGCTGGAAAGTCTCTGCATTGCCGGTGATCGCCGGCCCACACGCGCTGAACGCGCTCGATTCAACATCCAACAAGGAAAAAGTGAGATGACCGTGAGTAACCTGCAGACGCTGCAAAGCCAGTTGTTGAACGTGATCGAGCCGGTGCTCGAGGACATGCCGGAGGGTGTTTTGAAGCAGGCGCTGGTGGCGACATTCCGCAGCGAAGAGGCGGCGCTGCTGGACATCGAAGCGTCGTTCCAGTTGCTCACTTCGCGTCGCCATGCCGCCGTGCCGTTGCGCACATTCTTCGGCAGTTGGTCGAAAACCAACAACTCGGCCGCCAGCGTCTCGGGGCTGGCCAACCGGATCACCTTGCTCGCGCGTTCGGAGCAGGGCGGGGAGGCGGCGCAACGGCTGCATCAAGTGTGCAGCAGCCTGCAACGGATCACCGACGAAGACCTCGGCGCGCTGGGCAACATTCTGCACTCCGAGCTGTTCTACAACATGGCCACACCGATCTGCGGCGACGATCAATGGTTGCTCAAGGAAAACTGCCTGCCGTCGGCACAAGCCTTCAAGGACTGGGCGGACAGCCGACGCCTGCGCGATCGCGATCTGCTGGAAGGCCTGCTGACCACACTGGTGCATGAGGTCTACACACACGGCGAAGTCGAATTCATTCATCCGCTGTTCAAGCAATGGTTCGAGCGCGACATGGGCGTGCCGGCCGCGAAGGTGCGTTCGACAGTCGCCTGGGTGACCGTGCACACCGGTGGCACCGAGAGCAATCACTTCGCTCACGCGGTGGCAGCGGTCGAGGAATTCGTCGATGTCATGGGCATCGCCGTGGTTCAGGCGGCGGCGCAGGAAATCTTTAGCGAGTACCTGCAACGCAAGGCCACGGTCATGCGCGATTGCGCGGAACATCTGGTTTAAGTGACCGAAAATCGCTGAAACGTTCTGAAAGTATCAATAACGACGGAATCGGTATTGGCCTGCAGCGCAGGTTTTTATCAAGATGTTGTGGCCAAGGACCGGCCTGTACTGGCCGGTCCGAAGTTCGACAAACCCCGGAAGATCGCAAGGAAGGCCGTATGCAGCTCATTGTTTTTTGCCCGCCGAAAATTATTCTCCAGCACAGCGCCGACAGCTGGTCTGCCGCGCTGGGGCGTGAGGGCGTCCTGTTGAGCTGCACCTCGCGAATGGCGGAAATCGCCGCGCATTTGGGCGAGAGCGTGCGCTTTCAGCTCTTCGACAATTTCAATGACAGTGCGCTGGTCGAGATCGATGTCTATGAGATCGCCCGCGAACTGCATGCGCCGCTGTGCGTGGCGTTGGCCGAGATCGACGTGTTGCGGGTGGCGCGGATCAATGATCGCCTCGGCATCACCCAGGGCGCGGAAGAGCGCGCGATGTTTTATCGGGACAAGTTTCTGATGAAACAGCGGACCCGCCAGTGTGGCTTTGCAATTGCCGAAATGGCGCAAATCCACAACGCTACTGAAGCGGTGCGCTTTAGCGAACGCCACGGTTTTCCGGTGGTGGTCAAACCGCGCGATGGTCGTGGTTCCAACGGCGTCGAAGTGCTCAAGGACCTTGGGCAACTGACACAGTGGCTGGCCGCGCGTCCGTCCACCACCTTCCACAACCTGATGATCGAAAGCTATGTGCGCGGCAGCCATTACATCGTCAACGGCTTGTACATCGAGGGGCAACCGATCCTCGTGTCACCGGTGCGGGTGATGACCTCGGCGCTGGATTTCCTCGGTGGCAAGTCCCACGACCTGCACATGCTCGATGCGAGCAATCCGCTGCGCGAACGGCTGGTTCAGTACGCCCGTTCGCTGGTCGAAGACGTTTTACCGTCGGATCCGACGATGCTGTTTCACCTGGAATTGTTCGTTGCCGAGAACGGTGAAATCGTCCTCTGTGAAATCGCTTCGCGGTTGGGTGGGGTGTTCTTCAATCAGGAGCTGACTCATGCTTGGGGCATCGATCCGCGCATGAGCTTCCTGCGTGCGCTGCAGGATCCGACCTACCGCCCCGAGCCGATGGTCGAGCCGTTGCAAATGGTCGGGCATATCAGCATCCCGCCGCGTGTCGGTCTGCTGCGTGACGTGCCGCACACCTGCACGTTGCCAAGCGTTCTCGAATACCGCATTTCGGCGAAGAAAATGACGTCTTATTCGAGCATGGAATTCACCAACTCGGAGATCCTCAACGCCATTGTGGCGGGGCGCAACGAGGCTGAGCTGCGCGACAACCTGCAGCAGGTCGAACGCTGGTTCCACGAGAGTTGCGACTGGTCCACCAGCGCCGTTGCTGCCCTGGTCTAGACCGCAGCGCCGATTCTTCCGACATCAATTGAGCTGACCTTCCCGTGCTGGACGGGACGGTCACGCCCTCAGAAAAGTGGATATCCCATGAACAAAGTGATCGAAAGCCTTATCCCGATTCCTGTGGCGGCGCTCGGCGCATGGCTCGGCTATCTGACCGGATTTCCCCTTGGCGATTTGATCGGCGCGATTTGCGCGGTGACCGCGTTGAGCAAGTTCGGCGTGCCGATGCGCATGCCGTATCCGTTCGTGGCCACGGTTCAGTTGCTGCTGGGCATCAGCGTCGGCTCCATTGTCACTGGCTCGATGATCAAGGAATTGAGCGACTTCAGCATTCTGGTCGGCCTGGTCATTTGCATGACTACGCAGATTTTTGTCGGCTACAACTGGCTGCGACGCATGGAGAAGTGGGGCCACATTGAAAGCCTGCTGGGCTCGATTCCCGGGGCGATGGCGGCGGTGATGACGGTGTCGGGCGAGCAGGGGCCGGCGTCCGGGCGCATCGCGTTCGTACACATTGTGCGCTTGCTCGCGCTGCTGGCCGTGGTGACGATTATCGCCGGCGGCCACGCCGACAGCGTCACCCCGGTGCTGGGCACCCTGGACAACTACCTGGGCGTGATTCCGCCCGCGATTGCTGCCGTGGCGCTCGGTTATCTGCTGGAACGTTTCGATGTGCCGGCGCCGTACATGCTGACTGGGCTGCTTTGCACGGCCGGGGTCAATGTCGCGTTTCCGCAGGCCAATCTGCACGTGCCGGATCCTTTCGCCATCGTCGCGCTGATCCTGCTCGGTGGCTTGATCGGCATTCGCCTCAAGGACATCACCTTCAAGGATGTCGTGCGTTACATCCGCGCCGGCCTGGTGGTCACCGCGCTGACGTTCTGCACGACGCTGCTGGTGGCGTTCGTCTTCAGCAAATTGACCGGCAAACCGTTCCTCACGCTGTTCATGTCGTGGGTGCCCGGTGGCGTCGAAGTGATGACCGCCGCCGCGCTGCTGCTCAAGCTCGACCCGGCCTTCGTCATGCTCAACCACGTGGTGCGGATGTCGATCATCCACATTTCCCCGGTGTTTTTGCCCAAGCGTCTGTTGCAGGAACAACCTCAGCCCGAGCAATAACGGCTGCCTACCTTCGAATGACAAGGATTTGATCTCGATGACTGCTATTGCAATTCATGACCCTACGCTGCGCGACGGAAATCACGCGGTGTCCCATTCGCTGAGCCTTGACGACATCGCCACCTACTGCCGCGCCGTCGATGGCTGTGGGCTGAATGTGGTGGAGGTCGGCCACGGCAACGGCCTGGGCGCATCTTCGCTGCAACTGGGGTTGGCACGTTACAAAGACACGGAAATGCTCGAAACCGCGCGGGCCAACCTGACGCAGTCGAAACTGGGCATTCACATGATCCCCGGCTTTGCGCGCTTGAGCGACATCGACACGGCCCTGAGCATCGGCGTCGAGGTGCTGCGCATCGCCTCGCATTGCACCGAGGCCAGCGTGACCGAAAGCTACATCGAACATGCGCGAGCCAAAGGCGCGTTCGTCCACGGTGTGCTGATGATGACCCACATGGCCAGTGCCGAGCGCTTGCTCGAAGAAGCCTTGAAGCAACAAGGCTACGGCGCCAACGCGCTGGTGCTGATGGATTCGGCCGGGCACTTCGACCCGGACAGCACCCGCGAAAAAATCGGCCTGCTGGCCCGTGAGTTGTCGATTCCGGTGGGCTTTCATGGCCACAACAACCTTGGCCTGGCAGTGGCCAACTCGCTGGCGGCGGCCCAGGCCGGGGCGACCATCATTGACGGTTGCATGCGCGGCTTCGGTGCCGGCGCCGGCAACACGCAGCTGGAAGTACTGTGCGCCGTCCTCGAACGCTATCAGTTCGACACCGGCGTCGACGTCTTCGGGCTGTGCCGTGCCGTCGACAGCCTGGAAGAATTCACCCCGGTCAGGACACCGACAGTGGTCAAGACCGCCAACTTGATCAGCGGCCTCTACGGGGTGTGCAGCGGCTTTGAAAAGCACGTCGCCCGGGCGGCGGCCGAGTTCCACGTCGAGCCGCGCAGAATCTACGAAGAGTTGGCCCGTTGCAACGCTGTGGCCGGTCAGGAAGACCTGATCATTTCGGTCGCCAGCCGCCTCTCTCAACCCGCCGTCGCCTGACTCTGGAGCCCCACATGACTTTGAAAACCGCGATTATCGGCAGCGGCAATATCGGCTGCGACATCCTCTGTAAAGTACTCGCCCACCCGGATCTCGACTGCACGCTGGTGGCCGGGCGCTCGCCGCAATCGGCCGGCCTTGCGTTCGCCCGTGAGCGCGGCGTCGCCACCACCGCTGACGGCATCGAAGGCCTGTTCGCGCGCATCAACGACTTCGACGTGGTGTTCGATGCCACGTCGGCGACCGACCATGAAATCCATGCGCCGCGCCTGATCGACGCCGGCAAGGCGATCATCAACCTGACCCCGGCCTCGCTCGGCAGCCTGTGCGTGCCGTCGCTCAACGGTCTGGCGCTGACCGAAGCGACCAACGTCAACATGATTACGTGTGGCGGCCAGGCATCGATCCCGCTCGCCGCCGCCATCGCGCGGGCCAATCCGGGTTTGCACTACCTCGAAGTGGTGTCGTCGATCAGCGCTGAAAGCGCAGGTCCTGCGACGCGCCGCAACCTCAGCAACTACATCACCACCACCGAAAATGCGCTGAAGCATTTCACCGGCTGCGGCGACGTCAAGGCGATCCTCAACATCAACCCGGCCAAACCGAATGTGTACATGCAGACCGCGGTGTCGGCGCTGATCGAAAACATTGATATGGCCGCGACACGCCGCGAGGTCGAGCGCGCGGTAAGTCAGGTGCAGTCTGCGGTGCCGGGTTATGAAGTGATCGTCGATCTGCATTACAGCGAGGGTCGACTGTTCACCATGGTGCGCGTCGAAGGGGCGGGGGATTTCCTCGATCCAAGCGCCGGCAACCTCGACATCATCACCGCCACGGCCACGCACATGGCCGCCCTCATGGCGCGCGGTCGCGTCGCCGAACGCGCGGCCTGACCTCGGCTCACGGAGACTTGTATGCCTGCTCTTTCGCCCGATCTTGAATTTGCGCGGTTCTGCCCGATCCTCGGTGTTGCGCAAAAAGTCAGGGAACCCGAACACCCGGTCATCGACCTGGGTGTCGGCGTGCCAGGCTTTTTGCCGGCGCCGCACATCATCGAAGCGGCGGTCAAAGCCGCCTGCGAGCATTCCGGCGGCTATGGCGCCAGCCAGGGTGACGACGCGCTGCTCGCGGCCTATCTGGGTTACCTGCACGCGCAGGGTTTTACCCATTACGCCAAGCAGAACCTAGTCGCCGGTCTTGGCGCCAAGCACCTGTTGTTCAGCGTCTTGCGCGCGATCATTTGCCCGGGCGACGAGATCCTTGTTTCGACGCCGTGCTGGCCGACCTATTTCGACATTGCCGACCTGGTCGGGGCGGGCGTGGTCAACGTCGTCTGCACCGCCGAAACCGGCTACAAGATGACTGCGCAGGCGCTGGAAAAGGCGCTGACCCACAACGTCCGCGTGGTCATGCTCAACTCGCCGGGCAACCCGACCGGTGCAGTGTATTCGGCGCAGGAGCTGGCGCAATTGGCCGAGGTCTTGCGCAAGCACGACGTGTGGATCATCTCCGACGATGTCTACCAGCGCTTCGTCTACGACATGGACAGTTGCCCAAACCTGCTGTCTGTCGCACCGGACCTGAGCGCGCGCATCATCAAGATCGACAGCGTCTCCAAGCTCTATGGCATGCCGGGCTGGCGGGTCGGATTGCTGGCGGCCGATGCACGCATTGCCACGGTGGTGACCACGCTCAACTCCAATTCGATCTCGAACATCCCGCCGATTCCCGCTGCTGCCGCAGCTGCGGCGTTCAATGGCGATCAGGGGTTTTCTTTTGCGGCCCGAGATCGTTTGGCCGCGCAGCGCCAAGCTTTGCTCAACGAACTGGAAGACGCGCCCCATCTGCGGTTTTGCCCGCCTGGGGGAGCGTTCTATCTGTTCATGGACATCCGCCAAGCGCTGGGCAAATCGTTGCGCGGTCAATTGATCGCAGACGACGAGGCGTTCTGCTCGGTGCTGCTTGAGGCGTACGGCGTGGCGCTGATTCCGGGGAGTTTTTTCGGCGCGCCGGGCCATGCGCGATTGTCCTATTCGGGCGATCCGGAGCAGGTCCAGGCCGGCGCCGTGCGTTTGAAAGCGTTCCTCAGCGCCCTCGAGTGACAGTGTGCGGGCAGGGCGGCTGAAGCCAACGTTGGAAGCGGTTCACTATAAGGAAATACCTTGATGAAAAGTGCCTTTGCAATCGTCGGCTGCGGCGCGACGGCTGTCGCATTCCTGCAACGTCATCTCGACCGCGTCGCTGCCGGCAGTGCGCCGGCCGGGGTGATTTACCTGTTCGAAAAACGCCAGGACTTTGGCCCGGGCGCCGCCTATGAAGCCGACCTGCAGAGCAATATTCTCAACACCAAAACCGCTTTCATCACGCCTTTTCCCGACCAGCCGGGGCATTTTCAACGCTGGCTGGAAGAACACCCGAGCGCCTGGCGCAGCGCGTTCCCCGCGTTTCAACCGGCGGCGGAAAGCTTTGCGCCGCGCGCATTGTTCGGTGTCTACCTGCAACATCAGATCAGGAAAATCGTCCTGCGTGGCGCGTCACTCGGCTGCCAGATCGTGTTGATGCACGCGGAAGTCTGCGCCATCGATCCGATCGACGGCACCGAGACCGTGCGCACGCGCTGCGGGGTGAGTATCGCCACGCAAAAGGTCTTGTTGTTCTGTGGCCCGCTGGGCAAGAAAATCGATCCGGCTCGGCACGATGCACGCGTCTTGCCGACGCCCTATCCGGTATCGCGCCTGCTCAGGGTCATTGACCCGGACGAGCGCGTGGCGGTGATCGGTGCGCGCTTGAGCGCCATCGACACGGTGATTGCCTTGATCGAAGGCGGGCACCGTGGGCCGATTCGCATGCATTCGCGCAGCGGCTATTTTCCGGTGGTGCGCGGCACCCAGGAGCGCGTCGAACTCAAGTACCTGACACGCGAGGGCGTGCGTGCGCTGGTTGCGCAAAACGGGCCGCTGCAGATCAGTGATCTGGTTGCGCTGTTTCGCAAGGAACTGGCCGCGCATGACCCGGCGTCGACCACCGCGGTGATCCCGATGCCGGCGCCACCGACGGACGTGCTGCGCTTTATCGAGGACGAACTCAACGTCTCCCGGGCGCCGCGCATCTGGCAGGCGATTCTCTACGCCACTAACGGCTTTATCGAACACGTGTGGCAGGCGCTGGACGACAGCGCGCAGGCGCGGTTCATGAGCGAATATTTCAGCTTCTTCATGGCCTATCGCGTGTCGATCCCCAGCGAAAATGCACGCAAGATTCTTAGCTACCTGCGCAGCGGCCAACTCGAATTTGTCGCCGGCGCGTTTGCTTCAGCGCCGGCAGATGCGCAGGGCCTGACGTTGCAGGGCGCAGGCTGGGCGCACGTTTACGATCGGCTGATTCACGCCACAGGTTTCCCGCGTGATGCGCAACTGTTGGACTCGGCGTTGCTCGCTGCGCTGATCAAGAACGGCACGGCCACGGCGCATGCCATGGGCGGCATCTGTGTCGACCCCGACAGCTATCGCCTTGAGGGCCGGGCCGCAGGCGCGCGGCAGATCTATGCGGTGGGCGAACTCACGGTCGGGCAGTTCTTCTTCACCTCGGCACTGGAAATCAACGGTCGCCACGCCTTTCGCTGTGCCGACGCGATGCAGTGGCAAGGGCAGTCCCAGCGACTGGAGCGCCTGGAAGAGCACGTTTGAAAAAAGCCTGACTGCAAGGCACTACGGCGCCACCCGTCGACTGCGCTGAACGTCGCGAACGTACCTCTCTCTACCGAATGAGCCTTCAGGAGAGAGTCCTTATGTTCGATCAGCAAAAAAAACAATCACTGGCGGCATGGCGCAAACTGGCAACCCAATCGCAGATGCGCCTGGACCCGGAAGAACAATACGACGAGTTGCTCAAAGCCGCCGACGAAATGGAAGAGCAGGGGCTGATTACCAGTGCCGAGTGGCGGCAGTTGGTGCGCGATGCCGGCAGCGTCTTCACCGGTACGCAATAGCGCTGGGCGCGGCAATAAAAAAGGCTCGGCCAATGGCCGAGCCTCGTAGGGGTGAGGTTTACGCCGCCATGTTGCCCGCCGCCATGTCTTTCTTGCAGCTGGCTTTCATGGCTTCCATTTGAGCGCCCAGCTCATCGAGTTTGGCTTTGCCCAAGAGTTTTTTCGCTTGCGGGAACATCTCGGTTTCTTCCTCTTCAATGTGATGTTCCAGCAACTCTTTGACGACCTTGACCCGTCCCGCAAACTCAGGGGAACCCGGATCGGTGATTTTCAGATCCGGCAGCACCAGCGAGTCGACGGTGCGATGCTCTTCCTTCGCTTCGAAGTACATGATGTCCTGTTCCTTGGTGCCGGCAGCTTTGAAGGCGGGGTAGAGGATTTCTTCTTCGAGGCGCGTGTGAATTGAAATCTCCATCTCCAGTTTGCCCAACAGCTCCATGCGTTTTTTCAGGGCCCGCTCAGTCGATTCGCTGAGCTGAGTGAGGAGCGCTTTGACTTTTTCATGATCGGCTTTGAGCAGGTCGATGGCATTCATGGGGTATTCCTCTGCTGTCATGGCATAAACACGGGCGGTCGTTTTCGACACGCTAACGCTGTAAAGCTGCGCATTTGCCGTGCCAACCCTGGCTGCTCGTTGCAGGTGTCTAGGTCGGTAGTGCCGTGCGCACGGGGCCATTGGCCGTCATGCAGCCTGCATGAAAGGGGGCCGGAGGAGGTTGCAAATAACGGTGGCAAGGTGGTCGCAAGCGGTTTTTGCAGGCAGCGGCCATTCAGGTCACGCGACCTTTTCGGCTGGTGGCCGAGCCCGCCGAATGCGGGTCTCTGGAGGTATTGAGCAGATCGGCGAAAGCGATCTTGTCGATCGGCCTGCTCATGAAGTAACCCTGCACTTCGTTGCACTGGTCCTTGCCGAGAATCGCCAGTTGTTCTTCGGTCTCGACGCCTTCAGCGGTGACGGTCAGGCCCATGGCTTTGCCCAATCCGATGATCGCTTGCACCACCGCGCGGTCGTTGGTGCCGCTGCTGATCGAGGCGATGAAACGCTTGTCGATCTTGATCCCATCGAACGGATAGGCACGCAAGTAGCCGAGGGATGAATAACCGGTACCGAAGTCATCCATGTTCAAGCGCACGCCCAGTTCCTTGAGGGCATTCATGGTGGTCAGCGCGCCGTCGGTGTCGTTGAGCATCACGTTCTCGGTGATCTCCAGTTCCAGCCGACTGGCCGGGAAGCGCGTCTGGATCAGCACTTCGCGGACTTCCTCGACCACGTCGCTGGCGGCAAACTGCGCGGGGGACAGGTTGACCGACAGCAGAATGTCTTCCGGCCACGCCAGTGCGGTTTCGCAGGCTTCGCGCAAGACCCAGCGGCCCAGCGGAACAATCAGGTCGGTCTGCTCTGCCAGCGGAATGAACAGGTCCGGGCCGAGCAGGCCCTTGCTCGGATGCTGCCAGCGCACCAGCGCTTCGACCGAGACAATCTGCTTGCCATCGACCTTGTAGCGCGGCTGATAGTGGAGGACGAATTCGTCGTGCTGCAGCGCATGGCGCAAGTCATCTTCCATTTGCCGGCGCGTCTGGATCTGGTCGCTCATGTGCGCTTCGAAATAGCACCAGGTGTTTTTGCCTTCGGACTTGGCCTGATACAGCGCGATGTCGGCGTAGCGGATCAGTTCACTGGGCACGTAACCGTGGCGGCGGCTGAGGGCGATGCCGATGCTGGCGCCGACGTACAGCGGGTGATGCTCGAAGACGATCGGCTGGTGCAGGCTGCCGATCAGGCGCGTGCAGAACTTGTCGATCTCGTGGCGGCTGTCCATGCCGTTGAGCACCACGACAAACTCATCGCCGCCGAGCCGGGCGACGATGTCATGTTCGCGGGTGCATTCGCGCAGGCGTGTGGCGACTTCCTGCAACACCGCGTCGCCGGCCGGATGACCGAGTGAATCGTTGATTGGCTTGAAGTTGTCCAGATCGATCATCAACAGCGCCAGCACCGGCGCGTGTTCCTTGAGCAGCAGGGCGTCATCCAGATAGCGTGCGAGCTTGTTGCGGTTGGGCAGGCCCGTCAGCGCATCGTGCATCGACAGGTGCTGGATTTGCGCGTGCGCAGCGACTTCGTCGGTGATGTCGCTGGCCGTGCCGCGATAGCCGATCACGCTGTGTTTGTCGTAGATCGGGCGGGCGGACAGGCGACAATGCCGTGGCTGGCCAGAATGATCGCGGTAGGTGCAGCGCAAGTCGCTGGCATTGCTTTCTTCGGCGAGTTTGCGCAGCCACAACTCCAGCGGCGTAGTGTCGCAGAACAACAGTTGGCCGATGTCTTGCCCCAGCCACAGGGTTTGCGGGTAACCGGTGACCTCGCTGAAGCGTGCCGACAAATAAGTCAGCGAGAGGTCGCGGTCGACTTCCCAGATCCAGTCCGAGGCCGCTTCAGCCACTGCGCGAAAGCGCTCTTCACTGGCCTCAAGCCCACGGTTGGCGGTTTCCAGTGCTTGATTCGAGGCCTGCATCACCTGAAAGCTCTGGTCGACGTATTGCGAGGAGCGCAGGGCATGGCGCAGGAAGTACGCGGTCAGCAGCATCAGCACGAGCATCGTCGCGCCCAGAGTTGGCAACAACGACCACAACAGGTTTTGCCCCGGCCGCTCCAGGTCGGCGATCAGGCTGTATCCGGTGCTGTCCAGCGCCACCCTGGGACGGTCGGGAGCGAGGGTTTCATCCGGGGCCAGGGTCAGGTTTTTGAGGCCATAACCGCTGCCGATCAGGCGCAGTTTGGTCGGCGTCAGTTTGTCGATGAACACCAGCACCGAGGTTTGCCTAGGGTCGCCCAGCGGCCGTTCATCATTAGGAATGATCGCGGCGGCCGAGACCAGCGCCGGCCAGCCTTCGAACAATGAGTAGCGGCTGACGGGCTGGCTCAGGTCACTTTGCCCCTGCACTTGATCCACCAGTTCCGCGGCTGACAATGGCAGGAACGAAGACAGGTCGGCGTCAACCAATTGCCCGCGCACCACGGCATATTTGCTGCGCTCGCGATCAAGCACGAAGACGCCGTCGTAGCCGTCGGTGGTGAACAGGGTTTTGCCGATATTTTGCTCGGTGTAGGCCCAGTCTGTGTCGACCTCACCGCTCAAGTGCTCGTAAGCCGTGGTCCAGTTGGCGTAGCTGGTGATGTAGTTTTTCGACGCGGTGATGCGGTTTTCCAGGGCGCGGGCCGAGTAAAACCGGGTTTTGTCGATGTCCTCACGGTCGAGGCGGTTGGTAATACCAAGCAGCACGAAGGTCGCTGCCACCACCCCCGCGACGAACAGCGCGCCGACAGCGACGGCCAGACGCCGGGTGACGGCGCTTTGCCGGGGTGGAAGAGGCGCCGCATAGCTGGAAATGTCCATGTGCTCGTCCTTGATCCGCTGTCTGTTGAATCTAGAACCCTGGCGCGTACGCAATGTTCAGATTCTTCTACGCGACTCCCTGAAAAGCGTAGTGAACCCGCCGCAATTTGCCCGTTAAAGGCTGGGTTGCCGATCAGCGGTGAATCCCGAAAGCACAAGACTTCCCGCTGAAAAACCGGATAATGCCGCCATTCGTTTAGCCGTATTCTGGTAATCCCGCATGGAAATCAAGGTCAACTTTCTCGACAACCTTCGACTTGAAGCCAAGTTCGACGACTTCACGGTGATCGCCGATCAGCCCATTCGCTACAAGGGCGATGGCTCGGCACCGGGGCCGTTCGACTACTTCCTGGCGTCGTCGGCCTTGTGCGCGGCTTACTTCGTGAAGTTGTACTGCGACACCCGCAATATTCCGACAGAGAACATTCGTCTGTCGCAGAACAACATCGTCGACCCGGAAAACCGCTACAACCAGATCTTCAAGATCCAGGTCGAGTTGCCGGCAGACATCTCCGACAAGGATCGCCAAGGCATCCTGCGCTCCATCGACCGCTGCACGGTGAAGAAGGTGGTGCAGACCGGCCCCGAGTTCATCATCGAAGAAGTCGACAACCTCGACGCCGATGCGCAGGCCTTGTTGATGCCAGCTTCAAGTTCCGACGCGGGCACCTACATTGCCGGCAAGGACCTGCCGCTGGAGCAGACCATCGCCAACATGTCGGGCATCCTTGCCGACCTCGGGATGAAGATTGAAATTGCCTCGTGGCGCAACATCGTGCCCAACGTCTGGTCGCTGCACATTCGCGATGCGCATTCGCCGATGTGCTTTACCAACGGCAAGGGTGCGACCAAAGAGGGCGCGCTGGCCTCGGCGCTGGGCGAATTCATCGAGCGTCTGAACTGCAACTTCTTCTATAACGATCAGTTCTGGGGCGAAGAGATCGCCAACGCCGAGTTCGTCCATTATCCGGACGAACAATGGTTCAAGCCGGGGCCGAAAGACGAGTTGCCGAGCGAAATCCTCGATGAATACACTCTGAAGATTTACAACCGCGACGGCGAGCTGCGTGGCTCGAACCTGTTCGACACCAACTCCGGCAACACCCAGCGCGGCATCTGCTCGCTGCCGTTTGTGCGCCAGTCGGACAATGAAGTGGTGTACTTCCCGTCCAACCTGATCGAAAACCTCTACCTCAGTAACGGCATGAGCGCCGGCAACACGCTCGCCGAAGCGCAGGTGCAGTGCCTGTCGGAAATCTTCGAACGCGCGGTCAAACGCGAAATCCTTGAAGGCGAAATGGCCTTGCCGGACGTGCCGCAGGAAGTCCTGGAAAAATACCCAAGCATCCTCGCCGGCATAAAAGGTCTGGAAGAGCAGGGTTTCCCGGTGCTGGTCAAGGACGCCTCGCTGGGCGGTGAATTCCCGGTGATGTGCGTGACCCTGATGAACCCGCGCACCGGCGGCGTATTTGCCTCGTTCGGCGCGCACCCGAGCCTGGAAGTGGCGCTGGAACGCAGCCTCACTGAATTGCTCCAGGGCCGCAGTTTCGAAGGCCTGAATGACTTGCCGCAGCCGACGTTCTCCGGTCAGGCCGTCACCGAGCCGAACAACTTTGTCGAGCACTTCATCGATTCCAGCGGTGTGGTGTCGTGGCGTTTCTTCAGCGACAAGCCTGATTTCGAATTCGTCGAGTGGGACTTCTCGGGCCAGGGTGAAAACTCCAATGCCGAAGAAGCCGCGACGCTGTTCGCCATCCTTGAAGACATGGGCAAAGAAGTCTACATGGCGGTCTACGAGCACATCGGTGCCAAGGCCTGCCGGATTCTGGTGCCGGATTACTCGGAGATCTACCCGGTCGAAGACCTGATCTGGGACAACACCAACAAAGCCCTGCAATTCCGTGCCGACATCCTCAACCTGCACAACCTCAGCAAGGTCGGCCTGCGCAACCTCGCCCAAGGCCTGGAAAACAGCGAGCTGGACGATTACACCGAAATCACCACGCTGATCGGCGTCGAGTTCGACGACAACACGCCGTGGGGCAAGCTGACCATTCTGGAACTGCGCCTGCTGATCTGCCTCGCACTGCAGAAGTACGATCAGGCCAAGGATCTGGTCGAAGCGTTCCTACAATACAACGACAACACCGTCGAGCGCGGCTTGTTCTATCAAGCGGTGAACGTGGTGCTGGAGATGGAACTGGACGAGGATCTGCAGCTGCAAGACTACGAAGCCAACTTCCGCCGCATGTTCGGCAACGAGCGCATGGACGCGGCGATCGGTTCGGTCAACGGCAGCGTGCGCTTCTACGGGCTGACCCCGACCAGCATGAAGCTGGAAGGCCTCGACCGGCATTTGCGCTTGATCGAGAGCTACCAGAAACTGCACACGGCGCGGGCGAATGTGACGGCTTTGTCGCGTTAAATGCTCTGTAAAAAAAGCACCTTCGGGTGCTTTTTTAATGCCTGATTTTTGCCGTGACACATCATGTCGGACTTGCGGAACCTCTGTGGAAACTAGCCCTGCTAGCGATGAAGGCGCTGCGATGTATCAGTCGAACCCACAATCCGGCAGTACCAAATCAACCTTTGCTTCGTCCAATTGGAGGCCAAGTGCTAGCATCTGCGCCAAGCGCCTAAGGTGATGGGCAATGATTCAAATCAAGGAGAACTGCAGATGGCGGAAAAGATAGTGAAGTCCAAACTGGTCAACTTTCTTGTGGCTGACGTTGAAGTGAATCACGACGAGATCGGCGAGTTTTACGATGACGTTGGTGCGGGCAATGTCGGCGTTCTGGCGCATGTCATGGAAGCTTTCCAGCACGCATATGGCGGTTTGTGGGTTGGCGGGACGATGGTCCTGACCCGGACGGCCATTCACCTCAACGCCAATGCCATGAACCGCCTGGTTCAGGACGGTACGCTGGATATCGAGATTCCGATCGGCATGATCCGCAAGGTCAGCAATGAAGGCGGCTTCTTCACCAAGATCATCCGTCTGGACACCGATGCCGGCAGCGTCAAGTTTCGCTGCTATGGCGCCAAAGAGGTGGTCGCGCTGATCGAAAAGATGATCGTGCCGCGGGTGTCGATTGCCGTGCTAAAGCGGTCGCTGTAGGGCGCTGTAGGGCGCTCTGGCCTTACGACGAACGATCACCCTGCTGTCTGGAGCAGTCGGGCAAGTTCACTGCGCAACCGGCCATGCTCTTTTTCATCGTAAGGCAATGCGTTCTTCCAGTCATAGAACCAGGCTGGCATCTTGCGTTTGTCGTCTGGCTCGTGGGCGTAGCGGGGAAACAGGTGGCAATGCAGTTCGGGCTCGGAATTGCCAAGTATTTCGTAGTTCATGCGCTGGGCGCCGGTGGCCTGCAAGACGGCATCTCCAATACGCACCATGTCGAGCAGGTAAACCGCGCGGGCTTCTGCATCCAGATCGTTCAGACTCGGGACGACGGGATCGGGCAGCAACAGGCAGTAACCGGTTAGAAACTGCACATCGCCCATGACAGCCCAACCCGAGGGCATGCGGCAGATGACCTTGTCGTTGGTGCCGTTGCGGGCCATTTCGACGCGTTGTGAGATAAGTGACATTCAAAGTCCTTGATGAGGTTGTCGAGCGTTGGAATCCGGATCACGCCACGCAGTTTGGCCGGGCGGCTGCAGCGGTCCAAATTCTGCGTGCGGCAAAACGTTACTTTTTGTTTGTTGACTGAGAGCGACGATGACTTGCAAACAACTCGATGACATCCTCCGCGATCATCTCACAGTGATTTTCTGTGGCATCAATCCCGGCCTGATCGCCGCCGCGCAAGGCCACCACTTCGCCGGACGCGGTAATCGTTTTTGGCGCACGCTGCATTTGGCCGGTTTCACATCTGAGGAAATCAAACCCGAGCATGACCGGACGATTCTTCAATACGATTGCGGACTAACGGCAGTGGTAGAGCGCCCGACGGCGCGGGCGGATCAGCTCTCCCGTGCGGAGTTTGCCGCGGCGGCCCAAGCCTTCGAGCGGAAGATAGAAACCTGCGCGCCGCGTTTTGTCGCGTTCCTCGGCAAAGCAGCGTTTGCCGCATTGTCCGGTCAGCGTGAGGTGCAATGGGGCTTGCAGGCCACCACGTTCGGTGGCGCGACAGTGTGGGTGCTGCCCAACCCGAGCGGGCGCAATCTGGCCTTTTCGCTTGAGCAGTTGGTGGCCGCTTACACTGCGCTGCGTGTCGTTACCAATACTTAGCGACCATGTGCAGCATCGGCCAGTTGCGCGGTGTCGACCCGCACAAACACCGAATCGCCCACCGCCGTCAGCACATCACCGGCAAACACCTCGCAAATCACCCGGGTCTTGCGCCCGACGTCGCCTTCGACTTTCGCCCGCAAGGTCAGGGTGACGCCCATGGGCGTCGGTTTTATGAACTTGAGGCCGAGGTTGCCGGTGACGCAGTCGATGCGCGGCAACGTTCCGGGTTCGCGCTGTTCGGCGCGGTAGTGGTAGGCCATCGCCGTCCAGTTGGAGTGGCAATCGACCAGCATCGCGATCAGCCCGCCGTAGACCAGGTCGGGCCAGCCGCAGTATCTGGCGTTTGGCTCGTGCTCGGCGAGGACGTGCACGCCATCTTCATGCCAGTGGCTTTTGATGTGCAGGCCATGGGGGTTGCTGCTGCCGCAGCCGTAGCAAACGCCTTCTGGCGCGGCGCTGTCTTGCAGGGAAGTGTCGAGGCTGGACATGGTGGTGGTCATCCTTGTGTGGGGAGCCCGGTCAGGCGCAGGCGGTTGCGACCGCCGCGTTTGGACTCGTAGAGCGCGATATCGCCTTGTTCGATCAACCCCGTAAGGCTGCTGGGCGGTTGTTCGAACAGACTGGCGCCGATGCTCAACGTGACGGCTTCGGGCGTGGGGAATGTCTGTGAGGTGGTGCGCAGAAACTGTTCGCGCAGGCTGTTGCCCAGCTCGACGATGCGCTCGTTTGAGGCGCCGCCCAGCAGAATGACAAACTCGTCGCCGCCCAGGCGTGCGGTCAATGCATTGCGCGGTAGCAGCGAGCGGATCATTTCGCTCAATGCAATCAACAGACGATCGCCCGCGGTATGGCCGTATTGGTCGTTGACCAGTTTGAAGTTGTCGATGTCGATCAGCAGCAGGGCGCCGGGGCGTTCTGCGCAGACGTCGGCGAGCAGGCGCGCGGCGCGTTTCTCCAGGGCGCGGCGATTGTAGAGGGCCGTCAGCGGGTCACGTTCGGCGAGGCGTGCGATCTCTTTTTCCCGGCGGTAGCGTTCGGTGCCGGTCATCGACAGCGCGATCAACATGATCGCCATGGCACCTTCGACCAGCGAAATCTGGATGATCTCGCCGCGAAATGCCGCCAGATCGATCAGCGTGCCGGGGATGACCACCGTCAGGGCCTTGGCGACATAGAAGCTTCCGTGAATCAGCAGCACATAGCGCAGTTGCACCGCGCCCACGCTCAGCGATTTGCCATGCGGGCGCAGCAAAGTGCTTGCCTTGAGCGTTGCCAGCGCCACCAGCAGCGAGTTGGCCGCGAGCATGACTTTTGACCACAGTGGCCCGTCGGGCAATAACAACATCACCAGCCAGATGAGGAAGATCAGGTACCAGCCGCGGGACAGACGTATCTGGGTGAAGCGCGCAACGCCCAGCAGAAACAGAAAGTGCGCGGTGACCAGCAGGCCGTTGGCGAACCAGATGCCGATCAGCAAAAAGCCGCTGCTGCGCAGCAGGGCGAGGGTGGAACCGACGGTAATGGTGGCGAAACCGGCGCTCCAGAACAGCAGCGAAGGTTCGCGGATGCTCCGCCATTCGATCGCCAGGTACAGCGCGGCAGCGGCTGCGAGGGCGATGGAAAGGGTCAGCATCGTTGGCGGGTCGAGCGGCATTTCTGGGCGAGCCTGTCTGAGGGGCAGTGAGACGGGCGATTGTAAGCGTTTGCAGGGTTTTTTCGCAGAGGCCGTGTTGCCGCGCAGACCACTGGCAGCGAGGCGGGCGCGAACGGCATGCGCCGCCGCGCCGATGGCGCACTGGACTGGCTCAGCGGGACACCTGCGGTTCGACCGTCGGCAAGTCTAGTCGGTCATTGCTGCGGCGCGAGCCAGGTGTCCACTACCCGACGATCCAGCTCTTCCCAGTACGCCATGCCCAACACCCGGGTGGTGTTGAGACCGCGCAGATAACCGCGCAACTGATGGGCGGTGTCGCGGATCAGTTGCGAGTCTTCGGGGTTTTTGTCCAGCAATACGCTTTCGTACTGGACCAGGTACTCCGCCACTCGCTCGCGAAAGTCGGGCAGGACGGCGTCTCGGATCAGGTCGAACGTTCTCAAAGAGGGGGCCCTCATTCATGTTTTTCTAGTTGTAGTGAGTGTGTATCAGTCTGTACGTCGCGCAACTATTGCTAGAAGTAATAGTGACCATCAATAAACGCAAGTTCTGCTTTGTTGGCAATGGGCGGAAAATCGCCTCCATCGAACACGCAGCTCAAGGAATTTGCGCGATGAACACTTTGACCCGACTGGCTCTGGTCGCCCTGCTGATGGGCGGAGCGGTTGCCGCTGCACCGGCCTACGCAGACGATGCCCGGTCGTGTCATTTGCAACCCATCGCTGGCAGCAGTGCAACCTTGCGTCATTCGCAAACGGTGGGTGTGGTGTACAGCGAGAACACCCTGGAGAACCTGCAATACCTTGAGCGTTACCACGCGATGGCCGCCAACGGTGCAAAAGATGCGCTCGACTCGCGTATCCGTGAAGCCTTCGTCGGCAGTTCCGATCCGGAACTGGCCATTGACTGGTTGATGAGTTCGCTGCAGCAACAGTTTTTGTCGGTGACCGTCTACGACAGCCTCGATGCGCTGGTCCAGGCCCACCCGGACATCGTGGTCAAGCTCGATACGTTCAACCGCTTGCTGACCCAACGCAACAGCTTGGTGGAAGCGCGATTTACTGCGCGGTTCTACGACGCTGACCTGCAATACATCGGCAAGGCCGAAGGCGCGGTGGAACAGCAGTTGCCTTCGGTCTGGGTGCACAACCAGGCCGCACCGGCGATCGCTGCACAGATCGACAAGCAGCGTGACCTGCAATTTGCCGCGTTGAAGCAATTCGATGTGTCGCTCAAGGCGCTGGTGGCGTCGAGCTGAACACTTAAAACATAAATGGCAACGGCGGCTCCGTGAGGCTGAACCGTTGCCGGTTGAACCGAACCTTTATATTCAGGATTACGCCGATGCGTCTTTTATTTGTGCCTGCCATGGCTGTTGCTTCCTTGTTGCTCGCCGGTTGTGCCTCTGCGCCGAACAACCCGACCCTGACCTTGCAGACCAGCAAGACCCCGGCGCAATACGCCGATTGTGTGGTGCCGAAGCTGCAGGGCAGCGCGCTGAACCCGACCGTCTCGCAAACCCAGCGCAGCTACCGGATTGTCGTGCCGAGCAAGATTTCCGCCGACAACGTGCTGGAAGCCTACAAGGCCGGCACTGGCGGCAAGGTGTTCCTCTATGAGCGTCACTTGCTGGCCTCGAACTACCTGCCTTCGAGTTTTGAACGCGCCGCTCAGGACTGCATCTGATTTTGCCCCATACACATCTGTGAAAGAGCTCCTTTGGTTGGCCGCAACCAACCAATTTTTTGCCCCGCGCCTTCATTCGGTCGCGGGGTTTTTTTTGCCTTGGGATTGCGCAGTCAGGCGATGTCGATCACGACCTTGCCGACGCCGGTGCCTTGCTCGACGGCATCGTGGGCCTGGCGGGCTTCGCTGAGGCTGAAGCGCTGCGGATGCATCAATGGCTTGACCTTGCCTTCTTCGATCAGCCGCGTGGCATAACCGAGAATCTCGGCGTGGTGCTTGCGGCCTGTGCCGGTGAGCATCGGCAACAGCACGAAAATCCCCGACAGCGTCGCACTGCGCAGTGAGCCGGTGGCCAGGTTGTGGGTGCCGAACGCGGCGCAACTGCTGACGTGGCCATACAGAGCAATCGCGGCAAACGAATCGTCGAGGCTCTTGCCGCCGACGGTGTCGTAGATCACGTCGAAACCTTTGCCGCCGGTGTACTGGTTCACGTAGTGCTCGACCGACTCGTTGCGATAGTCGATCGCCGTGGCGCCGTAACCTTCGACAATCGCGCGCTTGCCCGGCGACACCGTGGCGAACACTTCCGCGCCCAGCGCCTTGGCAATTTGCACGGCCATGTGGCCGACACCGCCCGCGCCGCCATGCACTAGCACTTTCTGACCGGCGTGGACGTGGGCGCGATCGACCAGACCTTCCCAGGCGGTGAGGAATACCAGCGGAATCGCTGCGGCTTCACGAAACCCGAGGTTTTTCGGCTTGCGCGAGACCAGATCGGCATCCACCGCGAGGTATTCGGCCAGCGAGCCCGGCAAGCCGCGTACGCCACCGACCATGCCGTAGACTTCATCGCCGACGGCAAAATGCGTGACGTCGCTGCCCACGGCTTCGATCACCCCGGCCATGTCCGTGCCGAGTATCGCCGGCAGCTCGGGCGTGGCGTACGGCGCGTTGCCGGAGCGGATCTTGTAGTCGATCGGGTTGACGCCACTGGCGATGACCCGCACCAACACTTCATGAGCTTGCGGCTGAGGACGGTCGATGTGCGCTTCACGGAAGACCTTGTCGGCGTAGTCATCGAGGATCAACGCACGAATAGTCGGTTGGCTCATTACCTTGCCTCGCTGTCATTTTCAGAGAAGCCGCTATGTTGGTAGCGGCTGGGCGGTTTGTCGACCCCTGAAACGGGACGCAGGCTGTAGGCAAAATCCGACGGTTGAAAGTGCTCGCGGGTGTCCATGCGTACCCCGCGCAAGGGCGCCGTTTGCCCCTCTGAGGCATAGAGCGTCTGCGCGCAATAACTGATCAGCAGGGTGCGTCGACGTGCGCCGCTCAGGTTCAAACTGCCCGCATGCACCAGGTCGACATCAAAAACCAGAATGTCCCCGGCACAGCCCGATAGCTGCACACACTCGCCGGTGTCATCGATGTCCAGAGACGTTGCTTGCGGCTCGGGGCGGTGGCTGCCGGGCACAATGCGTGTCGCCCCGTTAGCGGGGCTGTAATCGTCGAGATACGCCAGGGCGTTGACCCTGTCGCCGGGGCGTTGCGCCGACAGGTCGCGATGCAGCAGTTGATGGCCGCCACCGCCGAGCGGCTCGCGACCCTCCACTTGCGCCAGAAAAAATCGCTCGCCAATCAGTTCGCCGACCACTGCCAGTAACTGCGGTAGACGGCACGTCGCCTGTATTCGCACGTCGAGGTCCAACTGTGAATGGCGCCAGTCCACCCCGCGAGGTGTCGGCCATTGGGTCGACGGTTTCACACCGGCCTCGAACACCGCACGCAACTCATTCAGCCATTGTCTCGGGATGGCCTGGCGGAGCAGGGCAAAACCCTCGCGATGCAGGTGTTGGCGGTCGGTCATGATGTCCTCAGGGCGATGGCTGCGCTACGCAACAAGGTATAGCCGCCCAAGCAAGAGACCGCCTGGCTGCTGTAACATGCAGCACCACTTTGACCACGAGCAGCGAAAATGGATTCTCACTCGATACTGGCGTTCACCCTGGTTGGCGCGATTGCCATTGCCAGCCCCGGGCCGGCAACTTTGATGGCAATCAACAACAGTCTGGCGCACGGGCAGCGCAGCACGATCTGGTCTTCGCTGGGTAATGCCAGCGGTTTATTTTGCCTGTCGGCGGGGGCGATGCTGGGGTTGGGCGCGCTGCTGGCCAGTTCGGAGATTCTCTTCAACGCGGTGAAGATCATCGGCGCCGGCTACCTGTTTTATCTCGGGGTCAAGCAGCTGTTCAAGAAGGGCCCGATGCTGCCAGAGGGGCTCGAAGGTGAGGCGCTCAAGGCCCGGCCAACGCGCGGCAAACTCTACAAGTCGGCTTTTTTGACGGCGGTGACCAACCCCAAGGCAACGATGTTTTTCACTGCATTGTTTCCGCAGTTCATCGATCAAGGCGCCGCGTTGCTGCCGCAGTTCCTGATTCTGACCTCGATCTTCATGGCGTTGTCGGTGTCGTCGTTGAGTATCTATGCCGCATTGGCATCTCGCGCCAAGGGCGTGTTGACCCGCCCGGCGCTGTCGCGTTGGGTCAGCCGGGTGGTGGGCACAACGTTCATTGGTTTCGGCGCGGCGATTCTGACCATGCGCCGGCAGACGGTGTAACCGTCAAAGCCGACTCATACCCACTTGAACTGCGCCGGGAACCGCGCGACAAAGCAGGTTCCCGATTCAGCGGTTGAGGTGACGCTCAACGTGCCGTTGTGCGCCGCCGCAATCTGCGCGGCGATATAAAGCCCCAGTCCCAATCCCTCGTTACGCTGCCCGGCTTCGGACCGGGAAAACGGTTCGAACAGCAGTGGCATTAATTGCGCTGAAATCGGTGTGCCTTGATTGGTCAGCGAAATCACGATTTCGTCGTTCTCAGCGAAAGCGTTGAGGATGATCGGCGCGCTGGTCGAGCCATGGGTGGCCGCGTTGCCCAGCAGATTGGACAGCAACTGGCTGATGCGCAGCGCATCGCAATAGACGCCGCTCGGCACGTTCAGCGTGTGCGTGAACGTCGCTCGCGGGTGCGAAACCTGCACCTCTTCAAGGGTTTGCTGCAGCGTCTGTTGCAGGTCATCCACCAGTTTGCGCTGGACCGGAATCCCGTCGCCCAGGCGTCCACGGGCAAAGTCGAGGATGTTTTCGATCAATACGCCCATGCGCACCGAGCTCTTGCGGATCGCCGACAGCAGATTGAGCGAGCGTTTCTCTTCGGTCCTGGTTTCCAGCAGGTCGGCGCTCATGCGAATCGCGCTCAGCGGTGTACGCAGGTCATGCCCGAGGACCGCGATGAACTGTTCGCGCAGCCTGCCCAGTTCATTGGCATTGCTCAGTTCGGCTTTGGTCGCTTCGAGATGACTTTGCGTGTCGAGGCTCATCGCAATCAGTTGGGCGAACAGGGTCAGGGTTTTCGCGATGGCCGGCTCGTCGAGGTTCGCCGGGACTGAGTCGATGGCGCACAGCGTGCCGAAAAAGTCGCCATTGGCTTTGACGATGGGAATGGAGATGTAGCTTTCCAGGCCATAGGTTTTCGGCGTGTGGTGCAGCGAAAAAACCGGGTGGGTGCTGGCATGGCCGAAAATGACCGGCTGCTGGTGTTGGCGGATTTCATGGCAGATGGTCGATTCGAGCACCAGTTCGCCACCGGGCTTGAGCCCGAAATCGATCGAGTCGTCGACCGCGCAGGCCACCCAGTTTTTCTCGGTGACCCGCGCCACCGCCGCGAAGCGCATGCCCGTGAGGTGCTTGACCATGCTCAGGATCACGGGCACCGAGTCAATGCTGCGGATGGCTTCAATGTCGGAGGAGAACGCTGGGTTGGTCATGGGCTGGCGCTTCGAGTGGGTATCGAGGCAGAGACTATCCCTTATTGCCAGCCATGACTAATGCGTCGGACTTAGAACTTGTATTTGGCCGTCAGCATGTAGCTGCGTGGATTGCCGTAGTTGTCGGTGGAACCCCAGGTGGTGTTATAGCCAATGGAGGAGTAGTAGACGCGGTCGAAAATGTTGTTCGCGTTGACCTGCAGATCCAGGTGTTTGTTGACTTCATAACCGGCCATCAAGTCGGTGACGGCGTAGCTGCCCTGTTCGAGGCGATAGGTGCTGTTGGCGACCGGAACGTCGTTGTACAGGCGGCTCTGCCAGTAGACGTTGCCACCGATACGGAATTTCTCAAGTGGGCCTTGCAGGCGATACATCGTCGACACCTTGAACAGGTGCTCGGGGATGTCGGTTTTGAAGCGCTGGTTATCGTTGTCGGGATTTTCATCCTTGATGTAATGCGCGCGGGTGAAGGTGTAGCCGGCGCCGACTTGCCAGTTTTCGGTCAGGGCACCTTGCAGTTCCATGTCCACGCCTTGGCTGCGCACCTTGCCGGAGGCCTGGTAGCAGGTCATGACCGGGCAACCGAGTTGGGTGGCGGCAAGGGCGGCGCGGTTGGTCTGGTCCATCTGGAACACGGCCAGACTGGCGTTTAGGGCGCCATTGAAGTATTCGCCCTTGATGCCGACCTCGTAGTTCTCGCCGACGATCGGGTCGAGCACTTTGCCGGAGAGGTCTTTGGAGGTCTGCGGGGTGAAGATGTCGGTGTAGCTGGCGTATACCGAATGGTGATCGTCGAGTTTGTAGATCAGACCGGAGTAACGCGTCAGATTGCGGGTGACCTTGTAGTCGCCATCGCCGGTGCGGTCATCGTAGTCGTACCAGTCCAGACGACCACCGAGGATCAGCGTCAGCGGATCGGCGAGGCTCAGGCGCGTGGTCAGGTAGACGGCATCTTGCGTGGTCACCGTGCGGGTTTTGCTGTCGCGCACGAAGTCCGGTTTTGGCGCGCCGATTGGCCATGCAGTGGTATACGGGTCGTACTCTTTGGAGGTCGCGTCGTAGACACGGTCGCTGGCGCCGACGACCAGTTCGTGGGTGCGGCCGAAGGCTTCGAACGGGCCGCTGGCGAAGGCGTCGAACGCGGTTTGTTTGTCGGTGTTATGCGACTGATAGGCGGTGGTTTCCAGCGGGCCGTTGTAACGCGACAGGTAGGTGCCGGAGAACTCGCCATTGAGGGTCGAGGATGAGCCGGCCAGGTGCAGTTTCCAGTCGTTGTCGAAGCGGTGCTCGATTTCACCGAACACGGTGTCGATCTGCAGCTTCTTGTTTTCCCAGTCGGTGCCCGGGTAGGTGGAGCGGGGCAGGTCGAGGTGGTGGCCGTCGGCGCCGAGCGGCAAGCCGCCCCAGAAATAGTTGGTCTGTTCGTTCTGGCGTGAGAAGCCCAGGGTAGCCGTGGTGCTGTCGCTCAGGTCGGCTTCACCGATGGCGTAGAACAGGCCGTGTTCGTTTTGTTCTTTGTCGCGGAAGCTGTCCGCGCCCTGATAGGAACTCACCACCCGGCCGCGCAGCGTACCGCTTTCATTGAGCGGGCTGGAGGCGTCGATTTCGCCACGGTAATCATCCCAGCTGCCAGCCGCGCCGGTCAGGGTCACTTGCTGATCGGCCGTCGGACGCTTGCGCACCATGTTGATTGCCGCCGAAGGGTTGCCGGCGCCTGTGACGAGGCCTGTTGCACCGCGCACGATTTCGACGCGGTCGAACATTGCCAGGTTCGGCTGCACGGCCATCGAGAATGGCGAGTAAGTGCTCGGCAGGCCGTCGTACATGATGGTGTCGATGTCGAAACCGCGCGAACTGTAAGTCTGTCGCCCCGGGCCGCTGGACTGATTGAGGAACAGACCCGGTGTGGCCTTCACCACATCGTTGATGCTGGTCATGCCCTGATCGTCCATGCGCTGGCGGGTGACAACGGTCACCGCCTGCGGCGTTTCACGCATGGTCAGCGACAACTTGGTCGCCGTCTGCATCGGGCCGGTGGTGTAGGAGTCCGTGCCTTCAGTGGTGCTGCCCATCTGCGTGGCGCCGATTTCGGTGGCACCGAGTTCCAGCGTGGTGGCCGGTGCAGGGTTTGCCGGCGTGGCGGGCGACGCATCATCGGCCATGACCGGTGCGATGCTGGCCATACAAATAGCGACGGCCAGAATGTTGGGCGAAAGGTTGGAACGACGGTGAATGGTGTGAAACGACATCAATCTGCTTCCCCAGGTAATACCAAAACGAATCTGATGCAGGCGCATACAAGAAGTATTCGCATTAGCATGTCAGATTGATTCGCCCGAAGAAAGCCGTACGAGTCAGATAGTTAACGAATTTTTCACATTTGCCGAATGGCAGCCTTGCACCACCACCGATCCCCTGTAGGAGCTGCCGCAGGCTGCGATCTTTTGATCTTCTGTTTAATTTTGGGAAAGCAAGATCAAAAGATCGCAGCCTGCGGCAGCTTCTACAGGGAGGTTGCGGGGTCAGTCGAGGTCTTGGGCCTGATGGCGCTCGGGCACTTGCGTGTCTTCATCGCCCCATGTGCGGTTGACGCGTATTCCGCGAATCACTGCAGGTCGATCGGCGATGACTTGTGCCCAGCGTTGCACATGGGTGTATTCCTGCGCGGACAAGAACTCCGCCGCCGAATAGACATTGTTGCGAACCAGTTGCCCGTACCAGGCCCAGACCGCGATGTCGGCAATGGTGTAGCGGTCGCCGGCCAGATAAGGGCTCTCGGCCAAGCGTCGATCCAGCACATCCAGCTGCCGTTTGGTTTCCATGGTGAAACGGTTGATCGGGTATTCGAGCTTCTCCGGCGCATAAGCGTAAAAATGCCCGAAGCCGCCACCCAGATAGGGCGCCGCGCCCATTTGCCAGAACAGCCAGTTGAGGGTTTCGGTGCGTCCGGCAGGATCCTTGGGCAGCAAGGCGCCGAATTTTTCGGCCAGGTACAGCAGGATCGAACCCGACTCGAACACCCGAATCGGCGGCTCGACACTGCGATCAAGCAGCGCCGGAATCTTCGAATTCGGATTGATCTCGACAAAGCCGCTGGAGAACTGATCGCCTTCACCAATGCGGATCAGCCACGCGTCGTACTCGGCATCGGTGCGTCCGAGTGCCAGCAGCTCTTCCAGCAGAATCGTCACCTTCACGCCATTGGGCGTAGCCAGCGAATACAGCTGCAGCGGATGTTTGCCCACTGGCAGCGCTTTGTCATGCGTCGGCCCGGCAGTCGGGCGATTGATGTTGGCGAACTGGCCACCGGATGGCGCTTCATTTTTCCAGACCTTGGGCGGTACGTAGGACGCTTTACTCATGAAACGGACCTCGTCGAATGCTGGCGGAGAAGAGATCGAACACCGTATGAAAAAATCTCGCCGGGTGCCAGCGCGATCGGCGTTATTTCATGTTGGACGGCGGCGATGACGGCTGCGGGGCGTGCGGCTTTTTTTGCATTTCACCTGCAGTCCATTTACCGCAGCGTGGGGCAGTCAAAAAACTTGAGTGAGTTCGGGTCGAATGACGGGTTGGCGATCATGCTGGCTTCAGCGACTTGCAGCCACTCGCTCGCAGTGCTTGAGATTTCCCTGACCACCCACTGCTGTGGCGCGGTCCAGGCCAGCTCGATGTAGGGGCCTGCCAGTTCGGCTGTCGCGATGAGCATGTCGACCTCGTCTGCGGGGCCCGGACACATGCCGCCGACGGCAAAGGGCACGCGTTCAGTGATCAGGCGTTCGAGCATTCGTACTTGCTCGGCGTGCGACGCAAAGGCGATGCGAAGCTCTTTGGCATTCGCCAGCGCGAACCGCAACTCGCCCGCATCGGCACCGTTCGCGGTGATCGATGCCAGATGCAGCGGGGGGTGGCCTGAGCCTTTGGCGTAGCGTAATCGGGTCACGGCAAATCCCTTCGGCTGAGTAATTGAGGGTGGGTGTGTTCCATCGGCCAGCGCGCGGCCAGATGCTCAAGCAGATAATCGATGAACGCTTTGACCTTCGGCGTCAGCGCCGCACGCTCCTGCACGCAGGCATAGATTTCCATCGGTTCGGCAACCGCCTGCGCCGCGTTGGCGCCGGGTTCGAATAACGCCAGCAACTGGCCGCCGGCGAGAAAGGGCGCGGCGACAAATTCTGCCAGTCGGGTGATGCCCGCGCCGTGGATTGCCATTTGCGCCAGGGCGTCGATGTCATCGCTGATCGCCGTCGCGTTGATAGGCGCGTCGTAGCGCTGGCCGTCGCGAATGAAACTCCAGCGCAGAAAACGCCCGTCCAACGGATAACGAAACGCCAGGCAAGCATGCTGGTGCAGCTCGTCCGGCGTGCTTGGCCGGCCCGCGCGTTGCAGGTAGGCGGGCGAGGCGCAGAGGATGAAGGGCAGGGCAACGATCTTGCGCGCGACGATGCCTTCTTCCAGTTGCGGCTTGATCCGCAGGCTCAGGTCGATGCCGTCGTGGATGTGGCTGATCTTGCCGTCCGTGGTCGACAACTCGACCAGCAGACGCGGGTGCAGCGCTGCAAAACCGGCGATCAGCGGCGCCAGCACATGGCGGCCGAACGCAGACGTCGAGGCGATGCTCAGTCGGCCTTGCAGCACGGTTTCGGCGACGCAGATCGAGCTTTGTGCCGATTCCAGATCCGCGGCGATGCGCTTGACCTTTTCGTAGTACAGCGCGCCGTTTTCGGTGAGCGCCATGCTGCGCGTGGTGCGTTGCAACAGGCGTACGCCGAGGTGGGTTTCAAGGCGATTGAGCGTCTGGCTGACGGCCGCTGCGCTGACACCCAGGCTTTTCGCGGCGCCGACAATCGAGCCGGATTCGACCACTTTGATAAAACTGGCAATCGCCGCTAACAGATTCATCCTTGGCCTGCCGAGAAGGGTTGATTCGTAAGTTGTGCTTTATAAAGTACCTGCGTTTGCCCGTCTAGTTGGCGCGCAACCGCTTTGCTAAGGTGCCCGCTCCCTGTCAACGGATGGATGCGCCTTATGAATCAACAAACCAGTCCCGAAGCGGTTTACCTGAGTCGGCGCAAGCTGTCGGCGCGGACCACGCCGTACGTGTTTGCCCTGTACATGGCGACGATCATGGCCTTCCTCATGTCGCTGGTGATCACGGCCAGCAACTCGGGCATTGATAACGATTACCTGAGTAATGCCTTGCACGCCTACAAGCTGGCGATGCCGGTGGCATTCCTGTGCATCCTCGTCGTTCGGCCGATCGTGATCAAACTGGTCGCATGGACCGTGCATCCGCACCGCTGAAGGCTACTTGACCCAGTATTGCTGCACCGCCCCTTGCGCGCCTTGCACCGGATCCTGCGCGGGAAACGGCAGCTGCTCGATGGCGCGCAATTGCGCCTCGCTCGGCGCCTCACGGCAGATATCGGCATGCTGCCCAGGCGGATAAGCGCCGACCACCAGAAAGTCGGCACTGCAGCCGAGGTTGCAATGGCCGGTGCCGGCAGGCAGCAGCAACACATCGCCGGCGCTGACCTCCAGCACGTGCCCATGCGGGCCACCGAGCATCAGCCGCGCGTGGCCAGCGGCGACGCCCAGCACTTCATGGCCTTCGGTGTGATAGTGATGGAAGTCGTAAATCCCATAGCGCCATTGCGCCGGCCAGCCGTTGGCGTCAAAGGTGCGCTCGAACAATGCCGCCGGATCGCGGCCCTCGATTGCGATCGCTTGCGGATAGACCAGCACCGGCAAGTGCGGGTTGTTCGGTACCCAGTCGTTACGCTCAAGCAGCAAGGTCTGTACTTCAGTCATCGTGCGTCCTCCGCCGGTTATTCAACATCGACCGCGCACAAAGGCCTTCGCCTCAGAAAAACTCGTCAAGCAGCTGATAAAAGGCAATCCGGCGCTGATCGGGTTGCACGCCGTACGCCTCGAAAAATGCCGGCAGCCATTGCTCGCCAAGGTTATCGGTAATGCTGTGTGCGGCCAGCGCAAGGTCCTGATAACGGTCGGCAACGCCCAAGCGTCCACAGTCGACAAAACCGCTGAAACGGCCATGTTCGGCGAGCAGGTTGGGCAGGCACGCATCGCCATGCGTCACCACCAGGTCTTCGTGTGGCGGGCGTTCGGCGAGCATCTGTTGGAACACGTCTTCAGCGCTGCGGCCGAGGCGGGCATCGTCGAAGTCCTCTTCATCGATAAGGCCTGCCCGGACGTGCTCGCGGGCCAGTGGAATTTTCTTGTCGAGGCAGTGATCGAACGGGCAGCTGTCGATCGCCACCGCGTGCAATTCGCGCAAGGCTTGCGCGGTGAGCGTGACGATTTGTTCGGGCGAGAGCTGTTCGCTGCTGGCCAGATCGCGCCCTGGCACGGCGGTCATCAATAACCAGTTGTGCTCGGCTTCAGTGGTCGTTTCCAGTACCCGTGGTGCGGGCAGATCAAGCGTTTCCAGCCAGCGCAGGCGCTGCACTTCGCCGGGTAGTTCGCCCCACGTCATCACTTGCTCGCACTTCACGAACAGCGCAGCTGAGTCGGCAGGGCTGATGCGCCAGACGTCGGCGCGCGATTCGCCGATGGTTTGTTGTTCGATGACAGCATCAGCAAATGTGCGCCGCCATGCATCAGGTAAGTTCATTGTCATTCGTCCTTTGCGATCACTGGGTCGGGCGCCATTGTGCCTTCGGGCAGTCGATGATGTCGTGCAAATCAATCGAAACTTCGGCGCCGAAGCGGCTGTCCAGACCCTTACACCTCCCGGCGGGTACTTCGCCGGGAATGCTTCACGCACCGGTGAAAAGCGAGGATCGAGATGACGATGACAGTGGGAGATTTTCTGGTTGAACGGCTCAGCCAATGGGGCGTCACGCGGATTTTTGGTTATCCGGGCGATGGCATCAACGGCGTGTTCGGGGCGTTGAGCCGGGCCAAGGGAAAGATCGAATTCGTTCAGGCGCGGCATGAGGAAATGGCCGCGTTCATGGCTTCGGCGCACGCCAAGTTCACCGGCGAACTGGGCGTGTGCATTGCCACGTCCGGTCCGGGGGCGTCGCACCTGATCACCGGGCTCTACGATGCGCGCATGGACCACATGCCGGTGCTGGCGATTGTCGGCCAGCAGGCACGCACGGCGCTGGGCAGTCACTATCAGCAGGAACTCGATCTGGTGTCGATGTTCAAGGATGTCGCCGGCGCGTTTGTGCAACAGGCTTCGGTGCCGTCGCAGGTGCGCCATCTGCTCGACCGCGCCGTGCGTACGGCGGTGGGCGAACGGCGTGTCACGGCAATCATCCTGCCCAACGATTTGCAGGATCTTGAATACCAGGCGCCGGCCCGTGCGCATGGCACCGCGCATTCCGGCGTCGGTTATAGCAAACCGAAAGTGCTGCCTTACGAGGCGGATTTGCAGCGTGCGGCAGACGTTTTGAACGCGGGCGAAAAGGTTGCGATTCTGGTCGGTGCGGGCGCGTTGCAGGCAAACGATGAAGTGATCGCCGTGGCGGAAAAACTCGGCGCCGGCGTCGCCAAGGCGCTACTCGGTAAAGCGGCGCTGCCGGATGATTTGCCGTGGGTGACCGGCAGCATTGGCCTGCTCGGCACCGAGCCCAGCTACAAGTTGATGACCGAATGCGACACCTTGCTGATGATCGGTTCGGGTTTCCCGTATGCCGAGTTTCTGCCCAAAGAAGGGCAGGCGCGCGGCGTGCAGATCGATTTGCAACCCGACATGCTCAGCCTGCGCTACCCGATGGAGGTCAATCTGGTCGGCGACGCCGCCGAAACCCTCAACGCCTTGTTGCCGCTGCTCGAACAGAAAACCTCGAACAAGTGGCGCAAGAAAGTTGAAGGCTGGCGCGGCAGCTGGGAGAAAACCCTGGAAAAACGCGCCATGGCCAAGGCTGACCCGGTCAACCCGCAAAGGGTGGTGTATGAGCTGTCGCCGCGTTTGCCCGAGCAAGCGATCATCACCAGCGACTCTGGCTCCTGCGCGAACTGGTTTGCCCGCGACCTGAAAATCCGCCGTGGCATGCAGTGCTCGTTGTCCGGTGGGCTGGCGTCGATGGGCGCCGCTGTGCCTTATGCGATCGCCGCGAAATTCGCCTACCCGGAGCGCTCGGTGATTGCGCTGGTGGGCGACGGCGCGATGCAGATGAACAACATGGCCGAGCTGATCACCGTCGCCAAATACTGGCGGCAGTGGGCGAGCCCGAAATGGATCTGTGCAGTGTTCAACAACGAGGACCTTAATCAGGTCACGTGGGAGCAGCGGGTGATGGAGGGCGATCCGAAATTCGAAGCGTCGCAAAGTATTCCGGACGTGCCTTATCACCTCTTTGCCATTTCCATTGGCCTGAAAGGCATTTTCGTGGATCGCGAAGAGGATGTTGCCGGCGCGTGGGAGCAGGCGTTGGCTTCGGACGTACCGGTGCTGATCGAATTCAAGACCGACCCTAACGTGCCGCCGCTGCCGCCACACATCAAGCTTGAGCAGGCGAAGAAATTCGCCACGACACTGCTCAAGGGCGATCCGGACGAAGCGGGAATTCTGATGCAAACCGCCAAGCAAGTACTCGGCTCGGTACTCCCCGGCAAAAAATAAACTCAACACTCACCCCCCCTGTAGGAGCTGCCGAAGGCTGCGATCTCTTGATGTTGTTTTTAAGATCAACAGATCGCAGCCTTCGGCAGCTCCTACAGGGGTATTTGAAACTGAGGGTATTTGGGTGATTTTCATTGGTTGTGCGGGCTGGAGCCTGGGGCGTGAGCATTGGCCGGAATTTCCGGCTGACGGCACGCACCTGCAACGCTACGCCGCGCGACTCAACAGCGTGGAAATCAACAGCTCGTTCTATCGTCCGCATCGCCGCTCCACTTATGAGCGCTGGGCCGACTCGGTGCCGGAAGGGTTTCGCTTTTCGGTAAAAATCCCCAAACAGATCAGCCATGAGCGCCGTTTACTGGACTGCGAAGATGCGCTCGATGAGTTTCTGTCGCAGTGCAGTGGTTTGGGTGATCGGTTGGGTTGTCTATTGCTGCAACTGCCGCCGTCACTGGCGTTTGATGCGGCCAGTAGCGAGGCATTCTTCAAGACGTTGCGTCAGCGCTTCGACGGCGCCGTTGTCCTGGAACCGCGTCACGAGTCGTGGGTGAGTGCCGAACCATTGCTGATGGCTTATCGGATCGCTCAGGCAGCGGTCGATCCTTCGCGCCTCAGCAGTGATGCTTCACCGTCCGGCTGGCAGGGCATCCGTTATTGGCGGCTGCACGGTTCACCGCGCCTTTATCACAGTGCCTACGAGGTCGCTTATCTGCAAAGGCTCGCCCAAGGCTTGCAGGCTGCCGATACGCATGGCGTCGCGACCTGGTGCATTTTCGACAACACTGCCAGTGGTGCAGCGACAGGCAACGCGTTAGCACTGGTGGCGTTGCTGCACGGTTAGTCTCAGACCGACAGGTGCTCATACAAAATCGTCGCACCGACGATCATCAACACGACACCGCCGACGATTTCGGCACGCTTGCCGACGACCGCGCCCAACACCCGGCCGAGCATCACGCCGAGGGTCACCATGGTCATGGTCGCCAGGCCAATGGCTGTTGCCGCCACCCAGATATTCACGTCGACAAACGCCAGGCCTACGCCCACGGCGAGGGCGTCGATGCTGGTGGCAAATGCGGTGACCGCGAGGATCAGGAAGGAGTGCGAGCCGGGTTTCTCTTCTTGCTCTTCTTCGTGCTTCAGGCCGTTGTAGATCATGTGCAGGCCGAGGATGACCAGCAGGGTGAAGGCGATCCAGTGATCCCATTCCGCTACCCAACGGGTCGCGGCCTGACCGATCAGCCAGCCGATGATGGGGGTGATGGCTTCGATCACGCCGAAGATCAAGCCGGTGCGCAGGGCTTCGCTCAAGCGCGGTTTGTGCAGGCTTGAGCCTTTGCCGATGGCGGCGGCGAACGCATCCGTGGACATGGCCAGGGCGAGGAATATGAGGGAAACAGGATTCACGGGGGGTACTTCCAGTCGGGCTATGAGTCAACGACACAACCACACGCCCGACTTCAGGCATGGATGTGTCGTCGGTCTCACCAACCAAAAGGTGTTCGCACCACGGCATGTTGCCGAGAATGTTGATACGAACGCATCCGCATGGCGCGGAAACAGGCTACTCCCCAACGAGGTGCGCGATTTTAGGCGGGCACACATGAAAATTTCGTCAAAAACCCTCAATCCCTCCTGAACACGCAAACCCCTGTGGTGAGGCATCCACCAGTAATTGGTGGGGAGAAGGTGGGCGGTTTAGAGTTTTCCCACTGGCTGGCTGCCGCCCCGTCATCATCAAGGCGACACCATAGACGAGTGAACACAAACCCTGTGGTGAGGGGATTCATCCCCGACGGGGTGCGAAGCGCCCCCAAAAACAGCGCTTCTGCGCAGCTCATCGGGGATAAATCCCCTCACCACAGTTTAGGCATCCACCAGTAATTGGCGGCGAGAAGGTGGGCGGTTTAGAGTTTTTCCACTGGCTGGCTGCCGCCCCGTCATCATCAAGTGCAGTGGTCAACTAATTCCGGACACCTCGATAGGTGGTTTTGACGCCATCGCCCGCTCATAGACTGTCGGTGGCAGATATCCCAGTTTCGAGTGAAGCCGTTCGTTGTTGTAATACCCAACGATGTACTCGGTGATGTCGCGGATCGCTTCGGTATGATTGGCGTAGTCACGTCGCCATACCCGCTCCATTTTCAAGCTCAGGAAGAAGCGTTCCATCACCGCATTGTCCCAGCAATTACCTTTACGGCTCATGCTCTGCTGCATGTCGTTTCTTGCCAGTAACTCTCTGTAAGTTGCACTCGCGTATTGGCTGCCACGATCCGAGTGGGCAATCAGGCCTGGCGGCGGTTGGCGCTGTGCGATGGCCAGTTGCATCGCAGTGCACACCAGCTCTGCCGGCATGTTCGGAGCCATCGACCAGCCCACGATCTTGCGTGAAAACAAGTCCAACACCACGGCCAGATACAGCCAGCCACTGCGGGTGCGGATGTAGGTGATGTCTGCCACCCAAGCCTTGTTTGGCGCCGCCGGATCAAATTTTCGGCTCAGTACATTTTCGGCAATCGGCAGATCATGATTGCTATCGGTCGTGTGCACAAACTTGCGCTTCCAAGCCGAACGTAGCCCATTGGCACGCATCAAACGGCGGATTTTATACAGCCCAACAGACAGGCCTTTGCCGCGCAAAGCGTCGCGCAAGGGCCGGCTGCCGTAGCAGCCACCACTCTCGGCAAAAGACGCCTTGAGTTGCACAACGACAGGACAACTCTGCCGGACGGGCGCATCAGCACGCTTTTGCGACTCATAGAAGCCCGAGCGACTGATGCTCAGTAACCGACAGACATGTGTCACTGAGTAGGCCTTCTGTTGCAGCTGCCGAACCAGTCGATACCTTACTTCAGCTCGCGGGCAAAGAAGGCCGTAGCCTTTTTTAAGATGTCGTTATCCATCTTGAGCTGGCGATTTTCCTGTTCCAATTGCCGGATGCGCTGTTGCTCTGCCGTCAATGGCTTGCCGATTCCGGCCTGCCCCAGTTGCTCTGCCTCGTACTGTTGAACCCAGCGTCGAACGGCTGTCTCACCAATGTTCAAATCTTGGCAAACCTGCGTAACGGTTAGCCCCTGATCCTTGATCATCTTCACGACTTGCAGCTTGAAGCTGTCGTCGAATGCCCTGCGTTTTTTGGTCATGAATAACTCCTCGATAGATGTATTTTCCACCTATCGGGGTGTCCGGGGAAATTAGACCACTGCAAAGGCGACACCATAGACAAGTGAACACAAACCCTGTGGTGAGGGGATTCATCCCCGACGGGGTGCGAAGCGCCCCCAAAAACAGAGCTGCTGCGCAGCTCATCGGGGATAAATCCTTCACCACAGACAACCGGGTTAATTACCGTCCGCCACTTTGCGTTCAATCTCATCGATCTTGCGCTGCAACGTTTCGGCGTCCTGCTCTTTGACGCGGGTTGAGGTCGGCGTGATGACTTCGTCCACAGCCTTGGTGTCGTCATCGCGGTCCTCAAGATCACGCTCGACCACATTCACCGGTTTGCCGGAAGTATCGGTAGGCGGGGCATTCGGGGTTTTATCGTCATTGCTGTTCATGTCGTTGACCTCCAGGGTGTAACCATTGGAGGAGCGCGTTCACCGGACGTTCGATATTTCTGTCACCCCACAACCCCCCTGTAGGAGCTGCCGCAGGCTGCGATCTTTTGATCTTGTTTTTAAAGATCCAGATCAAAAGATCGCAGCCTGCGGCAGCTCCTACAGGGGATGGGTCAGTCTTTGAGGATGTCGCGGTCTTTGGTTTCCGGCAGGAAGAACGTGCCGAGTATCGCGGTCATCACGGCGATCACGATCGGGTACCACAAGCCGTAATAGATGTCCCCGGTGGCCGCGACCATGGCGAACGCCACCGTCGGCAGGAAGCCGCCAAACCAGCCGTTGCCGATGTGATACGGCAGCGACATCGAGGTGTAACGGATGCGAGTCGGGAACAGTTCGACCAGCCATGCGGCAATCGGGCCGTACACCATGGTCACGTAGATCACCAGCACCGTCAGCAGGAACAGCACCATCGGATAGTTGGTTTTCGCCGGGTCGGCTTTTTCGGGATAACCGGCGTCCTTGAGCGCGCTGCCGAGGGTCGCAGTGAAGGCGTCGTTGCGGGTTTTGAAGTCCGCTGCCGGCAAAGCGCTGCCCTCGAAACTTTCGACAACTTTGTCACCAATGCGCACCTGGGCAACGGTGCCCGGCTCGGCGATCACGTTCTCATAAGGGATCGCCCGTTTCGCCAGCAGGGTCTTCGCCAGGTCACAGGAACTGGTGAATTTGGCCTTGCCCACCGGGTCGAACTGGAACGAGCACTGATCCGGGTTGGCGATGACTTTGACCGGGTTTTTTTCCTGAGCGATGAATACGTCTGGGTTGCCGTACTGAGTCAGCGCATGAAAGATCGGGAAGTACGTCAGCGCCGCCAGTATGCAGCCGACCATGATGATCGGCTTGCGCCCGATGCGGTCGGAGAGGCTGCCGAAAATCACGAAAAACGGCGTACCGATCAGCAACGAACCGGCGATCAGCAAATTGGCGGTTTGCGGGTCGATTTTCAGCGTCTGCAACAGAAAGAACAGCGCATAGAACTGCCCGGTGTACCAGACCACCGCTTGCCCGGCAGTGCCGCCAAGCAGTGACATGATCACCACTTTTAGGTTGTCCCAGCGCGCAAAGGACTCAGTCAGCGGCGCCTTGGATGCCTTGCCTTCGGCCTTCATTTTCTGGAACACCGGCGACTCGCTCAGTTGCAGGCGGATGTACACCGAGACGATCAGCAGCAGGATCGACAGCAGGAACGGAATGCGCCAGCCCCACGCTTCAAACGCTTCCGTGCCCAGCGCCGTGCGGCAGGCAAGAATCACCAGCAGCGAGAGGAACAGGCCCAGGGTCGCAGTGGTTTGAATCCATGAGGTGAAAAAGCCGCGTCGATTGCGTGGCGCGTGTTCGGCCACGTAGGTTGCCGCGCCGCCGTACTCACCGCCCAACGCCAGGCCTTGCAGCAGGCGCAGGGTGATCAGGATGACTGGCGCGGCGACGCCAATGGTCGCGTAGCCCGGCAACAGGCCGACAATCGCGGTCGAGACACCCATGATGACGATGGTGATCAGGAAGGTGTGCTTGCGCCCGATCATGTCGCCCAGCCGGCCGAACACAATCGCGCCGAACGGCCGCACCGCAAACCCGGCGGCGAAGGCGAGCAGGGCAAAGATAAACGCCGTGGTTTCGTTGACGCCGGCAAAGAAGTGCTTGGCGATGATCGCCGCCAGTGAGCCATACAGGTAAAAGTCGTACCACTCGAAAACCGTACCGAGGGACGAGGCGAAGATGACCTTGCGCTCCTCCTTGGTGATGCCGCCGCTGCGCGGTGGACTGCCGGTGGACGCTGTGTCGATTGTAGCCATGGGTGTTCTCCGTCATGCTTATTGTTGAAGGCCGGAGTCCCCCGATACTGCTTATCGCACTCTGGCCTTGGGGCTAATGCCGCAATTGCTCTCGCGTGAAACTTGCACAGTCTGGCGGCCTCGCATTGCTGCAAGGTTTCCTGAAGCATAATCAGCTTCTGGCAGATATCCACTCGTGTACTTGCCCGTAGTGGCAATTAAAGATCACCGGCTTGCGGTCGATAACTGCCGACCCGCCTAAATCAGAATTCACCTTTCAGGGAAGATGCCCATGAATGCTTCATTGCAGAGCGCTGCCGCGCAAATCCGTCAGGCCGTCCGAGTCGCCACCGAAGGTCTGGTGGGGCGCGAACAGTTGGCCGAACTGATTGTTCTGGCCGCTGTGGCGCAGGAGCATATTCTGGTCATCGGCCCGCCAGGCACGGCAAAAAGTGCGGTCGTGCGGCGCGTTGCGCAGTCCATGGGCGGGCGCTATTTCGAATACCTGCTGGGGCGTTTTACCGAACCGTCGGAACTGTTCGGTGCGGTCGACCTGAAAAAGCTTCGTGAAGGCACGGTGGAAACCGACGTCAGCGGCATGCTGCCAGAAGCCGACATCGTCTTCCTCGATGAAGTGTTCCTCGGCTCGACGGCGATTCTCAATACCTTGCTCGGCGTGCTCAACGAACGGCGCTTCCGTCGTGGGCACACGCAGATTCAGTGTCCGCTGCGCGTGTGCGTCGGCGCCTCCAATGGCTTGCCGGACGACGAAGCGCTGGCGGCGTTTGGTGATCGCTTCCTGCTGCACCTGTTTGTTGAATCGGTGCCGGACAATCAGCTCGAAGCGATGCTCGCCGGCGGCTGGCAATCGGAGCAGCGTCCGGTTCAGCAGTTGCTTGGCCTGAGCCAACTGGACACCCTGGGCCAGGCCCTGAAAAGCGTCGATCTGAGCGTGGTTCGCCCAGCGCTGGCCCAAGCCATCCGCCGGTTGCGCGAAGCTGGCATTCAGTTGTCCGACCGACGCATCGTCAAGTCCCAGCGCCTGATCGCCGCCGCCGCGTTGCTCGGTGGCCGTCTCGCCGCCAGCGCCGCCGATCTGTGGCCGCTGCTGTATGTGCTGCCGACCAAGGAAGCCCAGCAGCATGGCCGCGAAGTGCTGCGCGAGATGTTCACGCAGTCGAGCAACCGGCATTTGTTCAGTGCGGTGGAGGAGGCGACCCTGCAACCGATGTCGCGGGTCAGCCGCCTGGTGGAAACCGCCGAGGATTATCTGGCGCGCAGCGAACCACCGGCCAGCGCCTTGCTCGAAGGCCTGCTGCGTGAGATTGACGCCAACTTCGACGACCTGACCATTCCGGCAACGTTGCAGGACGTGCGCGGCCAGCTCGCACGTTTGCTGACGACGGCTGCATGAGCGTCAACGCCAATCAATGGCGCCCGCGCCCGGTGCCGGTCGAACCGCAGGCTGCCGTGGCCTGGGGTGAAGTCGCGCGGCGCCTGCATGCTCGATTGCTGTCGATGCCCGCTGAACAGGCGTCGCGCCTGAACGCCACGGCCAACCGCGATGTGTTGCTGGTGAGCGGTGCGGCGGCGGATCTGCCGTGGGTCGATGGCGTCGCCTATGCGGCGATGGACGAACGTGCGCCGGGGCTGTGGTTGCCGACCCATTGGCAACCCGAAGTGCCGACAGACCTGCTGGCGCTGGCGTTGTCGAAGAAATTCTCGCGGGCGCCGCTGTTGCTGTGGCGTGACCCTCCCGCCGTGGTGCCCCTCGACCGGCAATTGCCGGTGACGGCCGAGCACTTGCAACGCATTGACGATTTTTGGGCGGGACGCTGATGCAGTTACCTGAATCCCTGCAGCCGTGGCGCGAATGGCTGCAATGGTTTGCCCCGGAGCAACTGCCGCTGTTCGCCGATCTGCTCGGGCGGCTCAACCCGGTGCTGGGGCCGCTGCGCGGTCTGCAGCAGGGCGGCGTGCCTGAGCCGGATGGCCTGGGCGATTTGCAGCGGCGCGGGCCGTATGAGCGGCTGCTGGGCAGTGAATGGCTGTTGGCCGATGAAGTGCCCGAAGAGTTTCTTCGCCGCGCGGTGGTCGGCGAACATCTGTTTCTTGCGCCGCAATACCGCGCGCAGCAAGCCAGTCGCCAGATGGTCGTGCTGTTCGACGCCGGGCCATTACAGCTGGGCGCGCCACGCCTGGTGCATCTGGCGCTGCTGATCCTGCTGGCCCGTCGCGCCAAAGAGGCGGGCGCCGAACTGCGCTGGGGCATTTTGCAGCAGGCGCCGCAGTTGCATGGCGTCGATTCGGCGGCGCAGCTCAAACACCTGCTCAACGCACGCACGTTTCACACGGCCGGCGACGAGCACTGGCAAGCCTGGCGCGACTGGCTGCGCAGTGCGGCCATGCCGGTCGGCGAGTGCTGGCTGGTCGGGCAACGCTTGCCGGCCACCGATCGCCAGACGTGCAGCCATCGGGTGCAGATCGCGCGCAGCCTGGATGGCCAGAGTCTGTCGGTGCATTTGCAGTCGACGCACACCCGTCGAGTCGTGCTGCCGATGCCCGATGAACGCCCGGCAGTGCAACTGCTTAAAGGCCAGTTCGCCGGCGAAGTCGTCAACGCCGCGCCGGCCGCCAAGGGCAGCGTGCCGCGGGTTTCGCTGACGTTGCAGCCGGTGATTTCGAGTGCCGGCAGCCATGTCGCGTTGAAGATGCTTGATGAGCCTGGTCTGGTCGTTATCAAGTTGCCGGCGAAGCATCAGAAAAAACCCTTGGAAGTGCGCTGCAAACTCTGGCGTGTCGGGACTACACCACTGACGGCGCTGTTCTTCGGGCGCGCAATCGGCGCGGTGTTGAGCGATCAGTTTCAGCTGACGTTCTGGAGTATGCCCGGTCTGAAACCGGTCGATAAACCGAGCCTGGAACAGTTGAAGCTGCCGCCGGGCACGGCCAACTTTCTCCCGGCCATTGGTCTGCAAGGACATGGCTGCAGCCGTTTGTATCTGCTCGATACCCAAGGGCATCTGGCGTTTTGGGTGGTGAAAAACGCGAAAGACACGGCCACGCCGGGCACCGGGCAGACGCATCGTCTGGCGGAGGGGGTGATTGGCATGGCCAGGGTGGGTCGCGATGCGATGGGTTACGTGCGCCGTGAAGATAATCGGCTGTATGCCCATTCGGTCAATTCGCAGGGGCAGGTTTCGTCTGCTCATCTGGCGGGAATTGCCGATGGCATCAGCCAAGTGTTGTTTGCCGCCAGTTACCACTGGCACCACGGTTGCGGCGGCTGCGCGTTGCTCACGCTGAAAAACCAATGTGAGAGCTGGCGCGTGATGTTGCTCAAGGAGTCACCGCTAGAGGTACAACGCATTGAACTGGCCCCGGGCTGGAAAGGCATCGGTTTGTTGTATGAGGGCGACGAGCGCTTTGCGCTGCTGATGCTCAGCCCTAATCAACAGGCCATCGTCCTGCACCGCGGTGCCGATCAGGAAACCCTGTTCACCACCAGCGATGTGATTGCCAAGGTCAGCTTCTGCCCGTTGAGCGGTGTGGTCGCGGCGCTGACCAGCAGCCGCGAGTTACTGGTGTACGCAGTGCCCCAGCGCCTGCTGCGGTTGCAGGTCTTTTGTAATGAACAAGCGGGAAACAGGGACGGCAGCGATGCTTGAACAAGCAGCAGGATTGATCCGTCGCCCGGCCTTGACCGGTCACCAGCACATTGAAGGGCTGTGGTTTTCTGCTGAACGCTTTGCGCCGGACGAGCGCGCACAGTTGATCCTCGAACACTGGCAGACCGGCGCCAGTGCCTATCGTTTTGCAGACGGAGACCTATTGCGTCTACGTCAGCCCATGGCGGTGCACTGCGAAGCCTTGCGCGGCTGGCCGTTGATTCGTCAGGGTCACACGCTGAGTTCAGCGTTGTTCGACCCGCGGGAAATACGCGACCTGCCGAGCGCCGATCTGTGGCTGGTACGCGGCAGCCAGGTCAGTGCCTTGCATCTGCGCGATGCCGTGGCGTTGGCGCCGGAGGAGTGGCTGGATGTCAGTCACCTCACGTTGCTCGACACCTATGACTGTCGCCAGGCGCTGCCGCCACCGGTGCTCGAACCGATGGAGGTCACCACTGATGTGCGCGAGATACTCGGCAAAAACCTGAAACCGGTCAGCCCCGAGCAGCAAAAGACGTTGCAGGCACTGCTGGCGCGTCAGCGGCAGGCGTCGACGGCCTCGCCCGATGCTGGGATGTCACCCGCGAGCGCTGGCTGGACGCCGCCGGATACCAGGCCCTTGCCGTGGTTGAAACTCAGTGTGACGTTGGTGTTGCTGGTGGCCGTGTTCTGGATGGGCACGCAGGGCCAGCACAGCGCTGTGAATGCTTTGACACCTGCGCGAGAGACGCCGCTGTCCGTGCAAATCAGTGGCGTGGTGCTTGGCACGCTGATCGGCGGGGTGGCGTTGACCCTGTTGCTGATGGGCCTGCGGCATCTGTTGCGGCGCGTGGCGTCACTCCCGCTGCAAAGCGTGCCGAGCCGATCGCCCGCAGGCGTCGAGACGCGTGCTCGAGCGCCCGCAGGCATCGCAGCGCGTGCTCAACCGGGGAAACACACACCAGCGTTGTGGCGGCGCTGGGTGACGCGCATGACTCAACATTCACGTCTGTCTGCGCTTTACGGCAGACGCCAGGCCGCGTACATGCAGCGCATGTTCGAGATGTTCGAGAACGGTGATCTGGAAGAAGCGCTGCGCCATGCGATTCCGTTGCGTGGTGGGCCGCACAGCGGTGAGCAGTCGTTCGGCACGCCACATCGACGCCAGGATCTGTCGATCAGCCAACACCAGGGCCTGGCGCGCTCAATGGTCTTCGAACAGGACATCGAGGCGCATCTGCGCCAGATCTACCGACAGACCTTCGAACGGCTGGAGCGTGCAGGCCGCATCGAAGAGGCGGTGTTTGTCCTCGCCGAATTGCTCAAGGCGCAGCAGGAAGCGCTCGACTGCCTGGAAAAACACGGGCGCCAGCAACAGGCCGCTGACCTCGCTCTGGCCTGGGACATGCCCGCCGCGACCATCGTGCGGTTGTTGTGCCTGGCCGGGAACTGGCAGCGCGCCTTGCTGGTAGCGCGGCGCGATGATGCGTTTGCCGACACCGTGACGATGCTCCAGGATAAATGGCCGCAGCACGCCGCGCGTCTGCGCCTGGAGTGGGCCGAATCATTGGCGCGCAAGGGTCTCTGGCTGCAAGCCGTCGAGGCCGTCTGGCCGCTGACGGCCGAGCGCGGGCAGGCCACGCAATGGCTGTTAAATGCTGAAAAAGCCGGCGGCAGCCTCGCCGTTGGCGCGCTGGTGAAACGGGCGATTCTGCTACCCGACACCTTGCTGGCTTACGCCGATCAGGTCGAACAATTGCGCGATGACCCGCAACGCTTCGTCGAGCGTGCGGCGCTGGCCGACAGTCTGTTGCAGCACAAGGCGCACGCCAGCGAGCTGGCCTGGTTGGCGAGCGCTACTGTCCACGCGATCATCGCCGACCAGATGGACGGACGGGGGCGCCTGTCATTGGTGCAATTGCAGGCACTGGTCAGCATGAGCAAGGACAAACTCTTGCAGGCCGATCTGCCGCAGCATTTGCCTGCGCGACCTGCGCCCTACACGCAAGTCAAAGGCAGCGAGCCCCTGCAATGGACTGCGCCGAGCATGGGCAGTCGGGCGATCCTCGATGCGGTGCTGTTGGATGATCAGCGCTACTTGCTCGCGTTGGGGGAGGCTGGGGCAGTGGTGGTGGATGCGCACGGCAAGACCCTGTATCAATTCGCGATGCCAGCACAACACATCGTTCTGGCCCATGGGCGGCAGGTGGCATTGGTCGTTGCCCGGCGCGACGAGGTCTGGCGCATCAGCAAGCTGGATCTGGTCACACGCATTGCAACGGATCTGGGCGTACAGGTGTTTGATGTGTTCGGCCGCTCATTCAACGGCTCGAACTGGACCCTCGGTCGCGGGCGACAACTGCGGGTGGTGGATGTCGATCGCGGGTTTGAAACCCTTTGGCATGTGAGTGACCTGCCTGGTCAGATCAGCGGCCTGAAAGATGACGCATCGCGAGAATTTCTCTGGCTGACTGATCCGCAAAAGGGCGTGGAGTTGTGGCATTACCAACTGCCTGAACGGCGACTGGCGAGCCGCTCTCCGGTGCCTCCGCTGGGTTTTGATGACCGCTATGTACTCAGCGCCACCGGGGCCGTGAAGTTTATGCGGGTGCGGCATCAGGACGGCGAAGCTGCCGTACTGGTGTTGGAAGGTCCGCAGGAGCGTAACGAATATCCCTTGCCTGATTGTGACGCCCGGGATGATCTGGATGATCGGGTGGACGTTCAGTTGGATGAGCACTGGATGATGGTCGGTTACCCGCTCAACGAGCACGCCATGCGCTGGCACTTCATCACCAAGGGCAGTAACCGGCTATCTGCCACGCTGCAATGGCCTCGGCAGGGTGTGCGGGTACGTTGTGTCGGCGCCGATTACTTGCTGTTCGATGATCAGGGCCGCTTGAGTCATCTCAACGTCGACACGGTCACGCAACACAACCTTTCGCTGAACTGAGTGGGTGAGCCGGCCTAAGCCTTGACCCAGCGTTGGCGGCTCCACGCACTCAACCAGTCGACCACAAACACCAGCACCAGCATCGCCAGAATCACCGTGCTGGCTTGCGCTTCCTGAAACAGGCTGAGGCTCACATAGAGCATCTGCCCCAATCCGCCAGCGCCGACAAAGCCAAGCACGCTGGCCATGCGGATATTGTTTTCCCAGCGGTACAAAATATAGGCGAGCAATTGCGGCGCGAGATTCGGCAGGGTGCCGTAGCAGAAAGCCAGAATCGGATTGCCGCCCTGCAAACGAATCGCTTCGGCCGGTTGTGGCGGGGTGTTTTCCAGCGCTTCGGCGAACAATCGGCCGAGCACGCCGGTGGTGTGCAAGGCGAGGGCGAGGGTTCCGGCGTTCGGGCCGAGGCCGGCGGCGAGCACCATCAGCGCGGCCCAAACCAGTTCCGGGATCGCCCGCAAGGCATTGAGCAGCAGGCGCGAGGCACTTTGCAGCGGCCAGCCAAAACGCCCGGCAGCCAGCAGCGCAAGGACGATGCCGAACACTGCCGCGAGCAATGTGCCGAGGGCGGACATGGCCAGGGTTTCCATCGAACCGTGCAGGATTGCTTTGAGGTAATCCGCGCTCAAGTCCGGGCTGAGAAAACGCTGCACATACGCGCCCATCTGCTTGAGGCTGGTGGCGCTGCCGAGCTCACCGAGGTCCAGCCCCAGATAGGCGAACGAAGCGATCACCGCCGCACCGATCGCGGCGATCAGCAGCAAGTTGATCAGACGATTCATGTCAGCCTCCAGCGCAACAAACGGCTGAGCTGATCAGCGCCTAATACCAGAATCAGGAACGACAGCAGGATACTGGCGACTTCACCGCCGGCGAACATGCGGATCGACAGGTCGATCTGCTGCCCCAATCCCCCTGCGCCGACAAAGCCCATCACCACCGAAGCGCGGATCGCACATTCCCAGCGATAAACCGTGTACGACAGCAATTCCGCCGCGACATTGGGCAACGTGCCGTAAGCAAACGCCGCCAGCCGACCGCTGCCAGCCTGCAACAACGCGTGGGCCGGACGTTGGTCGGTGGATTCGAAAATCTCCGCGTAGACCTTGCCGAGCATGCCGCTATAAGTGATGGCAATGGCCAGCACACCGGCCGCCGGTCCCAGCCCTACGGCGCGCACAAACAACAGCGCCCAGACGATTTCCGGCACGCTGCGCAAAAAGATCAGCAAGCCGCGAACCGGCCAGCGCAACAAGCGCCCCAACCGACTGGGCACGCCACCTCTTGACGCGGCGGACAGCGACAGCGCGCGACTGGCAAGCAGACCCGCCGGTATCGCCAGCAACAGCGCCAATGCCATGCCAGCGGTGGCGATGGCCAGGGTTTGCAAAGTGGCTTTGAGCAGTATCTGCAGAAACGCTTCGTCGTGCGCCGGTGGCCAGAATTGCGCAACAAAACGGCCCATTTCATTTTGGCTGTCCGGCAGCAGGACGCCGAGGTTCAACTCGCTGAGCTGAATGCCCGGCCACAGCAAGGCAATCGCCAGCAACGTGAGGATCAGTCTTGGCCACGCGGCCGGGTCCCGTGAATCGGCTTTCAGCATCGGGGAATCTGCACAGTCAAAGGCGTAGGTGCTGCGGTCGGCGATTGCAGTTTTTCGTTGGCGTACAGCGCATCGAGCATCTCATGGCTGACTTGCGCGGAAGGGCTGTCGAAGAGGATCTGCCCATCGCGCAGGCCGATGATGCGCGGGAAGTGCGACAACGCCAGGTCCACCGCGTGCAGGCTCGCCACCAGTGTGACGTTGTGCTCACGGGCGTGGCGCGAAAGGATCGACAGCGTGTGCCCGGCCATCACCGGGTCCATCGCCGACACCGGCTCGTCCGCCAGCAGAACTTCCGGCGCCTGATACAACACCCGCGCAATGCCCACGCGTTGCAGCTGGCCACCCGACAGTTGCTGGCAATGGGCGAACAGTTTGTCGCCCAGATCCAGTCGCGCCAACGCCGCGCGCGCACCTGCCACGTCCAATGGATGCAACAGATTCAACAGGCTTTTACCCAGACTCCACTGACCGAGCTTGCCGGCCAGCACCGCCGTGACCACGCGCTGACGTGGCGGCAGCGGCGGCGCCTGATGCACCAGACCGATGCGCGCACGCAGGCGTTGGCGTAGGCGGGCGGACAAGTGCCAGGCGCGTTCGCCGAGCACTTCGATTTCGCCGCTGCTGGGCCGCAATGCGGTGGCCAGCAGGTTGAGCAGACTCGATTTGCCAGCCCCGGACGGGCCGATGATGGCGACCTGTTCGCCGGCGCCAATCTGTACGTCGACACCGCGCAGGGCGTCGACGCCATTGGCGTGGCGCAGGCTGCCCTGTTTGAGGCTCAGGGTCATTTCAGCAGTTCGGCGGCGCGGGCGGCTTCCTCGATGCCCTTGTAGTTTTCAGGCTTGGTGTCGATGAAACGGCTGGCGGCCTGCAAGTCCAGAATCTTCTTCTGCTCAGGGTTGGCCGGGTCCAGGTCAAGGAAGGCTTTTTTGATCTTCGCTGCGAGCGCCGGATCAAGGGTGCCACGCACGGTCCAGTTGTAATCGAAGTAGGTCGGCGTGGTGGCGAAGACTTTCACCTTGTTGGTGTCGACCTTGCCGGCATCCACCAGTTTTTGCCAGACGCTGGCGTTGAGTACGCCGGCGTCGACCTTGCCGGCCTGCACCCAGGCCACGGTCGCATCGTGCGCGCCGGAGTAGGCGACGCGGCTGAAATACGCTTCCGGCTTGATGCCGTCGTTTTTCAGCATGAAATAACGCGGCATCAGGCTGCCCGAGGTCGACGACACCGAACCGAAGGCGAAGGTCTTGCCTTTCAGGTCAGCGAGGCTTTTCACGTTCGGGTCAGCGGTGATGAATTTACTGGTGAACTGCGCATCCTGTTCACGCTGTACCAGCGGGATCACCGGAGTGGTGGCATCAGTCTTCAGACGCGCCTGAACAAAGGTGAAACCGCCCAGCCAGGCCATGTCCAGACGGTCGGTGGCCAGCGCTTCAACCACGGCCGGGTAATCGGCTACGGGCACGAACTGCACCTTCATGCCCAATTGCTGTTCCAGATAGGCACCCAGCGGCTCGAACTTGCGCAGCAATTCGGTCGGGGCTTCATCGGGAATCGCGCTGACGCGCAGAACGTCGGCGGCGTGAGTCACCAGCGCAGAAAAGGACAGGGCCAGGCCGGCGGTCAGTGCCAGGGTTCGCTTGAACATGGAAATCTCCGTTTCATAGGCATCAAAAGGGGTGAACAGCTGAAAAAGGGCGCTACGTGAGGGTAGACGAATCGGCGAGGTTATACGTACTCACACGCGCAAAGGCCAGCGCCATGGGGCTGGCGCCGTCAAAAACGTTCATCGAGGATCGCCGGCAGGGTGAGTTCTTTTACGTAACTGGCCGACGACAAGCTGAGGATCATGCGCACCGCCTCGACGACATCGTGCACGGGAATCAGCTGCCCCTCGCCACGCTGCTGCGCCAGGTCTCGTGGGGTGCTCAGCGCGTCTTCGGTGTTCAGATACCCAAGATTGAGGCAAGTCACCGCCAGACGCTGTTGCCGGTAGCCTTCGCGCAATGAATCAGCGATGCCGCGCAGGGCGAATTTCGAGGCGCCGAAGGCGACTTCCGGGCGACCGCTTTGCGGCAACCCAGAGGTTGAGCCTGTGAGGATGATTCTAGGTTGAGGGCTTTTCAGCAGAAGCGGGAGCAGGCGTTTGATCAACAGGATCGTTGAAGTGATGTTGCAACCGATGATGGCTTGCAGTTCGTCGTCTGCGGTTTCGAGAAACTCATACGCCGGATCGAAGGCAAACTCCTCCCAGATCCCCAGGTTGTAAATCAGCGTATCCAGCCCGTCGTCGGCAACGGCCTGCGCGATATCGTGCGCGGCTTTGACCGGGTCCATCAGGTTGGCTTCCACCCAGCGCACCTGACGCCCGGCATCGCTGAGCAAACCCTCGGGGCGTGTGCGGGAAACACCGATCAACGTGTCTCCCGCGTTGCCCAAGCCTTCAATCAAAGCCCTGCCCAATCCTTTACTGGCACCCACCACCAAAATGTTCATCGATCCTCTCCCTGATCTGCTGACTGATGTGGGTGAGCATGCAAACAGACGACCTCTGAAATGGCAAACGAATGGGTGTGTTCGGATATTTACCAGCGCTCAGCGCGGGCTAAAGGTTATTCGGTCGCTTCAAACGCAGCGTGATATTTGACTTCGCCCCTCGGAAAGTCAGCCCCGAATGACAGCGCCTGGAAGTATTCCTGCGGAACGCCTGGCAACGTCAGTTCAGGCTGATGCTTGAAGCCGAAGCGCCCGTAATAGTCGGGATTGCCCAATACCACACAACCGACGCCGTCCAGGCTTTGCAGTTGCGCCAGTGCAGCTTTCATCAATGCCGAACCGATGCCCTGGTGCTGACGCTCAGGCCAGACCGAAATCGGGCCAAGGCCGTACCAACCGGTAGCGCCAGAGGAAATCGTCACCGGTGAAATCGCCACGTGGCCGATGATCTTGCCGTCGTCCACGGCGACCAGCGACACGCTCAGTTGGCCTGCGTTGCGCAGTGCAGTGACGATGAACTGCTCGGTATGGCTGGAGTGCTCTTCGTTACGGAATGCGGCCTCGGTGAGTTGGGTGATGGTGTCGAGGTCGTCGCTGTGTTCGTTGCGAACAGTCAGGTTCATGCTGATTTTTTCCCGGGTGTCGTGGTCGATAAGCGCTCGCAGCGCGGCGAAGATCGGTTCGGCGCTGGTGTGTTTTTGCCCGTAGGTCAGATTGAAGCGGTAGTCGAAATCCGCCGGGTTCTGGCCCTGAGTGTGTTGCAGCAGGGTCTCCAGCTTGTCCAGCGCCTTGACCGCTTTGGCCTCGGCTGACTGGGCGTGTTCGTAGTCGTCCCACAACGCGAGAATTTCGTTTCTCAGAACGTCATCGAGCGCGCGGGTGAGCAGCAGGAGGTCGTTGCGCTCGTGTTCGCTCTTGTCGGGAAAGGCTGCCTGGTTGACTGCGGGGATGTCACCGTTGATCGCTTCGCCCAAGTCGTGAATCACGCACATCTTCAGCACTTTTAGCAGGTCGAGCCCGGCCAGTTCATCGGCGAAGACAATCGCCATCAGGCACAGGCGCCAACTGTGTTCGGCGGTGCTTTCGGTGCGGCCGCTTGAAGTGTGTGCGCTTCGGAGAACGTCCTTGAGCTTTTCTGCTTCACGCAGGAATTCAAGGCGTCCGCTGATTTTTTCGAGGTCCATAAATTTGCCCGGTGGTGGAACCGAGCAGCAAGCCTAGAGCCGATGCGGTTGAGCGTCCACGCATAAAATATGCGTTCAGAGCGTCTCGACCAGCCGCGCAGCAGTGCCGTCAGACAAGGGGATACGCGTCCAGCGGCACAGGCTTTGACGGATCGGCACGAGGTCGGAGTCGTTGCTGCCGGTGATGAATTCCAGCGCCGGCGGTGCCTGAAGTTCGCGCCAGCCCAGCGTGTCGAGCGCCTGTTCGTTGCTGGCGATTTCTGCAGTGACGAAACGCCACAGTGATTGCCCGAGCAATTGGCTCAACGGGCTGGCAAATTGCGCGGCACGGGCCGGGGAGCAAGCGAGCAAACGGTGGGTCAGGTCGCAGACCAGATGCACCGGTCGCGCGCTATCGCACACCAGCCGGGCGAGGGCTTGGTCGGCGGCGGTGTCGAGACGAGCGGCGAGCAGTTGCTCAAGCTGTAAATGCGCCGCCGGCTCCATCGACTGCACGCCACTCTCCCAGCGGGAAATCGTCGATTGGGTGACGTTGAACAGCTGGGCCGCGTGGCTTTGTTTGACGCGATGCAACAAACGCCAGCGACGCAGGGCGATGCCGGGCAGGGCGGGTTTGAGCAATGAATCAGACATGACGGGTGTCGGGACAGATTGAAGGGCCGACAGTCTGAAGACCGCCGGCCTGCGTTGCAAATCCACCTGACGATCAGGCCGCGTCGGGCAGCCTGGCAATCACCTTGATCTCGAAATCAAAACCATACAGCCAGGTCACGCCAACCGCGGTCACGGTCGGATGCGGCGCATCGCCCCAGAACTCCGTCAGCACGACATTCCAGATCGTCTCGAACTTCGACTGCGGATCTACGATGAACACGGTGACATCGACCACATCGTCGAAGCTGCAACCGGCCTCATCAAGAATTGCATTGAGGTTATTAAAAGCTTGCCGCACCTGATCCTGAAGATCGGGCTCTGGTGTGCCGTCCTCGGTGCTGCCGACCTGGCCGGAGACAAACAGAAAACCGTTGGAGCGAATCGCTGGCGAGTAGCGATTGCGCTCATAAAGTGTGCGCCGGGCGGGCGGGAAAACCACATCGCGCTGAGTCATGGGGAGTGTCTCCATCAGTGAGTTGATGAAGCCACTTTAGGTATTTGCAGGCGGGCGATAAACGCGCAAGCTTGGCGTTCACTGTTTGTGAATCCCGAACAATCGAGGCGCGCACCTTGGATCGATTTGACGCAATGCAGGCGTTTGCCCGGGTAGTCGAGGCGGGGAGTTTCACCAAGGCTGCCGAAACCCTGCACATGAGCAAGACCACCGTCACTCAACTGGTGCAGCAACTGGAGGCGCGGTTGCGGGTGAAGTTGCTCAACCGCACCACGCGCAAGGTCAATGTCACCGCCGATGGCGCCGCTTATTACGAGCGGGTGATCAAGCTGCTGGCCGACCTCGATGATGCCGAAACCAGCCTGCCCGGCGCGGCGGCATTGCCCAGAGGCCGATTGCGCGTGGACGTGCCGAGCCCGTTGGCGCGCTTGATCCTGATCCCCGCGCTGCCCGAGTTTCACGCACGCTACCCGGATATCCAGATCGACATGGGCGTCAGTGACCGCATCGTCGACATCATCGATGAAAACGTCGATTGCGTGGTGCGTGGCGGCGAATTACTCGATCAGTCGTTGAGGGCGCGCAAGGTCGCCGATCTGCCGTTGGGTGTGTTCGCCGCGCCGGCTTATCTGGCTCGATCAGGCACGCCAGAGCATCCGCGCGAACTGGAAGATTCCCATCATCGCGTGGTCGGTTTTCTCTGGGCGCGCACCGGCAAACCGTTACCTTACGCCTTGCACAAGGCCAGCGAAAACCTGCACATCAAGGGCCGCCACGTGTTGGCGGTCGACGACGGCAATGCCTATCTCGCGGCGGGGCTGGCCGGCATGGGCGTGCTGTGGTTGCCCAAGTACATGTCCGGCGAGCACGAGGCGCGGGGCGAATTGCTGCCGCTGTTCGCCGACTGGCAGCTGGAGCCGATGCCGCTGTACGTCGCGTATCCGCCGAACCGCCATGTCAGCCTCAAGCTGCGCGTGTTCATCGACTGGGTGGTCGAGGTGATGGCGCTGCATGCGCCGGTTATTGATCGCTGAGGTTATTGATCAGCCACTCGCTGAAGCTGCGCGCCATCGGCTCCTGTTCACTGTCGCGATGGGTCAGCAACGCCCAGTTCGGCCCGCGAATGGTGCCTTCGACCAAGGGCTGCAACAGACCATCAGCGCGTGCCTGACGGCTGAGCAGCTGGCTCACCAAGGCAATGCCGAGCCCCGAACACGCGGCGTCGAGCAGCAACCCCGGATCGGAGAAATTCAGCCCCTGATCCTGCTGGCCGACATCGATTCCGGCCTCGACCGCCCAGTGACTCCAGTCCATTTCCCGCTCGCCATGCAACGTTGTGCGCTGTGCCGCCGGTAGCGCGATAACACGCGGATGACAGGCCGGGTAGAGGCGATCGGCGAGCAGCACTTTGAAGCTGCATTCGGCCTGTGAACTGATGTCGTCGCGCACCGCCAAATCGATGGTCTGCGTGGCCATGTCCGGCACTTCATCGGTGCTGTAGATCCACAGATCAACCTCGGGGTGTTGCTGGCGAAAGTCCGCCAGTCGCGGCAGCAACCAATGCCGGGCAAACGCTGGTGTGGTGTTGAGCACCAGTTGATTGGGCTTCTGATACTGGCCCAAACGACGAATGCCCACGGCCAGTTGCTGCAGCATCGCTTGCGTGGTGCTGAGCAAATCGTGGCCGGCATCGGTCAGCGCCACGCTGCGTCCGCTGCGAAAAAACAGCGGCTGCTCCAGGTACGCCTCAAGGTTGCGGATCTGCTGACTGATCGCCGATTGCGTGAGGCTCAACTCTTCCGCCGCCTTGTGAAAACTGCCCAGCCGGGCGGCTGCTTCAAAGCCGCGCAGGGAGCTGAGCGGCGGCCAGTGTTTAAGCATATCGATAAGCTCCGCTAATCAGTTGTCTGCTAAATCCATCGTTTGTTTGCCTATTTTACGGCCCGTAGCATAAGCGCATTGAACACAGTGGCTTAACTAGCGAGGCTTATCATGCAGCACAATGACAATAAAAACAGCGCCTGGATGATGCCGGCAGAGTGGGTGACCCATGCGGCGACGTGGATGGTCTGGCCGCACAACAAGACGTTGTGGGAATCCGGTTGGTGCGTGACATTGGCGCAAGTGCAGGACGATTTCGCTCGTGTCGCCAATGCCATCGCCCGTTTCGAACCAGTGAAACTGGTGGTCGATCCATCGGCCATTGCCAGCGCCAAAGCGTTGTGCGGGCCGAACATCGAGCTGATCCCGTTGGCAGTAAATGACAGTTGGTGCCGTGACTCCGGCCCGACGTTTGTCTGCCATCCGCAGCAGGGACTGGCCGGCGTGAGTTGGCGCTTCAACGCCTGGGGTGGCAAGTCGGCGCACGATCTGGACGAAAGCCTGGCGCGCCGCGCGCTCAATCACCTCGGCCTGGAATGCTTCGGTACGCCGCTAAGCAACGAGGGCGGGGCGATTCATGTCGATGGCCAAGGCACGTTGATCACCACGGAATCCGTGCTGCTCAATCCCAACCGTAATCCGGGCATGAGCAAAGCCGAGATGGAAGAGATTTTCAGCCGCCTGCTCGGCGTGAAGAAAACCATCTGGCTGCCGGGCGATCCGGATTACGTCACCGGCGACATGACCGATGGCCATGTCGATGGCGTCTGCGCGTTTGCCCGTCCCGGCGTGTTGCTGGTGGATGCAACGCACGATCAGTCGTCGGTTTACGCCGAAGTGGCGCGGGAAAATCGTCGTGCGCTGGAGCTGGCCACCGATGCGCAAGGACGCAAATTCGCGCTAATCGAACTGTTCGAAGCCACCGACGCGGTCGACAGCGAAGCCGAAGTGTTTTGCGCCTCGTACACCAATTTCTACATCGCCAACGGCGCGATCATCATGCCGGCTTACGGTATCGAGGCGGACAACGTCGCGGCGAATGTGCTGGAAAAAGTCTTCCCCGGCCGCGAAGTGGTGCCGGTGCAAATCAATCATCTGGCCCATGGCGGCGGCGGAGTGCATTGCATCACCCAACAGCAGCCGGCCTGGCCGGTGAAGGGTTGAAACCATGACAACGCTGACCATTGCTACCACCCAGATGCCGTGCACCTGGGATTTACCGGGCAACCTTGATCGTGCCGAGCAACTCGTCCGTGATGCGGCGAAGTAGGGCGCGCAAGTGATCCTCTTGCAGGAACTGTTCGCCACGCCGTACTTCTGCATCGAACAAAGCCATAAACACATGGCGTTGGCCGAGGAGTATCGCGACAGTCGCGTGCTCGCGCGTTTCGCCGCACTGGCTCGCGAGTTGGGCGTGGTATTGCCGCTGAGCTGGTTCGAGAAGGCCGGCAACGCCTACTTCAATTCGCTGAGCGTGGCCGATGCCGACGGGCGTTTGTTGGGGGTGTATCGCAAGACGCACATTCCCAACGCCATCGGTTATCAGGAGAAGGAATATTTCAGCCCCGGTGACACCGGTTTCAAAGTCTGGGACACCGCGTTCGGCCGTCTCGGTGTCGGCATCTGCTGGGATCAGTGGTTCCCGGAAACCGCGCGTTGCCTGGCCTTGATGGGCGCTGAAGTGCTGCTGTATCCGACCGCCATTGGTTCGGAACCGGGCTGCGCGGCGCTGGATTCCCGCGACCATTGGCAGATGACCATGCGCGGCCACGCCGCTGCCAATCTACTGCCGGTGGTGGCGTCGAACCGCGTTGGTCGCGAAACGGCGACCACTGATTCGAGCCTGCAAATGAGCTTCTACGGCTCGTCGTTCATCAGCGATCACAAGGGCCAGTTACTCGCCGCTGCCGACCGCGACAGCACTGGCTTTTTACTGCAAGGCGTCGATCTGACGGCCATGCGCGAAGAGCGTTTGAGCTGGGGCATCTACCGCGACCGTCGTCCGGAAATGTATGGGCCGCTGCTGAGTCAGGACGGTCGCCACCTTCATGCACGCTGGAACACTCAAGGGGTTTGACATGGCTACCAATCACAAGTGTTTGCTCGGCGCGCTGGGCCTGGCGTTGATCTGCGTGATGCCGTCGCTGCGCGCCGAAGACAAAACCCTGCGGCTGTACAACTGGGCCGATTATTTTGCCGAAGACACGCTGAGCCGCTTTACCGCCGAAACCGGGATCAAGGTGATTTACGACGTCATGGACGGCAGCGAAACGCTGGAAGCGAAGATACTTTCCGGCGGCAGCGGGTACGACCTGATCTTCCCCGGTGACACCGTTGCCGAGCGCTTGATGCGCGCCGGCAGCCTGATGCCGCTGGATCAATCGAAGCTGACGGAACTGGCCGACATCGAACCCGGTTTGCAGAAACTGCGCAGCCACTACGAGCACTCCAGCAAAGCCACGGTGCCTTACACCTGGGGAACCATCGGCCTGACCTACAACGAAGAACAGATCAAAAAGCGCATGGCTGATGCGCCGGTGAACAGCCTCGACATGTTGTTCAAACCCGAGCTGGCGGCGAAGTTTGCCGACTGCGGGATCTCAATGATCGACTCGCCGGACGAAGCACTGGCGGTGGTGCTCAATTACCTCGGTCGCGATCCGCGCAGCGGCAAAGCCGAGGATCTGGCAGCGGCCAGTGAGTTGCTGATGAAGTTGCGTCCGTACATCCGCAAATTCCAGTCGCAACCGGTGACCGATCTGGTCAATGGCAACCTGTGCCTGTCGCTGGGTTACAGCGGCGACATGACCCAGGCCCAACGCACCTCGGACAGCGCCGGGAAACACACGAAGTTTCAGTACCGTGTACCTCGCGAAGGCACCACGGTGTGGATGGACACCATGGCCATTCCGGTCGACGCCAGACACCCGGAATACGCCTACGCATTCATCAACTTCGTCATGCGTCCGCAGAACATGGCCGCGATCAGTAACTTCACCGGTTACCCGACTTCCAACGTCAAGGCCCGTGCGAACGTCGATGTAAGCATGCGCGACAACCCGGACATCTACCTCGACGAGGCGACCTATGCTCGTTTGATCCCGGGCAAAGACATCCCTCAGGCCGACATGCGCGCACGCATGCGCACCTGGACTAAATTCAAGACTGCCACTGGCCAATGATCCACGGCCGGCGCATTGCCGGCCCTCGTTTTTACAGGAATACACTGCATGTCGACTCGTCGTGAGTTCATCAAACAAGTAACGGTTGCCGCCGGTGTGAGCGCTGCTTTTATGGGCCTAGGCCTGTCGCCGGGCAAGGTGCTGGCGGCCGCACAGGGTCGCTGGTTCATGCCTGACGAAGGCGACAAACACGAACGCGCTTATATCGCCTTCGGTGCGCAGGACGCGATCTGGGAAGACTTCACCGAAGACGTTCAGGAGGCCCTCGGCCGTGTTGCTCGCGCCATTGCCCGATATGAACCGGTCACGGTGTTCTGCCGCAAGAACGAGCGCAGCATTGCTGAAGAATTTTGTGGGACGAGCAATATCACCTATGTCACCGCTGCACTCGACGACATCTGGATGCGCGACATCGGCGCCAATTTCGTCATCGATGACAAGGGCGGTTTGGGCGCGGTTGATTTCAACTTCAACGGTTGGGGCAACAAGCAGCAGCACAGCAAGGACGCGAAGATTGCCGGATTGGTCGCCAACGACGCGCAAGCCACATACATCCGCACTGATCTGGTGGGCGAGGGCGGGGGCATCGAAGTCGACGGCCACGGCACCGCAATCATGACCGAGAGCAGCTGGATTAACGCCAACCGTAATCCCGACTGGAGCAAGGCCGATGTTGAAGCGGAACTGAAAGAACGCCTGGGCCTGCGCAAAATCATCTGGCTGCCGGGGATCAAGGGCAAGGACATCACCGACGCCCACGTCGACTTCTACGCACGCTTCATCAAGCCTGGCGTGGTGATCGCCAACCTCGACATCGACCCTCAATCCTATGATCACAAGGTCACGCTGGCGCACCTGGACATCCTCAGGAACGCCACTGACGCCGACGGGCGCAAGCTGCAGATCCACACGATTTCGCCGCCGCTGAATCCGCGCAAGAGCAAGTTCAACAAGAACAACCCGGACTTCGCCGCCGGTTACATCAACTACTTCGTGATCAACGGCGCGATCATCGCCCCGGAATTTGGCGATAAAGCGGCGGACAAAAAGGCGTTCGACCTGTTGTCCGAACTGTACCCGGACCGCGACATCGTCCAATTGAACATCGATGCCATCGCCGCCGGTGGCGGCGGGATTCACTGCGTCACCAGCCATCAACCACAGGCGTGATTGACTCTTGAACGGATCAAGCCAACTATCGGCGCATAACAACATGACCGATGGACCCGAACTTGATCGAACGACGCCAATTCAGCGGAGGCATGAAGGGGAAAAACCTCCGCTATCTGAATGAGCAAAGCCCGGATAGCCCACGCCTGACCCGCACCGGTTTTCTGCTGCTTGAACACTTTTCGCTGCCGGCCTTCACTCAGGCGCTGGACACTGTAGTCACCACCAATCTGCTGCGGCCGGGGTTGTTTGCCTCGCGCACGTTCGGGCTCGGCGACGGCGAAGTCGTCAGTGACCTGGGGCTGGTGATTCGGCCCGATGCGCGGCTTGATTTGTCAGCACTTGAGGAGCTGGATCTGCTGGTGGTGTGCGGCGGTTATCGCACCGAGTTGCGCGCGAGTGACGAGTTCATTCATTTGCTCAAAGCGGCGGCAGAGCGCGGTACCAGCCTTGCCGGGTTGTGGAACGGTTCATGGTTCCTCGGGCGCGCCGGATTGCTCGATGGCTATCGCTGCGCCATTCACCCGGAACATCGCCCGGCACTGACTGAAATCGCCAAGAGCACCCACGTCAGCAGCGAACCCTACGTGATTGATCGTGACCGCCTCACCGCATCGAGTCCGTCCGGGGCGTTTCACATGGCGCTGGACTGGATCAAAAGCTTGCACGGCAAAGCGTTGGTCGAGGGCATCGAAGACATTCTGGCGTTTGAAGAATCGCGTTACCGACGGATCAAGCCCGATGAAAACATCTGCGTCAGTGCGCCGCTGCGGGAAGTGGTGAAGCTGATGGATGCCAATCTGGAGGAGCCGTTGGAGCTGGAGCAACTGGCGGTGTACGCCGGGCGCTCGCGTCGGCAACTGGAGCGATTGTTCAAGGAACAACTGGGCACCACGCCGCAGCGTTATTACCTCGAACTGCGGATTACCGAGGCGCGGCGTTTGTTGCAGCACACCGAGCTGTCGCAAGTGGAAGTGCTGGTGGCCTGCGGATTCGTCTCGCCGAGCCATTTCAGCAAGTGCTATAGCGCGTTCTTTGGTTATCGCCCTTCAAAGGAAAAACGGCTGGTCAAATAACACCGGTCGTTGCCTGCGCGTACGCCATCACCTCTAGCAGTCGGCGGGCTTAAGGGTGTCTGAACTGGCGCCATCGCGAGCAGGCTCACTCCTACATTTGAAATGCGTTCCCTTGTAGGAGTGAGCCTGCTCGCGATGACGCCAGTTCGGGCAAAAAATCTGCAAGACTCTTACACCGCCTCTGACCATCCCGCGAGCCTCAATCTCACCTTCAAATAGTCAAGCAGTCAGCCTTTTGCGGTGTTTCTACAGGTGGTGAGTGTTGATCACAGCCTTGGCGAACGCCTGCGGCAGGTTGTGTCGAAGCGTGGATTGATGAATCGTTTGGCGCCCGTACCCAAGGTGAAACATGGTGGTGAAACGCACTGATGATCGTCTGAATCAGTGAAAAATAATAAGTCGCTGTTTTAAAACAAAAAATATTTCACTTCGTGCTTCCCAAACTGAATAAACCTTGGTAAATTGCGCCCCGTTCTCACAGCGAACCTAACGAAGTAGCTGGAAAGAGCAGTAGGGGCGTCGCCAAGCGGTAAGGCAGCAGGTTTTGATCCTGCCATGCGTTGGTTCGAATCCAGCCGCCCCTGCCATATTCGAAAAAACGCCAACTTCGCAAGAAGTTGGCGTTTTTTTATGCCTGCGATTTGGCCAGGCTTGGAAAAGTGGACATACGCGGTGCCGAAGCACCGCGCACGCCAACCACTCAGTGCGGTGCGCGCGGAATGGTTTTCATCAGGTCTTCGGGGCTGATGTGGCCGACCACGCTGCCCGGTTGCGGCAGGTTGAGGATGTGGCCTTTCATCTTGCCGATGATGTGCATTTCGCACGGCTTGCAATCGAACTTCAGCGTCAGTACTTCATCGCCGTGGATCAACTGCATCGGCGCGACTTTGGTGCGCACGCCGGTCACGCCTTTGGCCTGTTTCGGGCACAGGTTGAAGGAGAAGCGCAGGCAGTGCTTGGTGATCATCACCGGCACTTCACCCGCCTCCTCGTGAGCTTCGTAAGCAGCGTCGATCAGCTTCACGCCGTGACGGTGATAGAAGTCGCGCGCCTTCTGGTTGTAGACGTTGGCGAGGAAGGTCAGGTGCGAATCCGGGTACACCGGCGGCGGGCTGGTTTCGGCTTTACGGCCGCCACGCGGATGAGCGGCGACACGCGCTGCAGTCAGGTTCTCGATCACTTCACGGCGCAGGGCTTTGAGCTGCGAGTTGGGGATGAAGAACGCCTGTGGCGCATCCAGCTTGATGTCGGTGGCGTGATACTGCGTGGTGCCGAGTTGGCCGAGCAGATCGCGCAACTGTTCCAGCGCTTGCTCAGGCTTGTTGGCGACGCCGAACGGGCCGTTGAGGGTGACGCTGGCGCTGATGCCTTCTTCGCTGGTGGCGGTGACTTCCAGCTGTTCTTCACGCAGTCGTGCGACCCAGCTCAGGGCTACGCGACGCTCGGACGAGGTCTTTTGCAGCGCCTGTTGCCAGTTGTGATCGAGGTTGCGATTGAGCGGGTGATTCGGACGCAGCTTGAACAGGCCTTCGGGCATTTCGTTCGGCTCGACGCGGTAGCGGTAGCGCTTCTCGCCGTCTTCTTCGAACTCGCCTTTGGCTTCAGCGATGTTGGCGCGGAAACCGACCACTTCGCGTTTCACCAGCACGTTCAAACCGTCGCCGTTGGACAGTGGCTCGTGGGTGATGACCTGCATGTCGCGTTTGCCGACTTTCTCGACGGTGCCCACCGGCAGGCCGGTGAAGGTCGGCGAGTCGAAGGCGCCGATGTCGATCTTGCGATCGGTAACAAAATAGTCGGTGCTGCCACGGTGGAAAGTCTTTTCCGGGTCAGGCAGGAAGAAGTGCGCGGTGCGGCCGCTGGAAGCGCGGGCCAGATCCGGGCGGTCTTCGAGCACGTCGTCGAGGCGCTGGCGGTAGTAGGCGGTGATGTTTTTCACATAGCCCATGTCCTTGTAGCGACCTTCGATCTTGAACGAACGCACGCCGGCCTCGACCAGCGCGCGGATGTTGGCGCTCTGGTTGTTGTCTTTCATCGACAGCAGGTGCTTTTCGTAGGCGATCACGCCACCCTTTTCATCTTTGAGGGTGTACGGCAAACGGCAGGCTTGCGAGCAGTCGCCACGGTTGGCGCTGCGGCCGGTCTGCGCATGGGAGATGTTGCACTGGCCGGAGAAGGCCACGCACAAGGCGCCATGGATGAAGAATTCGATGGCAGCGTCGGTTTCGTCGGCGATTGCGCGGATTTCTTGCAGGTTCAGCTCTCGGGCCAATACCAATTGCGAGAAGCCGGCCTGATCGAGGAACTTCGCCCGCTCAAGGGTGCGGATATCGGTCTGGGTCGAGGCGTGCAGCTCGATCGGCGGAATGTCCAGCTCCATCACGCCCAGATCCTGAACGATCAGCGCGTCGACACCAGCGTCGTACAACTGATGGATCAGCTTGCGCGCCGGCTCCAGTTCGTTGTCGTGCAGGATGGTGTTGATGGTGGTGAAAATGCGCGCGTGGTAACGGCGGGCGAATTCGACCAGCTCGGCGATTTCGCCGACTTCGTTGCAGGCGTTGTGGCGCGCACCGAAGCTCGGGCCGCCGATGTACACGGCGTCGGCGCCGTGCAGGATCGCCTCACGGGCGATGGCGACATCGCGGGCAGGGCTGAGCAATTCCAGATGATGCTTGGGCAAGGACATAGTTTTTTTAGTCAGGCTGTCACGGTTAGGCGCGCATTCTAGCGCCGAATCGCGTGCTCGGCACGCCCGTGCTGCCCGATGGCACCGAGCCCTTGTAGGAGCTGCGGCACGCTGCGATCTTTTGACCTTTTCAGATCAAGATCAAAAGATCGCAGCCTCGTTTCACTCGGCAGCTCCTACAGGGGCTGGGGTGGTGGGTCAGGCCTTGGCGGCCATGGCGGTGACTTCTACGCGCATACCTTCAACGGCCAGGGAGGCTACGCCAACGGCGGCGCGTACCGGCCAAGGTTTGGCGAAGAAGCGCTTGTACACTTCGTTGAACGCAGCGCGGTCGGCCATGTCGGTCAGGTAGATGGTCAGGTGCATCACGCGATCCATCGAACTGCCGGCGCGCTCCAGGGCAACCTTCAGCGCTTGCAGCGTGCATTCGCTTTGCAGGGTGATATCGCCCAGTTCCAGGCTGCCATCGGCATGGGTCGGAATCTGTGTGGACATCATGATCCCGTTGAACGTGGTGACGTCCGAAGAAATGGAGTCCGCGTCCGGATCGGGAGTGAACGTGATGTCTTGGTTGGCCATGGGTGATCCCTTGTGTGAGCGACTAAGAATCGCGCCAGTTTACAGATTCCCGGTGGACATGGCCCGTTTGCCCATTCGGCATCCTGTTTCTACGCGTAATGGGTGACGCAGTCGCCACGGCTGCACAAAAGGTCTAGCGATTGGTCAGACTGGCTGCGTCGCCGCTTCTGCCGCCATGGCCGCAAGGACGCTGGGCCGGGCGGCGAGGCGCTGCATGTAGCCAGCAAGCGCAGGCCAGTGTTCGATGTCGATTTTGAACGCCGGCAGCCACGTCAGCACGGTAAACAGATAGGCGTCAGCCACACCGAAGGTGCCCATCAGGTAATCCTGATCAGCGAGCGTGCGGTTGAGGTAGTCCAGGCGCTTGAACAGCTTGTCCTGGAAAATCGTTTTGACCGTGGGCGGAATCTGCGCATTGAACAGCGGGGCGCTGGCGCCATGAATTTCCGTGCTGATGAAATTCAGATGTTCCTGCAAGCGTGCGCGCTCCCAGGTGCCGTTTGCCGGAGCCAGCGTGTTGCCGGGGACTTGATCGACGAGGAACTGCATAATCGCCGGGCCCTCCGTCAATACTTCGCCATTGTCCAACTGCAAGGCTGCGACGTAACCCTTGGGGTTGATCTCGCGGAAGTCGCGACCGTCGGCGGTGCGTTTACTCTGGTTGTTGACGCGAACCAACTCGAAGGGCAGACCCAGTTCCCGCAGCACAATGTGCGGCGACAACGAGCAGGTCATCGGGGCGAAATACAGTTTCATGGCGCTTCCTTGTTGAGGGCAGGCCGTCAGAATCTATTGCCGCCGCAGGATTCGCAAAGGTCATTTATGCTGCTAGCGTATGACAAAATCTCATGAGTGCGGATTTCTCCATGGTCGCCGGACTGCCTTCTTTGAATGGTTTGCGAGCTTTTGAATGCGCCGCCCGCCATATGAGTTTTACCAAAGCCGCTGAAGAGTTGAACGTCACGCAAACCGCGATCAGTCATCAGATTCGTCGACTCGAAGACGAGTTGGGCGTGCAACTGTTTCTGCGGCTCAAGGAGGGGCTGACGCTCAGTGAGCACGGGCAGGCTTATTTGCCCGGCGTTCGCGCGGCGTTTCATGAACTGCGCTATTCGACGGAGCAATTGTTGGCGTCGTCTAACAACAGCGTGCTGACCATCAATACGTTGGTGTCGGTGGCATCGAAGTGGTTGCTGCCGCGACTGCCGTCGTTCCAGCAGGCGTTTGCCGATATCGATGTGCGGGTCAGCGCCTCCACTGACCTGGTGGATTTTCGCAAGGGCGGCATTGATGCGGCGATTCGTTATGGGCGGGGCGACTGGAAGGGCTTGCGCGCCGATTTTCTGATGTCTGACGAGATTTTTCCGGTGTGCAGCCCCGCGTTGCTCAGCGGCGCAAAAGCCTTGAACGTACCGGCGGATCTGGCCCATCACACCCTGCTGCAAGTCAGCGGCGTGACCGCCAATGACTGGAGCACCTGGCTCAGTGCAGCTGGTCAGCCCGCCCAATTCGCCGCAGGCCCCCGGTTGACTTTCGACCTGGCGATGATGGCGGTGCAGGCTGCGATTGACGGGCAGGGCGTGTGTATCGGGCGTTCGACCTATGTGGATGATGACCTGCGCGCAGGTCGTCTGGTGGCGCCGTTTGATCTGCGCTTGCAAGACGATCTGGGCTTCTATCTGGTAACACCCCGCGAAACCGCAGAGACGAAAAAGATCGTGGCTTTCAGGACTTGGCTGTTGGCGCAGCGGTAAAACAGCGGGGCTTTTGTATAAGCGGGTGAACAAGCAGTTCCAAACCTTGAGTGCGGCGGGTTGATTGCACGGGTGACTCGCGGATGGCACCAGCGTCTATGCAACTCTGCGGTTCAGAAGTAATAAGGACATTACGTGTTTCGAACAGCCATTCTGTTGGCCCTGATCACTTTGAGCGGTTGCGCCGCGACCGCCACGCGCATGGATTACATCCATCGATGCCCCTACATCGGCGTTCGCTTTGATTGGTGGCTAGTTGAAATTTCCAACGGCACAGTGATTCCCTTTGTTCTAATCGACGCGCCGTTTTCCTTGGTAGTCGATACGCTGTTTTATCCGTTCGAGTATCAGTACAGTTGCAATCTCTGAACGCATCGCACGGGCTTAATGCAGCGTGACAACCCTGCGACTTTCGCCAATGCGGATTCTGTCGAGCGCCCGGTTCAATGCATCAAGGGCGTCGAGCAGTGCTTTGGCTTCGGCCTCACGACCGTCGCCCCAAAGACGTTCGGCCATTTTGTTCAAGGCCTGGATGGAGCGCTCTATGTCAGCCGCCGTGGCGGCCTCTTTACTGACGGGCTGTTTCTTCGTCATTCGCGAATCCTTCTTACATCAACACTAGTCGCCGAGGAGGCATCATTGCACGACTCTAAATATCTGGACGATCTTTGCAGCCGGTTCAATGCGGGAGACCCCCTGGAGTTTGTTTTTTTCTGGGGCCACCAACGCAGTAAAAAAGGCGTCAGCGCTTCGTGTTTCAGCCAATGGTACGAAGCCGAATTCACTGTCGACGGGCAGCGCTACCTGACCGCCGAACATTTCATGATGGCTGAGAAAGCCGCGCTGTTTGGTGACGAGGACATTCGCGCACAAGTACTTCAGGCGCCGACGCCTAATGCCGCCAAAGCACTGGGCCGCAAGGTGCGTGGGTTCAACGAGCAAGCATGGTTGGAGCAGCGTTATGCAATTGTCGTACGAGCAAGCCGGGCGAAGTTTGCGCAGAACCCTGAGCTGAATGCGTTTCTCAAGGACACGGGTTCACGGATTATTGTCGAGGCCAGCCCGGTTGACAGCATTTGGGGCATCGGCCTGACCAAAGACGATGAACAGGCCAATGATCCTAATCGGTGGAAGGGGCTGAACTTGCTCGGGTTTGCACTTATGCAAGTGCGTGACGAGAACTGATCGGTCAGGTGACTTGCCGCTTGCAGTAGCGTCTACAGCCAACACACTGGAAGTAATAAGGAAGTTACGTGCTAAGGAAGTTCTTGTTGATTGTGGCCATCTCGCAATTGAGTGGCTGCGCATGGATAGCTGCCAATGCCCTCAGTCCCATTACCTGCTTCAACGGCACGAAAGCCGAGTTCGAAGACATGATGCCCTTGGTAGGGCCGCTGATTATTATCGACTTGCCCTTTACCCTGGTGGCCGACACGCTTTCGGTGCCGGCGTGTTTGATGTAGGCCTGCTCTGGCGGGTTACGCGTCCGGTGGCACATCGTCCACGGTGATCGGGTCACCTTTATGTAACGCAGAACATTGGGCGGAATTGTAGATGCCAACGAGCACCACGTCCTGATCGTGTCTGGACATTGATTTCAGATTCCACTTGGCCTTGATTTCGTCGTGCATCTGCTTTGTTTCGGCAACTGATGGCTTGTAACCGCTCTTGGCCGATGCCCAATTGGCGTGGTCAGCGATCACGTCAATCATCTGCGGCTTTCCCACCAACTTGGCGGACATTGAGCACTCGAGGATATTTTTTATTTCCTGTTTGCCGGCATCATCCGAACACGCAGTGAGTAAACCTGCCGAGGCCAGGACGATAAGTAGTCTTTTCATGCGGGTCTTCCTTGAGAGGTGGACAGGATGGCGTTACCGTCCTGCTGGCTTAGTCGCGTTGGGTATCGGCGTGTTGTCGTCGAACTTGATTTTGCGGGTTGAAAAATCATCCCCATTGCCTTCAGCTCATTGCCGAACGACGCGAAGATTCATCTCTTTGTAGGAGCTGTCGAGTGAAACGAGGCTGCGATCTTTTGATCTGGTCTTTAAAGATCAACGTCAAAAGATCGCAGCGTGCCGCAGCTCCTACAGGTGGGCGATTGCGTCATTCCAGGCCTTGACGACGGAAACCGCCCGGTGCGGTGAAAAGGCGTTTTACGTTAAGCTGCAGACTTTATCAGCAAAGGGAGTTGAGTCATGTTCGCGCGATTCATTGTCGGTGTTTTGATCGGCCTGGCAGCCGGTCTGTTTCTGAGTGGAAAGTTTACCTTCGAGGAAAAGACGCATCAGATCATCAAGGTTTTTATCGCCATTGTTGCCATCGCCTTTATCGCTTCTTCTTTCATGTTCGGCGCAATGTTCGGGGTGCTGGCGGTAATCGAAATTGCCGGTGGTTACTTTGCATACACCAAGTTGGCGCAAGGGCGCATAGAGAAGTCGTGAAGTCTCTTGGGCCGCAAGCTGGCGAACATCAGCGATGCTACAGTTCTACCTCCAATAGCGAAGGAATCGCACAATGGCAGTGAAAACGTTTGTCTTCAGCCTGAAAACCAAGAGCGGCAACGGCATGAGTAATGTGCTGCAGAACGGCACCGATCAGAGAGACGCTGAGCGCAAAATCCTCGAGAAATATCCCGGCGCAACCATTCGCGAAGTCCGCCAGCAGTGATGATAAAGCCCAGCCACTGGCTGGGCTTTATCGTTTGTACTCGGTCGATGCGACATTCCCCGCTGTCTGTTGCGTAGCGGTACACATCAATAAAAAACAAAGCAGCACCGCACTGCGTCTCGCCTCATCGTGACGTATCCACTCAGTGCAAAGGGTCACGGCGCTACAATCGCTTCCTTTTTTCCATGGATTGGCAGATGAAAAGCCTGGAAGACTTGATAGACAACCACGACAGCGCCTTACCGCTCGTGAAAGACATGTTGGCCGAAGCCACCCGCAATCATCAATTGCTGCCGCCGTCCGCCGATAACGCAAGAGTATTGTTCGCGCTGCAGGTCACGACGAGATCAACGTTGGGCGCCATTGCTTACGAGACGGGCGGTTTATTGATCGACCATGGATGGTTGCGCGTACTGGGTTCCGGGCATCGGCAATTATCGCGCAATCTCGCAGACTGGAACGATGGCCGTGGGCAAGGGTATTTGCTGGTCGCCGATGATGCCGTTGGCGGGTTCTTTGCCATCAATGGTGGCGGGCTGGGTGATGACGTGGGCGCGATGTATTACTGGGCTCCCGACACTTTGCAGTGGGAACCATTGGAGATCGGTTACAGCGACTTTCTTGGCTGGGCCTTGAGCGAGCGCATTGCCGACTTCTACGACGGTTTGCGTTGGACGAGCTGGCAGGATGACTTGCAGGCACTGAGTGCCGATCAATGTTTTTCCTTTTTTCCGTTTCTTTGGACGCAGGAAGGCTCTATCGAAAAGAGCCGTCGTACGAGGGTCGATGTCATTGAGCAGTTTGAAATGAATGTCGCAGCGAAAGAGGGTTGAAATCAGCCTGGTGCAAAGACCTTTCCTGAAACGGCATGGTTGGTGTTCTTTCCGACTATCAGCCTGATCGTATCGACAGTTTCGTCGAGTTCCGAACGCCTGATTCTCTATCGGCCCATGAAGCTTTTTGTCATGGGCCGTTTTTGTTGGGCGGCTCGCAAGCCCACTGTCTACTCCCGCCGCTGTCTGCCAATCCCCCCTTCAAAAAACACCTCATAAAAAAAACCGATACCTGCTTAAGGATTTCCCAGAGGCGGGGCAGGCACGTGCGGCCTTAGAGTCACGCCAACGCTCGACAGTCGTTGCCTGTCTACTGACTGCCTCAATGCCTCGGTCTGTCGGGCACTTCACAACAATAAGAAGGTGCAAGCATGCGTAACGAAACGGTCGACATCAAGGCGTGGATCGACAATCGGCCGGTTGGCCGCTATCAGTGGCTGATCATGGGGCTGTGCTTTTTCATTGTGCTTTTCGATGGCTTCGACGTGGCAGTGATGGGCTTTATCGCACCTTCGCTGATCCAGGAATGGGGCCTGTCGAAAGCGGCGTTCGGCCCGGTGATGAGCGCCGGTATGGTTGGACTGGCGATCGGCGCCCTGACCGCCGGCCCTTACGCCGATCGGCTCGGCCGTAAAAAGGTACTGCTGACGGCAGTGACTGGCTTCAGCGTGTTGAGCCTGCTCTGCGCTTTCGCTCGCAATCCTTACGAACTGGCAGCCCTGCGCTTGCTTACCGGCGTGGCATTGGGGGCGGCATTGCCCAACACCACCACGTTGCTTGCCGAATATTTGCCGCAGCGTAATCGATCGTTGTTCATCACGATCATGTTCACCGGTTTCAACATGGGTTCGGGATTAGGCGGGTTTCTCGCGGCGTGGCTGATTCCCCATCACGGCTGGCAGTCGGTGTTGCTCGCTGGCGGGATGCTGCCGATGTTGCTGCTGCCGCTGATGTGGTTGCTGTTGCCGGAGTCGGCGCGTTTTCTGGCTGCGCGCAATGCGCCCGCCAGCCAGATCGCCAAGGTATTGAACAAGCTGGGCGGTACGTTCAGCGCGGCGACGACATTCGTCATCGCCGAACCGCAGGCGCAACAGAAAGCCCCGCTGCGGTTGTTGTTCACCGAGCAATATCGCTTTGGCACGCTCGCGCTGTGGGCGACGTACTTCATGGGTTTGCTGGTGATCTACCTGACCATGGGCTGGATGCCGACATTGTTGCGCGAAGGCGGTCTGTCCATTGAACGCGCCGCGACCATCACCGGCCTGTTCCAGATTGGCGGCACCGTCGGCGCCATTGTGGTTGGCTGGGCGATGGATCGACGCAATCCGAATGCGGTCATTGCTACGTCTTATGCGCTGGGCGGGGCTTTCATCCTGCTGCTGGGCGCGTTCAGTCTCGAATCCAGCCTGCTTGCATTCGGCGTGGTCGCAGCAGGTTTCTGCATGAGCGGGGCGCAAACCGGCCTGAACGCTTTTGCACCGGGTTACTACCCGACGGACTGTCGTGCCACCGGCGTCAGCTGGATGCTGGGTATCGGCCGCTTCGGGGCTATCTTTGGTTCACTCATCGGTGGTGCGGTGCTCAGTCTCGGGCTGGGCTTGCCGCTGCTGTTCGCGCTGTTGAGTGTGCCGGCCTTTATTGCCGCACTGGCGATCCTGGCCAACGGTCATGCACGGCGCCGAGTCAATCGAGCCTTGCTGGCGCATTAATCTTTTTCGACAAAGGAACTCGTTATGGCACGCATCATTGGTGGCCTCGCTGTATCCCATACCCCGACCATAGGCTTCGCGGTCGATCACGACAAACAGCATGAGGCCGCCTGGGCACCGATTTTTCGCGGCTTCGAGCCGATCAAAGTGTGGCTGAAGGAGCAGCAACCGGATGTGCTGTTTTACATCTTCAATGACCACGTCACGTCGTTTTTCTTTGATCACTACGGTGCGTTTTCTCTCGGGGTCGATGAGCGTTACGAAGTGGCAGACGAGGGCGGCAATCCGCGTGAACTGCCGGGCATCGGCGGCCACGCGGCGCTGTCACGACACATCGGCGAAAGCCTGGTGGCGGATGAATTCGACATGAGTTTCTTCCGTGACAAACCGCTCGACCATGGCTTTTTCTCGCCGATGTCGGCGCTGTTGCCGTGCGAGCCGGATTGGCCGGTGGAAATCGTGCCGCTGCAGGTCGGCGTTTTGCAATTCCCGGTGCCGAGTGCGCGGCGTTGCTACAAGTTGGGCCAGGCACTGCGTCGGGCGATCGAAAGCTATCCCGAGGATCTGAAGGTGGCTATCGTCGCGACTGGCGGCGTGTCCCATCAAGTCCACGGCGAGCGCTGCGGTTTCAATAATCCGGAGTGGGACGAGCAGTTCATTGATCTGCTGGTCAATGATCCGCAACGCCTCACTGAGATGACCCACGCTGAATACGCCACGTTGGGAGGCATGGAAGGCTCGGAGGTGATCACCTGGCTGATCATGCGTGGCGCGCTGTCGGCCACGGTGAAAAACCTGCATCAGGATTACTACCTGCCGTCGATGACCGGCATTGCCACGCTGTTGCTGGAAAACCAGGATCGCCCGGTTCCCGCCGACGTGACCGCGCGGCACCTGCAGCACATGCATCACCAGTTGGCCGGGATCGAAAAGCTTGAAGGCACGTATCCGTTCACGCTGGAACGCAGCGCCAAAGGCTATCGGTTGAACAGGTTCCTGCACCGCATGATCGAGCCAGACTGGCGTCAGCGTTTCCTTGATCAGCCGCAGGCCTTGTTCGATGAGGCCGGACTTAGTGATGAAGAGCAGGATCTGCTGCAACGTCGTGACTGGCGCGGCTTGATCCACTACGGGGCAATTTTCTTTGTGCTGGAAAAACTCGCCGCCGTGCTCGGCGTGCCCAATCTGCAGATCTACGCGGCGATGCGTGGACAAAGCCTGGAGGAGTTCATGAAAACCCGTAACCAGCAGGTGCTTTATTCGGTCGCCGGTAAAACGCCGCGCTAACACTTCAGCTTCACCAGCGGCTCGTTCCGGGCCGCTTTCGCAACACCCCTGAATGACTTCACTGCGCCTGTTTCCTGCGGGCGCAGCGGACTGTTTCAGCCAAAAAAAACGGATAACAATAACAATGAAAATCACCGCCAATACCCGCGTAGTCTTCACGCTGTCCGCTGTTTGTGCGCTGCCTGTCGAGGCAAGTGCCGCAGGCTTTATGGATGACGCCAGTGCCAATCTCAATCTGCGTAACTTCTACATCAATCGCAATTTCACCAACCCCGCCTATGCACAGGGCAAAGCCGAAGAGTGGACGCAAAACTTCATTCTCGACGCCCGATCCGGCTTTACCCAAGGCACGGTGGGATTTGGAGTGGATGTGCTGGGTCTGTATTCGCTCAAACTCGATGGCGGCCAAGGCACTGGGGGCACCCAGTTGCTGCCACTGGACAGCGATGGACGACCAGCCAATGAGTTCGGCCGCCTGGCCGTTGCGGGAAAAATGAAAGTCGGCAAAACCGAAATCAAGGTTGGCGAATGGATGCCGGTGCTGCCGATCCTGCGTTCCGACGACGGACGCTCATTGCCTCAAACCTTTCGTGGCGGCCAGCTGACGTCGCAAGACATCGACGGTCTGACGCTGTATGGCGGGCAGTTCCGGCAGAACAGCCCGCGCAACGATTCGAGCATGGAAGACATGTTCATGCAGGGCAAAACCGCGTTCACCTCTGATCGCTTCAATTTTGTCGGTGGCGAATACGCATTCAACGACAAACGCACGATGATTGGTGCGTGGAATGCTCAGCTCAAGGACATCTACCAGCAGCAATATCTGCAATTGGTGCACAGTCAGCCACTTGGCGACTGGACGCTGGGCGCCAACCTCGGCTACTTCTGGGGGCGTGAAGATGGCAGTGCTCGTGCCGGGGATCTGGACAACCGTACCTTTTCGGCGCTGCTGTCGGCGCGCTACGGTGGCAACACCTTTTACCTCGGTCTGCAGAAACTCAGCGGGGACGAAGCGTGGATGAGGGTCAATGGCACCAGTGGCGGCACACTGGCCAACGACAGTTACAACAACAGCTACGACAACGCCCGGGAGAAATCCTGGCAACTGCGTCACGACTATAACTTCGTCGTCCTCGGCGTGCCCGGGTTGACGCTGATGAACCGCTACATCAGCGGCGACAACGTGCACAGCGGTGCGATCACAGATGGCAAGGAGTGGGGACGAGAATCCGAGTTGGGCTATACGCTGCAAAGCGGCACATTCAAGAATCTCAACGTGCGCTGGCGCAACTCGAGCATTCGCCGCGATTACAGCAGCAACGAGTTCGACGAGAATCGCTTGATCATCAGCTACCCATTGAGCCTGCTGTAATCGCGTCATCGGCTTGCGCCCGGATCACCCGGCGGATCATGTCCATCAGTGCCTGAGCCACCGGTGAGTGCAGGCAGCCGTTGCGATAGGTCAGGCCGATGGCCCGGGCGGTCTGTTTCAATTCCAGCGGCAGGATGCACAGCTCGCCCGAAGCGATTTCCTGCTCCAATTGATGCGCCGAGACGGCCGCGAGCATGTCCGAGCGCAACAGCAGCCCGCGAATGATCGCCATGTCGGCGCTTTCCACCACCGGTCGAGGCGCCGCCATCCCGAATCCGCCAAAGCAATCCTCGAGCATCTGTCGCGCCGGCGAGCCCGCGCGTGGCAAAACCCAGCGCGCTTGGCCGAGATGCGCGTGCAAGTCAGTTGTGGCGCAGAGCGGATGATCACGTCGCGCGAGCACCACCATTTCTTCGCTCAGCAGTGCTTCACCCACCAGGTCACTGGCGTAGGCCGATGAGCGCAACGCACCAAAAATGAAATCGACATCACCGGCGCGCAAGTCGCTCGCCAACAGGTCGAACGGACTCTCGTTGGTGATCACTTGAATGCCCGGATGTGCTTCGACCAGTTGCACGATGGCTTCCGGCAGGATTCGCGTGCGGCCAAGGGGTAGGGCGCCGACGTGGACCACGCCGTGCAGGGCGCCGCGAATGGCGGTGATGTCGGTTTCGATATGGCGTAATTCGTTCAGCGCACGGCGGATCGCAAAAAGAATCTCATGACTCGCACGCGTCGGTTGCAAGCCGCGCGGGGTGCGCTCGAACAGTGAATGACCGCAGCCGTTTTCCAGCACTTTCAGGGTTGAACTGACGGCCGGCTGACTCAACCCCAGCAGGCTGGCCACGGTCTGCATGTGTTGGGTTTCGCAGAGTTTGACGAACACTTGCAGGCGTCGCGCCTGGAACAGATAAAGCGGCTCGACCGCTGCCTTGTCGCCATGGCCGAGCAACTTCGGCACCGCCTCAAGCTCGGCCAGAACCCGTCGCGCGCGGGGCAACAGGCGCACGCCGAAATCGGTCAAACGCATACCATTGGCATGACGTTCGAACAGCGTCACCGCAAGGTGTTGTTCAAGTTCGGAGATGGACCGGGTGACTACCGATTGCGCCCGGTACAACGCCACCGAAGCCTTGGAAACGCTGCCGTGATCCGCCACCCGGACGAAGGCGCGTACGTGCATCAGACTGGGCAGTTCAGGGGTTTCCATGGGGCAAGGACTCTGCAGGCTGGCGGATCAGGCGACTATGCAACTGCGCTGTTCGAGTGGCAATAAAAAAAACGCATACCTCAAACACTCGAACGCATTACTCCACCGGCAGGCCGCGATGCGATGCTTTTGGCAACCGCAGGAGGAGAATCCGCAATGACCCCATCATCCAAAAACGCGCTGGTTGTCAGCGCCCACTCTGCCGATTTCGTCTGGCGTGCCGGTGGTGCCATCGCCTTGCACGCGCAGCAAGGTTACAACGTCCACATCGTCTGCCTGTCGTTCGGCGAACGCGGTGAGTCCGCCAAGCTGTGGCGCAAAGGCGAGATGAGCGAAGACACAGTCAAAACCGCGCGCCGCGAAGAGGCTCAGGCTGCCGCCGATATTCTCGGCGCCAGTGTCGAGTTCTTCGATATCGGCGATTACCCGATGCGCGCCGACAAGGAAACCCTGTTCCGCCTGGCCGATGTGTTTCGCCGGGTGCAACCGGAATTCGTCCTCAGTCATTCCCTCAAGGATCCCTACAACTACGACCATCCGCTGGCGATGAACCTGACGCAGGAGGCACGCATCATCGCTCAGGCTGAAGGCTATAAACCCGGTGAAAAAATCATTGGTGCGCCGCCGGTGTACAGCTTCGAACCGCATCAGCCCGAACAGTGCGAATGGCGTCCCGATGTGCTGCTCGACATCACCGAGGTCTGGGACAAGAAGTACGCGGCCATCCAGTGCATGGCCGGTCAGGAACACTTGTGGGAGTACTACACCCGTGTCGCCCTGCAGCGCGGTGTGCAGGCCAAACGAAATGTCGGAATCACCTCGACCCGCAACATTGTTTATGGCGAGGGCTACCAGAGCATCTTCCCGCGCGTCACGGAGAATCTGGCATGAGCGAACATATCGGCAAGACCGGCATCGTCGTGCGCCATATCCCGCGAGCCGAAGCGGCGCTGGTCGATGAACTGAGAAGTTTTGGGGTGGCGACCATTCATGAAGCGCAGGGGCGCAAGGGGCTGTTCGCTGCTTCGATCAGGCCGATTCAGCAGGGCACGGCGATCAGTGGTTCAGTGGTGACCGTGCTGGTCGCACCGGGCGACAACTGGATGTTTCATGTGGCCGTGGAGCAATGCCGTCCCGGCGACATTCTGGTGGTCGCACCGAGTTCACCGTGCACCGACGGCTACTTCGGCGACCTGCTGGCGACCTCGTTGAAGGCACACGGTGTGCGTGCGTTGGTGATCGACGCCGGGGTTCGCGATACCCACACCTTGCGTGAAATGGGCTTCCCGGTCTGGTCCCGCGCGATCAGTGCCCAAGGCACGATCAAAGAAACCCTTGGCTCGGTCAACCTGCCACTGGTGTGTGGCGGTCAACTGGTGCATCCGGGCGATGTGGTCGTCGCCGATGATGACGGTGTGGTCGTGGTGCGTCGCAGCGAAGTGCCGCATGTCGTCGAAGCCAGTCGTGCGCGGGCCGATCTGGAAGAGCAGAAGGCTGTGCGTCTGGCCAATGGCGAGTTGGGGCTCGACATCTACAACATGCGCGCACGTCTGGCTGAAAAGGGTTTGCGGTATGTCGACAGCCTTGAAGAATTGGGGGACTGAGCATGGCGCAGACTCGCATTCCCTGCCTGCTGATGCGCGGCGGCACGTCGAAAGGCGCCTATTTTCTTGCCAGTGATCTACCGCAAGAGCCAGCGCTGCGCGACCGCGTGTTGCTGGCGGTGATGGGCTCGCCGGATGCGCGGCAGATCGACGGCATCGGTGGCGGCGATTCGCTGACCAGCAAGGTGGCGATTATCGGAGCGTCGAGCCGTGAGGGCGCGGATGTCGACTACCTGTTTGCCCAAGTGCTGGTGGAGGAGGCGCGCGTCGATTATGGACAGAACTGCGGGAACATCCTCGCGGGTGTCGGCCCGTTTGCCATTGAACGCGGATTGGTTGCAGTCACGACGGACGTAACGCCGGTGCGAATCTACATGGCAAACACCGGACAGATCGCCATCGCCCATGTGCCGACGCCCGATGGCGAGGTTCGCTATCACGGTGACGCCAGAATCGACGGGGTTCCGGGCCAGGCGGCAGCGTTGATCGTCGAATTCGAAGAGGTCGCCGGCTCCAGTTGCGGCGCCTTACTGCCGACCGGCAACGCGCGAGACGTCATCGACGGCGTTGAAGTGACCTGCATCGATAACGGCATGCCGGTGGTGCTGATCCGCGCGCAAGACGTAGGCCGAAGCGGTGATGAACGCCCCGCGCAACTCGACGCCGATGCCCCCTTGAAGCAGCGTCTGGAGTCGATCCGCCTGCAAGCGGGGGCGCGCATGAACCTGGGGGATGTGCGCCTGCGCAACGTACCGAAAATGTGCCTGATTGCACCGCCGCAGGCCGGTGGCGCAATCAGCACACGCAGCTTCATTCCTCATCGCTGCCACACCAGTATTGGTGTGTTCGGCGCCGTCAGCGTGGCAGCAGCTTGCCTGCTCGAAGACAGTGTGGCGGCGGCCATGGCGGTTACCGGGGAGGGCGATGCGAGACGGCTGTCGATCGAACACCCGACGGGTGAGTTCACAGTGGCGTTGCACTTGAAGGAGGGGAACCTTGCCGGTTGCGGACTGATGCGCACGGCGCGGTTATTGTTCGACGGCGTGGTCTGCATTCCTTCGGCTGTCTGGCGTGCTGCAAGCGTTCGTTGAACTGGGCTTCGAATGCGGCGTAGCAGGCAACCCTCAGAAATGACAAAGCCCCGAATCAAGCGGGGCTTTGTTGTACATCCTGTTAAGCAATTCTCACGCCACAGCTTTGGCCTGCGCCTTGATAGCTGTTTTGCGATACGTCAGCAATACGATGCCGGTGACCACAATCACTCCGCCCAGAATCTGCCCCGCACTGAGCATTTGATCCAGCACCATCCAGCCCATCAACAACGTCGCCAGTGGCTCGATGTTCATCACCGGTGCATTGCGTGGCATGTCCAACCGCGGCACGGAAATGAACAGTACGATAAACCCGGTGCCGTACAGCACCACCAAAGTGGCGAGGGCCAGCCATCCGGTTGCGGTCGCGGGCAGGTTCAGTCCGCCTGGCAGGGCGCCAGTCAATCCCGCCAGATTGACGCTGCTGAAGACGATGAAAATGGTCAAGAGACTGCGCGCCGAGCCCCGTACCTGAGACAACTTGTGATCGGTGATCCACAGCGCGCACGCGAACACGCTGGCGGCGCAAAACGCGAGCGCTATGCCCAGCCACCAATGCGCCCCGACCTGGGTTGCGTTCGACAGACGCCCCGGAACATCCAGCACAAACACCAGGCCCAGCAGAATCAAAGCCATCAGTGCAGCGGTGCGTGCGGTGGGTCTTGGGCCGCCCGTGGCCCAGGTCAGCAACGCCAGCAGGATCGGAAACACGTTGGCCACCAGCAACGCCACCGCCACCGGGACCCGCGCGACGGCAGAGTACAGGCACAGGCTCTGTGCGGTGATCAGCAGACCCAAGAGCAATTGCCAGCGCCAGGCACCTGCCGGCAACCGCAGGCTTTGTCTCTGCCACAGCACCAGGATGGCGAGCACCAGCAAGGTCCCGCCAGAACGCAGCAAAATCGCCAGCAACACGCCCGCGCCATCATCAAAAGCGACCCGCGCCGCCACATGATTACCGGCGAACGCACAGCCCATGCACAACAGAATGATCACGGCGAGATGGCGGGGGAAGGGCGGCGGTAGGGTTAGCGCAGAGACAGGGCGGGACATGGCAGCTCTCAAACGGTGCCAAGCCACTGGGTTTGGCGGGTGGGTTTTTATTATGTTGTCGTACAACCTCGTCGATTTTTACCGCATTTGTTAAGGAGCGGCAAGCGGGTTTCTGAAGTGGTTCGCGTAATTTAGGGGTTTAGGTTGTCTTGCGGGTGCCGATGAAAGTGGTAGAGATCGTATGACTTGAGGTTTGCAGCGCTTCGTCTGTCAAAGACAGATCTGCGATCAGGAGACCGCAGACTCAACGGAGTGCTTGCCCTGGGCAACGCTAAGCTCACTCGGCAAGCTCGCCCCATTCTTCGCCGCCAGAATTTCGGCCATCACACTGACGGCGATTTCCGCCGGTGTCTTGCTGCCGATGTAAATGCCGATCGGTCCGTGCAGTCGCGCGAGTGAGGCCGGGGTCTGGCCAAAGTGCTCGATCAGGCGTTCGCGGCGCAGTTGGCTGTTGCGCCGCGAGCCGATGGCGCCGATGTAAAACGCCGGCCCATGGAGGGCTTCGAGCAGTGCCAGATCGTCGAGTTTGGGGTCATGACTCAAGGCGACGATGCAGGTTCTGAGATCGACCGCGAAGTCGCGGACCACGTCATCGGGCATGCCGACGATGCGCTCGACGCCGTCCACCGCCCACGTCTCGATGTATTCCGGACGGGGATCGCACACCGCGACCTTGAAACCGTTGAACAACGCCATGGTGGCCAGGTACTCGGCCAGCGCGCCGGCACCGATCATCAGCATCCTGTAACCCGGTCCCAGCGTGTTGAGCATCCGCTGGCCGTCGAAACTGAACTGCTCCGGCGTCACCGTGGGTTGCAATGTGATTTGACCGGACGCCACGGCGAGGCTGCGACGCACCAGTTGTCCGGCATCCAGATGGGCCAACAGTTGATCCAGCGATTGCCAGCAGGGGTTGAACTCGAGGACCAGTTCAAGCGTACCGCCACAGGGCAAGCCGAAGCGATGCGCCTCATCCGCACTGACGCCGTAACGCACCACATCCGGTGCGCTGTCGTTTAAGCCGTTGCCCCCATGAGCGGTGGTGTAGCGATGGATCAGATCGTCCTCGATGCAGCCGCCGGATACGCTGCCGACTACGCGACCGTCGTTACGCAAGGCCATCATCGACCCTGTCGGGCGCGGTGAAGAACCCCATGTGCGCGCCACGGTGGCGAGCAGTACACGCTCGCCAGCGGCGAGCCAGTCCCGCGCCGTGCGCAGGACCAGCAAGTCGATGCTTTCCATCACACTCTCCTCTAACGCATGTGCAGGATGATCGGGCTGCTGCTGGCCGGATCGGTATGTTCACGCAGCTTGGCAACCGTCTGCGCATCCACAGCACCGCCCTGATTGCCCCAGGTGCTGCGCATGAAGGTCAGCACTTCGGCAATCTGCTGATCCGACAACTGCTCACGGAAGGCCGGCATGCGATAGGCGTCCGGCACCCCGGCAGCGACAACACGCTGCGAACCATTGAGGGTGATGTTGATCGCCGAGGCGCTTTCCTTGGCCAGTGCAGAAGTCGCGCCGGCCAGCGGTGGCATCCATTGCGCTTGGCCCTTGCCGTCCAGACCATGGCAGGAAGCACAGCGCGTCACGTAGGTATGAGCACCGGACGCGTCCAGACGTTCCGCTGCCGAAACCGCCTGATACTGCCAAGGTGCGCCATCCCGCTCGCGATCCCCGGGCAGCGACTTCAGATAACGGGCAATGGCCGTCAGATCGTCATCGCTCATGAACTGCGTGGAGTTGTTGAACGCTTCGGTCATCGAACCGTAGACCACCGCATGTTTATTGCGACCGGTCTTGAGGAACTGCACGATCTGCGCCTCGCTCCAGCGGCCCAGGCCGGTGTTGTGATCATCACGCAGGCTCGGCGCGTACCAGCCATCGAGCAAGGCGCCGGCGAGGAACGGCGCAGCGGATTCATCCAGTGCCTTCTCGTTGAACGCCAGGCCGCGCGGGGTATGGCAACTGCCGCAATGCCCGGCGCCCTGAACGAGGTAAGCGCCGCGGTTCCACGTTTCATCCTGCGACGGTTTGGCGGCATACGGTTGGGCATCGACAAATACGCCGTTCCACAGTGCGATCGGCCAGCGCAGGTTCAGCGGAAAGGGAATGGCACTCGGGATGTTCGCCTGTTTCACCGGCGCCACGCCTTTCATGAAGAACGCATACAGCGCCCGCACGTCGTCATCGCTGAGCTTGGCATAGGACGGGTAGGGCATCGCCGGGTACAGACGGCGACTGCCGGGTGCCACGCCATGGCGCACGGCGCGGTCGAAGTCCGCGAGGCTGTAGTGACCGATACCGGTTTGCGTGTCCGGGGTGATATTGGTCGCATGGATTGCGCCCAGCGGCGTGGCCATTTCCAGGCCACCGGCAAATGGCGCACCGCCCGGCACACTGTGGCAGGCCACACAATCACTGAGCCTGGCGACGTATTCGCCCCTTGCGATCAGTGCCGGGTCGATGTCGGCCACCGCCGTCTGATGGTTTTCGAGAGGCGAGGCGGGCTCGCGAGTGACATACCAGGCCAGCAGGCCTGCCGCGACCAGGCACGGCACTGCCAGCCAGCCAGCGGTTCTTGCGAATCGGCTGTTATTCATGAACGCTCCGGCGCTGATCAGGTGAAAGTGTGTCGGCTCATGGGCAGGCTGCGCACCCGCTGACCGGTTAGCCTTGCCACCGCGTTAGCGACGGCGGGCGCGACGGCAGGCAACGGTGGTTCGCCGATGCCACCCATTTTTTCTCCACTCTCGACCACACGCACGTGTACCCGCGCCATCCGCGCAGGCGGCAGGATCGGATACAGGTCGTAGTTGCGCGCCCGGGGTTTGCCATCAATCCACACGGCTTCTTCCACCAGCGTCTGCGACAGTCCCAGCGCCACGGCGCCGTTCACCTGAGCCTCGACAATCGCCGGATTGACGATGCTGCCGGGATCAATTGCCTGCCAGATGTCGTGCACCTTGACCTGGCCGTTCTCGATGGACACCTCGGCGATCACCGCCGTCTCTGTACCAAACGGCGAAGCCATGGCCACGCCGCGCGCCCGTCGGCTGCCATCCTCAGCGGTAAACGGTCCGCGCTTCCAGCCGCCCGACAGTTCACCCACCGCTTGCAGCAGCGTGGTCAGGCGTTTGTTGTCGCGCAGCAAATGCAGACGCAAGTCGAACGGGTCTTTGCCGCCCTTGTCAGCGAGTTCATCAAGGAACGATTCATAGAAGAAGTCGTTCAGCGAGTTGCCCACCGAACGCCAGTAACCGAGCATCGCCGGGCCTTTGACGTAGATCTGCGCGATGCGTTTGTTGGGGATCGCGTAGGACTTGCCCGACAAGCCTTCAAGCGCCGTGGGGTCGAGTTTCTCCCCTTGCTTGCCGGCGAGGGCCTCAGTCGGCCCTTCGGTGGCACTGACCGCTTCGATTGCCAGCGGCCAGCCGTCGTTGTCCAGCGCAGCGCGAAAATTCACTGCTGCAACCGGGCGGAGCACGTCACGCAGGAACTCTTCCTCGCGACTCCAGATCAGTTTGACCGGTCGGCCGACCGCTTTGGCCAGCGCGATCGCCTGAGGGTAGGGACTGGCGGAGTCGTAGAGAAAATGCCGACCGAAGAACCCGCCCAGCAGCGGCGAATGCAAGGTGATGCGTGAAAGATCGAGGCCCGTGCGTTTGGCGATGTCCGCGCGGAACATGTCCGGCGCCTGATTCGGCAGCCAGATCTCCAGCGAGCCGTCCGGATTGAATCGGGCCAGTGCCGAAGGTGGCTCCAACTGTCCGTGGTTCAGGTATTGGTTGTGGTAAGTGGCGTCGATGCGGGTCTTGGTTTCCTTGAGAATCGACGCCACGTCGCCTTCGTTTTCATCATCTTTGGCCGGGCCTTTATCTTCTGCGAGGCGCTTGAACCAGGCATCGCTGGAAAAGTCCGCGGGCATCGGCCGAACCTGGCTGTCGGCCGTTGGCTCTTGCCAATCGACCTGAATCGCCTCGACTGCACGCTTGGCGTGCCACCAGCGTTCGGCGACCACCGCCACGGCGCCCGGCAGACGATGCACGGAATGCACGCCTTTCATTGCCTTGACCTGGTCTTCGTTGCGCAGCTTGCCCACCGTCATCCCCAGGCGCGGGGCGTGTTGCACGGCGGCATGGAGCATGTCGTCGACTTTCAGATCAATGCTGTAGAGCGCCTTGCCGGTGGATTTGTCGTAGGCATCGACGCGCTTCACCGGTTTGCCGATCCAGCGGAACGTGCTCGGATCCCGTAGCGTCACGGAGGCCGGATCGGGAACCGGCAGATCCATCGCGCGCTCGGCCAGCTCACCGTAGGCCAGCGAGCGGCCCGACTTGGCATGCACAACCTTGCCGGGCTCGGTGCTCAACTCACTCACCGGCACCCCGAGCTGCTGCGCGCCCGCCTGCAACAACATGGCGCGGGCGAGGGCGCCGAGGCGGCGCATGACCGGGTAACTCATGCGCACCGACATGCTGCCGCCGGTGATGCGCATGCCGTTGTCCATCACCACATAAGCCTCGCCTGGCGGGGCGGCTTCGACGAGGAAGGTCGCCGGGTCGGCATCCAGTTCTTCACCGACGATCTGCGCCATCGCGGTGAACGTGCCTTGTCCGCCTTCCATGAACGGGCAGAGCAGGCGCACGCGATTGTCCGGGCGGATTTCCAGAAACGCCGGGACCTGCGTGCCGCGCTCGGCACTGGCCACTGCAGTCGCTGCTTGCGCGCGTGTCGAGCCGAGCGGCAGGCCAAAGCCGAGGACCAGTGCGCCGACGGCGGTGCCGGTCAGGAAGCGTCTGCGCGATACATTGATCGGTTCGTGCAGATCAAGCGCCGAGGCTTGCTGTGAAGGGTCGATACGAACGTTCATCACGCTTCTCCCTTGCCGGCAAGCTCATGCACCGCAGCATGGATGGCGTTGTACGTGCCACACCGGCACAGATTGACCATCGCCGCCTCGATCTGCGCATCACTCGGTTTGGGGTTCTGCTTGAGCAGCGCGGTGGCGGCCATCACCTGCCCGGACTGGCAGTAACCGCATTGGGCGACCTGCAGATCGACCCAGGTCGAGACCACCCGTTTGCCCACTTCATCGTCTTCGATGGCTTCAATGGTGGTGACTTCCCGGCCGACCACACCGGCCACCGGCGTGACGCACGAGCGCACCACATTGCCGTCCACCAGCACCGAGCAGGCGCCGCATTGCGCCAGACCGCAGCCGTACTTGGTGCCGGTCATGCCCAGATCATCGCGGATCACCCACAGCAGGGGCGTATCGGCGTCGGCATCGACCTGATAGGTCTTCTGGTTGATTCGTAGTTCCATGGTTCACCCGCTTGATCATCGGTTGACGTACTTTGTTATTAGCGGTGACACGCGGCGAGGCGCATCACCGGTGAAGCTGGTTGTTCGTTCAAATCGTTGCGGTGCCGAGCGCTTCTGCCTCAAGTGGTTGCCCACGCAGCAGCGCCATGTCACGACTTGGCGCGGTGCCGAACAGACGGCCGTATTCGCGGCTGAACTGCGAAGGACTTTCATACCCGACGGCAAATGCCGCCCGCGAAACGTCCAGGCGCTCCATCAACATCAGCCGGCGGGCCTCGTTCAGACGCATCCACTTCTGGTACTGCAGCGGACTCATGCCAGTCAGTTGGCGAAAGTGCAGGTGAAAAGTAGGCGCGCTCATCTGCACCCGCGCGGCCAGATCGTCGATACGCAGGGCAGCGGTGTAGTTGACCTTCAGCCAGTCGATGGCTTTGGCGATGCGGTACCCCTGACCGTCGACGGCAGTGATCTGCCGCAACCGCGCGCCTTGATCGGTGTTGAGCAGTCGGTAGTGGATTTCGCGCAGAATCAGCGGCGCCAGCACCGGGATCGCCTCCGGCTCATCGAGCAATGCCAGCAGGCGATCGAGCGCGCCTTCCAGGGCGGACGACAGGCTGCCGATCCCGGCGCCCGTCCCCGTTGATTGCTGGCGCTTGGCGGGCAAGCCACTTTTGGTGATGACCTCGGCGAGCATGCTGACATCCAGTTTCAGCACGAGGCCGACACAAGGCAGTGTGGGGCTGGCGAGCATCACTTCGGAGTTGGCGGGCAGATCCAGCGAGGTGACCAGAAACCGCGAAGGGTCATAGCGGTAGCCCTCACCACCGACCCACAGGCGTTTTTCGCCACGGCCCACCAGAATCAGGCTCGGTTCGATCATGCACACGGCGGGGGGCGCCGGCTGGTCGCGGCGAAACAGCGACAGGCCGGGTATGGCTGTGGCGAAGTCACCCGGTGCGTTCACGCGCGGGTCGATGTTCAACGCCAGCGTTGATTCATGGCGCGGGGAGATATGAATCATGGTCGGTCGCTCCTGTTGAGCGAACTCTAATCCGCCGGGCAGACGTTTCCTATCCATCCCCCTGCATCCTCAGAGGATCAGGCAAGCATTCAAGAGGAATGCGCTAGAGCAGCAGCGGATCGACCGGGAGAATGTGTCGAACTGTTACAGGGGCATGCCCTTGCAGGCATCCAATCGTTCCAACCCCTGCGCATCACCCCTCTACGCTTTTCGCGCAACACAGGTAGTTCTCATGACAATTGCTTCTACAGAAAAACGCGGCTGGAGCGCCGTGCTGGCCATGTCGTTGGCCGCATTCGCCCTGGTCGCTTCAGAATTCATGCCCGTCAGCCTGCTGACACCCATTGCAGCCGACCTGCACATCACCGAAGGCCAGGCCGGGCAGGGGATTTCCGTTTCTGGTGGCTTTGCCTTGATCACCAGCCTGTTGATTGCCTCGGTCGCCGCGCGCGTCGAGCGCAAGAGGTTATTGCTGTCTCTGACCTTGCTGATGATCGTTTCAGGCACGGTCGTCGCGCTCGCGCCGGGTTACCCTTCCTTCATGATTGGACGAGCCTTGATCGGGATAGCCATCGGCGGGTTCTGGTCATTGTCGGCGGCGACTGCCATGCGTCTGGTACCGCCGGAGCAAGTGTCCCGAGCGCTGGCGATCGTCAACAGTGGTAACGCTCTGGCGACGGTCATCGCAGCCCCGGCGGGCAGCTTTCTTGGCTCGTTGATCGGCTGGCGCGGTGCATTTTTCTGTGTGGTTCCGGTCGCGGCGCTGGCGGCCGTGTGGCTGATGATCAGTCTTCCGTCTTTCAAGGCCGAGAAACCTCGGGCGGGCAGCGGCAACGTGCTGCGCCTGATGAAACGGCTGCCGGTTGCGCTGGGGATGGTCGCGGTCAGCGTATTTTTCATGGGGCAGTTCATGCTGTTCACGTACCTGCGGCCATTTCTGGAGGGCGTGACGGGGGTCAGTGTCTCAACACTGTCGTTCATGCTGCTGGGGCTGGGACTTGCAGGTTTTATCGGCACCTTTCTGATCGAAAGATTCATCGGCAATGGCCTCTACCGCACGCTGACCATTATCCCTTTGATCATGGCGGTCATCGCACTGGCCCTGGTGAACTTCGGTGCCTCGCCGCTGTTGACCGCATTGCTGCTCGGTCTGTGGGGGCTGGTCGCCACTGCGGCTCCCGTTGGCTGGTGGACATGGCTGGCCCAGACCCTTCCTGATGATGCCGAAGCCGGTGGCGGCTTGCTGGTGGCCATCGTGCAACTGGCGATCGCCGCAGGGGCCATCGTCGGCGGCCTGGCGTTTGATCTGAGCGGGTACAAAGCCACATTCGAGCTCAGTGCGGCCGTGTTGGTGGCGGCGTCCGTGCTTGCGTGGCTGGCGGGTCGCGGTGCCGATGAAGTTCATCTTGCCGGGTCGAACGCGGCAGCCTGACGAGTCCGTGCATCGGCGAGTCCTGTGGCCATGGCTAATGCTCATCGCTGAACGCAAGCCCTGTTCGAATGGCGCCATACAAAATGGCGCCTGCGATGCAAAGCCGTTGCTGAAAAAGCAATAGTCATTTGCGATTCCGCCGGATTGTTGCCGCCATCCCCCGAAGTTAGCATCGGTTCATCGTTGCAACTCACCAGGCCTTTGGCGCGAGTTCGAGACAGTCCGCATCGTCAACCTGTCGCTCCGCTGATCGTCATTACTCTCGATCTACTTCGGATACTCCAATGTCGACACTCTTCAATGAATTGCGCCTGGGCGACACCACGCTCAAAAACCGTATCGTCATGGCGCCGCTGACCCGTTCGCGTGCACCGCATGACGCCGCCGATGAACGCGTGGCGTTGTATTACGCGCAACGTGCCACTGCAGGCTTGATCGTCAGTGAGGGCACGCCGATTTCCCGTGAGGGTCAGGGTTATCTGTTCAACCCAGGTATCTTCACTGCCGAGCAGATCGCTGGCTGGCGCCTCACTACCGACTCGGTGCATGCGGTGGGTGGCAAGATGTTTGCGCAGATCTGGCACGTCGGTCGTGTCTCGCACCCGTCGATTCAGGACGGTGGAAAATTGCCGGTGAGCGCCACGTCGAAGCGAGCAGTCGGCGCGACAGCGTTCGGTTACGACGCTGATGGCAAGCCGGCGCTGGTAGAGCCGCCGGCGCCACGCCAACTGGAAACGGCCGAGGTTTCGCGGATCGTCGGCGAGTTTGCGCAGGCTGCGGAAAACGCGATCGAGGCGGGTTTCGATGGCGTGGAAATTCACGGCGCCAATGGTTATTTGTTCGAGCAGTTCATGAACCCGCTGGTCAATGATCGAACCGATCAGTACTCGGCAGATCAGTTGGAGAATCGTCTGCGCTTTACGCTGGAAGTGATCGATGCCGTGGTTGCGCGGATTGGCGCGGGCCGGGTCGGTATTCGTATTTCGCCGTACGGCCAGTTGTTCGATATGCCGCTGTATGAGCAGATCGATGAAACCTACACCGCACTGGCAACAGAGATTGGCGCGCGGCAGTTGGCTTACGTGCATGTGATGGATCAGTCCGGGTTTCCTGCGCCGGGTACCGAGGGCGGTGGCGGCGGGCCAAAGGCAACATTCCTTGATTTGCTGTCGACCATCCAATCGAAACTGCCGGACACGGCGCTGATTCTGGCGGGCGGCATGTCGCGCCAGCGTGCGGAGGATCTGATCAAGGACGGCATCATCGACCTCGCCGCGTTCGGCACCGCTTACATCAGCAACCCTGATCTGGTGGCGCGGCTGCAAAACAACTGGCCGCTGACCGAAGCCAGGCGTGAAACCTTCTACGGCGGCGGGGCCGAGGGTTATGTTGATTACCCGCCTTACAAAGGCTAAGTAGCCGCTGAAGTATTGGCAGCCGCCACCGTTATTCGGGGCGGCTGCTTTTTCATGTCTGCTGCAAACAGCCCTGAAAAAATCTCGCGGCGGGACAAGCAGACGAAGTTCTGCTGTAGTGCAAATCAACTGTTCTCGATGATCGGAATTCCTTATGCACCTCAAAGCGCACCGGTACTTCGCCATGGTCGCCGTGACTGGAAGCTTTTCGGCGACAGCTCGGCACTTCCGCGTGCCGGCGTCCTCCGTTTCGCGATTCATCGCGGCGCTGGAGCGCGAGGTCGGTCAGCAGCTGCTGTATCGAAATACCCGTGCGGTCAAACTGACGGACGCGGGGGAGCGCTATTACCTGCAGATCCGTGAAGTGCTCGAACTGCTCGATGCCGCCGATGAGGAAATCACCGGCAAGGGGGGCGAGGTTCGTGGACTGGTGCGGATTAACGCGCCGGTTGCGTTCGGCAGCCTGCACATCGTCAAACTGTTGAACGGACTGTATGACCAGTATCCCGAGCTGACGGTCGAGCTGACGGTCACCGATGCTTTTATCGACCCGATTCAGGAGGGCGCCGACATTATTTTTCGGGTCGGACGATTGGGCGACTCTGGATTGATCGGCCGCAAAATCTGCGATCAGCAATACGTCTTGTGTGCCAGTGCAGACTATATAGCGAAGCATGGCCAACCCGCGTCGCCGCAGGAGCTGCGCAATCATGCCTGCCTGGTCTACAAGGGGACCGGCGGGGCGCAGCGCTGGTACTTCAGAAAGCCTGGCAGCGACGCGGCCGAGCTCATCGACGTCCACGGCCCGCTTCGAAGCAACAATGGTCAGGTCTTGGTGGAAGCCGCGCTGGCGGGCAGGGGGATCGTGTTTTTTCCGTCCTGGCTGTTTAGCCGCGAGCGTTTCGTCAGCCGGCAGCTCATTCGGCTTTTACCGGATTGGGAAGGATCGGTGGAGCAAACGCCCAGCCAGATCCATCTGCTTTCGCCGGAGAATCGTCTGCGTTCGCAGAAGGTACGCGCGGTATGGGACTACTTCATCAAAGCGATCGGCACGCCGCCTTATTGGGATGATTTGGGGGATTCTCGGGGCGAGGGTGATGTTTAGGCGTTTCAAAATTCTGACCGATTGCGGCATACCATCCTCGCACTGACCAAGATCATTTGGCGGCCGGTGAAAGCACTTTGAAATTCAAAAGTGCTCGATGGCTAGCGTTCAAATCTTCCAAACGCCGGATGCATTCTTTCACTCCAAACCCCACGCAATGACGCCATTCGCCCGGATGCGAACGCTGGGCTCCACGTATTTGCCTAAGGCCTATCGCGTGAGTAGAATGCGATTAATTATCAATTATGTACTTTCCGGGATTCCGATGGGCAGCGACGAAACGCTAGATACTGCAGATCTGGGGCTGCTCTATCGCACCCACCATTCGTGGTTACACGGCTGGCTGATCCGACGCATTGGATGTCGCGATAACGCTGCAGATCTGGCGCAGGACACCTTTGTACGTCTGCTCAAATCGCGTCAGTCCAGCCCCTTGCGCGAGCCACGCGCCTATTTGAGCAGCATCGCCCGCGGGCTGATGATTGATCAGTATCGTCGTCGCGAACTCGAACGTGCCTACCTGGAAAGCGTTACGTTGCTGCCTCAACACGAGGTTCCCTCGGAAGAAAGCCGGCTGCTGATTCTGGATGCGCTCGAGCGCATAGACCGCATGCTCGGTCTGCTTAAACCGAGAGTTCGCCAAGCGTTTTTATTTGCCCGACTCGACGGTCTGACGTGCGCGCAAATCGCCGAAAAGCTGGGTGTTTCCCGCGCGACGGTGGAACGCGACCTGGCCACGGCCCTGCAACACTGCTATCGCTTGCGTTATGTCGAGTCGTGAGTCGCAGGCGCTGGATCCGGCCATTGTCGAGCAGGCGATCCAATGGCTGGTGCGCCTTCGCTTCAATCAGGCCGATGAACCCACACAGCGCGCTTTTGAGCACTGGCTGCAGCAGCGCCCAGAGCATGTGTTGGCGTGGCAGCGTGTGGAAACGCTTGGGGATGAGTTCGCAGGCGTGCCGGTTCAACTGGCCCGACAAACCCTCAATGGCAGCGATAAAGGAATGCGCCGGCGGGAGAGCCTGAAGCTGCTGGGCCTATTGGCGACTGTTGGCACTGCAGCCTGGCTCGGCCGCGACTACACACCCGTCCCCGCCATGCTTGCGCAACAACGCAGTAGCACCGGCGAGCAGCGACGCGTCCAGCTCGATGACGGCAGCCTTATCCAGCTCAATAGCGACAGTGCTGTCGACAGTGATTTCGATGCTCAGCGACGGCTGATCATCCTGCGACGTGGTGAAATCATCGTGAACGTCGGCGCGGATGAGCACTCGGCGCACACGCGTCCCTTCTGGGTACAAACACGTGACGGAATCATGCGCGCTCAGAGTTCGCGCTTTCTGGCACGCGAACGTGACGATGGCACGCTGGTCGCGGCTCAGGAAGGGTCAGTCACGGTTTTCCCCGGCTCCAGCCAAATGCCTGCGGGCCGCAGCGTCCAGGCAGGCAATCAGTTGCTGTTCACATCAAGTGGCGCCCGCATGGTCCGGGACAACGGCCTTGATCCATGGAGCTGGGGCGACGGGGTGATCAGTGCGCGCAATATGCGCCTCAATGATTTCATCGTGGAGTTGTCGCGTTATCGTCCCGGCGTACTGCGCTGCGCCGACGAGGTCGCTGATCTCCGCGTTTCCGGCACCTTTCAGCTCGCCGACAACGATCAAGTCCTGGCATTGATCGCGCAATCACTGCATTTGCACATTGATTATCGGACCCGTTATTGGGTGACCGTGACCGCTGCCACCTGAGTCCATCACAACTTTTTTGCGCCGCCTGAAAATTAATGAGGTGGTTTCGCATTCTCGTTCGACTTCTAAGGAAGGCCGGAATACAGGCCAGTCTGCCGATGTCCTTTCTTGGAGCGAGAAAATGAGTTCGTCCCCGGTTTCACAGCGCCATCCCTTAAATCGTGCCTTGCAGGGCGCGATGTTGGGTTTGATTGTCAGCAGCTACGCATTGCCATCGCTGGCGCAAACGTCGAGCGCTGACCACAGCAATCCAGTCAAGCAATGGAACATCGCGGCCGGCCCACTGGCGCCGGCGCTTGATCGCTTTGCGCGTGAGGCCGGCATCAGTCTTTCCTACGACGCGTCGAGTGTGGCGAACCGCACCACCGCTGGCGTGAATGGCACGCTTGAAACGTCCGCAGCGCTGTCATCGTTGCTGCAGGGCAGCGAATTGCAGATCGAACAGCAAGGCCCGAATGCCTACCTGTTGGTCCCTCAAGTAAAGACCGCCGGCCCGCTGGAACTCGACGCAACGGACGTCGAGGACTATCGCCTCGCACCCCTCATCATCAATGCCAAGGTCAGGGTCAGTGCCGACGACGACGCCAACTCGGTGGTCGCCAAGGAGCTCTGGGTTGGCGGCAAGGTCGCAACCAGCATTCTCAATACCCCGGCATCGGTGTCGGTTGTTACCAACAAGGAAATGGAACAGCGCAGCGTCAGCACCACGGAAGAGGCGCTGCAATACACGCCCGGCGTGATCACTGACTTCTATGGTACGGATGACCGCAACGACTATTTCCAGATCCGCGGCTTTCAGGCCACAACCTACCGTGATGGCTTGACCCTGAGTTCGATGCGCGGCGTACGCGAAGACCCGTTCGCTTACGAGCGCATCGAGATTCTGCGTGGCGCCAACTCCACGCTGTTTGGCCCCGCGGACCCGGGCGGTTCGGTGAATTTCGTGACCAAACAGCCGCGCTTCGAGCAGTTCGGCCAAGGCTATGTGACCTACGGTTCGTTTGACCATGTCGAGACAGGCATCGATGTCGGGGATGCGCTGAACGACGAGAAAACCCTCGCTGGGCGCTTTACTGCCAAAGGCCAGAACAGCGACCGCGAATACGATCACTCGCAGGACGACAACCAGTTGTTTATGGGTGGCCTCACCTGGGCACCGACGGATTACACGTCGGCGACGATGATTCTGGACTACCTGAAAACCGAAAGTTCGCCCAACAGTGGTGGCTATCCGCTGGACAAGGAATACGACCGCAAGAAGTTTTATGGCGAGCCCAGCTACAACTTTCACGATGTCGAGCGCACCAGCCTCAGCGGCAACGTCACCCATGACTTCGACAACGGCTTCGTACTGCGCAGCAATCTGCGCTACAGCAAGTTGACCGATGATTTTGGCTACGTATATCTGAGCGACAGCGCCGCACGGGTCGGTACCACCGTTGACCGCTATCAGTTTGGAACGGACACCGAAGCCGACCAGTTCAACGGCAATCTGATGCTGCAATACGATGCCCGCTTCGAGAACATCGACAGCAGCAGCCTGGTGGGCGTGGAGTACCTCGATTCGACCACCAGGGAAAGCTCGGTCTACGCCCCGACGACCTCGATTGACATTGCAAACCCAGTGTTTACTGGGGTTTCACGCTCAATCGCGCCGTATGCCGTCAACAAGCGAGACGCGACCACCAAGGCCGTATTCCTGCAGCAGAACCTGTCGTTCTACGAGCGTTTCATCGTCACCGGCGGTGTGCGCAATGACTCGATGGACCTGACCAGCAAAGGCCTGGAATCCACTGAGAAAGACACCTTCTCCGAAACTTCTTACCGAGGTGCATTGACCTATATCGTCAACGATGAGGTGTCCACCTATGTGAGCATGGTCGAATCCGTTTCGCCGCCGCAGGTTGGCGTCACGCCGCAGACGGGCAGGCAGTACGAGATAGGCGTGAAGTACGCGCCGATGGGGATGGACGCCCTGTTCTCCGCAGCCGTTTATGACCTGACCCAGGAAAACGTCACCATCGCCGTGGTGCTGCCGAGCGGCATCATTGAGCAACAGACGGTAGGCGAATCGCGGGCGCGTGGCCTCGACCTGGAGGCCAAGGCGCAGGTGACGCAGAACCTCAGCCTGATCGGTGGTTATTCCTATATGGAGTCCGAGGTACAGCGCGGTTCGTTGTACGACGGCAGCTCCCTGAAGGGTAATGAATTCGCCACGGCACCCAAGCATTCCGCTTCGCTCTGGAGTTATTACGATGTGCCTGCCACGGATGTCAGCGTTGGCCTGGGTGCGCGCTACGTCGGCTCTTACTACTTCGATGCCGCCAACTCCGGCAAAAGCGATGGCACCACGCTGTTCGACGCCGCGTTCAACTACAAGATCGCCAAGGGCACCGACCTAGCGGTCAACCTCAGCAACCTGCTGGATGAGCAGCACGTGGTCGGTTCCGGCACCGCAAACTTCTACAACCCGGGTCGCGAGATTACCGCCAAAGTGAGTTACAAGTGGTAAGCAGACGTGTAGGCCTTTTTCCCCTGTAGGAAGCGGTGCCCGCTTAACTGCGGGCACCGTCAACCTGGCCAAAACCCGCCGCTCATTGCTGGAAGCCGCTGGCCACTCAGATCAGGACTTAAGGTGCGGCTGAGCGGTTCTTCCCCTGCGTACACGGATTAAAGCTCTCGCGAATACTCTGGCTGGTTCCGACATAGGCTTGGGTACCTGGAACCGCCACAGCCGAGTAATTCTTGCGATCGGTTTCCCTGATAAAACTTCCTTGCTCAGCCGTGAAACTCTCAGTGTTTGGTGGTACCAGTACGTTCAGAAACTGGGCCTTCTTGTCGAGGGCCAAGGCACCTCCTGGGGTAATCGGCGCCAGCATGGCGAACCACCGATCACTGAACAGGTAGAAAATATCGGCTGCGGCTCTGCCACTACGCAGGTGGGCACACTGCACATCGCTGGCGTTGATGACTTCAGCCTGCTGGTACATGCCGCCCTTGTACAAGGCCAGTACTAGCTTGCTCTTGGTCAGCACACCCAGGCCTTGCTTGGGTTTGCACACTTGCAAATCGCCATAGGCAGACAAGCACCAGTTGGTCTCGGTGATAGTGACGATTTCATCTGCGTTGAGCTTCAGATCGCGCTCGATATTGGCGCGGGCTTCCGGGGTTTCATAGGGGATGGTGCATGCGCTTAATAGAGCTGCGAGGGTAAGGGCGAGTAGCGGGGTTCTCATCAAGCGTCCTTTGCTGCTGGAAGGTACATATAAATGACGAATATTTTTTTGCGAATCTTCGCGGCGGGGAATTATACAGATCGCGCTGCGTTCGAAACGCTGCTGGAGAATCTGCCAAGGCTCGTCGTTTGAATTTCTCGACAGCTCGTGAGCGAAGTCTGATCTCCAGTTCGAACCAAAGACGCTGCCAAACATCGGCGTCCTTGACCGAGGCAGGGTCTTGCTACAGAAACTCGGTTTGCGCGGCAAACGCCGCCCATGCAATCAGCATCTTCTGATGCTCGTTCGTCGAGCGTTTTCCGGTCATTTCTGACACTCAATGAACGATTCCTACTAGTCGTGTTACAGCGCTGAACCTGTGCTCGCCAGCCTCTTTATAAAACGTCTGTGCCGGGGTAGAGATCCGCAGGTGGATGGTAATCGGGATCCTCGAAGCGGCTATTGTTGTAATGGGTTTTGGCCGTCGGCCCTTCGCCCTTGTACGTCACCTGCGAGTTTGGCGTGAGATGCCACCCGTCTCCGTCCTTATCGCGCTCGATCAGCGACGGGTACAACGTACAGGTGCCTGCGGAACCTGATGTCAGCCTGAACTGGTAAAAGCGCCCGGCCTGGGGCGTGAACTTCGCCGTGACGGAGCACGTTTGCGTGCGCGCGCCCTCCCAGAACATACCCACGTGCGTTTCGATTCCGGGGCGGACCCGGGTTTCGTAATAGTCGGAGGTGAGGTTTTGCCCTGCTTTGGGCATACCTTCATCCTGCGTGTGGATGAACGGAAGCGGCCCACTGCGAATGACGCCGCCCGAACGCTTACCGTTTTCGTACTGGTACAGATCGGCATGCTGAGTGAAATTGACGATACGTATCCAGGCAGGGTCGGGCTGGTTTTCAGGTGCGGTGAAGTAATCGGTGTGGGGGAAATACTGGCAGCCTGCGAACAACGGCAGAGTCAGCAGGCAGAGCGTAGAGCGTATCGACATGGAGCCTGTCCTTTTGCAAAGTCAGGGTAGAGACCGCAGGAAAGAAGGAGCATTGCGGGAAAGGTGAAAAAAATCGTTGGAGCGGTAAGCGACAGCAGGGGGAGGGCGCCGCCCGGGCGTTCTGAGAGCCAACTGATCGCTGCAATATCGTCTACATTCCAAGAAGCATTTCATTCCATGGAGGCTGTAATGACGGTAATTCGCTTTCTCGTAACGTCTTTTACGTGCCTTGCTTTGGCGGTGGGCTCGGTGCCTGCAATGTCAGATCCGGGCAATGGAAATGGCAAAGGCAACGGAAAGGGTGCGCCACAGAATAGTCAGGCGCACGGGAATCAGGGAGGTAAAGGTAAAGGGTCTGGCTCGGGCAACCTGGACCGCGCGCCCATTGTTGATCGTTCTGGCGTCTTGGGTGTGATTGACGGCTACCGGAACTATTGGAATCCCGGCTCTTCGCTTCCACCCGGCATACAGAAAAACCTGGCGAGAGGAAAGCCGCTGCCACCGGGCATCGCCAAGAAGCTGGACGGAAGGTTGGCTGGCAAGCTACCCCATTATGATGGCTACGAGTGGCAACAAGCGGGTACTGACTTGATTCTGGTTGCGATCGCCACCGGCATCATTTATGAAGTTCTCAACGGCGCATTTGATTAGTAAAACTCAGGTTCAATCCATCTCATCGCCCGTGTCTCACTTCAGTTCGGAAGAACTTTTATCGCGAAACATCCGCGCCACGTTTTTACTTATCTGCACTGTGTGGCGCGGACTTTCCATGTACCATCAGCGCGGGCTGATGCTGCCCGCCGCTCGCTTCCGAAAGGAAAGGTGAAAGCATTGCTTCTCTTCCCAGATCCTGTCGCATCTCTTGAGAGTCGAGGTTTGGCAACGCGAGCACCAAAATGCCTCGACGACAGGAGGAACGATGTTTTCAATCGAACAAGCCAAGCAGATGGCCAAGAAGCTGCGTGCTTCGCTAGAGTCGCGCAATCAAACAGTGAGTCACTCCGCGGCTCTGGAAACAGTGGCGCACCAGTTGGGCTACAAGGACTGGAACACTGCGTCAGCAATGCTTCCCCAGGAAGTTACCCAACCCGCCATGACATTCGACAAAGCCATCCCGATATTGCGGATGTTCGACGAAACCAAGGCGCGCGAGTTCTACCTTGATTTTCTTGGTTTCAGCGTCGAATTCGAGCACCGGTTCGAAGCGGATCTACCGCTGTACCTGGGCATCAGCCGCAACGGTCTGCAACTCCATCTTTCCGAACATCATGGCGATGCGAGCCCGGGATCGACGATATTCGTCCCGATGCAAAACATCGAACTGCTCCGGGACGAATTACAGAGCAAACGATACGGCTACGGACGTCCGGATATTGTTCAACAGGGCTGGGGTCAGGTTCTGGAGGTTTATGACCCATTCGGCAATCGAATTCGATTCTGCCAAAGCTGATCATGGTTTGCGGGCTGGGGAGACCTGGTCCGCTTTGGTTCGATTGTTGCTCTTAGTGGGGGGCAGTAATCGGCCAAAAGTGGACGTTCGCAACCGACCGCTGATGGCCAATATCGGTCATTGGCTAGGCTCTGCGCCTTTCCTGCAACTTCATCCTGTGTCTAGACTGATAGCATTTAGTGGGTAAAGAGGCGTGGACGGCAGAGGGGATGTTCCACATTATCCAAAGTATTGCTGAACAATTGCCAAACCTCTTAGCTGTGACAATGCGCCAATGCTCTCAGTATGAGTGGCTGGATTCGGATAACCGTGCTCCCACCATATTCGCCAAGTAATGCCGTCATTCGATCGAATGACGGCAGCTAGCTTGTTAGCGCAACCAGAAGGAAGCAGCAGATCACCGTTTGCAGTGGGCAATATCCAATTTGAGGATGCTGAGGCGCAAGGAATTTTGGAAATAAAAATATCAATCTTACTTGCAGCGCCATATTCATTAAACATTTGAGGGAGTTTCCTCAGAAACAGTTCTTCCGCATGGCCGCCACCTTGTTGCGGATTCTCGATGACCCTTAGATTACCGAGAACGGTTTGGCTACCCCTTATGAAAGGGCCTCGTAAGACATCGGTAGGCTGAACCCTTTGCTGCTGTTTCATGCCTGCTAATGTGACGAGCGCAACGCCTCCAACCCCAGTCTTTATTGGATTAACTCTATACCCCATACTTCCGAATGTGCAAATTGTACTGTCGTCATCATCAAACCTTGATATTAAGTAAACATAGCCGGGACGCTGTCTCGCAAGTACGTCAAGTGAACGCTTGTGACGAATGAACTCAGAGCTTTCCACCAGTGTCATGAGTACCTCCCTTGTGAAACGCAAAATTCCAAGCTTGGCCTGAATCAACGCCAGTATAGTAGATTTTTAAGCGACCGCTTTCGGCCAAGAGCAGCCGGTCATTTTAGATTGCTACTCATTGAGGACATCATGTATTGATCCTAGGATGACGGTTTCGGCAGCGTGGGCTTTCAAGTGTGCTGCCGGAGATTTGGGATTAAGTTTCTTTAGGTACCAATGCGTTAGGCCCGGATGAGGTAAATCAGCAGAGTTGTCCAAGAAAAGGAAATTATATTTCGCTATTTATCTCTGACAATTGATCGCTTTAAATATCTTGCTTATCTAAGAACAAAGATAGTTGCCCGCCATGTGCTAGTTCGTCCGCACGCTGATACTCTTCAAAATCCTGAGCCGGCATCACGGTGTAGCGCAAGTCAGGATTGCCTCGTATAGAGCGCCTCTGTAGGGCGCCATTCTGGGGAGATTGCTTATCAAGCTTTATGAAAATAAATATACCGCCCACAAGGAGACGATAGCCATTAACAAGTTCTTGCCGATCTGGCGACGGCAGCCGGTAGGCGAACACTCCATCGTCTGCATCATGCGTTTTAAGGCGGAAAAGGATAGCGTCGACGCTTGATGGTATCGGCTTGTTATGAAAAACAATATCTTCTAGTATTTGTTTGTAAGGCCCGAGAGTAACTCTACCATTCTTTTCGGATGCAACACTATACTTCCAAAGAACCCCAGCCGCAAATCGAAGAATGTCGTCACCTGCCACCCCCATCAGAGTGCACTCGCGGTAGCTTTTATCTTTGGCATCTTGACGTATATTGCGAAATGCTTTGATTGCAATATTTTCGTAATGCCCGAGCTTGTTATCACAATTTCCACACAGAATCTCGCGCTCAAATACTCCTGACTGAGTGTAAACATAACTATCAGGGTTGATAGCTACAGCATGAGCCTTTCCCGCTTGCACCTCCTGAGCCATGGCCTTTGGTATAAGGTGAGACTTTATTGTTGGAGAGATCCCGCAAATTAGGCAACTCATTAGAACTCCAGTTGGTGGGGGTATTGAGGATGTGGTTTTTTCGAGTGCTTATTTTATGACTTGACGCTTTCTATCTGCATTCTCTCTAGTAATTCAGGCTTCCCTATATATCCACGCTGGCAGTCCGGAGCTTGAAGGAATTCTGTGGTTTTATTACTGAAGCTGAACTGCAAGAGATTGAGGTAGCTGCCAAATTCATTTAGAAGCCTTCCCATTTGCCAGTGCTGCTCATTTAGGAAATCTGAAAGGTAATCTTTTGTAATTATATCAACCACGACTCCAGAGTGACGATCCTCATTTCCCTGCCAATACAGACGTGAGTGATTCACTGACTCCAGTTTAACTTGGTCGTTGTCTGCCTGATAGCTGGCCTCAAATAGCTCACCGGAAACAACAATCGTGGGCAGTGCTACGAAAACAGTAACTTCCTTGTCTGGATGCTCGGCTGGGTATATTTCATCGTACTGTCGAGCCAAACTAATGCTGTTTGTTACAACACCTTGCACCGCTTGGTAGAATAAGTCGCTCTTGCCAAGCGCCTGCCGCCCGGAAAATGAGAACCCGCTACTGGAAAAAATAGGTAAATCAGTAATCGACTTGTCAGCTGCCATTGCCCACGTGAGTGCCTCACCTGATTTTGATGATATTAAGTTGGCGATTTGAATGGAGGAGAGAACCGTGCTGCTATCTTTGAACAATATCCAAGGCTTATCACCGCTCCACTTGCATTCAATTACTCTGCATAGCTTAAAATTTGAACTATTTGTTAACCTGCTGTGACCCGCTATAATGTCTAGCTCGCGCGCCTTCCCGGTCTTGTCAATAACATGCGCGCCTTGAGTCACCTCAAAGTGGCTCTTTGAGAAAACAGCTGCTGTATAAAACTCTAATGGATATCCTTCTTCCTGAAGCCACTCCATGACCCTTGACTTTAGCTTTTCTTGGCTGGTTGTCATTGTTTTCATTCCTTTATTTAATTAACCAAATTTTGGTGAGTGTGCGCTTCCGGCTAAAAGCAGCCCTTTAGCGTCTACAAACTAACGGGATTCAAGGTCGCGTCTCAACTACTTTCTTCATAAAGAACAACCTGGCCGATAAGGCTGAGAAGCTGAACCAAAGCTGTCATGGAGCACCTTGTACAGTGAAGGGGGGTAGTTCGTACTGCTGGAGCAGTTTGAGAACTAAAGACTATGAGCCCAGAATATTATTGAAATATCCGAGGTACATTGGCTGTTCAAAACCACCGAACTTTGGAAGCCATTCTTCATCCGTTGCCGGGTCGATCTCGAAGCGGTAACTGGTGGTCGAGAAGATAACCTGAGCGTTATTTTTTAAAGCCACTACTTTTAGCTCTTTGATGTACGCATCCAGATCCTCTGAGTGAATCTCCTGCTGCCGAGGGGTATCGAATATCAATGTTCGGAAGGGCGAGGTTGGATTGCCGGTACAGATTTCAAATAGAGCAGCGTGGAATGCGAGCACCGTACGAGCCTTAGAGCTTCCTTTGATGATCCCAAGCTTCTCAGAGCCAAGAATTGGCTTCAGATCACTGTCGATATGGATCTCTCTGGAGATGTTCTTGGAGTTTAGGATGTCGAGCCAACGGGCCATTTTCTCAGCTAACGCGAGCTTGAATCGCATTACATCCGGAGATTGCTCTCTGGTTTTTCCGAGAGACTCTAGCTCGTTTTGAACCGCCTCTCGCCGATTCAGCAGTTCGAGGTGCTTACCTTCTTGGCTCTTGTATTTCTGTTGTTGACCTTTTTCGAGCTCTAACTCGAAGAGTTCGGAGGCAATTTTACTGATCGCCTCAATGAACATCTCAATCCCTGCTTCGCGCTCTGCAATCCCTCTCTTTGCGGAAAGATCAGCGATTTGTCCTTCTAGCCAAGTCATCTTGGTCTGCAGAGCTTCAGCCTGCTGTATATTCGCGACGGTCACGGCTTCCAGGTCTTTCAGCTGATCTTTAAGATAAAGCAGGCTTTTGCCATACGAGTCAGAGCTGACGAGAAACATCCCGCACGAGGGGGTTGTGCATATTTCGCTAAAAGAAATGAATGCACGGCGAGCTTCTTCATTCAAATCCAGTGTCTCGATTTCGCTTTCGATCTCATCTCGTATTTGAGACGAACTGCGAATCCTCGACTCTAGGGTTATATGCTGTGAGGCTATCTCTCGGTGCTGGCGACGAAGATCGGTAATCAAAAAGTCGAAGCTGTTTAATGTCTCGCTTTTAATGTCCTTGGTTGTCTTCAACTCATCAAGACGAGCTTTTAGTGAGGTAATATCACGCTCAATATCTGCTTCAAGTCGTGGAGCGGCTGGGAGGTCTTGTCGTAGCCTCTCCATAAGCTTACGGCTATCTGTGATAGTCTTATCCAGGTAGTCGAGTTCTTTTTTGAGATTAATCGTCTTTTTGGCCGCGTCGAATGAGCTTCTGGCAGGGAGGCCCACGGCTAGGCGAATCATTTCGGAATACTGAGCTTTGATAAAGCTATGTCGCGGCGGAACGTAATAGTCCGAATAACCGGTGTCTTGGTCTAGATAAAATAGTGGCAGTATCGCCGAGAAATACGGAATTGTAGCGGTGTCACTATTGGTAGTCAGACGCTCAGATCTTAGGTTCAAGATGCCCAGCATGAACCTGGAAAAGTCTTCATCGTTATAGAAGCGATTGATAGTTTTGCCGTCGCTGCTAACGGTGATGTCGTATTTCTCCCCTACCTTCCGCTCAAAGGAAAGTAAGTTAGTGTTTATATTTACTCGCAGAACGACCTTTCCAGTATTCCGAATGATATCTTCACGAAACTGGACGTCTAATCCGAGACAAAACATGATGGATTGGATTAGCGGTGTTTTCCCACTTCCATTAAGGGCGAATAGCTGAGTAACAGATTTACCAAACCTCAGCTCTTGAGAACCCCATCCACCACCATGGCTTGCAAAGAACTGCAGGGATTCAAATTTCATCTAGTTTGGCCTCGATGTCTCGTTCTTTGCAGATATTTCTATATGATCTTTTGATGGTTAAGAGCGCCACGCAAAGGTGGCTTTCTTCGCTCATGACTTTGTCTATGAATTTCTTGCCAGGCTCTGCGGCATCGATCCGAGAGTTGTGTTTATTAACGACGACCATTTCAGCGTCTTCCAAGAATGTCAGCGCCTTAATTGTTCTTACTCTTAAGTTCGCAGACCAACCTAGTTCTTGCGTTGAACCCTTGAAACTGGCAATGCTCTGTTCAAAGCACTGCCCAACCAGCATGCCAATGTCGTTACGTTTAGGCTTTGCTTGGCTACGTGCGAGTAAAATTATGGTCAATGCAATTAAAGGGATATGAAATAAAGTCTCATTACCCAAAACGTCAGACCTGTTTCTTGGCGAGTACGAGAAGTTAAGGCTTTGGGACTCAGTGTTTGCTGCAGCCACAGCTTCACGGAAATTCATGAAGACTCTCCTTTCACGATTTCAGACAGTACGGCTCCAAAAATTAATTCTTCAGTTAGGTCATTGCGGTCTAATAACTTGCGAAGATCAGTTGTTAGCTTGATGACCGCGCCAGTAATTGTCTTCATGTCTATTTTCCCGACAGCTAGGTTATCTGTCAGACTTGTTATTTCATCCATCAGCTCAAGTAGTTTTAGCTCTTGGATTGTGTGCCTGTTAACTCGATACCAGGTTTCCCACTGCGACTTGAAGTTTGCAAATGAGTTAAGCGTTTCTTCTTTATAGTTATTTCGCTTTAATACGCGCTGAAGAATCGAAACGCTTTTAATAGCGTTCGAGTCGCCGCCATTTCTGAGGAGATAATAGGCCGGGCGAGAAATGGCAAGGATGTCGAGCATGTCATCGAGGGTCACACTCGCTTTATCATTAAGCATATCCTCGGTCATGCAGTCTTTTATTTCTTCTGATGATTTGCTTTCTATTAATGATAGAAGCTGAATGATCAAAAGCCGAACCTCCTTCGGAGTTAAATTGATTTCACTGTATTTGTAAATTTGACCATGTGCGCTTGAAACGAAGTTGTCGTCGTCCTCGTTCAGGATTTGCTGGCGAGGCACTAGCTTTAGGTGGGACAGGAAGTCGAGAACTTCTTTGTCGGTCTTTGCTGCTAGACTTGGTACAAGATTTTTAGTTTCAGTTATGAGCGTTGCCGTGTGTTTGGATACAACATTGCCGGATTGTGCATCGTTGACCAACCCTTCGACATCATCGTCGAAGTTGATGTTCGTTAAGATGACGAGAGAGTGACAGGTGTCGCCGAAGTTATCGACGTGCAATAACATCTTGCCGGCAAAGCTGTTAGGTAAATCGTGGCCGGTTTTTTTGGTTTTTTTGATACCAAATATCTCTAGGATGTTGTAAAGATGGTTCTGCTTTGTCTTTGTTTTGACCTGTACGAAGCGGTAGTAAATCTCCCCGTCATCCATAAACTTGACCACGTAATCTTCGTGGTAGTCGCAAAAGACTCGCTCAATGGCGCAGTCTTCGAGGAGTGCTAAGCATTCTAGGCTTGCGGCTTTGAATTGGGCCTTAAATCGGTGAATGGTATCTCTACCGTTCAACTCGCGAGCCTTAACTTCATGAAGTTTCATATATAGCGCTCAGCGTTCTTTGTCAGATTGGAACCGGCTATTCTGAATGGTTGAGAAGCGCTGCAGTTGCGTGCCCCCCCCAAAAAAAACGGTTCGGCGGCACACATGGCATTTAGTGAGGTAACGGGCGTGTTCGGATGTGATCGCAACAAGCTGCCGGACTTGAGTAGTATGATGTCGTGAGCGCAGATATTCACGATTAGCTTCCATTGCTAAGGCCCTTGGGGCTGACGTTCTTTCAGTTGGTACATCATATGCGGCTGATCGCCATCAGTAAACGATGCTGGGCAATCTAGGTTGCCGCACACAATCTCCTCACTCTGTGTGATAGATGATTACGTTGGCACTGTCCGGTGCCTTGTACTTGGCAAGATACCGCAGCCCCCTGATCGTGCCGGTGTGCTGTTCGCCATTGGGGATCGTATTTAAGACGAATAGGTGTTTTGTCAGACGTCCGTTTCTGCCCCGCCCTGAGAGGCTGCTTCTGGCCGAAAGCAGCCCTTCAATAAGGGTGGCTTCGTTCTGAATCAGTAATGGTTTGTACGAGAAAACCAGCAAGGAATCAGGCATTCCCCTCGAATAAACATAACTCGGCAAGCGCGTTTAAATTACACAAACCGTTACGCCACAAAGGCTACAACGCCTTGCGCCGTTGCCTACGCGTACGCCAGAATCCGCCGGCATACACGACTATGCAGCGGGCTATATCGTTTCCCCGTCACTGAAAAACAGTGATCGGGTTTGGTAGCCCGGTGTTAGTTGTACAGCCCACTGTCGTCGAGGTTTCTCGCTCGATTATGGTGGCCATGTATAGGGCGTCCTAGGGCGCGCCGGATCCTAACACCCGGTCTACCAACCTCTGCATGGCCGCCACCCTTCGTTTGGTAGCGAAAGGGTGAAGCCTCCATTAATAGTGTTAGGAGCTTCATCTATGTTCAAAGTTACCCCAAACCCACCGGACGCCGATCCGATCCCGTACGACCCAACCCTCGAGCCTCAAAAGATACGAGAGGCGACCGACCGCGCCATCAATTTCTATCTCAACCCCGGCTCACTCAAGCTCTCAATCCCATCCCGCAAAACCAGCAAGATCTTCCTCATCGATCCCGCCGTGGACGAAGAAACACTACTCCTCGAAGCCTGCGAGTCGTTGGCCGCCGCCAGTGACATGGCACGAGACATGAGCGATGTCGTCGACAACTCACAACGCCGAACCATGCTGATGCTGCATCAGGTGATCATGCTGAGTGAGTTGATGGTGAATCGAGTTCTGGATGGTCGCCGCTTGCCGAACTAAGCGCTGCGTCATTGACGGCTAGGCCGCGAAACTCTGTGTAGGAGCTGCCGTAGGCTGCGATCTGTTGATTTTGTTTTCGATTGTTGAAGAGCAGATCAAGGGATCGCAGCCTGCGGCAGCTCCTACAGGGTGGGGATTCATATTTCTTTTGGAGTGCCTTGATGGGTGCTTGTGGAGTTTCAATTGATGTCCGAAACCACTAACAGTCCGCCGGTGATAGATCCGGCGTCGCCGTATGAATCATTCGATTCGAAGAAGCTTAATGCGGCGGCGGAGCGGGCGCTTGATCATTATCTTGCGCCTGAGAAGATCATGGCGACGCCGTACAGCCCCAGCACTTTGTTCATGGTCAACCCGCAATCCGACACGGAAACGTTGCTGGTCAATGCCTGTGAGTCGTTGGCCTCGGCGACGGTGATGCTCGGGGATTTTGCCGGGATGCTGGAAGGGCCGAACCGCAATACGCTGTTGGGGATTGCGCAGGTGGTGATGTTGGGGGAGTTGGCGGTGAACAAGGCGTTGGATAACGTCGAGCTGAAGCAGCCGGCCTAGGGTTTTGTGCCTGGCTGATTCGGAATAAGTGGCCAGGAAGCGAGGTCCCTAGCCAAGAAATCAACGCGCAAAAGGGGGACGGGTTTATTGTCTGAAATAAATCCGTCTCCCTTTTTTGGGTGTGATGCAGAGTACTGCCAATGAACCGAGCAGGAGCGGGTGACTCATCTCATTTATCCTCCAGAAGCTTCAAGGCGCGATCAAAGTCGAACAGTTCTACCTGCACCGCGACCTGTGCCAGTCGCTCTGCCAACGCCCGAGCGAGTGGCATGTTGCGCAGTCCCGCAAGCGCGTCCAAAGCCGCCGTGTCACCTTCGTCCAGAAGACCCACGAGCCTGTTCAGTTGCTCGTTGATTGCCGAGTCGTTCTGCAGGCCATCACCTGTGCCGGCCGATTTGTCTGCCTTGAGGTCGGCCAGGGCCGCCAGGGTCGGGAGCAAGCAATGCTCGACCTGCGTCGCTAGCGCTTGCACTACCGTAACCGGTTCGCCGTCCTGACAGGCCTGTTCCAGCAAAGCGCAGGCCTGCGCCACTGCCTTGGCGCCGATGTTGCCGGCGGTGCCGCGCAAACTGTGCGCCAGCCGTGCGGCAGCACCAGGATCCGGATCGATCCGTGCCGCCTGAAATTGCTTGGCAAAATCTGTCTGAGTATCGCGAAACTTGCAGAGCAGACGTAAGTAGAGATCCCGCCGCCCCATGCAGGTGGCGAGTCCCGCAGTCAGGTCAATGCCCTCAAGACGATCTGGCAAGCCATCGGCGAAACCTGCGCTCAGCGATGCTTGAGCGGCTCGTGGCTTGATCCATTTTGCCATTGTGGCGAACATGGTTTCGACATTGAGTGGCTTGGAGATATGGTCGTTCATACCGCATTCGAGCGCGCGCTCGCGGTCACCGTCCATTGCGTTGGCGGTCATGGCGATCACTGGCAGAGTGCTGAAGCGCGGTTGCTGGCGAATTTTTCGGGTGGCCGTGTAGCCATCCATCACCGGCATCTGGCAATCCATCAGTACGCCATCGAAGTCGCCATCCTCGCCGAGAATATCCAACGCCTCTTGGCCGTGCGTGGCGAGTCGCAAGCGTATGCCGACACTTTCCAGCAGCTCGCTGGCCAGTTCCTGATTCAGCTCATTGTCTTCGACCAAGAGCAGCCGGGCGCCATTTAGACTGGCTACGGTACTGGCATTCTCTTGGGTGCGTTCGCCAGCCCGAGTATTGCTTTGCGTGTCTCTGTCCAGCACTACACCGACGGCTTCGAGTAATGAGGACGGCGTGACGGGTTTGGTCAGAACCACCGGTAACTGGATGCCCTGGCGTTCGGCTTCTTCGCGGGCTTCTTCGCGGCCAAAAGCGGTGATCATGATGACCGATGGGGTGCGCATCAGACTGGCGGACTGCATTTTGCTCACGGCTTCCATGCCATCCATGCCCGGCATGCGCCAGTCCATCAAGACCAGATCGTAAGGCAGCACCTTATGCTCGGCGTCGGCCAACATGTGCAGCGCCAGACTACCGCTCTGTGCGACGTCCACTTCCAGGCCAAAGCTGCGCGCCATGCCCGAGAGGATTTCACGGGCACTGGCGTTGTCATCCACGACAAGAACACGCATGCCTGACAGCTCGCCAGCCTTGAACATACGAGGTGGCAGAACATTTTGCTGTACGCCGAGTTGTACCTGGAAGTGGAACGTGGAGCCGACTCCCGGCTCGCTTTCGACCCAGATTCGGCCGGCCATCAGCTCCACCAGTTTCCTGGAAATAGACAATCCCAAACCGGTGCCGCCATATTTGCGGGTGATCGAAGTGTCCGCCTGACTGAACGACTGGAACAGGCGTGAACATTGCTCGACAGTCATGCCGATGCCGGTGTCGCGCACCCAGAAATGCAGCTGCACGCTGTCCGTGAGCGTGCCAATTGCTTCCACGCCGACCACAATGTCTCCGTGTTCGGTGAACTTGGCCGCGTTGTTGCCGAGGTTGATCAGTACTTGCCCCAGCCGCAGGGGATCGCCGAGCAGGGCTGTGGGCAAGTCGGGCGGGATCTGGAACAACAATTCCAGACCCTTGTCCTCGGTCTTCAGGCCAATCATGGCGGCGAAGCTGTCGAGCACGTCTTCCAGGCGGAAAGGCACCTGTTCGAGGCTCATCCGGCCGGCCTCGATCTTGGAAAAATCGAGGATGTCGTTGATGATCCCCAGCAGATTCTCCGCCGAGCGGTGCACCTTTTCTATGTAGTTGCGCTGACGATTATCCAGTTCGGTACGCAGCGCCAAGTGGCTCATGCCGATGATGGCGTTCATCGGCGTGCGGATCTCATGGCTCATGTTGGCGAGAAACTCGCTCTTGGCCTGAGTGGCCTCTTCGGCCGTGGCCCTGGCCTCTGCCAGTGCCGTGACGTCGATGTTGATGCCGGTTGCGCGCAAAGGCTTGCCGTCCGCCGTGCGGGAAAAACGGTTGAGCGAGCGGAACGTGCGCACCTGCCCATCGTTTTTGCGCACGATGCGAAAGTCGAATTCGACGCGATCATTATCACTCTGCACGGCGCTCTCAAACGTACTACTGACCCGCGCCAAATCGTCGGGATGCACCAGCGCCTGCCAGTGCGCCAGCGTGCCACCGAACCCGCCAGGCTCCAGACCAAACAGGGTTTCGAGTTGGGGAGTCCAATAGTTTGTGCCGCTGACCAGATCGACGTCGAACAGACCGATGTCACCGGACTCCTGTGCCAGGTTCAGGCGATCGCTGGCAGTGCGCAACCTGGCCTCCATTGCCCTGCGCTCGCTGACATCGCGCACCGAGGCGCACACGCAGACGCCACGACCCTCCAGACGGGGCAAGTGGGAAAGGCCGATTTCCACGGAGAACAGGCTGCCGTCTTTGCGCACGCCGCTCAGATCGTCCAGATCGCCGCCCATCTGCCGGGTTCCGCCGCTGGCAATGAACCCGTCGCGTAACTTGACATGCCGCTGGCGGGCAGCCTGCGGTACCAGACGCTCAATGCTGGCGCCAATCAGCTCGCCCGGTGAGTAGCCAAACAAAGTGTCCATTTGCGGGTTGGTCATCAGGATGCGACCGTCGGCTCCCAACACCAGCATGCCATCCGGTGCCGCCTCGATGATGCCGCGGTACCAGGCCTCGGTGGCGCGCAGTGCGACCTGCTGGGCCTCCAGCTCGCTGGCCTGATGTTCCAGTTGCAAGGCTTGCGCGCCCATTTCGTCTGCCTGACGGCGAGTTTCCAAGAGCAGCGCCTGGGCTGCCTCACTGCGTTCCATAATGGCCATGGCACCGGCTAGCCTGGGCAGAACTTCTTGCAGCAGCAGCGCTTGGTTCTCTTCCAGTTGGCGAAAACCGGCCATTTCCATAACCCCGAGCAGGCGTTCGCCACGCAGCACCGGCTGCACCAGCAAATGGCTGGCGGCAGTTGCGCCCAACTGCGCGCGCACATGCCAGAACGATTCGGGCAGATCCTCAAGCTGACGGGGTTGGCGATCCAGCGCGCACTGGCCAAGCAACCCTTCACCGAGTTCAAGCTCGGCGGGCAACGGGTGCTCACTGTCCACCGCATAACCGCCGACTAATTGCAGGCGCGCCGCGCCCTCATAGAGCACGTAAAGCGCCCCCTGGCACATGCCCAGACGGGGCGCGATGCGGCTGAAAAAAGCCTGGGCCAATTGTTGCGGCGTCTCGGCCTGTTGCAGATCGACTTGCATGAGCGAGGCGTGAGCTTTCACCCAGCGTTGGCGCTCAAGCTGACAAGCCTCCACCTGCAGCGTGGCAATGGCCCGCGCCAGATCGCCGGTTTCGTTGCGCAGGTCGGTGTGCGGGATCTGGCCGTCGAGCTTGCCCGACGCCAATTCGTCCACGGCCACACGTACGCGGTTCAGCGGCACGCGAATGGAATAACTGACCAGCCAGGTCAACAGCAAGGCCAGTGCCGAACCACCCAGCAGCAAGATGTACGTGATCGTAGTACTGCGCTCTGCGTACTCAGCCAGGTTCTTCGCTGTATCGTGGATGTCGGCTTCCTTGTTCTTTTCGATCTGGGTGAGCAGCCCGTCGCCGCCCTGTTCCAGCGCAAGAAAGTCCTTACTGTTGAGCAACATCAACGCCTGCCCCAGAGAGCCTTTGCCGGCCAATTCCAGTGCTTCATCGCCATCTTTTTGCAGACGCTGCAATAACACTTCGAATTCCACCAGGCTGCTGATGCTGCTCTTTCGGCGCAGTGTCGGGCGAACCTGCTCCAGCGCTTCGTGGAGTCGCTGTTGGGCGGCATCCATCTGGGCTCTGGCGCTGATTCGGATGTCCGCATTGTTGGTCGCGATTGCACGTTGCATGGCGAGCAACAGATGCGGCAACTGCACCCGAACTTCCTGCACATGCTGGATACCCACCAGATCCTGTTGGTACAACTGCTGCATTTCATTTTTGAGCGAATACTGGGTGCGCAGGCTTTGCACGCCCAATATCAGGATCAATATCAGCAGCGCAGCGAAGCCGATGATCAATTTACTGCGCAGAGACAGGCGCTCGAGCATCTCGAACAGTCTGTTCATAAACGGCCTCTTTCAACGGGATGTGCAAACGGATGCGCGGGGCTCAGGGCCGGTCGGCAATCTGCTCAAGCAGGGCTAACTGCCTGGCCATGTCCTGGTCGCTGTCGGCGAATTGCTCGGCAATTGCGCGAAACTGCTCGGCATTGGCGAGAAACACGTCACAGATGTCCGGATCAAAATGAGAGCCCCGGCCTTCGCGGATGATTTTCACCGCCTGCTCATGAGGCATGCCGGGCTTGTACACGCGGCGGCTGATCAACGCATCGTAGACATCTGCCACGGCCATCAACCTCGCGCTGATCGGGATGTCGTCGGTGGCCACGCCTTGCGGATAGCCACTGCCATCCCACTTTTCCTGATGGCCGTAGGCAATTTCCTTGGCCAAATGAAGGAAGTCGACGTTTATGCCCAACTGATCCTCCGCGTGCTGGATGGCGTCGCGCCCCAATGTGGTGTGGGTCTTCATGACCTCGAATTCTTCCGGGGTCAGCCGTCCCGGTTTGAGCAGGATACGATCGGGAATGCCAATCTTGCCGATATCGTGCAGCGGTGCCGATTTGAAGAGCAGCTTGATGGTCTCGTCGTCGAGGAAGTGCCGGAAGCGCGGATGATTGCGCAACAGTTCAGCCAGCCGTTTGATGTAGTGCTGGGTGCGGCGAATGTGGTTGCCGGTTTCGTTGTCACGGGTTTCGGCCAGCGAGGCCATGGCGTGGATCGTGACATCCTGGATGGCGATCACCTCGCGGGTACGCCGTTGCACTTCCTGCTCCAGAAAATCGTTCTGATTGCGCAGGAAATCGGCAACGGCCTTGAGCTTGATCTGCGTCTCGACCCTGGCCATGAGCACCGGGGGGATGATCGGCTTGGTGATGTAATCCGCAGCACCGAGGCTCAAGCCGCGAATCTCGTCCTCCGTGGCGGTCATGGAGGTCAGGAAAATGATCGGTATATGGCGAATGCGGGCATCAAGTTTGAGCTGCTCGGCAACGTCATAACCGGACAGCCCCGGCATCATGATGTCCAGCAGGATCAGGTCGGGAAGGGGGTCGGCCTGTAGAAGGCGCAAGGCTTTCTCGCCACTGTTGGCGGCCTTGACCCGATATTTGTCCTTCAGCAACTCAGCGATCAACATCAGGTTGTCGGGGGTGTCGTCGACCACAAGAACGGTCGCTGATGGATAAACGCCCTGAGTGCTATCCATGGTTGTTGGCTCCCTTGCCAGACGATTAAAGAGTGGGCGTACGTGCACCAATCTCTTGCTGGCAAGCGTAGCTAGAAAAGCTGCAATCGCTAGGTGGAGATCTGCAAGGTCGGTTCGAACAGGCACTAAATCGAATGTCTGTTACTGGCCAAAAGCGTTCCTGCACAATGGCCACTTAAACGTTAATGGGAATTTGTGTTAATTGCGAATGGGTTTGTATAGCATGCGCGGGAGTTTTTGGCGGATTTACTCCCTGTATTGGCCTATTCGTAAAGGTTTCTTTCTTCATGCGTCGTACCCTGCTTTCCATTTGTGTGCTGCAAGTGTTGTCGCCTGCCTCATGGGCTGAACAAACGGAGGGATCTCCCTCGACGCTGGAGTTGGACGCGACCGATGTTATCGGCACTGCGAATTACGAAAGGGCAGACGGCCCGGTGCAGGGTTATCGGGCGACTCGCTCAGCCAGTGCCACACGCACCGACACGTCGATCCACGAAACCCCGCAATCGATCAGTGTGGTCTCGAAAGACGCGGTCGAGGATCTGGGCGCCACCCGTTTGCAGGACGCGCTCGATTACGCCGGGGGCGTGGGACGGGCGAACAATTTTGGTGGTCAGGGCCTGACCACATTTACCGTGCGTGGCTTCACCACCGGCGAGTTTTATCGCAACGGTTTTCCGATCAACCGCGGCTATCCGAACATGCCGGATGCCAACACCATAGAACGCCTCGAAGTGCTGCGCGGCCCGGCCACCATGCTTTACGGTCGGGGTGATCCTGGCGGCACCTTCAACGTGGTGTCCAAACAGCCGTTGGCCGAGCGCACCGTCACTCTGGGTAGCCAGCTCAACGATCAGGGCATGAAGCGCGGCACGCTGGACGCTTCCGGTCCGCTCGACGAGGAAGGGCGTCTGGCCTATCGACTGAACTTAGTGGGCGAGGGCGGCGACACCTTTCGCGATCACGTCGAAACCGAGCGCTACGGCATCGCGCCGGTGCTCTCCTGGCAGGCAACCGACGCGACCAAGCTGGTTTTCGAAGGCGATTTCATGCGCAACAACGCGCCTCTGGATCGAGGCGTTACCCGCTATGCGAAACAGACAGGTACCGCCTCGCGCGACAGTTTTTTTGGCGAAAAAGACGCAGGCAAACTGCATAACGATAACAACATGGCGCAACTGCGTTTCGAGCACATGCTCAACGACGATTGGACCCTGGGCGGCGGTTTTCAGTGGCTTGACGGATCGCTCAAGGGCAACGCTATCGAGGCCAACGGTATTGCCGCTGACGGTCGCACCCTGGGGCGCAATTTCAACTATCGCAAGCTGGAGTGGACCGACAAGGATACCCAGCTCAATCTGACCGGGCATTTCGATACCGCGGGTTTGCAGCACACCTTGCTTACCGGCATCGAGTATGAGGATTACGACTACAAGTCGATCATTCAACGCTCCAGCGGAGCCGTCGGGGCCTATCCGATCGACATCTTCGACCCGGTGTACGGCCAGCCGCGTCCGGCACTCACCCGCACGCCGACTCACGACAAGGAAAACCTCAAGACGTATGCCGCGTTTGTGCAGGATCAGGTGGCGTTGACCGACAAACTGAAAGTGCTGGCCGGAGCGCGTTTCGAACGCTTCGAACATGACTACGAAACCTACGTGCCCGGCGCCAAGAGTTGGCAGGCGAGTGACAATGCGGTGACACCGCGCATCGGCGTCACCTACGATTTGACCGACACATTGGCGGTGTACGCCGATACCGCTCGCTCCTTCAAGCCGAACACCGGCGCCAGTCGCCAGGGCGGTGGGTTCGAGCCGGAGAAAGGCAAGTCCTACGAAATGGGGATCAAGTGGGAAGCGCTGGATCAGCAGTTGAGTGTCGACGCGGCGGTCTATCAAATCGAAAAGCGCAACGTGTTGACCACCGACCCTGTTGATTCAACCTTCAGCGTTGCGGCCGGCGAGGTGCGCAGCCGTGGTTTCGACGTCAACGTTGCCGGCAACCTGACGCCCGAATGGCGCGTGATTGGCGGCTACGCCTATGTCGATGCCGAAGTGACCAAAGACAACGTACTGCGCTCTGGCACGCGACTGATGAACATCCCGAAAAACAGCTTCAGCCTGCTGAACATGTATGAGTTCCAGGACGGCACCCTCAAGGGGCTGGGCTTGGGCACCGGGCTCAAGTACGTCGACGAGCGCGCCGGACAAACCGCCAACACGGCTTTTTCGATGGGCAGCTACACCGTTGTCGACCTGCTCAGCTTCTACAAGATCAATGACAAGGTGCGGCTCAATCTTGACGTGAAAAACCTCTTTGATCGTGACTACGAAGAGGGCGCATTCGGTAACGTCTACGCCTATCCGGGGGCACCGCGGACTGTGCAGGTTGGTATTTCTTATACCTTGTAGCTTGGAGTGTTGGTGACCACTACATTCGGCCTACCCCAGAGCATGGCCACCTTCGCCGGCGGCTGGGTTGGCTTCCTGGGGGGAGAAGATCCGCAACATCGCGGATCGGGTGACTGACTTTAAGTTGCCTAGCCGGAAGGCCGAATAAGACAGATTGCACTTTGCGAATGCTGCTAGTTGTTACCAACCGCCGGGGAACCACTGCCGTGCAAGTCTGACCGTCACACGAAGCGCCACCTGTGCTTGATTGCACTCTGCCTCCTGCTCTTCAGCCGTCGCAGGTTTACGCCACCGTGGGTTTGCTGCCAGGCCTTTCGTGTAGGTCTTCTCAAATTCGGAGCTGTTTTCTGCGGTCAATCGCATCGCCTTTGCATAGTCCGCTTCAAGGTCATCTGGAAGCGAGCTACAAGCCAATTTCGCTTGCTGATACCTCATGGCATACATGAAGCCATCACTAGGGGCTTCGTCGTAGGCGTAGGGAGAAGGGGCTGCGATAGCGAGAGAGGGGGAGATAACCAGAGCGGCCAACAAAAGGCGTCCATGCATGAGCGTTGCGTTCTCGAAAATTCTAGGAGAACCGATGATACCCGACTCGCGTACTGCATTTTCCCAAAAAAGCCAACTCGCCGATTGGAGGGAAGCGTGACCAACGTAACGCGCCTTCGCCACGCACTGCCATTGAGTCAAGACATCAACAAAGTACTGATCGAACTGGATACCACGATCGCAAAGGCCGTCGACGCTGCCAAGTCTGCCGGCTTGCCCCAGGGCCTGGTCGTTTCCTTGCCGCACGGGCACGCACAGGTGCAGACCAACATCATGGTGGGTTGAGGCTGGTAGCAGCAGGAGAGTAAAAAACACGATTGCACGGAGAAAATTGCGCATAGGGAAAGCCTAAAGGGTGGATTCGATCTCAGAATCCGATATTCCCGCTTTCCGTTCAGCTCAACTCTTTGCACTTACTCGAACACCAAAAATCCTAGCGCGGCCGCGCATGACGCCCATTGCCTATAAAGATGGCGTGATCGCCTATGACTCCCAGATCACCAGTGGCAACACGATCACCTATGACGATTATCAAAAGTGCCATGATGTGAAGGGCATCAGATTTTTCATGTGCGGCAAGATCTGTGACTACAGCGCTCTGCAGAATACCTACTTTGCAGCATGCCCACCACGCCGGGTCCGTCCTGATTGATCTACGTCCCGTAGTGCTGACGGATCATATTGCCGTCGGTATATCCCATATGCGAGCACTCCAAGAAAAAGACTCCTAGCACCGTGTTACATGAAGAGTGTTTTACGTTCGGCAGGACGCCATAGAAGGGGGAAAACAAGGCGAGTCATGGAGCGCATCCACAAAAGTTATGGAACGCATCTGGCACGGCAGAAATTTTTCAGGACGCCAGAAACGACAAAGCCCTGAATAATCAGGGCTTTGTCGTACATAAGATGGCGGAGGCGATGGGATTCGAACTCATGGACCTGTTACAGTCGACGGTTTTCAAGACCGTTGCCTTAAACCACTCGGCCACACCTCCGTTGCGTTGCGGGCGCCATAATACCTGAATGAAACACACTGTCAAACTCTCTGCATGGCTTGTTACAGAGCGTCTGTTATGATCTTTGCGACTGAACGTTTCAAACCAACAGGAGTGTCGCCATGCGCGAACAGGATTACGCAGTTAATAACAGCGTGCAGGCTGAGCAGCTAGAGGTTAGCCGCGTCCTGCGCAACACTTACGGCCTACTGGCGCTGACCCTCGCATTCAGCGGTGTGATGGCTTTCGTCGCTCAGCAGATGCGTGTTGGCTACCCGAATATTTTCGTGGTGCTGATCGGCTTCTACGGGCTGTTCTTCCTCACCAACAAACTCCGTGATTCCGCGTGGGGCCTGGTATCCGCGTTTGCGCTGACCGGTTTCATGGGTTTCCTGCTCGGCCCGATCCTCAACCGTTACCTGGGCATGCAGGGCGGCGCTGAAGTTGTCAGTTCGGCGTTCGCGATGACGGCGCTGGTGTTCGGTGGTCTGTCGGCTTACGTGCTGATCACTCGCAAGGACATGAGCTTCCTCGGTGGTTTCATCACCGCCGGTTTCTTCGTCCTGCTGGGTGCAACGCTGGCAAGCTTCTTCTTCCAGATCAGCGGCTTGCAACTGGCGATCAGCGCAGGTTTCGTGCTGTTCTCGTCCGTGTGCATCCTGTTCCAGACCAGCGCCATCATTCACGGCGGCGAGCGTAACTACATCATGGCGACCATCAGCCTGTATGTATCGATCTACAACCTGTTCATCAGCTTGTTGCAGATCTTCGGCATCATGAGCCGCGACGACTGATCGCAGCCTGTGAAGCAACAAAAAACCCGCTTAGGCGGGTTTTTTTTCGACTGCAGGAAAGCACAGGGGGATTAGTTGATGATGATGCTGCCGTCGGTACTTTGCCGATACAGGGTATAGGGCAGCAGCAGGGTATCAAGTGCTCCGGACACCACCGCGTCAACCAATAACCCTGGGACAGCCGTGTTGTAGTCGTTTGCGTCCTTGCCCTCGCCCAAAGGCGCATGCAGGCTGCAAAAATCGTACATGACACCGCTGTAGATCCGAGGGACTGCGCCGCAATAGGATTTCTGCTTCTTCAAGCCATCCGCTGCCGCCTGATCGCTGCGCACGACCGTCTGAACCGTGCCACAACCCACCAGCATCAACGCTGCCAGCACCATTAACTGAATTCTCATCGCCGCCAATCCTTCGCCGGAAAAAACTCAATCTACGCTGAACGTGCAGAAATAGCACTTAAGCCATCGGCGGCAGTCGGCGCTTGACGGGGGTCTTCTTGACGATCGCGGTATTGGTTTCCGCCAAGGTGTTCAAGCGGTCGAGGAGGGTGTCCAGTTGCTCCATCGAGCGCACGTGCAAGCGGGCGATAAAGCAGTCCTCACCGGTGACCTTGTCGCACTCGGTGAATTCGGGGATGGACATGATCTGCCGCTCCACCTCTTGCAATTGCCCCGGCAGTGGCCGCACGCGCACGATTGCCTGCAACTGGTAGCCAAAGCATTTCGGATCGATCTCGACGGTGTAGCCCTTGAGCACACCACGTTCCTCCAGGCGCCGCAGACGCTCGGCCACGCTGGGCGACGACAACCCGCTGATGTGCGCCAGCGCCTTGAGCGAGCGCCGCGAATCCTCCATCAATGCGCTGATGAGGATCTGATCAATATCGTCGGTCATTGGGAAACTCCTGGATTAGGCAAATGAGCAAAACTACCCACGATAAAAAAGGCAGATGGCGAGTTTAGCCTGCTTTTTGCGCTGGAGCGGTGCCGTGTCGGCTTGGCATACTTTTGCCATGCTTTCGCCTAATGCTCAGGAGATTAATGATGGACAAATCCACCCGTCGCGGCTCGTTGGAGATGACCGCTGCCATGCTGATCTCCGGAACGATCGGCTGGTTCGTGCTGGTGTCCGGGCAACCCGTACTCGACGTGGTGTTCTGGCGCTGCGTATTCGGCGCCGCGACCCTGTTACTGATCTGCGCGGCATTCGGCTTTTTGCGTCCGGGCATTCTGACCCGTACTACCTTTCTGCTCGCCATACTCAGCGGCGTAGCCATCGTCGGCAACTGGCTGCTGCTGTTTGCCTCGTATTCGCGGGCCTCGATTGCCATTGGCACGGCGGTGTACAACGTGCAGCCGTTCATGTTGGTCGGATTGGCGGCGCTGTTGCTTGGCGAAAAAATCACCCTGCAAAAGTTGTTCTGGCTAGGGATTTCTTTTGCCGGAATGCTGGCGATTGTCAGCGCTCATGGCACGCAGGGCGAGAGCGGCAGCGACTATTTGTTGGGCATTGCTCTGGCGTTGGGCGCAGCCTTGCTCTATGCGATCGCGGCACTGATCATCAAGCGCCTGACGGGCACGCCGCCACACCTGATCGCGCTGATTCAAGTGTGCACCGGGGTGTTGCTGCTGGCACCGTTCGCGCAGGTCAGCGCGTTGCCGCAGGCGCCGAGCGCCTGGGCCAGCCTGATCACTTTGGGCATCGTACACACCGGCCTGATGTATGTGCTGCTGTACGGCGCGATTCAGAAATTGCCGACGGCGCTGACCGGCGCGCTGTCTTTCATCTACCCGATCGCCGCGATTTTCGTTGACTGGTTCGCGTTCGGCCACCACCTGCAGCCACTGCAATGGCTCGGCGTAGTCGCGATCCTGCTGGCGGCTGCGGGCATGCAACAGGGTTGGGGCTTCAAGTCGAGAGCGCGTGTCGTCGCGCGGCCTTAAATGGACTTGATCAGTTCTTTGAACACGCCTTTGAGTTGCTGATTGCCAGCATCGACCAGATGGTTGTCGTCGAAATACAACGGCACGCCGTCCCGCGAGCCCATGCAGTTGCCGTTCGGGCACAGGTAAGGCGTTGGATCGATCACTGTTGCGTTGCACTGCCTGGCGGCGGCTTCAATGGTGAAATTGGCGATTCTGTTGCGTTTTTGATAGTCGACCAGCGGGACGGAAATGTCGGACGCCTGCTGAAACAAACGCTGATTGAGATTCAAGCCTTTGTAAACACTGAAAGGCATTTCGGGGATCGGCCTGACGATGTAAACCGGGTGGTTTTGCGCAATCTCGCACACGGTTTTGCTGTATTCGGCCACATAGGCATCGACAAAAGCCGATTCGCCGGGCGCCACTTGCTCGGGAAAGCGAATGCGGTAGCTGTTGTTTCTGCCTGGATCGGCATACAGCGCCGCCCGACTGAACAGCACCACCGGCACCCCCTGGTATGAGTGTTTCAGCACTTCAAGCTTTTCGTGATTGAAGGCAAGGCACTGGCTTTGCAGAGGCTTGTCGCGCATCTCGAAGTTCTGCAGGGGCGGGCAGCCGCCGCGGGACCACGACAGGGCGGCTTGCGGGTTGTCTATCTGTACGGCGGCGGCAGTCGATTGCGCATGACTGTCGCCGAACAAAATCACCGAGACTTCACCCGTGCCCAGTTTGCAGTCCGCCGCCGCGTAGGCGTTCGGGTAGCATTCCTGCGGGTACAACTTGCTGGTGTACTGCGGTTGACCGAGGTCGACAAACGCCAATCGCGCGCCTGGATATTGCTTGACCAGCGATGACGTCATCGCCGCCACGGCAATGACCCCGACCGTCAGTGAGGCAAATTTGAACAGCGTTCGCGGGGCTGTCGAAACCTTCTTGACCTTCGATTCGACACAGTAGAAAGACAGGGCACCCAGCAGCAATGAACAAGCGATCGCCCCCAGCACATGCGGCCAACTGCTCAACAGACCGCACAGGTACAACAGCACCACCAGCGGCCAGTGCCAGAGGTAAACGGAGTAGGAGATGCTGCCGATAAACTGCAAGACTCTGCTGCGACTGAACAGCGACTGGGTGTTGCCGTAGATCACCAGCATCGTCCCCAGTACGGGCAACAGCGCCAGGTAACCCGGCCAGAGATCATCCTCGGAAAAGCACAGCACGCTGATGAAGATGGCGACCAGGCCCAGGCCTTCGCACAGTGAACCGTTGCGCTGGCTGAGACGCAGCGGAAACAGGAAGACCAGACCTCCAGCGATCATTTCCCAGGCGCGCGTCGGCAGCATGTAAAAGGCAAAAATCGGCTTTGTCTGCGACAACACCACCGACGCCCCGAACGAAATCAATGCCAGCACGAGCAGCGCACGTCTGGTTTTTTCTGCGCCCAGGTATTTGTAGAACCCCATGATCAGCACGGGATAGAGCATGTAGAACTGCCACTCCACCGACAGCGACCACGTGTGCAGCAGCCAGTTCTCGTGCAAGGGCGCGTCGAAATAATTGCCGTCTTTGGCAAACAGGAAGTTGGAGCTGAACAGCAGGCTGCTTTTGATCGTGCGGATCGACTCGCGGAAATCATCCAGCGGCAGGTACACGTAACCGAAGATCAGCAGTGCCACGCACAACGTCAGCAGCGCCGGAATGATCCGCCGGGCTCGGGAGGCGTAGAACCCGAGGAGGGAGAATTTCTGTTGTTGCAGGCCTGTGAAGATGATTCCGGTCATCAGGAATCCGGAAATCACGAAAAACACGTCGACGCCGGCAAACCCGCCGTCAAAACCCTGGATCTTGAAGTGAAAGAGCACCACCGAGAGAACGGCCAGTGCCCGTAACGCATTGATATTCTTCCTGAACTGCATATGCGCATCCATGTCACTGACGTTGCGATGGCGCATTGTAGTGATCATGTCGGCGTTGTTACATGGAAATTATGCCGAGTGGCTCAGATGTTCCAGTGCGGGGCGGTTTTCGCCAGGCGTTGGCGCATTTCGCCGATGTTGGCGGCCAGTTGTCGCGTCAGCAGTCGGTAGCCATCCAGCGCGCTGTACACCGGTGCATCGAGGCTGGCGTCCGGCAACTCCATTGGCCGCTCCAACCGCTGCGAGGCGCCGCTCTTCAACGCCCGCGCCATGCCGATCAACTGCACGCGAATCTGCCGGTGCTCGGCCTTCAGCGCTGATTGCAGATGGGCCATGGCTTCTGGATCGTTGGCATCCGGTCGCGTGTTGCCGAGGATTTCCAATGTGCTGATGCACATGCGCAGGTTGCGCTGGATGGCATCGAGTTCGGTCATGGAAATCTTCACTTCCTTGGACACCGACGGCATCAGTGAGCGTAATTGCACCATCACCGCGCCGAGACGGCCCATCAATTTCAAATGTTCATCGGCGCTGACCGGTTGGCCGCCGATGATCCGCCCATACACCGTAGCGCAATCACGCAGGGCATCGGCTAGGTTGTAGCGCCACGAATACACCGCGTAGAGCGGCAGGGCAAAAGAGAAGGCCAGAGCGAGGGCAATCCCGATGAGAATGTCGACGCCGCGCCACAAACCGTCGGTGATCGGGTTGTCGCCATGCCCGGCGACGATAAACACGGTGATCGCCGAGAGCAGGGCGGTGTAGCCCCCTTTGCCGATGGCGTGATAAGAGAAAAAACCGCAGACCACCGCCATCGCAAAATATGTCAGCCACGGCATGCCGAGCCACGCCTGCTGCGCCACCAGCAGCAAACCAACGCCCGCGCCGATCAAGGTGCCGGTCGCCCGTTCCGCCGCTTTCTTGCCAATGTTGCCGTGATGCTGCAAACCGCCGATCACCACCAGCATGGTCACCGAGGCCCATTCACCGTGGGGCAGGTTGATGCCGGTGGTCAGCAGGATGGTTGCCAGCAACCCGAGCGCCACGCGCACCGCATGGATCAGTCGCGCGTGGCGATAACGTCGATAAGGATCAAGCAACGGACGCAAGACACGGCGCAGCAAGGGCGGCAGTCGATGGGTGCTGTAAGTACTCAGTGCGGGCCTCTCGTTATTCGGCTTCAGGTCAATGGAAAGGAAAAATGTAATTCATCCAGGCCGACATGCGCAGCAGGATTTTGCGCATCGCGCCAATATGGTGAAAGTGCTGACTGTACAGCGCCGCCTGGCCATAGGCGCCGCCGGGCATTTGCTTGCTGTACTGGGCGAAGTCAGGATCGGTGATTTCAATGATCACCGGCACGCGCCCGGCGGGCGGCGAACCGGTGTAGCCGATAAGCGTGCCGGACGGTTGCACCTGGCCTTCGGCGATCACCCCTATGACATTTTTTACCCGGCCGGCAAACACTTTGCCGGGAATGCCGTCGAAGGCCACTTCCGCCTCATCACCCACGGTCAGACGCAGCAGGCTGTTCTGGCGCATCCACGCAGCGAAATACTGGCCTTCTTCGGGGATGAACACCATCGAGGGGCGTAACGGCAACTTGCTCGCCATCATCCCCGGACGCAGCGAAACATGGGTGACAAAGCCTTTGCTTGGTGCGCGAACGGTGGTGTTGTCCAGTTCAAATTGGGCGTTGTCCAGTTGCGCCTGCAGATCGTCGGTGCGGGCGATGGCGGCATCCAGTTCACGTTGCGTGCCGAAGTTGCGCCGGATCAGTTCAGTAATCCGGTAGCGATCACCCTTGGCGGCAATCAGTTGCGCCTTCAGCGACTTCACCCGGTTTTGAAACGGCGTAGGGTCGATGCGAAACAGCACGTCGCCTTTTTCCAGCGGCTCGTTCCCCTTCACCGGCACGTCGATCACCTGGCCGCTAACGATGGGAATGACCGGCACAGAAACGAAGTACGTGCGCGCCACCTCGGAGTAGGGATGGTTGTAGTTCATGGTGAAAATCAAGGCGCCGATCAGCAGAATGCCGCCGAGTACGGCCGTGGGTACCGTCCATTTGTTCAGCGGGATGCGGAAGATCTTGAACAGTGCGACGCAGAACGCGGCGTAGGTCAGGATAAGGAGCAGATCCATGGTGTTCAGCCCTCCCTGTTGTGGGGGGCAGTGGCGTTCAGCGCTTCGAGTCGTTCGATGCGACCTTTTAGTTCGACCACCTGTTGCTCAAGGTGAATGACGTGGTTTTGCACGGATTTGCCGTCACCGAACCCCCAGCCGCGATCTTCTCGATAGGCCATGGCCCAGATCCACAAAAACGGCCAGAGCGCATGCAGCGTGAACAGACTGACCCAGCCAGTGGCATGGATTGCATCCTGATGCGGATGGTTACGGTGGACGGCGATTTCGTACGGAATGTCATGCAACACGATGATCCCGTAAAAAAGCACAAGCCCTACAAACACCAAAATACCTAACGCAAAGTAATCAAGCATGATCAAGCTCCCGGCATCCAGCACAGTGCTGGCATCAGTGTAGACACTGATTGGCCGGGCGCTTGGCCACTTTGGGTCATAACCGGATGCTGTCTCCTTTGTGCTTATTTGCGATCCGGGTGACGGTTGCTCAGAAAATATAATCGGTGGTCAGGAAGCTCGAATCACGCCCGCGAATGATCTCGCTGATCAAGTCCTTGTTGCTGTCCTGGAACTTGGTTGCCACCAGCGTACGGATCGAGAACACCCGCAATGCATCGTGTACCGAGAGCGTACCTTCGGCGGAATTTTTGCGGCCGTTGAACGGGTAAGTGTCCGGGCCGCGCTGGCACTGGGCATTGAGGTTGATCCGCCCGACCTGGTTGGCGAACGTATCGACCAGACGACCCACCGCCACCGGGTTGGTGCCGAAGATACTCAACTGCTGACCGAAGTCCGACTCCAGCACGTAGTCGATCACGGTGTCGAGATGACGATAGGGCACGATCGGCACAACCGGGCCGAATTGTTCTTCCTGATACACGCGCATCTGCGGGTTCACCGGGTACAGCACCGCCGGGTAGAAGAACGACTCGCGGGATTCGCCACCATTGGGGTTGACCACTTCGGCACCTTTGGCGCGCGCGTCGGCCACCAAGCCATGCAGGTAATCGACCTTGCCCAACTCCGGCAACGGCGTCAGCGACACGCCGCTGTCCCACGGCATGCCCGGCTTCAGCGTGGTCAGTTTGGCGTTGAATTTTTCGATGAAACTGTCGACGACATCTTCGTGGACGAAGAGGATTTTCAGCGCGGTGCAGCGCTGGCCATTGAATGACAGCGAACCGGTGACGGCTTCGCTGACGGCGTTGTCGAGATCGACCTCCGGCAAGACGATGCCCGGATTTTTCGCATCCAGACCCAGCGCTGCACGCAAGCGGTGTGGTTTGGGGTGCAGCTTTTTCAAGTCGCTGGCGGCCTTGTTGGTGCCGATAAACGCGAAGATATCGATCTTGCCGCTGGCCATCAGCGCGCTGACGGTTTCGCGGCCACTGCCGTAGATGACGTTGATCACGCCGGTCGGGAAGCTGTCGCGGAACGCTTCCAGCAACGGACGAATCAACAGCACGCCGAGCTTGGCCGGTTTGAACACCACGGTGTTGCCCATGATCAGCGCCGGGATCAGCGTAGTGAACGTCTCGTTAAGCGGATAGTTGTAAGGGCCCATGCACAGCGCGACGCCGAGCGGGACGCGGCGGATCTGGCCGAGGGTGTCCTGTTCCAGCTCGAAACGGCTGGAACGGCGGTCGAGTTCCTTGAGCGCATTGATGGTGTCGACGATGTAGTCGCAGGTACGGTCGAACTCTTTTTCCGAGTCCTTGAGGTTCTTGCCGATTTCCCACATCAGCAGCTTCACCACGGCATCGCGCTGTTGGCGCATGCGCCCGAGGAAGGCTTCGACGTGCTGGATGCGTTCGGCCACGCGCATGGTCGGCCAGAGGCCCTGGCCACGGTCGTAGGCGCGCACGGCGGCGTCAAGGGCAGTGAGCGCGGTGTCGGCGTCGAGCAGCGGCGTACTGCCGAGGATGACTTGTTCGTCGCCGTTTTCACCGTGCAGATAGACCGGGCTGCGCACGGTGGCGAGCGGGCCGTCCCAGCGGCGCAATTGGCCGTCGACGAGATAATCGCGTTGCTCGACCTGACCGTCGAGGCGGTATTTTTCCGGGATGTCGCTGACAGAAGGGAACAGGTTGCCAAGGATGTTTGCTGTGGTCATGTCGCTACCCCGTGTTGATGTCCGCTTGCAGAGCTAAAAGTCTCTACAGGTTATACGCCTGAATGCGCCGAAATTTAAACCCGCAAATGTCACCCGAATGTCACGCAAACGCGCACAGCAGAGCAGGCCTCCACACATGATCGTTCCCACGCTCTGCGTGGGAATGCCTCACGGGACGCTCCGCGTTCCAAGCGGACGCAGAGCGTCCAGGGCTGCATTCCCACGCGGAGCGTGGGAACGATCATCTTCAGGTAATGGGCTGGCCCCGTTTGCCCCCCTCAATGTCCCGCAATGCCCTCAACCCGCTGCGGTCGCTGCCTTAAGGTGTGACGACAACAATAAGCGAGGCCGTTATGCGGGCAATCCGACTCACTTTACTGCTGGCGTTGGCCATGATGCTGCCCGGTTGCGGCGATGAACCCAACCCCGTGGTCACCACCAACAACGCGACCCCCAAAGACCCGGCGCTGGCACAGATCTACGCCAACAGTTGCCAGTTGTGCCACGCCAACCCCGCCGCCAACGCGCCACTCACCGGTGACCGCAAAGCCTGGGAGCCGCGCATTCAGCAGGGCACCGACACGCTGCTCGACCACGCCATCAATGGCTACAACGGCATGCCGCCGATGGGCCAGTGCGTCGAGTGCAGCGAAGAACAATTCCTGCAATTGATCGGCTTCATGGCCGACCAGCCCCTCCCACAATAAGGTGCCCGGCATGACCATGGATCTGACACGGCGTCAGTTGTTGCAGCGGGCAAGTATTGTCGGTGCGTTCAGCGCATTGGCGAGCCATCCGGCATTGGGCCAGTTGATGCGCGCGCCACGCCTGATCCCGTGGCGCAACTGGTCGGGCGGGCAGAGTTGCCTGCCGGCGGCGCGGCTGGCACCGAAAAATCTCGACGAACTGACGACCGTCATCAAACAGGCGCAAGGCAAGATTCGCCCGGTCGGTTCAGCGCATTCGTTCAGTGCGCTGGTGCCCACCGACGGCACGCTGTTGTCGCTGAGCTACTTCAACGGTTTGCTCGAGCATGACGCGAAAACCCTGCAAGCCGAATTCGCCGCCGGTACGCCGATGTCACGCATGGGCGTGCCGCTGAAAGATATTGGTCAGGCCCTGCAAAACATGGCCGACATCGATTACCAGACCCTCGCCGGGGCAATCTCGACTTCGACCCACGGTACTGGCAAAAACTTCCAGTCCTACTCGGCCCACGTCTGCGGCATGCAACTGGTAACGGCCAGTGGCGAGGTGCTCGACTGCGATAGCCAACGCCATCCCGAAGTATTCAACGCCGCGCGGGTTTCCCTTGGCGCCCTCGGTGTGGCGACGAAAATCCGCCTGCAAAACCGCCCGGCCTATCGCCTGCGCGAACGCCAATGGATCGCCAAGACCGAAGAGCTGCTCGAAGACATCGACAAGAACACGAGGGAAAACCAGCACTGGGAAATGCTCGTGGTCACCCATTCCGACTACGCCTTGTCGATCGCCCTCAACGAAACCGACGACCCGGCCACGCCGCCGATCAGCCCGGAAGAAGAGGGCGGCAACGAGTTCGTCACCCTGATCGAGAAGATCGACAAGTACGGCAGTGACTTCCCTGACGTGCGCCGCACAATGCTCAACAGCCTGCGTCATCTGGCCAGTTTCGATGATCGCGTCGGCGACTCGTTCGACATCTACGCCAACGTGCGCACCGTGCGGTTCAATGAAATGGAATACTCGGTGCCGGCTGAACATGGCCCGGCGTGTCTGCGCGAGATTCTCAAGCTGATTCAGGACAAGGACCTGCGCACCTGGTTTCCCATTGAGTACCGCTACGTCAAGTCTGACGATATTCCGCTGAGCATGTTCGAGGGCCGCGACAGTTGTTCGATCTCGGTACACCAGCATTACCAGATGGATCATCACAACTTCTTTGCGGCGGTCGAGCCGATCTTCTGGAAGTACAACGGCCGTCCGCATTGGGGCAAGTTGCACACGCTCAACGCGAAAAACCTGCAACCGCTGTACCCGCGCTGGCGTGAATTTGTCGATGTACGCCAGGCGATCGATCCCAGTGGGCGCTTTCTCAATGCGCATCTGTCGTCGATTCTGGGGGTGAACTGATGGCCGTTAATCGACGCAGTTTTCTCCTTGGCACGTTGGGGGTTGGCGCGTTGTTGGCCGGCGTTGGCGCATGGCTGCGACCGGGGGATCGCGGCGCGCCGTACGACGATTATTTTCGTGCGCTGAACAATGAGTTGAAGGGTAAAGGTCCGATGCGTCCGGTGCTGCTGATTGATCTGGATCGCCTCGATCACAACATCGATGTGGTGATGCAATCGGTCAAGCGTGGCGGCAAACAGTTGCGGTTGGTGGAGAAGTCACTGCCATCGCCTGGGTTGTTGAGCTACATCGCGCAACGTGCCGGGACGCAGAAGCTGATGTCGTTCCATCAGCCGTTTCTCAATCACGATGCGCAGGTATTTGCGCAGTCCGACATTCTGCTCGGCAAGCCGTTGCCGGTGCGCTCGGCAGAGCTGTTCTACCAAACCCACAAAGGCCCGTTCGACCCCTCGAGGCAGCTGCAATGGCTGCTCGACGGGCCGGAGCGCTTGCAGCAATACCTCAAGCTCGCACAGGGTCTGGGCACGCGGATGCGCATCAACATCGAGCTGGACGTCGGCCTGCATCGCGGCGGCGTCAGCGACTTGAATAGGCTGGGGCAGATGCTCACGTTGATCAGCGCCAATCCACAGCATCTGGAATTCGCCGGATTCATGGGTTACGACCCGTTCGTGGGCATGGGCGTGCCGGGCATTCTCGGTTCGCCCGAGGAACTGTTCGCCAAGGTCATGGTGACTTATCAGCGTTGCGTCGATTTCACCCGCCAGCAGTTTCCCGCGTTGTGGCATGACGGCTTGTGCCTGAATACCGCCGGCAGCCCGAGTTACCGCATTCACGAAAACGAAAAACTCAGCACGGAAGTGTCGGTGGGCACGGCGATGCTCAAACCGACGCACTACGATTTGCCGTCGCTGACCGAGCACGTGCCAGCGACCTACATCGCCACGCCCGTGCTGAAAAGCACCGGCGCGGTGAACATCCCGGCGCTGGACGACAAGTCGAAACTGTTCTCGTGGTGGGACGCCAACCAGCGCCAGACCTTCTTCATCTACGGCGGCAACTGGATGGCCGAATTCGAATCGCCCCAGGGTTTACAGAGCAACAGCGTCTACGGACGCAGCTCCAATCAAGAGATGGTCAATGGCTCCAGCGCTGTCGGCCTGACGATAGAAGATCAAGTCTTCCTGCGCCCGACCCAGACCGAAGCCGTGCTCCTGCAATTCGGCGACCTGCTGGCGGTGCGCAACGGCAAAATCGTCGACACCTGGCCCGTCTACACCTGACCCGCATCACCACAAATCCCCTGTAGGAGTGAGCCTGCTCGCGATAGCGGTGTGTCAGCAAAATAAATATCAACTGACAGGACGCTATCGCGAGCAGGCTCACTCCTACATTGGATGTGTGTACACCCATACGCGGTAATGAAGCTTTTATGACAAAAGTTCGGTAGCACATCGCCAGTCCGGTCATGCCTATGTAACGCGCTTGAGGAGCCCAACGGGGCGCTTTTCACAAGCCGAGGCGGGACGCCGGGAGTGAGGCAATGGGGACTATGGAACGCTACTCGAAAGTGGGCATGCAGGAACTCGATCAACGCCTGTCGAAGATCGTCGAAGCCGCGCGCAAGAAGCCGGTTTCGGTGTATCGCTACGGCGCGCCGTGGGTCTGGATCGTCTCGCAGGATGACTGGCAGGGCGCCTTGAAAGAGGTCTCCAGCTACATTCCGCCGGGCCATTCGCTGGTGTTGCTGCGCCCGCAGATCGACGACTTGCTCGATGCCCACCGTGACCTCCTGCTCGACCTCGATGCCGAGCCCGGCATGCTGATCCCTGCGCAAACGGTCATGCACATCCTGCTTCTGCAACTGCTGTATTCGGTGCCCAGCGAGCAGCAACTGTATGAACAGCTCAACTACAACCTGCTGTTCCGCTGGTTCGCAGGTCTTGGCCTGAACCAGAAAGTCTGGAGCTTCAACGTCCTCAGTCGCGACATCACCACGTTGCTCAACGAGCCACGGGCGGTGCTGCTCATTCAAAAAATCATCGGCGAAGTGTTCTGCGGTGCCTTGCTGCAAATGCCCGAGTTCTCGCTGAACTTCGCGCTGTTGCACACGTGGCTGGGCAAGCACGCCTGTGCCCCGCACGTCAGCAATTAACAGCGGCAACACACCAGGCGCGCAAGCGCCAACAGGTCATCGCGAATTCAGGGGGTAGTGTGGAACCGATTTTCAAGTCACGGCTGGCGCTGTGGGGCTGGCTGCTGGTGACGGCGGGCGCGCAGCCGGCATTGGCCGAGGAGGCTGCCGACAACGCAGCGGCGCAGCGTCTGGTCGACGTCAACGAATACTTCGTGCGCGGCAATACCGTGCTCGATGCGCGGGCGATCGAAGAGGCGGTGTACCCGTTTCTCGGCCCGCAAAAAGCCCTCACGGATATCGAAGGCGCGCGCGACGCGTTGCAAAAAGCCTATCAGGAGCGCGGCTATCAGTCGGTGTTCGTCGAGCTGCCGGAGCAAGCCGTCGCCGACGGCATCGTTTACCTGCAAGTCAGCGAAACCAAGGTCGGCCGCGTGCGTGTGGTCGGCGCCAAACACTATTCGCCGCTGGACATTCGCGACGACGTGCCGGCGCTGAAAGAGGGTGAGGTGCCGGACTTTGCCAAGGTTCAGGGTGAACTGGCGCAGCTCAACAAAACCCCGGGTCGGCAAGTCATGCCGCTGGTGCGCGAAGGTCAGCGCCCCGGCACCATGGACGTCGATTTGCAGGTCGAAGACCAGAACCCGTGGACCGCCAGCGTCGGCCTCAACAACGATTACAGCGCCGACACGGAAAAGCTGCGCACCGTCACCAGCCTCGGCTACAACAACCTTTGGCAACTCGGCCACAGCGTCAACCTGACGTTCTTCACCGCGCCACAGGAAACCGACAACGCCAAGGTCTGGTCGGGCTCCTACAGCGCGCCGCTGACCGATCGCTGGAGCGTGCAGTTCTCCGGTTACCAGTCCGACAGCAACGTCGCCACCATCGGCGGCAGCAACGTGCTCGGCAAGGGCCACAGCTACGGCGTGTCGGCGATTTATACGCTGCCGTCGAGCGGCAACTGGTCGAATTCGCTGTCGGCCGGCATCGACTTCAAGGACTTCGACGAACGCCTGACCCTCTCCGGCGAAAGCGACAAGGTGCCGCTGCAATACGCACCGTTCACCTTCGCCTACAACGGCTATCGCTACACCGAGAAGAGCCAGCTCGGCCTCGGTCTGAGCCTGGTTGCCGCCACTCGCAGCATCTTCGGCTACGGCAGCTCCGACGAAGATTTCGACTACAAACGCTATCGCGCGAAACCTAGCTTCGCCGTGCTCAAGGGCGACACGAATTACACCTGGACCTTCGACAGCGACTGGCAAAGCGCGAGCAAAGCCGCGTTCCAGCTCGCCTCCGGGCCGTTGGTTTCCAACGAACAATTCTCCGCCGGTGGCGCCACTTCAGTACGCGGCTATCTGGCTGCCGAACGCACCGGCGATGACGGTTTGCTGCTCAGCCAGGAACTGCGCACGCCATCGCTGGCCAAGTACGCCGGCACATGGATGCAGGACTGGCGTTTCTACGCCTTTGCCGAAGGCGCGCAACTGTACCTGCGCGACGAGCTGCCGGATCAGGACGCCAGTTATGCCTTGGCCAGCGTCGGCCTCGGCACCCGCGCCAGCCTGAGCAAATGGCTGTCCGGCAGCCTCGACTGGGGCTACCCGCTACTCGAAGGGCCGAACACCTCGAAACAGGAATCGCGCCTGCACTTCAACCTTCAAGCCACTTTCTGACAAGGAGCACGTTCATGCAGCGCCTCTTCCTTTCGTTGTTGATCTGCCTGGGCTTCGTGCTCCCGGCCACGGCTCAGGCCTGGTGGCAGGACGACTGGCACTACCGCAAACAGATTGCCGTCGACACCACGCCACAAGGCGCGGCGATCAATCAGGCCCTCGGCCGCACCGCGCTGCTGGTGCGCCTGCACACCGGCAACTTCACCTTTGACGGCGTGAAGGAGGACGGCTCGGACCTGCGCTTCGTCGCCGCCGATGACAAGACCGTGCTCAATCATCAGATCGAAAGCTTCGACGCACTGATGGGCATGGCGCTGATCTGGGTCGATGTGCCGAATGTCGAGGGCGGTCAGCGCCAGGACATCTGGATGTATTACGGCAATCAAAAGGCTCCGGCGACCGGCAACGGCCAACTGACCTTCGACCCCAATTACACCGCGCTCTATCACTTTGACGGCGCCACCGGCACCCCGGCCAAAGACACCACCGCCTATGGCAACACGGCGCAAAGTGCGACCGGCGCGGCGATTGACGGTGTAGTAGGGCGCGCGTTGCAGTTCAGCGGTCAGCCGTTGTTGTTGCCGGCCAGCCCTTCGCTGCAACACAACGCTGGCAGTGCGTTCACTTTCAGTGCCTGGCTGCGACTGGATCAGGCCAATGGCGAGCAACTGATTCTCGCCCGTCGTGAAGGCGCCAACAGCCTGTTGATCGGTACGAACCAAGGTGTGCCGTTTGTAGAGATCGATGGCCAACGCGCCGTCGCCACACAGGCGCTGAATCCTGGCCAATGGCAACACGTTGCACTGACCGCTGAAGGTGCCAAAGTCACCCTGTACATCAATGGCCGCGAAGGCGCGACCCTCGCTCAGGCGATGCCGGCCTTCAACTCGGTCATGGCCATCGGCGCCGATCTGCACGAAGGGCCATTCCAGCCGTTCGTGGGCGCCATCGACGAACTGCGCCTGTCGAAAGTCGCCCGTCCGGCACCGCTGTTGCTGGCTGACGCTACCTCGCAAGGCGCCGAGTCGAAACTGGTCGCTTACGGTGTCGACGAAGAGCAGTCCGGTTTCGGTTTCGGCAGCCTCGGTTTCCTGCTCAACGCCGTGCCCATCGACGCCTGGGTGATCATCGCCGTGCTGGTGCTGATGATGTTCCAGTCGTGGATCATCATGCTGCGCAAGAACCGCAGCCTCAGCCGCGTGTCTGCCGCCAACGAAGACTTCCGCGTGCAATTCGCCAAGGTCGGCACGCGTCTGGAGATGTTCGCCGACGACGCGCAACTCGCCCAGCGTTTGCAGCATTCGTCGCTGTGGCGCCTGTACCTGGTGGCCGTCAAAGAGATCCGCACCCGCCGCGAGCAGGGCGCCGATACCTCGTCGGTTTCGGCGGCGACCATCGAAGCGATCCGCTGCTCCATGGACGGCGTGCGTACCCGCGAAAACCAGCAGCTCAGCTCGAAACTCTCGACCCTGTCCAACGCCATCGCCGGTGGCCCGTACATCGGCCTGCTCGGCACGGTGCTGGGGATCATGGTGGTGTTCCTCGGCACGGCGATGGCCGGCGACGTCAACATCAATGCCATCGCGCCGGGCATGGCTGCCGCTTTGCTCGCCACCGCCATGGGCCTGTTCGTCGCGATCCCGGCGCTGTTTGGCTACAACCGCCTGATCACCCGCAACAAGGAAGTCAGCGCCGACATGCGCGTGTTCGTCGACGAGTTCATCACCCGGCTGGCGGAGATGCACGGCGAGAGCCAGTTCAGTGAGGCCTCGCATCAGCGCGGCCATCACGCCAACCATTCCGTACCGGCCTGAGGAGCACTGACATGGCGTCCGTAAATGCCTCCCACGACGATGACGAAGATGCCGCGGTGGACAGCATCAACATCACCCCGCTGGTCGACGTGCTGATGGTGGTGCTGGTGATGTTCATCCTCACCGCCACTGCGCAGGTTTCCGGGATCCAGATCAACCTGCCCAAGGCCAGCGCCTCCGTGTCGCTGTCCGAGGCCAAGACCAAGGCAATTTCGGTCAACGACGGCGGCCAGGTGTTCCTCGACGCTTACCCGGTGACGCTGGCCGAGCTGGAAGAACGCCTGCGCATCGAGAAGGCGCAGAGCCCGGACTTCCCGGTGATCGTGCGCGGTGATGCGACCGTGCAATACCAGAAAGTCATCGAAGTGCTGGACCTGTTGCGCCGGCTCGAACTGTCCCAGGTCGGTCTTGTGACCGGCAAACCGAGTCAGGGCTGAGTCATGACTGCACAACTCCCGATCGAGCCGCTGCCGGTGAAAAAACCAGCGCTGCGTCACGCGAAGTGGGGCGCCGGATTGCTGATCGGCGCGCTCGCCGCGTGGTTCCTGTGGCAGTGGGCGAATGACATGAGCGGCATCCGCCGCGAAGCGCCGAAGGTGCCGACGATCATTCCGTTGCCGCCACCACCTCCACCGCCGCCGGAGAAACCGCCGGAGCCAGAAACCCCGGTCGAAGAGAAAGTCGTCGAGCCGGAACCGACACCCGAGCCAGAAGAGGTCAAGCCCGAAGAGGAAGCCCCGCCATCACCGGCGGACGATCTGGCCAACCCGATGCAAATGGACGGTGACGCTCAGTCCGGCAACGACGCCTTCAACATCGGCGCGGGCAAGGGCAGCGGCATGGCTGGCACTGGTGGTGGGCGTTTGGGCACGGGGACGTACAGCCAGTTTCTGGCGTTCACCTTCCAGCGTTTGCTGCGCGAGAACCCCGAGCTGCGCAACCTCGCGTTCTCGTTGCAGGCCGATGTGTGGCTGAGCAGCGTCGGCGAGATCACCCGCGTCGAACTGATCAAGTCCAGTGGCAATCCCGAGATTGATACGCAGGTGCTGGCCGCGCTACGCGGTGCCCCGGCCCTGAGCGAACGGCCTCCGGCCTCCATCACTTTGCCTGTGCGCCTGTCCCTGCAAGGGCGGCGTCCGGGTTAACCGATTATTTATTGCCAAGCCTTCAAGCTTTGCCAAAAGGAGTTGTGTGCAGATGATTTCCAACGTGAATCGATTGTCCCTGGCGGTCGGCATGGTCATCGCGACCCTGGTCGGTCAGGCCGCGGCAGCGCCTGCGCCCGCGCCCTCGGAGAACGCCACGATCAATCTGATCCGCTTGCTGGTCGAGCAGGGCATTTTGAAACAGGACAAGGCCGACGCACTGATCGCTCAGGCGCAGAACGAAGCGGCCCAGGCTAAACAGGCTGCGGCATCCACCGCTGTGGCGGCGGGGCCAGTGGCGGCGCCGGGCGATGTGCGTGTGCAATACGTGCCGGCCGCGGTGCGCGACCAGATCCGCGATCAGGTCAAGGCCGAAGTCATGGCCACCGCCAAACAGGAAAACTGGGCCGCGCCCAACAGCTTTCCGGAATGGGCTGCGCGCATCAGTTTCGACGGCGACATTCGCCTGCGTGACGAATCGCGCTACTACTCGGATAACAACAGCAACGAAATCGTCGACTTCGCCAAGCTCAATAACAACGGCCCGTACGACGTAAACCCCAACAGCAGCACCAGCCTGCCGCCGCTGCTCAACACCCGCGAAGACCGCACCAATCAGTTCCGCATCCGCGCACGGCTGGGCATGAAAGCGCTGATCTCGCCGGAATGGACCGCCGGTATTCGCATCGGCACCGGCTCGGACAACAACCCGGTATCGACCACGCAAAGCCTCGGCGGCGGTTTCGCCAAGAAAGACATCTGGCTCGATCAGGGTTACCTCAACTGGAAGCCGACGGATGAGCTGACCTTGACCGGCGGGCGCTTCGCCAACCCGTTCATGTCCACCGACATGCTCTATTCCAACGACCTGAATTTCGACGGTGTGGCAGCGATTTTCGACCACAAGCTCAACCGCGATTGGGGCGTGTTCGGCACCGTCGGTGCATTCCCGGTGGACTACACCAACGACACCACCAGCAGCAACGGTTTCGACAAGGAAGAGAGCGACAACAAGTGGCTGTACGGTGCGCAAGTCGGCGCCAAGTGGGCGATCAACAGCAACAACCGCTTGAAAGGTGCGTTGGCTTATTACCGTTTCGACGACATTCAGGGCGAACGCTCCAGCCCTTGCGAACCGTGGGCCGGCGCGCCGGGTTGCGACAGCGACGGCAGCCGCACAGCGTTCATGCAGAAGGGCAACAGCGTGTTCCTGCTGCGCGACATCACCCCGAACCCGCTCAACCCGAGCACCACGCCGCAACCGCAATACGTCGGCCTGGCCTCCGAGTTCAACCTGCTCGATCTCAACGTGGTGTGGGACGCCGACCTGCCGCAAGACTTCAAGTTGCGCAGCCAAGGCAACTACATCCACAACTTGAGCTACGACGAAGGCGACATGCGCAAGCGCTCGGCCGGGCAGATCGTCAACAACCTCGACAGCAACGGCAACATCGAAAGCGGCGCCAATGCGTGGATGGTGCAGTTCACCCTCGGCAGTGCGCTGGAGCTGAAGAAGCAGGGCGACTGGAACATGTTCGCCGGCTACAAATACATCCAGCCGGATGCCTTGCCGGACGGTTTCAACGACTCGTCGTTCCACCTCGGCGGCACCAACGCCAAGGGCTATTTCATCGGCGGCAACTACGGTCTGGCGAAGAACGTTTATGCGACGGGTCGCTGGATGAGTACCGAAGCGGTGTACGGCGCGCCGTTCGACATCGACGTCTTGCAGCTTGAGCTCAACACGCGCTTCTAAGGCGCCGGGAGAGGGTTATGAAAACGCGTTTGTTATCGCTTGGGCTTGGGTTGTTGATCGCCACCGGGGCGAGTGCCGAAGGCATGGAAGAGCGCTTGCGTACCCAGTTGCGCAGCACCGCCCAGCAGTTGCAGGCCCTGCAAAGCCAGCAGGCCCAGGCCAGCGCCGCGCAATTGGCGGCACAGAACGAGGTCAAGGCGGCGCAGGCGCAGATCAAGCAATTGACCGCCGAACTGGCCAAAGCCAAAGGCGTCGCCGAGCAACTCGCCGGGCAGCAACAGAGCCTGCACAGCCAGGCGCAGGCGCAAGTGGCGGCCAGCGCCGAGCAGACCGGCAAGTTCAAAAAAGCCTATGACGAGCTGTTGGTCATGGCCCGTGCCAAAGAGGCAGAACGGTCTAAGCTTCAAGCGCAATTGACTGAACGTGACACACAAGTGCAGCAATGTTCAGTCAAGAATCAGCAGATGTACGGCGTCGCCAAACAGATCCTCACCGCCTACGAAAACATCGATGTGGCCGAGGTAATGAAGATCCGCCAGCCCTTCGCGGGCAGCGCCCGGGTCAAGTTCGATGAACTGGCCCAAGGTTTCGGTGATGACCTTTACAAGACTCAATTCGACGCGCCGCAAGCCGCGCTCTCGCACTGATTTAAAAGACGGATAAACAAGGAAGAAACGATGACTCAATTGATCACCCACGTATCGCCAAAATCCCTGACCGAAGTCCTGCAAACCGCCGGTTATCGCGTCAACGAAACCGAGCAGAACGGCATCGTCCAGTTGCTCAGCGCCAGCCAGGGCATTGGTTACGCCGTGCGTTTCGGCAATCCGGCGGTGGAGCAGGGCAGCTACGTCGATTTCACCTTCAGCTGTGCACTGCGCGTACAGGGTGAGTTGCCCAAGGGAGTGGCCGAGCAGTGGAACGCCACGCGCCGTTTCGCGCGGTTGTCGTTGCAGGGCGAGTTTCTGGTGATGGAAATGGACGTAGTGGTGGCCGCGGGTGTGAGCAACGATCATCTGCGCGGCAATCTGGAACTGTGGGATCGCCTGTTGCAGGAGTTCATCGTTTATCTGCGTGATTTCACTCAGGCCGGTACGGCGCAAACCGCGAAAGTCGCCGTCGCCGAGCAAGAGGAAGTCGCGCTGTGAAAAAGCCTGCCATGGTGATCAGCGCCGCTGCGGTGGCGCTGTTGGTGGTGGCCGTGGCGCTGGTGGTGCGACCGGGCAGTGACCCGGTCGCCGCGCAGCAATCGTCGCCGCTGGCGGCGGTTGCTACGGGGCCAGCGGTGGCGCGTCTGGGTAATCAGCAGGTGTCGCCTGAGGAATTGCAGGCATTGCTGGCGACAGTTCCACCGGAAACCCGCGAGCAATTGCGCGGTAATCGTGAAGCGCTGGAACGCTGGATTCGCACGCGTCTGGCCGAGAAAGCGGTGCTGGAACAGGCTGATGCGCAAGGCTGGGCACAGCGTCCAGATGTGGCGCGGCAGACTCGTGCAGCCACCGAGCAGATCGTCTTTCGTGATTACTTGCGTTCGGTCAGCGAAGTGCCCAAGGACTACCCGAGTGCGGCTGAATTGCAGCAGGCCTATGACGCCGGAAAGTCGAATTGGCAGACCCCGGCGTTGTACCGGGTCAGTCAGATTTTCCTCGGGGTGAGCGATCCGCAAGCGCTGGAAGCGGTGCGCAAACAGGCTACGGAGTTGAGCAAAAAAGCTCAGGCGACGCCGGCGGAATTTGCTGCACTGGCGACTCAATATTCGCAGGACCGAGTGACCGCTGAACGCGGCGGTGATAGCGGTTTGCAGCCGTTGCAACAACTGGTGCCGGAAGTACGTGGCGCCGTTGCTCGGCTCAAGGTCGGCGCCGTTTCCGAGCCCGTGCAAAGTGCTGCCGGGTTTCACGTGATCAAACTCACCGAGCAACAACCGGCGCGCACGGCGAGCCTTGATGAATTGCGCGATCAACTGACCCAGGCCCTGCGCGGCCAGCGTCAGGAACAGATCGCCCAGGCCTACCTGGACGGCATGCTCAACACCGCCACGCTGAGCATCGACGGCGCCGAACTCAACAAAGTCCTAAGCAACTGAAACACATTGCCCCCTGTAGGAGTGAGCCTGCTCGCGATAGCGGTCTGTCAGTTGACATTGACTAACCTGACCCACCGCTATCGCGAGCAGGCTCACTCCTACAGGGGAGCTGCTTAACGATACATACAAAGATCGACAGGGAGTCATCGATGTCATTCACCGAACCCGCAGGACGACAGGGCAGCGCCGAGTATCGTTGGGCGCAGGACAAAGGCGATGGCTGGCTGGAGCATGCCGCAACGATTGATGCCGAGATTGCGCAATATTTTCTGGTGAGCGCCCGCTGCGGCTGCTTCATGCAGGCCGCGCGCAGCCTCAACGTGCGTTCGACCCTGCTGCGCAAACAACTGGCGCAGCTCGAACAAGACCTGCAGCACTCGTTGTTCAGCTTTCAGGGCAGTGCCCTGAGCCTGACCCGAGAAGGTCAGCAATTGCAGGCCAGACTGGTGGCGTTGGCCCACGAGCGCACATTGCCGGTGGTCGAACAACCGCTGATTCGCCTGGCCGTCGCCGAATCGATCCTGCATGACATCCTCGGCCGTGATCTGATCGCTTTGCTGCGCCGCAACGCCAGTGTGCGTCTGGACATTATTGCGCTGGACAGCGAGTTGTCCTTGCGCGCGGTCAGCGCCGATGTCGTGCTCTGGCTGGCCCACGGTGAAACCCCGCATCCCGGCCCGACCTTCGCAACGGGTGCAGCGCAGCGCCTGGCGCGCCTGGACTATCTGCCGCACATCGCCAAACGCTACTCCCGCGTCACCGCGCGCCCGGACACTACCGACGATCTGGCCGATTTCATGCTGGTGCAATGGCAACATGATCGACAGATCGACAGCTTTCGCCCCTGGAATACGCTGGTTGAACAACGGCTGGCCGGCGTGGTGCAAATGCAATCCTACGAACTGATGCTGGAAATGATCCGCTGCAGCGCGTGCATCGGTTTGCTGCCGACCTACATGAGTCGCTTTGATCGGGGACTGGTGGCGTTGCCAGGCTTGTTCGACGAACCCATGCAGTTACAGGCATGGCTGGCGGTGAATGCCGAATCCGAGCGGGTACCCGAAGTGCAAACCCTGATCGAGCTGATCCACCACACCTTCAACGAGCGCCGGGAGTGGTTTCAGGCGTGAAGCCGGTCGGGGTTGCCCGACGCCGGCGTCAGTCACCTGGCAATCAGTGACCGCCGAGGTTTTCGTCAACCGTCTGCACGGACGACCACGGCGTATCGGGGTCCGGACCGTTACCCAGTTGATCGGTGACGGTGAAGGAGAAGCTGAGTGTGCGATCCACACGCCTGGCCTTGTCGAGAAACGCGCGGTCGACAGTCAGGAGAATGCTTGTAGGTGCCGCCGAACCGGGGTTCGGCGGCTGCGGCGCTTCGTCTTTGCTCACGCTGACGTTGAGGTGTTCATCGTTGCATTTCAGGCTGATGCGGTCATAGGCGCGGCAGTAGGGGTAGGACACGCGGAGCTGCGCGCTGACGAAATCTGCGCCGACGCCGTTTTTGATGGCGTCGGGAAGCACCAGGGCCAGTTCGGAGTGTCCGCCCGGGTAGCGCGTTTGATGTTTCAGGCCTGGGCGGATGGCGTTGTAAAGAACCCTCAATGCAGGTTCGGAAGTGCCGATGTGCTGGCGCTTGCGCTCGACCGTGTAATACAGCTCGTTGACCCGGTCCGGCTGTAACCGACCGGTGGGAATACGCAGAAAAATACACGCGTCCGGGTCCTCAACCGTTTGTGCGCTTAGCAAGGCGGCTTGTCCTTGCAGCCACAGGGTCATGACATCACCTGATTTGAGTGTGCCTGACAATGGCGGATCGACCTTGACCTCGGCACCTTTGCCATCACTGACCAGGTCGTAGGCGTTCAGCGGCACACCGATATGTGCGCCTTCGACGGGAGTGGTCTGGCCCTTGACCCTTGGCGGGTAAAAAATGCTGACGACGAACGTATCGGGTGTGGTCACTGAAGGACGCTCCTGTGTATGCGCGGCAGGACTTATCAAAGCGTTTTTTGCGGGGGAATGCACCTGTCAGGTCTGACAGGTGGGGCGAGTTTGTGCCCGGCAGTGAACTGTTTTGAGTTGAGAGTCTTGATTTTTCAGAAGTCGGATCAAACTATCGCGGCCTTCGGCAGCACCTGCTGTTTGTGCGGGTTTGAGGTTACGGTTTAGAGTGGTCGGCCACACAGCGACCACGGAAGGACCTGCCATGCCTGAACACAACGACGCCATTCATATCGCGCGTTTCAACGAAAGCCACGTCGAGGGCATCACTGCGCTGTACAACGATCCGTTCGTGACTCGGCAGGTGCTGCAAATGCCGTTTCAGTCCACCGAGGTTTGGCGCAAACGCGTGATGCCGGACAATGAGCGAGTGGTGCAACTGGTGGCGCTGCATCAGGGCGTGGTGATTGGCAATCTCGGGCTGGAAAACTATTCACGGATCCGGCGCAGCCACGCCGGCAGTATCGGCATGGGTGTCGCCGTGGCATGGCAGCGTAAAGGGGTCGGTTCCCGGTTGCTGGCGGCGGCGCTGGAGGTGGCCGACAACTGGATGAATCTGCACCGCGTCGAACTGTCGGTGTACGCCGATAACGAGGCGGCGATCGGTCTCTACCGTAAATTCGGCTTCGAGACCGAGGGGCTGTTCCGTGACTACGCGGTGCGCGACGGGCAATGGGTGGACACCTTGAGCATGGCGCGCTTGCGCCACGTCGCCAAAGCCTGAATCAGTCGCCCAAGGCGAACGCCACCGCCGACTGCGCATGCAGCTCGGTGGTGTCGAGCAGGGGCACAGCGCTGTGTTCGGGTTTGATCAGCAGGCCGATTTCCGTGCAGCCGAGAATGATCGCTTGAGCACCGCGCGCGGTCAGCGATTCAATCACCTGCCGGTAGGTCTGGCGCGATGTCTCGCTGATGACGCCCACGCAGAGTTCTTCATAAATGATCCGGTGTACGTCCCTGCGCTCGGCGTCGTCCGGTATCAACACGGTCAAACCCCGGGCAATCAAGCGCTGCTTGAGGAAGTCCTGCTCCATGGTGAATGCAGTCCCCAGCAGCCCAACGGTCCGTGCTTCGATATCCAGCGCCGCCTGGGCGGCCGGTTCGGCAATGTGCAGAAACGGAATGGCGATCGCCGCCTGAATCTGCTCCGCGACCTTGTGCATGGTGTTGGTACACAGCACCACGCACTCTGCACCGCCTGCTTGCAGCCTGCGGGCGGCGTCCACCAGAATCGCTGTGGCATCGTCCCAGCGCCCGGCGTGCTGGGCTTGTTCGACCGGGCCGAAGTCGACGCTGTACATCAATAGCTGTGCAGAGCGCAGTGGCCCGAGGCAGTCGCGCACTTGCTGATTGATCAGTCGATAGTATTCAGCGCTGGACTCCCAGCTCATGCCGCCGATCAGGCCGATGGTACGCATTGAAATTCCTCGGGCAATGACCCGGTGGGTATGTCCGGGTCTGCCCGCAGTGTCCATGTGTTCAACGCGTGTTGCCAGCGCCAATCAACTGTATCGCTGATCTTTTACCCAAGTGTCATGGTGCGGGCTCCGGCAACGGCTCCGTGTGGTTGCAACCTGCTGCCAAGGTTTTGTCGTAGCCGACATCCGGACGACCTGGTTCGATAAACCATTCCGGTTTGTCGCGAGCGATCGCCAGATGGCAAATCACCTGATGGCGCATGCCATGGGTGTTGGCCCAATAGCGGCTGTTGGAGTAGTCGCGCGTCAGTTCATCCCACAGAAACGGTGTCGAGTCGGGTTGGGTTTCACGGCCGCAGGGCGTCGGTGTAATCGCAAACGACCATTGGTGGTCCCGGTAAACCCACTTGGCGCTTTGAATGTATCTATCGCAGCGCACAACGGTGATCGAGGTGCGGTCGGAGGCCGTTTTCAGCGCTTGCGCCTGTGCAACTGAACCGAGCCCCATGAGCAAACCGATGCTTGCCGCCGCGTACATCAGGCCATTTGCAAACGTGCGGGAGCGGCTCATTGCGTCACCGCCTGATCGGCTGCATCGTAGGTGAACGTGGCGGTGCCGATATTCGCGGCAGAGGGGGTCAGACGAATGATCGGCACGACGATTTTCGGGTTGGTCGAATTATGAAAATCCTTCTGGTTGTATTGGGCGTCGGCCAGGCCTTTGTTGTCCCCACCGTAGATATAGAAGAAGGCCATGAGCGGAAACTGATTCGGGGGGGCACTTTGCGTGCAGGACTTTTTCGGATCGGTCGAGGTCGGGTCGCACCAGGTCTTGACCAGCAGTTCGTTGTGTTCATTGACGCCACTGACGCCTGCCAGGCCTCTGGCGCGTATGGATTGATAGAAGGCCGGCGCTGCCAGGTGATTGCGACCATCACTGACGTCGAAGGCGCATTGACGCTGGTTGGGGTTGCCACCGGGTATTGACCAGACCGTATACCATTGCTCTGCGGTGGTTACGCCAGCGTTTTGGCAAAGTCGGCTCTGGGTGGGGTAGTCAGGGTGAGCAACGCAGACGGCATTGGTGTTGCGGGTTGTTGTCCAGGCGTCATATGGATAAGCGCACAGGTAGTCGAGATCGTATTTTTCCTTGGGGGCGCCGAAGATCGGAAAGATGATATAGCCGTTATTGTTCCCCCATGCCAGGCGCCCGAAGTTGGCATCCTTGCGTAGATAGGAAAAGGACACGCCGCCACTTTTCACAGAGGTGGGGCTGGGATCCCAGACCTTGTACTTCTGGGCCGGATCTTTCTCGGTGACCCTCAGAGTCACGCCTGAACAGAGAAAGGCTGGTCGCGAATCAATGCCATTGCAGTTGGCGGATGTCAGCCCGTAAAGCCGGGTGAGCTCTGTCGCGACAGCGGCGCCATCGAGGACTTGAATGTCGCGGGTGCTGACGATCTCGGGCGGTTGGGTCGCGGTCTGTACGCACCCGGCCAATAAAGCGATAACCAGTAAACCGAATATTTTACGCATGACGAATTCCTTGTCGTGGTGGGACAACGTTTGCAGAGACTTTCAGTGAGCGATTTGCGCGTGGTCGAGTACCGTTACAGCGTGACTCGCAGGCACCACGAAAAAATGATGGGATCAGTGCTGCCCACACGTTTTAGCGTGTAGTTGAACAACACGTCCTTCCCCCGGTTCTCCGTGAGCCACGCCGACGGAACCGCAACATCGGTGTAATTCGCCTGCCCGATGTACAACTCGTCGCCATAACGGGTGGTGACACCGTGCAGCGCGATCCGGTATTTGTAAGTGGCTTCAAGCGTCGGGTAATAAATTCGCAGATTGGTCTTGGCAGCGTTCAGAGTCGGTTCCGGGAGGGCGTGTTTTTGCGCTGTGATTCGAAGATCGAGCTCCTTGGAAGGGACGTCGGTGGTGGTACCTGGCAACTGGACCGTATACGAAACCTTTGCATTGCTGCGGATGCTGTCGACCACTTCCAGTCGCGGCACTTTGAAGGGCAGGATTTGCCCAGGCGTGTTGACTGTCTGGACATCACTGATCCATCTGAAATTACGACCGGCGAATATGGCTTTGACGCGTTGCCCGGTGTTGGAGCCGGTGTACGCAACCTCGACAGTGGCGAAATCCTCTCGATAGAAGTCGCGCTCGAAATTGATGACCGTGCCATTTGCGTCCTTGGCTTCCAGCACTTTCGGGGCGGTCAGGTCGAGGTCGACGCGTTTGACGTGGACGTCGATGAGGGTTGTCCGCGACCAGATGGCATTCGGGCCTGAGGAGTTGCCAATGACGTCCGTCACCCTGAAGCGCAATGCGAACTGAGGATTGTCCTGCCAGAAATCAGCGGTGGTCAGTGTGATGACGATTTGCTGGGCAGTGGCTTCGGCAGCGGTCACGGTGTGTTTTTTGTCGCCGGGTTTGCCGTCAAGGTAGAGCGTAATGACATCGCCCAGGCGCATATGAATGTATTGCAGTTTGACATCCACGCCCTGACTGGCGCGATCGGCATTGACTCCATTGGCAACCACATCGGCCGGTAGTGTCATGATCAGGTTTGGGTTGTCGCCGGAACCTGTCACTTCGCTGCCAGGGCGCGGTGTGTGGAAGAGAATTTTCAGGTCGAGAGAGGTTTCGGGTTGTTGGGGGGGTCTTGTCACGCGCAAGCGCATCAGGTTGATGCCGTTCGCGAGCTTGGTGGTTGGAAAATTCAGAGGGAATGATTTGTTCTCTTCACCTGCTCCGATGACTTTGCTGGCGTCCGCCGTATTGGAGCCGTTAAGTAACACTTCCGCGTTGTCATTCTCGGCCTGGGATGACCAGGGCTCGATCAGCAGAACGATGTTGCCGTCTTTATCCAGCGAAAGCGGAATGCCAACGTCTGGGTTATCCGGATGGATGATTGATGGGATCGAACCGGGGATTTTCGGGGGGAAAATGTCCGACCGTGGTTTACCGCCATTTGCGCCTGCCATGTCACCCGCTCCCGTTATCTGCCGTTGAGCAGTCATCTAATCCGCTGTGGCGCTTTGTGCCTACTGTCAGATCTGACAGGGGAGGTGCCGAAATCCATACCGTTCGTCGCTGCGAGCCATTGCCGGGAACAATGGCGTTTGCAGGATTAACGTACGGGCGTCCCTCGATCTGCCACTATCAAGCTTCGCAAGCTCCCCGAGGATCGTTCCAATGAATGACGTACAACAACTGGGCGAGATGCTTCGTCACTACGCCGAAAGCGAAGCGCACAAAAAACAATTGTTCGAGACCCAGTCGGCGACATGGGCAGCGCGGATTGCTGAGCTGTTTGCGCAGATTCAGCAGTGGCTGGAACCGGTGCAGGCGCCTCATCTGCTGGAAGTGAGCCGTGAAGCCTATGTCGCCTTCGGACCGAGCACGCCGGTGGAAACCTCGACCTTCAAGACCGAAAAGCTGAGCATCGTGATTGCCGGCAAACCGGTGGAGTTCGTGCCCGATGTGATGGGCAGCGCGGGCCAGATCTCACTGGCAGTGATGGGCCTGACCGCGGCGCGGTACGGCAGTATTTCGCTGGTGGGGTTGGCGGACGGTCAGTGGCAATGGCGCAAGACCAACGGGTTGAAAGATCCCGACACGTTCGTGTTTGATGCGAACTTCCTCGCGCAGCAATTGCAAAGCCTGATCCCGCGCGACCGCAACTGATCCAGAACCTGAATTTGCACGCAAGCCTGTAGGAGCTGCCGCAGGCTGCGATCTTTTGATCTTGGGACGCAGAGCGTCCTCGGCTGCATTCCCACGCAGAGCGTGGGAACGATCGATCGCAGCCTGCGGCAGCTCCTACAGGGGGGGGATTACATGTCGAGGTTGATCCAGCCGGGTTTGGCCACCTCTGGCGCCACCGCGTTTACGGTTTTACCAGTGGCCCGCTCAACCCGCCGCGCTACTTCCGGGTCATCGGCAAACGGCACCATGCTTGCTTCATCCAGGCTGTCCGCCGTCTCCCGCCGCAAGCAGTACTCCACCGCCAGCCACAGAAACACCACGCCCAACACATCAAAGAAAATCTCCATCACGAGTGGCTCCCTGCCTCAGGCGATCTGTGCTTCACGGTGGGCCAGCGCGACGTCCGCAACCCGCACCGTACGCCACACGTTGTAGGCCATCAGCAACATCCCCGTGAGGAAGAACACCCCGCCGGCAAAGCGCACGATGAACCCTGGATGACTGGCCTGCAGGGCTTCGACGAACGAATAGGTCAGCGTCCCGTCCTCGTTGATCGCCCGCCACATCAGGCCCTGAGTGATGCCGTTGACCCACATCGAAGCGATGTACAACACCGTGCCGATGGTCGCCAGCCAGAAGTGCAGGTTGATCAGCGGCGTGCTGTACATCTGCTCGCGGCCAAAGACTTTCGGCACCATGTGATAGGTCGCGCCGAAAGTGATCATTGCCACCCAGCCCAAGGCGCCGGCGTGTACGTGGCCGATGGTCCAGTCGGTGTAGTGGGAGAGGGCATTGACCGTTTTGATCGCCATCATCGGCCCTTCGAAGGTCGACATGCCGTAGAACGCCAGCGACAGCACGAGGAAGCGCAGGATCGGGTCGGTGCGCAACTTATGCCAGGCGCCGGACAAGGTCATCATGCCGTTGATCATCCCGCCCCAGCTCGGCGCGAGCAGGATCAGCGACATCGCCATGCCCAGTGACTGTGCCCAGTCCGGCAGCGCGGTGTAGTGCAAGTGATGCGGGCCGGCCCAGATGTACAGGGTGATCAGCGCCCAGAAATGCACGATCGACAACCGATACGAATACACCGGGCGGTTGACCTGTTTCGGCACGAAGTAATACATCATCCCGAGGAAACCGGTGGTCAAGAAGAAGCCCACCGCGTTGTGCCCGTACCACCACTGCACCATCGCATCGGTGGCGCCGGAATACACTGGATACGACTTGAACCAGTCCACCGGAATCGACAGGTGATTGACCACGTGGAGCATGGCGATCACCAGAATGAACGCGCCGAAAAACCAGTTGCCGACGTAGATGTGCTTGGTCTTGCGCTGCACCACGGTGGTGAAGAACACCACGGCGTAGGCGACCCAGACCACGGCCATCCACACCGCGCCAGAGAATTCGATCTCGGCGTATTCCTTGGTGGTGGTGCAGCCCAGCGGCAGGGTGATCAGCATGATCACGATCACCGATTGCCAGCCCCAGAAAGTGAACGCGGCGAGGGTGTCGGAATACAGCCGCACCTGACAGGTACGCTGCACCGCGTAGTAACTGGCGGCGAATTGCGCGCTGCCGGCGAAGCCAAAAATCACCAGGCTGGTGTGCAAAGGGCGCAAGCGGCCGAAGGTGGTCCACGGCAGGTCGAGGTTCATCTCTGGCCACACCAGTTGCGAGGCGATCAAAACCCCCATCGCCATCCCCACCACACCCCAGAAAATCGTCGCGATGACGAATTGGCGGACGACCTTGTAGTTGTAAGCCTGTCCGATTGTTGCTGTGCTCATGGTCAGTTCATCCACGGTTGCAAAGTCTTGCCAGGCCACCCGGTCTGGCATGAGCTGCACTGTAGAAACCCCACCAGAAACAAAACAGGCTCAGGAATCTTTCATTTGTGCGGATCAGATTGAAGTGCTGGCTGCGGCGTTCTGCCGCGCCCTGATATGGTTTTTATCGCTTCAGGTGAATCTGTAACGTGCTGCGCTGCATCGGCATAGTGCTATCAAAATCTGTAGGCCTTCGCCTGGTCGCGATAGCGGTGTGTCAGTCAACAGCAGTTGCCTGACACACCGCTATCGCGACCAGGCGAAGGCCTACAGGAATTGTGTGCGTCCTGATGAGGTGGCAGTGGCATGTATCAATACGATGATTACGACCGGGCGCTGGTGTTCGAGCGCGTTGCGCAGTTTCGCGATCAGGTCGAGCGCTTCCTGGCCGGGGAGTTGAGCGAAGAAGAGTTTCTGCCGCTGCGCCTGCAAAACGGCCTGTACATGCAGAAGCACGCCTACATGCTGCGGGTGGCGATTCCCTACGGCACGTTGAGCGCCGAGCAGATGCGCACCTTGGCGAGCATCGCCAGCGATTACGATCGCGGTTACGGCCACTTCACCACGCGGCAGAACATGCAGTTCAACTGGATCGAACTGGCCGAGGTACCGGACATCCTCGAACGCCTCGCGCAGGTCAACATGCACGCGATCCAGACCTCCGGCAACTGCGTGCGCAACATCACCACCGAAGCCTTCGCCGGGGTGGCGGCAGACGAATTGATCGACCCGCGCCCGCTGGCCGAGATTCTGCGGCAGTGGTCGACGATCAATCCGGAATTCCTGTTTCTGCCACGCAAATTCAAGATCGCCATTTGCTCGGCGAAGCAGGATCGCGCGGCGATCATGATGCATGACATCGGCCTGTATCTTTATCCTGGCCGCGACGGGCAGATGTTGCTGCGGGTCATCGTTGGCGGCGGTCTGGGGCGTACGCCGATCCTCGGCTTGCAGATTCGCGAAGGCTTGCCGTGGCAGCATTTGCTGTCTTACGTCGAGGCCGTTTTGCGCGTGTACAACCGCCATGGCCGGCGCGACAACAAGTACAAGGCGCGGATCAAGATACTGGTCAAGGCGCTGGGCATCGAGGCGTTCGCCAACGAAGTCGAAGAGGAATGGCAGCACCTCAAGGATGGCCCGGCGCAGTTGACCGAGGCTGAATATCAGCGCGTCGCCAGCGCCTTCGTGCCGCCGGACTATCGTGCACTGGCCGGCACGGATCTGGACTTCGGCACGCACCTGGCCGAGAGCCCGGCGTTTGCCCGTTGGGTCGCGCGCAATGTGCAGCCGCATAAAGTGCCCGGCTACACCAGCGTGGTGCTGTCGACCAAACCGGGCATGGCGGCGCCACCGGGGGACGTGACGGGCGGGCAGATGCTGGCGGTGGCCGACTGGTCGCAGCGCTTTGGTTTTGGCGAGATCCGCATTGCCCATGAGCAGAACATTGTCCTGCCGGATGTGCCCAAATCCGAGCTGTTTGCGCTGTGGCAACTGGCGTGCAAACACGATCTGGGCAGCGCCAACGTCGGCTTGCTCACCGACATCATTGCCTGCCCCGGCGGTGATTTCTGTGCGTTGGCCAACGCCAAGTCGATCCCGATCGCCCAGGCGATTCAGGCGCGTTTCGACAACCTCGATTACCTGCACGATCTGGGTGATATCAGCCTGAACATCTCCGGCTGCATAAACGCCTGTGGCCATCACCACATCGGCAACATCGGCATTCTCGGTGTCGATAAAAACGGCAGCGAGTGGTACCAGATCACCCTCGGCGGCGCCCAAGGCAAAAACAGTGCGTTGGGCAAAGTCATCGGCCCGTCGTTCAGCGCCGCTGAAGTGCCGCAGGTGATCGAGCGGATCATCGGCACGTTTGTCCGCTATCGCGAGCACGAGGAATTGTTCGTCGACACCGTTGCGCGGATCGGCCTGGAGCCATTCAAGGAGCGGGTCTATCCGAAGACGCTGGAGGCGACAGCATGAACAATCTGTTGCGGCTGGAGCAGGGCGTGGCGCGGATCGTGACGGATGATCCATGGACGCTGGTACGTGAGCCCTCGATGCCGAGGCCGCAAGGTTTGCTGATGTTGCCGCTGACACACTGGCTGGAGTCACCCTCGACCCACGCCGTGTGGCTCGGCCCGGACGATGAGGTGGAAAGCCTGGTGCCGTGGCTGGCGTCGCTGCCGTTGATCGCACTGGATTTTCCAAGTTTTCGCGATGGCCGCGCCTATAGTCAGGCGTATCTGCTGCGCAGTCGGTTCGGGTGGGCCGGGGAGTTGCGCGCGATTGGTGATGTGCTGCGTGATCAGCTCAGCCATATGCGCCAGTGCGGGTTTGACAGTTTTGCGGTGCGTGAGGACAAATCGGCTGAGGATGCGCTGAAAGGATTGGCGGGCATGAGCGTGTTGTATGGGCGTTCGGTGATCGAGCCGCGTCCGCTTTTTCGTCGGCGTTGACGGTTAAAAAAGATCGCAGCCTGCGGCAGCTCCTGCAGTGGATCGCGTGTAGGAGCTGCCGCAGGCTGCGATCTTTTGATCTTCGATGTACACCGGGGAAACCCCTAGAAACCTGACAAATCAGGCATTTTCCCTTGGGTCACTGATGGCCTTTTGGTAGAGTCGCCGTCGCCAGCGGGTTTTCGGCTGGACGATGGAACCGAAGAAGGGAGTCTGATCAGTGAGTCCGGGCAAAAAAATTCTCGGCCTCACAGCGTTTCTTTTGCTGCTGACGCTGTGGGCCAGTTACTTTTACGTATTCAAGGAAAACAGCGGCGGCCAGCTTGGCGGTGTCGGCGAAAGCACCGCGTGGTGCGGCACACCGCCGTCCACTGAAGCAGCGCTGCTGGGCAAGGATCAGTTGACCTTGCGCGTCACCAACAACCTGCGCGGCGAGTTCATGCTCAGCGGTTCGCTGGTGGTCTCGGAACGCACCTTCAACCGATATGACCTGGGCCGCAACGAGCTGCGTCTGCGCCTGGAGCCGTTGCAGTGGTCGTACGGCGTCACGCCGATCTTCCTTGAGCAGGTCAAGCTGCAGCCACTGAGCCGCAACTTGTCCGCCACCAACAAAAGCGCCTCCGCCGAGCTTGAGCCACGCCCGATCGGCGTGCAGGGCCAGGTCACCGAATTTCCGTTCGACACCTATCGCTACGGCTACAAACCGGTGCTCTATTACCTCAAGGGCAGCGAGCGCATCGACCTGCGCTTCAAGAACATCACCACGCTGATGGAGATGTCCAACACCTTTACGCCGATCCAGAAGTACAACCGCGTCGACTACATCAACGAGAAAAACTCGATGATCCGCGACGACGACTACAAAGCGTACGGGCCGCACGAATGCGCGTTCAGTGTCGAGCGCAAGGGTTCGTTCAAGGTGGTTGTGCTGTTGCTGCTGCTGGTGCTGTGCCTGCCGTTGTTGCTGGTGTTCTACCGTAATGAGCCGGGGATCGACTTTCTTGCCACGCTGTTGGGCGCTGCGATCGTGCGGGTATTGCTGATCGGTCCGGTGCAGGACTTCCAGCTGTACAACATCGATTTCCTCTTGGGGGCGGCGATTTTGCTGGTGGGCACGGTGTCGTTGATCAAGGCGATGCACATCAACAGCCGCCGCGAGATGGCATTGCGCAGTGGCGAAACCTCCTCCTGGTAAATCTGCGCTGAACCTGTAGGCGCTGCCGCAGGCTGCGATTGATCGTTCCCACGCTCTGCGTGGGAATGCCGCCGAGGTCGCTCGGCGTCCCAAAATCAAAAGATCGCAGCCTGCGGCAGCTCCTACATTGAACATTGCGGGCCAAGGGTTTTATTTCAGGGCCGGGTCGCCCATGTTCATTTTCTTCCAGCCTTGCAGCAGCACCTGCGCCTTCGGCTCTTGCCCGCTGTCGAGGTACCACTGGATCAGCGACAGCCGCGCGTTGCGGTTCGCCGGCTGAACCTTGAGCAGGCCTTCGAGTATTTCGCACGCCTCATCGACCTTGCCACTTTCATGCAATGCCACCGCGAGCACGTAGCCGTACTGCGCGTTCTGTGGCTCCAGTTGCGCGGCTTTTTTCAGCGCTGACATGGCCTCGCCAGGCTTGCCGGCGCGGATCAGCGACAGGCCTTGGGTGTGCTGCAACAGAGCGGCGTCCGGGTGTTCCTTGAGACTGTCCTGCAGCAGCTTTTGCGCCTCTTGCCCGCGACCATTGGCTTCCAGCCACTGCACCAGTGTGACCAGTGCCGGGTAGAAATCCGGGTCGCGCTTGAGGGCTGCGCGCAGCAAGTCTTCGACTTCCGAGCCACGACCGCTGGCCTGATACAGCATGGCCAGATTCAGATTGGCCTCGGCGCGTTCCAGAAGACTTTTCTGCACTGCTTCGTACTCGGCAATTGCCGACTCCCAGTGGGCTTGCGCTGCGCCGAGCGCGTTGCTGCGGGCGACCCCGAGCAAGTCCCGCGCCGCGACAATACGCACCGCTTTCACCGGATCGCCCAGCAGCGGCGATAACAACGGCGCGCGTTCCGGTGGCGGCAAGAACGCGCTGATCGCCCGCACCGCGCTTTCACGAACCTGCGGCTGTGGGTTTTTCAGGGCCTGAGTCGCCAGTTTCAGGGCCTGCTCGCTCGGATACAGCGGCAACTCTGCCAGCAATGTCGCCCGCTGAATCGCTGGCAGATCGCTGCGCTGCAACTGCTCATACAGCGCATCGGCGGCGCCGGGTTGACCATTGCGAATCAGCCACAGACTTTCGTCGTAACGCGGTGCCTGCGGGGCGGTAGAAGCGCTCCACAATTTGAACTTCGCCGTGACCTTGTCGCCGGCCTTGCCTTGATGGCAGGTCAGGCAGGCGTCCGGTGTGCCGAGCTTCTGCGCGCGTTCCGGGTTGGGAATGCTGAAACTGTGGTCGTGGCGCAAATCGTTGCCCATATAGAACTTGCCGGGCATGTGGCAATCCACGCATTGCGAACCGGGCTGCCCCAAGGTGTGGCGGGTGTGTTCAATGGAGTCGTAGTTTTTTGCTTGCAGGCCTTTGCCATCCACGCCTTCGACCGAGGTTTTGCCGGCGGTGTTGTGACATTGCAGGCACACCGCGTTACCCGGTGCTTTCAGTTCGTTGCTGTGCGGGTTGTGGCAATTGCTGCAACGCACGCCCTTGTCGAACATTTTGCTTTGCAGGAATGAGCCGTGCTCGAACACTTCGTCCTTGATCTTGCCGTCCAGCGCATACAGTTCTCGGGTGAGGGTGCTCGGCAGGTAATCGTCCATCAGCCGTTTGCCGACGGTGTAGCCATCGCCCAGCGGTGCGCGGCGTGCGTGGCAGCGGGCGCAAGTTTCGATTTCCACCGTGGCGTTTTTATCTTTGAGATCGACGTCGAAACCCTGGTGGATCAGGTCGCCTTTTTTCTTCGTCCATTCGAGGTGATTGGATGCCGCACCGTGGCAAGCCTGGCAACCAACCCCGAGGCTGTTCCACTGGCTGTTGAAGGTATTGCTCGCGGCATCGAAATTGCGCTTGAAACCGGTGGTATGGCATTCGACGCACATGAAGTTGGCGTTCTGGCTTGGCTTGCTCCAGTGCAGTGGATTCTTGAAGTTCACGCCCTGGCCGGGATAGAGATGAAACCAGCGGTGCTTCTCGGTATCCCACGCCACACCGAGGGCTTGCAGGCGACCTTCGCCGACGTCGAGCAGGTATTGCTGCAGCGGCGCGATGCCGAAGGTGTAGGCCACTTTGAAGTCGGCATTCTTGCCGTCGATGCCGGGCGTGTTGACCCAGAACTCATCGCCCTTGCGCGAGAAGCGCGTGGTGTCTTTTTCCGCCTTGAAGGTGACGTTGTTGAAGTCGCCGAGCATCGTCTCGGTGTTTGCCGCTTGCATCGCCAATTGGTGATGCGAGCCTTGCCAGTCCTTGACCTGCTCGTTGTGGCAGCCCTGGCATTGTTGCTCGTCGACCATCGTTGCCGGCTTCAGCGCCACCGCTTCGGGCTTGGCTGGAGCAGGAGCTGGTGCGGGCGCAGTGATCGGCGGCGCCTTGACCGGCACCGGTGCAGGGCTGAACAGAAACCAGCCGATGCCCGCCACGGCGGCCAGCAGCACACCGATGGTGAGGGGGAACACGTAGCGCGAAAAAAAAGAAGGTCGAGACGAATCAGGGTCAGGTTGTGCTGTTTTATTTTTATGCTTGGGCATTGCGACTTCCGTAGTCCAGGTGCATTTGCCGTCTGGCGTGCGTTCAAGCTCGGTGCAGCTTTGCCGTCTCGCGTGCGTCTGTCAAATGACGGTTGTGATCCGCTGCGCAGGTGCGCGTGAATGTTTTAATGTGCAATCGCATTTACTGAGGATTTAGCTATACCTGTAACTCCCGTTCTATAAAAGTTTTCGGCCGTCTGACAGGAGTTACAGCATGAAGCTAGCAGTAATGATGGGCACGCTGTGCATCGCTACCCTTGGCGTAGTGGGTTGTTCCAGTAAAACCGTCGCTCCCGAGGATTACTCAGGGTTTCTCAAGGACTACAGCCAACTGAAGGAAGCCAAGTCACCTTCTGGCGCCGAGGTCATGCGCTGGATTGATCCCAAGGTCGATATCAGCAAGTTCACCAGCGTCTACGTCGAGCCGAGCCAGCTGTATCCGAAACCGCAACCGACCGCGAAAATTTCCCAGCAGACCCTCAACGGCATCACCAGCTACTACGATCAGGCGCTCAAGCGTGAGCTGAGCAAATCGCTGCCACTGGCCGCCGGCCCTGGGCCCGGGGTGATCGTGATTCGCCCGGCAATTACTGCGGTGAGCAGCAAGACTGAAGGCCTGCATGCGTATGAAGTGATCCCGATTGCCTTGGTTGCTGCTGCAGTCAGCACTGCCAGTGGCATCCGCGATCAGGAAACCACCCTGGCCACTGAAGCGGTCTTTCTCGATGGCGGCAGCAACAAGGTGGTGTCTCAAGTGGTGCGCAAAGGCACCGGCAAACCGTTGGAAAATGACACGCAGGCATTGACGGCCGATGATGTCAAAGCCGTGATCGACGGCTGGGCGAGTGACATGCATCAGATGTATCTGAAACTGAAGTCTGAATCCAAATAATGCATCGAGGCTGATGGCCTCATCGCGGGCAAGCCCGCTCCCACATGGATCGCTGTGAATCAATAATCACATTCACAACACAAATCCCTGTGGGAGCGGGCTTGCCCGCGATGGCATTCGCAAGGGCGCTACATCATTGCCCGGTAAACCAGCGGTAATACGGATTGCCGCCATCCCAGCGCATCACCTCGCGCATATCCCGCCCCCACGCATCCCGATCGCCGTCATACGCATGCAGGCTCGCCCGATAAAACTGCATCAGACGCTGGCGATGGGTTTCCATGCGCTCTGTGAACCCGGCATCGGCGTTCACCAGCGGCGGCGCCTGATACAAATCCAGCAACGCCGGCAGCACGCGGGTGATCTCCTTGCTGCGCACCCACGGCGCGTATTCGATCCTCGGTTGGTCGTCAGTCACGGCGGGGGCATCAGCAGCGAAGCGTTCCAGGCCTGCGCGATCGGTGACCCAGGTCGCCATTAGCGCAGCGGCCGAACCGATGCCGACATCCTGCAAGGTGCTGCGTACGCTGTCCTGTTGGAAACGCTCGGTGATCTTCGCTGCATCCAGTTGCATTGGTGTCATCGAACCGACTAGCAGCATCTCGTGGAACTCGCTGGTCCACAGCGAGGCATACGGGAATACGTCGAGGAAGCTGCGCACCAGGGAACGCGAGTCATCGATGTTCTGCGTCGGCAATGGCAGCCATTGCGCGACGATGCCTTTTTCCTCAAGGCGACTGGCCGCCAGTTGATAGAAGTCCCGCGAATACAGATTGACCACGCCGGCAGCGGAGGGCGGTGGCGGTTCAAGGGTGATCAGGTCGTAAGTCTGGGCGCTGCGCAGCAGTTCCTGGCGGCCATCGCGCAGGCGTACATCGACACCGGGATCGCTGGCGGCATTGAAGTTACCCTTGAACAACGGCGCCGCTTTAACCACCGATGGCAGCAGCTCGGCGACCACCCGGTGTTCCAGCCCCGGATAGCGCAGCATCGCACCGGCGGTGATGCCGGTGCCGAAACCGATCACCAGCGTCGAGCGCGGTTCGCCGTTGTGGATCAGCAGCGGCAGCAGCGCCTGAATGCGCATGTAGCGCAACGACGGCATGGCGTCACCGGTGTTCGACACTCCCTGAATGTACAGGCGATGGAAGTTGTTCTCGCCGCGACCTTGTGCGACCACTGCGACGGTGCCGCCACGGCCTTCTTCGTAGAATGCCAGCGTGCCGTTGCGCGCACCGGGCAACAGGCTGGCGAGTTTGTCGACCGGGGTCAGCAGGGCCACGGCAACCGAGACCAGCCCCAGAGTGACGACGAGCTGGCGCCGACCTTTCTTCACGTGGTGGCCTTTGCGCACGGCACAGTAGCCGACACCCGCCGCGATGATCGCCAGCAGACCCAAGGTCCGCACCAGCCCCAGCAGCGGAATCAGCAGGAAGCCACAGAGCATCACCCCGACAATTCCGCCCAAGGTATTGAACGCCACCACCGCACCGACATCGCGCCCGACACGCTCATGGCCGACGCTCAGGCGCAGGGCCAGCGGAAACGCCGCGCCCAGCAGCAACGTCGGGACAAACACGATGCACAGCGCCGCCACGGCGAAGCGTGCGCTCATGCCCGCCAGTTCGCTGACGCCCAGGCTCAGCAACCACATTTCGGTCTGGGTCTGGGCGAGGACTAGCCAGCGGCCGAGCAGGGCGATTTCCAGCAGGGCGACCAGTCCGGCGCCGGCGATCAGCAGGCCGAACACCCCCCACGGATCACGAATGCGCTCCACGCGACGGGCGAGCAGGGCGCTGCCGATAAACAGACCGGTCAGGTAAGTCGCCAGCACCACGGCAAACGCATAGGTGCGGGTGCTCATGAACTGCACGATCGATTGCGACCAGACCACCTCATACCCCAGCGCCACGCCACCGGCGATGGCATACAACCAGAGTGCGGTGCGATCCGTGGCTTTCTCGCTGTGCGGTTTGCTCGGGGCTGCCACCGGCAAGGGATGTTGCCGCGCGAACCACAACGCGCCAATGGCGGCCAGCAGGTTGAGCATCGCCGCAAACAGCGCGCTGCCACGCACGCCGAGCGTGGCGATCAACACAAACGCGGCGAGCAACGTGCCGACAATCGCGCCCAGAGTATTCGCCGCATACAACTGACCACCGGCCTTGCCTGGGTCAGTCGCCAATGAACGCACCAGCACCGGCAACGTGCCGCCCATCAGCACCGCCGGAATGCCCACCAGCGCAAATGGCAGCAGCCAGGCCAGCAGGCCGACATGACTTTGCAGCCAGGCAAATGGACTGGCTGCCAGGCTCATGGCAACCGTTGCACCTACGCCAAGAATCGCCACCAACACCTCCAGCCCGGCGTACAACAACACCGGCTGCTGCAAGCGATCGGCAAAGCGTCCGAACAGCCAGCCACCGATCGCCAGCCCGGCAAAAAACGCGCTGATGCCGGTGGTGATCGCATACACCTCGACGCCGACCACCAATGACAGTTGCTTGATCCACAACACCTGATAGACCAGCGCAGCAGCACCGGAGATGCACAGCAGCAGGGCGGGAATGATCAGCGCCGGAGCGGCCGATAGCGAGACGGGTACGGCCGACGGCTTGCTGGCGATACGTGAGGACATACGAATTGCCTTATACAAAATAACCGGCCACCCCCTGTAGGAGCTGCCGCAGGCTGCGATCTTTTGATCTTGATCTAAAAAACAAAGATCAAAAGATCGCAGCCTGCGGCAGCTCCTACAAGGGCTACGTCCGGTTTGGGATAGAGGCCGCCCGCCGGTGAGGGCGGGCGGCAGTCTTGCAGTCTTACTGTGCAGCTTTCATTTTTTCAGCGATTTTCGCGTCAACCGCAGCGCGGATCTGGTCAATACTGAAGCTGGCCGGTTTCTGGCTCGGTGGATACTCGACGAAGGTCTGCAGGAACGCCGCCGACTTCATCACCGCCATCTCGGTCAGATAAACGTTTTTGGTGGTCCAGTCGTAGTACTGATCGGAAACGGTATCAGCACGTTCATACGGGTCCATGCGCAGGTTGAAGATTTTCGGTACGCGCAGACACACGAACGGTTCGCTCCAGACCTTGAAGCCCCCCGGTGCACGTTGTTCGCAGAACACCGCTTTCCAGTTGCCATAGCGCATCGACACCAGTACGCCGTCGTCGTTGAAGTAGTAGAACTCTTTGCGCTCACTCTTAGGGCTTTGGCCGGTCAGGAAAGGCAATTGGTTGTAACCGTCCAGATGCACCTTGAAGCTGGTACCGCCAGAGGTCGGCGCCCAGCCTTTGAGCAACTTGTTGGTGACATCGGCGTCACCGGCCGCCGCGAGCAAGGTCGGGAACCAGTCCAGGCCCGAGAACATTTCGTTGGTGACTTCACCCGGTTTGATCTTGCCCGGCCAGCGAACCATCGCCGGTACGCGGTAGGCGCCTTCCCAGTTGGAGTTTTTCTCGTTACGGAACGGCGTGGTCGCCGCGTCCGGCCAGGAGAACTGGTTCGGGCCGTTGTCGGTGGTGTAGACGACGATGGTGTTGTCGGTGATTTTCAGGTCATCGAGAGTTTTCAGCAGTTTGCCGACGTCGCCGTCGTGCTCGAGCATGCCGTCTGCGTATTCGTTGCCGGGCATGCCGCTCTGGCCCTTCATCGAATCACGCACGTGGGTGTAAAGGTGCATGCGCGTGGTGTTCATCCAGACGAAGAACGGTTTGTCCGCCTTGGCCTGTTTCTCGATGAACGCTTGTGCCGCCGCCGTGGTTTCGTCGTCGATGGTTTCCATGCGCTTGGTGGTCAGCGCGCCGGTGTCTTCAATCTTGCCGTCGGCGAAGCTGTGAATCACGCCACGGGGCGAAACGGCCTTGACGAACTCAGCGTCATCTTTTGGCCAGTACGGGCGCTCAGGTTCCTCTTCCGCATTGAGGTGGTACAGGTTGCCGAAGAACTCGTCGAAACCGTGGTTGGTCGGCAGGTATTCGTCTTTGTCGCCCAAGTGGTTCTTGCCGAACTGCCCGGTCGCATAACCTTGCGACTTGAGTGCCTGGGCAATGGTGATGTCACGTTTTTGCAGGCCTACCGGAGCGCCTGGAATGCCGACTTTCGACAGCCCGGTACGCAGTGGCGTCTGCCCGGTGATGAACGACGATCGTCCAGCCGTACAGCTGTTCTCCGCGTAGTAATCGGTGAACATCATGCCTTCTTTGGCGATTCGGTCGATGTTCGGCGTCTTGTACCCCACCACGCCCATGGAATAGGCACTGATGTTGGTCTGGCCGATGTCATCGCCGAAGATCACCAGAATGTTGGGTTTTTCAGCCGCTGTGGCGGTTGCCGACAGCGCCATCACCGAGGTCGCCACCAGGGCGAGTTTCGGTAGCCACTTGCGTATGCGAGTCATCTGACTTGCTCCTTTTCGCGGGGGTCGTTTATTGCGACTTACGTTTATTGCAGTCCTGCAGCACGCTTTTTTCTTATTGCACCTGCTCGGTTGCCGGCGGTTCGAAGGGGTAAATCCGGCACCATTCGGACGCCATGTCCACCACGGTCCAGCCACGGGAATTCGCTTCGTCGAGAGCCTTGTCGAGGCGCCCGATATCGGATTTGCGGTCATAGGCCCACTCGCGCTTGGCGTCGGTGTGATGCACCAGGCCCATCAAACGTTTGCCGGAACCGGCGGCGGTCCACTGGAGCATTTGCAGGTCACCGTCGGAGTTGCCAAAGGCGAGGATCGGCCGGCGACCGATCACCGCATCAATGCTTTCCGGTTTGCCCGCGCCGTCGTCGTTGTGCGCCAGTTTTGGCGTCCGCACGATCGAGGCTCTGCCGTCCTTGTATTGAAATGAAGTAATGAACGTGGTGCCGATCACCTGTTCCGGCGGGATGCCATAGACCTTTTCGGCGAAGGCACGCATGAACCCGGTGTCGCCGCCGGAGACGATGTAGGTCTTGAAGTCCTGGCTGCGCAGGTAATCGAGCATCTCCAGCATCGGCTGGAAGATCATTTCGGTGTAGGGCTTGCCGGTTTTCGGATGACGCGCCTGGCTCAGCCAGGTCTTGGCGTAGTCATCGAACGCTTCGGTGGTCATGCCGGTGTGAGTGGCACCGACGATTTTCAGCAAGCCGTCCATGCCGGAAGCGGCCAAGGCCTTGTGGTCGTTTTCCAGCACGGCCTTGAACGGCTGCGTGGTTTTCCATTCCGGGTGCTGCGCGGCGGTGCGCTTGACCTCGTCGAAGGCGAAGAGCAATTCGAAGTACGCCGGTTGCTCGCTCCACAGGGTGCCGTCGTTGTCGAACACGGCGATGCGCTCGGCGGGTTTGACGAAGTCCTTGCTGGTCTGGTCGGTGACGGCCTGGACGAATTCGATGATGCTTTTTTTTGCCGGGCCGTCGTTCCACGATGGCAACGGCTCACTGGCCTGGGCCAGCAGCGGCAGAGCGAGCGCAAACAACAGCGCCAGATTGAAGCGTTGACGGTGCTGCGGCGGGTTCGTCATGGGAAATCCTTCTCGTGAACGGGGTTGAGCGGGCGCAGGGCCGAGGCCGGTTTCGCCTGCTGCTGCTCGGCCTGACTGTGAAGCGTAGTCAACGATTGGCGCAATTGAACGAGTGTTTGCTCGGTGGTGGGTTCGCGGCCGTAAAGGCCACGTAACAGTCCTTGCAGGCGCGGGCCGGCATCAACCAGTTTCAGCCCCAGTCGACTGCGCCGCAGCCACAGGTATAAGGCGCTCAACTGTGGCGGTCTGGCGTCGAGTTGCGGGGCGATTTGTTGCCAGGCGCAGTCCGCCGATTGCTGCCAGGCCACTTGCCGCGCGAGCTTGCGCGCTTGCCATTGCTGGCGGGCACGGCTGAGGGCAGGGCGCAGCAGATAAATGGCACCAATGGCCACCGCCAGTAAGCTCAGCCACAGCAACCAGCGGGTGGAAACGTGCAGGCGATTCTGACCGAGCTGCCTGAGGTCTTCGGCGATCGAAAACACCGGTTTGTAAGCCGTGTCAGCGACGGCCTCGAACGTAACCGCCGGGACTTGCGTGGTGCGCAATTGCCGGCTGCTGGCATCCCACCATTTCACCTCGATGGCCGGCAAGGTGTGCGAGCCAGCCTGGTCGATACGGTAAGTCACGCTGTCGACACGCTGCCCGCCGAGGATATCGCCGCGACCGTCATCGAGGCTGCTGACTTGCGGGGTTTTGGTATAGCGGCCCAGCCCGGCGGCATCATCCAGTGTCGGTATGGGCAAGGCCATGGCCAGTGCGCCGTCTGCTTGCAGGGTCAGTTGGCGGGTAATGCTGTCGCCGACTTTCAGCGGGTTGGCCGAGTGCGTGACAGTCTGGGTAAACCGCACAGCGTTGGCCACCAACGGGGTTTCCCCCGGTTTGAAACCGGGCGGTTGTGCCGCGCTGAATTGCACGGGTTGGCTCTGCGCGCTGATTTGCGTTGTCGCCTGACCGGGCGTGGCGCTTACGGTCAGGGCGGGGATGGCGAAAGTGCGCGCGACGTTCGGTGTGATCAGGTAGCTATAGCGCAAACCGCTGAATGACTGGCCCTCGATGGTCTGATTGAGGTGCTGGGCCTGTCCGTCCGGTGGCATCACCAGTGCACCGTCGAGTTTCAATTCGGGCAGGGTGGCGGCGCTGGTGAACCAGGTGTCGGTGAGGACGTCGAGTTGCAGCTCGACCAGGCCGCCGACCATGGCGCCTTCGGCGGGTTGCAGGTGGGCCTGGACCTTGAGTTGCGGTTCGGCTGCAAAGGCTTGGACAGTGAACAGGCTGACGGCGAGAGCAGCCAAAAGAGTTGTGGTGTGTGGGCGGACGCTATCGCGAGCAGGCTCACTCCTACAGTGGTTTTGTGTGTAGTGCGCGTCCCCTGTAGGAGTGAGCCTGCTCGCGATTGCCATTACTCGGTTCAAAGGGATCATGGCTTGGCCCCCGCCTGATCCTGCAAGTTGAACTTCTGCTTGAGAAACTTCGCCGGTGAGGTGGTCAGGTTTTGCAACCACAGCGCATCGGACGCGGCCTGTTCGGTTTCAACCTTTTTGCTCTGACCCTTGCCCGGTGCCTTGTCGAATTTCACCTCGTCGGGCTTGGTCTGCGGGGCATTCTTTTCTGCGCTTTCGGTGTCTTTGAGCAATGCCTGGGCCAAGGCCAGATTGGCCGTCGCTTCCGGGAATTGCGGCTGTAGCTTCAACGCCTGGGTGTAGGCGGCGATGGCTTCATCGAACTTGAAGCGCCGCACATAAATATTGCCCAGATAGAAATACGCTTGCGGTGTGTCCAGCCGCGCGAAAGTCGCCAGCGCGAGGTCGTAATCGGCGGCGTGATAGGCCGCAACGCCTTTCCAGTACGGGTCGACGAACAACGCCGCGGCTTGCGGAAAATGTTCGTGCTCGAACGCCCAGCGCCCTTGTTGATCACGGGTGAAGAAGGCGTCGCTCAAGGCATTTGCCTGCGCCGGCGCCGCTGGCCAGCCAAGACCTGCGGCGAGCAAGAGCGCCGGCATCCAGTTCACGCTCCAGCCCTTGCGCACACCGAACAATGCCAGCACCAGCAACGGCCAGCACAACCAGTATCCGGCGTCTTTCCAGTGCAGTTCGCGCTGTTCGGCGCTGGCACTCTGAAAGTGCTGCTGAGCGTGCAGCTCGATCCAGTTCAGATCATCGTCATTCAGGGTCAGGCTGCCGAGCGGTGCATCGACGGCCGACGCCAGTTGTTTGAGCGCCGCCTGATCGAAGCTGCCGAGGATCGGACGACCATTGCTGTCGATTTTCGGCTGGCCACCGGCGCCCTGGACAACCCCGCCGTCCTCGCTGCCAACCGCCAGCACCAACACTTGCAGCTGACTGTCGTGCAGGCGTTTGTCGAGCCCGTCGAGTCGCGAGGTGTCAGCACCGTCGGTGAGCAGCAGCAGGCTGCCCGGGGTTTTCTCGGCACTGAGCAGGCGCTTGGCTTGATCGATCACCGCACCGACATCTTCGCCCGGCTTATCGATCAGCCCGGTGCCGAGGGCTTGAATGAACGTGTCGAGCAGCGCCGGATCATCCGTTGGCGGCAGCACCAGATGCGCGCTGCCGGCGTAGGCGATCAATGCGGTGCGTGCACCGGCACGGCGCTGGATCAAGTCGTGAAGTTTGTGTTTGGCCGCTTCCAGTCGGGTCGGTTGCACATCGTTGGCGTCCATCGACGGCGACAGGTCCACGGCGACGATCAATGGCGCGCGGTTCTGCAGAAAGTCCGGGCGGTCCTGCTCCCAGGTCGGCCCGGCCGCTGCCACCGCGCCAAGGATCATTACTGCGCACAGCAGATGCACCGGCCGCAGCCGCTGATGATCCTGTGGGGTAATCAACAAGTGCGGCAACAGATGCTCGGCGATGTTGCCGCGCAGCCGTCGTTGCAGGTCACGGCTGCGGCGCCAGATCAGCGGCAATGCAGCACCGAACAGCGCGAGGATCAGCCACAGCGGTCGCAGGAAATGGAAGTCACCGAGATTGATCTCCATCTCAGGCCTCCTGCCGTTGACGCGCGAGCGATAAACGCGGACGCAGCAGCGCGCCGAGGTGATACAGCGCCAACAGCACCATGGCGGCGCCCAGCGGCCAGTAGAACAGTTCCCGTTGCGGCTGGTGGCTGAGGGTTTTCACCTCATGTGGCGTCAGCCGATCAAGCGTGCTGTAGACCTGATCCAGCGCGGTGCGGTCTTCGGCGCGGAAGAATTGCCCGCCGGTGGTCTTGGCAATCTGCTCCAGCCCCGCCAGGTTGACCTTGGCTTCGCCCGATGCGCTCGGATCGCCGATGCCGATGGTGTGGATGATCACGCCCTTGTTGGCGGCCATTTCGGCGGCGTGATCCGGGGTGATCGCGCTGCTGGTGTCGTTGCCGTCCGTGAGCAGGATCAGCACTTTTTCCTGCTCATGCGCCTGATCCAGCAGCTTCAGACTCAAGCCGATGGCATCGCCGATCGCGGTGTTGGGCCCGGCCATGCCGATGCCGGTGTCTGCCAGAAGCAGCGACAGGCTGGCATGATCGAGGGTCAATGGTGCCTGCGAATAGGCGCCGCTGCCGAATACGATCAGCCCGAGGCGGTCGTCCTTGCGCTTGTCGATGAAGCCTTGCACGACTTCTTTGACCGCCGCCAGGCGATTGATTTTCACACCGCTGGCGTTGGTGAAGTCTTCGGTTTCCATCGACTGCGAGATGTCGATGGCCAGCATCAGGTCGCGCACCGGTTGTTGGCGTTCGATCGGCTTTTCGACGAACACCGGGCGTGCAGTGGCCAGCAGAATCAACGCCCACAGCAGAACATTCAACAGCAATTGCCAGTGATTGCGTCGACTGCCGACAGTGCCGGGTGCTTCACCGACAGCCCGGCTCATGGCATTGAAAAACGGTACGCGCACGGCGCTGCGGGCCTCGTTGTAGGCGGGCAGGTAGCGGTACGCCAGCCAGGGCAGCGGCAATAGAAGCAACAACCATGGGTAATCAAGCTGCCACATGATGATGCTCCACCCAGTGTTGGCAGGTGTCGAACAACGCCTGGCGCTGCGGCGCGGGCAGGGCGCGCAATACGTCGTCCGGGGCGTAAGCGAGTTGCGCCAGTTGCGCACTGAAATCAGCCGGTAGAAGCTTTTTGCTGTGCTGCTGCAAGAAGGCTTGCCAATCCTCTCTCCCCAACGCCCCGACCCTGTAGGAGCTGCCGAAGGCTGCGATCTCTTGATTGTGTTTTTTAAAAGCCAGAGCAAAAGATCGCAGCCTTCGGCAGCTCCTGCATGAGGTCGGCGTGGGCATCGAGAGGGCGACGCGTTTGAGCAGTTCGGGCAGTTCACGCAGTGCATTGAGGTCATCACTGCGGCTGCGCAACTGCGCCAATCTCGCCAGTGCTTCACGCCGATATTGATCCCGTTGCCATTGCCGATAGCGACTGATGGCAATAATCAGCGTGAGCAGAATCAAAACCCCAAGCACTACCCACCAGCCCCACGTCTGCGGCGCATAACTGACCGGCGTCGGCAGGCCCAACTCCTTGAGTTGCTCGATGCTCGGGATATTCGGATTCACCGCCGTGCTCCGGCGCTCTTGCCGAGTTCGGTGCGCAATTGCGCATGAGCCTCTTCGGCGGTGCTGATCATCATCAACGGCACCTGACTGCGGCGCAGCAGGGTGGCGACGTCCTTGAGCCGGCCGCTGAGAAAATCCCCCAGCGGCTGATGCACGTTGCGTTTTTCGATGGCCAGTTCCACCTGCAACTCACCTTGCGTCACCAGCAGCCGGCCGTTGTCCGGCAGCTTCAGCGCCAACGGATCGTAGACTTGCAGGGCGATCACGTCGTTGTGCGCTGACAGTTGCCGCATCAGTTGCAAGGTGCGCTCACCGGCGCCGGCGAAGTCGCTGACGATGCAGATCAAATGATCGTGGCCGGCGAGGGCGAGGCAGCGCTGCAAGACCTTATCGAGTTGATCCTCGTCCTCAGCGTCAGGACTGCCCGCGTTCAGTGCACGGTTCTGCTCGGCGATGCGGCTGAGCAAGGCCTCCACGCGTTTGCGGCTGCGCAACGGGGCGACGCTGTCGATGCGTTGATCGTTGAACACCAGGCCGCCGACCCGGTCGCCGGCATGGAACACCATCCACGCCGCCAGCGCAGCCAACTCGGCAGCCACGGCGGATTTGAAACTGCGTTGCGAGCCGAAAAACATCGACATGCGTTGGTCGACCACGATCAGCGCGGGGCGGTCGCGCTCCTCGGTGAAGGTGCGCACCACCGGTTTGCCGGTGCGCAGCGACGCACGCCAGTCGAGATGGCGCAAGTCGTCGCCCGGTTGGTAACGGCGCAGCTCATCGAAGTTCAAGCCACGGCCACGCAGGCGTGAGGCATGGTTGCCAGCGAGGATGCTGCCCTGTGGTTGGCGGGCAAGAAAACTCAGGTCACGGGCCTTGAACTCCAGCGCCATCAATTGCGCGAGAGAGACGTAGACCAGACCTTCGTCGTTCATGCCGGAATCGCCACTTTATCGAGAATGCGATCAAGCACCTGATCGGCGCTGACGCCATCGGCCACCGCGTCATAGCTCAGTTGCAGGCGATGACGCAGCACTGGATGCACCACCGCACGCACATTGTCCGGCGAGACAAAATCCTGACCCTGCAACCACGCATCGGCGCGCGCACAACGGTCCAGGCCAATGCCGCCACGCGGGCTGGCGCCGATTGAAATCCAGCGGCCGAGGTCTTCGTCGTAATCGGCGGGGTGGCGGGTGGCGTTGATCAGGTCGATCAGATAGCTGTCGATGGCCGGTGACACATGCACCGCGCTGACCTCTTTGCGGGCTGCGAAGATTACATCCTGCGACAGGCTGAAGCCCTTGGCGGGCGTGGTGTTGGCGCCTTGGGCGAACTCTTCGTTGCGCAGCAGACGCAGCACTTGGCTCTCGTTTTCTGCGCTCGGGTAATCGAGCAGCACCTTCATCAGGAAGCGGTCCATCTGCGCTTCCGGCAACGGGTAAGTGCCTTCCTGTTCGATCGGGTTCTGCGTGGCCACGACGATAAACAACTCGGGCAGCACATGACTGTTACCCGCCACGGTGATCTGCCGCTCCTCCATGGCTTCGAGCAACGCCGCTTGCACCTTGGCCGGCGCGCGGTTGATTTCGTCAGCGAGGATCAAGTTGCCAAACAACGGGCCGGGCTGGAAGCGGATCTCGTTCTTGCCTTCGACCTGATGCAGCACCTCGGCACCGGTGATGTCCGACGGCAGCAGATCCGGGGTGAACTGGATGCGGCTCATCTTCGCGTCAAGGTGTTTGGCCAGCGCCTTGACCGTGCGGGTCTTGGCCAGCCCCGGCAAACTCTCCAGCAGCAAATGGCCGTTGGCCAACAGACCGAGGAGGATCTGCCGGATGACTTGATCCTGGCCGAGCACTGCTTCGGCGATGCTGGCTTGCAGGGCGTTGAGGTCGGTAAGAGCAGTCATGGCAGCAATCCTTTGTGTCCGGTCTAGAAAAACGCCAGGGTCAGGTTGACGCTGAAGCCGTTGCCTTCAGGGCGGTTCTTGGTGTCGAACTCGGGCACCCAGCGCGCACTGATGTTGGCCTGGGCGTCGGCGAATTTGCCGGCCCAGCCAATCACCGGGCCGGCACCGACCGAGCGCCCGCGATAGCCGTTGAACGTGTCGGCGGTCTGGCCCTTGTCATCGGTGATTTGCTGGATGTAACCCGCCGCGACCCCGGCACTCCAGCCTTCGCCGAAACCATGGGTCCACAGTGCATCGAGGGTGAAAATGTTGCCGTTGCGATAGTCCGTGGCGTCGTTTTCGGTATAGAACTCAAGACCGCTGGACAAGGTGAACTCGCCACCCTTGCCATCCAGATGAGTGAACGCCACGGTGGGCATGAACGTGTAGTTGTTCTGTCCAGGGTTGGCCAGCCGATCATCGTTATAGGCGCCGGTCGGTACGTAGATGGGTAGCGACAGCGAAATGTGGTTCAGTTCATCGAAGTGGTAACCGGCGGCAATCGGCGTGATCAGCGCGTCGGCGAATTGCGTGCCGGAATCGCTGTCACCGAGGGTGCGTCCGCGCGGGCCGGTGATGTTCGCCTTGATGTCGGTGTACTGCACCGGAATGCCCACCGCAGAGGCGTAGTTCCAGCGACCCTTGCCGGTGTCCCAGACGTGGGTGAAGTTGGCCATGGTGTAGGAGACTTTCATGTCGATCCCGCCACTGACCGCACCGGAAATCGGCGCGCCGTTGCTGCCCTTGAGCGAGCCGTCGTACCAGATGCTGGTCAACGACGTCACCCAGCCCGGCTCCGGCGGAACGATGCCGGCATTGGAGAATACCTGCTGACCGGTAATCGGTCGGCCCACGCCGCCCTCTGCTGCGTAAAGCAGAGGACTGCCGATCATGCACAGCGCCAGCAACGGGCGCACAACGTTAGGCTTGACCATCAAACACTCCGCTTATGGTTCTGACTGTCAAAAAAATCGAATGCCGGCAACACCTGGTGCTCGGGCGTTGCCTTGAGGTCGGCCCTGACTGAAGGCGAACGTTGGATGAAATCCTGTGCGCCGACCCCGCAGCTGACGAACATCGTCATCAGGGCATAGCCGGCGGCTTTGAGGGCTGTTCGCATACAGTTTTCCTTACTTGCCAAACGTCACGTTGATGCCGGTGTACACCACGAACTGCGGCAGTCCGTCGCCCTTGCGGTCAACCGTCCACTGCGGCTCGACGAAGGCGTTGAGAATGTTGCTGCCAGCCTTCCACGCCTTGCCGACACCGAGGCCGATCGGGATGTAGTGGGTGTCGTTTTTCAGGTCGAAGGTCCAGGTGCCGGTGGAGCGCAGATACCAGCCTTTTTCCAGGTTATGGATGATGAACGGCTGCATCGTTGCGCTCTCGACGTGCGGGCGGTCATTGTCGCCAGCGAAGGAGCTTTGATATTGCACAAGGGCGCCGAGCAGACCGCGCGGCGAGGAATCGATGGCCACGGCGGCGAGGCCACCTTGCCATTTGCCGGTGCCAAGTTCGTCCTGTTCGGCGGTCGGCGCCGTGATCAGCGGGCCGATACCCAACTGCACGCCTTCGGTTTTCAGAATGAAGATGTCGAACAGGTTGAGATCGCCGATGCCGGTGCTGTAACCGTTGTGCGGATCGGGTCGGGTGCTGATCGGCAGCGTCGCGCGGACCAGTTGCGGCACGCCGATGAAATCGCTCGGCGCGATCGGCAAGGTGCCGCGCAGCAACACGTCATTGCTGTGCGCGTTGCTGTCGTAGAGTTTGGGGGTGTAGTAGTCCTGCAGATTGGCGCCCGGCGCCACGTTGAGCGGGTTGTTGCTTTTATTGGAGTCCTCGGCGTTATCCGCCTGCGCGCAGCAAGCAGCCGCTAGCGAACTCGCCAGAAACAGAGTCTTCCCCACTCGATTGCACTTCATCCCCGATTCCCTGGTGGCTTTTGGACAGCTCGGCACTTCTCGGCCGTAGGGCGTAATCCCTTGCTTATCAAGCCTGTAGGACACGTCTGAATGACGCTAGCAGCTAATCGGGAGTTAGCCAGTCGAATGGATTAATTCTTTGGTTTTGTGTGCGGATTCACAATCAAATTGTGTACATAAAAAATATCTCTGTAGGAGCTGCCGAAGGCTGCGATCTTTTGATCTGTTGTTAAAGATCAAAAGATCGCAGCCTTCGGCAGCTCCTACAGGGGAAGTCATGTGTTTTTCTTGGCTTGTTCGCGGATGCGTTCTTCTTGTGCACGAGCCTCAGGGGTGAATTCGGCGCCGAAGTCTTCGGCGGAGAATATCTGGCGGATTTCGATTTCGGATTCGGTACCAGGCATCGGGTTAGGGCAGCGCTTGACCCATTCGATGGCTTCTTCTTTCGATTTCACTTCCCAGATCCAGTAGCCGGCGACCAGTTCTTTGGTTTCGATAAAGGGGCCGTCGATGACCGTGCGTTGATCGCCGGAGAAACGTACGCGGGCGCCTTTGCTGCTGGGGTGCAGGCCATCGCAATCGACCAGAATGCCGGCCTTGGACAGTTCTTCGTTGAAATTACCCATTTCGGTAATCAATTGTTCGCTGGGCATGATGCCGGCTTCGGAATCGGCGCTGGCTTTGACAAAGATCATGAATCGCATGGCGGTTACTCCGTGGCGTGTGGGATTCGTTGGTTAGTCGAACGGGCCAGCGGTGAATCGACAGGTTCTCTAAATAAAAGATGCAAACCTGCGCTTTAACAAACTCAACCCGACACGCTGCAACTATTAATGTAGGAGCTGCCGCAGGCTGCGATCTTTTGATCTTGTCGTTAAAAACCAAGATCAAAAGATCGCAGCCTTCGGCAGCTCCTACGGGGGTGTCGGGTTGTATACAATTTTTTGTGCTGTCGCCCGACAATTTTCAAGCGGGGCATAGGTCGTCGGACAATTTCGTGGTTAACTTCGGCCTCTTGCATGCTTTCCACTCAAAACACTAGAAGGACTGAAGTCATGGCTCAAGTCACCCTCAAAGGCAATCCGGTTCAAGTTAACGGCCAATTGCCACAAGCCGGTTCCAAGGCGCCAGCCTTTTCCCTGGTTGCCGGCAATCTGTCCGACGTTACCCTGAAAGACTTCGCCGGCAAGCGCAAAGTCCTCAACATCTTCCCAAGCGTCGACACCCCGACCTGCGCGACTTCCGTGCGCAAGTTCAACGCTCAGGCCAACGAAGTGGCAAACACTGTAGTGCTGTGCATCTCGGCTGACCTGCCGTTCGCCCAAGCGCGTTTCTGCGGCGCCGAAGGCCTGGAAAACGTGCAAAACCTGTCGACCCTGCGCGGCGCCGAGTTCATCGAGAACTACGGCGTGGCCATCGCTGACGGCCCGCTGAAAGGCCTGACCGCCCGTGCCGTGGTAGTTCTGGACGAAAACGACAACGTCCTGCACAGCGAACTGGTCAAGGAAATCGCTGAAGAGCCGAACTACGACGCTGCTCTGGCCGTACTGAAGTAAGCTCTGCTACAACGCGTTTACAATTGTTAACGGCCTGGCCCTGTCCAGGCCGTTTTCATTTGTGTATCAGTGTTTTGCCTCACACCTTGAAACGTAAGTTGAAGGTAAATTGCCGGTAAAGCTGCTTTGCTAATTCCCCACCAGTGCTTATCGTTCAGCCTCCCGTAAAAGAAGCCCACGCGCCCAATGGTTAATCATTCCATGCAATCGTCCCCCCGCAACTCCCGTCGCTGGCTGATCAGCCTGCTTGTCTTGTTGGTTATCGCCGTCCTGTGCTGGAAATTCTGGCCTGCCGGCTCAGCCCACAAGGAGGGCGGAGAGAAAGCGGCCGCCGGGCATACCGGGCGTTCGGGCATGATGCGGCCGGGCTTCGGCGGTGGCGCCGGGCCGATACCGGTGCGCGTGGCACCGGCGGTCACCGGGGACTTCCCGCTGTATTACAAGGCGCTGGGCACGGTCACCGCACTCAATACCATCAATGTGCGCAGCCGCGTTGGCGGCGAACTGGTGAAGATCAATTTCGAAGAAGGCCAGATGGTCAAGGCCGGCGACCTGCTCGCCGAGATCGATCCGCGTCCTTACCAGAATGCCTTGCTGCAGGCTGAAGGCACCTTGCTGCAGAATCAGGCGCAACTGAAAAACGCTCAGGTCGATGTCGAGCGTTATCGCGGCCTGTTCAAAGAGGACAGCATCGCCAAGCAGACCCTGGACACCGCCGAAGCGCTGGTCGGCCAGTACCTGGGCACGGTGAAAACCAATCAGGCGGCCGTCAACGACGCCAAGCTCAATCTCGAATTCACTCGAATCCGCGCGCCGATTGCCGGTCGTGTCGGTCTGCGTCAGGTCGACGTCGGCAACCTCGTCGCGGCCAATGACACCACGTTCCTCGCAGTCATCACCCAGACCCAACCGATCAGCGTCGCCTTCACCTTGCCGGAAAACAGCCTCGAAACCGTACTCGCCCGCTACCGCAGCGGCGCGAAACTGCCGGCCGAAGCGTGGGATCGCGGCGATACCAAACTGCAAGCGACCGGCGTGCTGCAAAGCCTCGACAACCAGATTGATGTCGCCACCGGCACGCTGAAATTCAAGGCGCGCTACGAAAACCGCGATCAGTCGCTGTTCCCCAATCAGTTCGTCAACGTGCACCTGCTGGCAGACACCCTCAAGGGCGTGATTCTGGCGCCGTCCGCGGCCATTCAATTCGGCACCAACGGCACCTTCGTCTACGCGCTGGACGGCGACAAGAAAGTCACTATTCGCCAACTGAAGATCGGCGCCAGCGATGGCAATAACACGGTGGTCACCGAAGGCCTGGCTGCTGGCGACCGCGTTGTGCTCGAGGGCACTGACCGTTTGAAAGAGGGCAGCGAAGTGGAGGTGGTCAACGACAGCAACCAGGTCCCGACCACCCCGACCGAACACCTGCAGGGCAAATCGGCCGCCAACCCGACGGACGCGGCAGTGACTGACAAGGCCAAGAAGGGCGCATGAAAATTTCGCGGCTGTTCATCCTCCGTCCGGTAGCCACTACCCTGAGCATGCTGGCCATCGTCCTGGCCGGCTTGATCGCTTACCGTCTGTTGCCGGTTTCGGCGTTGCCGCAGGTCGATTACCCGACCATCCGCGTCATGACCCTGTATCCCGGCGCCAGCCCGGACGTGATGACCAGCGCCGTCACCGCACCGCTCGAGCGCCAGTTCGGGCAGATGCCGGGCCTGACGCAAATGGCCTCGACCAGTTCCGGTGGCGCCTCGGTGCTGACCCTGCGTTTCAGCCTCGACATCAACATGGACGTCGCCGAGCAACAGGTGCAAGCCGCCATCAACGCGGCAACCAACCTGCTGCCGAGCGATCTGCCGGCACCGCCGGTGTACAACAAGGTCAACCCGGCCGACACCCCGGTGCTGACCCTGGCCATCACCTCGAAAACTATGCTGCTACCCAAGCTCAATGACCTGGTCGACACGCGCATGGCGCAGAAAATCGCCCAGATCAGCGGCGTCGGCATGGTCAGCATTGCCGGCGGCCAGCGTCAGGCCGTGCGGATCAAGGTCAACCCCGAGGCACTGGCGGCCAACAGCCTGAACCTGTCGGATGTGCGCACCCTGATCGGTGCCTCCAACGTCAACCAGCCGAAAGGCAACTTCGACGGCCCGACCCGGGTGTCGATGCTCGACGCCAACGACCAACTGACGTCGCCCGAGGACTACGCCAATCTGATCCTTGCCTACAAGAACGGCGCACCGTTGCGCCTCAAGGATGTCGCGGAAATCGTCGATGGCGCCGAAAACGAACGTCTCGCCGCGTGGGCCAACCAGAATCAGGCCGTCCTGCTGAACATTCAGCGTCAACCGGGCGCCAACGTCATTGAAGTGGTCGACCGCATCAAGGCGTTGCTGCCGAGCATCACCGACAACTTGCCGGCCGGTCTCGATGTCACCGTGTTGACCGACCGGACGCAAACCATCCGCGCCTCGGTTACTGACGTCCAGCATGAATTGCTGATCGCCATTGCGCTGGTGGTGATGGTCACGTTCCTGTTCCTGCGCCGCGCCAGTGCGACGATTATTCCCTCGGTGGCCGTGCCTTTGTCGCTGATCGGCACCTTCGGGGTGATGTACCTGGCCGGCTTCTCGGTCAACAACCTGACGCTGATGGCGTTGACCATCGCCACTGGTTTTGTGGTCGATGACGCCATCGTCATGCTGGAAAACATCTCCCGATTTATCGAGGAGGGCGACAGCCCGATGCAGGCGGCGCTGAAAGGTGCCAAGCAGATCGGCTTCACCCTGATCTCGCTGACCCTGTCGCTGATCGCGGTACTGATTCCGTTGCTGTTCATGGCCGACGTGGTCGGGCGCCTGTTCCGCGAGTTCGCCATTACCCTGGCCGTCGCCATCCTGATTTCCCTGGTGGTCTCGCTGACCCTGACGCCAATGATGTGCGCGCGTCTGCTCAAGCGTGAACCGGAGGAACACGAACAGGGGCGTTTCTATCGCGGCAGTGGTGCGGTGATCGACTGGATGATTGCCGAGTACGGGCGGATGCTGCGCTGGGTGCTGAAACACCAGCCCCTGACCTTGCTGGTGGCGATTGGCACCTTGGCATTGACCGTATTCCTTTACATGGTCGTACCGAAGGGCTTCTTCCCGGTGCAAGACACCGGCGTGATCCAGGGCATTTCCGAGGCGCCGCAATCGATCTCCTTTGCCGCGATGGGTGATCGCCAACAGGCACTGGCGAAGATCATTCTTGAAGACCCGGCCGTGCAGAGCCTGTCGTCCTACATCGGTGTCGACGGCGATAATGCGACGCTCAACAGCGGCCGCTTGCTGATCAACCTCAAACCCCATGGCGATCGCGATCTCACGGCCAGTGAAGTCATTGCGCGGTTGCAGCCGCAAGTCGACAAACTGGTCGGTATCCGTCTGTTCATGCAGCCGGTGCAGGACCTGACCATCGAAGACCGTGTCAGCCGCACGCAGTATCAGTTCAGCATGTCTTCGCCGGATTCCGAGTTGCTCAGCCAATGGAGCGGTCGACTGGTCGAGGCGCTGGCGCAGCGCCCGGAACTGACGGACGTGGCCAGTGATTTGCAGGACAAGGGTTTGCAGGTGTATCTGGTGATTGACCGTGATGCTGCCTCGCGTCTCGGTGTGTCAGTGGCGAACATCACTGATGCGCTGTACGACGCTTTCGGCCAACGGCAGATTTCGACCATCTACACCCAGGCCAGCCAGTACCGCGTGGTGCTGCAGGCTCAGGCCGGTGAGAAGATCGGCCCGCAGGCGCTGGACCAGATTCACGTCAAGACCACGGACGGCGCGCAGGTGCGCCTGTCGAGTCTGGCCCACGTCGAGGAACGCCAGGCGCAACTGGCGATCACCCACATCGGCCAGTTCCCGGCTGTGATGATGTCGTTCAACCTTGCGCCGGGTGTGGCGCTGGGGCATGCGGTGGACGTGATCGAACAGGTGCAGAAAGACATCGGCATGCCGGTGGGCGTGCAGACGCAATTCCAGGGCGCCGCCGAGGCGTTCCAGGCCTCGCTGTCGAGCACCTTGCTGCTGATTCTGGCCGCCGTGGTGACCATGTACATCGTGCTCGGCGTGCTTTATGAAAGTTACATTCACCCGATCACCATTCTTTCGACGTTGCCATCGGCCGCCGTTGGCGCCTTGCTGGCGTTGCTGCTCAGCGGTAACGACCTGGGCATGATCGCGATCATCGGCATCATTCTGTTGATCGGTATTGTGAAAAAGAACGCGATCATGATGATCGACTTCGCCCTCGATGCTGAGCGCAACCAGGGCATGGCGCCGGAACAGGCGATTTACCAGGCGGCGCTGCTGCGCTTCCGGCCGATCCTGATGACCACGCTGGCGGCATTGTTCGGTGCGGTGCCGCTGATGCTGGCCACCGGTTCTGGCGCCGAGTTGCGTCAACCGTTGGGTCTGGTGATGGTCGGCGGCTTGCTGGTGAGCCAAGTGCTGACGCTGTTCACCACCCCGGTGATCTACCTGTATTTCGACCGTCTCGGCCGCCGCTTTGGCAAAACCAATGCCGACACTGAAGAGGCGCCGGTATGACTGTCTGCACGCATTCCCCATGTAGGAGTGAGCCTGCTCGCGATGAGGCCGGCACATCCAACATTTATGTGAGCAGACAAATTGCTATCGCGAGCAGGCTCACTCCTACAGGGGTGTGCGGTGAAGCTGGGGATCGCGTGCGATGAATCTGTCCGGTCCTTTCATCAAGCGCCCTGTAGCGACCATGCTCCTGAGCCTCGCAATCATGCTGCTGGGCGGTGTCAGCTTCGGCTTGTTGCCAGTGGCGCCGCTGCCGCAAATGGATTTCCCGGTGATCGTGGTGCAGGCGAGCCTGCCCGGTGCCAGTCCGGAAGTCATGGCGTCCACCGTGGCGACGCCGCTGGAACGTTCATTCGGCGCGATTGCCGGCGTCAACACCATGAGCAGCCGTTCCAGCCAGGGTTCGACCCGGGTCATCCTGCAATTTGATCTCGACCGCGACATCAATGGCGCAGCGCGTGAAGTGCAGGCCGCGATCAACGCCTCGCGCAACCTGTTGCCAAGCGGGATGCGCAGCATGCCGACCTACAAGAAGGTTAACCCGTCGCAAGCACCGATCATGGTGCTGTCGCTGACCTCGGACGTGCTGGAAAAAGGCCAGCTGTACGATCTGGCCTCGACCATTCTGTCGCAGAGCCTGTCGCAGGTGCAGGGCGTCGGTGAAGTGCAGATCGGCGGCAGTTCGCTGCCGGCGGTGCGTATCGAACTTGAACCGCAGGCGCTGAACCAGTACGGCGTGGCGCTCGATGATGTACGCAAGACTATCGCCGATGCCAACGTACGTCGGCCCAAGGGTTCGGTCGAAGACAGCCAGCGGTTGTGGCAGATTCAGGCCAATGATCAACTGGAAAAAGCCAAGGATTACGAATCGCTGATCATCCACTATGCCGATGGCGCCGCGCTGCGCCTGAAGGATGTGGCCAAGGTCAGCGACGGCGTCGAAGACCGTTACAACAGCGGTTTCTTCAACGATGACGCGGCCGTCTTGTTGGTGATCAACCGTCAGGCCGGTGCCAACATCATCGAGACCGTCAACGAGATCAAGGCGCAACTTCCAGCGCTGCAAGCGGTATTGCCAGCCAGTGTGAAGCTCAATCTGGCGATGGATCGCTCGCCGGTGATCAAGGCGACCCTGCACGAAGCCGAGATGACCTTGCTGATTGCCGTGGCGCTGGTGATCCTGGTGGTGTTCCTGTTCCTCGGTAACTTCCGCGCCTCGCTGATTCCGACGCTTGCCGTGCCGGTGTCGCTGGTCGGTACCTTTGCGGTGATGTACCTCTACGGATTCTCGCTGAACAACCTGTCGCTGATGGCGCTGATTCTCGCTACCGGGTTGGTGGTCGACGACGCCATCGTGGTGCTGGAGAACATTTCCCGGCACATCGACGAAGGCGTCAAACCGATGCAGGCCGCGTACCTCGGAGCCAAGGAAGTCGGCTTCACCTTGCTGTCGATGAACGTGTCGCTGGTCGCGGTGTTTTTATCGATCCTGTTCATGGGCGGGATTGTCGAGAGTCTGTTCCGTGAGTTCTCGATCACGCTGGCTGCCGCGATTGTGGTGTCGCTGGTGGTTTCCCTGACGCTGACACCGATGCTCTGCGCGCGCTGGCTCAAGCCGCACACGCCGGGCCAGGAAAACCGCCTGCAACGCTGGAGCCGGCGGACCAACGACTGGATGGTCGGCAAATACGCCACCAGCCTCGACTGGGTGCTGCGCCACCGCCGCCTGACGCTGCTGAGTCTGCTGATCACCGTCGGGGTGAACGTCGCACTGTACGTCGTGGTGCCGAAAACCTTCATGCCGCAGCAGGACACCGGCCAATTGATCGGTTTTGTGCGCGGTGATGACGGTTTGTCATTCAGCGTGATGCAGCCGAAAATGGAGGTTTTCCGCCGCGCCGTGCTCAAGGACGAAGCCGTGGAAAGTGTTGCCGGGTTCATCGGCGGCACCAACGGCACTAATAACGCCTTCATGCTGGTGCGGTTGAAACCGATCAAGGAACGTCAGCTGTCGGCGCAGAAAGTCATCGAACGCCTGCGCAAGGAAATGCCCAAGGTCGCCGGTGCGCAATTGATGCTGATGGCGGACCAGGACCTGCAGTTTGGCGGTGGCCGCGAGCAGACTTCGTCGCAGTACAGTTACATCCTGCAAAGCGGTGATCTGGGTGAGTTGCGCAAATGGTACCCAAAAGTCGTGGCCGCGCTTCGGGCCTTGCCCGAACTGACCGCCATTGACGCCAAAGAAGGGGCGGGTGCGCAGCAGGTGACGTTGATTGTCGACCGTGACCAGGCCAAACGCCTTGGCGTGGACATGGACATGGTCACGGCGGTGCTGAACAACGCTTACAGCCAGCGGCAGATTTCGACGATCTACGACAGCCTCAACCAGTACCAGGTGGTGATGGAGGTCAATCCGAAATACGCCCAGGACCCGGTGACGCTCAAACAGGTGCAGGTGATCACCGCTGACGGCGCGCGGATTCCACTGTCGACCTTCGCGCATTATGAAAACAGCCTGGAAGACGACCGCGTCAGCCACGAAGGCCAGTTCGCCTCGGAGGATATTGCCTTCGACATGGCCGAAGGCGTCACGGTAGAGCAGGGCAGCGCGGCCATTGAACGGGCGATCGCCAAGGTCGGCTTGCCGGAAGATGTCATTGCGAAAATGGCCGGTACTGCCGACGCCTTCGCCGCCACTCAGAAGAGTCAGCCGTTCATGATCCTCGGTGCGCTGCTGGCGGTGTATCTGGTGCTGGGCGTGCTGTATGAAAGCTATATTCACCCGCTGACGATTCTCTCGACCTTGCCGTCGGCAGGTGTCGGGGCGCTGCTGTCGATCTATGCGTTGGGTGGCGAGTTCAGCCTGATTTCATTGCTCGGCCTGTTCCTGCTGATCGGTGTGGTGAAGAAAAACGCCATCCTGATGATCGACCTCGCCTTGCAACTGGAGCGTCATCAGGGCATGACCCCGCTGGAATCGATCCGCAGTGCCTGCCTGCAACGACTGCGCCCGATCCTGATGACCACGCTGGCAGCGATTCTCGGCGCCTTGCCGTTGCTGCTCGGCCGCGCCGAAGGTGCGGAAATGCGTCAGCCATTGGGCCTGACGATTATCGGCGGGCTGATTTTCAGCCAGGTGCTGACGCTCTACACCACACCCGTGGTTTACCTTTATCTCGACAAGCTGCGCCATCGCTTCAACAAATGGCGTGGCGTGCGCACTGACGCCGCTCTGGAAACTCCGCTATGACTGACCGTTCGCTTATCCATCTGGCCTCTGTTCGCGGCTCGCGTCTGTTGAGCCTGTCGCTGTGCGTGGCGTTGCTCAGTGCCTGCGCTGTCGGCCCGGACTACCAGCGCCCGCAAACCGCTGAAATTGCCCAGTACAAGGAAGCCGAGGGCTGGCGTCAGGCCAATCCCAGCGATTCGCTGGCGCGTGGTGCCTGGTGGGAGCTGTACGGTGATCAGCAGCTCAACGGGCTGATCGAGAAACTCAACAGCTCCAACCAGACCGTCGCGCAATCCGAAGCCCAGTTTCGTCAGGCCCAGGCGCTGGTGCGCAGTGCGCGCGGGGCGTTTTACCCGAGTGTCGATCTGAGCGTGGGCAAGACCCGCTCCAGTCAGGGCACTGGCAGCAGCAGTTCGAGTCTGAGCAGTTCCTCGAGCGGGATTCGAGATACCTACAACGCGCAGTTGGGCGTCAGTTGGGAAGCTGATATCTGGGGCAAATTGCGCCGGGGACTTGAGGCGGATCAGGCCAGTGCCCAGGCGAGTTTTGCCGATCTGGCGGCGATGCGCCTGAGCCAGCAGTCGGAGCTGGTGCAGAACTACCTGCAATTGCGGGTGATCGATCAGCAGAAACGACTGCTCGAAGCCACCGTTGCGGCGTATGAACGTTCGCTGAAAATGACACAGAACCAGTACCGCGCCGGTGTTTCCGGGCGAGACGCGGTGGCCCAGGCGCAAACCCAGCTGAAAAGCACTCAGGCTGATCTGGTCGATCTGATCTGGCAGCGCGCGCAGTTCGAGAACGCGATTGCCGTGCTGACCGGGCAAGCCCCGGCGGATTTCAATATCGCCGAAACGCAGAACATTCCCAACCTGCCACAAGTGCCGTTGAGTCTGCCTTCGCAGCTGTTGGAACGGCGTCCCGACATCGCCTCGGCCGAGCGTTCGGTGATTGCGGCCAATGCCAACATCGGCGTGGCGAAAGCGGCGTATTACCCCGACCTGTCGCTGAGTCTGAGCGGCGGTTACAGCAGCAGTACCTCAAATGACTTGATCAGTTTGCCCAACCGTTTCTGGTCGGTCGGGCCCAAGCTGGACTTGCCGCTGTTCGACGGCGGCATTCGTTCGGCGGAGGTTGACAGGACCGAAGCGGTGTATGACCAGACCGTGGCCAAGTATCGCCAGACCGTGCTCGATGGTTTCCGCGAGGTGGAAAACTACCTGGTGCAGCTCAAGGTGTATGAAGACGAAGCGGCGGTGCGCCAGGAAGCGCTCGACGCGGCGCGTGATTCGCTGCGTCTGACGGAAAACCAGTACAAGGCCGGATTGATTGCCTACATCGACGTGGTCGTGGTGCAAGCCACGGCATTGAGCAACGAGCGCAGCGTGCTGAACATCCTGCAGAGCCGCCTGATCGCCAGCGTGCAACTGATCGCCGCATTGGGCGGTGGTTGGGACGGGCAACTGGATGTGAGCGACTCCAAGTGACGATAACCTCCCTTTAGAACCTGCCGCAGGCTGCGAGATCAAAATCAAAAGATCGCAGCCTTCGGCAGCTCCTACAGGGCGGTGGCTTATGTAGGAGCTGTCGAGTGAAACGAGGCTGCGATCCTCTGATCTTGCCTGTTAAAGAATCAAGGTCAAAAGATCGCAGCCTTCGGCAGCTCCTACAGGGCGGTGGCTTATGTAGGAGCTGTCGAGTGAAACGAGGCTGCGATCCTTTGATCTTGCTTGTTAAAGAATCAAGGTCAAAAGATCGCAGCCTTCGGCAGCTCCTACAGGGCGGTGGCTTATGTAGGAGCTGTCGAGTGAAACGAGGCTGCGATCTTCTGATCTTGCCTGTTAAAGAATCAAGGTCAAAAGATCGCAGCCTTCGGCAGCTCCTACAGGGCGGTGGCTTATGTAGGAGCTGTCGAGTGAAACGAGGCTGCGATCCTTTGATCTTGCCTGTTAAAGAATCAAGGTCAAAAGATCGCAGCCTGCGGCAGCTCCTACAGGGCGGCGGCTTATGTAGGAGCTGTCGAGTGAAACGAGGCTGCGATCCTCTGATCTTGCCTGTTAAAGAATCAAGGTCAAAAGATCGCAGCCTCCGGCAGCTCCTACAGGGGCGGCGGCTTATGTAGGAGCTGTCGAGTGAAACGAGGCTGCGATCCTTTGATCTTGCTTGTTAAAGAATCAAGGTCAAAAGATCGCAGCCTCCGGCAGCTCCTACGGGGGGAGAAGTGCTTTCCAGAGCCTTGTAGGACGATCAAACAAACGTTTCATCGGGTTAGTGGCAATTTGATTACTTTGTCAGTGCGTTCTTCTGTGCAATCAGTACAATCGGCGCATTTGCCCGGCCGAGAATGGACGCAGTACGGATCGGGTCGCCACGAGAATGCACATGCTCATCGGTAGTTATTCGTTCACCCTGGTTTTCATTTCGCTGTGCGTGGCGATCCTCGCGTCATACACCGCACTTGACCTGACCGGGCGCATTGCCACCGCCAAGGGACGTGCCGTGCATTTCTGGACGGCAGGCGGTGCGCTGGCCATGGGTGTCGGCGTCTGGTCGATGCACTTCATCGGCATGCTCGCCTTCAAACTGCCGATCGATCTGGGCTACGACATCACCATTACCGCGCTGTCGCTGCTGATCGCGGTGCTGTCCTGCGGGTTTGCCTTGTGGCTGGTCAGCCAGCCGAAATTGCCGATCCTGCAGCATGCATTCGGCGCCTTGATCATGGGCGCCGGCATCAGCGCGATGCATTACACCGGGATGGCCGCCATGCGCATGACACCCGGGATCGACTATGACCCGGCGCTGTTCGGCGCGTCCTTGCTGATCGCCGTCGGTGCTTCGGCCGCCGCCCTGTGGATCGCCTTTCGCCTGCGCCAGCATTCGCCCTATGTGCGCCTGATTCGCGCCGGGGCAGCGGTGATCATGGGCATTGCCATTGTCGGCATGCATTACACCGGCATGGCCGCCGCGCAGTTTCCCGATGGCAGCTTCTGCGGCGCCACCCTCAATGGTCTGAAGGGCAACGGCCTCGACAGCCTGGTGCTGATCACCACGCTGGCGGTGCTGTCGATCGCATTGCTCACATCGATCCTCGACGCACGCCTCGAAGCGCGCACCGCCGATCTGGCGCACTCGCTGACGGTGGCCAACCGCGAACTCACGCAACTGGCGCTACACGACACCCTGACCGGTCTACCCAATCGCATGCTGCTCGATGACCGGATCAATCAGGCGATGAAAAAAGTCCATGAGCAGGGCGGCTGTTTTGCCTTGATGTTTATCGATCTGGACGGATTCAAACCGGTCAACGATGCTTTCGGCCACCACATGGGCGATCAGTTGTTGCGCGAGGTGGGCGTGCGTCTGCGTGAAGACCTGCGCAGCCTGGACACCCTGGCGCGGATTGGCGGCGACGAGTTTGTGCTGTTGGTGCGCCTGACCGAACCCAATGATGCATTGGGTCTGGCGGCGCGTCAGGTAGGCCTGATTGCGCGGCCGTTCCGTGTTGCCGAACATGATTTGCAGATTTCCGCCAGCGTTGGCATTGCTCTGTACCCGGGCAATGGCCTGAACGCTCAGGAACTGTTGATGAATGCCGACGCGGCGATGTACCACGCCAAGGGGCTCGGCAAAAACGGTTACAGCTTCTTTGACGCGTCGATGAACAACAACGCGCGCAAGCAGTTGCAGCTGTTGCAGGACCTGCGCGCGGCACTGGAACACAGCCAGTTCAGCTTGTATTACCAACCCAAGTTCAACGCCGCCACGGGTAACCCGGTTGGTGCCGAAGCACTGTTGCGCTGGCAGCATCCGCTGCACGGCATGCTCATGCCGGACAAGTTCATCGAACTGGCGGAGAAGACCGGCCTGATCATCCCGATCGGCGAATGGGTGCTCAACGAGGCTTGCCGGCAGATGCGCGAGTGGTACGTGCTGGGTTACACCGATTGGCGTATTGCGGTGAACCTGTCGGCGTTGCAGTTCTGCCATGCCGGGCTGGTACAAAGCGTTGCCAAGGCACTGGCTACGCATCATTTGCCGGCCAATAGCCTGACGCTGGAAATCACTGAAACCACGGCCATGAGCGATGCTGACGCGAGCATGACTGTGTTGCAGGAGTTGTCGGACATGGGCGTCGACCTGTCCATCGACGACTTTGGTACCGGTTATTCGAGCCTGATGTACCTCAAGCGCCTGCCGGCCAATGAGCTGAAAATTGACCGTGGTTTTGTCCGCGATCTCGAGCACGACAGTGATGATGCGGCGATTGTGTCGGCGATCGTCGCGCTGGGTCAGGCACTGGGTTTGCGCATTGTCGCCGAAGGTGTTGAAACCGGCGTGCAACAGGATTTCCTCACTCAGCTGGGCTGTGATTCGTTGCAGGGTTATCTGCTCGGGCACCCGATGCCGGCGGAGCGCTTCATGCAAGACATCGTGCGCGGCAAGGAACTGTCAGCAGTCTGAGGTTTATTGTGGTGAGGGGTTTTGCATGGGCGGTTCTGCTGCCAACACAGCCCATGCAAAACCCGTCAAGGGCGGTTATTCTTTCCCCCGACTGTTATGGGTGCATTGGGGGGAAAGGCCAGCATGGATAAAGTCATTGTGATCACCGGTGGCGGGCGCGGGATCGGCGCCGCTACGGCGCTGTTGGCTGCCGAGCAAGGCTATCGGATCTGCATCAATTACCAGCAAGACGAACAGGCCGCGCAAAGCGTGCTGGAACAAGTCCGTGCTCTGGGCGCACAAGCCATTGCGGTCCGCGCCGACGTCAGTATCGAAGACGAAGTGGTCGCGCTGTTTCACCGGGTCGACACCGAATTGGGCCGCGTCACCGCACTGGTGAACAATGCTGGCACCGTCGGACACAAATCTCGGGTCGATGAAATGTCCGAATTCCGCATCCTCAAAATCATGAAAACCAACGTGCTGGCGCCAATCCTCTGTGCCAAGCACGCGATCCTGCGCATGTCGCCCAAACACGGCGGGCAGGGCGGCAGTATCGTCAACGTCTCCTCGGTAGCCTCGCGACTGGGCTCGCCGAATGAGTACGTCGATTACGCCGCCTCAAAAGGCGCGCTGGACTCGTTTACCATCGGTTTGTCCAAGGAAGTGGCGGGCGAGGGGATTCGCGTCAATGCAGTACGTCCGGGGTTCATCTATACCGATTTCCACGCACTGAGCGGCGATCCGGATCGGGTCAGCAAGCTGGAGTCAGCGATTCCGATGGCCCGTGGGGGGCGGCCGGATGAGGTGGCGGAGGCAATTGTCTGGTTGTTGTCGGATAAGGCTTCGTATGCGACGGGGACGTTTGTTGATCTCGGTGGCGGGCGTTAATTTTTTCAATGTGTGTGAATAGTTGCGGCGCCATCGCTGGCAAGCCAGCTCCCACAGGGATCTTCAGCGTACACAAAATGTGTGAGAGACCAAGAAACCTGTGGGAGCTGGCTTGCCAGCGATGAGGCCCGCGCATTCAACATCGAATTATCAGAACGACCGCACAATCCGCCCCAACGTCTCCATGGCCTTTTCCGAATCCTCGGTCCACGGGCTGCCGTAATTAAGGCGAATACAATTCCTGAAACGCTGCGTCGGCGAAAAAATCGGTCCCGGTGCGATGCTGATGCCCTGCGCCAATGCCATCTGAAACAGCTTGAGCGAATCCATCTGCGGCGGTAATTCCAGCCACAAGAAGTAGCCGCCTGCCGGTTGGCTGACCCGTGTCTGTGCCGGGAAGTAGCGGGCAATCGCGGCGAGCATCGCGCTCTGTTGTTCTTCCAGTGCGTAACGCAATTTGCGCAGATGCCGGTCGTAGCCACCGTGTTGCAGATAGTCGGCAATCGCCGCTTGCGCCGGCATCGAGGCGCACAGCGAGGTCATCAGTTTCAGCCGTTCGATTTTCTGCGCGTAACGCCCGGCGGCCACCCAACCGATGCGGTAGCCGGGGGCGAGGCTCTTGGCGAACGAGCCGCAATGCATGACCAAACCTTCGGTGTCGAAGGCCTTGGCCGGTTTCGGTGCCTGCTGGCCGTAATAAAGCTCGGCATAGACGTCGTCTTCGATCAGCGGCACCTGATGACGGCGCAGCAGTTCGACCAGTTCCTGTTTCTTCGCCTCAGGCATGGTCGCGCCCATCGGGTTCTGGAAACTGGTCATGCACCAGCAGGCCTTGATCGGATGACGTTCCAGAGTCTGCGCAAGCACGCCGAGGTCGATGCCGTCGCGCGGGTGCACGGGGATTTCCACGGCTTTGAGTTTCAGCCGTTCCAGCACTTGCAGGCTGGCGTAAAACGCCGGGGCCTCGATGGCCACCAGATCGCCGGGCTCGGTCACCGCTTGCAGGCAAAGATTCAGTGCTTCGAGGGCGCCGTTGGTGATCAGCAGTTCTTCCATCGGCAGCATCAGGCCGCCAACCATATAGCGCAGGGCTATCTGTCGACGCAGTTGCGGGTTGCCCGGCGACATGTCGGTGACAACCATGCGCGGGTCCATCTCGCGGGCGGCGCTGGCCAGCGAACGCGACAGGCGTTGCAGCGGGAATAGCGTCGGGCTGGGGAACGCCGAGCCGAAGGGTACGGTGCTCGGGTCCTTGATCGATTCCAGTACCGAGAACACCAGTTCGCTGACATCGACTTCGGTGGAGTCATTGACGTGACTGCTGATGACGGGCTCGGAAAACGGGCTTGGCGCGTGGGTGTTGACGAAGTACCCGGAGCGCGGCCGGGCACGAATCAGGCCACGGCGTTCCAGCAGGTAATACGCCTGGAACACCGTGGACGGGCTGACGCCGTAGGTCTGGCTCGCGTAACGCACCGAAGGCACGCGCTGGCCGGGGCCGAGGACGCCGGAGCGGATCAGTTCAGCGATGTCGTCGGCGAATTTTTCGTAGCGTTTCATCGAGGAGCCTTGGTGCTGGTTGATGATGAGGTGTGTCAGGAGAACTGCCCCTCACCCTAACCCTCTCCCAGAGGGAGAGGGGACTGATTGGGGGATGCTTGTGAACTACACCGACCTGAACATGCTTTGCTGAATCCATAATCGACTCGGTCTGTCAGGTCGATGTATAGCGACAGACACCTCGGTCGGCCCCCTCTACCCCTGGGAGAGGGCTGGGGTGAGGGGCCGGATTCTAACGGTTCAGCGATTCATCGGCGCAACAAACCTGCTCTTCGCCACACTGTAAACCTCAGGCTCATCGCTGTCGGCAATCTTGAAGCTCAGGGTCTGCGAGCTGCTGGCCGGGCGCTCCGTGGTCATCGCCACCGACACCGGCACATCGACAATTTCCCCCGGTGCCAGGCTCAGTTCGGTCTTGCCTTGCAGCTGGAAGCCATCACCATCCACCAGCGTCAGGTTGTAGTCCTGGCGTTGCTGGGTCTTGTTGATGACTTTGAGGCTATAGATGTTTTCGATCTGGCCCTGACCGTTCTCGCGGAATAGCCCACGATCCTTGGTCACGTCCAGCGACACCATCGGCCGCTCGACCAACGCCAGCGCCAGAGCGCCAATCATTGCCAGCAGCACCACGGTGTAGCCGATAAGTCGGGGCCGCAGCAGGTGCGTCTTGCCACCCTGCAATTCGCGCTCGGAACTGTAGCGGATCAAACCGCGCGGGTAGTTCATCTTGTCCATGATCGAATCACAGGCGTCGATGCACGCCGCGCAACCGATGCACTCCATCTGCAAGCCGTCACGAATGTCGATGCCGGTCGGGCAGACCTGCACGCACAACTGGCAGTCGATGCAATCGCCGAGCCCGGCTTCAAGCGGTTTGACGTCACGTTTGCGCGGGCCACGGTTTTCGCCACGGGCCACGTCGTAGGCAATCGCGAGGGTGTCCTTGTCGAACATCACGCTCTGGAAGCGCGCATATGGGCACATGTGCATGCACACCGCTTCACGCAGCCAACCGGCGTTGATGTAAGTGGCAGCGGTGAAAAACAGCACCCAGAACAGGCTGACACCGCCGATCTGCAAGGTCAGCAGCTCTTCGGCCAGTGGCCGGATCGGGGTGAAGTAGCCGACGAAGGTCAGGCCGGTCATCACGCTGATCGCCAGCCACAAGGTGTGCTTGGCCGCACGCCGCGCGAGCTTGTTCAGGCTCCACGGTGCGGCTTGCAGTTTGATGCGCTGGTTGCGCTCACCTTCAGTGATTTTTTCGCACCACATGAAGATCCACGTCCACGAGCTCTGCGGGCAGGTGTAGCCGCACCAGACCCGGCCAGCGAACACGGTGATGGCGAACAGGCCGAACGCGGCAATGATCAACAACGCCGAGAGCAGGATGAAATCCTGTGGCCAGAAGGTCGCGCCGAAGATGTGGAATTTGCTTTCGGAAAGGTCCCAGAGCACTGCCTGCCGGCCACCCCAGTTCAGCCACACGGTGCCGAAGAACAGCAAAAACAGAAACCCCGCGCCGCTCATGCGCAAGGTGCGAAACAGACCGGTGAAGCTGCGGGTGTGAATCTGGTTGTCGCTGGATTTGGCCGTCGCCTTCATTGGGCGTGCGGGCACACTTTTTATAGTGGGAGATGCTTCTACGGTTCGGACGGGGATTTGTTCGCTCATGGTTATTCGCTCATCAGCCTCCATCAGGCCAGAGCACTATGAGCGTCGATCTGTTTGCATAACAGACTCAGGTATTTCAATAAAAAGCGGATCAGATGGCTTTTTGCACAGCGCCTGCGTCAACTTGAAGCAGCCCGCAGACAAAGGCGCAAACGCCTATCGCAGACGTTTGCGCCGGGTGTTGATCCGGGTCAGTCAAATCACCGAATCACTCTCGTCGGCCTTCAGGTGCTTGCGACCGTCTCTGGCACCGGCAACGGTCAAGGCGTCGGCCTCGGCTTCGGTGATGTAAACGCGGCGGCCTTCTATTTCAACGAAAGACATGGCTTTGTCGCTATCTGTCCTGACTTCAAGGGTGTCGCAAATGCGAATTTCCTCACCATTTTCGACGGTGAAAAAACACACTTTTTGCTCGGGATTGGATTCATCGACTCGCAGAGGCATGGCGGCAGTCCTTTTTTCAGGGGTATCTGCAAGGTTAGGGCGCGCGCTTCGCTGATCGTTCTGCGCAACTGATTAATGGTCGCCGCTGTCCATCGTCTATGAGCCAATAACAAGGACTGCACGATGAACGCGTGGTGGCATGAAGTGTGGGCAACCCTGCAAGCGGAATTCGCCGACGTCGGCGATGCGTCGCAGCTGACGCGCATTACCGTACGCCTGCTGATGGCGGCGATTCTCGGCGGGATTCTCGGGTTTGAGCGTGAGCACAAAGGCAAGGCCGCCGGGGTGCGCACGCACATGCTGGTGGCACTCGGCGCGGCGCTGTTTGTGCTGGTGCCGCAAACGTCAGGGGCGGAGTCCGATGCGATGAGCCGGGTGCTGCAGGGGGTGATTGCCGGGATCGGTTTCCTCGGCGCCGGGACTATTTTGAAGAACCCGGAAGGCGACGAAGGTCACGTAAAGGGCCTGACCACAGCGGCGGGTCTGTGGATGACAGCGGCAATTGGCGTGGCGGCAGGGATGGGCAAAGAGGCGACGGCGTTGCTCAGTACCTTGTTGGCGTTGGGCATCTTCAGCGTGATGCCACGGATCGTGAAGTTTTTCGAGAAGGAAGAGCAGAAGACGGATGACCACTGATCGCTCCTGCGCCGGCTGATCATTCCCACGCTCTGCGTGGGGATGCCTCAATGGACGCTCTGCGTCCGCTTGGGGACGCGGAGCGTCCCGGGCTGCATTCCCACGCCGAGCGTGGGAACGATCAGGTACCTGAGGGGTGGCGGATTCAGAGGATCACGGGGGGCATGGTCGTTGGTGGTTCTTCCTTGGGCGGTGGTGTGGTGCCTGGTGGTTCCTGCTCGGGAATCGGTTGCGGTTCGGTTTCGGGCAGGGTGGGTTTGTCGATGTTCGGATCGGGTGTTTCGGCCGGGATCGGGATGTTCATCGGTGGACCTCCGTGTGGCACATGGCGTGAGAAGTGCTTAAGTGGATTGACCACCTCGTGGCGAATTCGATCCGCTTTTCTGTAACGGCAATTTCATCTGAACTTTTCCCGGGGCAGGTCGCTCGGAACCTAAGTGAGTTCATTCCGGACGGGCGTTCGATTGCGAACGCTGAACCGGCACAAGAGCGTCCTTTGGGCGTTAAGGAGAGATGCTCAATGACTGCTGAAACCCCCTCAGAACTGAGCTACAACCCGCACATCCCGCTATCGCAGGCCTTGTTGTTGCCACGCATCGCCATTGAAAACACCCAGCCGACCCTCGATGGCGGCCAGTTTGCCGTCAAGTCGATTGCCGGACGCGAAGTTGTGGTCACCAGCAAGGTGTTTGCCGATGGCCACGACAAATTGGCCGTGCGCATTCGCTGGCGCGAGGAAGGCGAGGAGACCTGGCAAAGCGAGGTCATGTCCGATCAAGGCAATAACGGCTGGCAAGGCCAGTTCCGCCCTGAGCATCAGGGCCGTTTCCTCTATTGCATCGAAGCGTGGATCGATCACTTCGCCAGTTTCCAGTACGAGCTGGAGAAGAAACACACCGCCGCCGTACCGGTTTCGCTCGAGTTGCAAGAAGGCCGGACGATGGTGCAACAGGCCGCCGAACGCAGCGAAGGCCAGCTCAGCGAACAGCTCGCCGCGCTGCACCATGAACTGTCGGGGTTGCTCGAAACCGAGCAGGTCGCGCTGTTTCTGCACTCGCGCAGTGCGCAATTGATGGCCGAGGCCGATCACCGCGCCTACTTGAGCGTCAGCCCTGAATTCCCGGTAGACGTCGAGCGTGAGCTGGCCGAGTTCGCCAGTTGGTACGAGCTGTTTCCACGCTCGATCACCGATGACCCCAAACGTCACGGCACCTTTAATGACGTGCACTCGCGCTTGCCGATGATCCAGGACATGGGTTTCGACGTGTTGTACTTCACGCCGATCCACCCGATCGGCCGCGCGCATCGCAAGGGTCGCAACAATTCGCTGAGCGCTGGCCCGGATGATCCTGGCAGTCCGTATGCGATTGGCAGCGAGGAGGGTGGTCACGAGGCGATTCACTCGCAACTCGGTACTCGCGAAGACTTCCGTCGACTGGTGGCGGCGGCTGCCGATCATGGTCTGGAAATCGCTCTCGATTTCGCCATTCAGTGTTCTCAGGATCACCCGTGGCTCAAGCAGCATCCGGGCTGGTTCAACTGGCGCCCGGACGGCACGATCAAATACGCGGAAAACCCGCCGAAGAAATATCAGGACATCGTCAACGTCGACTTTTACGCGCCGGATGCGATTCCGAGCCTGTGGGTCGAGCTGCGCGACATCGTCATCGGTTGGGTCGAGGAGGGTGTGAAGATCTTCCGCGTCGACAACCCGCACACCAAACCGTTGCCGTTCTGGCAATGGTTGATTGCCGATGTGCGGGCGTTGCACCCGGAAGTGATCTTCCTCGCCGAGGCGTTCACCACGCCGGCGATGATGGCGCGGTTGGGCAAGGTCGGGTACACGCAGAGTTACACCTATTTCACCTGGCGCAACACCAAGGCCGAACTGGCCACGTACCTCACCGAGCTGAATGAATCGCCGTGGCGCGAGTGCTACCGGCCGAATTTCTTCGTCAACACGCCCGACATCAACCCGGCGTTCCTGCATGAGTCCGGGCGTCCGGGTTTCCTGATCCGCGCGGCGCTGGCCACCATGGGTTCGGGCCTGTGGGGCATGTATTCGGGCTATGAACTGTGCGAAGCGGCGCCGGTGCCGGGTAAAGAGGAGTACCTCGATTCGGAGAAGTACGAGATTCGCGTCCGCGACTTCACCGCACCGGGCAACATCATTGCCGAGATCGCCCAGCTCAACCGCATCCGCCGGCAGAACCCGGCGTTGCACACGCATCTGGGCCTGAAGGTCTACAACGCCTGGAACGACAACATTCTGTACTTCGGCAAGCGCAGCGCCGATGGCAGCAATTTCATTCTGGTCGCGGTCAGCCTCGATCCGCATAACGTGCAGGAAGCGAATTTCGAACTGCCGCTGTGGGAAATGGGCTTGCCGGACGATGCGACGACCCATGGTGAAGATTTGATGAACGGACATCGCTGGGACTGGCATGGCAAATACCAGTTCATGCGCATAGACCCGGCTTACCAGCCGTTCGGCATCTGGCGAATCACCACTACGTAATGATCGTTCCCACGCTCTGCGTGGGAATGCATCCCGGGACGCTCTGCGTCCAAAATCGGACGCAGAGCGTCCATGGCGGCATTCCCACGCAGAGCGTGGGGACGATCATCGTGGGACGCTTCTCAAGAATTCAGCAGGAGTTTCACATGGCGAAGAAACCCAAGGCAGCCACCTTTATCAAAGACCCGCTCTGGTACAAGGATGCGGTGATCTATCAGGTTCACGTAAAATCGTTTTTCGACTCCAACAATGACGGGATCGGCGACTTTCCCGGCCTGATCGCCAAACTCGATTACATCGCCGAACTCGGCGTCAACACCATCTGGCTGTTGCCGTTCTATCCCTCGCCACGCCGTGACGACGGCTACGACATTGCCGAATACCGTGGCGTACACAGCGATTACGGGACCATGGCCGATGCCAAGCGCTTCATCGCCGAGGCGCATAAACGTGGTTTGCGGGTGATCACCGAGCTGGTCATCAACCACACCTCTGACCAGCACCCGTGGTTCCAGCGCGCGCGCAAAGCCAAGCCCGGCTCGGCGGCACGGGATTTTTACGTGTGGTCCGATGACGATCAGAAATACGACGGCACGCGGATCATTTTTCTCGACACGGAAAAGTCCAACTGGACCTGGGACCCGGTCGCCGGCCAGTACTTCTGGCATCGTTTCTATTCGCACCAGCCGGACTTGAATTTCGATAACCCGCAAGTGATGAAAGCCGTGCTCTCGGTGATGCGTTACTGGCTGGACATGGGCATCGACGGCCTGCGCCTCGACGCCATTCCGTACCTGATCGAGCGCGACGGCACCAACAACGAAAACCTCCCCGAGACCCATGACGTCCTCAAGCAGATTCGCGCCGAAATCGACGCCAATTACCCCGACCGCATGCTGCTCGCCGAGGCCAACCAATGGCCGGAAGACACCCAGCTGTATTTCGGTGACACCGACGCCAGCGGCTTGAATGGCGACGAATGCCACATGGCGTTCCACTTCCCGCTGATGCCGCGCATGTACATGGCGTTAGCCCAGGAGGATCGCTTCCCGATCACCGACATTTTGCGCCAGACCCCGGAAATTCCCGCCAATTGCCAGTGGGCGATTTTTCTGCGCAACCACGATGAATTGACCCTGGAAATGGTCACCGACAAAGAGCGTGACTACCTGTGGAATTACTACGCCGCTGACCGCCGCGCACGGATCAACCTCGGTATTCGTCGACGCCTGGCACCGCTGATGGAGCGCGACCGTCGTCGTGTCGAGTTGCTTAACAGCCTGCTGCTGTCGATGCCCGGCACGCCAACGTTGTATTACGGCGACGAGATCGGCATGGGCGACAACATTTATCTCGGCGACCGCGACGGCGTACGCACGCCGATGCAGTGGTCGATCGACCGCAATGGCGGCTTCTCCCGCGCCGATCCGGCAAGCCTGGTGCTGCCGCCGATCATGGACCCGCAATACGGTTACCTGTCGGTCAACGTCGAAACCCAGGCGGGTGATCCGCATTCGTTGCTCAACTGGACGCGACGCATGCTTGCCGTGCGCAAGCAGTCCAAGGCGTTCGGTCGCGGCACGCTGAAGATGCTTTCGCCGAGCAACCGAAGGATTCTCGCGTACACCCGCGAATTCACCGACGCCGACGGCAAACACGAAATCATCCTCTGCGTGGCTAACGTGTCGCGCAGCGCGCAAGCGGCGGAACTGGACCTGTCGGCGTACGTCGGCATGGTGCCGGTGGAGATGCTCGGCGGTAACGCGTTCCCGCCGATTGGCCAGTTGAATTTCCTCCTGACCCTGGCGCCGTACGGTTTCTACTGGTTTGCGCTTGCCACGGAAAATCAGATGCCGAGCTGGCACGTGGAACCTGCGCAGAGCCTGCCGGACTTCACCACGCTGGTGCTGAAAAAACGCATGGAAGAGCTGCTCGAAGCGCCGTCCCGCGCGACGCTGGAGCAAAACATTCTGCCGAGCTGGCTGCAGAACCGTCGCTGGTTCGCCGGCAAGGACGCGGCCATCGACAAGGTGAATCTGGCCTACGGTGTGCGCTTTGGCGACGCCCAACATCCGGTGCTGCTCAGCGAAATCGAGGTCACCAGCGCTGGCCAGACCAGCCGTTATCAGTTGCCGTTCGGTTTTATCTCCGAAGATCAGGTCGGCCCGGCGCTGCCGCAGCAACTGGCGTTGTCGCGCGTTCGTCGCGTGCGTCAGGTCGGTTTGATCACCGATGCGTTCAGCCTCGAAGCGTTTATTCGCGCCGTGCTGCAAGGCATGCAGAACAACACCGTGCTGGAATCAACCGAGGGCGAGATCCGTTTCGCACCGACGGCGCAACTGGAAAAACTCGGCCTCGGTGCCGAGTCGGAAGTGCGCTATCTGTCGGCTGAGCAGTCGAACAGTTCGGTGGTGATCGGCAACAGCCTGGTGCTCAAGCTGATCCGCAAAGTGGCTTCTGGCGTGCACCCGGAACTGGAGATGAGCGCGTACCTGACCGAGGCTGGTTTCGAGAATATTTCCCCATTGCTTGGCTCGGTGATTCGTCGCGATGCCAAGGGCGAAGACAACTTGCTGATGATCGCCCAAGGCTATCTGAGCAATCAGGGCGACGCTTGGGAATGGACGCAGAACAACCTCGAACGGGCACTGCGCGATGAACTTGCCGATGCCATGTCCGAGCAGGAGCAACATTACAACGCGCTGGGCGAATTGAAGGATTTTGCCAGCATGCTCGGCCAACGCCTGGGCGAGATGCACAACGTGCTCGCGGCACCGACCGACAACGCCGATTTCGCCCCGCAGGTGTCCACCGCCAAGGACATGCAAGCGACGGCCAAGGATATTGCTGCTCAAGTCGAACACGCGCTGAAGTTGCTCAAGCAGCATCAGGGCGAACTCAGTGCGGCGGATCAGAAGCTGGTGAAACGGCTGGTCGACGAGAAAAAAACCATCCTCGCCCATGTGCAGGACCTGGCGAAGAAAGCCACTGGTGGCTTGCGCATTCGCGTGCATGGCGATCTGCACCTGGGCCAGGTGCTGGTGATCAAAGGCGATGCCTACCTGATCGACTTTGAGGGCGAACCGGCGCGGCCATTGAGCGAGCGCCGTGGCAAACACAGTCCGTACAAAGATGTCAGTGGTGTGCTGCGCTCCTTCGATTACGCGGCGGCGATGACCATCAACGTCCACAACGTCGACCACAGTGCCGAGTCCGAAGACGCCCGCCGTCGCGTGGCGGAACGCTATCTGCTTGAAGCGCGTGAAGCATTTGTTCAGGCATATCGCCGCGCGGCAGCTAGTCTTGATCATGCTTGGCAAGATCCTGAAGGGGCCGACGCTGCGCTGGCATTGTTCGGTCTGGAGAAGGCGGCCTATGAAGTGGCCTATGAAGCCGAAAATCGCCCCACGTGGCTGCCCGTGCCGTTGCACGGTTTGTATGGGTTATTGACGGGGCTTAAACCCTTTTCCGATCTTGGTGGAGAGTAGTCATGAGTTTCTCGAACAAGGAACAGGGTCAGGTCAAAGAAGCATTGCTGCCCTCGGCGAAAGATATCGATGCCTTGGTGCGTGCTGAACATCACGATCCTTTTTCAATTCTTGGCCCGCATGGCGATGGCGCTGGCGGGCAATTCATTCGCGCTTATCTGCCCGGTGCGTTGAGCGTTGTGGTGCTGGACAAGGACAGCGGCGAAGAACGCGGCCCGCTGGAGCAAACCGAAACGCCGGGGCTGTTTGTCGGCCATTTCGAGCAGGCGCGGCCGTACCAGTTGCGCACGCGCTGGGCCGGTGGCGAGCAGGTCGCGGAAGATCCGTACAGCTTCGGCCAGTTACTCGGTGAAATGGATTTGTATCTGTTCGCCGAGGGCAATCACCGCGACCTCAGCGCCTGCCTTGGCGCGCAGCTGAAAACTGTCGATGGCATCGACGGCGTGCGGTTTGCCGTATGGGCGCCGAATGCCCGGCGGGTCTCGGTGGTCGGTGATTTCAACGTCTGGGACGGCCGTCGCCATCCGATGCGCTTGCGCCATCCGTCCGGGGTCTGGGAGTTGTTTATCCCGCGCCTGCAAGCGGGTGAGTTGTACAAATATGAAATTCTCGGCGCCCACGGGATCTTGCCGCTCAAGGCTGACCCGATGGCGCTGGCCACCAGTCTGCCGCCGGACACCGCGTCGAAAGTCGCCGAGCCGCTGCAAATCGATTGGCAGGATCACGACTGGATGAACAGCCGCCGTGACCGCCACAAGCATTCGGCGCCATTGTCGATCTATGAACTGCACGCCGGTTCCTGGCAGTGCGAGCTGGATGATCTGGGCGAGGTGGCGCGTCAGTACACCTGGCCGGAATTGGCCGAGCGGCTGATTCCTTACGTCAAGGAACTGGGCTTCACCCACATTGAATTGATGCCGATCATGGAGCACCCGTTTGGCGGTTCCTGGGGTTATCAATTGCTCTCGCAATTTGCCCCGAGTGCGCGCTACGGCTCGCCGGCGCAGTTCGCGGAATTCGTCGACGCCTGCCACCGGGCGGAAATTGGCGTGATCCTTGACTGGGTGCCGGCGCATTTCCCGACCGATGCTCACGGCATGGCGCAGTTCGACGGCACCGCGCTGTACGAATATGGCAATCCGCTGGAAGGTTTCCATCAGGATTGGGACACGCTGATCTACAACCTGGGGCGCACCGAAGTGCACGGCTATATGCTGGCCTCCGGGCTGCACTGGTTGAAGCATTTCCATGTCGATGGTTTGCGCGTCGATGCGGTGGCCTCGATGCTGTACCGCGACTATTCGCGCAAGGCGGGCGAGTGGGTGCCGAACCGTCACGGCGGGCGGGAAAATCTGGAAGCCATCGATTTTCTCCGGCACTTGAATGACGTGGTAGAGCTGGAAGCGCCAGGCGCCCTGGTGATCGCCGAGGAATCCACGGCGTGGCCGGGCGTCAGTCAGAGCACCCAGCAGGGCGGCCTCGGTTTTGCCTACAAGTGGAACATGGGCTGGATGCACGATTCGCTGCATTACATTCAGCAGGATCCGGTGTACCGCGCGCATCACCACAATGAGCTGAGTTTCGGCCTGGTCTACGCCTGGTCTGAGCGCTTCATCTTGCCGATCTCCCACGATGAAGTGGTGCATGGCAAACACTCGCTGATCGACAAGATGCCCGGCGATCGCTGGCAGAAATTCGCGAATCTGCGGGCTTATCTGAGTTTCATGTGGACGCACCCGGGCAAGAAGCTGTTGTTCATGGGTTGCGAGTTTGGCCAGTGGCGCGAGTGGAATCACGATCAGCAGCTGGATTGGTATCTGCTGCAGTATTCCGAGCACAAGGGCGTACAGAAACTGGTTGGCGACCTTAATCGGCTGTATCGCGAGGAGCCAGCGCTGCACGATCAGGATGACGCGCCGCAGGGGTTCCAGTGGTTGATTGGCGATGATGCGATCAACAGCGTTTACGCCTGGCTGCGCTGGAGCAAGGACGGCCAACCGGTGCTGGTGGTGGCCAACTTTACCCCGGTACCGCGTCAGGCCTATCGCGTGGGCGTGCCGTTTGCCGGGCGCTGGACAGAGCTGCTCAACAGCGATGCCGACACCTATGCCGGTTCCAATTACGGCAATGGCGGCGGGGCGTTTACCGAGGAAGTGCCAAGCCATGGCCAGTCGTTATCGCTGGAACTGAACCTGCCGCCGTTGGCGGTGCTGATCCTCAAGCCTGAGGGTTGATCCAAGGCGCTGCAAAACCTGTGGGAGCGGGCTTGCCCGCGATGAGGCCGTCACTTTCAGCATTTTTGGTGACTGACACGCCGCCTTCGCTGGCAAGCCAGCTCCCACAGGGATCTTCGGTGATCTGAAGCTCACCAGCGCATGCGCACACCCAGGCTGCCAATCAGGCCATTCAAATCGTTGCCATCAATATCGCTGGAACTGACCTGCCGCCATTGGCGGTGTTGATCCTCAAGCCTGAGGGTTGATCCAAGGCGCTGCAAAACCTGTGGGAGCGGGCTTGCCCGCGATGAGGCCGTCACTTTCAGCATTTTTGGTGACTGACACGCCGCCTTCGCTGGCAAGCCAGCTCCCACAGGGATCTTCGGTGATCTGAAGCTCACCCACGCATGCGCACACCCAGGCTGCCAATCAGGCATTCAAATCGTTGCCATCAATATCGCTGGAACTGAACCTGCCGCCGTTGGCGGTGCTGATCCTCAAGCCTGAGGGTTGATCCAAGGCGCTGCAAAACCTGTGGGAGCGGGCTTGCCCGCGATGAGGCCGTCACTTTCAGCATTTTTGGTGACTGACACGCCGCCTTCGCTGGCAAGCCAGCTCCCATAGGGATCTTCGGTGATCTGAAGCTCACCAACGCATGCGCACACCCAGGCTGCCGATCAGGCCATTCAAATCGTTGCCATCAATATCGCTGGAGCTGACCTGCCGCCATCGGCGGTGTTGATCCTCAAGCCTGAGGGTTGATCCAAGGCGCTGCAAAACCTGTGGGAGCGGGCTTGCCCGCGATGAGGCCGTCACTTTCAGCATTTTTGGTGACTGACACGCCGCCTTCGCTGGCAAGCCAGCTCCCGCAGGAATCTTCGGTGATCTGAAGCTCACCAACGCATGCGCACACCCAGGCTGCCAATCAGGCCATTCAAATCGTTGTCGTCGACATCGCTGCTGTAATCGGCACTCACATACAGACTCACCGACGGTGTCATGCGCGCCACCAGTCCCAGGCCCAATTCAACGGTCGACGACTTGCGACTGCTGCTGATCTTGTCGACCTGATCGAGCGTCACCGTATTGCCGGTGTACACCGTGTGCCAGAGGTTGGTGCGCACGTACGGTTCGACCGGCAGACCGTTCAAGTCGTAACTGCCTTTCAGCCGGGCACCGACACGACCGCTCCAGGCGGTCAGGTCTGTTGATGAGGCATTCCCCGATCCGGCATACGGCGTGTCTAGGGTGATGCGCTGGTTGATCAGTTGCGCCTGCGGTTCCACCACCCAATTCTCACTCAAACCAATCGGAAAACCGCCCTCCACCGAAAAGGTCAGTGCGCTGCCTTCAGTGGCTTGCCGCGCGCCTTGTTCGTTGCGGCTGAAGCCACTGACGCGGCCACCGCTGGCGGACAGGTCGACGTGCCAGCCTTGCGCGCCGGTCAGGCTGTAATAGGCGCCGAGGCTCTGCCCTTGCAGGTTGAGGGTGTCGGTGGTCGGATCGCTTTGGGCGCGACTGGTGAGCAGGCCGTTGCCGTTGGCTTGAATCTGGTTGAGGCCGCCGATCAGGCCGATGGTCTGGGTATGACCGCTGCCACTTTGCAGAGTCAGGATCGCCGGACCCTTAAAGTCGCCACTGCCAGGCATCGCAAAACCCGAGGACAACACATCGTTTTGCGCCTGACGGGCAGGGCGTCCGTAGAGCTGATCCCAGGCATTCGGTGCGAGGTCTTCAGTGATCAGGTTGGCGCCACGCACGTCCGGCCGTGAGCTGAAGCGTTGCTGATCGGGAGTGATGACGGTCGCTGGCAAGGTCATGACCGGTACGTCCGCGCGATACCACGGCGTGGTTTCATCCGCCGCAGGACCGGCCTGCGCCTCCATGGATGAGCACAGCAAGATAGAACTCGACACTGTGCAGAATGTGATTTTGATCTCGTGTGGGGTAATTGAAGTTCTCATGGAGGTCTACCTTGCAAGCGCATGCATTCTCTCTGTGTGGCGTCTCTCCTACCCCGAACGAGGGGCGACCGAATGGAGCGGGGCGAACCGTGGCCGCTCGATTTCGCGAGTGTCCGAAGGCTCGCCCCGGGCAGTGATTCCGGGGGTAGTAAGGTAGAGATAAGAAGAGTCGCGCGTGCTCGTCAAGAAATTGAACGATGAGCGGTAGTGGCAAAACGGGGTTTGCAAGCGTTTGTTTTTCTGCACATAACTAAGTGGTTGTTTGTATGGAATATCGAAGGAAAGCCTCGCCATACGGAGGTTTTATTGCCGACGGAAGGTCTGCCATCACATGCAAACCCCCCATATGGCCGATCACTGCGTGTAGGGCGTTGCTGTCAATATTTCGTCCAGGCAATCGCATGATTACAGGTGAACTTCAACCGCCAGCGGCAGGTGATCGGAGAGATGCGTCCACGGCTTGTTGCCGAGGATACGTGGGTCGTGGCTGCTGGCATTGCGCAAGTAGATGCGGTCCAGTCGCAGCAAGGGGAAACGTGCCGGGTAGGTCTTGGCCGGGCGGCCATGATGACGTTCGAACGCTTCGTGCAAATAGTCACGGCGGGAGAGGGCCGCATTGCCCTGCAACTGCCAGTCGTTGAAGTCGCCGGCGATGATCACCGGGGCATCGTCCGGCAGGGATTCGAGCAATTCGCAGAGCAGTTGCAGCTGCAACTGGCGATGGCTTTCGAGCAGGCTCAAGTGTACGCAGATCGCGTGGACCTCTGCATGCCCCGGTACGTCCAGCACACAGTGCAGCAGGCCGCGGCGTTCGGGGCCGGTGATCGACACGTCGAGATTACGGTATTCGCGAATCGGGTATTTCGACAGCAGGGCATTGCCGTGGTGACCGTTGGGGTACACGGCGTTGCGTCCGTAAGCGAAATCGCTCCACATACTGTCGGCGAGAAACTCGTACTGCGAGGTTTGCGGCCATTCGTTGTAACGGCTCGAATGACGTTCGTGCTCACCCACCACCTCTTGCAGAAACACCAGGTCGGCGGCCGTGCTGCGCACGGCTTCGCGCAGTTCCGGCAAGATGAAACGCCGATTGAGCGCGGTGAAACCCTTGTGCGTATTGACCGTCAGCACGCGCAGGCGATGAATGCCGGGCGCATCGTTAAGGTGACGCTTGGGATCGCTGGACACGTGCACTCCTCTGAATCTGTCTGCTTATTCATGCGACTGATGCAGAGGCCCAGCAGTTCCTTTTCATACCCATCCGTGTAGGAGCTGCCGAAGGCTGCGATCTTTTGATCTTGTTTTTAGCAGCCAACTTCAAAAGATCGTCCGATCGCGGCCCGAGCCTTCGGCAGCTCCTACAGGGGGCTGTTGTTTTTTTAGAGGAAGACGATTTCGTAGGGCTGGCGCATGCGTTCGAGCACCATCGGCGACAGTTTGGCTGCAAGGCCCAGTGCCGGTTCGTCGCTGAGCTGGCTGGCGTAGGCATGGGTGGCGTGGCTTTTGCGCGCGACGGTCCAAGTGTCGAGGCGAATTTTGCGGGCGCGCTCCCAGGGGATCAACTTGTGCTCGCGCTCCGGCCAGTGCCAGGCCCAGATCGGCACATCGTGAAAGGTCGCCCCGGTCAGTTCCGCCGCTCTGGCGCTGGCTCGTCCGACGGCTTCATGGTCGTTGTTGCCATCACCGCGCCATGTGCTGAACACCACGTCGCCGGGGCGCAAGTAACGGCTGATGAATTCGGTCAGTTGCGTTTCCTGATCCATCAGGCCGCTGTCGTTGAAACCACCGCGCACCCATTTCAGGCTGTGCATGGGCAGGCCCAGACGGCGCAGGGCTTCGACGCTTTCCTGGGGGCGAAACACGCTCAGGCGTTTTTCCGACCACTGCCGCGAACCGGGATGGCTGGCGCTGCCGTCGGTGATCGAGAGTAATTGCAGGGGATGGCCGAGGTTGGCCAGTAACTGCAGGAGACCGCCGGATGTCACCACTTCATCGCCGGGGTGCGGGGCAATGACCACGGCGCGCGCACCGGGCGGGACCAGACTGCGGGTATTGATGACGGGAATGTTGTCGAGTTGCGGGGCGCTGTTCCATATCTGCGCTGGCTGCCCGCTTTCGCTGAGGGATAACAGTTTCATGGGTGCGACGTCCTTGTAGTGTCTCGCCCTCAGTCGCGCACGCAGACATAAAAAGCCGCTGGTCGACCCGTGAAGGCAGGTTGATTGCCGTACGACGCTCCGAACCCTGGATTGCCGCGCAGCAGAGTATTGCTCAAGAAGCGCTGTTCGTCTCGTGACAGATTAGCCTGATCTGGTTTTTTTTCTCAAAGCTGTGCCAGTTGTCGCAGATAATCGCCAAATCCGCCGCGTGCGCGGCTGTCCAGACGGGCGCTGGTGTGAACCTGCGGGCGATGGCTCCAGGCAATGTTGGCGCCGGACAGCTCCAGCTCACGCACCAGTTGCACGTCTTCATCGCACGCCAGCGGTTGAAAACCGCCGGCCCAGCGGTAGGCATCGGCGCTGATGCCCAGGTTTGCACCGTGGATATGCCGGTGCCCGTCACAGCAGCGATAGTGGCTCTGATAGCGGATTTGCGCGGCCTGATCGAACGATTCATGCCAGTGTTCCACCGTCACGGTGCCGCATACCGCGTCAGCGCCGAGCCCGAGTTGCGCCACCAGCCAGTCGTCGGCCACGCGGCTGTCGGCGTCCGAGCAGGCGATCCAGCGTGCGCCGCGCTCCAGCAGCAGACGCGCACCGGCAGCGCGGGCCTGGCCGACGTTGCGCGCCTCGATCTGCAGGTTCAGCACCGGATAACGGCCGACGATGTGCGCCGAGCGATCGGTGCAGCTGTCCAGCACTACCAGCACTTCGACCGGTTCGCCGGCGAGCAAGGCGTGCTTGCTGGCGCGCAGCGCGGCGCTCAGGCATTCGTCGAGCAAGTCTTCTTCGTTGTGCGCCGGGATCAGAATGCCGATCATCGCAAGCCCTCCAGTGCGGCGACCGAACGTGGTTCACGGCTCCAGACCTCAAGTATGAAGTCCGCCTCCTGATGCAGCACCAGACGCGGCAGTTGCAGTTGCTCGTGAATCAAATCGTGAACCTGCCGCGCATTCAGCGGGCAGTCATCAATCGGCGGGCGCCAGTGGCAAGCGAGCAATTGGCCGTCGGCGGTCAGGGAATGGCTGATGTGACGGATAACGGCTGTCAGATCCTGGCTATCGAGGTAGTAGCCGATTTCGCTAAATACAATCAGGTCGAATTTTTCCTCCGGCCAGTCACCCGGCAGGCGGTTTTGCCGTACCTCGGCATGGTCAAATACGCTCAAGCGGGTTTGCGCCAGACGCACGGCGGCACTGGCGGTGTCGCAGCACAACAGGCGGTCGCAACGGCGGGCCAGTTCAGCGCTCAACTCACCGTTGGCGCAGCCGGGTTCGAAAATCGATCGATAGTGCGGGCGCGGCAGAGCGGCGAGGGTGATGGCGCGTTTGCGCTGTTCGTACCAGCGCTCGCGGAAGGCCCAGGGGTCATCGTTGCCGGCGAACAGACCGTCGAAATAGCGATCCTCGACACTCATAAAAACACCACTTCGAAAGGCTGCAGCAGGCGGTCGATCACGTAGGGCGCGAGCACCGGGGCGAGTCCCGCTTGCGCGTCACCTTCCAGTTGGCTGGCAAAGGCGTGCACCGCGTGGCGTTTGCGCGCGACTTGCGCCGGCGTCAGCAGAATCTTGCGCGCTCGCTGCCACGGCACGACGGCGTCTTCAGGCGTCGCCCAGTGCCACGTCCACACCGGCAACTCATGGCAGATGGCACCGACCCGGCGCGCCGCTTCGGCACTGGCGCGGCCCACGGCTTCGTGGTCGCAATGGCCATCCTCGCGCCAAGTGGTAAACACCACGTCGTTGGCGCGCAGATGCTGTTCGATGAACGCGCTCAGTTGTTGTTCCTGAGCCGCCACCTGAGTGTCGGTGAAACCACCGCGCAGCCACTTCAAACGGTGCATCGGCAGACCGAGGCGGCGCAGGGCTTCGGCGGATTCTTGTGGACGGATCACGCTCAAGCGTTCGACCGGCCAGCGTTCGGAGCCGGGATGACTGGCGCTGCCGTCGGTGACCGAGATCAATTGCAAGTCGCGCCCGGCAGCGGCAAGCAACTGCAGCAGACCTCCGCAACCGAGCACTTCATCGTCCGGATGCGGGGCAACAATCACGGCCCGCGCACCTGGGGGCACCAGGCTGAGAATGTCGATACTTTGCAACTCTGCCAGATGCCGCGAGGCCTGCCATTGATGCAAAGACGTGCCTTGGCCGACGATCGGATTGGCTTTCATAGCGACCAGACCTCATCGGGTTGACGGGCAATCAGTTGACCGAGGGCGGCGAGGTCGCGCTCGGCATGGCTTTGCCGCAGGAACACCGGCAGGTCGGCGATCAAACGAGCGAAGTGACGATCCTTGCAATACGGCCCGGCGCCCAGCGCGCGACCGACTTCGCGGATCACCTGCTCAGCGGAGTGCTCGACGACAGCACGAGCGCGTCGGGCGAGCAGTTCGGCGTTGTCCTCGGGGTGCGCATCAATGTGCAAGGCGCTGAAACGCAGCACGTCAGCCGCCGCTTGCAAGGCCGTGTCGACTGCGCCGAGGTGGGCGAGGGCATGCGGCTCTTCACGTTGCGCACATTGCTGGCGCAGCGAATCGGCAATCCGCCGTGCGGCGCCGTACCAGCACGCGGCAATGCCGACGCCGCCCTGCCAGAAACCCGGACGTTGCAAGTAATCGCCAGGATTGCCGATGGCTTGGCCTTCGGCGCCATCGAACACCACTTCAACACTGCCGGTGGCGCCCATGCCTACGGCTTGCCAGCCTTGATCGGTGATGGTCACGCCCGGTTGATCGAGTGCCACCGCCACCAGTTGTTGCTGATCATCGGCGTCCCAAGCGGTCAGCAAGGCATGACTGAGCACCGCGGCGCCGGAGCACCACGCCTTGCGCCCGTTCAGTGCGACCATGTGCCCGGCGGGACTGACCTTCACTCGTGCCTGTGGCGGTTCTGCAGCCCACATGCCCCACGTGCTGCCGGGCGTCGGCGAGCCACCGAGTTGTTCGATGATCGCCAACGCATCGGTATGGCCTTCGTAGAGTTTGCACAACCCCAGATCATGCCCGGCGACATCGGCCAGACGCTGGAAACGCTCCAGCGTCAGGCCGCTACCGGGCAACGGCAAACGATCATGCCCGGCCTCGACCATCGCCCGCAGACAGGCGCCGAGGGTCGCCGTGTCGGGATAATCCGGCGTGCGGCGAGCGAGATAGTTTTGCAGGTCCATATCAATCTTCTTCTTCGTGTTGCAGTTCGAACAGCAACAGCGAACGGCCGGTCACCGAGTATTCATGGCCGAAGTCAAAACGCTCCTGACCACGGATCGACGGCTGATTGGTATCGATCATGCAGGTCCAGAAACCACCGTCCGGCACTTCCGGCAAGGTGAAGTTGACGATGTCGTGGTGCGCGTTGACCACCAGCAGCAGGGTCGCATCGCCACCCTTGCGGCGAATGCCGGTTTCCTGCGCGCGGCCATCGAGCAGCATGCCCAGGCAACGGTTGTGCGCATCGTGCCAATGCTCGGTGGTCATCTCGGTGGCGTCCGGCGCCAGCCAGGTGACGTCCTTGACGCCGATGTCCTCGTTGTACTCGCCGACGAGAAAACGACCGCGACGCAGGATCGGGTAAGCCAGACGCAACTTGATCAGGCGTTTGACGAATTTCAGCAGCGCCTTGCCGTCTTCACTCAGGTCCCAATTGACCCAGCCGATCTCGCTGTCCTGGCAATAAGCGTTGTTGTTACCGTCCTGGGTGCGGGCGAATTCGTCACCGGCAACAATCATCGGCGTGCCTTGCGACAGCAACAGGGTCGCGAAGAAGTTGCGCATCTGCCGGTGGCGCAGCGCATTGATTTCCGGGTCGTCGGTCGGGCCTTCGACGCCGTGGTTCCACGACAGATTGTTATTGCTGCCGTCCTGATTGTTCTCGTCGTTGGCTTCGTTGTGCTTGTCGTTGTACGAGACCAGATCGTTGAGGGTGAAACCGTCGTGGGCGGTGATGAAATTCACCGACGAATACGGCCGCCGTCCACGCTGATTGAACATCTCGCCAGAAGCGGTCATGCGGCTGGCGAAGTCGGCAACCTGGCCGTCATCGCCTTTCCAGAAGGCCCGCACGGTGTCGCGAAACTTGTCGTTCCACTCGACCCAGCCCGGCGGGAAGTTGCCGACCTGATAGCCACCGGGGCCGCAGTCCCACGGCTCGGCGATCATTTTCACCTGACGCAGCACCGGGTCCTGACGGCAGGCGACGAGGAAGCTGTGACGCTCGTCGAAGCCATCGTGATAACGGCCAAGAATAGTCGCCAGGTCGAAGCGGAAACCGTCGACGTGCATTTCCGTGGCCCAGTAACGCAGCGAGTCGGTGACCATTTGCAGTACGCACGGATGGCTCAGATCCAGCGTGTTGCCGGTGCCGGAATCGTTGATGTAGAAGCGTTTGTCGTCAGGCATCAAGCGGTAGTAGGACGCGTTGTCGATGCCGCGCATCGACAGGGTCGGGCCTTGCTCGTTGCCCTCGGCGGTGTGGTTGTAGACCACGTCGAGGATTACTTCGAGATTGGCCTCGTGCAGGTGCGCGACCATCTCCTTGAACTCGGCGATCTTGCCGCTGGCCAGATAACGCGGGTCCGGGGCGAAAAACGCGATGCTGTTGTAGCCCCAGTAATTGGTCATGCCTTTGTGCAGCAGGTGCTGGTCGTTGACGAAGGCGTGGATCGGCAACAACTCGACCGACGAAACGCCGACGCTGCGAATGTGCTTGAGCACGTCGTCATTCATCAGGCCGGCGAAGGTTCCTCGCACGTTTTCCGGCACCGAGGGGTGACGCATGCTGATGCCGCGTACGTGAGTTTCGTAAATGATGGTTTTGTCCCACGGCACACTGACACGCTGGTCGTTGCCCCAGGTGTGCGCCGGGTCGATGACTTTGCACTTGGGCACGAATGGCGCGCTGTCGCGTTCGTCGAAACTGAGGTCGGCGTCGGGGTGGCCGATGGTGTAGCCGAACAGCGCTTCCGACCATTTCAGCTCGCCGACCAGTTGTTTGGCGTAGGGGTCTATGAGCAATTTGTTGTGGTTGAAACGGTGCCCGTTCGCCGGGTCATACGGGCCGTAGACGCGGTAGCCGTAGATCAGCCCCGGGTGCGCATCGGGCAGGTAGCCGTGGTAGATCTCGTCGGTGTATTCCGGCAGTTCGATGCGTTCGAGTTCGACTTCGCCGGCATCGTCGAAGATGCACAATTCGACCTTGGTGGCGTTGGCGGAGAACAGGGCAAAGTTCACCCCCAGACCATCCCAGGTCGCACCGAGCGGGAAGGGCAGGCCTTCACGAATTCTCGAAGGCTCGGCGTGCGCGGTGGGTTCGGCTTTTTTTGGACGGGTCATGATTGCTCCTGCAAAAAACGGGGACAGTTCAGTTGAAACCGATTCCCGGTAGGAGCGAGATTTTGTGGCGAGGGGATTTATCCCCGTTCGGCTGCACAGCAGTCGCAAAACCATTGCACGCGGTATGTCTGACACTCCGCAAGTGCAGCATTTGGGGCTGCTTCGCAACCCAACGGGGATAAATCCCCTCGCCACAAAAATCCATTCACCACAGAAGCCGGTTTAAACAAGGGGTTTGTGTATTTCTTGAGGACGAACGCGCCCTCGGTGGCGAGCAAGCCCGCCACACATTCATTCAGTTCAATAATCCGGTTTAGCTTTAGATCGCCTAAGGCTTGCGCGGCGCCTTGGGCTTTTTCTCGGCGGCTTTTTCGCCTGGCGGAATCACCTTGGCAGCGCTGGCCGGTTTGGCTTTGGCCGGCGGTTTTGGTTTGGCGGCCGGTGCTTTCGGCTCGGCTGTCTTGCCAGCGGCTTTACTGCCCGCAGCCTTCGGTGGTTTTTTCGGTGCCAAGGCTTCTGCTTCAGCCAGTTTGCGGGCCATCTCCCAATGGCGCGCTTCCTGACCTTCTGGCTGACCTTCGGACTCCCAGATCTGATAGGCGAATTCGCGGATGCGTTTATCGTCGGTGCTCATCGCAATGCTCCTGAACTGAACTCGTGCTTACGTTAAGTGTTGGATAAAGAGATTGACCGGGACATCCCCCAGCGCGTCGCTGATATTCAGCTCCCTGTTTTTTGTGACTGCGCGGCTTGAAAAAAGTCCCTTCAGGTTTGCGTCAGAGGCGGCGAACGGTAAAACCACCCGCGTATCGCCCCAGCGCAGCGCATCGACCTGAGGTACAGCACCGTTTTCCAGCAGCGTGGCGCAACGGATCGGTACGATCACGATGGCCTGTTTCCCCTCGTGTTCGCGGGCAAACGCGAGCACGTTGTGCGCCTGATCGCCCAGCACCTCCAAGGCCTGGTACGAGCCATGGCGGAACAGCCCGGCATGCTCGGCACGCAGGTTCAGCACCTCGGCGATCAAGGCCTGCTTGATACGCCCGTCACGCCAGTTCGCCAGCAGCTGCGCAGGTGGCAGAGGCGCCTGCAAGGACTGCGCGTGCGCGGCGTAATCCACCGGCCGGCGGTTGTCCGGATCGACCAGGCTGAAATCCCAATACTCGTTGCCCTGATACAGATCCGGCACCCCCGGCACGGTCATGCGCAGCAAGGTTTGCGCCAAGCCATTGAGCGCGCCGGCCGCGGCGATGCTGTTGACGGTCTTGGCCAGTGCGGCGCGCAGCAGTTCACCGTCGGCGCCGGTCAGGAGTTTTTCGGTGAAGGCCTGGGTGGCGTTTTCATAGGCCTCGTTCGGCGCGCTCCAGCTGCTTTGCAGCTTGGCCTCACGCAGGGCTTTTTGTTGCCATTGCCAGATGCGCTTGGCGTAGTCGACGAAACCGCCCTGATCATCGTCGCGCAGATCCAGCGGCCAACTGCCGAGCAAAGCTTGATAGAGGATCAGCTCATCACCCGCCGACGGTACCTGGTCATCAACGCGAACCGGGCGGGCGAGGGCGCGCCACAATTCGATCTGCTCGGCGTACCAGTGGCTGCGTTCGCTGAGCACCGCCAGGCGCGCGCGGGTGTCTTCGCCGCGCTTGTGATCGTGGGTCGCGGTGGCCAGCAGGTTGTCCGGGAATTCGGCGAGACGTCGCTGATTGACCGCGTGGAAATCACTGACCGGCGCGCTGAACTGTTCGGTGTTGTAACCCACATCATTGCGCGACAGCAGCACCGCCGAGCGATACAGCGCAGTGTCTTCCACGGCTTTCGCGGCTGCCGGTGAGGTCAATTGTTGAAAACGTACGCAAGCGTGCTTGAGGATTTTCCGCGAGCGGCCACGCGGTTTGCGCCGCCACGGTGTGCCACCGAGCCAGGCCGCGACGCAGTCGAGTACCGGCCAGTCGGCTTCGCTGAGGGTTTGCCGGGCACCGTCCATGGCGTGCTGGAAAAACACCTCGTCCTGCGCCGAACGACCCATTGCACCGATGTAAGTGCGATAGACCGGGAAATGCACGATCAGCGCCTGCAACACCCGGCGGATCGCACCGAGGGTCAAGTCGCGGGTCATCAGGTCGTCGCGAGCCACTTGCAGCAAGGCCTGCGCCACGCTTTCGCAGTCGCTGGCCAGCGAGCCGTTGAGGATCTGCTGGCGCGCCAATTGCGCTTCTTCGATGAACGCGGCGGGCCGTTCGGTGCGCCGTTGCCACAGGTCACCGAGGACGTATTCGCCGTCGGGATAATGCTGCAACAGCGACAATTGATTCATGAATTCATAACCGGTGGTGCCGTCCACCGCCCAATCGCGGTGCAGGGTTTCACCGGCGCCGAGGATCTTCTCGACGTAGATCGGCAAGTGTCGGTCTGGCGCGATCAGGTCAAGGCGTCGACGCAATTTGCGGCAGTAACCGCGCGGGTCGGCGAGGCCGTCGATGTGGTCGATGCGCAAGCCGTCGACCAGCCCTTCGGCGATCAACTGGAAGATTTTGCCGTGCGTTGCTTCGAACACTGCCGGACGCTCGACGCGTAAACCGCCGAGTTCATTGATGTCGAAAAAGCGCCGCCAGTTGATGTCGTCGGCAGCGGTGCGCCAACTGGCCAGGCGATAGCTTTGTCGCTCCAGTAGCTGATGCAGCGATTGGAAGCCTTCTTCAGTGGTCGAGTCGAAATTTTTCAGGTTGTTTTGAAGCGCTTCGAGAACCTGCGGATCGCTTGCCAGTTGCCGCAGCTCTTCCTTCAAGGGGATCGCCAGCGAATGCGCATCGGTCTGGTAGCTGAGGGTACTGAAGCGATCGGCCAAAGACTTGAGCGCCTCCTCGGGTTTGAGGATGTCAGCGTAATCGCTTGGGCAGATCGGGAAATGGTGGTCGTAATGCTCGACGTAGAAGCTGCCTTTTTCTGCATTGAAATGCAGCTTCAGCGTGCCTTCCTGCAACGCCACACCGTAGTCGCTGCCTAGAAAGGGCAGCAACAACTGGCCTTCCATCAACGGATCCGGCGAGTGCCACTGAATGTCGAAAAATTCGCCATAAGGGCTCAGTCGTCCCCATTCGAGCAGGTCAAGCCACCACGGATTGTCGTTGCCGCCCACGGCCATGTGGTTGGAAACGATGTCGAGGATCAGCCCCATGCCGTGCTCGCGCAGGGTGCTGACTAAATTTCGCAGCGCCGCTTCGCCACCGAGTTCCGGATTGACTTGGGTCGGGTCGACCACATCGTAGCCGTGCATCGAGCCGGCCCGCGCCGCGAGCAGCGGCGAGGCGTATATGTGGCTGATACCCAATTGGGCAAAATACGGCACCAACGGTACCGCTTGTTCGAGGGTGAACCCTTTATGAAATTGCAGGCGCAACGTCGCGCGCAGTGGCTGGATGAGCGTTTGGTTCATTGGTCACGCTCGGCAGCCTGAAGCCTTGCGCAGGCGAGCAATTCCAGACGGCGCGCTGCATCGGCGTCATCGAGCAAGGCTTCGCTGGTACCGGGCAAACGTCGCGACCAGTTCGGGTGCGTGTCGATGGTGCCCGGGAAATTGGCTTGCTCGTTGATGCCCAACGCGTCTTCGATTGGCAGCAGCACCAGGGGCGCGCGGGTATGGCCGAGGAAACGCACGGCGGCATCGACCACTTGATCGGCCTCGTGGGATTCCTCGCGAAAGTTCTGCGGATCCTGACTCAAGGCGCTGCGCAGGCCTTCGCGCTCACGCTGGCGATGGTGGCGCCATTCGATTTCACCGTTGGCATCGACAAAACCCAGCCGCGCATTCCAGTCGATGTCGCGACCGTGCCACCAGCCATTGATCGTCGGCAGATCATGGGTGCTGGTGGTCGCCAGCGCGTTGTCCGGCCAGTCGAGGATCGGTTTGAAATGGGTGTTGTCCTGTTCGAACAGCAACACGCGCATGCCGAGCATCGAGCGGGCGATGAGCTTTTCGCGCAGACCGTCTGGCACAGTGCCGAGGTCTTCGCCGAGGACGATGGCTTGGTGACGATGGGATTCGAGCGTCAGCAAACGCAGCAAATCGTCGACCGGGTAATACAGATAGGCGCCATCCGCCGGGGCGGAGCCGTTAGGAATCACCCACAAGCGTTGCAGGCCCATGACATGGTCAATACGCAAGCCGCCGGCATGGGCGAAGTTGGCACGGAGCATGTCGATGAATGCGCGGAAACCATTGCGGATCAGACCTTCCGGGGAGAACGCGGAAATCCCCCAGCCTTGCCCGGAGCGGTTGAGAATGTCCGGCGGCGCACCGACGGTCAGCGAGGCGAGCAGCTCATCCTGAAAACTCCAGGCCTGACTGCCGGCGCCATCGGCCCCGACCGCCAGGTCTGCGATCAGGCCAATGCCCATGCCCGCGCTGCGAGCGGCGGTCTGTGCGCGCTCCAGGCAGCGGTGAATCAGCCATTGGCAAAAAGCGAAGTAACCGATGCGCTCGGCGTATTCCTCGGCGAACGCTGCCAGCGCCGCGCCGCGCGGGTCGTGCCAGTGCTCCGGCCATTGCCGCCAGTCGAGATTTTCCCCGCGCGCGGCGCGCATTTCCTGAATCGCTTCGAAGCGGCAGTGATTCTCCAGCGCTTCGCCGCCGGCGTGACGGAAACTGGCAAAGTCCGGGTGCAGCGGATGATCGCCGGCGACGAAGCCTTCATACAGCGCTTGCAGCAGTTTCTGTTTGGCCTCGGCGGCGGCTGGCCAGTCGATCAGTTTCAGGTCTTCCAGTTGCGCAAATTGGGCGGCCAGACCTGCCGCGTCGATGGCGTCGCGTAGTGCCCGTTCGCCGAGTATCGCGCCGGGCGCGGCGTACAGCGAATTGAGAAACAAGCGACTGGACGGCGAATACGGGCTGTAGCGCCCGGTATCAGCGCTGAACATTGCGTGCAGCGGGCTGATCGCCAGCGCCTCGGCGCCACGCTCACCGGCCACACGAGCCAGTTCTTCCAGCGCCTGAGTGTCGCCAAAACCGCCATCGCCAGGGCGACGCAACGAATACAACTGCACGCTGAGGCCCCAGGCACGGGGGATCGGGTTGTCCACCGCGTCGCCAACGCTGAAGCAGCGTTCCGGCGCCACGGCCAGGGTGAAATATTGATCGGCGATGTGTACCTGCTGATAACCGACCGGAATCAGGCCGGGCAACATCGCTTCGTTGTCGAGTTTGAGGTTCAGTCGCGAACCGTCTTCGAGGTGGATTTCACAAGGCGTCTCTGGGGCGAAATAGCGCGCCAGATCGAGGCTGACGCCGACGTCGCTGGTCAGCAGCGGCGGCAGGTGGCGATCTTGTTGCACTTCTTGCAGTTGCAGCAGGCTGGCATCGATTTCCTGAGCCGTGCTGGCCGGGTGGCCGAGTCCTATGAGGACATTGCGCAGCACCGCCGGGGCGACTTTTTGCGGGCGGCCGTTGGCGTCGATCCAGTCGACGGCGAGGCCGGCTCGGCTGGCCAGAATTTCCAGTTGCGCATCGCTCATAGGCGCTCTCCATCCAGAGGTTGCAAAGGGGTTGCGGCCGTGAGGCTGACAAGCGCGCAATACGCGGGCAGTTCGCCCGATTCCGACAGATCGGCGCTGGGCGGCTGTTGAAACAGCCACACGGTTTCGGTCTGTGGAGGGTTGACCACTGGCGTGTCGCTGAGGTTCAGGTCAATTCGCAGCTCACTGCCATTGCCCAGGCGCCAGCGCGCACTGACCGCGCCAAACCCGAGCATATGGGCGCCGAGCGCTTGCGTGCCGGACAGATGGGGGATGATGTATTGATGGCGAAATTGCAGCAGTTTTTGGTACAGCGCGAGGGTTTCCTGCTGTTTCACGCTGCCATTGCCAATCAACCTCGGCTGAGAGGCGTGGAAGGTTTTTTCGCCATTCGGATCAGGAATCTGTTCACGCTTGTGCGGGTCGGTGAAAGCGCTGAACGCCGCGAATTCATTGCGGCGGCCCTCGCGCACCAGTTCGGCTAATTCACCGTGGTGACTGGTGAAAAACAGGAACGGCTGTTCGGCGGCGAATTCGTCGCCCATGAACATCAGCGGAATCATCGGTGACAGCAGCAACAATACCGTCGCTGCCTGCACGGCGCGTGGATCGGCCAGCTGATGCAGACGCTCGCCGAACGCGCGGTTGCCGATCTGATCGTGGTTTTGCAGGAACAGCACAAACGCGGTGGACGGCAAGTGTTCACTGGGCTCGCCGCGAGGTTCGCCATGACGGGTGATGTGGCCCTGGAACACAAAGCCCTGACTCAGGCAGCGCACCAGTTGTTCGGTGGGTTGCGCGGCATAGTCGGCGTAATAGGCGTCGGTTTCACCGGTGAGCAGTACGTGCAGGGCGTTGTGGCCGTCGTCGTTCCACTGCGCGTCGTAGTCGTATTCGAGCAGGCTGGACTGGTTGAGTTCGTTTTCCACAGTCAGCCAGACATGCCGATTCGGGTCGATTTGCGCGCGGATGCGCTGGGCCATCTCGGTGAGGAAATCCGGGTCTTCGATGGCATGCACCGCATCGAGGCGCAGACCGTCGAAGCGGTATTCGAGCAACCACATCAGGGCGTTTTCGATAAAGAATTCGCGCACTTCGTCGCGGCGAAAATCGATCGCCGCGCCCCACGGCGTGTGCTTGTCTTCGCGGAAAAAGCCTTTGGCGTAACGGTGCAGGTAATTGCCGTCGGGGCCGAAGTGGTTGTAGACCACGTCGAGAATCACCGCGAGGCCGTGGCCATGGGCGCTGTCGATCAGGTGTTTGAGTTGTTCCGGGGTGCCGTAAGAGGCTTGCGGTGCGTAAGGCAAGACGCCGTCGTAGCCCCAATTGCGATCGCCGGGGAACTGCGCCAGCGGCATCAGTTCGATGGCGGTGATGCCCAGACCGGCGAGGCGCGCCAGGTGTTGTTCGACTTCAGCGAAGCCGCCGAGCGCACCGACGTGCAACTCGTAGATCACCGCTTCGCTCCACGGCCGACCGTGCCAGGCACTGTGTCGCCATTGATAGGCCAGCGGATCAACCACCACGCTGTGGCGGTCGAGGTCGCCGTCCTGCGCTCTGGAGGCCGGGTCGGGCACCTCCAGTTCACCATCGATGTTGTAGCGGTAACGCGTGCCCGCCGCACAGCGGGCCTTGATCACGAACCAGCCGTCTGCCTGCGGCAGCATTGGCAGCGACTGGCCGTCTTCCAGTTCGACGCTGACGTAAAACGCATCCGGTGCCCACAACGCAAATTGCGTGTGCTCGGCATCCAGCATGATCGCGCCGTGTGGCCAGGTTTCAGTAGACCGTAACGGCATCGTTGACCTCCCTGTTACTTGTGAATTGCTTTACCCAAGGCCTTGGCCACCAGTTGTTCATAGAGTTCGGCGTACGGTTCAACCGCTTTGCACCAGTTGAACGGCGCGGCCATTGCCCGGCAACGCATGGCATTGAGCAGTTCAGGATAGGCGAAGACTTTGAACGCGCGGCTCAGGGCTTCTTGATAGCTTTCGGCGGTGGATTCGTCGAAAAGGAACCCGGTGATGCCGTTTTCAATGGTGTCAGCCAGCCCGCCGGTGTTGCGCGCGACCGGCAGCGAGCCGAACCGCTGGGCGTACATCTGACTCAACCCGCAGGGTTCGTAACGCGACGGCATTAACAGGAAATCGCTGCCGGCGAACATGCGGCGGGCGTCGGTTTCATTGAAGCCGATGCGCACACCGATCTGGCCAGGGAAACGCAGTGCCAGTTCGCGCATGGCTTGTTCTTCTTCCGGCTCGCCGCGACCGATGATCGCGATCTGGCCACCGTTCTGCACGATGTATTCAGAGACGGCTTGAGTCAGATCGAGGCCTTTCTGATAAACCAGCCGGGAAACCACGGCAAACAGCGGACCTTCCGAGTCATTCAGTTCGAACAGTTCGCGGACATGGGCGGCGTTGACGGCTTTGCCTTCCCAGTCGCCAATGGCGAACGGTGCGAACAGGTGTGGATCAGTGGCAGCGTCCCAGCTCTCGTCGATACCGTTAGGGATACCGCTGAGCAAACCTTGCTGGGTCTTGGCGGCGAGGAAACCGTCGAGGCCGCAGCCGAAATCCGGGGTGGTGATTTCCTGCGCGTAAGTCGCGCTGACCGTGGTGATGTGGCTCGAATAGGCCATGCCGGCCTTGAGGAACGACATCTTGCCGTAGAATTCCATGCCTTCCTGTTGCAGGGCATGGTTGGGAATGCCCAGCTCTGGGCACGAGCCGAGGCTGGTCACCCCTTGATAAGCAAGGTTGTGAATGGTGAACAGGGTTGGCGTGCGCTGCCCGCGCCAGTGCATGTACGCCGGGGCCAGGCCTGCTGGCCAGTCATGGGCGTGCACCAGATCCGGGCACCAGTGGATTTGTGCAAGGTTGGCGGCGATGTCGGCAGCGGCCAGACCGAGACGGGCGAAGCGAATATGGTTATCCGGCCAGTCACGGCCATTGTTGGCGCCGTAGGGCGAGCCTTCGCGCTCGTAGAGTTCAGGGCAGATCAACACGTAGATCACCAGGCCGTCGGGCATGTCCATGCGACCGATTTTGCACGGTGGCAGCGCAGCATGGCCGCCGAGTTCGCCGATGATGTGAATCGGGTTCTCGCTGTGCATCACTTGCGGGTAACCGGGGATCAGCACGCGCACATCGTGCAGGTGCGCCATGGCGCGGGGCAGGGCGGCAGACACGTCACCCAGGCCGCCGGTTTTCACCAGATCGGCGATTTCCGAGGTCACGAACAACACTTTCTTCTTGTTGGGATTCTGGCTCGCTACCGGAGTCAGCGTCTTGGTGCCGGGGACGTTGATCTGTCGGCTGCCGGGAACGCTGATGGTGCTCGCTTCGCCAACCGCCTGCTGAGCACGCTCTCCCTGAATATCCAATGCCGCACTGATCATATGAATCTCCCGTGTTGTTGATCTGATTCTTCTCTCTTTCCCTGTAGGCGCTGCCGCAGGCTGCGATCTTTTGATCGTTTAAAAGCAAAGATCGCAGCCTGCGGCAGCTCCAACATGAATTACGCGAGCGCAATCGCGCTACGCATCGGTGAGCAAACGCTACCCAACACGCGCAAGCAGAATGGGTGATTGGGCTATTGCAAGGATTGCACCAGCCACTTTGGCCCTACCTTTCAGATGACCCGCCGCTTCGTGCAAAAGTTTCGAGTTTTTTTCCGCAAGATGACCGGCAGGTCGAACCCTGAAAAATCCAGTCTAGGCCAGATCCTAGAGCGGGCCAGAGCAAATGGGTAAATTGTTCGACAATCGGTTTGCCGTTAACGGCAACTTGGCTTTTGGAGGGCAAACGCACCGACGAAGTGCAGTTTTTTTTGCGAGGAAGGGCCAAAACGGTGACTGGTCGGTCACGATTCTGTGCTAGCGAGGAGTGCAGTCGCACTGTTGTGGTGCGAACACATTGTTGATGGGGGGACAGTGACTGCCCCATCGCGGGCAAGCCTTGCTCCTACATCGCAATCCGTCCCATGTAGGAGCAAAGCTTGCTCGCGAAGACGATGGCACATTCACCATCCAAACCGGATATGACTCAATACCAATTCATCAGGCGAATCGGCTCCCCCGCAGCCCAGGCCTGAATATCTTCGATCATCTGCGAAAAGAACTGCTCATAGTTCTGCCGACTGACGTACCCCACGTGCGGCGTCGCCAGCACGTTGTCGAGTGTGCGAAAGGGGTGCAGGGCCGGTAGCGGCTCCTGCTCGAAGACATCCAGCGCCGCCCCGGCGATCTGCTGTTTCTGCAACGCCTTGATCAGCGCCGCTTCATCGACGATCGGCCCGCGCGCCGTGTTGACCAGCAGCGCCGTCGGTTTCATCCAGCTCAGCGCTTGCGCATCGACCAGTCCGCGACTGCGCTCGCTGAGCACCAGATGCACCGACAGCACATCAGCCTGTTCGAACAGTTGCTGCTTGCTGACATAACTGACGCCAGCCTGTTCGGCTCGCTCAGCCGTGAGGTTCTCGCTCCAGGCGATCACCCGCATGCCGAAGACCTGCCCGAACTGGGCGACTTTCTGGCCGATGCTGCCAAGGCCAAGAATGCCCAGCGTGCGGCCGTGCAGATCACCGCCCAGGCCTTGCTGCCATTGGCCGGCCCGCAGTGAATTGGCTTCGTTTACCAGATTGCGCGTGGCCGCCATGATCAGTGCCCAGGTCAGCTCCGGCGCGGCGTGCTTGTAGCTGTCAGTGCCGCAGACCTTGATGCCAAGTTTCGCCGCCGCCTGCATGTCCAGCGCCGCATTGCGCATGCCGCCGGTGACCAGCAGCTTGAGATTGGGCAGCCGCTCGAGCAGATCTTCATCAAAGCGTGTGCGCTCGCGCATCACGCAAATCACCTGATACTTGGCCAAACGCTTGGCCAGGGTTGCGTTGTCTGTCGGATAGTCATGTTCGAACGTCACCTCACCGAGGCTGTCGAGCACTGACCAGTCGACCACGTCGCGCGCCACGTCCTGCCAGTCATCGATCACTGCAATCTGCACCGCCATCAGCTTCACCTCATCAACGAACAGGATTGGTTGTGTTCAGCCAGCCGAGCAAGGCCTTGTGGAACTGCGCCGGTTCTTCCATTTGCGGCGCGTGACCCATGCCGGGAAATTCCACCAGCGTCGATTGCGGGATCAGCTTGGCCACGTGTTTGCCGAGCACGTCGTAGTGGCCGATTTTCGCTTTCACCTCAGGTGGCGCAAGGTCCTTGCCAATGGCTGTGGTGTCCGAAGTGCCGATCAGCAACAGGGTCGGCATCTTCAAGTCCTTGAACTCGTAGTACACCGGCTGGGTGAAAATCATGTCGTAGATCAGGGCCGAGTTCCACGCGACTTGAGTTTTGCCCGGGCCTTTGCTGAGGCCGGCGAGCATGTCGACCCAACGGTCGAATTCAGGTTTCCAGCGGCCGTCGTAATAAGTGCTGCGTTCGTAGTCGCGAATGCCTTGAGCGCTGACTTTCAGTTCGCGCTCATACCATTGATCGACCGTGCGATAGGGCACGCCAAGGGCTTTCCAGTCTTCCAGGCCGATCGGGTTGACCAGTGCCAGTTGTTCGACCTGCTCCGGGAACAGCAGCGCGTAACGGGTGGCGAGCATGCCACCGGTGGAATGGCCGAGCAGGGTGGCTTTCTGAATGCCCAGCGCCTTGAGCAACTGCTGGGTGTTGGTCGCCAGTTGCTGGAAACTGTACTGATAGTTGTCCGGTTTGCTGGAAGTACAGAAACCGATCTGATCCGGCGCAATCACCCGGAAGCCGGCCTCGCTCAAGGCCTTGATCGAGCTGTCCCAAGTGGCCGCGCAAAAATTCTTGCCGTGCATCAGCACCACGGTGCGGCCGTTGGCCTTGCCGTGGGCAGCGACGTCCATGTAACCCATCTGCAGGGATTTGCCCTGAGATTGGAAGGCGAAGTGTTTAAGTGTGTAAGGGTATTCGAAGCCTTGCAGCTCCGGGCCGTAGGCCGGGCCCTCGGCAGGCGCTGCCTCGGTGGCGGCGTGCGCGAACAGCGGCAGGGCAGCGCTGAGGAAGAGGCCGGGAAGCCAGCGGGAACGCGTGACGGTCATAAGGGCAAACTCCATGAAAATCGGCCGATGCTGGAACGGCTGGATTACGGTGACGTTAAACACAGGCAATGGGGGTAGCTGATGGTTCAACCGAGCCAGCCAAGGGTCAGCATGGCCAGCACGCCATAACGTGCACCTTTGGCGAGAGTGACAATCAGCAGGAAACGTCCGAGCGGCTCGCGCATGACCCCGGCGATCAGCGTCAGCGGGTCGCCAATGATCGGTAGCCAGCTGAGTAGCAACGACCAGTGGCCGTAACGTAGATAGTGCTTGCGCGCCTGCGCCATGTGCCTGGGGCTGACCGGAAACCAGCGCCGATCCTGGAACCGTTCGATGCCCCGGCCCAACCACCAATTGACCAGCGAACCGAGCACGTTGCCCAGGGTCGCCACCGCCAGCAAACCCCACAACCAGTAATGATCACTGACAATCAAGCCGACCAGCAACGCCTCGGACTGCAACGGCAACAATGTCGCCGCGCCGAACGCGGCCAGGAACAGCCCGTAATACGCAGCGCCCATCAATGAGCCGGGTAGTCCGCCACCACCACATCAGCGCCGTCCTTCTTCAGGCCGATGACCTGATAGGCATCGCTCATGCCGTCCATTTCCATGCCCGGCGAACCCATCGGCATGCCCGGGGCGGCAACGCCCAACAAGTCATCGCGCTTGCTCAGTGCCAGCACTTGCTCAGCCGGCACATGGCCTTCGACGAATTTGCCATGGATGATAGCGGTGTGGCACGACGCCAGACGCGGTGGCACGCCGTGTTGCTGTTTGAAGCTGGCCATGTCGCTTTCGACATGGTCTTCAACTTTGAAGCCGTTGGCTTCGAGATGACTGATCCACTTTTTGCAGCAGCCGCAATTGGCGTCGCGATGGACTTCGATCGGGATCAGGTCGGCGGCCTGGGCCAGGGAGGAGATGAACAGGGCGCTCAGGGCGACCAGACGCAGAGAGGTTCGCATGACGGGATCTCGACTCGGTTGGCGGTCAAAAAGGAGCGTATTTTGACCGGTTTTTCCTGTCCGGCACCAACGGAGTGTTTCCAGTTGCTACAAGACAGGCTGGCAGGATGATCGTAGATCAAACCTGACAAAACCCTGAGCGCAAGATGACAAGTCGGTAAGGCACCACCCTGTAGGAGCTGCCGCAGGCTGCGATCTGTTGATGTTGATCTTTTAAAATCCAGATCAACAGATCGCAGCCTGCGGCAGCGCCTACAGGGTTTAGGTTAGCGGACTTTGAAGCGGCCCATGATCGCGCTGACGCGGCTGTTGGCTTCGAGCAACTGGCGGGTGTTGAGTTCGCTGGCCTGGCCGCTCTGCACCAGTTCGTCGACCATGTGGCGGATCTGCACCATGCTGCGGTTGATCTCCTCGGTCACGGCGCTTTGCTGTTCGGCTGCGGTGGCGATTTGCGTGCTGAGGCTGTTGATGTGGCTGACCGAACCGGCCATTTCATCCAGGCCCGAATTGACTCGTGCCGTGGCGTCGGCCGCCGATTGGCAACTGGCCTGAGTGTTCTCCATGGCCGCGACCGAGGAACTCACGCCTTGGGTCAGGCGGGTCAGCATCTCGTTGATTTCCGAGGTACTGGCCTGTGTCCGGGCGGCGAGGGCGCGCACTTCATCAGCGACCACGGCAAAGCCGCGGCCCTGCTCACCGGCGCGCGCGGCTTCAATCGCCGCGTTAAGCGCGAGCAAGTTGGTCTGGCCGGCAATCGCACCGATCACGCCGAGAATCTCGGTAATGCGCTGGGCGTCCTGCTGCATGTTTTCAACTTTGTGCGTCGCGCTGGCCACTTCGTCGATCAGCGCCACCACGCTGTTGGTTGCTTCGCCGACGACAACCCGCGAGCGGTCGGCGTTTTCGTTGGCGCGCTGAGTGAACGCTGCGGTTTCGGCGGCGTTTTGCGCAACGCTGTCTGCCGTCGAGCTCATCTCGGTGATGGCGGTAACGGTCTGATCGGTTTCCGAAGCATGACGCAGCAGAATCTGGCTGGTGTGTGCCGAGGTGCGTTGCAGGTTGTCGAGGCTCGACGCCATGGCGCCAGTGGCCTGGGTGACTTCGCCAATCATGTTTTGCAGGTAGGTGATAAAGGTGTTGATCGAGTGGCCGATCGCGCCGAGTTCATCTTCAGCGCGAATGGTGATGCGTTTAGTCAGGTCGGCATCGCCGCTGGAGAGCAGATCGATGTTGGCCTTCAGCGCTTTCATGCGCTGGATCAACTGGCGGATTGCGTAGACTTGCAGCAACACCAGCAGAATCACTAGCGGAATCTGCAACAGGCTCAGGGTGCTGAGTACATCGTCACGCTGCGCGGTGAGCATCTTGGTCGGCAGGGCGGTGGCGAGAAACCAGGGTGTGCCTTCGATCGGGCGCATGAAGAACGTGCTGTCCTGACCGTTATTGTCGAACTCGACGCGTTGCGCCTGCTCGCGATTTTGCAGGCCGGTTTTGATCTGGCTGGCGAAGGTCGAGCTGCCGGCCAGTTCACTGATGTTCTTCAGTACGATCGGGCCGCTGATGCGCGAGCTGTTGCTGATGATCTTGCCGTCGGCCTCGACGATGAGCATCTCGGCATTGAGGTCTTTTTCCTTGCGGGCGACCAGGTCGTTGAAGAAGCCGAGGGTCACGTCAATGGTCGACACGCCCCAGGCACTGCCATTTTTCTGGATCGCCATTGCGCAGTTGGTGCGCGGCTCGGCGCTGGCGTCGTCTTTATAGGCGGCGGCCCAGGCGCACTGACCGCGTGGCGTGGCCATGCCGCCCTTGTACCAGCTCTGGTCGTAATAGTTGGGCGCAGCGTCGCTGTTCCAGAAGGTGTTCACCGCCAGCTTGCCCGAGGCGTCGCGGTGCCAGAAGGTGCTGAATTTATTGCGCCCGGCTTCACGCTGGCCCGGCAATGGCCAGATCCCGCCACCAAAAACCTTCAGCTCACCGTACTGATCCACCAGCCCCGGCAATACCGTGTCGATCGCGGCACTGTCGAGCAGCGGGATGGTCTGGGTGATGCTGCGTTGTTGTGACTGAACCTTGTTCAATTCGCCCTGAATCTGTTCGGCGACTTCGGCGATGCGGTTGAGCACCACTTGCTCTTCGGTGTGCCGCAATTTGGGCGCGACCAGTTGGCTGATACCGACCACCGTCAGCACCGACAGCAGCAGGATGAACAGAACCAGAAACAGGGTGTAACGAGCCTGAATGGTACGGAATGCGGGCATGGAAACCGGTCCTTGTGCTGCGATTCTTATTGTGGATTCGAGAGGTAAAACGCTGTGGGCTTTTATACGTATCGTCGGTGCCGGGGGAAGCTTTAGGTACTTTCGTGCAAGAAAACATATTGTCGACCGATGGAAAGTATCGAAAGTCTTACAAGTGACTTATTGACTGTCGGGTTAGAGCAGAAGTACTAGACGAAGTATTTTGGTTGGAGGCTCTATAGCAATGCTTTCAGAGATTTTTTCCGGTGTTCTGCAAATGTATCTGAATTGTAAAAAATCGATAAAAGCAGTTGGTGCCATTACTTTGCCCGTCGATACTTTCGTGCACTAAAACAGGTCAAAAAGGACATTTCCCATGTCGGCTTTACAAGGAGCAGAGTCATGACGATCGGTTACACCGGAGGTTGGCAGGCCAAAGGTGGCTTGTTGGTCAAGGACACCAGCTCTCGTGGCCAGGCGGTTTCGCAGAATGCCAAGGTCAAGCAGATGCTGGCACTGGTTGGCAATGACCCGAGCGTGCTTAATACCCTCGAGATGGACAAGCAGAAGCTGCACAAGAACATCAAAGGTTTCGACCCGGAAAACGTGTCGGCGAAACAGTTGGGTAATCTGAGTACGTTTTTGCGCAGTAAGGGCCTTATTTCTGATTTGACGGCGATGACGCTGCTCAACGCGGGCGACAAGTTCGACCGTTTTGGTGTGCAGAAGGAACCGGACGCCAAGTTCAATGCGCTGGAGTATTTCGCCACGCAACTGGATACCATCCAGACCAACAATATCAAGGGTGACAAATACGCCAATGGCTTGATCCCGGAGTACAAGAAAGCCATTTACGTGCTGCAGAACCTCAAGACCTATGGCATGGGCAATGGCCAGACGGCGCCGACGGACCAGGGTATCCGCGCCAAAGCATAAGACCCGACAATGGCCCGTATGCCTGCGCTACGGGCCATTTTTGCGTTCCGTCATCCCGCGATATTGTGCTGGGCCTCTTCATGCAGGCGCTGCATGAGTGGGCATTGCAGTTGCAGTGTTCTTCGACTGAAGCCTCGATGAAACAGCGCCAGCCAACCACGATAGTCACCGTTGCCAGGGGCCAGCCCGGTGAATATGAAACCGATGGCGGCCAACCTGCTCAGGTCATGGGCAAATCGCCGGGACAGTTTGAGCCGGATCGACACCAGCCAATGTGCAGGCAAGTCACGCAACTGTTTGAGCAAGCCATGGCCGAGTGTCTTCAGCACCATGTCATAACGATTGGCCTGTTGATCGATTTGAATCGCTGCGCCACGCCAGTGAAAAGTGCGCTCTTGCGTGCCAAACACGCTGCTCAAATGTTGCATGAAATCCGCGCAGCTCGCGGGCCAGCGCTGCTGTGGCAGAGGGCAACGGTTGCCGTCAACGGGGCGGACCCCGATGACAATCGTTTCCAGCCCAGACTCGCCGAATGGTGAAGGCACATAGTCTGGCAATAGCCCGGTGCTTTGAAAGCCAAGGTTGATCGCCATGCGCTGCGTATAGGGATGGTGAGTCACCTGTTTGATCGATACATAGCGACACCCCAGTGCCTGAGCATGGTTCAATAATCGCTCGCCCAGGCGAGTCGCAATATTTTGGCCGCGGGTTTGCGGGTGAACGACGCTCAACGCCAGTTCGGCGCTGTGTGCCGTAATGTCGCGTAACAGCGTAGCGTGCCCGAGTATCTGTTCATCCACCTCCGCGACTAAAGAATGCCAGCGGTTGTCAGTATGATTCTGGCTGATCATGCGGGGCAGATAGACATGCGGTTGAACGTAGCGGTCACCGTACACTTGGCGAAACAGCTGGCTGACAGCTGCCGCATCGGATTGGCGATAGTTGCGCAGGATCAGTGGCTCCATCACGTGTACTCCATCGCATCAGGGCCATAGTCGCGCCGGTCGAGGAACCGCAGGCATTTGCCTGAGCGCGGGTGACGCTGCAGATCATCTGTCCGGCAGCACTGCACGTGCAGATCCAGACGCTGATCGGCCTGCAGTTGATCGATCAGCGGGTACTGTTTGATCAGGGCGAGTTGAAGGGTTTGCTCGTCGTTGGTGCAGGCACGGGAAAATTCACGCGGTACCCATTTCAGGGTCAATACATCTTTGTGAACGCTCTGTTCGATCACCAGTTGCCAGTCATCGCAACCGACCGAGTGCTGGACGATTTCGCCGATTTCGACAGGGCTCAGGGACAGCGTGCCGACCCGTACCCGCTGGCTGTTGGCGCTACGCCCCTTGAGCGCAAATTTGCGCATCGCTGTTCCGGCGGGCTCCCGCCAACAGGCGCGATCGCCCACGGGATAACGAATCAACGGCATCAATCGGCGCGTGAGGTTGGTCAACACCAGCATGCCCGTGCGATCGCAGTCGTCAATGACTTCCCCCGATTGCTCGTCAATGATTTCCAGCACGGCGTGAGCGTCCGGCATGCGATGTTCGCCGTCTGCGCAGTCACGGTGGCTGGCGCCAATAAATCCGGCGTCGACGCTGGCGTAGCCGATGGAAGTGATCCGGGCGGCGGGGAATACCTGGCGGAGCATCTGGCGTTGCGAGGCGAACAGGCTTTCTCCGCCGTACAGTATCGTGTCGACGCCGTTGAGAGCTTGGCCCCGGCGGTTCAACAGGCTGGCGAAGGTCAGCAAATGTGCGGGTACGCCAGCGAGTACGTTGATTCGGTGGCGAACAATGGCTTGCGCCAGAACTTCGGCATCGACGTCACCGGTGAAAGGGAACTCGCTGATGTCCTCGGCGACGTTTGCCAAGGCGCCGTGGATGAACAGAAAGCTTGCATACAGGTCGCCGGCAAAGAACAGATTGGCAACCCGGTCACCGGGCTTGAATTGTGGCGTCAGACTCTTGCCGAAGTCGCTGACCAGTGTTCGCCATTCCTCACGGGTATAGACAGACAGTTTGCCGGCGCTGGTTGATCCGCCGGTCTTGAAAATCAATGCCTGCTCGATCGGCCCGGTCAATACAGGCCATTGATCAAGGTTGTCGCTGTGACGCCAATATTCGGCCGGGTCGAGCACTGGCAGTTCGCTGAGCAACGTCATAGGCGCGGCCGCGCCTGAAAGGTGTTGGCTGTAAAAATCGGAATGCCGATGAGCGAAGGTGATCAACTCATTCAGAGGGTGGTCAGTGGTCACGGTTTTTTCTCTAATTATTGTCAAGGGTGATCTGCGTCGCGCGTCATCGCCGCGAATCAATCAGAAGGGGCGTTTTGCCGCTGTTTCTGTTTCGCGTGAACTGTTCGATCGCACAGACTTCAACGTCTATAACCAACAGCCCGCTTGCATTGGCGGTCGCCAACGTTGCGTAGTTCGACAGTCGCGCCCGAACATCAGTGGGTGAGTGTCCGCAGCGCACACGCATGCGCTCGACACCCTCGGGTGTGTGGTCGAGCAGCAGTTGGAAAGGGCATTGCAGGTGCTCGGCCAATTCACTCAAACAGATGAAGTCGGTGCCGATGCGGATCAACTTGCCGTGGCGCTGCAACAGTTCGAATCGCGGGGAGGGCAGGCCACAGTTGCAGGAACCGGGTACCCAGCGACCGCTATCGCCCACGTCGTAACGTTCAACGCGCTGACCTTCCCGGGCTCTGGAGGTGAACAACAGTCGACCGATCTCATTGCCGATGACAGCGGTGTCCTCATCGAACGCGACGATTTCCAAGTGCTGAATATCACTCATCAGATGAAACACGCCGTCCCCGCTCGCTTTGCAGGCGTGGCCCAGCGGGCCGGCGTCGACGCTGCCATAAATCGCCGAACGAATGCTGGAGACGCCGCAACTGTGCAGCAGTTCGCGACTGTGTTCGCTGAGATGTTCACCGCCGAGAAATACCTTGCTGATAGCGCCGTAGGCGCGCAGTCGTTCGTGCTCGTTGAGAAACAGTCGATGCAGGGTACTCGGCATGCCCATCAGCACCGTCACCCGCTGGTCAATGATCAGCTGCGCGATTTCACGGTAGTCTTCATCGGCGGTGGTACCCATTGGCAAATGCGTCGCGCCCATCAATTCCAGGACTTTGGCGAAGCTGAAAAAGCCGCCGTACAGCCCACCACTGAAGAACAGATTCATCACCCGATCGCAGGTCGGATCGAGTCCGGCGGCCAATAATCCGTCAGCAGTGGCGCGCATCTGGCGCTCAAAGTCGCGGTAGCTGTAGCCCGACAGTGTCGGGGTGCCGCTACTGCCTCCCGAGCGGAAAAACAGCCGGGCTGTCGGTTGTACCGCTTGGTTGATAAATGCCTCTTTGCTCATGATCGGTCGATTGCCGGGCGGCGCAGACGTGGTAGGGCCGTCGAGGGTGGCGTGAAAGGGCAGCGCGGTCGCGGACAAACTGACTGACACGCGTCGACACAATCGCTGTAGCGCGTAGACGCCGTCATGGGGTTCCCCGTCATAGCCGTCGTGGATGCCGTTGATCGGGGCAATGCGTGTGACGCCGGCACTGATCAGTGATTGCGCAAGCGCTGCGGTCTGCAGTTCGTTGCAGATCAGTGCGCAGCTCTGCAAGACGTTGCGCCAGGTGTGCAAGGTCTGGGTGAGTAATGCGCGAGGCACGGGTTTGAGCAGTACGCTGCGAAACAGTGGCGAGGGCCTGAGTTGCCGGTCATGCGCCCAGATCACTCGCCAGCCCGGTGCATTCCAGACATGGCCGGTTTGTCCGGAAAAACTCTGTGCCAACCGCACCATCTGGGTATCGGTGGTGATCTGCGAAGCTTCTTGCAGCGTCGGGACCAGCGCGGGCCACTGCCCGGTACGGCGTTCGAACGCCGCCGCCAGGCGTGCGCCGATGTCACGCAGAACATCCGCGTCATCACTGTCTATCAGTAGCCATTGCGGGCTGGAGCAGGCTTGCTGATCGAGGCGGCAAACTTCATCCGCCACCGCCTCCAGTGCCTGCGTGTTGGCGGCATCGGGCGTCATGTAGACGAAGCTGATGCGATGCCCCCAATCGATCCAGCGACAGCCGGCCGGTATTTGCCGGCGGATAGCCTGCAGGGCCGATTCCCCGCCCCAGGCAGCCACCCCGTTGGCGTGTTTGCACAGCCGGGCGATATGCTCGGTACTGACCGGTATTACCGCGATGTAGTGCGCCAGTTGTCCACTTGGATCGCACTGCACGAATGCCTGGAGCAACCGCGCGGTCAGCCCCTGATCACTGCTGCTGGGACGCAACCAATTGATATTGCCGGCCAGCAGGCTTTCAAGCACCGCGCAGAATGCCAACAGCGGCGCGTTGGATGGCGTGATGTGCACCACCAGCCCAAGGGGGCTCCAGCGTTCAAAGCGAGGTTGGCAATAATCAAACCGCCGCAACGAATCAGGATGGTCGCCCAGTTCGCGTTCAAGCTTGGCGCGTAATGCATCGGGATGGCAGAAGTCGCTCAACGCCTGACATTGTTCAGCCTCCAGTTCCACCGCCAAAGACGTGTCGTGCAGGTGTTCAGCGAACTGTGCGGCGGCGTCGATCACCGTTGCACTTGTCAGCGCTGTGCCCAGGTACTGCGGAAGCTGTGGGTATAGAAGGCCCAGCGCTTCGTCGAAATGGATGTCGGTGTGCAGATTCCCTTCAATCAAGTACATATCAATGCCCTCCGAGCAGTTCGGCTGCCGCCATGGCACAGCTCCTACCGGTGTCAGTGCCTGCACGACCGTGCAGCTCGAACCAGTCGCTGGTCAGCCCGCAACCGCAGTGCTGACCGGGATGTAATGTCGCCAGGTCACTCATCACCACCGCATGCGCAGGGCTGGATGAGATGTAGGGCGAGACGAAGCCCAAGAGCCCTTTCTGACCGTAAGGCAAAACGGAAAAATCTGCAGGATTGCGCACGTACGCTTTCGAATAGACCGGCACGTGAAAATGATGGCGGGCACATTCTATGTAAGGCACGGGGTGCTCCACCGCGCCGTAGCCATCGCGACAGGACGCCGTTTCAATGCCCAATTGCTGGTGAATGCGGGCATACAGTGTTGATTTGGGGATTTGTCGTGCCGCCTGGGTTTTCCAGCCTCCACCGAAAAACGCCAGCGACCGTGCCGGCAACTGGACATCGGCCACCCCTGTGTCGCGCATTCGTTCGAGGGCGTGCCACAAAAAAGCCGGAAAACCGAAAATTCGCACCGGCAGGCCTTCTTCGGCGAAGGACTGCAACGCGGCAATCACACCGAACACGTCGAACTCATGCCCGTCTCCGGTGAGGCGCAGTCCGTAAACCAGGCGATTGATGGGCGCAAAACGGCAGAGAAACTGGTCGGTGTAGGAAGTCCCCAGGGTGATATGGCCTTCAGGTTCGTAGCTCAGCAGCAGGTAATTGCAGGGGGTATCTGGGGTATTCCAGTGGTAATGATCGAAAATGCGTTCGACCATGAACTGGGCGGCGGCCATGCTCCGGTTGTCGTAGCGCAGACGGCTTTTCTCGCCGGTGGTACCGGAGGAGGTGAGCTCGAGTGCATCCTTCCCGGTGCTGCTCGACAGCAGTCGTTGCTTGAAGAAGTTGGCAAAGATCGGAGGCAACAGCGACCAGTCCTTCATCTGCTCCAGGTCTTGTATGGCGAGACCATTAGCGTTCAGCCAGCGTTCGTAGTCGGGGGTATTTTGGCAATGAAACCGGCTGATTTCGGCCATGGCCTGGTCAAACAGACCGTCAGGTACTGAATCCGGGCAATAGGGGTGCGGTAACGCACAAAGCGCATCACTGAAAGGGAAACAGGTCATCAATATTCCTTTATCGAGATTGAGTTCCGGGGGTGTCGGTACCCTTCAAGAACCCGTAGAGGAACGGCAGGCACAGCAGACCGCCAAAGGCTGCCCACAGCGCGAAGTGCTCAAGGCGATTGCCGCCGCCGTTAGCCGCAATGACAAGGCCGCCAGCGCCCATCACGGCAATCGAGAGCATGCCGATGGTGGCGCTGACCAGGCCTTTGCCGTCATCACTTGCAAACAGGGCCAAGCGAAAAAGTGCGGCGTTGCTGATGCCCAGCCCGACGCAATACAACGCCAGGCTGGCAACCACTGGTTCAGCGTCAGTGGTCAGCAATGCGCAGGCGATGAGCCCTGCAAGACCGGTGCAGAATGGCCACAGGGCAAGACGAATCAAGCTGGGCAGGGTGTGGTTGACGAGCAAGCGGGCCAATATCAGATTGCCGGCGATGACGCCCGAAAAGATCGGAATTTGCCACAGGCCATAGGCTCGCGGAGTCAGGCCCTGCAACTGAATCAGCAATAAAGGCGAGAGCCCGATCCAGGCAATCAATGGCAGGCTCATCAGGCCGAGTGCGAGGCTTGCGCAGAGGAATCGGCGATTGCTCAGCAGCGCCCCATAACGCTGGCACGTTTGCCGCCAGCACAGAGCGGCTGGCGCCAATTGCTGGCCATCACGGCGCGCCACGCCCACTGTTTCCGGCATGCAGACGTACAGTCCGAGCCAGATACCGGCTGCCGCCAGACCCAGGCTGCAGAACAGCTCTCTCCAGGTCAGCCATTCCAGCAACAGGCTGCCGAGCAACGGCCCCAGCAACGGTGACAGCAGCGCGACGTTACCGAGCAACGCCATCAGGCGCACGGCATCGGCTTCGCAGAACACTTCTTGCAGGGCTGGATAGCTGACCGCCACGACGAATCCCAGCCCCATGCCCTGGATCAGGCGCAGCAGGTTGAATGTTTCAATATGCCGCGTCGTGACGGCGGCGATGCAGGCGACACTGAACAGCGCGCATCCGCTCAAGAGCAAGCGTCGACGCCCCAGCCGATCGGACAGCGGACCAATCAGCCATTGCAGGCAGACACCGCCGATCAGGTAGAGATTGAACGCGTTCGGAACGTGCCGTGGATCGGCTTCGAATTCATCTGTTATGGCCAGCATTGCCGGCATGATCATGTCACTGGCCAGATAGGTCAGCAGCTCGAATCCTGTAAGTGCCAGGCAGAAACCAATGAGTTTTGCAGGCCCGATATTGATTAATGTTCTCTGCATGGTCGTCCTTGTTAGCAAGTCGAAAAAGCTTGCTGGAGACTAGGTGCAGAGGCTCAGAGAGCCTAACGGTTTGCTGCGACATTAGATTTCAAATGCTTGCAGCGTATTTAACCGGGTTGAACGGCGCCGTTGCGCAGAAACAGAAATGCCCGCGCAGAGGCGGGCATTGGGAGGAGGTGGATCGGCGGTCTATTCCTCGCCTCAGGCATTCAATGGCTGGGAGGCGGGGCGAACAATCCTGTTCTATCGATGTTGGTAATAGCCAGGGCCACCCTGGTAATAACGATGGTGATCGCCGTGCCAGCCGCCGTGGGGGAAGATGATGCAGCCACTCAGGGTCAGCAGGGCGAGAACGGGAATCAGCCAGGTGATTCGACGCAGCATTTCAAAAATCCTCATGGTTAAGCCGTCATGAAGCCAAAACTCTTCATCGGCTGTAACATGAGACCCCGTTTGTTGCAGCGCATCCCCGTGAAACGGTATGCGCATGGCATGCAAGCGGATACAAACCAGATACATTCAAACGTTTCAGGAACCCGCAATGACCCACAAGCAACGCTTGATTTATTCGATTGTGATCGCCGTGTCCGTGCTGCTGATCATGCTCGGCCTGTCCTGGCTGCAAAACGCGGGAATGATCACCGAGAAAATGTTCCAGTACATCGCCATCGGGGTTGCAGTGGTCGTGGTGATTATCAATGCCGTGCTGCGCCGCAAGGTCAAATCCTGACGGCAATCGCAGCAGGTTTTACTCGGTGAGAAGGGCCGCGGCCTGTGGATGCAGGCTGTAGCTCTTATCCGCATTGAATGTAATGACGCCTTCGGCGCACAGGCGCTTGAGGACTTCGCGCACACTGAGAAACGACAGCGGGATGTCCAGGTCCAGCAACTGGCTGTGCACACCGCGAACGCCCAGACGACGGTCGGTTTGTGCCGCGACCCGCAAGGCGTCGATGACTTTCAGGCGAATCAGGCTGGTGCGCAGACCAAAACTTTTCAGCAGCAACCGGATACGTTCGTTGCCGTGACGTTCCACGCGTTGTCCGAAATCGCTCGCGTGCGGGCTCATGGAAGCTCCTTGTGGCGCCTGGCTACCTTCCGTTGGTAGTTGCGAGTTGTACATGCGATTACTCCTTTTCAGGGCCTGATCGGCAAAGGTTTTTTTGCTCTCTCTAAACAAGACGTTTCAGCTCGACAAATCATGAAAGAAAAAATGTAGAAAATTCGTCGCCATTTCGTCTTTTCCACGTTTTCACGGCTCGAGAATGCCCTTTATCGGGCTAAATTTTTTTCTCCGGTTTCGTTTCTTGGACAGGCTCATTGCGCGTGGACGCGTGGGTGTTTCCAGAGCGGATCCGCTGCCGTCCCATTCGCGTGGCAAGGTCAGATCCGCTCCTCGGTATTTCGATCAGGAGCGAGCGTGATTATTTCCAGGCAGTTAACACGGCTGACCCTTGCCAGTATGTTTTTCGGACTGAGTCTGTCGGCGCATGCCTTCAGTCCGGCCACTGAGGCCCATGCCGATATCCGCCGCACCGGTTTTGGTGTTCCGCACATCCGTGCAGAGAATGAACGTGGCCTGGGTTTTGGCATCGGCTATGCCTACGCACAGGACAACCTTTGCCTGCTGGCCAATGAGATCGTTACGGTCAATGGCCAGCGTTCACGTTATTTCGGCCCCGATCAATTCACCGTCGAAGAGCGCGAGAATCGCGTCAGTGATGTGTTCTTCACATGGCTCAATACCCCTGAGGCCGTCCAGACGTTCTGGCAGGCGCAAACCGCTCAGGTGCGTGATCTGGTCGAGGGTTATGCCGCCGGCTACAACACTTATCTCGCCGAGCGTCGCCAGCAAGGCTTGCCGCAGCAGTGCCAGGGCGAATGGGTGCGCGATATCGCCCCAGAGGATCTGGTGAAGCTGACCCGGCGTCTGCTGGTGGAAGGTGGCGTTGGCCAGTTTGCCGAAGCCTTGGCGGGCGCCACGCCGCCGCAAGCCACCGCGCGCGTCGAGCACGACAACCACGCTTACCAGTTGGCCGACGCGCGTCAGCAGCGTTTTGCCCTGGACCGTGGCAGCAACGCGGTGGCCGTGGGCAGCGAGCGCTCATTCAATGGCCGTGGCATGTTGTTGGCAAATCCGCATTTCCCGTGGGTGGGCGGCATGCGTTTTTATCAGATGCACCTGACCATCCCCGGCAAACTCGACGTCATGGGCGCCGCATTGCCCGGCTTGCCGATGATCAATATCGGCTTCAACCAGCATCTGGCGTGGACGCACACCGTCGACTCGTCCAAGCACTTCACGCTGTATCGCCTTCAGCTTGATCCGAAAGACCCGACACGCTATCTGCTGGACGGTCAGTCGCTGCCGATGAGCAAGCAGACCGTGACTGTGCAGGTCAAACAGGCCGACGGCCAAGTGGTGCCGGTGGCGCGTGACGTCTATAGCTCGCAGTTCGGCCCGATTGTGCAATGGCCGGGCAAGCTTGACTGGGATAACCAGTTTGCTTACAGCCTGCGTGATGCCAATCTCGACAACGACCGTGTGCTGAAGCAGTGGTACGCGATGAATCAGGCCGCCAGTCTCAAGGACTTGCAGGATTCGGTGCACAAGATTCAGGGTATTCCCTGGGTCAATACCCTGGCCGTGGATGACCAGGGGCAGACGCTGTACATGAATCTGTCGGTGGTGCCGAATGTCAGCGTCGACAAGCTGGCCAAATGCAGTGACCCGCGTGCCGGTTTGCAGATGATCGTGCTGGACGGCGCCAATAGCGCCTGCGCCTGGGACATTGATCCGCAAGCGGCGCAGAAGGGTATTTATGCCGCCAGTCAATTACCGCAATTGCTGCGCAAGGACTTTGTCCAGCACTCCAACGATTCCGCATGGCTGGCCAACCCGGCGCAACCATTGACGGGTTTCTCGCCGCTGATCAGTCAGCAAGGCCAACCGCTGGGATTACGCTCCCGGTTCGCCCTTGACCGGTTGGGTCAACTAAGCAAAAAAGGCTTGCTGGCGGTGAAAGACCTGCAACAAATGGTCATGGACGATCAGGTGTATCTGGCGACACTGGTGGTACCGGATCTGCTGAAGTTTTGCGCGGCTGACCTGGGCGCCGACGCAGCGACATTGAAGCCTGTGTGCGCCAGCCTCAAAGCCTGGGATGGTCGGGCAAACCTCGATTCCGGCCTGGGCCTGGTGCATTTTCAGCACATCATGCAGGCGCTGCAGGAATCGCCGGATATCTGGAGCGTCGCCTTCGATCCGAACGATGCGCAACATACCCCGCGCGGTCTGGCGGTCAAGCAACCGGCCGTGGCACAGGCACTGCGCGAAGCGATGCTGGCCTCTGCCGAGTCGACCGGCAAAATGGGCCTCAAGGCGCAAACGCGCTGGGGTGATATCCAGGTGGTCAGCAGTGGTGGCCAACAGACGCCTATCCACGGCGGGCCGGGGACGTTAGGTATTTACAACGCGATTCAAAGTGTTCCGCGCGAGGATGGCAAACTTGAGGTGGTCAGTGGCACCAGCTACCTGCAAGTCGTGACGTTCGATGAAAAAGGACCGCATGCGCAGGGGCTGTTGGCGTTCTCGCTGTCCAGTGATCCAGCGTCGAAATACTCGCGTGATCAGACCGAGGCCTTTTCGAAGAAGCAGTGGAGTGTGTTGCCGTTTACCGAGCAGCAGATCCAGGCTGACCCGCAGTATCAGGTGCAGACGGTCGGCGAGACCGTGGACAAGGCAGGGAAAGTCGCGGCGCAATAACTGGATTGTGTCTACAGCAAGACCCGAGGGCCACATTCCGTCAAAGGAGGTGGCCTTCAGTTTTTTACCGGTTTTTGCGGCAACGAGTTGATGACCGGGTTGCCTTCCTTGTTGCGTGTCAGATAGACCGGCAGCACTTTGGGCAGGGAGTTCACCAGATTGTGCAGCTCTTTGATGTTGTAGACGCCGCCAACCCGAATCGAGCCGGTACTGGTGTCGGCGAGCATCAACGGATTGTTCAGGTAACGGTTGATCAGCGGCAGCGCTTCATTGAGGGCCAGATTGTCCAGCACCAGTTTGCCGCTGCGCCAGGCCAACGCTGTGTCGTTGGCGTAGGTCTGGCTGATCTGCGGCATGTAATCACCGTGCCTGTAACGGGCCTGCATCGACGGCCCGAGGCGCAAGCCATCGCCCGGCAGTGTGGCATCGCTGGTCACCAGTACCGAACCTTCAATCAGGTTCACCCGCACCTGATCTTCATACAACCAGACGTTGAACCGCGTACCGGTCACGCGAATCTGGCCTTCGCCTGCACGAACGATAAACGGGTGGGTCAGATCGTGGCTGACGGTGAAGAACGCTTCGCCTTTTTTCAGCGTGACGCGACGTTCATTCTTGTAGTTGCTGAAGGTCAGATCCGTATTGAGGTTCAATTCAAGTTGGCTGCCGTCACTCAGGATCACCTGACGCACCGCATCAGTGGCGGCGAAATGCTGATAGCTGTTGGGCAACCAGCCGAGATTCCAGCCGGTGTACGCCGCCAGTGGCAGCGCAAGCACACAGACACCGGCAGCTACCGCATATTGACGCCATGGACGGGAACGCTGGCTGCCTGGCAGCACGACAGGCGCAGGTTCCGGGCGCGGCAGATGCTCGGCAACGTCCCAGATTTCCAGCATGGCCTCATACTCGAACGCATGCAGGGGGTGAGCGGCATGCCATTGTTCGAATGCGCGACGCTCTTCGTCCGTGCAGTCGGCGGCGTGCAGACGCATGCACCAATGCGCGGCGGCATCAGTGATCGCATCGTATTCGGCTTCCGATAGAGTGTCTTGGGTCATTGACTCGTCCTGATTTCGCACATTCTAACCTTGAGGGGAAGTTGCCGAGAACATCAGTCATGGCAATTAACCATCAAAGTGGAACTTATTTTTCGCTCTGACGCCCAAAAAGCAGGACGCCACTGACTACTATCCATAAATGGAGTGAAAAAATGATCAAAAGAACCTTCGCCGCCGTGATTGCCACTGCCACGTTGCTCAGTGCGGGTGCTGCATGGGCGGACAAGCCAGGTGCTGGCTGGATTACCATTGAAAAAGCCATCGAAACCGTCAAGACCAAGGCCGGTTACGTTGAAGTCTATGAAATCGAAGCCGACAACAATGGCTACTGGAAGGGCGAAGGGCGCAAGGCTGATGGCGTGGTCTACGAATTTCGCATCGATGGCGCTTCCGGCAATATCTTGAGGGATCAGAAGGACTGATCCGCGCTTCAAACCAACCAGCACATGCGCAGGCCAGGCCTGCGCATTTTTTTTGCCTGGGCTACGGCGAACCAGCCGGCACCGGATCGAGCTGCCTGCCCATCTCGCAAATCAGAAAGGCAATCGAATCGGCATTGCGCAAGATCGTCTCAATTCGCGGATAAGGCGTCTGTTGATCGAGGAATGCGTCGCGTGCCGCCGCCAGTGTGGGGCTCAGTGTCGCGTCGAGAATTTCCTTGCTGACATTGGACATTTCCGCGATCTGATCGAACCCGATCCACGACTGACGCTTGTCGCTCCAGCGGGAAAACAACTCTTGTCGCGGGGTCGCCAGAGACAGCGCCTCACGCTGGAAGGTCTGCTGGGAGTTTTTCATCGCCGCGCCCTGGCCGGTAATCGTTTCAATCAGATCGGTAAACGGTCGTCGGGCTTCCAGCGAGGCAATGTCGACGGCATTGCAACGTTGATGAGCGAATTCATGGATCAGAATGGACGCCTGGGCATGCCCGTCGACATTGAAAGGTTCGGTCAGCGAAGACTTGTACCAATCCAGTTGTTGGGCGAAAAATTTCTCGGTGAAATGCACCTTGCGATGCTCGTCATCATCGAGCACAAACGCGATCAGGTTGGCCTCGGGATATTTGTTCGAGCCGATGATGAAACGATCGGTGTTCATCAGATCTTCCGCAGGATCCACCAGCGCCTTACAGACGGGGACGATCGCGTTTTTCACTTTACCGAGAAGCGTGCTGTCGACGGTGTTTACATCAAAAAACGACTTGAGGAAACGATCCAGACGCGTTCCGGGAAGGTCCCTTTTCAACTGCGCCAGATTGTGCAGGCTGTTGAACGCATAGTAGCGGGCCATATCGACGGCCTGGACCAACATGCGCGCCTTGTCCGGGTGTTTGGCGCGAATATCCTCCATACCGTGTGCTTCGATGTTCAGCACCAGTCGGCGTTCGCGGTCGGTCGCATACCGGTTGTACATTTTCGACATGGCCTTGCCGTAGTGGATGGTGTGCCGGTCCGGGTCCAGCACCAGTTGCGTGGCAGTTTTATGCAAACTGGGACCATAGGTACGGTCGTTAACCATTCGCCACACAACACCTGGTTTGTCGACACGGTAAACCTTGCCGGCAATGGCCGCGTAGGTGCGTCTGTCGTGGGTATTGAGGTAAGTCGCGCTTTCGGCGTCATGGCGCAGTTCGGATAATGCGACGGTTGTGGACTCGAACGATTGCAACTCGGTGCGTGACGGTGCCGTCGGATTTATCCGGGCGCGATGGACGGGCGCTGGAGAGATTTGCCGGGGCTGCGACGCGCTCTCCGCAGCGGTTTCAGCGGATTCCTCCATCGATAGACGACCCATGCTGATCATTTGCAGAGCACCGGCGATAAACGCCTTCAGCGCGCGTTTCCAGTGATGATCCTGCAAGGCTTCGGCGGAGTCCTTGAAGTCTTTGTAGCTTCGCCAGAGAAATGACACGTAGGCGAGTTTGCCCGGCAACAGGCCGGAGATCAGTTTGATGCCATCGCTGAAGAGGTTTTTGGCCGCCTCCCAATCCGCTTGGGCAGTACGTTGCACTTGACTGGCGAGCAGGTGCGGCAAGAGGGCGATGTTGTCCTGGTACAAACGGGACAGGAAATGGTTGTCGACGGCATTGACCGATAACGTCATTTCGCTGGATTCGCCGACGCTCGACGCTAATAAACCGCGCAACGATGCTTGCTGATGTTCGGGCGAGCGTCGAATCAGCAAATCCTGCAGTGAGCCCGGCGTATTCAGCGCGCTGATCAGATCGGTCTCGCTGGCGAATTCGCGAAACGCCTCCTCGGCATAGGGTGTGTAGAGCACGGTTGGACCAGGTCGCGAAGAGTCGATCACATACATTGCCAGTGTTTCCACCGGTGCAGCGCCGGGCGTCTTGATCAGTGCCAGCGGCGATACGCGCGCATGAGCGCCCTCGACGCTGGCGCGTGCCTTGCCATCCGGCATGTCCAGTACCTGGCTGATCAGGTCGTAGGCCTGCTCGGACAAGCGCTGTTGCAGTTTCAATGCGTGGGCATGTTGCAGCAGTTGCCAGGGAACTTGTCGTAAGAAACGCTGCTGGCGCACAGCGGCCTGTGCGGTGTTTTGCGAAAGCGTGTCGGTGACCGTCCTGGCGTAGACAGTCGGGATGGCGAGGGACAAGAGCATCTGGCGGACAGCCTGTTGATCCAGGCCGGCCGGTAATGCCTGCAAGGTGCTTGAAGTCACTTTGAAGCCAGTGCCCTGAGCGATGTTGACGTGGTTCAAGGCGAATTCGACCAGGTTGCGTGCCGGCCCGGCGAGGGCCAGGTCAGGGGTGACTTCAATCTGTAGCGGGTCCAGATGACGCCCGGCAAATCGAGCTTCCAGCAACGACTGCAGCGTCTCGCGTACATAGCGGGCCAGGGGGGCAATACCGTGCAGGTAGTCCTTGTCATCGATAACGCTGTTGCGCCATTGCTCCAGCAGTTCGAGGTGGCGTTGTTGCTCGGCAAGCGGCGCCATGCCCAGCCATGCCGGAAGTAATTGTTGTTGCCGGATGGCCTGGGCAAGGTCGGTGGCCCGCTGCAGATTGGTTTCGAGCAGATTGTTTCTCAGAGCAGACAGTGCCTGGGTCATTTGTGCATGATCCGGCAGACGCTTGCGCAGTTGTTCGGCACGAGCGAGATAGAGCTCGATCGCCGATTGCATGCAGGCATCCAGTACATTGCCTTCGATCAACTGCAACGGCCCTAACGAGTATCGGCGGTGGAGCATTTGTGGATAGGCGCGCAGGTTCTCCAGCAACGCCAGTCGTTGAACGCTGCCCTCAAGTCGCTGGTTCAATGCTTTTCGAGCACTGACAATGCTGTCGAATGCCTGAAGTCCCAGCGCGGGTGTCCACAGCATCACCCGGCCGGAGTGCTCCGTATCGAGTCCGCCGCGCTCGGTCAGAAGAACACACTGATCGAGAGGCAATGGGTTGTTCTCCCCGGACACATTCACCGTCAGGGACCAGGCGTCCGGGCGAAAACCATTGAGGGAGCGTCGATCCTTGCGTGTCGGCTGGTCAGCGTTGAACACCGCATCGACAATTGCCCGCTGGGGGCGTTGCAGCGTGCCGTGAATGACCCGCAGTTCTGCTTCGCCGCATACGCCCACGAACAGTGCATGCGCCAGCCTTGGTTTCATGTTCTCCAGATAGACCCGTTGATCAGCCGCGGGAGATAACGGTTGGGCAGCGAATTCTGCGGCCAGGAGGGTCCTGACGTCGTCGAACGATTTGATCGCAATCGTGGTTTTGTCGGCCAGTACCTGCGAGGGTTGCTGATGTCCGAGCAGTATCGGGCGCGTACTCCAGCGATCGAAGTCATCGAACGTCAGCAACTGCTCGTGGAGCATCGTGCGGATATCCAGCGCCTTGTCGCAAAGGGCATGTGCGTCCACGGCACCATCGCTGTGGCGAAACACCTGCAACGCGTAGTCGACGTTGCGCCGTTGTTTGGTCAGGATGAATTCAAACAATACTTTGAAAATCTCGCCGGAAATGACTTCGCCCGTTACCTGCGGGTGATCGAAACCGATGAAACGGTTGCGTTCCTCAAGATTCAACAGCCCGTACAGTTCGTCCTCGTGACCGGCACGCTTGAACTTGCTCAGCAGGGTTTGCTTGAGATCCGAGTAATCCCTGAGTACTTGCAGGCCGTGGGTCGGTGTGTACAGGTAGGCGTTGGTGTGGCTGATCATCAACGAGCCTGCCAGTTCGACGTAGTTGGCCTGGTACTCCCACATGCGCACGGTCTCGATGGTGGGCAGACGAGAGACTGACGGCAGCGGTTCTATCATGGCGTGCAAGGTCGTGAACTGTGCAGCATCAATGATATTGGTTTCTCGTTTGAGCAACAGGTCGGCGCGGGCCTGATCTTCAAGTGCCTGCGCAAAAAAATCGCGACGCGTGGAACCCTCTGCGCAAGGCGACTGCCAGTACATTTCAAGGCGCTCGAACAGCAGCACGGTCAATTTACCTGCAGCGCTGATAACGGCATTCTCCCACCGCGCCTGATCTGCCAGCGCCGGCGGTTGCGCCGGATTGGAATACTCGTGCAGTGAGCCTTGCGGCCATTTTCCGTGTCGGTAATACATCAGCACGGCGTCGCTCAAACTCAGGACGTCGAGCCAGTGTCGGGTTATACCGAGATCAGGACTGAGGTAAAAACTGACGCGCGTGTGACGCTGTTGCACCCCGGGGAATGCGTCCCGGAGCAACCCTTGCAAGACGTGCTCGATCATTGAAGCGAGGGAGGGGAGTTGCTGCAGTTCAGCCAGCATCGCTTGCGCGTTTACCTGCTGGGCTTGAGTGATGCCTGCTCGCTGGTCGTCGAATATATCGTCGCCGATGCTTTGAAAACTGATCTGAAGGTCATCGGCTTCCAGCAGCCGCCGGCGTTGACTGATCGGCAGGAACGCCAATAAACGTTCGGCGGTGCCCGGCGTATCGAGGCGTTTTTTCAGCTGTTCCTTGAGGTCGGCGCGGCTGTGGTGCTTTTTGATGCCTTCATAAGGTGTGTAGAGAATCTCGCCGCCGTCATCCGGGGTCGCACCGAGGGTAAAACAGCCGGCCAATGGCACGGCGGGCAGGCCTGTGACGCTGAGCAGGATGCGCTGCGCCAGCATCGGCGGGATCTGTTGGCTACGTAGCGCTTGTGTGGCCAGTTGGGTGTGGGCCAGCCAGTCGAATTCCTTGTGTGACAACCCATGCGTTCGCCTTAGCTCATTCCAGAGACCGGGCGAATTCAGGGTTTCGGGAAACAACAACGGAGAAACAGCTGCAGACATGATCGAGTCTCGACGGGGCGCGTTGCAGCGCCGATAGATTGAGGCTCTAGGTTATGAGTCGCAGGGGGCGGGCAGGTGGTACATAGTTACCGCACGCAGCCGGGCGCAATGTGCCAATCTGTGACGCCGTTGCCCCGGCCCGCCGTGTTCGAGGGTTGACACGTTGCCTTGGCGGCGTGATTAATCGGTTCGCGAGTTCGTACGCTGTTGTTCCCTCCAATAATTAATCTGGAGCTTCAGATGTCTGCGCCATCCGATCCTGTGTCGTCTGCTGTCTCATCAACGCTGTCGCTGGCGGCGTTGACTCAACTGCTTGAAACGATTTTTCTGCGCCACGGTACCTCTGCCGCCGTCGCCCGATCGCTGGCCGCCAATTGCGCGGGTGCCGAACGTGACGGTGCTCACAGCCATGGCGTGTTCCGCATTCCCGGTTATGTGTCGACCCTCAACAGCGGCTGGGTCAACGGGCAGGCAGTGCCGCAGGTCGAAGATGTCGCCTCGGGGTTTGTGCGGGTCGACGCTGCCAACGGCTTTGCCCAGCCAGCACTGGAGGCGGCACGGCCATTGTTGGTGGAAAAGGCCCGCAGTGCCGGCATCGCGGTTCTGGCCATTCGCAACTCGCATCATTTCGCCGCGCTGTGGCCGGACGTTGAACCTTTCGCCGAAGAAGGTCTGGTGGCCCTGAGTGTGGTCAACAGCATGACCTGCGTGGTGCCGCATGGCGCCGACCGGCCGCTGTTCGGCACCAATCCGATCGCTTTCGCCGCGCCACGTGCGGGGGCTGCGCCGATTGTCTTCGATCTGGCCACGAGCGCCATTGCCCATGGCGATGTGCAGATTGCCGCGCGTAAAGGCGAGCGTTTGCCGGCCGGGATGGGCGTCGACAGCCTTGGTCAGCCGACGCAGGACCCGAAAGCGATTCTGGAGGGCGGTGCGTTGCTGCCGTTCGGCGGTCACAAGGGCTCGGCCCTGTCGATGATGGTTGAGTTGTTGGCGGCGGCGCTGACGGGGGGCAATTTCTCTTTCGAATTCGACTGGAACAATCATCCCGGCGCGAAAACCCCGTGGACCGGTCAATTGCTGATCGTGATCGATCCGAGCAAAGCCGCCGGGCAGAGTTTTGCCGAGCGCAGTCATGAACTGGTGCGGCAGATGCACGGCGTCGGACTCAAGCGCCTGCCGGGTGATCGTCGACATTTGCAGCGGGAAAAATCTCTGGAGCGAGGGATTGTGCTGGAGGCGCAGACCCTGGAACAACTTCAGCACCTGGCAGGATTTTAAGCGATTCACTCTGATGAAAATGGCTGCCGGGCGGAAGGCGGCAGCCAGCCTTACAGGGCGATTGTCGAGGCGTTCTTACAGATTTTGAAATAATTTGTGGCTGGGGAAATGCCTGCGAGTGCCTGTACGCTTCAAGGCCTTTTTCCATTCAGGACTTGCATGAACACCCTCTCGGAGCCTCCCAGTTTTCCGTTTTCCCTGCGCCATGGCGCGGTCTTGACGCACTCGCAGCATCCAGTTTTCCGACTCCCGAACATCGTAGACAACGCAGCCTCAGAGCTTTCGCGTTGCACTTTGCCGTGTCCGGCAGCCTGAATTCACTGAAGAGAGATCGAGACATTTTATGGAATGGTTAGCGGATCCCACGGCGTGGCTGGGACTTTTGACACTGATCGTGCTGGAGTTGGTGCTGGGCATCGACAACCTGGTGTTCATCGCGATTCTGGCGGACAAACTGCCTCCGCATCAGCGTGACCGCGCGCGGATCATTGGCTTGTCGCTGGCACTGATCATGCGCCTGGGCCTGTTGGCGAGTATTTCCTGGCTGGTGACGCTCACTCAGCCGTTGTTCGAAGTGTTCGACAAGAGCTTTTCCGGCCGTGACCTGATCATGCTGTTTGGTGGCGTGTTCCTGTTGTTCAAGGCCACCATGGAATTGCATGAGCGTCTGGAGGGGCATGTCGGCGAGCGTTCGAGTAACACGGCGTATGCGCTGTTCTGGCCGATCGTGGCGCAGATTGTGGTACTCGACGCGGTGTTCTCGCTGGACGCGGTCATTACCGCTGTGGGCATGGTCGATGAACTGGCGGTGATGATGATCGCGGTGATCATTTCCATCGGCCTGATGATCGTCGCGAGCAAGCCATTGACGCGCTTCGTCAATGCGCACCCGACCGTGATCATGCTGTGTCTGGGCTTTTTGATGATGATCGGTTTCGCCTTGACGGCCGAAGGCCTGGGCTTCCACATCCCGAAAGGTTATCTGTACGCGGCGATTGGTTTCTCGATCCTGATCGAGGTGTTCAACCAGATCGCCAGGGCCCGACGCAAGCGCTCCATGCAGGGTTTGCGGCCGATGCGCGAGCGTACGGCGCATGCGGTGATGCGTTTGCTGGGCGGCCGCAAGCTGGCCGTGGAGGAGGTCGGCGAAGAGATTTCCGACCTGTTGGATAATGGCGACGCACCGATCGCGGAGCTGTTCGACCGACGCGAGCGGGTAATGATCAGTGGTGTACTGCAATTGGCCGAACGGCCGATTCGGGCACTGATGACCGTGCGTGCCGATGTCGACTGCATTGATCTGGCAGACGATGCTGAGAGCATTCGCACGAAGTTGATGCACTCGTCCTACTCACGTCTGCCGCTGATTCGTGATGGCGCGGTGGATGAGCCGTTGGGCTTCGTGCACAAAAAGGAGTTGCTCAAGGAATACCTGGCCGGCGAAGAGCCGAATCTGGAACACCTTGCACGCCAGACGATCAATCTGCTCGACAGTTATTCGATCCTCAACGCGCTGGAGCAAATGCGTGCGGCCTCAACCCACATTGCCTTCGTGGTCAATGAATTCGGTGACTTTGTCGGCGTTTTGACCATGACCGACATTCTCGAATCGATTGCCGGCGAGCTGCCTGATGCCAGCGAAATCGAAGGCCCGGATGTGATCGAGGAGCACGGCGGGTTCATGGTCAGCGGCGCGCTGAACCTGATGCGAGTTCGGCAGCGTACCGGGTTCGGCGCAGAGCCGACCGAGGATTACCAGACGTTGGCCGGGTTGGTGATGAGCTTGCTCGATCGATTGCCGATGGTTGGCGATCGGCTGGACTACGAGGAATGGCAAATGACCGTGGTCAAGGTCGAAGAGCGTCGCGTGACACGGGTATTGCTGACCCAAAACCAACCCTGAACCACATACCCCTGTAGGAGCTGCCGCAGGCTGCGATCTTTTGATCCTGGCGTTTTCAAGAACAAGATCAAAAGATCGCAGCCTGCGGCAGCTCCTACAGGTGGAAAGTGATACAGAGGGTCACGCGATGCTGTCGGTTGTTTTCGCACCACTCGGCACATTTCGCCGGCCAGCAGTTCGGGGGAGGGTGCACAGAGTGCGCAGCGTACTGCGTAGCCAGGTCAGATCATGCGTAGGCTTTTGGTGCACGGTACGGGCTTTGGTCTTGCCGATGTGCCTGGCGAAATCTTCACTTAATGTGTCTTCACTGGCGAAGCCTTTGAGTTTCTTCAGCAGTTTGCCGTCCTGATAGAACAGCACCGTCGGGGTTCCAGTGACAAGCGGGTGACGAGGTGTTTCGCGAGTGTTGAGCATATAGATGGCGGCCCGATGCCGAAAAGGTTCGGCTACCTGGCGAAAAACCGGACTTGCCCACTCACACGCAGGACAATCTTCATTCGCGAAGTAGAAAATCACCGGGCGCCAGGTTTTCAAGGCTTTGCGGTAGACCAGGGCCAGATCTGCACGTGAAGTCATCGTGTTCATCCGGGTAGCCTCAATAACCGTTGATGTCTGCAGACGTTACAAGTAAGGACTCAGGCAAATCTACTGTCAGATATGACAGGTGTGCAGATGCGTTTTTGAGTATTGAATCAATGGGCCGCTTCCGAAGCTGCATTGATAGGCAATGACGCATGGAAGCGTCTATTCGTTGACAGGAGTTACACAATGCAAACAGATAACCTGATCCCAAATGGCGATTTTTCTCAAGGCGATAAGGAGTGGCGGATCTACTTGAGTCCTGGCAGCCCGGCGTGGGCGGAGATCCGCGACGGTTACTGTCATGTAAAGGAAGGTGCAGCGGCTGAGCAAACCCTGGAGCTGGCTGCTGGTACGTACTATTTTTCTTTCGAGTGTTTGTTTCCGGAAGCATCAAAAAGTTACGTTAATCTTGCATTGGAAATGTCCGGTTTGCGCAAGCAAATTGATGTGAGGACCGGGCCCGACTATCTGCCCTACGCAATGACATTTGAAGTTGCTGCTCAGCAATCAGGCGGCCCGGATTTGTTTAGCTTGGCGCTGAGGGGCAATCAGGTGGGCGGGAAATATCGTAATGTCCGACTGATCTCGATTGATTGACCATTGGCCCAAAAAGACTTCGTCTGGGAGCTGATAGTGCTCCCACGGCGTTGAAGTTTATCCCTGTAGCGTGCGAAATTTTACCCCGCCCAATTCAAGCATCAGATTGATGCAGATGTGCCCAGATGTGTCACCGACATCAGAAAATGTAGCTAAATGTAGCGCTGGTATCTAGACGTTCACGTTAGGCATTTTTTCCACCTGCTTCCATCCCTCTGATTCACATCACGTTTCATATTCTCCAGGACGTCCGCCCATTCCTGTGGCACACTTTCTGCTGTCTATTCCGTAGTAACAAACCGTGTTCCGGTATAGCGGAATAAACACAAATCCTGGAGTGCTTGCCATGCATCGCCGACCTTCCTTGTTCAAAGCGTGTGTTTTTGTTCTTGCGGCTTCTTCCACTGTCATGGGGCTCGCTCAGGCAGCCGACAGTAAGCTCGACAGCGTGCTGGCCCGTGGCAAATTGATCGTGGGCACCGGGAGCACCAATGCGCCATGGCATTTCCAGGGCGCGGATGGCAAGTTGCAGGGATTTGATATCGACATCGCGCGCATCGTCGCCAAAGGCCTGTTCAACGACCCGAGCAAGGTCGAGTTCGTGGTGCAGTCGTCCGATGCGCGGATTCCCAATCTGCTGACCGACAAGGTCGACATGAGCTGCCAGTTCATCACCGTCACTGCCAGCCGCGCGCAGCAAGTGGCGTTCACGCTGCCGTATTACCGCGAAGGCGTGGGTCTGCTGCTGCCAAACAACAGCAAGTACAAGGAAATCGAAGACCTGCAAGCCGCTGGCGACGGCGTCACCGTGGCCGTGCTGCAAAACGTCTACGCCGAAGAACTCGTGCATCAGGCTCTGCCGAAAGCCAAGGTTGACCAGTACGACAGTGTCGACCTGATGTATCAGGCGGTGAACTCCGGTCGCGCCGATGCCGCCGCCACCGACCAGTCCTCGGTCAAATACCTGATGGTGCAGAACCCTGGCCGTTATCGCAGCCCGACTTACGCCTGGAGCCCGCAAACCTATGCCTGCGCTGTCAAACGCGGCGATCAGGACTGGCTGAACTTCGTCAACACCGCGTTGCATGAAGCCATGACCGGGGTTGAATTCCCGACTTATGCGGCGTCGTTCAAGCAATGGTTCGGTGTTGATCTGCCATCGCCCGCGATCGGTTTCCCCGTCGAATTCAAATGATCCCGTGAGAGTGGGGCGATGCATGTCGCCCTGCTCAAGGTACTGCTGACCATGAACTATCAGTTGAACTTTGCCGCCGTGTGGCGCGATTTCGACACCTTGCTGGCGGGGCTCGGTCTGGGCCTTGAACTGGCCTTGGTGTCGATCGCGATTGGCTGCGTGATCGGCCTGCTGATGGCGTTTGCCTTGCTTTCAAAGCATCGCGCTCTGCGGGTGCTGGCCTCGGTGTACGTCACGGTGGTGCGTAACACGCCGATTCTGGTGTTGATTCTGTTGATCTACTTTGCACTGCCGAGCCTCGGGATTCGTCTGGACAAGATTCCGTCGTTCATCATCACGCTCTCGTTGTATGCCGGGGCCTATCTGACCGAAGTGTTCCGTGGCGGTTTGCTGAGCATTCCCAAGGGCCAGCGCGAAGCGGGGTTGGCGATCGGTCTGGGCGAGTGGCAGGTCAAGGCTTACGTCACCGTGCCGGTGATGCTGCGCAACGTCTTGCCGGCGCTGTCGAACAACTTCATTTCGCTGTTCAAGGACACCTCGCTCGCTGCTGCGATTGCAGTGCCGGAGCTGACTTATTACGCGCGCAAGATCAACGTCGAGAGCTACCGGGTGATCGAAACCTGGCTGGTGACCACGGCGTTGTATGTCGCGGCCTGTTACCTCATTGCCATGCTGCTGCGTTACCTCGAGCAGCGTCTGGCGATCCGCCGATAGGAGGCTGTGATGTACGAATCGCCCAGTTGGCTACATGAATTGTGGGTGGCGCGCGAGCCGCTTTTGCAGGGCTTTATAACCAGTGTGCAAGTGTCGGCGCTGGCGATCCTGCTCGGCACGATGCTCGGCGTGGTCGCCGGTCTGGTGCTGACGTACGGCAAGTTCTGGATGCGCGCGCCGTTTCGCTTTTATGTCGACCTGATTCGCGGCACGCCGGTGTTTGTGCTGGTGCTGGCCTGCTTTTATATGGCGCCGGCACTCGGTTGGCAGATCACTGCGTTTCAGGCCGGTGCGTTAGGGCTGACGCTGTTCTGCGGCTCGCACGTCGCTGAAATTGTCCGTGGTGCGTTGCAAGCGTTGCCGCGTGGACAGATGGAAGCGAGCCAGGCCATCGGCCTGACGTTCTACCAATCCCTCGGCTACGTGTTGTTGCCTCAGGCGTTGCGGCAGATCCTGCCGACCTGGGTCAATTCGTCCACCGAAATTGTCAAGGCCTCGACCTTGCTCTCGGTGATCGGTGTCGCCGAGTTGCTGCTCAGCACGCAACAGATCATCGCCCGGAACTTCATGACCCTGGAGTTCTATCTGTTCGCCGGTTTTCTGTTCTTCGTCATCAACTACGGCATCGAATTACTCGGCCGGCACATTGAAAAGCGGGTGGCCTTGCCATGATTGAAACTCCAGTTTGCAACCTTCAGAACGGCCAGCCGCTGCTGGACATTCGTGGCCTGCACAAGCAATACGGCGCGGTCGAAGTGCTCAAGGGCGTCGACCTGAGCATGCAGCGCGGCAACGTGGTGACGCTGATCGGTTCCAGCGGATCGGGCAAAACCACGCTGCTGCGTTGCGTGAACATGCTCGAAGAATTCCAGGGCGGGCAGATCCTGCTTGACGGCGAATCCATCGGCTACGACGAAAGCAACGGCAAACGCGTGCGCCATGCGGAAAAGGTCATCGCCCGGCATCGCGCAATGACCGGCATGGCGTTTCAGCAATTCAATCTGTTCCCGCATCTCACCGCGTTACAGAACGTCACCTTGGGTCTGCTCAAAGTGAAGAAGATGCACAAGGACGAAGCCGTCGTGCTCGCCGAGAAATGGCTTGAGCGCGTGGGCCTGCTGGAGCGGCGCAATCACTTTCCCGGTCAGTTGTCCGGTGGTCAGCAACAGCGCGTGGCGATCGCCCGGGCGATTGCGATGAACCCGAGTCTGATGCTGTTCGACGAAGTCACTTCGGCCCTTGACCCTGAGCTGGTGGGCGAGGTGCTCAACGTGATCAAGGGCCTGGCCGAGGACGGCATGACCATGTTGCTGGTGACCCACGAGATGCGTTTTGCCTTCGAGGTCTCGGACAAGATCGTTTTCATGAATCAGGGGCGAATCGAAGAGCAGGGGCCTCCCAAGGATCTGTTCGAACGCCCGCAATCACCGCGTCTGGCTGAGTTTCTCAAAAGCACGCGGTTCTGACTTTTCACTTTTGTAATCAGGAGAAATACCCATGACCATTACTCGTTACGGCACCGGCAGCACCGCCGCTGGCGGCCAGCCACGTCCATTCGCCCGCGCTGTCGAGGCGGATGGCTGGCTGCACGTTTCCGGGCAGGTGCCAGCGGTGGATGGCGAGATCATTGTCGGCGGCATCGTCGAGCAGACCCACCAGACCATGAAGAACCTGATCGCGATTCTCGAAGAGGCCGGTTATGGCCTGGAAGATGTCGTGCGCGCCGGTGTGTGGCTGGACGATCCGCGTGATTTCAGCAGTTTCAACAAGGTTTTCGGCGAGTACTTCAAACCCGAGCACGCCCCGGCGCGAGCCTGTGTGCAGGCGAGCATGATGGTTGATTGCAAGGTCGAGATCGACTGCATCGCCTACAAGAAAAAGCCCTGATCACTCGCGCGTTTGCGCGTAAACGGTTACCTGACTGACGATGACCCTTGTAGGAGCTGCCGAAGGCTGCGATCTTTTGGCATTTTTGGAAGCGCCAGAAAGGCAAGATCAAAAGATCGCAGCCTGCGGCAGCTCCTACAGGGAATATTGAGTGAGTAATGACATGACCGAAGACACCATCAAACGCCGGGCCCGCGGTCTGGACCGGGCGTTCGATATCCTCGACTTCCTCAAGGAGATCGGCCAGCCGCTGCGCCCGAACGATATTGCCAACGGCATCGGCAGCCCGAAATCCACGGTCTACGAATTGGTTGCCTCGTTGCTGGAGCGACGGATTCTCGAGCCGGTGGGCAAGGACGGTCATGTCTATCTCGGCCGGCAGCTGTATTTCCTCGGGCAGGCGCATCTACGTCATTTCGACCTCAGTCGCGAAGCCGATCACGCCTTGCAGGAGATCGTCAGCCAGACCCATGAAACCGCGCAGATGTGCCTGCTCAACGGGCGAAAATACACGGTGGCGCTGATGAAGGAGGGCGAGCGGCATTTTCGGATCTCCTCCGATATCGGCGAAAACGCGCCGATCCCGTGGACGGCTTCCGGTCGCTTGCTGCTTGCACACTTGAGCGACCAGCAGATCATCGACCTGATCGACGAAGACGACTACATCCTGCCCGACGGCGAGCGCTTGCCGCTGGAACTGTTTCTGGCGCAAATCCGCCAGGCCGGCCTCGATGGATTTTTCTCTTTCGACAGTGTCGCCGACACCTTTACCCATTGCTTCGCCGCCCCGGTCAAAGACCGTAATGGCGTGGCTATCTGCACCCTGTGCATCGTCGCCCCACGGGCCGATGCGAAGAACAATTACAACGACTATCGCCGGGTGCTGATCGAGAGTGCCAACAGCCTCGCCCGGCGTATCAACGAATAACCGCGACCGCCTGCGGCCGCGAATGTGAGGAGTTCGACCATGACGACTGCCATCAACACTGCCGGGGAAAAAGGCGACGCCAGCATCGGCGCGCACCTGGCGCGAGACGTCAGCCTGCCCGCGCTGGTGCTGCATCGCGAAGCGCTGGAGCACAACATCCGCTGGATGCAAAGTTTTGTCAGCGACAGCGGCGCCGAGCTGGCGCCCCACGGCAAAACCAGCATGACCCCGGCGCTGTTCAAGCGTCAGCTCGACGCCGGCGCGTGGGGCATCACCCTCGCCAGCGCCACGCAGACCCGCGCAGCCTATGCCCACGGTGTGCGCCGGGTGCTGATGGCCAACCAACTGGTCGGCACGCCGAATATGGCACTGATTGCCGATCTGCTGGCCGATCCGTCGTTCGATTTCTATTGCATGGTCGATCACCCGGACAACGTCGCCGATCTCGGGGCGTACTTCGCTTCGCGCGGGGTCAAGTTGAACGTGATGATTGAGTACGGTGTGGTCGGTGGTCGTTGCGGTTGCCGCAGCGAGCAGGAAGTCATTGAACTGGCCAAGGCCATCAACGCCCAACCGGCGCTGGCCCTGACCGGCATCGAAGGTTACGAAGGGGTGATCCACGGCGATCACGCGGTCAGTGGCATTCGTGAATTCGCCGCCTCGCTGGTGCGCCTCGCCGTGCAGTTGCAGGACAGCGGCGCGTTTGCGATTGCCAAGCCGATCATCACCGCGTCGGGCTCAGCGTGGTACGACCTGATTGCCGAATCGTTCGAAGCGCAGAATGCTGGCGGACGCTTCCTCAGCGTCTTGCGTCCGGGCAGTTATGTTGCGCACGACCACGGGATCTATAAAGAAGCGCAGTGCTGCGTGCTCGATCGCCGCAGTGACCTGCAAGAGGGTTTGCGCCCGGCGCTGGAAGTCTGGGCACATGTCCAGTCGATGCCGGAGCCGGGGTTTGCGGTGATTGCTTTGGGCAAGCGTGATGTCGCGTTTGATGCCGGTTTGCCGGTGCCGTTGTTGCGTTACAAAGCCGACGTGGTGCCTGCGACGGGCGACGACGTCAGTGCCTGCAAAGTGACGGCAGTGATGGATCAGCACGCGTTCATGACGGTGGCACCGGGTGTGGCGTTGCGCGTTGGCGACATCATCTCCTTTGGGACGTCGCATCCGTGCCTGACGTTCGACAAGTGGCGCGTCGGTTTGCTGGTGGATGATCAACTGACCGTGGTCGAGCGCATGGAAACCTGTTTCTAAGGCTTGAGACCGCGTCGCACCCAATCGCTGGCAAGCCAGCTCCCACAGGGGCCGGGGGTTGATTGCTAATCCTTGTGGGAGCTGGCTTGCCAGCGATGGGGCCGTAACAGACACACGTGAATCCACAGAGACACCACAAGATGAACTCCCTAAGCCCCTTGGGCCCCAACACCCCGCGCATCGCCCTGATCGGCGAATGCATGATCGAACTTCAGCAACGCGCCGACGGCAGCCTGCAGCAAAGCTTCGGCGGCGACACGCTGAACACGGCGGTTTATCTGTCCCGAGCCTTGGGTGACAAGGCGCAAGTCGACTACGTCACCGCGCTGGGCGATGACAGCTTCAGCGACGCCATGTGCCGGATCTGGACGGACGAAGGCATCGGTCTTTCCATGGTGCAACGCCTGCCCGGTCGCTTGCCGGGCTTGTATTGCATCCAGACCGACGCCAATGGCGAGCGGCGCTTCCTCTACTGGCGCAACGAAGCGGCGGTGCGCGACTGCTTTACCACACCGGCCGCCGAGCCGATCCTCGCCGCGCTGCCGGATTACGACGTGCTGTATTTCAGCGGCATCACCCTGGCGGTGCTCGGTGTGCAGGGCCGTGAGAAACTCATCCAGACCTTGATCGAAGCCCGACAGCGCGATGCGCGAATCGTCTTCGACAACAACTACCGTCCACGTTTGTGGGCATCGGTGGAGGAAGCACGGGCCGCGTATTGCAGTGTCTTGCCCTACGTAGACCTGGCTTTGCTGACGGTGGATGACGAACAGGCACTGTTTGGTTTTGCGGATTGCGAAGAGGTGTTTGCGACCTACGCGCAAATCGGCACGCCGGAAGTGGTGCTCAAGCGCGGCGCCGAGGCGTGTCTGATTGGCTGTGATGGCGAGGCGTTTGAAGTGCCGGCGCAGAAGGTTGCGAAGGTTATCGACACCACGGCGGCGGGGGATTCGTTCAGTGCGGCGTATCTGGCAGCGCGCTTGATGGGCGGCAGTCCGGTAGAGGCTGCGCAGGCCGGACACCAATTGGCGAGTCAGGTGATTCAAGTCCCTGGCGCCCTGATCCCCAAGCAAGCAAAACAATAACCCTGTAGGAGCTGCCGAAGGCTGCGATCTTTTGATCCTGATTTTGAACAACAAGATCAACAGATCGCAGCCTGCGGCAGCTCCTACATGGATGTTTCAGTCGCGGTAGAAGACTTGGACCAGGTGATAACCAAACTTGCTCTTGATCGGCCCATGCACCGTGCGCAGCGGTTTTTTGAAGATTACCGCATCGATCGCGCCGACCATCTGCCCCGGTCGAACTTCCCCCAGATCGCCGCCACGCTTGCCGGACGGGCAGGTGGAGAATTTTTTCGCCAGCACATCAAACGCCTCACCCTTGGCGATACGTTGTTTGAGCTGTTCGGCCTCTTCGGCGGTTTTCACCAGAATGTGGCGGGCTTGGGCTTTCATCGTGCGGTACCTGATAACGGGGTGACGTCGGGGCGCGGGATTATGCCTCAAGTCACGGGGTTTGGCTGATCATCGTGCGGATCTTGCTGGCCAGCAGCTCAATGGCAAAGGGTTTGGCGACCATGTCCATGCCGTCTTCAAGAAAGCCCTGACGTTCGGCGGCTTTCTGCGCATAGCCGGTCATGAACAGCACTTTCAGCCCCGGCCGATGCTGGCGGGCAATCTCCGCCAGTTGCCGACCGTTCATGCCCGGCAAACCGACGTCGGTCACTAGAAGATCCACCCGCAGATTCGATTCCAGCAAGGGCAGGGCGGTTTTTGCATCCTCGGCTTCGTACGCTTGATAACCCAGCTCCTTGAGCAGATCGAGCACGAGCATGCGCACCGCCGGGTCGTCTTCGACCACAACCACGGTTTCACCGTTGGCGGCGGCCGTTGGCTGCTGGATCGGTTCGGCCGCCGGGCGTTCCGGCTCCAGGCCTTGCAACCGTGGCAAATACAGGCGCACGCAGGTGCCTTGCCCCGGCAGGCTGTCGAGGCTGACATGGCCGCCGGACTGCTGGGCAAAACCGTAAATCATCGACAGGCCCAGCCCGGTGCCCTGGCCAATCGGCTTGGTGGTGAAGAAGGGGTCGAAGGCCTTGGAGCGCACGGAAGGCGTCATGCCGGTGCCGTTGTCACTGACCGCGAGCATCAGGTAATCGCCGGCCTTGACCGGTTCCAGCGTGGTGATATCACTGCCATCAAGGTAGACGTTGGCCGTTTCGATCAGCAACTCGCCACCGTCGGGCATGGCATCGCGGGCATTGATCACCAGATTGAGCAGGGCATTTTCCAGTTGACTGACGTCGGTGCTGACCGGCCATACCGGCTCGGCCAGGCGCAGTTCAAGTTCGATCGGGTCGCCCTTGGTGCGACGGATCAGATCCTCCAGCGAATGAATCAGCTCATTGACGTTGAGGGTTTTGCGATCCAGCGACTGGCGCCGCGAAAACGCCAGCAACCGATGGGTCAGTGCGGCGGCGCGATTGGCCGAGGACACCGCCGCTTCGGTAAAACGACCGATCTCATCGGCGCGGCCATTGGCGATATAGCGTTGCATCAGGTCCAGACTGCCGATGATCCCGGTCAACATGTTGTTGAAGTCATGGGCAATGCCACCAGTGAGCTGGCCGACGGCTTCCATCTTCTGCGCATGGCGTAGTGCGTCTTCGGCTCGCTCGCGCTCGAACATCTCGTTCTGCAGGCGTTGATTGGCCTGAGCCAGTTGTTCGGTCCGCGCGCTGACACGCTCTTCCAGCGTTTCGTTGAGATTGCGCAGCGCTTCTTCAGTCTTTTTGCGTTCGGTTTCGTCGATGACGAAGATATAGAAACCGTTCACCGCACCATCGGCACCGTGACGCGGCAAATAATTCATCAAGGCATGTCTGTTGCTGCCATCTCGGTGCGGTGTATAGAGGCTGAACGAGCAGGAGCGACCCGCCAGTGCCTCGGCAATGTAGGGCGCGCGCAGGAAGTAGGCTTCTTCGCCAATGACCTCGCGGATGGTGCGCCCATACAGCTCCTGCGGCGTCAGCCCGTACCAATCCAGGTAAGCGGCGTTGTTCAGGCGAAAACGTTCCTCGTGGTCGACGTAGCTGATCAGGATCGGCATGGCGTTGATGATCAACTGTAATTCGGTCTGACTCTGGCGCAGCGCCTGTTCCGTGTGTTTGCGCTCGGTCAGGTCCAGCGCGGCACCGAGGAACCGCATCGGCCGGCCATGATGATCCTTGTAGCAGCGGCCACGCGCGAACACCCAGCGCAACTCGCCATCGGCCTGCAGCAGGCGATATTCCTCGGCGTATTCGGTGCCATGCGTGATGCAATGCTTGATGCTGCGCGCAACCATCGCGCGGTCTTCGGGGTGCACGCCTTGCAGGTAGTCGCTGATCGGCAACTGGCGCGCCTGCGCAGGATCGACTCCGTGCAACTGGGCGAAATGCGTATCGGCGATAAAACGGTCTTCGGCAATGTCCCAATCCCACGTGCCCACCGCATCGGTGGCGGCGAGGGCCAGTTGCAGGCGTTCTTCGCTTTCGCGTTGAGCCTTGAGGCTTTCTTCGGAACGTTGTTGCAGCTCCAGGGCGATGCGCCTGCGCTCGTTCGTCTCGATGGCCGTGACCAGAATCCCGGCGACTTGCGCGGTTTCGTCGCGGATCGGGCTGTAAGTCAGGTCCAGCCAGAAGTCCGACTCTTTGCCCTCACGCTGCAAAGTGAAGCGGCGTTCGGTGTAGGTGCGCACCTGACCTTGTAGGACGGCGCTGTAAATCGGGTCGGTAAAGTCTCGAAGTTCTGGCCATATCAGGTGCGCCGGTTGTCCGAAAGCGTGCGGATGCTTGTGGCCGGCCAGCATGGCGAAGCCGTTGTTGTAGATCTGCGTGAGTTGCGGCCCCCACAGCAACAGCATCGGCATCGGCGAGTGCAGCACGATGTCCACCGCGGTGCGCAGGCTTTGCGGCCACGCACTGGCACTGCCCAGCGGGCTGCGGGTCCAGTCGGTACGGGCGATCAGCGCCAGCGCATCGTCGTTGGTGGGTACAGCGTTCATCACATCAGTCCTGAGCATCGTTCGTTGAGGCGGCGTCTACAATCCTTCAGGACGGTAGACGCTCAATGTACCGCTGCGTCACCGCCGCGGGCCACGTCTGAATTTTTGCAAGCTTCGCGGGTGCTTTTTGCCATGGAAATCGATGCACTGTTAACACGCCTGGCCAGCCAGCACGGCTCGGACCTGTTCCTGTCGACCGGGGCGCCACCCAGTGCACGTTTTCAAGGGGTGCTGACGCCGTTGAGCGAACAGTCGTTCAAGCCTGGCGAGGTGGCGGCCATCGCCAGTTCCCTGATGGACGCCGAACAGCGGCAGGAGTTCGACCGCGATCTGGAAATGAACCTGGCGATCTCGCGCGCCGGCATCGGCCGCTTTCGCGTCAACATTTTCAAGCAGCGCAATGATGTGTCGATTGTCATCCGCAACGTCAAGCTGGATATTCCGCGTTTCGAAGACCTCAAGTTGCCGCCGGTATTGCTCGACTCGGTCATGCTCAAGCAGGGCCTGATTCTGTTTGTCGGCGCCACCGACTCCGGCAAGTCGACGTCGCTGGCGGCGCTGATCGATCATCGCAACCGCCACAGCAGCGGGCACATCGTTACCATCGAAGACCCGATCGAGTACATCCATCGCCATCGGCGGTCGATCATCAACCAGCGCGAAGTCGGTGTCGATACGCGCAGTTTTCATGCCGCGCTGAAAAACACCTTGCGCCAGGCGCCTGACGTGGTGCTGATCGGCGAAATCCGCGACCGCGAAACCATGGAGCATGCCCTGGCCTTTGCCGAAACCGGCCATCTGGTGCTGTCGACCCTGCACGCGAACAATGCCAATCAGGCGCTCGACCGAATCATCAATCTGTTTGCTGAAGAGCGGCGGCCGCAGTTGCTGCATGCCTTGGGCAATAACCTCAAAGCCTTTGTTTCGCAGCGCTTGGTGCGCACGCTGGACGGCCAACGACGCGCGGCAGTCGAAGTGATGCTGGGCACGCCGACCATTGGCGACCTGATCCGGCGCAATGAATTGGGCGAGCTCAAAGGCATCATGGAAAAATCCACCGAACTGGGCATGCAGACCTTCGATGCGGCGCTGCACGCTTTGGTGGTGGAAGGCGTCATCAGCGAAGACGAAGCGCTCAAACATGCCGACTCGGTGAACAACCTGCGTCTGCGCCTGAAGTTGCAGGCCGATGCCACGCCGGCGCCACCCACTTCGGGTGAGTGGGGGCTGATGGATTGAGCGGTTTCAGTCGTTGAGTTCAGCGCGGTTGCGAAACTGCTCCAGTGCCTCGGGGTTGGCCAGTGCATCGGTGTTTTTGACCCTCTCGCCGTGCACCACGTTACGGACGGCCAGCTCAACCACCTTGCCGCTGATGGTGCGTGGGATGTCGGTCACCGCGACGATTTTTGCCGGCACATGCCGTGGCGTGGTGTTGGCGCGGATCACCTGGCGAATCTGTTGTTGCAGGGTTTCATCCAGTTCGATGCCGTCTGCAAGGCGCACGAACAACACCACGCGCACATCGTCTTGCCATTGTTGACCGATGGCCACGCTGTCCAGCACCTGCGGGACTTTATCCACCTGGCGATAGATTTCCGCCGTGCCGATGCGCACGCCGCCGGGATTGAGCACGGCGTCCGAACGGCCGTGAATCATCATGCCGCCATTGGGCAGTTGTTCGGCGTAGTCGCCCTGCGCCCAGACGCCGGGAAACAGGCTGAAATATGACTGCCGCAACCGGCTGCCGTCCGCGTCGTTCCACAGCCCGATGGGCATCGCCGGGAAATGCCGGGTACAGACCAGTTCGCCTTTTTCGGCGATCACCGGCTGGCCAGCGTCGTTCCACACTTCAACGGCCATGCCCAGACTCTTGCCCATGATTTCACCGCGACGGACCGGCGAGAGTGGGTTGCCGTTGACGAAGCACGAGACGATATCGGTGCCGCCGGACATCGAGGCCAGACAAACGTCAGGCTTGAGATCGCGATAAACGAAATCGTAGCTTTGCGGCGACAGCGCTGAACCGGTACACAGCAGGGTTTTCAGGCTGCTCAGATCATGGCTGTCGCGGGGTTTGACGTGGTTGGCTTCAAGGGTCGCGAGAAACTTAGGGCTGGTGCCGAACACGCTGAGGCGCTCGTCGTCGATCAAGTCCAGCAACCGCGCGTTGTCCGGGTAAAACGGCGAGCCGTCGTACAGCACCACCGCGCTGCCGACCGCGAGCGCCGAGACCAGCCAGTTCCACATCATCCAGCCGCAAGTCGTGTAGTAAAACAAACGATCGCCGGGGCCAAGGTCGCAATGCAGGCCGTGTTCCTTGGCATGCTGCAGCAGCACGCCGCCGGTGCTGTGAATGATGCATTTGGGCACACCGGTGGTGCCGCTGGAATACAGCACATACAGCGGATGATTAAACGGCACCGGAACAAAGTGCGGTTCGCCAGCGGGCTCGTAGAAGTCATCCCACAGGTGCACTTCGGCGTGCGTTCGGTAGTCGCCGATGCGCGCTTGCGCACGCGAGTAGGGCACTATGATCAGCTGTTGCAGTGAAGGCAGTTGCTCAAGGATTTCGTTGAGCTTCGTCGTTTGGTCGATGTCTTTGCCGGCATAGCGATAACCGGCGCAGGTGATCAGCACTTTCGGCTCGATCTGGCCGAAGCGATCAATCACCCCGTGGGTGCCGAAATCCGGGGAAGAGCACGACCAGATCGCGCCAAGGCTGGTAGTCGCCAACATCGCCACCAGGGTCTGCCAGGTATTGGGCATGCACGCGGCGACCCGGTCGCCGAGGCCAACGCCCGCCGCCTGCAGACTGACCTGGAACCCGGCGACGTGCTCAGCCAGTTCGGCCCACGTCAGTTGCTCACGCTGGCCATTTTCGCCGACAGCAATCACCGCGAGGGCATCGTCGCGACGGCGCAGCAGGTGTTCGGCGAAGTTCAGTGTTGCGCCCGGAAACCATTCGGCGCCGGGCATTGTTTCGCCCTCACGCAATACAGCGTCGGGCTGGGTGTGGAAGCGAATGTCGAAAAAATCGACGATGTCCTGCCAGAATTCCGAGCGTTGCTCGATGCTCCATTGGTGCAGCGCAGGGTAGTCGTCGAGTTTCAGCGAATGGCGCTGATTGACCGCGCGCCGGAACATGTCCATGCGCGAGTGGGCGATACGGTTGGCATCGGGTTGCCAGAGGATGTCGGACATTGATTGCCTCTTGTTTTCGGGTTCATGCACACGGCGCAGGTAAAAGTGCCGGTTTTCTGTAGGCGTGAGCCTGCTCGCGATAGCGGCCTGCCAGTCATCGATGATGTTGACGCTTAACCCGCCATCGCGAGCAGGCTCACTCCTACAAAGGGCCGGGTTATTGGGCCAGCCAGCCGCCATCAATATTCCACGCGGCACCGCGTACCTGGCTGCCGGCCTCGCTGCACAGGAACAACACCAGTTCCCCCAGATGCTGCGGCGTGACGAACTCCAGCGACGGTTGCTTCTCGGCCAGCAAATCATGTTGCGCCTGCTGCGGATCGACGCCTTTGGCCGCACGATCGTCGATCTGTTTCTGCACCAGAGGCGTCAATACCCAGCCCGGGCAAATGGCGTTGCAGGTGACATTGCTGGTTGCAGTTTCCAGGCCGACCACCTTGGTCAGGCCGATCACCCCGTGCTTGGCGGCCACATAGGCGGCTTTGCCGGTCGAACCGACCTGGCCATGCACCGAGGCAATGTTGATGATCCGCCCCCAACCTTTACTGCGCATGCCCGGCAGGCTCAGGCGGGTGCTGTGAAACACCGAAGACAGGTTGATCGCGATGATCGAGTCCCAGCGTTCTACCGGGAACTCCTCCACCGCAGCGACATGCTGGATGCCGGCGTTATTGACCAGAATGTCCACGCCGCCGAACTCGCGCTCGGCGTAAGCGATCATCTCGGCGATCTGTGCCGGGTCGCTGACGTCGGCCGGGTGGTGGCCGACCTTGCCGCCGAACTGACCGACGTCGGCGATCACCGCTGAAGCATCGCCGAAGCCGTTGAGGATCAGGTTGGCGCCAGCCTTGGCCAGGCTCAACGCGATGCCCAGGCCAATGCCGCTGGTGGAGCCGGTTACCAGTGCGGTCTTGCCGGAAAGAGTGGTCATGAATACCTCACACAATGCCAGTGGCGTAGAAAGTGCCGATCACCACGAAAACCGCCAGGGTCTTGATCAGCGTAATACAGAAAATGTCTTTGTAGGCTTCGCGGTGGGTCAGGCCAGTCACCGCCAGCAGCGTAATCACCGCGCCGTTGTGCGGCAGGGTGTCCATGCCGCCGCTGGCCATGGCGGCGACGCGGTGCAGCACTTCCAGCGGAATGTTTGCGGCATGGGCGGCCGCGATGAATTGCTCGGACATGGCCGCCAGCGCGATGCTCATGCCGCCCGAGGCGGAGCCGGTGATACCGGCGAGCAAGGTCACGGTAACGGCTTCATTGACCAGTGGATTGGGAATGCCCTTGAGCCAGTCGGCCAGCACCAGAAAGCCTGGCAGCGAGGCAATCACCGCGCCGAAGCCGTATTCCGATGCAGTGTTCATTGCCGCCAGCAGTGCGCCGCTGACCGCGCTTTTGCTGCCTTCCGCGAGTTTGCTGCGGATGGCTTTGAAGCCGAACGCCAGCACCATCAAAATCCCGATCAACAAGGCTGCCTGAACCGCCCAGATCGCCGTGAGTTTGGCGATTTCAGTGGTGACCGGCGCGGCCATGCCCGGCAGCGCGAGGCTGTGCGTCTTGCCGTACCACTGCGGAATCCATTGAGTGAATAACAGGTTCATGATGCCCACCGCCAGCAACGGCGACAGGGCCATCCACGGGTTGGGCAGGGTCAGGTCTTCAGCCGTCTCCGGCTCATTGCGCAGTTCCGTGCCGTAGCCTTCACCGGCGCGTTGCGCCTTGTTGCGCTGACGCTGCAGGAACAGCATGCCGGCGCAGAACACGAAAATCGTGCCGATCACACCCAGCCACGGCGCTGCCCATGCGGTGGTGTTGAAGAAGGTGCTGGGGATGATGTTCTGGATCTGCGGCGTGCCGGGCAGGGCGTCCATGGTGAAGGAAAACGCGCCCAGTGCGATGGTCGCCGGGATCAGGCGTTTGGGGATGTTGCTCTGGCGGAACATCTCGGCAGCAAACGGATACACCGCGAACACCACGACGAACAACGACACGCCGCCGTAGGTGAGCAAGGCGCAGACCAGCACGATCACCAACATCGCCTGTTTGGTGCCGAGCAGGCGAATCGCCGCCGCGACAATCGAGCGCGAGAAACCGGACAGTTCGATCAGCTTGCCGAACACTGCGCCGAGCAGGAACACAGGGAAGTACAGCTTGATGAAACCGACCATTTTCTCCATGAACACCCCGGTGAAGGCAGGGGCAACCGCAGAAGGGTCAGTCAGCAGGACAGCGCCGAGGGCGGCAATCGGGGCAAAGAGGATAACGCTGTAGCCACGATAGGCCGCAAGCATCAGCAGCGCGAGGGCCGCCAAGGCAATGATCACACTCATGGTGTGTCTCTCCAGAATTGTTATTTTTGTGGTTGAAACGTTGTGGGAGAGGACTTAGCGAGATTTGTGCCAGAACATTAAGCTATTGAAATATAGGGAGATAATTCGTTTCTGCCTGATCGGTTTATCCCTTTTATCTCTTTTATGAGACTTGTGTAGCCCCAAAAAGATCGCAGCCTTCGGCAGCTCCTACATTGGAATTCGTGTAGGAGCTGCCGAAGGCTGCGATCTTTTGATCTTCAATGGATATTCTCAATAAAGAGACAATGTCTCTTTTTCAGGAATCAGCAATCCCCAACGCCAGCATTTTCTTGTACAACGTCGACCGCCCCAGCCCCAGACGAGCCGCTGCCTGCGGCACCTTGCCCGCGCATTGCGCCAGCGTCGACTGGATCAATTGCCGGTCAAACCGCTCCCTCGCCTGCGCAAATGTCTCATCGGCGGTGCGCTCAAGGGGCGGCGGGGCCGTACGTTCAACCGGGGTAAACGTGCCGATCGCCGCGCGGATGTCCTGCTCCGTCAACATCAAGTCATCGCTGAGCAACGCCGCACGCTCGAGCACATTGCGCAGTTCGCGGATGTTGCCCGGCCAAGCGTGCTGGCCGAGCAGCGCCAACGCATCGCGATGCAGTTCATGCTGACTGCGCAACTCTTCGAGGATCGCTTCACTCAGTGCTGGCAAGTCATCAAGGCGCTCACGCAATGGCGGTACGTTGATCGGCAAGACATTGAGCCGGTAATACAAATCGGCGCGAAACTCACCGCGTTTGATCGCTGCCTGCAAATCTGTCGACGTCGCTGCGATCACCCGCACATCGCTCTGGATCACTTCATTGGAGCCTACGGGCTCGAACTCTTTTTCCTGCAACACACGCAGCAACTTGCTTTGCAGCGGTAAGGGCATGTCGCCGATTTCGTCGAGAAACAATGTGCCGCCCTGAGCGATCTGCAGTTTGCCGGTGCGGCCCTTGCGATCAGCGCCAGTAAAGGCGCCCGGTGCGGTACCGAAAAACTCCGCCTCCAGCAGTGCCTCGGGAATCGCTGCGCTGTTGATGCTGACAAAGGCTTTGTGCGCCCGTGGCGAAGCGCTGTGAATGGCCTGAGCGAGCAACTCTTTGCCAGTGCCGGTTTCCCCCAGCAGCAAGACCGGTGACTCGGCGCTGGCACTGCGCCGGGCGCGGCGTTTGACTTCGAGGCTGGCAGCACTGGTGCCAATGAAATGAGCAAAATTATATTTGGTCTGCCGTGCGCGCAGCAGCGAGCGAGTGGAAGCCAGTTCTTCCTGCATGCTCAGGTAACGCTTGAGCATCGGCGACAGGGTGCGCAACTCATCGAACAGGGCAAAACCGATGGCCCCGATCACGCTGCCTGCGTCGTCGTGGATCGGCAGACGCATCACCACCAGTGGCTCTTTCGGGGTGTCTTGCATGTCCAGAAGAATGGGCCGGCCGCTGCGCACGACTTCGCGCAACAAACTGCCGGGGATCACGCTTTCGCAAGGCTTGCCGATCGCGCCAGCAGCGGATTCGAGGCCGAAACGACGGGCGTAGCGCTCATTCATCCAGACGATGTTGGCATCGCGATCAACAATCACCGTGCCTTCACTCGACTGCTCGATGATCTCGAACAGCGAGCGGATCGCCAGGGTGCGAACCCGTTGGTAGTCCTTGAGGCTTTCGGTGGTGTTCATCTGCCAGATCCTGAATGTCTTTCGCCAGTGGTGACGCTATCGCGAGCAGGCTCACTCCTACAAAGGAACGCGCGCTTCTGTAGGAGTGAGCCTGCTCGCGATGAGTGCGACACGGTGTATCGATTTGCCCGGATTATGCCTACCCCGGATGCGCCGCCGCCAACAGCTCTTTGGTATACGGATGCTGTGGCGAATCGAACACGTCGTGGCTCGGGCCGCGTTCAACCACCTTGCCGTCCTTGATCACGATCATGTCGTGCGCCAATGCGCGCACCACCGCCAGGTCGTGGCTGATGAACAGATAGGTCAAACCGTACTTTTCCTGCAACTGGCGGAGCAGGGCGACCACTTGTTTCTGTACCGTGCGATCCAGCGCCGACGTGGGTTCATCGAGCAATATCAACGCAGGTTTGAGCACCAACGCGCGGGCAATGGCGATACGTTGCCGCTGGCCGCCGGAAAATTCGTGGGGGTAGCGATGGCGACTCTCTGGATCAAGGCCGACCTCCTTGAGCACCCGAATCACTTGCTCGTCGCATTCATACGCCGTCGATTCACAGTGCACCTCAAGGCCTTCACTGATGATCTGCGCCACCGACATACGTGGGCTGAGGCTGCCGAACGGGTCCTGAAACACCACCTGCATTTGCCGGCGCCACGGCCGCAGTTGTTTCTGATTGAGACCGTCGAGAGCTTCACCCTGGAAGCGGATGCTGCCTTCGGAGTCGAGCAGACGCAGGATCGCCTGGCCCAGTGTCGACTTGCCCGACCCGGATTCGCCAACGATACCCAGCGTCTTGCCGCGCTGGATGTTCAGGCTGATGCCGTCCACCGCACGCAGGTATTGCTTGCGCTGAAACAGCCCGCCACCGACGACAAATTCGACGCGCAGATCATCGACTTCGAGCACGTTTTCGCGCTCATCGCGGGGCAGGGCTTCGCCTTCCGGCTCGGCATTGAGCAACACGCAGCTATAGGGGTGTTTAGGTTCGGTAAACAGGGTTTCACACGGTGCCTGCTCGACGATCTCGCCCGCCTTCATCACGCAGACGCGCTGGGCGATGCTGCGCACCAGGTTGAGGTCATGGCTGATCAACAGCAGCGACATGCCGAGTCGTTGTTGCAAGGATTTGAGCAACAGCAGAATCTTGCGCTGTACCGTCACATCGAGCGCCGTGGTCGGCTCGTCGGCGATCAACAGCTCTGGCTCGCAGGCCAGTGCCATGGCGATCATCACCCGTTGCCGCTGCCCACCGGACAACTGATGCGGATAAGCCTTGAGCCGTTCTGCCGGTTTCTGGATGCCGACCAATTGCAGCAATTCAAGAATACGCAACTGCGCCGCTTTGCCACCGAGGCCGCGATGGAGCAAGAGGGTTTCGCCAATCTGCTTTTCGATGGTGTGCAGTGGGTTGAGCGAGGTCATCGGTTCTTGAAAAATCATCGCGATGCGGTTCCCGCGCAACTCGCGCAGCACCTTCGGATCGGCGCCCACCAACTCCTCGCCACGGTAACGAATGCTGCCAGTGGTGTGAGCGTCACACTCGGGCAGCAATTGCAGGATCGAATGCGCCGTCACCGATTTGCCCGACCCCGATTCGCCGACCAATGCCAGGCATTCGCCCGGGCGAATGTCCAGACACAGGTTGCGCACCACGGTCTGGCCATGGAAGGCAACGCTGAGGTCACGGATTTCGATCAGGTTGTCAGTCATCTTCAATCTCGGTTTCAAGAGCGTGGGTCGAAGGCGTCACGCAACGCTTCGCCGATAAACACCAGCAACGAAAGTATCAATGCCAGGGTGAAAAACGCTGTCAGCCCAAGCCATGGCGCCTGCAGGTTTTGTTTACCCTGACCAATCAGTTCGCCGAGTGAGGCGCTGCCGGCGGGCATGCCAAAACCGAGGAAATCCAGCGCGGTGAGGGTGGAAATCGCTCCGGTCAGAATGAACGGCAAATAGCTCAGCGTCGCGTTCATGGCGTTGGGCAGGATGTGGCGGACAATCACTTTGCGATCCGTCAGGCCCAGCGCGCGCGCGGCTTTGACGTATTCCAGATTACGCCCGCGCAGGAATTCGGCGCGGACCACATCCACCAGCGCCAGCCAGGAGAACAGCGCCATGATGCCCAGCAGCCACCAGAAGTTGGGCTCGACAAATCCGGAGAGGATGATCAGCAAGTACAGCACCGGCAATCCCGACCAGACCTCAAGCAAACGCTGCCCGAGCAGGTCAACCCAGCCGCCGTAATATCCTTGCAGCGCGCCCGCGGCGATGCCGATCAATGCGCTGACAAACGTCAGCATCAAGGCAAACAGAATCGACACCCGCGCGCCGAAAATCACCCGCGCCAGCACATCCCGTGCCTGATCGTCGGTACCCAGCCAGTTCACCGCCGTGGGCGGGCTCGGCGCAGGTTTGTTGAGTTCGTAGTTTGGCGTGTCGTCGCTGAAAGGAATCGGTGGGAACAGCAGCCAGCCGCCGTCCTTGCGTATCAGGTTCTGCACATAATCACTGCGGTAGTCGGCCTGGAAGGGCAGTTGCCCGCCGAATTCCTGTTCCGTGTGGCGCTTGAACACCGGGAAGTACCACTGACCTTGATAACTGACCATCAGTGGCTTGTCATTGGCGATCAACTCGCCACCCAGCGTCAGCAGGAACAGGCCAATGAACAGCCACAACGACCACCACCCACGACGGTTTTTCTTGAAGCGCTCAAAGCGGCGTCGGCCCAACGGCGAGAATTTGAACATCAGGCGTTCCTCGCGGCAAAGTCGATACGCGGGTCAACCAGCGTGTAGCACAGGTCGCCGATCAGTTTTATCAGCAGGCCGAACAGGGTGAAGATGAACAGTGAGCCGAACACCACGGGGTAGTCGCGTGACACCGCCGCTTCGTAGCTCATGCGTCCGAGGCCGTCGAGGGAGAAGATCACTTCGATCAGTAACGAGCCGGCGAAAAACACACTGATGAACGCCTGCGGAATGCCTGATACCACCAGCAGCATGGCGTTGCGAAACACGTGGCCGTACAGCACACGACGTTCACTCAAGCCTTTGGCCCGGGCCGTCACCACGTATTGGCGGGTGATCTCGTTCAGGAACGAGTTTTTCGTCAGGATTGTCAGTGTCGCGAAACCGCCAATCACCAGTGCCGTGACCGGCAACACCAGGTGCCAGAAGTAATCGGCGATCTTGCCCAGGGTCGACAGCGATTCGAAGTTGTCCGAGACCAGTCCACGCACCGGGAACCAGTTCAGCGAAGTGCCACCGGCAAACACCACGATGAGGAACATCGCAAACAGAAACGCCGGCATTGCGTAACCGATGATGATCGCCGTGCTGCTCCAGATGTCGAAATGACTGCCGTGATGCACCGCTTTGCGGATGCCCAGCGGGATCGACACCAGGTACGTGATCAGCGTCGCCCACAGTCCAAGGGAAATGGTCACCGGCATTTTTTCCAGAATCAGGTCGGTGACCGTGGCGCCGCGGAAGAAGCTTTTGCCAAAGTCCAGTTGCGCATAGTTTTTCAGCATCAGCCACAGGCGTTCGTGCGCCGGTTTGTCGAAGCCGTATTGCTTTTCGATGTCCTTGATCAGTTGCGGATCAAGGCCTCGGCTGGCGCGTGACGTGTTGCTCGTGGTTTCACTCGCGCCGCCCCCGACATTTGTTCCGCCGATGCCTTGCAGATGAGCAATGGCCTGTTCGACCGGGCCGCCGGGCGCCGCCTGGATGATGACGAAATTGACCAGCAGAATGATCACCAGTGTCGGAATGATCAGCAGCAGGCGCCGCAGTATGTAACCCCACATCAGTGCGGTCCTCCGGGTCTGCCACGGCCGATTTTCTCGGCCGTCATCTGCTGGTTGGTCAGCGGTGTGCTGCTGATTTCCCACCAGCTCTCGATGGCTTCGTCATTGCTGGCCTGAACCGACGGAATGCCGAACCGGTTCCACCAGACCGTCGAGGTGCCCGGCGGATAATAATTGGGGATCCAGTAGTAGTTCCATTGCAGCACCCGGTCCAGCGCATGGGCGTAGTGGAGCATGTCGGACTGGGTCGAGGCGCGGATCAGGCCGTTGATCAGGGTGTCGACGGCTGGGTTTTTCAACACCATATAGTTGTTGGCGCCCGGGTCGTTGGCCGACGCCGAGCCGAAGTAATTGAGCAATTCGCCGCCCGGCGAAGTGGTCACCGGGTAACCGGTGACGATCATGTCGTAGTCGCGGCTCATCAGGCGATTGACGTATTGCGAGGAGTCGATGCGGCGGATATTGAGGTCGATACCGATCTGTTTCAACGTACGTTTGTAAGGCAGCAGCAGGCGATCCAGGCCGTTCTGGCTGACCAGAAACGTGAAACTGAGCGGCTCGCCCTCAGCGTTCACCAGTTGATCGCCGTCAGGTTTCCAGCCAGCCTGTTCGAGCAGTTCGAGTGCTTGCAGCTGTTTGTCACGGATCAAGCCGCTGCCATCGGTTTTCGGCGCCTTGAAAACTGTGCTGAACACTTCGTCAGGCACCTGGCCGCGTAGCGGTTCAAGGATTTTCAGTTCTGCCGCATCGGGCAACTCACGGGCGGCCAGATCAGTGTTGGAAAAGTAGCTCTGCTGGCGGATGTACAGGTTGCGCATCATCTGCCGGTTGCTCCATTCGAAATCCCAGAGCATCGCCAGTGCCTGACGCACGCGGCGGTCCTGGAACATCGGTTTTTGCAGATTGAACACAAAACCCTGGGCCGATTGGGGCGCCTCGGTAGCCAAGTGGGCTTTCTGCAGGCGCCCGTCACTCAGCGCCGGGCTGTCGTAGCCAATCGAGTAGCCGGTGGCGGAAAACTCTCGGTTGTAGTCATAAGCGCCGCCGCGCAGCACCTGGCGCGCGACGTCGGTGTCACCGAAGTATTCGATGCTGAAGTGATCGAAGTTGTAGAGACCACGGCTGACCGGCAGGTCTTTACCCCACCAGTCGGGATTGCGCTCGAACGTAATGCTGCGCCCTGAGTCGACTTTGCCGACCCGGTAAGGGCCGCTGCCAAGCGGTGCCTCGTAACCGCCGCCGCCGGCGAAGTCGCGGCTTTTCCACCAATGCTCGGGAAACACCGGCAATGTCGCGATGTCCAGCGGCAGCGTGCGGTTTTCGTTGCTCTTGAAGTCGAACCGCACCGTCAACGGTGCTTCGACTTCGACGCCTTTGACGTCGGCGAACTGTGTGCGGTAGCGCAGGCTGCCCTGAGTCATCAGCAGATCGTAGGTGTAGCGCACGTCTTCGGCGGTGATCGGCTTGCCGTCGGCGAAACGTGCCTTGGGGTTGATGAAGAAACGCAGCGACAGACCGTCGTCCGAACGCTCCATTTTCTGTGCGACCAGACCATAGACGGTGTACGGTTCGTCCATCGAGCGCTGGGCCAGCGGGGAATACAGCATGCCGTCGATCTGGGTGACGCCGATGCCTTTGTCTATATAAGGAAGGACATGGTCGAAGTGACCGATTTCGATCGCCGATCGACGCATCGTCCCGCCCTTCGGCGCTTGCGGATTGGTGTAGGCGAAGTGACTGAATCCGGCGGGGTACCTGGCCGGTTCGCCGTAAACGGTCAACGCATGTTGCGGTGTTGCGTTCACACCGGCGGCGCCCAGGAGCAGAGCCACGGCAGTGAACATCAATGTGGGGAAAGCCAGTCGCATTGTCAGCCTTAAAGCCGGGTGATCGATAAGCGTAATTTGTACGCGAGCAGCGCTCCGGTCGCCAGCCGTATCGTGTAACTGAAACACAGCGGCCCACCAAATGGCGGGCCGCTGCTGCTTCCATCAGGACACGGAATCAGTCCTGGCGGCTGGTAACTTCCAGCAGGTGATAACCGAACTGGGTTTTCACCGGACCCTGTACGACGTTGATCGGTGCGCTGAATACGACGGTGTCGAATTCCTTGACCATCTGGCCTGGGCCGAACGAGCCCAGATCACCGCCCTGACGGCTGGATGGGCAGGTGGAGTTGCTCTTGGCCACTTCGGCGAAGTCGGCACCGGCTTCGATTTGAGCCTTGAGTTCGTTGCACTTGTCTTCGCTGGAAACCAGGATGTGGCGGGCAGTGGCTTTAGCCATGGGGAAACTCTCCAATCTATTTCAGTAAAGTGTGGAGCCTACCGGATTCAGTGGGCGATTTCTCGGCAAAGTTCCCTTGCATGTATCGCGTTGGCCCTAGAGTTCTGCTGCTTGCAGGCGATAGGCGTGCTCTACATAGAGGTCAATCGGATTCGGCGTGACTGCATGGACTGTCGCCGTGCCACCCAGACTCGACAGATGGTCAAGAGGCAGGTCCGAACGGATTACCTCGCCCAAATGGGAGCTGAAACGGCCGACAAGTCCATCGTTTTGCCCGGCGTCTTTATTGAAGTGCCTGGAAAGTGCCCTGCAAATGATATTGCCCGGGTCAAGGGTGTGCGAGCCGTGATCGGCGAGGATTCCGCTCCAGGAATAATAGCGAACGCCGTTGACCAGGGTCGGTCCATGCCCGCCCCACGTGTCGGGTAAACCTTGCGGGTATTTATCGTTGAATCGTCCTACGCCTTCGCTCGTCAGGGCGTTGAGCGCCGCCACTGCATGTTGCGGCAGCAGCAGGCTGCCACTGAGCAGGGCCAGAAAATCTGCAAACAGCGTGGCTACGTTGTTGGCAATATGCTCCGGCAATCGCCCGGGGATGAGTGCCTGACGCAGGGTGTCGGCCACTTCGGAGCCCTGATTGGGTCCGCTGACCGAAGTCACTGACGCGACGTTGTGTGGGGCAAGCGCAGCAGCATAACGCGCGGTGAGTGCGCCTTGACTGTGTCCGATCAGGTTGACTTTGTCGGCACCTGTGCCTTTGAGCACACGATCAATTTGCAGCAATAACTGTTCTCCGCGGACTTCGTTGTCATGAGCCGCTGAGAGATGTGGCACAAACACTCGGCTGCCCGCCGCTACGAGTGCCTTGCGAACCTCATGGAAAAGTTCGAAGTGGCCGATGCGCTCGAATCCGAACAGACCATGGATCAATAGGATCGGGTAGTGCGTTGTGGCATTCCGTTGCATGCTATTTACCTTATCGCAGAAGTTCTCGGTGAGATCTGCGGGTCACTCTAAAACAGTCATTCATTCGGTGAAGTACGAAGAGGCTTCAGATGCTGTTTGAATCTGGATCAGTGGATGTACGAAATTTCGGATAATGCTGAGATCCACCTCCGAATGTGCCGCCGTCTACTGCTGGTTTTGAGGTGTTTTTCAGTTGTTTGCCTACCTTGCTGGCAGTGTTTGCCCCGCGTACTTAGCGCTTTGGCTGACATCCTGGCGTTGCGCAATAGCGTTCAATAGGGCTGTCGACGCGGTCATTGAAGACGGCGTTTTTTCCAAGGAATGGAGGCATCGATGACTCTGTATGAGGCACACTCGAAAATACCGTCAACGCAGCAGAACGGTGGAGCGTCAGGCGCCACACCGGATGGTCGGATTTCACTCAATGGTCGGGGGCGGCTGAGTTTCAAGGTGGATGAGACAACTCTGGAGTTTTGCTATCAGGCAGGTGAAGGCATTGATATCCGTGCGGCAACCGTACGCTTGCCAGTACCTTCCCTCGATGCTGTCACGGATGCCGCACTGGATCCCTCTTTGAAAAGAGTCATTGCACGGATTGCGCCTTATCCGGGCATGGCTTGCGGTGACAAGCTATTGCTGCACTGGGAAGGGCTGGATATTGATGGTTTCACTTATCATCACGAGGTGTCCCGCTTCATCAGCGAAGAGCAAGTAGGCAAGGACGTTGTATTCGTCATCAAGGGTGTTCACGTCGCAGCGCTGGATGGCGGATCACTGGAAATCTACTGGACGCTTTACAGTGCGACATGCGCTGAACCTGCTGTTTCGGAACGTGTGCAAATGGATGTCGGAGATGTTTGGACTCATTTGCTTGCGCCTTGTGTCGACGACACGGTCGGCGGTGTTCTGGATCCCGAAAGATTCCCCGATGGTGCACGGGTCAGCCTGCAGCCATACGCACGGATGGCAGAAGGCGATCGAGTCCTGCTGAGCTGGCAAGGTGCGCCGAACAATGGATTTGACGATGCGTTGACCGTTGCGGCCTATGCGGTGGGGGAAGCACTGTCGTTCTGGCTCCCGCCTGAATGTTTCGTTGCGCACCTTGGCAGTGAGGCGTTCGTCCGATATCGGGTTGAATCGAAAGGCGGCGAAGCGCGCGACTCCGAGTCCGCGAAAGTGGTTATCGCGTCGCTGATTCGCGGAAGATTGGCTGCGCCGGACGTATTGGAGGCTCAAGACGGCATTCTGGATATAGCGGATTCTACCGACGGTATTACCGTGGTGATCGGCAATGCTCAGGCACAGGCAGGAGAGTTGGTCTATCTGAAGTGCGATGGAGATTTCTTCAATCACCGCGACGATAGGGAAATCACCCGCGACTCGGCGGGACAGCCGCTGGTGTTTATCGTCCCTCATCGTTTTTGGCGTGAGCATCAGGGGTCGACAGTGCGCATCGCCTATTCGGTGGAGCGAACGGACGATGTCAGTCAGGTATCCGAGGTGACGCAGGTGCACGTGGAGTAACGTTCTGTGCTTCCGGCGCCCTATGCGCCGGAAGTCTGATCTTCACTTCAGCGCTGGTTTTGGTTTTTCAGGCGGTGTGCGGCATCCAGCAACAAGCGTTCTGTCGCGTTGAAGCCGAGGCATCCATCGGTAATGGAGACGCCGTATTGCAGCGATGGCTTCAGTGGTTGGCAACCTTCGAACAGGTGTGACTCGATCATCATGCCGATCAGCGAATGATCGCCCCGCAGGCGTTGCTCCAGCACATCGTTGAAGACGGCCGGTTGGCGCAGAGGGTCTTTACCGCTGTTGGCGTGACTGCAATCAACCATGATCCGGCTCGGGATTTTCAGTCGGGCGAGCTCGGCGCTGATTTTTTCGACGCTGTTTCGATCGTAATTAGGGCCCTGATGGCCACCACGCAGCACCAAGTGGGTGTCCGGGTTGCCGGTTGACTGAATGATTGCCGGATGACCTTGGCTGTCGACACCGAAATGCCTGTGTGGATGGGCTGCCGAACGCATTGCATCGACTGCGATGGCCACGCCACCGTCGGTACCATTTTTGAAGCCGACGGGCATGTTCAATCCGCTGGCCATCTCGCGGTGAATCTGGGATTCGGTTGTACGGGCGCCGATGGCAACCCAGCTCAACAGGTCATCGAAGTAACCGGCAGCCATGGGTTGCAGCAGTTCGGTAGCGACGGGGAGGCCCAGGTGGATCATTCCCAGCATCAGTTCACGGGACAGCGTCAGGCCGGCCGCCATGTCGTCACTGCCATCAAGGTGGGGGTCGTATGCCAGGCCTTTCCAGCCAACCGTCGTTCGCGGTTTTTCGACATAGGCGCGCATGACCAGCAGCATTTCATCACTGACTTGATCGGCGAGTCGGGCGAGTTTGCCGGCGTATTCGAGGGCGGATTTTGGGTCATGGATCGAGCAAGGACCAACGATCACCAGCAGGCGTGGATCTTGTCCATCGAGAATCGCCCGAGCCGCCTGGCGGTGGGCGGCGACCTGCAGGGTCAGGGCATTGCTCAGGGGCAATTGCTGCTTGAGTTGCAGCGAACTCGGCAGACGTAACGTCAGTGCCTCGTTGGCGCAGTCGAGTGTAGACAGTGGCAAAGCAGAAACGGAGGAGTTCATATTCGGTCTTCCTGGGCTGGAGGCGGGGGCTTCCCGCGCACTCGGCCCTACTGGGGTGTTCGACAATTGGCCGTATGGGCTGCGTGTGTGTGCTTGCCACCTGTGGGTGACCGATCGGAGGCGGCAGGCTGTCCCGAGCGGAGGCTGGTAAATCGCCAGGCGGAAAAAATGTCGTAACGGTAATAAGTGGCGTAGTTCATTGGGTGATTCCTCAAATTGTCTGGAGTGTTGCTAAAAAGTTTGGGCCTGAAAAAACAAAACCCCCGGTCGGGAGGCCGACCGGGGGTTGAGAATTCTCTGGTGGCGACCCGTTTTTATGGGCGCCGTGTGGGTATCAGGCGCGCCAGTGGCTAAACCAATACCCAAAATAAAAGCTGGCAGGAGCGCAAACGCCATTCAAACGCGCAGCCGCAACCGAGCGCAGTGCGCTGGCCGTCAGAAGCTGTGGTAGGGCGTTGAACATGATCTGTCTCCGATGAATGCGCCGAGCTTACTAGAGGCCGATACGCCACAGCAATCAGAAAATGCTATGGCATGCGCATTAATCTGCCTATCGCTTGAGTGCTGAGCACGGTGTGACACACTCTGTGTTTTGCCTCTATCCCAAGGACGCATCATGTCGACGCTGACCATGGCCGCAGCCCAATCAATTTCCATTGCCGGTGATCTCGCCGCCAATATCGATCGCCACCTGCGCTTTATCGAAGTGGCGGCGGAGCAGGGCGTTGAATTGGTGGTATTTCCGGAGTTGTCGCTGACCGGGTATGAGGGCGAGGTAGCCGCTGCATTGGCGATTGATCCGCAAGATGGCGTGCTGCAACCGCTACGGGATCTTGCTCGAGAGCTTGGTGTTACGGCTGTCGTGGGGATGCCGATTCGATTGACGCCGCGTTCAGCGGTGGTGATAGGCGCGCTGGTGTTAGGCGCAGACGGCTCGCTCAGTGTTTACAGCAAGCAACACTTGCATGCGGGGGAGGAGCTGATTTTTGCACCTGGAAACGGCGGGGCCAACGTGAAAATTGGCAGCGATACCGTTGCGCTGGCAGTCTGCGCGGACTTTTCCCACGCCAGCCACGCAGCGAACGCCTGCGCCCTAGGGGCCAACGTTTATGCTGCCGGGGCATTAATCGGAGAAGCAGGTTATGCGCCCGACACCGCGCTGCTACAAGGCTACGCTCGCCGGCACTCAATGGCCGTACTGATGGCCAATCATGGTGGCCTTACCGGCGGCTGGCAGTCGGCAGGGCGCAGTGCGATCTGGTCCGAGGATGGTGCGCTGATTGTATCGGCCCCAGGCTCCGGAGATTGCCTGGTGGTCGCCCGCAGAATCGAAGGTGTATGGCAGGGTGAAGTACTTGCCGTAGTACGAGCGGTATGACATTTCAGCTGCGTCGCACATCGCCTGAGGATTTGGCATTCGCCAGGTCGCTCACCTGTCAGAACATGCTGCGTTATTACATTCAGCATGATTTGTTGTGGCAGGACGACGCGTTTGATGTCGCGTGGTCTGGACGAGAGAGTTGGTTGATCTGTCGCGATGAAGTGGCGATCGGTTTTTTCAGTCTCAGTCGGGATGCTCGTGCCTTGTATATCCGAGAACTGCAGATAGCTGAGGCGTTTCAGGGGCAGGGGGCAGGTTCCTGGGCAATTGATCAGGTTATCGAGATAGCCAGCAAGGAAAGACGTCCGGCACTGCGTCTCACGGTCTTTGAAAATAATCCGGCAAAAAATTTGTATCAGAGAAAAGGACTACAGCTTCAAGGTAAAGATGAGTGTTTCTTGCGCATGCAGCTCGATTTAAGAACACCTGTGCTCTGAAACCCACGGCTGGCAAGCTCTGAAAGATGAATTGAAACTTTTTAAATGCGGCTTTCTGCTAGGTCTGTCTGGCACTTTTTGCTAAGGTGTCCGGCATCCCAATAAGACCATATCGCGAGGTGTCTGCTTGATTAGGGTGCTAGTGGTCGATGACCATGATCTCGTTCGTACAGGCATTACACGTATGCTGGCCGATATCGATGGCCTGCAAGTGGTCGGCCAGGCCGAGTCCGGGGAAGAGTCCCTGATCAAGGCGCGTGAGTTGAAACCCGATGTCGTCCTGATGGATGTCAAGATGCCTGGCATCGGTGGCCTGGAAGCGACGCGCAAACTGTTGCGCAGTCATCCGGACATCAAAGTGGTTGCCGTGACGGTTTGTGAGGAAGACCCATTCCCTACGAGGTTGCTGCAGGCCGGAGCCGCCGGCTATCTGACCAAGGGCGCGGGGCTGCCGGAAATGGTTCAGGCCATTCGCCTGGTATTCGCTGGCCAGCGTTACATCAGTCCGCAGATTGCTCAACAGTTGGCAATCAAGTCCTTTCAACCGACCAACGATTCGCCGTTCGATGCCTTGTCCGAACGGGAGATTCAAATCGCCTTGATGATTGTCGGCTGTCAGAAAGTCCAGATAATTTCCGACAAGTTGTGCCTGTCCCCGAAAACCGTGAACACCTACCGCTACCGTATTTTCGAGAAGCTTTCGATCAGTAGCGATGTCGAGTTGACGCTTTTAGCGGTTCGCCATGGCATGGTCGATGCCAGCGCCTGATCATGACTGAAACATTTGATTCCGGCGCTTTTCTGTCGACTGTCAGTGGGCGCCCCGGCGTCTATCGGATGTTCGACAGCGATGCGCGTCTGCTGTACGTCGGCAAGGCCAAGAACCTCAAAAAACGCTTGGCCAGCTATTTCCGCAAGACCGGCCTGGCACCGAAAACCGCCGCATTGGTGGGGCGCATAGCGCAGGTCGAAACGACCATCACCGCCAACGAAACCGAAGCGCTGCTGCTAGAGCAAACGCTGATCAAGGAATGGCGCCCGCCGTACAACATTCTGTTGCGCGACGATAAATCCTACCCTTACGTCTTTCTGTCTGACGGCCAGTTTCCGCGTCTGAGCATCCATCGCGGGGCGAAAAAGGCCAAGGGCAAGTACTTTGGTCCATATCCGAGCGCCGGGGCCATTCGTGAAAGTCTCAGTTTGCTGCAAAAGACTTTTTTCGTTCGTCAGTGCGAAGACAGTTACTACAAGAACCGCACACGCCCGTGCCTGCAATATCAGATCAAGCGTTGCAAGGCGCCCTGTGTCGGTCTGGTCGAGCCTGAGGTTTATGCCGAGGATGTGCGGCACTCGGTGATGTTTCTCGAGGGGCGCAGCCATGCCCTGACCAATGAACTGTCCACGGCAATGGAGGAGGCGGCGATCAATCTCGAGTTCGAACGCGCCGCCGAGTTGCGTGATCAGATTGCATTGCTGCGTCGCGTGCAGGATCAGCAGAGCATGGAGGGCGGTACGGGTGATATCGATGTCATTGCAGCCTTCGTCAATCCGGGCGGCGCTTGCGTACATTTGATCAGTGTTCGTGGCGGACGCGTGCTGGGCAGCAAGAACTTCTTCCCGCAAGTGGGGATTGAAGAGGATGTCTCTGAAGTCATGGCGGCCTTCCTCGGCCAATACTTCATCAGCAGCCCGGAGCGCGATTTGCCGAGCGAATTGATCGTCAACGTGGTGCACGAAGACTTCCCGACGCTGATCGAGGCGATTCATGAACTGCGTGGCCGCGAACTGGCTATCAGTCATCGGGTGCGCGGGACGCGTGCGCGCTGGCAGCAACTGGCGGTTACCAACGCTGAACAGGCTTTGGGCGCGCGCCTGGCCAACCGTCAACACACCGCTGCGCGGTTTGACGCGTTGGCTGAAGTGCTGAACCTGGATGAGCCACCGCAGCGCCTGGAGTGTTACGACATCAGTCACTCCAGCGGCGAAGCGACAGTCGCCTCCTGCGTGGTATTTGGCCCGGAAGGCGCGATCAAATCGGATTACCGGCGGTATAACATCGAAGGTGTCACGGCAGGTGATGACTATGCCGCCATGCACCAGGCGTTGACACGACGCTTCAGCAAGCTGAAGGAAGGCGAGGGCAAGTTGCCGGACATTCTGTTGGTGGACGGTGGCAAGGGCCAGCTTTCGATGGCGCGTGACGTGCTCAATGAACTGGCCGTCCCCGATCTGATTCTGCTCGGGGTGGCGAAGGGCGCAACGCGAAAGGCGGGCTTCGAAACGTTGTATCTGAATGATGCGGCGCACGAGTTCACCTTGCGTGGTGATTCGCCGGCATTGCACCTGATTCAGCAGATCCGTGACGAAGCCCACCGTTTCGCAATTACGGGACACCGCGCTCGCCGTGGCAAAACCCGGCGAAACTCAACGCTGGAAGGCGTTGCGGGAGTCGGGCCGACACGGCGCCGCGACTTGCTAAAACATTTTGGTGGATTGCAGGAACTGTCTCGTGCAAGCATCGAAGAGATCGCCAAAGCCCCGGGGATCAGTAAAAAGCTCGCAGAGTCGATTTATGCGAACCTGCATAGCGAGTAGAATGCCCCCTCACCTCGTAGCCAGTTGTGCCGATGAATATCCCTAATCTGATTACCGTTCTACGCGTCCTGCTCATCCCGATCTTCATTTTGCTGTTCTATCTGCCTTACCAGTGGAGTTACATGGCCTCCGCCTCGGTGTTTGCCTTTGCGGCAGCGACGGACTGGCTGGATGGTTATCTGGCCCGCCGCCTGGAGCAGAGCACGCCGTTTGGCGCGTTCCTTGATCCGGTGGCCGACAAGCTCATGGTGGCAGTGGCGCTGGTGTTGCTGGTGCAAGAGCACGGCAATCTCTGGCTCACGTTGCCAGCCGCCGTGATCATCGGTCGTGAGATCGTGGTGTCGGCGTTGCGCGAATGGATGGCCGAACTCGGGGCTCGCGCCCATGTTGCTGTTTCCAACCTCGGCAAATGGAAAACCGCGGCGCAAATGCTTGCGCTGGTTATCCTGTTGGCCAATCCGCGGGACTTCAGTTTCTGGGTCGTTCTGGGCTATGCCTTGCTGATGGTGTCTGCAGGCCTGACGCTGTGGTCGATGGTTCAATACCTTCGCGCGGCCTGGCCGCATCTGAAGACTGATGTCGAAAAGAAATAAAACTTTTTTGAATCAAGGGGTTGACGGAGCTTCTTAATTCTATAGAATGCGCATCACCAAGCGGGAATAGCTCAGTTGGTAGAGCACGACCTTGCCAAGGTCGGGGTCGCGAGTTCGAGTCTCGTTTCCCGCTCCAAGTTTAAAACGCGTTTGTTGTTGTGCTACTGATAACAGACGTTTTGAGGCCGAGTAGCAAAATGGTTATGCAGTGGATTGCAAATCCACCTACGCCGGTTCGATTCCGACCTCGGCCTCCACTATAAACAAGCTCCGTAGATCCATGATTTACGGAGCTTTTTTATTTCCAATGTGTCGAAAGATTTAGTCTTGAAAACGGCCATTGCGAACTTGCTTCAGCGGGAAGTGATGTATATATTTCCCGCTCTGCTGCTCAAGCCTGTTTCCCGTCAGGTCGCGACTTGAGCAATGCAGCGGCAACACCGCGCTACCGCCCGAATGGCGAAACTGGTAGACGCATGGGACTTAAAATCCCCCGCTCGTAAGGGCGTGCCGGTTCGATTCCGGCTTCGGGCACCATCTTAAAATCAAGGGTTTGCGGGCGAAAGCTGATGCAAGCCCTTGTTTGTTTCCGGTCGGTTATTTTGATGTGGGTGCGCAATTCACTTGCTAGGCATTACTTTTTGCCTTTCGATCGTGGACGTACGGCTTGGTCGTCTGTGCGCCGCATCAAAACTGTTTCGCCCTTTCTATAGCTGATGCCAATCGCGCGTCATCTTTTGCCAGGATTAAGGCTGCATCAAGGATGAAAATATTATTCGCCGCGTCGTTAGCGCTGGTAACACTGGTTCAAACCTCATTGTCCTTCGGGGATACGGCCAATGGCAAAGCGCTCTATACACAGAGATGTGCCATGTGTCATGGAGCCGAGATTAAAGGAACCGGCCCGCTGGCCCATAAAAGCAATCCGCCTACGCCTGACCTGACCACTTCTGCCTTCAAGAAGCGATTCAGTGATTATCCAGGCGTTATCGTGTCATCGATCATACTTCGCCCGAATGGGGACTTGATCCCCAAAACGTTGCGAGAGAATGGTGTAAAGCTGGTGCCCCATGCTTGGACTGTTAATGATCTACGAGATCTGAATCAATACATGAGAGGCGTGATTGTTAAGTAGGTGAAGTTACGTAGAGAGCGCAGACTCGCGTGAACACGATCGGAAACGGACGAGTTAAAAATTGTCAGGGAACAACTAACGCAAATGGGCCGATTTTATCGGCCCATTTTTTATGCAGGTTTAAACGTACGCTTGCCGGGCAAAGCCACGAGGCAAGCGTTGCCGTCCGGCCATCCCGGCCAGGCGTTCAGTCCACTCCGCGCGCCAGTTGACGGCGTGGTGCGTGGTTTTTGCCTGACGGGCGACACGGCGTGCGTTGTTGCGTTGATCTTTTCGCGCTTGTTTGTAGGCATCGGTGTTGCGGCAGCTGCGGCATTTCACGCGATTGAGTTCGCGACTGGCAGTGAGGTGTTTGCCTTTATGGCCACAGGCCAGATGCCCGTCGACGTTGAAATGGATAACCATGAACTGTCTCCTTCGTGACGTGTACAAAGTTATGACAACTGACAGCCATGACTGTTCGGCAGGCGAACTATCGGCAAAAAAACACCCGCATGCGGGCGGGCGTTAAAGGGAATCACTAAAGGAGTGAATTCACTGTAAGCGCGCAGATGTGAGGATTGTGTGAAAAGAAACAGTTTGACCAGGAAAGTCTGAAAGTGCCGCGCAATCGATCACTCGACAACACTGCAATTGCCGTTCAACGCCCCGCGAACCTTGCGGCGGGGCGATGGGTTGGTACCGTGATGATTATCTGAAGCGTGGCAGTGGCCGATCCACAGGTTTGAGCGCCGACAACGTGTTGCGAATCAGCGGGGCATCCTTCTCGATGTCGTTCAGCCGATCGCGAATGCGCAGGGCTGTCGGATGGCCGCCTTGGTGATCGACCCAATCGGCGATCTCCTTGCAAGCGGCTGCGAGGCGCGCCTGCCGGGCGTCGAGCAGGGTGAGGAGGGTGGTGATGGACTCTTTTTCGGACATGGAACACCTCCGTTCTATGAAACCGCTGAGCTGCAGCAAAAAGCCCGCGAGTGGCGAGCCTTGTGCCGTTGGGGTGCTGCTCCTTCAGCTGGTTTCAGTATAGACCCGGTTATGATCGGCATCAGCCGGAAACCTCGCGGGCCGGTATGGGCGAACTGACTGCATTGAGGCGCTGACATTCGCGCTGTGCGTCCTCCTGGGCGTCGTAGCCGTCGCCGATGAAACCGCCGGTGCGGGTGTCGCAGATGCGAAACCAGCCAATGGCTTCGGCGGGATCGTGCTGGCTTTCGCCGGCGCGCCGACCGTGAATAATGATCTTGTTGCAACGCTTCACGACGAAAATGTCTTCCATGGCGTCACCGCAGTTGATTCGTGTCAGATCAACTATAGAAGCCTGCGGCAATCGTGCAAAAAATAGACAGCTCAATTCGTCGGTTGCCAGTGCCAGCCGGCGGGGTGCCAAGTGAGCCAATGGCTGGGATGCAACCCCTGGAGAAACGCCAGATCGTGGGAAACGGCGACAATCGCGCCCGGAAATGTCTGCAAGGCTTGTTCAAATGCCTGTACCGAAGCCAGATCAAGGTGATTGGTCGGTTCATCGAGCAACAGCAGTTGCGCCGGCGTCTGGCGCCATAACGCCAGGGCGAGAGCGGCTTTCAGGCGTTCACCGCCGCTGAGCAAGTCACAGGGTTGCGTCACGCGCTGTGCATTCAGTTGCAACTGGGCCAGGAAACTGCGCAAGGTGCCTTGGTTGAGCGGTGTCTGCTGGGCCTGCAATTGTTCAACGATGCTGGTTTGGGCATCCAGTAGCTTCAGTTGCTGATCGAGAAACGCAAAAGGCACATGGGTGCTGCATTCACCGCTCACAGGTGCCAGTTCTGTAGCGAGCATTTTCAGCAGGGTCGACTTGCCACAGCCGTTCGGGCCACTGATAGCAATGCGCATCGGGCCGTGGATGTTCAGGTTCACGCGGCGGGTCAATGCATCCGCCGGCAGCCACGGCAGACAGGCGTCCACCAGCGTGCATACTTGGCGACCGCAGGGCACAACGCTGCCAGGCAGGTTGATCAACACTCCATCATCCGGCACGACTCGGGCGTATGCCTCGCGAACGCGCTCGTCCAGATCGGCTTTACGGGCCTGATGGCCGACTTTGATCTGGCCCATGATCTCCTTCGCGGCGGCTTTCATGGCCGACCGCTCCATGCTGGAAACGTTGGCCGTTTCGGCATTGCGTCGGCTGCCGGCGGCGTGACACTGGATCGTGTCGTGCTCGCGTTGCAGACGCGCGCGGTGCCGCTGGCGCTCAATGCGTGCCTGATCGAGCTGCGCCTGAGCCGCCGCCCGTTGGCGCTGGCGTTGTTCTACGAAATCCGCGTAACAGCCGCTGAACACCGTCGCGCCCAACGACGTGAGTTCGACGATCCTGCGCATGTGCTGCAGCAACTGCCGATCATGGCTGACCACAATCAGACCGCCGCGCCATTGTTCGAGCCTGCTCATCAGCCATTGCCGGCCGGCGCTGTCCAGATGATTGGTGGGCTCATCGAGTATCAGCAATTGCGCCTGGCTCAACAGTGCGCCAATCAGGGCGATCCGGGCCTGCTGACCGCCGCTGAGATGTTCCGTCAGATCCGTCGCATCGAGCTCACTGAGCCCGGCCTCGTCGAGAAGCTGGCGAAGGCGCTCTGCCAGATCCCATTGCTCACCGATGGTGTCGAAATCGTCATCGGTGGCGCTACCGAGTTTCAGCCGTTGCAAGGCCGCGAGCACTGAAGCCGTGCCCGTCGCTTCGGCGATCGACTGGCCGGGCGTGGTGACGAATATCTGTGGGATATAACGCACTGCAACCGCTTGCACCACACTGCCCGCAGTAGGCTGCAGATGGCCGGCGATCAGCCGTGCAAGCACACTTTTGCCGGCACCGTTGCGCCCCACAATGGCGGTCGGCAAGTGATCGAACGTGAGATTCAGTGCGTCGAAAATCGTCTCGCCGCTGGCGAATTGAAAGCTCAATTGGTTCAGCGAGACGAGTGCAGGCGTACGCGAGACGTGAGTCATCGGCACCTCCAGAAAAATGTCGTGAAAACTGACACGTGCCGTTGACGGCGTGTCGCGAATGCATTTTTAAAGGGCCGGGTTGTTCACTTCTGCGGTCGTCCTGGGAGGGGGAAAGGTGGCTAGCCTAGAGGATGATGGGCAATCGATCAAGGCGTGTCTGTCATCTCGCTCATGCGTTCGAGAAACATTGCCAGCGCCACTTCCTCGGCACGCAAGCCTTTGCGAATTCGCGGTCGCGGTAATTCGGCGAGGGCGCCGAGCATGAATTTTTCCACCACGGCGGGGTGGATGTAGCACTTGCGACACACCGCAGGCGTATTGCCCAGCTGCTTGGCGACACCCTTGACCATCTCCACCACATGCCGCTTGGCTTCAGTCTCCGTCTCATGGCTCAGCTCTCGCAGCACCGCCAATGCGAGGGCGCTGCCGGCCCAGGTGCGGTAATCCTTGGCGGTGAAGTCGGCGCCGGTGAGCGTTTGCAGGTAGGCGTTGACGTCCGAAGAGCTGACTGTGTGTCGCTCACCGTTTTCATCCAGGTACTGAAACAGGTTTTGCCCGGGAATCTCCAGGCAGCGCTTGATGATGCGCGCCAGGCGCCGATCCTTGACGGTGATCTGGTGTTCGATGCCGCTTTTGCCGCGAAACTGAAACAGGATCGCACTGCCGTTGACTTCAACGTGGCGGCTGCGCAGCGTGGTCAGACCATAAGAGCGGTTGTCACGGGCGTACTGTGTATTGCCGACGCGAATGAGCGTGGCGTCGAGCAAGGTGATCACTGTGGCCATGACCTTGTCGCGACTGAATCCAGGTGCCTCCAGCAGCGTTTCCAGTTGCTTGCGCAGTTTTGGCAATGCCTGCCCGAATTCACGCAGACGCGAATACTTGTCAGCATCGCGCACTTCGCGCCAGCGCGAGTGATAGCGATATTGCTTGCGGCCACGGGCATCACGGCCGGTCGCTTGCAGATGGCCGCGCGGGTCGGGGCAGATCCACACATTGGTGTAAGCCGGCGGCACGGCGAGGGCGTTGATGCGTTTGATCTCGTCGGGATCGGTGATGCGCTGGCCGGACGGCTCGTAATAACTGAATTTACCGCGCAGTTTCTTGCGGGTGATACCGGGCTGCGTGTCATCGACATAGTGCAGGTCGGATGGCAGAGCATCGATCAACTCGGTATCGGGCATGGCGGCTTCCTTCGGTGGCGCGGTGGTCTGTAAAACCATTGACCGCGCGCCGTTGCCGTGGTGCCGAATGATTTACGCGAGTACGGCGACAGCCTTGATCTGCGCCCAGAGTTGCTGGCCCGGATGCACGCCCAACTGATCCCGGGAGAACCGTGTGATCCGCGCCAGCAACGGCGTCCCGCCGGCGTCGAGACGGATCAGCACATGCGCGGCGTTCTCCGCCGCCTGCTCGCTGACCACTGTGACCGGCAGGCGATTGAGGATGCTGCTGAGTTCGTTGTTTTGCAGAGTCAGACTGATGTCGCGCGCGTGCACCTTGCAGCGCAGGGCCTGGCCCACTGACATCGGTGCGTGCGTCACGCGGATGTTCATTGCGGTCGCGGGCAGTTGCAGGCTGAGCAATTGATACTCCGCATCGTAGGCACTGACTTGCCCCTCGATGATCACGCCCGCGTCATCACCCATGGCCATCGGCAGGTCGAGGCGCGCAAGGGTTTCGCCGATCGGGCCACTGGCCAGCGCTTTGCCTTCGCTGAGCAACACCAGGTGATCGGCCAGACGGGCCACTTCGTCCTGCGCGTGGCTGACGTACAGCACCGGAATATCCAGTTCGTCGTGCAGGCGTTGCAGGTATGGGAGGATTTCGTTTTTGCGCTGGCTGTCGAGCGCGGCGAGGGGTTCGTCCATCAGCAGCAGTTTCGGACTGGTCAGCAAGGCGCGGGCGATGCCGACCCGCTGGCGTTCACCCCCGGACAAATGCTGCGGATGACGTTCAAGTAAATGGCCAATGCCGAGCAGTTCGGTGGCTTGCGCCATGTCGACGCGACGCTGGGATCTGGCAATGCGCTTGAGGCCGAATTGCAGATTGGCCAGCACGGACAAGTGTGGAAAAAGGCTGGATTCCTGAAACACATAACCCAGTGCGCGCTTGTGTGGCGGGACAAAAATGCCGTTATCGCTGTCCTGCCAGATTTCGTCGTTGATTTGCACGAAACCGTGTTCGGCGCGTTCAAGCCCGGCAATGCAACGCAGGCAAGTGGTCTTGCCTGAGCCGGAATGGCCGAACAGCGCGGAGACGCCGCGACCCGGCAAATGCAGGTCGACGTCGAGGTTGAAGCCGGAATAAGCCAGTTGCAGACGTGCATCGATCATTGATCAGCTCCAGCCAGCGCGAGTCTTGCGGCTGGAGTACAGCGCCAGCAACACCAGGAACGAAAACACCAGCATCGCACCGGCCAGCCAGTGCGCTTGTGCGTATTCCATGGCTTCGACGTGATCGTAGATCTGCACCGAAACCACGCGAGTCTTGTCGGGGATGTTGCCGCCGATCATCAGCACGACGCCGAATTCACCGACGGTGTGCGCGAACCCGAGGATCGCCGCCGTGACAAATCCTGGGCGAGCGAGCGGCAGAATCACGCTGAAAAAAGTGTCCCATGGATTGGCGCGCAAGGTCGCGGCCACTTCCAGTGGGCGGGTGCCGATCGCCGAGAACGCGTTTTGCAACGGTTGCACCACGAACGGCATGGAATAGATCACCGAACCGATTACCAGCCCAGTGAAGCTGAACGTCAGGGTGCCCAGGCCCAGCCATTGAGTGAATTGGCCGAGAAAGCCGTGCGGGCCCATCATCAACAGCAGGTAAAAGCCGATCACAGTCGGCGGCAACACGAGGGGCAGGGCGACGATCGCCCCGATCGGGCCGCGCAACCAGGAACGGGTGCGCGACAACCACAGGGCAATCGGAGTGCCGACCACCAGCAGGATCGCGGTGGTCAGGGACGCCAGTTTCAGGGTCAGCCAGATCGCCGCGAAATCGGCACTCGTCAGCGACATTTAGAGCTGATAGCCGTAAGACTTGATCACCGCCGCGGCTTTCGGACCTTTGAGGTATTCAACCAGGGCCTTGGCGGCGGCGTTGTCTTTGCCTTTGTTGAGGATTACCGCGTCCTGTTTGATCGGGTCGTGCATGCTGGCCGGCACGATCCACGCCGAGCCGCTGGTGACTTTGCCATCCTTGAAGATCTGCGACAGGGCAACGAAGCCCAGCTCGGCGTTACCGGTGGAAACAAACTGGTAGGCCTGAGTGATGTTCTGGCCTTCAACGATTTTGGTTTTGGTTGCTTCGGTCAGCTTGAGCTTTTCCAGCACTTGGGTGGCAGCCAGACCGTATGGCGCCGCTTTTGGATTGGCGATAGACAGGTGCTGGTATTCGTTCTTTTTCAGAACTTCGCCTTTGGCGTCAACGTAACCTTCTTTCGCCGACCACAGCGCCAGGGTGCCGATGGCGTAAGTGAAGCGCGAGCCTTTGACGGTATCGCCTTCCTTCTCGAGTTTTTCCGGAGTGGTGTCGTCTGCCGAGAGGAACACTTCAAACGGCGCGCCGTTTTTGATCTGGGTGTAGAACTGACCGGTGGCGCCGTAGGCTGCGACCAGTTTGTGCCCGGTGTCTTTTTCGAAATCGGCGGCGATCGCCTGGATCGGTGCGGTGAAGTTGGCTGCGACAGCCACTTGCACTTCATCAGCCTGGGCGGCACCGACGGCAAACACCGCCAACAAGGTGGCCAGGCAGGTAGGGGCAAAACGTGAGGCACGAATGGTCATGTAACAGCTCCGTTGTTGGCGTGTGCAGAGGGCAGTTATTGTTGGAGGTGGACCGCCCGATGCGAGGGGTGAAATCGCTATATAGCGAAATATATAGCGAAATGCCGCTAAACGGAAAGTGTTGCTTTAAGCAATGCCAACAGGGGTGGCATCGCTCATCGTGATCGCTCTTGACCCTGAGTCAGTTTCTGCAGTCCACCCTCGGCCAATTGCCGTGTCAGCTCCGCGCTGCTGACATCGCGACCCAACGTGAATGCCTGTCCGGCCCAGAGGTTGGCAAACTGCGATTCGTTTTTCGCCCGCAATGGCATCAACGCGCCTCCGGCCAACGGAAAGGCCGGTGCCGCCGGCGACATCGGGCCCAGCTCGCGCATCACGCGGTTGAGAATACCCCGCGCCGGGCGACCGGTAAAAAGATTGGTGACGGCGGTTTCACTTTCTTTGGCAGAACGCAGGGCCTGGTGATGCGCGGCACTGACCTTCGCTTCTGGCGTGAACAGATAGGCCGTGCCCACTTGCACCGCAGCTGCGCCCAACATGAATGCTGCCGCGACACCCCGAGGATCAGCAATAGCCCCGGCGGCAATCACCGGCACACTCACGGCATCGACGACCTGCGGCAGCAGCGCAAACGTGCCAACCTGGCTGCTCAAATCTTCACTGAGAAACATCCCGCGATGACCGCCAGCCTCATAGCCCATGGCGATGATCGCATCACAACCGTTGTGCTCCAGCCATACGGCTTCTTCGACAGTGGTGGCCGAGGACAGAATTTTCGCTCCCGTGGCCTTGACCCGATCAAGCAAGGATTGCTCCGGCAGACCGAAGTGAAAGCTCACCACCTGCGGGCGAAACTCTTCCAGCACTTCGCATGCCGCCGCATCGAATGGCGCGCGGTTGGACACCGGCGTCGGCGCATCAAAATCGACGCCCAGTTCACGGTAGTAAGGTTCCAGCAGATTCTTCCAGTCACTGGCGCGTTGCTCATCCGCCGCTGGAGGCTGATGGCAGAAGAAATTGACGTTGAACGGTTTGGTGGTGTGTTGACGAATGGTCTGCAGGGCTTCGCGCAATTGCTCGATGCTCAGCATCGCCGCCGGCATAGAGCCGAGGCCACCGGCGTTGCACACGGCGATCACCATGGATGCGTTCGTCGCACCGGCCATCGGCGCCTGAATGATCGGCAATTCGATGCCGAAAAGATCAAGAATGCGGGTATCGGGCCATTGGCTCATGACAGCGGTTCTCCGAACAACGAAACGGGCAGAGCCGGTTTTTTAACAGTAAAACCCGGCTCAGAGCCAGTTCGAAATTCAGAACCTGTTGTTCAGGTTTTCAGCGTCGGTGAAAACCGCCACCTCCACCGCCGCCAAACGAATGGTTCATGAATTGCGAAGAGTTGTGAAAGTTGTTGGTGCGCTGGTTACCAAAATTGCGTGCAGCGGATTCACGGTTGAGGTTCTGCAATTGCGCATTGTTGTTGATCGGTGCTGTTCGTGTGCCGCCGCCCCCGACCATTGACTGCCAACCGTTGTCGGTCTTCTTGTACACGTTGCCATCGTGGCCGGCGTAAACGTTGTCACCGATGTGCGCGGCACCGCCGTTGCGTCCATGAATGCCGCCAAATTGCGTGGTGTTGCCGGTGTTGGGGTTGTAGACCGCGCCGCGATTGGCCGTCACTTGCGTACCGTTGCGCACATTGCCCGCAGTCACGCGGCCACCGGCGATCGCCCCACCGTTCGGGCCGACCACTTCACCGCTGCGCCCGGCGGCGTAGTTACCGGTGTAGACGTTGTGTACTGCGCCACGTTGCCCGGCAGCGGCGACCCCGGTGCGCGAGTTGTAGGAGGAACCGACCTGACCGGCCCAGCGATTGCCCGTCCAGGCGTTATAACCTGCGCCGTAGCGGCTGACAGTCGCTCGATCTCCCCACTGATGATAAATATTGCCGGTGGTACCTGCCCAGCCGCCGGGCCCCCAGGCCACTGCGCCACCGTGATAACCGTAAGCCGCGCCGCCCCACGCCAGCGGCGCGGGATACAAGTGCGGGCCCCAGGCGTAACCCCAGCCGTAATTGCCCCACCACGGATAGGCGCCCCATCCCCAACCCATCGCGACCGTGCTGCCTCCCCAGCTCCAGCCGAAACCGAAACCGAACGTCCAGCCTGTCCAGGGTGTGTAGCGGATGGCGACACCGAAGCCGTAAGTGACGGGTGGCCCATACCAGACGTTGCCCACCCACGGCGTATATGGATAACCGGTGCCATAGACCACGACGCCGGTGGCCGGGTCCAGATTGGAACCCTGGTAACCGGGGGTGTAACCGACCACCACGGTGTCGCCACTGGCCTCGTAGACTTTGACGTAGGTGAGGTAATGCATGGGCGAGCTTGGCGGAATCGAGTAGATCACTGCCGGCACGGCGCCGGCCACAACCCAGGGGCCGTTGACCGTGGTGGAGGTGAACCAGATACCGTTTTCCACCGCGTACCAACTGGCGTTGTCGACGCGGATAATCGGCGTGGCGCTGTTGACCACGTATTGCAATGGCGTGCTGTTGATGGCTTTGAGTTGTGGCTCGCCATCGAACTGTGGCGCGGTCATTTTCACAGCGCTTTTCTTGATTGCCGAAGTCTGCGGAATCGTCGCAGCAATGGCGGCTTCCTTGGCTTGCGGGGTGCCGGCTACCGAGGCTTTGACGTTCTCTTTCGGGCTGTCATCGGGAATGTTGGCGAAATCTGCAGGCAGTTTATCCGCCGGGGTAAACGTCCATGGTCCCTTCATGTCATTGGCGCGGAACCAACGCCCGGAGATCAGCACGTAACTGTTCTGGTCGCCAATCTCCTTGAAGATGTGTCCGGTGGTGTTGCTCACGTACAACAGGCGGGTGCCCTGAATCGGCAACCATTGCGCGGCGCCATCGGTGACGAGCAGTTCGGTAGGTGTGGTGGCGATGAAAATTTTCGGTTGCGGCGGTTTGGCCAGACTGGGGACCTTGTCTTTGGGATCACTCTGACCGGTCAGCAAATCGACTTGCCGACTCTTGATCGCGGCCTGTTTGGCTTGCTCCAGTTCGGCGGGTGGCGAGGGCAGGAGGGCGTAATCACCGTTCAACCGGTCGGCAACCATCCAGCCATCGAAGACATGCAGATAGTGTTTGCCTTGCGCATCCTTGAGCAGCAGCGGGCGCGTGTTGATCACGCGCTGCAAGTCGGTGCCTTCGACAGGCCGATAGGCCGCATCGCCGTCGATGTACACCAGCAGCGCCGGGACATCGGAACTCATGATGGTGGGCGGGGTATTTTCCAGTGGCGCGCTGTCGGCTTTCTGTTCTGCCGAGAGCACGCCGACGGCCGCTTCCAGTTGATCCAGCGAAATGGTTTTCTTGCGACTGTCGGCGTCTTTCTGCAGGGCCGCGAGCCAGGTCTGCGATTGACTGGCATCCGCCGGGAAATCCGCCTTGATGATCTTGTACTGGTCGAGCGCGACCCAGCGCGTGGCCTTGTCGACGAGTGTGTGGGCACTGAACTGGACGATACCGTAGGTGGATTTGCCATCGGCACCACTGGCTTCGACGGCGGCGCGCGCGTTCAGGGTGTAGCCATCCCAACTGTCGAGTTGCGGCTGGTACACCGTCAGTTTGGCCTTGCCGCTGGTGATGACCTGAGGCCAGGCCGGCTCGCTCGGTGCCGCCTCGTTAGCCTTGCTGGCAGGCGCCGCCCAGGTATTGCCAATGCTCAGCAGACCCACCATCAACATCATGAACAGCGCACGCGGGTAAGACATTGTCAGCTCCATCGACAGACCGTTTGCCTGGGGAAAAACCGCGAATCCACGGTCGTCGAAAAAGCATAGTCGCCCGTCATGGAAATACCCGGTCGATTCGCGGATTGGCAGAAAGTCGAGTGTGGCAATGTGTTGCGATGTGGTATTTCAAGGCACGACATTCTGAAAATCCGTCCTGCGAGGCCATCATGTTCAATGCCATTGTGATCGACAAAGACGACAGCGGTTATCGCGCCAATCTTCAGCAACTCAATGACGATCAGTTGCCCGAAGGCGATGTAACGGTGCGCGTCGCCTACAGCACGCTGAATTTCAAGGATGGTCTGGCGATTACCGGCAGCAGCCCGGTGGTGCGCAAGTTTCCGATGGTGCCGGGGATCGATCTGGCCGGAACGGTCGAGGTCAGCTCGCACCCCGACTATAAAGTCGGCGACCACGTCCTGCTCAATGGTTGGGGAGTGGGCGAAAACCATTGGGGCGGGTTGGCACAGAAAGTCCGACTCAATGGCGACTGGTTGATCCCGTTGCCCAAAGCCTTTACCGCAGCGCAAGCGATGGCCATCGGCACCGCGGGTTATACGGCGATGCTGTGCATTCTGGCGCTGGAGCACAACGGCGTGACGCCGGATCAGGGCGAGGTGCTGGTCACGGGCGCCAATGGCGGTGTCGGCAGTTTCGCCATCGCGCTGCTCAGCCAGCTCGGCTATCGCGTCGTAGCGTCCACTGGCCGGGTGGCCGAGCATGAATATCTGCGGCAATTGGGCGCCAGCGAAATCATTGATCGCGCCACGTTGTCCGAGCCGGGCAAACCCTTGGTCAAAGAACGCTGGGCGGCGGTGATCGACTCTGTCGGCAGCCACACGCTGGCGAATGCTTGTGCCAGTACATGCGCCGAAGGCACGGTTGCTGCGTGCGGTCTGGCCCAGGGCATGGATTTTCCGGCGTCCGTGGCGCCGTTCATTTTGCGTGGCGTTACGCTGGCCGGGGTTAATAGTGTCACCCAGCCCAAAGCGCGACGTTTGCACGCCTGGGATCGTTTAGCGAGGGATCTGGACTTCGCCTTGTTGTCATTGATCAGTCACGAAATCGCCTTGAGCGAAGCGATTGACGCAGCGCCAGAATTGCTCGCGGGACAGCTGCGCGGACGGGTTGTGGTAGACGTCAATCGCTGACACAGTAAGCGCCATCGCGGCGCTGCACAGCCGCACTCAATCAGCAGGGAGCAGATTTTTCGATGGACTTGAAACGACAGCAGATCGACGCGTTCACGGTCTCGGGTCTGTGTGTGCGCACGACCAATGCAGTAGAACCCAACCCTGAAACAGCGAAGATTGGCCCGATGTGGGGTGAGTTTTTCGCTAAGGGCTTGGCCGAGGTTATTCCCGGCAAACGCGTCGGTTCTCCGGTCTACGGCGTGTATTCGGCTTACGAGGCCGATGCCTCGGGCGCATTCGATGTCACGGCGGGTGTTGCGGTGGACGAGCCTTCTGCGGATTTCCAGTCAGTCACTATTGAAGCAGGCGACTATCTGGTGTTCGAGGCGCAGGGGCCGCTGCCTGATGCAGTGATTGCTACCTGGGGCAAGATTTGGACCTTCTTCGAGGCCAACCCACAAATTCAACGGCGCTTCGCGACTGATTTCGAAAGCTACACCGGCCCCGAGTCAGTCGCGGTCCATATCGGTATTCGCTAAGTCAGCTCGCGCTCAAGCAACTGGCGTTTACGCTCAACACCCCAGCGATAGCCGGACAGATTGCCGTCGCTGCGCACCACGCGATGGCAGGGGATCGCCACGGCCAGCCGGTTGGCACCACACGCCTGGGCCACGGCACGCATGGACGTTGGGGCGCCGATGCGTTGAGCAATGTCGGCGTAACTGGCAGTGCTGCCGGCGGGGATTTCCCGCAGCGCTTGCCAAACGCGCTCCTGAAACGCGGTGCCACGGACATCCAGTGGCAAATCCAGGCCAATCGCCGGCGCTTCGACAAACCCCACAACCTTAGCAATCAACTGCTCAAAACCGTCATCGGCACCGATCAGATTCGCCTTGCGAAATTGATCCTGCAGATCGCAGACCAGTTGATGCGGATCATCGCCCAGCAGAATCGCGCACACCCCGCGTTCGCTTTGCGCCACCAGAATCGCCCCGAGCGAGCATTGGCCGACGGCGAAACGAATGTCGTTGTTTTGCCCGGCAGCGCGATAGTCGCCGGGTTTCATGCCCAGCACGTAATCGGCTGCCTCGTAGAAGCGGCTGTTGGAATTGAATCCTGCGTCATACAACGCATCCGTCACCGAACCACCGTCAGCCAGGCGTTCGCGCACTTTGCGCGAGCGCTGGGCGGCGGCATAGCCTTTGGGTGTGAGGCCGGTCGCGGCTTTGAATATGCGGTGGAAGTGAAACGGGCTCAGTCCGGCGGTGTCGGCCAGTTGATTGAGCGTCGGCAACGTCTCGGCAGATTCGATCTGGCGGCAGGCGGTTGCTACGGTCGCGGCATGCTGTGCGGCGACTTCACTTTGATCCTTGCCGGCGCGCTTGCTCGGCCGGTAACCCGCTGCTTCGGCCTGTTCGGCGGTGTCGAAAAACTCGACATTCTGCGGCTTCGGCAAGCGTGCGAGGCTGCTTGGGCGGCAATAGATGCCGGTGGTTTTGACCGCATAGACAAACTGGCCGTCCGCCCGAGGGTCCCGGGCAATCACGGCGGCCCAGCGTGGATCGTCTTCGATGTTAAGGGTAGTCGAAAGCGTTTTCATGAGCGGTAGTCCGTTGGCCTGTTTGATTCAGGTTAACCAGCGGCGCGGGCCGCAACACTCCGGGCCTTGCGGTCAAACTCTGCCGGCGATCCTTTTGTATTTATCCTGCAACGCGGAAGGTCAGGTTGATCCGCTGTTCGCCGAGGCGCGGGTGTCGACCTTGCTTGATCGGCAACACGCCATGGAAGCGCAAACGGTCAGCGCCGCCCCAGATCACCATATCGCCATGCAGCAGCGCAATACGCTGGCTTTTGTCACTGCGATTGAAACCGCCAAACAGAAACATCGCCGGTAATCCGAGCGACAGCGAAACGATCGGTGCTGCGTAGGCCTTTTCGTCTTTGTCTTGATGCAATGACATCTTGGCGCCTGGGACATATCGGTTGATCAGGCAGGAATCGGCGTCGAACCCGGCAAAGCCTGCGCGTGCCGCCGCCGAATGGGCCAGCTCGGCAAACACCGGCGGCAACGCCGGCCACGGCAATCCGCTCAGCGGATCGACACTTGAATAGCGATAGCCAGTGCGATCAGTGATCCAGCCCAGCGCCCCACAACTGCTGGTGCCCACCGACATGCTGAAACCGCCCGGCGTCATCATGTGACGCAGGGGCGCTGCGAGGAGAATCGACTCGAGTGCGGGCAACAGTTGCTCGATCAACGGCAGGGCAAAACCGCGCAGCAGCCACGACTGCTCGCCAATTTGCTCGGCGCGCGGTTGCTGCTCGGTTTCGTGGTCGGCGAATAGATCGAAATTGCTCGGGTGCATGCTAGTCACAAAGCGTCGTGAAAGATGATGCCTAGGGTATGCCGATTGCCACTGTGCAGGCGACTGACGCCGTGACGCAGGGTCACCGATATTCGCCGTCGATTACACCTTGCGCCCCAGTGGCGAGCGAATAATGACGCAGCCGTGCTGATCCAGCTGGTGTTCCAGGTTTGCCCAGCCGAGCGTTGCCAGCCGGGAAGGGGGCATCGACATGCTGACTCCTTGACTCAAGGTCGAGGCGGTCAGTTTGGGCTTGGCGTTGCGGCAGAACACTCCGCCGCTTGCGGTCGAACTCCCCGACGGGGTGTTACAGGGCTTTGCTGACGGCGATATCGCTGATGACGTCTTGCGAGTCATGGAGTTTGTCGAGCTCGGCCTTGGCTTCTGCTTCGGTGCCGTTTACCAGTTGCGCGAACTCGAAACGGCGCTCACCGTTGAGCTTGTACTTGATGACGTATTTGGTCGTTTGGGCCACGGTCATGCTTACCTGTCTGAATGGGCGGGGCGGCTCAGCTGAGTTTGGTGCTGGAGCGACGGATGATCTTGATCGAGTGGGTCAACGTCGGTTTGCGCGTAACACTGATCGGGCGACGGTTGACGGTGTCGATGGTGATGTTCCAGAAACCGGTGCTCGGTGCAGTGATGCGGGCCGGAAACGTGTCGAAAGCGCCGCCGTGATAGGTGTGACGGCCGCCATTTTTAAAGCTGCGGAAGTTGGCGTCGTTCATCAGACGGATGTTGCAGGTTTGCGAGCATTGGATGACGACGATGTCGTCTTCGTTGAGGTGCTCGCGCTGGTGAATAAATTTCATGGGCGCCTCCAGAAGGGCTTTTTCTACAAAATCAAAACGATAGCTTGTCGATTGGGCGCAGTTTATCAGCCCGCACGGGTTATTATCTGGCCGTCGGGCGTTGGTTTGACAATTTTGAACAGATATTCGCAATCGGATGCGGGTTAAATGCAGAAGGCCCCGGAGAAAAACGGCATTTGTGCTGTCGGACGGTCTTTAACGGAGGTTTTGTATGAAGTGGGGTGTGGTGTGTGTGCCGTTGATTCTGGCTATGGGTGGTTGCGCGAGTGTTTCCGAAATCAATGAAACACTGCCGACCATGAGTGTGATCTCCGGTAAGAAACCCCATGAATATGCGCAGTGCCTGGCCGAAAAGCTCGCGGACAGCCGTGGCGCGTTGCAGTTGCAGCCGCACAAGGACGGGGTTCGGGTAATTGTCCCGGGCAAACTGTCTTCCGGCCCGGCCGCGGTCTTTGATATCGAAGACCGCTCCGGCGGCAGCAGCATCAAGCTGCATGAGCGCATGTCCAACGTGCCAGTGCGCCCACGGGATGTGCGTAACGCTGCCAATGCCTGCATTTCTGGCTGATAGACTCTTCAGTTATCAGCATCGATGCCGTCACAGTCCTGCTGTGACGGCATTTTTCTTTATGGAGTCGGGATGAAGCGAGAGCAAGTACGGGAGCGCCACGTAGAGGGCCTGATCTCTGCCACCCATGTGATTCAAAATCCGGCGAATCCGGGGGAGTGGATCGTTTTTTTCAAGAAAAGCGCCGGGCGCAGTTACTTCTTGGTCGACGATAACGACGAAGTCGAATCCTTCAACCGGCTCGACGACTTGATCGAAGTCGTGCGCGGCCTAGGGATCAAGTTCGCCGAAATCCACATGTAACGGCTATTTGCAGACCACGACGACGCTGCGGTTTTTGTAATTGCCGACGTCGACGCCGAGGGTCTTGTCGCTTTCCTTGGGCTGCGGTGTGCCGTCAGTCCCGACGATGCGATACCCGGTACCGGCGCAGGAGGCATCTGCCTTTTCGTAGCAGGTGGCCCAGGAGTTGGCCTCGCCCGAGCAATCGATGGACAGGCCCTGTTCGCCGTTGTTCAGGTAAGTGGTTTCTGAGGTCGCGCAGCCGCTCAGCGCCAGTACCGCAAGAAGGGGCAGCAATTTATTCATGTTCATGGTTATGTCGTCTTCAGCGTGGGGGACTAGACGCTCTGACAGCGCCGGTGCGAAAAGGTTATAGCGATTGGCCACTTGTTTGCACGCGCGTACAAAAAAGCCCTGCACATGGGCAGGGCTCGGGGCGTGTCGCCTTTGATCAGTCCTGATCTTTACCACGACGCTTCGCCGATGCAGGCGTGTCGGTAAACACCGATGCCACATCAGTCGCCATTTGCTCGCTGTCGAAGGGGCCGGCGATGTGCTCGCCGTTGGTCGTGGTCAGCGTCCACTTGCCGTCTTTCTTGTCGATCACATACCCGTTGACGATTTTTACCGCGGCCATCTATCTGTCTCGTTCGCTGGTTCAAAGGCGCCATGATACCGGCAAATGCTCGCATTGGGGGGCGATGCGCGTATGGTGATGCAGTTTGGCAGTATCTTTGGGCTAAGCTGATTTTGCTGCCTGAGAGCGCCAACGGAACTATCGGCGAGAATATTTCTCTATGATGGCATCGGTTAGCCAGTGCGGGGCATTGTAAGGTGCACGCCGCCTGATTAGACTGCGCCGAAACTCGTACACACAGCCTTTTCAAGGACTTATATGATCAAGAAATGCTTGTTCCCAGCAGCCGGTTACGGTACTCGCTTCCTGCCAGCGACTAAAGCCATGCCCAAAGAAATGCTGCCGGTGGTAAACAAGCCACTGATCCAGTACGGCGTTGAAGAAGCTCTGGACGCTGGCCTGACTGAAATCTCCATCGTGACCGGTCGTGGCAAACGCGCGCTGGAAGACCACTTTGACATCAGCTACGAGCTGGAAAACCAGATCAAGGGCACCGACAAAGAGAAATACCTGGTCGGTATCCGCAAACTGCTCGACGAGTGCTCGTTCTCCTACACCCGTCAGACCGAAATGAAAGGCCTCGGCCACGCGATCCTGACCGGTCGTCCGCTGATCGGTGACGAACCGTTCGCCGTGGTACTGGCGGACGACCTGTGCGTCAACCTCGACGGCGACGGCGTACTGACCCAAATGGTCAAGCTGTACAAGCAGTTCCGCTGCTCGATCATCGCCATCCAGGAAGTCGATCCAGAGGAAACCAGCAAGTACGGCGTAATCGCTGGCGAAATGATCCGCGACGACATCTATCGCGTGCACAGCATGGTCGAGAAGCCAAAGCCGGAAGACGCGCCGTCGAACCTGGCGATCATCGGCCGTTACATCCTGACTCCGGACATCTTCGACCTGATCGAACAAACCGAGCCAGGCAAGGGCGGCGAAATCCAGATCACCGACGCCCTGATGAAACAAGCCCAGAACGGCTGCGTCATGGCCTACAAGTTCAAAGGCAAGCGTTTCGACTGCGGTGGCGCTGAAGGCTACATCGAAGCGACAAACTTCTGCTTCGAAAACTTCTACAAGACTGGCAAGGCTTACTAAGAGCGCTTGATTGGTTTGTAAGAAAAACCCGCTTCGGCGGGTTTTTTCATTTTGCCCTCCCATGCGAATGGCAGTGCTTGCCCAATGGGCATCTGCAGGTATGCTGATCCCCTGCCGAGGAGATAGAAATGGCCTACGATTTTGACCTTTATGTGATTGGCGCCGGTTCCGGCGGTGTGCGCGCTGCGCGTTTTGCGGCCGGTTTTGGCGCGAAAGTGGCGGTGGCGGAGAGCCGTTATCTGGGCGGGACCTGTGTCAACGTCGGCTGTGTGCCGAAAAAGTTGCTGGTGTACGGCGCGCATTTCGCCGAAGACTTTGAGCAGGCGTCCGGTTTTGGCTGGAGCCTGGGTGAGGCGAATTTTGACTGGGCGACGCTGATTGCCAACAAGGATCGCGAGATTAATCGCCTCAACGGCATTTATCGCAATTTGCTGGTCAACAGTGGCGTGACCTTGCATGAAGCGCACGCGAAGATTGTCGGCCCGCATGAGGTTGAGGTGAATGGTGAGCGCTTTACCGCGAAGAATATTCTGATTGCTACCGGTGGCTGGCCACAGATTCCGGAGATTCCGGGGCGCGAGCATGCGATCGGTTCGAACGAGGCGTTCTTCCTCAAAGAACTGCCAAAACGTGTGCTGGTGGTTGGCGGCGGTTACATCGCAGTCGAGTTCGCCGGGATTTTCCATGGTCTCGGCGCGAACACCACGCTGCTGTATCGCGGTGATCTGTTCCTGCGCGGTTTTGATGGTTCGGTGCGCAAGCATTTGCAGGAAGAGCTGACCAAGCGTGGTCTGGATCTGCAATTCAACGCCGACATTGCGCGCATCGACAAGCAGGCCGACGGCAGCCTGAAAGCCACCCTCAAGGATGGTCGTGAGCTGGAAGCGGATTGCATTTTCTACGCCACCGGCCGGCGTCCGATGCTAGACAATCTGGGGCTGGAAAACACCGATGTGCAGCTCACCGACAAAGGCTTCATCAAGGTCGACGAGCAATACCAGACCAGCGAGCCATCGATTCTGGCGCTGGGCGATGTCATCGGTCGTGTACAGCTGACGCCTGTGGCTCTGGCAGAAGGCATGGCCGTAGCGCGTCGTCTGTTCAAGCCTGAGCAATACCGTCCAGTGGATTACAAGATGATCCCGACCGCAGTGTTCAGCCTGCCGAACATCGGTACAGTCGGTTTGACCGAAGAAGAGGCGCGCGAGGCTGGTCACGACGTGGTGATTTTCGAGAGCCGCTTCCGCCCGATGAAGCTGACCTTGACCGAGTGTCAGGAAAAGACGCTGATGAAACTGGTAGTCGACGGCAAGACCGACAAAGTCCTCGGCTGCCACATGGTCGGCCCGGACGCTGGCGAAATCGTTCAGGGTTTGGCGATTGCTCTTAAGGCTGGCGCGACCAAGCGCGACTTCGACGACACGATCGGGGTACACCCGACGGCCGCCGAAGAGTTTGTCACCATGCGTACGCCGGTCGGCGCTTAAGCGTCCTTCGGTTTGGCTGAGTCTGGCGCTGCCGCAACGGTAGACGCCAGACGCAGGCTTTCTTCCAGGCTCGTCTGAGCGTTGCTTAACGCCTTTTCCAGCGACTGATTGAGCAGCGTCTGCTCCTCGATGTTCTGCTTGAGTGTCTGGCTTTCTAGGGTGGCCACGCGCAAGCGTTCCTGGAGGAGGGTGCGCTCGCTGTCGACGCGCGTCGCCTGTTCCAGCAATTGATCCTGGCGCTGATTGCTTTGCTTGAGCTGATCCTGCATCAGGTTCAGTTCGCGCAGAGTGCCACGGTTTTCCGTGAGCAGGCGTTCGTTGTCGCGGTGCAATTGAGTGATTTCGTCCTGACGCACCAACGCGCTTTGCTGCGCCTGACGCAATTCTGCCTGAATCTGCTGCACCTGGCCTTCGTGGCGACTCTGCTCCTGCTCGCGCTGTTCTCTGGTGGCGTTGCGGTAGTGTTCCAGCGCATCGCGAGCGTGCAGATGCTTTTCTTCCAGCGAGCGGATCTGCTCGTCCTTGTCCTGCAAGCGCAACTCGAAGTCGGCCAGAGCCTGATTCAAACCGGCGTTGCGAGTTTGTTCGGTCTGCAACATCGAGCGCGTGTTGTTCAGTGCTTCGGACTCGCGCTCCAGCGCAGCGCCTTGAATGCCGTGCTCGTGCTCGATTTTTTCCAGCGCCTGACGAACTTGCTTCAACTCTGATTCCAGCGCCTCACGCTGTTCTTCGAACTGCTCGCGAGCCTGCTCGATGGGCTCTTGCGCCTGCTCTTTCAGTCGCTGAGCGAGACGGGAGACGAGGGCGGTCAACTCATCGTCGATGGGTTCTGCTGAAGCTTCGATCGGTTGAGCGCCGTCGTCCAGCTCCTTCAAATAGCGATGGATCGTGGTTTTCGAGCCGGTGTTGCCCATTTCGATGCGTACTGCATCGATGCTTGGGTGTTCGCCACGCGCCAGGATTGCTGTGCGCGCGATCTGCACCAGTGCTTTAGTAATGCCGCCACGGGCCATGTGAACTCCTACGGTTTCGTACTGTGGTACATGCCACTAAAGTACGCAGTGTACCATGCTGAAAATAAAGGTAAATGACTGAAATATAAGAGGCGGGATATACTGGTATTACCCAGTGTCAGACGGCAAAATGCACATCTGCATCCCTGTATCAGTACGCCAGCGAGAAAACAGCCCATGAGCGATCTGGATCGCTATCTGCAAGCCGCCACCCGTGACAACACGCGCCGTAGCTATCGCGCGGCCATCGAGCATTTCGAAGTGAAGTGGGGTGGGTTCCTGCCGGCCACCGCCGATAGCGTTGCGCGGTATCTGGTGGCGCACGCGGGCGAGCTTTCGATTAACACCTTGAAACTGCGTCTGTCGGCGCTGGCGCAGTGGCACAACAGCCAAGGCTTTGCCGACCCGACCAAGTCGCCAGTGGTGCGCAAAGTGTTCAAGGGCATAAGGGCGCTGCATCCGGCGCAGGAAAAACAGGCCGAGCCGCTGCAGTTGCAGGATCTGCAGCGCGTCATCGATTGGCTGGAGCACGAAGTGCAAATCGCGCGCGAGCAGCAGGATCGTCCGTTACTGCTCAAGGCTTACCGTGATCGCGCACTGATTCTGCTGGGCTTTTGGCGCGGCTTCCGCAGCGACGAACTCTGCCGCCTGCAAATCGAACACGTGCAAGCGCACGCTGGCAAAGGCATCACCTTGTATTTGCCGCGCAGCAAGGGTGATCGGGAAAACCTCGGGCAGACCTATCAAGCCCCGGCGCTGCTCAAGCTGTGCCCGGTGCAGGCTTATATCGACTGGATCACCGAAGCGGCGCTGGTGCGCGGCCCGGTTTTTCGCAGCATCGATCGCTGGGGCAATCTGAACGAGGAGGGTCTGCACGCCAACAGCATCATCCCTTTATTGCGCCAGACATTGCAGCGCGCCGGCATCGCTGCCGAGAACTACACCAGTCACTCCTTGCGCCGTGGCTTTGCGACGTGGGCCCATCAAAGCGGTTGGGATCTGAAATCCCTGATGAGCTACGTGGGCTGGAAGGACATGAAGTCCGCCATGCGCTATGTTGAAGCCAACCCATTCCAGGGGATGGCTCGGATTATGGATAACCCGGCTTCGTAGTAGATATCGTTTTCTTCTATTAATACAGTCAGCTAATAGCGAAAACAAATCAGCAGCATCAGGTTTGCCAATGAGCCATCCGTCGAGCGAGTGGGTAGGATTCACCCATCGAATTCACAACCCTGACGGAGAGTCATCAATGCCTATCATCAACAGCCAAGTAAAACCGTTCAAAGCTACCGCGTTCAAAAACGGCGACTTCGTTCAAGTCTCGGACGCTGACCTGAAAGGCAAGTGGTCGGTCGTGTTCTTCTACCCAGCCGACTTCACCTTCGTTTGCCCAACCGAACTGGAAGACCTGGCTGACAACTACGCTGCCTTCCAGAAACTCGGCGTAGAGATCTACAGCGTTTCCACCGACACCCACTTTGCCCACGCTGCCTGGCACAACACTTCGCCAGCCATCGGCAAAATCGAATACACCATGATCGGCGACCCGACCCACGCCATCTCCCGCAACTTCGACGTGCTGATCGAAGAAGTGGGTCTGGCTGACCGTGGCACCTTCGTGATCAACCCTGAAGGCCAGATCAAAATCGTTGAACTGAACGATGGCGGCGTTGGCCGTGACGCTTCCGAGCTGCTGCGCAAGATCAAGGCTGCTCAGTACGTTGCTGCTCACCCAGGCGAAGTTTGCCCAGCCAAGTGGAAAGAAGGCGAGGCCACTCTGGCTCCGTCCCTGGACCTGGTCGGCAAGATCTAAGTCTGTGACACGCAACTCAGGGCGGTACGCCGCACCTTCTTAAGTACGCTGCACCGCCCCCTAAAAATGCCCGGGCGAGATTCGCTCGGGCTTTTTTTCGCCTCAAATAAAGGAAATCGCCCGTATGTTGGACGCCAATCTTAAAGCCCAGTTGAAATCGTACCTGGAACGGGTCACCCAGCCGATCGAGATCGTTGCTTCCCTCGACGACGGTGCGAAATCCCGTGAAATGCTGGAACTGCTGAAAGACGTTGCCAGTCTTTCGAGCCAAATTACCTTGATCGACAGCGGTGACGATGCACGCAAGCCATCGTTCTCGATCAACCGCCCGGGCGCTGACATCAGTCTGCGTTTCGCCGGTATCCCGATGGGCCACGAATTCACTTCGTTGGTACTGGCCTTACTGCAAGTCGGCGGTCATCCATCGAAGGCCAGTGTTGAAGTGATCGAGCAAATCCGCTCGCTCAAAGGCGAGTTCAGCTTCGAGACTTATTTCTCGCTGTCCTGCCAGAACTGCCCGGACGTGGTCCAGGCGCTGAACCTGATGGCAGTGCTCAACCCGAACATCCGCCACGTCGCCATCGACGGCGCGCTGTTCCAGGACGAAGTCAACGATCGCAAGATCATGGCCGTGCCGAGCATCTACTTGAACGGTGAAAACTTCGGTCAGGGCCGCATGGGCCTGGAAGAGATTCTCGCCAAACTCGACACCGGTGCCATCGAGCGTCAGGCCGAGAAGATCAGCGCCAAAGACGCTTTCGACGTACTGGTCGTCGGCGGTGGCCCGGCCGGTGCTTCGGCAGCCATCTATGCCGCCCGCAAAGGCATCCGCACCGGTGTTGCCGCTGAACGCTTCGGCGGTCAGGTGCTCGACACTATGGCCATCGAGAACTTTATTTCCGTGCAGGAAACCGAAGGGCCGAAGCTGGCCACGGCATTGGAAGAACACGTCAAGCAGTACGACGTCGACATCATGAACCTGCAACGTGCCGACAAGCTGATCCCGGGCAAGAACGGCGAGCTGCACGAAATCCGCTTTGCCAGCGGTGCGACCCTGAAAGCCAAAAGCGTGATTCTGGCGACCGGCGCGCGCTGGCGTGAAATGAACGTCCCGGGTGAGCAGGATTACCGCAACAAAGGCGTGGCGTACTGCCCGCACTGCGATGGTCCGTTGTTCAAGGGCAAGCGTGTCGCGGTGATCGGCGGCGGTAACTCCGGCGTTGAAGCGGCGATCGACCTGGCCGGTATCGTGTCTCACGTAACGTTGCTGGAATTCGACGTGCAACTGCGTGCCGACGCCGTATTGCAGCGCAAATTGCACAGCCTCAAGAACGTTACCGTGATCACCAGTGCGCAAACCACTGAAGTGACTGGCGACGGGCAGAAGGTCAACGGCCTGCGCTACAAGGACCGCAACACTGACGAACTGCGCACGGTCGAGTTGGAAGGGATCTTCGTGCAGATCGGTTTGCTGCCGAACACGGACTGGCTCAAAGGCACCATCGAGCTGTCGCCGCGTGGCGAGATCATTGTCGATAACCGTGGCGAGACTTCGATTCCGGGGATCTTTGCTGCTGGTGACGTGACGACTGTGCCGTACAAGCAAATCGTGATTGCGGTGGGCGAGGGCGCCAAGGCTTCGTTGAGCGCGTTTGATCACTTGATTCGCACGTCCGCTCCGGCTTAAACGTCCTGGCAGAACTGAAAAAACCCGTGAGCGATCACGGGTTTTTTATGCCTGACACACATCCAATTTGTAGGAGTGAGCCTGCTCGCGATTGCGGCGGCACATTCAGAACACCATGGCCTGACACAGCGCAATCGCGAGCAGGCTCACTCCTACAGAGGGCTGTCAGTTACAGCGGGGTTGGCTGGATGATTTCGACCCAGTAACCGTCCGGATCCTTGATGAATGCCAGGCTCTTCATGCGGCCATCGGTCAGGCGTTTCTGGAAGTCGCAACCCAATTCTTCAAAACGTGCGCACGCCGCCACGATGTCCGGCACCGAAATGCAGATGTGGCCAAAACCACGCGGATCGGTGTTGCCGTTGTGGTAGGCGAAGTCTGCATCGTTTTCGGTGCCGTGGTTGTGAGTCAGTTCCAGAATGCCCGGGATCGACTTCATCCACTCGGTACGTGCGGCGGCATCGTCCGGGATCTGTGCCTTGTCGACCAGCGCGAGGAAGTACAGGCTGAACTCGGCTTCGGCGAAATCGCGCTTCTCGACCAGCGAGAAACCCAGTACGCGGGTGTAGAAGTCCAGGGACTTGGTGATGTCTTTCACACGCAGCATGGTGTGGTTGAAGACGAAGTTGCGGGTTGCGCTGTCTGGCGTGGCGGTGACGCCGGGGAAAGTGTTCAGTTCGTGCAGGCTCATGGGCCCTCCAATAACAATGGGCGAGTGAATGGGCGCAATGATACGCATGCCTGCCAGCATCGCCAAATGAAAGGGCGGACTTGCCCTGCGCGCGGGCGGGGCTCAGACTTTGTCGCTCAATCTGCGAGTGCGTGCGGCAATGATCCGACTGTTCAAACCCCTGTTAGTTTGTTTTGCGTTTTCTGTTGCTGCCGCTGACGTGTCGGCGGCCGAGCCCGGCATTACCTGGCCGGCGGGTTGGGAGGTGGAAGCACTGCCTGATGCATCAGCGCAGGTTTCCCGGCAGCGGGCGGTGAAAAACGATGCCGATGGCAATCAGGTGATGGTGATGGAGTTGACCATGACGCAGGTAGAGGCGGGTCACCAAGTCAACTTGCAGGGCGTGCTGCTGGAGATGCGCAAGTCGATCCAGAAAGACTTTTTCCAGGGCGGTTATCAAAGCGTCTGCAACAAAGTGCACCCGGCGACGCTGGGGTCTTTGTCTGCCCTGGAAACCACTTGCACGATCACCGAAAACGGCCGGCATGTTTTGTCGCAAACCTTGGTGGCAGCGGTCGAGGCGGATAAGGCGTACGTTCTTTCCTATGCCGGACAGGCCGAGGTTTATAAAGCGAGTGCCGAAGAAATAGTGGCGGTGAGAAACAGCCTGAAACTTTAACGCGCTGTTCTATTGCCGCGCGGTTAGATACCCGAACGGATTAAGCACAAAGTTTAACCGTGGTGCTGATCGCAACATCGCGGCGCAAAATATTTTAGCGCTCTACCGTTCGCACGTTACAGGACGATCTCAACTTGCTCGATGAAAATCATTTCATTTGTTAGATATTGTCAATAAAAAAGCCCTGCATCGAGCAGGGCTTTTTTGTTGGCGTGGAATTAACCGCGCAACCAGGAATCAACGGTGGCTGCACCGTATTGTTCCTTCCAGGCTTTCAGGCCACGGTGGTTGCCACCTTTGGTTTCAATCAGTTCACCGGTGTGCGGGTTGTGATAAACCTTGACCACGCGTGCGCGGCGGGTTTTAGGGGCTGCAGAGGTTTGCAGGCCGGATTTTGCCGGGTTCGGATCGAGAATGGCGATGATGTCTTTCAGGCCTTTGCCGTAGGTTTTCATCAGCCCCTGGAGCTTTTCTTCGAATTCGATTTCTTTCTTGAGCCCGGCATCGTTCTTCAGCGACTCCAGCTGCTTGAGCTGTTCCTGAAGGGCCTTTTCAGCTGCACGAAATTCAGCGAGTCTGGACAATATCTTTACTCCAATAGTGTATTTGGCTGATACCAACCGCAAACAAAGCTGTAAGCCAAGAGCCTTGAAGCGACTCGGTGATAAGTGGCTCACCTGCCAATCTTGCTCAGGTTGAAAAAATTGTAGTAGTTAATGCGCTCAGAGTAAATCCTGTTGTTGTCTTCATGTAACAACAGCGGTCTTTTGTATCAATTTGGTGCGCCGAATCGGCAGCTGCGGCTTAATCGCGTTTAGTTAATGGTGACTTAATGCGTTGATGAAGTCGGCGGCGGGCATGGGTTTGCCAAACAGATAGCCTTGCATGAAGTTAACGTGATGAGCGGTCAGGTATTCGGCTTGCGCCTGAGTTTCGACACCTTCGGCAACAATACCCAGATCCAGCTTGGCCGAGAGTTCGATAATCGTGTCGAGAATATGCCGCGAGAGCGCGTCAATACCGATCATTGCGACGAAGCTCTGATCGATCTTGAGGAAGTCGACATTGAATTTGCGCAAGTAACCGAGACTTGAATGGCCGGTACCGAAGTCGTCGATCGCGATTTTCACACCCAGCGAGTGCAACTGTTCGAACAGTTGACGGGTGATGTCAGTCGGTTCGATCAGCTCGCGTTCGGTCAGCTCCAGGACCAGGCTGATGCTGCCCGGCATGAAGGCCGCAAGAAACTCCCTGCAGTCCTCGACCAGTTCCAGGTCGTGGCAATGGCTCGCGGTAATGTTGATGCCGATATGAAACGGCGTGGCAAAGCCCGCAGACTGTGGCCCCAACAGCGCCGCGGTCTGCTGCATCAGCGCGCGGGTCATCGGCACAATGAGTCCGGAGTGTTCGGCGAACGGGATAAACAGATCCGGGCGCACCAGGCCTTCCTTGGGATGATTCCAGCGCATCAGCACTTCAGTGCCCGACCATTGTTTACTGTCGCCATGCACCACGGGCTGGAAGTACGGAATGAACTCGCCTGCCTCTAGCGCGCGAAGCATCTCATGGCTTGGTGACGTCGAGCGCTTCTGCACGATGTGGCCGATCGCACCGGAGACCACACCGAAAAAGATCAGCAGACTGAACAGTGGTGGGTATGCGTCGGCCATGTAGCGCCAGGTTTCGCCCTGCGGGAAACCTGCAGAAACACTGAAGGCGTAGCGATTGGACTGCAACATGCTTTGTGCCACAGGCAACTCGGGCAGGTCACCCTGATGCACTTTGCCGTCAGCGGACAGCCAGTTGTCACCGACTTGCAGCAACAGCAGGGTTTCCCGGCCGATCAGTCGCAAAATGTTGCTCAAGTGATAGCCATCCAGCGTGGTCAGTGCGCCGCCACGACCGTCACTCAGGCGATACACCAGCAATGCGGTATTGGGCGTGACCGGATTGCCATTCATCAGCCACAGTTTGCCCTCGTGGTAATTGCCTGCATTGACTGCTTCCTTGAAGGGACCGAACAGTGAACTGCAATACAGGTTGTTGTCCCAGACCAGATTGGTCGAACGCACGAACGGGCGGCGGGTGACTTGCTCGCGCAGCGCCAGTTTCACCCCTTCACAGTCTTTTCCGGCCAGCGGCAACAGTTCGTGAGCGGCTTGAGCGGTGTTGTCGAGCATCAAGTCGAACTGGCGCAGGGCCTCCTCCGCGGTTTGCCGAGTGCTCTGTTGTAGCGTGCGCTCAGCCTGCAGATACAGAATCACACTGCCGAAGACGATCGGGAGCAGGCCGCTGAGCAGCGTCACGACGATACGGATGCTGCGCTTGCGGCGGGTTCTGACGGTCAACGGCATGGGCGCATCCTGTCGCGATGGAATAGGGCTCTGAAGTGCAGGCCGAGCAATGGCGCACGGCGCAAAAACAGTGGAGCCAGAGGGGAGGATAGATGGCCGTCGACGCTTGTGCTGCTCATTGATGATTGAGGCGCGTCGCCAACTCGATAAACGCCCGTGCGGCGGGTGATGACTGACGCTGATCGAGGACGGCCAGGCCGATCTGACGCTGCACAACGGGCAACAACGGTTTCCTCACGTAACGCGGCGTTGGATCGTCTGGCAACGAGCCTTCGGCCACAATCGTGATCGCGTCGCCCCGACTGACCGTGTCGAGGGTGCTGAGCAATTGGGAGCAGCGGTAGCGAATGTTCGGTTGCAGGCCTGCCGCCATGAACAGCCGCGACACCAGTTCCGAAGAACCGGCCTGGGTGAGCACGAACGGGTCGTCGCACAGGTCCTTCAGGCTCACCGCGGAACGCGTCGCCAGCGGGTGATCGAGCGCCAGCAGGGCGACCATCTGGTCCTCGATCAAGGCGAAAGTGTCGAAGCGCTCTTGCGGCAGCACAACAAAACCAACATCGATTCGCCGCTCTTCGAGCCACTGCGTCACCTGTCGGTCCGGCCCTTCATCAATGTGTACCTCAATGCCCGGATGCGCCTGGCGAAATCGATGAAGAATCTTTGGCAGCAATTTGATCGATGAGGTCGGGCCGAACGAGCCAATGCGCAATGTGCCGGTTTTCATGCCGCGGGCATCGGCCGCTTCCTGACGCAGCGTGTTGGCCAGGCCGAGCATTGAACGCGCGCGCAGCAACAGTTGCTGGCCAATGTCGCTAAGTTCCACCGACGATTGATGCCGACGCAGCAACTCGACGCCCAGTTCCTGTTCCAGCGACTTCATTGCGTGGGACACCGCCGACTGGGAAATACCCAAACGATGGGCCGCCAGGGTGAAACCGCGTAGCTCGGCGACCAGCGAGAAGATTTCCAGTTGGGTGAGGGTCATGAGTTTTTGCTCATTTTACGATGATCAGGAATGAAGTGAATGATACGGCATCGTTGCTGCTTTTCCCCTCTGGAGTGATATGCGCCATTTTGCACAGACCCACGCGACACCTTCCGACATGCCGGTTTACCTGACCCTGGCCGCCGTGACCATGATCTGGGGCGGGACGTTCGTTGCCGGGCGATTTCTCGCCGGCAGTCTCAGCCCGCTGTTCGCCGCCAGCCTGCGCTTCTTGCTGGCCAGTGCGGCACTGCTGGGATTTTTATGGCTGGCGCGGGTGCCGTTGGCGCGCCCGACGCCCCGGCAGTGGCTGCAATTGACACTGTTGGGTTTCTTCGGGATTTTCTTCTATAACCTGTGCTTCTTTTACGGCCTGCACTACATCAACGCCTCACGCGCTTCGTTGATTGTCGCGTTGAATCCGGCGGTGATCGGCCTTGCGTCCTGGCTGTTGTTCAAAGAGCGTCTGGGCAGGCTGAAAGTCGGCGGCATCGCGCTGTGCATGGCGGGCGCGAGCCTGGTGATTGTCAGCCGCAACCCACAATTGCTGGCGGCAACAGCGGATGCCTGGATGGGCGACCTGTTGATTCTCGGCTGCGTGCTGGGGTGGGGCGTTTACTCGCTGTTTTCCCGTGGCCTGAATCAGGCACTCGGCCCGGTGCAGACGGTGACGTATTCGATCCTGATCGGCACGCTCATGCTCTGGACGCTGGCTGCACTGCGTGGCGAACTGAGCTGGACGACATTGATCGGCCTCGGCACGCCGCAATGGCTGAGCCTGCTTTATCTCGGCGTGCTCGGTTCGGCGCTGGCCTACATCGGTTACTACGACGGCATTCGCAAAATCGGCGCGACACGTTCCGGCGTGTTTATCGCCTTGAATCCGTTGACTGCGGTGATCCTCGGCGCGCTGCTACTTGGCGAACAGTTGACGCTGGCCATGTGCCTGGGCGGTGCGCTGATCCTGTGGGGCATTTACCTGTGCAACAAACCCCTTGCACCGGGCGCAAAAAAGCGGATTTTATAGAGAGAGCAGACAAGCCTATTTACGCTGTGTAGAATCGGGTTACGCATACAATAATAATCGTCTTCTGGCAGCAGAAGCCTCGCCCGCAAAAGCCTTGGGTCGACAATGAAGATATTCGGGTTTCAACTGATCTACGGTGACTTCCTCGCCCGCAGTGTGCGTGGCATCTCCTGTGCGCCACCCACCGACCTCGCAGACTGACAAATAACCCTGGTTAATTTGATAAGAATGATGAGGCGTCACCATGACCGATTTATACGAAAACCCAATGGGCCTGATGGGCTTTGAATTCATCGAGCTCGCGTCGCCGGTGCCGGGCACCCTGGAGCCGATCTTCGAGATCATGGGCTTCACCAAAGTCGCCACCCACCGTTCGAAGAACGTGCACCTGTATCGTCAGGGCGCGATCAACCTGATCCTCAACAACGAACCCAACAGCGTCGCTTCGTACTTCGCCGCCGAACATGGCCCGTCGGTGTGCGGCATGGCGTTCCGCGTAAAAGATTCGCAAAAAGCCTACAACCGCGCACTGGAACTCGGGGCTCAGCCGATCCACATCGAAACCGGGCCGATGGAGCTGAACCTGCCGGCGATCAAAGGCATTGGCGGCGCGCCGCTGTACCTGATCGACCGTTTCGGCGAAGGCAGCTCGATCTACGACATCGACTTTGTGTTCATCGAAGGCGTTGATCGCAATCCGGTGGGTGCTGGCCTGAAAATCATCGACCACCTGACCCACAACGTCTATCGCGGTCGCATGGCTTACTGGGCGAACTTCTACGAGAAGCTGTTCAACTTCCGCGAGATCCGCTACTTCGACATCAAAGGCGAATACACCGGCCTGACCTCGAAAGCGATGACCGCGCCAGACGGCATGATCCGCATCCCGCTGAACGAAGAATCGTCCAAGGGCGCAGGTCAGATCGAAGAGTTCCTGATGCAGTTCAACGGCGAGGGCATCCAGCACGTCGCGTTCCTCACCGACGACCTGATCAAGACCTGGGATCAACTGAAGAAAATCGGCATGCGCTTCATGACCGCGCCGCCGGACACCTACTACGAAATGCTCGAAGGTCGCCTGCCGAATCACGGTGAGCCGGTCGATCAACTGCAATCGCGCGGCATCTTGCTCGATGGTGCATCGGAGCAGGGCGACAAGCGTCTGCTGCTGCAGATCTTCTCGGAAACCCTGATGGGCCCGGTGTTCTTCGAATTCATCCAGCGTAAAGGCGACGATGGCTTCGGCGAGGGTAACTTCAAGGCACTGTTCGAATCGATCGAGCGTGATCAGGTGCGCCGTGGTGTGCTTGCCACTGAGTAATCCGCCACTGAACTGAAAAATCCCGGCCTGCAGCGATGCAGGGCCGGGATTTTTTTTACGATCAAAAGATCGCAGCCTGCGGCAGCTCCTACAGGGAAGATGCATTCCAAATGTAGGAGCTGCCGCAGGCTGCGATCTTTTGCTTTTAAGGACGACGCTGACGCATCAAATGTTTGAACCCTTCAAACACCAGCACAACCACCGCCAGCCAGATGGGAATATACGTCAGCCATTCCCCGGACTTGATGCTCTCACCCAGCAACAACGCCACACCGAGCAACAACACCGGCTCAACATAACTCAACAAACCAAAAAGGCTAAACGGCAGCAAACGGCTGGCAATGATGTACACCACCAACGCCGACGCACTGATCAGGCCGAGCAACGGAATCAGCCACATCAACCCCGGGTATTGATCGAACACGCCAAAACCCTGTTCGCCGCCATGCACAAACCAGTAGGCGATTGGCAACATCAGCGTCATGTCGACCCACAAGCCACCGAGGTGGTCGGTTTTCAAGTACTTGCGCAGCACGAAATACAGCGGATAGCCAACGACGACGACCAGCGTCGCCCAGGAAAACCCGCCGACCTGATACAACTCGTTCAACACGCCCAACGAAGCGAAAAACACCGCGACTTTCTGCAGGTACGACAGGCTTTCGCCGTAGGCAATCCGCCCGGTCAAGACCATCGCCAGCGGCAGCAGGAAATAACCCAGCGAAACATCAAGGCTGTAGCCGTTCAATGGCGCCCACATGAACAGCCACAGTTGCACGCCGAGCAGGGCGGCCGAGACGATCAGGCCGGCGATCAATTTTGGCTTCGCCGCCATCAGGCGAACCAACTCCATCACGCGCCGCCATTCCCCGGACACCAGCATGAACACGGTCATGCACGGCACGGTCAGCAGCATCCGCCAGCCGAAAATCTCTACGCCGCTCAACGGGGTGAGCAACGAGGTGTAGAAGTACATGACGGCAAACAGCACCGAGGCTGAAACCGATAGAGCGATACCTTTAGACAAACTGTCCTCGCGGGGGTGATGGGCGAACGGGGCGCGAAGGATACGTGGTTTCTGTGCTGAATATTGGCCGGATGGTCATTATTTTCAACAGCCCTGTACACAAAATTGTAGGAGCTGCCGAAGGCTGCGATCTTTTGATTTAAAAAAAACAGAATCAAAAGATCGCAACCTTCGGCAGCTCCTACAGGAGGGGGCGTCAGATTGAGTGGGGTTTGCGCCCGGACACAAAATGGCTCACATCGTTGAACCCCGGTGTTGATGCATGCCCCGGCGTCACCAGCGAATCAATAAACGCTTCATCTTGCGCGGTGATCTTCACTGCCTGCGCCTTGGTGTACGCATCCCACTGTTCCTCAGTGCGTGGCCCGACGATCGCCGAGGTCACCGCGCTGTTGTTCAACACCCAGGCAATCGCGAATTCGACCATGCCAACGCCGCGTTGCTCGGTGTATTGCTGGATCTGCTGGGCGATACGCAGCGACTCCACGCGCCATTCGGTTTCCAGAATGCGTTTGTCCTGACGTCCGGCGCGGCTGTTGGCGTCCGGCTTGATGTCGGGCGCGTATTTGCCGCTGAGCACGCCACGGGCCAGCGGGCTGTAAGGCACTACGCCGAGACCGTAGGTTTGCGCTGCGGTTATTTGCTCGGTCTCGGCCTGACGGTTGACAATGTTGTACAGCGGCTGGCTGATCACCGGGCGATCAATCCCGAGTTTGTCAGCAATGCGAACGGCCTCGGCAATGCGCCAACCACGGTAATTGGACAGGCCCCAATAGCGAATCTTGCCCTGGCGAATCAGATCGCCAATCGCCGAAACAGTGACTTCCAGCGGCGTGTTGTGGTCTTCGCGGTGCAGGTAATAGATGTCGAGATAGTCGGTGCCGAGCCGCGTCAGGCTGGCCTCCAGGCCGTTGAAAATGTGTTTGCGGCTCAAACCGCTGCGGTTCGGCACGCCGTCCGCCGGGCCGAAACCGACTTTGCTCGCCAGTACCCATTCGTGGCGATGGCGGGCAATCGCTTCGCCGACGATTTCTTCCGAGCGACCGTTGGTGTAGACGTCGGCGGTATCAATGAAGTTGATGCCTTGATCCCAGGCCTTGTCGATGATGCGCAGCGAGTCCTCGGTGCTGGTCTGCTCGCCAAACATCATCGTGCCCAGGGTGAGGGTGGACACCCGCAGCCCCGAGTGACCCAGTGTGCGATAGCTCATGCCGAAATCCTTTGGTCGATGGGAAACCCCAACAAATACCAGATGATTCACAGGGCGCAAAGTGAATTGTTGTTCCTTTTAAAATGCAAAAAGATCGCAGCCTGCGGCAGCTCCTACATGAGACCGTGATCCCCTGTAGGAGCTGCCGAAGGCTGCGATCTTTTGACTTTTTATTAAGCCCGCAACGTCCGCGTCATCCGCAACGCCAACAGACTCCCGCCAACAATCACGCCCGCCAGCAGATACAACGCTGCATCGGTCGACCCGGTGCTGTCCTTGACCCAACCGACCAGATACGGACTGAGGAACCCAGCCATTTGCCCCATCGAGTTGATCAGCGCCAAGCCACCGGCAGCCGCACCGGCACTCAACATCGCCGTTGGCACAGGCCAGAACATCGGCAGGCCGGTCAGCGCGCCCATGGTCGCAATGGTCAGGCCGAGAATGGCAATGGCCGGGTTAGCGGCGAAATTCACCGCAATCACCAGACCGATCGCGCCCATCAACATCGGCACCACCAGGTGCCAGCGGCGTTCTTTGCGCAAGTCTGCCGAACGCCCGACGACCAGCATGAACACCGCCGCCAGCAGGTACGGAATCGCACTGAGCCAGCCGATCACCAGGTTGTCGCTGAAACCGAGGTTTTTGATGATCGACGGCAGCCAGAAGTTGATCGCGTACACACCACTCTGGATACAGAAGTAGATCAGGCCGAAGGCCCAGATCGCCGGGTTCTTGAACACCGCCAGCAGCGAGTCGGAGGTGGTTTTCGGTTTGTTCGCCAGGTCTTCAGCCTGATCCGCCTCCAGCACCGCGCGTTCATGCGGGGTCAGCCATTTGGCATGGGCGAAGCTGTCGCTCAGGAGGAAATAGGCGAGGGCGCCAAGGATCACGGTTGGAATGCCTTGCAGCAAGAACATCCACTGCCAGCCTGCCAAACCACCTTGTCCGGCGGCGAAGTGATTGAGGATCCAGCCAGAGAACGGGCTGCCGAGCAAACCCGAGACCGGGATGGCCGACATGAACAGCGCCATGATCCGGCCACGGCGGAAGGTCGGGAACCACTGCGAGAGGTACAGCACGACGCCCGGGAAGAAGCCCGCTTCGGCGGCACCGGTGAACAGGCGCAGGGTGTAAAACTCGGTCGGTGTGGTGACGAACAACAGACACGTGGACAGCGTGCCCCAGGTGATCATCATCACGGCAATCCAGCGTCGTGGACCGAACTTGGTCAACGCCAGGTTGCTCGGTACGCCGCACAGCACGTAGCCGATGAAGAAAATCCCGGCGCCAAGGCCGTACACGGTTTCGCTGAATTTCAGTGCGTCGAGCATCTGCAGTTTGGCAAATCCAACGTTGACCCGGTCGAGGTAGTTGAACAAGTAGCAGATGAAGATGAAGGGGATCAAACGCAGGGTGATGCGCTTGTAAACGGCATTTTTATCGTCTTCTTTGGTCTGGGTAGCTGCGGCGCTGTGCGACATAGCGGCTCTCTCTTTATTATGATTTTTTGCGATACAAAGGGTAACGTTGATCGCCCTGAGAGTCTCGACCACCATTGGCAGGATTGTCTTTGTGCCTGAGCACAGGGTTTGCCGCCAGACCCTGTGCGGGTGAACAACCCGTCCGCGCGTGTTTTCAAGGATTTACAGACTATGTTCGAACTCGATCACGACCTCGCTCAGGACATCGTCGACCGGGCCATGGCCATTTTGCCCTACAACGTCAACGTGATGGACAGTCAGGGATTGATCCTCGGCAGCGGCGAGCCGGAACGCATCAACACCCGCCACGAAGGCGCGCAACTGGTGCTGGCCAACAGCCGAGTGGTGGAGATCGACGCGCAGACGGCGGTGCACCTCAAAGGCGTGCAACCGGGGATCAATCTGCCGTTGCTGCTCGATCAGCGCCTGATCGGCGTATTGGGCATCACCGGCGAGCCCGAGCAACTGCGCACGTACGCCGAGCTGGTGCGCATGACCGCCGAGATGCTGGTCGGCCAGCGCAATCAACAGGCCGAACAGCAATGGCGGCGGCAGCGTTGCGATGATCTGCTGGCGTTGCTGTTGAGCGAGGCGGGCGATTCACCGCGCCTGTTTGACGAAGCGCAGCAGTTGGGGCTCAAACCGCAATTGACGCGGGTGCCGTACCTGTTCGAGTTGGGGCTGGAACATGGGCCGGGGCAAACCGTCGACGCGCTGAGCGCCTGGCTGACGTCGCGCTATCCCGACAGTTGGTGCGTGAGTTCGGCGAAATCGTCACTGCTGTGGTGTCGCCCGGCCAGCCAGAACGTCGAGCATGATCGTTTGCTGGAAAAACTCGATGGCATGGGCTGGAACATTTTGCGCATTGCCGTGGGTGGCCAGGCTGAAGGCCTGCTCGGTTTGCGCCGGTGTTATCGCCGGGTCGGTGACTTGCTGGCCTACGGGCGAGACGTACTGCCGCATTCACGGCTGCTGACGCTCAATCGCTATCGGCTGCCGGTGATGTTGTGGCGCCATCGCAACGATGATGCGCTGGATGAACTGCTCAAGCCGCTGCGCAAGGTGATCGCCAAGGACAGCAATGGCCAGTTGTTGGCCACGCTGCGCACCTGGTGCGAGCACGACGGCCAAAGCCAGGCATGCGCCGATGCACTGGGCATCCACCGCAACAGCCTGCGTTACCGGATGGAGCGGATTGCCGAACTCAGTGGCGTCGACCCGCTGCGGCTGGACGGTATGCTGGCGCTGTACCTCGGGGTGCAGCTCCTGCCGCAGACTGATGTGCCTATCTGAGGTGTTCTTGAGGACGCCATCGCTGGCAAGCCAGCTCCCACAGGTTTTGCTGTGTTCACAAATAACGTGTCAACACAAACCCTGTGGGAGCTGGCTTGCCAGCGATGAGGCCATGAGACCAAACGTCAATTCCACTGCCTTGTATAAATGAACAATAAACGTCTGTGCAAATTGTGCAGCGGACAGGCGTCAATGTGCATGCCGACTGGCAGCATGAGGGGCATTGGAACTGGAGAATCATCATGAAGATCGTCATCGCCCCCGATTCGTTCAAGGACAGCCTGAGTGCCCAAGGCGTCGCCGAGGCCATTGCCCGAGGCCTGGCGCAAGTGTGGCCACAGGCAACGCTGGTCAAATGCCCGATGGCCGATGGTGGTGAAGGCACGGTCGAGTCGATTCTTGCTGCCTGTGAAGGCGAACTGCGCCGCACCCGCGTGCGCGGCCCGCTCGGCGCGCCGGTTGACGCCGCGTGGGGCTGGTTGCCGCACAACCACACCGCAATCATCGAAATGGCCGAGGCCAGTGGCTTGCAACTGGTGCCAACCGGGCAGCGCGATGCCTGCGTCAGTAGCACGTTTGGCACCGGCGAGTTGATTCGTGCAGCGCTGGATGCCGGCGCGCAGCGGATCATTCTGGCGATTGGCGGCAGCGCGACCAATGACGCAGGCGCCGGCGCGATGCAGGCGTTGGGCGTCAAGCTGTTCGATGCACAAAATCAGTCGCTGGTGCCCGGCGGCCTCGCGTTGGCGCAACTGGCGCGGCTTGATCTGCGCGAGCTGGATCCGCGACTGGCGCAGGTGCGGTTCGACATCGCTGCCGACGTCAACAATCCGCTGTGTGGCCCACACGGCGCCTCGGCGATCTTCGGTCCGCAGAAAGGTGCATCGCCTGCGCAGGTTGAGCAACTCGATCAGGCCTTGGGCCACTTTGCTGACCTGTGCGCGCAGGCGCTGGACAAAGACGTTCGTGATGAACCGGGCTGCGGCGCGGCGGGTGGTTTGGGTTTCGCTGCCAAAGCGTTTCTCGGGGCGCAATTCCAGGCTGGCGTCGAAGTGGTGGCCGAACTGGTCGGCCTGGCCGAAGCCGTCAAAGGCGCGGATCTGGTGATCACCGGCGAAGGTCGGTTTGACGCACAAACCCTGCGCGGCAAAACCCCGTTTGGCGTGGCACGGATCGCCAAACAACAAAACGTGCCGGTGATCGTCATTGCCGGGACGTTGGGCGAGGGTTATCAAGACCTCTATGTGCATGGCATCGATGCCGCGTTTGCCGTGACCAGCGGACCGATGACACTGGAAAAGGCCTGCGCCGAAGCACCACGCCTGCTGAGCGAACGCGCCACCGACGTCGCCCGCGTCTGGCAACTCGCCAAACCCTGACCCAACCCCTGTAGGAGCTGCCGAAGGCTGCGATCTTTTGATCTTGCTTTACAAAAACAGGATCAAAAGATCGCAGCCTTCGGCAGCTCCTACATGTGGGGTGAACACTGTTTCATTGTTGTAACACCCTGAAAAATACTTGCTCTTGACCCGCAATCTTCCTCAAGCCTGGCCGATACAGCTAACAGGCGCGCACAAAGACTTCCCAAAACAGTGACGCCGGACTGAAGCCCTCTCAAGGGCCAGTGATCACGGCAAGGACGCTCGTAGTTTCTATCATCCGAGAGTCCAACTATGTCCTTGCGTAACCTGAACATCGCGCCCCGTGCCTTCCTCGGTTTTGCCTTCATCGCCCTGTTGGTGATTGTGCTCGGCGTGTTCGCCGTCAACCGCATGTCGATCATCCGCCAGGCCTCGGTCGACATGGACTCGACGCAGCTGCCCAGCGTGACTCATCTCAGCGTGGTGACGGAAAACGTCCTGCGCCTGCGCATTCTGTCGTTCCGCATATTGGTCAACCGCGAAGCCGCCGGTTTGCAGGAAGCACAAACGCGCATTGCCGCCCTGGTCGACAAGGTTCGCGCCGCCCAGGCCAGTTATGCCGCGTTGCCGGCCGGCCCGGAAGAGCGCGCGCTGTACCAGACCTTCGCCAATACCCTGGACAACTACCTGCAAGCGCAGAATCAAATGATGGACCTGTCGCGTCAGGACAAACTCGATGAGATGCGCAACCTGATCAATACGCGAATCAAGGACGGCACCGATCAGATGGGCGAACAGCTGAACAAACTGATCGCCATCAACGCTGCCGACGCCAAAGCCGCGTCGATCCAGGCCGGTGAGCACTACGACAGCGCCATCACCGGGATTATCATCGTCGCGCTGGTGGCGGCCATGGCCACTGTGTTGCTCGCCTGGCTGCTGACCCGCAGCATCGTCACGCCGCTGAATCGCGCAGTCGCCGCCGCGCAAACCATTGCGGGCGGCAACCTGACCAAACTCATTGAGGTCGACGGCAACGACGAACCGGCGCGCCTGCTCCAAGCGCTGGCAGCGATGCAGAGCAACCTGCGCAAAACCATCGAGCAGATCGCCGGTTCCGCCACGCAACTGGGCGCCGCCGCCGAAGAACTCAGCGCCGTGACTGAAGAAGCCTCACGCGGCCTGCAACAACAGAACAATGAAATCGAGCAAGCCGCCACGGCCGTCAACGAAATGACCGCCGCTGTGGAAGAAGTCGCGCGTAACGCCGTCTCGACCTCAGAAGCCTCGAACCAGTCGACCCACGCCGCGCGTGAAGGTCGCGATCAAGTGGTGAAAACCGTTGATGCGATCCAGACCATGACCCATGACGTGCAGAACACCGCGCAAATGATCGAAGGCCTCGCGGCGCAAGGGCGCGACATCGGCAAGGTGCTCGACGTGATCCGCGCCATTGCCGAACAGACCAACCTGCTGGCCCTCAACGCGGCGATCGAAGCGGCGCGTGCCGGTGAAGCCGGGCGCGGTTTCGCCGTGGTGGCGGACGAGGTGCGCGCCTTGGCCCATCGCACCGCGCAGTCGACCCAGGAAATCGAAAAAATGGTCGCCGGCATCCAGAACGGCACCGGCGAAGCGGTTTCGTCGATGCAGCAGAGCAACCAGCGCACGCAGTCGACGCTGGAAATGGCCCGCGCCGCTGGCGTGGCGCTGGAACAGATCACCCAGTCGATCCATCAGATCAACGAGCGCAATCTGGTTATCGCCAGTGCGTCGGAAGAGCAGGCGCAAGTTTCGCGCGAGGTCGATCGCAACCTGGTCAACATCCGCGACCTGGCCACGCAATCGGCCGCCGGAGCCAACCAGACCAGCGCCGCGACGCATGAACTGTCACGTCTGGCGGTGGATTTGAATGCCATGGTGGCGCGTTTTGTGATTTGAGATAGGGTGAAGGCTGGAGACCGCGCAATCAGGAGACGTACATGCGCTATTCAGCCTTGACCCAACGAATCGCCGGGGAAGGAGCAGCAGCCTGGCAGATTCACGACCGAGCGCTGGAGTTGCGCGCCGAGGGTGTCGATATCCTGCTGCTGACGGTGGGTGATCCGGATTTCGATACGCCGCTGCCGATCATCCACGGGGCCATCGATAGCCTGTTGGCGGGCGATACCCATTATTCCGAAGTGCGCGGCCGCGTGGCGCTGCGCAAGCTGATCGCCGGGCGCCATCGGGCGCGCAGCGGTCAGGCGGTCGATGCCGACCATGTGATCATCATGCCCGGCGCGCAATGCGCGGTGTATTCAGTGGCGCAGTGTCTGCTCGATCCGGGTGATGAAGTGATCGTCGCCGAGCCGATGTATGTCACCTACGAAGGGGTGTTCGGCGCGTGCGGGGCGACGGTGGTGCCGGTGCCGGTGAAACCGGAAAACGGTTTTCGGGTCGATCCTGCCGATGTCGCTGCACGAATTACCTCGAAAACCCGCGCGCTGTTGCTCAACAGCCCGAACAATCCCTCCGGCGCGAGCCTGTCTTTGCTGATTTGGCAGGAATTGGCAGCGCTGTGCATTCGTCATGACCTGTGGCTGATCAGCGATGAGGTCTACAGCGACCTTTTATATGAAGGCGAGCACATCAGCCCGGCAAGCCTGCCGGGCATGGCCGAACGCACGGCGACCATCAACAGCCTGTCGAAATCCCATGCCATGACCGGCTGGCGCATCGGCTGGATGATCGGCCCCAAGCCGTTGGCGGAACATCTGGTCAATCTGTCGCTGAGCATGTTGTTCGGCCTGCCGGACTTTGTGCAAAAAGCTGCGGAGGTGGCGCTGAAGTCGGACCTGCCGGAAGTGACGCAGATGCGCGAAGAATATCGCTTGCGCCGGGATTTGGTGTGCGAGCGTTTGCACGGTTGTCCGGGGCTGTATCCGATTCGTCCGGATGGCGGCATGTTTGTCATGGTCGATGTGCGCCAGACCGGGCTTGGCGCGCAGGCATTCGCCGAGCGCTTGCTGGAAGGTTACGGCGTGTCGGTGCTGGCCGGCGAGGCATTCGGCCCGAGCGCGGCGGGGCATATTCGTCTGGGATTGGTGCTGGATCGGGTGAAACTCGCCGATGCCTGCGCGCGGATTGCGCTGTGTGCGGCGCAGCTTTTACAGGCGCGCAGTGCCTGATGGTTTTTGGGTCGCCGGTACTGGCCTCATCGCGAGCAGGCTCACTCCTACAATGATTTGAGGCGTGCACCACAACCCTGTAGGAGTGAGCCTGCTCGCGATAGCCATTGAACAGTCAATGAAATTCTCAGCCCTGCCGGGCTGGTGGGTTCACCAGATTCCCCGGTTTCTCTCCACTCAACGCCGCCAGCAGATTATCCACCGCACACCGCGCCATCGCCTCACGCGTTTCATGCGTCGCCGAGCCCATGTGCGGCGTCGCCACCACGTTATCAAGCTGCAACAACGGCGACGCCTGATCCAGTGGCTCGCGCTCGAACACATCCAGCCCCGCCGCGCGAATGCGCTTTTCGCGCAGCGCATCAATCATCGCCGCCTCATCAACAACCTTGCCCCGCGAGATGTTGATAAAGATGCTCTCCGGGCGCATCAACGCAAACTGCTCAGCCCCGATCAAACCTTCTGTCTGCGCCGTCAACGGCAAGGTCAGGCAAATGAAATCGGCTTGCTGCAGCAAATCTTCAAGGCTTCGATACTGCGCAGCAAAACGCGCCTCGACTGCCGGTTTGCGCGACTGACTGTGATAGATCACCGGCATGCCAAAGCCGAAATGGCCACGCTGCGCCAATGCTTCGCCAATGCGGCCCATGCCGATGATCCCCAGCGTCTTGCCGTGCACATCGGTGCCAAAGTGCGCCGGGCCGATATTGCGTTGCCACTGGCCGTTGCGCACCAGGTTCGCCAGTTCCACCACACACCGGGCGGCGGCGAGGACCAAGGCGAAGCCAGTGTCAGCAGTGGTTTCGGTGAGGACGTCCGGGGTGTTGGTGAGCATGATCTGCCGTGTGTTCAGGTAGGCGATGTCGTAGTTGTCGACGCCCACCGAAACGCTGGCAATCGCTTCAAGCTGCGGCGCCAGATCGAGCAACGCCGCATCGAGTTTCAGACTGGCGCCGAGCAGACCGTGGGCATGGGGCAGGGCGTCGCGCAGTTGCATGAGGCCGTCGGGGTCGAGGCTTTCGATCAGTGTTACTTCGCACTGTTCTTGCAGGCGCGCCATCAGCGCTGGCGAGAGTTTCTTGTACAACACGACGTGTTTTTTCATGGCAAAAGTCTCTTCAGGAATGGGCCGGTACATGGCGCGTAGTCACGGCTTTGGCCACCACGCGATCACTCGCGCCGGGCTTGAGGAAAATCGTCAGCACCACCGACAGTAACAACGCGCCGCTCATCAACAGGTAGGATGCGCCGGGCGAACCGGTGGTGCTGTTCAGGTAACCGACCAGGTACGAGCCGCCGAATGAACCGAGCGCGCCCATGCTGTTGATCAGCGCCATCGCGCCACCGGCGACGTTGGCGGGGAGAATCTCCGGGACGATGGCAAAGAACGGCCCGTACGGTGCGTACATGCAGGCGCCGGCAATCACCAGCAAGGTGTAAGACCACCAGAAATGTTCAGCGCCCAGCGCGTACGAACCGTAGAAAGCGATCGATGCGATCAGCAGCGGCGGCCAGACGAAGCGTTTGCGTTTCTGCAACTTGTCCGAACCCCACGACACCACAAGCATGCCGATCACCGCCGCCAGATACGGCAGCGCCGACAGCCAGCCGGCCTCGATCATGTCCATTTGCGCGCCGGCCTTGAGGATCGACGGCAGCCACAGCACAAAGCCGTACACGCCGATGCTCCAGCAGAAAAACTGCAGCGCCAGAATAATCACCTTTGCCGAACGGAAGGCCTCGGCGTAGTTTTTCACCGCCTTGATACCAACCTGTTCGGCTGCCAGGGCGCTTTCCAGATCCTGCTTTTCCTGGTCGTTGAGCCACTTGGCCTCGGACGGACGATCATCGGCCAGGCGCCACCAGATAAACGCCCAAAGCACTGCCGGCAAACCTTCGATGATGAACATCCAGCGCCAGCTGAAATGCTGCACCAGATACCCCGAGACCACCGACATCCACAGCATGGTCACCGGGTTGCCGAGGATCAGGAAAGTGTTGGCCCGCGAGCGTTCGGCGCGGGTGAACCAGTGGCACAGGTACACCAGCATCGCTGGCATCACCGCCGCTTCGACCACGCCGAGCATGAAGCGGATGACGATCAGCCAATAGGCGTTGGAGACCACGCCGGTCAACGTGGCGAGGCCACCCCAGAGAATCAGGCTGACGAATATCAGTTTCTTCACGCTGTGCTTTTGCGCATAGATTGCGCCCGGCACCTGGAAGAAAAAGTACCCGAGAAAGAACAGCGCACCGAGCAGCGAAGACAGGCCCGGGGTGATCATCAGGTCTTCGGCCATGCCCGAGGCAGCGGCAAAACCGTAGTTGGCGCGGTCCAGATACGCCAGGCTGTAGGTGATGAATACGATTGGCATGATGTACCACCAGCGGCGGGTGGCGAGGGTCACGGTTTTCATGGTTTGTGGCTCCTGAGCTTGTTGTTTTTGTCGCAGCAGGTTCAATGAATGTTGTCTGTCAGGGCCTCATCGCGAGCAGGCTCACTCCTACAGGGGGACGCATTTCAAATGTAGGAGTGAGCCTGCTCGCGATTGGCGTCTTGGAATTCGGTGAATAGTTCAGCCCGGGTTGGAAGGCCCTCCATATCCCCGCGACTCTGCACCGCGCGGCTGCCAATCCAGTTCGCACGCTGCACCGCCTCGGCAAAACTCTGATGCTCCAGCAAGGCACTGATCATCCCGACCGCAAAGCCATCACCGGCACCCACCGTGTCGACGACGTGGGCCACCGGCACGCCGGCAACAAAACCCTGCGCCAACTGCGTGCGGTAATAAGCACCCTGCGGGCCTAGCTTGATCGCCACGGCTTCTGCGCCTTGATCGAGATAAAACGCGGCAATGTCGGCCGGGTCGTCGAAGCCGGTGAGCAAGCGACCCTCGCTCAATCCCGGCAGCACCCAGTGGGCGAGGGCGGCGAGGCGGTTGATCTCGGTGATCATCTCGCGCTCGCTGGCCCACAGGCTCGGGCGCAGATTGGGATCGAACGAGACGCTGCGTCCCGCGTTGCGCATGCGGCTCATCAATTCAACGGACATCTCCCGCGCCGAGGCTGACAGTGCCGGAGGAATACCGGTGGCGTGCAGGTGACGGGCGCTGAGTAATTGTGCGGTGATCGACTGCGGCGATAGATGGCTGGCCGCCGAGCCGCGCCGGAAATACTCGACCTGCGGATCGCTGCCATCGTCACTGCGAGACTTCAACTGGAAACCGGTCGGGTGGGCGCTGTCGACCTCGACATGACTGCAATCCAGACCTTCTTTTGTCAGCGTTTCGACAACGAAGCGCCCGAGCGAGTCTTGACCGACCCGGCTCAGCCAAGTGACGTTGAAGCCCAGGCGCGACAGGCCAATGGCAACGTTGCTGTCGGCGCCGGCGATGCGCTTGTGAAATTGCTCGACCGCGGCCAGATCACCCGTTTGCTCGGCGACGAACATCGCCATGGTTTCGCCGAACGAGAGAATATCGATCTCAGACATGAGCAGGCTCCAGACTCGATTGGCCGAGGTGGGCGAGGGCGGCGACGTGTTCGCGGGTCAACTCGACCAGGTCCTCGCCTTGCAGCGGGTACTCGGCAGCGCGCATAACGCCTTGGGCCATGTGCCGCAGCAGTTGTTCCCACAGATGCAGATCGCTGACGGCGGGCGGCACGGCTATCAGTTTGCCGTCAGCGCGACGCGCCACGGCTTTGCAATGCACGTAACCGACGTGGCGGCCCAGCAGGCGCGCGGCGCTGGCGGCGGACTGGTCTTGCCATTGCCAGTTGCCAATGTCGAAAGTCATCTTGATCGGCAGATTGTGCTGTTCGACGGCGGCGAAGAAGCGCTGGAACGGTTCGATTCGGCCGCCTTGCAGGGTCTGGTCGTTCTCCACCAGCAACTGCACCGGACTGTGCTTCAAACGTTCGGCCAGTGCCTGCAGATCGTTGGTGTCGGTGAAATAACCGAGCGACACCTTGAGCCACTTCGAGCCGAAGGTTTCGGCGTTGTGCAGCGCGGTGATCAGTTCGGGGTTGGGTTGCGCCTGACCGGCGAGCCACAGTTCAGTGGGCGACGAGTAGATGCTTTGCAGCCCTTGGGCCTGTGTAGCCTCAGCCAACTGGGCCGGGTCTTCGCGCGTCAGCAGCTCTTCGCGCCATTCGATGCGATCGGCCCCGGCCGTGGCGAGGATTTCGATGAAAGCGCCTTGCCCGCGCTGGCGGACAAGTTCGGCGCCGTAGCTGGACAAACTGATGGAGACGGCAGGTTTATTCATTGTTATTGACCTCTGAAACCGGTTTCATTTTTGTTCAAAAAAATCAGGCAGTTTTGTGTTGTTCCTTCAAGCCCCATCGCTGGCAAGCCAGCTCCCACAGGTTCATGGCCGTGTACAAAAAATTGTTATACGCCCCGGACACTGTGGGAGCTGGCTTGCCAGCGATAGCGTCAGCTCAAACACCGTCGCTCTGACGGGTCGACCCACGTTCAACCAGCACCGGTGCAAAATCCAGCACCCGCGCCGGCTCGCCATCACCACGCAAGCGCTTGAGCAGACACTCAAACGCCCGCGCGCCAATCTCTTGTGTCGGTTGGGCCAGCGCGGTAATCCCGCTCCCCACCAACGGATACCAATCCAGATCATCCAGGGCGATCACGCCGATATCATCGAATAAACGGCAACCGATCTCGCGCAATGCTTTGACGCAGGCCAGCGCTGCGACGCCATTGGCGCAAAACAGTGCTTTGGGGCCGGCCCCCGCTTTGTGCAAGAACGATTGAAGAGCGCCAGTCAGGTTGTCGCCGGTTTCCAAAACCGTTCCGCTTAGCAGTGATCGCTGGGCGATCTGCGCCTGAAAACTACTGACGCGCTCGACTCGCGAACTGGTGCCGTCGTACGGCTCGGTCACCAGCACCACGTCGCGATAGCCGCGCTGTTCGAGATGAGCGAGTGCCATCTCCACCGCTTGCGCGTTATTCAGGCCGACCATATCGCTGTCGAGCCCGGCGACCTTGCGATCCACCAACACCATTGGCATTTCGCGATGCAATTCATGCAACTCGTCGCGGTGGTGGCCAAGGGTGTTCACGATCAGCCCTTCGATGTTGTACGAGCGCAACAGCGCCAAATGCTGGCGCTCCTGCTCGTCATCGCGGTCGGTATTGCACACCACCAGGCTGTAACCGTGCGCACGGCAAGCGGTTTCCACCCCGTGCATCACGGCAATTGAATAAGGATTACGGATGTCGGCAACCAACATGCCGATCAGGCGCGTACGACCGCGCTTGAGGCCACGGGCCATCTGATTGGGGCGATAGCCGAGTTCGGCGATGGCGTGTTCGATGCGCGAGGCAATGGCATCGGAAAGCAGGGCGCGATCATCGCCTATGAAGCGCGAAACGCTGGCCTTGGAGACGCCGGCGCGCTCGGCAACATCAAGCATGGTGACACGGCTGCGCTGTGCGGCGGAGAAGTCATTCACATCGGTGGACCTTATTTTTGGGTGGTGCTGAAACCGGTTTCATAAGGCACCACTGTCAAGGTGTGCGTCAAGTGCTTTGAATAAAAGCGAAGTCGGTCCGTCGGTAAAAACCGACGAGCGGTATTAAAACCTGTCAGATCTGACAGTAGTCAACACCCGCTCAATCGTCGCTTAATCACCCCAGGATCAATTGAAGAAGTCTCGAACCTGACAAGTCCGACTTGGCGACGTCACTCATCCGATATGGGAAATCACTTGATAAAAGCCAGCAGGGCCAGGTCAGGAACGCGGGCGGCCGCCATAACGCTTGATGGCGTGAGTAATCCGGCCGGGATTATTCCTTATCCCATATTATTAAGTGGAACCATTGCACGTATACCGCGCTGGGAAGAGACATCGTTTGACGATCACTTGCAAGTTTTCTGGTTGCAGAATGGTAAAGAGGAACTTATCTATGAAAACAAATACCCGACAGGGATAGTTCCCGCAGAGGTCACGATACCGATCACTGCTGCGCGAATGTTGGTCGATGGCCAAGCCTTGATTTATTACATCGTGACCGCGTTTGAATTTCCCGACCGGTCGCCGCAGAAGCCGTTGATCATTGATCACACCCAGAGGCCCATCGAACCACTGCCAAGGCCCGGTTTTTCAAATTTGGATATTTATGGGTATTACACCTGCGGAACTCGCCCGGTATTGACGGCGGGTATTCATCTAAACATACCCGTGCAAACGTTGGCACTTGAAGGCGATAGGTTCTCACTGGAAGTTCAAGGATTTCGAAGTATCAATGGCTACCCTGGCGAACATGATGAGCACATTGTGCCGGAAGCCAAGGCGACCTATTCCCGGGACTTGAGCATTGAGGAAATCGATCGCGGGTTTGCTCAGTTCGTGGAATTTGTTCCCTGTATTAAACCGTTGATAGATAACGATTCGATGACGGCGATTTATACGCTGGCTCGCAACGGGAAAATCATTGGCAGATCGATGGCCGCATTGGCCAGAGTTGACAGAGTTATCCCTGGTAATTTGCCTTGTTACGTCTGAAGTGTCCTCTTTGCAGGGCGGTGGGACAGTCATCGTGGCGAAGCAGATCTGACCCCGGGTTTTATCGGCAGAAGGAGTGAATGATATGACTGTGAAGGAAGATATAAAAAAACTATTACCAGGCAGTGGTTCTCGCTCTGGCCCCTTGGCCGATCCTCCCGAAATCAAAGGGCAGATTCCGGGCGACGGTAGAATACTGCTCGAAGAACTAAACAAACCGAGTATAAGTGTCACGATAATGGCGTTGAAAGACGGTCTGTTTGGCGGTGGCAAGGCTAGAGTGCTTGGCAATAAAAAGGGCCTGGGTGAAGTGCTGTTGGGCGAAGTCGATATTCCCGATGATTTCACTGGTTTTTTTCCACACGATATTCCAGTGGATACTACAAAAATCCCCGATGATCCCGGTATACCCGGCCCGACTGAGTATTTCTGCCGCTTTCACATCGAAGACGGGTTGGGGATTGAAGATAACTCAGATCCGATTGAATTCAGCGTCGACAAGAACCCTCCTTATTACGTAAAAAATCCTTATAGTCGAGCATCTCCGCCTTTTGCGGTTTTCAAGAATCTCGACGTCGCTGGCGGCGAGGTGATCAATGATGCGTGGGTAGTAAAAAATCCTGCTGGCCTGGTAGTCCAGATCGCCAAAGATTATCTGCATAATCAGGATAATGATCTCGTTACTTTTTGTGCTTCAAACCGGTCCGGCACGACTACTACAATGCCAGTCGTCTATCCCCGTGGCGTTTTTCCGAAGGCCGCAGGGGCAACTTCGGGTGAGTTCACAGTCCCTGTCGATGTGCTTAAAACACTCCCCAACGGCGGACTTTATCATCGCTATGTCTTGCATGATGCGCCGTTGAATAAATCACTGGACTCTGTATTGGCGGGCGCTCCAACCTTACCGATTGCATTTTTGCCGCCGCCGATACTGAAACCGTTGAGAGTTCCGGCGGCGGGGCCGACGCATTCAGAGGAAATCAGCCTTGGCACATTTTTGCCCGTTGGAACCAAAATATATGTATTGATTGATTATCCGGATAACGGCGATCCGAAAGATGTGATAACGGTATCCATTAAAGGCCCAACGGGAGCGCCGAAAGTGGTTGGAACCGATGATCTGGGGAGTAAACCGGGTCCCTTGCCGTTCAACCTGTCCTATGACATTTTGGATGAAGTAACAACTGGGGCAACAGGTGAAGTCACTGTACAGCTGTCTTATACGTTAAAACGGGGAACCAATACGGCAATTGATTCACCTGAAACATCATTATTTGTGAATTTTGTATTTCCCGGGCCAGAGCCAGATCTTCTGCCGGATCTGGATAACGATAATTTGCTTCCTGTTGAAATCAAGGGTCAGGCGGGGGCTGGTGCCCTGAACCATCTGACGACAGCGGATATTGACAAACCTGTACGCTTCACTGCAACCCGATGGACGGGGGCTCCCAACCTTCTAGAAGACGCGTTGATTACGTTTTGGTGGGCTGGGAAAAGCGTAGGCAATGAAACAATGACCAACGCCGATACATCAGTATTCATCGATGTGGATTTTTCGCTTATTTCAGAAGCAGGCCTCGGCACCGTTGCGGCTTATTACACCATTGAATATCCGGGCAACCCCAATATCATGCGCCAGGCACCTGCCACTGACGTATTGGTAGAAACGTTTCAAATCAGCTTGCTGGACCACAAAGGCCCGCCGTTTATCGAGTTGGGTGCAAAACGCTACATCACCTGCAAAACGATGGTGCCTCGAACAGTTACTGGCGGTGTAACAACCGTACCGCCGCTTAAAGTCTCGGTGCCTGGCGGGCAGCGCGATGCACCATCAGGCCGTGAAGTAACAATGCGCATGCAAGGATGGGAAAAAGACGACGCTACCGGTCCCATTACGGGCGTTGATTTCACGCAAGCCCTGCCTATGCCAGCAGGGAACGCGGATCTTGTTTTTGAAATGGATTATAAGCTTTTCAAAGACATTCAAGAGGCAACCCCGCCGACCAATCCGGTTACATTTCATTACGCGCAAATCTGGTATGAAATAGACTTGGGAGGCACTAAGTTCAACTCGAAAAAAGAGATGCATCCTGTTCGGGTTCGCAATAGCAGCCTTCTTTATTGTGATGATTTGGGCGCGGGGAGTGACGGTTAACCCGTAGTGGAAGCCTCAACCAGTGCCTTGGTACTGGTTGGGGCGCCCTGATTGCCCTGCCTATCAATAAAACACTCCTGTGCCAATGCACCTCTAAGATTCGCCCTTCAAAGAAGTAGGACTATTCCTACAGAAAATGCGCAGCTGTGTCTGTAGTCTCCCGCATTCTTGAAATTTGTTTCTCAGCGCAGCATTCGTGTTGTTTTTATAAGGCGCAAGATTGCTCAGGTCTTTTAGTATGCCTAGTTCATTAATTTATAAGTTTCGAAATATTCAATATTGCCGTGAGGCCTCTTCCTTTGTTTTGTTAATGCTATCGGTCTCTGCGACACAGGCGGGTGCGCTAAATCCCGGCGAAGTCAAGACGATAGACAGTACATCCGCCGTTGAATCCTGGACGTTAAACCCTAACTCCGAGCTGATTGCCAACGATGCGGTCACCCAGAACATTACCGCACTGACTGCAAAGCTCTCGGTCAATGGTGGCTACAACCAGCAAATCCGGCTTGAACGGCTTTCGATCATGAATATGAATGGCGGAACCATTGAAAACACCCTCGGTACCGGCGACGCGCTCCGATTGGCGAGCAGCAGCGCGGAGTTGACGAACAGCACAGTGATCAGCAATGGGTCAGGCTTGTTCTTGACGCGAAACATTCAGGACCAGACCGGGTCCAGCGTGAAGTTGAGCAACAGCACGGTGACGGCGGTGACTTTTGCTGCGCAGATCAACGGTTTGGGAGTGCTTGATCTGAACGACAGTCAGTTGACTGCGACAGGTGCCGCCTCGCAAGGGGTAAGGCTGCTGAATGGCACGTTCAGGGCAACCAACTCCTCGGTCATCGGCGGCACCACAGGGTTATTGATTGGTAGCGAGCCGACCCGGACTGAGGCTTCAACAGTGACGCTGGATAACTCCCATGTCGTTGGGAGCAGCGGGCCTGGTATTTCCACGGATTACACCAACTTGACCGGTACAACGGTCAACATCGCCCTGGCCAACCGTTCCTCGTTGTCTGGCGGCAACGGCAACGCGATTGAGGTCAAGCAAGGTGCGACGGTTGATCTTGTTGTCGACAACAGTCTGGTTAACGGCGCTGTGGTAGTCGACAACAGCAGTTCGGCCATTGCCCGTTTCCAGAATGCGTCGACGCTTACAGGCAATCTTGAGAACGTTGCGCAGATTGCCTTCGACACTCAAAGCACAATGACCGGTGACGTACTCGGCGCCGACACTGTGCAGTTCCTCAATGGCTCGACGTTGAGTGGTGATCTGCGTGACGTCGATCAGGTCGTGTTTGATACGCAAAGCGCTATGACCGGTGATGTACTCGGCGCCAGTAGTGTGCGTTTCCTCAATGCATCGACGATGAACGGTGATCTGCGTGACGTCGATCAGGTCGTGTTTGACGCCCAGAGTAAAATGAGCGGTGAAATACTCGACACCGGCAATGCACAATTTCTTAATGGTTCGACGTTCAATGGCAATCTGCGCAATGTCTCGCAGGTGGTTTTCGATAACCAAAGCACATTGACCGGCAGTATTGAAAGTGCTGATAGCGTGCAATTCCAGAACGGTTCGACGTTGACTGGCAACGTGCATGATGTCGACCAGGTAGTGATCAACAGTCTCAGCAAAATCGTCGGTGGTGTGACCGAAGTCGCCAGCCTCTCGTTGAATAACGGCTCCAGTCTGGTGGGTGATGTCAAGACCGCACAGGGCGGTAGCGTTGTGCTGAATAACGCATCCACATTGACCGGTGCAATTGAAAACTCTTCCGACCTGCAGATTCGTAATGACAGCCAATGGCTGACCACCGGTAACGCTACGGTGCATAACCTGCAGTTGGAGAAAGGGGTTGTCCATCTGGGACTTAACCATCAACTGGATGTGGCGACACTTTCTGGCACGGGTACATTTGTCATTCAGACGGACGTTGATACGCACGACAGCGGTTTTTTGAACGTCACCCAAAGCGCCAGTGGCGACCACAAGCTTCAAGTGACGGCAAGTGGCACCAATCCGGCAAACTCCGACGACGTCAGGATCGGCAATATTGCCAGCGGCGATGCCAACTTTGCCTTGAGCAAGCTGGTCGATGCCGGCTCCCGTACCTACGAGCTGGCCAGAGAAGGCGAGGGACTTTACCTGCGTCCCAACCAGACAGTCAGTACGTCTACCAACGCCGCGGTGGCGGTTGCTGGCAGCGCGCCCAGCATCCTTTATGGAGAGATGACGACGCTGAACAGCCGTATGGGCGATCGCCGCCTGGGGAGCGGTGGCGCCAACTCGTTCGGTGCAGCCCGCAATGGTGAGTCGGTCAAACACCTCAGCAACAGCGTCTGGACTCGCAGCTATGGCAGTCAGTACAACGTCTCGAACGCGTACGGAGGCGGGTTTACTCAAAACCAGCGAGGTTTTGCCCTGGGTGCCGACACACAAGCGCAACTGGGCGGTCAACAATGGCTGATCGGTGCGTTTGCCGGGGCCGGGCGCACGGATCTCGATTTGAAAAACGGTTCTACAGCAACGGTCGACAGTGTAAATGCGGGCGTCTACGGTACATTGTTCGACGTCGAAAGCGGTCTCTACCTGGATGTCGTCGGGAAGGTCAACCAATTCGATAACAAGACCAAAGTGACGATGAGTGATGGCACACGCAGCCAAGGCAAGTATAAAAACCTCGGTCTTAGCGCAACCGTTGAAACAGGTAAGCACATCGAATTTTACAACCGCGTGTTCATTGAGCCTTTTGTGCAAGTGGGACTTGCGGCTGTTGAAGGCAAGCAATATCGAATGGACAATGGCCTGCAAGTGGACACCGATGCTGCACGCTCGCTTCAGGGTAAAGTCGGTGTGACTGTCGGGCGCGAATTTGCCTTGAGTGGCGGCGGTAAATTTCAACCAAGGGCGCGTATGGCGGTCGGCCATGAGTTTGTCAAAAGCAACGATGTTGAAGTTAATGATGATGATTTCAACAGCGATCCATCCAGTACCAATGTCGAGTACGCTGTTGGGATGAACTGGGTGGCAGCGCAGAATAAATGGCAGGTTTACGCGGAGTTAGGTGGCAGCAAAGGCCAGAGTATTGATCAAAACTGGAGTGGCAATGTCGGCGTAAGTTATAACTATTAAGCTGCGATTTCAGCAAAAAAAGACCCCGACCAGTGTCGGGGTTTTTTTGTAGTTAACGAATCACTGGAAGCAACATGTCAAAGCGACCATTAATGTCGATTGATCTGTCAGTGCCGTCATCCTCGGCTCTCAGGGTGAACCAAGCGGCTACTGCGCCGTACTCCGGTTTGCTCGATTCGCAGAGCGTGATCGTGCCTTCAACTCCAACATAGACATTCATCGAGTTATCAATGAATTCAAAACGCGCCTCTGACTCAGGCCTGCCCAGTGTATAGGCCTGGAATTCCAGCGATGTTGGCACAATGATGCGGATTTCCCGATACTCCAGGTTAACTTCGCGCTGAATGCCGTAGAAAATATAATGATGATCAAGCGGGGGAGCCAAACTCACTTCTTCAACAAGTCGCTGATTGGCGGTAAAGGGAAGACCGTCAACGACGGCCGTGAAGAAAGGGACCTCGGGATTCAATCGGGTATTTTTTTTCATCATCCAATCCTCTATGCGAGTGAAGGTATCCAGAGGCCTGAGTTGGCCTGTTCAGGGACAATCCATCAAAGCGCAGCGGATTGCGGTTGTAAACTGTCAACTCTGACAGTTTACAGCGTGTTTGCAGTGTGATTTCAATACTCGCGCCATCAGCCGAACAAGCCCGCGGCAATGTTGATGGAAAAGCCTAGTATCGCCGTGTTGAACACGAATCCAATTAACGATTGTGCAAGCACTATCTTGCGCAGGTCACGAGTCGCGACACCCACGTCGGCGGTTTGCACCGCAACACCGATGGTGAACGAGAAATACAGAAAATCCCAATAGTTGGGCGTTGTCAGTCCTTCGGCAAACCGCAGGGCGGGTTCCTTGCCGTCCCATGTGTAGTAAAGCCTGGCGTAGTGGACGCTGAAGATCATGCCGATCAACAACCACGAGCCGATGACCGTCATTGCGGTAAAACCGTAATGCAGCAGTTTTCGAGTGGTTTCAAGGTCTTTGCTACCGGCCAGTTCAAAGGTAATGGTCGCCAGGCTGGCCAGCGCCGCGATGCAGACAACGAACAACACCAGCCCGGCATTTTCGTCTTCGATTTCAGCGATGCGTTTGACGTCCGGCGCCTTGGCGCGCACGGTCAGCCACAGCATCAGGGCCAGGTAGGTCCAGACGCCGGCGTTCCAGCCGATGAGGATTTTACTGATGGTCGAATCGGCCGGGGCCAACAGACCCGCGCAGAGCCCAACCAGAGCGGCAGCTGACAGGCGAGGGTGGGTACGGGCAAGGAAGCGCATGAGAACTCACAAGAGTGAACAATCCCAGCACCATAGCTCACGCAAACACGCTTTTGTAGGAGCTGCCGCAGGCTGCGATCTTTTGATTTTCAAAACAACGTCAAAAGTTCGCAGCCTGAGGCAGCTCCTGCATTTGCATCAGTGCTTGGTGAAGCGTTGTACGAGCTTCATGACGACCACGAAGAAGACAGGTACGAAGATGACTGCCAGCGTTGCGGTAATCATCCCGCCGATCACGCCAGTACCGATCGCCTGTTGGCTTGCCGAACTGGCGCCAGTGGCAATCGCTAGCGGCACTACACCGAGAATGAACGCCAGCGATGTCATCACGATCGGGCGCAGACGCAAACGTGCTGCCTGCAACGTCGCATCAATCAGGTCATGCCCTTCGTCATAGAGACTCTTGGCGAACTCAATGATCAGGATCGCGTTCTTCGCCGACAGACCAATGATGGTGATCAGCCCGACTTTGAAAAACACATCGTTGGGCATGCCGCGCAGCGTCACGGCCAACACCGCGCCGAGCACACCCAGCGGCACCACGAGCAACACCGAGGTCGGAATTGACCAACTCTCGTACAGCGCCGCCAGACACAGGAACACGATCAGCAGCGACAAGCCGAGCAGAATCGGCGCTTGGCTACCGGACAAACGCTCCTGCAAGGACAGCCCTGTCCATTCCTGACCCAGGCCCTTCGGCCCTTGCGCCACCAGACGTTCGATCTCGGCCATGGCTTCACCGGTGCTGTGGCCGGGCGCCGGTTCACCGGAAATCGAAATGGCTGGGTAACCGTTATAGCGGGTGAGTTGCGCCGGGCCCTGAATCCATTTGGCCTGGACGAACGCTGACAACGGCACCATTTTCCCGTTGTTGTTGCGCACGTGCATTTTCAGCAGGTCGTCTACCTGACTGCGTTGATCACCTTCGGCCTGCACCACAACGCGTTGCATCCGCCCCTGATTGGGGAAGTCGTTGATATACGCCGAGCCCACCGCGGTCGACAGTACGTTGCCAATATCGGCGAACGATACGCCCAGCGCGTTAGCCTGTTTGCGATCCACTTCCAGTTGCACTTGCGGCGCTTCGGCCAGTGCGCTTTCACGCACATTCATCAGCACCGGGCTCTTCTCCGCCGCCGCCAATAGTTCGGTGCGCGCCTGCATCAGCGTGGCATGGCCGAGGCCGCCGCGATCCTGCAGGCGGAATTCGAAACCGCTGGAGGTGCCGAGGCCGTCAACGGGTGGCGGCAATACAGCGAACGCCATTGCATCCTTGATCTGGCTGAGGGCGATGTTGGCGCGATCGGCAATCGAACTCGCCGAATCGTCGCTGCCCCGTTGCGACCAGTCCTTGAGTGTAGAAAACGCCAGTGCAGCGTTCTGGCCGCTGCCGGAAAAACTGAAGCCCAGAATCACCACGCTGTCACTGATCCCCGGCTCGCCGGCGTTGTGCGCCTCGAACTGTTCGGCAACCTGCACCGTGCGATTCTTGGTCGCGCCAGGTGGCAGTTGAATATCGGTGATGGTGTAGCCCTGATCTTCCACCGGCAGGAACGAGGAGGGCAGGCGCATGAAGCAAATCCCCAGCCCGACCAACAGCACGACGTAGATCAGCAGGTAACGCCCGGTGCGTTTGAGCGCATAACCGACCCAGCCCTGATAACGATCGGTCAGGTGTTCGAAGCGGCGGTTGAACCAGCCGAAGAATCCGGATTTCTCGTGATGCTCGCCTTTGGCAATCGGCTTGAGCAGTGTTGCGCACAAGGCGGGCGTCAGCGTCAGGGCGAGGAAGGCCGAGAACAGGATCGACGTCGCCATCGACAACGAAAACTGCTGGTAGATCACCCCGACCGAACCCTGCATGAACGCCATCGGAATGAACACCGCGACCAGCACCAAGGTGATGCCGATGATGGCGCCGGTGATTTGCGTCATGGCTTTGCGTGTCGCCTCTTTGGGCGACAAGCCTTCGGTGGCCATGATCCGCTCGACGTTCTCCACCACAACAATGGCGTCGTCCACCAGAATGCCGATGGCCAGCACCATGCCGAACATGGTCAGCACGTTGATCGAGAAACCCAGCGCCAACATCGTGGCGAAGGTGCCCATCAGTGCGACCGGCACCACCAGCGTCGGGATCAATGTGTAACGGACGTTCTGCAGGAACAGGAACATCACCGCAAACACCAGCAACATCGCCTCGCCGAGGGTGTACACCACTTTGGTGATCGAGACTTTGACGAACGGCGATGTGTCGTACGGGATCTTGTATTCAACGCCCACCGGGAAGTAGCGCGACAGCTCATCCATCTTCGCCCGCACCAGGGTTGCGGTGGCGAGCGCATTGGCCCCCGGCGACAGCTGCACACCAACGGCGGTGGACGGCTTGCCATTCAGGCGTGTGCCGAACTGGTATTCCTGACTGCCGATCTCGACCCTTGCCACGTCGCCGATACGCACGGTCGAGCCGTCCGGATTGGCCTTGAGCACGATGTCGGCAAATTCTTCAGGCGTCGATAACTGACCCTTGACCAAAATCGTCGCGGTGATTTCCTGGCTGGACGGGTTGGGCAGGTCGCCGATGCTGCCGGCAGACACCTGCGCATTCTGTGCGGTGATGGCGGCGTTGACGTCAGCCGGCGTCAGGTTGAAACCGATCAGCTTCTGCGGGTCGACCCAAATGCGCATGGCACGTTCGGCGCCATATAGCTGCGCCTTGCCGACGCCGTCCAGACGCTTGATTTCGTTCATGACATTGCGCGCCAGATAATCGCTGAGCGCTACGTCATCGAGTTTGCCGTCGCTGGAGGTCAAGGTAATCAGCAGCAGGAAACCGGAAGAGACCTTCTCCACCTGCAAGCCTTGCTGATTGACGGCTTGCGGCAGGCGCGACTCGACCACTTTGAGACGGTTCTGCACATCGACCTGCGCCAGTTCCGGGTTGGTGCCCGGCTGAAAAGTAGCTTTGATCGTCGCGCTGCCGAGGCTGCTCTGCGATTCGAAGTACAGCAAGTGATCGGCGCCGTTGAGCTCTTCCTCGATCAGGCTGACCACGCTTTCATCGACGGTTTGCGCCGAAGCGCCGGGGTACACGGCATAGATTTCGATCTGTGGCGGCGCGACATCCGGGTATTGCGCCACGGGTAGCTGCGGGATGGCCAGCGCACCGGCCAACAGGATGAACAGTGCGACCACCCAGGCGAATACCGGGCGGTCGATAAAGAACTGCGGCATATGAAAGCGTCCTGCTTACTGACCAGAAGCCTGGGCAAGTGGAAGAGGGGTGTCGTCGATCTGCACTTTTTCGCCGGGACGGGCGTGTTGCAGGCCTTCGATGACAATGCGGTCGCCGCGCTTGAGGCCGCCGGTGACGATCCAGCGATCGTTTTGCACCGCGCCCAGTTGCACCGGTTGCTGGGCGATGCGCATTTGCTCATCGACCGTCAGCACTTGCGCAATACCGGCGCTGTCACGCTGTACCGCACGTTGCGGCACGGTAATGCCGTTCTGGATCGTCGCCTGCTCAAGACGCACACGCACAAAGCTGCCCGGCAGCAGGTCGAGGTCGGGGTTGGGGAACTCGCTGCGCAGAATGATCTGGCCGGTGCCCGGGTCAACCGTGATATCAGCGAAGAGCAACTTGCCCGGCAACGGGTAGAGGCTGCCGTCGTCCTGAATCAATGTGGCTTTGACTTGATCCTGGCCAACCTGGTGCAACTGACCGGAGCGGAACGCGCGGCGCAGTTCGTTCAGCTCACGGGTCGACTGGGTGACGTCGGCGTGGATCGGGTCGAGCTGCTGAATCAATGCCAATGGCGTGGTTTCGTTCTGCCCGACCAAGGCGCCTTCGGTGACCAGCGCACGCCCGACACGCCCGGAAATCGGTGCAGTGACCGTGGCGTAACCCAGATTGAGTCTGGCCCGCTCGACGGCAGCCTTGTTGGCCGCGACGTCGGCGGCGGTTTGCCGGGCCATGGCCCGGGCGTTGTCGTAATCCTGCGCGCTGATGGCTTTGTCATCGATCAGCTGGGCGTAGCGCTGTTCTTGCAACTTCGCCTGAAACGCATTGGCTTCGGCCTTGCGTAAAGCGGCGTCGGCGCTGTCGAGATCGGCCTTGAACGGTGCCGGGTCGATGCGGAACAGTACATCGCCCTTTTTCACGTCACTGCCTTCGCGAAAGCTGCGTTGCAGGACCACGCCGGCCACCCGGGCGCGCACTTCGGCGATACGCGGGGCGGCGATGCGCCCGCTCAGTTCGCTGCTGATCGACAGGGGGCGGGTTTCGATGGTCTCGATGCGCACGGTGGCGGGCGGCGCCTGCTCTTCGGCTTTCGAGGATGAATCACAGGCGCTCAGTGACAGCGCCAATGCGATCAGGCCGAGCCCGGCCAGCAGTTTGTTCGACATGTACTACCCCCAATATTGATGCCCGCATCCTACGGGCAGTCGCCGAGATTAGCGGTGAAGCTTTGTAGGCGCTGTGTGAAATTGTGTAAGGGTTTTACTCAGGGACGGGTGAGGGCGTATATCCTTTACGCCTTGAAATTTATTGCGACAGTTCAATAGCTATCGCGAGCAGGCTCACTCCTACAGGGAGGGTGTCGGGCACAGAACCGGTGTCTGGCAACGCTCCACTGTAGGAGTGAGCCTGTTCGCGATGAGGCCCGAACATTCGCCACTGCACTTTCTGGATCACCCATGCCCAACATCCTCCTGGTCGAAGACGACACCGCCCTCGCTGAACTGATTTCCAGCTACCTGGAGCGCAACGGTTACTCTGTCAGCGTTATCGGCCGTGGTGACCACGTACGTGAGCGGGCCCGAGTCAATCCGCCGGACCTGGTGATCCTCGACCTGATGTTGCCCGGCCTCGATGGCCTGCAAGTCTGCCGCTTGCTGCGTGCAGACTCGGCCACGCTGCCGATATTGATGCTGACAGCACGCGATGACAGCCATGATCAGGTGCTGGGCCTGGAAATGGGCGCCGATGACTACGTCACCAAACCGTGCGAGCCTCGCGTGCTGCTGGCCCGTGTCCGCACGCTGTTGCGTCGCAGCAGCCTTGGCGAACCGTTGACGGCCAACGACCGTATCCTCATGGGCAATCTGTGCATCGATCTGTCCGAGCGCACCGTGACCTGGCGTGACCAGCCGGTTGAGCTGTCCAGTGGCGAATACAACTTGTTGGTGGTGCTGGCGCGGCACGCCGGCGAAGTGCTCAGCCGCGATCAGATCCTGCAACGCCTGCGCGGCATCGAATTCAACGGCACCGACCGTTCGGTGGACGTCGCGATCTCGAAATTGCGGCGCAAGTTCGACGATCATGCCGGCGAAGCGCGCAAGATCAAGACCGTGTGGGGCAAGGGGTACTTGTTCAGCCGTTCCGAATGGGAATGCTGAACTGATGTTTCGCATCCTGTTTCGCCTGTATCTGGTGACGATCGTCTCGTACAGCGCGGCGATCTATCTGGTGCCGGATCTGGTGGTCATGGCGTTCCGCGAGCGTTTTGTCACCTACAACCTCGATTATTCGCGCGGCTTGCAATCGCTGATCACCCGGCAGTTTCACGCCACGCCGCGAGATCAGTGGCCGGCGCTCGCAGCATCAATGGACCAGGATTTCCAACCGCTGCACATCGTCCTGGCGCGCATCGATGACCCCGAGTTCACGGCGATTGAACGCGAGCGGTTGTTGCGCGGAGAAAACATGGTGCGCATCGGCGACTGGGGCTGGCGCACGCTGGCGGTGACGCCGCTGGACAACGAAATGGCCGTGCAAATGGTCGTGCCGCCCGATCCGATGGACGTCAATTTGCTGTACTGGAGCATCAACGTGCTGGTGGGGGCAACCTTGCTGGCGTGCCTGTTGATGTGGCTGCGGCCGCACTGGCGTGACCTCGAACGGCTCAGGGGCACCGCCGAGCGTTTCGGCAAGGGCCATTTGAGCGAACGTACCAACATCGCCGCGAGTTCCAACATCGGCAGCCTCGCCAATGTGTTCGACACCATGGCCGGCGACATCGAAAACCTGCTCAATCAACAACGAGACTTGCTCAATGCCGTGTCCCACGAGCTGCGCACGCCGTTGACGCGGCTGGATTTCGGCCTCGCCCTGGCGCTGTCCGACGACTTGCCGACTGCCAGCCGCGAGCGCTTGCAGGGGCTGGTCGCGCACATCCGCGAGCTGGACGAGTTGGTGCTGGAGTTGCTGTCTTACAGCCGATTGCAAAACCCGGCGCAACTGCCGGAGCAGGTCGAGGTGTCGCTGGACGAGTTTATCGACAGCATTCTGGGCAGTGTCGATGAGGAACTGGAGTCGCCGGACATCGTCATCGATGTCTTGCTGCACGGGCAGCTCGAACGCTTTTCGCTGGATCCGCGCCTGACCGCACGCGCGATCCAGAACCTGCTGCGCAATGCCATGCGCTATTGCGAAAAGCGCATTCAGATTGGCGTGCAGGTCAACGGTGAGGGGTGCGAAATCTGGGTCGATGACGATGGTATCGGCATCCCCGATGATGAACGCGAGCGGATCTTCGAGCCGTTCTATCGCCTCGACCGCAGCCGCGACCGAGCCACCGGCGGGTTCGGTCTGGGCCTGGCCATCAGCCGCCGAGCGCTGGAAGCCCAGGGCGGCACGCTGACCGTGGAGTCTTCACCGTTGGGTGGTGCGCGCTTCCGCCTCTGGCTACCCCTCACCGCCTGAACCTCTGTAGGAGCTGCCGAAGGCTGCGATCTTTTGATCTTTAGAAAGACAAGATCAAAAAAAGACAAGATCAAAAGATCGTCCGATGGCGGCCCGAGCCTTCGGCAGCTCCTACAGAGGTAGGGTTCAGGTGGGGTTGTTGCTCAGGGATGTGGCCATGTGCGCCAGCTCGTTGGCCGGGTTATGGCCGATCAACATCCACGCATGTTGCCCCTGGGTCCAGAACACTACGTTCATGCTGTGTCGACGTTCATGTGCCAGCGCCCGATTGCCACTGTTCGAGCGGGTGACACACAGTGCCAGCGGTCCGTAACGCGCATCCAGATAAACGATTTGCGCAATCGCCACGCCGTCGTATTCAAGCATTTGCGCGCGTCGGAACTCGGCACCGGGCAGCTTCAACACGGCGGGCGTGAGGTTCAACCCGAGGCGGGCATCAATCGTACGCAATTGCGCGCGTTGCGCTGCTTCGTCGGCCGGCAAATGTTCGAGTGTCTGCGGCACGTAGAGCGCCATGTAGTCGCCCACCAGAGTGCGCCAGTCTTGCGCTTGCCGGGTGTGCCAGGCGAGAAACAAGCGGTCAGCCAGCACGCCGGCAGCCACCAGACCTGCGGCGGCAGCGCCGATGAACCAGCGTCGACTCAGTCCCTGAGGTTCCCGTGCAGGAATCGCGTCCAGCCGCGCCTGCAAACGTTCCAGCGGGGCTTGCCGTGCGAGTTCATCGTAGGCGTTCCTGTACGACAGGCTGCTGCGGCTCAGCCACTGCACGCGCAAGTTGAGCAGCGGATCATCGGCAATCGCGTCCTTCAATTGCTGGCGATAGCCGGGGTCGAGTTCGTCGTCCAGATAGGCGACCAGTTGTTCATCCGAAGGTGTGTTCATGGGCGATCTCCTTCGGTGGTTTTCGGTACGGCTTGTAGCGGCGGATACTCGGCAAGCTTCAGGCGCGCGGTGGCCAGCCGGCTCATCACCGTGCCGATCGGCACTTGCAGAATCTCGGCCACTTCGCGGTAGGACAGGCCTTCGACGTAGGCCAGGTAAACGGTTTCGCGCTGGCTCTCGGGCAGGGCGTCCACCCGGCGAATCACTTGCGCGGCCAGCACATGAGTCTGCGCAGCGTATTCACCATCAACCGCCAATTGACCTTCGGCGTCGACCTGTCCCGAGCCCTGACGCACGCGGCGCGAGCGAACTTCATTGAGCCAGATCGAATGCAGAATGCTCAGCAACCAGCGGTCCATGCGCGTTCCGGCCACGTACTGACCGGCACGTTCCAGCGCCCGCACACAGGTCGCCTGCACCAGATCCTCGGCGACATGCCGATTGCGCGACAGCAGCAAGCCGTAACGCCAGAGCCGCGCCAGATGCTGTCCGAGTTCTGCTCTGAATGCCTGATCGCTGACGATGATGGCCTCCGGTTATTGATGGTCAGGTTTTCGATGAATCGTTGATGGCTTGCGCCAGGTCCTGATATTCCTCGCAGGACGTGCCGCAAATCGATTTGATCTGCTGCAGTTGTTCCTGCGCCAGGTCGACGCGGCCTTTGATCACGTAGGCTTCGCCGAGGTATTCGCGCACTTGCGCGTATTGCGGATCGAGTTTCACCGATTTCAGGTAATAGCCGATGCCTTCGTCGGTGCGTCCCAGTTTGCGCGTGGCGTAGCCGCGATAGTTGAGGGCCTTGGCGGTGTCCGGGTTTTTCAGCGTGTCGAGCAGTGCCAGGGCTTCTTCATAACGACCGTCCTTGGCCAGACGATAGGCGTAATCGGTACGGTCGGCGTCCGGCAGCAGGCTGCTGGTCTGCAGTACGCATTTTTGCGTCTTGCTGTCCCAGACCTGGCCTTTGGGGCACTCGGGCTTCTGCACCGGGTCGTCTTCATCACCGTTGGCAAAGGCCAAGTGGCTGGACAGCGCCGCCGCCAGCAGCAACGGGGCGGCGAACATAACGGAACGGATAGTCATGGGCAAGGCTCCACAGGGGGTTATGTTTCACTTTGAACACCACAGGGTGAAATTTTATTCATTGCTTAGTCAGTGACTGTTCAAGTCAGGCACAAATTCCGGCGCTATGCTCGCAAGCGTCTGCCGTTGATCCGAAGCTCTGTGTTAAGGGGGACTGCCATGAACGATCATCTCCATCATTCCACCGGGGGCTACAAAACGGCCGCCGATACCTACGTCAAAGGGCGTCCGGATTACCCGCCGCAAGTCAGTGACTGGCTGACGGCAACGTTAGGTCTGGATGATCACAAGACGGTGATCGATCTGGGCGCCGGTACCGGCAAATTCACCGGTCGGTTGGTGGCCACGGGCGCGCAGGTTATCGCCGTCGAACCCGTGGCGCAGATGCTTGAGAAACTTTCTGATGCCTGGCCGCAGGTGTTGGCCGTGCATGGCACGGCGACCGATCTGCCGCTACCGGATGCGTCGGTCGACGTGGTGATTTGCGCGCAGGCGTTTCACTGGTTTGCCAGCGAAGCCGCGTTGACCGAGATCGCTCGAGTGCTCAAGCCTGGCGGCAAGTTGGGGTTGATCTGGAACCTGCGTGACACTCAAGTGCGCTGGGTGCCGAAGCTGGACGCCATCGTTAATGCGCTGGAAGGTGATACGCCGCGTTATTACACCGGCGAATGGCGCAAGGCGTTTCCACACCCGGCGTTCGGGCCACTGCAGTTGCAGCAGTTTCACAATGGGCATACCGGCTCGCCGGAGGATGTCTTGTTTAACCGCGTGCGTTCGACCAGTTTCATTGCCGCGTTGCCGCAGGCGCAGCGGGCCAGGATCGATGAGCAGATTCGCGCGTTGATCGCGTCCGAGCCCGAGTTGCGCGGCAAGGATGTAGTAACAGTCCCCTACGAAACCGCAGCCTTCGTGACACGAAAATCCCTGTAGGAGCTGCCGCAGGCTGCGATCTTTTGATCTGGTCTTCTAAAATCAGCATCAAAAGATCGCAGCCTGCGGCAGCTCCTACAGGGTGGAGTGTTGCAGTACATCTCCTCAAGTCAGTCCCGCATTTGGCCGAACCGCCACCGTGATGCCTTGTTATAGTTCGGGCCTCATTTTCAGCCCGGTAAAGGATCACTGCCATGACTCAATACTCCGCCTTCAACGTCGAACTGGCCGACAACATCGCCCATGTGCAGATCAATCGTCCGGAAAAGATCAATTCGATGAACGCGGCGTTCTGGAGCGAGATCGTCGAGATTTTCCAGTGGATCGACGACACCGACGAAGTGCGCGTGGTGGTGCTCAGCGGCAACGGCAAACATTTCTCCTCGGGCATCGACCTGATGATGCTCGCCGGTGTCGCCAATGAGCTGGGCAAAGACGTCGGCCGCAACGCACGCCTGCTGCGCCGCAAGATCCTCACCCTGCAAGCGTCGTTCAATGCCGTCGACAACTGCCGCAAACCGGTGCTCGCGGCGATTCAGGGTTACTGCCTGGGCGGTGCGATCGACCTGATCGCGGCCTGCGACATGCGTTACGCCGCCGAAGACGCGCAATTCTCGATCAAGGAAATCGATATCGGCATGGCCGCCGATGTTGGCACTTTGCAACGGTTGCCACGGATCATCGGGGACGGCATGCTGCGTGAACTGGCTTACACCGGTCGCACCTTCGGCGCTGACGAGGCGCGTAGCATTGGCCTGGTCAATCGCGTCTACAGCGACAAGGACGCGCTGCTCGAAGGCGTGCTCGACATCGCTCGCGAGATCGCCTCTAAATCGCCGATAGCGGTCACCGGCACCAAGGAAATGATCAGCTACATGCGCGACCATCGCATCGACGACGGCCTCGAATACGTTGCCACTTGGAACGCCGCCATGCTGCAATCCACTGATTTGCGCGTGGCCATGGCCGCCCACATGAGCAAACAGAAACCCGAATTTCTGGACTGAGAAACCATGACAGCTCGCTGGACCACTGCAGTACTCGACACCGATCAACCGGGCGGCTGGGCCGTGGCGCGCAGCCCGGAAGGCTTTCTGTTCGATGACAATGGCGCGCTGTTCCCCCGGGAATGGCTCAAGCGTCAGGACTTGTCAGTCCTCACCGAGCACGGCATTGGCCATCTCGACGGCGAACCGGTGTATTTGCTGGAACTGCGCAGTGCCAGCGAGGTGCCGGGTTGCAACTGGAAAGGTCTGCGGGCGTTCATGCTCGATGGCGATCACACGATTTACAAAGTGCTCGGCTACGCCGCGCAGATCGGCACCTGGGCGCGCGAGCATCGTTTCTGTGGCAACTGCGGGCAAGCCATGACGCAAGTGCCGCGCGAGCGGGCGATGTATTGCCAGCCGTGCGACCTGCGCAGTTATCCGCGCATTTCGCCGAGCATGATTGTGCTGATCACGCGTGGCGACGAGATTCTGCTGGCGCGTTCACCGCGTTTCGTCACCGGGGTTTACAGCACGTTGGCCGGGTTTGCCGAGCCGGGCGAATCGGCCGAGGATTGCCTGATTCGTGAAGTGCGCGAAGAAGTGCAGATCGAGGTGAAGAACATTCAGTACCTGGGCAGCCAGTGCTGGCCGTTCCCGCACTCGATGATGCTCGGCTTCCATGCCGAATACGCCGGTGGTGAGATTGTCTGTCAGGAAGACGAGATCGAAGACGCCCAGTGGTTCAACGTGCACGACCTGCCGCCGTTGCCGGCGTCAAAGTCGATTGCCCGTTATTTGATCGACGTCTACGTGGCGCGGCGCTTAGGCCACGCTGAACCAGTGCTGCCAGGCTAGGCGCACGGTCAAACCCAGCACCACGGTGATGAACACCGGGCGAATGAACTTGGCGCCACCGCTGATTGCGGTGCGCGCGCCAAAGAACGCGCCGACCATTACCGACAGGCCCATGCTCAGGCCGATGATCCAGTCCACCTGCCCGGAAAACACGAACACCGACAGCGCCGCGATGTTGCTGACGAAGTTCATGCTGCGCGCCACACCGCTGGCCTTGACCAGATCGATCGGGTACAGCAACAGACTGCTGACTGTCCAGAAAGCGCCGGTACCGGGGCCGGCCACACCGTCGTAGAAACCGAGGCTGAAGCCTTGGGTCGATTGCCATTTCTTTTTGATCGGTGCGTCGCTGTCCAGCGGCGCTTTTGGTGTGCCGCCGAATAACAGGTACAAGCCGCAAGCGAAGACGATCACCGGGAGCATTTTGTTCAGCCATTCCGCCGGCAAGTAATGGGCGACGATGGCGCCGGTCAACGCGCCGACCAGCGTGCCGATAATCGCGTGTACCCATTGCCGTGGGTGGAACAGCTTGCGGCGGTAGAAGGTGAAACTGGCAGTGGCCGAGCCAAAGGTAGAACTGAGTTTGTTGGTGCCCAGCACCAGGTGCGGCGGCAGGCCGGCCGTCAGCAGTGCAGGCGTGGTCAGCAGACCACCACCGCCGGCGATGGCATCAATGAAACCGGCAACGAAAGCGACAAGGGCCAGAATGGCCAGGGTGGTGAGGTCAACGCTGAGTTCGAAAGGCATGGAATCGGCTTATTCGGCAGGGCGCAGAACGGGAGCTGCGGGGAGGGCGGTTATGTTACCTGTATCCAACTGTTGCGGCGACCCGTAAGGCCCAATCGCGAGCAGGCTCACTCCTACAGGGGAATGCGTTTCAAATGTAGGAGTGAGCCTGCTCGCGAAGACGCCAGTCCGGCCCCCCATCACCCCACTGTTGCCCACCCAACATGCAGCCAACAAATCTCTTTCTGCAAAACATCTGCACAACCGATAAACCCGACAAATCCGGGCATTTTCAGGCTGGCACGCTTGCTGCTCTACCTCTCCCATCTCCGCAAATGTCCCGAGGACACGCCAATGAGTCAGCAAGCCGTGAAATTTGCCTACTGGGTGCCGAACGTCAGCGGTGGGCTGGTGGTCAGCAAGATCGAGCAACGCACCGATTGGGGCATCGACTACAACCGCAAACTGGCACAAATCGCCGAAGCCGCCGGGTTTGAATACGCGCTGACGCAGATCCGCTTCACCGCCGGTTACGGCGCCGAGTTCCAGCATGAGTCGGTTGCGTTCAGCCATGCCTTGCTGGCCGCCACGACCAGGCTGAAAGTCATCGCAGCCATTTTGCCCGGCCCGTGGCAACCAGCACTGGCGGCCAAACAACTGGCGACCATCGATCAACTCACCAACGGCCGCATCGCGGTAAACATCGTCAGCGGCTGGTTCAAAGGCGAGTTCCAGGCCATCGGCGAACATTGGCTGGAACACGACGAGCGCTACCGCCGTTCCGAGGAATTCATCCGTTCGTTGCGGGGTGTCTGGAGCCAGGACAATTTCACCTTTCGCGGCGACTTCTACCGTTTCGATAATTACACCCTCAAGCCAAAACCGCTGGGCCGTCCGGAGATTTTTCAGGGTGGCAGCTCGCGGGCAGCACGGGACATGGCGGCAAGGGTCTCGGACTGGTATTTCACTAACGGCAACAGCGTTGAGGGGATCAAGGCGCAGGTTGACGATATTCGTGCCAAGGCCGCGGCGAACAATCACTCGGTGAAGATTGGCGTCAACGCGTTTGTCATCGCCCGCGACACCGAAGAAGAGGCGCGGGCGGTGTTGGCGCAGATCATCGATCAGGCCGATCCGGAAGCGGTGAACGCGTTTGGCGATGCTGCGAAACAGGCGGGCAGGGCCTCACCGGAGGGCGAGGGCAACTGGGCAAAATCGACGTTCGAGGATCTGGTGCAGTACAACGACGGCTTCAAAACCAATCTGATTGGTACGCCGTTGCAGATTGCCGAGCGGATTGTCGCGTTGAAGGCGGTGGGGGTGGATCTGGTGTTGGCGGGGTTTCTGCACTTTCAGGAAGAAGTGGAGTACTTCGGCCAGCGAGTGTTGCCACTGGTACGCGAACTGGAGGTCGAGAAGACTGCCGCCGTCGCCTGACCGCAGCACATCCCCTTGTAGGAGCTGCCGAAGGCTGCGATCTTTTGATCTTGAAAACAACATCAAAAGATCGCAGCCTTCGGCAGCTCCTACAGGGGTGGGGGTTACAGGCCGAGGTCGGACAGGCCGGGGTGATCGTCCGGGCGGCGGCCCAGTGGCCAGTGGAACTTGCGCTCGCTCTCTTTGATCGGCATGTCGTTGATGCACGCATAGCGCTGGAACATCAGGCCCTGTTCATCGAACTCCCAGTTCTCGTTGCCGTAGGAGCGAAACCAGTTACCCGAATCGTCGTGCCATTCATAGGCATAACGCACGGCGATGCGCGTATCGGAGTAAGCCCACAGTTCCTTGATCAAGCGGTAATCCAGTTCTTTCGCCCACTTGCGGGTCAGAAAGGCTTTGGCTTCTTCGCGGTTGTTGGCGAATTCGGCACGGTTGCGCCATTTCGTGTCGAGGGTATAGGCCAGCGATACCTTTTCCGGATCGCGGGAATTCCAGCCGTCTTCGGCCAAACGAACTTTCTCGATGGCCGATTCACGGTTGAAGGGGGGCAGTGGCGGACGTAACTGGGCTGCAGTCGACATGTTCGGTCTCCCGGTCTAATTAATAGTTGAACATCAAGTCCGGCTTATCAAGGCATTACAGGCCCAATAACTTACGCGCCATGCATTGCGCATTATCGGCGGCACTGTGATCACCCATCACAAGCGCTACGGTAATGGCACCGTCAATCAGGATCAGCAACTGTTTGGCCAGCAGTTGCGGGTCTTCGGTGCCATATTCGGTACACAGCTCGCACACGTAGTCGAGCAGCTTCTGTTTGTGTTCCTTGGCCACCAGCCGCACCGGGTGGTTCGGGTCACCGGTTTCGCCGCTGGTGTTGATGAATGCACAGCCGCGAAAGCCTTCCGAGGCAAACCAGCCGTTGAGTACGGTAAACAGGTTGAGCAGGCGATCTGCCGGGCTTTCGGCTTGATCGACGGCGTTTCGGTACCAGTGCATCCAGCGAATGTCACGACGTTGCAGAGCGGCGGCAACCAGTTCGTCCTTATCCGCAAAATAACGGTAGATGCTTTTTCTCGAGACACCGGCGGTTTTCACCAGAAGATCCATGCTGGTGGCAGCGATGCCACTTTTGTAGATCAGCTTTTCGGTGACATCGAGAATGATGTCGCGGGTTTCGGTATTGGTTAGTTCGTTCATGTGGCCGACAGTAGAACGAGTGTTCTCCTTTTGCAATTGTTTTTTAAGATCAAAAGATCGCAGCCTTCGGCAGCTCCTACATTGGTCTGTGTAGGAGCTGCCGAAGGCTGCGATCTTTTGATCTGTTTACAGGCACTAACAAGACCCGAAGGATGCGATGGTGTAAGCTCTCGGGTTCTTCGGATTCGACCCATTGCGAGCCCTATGCCGTTGCTTTTCAAACGTTCCTTGCTGCCCAAATTGCGCAGCTTCCCGCTGACCGCCGAGGCCGTGACCATTCTGTCCGGCGCCGCCGAGTTCCGTCGTTGCCTGCTGGAAAAAATCGCTGCGGCGACCCAGCGCATCTACATCGTCGCGCTGTATCTGCAGCAAGACGAAGCCGGTCAGGAAATCCTCGATGCCTTGCACGCCGCCAAGCTCAAACGCCCTGAGCTGGAAATCGCCGTGGTGGTCGATTGGCTGCGCGCCCAGCGCGGGCTGATCGGGGCCGGCAAGCAGCCGGGCAATTCGGCGTGGTACCAGGAAATGACCCGCACGCACCAGAGCGAAGTGCCGGTGTACGGCGTGCCAGTGCAGACTCGCGAGCTGTTCGGCGTTCTGCATTTGAAAGGCTTCGTGATCGACGATTGCGTGGTCTACAGCGGTGCCAGCCTGAACAACGTTTACCTGCACAAGTTCGACAAGTACCGTTTCGACCGCTATCACGTGCTGCAAAGCCACGAACTGGCGGACTCGATGCATCACCTGGTCAAGCATGGCCTGATCGAATCCAAAGCTGTGCATCGCCTCGATCTGCCCAACCTGCCGACTACGCGCAGCCTGCGCAACGACATCGGTGATCTGCGCAGTCGTCTCAAATATGCAACGTACGACACCGCCACTGGCAGCACTGCCAGAGACGGTCTGTGCGTTACGCCGTTGCTTGGTGTTGGCAAGAACAACCCGCTGAACCGGGCGATTCTCGAGCTGATTGCCAGCGCGCAAAAGCAGCTGACCATTTGCACGCCGTATTTCAATTTGCCGCTGGGGGTCATCCGCGAGATCAACCGCGCATTGGCGCGTGGCGTGAAGATCGACATCGTCGTCGGCGACAAGACTGCCAACGATTTCTACATCCCGCCGAGCGAGCCGTTCAAAGTGATCGCCGCGCTGCCGTACCTGTACGAGATCAGCCTGCGCCGCTTTGCCAAACGCCATCAGCGCAACATCGACAGCGGCCAGTTGAACCTGCACTTGTGGCGTGATGGCGATAACACCTATCACCTCAAGGGCATGTGGGTCGATCAGCGTTATACGCTGCTGACCGGCAATAACCTTAATCCACGGGCGTTCCGTCTGGATCTGGAAAACGCGCTGCTGATTGAGGACCCGAAGGGGGAATGGCTGGAACCACGGGCGAAGGAGCTGGAAGAAATTTTCCGCCATACCACGCGGATCGAGAATTTCCAGAGCCTGGAGACCTTGCCGGAATACCCGGCCGGGGTGGCCAAGTTTCTCAAGCGCGTGAGTCGGGTGCGGATCGAGCGGTTGCTGTACCGGATTTTGTAAGGTTTTACATTTGTGGCGGTCATGCAGCCGCTATCGCGAGCAGGCTCACTCCTACAGGGGAACGCATTCCAAATGTAGGAGTGAGCCTGCTCGCGATGGGGCCTTGCTAGACGCTACAAAAAATCAATTCAGACCAAGCTTGCCACGCAACGTGGACAGGTCTTCCGCCAGTGTATTCACCGGCCCGACCAGCGCCTTACGGTCGTTATCCTTCACCTTGTCATAGGTTTCAAACCCACCATCCTTGGTCTTGTACTTGGCCAGAATCTTGTCGACCGTGGCAAAGTTCTTGTCGACCTTCGCGACGAATGCCTTGTCCTGCTGCTCGATCTGCGGACGGAACAGATCGACGATTTTCTTCGCGCCGTCGATATTGCCCTGGAAGTCATACAGGTCGGTGTGGCTGTAGCGATCTTCTTCACCGGAGATCTTGGTTGCGGCGACTTCTTCCAGCAGCGCAGCAGCGCCACCGACTACTTTTTCAGGCGGGAAGGTCAGGCCGGCCACACGGGTTTGCAGGTCTTTGACGTCGCTGTTGAGCTTGTCCGCCAGTTCGTTCAGGCCCTGGGTGCTTTTCTCCGAGAACAGCGTGTACTCGATGCGATGGAAACCGGTGAAGTCGTCAGCCTTCACGCCTTTCTCGTGGTCGTCGACGCGCGAATCGATGGACGCATCGAGGTCACTGAACAGCTCGGCAATCGGCTCGATCGACTCGTAGTAGACGCGAGTCGGCGCGTAGAGCTTTTGCGCCGTGGCCAGGTCGCCTTTTTTCACGGCGTCGGTGAACTGTTGGGTGTGGCTGCCCAGCTCATCGAGTTGCTCGGTGACGTAAATCTTGTAGTCCGACACCGGCCCGACCAGATCCAGCGGCGCTGTCGCGGCGAATGCCGACAGCGGGGTGTTGAGCAAACCAAGGGTCAGCAATAACGCGAGTGGCGTCTTCTTCATGGGGCGGCTCCAGTGTTGAATGTTGTTTTTAGGCAGCGGTTTTGGGTTGTGTGGCGTTGAGCAGCGAGCGACCGATGAAATCCTTGTCGCCCGTGACACCCGGCAGGGTGAAGAAGTAACCGCCGCCGACCGGTTTGAGGTATTCCTCAAGCGGTTCGCCGTTGAGGCGGGTCTGCACGGTGATAAAGCCTTTTTCCAGATCGGCCTGGTAACAGATGAACAGCAGGCCCATGTCGAGTTGGCCGTTCTTGTTCACGCCATTCGAATAGTTGAATGGCCGGCGCAGGATCAGGTTGGCCTGACTCGCAGCGGTTCGCGGGTTGGCCAGACGAATGTGCGCGTCGAGTTTGGTCAGCTTGCCTTCCGGGTCTTTGTGGTAGTCCGGGACTTCAGTTTCGTGTTTGCCACCGATAGGCGCGCCGGAGGTTTTTACCCGGCCGAGGATGCTTTCCTGTTCCTGCAGCGGCGTGCGATCCCAGCGCTCGACAAAGTTGCGAATGATCCGCACCGCTTGGTAGCTACCATGCGCAGCCCAGGCCGGCTCATCGCTGCCCGGTTGCACCCAGACGATGCTGTCCATGGCTTTGCTATCGTTGGAGTTCGGGTTGGCCGAGCCGTCGCGAAATCCAAGAAAGTTACGCGCCGATTGCGCCGGCACACCGGCTTTCGCCGGGGCTTGCGGCGGCACGCTGCCTTCCTGCTTCCAGCGCACCAGCAGCAGATCGGGCAGGTTCTTGACGATGTCGCGCAGGGCGTGAATGTTGGTGTCGGTGGTGTTGGAGCAAAACTGCAGGCTCAGGTCGCCATGGCAGCAATCGGCTTCCAGCGCATCGTTGGGGAAACCGACCATGCGTTGCAGGCGCTTGGGCTTGGCATCGGCCAGACCAAAGCGCTCGTCGAACAGCGATTCGCCGACGGAAACGGTGATGGTCAGGTTGTCCGGCGTCACGTTCGGGCCGAGGATGCCGGAATCCGGCGGCGGCAGTTTCGGGTCGATCTGCTCAACCGGGCCGCCCTTCATCAGGAACGCGATGCGTTCGTTGAGGGAGCGGAACAATCGCTCAAGGTCTTCGCGATCACTGGCCAACACGTCGAACGAAACCAGCATGCCGGATGCGGGGCGCGGGGTGACGATGCCGGTCTGGTGCACGCCGTGGAAATCGTGGCGGTCTTCGGTTTTGTCGCTGCTCGGTGCTTCGGTGACTTGCGCCGGCGTGGCGGCCATGGCCGGGCAGCTCAGGGCTGAGCCGGCGAGGGCGACACCGGCGGCGCCCATGCCCATCAGGACACGGCGACGTTGCAGGTTGAGTGGTTCTGAATCGTTCATCGGTACTCGTCTTCTGCTTACAGGCCGGAGAGGCCGAGGGCGGGATCAATGCCATCCAGTGCGTCGGCCAGAGCCTGGGCCTTGTCGGCGATCTGCTTGCGTTGTTCGCCGCTGACGGAGTCGTAGCTGGCGTAGCCGTCCTTGATCTTGTAACTGTTGAGTTCGGTGTCGAAGTCCGCCAAGGCCTTGTCGATTTTCGGCAGCAGGTCAGCGGCTGACTTGGTCAGCATTGGCCGCAGCAGATCGACGACTTTGTGTGCGGTTTCGGCATTTGCGGCGAAACCGTTGAGGTCGCTGTGGCTGTAGCGTTCCTCTTCGCCGCTGGCAGCACGGACGTCGGCCAGAGTGTTGAGGTTGCGCACGACGATGTTCACCAGTTGCTCCGGTGGCAGCGATTGCGCGAGCAGTTGCTGTTTGAGCGTGGTGACGTCGCTGAGCAGGCGTTGGGCAACTGGCGTCAGCTCATCGAGTTTACGCTGCTGGAACAGGCCGAATTCGAGGCGGTGGAAGCCGACGAAGGCCGGATCCTGCTCGCGTTTTTCGAAGTAATCGGCGCGGGCGTTGATGCTGTTATCCAGTTCCGCCAGGCGCTGCGCGGCCGGGGCCAGACGCTGATACGCCGCACGGGCAGGCAGGTACAGCGCCTGAGCCTGGCTCAAGTCGCCGCTTTCAATCGCTTGATTGAGCGCGGTCACGGCTTTGATCAGCGCGCTGCCCTGGCTGGCCAGGTACACACGGAATTCCGACAGCGGCCCGACGAAAGCGACCATCGACGGTTTGGCTTTCGCGGCCGCATCGGAGGCGGCAGTCGGCGTGACGTGCAAGGTGCCGCGCGGGTTGCTCAGCAGGCCACAGGTGATCGCGTAATCGCCGGGTTGCAGATTGGCGTTGATCACCTGGCTCAGGCCCGGCGCGATGTTCTCGCGTTCTTCGACAACCAGCACGCCGTCGAGGATTTCCCATTCCACCGCGCGGTCGGAGCGGTTGACGATGCGGAAACTGGCGCGGCCGGCCGGTACGGTCAGCGCATTCGGTTCGCAACTGCCCGGATGGATATTGACCACCACTTCATCGTGATTGTGCTGACGCTTGGCCGCCGCCATTTTCGAGGCGTACCAGAACAGGCCACCGGCGGCGATCATGATGACCACCGAACCGGCCACCGCCCAACGCAAGGCGCGGGGAGGCGAGGCCTGAGGAGTATTAGGCTTTGACATGAATGCCCTTATTGGCTGGAAACGGAAGACGATTGTGCGGAGGGCTTCGGCGCGGGAGCCGGGTAAAAAAACATCACCAGCGCCATCACCAGATAAAGCAGGTAGGCACCAAGGGTGCTGACGGTCGGTGCATCCTGATAACCGAACATGCCGGCGAGCACCGAGCCCAGCGGGCCATCCATCGGCAGCGTCGCGCTGAAGTCGAACAGCACGGTTTGCAGGTGGTTCCACAGCCCGGCTTCATGCAGGGCCTGCACCGAATTGGCGAGAATCCCGGCGGCTACCACCAGAATGAACAGGCCGGTCCACTTGAAGAACGCCGAAAGATTCAGGCGCATGCTGCCGCTGTAGATCAGGAACCCGACGATGATCGCCAGGATCAGGCCGAGCAGGGCACCGATCGGCGCGCCCGGGCCTTCGCTCTGCTGGAACACCGCGAGGAGGAAGAACACTGTTTCCAGACCTTCGCGGGCCACAGCAAAAAACACCATGGCGATCAACGCGATCACCTGATGCTTGGAAGAAGTCAGCGCGTGATCGAGTGAGGCTTGCAGCGAATGCTTGATCGAACGCGCGACTTTGCGCATCCAGAACACCATCGAGCTGAGAATGCCCACCGCAACCAGTCCGACAATGCCTTCGAACAGTTCCTGCTGCTTCTGCGGAAATTCCGCGCTGACCAGTTCCAGACCTCCACCGACCAGCAGGGCGAGGGCGGCGGCGAGGAAAACGCCGATCCACACGGCAGGCATCCATTGGCCACGGCCGGTTTGCTGGAGGTAGCTGGCGATGATGCCAACGATCAGCGCGGCTTCAATGCCTTCGCGCAGCATGATCAGAAAGGGAACGAGCATTCGGTGTCCAATAAGTCATTCTGAGGGGTTACAAGTTGTAACATAATGACAAGCATTCTCACATGACAATCATTGACACAAACCTGAACAGTTGCTGAACAACTCGAAGAACAACCATTCTCATGTAGGAGCTGCCGCAGGCTGCGATCTTTTGATCTGTTTTTTTTACGATCAACATCAAAAGATCGCAGCCTGCGGCAGCTCCTGCATGGGTTGCGGTAAGATGCTTGCCACTCAAAAAACAACAAGGTTTACCGCGCTCCATGTCGGAAAAAGACACCATCGCCGTGCAACTGGTGCGTGAAGCGCTGCTGCAAAGTTGTGCCCCGGGCGTGGCCACGGATGAAGTCTTGAACAAGGTCGGGATTGATCCGGCGCTGCTGCAATCCGAGGGCGGGCGGGTACCGGCCTCGCAGTACGCCAGACTCTGGCGCCTGCTGGCCCGACGTGGCGACGACGAGTTTTTTGGCATGGACTCACGCAAGCTCAAGTCCGGCAGCCTGGAATTCCTCTGCCGCAGCGCGATGGCGCAACCGACGCTGGCGGCGGGTTTGAGCACGGGGCTGAGCTTTCTGTCGTTGATGCTGGAGCGCCTGCCGGCGCAGTTGGTGCATCAGCAAAGTCTCGCGGAGATTGTTCTGCATGAGGATGACAACGATCCGCGCCGTGCCTTCACCTATTTCACGTATTGGATGATCGTCCACGGCGTCGCCTGCTGGCTGGCGGGACGGCGGATTCCGATTCTGGCCATCGAACTGCGCTGTCCTGAGCCGGATTTTACCGATGACTACCGGGTGATGTTCTCGGAGAACCTGCGTTTCGATCGCCCCCGTACGCGAATGATCTTTTCCGCGGATTGCCTTGAGCTACCGATCAAACGTTCTGCCGAAGAGCTGAAACGCTTTTTGGCCCACGCGCCGGCGAACATTCTGGTGAAGTACCGCGACCCGGAGAGTCTCGCCAGTCGGATCAAGCAGGATCTGCGGCAGTTGCCGGCGGAGCAATGGCCGGAAACCGAGGCTTTGGCCCAGCAGTTGTGCATGTCGGCCTCGACCTTGCGCCGACGACTGGCCGAGGAAGGGCAGACGTATCAGGGCCTCAAGGACAGCGTGCGCAAGGAATTGGCGATTGTCTGGCTGGCGGAGCCTTCGATCAGTTTTGTCGAGATTGCCAGCCGGTTGGGGTTTGCCGATGCGAGTTCGTTTTATAAGGCGTTTCGTAAGTGGTCGGGGTCGAATCCGGGGCATTACCGCACGCTGATCCTCAATGAGGTTGTCTGACCCGGCCCTATCGCGAGCAGGCTCACTCCTACATTTGAAAGGCATTCCCCCTGTGATGATCGTTCCCACGCTCCGCGTGGGAATGCCTGATGGGACGCTCCGCGTTCCAATTCTGAAGTGGACGCAGAGCGTCCGGGACTGCATTCCCACGCGGAGCGTGGGAACGATCGGCAGGGGGGGCGATGTTGAGCTGTCTTGGCCAAACCAGTCAGCCACTTTGATGGCTTTGACCATTGCCCCAACCCCCACACAGCGCGACTATCCCTCTGTTGTTTACGCTTCCCAGCCTAATAAAAACACAGAGGGATTCTGGCAATGCGCGATTACTTGTCTGCCACCACACAGTTCAACTATCAGCACACCGTGGATGCCGCGCTCAGCGGTACGCTTGAGGCACTCAATGCCTGCGTCGAATGCTGCGACCGTCATGCCTTGCCGGGGCGTATCGCGCTGTTCTGGGAAGGTCGCGACGGCGCCAGTGCGACGTACACTTTCAGCGATCTGCAAGACAAAGCCGCGCGTTTCGCCAATTTCCTTCTCGCCCAAGGCGTGCAGAAGGGTGACAAGGTCGCCGGCCTGCTGCCACGCAACATCGAATTACTCATCACCGTGCTCGCCACCTGGCGCATCGGCGCGGTGTATCAGCCACTGTTCACCGCGTTCGGCCCCAAAGCCCTTGAACATCGCCTGACCAGCTCAGGCGCCAAAGTGGTGGTCACCGACGCGGTCAACCGGCCGAAACTCGCTGAGGTTGCCGATTGCCCAACCCTGGTCACCGTCGGCGGCGCCAAAGGCCAGGGCATCGTCCGTGGCGATTACAGCTTCTGGGCCGAACTGGCCAACTATTCCAACGTTTGCGAACCGGTGCTGCTGACCGGTGAAGATCCGTTCCTGCTGATGTTCACCTCGGGCACCACAGGCCCGTCGAAAGCGCTGTCGGTGCCGCTCAAAGCCATCGTCGCCTTCCAGAGCTACACCCGCGATGCCGTGGATCTGCGCCCGGAAGATTCATTCTGGAACGTCGCCGATCCCGGCTGGGCCTACGGCATTTATTTCGGCGTCACCGGCCCTTTGTCGATGGGGCATCCGATCACTTTCTACGATGGCCCGTTCACCCTCGAAAGCACCTGCCGGGTGATCAACAAATACGGCATCACCAACCTCACCGGTTCACCGACGGCCTACCGCCTGCTGATTGCCGGCGGTGATGAGTTTGCCAAGTCGATCAAGGGCAAACTGCGCATTGTCAGCAGCGCCGGCGAGCCCCTGAACCCAGAAGTGATCCGCTGGTTCGCCGACAACCTCGACGTGGTCATTCACGATCACTACGGCCAGACCGAACTGGGCATGGTCCTGTGCAACCACCACGGCCTCGACCACGCGGTTCACGTCGGTGCCGCCGGTTTTGCCTCGCCGGGCCATCGCATCGTCGTGCTCGATGATCAGTACAACGAACTCGGCGTCGGCCAGCCCGGCATCCTCGCCATCGACCGCCCGCAATCGCCGATGTGCTGGTTCGGTGGCTACGAAGGTGCGCCGACCAAAGCCTTCGTCGGCGATTACTACCTCAGCGGCGACACCGTGGAATGGAATCCGGACGGCAGCATCAGTTTCGTCGGTCGCAGCGATGACGTGATCACCACTTCCGGCTATCGCGTCGGTCCGTTCGACGTGGAAAGTGCGCTGATCGAACACCCGGCAGTGGTCGAAGCGGCGGTCGTCGGCAAACCGGACCCGGAGCGCACCGAACTGGTCAAAGCCTTCGTCGTGCTCAGTGCGCAATACCGTGCCGCGCCGGAGCTGGCCGAAGAACTGCGCCAACACGTGCGCAAACGTCTGGCCGCGCATTCGTACCCGCGTGAAATCGAATTTGTCAGCGAATTGCCCAAGACCCCGAGCGGCAAATTGCAGCGCTTTATCTTGCGCAACCAGGAAATCGCCAAGGCTCAAGAGGCCGCGGCGTCTAACGTTTCAGCTTGAATCAGGACCTACAGTCATGCAGATCGAGAACAAGGTTTTTATCGTCACTGGCGGCGCCTCCGGCCTTGGCGCCGCGACCGCTGAATTACTGGTGAATGCCGGCGCCAAAGTGATGTTGGTGGACATGAATGCCGAAGCCGTCGCTGCTCAGGCCCAGCGTCTGGGCGCGCAAAGTGTGGTCGCCGACATCAGCAACGAAGCCGCCGCCGAAGCCGCCGTGCAAGCGACCGTCGCCGCGTTTGGCAGCCTCAACGGTCTGGTCAACTGCGCCGGTATCGTGCGAGGCGAGAAGATCCTCGGCAAGAACGGCCCGCATGCGTTGAGCAGCTTCGCGCAAGTGATCAACGTCAACCTGATCGGTAGCTTCAACATGCTGCGTCTGGCCGCTGCGGCGATTGCCGAATCCGAAGCCAATGCCGACGGCGAACGCGGTGTAATCATCAACACCGCCTCGGTGGCAGCATTCGACGGCCAGATCGGCCAAGCGGCTTACGCCGCATCCAAAGGCGCAATCGCCAGTCTGACTCTGCCCGCCGCCCGTGAACTGGCGCGTTTCGGCATTCGCGTGATGACCATCGCACCGGGCATTTTCGAAACGCCGATGATGGCCGGCATGACCCCGGAAGTGCGCGATTCGCTGGCTGCCGGCGTACCGTTCCCGCCGCGCTTGGGCAAGCCTGCCGAATACGCTGCACTGGTTCGGCATATCATCGAAAACAGCATGCTCAACGGCGAGGTGATCCGTCTCGACGGCGCCTTGCGCATGGCCGCCAAGTAAGAGGATTTGTCATGACTATTTCCAACGATCCGATTGTTATCGTCAGCGCCGTGCGTACGCCAATGGGCGGTTTTCAGGGTGAACTGAAAAGCCTCACCGCGCCGCAACTCGGCGCTGCGGCGATCAAGGCTGCGGTTGAACGTGCCGGTGTCGCCAGCGACGCGGTCGATGAAGTGCTGTTTGGTTGTGTGTTGCCCGCAGGTCTCGGCCAGGCGCCGGCGCGTCAGGCTGCGCTGGGGGCCGGGCTGGACAAATCGACCCGTTGCACCACCGTCAACAAGATGTGCGGTTCGGGCATGGAGACCACCATTCTCGCCCACGACATGCTGATCGCCGGCAGTGCCGATGTGGTCATCGCTGGCGGCATGGAGAGCATGTCCAACTCGCCGTATCTGCTGGATCGCGCTCGCGCCGGTTACCGCATGGGCCATGGTCGCGTGCTTGATTCGATGTTCCTCGACGGCCTCGAAGACGCCTACGACAAGGGGCGCCTGATGGGCACCTTTGCCGAAGATTGTGCCGAGACCAATCATTTCAGCCGCGAAGCGCAGGATGCCTTTGCCATCGCCTCGACCACCCGCGCGCAGCAGGCGATTCAGGACGGCAGCTTCAAGGACGAAATCGTCCCGCTGACCGTGACCGTCGGCAAAGAACAGGTGCTGATCAGCAACGACGAGCAGCCGCCGAAAGCCAAACTGGACAAGATCGCCTCACTGAAACCGGCCTTCCGCGAAGGCGGCACGGTGACGGCGGCCAATTCCAGTTCGATCTCTGACGGCGCGGCGGCGCTGCTGCTGATGCGTCAGTCGCAGGCACAGAAACTGGGGCTGAAACCGTTGGCCGTGATCCATGGTCATGCCGCGTTCGCCGATACCCCCGGCCTGTTCCCGGTGGCGCCGATTGGTGCGATCAAGAAGCTGATCAAGAAAACCGGCTGGTCGCTGGGTGACGTTGATCTGTTCGAGGTCAACGAAGCGTTTGCCGTGGTCGGCATGGCGGCGATGACGGATCTGGAAATCCCCCACGACAAGCTCAACGTGCATGGCGGTGCATGTGCGCTGGGCCATCCGATCGGTGCGTCGGGTGCGCGGATTCTGGTGACATTGCTGTCGGCCCTGCGCCAGCGAAACCTCAAGCGCGGTATCGCTGCGATCTGCATCGGCGGTGGCGAAGCCACAGCCATGGCCGTGGAATGCCTCTACTAAACACTCTCCCCATGTAGGAGCTGTCGAGTGCAACGAGGCTGCGATCTTTTGATCTTGTTTTTAAGATCAAGATCAAAAGATCGCAGCCTGCGGCAGCTCCTACAGGGGGGTGTGGTCAACCGGATTTAAGGATTCAGCATGATTCCCAACGAAGACCAAACCCAGATCCGCGACATGGCCCGGCAGTTTGCCGAGGAACGCCTCAAGCCGTTCGCCGCCGAGTGGGATCGCGAACACCGCTTCCCCAAGGAAGCCATCGGTGAAATGGCCGAGCTGGGCTTCTTCGGCATGCTCGTGCCGGAGCAGTGGGGCGGTTGCGACACCGGCTACCTGGCGTACGCCATGGCCCTGGAAGAAATCGCTGCGGGCGATGGCGCCTGCTCAACGATCATGAGCGTGCACAACTCGGTCGGCTGCGTGCCGATCCTCAAATTCGGCAACGACGATCAGCGCGAGCGTTTCCTCAAGCCGCTGGCCAGCGGTGCCATGCTCGGTGCCTTCGCGCTGACCGAGCCACAAGCCGGTTCCGACGCCAGCAGCCTGAAAACCCGCGCGCGGCTGGAAGGCGATCACTATGTGTTGAACGGCTGCAAACAGTTCATCACTTCCGGGCAAAACGCCGGGATCGTCATCGTTTTTGCGGTGACTGATCCGAGCGCCGGCAAGCGCGGGATCACGGCGTTCATCGTGCCGACCGATTCGCCGGGCTATAAAGTCGCTCGCGTCGAAGACAAGCTCGGCCAGCACGCCTCTGACACTTGCCAGATTCTCTTCGAAGACGTGAAAGTGCCGGTGGCCAACCGTTTGGGCGAGGAGGGCGAGGGCTACAAGATTGCCTTGGCCAACCTTGAGGGCGGCCGTGTCGGCATCGCCTCGCAATCGGTGGGCATGGCCCGTGCGGCATTCGAAGCGGCGCGTGATTACGCCCGTGAGCGTGACACCTTCGGCAAGCCGATCATCGAACACCAGGCTGTCGCCTTCCGCCTCGCCGACATGGCCACGCAGATCGCCGTCGCGCGGCAAATGGTGCATTACGCCGCCGCTTTGCGCGACAGTGGGCAACCGGCACTGGTCGAGGCATCGATGGCCAAACTGTTCGCCTCGGAAATGGCCGAGAAGGTCTGTTCGATGGCATTGCAGACGCTAGGCGGTTACGGTTACCTCAACGACTTCCCGCTGGAACGCATCTACCGCGACGTGCGCGTCTGCCAGATTTACGAAGGCACCAGCGACATTCAGCGCATGGTCATCTCCCGCAACCTATAAACCCACCCCCGTGTGTAGGAGCTGACGAGTGCAACGAGGCTGCGATCTTTTGATCTTGAAAATCAAAGTCAACAGATCGCAGCCTGCGGCAGCTCCTACAGGAATGAATTCAGGAGTTATGTATGAGCTACGAAACGATTCTGCTGGAAAACCACGGCCGCGTTGGCCTGATCACCCTCAACCGTCCGCAGGCGCTGAATGCCCTGAACGCGCAGCTGGTCAGCGAAGTCAATCAGGCGCTGGATACCTTGGAAGCGGACGCGAACATCGGTTGCATCGTCATCACCGGTTCGAAAAAAGCCTTCGCCGCCGGTGCCGACATCAAGGAAATGGCTGAGCTGACCTACCCGCAGATCTACATGGATGACCTGTTCAGCGACAGCGATCGCGTGGCTAACCGACGCAAGCCGATCATCGCCGCAGTCAACGGTTTCGCCCTTGGCGGTGGCTGTGAACTGGCGCTGATGTGCGACTTCATTCTGGCCGGCGACAACGCCAAATTCGGCCAACCGGAAATCAACCTCGGCGTGTTGCCGGGCATGGGCGGAACCCAGCGTTTGACCCGCGCCGTAGGCAAGGCCAAGGCCATGGAGATGTGTTTGAGCGGGCGCTTGATTGATGCGGTGGAAGCGGAGCGTTGCGGGATTGTGGCGCGTATCGTGCCGAGCGATGAGCTGCTCGATGAAGCGCTAAAGGTGGCGGCGGTGATCGCCAGCAAGTCGTTGCCGATTGCGATGATGGTCAAGGAGAGCGTGAATCGTGCGTTCGAAGTCAACCTGACTGAAGGCGTACGGTTTGAGCGCCGGGTGTTCCATGCGGCGTTTGCCACGCAGGATCAGAAGGAAGGCATGGCGGCGTTCGTCGCCAAGCGTGCGCCGGAGTTCCAGGGCAAATAACATCGCGGCCAGTTCCTGCATTCTGTAGGAGCTGCCGCAGGCTGCGATCTTTTGATTTTGCTCTCAGGATCAAAGGATCGCAGCCTCGTTGCACTCGACAGCTCCTACAGGTTAGAGCTGGTAGTTCTTCAGGTCGCGAGCAATGACCATCCGCTGTATCTCGCTCGACCCCTCATATATCTGCGTGATCCGCGCATCGCGGTAGTACTTCTCGACCGGATAATCCTCCAGATAGCCATACCCGCCATGAATCTGAATCGCTGACGAACAGACCTTCTCGGCCATTTCCGAGGCAAACAATTTGGCCTGCGAGGCTTCCGACAAACACGGTTTACCCGCCGAACGCAGGCGCGCCGCGTGCAGGATCAGCAGGCGTGCCGCGTTGATCTGCATGTGCATGTCGGCCAGCAGGTTGGCGATGCTCTGGTGTTCGATGATCGGCTTGTCGAACTGCACCCGATCTTTCGAGTAGGCGAGCGCCGCTTCAAACGCCGCGCGGGCTATGCCGAGCGCCTGAGCGGCGATGCCGATACGTCCGCCCTCAAGATTGGACAGGGCAATCGCCAGGCCTTTGCCGCGTTCGCCGAGCAGGTTGGCCTCGGGAATGCTGCAGTTGTTCAACGTCACGGCGCAGGTGTCGGAAGCACGGATACCCATTTTGTGTTCGGTGCGATCAACGATAAAACCGGCGGTATCCGTCGGTACCAGAAACGCCGAAATGCCTTTCTTGCCCAGATCGGGATCGGTCACTGCAAACACGATCGCCAGTTTTGCCCGTTTGCCATTGCTGACAAATTGCTTGGAACCGTTGATCACCCACTGGCCGTCGCGCAGCTCGGCGCGGGTGCGCAGGTTGTGCGCCTCGGAGCCGGCCTGCGGCTCGGTCAGGCAGAAGCAGCCGATGGTTTTGCCACTGGCCAGATCCGCCAGCCAGGTTTGCTTTTGTGCTTCGCTGCCGTAGTTGAGCACCGGGCCGCAGCCGACCGAGTTGTGGATACTCATGAACGCGCCAGTCGCGCCATCGCCTGCGGAAATCTCTTCGACCGCCAAGGCATACGCCACGTAGTCAACATAAGTACCGCCCCATTCTTCGGGCACCACCATGCCGAGCAAACCCAGTTCGCCCATCTTCGCGACCAGCGCGTCGTCGATCCAGCCAGCCTTTTCCCACGCTTGCGCGTGCGGTGCGATTTCGCCACGGGCGAAGTCCCGGGCCATGTCGCGGATCATCACTTGTTCTTCAGTCAGTTCGAGATCGTGCATGGCTCAGTTCCCGCTCTCAGCAAACCCGTGGAAGAAACTCGCGACATGGTCCGCGTCGAGCGCAGTCAGAGTCGGCGGGTTCCAGCGAGGTGTCTTGTCTTTGTCGATCAGCAGGGCACGTACGCCCTCGATCAAGTCGCCGCGCTCAAACCACTGGCGGTCCAGATGCAGCTCCAGTGCGAAGCACTGTTCCAGGCTCAGGTGACGGCCGCGACGGAGCATGTCCAGGGTCACGGCCATGGCCAGTGGCGAGCGGGTTTCCAGCAGATTCGCGGTGGCGGTTGCCCATTCATGACTGTCGGCGACGGTGACCGCGCGCAGTTGCTCGACCATGCTTGGCACGTCGGGCAGGGCGAAGAAGTGGTCGATGGCCGGGCGCAGCGCTTCCAGTGGCGGATCGGCCAGGGTTTGCACGGCGTGTTTGGCCAACAGGTTCTGCAGCGCCTTGAGCGGCGTATCTTGCCATTCCAGTTGATCGAGTTTTTCATCGAGCAGCGCCAGTTTGCTGCTGTCCAGATACCAGTCGGCGAGGCCGCAATAGAGCGCATCGGCCGCGCGAATCTGTACGCCGCTGACGCCCAGATAAATCCCCAGTTCACCGGGAATCCGCGACAGGAAATAACTGCCGCCGACGTCCGGGAAATAACCGATGGCCACTTCCGGCATCGCCAGTCGGCTCTTCTCGGTGACCACGCGCAGATCCGCGCCCTGCACCAGGCCCATGCCGCCGCCGAGGACAAAACCGTCCATCAAGGCCAGCACCGGTTTGCGGTAGTGGTGGATTGTCAGGTCGAGGGCGTATTCCTCGACGAAGAAGTCTTCGTGCAAGGTATCGCCGCTTTTGAAGCTGTCGTACAGCAAGCGAATGTCGCCGCCGGCGCAGAAGGCTTTTTCACCGGCACCGCGCAGCACTACTGCATGGACATTGGCGTCAGCCGCCCAGGCGTCGAGCTGTTGTTGCAGCAGGCGCACCATGTCGAGGGTGATGGCGTTGAGGCCGGCGGGGCGGTTGAGGGTCAGGTGACCGATGTGGTTGCGAACCTCGGCCAGCACGTCGTCTTGCGTGGCATCCATGGACTGAGTCCGCGGGGATGAAGCCTGAGCTGTCATCAGTAACTCCCTGCTTTTATTGTCTTTATTCGAGAAGCTCGCGCGCGAGCGTTACCGGATCGTAACAGTGCAAATTTGCCCTGTACAACGGGGATATCTGCAGGGCCTGTCTGCGTTTTTACCTTACCCAAAAATATACGCGGGCTCATGTAGGAGCTGCCGAAGGATGCGATCTTTTGATCTTGTTTTTTCAAGATCAAAAGATCGCGGCTTCGTTGTATTTAACAGCTCTTGCTTCAAATCCGCTTCAGAATCTGTCGGCCGAGCACATCTTTCACGTCGATAGGAAGTGAGCAAAGGTCAGTCAACCGGCGGTGCATGGGAGGAGGCTTCTTATCGTGTAAGCCAGTTCCCGTATAGTTTCATTTGTTCAGGAACCATCGAAGATCAGGTAACATCCGCCAGTTCGTGATGTTAGAAGGAGACTAAACGATGGCAGGAAAGCCAGTCGCACGACTAGGAGATCCGGGCAGTCACGGTGGGAATATCACTACCGGATCAAGCCCGATTTTTGTTAACTCAATGCCCGTGGCTTTGGTAGGAGATATCTACTCCTCCGCATGTCTTCGGGTGAGGGAAAGACGTAGCGCACGTTGACTCGCAAACAGCATGTGGCGCGACGATAACGGCTGGTTCCCCCGATACTTTTGTCGGTGAGTTTGGGGGTGGTGCTTCGACCAGTTTTTTCTCGGAATTTCTCAAAGAAAAGACTTTTGTTGAGTTTCAGTTGCTTGACGATAGAGATGAGCCTATCGCCAACGAAGCATATGAACTGACGCTGCCCGATGGAACTGTGATGACCGGTGTTCTTGACGGAAATGGCTTCGTGCATGTGGCAAATATTCCCAGGGGAAGTTGCAGTATAAAATTCCCGAAACTTGAAGATACGGAACATCTTTAATGGTTCAGCCTACCAAGACGTCTGGTACCAAACAGGCAGCAAAATCTTCAGGTGCATCAGGCAAAACCACCAAGACGAATAGATTGGCAGTGTCCGGTGCATTTATGGAAATTCTAATCGGAGGCCCCTATACGTTAAAAGGAGAAGATCATACTTACGGTCACGCTGCTTTGCGCGTTGTCGTGGATAATAAAGACATCACCTACGACTTCGGGCGGTATGGGCTGGTATGGGGGCCTTTCAAAAGTGAAGGAGAGGGTATCTTCAATGTATGGACATCTTTCAATGCGTACATAGCGAACGAAAACCGCTACGGGAGGACTACAACGGGTTTTGTTTATTATCTGGGTAATAAAGAAGCCGAGGCGGTGAATACGTACTTCGATGGCGTCATTGCGAGAAAAAAAGAATTGAGAAAGAAGTTTCCTACTTCGACTCGATATCTTTTGCCCGAGAGTTATCAGCCAACGACGAACAACTGTACAACCATGACCATTGGCGGGGCTAAGGTTTCAGGAAAGGCAATCATACAAAACCCCGAGCAGTATGCAGAGCTGAGGGGGCTTTCTTGGGTGGAAAGACAAGCGACGCACACTCAAAGCTCTCCTCGGGATGGAATATTCATGCCGGCAGATTTTCAGGCCATGCTCGAAGGCAACACTGAGGCACGCTATGATAAGAAAAATATTTACAAAAAGTAGGTTGTCACTATTTTTGATCGCAGTGACATTGATCAATGTTGGCGCACTATTTTTTGTTGTTTCTACTGGTTTGATAAGGAGTCGAAGCATGGATATGGTTAAGACAAGAGAGCCTTTGATGATTGCCGGGCGCGGCGATGATGAAAATTATTACGTGCTGCCTCGAGGTACCACACTTTATTATGATCAAAGCTATCCCGAGGGATTCAGTCGTTATATGGTTTACTTTAATCATCAGGGCGTTATTGCTGGTGATGAGGTGCCTATGAAGCCTGAGTATGGCGGCACTTTAATTGATCCTCTCTGGCTGACAAATGTTGATGCGGATACATTGAAGGAGATTTTTAAACGTTTCCCGCTCTCAAAGAAAGATGTCGCTGAAGCAATAAAGGCAAATGAAATCACCAAGGATGATTTGGCCGATATCATCCGGTCTATGCCGGACTAAGCGATTATGTCGGCGCTGCCAAAGAATGCGATTGTGCCTCTTTAAGAAGATCAAAAGATCGCAGCCTGCGGCAGCTCCTACATTAGGGGTCAGGTGAAGGTTGCGGTGATGCTGCGGCGTTTGGCGTGCAGTTCGCTGGCGTGGATCAGTTGTTCGAGGTCTTCGGGGGTGATGTCGATGAACGCTTCCATGTCGGCCAGCGCCAGCTTGAGGTCATCGGCGGTGATTGCCTGGCTGTCGACCGGGGCCAGAACCGGCGCCGGTTCTGCCGGGCGTTTCGGGTAACGAATCCGCGTCAGATTGTTGTAGGCCAAGGCGCTGAGCAACAGGCACGCGGCACCGAGCATCACCGGTTCCATGGCTTTCCAGTCCATGGCGATGGTCGCCGGATCGGCCAACACCAGGGTCAAGGCCAAGGCACCGGCCGGCGGGTGCAGGCAGCGCAACCAGCACATCAGAATCAGCGCCATGCCCGCCGCCAGACAGGCACTACCGAGGGTTCGTCCCAGCACGTGTGCGACCAGCAGCGCGACGACGCCGGCACACAGATAACCGCCAATGATCGACCACGGCTGGGCGAGTGCGCCGGACGACACGGCGAACAGCAACACCGCCGAAGCACCCAACGGGCCGATCAGGTGATAAGCCACTTCATGGCCAAACACCTGAGCGCAAAGCCACACACTAAACAGCGTCCCCAAAGCCATGCCGATAGCGGCGCGGCTCCATTCGGTCGGGCGGGTGTTGATGGCGGCGGGCAACCAGCGAGCGAGCATGTGAATCCGATCCTTGCAGCAAATTCAGGGCAAAAAAAAGGACTTGTCCGGCAATCCGGAAAGCCCTCGAAGTGTTCCAACATTGGGGGAGGAACGCGCACAGTGTGCCGGTCTGGCTCGATGCTGACAAATTCATATAAATGCAGTTTGAATGCATTATTTTTGCACTAAAGCTATGCGGCGGCCACTGACGAAACATAAATAGCCGCCAACTGCCGCCAAGGCACTCAAGGCGTAGAACATCACGGGCGCCGGCGTGTGCATCAGCAGAAACCCGCACATCACCGGGCTCGCCGCACCGCCCAAGGCCGCCAGATTCTGTGCGCCGTAGTAGCTGCCGCGCAGTTCTTCGGGGGCCAGGGTGTCGACAAACAGAAAGTCCGCCGGGTAAATGATCATCTCGCCGAGGGTGAAGATGAACATCGCCACGCACCAGCCGACCAGGCTGTCGGCCAGACTGAAACCGATCAGCCCGACGATGAACAGCGCCGTACCGCCGGCAATCCACTGACGCAGGTGCTCGCGCTTGAGAAAACGGCCGATCTGGTACTGCAGCAAAATCACTGTGATCGCGTTGCAGGCGAGCAGGGCGGCCATGGTGTCCAGCGTCTGTTGCTGGGTGTGGGTGACCAGCAGGTATTGCGACAGGTACAGAGTGAAGCGCCCGTGCACCAATGTGCTCAGCAGGCAACCGAGGGTAAACAGGATCATCGTGCGGTCGTTTTTCAGGATGATCAGGGTCTTGAGAAAACTTTGCGGCTGGCCGACTGCGGTAATCGGATTCGCTTCTTTCGTGGCGCCTAGCAGCAGGAAAATGCTGCCAATGGCGATCGCGCCCGCAACGATGAAGGGCGCTGACGGCTGGATACCGGCAATCACCACGCCGATCATCGGGCCGACGGCATAGCCGATGTTGGTCAGCGTGTAGTTCAGCGAAAACGCCTTGACCCGCTGGCCAACCGGCAGGTTTTCACTGAGGATCGCCTTGGAGCCAATCAGGAACAACGCCGACGCAGTTTCGCTGATGATCAGCACCACGGTGACCAGATACAGGTTCTGCGCGAAGGTCAGCAGCATCAGGCCGATGCCGCTCGACAACATGCTCAGGATCAGCAACTGCCGCTTGTCCAGCCGATCGATGATGTAGCCGCCGTACAGCGACAACAGCGTGGCACTGAATACCGCGATGCCCAGGAGCAGGCCGACGTCTTGCGGGTTGAGGCCGAGTTTGTTGCTGAGGAACAGGGTCAGCAGCGGGCTGATCAGGGCGCGGCTGATAACGACGGTCAGCGAGCTGATCATCAACCGGCGGATGAAGCGCGAGTAGGTGGCCACGAAGAGGTCAATGTCCTTATTTGAAAATGCCTGGCGGGCGTACGCCATGCTCACCGGACAACCATCCCCGGTCAAATACAATCCGGTAGGAGCTGCCGCAGGCTGCGATCTTTTGATTTCGGACGCGGAGCGTCCCCGGCTGCATTCCCACGCGGAGCGTGGGAACGATCAGTCAAAAGATCGCAGCCTGCGGCAGCTCCTACAGGGGAATTGTCGGCAGGAGCAAACCCGCCAGTTCGGGAGTTTCGGCGACCCACACATTTGCCTCCTCGATAGCCCGCAAATGTTGCGCAACATCCGCCACCTCGGCATCCGCCAGCCAAGCCAATTGCGGGTCAAGACGAAACAGTTCCGCAGCCGAACGTTCGATGGCGGGGAGGGCCGCTGCGTCAGCGGGCCGTGCAAGGCGAATGAGCATATTCATGTAGGAGCTGCCGCAGGCTGCGATCTTTTGATTTTGGGACGCGGAGCGTCTCTGGCTGCATTCCCACGCGGAGCGTGGGAACGATCAATCAAAAGATCGCAGCCTTCGGCAGCTCCTACAAGGGGGGCGGCGTACAGAGCGACTGCCTCATCAAGCGACGTCGGACGCGTGCGGCCACTGTTGCAGCGGAATCGGCAATTTGCGCGATTCGCCACGGCCCATCGGGAAGTACTGGATGCCGTTGCGCTCCAGACGCTCGGCGTCGTAGAGGTTACGGCCGTCGAAGATCACCGGAGTGTTGAGGCGCTGTTTGATCAGGTCAAAATCCGGCGCCTTGAACTGCTGCCATTCGGTGCAGATGATCAAGGCGTCAGCGCCGGGCAATACCGATTCCGGGGTGCCCATCAGCATCAGTCTCGATTCGTCAGGGTAAAGGTTCTGGGTCTCCTGCATGGCTTCCGGGTCGAACGCGCGCACGCTGGCGCCAGCCGCCCACAATTCCTCCAGCAGCACGCGGCTCGGTGCGTCGCGCATGTCGTCGGTGTTAGGTTTGAACGCCAAGCCCCACAGGGCAAAAGTCTTGCCGCGCAGTTCGCCTTGGTAGAACGCATTGATGCGCTCAAACAACTTGTGTTTCTGCCGCTGATTGATCGCCTCGACCGCTTGCAGCAAGTCGCTGGAACAGTGCGCTTCTTCGGCACTGTGGATCAGCGCACGCATGTCTTTGGGGAAACACGAACCGCCATAACCGCAGCCTGGATAGATGAAGTGGTAACCGATGCGCGTATCGGCACCGATGCCCTGACGCACCGATTCAATGTCGGCGCCAAGGTGTTCGGCGAGTTCGGCGATCTGGTTGATGAAACTGATCTTGGTCGCCAGCATGCAGTTGGCGGCGTATTTGGTCAGCTCGGCGCTGCGCAGGTCCATGAACATGATGCGGTCATGGTTGCGGTTGAACGGCGAATACAGGTCACGCATCACGTCGCGCACCTCATCGCCTTCGCAACCGATGACGATGCGGTCCGGCCGGCGGCAGTCGGCAACCGCCGAGCCTTCCTTGAGAAACTCCGGGTTGGAGACGATATCGAACTGCAGCAGGCGACCGACCTTGATCAGGGCTTTTTCGATGTGCGTGCGCAAGGTGTCGCCGGTGCCCACCGGCACGGTGGATTTTTCCACCAGAATCAGCGGCTGCTCACGATGGCGAGCAATCGCGTCGCCCACTGAAAGCACGTAACGCAGATCCGCTGAACCGTCCTCACGCGACGGCGTCCCCACCGCAATAAACGCCACCCGACCGTGCTGCACCGCGAGTTTTTCATCGGTGGTGAACAGCAGGCGTTTCGAATCGAGGCCTTCGCGCACCAGGCTGGCCAGCCCCGGTTCGAAGATGCTGACGTGACCCTGGCGCAACAGGTCGACCTTCTTCTGGTCGACGTCCATGCACACGACATCATGGCCGACCTCGGCCAGCACGGCCGCTTGCACCAGACCGACGTAACCGCTGCCAAATACTGTGATTTTCATGGAGCACTCCTGAATGCGGGCGCACGAGCCGGACGAGTGTTGATGGTGATGACCCCGAGCATGACCAGCGCCACGCCCAGTGATTTAGTGAAACTGAAGGATTCGTTGAACAGCGGCAGACTGGCCGCCAGCAGATACACCAGCGCGTAGCTGATGCTCAGCAGCGAATAGGCGCGGCCCAGCGGCAGGTCACGCAGGGTGACGAGCCAGCAGAGCATCGACAGGGCGTAGGCAACAATCGCCGCGATGACCACGGCCAGTGCGCGCAGGTCGAGGCTGTCCAGCGCTAGCCAGTGTTCCGGCACGGGCAGGCGGGTCATGCTCCAGCGCATCGCGAGTTGCGCGGCACTGACCAGCAAAACGCTGCCCAGGGCGAAAGTGATTCCGCGACGCGCGTTCATGATTGCTGCCCCAACAACAACACCACGCCGCCGATCACCAAGGCCACGCCCAACCAATGCTGACGGTCGATGGGCTCGCGGAAGACGAAGCGGGCGATCAGGGTGATCAGCACGAAATTGAGGCTGAGCATCGGGTAGGCGATGCCGACTTCCAGGCGCTGCAATACCAGCAGCCACACCAGCAGACCTGAGCCGAGGGCGAGCAGGGCCAGCCACAACCACGGCGAGCGCAGTTTGGCGGCCCATGTCGACTCAACACCGCGCCAGCTCTCCACGGCGTACTTTTGCGCAACCTGTCCCAGACAGGTCAGCAGGCAAGCGGCCAACAGCAGCAACAGGCTCATGACGCCTCCTTGGGCAGAATCATGATCACCAGGTTGCCCTGCTCATAACGGACGCCGTCCTTTGGCAATCTGTCGATTTCGTCCAGTTCGTCCTGCCCCTTGACGCGCATCACCACGCCGACCGAACCGCTGCGGCGCGCCTCGCGCATCCACTGTTGCACTTGATCGGGATCGACCCATTGTTGAATGCCGTCAGGATAGGCAAGGCCATATTTCAATTCGCCTATCGTGTTGTACAACGCGACTTGCGGCGTTTTCAGACGCCAGGCCAGCGCCGACGCCGCGCCGAGGTCGTTGCTCAGCAGGTGATCGGTCTGCGCCAGTTCGGTGACGTGATGCTTGATGAATTGGTCGGGCATCTTGTTGGCCACCACCGATTTGGGCATCGCGGCCGGCAATACCGCGATCAGCAACAGACTGCCCAGCGCCGGCGCCGCCCAGCACTGCAACGGCAGGAACGCTTGCAGCAGGTTGGCGATGATCCAGCCGATCAGGGCAATGAACACCAGCACCATGCTGTGCAATTCGTGGTCGTACACCGGTTTGGTCAGTTGCAGGTACACCAGCGCAATCAGCGTGACGACACCCAAGAGCAAATTCAGCAAACCATTGATGCTCAGCGCCCGACCTTGCTCCAGACGCAAACGGTCGGCCAGCGCATGACCGAGCAGCAACGCCATCGGCAGCAAGCACGGCAGAATGTAGGTCGGCAATTTGCCGTTGCTCAGGCTGAAAAACAGCAGCGGCATCAGCAGCCACAGCAAGAGAAACACCACCCGGGGCTGGGCGCGCGTTTGCCAGGCTTGCTTGAGCGTGGTCGGGATCAAACCCGCCCACGGCAGACTGAACGCCACCAGCAGCGGCAGATAAAACCACCATGGCGCGTCGTGTTGGGCATCGTCACCGGCAAAGCGGCGAATGTGTTCGTGCCAGAAGAAGAACCGCCAGTAGTCGGGCTCTTGTGCATGCACCGACAGCACCCACGGCAAGCCGACGACGATCGCGATGGCAATCGCCACCGGGCCGTACATCAGCAGTTCACGCCAGCGTTTTTGCCAAAGCATCCACGGCAGAGCGATCAACACCGGTAACAGCCACGCGAGGAAACCCTTGGTCATGAAGCCCATGCCACACGCCAGACCCAGCACTGCCCAGGCAAGCATGCGCTTGCCGCTGGTTTGACTGTCGACGGCAAACCACAGCGCCACCAGGCTCAGGTTGACCCAAAAGGTGAATTGCGGATCGAGGTTGGCATACCCGGCCTGACCGGCAACGATGGTGAAACTCATGTAGAGCAGGGCGCAGGCAAAGCTTTTGCGTGGCTCGTTCCACAAACGCCGGGCGACCAGGTAACACAGCAACACGCTCAACCCGGTGCTCAGCGCCGAAGCGAAGCGCACCCCAAACAGGTTCTGCCCGAACACTTCCTGGCCCAACGCGATCATCCAATAGCCGGCAATCGGCTTCTCGAAGTAGCGCAGGCTCATGAAGTGTGGCGACACCCAGTTGCCACTCAGCAACATGTCCTGACTGATTTGCGCGTAGCGCGTCTCATCAGGAATCCACAAACCATGCGTGCCCAATGGCAGCAGGTAAGCCAGCAGACAGATGCCCAACAGCAGCAATGGCAATGCCCAGCGTTTAGTCATGCGCCTTGCACTCCCAGCCAGCCTTCACGGCCGTCGAGGGCGCCGCGTTGTACGCGACCCACGGGCAAGCTGTTGAAGAACTCGGGCAACAAGTCGCCCAGCGGTGTGAAGTCGATGCCTCGCTGGCGCGCAGCGGCCAGCAGTTGACGAAAATCCTCAGCCAGCAGAATCCCTTCGACTTCGGCATGAATGGTGTAGACGTTGAGCTGTTGCGCACGAAAGTGATCAAGAATGAAACCATTGAAGTCCCGCGCCGCGACGATGGGGCCGACCACTTCGTCGAAGGTCGGCAGATCCACCGGGATCTGCGGCGTGCCCGGCGTGCCGTCCGCCAACAACGGCCGGAACAGCCGCGTGCCACGGCAATCGCTGTTGTAGCGAAAACCGAAGGCTTGCTTGGCCTCGATCACGCGCTCGTCGGCACGCCAACCGGCGGCGGCCGAACAGAGGATTTTTTCACCGAGAATGTCGCTCAAGGTGTCGACGCCCTGACGGATCTGTTCGATCAGTTGCGCGTTACTCCAGCGCCCGGCATTCGCCTGCCAGCCGTGGTGATCCCACGCATGCAGGCCAACCTCATGACCGGCGTCGCGGGCCTGACGCATCAGGTGCCCGAGTTCGCGGCCAATCGGTTTGCCCGGCCACGCCGTGCCGGCCAGCAAAATATCCCAGCCATACAGGCCGGCAGCATTGGAGCGGAGCATTTTCCAGAGGAACTGCGGGCGGATCAGGCGCCACAGATGCCGGCCCATGTTGTCGGGGCCGACACTGAAGAAAAACGTTGCCTTGATCTGCGCCTCGTCGAGCATTTCCAGCAAGCGCGGCACACCGTCACGGGTGCCGCGAAAGGTGTCGACGTCGATGCGTAGACCGGCCTGCATTAGCGCTTGTCCGCCTGTTCGAGCATGGCTTCACGCAAAAAGAAGTCGAGCGTGTTGCCGATGGTCTCGCGCATTTCCACGGTCGGCGTCCAGTCGAGCAGGCGCTTGGCGTTGGCGATGCTTGGCTTGCGGTGTTCGACATCCTGATAACCGGCGCCGTAGAACGCCTTGCTCTCGACGTCGCGGAAACCGGCGAACGGCGGGAAGTTGTCGCGCAGCGGATGCGCTTCAAACTGGCGCAGCAATTCTTCACCCAACTGGCGAATACTCGCTTCGTTGTCCGGGTTGCCGATGTTGATGATCTGGCCGTTGCAGACGTCGCCATCGTTATCGATGATCCGCGCCAGTGCTTCGACGCCGTCGGCAATATCGGTGAAGCAGCGTTTCTGCTCGCCACCGTCAAACAGACGGATTGGCGTGCCTTCGACCAGGTTGAGGATCAACTGGGTGATGGCGCGGGAGCTGCCAATACGGGCCGAATCCAGGCGATCAAGGCGCGGGCCCATCCAGTTGAAAGGGCGGAACAGGGTGAAATTCAAACCCTTGGCGCCGTAGGCCCAGATCACCCGATCCAGCAATTGCTTGGATACCGAATAGATCCAGCGCTGCTTGTTGATCGGGCCGACCACCAGGTTCGAGGTGTCTTCGTCGAAGTGCTTGTCCTTGCACATGCCATAGACTTCCGAGGTCGACGGGAAGATCACGCGCTTGTTGTACTTGACGCAGTAGCGCACCAGTTTCAGGTTTTCCTCAAAGTCGAGTTCGAACACGCGCAGCGGGTTGCGGGTGTATTCGATTGGCGTGGCAATCGCTACCAGTGGCAGCACCACGTCGCACTTCTTGATGTGGTACTCGATCCACTCCGAGTGAATGCTGATATCGCCTTCGACGTAGTGAAAGTGCGGGTGACTGCGCAGACGCTCGATGGCGTCGGAGCCGATGTCCAGGCCATACACTTCGTAGCGGTCGTCACGCAGCAGGCGCTCGGACAAGTGATTGCCGATGAAACCGTTGACGCCGAGGATCAGCACGCGGGTACGCCGTGGCGCACGGCCGGACTCGGCACCGCGCAGCAGCGAACCGTCGACCAGACCGAGTTCGTTGGCCAGTTGCGGGCCGCTGAGGAACAGGCCGTTGTCGTTGCGCTGACCGGAGAGCACCACCAGCGAATCTTCACCGCAGGCGATGCGCAGCGGATCGACGCTGATCACGCGGCCCGGCGCCTGACCGTCGTTGCCTTTGACGACTTCAGCGCTCCAGACGATCAGTTTGTGCTCACCCACGGCGCAGAATGCACCCGGATAAGGTTGGGTCACGGCGCGAACCAGGTTGAACAACTGCTCGGCAGGTTTCGCCCAGAGCAGTTTGCCGTCCGCTGCGCTGCGACGGCCGAAGACTGTGGCCTTCGATTCGTTCTGTGGGGTTTCGCTGATCTTGCCTTGCAGCATCGCGGGCAAGATGTCGCGCAGCAGATCGGTCGCGGCGATGCGCAATTTGCCGTGCAGGCTCAACGCGGTGTCGCTGCGTTCGATGGCCACGCGTTGCTGAGCGACGATGGCGCCGGCATCGGCACGCTTGACCATGCGGTGCAGGGTCACGCCGGTTTCGGTCTCGCCGTTGACCAGCACCCAGTTGGCTGGGGCGCGACCACGGTAGCTCGGCAGCAACGAGCCGTGCAGGTTGAACGCACCTTTTTTCGCGGTGGTCAGCAGCTGTTCGCTCAGCAGGTTGCGGTAGTAGAAGGAGAAAATGTATTCCGGGTCGAGCTTGGCAATGCGCTCGATCCACAGTGGGTGATTGACGTCTTCCGGGGCGTGCACCGGGATGCCTTTTTGCGCGCACAGTTGCGCAACCGAGGCATAGAACGCGGTTTCTTTCGGGTCATCGGCGTGAGTGAACACAGCAGCGATGTCGTAGCCGCTGTCGAGCAGGGCTTGAATGCCGGCGCAGCCAATGTCGTGGTAAGCGAAGACAACAGTTTTTGCACTCATGAGAGAACCTGATCATTGGAGGAGGAGAGACCGTCGACGGTGATGGCGCGCGGCGGCATGGCGGGTTGGCCGCGCAAGACTTTTTCAACGAAAAAACGCGGGCGGGCACGCACGTCGCTGTACATGCGCCCCAGGTATTCGCCGAGCAGGCCCATGCCGATGAACTGGCCACCGGTGAACACGAACAACACGGCGAACAGCACAAACAAGCCATCGCCCGCCCAGCCGGCGCCGAGCGTCAGACGCAGGACAATCAGCACGGCGGCAAACAACAAGCCGAGCCCGGCCATGGTGAAACCGACAATGCTCAGCAAGCGCAACGGCGTGGTGGTCATGCAGGTGATCAGGTCGAACATCAGGTTGATCAAACGCATCGGGCTGTATTTCGAATCGCCGTGTTCACGCTCGGCGTGGGCGACGTCGATTTCCGTGGTGTGGCGGGCAAAGCTGTTGGCCAGGATCGGGATGAAGGTGCTGCGTTCACGGCAGGCGAGCATCGCGTCGATGATCGTGCGGCGGTAAGCGCGCAGCATGCAGCCGTAGTCGCTCATGGCGACGCCGGTGGAGCGCTGCACGGCGAGGTTGATCAGCTTCGAGGGGTAGCGGCGCAATGCCGAGTCCTGACGGTTGCCGCGCACGGTGCCGACCACGTCGTAGCCTTTCTCGGCTTCGGCGACCAGGCGCGGAATTTCCTCCGGCGGGTTCTGCAGGTCGGCGTCGAGGGTGATCACCACGTCGCCTTTGCACTGCTCGAAACCGGCCATGATTGCCGCGTGCTGGCCGTAGTTGCGGTTGAGCATGACCGCCACGAACGGGCTGTCTTCACGGCTCGCGGCTTCTTCCAGCAGGTTGGCGGACTCGTCACGGCTGCCGTCGTCGACGAGGACGATTTCATAATCGTGACGCAGCATCCGGCACGCCGCTTCGGTGCGGCGCAGCAGTTGCGGCAGGCTGTCCTGTTCGTTGTAGACCGGGATGACGATCGACACACAGCGGATCGGATAGGGTTTCACAGGCGTTTGTCCATAAGAGTGGCGATGGCGCCGACCACGCGATCAAGGTCTTGATCGCTCATGTCGGGGAACAACGGAATCGAGCACAGCCGCGCCGAGTTCCATTCGGTATTGGGCAGGTACAGGTGAGGGTCACGCTGGCGATACCAGGTGTGCAGGTGGGTGGCGATGAAATGGATGCCGGTGCCGATGCCTTGGTCCTGCAAGCCTTTCATGAAGGCTTCGCGGTCCATGCCGCAGCGCTCGCTGTCGATGCGCAGGATGAACAGGTGCCAGGCGTGGGTCTGCGCGTAGTCGGGCACGGCCAGCGGCTGCACCGGCAGGCCTTCGAGTTTTTGCCGATAGGCGGCGGCCAGTTCGGTGCGGCGCGCATTGATCGCGTCGAGCCGCTGCAATTGCACCAGGGCGATCGCGGCGTTGATGTCAGCGAGGTTGTATTTGAACCCCGGCTCCATCACTTGCGCCTGCGGCTTGCGGCCACCGGTCAGGCGGTCGTAGGCGTCAACACCCAGACCATGGAACTTGAGCATGCGCACACGACTGGCCAGTGCTGCGTCGTCGCTGACGAACATCGCGCCTTCGGCACACGTCATGTTCTTGATCGCGTGGAAGGAGAAAATCGCCGTGCCTTGCGCACCGACGTGGCGGCCCATGTAGCGGGTGCCGGCGGCGTGTGCGGCGTCTTCGATCACGGCGATCCCGTGTTTTTCAGCCAGGGCGTACAGCGGATCGAGATCAAACGCGGCACCGGCGTAATGCACCGGGATGATCGCTTTGGTGCGCGGCGTGATCGCGGCTTCGATGCGTGCGGCGTCGGTCATCAGCGTGTCGCGGTCGACGTCGACGAACACCGGTTTGGCGCCGAGCAACGAGATCATGTTGGCGGTCGAGACCCAGGTTTGCGACGGCGTAATGACTTCATCACCCGGGCCAATGCCCAGGGCGAGCAGCGTGATATGCATGCCGCCGGTTGCCGAGGAAAGTGCCACCGCATGTTGGCAACCTATATAAGCGGAAAACTGTTCTTCCAATGCCTGGTTCTGGGGGCCGGTAGTAATCCAGCCTGAACGTAATACTTGTTCGACGGCGGCTATTTCTTCTTCACCGATACTCGGACGCGAAAACGGCAGAAACGCTTGACTCATAAGAACCTCGAGGCGACAGCCATCCTTCAGCCAATTGTCTGAAAAACATGTGATTTCAATGGTTTGGGATACCGGCCGGGGAATGCCTGATTGACTTTTAAGTCCGCGGACGGCAGGTTGTAGGCCTTTCGGGGCAACCTGTTGTAACTAAGGTTATGCCCGTTTTTGTCAAAGGAACATGAAAAACCGGTCGGCGATTCGTTTATCTGTTAGCCATACAGCCACCGTTCAGACTTCCTCCGTTCATCGGCACTTTTAATAGAAAAGTCCTACGGAAAAGTCGTTCCTTATATAAGTTTCTTTGCACTTTTAAGTTGTTTTGTTGAACTGTTTTCTATTCAAGGCCGTTTCGTTTGATTGACTTGTCGAGTACTGAATCCACCCCGTCCAACACTAATCCGCTGACGCTGTATCTGGCCCGTCTGGCGCCGTCCAGCCAACTGACCATGCGGTATGTCTTGCAGGACGCCGCCGACCGCCTCGGTTTCGAAGACGTCGACATCGAGGAAATCCCCTGGCACGGGCTGCAGCCCGAAGACGTCATCGCGCTGGTCGCCGCGTTGCGCGCCGACGGTTATGCGCCAAATACTTCTTCGCTGTATGTGAATGCCGTGCGCGGCGTAATGAATGAAGCCTGGCGCATGAGCCTGATCGGTCAGGACCATCTGCTGAAAATGCGTTCGGTCAAAGGTATTGCCGGCACGCGTTTGTCCCAGGGGCGCAATTTGAAGCGCACGCTGATTCACGAACTGATGGAAGTCTGCGCCGCCGACCCACGTCCGCAGGGCCTGCGCGATGCGGCGGTGATCGCCTTGTTGTACGGCACCGGCATGCGCAAATCGGAGTCGGTGGACCTGGACTTGAATCAAGTCGACTTCCGCGAACGCAGCCTGACCGTCACCGGCAAGGGCAATAAACAACTGATCAAATATGCGCCGACGTGGGCGTTCGACAAGCTCAATAAATGGCTGGAGTTTCGCCGCGAGCAACTCAAGGAAGGCGAGAGCGACGATGCCTTTCTGTTCAACCGCATCCGTCGCGGCAGCCACATCACCCGCGAGCGCATCACCAAACACGCGATCTATTACATTGCCCGGCAGCGCGGCACCCAGGTCGGGGTGAAGATCATGCCGCACGATTTCCGCCGTTCGTTCATCACTCGGGTGATCGAGGAGCACGACCTGTCGATCGCGCAGAAACTGGCGCACCACAGCAATATCCAGACCACCGCCAACTACGATGTGCGTGACGACAACGAACGGCGGCGGGCGGTGGATCGCTTCGACCTGTGATCAGGACGCGGTGAACACGTGAGCGGCGCCGAGCACTGACAATTGCACCGGGCTGCCGGCGGGTGGCGCGTGCATGCCGGAGCTGCGCACTAACAGTGAGCGCCCCGGATCCTGACTGGTTGACGAGCGTAGTTCGACGGTCAACGTGCAGGTGTTGCCGGCAAAATCGCGCTCGGTGACCACGGCATGGCAACCCTGATTACCGATGACTGCGCCGCCCACCTGCAGTTGCTCCGGTCGCAGCATGATCTGCGCGTCGCCAATGAAACCGTTGCTGTCGACCGGCACCGGGCCGAGGTCGCAATGGGCCAGCCCGGATTCAATGCGCGCGGGCATCACCACGGCTTCTCCGAGAAAATGCGCAGTTTGCTCATCGTGCGGGTACCGATACAAATCCATCGGATGTCCGGACTGCACCAGACGCCCGCCACGCATCACCGCCAACTGGTCGGCAAACGACAACGCTTCGCCCTGATCGTGGGTGACCAGAATCGTCGTGACGCCCGCGTCTTCGAGCAAGCGCGCGACCATTTTGCGCATGGCGCTGCGCAGGCCGGTGTCGAGCGCCGAGAACGGTTCATCGAGCAGCATCAATCGCGGCTGCTGGGCCAGTGCGCGAGCCAGCGAAACCCGTTGCTGCTGACCGCCGGACAATTCATGCGGCCAACGGTTGGCCATGTTGGTATCCAGAGAAACGCTGTCCATCAGTTGTGCGATACGTTCGGTTTTTGCCGATCCTGTCAGGGCCAGACCAAAACCGATGTTGGCAGCGACGGTCATGTGCGGAAACAGCGCGCCGTCCTGCGGCACATAGCCAATCTGCCGCTGATAAGCCGGTACGGCGTGGGTGCTGTCGACCAGCACCTGACCATTGAGCATCAGGCTGCCGGCGTCGGGAAATTCGAAGCCGGCGATCATCCGCAACAGCGTGGTTTTGCCGGAGCCCGACGGGCCGACAATCACCGTGCGGCTACCGGTCGGGACGGACAGGCAGATGTCGTCCAGCGCTTGCTGCGCGCCAAAGGCTTTGCTCAGGGAGATCAGTTCAAGTGCGTTCATCGGCCAGCGGTGCGCCTGGATTGGTGGTAGAGGATGGCCGTCAGCGGCAGCGATAACAGCACCATCAATAGTGCGTAAGGCGCTGCGGCGGCGTAATCGATTTCACTGGTCATGGCCCAGAAACCGGTGGCCAAGGTTCGGGTGCCGTTGGGTGCGAGCAGTAAAGTCGCGGTCAATTCATTGGTGATCGCCAGAAACACCAGGGCGGCGCCGGCCGCCGCGCCGGGAGCAGCGAGGCGCAAGGTAATCAGCCACAACGCGCGCAGCGGCGAACGGCCGAGGCTTTGCGCGATGTTCTCCAGTTCTACCGGGGCCTGGGCAAAACCGGCACGCAGGCTGACCAGTGCGCGTGGCAGAAACATCAGCAGATAGGCGAGCAGCACCGTAATCGTGGTCTGGTAGATCGGCCGGGCGAAATGGATGGTCACGGTCACCAGTGCCAGCGCCACGACAATCCCCGGCAGCGAACTGGTGATGTAATTGCAGCCTTCCAGCAGGCGCTGCAATTTGCCCGGCGCGCGGATCGACAGCCAGGCAATGGGGATCGCCGCGAGGCTGGTCAGCAACGCGCCGGCCACGCCGAACGACAGGGTTTGCAACAACGCGGGCAGCAACTCATCGCTTTCCCAGACCTCTACACCGCCGGCGACCAACCAGCGGCCCAGCGTCAGCAACGGTACGCCAAGGGCGAGCAGGCACGTCAGCACTTGCAGACCCAACCCAAGCGCTTTGGCGCCGCGACTCAACAACACCGTGCGTTGTTCGCGCGCGCTGCCAGAACCCACGCGGGCATAACGTGCCTTGCCCCGCGCGGCAGATTCGACGGTGAGCATGGCCAGACAACACAGAGCCAGAACCCCCGCGAGCATGTTCGCCGCCGGGCCGTTGAAGGTCGATTTGAACTGATCGAAAATCGCCGTGGTGAAGGTGTCGAAGCGAATCATTGCGTAGAGCCCGTATTCGGCCAGCAGATGCAGACCGACCAGCAACGCACCGCCACAAATCGCCAGGCGCAACTGCGGCAGCACCACGCGGAAAAACACCGCCCAGGGCTTGAGACCGAGGGATTCGGCAACGTCTTCTATCGCTGGATCGAGTCGCCGCAAGGTCGCTGCAGCCGGCAGATAAAGGAACGGGAAATAGGCGATCACCGACACCAGCACTCCGGCCGGCAATCCATGGATCGATGGAATCAGGCTGACCCACGCATAGCTGTGCACGAACGCCGGCACCGCCAACGGCGCCACTGCAAGCAATGACCACAGGCGCCGCCCGGGCAGGTTGCTGCGTTCGGTCAGCCACGCCAGCGTCGTGCCGAGCACAATGCACAAGGGCAGGGTGATCAACACCAGCAGCACCGTGTTGATCAGCAGTTCGCCAACCCTTGGGCGAAACACCAGGGCTTCGATAGTCGCCCAACCGGTCGCCCACGACACGCCGATCACAAACGCAGTCGGCAGCAACGACAGCAGTGAAACCGTGATCGCCAGCGCAACCACCCACGACCCCCCGCGCCCGTTGAGGGCGCGGATTTTCAGTGGCAGGTGAGCGGAAGACGCCGCAGCGATTTCCGCCGGTAAAGGTTCCGGGATCACTTACAGAATTCCCGCCTGGGTCATCAGCTCGACGGCTTTCTTGCTGTCGAGTTTCGATGCATCGACTTTTGGCGCATCTAGCTCCTTCAACGGCGTCAGTTTAGAATTCGAAGGCGCGTCTTTGCCCACCGCGTATTCAAACGAGGTGCCGCTGTGGAGAATTTCCTGGCCTTCCTTGCCGGTGATGTATTTGACGAACTTCTGCGCGTCTTCCTGATGTTTGCTGGAGGCCAGCACGCCGGCGCCGGAGGTACTGACGAACGCGCCGGGGTCCTGATGCTTGAAGTAGTAGAGCTTGGTGTTCTTGCTGTTTTCGCCGGTTTTGGACTGATCGACGAAGCTGTAATAGTGGTAGATCACGCCGCTGTCGATCTGCCCGGCATTCACCGCTTTGAGCACGGCGCTGTTGCCGCGATACACGGTGGCGTTGGTCTTCATGCCTTTGAGCCAGTCGAGCGTGGCGGCTTCGCCTTTCTGCTCAAGCACCGCCGCGACGATGGCCTGGAAATCGGCACCGGCCGGGGAGGCGGCCCAGCGACCTTTCCACTCGGGTTTGGCCAGATCGAGCAGGGATTTCGGCAGGTCTTTTTCCGCCAGTTTGGCCGGGTTGTAGACGAATACGGTTGATCGCGCGGCGATGCCGATCCACTGGCCATGCGCCGGGCGGTAAGCCGCTTCCACCTGTTCCAAGGTGGCTGGCGCAATCGGCGCAAACAGCTTGGCGTTGTCGACCAGCACCATCGCCGGGGAGTTCTCGGTGAGGAATACGTCTGCCGGGGAAGCCGTACCTTCCTGAACCAGTTGATTGCCCATTTCGGTGTCATCGCCATTGCGGATGGTCACCGGAATGCCGGTTTCTTCGGTGAAACCAGCGACCCAGGCCTTGGTCAGGCTTTCATGCTGGGCGTTGTAGACCAACAAGCCAACGCCGTCGGCAGCCCACAGTGGGGCGGAACCGAGCAGGGCGGTGGCCAGTGCGGCGTGTTTCAGGAAGGCGGGAAGGTGTGGACTCATGGGCGGGCTCCTGGCTTTTTATACGTTATGGGCAAGCCTTCGCCGGACGTGAGGCGAAGGGTTTGCATTGTTGAGTCGCGGGCAAATCAGGCTGACAGATGAGAAAAAACCGCCAAAAAGACGGTTAATACATGTCATTCCTATTCAGATTAGCAGCGACTCGCCGACGCACGAGAGCCGTGCGTCTTAAGCTGGAGCCAGAAGGTGTGATTCAGGAGGAAGACGGGCAGCCGCGCGGGTTGCCTGCCGCCTGACTGATGAGTGCAGCCAGGCGTTTGACGTTGTTTTGCTGAGCGGTCACCAGCTCATTGATGCTCGGCCCTGACGGCGTTTGCAAAGTCGAGCGGCAAGTGACCAGGCCACTGTCGGTGTCACCCAGCGGACGCAGCCGCCATTTCGCATCGATCAGAGCGTATTGGCCGGGGATCGAATCAAAACGTTGCACCTCGATGCGCACCGACACATCGCCGCGACCGCTGGAATTGCTCAGTTGATCGACCAGTGCACTGCGCAGCTCATCCGCCAGACTCGCGCCCCACCATTGAGTTTCAAGGATCGCCAAACCGCTGTTGCCCTGGCGAATGACAATTTGCGGGCGGTCGACCTGCGGCGGTACGGTGATGGCTTCAATCGGGATTTGCGCCCCGGGGCGGGCGCTGCCCACTTGCACCGGCGTCAGCGTATGAAAACTGATCGGGTCGCTGCGGCACGCGCCGAGCAGCATGCAAGCAGCGAGCACGGTGATCTTCAGCGGTAAAGCCATGGTTAAGCTCCTGTGCTCAATTGCGTGGCGGTCCTTTCAGGTCCAGCGGCGCTGCGTTGTCTGGGCGACCGCGAATCAGCGATTCCGGATGGCGACCGAGGTAATCCGAGAGTTCACGCAGGGAGCGCGACATGCGGCCGAGTTCGTCGAGGGTCTCGGTGAGCTTTTCGCGTTGCGGTGAATCTTCGGCCAGGGTCGAGCTGGCGGACTGTAGGGTTTTGCTGACGTCGGCGAGGGTGTTTTGCACGCCCGGCAAGGTCTTCGCGTTGAACTGGGTCAGGCCTTTGCGCAGTTCGACCAGGTTGCTGTCGAGGTTGCTGGCAATGCGATCAACCGGCAGCTTGTTGAGTTTGTCGACCACGGCTTCGAGTTTTTCCTGCAACTGTTCAAGGCTACCCGGCACGGTCGGGATCATCACCGGGCGCAACGTCGGATCGAACGCGACTTTCTCGGCTTTCGGGAAGAAGTCCAAGGCAACGTAAAGCTGCCCGGTCAGCAGATTGCCGCTGCGCGCCTGCGCACGCAGGCCATTGTCGATAAAGGTACCGATCAGACGAATACCGGCCGCTTCGTCGTTGGGGTCATGCTTGAAAGCGGTGAGCATTTTGCCGTAGGCCATGCCCAGGCGCTGCGGGTAAATGACGATGCCGACGTTGAGCGGGAAGCTGCGTTTTTTCGCATCGAAATCCAGATTGATCCCGACCACTCGGCCGATCTCCATGCCAAGGAACTCCACCGGCGCATCAACTTTCAGGCCGCGCAGGGATTGGTCGAAGCGCAGACTCAAGTACTGCGCCTTGCCGTTGGGCGGGGCGAGTGCGGTGCTCTGCTCGGCGAACAGTTCGAAGTCTTTGTCTTCGGCCGCTGCGACGTCGTTGGGGCTGTATTCCGGAGCGCGGAAGGCGATGCCGCCGACCAGCAGGGTCGAGAGCGATTCGGTCTTCACCGCAAAGCCGTTGGCGCCGACATTGACGTCGATGCCGCTGGCGTTCCAGAAACGTGTGTTTTCGGTGACGAAGGCATCGTTCGGCGCATGGATGAACACTTCGATATTGACGCCTTTGCCGTCGGGGTCGAGGGCGTAAGTGACGACTTGGCCAACCGGAATCTTGCGGTAGTAAACGGGGGAGCCGATGTCCAGCGATCCGAGGTCTGAGGCATGCAACATGAAGCGTTTGCCGGGCTCGCCGTAGGTAATGGGGGGCGGGTTTTCCAGGCCTTTGAAGTTTTTCGCGCGGGCATTGGACTGGCCGATGTCGGCACCGATGTAGTCACCGGAGAGCAGGGTGTCGATGCCGGAAACACCGCCGGCGCCGATCCGTGGGCGCACGACCCAGAACTGCGAGTCTTCACGGGTGAAGGTTTCGGCCTGTTTGGCCAGCTTGATGGTGGCGTTGACGCTTTTCTGGTCATCGCTCAACTCGACATCCGTGACCTGGCCGACAACCACGTTGCGGTACTTGACCTCGGTCTTGTTCGCCGTCAGCCCGCTGCCGGTCTTGAAGGTGACCACGATGGTCGGGCCTTCCTGGAGGATGTTGTGCACGACCAGCGAGATGCCCACCAGCACGGCCACGATCGGCACGATCCAGACCAGTGAGATGCCGAAACGGCGGGTTTTGATGGGGGCCTGGCCTGGTGCTCGCGGCTCGTCGGTGGCTGACGACTTCATCCATGTCCTCCTCGATTGATTGGGCACTGAGCGTCAGGAACGCAAAAGCACCTCATCAATATAGAAGTGCTTGGCGATAGAGCAAATCTGTATAGCGCATATGCCGCTATTGATCGTTCCCACGCTCCGCGTGGGAACGCAGCCCGTGACGCTCCGCGTCACTGGACGCAGAGCGTCCCTTGAGGCATTCCCACGCGGAGCGTGGGAACGATCAGATTGGGTAGGGGGTTAGCCAAGGATTTCGCGCAGGCGATACCAGAACATGCCCAGCGCCAACAGGGGCGAGCGCAGCGCCGGGCCGCCGGGGAAGGTCATGTGCGGCACGCCGCTGAACACGTCCATACCTTGGCTGTGCCCGGCATGAATGGCTTCGCCGAGCAGTTTTGCGCACCAGTGGGTGACGTTCAGGCCATGGCCGGAGTAGCCCTGCGCATAAAACACATTCGGATGCTGCTTGAGCCGCCCGACCTGCGGGAAACGGTTGGCGGTGATGCCGATCTTGCCGCCCCACTGGTAATCGATGCGCACGTCGGCCAATTGCGGGAAGACCTTAAGCATCTTCGGCCGCATATAAGCCGCGATGTCCGCAGGATCGCGCCCGGAATAATGGCAGGCACCGCCGAACAACAAGCGCCGGTCAGCCGAGAGCCGGTAATAATCGAGACCGACTTTCTGGTCGCACACTGCCAGATTCTGCGGGATCAGTTGCGCGGCGCGCTCCTCGGACAACGGTTCGGTGGCAATGATGTAACTGCCGGCCGGCAGCACTTTGCCACTGAGTTGTTGTTCGAGTTCATCCAGATGCGCATTGCAGCCGAGCACCAGGCTGCCGGCACGCACCGTGCCATGGGCACAACGCACCTGCACGGTCGCGCCATGGATGATTTCCAGCACCTGACTTTGCTCGAAGATCCGCACGCCAAGGGAGGCCGCCAGCCGCGCTTCGCCTTGCACCAGATCCAGCGGATGCAGATGCCCGGAACCCATGTCCACCAGCCCACCGGCATAGATCTCGGAGTTGACCACTTGCTGGCGAATCTGCTCCGGGCCGATCAGGCGGGTTTCGTGGGCATAACCGAGTTCGGCGAGGTCGACCAGTTCTTCCTTGAATGCATCGAACTGCGCAGAGGTGTTGGCCAGATCGCAGAAGCCCCAACGCAGGTCGCACTCGATGCCGTGGTCGCCGATGCGCTGGCGCACCAGTTCCACCGAGTCGATGCCGGCGCGCTGCAAGTAACGCACGCCGTCCTGGCCGACATACTTGGCGAAGCCGTCGACGTCATGGCCAATGCCACGAATCAACTGCCCGCCATTACGCCCGCTGGCGCCCCAACCGATGCGCCGGCCTTCGATCAGAATCACCGAAAGCCCGCGCTGTGCCAGTTCAATGGCCGTGTTGACCCCGGTGAACCCGCCGCCGATCACGCAGACATCGGCGCTCAGCTCACCTTCCAGTTGCGGATACGCTGTGGTCGCCCGCGCTGAAGCTGCGTAGTAGGAGCGGGCGTGTTCTTCGGTGTACTGATTCATTTGTTCGACTTCACTTTGCTCCAGGAGCGGGTCATCAGACGCATGATCGCCTGGGGCGGGGTGGTAGAGATGTAGAGCTTGTCGAGCACTTCCTGTGGCGGATACACCTCAGGGTTGTTGACCAGCTCCGGATCCATGAACTGCTTGGCGGCCGGGTTCGGGTTGGCGTAACCGACCGAAGCGCTGACCTTGGCAATCACTTGCGGATCGAGCAGGTAATTGATGAAGGCGTGAGCTTCTTTGGTGTTGCTCGCATCGGCCGGAATCGCCAGCAGGTCGAACCACAGGTTGGCGCCTTCTTTCGGGATGGCGTAGGCGATGTTCACGCCGTTCTTCGCTTCCTTGGCGCGGTTGGCGGCCTGGAACACGTCGCCGGAATAACCGAAGGCTACGCAGATGTCACCGTTGGCCAGATCCGAGACGTATTTGGAGGAATGGAAATAGGTGATGTACGGACGAATGCTCAGCAGTTTCGCTTCGGCTTTTTTGTAGTCTTCGGGGTTTTCGCTGCGTGGGTCCATGCCCATGTAGTTGAGCACCGCAGGGAAGACTTCGTCGGCGGAATCCATCATCGACACGCCGCACTGGGTGAGTTTTTTCAGGTTCTCGGGTTCGAACAGCACAGCCCAGGAATCGATGTGATCGATGCCCAGCACTTGCTTGACCTTGTCGACGTTGTAGCCGATGCCGTTGGTGCCCCACAGGTACGGCACCGAGTGCTCGTTGCCCGGGTCGTTTTTCTCCAGCAGTTCAAGCAGCTTCGGATCAAGGTTCTTGAAGTTCGGCAGTTGCGCGCGATCCAGTTTGAGGAACGCCCCGGCCTTCACCTGACGAGCGAGGAAGTGGTTGGATGGCACGACCACGTCGTACCCGGTGCGCCCGGCGAGGAGCTTGCCTTCGAGGGTTTCGTTGGAGTCGAAGACGTCGTAGATCACCTTGATCCCGGTTTTTGCCTGGAAGTCGGCGAGGGTGGTTTCGCCGATGTAGTCGGTCCAGTTGTAGACGCTGACCTGGGGCTGGGCGTGTGCTCCAACGCTGCACATCAGGGCCAGAGCGGCGGGTACCATGGATTTCAACAGACGCATATCGACACCTCTAATTTATTGGACTTTTCAGGTGGTTCGCTAATCCTGTGGGAGCGGGCTTGCCCGCGATGAGGCCGGCAGCTTCGACATCACTGCTGAATGTGCCGCCGCCATCGCGGGCAAGCCCGCTCCCACAGGTTTTGTGCAAATTTGAATTAAACGCTGAGCATCAGGAACTCACGCTCCCACGAGCTGATCACGCGCTTGAAGTTTTCATGCTCGGCACGCTTCACCGCGACGTAACCACGGACGAACTTGTCGCCCAGATATTTCGCCACGGTTTCGCACTCTTCCATCTGCGTCAGCGCTTCTTCGATGGTGATCGGCAAACGCAGGTTGCGGCGTTCGTAGGCGCGGCCCTGTACCCCGGCGCTCGGCTCGATGCCATCGACCATGCCGATGTAACCGCAGAGCAGGCTCGCGGCAATCGCCAGATACGGGTTGGCATCCGCGCCCGGCAAGCGGTTTTCCACGCGCATCGCCTCAGGGCTGGAAGTCGGCACACGCAGGCCGACGGTGCGGTTTTCTTCGCCCCATTCGACGTTGACCGGCGCCGAGGTATCCGGCAGGAAGCGGCGGAACGAATTGACGTTCGGCGCGAACATCGGCAGCACTTTCGGGATGTACTTCTGCAAACCGCCGATGTAATTGAGGAACAGCTCGCTCATCTGCCCGTCTGCGTTGGCAAAGATCGGCTTGCCGGTGGCGATCTCGACCACGCTCTGGTGAATGTGCATGGCGCTGCCGGGCTCATCGCCGATCGGCTTGGCCATGAACGTCGCGGCGACGTTGTGCTTGAGCGCGGCCTCACGCATGGTGCGTTTGAACACGGTGATCTGGTCGGCCAGATCCAGCGCATCGCCGTGGCGGAAGTTGATTTCCATCTGCGCCGGGCCGTCTTCGTGGATCAGCGTGTCGAGGTCCAGGCCTTGCAGTTCGCACCAGTCGTAGACGTCTTCGAACAGCGGATCGAATTCGTTGGCGGCATCGATGGAAAACGACTGACGACCGCTTTCCGCACGGCCCGAACGGCCCAGCGGTGCCTTCAGCGGCAAATCCGGGTCTTCGCAACGTTGGGTCAGGTAGAACTCCATTTCCGGCGCAACAATCGGCTTCCAGCCTTTGTCGGTGTACAGCTGCAAGACTTTCTTCAGCACGTTGCGCGGCGACAGTTCGATCGGGTTGCCGAATTTGTCGAAGGTGTCGTGGATGACGATGGCGGTTGGTTCGATCGCCCATGGAATCACGTAGACCGCGTCAGCCACTGGTTTGCAGACCATGTCGATGTCGGCAGGATCGAGCAGGTCGTAGTAGATGTCGTCGTCGACAAAATCCCCGGTTACCGTTTGCAGCAGCACACTTTCCGGCAGGCGCATGCCTCGCTCATGCAGGAACTTGTTGGTCGGTGCGATCTTGCCGCGGGCAATGCCGGTCAGGTCGCTGACCACACATTCGACTTCGGTAATCTTGTGATCTTTCAGCCACGTGAACAGCTGATCGAAAGGGGCATTCATAAAGACCTCGTTATTGGTTTTATAGACGCCGGGGAGGGCGGGTTTCATCTTCCGCCCCTTCCCCTGTGGCGCGTTGACGACTATCTTGGGCGAGCCTTGCAGTTCCATCTATCCACTTTAAGCAGCACCAAAGCGCACCAAAAGAGTGCGCAAGGTCACCCCATGACAACGTGCAATCCGCTCCAGGTACAAGCGTTCAACACCGCCGATGTCGCTGAACAAGTCCGCGTGACACCGGGTTGGGTACAGCATTACCAACAGATGTCGCCAGGCCATTTCGCCGGGCAGATCCGCTATCTGGATCTGCAAGGCGTCGAGGTCTACGAAGAGCAGATGAACACCCGCGTCGAGCAGAATTTCAGTGCGCCGTCGGGGGCGCTGGCGTTCTGTTTTGATCGCAGCGACAACGCGCTTTATCTGCTCAATGAAGACAGTCGCAACATCTGGATCACCCCGGAGAACTACCAGGAAATCGCCGTGGTGTTCGGCCCTGAGTTCGTTCGCCAGCACGGTCTGGACGTGGCAAAACTGGAAGGGATGTTCATGACCCAGCTCAACTGCGGGCAGAACGCCTTGTTCAGTCGCTGGTTAAGCTCGACTCTCACGAAGTTGTCGCAAGCTGTTGATCCGCTTGATAAAGATGGTCTAACCAAGCAGCTGTTGGATGACTGTCTATTCATCCTCGACAATGCGCGGGTGTGTCTGGACGGCGGCGGCTTGCAGCGGCGCACTGAAGAGCGCGCCATCATGAAACGCGTCGGTGATTGGGCGGCGGACTCAGCGGAAGAGACCCTCAATCTGCTCGAACTCTCGCAGGTTGCGGGCGTGTCATTGCGTCAGTTGCAACAGGCCTTCAAGGCCTACACCGGCATGACGCCCAGCCACTGGTTACGCCTGCGCCGGTTGAACAGCGCCCACCGCGAACTGCTCAAGCGTCGCCCCACGGAAACCACCGTTGCCGAGGTGGCCATGCAGTGGTCGTTCTGGCATCTGGGACGGTTTTCAAGCAGTTATCGGGCGTTGTTCAAGGAATTACCGAGCGAGACGCTAAAGCGCTCTTGAATGCCGTAGCGGATAAAAAGGCTTTGTGTCGGCGCGCAAGTTAAATAGAATCACTCTCATTTGACACTGACTTCGCGCAGGACTCTTGAGATGACTGAAGCAGCGACGCCATCGCCGCAGCACCTGCACGAACTGTATCGCGATCATCAAGGCTGGCTGGAAACCTGGCTACGGCGGCGCATGGGCAATGCCTGGGATGCGGCGGACCTGAGTCAGGACACCTTTGTGCGTGTGCTCTGCAGTGCGCAACCGATTGCCGACATGCGTGAGCCACGGGCGTACCTGTTGACCGTCGGCAAACGCCTGCTGAGCAATTTCTACACGCGTCGCAGCCTGGAAAAAGCCTATCTCGAAGCCCTCGCGCAATTGCCCGAAGAATGCGTGCCGTCGCCCGAGCAACGTTGGGTGCTTTTGGAAACCCTGCAAGCGCTGGATGAATTGCTCGATGGCTTGCCGCGAGCAGTGCGTAAGGCGTTTCTATGGAGTCAGCTCGAAGGCCTGGGTTATCGCGAGATTGCCGAGCGCTTGAAAGTTTCCGAGCGAACAATAAAACGTTATATGACAACGGCTTACGAGCATTGTTTGATGCTAGATCTATGATGAGAACAGCGCCCGGTAATGAAGCGCGGGAAGTGGCGCGCGCCGCCGCGCAATGGCTGGCGTTGCTCGAATCGGGTGAAGCCAGTGAAACGGATCACTCGCGGCTGAAGGCCTGGCGCGACAGCGACAGCCGCCACGAAAACGCTTGGCAGAAGATCCAGTTGTTGCGCCAGCGTTTTTCCAGTCTGCCCGCAGAATTGGCCATGGCCACACTGGATCGCCCGGACCTGGCGCGGCGTGCGGCGCTGAAACGGGCGCTGGCTCTGGCCGCATTGGTGCCGACGGCGTGGCTGATCAGTCGCCAACTACCGTTGGACGTCTGGCGCGCCGATTTGCACACCAGCACCGGCGAACACAAACAGATGCAGCTGGCCGATGGCAGCACCTTGCAACTGAACACCGCGAGTGCGGTGAATGTCGATCTCACCAGCCGTGAACTGACCCTGGTGCGCGGCGAAATGGCGCTCAACGTTCGTGGCGGCGCGGCGCTGACGATCAATGCGCCTTACGGCCGGATCATCGTCAGCCGTAGCGAAGTCTGCGTGCGTCTCAACGAGCGTGATTGCAACGTATCGGTGCTCAGCGGATCGGTGCAATTGCAGCCGTTGCACGGGCCTTTGCTGCAACTGAATGCAGGGCAACAGATTAACCTGCAAGCCTCAGGCGCCGGTTTGGTCACGCCTTACGACACGAAAATGCCCGGCTGGCGCGACGGCGTGTTGATGGCGCAGAACCAGCCACTGGGCGACTTCCTGCGCGAGTTGAGTCGTTATCGCTCAGGGTTGTTGCGGTGGGAGCCGGCCCTGGAAAGCCTGCGCATCACCGGCAGTTTCCGTCTCGACGACACCGATAAAGTGCTGGCGCTGCTGGCGGCAAGCTTGCCGCTGGAGGTGCATTCGCGTACGCGTTTCTGGGTCACGCTGACGCCGCGAAAAAATATCGTCTGAAGCCTGTCCCTTTTCTTCGCCTTACCGGTCATTGCAGGTAAGTGAACAAAATCGAGAGCTTCTTCCAATGCCCGCAGTATTCCCAAGTCGTTTGCGTCCGTTGTTGCAGTTGAGCTTCGTGCTGAGCCTGAGTGCCAGCCCGGTATTGATGCAATCCAGTTGGGCCGATGACGCCCGGCGCAATTATCAGGTGCCCGCCGGCAGTCTGAGTGCGGCGCTGACGCGTTTTGCCGGGTTGGCCGGGGTCAATCTGTCAGTCGATCCCGCACTGGTGAGCGGCCGCAACAGCAATGGCCTGGCCGGTGAATATGGCGTGGAAGAGGGCTTCACTCGGCTGTTGTCGGGCAGCGGTCTGCAATTGCAACCGGTGGGCGATCACGCTTACACGTTGATTCCTGCGGCCGATGGCAGCAGCCTGCAATTGGCGCCGACTTCGATTCTCGGTGCGACCGGCACAACCGACGCCGATGTGTTTGCCGGTGGACAGGTGGCGCGCCGGGGCTCACAGGGTTTGCTGGGCTCCAGGGACTTCATGGAAACCCCGTTCAGCATGACCACTTACACCAGTGAGGCGGTGAAGAACCAGCAGGCGCGTACCTTGGGCGACCTGATCGGCAGCGACCCGTCAGTGCGCGCGACCAACCCGGCGGGTGGCCGCTATGAGCAGTTCACCATCCGTGGTTTCAGTCTGTTCAACAGCGACGTTGCCTATAACGGCCTCTACGGCGTGTTGCCGACCTACACGATCGACATGGAGATGGCCGACCGCGTCGACATCCTCAAAGGCCCGAGCCAGTTGATCAACGGCATTTCGCCACGGGGCAGTGTCGGTGGGGGGATCAACGTGGTGCCCAAGCGCGCCAGCGACCAGCCGATCACCTCGTTGACCGCCAACTACGCCTCCAATAATCAGCTCGGTGGCGCCGTGGACGTCGGTCGCCGTTTTGGCGAAGACAACCAGTTCGGTTTGCGCTTCAACGGCGTCAAACAGTCCGGTGACACGGAGTGGGATCATCAAAGTGTCGACCGTGACATGGCGGTGCTCGGCCTCGATTTTCGCGGCGAACGCCTGCGCCTGTCGACGGATATCGGCCACACCGAACGCGACACCGATGCACCGCAGGAACGCGTGCAAGTCGCGGCCAATGCCAAGGTGCCGAGCGCGAACAATGTGCATCGCAACTACGCGCAACCGTGGAGCCAGGCGAAAACCGAGGACACCTTCGGCACGCTCAATGCCGAGTTCGATGTCAGTGATTCGGTAATGCTGTACGGCGGCGTCGGTGCGCGCAAAAGTAATCATGACTTCTTGCGCCACGCCGTATCCGTGACCAACGACGCCGGTGATTTCAGCGTTCTGCCGCGCGACTTCACCCGCGACGAAAACGTGCGCACGGCCACGGCCGGTGTGCGCAACTGGTTCCATACCGGGCCGGTGAGCCACGAGGTCAACCTCGCGGCCAGCTATTTCTACATGGATTTCGAGAATGGCGGTGCGCGCTACGCCACCGGGCGCAGCAACCTGTATGAGCCGGTGGAAACGGCAAAACCCGGCACACCGACGCGCTACGACGCCAAGGTCTACACCGAAAACCGCTTCAGCGGCGTGGCGTTGTCCGATACGCTGGGGTTCTTCGACGATCGATTGCTGTTGACGCTGGGCGCTCGCTGGCAACGGGTGAAAGTCGATGACTGGAGCGATGACGTCAAAGGCGACACGGCCTACGATGAAGAAAAAGTCTCGCCCTCGGGCGGCATTCTGTTCAAGGCGACGGACAAGTTGTCGCTGTACGCCAACTACATGGAAGGCCTCAGCCAAGGCAAGATCGCCCCTTCGACCTCGATCAACGAGGACGAAATCTTCCCGCCGTTCATCAGTCGCCAGGTTGAAGTCGGCGCCAAGTACGACGCGGGTGCCTACGCGCTGACCGCCGCAGTATTCCGGATCAAACAGCCCGCTTACGAAACCAATGCCACGACACGCGTCTTCGGCCCCAACGGCAAACGCCAGAACGACGGGGTCGAACTGAGCGTGTTCGGCGAGCCGTTGAAAGGCTTCCGGCTGTTGGGCGGCGTGATGTTCATCGACAGTGAACTGACCAAGACCACCAACGGCACGTTCGACGGCAATCGCGCGCCGGCGACCCCGAAATACAACGTCAATCTGGGCGCCGAATGGGACGTGCCGACCGTGCAGGGACTGACGTTGACCGGGCGCGGAATTTATTCCAGCTCGCAATATCTGGATCAGTCCAACGAGAAGCAAATCGACGCCTGGGAGCGTTTTGATGTGGGCACGCGCTATGCCTTCAAGGTCGATGAGAAAACCGTGACCTTGCGCGCCAATGTCGAGAACGTGCTGGACAAGCGTTACTGGAGTTCGGCGGGGGCTTCGGATGACAGTGAACCGGGGTTGACCCTGTCGACGCCGCGAACTTATCTGTTGTCGGCGACTGTGGATTTTTGAGTGGCTGTAATTTAGCGAAAGCCCAAGGACGGGCTTTCAAACAGGAAATGGTTATTGTCCTTTTGTATGCCTGAAAAACAATGAGTAAGCATTCGTGATTCAAGTATCGAGTCCGAACTTTACTGAATGCCTGCAGGTCGTTGGATCACGACGTTATTCCAGATTATTGCCCCCTTGATTGGCCAGCAATTCAAGCCATTGTTGTGCCGCCACCGACAGTTGCGAGTTCTTGCGCCAGATGGCAACCAGTTGCCACTGAAGTTCGGCGCATTCAAGCGGGACAATTTCCACACCGGGCGGAATATGGTGTTGCGCCAAAAGTCTGGGCAGTACCATAAGGCCCGCATTCGCAGCCACCAATGACAGGCAAAAAGCCAGGTTGTCACTCTTGGCTACTTGCAGACGGCTGACGTCCAGATCAGGGCAACAGAGCTTGATGCGGTGATTGAGAATGGAGGCGCCTTGTAACTGGACCCATGGGTGATGCGCCAGATCGGGCAGACTCAGCCGATGGCGGCTGGCAAGTGGGTGGCGCGGCGGCAGGACGACAACCAGTGGTTCCTCGCAAATCGGCAGCCACGCGAGTTCCTCGTCATCCGGGCGCAGGCTGATTGCCAGTTCTATTTCGCCCTTGCGCACAGCGTCTTCCAGCGCTTGCCCACCTTGTTCGCGCAACTGCAGTTCCACTTGCGGGAAGCGCTGCCGAAACTCGGTCAACACAAAGGCAATGTGATCGGTACTGCCTAGCGGCGGCAGGCCCAGCTTAAGCACGCCGGTGACGAGGCTATTGAGCAGGTTGACGTCGGTGAGCATTTGCTTGCTGCGACTGAGTATGCGTTTGGCGTGGTGGAAAACCACTTCACCCGATGGCGTCAAACGTGATGGCACGCCTGGACGGCTGCGCACCAGCAGCGTCGAGCCCAGTTCTTCTTCAAGCTGTTGCACCGCTTTGCTCAGCGCCGGTTGCGTGACATGAATATTGTGGGAGGCCTTCGAGAAGCTTCCATGCTCCGTCACTTCGACGAAGTAGCGTAAGTTTTTCAGATCCATCTTGTATGCCATTTCCGCATAGTGTTTATAAAAATTGTTCATTCACTCTGGTTGGAAGAATCCTTCTACTATCGCCACCCCAATTGCCCTGGTGCCACGACAGGACATATCAATTTGGAAGTAGAGGCCAACCGTGTTCAATGATTGTATTCGGCTTGATCAGGCACTGGTTGCGGCTGCACAGCGTTATCCGCAGAGATCGGCACTGGAAGCGCAAGATGGCACATTCAGCTACGAACAACTTAACGGAACAGTTAATAAGTTATGTGAGTTGATGCGGGTGCAAGGCGTTCAGCCGGGCGATCGAATAGGCATTTATATCGCCAAAAGTGCAAGCGCTGTTGTGGCCATTTATGCCGCATTGAGGCTGGGCGCATTAGTTGCTCCGATGGATATCAAGGACCCCGCGGAACGGGGCGCACGCATGTTGGCCAACGCCGACCTGGATTTTTTGCTGGCAACTGTGGCAAGCCAGGCCGCAGCGGCCAGGGTGGTTGCCATTCATGGTCAGGCTGGCGATGTTCGCACAGTGGACGGGCTATTGCTGTTTGCCTTGCCAGGGCAACCGCAACGACATGCCGGGGACGAGGGCGGTTATGTCTTGTTTACCTCGGGCAGTACCGGTTCGCCCAAGGGCGTATGCCTGACCCACGCCAACGTCTTGCATTTTTCTGCCTGGGCAGCCCGCACGGTGGCTCTGAGTTGCGAGGATCGGGTGGGCTCACAAGCGGCACTCACCTTCGATCTGACGACCTTCGACCTGTTCTCGACCGCACTGGCGGGAGCCTGTCTTTGCCTGATGCCAGACTTCTTGAAGATGTTTCCTCGCGATGTCACGCGTTGGCTGGATGAGCAGCGTATCTCGGTGTTTTACGCCGTCCCGACCTTGTATCAGATGCTGTTGCAGCAGGGGGCAATCGAGCAGGCGCGGCCATCGGCTCTGCGCGCTGCGTTGTACGCCGGTGAACCATTCCCGCCACAGCTGCTGGCACGCTATCTGACGGCATTCCCCGACTTGCCGTTTTACAACCTGTATGGCCCCACCGAGACCAATGTGTGTACCGCAGAACAGGTGAGCCTGGCGGGTGTCGACACGGTTTTACCGTCAATCGGCTGGGCAATCGAGGGGGTAGAAGTCGAGCTTATCGGCGAGGACGGTCGCGCGGCTGCGCAGGGCGAGATTTTCGTTGCTGGCCCAACGGTCTTCGCCGGTTATCTGGTCGACGGCATCTGCCGCGATGCCCGTAAGAACGTGTATTTCCGCGATGGCGTGCAAAGGCTGGCCTATGGCACAGGGGACATCGGCTATCAGGCGGCCGATGGTCGTTTTCATTTGCAGGGCCGCCGTGATCATCAGGTCAAGCGCCGCGGTCACCGTATCGATCTGCTCGACATCGAAAGTGCGGTACTGGCGTTGCCCGGCATTGAAACGGCGGCGGTCGTGGTTCGCCAAGGCACAACGCCGGAGGCCGAAATCTGGGTACATGTGGTGAGTGCCGGCGCCAGTCGCGCAGACATTCTTCGCGGCTTGAACAGTGCATTACCCAAGAGGATGCAACCGGATGGCATTCGTATGGCGCGAAAGCTGCCCGCGACGGCCAACGGCAAAATAGATCGACGTGCTTTGGGCATGTTGAGCGTAAACATGGAAGAGATAGGCAATGAATAACATTGAAGCGCTGTGCTTGCTGATCCAGGCAAATCTGCTGACCCAATACCAAGGTGAAGACCTTACCGTGTTGCCCGATACGGCTCTGCTGGAGGAGGGCTGGCTGGACTCTCTGACCATCATCTCCATCGTCACCGACGTCGAGAGAAAGTTCGGCATCGCGTTTCCGGAAGAAAAAGTCATCGCCGCTTCGTTTCGCACGCCGGCCACGTTGTGGGCCGTGATTGAAGCCAACCGGGTCGAACTCGCTTGAGTCTGTGCAGATAACAGAGAGGGCGAGTCATGCTGTTCGTAAACGAAGACAAAACAGTTGAGCAAACCGTGCAGGAGAGTTGCTTGCAAGGGCAGGCGTTGCGGCCTGAACTGGAAGGCAAAACCTTCCGGGAGCAATGGTTGCTGGCCGCCAGGACCGGCTTGCTGCGTGCCTCGGATGGCACAGTGACCAACAAGCTGGCGATGGTGGAAGGATTGGGCCTGAGCGGCATCAGTCCAGCCCTTTGCTATGCGCTGGCGTCACAGTTGTTTGGTATGCAATTGCCGATGCAGGCCTGGCTGAATGCCGAGCAGCGCAGACAACTGGCAGGCCTGGAAGACGGCGAGACAGTGTTGTGTCACGCGCTGACTGAGGCACATGGCGGCAGTGATCCGATGTCGATGGAAACCGTGGCACAACGCCAGGCGGATGGTAGCTATCGATTAACTGGCGAGAAACGCTTCATCACCGCCGCCCCGGTGGCGGATCACGCGTTGGTGTTCGTCCGTACCGGCAAGGGCCGATCTCCCTTCGACTTGTCCGTCGCACTGGTTGACCTCTCGGCGCCAGGCGTGGTGCGCGGTGCTCCGCTGGACAAGACCGCGTTGCCCGGCGTGCCGATGGGAGTGTTGAGCTTTGACGGCGTACGGCTGGAGGAGCACAGCCTGCTGGGCGGCGAGGGCGCGGGTTTCTCTGTCATGACCGCGACCACCACGTGGGAACGCGCGTTGTTGATGGGTTATGCGCTGGGGCCGATGCGCCGAATGCTCGATCAGACAGTCGCGTGGAGCCGGGAGCGCACCCACTTCGGTCGATCGATGAGCGCCAGTCACCTGGTGGCGGGGCACGTGGCTGACATGAGCCTGTACCTCTATCGCTCGCGAAAACTGCTCTACGGCATTGCGCGACGCATCGACGCCGGGGTGACTGTGCGCCAGCTGAGCGGTGAGGCGGCGATGGTCAAGATATCGGTTTCCGAAGACTTTACGCGGCTGTCGCAGTTGGCCGCTCAGTTGGGTGGCGTGCGCTCTTACATCGGCGATTCCGGTCGCGCGATCGATCTCATCAGCCCACTGGCTTCAATGACCTATGCGGGGGTGAACGATCTGCTCCGCATCAGCGTTGCGCGCCAGGCTGGTTTGCCCGTCGAGAACTGAGCGCTTTGCGCTTCTGAAAAAATAGAAGGTCAACGTTTATGGCTTTGCCAGATCAAATCGATGAAATTTTCGCCTTGGTAGATCGCATCGGTACCCAGTTGGTCGACTTGGCGCCGTTGGTGGATAACCAGCAATCGGACAGTCGCGAAAGCTATCAACTGATCAAGGAGTCGGGACTTTTAGGCTTGCTGATCCCTCGCGAGGCGGGGGGCGCAGGTCTGAATTATCTGCAATACAGCCAGGTTCTGGCGCGACTTGCGCAGTATGACGCGGCGACGGCGCTGGGCTTCAACATGCACAACGTGGCGCTTGGCTCGTTGTGCGAGTCGGCGGGGAAAACGCTGTCAGTGGCGGCGGATGCCTTTCGCGCCTGGGTATTCGACGAGGTGATCGCGCACAACAAGATGTTCGCTTCGGCGACGTCGGAGCTGGGCAGTGGCGCGCGCTTGCGAGGTATCCAGACCCATTACCGGGCGCATGCCGGCGGCTTTCTGCTCAACGGCAGCAAGTCGTTCGTGTCGTTGGCGGGCGCTGCGGACTACATCGTTGTCACGGCAAAACCTGAAGGCAACGATAGCGATAGCGAGATCAGCCACTTCGTGGTCGGACGCCACGACGAAGGTGTGCAGTGCGGACAGGTGTGGGACGGGTTTGCCATGAACGGCACTCAGACCGCCAGCATGACGTTCGAGAATGTGCTGCTCACCCGCCAGCGTTTGTTTCTGGCCGTCGAAGGCATGTCTTTATTCAAACTGGTACGTGAGCCCCACTGGATGATTGCCGGCTATACCGGCGTCTATTTCGGGATCGCCACTGCGTTGCTGCAACACATCACCGAAGGCGTGCGCGCCACGCCTTCCCAGCGCGAATCCAGCGCAATCCATCAAGAAGTCGGCAGGCTGTCAGCGGAGCTGCAAGCCGGGCGCGCGCTGCTCAATCATGCAGGCACACTCATTGTGGAGCGGCGTGGAACGATCGAGGCGAATGCTGCTGTGCATGCGGCCAAATACTTCATCGGTGAACTGGCGCCGAAGATGGCCATGGCGGCGGTGAAGATCTGTGGTGCGAGCACCTTGAATCGCAGCCGGCCACTGGAACGATTGCTGCGCGAATCGTTTTTCTGCAGTGTCATGCCAGCCAAGCCGATGGACTGTCTGGAGTACTTGGGCAAAGCCCAGTTGGGGGTCAATCTGTTCGATACTCGACAGATTGACTGGTAACGGCTCATGGGCATTTCGCACCGATTCAACCGCGCCGTCTGGCTCAGCACTTATCTGTTGTTAGTGGTGATGATGGTGGGCACGTTGCCGACGCCTCTTTATCCGCTCTACGCCAGGCAACTGGACTTGTCGCCGTTCTGGGTGACGTTGGTCTTTGCCTCCTACGCACTGGCGATACTGTTCAAGCTGCTGATATTTGGCCGACTGTCCGATCTGCTCGGCCGACGCGTGGTGCTCGGGCTCGGGATCGGATTGACGCTGGCGAGCCTGCTGAGCTTTTTGCTCTGGCCGACGTTAGTCGGCTTGTTCGTTGGCCGCCTGTTATCGGGGATGGCTGTCGGGTTGATGGTGGGCGCCAGCACGGCCTATCTGGCCGAATTGCTGGGGAATCGGTCGCTCGCGGCGTTGATCGCCAGCTTGAGCAACATGGGCGGGCTCGGCTTTGGCGCACTACTGTCTGGCTGGGTGGCAGAGCAGGCGGCGCAACCGCTCCACGCCAGTTATGTCGTATTGCTGTTGATGCTGTTGCCCGCTGTGCTGTTGCCCTGGCTGCCGGAAACGGTGATCCATGGCGGTTCTCGTCCGCCGCTACGGTTGCAGCGCCTGCGGATACCGAGCGAGATGCGGCAGGCCTTTATGGCCGTGGCGATGTCGGTGCTGTGCGGCTTCAGCTTTCTCGGTCTGTTCGCCGCGCTGGCTGGTCGTTTCCTGGCGGTCGGGTTGCATCAGAGCGGCATTCTGTTGAGCGGCAGCATTGTATTCCTGGCGTTTTGCAGTGCTGCCATCGGCCAGTTGCTGGTGTTGCGCATGGCGCCCCGGCGAGTTGTCCCAGTGGGTGTATTGCTGCTGCCGGTGGCGTTGGCCAGTGTCTGGCTGGCCTTTGAATTTACCTCCCTGACGTTATTTCTCGGTGGCGCGGTGCTGGGCGGGATGGGCGCGGGCATGGTGCTGCGTGGCGGGTTGGGCCTGGTGACGATGTTGTCGCCTGCCGATCGCATGGCGGAAGTCAGTTCGGCGTTTTTCGTCGCGGCCTATCTGGGGTTGATTGTGCCCGTGGTCGGGGTGGGCCTGCTGTTGTCCGTATGGGAGATGTCTTCAACCATAGGCTTGTTCGGCGGGTTAGTGACGCTGATGGCCATTTTCAGTAGCCGCGCGGTGCTGGCGCTAGGTTCAGCGCCGGAGCCAGATTTGGCAATTGCAGTAGAGAGTGAATGATGGCGACGATCTCGCTAAGTGGTGGTGATATTGACTATTTGCTGATCGACGGGGATGCCGATCGTCCTCCGCTGGTCCTGCTGCATGAGGGCCTCGGATGCATTGCGATGTGGCGACGTGTCCCGTATCGACTGGCAGCCATGACCGGGCGTCGAGTGCTCGCTTACAGCCGTTTTGGCTATGGCCATTCGTCTCGCGCAGCGTTGCCACGCCGATCAGACTATATGCATGTGGAGGCACAGCAGGTATTGCCTGAACTGCTGGCGAAACTGCAGTTACGCAACCCTCTGCTGGTGGGGCACAGCGATGGCGCCTCCATCGCATTACTCCACGCGAGCAGATTTCCTGTTGCCGGGCTGGTGCTGTTCGCGCCGCATGTGTTCGTCGAGTCGATCACATTGAGCGGCATTGCCGCCGCACGAAATTCGTTCCTGGACGGGAGTCTGGAACGGCAACTGGCTCTGTTTCATCCCGACCCCAAAGCCGTATTTGTGGGGTGGAGCAGCGTCTGGGCTGCCGATGATTTTCTTGAGTGGAATATTGAGCATTGCCTGGCCGATATCGATTGCCCTGTCTTGGTGTTGCAGGGCGATCGGGACGAATACGGAACGCTGGCACAACTCGATTCCATTGAGCAAAAGATACCCGCAGCGGTCACCCGGCATTGCCTGATGGATTGCGGACACTCTCCGCATCTCGATCAGACGGAGCACACACTTGACCTGATCGTCGAATTCGTTGGCCAGATGACGGGCACCTCGCCCAGAGCCGAACTCGCGTCAGCGTCGCTTTAAAAGGTATTTCCTTCATCGCTATTGGCAAGGAGCTCACGCCATGAGTACTGCAGCAAGTGAAACCCGTCGGCTATCAGTGCCGGACATCAGAGCGTGCAAGGGCAAACGCAAGATCGTTTCGTTGACCGCGCACAATCGCTCGCTCGCTGAGATCGTTGACGAATTCGTCGACGTTATCCTGATGGGGGATTCGACTGCGATGGTTGCCTACGGGCAGCCCAACACACTGCACTTCAGCCTGGATCAGACGATTCAACACAGTCGCGCTGTCGTTCAGGCGACACGCCGAGCCTGCGTCGTGGCCGATCTGCCGTTCGCCTCCTACCAGGAATCACCGGTCCAGGCCTTTCGCAGTGCCGCACGGTTGATGCAGGAAGCCAATGTCGCCGCGGTCAAACTGGAAGGCAGCGCGGCCATGGCTCCCACCGTGCAGTTTCTGGTGGAGCGCGGTATCCCGGTGATGGCGCATATCGGCTTGATGCCTCAGTTCGTCAACACCATGGGCGGATTCCGCGCCCAGGGCATGGACGACTCATCGGCGAACGCTATCCGTGAAGCCGCCACGGCGATGGAGCAAGCCGGGGCCTTTTGCTTTGTGCTGGAAGGGCTGGCAGAGCCGCTCGCCCGCGAGCTGACCGAAACGCTCAGTGTGCCAACGATTGGCATCGGCGCGTCGCCCGCGTGCGATGGCCAGGTCCTGGTGATCGAGGACATTCTGGGGCTTGGCGGTGATTTTGTGCCGCGTTTCGCTAAACGTTATGCCGACGTCCATGCGGTCATCCGCGATGCGGTTGGCCAGTTTTCAGCGGAGGTTCGCGATGGCAGCTTCCCTGAACTCTCGCACTGTTTTGGCGTTAAACGCTGAGATCAATAACGCTGGCAGCTCGCTGCATCTGTAGCTGATTGCGGGTTACTGCGTTAACAACCGGCCAGTGTGGTGTGACAAGCGCCGCACTGGCTTTTTTGCTTTGTTCACGGCGCGCCTATTGTCCTGTTGGCGAAAAGGACATGCAGCGCTCAGCGCCTTTCACAGTGTGGTCCAGGCTCGCCACTCAACGCATCGACCATGGGCGGATGCTCCTGCACCGCCTGACGCAAGTCTTCGGTCACTCGCAGCTCCGCACCGGTCGGCGAGAACGTGGCCGCCGCCGCAAAAGGCGCAGGATTGGCCGGAACCGGGCGTTTGCCACGGCGCCAGAGGAAAAACGTGACCATGCACAGATTGACCAGCGCGAAGACCCAGAACAGACCGTTGGCGCCGAACGAGTTCATCACCGGCGAGATCATCATCGGGCTGATCGCCGAGCCCAGCGAGTTGATCAGCAGCAAGCCCTGAATCATCGGCACCAACGCTTCGGCCGGAGCGCGATCGGCGGCGTGGCTGACGGCAACCGGATACAGCGCAAACACGCCGCCACCGAGCAGAAACAGCATCGCGGCGAGCATCGTTGCAGTCAGTGGCAGCAAGACAATCACCAGCGACAACACCGTGCACGCGATCGTCAGAATCGTCAGCACCTGCAAGCGATCCTTGTGATCGGACCAGCGTCCCACCGGGTATTGCAGAAGCATCGCGCCGAGAATCGTCCAGGCCATCATGCTGCCGACTTCGCCGACATTCAGGCCGCTGCGTTGCAGGTACAACGGCAGCAAGGTGTAAATCGCCGCGATGGTCACACCCGAGCCGAAACAGCCAACCAGCCCGGTCGGCGTCACGCCCAACAGTTGTCGAGGCTTGAGCGGCTCAACCTGATCGAGCAGCGGCGAAACGCGTGGCAGAATCACGATCGGCAACACTGACAACGAAGCGAGCATACCGGCGACCATGAATGGTGCGCTGTCGCTCAAACCGGTGATTTTCCCCAGCGTTGCCTGGCCCAGCACACCGGCGCCGTACAACACGATCATGTACAACGCGAGCAAGCGCCCGCGAATCTTTGCGTCGCCCGCCAGCAGTAGCCAGCTTTCGATCACCAGAAACACACCCACCGTGGCCCAGCCATTGATCAGGCGCAGGGCGAACCAGCCCCAAGTGTCATAGAACAATCCCTGCAACAGGATGGTCACGGCGATCAGCGAGGCAAAGCTGCCGTAGGCGCGGATGTGCCCGATGCGCAGAATCAAGCGGTCGTTGAACACCGCACCCAGCGTCAGGCCAATAAAGTAGGCCGATGAGACGATGCCGATCATCGTGGTCGAGGCACCGGCGGCGTCGAGACGAAGGGTGGTCAGAGAAGACAGAAAACCGTTGCCCAGCGCAACAATGAACAGCCCGAGCAAAGGCGCCAGCGCCATGGCCAGCAAACGCGGAGACATAAAAACCTCTAGAGATCGAACAGCGGAACGTGCGCCTCTGCGCATGCGATTGCCAGGCCGACGTGTGTGTTGTTGGGCAAGTGCCTGCCGATCGGGCAGGGCGGTTATGTCGGACACACGTCGAGGAGGTGTGGCCAGCCTTCAGGTGCGCGTCAATCACCCGATCCGGCGACTGCGACAGCGCGCGGGATTCTAAGGCTTGTGCGGGATTTGCCAATAGCGGTGAGCTGCGGCGTTAGGACGCAGCCCGCAATTGGCTTATGAAATGCTTTGGCATGCTCGTTACATCATAAGTACAGCGCTTGATTGGCAAGCCTACCCTCTTATTGATCTTGATGCTTTCGCACTGACCTTCCTGTATCTCAAATGGCTCTGCCAATGGCTTGCTCGTAGCAGGAAAGGAAATGCTGCCACTGCGACTCATCCCAGAAAGAATGCCGTCTGAGTTGGGGAATGTCGTGACGCGCCGCACTCATTGCCGTAGCGCGACCGCGAGATTTTTCCAGGTCAAGCAGCGCCAGTTCGAAATCGAAGTCAGTGTCAGTTATCGACGCCTTGATGAAGATGTGTTTGGAACGCATGCAACCGTGCTGCCATTTGCCCGAGTGCATCCGCGCCAGCATTTGCGCCAGACGCTTGAAAAGTTGCTGATGCTGCTCTGTCGTCAACATGCTTGCAGAGCCCTGGCTATACCAGGTATCCAGATCGATGAAGCCGCCCAGGTCTGCGGTAACCAAAACACCTTGCCATGTGCCTCGGACTTTTCTCGCACCATAAAACACCGGTTTTGGCGCATTCACGCCCAGTTCCTCAAGTCTGGAAAGGGCAATACCTTCACGCAGAGCAGTGGGGCGGCCAGTGGGGTAACGGAGACTACGAAACAGATGGCCGGTCTGACGCTTGACGAAGAACGTCCTGTTATCTTGCACTACCAACTGGACACCGCTGGTGCCGCTGCGGCGCACATTCGGTGGTTCAACCCACGATCCGGACGTACCCCACCAGTACTCAAACTCATCGTGTGCCCGGCCCATTCTGCGCTCCATTTATTGTAGAAAACTGTTTGCGTGCGACGTTTGCATTATGGTCGCAATAGCAGCTCAGTCTATTAGTGGACGAGAATAGTTCCCCGTTAATCGCAGAGGTTAACGCCTGCTTTGGACTATTACGCAACTACGTGACGAAAGTACGCAATTGGAGGGATGCCTGCAGAATGTGTTTGCTGCTTCGAGGAATCTGCTTCTGAGTGTAAGCCGCCGCCCGCGATTATCTGCTCTTGGCCGAAAGCAGGCTGTCGCGACGGCCATTCAAGACGTTCAATATCACGAGTCCCCGGAAGACTTAATTCGCACATCCGCTGACATCCGGTGATGTTCCAGCAAGAAGTCCACGAATAATCGCACCCGCGCCGGCATCGCCGCGCCGCCGACGAACACCGCATGAATCGGTTCCTGATCTCCCGGGTTCCAGGCCTCCAACAGCGCAATCAACTCGCCGCGCTGCAGGTCCTCGCTCACGCTGAACTCCCCGATGCGTGCGATGCCGGCACCGGCCCGCGCGAGTTGTGCCAGCGCTTCACCACTGCTGCATTCGATGTTGCCGCTGACCTTCAGGGAAAACTCTTTGCCATCGCGGCGGAACGGCCAGTTGGGTTCGGCACGGCGAAAGTTGAAGCGCAGGCAGTTGTGCTGTAGCAGGTCTTGCGGTTCCTGAGGGATGCCGTGGCGCTGCAGATATTCGGGCGATGCCACCACGACCTGGCCGGTGTTGCCGATTCTGCGCGCGGTCAGCGGGCTGTCGGGCAGATGGCCAAAGCGGATTGCGACGTCGGCTTGCCCGCCGAGAATATCGACCACTTCGTCGCCGAGGGTGAGGTCGACGACGATGTTCGGGTAACGGGCGCTGAAGGCTGCGACCAAAGGAACGATGGCCAGCCGCCCATGGCCAAGAGCGGCACTGACCCGCAATCGCCCTCTGGGTACGCCCTGATCGGCGATGGCTTCTTCGACCTCGTCCATGTCGGCAAGGATACGCCGGGCGCCGCGCAGGAACGCTTCGCCCTCGGCCGTGAAGGTGATCGCGCGAGTGGTGCGCAACAGCAGGCGGGTGCCGAGACGTTGCTCGGTGCGCGCGATGATCCGACTGACTGCCGAGGGCGTCAGGCCGAGTGCACGCGCGGCGGCCGAGAGACTGCCTTCCTGCGCCACGGTGGTGAACACGCTCATTTCACCTGACCTGCCGTTGAAATCCACTTGTGCCTCCTACGCAAAGGTGATTGCCAAAAATGCAGTCTACCGCCTGAAAAGCCGGGATCGTAGCATTGGCGGCATAGATAAGGAGCTTTCCATGCGTATCAATCCACCACTTGTTGCACTCGCCGTCGGTGCCTTTGGCATCGGCGTAACAGAATTCGCCCCCATGGGCATGTTGCCGGGTATCGCTGCAGACTTGGGCGTTTCCATTCCCGCTGCCGGTTTGCTGGTCAGTGCCTATGCGCTGGGCGTGTTGCTCGGCGCACCACTGATGACCCTGACCACCGGCAAGATTCCCCGGCGCTATCTGCTGATCGGGCTGATGGCGATTTTTACCCTGGGTAATCTGATGTCAGCCTTGGCCACCGATTACTACAGCCTCATGATCGCCAGGGTGGTGACCTCGCTGAACCATGGCGCATTTTTTGGTGTTGGCTCGATTGTCGCCGCCAGCCTGGTCGCTCCGGAGAAACGTGCCGGAGCGGTGGCCGCGATGTTCATGGGCCTGACCCTGGCGACTATCGGCGGTGTGCCGTTGGCGGCCTGGTTCGGCGAGTTGTACGGTTGGCGTACGGCTTTCTGGGGCATTACCGGATTGGGCGTGGTGACGATGGCGGCGCTGTGGTTCGCGCTGCCCAATGTGCGGGCGCCGCAAAGCGTCGGGGTCATGGCCGAAATTCGGGTATTGGCGCGCGGCCCGGTGCTGGGCGCGTTGGCCCTGACCGTCGTTGGCTCGAGCGCGATGTTTACCGTGTTCACTTACATCGCACCGATCCTCAGCAACGAGACCCATGCATCTACCGCCTTCATCACCGCCATGCTGGTGCTCTACGGTGTCGGTTTGACGCTGGGCAACATGTGGGGCGGCAAAGCCGCAGACCGCTCGATAGATCGCACCCTGATTGCCTCGCTGAGCGTGCTGATTGTGGTCTTGTTGGCGTTCACCGTACTGATGCGCTGGCCGCTGCCAGCCGCCGTGGCGATTCTGATCTGGGGTATCGCCAGCTTCGCTCTGGTGCCGCCGCTACAGATGCGTGTGATGGAAGCCGCGAAGGACGCGCCCAATCTGGCCTCGGCGGTGAATATCGGCGCCTTTAATTTTGGCAATGCGATCGGCGCGGCGCTGGGCGGCGCGGTGATCAACGCGGGTCTGGGCTATCCGGCGATCTCCCTGGCCGGCGCGGCAATGGCGGGCCTGGGGCTGCTGATGGTGTTGGCGTTTGCGTGGCGCTCCAGAACGATTGCAGCCGCCGTGGTATGACAAGCAGCCACGCTGGGTTAGCTACGAGGGCCATTGATAAAGGCCCGCTCGATGGAGCATCTGTCATCATCCGTTTTTACAAGATCCGGCAGGGCGAAAACAGTAACCGCGCTTGAATGCCGCGCATCCTCGGATGCGCGGCCGGTATTGTTTCGACACTCGCGAAACCGTCGCGAGACGAGCTTTTTTACAACGCAAACGTAGTCCCGCGAGTGTTCACAAACAGCGAATAGATCGAGTGACTGCTGGCCATGAACAGCCGGTTCCCTTCGCGTCCTCCGAAGCACAGGTTAGGGCAGCGCTCTGGCAGCGAAATGTGCCCGATGGCTTTGCCCTGCGGATTGAAAACGCGGACGCCGTCGAGTTTTTCCAGGTCGGCCTTGGGATCGCCATTGCCGCCCCAGCCGCACCACAGGTTGCCCGCTTCGTCGCATTTGATGCCGTCGATGGCAGCGTACTCCAGCCCCTCAATGTGCTTGCGGCGTTCGCCGAGGGTGCCGTCATCTTTCACTGTAATAGCCCAGATCAGGCGATTGGGCTTGGCGCGTCCTTCGACGACGTACAGGGTTTTTTCATCCGGAGAAAAGCACAGGCCGTTGGGGCCGTTGAGGTCGTCGATGACCCGCGTGACTTTTTTGCTCTCGCCGTCGATGCGGTAAACGGCGTGGGGTTGGCTCGGGGTGATTTTGTGGCCTTCGTAGTTGTTGCCGGTCTGGAAGGGCGGATCGCTGAACCAGATCGATCCGTCACTTTTGCAGACGATGTCGTTGGGCGAGTTGAAGGGTTTGCCGTCAAAGCTGTCGGCCAGCACGGTGATCGTGCCATTGGCTTCGGTGCGCGTGATGCGCCGGCCTTCGCTGGTGGTGGTGGAGCCTTCGCAGACGATCAGACGTCCTTGGCGATCCCGGCACATGCCGTTGGAAAAGTTGGAGTGTTCGCGGTACACGGTGAAGGTGTCAGTGATTTCGTCCCAGCGCATGATGCGATTGTTGGGGATGTCGCTGACCAACAGATAGCGGCCATCACCAACCCACACCGGCCCTTCGGCCCAGCGCATACCGGTGGCGAGTTTCTCAACGCTGGCGTTGAAAATTCGCAGCTCAAGGAAGCTGTCATCGAGGATGTGAATCAGCGGATCAGGGTAGCGCTGACTCAAGGGTTCGGCGGCCTCGGCGATCCGCGTCAGTGCGGTGCTGCCGACGGTAGCGAGCGTGGCGGAAACGGCGAGGGATTTTTTCAGGAAGCTGCGGCGGGTATTGCCTACCGCTTGGTCAAGGCTTTCAGGCTTGGCGGACAGGGATGAGTCCATGTAGCGATCTCCGTGGTTTTATTGTTTTTGGGGGAGAGGTAGTAATACCTCGTGTTAGGACATCGTACAACTCATTCGTGGATTCTGTTACTGAGCCTGTGTCGCGAGACTTCACCCAGTGATTCCCTGCACAATCTGTTGCTGCAACGTTTCACCACTGCTTGTATCCTTGCTCGCGGCGAGCGCAGGAGTCCGCCGCCGTTGAGTTAGTCATGAGTCGCTGAAACGGAAAACCGGACTTTCCAAAAGGTAGCAATGTGAAGCGTGATACTCATCTGGTTGTGCTTTTGCTGTGTGTGATCGGTTGTTCCCTCGCGTCATTGACGGTGTGGAAAGTGTTGGCCTCTCGAGAGCGTGCACTGGAAGAAGTCAACGTCCATGGCTTGAACCTGACCCAGGCGTTGGCGACGTACTCCGAAGGTATCGTGCGCCAGAGTTCATTGCTGTTGCTCGGCCTCGTCGAACGTCTGGAAACCGAAGGCAGTGGCCCCGCGCAGATTCAGCGCCTGAGTGCCCTGGTCAAGCGCCAGGAACCGTTGATGCCACAGCTCAGTGGCATCACCATCTACGACACTCAGGGCCGCTGGCTGATGTCTTCCAACCGGCCGATTCCCGCCGGATCGAACAGCAGTGATCGCGCCTATTTCATCCATCATCGCGATGATCCCTCCCGCGAGACTTTCATCGGGCCACCGATTCAGAGCCGCTCCAATCAGGAATGGGTGATTACCGTCAGCCGCCGTTTCAACGATGCTCACGGCGAGTTTGCCGGCGTGGTGGCGGTGACGTTGGGGGTGGAAAACTTCCTGCGCCTGTTTGGCAAGCTCGACGTCGGGCAGGACGGCGCCATCGGCTTGTCGTATACCGATGGCACGTTGCTGGTTCGCTATCCATTTCGCGAGCAGGACATGGGCCGCAACTTTTCCAAGTCGCCCATCTATGCGAAGTATCTGGTCGATCACTCAGTCGGCACCGCGTCGTTCACCTCCAGCCTGGACGGCGTTGAGCGGCTGTACGCCTTCCGCAAGAGTGATCGGTTGCCCTTGATCACCACCGTCGCCCTCGGCAAACGCGAGGCATTGGCCGCGTGGCGCCTGGAGGCGTTGCTGTCGGCCGTGGTGGTGGCTGGGCTACTTGGGCTTACAGGCTTGATCGGCTGGTTCCTGATTCTGGATATCCGCCGGCGCACCAAGGCCGAAGATCAATTGCGCGGCACCCAGCAGCAGCTGCTCTCATCCAATCGGCAACTCGAGTTGCTCGCGATGAAAGACGCATTGACGGGGCTGGCCAACCGACGCTGTTTTGACGAGAGTCTCGCTATCGAAGCACGGCGCGCAAAACGTGACGGTACGACGCTGGCATTGCTGATGATAGATATCGATTACTTCAAGCTGTTCAACGACTCATTCGGTCATGTCGCCGGTGATGCCTGCCTGCAAACCGTCGGCAAGATACTCGAGGAATGTGTGCGTCGGCCGTCAGACCTGGTGGCGCGTTATGGCGGCGAAGAGATGGGCATCATCATGCCGGACACCGACGCTGAAGGCGCCGCAGTGGTGGCGCAACTCATCCTCGACCGCCTCAAGCAACAGAACATCGCCCACAGCGCCAGCCCGGTCGAGCGCCTGAGCGTGAGCATCGGCATCGCCACGGCGACCGGCGCGCAACTCGAGGACTTGCAGGGGTTGATCGAAGCGGCTGATCAGGCGCTGTACAAGGCCAAGGCGTTGGGGCGTAACCAGTTTGCGCGTGACGGCCAATAGCCGATGTTCTTTACTCCAGGATCCGCACTGGCGCCTGGTATCGCCGTTGACGATACCCGCCCGTCACTGCGGGCCAACATGAGCCACCGCCTTCGACGGAACCGACATGCGATATCGACGCCTCGACCTTAATCTGTTGGTTGCGCTGGACGCTTTGCTGAGCGAGTGCAGTGTCAGCCGGGCGGCCGAGCGTCTATGCCTGGGACAGTCAGCTGCCAGTTCGGCACTGGAATCGGCGTGGTTGAATGGCGAATGCTTTCAATGCTGGCCGTTGAATCCGACATCACCGCCAATCGAATCTGCCAGGCCATCGGCCTCGACAAGAGCGCTGTCAGTCGTTCATTGCAAACGCTGGAAGCAGCGGGGCGGATCACCAGCCAACTTGATCCCAGGGACGCGCGGCGTTACACCGTACGATTGACGGCCAGCGGTAAAGAACTGCATGACCGCGTGCTCAAAGTTGCACTTGAGCGAGAGTCGCGTCTGCTCAGCGGATTGACCCCGGCCGAGGTCGACACGTTGGTTGACTTGCTTGGGCGCCTGCATTTGCAAGTGCGCAATGTGAACAGTTATGACCCGAGTGATGAGTGAGTCAGGGAAAACCGATTTATTGCTGATAAATGCTTCGATTGGCCGGTCCATGCGCTTAAGCAGGCTTCAAGCGGCAGCCCGGATGATGCCGCACTGGCTGATGAAATCCTTGGGATGTGCCGCCCTGAGGTGTTTGCCTATAGCCTCAGTAAACAGCCTCATTTGTGGATCGACAGCGTTGTGAGTCCTTTACAACTCACAAGCGACGCCATCATCGTCGAATTAGTAAATGTTTTCGTGCTTGTAACCCCACTTACCGTTTCTGATCCGGATATGTGGCTCGAATGTGAAGCACGCCACCTCGCCCAACTTTCGTTCGTTGCCTGATTCTATGTAAAGCCTTTGATCGCGCTGCTCGCAGATGCTGTGACCAACGTTGCCAAGAAAATCGAGATTTTCGAAACCGATATCGATTATTGACTCATTCGCCAAATCGAACAGTTCATTGAACGTGGTTTCAGGACTGACCGTTCGTAGCGTGAGGGCATGCAGACTGCGCTCTGCCTCATACCCTCGGGTGGTTTTATATGGTCAACGAGCTGCGACAGGACGGATTTCGCTGCGGTCTGTACCAGTAGATTGCGTGGTGCTGGCATGAGTGAAGCCTCTATCGTTGTCCTTGAATGATGGAGCAGGCGCTTGAGCAAAATTGAACGTCAGCTTTTTGGCCTAGACTGGGCCAACTCTCTAATCGAAGGACATAGAATGCTTATTGTCTTCAGCGGCCTTCCCGGTACTGGAAAAACGACTATAGCAAGTGACCTTGCCACCAGAACAAGTGCGGTGTATCTGCGGATCGATACGATTGAGCAGGCTATCCGAAATTCCGGTGCTCTGGCACAAGACGTGGGGCGGAGCGGTTATATGGTCGCTAATGAGCTTGCTCTGAGCAATCTTCGCTTTGGTAGTACAGTCATAGTCGACTGTGTTAACCCTGTAGTTGAAAGCCGAAAGGCGTGGAGCGAGATCGCTACTCGCTCTGGTGCTCGATTAGTGAATATTCAGGTGGTTTGCTCTGATAAATACGAACACCAACGACGGGTAGAAACCAGGAAGATTGATGTTCCTGGCCTGACGCCACCAACCTGGCAGTCTGTATTGGATCATGAATATGAGCCATGGGATAACACTCCGTTTGATATAGACACAGCCCTGACGTCTCCGGCGGAGGCAGTGGCAATGATCACTAAACGATTTTTATCCGAGAAGTAGCGCCAGCTGAAAGCTCAACGTAGCAAGGGGTGATCAGCAGACGCTTGCCGCTTCTGGCCGAGCGCTGGCGATCGAGAACGGCAGCTTTCGGCCAATTGCTGCTGCCCACAAATAGCCGCTTTCGGCCAGAATCATTCACCCGATACTTTCCTATCTCAGATAGCGCACTGGCGTTAGCGATATTCGGAGCTAGCCATACCCGTCTACTGCTCAAGCATTAAACTGCGCCATAGGATCACTGTTGGTGCAACAGGTGCGAGGTCTGTTTGCTGCAGTACCTGTTTTGGCAACTCTATTGCAGTCGAATCGCTCAGTCCGGATGAGGAGTGTTGGTGTGCTAAAAGTTGCTCGGGCACTTCGGTAGTCATCGATGGGCGGGTAGTCATTTGATCGTAACCACGACCTTGCCTTTGGCTCGTCCCTGTTCGACGTATTTCAGCGCCTCTGCCGTTGATTCAAAGGGAAACGTTCGATCAATCACCGGATTGATGATGCCGGCCTCAACCAGCGCGCTGATTTGGTGCAGTTGGGCGCCGTTGGCGCGCATGAACACGAACGTGTACCTGATGTCCTGCTTGCGTGTCTTGCGCCGAATGCCGAGGCTCAGCAGACGCATTACCTGCCGCAATGGCCAGGATAATCCTTGCTCCTGTGCGAATAGCGCAGTGGGCGGCCCTGAGATCGAAATCAGCTGGCCGCCGGGCTTGAGGACCTTGAGTGACTTTTTCAGGACATCGGTGCCAAGGCTGTTCAACACCACGTCGTAGCCGTGCAAGACATCTTCGAAATTCTGCTTTTTGTAGTCGATGACCACGTCAGCCCCCAGCGCCTTGACCCATTCGACATTCGCGGTGCTGGTGGTTGTGGCGACAAAGGCACCCAGGTGTTTGGCAAGCTGGATGGCAACGTTGCCGACGCCGCCGGAGCCGGCATGAATCAACACCTTCTGGCCCTGTTGCAGGCGGGCGGTGTCGACCAGCACTTGCCAGGCCGTCAGTGCCACCAAGGGCAGGGACGCGGCTTGCGCCATGCTGGTATTGGCCGGTTTCAGGGCGATCGCGTTCTCGTCCACGGCAATCCTCTCGGCGAACGTGCCGATCCGTGCTTCCGGCGGGCGAGCGTACACCTCGTCACCCGGTTTGAAGCGTGTCACTTTAGAGCCGACCGTCACCACGACACCCGCCAGGTCGTTGCCCAGAATCAGCGGAAACGAGTAGGGCAGGATCAGCTTGAATTCGCCTGTGCTGATCTTCGAGTCCAGCACGTTGACACTACTGGCATGGACCTCGATCAAGACGTCGCGGCTCCCCACTTCAGGGGCTGGCGCTTCGCCGAGGCGTCCGGGTTGCTTGCCGTAGCGATCAATCAGAAAGGCTTTCATCGAGGTGCGGCTCTTGTCGGTTGTAGGGAGGGTAGTCGGGACGTGGACAGGCATCGAGGAACGCCTGCGCCTTGGCCACAAAATCAACATGGTGCTGGAAAATCCCGCCGTGTCCGGCATCCTGATAAATCACCAATTCTGCGTTGGGGATTCGCTTGGCCAGTTCAAACGAATTGACGCTGGGCACCATGATGTCGGTGTCGCCGTTGACGACCAGCGTCGGTGACTGCAAACGCCCAAGGTCTTGCGGCGGCTGCTTGCCCCACGCGGTGATCGCTTTCAACTGGCGCAGGAAAGCGCGGGGCGTCGGGCCTTGATCGCGATTGTTTTTGCGAGTTTGCAGGCGCTGCAAATACTGCGAGGCCGATCGACGGCCGTTGGCCGTAGACGTGAAAAACAGATAGAACTTCGGATCGCGCAGGGTCAGCAGGCCTTTGAGGATCAATGGCCACGTCACCGGGCCAACCTTGTCGATATCGCTGCCGCCGGCTGGCCCGGTGCCGGTCAGAATCAACCGCCGCACCAGTTCAGGGGCCTTCAGAGCGATGTCCTGAGCGACGAAACCGCCGAGGGAGAAGCCGAGCACATCAACGGTGTCCAGCCGCAGCGCGCGGATCAACTGGATGGCATCGTCAGCCATCTCGCCGACGGTCAGTGGCGCGGTTCCACCCGAGCCGCCGATGCCGCGATAGTCGGTGGTGATGACGCGTCGGGTTTGCGCCAGGCCATCGATGATCGCGGGGTCGAAGTTGTCGAGCACTGCGCCCCAATGGTTGAACAATACGAGAGGCACGCCGGTGGCGGGTCCAGTGTCGCGATAGGCAATGCGAACGCCGTTGGCGGTGACGGACTGGTTTGCCGCGTGGATGAACGACGTCGGCGAACCCGAAGGCAGATTTGTTTGTGCTGAATTCATGACTACTCCGGATTGCAGGACGGATTCGGTTCAGCGCCTTGCGCCTGCAGCGAATCCGCCCAACATGCTCGCTACCTGAACATCACTCTGGAGTCTGGTAACGCTGAGCAACCGCAGACTGACGGATTTGCCCGATCAGGCCCAGACGTGCGCCCTGCAGGACATCCCAGCGCTCCGCTTCGTGCAGCGGCGGAATGGTCACGGGCTCGCGACGATCGAAGCCCACGAGAGCGGCATCCACCAGATCGCCCACTTCCATGATTTCGCTCAGGGTGTTGATGTCGACGCCGGAGCGATCCCAGATTTCCGTGCGCGTGGCGGCCGGCAGCACCGCCTGCACGTAGACGCCCTGAGGCGACAATTCCAGACTTAAACCCTGGGACAGAAACAGCACAAAGGCCTTGGTCGCGCCGTAGACCGTCATGCCGAATTCCGGCGCGAGGCCTACCACCGAACCGATGTTGATGATCGCACCGTCACCGGCCTTGACCAGACGTGGAGCGACGGCGCTGGCCAGTCGCACCAGCGCGGTGGTGTTGAGGGCGACCAGTTGCGCCACTTTGTCGGTGCTTTGCTCGACGAAATGGCCGGACAGCGCGGCACCGGCGTTATTGACGAGGATGCCGATGCGGGCGTCGTCGCGCAGACGGTTTTCAACGACGGTCAGATCGCCGGATTGAGTCAGGTCCGCCGGGATCACATCGACCGCGACCTCATGTTCACCGTGCAAGCGTGCGGCCAGTGCGTCCAGGCGCGCCTGATCGCGGGCGACCAGTACCAGATCGTGGCCGCGTTGCGCAAAGCGTTCGGCGTAGACGGCGCCAATGCCGGTGGAGGCGCCAGTGATCAGAACAGTAGGGCGAGTGCTCATGGGGTATCTCTCTTTGAGGAGGTGAGAAAAAGAGTGCGCTTAGCTTGCGCTGACGCTCGATTCAGCCAGTGTCGGGTAGTCGATGTAGCCTGCCGCGCCGCCGCCATAGAGGGTGGCGGGATTGAACGCGGACAACGGCGCGCCACGTTTCAGGCGTTCCACCAGATCCGGATTGCCAATGAACGGGCGACCGAAGGCGATCAGGTCGGCCTGGTCTTCAGCGATCCGTGAGGTGGCCAGATCGAGGTCATAGCCGTTGTTGGCGATGTAGGTGTTTTTGAAGCGCTGGCGCAGGGCGGCGAAATTGAAGGGCGCCACGTCACGCGGACCGCCGGTCGCGCCTTCGACCACATGTAGGTAAACCACGGCGAGGTCGTCGAGTTGTTCGACGAGGTAATCGAATTGCGCCTGCGGATCACTGCTGGAGACGCCATTGGCCGGCGACACCGGCGACAGGCGAACACCGGTGCGGTCTGCACCGATCTCACCGACTACAGCCGCCGTCACGTCGAGCAACAGACGCGCGCGATTTTCAATCGAGCCGCCGTAAGCATCGGTGCGCAGATTGGAGTTGTCCTTGAGGAATTGATCGAGCAGGTAGCCGTTGGCACCGTGAATTTCCACGCCATCGAAGCCAGCGGCGATCGCGTTGGCCGCCGCCTGGCGGAAATCGTTGACGATGCCCGGCAGTTCGCTGATGTCCAGTGCGCGCGGCTCGGAAACGTCTTCGAAGTGGTTGTTTACGAACACTTTGGTGGCGGCGCGCAGCGCAGAAGGGGCCACCGGGGCGACGCCGTTTTCTTGCAGGTCGACGTGCGAGACGCGGCCGACATGCCACAGTTGCAGGAAGATTATTCCGCCCTTGGCATGCACCGCGTCGGTCACGCCGCGCCAGCCGTCGATCTGTGCCGGCGTGTAGATCCCCGGGGTGTCCTGGTAACCCTGGCCCTGTCGGGAGATTTGCGTGGCTTCGCTGATCAACAAACCGGCGCTGGCGCGCTGGCTGTAATAGGTCGCCGCGAATTCGCTGGGGACGAAACCTTGACCGGCGCGGTTGCGTGTCAGCGGCGCGAGAACGACGCGGTTCGCCAGAGTGAGTTTGCCCAGCGTGTAAGGGGAGAACAGGGTTTGCTCGGTCATCTGATGTTTCTTCCGTGGCCGTTGATGAAGATCGATGGTGCGAGCAATTAGGATGATGATCGAAATCTAAACTGTCAACGGTTTTGATTATGGCCAACATCTATGTATTATCGGGCGCAGGATTTCCCCGCAAACACGAGGTATTGCACGTGAGAGTGACCAAGGCCCAGGCGCAGGCCAATCGAGAGCACATCGTTGAAACGGCCTCAGAGCTGTTCCGTGAGCGCGGCTTTGACGGCGTCGGCGTGGCCGATCTCATGGCGGCCGCCGGTTTTACCCATGGCGGTTTCTACAAACACTTCGGGTCGAAGGCCGACCTAATGGCCGAAGCCTCGGCGTGCAGTCTGGCCAAATCGCTGACCGGCGCTCAGGCGCTGGATGTGCCGGGCTTCATCAACGTCTACGTGAACAGAGAGCATCGCGACGGACGTGGTGACGGTTGCACCATGGCCGCGTTGGGCGGCGACGCGGCGCGCCAGTCAGATGAGGTGAAAGCGACATTTGCCCAAGGCATTGAGCACACCCTGCAAACCCTGGGCGAGAAGTACCCGACAGGGCCGGAGGCCGAGGCGGGTGAGGGGCGCAAGAAGATGATCGACCTGCTGTCGCGGGCCGTCGGCGCTATTATTCTGTCGCGTGCCTGCCCGGATGATTCCGCACTTGCTGATGAAATTCTTGAGGTGTGCCGGGCAGAAATGGTTGCTTCATTGCCGGTCGATGACGTGAAGACGGTGTAGAGAGGCATTCATTGAAAGCGCATAGCGTCATCCGTGGCAGTACCATCATGGAGCAGTCACCCTCGGCCTCAAGGCTCTTTGCGAAAGAACAAAGTGATCTGGCCGACCTCTACACCAAATTTGCTCATGAACGAGCGATTTATCAGGGTGTTCTTGTCCATCAGGTACATCCAGTCATCTAAATGAACTTCATACTCCTTGCCATCCACCGGAAGGTTCAGCACATATTTCCAGCGCAGTGCATTGCCTGCCACCTCACCAAGCGCCTCGCCCACCACGTCGCCAGCGGTTCCGCGCCATTGGCCAGGGCCAGCAGGGGTTAGCGTCCACACTCGTTTTTGCGTAGTACCGTCGCTGTAGGTAAACGACTCGTCGAGGATCAGTCTGCGGCCTTCGGAGTGGCCATTGATGACCACATGAAAGCGCTTCGTGACCTCGCCCGAGTGCTTTTGAAACATGCCCCACGCTTCGACCCGGCCCTCGAAGAATTCGCGCAACTCAAGCGTGGGCGTCTCGTGGCTGTAGGTCTGCACATCCACCTGGCTGCAGCTTGCTAGGCCAATGCATAGCAGCAGTATCCATTTCTTGAGCATGTGCATTTCCTCGAAGGTCTCCGGGCGTAAGGTGCCCAGTGGGCTAGGGCTTGGTCGGGTCTGCCGGACGCCAGATCAGTTTGCTGGTGTCATACCCCTGTTGCTGAGCAATCTTCAGCAGCTGTTCGCGGTTGACGCCGTTAATTTCAGAGGCGCGTGAAAGCACCCATAGATATTCCCGGTTCGGGTGGCCGACCAGTGCGAACTGGTAGGCGGGGTCGTGGTAAAGCACCCAATACTCGCCTTTGGTTATTCCTGGCGCGATGCGGCTGAACCAGTTATCAAACTGCACCCAGAGCTTGTCTGTTTTGCCTGGCTGCTGCGATTCGGCAATTCCGCGTACCTCTTTCCATTCGTCATCCTGTTCCCTGCAACGATTGGTGACGTCAATGCGGCCATCATCACGCAGACCGTAATGCGCTTCTGACTGCTGGCAATTGCGCTGGAAGAACATAGGCAACCTGGCCTGCTCGTACCAGGTGCCTTGGTATTTTTGCAGGTCGACTTGCATGGTGGTGGGAGGGGGCTCCTGGCCCGAGCCTGCGCACCCGGCGAGTGCCACACCCAAACAGCAAAGCAGAACGATCTTGCGTATCGACATAGAGACCTCCAGGTTGTCAGGAGAAACGCACATGTCATTGGAGGTAGGGTGAGCGTGAAAAGTGCTATCAACTTGCAATCGATACGATGGCCCGCTCATGCAGGTTGCCGTGCGCTTTCAACGACCGCTTACCGGGCCATTACCGTCCACAGCTGATCAACCTTCGTCGTGTAGCTCTGACTCATCAACTCCCGGCGCATCGCCCAATCAGGCGCCGCCGGCACGCTGGCCAGGCGAAGAACTCCCTTTCCCCAACGACCATTGATTTCATCGAGGACGGTCATCACTTTGTCCGCCGTAACGGGCTGGGAATGTGCAAACAAGTCATCCGTGAATTCACCGGGCTGGCGCAAATCCATCAGCAGAACTTCCGCTTTGCTGTATTTGAAGCCTGGTCGGAAGAGGCGATTGACCGCTTCGGTCGCAGCCTTGGTCATGAGTCGAACGTCGTTTGTCGGGTAGGGGAGTTCGACGAGTGCGCCGTTCGCGTACTTCGCTTCTTCGGGATTGAACATGCCTGTCCTGATACTCACGCGGATCTTCTTGCACAGCGAGTTTTGCGCTCTGAGCTTTTCCGCCGCGCGCTGGGTGTAGGTGGCGACGGCCTCCTTGATCGGCTCGATCTGCGTGAGCCGGGTGCCGAACATCCGGCTACAGCAAATCTCTTGCTTGGGTGGGGCAGCTTCACCCAGTTCCAGACAGGACGTGCCGGCAAGCTCGCGAGCGGTCTTTTCGATTACCACGCTGAATTTCTGACGAAGCATCCACGGATCGGCTTTCGCCAAGTCCATGGCGGTCTTGATGCCCATTGTTTCCAGGTGGGCCCTCATGCGCCTGCCGATGCCCCAGACCTCGCCGACATCAGTGTTGCGCAGCGTCCAGTCGCGTTTGAACGGGTCACACAGATCCACCACACCACCGGTGATATCCAGCAGCCGCTTGGCGGTATGGTTGGCGAGCTTCGCCAGGGTTTTGGTGCGGGCAATACCCACCCCGACTGGAACCCCCGTGCGCTTGAAAAGAGTGGAACGCATATGCCGCCCAAAAGCACATAGATCGCCTGGGACGCCGGTCAGATCGGCAAACGCCTCGTCAATGCTGTAGACCTCGAGCGCTGGCACCATCGATTCGATGATCGTCATGACGCGTTCGCTCATATCGCCGTACAGAGCGTAATTACTGCTGAAGGCCACGACTCCATGCCGGCGAAGGTGATCTTTGATTTGAAAGTACGGCTGGCCCATTTTCACGAAAGGCTTGGCGTCGTAGCTGCGCGCGATCACGCAGCCGTCGTTGTTGGACAGCACCACGATAGGTGTCTTTGCCAGGTCGGGTCTGAACACTCGCTCGCAGCTCGCATAGAAGCTGTTGCAGTCAATCAGGGCAAAGACTGGCTCAAGTGTTTTCATGATTGCGCACGCTGTATTTCACCACACCCCAGATCACCAGCTCATCGCCCTCCATGACATGCCTTGCCGGGTATTTTGAATTCTCTGACAAAAGCATCACGGCGTTCTCGCGCAGAAGCAGACGCTTGCAGAAGGGCTCGGAATTGAGTGCTGCGATGACAATATCGCCGCTGACCGCATCGATGCTCCGATCAACGACCACCAGATCCCCTGAATAGATGCCGGCGCCCTGCATGCTGTCTCCATCAATTCTCACCAGGTACACGTGCGGCGCGCGGATATCGAACAGCTCATCGAGGGAAATGTGTTTTTCGATGTGATCAGCCGCAGGGGAGGGGAAACCCGCCGGCACCCTGGATGAATAGAAGGGCAGCTTTATGCCGCCAGACGCGAGAGGGCCGAGGATGGTGATGCTCATGATGCAAGCCTTAAGAGGTTAGCTGTACGTATATACAGTTAACGATTTGCTTCGCTTGCGGTCAATCTCATAGGTACGACAATTCGACGGGTGACACCCTGTGCGGACGCTACTCGATCTGCGAATCGATGGATCACTACCTCAAGGAGCTAGCGCCAGAGCAGCTGGTGATACTTTGGCCAGTCGAGAGGTTTATCCGGCTGAGGAGGCGGATACTCATCAATAAGAAAGGGAGCATCGGCCATGCACAGGGAATCAACTCGGGGCCTATTGTCGCTTGGAAACAGATATTAATATCGGCTGTCCGGGCGAGAGACCTCGGGCGCTACTCCTTGTAAGTGCGGGCCGTGTTGTTGAAACCAAGGGTGGTAATCACAAGACGTTGAAAGACTGGAAAGCTGAGCACGGCTCCGCGACTGTCGAGTCCTGGTTGGCCAAGTGATTTTGGTTTAAATACAAAAGGGCCTGACAAGGCCCTTTTTAGTTATCGTTTTTTAGTCAACTTGGGGGTGATTTCGTAGCTGTATTCAGGTTGTAAGCGCGGCGTCTTCTGCCAATACGTTGGCAGGGGGGCATTTGAATGAGTGTCTACAGAAGGCTCACGGACGGGAAGCCACCTCGTCCAGGTGCTGCAGCAGTGCCAGAGGATCCTCGTAGACTCGGAGTGCACCTGCACGTTCAAGCTCTCCTGTGTCATAACCACCTGAAAGCAGCCCTATACCGGTGGCCTTGCAGCGTCGTGCGGCAAGCATGTCCCAGATGGCGTCGCCGATGCATGAATGCCACTGCGGTTTCCATCGCCTTGCTTCCGCCTTGAGCCAAGGGTTAATCAGACGCATGAAGCAACCTGAACCATTCAGCATAAGGCGAGTTAGTGACCCGGAATCGATTGAAATCAGGACTGCCATCAACCCACCAAACAGGGCCCCGCTCACCAAGCGCTACTTTGGCCAGTTGTACTTTTTCCCGAGCGCGCTTCATCTGCGATTCGTCTTCCGCATCCTTTGCTTTCTTCACCTCCCGTCGAGCTGCCATGAGTGCATCGACGAGACGCTGGCGCACGTCCTCTTGCAATGATGGATTTGAACAGCGCCACAGCTGCCCTTTGACAACGAAGTAACGACCGTCAGGTGTTACTGGATGCATTCCTCACCTCCGATCTTCAAAGGCCGCTTCTCCAGATACTTCATGATGAAGTCCTCAGATTCGCTGGTGTTGCGATAGAGGATAGGGGCTTGCGCAACGTTCCATCGAGATGACTGAAAGGCTGAAATGGCAGGCTGGCGACGGTCGGTAAGCCAATAAATCGAACACTCGAAATACCAACCCTCTCAAAGGTACATGCCCCCACCATTGAGGGTACTGAGAGGTGTCTATGAATCACGATCCTAAGCTTCAAGGCGGTATGGGTGAGGACGACCCAATGCCCACGTCACCCGATCCATTGAGCCCGGGGCGCACTGAGGTTGACCCGATGAAGGAGGAGGGGATTGACGAACTGCCGGATAACGAGGGTGAGCGTCCGCTTGATGACGACGTCGGGCTAGACCCTGAGCGTGTGCGGGAGGAGACGGATAATGCGGTGATGGATACTCAGCAGGATCCACGCTGACGGGGTGGCAGCATGCTTGCTGATTGGCACGCGGAGGTCGCTGTATCAACGATGACTGGCACGTTCAAGCCATAGTGCGGAGCACATCACATAAAGACACTGATCTCTTTGTTCAGCACAAAAAAAGACCCGCGATGGGGGCACGGGTCGGGAAACACTTAAGGAGCTGTCACAACCGTACACCCGCCAATGTGAAATTATCGTGATGGGAGTAGCGCGGTTGGTTCGGTGGAAAAATCAGACAGCGTTGCTGGCAGAACCTAGGGTATCAAGCGCATCTCGCGTAGTTTGTCGAACACGTCGAAAAATGCCTGATCGCTTGCTTGATACGCAGTGAAGCCCATTGCACGGCTTTTCGACATATCCGTGACTACTTCGATGGGGCGGCCGAGATCTGCATCGGTGTGCCATGGGGACACCAGGCGACCAATATCGGATTCTTTCAAACCGTGTTCCGCAACCATTTGCGTCCATGCTGCCTGGTCGTTATCCATCTGCTTCTCGAGCGGCGAAAGTGAAGCGGGATAATCGGCAGCAGGCAAGTCGAAGTAGTCGGCAATTCGGCTCCACATCCATTTCCAGCGGAATACATCGCCATTCGTGACGTTGAATGCCTGATTGGCCGCAGCCGGCGTGGTGGCCGCCCACAGTTGTTGTTTCGCCAACTGCCGGGCGTCCGTCATATCGGTAAGGCTGTCCCACTGCACTTTTGATCCTGGAAAAACGAAAGGGCGATGGGTCTGTTTGCAAATCGAGGCATAGACGGCGAGGGTGGTTGCCATGTTCATCGCATTACCTACAGCAACCCCGGTGACGGTATGCGGGCGATGAACGCTCCAGGTGAAGCCGTCCTTTGCAGCAGCGGCGAAGAGTTCGTCTTCTTGGGCGTAGTAGAAATTCTCGACATCCAGTCGCCCCTGGTCTTCGCGAAACGGTGTCTGCGGAAGGCTGCCCTTACCATAAGCTTCGAATGGGCCGAGGTAGTGTTTCAGGCCAGTCACCAGTGCTACGTGCTTGACACTCTTGGCTGGACGAATGGCGTCGAGGACATTGCGAACCATGGCGGCATTGACACGAATGTTCTCGGCCTCCGTGGCTTGCCGTGACCATGTGGTAATGAACACATGAGTGGGTTTCAAATCTGCCAGCGCATGCTCCAGCGAAGCAGGATCCTGAAGGTCTGCCGCGATAGGTATCACGCCTTGCACTGGCGACGGGTGCCTCGAGAGCGCGGCGACCTGCCACTGGTTGTCGATGAGTAACTGGGTGATGGCGCTGCCGACGATGCCGCTGGCGCCCACGACCAAAGCTGTCTGGGTCATACGTTTCTCCTGAATTCAGGTTTGGGAGTCCACGTCAGCAACAGAGGTTCAACCTAAAGCGGATCCGCATCAGCCTGGCGAGCTGCGCTCAGCGACAGAGTGGTAACTGGCCGGCATCTTGCTTTATGGTTGGCGCCAAATAAAAAGCGAGTCGCACACCGTGAAATTCCATCAAATCAGAGCCTTGGTCGCGATCAACCAGTGCGGCAGCATCAATGAAGCCTCGCAGATGTTGCATGTCACCCAGCCTGCGCTGAGCCGTTCCATCAAGGATCTGGAGCGCGAATTGGGCCTGACCCTGCTGCAGCGTTCCTATAAAGGCATGTCGTTGACTGACGAAGGCCGGCGGATCATCCGGCATGCGCACATGGCGGTCGAGAGCATGCGGCGCCTGCAAATCGAGGCCGACAATATTCACGACATGGCCGTGGGGGAGGTGGCTGTCGGCGTCACTTCACTGACCGCCATGCTGCCGGGTTTTGAGAAATGCATCAGTGACTATCAGGCCAAGAACCCTCGCGTGCGGATCAAGCTGATCGAGCTGCGCCCCAGCCATATCGTCCAGCGTTTGCGCGACGGGACGCTGGACTTTGCCCTGACGTCTCAACAAAACACTCAACGTCTGAATCTCGATTGGGAAGCCCTGCACCGGATCAAGGGCACGGTGGTATGCAGTCCGAACAACCCGATGCGGCATTCGCCCTCGTTGCGGCAATTGCAGTACGCCAACTGGATCAGCCTGGACGAGGTAGACGACCGATCCTCACAGTTCTACCAAATGTTCGAGGTCAACGATATTCATCCGCCGCAGAAGGTCATCGAGTGCGCCTCGTTGTTTCTGGCCTTGCGCCTGGTCGAGAATGCCGATGCGTTCATGACCCTGAGCAATCTGGCGCTGGGCAGTGCACTGCCGCCGGGACGGGTACCGGAACTGGTCCTCGTCGAAGTCGAGGAGGTCATCCCGGAGTACCCGATTTATCTGGTATGCGTTGACCGCCATTCGCTGACGTCGCCGGCGAGAGATCTGTTCAGCGGTCTCAAATCCAAATTGGCCGCTGAGTCTTCGGCAGAGCCGACTTACTAGAAGTGATAGTACATGCCGACGGCCAGGTTGCTGGGGTCGTCGCCGCTTTGCTCGAGGGGGATTCCCGCATAGCTGATGGCGGATTCGGGGCGGTTATCGATCAGGGCGAGCCGACCGTAGATGGCCCAGTTCTTTTTCAGGAAATGGTCGTAGCCGACCATGATCCCGGTGGCGTCCTTGTCGCCGAATTCGATGTCGCGCTTGACCAGTGCCATGCGCGCCACATCGGCTTTGCCGACGGGCGCGGAAAGGCCCAACGTCCATGCGCTCATGCTCGGTGTGGCGTGGTAGTCGACGTCCTGGCGCTGCCAGGTGACATTGGCAGACAGCGGCCCGAAGTCATAAAACGCCGAAGCACTTTTGAAGTAGTTGTGGGTCTGCCGCTGACGGTCGCCGTCGTCCCATGGATCGCTCAAGTAATCATTGAATGAGCCCAGCAAAATCCACCGCGCATTGCTGTACTGAACACTCATGCCTTTGCCGCGCACGGTTTTGCCGGAGCTGGCGGTATCGTTCAAGCCCAGGCTCACGGCGGTGGCCACGCTGAAACCGGCGAATTTTGGCGTGGTGTAGGCGAGGGTGTGCTTGGGGCGCATATCCAGATAATAGGCACCACGCCCGGCCGGCGGGCTGGTCAGGTAGGTATAGGGCGAACCGTAGGTGGCCAGGAACGGATCAGCAAACGTCGGCGTGCCCATGCCATAGGTTTTACCGAATTCCAGCTTGCCGTAGTCCCGAGAACGCAGCGCCGCTACGGCCAACCGTAGCGTGCCGACCTGCTTCCAGTGCTCGTCGAGCGCTTGGCCATTGAGGTTGAAACCTTCCTCGACGTCGAACTCCAGCACCGTGTCCGGGTTGAGGGCCTTGCGCATGTAAAGCCCGAGCTTATTGGTCCAGGCGCCACCGCCCGCAAGTTTGCTTCCGGAGTGATGGCCCGAGTCCTGGTAATTCACAAACGCATCGAGCGTGCCGTAGACATTGAGCTTGTCGGTGTAACCCTTATCGACGTTGTAATAGCCAAATCCCGGCGCTACTCGGGCAATGGCAGGGAATCCCTCAGCCTGGCTGTACGTCGGTAGCCCGAGCCCCAACAGCAAAGCGGTCAATGAACAATTGCGCGCGGCGGACATAACCATTTCAGACGCTCCGTAGACGTGATGGCTGATGGATCGCAGCCTCCACGAAAATAAAAACCGGCGGAAATGGTCAATTTTGCATGGCTATGCCTAATGGTTAATTTGCTGGCGAATGACCGGTGCATTGAGGGCAACAAGAGTGCGCAAAGATCACAAAAACAAGCCCGATTACCTCGATTCGGCGACTGCATGAGTCTGGAGAATGGAAGCCATTGGTGCGATACCCGCCTTCAAGCCCTCGCGCGGCACCGTTGTAGGGCGCATTCAAAGGACGTGACGCAAGCAAGTTAACCAGTGGTTAATTGCCTGCAAAAAGCGCAAGTGATTCGTCTTCGGAGTTCCCCGATAGTTGGTCTCGCATAACGCCAATAAGAAATCGGAGCGTGCCATGACGACCCTGCATTCGGACACTTCCCTGGCCGACGGAACGATGCGTTCCAATCCGGCCACATCCAACTCAAGAAAAGCCACGGTAGCGTGCGCCCTCGGCAATGCCCTAGAGATGTACGACTTCACGATCTACAGCTTTTTTGCCGTGATCATCGCCAAGAACTTTTTCCCCGCCCAGTCGCCGATCGCCTCATTGCTGATGTCGTTGACGGCGTTCGGAGTGGGCTTTCTGATGCGTCCGGTCGGAGCAATGGTGATTGGCCGTTTCGCCGACAGGAAAGGGCGCAAGGCCGCGCTAACGCTGACCATCGCACTGATGACTCTAGGTACAGCGCTGATCGCATTCGCCCCCACTTATCAGCAAGCCGGGGTATTGGGCACTGCTCTGCTGGTTATCGGCCGGCTGACTCAAGGTTTTTCCGCTGGCGGCGAAATCGGCACCGCCTCGGTGTTAATGATGGAATCGTCGGCGACCGGCAATCGTTGCAGCAACGTCAGTTGGCAGGCTGCGAGTCAGGGTTACGCGGCGCTGGTCGGGGCTGGCATCGGACTTCTTCTGAGCAGTGTCATGACCGCGCCCGACCTGGAAGCATGGGGTTGGCGTATTCCTTTTGTCATCGGTTTGCTGATTGGCCCTGTCGGCTGGTACATCCGCCGCTGCCTGCCGGAAACCCTTGAACAGACCACGATCAGCGCCGCCCCTTCAACCGTGCGCAAACCCGGCTGGCGCGAGGTCATTGATCTGCGCAACACCGCACTCGCCACCGGCCTGATGGCGAGCGCCACCATCGGCATGTATTTGTTCATTTTCTATATGCCGGCGTATCTGGTGAGCGCGCTGCATTATCCGCAGCGCAGCGCCTTGGCGATTGCCTGCGTTGCAGCCGCGTGCCTGGCGATCATCACTCCAATTGCAGGGCGTTACGCCGACCGCCACGGTCTGCGCAAAAAACTGTTGGTCTGGACGATGACCTTACCGGTTATCGCAGCATGGCCCGCACTTTGGCTGTTGTCGCATACCACTGACTTGTACATCGCGATGCTGATCGTTGCACTGCTAGTCCTGCCAGGTTGCGTGGGCTCCGGGGCGTTTTTCGCGATGATCATGGAAGCCTTCGCCAAGCCCCACCGCGCGCTCGGCACCTCGGTGAGTTACAGCTTCGGCGTCACTTTGTTCGGCGGCTTCTCACCGTTGATCGCCACTTGGCTTACCTCGGCACTCAACACACCCACGGCCCCGGCGTTCTACCTGCTTGTCGGCGGCGTAATCAGCCTGTGCTGCCTGAAACTGTTCCCGGAAAACATTGGACGAGACTGACCCATGCGCAACCAACAAAATAAATCAGCGTTAAGCGAAACCGAACTGCAAAGCTTCATCGCCTTGCGCCGACAAATTCATGCTGCGCCTGAGTTGGGCGGCGAAACCCCGAACACCGCTGAACTGGTCGCCGCCAAACTGACGCAATGGGGCTATCAGGTGCATCGCGGTATCGGCGGGCATGGCTTGGTCGGTGTCCTGAAAAGAGGCGAGGGCCCACGCCGTATCGGTCTGCGCGCCGACATGGACGCGCTGCCCATGCAAGAAAAAAACACCTTTGCGCATGCCAGCCAGATTGCCGATCGCATGCACGCCTGCGGGCATGACGGGCACACCGCAATCCTGCTCGCGGCGGCTTATCGTCTGGCAACCCACGGCGAATTCAACGGCACCCTGAATCTGATTTTCCAACCGGACGAGGAGGGCTTGTGTGGGGCCAAGGCGATGATCGACGACGGCCTGTTTCAGCGTTTTCCCTGCGATGCGATTTTCGCGCTGCATAACATGCCCGGTTACCCGTTGGGCACCGCTGTGGTTCAGGCGGGGCCGACCATGGCGTCCTCGGAACGTGTGTCACTGCTTATCACCGGCCAAGGTGGACACGGCGCCATGCCAGAGAAATCGGTTGATCCATTGCCTGTTGTAGCCAGCCTGATCAATGCGATCCAGACCATCAAGTCGCGCAATCTCGGCCCAGAAGAGTACGCGGTCATCAGCATCGGAATGCTCCAGGCCGGGAGTGTCTACAACATCATTCCTGATGAGGCGCGCATGCTGATCAGCGTGCGTACCGATACTCCGCAGACTCAGCAAAAGATCAATCGGCGACTTGAGCAGATCATCCGCGGTCACGAGCAATCATTCGGCGTGAGCATTGACCTGGAGTTCACTCCGCTGGCCCCGGCACTGATCAACGACGCCACCGAAACACAAAGAGTGCGCGAAAGCCTTGAACCACTTTTTGAACCTGGCCACCTGCAAAGCCGAGGACCAAAGGTCATGGGTACCGAGGACTTCGCCTGGATGCTCGCAGAAGTGCCGGGGTGCTATTTCTTGCTGGGCAATGGTGAGGGCGAGTTTCACGGCTGCTCCGTGCACAACCCGCACTATGACTTCAATGATGAGCTGATCCGGTTGGGCGCCGATTGCTGGGTAAAACTGGTGGAAGACTTTCTCGCCTGAGCACTCTGATCAGCTTCGACCGCCAGCGCTGGCCCTGCGGTTTTGAAACTCAAGCGTCAGAATCCATCGCCGGACGTACGCAATGTCGTCCGGCGCAGGGGGGAGCGAACCGACGAACCCCGTCACTGGATCAGCGGCACACCACTGAGCGATTGCAGATCTTCAAAGCTGATATCAGCCAGAATCTCCCTGACCTTCAAGCCCTCAGCCGTCACGTCGAGGATGGCCAAGTCAGTATAAATCCGCGTCACACAGCCAATGCCGGTCAGCGGGTAGGTGCATTGCGGCACCAACTTGCTTTCGCCTGTCTTGGTCAGGTGATCCATCATGACGAACACTTGGCGTGCGCCAGTCGCGAGGTCCATGGCGCCGCCCACGGCCGGAATGGAACCTTCAGCACCGGTGTGCCAGTTGGCCAGGTCACCGTTGACCGAGACCTGAAAAGCACCCAGAACGGCGATATCGATGTGTCCACCACGCATCATTGAAAAGGAGTCGGCGTGATGAAAGTAGGCACCCCCGGCCAGCAGTGTTACGTGTTGTTTGCCGGCATTGATCAGATCATCGTCTTCCTCGCCCGGCGCCGGACTCGGGCCCATGCCCAACACACCGTTTTCGCTGTGCAGGAACACTTCCTTGTCACCCAGATAATTGGCCACCAGCGTCGGCACGCCAATGCCGAGGTTCACGTAGGAGCCTTCAAGAATATCGTCGGCCACACGCTGGGCCATTTCGCTACGCGAAAGTTTGTTCAAAACAGTCATGGCGGACCTCAGTTGGCGTTGGCTTTCGGAAGACGGGCGAGTGGCACGGCAACTACGCGCTGAACGAAGATCCCCGGTGTGACAATGTGCTCGGGATCCAGCTCGCCCAACTCGACGATCTGGTTGACCTGAGCGATAGCCGTTGTCGCCGCCATGGCCATGATCGGCCCAAAATTACGTGCAGCCTTGCGATAGGTGAGGTTGCCCCAGCGATCACCTTTTTCGGCCTTGATCAGTGCCACATCGGCGTGCAGCGGCATTTCCAGCACGTAGTTGCGGCCGTCGATCACCCGCGTCTCCTTGCCTTCAGCCAGTAGCGTTCCATAGCCTGTTGGCGAATAAAACGCACCGATGCCTGAACCGGCGGCGCGAATGCGTTCCGCCAGGTTGCCTTGCGGAACGACTTCAAGCTGTACCTTTCCGGCCAGGTAAAGTTCGTCGAATACATAGGAATCGGATTGGCGCGGAAACGAACAGATGACCTTGGCAACCCGCCCAGCCTTGAGCAAGGCGGCGAGACCGATTTCACCATTGCCGGCATTGTTGCTGATGATGGTCAGCTCGCGGGCGCCCGAGGCGATCACACCATCCACAAGTTCGGATGGCATGCCGGCGGTACCAAAACCACCGACCATGATGGTCGAGCCATCGGCTATCCCATCAAGTGCGGCAGCGATGGATTCAAACGTTTTATCGATCAAGGCGTACCCCATGTTTCATGTTGACTAGACAGCGAAATCTGGCTGCAAAAACCGCTTGAATCACGGTGACTGCACCGGTGTGCATAGCCTGCCAAACAATTTGCCAGTGAAGGAGGGGCGGCACTTGATGTCGTGCGATCAGCGAACGCTACCTTGAGTCATTCCCGTTCCGTGCGGTGACGAGTTGACGCTGATGATGCTGCCCTTAGCGTCTGAAACTCACTCACTGAAGGGATCAAACATCAGTTGCCGGAACATTGGATGTATTTCTTACACTGGATAGAGTTCGTCCAGCACTGTCATCAATGCTCGCTTCCGTGGGTTTTCCAGTCCGAGCCAGGCCACACCGATGCCCGCGCCGCTCATGGGCAGCGCCAGTGGCCGGGTCACCACGCCGACTGGCAGCGCTGAAGCGGCGCCACCTGGCAAAATACCGACGCCCAGCCCGGCAGCGACCAATGCCAATTGTGTAGTGAACTCACCCATTTCCCGGGCGATGGTCAACGTCACTTTGCGGCGATGAAAACCCGCCAGCATTTGGTCGTATAAACCGGGCGCGAATTTGCGCGCGAGCACCAATACCGCAGATCCGGCCAGATCTTGAGGTTTTATACGAGCCTGGCTGCAAAGTGCGTGGTCTTGCGGCAGCGCCACCACCAGCGACTCCTCGAAGAGCAAACGGGTGTGTACGCCAGGCACATTCAAGGGTAAGCGCACCAGACCGAAATCCAGGGCGTTGTCCAGCAAAGCCCGGGTCTGCGGCAGCGAGGGCATGTCCTTGAGTTCCAGCTCGATGCGCGGGTAGCGCTGCTCCAGCGTACGCACAAGCGTTGGCAACAAGTGCGCCAGCGTCGACGACACAAATGCCAGACGCAGCACCCCGGCTTCTCCGGCTGCCGCCTGTTGCAACACTTCACGGGCCCGAGCGGCCTGACGCAGGGTTGCCAAGGCTTCGGGGAGAAACAGCGCACCTTCCTCGGTCAACTCGACGCCGTGACGATCACGTTCGAACAGCAGCGCGCCAACATCGTCTTCCAGTGCGCGTATCTGCGCACTCAACGCCGGCTGGACGATGTGCAGACGCGCTGCCGCACGACCAAAGTGCAGTTCCTCAGCCAAGGCTGCAAAAGCCCGCAAATGCTTGAGTTCCATTGATCCTCCTGATCCGTACGGTGTTTCTGGTGATCACGATCGGTGATTACGGCATCACCATAAACGATTGGCACGCCGGGGCGGAAGCGGTCGAAAGTGGGGTCGTTGCCCTATGCATAAAACCAAGAAGGGGAGGCACAGATGATCGATAACTTTCGCCTGAATCAGCGTCGGGCGCTGATCACCGGCTCGGTGCGAGGTATTGGGCTTGCTCTGGCGCGCGGGTTGGCACAGGCGGGCGCTCAGGTGGTGATTAATGGTCGCGATGCCCAACGCGCACAAAGTGCCTGCGCGTTGTTACGGGATGAGGGGCTGGACGCGGAATATTCATTGTTCGACGTGACCGACCACCAGGCCGTTGCAACCGCGATCGATGCGCTGGAACACCGCTCAGGCCCGATCGACATTCTGATCAACAACGCCGGTTTGCAACATCGTCAGGCGCTTGAAGACGTGAGTGCGCAAGACTGGCATCGACTCATGAGCACCAATCTCGATGGCGTCTTCAACGTGTCCAAGGCCGTGGCCCGACACATGATTGCTCGCCGGCGCGGCAAGATCATTAACATCGGCTCGGTACAAAGCGAACTGGCTCGCGCCTCTATCGCGCCGTATGCCGCCAGCAAAGGGGCCGTGCGCATGCTCACTCGTGGCATGTGCGCCGACTGGGCCAGGCATGGCCTGCAGATCAATGCCCTGGCCCCTGGCTATTTCCGAACCGAACTGAACCAGGCGCTGGTCGATGACTCGGCTTTTTCCGACTGGCTGGTGCAACGAACGCCTGCCGGACGCTGGGGCAATGTCGAGGAACTGTGCGGTGCGGCGGTGTTTCTCGCTTCGTCAGCCTCCGACTTCGTCAACGGCCAGACCCTTTTTGTCGATGGTGGCTTGACCAGCGTCGTCTAACTCTCGTGAAGGACACCAACATGCCTCAATCCCTGCCAACCTTGTGTGGATCCATCATGGGGTCGCCGTTTTCGCTTTCGGCAAAAATCCACAACGCCGCTTACGCCGCATTGGGCCTGGACTACACCTTTGTCTGTTTCGGCGTCGAAGATCCGGTTGCGGCCGTGGCGGCCATTCGCGCGCTGGGCGTGCGCGGCATGAACGTTTCGATGCCGTACAAAACTGCAGTCATGCCTTGTCTGGACAAGATCGACGAATCGGCCCAAGTGATTGGTGCGGTCAACACCATCAACAACGTCGAGGGCGTGTTGACCGGTTACAACACCGACTACCTGGGAGCCGTGCGCGCCCTGCAAGAAGTCACCGATCTGAGTGGTAAGCGTATCGCTGTGATCGGTGCCGGCGGCGCAGCTCGCGCGGTGGTTTACGGTTGCCTGCAAGCAGCGGCGGAGGTCACGGTATTCAACCGCAGCATCGAACGTGGTGCCGCCCTGGCCGAGGATCTCGGCGCCCGGTGGGGCGGCAACGTCGGAGCATTTGCGGCGACGTCGTTCGACATCGTCATAAACGCCACCTCCGTAGGTTTCAAACAGCCTGAGAGCAACCCGCTGGACGGCGTTCTGGCCAGCCACCTGATTGTGATGGATGTGGCTTTCATGCCGGTGCAGACCGCGCTGCTGTTGCAAGCCAAAACGCTGGGTTGCCGCACCGTCTCCGGCACTCGCATGTTGGTGCATCAGGCTTGTCGGCAGATCGAGCTGTACACCGGCAAAGACGCGCCCATCGACATCATGGAGCAGGCCATGCTCGAGGAAATACAGCGCCTGAAATTGTAAGCAATCCCACTACCCGTGAATAACAAGATGCCAGAAAGGCACCTGGAGGTAACACGATGGCTCATGATCACTCACCATCCGACGTTGCTTTGATCCCCGACGCGCGCGAACAAAAGAAAGACCTGCATCGCGCCGCCTGGGCCTGCTCTTTGGGCAGCGCCCTTGAATACTACGACTTCGCACTTTATACCTTGGCCTCGGCGCTGATCTTCGGGCCGCTGTTCTTCCCCGAGCAGACCCGTGCCATGAGCCTGATCGCCAGTTTCGGCACCTACTTTCTGGGCTTTGCGGTACGCCCCTTGGGCGGCGTACTGTTCGGCATGCTGGGTGATCGGGTAGGGCGCAAGTTCGTGCTGACGTCCACGGTGCTGTTGATGGGTATTTCCAGCACCCTGATTGGCGCACTGCCTACCTTCCATCAGATCGGTTATCTGGCACCGGTATTGTTAGTCGTCCTGCGCCTTTTGCAGGGGCTGGGTGCCGGGGCGGAGCAGGCCGGTGCGGCAGTGATGATGACCGAATACGCGCCCGAGGGGCGGCGCGGTTTCTACGCGGCGTTGCCATTCCTCGGTATTCAGTTGGGCACCATCCTCGCGGCGCTGGTGTATTTCCTGGTGGTCAGCGGCAATGACAACGTCATTGAGAGCGGGCTTTGGCGCGTGCCGTTTTTCAGCAGTGTGGTCATCGTGGCATTGGCCTTGTACATGCGTATGTCGCTTCAGGAATCACCGACGTTCGTGCGTCTCAAGGCGCTCAAGCGTGTCTGCGACAACCCATTGAAAAGTGCGATGGAACACTCCAGACCGACGTTGTTGCTCGGTATCGGGCTGCGCCTTGGAGAGAACGGTGGGTCATCGATATACCAGGCTTTGGCGGTGAGCTACATCGTCGGCGTCGTGGGTTTGCAAGGGCCGGTGGGCGTCTTGACCCTGATCTGTGCAGCCTGCCTCGGCGCGATGACCGTGCCGATTGCCGGAAAACTCAGCGACCGGTTTGGTCGTGTCGTGGTCTACCGGGCTTTCGCAGTGCTACAACTGGCACTGGCATTTCCGGTGTGGTGGGTGCTGAGTCTTGGCGATGTAGTGGCGAGCATCATTGCGATCTCCATCGCGCTGGGCATCGGGACCTGGGGCATGTTCGGCACCCAGGCTGCGTTGATGCCTGAACTCTTTGGCTCGCGTCACCGTTATATGGGGGTATCGATCGCTCGGGAAGTGTCCGCGGTCATCGCCGGGGGCATTGCGCCGATGATCGGGGCTGGCATCATCGCTCTGGTAGTGGCGAGCCATGACGGCGATGCCAGCGCGGGGATCAATGCATGGCTGCCGATCGCTTGCTATCTGAGCCTGCTCACGTTGATCACTCTGTACACCACGTTCAAGACACCGGAAACACTCAACCGTGACCTGGACGAGGCCCGCGATGCCTGGGAAATGGCCCGTGCAGGAAAAGTGATGAGCGGGGACATTTCAGGCGTTCACGTGGGTTCGGTGATTACCGCCCGGCATAGCATCAGGGCGCGCTGAAGGTGCCTTTGGAGGAGGGCATCGACTAGAGTCAATACTTAGCTCTACTAAATGACCGTTTAGTAGAGCTAAAGTCAAACACTGCCAATTTTACGGATAAGGCCATGATTTCACACCAAAACCCTGCACAGGACGTCATCAAAGCGCTGGACCTGGAGCCTCACGTCGAAGGCGGCTATTTCCGCAGAACCTATCAGGCTGATCATAGAGAAATGCTCGAAACCACGGGTGGTCCTCGATACCTGATGACCTCGATTTACTATCTGCTGACCGAAGATTCGCCGGTGGGCCAGTTCCATTTCAACCAATCCGACATTCTGCATTATTTCCATTTGGGCGACGCCATTGAGTACAGCCTCATTCATGCTGACGGTTCACTGCAAACGCTGGTGATGGGTAGTGAAGTTTTGAGCGGTCAGCAATTGCAATTACACGTACCAGGCGGGATCTGGAAAGCTTCACGCTTGCTGAGCGGTTCGAACGGATTTGGATTGATCAGTGAAGCGGTTTCACCTGGATTTGATTTTGCGGACATGGAGATGGGTGATCGACGGAAACTGTCGGCGCGGTTTCCACAGCATCGAGTGCTGATAGAAATGCTGACGCGTGACGATGATTGAGAGGTGGAGATTTCAAGGATGGGCATCGGCGAGGTTAAAGGTGCTTGGAGGTGATGCTGGAGATTCAATTCCAGTGTGTGACTGGGCTAGATCTGTAATATCGTGTTACGTGTAATGTATATTATGTTAAATCATGTCCTATGGCTGACGGCATCTAGCTTTCAGTGTCCAATCCACTAAACCTCAGTCGGTTTTTGCACAAAACTCCGTCTAGTGGAAAATCAGCCCCTCGCGTTACCCCTCCAGTCCTATCAGAAAACTAGGCTTTGAGCGCAACACAAAGCCACCTGCGCCAGCCCACCAGGAAACACCGCGCGCCTATGCAAGCTCGACGCGCCCGAGACGAACTCAAGTCAACGCGTGCATTCGCAGCTTCTCAAGGGTTTCAACGAGGTCGTCATGGTGAAGAAGTGGCACATTCAGGCTGGTAGCGGCTGTTCGAGCGGCTTTCGTGAAGGACGCGTTAGAGACTACGGCGCCCACATCACAGCGGTAAAAGCCTTTCGCAGAGTAAGCCTCCTGGACGCTACCGTTACCAACAGGCTGGGAGTAATACTTGCACTGGATCGCCGCCTGAAAGGAGCCTTTGATAGCAATGATGTCTGCACCATGATCCCCGGTGGCCGGTGTCATCTTCGCCTGCCAGTCGGCCTCTTCCAGGATCCGCGCCACATGCATCTCATAGTCAGAGCCGGAGCTGTGCTCGTGAAGCTGAGTTTCTGTTGTTTGGTCATCGAGTGACGCGGTGGCCGGGACGATGTCATTCATCAATTCGAGCATGGCTTTAAGCGGAGGATGCACAGTGAGCCCATGCGCCTCCATCGCAGGAATAGCGACTGCCTTGATGAAGTACTTTGCGTGCTTTGGCCAATCGCCGTCTCGCAGGATCTCGTACTCGTCTTTGTAGGCACACTGGATTCGCTTCCTTGAAAGCGTGATCAGGTGCTCTTCGGTAAGCTCCTCAAGGAGCGCCAGCCCCTCTGTGATCTGAGCGTTTTGAAGCATTTCGCCCAGGGTTGAGTGCGCAGTGTCGTACCAGGCTTCATTGAAAGGCGTCCATGGCCAGTGCGGTTTTCTGCGACGCTGGTCTCTCGGGATCGCAGACCAGAGTCGGTTCATGCGCATCGATCTGCGCACCACATTGAAAACATAGGCACTGATGCTGAAAACGTAGTAGCCCACGACGGTACAGAGCGTGATGAAGAGAGCCGGATTCGTGTACTTGTCTGAAACGCCGCAGGCGCCGGCGATGATGGTCACGATGGCAAAAAAGATGCCGTGCACAAACGGCGTCCACCATTGAGCATCGGTCTTGCGGTAGAGCGCGATGAGCAAGATGGCTGCAAGAACGTACAGAGCTAAAAGAGTAGGTTCAAAAAGACCTAAATTGATTTGAAGAGAGCCGGTGCTCATCATCATCCTTGGCATAAATAAATATGGAATATTGCCAGGATTCTAGCAACTAACTGTTCATGCATCCAGTGTGGCTGAGCACTGGCTTCGCCTCACCCTCCCCCGATTCGATTCCTATGGCGACTCTGGCCCGAGCAGAATGAAATGATGGGCAATGGCCCGGATGGATGTCCTTTTGCACCTCGACAATCACCGAAGCACTCTATAAATCTCACTGACCACCTGCATCGTCGCCTCCTCGATTGTCCCTTCATTACGGCACAACACCCAGCCCTGATCCGCAACCGCCTGCTCGAACATCTCGGTACACGCAACATGCTCGGCGTGCTTCTGAATCACCGTGCCGCCCAGCCCGCGCGATCGTGCTGTTGCCCTCGCCCATGAAATATCCGGTGCAGTGACGACCCCGACATGCAGATCCGGCACTCGCACGTCTCGCTCCATGTTCAATTGAAGAATTTCTGCAAACGGCACGGTGTGGCGAAAGGCGGCATCCGACGGATACCAACGATCAATCAGGATGATGCTGTTCGGCGGTTGTTCAGGCAGCACGTGTCGGGAGATCCAGCTTCGGCTATCGGCAAAACGCTGACACACAGCCCACTCGAGTTCCGCGGAAGGATTTCTGGCGAGTTGGTTAACGAGGGCCATGGTTTCAGCCCTGAAGGGATCGCTTTTTCTCTCGCAAAGCCGAATGACTTTCTGCTTGTCCGCTCTCAGTGCTGCGGTAACGGCCTCCAACAGTGTGGTTTTGCCGGTGCCTTTGGGGCCATCCAGAGAAATAAACAGCAAGGGATTCATTCTTCACACAACGATCAAGACTATGGCGAGCACTCTAACCGCATTTGCGCAATTGCATCAGCTCATCCCTGCCCTTTGCCTACACTTGCGTCCCAATGATGCTCACCCGAGCTTTTCAATGCCGCTTGACCGAAGCCGCCATTCAATCCGGCCAACTTGTCATTTGTCATGGCTTGAGGCAGGGTCGAACCCACTGACATCTCTGCCAAAGGAGTTACGCCATGTCAAAGCTCTATCCCAGTATCGATCCCGAGGGGTTGGTCGAGTACTCCGTGGTCTACACCGACCGCTCGCTGAACCACATGTCGCAGTCCTTTCAAGCGGTGATGAAGAACATCTCCAAGACCCTGAAGCAGGTCTACAACGCCGAGGCGGTTGCGGTGGTGCCGGGCAGCGGCACCTTCGGCATGGAAGCGGTGGCGCGCCAGTTTGCTACCGGCCAGCAATGCCTGGTGATACGCAACGGCTGGTTCAGTTATCGCTGGAGCCAGATCCTCGAGATGGGCAATATCCCGGCGGCCACCACGGTGCTGAAAGCCCGGCCGGTGGAAAGCGGTCATCAGGCCGCGTACGCCCCGCCGCCGCTGGACGAAGTGCTGGCAGCGATCGCGACGCAAAAGCCGAAGATCGTCTTCGCCCCTCACGTTGAAACCTCATCCGGGATCATCCTGCCCGACGACTACCTGCGGTCCGTCGGCGACGCCGTGCATGCGGTGGGCGGTCTGTTCGTGCTGGACTGCATCGCCTCGGGCACGCTTTGGGTTGATATGCACAAATGCGCCGTTGACCTGCTGATCAGCGCTCCGCAAAAAGGCTGGAGCGCATCGCCATGCTGCGCGCTGGTGATGTTCAGTGCTTTAGCGCTGGAGCGTATCGAGCACACCCAAAGCAGCAGCTTTGCCTGTGACCTGAAAAAGTGGCTGCAGATCATGCAGGCCTATGAACAAGGCGGACATGCCTACCATGCGACGATGCCGAGCGATTCCCTTGCACGCTTCAACGAGGTGATGAAAGAGACGCAAGCCTACGGTTTCGACAAGATTCGCGACGAGCAACAGGCGCTGGGCGATCGGGTGCGCACCCTGTTGACCGGCAAAGGCTTCAAAAGCGTCGCCGCGGCAGGCTTTCAGGCGCCGGGCGTCGTGGTGAGCTACACCGACGATGCCGATATCAAAAACGGCAAGAAATTTGCCAGCCATGGCCTGCAGATCGCCGCCGGCGTGCCGCTGCAATGCGACGAGCCGGCCGACTTCCAGACCTTCCGTATCGGGCTGTTCGGGCTGGAAAAACTGCACAATATCGAACGCACTGTGAGTACGCTAGAGCAGGCGCTGGATGAGGTGATGGTTGACTAGTAGCCTTTGATGGGCGCGCTGAAAAACGAAGCCCTGGTTTGGATTGCAATGCCAGTTCGGCACCGTATTATCGACAACGGTCATGTCGACCTTCGTTTTTCAACCGACCCAAAGGTAAGTCAATGCAAAAATCCGGATTCCCGAACAAGCTGTTCTGGATGGCATTTATTGTTGCGATCGGTGCTTCTGCACTGGCGCTCACTAGCCGATTCCGACTGGACTCGACTGTTAACGTGGCTTTCAAAACCCTTAGCTTCAATGAGCCGAGCCTTATTGAACACTTTTTGGGTTCAATGGCCGCATCGGGGATCGCGTTGCTGGCTATCTTGCTGGTTTCGCGCTACACGGCTAAAGCACCCTTTCGTAAAACACGCTTTCGAACGGGTTGGTTTGTCTTGCTACGCCGCAGAATGCTGACCGCGTTCTCTAAAGTGTTCGTCGCGCAGTGGGTGGTCGCAATAACTTTTATCTATGTGGCGGGATCTTGGGGCTGGGAATATAGCCAGATGCAACAACGTGGTTTTTTCCAGGCTGGACAGTTTTCGATGGATGCCTTGGGAGGCCTGGTGTTTTGCACTTTTGTGTGGTTTAGCCTGCAGGCCGAATACAAACAGGCTCGCGAAAAACGACGTTTGAGTTTCGCTTGATCGTCATACCTTAGCTCTTTCCATCAGCGGCTTTTTCCTATCAAAAGCCGCTGTTTATTGCGTCCCGACTAAACTCGCTCACCCAACCAATTTGCGACCTGCCTGAAATCAGCCACCGAACCTTTCACCCCAAACCACCGTCCGAGCTAAGGCATCAATGCTTCCCGCTCGCCACGAGGTTTCCGTTTGAAAGCTGCCATCGTCAAAAAATACCGTTTGATCATCAAGACCCTGGGTTATGTCGGCTGGGCCTTGTTCTGGCTGTTGCTCTGGGATATTGCGGTCACCGTGGACTTCATGCTTTTCCTCAACGCCAAGCTGAATTTGCCGCTGATGCCTCTGACTTTGTTGGGTTCGGCGTTGATCGTGCTGATCAGTTTCCGTAACAGCAGCGCGTACAACCGCTGGTGGGAAGCGCGGACGCTGTGGGGTTCGATGATCAACCATTCGCGCAGCTTCGCCCGGCAGGTGCTGACGTTACTGGATGACCCTGGCAGTGAGGTTAATCCGGTCAAGTCGACCCTGCTGCGCCGCCACGTCGCCTATGTCAATTGCCTCGCCGCGCATCTGCAAGGCCAGCCTTGCCCTGAAGAGGTCCGGGCGTTCATTCCCGCTGACGAATTCGCCCGCAGTGGCACCACCAATAACTTTGCCAACGACATCCTCACCGGCTCGGCCGCGCTGCTTGCCCGGGAATACAACGCCGGGCGTCTGGACAGCATTCGTCTGGCGCGGCTGGAATCGACACTGGTGGATTTGTCCAACAGCCAGGGCGGCATGGAGCGCATTGCTAATACGCCGCTGCCCTACCCTTATGTGTATTTCCCGCGCCTGTTTATTTCGCTGTTCTGCCTGATCGTACCGGTGGGGCTGGTGGAGTCTCTTGGCTGGTTCACACCGCTGGCCTCCACCGTGGTCGGTTTCATGCTGCTGGCCATCGAGCGCATCGGCACCGATCTGCAAAGCCCGTTTCGCCACAGCGAGCATCAGATTCAGATGGAAGCGCTGTGCGAAACCATCGAGAAAAACCTGCAGTCGATGCAGCGTGATTCGTTGGGGGACGTGCGCAGGATTGAAGAGAATGTCTAACCTTCCTCCCACTAGCTCTCCCCGTTCACGTGGCGCACCGCCGTCTCGATACGCTGCCGCCCCGCTTGGGCCAGTTTCTGAATGCCCATCTCTTTGGCCACTGCATAAATAAGCGCTTCGGACTGGTGACCTGCCTCGATCAGCTCTGTGACAAGCGCGCACAGTTCAGGCAGGCAGACCTCCATGACGCTTCTCGCCTCATCGGCCCCGGCGCGTCTGAAAGCCACGTCTGAATCGGCTTCCAGATGACTTGGCCAGTAGAAAACACCCAGCGAATCTTCCTCATGCGTCCTGAACCGAGCCTTCGCCAGTTGATCGACGCGATCGCGGATACGTGCGCCAGTCCTTACCCAGCCATGCGTGCGGGCGATGCGCCGAGCGAGGACCGTATCCAGGACCGGTCCTTCTTCATTGACGATGTACTCGATCATTTGCTCAAGGATGGGGGTATACCCCGCCTCAAAAAACTGCTCTGGATCGACCGTTTCGACGGCTTCTTTGGGGTCGACTTCTCGAAAAAGAAAGTAATCAACCGGGATGTTTCTGATCTCAGCAGCCTCGCTCGAACGCGGGACGGCGGCCCGGGCATATTGCTGCGGCGCAGCGGCTACATCCGGTACACCCCATTGGAAATCATCTTCGGCAGGGGCTTGGCCCACCTCATCCACGACCTCAAGCACCTGCGCCACGGCAGCATCCACTTCGAGACGCTCAGCCTCATGCGCTGCATCAATTGCAGCTTGCTTGGCACGTGACTGCGTCAGTAGCTCGGTCAGCTGCTGATGAACCTTTTCTGCGGTACCGAGGGCGTCGACCCACCAGTCAGTCGACCAGATGCGCACAATTTCCCAGCCGAGGCCGCGCAACACGTATTCGCGGAGTTTGTCGCGATCCCGCGCGGTGGCGCTGCGATGGTAGGTTGCACCATCGCATTCGATACCGGCCAGGAAGCGCCCCGGCAAATCCGGATGGATGACACCCAGGTCAATACGGAACGACGACACGCCGATTTGCGTATGAACTTGCCAGCCTTTCTTGACCAAGGCTGCCGCCACGGCTTCCTCAAAGGGGCTATCAAAACCACCGATGCTGCCGAAGTTGGCTTCAACCAGTGCTTGCGGGCCTCGCTCGGCAAACTCGAGGAAGTGTTTGAGGTCACGTACGCCGATCGCCTGTGTCCGCGCCAGGTCCATGTGTTCGGGGCGCAGCGTCGCAAACACCCGAAGCTCCTGACGTGCGCGGGTGACGGCGACGTTCAGCCGCCGTTCTCCCCCTTGGCGGTTTAACGGGCCGAAGTTCATCGACATCACGCCGGCAGCATCTTTGGCGTAGGTGATCGAGAAATAAATGATGTCTCGCTCGTCGCCCTGAACGCTCTCGAGGTTTTTAACGAACACCGGCTCCAGCTCTGACTCGGCGAAGTAAGGCTCTAAAGACGGATCCTTACGGCAGGCATCATCCAGCAAGTCTTCGATGAGTTTCTGCTGTTCGCCGTTGAAGGTCACGACGCCGACGGTATGGCCTGACTCGCGGAAGTCCGCTGATTTCAACCGGGCAACGAGGTCGGCCACCAGCGCGCGCGCCTCAATCGGGTTGGTTCTCGACCCACCCTTCTCGTACACACCGGCGACCGGGCAGAGTTTCACGGCGCGGTCAGTGGTGAACGGCGAGGGGAACGTCACCAGCTTGGACTGGTAATAGCGCTCGTTGGAGAAGGCAATCAGGCTTTCGTGGCGACTGCGGTAGTGCCAGTTAAGGTTGCGCGTTGGCAGGTTCGCGCTGATGCATTCATCGAGGATGCTTTCCAGATCCGACTCGACATCTTCGTCCTCTGCCGTCGACTCGGCGCGATCAAAGAACGAGGTCGGTGGAAGCTGTTTCGGGTCGCCGACCATGACCACTTGGCGGCCGCGAGCCATAGCACCGATCGCATCCCAGACTGGAATCTGCGAGGCCTCGTCAAAAATCACCAGGTCAAAAGGAGCCGAGGCCGGCGGTAGATACTGGGCGATGGAAAGCGGGCTCATCAGCAGACATGGGGTCAGTTTGGTCAGTGCTTCCGGTGCACGGCTCATGAGCTCGCGCAATGGGATGTGCTTGGTCTTTTTACCCATTTCATGCCGAAGCAAACCCCACTCGGAGGAGCGACTGACACTGTCCTGACTGGGCAAATCCGCACAGAGCCGCGCACGCAGCCAGTCACGGGTCAAGGCAATGAACTTGTCGTCCAGTGTGCGGAAGTCGCGGATGCGCTGCTCGTGCTCGGCGCTGACAAATGAGCGTATGACCTCCTCGTTATCCACGGTCGCGTTAAGCCACCAGCGTGCGTAGTTCACTTCCAGCACACGACGGACTTTGCCAGGGGCTATCGCGCCGTTCTCAAGGGCACTGACTATCGACGCCAGCCCCTTCGCCAACGCCTCGTCTTTGACCTTGCGCCAGGCACACCAGGCTCTAAGGCGAGCCTCCGATGAGATGACCGACTCGCAATTGAATATGAGCCGCTCGATCGACAGCTCTGCGACCTCGCCGATACCCGATTCAGTGAAGTGGCCAATGCTGGTCAGCTCGGCAGCGCTGCGGCCAAGCAGGGCAAGTTTCTCGCGCAGGCTGACACCCGCCAGATTGATCGCCCCTTCTGCTTCCAGCAGTGCGTTTCCATCACCCAGAAGACTGTGCAGCGGTGCTTTGTACGCCACGATTTGCTCGGGGCTGAGTGCGAGTTTGGCGATAGCCGTTGCGAGCTGTCGCTGGAACTCCACCGCTTGGCGAGCGTGTTCAATGTTGCTCTTGAGGTCTTGCCAGAGTGGCACCGTTTCTTTCAGGTCCGCCCGTTCTACGAGGTTTCGCTCAAGCGCGGCCCTTTCCTTAAGCAGAAAGAAATCAGCCTTGAGGGTCAGGCCGCAACGGCCCTCCTCCACATCCGGATGGTCATCGGTCAAACGGCCTCGGTCTTCGATTTCACGTCGCTCAGCCTGGAAGCGCAGTGCTGCTGATAACCTGTCGGTGTTGGACCCCAGACCTTGCCACAGCGCTTCGGTCTGGTCCTTCAAAGACGACAGTTCAGCGATCTGTTGATCCAGATTGCGTAGCGAACGTAACCGCTCGAGTTCGGCCTTCAGAACTTCTCCCAAATGGCCTTGTTCGATCGATTGAAAGCCTTCGTCCAGCCACATCGTTTCGTCTTTCTGCAGTTGCACCGCTTGCTGCAGTGCGACGGCAAGCGTCAAGTGAGTGCTTTCAGATTTCGACCCCTTCCACACGGGATCACAGAGCTGCCCGACATCCAGAGCATCAATGCTGGCGCGCGTGGCACGTATTTCAACCCAGAGATTGAGATCCCTACCTACGTCAGCCTCTCCGGCAGTGGTCTGGGTTGCGCTGAGCAGTCCAGTGATACGTCGACGGCCAAGCCACGACTTGGGCCAGATCGCTTGCTCAGCTTCATTCCAGTCATGCAGGAGCTGGGTGACATCAATCGTCTCTATGGCGTCGCCATAACTCACGGAAAGTTTTTGAGTGAGTTCGTCGATATGACATAGCTGTGCGACGGCCTGCTGCAGTTTGTCGATGACGTCCGCCGACCACGGATTGCCCAGCTCGGAAAAAGTCTTGCGGCGCAGCAACAACAACTCGACACCACGTTTGACGTCGGTCGTTACCCTTGATGGCCAAAGCGCAGAAAGCCGGGTATTGATGGCTCGATGCTGTTCAATCCACGTACAGCCTTCAGACAATTGCTGGGCCAGTGAACGGGCATCCGCACGCAGCGCAAAACGCCAGTCATGGCCGGCGGCCGTCGACAGCACTTGCGACAGGAGCGTAAGCCCTTCCAGCGCTGTCGGCGTGGATGAGGTCGCCGGCAACCCGGCCAGTTCAACGAATCGATCCACGCTGCGTTGTGCATCCTGCGCGCAGGGCAGGACATCACGTGCGGCCTGGACAAACTGCTGCTGCCAGTGAGGGGACCATTGCGCCTGACCCACTGACGAAAACACATGACCGGCCAATTGTCCGTAACCGACCGCCTGCGCGTTAACCTCAAGACGATCAGCCAGCTCACGTAGCTCAAGCATGTCTTTCTGATCATGGAACGCTGGCGATATCCAGGCCACTGGCGCCACCGGTTCGTCGATGCCAGAGGTGACAATCCCGATGGCATCGTAAACCGTGTACCCGTTGCCATGGCGACGATGCAGGCGCTCCACGTAGATGTTCAGGCTGTCGCGCAAGGTCGCGAGGCGCTGTGCTTCCAGTTCCCAGGCCGCTGCATCGATCTGCCCTGTGGCTTCCCACGCCGATTGCAGTTGCGCCAATACCTCGGTCTTGCGCGCTTTGCTCGAATGCAATTCAAGACAGAACTCGCCCAGCCCGATTTCCCTCAGGCGTCGGTAAACCACATCCAGTGCGGCGATTTTTTCGGAGACAAACAGCACGCGACTACCCTGTGCAATCGACTGGGCAATCATGTTGGCGATGGTCTGGCTCTTGCCTGTCCCCGGAGGGCCGATCAACACAAAATCTTTGCCTTTCGCGGCGGCGAGGACGGCGCACAGCTGTGAGGAGTCAGAAGGCAGCGGACAGAACACCTCCGTGGGGCCAAAGTCGCGGTCCAGCGACGCGGCCTCCGGGAACGGTGTTTGCGACACAAAAGAATCTCGAGGCGTGTCCAGCAAGTGCTGGACCACCGGGCTTTGTCGCAAATGCTCAGCGTTCTGCGCCAGATCCTGCCACATCAGGTATTTGGCGAAAGAGAACATCGACAGGACGACATCCTCGCTCAGCTCCCAGCCCGGGACGTCTTTGATCGCCTGGCCGACTTTGTTCCAGATGGCGGCGATGTCCAGGCCGGACTCGTCTTGAGGCAGCTCGTGCTCCAGCGAGCCCAGCCCCAGCTCGAAGTCCTGGCGCAGCATTTCGATAAGTGTCGGGTTGAAACGCGGCTCGTCGTCGTGCAATACGATTGAAAATCCCGAGCGCGCACTTTTGCGCTCCAGGCTCACAGGCACCAGGACCAACGGTGCACGGTAGCGCTGGCCGCCACGATCTTCCCGGGTCCAACTGAGGAAACCAATCGCCAGGTACAACGTGTTCGACCCGCCTTCCTGCAAGGCGGTACGAGCGCTGCGATAGAGTTCGGTGAGGCGCGCATCCATTTCTGCGTTAGAAAGTGCGACGAACACTTCCTTGCGCTTGAGCGCGTCTTCGGCGTGACGACGCCTTACATCTTCACGCTCGCGCTGCTCATAAAGTGCTTTCTCTCGAGGATCGGCGCCATCCATGAGGTCGGGGCGGGTCAGCAAGCGCAGACGCTGGCCGCTGGAAAGCAGATCCTCCAATGCGCCAGGGTCAGGGGCCTCAAGTTTCAGCGCACGCTTGCCCGCCTTGAAGTTGAGCAGGTTGTTACGCAGAGACAGGTCGAGAAGTTTGCGCTGCCAGCGCCCCAAACGGTCGGCGGGATCCAGCCTGGAAATATCCTCGGCTTCGAAAGCGCCGGTTTCATCCGAGAGGTGTCCGGCCTCCTCCACCAGCAACGGTGGCGGTCCTTCTTCCTCTAAATCGATCGCAATCAGTCGCGCAGTTTGGCTCTCAGGACTCGCCAACGGTTTGATGCGTTGCAGTCGTGCGCGGCGGATGTCCAGCAACATCTCGAACCGGGCCTCTGCATCTTCAGCAATTTGTTGATTGCCTCGCTCTACCGCGTAGGAAAAGGACGGCACCGGATGTTGCGTCAGCAGCGTAGTCTCGAACAACGCGAGTTCTTTGAGCTTCACACGCTTGCGTACGGCAGTGATGTCATCCACCAGCGTGGTGGTGAACTCTTCCGGTTTTAGCCAGAGCCCGGCAAAGGCGTGGCCTTCAGTAAAAATCATTACGGGATTTAGCCCGGCCTGCTCAAGGGCGGCACAGAAAAACAAAGCAAGATCGAGGCAAGTAGCAAGCCCGGAGTCGGTGATCTGACTGGGACTGCGCACTTTCTGCCCGCACTGCTCAAAACTGGCAGGCGGCAATGCATAGTCCAGTTTCAATCGGGCGACTGCGCCCCAAATTGCCGAGGCCAGTTGCCAGGCTCGCTTGGCGCCACCTTCGTAACCATTGAGCCCCGATGGCTTATCGCTCATTCGCAGCAGTTCGGCAGCTTGCTTGAGCAGGCGCTCGACTGCGGCCTCATTAGGTTGGACAAACGCGGCCGTCATGTCGGGAATGTGCCGCAGACCGCCCCACTGATTGCGAGGCATCAGCTCAACCACCTGCTCCAGCCGGGCAATTTCCTTGGTTGCACCCGGGTTTTCCCGGTCATCTGCCTCCAGCGTGAAGGTGAAGGTGGACATCTCCGCTTCGGTCAGGCGGTTCAGCAATGGGCCGTCCAGCACCAGATCCAGGCCTGGAATCGCGCGGAAGGCTTCGGCGGCTATTTCGTCAAGACGCCAGACCTTTGGCTTGAGCACTTCTGGTGACGAGTTCAATGTCAGTGTCGCGTTGGTGAAACGCTCAGCTGTTTCGTTGGAAATGCGCAACTCGCGCAACACCGGGATCGCGTTTTGAAAATCCGCAAGGTTGAGCTTCGTCACCAACGTGGCAAGAATTTTCAGCTCTTTGGGGGCGGGGGCCTCGGGGGGCGTGACGAGCTGGACGACGTCGACCATGCGCAACCTTCCTTGTTGAAGGCTCAAGGGAGTGCAGGCGATAACCCGGTCAATTGGGGCTCCGCTTGAGCTAATGGCGAGATGATAGCCTTTAGCCAAACAATCTTTATATGCCTTTGGTCGGTCACCTGTCCTGATAGGCTCACTCCGCCACTGAGCAAATACCGATAGAGAATGGTTCCCTGGAGGGATTGAAGAGAACGCTTGAGGGAGCTGAGAACCGTCAGATCTACTGACGGCTCCCAAGTCAATCAGAACGCCGGCACCACATCACCGTGATAACGCTCAAGAATGAACTGCTTCACCTGCGGCGAGTTGAGCAGTGCACCCAGCTTCTGCACCGCCGGGTCGTTGGCCTTGTCGCGACGCACGTACAGGTAATTGGCGTAGGGCGACTCCGAGCTTTCGATGAACAGCGCGTCTTTGTGCGGCACCAGTTTGGCTTCCAGGGCGTAGTTGGCGTTGATCAGGGCCAAATCAACCTGATTCAACACCCGCGGCAGCATGGCCGCTTCCAGTTCCTGGAACTTCAGATGTTTGGGATTGCTAACGATGTCCAGGCGCGTGGCCATGATGTTGTCGGGATCTTTGAGTGTGATCAGGCCTTGCTTGGCGATCAGCAGCAGCGCTCGACCGGAGTTGGTCGGGTCGTTGGGAATGGCAATGGTCGCGCCATCCTTGAGTTCACTGATGTTTTTGATCTTCTTCGAGTAGGCGCCGAACGGTTCGATGTGCACGGCGACGACAGGCACTTGATCGCTGCTCGGGCGGTCTTTTTTGTAGGCCTCGTAATACGGCTTGCTTTGGAAATAGTTGGCGTCGAGCAAGCCTTCATCGGTCTGCCGATCCGGCTGAATGTAATCAGAGAAGACTTTGACCTCCAGCGTCACCCCCTCTTTGGCCAGTTCAGGCTTCAAGAACTCCAGAATCTCGGCATGGGGCACAGGCACCACGGCGATTTTCAGGGTTTCGGCGTAGGCATTGCCCATGGCGGCGACCAGCAGTGCAACGGAGAGCGCGACGCGTTTCACGATAGTGTTCCTTCGAAGCGTTTCAGGGAGAAAGAGGACAGATCCAGGTCGGTCGAGCCGCGTATGCACCATTGTGCGAACGCCTCGCCGAGTGCTGCGGAATGTTTGAAGCCATGTCCGGAGCAGGCCGAGACGAACAGGGTGTGCTGCAGCGACGGATGTTCGTCGATAATGAAATGGCGATCCGGTGTCACGGTGTAGGCGCAGACGGCGGACTTGACGACTGTCGAGGTCACGCCGGCGATGCGGTTGTGTACCTGGTGCTCGTACATGTCCTGCGCTTCGGTTGCTGAAACCGTGCGGTCGATGACCTGCGGCGCCGATGCGGTGTGGTACTGCGCGGTGGCGATTTTCATACTGCCTTCGCCAGATAAAGCGGGAAATCCGTAGTTGATGTTGTCGTCACCACGGCCGTGAGTGAGGATGAACGTCGGCGAGTGGCCCACCAGTCCGGCGTCCTCCTCCAGTTCGAACCAGAACAGTTTTTGCCGGTAGACACTCAGCAGATTTTCATAACGCTCACCGAGCCATTCGCCGTTCCAGTTGCCCGCGCTGATCACCAGTTTGTTGGCAAACAGGGTGCGGCGGTCGGTGGTGACGGTGACACCCTCCTCGTTCGAAGTGATGCCGGTGACGGTCTCGCCTTTATACAGCGTCGCCCCGTGTTGCTCGGCGAGTTTGAGCTGCACATCGATGCAGCGCTCCGGGCGCACGAAGCCGCCACCCGGTTCGAAATAACCGATGGCCGAGTCGTGCGCGTGGGCGAATTGCGGGAAGCGCTGGCGAATCTGTTTGGCGGACAAGACTTCGTGCTCGATGCCGTAGGTTTGCGCCAGACCGATGGTGCGCAAGGTGAAGTCGGTCTGATCTTCAGGATCGAACTCGCTGCTCGACGTTAACACCAGCAACCCGGATTGCTCGAACAGCGACTCGCCCGACAATGCCTCCAGCTCACGCCAGATGCGATGAGAATTGCGCACGATCGGCACATATTGCGCACCCTCTCCCACCGAAAGTCGGGTGATGCGCGTATCACCGTGGCTGGAACCGAGATTATGCGGCGGGTGATGGCGATCGATACCGACGACGTTAACCCCCGCTTTCGCCAACTGATAAACCGTGGCGGCGCCCATCGCGCCCAAGCCTAAAACCAGCACATCACATCGCTCGGACATAAATAGCCACCTATCAAAAAGGCGCCAGTTGAGCGGTAAAACACTACGAATTCCAAGATTAAAAAAGCATATCCATATAGCTCGATGCGTCTGCTGATCGCTCTGTATCGGGCTATTGGGCGCTTATTCGTCGCATTTACAACCCGGCGCAAATGATTTAAGCCTGAAGACGCGACAGTCTATATCTGTCAAAAATCACAATAAATCTTACAGAACAGCGATTTTTGTGCGCATTTCGACAGACTTTTCAACATTTGAGCCACCTCAGGCGCGAGTCAAAAGCGCGAACTACGCTTCACGTTGAAATTTGTGATTTAACTAGGTAGTTACCTAACTATATAATGCGCGCCTCATTTCAACGGGACACTCAACGTGAAGCAGAGTCAAAGCCTCTCGGGCATATCAAAATTCATTCTGGTCGGGCTGGGCGTCGTCATCGCCCTGCTCGGCTTGGCGCTGGCTGCGGGCGGCGTGAAGTTGGTCAGCTTGGGAGGTTCGTGGTACTTCCTGCTGGGTGGCCTGGTCATGGCCGTTGCCGGTCTGTTGATCGCGCGTTTCAAGCCGGCCGGTGCGTGGTTGTTCGCCGCGTTCCTGGTGGGCACCGCGATCTGGGCAGTGAGCGATGCTGGCCTGGTGTTCTGGCCGGTGTTCTCGCGGCTGTTCATGTTCAGCGTGATCGGCCTGGTCGTGGCGCTGGTCTATCCGCTGCTCAAGCGTGCCAACGGTGGCGTCGCGGGCCGCGGCGCTTATGCCGTGGCGGCGGTGCTGGCGGTTGGCGTGGTTGTGGCGGCCGGCAATATGTTCGTCGCTCACCCGACCGTTGCCGCAACCGGCACCGGCCCGGGCCTGACTCCGGTCGAGCCGGACAAGGCGCAAAAAGACTGGGCGCACTACGGTAATACCGAAGGTGGCAGCCGCTTCGCCGCGCTGGACCAGATCAATCGCAACAACGTCGACAAGTTGAAAGTCGCGTGGACCTACCACACCGGTGATATCGCCGAGAGCGATGGCAACGGCGCCGAAGACCAGCTGACCCCGCTGCAAATCGGCAACAAAGTCTTTATCTGCACCCCGCACAACAACCTGATCGCGCTCGATGCCGACACCGGCAAAGAACTGTGGAAGAACTCGATCAACGCACAGTCGAAAGTCTGGCAGCGCTGCCGTGGCATGGCGTATTTCGACGCCACCGCCGCCATTGCTCAGCCGTCCAACTCGAGCATCATCGAAGCCAAACCTGCGCCGGCTGCCAATTGCCAGCGTCGTTTGCTGACCAACACCATCGATGCGCGCCTGATCGCGGTCGATGCGGACACCGGCGAGTTCTGCCAGGGTTTCGGCAACAACGGCCAAGTGGATCTGAAGGCCGGTCTGGGTGATGTGCCGGACAGCTACTATCAGTTGTCCTCCGCGCCATTGATGGCTGGCACCACCGTGGTGGTTGGCGGTCGCGTGGCTGACAACGTGCAAGCAGACATGCCGGGCGGCGTGATCCGTGGTTTCGACGTGATCACTGGCGCCATGCGCTGGGCGTTCGACCCGGGCAATCCGCAGGATAAAAAGGCTCCGGCCGACGGCAGCACCTACGTGCGCAGCACGCCGAACAGCTGGGCGCCGATGTCTTATGACCCGGCCACCAACACGGTATTCCTGCCGATGGGCAGTTCGTCGACCGACATCTATGGTGTCGAGCGCAGCAAACTGGATCACACCTACGGTGCTTCGATCCTTGCTTTGGACGCGACCACGGGCGCAGAACGCTGGGTGTTCCAGACCGTGCACAACGACCTCTGGGACTTCGACCTGCCGATGCAGCCGAGCCTGATCGACTTCACCAAGGACGGCAAAACCGTACCGGCCGTGGTCATCGGCACCAAGGCCGGGCAGATCTACGTGCTCGACCGTGCCACCGGCAAACCGCTGACCGACGTTAAAGAAGTCCCGGTCAAAGCAGCGAACATCCCGAACGAACCGTACTCCCCTACCCAGCCGAAATCGGTGGGCATGCCAGAAATCGGTGCTCAGCACTTGACCGAATCGGACATGTGGGGCGCCACGCCGTACGACCAGCTGCTCTGCCGTATCGACTTCAAAGGCATGCGCTACGACGGCCTGTACACCGCGCCGGGCACTGACAAATCGCTGAGCTTCCCGGGTTCGCTGGGCGGCATGAACTGGGGCAGCATTTCGACTGACCCAGTGCACGGCTTCATCTTCGTCAACGACATGCGCCTGGGTCTGTGGATTCAGATGATCCCGTCGCAGAACAAAGGCCAGGCGGCTGGCGGTGGCGAAGCACTGAACACTGGTATGGGCGCCGTTCCGCTGAAAGGCACGCCGTACGCCGTGAACAAGAACCGCTTCCTGTCGGTGGCCGGCATTCCTTGCCAGGCGCCGCCGTTCGGCACGCTGACCGCGATCGACATGAAGACCCAGAAAGTCGCCTGGCAGGTTCCAGTCGGCACCGTTGAAGACACCGGTCCACTGGGCATCCGCATGCACTTGCCGATCAAGATCGGTCTGCCAACCCTCGGCGGCACCCTGTCGACCCAAGGTGGTTTGATCTTCATCGCCGGCACTCAGGACTTCTACCTGCGCGCGTTCAACAGCGGCAACGGTGAAGAAGTCTGGAAATCGCGTCTGCCGGTTGGCAGCCAGGGCGGCCCGATGACCTACGTTTCGCCGAAAACCGGCAAACAGTACATCGTCATCACCGCCGGCGGCGCGCGTCAGTCGACCGATCGTGGCGACTACGTCATGGCTTACGCTCTGCCGTAACCCCCAGCGTCCACGTTAAACGCGGACGCTTTTTTGAGCGCGGCACCCTCGGGTGCCGCGCTGCTTTTCCCCTATTGCTCAAGTTTTCTGCAGGAAGATTTACATGCTATCGGCTGTTGGTTTTTCCCGTTCCGACCTGTTCAAAGGCCTGTTGCTGGGCGTCGCGTGCACCACTGCCCTCCCCGCGCTGGCCGACAACGATTCCGATCTGTTGACCCGCAGCACCCTCACCGGTGACTGGGGTGGCTTGCGTCACCAGATGGATGAAGAAGGCGTCAAGTTCACCGGCGACTACAGCGGCGAAACCGCCTATAACGCTGACGGCGGCCTGCATCGCTCGGCGCGCTACTCGCAGAACATCAAGCTCGGCGTGCAGTTCGATCTGAGCAAACTGTACGGCGTCGACAACGCTGGCAAGGTTCAGTTGACCATCAACGACCGTCGCGGCAACAGCGCCTCGGAAGACCTCGTCGGCAACCGTCTGCCGATCCAGGAAAACTACGGCGGCCTGTACACGCGCCTGACCGAATTGAGCTACGAGCGCAGCCTGTTCACCCCGGCGCTCAACGTGAAGCTTGGTTACATGGCCATGGGCAACGACCTCGGCGGCCTCGACAGCGGCATTCTCTGTAACTTCATGAACGCTGGTTTCTGCGGTCACCCGCTGAACATGTCCGGCGGCAGCGGCTGGACCAACTACCCCAACGCGCATTTGGGCGTGCGGGTCAAATACGACCTGTCGTCCTCCTGGCAACTGCGCGTGGCGGCGTTCAACGTCGACCCGGAAAGTAACGGCAACTCCAGCCGAGCCTGGCATCTTGGCCCGAAACACACCACCGGCACCGTGGTGCCAATCGAACTGGTGTACAAGCATGCCGGTGAGCTGCCGGGCGAATACAAGGTCGGCTATTACTACGACAGCTCCGACGTGAAACGCATTGGCAGCAGCAAAGAAGTGTCCGGTCGCGGCGGTCATTACCTGCTGGTCGATCAAGCCGTGTGGCGCTCGGAGTCGTCGGAAGGCCGCAGCCTGCACGCGTTCGGTCAATACTCGGCGGCCAGCGAAGCGGCCTCGCCGTTCAGCAAGTGGTACGGCACCGGCGTGGTTCTGTACAAACCGTTCGAAGGTCGCCCGCGTGACACCGTCGCCTTGGGCTACGGCCGTGCCGTGCCGAACCCGCGCAGCCGCGATGTGCTGCAAGACGCTGCGCTGAACAATGGCACCGCGTTCCCGAACCTGGACAGCGCCGAGCAATTGATCGAGCTGGGCTACGGTTATCAAGCCACCCCGTGGCTGACCCTGCGCCCGAACATGCAATACATCATCGAGCCGGGCGCGTTCTCCGGGCAGGACATCGACAATGCGTTGGTGTTTGGTCTGCAGGTGAAAGCGTCGCTCTGACCGAATGTGCGGGGATAGCAGGCCATAAAAACCCGGCGTAAATGCCGGGTTTTTTATTGCCTTGCAATTATCTCGACTGCGGATGTTCGCTTGCGACCGAGTTGGCCGCGTCCACGTCGCTCATGTCTTCATCGACCGACGCCTCGTCGTCCGCCGGCAGCGGCACCTCAGCTTCATCGCGCCGCGGATCATGCCCGGTCTCATTGTCCGTGGTGCGCGTGACTTGCTGTTGAGACTGGTTGCCCGGCGCTTTCTCATCAATGTCCATGCTGGCTCTCCTGCTGATGCACGGAAATTCCGCGCTTGAACGTCAGAGACTCTCCACCACCGCGAGTGCCCGCCACTGGACGAATGGCACGCCTCAAGGCCGACAGCTACCTTTCCTCCTTTGCATGGAACCCTGAGTGATCTCTGTTCTCTATCGCAAAACCATCAGAGGAATTCACCATGATTGCCCCTGCAACCGGTATGAAACCGGGTGAGCGTTATTGCATTGAAAGCGTAGAGCGCGCGCCTCAATTCCCCGGCTTTTTCCTCGACGGAAAATACTACCTGGGCCCTGAACTGCAGACCGCCGTCGGCTGGCTCGAAGGCCAGAATTTCTTGTATGACCAGCTCGATCCCGCCGGCGAACCGGTTTACCCCGACAGAATCGTTGGCACGATCACCGCGCTGACACTGGAGTTGAGCGATGGTCTGCGTCTGAGCATCGAGGAGTTGCCGTATCAGGCGCAAAGCGTCAGCTCATTACCGCCGCTTGTCGAATCGACCTTTTCAACCCGGCAACTGGATATGCCCCAACGACGCGGCAGTACCGGCCCGCGTCAGCCGATGCAACCCTCTGCATTACTGGTTGCAGGTGCGGCAACGCTCGTAGGCCTCTGTCTGTTGGCGATCAATCGTGCTCGCGGTCGCGCCAGATAAACAGCGCTCGAGGTCGACGGAGGCCCAGTCATGCTCAAGCAGATCGGTAACACGCTCATCCAGTGTGACCTCGGTTTCAATGTCGGCTGTCTTGAAGGCATCAATCCTTATGATCTGGGTGAGGTGCCCGTAGCGGATGGCGGGCCCTGGCAGTCACCCTGAGCGCGCAGCGCCCATTCGGCGACAAAAAAACCGGCGCAAGGCCGGTTTTTTTGTACGTGATCATCAGGCCTGATCCAAGGCCTCCACCACGCCCTGATCCTCGCCGAGGAACCCGCCGCTCTGATGCTGCCAAAGCCGCGCATAGACGCCGTTCAGTTCCAGCAGTTCGCTGTGGGTGCCCTGTTCGATGATGCGTCCTTCGTCCATGACAATCAGCCGGTCCATCGCTGCAATTGTCGACAAGCGGTGAGCAATCGCGATCACGGTCTTGCCCTGCATCATGTCATCGAGGCTTTCCTGAATCGCCACTTCGACTTCCGAATCCAGCGCGCTGGTGGCTTCGTCGAGCAACAGGATGGGCGCGTTCTTCAGCATCACACGCGCAATCGCGACACGCTGACGCTGGCCGCCCGACAACTTGATCCCGCGTTCACCGACCAGCGTGTCGTAGCCGGTATGGCCCTGACGATCACTCAATTGACTGATGAACTCATCGGCCTGGGCGCTGGCCGCCGCGCTGCGAATCTGCGCGTCGGTGGCATCGGGCCTGCCGTAAGCAATGTTGTCGCGAATCGAACGGTGCAGCAGCGAAGTATCCTGCGTGACCATGCCGATGCAACTGCGCAAGCTGTCTTGCGTCACGTGCGCGATGTTCTGGCCATCGATGCGAATCTCCCCGCGATCAATGTCGTAAAAGCGCAGCAACAAGTTGATCAAGGTCGATTTGCCGGCGCCAGAACGGCCCACCAGGCCAATTTTTTCACCCGGACGGATATTCAAGCTCAGGCCATCAAGCACCTGGCGTTCGCCGTTGTAATTGAAGCTGACGTTGTCGAAAGTCACCGCGCCGCCGGAAGTCTTCAGTACGCCGGCATCCGGCGCGTCTTGCACCTTGGTGCCCTGGGTCAGCGTTGCCATACCATCGTGCAAGGTGCCGATGCTTTCGAACAGCGAGGTCATCTGCCACATGATCCAGTTCGACATGCCATTGATGCGCAACGCCATGGCGGTGATCGCCGCCACCGCACCGGCGCCGACCTCGCCTTGATGCCACAGCCACAGCGCATAACCGCCCGCCGACATGATCAATCCAACCACTAACGCCTGATTGACGATCTCGAACAGGCTGACCAGACGCATCTGCCGAAAACCGGTCAGCTTGAAATCTTCCATCGCCGCCCGCGCGAAATGCGCTTCGCGATTGGAGTGCGAGAACAGCTTCACCGTGGTGATGTTGGTGTACGCATCGGAGATGCGCCCGGTCATCATCGACCGCGCATTGGCCTGCTCCTGCCCCACTTTGCCCAGACGCGGCACGAAGTACCACATGGCCAGGCCGAACAGCACGACCCAGGCGAGGAACGGCAGCATCAGCTTCAGCGCAAAACCGCCGGCCAACGCGATGATCGCAATGAAATACACACCGATCCCCGGCAGAATCTCGATCATCGTGAACAACACATCGCGCACCGCCAGCGCCGTCTGCATCACTTTGGTGGTGACCCGACCGGAAAACTCGTCGGAGAAAAACGAAAGGCTTTGCCGCAGCATCAGCCGATGGAAATCCCAACGCAGGCGCAGCGGCAAGTTAATCGCCAGAATCTGGTGCTGCACCATCGTGCGCAACGCCACCAGCCCGACACTGAGCACCATGACGATGCCCATACCCCACAACACCCGACTCTCCTGCGCCGCCGCTTCGCCGCCGGCCTGCCAGGTCGAGAGCAGATCGACGACTTGGCCGAGGAAGGAAAACAGCCACGCTTCATAAATCGATACAGCGGCACTGAGTAGCGCCAGCGCAAGGATGTAACCGCGCGCACCACGGGTGCAAGCCCAGAGGAACCGCGCCAGGCCGGTGGGCGGTGGCGGTACCTCGTCAGGAGGAAAAGGGTCGAGCCTTCGTTCAAACACACGAAGCATGGTGATCTCCAAAACTTTCAAGTAAGGGGATTCTGCCATTGATCGGTGGCTTGGAGGTCTTTGTGAAAAAGTGTGTGCTCGATGGAACGGCTTTTCGCCCTCAGCGAATCGCTTGACGCATTTTGCTGAACGACCTTGCCGGCGTCGGGCTCAACGCCGCTGGCGTATGCCAAGGGATAGCGTTCCAGGCACCGCTGCCGGGCGTCAGCAACTGGCGCAGATGCTGCTCGTGGAACGCCTCGCCCAACGAGTCGACGCGAAATGCCGCCACCCACTGCTCGCGCCCCTGCTGGTAGGCTTTGCCGAAATCTTCCCAACTGTCGAAACAGTCCTGCGCACGCTGCGCATTGAGCAGCAACACACGCCAGGCGACAGCGGGTTCGAGCCAGTGCATCAACAGTGCGCAACGGACCAGAAACGCCACCCGCACGCAAGTAAAAGCCATGGCCGCGCGCGGCTCATCGTCGGCTTTCAGCGCTTGCAGGTCGAGGCCGAACCATTGCCGTTCAAGGGTTGCACTGAAGTGCGCCCGCACCGCCTCGTCATCGCAATGGCTGCGTATCCCGGCCTGGTGCAGCAACGCTGCCCGGAGGATCTTCTGCGCCTGCTCGTTGAAGTGATCACACGCCGACGAATAGAAGCCCTCGACGCCCATCGCATCGGCCATAGGTTTGGCCAGCAGCAGCGACCAGTGCTTGCGTGGGCTGAACAACGGCGCACGGCGGGGCTTGAATGCTTGCCACAACAACCAGACTGAAACAACCACTGCAATCATTAAAAACATGCCGTTCCCCTCACCTTGTCCGAGCCTGCCAGGTCTGGATTTCCTCGGCAGTGGCCGGCGCCATGTCCGGCCACGGCACGCCTTCGGTCAGGCACAGCGGTTCACTGGCCTGACGCTCAATGCGCTTGCTGAAAATATGTCGGATGGCGTATTTGACCGACACCGCTTGCGGGGCAACCTGCAAAAATTGCTGCGGCTGTCGCCCGGCCACCAGCCATTCGACCATCGCCGACGGCGCATCAAGGCGCTCGTACAATTGCGGATACCGCGCCACCAGACGAGTCTGCGCGGTCGGGTCGCTGACGTCTTCGATGCGCAGCCAACCGGCTTCAGTGCGCACGATACCGATGGCGATGCAGTCGGCGGGCGTTTGCTGGTCGGTGTGCAAGGCGTTCAGGCACTGCAGCAGGTCTTGGTAGTAGCGTTCAACCGGTGGCCGGTTCTGTTTGCCTTTGACCTGCTCGACCGTCAAGGTGCCGTCGGCCTGGACGATCAGGCTGATGGTGATGTGGGGTTGGCCCTGGGCATCGCGAAAACTGAACACGCGCATGCGCTGCTGCTCCACCGCTTCGGCATAGCGCTCGCCGTAACCGCCGGTCAAGGCGCGGCGATCAGCGAACTGGCCCAGGCAGTGGCGCATCACATAACTTTCAAAGGCCATTTCCGCGCGCAGGCAATCACTTTCGGGACGCAGTTCGTGCAAGACGTGCTCAGCAGTGGTCAGCCGCACAAGCAAGGCTTCGGGACGGCTCTGGCACCAGCCCTGCTCGACCCGCGCCGCCATCTGCGCGTGTTCCTTTTGCCACAGCGCCAGCGCTTGTGGGCAATTGATGCGTTCAAGCTTGTCGGCCAGTGCCGTGCCCTGGCGTGAGGTCAGAAACTCCACCAGCAACGCTTCCTCGGCCAGCAGTGGCGCCTGCTGCGGATCGACCCAGACCAGCGGCGCCAGCGTCTGCTGCGACGCTTTGCCAGCGTCGTGCAAATGCCTTTCCACCCAGGCTGGCGGCTCGCTGCCCAATGCCTCGGCCGCCTCTACCCGCGTGGTGATCCGCCGCGCAGGTTCGAAGTTGCCGACCAGATGACGGTAGAAATGGTTGAGCAACCATTTGCTGACTTCCGGCGCATCGCCGCGAGCAAGGCTGCGCTCAGCAATGCCGCGTTTGAGTTGATCGGCATTGAGTGCGTTGCGCGGGGCGTAACCGGACTGGCGCGGTGGCGAGGCTCCGTCCACCGTTACTTCCATATTTGCCACCAGGCCTTGGCGGCCGGTTTTGCAGACGCCTGCAATTCGGCGACCCACTGGTGGAACAGTTCATTGTTGCCCTGATCAACCGGGTTGTTCGGATCACTGCGCAGGATCGAGCGATGGTAATAGGCCACGGCTTCTTCGTTGCGGCCGAGCCCCTTGAGCACATCACCGGCGCAGCCCAGCAGGGACGGTTCGGCGCCTTCGTCGATGATCGGCGCGTAACGCAACCACAGGCTGGTGGCTGCTTCCGGCAGCGTGTAGGAGAGGTACATGGCGATTTTCATGCGTGCGAACAGCGGCGAGTATTCCAGCGCCTTGTCGCTGATTTCGCACTCTTCCTGCCATTTGAGAAGACGTTCCAGCCAGATCAGAATCTCGCGTTCACGGTCCAGTCGGTACAGCGCGCGGGTAACGTCCTGAATGTATTCTTCCGGGTCGTGGCGGCTGTAACCATGGTCGGCTGCGTAGTGCCAGAGCTGTTCGGCCGCTTCGGCGATGCCTTGGTCGTCCTTTATCTTGATGCGATTTTCCAGGATGCCCTGATAGTGTTCGGCGAACGGGCTGGCGGCGATGCCGCGAGCATGCAATTCAAGGGCCCGGCCCATGAGCTTGTCGTTGTAGCAGCGGTAATTGAACGCCAGGTTGGCGCACAGCATTGAGTACAGGTGTGCGCAGGCGTCAGAGCGGTGACCGCGGCCGCTGGTGATGCATTGCTCCATACGGGCCTGGCCGTGTTCGTAGGCAACCTTCTGTACTTCGCGCAGTTGCCACCAGATAGGTTCGGCTTGCTCTTCCGAGAGCGATTCGACATGGGTTTCGACCAGTCCCGAAAGGTTGGTCGCAAACTGGTAGTAGTACATACCGCTGGCCAATGGCGGCAAGGGTTGGCGCAGGGCATCAGCGATACCAAACACACTGGCATGGGCACTGAACAGGGCGAAGTTGCTGCGATTGTCGTGCAGGTTACCGGCCGAGACGGCTTCACGCAGCATTGCCAGTTGGGTGTTGGCGTCGATGCGCCCGGCCTGGCCTTCACGCACCGCCACCAGGCGGTTGATCCACGGATGATCCGGCGCGCGACGTCGCGCCTCCGCCAGAGCCTGGGCGAAGACGTTGTCGATTTGCTCCAGGTCATCGCGCGCGGCCTGCAGTGCATCGAGCAGCGCCCCTTGAGACGGCGTCGACTCATCACGCCATGGCAAGCCGGAAAGGAACTGTTCCAGCACCGCTTGATCGTCACAGGCACGCATTACACACAGCGGCCACCACACGGACGCGTCTGCAGCATCAAGCAGACGTTCGTTGACCCAATAGGCCGTGCCCGGCCACATGTGAGCGCGCACTTCATAGATTTCCTCGAAGGCACGTTGCCCCGCCTCTTCGACCTGGCCGTTCTCCAGTAGCCATGGCAAATGGTAATCGACGAAGTTGTCAGCGCCGCCCGAATCCAGGCTCAGGGTCGCCACGTCACAGACTTTCAATGCACCCGCGAGGTCGCCCTGGGCCTTCAGTGAACGGGCGGCCAGACGCGCCAGGCGCACTTCCCATTCCCGGCGCTGAGGCAGCGACAAATCGGCGGTCAACTGCATTACCGGTTGTTCGAACAGCGCCAGGCGTAACGGCACGATTTCGATCAGCGCATCGCCCAGCCATAGCCAGTCGTCAGCGTCGATATCCTGATCGTTGCCGGCCGTGCGAAATGCATCAATCGCCGCCAGTGCGGCTTCGCGCGCTGCTTCGTCACGTTCATGAGCGGCCAGCACCTGGGCCCGACGCCGCTGTTGATCGGCATCGTCCCAGGCGCGCAAAGCGTGACGATCAGGGTTGATCAGGGCCAGGCTGTGACGCACCTCGATGGCCTTGAGGGCGATGTCGAGGGTGGCGTGTTGCAGGTCGTCGAAAATGCGGTAGCGCCGGTACTGTTCAATGTCGAACGGCAGCGACTCGTGGGTCAATTGCTGCAGGGTGTCGAGCGCCAGCAGCACGCCTTGCTCGTCTTTGAGGTAGTTGCCGAGCCGCAGTTGGAAAATCAGCAGATTGACCTTGAGTTCGTTGCGCGCATCGCCCGGCGTCGCCGCGATCAGTGCCTGGCCATCGTCGGTCAGTACTGCCTTGGCCGCTTCAGCGTCACCGGCGTTGACCCACAGCACGTAAAGACGGCCAATCGACTCCAGCGAGACAGCCTTGAGCGGCTGGGCGCGCAGTTGGCCCAGCAGATAATCGGCACCGTGTTCCTGATGCTCGACCTCAAGACGATCCATGAATTGATCCAGCGCAATACCGGACAGCACGGTGCTGTTTTGCGTCATTGTGAACTCCATTTGCGAATGACTGTGCATCGCCCGATGCATCCTGCGTCGGCGCCCTCAAGTGGGGCAGCGGGTACTCGTGTGCGTGTGCCCTGCACAGGCAACGAATGACGAAAGGGATCGGGCAATACAGCGAGGCCGCGCACGCTACCAGTTGGCGTTTGAAAAACCAAGAGTGTGGGTGGGGCAAAACAAGCCATTCAGTATTTCTAAAGAAACAGGCGCGGGTCGGTAACTGCCCTAGTTTCAAACCCAATCGCTATTTTATTAAACTGACAGTGTGATTACGCTTGGGCCAAAATCTTGACCCGAACAAACAAACCAAGGATGGAAATGAGCAAAAGTACGGTCCGTTTTGCACCATGGGTGGGTGCGCACTACGAGCGCGGCATTCACGGTTTACGCATTCTCGTTGTCTGCGAATCTCACTACGGGGCCAAAGAACATGAGCGCCCGACAGTCACACCCGAAGTGTTGAAGGCTCTGGCCTTGGGCCAGAAACATCCTCAAGCCACAGCCAAGCTTCGCAAACATGCGCATTTCACTAAAATAATGGCTTCTATCTTGAATGCCCGAAAGCACTTCTCCAGCGCAGACAGGAGTGATTTTTGGCATCGCATTGCCTATTACAACTTCATCCAGGAGTTTTTACCCAGCATTCGCGAAAAGCCGTCGGACGCAGCTTGGGAGAACGGCAAGCGAACGTTTACTGAAGTCTTGGAGGTTTTAGCACCAGAGTTGATCGTCTGCTTCAGCAAGCGAAACGGTAAGCGAATTACTGCGTTAGCGGGTGACGTGCCTGTAGCTGTGGCTAACCACCCGTCTTCGCGGTTTGCTTACTCCAAAGTCAATCCCATTATCGCTAAACAGATCGACCTGGCATTTCTGCGCAAGACGCAAGTAGCAGATTTCGCCACTACCGGCGTTTTGTATTCACGCTGGCGCGAGGCCACAGCTTCTGCTTTGCCCACACCTGGGAAACATCTTTCTGAGTCGGACCGACTTAAGCTAATTGCAAATCGGATGGAGCTGATGGCTGCACTCGACGAAGCTGCACGGTTCTCGGTCCGTTGACTGCGCGTGGGACGATTCAACTGTAGAACCTGGCGCCAATCTGTAGTAATCGCTTGGACTTGATGCAGCCTGAATGGCGGCTTTCGACCCAAACGGCCAAACCCAATGGATACGTTTCGCCGCTTTCAACACCCGGACGGACATAAAGATAGTCCTTTATTGAGTTAGTCAAAGCAGTCCAGATCCTGTCAGTCAGGCATCTTTCACAGTCATGTACTGGCTGAAATTGTTGATATGGTCGTCAAGGTTATCTTCGAGCATCATCCGGTACTGCTCACAAAAGTACTTCAACATCGCCTCGCGCGCTTGCGCCATTTCTTCGCCCGACTTGAAGCTGCGTGCGCTCACCCAGGCATTGAACCGGGTGGTGCCAAACATCATCGATGCGCTGACTTTGCCGAGGTTTTCGAACACTTTGAGCTGCTCGTTCGACAGGCTGATGTGGGCGTCGGCGCGATCGTAGAAAGCGTCATCGGTCGTATCGGTCATTGCGGATTACCTTCTATCAACGTCGGGAAATTGCGTAATTGGAACACTTCCCGCCTCGGCTGCGCTACGCGGTGAAATGAAAAAGGCTGCTGACCAAAAACAGCCTTGCATGACCTTGCGCGCATCAATGTCCGCCATCACAAGTACCAGCGATACTCCCGCGCACTGATCTCCTGCATGAATGCCAGATGGTCCTGACGTTTGTTCTCGCAATACACATCGACAAACTCGGCGCCCATACCCTCGCGCAACTGCGGCTGATGCTGCATCGCACGCACGGCCTCGAACATTTCCTTAGGGAAATCAATGCCGCTGCTGCGGTCTTCATTGAGCGGCGCAATCGGCTCCTTGCCCGATGCCAGCCCATGCTCCAGGCCCACCAGAATTGCCGCCAACACCAGATACGGATTGGCGTCCGCGCCTGCGAGGCGATACTCGACGCGCAGGTTTTTCGCGTCCGATTCCGGAATGCGCAGGCATGCATCGCGATCCTCAAAACCCCAACTGGCTTTGGTTGCCGTGTTAACCGTGCCGCCCAGGCGGCGCATGGCGTTCTGGTTCGGCGCGAAGATCGGCATGCTGTGTGGCAGCAGTTCCAGGCACCCCGCGACCGCATGGCGGAGTGGCTGCTGATCGTTCGCCGCCAACAGATTGTTACCCGCTGAATCGTAAAGGCTGACGTGCACGTGCATGCCGCTGCCCGGATGCTGCAAATATGGCTTGGCCATGAAACTGGCGCGATAGCCGTGTTTCAGCGCAACGCCACGGGTGCTGCGGCAGAACAATGCTGCCCAATCGGCGGCGCGCAAGCCGTCGTCGAGGTGGCCGAAGTTGATTTCGAACTGGCCGGGGCCGAGTTCGGCGGTGATCACGGTGGCATCGATGCCCTGCGCCCGCGTGGCGTCGACCATTTCATCGAGCACCGGGGCAAAACGCGACAGGCGTTCGATGTGCATGTTCGGTTGGTCGTCGGCGTCGTCGCTCAGTTCATCGCGAGGGAACTGCGGCAGACCGTCACGCAGTTTTTTGTCGAACAGGTAAAACTCCAGTTCGAACGCCACCACCGGATGAATGCCTTTGCGTGCGAGGCGATTGAGTACCTGTGCAAGCACTTCTCGCGGTTCGAATTCGATGGGTTTTTCGGTGCCGTCCGAAGTGATCAGCATCTGCCCCAACGGCTGCGCTTCCCAGGTCACCGGTTTCAAGGTGCCCGGAACCAAACGGCGCACGGCGTCCGGGTCGCCGTCGTTGAAACAGTAATCGCCGATGTTGAACAAGCCGCCCTGCACGCCCAGCAACACGCAGTTCTGCGGCAGTTTCAGTGCGCTGCCGGCGGCGACTTTTTCAAGCATGTCGACCGGGTAACGCTTGCCATAAAAGTGCCCGGGAATGTCCAGGGATATCAGGTCGACATAACGCACCTCGGGGTAGCGTTGGCGAAACGCCCGTACTTCAGCGAGCAGGTCAGCGCAGACAACGTCCATCGTGTTCATCCTTTATGGTTATCAGGTGTAGACCCACAGCACGCGTGTGAGCTGATCGGTGAGGTTGCCGTAGCGGCAGCGGGTGTGGCTGTCGAACTGAAAGCTGTCGCCAGCCTTGAGCGTGGCGGGTTCTTCGTCATCGCCCAGCCACAACGTCAGTTCGCCTTCGAGCACGTAACCGCCCTGCTCCGAGCTGTCCGTCAGGTGGCGGTCACCGCTGCTCGCGCCAGCCTCGAGATGGCTTTCGAGCATGGAGAACGAGGCGCGGATCCGCGGCGACACCAGAATGTCGGTGATGCCGTTGGCGTAATACAACGTGCGGCGCTCGTCCGGACGCGTCACCCACGGCAGCTCCTTGGGCTTGGGCAAACTGTAGAAATAGGTGGTCGGCACGCCAAAGGTTTCGCTGATCGCGGTCAGGTCCGCCACCGTCGGCCGCGACAGGCCGCGCTCGACCTGCGAGAGGAAACCGACCGAACGGCCGATCTTGTCGGCCAGCTCCTTGAGGGTCCACTTCTTGTGCTTGCGCAGGTCGTGGATGAGGATCGCCAACGCGGCGATCTCTTCTTGCTTGTTCATCGTCAAAGCCTCATCAAATACTGTCGCGCAGGCGATACCAGGCTTTGCCGATCGCCTCCAGCGGTGCGGCGAAATGCTTGCCGCCGGGAAAGCGGCCATTGCTCAAGCGCTGGTACAACGCCAATTCATCACCTTCGCCGAGAATGGCCGCAGACACCGCCCGTGCGGCGGCCAGGGTCGGCAATACGCCGTGGCCCGAATAGCCTTGCAGCCAGTAACGATTGCCTTCGCCGCCGACGTCCGGTGTGCGCTTGAGCGTCAGGTCGATGTGCCCGCCCCAGGCGAATTCCACCTCGACACCTTTGAGCTGCGGGAACACACGCTGCAAAAACGGTCGGGTCGCAGCGGCGATGTCTTTCGGCATGCCGCCCAAGTAGGTGCAGCCACCGCCAAACAACAAGCGGTGGTCCGGCGTGCGGCGGAAGTAATCGAGGACGAACTGGTTGTCGGTTACGCAGACGTTGCTCGGCAGCAACGCCGTGGCCAGATCAGGTGCCAGCGGCGCGGTGGCGACTTGATAGGTGCCCACCGGCAAAATGCAGCTGGACAGTTGCGGGTCGAGTTCATCGAGATAGGCGTTGCAGGCCAGCACCAGTACATCGGCACGCACTGATCCGCGCGCGGTGTGAACGCGAAAACCTGCGCCCTCCTCCTGATAACTCAACGCTTTGCTTTGCTCATAGATACGCCCACCGGCACGCTCGATGGCGCCCGCCAAGCCCAAGGCGAGTTTCAACGGATTGAGGTGCGCGCCTTCCGGGTCGTAAAGTCCGGCCTGATAGCGATCACTGGCCACCCACGCCGGCAGCTCCTCGCGCGGGATGAACTGCAAGGCATCGTGGCCCCACTTGTGGCTGGCCTCTTGTTGCCATTCGGTGAGCAGACTGACTCGTCGTGGCATCACCGATGTCCACAAATGCCCAGGGCGATAATCAATGTCGAAACCGTGACGCCCCGGTAACTCACGCAATTCCTGCGCAGCCCAGCGCATGCCGTCCCACAAGCGTTTAGCGCGTTCATGTCCCAGCGCGGCTTCCAGTGGCGGCATGTCACATGACCAGCCGAGAATCGCTTGCCCGCCGTTACGCCCCGAGGCTGCCCACGCTACACGGCTGGCCTCCAGCAAGGTCACGCGTTTGCCCGCCAGCGCCAGTCGCAACGCGGTATGCAAGCCGCTGAAACCGGCGCCGATGATCACCACGTCGGTGTGCTGCTCGCCCTCCAGCGCCGGTCGCTGGCGCAGAATATCGGCGCAACTGTGGGCGTAATAACTGTCGACGTGCTGGCTGGACTGCTGAAACATTCGCGACCTCGTGAAATTATCTTTTTATAATTTCATGAAAATCTACAGAATAAATTTCACGCCGGCAAGCCGCCGTTGTCCCGATCAAAAATCGTAGCGCGCCGTCATGCCCAGTGTTCGCGGTGTGCCCAGCACCCCGGTGTAGGCGCCGTTCGGGGAATTCCACAGGGTCGTGTAGTAGGTCTTGTCGAAGGCGTTTTTCAACCACAACGACACGTCCCACTGGCCCTTGCCCCAATCGCCGCGCACCCCGCTGGACAGGTTCACCAGTCCGTAGCCGGGCAACTGCGCGTCGCGGGAATCATCGACGGTGCCGACCGCATGGGAGCGCCACGCGTAGCTGCCGTTGACGTAGGGTTGCAGGCCATTGTGCAGACTCCATTGATAACTGGCGTTGCTGTTGAAGACCCATTTCGACGCGCCCACCACCGCGTGGCCACTCAGGTCGCAGGCGGCCGGGGCGCCGGGACGCAAGGCGACTTCAGCCGGGCATGGGGCATCGTCGTAAGACAGATAGCGCACGTCGTTGAAGGCGCCGTTGAGGTTGATCGTCAGCCCCGAGATCGGCCGCCAACTGCTGTCGACTTCCACGCCACGGCTGCGCACGGTACCGGCGTTGGTCAGGTAACTGGTGAGGTTGACGTCGTCGTAGGCATTGGTCTGATAGCCGTTGACCACGGTCCAGAACAGGTTGGCATTGAGCAGCAGGCGCTGATCGAGCAGCGTGGTCTTGATGCCCAGTTCGGCGTCGTTGGCCCGTTCGCTGCCGATCAACAATGAGTCTGCCCCCGCCACCGGCGCGCTCGCCACGCTGAGATTGACCCCGCCGGACTTCTCGCCATGAGACAACGAGGCATACGCCAGCACCTGATCGCTGACGTGCCAGGCCAGGCTTGCCAGCGCCGAAGGGCTGAAGCTGTAGAGGCTCAAGTCGCCGGAATCATACGCCCCCAACCGCCCTGCCCTGGCGGCAGCTGCCGCACCGCTGACGGCGACACCACCGACCGGTGCGTTACGCGTGACCTGGGCGAGTTTGCGCTCATAGGTACCGCGCACACCGAGGCTGAAATCCACTTGCGGCGTCAGGTGCCAGGTGCCTTGGGCGAATGTGGCAAAGCTGTCGGTGTCGACATCGCCATGGCCAATGCTGGTGACGTTGTTCAGCGCGCCTTGCGGGGTACCGTTCCAGGTATCGGCCAACGGCCCGTAGTCGGTGAAAACCTTGTTGCTCATCTCCTGACGGAAGTAATACGCGCCCAACACGTAGTCGAAGTGTTCGCCGACCGGCGAAGCCAGGCGTATCTCCTGTGAATATTGCTTGTCGCGCGCCGACTGGCCGACGTTGTCCATCACGTCGACGTTCAGCTCATCATCGTTACGCGGCGTGAAATCCCACCAGCGATAAGCGCTGATCGACGTCAGCGTGAAGTCGCCGGGCAGGTTCCAGTTCGCCTCCAGCGAGGTGCCGCCCTGAAACACCGTGACGTTCTGATCGGCGTCGAGATTGACCCGGCGCCCGTCCACCAACGTCGCGCCAACCGCGGCGGCACGTTGTTGATAACGGTTGACGCCATTGATGGTCGGCCCGGTGCTGAACAACGAGCGTGTGCCCGCACTGGAATCTTCCTCGTGATAATCGGCCAGCCAACGCACATTGAAATCGTCGTTGGGCTGGAACAGCAGTTGCCCACGCACGCCCTGCCGCACGCCACCGCCGAGGGTATGGCCGTCGAACTGGTTCTTCACGTAGCCATTTTCGTAGGTTTTGTACGCGGCGATGCGTCCGCTCAGCGAGTCATTGAGCGGGCCGGAAAAACTCGCCTGGTTTTGCGAATAACCGTCCTCGCCCATTGAGCTGGCGAAGCTGCCTTGCGGCGTCGATGACGGACGTCGTGTGGTGATATTCAACACGCCGGCCGTGGTGTTCTTGCCAAACAAGGTGCCTTGCGGGCCGCGCAGCAGTTCGATCTGCTCGACGTCGAGCAAGTCGAACACCGCCATACCGGGGCGTCCGAGATAGACGTTGTCCAGATAAATCCCGGCGCTGCCTTCCAGGCCATCGCTGGCCGGGTTGTTGCCCAGGCCACGAATCGACAGGCTCGATTGCCGGGCGTGCATGAACGCGACGTTGACGCTGGGCATCGCCTGCTGCAAATCCTGCAAGCGATACAGGCGTTGCTCCTCCAGCGTCTGCGCGCCCAATACGCTCATGGCCGTGGGCACTTGCTGAGCGTCCTCGCTACGGCGCCGGGATTCGACCGTAACCGTTTGCAGGACATCGTTGTTGTTGAGTAAATCGCTGGCCGTGGCAGGCTGTAACGGCATTAACGAGCACAAACCCAGGGCGCCAGCTGAAACGTTGCGCGAAAAAAGAAGATTCATCGGTGGTTCCTGGAGCGGCGAGGAGCCGCTCTTCGAGAGGAGTCGATACTTCGCTGCGCGTGGCGTGCGTGAGCGTGATCGTTGCGGTGGATGTGTAGGTGTTCAGTCACGCAGCCATGGCAGATCTGCGCGCTGATAACGGTGGGCACGGAATATCGCGTTGTTGGCGCCCGGCAGATAACGTTGCGAGGCCGCATCGGGATAGGTCGCGAAGTGCGGATTGACGTATTCCCAGACCACTTCACCGGCCTGAGTGACTTCGAACAATCGGCCGAAGTTGGCCTCGGTGATCAGTGTGTTGCCGTTGTGCAAACGCTGTGCGCCGCCCATGAACGGGGTGAAAAAGGCGTAGCCCGGCGTATCGGCGTATTGCCATTCAATGCGCTGCGTCGACGGGTTGATTTCGAGGATGCGCGAGTGCGGCATGCTCACGTGCGGACGGAAGATGCCGTTGTCGAATACCAGTACGTTGCCGTTTTCCAGTTCACTCGGGCAATGTTGCTGCGCGACCAGATCGTGGCCCAGACGCCACAACACTTCGCCACTGCCGCGTTGCACGGCAATCACCGACGAAACGCTGCGCAGGCTGAGGATCACTTTGCCGTCGCGACCGGGCGTCACCGCATTGGTCATCGGCCAGTGGTGACGTTCGAAGCATTCGTGCAACGGATAATCCTCAGGGCGCAGGTGTTCCCAGCTGCGCCACTCCCAGACTACGTTGCCCTGGCGATCGACTTCCTTGACCACGTCGGCGTAAATCACCCCGCCCGGTGCTTCGCTGCCGGGAATGCCGCCGACCACGCGCCGGGCCAGCTCTGCACTTAAAGGCTCGGCGGTGGTGTAGAGCAGATGGCCGTTGTCGAGCCATTGCGCATCGTGGTGATGCAGCAGATCCGTGTGTTCCCAAACCACTTCGCCTTGCGGTGTCACTTCGCTGAACGCGCCGCCGTGCCACACCGACCAGCCCGGAAACAGGTCCGGTGAATCCGGATGGTTGCCGTTGTAACCGAGGTTGCCGTTGCGCAGGATCACCGCGTCGCGGCCAGGGCGTTGTGGCAGTTTCCAGCGATGGACGACCTCGCCATCGAGGTCGATGAGGAACACATTGCCCTGCGCCGTTTGCGGGGCGAACAGCGTGTAGCCGCCAGCGCTGCGGGCATGGTCGACAGCGATCAGGCCGGTTTTGCGCCGCTTGAGGGTGGTGATTTCGAGGTTAGGCATGGCTTTTCTCCAGGCGTGTGAGTCCCGGCCGCCAGCAAAGCGGCACGGTGAACAGAAAGGGTTGTCAGGGGGTGGGCAAGGCGCTGTTGAAACGGTCGTCGAAGATCTGCTCGACCTGCAACGGTCGTGGAATCAGCCGTTCGCTGGCGAACATATCGGCCAATTGCTGCTGCGAATGGATCACCGACGATTCGATCGGCACGTAATGCAGGTCCTGTTGCGCAAGCATCTCTTGCACCAGCGCCACGGGGAGTCGGGTGGTTTGCGCAAACACTTCGGCCCACGCCTGCGGGTGCGCAGTAGCCCACGCTTGGGCACGGGCCAGTCTGCCGAGCAGATCGCCCAGTTGCGCTGCCCGCTGCGGATCATTCAGGGCCTTGAGGCTGGCGACGGTGAAATTCAGCCCGGTTTCCGGCCAGGCACTGCCGTCCACCAAAACCCGTGCGCCGCGTGACGTGGCCTGGCCCACAAACGGATACCACACCGCCCAACCCTCGAGTTTGCCGCTGGCAAAGGCATTTTGCGCATCCACCGGGCTGACATAGGCGATGCTGACATCGCGTGGCGTCAGGCCCGCTTGATGCAGCGCCGCCAGCAACAGATAGTGGCCGCTGCTGCCCTTGGCCACGGCAATGCGTTGACCCTTGAGGTCGGCGACTTGCGTGACCGTCGAACCTTGCGGCACCAGCAGCGCATTGTTGTTTTGCGCGCCGCTGGCCACTCCGACGATGCGCACGTCATAGCCTCCCGCCTGAGCGAACACCGGCGGCGCATTGCCGACGACACCGGCATCGATCGCCCCGGCGCTCAGCGCTTCGAGCAAGGTCGTGCCGGCCAGAAACGGATGCCACGACAATGCATAGGTGATGCCTTGGTCTTGCCCCGATGCCTTCAGCAACGCTTGGGTCAAACCGCTTTGGTCACCGACTTTCAACGCTGCCTCGGCCGCCGGCACCGCCAACAACAAAGTCGCGCAGCACCACAGTGCTTGCAGGCACTGGCCGAGATGACGGGTGAGTGAATACTTGGCAGTCGCGGGTTTTACCGGCATTGTCGTGGCCTCGTTTTTTGCGTTGAATTCAGTATGTCGAGGCCCGCCGTGCCGCTCCATGCCAAACACCCCTCCTTTGCTGCCATGGCGGACACCCCGCCGCAGCCAGTCCGCACCGTCGTGGTGTTGGCGTTCGATGATCTGTTGTTGCTGAATGCGGCCGGGCCGTTGGAGGTCTTCGCTGCGATACCGCGTGTGTTGGGCGGCGCTTTCAGCAGTCAACCGCCCTATCGCTTGCTGATGGCGTCGCCGCAGGGTGGCGAGGTCTTGTCGATCTCGGGCATCAGCGTCGCGACCTGCTCACTTGCTCAGATCGATCAGATGGCGCCGCAGATCGACACGTTGATCGTCGCCGGTGGCCCGGGAATGGCGGCGCTGGAAGCTGACGAACAGGCCTGTGACTGGTTGCGGGTGCGATCAACGCAGATCCGCCGGCTCTGTTCGATCGGTACGGGTGCTTTTGCCTTGGCGGCTGCCGGGTTACTCGATGGCCGGCAAGTGGTGACGCACTGGAAATTTGCCGCCGAATTGCAGGCGCGCTATCCGGCGGTACATTGCCAGACCGAGGCGCTGTACCTGCACGACGGCAATCTGTGGACATGCGGCGGCGCAACCGCCGGGATTGATCTGGCGCTGGGGCTGGTCGAACAGGACCTCGGCGCGCAAGCGGCGTTGACGCTGGCGCGGTATTTCACGGTGTTCCTCTGGCGCGGCGCGGAGCAGCCGCAACTGAGCGCCTCGCTTAATGCCCAGTCCAACGCCTTGCGCACCGATCCGGACGTGCGCCTGGCGCGGCTGCATGCGTGGATTGCGGCGAATCTGAACGGTGACCTGCGCGTGGAGCGACTGGCTGAACAGTTCGGCATGAGCCCGCGCCATTTTGCCCGCGCCTACGTTGCCGCCACGGGCGAAACACCGGCGCAAGCGGTGGAGAACCTGCGTCTGGAAACGGCCACTCGGTTACTCAAAACCACTAGCGAGCCGATCAAACGCATTGCCGAAACAGCGGGTTTTGGCCGGGAGGAACGCATGCGGCGCGCGTTCCAAAAACACTTGGGCACCAGCCCAAATGGCTACCGCAGCGAAATGAAAGCCACCACGGCAGTTGGGGCCCAGCCGTTGGGCATTGCCTTGGCGGGACTGGCCCAATAGCCCGACGCGCCAGTCAATGCTGTAGCGCGTACCGCCGACAATGTTCCAGATAGCCCTTTTCATGATTGCCGACCAGTTGCACGACGCTGGTCCACAGCCAGGAAGGCGCGTCCAGACGTTTCGAACGACAGGTTTGCAAATCCGCCATCCACTCGGATCGGGTGGCCAGATCCATCTGCCGCGCATGTGCCACGCCGACGACCCGCGCCAGATAGCCGGCCGCGAGCATCGCATCGCGCTGACTCAACTGATCCAGTTCCAGCTTCATGTCCTGCGGCAGCAACTCGCGAACAAAAAAGCCGTGATCAAGCATGCGTGTCGCCAGCATCCGATTGCCCAGCCCCGGTGAAAGAAACCGCGCGCCTTCGACCACGCGTTTGCCGTTGTCGCGGGGCATGGCCGCTCGGGCGGCACGGGGGGCGGCGGCACCGACGGCTTCCTTGATATCGAGCAGGCAATATTCCTCGTCATCGCCCTTGCCCACGCCCAGCAGCACGGCATAACGCTTGAGCCCCAACGAACTGCAGCCCTTCACCCAATACGCCGAGTCGAGCATTTTCACCCGATCATCCTTCGAGCGGCCCTTCAACGACGTCACCAGCGTATGGATTTCCGGCGTCGCGCAGAGGGTTTTCAATGCAGCGCGTTCATCGCGCGACAGCGCCCAGAACTGTTTGCCCAATGGAATGGTCGGTTTGGTGCTTTCGATGCGCTCCTCGGCCAAATGCTTCCAGGTGCGTTGCACGGCACTGCGCATGCCGGCTTTGACTTGCGCCGGCCGTGGCGGGTCTTCATCCAGATCACCGGCGAAGGCTTGCTCATAGCCGCGCATCATTTCTTCGAGCATGCGTGCGGTCGCCACGCCAGGCAGGTCCGAGCCCCGCGCCGCCGTGGCCAGCGACAGTGCCAAGCGCACCAGGTCATGCGCCGGGTTGCCGATGACGGTCTGGTCGAGGTCGCGAATATGAATGTCGATCTGCCCTTTGAGGTCTCCGGTCGGGCCGAGATTGCCGGCATGGCAATCGCCGCAGATCCACACCGCCGGGCCTTTGGGCAGGCTGCGGCCCGGTTGGCTGTGCAGCCACTCGTAAAATTGCACGGTGCTGCCGCGCACATAAGCGTGCGCCGAGCGGGCCATTTTCAGATTGCGCAGTTGCGACAGCGGTTCAAGTCGGGCGGAGGGACGCGGGGTTTTCATGGACACTTCTTGTGCGGGATGTGAGCTGTTGACCGCCCGCAGCGCACGAATGTTTCAAAGTGTTTCAGGATATTCGCAACCCTTTCGTTATTGCGGCAGCTCGACTCGCGCCAATAACCCTGCGCCGTGACGGTTGCTCAGCGTCAGCTCGCCCCCCTGTTCACGCACGATCGCGCGCGCCGCCGACAGCCCAAGACCAACGCCCCCGGTGTCGCGGTTGCGCGAAGCTTCCAGGCGAAAGAACGGATCGAATACCTGCTCCAGCGCGGCCTCGGGTATACCGGGGCCGGTGTCGCTGACTTCAATGCAAATCGAATACTCATCAGCGCGCAACGTAATGCGCGGCTGCTGCGCGTACTTCACCGCGTTCTCCAGCAGATTGACGATCACCCGTTTGATGCCCAGCGGTCGGCCGTCGTACACCAGATGCGCCGGGCCGCTGAAATCGACCTCAATCTGCTGATCTCGATAGTCATCAATGATGGTTTGCAGCAGCTCCGACAGGTCGAACGCGGTGCTTGGCTCGCGGTGCGTGTCTTCTCGAAAGAACGCCAGTGCCGCGTTGATCATCGACTGCATTTCTTCGACATCGCGAATCAGCTTGCGCTGGTGATCGAGGTCTTCCATGAATTCGCTGCGCAGGCGCATGCGCGTCAGTGGTGCGCGCAAATCATGCGAGATCGACGCCAGCATGTGGGTGCGCTCGGCAATAAAGTGCTGAATCTGCGCCTGCATGGTGTTGAACGCGACGATGGCCTGGCGAATTTCGTGGGGGCCTTCGATCTTGATCGGTGGCGCCCGCAGGTCCGTGCCGAATCGCCGCGCTGCACGGGAGAAACGTTGCAACGGATTGGCCAGTTGCCGAGTGGCGATCCAGGCAACCAAAAAGGTCGCGATCAGGCCCAGGGCGATGATGATTGCGATCCGCGTGCCCAGCTCCAGACCCCAGCTGCGTTCAGGCGGAATAAAGGACAACCAGCTGCCGTCCGCCAGTTGCACCAGCGCGGCGTAATGCGCACGGGGATTGTTGCGCGGCCAGTCGTCAGGGTTGAAGGCTTCGATCTTGCGATCGCCGCCGAGCAGTTGTTGCAGCACCGGCACCCGGCTCGCTTCGACGCGAACGCCGTCATTGGGCAGATCGAAATCGGCGCGCTGCGCTTTCCACGACACTTGCAGCATGGCGCTGCTCGCCGCGTCCGCCAGCTGCGGGCGCAGGCTGACGGGCGCCGCCTCGATCACCCGCGAGGTCGCGGCAATCTGCTCAAGCAGCCCCGTGCGTTCAATGGGCGGGCGCGCCCAGATGCCGGCGACCTGCACGAACAGCGCGTTCAGCGCCAGTGAGGCGAGCATCGCTGCGACGATGGTCAGGGCAATCCGGCGGCTGAGGGTATCGCCCGGTAACAGTCGGCGGATCACGAGCGCGTGACCTTGGCCGTGAACATATAGCCGCCGTTACGCACGGTACGGATCAGGTCCGGGCGCTTGCTGTCCGGCTCGATCTTGCGGCGCAGACGGCTGACCTGCACATCGATGCTGCGATCAAACGCGTCGTGGCCCTGGCCGTGGGTCAGGTCGATCAACTGTTCACGGGTGAGGATGCGCTGCGGATGGTCGAGAAACACCACGAGCAAATCGAACTCACCGCCGGACAGCGGAATCATCACGTTTTGCGGTGAACGCAATTCGCGGCAGGTGATGTCCAGATGCCAACCGGCGAAGGCGATCACCGGCCGCGAAGGCTCGACCGCCACTCGCTGCTCGCCCGCGCGACGCTGCAAGGCGCGTACCCGGGCGAGCAGTTCCTGCGGGGCGAACGGTTTGGTCAGGTAATCGTCTGCGCCCAGTTCCAGCCCGACAATGCGGTCGCTGAGCTCAGCCATGGCGGTGAGCATGATGATCGGAATGGCCATCTGCGCCCGGACCTTCTGGCACAGGCTCAAACCGCCTTCGCCGGGCATCATCAGATCGAGAATGATCGTGTCCGGGCGCTGCTCGGCGATCGACGCCCACATGGCCTCGCCGTGGGGCGCCACGTCGACGTCATAGCCGTGCTGAACAAAGAACTTCTTCAGCAGCGCGAGAATTTCCACGTCATCGTCGACGAACAACAGTCTGCTCACGGTTACAGGATCCATGGACCAAAAAGAGGCTATCTAAAGCCATTTCGCCGCCCGGGTCATTTATTTCAATCGAGCAACATTCCTGCACGCCAGACATCAAGCGGACATCGTCTGGCAAAACCTCTCGCGCATTCTGCAGCCATTCCAATCGAGGGGGTTCGCATGAAGGTATTGAACAACAGCCATTGCACCGAGGGACAGCACAGCAACCGTCCCTTGATCCTCAGCCAGCGCACCGCCGCGCTCGGCCCCGACACGCCGGTGGTGTTTCAGGAATCGTGCCTGGGCGTGTCGGGCGATCAGAGCCGGATCGTGCTGCGCCGCTACTTCGAGCAATTCAGCCCGACCAGTGCGCATTGGGTCGAGTACGTGCACAGCATCGCGGCCGCCGACCTTGTCGAATGGATCATGCGCCACGGCCAGTTGCACATCGAGTGCTCGGATCACAGCACACCCAAGCAGCAGGCAGCGCGTTGATGAGAAGCCATTGCCTGATGACCGTGTTGTGTAGCGCCTCGCTGAGTTTGTCGGCCTGCAGCAATCAAAAGGTCGAACACACCGGGTTTCTGCATGACTACAGCGTGTTGAGCGAGCGTCAGTCGCCATCCGGTCAACCGCTGCTGGCGTGGGTCAGCCCGGCCCTGGCGAGGGCTCGCTACACTCAGGTGTACCTGGCGCCAAGCCAGTTTTACCCGAGTGCCGAGCCGACCGAGCGCATCCCGCTGAGCACCCTCGCTGGCGTCACCGACTACTACGACGCGGCGCTCAGGCTGGAATTGGGCAAGGTCTTGCACCTGGTCAATCAGCCGGGACCGGACACGTTGGTCGTACGCCCCGCCATCACTCAGGTCGCCACCAGCACTCAGGGCTTGCGCTTTTATGAATGGTTGCCGGTCACGTTAGTGGCGGCCGGAGTGAGTACCGCTGCCGGCATCCGCGATCAGGACAGTGAAGTCGCCACCGAGGTGTCGTTCGAGGACGGTTCGACCGGCGAAGTGATCGCCGAAGTGGTGCGCACGGGCACCGGTGTGGCACTGGAAAACGACCAACAAGTGCTGACGGCCGATGACGTCAAAGTCGTGCTGGATGGCTGGGCCAGTGATCTGCGGCAATCGTATGTAGGGCTTCGTCGCTAGTACCGCGGCTTTGTTGTTTAACGTGCAGATCACGGTGTATTTCCATCCGTCTATGGCCATGCCGGGACCGCGATCCTTGGCTTTTAAACACCCACGTTTAAAAGACACGCCAAGACATGTAATCAGGCTACGCAACCTTGCGTAATTGCCTACAGCTACGCCAGAATCCGCCGGCTTGTGCGCCTTGGGGGTGGGTTCTATTGTGGTCCGGTCGCTGACAAATCAGCGATCGGGTTTAGCAGCCCTGATCAATCAAGGCGCACAGCGCTCCAGATCGTTGCTCTCGATATTTATCGCAACGGTGCTTCATGGCGGCTGTGCGCGGGATACCTCCGGGTATGCCGGGTTCCTTGATTCCCGGTCTGCGAACCTGCGTACAGCTGCCACCTCTCTTCGTTTCGCAGCGAAATGTGGCGGCTCACCATGATCAAACCCGCCCCCTCACTACACCGATATCTGTAGGAGCTGCCGAAGGCTGCGATCTTTTGATGTTGGGACGCAGAGCGTCCCCGGCGGCATTCCCACGCAGAGCATGGGAACGATCAAAATCGCAGCCTTCGGCAACTCCTATGTATGGTCGCCCCATCATTCAACCCTCTTTTGAACACTGCTACCCTATTGCATCTATGTATAAGGCCTATTGATCGTTCCCACGCTCTGCGTCCCAACATCAAGATTGCAGCCATGAACATTTACCCGATGACGACTCCGGAGACTGCCATCTTTGGCTTTTAAACACCCACGTTTAAAAGACACGCCAAGACATGTAATCAGGCTACGCAACCTTGCGTAATTGCCTACAGCTACGCCAGAATCCGCCGGCTTGTGCGCCTTGGGGGCGGGTTCTATTGTGGTCCGGTCGCTGACGAATCAGCGATCGGGTTTAGCAGCTCGGCAATTATCAAGGCACGTGAGTTCCGCCAATATGTAATGGCGGCTTTGCGTGGGGCACTTCGGTGCGCCGGGATCCTTGAGCCTGGTCTGCTAACCCGCGTACAGCCGCCACCTCTTCGTTTAGCAGCGATGGCTGACGGCTCCATTTTTCTCAAGGAGCTTCACAATGATAAAACCAACGCCTAACCCGCCCGAATCCGATCTCACCTCCCCCTACGAATCCCTCGATTCAAAAAAACTCAACGACGCCGCCGACCGCGCCCTCGATCACTACCTCTGCCCGCCGGACTCCACGCCACCGCCCCGTAAACCTCGCAGGATGTACGCCGTAACCGCCGACTTCAAAAACGAGGAGCTGCTGGTCGATGCCTGCGAAACCCTCGCTAGCGCAAGAACCATCGCCAATGACTTCGCTCATCTCATACCAGCGTCGCAGCGCCGGACGCTGTTGGGCATTGCGCAACTGATCATGCTCGGGGAACTGGCGGTGAATCGGGTGCTGGATAATCTGCAATTGCCGAGCTAACCCTCGCCCTTCACTACACTGAGATCTGTAGGAGCTGCCGAAGGCTGCGATCTCTTGATGGTGGGACGCAGAGCGTCCCCGGCGGCATTCCCACCCATAGCATGGGAACGATCAAAATCGCAGCCTTCGGCAGCTCCTACAGAGGTGTGCGGCGAAAAAAAGCGCCGAGCAGTGAATTATTTCGTGTCCTCATGTATCTGAGCCAAAGAGCACGCGCCATCAAATCGATGGCATTTACGCGGCAAGATGGATCAGCAAAGAGAATACCCGGATGAAATCACGCAAAAAAACCGTCAAGCCGATCGGCCTGAACGACATCACCATTGTCGACGACGCCAAGATGCGCAAGGCGATCACCGCCGCCGCTCTGGGCAATGCCATGGAATGGTTCGACTTTGGTGTCTATGGCTTTGTCGCCTATGTGCTCGGCAAAGTGTTCTTCCCCGGAGCCGATCCCGGCACGCAGATGATCGCCGCGCTCGCGACGTTCTCCGTGCCCTTCCTGATCCGGCCGCTGGGCGGTTTGTTCTTTGGCGCGCTGGGCGACAAGTACGGACGGCAGAAAGTCCTCGCCGCGACCATCGTGATCATGTCGCTGAGTACCTTTGCCATCGGCCTGATCCCGTCCTATGCCTCGATCGGCATCTGGGCGCCGATCCTGTTGTTGCTGGCGAAAATGGCTCAAGGGTTCTCGGTCGGTGGTGAATACACCGGTGCGTCGATCTTCGTTGCCGAATACGCGCCGGATCGCAAACGCGGTTTCCTTGGCAGCTGGCTGGATTTCGGCTCAATCGCCGGTTTCGTTTTCGGTGCCGGTGTGGTGGTGTTGATCTCGACGACGCTGGGCGAAGCCAAGTTTGAAGAATGGGGCTGGCGCCTGCCGTTCTTCCTCGCCCTGCCGCTGGGCATGATCGGCCTCTACTTGCGCCATGCGCTGGAAGAAACCCCGGCGTTCCAGCAGCACGTCGAAAAACTCGAACAGGGTGACCGCGAAGGCCTGGCCCGTGGCCCGAAAGTGTCGTTCAAGGAAGTCGCGACCAAACACTGGCGCAGCCTGATGACCTGCATTGGCGTGGTGGCCGTGACCAACGTCACCTACTACATGCTGCTCACCTACATGCCGAGCTACCTGTCGCACAACCTGCACTACAGCGAAAACCGTGGCGTGCTGATCATCATCGCGATCATGGTCGGCATGCTGTTCGTGCAGCCCTTGATCGGTTTCGTCAGCGACAAGATCGGCCGCAAGCCTTTCATCGTCGTCGGCAGCATCGGTTTGTTCATTCTGGCGATTCCGGCGTTCATGCTGATCAACAGCGGCAAGATCGGCTTGATCTTCGCCGGCCTGCTGATGCTGGCGGTGCTGCTGAACTTCTTTATCGGCGTCATGGCTTCTACCCTGCCAGCGATGTTCCCCACGCACATTCGCTACAGCGCATTGGCCGCAGCTTTCAACGTCTCGGTGCTGATTGCGGGTTTGACGCCGACCGTGGTCGCCTGGCTGGTTGAAAGCACCAACGATCTGTACATGCCGGCGTATTACCTGATGGTCATCGCCGTGGTCGGCCTGGTCACCGGCGTGACCATGAAGGAAACCGCGAACAAGCCCCTGCGTGGCGCTGCACCGGCGGCCTCGGACCTTGAGGAAGCCAAGGAACTGCTGCAAGAACACCACGACAACATCGAGCAGAAAATCGAAGACATCGACGCCGAAATCGCCGCGCTGGAAGCCAAGCGCCAAGAGTTGGCGCAACAGCATCCGCGAATCGACTGAGGCCAGATCGAACCGCACTCAGCAGAGAACATGCTCGTCATTGTGGCGAGGGTGCTTGCTCCCGAACTCTCCAGGCATCATGCGTGGGACGCTTCGCCCCCCCCCCAGCGGGAGCAAGCGTCCTCGCCACCTGTCATTTCTCCCCTCAAGCCATATCGAACATGTCGCCCGGCATCAGCTAGCCTTGAATGCGCATCGCCCGTTATTCAAGGAGCCGTCATGTTCAAGTTCATCAAGACCACCGTCATCGGTGGGCTGTTGTTTATCCTGCCGCTGGTGCTGATCGTCGTGTTGATCGAAAAAGCCATTCACCTGCTGCGCGGCCCCGTCGAGAAGCTGCTGCCGATGTTCAAGGGTTTTGATGTGGCTGGCGTCACGCTGGTGACCGTTGCCACGTTGTTGGGGCTGATCGTCCTGTGTTTTCTCGCCGGATTGCTCGCGCGCACTTCAGTGGCGGCGCGGGCGCTGGAGGCCACCGAGAACAAGTTGCTGAGCAATTTGCCGGGCTATCAGCTATTCAAGGACACCACCGCGCGGTTTGCCGGGATGGAAAACGAAGAGGGTTCGAAGGTCGGCATGATTGCCGAAGGCGAAGGCTTTCGGCTGTGCCTGATCGTCGAAAGCGTGGATGACTGGCTGACGATTTTCATGCCGGACGGTGGTCCTGCCGGCGGCACCGCCGGTGAGGTACGGCTGGTGCCTGCCGCGCAAGTCATCGTCAGCGATCTGTCGTGGCTGACGCTGGCCACTGGTTTGCGCCGTGGCGGACGCGGGATGTTGGCGCAGATGCAACCCTGGCTGCCGAAAGCCTGAAAGCCTCAGCCCTGCTCAAGGTGCATTGACCACCACATACGTCACATCACTGCCCTGATACTGCGGTTGGTACCAGGTCGAGCCGCATTGCATGTAGGCAACGTTGTAGCGAATCACCTGCACGCAACTGCTGGGCATTTGCGCCGGGGTGAAAATCGAGCCGACCACCGCCGCCGTCACCGCGACTGTCGCCGTTACGGCCGCTGCCGTCGCAATTGGATGGTAGTTATCGTCGTAGCCATAACGGCCATGGCCGTCGACATCGATGTCGACATCGCGGTGATTGTCGATATTGACGTTACGGTTGACGTTGCGATTGCTGTTGTTGACGTAAGTGCGGTTGCCGACATTGTTGCCGGCATTCACCCGATTGCCGGCGTTCACCCGGTTATTCGCATTCACCCGATTATTGGCGTTCACATGATTGGCCCGCTGCGGTGCGTTGATTCGCTGCGCCCGTTGCGCGTTGGGTGCCGGCGCGCGGTTGACGTTGGCGCGGGCATGCCCTTGAGCACGTTGCGGCCGGGCGTCGGCCTCGGCGACATAACCTGTGGTCAACAGCGTTGCGGCGGCCAGCGACAACAACAGACTCCACGTCATCGACTTGTTCATGTCACTGCGCTCCCTGATCGCTGGCTTTTTTAAACGCAATCGCCACATCGCCCTTGCCCGGTTTGAAGGTGAATTGCGTCTCCGGGATGGTCGGCTTGAGGTTCCACTGATACACCGCGCTGTACTCGGGATAGCTCTTTTCGTCCGTGGTGGTGATCACCAGTTTGCACGGCAAGGGTTTGTCGGAACGGGTCAGCCACAGTTGCCAGTCGATGCCTTCCTGGCGAAACGCCAAGTGGTCGCAGAGCTGGCCCTTGATGATCGACGGGCCTACGTACAACGCAGCTTTCAAGGCATCGATCTGTGCCTGATCGCTGCCGAACAGAAACAGATCCTCCATCGGCACCTGCACACCGTAGAAGTTCTCGACCCTGTGCAGGGTTTCCGCCACGGTGGCCGGGGCGTCGACTGTGGTGTAGTACTTCAGGTACGGCGAATACTGGGTGAGTTTTTTGCCGTTGTAGAAGAACTCGCGGGTGCGCACATCGCCTTCGCTTTTCGCGTACAGACGATCGTGGCCGACCACTTTCAGGGTGTTGGCAGACTCGGTCTTGATCTTCTGCCCGGACTCCAGAACCGTGTCGCGCGAGACTTGGGCATCTACCTGAAATTTCGGCAGGCTGCGCAGGTAATTGCCCATGTCGATGAGTTTGTCGACCACTTGCGGATTGATCAGTGGCGCGTCGTCGGTAGCCTCGGGCGCAGGGCTGGCGGGCGGGTCTTCGGCGCGCACGGGCGGCGCGAGAACCAGCGTGAACATCAGGCAGACAATACTGGCTGGGGTTTTCATCGGTTCCGCTCCTGTCCCTGCGTTGGGCGTTGCGCCCCGAGGGCGACTGACTGACCAGCCTAGACCGCAGAGTTGTTGTGCGCCAATGCGCACAAAGGCCTTGCCCACTGATAGCCAAAGGCTGCTACGCCACGTATCTCCAAGGCCCTGAAATAGCGGCTTGGACGCTGGAAAACCGTAAGAAACGGCCTACGCTGAATTTGTCCGTCGCCCGGCGTCGGCACTCATTGGAAGGATTCAGCAGGCAGTACGAGGGCCGATCATGCAAGGTTCACGCGGTGGATTTTCCGGCGCTCATTTGCGCCCGCAGCGTCAGTCACTGGCGCTGGAACCCCGAATTCTGTTCGACGGCGCTGCCGCCTCGGCGACGGTCGACCAGCATCACAGCGATCCCGCCGCTCCGCCGGCCGCTGCCGAGGCTCAGGTGCCGCACGCCACGCCCACCGAAGGCCGCGCCGCCAGCGAGCAAGGACCGTCGGCCGCGCGCAACTTGCTGGTGATCGACAGTCGCATTGAAAACCGTGATCAGTTGCTTGCGCAATTACCCGGCAATGTCACCGCGATTGTGGTGAATGTCGGCGAAGACGGCCTGGCCGCGATCTCCGCCGCATTGGCGCAACTGGGCAAGGTCGATTCGATTCAGATCATGTCCCACGGCGCCGCCGGGCAATTCACCTTGGGCAACCGCACCGTCAGCTCGGACAACATCGATTCGCTGGGCAAAACCCTCGAACAGTGGCGCAGCAACCTGACCCAAGGTGCGGACATTCAGTTGTACGGCTGCGATGTCGGCGCCGGTGCGGCCGGGCAAACCCTGGTCAATGAACTCGCGCGCTGGACCGGCGCCGATGTCGGCGCCTCCAGCAATGACACCGGCAGCAGCAAGGCCGGCGGCGACTGGACGCTGGAAACCAAAGTCGGTGACATCGACAAGAGCATCGCCATCAGCAGCCTCGCGATGACGCATTTCGACGGATTGCTGGCCGACGCCGCGCCAACCGCCACGGTATCCACCGGCGGCAGTGATGTGCTGCTCGGCGACCGGTTCACCTTCACCGTGAATTTCAGCAACACCTCGACGCAGGTGGGTTACGCGCCGTTCATCAACCTGGCAATGCCGGCCACCGGCAAGGATGGCAATGACGGCGTCAATTTCATCTCCGCCACCTACCTGGGGCAAAACCTGATCAGCCATGTGGTGACGTTCGATGCCAACGGCAACGCCACGCACCCTCTGGCCAAAGACGCCAATGGCAATTTCCTGATCATCAACGCTGCTACTTACGGCATGCGCGCCGGCGACAAACTGGTGGTCATCGAACTGCCCTTCGCCAGTGTCACCAATCAGCAACCGGTGATCGGCGTGCAGATCACCGCCAGCCTGAGCAACCTGGCGGACACCGCGTTCTCCAACGGCACCCCCGACCTGACCATTCGTGCCAGCGGCGGCTTTCAGTTCGGCAACGATGCGCTGGACAACCCGACCAATGATCCCAGCCTGATTCAGGCCGGCACCGCCGCTTTCGTCGTACACCCGACGGTGATTACGGTCAGCGAAACCATCAATACCCCGGAAGGCGAAACCGCTACCGGCCCCAACTACGTGCGCACGCTGACCCTGTCGGCGACCCCGGCACCTGGCCAGACGCTGACCAACGTCGTGATCACCCAACCGCTGCCGGACAACATCCAGGTCAACTCGATCACCCCCGGCGCCGGCGGCCGAGTGACGTCGATTACCCTGCACGACGGCACCGTGGTGACCGGTGCGGCGCAAATCGCCGTGCTGATTGCGGCCAACGACGTCTACATCAATTCGTTCACTGTCACCTACGACAGCCTCACCGGCAAGACCGATACCGTGGTCGCGTTCTACGTGCCGGAAGTCGATGCCAACGGCCAGCCCGTCATCAATCCGGTGACCGGCGATGCCGTGACGGTCACCCTCGGCGCGCCAACCGCTTCCGGCCAGTGGGTGCCGCTGGACCCGCGTGACCTCACTGCGCCAAACACCACCATCGACTTCAGCGGCACCGGCCAAAGCACGCAATTCATCGCCAAATCGATCACGCTGGTGAAAAACGCGACGATGCAGAACGACGTCGGCCACACCGGCATCAGCCCCGGCGACACGCTGCAATACACCCTGAACCTGGCGATTTCCGACTACTTTGCCTTCGGCAAGGACTTCTTCAACGAAGGCCAATTGGTGATTCGCGATCAGCTCAGCGACGGCCAGACGTTGAGCGGCACGCCGACCCTGACCGTGACCATCAACGGTGTGGTGCAGACCATTACGCTGGTCACCAGCGTGGTCAATAATGCCGATGGCACGACCTCAATGGTCTTCGACATCGCACAATCGCTGCGCAATGCGTTTTCCAATGTTCGCGGCTGGCTCAACGGCGATCTGGCCTTCGACGACACGTTGCAAGGCGCGGTGGTGGCGGTGTTGAGCTACTCGGCCATCGTCGGCCAGACCTACAAGCCGCCATCGGGCAACCCACACCCGGACATCAACGAAGGTGACGAACTGGGCAACACCGCCACGGTTGACGGCACGCTGTTGCAGGATCAATTCAACCTCACCGGTGAAAGCGAAACCGACGGTTCCGCTACCACCAGTGTGATTCCGACCAGCACCGTCGATATCAGCCTGGTCGAGGTCAACAACGGCGCACCGCCGGGCAATGGCGAATTACGCCCCGGCGATGAAGTGACCTTTGAGTTGAGCTACGACCTGGTCACCGGCGATTACGAACAGTTCAAACTGACGGCTTACCTGCCGCTGCCGTTGTTCAATGTCACCGGGATTACCTGGGGTTCGGGCGGTGACGTCGGCCAATGGGAATTGGGCGCAGGCAATACCAATGCCGGCGGCGTGGTCAGCGTGACCAGCGCCAATGGCAACTCGGTGGTGTTCGATTTCGGCAGTTTCGCCACCAATACCACCACGGGCAGCCGCATCGTCATTCGCTTCACCGTCAGAGTGGGCGATCAACCGTTTGCCGATCAGCGTTCGCTGGACGTCCTCGCGCAATCGAGCCAACAGACCACCCTCACCGACCGCACGCTGATTTCCTCGGACGTGGTGGCGATTGTTTCGGTCGCCGAGCCGGTGCTGAATATCAAGCACGGCGTGGTCTCCGGCTCCAACGGCACGGTGACCGGCACCACGGGGAGCTGGAATCCGCCGGGCAGCACCGGCAAACCGTTCAATGGCAGCGTCACTGAGCTTTCGGCGGTCGATGGCAACATCAATAACATCGACGGTGCCGACCGTCTGCGTCTGGTCACCGCGATTGAAAACAGCGGTGGCGGTGGCGCGTTTGACGTCAGCACCAGCATCACCCTGCCCTCCGGCCTGAGTTTCGTCGGCGGCAGTCTGGCGGCGGCCAACCTGCAGATCTATCGCGGCGACGGCACCTTGCTGGTGTTGGGCACCGACTACAGCGTCAGCGGCAACCAGATCACCTTCCTCGATGCCGGCGGCCAGGCCAGTCTGTTGGCCGGGCGCAGCGGCACGGCAGCCGATACCAGCGGCGCCAATCTGGTAGTGATCAGCTATGACGTCGTGGTCAGCGCGACCATCGAGGCCAGCCGCAGCCTGCAAACCACGGCAACCCTGAGTAATTACGCCAGCGTCAACGACGGCACCGACTTCACCCCGACCGACCTCACCGACCTGGCCAGCCAGCAGGTCGCCGCCCCGGTGATCAGCAAAGTATTCGCTGACGGCACGCTGGACGCTGGCGATTCCAGCGCCGCCCATACCAGCGGCAGCGATCTGGTGATCGGCGAAAGCATGCGCTATGACATCGTTATCACCCTGCCCGAAGGCACCACGCAGAATCTGCGCATCGAAGACCTGATTCCACCCGGCATGCGCCTGGACACCAGTTTCAACAACGGACTCGGCTATCAGATCATCACCACGCGTGCCGGCAGTGGCGCGCTCGGCGCCGATTTTGCCGGCAGCGTGCTGGTTGGTGGTTTTACCGGGATTGGCGGCACGTTGGGCGGCGACGGTGTCGACGGGCGCTGGACCTTCAGCGTGTCCAGCGTGTCGGCGGACAACCAGACCGGCAACAACACCTTCGTGATTCGTCTGCAACTGGTGGCCAACAACGTCATTGCCAACCAGGCCAACGTCTCGCTGCAAAACAATGCGCAGTTGATTTTCAGCGACCCGGATGGCGACACGCCAAACGGTGCAGTCGCGGTGGATCGCAACGTTGCCCTGACCGGTGGCCAGCCGACGGTGACCGTGCGCGAGCCGACCCTGCAGGTCAATCAGGTGATCACCTCCACTTCCGGCCTTGGCGGTTATGACCAGGGCGACACGGTGACTTTCAACATCACCATTACTAACGGCAATGGCTCCAGCGATTTTAGCGCGTTCGACATCAGTTTCCTCGACACCCTGCCCACCCAGCTCAGCAACGTGACGCTGGTCGGCGTGCTGTATCAGAACGGGGCGACCAACAACGGCGGGGTTGCCTTCGAAATTGTCGGCGGCCAGTTGCGCACGGCCAGCGGCGCCAATATCGACATTGCCAAGGGCGGCTCGATCGTTTTGCAACTCAGCGGCGTGGTCAACGCCAGTGCTGCGGCGTTATCGAATATCGCCAACGTTGCCAATGTGCAATGGACCAGCCTCGACGGCCCGGACAGCGGCGAACGCAGCGGCGTCGATGGCGTGCTCAATGGCGGCACCCTCAACGATTACCGCAACCTGTCGACCCTGCTGATTCCGGTGGCCCAGGCGATCGAGATTTCCCGCGTGGGTGGCTTGCCGGACACCGCTGCGCCCTCGCCGACCACCGCGACGGTCGAACAAGTGACCGTCGGCGAAGTGATCCGCTATCGCGTGGTGGTGCTGGTGCCCGAGGGCAACAACCCCAACTATCAAATACAAATTACCCTGGCCAACGGCTTGCAGTTCATTTCGCCGGATGCGCTGGTGAATGCCTTGCGCATTGCCTTCATTTCCAACGGTGGGTTGACCAGCGACGCCAACCTGATCGTCGGCGGCACGCTGAACATTGATGGCAATGAAAACAGTCCCGAGGCGCTGCCGATCACGGCCGATCTGTCGGGCCTCGCACCGCAAGGCATCTTCGACCCGAGCCGGCTGACCGTCATCACCAACCCGGATGGCAGTCAGGTGGTGACGTTCAACCTGGGCAACGTGGTCAACGGCAATGGCAACGATGACGACCTCGAAGGCATTTCCATCGAATTCAACGTAAGGGTTACCAACATCGCCGCCAACATTGCCGGTGCACAACTGGCAGTCACCGCGCAGGAAATCGTCAATGGCGCCGGCCGTGCGGTCAGTGACACGGTGTTTGAGCGCGTGGTCGAGCCGGGTTTCAGCGGCCTCGACAAGCAGATCGTCACCTTCAATCCGAACCCCGGCGGCAGTACCGGCAACGCCACGGTGCAACTGAGTTTTACCCAGAACGGCGGCCTGCCGGCGTTCGATGCCAACGTCAGCGACAGCTTTGCCGGCGGCAGCAATTACACCCTGCTCAGCGTCAGCATCAATGGCGTGAGTTACGGCCCGGGCAATCTGCCGGCGGGTATCAGTTTCAGCACCAGCGGGGGCCTGAGCGTCAACTTCGACCAACTGGATGTCGGCGCGCAGATTCAGGTGCGCTATTCGGTCGACCTGCCCAATTCCACGGTTGTCGCCAGCAGCAACGCCACACTGACCTGGAGCAGCCTGCCGGAAGATTTCACCAGTTGGGGCGGCAACAGCGTCGGTGTCGATGGCACCACCACCGGCGAACGTACTGGCAGCAGCGTTGGCCCGAACCAATATATCTTGCGTGATAACGCCGGGCTCGGCGTGATCAGCGGCACGTTGTGGAACGACACCGCCAGCCCGACCGCCAGCGCCACCCCGGACGGCGCCGGTCTGGCCGGGCAAACCGTGACCCTGACCTGGGCCGGCGCCGACGGGCGTCTCGATACCACCGCCGACAACTTGCAGTTCACCACCGTCACCGACGCCAATGGCCAGTACCACTTCGGCGTCTTGCCACTGGGCGTGTTCCGCATTGACGTGCCTGCGGGGCTGGTCAGTTACCCGCAACCGGTGGGTGAGCTGCGCGTGCGCGTCGACAGTGATGCCGGCACCCTCGGCCAGATCACAATCACGTTGGGCGATGCCGACACGCAAAGTGCCAACGCCGGTTATGTCGAGCAGAACGACGCGCCGGTCAACACCCTCCCCGGCAGCCAAAACGGTCAGGAAGACGTGGTGCTGAACATCGGCGGCATCAGTGTCGCCGACGTCGATGCCGACCGTGACCCGAACGTCAACGACCGCGCCATCAGCGTTATTCTCACGGTCACTCACGGCACGCTGTTCCTTGGCGCGACAGTGCCCGGTGTCACGGTCAGCGGGGCCAATACCGCGAGCATGACCCTGATCGGCAACCTTGCCGACATCAACACCGCGCTGGCCAGCCTGCGTTATCTGGGCAATGCCAACTTCAATGGCACCGACACCCTGACCGTGCTCAGCAACGATCGCGGCAACTACGGCGATGCCGATGGCGACGGCATTCCCGGCACGGCCGCCGATGCGTTGACGGACACCGACACCCTGCAAATCGTCCTCGCCGCCGTCAACGACAACCCGGTCGGCGTCAACGACAGCGCCACGGCCCTGGAGGCCGGCGGTACCAACAACGCCTCCGCCGGTATCGACCCGCGCGGCAATGTGCTGAGCAATGACACTGACGTCGACATCGCCACCAACGCCGATCAGTTGCACGTGGTCTCGGTCGGCCCGGGTGCCGGCATTCAGACGCCGGTGCTCGGCGTGACCGTAATCAATGGTCTGTACGGCCAATTGGTGATTGGCAGCAACGGCTCCTATCAATACGTCGTCGATAACAACAACGCCGCCGTGCAGGCGCTGCGCGTGTCGGGCCAGACCTTGCAGGACAACTTCAATTACATCCTCGCTGACCTTGCCGGTGAAACCTCGACCGCCACATTGAGCGTGACCATTCAGGGCGCCAACGACACGCCGCAAGGCGTCGATGACGACGGTGTGGCCATCGAGGCCGGCGGTGTCAACAACGGCACACCGGGCAGTGACGCCAGGGGCAACGTGTTGAGCAATGATCTGGACGTCGACAGCGCGGCCAACGGCGAAACCCGCACCGTAATCGGCATTCGCCCGGTGGCCGAGGCCGGTTCCGGCAATTTCACCGCAGTCAGCGGCGCCACGGCGATTGCCGGGCTCTACGGCACCTTGACCATCAATCCCGACGGCACTTACAGCTACGTGGTCAACAACAGCAACGCCACGGTTCAGCGCCTGAGTGCCGGGCAACAACTGGTCGAGTTTTTCAGCTATCGGCTGACCGATGCCGGCGGGCTGGATGATGTCGCGCAGTTGCGCATTGTCATTCAGGGCGCCAACGACAACCCGGTGGCCAGCGATGACGCCGCCTCGGCGCAGGCCGCATCCACCAACGGCAGCGCCTCGGAAAGCAATCCCAGCGGCAACGTCATTCAATTCCCCAGCAGGCCCGGGCCGATCACCCAGCCTGGTGGCAACGGCGTCGATCAAGACGTCGATGCCAACGACCAACCGAGCAGCCAGTTGCTGGTCAATGGCGTGATCAACAAAAGCGAAGCCAGTTACAACCCGGCGGTCGATGTGTTGAGCGGCGTGGCCACCGGCACCACCTCAGCCAACGGCACTGTCGTGACCGGGCTCTACGGCACCTTGCGCATCGGCGCCGATGGCTCGTTTTTCTACGACGTCGACAGCACCAATGCGGCGGTTCAGGCCCTGGCACCGGGGCAGACTCTGACCGAGTTTTTCACCTATCGCGTCACCGACACCACCGGCCTGACCGACACCGCGCAACTGGTGATCACCGTGCACGGCGTCAACGACCCACCCGTGGCGCAAAACGTGATTGCCGTTGCCACCGAAGCCGGCGGCCTCAACAACCTCACACCGGGCGTCAATCCGTCAGGCGATGTCACGGCCAATGACACCGACCCCGATGGCGATCCATTGACGGTGACGCTGATCAAGTCTGGCGCCAGCGGCGATCCGGGCACGCCCATCGCCGTGAATCTCGGCGGCACGGTGATAGCCGGACTGTACGGCACGCTGACGATTTTCCCCGATGGCAGCTACGTCTACGAAGTCGACAACAGCAACCCCGACGTGCAGGCCCTGCGCCGCAGCGTTGACCTGCTTTCGGAGCGCTTCACCTACACCGTCAGCGATGGCGTCGGAGCGAACCCGCAAATCGATACCGCTGAAATCATCGTGTTGATTCGCGGGCAGAACGACAATCCGCTGGCCACTGACGATTCCGGCGTGGCCATCGAAGCCGGCGGTTTGAACAACAGCCAGCCAGGTCAGGACCCAACGGGCAACGTGCTGGATAACGACAGCGACGTCGACGGCGGTGAAGTCCCCGGTGATCTGCCCAATTACGACTATGGCGAAACCCGCGCGGTGTCCTCGGTGCGCACCGGCTCAGAGGCTGGCACCGGCACGGCAGGCACATTGGGCACGGAGTTGCGCGGTACTTACGGCTGGCTGACGCTCAATGCCGACGGCAGCTATAGCTATCGCCTCGACAACAGTCTGGCGGCCGTTCAAGCCTTGCGCGCCGGCAACACCCTGCTCGATGCCTTCAGTTATGAAGTGATAGATGCTACCGGCGCCACTGACCGGGCCACGCTGAACATCAGCATCCAGGGACGCAACGACACGCCTGTCGCGCAGAACGACAGCAACACCGCTGTCGAGGCCGGCGGTGCAAACAACGCCACACCGGGCATCAATCCGAGCGGCAATGTGCTGAGCAACGACACGGATGTCGATGGCAACGGCGAAGTGCTCAGCGTGATCGGCGTCAATCAGGGTTCCTCGGTCGGCTTGATCGGCAGCGGCTTCAATGGCACCTACGGGCGCTTGACCCTGAATGCCGACGGCAGCTACAGCTATCTGCTGGATAACCTCAATCCGCAGGTCCAGGCCCTGCGCAGCAATGCCGACACCCTGACGGAAACCTTCACTTACCAGATCCGCGACCTCGCTGGCGCCACCAGCACCGCAACGCTGTCCATCACCATTCGCGGGGCCAACGACAACCCGATCGCCAGCGACGACACGGCGGTGGCGGTTGAAGCCGGCGGCACGTTCAATGGCACGCCCGGGGTCAATCCGAGCGGTAACGTGCTGACCAATGACAACGATGTCGATGCCAACGACGCCAAACTGGTCACCGGTATACGCACCGGCAGCGAAGCGGCCGGTGGCACCTTTACCACCGTCGCTGGCGCGCAAACCTTCAACGGTTTGTACGGCACGCTGACCCTTAACACCGATGGCACCTACAGTTACGTGGTCAACAACAACCTTGCGGCCGTGCAGGCATTGAAAGTCGGCGATTCGCTGGTGGAAACCTTCACCTATCGCCTGCGCGATATCGCCGGGGCCACTGACATCGCGCAGTTGAGCATCCGCATTGACGGTGCCTGGGATGCACCAGTGGCGGTCAACGATACGTCGGTGGCCGTGGCGGATAACGGCAACGGCAATGGCGTCAACCCAAGCGGTAACGTGTTGCCCAATGACACCGATGTCGATCAGGGCGACAGCAAAACCGTTACCGGCATCCGTTTCGGCACCGAAGCGGCCGGCGGCGCGTTGGCCTGGGTCACGACAGGCACCGACAACAGCAACGGCACGCTGATTAGCGGCCTGTATGGCCAACTGATTATCGGCGCCGACGGCAGCTACACCTACAACCTCGATTCGAGCAACCCGGCAGTGCTGGCCCTGGGTCCGCTGCAATTTCTCAACGAGCGCTTCACCTACCAGGTCAGCGACCGTGGCGGGCAGACGGATCTTGCGGAAATTCACATCATCATTCGCGGGCGTAACTCGGCACCGGTGGCCAATGCCGACACCTCGACAGCCATCGAGGCTGGCGGCAGCAACAACACTCAACCCGGCCTCAACCCCGGCGGCAACGTGCTGGACAACGACACCGATGCCGAGAGTGATCCGCTATCGGTGATTGGCATTCACACCGGCACCGTCAACGATATCGGCACGGTGGGCAGCGTCGGCACGTCATTGCGCGGTCTGTATGGGGATCTGCTGATCAACGCCGACGGCAGTTACACCTACACCGTCGACAATAACCTGCCCGCCGTTCAAGCCTTGCGCCAGAGCGGCCAGACCCTCATTGAAGTGTTCAGCTACACCATTGTCGACCGCTGGGGTGACACCAGCACCGCCGAACTGCGCATCACCGTCGATGGCCGCAACGACACGCCCATTGCCGTCGATGACCGCGCCACGGCGGTCGAAGCCGGCGGCGTCAATAACGGCACGCCGGGCAGCGATGCCAGTGGCAACGTGCTGGACAACGACACGGATGTCGACAGCGTCGCCAATGGCGAAAGCAAACACGTGCAAAGCGTTACCAATCAGGCCGGCCAGTCGACGGGCGCCGGGCAAGTGTTGATCGGCCTCTATGGGCAACTGACGCTGAACGCCGATGGCAGCTATACCTACGTCATCGACAACAACAATCCCGTGGTGCAGGCCCTGCGCACGGCGGGCGAGACCCTCAGTGAAACCTTCACCTATCGCATGACCGACACGGCCGGCGCGACGTCGGACGCACGCCTGACCGTGGTGATTCAGGGCGCCAACGACGCGCCGGTGGCGCAAAACGACAGCGGCTTTGCCAGCGACCAGGCCCCTGCCCCGCAAACCGTCGGCAACGTGCTGCCCAACGATGGCGATGTCGATGGCAACGACAGTCTGGTGGTGGTCGGTGTGCGCACTGGCGCCGAGGCGGGCTCAGGGACGGCCGGCGTGATTGGCCAGCCGATCATTGGTTTGTACGGGACACTGGTGCTGAACGCCGACGGCAGCTACACCTACACCATCGACCAGAACAACCCCGCCGTGTTGGCCGCCGCCGGTCTCGGGCAGATCCTGCGCGACGTGTTCACCTACACCATCAACGACCGTGCCGGTGCCAGTGATCAGGCCGAACTGACGATCACCCTCGATATCGCCACGCCGTTCATCCCGGCGCCGGGTGGCAACAACTTCGAGCGTGACCCGAACACCCTGAACCGCAATTTCCTGATCCCTGATCCACAGCCGGCGGTGTTCGTCACGCCGGTGGTCGAGCGTGCGGCAGAAATATCCGAGCTGTCGGCTTGGGGCGTCGATGGCAGCAACTTGCGTCTGGCAGCGGTCGGTGAATTCACCAGTGAGTCAGTGGGCAATGGTCTGGGGCTGGTGCCGGGGCAATTCGTTCAGCAAGCGGTGCGCACCAGTCGCCTGGAAAGCGAACTGGATCTGCTGTGGATTCAAGGGCGCCAGGGCCGGACCGGGTTGAGTGCCGATGGACTGTTGAGCGATCCATCGTTGTTCACCTTGAACCCGGCCGATCTGACGCACAGTCCGGCACACGTGGAAAAACAACAGGAAAAACCACGGGCCAAGGGCTTCAGCGCGCAATTGCGCGATGCAGCACAGCGGCGCACGCAGCGGTAAAGCAGTCGACCCGAAGAAAATTCCAAGAATACAAAGGAATGAACATGCGTATACATGCGACCCGGCTTCTCAGTACCGCCATCGCTTCTGCACTGTTGCTCAGTGCTTGCTCGTCAACGGAGCCCAAACCCTCCACCGATGAAGAAAACCGCCAGCGCATCATCGCTGACCAGTCCCGCATGTATTCCGGCCAGGAGCCGGTCACCGCGCCGATTACCTTTTACGAGGCGGCGGCGCGGGCGCTGAAATACAACCTCGATTACCGCCTCAAACTCATGGAAAGCGCGCTGGCCTCGGACCTGCGCGACGTTTCCAGCCATGAAATGCTCCCGCGTCTGGTCGCCTCTGCCGGGTACGCCGGCCGTGACAACGATTCCGGCGGCACCTCGATCGGCATCGAAGACCGCCAGGTCAGCCTGCGGCCATCGACCTCGGAAGAGCGCTATCGCGAAGTTTATGGTTTGGGCCTGAGTTGGAGCCTGCTGGATTTCGGTGTCGCGTACTACCGCACGCAACAGAAATCCGATCAGATCCTGATGGCTGAGGAACGTCGGCGCAAAGTCGCGCAGAACGTCCTGCAAGACGTGCGCAACGCTTACTGGCGGGCACTCGGCGCGCAGCGGTTGATGCCCGAAGTCGACAAGCTGCTGATGCGCACCCACACCGCGCTGACCTCGGCTCGCGAAGCGGAGACCCGTGGCCTGCTGCCGCGTCAGGAAATCCTCGCCTATCAGCGTGCGCTGCTCGATTCGATTTATCTGCTGACCGTACGCCGCCAGGATCTGGAATTTGCCCAGGCCGAATTGTCGGCGCTGATGTCGCTGCCGCCGGGCTCGAAAATGGTCCTCGCCGACATGCCCGATCCACCGTTGCCAGAGGTCCGTCAAAGCATGGCGCGGCTGGAGCAATTGTCGTTGGAGAACCGTCCGGAAATCATGGAAGAGTGGTATCGCAAACGCGTTAACCAAAAGGATCTGGAGATCGCCAAGGCGCAGTTGTGGCCGAACGTCAGCGTCGATTTCGGCTACAAGTACGACTCCAACAAATACCTCTACAACAACGACTGGATGAGCACCGGTCTGCAAGTGTCGATGAACCTCATCCGCCTGCTGCAACTGCCGTCGCTGAACGCCGCGGAAAAGTCCCAGAGCGAAACCGACGACACCCGTCGCGTGGCGCTGTCGATGGCGATTCTCACGCAAGTACGGGTCGGCACCCTGCGCTATCAACTGGCGCGTCAAGAGGTGGAGTTTGCCGAAGACAGCCTGCGCGTCGACCGCAGCCTGCTCAACTACGCACAAGCGGCGAAAACCGGCGCGTTGGGCTCGGAACTCGAAGTGATTCGCTCCGAGGGCCGTTACCTGCTCTCGCGTTATCAACGTGAAGCGGCATTCTCCAGTGCTCAGGCCGCGTGGGGGCGGATGTACAACTCGGTGGGTCTGGACGTGCTGCCCAAGGAAATTTCGCAACACGACATCAAGACCCTGGCCCGGGAAATCCAGCGGACCTTGAACGAACAAGAACAACAACGCCTGCTCGCCGCCACTTCGCAAGGAACGCCGAATGCGCAAAATCGCCCGTGAGTCCCGTTTCGGGGCGCTGCTGTTGGCCAGTCTGATCCTCCCCGTCCATGCTGAAGAAACCTCTTCGGCGCCCGCGCTGGAAAGTGCCAGCGCCATTCGCGTATTGCTCGCGGCCGAACTGGAAACCACCCTCTCCAGCCAAATGGCTGGCACCCTCGGGGAATTGAAAGCCGGGTTCGGCGAACAGGTCGCCAAGTCTGAACTGCTCGCCCGCTTCAACTGCAATGAAGCCGAAGCGCGCTCGAAAGTCGCCGCCGCCGAACTGGCCATGGCCAAACAGAACCTGCAAGCGAAACAGCAGTTGCGCCAGCTCAACGCAGTCGGCGATATCGAAGTGTCGATGGCCAACACCGAAGTGCAAAAAGCTGACGGTGCACGGGCCATGGGCGCGGCGCAAAGCAGTTATTGCCAGGTGCTTGCGCCGTTTTCCGGGCGCGTGGCCAAGGTTTACGTCAAGCCTTATCAAACCGTCACCGCGGGCACGCCGCTGTTTGATCTGGTCAGCGACGGTGCGCTGAAAGTCCGCCTGAACCTGCCGTCCAATCTGCTGAAAAACCTCAAGCCCGGCCTGCCGCTGCAAGTCAGCATCCATGAAACCGGCAAGACCTACCCGGCCCATGTCAGCGGCATCAATTCACGCGTCGATGCCGTGGCGCAAACGGTTGAACTGGAAGCCCGGCTCGATAACAAATACCCCGACCTGATGGCCGGCATGAGCGGCACGGCGCAGTTCGATCAAGACGCGCGCCCATGACGATGAACGAGCCGCTGCTGCCCCACCCTCACCTGTTGCTGGAGCTCGATGCGCTGCGCGACAAGGCCATGGCCGCCGACTCGCTGAACAGTCTGGCCTTCAGCATGGCCAACGACTTGTACCCGTTGCTGCAGTTTCATCAGGCGCTGGTGTTTGCCCAGCGCGAATCTGCATTGGAACTGCTGAACGTCTCAGGTCTGTCGCGGCCCAGTGAGGACTCGCCGTATCTGGTGTGGCTACGCCGGGCCAGTCGCTGGGTCGCGGCGCAAGTGCCTGACGCCGAGCCGGTGTGGATCACCCAGGAAACCGCCGCACCGCCAGCCGACATTGCCGAAGGCTGGAACGAATGGTGGCCGTCGGGGCTGTGGTGCGTGCCGGTGCACGATCGTGACAATCAACGGCTGGGCCTGTTGATCCTGCTGCTTGAGCAAGAACCGCCGGCCGTGTTGTGGCAACCGCTCAAGGGCTTGGTCGCCACGTGGGCGTATTGCTGGGCGGCGCTGACCCGGCGCAAGCGTTTCAGTCGCTGGCGGCCCAATCGCAAACAACTGTTGCTGGGGCTGATCGTGATCGGCGCGTTGCTGCTGTTGCCGGTGCGGCAAACGGCATTGGCGCCGACGGAAATCGTTTCGCGGCAGGCACAGATCATCAGCTCGCCGATTGATGGCGTGATCGAAAAGATCCAGGTCCGGCCGAATCAACCGGTGGATGCCGGCACGCCGCTGTTTTCGCTCGACGAAACCACTTTGCGCAGCCGCGCCGAAGTGCTTGGCAAGGAAGTCGCCGTCGCCGATGCCGAGTTGCAGGCAGCCAGTCAGCGCGCCTTCGATAACCCGCAAAGCAAAAGCGAGTTGACCTTGCTGGCCGGTCGCGCGCAGCAGCGCCGGGCCGAACTGGCAGCCGTGCAGGCGCAATTGAAACGTACGCAAGTGCTGTCGCCGAAGGCCGGCGTTGCGGTGTTCAGCGATCCCAACGATTGGCTGGGCAAGCCGGTAGTCACGGGCGAGCGCATCATGCAGGTGGCTGATCCGACTCAGCCGGCCATGCTCATTCAACTGGCGGTGGCCGATGCCATCGCACTGGAACCGGGCGCCGAGGTCACGCTGTTTCTGACCGCGTACCCGCTGACGCCGCTCAAGGGGCAGATTCTCGAAACCAGTTATCAGGCGCGGCCCAGCGATGAAGGTGTGGTCGCCTACCGCTTGCTCGCCAGCATTGACGGCGCTACGGAGCACGCACGCCTCGGCCTGCATGGCACGGCGAAGCTTTACGGCGGTCGGGTGATGCTCGGTTATTACCTCCTACGCCGACCGCTGGCGACGCTGCGTGCCTGGAGTGGCTGGTAATGCTCGATCCGGCCGATCTGCCGGTGCCGCCCCTGCGCGAAGATTTGCGCTTGAGTGAAGCGGCCCACGGCAATAACGGCGAACCGGCGTGGGTGATTCAGGACACGGTGATCAACCGTTTCTACCGCATCGGCTGGCTGGAATTCGAGTGCCTGCTGCGCTGGGGTCAATCACCCCGCGCGATCAGCGAGCAGATCGCCGAAGGCACGGCACTCAAACCGGATGTCGAGCAGGTGCTCGATTTTCGTCAGTTCCTTGAGCAGCACCAATTGTTGCGCGCCGGGCCTGCCGCGCTTGAGCGCCTGAAGAGCAAAAGCGAAGAAGGCAGTTGGCTGACCTGGCGCTGGTGGCTGCACCATTACCTGTTTTTCCGCATCCCGCTGCTGCGCCCGCAAAAGCCATTGCAGGTGCTCGCTCGGGCGCTGAGCTGGCTGTTTCATCCGCTGACGGGGATGGTCGTGCTGAGCCTGAGCCTGCTCGGGATTATTCTGGTGTTGCAACAGTGGGACGTGTTCACCAGTGCCGTGGTCGAGTCGTTTTCCACCGAAGGCCTGTTCAGTTTTGCCTTGGCGCTGATCGTCGCGAAAACCCTGCATGAACTCGGGCATGCCTTGGTCGCCACGCGATTGGGCTTGCGGGTCGGGCACATGGGAATCGCGTTTGTGGTGATGTGGCCGATGCTCTACACCGACACCGGAGAGAGCTGGAAACTCAGCCGCTCGCGGCAACGGCTGGCAATCGCCTCGGCAGGCATCGTCACCGAGCTGTCGCTGGCCGGGTTGTCGACGCTGGGCTGGGCATTGTGCGACCCGGGCGCGCTGCGTAATGCGCTGCTGTATCTGGCGACCACCAGTTGGTTGCTGTCACTGGCGTTGAATGCCAGTCCGTTCATGCGGTTTGACGGTTACTTCATTCTTTCCGACCTGCTGGATTTTCCCAACCTGCACGAGCGTGCCTCGGCCCTGGCGCGCGTCACCCTGCGGCGCAATCTGCTGGGGCTGCAGGAGGATTGGCCGGAAACGTTCCCGAGCGGTCAGCGGCGCTTGCTGGTGACCTTCGCGATCATCACTTGGGTGTACCGACTCGTGCTGTTTCTGGGGATTGCGCTGGCGGTTTACCTGTTCTTCTTCAAGGTTCTGGGGATTTTCCTGTTCATGGTCGAACTGTCGTGGTTTATCGCAATGCCGGTGATGCGCGAACTGGGTCACTGGTGGAAGAATCGGGCGGCGATTGCGAGTCGGCGCAAAATCATGTTTTACGCGGTGCTGTTGGCGATTCTGCTGGGCCTGGCGATGCCGTGGCGTACGCAGATCGATGCGGTCGGTGTCGCCCGCGCCGAACACCAGTTGCGCGTGTATGCGCCCTACCCGGCGCGCCTGCAGTCGATTCATCCGGACGGCCCGGTCAAGGCCGGAGAAACGCTGATCACCCTGGACGAACCGGACATCGCCTCGCGCCTGCAAACCAGCGAAGCCAGCGCCCGCAGTTATGAAGCACGACTGTCCGGGCTGATTGCCGACCCCGGCGGCCTCGCCGAAGACGCCGTAACTCGTCAGCGCCTCAACGTGCAGTTCGAAGAGGCCCGCGCCGCCCGCTCGGAAATCGCCCGGCTCAACCTGCAGACGCCGTTTGCCGGGATCTGGCTGGATGTGAATCCGGACTGGAAACCGGGGCAATGGGTGGGTCGCCAGGAATCCTTGGGCGTGCTGATCGATCCACGCAGTTGGCAAGTCGACGCTTATGTCGCGCAGGATCAGGTGCATCGTATGGCGATCGGTGATCATGTGCGTTTTTACCCGGACGGCCAAACCGCGCCGCTGCCCGGCCGTGTTGTACAAATCGGCAGCACCCGCGCCAGCCAGTTGTCGCACCGCATGCTGTCGTCCCGCTTTGGCGGGCCCGTGCCGACGACCAATGCCGAACATTCGCTGATTCCAAGCAGTGCGTTGTTTCAGGTATTGATTCAACTGGATGAGCCATTGGCGAGCCTGCGCGAAACCCGTGGTCATCTGAAGATCGAAGGCGAACGCCGCAGCCTGCTCGCGGACGGCGCTACGCACGTCCTGGCCGTGCTGATGCGCGAAAGCGGCTTCTGACAAATACACACAAAACCCAGTCCCAATGCAAAACCTGTGGTGAGGGGATTTATCCCCGATCGACTGCGCAGCAGTCGCAAATCCACCAGATACGGTTTACCTGATGATCCGGGCCAAAGGGTCTGGGGCTGCCATGCAGCCATCGGGGATAAATCCCCTCACCACAGGGGTTGTGGGAATGTTTTGTGTTAGCCAGCAAACACGAAAATGATGATCGGGCCGCAGCCTGCCTAGGGACGGCGCAACGCAGCACTCTACCTGCCGAATGCACACAAAACGCTGTGCCAATACAAAACCTGTGGTGAGGGGATTTATCCCCGATCGGCTGCGCAGCAGTCGCAAATCCGCCAGATTCGGTTTCACTGATGATCCGGGCCAAAAAGTTCGGGGCTGCCATACAGCCCATCGGGGATAAATCCCCTCACCACAGAGGCTTTGGTTTAGCCGGCAACCACGAAAATGATGATCGCCGCAGCCTGCCTAGGGACGGCGCAACGCAGGACAGTACCTGCCGAATGCCCCCAGAGCGCCGTGCCAATACAAAACCTGTGGCGAGGGGATTTATCCCCGATCGGCTGCGCAGCAGTCGCAAATCCGCGAGATACGGTTTCACTGATGATCCGGGCCAAAAAGTTCGGGGTTACCATACAGCTCATCGGGGATAAATCCCCTCACCACAGGGGTTGTGGGAACCTTGGGTTAGCCGGCAACCACGAAGATGATGATCGGGCCGCACACGGCCAGCAAGACGTTGGAAATGGCGTAGCACACGGTGAAGCCGATCACCGGGGTGTTGCTGCCCGACTGTTCGATGATCTTGTTCATCGAAGCCGCTTCCGTCTGTGCGCCGGCCAGAGCGCCAAACAGGATCATCGGGTGCAAGCGCAGCACGTAGCGGCCGAAGTACAACGCCACCAATGGCGGCAAGATCGTCACCACCGCGCCAGACAACAACAACGCCAGGCCCTGCTCCTTCATCGCGGCAAACGCCGCTGGCCCGGCCAGCAAACCGACCACGGCGCCGAATGCGGTCAAGCCAAACTCGGAAAACGCCCACTGTGCCGCCGGTGGCAACGCGCCGATTTCCGGGTGGCGCGAGTTGTACCAGCCGATCACCAATGCGGCGACCAGCACCCCGCCGCCGATGCCCAGCTCCACCGGAATCATGCCGACGTGCGTCGACAACAACCCCAGCAGTGAACCGAGCACCATGCCCAATGTGTGCATGGCGATATCGCTTTTGTAGTTGTTCTTGCGAATCCGTCCAAGACGCTTGGCGATGGCTTCGACACTGGCCGTGCGCCCGGTCAACGTCAGCACGTCACCACGGCGTAATACCGTGTTGGGCAGCAAGGGCAGTTCGTAGCCCTGACGGGAGATGGTGTTGACGAAGCACCCCAGGCGCCCATCGCTGGCCAATCGGGTTTTCGCTTCATGAATGGTTTTGCCGGCAAACGCCGCCGAGGTCAGCACGATGTCCACTTCGCGCGTCGGGAATGACAAGGACTCGGGATGATCGATCTCCGGCCCGACCCAGTGACTCAGCGTGCCCACCGCATCGCGCAAGGCATACACGCCCACCACATCGCCGGCCATCAGGATGAAGTGTTCATCGCGCTCGATGATCTGCCCGGCGCGCACCACACGTTCCACCGTCAATGAGTCATGCAGCTTTTCAAAATCGACGATGCGCTGACCATCCGCCTGGCCGTTACTGGCGACCTGATGCGCCCGAACCACAATGCGCGTATAGGGCACGGTGATCGCCTCCTCTTCCTTGGCGATGCCCAGTTCCAGCTCCAGTTCACGCGCTGATTCACGCAGGTTCACCCCGAGCAATTTCGGCGCGATGCTGCCGACAAATACGATCAGGCCGATGGTGCCGAACAGATAGGTAATGGCATAGGCGATTGCCATGTGGCTATTGAGCTGAGCCTTGGCCGCGGCATCAATCGTCAGTTGATTGATCGCGCTGGTCGCGGTGCCCATGATCGCCGTGTCGGTCAGCGCGCCCGCGCCAAGCCCGGCGGTAAATCCGGCGTCGAAATCGAACACCGAGTACATCAGCAGAATCGCCCCCAGCGCCGTCGCGCACAGCACCACCGAAAGCAGCACCAGTTTCAGCGTGCCACGATTGAGGCTGCCGAAAAACTCCGGGCCACTTTTGAAACCGACGGCGTAGATGAACATCACGAAAAACACCGACTTCAACCCCGCCGGCACTTCCAGACCGATCTGGCCGATCAGCAAGCCCATCAGCAACGCACCGGCCACCGAGCCCAGGTGAAAACTGCCGATGCGAATCCGGCCGATAAACACCCCCAGGGCAATCGCCAGAAACACGGCGATTTCCGGGTCAGTGCGTAAGGCGTGGAGGATGAATTCCTGCATGGGGCGAACTCCCTATGAACGGCGGTCACTGATCCTTCGGTTCTTGAGCTGGCGCGGTGTACCACTTGTCCCTTGGTACCCATTTCTCTTGTTGTGGATCGCCAAGATAGTGCGGCGACATGATTTGCACGCCGTACTCGTTGAACACATCCTGAATATTGGCGTGGAGCATGCTCAGCAACACCGCACGGGGTCGCGGCTGGCTCGGGATCGCCTGTGCGACCAATCGGTACTCGGGATAGAAGTCCGAGAGTGCCGTCTGGAACACCTGCGCCGGCGGGTCTTCGAGAATCCCCGGCGTACGTTGCGCCGCCTCCAGCAACATCGCTTCGACCTGGCGCCAAGGTGTGTCGTAACCGATGGTCACCACGGTATCGACCACGTAGCCCGGGCCCTGCACGGTGCGCGAATAGTTTTTGGTGACCGTGCCGGTGATCATCGAATTGGGCAGTGTCAGCACTTCACCCAGACCGGTACGAATCCGCGTGGTGAACATACCCAGTTCGGTGACCGTGCCTTCGTATTCGCCGATTTTGACGAACTCGCCGGGGCGTAACGTGCGTGTGTAGGTGAGGATCAAACCGGCAGCGGCCTGCCCGACCACGCTGGTGGCGCCGAGGGAAATCATCAGGCCGATCAACACCGACAACCCCTTGAACGCATCTGTGCCCGCCCCTGGCAAGTACGGATAAGCCATGGCCAGCGCAAACAACCAGATCGCCAGCGCGGTCAGGCGTTGGGTCGGTTGCAGGGTTTCGTGATTGAGCCAACTGAAAGTGCCCGGCGTGGCCATACGGCGCAGAATTCTCCGGGTGAACGCGGTGACACCACGGGCGATAAAGAAAATCGCCAGCGCCACGCCCAGTCCGGGAATCGCCCCGACAATGCCTTGCAACAGATACCCGGCCAGCTCGAACAGGTAATTGTTGAGGCTTTCGCCCCACGGCCGCGTATAGGGAAAGCGCGACAGGACAAAACCCAGCCATTCATAGGTCAGCAGCAAAATCACCAGCCAGCGCAGCAACAGCAGCAAGCGGCTGACCAGCGGATAGAGGAAGTTGGAATCGATCAGTTGCACCCGGCCGACCTTCAGCGCCTGGGTGTGGCGATCCATCAGCGCGGGGAGTTTGGCCAGCAACTTGCGGCGCAGATACGCCAGGCACCACAGCAACACGAGGTAAACCAGCGTGGCCACGGCAGCCAGCCCCAGTGAGCGCAGGATCATCTGCAGGTTGCGCGCTTCGCGGGTTTCAGTCACCACCTGACGCAGTTTCTCCGCTGCGCCTTCAGCGGCTTGTTGCACCGAAGAGTATTCGAGGCTGTCGATGTCGTTGGGTGCGACGATGAAGGCACGCTTGTCGCCGATTAGCACCATATAACTGTTCTGGATCGCGTCGGTGGTGATGTTCAGCGCCGCATCTTCATCCAGCGCCTCGCTGATGACCATTTTTGCCCGTTTGACCCGCGAGGCCGGTGCTTCCCCCAGAATGGTCGCGCGAAACAGCATGATGCTGCGGTTGGCGACCTTCAGCTCTACCGCTTCGCCCGCCGTTTTTGCCCCGTCATCGACCGCCCAGCCGAGCCCGCTCCAGAGCGCCGCGAACACCACTATCCAAACCGCCAGCAGCCTGCTTCGCATGCGCCTGTTTCCTTACGCCCAAGTGTCAGAGAGGGATACGTAAGCCAGCGTAGTTGAGCGATGAACGGTTGTCAGATTCCCGCCCGCCAACAAGTGTCACGGCAAATTTTCTCGGTGGGTGTCGTCCAGTACCTCGGTGACATCGGCCGGTTGATAGACCCAACCAATAAACAGTTCATAGCCCACCGCGAGGATCACCGGGCCGGTGAACAGGCCGATGATGCCGCTGGTGACCATGCCGCCGAGTGCGCCGATCAGCACCACCGGCATTGGCACCGCCACGCCGCGTCCCAGCAGCATGGGTTTGAGCACATTGTCGGAGAGCCCGGCAATAATGATCCACACCGTAAAGATGACGGTGCTGGCACTGACGCCATCCTGCGCAAAAACATAGATCACCACCGGCACGGTAATCAGCAGAACCGGCAATTGCATGATGCCCAGCAGCAGCACCATCAACGCCAGAATGCCGGCGGCCGGAATACCCATGATCACCAGCGCGACACCGATCAGCAGCATCTGGATAAACGCGATCCCCACCACGCCTTGCGCCACGGCGCGAATGGTCGAAGTGCACAGTTCGGCGATTTGCGGCCCGCGTACCGGCCCGGAAATCCGTGTGGTGATCGCTACGGCCGTGCGGTGCCCACGCTCACCGTTTTTCATGATCAGGCCGGCAACGATCAAGGCCACGACAAACACCACAATCCCCGCGCCGACACCGGCCGCTTGGTGCAGCAGCACTTTGCCCCAGTTGCTCAGGTGCGGCGCCAGCTCTTTGAAGGCCCAGCTCAAATCCTGCGAGGCATGCTGCCAGATGCCGAACAGCGGCGCGCCAATCAATGGCCAGCTCTCGACGCTGGCCGGTGGCGGCGGAATCTCGAATTGGCCCGCCTCCATCGTGTGCATGCCGACCTTCACTGAATCGGCAACCGAGGCGCCGAGCAGGCTCAGCGGCACCATCAGAATCAGCAGCCCGAAGAGCACGAGAATAACCGCCGCCCAACCGTAGCGATTGCCCAGTTTGCGTCCCAGTGTCTGATTCAACGGATACAGGGTGATGGCCAGAATCAGCGCCCACAGCATGACGTTGAGGAACGGATGGAAGATGTCGAAGCAAAACAATACCAGGGTGGCGATCAGCCCCGCGCGGATCAGCACGTCCAGCAGCGCTCGGGAATTGTTGAAGACCAGCAGCGGTTTTTCTTCCATAACGATTCTCCTGAGGGAGCCTTTGACCGGTTGGCTGAGCCTAGAACACATCTGAGGGATCGGCGGTTTTTCGTCACCTTGCGAGGCGCCGCATGGAACAAACGACTGCGCTGACTGGTGCATGGGCCAAAGCACGTCTAAAACTGATGCAGGTCCATTTATAAGGAAGTACCGGATGAAAACCACGCACTCCCTGATCATTCTTGCGTTGGCGGGCAGTACCGGTCAGGCGCTGGCGGGCGGTATCGATCTGTATGAAGCGGGCCAGGAAGGCGCAGGACTGGCCAATGCCGGATCGGCCGCGCTGGCCACCGACCCCAGCGTGCTGATGAGTAACCCGGCCGGGATTGCCGCGCTCAAGGGCACGCAAGTTTCGCTGACCGGTCAGGCCGTGCTCGGAGGTCTGGGCTTCGATCGCGACAGCGACAATGACTTCTCCGGCAACGAGGGCGGCAATCCACTGCCGATCCTGCCGGGCACCAGTTTCTTTATCAGCCACGAAATCAATGACCGTGCCAGCATTGGTTTCGGCATGTATGGCAACTTCGGTCTGAGTGTGAAGTACGACGATGACTGGGCCGGCCGTTACTTCAGCCAGGAATCGTCGCTGATCGGCATTTCGATGCAACCGACCTTTGCCTACAAGATCACCGATGACCTGTCGATGGGCATTGGCCCACGCCTGGTCTACGGCTACTACTACACAAAAATGGCCATCGACAATAACGCCTTCCTGCCGGGCACGCCGTTTCAGGAAGATGGCAAGTTGCAGTACAAGGACACCGACATCGGCACCGGGATCAATCTCGGCCTGCGCTATCAGTTGAATGAGCGCACCACCGTCGGCCTGGCCTATACCAGTAAAGTCAAACTGGAATTCAAGGACTCACCTTCCGTTCATGGCATTCGCAATCCGCTGCTCAATCTGGCGCTGTCGCGGCTGGACGTTGACGAGCTGGAAATCGACATGAACATCCCGCAGACCGCGACCCTGAGCATTGCCCATCAATTGAACGAACAATGGACGTTGCTGAGTTCGGTGAACTGGCAGGACTGGAGCGACTTTGCCGACATCGGCGTGTCGGTAGACTCAGCCGCAGGTGATGTCTCTCGTTCGGTCGACCGCAAGTATCAGGACACCTGGCACCTGTCGATCGGGGCGCAAAACCAGATCAGTCCGAAACTGCGCTGGAACATGGGCGTGGGTTACGACAGCTCCGCCGTCAAGGATAAGGATCGCACCGTCGACAACCCGATGAACGAGACCTGGCGGCTGGCGACCGGGTTGAGCTACAAACTGGCCGAAGACACTGACATCAACCTCAATTACACGCTGGTCTGGCTGGGCGACATGGACGTGCAGCAAACCAAGCGCAATGGCCAGTCGCTGTCAGGGAGTTATCCCAACAGCGCGCTGCATATTGTTGGTGGTGGCGTGACGTGGCGATTCTGATGCAGTGGCATTCCACTGCCATGCACACGGAATCCTGTGGCAATGAAGCCCTTGTGGCGAGGGAGCTTGTTCCCGCTGGACTGCGCAGCGGGCCCATGCTTTAAAGAAGGGTCGCTGCGCGCCCAGCGGGAGCAAGCTCCCTCGCCACAGTTTTCACCTCAGCGCTCCAGCATGCCGTGACACAGCAGGTGCAGAACCCCGCGCATGTGCAAGGCATGCGCAACTCTGTCCGGGGTTTCCTGTGTCGCCAGACGAATGAACGCCATGTTCGCGTACTGGTTGAACAGCGTCGCCACGACGTCGAGATCAATCGATTCGCGCACCTTGCCAGCCTGCTGAAAATGCAGAAGCAGCGCCTTGGTCTCTTCAATCACCGCCGCGTTCCATGGACTCATCGCTTCGGCCAGATCGCCAGTGAGCAGAAACGGCGCCAGTTCCCGCCACAGCGAGGCCGGCATCGCTTGTAGCTGGTAATCGGTCATCAGCCCTTCAAACGTGCACAACGCTTCCATCGGATCGCTGTCATCGTCGAGATTTGCCCGCGCCTCGCGCATGGCTTGTTCGTCAGGTTGCTTGAGCAACGCCAGCAAAATTTCCTGCTTGCCGCCGAAGTAATTCACCACGGTCGGGGCGGAAACGCCGGCCTGTACGGCGATCTGCTCCAGCGTGGTGGCCGCAAAGCCGTTGCGCTTGAACAACTCGAGCGCCGCCTCGGCAATCACCTGCCGGCGCTGTTCCTTCTGCCGCTCTCTGAGTCCGCTCATGTTGCCTCTGATGATCCTTGCCAATGGCGCCCAGCCTACGGAGATATTTTTTCACCGACAAATATTTTCTTTACAAAAATATTTTAAGGTGACAAAACTTTACTCGTGCAGCGTTGCACTCACTCGCTCAATGTCCCGGAGATCCGCCATGTCCGCCGAATTCGATTCGACCCGCACTACCCGCGATTATCAAGCCGCTGACGCTGCCCACCACATCCACGCGTTCGTCGATCAGAAGGCTCTCAACGAGGAAGGCCCGCGGGTAATGGTCAGCGGTGATCGTCTGGCACTGTGGGACAACGACGGCAATCGTTATCTGGACGGCATGTCCGGGCTTTGGTGTACCAATCTCGGCTATGGCCGCAAGGATCTCGCCGCCGCCGCGACCGCGCAGTTGGAACAACTGCCCTACTACAACATGTTTTTCCACACGACCCACCCGGCGGTGATCGAGCTGTCCGAGCTGCTGTTCAGCCTGCTGCCCAAGCACTACAGCCACGCGATTTACACCAACTCCGGCTCTGAAGCCAACGAAGTGCTGATCCGCACGGTGCGCAAGTTCTGGCAGGTGATGGGCAAGCCCGAGAAGAAAATCATGATCGGCCGCTGGAACGGCTACCACGGCTCGACCCTCGCGGCGACGGCGCTGGGCGGCATGAAATTCATGCACGAAATGGGCGGCACTATCCCGGATGTCGCGCACATCGATGAACCGTACTGGTTCGCCCACGAAGGCAACCTCAGCCCGGAGGCGTTCGGCCTGCAAGCGGCGCGGCAACTGGAAGACAAGATTCTTGAGTTGGGTGCCGACAAGGTCGCCGCGTTTGTCGCCGAACCGTTTCAGGGTGCGGGTGGCATGATCATTCCGCCGGCGACGTACTGGCCGGAGATTCAGCGCATCTGCCGTAAATACGATGTGCTGCTGTGCGCCGACGAAGTGATCGGCGGGTTCGGCCGCACCGGCGAATGGTTCGCGCATCAGACCTTCGGCTTTGAGCCGGACACCCTGTCGATCGCCAAGGGCCTGACCTCGGGCTACATCCCTATGGGTGGCCTGATTCTGTCGCGGCGCATGGCCGAGGCGTTGGTGGAAAAAGGCGGTGTGTTTGCGCACGGGCTGACCTATTCCGGCCACCCGGTGGCGGCGGCGGTGGCGATTGCCAACCTCAAGGCGTTGCGCGATGAGGGCGTGGTTGCGCAAGTGAAGGCCGATACCGGGCCGTATCTGCAGAATTGCCTGCGCGAAGTGTTTGGCAATCATCCGTTGGTTGGTGAGATTCAGGGTGTGGGGTTGGTGGCGGCGTTGCAGTTTGCCGAGGACAAGGCCAGTCGCAAGCGTTTTGCCAATGAAAACGACATGGCCTGGCGTTGCCGTACGATCGGGTTTGAGGAGGGTTTGATCATTCGCTCGACGTTGGGGCGGATGATCATGGCGCCGGCGTTGATTGCCACACGCACGGAGCTGGATGAGTTGATCGACAAAACACGGATTGCCGTGGATCGCACGGCGCGCGAGTACGGCGTCCTCTAATACCCATGTAGGAGCTGCCGCAGGCTGCGATCTTTTGATCTTGACCTTAAAACAACATCAAAAGATCGCAGCGTGCCGCAGCTCCTACAGGTGTCCGCCCGGCCGTTATTGGCGGACAAATATCAATCCTTCGTCACTGCGCAATACCCATGTAGGAGCTGCCGCAGGCTGCGATCTTTTGATCTTGACCTTAAAACAACATCAAAAGATCGCAGCGTGCCGCAGCTCCTACAGGTGTCCGCCCGGCCGTTATTGGCGGACAAATATCAATCCTTCGTCACCGCGCAATACCCATGTAGGAGCTGCCGCAGGCTGCGATCTTTTGATCTTGATCTTGAAAACAACATCAAAAGATCGCAGCGTGCCGCAGCTCCTGCAGGTGTCCGTCCAGTAGTTATTGGCGGACAAAGATGGATCGCGGCGATTACTCCGTGCGCCGCTTGGTGTTAAATAGGCGCCAGCCTTAACCTTGTCGCTTAAAGCCGTGCAACGAGAACCGATATGAACACCCCTTCCAAGAAAAGCACCCACATTCAAACGGCGGTGACCGCATGATCGAAGTCACCGAAGTGTCCATTGGCCAACTGCGCGCAGCACTGGAGTCCGGCCAGACCACCGCCGTTGAACTGGTGCTGGCCTACCTTGCACGCATCGACGCCTACGATGGCGCCGACACCCCGACCGCGCTGAATGCCGTGGTGGTACGCAATCCCGAGGCGCTGAACGAAGCGCAAGCCGCCGACGCCCGCCGGGCCAAAGGCGAAACCCTTGGCCCGCTCGACGGCATTCCCTACACCGCCAAAGACAGTTATCTGGTCAAGGGCCTGACCGCCGCGTCGGGCAGCCCGGCGTTTGCCGATCTGGTCGCGCACCGCGACGCGTTCACCATCGAACGCCTGCGCGCGGCCGGGGCGATTTGCCTGGGCAAGACCAACATGCCGCCGATGGCCAATGGCGGCATGCAGCGCGGCGTTTATGGTCGTGCTGAAAGTCCGTACAACGCCGATTACCTGACCGCGCCGTTTGCGTCTGGCTCGTCCAACGGTGCCGGCACGGCGACGGCGGCGAGTTTTGCCGCATTCGGTCTGGCCGAAGAAACCTGGTCGAGTGGTCGTGGCCCCGCTTCAAACAATGGTCTGTGCGCCTACACGCCGTCGCGCGGTGTGATTTCGGTGCGCGGCAACTGGCCGCTGACGCCGACCATGGACGTCGTTGTACCTTACGCACGAACCATGGCCGACCTGCTGGAAGTGCTCGACATCGTTGTTGCCGAAGACCCGGACACCCGTGGCGATCTGTGGCGCCTGCAACCGTGGGTGCCGATCCCCAGCGTCAACTCCGTGCGCCCTGCCGCTTACGCTGAGCTGGCAGCCGATGCCAAGGCGTTGGCCGGCAAGCGTTTCGCCGTGCCGCGCATGTTCATCAATGCCGACCCTGAAGCGGGCACCAGCGAGGCGCCGGGCATCGGCGGCCCGACTGGCCAGCGCATCAACACCCGCGAGTCGGTGATTGATCTGTGGAAACAGGCCCGTCAGGCCCTCGAAGCTGCTGGTGCCGAAGTCATCGAAACTGACTTCCCGCTGGTCTCCAATTGCGAGGGCGACCGTCCGGGCGCACCGACTGTGTTCACCCGGGGCCTGGTGTCGAAAGAGTTTCTCCACCACGAACTGTGGGACCTGACTGCCTGGGCGTTTGACGATTTTCTGCGCGCCAACGGCGATCCGAAACTCAATCGTCTGGTTGACGTCGACGGGGCGAAGATCTTCCCGCACGAACCGGGCACGCTGCCCAACCGTGAAGGTGATCTGGTGGCCGGCATGGACGAATACGTGCGCATGGCCGAGCGCGGCATCACTCCGTGGAATGAGATTTCTACAGTTCCGGACGGCCTGCGCGGTCTGGAGCAGACCCGGCGTATCGACCTCGAAGACTGGATGGATGAGCTGGGCCTCGACGCAGTGCTGTTCCCGACGGTCGCCGATGTGGGCCCGGCGGATGCGGACGTCAATCCTGCGTCGGCGGACATTGCCTGGAGCAACGGCATCTGGGTCGCCAATGGCAACCTTGCAATCCGCCACCTCGGCGTGCCCACCGTCACCGTGCCGATGGGCGTGATGGCCGACATCGGCATGCCGGTCGGTCTGACCTTCGCTGGCCGCGCCTACGACGATTCGAGCCTGCTGCGCCTGGCCGCCGCATTCGAGTCAACCGGCAACAAGCGCCAGATCCCGCCCCGCACCCCGCCATTGTCGTAACCCGGTAAAAAGGTGTGTCAGTCAACAAAGTGTTGCCTGACACACCGTCATCGCTGGCAAGCCAGTTCCCACAGGTTTCTTCCTCATTCAACCAAGACCCTGTAGGAGTGAGCCTGCTCACGATAGTGATGAATCAGCTTGGATGAATGTGGCTGATACACCGCCATCGCGAGCAGGCTCACTCCTACAAGGGATTATGTGTGGCCATTGATCTTGAGCCCCCCCCCTGAATCCCTGTGGGAGCTGGCTTGCCAGCGATGGCGTCAGCCCATTCACCAAAATATAAAGAGGACTAGGCTCAAGGCTTTATAGCATTCAACGCAAACCCCTGTAGGAGTGAACCTGCTCGCGATGGCGATGAATCAGCTTGGATGTATGTGGCTGACACACCGCTATCGCGAGCAGGCTCACTCCTACAAGGGATTGTGCTTAGCCATTAATCCTGAGCCCCCCCCCAGATGGCTTGCCAGCGATGGCGTCAGCACTGCCACAGCAAGTCAGCACATGGGCTCAATCGCTTTCCCTGAAACTTCACGATCATCCAGGTCACCTTAATTGCCGCTGGCCACTGACCATGATCGACCGCGCCCCCTCGCGCCTTACCTTACTCGCGCTGCTCTGCGGTTTGAGCGCAACGGCTGCCGCTGAAGGTTTTCTCGATGACGCCAAAACCGAAGTGCTCAGCCGCAATTTCTATCTGAGCAACGACTACCGATCGCCCTCACCCTCCGGGCAAAACTATAAACAGGAATGGGCTCAGGGGTTTATCGGCACCTTCTCATCCGGATTCACACCGGGAGCAGTTGGTTTCGGCGTCGACGCGCACGCCTTTTACGGCTTGAAGCTCGATGGCGGCGAGGGCCATTCCGGCACGGGGCTGCTGCCGGTGGACAGTGACGGGCGCAGCGAAAATGACTATTCCAGCGCCGGCGGTGCCCTCAAGTTGAGGGCCTCACGCACCACCCTCGCTTTCGGCGAAATGACCGTGGAAACCCCGGTCTTCGACACCTCAGACAAACGCCTGCAACCGGAATACGCCACAGGCTTTCTGCTCAACAGCCGCGAGATCGACAACCTCAATCTGGTGGCCGGTCACTTCACTGCGTTCAAAAATCAGGACAGTTCCTCCGGCAAAGGCGACTTTTACGGCTATGGCGCCAATACCGAAGCCGGCGGTATCAGCTTTATCGGCGCCGATCTGTTCCCTGACAGCGCTCTCGGCGGCGCGCTCTACGCCTCCGACCTGAGTGACACCTGGCACCAGTACTACGCCAATCTGCATTTCAAACAATCCGGCGTGTTGCTCGACGCCAACCTTTATCACACCCGCGACACCGGCCGAACGCTGGCTGGTGCCATCGACAACACTGCGTTCAGCCTGTCCGGCAAATACGCCTTCGGCCCCCATGCGCTGCTGCTCGGCTGGCAGCGCATCAATGGCGACACGCCGTTCGATTTTGTCGGCGGCGACTCGATCTACCTCGCCAACTCGATCAAATACGCCGATTTCAACGGCGCCCACGAACGCTCCTGGCAAGTGCGCTATGACCTCGACTTCGGCGCCTTCGGCATCCCCGGTCTGGGCTTCATGACCCGCTACGTTTCCGGCAGCCACATCGACGGCACCCATGCGCCTCAGGGCGGCGCCTACAACCCGTTTGGTGCCGACAGCGGTGAGTTCCAGCCGCAGCAAGGCGATGGCGGCAAACATTGGGAGCGGGATATTGATTTGAAATACGTCGTCCAGTCAGGCACGGCAAAAGACTTGTCGGTGCAGCTCTCCCACGTCAGCCACCGCGCCAATGACGCCCAGGCCGGCGATGACATCGACCGCATCTACGTGGTGATCCAATACCCATTGGCGTTCTGAAACACCCGCCTGAATCTATGGTGTCTGCGTGGCTTCATCGATGTTTTCCAGCCAGAGCGGGTCGATCAGATTGCCGCCATATTCCGGCTTCATCTCGACCTCTTCGTGTTCGATCAGGCCCTTGTGATTGAAGTAGACGATGTAGCGCGTAAAACCTTCCGGAAAGTGCTTATCGGCATAGAGCGTCGCCCCGGCGGGCAGAACGTAGCGGGTGCCGTCGCCATCGATTCCGCCGATGTACAAGGGTTCGGTGGTTCTGATCATGGGCATGCCGCGCGTCGCCGAGGCGTGTGTCACCACGAAATAAAGCCACGCCGCAGCATTCGCGCACACCAACAGAATGAAAAAAAGCACTGTGCTTCGGGTTGTACTTCTCAAGCAAATCTCCGGCAGTCCATTGTCAGGATTGGCGGATATTACCAATGTAGGCGCCGCCGCAGGCTGCGATCTTTTGATCTCGCAAATATGGCGGAAGGCAGCCGGAGTCGAACCTGCCCGGGAACGGATGCCGTCCCCAACCGGGTTTGAAGCCCGGCCGCGCCACCGGGCGCGATTGCCTTCCTTGAATTCAGTGCGCGTCGGCGCTGGCCAACGCGTTGTCGTAGCGGATTTGTCGTGATTCGCCGCTGCGCCGGGTCAGGCCGATACGGTCGAAGTATTCGAGGAACTGAATACAGCGTTTGCGTCCCAAGCCTAGCGCATCGCGGAAGGTTGTCACCTGGATCTGCGGATTTTCCTTGGCGAGATTGAGCAACACGTCAGCCATTCGGCGCAGTTGCACATCAGTCAAAAACAGGTCGCGCACCACTTGATGCATCAGGCCCAGCCGCGCCAGTTTGCGCAGCAGCAGGCGCACCACCGCGTCGTCCTGGCCAAGTGCTTTGGCCGCGTCACGTACCCACGGCGGGTCGAAGCCACCGTGGTCAAACACCGGTTGCAGTTGTTGCCAAAGCATTTCGTCCTCGGCATTCAAACGTACCTGATGATCCGGCAGGTGCAGCCAAGGGCCGCTGGCGGTGATCGCGCCGGTGTCGCGCAATTCATCGAGCAGGCGGGTGAACGTCGAACGTTCCAGCGGCAACGCACTGAAGCGCCTCAGACGATCACGGTCCGGCCCCATTTGATCGGGCTCCAGCACATGAAACTTTGCCAGTTGCTCCAACAGGGTGAATTTCAACTGCCCCCACCGCTGCACGTTGAACAGCACCGGGCCTTGACGGGTGTCGATCAACCGCACGTTTTCCGGCAGCGCCCACGTTGAACGCAGGCGATTGAATTGACGTTCCAGCCGTTGCGGATCAAGACCGCCCGCGCTGTGATCAACCAACACCGGCAATACCTGTTCGAAGCTTTCGCTGCTGGCCAGGGCCTGAAGTTGCGCCAGTCGTTCGGGGCTGCGGCGTTGTCGGGCCGGGGCAAACGGGTCGAGCACCCGGCCGCCACCGAGGGTGCGTTGCGCGCTGGAATCGCGCAGGATCAGCCGATCACCCTGCACCGCGTGAACCGGCGCGTTGATCAGCAGTTGCGCGAACATGCTCGCGCCGGGACTCAGACGCGATCCTTCGAGCAACGCGACTCGCGCGATGACATCCTGCGTGCCGAGGTGTACGTGGACGGGGTGAAAATGTTCGAACGTGCGCTCGCCGGGCAACAGCTGGAATTCGATGTCGATGCGCTGAGTCGGTGCATATAGCCACTCCGCCAGCAGCCATTGGCCGCGATGGATCTGCGCCAGTTCAAGGCGTTCACCGCTGAGGTTCAAGGCAACCCTCTGCCCGGCGAAGGCCTGCTCGGCAGTCTGGTTCTGCGCATGCAAGCCGCGCACCCTGACCGATTTGCCGGACGGTGCGAGTGTGAGTTTATCGCCCACTGAAACCTCACCGGCCAACGCCGTGCCGGTCACCACAATCCCGGCGCCGGCAACGCTGAACGCACGGTCGATGGCCAGGCGAAAACCACCCTCGCGACTGCGCACCCGCACGTCACGTTGCACCTGCAATAACGCCTCGCGCAGCTGATCAACGCCCTGCCCGCTGACGCTCGAAACAATCACGATTGGCGCCTCGGCGAATGGCCCGGCTTCCAGCAGATCAAGCACCTGGCGCTGAACCTCCTCCACCCTGCCCGCCTCGACCCGGTCACATTTGGTGATCGCCACCAGCGCCCGGGGAATGCCGAGCAATTCGACAATCGCCAGATGTTCGCGGGTCTGCGGCATCACGCCGTCATCCGCCGCGACCACCAGCAACACCAGATCAATGCCTTGCGCGCCAGCAAGCATGTTGTGGGTGAATTTCTCATGACCGGGCACGTCGATAAACCCGGTGAGGCCCGCCCCCGGTTCGAGTTCGGCATAGAGATAACCGAGGTCGATGGTCATGCCGCGCTCGCGCTCCTGCGGGCGGCGGTCGCCGGATTGCCCGGTCAGGGCTTGCAGCAGCGACGTCTTGCCGTGGTCGATGTGCCCCGCCGTGCCGACGATCACCGATCGACCTGCAAGTGTGGCAACTGCGCGAGCCACGCCGGCTCATCGTCGAGTTGGCGCAAGTCCAGCCACAGCGCATCGTCGTCTATTCGCCCGAGCACCGGGATCGGCAGCCCGCGCAATTGGGCTTCAAGATTCAACAAGTAACGCCCGCGCAAACGCTTCGACACCTGCGGGCGCATGCATAGTGCCGCGCTCGGCAAGCGTGCCACCGGTTGGCTGCCGCTGCCGATCATGCCTAAGGCGTGCACGGCGCTGACCGTCCAGGTTTCCCCCAGCACGTCAGCCAGCGCCGGTTGCAAGCGTGAGGCCTGCGCGAAGATGTCGGCCTGCGGGCGCGTCAGCAGGCGCAAACTCGGCAAGCGCTCAGCGAGGCGATCCGGATCGCGGTACAGACCGAGCACCGCTTCCAGTGCCGCCAAAGTCAACTTGTCGACCCGCAATGCGCGTTTCAGCGGGTTTTTCTTGATCTTCGCGATCAGTTCTTTGCGCCCGACGATCAGTCCCGCCTGCGGCCCACCGAGCAGCTTGTCTCCGCTGAAGGTGACGATGTCCGCGCCATCGAGCAATGCCTGGCGCACCGTCGGTTCTGCCGGCAGGCCCCAACGCGTCAGATCGAGCAGACTGCCGCTGCCCAGATCCTCCAGCAGCGGCAAGCCATGCCGATGGGCCAACTCGGCCAGCTCGGCCGTGGGCACCCGCGCGGTAAAACCTTCGATGCTGTAGTTGCTCGCGTGCACGCGCATGATCAAACCGCTGCGAGGGCTGATCGCTGCTTCGTAGTCGCGAGCATGGGTACGATTGGTGGTGCCGACCTCACGCAGACGCACGCCGGCGCGGGCCATGATGTCGGGGATGCGAAACGCGCCGCCGATTTCGATCAACTCACCGCGCGAGATAATGCCTTCCTTGCGCGCACCCAGACTGTTGAGCGTCAGCAGCACAGCGGCGGCATTGTTATTGACCACGGTGACGGCTTCGGCGCCGGTCAGTTCGCGGATCAGGCCTTCGATCAGATCATCGCGATCGCCGCGTTTGCCGCTGGCCAGATCGAATTCCAGATTGAGCGGATATCGCGCGGCCATTTGCACCGCTTCGATGGCTTCGTCGGGCAACAACGCGCGGCCAAGGTTGGTGTGCAGCACCGTGCCAGTCAGGTTAAACACCCGGCGCACGTTGCTGCGTTGTTGCTGCGCCAAGCGTTCGCCGACGCGACCGGCGAGCACTTCGGGGCTGATTTCGATGGCTGACAGTTGCCCGTCCAACACGCCGGGGCGCAATTCATCGAGCAATTGCCGCAAACTGGCCAGCAGCGACTCACGTCCGTGGCGCTCAAGTAAAGGCACACACGCGGGATGACGTAACACACCATCAATGGAAGGTAACCGCAGGGACATCAGCCACTCCTGGAGACAGATCACTGCGCCAGAGTGTAGACGCTCAGATCATTCGTCTCCCGGAGCCAGCAACAGATTCGGTGCCAGACGCTGATAACCGTCCTGGGCCAGACGCATGTCCAGAAGCAGACTGCTCAAATCGCCCGACAACGCCTCCGCATCGGCATCGTTTTCCAGATAAACCAGTTTCAGATAACTGTTACAGCCCGGACAGACCTCCGCCCTTATCGGCGCCTGATTGGCGGCATGGCGATCATCCTCAAGGCTGAAATAGTCCAGGCCCTTGCTCGACTCGCAATACACGCATTTGACCCGCACCACATGCCATTCGCAGGCACACAGCGAGCACACCAGATAGCGCAAACCGTTGTGCTTGCCGCGATGACGGATCACCCCGGCCATCGCCGGTGAACCACAGGCCGGGCATTGGCTGAGGCTGTCACCGGGTTTCAGCTGCAGATTCGGCGCACTGAGCAGCCAGTGACTCCAGGCCGTTTGCAGTGCCGCTCCCAGGAACGGCACCAGTTGCGCCGGCACCATTGAATATTGGCCGCTGACCAACGCCACGGCCCACGAACGTAACTGGCCGGTACTGGCGACCCGCAACGTCGTCAGCGCATCGACCACGGCAGGCTGCTCATCAGGGACATAACGTTGCAACAGAGCCGCAAGATACGCCTGCCAGGCGTCTTCGCGGATCAACGTATCAGCGGCAAACGGCGGCAAACCATGCTGCTGACATGCCTCGATGCGTTGTTGATCAAACGGCGCCGTCAGCGGCGGATCGTCGAAGATTTGCTGCTGCACCCGACACAACCCGGCGATCAATCGCAGGTAATCAGCCAGCGCATGCCCTTCGGCCAATTGCTCCAGCCGTTGCGCGCGCAAGGTAAACAGATTGTGCGGCGGCAGATGCAGAAACGGCGGCGAACTCGCCGCCGCCTCGATTTCCCCAGGTTCCAGAATGGTTGGCAAAAGTCAGCCCTTTTTGGTGATCGGTCGCTCCGGCACGTCCGGGTTGCGTTCATCGCGGGTGATCTCGCGATACCACAGTTCATGGTGTTTCTTCGCCCAGGCGCGGCTGACCCAGCCATGCATCATCGCGTCGACCGCGCCCTTGATCCACAGCCCGGCGTAGATGTGAATGATGATGCTCAGCACCAGAATGAAACCGGCCAGCGCGTGCAACAGCATTGCCCAGCGAATCACGGTGATGCCGAAATACGCGCTGAACCAGGCGCGCCAGATCACCAGCCCGGTGAACAGCAACCCGAGCATGCACAGCAGTAAAGTCCAGAACAGCAGCTTCTGCCCGGCGTTGTATTTGCCCACCGGCGGCACGCTTTCTTCATCGTTGACCAGCACCCGATCGATGCGGCGCATCCATTTCCAGTCATTGTTGATAAAGAAGTTCGCACGCCAGAAACGAAACACCAGGCCGAGGAACAACACAAACATCGCGATGCCCATGTAAGGATGCAGAATCCGCGTCCACGGCCCGCCGCCGAACAGGTTGCTCAGCCAGAACAGCGACGGATGAAACAATGCCAGCCCGGACAGCCCGGCCATGAAAAACAGGATCGCCACCAGCCAGTGATTGGTACGCTGGTTGGCGGTGTAGCGCAGGATCGTCTTGTTGCTCATGGCCGGTCCTCCCCGCGTGGATCGAAGGTGTGTACCGCCGGGTCAACGACATGCACCGAGGTATCGGGTGGTGTTGGATGTTCATCCTCTTCAACACGGTTGGGGCCAATGCGCACGTAATGGAAGAACCCGGCCAACACCGCCGCGCCCATGGCCAACAGACCCAAGGGTTTGCTGATGCCTTTCCACAGGCCTACCAACGGACTGATCGCCGGATCCTGCGGCAGGTTGGCGTAGATCGTTGGCGTATCGGCGTGGTGCAACACGTACATCACATGGGTGCCGCCAACGCCCGCCGGGTCATACAGCCCGGCGTTTTCGAAACCACGGCTTTTCAGGTCGACGATGCGCTCGGCGGCATGTTCCTTCATGTCTTCCTTGGTGCCGAAGACGATGGCGCCGGTCGGGCAGGTTTTTACGCAGGCCGGTTCCAGCCCGACTGCGACCCGATCTGAACACAAGGTGCATTTGTAGGCCTTGTGATCCTTCTGCGAAATGCGCGGGATGTTGAACGGGCAACCGGTGATGCAATAACCGCAACCGATGCAGTGATCCTGATCGAAATCGACGATGCCGTTAGCGTGCTTGATGATCGCGCCGGGACTCGGGCACGCCGCCAGGCAACCCGGTTCGGCGCAGTGCATGCAGCCGTCCTTGCGGATCAGCCATTCGAGGTTGCCGGCGTCGGTTTCGTGCTCGGTGAAGCGCATCAACGTCCAGGTTTCTGCGCTCAAATCCTGCGGGTTGTCGTAGGTGCCGTGGTTGTGGCCGACCTCGTCGCGCAACTCGTTCCATTCCGAGCAGGCGACCTGGCAGGCCTTGCAGCCGATGCATTTGGTGGTGTCGATCAGCTTGGCGACCGCCTCCTGATTTCTCACTGACGGCGGCACGGTGGTGGTGGCCGAGCGGGCAATGATGTCTTGGCTGGCCATTTAAAGATTCTCCATCAGAGCTTCTCCACGTTGACCAGGAATGACTTGGATTCCGGGGTCTGTGTGTTGCCATCGCCGAGGAACGGCACCAGGGTGTTGGTCAGGTAACCGTGACGCGTCAGGCCGGTGAATCCCCAATGCAGCGGGATGCCTATCTGATGCACAACCTGGCCGTTGACCTGCAATGGCCGGATCCTCTTCGTCACCACCGCCACCGCTTCGATAAAGCCGCGTTTGCAACTGACGCGCACCCGATCTCCAGCAGCAATGCCCTTCTCTTTCGCCAGCACCTCACCGATTTCCACGAACTGCTCGGGTTGAGCAATCGCGTTCAACTTGCAGTGCTTGCTCCAGAAGTGGAAATGCTCGGTGAGCCGGTAACTGGTGCCGGCGTACGGGAAGTCCTTGGCCTCGCCGAGGGTTTCCCAGACCGAATCGAAGATCCGCGCCGCCGGGTTGCTGGTGGCTTTCTTGTTTTGCGGGTGCAGCGGGTTGATGCCGATCGGCGTTTCGAACGGCTCGTAATGCTCGGGGAAAGGCCCTTCGTTCATCTTGTCGACGGCGAAGAATCGCGCCACGCCTTCGGGGTTCATGATGAACGGGTTCATCCCGGCTTCTGGTGGCACGTCGGCCTTGTAGTCCGGCACGTCGGTGCCGCCCCAGGCTTTGCCGTTCCACCAGACCAGACGTTTTTTCGGATCCCACGGTTTACCGGAAACATCTGCCGAAGCGCGGTTGTAGAGAATCCGCCGATTGGCCGGCCAGGCCCATGCCCAGCCCAAATGCTGGTGCATGCCATACGGATCGGCGTTGTCGCGCCGCGCCATCTGGTTGCCGGCCTCAGTCCAGCTACCGGCGAAAATCCAGCAGCCGGACGCGGTGCTGCCGTCATCCTTGAGCAAACCAAACCCGGCGAGTTGTGAGCCGGCCTTGACCGCGACGCCAGTGGCATCGGTGAAATCGGCGACAGCGCTGCCGTTGATTTCCTTGGCCAGTTCCTCCGGCGAAGGCTCGTCGGGGATCTTGTACGGCCATGTCAGTTTCAGCAGCGGATCAGGGAATTTGCCGCCCTCGGCCTGATAGCGCTTACGCAGGCGCAGGAACATCTCGGCCATGATGCGAATGTCGGTCTGCGCTTCGCCCGGGCCATCGGCGCCTTTCCAGTGCCATTGCAACCAGCGACTGCTGTTGACCAGCGAACCGTCCTCTTCGGCAAAACAAGTGGTCGGCAGGCGAATGACTTCGGTCTGGATGTCGGCGCTTTTCACATCGTTGTACGGCCCGACGTTGTGCCAGAACTCCGAGGTCTCGGTGGCCAACGGGTCCATCACCACCAGCCATTTCAATTTCGCCAGGGCACCCATCACGCGGTTTTTGTCCGGCAGCGCGGCGATCGGGTTAAAGCCTTGGCAGAAGTAGCCGTTGACCTTGCCCTGGCTCATCAGGTCGAACATTTTCAAGACGTCGTAGTTGGGGATGTCGAGTTTCGGCAAATGGTCGTAGCACCAATTGTTTTCGGCAGTGGCGTTGGCGCCGTACCACGACTTCATCAGGCTGACGTGAAATTTGCTGTAGTTCTGCCAGTAGGACAGTTGGCCGGGTCTAAGCGGAACCTGCGTGCGCTTGTGGATGAACTGACCGTAATCCTGCTCGCTGTCCTGACCCAAAGTCAGATAGCCCGGCAGCGCATTCGAAAGCAGGCCCAGATCCGTCAGGCCCTGAATGTTCGAGTGACCGCGCAAGGCGTTGACCCCGCCGCCCGGCATGCCAACGTTGCCTAAAAGCAGTTGCACCATCGCCGCGCTGCGAATGATCTGCGCGCCGATCGAGTGCTGGGTCCAGCCGAGGGCGTAGAGAATCGTCATGGTCTTGCCCGGAATCGAGCAGGTGGCGATTTCGTCCCAGATTTTCTGCATGGCATCGACCGGCATCCCGCAAATCTGGCTGGCGAGGTCGATGTTGTAGCGGCTGTAATGCACCTTCATCAATTGATAAACGCAGCGCGGGTGTTGCAGGGTCGGATCGACTTTGGCAAAGCCGTCGTCGCCCATCTCGTAACCCCAACCGGATTTGTCGGTGTAGCTGCGCTTGGCAACGTCGTAGCCGCTGAATATGCCGTCTTCGAAGCCGTAGCCTTCTTTGACGATGAACGAGACGTCGGTGTAATTGCGCACGTACTCGTGCTGGATTTTGTCCTCGGTCAGCAGGTAGTTGATCAGCCCGCCCATGAAGGCAATGTCGGTGCCGGTGCGGATCGGCGCGTAATAGTCGGCCACCGAAGCAGTCCGGGTAAAACGCGGATCGACCACGATCAGCCGCGCAGCGTTGTGCGCTTTGGCCTCGGTCACCCATTTGAAGCCGCACGGATGCGCTTCTGCTGCGTTGCCGCCCATCACCAGGATCAGATTCGCGTTGGCGATATCGGTCCAGGTATTGGTCATGGCACCACGGCCGTACGTCGGGGCAAGACTTGCCACCGTCGGGCCGTGTCAGACACGCGCCTGGTTATCAAACCCCAGCATGCCGAGACTGCGAATCACCTTCTGGGTGATGTAACCGGCTTCGTTGGACGCCGCCGACGCGGCGAGGAACCCGGTGGTCAACCAGCGATTCACCGTTTGCCCATTGGCATTTTGTTCGATGAAGTTGGCGTCGCGGTCGATCTTCATCAGGTCGACGATGCGGTCGAGTGCCTCGTCCCAACTGATCCGCGTCCATTCACTACTGCCCGGTTTGCGCGTTTGCGGGTAGAGCAAACGGCCGGGGCTGTGAATGAAGTCGAGAAGGCCTGCGCCTTTCGGGCAGAGAGTGCCGCGGTTGACCGGGTGGTCGGCGTCGCCCTCGATGTGAATGATGCTCTGCGCTACGTTCTTCGCGGTATCGCCCTGGCTATACATGATCAAACCGCAACCGACCGAGCAATACGGGCAGGTGTTGCGGGTTTCATGGGTGTGGGCAAGCTTGAAGTGGCGCACCTGCTCGGCGAAGGCTGGCGTCGGGGCCATGCCCAACGCGCCCAGGCTCGAGCCTGCAAGGCCGATACCGGCGACCTTGAAGAACTGACGACGGCTGAGATCCATCGTGCACTCCTGATCAGGTGGAACCCGGTACTTGTGCCGGGTTTTATCTGGACAAACACGGTTGCGGCAAACGTCTGCCGACCTTTTCACTGTAGACAAAGACCACACGATCTGTGTGAAAACCGACCGTCGGCCGCATGTCGGCACTCCCACTAACAACTGCAATCCCTGTGGGAGCTGGCTTGCCAGCGATCGCGGTTGGTCAGTCACCTACATTATTGGATGTGCCGACGCCATCGCTGGCAAGCCAGCTCCCACAAGGTTTTGTGTGTTCCCGTAGGGTCATGGGTTTATCATGGCCGGCAGAATCAACCCGCCTTGACGAGACCGCGCATGACTTTCGATTTTGATCAGCTATTCGACCGCCACAACACCGGCAGCACCAAATGGAGCCGCTACCCGGCCGACGTGTTGCCGATGTGGGTCGCTGACATGGATTTCGCCGCGCCACCGGTAATCATCGAAGCACTGCAACAGCGCCTGCTGCACCCGCTGGTGGGTTACAGCGTGGCGCAGGACAACTTGCGCGAAGCGATCGTCGCTGACCTCTGGGCCAAGTTCGCCTGGAAGGTCAAGCCGCAGGAGTTGATCTTCCTGCCGGGCGTCGAGTCCGGCTTCAACATGGCGCTGAAGGCGTTGGTGCAACCGCAACAGAACGTTGTGGTGCAGGTACCGAACTATCCGCCGCTGCGTCATGCACCGGGGCATTGGGGTTTGAACAAGGTCGAGCTGGAGTTCGACGCGCAGGCGGACGGTACTTATCTGACCTCGCTGGACGCACTGCGTGAATCGCTGAACGGTGGTGGCGCCCTGCTGCTGAGCAACCCGCACAACCCGATCGGCAAAGTATTTGGCCGTGAAGAACTGCAAGCCGTGGCGGATATCTGTGTGGCGCAAGACGCATGGATCATCTCCGACGAGATCCATGCCGAACTGTGCTTCGACGGTCGCACGCATATCCCGACCGCCTCGCTGAGCCCGGAAATCGCCCGGCGCACCATCACCCTGATGTCGGCGAGCAAGGCTTACAACATCGCCGGCCTGAAGACCTCGTTCATGATCATCCAGGACCCCGCCCTGCGCGAACGCGTCAACCACGCGCGTTGCGGCATGGTCGACAGCGTCAACCCGCTGGGCATGGAAGCGACACGCGTGGCGTATAGCGAAGGCGCGCCGTGGCTCGCTGCGCTGAAGATCTATCTGCAGGCCAATCGCGACTGGCTGGTTGAAGCCGTGCGTAGCCGTTTGCCGGGCGTGACGATCAATGTGCCGCAGGGTACTTATCTGGCGTGGCTGGATTGTTCGGCGCTGGATCTGGACAACCCGCAGCAGTTCTTCCTCGAACAGGGCAAAGTCGGCCTCAGCGCCGGTGTGGATTTCGGTGACCAGCACCAACAGTTCGTGCGCCTGAACTTCGGCTGCCCGCGCTCGCTGCTGGAAGAAGGCATCGCCCGCATGGAACGCGCCCTGACTCACCGCAATACCTGAAATCACCACTAAACACTGTGGGAGCTGGCTTGCCAGCGATAGCGGTCTGACATTTAGCATGGATGTCTACAGATACGCCGCCATCGCTGGCAAGCCAGCTCCCACAGGTTTTTCATCTGTCTGCAAGACCGTCGTAAATCCGATCGAACTCACGGCAAACCATCCGGGTCAACCGCCCATACCTGCCCTGAGACCTCGGAGACCCGCGATGACCGACTATCCAAAACCACCCTTCCCCGCGCAAGCCCAAGCCGTTCCAGGCTCGCAACGCAAAATGGAGCCGTACCCCGATTGCGGTGAGCAAAGCTATGTGGGTTCGGGGCGTCTGGCCGGCAAGATCGCCCTGATCACCGGGGCTGACAGCGGTATCGGCCGTGCAGTGGCGATCGCCTTCGCCCGTGAAGGTGCCGATGTTGCAATTGCTTATCTGAACGAGCATGACGATGCCAAAGAGACCGCGCGCTGGGTTGAACAGGCTGGGCGCCAGTGCCTGTTGTTGCCCGGCGACATTGCCCAAAAAGCCCATTGCCAGGCCTTGATCGACGACACCGTCGAGCGCTTCGGTCGCATCGATGTGCTGGTCAACAATGCCGCGTTCCAGATGACCCACGAAAACTTCGAGGAAATCCCCGACGAGGAATGGGTGATGACGTTCGACGTCAACATCACCGCGATCTTCCGTCTGTGCCAGGCGGCGATCAAACACATGCGCGCCGGCTCGTCGATCATCAATACCAGTTCGATCAACTCCGATATGCCCAAACCCACCCTGCTCGCCTACGCGACCACCAAAGGCGCGATTGCCAACTTCACCGGTGGTCTGGCGCAGATGCTCGGGCCCAAGGAAATCCGCGTGAACTGCGTGGCACCGGGGCCGATCTGGACGCCGCTGATCGTCTCGACCATGCCCGACGAGGAAGTGCAGAACTTCGGTGCCGAAACCCCGCTCGGCCGCCCAGGCCAGCCGGTGGAAGTGGCGCCGATCTACGTGCTACTGGCCTCGGACGAAGCCAGCTACATCACCGGCCAGCGCTACGGCGTGACCGGCGGCAAACCAATGCTCTAACACCAATCGATGTAGGAGCTGCCGCAGGCTGCGATCTTTTGATCTTGTTTTAATGGGCAAGATCAAAAGATCGCAGCCTGCGGCAGCTCCTACAGGGGAAAAGGGTCTCTGCAGGCGCCCGTCATTAATCACTGAAGGCGGCAAATCATGAGTTTTACTGTGTGGGTTGCCGTGCTCGGTGCCGTGCTGCTGACGTTGGCACTGACGTCTTCCTATCTGCGCTGGATGCCGGTGACGACATCGGCGGTGTGTCTGTTGCTGGGGATCGGTATCGGCCCCAGCGGTCTGGGCTTGCTGCAACTGTCGGTAGAAAACGCCTCATTGTGGATGGAGCACCTGACGGAAGTGGCGGTGCTCTTTTCGCTGTTTGTCTGTGGGCTGAAATTACGTTTGCCATTACGCGACAAGCGTTGGCGAATTGCTTTTGGTCTGGCCGGGCCGGTGATGGTGCTGACCATCGCCGGAGTTTGCCTGTTGCTGCATTGGGGCTTGCAGTTGCCGTGGGGGCCGTCGTTGTTGGTTGGCGCGATCCTGGCGCCGACCGACCCGGTGCTGGCCGCACTGGTGCAGGTCAATGACGCGCGGGATGTCGACAGCGTGCGCTTTGGTCTGTCCGGCGAGGCTGGTTTGAACGACGGCATCGCTTTCCCGTTTGTGATTCTGGGTCTGTTGCTGATCCACAGTGACGGCGACTGGCAGGGCTGGGTTTTGCGCAGTGTGCTGTGGGCCGTGCCCGCAGGGCTTTTGACCGGTTACTGGATGGGTCGCGGCATCGGTCGCGTGACCTTGTCACTGCGCATTCGCAATGATGACAGCACCTTGAGCCCCAATGATTATCTGGCCCTGTCGCTGATCGCATTGGCGTATGTCGGCGCTGAAGCCATTGGCGGTTATGGCTTTCTATCGGTGTTCGCCGCCGGCCTCGGCCTGCGCCAGGTTGAAGTGAAATCCACCGGGGCCGGTCAGCCACCAGCCGAACACTTGGTGCAGCCGGTAGTCGGCCATCAGAACGTCGAACCGCAGCACGCTGTGCACGGCGACACCGAAAAGCTGGAAAGCAGCCAAGTCGCCGCCGGCATCATGATGGGCGACATGCTGTCGTTTGGCAGTCTGGTCGAACGCGCCATGGAGGTGTTTCTGGTGACGCTGCTGGGGGTGGTGCTGGTGGCGCATTGGGATTGGCGCGCGCTGGTGGTGGGCGGCGTATTGTTCTGCCTGATACGCCCGGCGTGCGTTGCCTTTATGCCGTGGGGCACCTTGCTGGAGGGACGGCAACGGCTGTTGATCGGCTGGTTTGGCATTCGTGGGATCGGCAGCCTGTTTTACCTGTTTTATGCGTTGAACGAGGGGCTGACCGGGTCGCTCGCGACGCTGTGCACAGACCTGACGCTATCGGTCGTGGCCCTGAGCATTTTGCTGCACGGCATCAGTACGCAACCAATCCTCGCGCGCTACGAACAACACAAAAACCGGTAGGAGTTGCCGCAGGCTCGGGCCGCGATCGGACGATCTTTTGATTTTGTTTTTCGAGATCAAGGTCAAGATCAAAAGATCGCAGCCTGCGGCAGCTCCTACAGGTGGGGGGTGGGGAAATATTTGAAAAAAATGGATCTCTGCGCGAATGTCGATGGTCACAACCTTAACCCCCTCTGGATCGTTCCGGCGGGGCTCGTCAGGTTTGGTTCCTCGGCGGCCTGAGGCCCATGAAAAGGAATCCCGAATACTTAAGGTCACGGTCATGAAAGAATGTTCGACTCCTGCGCAAATCAAGGCTTGCAGAGCATTGGCTCTGGAACGCAATCGTCAATTGTTCGAAAACGCCCATGCACTTAATCGGGCAGCGAATGCATTGCTTGAAGTGGAAAATCTCGACTTTGAGCAGTTCGAGCGCTATCGAGCGTTGCGCAAGAAAGCCGATTTTATGTTTGAGGACGCCATCGACCATCTGTGCGTGCTCAATGAAGACTTCCCGCCGATCCCGATGTCATCGCAAAACTCACAGGCACTGCGCCGAGAGTTGGCAACAGCAGGATAAGCAAGGCAAAGAAAAAACCCGGCTCACACTGCCGGGTTTTTCTTTGCCTGCCGCTCAACCGCCGGGGTTGGTTACCTGGATGAACACCGCATAACTGCCCAGCAGCACCCAGAAAGTCGCAAAGATCCACGGCGTGCGCACCGAGAACAACAGCGATTTGCGATAACCCTTGTGGCTGGATTCCGTCTCGCAGAACAGCGGCGATTCGTCATACGCCAGGCCCATCACCGGCTCACTGTGCAGCAAATGGCTTTGCTTGAAATGCCAGTGGTCGATGATGTCGTACGCCGCACGAATCCCAGGCCAGGCGTTCAGCGAGCTGAGCAAGCCGAGCAACGCCAGAAACGGCGGTACTACCAAGGTGAACAACTTGCCCCATTCCGGGTTGAGGTTTGCCATGCACGAGGCGAAGGCGATCACCAGAAAGGACTGCGCCGCCAGATAAGCATCCGTGCGGTTGGCCAGAATGCTGGTTTCGTACTGGATTTCCCGCCGATAAAAATCCAGCCGCTCCTTGGGCGAGCCGAACATCTTCGCGTCATGTTCGGTGAGGGTTTCTTCAGCGGTCGGATGAGTCAGTATGCGAGACAAGAGACGCCTGCTCCGATGAGGGGGGAAACCTTTTAGAAGGCTGCCCTCTCGGACAAGTTCAGCCGGATTGCACCCTGCGTCATTTCATCGATTGGGCAATGATCTCCACCAGGTTCATTTGGGTAAACGGTTTCGGCAAACGAGGCAGCTGCGCGGCAAAGCCTTCCAGACGTTCGGCATAACCGGTGGCGAGGATGATCGGCAGATCCGGTTTGAGCAGCCGCACCGCATGGGCCAGTTGCGCCCCGCTCATCTGCGGCATGGCCATGTCGGTGATCATCAGGTCTATCACTTCGCCCTGGTCGAACAATGTCAGTGCCTGGGCACCGGAGGTGGCGTTGATCACCCGATGGCCGAGGTCTTCAAGCAACAGGCTGGTACTGGTCAAGACCAACGAATCGTCGTCGACCACCAGCACGCTCAGCCGTGGCACGGCGACCGGTTCTGTGGGCGGAAATAAAGGCTTGCTCGCCACGCCCTCACCGGCCACCGGAATCCATAGCTCAGCAGCAGTGCCTTGACCCTTTTCGCTTTTGAGAATGAAGCGGCCACCGAGCTGCTCGATAAAGCCGTGCACCATCGACAAGCCAAGGCCTGTGCCTTTGCCCAACCCCTTGGTGGTGAAAAACGGGTCTTTGGCCGAAAAAAGCGTGTCGGCATCCATGCCTTCGCCGGTGTCGACCAGGCTCAGGCAGACGTAACGACCCGCCGCCAGCGTCGAATGACCGTGTTCCAGCACCACTTCCGGCTGAGCACTGATCACCACACTGCCACCGTTGGGCATGGCATCCCGGGCATTGGTGGCCAGATTGAGGATGGCGAGTTCCAGCTGGTTGGTGTCTGCCAGCACCGGCTCAATATTTTCGGCAAAGCGTGTTTCGATCCTGATGCCCGGCCCCATTGAACTGCGCAACAGCCCGGTGATGCCTTGCACCAGTTTGGGAATATCCACCGATTCGGTTTTCAGCTCCTGGCGCCGGGCAAACGCCAGCATGCGTTGGGTCAGCGACACGCCGCGCAGCGCGCCCTGAGTGGCGTTTTCCAGCAGGCGAGTGATTTTCGGATCATCGCCCGTGCGCTTCTGCAGGATTTCCAGATTGCCGAGGATTACCGTCAGCAGGTTGTTGAAGTCATGAGCAATGCCGCCACTGAGTTGACCGATGGCCTGCATCTTCTGCGCCTGGAACAATGCCTCGCGGGTTTTTTCCAGTGCCTGCTGCGCCAAGTGGGCTTCGGTGACATCGCGGGTGATCTTGGCGAAACCGAGCAGCGTGCCGGTGTCTCCACGGATGGCGTCGACCACCACATGGGCGAGGAACTGCGTGCCGTCCTTGCGAACGCGCCAACTCTTTTTTTCAAAGCGACCCTCGCGGGTGGCGATCTCCAGCGCCCGCTGGGGCTCGCCCAGCTCACGGTCTTGCGGGGTATAGAAGATCGAAAAATGCTGGCCGATGATTTCTTCCGGCAAATAGCCCTTGATGCGCTGTGCGCCCTGGTTCCAGTTGCTGACGCGACCTTCGGGGCTGAGCATGTAAATGGCGTAATCGGTGACGCCTTGTACCAGCAGGCGGAACTGCTGTTCGCTTTGCTTGAGGGTTTCTTCGGCCATTTTGCGATCGGTGAGATCACGGGTGATCTTGGCAAAACCCAGCAACGTGCCGTCGGGGTCAATGATCGGGTCGATCACCACGTGGCACCAGAAGTTGGTGCCGTCCTTGCGCACCCGCCAGCCTTCGCCCTCGAAACGCCCTTCGCTAATAGCGGTGTCGAGCGCTTTCTGCGGCAAACCCGCAGCGCGATCAGCAGCGGTATAGAAGCGTGAAAAGTGCTCGCCGAGAATTTCTGCCTCTTCATACCCTTTGAAACGTTTGGCGCCGGAGTTCCAGCTGGTGATGATGCCGTCCGGGTCGATCATGTAGATCGCGTAATCGACCACGGCATCGATCAGCAGCCTGAAGCGCATCTCTTCGATGGCGGCGCTCTTGTTGGTTGTCTTCATCAGGTACGACTCACGGCACATTGGGTACTGACAGGAGTATGCGTCAAACCGTTGAATTGGAAAGCTCTACGTTGAACGTATCGACTGGCCGGATGCTGAAAGACTGCCTTCGGGCAAAGTCTGCTCAAAACCCGAACCCGCGTGTTCCAGCGACCACCACTTGGGCAACAACTGTTTGATCCGGCTCTCGGCAAAGCGGTCGTCGATCAGCATCACCACGCCGCGATCCTCGCGGGTTCGGATGACCCGCCCCGCCGCCTGCACGACTTTCTGCATGCCCGGATACAGGTAGGTGTAGTCATAACCGGCGCCGAAAATCGCCGCCATACGCCGTTTTAACTGTTCGTTGACCGGGTTGAGTTGCGCCAGGCCCAGGGTTGCGATGAAGGCACCGATCAGGCGCGAGCCCGGCAGATCGATGCCCTCGCCAAATGCGCCGCCGAGCACGGCAAAACCCACGCCCTGACTGTCAGCGGTGAATTGATCGAGAAAAGCCTGCCGCAACCCTTCGGCCATGCCCCGTGATTGCTGCCAAAGGGTGATGTGCGGATGACGCTCGGCCAGCAGTTGCGCCACTTGTTGCAGGTAATCGAAGCTGCTGAAGAACGCCAGATAGTTGCCCGGACGCTCGCTGAACTGTCGGGCGATGAGTTCGACAATGGGTTCGAGCGACGCCTGGCGATGATTGAAGCGCGTCGAGATGCGACTGACGATCTGCACCTGCAACTGCTCGGCGCTGAACGGCGATTCAACGTCGATCCACACGGTGTCGGCCGGCGTGCCCAGCAGATCGGCGTAGTAATGCTGCGGGCTCAGCGTTGCCGAAAACAGTACGCTGCTGCGCGCCGCTTTAAGGCGTGGGCCAATGAACGCGGCCGGGACCACGTTGCGCAGGCACAACTGCGACAGCGGACGCTTGCGGTCGAGGTCGCGCTTGCTGATGTCGAACAAATAGTGTTCGTCGAACAATTCGGCGACGCGGCCAAACTGCAGCAAATCGAAATAGAAGTTCTGCAATCCGCTGTCGAGACCTTGCGGGTGATCGTTGAGGTAATCGCCGATTGCCGCGCAACACAGTGAGATGGCTTGCAGGAGCTTTTCCGGTGCCTTGTCATACGCCTGATACGCCGCCAATTGCGGCGCATGCAACGCGTTCCACTCGCGATTGAGCCGTTGCAGGGAATTTTTCAGGGCTTCGGGTGCGGTTTTGCGTACGCTGCCCAGCGCGAACTGATCAAGACTGGCGCTGTACATCTGCCGACCGCGCTCGACCAGGTTGTGCGCTTCATCCGCCAGCACCGCGACTTTCCACTGGTTGAGCTGGGCCAGACCAAACAGCATCGCGCTGAAGTCGAAGTAGTAGTTGTAGTCGGCGATCACCACGTCAGCCCAACGGGCCATTTCCTGGCTCAGGTAGTACGGACACACGGAATGTTGCGCGGCGACCTCGCGCATGGCCGCTTGATCAAGCAGTTGCAGGCGACTGGCCGCCTCGCGGGCGGCGGGCAAACGATCGTAAAACCCTTGGGCCAACGGGCAGGATTCGCCATGACAGGCTTTGTCCGGGTGCTCGCAGGCCTTGTCCCGGGCGACCATCTCCAAGACCCGCAAGGGCAAGCTTGCCGACTGATCGAACAGCACCTGACTGGCGTCCAGCGCCAGTTTGCGCCCGGGTGTCTTGGCGGTCAGGAAGAACACTTTGTCCAGTTGCTGCGGCGCCAGGGCCTTGAGCATCGGAAACAGCGTGCCCAGGGTTTTGCCGATGCCCGTCGGTGCCTGCGCCATCAGGCAGCGACCGGTGCTGATCGCCTTGAACACCGATTCCGCCAGGTGCCGTTGGCCGGGACGAAAGTCGACGTGGGGAAATCGCAATTGCTGCGCAGCCAGATTCCGCGCCTCGCGGTGGGCCATTTCCTGTTCGGCCCAATGCAGGAACAGCGTGCATTGCTGCTCGAAGAAACCTTGCAGATCCTCGGCGCTGAACGCTTCGACCAGGCAGGTTTCCTTCTCGCTGACGATGTCGAAATACACCAGCGCCAGATTGATCTGCTCAAGTTCGAGCTTGCGGCACATCAGCCAGCCGTAGATTTTCGCTTGCGCCCAATGCAATTGACGGTGGTTGGCCGGTTGTTTGCTCAGGTCGCCGCGATAGGTTTTGACTTCCTCGAGGCAGTTCTGCGCCGGGTCGTAGCCGTCCGCCCTGCCCTTGACTTGCAACTGACGGAACGTGCCTTCAAGCGCCACTTCGCTTTGATAGCTGTCGCTGCGCCGCGAGGCGACCGTGCGATGGCCGGCAATGCCTTCCAGCGCCGTGGGTGATGGCGTGAAACGCAGGTCGAGGTCGCCGGTCTTGGCGGTGAACTCACACAGCGCCCGCACGGCAATGTTGTAGCTCAAGCGCTCTGCTCCGCCCATTGCACGTAACACACGGCGACCGGCATCTGGTGCTCATGGCAGAACTCCAGCCAGCGCAATTGGTTGTCTTGCAGGCGATCGCCGGGGCCTTTGACCTCGATCATTCGGTAGGTTTTGTGTTGTGGCCAGAACTGGATCAGGTCGGGCATGCCCGCGCGGTTGGCCTTGATGTCGAGCAACAGCCGATTGAACCAATGCTTGAGGTGCTCGGCGGGCAGGCAGGCCAGCGCTTGCTCCAGCAGCGTTTCATTCAGTGCGCCCCAGAACACGAACGGCGATTGCACGCCCCACTTGGCAACAAAACGTTGGCGGATGGTCTCGGCATAGCGACCGTCGTCAAGTTCGCCGAGGCAGGCCTTGAACAGTTCGGCGCGACGCTGCTGGAAGTCTTCATTGAGCAGATCGACCGGGCCGCGCTGGAACGGGTGAAAAAACGCCCCCGGCAACGGCGCAAAAATCGCCGGCCAGCACAACAATCCGAACAAAGAGTTGATCAGGCTGTTTTCGACGTAATGCACCGGGCCATCGTCGTCGTGCAGATGGGCTTGCACGTAGTACTCCACCGACAGTGCTGGATCGATACGCGGCAAATGCAGATCCAGACGCTCGACCGGTTTTGCCCGCGCACGTTTGAGCGGCGGGCCACCGAGCTTGCGGCGCAAGCGCGGCACTATGCGTTGCAGACCTTGTTGTTCAGCGGTGCTTTCAGGTGCCTGCCCGGCGAGCGTGCCGAGATCCAGCGCCAGACTGTATTCGCCGCAACGCTCCAGCACCCGGATCATCCGCAGCCGGGCGCCCGGATAGGCGCAATCGCGGTAAATGTTCAGGGCCAGGGCAAATTCGCCGAGGCGTTCGCAGTATTGGCCAATCTGGAACAGCACCTTACCTTGCCGGCGTTGCAGCCATGGGTTGTCGAAGCGCAAGGCGCTAACCTGTTCGACGATGGTTTCCACCGGCTCACCGGCCTCGAAGCGCACTTGGCAGTTGTGCAGGAACAGGCAGGCGTCGACGTCTTCACGGCTGCGCAGGCCTCGGGAATCGGCGCAGAACTCGACTTTTTCGTAAGTGAAGATCCCCAGGTCAGCGAGGACGAACTCCGACCAGTCCTGATAGAGGTTGCCGAAGAACATCAGGCGCAAGCGGTCGCAGAGGTCCATGATGGTCAGGCTGAACAGGCGATCTTCAAGCGTAGGCGCCCAGTTGCGCAGGCTGCGCGCTTCGCTGAACTGCTCGGCGAGCAGCGGCAGCCAGGCATCCTTGCGCCCTTTCGGTGTGTCGATGGCCGCACCAAACGCATGCAGAATCTCGGCCTTGAGCAACACGTCAAACAGTTCGGCCATCGCCAGCGGTGCGTGCTCGTCAATCCAGCCCTGAACCAGCAAGGGTTGCGCGGCGTCGACGATGTCGCCGATTTCGCGGTAGTCGAGTTTGCTCGCGCGAAAGTGCACACCCTTGCGCATGACCATGCGCACCAGCAACCCCTGCGAGGCGCGGGGCAAGGCATTGAAGTCGCGGATAAACCCGTGCTCGGTTTCGCTCATCACATCGCCATAGCGAAGCTCAAGCCAATCAAGCACTTGGCGGAAGTTGTTGAGGTAATAGAACGGATCGTCGAGCGGGTTGGCAGTCACGGGAATTCAGGGCCATGGCGAGCGAGTACTGGTTATGCGTACAGATACCAGTTCTGCCCTGCCCGGTGCAAACGGAAAAGGATCAATGGCATTTTTTAACCGGCGTATCGAACTTTTCCCGATGGGACGGCACCAACCGCGTTAGAACACCGACAATGCTCGGTATCACAACATGAGGAGTCAGAGGTGGGTATGAAAATCAAGACGCTGGGCATTCCCTTGGCGGTAGCGGCCCTGCTGGTGTTGGGCGGTTGCTCGACGCAAACCGTGGTGACCCTGCAGAACGGCACCCAGTATTTGACCAAGGACATGCCGAAGACCAAAACCAAGGACGGCTTCTATGAGTTCGAAGATATTTCCGGCGCCAAAGTGAAAGTCCGCGCCGACGAAGTCGCCACCGTACGCAAAGAAGACTGACCCCACTTCTGTAGGAGCTGCCGAAGGCTGCGATCTGTTGATCTTGTTTTTAAAAATCAAGATCAACAGATCGCAGCCTGCGGCAGCTCCTGCAGGTTATTCGAAGGCGGGCATGCCTGGCAGGCTGTTGTCGCAGCGCATGTAGGTGCCGCCACGACGAGCTACTTCACCCTGTAGACGTTGGCAACGTTCAAAATCCTGTTGGGCCATGCGGTCGATGCTCAGGTTGCCGGTGGTTTGCGGCTGCTTGCCATCGCCCAGACGCAGGGTCACGAAGGGCTGTTCGGGCTGGATCTGAAAGCGGCTTTTCTCTTCAATCGGTTCAACCACTTCGGTTTTGGCTGGCGCCGGCAATTGTTCGGTGGTGATGCCATAACGGCTCAGAATCGAGCTTTGAGGCAGGTCGGCCCAGGCATTGGCTGACAACAGTGCCAGCCCCAGCGTACCGACATACCCCTTGAAACCTTTCACGTGTGAATCTCCTGTACTCAATGGCGGCTAGCTGTAGAACGTGTGTGCACGCGCTCGCTTTAGGCCGCATTTCCTGTTTTTGCAGGGGGTTTGAGTCAGTGTCTGGCTTATGAGTCACTTTTCAGATGGCGTTATCGTTCTTCGCGGGCAAGCCCTGCTCCTACAGTGTAGGAGCAAGGCTTGCCCGCGAAGAGGCCTATCAGGCGATGACGATGCCGTCGGCGCTCAGGCTGTTGAGCGAAACCCCGACCAGCGTCACTGAATCATTGCCGAACGTCAGCACCGTATCCTGCCCTACCGTCGAGGCATGGGCGCGGAAGTCGTCGGTCGGCAACACGCCCTGCACACCGAGGAACACCAGTTTGTCGTTGGACGTGAACCCGAGCACTCGATCCTGCCCGAACGCACCGTTGAACAGGAACGTGTCCGCCCCGCCCCCCGATTCCATCAGGTCATTGCCGGCGCCGCCAACAAACACGTCGTTGCCGCTGCCGCCAATCAGGTGATCGTTGCCGTCGAGGCCAAACAACCAGTCGCCGCCGGCGTGTGCCTTGAGCGTGTCGGCGCCGCTGCTGCCTTTGACGCTGGACTCGTAAGCGGTGAGGTTGTTGCCGACTTTCAAACCGCTCGCGGTCACGCTGTGGGTGACGTCATCCTTGAACAGGCCCCAGAGGAACCCCGGCTCCTTGGTGACGATGCTGCCGATGTCACGGGTGATGCTGATCCCGCCATTGGCATCGCGGATGTACAGATTGCCGGCGCCATCATTGGCAAAGTCAAACGTGTTGACCGACTTCTGCAAATCGAGGGTATTGCTGCCCTGCCCGCCCAGAATGATGTTGTAACCGCCGCCGTCGCGGAAGCTGTCGTTGCCGGCGCGGCCTTCGAGATAGTCATTGCCGCTGCCGCCCTGGATCAGGTCGTTGCCATCGCTGCCGATGATGAACGTGCTGCCCTTGTGCGGGTCGGCGTTGCGGTTGAGATCCTGCACCCAGGTGTTGGCGCGCGCCGGGTCGGACAGGTTGGCGACAATAATCGTCGAGTCGCGGCTGGTCAGGTCGTAGAACTTCGAGTCGATGACCCGGTTCATGCCGTCGCCATAAGCGGTCGGCAGGTGCGAAATCCACGTCGGAATATTCAGGATCGAGTACGGCAGCAGGTTCCACGCGGTTGAGGCGTAGTGGTCGTTGAAGCTGACGATGTTGTCGGTGGTCGAGGCGTGCGGTGCGTCGTGCACGCCGACCGAGGCGCCGGTGAAGGTCGAGCCGTCAAGCGCACGAAACACCGGGTCATTTTCGTAGCCGACATTGAGGACTTTGTCGGTGCTGCTTTGTGTGGGCGAGGCGTAGGCAATGTAGTTGGAGTCAGCGAAGAACCCGCCCCACTTGCCGCCACTCAAGTCCGCCATGCTGTTGACTGCCAATCCGCCGAGGCTGTGGCCGCTGATCAACACGTCTTTGCCGGTCAGACCGTTGGCCTTGGCAAACGCCATGACGTCATTGAGCAGGTTGCCGAATGCTTCACCGACGTAATTCTTCGCGTAATCCTTGGGACCAAACGCGGCGAGCAGATCGTTGATCACATCGCCAATCGAGTCGCCGATGAGGATTTCCCGCGGGCCGCTGGTGCCACGGAAGGCGATGCCTAATTCCGTGAGATGCCCCTGGGCGTCGTATTTGCCGAGGATTTCAACCTGAGCGCTGGTGTAGCCGGCCTTCTCGCCGAAGAAGGTTCCGCGGGCATCGGTCTTGCCGGCGTAGCCCAGTTGCGAGGCGGTGATCGGCGTCCAGCCAGCCGCTTTTACCGCATCGAGGGCGAGTTTTTCCGAGTCGGGATTCCATGGAATGCCGGGGATCACGCCTTGTGAATCGGTGCCGCCAATCAGCGCGGTGACCAGGGTGGCGGGCAGGCCGAGACCGAAACCGTTGTGCTGATAGCCAGCGGCAAAACCGTTGTCGAGGTTGTGATAGGAATACAGCGTGATCGCCATGGCATCGCTGAACAGCGCCTTGGAATCGGCTGTGCCGAAGTTCTTGTAGTCATACACACCCATTGCTATTGCCTCTCTCTTTGTTGGAATTGTGCAGAGATAGCTCACAGCCAGGGCGCCCCACGGGAACGCCCCGGAGCATTTAATCACCCCATACAAATCCCCCTTGTAGGCGCTGACGAGTGACACGAGGCTGCGATCTTTTGATTTTTTTGAATAACAGGATCAACAGATCGCAGCCTTCGGCAGCTCCTACAGGGGGGGATGTCGTCGTCAGGCGAAGACGAATGCCGAATCCGACAGGTTAGCCACGCCGACCCCGATCAGCGTCACGGCATAGTCGCCAATCTTCAGCACGGTATCGTTGCCCGACTGCGACGCGTGCTGCTTGTAGTCGTAGCCCTGCCCCGCACCTTCAACGCCCATGAACACCAGTTTGTCGCTGCCCTGATAGCCGTTGATGGCATCGAAACCGAACGCGCCGCTGAACAGGAACGTGTTGTTGCCACCTACCGCTGTCATCACGTCGTTGCCAGCGCCGCCGACGAAGGTCACATGGCCCTTGTCGCTGATCAGCTTGTCGTCGCCGCCCAGGCCGAACAGCCAGTCACCGTCGGCAGTCGCGTGCAGGGCATTGCCGTAGGCGTCGCCGTTGAGTGAGTGGTTGTACTGGGTCAGTTCGTTGCCGTTGGTCAGACCCTTGGCGGTGACGTTCCAGGTGATTTCCTTGCTGCCCCACCACGAACCCGCTTCTTTGCTCACCAGCGCGCCGATGTCGCGGGTCATGCTGATGCCGCCATAGGCGTCGCGCACATACAGGGTGCCGTCGCCGTCGTTGGCAAAGCTGAAGTTCTGCAACGGCTTCTGCAGTTCAAAGGTGTTGTGCCCTTGGCCGCCCAGCAGAATGTTGAAGCCGCCGTCATCGCGGAAACGGTCATCGCCGCCGCGTCCTTCCAGGAAGTCGTTGCCCGCCCCGCCCTTGAGCCAGTCGTTGCTGTCGGTACCGATGATGAAGGTGCTGCCGGTGTGCGGCTCGCCGCTGCGACCGAGGTCCTCGACCCAGGTTTTACCGCGCGAGGCCTCTTCCAGGTTGGAAACGATGATCGTCGAGTCCTTGCTGGTGAGGTTGTAGAACTTCGAATCGATCACCCGGTTCAGGCCATCGGCATAACCCAGCGAACTATGGGCCGACCAGCTCATGGGATTGATGATGCTGAACGGCACGAGGTTCTGCGCGGTGGAGGCGTAGTTTTCGTTGAAGTTGACGATGTTATCGGTGGTCGATTCGTGCGGCTTGTCGTGCTTGCCCATCGAGGCGGTGCTGAAGGTGGTGCCATCGAGCACGCGGAACACCGGATCGTTCTCGTAGCCGATGTTCAACACGTTGTTGCCGGTGCTGCTCTGGGTCGGCGAGGCGAACGCAACGTAGTTGGCGTCTTTGAAGAACCCGCCCCAGTTGCCCGCGCTCAGTTCGGCGACGCTGTTGACCCCGAGCCCGCCGAGGCTGTGGCCGCTGATCAGCACGTCTTTGCCGGCAATGCCGTTGGCTGTCGCAAATGCGGCGACTGCCTTGAGCAGGTTGTCGAAGGCGTTTTTCGCGTAATTGCTCGCGTAATCCGATGGGCCGATGGCCGCCAGCAGATTGTTTTTCAGGTCACCGAAGGTGTCGCTGTAGCCCAGACCGCCGGTGCCACGAAACGCGATCCCGATGCCGATCAACTTGCCTGCAGCGTCGTATTTGCCGAGCACTTCGGCCTCGGCGCTGGTGAAACCGTCCTTCTCGCCGAAGAACGTGCCTTGCGGCCCGACCTTGCCTTGATAACCCAGCGCGGTCGCAGCGACCGGTGCCCAGGCGGTTGCCGGCAATGGCTGGCCGGTGGGCGTGTAGGCATACAGCGTCAGTGCGATGGCGTCGCTGTACAACGCTTTGCCATCGGCATTCTTGTAATCGAACAATCCCATGTTGTGCTCTCTCTTCCTTTGAAAAAAACGGCAGTCCGTTACAGAACTGCCGGTATGCCTTGAGTGCTCTTTAGAACTGCCAATCCAGGGTCAGGCCCAGACCGTGGTCCTTCTCGTTCGAACCGATCAGTCCGTTGTAATCCAGGTTCACCCGCACATCGCGATTGAGCGCCAGACCCGCACGCACGCCGACCACCGCCGCATCGCGATCCATCGACACGCTCTGAACGGTGAACGCGCTGTTGCCATTGGCAAAGGCCAGATGGTTTTCAGCGTCAACACTGCTCAGGTTGTGCTGCCAGCCCAGGCTCGCGCCCAGTTCCAGCTGATGCTTGTCCGACAGGGCGAAACTGCGTTTGGCGCGCACACCCAAGGTCGACAGCAGCACATCGCGGTTGTCTTCACTGCCTTTGAGCGCGGCAGCATCACCCTTCTCGGTAAAGCTTTCGGTGTTGAGGTGAACGTAAGACAGATTGGCGAACGGTTCCAGGTTCATCGGTTGCAGGCCCAGATCATAAGCCGCTTCCGTGAACAATTGCGCCGTGGTCGCGTCGCGTTTGGTTTTCTGCTTGCCGCTGACGTCACCGAATTGCAGGTCACGTTTTGCATCGATGCGGTGCCAGCTGTAAGCGCCGCCAACGGTCAGGCGCAGCGCATCCATCTGATGCCCCAGGTACGCACCCAAGTGGTAGCTGTCGACCGACGCCGACGAATGCGTGCCGCTGCCCATGCTCAACGAGCTGTCGCTATAACCGGTAACGAAACCCAGCCGAGTATCTTCAGCAATCAAGCCATCGACACCGGCCAGCAGGCCACCGATGGAACTGGTGGAGTCCGCGTATTTATTGCCACCGTCGCTGGTGCCCCAAGAACCCAGCACCTTGACCCAGGCGTTGCTGCGGTCATCGCTCGGTGCATCGGCGTTGAACAGATCACGCTCGCGCAGACGCTCGCCCACGGCATCACGCAGGTAACGGCTGTCGTTGATCAGCAGCGTGCCGATGGCCGGGTGAATCTCGCCGGACAACTGCTGGAAGGCTTGTTGCGCCGAAGCCGCGTCAGGCGACAGCAGCAGGGTCTCGAACAACGCATTGCCGGCGCCCAGGCGTTCGGCCGCCGCACCCACCGCACGCTGGTTCGGCGTCAGGCCGACGCTGGCAAATGACGCACCGTTGCGCCCGACATCCAGTTGCACGCCGCTGGCCGAGTACGCCAGCGTGCCGCCGAGGAACGCGTAGTTCGGCAGCACCTGGCCGAATTGCCCCTCGATGCCACCCGCTGCCTGCAAGATGTTGAATTGCGTACCGAGCAGGCTTTTCACTTCAGTGGTGGTCAATAGCGTCGGGCTGTTTTCCAGCGACAGGCTGACCGTGGCGCCGTCGATCACAGCCTTGCCACCGGCGACAATCTTGTCGCTGGACATCGGCGAGACCTCGACCGCGTAGGTAGAGCCCGGCTCGAAAGTCACGTCACCGGCAACGTTCAGGGTGCCGATGGAATTGCCCGGTGCCACGGTACCGCCGTTTTTCACCGACAGTGCGCCGATGCGGCCGTTACCGCCAAGGATGCCGCTGTCATTGACGGTGACCGCCGACGCCAGCGAACCATTGATGGCCAGACGGCCCTGATTGACCAGGGTCGGGCCGCTGTAGGTGTTGTTACCGGTCATCACCAGGGTGCCGATGCCTTGCTTGGTCAGGCCGCCGTGACCGGAAATGTCGTTGCGCCAAGTGTCGAGGCCGCAGGTGATGTCGTTGCACACGCGCTCGGTGGGTTTGCCCTGATCAATGATCGCGCCGATGCCCGGCAGGTCTGCAACGAACTGGCCGGAGCCGTAAGCGCCCTGAATCCGGAACTCTTCAGGGATGTCCTGTTCGGTGACGAACATCGCCGGGCCATCAATCCCCTTGCGCAGGTTGATCATGCCCCAGCCGTACAACGCGTCGATGCCCGGCGCGCCGAGGTCGGTGGCGGTGGTACGCAAGACCGTCGCGACCTGATCACCGCTCATGTACGGGAAGCGCTCCATCAGCACGGCCATGGAACCGGCCACGTGCGGCGCGGCCATCGAGGTGCCGTTGTAGTTTTTGTAGCTGGTGGTCAGGTTGTCGGCGTTGGTGCCCTCGATGATCGAGCTGAAGATTTTCGTGCCCGGTGCCGACACGCAGAAACTCGCGGTGTAACCGCAGCGCGATGAGAACGTACTCATGATGTACGGGTTGGCGCTGGCCAGGTCCGGGTTCTGCTGCAATGCGGCGACGGTGATCCAGTTCGGCGCGATATCCGGGACGAAATAGCCGAGGCCGGCGATCGCGTCAGGGTTGTTGAGGTTGTAATCGTTGCCGGCGGCGAAGATCGTCACGATGCCGCTGCGTGCGGCGGCAATGGCGCCGTCATAGGCACCACCGGGTTTGGTGCCGAGCAAGGTGCGGATTTCATTGAACTGCAATTGCGCGTCGTTGACGGTGAAATGCGGGTACGCCGGGTCCTTGCCGCCGAGGTCGAAGCGGTCAGTGATGCCGATGCCCCAGCTGTTGTTGATGATCCGTGCGCCGCTGGCGATCAGGGCATCCCAACCGGCCTTGTACACCGCACCGTCGTTGCCGCGAACGATGCCGTCTTCCGGGCCCGGGTCACCGTTGTCGGCGCTGATGATCTGCGCACCGAACGCGACGCCGTGCATCGGCCCGCCGTCACGGCTGCCTGCGGCGATACCGCCGACGTGGGTGCCGTGGGCGCCGAGTTTGCCGTCGGAGCCGACCGAGGGCGAACCGTCATAGCGAAACGCGTCCCCGGCTTTCACCGGAATGTACGGATCGGTGTATTCGCGGATGCCGCTGGTGACCAGAGTGATGACCTTGTTGCTGCCGGAGAACTCCGGGTGTGCGGCGTAGACCGGTTGGTCGAAGATGCCGAGCTTCACGCCTTTGCCGGTGTAGCCGGCGGCGTAGGCGTAATCGGCACCGATGGCGCCCAGGCCCCAGTCGGCCTGGAATTCCTTGCTGCGCCAACTGGCCGGATCGCCATTGCGAGCGTTTTCCACGTACGGCGCGGCATGGGCTGTGCCGATCGCACACAGCACGGCGAGCGTGAGGCTTTTCAGGGCAAAACGGCCACCCGTTTGCGCGGGGGTATTGTTGTTATTCATCCAGCGACCTTCCTTAGTGATGTTGCGAAAAATCCGTGTATCTCGTGCGGTCAACGCACTGACCTGTGGCCAGGGGATTTATCCCCGATCGGCCGCGCAGCAGTCGCAAATCCAGACCACTCGGTGTGTCTGGAAGATGCCGGGGGCTGCTTCGCACCCCATCGGGGATAAATCCCCTCACCACAAGGAGCAGGTCAGCGATAAATCGGGTCAGAACTGCCAGTTCAAGCTCAAGCCAACGCCATGCAGCTTCTCGCGATTGGCCAGTTGTCCGTTGTAATCAAGGTTCACCCGAACATCGCGGCTCAGCGCCAGGCTCGCCTGCACGCCGACCAGCGCGGCGTCGCGCACCAGTGCCGAGCTCTCCACCGAATAAGGCGTGCCAGCGCTGGCAAAACGCAGGTGCTGCTCAGCGTCGATATCGCTCAGGCTGTGCTGCCAGCCGAGATGGCCGCTGACATCCAGCGACTGCGCCGCCGACAGATTGAACGTCTTGATCGCGCGCACCCCGAGGGTGCTCAGCACCGCATCGCGCTGATCGCCGGAGCTTTTCAGCGCGGCAGCGTCACTCTTCTCGGTGAAACCTTCCGTGTCGAGATGCACGTAGGCCAGGTTGGCGAACGGTTCCAGTGCCAGCGGTTGCAAGTGCAGCCGGTACGCCGCCTCGGCAAAGACTTGCGTGGTGGCCGCGTCCACTTTGGCTTTCTGTTTTGCACTGACCTCGCCGTATTGCAGATCGCGTTTGACGTCGGCGCGATGCCAGCTGTACGCCGCACCGGTGCTCAAGCGCCAGGCGCCGAGGTCATGGCCGGCGTAGGCGCCGAGGTGATAGCTGTCGACCTTGGCCGAGGAGTGCGTGCCCGAACCCATGCTCAACGAACTGTCGCTGTAGCCGGTGACCAGACCGATGCGCGTCTGCTCATCCAGCGCCCCGTCGACACCGGCCAACAGACCGCCAATCGAAGTGCTGTAACCCGCTGTGTCGTGGCCCGAATCGGTGCTGCCCCAGGCGCCGAGTGCCTTAACCCAGCCGTTGCCTTGCGCCGCACCGGCATCGTGCAAGCGCTCGCCCACGGCATCGCGTAATTGGCGGCTGTCGTTGATCAGCACCGAGCCGAGCGCTGGGTAAATTTCCCCGCTGAGTTGCTGGAAGGCTTGTTGCGCGGACGCCGCCGAAGGCGACAGCAACAGGCTTTCATACACCGAGTTGCCGGCGCCCAAACCCTCGACAGCCGCCGCGACCGAACGTTGATTCGGCGTCTGGCCGACGCTGGCGAAGGACGTTGCGTTGCGTTCGATGTTGAGTTGAATGCCGTTGGCGGCATAATCGAGGCTGCCACCGATGAACAGGTAACTCGGCAGCACCGCACCAAACTGGCCCTGAACGCCAGCGGCTGCCTGCAGGATGTCGTACTGATGACCGAGCAGGCTCTGCACTTCAACGGTGCTGAGCAATGTCGGGCTGTTTTCCAGCGACAGGCTGACCGTGGCGCCGCTGATCGAGGCTGCGCCGCCGGCGACGATGCGGTCGCTGCGAGTGGGCGACAGCTCCACGGCGTAGATCGAGCCTGGGGCAAACGTCACGTCACCGGCCACCGCCAACGTGCCGATGGAATTGCCTGGCGCCACGCGACCGCCGCTGTTGGCGGTCAGTGCACCGATGCGTCCGGAGCCGCCAAGGGTACCGCTGTCGTTGACGGTGACTGCCGAGGCCAGCGAACCGTTCACCGTGAGCAGGCCGCCATTGATGGTGGTCGGGCCGCGATAAGTGTTGTCGCCGCTGAGGACCAGGTGCCCTGCTCCCGATTTGATCAGGCTGCCCTGATACAGCCGCCCCGCCGCTGCAGCCTCGCGGGCCATGCCGACTGCGTAATCGGTTTGATCCTGCTGACTGGCGCCAGCCGCCACACCGTTCTGCCAGCCTTTGTCTTGCAGCGTCTGCTGCCAGGCACTGTGTTCGGCTAGGTCTTCGCGTTGACGCTGGATCAGTGCCTTGTCGGAGATGTCATTGCTCCAGACGTCGCTTTGCCCAGCGCCCAGATTGGCGTCGAACGCACCGAGCAATTGCCCCGGCCCGCGCATCGCCCGGCTCAGGTTGGCCACGCCCCAGCCGACCCGCTCGGTCGGTGCATCGGTCACCGAGCCATCGAGTTGCGTGGCGGTGGTCAGCAGGGTTTCCAGCGCCTGCTGATTGTTCATGTACGGGTAGCGCTCCATCACCAGCGCCAGTGCGCCGGTCGCGTGGGGCGCCGACATCGAGGTGCCGGACTTGATCGCGTAACCGCCACCGGGAATGGTGCTGTCGATTTTCGCGCCGGGCGTGGTGATGCACCAATACTTGGCGATGCCACATTGGTTGTACTTCTGCTGATTACTTTGATCGAGCCCCGACACGGCCAGCCAGTGGCCTTCAATCTCCGGCTGAAAGTACGGCAGCGCCGAACGCACGCTGGCATTCGGGTAGCCGCTGTTGCCGGCGCTGAACACATTGATCACGCCGCGCTGCGAGGACACCTCGGCCGCCGCGTCGAGCCAGGTGCCCCGATTCCAATGCTGCGCATAGGCGGCATGCAGATCGGCCAGGGTGCGATAACTGACATCCGGCGGCTGACTGCCCCAGCTGTTGTTGATTGCGCGCACGCCGGCATCCGCCAGGGCGTTGTACGCGGCTTTGAAGTAGCGCGGATCGGGATTGGGGCCGAACAGAAAGCTGTCATTTTTATTGGTGTTGCCGACGTAGATCTGCGCGTTGTAGGCCACGCCGTGCATACCGCTGCCGTCGCGCGACGCGCCCATGGTGCCAACGACGTGAGTGCCGTGGGAGTCGTTGTTGGGGTTGAGCGTGCCATCGACATTGAACAATGAGCCGTCGACGTAGCCGCCGTTGGCCAGTACCGGGTGATAGCGGTCGGTGGCGAACTCGGGATGGGCCGCATCGAAACCAGAGTCGAGAGCGCCGATTTTCACGCCTTTGCCGGTGATGCCAGCGGCATAGGCCCGATCGGCCTGCATCCGGCTCAGCCCCCAGTCACGCAGGAACTCGGCGCTGCGCCAACTGGCGGAATCGCCGGGTTTGCCGGTCTCCAGGTACTGCGCCTGAGCGTGGGTTGTCGAAATCACAAGCAGCAGGGTGCCGACCGAAATCGGCTTGATGCGTACGTCCATGTTCACCACTCATTGTTTTTATGTGTTTAGCGTTGCTTCACCAGGGAAAACACTGTCCCCCGTGGCGAGGGGATTTATCCCCGATGGGGTGCGAAGCGCCCCCCAGCGGTCTCCCGGAAATAACCGCACTGCATGAATGTGCGACTGCTGCGCAGCCGTTCGGGGATAAATCCCCTCGCCACAGGTCTGCGAAAAATATCAATTGGCGCGGGGCCCAAAGGTTTCGTGACCTGCGCCCGATTCTGTTCGCTGAGGGTGCCGACCGAAATCGGCTTGATGCGTAGGTCCATGTTCACCACTCATTGTTTTTATGTGTTTAGCGTTGCTTCACCAGGGAAAACACTGTCCCCCGTGGCGAGGGGATTTATCCCCGATGGGGCGCGAAGCGCCCCCCGGCGGTCTCCCGGAAATAACCGCGCCGCATGGATGTGCGACTGCTGCGCAGCCGAACGGGGATAAATCCCCTCGCCACAGGTCTGAGAAAAATATCAATTGGCGAGGGGGCCAAAGGTTTCGTGCCCTGCGCCAGAACCTGCTCGCTGAGGGTGCCGACCGAAATCGGCTTGATGCGTACGTCCATGTTCACCACTCATTGTTTTTATGTGTTTAGCGTTGCTTCACCAGGGAAACACTGTCCCCCGTGGCGAGGGGGTTTATCCCCGATGGGGTGCGAAGCGCCCCCGGCGGTCTCCCGGAAATAACCGCACTGCATGAATGTGCGACTGCTGCGCAGCCGTTCGGGGATAAATCCCCTCGCCACAGGTCTGCGCAAAACCATCAATTGACGCGGTGACCGGGGACGTGGCCAAAGGCTTCGTCGACCCGCGCCAGATCCTGTTCGCTCAAGGTGCCGGCGTAGTAATGCAATTTGGTCCAGGCCATCAAATAGTCGTACCGCGCCTGCGCCAGATCGCGCCGGGTGGTGAACAGTTGTTGCTCGGCGTTCAACGCATCGAGATTGGTCCGTTCACCGCCAAGAATGCTTTGCTTGGTCGATACCACCAACGCTTCGGCAGACGTCAGTGCCTTTTGATAAGCGCGCAATTTATTTACCCCCGACAGACACGCGCTGAACTGGCGACGCAGTTCAATCAAGGTCTCGCGGGTCTTGCCGTCGAGTTCGTACTCGGCCTGCTCCATGCTGCGGCTGGCTTGACGGGTCGACGCCGACACCCCGCCACCGGCGAACAGCGGCACGCTGACTTCGAGGCCAATCGTGTTGGTTTCGTAGCGCTGGTTGTAGGTGTTGCCGCTTTCCGATTCGTTCTGCCGCATCGAGGCATAGGCGTTGATTTTCGGCAGATGCCCGGCCCGATTGCGTTCCACTTCATACCGCGCCACTTCCACGGCCTGGCGCTGCGAGGCGAGATTGGGGTTATTGCTGATCGCCATCTCGTGCCAGGTGTCGAAGTTGGCGGGCTGTAAGGTAAACGTCTGGAAGTTCTGATCCAGCGGCACCAGATCGGTAATGTCTACGGCCGGGACGCCAACCAGTGCCCCCAGTTCGCGCAACGCGGCGTCTTGTTCATTACGCGCTTCGATCTCCTCGGCAGTCGCCAATTCATAGCGCGACTCCGCCTCAAGAATGTCGGTGCGGGTGCCCTCGCCCTGTTTGAACATGTGCTCGTTCTGCTGAAACTGCTGCTCGTAGGCCTTCTTCTTTGCCTGGGCGATGTCGATCTGATCCTGAGCAAACAAAGCCTTGGTGTAGTAGTCCAGCACGCGTACCAGCAACTCCTGGCTTTTGCCACGAAAGTTTTCGTCGGCGAACAGTGATTGCGCCACGCCCTTGCGATACGCCGCGTAGGCTTCGTAGTCGAGCAAAGGTTGTTGCAGGGTCAGCGCCGAGCCGTAGCTGCTGTAGTTGCGATCGTCGGTACGATTGCGCGCGCGTTCGTCCAGCGAAGTCGCTTTTGACGAGTTACGGCCCTTGTTGTAGGTGTAACCAAGCTTTGGCAACAACCCGGCGCGGCCAATGGCGCGATTCTCCAGACCGGCATCGCGCTCCTTGATCGCCCCGAGGAACACCGGGTCATTGCGCAGCGCCTGCTCGTAAATCTCGAACGGCCCCAGGGCCGCCACTGCTGAGTGACTCGCGAGCAGCATCATTGCCGCCGCGAGTATCGAAAGCTTTTTCATACAGCCGAACATCCTTATTCCTCGGTCAACGCGGAGCCTGCCCGGTCGAGCAGCGGTTTGAACAGATAGTTGAGGAGTGAACGTTCGCCGGTACGCACGAACATTTCTGCGGGCATGCCGGGCTTGATCACCAGACCGTTGAGTTTCTCCATGGCCTGATCGCTGACGCTGCTGCGCAACACGTAATACGGCACGCCGGTTTTCTCATCGACCATCTGGTCGGCGGAAATCAGGCTGACTTCGCCCGGTACACGCGGGGTTTTGCTCTGGTTGAACGCGGTAAACAGGATGTCCACGGGCAGATGCGTGCCGACCTTGTCGATCAGGTTGATCGGCAAATGCCCTTCCACTTCCAGCGTGGTGCCTTGCGGCACGATCTCCAGCAGGGTTTCGCCCTGACGCACGACGGCGCCTTCAGTGTGGACGCCGAGATTGACCGCAACACCGTCGGCAGTGGCCATGATCTCGCTGTGTTGCAGGTCGAAACCGGCAGAGGTCAATTGCTCGGACAGGGTTACGCTTTTCAGCTGGGCATCGGCCAGCTGCGTACGCACTTCCTTCTGGTATTCCTCGCCATGCTGTTGCAGCTTCAGGCGCGATTCGAGGATGCCCTGCTCCACGCGGCCGCTTTCACCGGTGTTCTCGGCCAGTTGTTGCTGCACTTGCGACAGTTGGCGCTGATATTCCATCAAGCGATTGCGCGGGATGTAGCCGTTGTCGGCCAGCGGTTGCAGGTTGCTCAGTTGTTGTTGCAGGGAGTCGGCCTGCGCATTCAGGTCGGTGCGCGCACGGCGCATGCCCGCCAGTTGCGCGGTGGCGCCCTCGATGCTGGCGCGCAAGGCTGCTTGTTCACGGTAGAACGCTTCGCGACGGCTGCTGAACAGTTGGCGCTGGCCTTCGAGCACGAGGGCCAGGCGCGGATCCGGATCGTTGCTCAGCTCAGGCGGAAAGGTCACCTGCTTGAGATTGTCACGTTCCGCCTGCCAGCGCGCCAGGCTCGCCCAGGCCATGCGGTATTGGGCTTGCAGCGATTGCACGTCGGCGGCGACTTGCGTCTGGTCGAGGCGGAACAGCGGCTGGCCCTGTTTCACGATCTCGCCTTCGCGCACCAGAATCCGGCTGACCACGCCGCTGCTCATCGATTGCACGGCTTTGCGTTTGCCCGAGACAACGACGGTGCCCTGCACCGGGATACCTTGATCGAGCGGCGCCAAAGCCGCCCAGGTGAAAAAACTGCCGGCGCCGACGATGGCCAGAATCCAGCCCATGCGCGCGAAGAACTTCGCATCGCGCTCCGGACGTTCGGTGAGGTAGGCGTGTTCCATGTTCGCTTCGTTTTCAGTGTTCATGCTGGCGCTGCTCATACACCCGAATTCCTTGTCGTGGGCTGATACTGCCGGCTCATGCTGAGCCCGCCCGGTGCTTGTGCAGGTTTTTCACGCTGTTGCTCTTGCTGGCCGGACAGTGCCTTGAGCACATCCTGGCTTGGGCCAAAGGCTTGCAGACGGCCGTCGTTGAGCACCAGCAGCTTGTCGGCCTGGGCCAGCACCGAGGAACGGTGCGTCACCAGCACCACGGTGGTGCCCTGGGCCTTGAGCGCGGCAATGGCGCTGGCCAGCGCGGCTTCGCCGACGGTGTCGAGGTTGGAGTTCGGTTCATCCAGCACCACCAGGCTTGGCGTGCCATACATGGCCCGGGCCAGGGCCACGCGCTGCTTCTGGCCCCCGGACAAGCCGCTGCCGTCTTCACCCAATTGCGTGTCGTAGCCTTGCGGCAGACGCAGGATCATCTCGTGCACGCCGGCCTGTTGCGCGGCCGCCACGACTTTCTGCGGATCGGCCTCGCTGAAACGGGCGATGTTCTCGGCAATGCTGCCGCTGAACAGCTCAATGTCTTGTGGCAGGTAGCCGATGTACGGGCCGAGCTGGTCACGGTTCCAGCGGTGAATGTCGGCGCCGTCCAGACGCACGATGCCGCCGAGGGTTGGCCAGACGCCGACCAGCACTCGGGCCAGGGTCGATTTGCCCGAACCGGACGCGCCGAGTACGCCGAGCACTTCACCGGCGCCGAGATTGAAATTGACCATGTGCAAGGTCGCTGCGCGCTGCCCCGGCGGGCCGGCGCTGACTTGTTCGAACGTGATCTGGCCTTTCGGCGCCGGCAGCGCCATGGCCTCGTCGCTCGGCGGGAAGGCTTGCAGCAGCGCATCCAGACGGCGATAAGCCAGCTTCGCCCCGCTCCACTGCTTCCACACCGCGATCAACTGATCGATCGGGCTCAGCACTCGCCCCATCAGAATGGAACCGGCGATCATCATGCCAGCGGTCATGTCGCCCTTGATCACCAACAACGCACCCAGGCCCAGCACCAGCGATTGCAGGCACAGTCGCAGGGTTTTACTCAGCGAGCTGATCACCGCGCCGGTGTCGCTGGCCTGATTCTGCAGCCCGAGAAAGCGCGAATGCACCTGAAACCAGCGCTTGCGCAGCGAACCGAGCATGCCCATCGCTTGAATGGTTTCGGCGTTGTGCAGGTGACTGGTGGCCAGTTGGCTGGATTTCTGCGAAAAACCGGCGGCATCGCCCAGCGGCTTTTTGGTCATGTATTCGTTGAGGCACGCCAGAGCGATCAACAGCAGTGCGCCGGCGGTGGCCAATACGCCCAGCCAGACGTTGAATAGATAGATGACGAACAGATAGACCGGGAACCACGGCGCATCGAAGAACGCGAACAGCGCAGGGCCGGTGACGAACTGGCGAATGTGCGTCAGATCGCCCAGCGATTGCCCGGCGTTGCCCTCGCCTTTGAACAGGTTGCGCTCGAACGCGGCCTGATAGACCCGCAGGTTGAAGCGCCGCTCCAACTGGCTGCCGATGCGGATTACGATAAAACTGCGAATCACCTCCAGCAGACCGATGAAGGCAAAGAATCCGACCACCATCAGCGACAGCATGACCAGCGTGGTTTCGTTCTGTGACGACAACACGCGGTCGTAAACCTGAAGCATATAGATGGAGGGCACCAGCATCAGCACGTTAATCAGTGCGGTAAAACAGCCAACGCTGATCAGGATGCTTTTATAGTCACCCAATGCCTTGAATAAGGGAGCGGTGGCTGGGGCCTTCGCCATCTTCATTGATTATTCCTGAAAGAGTTATCCCGCCCATCTTTGGCGGGACTTCAATTAATTATCGGCGCATCGCCGGGACTTGCTGTTCAAGTGGCCGCTTACACTTTCATAACAACTTCCGCTGTTTATTACGGTGCAGTTGTTGTCGAGCGCTTTGCTTATAACCACCTTGTGGCGCTTTATATTAAAAACCTGTCGCGAACACAGTCATCAGCGTTATGGCGTCGTGCGCTCGAGCGTAATCACCAGGCCCGACTTCAAAGTGGTCAGATAAAGCCCATCACGTTGTCGGCTGAAGAACTGGATTCTTGAACCTTCCTTGCCGGTGATCGACAGACCGTCAGGATCGGGAAACCAGCCGATCGGCACTTCTTCGAGCCACGCGCCTAGACAGTCGGCACCTTTGCCCAGCACCTTGTCGGCCTGCAACTCGACCAGGCAAGTATTCGAAGGTTTGTCCTGCAGTTTTTGCGCCTGAGGGTCCTCGCCGCGCGTGGACAACGTTGCTTGCCATCGTCCGGCCAATACGGAAGGTTCTTCGAGCCTGAGGCTGCTTGCCATGCTGGTTGCTCCTGAAATCATGATGAACGCCGCCGAAAGCCACGCCATTGCCTTGTAGGTAAAAGCTTTATTGATCATGGGAATATTTCGCTCCGGCGCGTAGCCTTGCCTACAGATTCAACCGATGCAAGTGAAGAAAGCGGCGCATGACGCGCCGCTTCCCACTGTTACATCACGCCACGATGTCGCTGGTCGCCGCCTGGCCCACGGTGCTGACAGCGAAGTCAGCCACGCCATGCCCGGAGAAGTCCACCGACAACAGGCTGTTGCCGCCCGACGAGGTCAGTACTGCATCGCCCGCAGCACCGGTGAAGGCGCTGACGAAGTGCAGGCCTGCACCCTTGGTGATGCCGGTCAGGTCGATTTTGTCCAGACCGCTGACGAAATCGAGGATCTGATCGATCGCACCCGGCTTGGAGTCGGAACTGGCCGCGAACACGAACGTGTCCGAACCTGCGCCGCCCCACAGCTTGTCGGCACCACCAGCGCCGTAGAGGATGTCGTTGCCGGCACCGCCCTTGAGCTCGTTCGACACGTTGTTGCCGATCAGCAGGTCGTTGCCCGAGCCGCCGATGGCGTTCTCGATGGTCACGCCCTTGGCGATCGAGACGTTACCCACCAGACCACCAACGTCGGAGAACGAGGCTTCGTTGAGGTTGATCTTCTGGTTCTGGGTGAAACCCGAAAAGTCGAAGGTGTCCTTGCCGCCCGCATCCCAGACCGAGAACACCAGCTTGTCGCTCGACGACGAGGCGCTGAGGAAATCGCGGCCGGCGTTGGAGTTGAAGCCGTAGGTGGTGTCACCGGTACGGGTGTTCATGTTGGCGCCGTAGAGCTTCTGGATAGCAGCGATATCGTCCATCAGCGGACCGGAGGAATAGGCTTCCACCCCGCCCTTGCTGAAGTTCTGGTTGGTATTGCTTTCGCTCCAGTAACTCATGACGCTGTAGCCGCGGGTGTCCTGGCCATAGGACGCGTCGTTGTAAGTCGGGTTGCCATTACCGGCGTTGTAGTCGCCAGGGTGAGCAAGGCCGAGGCTGTGACCGATCTCGTGAGTCAGGGTCTGACGACCGTAGTTGTTCAGATCCGGGTTTTTGTTTTGCGTGTAGCCACTGTTAATCAAGTACCACGAGGTACCGTCATAACCGTTGCCGGTGCCCGGCAGATAGGCAAACGCTGCTGCGCCATCCTGGCCGCCGCTGTAGTTGCCGAAGGTCATGTGGCCGTCGCCGCCCGAGGCTTTCTCGGTGAAGGTCACGTTGGCCACATCGGCCCAGGATTGCATGGCGAGCTTGGCCTGGGTCTGTTGTTGAGTACTGAACTGACTGAACCCGCTGATCCCGTGCTTGTTCATCGTGCTGGACGATGCCGAGGTCAGGAACGTGTAGGTGAGTTCGATCTTGCCGCTGCCATCCTTGTCCTGGTAGGCAGCGCCGTCGCGCAGCAACTGGGTTGCGGCCTGGTCGACGGAGAAGGAGGGTTTGCCATTGACCGTGAGGTTGCCGCCACGATCGTATTGATGGCTGAAGCTATCGATCTGGTTATACGCCGAGCTGGCTGCGGCCAGAGGTTGCGGCGCCGCGGACAGCTGGAAAGCCTGTTCGGCGGTATCAATAGCATTAGCTTTAACTTTCGACATAAACACACTTCCTTGTTTAGCAATGGAACAGTTTTTGTCCGATAGCGACAATCCCTGGCGAGATCGTCCTATCACTCGCCCAATGAAGGCATCAGAAACCTGACACAATTTGAAATCTGACGTCTAGCGTTTTTTTGAGATCAAATTGAACTGTTTGGTAAAACTGCCGTAAACAAAGCGTGTGGCGCCGAAAGATTGTTTGAAGTTGCTGACTTGCGTCTAATTGTCTGACGATTTTCTATTTAATTATTAAATATCGGTAAGTTGTTTTTTGTTAGATGCGTCTCACTTTTCCGCACTTCAACAGTGCAGTGCCAGTGTATTGATATCAACCCCTGCCCCCCCCCTTAAAAACGCAACCAAACTGTAGGAGCTGACGAGTGAAACGAGGCTGCGATCTTTTGATCTTGAAATTTTAAAATCAAAAGATCGCAGCCTCGTTTCACTCGTCGGCTCCTACAGGATTTCATGATTTCAGGGTCTCAGAATTTCAGGGTTTCAGGGTTTATAGGGATTACCGGGGAATGCTCAGCTGCCAGTGCGAATTTTGTTCCACACCCGCGTCCGGATGCGGTCAATATTCAGTGGCATCGCCTCCAGCGCAAACAATTTGCCCATCATTTCCGGGCTCGGGTACACCTTGGTGTCGTTCTTGATCGTCGGGTCTATCAGGCTGTCGGCCTGTTCATTGCCGTTAGCGTAATGCACGTAATTACTGATGCCGGCCATGACGTCCGGGCGCAGCAGGTAGTTCATGAACGCGTAACCGGCCTTCTCGTCCGGGGCGTCGACCGGCATGGCGACCATGTCGAACCAGATGGCGGCACCTTCCTTGGGAATGTTGTAACCGATGTCGACACCGTTCTTGGCTTCCTTGGCGCGGTTTTCCGCTTGCAGGATGTCGCCGGAGAAACCGACTGCCACGCAGATATCGCCGTTGGCCAGGTCGCTGGTGTATTTCGAGGAGTGGAAGTAGCTGACGTACGGCCGCACTTTCATCAGCAGCGCTTCGGCCTTCTTATAGTCCTCGGGATTTTTGCTGTGGTGCGGCAAGCCCAGATAGTTGAGCGCCGCCGGCAGCAATTCCGGGCCGTTGTCGAGGATCGCCACCCCGCACTTCTGCAGCTTTTCCATGTTCTCGGGCTTGAAGATCAAGTCCCAGGAATCCACCGGCGCGTCATCGCCCAGCACGGCTTTGACCTTGGCAATGTTGTAGCCGATGCCGGTGCTGCCCCACAGGTACGGGAAACCGTGTTCGTTGTTCGGATCATTGACCTGCAAGGCCTTGAGCAACACCGGGTTGAGGTTCTTCCAGTTCGGCAACTGGCTCTTGTCGAGCTTCTTCAGCGCCCCGCCCTGGATCTGCCGGGCCATGAAGTGGTTGGACGGGAACACCACGTCGTAACCGGATTTGCCGGTCATCAACTTGCCGTCGAGGGTTTCGTTGCTGTCGTAGACGTCATAGGTGACGCCGAAGCCGGTGTCCTTCTCGAAATTCTTGGTGGTGTCCGGTGCGATGTAATCGGACCAGTTGTAAACCTTGACCGTTTCCGCCGCTTGGGCGAAAGAAACGGCGAGCATCAGCGGTGCCAGAGCGAGGGTTTTGCGGATCATGGATCGATTCCTGTGTAGGTTTTTTTGTTGGCAGGCAATCAAAGGATCAAATAATCAGAAAATCAGCACGTAGGTCTTGCGCACGGTCTCCTGGATATCCCAGATACCGAGCGTGTTGGCTGGCAACATCAGTGCGTCGCCGCCTTGTATGTGCAGGGTTTCGCCACCGCCATCCGGGGTGAACGTGCAGCGCCCGGAGATGAAATGGCAGAATTCCTGCGCGGTGATCTGCCGACGCCAGCGCCCCGGGGTGCATTCCCAGACGCCGGTTTCGACGCCGTCGTCGCGCTCGACGCTGGTGGTCGAGGCGATCGCGATCGGCTCGCCGAGGGGCACGGCGACCGGGTTGGATTCATCAAGTTGCAGGGTTGCGGTGTTCTTGAACTGGGTAATGCTCATGGTCTTACCTGTCTTTTGAAGAGAACGGCGTTAGTGCATGAAACCTTCCATGAACCCCGCGACCTGGCTGGCGAGCTTGCGCCGCCATGGCGCCGTCGCCGGGTTGGCCAGGGTCTGGTCTTCATGGACAAAACTTTTGATGATCGCGTTGTAACCGAGCCAGCGACACGGCTCCGGCTCCCAGGCGCGCAGTGCATGAATGCCGCCGTCCGGCAGTACCCACGGTTGATGTACCAGTTCGGTATCGCGCTCAAGAATCAGATCGGCCAAGGTGCGACCGCCGAGGTTGCTGGCGCCGACGCCCTCCCCGCCATAACCGCCGGACAGCGCGATGCCATTGGCGCGATCGCAGAGCATGTGCGGCTTGAAATGGCGCGACATACCGAGGTTGCCGCCCCAGGCGTGGGTGATCTGCACGTTTTTCAGTTGCGGGAACAGTTCGCCGAACAGATAGCGCCGCAGTTCGACCTCATCGCGGGTCAGATCAAAGTTGTGGCGCAGCTTGCCGGCGAACTGATAACCGCCACGGGCGCCAAAGATCAGGCGGTTGTCGGCGCTACGCTGGCCATAAGTGACCTGACGGCTGAATTCGCTGAAGGCTTGGCCGCGATTGAGGCCAATTTCATCCCAGGTGGCGGCGGACAGCGGTTCGGTGGCGACGATCAGGCTTTGCACCGGCAACTGATAGCGACCCAGCGGCGGCAACGTCACCGAATAGCCTTCCACCGCCGGCACGATCCAGCGGCTGCGCACCCTGGCCTTGGCCGTGCGCAAGCTGCCGGATTGCCAGTGGGTGACCGGACTGTTCTCGTAGATCTTCACGCCCATGTTCTGCACGGTACGCGCCAGGCCGCGCACCAGTTTGGCCGGGTGAATGGTCGCCACGTGCGGCGCGAAGATGCCACCGTAGGGTTTGGCGATACGAATCTGCTGCGCAAGTTGCTCAGGGCTGAGCCAGCGGTAATCGTTGTCGGTCAGGCCCTGGCTGTGCAACTTGGCCAGGTATTCACGCAACGTCGCCTCTTGCTCCGGGTAGCGTGCTGCGCAGTAAAGCACCCCGCCCTTGCGATAATCGCAGTCGATCCCTTCGCGTTCGAGGACAACTTCTACTTCATCAGGAATGCTGTGCAGCAGGTCGAATGAAGCGCGGCGCTGTTGCGGCGACAGACCGGCCAGCAGTCGATCTTCACCGAGCAGATTGCCCATCAGCCAACCGCCATTACGACCGGACGCACCAAACCCGGCGGTTTGCGCCTCGACGATGGCGATGTCCAGGCCTGGCGCCAGCTTCTTCAGGTAGTAGGCCGTCCACAACCCGGTGTACCCGGCGCCGATAATTGCCACGTCGACATCCAGATCCCGCTCAAGCTCGGGCCGCGCGGTCAGCGGCTCGTCGAGTTGATCCATCCACAAACTGATAGTGCGCCACGCCGGCATGCAAGACTCCGCCACTGAAAACCTTCGATGGCGTCGATCCTAGTGGCTGTCCTCAGGACAAGTCTTGCGCGCGTGTCCGCAAAGAAATTTGTTTCGCGTAAGCCTTCGGCGATTGCCCGGTGTGTTGGCGGAAGCAACTGTAAAACGCCGACAGCGAATTGAACCCGGCGGCGAACGCCAGTTCATCAATGCGCACGGGTGGCGCGGCGTGTTCCAGTGAACGCAGCAAATGCTGCAAGCGTGCCTGATTGACGTAGCGATAGAAGCTTTGCCCGAGCACTTGGTTGAGCAGGTAGGAAATCTGATTGCGACTGTACCCACACTCCTTCGCCACCCGTTGCAGGTCGAGTTCGGGGTCCAGATAGGGCTGCTGTTTTTCGAAGTACTGCTGCAAGTCGTCGGCCATGAAGCTCAATTGCCGCGGCGACAACCCGAGGCGACTCACCGCCGGGCGCTGGCTTGATGAGGTCGCGCCAGCGGTTTGCGTGCGCACCAGCGAGGCGTATTCGTTGACGCGCCAGATCAGCCCGTCCTTGACCGTGATCGCTTCGCTGGAGCGAAACGACACCAGGCCGTCGCCACCGCGCAGAGTCACTTCGTATTGAATGAACGCGGTGCTGCCGTCGACGCGAATGCGGTCGCAATGCTCAAGCAGTTCGTCGGATTCACGCGGCATGCTGACGCGCACGTACTCGCGCAACTCGTCGAGGCCGAGCACCCGATTCTGAAAGAAATCGTTGTATTGAATGTCCGGGTGATACAGCGCCATCACGGCGTCCAGATCGCGGTGTTTCCAGCTCAGGTGATAGCGCATGACCGTGGCGGCCGTTGCCTGGGTCTGTTCCGGGCCGTCGTCGTCGTCGTGCATAAAAGGCTCGGCGAAAAAGAATCGAGCTTGCCCAAGTTCGGCACAGGCTTCAATGACTAATCCGTAGTGGCACTTTGGCGATGATTGCGTAGGCCGTGACTTACATCAAAAAATGCGAAGCAATCGCAAAATGAACTGAAAAATCTCACAGGAAATTCACACGCGGATGCTACTTTTAATGTCAGTCACCGGTTGAGCCAATGAAGGCTCTTCCCACCTAACATGAGCAAAAGGAATCGCTCGATGAAGAAGGCGGGCAACACATGAACAAAGGGTCAAGCAAAGTCACGTTCCCCAACGCCTGCCAGCTGATGCGCTGGCATTTTCATCCCATGGGTTTCGAGGCGACGATGGATGCACCGGGCAGCATGATTGCCCGACTGTTTGATCGCGCCAGTGGCGAAACCATGATCGCCATCGCCGGCATCCCGTGTGCCACGGTGATGAATGCGGCGGATGTCGAGCGAATTATCGAGGCGGTGGAGGATGAGCTGGAGGCTTTCGTACCTCCAGAATTGCTCAGGAGTTATGCATAACATCATGATTTAAAACGAAAAGCCCGCAGCGATGCGGGCTTTTTTGTACTTAGGCGATTTTCTTCGCTGGCCGGTGATCGGCAAAAAATGCCTTGCCCGCAGCGACACGATCAGATGCCCTAGGCATGCTCACTGCCTGATTTTCCTGCGGCTCGACGTACCAGTAGCAATGGCTGACCGCCCGGGTAATGCCGACGTACGCCAGGCGCAGGATTTCGTCCTTTTGTGCGCTGTCGTACGGCTCGCTGTCGCCACTTTTGCCCAAGCCGGCCATGCGATAGACCTGATTCTTGTACGGCGAGCTGGTCAGGTGCTGGCAATCGCCGAGCAGGAACACCGCATCGGCCTGCAGGCCCTTGGCACTGTGATACGTCAGTTGCTTAAGTCGGCGGGCCTCATAAGGCAAGCTCGAATCCACATTAACTACTGACTGAATATGCTGTTCAATCAATAACGTATCGCTGCTTTTTCGATACAGCATCAAGATTGAATCACCCTGACGATAGTGCTCGGCAAGGCGCTCGCCCAAGGCCTGATCGTCGCGTTCCAGTACCTTGACGGGCTGCAAAGGCTTCGGCTCGCCACTGGCCTTGGCTTTTTTGCCAGCAATTGCCGGTGCGGCGCGAACGATATGCTCAGCGGCGTCAATGATGTGCTGATGGCTGCGGTAGTTGTCGCTGAGCATCACCCGCGTGGTGCTTGGCGAAGGGAATTCCTTGTTGAATTCCATGAAGTAACTGGGCGAACTGCCACGCCAGCCGTAAATCGACTGCCAGTCATCTCCCACGCAAAGCAATGACGAGCGCTGAGCGCCCCGGCCGACATGCATGGCCGGCCCGCGACTGCGGATTTCAGTGAGGCTGGCGCGAATCCACGAGACGATCTGCGGCGAAACGTCCTGAAATTCATCGATCATCAGATGCGACATCGACCGCAGCAACTCATCGCTGATCAGCTTGAGGTTCTCTGGCGAATGTTCGCTGAACAGCGCGAACATTCGGTTGTAGGTCATCACGGGGGGCTTCTGGTCCAGCAAATGATCTTCAAACGCACGCCAGAACAGGCTCAGCGCTTCAAAGAAGAACCGATCCGGATCGTCCTTGGCAAAGCTCATTCGCCCGACGGCGTCCGGAACGTCCAGCCCCAGGTTCTCGATAAAGCCTGCCGCAGCGACAAAACAGTCGAGTAACGGCGCAGACGCCAACTCGCCTTTGACCTTGTAATCGAAGCCAGGCCCTGCAGTCGCGTCACCTGCCAACGTCGCCAATACGCGCCTGGAAGATTCGTAGGAATCCAACCATATCAATGGATTACGACAGAAAGCTTGAAACAGGGTGCGTTTTACAGCCCACTCCGCGCGCACTGAAAGTTTGGCGTTGGGGCGACAGATTTGCGGGCTTTCCTGCGAATCAAAACCGAGCACCACCCAGGCATCCAGGCTTGGGATGTAGCCATGGCTGTGGAATGTCGAGCCATTGATGTCGAAAGTCTGACGCTTGGGCTCGATGCCCTTGATCGGCCAGGCACCGGCGCGCAACCACAGGTCTTCAATGGCGTCGCACAATTCCTCATCACGCTTGGCCGCCAGTTCGGTCACGGCCATGCGCTTCTGCACGTCGGGATGCTCGCGCTCAAGCTCCTTGAGTTGCAAGCCGGCGCGCGACAACGGCTGAATCAACTGGCGGAAACGCTCGTCCTCGTTGAACAAGCGGTGATAACAGGCGTTGAGTTGCTGACGTTGGGCGTCGTTGATGCGCAGGTCAAACGGATTGCTGTCGACGTCTTCATCACTGCCCTGCACGCGGTGGCTGAGGTTTTCAAACGCCTGCAAACGTTCGAATCCCGGCAGGCTGCGCACCATCGGCAGGATGCGCGAATGGAACGTGCGCACCAGTTCCCGCGCCTGCTTGAGGCCCAATGGCTGCCCCCAGAGCGTGAATAGTTCGATCAGTTTATTGATGAAATCCTTGCGCGATTCGCGGGTGAACGTCACCACGGTGAGCGAATCGAGTTCAAACCCCAGATAGTGGTTCAGTAACAGAATGCGCAAGACCAGCGTGGTCGACTTGCCGGCGCCGGCGCCAGCAACCACTGACGTCGATGGCGTGTCGCTGAAAATCATCTTCCATTGCGCGGCGCTAGGCTGCGCGTGCTCGGGTAGCAAACGGGCGACGTCAGCCTTGATGCGCTTTTTGAGTTCAGCGGTCAGCGGCAGCCGCCAGTCGTCGAACAAATGATTATCGACACTCGGTGGACGATGTTCGGTGCTGCGGCTGTCGCGGATCAGCAGGACTTGCCGCCCTTCTTCCAGGCCTTCGAGCTTGCCTTCATTAAAACCGTACTCGACGCCTGCGGTGTGACCACTGCGAAAACCATCAGCCTGGCCATGCAACCACGACGCGCGATGCTGCGCGCGCAGGCGCGTCAGGCCATGGCCAAAGAACCGCGCGGCCAAGCGTTTGAACCACGGCATTTCAGCCAGTGGACGAAGTTCGGGAGGAAGATCGGGAATGTGTTGCACCACGCTGAGGGGCTCCAGGGTGTGAGGCTGTCGAGGGCTATGGTGTCTGTATTTGCCGCGCAGTTCTAGCGAAATGCTTTCATGTCATTGGTTTAGGCGATGAATTGAAGGTGAGTTGAAGCAATTTGCAACCTTCATTCAATCGATTAATTCGATCCTGATGCCGCACTTTTTACGCTTTTTATCGATGCTTTCCTGATAGATGATCAGCGCCATAAACCACCGGTTTCAGGAGACGATCATGCTTGAACTCAGACCTTTCAGCTCGCTGGGCGGTGCCCATCATGGCTGGCTGGATGCCCACCATCACTTTTCGTTCGCCGAGTATTACGATCCGCACCGTATGAGCTGGGGCAACCTGCGGGTGTGGAACGACGACATCATTGCCGCCGGCACGGGCTTCCCGCAGCACCCGCACCGCGACATGGAAATCATCACCTATGTGCGTGAAGGCGCAATTACTCACCAGGACAACCTCGGCAACAAGGGTCGCACCGAAGCTGGCGACGTCCAGGTGATGAGCGCTGGCACCGGTATCGCGCACAGCGAATACAACCTGGAAGCCAAAGACACCAAGATCTTTCAGATCTGGATCCTGCCGACTGAAACCGGCGCACCGCCGTCGTGGGGTGCCAAGCCATTCCCCAAAGGTCAGCGTGAAGGCTTTGTGACGCTGGCGAGTGGCAAGGACGGTGATGACCAGAGTTTGCGCATTCGTGCCGATGCACGCTTGGTCGCAGCGAACATCAAGGCTGGGGAAACGGCCGAATACCGACTCGATGAAGGACGTCGGGCCTATCTGGTGCCGGCAACCGGAGTGATTGAGGTCAATGGTTTGCGTGCACAAGCTCGAGACGGCGTGGCGGTTGCCGATGAGCAGGTGTTGACGGTCATGGCGATTGAAGACAGTGAGATCGTGCTGGTCGATCTGGCTTGAGTGGCAGACAAAAAAAGGGGTGACCATTTGGTCACCCCTTCTTTGCATCTGACATACGGCCCTGTAGCTGAGTGTCTTTGTGGTGAGGGGATTTATCCCCTCACCACAGATGCATCACCTACAAAGTGTGCAGGCCCAGGTTACTTAGTGGAAATCGCCCCATCCACCAAGGTCTGTGCTTCAACCACCAGTTGCTTGAGGTGGTCGTCACTGATGAAGCTTTCGGCGTAGATCTTGTAGATGTCCTCGGTGCCCGACGGACGCGCGGCGAACCAGCCGTTTTCGGTCATCACTTTCAGACCGCCAATGGCTTGATCGTTGCCCGGCGCGTGGCTGAGGATGCTCTGGATCTTCTCGCCTGCCAGTTCGGTCGAGGTCACCTGTGCCGGCGACAGCTTACTCAGCAACGCCTTCTGCTCCGGGTTGGCCTTGGCGTCTACACGTACCGAGAACGGCTCGCCCAGTTCATCGGTCAGCGCGCGATACGCCTGGCTCGGGTCGCGGCCCGTGCGAGCGGTCATTTCGGCAGCCAGCAAGGCCGGGATCAGACCGTCCTTGTCGGTGCTCCACACACCACCGTCCTTACGCAGGAACGATGCACCAGCGCTTTCCTCGCCACCGAAACCCAACGAGCCGTCGAACAAGCCATCAGCGAACCATTTGAATCCGACCGGCACTTCGTACAGGCGACGGCCCAGGCGCTTGGCGACACGATCGATCAGACCGCTACTGACCACGGTTTTACCCACGGCGGCATCGGCGCGCCATTGCGGACGGTTCTGGAACAAGTAATCGATGGAAACTGCCAGATAGTTGTTTGGCGCCAACAAGCCACCCGATGGCGTCACGATGCCATGGCGGTCGTGGTCCGGGTCACAGGCGAATGCTACGTCGAAACGCTCTTTCAGGCCGATCAGGCCTTGCATGGCGTGGCTGGACGATGGGTCCATGCGAATCTGGCCGTCCCAGTCGACGGTCATGAAGCGGAAAGTCGCATCGACCTCCTTGTTCACCACTTGCAGATCCAGGCGGTAGTGCTCGGCAATGGCCGACCAGTAGCGCACCCCTGCTCCGCCCAACGGATCAACGCCCAGACGCAATTTGGCGTCACGGATGGCATCGAAGTCGATCACGTTGATCAGGTCGGCAACGTAGCTGTTCAGGTAGTCGTGACGATGAGTCGTGCTGGCCTTGAGTGCCTGCTGGTAACTGATGCGCTTCACGCCCGCCAGTTTATTGGCCAGCAGTTCGTTGGCCTTGGCTTCGATCCACTTGGTGATGTGGGTGTCGGCCGGGCCGCCGTTGGTTGGGTTGTATTTGTAGCCGCCGCTTTGTGGCGGGTTGTGCGACGGCGTGATGACGATGCCGTCGGCGAGGCCCGAGGTGCGGCCGCGGTTGTAGCAGAGAATGGCGTGGGAGATCGCTGGCGTCGGGGTGTATTCGTCACCCTCGGCAATCATAACGGTCACGCCGTTGGCTGCCAGCACTTCCAGAGCGCTCGCGCCGGCCGGAGTCGACAAGGCGTGGGTATCGATGCCAACGAACAGCGGGCCGGTGATGCCCTGGGCCTCGCGGTACAGGCAGATGGCCTGGCTGATCGCCAGAACGTGCCACTCATTGAAACTCAGGTCGAAGGAACTGCCCCGGTGTCCGGACGTACCGAACGCTACACGCTGGGTGGAAACCGATGCATCAGGTTGGCCGGTGTAATAGGCCGTTACCAGTCGCGGGATGTCGACCAACAATTCTGCCGGTGCCGGTTTGCCCGCAAAAGGACTGAGTGTCATGCAAAACCTCTGAGATAGAGTGGTTCAGGAAATACAGCGCAGTTTACTGGCAGTTTGACCGCAGTGCGATGGGATGTATCCGGCGCATCCCGGAAGTTTTTTAACATCAGCCTCCGGGCGCGAGACGCAGGGCATCCCCGACCAGCCCGACCACAGTCGCCAGATCGTGTTCGCTGTGACAGATCGGGCTCAGTCGCAAGTGATGAGCGTAGTGACCATTGAGACTGAACAGCTCGCCAGGTGCGATGACTACCTGCTGCTTGAGCAAACCATGGAACACTTCGCTCATGTCCACAGGTCTCACCGAATGCATCCAGACCGTGGCCCCACCCTGCGGATCGATGATCTGCACGGCCTCCCCCAAACGTTCGCGCAGCAGTTGAATCAGTTGCGTTCGGCGCTCTTTGAGCAACCGCCGCAATACCTGCAGATGCTGATCGACGCGCCCACTAGCCAACAGCCGCGCGATCGCTTTCTGGCGAGCGGCAGACAAACGGAAGGATCGCAGCAGAAAATACCGTTGCAACTCACTGCGCCATTGCCGAGACAAGACAAAACCGTAAGGCGCCTCGGCACCGATGATCCTGTCGAAGGCGGAAAAAATCAGCAACCGATCAGGGTCGACCCATTCGCGCAAGCGCTGCACATGCGGAACGTCCGCCAGCTCACTGCAACTGTCATTCTCCAATACCCACGTGCCATGGTTTGCGAGCAGTTGCGCAATGACTTGCCGGTTGGCTTGCGGGCTGATACTGCCGTGGGGCATGTTCAGGACCGACGACAGCACAACCAGGCCAACACGTTCACTGGCGAGCAAGGATGCCAGACGTTGCGGGTCAAGACCGCCATCGGTCTGCAAGGGCAACTCGATGACCTGTACCTCGAACGCTTGAAACAGCCGCAGGATCATCCAGTCACACGGCGATTCGATCAGTACGGTTGCGCCTCGCAACTGGAGAACGGAGATCAGTATCTCCAACACACCGCGCAGATCCGCCCCGATATACACATCATCTGCCTGCCAGCCATTCACAGCGCAGGTGGTGTAGCGCGCGGCAAGGACCGTGCGCAACTCAAGCTCGCCGCAGGGTTGCATCTGTAGCAGTGGCTGACGCGGATATTGACGCAACAACTCCCGCTCCAGCATCAACAAGGGACTGTCCAGTGGTTGCAGCGAAGCCGGATCATCGGCGCTCAATACGCACATGCCCGCACGCCTGGCATTGACGTATACCGCTTCAAGCAGATCATCAGCACTGCCCGTCGAAATCAACGACGGCGCGGTTTGCGCGTAATAGCCCGATTTGGCCACTGAAAAGACGCGCCCTTCCTTTTCCAGCAATGAATAAGCGTACTGGATGGTGGATATCGATACATTCAACCGATCCGCCAGATGCCGCAAAGAAGGCAAGCGCACCGTGCGATCACTGTCAGACTCATCAATCAGCAGATTCAAATAACGGTAAACCGCCTGATACGCGAAACCGTTCTGCCGCAGGGCCTTCATGACCCAAAAACCTGAGTTATGGCTGCCATTGTCGGTTGACGACTCACGCTTAACCTTCCGCCGTCCGGTCGACGGCTGAAAGGCTCGATCCAGTGTCCAGCCCTGTGCCCTGCGCAGCGTTGCCGCATGCCTGCGCCATGCACACAGGCCCCATGGCATACAAGCGGGCAATCAGTTTGACCGGCAAGCCGCTGACATCAACCATCCACTTCATCACTTGCTCGGAGGCATGCAAACCTTGCATCGCACGATGCAGGTCCGGCAGGGCCACCAACATGCCGGGATGGCAATGACGCAAGAATCGTTCAAGCCCCGACCCTTTGTTTATAAAGGGTGCAAACATCAGGCACGCCACCTGGACTTCACTCAGTTCAAACGTTTCCTGCAGTTGCTTTGAAGCCCTCGCACGCAGTTGATCAAGGTCTGACAAATTTCCGAACGCGGCAATCAACTGCTCGCACACCGGCTCCGGCACTTGCTTGCGGCGCATGCCGAGCAACGTGTCCTGAAGAAATTCGGAAACGCCCGCCTCGTACGTTCGCGCCTCGACGAGGCTGGCCTGTAATCCCTGTAAATGAGCAGCCAGCAACGGATCAGCGAATTCGTTATCGCCCTGATACAACGACAGATCGTCGGCCTGCACGCCGAGGAATTCACTGAGCAATGGCCAGCGCTCCTCCAGCTTGCCGACAATCATGTCGTTGATATCGATGTAGCTGGTGCGACGGCAGGCTTCAAATTGCCCTTCCGGGCGCCATGGGGTTGTTTCGTCATCGGTATAGAAGTGCCGGTAGTAATCGCCTCCCAATTGATCAAGCAGTGGAAACAGCATCTCAAAACCACCGCGGTTCTCCGCAAGCCCGCCTATTCCGGCCTTCTGGGCGGCACGATTGAGGCCTTCGAGAAACAGTGACTGCCGGCGCGGTGTTTCACTGCCGATCATCGCATCCACGCCGTTATTCCAGCGGGCAATCTGCCCATAAAACTCGGCCGTTGCCAGGTAGGCGTCATCCCAAAATTCCAGCGGCTCATTCCAGGTGCGGCAATGCCCCACCATCAATAAGTTGCGGCGGTGCGCATCACGACCGCTCTCGCCGATGGGCGCCTGGTAATCAAAGGGCATCACCTCTCGATGATCAACCATTAACAGCTCGACCCGTGGGTCGTCATGCAGAAACAGGGCGCTGAAGCTGCGATGCATGTTTTGCAGGGCTGACTGACCGCTGCCGCTCCAGCGCAAAGTGGCCACACGCAGCTGGAAGGTCGCGGGGGCTCTCCCGGCGATGCTCAGTTGTGCGGCGCGCAGCAACGCCAGCGTGTAACAACTGTCGCGTGACCCGGACTGAACCACCAATACCTTGAAATTACCGATGTGCTCCATACCACCCGCTGCCACAGACAGTCGCTGGATCAGCAACTGCAGGGCCGTACGCTCCGCACGCGAGAAGAAACTCAGCAAACGCTGCAATACTTGCTGGTAGACGTAATTCATTGCCTGGTCATGGATCGTGCTCATCGGTATGCACCCGGTATCAATAGTTTCATGTCGCACGGACAGAAAAGGCGGCCGCGTGACAATTCATCAATAAGTAATAGACGCTCAGATGCTAACACTTACGCAACCGTAGTTATTGGAAACACTTGAGCTGTTAAAGGTTTGCGCTGTTTTAAACAGTGAATTCAACCCATTGTTATTGCTAGTGTTTTTTTTCTTATAAAATGCCCTAGGAAACTTCCCACAACGTCCCACGACAATTGAGCACAAGAAAAAAAGACGCAGCTTCGGAATCGCCCTACAACTATTAAACAGAAATTGACGTGGCGGAAATAAGTAGACGCTTGATAGCGCGCAGGACAAATAGAATGCACAGACATGGCTCATTCCTTGAGATGAAAGTAATCATTCAATTATCAGGGCTTATATGATGATTAGAAGATACAGATCGAGAGCAAAAAGCAGTTCAGTTGCTGAACTGCCCCGCGCGGCTGTGGCGCAGGCTGTCTCGGGGGTGGGGCGGGATAAACACAAAGAGTCCGTGGGGCCACGGACTCTGATCTGAGGTATTACGCCGGTTCGACTTGCAAAGCGACCCGTTCACGGCATGGGCATTCGTCCATGTAGCGGTGCGCCTCGACGAACTCGTTGAACGGGAACACTCGAGTCTTGAGTGGCAGAAGCACACGATCGGCAGTCAGCTGATTAATGTCACGCAAGGCACGTTGCAATGCGACGTGATCCTGAGTGATGCCCAGTTCCGGCTTGCCGGTGAAGTTGCCGATGCAGTGGACAAAGAACTGAATGTTCTTCTGGAACGCTGCACAAGCCGGAAACGGCGTCTGGTTACCTCCTTGCAGACCGTACAACACCAGGCTGCCGCGCGGTGCAAGCACGTCACCCAGCAACGACATCTGCGGGCCACCAAGGCCATCGAACACCACATCAACGCCGCGGTTGTCGGTGATCTTGTTGATCCGCATCAGCAGATCTTCTTCCTCGGTGACGATGACTTTCTCGGCGCCAAGAGACAGCAGGTACTCACGCTCTTCCGCCGTTTTGGTGGCGGCAATCACGCGGACACCCAATGCTTTGCCCAGCTGTACAAAGGACGGTCCGGCACAATGGCTGGCGTCAGTGACCAAGGCGAATTGCCCCGGTTTGACCCGCGCCAGATCGGCGTAAGCAAAATAGGCAATCAGCAGCGGCGTGTAATGCACGCTGGCTTCGATCGGGCTGAGGACGTCTGGATAACGGGTCAGCGCGGTACGGGGCAGCACGATCTGCTCGCCGTAGACCGGATAATCATTCGCGCTCTCGGCCGGAAAGCTGGCAACCTTGTCGCCTACCGACAGATCATCGACACCGTCACCGACGGCGGTGACCACACCGGCCATCTCGTGACCGAGGCCTGCAGGCAAACGTGCCTGAGACGAGGCCAGGTTCTGACGCCAGAGCGTGTCATACCAGCTGATGCCGATCGCTTCGACACGCACCTGCACTTCGCCAGGACCTGGCTGAGCGGCCGCATGCTCTTCGCATTTGAGCACCTCGGCGGGACCAAACTTGTGAAAACGGATCGTGCGGGACATCGCAAACCTCGTCAAAGTAACCTCTAATGCCATGAACTCTATCTGGGCTTTTGACCCAAGACTATCAGTGGCTATTAATAGTCGACATGCCTGTTATTGATTCCGCAGCAGGGGCGGCATTGGCAAAATCCATGAAAAACTGCTGCCACCGTCTCAGTAAAGCTGAATTTTCCGGTGCAGAGTACCAGCCTTTCCCCGTAAGATTCATGCCGGCCATTGTTCTCATATGGCCGCTCTCGTCAAGCTTGATGACTCTGCCAGGACTCCAGATGAATCGTAATGACCTGCGTCGTGTCGACCTGAACCTGTTGATCGTATTCGAAACATTGATGCACGAACGCAGCGTGACCCGGGCGGCGGAAAAGCTGTTTCTCGGTCAACCAGCGATCAGTGCGGCGCTCTCGCGCCTGCGTAGCCTGTTCGATGACCCGCTATTTGTCCGCACCGGGCGCAGCATGGAACCGTCCGCCCGGGCGGTAGAAATCTTCGCCCTGCTCTCGCCTGCCCTCGATTCGATTTCCACGGCTGTCAGCCGCGCGTCCGAGTTCGACCCGGCGACCAGCACCTCGGTGTTCCGCATCGGTTTGTCCGATGACGTCGAGTTCGCGCTTCTGCCGATGTTGCTCAAACGCCTGCGCGCCGAGTCGCCGGGAATCGTGCTGGTGGTGCGCCGCGTCAACTACATCTTGATGCCGGGCCTGCTGGCCTCAGGCGAAATCTCCATCGGCGTCAGCTACACCACCGACCTGCCGGCCAACGCCAAGCGCAAAGTCTTGCGCCGCAGCCAGCCGAAACTGCTGCGCGCCGACACCGTGCCGGGGCCGTTGAGCCTGGATGACTACTGCGCGCGGCCGCATGCGCTGGTGTCGTTTGCGGGCGACCTCAGCGGGTTTATTGATGAGGAACTGGAGAAGCTCGGCCGCAAACGGCACGTGGTGCTGGCCGTGCCGCAGTTCAACGGTTTGAGTACGCTGCTTGCCGGCACTGACATTGTTGCCACCGTGCCCGATTACACGGCGGAAGCGTTGACGGCGGCTGGCGGGGTTCGGGCGGAAGATCCGCCGTTGCCGACGCGCACGTTCGAGCTGCACATGGCGTGGCGTGGGTCGCAGGATAATGATCCGGGGGAGCGTTGGTTGAGGTCGCGGATTCAGATGTTCTTCGGCGACCCGGACAGTCTCTGAGCCGAACTGCAAAACACCGTCAAAGCCCCGTTCCAGGGGCTTTTTTGCATCTGAACAATCATGCGCATGGCGCCGCAGGAATCACTTAAGATACGCCCCCCGCAATCCACAGCCTCATACAAAGTCACAAGGACGGACTTAATGCTTTTTCTGCAACACGTCTACGCAACTCCCGTAGTGCGCGCCCTGCGCACGCTGCTATTGATCAGCCTGGCAATGCTCGGCAGTGGTTGCGCAATGATGTCGAATTACACCACGCTGAAAACGCAGATGCCGGCTCAGTTCAGTGTCGATACAACCGCGCATTACAGTCCGTTGTTCGGCGGTGTATGTCTGTTGCCCGAGGATTACGCCGGGGACCCCGACCCTGACAGAAAAGACTTCTACAGCCCCGCGCATGCCGAACCGTTCACTACTGAGTTCGAGGTCAGGGTGAGTTACACCGTCGCCGATTGCTTGGCCGTACTCAGCGGTTTCAGCTTCCGGATTCAGGGGCAACCCGGCACCGATCCGGAAGAGTTTGGCGTGTCCACTGTCGAGGTGGAGGTCGAGACGTTCCTGAGAGAAGACGAAGAGCCTGCGATTCGTCTGGACGAGCAAGTGCTTGCAGTGCGCTGTCGCTGGAAAGACCCCGAGCGTGAAGGTTCAAAGATGCATGATCTCCGTTGCGTCGGGGTGGATGCCAACGGCAAGGTACGCAAAGGACCACTATTGGGCGTTCTGAAAAACAGACAACTGCAGGGCCTGACCTTGCGATTGCAGGTCAGCGTAGTGGATGAAACTCCGCAGACTTGACGCCCTTAATAGCACCCCGAAATGCACTACCAAGCCTCGCTTTTGGCAAAAATGCCATTAATGGCACAGTGCCTGATGACAAATTTGGTAATAAAGATTAACTTAGCGCCGCCTCGGCCTATGGAAGGTCGGGGATTTCGCACTCAGTTAAGGAAAACGATGGCAATGGTCTATTGTCGTGCTTGCGCCAAGGAGCTTCACGAAACGGCGCCCTCCTGCCCCCAATGCGGGGCGAGCCAACAGGCCGTCGTGCCGCCTCACGCAGTCGGTACGCCATGGCTGGCCATCGTTTCGTTGGTTTTAGGCATCCTCTGTGTACTCAGCCTATTTGATGATTCCGAATGGGACAGAGATACGCTCACCGGTTTGGGCGCTTTCGCTGTTGCCGGTCTCATCTGCGGCATCATCAGCATCAACAAAAGAAACCCTGGACACAATCTCGCAATCGCCGGCGTTGTCTTGTCGGGCTTGGCTGGGCTTGTGTTTCTAGGGCTGTCGATTGATTAATTTTAGGGAAAAAATATGAGCATGGTTTTCTGCCGCGGTTGCGCCAAGGAAATAAGCACTCTGGCCGTGGCTTGCCCACAATGTGGGGCGCCGCAAGCAACCCAACAGTCCTATGCACAGGGCCCCGCCATTGCGACGGGTAATCCTTATGTGGAAGCGTTCAAGAATTACGTCGTGTTTCAGGGCCGGGCGACTCGCCGTGAATACTGGATGTTCTTTCTGATCAGCCTGTGCGTCTCCATTGGTTTCGGCGTTGTCGATGCCCTGCTTCAGACCGGCGGCATCCTGTACAACCTGTATAGCCTGGCGGCGTTCCTGCCGAGCATTGCCGTTGGTGTGCGCCGTATGCACGATACCGACCGCAGCGGCTGGTGGATGCTGCTGCCAATCGTCAACCTGGTGTTCCTGGCGCAAGACAGCCAGCCGGGCCCGAACCGTTTCGGTCCGAACCGCAAAGGCATCAACTGATACACACCAGCCTCTGGCTGATCGAGACGGCCTTCATGGCCGTCTCTTTGTTTCTGGCATCTGCACATGCAACGTGACTTGCCAGGTAACCCATCATGAAACTTTCATCACAGATATTGATAGCCCCCTAACGAAAGGTGCATGCTAGAGGGCTCGCTTCGGTCTTATATCATTCCGAATGATAGTTACCTTTGCTTCATTCGATTCGTGCCATCACACCCCGCCGAGCATCATCCGCCCATCTTCAATACATTGGCGGATGCATCCATGGAACAGTCACTCAAACATTTGCGCTTCCCGTTGGCCTTGTTGGCCGTACTGGTGATGAGCGCCTGCGGCAAGACTCCGGAGACTGCCGCCACCGCACCTGCTGCCAAAGTCAGCGTGGCCAAGGTGATCGAACAACCGGTCAACGAATGGGACGAATTCACCGGGCGCCTCGAAGCACCGGAAACCGTTGAAATTCGTCCACGGGTCTCCGGCCAGATCGACGATGTCGCTTTCACTGAAGGCGCCCTGGTCAAGAAAGGCGACCTGCTGTTCCAGATCGATCCGCGCCCGTTCCAGGCCGAGGTACGCCGCCTCGAAGCCCTGGTAGCCCAATCCCGTGCCAACGCCACCCGCAGCGAAAACGAAGCCGGCCGTGGTGAGCGTCTGCGTGCCAGCAACGCGATTTCTGCCGAACTGGCCGACTCGCGCACCAGCGCTGCCCAAGAAGCCCGCGCCGCCGTTGGCGCACTGCAAGCGCAACTGGATCTGGCCAAACTGAACCTCAGCTTCACCCGCGTCACCGCGCCGATCAGTGGCCGCGTCAGCCGTGCCGAGATCACCGCCGGCAATCTGGTGACCGCCGACACAACGCCACTGACCAGCGTTGTTTCCACCGACCGCGTCTACGCCTACTTCGACGCCGATGAGCGTGTGTTCCTCAAGTACACCCAACTTGCCCGTAACGGTCAGCGCGGCGCCACCACCCCGGTGTACATGGGCCTGTCCAATGAAGACGGCAACCCGCACCTGGGCCAGATGAACTTCGTCGACAACCAGGTCAACCCGAAAACCGGCACCATCCGTGGTCGCGCGGTGTTCGATAACAGCGACGGCACCTACACCCCAGGCTTGTACGCACGACTGAAACTGGTCGGCAGCGGCACCTACAACGCCATGCTGATCAACGACGAAGCCGTCGGCACCGACCTCGGCAAGAAGTTCGTGCTGGTGATGGATGCGGACAACAAAACCGCGTACCGCGCCGTCGAACTCGGTCCGAAAATCGAAGGCCTGCGCATCGTCCGTACCGGCCTGAACAAGGACGACACGATCATCGTCAAGGGCCTGCAACGGGTTCGCCCTGGCTCGCCGGTCACCCCAGAAGTGGTGCCGATGGCCAGCGAACAAACGATTGCGGCACTCGCTCAACAACGTCAAGCGCTGGAAGCCAGCAACCTGCCCAAAGTCGCCCCTGCCAAGGGTGCGTCCGGTGCGGTTGTGAAGCTGGCCGCCACGACCCCACGCGGTTAAGGGACGACAACTCCGATGAATTTTTCCCAATTCTTCATTTCACGGCCGATCTTCGCAGCGGTGCTGTCGCTGCTGATCCTGATCGCCGGTGCGATCTCGCTGTTCCAACTGCCGATCAGCGAATACCCGGAAGTCGTGCCACCGACCGTGGTCGTACGTGCGAACTTCCCGGGCGCCAACCCTAAAGTCATCGGTGAAACCGTGGCGGCTCCGCTGGAGCAGGCCATCACCGGCGTCGAGAACATGCTGTACATGTCCTCGCAGTCGACTGCCGACGGCAAGATCACCCTGACCATCACCTTCGCCCTGGGCACTGACCTGGACAATGCGCAGGTGCAGGTGCAAAACCGCGTGACCCGAACCGAACCGAAACTTCCCGAGGAAGTGACGCGCATCGGTATCACCGTCGACAAGGCTTCGCCCGATCTGACCATGGTTGTGCACTTGACCTCGCCGGACAAACGCTACGACATGCTTTATCTGTCGAACTACGCGATCCTCAACATCAAGGATGAGCTGGCGCGTCTGAACGGTGTCGGTGACGTGCAACTGTTCGGTATGGGTGACTACTCTCTGCGTGTCTGGCTCGATCCGAACAAGACCGCTTCGCGCAACCTGACCGCGACCGATGTGGTCACCGCGATTCGTGAGCAAAACCGCCAGGTGGCCGCCGGTCAATTGGGTGCGCCCCCTGCCCCGAATGCCCAGAGCTTCCAGCTGTCGGTCAACACTCAGGGCCGTCTGGTCTCCGAGGAAGAGTTCGAGAACATCATCATTCGTGCAGGCGACGACGGTGAAATCACGCGCCTCAAAGACATCGCTCGCGTTGAGCTAGGTTCCAGCCAATATGCGCTGCGTTCGTTGCTGGACAACCAGCCTGCCGTGGCCATCCCGATCTTTCAGCGTCCAGGCTCCAATGCCATCGACATCTCGAACGACGTTCGGGCGAAAATGGACGAGTTGAAGAAAGGCTTCCCGCAAGGCATGGACTACAGCATCGTCTATGACCCGACGATCTTCGTGCGCGGCTCGATCGAAGCGGTGGTTCACACCCTCTTCGAAGCACTGATTCTCGTGGTACTGGTGGTGATCCTGTTCCTGCAAACCTGGCGCGCCTCGATCATTCCATTGGTGGCGGTGCCGGTATCGTTGATCGGTACGTTTGCGGTGATGCACCTGTTCGGCTTCTCGCTGAACGCGCTGTCGCTATTCGGCCTGGTACTGGCCATCGGTATCGTGGTGGACGACGCCATCGTCGTGGTGGAGAACGTCGAACGGAACATCGAACTCGGATTGAACCCGGTGGAAGCCACCAAGCGCGCCATGCGTGAAGTGACCGGTCCGATCGTTGCCACGGCACTCGTGCTGTGTGCAGTGTTCATTCCGGCGGCCTTCATCTCCGGCCTCACTGGGCAGTTCTACAAGCAGTTCGCACTGACCATCGCGATCTCGACGGTGATCTCGGCGTTTAACTCGCTGACTCTGTCGCCAGCGCTGGCCGCTGTGTTGCTGAGGAGCCACGACGCACCGAAAGACCGTTTCTCGAAAGTGCTCGACAAGATCTTCGGTGGCTGGTTGTTCCGTCCGTTCAACCGTTTCTTTGATCGTGCCAGCCATGGCTACGTCGGCACGGTTGGCCGGGTTATCCGCAGCAGCGGCATCGCCCTCCTCCTGTACGCAGGCTTGATGGTGCTGACCTTCTTCGGTTTCTCCAGCACCCCGACCGGCTTCGTACCGGGCCAGGACAAGCAATACCTGGTGGCCTTCGCGCAACTGCCGGACGCTTCGAGCCTGGATCGCACCGAAGACGTGATCAAGCGCATGTCCGACCTGGCGCTGAAACAGCCAGGCGTGGAAAGCGCCGTTGCCTTCCCGGGCCTGTCGATCAACGGCTTCACCAACAGCCCGAACGCCGGCATCGTGTTCGTGACCCTGAAACCGTTCGACGAGCGTAAAGACCCGAGCATGTCTGCCGGTGCGATTGCCGGTGCCTTGAACGGCCAGTTCGCCAACATTCAGGAAGCGTACATGGCGATCTTCCCGCCACCGCCGGTACAAGGTCTGGGCACCATTGGTGGTTTCCGTCTGCAAATCGAAGACCGGGGCAACCTCGGCTACGACGAGCTGTACAAAGAAACGATGAACATCATCAACAAGAGCCACAACGTGCCGGAACTGGCGGGCCTGTTCACCAGTTACACCGTGAACGTGCCGCAGGTCGATGCTGCCATCGACCGTGAAAAAGCCAAGACCCACGGCGTGGCCGTCAGCGACATCTTCGACACCCTGCAGATCTATCTGGGTTCGCTGTATGCCAACGACTTCAACCGTTTCGGGCGCACCTATCAGGTCAACGTTCAGGCCGAACAGCAGTTCCGCCTCGAATCCGATCAGATCGGTCAGCTGAAAGTGCGCAACAACAAAGGCGAAATGATCCCGCTGGCGACCTTCATCAAGGTCAGCGACACCTCGGGCCCGGATCGCGTGATGCACTACAACGGCTTCATCACTGCTGAAATCAACGGTGCCGCAGCACCAGGCTACAGCTCCGGCCAGGCCGAAAAAGCCATCGAGAAACTGCTCAAGGAAGAACTTCCGAACGGCATGACCTACGAGTGGACCGACCTGACCTACCAGCAGATTCTGTCCGGCAACACCGCGCTGTTCGTGTTCCCGCTCTGCGTATTGCTGGCGTTCCTGGTGCTCGCCGCTCAATACGAAAGCTGGAGCCTGCCACTGGCGGTGATCCTGATCGTACCGATGACCCTGCTGTCGGCCATCACCGGCGTGATCATCTCCGGCGGTGACAACAACATCTTCACCCAGATCGGCTTGATCGTACTGGTGGGACTGGCGTGTAAGAACGCGATTCTGATCGTTGAGTTCGCCAAGGATAAACAGGAAGAAGGCCTCAACCCGCTCGCGGCGGTACTGGAAGCTTGCCGTCTGCGTCTGCGGCCGATCCTGATGACCTCCTTCGCGTTCATCATGGGTGTGGTGCCACTGGTGTTCTCCAGCGGTGCCGGTGCCGAGATGCGTCATGCCATGGGCGTGGCGGTGTTCTCCGGGATGCTCGGGGTGACCTTCTTCGGTCTGTTGCTGACGCCAGTGTTCTACGTATTGATCCGCAACTTTGTCGAACGCGGCGAGCAGCGCAAAGCGGCCAGGGCGCTCAATCTTCAAAAGCCACTGGAGGCGCAACAATGAGTCTGAAAGTCTTCCTGCCGAGTCTGCTGGTGCTGGCCCTCAGCGCCTGCGCCGTCGGCCCCGACTACAAGACCCCAGCCACGGAGGCGGCCAACATCACGGCCGCCACTGACGGCGCCGCCGGGCAAAAGAACTTTGACCGTTCGAAATTCGAAGGCATTTGGTGGCAGCAGTTCGATGATCCGACCCTCAACCAGTTGGTGACGCAATCGCTGCGAGGCAACCGTGATCTGCGCGTGGCATTCGCTCGCTGGAAAGCCGCTCGGGCGATCCGCGACGACGCCAGCAACGACGCAATGCCGACCATCACCAGCCGTGCCAGCAGTGATCTGGCCAAGGGACAAATCCCGGGCCAGACCACTAATCGAGTCAACAGCGAACGCTATGACCTGGGCCTCGACATGGCGTGGGAGCTGGACCTGTTCGGCCGCATCCAACGCAATCTGGAAGCCAGCGACGCCGATCAGCAGGCTGCCGAAGCCGATCTGTACCAACTGCAAGTCACCATGATTGCCGAACTGGTCGATGCCTACGGTCAACTGCGCGGTGCGCAATTGCGCGAAAAGATCGCCGTGGCCAACCTGAACAACCAGCAGGAGTCGCGCAAGATCACCATCAGCCTGCGGGACGCCGGTGTCGGCGATCAGCTTGATGTCGAACGTGCCGATGCGCGTCTGGCCTCGGTCGAAGCCAGTGTGCCGCAACTGCAGGCAGAACAGGTTCGGCAGAAAAACCGTATCGCCACCCTGCTGGGTGAGCGTCCGGACAAGCTGACCGTCGACCTCAGTCCAAAAGACTTGCCGGCGATTGCCAAAGCCTTGCCAATTGGCAATCCGGGCGAGCTGCTGCAACGCCGTCCGGACATCCTCAGCGCCGAACGCCAACTGGCCTCGGCCACGGCGCGAATTGGCGTGGCGAAAGCCGATCTGTTCCCACGGGTCAGTCTCAGCGGCTTCCTCGGCTGGACAGCCGGGCGCGGTTCGCAAATCGGTTCCTCGGCGGCCAACGCCTGGGCACTTGGCCCGAGCATCACTTGGGCAGCGTTCGACCTTGGCAGTGTGCGAGCGCGTTTGCGCGGCGCCGATGCCGAGGCCGAAGGCGCACTGGCGACTTACGAGCAGCAAGTCCTGCTGGCCCTGGAAGAATCGGAAAACGCCTTCAGCGATTACGGCAAACGTCAGCAGCGCTTGATCTCGCTGATTCGCCAGAGTGAGTCGAGCCGCAAGGCAGCTGACCTGGCCGAGATTCGCTACCGCGAAGGCACCACGGACTTCCTTGTGCTGCTCGATGCGCAACGCGAACGTCTGAACGCTGAAGACACTCAGGCCCAGGCTGAAGTCGATTTGTATCGCGGCATTGTCGCGATTTACAAAGCCCTTGGCGGCGGCTGGCAACCGGAGACCGTTGCAAGCCAGTAATCGATTGTTAAAGAGCTCCTTTGGTTGGCCGCAACCAACCAAATTTTTTGCCCCGCGTATCATTCGGTCGCGGGGCTTTTTTGTGCCCCCAAATCCCCCCTGTAGGAGCTGCCGCAGGCTGCGATCTTTTGATCTTGATCGTTAAAAACCAAGATCAAAAGATCGCAGCCTGCGGCAGCTCCTACAAGGAGGGTTAGGGGTTTCTTGATTCCAGGACGGTGACGGTTGCGGTGGTGCCGGCGCGCAGGCGGTTTTTGCCGGCGTAGTCGTTATCGATGCCGATTCGCACCGGTACGCGCTGGGCCAGTTTGACCCAGGTATAACTCGGGTTGATGTTGGCCAGCAGACGACTGCCCGGTGCGTTTTCCCGATCGGCGATGGCGAAAGCGATGCTCTGCACGGTGCCGCCGAAGGTTTCTCCGCTCATCAATTGAATCCGTACCCGATCGCCCTCCTCGATACGCGGCAGTTTGGTTTCTTCAAAATAGCCGCTGATGTAGAACGAATCGCTATCCACCAATGCCAACAAGGCGCCGCCGCTCACGGCGTAATCGCCCTCACGGGTCAACAGGTTGGTCACGTAGCCGCTGACCGGGGACTCAACGCGGGTACGCTGCAAATCCAGTTCAGCCTGGGTCTGCGCGGCAATTGCCAATTGCACGTTGGCTTCGGCCAGCCCGAGGTTGGCCTGATTGCGCAACAGATCGGCCTGTGCCACGGCCACGTCGGTGCTGGATTTTTCCCATTCCTCGCCCGAGATAGCAAACCCTTGCTTGAGCGTACGTCGCCGACGTTCTTCGCTTTGACGCTGTTTGAGCAATGCTTCACTGGCAACGATCGCTGCTTGCGACTGCCCCAAGGTGGCCTTGGCCACTTCGACTGAGCGGCGCGCATGCTCGACCGCCAATGTGTAACGTGCCGGGTCGATTTCCAGCAGCAATTGACCCTTTTCGACATGCTGGTTGTCTTGCACGGCGAGGCTGACGATGCGCCCCGAAACATCGGCCGACAACGTCACCACATCAGCCCTCACCCGGGCATCGCGGGTCCACGGCGCGCGGGTGTAATGCTCCCAGGCGAACCAGCCAAGCACGATGGCAAGAACCACCACGGCCAGCGTCAGCAATCTTGCGAATAACACTTTCAAGGCATCAGGCTCCCATCAGCAGAATCAGCGCGGCACACACGCAGGCATACAAGGCGCCTTCGAACAGGGCCTCATGCCAGACCAGGCGCAGTACGCCCAGGCGGCGCAAGAGCCAGTCGAGCAACATGAACAGGGGGATTGCCAGTAACAAGGCCTGGGCAATGGGCGGCAGATAAACGCCGCCAATCTCGAAATCAATGGGCAAGGGCTGGCGCTCCTTCCGAGGTGGAATTTTGCAACTCGTCACCATGGCGCTCCAGGAACGACACCACGATCAGCAGGGCGACGCGCATGCGAAACACCGACCATAAATGCTCGTGACTGGCGACATGCAGATCGTCCAGTTCATCGCCCAAGTCGTGCAAGGTTGCCAACAGTGGCGTCAGTTGCACTTCTGCACGTCCGGCAACAAAGCGCCCGGTCTTGCGTAATGCCGAGGACAGCCGGCGGCTGAACGGGTCCGACAGTAACTGATTGTTCTGCGCCTGCTGACGTAGCTGATGCATCGCCACCCCCAGCGCGACACAGGCGAGGCTGATTTCATAGAGTCGCTGCATCGCCCGATCATTTACCGCAGGCAGCAGGCCGAGCATGCTGGTCAGGCGATCGACCATACGGCTTTCGAATGCGAACTGTTGCTCATCGGTGGCCGGGCTTTTGGTCAGCTCATACACCTGCTCGCGCGCCTCTTTATACAAGCGGCGAATACGCCACGCCGGGCGAAACGGAAAAATCCACGCGTAGACAATCAGCGCCAGCATCGCCGCACTGACGTAAGCCCCGGCAAATTCGAACCATTGAATCGCGCTGTTCTGCCCGGTGCCGATATTCTGCGGGCCGAGCATCAGGAAACTCGACAAACCCAGACCCATGCCGATCCCCGCCGTCGCCGGGCTCGCGAGGCCAACCGCAATGACGTAGAGCAGCGGTGCGAGCAACAAGGCCAGCCACTCGAAATCACTGACCGCCGGCACCAGTATGAATTGGTAGAGCGCTGACACCAGCAGGGCCAGCCCCAACCCGCGCGCATAACTCTGCGCAGCCAGCAGTGGTCGCGGAAACGTCGCCATCAGCGAACAGAGGATTCCCACCAGAATCATCCCGCCACGCGCACCGTCCCAGGCGGTCTCGATCCAGATCAGCCCCGCCACCAGCAACGCGGTAAAGGCACGGATGGCATTCATCGAGGCCAAGGTGAAATCCAGATGCAGCGGGCTGGCCTGCCCCCGATAGAGGCAACTGGCTTCGCGTCCTTCCTGAATGGCATCGCTCAATTCGAGAATCTGCTCCAGTTGTTGCAGCAGCCGCGCCTGCTCCCAGCGCAACGCCCACGCCAGCGAGCGCAAGGTGGCACTCATGTCTTCGGTCAGTTGCTCGGCCTTGTAGGCCAGTTGATCGAACTGATGCTGCAGCGTGACAAAGCCGTGGCGCGTTTCGGCAGAAAGCGAACGCCCCTGCTCCGCCAGTTGATCGAGAAATGCCAGTTCCTCGGCACGCAGACGCTGGACATCCTCAGGCAAGTCACCCTCCCAACGCTCGGTGAGCAATTGCCGCTGATGACGCAACGCGGTCAATCTGGAAGTCAGCAACATCAATTGATTGCCCAACAGCAGCACCAGATTGTTGGCACTGCGCAAGCGTGGAGCGTCGAAATACAGATGCCGGCGCAACCCCTCCAGTGCACTGATCTCGGTCAGCAATTGCATTTGTCGGCGCTGGAAGTCAGCCTCGCTTTCTTCCGTGCGAATCACCGCAGCCGCATGAACGGCAACCAGCTTGATGACTTGATCGACCTTGGCGAAGTACCCTTTTGCCACCGCTTCCGGCCGGGCCGTGAGCAGGCTCACCACACAGACGCACGCCACCGCCAGCAACGTTTCGGTCACCCGCGTGACGGCCAGCAAAAAGGGGCCGTCCTGATCCGGAATCGCCAACAAGGCGACCACGACTGCGGTGTAGCCACTGAGCACGAACGCCTGGGAGCTGGTGTAGCGCAGCAGCGTCCCGCCGGCGGTGCACAGCGCCAGCCACAATGCCAGGGTCGTGATAAATGGCAGTGGCGCCTGCGGAAAAATCGCCATGATCAGCACGGCCACGGCGGCCCCGAGTGTGGTGCCGATCACTTGGCCAAAACTGCGCGCAAGCGCCATTCCAGCCAGCGGCTGGCTGACAATCACCACCGCCATGATCGACCACTTGGGCTGGTCAAGATCAAACAGAAAAGCCAGATACAGCGTCAGCAAGCCCGCCACAACAGTGCGCAAGGCAAACAGCAGTACCGCCTGACCGGGATGGATGACCGCTTTGAAGTAATTGAACAGGGCTTGCATGGGCGCACTCGTCGAAGCAACTCCTGCAAGCGTAGACACTGCATCGCAAGCCTGACGGTTCACAAAGTCGACGCGAGTTGTAGGGCGATTCGCTGGCAATGGGTTTGACTCACGGCGCGCGCTGACCGAAGCTTGCCGCTCTGCTCAAGTACGCCTGCTTTCGGAAACCTGCATGCATCAGTCCCGCCGCTATCTGTTTATCAGCCTTGGCCTCGTACTCGTCATTCTCGTCGGCTGGCTGTCCCTGCGCACCAGCGCCCCTGTGGTGCCCGAAGCGATCAAACATGGATACAGCGAGGCGTTGGCGGCGGCACGTGCCGGCCAGCCGGGTGCGGCGCGTCAGTTGTACCAGCAATTGGGGCGCCCGGACCTGTCGGTCAAACGCCGTGTCTGGCTGCATGCCGAATTGCCCAACTACCCGAGCCCACAGGCGTTGAAACTGGCCGACGCCGACTTGCAGAGCGAAGCGCCCGAAGTACGCCTGGCCGCGATCAAAAGTGTGGTTGGTCTGGTGCCCGGCGGCCAACGCAGCCTGTTGCTTGGGCCGTTGCTCGATGATGAAGATCAAACTGTGCGTTTCGCCGCGATCAACGCGTTGCTCGGTTTGACGCCGGATGAGCTGGGCCTGTATTTCGCGCCCCTGCAGCAAGGCATCGATAGCTGGGAGCAAGCCCTCAAGGGCCAGGCACCAAGCGCTGAAACCTATGCGCAATTGGCACGCCTGCATTTGCACAACGCCGAACTCAAAGAGGCACAGCAAGCACTGGAAAATACCCTGCAACTGGAACCAGGCAACCTGCCGGCGCTGGTCATGCAGATCGATGTGCTGGATCGCCTGGGCCAGAGCGACGCCGCGCGGCAATTACTCGCCCGACAATTGAAAGCTCAACCTGATTCGGCGTATCTGCAACATGCTCTGGGCCTGTGGTTGCTGCACCACGGCCAGCGCGAGTTCGCCCTGCTGGGTTTATCCAAGGCCGTCGAACTGGACCCCGACAACAAGGATTATCGCTACGACCTGGCGACCACCTTGCACAGCGCCGAAGAGCTGGAAGCGGCGCAAAAGCAATTGCAGGACATCGTCCAGCGTCACCCCTCCGACCGTAAGGCCCGGGTCCTGCTGATCAATTACTGGAAAGAGAGTGGCCAGTTGCAGAATGTGCAAGTTTTACTGGCGCAACTGGAACAGCTCAATCCGGACGATCCGGCCCTGCAACAAGGCCTTTGAGCTGCAATAGACGCTATTCTTCGTCACATCCTGCAAGAATATGTGGAACTGCCATCACGCCTGCGGGTCAAGTAATCAGGCCGTCTGTTTCAGTCAGCCGCCTCGATTCCCCTAGTCATGAGAGGGCATTTTTTGTCTACATCTAACGAGTTGATCAGTGCGAAAGCCGCTACCGGCATTGTCGGTCTGGATGACATCCTTGCCGGTGGCTTGTCTCGCGGTCATGTTTTCTTGCTGGAGGGTGAGCCCGGCACCGGCAAAACCACGGTCGCTTTGCATTTTCTACTGGCCGGCGCACGAGCCGGCGAACGCTCGTTGTACATCACGTTGTCGGAAACCGAGCGTGAGTTGCGCCAAGGGGCGCTGTCCCATGGCTGGGAATTGGGCGACAACATCGAGATCTTCGAGCTGACGCCCCCGGAAAGCCTGCTCAACGCCGAGCATCAGCAAAGCCTGCTGTATTCCTCCGACCTGGAACTGGGCGAAGCGACCAAGCAGATCTTCGAAGTGGTCGAACGTTTCAAACCCACTCGCGTGGTGCTCGACAGCCTCTCGGAGATTCGCCTGCTGGCGCAGAGTTCATTGCGCTATCGCCGCCAGATCCTTGCGATCAAGCATTACTTCGTGCGCTACGACGCCACGGTGCTGCTGCTGGACGACCTGACCACTGAATCCCTCGACAAAACCGTACACAGCGTGGCGCACGGGGTGATTCGCCTTGAAGAGTTGACCCCCAACTATGGCGCCGAGCGCCGGCGCGTTCGAGTGGTCAAATACCGAGGGCAGAAATACCGGGGGGGGTTCCACGACTTCACCATCATGGGCGACGGTGTGCATGTGTTCCCCAGGCTGGTGGCGGCAGAGCATCGTGGCGACTACGCCCGCCTGCAGTTGACCAGTGGCATCAAGGAAATGGACGCGTTGCTCGGCGGTGGTATCGAAACCGGTTCCAGCACGCTGATTCTCGGCCCGGCCGGTACCGGTAAATCGCTGATCTCGATGATTTTCGCCGCAGCCGCCGTGCGTCGTGGTGAGAAAGCCGCACTGTTCATCTTCGATGAAGAGTTAGGTCTGCTCTTCGAGCGCATGAACAACATCGGTATCGACCTCAAGGCGCTGCAGGCCACCGGCAATCTGCTGATCGAACAGGTAGATGCGGCGGAGCTATCCCCCGGCGAGTTCTCCCATCGCGTGCGACGTTGCGTCGATGAAGGCCAGATCAAAACCGTGGTGATCGATAGCATCAACGGTTACCAGGCCGCGATGCCGGAAGAAAACGCTCTGGTGCTGCACATGCACGAACTGCTGCTGTACCTCAATCGCAAAGGTGCAGCGACGTTCATGACAGTCGCGCAACACGGTCTGGTCGGCGACATGCAGGCACCGGTCGACATTACTTATCTTGCCGACACGGTGATTCTGTTGCGTTACTTTGAAGCCATCGGCAAAGTCCGTCGGGCCATTTCGATCATCAAGAAACGCACCGGCAGCCACGAATCGACCATTCGTGAATACCGTATTTCGGCACAAGGCATGACCATCGGTGAACCGCTGGAAGCCTTTCAGGGCGTACTGCGCGGTGTACCGACTTACCTCGGTGCGAGCAAACCGCTGCTTCAGGAAGAAAGCTCGTGACAGTGTCGGTGCCACTGGCCGAACGGGCGCTGATTCTGGCGCCCGTGGGTCGCGACAGCCAAATTGCATTGATGATCCTCAACGAAGCCGGTTATTGCGGACTGGTCACGGCAGGGCTTGGCTCGCTGTGCACGGAGTTTGAGCTTGGCGCCGGCCTGCTGGTGATTGCTGCTGAAGCGCTGCGCGGCCCGGAACTGGAAGCGTTGTTCGAGCACCTTGAGCAACAACCGGCGTGGTCAGACTTGCCGATCGTGCTATTGACCCATCATGGCGGTCAGGAACAAGGCCCCTCCTCGCAACTCAGCAAACTGTTAGGCAACGTGACATTCCTTGAACGTCCGTTTCACCCGGCAACCTTGGTCAGCCTGGTATCCGCCGCACTGCGCGGGCGACGACGACAGTACGAGGCCCGCGATCGACTGATCGACCTGAGTGAAAGCGAACGACGCCTGCAATCAACGATGGAGACCCTTGAACAGCAGGTGGAGGAGCGCACCGCGCAACTGCGCCACAATGAAGAAGCGCTGCGTCAGTCGCAGAAAATGGAAGCGGTCGGCCAGTTGACCGGCGGCATCGCCCACGACTTCAACAACATGCTGACCGGCATCATCGGCAGCCTGGAGCTGTTGCGCAGGCGTTTGGCCCGTGGGCGCACGGAAGATCTGGACAGCCTGATTGATCTGGGTGTCACTTCAGCTAACCGTGCCGCCGGCCTCACCCATCGTCTGCTGGCATTCTCGCGGCGCCAGTCACTCGACTCCAAAGCAGTGCAGATGAACAGCCTGGTCATGTCGATGGGTGAACTGCTGCAGCGCAGCCTCAACGAAAGCATCCAGCTGGACATGCGTCTGGACGACAATTTGTGGGTCGCCGAAGCCGATCCCAATCAACTGGAAAGCGCCCTGCTCAACCTCGTGATCAACGCTCGCGACGCCATGCCGGATGGCGGCAAACTGGTGGTCGAAACCAGCAACCAAGTGCTGCACCCTCAATTCACCGAAGCGTACAGCAATCTGGCACCCGGCGATTACGTGATGCTCAGCGTCACCGACAACGGCAGCGGCATGCCCCAGAGCGTGATCAATCGAGCCTTTGACCCATTTTTCACCACCAAGCCGATCGGCCAGGGCACCGGGTTGGGCCTGTCGATGATTTACGGCTTTAGCAAACAGTCCCGTGGCCATGTCTCGATTGACAGCGAAATCGACCAGGGCACCACGGTCAAACTGTATCTGCCGCGCTTCCGTGGCGAAGAACTTGAACAGTCTGCTACTGCTATCCAGCAAGCGCCGGACGCCCTGGATGGCGAAACCGTATTGATCGTCGAAGACGACCCGGCTGTGCGTGTGCTGGTCAGCGCAGTGCTCAGTGAGTTGGGTTATGCGTTTGTGGAGGCCAGCGACGCCGATGGCGCCGTGCCGATTCTCAATTCGGCACAGCGTATCGATCTGCTGATCAGTGATGTCGGTTTGCCCGGTATGAATGGCCGGCAATTGGCGGAGGTCGGCCGCCAATACCGCCCCGGCCTGAAAGTACTGTTCATCACCGGTTACGCCGAACACGCGGCCGTGCGTGGCGGGTTTCTCGACTCGGGCATGCAGATGATCACCAAGCCGTTCACCTTCGATCTGTTGACCGCCAAGGTGCGTGAAATGATCAAAAGCTGATGATCCAAGCACTGTAGGAGCTGCCGAAGGCTGCGATTTTTTGATTTGTCTTGTAAAAAACAGGATCAAAAGATCGCAGCCTTCGGCAGCTCCTACATAGGTATCAGGCCAGCAATTCCTGAATTTTTTCCTGCAGCACGTCCAGGTCGAACGGCTTTTCCAGTATCGGCGCCCGGCGCGTGATCGGGCTGCCGGTCTCGCGAATCTCCTGCGGATAACCGCTGATGAAGATCACTTTAAGGTCGGGGCGCAGCTTCACGGCAGGTTCGGCGATTTGCACGCCGGAAATGCCGCCAGGCAGGCGGAAGTCGGTAATCAACATGTCCAGATGCGGTTTGCTCGCGAGAATCTCGAACGCCTGCTCGCCGTTTTCGGCTTGCAGCACGCGATATCCCTGCCCTGACAAATAATCGGTCAGGATCATCAAGATAACCGGTTCGTCCTCGACGACGAGTACTACATCTTGTGCATCTACGCTCATGGGAAGCCTTTGTTCGGTCAATAGCTGCTGATACGACCGTGTGGTCACTCAGAGGTTGCGTCGGATTTGCCGTTTTCCTCGATCGGCAGACAAACGCGAAACAGGGCGCCCTCGTTGATTTCACTCTCGACGACGATGGAGCCGCCATGGGCGGCGACGATCTGCTCGGAAATGAACAGACCCAATCCGAGCCCGGCGACTACCGTCTTGGCGGAAACCCGTTCGAACTGTTGAAAAATGCGTTTCTGGTTTTCGGGACTGATACCGATGCCGCGATCCTGAACCTCGACCCGCGCTTCATTGCCCTCTCGGTAAACACGCACCTGAACCAGGCTGCGCCCGCCGTAACGCAGGGCGTTGGTGATCAGGTTGGAAACCACCTGCTCGATGCGGAACTCGTCCCAATGCCCCTCAACCGGTTCTGTCGCGGTAAAGGACACTTCAGTTTCCGCCGCTTCGATCTGCTGCGCAAAGTTCTGCAACAGGTTGCTGACCAGCTGCACCAGATCAAAACGGTTTGGCCGAATCGACAATTTGCCAGTGCGAATACGCGACACGTCGAGCATGTCTTCGATCAAGCGGATCAGGCTTTTGATCTGCCGCTCATCGCGGTCGACCATGGCGTGCATCTTGTCGAGGGTGAAGGCTGCAGCGTTGTCGCGCGCCAGGTGCATCTTGCGCAATTGGGTTTCGAGTATCAGGCCATTGAGCGGTGTGCGCACTTCATGGGCGACGATTGACATGAAGTCGTCGCGCATCCGTACCGCCTGCTCCAGTTCCAGTTGCGTGCTTTGCAATTGCTCCAGCAGCGCCTCTTGCTCGCGGCGGGCCTGCTCCAGCGCTTCGACCTGCTGCTTCATGGCCTTGCTCTGGCGGTACAGGTCGACGAAGACGTTGACCTTGCTCTTCACCGCGTGAATATCCAGCGGCTTGTGCAGGAAATCCACCGCCCCGCTCTCATAGCCTTTGAACGCGTAGTTCAGTTCACGGCCGGCGGCGCTGACGAAAATGATCGGGATGTTCTTGGTTTTTTCGGTGCCGCGCATCAACTCGGCGAGCTCGAAGCCGTTCATGCCGGGCATCTGCACATCGAGGATGGCCATGGCGAATTCGTGCTGCAACAGCAGCGACAACGCTTCGTCCGCCGACAACGCCTTATAGACGGTGCGGTCTTCACGTTTGATCAGCGCTTCGAGGGCCAGGAGGTTTTCCGGCAGATCGTCGACGATCAGCAACTTGGCTTGGATATTACTCAGCATGCGATTCGTTCCAGCTCGACAAGCAGACGGCCGATGCCGTGAATGGGTAGGACATGATCTGGCTGCTGAACGTTCAGTGCAGCCTGAGGCATGGTGGCGACCTGCGCCTCTTGCGGGTCCTGGACAATGGTCAGTCCGCCCCGCCGTTTGACTTCAGCCAGGCCGCGCGCGCCGTCATGATTGGCGCCGGTCAGCAATACAGCGGCCAGTGCCGGACCATAGGCATCAGCGGCCGACTCGAACAGGTAATCGATCGAGGGCCGGGAATAATGCACGCGGTCTTCAAGGCTCAAGGACAGGCTGCGATCCTGCTCCACCGACAGGTGATAACCGGGCGTGGCGAAGTACACGGTGCCGGCGACAATGTCCTGTTTGTCGATCGCCTCGTGTACCGGCATATCTATACGCCTGGAGAACACTTCAGCCAGCTGGCTGCGGCGCTCTTCCGGCAAATGCAACACCACAATGATCGGCAGCACGAAGCCCTGCCGAAGCGGCCCCAGCAGGCTCAACAGGGCCTCAACGCCACCGGCGGAAGCACCGACCACAATTGCCTCGATTCGAGGTAAGTCCACGGCCTCGTTCATGATTTGCGGTAGATCCGTTCTTGCTTGACCAAGGGTTCGAACTGGTTGGCGTAGTTGGAAAAATCCAGCGTTTCCTTGCTGCCGAGCACCAGGAAACCGCGATGGCACAGCGACTCATGGAACAGCCCGAACGCGCGATCCTGCAGTTTCTTGTTGAAGTAGATCAACACGTTGCGGCAGGAAATCAATTGGGTTTCAGAGAACACACTGTCGGTCGCCAGGCTGTGATCGGCGAAGGTCACGTTCTCGCACAAGCTCTTGTCGAAAATCGCGTAGCCGTACGCCGCTGTATAGTAGTCGGCAAAAGAGCACTGCCCCCCGGCCTGCTGGTAGTTGGCGGTGTAGGCGCGAACATTTTCCATCGAGAAAATGCCCTGCTTGGCCTTGTCCAGCGAGCGCGGATTGATGTCGGTGGCGTAGATGATCGTGCGATCCAGCAAACCCTCTTCGCGCAGCAGGATCGCCATTGAATAGACTTCCTCGCCCGTGCTGCAACCGGCGATCCAGATCTTGATCGATGGATAGGTGCGCAACAGCGGCACCACTTCCCTGCGAATCGCCAGAAAGTGCGACGGATCGCGGAACATCTCGCTGACCGGAATCGTCAGCAACTGCAGCAATTGCATGAACGCCGTCGGATCGTGCAGGACTTTTTCCTGCAGCGCCGAAATGGTCGCGCACTCGAACTGACTCAGCGCGTGTTGCACCCGGCGCTTGATCGAAGCGCCGGAGTAATCGCGAAAATCGTAGCTGTATTTGAGGTAAATAGCCTCGATCAACAAGCGTAATTCGATCTCGCTGTTTCGTTCGGCGGGTGTACTGCGTTCCACTAAATGCGTTCCATCTTCGGTAACCACACGCGAATCAGCGAGAACAGGCGATCCAGGTCGATGGGCTTGGCCAGGTAATCGTTGGCGCCTGCCTGCAGGCAGCGCTCCTGATCATCCTTCATGGCCTTGGCCGTCACCGCGATGATCGGCAGCTTGCGCCAGCGCGGATCCTTGCGGATTTCAATGGTGGCTTCGAAACCATCCATTTCCGGCATCATCACGTCCATCAGCACCAGGTCGATGTCCTCGACTTCATTCAATTTTTCAATCGCTTCACGGCCGTTACGGCCGATCACCACGACTGCGCCTTTGTGTTCCAGGGCGCTGGTCAGGGCGAAAATGTTACGCACATCGTCGTCCACCAACAGCACCTTGCGCCCCTCGAAGACCTTGTCGCGGCTGCGCGCGGTCTTGAGCATCTTCTGCCGTTCATGGGACAACTGCGATTCGACTTTGTGCAAAAAGAGTGTGACTTCGTCGAGCAAACGCTCCGGCGAACGCGCGCCCTTGATGATGATCGAGCGCGAATACTTGCGCAGTTCGGCCTCTTCATCGCGGGTCAGATTACGCCCGGTGTAGACGATGACTGGCGGGAACGAGCAGATGTCTTCCGTGGACATGCGCTTGAGCAAATCGTTGCCGAGCATGTCCGGCAGCTTCAGGTCGATGACCATGCAGTCATAGATCGTCGTGCGCAGCAGCTCCAGCGCATCTTGTGCGAGGCCGACGGCGGTAATTTCGATGTCCTCGTCGCCAATCAGTCGCGCAATGCTTTCGCGTTGCAGGTCATCGTCCTCGACCAGCAGCACGCGTTTGACCTTCTGCGTCAGCTTGGCCTCAAGACGGGCGAACACGTCCTTGAGCTCTTCGCGGGTGGTGGGTTTCACCGCATAGCCGATGGCGCCCATGTGCATGGCTGCTTCAACGCGGTCTTCGACTGAAATCACGTGGACCGGAATGTGGCGGGTTTCCGCGTGCTCTTTCAGGCGCTGTAGCACGGTGAGGCCAGAATGATCCGGCAGGCGCATGTCGAGCAGGATGGCGTCCGGGACGAATTCGCGGGCCAGGTCGTAACCTTCATCGGCGCCATGGGCTACCAGGCACTGATAACCCAGCTCGTGGGCCAAGTCATACAGGATATGCGCGAAGTTGGGCTCGTCTTCCACCACCAGGATGCAGCGCGTGGCAAACGGGGCCTTGTCGCGGTCATCGGCAAAACGCGGAATGTGCACCGGGGCCAACGGCGAAACGACGGGGGCCACGGGTGCTGGTGCGCTCGGTGCTGGCGGGGTGAAGGTCGATGGCGCGCTGGATATTTCGCCGCCCTCGCTGTATTGCTGCGGCAACAACAGAGTGAACACACTGCCCTGCCCCGGCGTACTGCTGACGCTGATCGAGCCGCCAAGCAGCGTCGCCAGATCGCGCGAGATCGACAGGCCCAGACCGGTGCCGCCGTACTTGCGGTTGGTGGTGCCGTCCGCCTGACGGAACGCTTCGAAAATGCTTTCCTGCTGATCCGGGGCGATGCCTATCCCCGAATCGCGCACGATAAAGGCAATACGATCATCCGGCTGGCCGGCGATGGTCAGACTGACCGTACCTTTTTCAGTGAATTTCACCGCATTGGACAGCAGGTTCTTGATCACCTGCTCCAGACGCTGACGGTCGGTGAACAGCATCCCCGGTGTGCCCGGCTGCAGGTCGACAGTGAAGTTCAGCTGTTTGTCTTTGGCCATCGGCTCGAATACGCCACGCAGGCCATCGGCCAGACGCGCAACGCTGGTGTTCTCCGGAAGCACTTCAAGCTTGCCGGCTTCGACCTTGGAGATATCCAGAATGTCGTTGATCAGGTTCAGCAAATCATTACCGGCCGAATAGATCGACTCGGCAAACTTGACCTGTTCGGCACTGAGGTTGTCCTGCGGGTTTTCCGCCAGCAACTTGGCGAGGATCAGCGAACTGTTCAGCGGCGTGCGCAGTTCGTGAGACATGTTGGCAAGGAACTCGGATTTGTACTTGCTCGAACGTTGCAACTCTTCGGCGCGCTCTTCCAGTTGCACTTGGGCCTGATTCAGTTCGGTGTTTTTCAGGTCCATGGCGTCGCGCTGCGACGCCAGCGTTTCCGCTTGTTCGGCAAGCTGCTCGTTGGTCTGCTCCAGCTCGACTTGCTGGGTTTCCAGATGCGCCTGGGACTCTTTGAGAATCCGCGACTGCTCTTCGAGTTCTTCGTTGGCGGTTTTCAGTTCTTCCTGCTGCACCTGCAACTCTTCGTTGAGCTGCTGGGTTTCGGCCAGCACTTCTTGCAAGCGCTGACGGTAGCGCGCCGCCTCGATCGAAGTGCCGATGTTGCCGGCAATCAGTTCCAGCAATTCGATGTCGCGGTCATTCAACGGACGGAGGAAGCCCAGTTCGATCACGCCATTGACTCGGTCGTCATCACTGGTCGGTACCACCAGCACGCTGTGCGGCAGGCCTTCACCGAGCCCGGAGCTGACCTTGAAATAGTCCACCGGCACCGAATCCAGACGGATCAGACGCGCCTGTTGGGCCACCTGACCGACGATGCCTTCGCCGCTGTAGATCGACTGATCCTGCGCTTCCTGTTCGCGGGAGAAGCCATAAGTCGCGACGCGTTTCAGGCCGCCATGTTCTTCACGCACATACAACGCTGCCACCGCAGTGCCGAGGTATTGCGCACAGAATTGCAGGATATTGCGGCCCAGCAGATTGAGGCTCAGTTGCCCCAGAACCTGTTCGGCCAGTTCGGTCTGACCGTTGCGCAACCATGCCTGCTGTTCCAGACGCCCGGCGCTGGCCTGTTGTGCAGCGAGGTTGGCGCTGTAATTTTGCGACAGCGTCATCAGATCACGACGGCCAATGTACGCCAGCAGACCGCTGATACCGGCGATAAACAGCAGGTACAGGCTGATGCTCCAGATTGTTGTGCGGCGCACGTCTTCATTGCGCGAAGTGCGCAAGACCTGCTCGGTTTCAATCACGTCCTCGAATTGTTTACGAATCTCGTCCGTCAGGCGCTTGCCCCGCCCAGCCTTCACCGCGCCGCGATAATCGCCGCTGGCTCGCTGCAGATCGATCATCGATTGCGCGTAATTGGCCCACTCGGTCTGCAACGCCTCAAGGCGACGCAAGCGATCGGTTTGCACCGGGTTGTCGATCGTCAGCTCGGTCAGCGTCTTGAGCGCGACGGCGATGCGCGGCCTGGCCGTCTCATACGGATCAAGGAAGTGCTCGTCGCCGCTGAGCAAGAAGCCGCGCATGCCGGTTTCCAGGTCCACGGTGAGTTTCACCGCTTCGTTGGCGTTATTGATCACCCGGTCGGTGTGCTCCACCCATTGAATGACCGACAGCAGATAAGTGATCAGCGACACGAAGAACACGGCACTGAGCAGACCGACGCCTAAAGGCAGGCCGATGTTGCGACTCAGAAGTTTGCGAAACCGTTGCTCATCAACCGAAGACGGAGAGGACATGGGGCAGCCTTGTCGAACTGTTGAAAACCAGAGAGTTTGCCCCAAAACGGCGGCGTGGATCCATTTTTCTGATCGGTTTAGCAGCAAATTTGCCGATTTGCCCGCGCTTGCACTGCAGCCAGCAGTTATCCTTGCCACTATTCTTTTTTGTATCCGCACGGGAACTTGTGGCTATGCGCCACTTACTCATGCAAGAGCCCGGCATTTCTGATCGACCGGCGCCCCTGAATTTCACCCCTTGAGAGCCTTTATTATGTCCGCCACCCTGTCCACCATCCTTGTCGTAGAAGACGACGACATCGTGCGCATGCTCATTGTCGATGTGTTGGAGGAACTGGAGTTCAAGGTGCTGGAGGCGGACGGCAGCGAGCAGGCGCTGGAGGTTCTCGGCGACGCGTCCCGACACATCGACCTGATGATGACCGACGTCGGCCTGCCCGGCATGGACGGCCGTGAACTGGCCACCGAAGCGCGCAAGCTGCGTCCTGCTCTGCCGATCCTGTTCGCCAGTGGTTACGCAGAAACGATTGATGTGCCGGCGGACATGCACGTCATTGGCAAGCCGTTCTCTATTGATCAGTTGCGCGACAAGGTCAAGGCTGTTCTCAACCCGAACACCTGATACCCGGGCTGGCTGTGGTTTAATTGCGCCCCGTTTTTTGCCACAGCCCGCCTCAAGGAATACCCGCGCATGAATCAAGTCCCCGCCACCAAAGTCCTGGTTATTGGCTACGTCTGGCCGGAACCACGCTCTTCGGCTGCCAGCGGGCATGTCATGCAGATCCTTGAAACGTTTTTGCAGCAAGGCTGGGAGATCACCTTCAGCAGCCCGGCCGGCCCCGGCGAGCACAAGGCTGATTTGGCCGAACTGGGCATTCGGGAAGTGCCGATCGAGCTCAACAGCAGCTCTTTCGATACCTTCATTGCAGAACTGGCGCCGGATATCGTGCTGTTCGACCAGTTCATGATGGAAGAGCAGTTCGGTTGGCGCGTCGAAAAACATTGCCCCGATGCCTTGCGCGTATTGGAGACGTCCGACCTGCAAAGCCTGCGGCATGCCCGTCATCAGCGGCTCAAGGACCGCTTGAAGGCCAGCGCCGATGAAAATGACTTCAGCGAATTGTTCGCCCCGGCCCTGCGCGAAGAGTTCCAGCTGATGGCCGACACCGATCTGGCTAAACGCGAGATCGCCGCACTCTATCGCTGCGACCTCAACCTGATGATCTCCGAGGTCGAGATTGAGCTGCTGCGTGAGCAGTTCGGCCTGCCGGGCGAGTTGCTGCACTGGTGTCCGCTGATGATCGATCCACCCACGATCACACCGCGCGCATTCGACGAACGTGAACACTTCCTGAGCATCGGCAACTTCCGCCATGCACCGAACTGGGATGCCGTGCTCTGGATGAAATCCACGGTATGGCCACTGATCCGGGCAAAACTACCCAAGGCGCAACTGCACCTTTACGGCGCTTACACCCCACCGAAAGCCACTGCCCTGCACAACCCTGCGCAAGGCTTTCATGTGATGAACTGGGCTGAAGATGCGTTGCAAGTGATGTCGGCTGCAAGGATTTGCCTGGCACCCTTGCGGTTCGGCGCCGGCATCAAGGGCAAACTGGTCGATGCCATGCTCTGCGGCACGCCGAGTGTTACCACGCCGATCGGCGCCGAAGCCATGCACGGCGATCATCCGTGGCCGGGGGCGGTGAACGTGTCGGCGCAGGCGCTGGCCGATGAAGCTGTTCGGTTATACAACGACCCAGTGCACTGGCAACAGACGCAATCGGCAGGATATCAATTGTTGACCGATCGCTATCAGCAATCGGTACACGGGCCGGCACTGATCAACACGTTATTGCACTACCAAAACAACTTACAGGCACTTAGAAGCAATAACTTTACTGGCAGCATGTTGCGTCACCACATGCACAAGAGCACTCAATACATGTCGCAATGGATTGAAGCAAAGAACCAGAAACCGTAAACAACACACAACAATCATCAAACTTGCACTTGGCCAAGTTTATGCCAGGCATTATAACAACCCTGCATTCGCCGCACCGCTCAACTTGACAATGAGTACGGCACAACTCTTTAAACCTTGCAGGGGTATATTAATGACTATCAACACTCCGAATAACCAATCGACCAGAAACTGGATGGCGGCAACACCACAAATAGAACGTTTGACGCTCAGTGAATTGACATTGCCGGGCACCCACAATGCCGGTTGTGACTGGCAGGCCTCTTACGCACTGATACCGGGCAAACACTGGCTGGCGTGCCAGCATCAATCGTTCAGAAGCCAACTGGACAACGGTTCCCGGGCCCTCGATGTGCGCTTGATTCATGATCCCAGTGGCAAAAGCGGCACCGACAGGTTTCGCTTTCACCATAACGAATATCTGTCTTCGCGCACGCTGAAAGACTTGCTCGTTGATGTCTGGGATTTTCTCAGCGTGAACCCCGATGAGTTCATTGTTCTCGACTTTAAAAATTTCAAAAGCTTAAAGGGCGCATTTGATTTCAAACTGTTCAACGCGCTGGTTGTACAGGCGCTGGAACCACGGATGATTCCCGCGGCAAACAAGCGTCTGACATTGGCAGAACTCAAACGCGTCAGTCCGCTGCAAAGGGTACTGGTGTGCGCCCCACGGCACAGCGAACTGGACGCCAAGCTGTTTCATGACGAGGTGGTGAGCAAATGGTCTGGCATAGCCACTACTAACATTGCCGAGCTGCGAGCATTTATTACGACAGTTATAAGCGCACCGCCCAGCAGTTGGTATAACTGGACACTGTCCGCGACGTGTTACAGCGCCACCGGTGGCCCAACTGATATACACGACGAACTGAATGCCATGTTCGACCCGAAAAACAGCGACTGGGCACGCAAGTGCAACATCATTAATGTCGATTTCATTGAGGAATCGAAAATCGTTGATTTCTGTCGCGCAGCCAACTTGCTCAAGGCACGCTGATCCCGATTTGGATAGCCATCAAATCGCTATGTTTGTGCAGACATTTCAAACGCTGGCGATACCGCCATTCAGTTCTACGCTGTGACATGAAAGCCGTTGCTCAACGGCAAACTCGGGAGGTGGCAAGTCGTCACTCCCACTTCATGTAATCACTTCGCACCATGGACGGGTACGAAGATCACGACAAGGACTTGTCATGAACAGCACTATTTCCGGCGAACTCGATAAACAGAACTGGATGAGCAAAGTATTGGACATCGGTCGACTGAAACTGACCGATGTCATTTGGCCCGGCACGCATAACTGCGGCATGGACAAAAAAGCCGCCCACCACGATGCGTTGCGCGGCAACTGGACCACCTGCCAGAACGATTCATTTGCCTGGCAGTTGGCCCACGGCGCCAGAGCCTTCGATATTCGCCTCGGGTATTCCAATACTGCGCAGTCATCATCGTTCTACTTCCATCACAACGGCTATCAATCCGGACGCACGCTTGAGGAGCTTGTCAGCGCTGTTATCAGCTTCCTCGCAAACCATCCGCACGAATTCATCGTGCTCGATTTCCACGAGTTGGCCGATGGCGAAAAACCGTTTGATTACCAGCGCCTCAATGACGTGCTGATCGAACGTTTGGGCGAACATGTCATACCGTCCACGGACGCCCACCTGACCGTCGAGCAACTCAAACGTAAAAGCCCGCGCCGCCGAGTGGTGATGGCTGCGGCCGCCAAGCGCGAACTGGACGAGGATGTGTTCTGGCCGTTCATTTGGCACAAGTGGAGCGGCAAGCGTTTCGCAGACACCGATGACTTGCACTCGCACGTCAAGACAACCCTTGAACGAACTGGCTATCCGCGTGTGCTCTGGTCGCTGTCGGCGACCAGCTATTCGTTACTGGGCGGGCCGCAACACATCAAGAACCAGATCAATGACTGGTTCGACACCACACGAGACTGGGTGACCCGCTGCAGCATCATCAACACCGATTTTTTCGAGGAATCGGATATCGTCCGCCTGTGCTGGAGCGCCACCAGCATGAAGGCAGTTTACGGCGACTCGCTACTGACAAGGGGCTGAGCCATTCGATGTGAGTGGTGGAACCCGGCATGAAAGGGGCATGATTGGCGGGCGATAATAAAAAAAGCGCCTAGCCATGACTCGAACAACCCGCGTGACCGACCCTTCCTACGAGTTGATGGATGACCATAACGGGTTGTCCATCATCTATCGCCAGCATGGCTTTCCCTGCCCGCTGGTGCGCTGGCATTTTCACAAGGAATACGAACTGCACCTGATCGTCGCCAGCTCCGGCAAGGTTTTTATCGGTGACTACATCGGCAACTTCTATCCGGAGACGTTGTTTCTCACCGGCCCGAATCTGCCGCACAACTGGATCAGCCAGGTGGCGGAAGATGAAATCGTGGAAAAACGCGACATGCTGGTCAATTTCACCGATGAGCTGTTCGAGACGGGTCATCAGGTATTTGCCGAACTGAAAAGCCTGGCGCCTTTGCTTGAGCGCGCGCAGTACGGCATCGAATTCCGCTGCAAACGCACCATTCGCCAAGCGATGACCTTGATGCAACGGATCGCTGACTCCAAGGGCATCACCCGGCTTGGGCACTTTTTTATCTTGATGGAACTGCTCGCTGCCAGTGATGATTTCCAGTTGTTGTCCGGCGCCACAACGCCGCAACTGGCTGATGAGCACAACATTGATCGGACCAACCGCGCCGTCGATTACATTTTCAGCCATTACGCTCGGGACATATCGCTGGAGGAAGTCGCCGAGCATCTGGGCATGACGCCGACTTATTTCAGCCGCGTATTCAAACAGGCCACAGGACGCAATTTCATCGAGTTCGTCAATCGCCTGCGCATCAGCAAATCCTGCGAGCTGCTGGCCGATGGCGATAAACCGGTGACCGAGGTGTGTTTCGAATCCGGCTTCAACAATATTTCCAATTTCAATCGGCGCTTTCAGCAGCTCAAGGGTATGACGCCGTCGCATTACCGCCGCCTGGCGGTGCAGCGCCTGACCGAACAAAACCACGGCTGACACCACCATTCCCTTGTAGGAGTGAGCCTGCTCGCGATGGCGCCGTGTCAGCGCCGCGGATGGTGCACTGACACATCGCTATCGCGAGCAGGCTCACTCCTACAGTTCCGTGTGAAACCTGTACACATTCGATAGCCCCGCACCGCTACAAACCCCTTCCCTGCGTTTCCATCGCCAAACCCCAGTGCAAAAAAGTATCGATAAAAGTGCTAGGGATGATTTGTCAGCCCTGCAATTGAAGGCTGTAATCAGTGCACATTCTTCCTGCACAGGAAGACACAAAAACAATAACTGTCCTTCTGCCCCCGCCGGGCGCAGAAAAGGAGTGCACGATGCAACCCACTGCAAAAGCTCTGCTTGCCCTCACCTGCATGACCCTCAGCAGCGTCAGCCTTGGCGCCCAGACCCTGACCATCGCCACCGTCAACAACAGCGACATGATCCGCATGCAAAAGCTCTCGAAAACCTTCGAGACCGAGCATCCGGACATCAAGCTCAATTGGGTGGTACTGGAAGAAAACGTCCTGCGCCAGCGCCTGACCACCGACATTGCCACCCAGGGCGGCCAGTTCGATGTATTGACCATCGGCATGTACGAAGCGGCACTGTGGGGCGCTAAAGGTTGGCTGGAACCGATGAAAGATCTGCCGGCCAGTTACGCCCTCGACGATGTGTTCCCGTCGGTGCGTGAAGGCCTGTCGGTCAAGGGCTCGCTGTACGCCCTGCCGTTCTACGCGGAAAGCTCGATCACTTACTACCGCACCGATCTGTTCAAGGACGCCGGGCTGAGCATGCCGGAACGCCCAACCTGGGAAGAAATTGCCGGGTTCGCCGAAAAACTCACCAACAAGGATAAAGAACAGTACGGCATTTGCTTGCGTGGCAAGGCTGGCTGGGGCGAGAACATGGCGCTGATCAGCACCGTTGCCAACGCCTACGGCGCGCGCTGGTTCGATGAAAAATGGCAGCCGGAATTCAACGGCCCCGAGTGGAAGAACGCGCTGAACTTCTACGTCGACACCATGAAGAAATCCGGCCCACCGGGGGCATCGAGCAACGGCTTCAACGAAAACCTCGCCCTGTTCAACAGCGGCAAGTGCGCGATCTGGGTCGACGCCAGCGTCGCCGGATCGTTCGTCACCGACAAAACCCAGAGCAAAGTCGCTGATCACGTCGGCTTCACGTTCGCTCCGCACCAGGTCACCGACAAAGGTTCGGCCTGGCTGTATTCGTGGGCACTGGCGATTCCGACCAGTTCCAAGGCCAAGGACGCTGCGAAAGAATTCAGCGCCTGGGCCACGTCCAAAGAGTACGGCGAACTGGTCGCCAAGACCGACGGCATCGCCAACGTCCCGCCAGGCACCCGCGCCTCGACCTACAGCGATGCGTACATGAGCGCCGCACCGTTTGCCAAGGTCACGCTGGAATCGCTGAAGGTTGCTGACCCAAGCAAACCGACGCTGAAACCGGTGCCGTACATCGGCATTCAACTGGTGACCATTCCTGAGTTCCAGGCAGTGGGCACCCAAGTCGGCAAGCTGTTCTCGGCGGCGCTGATCGGCCAGACCACGGTGGATCAAGCCTTGGCCGCCGCCCAGCAGACCACCGAACGCGAGATGAAGCGCGCCGGTTATCCCAAGTAACCCGCACCGCTCGCTCCTGCCTTTTGTAGGAGTGAGCCTGCTCGCGATAGCGGTGTATCAGTCACCGACTGTGTTAGATGGAAAACCGCCATCGCGAGCAGGCTCACTCCTACATTAGATCTCCATAGGTCTGTATGACTCGGTTCTGATCGCCATGAATACTTCTACTGCCAAAGCCCACATCGACTTGTCTCAGCCGCAGCGCAAGGTCCGCGTACGCAATCCTGGCTGGTTTCTGGTCAGCCCTTCGGTGGCCCTGTTGCTACTGTGGATGATCGTGCCGCTGGGCATGACCATTTACTTCTCGCTGATCCGCTACAACCTGCTCTACCCCGGTGAAAACGAATTCGTCGGGTTGGAGAACTTCACGTACTTCCTGACGGATTCGGGTTTCATGCCCGGCGCGACCAACACCTTGTTGCTGGTCGGCAGCGTGCTGCTGATCAGCGTGGTACTCGGCGTGCTCATCAGCGCGCTGCTTGAAGCGAGCGAATTCCTCGGTCGCGGCATCGTGCGGGTCATGCTGATTTCGCCGTTCTTCATCATGCCCACGGTCGGTGCGCTGATCTGGAAGAACCTGATCTTCCATCCGGTCTCGGGGATCCTCGCCTACATATGGAAACTGTTCGGCGCGCAACCGGTGGACTGGCTCGCTCACTACCCGTTGCTGTCGATCATCATCATTGTCTCGTGGCAATGGCTGCCCTTCGCGATCCTGATTCTGATGACCGCCATGCAGTCGCTGGACCAGGAACAGAAAGAGGCCGCGCGCCTCGACGGTGCCGGGCCGATCGCGATTTTCTGGCACCTGACCCTGCCGCATCTGGCACGACCGATTGCCGTGGTAGTGATGATCGAAACGATCTTCCTGCTGTCGGTGTTCGCCGAGATTTTCACCACCACCAACGGCGGCCCCGGCTACGCCTCGACCAACCTCGCCTACCTGATCTACAACCAGGCGCTGGTGCAGTTCGATGTCGGCATGGCCTCGGCGGGCGGCTTGATTGCCGTGGTGATCGCCAACATCGCCGCGATCATTCTGGTGCGGATGATCGGCAAAAACCTGACTGACAAAGCCTGAGGCCTGCCATGACTCTCCAACAATCCCGCCGGCTGCAAAGCCTGCTGCTCGGCACCCTGGCCTGGGCCATCGCGATCGTGATTTTCTTCCCGATCTTCTGGATGGTGATGACCAGTTTCAAAACCGAAATCGACGCGTTCGCCACGCCGCCGCAGTTCATCTTCACGCCGACGCTGGAGAACTACCTGCACATCAACGAGCGCAGCGACTATTTCAGTTTCGCCTGGAACTCGGTGGTGATTTCCTTCAGCGCCACCGCGTTGTGCCTGCTGATCGCGGTGCCGGCGGCTTACTCGATGGCGTTCTATGAAACCCAGCGCACCAAAGGCACGCTGCTGTGGATGCTGTCGACCAAGATGCTGCCGCCGGTGGGCGTGCTGATGCCGATCTACCTGCTGGCCAAGAGCTTCGGTCTGCTCGACACACGCATCGCGCTGATCGTGATTTACACGCTGATCAACCTGCCGATCGTGGTCTGGATGATTTACACCTACTTCAAGGACATCCCCAAAGACATCCTCGAAGCCGCCCGCCTCGACGGCGCCACGTTGTGGCAGGAAATGGTTCGCGTGCTGCTGCCGATCGCCAAGGGCGGCCTCGCCTCGACCGTGCTGCTGTCGCTGATTCTGTGCTGGAACGAGGCGTTCTGGTCGCTGAACCTGACCTCCTCGAAAGCCGCGCCACTGACCGCGTTGATCGCCTCGTATTCGAGCCCCGAAGGGTTGTTCTGGGCCAAGTTGTCGGCGGTGTCGACCCTGGCCTGCGCGCCGATCCTGATCTTCGGCTGGATCAGCCAGAAACAACTGGTGCGTGGCCTGTCCTTCGGCGCCGTGAAATGAATATCCCGAACCCAACACACCCCCTGTAGGAGTGAGCCTGCTCGCGATAGCGGAGTGTCATTCAGCAATGATGTCGGCTGAAACGGCCTCATCGCGAGCAGGCTCACTCCTACAGAACAGCCGATCCGGTTCAACTGAATAATAAATTGCGGAGGCCCATCATCATGGCCAACCTGAAAATCAAGAATCTGCAAAAAGGCTTCGAAGGCTTCTCCATCATCAAAGGCATCGACCTGGAAGTGAACGACAAGGAATTCGTGGTCTTCGTCGGCCCGTCCGGCTGCGGCAAGTCCACCCTGCTGCGACTGATCGCCGGCCTTGAAGAAGTCAGCGGCGGCACCATCGAACTCGATGGCCGCGACATCACCGAAGTCAGCCCGGCGAAGCGTGACCTGGCGATGGTGTTCCAGACCTACGCGCTGTACCCGCACATGACCGTGAAAAAGAACATGTCGTTTGCCCTCGACCTGGCCGGCGTACCGAAAGCCGAAGTCGAGAAGAAAGTCGGCGAAGCCGCGCGCATTCTTGAACTCGGCCCAATGCTGGAACGCAAACCGAAACAGCTCTCCGGCGGCCAGCGCCAGCGTGTGGCCATCGGCCGCGCCATCGTGCGCAATCCGAAAATCTTCCTGTTCGACGAGCCGCTGTCCAACCTCGACGCGGCGCTGCGCGTGCAGATGCGTCTGGAACTGCTGCGCCTGCACAAAGACCTGCAAGCGACGATGATTTACGTAACCCACGATCAGGTCGAAGCGATGACCATGGCCGACAAAGTCGTGGTACTCAATGGCGGAAAAATCGAGCAGGTCGGCTCGCCGCTGGATCTGTATCACCAACCGGCCAATCTGTTCGTCGCCGGGTTTCTCGGCACACCGAAAATGGGCTTCCTCAAAGGCAAGATTGCCCGCGTCGATGCCCAGAGCTGCGAAGTCTCACTGGACGCCGGCACGCGCGTCACCCTGCCCTTCAACGCCGCCAGCCTCAGTGTCGGCAGCGCCGTGACCCTTGGCATTCGCCCGGAGCATCTGGAACTGGCGCAAGCCGGCGACTGCACCCTGCAAGTCACCGCTGATGTCAGTGAGCGCCTCGGCAGCGACACCTTTTGCCACGTCATCACCACTGCCGGCGAAGCGCTGACCATGCGCGTGCGCGGTGATCTGGCCAGCCGTTACGGCGAGCAACTGAGCCTGCATCTGGACGCGGCCCACTGCCATTTATTCGATGCCGATGGCGTAGCGCTGACCCGCCCGCTGCGTGCTGCGGCCTGATTTTCGAGAGACTTGCCCAATGAAACTCAATCAACAGAATCTCCACGGCCTGGCGAGCGAAGTAAAGCTGCCGGCTTACCGCCTCGGCGACACTCGTCAGGGCATCGCGCACATCGGCGTCGGCGGTTTTCACCGCGCGCATCAGGCGTATTACACCGATGCGCTGATGAACACCGGCGAAGCGCTGGACTGGGCGATCTGCGGCGTTGGCCTGCGCGCAGAAGATCGCCGCGCCCGCGACGATCTCAAGGAACAGGACTACCTGTTCACCCTGTTCGAACTGGGTGACAGCGACGACACCGAAGTGCGCGTGATCGGCGCGATTCGCGACATGTTGCTGGCCGAAGACGGTGCTCAGGCACTGATCGACAAACTCGCCGACCCGCAGATCCGCATTGTCTCGCTGACCATCACCGAGGGCGGTTACTGCATCGATGACAGCAACGGCGAATTCATGGCGCACCTGCCGCAGATTCAGCAAGACCTCGCCCACCCTGACGCGCCGCAAACCGTGTTCGGTTTCTTGTGTGCAGCCCTGGAAAAACGCCGCGCGGCGGGCATCCCGGCGTTCACCGTGATGTCTTGCGATAACTTGCCGCACAACGGCGCGGTGACCCGCAAGGCGTTGCTGGCATTTGCCACGCTGCGCAATAGCAATCTGTGCAGCTGGATCGACGCCAACGTCAGTTTCCCCAACGCCATGGTCGACCGCATCACGCCAATGACCAGCACCGCACATCGCCTGCAACTGGCCGATAAACACGGGGTCGACGATGCCTGGCCGGTGGTCTGCGAGCCGTTTGTGCAATGGGTACTGGAGGATAAATTCGTCAATGGTCGGCCCGCCTGGGAAAAGGTTGGCGTGCAGTTCACCGACGACGTATCTCCGTACGAAGAGATGAAAATCAAACTGCTCAACGGCAGTCATCTGGCACTGACGTATTTGGGCTTTTTGAAGGGTTATCGGTTTGTTCACGAGACCATGAACGACCCGCTGTTTGTACGTTATATGCGTGCCTACATGGACCTGGACGTGACCCCGCAACTGGCGCCGGTGCCGGGCATTGATTTGACCGAGTACAAGGACACGTTGGTCGCGCGTTTTTCCAATCAGGCGATTGCCGACCAGCTGGAGCGAGTGTGTTCGGATGGCTCGTCGAAGTTTCCCAAGTTCACCATTCCGACGATCAATCGGTTGATTGCCGATGGCCAGGAAACCAAGCGTGCGGCGCTGGTGGTCGCGGCATGGGCGTTGTATTTGAAGGGTGTGGATGAGAACGGTGATACCTATTCGATTCCTGATCCACGGGCGACGTTTTGCCAGGCATTGGTGGCGGATGACGCGCTGATTACCCAGCGGCTATTGGCCGTTGAGGAGATCTTCGGGACCGCGATACCGCGTTCGGCGGAATTTGTCGCGGCGTTTGAATGGTGCTGCAACAGCTTGCGTGAAGAGGGTGTGACGCGGACGCTGGAAAAAATACTGGCAGCCTGATCGTTCCCACGCTCTGCGTGGGAATGCAGCCCGGGACGCTCCGCGTCCCCATTCAACAGCGGACGCAGAGCGTCCATTGAGGCATTCCCACGCAGAGCGTGGGAACGAGCGACTTGTGGAGTCCTCATGACAACCCGACAACTCTTCCTCGGCATCGACTGCGGCACCCAAGGCACCAAAGCGATCATCCTCGACGCCGTCAGCGGCGAAGTCCTCGGCCAGGGCGCCGCCGCGCACACGATGATCAGCGGCGCCAATGGCCGGCGCGAGCAAGACACTCAGCAATGGCTGGAGGCCTTCGCTCTCGCCACCCGCAACGCGTTAGTCGCGGCGAATGTCGATGGCCAATCCATCCTCGGCATCGGCGTGTCCGGGCAGCAACATGGTCTGGTCCTGGTGGATGATCAAGGTGAAGTCCTGCGCCCGGCGAAACTGTGGTGCGACACCGAAACGTCAGCGGAAAACTACCGACTGCTGGTTCATCTCGGCGGCGAAAAAGGTTCGCTGGAGCGCCTCGGCGTGGTCATCGCGCCGGGCTATACCGTGTCCAAACTGTTGTGGACCAAAGAGCAGCATCCCGCCGTTTTCTCGCGCATCGCGCGGATTCTGCTGCCCCACGACTACCTGAATTTCTGGCTGACCGGCCGTGCCTGCAGCGAATACGGTGACGCCTCCGGCACCGGCTACTTCAACGTGCGCAGCCGTCAATGGGACTTGCAATTGCTGCGCGACATCGACGCCAGCGGGCGCCTGCAAGCGGCATTGCCTGAGCTGATCGATGCACATGAAGCCGTGGGCAAAATTCTGCCGGCGATTGCCGAACACCTCGGCATCAACCCTGAAGCGCTGGTCTCCAGCGGCGGCGGCGACAATATGATGGGCGCCATTGGCACCGGCAATATCCAGCCTGGCGCGATTACCATGAGCCTCGGATCTTCAGGCACCGTTTACGCCTACTCCGACGTACCGAAAGTCAGCCCGGATGCTTCGGTTGCGACGTTTTGTTCCTCCAGCGGTGGCTGGTTGCCGCTGATCTGCACCATGAACCTGACCAACGCCACCGGTGCGATTCGCGAGCTGTTCGAGCTCGATCTTGAACAGTTCAACGACCTCGTGGCGCAAGCGCCGATTGGCGCGGACGGTGTCAGTCTATTGCCGTTTTTCAACGGCGAACGGGTTCCCGCCCTGCCCCATGCCACCGGCAGCCTGCATGGCCTGACCCTGAACAATCTGACCCAGGCCAATCTGTGCCGCGCCGCTGTCGAAGGCACCACCTTCGGTTTGCGCTACGGGCTGGATTTACTGCGTCAGAATGGTTTACAAAGCCGCAGCATTTGCCTGATTGGCGGCGGTTCGAAAAGTGCGGTGTGGCGGCAGATCGTCGCCGACATCATGAACACCCCGGTCATCTGCACCGAGCAAAGTGAGGCCGCAGCCTTAGGCGCGGCGATTCAGGCCGCGTGGTGCAAATCCTGGTCGAACGGTCACGAAGATACCTTGGCGGATCTGTGCCAGCGTTGCGTAACACTCGACCTGAGCAGTGAAACCCTGCCGATTGCCGCCAATGTCGCGGCGTTCCAGCAGGCTTATGAACGCTATCAACAGCATGTCGCAACCCTATAAAGAGCAAACAACTATGTACCTGGTGTGTGGCGAAGCCCTGTTTGATTTCTTCAGTGAAGACGATGCCAGCGGTCTGGCCTCGAAAGTGAATTTCAAGGCGATTGCCGGCGGTTCGCCGTTCAACGTCGCCGTTGGCCTGCGCCGGCTGGGCGTGGACTCAGCGCTGTTCGGTGGACTGTCGACGGACTACCTCGGCCGCCGTTTGCAGCAGGTGCTGCAGGAGGAAGGCGTACGGCCTGACTACCTGGTGGATTTCGCCGCGCCGACCACGCTGGCGATGGTCGCGGTGGGTGCCAACGGCTCGCCGCATTACAGTTTCCGTGGCGAAGGTTGCGCCGATCGGCAGTTGAGCATGGCGCATTTGCCCACCCTCGGCCCCGAAGTGCGTGGCTTGCATGTCGGTTCGTTTTCACTGGTGGTGCAACCGATCGGCGACACGTTGTTGGCCCTGGTTCAACGCGAAAGCGGCAAACGCCTGATCAGCCTCGACCCGAACGTGCGCCTCAACCCGCAACCGAATATCGACCTGTGGCGCGAACGCATTGCCACGCTGGTGCAGCTGGCAGACCTGATCAAAGTCAGTGACGAAGACTTGAGCCTGCTCTACCCCGAAGCCGACCCGCAGCGCGTGATCGAGGGTTGGCTGGAGCATCGCTGCCAGATCGTTTTCCTGACCCGTGGCGCTGAAGGCGCAACGGTGTTCAGCCGCACCCACGGCTCCTGGTCGGTACCGGCCTGCCCAGTGACGATTGCCGATACCGTCGGCGCCGGCGATACCTTCCAGGCCGCGCTGATCACCTGGCTGACCGAGCAGGGTCTGGATTCGGTGCAAGGCGTGCAGCAACTGGCTCGCGAACAGATCGACACAATGCTCAAGTTCGCCGTGCAAGCCGCTGCGCTGACCTGCAGCAAGACCGGTCCGGATTTGCCCTATCGTCACCAATTGTCCTGAGCGCGTAGACTGTCGGCCTTTTTGCGCACGACGGGATAACGGCTTTTGAACTGCAGGCAGACGCTTGGACTTTTGACACTGGCAACGCTATTGACCGGTTGCGGTACTTCGCCGCCGCGCTCGCCGGAAAACCTCTGCGACATTTTCCGGGAAAAAAGCGATTGGTACGACGCCGCACAGGTCACGCAAAAACGCTGGGGGGTACCGATTCAGGTGCCCTTCGCGATCATGTATCAAGAGTCCGGCTATCGCTACGACGCCAAAACCCCGCGTAAATACTTGCTCTGGGTGATTCCATGGGGCCGGGTGACCACGGCTTCGGGTTACGCTCAGGCCAAGGACGAAGTCTGGTCCGACTACCAGAAAAGCACCGGCCGACACGGTGCCGACCGTGAAGACTTCGATGACGCCATCGACTTTGTCGGCTGGTACATGGACAAGACCACCACCATCAATGGCGTCTACAAATACGACGCGTACAACCAGTACCTCAACTACCACGAGGGTTGGGGCGGTTATCGCAACAAGACTTATGCGAGCAAAGCCTGGCTGATGCCAACGGCGCGCAAAGTGCAGAATCGCTCGGACCTGTACGCCCAGCAATATGCCGGCTGCAAGGACGACCTGAACCGAGGGTTCTGGAGCCGCTTCTGGCATTGGCTGTAACGGTGACTTCAAGGGCCTCATCGCGAACAGGCTCACTCCTGCAATGGATCAATGTCGAACACGATATCCGCGTCCACTGAAGATCCCCTGTAGGAGTGAGCCTGCTCGCGATAGCGCCCGATCAAGCACTACACATCCAAGACCTACAACACCGAAAAGCTATAACTCACAATCAACCGTGTCTCATCGACATCGCGGGCGAACTTCTCGTAGTTGGTCCGATACGTCGCATTGCGCAGACGCAAACTGACGTCCTTGAACGTGCCGGCTTGAATCACGTACTTCAACTCGCTGTCACGTTCCCACTCTTTGCCTTCCTGATCGCTGCCCAACACCTTGATGTGGTCACCGTTGACGTAACGGGTCAGGAAGCTCAGGCCATTGATGCCGATGGCCTTGAAGTCATAGTCGTAACGCAGCTGCCAGGAACGTTCCTGCGCCGCGGCGAAGTCGTTGACCTGCACATAGTTGACCAGATACGGATTGCTGCCATCGAGGTACGGCATCGAGTTGTCGCCGTTCATGCGCTGCCAACCGGCGCTGAGGGTATGCCCGCTGTGCGCGTAGGACAGCATGCCGCTCAATGCACGGTTATCGATGGACCCCGCCTTGGCATCGCCGCTATCGGCACTCTTCAGCACACGCAGATCCGCTTTCAGCACACCACCAGCCAGCGCTTGATTGCCCAACAGGCCAACGAAGTGCTGACGATAAATATCTTCCAGTTCGGCGTAGTGATATTGCGCGGTCAGGCGATCGTTGATCTTGTAATCGAAACCGTACATGTCGAAATGATCGGCGGTGGTGTTGCACGCGTAGCGCTTGTTCTTGCAATGCACGCGGATGTCTTGCGAATCGGTGGAGTCACGCGCGGTGTACTTGTCCAGGCGCGCGGCCATGAAGGTCAGGTCTTTCAGCTCTTTCGAGGTGAGCATGGCGCCGTTGAACATCGTCGGCAGCAAACGACCGTCGTTGTACTTCAGCAACGGCAGGTCCGGCAGCAGCGCGCCGTATTTCAATACGGTGTCCGAGACCTTGACCTTGGCGGTCAACCCCATTTTTGCGTACTGGCCTTTCGAGCCGCGCGGATCGCTGCCGCTGGAGGGCAGCAAACCGCTGTTGCTGCGGTCCGGGCTGGAATCGAGTTGAAAACCGAGCATGCCCAATGCATCGAGACCAAAACCGACCGTGCCTTCGGTGTAGCCCGATTGCAGGTTGAGAATAAAACCCTGAGCCGACTCTTCACGCTTGGACGCGCCTTGGTCGTTCGAGGTGTGACCATCACGGAAATCGCGGTTGAAATACACCGTGCGCGATTCGATTTTCGCCGTGGTGTCTTCGAGAAAACCGCTGGCCTGAACCTGCGCGGCAAAACCGGCGCACAGCACAACAGCTCCGAAGCCAAACGACTGGCGCGGGGTGATGAGGGGGAATGGGGGACGCATGAAAAACTCCAACATTGCAGCGTTTGCGCAAAGGCGCAATAAGCCAGAAAAATAGCTCCCGTCCCGGGTCGAGGATGAGCCGGGAAGAAGTGAACACGCAGGGGTGAGCGGCAATGATGGCAGATGGCTTTGACGGGCCACAGGCGACTTTAGTCTGAAACTGACTGACGATTCTTTAGCGGGTGGCCGAATAATTCCACGTCGCCATCACTCACAACGACCTTGAATCGCCCGATTTCATTGGGTGAAAACCCTCACCTAAGGGTTTTCCCTATGACCTTGAGGGACCACGCATACGGCATTTGCGCCTTGAACGAGGCGGTTTAATCCTCCATCATCCGTCCCCTGCTTATTCAATGGACGGAATTCAAGGCATGCTGGACGCCAACGCAACCCACATCACCCTCACGCTTGAAGGCGCCAACGCCGACCTGCAAGTCCTCAGCTTCACCGGTCGCGAAGCCCTCAACGAACCGTTCCGTTTCGACCTCGAACTGGTCAGCGCGCGCCCCGACCTGAAACTCGAAGAACTGCTGCACAAACCCGGTTTCCTGACCTTCGGCGCCACCGGCGAAGGCAAGATCCACGGTTTGGTGTATCGCATCGAGCAAGGCGATTCCGGCAAGACCCTGACCCGTTACAGCATCAGCCTCGTGCCGCAACTGGCCTATCTGCAGCACAACCATGATCAGCAGATTTTCCAGCAGCTCACCGTGCCGAAGATCATTGCCCAGGTTCTGGAAGATCGCGGCATTCTGGCCGACGCCTACAACTTCCAGCTCAGTGCCGAATACCCGGAACGCGAATACTGCGTGCAATACGACGAATCCGACCTGCACTTCATCCAGCGCCTGTGTGAAGAGGAAGGTATCCACTTCCACTTCCAGCACAGCAGCAGCGGCCACAAACTGGTGTTCGGCGACGACCAGACGGTGTTCCGCAAACTCAAAGCCGTGAGTTACCAGCAAGACTCCGGAATGAGCGCCGACAAACCGGTGGTCAAGCGCTTCAACCTGCGCCTGGAAACCCGCACCAGCCGCGTCAGCCGCCGCGACTACGATTTCGAAAAACCGAAGCTGCTGCCCGAAGGCGCGGCCAAATCCGAGTTCTCCCCGGACCTGGAGGACTACGACTACCCCGGCCGCTTCACCACCCGCGAGCGCGGCAAGTTCCTCTCGACCCGTGCGCTGGAACGCCATCGCAGCGACTACAAACTCGCCGAAGGCAAAGGTGACGAACCGACGTTCACCAGCGGCCATTTCCTCACGCTGGCCGAACATCCGCGCGCTGAATGGAATGAGCTGTGGTTGCTGCTGGAAGTCTTCCACGAAGGCAAGCAGCCGCAAGTGCTCGGCGAAAACGTCACCAGCGACGTCACCGACAACAAAAGCGATTTCCACCAGGGCTACCGCAACAGCTTCCTCGCCACGCCGTGGGACGCGCACTACCGCCCGGCCCTTGAGCATCCAAAGCCAAAAGTGCTCGGTAGCCAGACCGCCGTCGTCACTGGCCCGTCCGGCGAAGAAATCCACTGCGATCAATACGGCCGCATCAAAGTGCAATTCCACTGGGACCGCGACGGCCAGGCCGACGACAAGACCACCTGCTGGATGCGCGTCGCCAGCGGTTGGGCCGGCAGTGCCTACGGCGGCATCGCCATCCCGCGCATCGGCATGGAAGTCCTCGTTACCTTCCTTGAAGGCGATCCCGATCAACCGCTGGTCACCGGCTGCCTGTACCACAAGGAAAACGTCGTCCCCTACGACCTGCCGGCGAACAAGACCCGCAGCACCTTCAAGACCCTCAGCTCCCCGGGCGGCAAGGGCTACAACGAGTTTCGCATCGAAGACAAGAAAGGCATCGAGCAGATCTACATCCACGCCCAGCGCGATTGGGACGAGAACATCGAGCACGACCAGAAGATCCGCGTCGGCAACGAACGCCATGACACCGTCGAAGCCAACACCCTGAGCGAATTCAAGGTTGAAGAACACCGGATTACGCACTTGGATCGCATCAGTGAAATGCGCGCTGACGACCACCTCACCGTGGGCGTGACCCAGCATGTGAAAGTCGGGACTGCGCAATTCGTTGAAGCCGGGACCGAGATTCACTACCACGCGGGTGACAAGGTTGTGGTCGAGGGCGGCATGGAGCTTACGGCCAAGGCTGGCGGCAGTTTTGTCAAAGTCGATGCCGGTGGCGTGACCATCAGCGGCGCCGAGGTCAAGGTCAACTCGGGCGGCGGCCCGGGCGCCGGCACAGGCATTGCCATCCTGCCACCGGTCATCCCCTTGGCCGCGGCAACAGACAAGGCCGGTGCCCTGCTCGTCCCCGCCGTCGCGCAAATCCTGCCGGCCAAAGCGCGCTAACCGATCTGCAAAGCCCGTCGCAAAAGCGGGCTGGGGACCACAGCTTGGGCCACGCCCTCAACCGTTGGCAGAGCAAATGGTTTACCCGTCAGAGGGGAGTCGTGGCTGACTCCCCAGGCCTTTTGCATACCGCAAGACAAGCGTTCACCCATCAGTGGTAAACGCCTCCCGAGGAAATAAAAAATGCGCACATTCGCGCGCTCATCCAGGATGAAATCATTACTGTGTCTGACGTTCCCTTTGATCGGTGCCTGCAGCTCGGCTGACAGCATGACCGGCGACTACGGGGCCGACACGTTCACCTTGATTGCGAATTCACCTGCCAACTTCGAACTGACGTTCAAATCGCAGTATTCGCCGGAGTCCGGCCAGAACTGCGACGTTTATGTGCCAGGCCTGGGCAGCACACAACCAAGACGGCATCAAAAAACCGATAGCGTTGATGTAAAAGACAGGGCGCAAACGACCCGTTTCAAAATCCCTTTGAGCTATCACATCGCTGGATGCACCCTGGCGTTAACGCGGGTAGCCGTGGCCATCGACGGCCGCTATGGCCCATCTTCCCTGGATATCGGTGGGGATGTCGGCGGAATATCTGTCAGAGGGGGCACAGCGTCGGGTGGTGTGACCCCTTCTGCGCCTGGAACCGCTGAGTTCAGAGGCCTGTGCACCTGGATGTTCCAGCTCAGCGTTGCAAGAATCGAAGATGACGGCATTTCAAAAATATTATCGTGCAGTGCGGCGGATTCAAATTGGAACGTGCCCGCCGACTATTACGAACGCGGTAAACCGGGCGGAGCCGTTCAACGCTCAACGCTTAAAAACAGCGAAATCAGTTTTACTTACCGCCTATCAGAAGATGAAGTACCGAGCATGGACAATCGGTGGATTAAAACCACCCAGGGATGGAAACCGTGTCAAGGCAGCGCAACCTCCGAAAGATGCCAGAAACCGCCAGTGTTCAAAAAATTCAAAATCAACGGCCGCGAGTGCTCCGTTTATCCAAACTGCACCGAGTAACGCCTGTCTGGCGAAACACAACCGCATAAGCTTCTCGCCTATCAAACACGGACGTCGGATTCAGCACCATGGAATTGCAGTTCAGCATCACCCCAGAACACACGCGGATGCGGATCGGCGCACTGCTTGAGCAGGAGCTGCTCAAGGATGATCAGCTGCAGGCGCGGCTGTTGGTTCATATGCAGCAGTTGCAAGACCGCTTGCTCGCACCGCTGCTGTTTTTCCTGGGGCTGGCCGGTGGTTTGCTGGCGATCTATTTCCCCGCGCGCTTACTCAGCGCACAGACTTTAATCGCCATGGTGCTGTTCGCCGTGGTTTTTACGGGGAGTTGGTGGTTTTACTCCGATCGCCTGTTAAACCCTTTGCGCAAACGCATCGCTGACAACCGTGCGAAGCCGCGTGCGCCTTTTCGTCGTGCGAGCCAGCGCCTGATCGAAATGAAGTTACGCACGCAGCTCAAGGCGTCTGAGGGAAATTATCGCCTGCAACTCGACGAACAGGGTTTCACCCTGATCAATACCAAAGGCAAGAGCGCCAAAGCCAGCCTGGCCTGGGCGCAGATCGTGCGACTCAAAGTCACGCCCGACTTTTACTCCGTTGCCTGCGCCAAACTGGACAGCAAGGGCAAGGCCTATCACATCCCCAGGCACAGCGATGCGATGGACGCGGAGCTTTATCAGCAAGGTCTGACGCTGTTTTTGAGCCGGGTGCCAGTTTCGGTTCAGTCATGAACAGCCCGCTCGAAACACACTCGAGAATGTCCCCGTGAGAAAAATCCTCCTGGGCTTGTTGGTCACCATCCTGAGCTCTCACGCCCTGGCCACTGAACCTCGGTTTACGACTCAGCTCAGTTGTCAGTTGGGTGACAGCCTAAGCGTGATTTCGCTGCTTCGCGGGCATCCCCTTTCGGGTACTGATGTGTACCGGGTGCGGCAGCCAGATGCAGCGGGTTTCCTGTACGAAGACGCGGATGCTTCTCGAGGGAGTAACGTGCAGTCGCGATGTGTGCCACTGAAAGAGGGTTCGCGTGTGCTGCTGGTCTCGGGTGAATTCACCTCGAATTACCTGCAAGGGGTGCTGTTCTATCTGGATGTTGTCGATCACAAGATCGGGCGAATCGAATTCGCTGAAAGAAACCGTCCGGGATGGATCTGGCTGACGGAGCAAGGTCCTCAGGTGATTTTTGCGAACGTGGGTCATGAGAGTTCGCACAAATACCTGATCTATGGCCCCAGTGACCGCTATCAGGAAACGGATGAGTTTCCCGCTCATTCACACGTGAAGAATGAAACGCTGGTGACGTTAAAACTCTAACCACTCTCGCTCGATACAAATGAAGTTTTTACAAAGAATCGGCCCTACTCCTCAAAAAAACTCCCATTCCCTGACAGCCGGCGTTCAGCCGGGTTAACCATCGCTTAACGCCGTGGTCGAAAACTCTACTGAACCGCACGCCCTCGACCGTTTTGGCCGACGCCCAGTGCGGCAGGTTCGGCCCGCGTCACGCCGAACTTCTTTCCGTTGCTCGGGAGTCCTTTGATGAACATTCGTCCCTTCCTGCTCACCGCCGCCCTCGCCTGCACAGCCTGCGCCGGGCTGGCCCAGGCCAATGACACGTCCGCCACCTCCAAAGCCGTGCCTTATCAGTACGGCATGCCGCTGCACGTGGCGAAAGTGGTGTCGTTGACCGAGCCACCCACAATGGATTGCAAGGTGATTACCGCAGACATGAAATACATCGACAACAACGGTAAGCCTGAGGAAATCAGCTATCGGAAATTGTCTGACGCGTGCAGTTATCAAAACTGACGGAAAGCTCTGATTTGCGGGTTTGCGGTAGGCTTGGCGTGCTCCGGAGGTTATGCTCGGGGTCCTCCTCACTGCCGCAAAGGACTCGCCATGCAGTTGTCGTTTCGCACGTTGTCTGGGATCACTGCTTCGTTGTGTTGTGTGCTCGCGCTGGTCTGGGGCTTTTTCCCCGAACTGTTGTTGGCGATCTGGAGCATTGAATATTCCGACGGAGCCGGGTTTGTCGCGCGGCGCAGCGCCATGTTGTTCGCGGCGCTGGGGGTGATGTTTTTCCTGGTACGCAATGCGCCGCCGTCATCGACACGAAGTGCGCTGAGCAACGGTTTTATGGTCGGCTGTTTTGGTTTGGCAGTGCTCGGTTTCGGAGAATGGCTGAACGGCCACGCCGGCCCCGGGATTTTGCTCGCGGTGCTGGTCGAGTTCGCGCTGGGCCTCGGTTTCGTGCAGGCCCGGCGCGTGACGGTCGAACTGAGTGAAACGGTGCGTTAAACGGCTCTGGAGCGTGGGCTGTAGTGGTGTGGCGTAGCTTGTTCCTTCAAGTCCGAGCGCAGCCCTGCGATCAGTTCATTGATTTCACGACAGCCATTGAGGTGGCTGGCGTCGATGCCACTGACCAACAAATCGACCTGATCGGTCTGATGATCGCCAAACACTTTGACGGTCATCGACAAGTCGGGCGACAAGGTGCACTGGCAGCGTTTTGGCAGAAAACTGCTTTCAATGATGTTACGAAGTTCCAAGGCAGACAGAAACATGGCGAACCCTCTCCTTACTGTGCGATTGCCAATCAAGTATTCACGCTGACCTTTTGCTGCTCCTGCACGGGTGTGTCCCCGCTGTTTCCCTGGTGCGGCAAACGGTGGTACTGCGAAATGCCCATTGGAGTGTAGGCGCCCAAACCCGGTGCGCCGCACTGAAAAGACGCATAAAACGTGCCTTTCATCGGCTCATTTTGACCCTCGAAAAATCAATGACTTGGCGCGATGGCCAGCGTTTTGCCAGTTGCAAAATGCCGGAATGGCTGGAGGGTACGTTGCATTTTGCAATCTGTTGCGGGTTTGCATTCGCTGCCTGTGACAGTAAGAATGCCTGTCAATCACCCTACACCCGCCAGGAGGCTTCCATGGGTTCTTTACGCATTTACGCGACCACCGGGCTCGTTATCGCAAATCTGTCCACGTTCGCCCACGCCGCCAAACTTGAAGACGTGGCCCCGTACCCGAAAGCCGAAGCCGGCTTCACCCGCCAGGTCATACACTTACCCAAACAGGCGCAGGAAGAAAACTTCCGGGTCGAGATCCTCGCGGGTAAAACCCTCGAAGTGGATTGCAACCGCCAGAAACTGGACGGGATTCTCGATGAAAAGAGCCTGCAAGGCTGGGGTTACCCGTTTTATCGCCTTGAGAATGTCATCGGTCCGACGAGCACGATGATGGCCTGCCCTCCCGGCTCGAAGAAAAAACGCGCGTTCGTACCGGTTGTCGGTGATGGCTTCATGCTGCGCTACAACAGCAAACTGCCGGTCGTGGTCTATGCCCCATCCAATGTCGAAGTGCGCTACCGCATCTGGTCGGCCTCGGACAAAACCGGAACAGCCCTTCAGGAATAATCAGAACAAGGAGCGCCGCTGTTGATTACCTGCCACGTCAGATATGTCATTGATCCTTACCAGTTGACCGAATTCGAGGCTTACGCCAAGGCCTGGCTCGGAATTGTCGAGCGCCTGGGCGGCAGCCATCACGGCTATTTTCTGCCATCGGAAGGCGCCAGCAACATCGCTTACTGCCTGTTCAGCTTTCCCTCGCTGGCCGATTACGAAAGCTATCGGCATATCGCCATGACCGACCCGGAGAGCACGGCGCTGGTGGCGACGCTGGTCGAGAAGAAGTTCATTGTCAGCTACGAGCGCACATTCCTGCGCCCGTTGCTGGCCTGACCGACATCACGCCGGGACGCTGCACGCCGCCGCGCGCTCGGCGACATGCCGCAAACTGTCGAAATTGATGTTCGCACCGGAATCGATGGCGACGAAAGTTTGCTCGCGGACTCCCGTGCGCGCCACGAACTGCTTGATCCCGGCCACGGCCAAGGCGCCGGAGGGCTCGGTGATCGAGCGGGTGTCGTCGTAGATGTTCTTTATCGCTGCGCACAGTTCATCGTTGCTGACGGTGATGACTTCGTCGACACAAAACCGGCAAACCTCAAAGCCGAACTCACCGATCTGCGCCACCGCCACACCATCGGCGAAAGTGCCGACATTGGGCAGGACGACCCGTTCTCCTGCGTGCAGGGCGGCTTGCAGGCATGCAGAGTGTTCGGATTCGACGCCGATGATCCGCACGTCCGGGCGCAGGTATTTGATATAGGCCGCGATGCCCGCGATCAACCCGCCACCGCCGACCGGAATAAAGATCGCGTCCAGTGCGCCCTGGTGCTGGCGGAGGATTTCCATGGCGACGGTGCCTTGCCCGGCGATCACGTGCGGATCATCGAACGGTGAAACAAAGGTGCGCCCGGTCTGCTCGGCAAGTTGCAGTGCATGAGCCAGTGCAAACGGAAAACTCTCACCGTGCAGCAGCGCTTCGGCGCCACGACTTCGCACGCCAAGCACTTTCAGTTCCGGCGTCGACTTCGGCATGACGATAGTCGCGGCAATTCCGAGCTCGCGCGCCGCCAGCGCCACGCCTTGCGCGTGATTGCCGGCAGACGCGGTGATCACCCCGCGCGCTTTCTGCGCATCGCTCAATTGCACCAGTTTGTTGTAGGCGCCACGGATTTTGAAAGAGAACGTCGGCTGCAGATCTTCGCGCTTGAGCAGGATGCGGTTGCCCAACGCTTCGGACAGTGCCGGCGCAGCCTGCAACGGCGTACGCACGGCCAGGTCATAAACGGGCGCGGCAAGAATCTTCTTCACGTATTGCTCAAGCAGGGCTTGCTGATCGTCGGTATACGTCATCTTCATCTCCTTGATAACCCCCTGTAGGAGCTGCCGCAGGCTGCGATCTTTTGATCTTGATCTTTAAAAGCAAGATCAAAAGATCGCAGCCTGCGGCAGCTCCTACCGGGGGTGTTTTTTTACCTGGAGACAGAAAATGAAAACCCGCCTCTAGGGCGGGTTGGGTGCTGCAGTCGTGAGCTAGCCCGCCAAATGAGGAATGGCGGTAATAATGCTTGGCTGGCAACGCAGTACGGTGGAATTCATGTGCTGGAAATTAGCGCGAGCGTTGCGGGCAAGTCAATGGCCAATTTTGCCAGACGCTTGTAATCTGCCAGCTCCACTCAGCCGTTCAAGGATCGAATGCATGATGTCCGTCGCCCTGCCCCTCACAGCGCTCCTCGCTTTTACCGGTTACACGGTGTCGGTGATGCTCCAGGCTGAACAGTCGCTGATCGACTTCGGCATCAGTCTGATGTCGCGGCCCGACACCGCGCAGGTGGTGATTGATCTTTATCTGCTGGCGACCTTGGCCGGGATATGGATGGTCAAGGATGCCAAATCGCGGGGACAGTCGTTCTGGTCGGTGCTGCCCTACCTGTTGCTGACGGCGGTTTTTGTGTCGATCGGGCCGTTGTTGTATTTGGTGGTGCGTGGGGTTCAGCAGCGGCGTAAAACGGTGGACGTAACGCAAGCGGGCTGATCAAAATCATGCAGAGTTTACGAAATAGCTATCGCTGGCAAGCCAGCTCCCACAAGGATTCAGGGTGTCCACGGGTGTTGTGACCTCCCGAGTTTCTGTGGGAGCTGGCTTGCCAGCGATGGCGGTGGATGGAACAGCACAAATCACCTGGCCAACCGCCGCAACCCAAACAACATTCCCCCCGCCCCCACCATCATCACCAGCAGAAACACCGGATAAGACACCCACCACGGCGTCCCGGCGGTCATCATGCTGAACTCCGACATACCGCCAATGCTCGCAATCAGGTTCAGCGGCAAAAACACCACGTTGATCAACGTCAGCTTGCGCAGCAGATTGTTCATGCTGTTGTTCATCAGGTTGCCACGCGCGTCGATCAGCCCGGAAAACACCGTGGAATAGATTTCCGCCTGCTTGTAACACTGGTTGTTTTCGATGATCAGGTCGTCGATCAGCCCCAGCGCCTCGCCGCCAAAATGCTGCTTCTCGGCGTGATTGCGCAGGCGCGTCAGTACCGCGCCGTTACTGTGCAGCGCGTTGATGTAATAGATCAGGCTTTCGCTGAGGTTGAACATCTGCACCAGGTGCTGATTCTGCATCGACGCATTGAATTTCTGCTGCAATTCGCGGGCGACCAGTTTGATCACCTTCAAGTGGCCGAGGTAGTGATGGATGTTGTTGAACAGCAAGTCGAGCAACACATCCAGCGGCGTGTTTAACGATTGGCGGGTGCCGAGACCATGCAAAGGCGTGTCGTCAGTCGCAATCACCAGCAATTGCCCCGGCGCGAACAGCAAGCCACAGGACGACACTTCAAAGGCCAGGCTGCCGCCGCCGGAATAATTTTCCGGACGCTTCCAGATAAGGAACAAGTGATCCGGGTGAAACTCGATACGTGACACTTCGTCGGGGTCCAGCGCCGAAGCCAGTGCGTGTTCATCGACTTTGAAATGACTGTGCAGCAACTCGCGCTCGGCGGCGTCGGGGTTGCTGAACAGCATCACCTCGGCATCCAGTCGCTCGACCCGCTGCAAAGCGCCGTGGCTCAATGCAAAACTGTTGATCATCGGCGCGTCACCAGGCCTGTCCGCGCCGTTTCAACTCCAGGCGCCGTACAAACTCCTCGAGTACCAGCGAATACAGATCGTCCTGCAAATAGGCGTCTTCGATGCCGGCATCGAGGTTCGGGTTGTCGTTGACCTCGATCACTACCACTTTGTCGCCGGCCTGTTTCAGGTCGACGCCGTAGAGGCCGTCGCCAATCAGATTGGCCGTCTTCACCGCCAACTCAACCACCGCACGCGGGGCTTCATGGACAGCGAGGGTGCGGCATTCGCCGTTGACGTCTTGCCCCTTGGCTTTGTGGTTGTAGATTTGCCAGTGTCCCTTGGACATGAAGTATTGGCAGGCGAAGATCGGCTTACGGTTGAGCACGCCGATGCGCCAGTCGTACTCGGTGTAGAAAAACTCTTGAGCCAGCAACAACACCGAGTGTTCAAACAGTTCGGCGGTCGCTTCAAGCAGCGCCTGCTGGCTTTCGACCTTGATCACCCCGCGCGAGAAACAGCCGTCGGGAATCTTCAGTACCAAGGGAAACCCCAGGCGCTCACCGACCCGTTCGAAGTCCTCGGGTCGCTCCTTGTAGAGGATTTCGGTGGCGGGCATGCCCAATTGATGGCTGTTGAGCAGGTCGGTCAGATAGACCTTGTTGGTACAACGCAGAATCGACGTCGGATCGTCCATGACCACCAGCCCCTCACTTTCGGCTTTCTTGGCGAAACGGTAGGTGTGGTTGTCGACGCTGGTGGTTTCGCGAATCAGCAAGCCGTCGTACTCGGCGAGCCGCGCATAGTCCTTGCGCTCGATCAACTCGACATCGATGCCCATGGTCTTGCCGACGCGGATGAAGTTTTCCAGCGCTTTGCTGTTGGAGGGCGGCAACGCTTCCTGGGGATCGTGAAGAATGGCCAGGTCATACCGCGCCACTTGTGGCGAGCGCGGTACTCGCCAGACTTTACGGCTGAAGCCGTCGAGCGCGTGGGCGAACTGATCTTCCTGATCGTCGCGCAACTTGTGCAGCGCACCGGACTTAATGCCTTCGATGTGCCAACCGTTAGTTCGGCGAAACTCAACTAACAGTATCGGACAGGGAAACACTTCAAATAATTGTCGGGCCAGATCCTGCAAAGGTTCGATATGCGTTCGACCGAAATAAAGTGTCAGGGTGAAGCCCTCGGTATCGCTGTAAAGATTATGACTGAGGGCCTTTTCCAGGGTTTTATCAAGATCATCCAGCGCCAGGCCGTAGAGTGACTTTTTGGTCAGTTCGCTGATCGTGCGCACGGACGGAATCACCTTGTGCCCGCGCGCTTCGGCCAGCAGCGAGCAGTAATAGCCGTGCCCCAGGTACTTGTAGCTGCGACACAGGTTGATCACCTGCACGCGCTTGCCCGCCTCGCTGTCACGGCTTTGCTCAAGGTATTGCTGAGCAGTGATGATGTCTTCGCTGGGAAAGTAGGAGGCCCAATCTTCCTTGCGCTCGACAATGATTAGCACTCGACTGGAGGCTCTGACTGCTGGATTTAAATAAGTTGCCGCCGGCAAACTTTGCTCGGATACTTCGCGCCAATGACCCTGTACCGCTGACATAGAGATTGATCCGTTGGAGAACAAGACCTTTTCTATTAAGCACGAAGTTTTTCGAAAGTCTCGTTTCGTTACGCAACTTTTACGGTGGTCATATGAGTACTGTTTTTCGTCCGGCATCAGTTGAAGACTTGCCCGCACTGCTGGCATTGGAAGTGCAATGTTTCACCACGGACAGGCTGACCCGTCGCCGTTTCCAGTGGATGATTAATCGTGCCCACGGGCGATTGCTGGTGGCTGAGCATGACGGCCAGTTGCTCGGTTATGCGCTGGTGTTGTTTCATCGCGGCACATCGTTGGCGCGGCTCTATTCAATAGCCATTGCCACTGACGCGCGTGGGACCGGGCTGGGCAAGCAATTGCTGCAACGGATCGAGGCCTGCGCGCTGGAGCACGATTGCGCCTATCTGCGCCTGGAGGTGCGTACCGATAACCCCGCCGCGATTGCGTTGTACGAAGGCAATGGCTACCGGCGCTTCGCTTTGGTTCACGATTACTACGAAGACCACGCCGACGCCTTGCGGTTGGAGAAACGTATTCTCCAGCACCGTGATTCGCGCAGCATCAAAGTGCCCTATTACCGGCAAACCACCGATTTCACCTGTGGCCCGGCCTGTCTGTTGATGGCCATGGGCGCGCTGCACCCGGAGCGCTTGCTGGAGCGACGCGAAGAGCTGCAAATCTGGCGCGAGGCAACCACGGTGTTCATGACTTCGGGCCATGGCGGATGCAGCCCGCAGGGTTTGGCGCTCGCGGCTTGGCGACGCGGGTTTCAGGTGAGTTTGCAACTGAGCATGGCCGGGCCATTGTTTCTTGACGGTGTGCGCGATACGCATAAAAAAGACGTCATGCGCCTGGTACACGAGGAGTTCACCGCGCAGTTAGGAGAGACGGACGTCGAGACGCTGATCGCTGCACCACTGGATTTGCCGGCCATGCTGGATGCCGGTGGGCAACCGCTGGTGTTGATCAGCAGCTATCGGCTGACACGCTCCAAATCACCGCACTGGGTGATGGTCACCGACTGTGATGCGGATTTTGTCTATCTGCATGACCCGGACGTTGATCACAGCCAGCACCGACAGCCGATGGACTGCCAGCATTTGCCGGTCAGCCATGGCGAATTCGACAAAATGTGCCGCTTTGGCCGAGGCAAGTTGCGCGCTGCAGTCACACTGTTTTCCCGCGACGCTTAGCACCCTGTGGCGAGGGGATTTATTCCCGATAAGCCGCGCAGCGGCCTACTTTTGCTAAAAGCGTGGATTGCTGCGCAATCCATCGGGGATAAATCCCCTCGCCACAGGAGCTGGTTATTTCAGGCCGACTTTGTACAGCGAACCCTTGGCCTCGTCCGTCAGCACATAGAGGTAGCCATCCGGCCCCTGTCGCACATCACGGATCCGCTGTTTGAGTTCACCAAGCAAACGCTCCTCATGCACCACTTTGTCGCCATCGAACTGCAAGCGGATCAATTCCTGCGTCACCAATGCGCCGACAAACGCGTTGTGTTGCCACGGTTTGAAGCGATCGCTGTCATAGAACGCCATGCCCGAGACGCCCGGTGATTTCTCCCACACATGGTGCGGTGCAACTGTGCCTTCAGCCGTTTTGCCCTGCGCTTCCGGAATCGGTTGCATCGAATAGTTGATGCCGTGCGTTGCCAGTGGCCAGCCGTAGTTCTTGCCGCGCTCGATGATATTCACCTCGTCGCCACCCCGCGGGCCGTGCTCGTTTTCCCAGAGCGTGCCGTTCCAGGGATTGAGCGCTGCACCCTGCGGGTTGCGAATGCCGTAGGCCCAGATTTCCGGGCGTACGCCGGACTGGCCGACAAAGGGATTGTCGTCCGGCACCTTGCCGTCCGGGTAGATCCGCACGATTTTGCCTTGCAGTTTGTCGAGATCCTGCGCCGTCGGGCGGTCGTTGTTTTCACCCAGGGTAATGAACAGATAGCCGTCCCGGTCGAACACCAGACGCGAGCCGAAGTGATTGCCGACCGATAACTTCGGTTCCTGACGGAAGATCACCTTGAAATCCTTGAGTGTTGTCAGGTCATCCGACAGTCGCCCACGCCCCACCGCCGTGCCGGCCTTGTCACCCGCACCGCCACCTTCAGCGTACGACAGGTAAATCAGGCGATCCTGCTTGAAGTCCGGCGACAGCACCACATCGAGCAAGCCGCCCTGCCCCTTGGCCCAGACCTTCGGCACGCCATTGATGGGCGCCGACAGTTTGCCGTCAGCCCCGACCACCCGCAGGTTGCCCGGTCGTTCCGTCACCAGCATGCCTTGGCGATCGGGCAGAAAGGCCAGCGACCAGGGATGTTCAAGCCCTTGGGTGATCGTCGTGACTTCGAGGGTGCCCTGCTCGCTTTGCAGCTCTTTGGGGGCGGCGGCGAATGCCGGGACGCTGATCAGCGCACCGGCGCAGAGACTGGCTAGAAGGGTTTTACGCAACATGCACGATTCCTTTTGTTCGTTTCAAAGACAGGCAGAACCTCAGTCCTGGCGTTCATCGGTTGCTGTCGCTGCTCCGTGAAGGTGGATTGGGAATAAAGGTGGGGGGTGTACTGGGTACCGAGCGAATCGGTTGGCCATTACCGATGCCACGGTTCTCGACGGTGGGCTGGCGCGGCATGGGCACCGTATTGGGGCCGCGCACGGGCGGCGTACTCGGCCGGGTGCCTTGCATACTGTTGGGGTTGGCCCGCCGAATCGGGCTGTTGTAGGGGTTGTTGCTGTTACCTGTGGGACTCTGGGCGAGCAGCTGCGCAGAAGCCGGCTGCATGACGTCCGCGTTAGCCCAACCCGCGCCGAGGGCGAGAACAGCGAGGACAAGCAGAATTCGGTTCATGGAGCGGCCTCTCGATGCGCGGGGAATAGAGCCTTCGAGTCCACGCTACGCGCAGGGTTCGGATTTGTTAAGTCACAGGCGTTAAACAACATGTAACACGACTTGACCAAGCTGCCGCGAGCCAACGCAATCAGCGGAAACTTTCGCGCGCCATGGCGGGTCATCCGATCATCACTCGGAGAACACCACCATGGCTCGGGCAATCTGGAAAGGCGCGATCAGTTTCGGACTGGTACACATCCCCGTCGCACTGGTGTCGGCGACATCGTCCCATGGCGTGGATTTCGATTGGCTCGACAGCCGCAGCATGGACCCGGTGGGCTATAAACGCGTGAACAAGGTGACCGGCAAGGAGGTCACCAAAGAGCACATCGTCAAAGGTGTGGCGTACGAGAAGGGTCGCTATGTGGTGCTCAGCGAAGAGGAAATTCGCTCGGCACACCCTGTTTCAACGCAGACCATCGACATCTTTTCCTTTGTCGACGCCGATCAGATCCCCCTGCAAAACATCGACACGCCGTATTACCTGGCGCCCGACAAGCGCGGCGGCAAGGTTTACGCGCTGTTGCGTGAAACATTGAGCAAAACCAACAAGGTCGCCCTCGCCCGCGTGGTGCTGCATACCCGGCAGTATCTGGCGGCGTTGATGCCGCTCGAGTCGGCGCTGGTGCTGGTGAAGCTGCGCTGGCCGCAGGAAGTTCGCGGCCTGGATGAGCTGGACTTAGGCACCGAAGTGACCAAGCCACAGTTGGCCAAGGGTGAACTGGACATGGCCAAACGTCTGGTGCAGGACATGAGCGGCGACTGGAAACCCGAAGATTACAACGACGAGTTTGAAGACAAGATCATGGCGCTGGTGGAGAAGAAGGCCCATGAAGGCAAGATCGAGGATGTCGAAACAGTGGGTGGCGAGGAAGAGCGCAAATCGGCTGATGTCATCGATTTGACCGAACTGCTTAAACGCAGTCTGGGTGGGAAAGCGGCGGCGAAGCCAAAGGCCAAGGCGGCTCCGGCCAAGAGAACGAAGAAAGCGTCAGGTAGCTGACAGCTTGTCTGTGCAAAAGTGATGTTCAATGTAGGTGCTGCGGCACGCTGTGATCTTTTGATTCTGATCTTCACAACAGATCAAAAGATCGCAGCCTCGTTTCACTCGTCAGCTCCTACAGATGCCTTGAACGATCCTGTAGGAGCTGCGGCACGCTGTGATCTTTTGATTCTGATCTTCACAACAGATCAAAAGATCGCAGCCTCGTTTCACTCGTCAGCTCCTACAGATGCCTTGAGCGATCCTGTAGGAGCTGCGGCACGCTGCGATCTTTTGATTCTGATCTTCACAACAGATCAAAAGATCGCAGCCTCGTTTCACTCGTCAGCTCCTACAGATGCCTTGAGCAATCCTGTAGGAGCTGCGGCACGCTGCGATCTTTTGATTTTGATCTTAACAACAGATCAAAAGATCGCAGCCTCGTTTCACTCGTCAGCTCCTACAGATGCCTTGAGCAATCCTGTAGGAGCTGCGGCACGCTGCGATCTTTTGATCTTGATCTTCGCATCAGGTCGAGGAATCAGATAAGAATGAAGATCGCCAGCAAGCTACCGAAGATCGCCCACTTTTCCATGTAATACAGCTTGCGATTGCGCTTTTTCAGCTCTTTGCCACGCAGACGAATTTTGTAGATCTTGGTAAACAAACGGTTAATGCCGCCGGTACGGTCCCCGGCATCGTTCGGGGCACCGGCCGCTGACATCACGGTACGGCTGAACCAGGCGTTAAACGCCGCCGCCCAGCGGTACTTCATCGGACGTTCGATGTCGCAGAACAGGATGATCCGATTCTTGTCGGTGGTGTTTTCCGCGTAATGGATAAACGTCTCGTCAAACATCACCGCTTCACCGTCGCGCCAGTGATAGTTCTCACCGTCGACATTGATGTAGCAACCTTCATCGTTCGGCGTTTCCAGACCCAGGTGATACCGATAGGAACCGGCGTACGGGTCACGGTGACGAACCAGTTTCGAACCCGGCGGCAATTCGGCGAACATCGCCGCTTTGATCGAGCCGATGCTTTGTACCAGTTCAGTGGTGCGCGGGCACAGTTTCATCGCCGACGGATGGCTGTCGCCGTACCACTTCAGGTAGAAGCGCTTCCACCCCGTTTTAAAAAACGAATTGAAACCGACATCGTCGTATTGGTTGGAGCGTTTGATCTCCCCGGCACGCAACAAATTCCGGCCTTCTTCGCGGATCTCCTGCCAATGTGCCTGCAACGGGCTCAAATCAGGAAAGTCAGCCGGATCGAGGTAAGGTTTGTTCGGCTTTTTCGAGAACAGGTACAGAAAGCAGTTGATCGGCGCCAGAAACGTCGAGTGATCGCTCAATTGCCGGCCGAGTTTGTGGCGCACACGGCCACGAAGATGAACGTATGCAATGGAAATGACATAAATAGCAGCAATGATGAGTTTCACGGAAATCGTCACACGTCAGAAGTGAGCAAACTGCGCGCCCGATGGCCCAAGGCCTGGCGTCTTATGCAGAGGTCTGAATACAAATGGCACGTCCTTGAGCCCACGCGGTTGAAGGCGCTGGGTGATATGCATGGCATTTTAGCCACACTTTGTAACCGATAGTGAACCCTCATCTGTGAAAAACTGTCCCGTGTTTGCGCCAATCGGCGTCCGCGGCGTCTTCGCCCTATCGTTTAAAGAGCCAGACCAGTACAATCGCCGCCAAACTTTACGCGCCCCCCTTGGTTGATGACGGGAACCTCCCCGCTTCAGCGCACTTTGACTCGGGCCAAGCGCTCCAGCCGCACCCTCGCTACTCAGAATGCTTCGCAGGAAAAACTCTTGATCTCTACAGCTAACATCACGATGCAGTTCGGCGCCAAGCCGCTCTTCGAAAACGTTTCGGTCAAATTCGGCGCGGGTAACCGCTATGGCCTGATCGGCGCCAACGGTTGCGGCAAGTCGACCTTCATGAAAATCCTCGGTGGCGACCTCGACCCTTCCGCCGGCCAGGTCATGCTCGAGCCGAACGTACGTCTGGGTAAATTGCGCCAGGATCAGTTCGCCTACGAAGAATTCACCGTGATCGATACCGTGATCATGGGCCACGAAGAGCTGTGGAAGGTCAAGGCCGAGCGCGATCGCATCTACTCGCTGCCGGAAATGTCTGAAGAAGACGGCATGGCCGTGGCCGAGCTGGAAACCGAATTCGCCGAGATGGACGGCTACACCGCCGAGTCGCGTGCCGGTGAACTGTTGCTGGGCCTGGGTATCGGCATCGAGCAACACTTTGGCCCGATGAGCGAAGTCTCGCCAGGCTGGAAACTGCGCGTATTGCTGGCGCAGGCACTGTTTTCCGATCCGGAAGTGCTGTTGCTCGACGAACCGACCAACCACCTGGACATCAACACCATTCGCTGGCTGGAAAACATCCTGACTCAGCGTAACAGCCTGATGATCATCATCTCTCACGACCGTCACTTCCTGAACAGCGTGTGCACGCACATGGCTGACCTGGATTACGGCGAGCTGCGCCTGTTCCCGGGCAACTACGACGAGTACATGACCGTGGCGACCCAGTCCCGCGAGCAACTGCTGTCGGACAACGCCAAGAAGAAGGCGCAGATTTCCGAACTGCAATCGTTCGTCAGCCGCTTCTCGGCCAACGCCTCGAAAGCCAAGCAGGCCACTTCGCGTGCCAAGGCGATCGACAAGATTCAGCTGGCCGAGGTCAAGCCTTCGAGCCGCGTCAGCCCGTTCATCCGCTTCGATCAGAACAAGAAGCTGCACCGTCAGGCTGTCATGGTTGAAAAGATGGCCAAAGGTTTCGACGGCAAGCCGTTGTTCAAGGATTTCAGCTTCCAGGTTGAAGCCGGCGAGCGCGTAGCGATCATCGGCCCGAACGGTATCGGCAAGACCACCCTGCTGCGCACCCTGGTCAACGAACTGACCCCGGATGCCGGTAGCGTCAAGTGGACCGACGCCGCTGAACTGGGCTACTACGCTCAGGATCACGCGCACGACTTCGAAGACGATGTCACCCTGTTCGACTGGATGGGTCAGTGGACCCAGGGCGAGCAGATGATTCGCGGTACTTTGGGCCGCATGCTGTTTTCCAACGACGAGATCCTCAAGTCGGTCAAAGTGATTTCCGGTGGTGAGCAAGGTCGCATGCTGTTCGGCAAGTTGATCCTGCAAAAGCCGAACGTGCTGATCATGGACGAACCGACCAACCACTTGGACATGGAATCGATCGAGGCGCTGAACCTGGCGCTGGAAAACTACCCGGGCACGCTGATCTTCGTCAGCCACGACCGTGAGTTCGTATCGTCCCTGGCCACGCGCATCATCGAGCTGAGCCCGGATGGCGTGACTGACTTCAGCGGCACCTACGATGACTACCTGCGTAGCCAGGGCGTCGTGTTCTAAAACGCTGCTGCAATCTGAAAAGCCCTGTCCATGTGACGGGGCTTTTTGGTTTTGAAGATCAACAGATCGCAGCCTTCGGCAGCTCCTACAGGAGTTCCCATGTAGGAGCTGCCGAAGGCTGCGATCTTTTGATCGTTAGCCTGCTTTCTTTTATCCAACACCCAAGCCATGATGCGAACTCTCCCACCGCCGCCCGCGAACGAGTCCTCATGTCTGCGCAGCAACAGCCACCGCAAAGCTCCATGGCGATCACCCTGCAGATCGTCTCCATCGTTTTCTACACCTTTATTGCCTTCCTCTGCATCGGTTTACCGATCGCGGTGTTGCCGGGTTATGTGCACGAACAATTGGGCTTCAGCGCGATCATCGCCGGGCTAGTGATCGGCTCGCAGTACCTCGCCACCCTGCTCAGTCGGCCGATGGCCGGGCGCATGTCGGACACCATTGGCACCAAACGGGCGATCATTTATGGCTTATGGGGCATTGTGCTCAGTGGCGCGCTGACGCTGGTATCGACGTTGCTGCAAAGCTTGCCGCTGACCAGCTTGCTGATATTGATTGCCGGACGCTTGTTGCTCGGTATCGCCCAAGGCTTGATCGGGGTCGGCACGATCAGTTGGTGCATGGGCCAGGTCGGTGTCGAACACACTGCGAAGTCGATTGGCTGGAACGGCATCGCCTCTTACGGTGCGATTGCCATCGGCGCACCGCTGGGTGTGGTGATGGTGGCCGACTACGGTTTCACCAGCCTCGGTATTGCGCTGTCGGTGCTGGCGGCGGGCGCGCTGCTGCTGATTCGCAACAAACCGTCGGTGCCGGTGATTCGTGGCGAACGGCTGCCGTTTTGGGCAGTGTTCGGCAGGATCGCACCGTTTGGCGCCAGTCTGACCCTGGCCTCGATCGGTTACGGCACGCTGACCACCTTCATCACCCTCTATTACCTCAACCGCGGCTGGAGCGGTGCGGCTTACTGCCTGACCGTGTTTGGCGTGTGCTTCATCCTGTCGCGACTGCTGTTCATTTCCGCGATCAGCCGCTTTGGTGGTTTCCGCTCGGCCATCGCCTGCATGACCATCGAAACGGTCGGGTTGGTGATGCTGTGGCTGGCGCCGTCCACGGCGTTCGCCTTGATCGGTGCGGGGATGGCCGGGTTTGGCCTGTCGCTGGTGTATCCGGCGTTGGGGGTCGAGGCGATCAAGCAGGTGCCGAGTTCCAGCCGTGGCTCGGGGCTGGGGGCGTATGCGGTGTTCTTCGATCTGGCGCTGGCGATTGCCGGGCCGCTGATGGGCGCGGTGGCGCTGAACCTGGGGTATTCGTGGATATTCTTCAGTGCGGCTTTGTTGTCAGTGATCGGGCTGGGGCTGACGTTGCTGCTGATGCGTCGTGCCACGAACTGAAAAGCAAAGTCAAAAGATCGCAGCCTTCGGCAGCTCCTACATGGGCATAGCGCAGATCATGTAGGAGCTGCCGAAGGCTGCGATCTTTTGATCTATTGATCGGCAGTCTGCATGCCGGCGCGTGTCGCTTGGCCCAGCGCATGGGAGAAGAAGCGTCCAGCCTCGGAGATGAGGTTGCGGTGAATGTCTTCGCGGTCGACACCGTCGGCGTCGGTACACAGCGCCGGCATGGCGCGGATCTGTTCTTCATTGCACGGCGCCATGAACACAAAGTGCCCTGCCCCGGCCAGCAATTTGAAGTCCGGCGCGGTCGGCAGTTTGCGCGCCAGCGCAGCGGCGTTTTTGTCGAACGCGACGAGTTTGTCGCCATCGCCACTGTAGAGCAGCACTGGCACATGCACGTCGGCCAGGGTGTGGCGGCCGAACTTCAGGCTCAGCGGCGCCATCAGCAGTAACGCATGCACGCGGGGATCGGCCACCGGTTGCAAATCGTCGCGATCAACGATGAGTTCGCCCTGGGTGTTGCAGGCGTCACGGTCATCCGGGCGTTCCTGGCAATAACGCCGCAGACGATCCAGGTCCGGTTGCGCGCCGGACAGAATCAACGCGGTCTCGCCGCCCGCGGAATAACCGATCACGCCGACCTGCTCGGGGTTGACGTACGGCGCCAACATGCGGTCGCCAAGGGTTGCGGTGATGGCTTCGGAAATCTGGATCGGCCGCCCGTACAGATTACTCAAGGTGCCGAGCCGACTGTGATCCTTGGAATTGTCGCCGGGATGAATCACCGCGACCACGACGAAGCCTTTGCGGGCCAGCGATGTGGCGAGGTCGTGCAAGGCCAGTGGTGTGCCGGTGTTGCCGTGCGAAAGCATCAGCATCGGAAAGCGGCCGATCGCGACCTTGGTGTCCTCGCCGGCCTCGACGGAATAGCCTTCGAGCAGGCTCATGTGCTCGCGATCACTTGAGGGATAGAACGCGATGGCGCGCATCGGCTGCAGGTCCAGCGGATCGAGGAACGTCATCTCGTGGTAGCCGACGCTCCAGACAGGATGTCGCCCCGGCGCAGCTTGCACTGAATTCAGGCTGCCGATCAGGCAAATCAGTAACGTTGCACAAAGACGCATCATCGGATGCCCCACCCTGTTGTTACTCAATCGAAAGATCCATTGCGTTGCGGGCCAGAAACGCCGGGGATTCGGCGCTGCGGTACGACAATGCATTCAGACGCTGATCGTTTGACTGCATAACCCGGGCCAGATTATGTAACAGTCAGAAACAAAAAACTCCGTATTCGGCCCTTGCAGAACCAGAATACAGAGTTTTTTCGGTGTTACCTGAACCTCAGCTGTTCTTTACGCAAGCCTTACGCGGCGGCGAACAGTTGCTCGCTGATCTTCGCTTGGGCTGCAGTCATGGCGTTGTTACGGACTTCGTCGCCGTACGCCAGGCCTTCGGCACGGACGATTTCAATGTCGGTGATGCCGAGGAAGCCCAGAACCAGCTTCAAGTATTCTTCGTGGGCGATGCCGCTGGCCTGACCGGCGTGGATGCCGCCAGCCGTGGAAACGATCACCACTTTTTTGCCGCCGCACAGCCCTTCGGGGCCGGCTTCGGTGTAACGGAAGGTCTGACCGGCGACGGCAACGCGATCGATCCACGCCTTGAGTTGGGTCGGCACAGTGAAGTTGTACATCGGTGCGGCGATGACGACGGCGTCGGCAGCGATGAACTCGGCCAGGGTCGAAGCACTCAGTTCGGCTTCGTGCTGCTGTGCGGCGTTGCGCAGTTCAGCAGTGGTGCCGGCCGCCACCAGAGTGGTCGACGAGAAGTGGCTGATGGCGTCGGCTGCCAGGTCGCGGTAAGTCACGACAGCGCTTGGCTCGGCGACTTGCCAGGCTTTGACGACTTCGCTGCTCAACTGACGGGAAGCCGAGTTGTCGCCCAGAATGCTCGAATCGATATGCAGCAGTTTCATGTGGAATCTCCTGGAATGAATCGCCGGTGGCGACGGAATGGAGACAATCCTACGCAAGAAACCAATGGATGATTAGCCGCCTGAAATGCGATAGTTTGTCCCATTGATAGAACAGTTGGAATTCAGCCATGCAAGACCTCAACGATCTCTACTATTTCGCCAAAGTCGTCGAGGCCGGCGGATTCGCGGCGGCCGGGCGTTTACTCGGCATTCCCAAATCGCGGCTGTCACGGCGCATCGCCGAACTGGAAGAACGCCTCGGCGCGCGTTTGCTGCAGCGCACCACGCGCCAACTCAACCTCACGGCGGTCGGTGAGCGTTACTTGCGTCACTGTCAGGCGATGTTGCTGGAAGCGGAAATGGCCGATGAGGCGGTGGCGAGCATGTCGAGCGAGCCGCGTGGACGCTTGCGGGTGTCTTGCCCGACCGGTCTGGCGCGCGAGATGCTGCCATGGGTGATCAGCGAATTCCTCGGTAAATTCCCCCAGGTGCAGCTGGAAGTTGTATTGCTCAACCGCCGCGTCGATCTGGTCGGCGAAGGCTTTGATGTGGCCCTGCGCGTGCGCGAACACGGTGATGAGGACCCTTTGCTGGTCACCCGGCGCTTGCGCCAGGCGCAAATGGTTGTGGTGGCCAGTCCGGCGTTTATTCAGGGGCAATCGATCAACCATCCGCAAGATTTGCGAACGCTGCCGGTGCTTGGCGCTTTGGAAGCGGATCGTCTGGTTCATGTGCGCCTGCTGGACCAGCAGGGCAACAGTTTCGAGTTGAACATGGAAGCCCGGCTGGGTATCGATGACTTTATTGTGCGCAAAGCCTGCGTGCTGGCCGGCCAGGGTTTCACGTTGCTGCCGATGATGTACTGCGAAGAAGAACTGCAAAACGGCACACTGCTGCAACTGCTGCCAGAGTGGTCATTGCCCGGTGGCTGGCTGCAAGCGGTGTACCCGCATCGGCGCGGGGTGATGCCGGCGGTGCGCGCGTGGATCGATCACCTGGTCGAATCGTTCAATGCCTGTGGGGAGCGGTTGTTATGAAAAAGGGAAGGATGAGCGAAGCGGACGTCGCCGAATTTTGCCTGGCGTTGCCGGGCGCGCGCGAGGATTACAAATGGGGCGGTGTGCGGGTGTTTTCGATTGCCGGCAACAAGATGTTTGCCTTGCAGGGGCTGCGCGGTGATTCGCTGGCGTTCAAGGTCGACAAGGATCTGTTTCTCGGCCATTGCGACCGCCCCGGCATTCACCCGGCGCCGTATCTGGCGCGGGCGCAGTGGATCATCATGCACCCGCCCTACCCGCTGGGTGCCGAGGAATTGCGCGGATTGTTGCAGCGCTCGCACCAGTTGGTGGTGAGCAAACTGCCGAAAAAAACCCAAATCGGTTTACTGCTGTAACCCCGATCCTTTGTAGGAGCTGCCGGAGGCTCGGGCCGCGATCGGACGATCTTTTGATTCTGATTTTTAAAAGATCAAAGTCAATAGATCGCAGCCTTCGGCAGCTCCTACGGGGTGGTATTTTTTAGAACAGGGCCAGCAGTTTCATGCCGATGAACAGTTGGTCAATCCAGAATATCTGGTGCAGCAAGACGATCACCCAGAACAGAATCTGGAACGACACCTTGCGCGTCTTGTGCCGAAAAACCTGCTGGGCGATCAATGCGCCCGGCCAGCCGCCGGCCAGTTCCACCGCGTGAAGGATGTTCTCCGGCGTGCGCCAGGCACCGGTGCGGGCCTTGCGCTTGTCTGCCCAGTACAGGAAGAACGCCAGCACACTGACGATCCCGTACCCTGCCAATGGCACCAGCGAGATCCCGTGCAGCCACATCGACAGCGAGCCGTATAACGGCAACGCACAGACGATCAGCAACACCACCAGTTTCAATTTCAGATATTGGATGTTGCCAGCCAAAGGCCGACCTTCAGGGCGACGTGCGCGAGAATCATTCATGGTTTGGCCGCCGCCCAGTCGACCCAGCCGAATTGCCACGTGGCGAGGATGACCAGGCCGAAGACGATCCGGTACCAGGCAAATGCCGCGTAACTGTGGCTGGCGATGAACTTGAGCAAGCCGCGCACGGCGATCATGGCGAAGATAAACGCCGTCACGAAGCCGATGGCGAATACCGGGAAGTCCGCCGGCACGAACAGGTGGCGATACTTGTAGCCCGAGTACACCGCCGCACCCACCATGGTCGGCATGGCGAGGAAGAACGAGAACTCGGTAGCGGTTTTACGCGACAGACCAAACAGCAAGCCGCCAATGATCGTCGAGCCGGAGCGCGAAGTACCGGGAATCATTGCCAGGCACTGCGCAAAACCAACTTTCAGGGCGTCCTTCCAGGTGATCTCGTCGACGGTTTCGGCATGTACTTCATGCTGACGCTTTTCCGCCCACAACATGATGACGCCGCCCACTATCAGCGCGGCCGCGACCGTGATCGGGTTGAACAGGTATTCGTGGATCAGGTCGGCAAAAATCACCCCCAACACCACGGCCGGCAAGAAAGCGATCAGCAGATTGGCAGTAAACCGTCGAGCGCTTGGCTGCGTCGGTAAGCCAATCACCACGTCGAGAATCTTGCGGCGAAACTCCCAGACCACCGCGAGGATCGCGCCGAGCTGAATGATGATGTTGAACGCCATGGCCCGTTCGCCGCCGAAGTCGAGCAAGTCGGCAACAATGATCTGGTGTCCGGTACTGGAAATGGGCAAAAACTCCGTCAGCCCCTCTACAACTCCAAGAATCAGTGCCTGCAAGGCGGTCCAAAGATCCATCAATCCCCCAAAGAGCGATGCACGGCGGCATGCCCCGATAGTATTTTTCTTACGTTCACTGCGTTCAGCGTAGCTGTTTGTAGCTGTACCGATTCCGCGCGCACAGGATCCACACGAAACAGTCAAAATTCCGTGAAATATCAACTTGGATTCAGGTTTTTACGCGCGGGGCCGAAATCCTAACAGACAAGCCTTAATAGCGCTGCCGCGTTATACGACTTGGGTCGCGTATGCCCGCTCACAAAATCGTGGTTGGATGCTGGCGGTCGTTTATTACAAGAAAAAGAATTCGGAGTGACAGCGTTATGAACAGCTTGCGCAGTGTGTCGATCAGCCGACGCTTGTGGCTCATTTTGGTGGTGGCCGTGGTCATGTTGCTGACCTTGGGCGTGTTGATGCTCAAGCAGATCCACGATGACCTGTATCACGCCAAAGCCCAGAAAACCCAACATGTGGTGCAGACGGCCAGCGGCCTGCTCACCTACTACCATGACCTGGAAACCGCCGGCACCTTGAGCAAAGAGCTAGCGCAAAAGCAGGCGCTGACCGCGATTCGTGGTCTGCGCTATGACCAGAGCGACTATTTCTGGATCAACGACCTCACGCCCGTGATGGTCATGCACCCGACCAACCCGAAACTCGAAGGTCAGAACCTCTCGGCGATCCGAGATCCGGACGGTTTTGCGGTGTTCAACGAAATGGTCGCCATCGCCCGCGCCAAAGGCGCCGGCATGGTCGACTACCGTTGGCCGAAACCCGGCGCCAGTGAGCCGGTGGCGAAAACCTCTTACGTCAAGCTGTTCGAACCGTGGGGCTGGGTGATCGGCTCCGGCGTTTACGTCGACGATGTGCAGGCAGAGTTCAAGGGCCAGGTGATCAAAGCCACGGTCATCGGCTTGGCGATTGCGCTGATCATGGCCCTGCTGGTGATTCTGATCGCCCGCAGCATCGTGCGTCCGTTGCAGGAAACTGTGAACGCGATGGCCAACATTGCCAGCGGCGAAAGCGACCTGACCCGCAGCCTCGATACCCACGGCAAGGATGAAGTCACCGAACTGGCGCATCATTTCAATGCCTTCACCGCGAAATTGCGCCGGGTGATCGGCGACTTGCAGGTCTCGGCCAGCGCACTGGGCCAGTCGTCCAGCGAGCTGGGCAACGACGCCTCGCAGGCGCAGCAACGCAGCCAACAGCAATCGCAGCAGATGGAACTGGTGGCCACTGCGATCAACGAGGTGACCTACGGCGTACAGGACGTGGCGAAGAATGCCGAACATGCCGCCGCTGAAATGCGTGATGCCGAAGCGCAGGCGCAGCAGGGCCAGATCAACATCGACGGCAGCCTGCAACAGATCGACAAGCTTTCGGGCACCATCGATCAGGCGGTCGAGGTGATCCGCACCCTCGCCGCCGAGAGCACGCAGATTGGCAGCGTACTGGAGGTGATTCGCTCGATTGCCGAACAGACCAACCTGCTGGCGCTCAACGCCGCGATTGAAGCGGCGCGGGCCGGTGAGCAGGGACGCGGTTTTGCCGTGGTCGCCGATGAAGTGCGCCTGTTGGCGCAGCGCACGCAGAAATCGACGGCCGAGATTCAGTCGATGATCGAGCGCCTGCAAAATCATTCCGAAGCCGCCGTGAAAGTCATCGGCGACAGCAGCAAGGCGTCGCAACTGACCATCGAACAGGCCGGCCTCGCGGGTGCCAGCCTGAATGCCATTGGCCAGGCGTTGCGCAACCTCAATGGTTTGAATGCCTCGATTGCCAGCGCTACTTTGCAGCAGGCGCATGTGGTCGAGGACATCAACCAGAACGTCACCCAGGCGGCTGGTCTTTCGCACAGCACGGCGATCGCTGCAGAGCAGTCGAGTGCGGCCAGCGTGAAGCTCGGCCAACTGAGCGAACAACTCAACGGCCTGCTACGCCAGTTCCGCGTCTGACCTACCCCTGTAGGAGTGAGCCTGCTCGCGATAGCGCTCTATCAGCCAACATTAGCGTTGCTGACAAAACCGCTATCGCGAGCAGGCTCACTCCTACAGGTTTTTGGGTACAATCCGCTCCCTTCTTTTCTCCCCCCAAGGAATCCCCATGTCCGGGCTTGAACTGTTTGCCGCCGCCCTCGGTGTGATTGCCGTCTGGCTGACGGTCAAACAGAACCCATGGTGCTGGCCGATCGGTCTGGTCATGGTGTTGCTCTACAGCTGGATCTTCTTTGAGGTGAAGCTGTATTCGGACATGTTGCTGCAAGTGATCTACGCCGCGCTGCAAGTCTACGGCTGGTGGCAATGGACACGGGCCGGGACGATGCACGACGGGCGGCAGGTCACACGTCTCGATCAGCGTTCAATCCTGATCGGGCTCAGCGTCGGCGCTGTCGGCAGCCTGCTGCTGGGCGCGGCCATGGCGCACTGGACGGATGCCGCACAGCCTTGGCTCGACGCAGCGTTGACGGCGTTCAGCCTGGTTGCGCAGTTGTGGATGGCGCAGAAACGTCTGCAGTGCTGGGCACTGTGGTTTGTCCTCGATGTGATCTTTGTCGGGCTGTTCATCTATAAGGATCTTTACCTCACCGCAGCCTTGTACGGCCTGTTCACCCTGATCGCGGTGCAAGGCTATCGTGAATGGCGCGCCGACCCGGCGTTGCGCACATGAAAGTCGTGGTGCTTACCGGGCCGGAATCCACCGGCAAGAGCTGGCTGGCGGCGGGCCTGCAACAACAGTTCGGCGGCGTACGGGTGGACGAATACGTGCGCTGGTTCATTGAGCAGAACCCGCGTGATACTTGCCTGGCAGACATCCCCGAGATCGCCCGTGGCCAATTGCAGTGGGAAGATCAGGCGCGTGCGCAAAGACCGGCGCTGCTGATTCTCGATACGCACCTGCTGAGCAACATGCTGTGGAGCCAGACGCTGTTCGGCGCCTGCCCGGCCTGGCTCGAACCCGAGCTGCTGGCACGCCGATACGACTTGCACCTTCTGTTATCCCCGGAGCACATCGACTGGACCGATGACGGTCAACGCTGCCAGCCAGATCTGGAGCAGCGTCTGGCCTTCTTCAACGCCACGCGCGCCTGGCTTGAGCAACATCAGCAATCCGTGCAAATCATTCAAGGCAATTGGGCTGAGCGGCAGACGCAAGCTTTTGCGGCGGTTGCACAATTGCTTTGCGAATAACCCGGTTCAAGGGGCTCCTGCCCCACTGTTTTCCCCTGTTCTGGGGGCAAAGTGTCCATTCCTGAAACACACACTTAACGGCAGAGTGGCCGTTTCAACGGCCTCGAGCGTTTTGTCGGCCGACCTGTTACGCAGTTGAAACACATCACCGCAAACCCTCGTTCCAGAGCTTTGTTCAGCCAATAGACAGGTCGATGCCAATGTGCGTGTTTCATCAATGAAACAGCTTGTGTATCAAACCTTTGCTCGATTCACGTAAGCATCTGAAATCAATGAGTATTTAAAAAGCGGCACAGCTTTCGCTCTCTCCTTCACAACGCTGACTAGGGCCAGCCCACTGAAGAAGGAATTGCTGCCGTGGGGAATTTCAAAAAGAGCATGACCTGCCTCCTGCTGATCGGATCAGCAGCCAGCACATTGATCAGCCTCAATGTGCAGGCAGAAGGCAACGGTGTGATCGTCCTCAATCGCGACGTTCAACCTATCCCTATCGGCCGCAGCGGCGGCAAAGACCCCTATCCAACCACCGTCAATGCCAACCCTTCAGCCCGCATCAATCAGGCGATGAGCAGCACCGAACTCAATGACGGTGAGTTTGCCAGTGTGGCCAGTGGCTCTTCGATACGCGGCAACATCAACACGCCGACCTCGAATCTGCCCGGCATGAACACCCTGACCAATCCCAACGGCCTGCCCGGCATGAGCAGCGGCCACGGCGGCGGCGCCGGCGGATCCATCTCCAATACCGTCAACCGCGCCATGGGCGCAGGCCTTGCGCCGCTGACCCGCATGGCTGGAGGCCAATAAGATGAATCGTTCCCTGCTCCTGCTTGCCCTCTTTGGTTGCGCCAGTGCCATGGCGGCCGACCCCAGCTCAGTGAACAACGCGAACATTCAGGACACCGGCATTCAGTACCGCGGCAACTACAACGTCAACCAGGCCGCCGGCGACCAGATGCAACAGACCAACACCAAGGCCATCGCCATTGGCACGGCCGCCAGCGCCACCACCATCGTGCGCCAGCACATCGACACGCCAGGCAACCCAGCGACGAATGCCAGCGCAACCATTGGTGGCAACTCTTTCAGTAACGGCAACGGCATCCTCGGTGTGAACCAGGGCGCCGGTGCCAACAACCAGATGGCCAACGTTACGCGCGTCAGCATCAGTGCCGGCCCGCAGAGCGTTGACGACAGCGCCCTTTCACAACAGAACGTGGCGTTATTACCGAGCTCAGGAGCAACTGGTACCTCACCCGGCAGTCGCCAGGTCACGACAAGTGATCAGGCCTTCACCGGCAGCCGCGGGGTAATCCAGGTGAACCAGAGTGCCGGGGTGGGGAACCGAATGGCTAACACCCTGAGCATCCGGGTCGCTGACTGACCCAAACAAAAAAAGCAGTGCAATTAGAAAGTACCAACACTTAACCAACTAATAAGCACGATGGAGAAACACCATGAAACCTACAATGGCTCTCAAACCACTGGTTTTCGCACTTGCAGCAGTGATGGCAATCGCAGCACAGGCAGGCGGTCGTGATGACGATCATGGTAACGGGCACGGCAATGGTCATGGCAACCATGAACCCAAAGGCCCTACCCTGGAACAACTTCTGCAAATTGGCGCCGGCGCTGGTGCTGCCGTACTCGATACGCAGAACAGCGATGGCAACCTGGTGGGCAACCAAGGCACCAAAAATGATGCCTCCGTTCGCGACTCGGCCAATGGCACCAACGGCAACGTCGGCATGAACAACACCGCCGGCGATGGCAACCAACAAGACAACGCCGCTGCACTGGCAACTGCCGACGAAAGCTTCATCTTTGGCTCTGCCGTGTCCGTTTCCAGCGCGACTCAGGTCAACAACAACAACGCGGTTGCCAACTACTCGACAACCAACAACGCCAACCTCAACAACGTGGGTAACGGCGGTTCCGGCAACATCGGTGTGAACAACAGTGCCGGCAACTTCAACCAACAGAAAAACAACCTGGCCATTGCGGTATCCGGTGGTCGTGTAGCTAACGCCGCTGCTGCTGCCAACCAAAGCTCCACTGGGTTGACTGTGTCCAACAACGGCACTCAAACCTACAAAACCGATACTCTGAGAGGCACCTTCACCGCTGCTGGCGCATTCGTGGCAGCTGGCAAAGCGACCATCGAAGGCGATAAAGGCCATGGTGGTGGCGGTTATGGCGACAACGACCGTGGCCATGGCGGCAACGGCGGCAGCAAAGATCAGAAAGCGACCTTTGAAGCTGTCGGCATCTTCGGTCTCGCCGGTGTAACCACGCAACAAGTGCTGACCCCAGACGGCTGGAAAAACCCTGTAACCAACAACGCAAATATCTCCAACGTTGGTAACAACTTCTCCGGCAACGCTGGTTACAACAACGCCGCCGGTGTTGGTAACCAACAAAGCAACTCGCTGTCCATCGCTGCAGGTTGCAAAGCCTGCCTGTAGTCGCGATCGAAACGAAAGCCCCGGAAACGGGGCTTTTCCTCAGTCCGCAAAGGCGTATCGATCATGCGTAAGACTGCCCTCCTCGCCCTGCTTTGCGTCTGTGGCCTGACTCAGGCCGGCCAGATGCCAGTCGCTGCCCTTCCCGGCGGCGTACTCGTCTACAAGAACGTGCAAAGCATTCGTGAGCGCAAGTTTGCCGACATCGTCGAACAGAAAACCGATTTCAGCTGCGGCGCCGCCGCACTGGCCACGGTATTACGCCAGGCCTATTGGCTCGACGTCGATGAAGAGCACATCATCAAAGGCATGCTGGTCAACGCTGACCAGGACCTTGTTCGTACTCAGGGTTTTTCCATGCTTGACATGAAGCGCTACATAGAAAGCATCGGCATGCGCGCCAGGGGCTACAAGATTCCGCCGGAAAAACTCGATGCTGTAACAATCCCGGTGGTGGTACTGATGGAAATTCGCGGCTACAAGCATTTCGTGGTTCTGCAGCGTTCGGACAAGGATTGGGTTTACATCGGAGACCCGGTTCTGGGCCACAAACGCTACAAACACGATGACTTTGTCAAAGGTTGGAACGGCATTGTTTTCGCCATCGTTGGCCCCGGATACGACAAGACAAATGCCTTGCGTAGCCCTCCGGTGCCGCTGACCGCCAAGAACAAGCTGGATGGCTTCAACCCTGTCAGAGATGCTGAATTGATGGACTTCGGGTTCATACAGAGCGACTTCTTTTAATCGCCGATTATAAAGAATGGGGCTGGATGTCCCGGGAGCAGCAAATGAAAACCTCATACTGGCTGGCCGCCGCCTGCCTGGCAGCGAGTGCGTCAGGCTATGCCAATGCAGGATTCAAACCTATAGAAGTACAAGACAAAGAGTTGTCCGAGTTACGTGGTCGTTATGTGATGCCGGGGCGGATTATCAGCTTCGGCATTGTCATGAGCAGTACCTGGCGCAACGCCGGTGGCGATTTGATCGGGGCTTCGACTTCGATGCAACTTCAGGCTGCATCGGTAAAACCTGAATTCTATGTACAAACAATCAAGGAACATGGCAACGGCAGCACCCTGCCGACAGGTACCGGCACGATCACCGGTGGCGCCGGCCTCAACAGTAGCCAGGGTGTGACGCAAAGCGTGCGCGCAGCCGGTGACAGTAATACCGCCTCCAACAACGTCGCGATCAATGTCTCGGAAGCCAATCAGGCCCCCGCCATCGTGCCCGCGCAAGGGCAGGCGCTGATGACAGGGCAGACCATCGGCGGCAGTAACGCCGCAGGCAGCGTGGCGGTTTCAGCCACCAACGGCGGCGTACAAATGGCCATTCAGGCCTCCGGCAATCAGGGCACAGCCTTGCAACAAGTCGCCCAGGGCGGTTTGCTGCAGAACACCCGTTTGCTTGGCAGTGCCAACGTGGTCAATAACATGACTCAACTCAACGTCGTACTGAACAATAACGGCATGAGCGCCGGTGCACTGGACTGCAACCTGACTCAACTCAGGGCACTACGCAATATTGGATATTGAACTACGCTGAGTCTCGATCATTGGGCTTAAAGGGACGGCTTTTTCATGTATCGATCAGTATCACTGCGTGCGGCTGTATGTTTGAGTACCCTTCTACCCGCAGCCATGCTGCAAGCGGCACCGGACGCCGATGTAGAAGTCCTGAAACAGGAACTACTGGAGCTTAAGCAACGATACGAAGTACAACAAAAAGCCTTGGCAGTCCTCGAACAGCGAGTCCGCCAGGTTGAAGACCAACCGGCGGCGCCGCAACCGAAACGTCTGGCCAAGTCGCCGTCGGACCTCAAAGGCAATCCAAAAGTGGCCACCGGCACCGGGGCCGCAGCAGCGTCGGGGGGCGCAGCCGGGGGCAGTGGCGCTTCTTATGGGCAATCACTGGCGGACGATTCGCAACCGGCACAGAGCGTGTCCAACCTGTACGACGAGGCCAGCGGCTTCTTCGGCGGGGGCAAGTTCAGCTTTGAAACCGGTGTCACCTATTCGCGTTATGACACCCGTCAGTTGATCCTCAACGGCTTTCTCGCGCTGGATTCGATCTTCCTTGGCAACATCAACCTTGACCGGATCAAGGCCGACACCTGGACCCTCGACCTCACGGGCCGGTACAACTTCGACAATCGCTGGCAGTTCGACCTGAACGTGCCGGTGGTCTACCGCGATTCGACGTATCAATCCGGCGGCGGTAACGGCGGCGCCTCCAACGTCACCACTGAACAGGACGTTTCTCGCGACCCGACCATTGGCGACGTCAACTTCGGTATCGCCTACAAATTCCTCGACGAATCGGTCAATACGCCGGACGCCGTGGTCACCTTGCGGGTCAAGGCACCTACCGGCAAGGACCCGTTCGGTATCAAGCTGCGTCAGACCGATGCCAACTCCAACCTGTTCGTGCCTGACACCCTGCCAACCGGCAACGGCGTCTGGTCGATCACCCCGGGGATCTCGCTGGTCAAGACGTTCGACCCGGCCGTACTGTTCGGCAGCTTGTCCTACACCCACAACCTGGAAGAATCGTTCGACGACATCAGCTCGACCGTCAACCAGAAAACCCCGGGCAAGGTGCGCATTGGCGACAGCTTCCAGATCGGCGCCGGTATTGCGTTTGCGCTGAACGAGAAGATGAGTATGTCGTTCTCCGTATCTGACCTGGTACAACGCAAAAGCAAGCTGAAACAGGATGGCGGGGATTGGGAATCGGTGGTGTCCAGCGACGCCAACGCCGGTTACTTCAACGTCGGCATGACCATTGCGGCCACCGACAACCTGACCATCGTGCCCAACCTGTCGATCGGTATGACCGACGATGCACCGGACTTTTCCTTCAGCCTGAAATTCCCGTACTACTTCTAAGCAGAGCAACAGCAAAAGATCACAGCCTGCGGCAGCTCCTACAGGATTACCCTTGTAGGAGCTGCCGCAGGCTGCGATCTTTTGATCTTCTAGCGAATCTGATGCTTGTGCAGCAGCCGGTAAAACGTTGGACGGGACACCCCAAGTACCTTCGCCGCAATGCTCAGATTGTCACTGTGCCGGTTCAACACATCGCACAATGCCTGACGTTCAGCTCGCGTCTTGTAATCTTCCAGCGTGCCCATTGGCGTAGCGATCGAATGCTGACTGATCAGGCCCAGGTCGCGCGCCTCGATCTGCCGCCCCTCGGCCAGCACCAGTCCGCGACGAACGCGGTTGGCCAACTCACGGACATTGCCCGGCCAATCGTGTTTACCCATCGCAATCAGCGCATCTTCACTGAAACTGCGCGGACGTCGACCGGTTTCGTGGCTGTAGAAATGCGAAAAGTGGTTGGCCAGCATCGACAAGTCACCGTGCCGTTCACGCAAAGGCGCGGTGACCACTTGCAGCACATTGAGCCGGTAGTACAAATCCTCGCGAAAGCGCTTCTTCTCGATCGCCGACTCTAGATCAACGTGAGTCGCTGCCAATACGCGCACATCAACGGGAATCGGCTGACTGCCACCGACCCGTTCAATGTGTTTTTCCTGAAGAAACCGCAGCAGATTGGCCTGCAACTCCAGCGGCAGGTCACCAATTTCATCAAGGAACAAGGTGCCGCCGTTGGCCGCTTCGATGCGGCCGACCTTGCGCTGATGCGCGCCGGTAAACGCACCTTTTTCGTGACCAAACAGCTCGGACTGGATCAAGTGTTCGGGAATTGCCCCGCAATTGATCGCCACAAACGGTTTGCTGTGGCGTTGCGACTGCCGATGCAGCGTGCGCGCGACCAGCTCTTTACCGGTGCCGCTTTCGCCACGGATCAACACGGGCGATTCAGTCGGCGCCAGTTTGCTGAGCAATTTGCGCAGTTCGCGGATCGGTTTGCTGTCGCCGAGCAATTCATGTTCGGGCTGGTCGACGTGAATTGTGCCCTGCCCGCGCAGGCGTGCCATGCCGAACGCCCGGCCGAGGGTGACTTGCACCCGAGACACGTCGAACGGCAGGGTATGGAAATCGAAAAACCATTCGCAGACGAAGTCGCCAACGTTCTGCAGGCGCAGTACTTCCTGATTCAGCACAGCGATCCATTCCGTGCCGCTGCGACTGATCAACTCTTTCACCGCTTCCGGCCGTTCCAGGTGAAAAGGCTGTAATCGCAGCAAGCCGACATCGCAGCTGCGGTCGGCGGCATTTTCCAGCGTACAACTGTCGACATCCCAGCCTACCGCGCGTAAACCGGGCAATAAGCGGTGACAGTCGTCGCACGGGTCGACCACCAATAAACGTCGTAACGCAGGCGCTTCGCTCATGACTGTTCCTTGGCGCCAAATATTAGAAATGATTGTAAAAACAGTCATTTGGCAGACCCGACTGTAACATTAGCAAGATTTTGACAGCGCCTTGTATCGATTGCTTATAGGTGTACAAACAAACGCGTTATAAGCAGCGCGGTTGTTAGTTAGCTATCGACTATTTCATTACTGAAAAGCTTTCACCGAGCTTTCAAAAGCTGTCTAAAAGCCAGGTCTATGCAAGAAAGTTGAAATTTCTTTGTTTCGAGTGTGACCCGTTAGCGGGTTGCGTGCATCAGTACAAGTAACCAGCCGAACGGTAAGCCCAACCGACGGCCTATCACTTGATTGGGCATTACAGAGAGAAGACCCCATGACCGCCCCGCTCCGTATCAACGAAGCTCTTTTGATTGCCAACCACGCGTTCAAACCCTTCCAGTGCGTGGCCTGGGCGCCACAAGACGGCAATGGCGAACTGAGCCTGACCGTTATTGATCGGACCAACTCCCACATTGGCCGCAAACAGATTCCAAGCAGTGCCTACTCCGATCCGGCACAACTCGAACAACTGCTGCAACAAGCCCGCGCCGAGTTGAGCGAAGAAGGCTACCTGCTGCAATCGTGGTCGATGCCACACTGATTTCACGGGTGATGCGGATGACATTAACGTCATCCGCCCTCTTTCCCTTAGTTGCACTTTCTTTTCGTCCGCACACACGTTTGTATAACTTTAAACAGTGGCGTCAGGCCCAACTGCTTGGCAGGCTTGCCATTGGTTCAAAAAGACACTGTTGTGGCACAGTGCGACCCTCCGCCTGTTAGTTCTCACCGTTGTACTTCTTGATCATCAAGTATTGAATGTTCGGCTCATGCAGTTACCCACCCGGTTCCCGGGTCATGGTCAACTCGCAAGGAGATGCGTGCATGTTCAGCTCGAACGCTTTCGCGCTGGCGCCGCCGTTAAATAGCGCCGGACAACTTGATCAGACCTTTGCGACTCGCGGCATCGCGCAAGTGTATTTTGCCGGCAGTGAGTCGAGCATGACGCAAGGCGTCGCTGTCGATCAGCAGGGCCGCGTGCTGGTGGCCGCCAAAGTCGGCACGGCCCAAGGCAGCCGATTCGGCCTGGCGCGATTGCTCGCCGACGGTTCGGCGGATCTCGGGTTTGCGCATCACGGCAGTGTCATCGGCGAATATGCCCACGGCTTTGAAGCATCAGCCAGTAAAGTGCAGGTACTCGCTGATGGCCGAATCCTGCTGGCCGGCCTCCACTACGAAAACACCCACCGCACCTTGCCCGCCCTCGCCCGTTTCGATGCCCTGGGCAATCCGGACCCGACATTTGGCGATAACGGCGTGCAAGTCGTGCGCCTGCCGGGCGACTTGTCCATGGGCACCCGCGATAACTGGCTGCCGCCGGGTGTACCGGGCGCGGAGGCCTGCGATGTCGCCGTGCAACCTGACGGCCATGTGCTGCTGATTGCCAATCATCACTTCGAACTGGCCGACCATGCCGGCATGCTCATCCGTCTCAAGCCTGACGGCAGCCTGGACGAGACGTTCAACGGTCGTGGCTTCGTGATGATCCGCCATTTGTTGCTCAATACCTGGCTGAGCAGCCTGCTGTTGCAGGAGGACGGGCGGATCATGGTCGCCGGCTCCATCGATTTTCCGCAAGAAGGCCTGTTGGCGCGTTACCTGCCTGATGGCCGTCTGGATGAGCGGTTTGCCGTCGACGGTTTTATGTCGTTTACCGCTGGCGGGCGCAGTGCGCAGGTCAGCCAGGTGATCGAGTCGGCGCAACACCTGCACTGTTTCGGCAGCAGCCGCGACCCGAGTCACTGTCTTTCTCTGAGCCTGCATCACAATGGTCGCGCCGACTTGCACCGCCATGACGGCCTGCCGCAGTTACTCGACATCGGCCCCAGTGGCTGCCAGTGGAACGCCGCTCAACGCATGCAGGACGGGCGCATGATTGCCGTCGGCGCGACCATTGGCGGCGTTGAAGCAGACTTTATCGTCGCGCGCTATTTGCCTGATGGTGACCTCGATCAGCGTTTCGGCGATGGCAATGGCTGGCTGCGCACACGTCTTGGGCGAAGCCTGGACACGGCCAATTCGCTGGCCTTGCAAGCGGACGGCGGGATTCTTGTCGGCGGTTATTCGCTGGATGGCAACTACCGGGCGATGGTCGCGCGCTACCTCAACCCCGAATAAATCCAATGTAGGAGCTGCCGCAGGCTGCGATCTTTTGATCTTGTTTTTTTAAAACCCAGATCAAAAGATCGCAGCCTGCGGCAGCTCCTACAGGGGTGAGGGGGGCATTCAGCACTTGAACTTGCGTGACACATCCGGCAACTTGCGCGCTTCTAAAGACAAGGAGCAAGCGATGTCCGGTTCAATGGCCCAGGCGTTCGCGCAAAATTTTCTCGGGCACTCGCCACGCTGGTACAAGGCGACCATCGTTGGCTTCCTGATCCTCAATGCCCTGGTGTTATGGTCTGTCGGCCCGGTTGCCGCCGGCTGGCTGCTGGTGATCGAGTTCATTTTCACCCTGGCCATGGCGCTCAAGTGTTATCCGCTGATGCCTGGCGGGCTGTTGCTGATCGAAGCGCTGCTGTTAAAAATGACCACGCCACAGGCACTTTACGATGAGTTGCTGCACAACTTTCCGGTAATCCTGCTGCTGATGTTCATGGTCGCCGGCATCTATTTCATGAAGGATCTGCTGCTGTATCTGTTCTCGCGCCTGTTGCTGGGCGTGCGTTCGAAAGCGGCGCTGGCGTTGATGTTCTGCTTTCTCTCGGCCTTTCTCTCGGCATTCCTCGATGCACTGACCGTCACCGCGGTGATCATCAGCGCCGCTGTCGGTTTCTATTCGGTGTATCACCGTGTTGCCTCGGGCAATGACCCACGCCAGGACAGCGAATTCGGCGACGACCAGCACCTGCCGACACTGCATCATGACGATCTCGATCAATTCCGCGCATTCTTGCGCAGCCTGCTGATGCACGGCGCGGTCGGCACGGCGTTGGGCGGTGTCTGCACACTGGTCGGCGAGCCGCAGAATCTGCTGATCGGCCACGAAATGGGCTGGCATTTTGGCGAGTTCTTCCAGAAAGTTGCCCCGGTGTCGTTGCCGGTGCTGGCGGCGGGCCTGGTGACCTGCGTGTTGTTGGAGAAACTGCGCTGGTTCGGTTACGGCACGCTGCTGCCGGAAAACGTTCGCGCCGTGCTGGCCAACTACGCCGCCGAAGACAACGCCGAACGTACGCCACGCCAACGCGCCGCGTTGCTGGTGCAAGGTGCGGCGGCATTGATCCTGATCGGTTGCCTGGCGTTTCACGTCGCTGAAGTCGGCCTGATCGGCTTGATGGTGATTGTGCTGATCACTGCGTTCACCGGGATTACCGACGAGCATCGCCTGGGCAGCGCGTTCAAGGACGCCATGCCGTTCACTGCGTTGCTGGTGGTGTTTTTTGCGGTGGTGGCGGTGATTCACGATCAACAACTGTTTGCACCGCTGATTCAATGGGTGCTGGCGCTGCCGGTCGAGCAACAACCGGGCATGCTGTTTATTGCCAACGGCTTGTTGTCAGCAATCAGCGACAACGTGTTTGTCGCGACCATTTACATCACTGAAGTGAAGCAGGCGTTCCTCGCCGGACACATGAGCCGTGAGCATTTCGAAACGCTGGCGATTGCGATCAACACCGGCACCAACCTGCCGAGCGTGGCCACGCCGAATGGTCAGGCGGCGTTTCTGTTCCTGCTGACGTCGGCGATTGCACCGCTGGTGCGCTTGTCGTATGGACGAATGGTGTGGATGGCGTTGCCGTACACCTTCGTGATGGGCCTGCTGGGCTGGTACGCCGTCAGCTACTGGCTCTAACCCCAACCTCATGTAGGAGCTGCCGAAGGCTGCGATCTGTTGATCTTGCTGCATAAAAACAAGATCAAAAGATCGTCCGATCGCGGCCCGAGCCTTCGGCAGCTCCTACAGGTGTTATTGGAGGATGTATTTTTCGATCGCTAAGGCGACGCCGTCTTCGGTGTTGGGAGCGGTGACCACGTCGGCCTGGCGTTTTACGGCGTCTTCCGCTTGGCCCATGGCAATCGATAATCCTGCGCAATGGAACATCGCCGGGTCGTTGCCGCCGTCGCCGATCGCAGCGGTGTGTTCCAGCGGTATGCCCAGGTGTTCGGCCAGTGTCGCCAGCGCGGTGCCTTTGTTGGCCTCCAGCGCAGTGACGTCCAGATACACCGGTTGCGAACGCGACACTTGCGCCATGCCGTTGACCTTCGGCAGCAACCGCGCTTCCAGTTCAATCAACAGTTCGGTGTTGTTGCTGGTCGCGACGATCTTGTCGATACGTTCCAGATACGGCTCGAAACTTTCAACCACCACTGGCGGATAACCGAGGCCATGCTGCTCGCGCGGCACCATCGGCCCGTGCGGGTCCTTGAGCAGCCAGTCGCCGCCGCTGAACACCCAGATTTCCACCTCCGGCTGATCGGCAAACGTCGCCAGCGCAATCAGTGCAGTCGTTGCCGGCAAGTAATGCGCCACCAGCAGACTGCCATCAGGATTGACGATGGTCCCGCCATTGAACGCCGCCGTCGGCAGATCAACGCCCAAGGCCTCGATCTGCTGCAACATGGCTTTGGGCGGCCGCCCGGTGGCGAGGCTGAACAACACGCCCGCCTCACGCAAGGCGCGAACCGCGTCGATGGTGCGCTGGCTCAGCGTGTGATCGGGCAGCAACAGCGTGCCGTCCATGTCACTGAGCAGAAAACGGATGGGTTGCTTCGGCACGTCACTCATCCGAGGCCATGCCAGACGCGACCATCGCGAGTCAGCAGATCTTCGGCGGCTTGTGGGCCGTCTTCACCGGCGGCGTAAGTCTGCACGCTCGCGTCCTGTTGCCAGGCATCGAGGAACGGTTGCACGGCGCGCCAGCCGTTCTCGATGTTGTCGGCGCGCTGGAACAGCGTCTGATCGCCGGTCAGGCAGTCGTAGATCAGGGTTTCGTAACCCGTCGACGGCTGCATCTCAAAAAAGTCCTTATAAGCAAAACCCAGCTCGATGTTGGCCATGTTCAGCGCCGGCCCCGGCCGCTTGGCCAGCAGGTCGAACCACATGCCTTCGTTCGGCTGAATCTGGATACGCAAGTAAGTCGGCTGCAACTCGTCGACTTCGGTGTCGCGGAACTGCGCGTACGGCGCCGGTTTGAAGCAGATGACGATCTCGGTGTCGCGCACGCTCATGCGCTTGCCGGTGCGCAAGTAGAACGGCACGCCGACCCAGCGCCAGTTATCGATCATCACCTTCAGCGCCACGTAGGTTTCGGTGCTGCTGTCCGGCGCGACGTTGGGCTCCTGGCGATAGCCGTTCAGAGATTTGCCATCGACTTCGCCCGCGCTGTATTGGCCGCGAACCGAGTTGGCCCGTGCCTCTTCAGTCGTCCACGGACGGATCGCGCCGACCACCTTGGCTTTTTCGCCGCGCACCGCATCAGCGCCGAACGCCGCCGGCGGTTCCATGGCAACCATGGCCAGCAACTGGAACAGGTGATTGGGCACCATGTCGCGCAGTGCGCCGGTGTGTTCGTAAAAACTGCCACGGGTTTCGACGCCAACGGTTTCCGCCGCAGTGATCTGCACGTGGTCGATGTAATGGTTGTTCCAGAAGGCTTCGAACAGGCTGTTGGAGAACCGGCTGACCAGAATGTTCTGCACGGTTTCCTTGCCCAGGTAATGGTCGATGCGATAGATCTGCTTCTCGGACATCACCTTGAGCAAACAGGCGTTCAACGCTTCAGCGGTTTGCAGGTCGGAGCCGAACGGCTTCTCGATCACCACCCTTCTGAACGCTTCGGGAGTTTCTTCGAGCAAGCCGGCACTGCCGAGTCGGCGCACCACTTCACTGAAGAAACGCGGCGCGGTGGCCAGATAGAACACCGCATTGCCGGTGCCACTGTCGGCGATTTTCGCCGCCAGCGCGGAATAAGTGCTGTCGTCCAGGAAGTCGCCCTGGACGTAGCTGATACCTTTGGCGAGCTTGGCCCACAAGGCCGGATCAAGCATCTGATCGCCCTTGCCGACTTTCGCCGCCACTTCGGTACGGATGAAGTCTTCGAGCTTCTGCGCGAAGGCCTCATCGGTAATGGCGTTGTGGTCAACGCCAACGATCCGCAGGTTTTCGTCAAGCAAGCCGTCGCGACTGAGGTTGTACAGCGCCGGCATCAGCAAGCGCTTGACCAGGTCGCCGTGGGCACCGAACAGAAACAGCGTGGTCGGTGGTGCGGGTTCTGCCTTGGATTTCCTGCGGATCGTATGGGTCATTTCTTCGGTGTCTCCACGTGGCCGCCGAAGCCGAAGCGCTGGGCCGAAAGAATCTTGTCGCCAAAGGTGCCCTGGCCGCGCGAGCGGTAGCGCGAGAACAGCGAGTTCGACAGCACCGGCACCGGCACCGCTTGCTCCATGGCCGCTTCGATGGTCCATTGACCTTCGCCGCTGTCGGCAACCGAACCGGAGAAGCCGTCGAGCTTCGGATCGCTGGCCAGTGCGTCGGCGGTCAGGTCGAGCAACCACGAGGAAACGACGCTGCCGCGACGCCAGACTTCAGCAATGTCGGCCACGTTCAGATCAAACCGCTGATCTTCCGGCAGACGCTCGCTGGATTTGGTCTTGAGGATGTCGAAGCCCTCGGCGAACGCGGCCATCATGCCGTACTCGATACCGTTGTGAATCATCTTCACAAAGTGCCCGGCGCCGGCAGGACCGGCGTGGATGTAGCCGTGCTCGGCACGGTGGTCATCGGACTTGCGATCCTTGGTGCGCGGGATGTCACCCATGCCCGGCGCCAGTGCGGCGAACAGTGGATCGAGGCGCTGCACGGTTTCAGCGTCGCCGCCGATCATCATGCAATAGCCGCGCTCCAGGCCCCAGACGCCGCCGGAGGTGCCGACGTCGATGTAGTGCAGGCCCTTCTCGTTCAGGGTCTTGGCCCGGCGAATATCATCCTTATAGTTGGTGTTGCCGCCGTCGATGATGGTGTCGCCGGCTTCAAGCAGTGTGCTCAGGGTGTTGATGGTGTCTTCGGTCGGCGCGCCGGCCGGCAGCATGACCCAGACCGCACGCGGTTTGGCCAGGCCGGCAACCAGTGCAGGCAGGTCTGCGACGCCCGTGGAGCCCTCGGCGACCAGGTTATCGATGAAAGCGGTATTGCGGTCGTAAACAACGGTGGTGTGACCGTTGAGCATCAGACGTCGCGCAATATTGCCGCCCATGCGGCCCAGTCCAATAATCCCGAGTTGCATGTGCTGATGCTCCTTACTACAAATAAATGTGTGTCATGGGTTATAGCCCAACGCGACTGATGGAGGTTAGTCCAGAGCGTTGCGATGAAGTTTCCGTGCATTGTGCCCGAATCAGACTGATAACGCCCCGAAACGTGGCGAAGACACACCGACCATGAAAAATAAAAAAGTTCCATTCACAGGCAAAAGAAATCAAAATTGGCGCCGATAGTAAGTCAGCAGCCAAAAACGGCCGCTATTTACAGTTGATGCACGCCATTTGCGAGGTGAGCAATGGGCACAGTACACACAGCAATGCCGCCACAAACCCTGTACGTGACAATCCGTCGCGATGAATTGCGCCAGTTGAAAGACGAACGTGACCAACTCAAGCAGGAGCTGGCGCAGCTGCGCGCGTTGACTCAGGGCGCTCAGCCGAAACCTCTGCCGGTGGTCATGCGCAACCCGCACGCCTGAACTGCCCGCGTGTTTCGGGAACGGCGTCCGTCGTTCCCGACATGATTCACCTCTGTCAGTCATCTGCAACTAACAAAGTTTTCACATTCCCTTGGTGATACTCCGGCGCATTCTGGCCGGGCGTTCGCGTGCGGCCTCCGTTCGTCGGTTTCATGGAAGCTCTCCGGCGGTGGTTGCAACGACTGAGCTGGAGTGCTGAATGGCATTGTTCAAACGCAGCAAAACGACTGCGACAGGTTTCGACTGGGCCGGGTTTCTCTGGCTGTTCGTGTTCTTCTGGTATTTCTCGGGTATCACCCAACTGCTGATCCAGCTGACCGGCACTTCGGGTTTCACCGGGTTCCGTCAGGCGTTCGTGATGAGCGCGATCTGGCTGGCGCCGATGCTGCTGTTCCCCCAACGCACCAAGCTGCTCGCCGCCATCATCGGTGTCGTGTTGTGGGCCTGCTCGATGGCCAGCCTGGGTTATTTCTTTATCTATCAGCAGGAATTCTCGCAGAGCGTCATCTTCATCATGTTCGAGTCGAACATTTCTGAAGCGGGCGAGTACATGACCCAGTACTTTGCCTGGTGGATGGTCCCTGCGTTCCTCGCCCACACCCTGTTCGCGTATTTCCTCTGGACTCGCCTGCGCCCGGTATACATGCCCCGCGGCCGCGCGTTTGTGGCCGCCATGGCGATCATCGTGGCCGTCGTCGGTTACCCGCTGGTCAAGCAAACGATGCGCACCGGCAGCTTCGCCGGCGGTTTCGAGAAGTTTGAAACCCGCATCGAGCCGGCGGTGCCGTGGCAGATGGCCGTGGCCTATCACCGCTATCTGGACACTCTGGCGGAAATGCAGGGCATGTTGCACAGCGCGAGCAAGATCCCGCCGCTGCACAACCTCAAGGACGCTGGCGCCAACCAGCCTTCCACGCTGGTGCTGGTGATCGGCGAATCGACCAACCGTCAGCGCATGAGCCTCTACGGTTACCCGCGCAAGACCACGCCGGAACTGGACAAGCTCAAGGATCAACTGGCGGTCTTCGACAACGTCATCACCCCGCGCCCTTACACCATCGAGGCGCTGCAGCAAGTGCTGACCTTCGCCGACGAGGAAAACCCGGACCTTTACCTGTCGACGCCGTCGCTGGTCAGCATGATGAAACAGGCAGGCTACAAAACCTTCTGGATCACCAACCAGCAGACCATGACCAAGCGCAACACCATGCTCACCACGTTCTCCGAGCAGGCGGATGAGCAGGTCTACCTGAACAACAACCGCAACCAGAACGCCGCGCAATACGATGGTGACGTGATCGAGCCGTTCAACAAGGCCCTGACTGATCCGGCACAGCGCAAACTGATCGTCGTGCATTTGCTCGGCACGCACATGAGCTATCAGTACCGTTATCCGCCGAGCTTCGACAAGTTCCAGGACCGCGAAGGCGTGCCGGCCGGCGTGCGTGATGATCAAGTGCCGACCTACAACAGCTACGACAACGCGGTGCTGTACAACGACTTCGTGGTGTCCAGCCTGATCAAGGACTACGCCAAGTCCGACCCGAACGGCTTTTTGCTGTACCTGTCCGACCACGGCGAAGACGTGTTCGATTCGGTCGGCCATAAAACCCTGGGCCGCAACGAAAACAAACCCACCGCGCCGATGTACACCATCCCGTTCATGGCCTGGGCGTCGCCGAAATGGAAAGAAAACCATGACTGGAACTTCGCCGGCGATCTGGGGCGGCCATACAGCAGTTCGCACTTGATCCACACCTGGGCGGACATGGCCGGTTTGAGTTTCGATGAACTGGACCGCAGCAAGAGCCTGGTCAGCGACAGCTTCAAGGCGCGTCCGCTGATGATCGGCAACCCGTATGAGCGTGAGCAGCGGGCCTTGATCGACTTCAGTCTGATGAAGCCGAAAAAGCCCGACACGGTGCCAGCGGACATCGCACAGAAGTAACACCAGCAAGGGGCCGACATGGCCCCTTTCTTCTACCCGGTAGGAGCTGCCGCAGGCTGCGATCTTTTGATTTTGTGTTTTGAAAAACAGATCAAAAGATCGCAGCCTGCGGCAGCTCCTACGGGGTTGGGGAAGGCCTTAAATAATAATATTTCTCGTTTGTTACTAAATCGCGTCTCCCCTCTTCGTCTTTGAACCAAAGGATATTTCCCCTCGAAGACAAGGAGTCGGCTGCGATGTTCGCGCCCATCACCCGTTCCATGACCCTCACGCTCGGTCTGTGCAGCGCTGCGTTCAGCGCTGATCTACTGGCTGAAAACGATACCGCAAACCCGGCAAATCCGGCCGCTACAGCGTTGGAACTTGCTGCGACCGATGTCACCGCCGAAGGCCTGGGCACCACCACCGAAAACACTGACGCTTACACCACCGGTGCGATGAGCACCGCGACTCGGCTGAACCTGTCGATCAAGGAAACTCCGCAGTCAGTGTCGGTGGTCACCCGCCAGCAAATGGATGATTTCAAACTCGGTACGTTGACCGAGGCCATGCAGCAGACCACCGGCGTGGTGGTACAGCACCTCGATTCCGACCGGGTCAGCTATTCGTCACGCGGCTACTCGATCAACAACTTCCAGATTGACGGCATGCTCAACACCTTCGGCCGCATGAAGTCCGACGCCGATACCATCATCTACGACCGCATCGAGGTGGTGCGCGGCGCCACGGGGCTGACCACCGGCGCGGGCGATCCGTCAGCGACCATCAACATGGTGCGCAAGCGTCCGACGGCACAACTGCAGGCTCTGGCCGGGGTCAGCGGCGGCAGTTACGACGATTACTACAGTTACGTCGACGTTGGCGGCCCGCTGGCCTTCGACGGTCGTTTACGCGGGCGCACGGTGCTGGCCTATCGCGACAGCCAGTCGATCAAGGATAAATACGCGCTGCAACGCGAGGTCGGTTACGGCATTCTCGAAGCGGACCTGACCGAATCAACCGTATTGGCCGTGGGCTACGACTACCAAGACAAACAAGTGCAAGGCACGTCCTGGGGCACGGTGCCGTACTGGAACGCCGATGGCAGCAAAGCGGGACTGGGTCGTTCAACCAACATGGCGACCTCGTGGAGTTCCTGGCCGCTGCGCGACAAGACCGCCTTCGCCACGCTGGATCAGCAACTTGCCGGCGGTTGGCATTTGAAAGCCGCGTACACCCATCGTAAAAGCGATTCCGACGGCAAAACCTATTATGGCGGTGGCGGTTTTCCTGAAGCCGATCGCAGCGGGATGGTCGCGTACATGGGGCACATGATCGGCGATCAGAGCATGAAGGCTTACGACTTCAACTTGTCCGGCCCGTACTCTTTGCTGGGCCGCGAACACGAATTGATGGTCGGCTATGGCGAGGCCCAATACCGTGCCGACTCGCCGTATACCGTTGACGGCCCGACTGCGGCGGACTACGCAAACATCCGTGACTGGAAATACATGGGCGACATCGCCAAATTCCCGGACACGGTGACGGGACTCAGTGGCTCGAAAAGCCAGACCCGGCAAAAGGCCGGTTACCTCGCCACCCGCTTGAGCTTTACCGACCAATTACATGCTGTGCTCGGCAGCCGTTACGGCAGTTGGGACGAATCCAGTCGCGATAACTATTACGACAGCCAATTGCAATTGAGTCGTTTCGACGCAACCCGTCAGCGTCAAAACGACATCTGGACGCCGTACGCCGGCCTGCTTTACGACCTGACCCCGGAATACACCGCCTACGTCAGCTACACCGACATCTTCAAACCGCAAAGCAACCGTGACAGCAGTCGCAACTACCTCGACCCCGTGGTGGGCAGCAACTACGAACTGGGACTCAAGGGCAGTCTGCTGGAAGAACGTCTGAACCTGTCGACCGCATTGTTCTGGAGCAAACAGGACAACGTCGCCGAAGTCGACGATTCGGTCGCACCGGATCCGGTCACCGGCGAGGAGTTCTACAAGAGCGGCGGCAAAGGCAACAAGGTCAACGGCTTCGAAGCTGAAGTTTCGGGTGAAGTGCTCACTGGCTGGAACATGACCGCCGGCTACACCTACACCCACTCGGCCAATGGTGAAAAGGTACGAAGCAACACCAACCAGCCGCTGAACATGTTCCGATTGTCCACGGCGTATCGCTTGCCAGGCAACTGGAATGCGCTGACCGTCGGCGGCGCGGTCAATTGGCAGAGCGACGTCTACGGCAACTCCAACCGTCCGATCGGGCGCGGCGCCAACGGGCGGATTCTCACTGAACGTACGCGCATCAACCAGGACGCCTACACCGTGGTCAACCTGATGTCGCGTTATGAGTTCGACAAGCACCTGTCGGCCTCGCTGAACGTCAACAACCTGTTCGACAAGAAGTATTACGACAACGTTGGCTTCTACAACGGCGTGTACTGGGGAGACCCACGCACCGTAACGCTGAGCCTCGACTGGAAGCTCTAACCCTCCCCAGCTAACTGAGATCACCTGTGGTGAGGGGATTTATCCCCGATGGACTGCGCAGCAGGCCCTTGTTCCAGGGAGATGCTCGCCCTCCGGCGGGAGCAAGCTCCCTCACCACAGTTTGGGTGACAGGCGTTCCACTGCGTTAACCCCGAGTTAATTCACCTCCTACAGACTTTGTTCCGAGTTCTGCTTCATGGATGAACGGCTCCGACGTTTTTCAGTAGGAGGCACCATGAAAACCACCACAGCAATCCTTGCAGGTCTGCTCACCCTTGGCTCTGCCAGCGTTTTCGCCGAAGGCGGCGCCGAGCGCATGCACCATTACTACGACAACTTCCCGGTCCAGCGCACGCAAAGTGCGCCGGCCAGCGACGCCAAAGCCCAAGAGCTGCGGGTCCCCGCCGACCAGACCGCACAAGTGACCGAGTCTTATCGCAACTGATTTATCGAGCAACCGATGGACCTCTCACGGCTGCGCTCCGGCCTGAGAGATGACAGTTGGGCGCCCTGTTCGGGCGCCTTTTTTTATGCCTGCAGATCCTTGATCCAGAACAGCATGCGCCCGTGCTCCGGATTGAACATGCCCGGCGCAAAGCCGAATTTTCGGTAGGAACCCTGCGCAACTGGATTGCCTTCCAGCACTTCGAGGGTGATCTTGCAGCAACCACGCTGACGGGCGATGTCCTCGACTTTTTGCAGCATTTTCTGGCTCAGGCCGAGGCCGCGAAATTTGCCCACCACCGCCACATCGTGGACGTTGACCAACGGCTTGCAGGCAAAGGTTGAAAATCCCTCGAAGCAATTGACCAGCCCTGCCGGCTCACCGCCGACGAACGCCAGCACACTGAAAGCGTAAGGCCGACGGGCCAGTTCTTCCGGCAACCGTCGCAGCAGATCAGGATCGAGCGAATGACCGCCGCCCATGGGGTCTTCTGCGTAATGATTGAGCACGATGCCGATGGCCTCGGCATGCAGTGGATTGGTGTAGCTGGCCTGAAGCACAAGAATCTCTGCGGAATCCATTTCCATCCCCGAATACACATGAGCCCCGGCGCGCAAAATGCACGCTGACAGGCTGCTCGACCTTAGCGCGGGGGGGAACTGGTGGGCAACCCGCAACAGCAAAAGATCAAAAGATCAAAAGATCAAAAGATCGCTGCCTTCGGCAGCTCCTACATGGGAATACCGTACTCACTGTAGGAGCTGCCGAAGGCTGCGATCTTTTGCTGTTATCAATGCCCCCAAATCAACTCTTCAGTCCAGCCCAGCTCGGCGAAGTCCTGCGCACGCAGGGCACTTTCACCGGCACAAAAAAACTCATCCAGTTGCGGCGGCTTTACCGACGTACCGCTGAGCATCGCATGCACCTGGCCACGGTGATGGATCTGATGCTCAAACAAGTGCGCCAGCATGCGCAAACGGCTGTCGTGTTGCGGCGTGTCGCGAGCAATGGTGACGATACGCGCAAGGTCGGCGTCGCGCAGTTGCTCGCAATAGGCGATCAGACGCCGATCGACATGGGCCTGTTCGGCACGCAACGCGGCAGCCTCGGTAAACGGTTCGTCCTGAGTGAAAAACACGTAGCAATCGGGATGCGGCTCATCGCCGCGCAACTCGCGTTCCAGCGCATCGACGTAGAACCAGTCGCAGGTGAGGATGTGATTGAGGGTCAGGCGAATGCCCGGAAAAAAGCTCACCCGTGGTGCCGCAAGGTCGGCGTCAGAGAGCTGCGCCCAAGCCTTGGCCAGTCGGTGATTGGCCCAGGCGTTCTGATACGCCTGGGTCAGTAGATGATGGGACAGCGGTTGGGTCATGTCGGCGCCCTCTTCACTGATCAAGCTTCGGCAAAGCGCTGCAATTGCATCTCCTGCAAGCGGCTGAGGGTGCGGCGGAACGGGAATTCCAGATAACCCTCGGTGTACAGCGCGTCCATTGGCACGTGTGCCTCGACGTACAGCGGCACCTTACGGTCGTAGCACTCATCGACCAGCGCAATAAAGCGGCGCACACCATCGTCGTGTACCGACAACTGCGGGAGTTCTCGATCCCCTGCCACTACCCGCTCGGCGCTGTCTTCTGTACCACGGGCGATGCGCCCTTCCCGCTTCTGCGCGCTGAGGTTGGGTACCTCGCCCAACAGAATAGCTCGGTAGGTATCGCACAGCGCGATGAAATCCATGGCGGCAAAAGGCTGTTCGCAAAGATCAGCGTAGCGGCACCACAACACTGCTTCGCTGGCTTGCACCACATTCAACACCCGATGTCCGACCGACACCGGCTGGTCACTGGCCGATTCCCCGGCCGCCAGAGCCTGAAACACCTCGCCCAACGCACTGGCCGCGCCCGGTGTGGCAACAAAATAACGCTGCAGACCGGCGCCTGGGTGCAGGCGATGATCTTCGGCACCGTTCACCGGCACCACCTGCATGTGCGCCTTGATCGCCGCAATCGCCGGGGTAAAACGGTCACGGTTGAAGCCATCGGCATACAAATCATCCGGCGGCAGGTTGGAAGTGCAGACCACCACCACGCCTTCGTCGAACATCACTTGGAACAGGCGCCCGAGAATGATCGCATCGCCAATGTCATTGACGAACAGTTCATCGAAACACAACACGCGCACTTCGGCCGCCAGCTCTTTGGCCAATGCGCGCAACGGGTCGGCAATGCCGCTCAACTGAAACGAACGCTGGTGAACCCAACCCATGAAATGGTGAAAATGCTGACGTCGCGCCGGCACCCGCAGGCTCTGATAGAACTGATCCATCAGCCAGGTTTTTCCGCGCCCGACCGGGCCCCACAGGTAAACGCCGGTGACCGCGCGGGCTCCGGCATGCAAGGCTTCGTGGCATTTTTGCAGCGCCCAGACCGCGTGTTCCTGAGCTTCATCCTGGATGAAGCCCTTGTGTTCGATGGCGTGCTGCCAGGCGCTTAGAGGAGAGTCGAAAGTCATGCGCGGCAGTATGCCATGACCCTGCTGAACGTGTGGCAACGATCAAATCAGTCAGTGATGCCCGCTGCTCGCGACCCGCAAACGATAAAGACCGGACCCCAAGCGCACGAGCCGGCGGATTCTGGCTTGGCTGTAGGCAAAGGCGCAAAGTTGCGTAGCCTGAAAAGAGTGTCTGTGGGTGTTGCTTAAACAGTGAGGTTTAAGGCGTCGACCACGCATGCATTCCCCCCCGCGGTAACCGGCTGACCGTTGAGCACCAAGCGTATTGACAGCCAATATTACCAGCATCATATTGTCGCCATATTTCGACCGTAATCTTATTTCCACCATTTGATTTCATCGAGGACATCGTCATGCATTACAAGGTTTTCGGCCGTAAAACCGGCCTGCGTGTTTCGGAACTGGCGCTGGGCGCTGGCAACTTCGGCACCGGTTGGGGCCACGGCGCGGAGCGCGATGAAGCCAAGCGCATCTTTGATGGCTATCTCGATGCCGGGGGCAATTTCATTGATACCGCCAATGGCTATCAGGGTGGGCAATCGGAATCGATGCTCAGCGAGTTCATCGCCCCGGAACGTGATCGTCTGGTGATCGCCAGCAAATACACGATGGGTACTACACCGGCGGACGGCATTTCCCACACCGGCAACAGCCGTAAAAACATGGTGCGCGCCGTCGAAGAAAGCCTGAAACGCTTGAACACCGATCACATCGATCTGTTCTGGGCGCATATCAGCGACGGCGTGACGCCGATGGAAGAAATCCTGCGTGGATTTGATGACCTGGTACGCGCGGGGAAAATTCACTACGCCGGATTGTCGAACTTCCCGGCATGGCGCATCGCCCGTGCCGACGTGCTTGCAGAGGTGCGTGGCTTTGCGCCGATTGCGGCGATTCAGGTCGAGTACAGCCTTGCCGAACGCAGCGCTGAACGCGAGTTGCTGCCGATGGCTGAAGCCCTCGGTTTGGCCGCCACACTGTGGTCGCCACTGGGCGGCGGCTTCCTCACCGGCAAGTATCGCGGCAACGATGACAACAACCGTGCGACGAAACTCGGCATGTTGGTGCATGCGGAAAAGAGCGCTCGGGAAACCGCCCTCCTCGATACTTTGCTGGCGGTCGCCAGCGAAATCGGCGTTAGCCCGACCCACGTCGCCATTGCCTGGTTGCGGGAAAAAGCCAAGCGCTCAACCACCGCGCTGATTCCGATTCTGGGATCGCGGACTCGTGAACAACTTGATGCGACGCTGGGTGCACTCGACGTGCAATTGAGCGATGACCAACTGGCCCGACTCGATGGCATCAGCAGCACGGCGGCGGGTGTTCCACACGAGACGATTGTCAGCTCGACTCCGCGTTTTACCGGTTCGCAGATACTGGATTTGCCTAAGGTTCCGGTGGCGTAAGAGTTTTGGGATCTGCTCGCGAAGGCGGTGTGTCATTCAACATTCATGTTGGCTGAACTGGCGTCTTCGCGAGCAGGCTCACTCCTGCAGGTTATGCGGTGTTAATCAGAGATCGACTTTGTGTCGGGCGGCGTAGAGGCAAAGCATTTCCATCGCCAGCGTGGCGGCGGCCAGCGAGGTGACGTCGGCGTGATCGTAGGCCGGGGCGACTTCGACGACGTCCATGCCGACCAGATTGATCCCGCGCAAGCCACCGAGAATCTCCAGTGCCTGCACCGTGCTCAGGCCACCGCACACCGGTGTGCCGGTGCCGGGCGCAAAGGCCGGGTCGAGGCAGTCGATGTCGAAGGTCAGATACACCGGGTTGTCGCCGACCCGCGCGCGGATCGCTTCGACAATCGCTTCGCAGCCACGCCGATGCACTTGCCGCGCGTCGAGTATCTGGAAACCCATCGGGTCGTCGTTGGTGGTGCGCAAGCCGATCTGTACCGAGCGCGCCGGATCGACCAAGCCTTCCCGCGCGGCGTGCCAGAACATGGTGCCGTGGTCGACACGCTTGCCCTCTTCATCTGGCCAGGTGTCGCTGTGGGCGTCGAAGTGAATCAGCGACAGCGTGCCGTGTTTGCGCGCATGTGCCTTGAGCAGCGGGTAGCTGATGAAGTGGTCGCCGCCGAAGGTGAGCATGGCGCTGCCGGCATTGAGAATGTGTTCGGCGTGGGCCTCGATGCTTTCCGGGATGCTGTGCGGTGAGCCGTAATCGAAATCGCAGTCGCCGTAATCGATAACGGCCAGATGATCGAACGGGTCGAATGCCCACGGCCAGTGGCGCTCCCAGGCAATCCCGGTGGAGGCTGCGCGAATCCCGCGCGGTCCGAAACGTGCGCCGGGACGGTTGCTGGTGGCGGTGTCGAATGGCACGCCGCTGACGGCAACGTCGACGCCACGCAAGTCACGGCTGTAGCGTCGGCGCATGAAACTGGTGATGCCGGCGTAAGTGCTTTCGGCGGCAGTGCCGTAGAGGCTGTCACGGGTCATGGCCTGGTCGTTTTGCATTGGCACGTCCATCGGAGTGCTCCTTCTTATTGTATTCAGGGCTATTGGTGGCTACGGAAAGTGGTCCAGAGGCGCGTGCGCTGGCGCATGTCCTTGAGGCTCATGCTGCGATCGGCGTACAGCCGCGCGCGCACATCGCTCGGCGGGTAGATGTCGGGATCGCTGCGCACGGCTTCATCCATCAGCGGCGTCGCGGCCTGATTGGCAGTGGCGAAGAACAGCGTATTAGTCAGCTCAGCCACCGAATCGGGGCGCAACATGAATTCGATAAAGGCCCGGGCGGCGTCGGGGTGCGGCGCGTCTTTGGGAATGGCGAGGTTGTCTTGCCAGATCAGCGTGCCTTCCTTGGGAATGCGATACGCGACTTCGTAAGGTTTGTTGGCCTTGCGCGCCTGATCGGCGGCCATACTCGCGTCGCCGTTATAGGTCAGCGCCAGACACACGTTGCCGCTGGCCAAGTCATTGATCTGCCGGCCGGTGGCGACGTAGAGCACCGACGGTTGAAGTTTTTGCAGCAACGCCTCGGCCGCTGCCAAGTCCTGTTTGTCAGTGCTGTAGGGATCTTTGCCCAAATAATGCAGGGCCAGACCGATGACTTCCTGCGGCGAATCCAGAATTGCGATCCCGCAATCTTTGAGCTTGCTGGCATATTCAGGTTTGAACAGCAAATCGAGGCTATTCAATGGCACGTCCGGCAGACGCTGCTTCACCGCTTCGACATTCATGCCCAGCCCCAACGTGCCCCAGGTGTATGGCACGCCATAGCGATTGCCGGGATCAACGGCGGCAAGTTTCGCCAGCAAGTCCGGATCAAGATTGGCGTAGCCCTTGAGTCCGTCGTGGGGGATTTCTTTCAGCGCGCCTGCGGCCAATCCCCGGGCCAACACGCTGGACGATGGAACGACAACGTCATACCCGCTGCCACCGGTGAGCAGTTTGGTTTCCAGCACCTCTGAGGTATCAAACGTGTCGTAGCGCACGTGGATGCCGGTTTCCTGCTCGAAACGCTGCAAGGTTTGCGGCGGTACGTAATCGGCCCAGCTGTAGAGGTTGAGGGTTTTCTCCTCGGCCTGAGCGTGGATGGCCACGGACAACAACAGCGCGGGGAAACACAGCTTGAACAAGGGAGCCATGACGAACACCTGACCGGAGGAAGTGGTTGCAGGATGCGCCGTCGGATACATTAGAAAAATAGCTGAATAATTATCCTGACTTTATCCCGGAGTAATGTGATGTTGGGGCAACTCCACGACATTGATTTGCAGTTGCTGCGCCTGTTTGTGCGGGTGGTCGAGTGCGGTGGTTTCAGTGCCGCGCAAGGTGATCTGGGCCTGAGCCAGTCGAGCATCAGCCAGCAAATGGCCAAACTGGAAACCCGCTTGGGTTATCGCCTGTGCAGCCGGGGTAAAGGCGGATTCAGCGTGACCCCCAAGGGTGAGCAATTGCTGATCGCGGTGCGTGCGCTGTTCGAGTCGATCGAGTTGTTTCGCCATCAATCCAACGGCGTCGCCGGACGCTTGATCGGTGAAGTACGGCTGGGGATTTCCGAGTCGGTCGATCAGTCAGTGCTGCAACGCGTCGCCGCGGCCATCCGGCGTTTTCGCGAGCGCGACGAGTCGGTGCGCATCGAGTTGATCAGCGCCATGCCCGGCGAAATGGAACGCCTGCTGTTGCAACAGCGGCTGGATCTGGCGATCGGCTATTTCTCGCAAGTGCAGAGCGCCTTCGATTATCGGCAGTTGTTCAGCGAAACCCAGCATCTGTATTGCGCGCCGGGGCATCCGTTGTTTACCGACGCGGCGCCCAGTGATGCGGCGCTTGCGGCATGCGACCGAGTCGATCATCCCTACCGTTTTTTGCGCAGCGACGAGCCGTTCCAGGGCAAGGTCTGTTCGGCGCGATCGGAGCAGATCGAGGGCACGTTGGCGTTTATCCTGTCGGGCAAACATGTCGGTTATCTGCCGGACCACTATGCGCATCAGTGGCAAGCCAATGGTTTGCTGCGCGCCTTGCGTCCCGGCGAGTTGAGTTTCGAAGTGGCCTTCCATCTCGCCCGGCATCGAGCGCAGGTGCCCGGGGATGCGCAAAAGGCATTCGAAAAAGACTTGTTGGCAGCCTTCACCTGAACACCGCAATGACCGGGTATGGAACAACTCATTGATGGCAATAGAACACTTGTGGCGAGGGGATTTATCCCCGATGGGGCGCGCAGCGGCCCCGGCTCTTTTGCCTGTTGAAAATGCAGGGGACTGCTGCGCAGTCCATCGGGGATAAATCCCCTCGCCACAGATGAATCCCTCTTTACACAGATAAATCCTGCTCTGCATAGATAGATCCTGCTCTTCACGGGTGTGACTTGTGCCAGGGTTGGCAGCAAAAAGCCCCCTGAGCCAATAAAACCTGACCTTTCAGGCAATTTTATTGCGTTGCCCTCGCCGCCCGCTTGCGGCATCCTGCGCACCCATTTTCTGACCCGGCACCGCCTCGCGGCACGCAAATCACCATGACCGCCTCTGAAAAAGCCTCGCGCAACAACGACCTGATCTACGGTCTCAACGACCGTCCGCACCTCACGGCGACCGTGTTTGCCGCCCTGCAACACGTGCTGGCGAGCTTCGTCGGCATCATCACCCCGACCTTGATCATGGGTGGTGCTCTCGGCCTGCACAGTGAAATCCCTTACCTGATCAGCATGGCGCTGTTCGTCTCCGGTCTCGGCACCTTCGTGCAGGCCAAGCGTTTCGGCCCGGTCGGTTCTGGTTTGTTGTGCCTGCAAGGCACCAGCTTTTCCTTTATCAGCGTGATTCTCAGCGCCGGTTTCATGGTCAAGGCACGCGGTGGCGGCACCGATGAAATCCTCTCGACGATCTTCGGCGTGTGTTTCTTCGCCGCGTTCATCGAAGTGGTGCTGAGCCAGTTCATCGGCAAATTGCGCATGCTGATCACCCCGGTGGTCACCGGCACAATCATCACCCTGATGGGGCTGTCGCTGATCAAGGTCGCGATGACCGACATTGCCGGCGGTTTCGGCGCGCCTGACCTTGGCGCCTCCAGTCACCTCTTCTTGGCGGCGCTGGTGATCGGCACCATCGTTGTGCTCAACCGCGTCGACGTGCCGTTTCTGCGTCTGGGCGCGATCGTCATTGGCCTGACCCTCGGCTACGTGGTGGCGTGGCTGATGGGCACGGTGGATTTCGCCTCGATGCCCGAGGTGCCGCTGGTCAGCGTGCCCGTGCCGTTCAAGTACGGTTTCAACTTCGACTGGGTGGCGTTCGTCCCGGTGGCGGTGATTTTCCTCGTGTCGCCGCTGGAGGCTGCGGGCGACTTGACCGCCAACTCGATGATCTCGCGGCAACCGGTGAAAGGCCCGCTGTACATCCGCCGGATCAAGTCCGGCCTGCTCGCCGACGGCCTTAACTCGGCCATGGCGGCGGTGTTCAACAGCATGCCGATGGTGACGTTCGCGCAGAACAACGGTGTGATCCAGCTCACCGGCGTGGCCAGCCGCTACGTGGCGTTCTTCATCGCCGGTCTGCTGGTGCTGCTGGGCCTGTTCCCGATGATCGGCGCGGTGCTGCAATTGATGCCGAAACCGGTACTCGGCGGCGCTGAACTGGTGATGTTCGGCACCGTCGCCGTGGCCGGAATCAAGATCCTTGCCGAAGCCGGTCTGCATCGGCGCAACATGCTCATCGTGGCGATTTCCCTCGGCATGGGCCTGGGCATCGCCGCCGTGCCGGAGGTTCTGCGTGAACTGCCGCAAGCGCTGCGCAATATCTTCGAATCGCCAATCACCGTTGGCGCACTCTGCGCTATCGTGCTGAATATCTTCCTGCCGGAAGAATTCATCGAGCTGGAAGAGGACGATTTCGACCCGGAAGCGTCGATTCTTCAGGTCATGGAAAATCCGGACATGCCGGCCAAAGGTGAACCTGCCCCGGCGGCGGCTGTCGCACAGTTGAACCGCTAACGTCTGGCCTTGGAACAAAGGGCTGAGCCGGCAACGGTTCAGCCCTTTTTTTTGAGAGACCGTTTATGCGCCGCCTCCACGCCGTCATGCTGTCGCTACTGCTGCTGTCCCTCAGTGCCTGCGCGCTGTTTCCCAACCGTGATCCGGTGAACATCAATGTGGTTGGTCTCGAACCGTTGCCGAGCCAGGACCTGGAAGTGCGCTTCGCCATCAAGTTGCGCGTGCAAAACCCCAACGAAACCGCGATCGATTACAACGGCATCGCCCTCGATCTTGAGGTCAACGGCCATTCGCTGGCCTCGGGTGTGAGCGATCAGAGCGGCTCGATCCCGCGCTTTTCCGAAACCATCGTCAGCGTACCCGTCAGCATTTCCGCCTTCTCGGTACTGCGCCAGACCCTCGGCCTCAGCCAGACACAAACCCTCGACAACCTGCCCTACGTGTTGCACGGCAAACTCGCGGGCGGCTTGTTCGGCACCATGCGTTTCGTCGACAGTGGCAAGCTGAGCTTGCCCAAGGCCAGTGCCGCGACCTGGTAAAAATGCGTTAGCCTCGCACGTCTATCAAAGACACTCAGGGAGGCTGCAGGTTTATGGAAGATACACCGACGTTGTACACCGAACGGCTGATCCTGCGTGCGCTGCAACTGGCCGATGCCCAAGCGGTGCAGCAACAGTTTGCGCAGTGGGAGGTGGTGCGTTATCTGAACGCCGCCGTCCCCTGGCCCTACCCCGAAGATGGTGCGCTCACCTACTTGCGCGACATTGCTTTACCAGCAGTGGCGGCCGGCAAGGAATGGCATTGGTCGATTCGCTTGAAGTCAGCGCCCGAACAGTTGATCGGCAACATCAGCCTGATGGATCAGCAGGACAACAACCGTGGCCTGTGGCTGGCACCGGCGTGGCAGGGTCAAGGGTTGATGACTGAAGCGTGTGCGGCGGTGAGCGAATACTGGTTTATCACTCTGAATCGTACGGTGATGCGCGTGCCCAAAGCGGCGCCCAACCTCGGCTCGCGCAAACTGTCCGAGCGTGCGGGCATGCGCCTGATTCGAACCGACGAGGACAACTTCGTCAGCGGCCGCTTCCCCCGTGACATCTGGGAAATCACCCGCGAAGAATGGCTGCAAAACCACTAAGCCCCCCTGTAGGAGCTGCCGAAGGCTGCGATCTTTTGATCTTGTTGTTAAAAAGATCAAAAGATCGCAGCCTTCGGCAGCTCCTACAGGGGATTTTCGGGTTTATGTTGTGAAGCGCACGCCGGGTTTGGCGCGTTCGTCCACGCTCAGTTCGAACACGTCCGGCCGTGCATAGTGGCCGACCACGTCGTAGTCATACCGTGCGCGCACCAGTTCTGCAGTATCGATTTCGGCGGTGAGCAATCCAGCCTCACCGCGCAGCGGTCCGGCCAACACGTCGCCCATTGGCCCGACGATCACGCTGCCACCGGCAATCAACGGTCGGTCCGCTGGCCAATTGGCGATCTCTACGCCCAGCGCATTCGGCGAGGCCTGCACCTGACAGGCGCTGACCACAAAGCAGCGGCCCTCGTGGGCGATATGGCGCATGCTCACCTGCCACATCTCGCGCTCATCGACTGTCGGCGCGCACCAGACCTCAACGCCCTTGGCATACATCGCCGTGCGCAACAGCGGCATCATGTTTTCCCAACACACCACCGCACCGAGCTTGCCAACCTGGGTGTCGAGCACCGGCAGCGTCGAACCGTCCCCCTTGCCCCAGATCAGCCGTTCGGTGCCGGTCGGCATGAGTTTGCGGTGCTTGCCGACGAGCCCGGCCTGCGGGTCGAAATACAGCACCGTGCAATACAACGTACTGCCCGCGCGCTCGATCACGCCGATCACCAGATTGGCCCCGGTCCGTGCGGACAAATCGGCCAGCGCTTCGGTTTCGGCGCCCGGCACATCGATGGCATTGGCGAAGTAGCGGGCGTAGGCCTCACGCCCTTCCGGCAATCGATATCCCAACTGCGTGCCGAACGCCTCACCTTTCGGATAACCGCCGAGCAGTGCTTCCGGCATCACCACCAGCGCTGCGCCGGATTCGATGATCGCCGCTTCCCAACCGAGAATCTGCTCCAGGGTTTCACCTTTGCCACCGGGCAACGAGCCGATTTGCAGGGCGGCAACAATTGATTTGGCCATCACGTTTACTCCATCAGGTTCCGAGGTTGCTGATTTTGCGGCGCCACGCGATCATGAATAAAGCCCAGAACACTGCTGAATGATATGAGCCAAATGAATATCGCCAACGTCGACCTCAACCTGCTGAAAGTCTTCGAAGCCTTGCATGAGGAATCCAGCGCCAGCCGCGCGGCGTTGCGCCTGGGCGTCACGCAATCGGCGGTCAGTGCGGCGTTGCGGCGCTTGCGTGAGGTGTACGGCGATCAATTATTCGTGCGCACCGGGCGCGGACTGGCGCCGACACTGCAGGCCAATCAGTTGAAACCGGTGGTCAGCGAGGCACTGAACAAATGTCGGCAAAGCCTGGCCATGGTCGATCCGGCGGCCCATCAATACGAGGGCCGCTCGGTAACCGTAGGCCTGTCAGATGATTTCGAGATTGCCTACGGTCGCCGCCTGATCGAAGAAATTGCCCGCAGCGCGCCGAAGTTGCGCCTGATTTTCCGCCAGACCCACAGCCAGATCGTCGCCCGTGACCTGATGGAACGCAGCATCGACCTGGCGATCACCGCTGGCGGTTTTGCCGAGCGCTTGCTCAGTCGGCAAGTGTTGGGGGAAAGCGGTTATGCCTGCCTGGTCGATCCGGCGAGCCTTGCACCGGGTCAGCAGCAGATAGATCTGCAAGCGTTTGTCGCCCGCGAGCACATTCTGGTGTCGTCCGGCGGTTTTATCGGCATCACCGATGAGGGGTTGGCGGCGCTGGGCCTGAGCCGTCGGGTGTGTGCGTCGACCAGCCATTTTGCCGCGCTGCCTTATCTGCTCAAGGGCAGTCAGGCGGTGGCGACGATTCCGACGCACGCCGCCGCGAGCATTGCGGCGCTTAGCGGGCTGAGCTTGCTGCCCTGCCCGCTGGCCCTGCCGCGCTACCCGATCGAACTCGGCTGGCGCACCAGCACGCAGATCGATCCGGTGGTGGTCAAGGTGCGCGAAGCGATTGCCGCCAGTTTCCGCTAAGGTTTACTTGTTCGCCGCCATCAGGCGATTGACTTCACTGCGCACCATGTTGGCGAATTCCGGCGGCGACATGCCGTCCAGCTCAGAACGCACCCACTCCGCCCATTTGCCCTTGCGCTTGCCACGCTCGCCGAACAGGCGCGCGGCTTCGCCTTTGGCTTTGCCCAGATTGTTCTGCCAGAGTTCGAACAGACGGGATTTCTCGTCTTCCAGCGCAGCGCGCTCTGCGAGGGATTTGTCGGCCAGATTGAAACTCATGGGGAATTATCCTGCTGCATAAAATGGCGACATCTTACACGCTCGACGGAAATCTCCCGCGCAGGTTTTTCTTTCTGACCTAAATTCAGTGCAACTTTTTGACTGACGCCACACTCCATTGATCACTGTCCATTCACCTGCAAGGAGTTACCCAATGGCCCGGAAATCCGCCGTGCAAGCCGCCCAGGATCAAATCAAGGATCAAGCCTTCAGCGAACTTCAGGCGCTGATCGAGGAGTCCGACAAACTGCTCAAGAACAGCGCTTCACTGGTTGGCGAGGAAGCGGAAACCCTGCGCGGACAAATCGCCCAGAAATTGCAGCAGGCGCTGGAATCAGTGTCGAGCGTGCGCGACCGCACCAAACCGGCGGTTGACGCCACCGAAAGCTACATTGGCGGCCATCCATGGCAGACCGTGGCCATTTCGGCCGGTTTTGGTCTGGTGGTAGGCCTGTTGCTCGGTCGTCGTTAGGCCGTCCACGCCGGACAAACATGCCAGTCAGGGCGACCTGACTGGCATTTTTCATGCGCGCGATTCAGCGGCCGGCAAAACGCAGCCGTGAGAGCTGGTGCAGATCGCCGGCAACGTAATAATCGTCGGTCCAGCGATCATCCACGGCCAAGGGCTGTACCTGCTTCAAGGCCAGCTTCCTGGCGAAATAGCGAAATCGATAATGCTCGTAAAACCGCAGCAACTCCAGACCGTAACGGTCGGCCAGGTCGGTGTCGCCGCGAATGATCAGGTAGTTTTCGTCGTTGCCGTTACTCGCCGAACTGCTGAGGTTGTGGCTGCCGCTGATAATGGTTGGCGCGTCGGTGGTGAAGTCGGTGACCACCGCTTTGGTGTGCACCAGCAAATTACCCTTCTGGCCTTTCATGTTCTCGCGCAGCCAGCCCTCCAGCCCTGTGTTGAGCAGCGCCGTGGCAGCGAATTCGGCGCTGCGATCGGCGTGGAATCCAGTGATGCGGCTGGCGGTGTTTTGCAGGCCGAAACGCAAGATGTCGTCGTGAGGCTGCCCCAGTAGCGCGTTGAGAATGGCGTCCGGCAGGCTGAACGCGGTGACGAACAGCAGGTCTTTTTTCGCCGCCTCGATGATCTCGACAAACTCACGCAAATCAGCGCCGCCGGTGCGCGGCGAGAATCCGGCGAACAACGGCTGCGTGGCATCCATCGGGTTATGTTCGTTGATCCATGCGCGGGTCGCACCGACATCGTCCGGCGTCGCCCACACCTCTTCAAAGGTTTGCAGATAGCGAAGGCTCACCGCCGCGTCATCGAGCACATGCACTACGTTGGCCTGGCGATAAACGCCATTGGCGGTGAAATTGGTGCTGCCACACAACAGCGCTTGCGGCTGCCGCTGGCCCGTGGCGTCGAGCCGGCTGAGTACGATGAACTTGTTGTGAAAAATATTGTGGGTGACCCGCCCGCGTTTATTCGCGGCAGGCAGCTTGGCCAGGCTGGCCTCGTTGATCGTGGTGTCTTCGTCATCGGGCCGCGCGTGGTACACAACCCGCACCTGCACGCCGCGCGCAAACGAAGCGTTCACCGCATCGACAATCGCCTGTAACTGATATTCATAGATCGCGATGTCCAGCGCCCATTGGTCATCAACTGCCCGTTCGATAAAACCCAGCAGACGCCCGAGCAAACCATTTTCCAGCCATTGCCGGGCAGCGTCGGGCCAGGCTTCGATGGGCATGTTCTTGTTGGCGCCGATTTGTGCGTCGAGCTCGGGAAACTTGCGCTGGAATGCCTGACTGGCGGCCACTGCGCGGTTGAAAATCACGCTCTGATTGGCCGGGTGACCGTCATCCGCGGTGATCGTCAGCTCCAGCGATTCACCCAGTTGCGGCGCGTCCGGGGTGCCGTAGGCCAGATGGACGCGGTAGTGAAGGGTCATCCCCGGATTGACCGCGTAATCGGCCCAGCGAAATTTCTGCAGCGGCGCCAGGTCACTCGGCGTCGCGTGGAACTGCGCGAAGGTGTGGGTTTTGCCGGGGAAGGTCAGGCTGTTGAACAGAAACAGCCACGGCTTGTTGCCCTGCTGCTTTTCGATGGCGAAGCCGAGCAAGCCTTGGCGGCGCGGTTCGGCGAGGTCGATGGCCAGCAATACGCCGTTGGTGCCGGCGTAGGCCTTGACGCGAAAATCGTCCTGAAGGTTTTTCACCAAAACGCGCATCGCTCACTCCTTGTGATTGGTTTGCGGCCAGCATAGACCGAGTGGCGGCTTTCGCGTGCAGGAGCAAGGCTTGCCGCGAAGAGGTCAGATCAAACCCTGTTGACCTCATCAATGTGCCGATAGCCCAGATCCAGCGCCGTCGCCAGCTCCCGGGCGCGACCCAAGCGGATCGGCCCGCGCTCGATGTCGATCAACAGCCCCGGACATTGCGGTGCCGACACGCCAGACACATCCTTCAAGCGTCCATCCGTCACCACCAGCAAGCGCTGCTGCTCGGCAGGAAAACGCTTGCGCCGCAGCGTCAACCATTGCTGCGCCTGGAGTAACGCCGCCACCAGCGGCGTGCCACCGCCGGCGCCCAGCCCATCGAGCCATGCGCGCAAGCCCGAAGAAGCCTTCAAGCCTTGCACCTGCCACTTCGGCGCTGCACCGCTGGCCGTCAGCAACGCCAGCCGCGCGCGCTGGCGGTAGGCATCGTCAAACAATTGCGCGAGCAATCCTTTGGCATCGCTCAGTGCTTGATGACGGCGTGTCGAGGCCGACGCATCGACAATCACCAGCCATAGCTCATGCGCAGAACGGCTACGCCATTGAAACAACAGATCGGCGCGACGTTGCGGACGTCCCTTGAGCAGCGTGCCCGGCCAGTTCACCGAGCCACTGCGGGCCGCGTGACGCTGGCCCTGACGGCCGTTGTCGAGGCGCCCGGCACGGGGTCTGGCATTCGCCCCCACGTCGGATCGGGGGCGAATGCCTAGGGCTTTTTTGGCGGCCAGCTCGGCACTTCACGGCGCGCGCCGGTGGCGAGTGCCGGTGCGGGCAGATCGCCCCACTGGCCCTGCCCTTCACGCGATTCGGACGGCGCATTGCCTTGGGATTGAGGCGGCTGTTGCTGGCTGGGCGCGGACTGTTCGCGACGTCGATGGCGCAAGGCAAATTCGGCAACGGCGTCGATATCCTCGTCCCCGATTACCTTGGCACCGCGCCACGCGGCATGCGCCCGAGCGGCGCGCAGCCAGACCAGATCAGCGCGCAAACCGTCGACCCCGGCGGCGAAACAACGCTCGGTGATCTGGGCAAGTGCGCCATCGTCCAGGGCAATATTGACCAGCGCAACGCGGGCGTTCTCGCAGCGTTCGCGCAGGGTTTGCTGCTGGGTTTCCCACTGTGCGCAGAAGGCTTGCGGGTCACTGTCGAAATCCAGTCGACGGCGAATGATTTGCCCACGCTCGACCGGTGCGGTGTGACCGCTGAGAGCAACGTTCAAGCCGAAACGATCGAGCAACTGCGGACGCAACTCGCCCTCTTCCGGGTTCATCGTGCCGATCAACACGAACTTTGCCGAATGGCGATGAGAGATGCCGTCGCGTTCGATCAAGTTGGTGCCGCTGGCGGCGACGTCGAGCAGCAGATCGACCAGATGATCGGGCAGCAAATTGACTTCATCGACATACAGCACCCCGCCGTCGGCCTTCGCCAGTACGCCCGGCGAAAACTGCGCCCGGCCCTCGCTCAGGGCCGCGTCGAGGTCGAGGGTGCCGACCAGCCGTTCTTCGGTGGCGCCCAGCGGCAAGGTGACGAACTGACCGCTGGCGAGCAAGTCGGCCAAGCCGCGCGCCAATGTCGATTTGGCCATGCCGCGCGGGCCTTCGATCAGCACGCCGCCGATTTTCGGGTCGATGGCGGTGAGGCACAGGGCGAGTTTCAAGTCATCGGCGCCGACCACGGCGGAGAGCGGGAAATGCGGAGTGTCGGTCATCTTGGTTACTCAGTCATGGTCGGTGAAAAGTTTTCAAACGGTAGGAGCGAGCCTGCTCGCGATGGCGGCGTGTCAGGCAATTCAGTTCTCAATGACACAGCGCTATCGCAAGCAGGCGAAGGCCTGCAAGGGATCGCGTCAGTTATCTTCTTCTATATCCAGCAGTAGATTTTCCAGCGCTTCTTTATAAGCCCCCGGCTCCTGCCACATCCCCCGCTGTTGCGCTTCGAGCATGCGCTCGGTCATGTCGCGCAGCGCATGCGGGTTGTGCTCGCGGACGAAATCCCGCGTCGCCGGATCCAACAGATACGCGTCTGCCAGCAAAGCGTACTGATGATCGTCGATCAACTGCGTCGTCGCATCAAACGCGAACAGGTTGTCGACCGTCGCCGCCAGTTCGAACGCGCCTTTATAGCCATGGCGCTTGACCCCGTCGATCCATTTCGGATTCGCCGCCCGCGAGCGGATCACCCGGTTCAGCTCTTCCTTCAAGGTGCGAATTTTCGGCAGATCCGGCTGACTGTGGTCGCCGTGATAACTGGCGGCAGTTTCGCCGCGCAACGTTTCGACGGCGGCGAGCATGCCACCCTGAAACTGGTAATAGTCGTTGGAATCGAGCAAGTCGTGCTCGCGATTGTCCTGATTCTGCAGCACCGCTTGCACTTGGCTCAGGCGCTGGACGAATTGCTCGCGGGCGGCCGTGCCTTCGTCGGCACCGCCATAAGCGTAAGCGCCCCAGTTCAGATAGACCTCGGCCAGATCGTCGCGGCTTTGCCACAAACGCCCGTCGATGGCGCCCTGCACGCCCGCGCCGTAGGCACCGGGTTTGGCACCAAAAATCCGCCAACCGGCCTGACGTCGTGCAGTGTCTTCGTCGAGGCCGGATTGCAGCAGCGCCTCGCGTTCCGCGCGCACTTTGGCCGCCAACGGATTGAGATCGTCCGGTTCGTCGAGCGCTGCCACGGCTTGCACGGCGGCGTCGAACAGGCGGATCAGATTGGCAAACGCATCACGGAAGAACCCCGAGACCCGCAGCGTGACATCGACGCGCGGGCGGTCGAGCAGGCTCAGCGGCAAAATCTCGAAATCATCGACACGCTGACTGCCCGTGGCCCAGACCGGGCGCACGCCCATCAATGCCATCGCTTGGGCAATGTCGTCGCCACCGGTGCGCATGGTCGCGGTACCCCACACGGACAGGCCGAGCTGGCGCAGGTGATCGCCGTGGTCTTGCAGGTGCCGTTCTAGAATCAACGTCGCCGATTGGAAACCGATGCGCCACGCGGTGGTGGTCGGCAGGTTGCGCACGTCGACCGAGTAGAAGTTGCGGCCGGTGGGCAGGACGTCGAGGCGGCCACGGCTGGGTGCGCCGCTGGGGCCGGCGGGCACAAAACGACCGCCGAGGGCGTCGAGCAGACCACGCATTTCGGCGGGGCCGCAGGCGTCCAGACGTGGCGCGACGACCTCCCGCAGATTCTGAATGATTGCGCTGACCTCCGCCCAACGCGGTCCCTGTAGGAGTGAGCCTGCTCGCGATAGCGGTGGATCAGGTAAATCTCCAGCGACTGACACTCCGCTATCGCGAGCAGGCTCACTCCTACAAGGGGATTGCAGTGACTGGGAGATCAGTTGGGTGGCGAACAGTTCGAGGCGTTCGCGGGTGTCGCCGGCGGTGCGCCAGGCTTCGTTGCTTTGCGATTGCAGCGCCTCCGGGCGCGGGCCGATCCATGGCTCAGCCAGCGCGCAATCGAGCGGATCGAAGCCGAGTTCGAACGCCTTGGCCAGTGCGCGCAGCAGGCTCGATTGCGCGCCTTTGCCGTCCCCTCGCGGAATCCGCAGCAAGGCCAACAACGTATCAATGCGCAAACGTCCGCTCGGCGACTCACCGAAGATGTGCAGGCCATCGCGAATCTGCGATTCCTTCAGATCACACAAATAGGTATCCAGGCGCGGCAGCCAGATCGCCGCATCGGCGTCACTGTCCAGGCCCGCATCCAGTTGCAGTTCACGATCAATCTGCGTGTCGCGGACCAGTTGCAGGATGTCGCGCTGCAACTCACGGGCACGGCGCGGATCGAGCAGTTGCGCCTCGTAATATTCGTCGGCCAACAGTTCCAGATTGCGCAACGGCCCGTAGGTTTCGGCGCGGGTCAGCGGCGGCATCAGGTGGTCGATGATCACCGCTTGCGTGCGCCGCTTGGCTTGGGCGCCCTCACCCGGATCGTTGACGATAAACGGGTAGATATTCGGCAGCGGCCCGAGCAGCGCATCCGGCCAGCAGTTTTCCGAGAGGCCGACGCCTTTGCCCGGCAGCCATTCGAGGTTGCCGTGCTTGCCGACGTGAATCACGCCGTGCGCGCCGTAGGTGTTGCGCAACCAGAAATAGAACGCCAGATAGCCGTGTGGCGGCACCAGATCCGGATCGTGATAGACCGCGCTCGGATCGACCTGATAACCGCGCGCCGGCTGAATGCCGACGAAGGTCAGGCCGAAACGAATGCCGGCGATCATCATCCGCCCGTCGCGGCACAGCGGATCGTTTTGCGGCGATCCCCAGCGCTCGACCACGGCGCTGCGATTGGCTTCGGGCAACGCGTTGAACATCGCCAGGTAAGCGTCCATGGCCAGGCTTTGCTGGCAGGGCCGCAAGTCAATGGTGTCGAGATCGTTGCTGACGCCGCCGAGCAATTGCTGGATCAACTCGGTGCCGCTATTCGGCAGTTCTGCCGTGATCGGATAGCCCTCGGCCTGCAAGGCGCGAAGAATATTCAGCGCCGCCGCCGGGGTGTCGAGGCCGACGCCATTGCCGATGCGCCCATCGCGGGTCGGGTAGTTGGCGAGAATCAAGGCGATGCGTTTTTCGCCATTCGGCACCCGCGCCAGATCGATCCAGCGCCTTGCCAGTTCAGCGACAAAATCCATACGCTCAGGCTGCGCGCGATAGCAGACCACATCGGACTGACTGCGCTCGCTGCGCCAGGCCAGATCCTTGAAGCTGATCGGCCGGCTGATAATGCGCCCGTCGAGTTCCGGCAAGGCAATGTGCATCGCCAGATCACGCGGGCCGAGGCCCTGCTCACTGTCGCGCCAGCCGGGCTCGTTGTCTTGCGCGCAGATCGCCTGAATCACCGGAATGTTGCGGCGAAACGGCCGCAAATGCGGCGCTTCAGGGCTGGATTGAGCGAAACCGGTGGTGTTCAATATCACCCCTGCCTCGACTTCATCCAGCCAATCCTCGACCACCGAGAGGCAGCCGGGCTCTTTCAAACTGGCCACCGCGATCGGCAGCGGATTAAGCCCCGCCGCCTGCAAACGCTGGCAAAAAACATTGATGAACGCGGTGTTCGCCGCTTGCAAATGCGAGCGGTAAAACAGCACTGCCGCAACCGGTTGCTCAGGCCGCCATTCGGCTTGCCAGTCACTCAGTGCAGCGGTGTTTTTAGTCGGGTGGTAAATCGCCGTGCGCGGCAGGGTTTGCGGCTCGTTCCATGCGTAATCGCGGCCGAGCCAACGGCTGGCCATGCAACGGAAGAAATCCAGTGCGTTGCCCAGGCCGCCTTGGCGCAAGAACTGCCAGAGCCGGTCGCGATCTTCGGCGTTGACGGTGCTCAAGTCGCTGAGCTCCGGATCGGGCCGATCATCACCCGGCACCAGAATCACCTGCACACCGCGCTCGGCCAACTCGATCATACGCTCGACGCCATACCGCCAATAGGCGATGCCGCCGTGCAGCGAAATCAGGATGACCTTGGCGTGACGCAACACTTCATCGACGTACAAGTCGACCGAAGCGTGATTCTGCACCTGCATCGGATTGGCCAGACGCAGGCTCGGATAATCCTCGGGCAACTGCTGCGCCGCTTCGGCGAGCAGCGCCAGGCTGGAATCACCGCTGCACAGGATCACCAGCTCGGCGGGGGTTTGGCCAAGGTCGGCAATGTTGTCATCCGAGACGAAACCGCCGGGCTGAGTCCTGAGCAGGTGCATGGCTTAAACGCTGAGCGCAGCGCGCAGTTGCGCTTCGAGTTGCGCCGCGTCGAGTTCCTGACCGATCAACACCAGACGCGTCACGCGCACTTCCTCGGCGCCCCACTGACGGTCGAAATGCTTGTCGAAACGCGTGCCCACGCCTTGGATCAGCAAGCGCATTGGTTTGTTCGGGATAGCGGCGAAACCTTTGACACGGAGGATGCCGTGCTTGACCACCAGTTGCGTCAGGGCGTCGAGCAGCAGGCTTTCGTCGGCTTGCGGCAGTTCGATGGAGATCGAGTCGAAAGCGTCGTGATCGTGGTCATCGTGATCGTCATCGCCATCACCGTGGTGGTGATCGTGATGGCTGTGACGGCTGTCGATGTGTTCTTCGGAACCGGCGCCGAGGCCGATCAGCACGTCCAGCGGCAGACGACCGTTGCTGGCCTCGATGATTTTCACCGCCGGAGGCAACTCTTCGGCGACTTCGGCACGTACGCGAGCGAGGTCTTCCGGGCTGGTCTGGTCGGCCTTGTTGAGGATCACCAGGTCGGCGCTGGCCAATTGGTCGGCGAACAGTTCGTGCAGCGGCGATTCGTGATCGAGGTTCGGGTCGAGTTTGCGCTGCGCATCGACCTGATCCGGGAACGCGGCGAAGGTGCCAGCGGCCACGGCCGGGCTGTCGACCACGGTGATCACTGCATCAACGGTGCAGGCGCTGCGGATTTCCGGCCACTGGAAGGCTTGGACCAAAGGTTTCGGCAGGGCCAGGCCCGAGGTTTCGATGAGGATGTGGTCGAGGTCACCACGACGCGCGACCAGTTCGCGCATCACCGGGAAGAATTCTTCCTGAACGGTGCAGCACAGGCAGCCGTTGGCCAGTTCGTAGACGCGACCAACCGCTTCTTCTTCGCTGCAGCCGATGGTGCATTGCTTGAGGATTTCACCGTCGATGCCCAGCTCGCCAAACTCGTTGACGATCACCGCGATACGACGGCCCTGCGCGTTGTCGAGCATGTGCCGCAGGAGCGTGGTTTTGCCCGAGCCGAGGAAGCCGGTGACGATGGTGACGGGGAGTTTGGCCAGTGTTTTCATCGGTATGCCCTTTGGCAAGCGGCGGGCATACGGGACGAGAACCGGCAGCGCGCGTGCGTGCCTGGAGAGTTCGCCACCGGATCACCCCGCCCGGTTGTAGTGAGAATCTGTGACGAGGCAGGTCTCCTGGCTGACGGTGTTCAGGCGCGAGGCCTGGCGTTTGCTGCGCCTTCCCGCGGGCTCATCGATTGAGCTGGCAGTGGCGTGGCAGCGAACATCACCGTTCACAGTTGCGGGGGCAGCCGCGGCATTGACCGCGTTCCCTTCTTAGCTTCGGCGTGGGCCGAAGAACCTCGAAAGCGCAAGGCTACGCATCGGTTGGTGGTGGGTCAATGGGCGTTGAGTTTTGGTATTGGGGGCATATCCGTTGCTGCGGGTGCTGCCGCTGGCGGTTTCGCTCTTACAGCGAGTCACCTTTTCCAAACGCCGAAAAGGTAACCCAAAAGGCTTTGCCCCGGCGTACGGCACTTCGCTGAGGCTCAGTGTTCCCTCACTACGGTGTCCATCCGGGGGCATCGCCTACGGTTTGCTTCGCTGCACCTCCTCTCGATGTGTGCGGCTGCGCCGCACGGCGCTGCGCGCCTGCCCCCCGGATGGACACCTACGCTCGGCCTGCCGAAGGGGCAAAAGATCAAAAGCCAGAGCCAAAGCAGATCAAAAGATCGCAGCCTTCGGCAGCTCCTACAGGGGATTGCGTCGAAAGGTGGGTAGGCTGCCAGCCTGCTTTCGCCAGCGAACAAAAAGCACAGCCGATAACCCATGTAGGAGCTGCCGCAGGCTGCGATCTTTTGATCTTGCTCTTAAAAGATAAAGTCAAAGGATCGCGGCCTTCGGCAGCTCCTACAGGTGATCGCATCGGAAAGTATGTTGTCATCGCGAGCAAGCTTTGCTCCTACGAAAATCAAAAGCGGAACACCCACGCTCCTCACCACTCAACAGGATGAGCGTTAGCTCGGCTGCGGCTTTTGATCTGTAAGGCGACGTCGGAAGGCTGAGTGGAGGGATTGATCCGGGCGTGGGAGCGCAGCGACCGTTTGGCGCAGCCAAACACAGCGAGAGGAGGTGCAGCGAAGCAAACCGTAGGCGCTGCGCCCGGATCGATCCCGGAGCGAAGGGACCCCGAGCCCCAGCGAGCGGGCCGCACGTAGGAGCAAGCCTTTTCGGTTACCTTTTCGGCGTTTGGAAAAGGTGACCCGCCGTAAGGGCGGAACCCTAAGACGCCGTTACCGCAGCAACGGATCCACCCCAAAAAATTGACTAAAAACCCAACCCCATGCTCTCCTACACAACTTGTTACGGGTGCCCTTCACAGGGTGAAACGGGAAACCGGTGAATCATGTGCTTTACTCAAGCCCATGTCAGTCCGGTGCTGCCCCCGCAACGGTAAGCGAGCGAAGCGTCAAAACCACTGTGCCCGTACGGCATGGGAAGGAGACGCTTGCAGGTCGGCCTGACGCCAACCCCTCGTGAGCCCGGAGACCGGCCCGCAACACACAGCTCGCACCTCGTGCGTCGCTGAACATAACAAACCCGCGGTGGGCGGGCGCTGTTCGAACCTCTGCGAGCCCGACCCGCAGGGGTTTTCATGCGCTCGATTCACCCGCTGACACTCCAGAGGGAAGCGCCATGTCGATCATCAGCAGCACCGGCAGCAACACGGACAAAATCACCAGCAGCGCCACACTGAGCCAACGCCTGAGCGCCGCGATCTTCGCGTCGATCCTCGGCGCCAGCCTGGTCTACTTCGCCGGCTTCTCGCACATCGAAGCGGTGCACAACGCCGCCCACGATACCCGCCACAGCGCCGCGTTCCCGTGCCACTGAGACCTGCCGACATGATCAAGCGTATTGCGCAAACCGCAGGGTTCACCGGTCTTCTGGCCGCCCTGCTCCTCACCCTGCTGCAAAGCTTCTGGGTCTCGCCGCTGATTCTTCAAGCGGAAACTTTCGAAAAAGCCGAACCCATCGCCGTGCATGAACACGCCGAAGGCGCCATGGCCGGCCACACCCACGACGCCGAAGCCTGGGAGCCGGAAGACGGCTGGCAGCGCGTGGTCTCGACCACGGGCGGCAATCTGGTGGTAGCCGTCGGTTTCGCCCTGATGCTCGCCGGCCTTTACACCCTGCGCGCACCGACCAAAACCTCGCAAGGCCTGCTCTGGGGCCTGGCCGGCTACGCCACGTTCGTCCTCGCGCCGACTTTGGGCCTGCCGCCAGAACTGCCGGGCACCGCGGCCGCTGATCTGGCTTCGCGACAGATGTGGTGGATCGGCACTGCCGCGTCGACTGCCGTCGGCCTGTCATTGATCGCGTTCAGCCGTCACTGGCTGATGAAAGTCCTCGGTGTGGCGATTCTCGCCGTGCCGCACGTGATCGGCGCCCCACAGCCGCAAGTGCATTCGATGCTCGCCCCTGAAGCATTGGAAGCGCAGTTCAAAATCGCTTCGCAGCTGACCAACGTAGTGTTCTGGCTGACCCTGGGCCTGATCAGTGCCTGGTTGTTCCGCCGCAAAAGCGCTGGCCAATACCACGCATGACAAATGACAGCGCAGCGCCGACCTTTGTGGTCGGCCTGGGCTGCCAGCGCGGCTGCCCTGCCAGCACGCTGCGCGCGTTACTTGATCAGGCGTTACAGGCACATCGCATCGAGCTTCATGCGGTCAAGGCTCTGGCCAGTATCGACCTGAAACGCGATGAACCCGGTTTACAGGAACTCGCCGCACAACTGGCGTTGCCATTGCTGTACTTCAGCAGCGAGGAATTGGCCAGTTACCAAGAGCGACTCAGCCATCGTTCCGAGATCGCTTACGAACGCACCGGTTGTTACGGCGTTGCCGAAAGTGCTGCGCTGGCCCTCGCCGAACAGTTGATTCAGGCACCGGCAAAACTGCTGATTTCCCGGCAAAAATACGCCCAGGCCACCTTCGCATTGGCCGGCGCCGCGTAAAAACCCGATAATCCCCGCCATCGATCATGAGCAATCTTCATCTGAAGCCATTGCTGCGCCTCTTTTTCACAGGATTCTACGATGACCGTCTACTTCATCGGCGCCGGCCCCGGCGACCCGGAACTGATCACCGTCAAAGGCCAGCGGCTGATCCGCAGTTGCCCGGTGATCATCTATGCAGGCTCGCTGGTGCCGACGGCGGTGCTTGAAGGTCATCAGGCTGAAACGGTGGTCAACAGCGCCGAATTGCATCTGGAACAGATCATCGAACTGATCAAAACCGCGCACGCGAACGGTCAGGATGTGGCGCGGGTGCATTCCGGCGATCCGAGTCTGTATGGCGCGATTGGTGAGCAGATTCGCTATTTGCGCGAGCTGAATATTCCGTTTGAGATCGTTCCCGGCGTGACGGCAACGGCGGCGTGTGCGGCATTGCTGGGTGCGGAGCTGACGCTGCCGGACATTTCACAAAGCGTGATTCTGACCCGCTATGCCGATAAAACCGCGATGCCCGCGGGTGAAGAACTCGGCAGTCTGGCGCAGCACGGTGCGACCATGGCGATTCATTTGGGCGTTAATCACCTAGACAAGATTCTGGCCGAGCTATTGCCGCATTACGGCGCTGATTGCCCGATTGCGGTGATTCACCGGGCGACGTGGCCGGATCAGGATTGGGTGGTCGGGACGCTGGCGGATATTGCCGGGAAGGTTGAAGCGAAAGGCTTTCGGCGTACGGCGTTGATACTGGTCGGGCGGGTGTTGGGGAGTGAGGTGTTTAGCGAGTCATCGCTGTACCGCGCGGGGCATGCACACCTTTACAGACCCTGAAAGCAAAAGATCGCAGCCTTCGGCAGCTCCTACAGGGAAACACATTCCAATGTAGGAGCTGCCGAAGGCTGCGATCTTTTGATTCTGTGGCTTCAGACAATGCATTCATCACGGGAAAATGCATTGCCTGAATTGGAACTGCTGCGCAGTTCATCGGGGATAAATCCCCTCGCCACAGCGCCGTTTTTCTTCTCCGCAGCGAACACCTTACTCAGTAGTAGGCGTTTTCTTTCTGCGTATGGTCGGTCACGTCACGAACGCCCTTCAGCTCAGGAATGCGCTCAAGCAAAGTGCGCTCAATGCCTTCCTTGAGGGTCACGTCCGCCTGGCCGCAGCCTTGGCAGCCGCCGCCGAATTGCAGAACAGCGATGCCGTCTTCAACCACATCGATCAGACTGACCTGACCGCCGTGGCTGGCCAGCCCCGGGTTGATTTCGGTTTGCAGGTAATAGTTGATGCGCTCGTTGACCGGGCTGTCGGCGTTGACCATCGGTACTTTGGCGTTTGGCGCCTTGATGGTCAGCTGACCGCCCATACGGTCGGTGGCATAGTCGACAACGGCGTCGTCAAGAAACGCTTCGCTGAAGTGATCGATGTACGCGGTGAAGCTTTTCAGCCCCAGCGCGGTGTCTTCAGGTTTTTCTTCGCCCGGCTTGCAGTAGGCAATGCAGGTTTCGGCGTACTGAGTGCCAGGCTGGGTGATGAAGACGCGGATGCCGATGCCCGGGGTGTTCTGCTTGGAGAGCAGATCGGCCAGGTAATCGTGGGCGGCGTCGGTAATGGTAATAGCGGTCATGGAAACTCCTCGCAGGCTTGGGCGCAGTTTACGCCAATCGCTGCGCCGGACAAAGTCCTAGTATTTTTGTCGGGAAAGATTCGCGTCCGACTCGCCGTCGATTCGTGCCTTGAGCCAACGATAGCTGCGTTTTTCCACCCACTCGTAGCTCAACCACGAGCCGATCCCAATCGCCAGCGCACACACGACGAACATGAAATACGGGTTGATCCCGTAGCGCCGCGCCAGAAAACCGCCCGCCGACAGCACCAGCACGTGCATCAAGTACACCGAATACGAGCAGTCGCCGAGCAGTTTCAGCAGCCGACTGCGCTCGACATAACGCTCCAGCGCCATGCACGACATCACCAGCACCGCACTCGGCACGCCCCAATTGAGCAGGCGAGGCGCCGGCGCCAGGTGATAAATCGCCAACAATGCCGCGACGATCCCGGCCAGCGGCAGCCATAGACCGGCGCCAATCCAGCCCCGACGATGGAGCATGCCGATGCCGATCCCCAGCAAAAACTCGTAGACGATGTCCGAACGATAAAATTCGCTGATCCAGCCAAACCCCGTCCACGCCTGACTCACCGCAAACAGCAGCGCCGCGACCACCAGCAGGCGCACCTGCAAGCGAAACAGCAGCGCCCAGGCGAACAGCACGTAGAAGAGCATTTCGTAATTCAGCGTCCAGCCGACATTCAACGTCGGGTAAATGCCGTAGCCGCCGGGGTTTTCAGTCGGGATAAACAGCAAGGACAGCAGCAGATGGTTCCAGTCCACCGTTTGATCGGGCAATAGCGGCTGGGCAAACACCACCAGTAACGCCATCAGCACGGTGTACAGCCAGTACGCCGGGACAATGCGGAACAACCGGTACAGCAGAAAGCGCGCGGGCGGCAGCGGTTTGTTCTCGGTGGAGAGGAAAATCACCAGACCGCTGATGACGAAGAAGATATCCACGCCCACCGCGCCTTTGTCGATGAACAACTGGCCGATCGGCCCGCGTGCTTCGAAATTGAAAAAAATCTGCATGAAGTGATGGCAGACCACCGTCCACGCGGCAAGCGCACGCAGGGCCTGCACTGAAATCAACATCGCCCGCTCCCGTCCACACCCTCAAATCCAGCACCGCCCCAACGTCATCCGAATACTTCGATATGGCGCTGAATTCATGTAGGAGCTGCGGCACGCTGCGATCTTTTGATTTTGATTTTCAAGGTCAAAAGATCGCAGCCTCGTTGCACTCGACAGCTCCTACACAGCGCCTACAGGGGTTTTGCGGTGTTGCTTATGGGTGGGACAGCGGGTCGGCCGCAAAAGATCAAAGATTCTCGTAGCGGTTCATGTCCAGCACGCCCTCTTCCACCGGGTCGGTTTCGTGCAGGTACTGGCTCAGGTCGTGGAAATAGAACCAGAACTGCGGGTGACTGCGGCGGATGCCCCAACGTTCGACGATTTTCTCGAACCGGTTGGCGTCCTTGGCATTCTCCATCGCGTCGACGAAGTCCGGCACCTGCTGCGCCGGAACGTTGAAGATGAAATTCGGGTAGCTGCTAAGCACGCCCGGATAAACAGTCAGCGTGTCCAATCCGGGCTGATAGCGCAGCGACTCACCGAGCAAAAACGCCACGTTGCTGTGCGCGCGGTTGCGCAACAGGCTGTACACCTCGCGTTTGCCGCTGGCGGTTTCAACGCGCAGCATCGTTGCTTCCGGCAACTGATCAATCACCTTTAAACCAGCCGCCGGGCGTGAAGTCAGGCGGCTCAGCGCCTGTTCAGCATTTTGCAGCGCTGGCTCGATGTTCGGCCGCGAGCAATAAGCGCCGTCGCAGCGATTGATCGGGTCGGGGCGCGCATTCAAGTCGCCGTAACGCGCCAGCAATTGCATGGCGAAGTCGTATTTCGGGTCTTTCTCGTTGAGTTTCAGCGCGGTTGGCTTGTCGTCATCGATGGCTTCGTAATCGAGCCACATCTTGAACTGGCCGCTGTTCTGGTACCAATCGTCCAGATAGTCCTCGCGCGAATCGGCCGGCATCAGGCGCAGGAAGTTCTGCTCGGCGCCGTTGCGAATCAGGTCGAAATACAGGCGAGTCTGCGCCTGGTGGGAGACGTTGCCGAACACGTCGAAATTGACCGCCAACTGGTAATACGTGCGTTCAAGCAGCGGATAGTCGAACAACCACATCGTCTGCGGCACTTCGCCGATCAAGCCCTTGGTCACCGAAGCACTGTCGAAGTGGCGGAAAATGCTCAGCAGCGCGTTGTCGTTGCCGGCCCACAGCGTCGACCAACTCGGCGCAGGGACTTCGGCATAACTGTCGCGACGCAACGCCTCGTATTCATTACGTTTGTCGCGATAGTTGTGCCACAGGCTCAGGACGCTGCCGACATCGTCGTTCTGCCCCGGCATCGCCAGCAATGGCGTGGCCTGGCCGCGATAGTTCGGGTCGGTGATGTACAGGTCATGTTCCGGCGCCTGGAACAGCGCCCAGAAGTTGTCGCGGATCACGTCGGTGGCGATCTGCCCGCGGCACACCGGCCCGCGAATAAACGTGCGGACAAAGTATTCGGCGTTATCGAGCATGAACTGATAACGCGCCTGCGCCGGAATCGCCTCAAACGTGGCGAACGGGTTGGCGCGGCTCTGCGGGCCGTAGCCCGGCAAGGCATTGACCTGCCAGTTGCCGCTGTAGAACAGACTCTTGACCCGCGCCATCTTCGCCGCGCTCAGCGGATAGGTGATGTGGGTCTTGTGCACGATCACCCCTTGCACCGGCCACAAGCGGTAATACACCTGCGTGCCGGGATCGTCGTTCGGGCGACGGGTGGCGATCAGGTCGATCGGCTGGCCAGTCGGTGTGCGCGAACGCACCCACTGGAAGAAATGCCCAGGCTCGCCGTCCTTGAAATAAAGGTGCGCGAGGAACAGATGCTCGTACAACCAACGGCCGACCAGGCTTTCGCGGGCACCGGGGCTGTTGAGCAGATTTTCCCACTGGACGATTTGCAGGGATTCTTTAGCGCTCGGCGCCAGGCCTTGTTCGTCGATCGGTGCACCGGAGGCGAGCCAGCGTTGCAAGGTCTGGTATTGCTGATCGGTCAGGCCAGTGACTGCCAGCGGCATGCCCTCTTTCGGGTGCGCCCCGGCGTAACCCTCGAATTCGGCGGGCATGGCGCACTGGTTTGCCCGATTCAGACCCAAGACGATGTCTTCGGGAAGTTTCGCGTTAGGCGTCAGCGGCGTCGTGTGCCCCAATTCCAGCATCCGCGCCATCAACGCTGCTTGGCTGCCTTGGGCGTCGAGTACCGAATAGAAGTCCTTTTGCTGCCAGGCGCGCTTGCCGAAGGCGTCGTAAAACAAGCGAGTGGTCGGCGCCGCGACAGTGCGCTCGCCGTCATACACCGGCATTTTGCTCGCACCACGGGCTGCGCCCTCGCCACTGCCGAGATTGAGCTGGCAGGCGGAGTCGTAGCACGCATGACAGGCCACGCATTTCTCGGTGAAGATCGGCTGGATATCGCGGGTGTAGGAAATAGAAGGGGAAATCGAAGGAGAAATGGCCGGTGCAGCCGCTGGCTCTTGCGCCACGGCGCCCCAGCTGAGAAACAGCAACACAAAACCCATGACGCGGTAAGACATGCTGCTGATCTCGATTTTATAAAAAACGCCGCGATTCTACATTATGACGTCCGTACCAACATGAGCGATATTCATGCAAAAGCGCCGCATGCTCCAAAACCGCACAGGTTTGTTATGATCCCGCTCCTTCGTAATGGTCTTTCCGAGTAGTCCAAATGTCCGATCGCAGCGTCCGTCTTCAAGCTCTCAAGCAGGCTCTCAAAGAGCGCATCCTGATACTCGACGGCGGTATGGGCACGATGATCCAGAGCTACAAGCTCGAAGAGCAGGATTATCGCGGCAAACGCTTCGCTGACTGGCCGAGTGACGTCAAGGGCAACAACGACCTGTTGGTCATCACCCGTCCCGACGTGATCGGCGGCATCGAGAAAGCCTATCTGGATGCCGGCGCCGACATCCTCGAAACCAACACCTTCAACGCCACGCGCATTTCCATGGCCGACTACGGCATGGAAGAACTGGCGTACGAGTTAAACGTAGAAGGCGCTCGCCTGGCGCGCAAGGTCGCCGATGCCAAGACCGCTGAGAACCCGGACAAGCCACGCTTCGTTGCCGGCGTGCTCGGCCCGACCAGCCGCACCTGCTCGCTGTCGCCAGACGTCAACAACCCGGGCTATCGCAACGTCACATTTGATGAGCTGGTGGAGAACTACACCGAAGCCACCAAAGGTCTGATCGAGGGCGGCGCCGACCTGATCCTGATCGAAACCATTTTCGACACCCTCAACGCCAAAGCGGCGATCTTCGCCGTGCAAGGCGTGTTCGAAGAGCTGCACATCGAACTGCCGATCATGATTTCCGGGACCATCACCGATGCGTCTGGCCGCACCCTGTCGGGCCAGACCACCGAAGCGTTCTGGAACTCGGTAGCGCACGCCAAGCCGATTTCCGTCGGCCTCAACTGCGCACTCGGCGCCAGTGAATTGCGTCCGTACCTGGAAGAGCTGTCGAACAAGGCCAGCACCCACGTGTCCGCGCATCCGAACGCCGGCCTGCCGAACGAATTCGGCGAGTACGACGAACTGCCGTCGGAAACCGCCAAGGTCATCGAAGAATTCGCCCAGAGCGGCTTCCTCAATATTGTCGGCGGTTGCTGCGGCACCACGCCGGGGCACATCGAAGCCATCGCCAAAGCCGTCGCCGGTTACGCGCCGCGGCAGATTCCGGACATCCCCAAAGCTTGCCGCCTCTCGGGTCTGGAGCCGTTCACCATCGATCGCAGCTCGCTGTTCGTCAACGTCGGCGAGCGCACCAACATCACTGGCTCGGCGAAATTCGCCCGGCTGATCCGTGAAGACAACTACACCGAAGCGCTGGAAGTCGCCCTGCAACAGGTCGAGGCCGGCGCGCAGGTGATCGACATCAACATGGACGAAGGGATGCTCGATTCGAAGAAGGCCATGGTGACCTTCCTCAATCTGATCGCCGGCGAACCGGACATCTCGCGCGTGCCGATCATGATCGACTCGTCGAAATGGGAAGTCATCGAAGCGGGCCTGAAGTGCATTCAGGGCAAGGGCATCGTCAACTCGATCAGCATGAAAGAAGGCGTCGAGCAGTTCATCCACCACGCCAAACTGTGCAAGCGCTACGGCGCCGCCGTTGTGGTGATGGCGTTCGACGAAGCCGGCCAGGCCGACACCGAAGCGCGCAAGAAAGAGATCTGCAAACGCTCTTACGACATTCTGGTCAACGAAGTCGGCTTCCCGCCGGAAGATATCATCTTCGACCCGAACATCTTCGCCGTCGCCACCGGTATCGAAGAACACAACAACTACGCTGTGGACTTCATCAATGCTTGTGCCTACATCCGCGACGAGCTGCCGTACGCGCTGACCTCGGGCGGCGTGTCCAACGTGTCGTTCTCGTTCCGGGGCAACAACCCGGTGCGCGAGGCGATCCACTCGGTGTTCCTGCTGTATGCGATCCGCGCGGGCCTGACCATGGGCATCGTCAACGCCGGTCAGCTGGAGATCTACGACCAGATCCCGCAAGAGTTGCGCGACGCCGTTGAAGACGTGGTGCTCAACCGCACGCCAAACGGCACTGACGCCCTCCTCGCCATCGCCGACAAATACAAGGGCGACGGTAGCGTCAAAGAAGCCGAGACCGAAGAGTGGCGCAGTTGGGAGGTCAACAAGCGTCTGGAGCATGCGCTGGTCAAAGGCATCACCACGCACATCGTTGAAGACACCGAAGAATCGCGCCAGTCGTTCGCCCGCCCGATCGAAGTGATCGAAGGCCCGCTGATGTCCGGCATGAACATCGTCGGCGACCTGTTCGGCGCCGGCAAAATGTTCCTCCCGCAAGTGGTGAAATCCGCCCGTGTGATGAAGCAGGCCGTAGCGCACTTGATCCCGTTCATCGAACTGGAAAAAGGCGACAAGCCGGAAGCCAAGGGCAAGATCCTCATGGCCACCGTCAAGGGTGACGTGCACGACATCGGCAAGAACATTGTTGGCGTGGTGCTCGGTTGCAACGGCTACGACATCGTCGACCTCGGCGTGATGGTGCCGGCCGAGAAGATTCTGCAGGTGGCCAAAGAGCAGAAGTGCGACATCATCGGTTTGTCCGGCCTGATCACCCCTTCGCTGGATGAAATGGTCCACGTTGCGCGTGAGATGCAGCGTCAGGACTTCCACCTGCCGCTGATGATCGGTGGTGCGACCACCTCCAAAGCGCACACGGCGGTGAAGATCGAGCCGAAGTACAGCAACGATGCCGTGGTTTACGTGACCGACGCTTCCCGCGCGGTGGGTGTGGCGACGCAGTTGCTGTCCAGGGAACTGAAGGCCGGTTTCGTCGAAAGAACCCGCGCCGAATACGTTGAAGTGCGCGAACGTACCGCCAACCGCAGTGCCCGCACCGAACGCCTAAGCTACGCCGCTGCGATCGCCAAGAAGCCGCAGTTTGATTGGGCGACTTATCAGCCCGTCAAACCAACCTTCACCGGCAGCAAGGTTCTGGACAAAATTGACCTGAAAGTCCTCGCTGAATACATCGACTGGACGCCGTTCTTCATCTCTTGGGATCTGGCCGGCAAATTCCCGCGCATTCTCGAAGACGAAGTGGTCGGTGAAGCCGCGACTTCGCTGTACAAGGATGCGCAGGAAATGCTCGCCAAGCTGATCGACGAGAAGCTGATCAGCGCCCGCGCGGTGTTCGGTTTCTGGCCGGCCAATCAGGTGCATGAAGACGACATCGAGCTGTACGGCGATGACGGTCAGCCATTGGCCAAACTGCATCACTTGCGCCAGCAGATCATCAAGACCGACGGCAAACCGAACTTCTCGCTGGCCGACTTCGTTGCACCGAAAGACAGCGAAGTGACCGACTACGTCGGTGGTTTCATTACCACCGCCGGCATCGGCGCCGAAGAAGTCGCCAAGGCTTACCAAGACGCTGGCGACGACTACAACTCGATCATGGTCAAAGCGCTGGCCGACCGTTTGGCCGAGGCTTGCGCCGAATGGCTGCACCAGCAGGTGCGTAAAGAGCACTGGGGTTATGCCAAGGACGAAACCCTCGACAACGAAGCGCTGATCAAAGAGCAATACAGCGGTATCCGCCCTGCCCCGGGTTATCCGGCCTGCCCGGATCACACTGAGAAGGCCGCGCTGTTTGCCTTGCTCGACCCGGAAGCCGAAGAAATGCGTGCCGGTCGCAGCGGTGTGTTCCTCACCGAGCACTATGCAATGTTCCCGGCGGCAGCGGTCAGTGGCTGGTACTTCGCGCATCCACAGGCGCAGTACTTTGCTGTGGGCAAAGTCGATAAGGATCAGATCGCCAGCTACACCTCGCGCAAAGGCCAGGAGCTGAGCGTGACCGAGCGTTGGCTGGCGCCGAATCTGGGCTACGACAACTGATCAACGCAGCTTGAAAAAAACCTCGGTAGACCGTCTGGCTACCGAGGTTTCATGCGTCTCTCTTACACGCTGAACTGTTGCCGTTCAGTGGTCGTCAGCTCAAGCAACAACCCGGTTTCCTGGGTTTTGAACTCTACCTCCAGCGCCCCGACTTCCGTCAGGTACGCCTCGGTTATCTCTGTATAACGATCTTCCAGCTCGCCCTGAATTTGCGCCTGTTTGTCTTTTAAAGCAGCGAATCGCCGTGGGTATTTGCGCTTCAATTGGGCGATCCAGTAATCGCGCGTGACCAGATCCTCCACGAAGTCAGCCGACTGCTCGGCCGCAATCACTTCGGCGTAAGCGGTGTCCAGTGTGCCGGCGCTGACGTTGCCACTGTAGAGCATGTCTTTCGGCTGCCCTGGCAGTTCCAGCCTGTCACCCAGACCAATCCGATAAGCCAGCCGGACTTCCGCCGGATCCGGTCTGCCGCCTAGCGCCTGGCGTTGCAACACGTCGCGATTGGCGATTTTTTCAATTCGACCGAGGCGAAACAGCTTTCTGCCCAGTTTGAACAGCACACTGTCCTGCTGATTCAGGGGCGTGGATTTGACGGTTTCGAACTCGAAGACCTTCACCTCAATGTCGCTGAATAACAGGATGCGCCCGTCACCACAGGTCTGCGCCGATTGCGCCATCGCAAACACCGTGCGCCTCAAGCTTTCATCGCTGTCAGCGGCTTTCAACACCCGATGTACACGACGAGTGAGGTCAGTACGCCCAAGCGCAAAGTCCTTGGTGCCCTCCATGCGGTCGAGCAGATTGAAGAACGCCGCACTGTCAGGCTGCTGCTCGAAATCGCCCCAGATTCGCGTTAGTTCTTGGGCGTCATTTGACGCTGGATCGATCCAGCGGCGGCGGGCCTCGTCACCGGTGACATGGTCGACATCCACCTCTTCATCACTGAGCGGCGAGGTATCACTGCCGAAAATGCTTTCAGTGTCCTCGCTGTCCAGTACCTCGTCGAGCTCCTCGGCAGACCAGCCCATGATTGTCTCACCGGGATTAATCTCGTTGCGCAGCATTATCAGGCTCTGCCCGTTCAGGCTGTCATTGCTCGACAAATCCACGCCTTCACGCAATCGGCGGTAGCGCTCAGTCATCAAGGCCGGGGGCACGGCTTCGAGCATGTTGTCTCGCAGATTCAGCGTTGTGAGCGAAGGCAGTTCGAGCACTCCTTCGGGCCACGCTACCAGTCGATTGGTTTGCAGATTGAGTGCCTCAAGCTGGGTGAGTGGCCTGACGTCCAGCGATTCCAGCCAGTTGTGCGACAGGTTCAGCGACTGCAACTGAGGCAACGTCGCAAGTTGCGTTGTCAGTTGCGGCGTCGATCTCAATCGGTTTACCGACGCCGACAGGCGCTTGAGATCATGGATCGCAAAAACAGGCGCGGGCAGGTTCGCCAGAAGATTGCCGTTCAGCTCCAGTGTATGGATGCCTTGGAATGCCCCGAGAAAACCGTCCAGGCCCTGCTCGCTAATAAAAACCTTGTTCAGTTTCAACGTGCCGACATGAGAGAAATCCCCTGCCAGCGTCGGCAAATCGCCTAAGGGATTCTCGGACAGATCAAGGGTGAAAACGGCGCTGCCACGTTCCGCCGCAGGTACTCCCCGCAGATTCTGACGCCAGCACGCCATTATCTGATCGGCGGCTTTACGCCGCTCCACAGCGCTGACCCAGAGCGGCAGACTCATTTCCCTCAACTGAAACGGCGGCTGAGTGATCCATTGATTCAGGGATTCGGTCAACGCCTGAAACTGCTGGTTCCAATCATCCATCCGGGCGAACAACGCTCCAGCTCCGTGACTCAGTGTCAGATCATCAACCGCCTGCAACGCCTCGGAGTCGCGCAGATCCGGGTCAAGCCTTTGCAGGCGTGCCTTGGCCGTCATTCTCGCCAACTGCTCTGCAGACTCCACTCTCAGCGGCAACAACAGCTCCGGAAACTGGCTGACCAATGGCGGAAAATACGCGGGGCCGCCCAGGGTGAACCCCTCACGCAAGTCAGTTCTGGAAATGCCCATTGGCGCAAATTCATGACTGTTGGCCAGCAGATCGTGTCGGGCCTTGGTCGTCAGTCGACATCCTCCCAGATCGACCTGGAGCTGGTCGTGCCCGCTGAACACGGCCTCGGGTACATTCACGACTGCGCTGTTGTTCAGCTCCAGCCGGGTCAGCGCAGGCAACTCCAGCACGCCCTCGGGCCAAGCGGCGAGCGCGGTGTGGCCCAGGCGCAAGCGCTTCAGCGCGCGCAAAGTCGTAACGTTCAGCGACTCGACACGGTTGTAGCGCAAATCGAGGGTTTCCAGCCCTGACAGTCCGTTCAAACGCCCCTGCAACGAGGGCGTGATGGTCAGATAATTGTGCTGCAGCCCGAGGTCTTTCAGCTTTGCCAGTTGCTTGAGTGTCGAGGGCAAATCGAACAGCTGATTGCGGCTCAGATCCAGCGTGCGAACCTCGCTGAAGTGCGGCAGAAATTGATTCAAGGCATCAACCGGAGCCACCACTTCTGACAACTTGAGTGTCAGCACATGGGAAAAATCCGTGGCGGTCAACGCGGATAAATCAGGCAAGTCACCGAGTGGCGCCCCCGACAAGTCCAGCAGGAATACATTATCCGCCGCAACAACCGGCAAGGTGTGCGAGCTTGAAGATCCCGGTTGAGGTTCAGCACTGACAGGTACTTCCTCACTTATGCCGACGCGTTGGCGCAACCCCTCTTGCCAGGATTCACGAATCAGTCGGGCCGTGTTGCGCCGAGCGTTCTGATCAACAGCACGGCCGTTGACGATGGGTGAGCGTTCCTGCCATTCGGTCAGTTGCCCGGACAATACCTGCATATCCCGGCGCACCGCATTAATGTGCTCGAGCAGTGCCCGGCCTGACAGGCCTCGCGCCTTCAGTTGCCTGAGCGCGGCGGAGGAAAGATCGCTGCCGCAATCCATCGCTATCTGTAATGAATCCCGACTGTAGCGTTCGAGTATCTGCACGCTGTCCAACACATGCGCAGGATTGTCTCGGACGTATTCATAAGCTTTGACGAATTGTTCAGCGTCGAGCCGCGCCCAGTTGAGATCCAGCCCTCGCCACAGTTTTTCGTGACCTGCAAACAACTCGGCAGGCAACGCCTTTATGTTGGCTTGTCGAAGGTTTACTTGCTCAAGCCCGGGCAATTCCAGAATGCCTTTGGGCCAATGTTCGAGGGTACCCGCCACATTCAATGCCCGCAGCCGGGGCAATTGGCTGACATCCAGTTCGCTGGATATTCCGCGCAGCGTCAGGCTCTCCAATTGCGGCATGACATTGACCAGCGACTGCGCCGCCTCACTGAACTCGTTGCCGAGATTGCCACCCAGCAGCAATTCACGAATGCCGGGGAGCGTTTTGAGTTTCTCGGCCAGCCGTGCTGACTGGAGGGGACTCCAGACGTAAAGCTCAAGTGAACGGACGTTAGGAAACTGCCGCATCAACGATTCGCTGCTCTGACTGAGCAAACTGTCGACACTTAACTGCAGACTGCTGACGTGAGGGAAATGCGCTGTCAGCTCCGGCAACAAACCGGCGTTACCCCATTCCAGATGAATCCCGGCCGGGACGTCGACCAGCCCCCGCAGCCGCCAGGCGTCCTTGACCATTTGCGCCGTTTGTTGACGGGCCAACGACACGTCATCCTGGGCGCTCCACTGATCAAGTTCTATGGCGAGCGTCTCGTACTCCATGGCGCGCAGGTTGAGCAAATGCGCAATTTGCGTCTCGGTACTTCCACCCAGCAACAGGTGATTGATCATCATCTGCGCCGAGTCATCCGAAAAGTCCGGATAGAGGTCGCGAACCCTTGAGATCAACGAGGGGTTGACCATCGCGTCCGCACCACGGCCGCTCAAGAGGTAGCCAGTACGATTGTCCGCCAGACGTGACGGCGACTTGAACCGTCGGCTGGAAACATTCGGGAATAAGGTTTCGAGCATCTCCGCTCGATGCGCCAGAGCATATTGGCTCAGCGTTTTCTGCAACTCTGCGCTCTGCCAGACGTCTGGCAGGCCGAGCTTGATGCGCGCATTGTCCGGTAAGGCGTGCATCAACGATTGATAAAAGTTGTCGCCGTGGCGGGGCACACTGTTTAACGCACTGCCCTGGCTGTCGAAGGCTTGGAACTGCCCGGGTTGATGATGTTGACCGCCGTCAGTGACCACGTATTTGACATCTTCGGCCGACTCGCTGCCGATACTCGCAAGCACCTTGCCGGTGCAGTCGTGTTGGCGCACTTCGAGTCGCAATGATCGCGGCCAGCCTGGTTGTTTCTCCAACGCCTGTAACGCCAGACGCTGACTGTCGAAGGACGCCAGGCCTGGCAGTTGCATGCCGGCCAGCGCCCGGTTCATTCGCCCGACTCTGGCGCGAGTGCGCGCCTTCAGCAGGAGACTCACCGGCAGCCGCCCGCTACGTCGGTTAAACCGGCGCTCCCGAGCGGTGGCAGCATTCAACACCTCTTGTGCAGCGTCATTCGACAGGCTCGGGAAGGTGCTTTGCAGCTGTTTGATTTCAGGCGTTAGCGCCGTTTCGGCGGGAACACCCTCGTGAAACAGGCGCAAGGCATCGGACAAGACCGAGGGCATGGATTGGTGATCGACGTGCATTTTGCGCAGCACGCTGTCGTTGACCCCACTGATCCGCGCGATGTTCTCCAATGTTGCCGTATCCAGCCCATCGGTTGCGTGGCCCATGCGTCTGAGCAGCGTCGTACGATCCCATTGCAGCGGGCGTTCGAAATCGTGACGCCAGGCGCCCTGGCCATTGGAGCGCAGCGCTGGCTGATAGGCATTCGGGTTGCTCGGATGTTTGAGGCGCCAGCGGCCGAGGCTCGCGTCAAAGGTTTGCTCATACACCTCACCGTCCACGCGAATGAACGTTCTACCGTCTACTTCATATTGCCCAAGACGATTGGGTTCAAGCGTGGACGGCAGCACAACCGAGCTTTTGTACGGCGCCAGGCCCGGCCGCCAGAGTTGCTCGTCACCAAACGGCAGTTTGACCTTGACCATGCCGTCGACTAACGGTGCCGAGAGGATTTTCGGCGCTTTACTGACAGCCGCGCCGATAACAGCCATAAACGCCAGGTTCGTTGCGACAGCGCTGAGATAACGCCATGCCTGATCACGGTCGCCAACGCTCCAGGCTTCCACGCCGTGATACACGTCCAGCGTCAACTGCACGGCCATCACGGCCATCATCACTTCGCCCAGCCCCGGGATAAAGAACGCTGCGACGTTCAATATGTTCAAGCCCCATTCGGCATAGCGCGCCAACCGCGCATACCAGGCGTCATGGTCGACCGTGGCGGTCGGCACCGCCAACTGTGCGGAGGACTCCTTAAGACGCGCCTCGTGGCGGCTGTACAACTCGCCGAACAAGTTTTCGTCAAAAAAACTTTCCGCCAGATCCAGCACTGGGTCGTCTCGATAAACCCGTTGATAAATTCCGTCGAGATGCCCGAACAGCGTTTGTTCCCGGTGCGGTGCGTCTGGATTCCATTTCAGCGTCTGCAACGCTGACTGAACGCTGCCAAGAAACCTGCCAGCGTCGCCATGCGGGATAAGACGTAAAAACGCGCGCTGATAGGCGTCGTCCCGCAGGCGCGACGCTAAATCCTTTTCGAATGCCTTGAGCGACGCGTATTCCTTGATCGGAGCCACCGGGTCACCCGGTATGCAGACGATGATCCGTGAGTCCGTGTACGCGAGCACGTTGAACAGGTTGGTGCCGGGATTGCTCAAGCTCAGGTCAATTTTTTTCTGTTTGCGTCGATTCGCCCCCAGCACAAACATCTCGCTCGCAGGCAAGCCCAGTACATGCAGCTGGCTGAACACAACGGGTTCGCCATCCAGCGTCGTCGCCGGCTCTTCGTTAAGTACGCCGAGCACCGCCAGATAGGCGGTCGGGCTCAGCAGCGACTTCAGGCGAGCAATGTGCGCATGGGCCCTCAGGCTGTCTTTCCACGCTTCAATGGTCTGTGCCTTGACCGTTGCAGCGGTGTCGGCCGCATCAAATATTGCCGCCAAGTGCTGCTGATATTGCTTGCCGATATCCAGCTCACGGCATAACAGCGCAAAGTCGCTGGGCTTGATCGCCAGCTTCTTGATTCTGTAGCACTGGGAGTGGCCGAATTTGGGGTAATACCAGCCATAAAGTCCTTGGTTTTCATCAACGATGGGCGCCCTCTCCCCCTGTTCCGCGATGATGTCTGTTTCAGCGAAGGGCTGCTCGTCGGCAAAATTTCGTAACGCCAATTGCAGCAGGTTTTCATCGGTGATGAGCCTGTTGCGGTAAAGCTCGGTGTAAAGCCAGGTGTTGGCCGTATCGACCTTGATGCCAAACTTTTCAAGCAGCGCGTCTTCAAGCAAGGGTTGCGCAAATTCGACGACACCCTTGAGCCCTTTGAGGGTTTTCGCCAGATTCTGACTGGACTCGCGGCTGCGTTGCTGACTGTCGCGCACGATTTGCCGTTGCACCTCGCTCAGCACTTCGAACCACTCGGGCAGCGCCCCTTCGGGCAGACCTCCGGGAGTTCTGGCCCGATCTAGTTGCCGGATGTTTTCGGGGCTGAAATGACGCAGCCGCTTGTGCAGTTTCTGTTTGACGAAATGCTTGTACAGGCCCTCCTCCCGGCCCGGTATGAGTGCTCGCATGTGAAATCCTGACGGCTTGTGAATGAGGCGTCAGTCAATCACCTGCGGCGTTGGCGATGGCGGTACATATATATATGCCGTCACTTTTGTCAGCGACCCGCAGGCATTTAATTGTCTATGCTTGGATTTCACACTGTGATGACGAGGGATTTATGGACGATCCAGTCGACAATAAACCGCCAACCTTCTGGCAGATGCTGCACAGCGTCATGGCAGCGGCGTTCGGGGTGCAAAGTGGCAAGAACCGGGCAAGGGATTTCACCCACGGCAAGCCCAGCCATTTCGTGGTGCTGGGTATTTTGTTCACGGCAGTGTTCGCCCTGACGCTGTTTGCCATCGTCAAACTGGTGCTGCATTTCGCCGGTGTCTGATGGCGTTCAGCGCATCAGGGTTTGCAGATTGAACGGGTAGCGATAGGACGCCGGCCGATCCTTTGCCGAGAGTTTGCGAAAATTCACCCCGTAGTTCGGCGATTCACCCATGGCAAGCAGTTTTCGCGCGTGGGCGCTGTCGATCAGTTGCAGCAAGGGGATCTGTCGATCACGGCCGCCGTAGCGATTCAGATCCACGCCTTGCTCGACGTCGTGCAACTCGACCAATGCCCAGCCACCGAGCGTGAAATGCCCGCCGACCAATGCGCTGAGGCGGCCGTCAACCAATGCCTGCAACGCCGCCGGTGACGTATTGACCGCACTGAACAAGGCGTCTTTGCCGGGCACCTTGCCGGTCTCGGCAAACGCGCGCATCGCCCCGAAGGCCATTTCATCATTGGCCGACCACACCAGCGAAACATTCGGATATCGGCCAAACAGTTGCTTGGCCTGTTCATAGGCGCGCTCCTGCGTCCAGCCGCTGTAGACCAGTTGCCGCAAACGCACCTGTGGATGCTCGGCCAGGGCCCGCTGCATGCCGTGTTCACGCAGTTGCGCCGACGGGGTGATCTTCAGGCCGGAGAAGGCCAGTACTTCAATCGACTCATTGCCAGCCACGGGCCGATGCAAACGAATCAGCTCCTTCATCATCAGGTAGCCGCCCTGCTCGTCATTGGGTACCAGGCTGCCGATCCGGTCACTGCGTTTGCCGATCAATGCCTCTTGATCGACCGTCAACGCGGCGTTGACCATGAACAGCTTGACCCCGCTGTCCTGCGCCAGACGCAGGATCTGTGGCGCGACATATTGTTCGTTGACGAAAATCAGGTAGTCGGGCCGCGTCGCCCCCTGCAAAGCCACGCGAGCCTGGGCCAGGGTCCGTTCAGGTTGACGTTGCGAATAGACAATCTGCAGGTCGATGCCAAGGTCACGCGCAGCCGCCTGCATGAATTGCGAATAGCTGACCCAGAACGCTTCCTCGGTCGAGCCTGGACTGAGAAACAGCACCGACTCCGCTCGCGCAGCGGTAGCAAAAGCCGCGCTTAACAGCAGCAGACTGAGGTGCAAAAGCTTGAACATGAGTCATCCGGGCCCAGGGAAAAATGGCCGCGCATTATAGCCATCGAACCACCGGCTATTGATGCCTGATCCCGTTTTTTGTCCGACAATCTGTCGGAAGCGGGCCCGGATGGGTCGTTTACTGATGACTGACCCAGAATACCGCCGTCCCTACGACCAAAATGATCAGGAACAGAATGGCCCACGCATCGACACTGCTATCGCTTTTTCTTGCCTTGGTCGGATTGCTCATTGCATCGCCTCTTGTCGGTTTTATCGGTGATTGCAGAAAGACTCGACCACAGTTAAGACGATGATTGTCCGCACGACAAATGTGGATTAGTTGACAGCCATTCTCGTTAGGCCATTTGGTTCTTTACATATACTCAAACATCACTTTTGCGCATAACTGCAAACGGGTATATTGCCCCGGCTCCGTTAGGGAGTGCGCGGCCGTGCGCGCAGAATTGCAGAGGCACAATTCGGACTCCAGCAAGCGAAAACGCAGCGTTTTCCGAGTGGCCCAAGCCTGAGAACAGGACTTATATGTACGTATATGACGAGTACGATCAGCGGATCATCGAGGACCGCGTCAAGCAGTTCCGTGATCAGACCCGACGCTATCTGGCAGGTGAGCTGAGCGAAGAAGAATTCCGCCCCCTGCGCCTGCAAAATGGCCTCTACATCCAGCGTTTTGCGCCGATGTTGCGTGTGGCGGTGCCTTACGGCCAACTGACTTCGCGTCAGATGCGCATGATGGCCAAGATTGCCCGCGACTACGACAAGGGCTACGCCCACATCAGTACGCGGCAGAACGTGCAGTTCAACTGGCCGGCGGTGGAAGACATCCCGGACATCCTCGCTGAACTGGCCACCGTGCAGATGCACGCGATCCAGACCAGCGGCAACTGCCTGCGCAACGTCACCACCGACCAGTTCGCCGGTGTCGCCGCCGACGAAGTGATCGACCCGCGCCCATGGTGCGAGATCGTCCGCCAGTGGACGACGTTCCACCCGGAATTCGCCTACCTGCCGCGCAAATTCAAAATCGCCGTCAACGGTTCGACCGCTGACCGCGCCGCCATCGAAGTCCACGACATTGGCCTTGAGCCGGTGCACAACGCCGCTGGCGAACTGGGCTTCCGTGTACTGGTCGGCGGTGGCCTCGGGCGTACGCCGGTAGTGGGTGCATTCATCAATGAATTCCTGCCGTGGCAGGATCTGTTGAGCTACCTCGACGCCATTTTGCGGGTGTACAACCGCTACGGCCGTCGCGACAACAAATACAAGGCGCGGATCAAGATCCTTGTCAAAGCGCTCACGCCTGAAGTGTTCGCACAGAAAGTCGATGCGGAAATGGAACACCTTCGCGGTGGCCAGACCACACTGACCGAAGCCGAACTGCAGCGTGTGGCCAAGCACTTCGTCGACCCGGACTACAAGGCGCTGGACAACCAGACCGCGCAACTGGCCGATCTCGACAAAGAGCATCCGGGTTTCGCCCGCTGGCGCACTCGCAATACCTTGGCGCACAAGAAGCCGGGTTATGTGGCTGTGACCCTGTCGCTGAAACCGACCGGCGTTGCCCCGGGCGACATCACCGACAAGCAGCTGGACGCCGTCGCCGATCTGGCCGACCGCTACAGCTTCGGTCAACTGCGCACCTCGCACGAACAGAACATCATTCTCGCCGACGTCGAGCAAAGCCAGTTGTTCACCCTGTGGGGCGAACTGCGTGAAGGCGGTTTCGCCACGCCGAACATCGGCCTGCTGACCGACATCATCTGCTGCCCTGGCGGTGATTTCTGCTCGCTGGCCAACGCCAAGTCGATCCCGATTGCCGAGTCGATCCAGCGTCGTTTCGACGACCTCGACTACCTGTTCGACATTGGTGAGCTGGACCTGAACATCTCCGGTTGCATGAACGCCTGTGGTCACCACCACGTCGGCCACATCGGCATTCTCGGGGTGGACAAGAAAGGCGAAGAGTTCTATCAGGTCTCCCTCGGCGGCAGCGCCAGCCGTGACGCAAGCCTGGGCAAGATCCTCGGCCCGTCCTTCGCTCAGGAAGTCATGCCTGACGTGATTTCGAAGCTGATCGACGTGTACGTTGAACAACGTACCGAAGACGAGCGCTTCATTGACACCTATCAGCGTATTGGCATCGACCTCTTCAAGGAACGCGTCTATGCAGCGAATCATTAAGAACAACGAGGTCGTCGACGAAACCTGGCACTTGCTGCCCAAGGATTTCAACATCGACGAGATCAGCAACTGCGACGATCTGATCGTGCCGTTGCAACTGTGGCGTGAACACAGCCGCATGCTCAAGGCTCGCGACGGTGGCCTGGGTGTCTGGCTGGACGCCGACGAAGAAGCTGAAGAAATCGGTGAAGACGTGGCTGAGTTCCAGGTGATTGCCCTGAACTTCCCCGCATTCACCGACGGCCGTAATTACTCCAACGCCCGTTTGCTGCGCGACCGTTATGGTTTCAAAGGCGAACTGCGGGCGATTGGCGACGTGCTGCGCGACCAGCTGTTCTATATGCACCGCTGCGGTTTCGACGCCTTTGCCGTGCGCCCTGATAAAGACCCGTACGAAGCCCTTGAAGGTCTCAAGGACTTCTCGGTGACTTACCAGGCTGCCACCGACGAGCCGCTGCCGCTGTTCCGTCGTCGCTAACCCGCGTTAGCCGCAACACCCGAATCTGAAACCGGAGCTGATCCGGTTTCAGATTTTTTTTGCGTTGAAAATTGACGCTGTTGCAGTCGCCGCCATTCGCGCAAAAGCACTTCGGGCGTCATTGCAGTAGGCGTATTCATGATCGCTCCCCTCCATCGAGCCTAGGTTTTTTCACCGGTGACTCAATGTAAGTGGCTATTGTTTCTTCAAGCCGAGTAAAACTGGCAAACGGATCCTGACCGTCCAGCGCTGGCCATTGCACATCCTGAAACAGGTACCGGCGCAGTGCGGGGGAAGCATCCATGGCCTCAAACATCCGCCAGACACGACTTTGCAACGGTACATAATCAACGATGTAATCCGCTGTACGGGTCAGCACTCCAAGTGTGCCAAAGAGTCGGTCTCCCCCCGGCATGACCGCTATCCGCTCCCAGCGTGCGCTGAACAGCTCCGCACGCTCAGCCGATAATCCAGCCGTCCAGGCCCCCGGAAGAAACACAGTGTGTGTCGGCATCCCCATCCACACATTGATGCCGCTTTGCTGACGATGCTCCACCACCCAGCGCAAACTGTCGGGATCACTCAGCGGATTGCCGGACAGCAGCACGTTCCCCTCTGCCACCGACTGTCGCCGCACGGCTTCGGGTATGCGGGTCAGTCGGTTATCGCGCAGATCCAGACGCCGTAGGTAGGGATAGTCAAAAATGCCGACAGGGCTCACGGTGAGGCCGGCGCCGCGCAGCTTGAGCTGGCGCAGTTCAGGCATACCCATCAGCAGTGGCGCAACGCCCAACGGGTTACTACTGAGGTCGATGATACGCAGTCGCTTCAACCCGGCGATTTTTCCGGCGGTTTCATCCGTTAAAACCAACCCGGTTGAACTCAGATCAAGCGTCTCCAATTGGCTCATCTGGCTGATGGCGGGGGGCAATTTGCCAACCTCCTGGGCCAGTTCATTGAAAAGACGTAAATCGACGCCCCTCATGCCCAACCAGCGCAGGTTCGGGAAGCATTCGAGAAAGCCATTGATGCTGCCGCGCTGGGTCACTTGAAAATCAGGCATCGATAGCGAAATGACGTCGCGAAACTTGACGTTGAGTTGCGGCAAGCTGTGCATGGGATCGAAATCCATGTCCAGGTGAAAACCGATAAACCGGCCATCCTCATACACTCGGCTCTCAGGCCCACTGCGTTTTTGCCAAATGGCAATCAACTCTTCGGCCAGCTCGTAACGAATTTCGCGCTCCCTGTCCATCCGGACTTCGAGGCGGGCATCGTTTTCTTCTTCGATTTCGACAGCACTCATGCCCCGTGCGAGGCCTTCGCTGTCCGGCAGTAATTCGACATCCATGTCATGGATGTCCGTGTGGATGTCTTCGATCCACTCGGTGATGTCGTTGCGCAACTGTGCCGTTTGCAGTCTTAGCCTATCCAGTTCAACCTGCGCCCCCGAGCCGAGCGCACGCAAAAAATCGTCGGCTTGAGCATCGGAAACAGCCGGGTAAATTTCTTTGACCTGGAGCCTCATCACCTGCCTGGAAAAGTCTGCGTCGTGGGCCGTAGCGGGAAAACCGCCGCCGCGTAACCCGGCGAAATGAAAGTGAGCCCCCGTATCCATCCGACGCAGTCCGAGCATCAGCTCGGGTTGTGTTAAAGCGTGCAATCGGATTTTCGCCCGAAGGTCAGCCAGTTCATGATCGAGGCGCAACCCCAGCGCCGAGCGCTGTTCAATTGTCAGAACATTGAGCAGGCGCTGCTCAAACGCCATCCCGGACGTTTTGGCCAGTTGCGTTTTAACGCCTGCGGAGGGTATGCCAATACTGTCGATCACCCTCGAACCTGCGCCGCCCTCAAGTACTTCGATTCGTGTTGATGACGACCAGCCGGGCAAACGCTCGAGGGTATGCAGAACCAGAACATCGCTGTCTGCACTAATCGACGACTTCAGATAGAGCCCTTCAAAGGCTCGACAGACCCGAAAGTGTTGTTCGTACTGTTGCGCCTTATCAGCCAACCGGCTGAAAACACGCTTGCTGTCGGCGAGGGTATGCGGCGCAGCGATGTCCACGCCTGAGCGGTCAAGCATTTGCTCCACCGCACTCGTGGGGAGTTGCGGATATTGCTGGCGAAACAGCCTGACCCAGGAATTATCAGATTGTTGCAGGGCTTCATGACGCTGATGGAAGGTTTCGGCTCGGGTGCGTTGCAGTTGTTGAGCCTGCGCCGAGTATTCAGGGAGCGCATCGATGGCCTCTTGCAGATCCTGATCAATGGCGAAACGGCTGATGGTGTCCTGCAAAATTGGCGTGAGCACTCGGCCGTCAGTCTGCATCAGGCGCAGAGCGTCATCGCTCACGCCACTGACATGGCGAATCTGCAGCAAGACATGATTGCTGAACCGCTCGATGCTTGGCCCGATACCCTGCATCAAGGCAATTTGCTCTTCGACCGACAGTGCTACGCCGGGCTCGGCCACCCCGGCAGAATGCTCCGTAGCCTGGCGCGCGGCAACTGACTCCTCTTGCAGGCTTTTTACGATGGCGGGTTCTGCGTGAGCGATCAATTGCCCTGCCAGCACCGGTAGCGCGTTCAATACACCGAACACGGTTCGAGTAATGCCCTGCGAACGTTCGGTTGTGTTTGTCGCGTTGACCGTCTCGGCGAGCCCGTATCCGGCATCAATCAGACCGGCCAATGCCAACAAGCCTTCGCCGCCGGGAATCAATAGCGCCAACGGCCCGTATCGGTTGAGCCACTGCACCAGCGGCTCGACCACTGCGTTCAATTGCTGACGATTGACCTCGGCGTCATCATGGATCGTGGCAATGCTGGCGAGCGCCGCTTGTTTCATCGCCCTCACCATCTGCGCAAATGGATCAGTGCCCTCAGCGACCTTGTCCAGATTGGCGTAGTCGGCCGGCTTCCAGTAACCATCGTTGTTAAAGAAACCGGCGGAGGGGGTCAGGTGATGTTGCCGCGGGTATATCGCCATGCCTTGCAGGGCCGTAAGCACACCGGCGTGCAGAACGCCGTCAACGCGATCATCCTCCATGAAGTGCGCGGCCAGGGCGCTGCTCATGTCGAAATTGCGCCCCACCTCGGTCAGCCAGTGGCGCATCGCTTGAACATCGGCGAACTCCTGAAAGGGCGACGAGTTGCCGGGGACATAGAGCAACCTTCGACCGTGGCCCTGTTGAGAGAAACACCAGATGTCGGTCGCGACATAACGATAGATGCGCAAGCGGCTGAACTGGATGTCCTTTGGCTCGATAAAGCGCCCTTGCAAATGCTCAAGGGTGAGTGATTCCCAGGATTGTTGCGGATCCAGCCCTGCTCCGCGCAATGCCAGTTTCAGCCCATCGTCAGACAGCGTTTGTTCTTGATGTTGCAGGTAAGCAGCCAAGACATAGGCGAACTTTACTGTGGTTTTCAGAGGAAAATCGTTGCCTGTCTCAATGTCGGCGTCGGCCGGCCAGGCCTGTTTGACGTAGGCGCTGTATTGATTTTTGAGTTCCAGTGTCCATACCCAGCGTTTGAAGGCGTGTGGCTGCAGTGCGAGTTGCGTTTGCGGTTCGTAACGCTGGGGAATGGTTTGTCGGTAGATGCCTTCATAGTCCGCATGCCCGCCCTCGGGAAACGCCGATTCATCGATGTCGGCGATATTGATACGCGGCCCCACTGGAGGCGGGGTGTACAGACCAAATACTGTTTCACCGAAACGCCCGGCGCCGACCGTCTGCTGATTGCTCATGGCCGCGTGAAGCAGACTTTCAGTCCTCTTGAGGCGTCCCTGATGAATCCCTTCAAGCGCGGGATAACCACGAAAATCGTATTGCAGATACGCCAGTTGCGACGTCATCGGCGCGATATCGGCACCCCAGCGGCTTTCAATCAGGTTGCTGGTGAACCGGGTGGCGCTGTGCGGCAACGCGGTTTCCAGTTCGAGGGCCCACTGCTGATGCCTGTTTCGGCGGGTTTCTGCGTTCTCCATCATTCTCTGCAATCCTTTGCATCGCTACAGGAGTCATTAACCTAGAGGATGCGCGGCGAGAAAAATGCAGGACGTTTCCGCGATGGGCGAGGAAAATTCGCTTAGTGGGGGGGGTTAAGATCAAAAGATCGCAGCCTTCGGCAGCTCCTACATGGGGATATCTGTAGGGGCTGGCGATCTTTTGATTTCGAGCGTTACCAGAAGCGTTGTTGGGTCAAGCGGCTCCACCAGGTCAACAGCACGCGATCCACCGAACCGCTGGCGGCCATGCCGATGCGCTCCTGCAGGCTTTTGCGCTCGGCGTAATGCAAGTGGTAAACCTCGGACTTCTTCGCGCGCTCCGCCAGGTACTCGTCACTGGTTTTCAGTTCGTCGACCAGTTGTTTATCGAGCGCTGCGACCCCGAGCCAGACTTCACCGGTGGCCACTTCGTCGATCGCCAGTTGCGGGCGATAGCGCGATACAAAGTTCTTGAACAGTTGATGGGTGATATCGAGGTCTTCCTGGAATTTCTCCCGGCCCTTTTCGGTGTTTTCGCCAAACACGGTCAGGGTGCGTTTGTATTCGCCGGCGGTCAGCACTTCGAAATCGATGTCGTGCTTTTTCAGCAGGCGGTTGACGTTGGGGAGCTGCGCGACCACGCCGATCGAGCCGAGAATCGCGAACGGGGCGCTGATGATCTTCTCACCGATGCACGCCATCATGTAGCCGCCGCTGGCCGCGACCTTGTCGATGCACACGGTCAATGGCACACCGGCTTCACGGATCCGCGCCAGTTGCGAGGACGCCAGGCCATAGCTGTGAACCATGCCGCCGCCGCTTTCCAGACGCAGGACAACTTCGTCTTTCGGCGTGGCGAGGGTCAGCAGTGCAGTGATTTCATGGCGCAGGCTTTCGGTGGCCGAGGCCTTGATGTCGCCGTCGAAATCCAGCACGAATACCCGCGCTTTGGCGTCAGGTTTGTTCTTCTGCTTCTTCTCGGTTTTTTCGGTCTTGGCCTGCCCCTTGCGCAAAGCCTTGAGCTGGTCTTTGTCGAGCAGGGTCTGCTCCAGACGCTCGCGCAGGCCTTTGTAAAAATCATTGAGCTTGCTGACCTGCAGCTGACCGGCCGATTTGCGCCGGCCCTTGCTGCGCAACGCGGCAAAACTGGCGAGCACCACCAGAATGGCGATCACCAGGGTCACGGTCTTTGCCAGGAAGCTGGCGTATTCAGTCAAAAACTCCACAGAGACTCCTTAAAACAATGCGCGGATGTGCAACACACGCGGGATGACGTCAGCATACCCATGCGCCGGCTCGTCGGCCAGCCGTGAAACCTCTGGCAACACGCCTGTAACGGGCATTTCAAACAAGCGTATGTTTTTTCATTGACAGCTACCCATCATCCTCATAACCTCGCCACAACCTTCAACGTACCGGGATGACGCGGACGTGGGCAGCATCTACTTGATTCGACATGGCCAGGCCTCTTTTGGTGCAGACGACTATGACGTCCTGTCGCCGACCGGTGTGCGCCAGGCAGAAATCCTCGGTCAGCACCTGGCTGAACTGGGGCTCAGCTTCGATCGCTGCATTGCCGGCGACTTGCGTCGTCAGCAGCACACAGCCACCAGCGCACTTGAGCAGTTCAGCGCCAAAGGCCTGAAAGTGCCGACGCTGGAGACTGATTCCGCATTCAATGAATTCGATGCCGACGCGGTGATCCGCGCCCTGCTCCCGGCGATGCTGGAAGACGAACCGGAAGCCCTCGACATCCTGCGCAACGCCGCACAGAACCGTGCCGAGTTCCAGCGTATTTTCGCCCTGATCATCGAGCGCTGGCTGGCCGGCACTTACGACACGCCAGGGCTGGAAAGCTGGCTGGGCTTCGTTGAACGGGTCCAGGCTGGATTGCATCGAATCCTTGAACAGGCTGAAAAAAACCAGAAGATCGCAGTCTTTACCTCCGGCGGCACCATCACCGCCCTGCTCCACCTCATTACGCAAATGCCGGCAAAACAGGCCTTTGAATTGAACTGGCAAATCGTCAACACCTCGCTCAACCAGCTGAAGTTCCGCGGTCGCGAGGTGGCTTTGGCCTCCTTTAACAGTCATGCACATCTGCAGCTGTTGAAGGCTCCGGAACTCATCACTTTCCGTTGAGTCCGGTTAGCTGTGAACCTTGCTGTAATCAACCAGCGCCTACTATCCAAGAAAGGATCGAACCATGACCTCCGTAGCCGATGCCGTAAAAGCAATGCAAGCCAAGTTCAACCCAGCCGCTGCTGCCGGTCTGGATCTGGTCTTCGGTTTCAACATCACCGACGAAGACAAGCAGTACTCGCTGATCGTCAAAGATGGCACCTGCGATATCCAGGAAGGTGAAAACCCGGACGCCAACTGCACACTGGTGCTGGACAGCGAAACCCTGAAAGGTATCGTCAGCGGCGAAACCGACGGCATGCAGGCTTTCATGGGCGGCAAGCTGCGCGTTGAAGGCGACATGATGCTGTCGATGAAACTGTCCGAGCTGTTCCCGTCGTAAGACTGCGGTCCGCTTGAAAAACAAATCCCGCCTTGATGGCGGGATTTGTCGTTTCTGGGTTAAGGGTTGCCGGCGGCGTCCAGCTCCTTGAAGATCTGAACATATTGCGCATCGGCTTCTTGATCCGCAGACACCCGCCTTGCACTGTTTTTGTCTATCAGTTCACCGGTCTGCGCGTCTCGACTGAAGGTGATGACAAACCGCTCCTGCCCCAAATTCAAGAACAGGTTATAGAGATCAACCGGCTTGTCCGGCTTGTCGAACTTGCTGGCCCAGTACTTGACGCGTCCTGTCAGAATCGGCGGATCATTGATCAGGGAGTCGGTATTGACCTCGGGAAAATCATACTCAAGCGCCACGCCAGCGATAGCGACCAGGTCATCATTCATGTTCGCGACAATGGGCAGAGGTTTACTGCGCAACATGGTTTCTGTACTGGCTTCGGCCGGAGTGCCCATCAGGCGCCTTTTGTACATTCCGCTGCTGAACCAGCGAGTGGCGTCGAAACGATTGTCGTCTGGACTCCAGATGCCGTAATACATCATTACTTTCGAGGACATGTCGTCTTCCTTGCCAACAAGATATAGACCCAGCAAAACCGCGATGGCCAATAGGCCAGCCGCACAAACTGTGGTTTTTTTAAGGGTTAGCGTCATTTGGCTGGCTTGTATTCGCACAATTTTTTCGGAACGCCGTCCGGCGTATTACCCGATCGCACACCATGGACAGCACCTTCAGCGTCCAGGGGATAACCCAGTGTATCGTTGTAGTGCTCTCTGCCTTGAGCCTGTTTCAATAGCGCGGCATCTTTCTCGCTCAACGTTTTGGTGGGCTGGACAGGTGGACTCTCATTCGGCAACTGAGCGTCAGGATTTTTGCTGGCGGCGCGATGGGCCGTCAGCCGACGCTGGTAATCACTGAGACTTTTGCGGTAAGCACGGCTCGCAGCCTTGTCGGCTTCCTGTTTGGCCGGCGCCTTATCCACCGCCGCGCGATCTTCATCGGTGCCATAGGTCTGATCGTACAAACTTCGCCGCGGAAACGCCCACACGGTTGCGCCCGTCGCGTCAGCCATGATTTGGGCAAGACTGAGTTCAAAGTGCGGGTCTTCATTTTCCGCCACTTTCAGGTTTGCGTTGATACCCAATCCGGTACGGCAGGCATACGAGTAAATCTTCGCGCCATAGGCGAACGCATCAGGAGTAAACATGCGAGCCTGGGCATCGCGCAGTCGGTAACTGTCGCGCTTATCCAGTTCGTATCCCAATTCGATGCTCCCCACCACACCATGAGAAAAGAAATCCATTTGCTTGATTTCTCGACCCCTGCGCTTTCGCGTGGCGACGAAATCAACCAACTGCGAAATGGAGTCGTACTCGCGATACTCGGCACCGTAACGCTCGGTCACGATTTTTTTGACCTCCGCCAACAGCTTCGGGTCGTACTCATCCTTGAAGATCAGAAATGCCCTTTGAATCGAGTAACTCGGCGTGGACGGCGGATAACTTCTGATCTGACGAATTCCCTGATTTATGAAGTTCATCATGTTGCCGCGCTGACCACGCATGTTGGCGATAAAGCCGAGGTAAGAGGCGCCCACGACTGTCACATAGTCCTGCGCCAGTGTGCCCTTCACCTGCGTCGTCGCGTGTTGATCGCTGGTCTCGCCCTGTTTCTTTTCCGGTGTCGCCACGTTGAACCTTCCTTAGTAAGCGATGCCCAGTGCATCCAGATGAGCGGCGGCTTCCTTGCCCCATTGCACGACAATGGAGGTGGGATCGGCGGTGAATACCCGCGCGGCGTTACCATGGTTGTCGGTATGGCCGACGAGGCGCTGGCCGTCACCGGTTTCGATGCAAAAGAGCATGTCGGGAATGGCTTCGCCGGTGGTTTCATCGACCAGTTGGAAACGTTCGCTGTGCTTGGGCACGGTGATGATCGGGGTAAATGGCGCAGAGCCGACGGCAGTGCCGACGAAGACGTCACCGGAGCCGGTGATGATCACACCGCCATGCGCGGTGGCGCTGCCAAGAAAGGCAATGGGTTTGCCATTGATCAGGATGTTGCCGATGCCTTCGGTGACCGAGTCGCCGCAAGCCGTGGTATCGCCAACACGCAGCACGGGCATGCCGTTGATGTTCACGTCGGGTGAACCGCTGTTGCTTGCATTGGTACCGTGACCGGTCACCGGGCAGGCATTGAGATCACTGAGTCGAGCGGCAGGTTTTGCCATCATCTACTTCCTTGTATTGGCCAGGACGCGGAATGTACCGGATCTACACGACGGATAAAAGTCTGTCGGTATGTGTCACAGGCAAAACCGCTGTGGCAAACGATGCCGCCAATAGCTCCTGCGTATAAGGATGCCGCGCCCCCGCAAACAGTTGATCCGTCTGACCATGCTCCACCACCTGGCCCTCCTTCATCACGATGAGGTCATGCGCCAGCGCTCGCACCACCGCCAGATCGTGGCTGATGAACAGGTAAGTCAGGCCATGTTCTTGCTGCAAACGCCGCAACAAAGCCACGATCTGCTTTTGCACCGTGCGATCCAGAGCCGACGTCGGTTCATCCAGCAGGATCAAGTCGGGCTTGAGCACCAGCGCCCGGGCAATGGCGATGCGTTGCCGCTGACCACCGGAGAACTCGTGGGGATAGCGATGGCGGGTGGCCGGATCGAGGCCGACTTCACGCAGCACATCGATCACCGCCCTCTCACGCTCGCCGGCGTTCAAATCGCTGTGCACCTGTAAACCTTCAGCGATGATCTGCTCCACGCACAGGCGCGGACTGAGGCTGCCGAACGGATCCTGAAACACCACTTGCAGGCGTTTGCGCAGCGGCCTGAGTTGCTTGCCGCTCAAGTGCTCCAGCGCCTCGCCCTGAAAGCGAATGCTGCCCTGGGCATCCAGCAAACGCAGAATGGCCTGGCCCAATGTCGACTTGCCTGAACCAGACTCGCCAACAATCCCCAGGGTTTTGCCGCGCTGAAGATTCAAATCAATGCCGTTGACCGCGTGCAACCAGGACTTCGCGCGCAACCAACCGCCGCCCAAACGAAAGCGCACATGGAGGTCACGCACCTCCAGCAAATTCTCAGCGGGCTCCCGGCACAACGCCTCACCACCGGGCTCGGCGTTGAGCAACTCAATGCTGTAAGGATGCTGCGGCGCGCTGAACAACTGGTCACAGGGCGCTTGCTCGACGATCAATCCGCCACGCATGACCGCCACCCGCTGAGCGATATTGCGCACCAGGTTCAGATCATGACTGATGATCAACAGCGCCATGCCCAGCCGCTCCTGCAGTTCTTTGAGCAGCAACAAAATCTTGCGTTGCACGGTCACGTCCAGCGCCGTGGTCGGCTCATCGGCGATCAGCAACTGCGGCTCGCAGGCGAGCGCCATGGCAATCATCACCCGTTGGCGCTGACCGCCCGAGAGTTGATGCGGATAGGCCTTGAGCCGTTCGCGCGGGCGTTGAATGCCCACCAGTTCGAGCAACTGCACAATGCGCTGACGCGCCGCCGCCCCGGCCAGCCCCTTGTGCAGCGCCAGGCTTTCGCCCAGTTGCCGCTCAATCGTGTGCAAAGGGTTCAGTGAACTCATCGGCTCCTGAAAAATCATCGCAATGCGGTTGCCACGCAATTGCCGCAAGTAGCGCTCATGCACGCCAAGCAACTCCTCGCCGGCATAGCGGATGCTGCCGTCAATCTGCGTGATGGCCGGGTCAAGCAATTGCAGAATGCTGTGGGCCGTCACCGATTTACCCGAGCCGGACTCACCAACCAGCGCCAGACATTCGCCGGGGCGGATATCGAGGTCGATGCCGTGCACCACTGGCTGGCCATTGAAAGCGACGCGCAGGTCGCGTATTTCGATCAGATGTTCAGGCATATCAAGTCCTCGGATCAAACGCATCGCGGCAGGCCTCGCCGATGAATACCAGCAATGAAAGGATCAGCGCCAAGGCAAAGAACGCGGTCAGACCGAGCCACGGCGCTTGCAGATTACTTTTGCCCTGGCCGATCAACTCGCCCAGCGAAGCACTGCCGGCCGGCATGCCAAACCCGAGAAAATCCAGCGCCGACAAGGTCGCGATCGCCCCGGTGAGAATGAACGGCAGATAAGTCAGTGTTGCGCTCATGGCGTTGGGCAGGATGTGCCGAACGATCACTTGCGCATCGCCCACACCCAGCGCGCGTGCCGCTTTCACATATTCCAGGCCACGGCTGCGCAGGAACTCGGCCCGCACCACATCGACCAGGCTCAACCAGGAAAACAGCGCCATGATCCCCAGCAGCCACCAGAAATTCGGCTCGACAAACCCGGACAGAATGATCAGCAGGTACAACACCGGCAGCCCCGACCACACCTCCAGCACGCGCTGACCGATCAGGTCGACCCAGCCGCCGTAGTAGCCCTGCAATGCCCCGGCGGCGATACCGATCAGCGCACTCGCCGCCGTCAGCGCCAAGGCAAACAACAGCGATACGCGTGTGCCGAAAATCACCCGCGCCAGCACGTCCCGCGCCTGATCATCGGTGCCCAGCCAGTTGGCGCCACTGGGCGGACTCGGCGCAGGCTCCGTCAGGTCGTAATTGACCGTGTCGAACGCAAACGGAATCGGCGCAAACCACATCCGTCCGCCCTGCCCTTCGATCAATTGCCGCACCTGCGCGCTGCGATAGTCCGGTTGAAAAGGCAGCTCGCCGCCGAAATCCTCCTCGGTGTAGCGCTTGAACGCCGGAAAGTACCAGTCGCCCTGATACGTCACCAACAGCGGTTTGTCATTGGCCACCAGCTCACCACCGAGGCTCAGGCCGAACAGCGCGAGAAACAGCCACAACGACCACCAGCCACGCCGATGCGCCTTGAAGCGCGCCCAGCGGCGCTGGCCGATTGGAGATAAGGTCAGCATCAGGCAGCCCTCGCGGTGAAGTCGATGCGCGGGTCGACCAGCGTGTAGCAGAGGTCGCCGAGCAGTTTTATCAATAGGCCGAACAACGTGAAGATGAACAGCGAGCCGAACACCACCGGGTAATCGCGCGCCACCGCCGCTTCGTAACTGAGCCGACCGAGGCCATCGAGGGAAAAGATCACTTCGATCAGCAGCGAACCGCCGAAGAACACCGTCACCAACGCTTGCGGCAAACCGGCGACGACCAGCAGCATCGCGTTGCGAAACACATGGCCGTACAACACCTGCCGTTGACTCAGCCCTTTGGCGCGCGCAGTCACCACGTACAGGCGCGAGATCTCGTTGAGAAAGCTGTTCTTGGTGAGGATCGTCAAGGTGGCAAAACCGCCGATCACCAACGCCGTCACCGGCAAGACCAGGTGCCAGAAATAGTCGGCGACCTTGCCCCACGGGGTCAGCTCGGCGAAATTCTCGGACACCAGCCCGCGCACCGGAAACCAGTCCAGCGCCGTGCCGCCGGCAAACACCACGATCAGCAGCAGCGCGAACAGAAATCCCGGCAACGCATAACCGACGATGATCGCCACGCTGCTCCAGACATCGAACGCCGAGCCGTTGTGCACCGCTTTGCGAATACCCAGCGGTATCGACACCAGATAGGTGATCAGTGTCGCCCACAGGCCCAGCGACAAGGTGACCGGCAGCTTCTGCCAGATCAGTTCAGTGACGCTGGCACCGCGAAAGAAACTCTGACCGAAATCCAGTTGTGCATAGCTTTTGAGCATCAGCCACAAGCGCTCGCTGGCGGGTTTGTCGAAGCCGTACTGACGCTCGATGTCGGCCACCAGTTTCGGGTCCAGCCCTCGTGTCGCGCGGGATTCACCACCCACCGTTTCGACATGGCTGGAGCCCACGGCCGCGCCGACGCCAATGCCTTGCAAGCGTGCGATGGCCTGCTCTACCGGGCCACCGGGCGCGGCCTGGACGATGACGAAGTTGACCAGCAGAATCGCCAACAAGGTCGGCACGATCAACAGCAGACGCCGCAGGCTATAACCCCACATGGCTGTACTCCTTTTGCATCTGAGTCGAAGTCAGTGCGGTCGGGCTGATTTCCCACCAGCTGTCGAGACCGGCGTCGTACAGCGGCGCAATGGCCGGACGACCGAAGCGGTTCCACCACACCGTGGAAATCCCCGGCGGGTAATAATTCGGAACCCAGTAGTAACCCCACTGCAGCACGCGATCCAGGGCGTGCGCGTGACGCAGCAGACTCTCGCGATTGTCGGCCTGCACCAGCCCTTCGAGCAGTGCATCGACGGCCGGATCGCGCAGTACCATGTAATTGTTCGAGCCGGGATCATCGGCGCCATCGGAACCGAAGTAATTGAACAGCTCGCGCCCCGGTGCCTGGCTCACCGGGTAGCCGGCGACGATCATGTCGTAGTCGCGATTGCGCACGCGGTTGGTGTATTGCGCGGTGTCGACCTGGCGGATATCGAAGCCGATGCCGATCTGTGCGAGATTGCGTTTGAAGGGCAACAGCAGTCGTTCGAAGCCCTTCTGGCCGTTAAGGAAGGTGAAGTGCAGTGGCTCGCCATTGGCGTTCACCAACTGATCGCCGCGCGGTTTCCAGCCAGCCTCTTCGAGCAACTTCAGCGCCTGTAATTGCTCGGCGCGAATGTTGCCGCTGCCATCCGTTTTCGGCGCCTGGAACACCTGAGTGAAGACCTCGTCGGGAATCCTGCCGCGCCAGGGTTCGAGGATTTTCAATTCCTCGGCGTCCGGCAGTTCACGGGCCGCCAGTGCGCTGTGGGAGAAGTAGCTGTGCTGACGCAGGTACATGCCGCGCATCATCTGCCGGTTAGTCCATTCGAAATCCCAGAGCATGGCGATTGCCTGGCGCACGCGGCGATCCTGAAACGGCGGTTTCTGCAGGTTGAACACAAAACCCTGCGCACCTTGAGCGGCGCCGGGTGCGAGATGTTCACGAAGTAATCTGCCTTGCTCCAGCGCGGCCCCGGCATAGCCGATGGTGTAGCTGGTGGCGGAGAACTCGCGGTTGTAATCGAAGCCGCCGGCCTTGAGCACTTGCCGCGACACGTCGGTGTCGGCGAAGAACTCCACGCTCAATTGATCGAAGTTGTAGAGCCCACGGGTGATTGGCAGATCCTTGGCCCACCAGTCCTGCACCCGTTGGAATTTCACGCTGCGCCCGGCATCGACGGCGCTGATCCGATACGGGCCGCTGCCCGGCGGAATTTCGAAACCGCCGCCCTCGGCGAAATCACGTGTCCGCCACCAATGTTCGGGCAGCACCGGTAGTGTCGCCAGATCCAGCGGCAAGGTGCGGCTGTCGTTGTTCTTGAAGATGAAGCGCACTTGCGTCGGCGACTCCACAACAACCTCGGCGACATCGCGAAACTGCTGACGGTATTTGAGGCTGCCCTGCGTGATGAAGAGGTTAAAGGTGTAGCGCACATCTTCAGCGGTGATCGGCGTGCCGTCGTCGAAACGCGCATTGGGGTTGAGGTAAAAACGCAACCAGCGGCGGTCGCTGTCCAGCTCCATCTGCTGCGCCACCAGACCGTAGACGCTGTAGGGCTCGTCTTTGCTGCGATAGGCCAGCGGCGCGTAGAGCCAGCCATCGATATCGGCCACGCCGGTGCCTTTGTCGGTGTAGGGAATCAGGTGATCGAACGGGCCGCTTTCCAGCGAGGAGCGACGCAAGCTTCCGCCCTTCGGCGCATTGGGGTTGGCGTAGGCCAGATGCTGAAAATCAGCGGCGTACTTGGGCGCTTCGCCGTAGACCGTGAGTGCCGGTTGCGGCGCCGCCCAACTGAGCGGGGTTAAAAGCGCGAAAGCGCTGAACACAATAAGCCTAGAGAACATGGGCAGATCCCTTTTTACAGGTTGCTGCTACTGGCCTCATCGCTGGCAAGCCAGCTCCCACAGGGTCTGTATTCCATGTGGGAGCTGGCTTGCCAGCGATGGGGCCAGAACAGTCAACACACCTTCTGCCTACCTGTGATGTGCAACAGGCCGGCCATGTTTATAGGGCAGGCTTTAGATCAATAACTGACTAAAATCCGCACCAACTGCTAAAACCTGTTCTGCAGGAGCCGCGGAGGCTGCGATCTTTTGCCGTTGGAAAATCAACAGATCGCAGCCTGCGGCAGCTCCTGCAGGGGCTTATTCAGAATTTGTAGGCGACCCGCGTGTACAGCGTCCGCCCAAACGGATCGCCATATTTCGGGTCGTAACCGCTCTGGAACGTGTAGGTCTGGTTGCTGAACGGTGGCTCGCGGTCGAACAGGTTTTTCGCGCCGAGGGTCACGCTGAGGGTTTTGCGCCAGGTGTAGGTACCGGCCAGATCCCAAACGTTGTACGAGCCGACGTAGTCATGGGTGTCGCGGTCGGAGTCGTGGTAACCGCTGGTGTAGCGGTTGGTCAGCGCTACGCCGTACGCGCCGTAATTCCAGCTGCCGGTCAGGCTGTGCCGCCAGCGTGCCACCGCGCCGGCCGAGGCAAAGTCGCCGCCCCGGAAGTCGCCGAGCTTGTCGATGTAGTCGCCCTTCTGTTGCTGCTGGTAGTCATATCGGGTGACGTAAGTGCCTTGCAGGCCGATGCCGAAATTGCCGTACGGGGTGCTCGGCAAGCGGTAGTCGAAGCTGACATCGACGCCGTTGGTCTTGATCTTGCCGAGGTTGGCCAGGCCCGTGACGATATGGTCGATGGAGCCATCAGGCTTGCGGATCAGCCGTTCCGGGTACAACTCCGGGTTCTCGAACACAGCCGATTCCGGGAACTCGGCGATCTGGTTGGCAATGTCGATCCACCAGAAATCGAGGCCCGTGGTCAGGCGTTCGAACGGTTGATAGACAAAACCGAGGGTGACGTTACGCGCGGTTTCCGGGCTCAGGTCGGTGTTGCCACCGGTGCTGCGGTTGAACTGTTGTGCGCAGTCACGGTTGGCGATGCCGCCGTTGCTCGGATTACCACCGGCGCACAAACGCGGATCGTTGTAGTTGGCATTGGTGAAGGTCGTGAAGTTCGGGTTGTACAGCTCATACAACGACGGCGCGCGGAAGCCTTCACTGTAGGCTCCACGCACCACCAGTTCCTTGAACGGCTGGAAGCGGAACGAGTATTTAGGATTGGTGGTGCTGCCAAAATCGCTGTACTTGTCGTGACGAACCGCGGCGGACAATTCCAGGCTATCGAGCACCGGCACGTTGACCTCGGCGTATTCGGCCGAGACGCTGCGATCCCCGGCGACACTGCCGTTAGGGTCAACGCCGAGGCTCTGTACGTCGCCGGCAAACTGCGCAAAGTCCTGATGGAAATCTTCCTTGCGATACTCGCCTCCCAGCGCCAGCGCCGAAGGGCCGGCACCGAACCAGTCGCCGATCTCGCGGCTGATGCGCCCGTCGATCGCCTTCACGCGCCCTACCGCTGTGGCGTAGTCACCGTCGACCGCGTTGGCCGCCAACAGCGCAGAACCTGCCGCCGTCTGTGGACCGAAAGGGTCGATCACGCCGTTGGCAATGCCGTCACTGACCGCACGGTCGTTGACGTAGCCGGCCTCAATGCTGTTGACCACTTTGTTCTGGTTGTACGAGGCGCCGAGGTTGTAATCCCAACCGGCGAGCGTGCCATCGAAACTCAGGAGCAGACGCTGACTGGTGTTGTCATCTTCATGCTGGCGTGCGCCAACGGCGGTTTCACGCCAGTTGACGTCGACCGGTTGTGTCGGATCAAGGGCGAAACCACTTGGCCCAGGCGTGATGCCGTTGCCCGGATAGAACGCAGTACCAGGATTGACCTGATTGCCCATCAAGGTGCCCGGCCCGATCTGTGTACGGTTCTCGTTGCGAGCCCAGAAGTATTCGAGGCTGACGTTGTGATCGTCCGAGAGCTTGCCGGTGGCTTTGGCGAACGCCGAGGTCTTCTCGGTTTCCGGCACCAGATCAAGATAATTCCACAGGCTTTGACGGCAGATACCGTTGCGCGACAGCAGCCCCGGGGCGTTGCAACCGGAACCGGCCAATGGATTAGTCGCATTGCGGCCCTGGCTCCAGTTGGCGGGCGACGCAGTCCCGGAGGTGTAATCGAGGCCGCGACCGGGCTGGTAGTTGTACGTGTAATCGCGGTCATCGGCGGCCAGTCGTTGCTGTTTGTCGTAACTGACCACGCCGAAGACGTTGAAGCGGTCATCCTGCAAATCGCCGAAGCCCCAGCTACCGCTGAAATTGCGACTTTCGCCGCCGCCCGAATGCGTCGGCGTGTCGTAATTGGTGCTGATCTGACCTTCGGTGAGACTGGTCTTGGTGATGAAGTTGATCACCCCGCCGATCGCGTCGGTGCCATACAACGCCGAAGCACCATCGCGCAGCACCTCAACGCGGTCGATGGCAGCGAATGGAATGGTGTTGAGGTCGACACCGGAGCCATTGATCGCATTGGTGGCGTTGTTGCTCAGACGCCGTCCGTTGAGCAGCACCAGCGTCTTGTTAGCGCCGATGCCGCGCAAGTCCGCATAAGCCGCACCGCCGCTGCTCGACCCGACCGAGCGCCCGGAACCGACCGAAGACTGGTTGGCAGAAATGCGGCTGACCAGCTCCTCCGTGGTCGAAACGCCCTGCTCGCGCAACTCTTCGACGCGCAGAATGGTCACTGGCACTGCCGTTTCGGCATCGACCCGGCGGATCGCCGTACCCGTGACTTCGACGCGTTGCAACTGGGTGGTCGGTTCGGTTGCTGTGCTGTCGGCGGCAATGGCTGGCAGCGTGTTGATTGCCAGCAGCAAGGCCAGGCTCAAAGGTGATTTGACGGGTGAAAACTGAATCATGAACAGCCATCCCTGCGTTTTGGTTTATGCAGGGATGTGCGATGAAGAATAAGGATTTATAGAGGGCGGTTTAGACCGTTGGGTGATGAGGTTATGCACAAAATGCCGTGCGTCCGTATCAAGCCAATGTCACCTCCCTCAACAACCGGGTATCCAGGCCAAACCGCTCCTGGGAGACCATCCTGAATTGCCCCTCTGCCAGGTCGCAGCTCACCAGCAGATTCCACGAGTGGCGGGTTGCCGCCGAGGGAATCAGGAGAAATGGATGCTCATCCAGTAAAGCGTCGGCAAACCGCTGTTGATTGGGAGACGGCCACGCGGGACTCAACCAGTAAGGATTCGGTACCTCTTCGGGCTGAACGACTTTGACCCGTGCATCGCGGATGACCTCAAAGCACGTCAACACATAGGGCTCTCTGTCCAGTGCATCAAAACTATTATTGGCTGCTACCTCCAGAATGGCCGAGGACGGGTCGACAGATGCATAGACGACTCGCCGGCCAGGCGCATTCCATCGACCACCCTTCAGTTTTGAACCCATCCCGCTGTCCCACGTCTCTCCGTAGGCCTCCTGATCCAGGCGCCAGCCATACCAGTGCCCTTCCCAGGGCAAGGGATTCATGGGTAACCCCCGTACAGGAGCTGACACAAGTATTGCTCGACCATCTGGAAACCCAGTGGGTGGCGGGTCAGTTCCAACGGTACGTAGCCGTTAAGGTAAGGGGTGGGTTTTTGCATCCATATCTCCGCCTGTGACAGCCCCCCGAACGCCCGAGTGGCCATCTCCAGCACCAGCGCATATTGGTAGGCGACGACACTCTGCTGCGAGTCAAGCCGTATCGATTTGCCTTCCTTCAACAACCGCTGCACGGTTCTGACAGACCTGCCGGTGATGCGTTTGACCATGTCTTCGCGCAGGTACATTTCGGAAGTTGAAAGCATGTTGACGACGTCGCTCAGCTCAAAGCCCTGGTCGGTAAGGCGGACAATCAGCATGGCATCGTCACCGAGGTCCTGGCCATGCACGAGCAAATCGACAGGCTTGCCCGCGACCTTCTTTAGCCCCGTCAGCCGGGGCGTTTTTGGCGTGGGCATTGCGACATCCTCCATGGGGCATCTGGCGCGATCGTCGATCCAGAAGTTACGCAGGGAATAAGCAGGCGTTTCATGCTCGATGTGTGGGGTACGCATAATCGATCCTTTATCTGGGAACCTGAGCGTTCAAGCCGCTCAGCGACTTCAATGTCAGGTCCGATGCTATAGATCGCGCTTCCGACGACCAACCTGAAAAAGTCGTCGGAAAAATCCCCAATAACGCACAAGCGGCTCCAGTTTCCGTAGGACGTATACGACGTACTTGCCCTGTTTAACTGCCGAAGTGATAACTCATATCCAGCCACCACTGCCGGCCGTAAGGGTCGTAGTTACCGGTCGGGTAATAAGGCCAGCCCGCCGAATCATCGTGTTTAACCTGATTGAGCAGGTTGTTCACCGTCAGGCCGACGCTGGCCCGGTCATTCAATTTGTAACGCGCACTGGCGTTGAACACTGTCCAGGGCGACAGACGCCCGTCACCGGCGCCGTTGGTGACCGAACCGTAACGAATGCCCATCAGCGTGGCCGTGGCGTTCTGGTAATCCCAGGTCAGGCTCGCGTTGACCTTGCTGCGCCAGTCGTAATTGGTGCGCGAGGTGCGCCAGTCCTGGGTCGGTGCGTCGTCGGACTCCTTGTAATAATGCGAAAGCACCAAGGTATAGCCCAGCGCCGAGCTGAACGCGCCGTACTGCCCCGCGCCCCAGCGAATGTTGCTCTTGAAATCGAGGCCGCTGACCCGTTCACTGGCGGCGTTGATCGCATTGACCCGCACGCGCTGTAACTGATTGGGATCAATGGCGGCGTTGCCGGCGTTACGATCAATGCGTGCCAGCGTCGATTGGCAATTGGCCGAGTTGATGTCCTGGCTGCCGTTGCGGCATTCATTCTCTTCTTGCAGCAAGCGGTTTTCGTCAACGGTGGTCAGCAGGTCATCGATCTCGACGCGCCAGAAGTCAGTGGAAAAATCGAAGTTGCGCGACGGCGACCAGACAAAACCGTAGGTCCACGACTTGCCCCGTTCCGACTCCAGATTCGCCGTGCCGCTTTGCGTGTAATCGACCCGCCCGCGATCACAGGCGCCCTCCACGCCCTGGCTGCAACCGTAATAGTCGATCTGCGCCGGGTAGTAGCCGTTGCTGTCGGACTGGTAGATGTAATTGAGGTCCGGCGCGCGGAAACTGGTGCCGTAACTGCCGCGCAGCAACAGGCTGGTCACCGGGCGCCATTCCAGACCGAGGTTGTAGGTTTTCTGCTGCTCGGTGCGACCGCTGAACTTGTATTGATCCCAGCGCCCCGCCGCAGTGGCCAGCACGGTGTCGGTGACCGGGATGCTGAACTCGCCGCCCGCCGCGTAACGCTTGCGCGAGCCGCCGGAGCTTTGTGCCGGGCTCACGCCGTAAAAGGTGCCGTCGTTGAGGCCGTCGTCCGGGTCCACGCGATATTCCTGTTTACCCGCTTCCAGCACACCGGCGAACCCTACCGGCCCTGCCGGCAAATCAAACAGATCGCCATTGACCGACGCGTTGTAACTGGTCGACACCGATTTGCTGCTTTGGGTCATGTTGCCGCGAAATTGCTGCCACTCCTGCGGCGTCAATGGCCGGTCGAGGCGCGAAGCGTCCGGAGCAAACACCGGATAGCCGCCGCTGACACCCAACTGCGGGCCGAGGTAGAAGTCCTGAATCGACGACAGCGGCGTGTAACGCGTGGTGCGGACGCTGCGATACTCGGAACGGTTGGCCGCCAGATCATAGTTCCAGCCGGTGTCGGCAATCTTGTCGGAAAGGCCAAGGGTGCCGGTCCACGAGGTGTCGCGCCACTTGCTGTTGTTACTGGTACGGCCGCCGATTTCCTCTTCACCGAAACGACGATACCAGCGCTCCAGATTGCCGCTGTTCTGGTTGACGAAGTCCGGGGAGGTGAAGGTCGGGCCGCGGGTGTTGTTCTGAATGTGATCGAGGCCATACATCAAGTCAGCGAAGACCTGACCGCTGTCGCTGAAGTGCCAGGTGCCGCGCGTGTAACCGTCGTAGTTTTCCTTCTGGGTCTGCACCGTCCAGTAATCGTTGTACATCTGGTCGGTGCGGCAGCGACCGCCGTTGTTGAACAGTTTGTTGTCGAACGTGCCTTGGTAGGCGCCGCAGCCCGGCCCCAGATAACGGCTGTTGCTCAGGTCGCGGCGGTAACCGACATCGGCCAGCGGGCCGCTCTGCATGAAGCCGCGATCATCGGCCCAGATCGGATCGCGGTTGGTCAGTTCAAGTCCGAACAAACCATCGAAGTCGCCCCAGCTGCCGCCGCCACTGATCTGCAAGCGCTGATTGTCGCCACCACCGCGCTCACTGGTGCCGCCCTTGAGGTTGACGTCGACGCCGTTGATCTTGTCTTTGAGGATGATGTTGACCACCCCGGCAATCGCGTCCGAGCCGTAAATCGCCGACGCGCCGCTGCTGAGGATTTCGATGCGTTCGATGACCGCCGACGGAATGTTCGCCAGGTTGGTGAAGTTGACCTTGCCATCGTAGGGCGTCGGGTAATCGGCGACGCGACGGCCATTGATCAGCACCAGCGTGTGGTTGGGCCCAAGACCGCGCAGGTTCAGCGCGCTGGCCGCCGGCTGCCAGGTATTGCCGTAGTCTTCGCCCTGAGTCATGCCGGTGTTTTGAGTCTGGGTGGCCAAGGCGTCGTAGACGTTTTTGTAGCCGCGCGCTTCCATTTCTTCGTGGGTGATGACGTTGACTGGCGTCGCTCCATCGCTCTGCGCACGGGCGATGCGCGAGCCAGTGACGGTGACTTTTTCCATGCGGTAATCGGCGCTGCTGGCCGGCGTCACGGCGCTGACTTTTGCCGGCGCGACAGCCGCCACATCGCCTTCGCGAACACTCAAGCCCTGAGCGCTTTGCTCGACTTGCAGGCCGCTGCCAAGCAGCGCTTTTTCCACGGCCTGACGCCCGCCCAATGCACCGCGCACCGCCGCACTGCGTCTGCCTTGCACCAGGTCCTGGCTGAAGGAGATCGGTACGCCGGTCTGCCGCGAGATGTCCAGCAGCACCTCATCGAGCGGGCCGCTGGCAATGTCGAAGGTGAACACCGCCGCTGCGGGCGACTGCGCCAACGCAGTCAATGGTCCCATGCCCAGCGCCAAAGCGGCGGCGAGGGTCAGTCGAGGTAATTGTTGTTTGAATGAGTACATCGAGGGGTTTCCCTGTTGAAGGCGTCTGCAGGGAATGAGCAGTGAACCGGCGCTTTTTATAGAGCATCGATTAGGCCAAGAAGTCATATCCCTATAACCAGAATCCCCCCCTGTAGGAGCTGCCGCAGGCTGCGATCTTTTGATCTTGATCCTTGAATAACAAGATCAACAGATCGCAGCCTGCGGCAGCTCCTACAGGGGTGGTGTTCGGGTTTAACTGGGGCGAGGTTCGATGCTGATCCAGTAGGGGTTGTGCCAAAGGATGCGGATCGGTAAAGAGCGCTCGAGCAACTGCAACGTGCGGTCACTGTCGTCCAGCGGATAGAGGCCGCTCAGGCGCAAATCGGCGACCTCAGCGCTGACATGCACAATGCCGCGACGGTAGCGACGCAAGCTGTCAATCACCTCACTGAGCGGCCGGTCGCGAACCTCCAGACGACCTTGCGTCCAGGCACTTTCGTGACTGTTGCTGCGCTGCAATGACAGGATGCCGCGATCGTTGAACAGCAGACTCTCCCCCGCCTCGACCACTTGCCGCGCACCGCTGGCCGTGACCACTTCGACCTGTGAATGCAACATCACCAATCGTGTGGAATCGTCATTGTGCTGCACGAGAAATTTCGTCCCGAGGGCGCGAATGCGACCGTGCTCGGTCTCGACCACAAACGGCCGCGACGGGTCCTTCGCCACGTCCACCAGCAACTCGCCACTGCGCAAGGCCAGCAGGCGCTGCGTACTGTCGAACAACGGCACCACGCGACTGCGCGCGTTGAGGGTCAACGCACTGCCATCCTGCAACGCAAAATCCCGTCGTTCGCCGGTTCCCGTCGATAATTCACCAGCCTCGGGCAGCCAGCCATAACGCCGCCCGAGCAACCCGGCCAACACCGCCACACCGAGCACACTCAAACTGCCGCTGATAAATCGCCGCCGACTCGACGGTGCATTGAGGCTGTGCAGCAGACTGTTGCGCGGCACTGCGCGCAAGTTCGGATTGCGCAACAGGTTCAGGCCACCGCCCATTTGCTCGATGATCTGCTGGTGCCGTGGATCGGCCGTGCGCCAGGCTTCGAACGCCGCCCGCTCGCCGAGGCTGACGTCACCCGATTGCAACAGCGCCATCCATTGCGCGGCTTCATCGATCAGCGTTTCGTCCGCCCTCATGCCTGCATCGCCTGATAGCAACGCTTGAACGCCTCGACCATGTATTGCTGCACGCGACTGGTGGACACGCCGAGGCGCTCGCCGATCTCGCTGTAGGTCAGACCGTCGAGCTGATGATAGAGAAACGCTGCTTTGGCCTTGGCCGACAACCCGTTGAGCAAGCGATCGACCGCCAACAGCGCTTCGATCACCAACGCCCGCTCTTCCGGCGACGGATGCACCGGCTCTGGCGCCAGCGCCAGGCTTTGCAGATAAGCGCGTTCGAGATCCTGGCGCCGCCAGCCTTCGTACACCAACCGCCGGGCAATGGTGGTCAACAACGCCCTGGGCTCGCGAATCGCTGTCGGGTCCGGCAAGGCCAATACTCGCAGAAACGTTTCCGATGCGATGTCCTGTGCACTGTGCGGGCAGCCCAGCGTGCGGCTAACGGCAGCGCACAGCCAGCGATAGTCCTTTTGGAACATCTGCCCGACGATCTGATAATGCGGGTTATGTCCACCCATGCCTTGCTCCCTGAAAACGGGTCCCACCCGCTGCGAAAAACCATCGTTCTGCCGGGATCGTCCGGCTCTGATCAGGCGCGACTGTGCAATAGGGTTGCGCACATTTGAAGTAATAAAAAAACATCACAAGCAAACCTTTTAGAATAAGGCGCTTCGTCGCTGCGGAAACACTGGCTGACACAACGTTGACTTCGATCACTGGCGCAGCCCCAACCACTGATTAATCTCCTCGCTCCATCGAAGGCCAAGGACGGCTCACCGGGAGCCCGCGGCTGATCCCACTCAAGGAAGACTCACCATGCAATCGCTCAACATCATTCTGCTGTCGTCAGCGTTTAACGGACTGACCCAACGTGCCTGGCTGGAATTGCGTCAGGCCGGCCATTCACCCAGCGTCGTGCTGTTTACCGATGAAAGCGCCGTGTGCGAACAGATCGAAAACAGCGCCGCAGATCTGGTGATCTGTCCATTCCTCAAGGACCGCGTACCCGAGGCGCTGTGGCGAAATACCCAGCGACCGGTGGTGATCATTCATCCGGGCATCGTCGGCGATCGGGGTGCCAGCGCGCTGGACTGGGCAATCACCAACGAGCTGCCGAGCTGGGGCGTGACCGCCTTGCAAGCGGTGGAAGAAATGGACGCCGGGCCAGTCTGGGCGACCTGCGAATTCAACCTGCCGGCGGGTCTGCGCAAATCCGAGTTGTATAACGGCCGGGTCAGCGACGCGGCGATGCTGTGCATTCGCGAGGTGGTGGAAAAATTTCGCGAAGGGTTTGTCCCAGTGCCGCTGGATTACAGCAATCCCGCCGTGCGCGGGCGCTTGCAGCCGAACATGAAGCAGGATGATCGCAGCTTTACATGGCACGACTGCGCACGCTTTATCAAACGCTGCATCGATGCGGCGGACGGCCAGCCGGGTGTGCTGGCGAGTCTGGCCGGCGGTCAGTACTACGTGTACGACGCACACCTGGATTCGCGCACAGGCATGCCCGGCGACATTCTCGCGGTGCATGACGACGCGGTGCTGGTGGCCACCGGTGATCACAGCGTGTGGATCGGTGCCCTGCGACGCAAACCGCAACCGGACGAGGAAACCTTCAAGCAGCCGGCACGGCATGTGCTGGCCGGGCAACTGGCGAATGTGCCGAACCTGGATTGGTCAATCGCCAGTCAGCCGTTCAGCGCCGAAGCGTATCAGCCGATTGCCTATCGCGAGTCCGGGCATGTTGGCGAGCTGACATTGGAGTTCTATAACGGCGCGATGAGCACCGAGCAGTGCCAGCGCCTGGTCGAGGCGCTGCGCTGGGCCAAGGCCCGTGATACGCAAGTGCTGTTGATCAAGGGCGGTCGCGGCAGCTTTTCCAACGGTGTGCACCTGAACGTGATTCAGGCCGCTCAGGATCCGGGCGCAGAGGCGTGGGCGAATATCCAGGCGATCGATGATGTCTGCGCAGAGCTGCTCAGCGCGCGGCAACTGGTGGTCAGCGGCGTGACCGGCAATGCCGGCGCGGGCGGCGTGATGCTCGCGCTGGCGGCGGACGTCGTCTTCGCGCGGGCCGATATCGTGCTCAATCCGCATTACAAGAGTATGGGTTTGTATGGCTCGGAATACTGGACCTACAGTTTGCCCCGTGCGGTCGGCCCGGCGATGGCCGAACAACTGACCCAGGCGTGTTTGCCGGTCAGTGCCCAGCAGGCGTTGCAACTGGGCATGGTCCAGGAAATCGGCCCGCGCTGCCCGGATGAATTTGCCCTGTGGCTGCTGCAACGCGCCAATGGTGCGTTGAACGACCCGACCTACGCGGCAGTGCGTGAACGCAAGTCGCGGGTCGATCATCTGCTGATCCAGCAATGCCGCGCCAACGAGTTGCAAGAAATGCAGGAAGACATGCTCTACAACCGCAGTCAATTCGCCGAGAAATGCCGCCACTTCGTCTACAAACGCAAAGTCTGCGACACGCCGGCGCGATTGATCGAAGACTGGGCACGAGTCCAGGACGTTGAGCTGACTGACTGATCTCCAGCGTCTGCAATGCCCCCATCGCTGGCAAGCCAGCTCCCACAGTGGACGGTGTTGACCACAAACCCTGTGATCAACATTGCCCCCTGTAGGCGTGAGCCTGCTCGCGATGAGGCCAGCCCAGCCAATATCCTCATTGGCTGAACCGACGCCATCGCGAGCAGGCTCACTCCTACACCGTTCGGGGGTAGATCCGTAATCCTGAGCGCCACAAAATCCTGTAGGAGTGAGCCTGCTCGCGATGAGGCCAGCCCAGCCAACATCCTCATTGGCTGAACCAACGCCATCGCGAGCGGGCTCACGCCTACAGGGTTTTGCGTTTAGGCACAGGTTTTGAAAACGCCTCTAAAATTGTGGGAGCTGGCTTGCCAGCGATGAACGATGACGCGGTACCGAGTGGCCACTTACAATGCGCGCACTTCAAACACCGGCCAGCCCATGGACATCGACCTCGCCCGCACCTTTCTTGAAATCGTCCGCCACGGCAGTCTCGCCGCTGCCGCGCAAAAGCTGTTCGTCACGCAAACGGCGATCACCGCTCGGGTGCAGAAACTCGAAAGCCAGTTGGGCAGCACGCTGTTCGTGCGCAACCGCGCCGGGGCGAAGCTGACGCCCAATGGCGAAGCGTTCGTGGTCTACGCCAACCAACTGGTGCAGACCTGGGAGGCCGCCCGCCGTGACCTGCCGCTGCCCGAGGGTTATCACAACGTGCTGCACATCGGCGGCGAAGTCAGCCTGTGCAACCCGCTGATGCTCAGTTGGGCCGCCGAACTGCGTGAGAAAATCCCTGGCCATGCGCTGCGCATGGAAATCCGCGATGGCGAAAACCTGCTGCGCCAACTCGAATTGGGCGTACTCGACGCGGCGCTGGTCTATCAGCCGGAATACTGGCCGGGCCTGCAGGTCGAGCAAGTGCTCGAAGAGAAACTGATTCTGGTGCGCGCACCCGACCGTCCGGATCCCTACGTCTACATCGACTGGGGTCCGGATTTCCGCCGGCAGCACGACGCCGCCCTGCCCGAAAAGGCCAAGGCTGCGCTGAGTTTCAACCTCGGCCCGCTGGCCCTGCAATACATCCTCGAAAACGGCGGCAGCGGCTATTTCCGCACCCGCGTCGTGCGCACCTACCTGGAAAGCGGCGCACTGGAACCGGTGACCAAAGCCCCGGAATTCAGCTACCCGACCTACCTGGTCTATTCGCGCGACCGCGACTCGGCGACGCTGCAGCACGCCTTCGACCTGCTGCGCGAAGTGATCCGGACCGATGACGACTGGTCACAACGCTGGAACCCGTTGAGCTGAAGCGGCCGCTTTGCACCGGATCCTGGCGCATGTGACCTCAAGGTCTGACCTGCACAAACCGCCGGATCGGCTAATCTGCCGGGTATAACAACAATACCCACAGGTGAACGCAGTGAGGCAGACCACCGAGGCATTTCGCAGCCGCTACCGTGCGGCGATCCATCCGTTGTACAACCCGTGGCTGCACGGCGCGTTTGTGCTGCTGTTCGGTGCGCTCGCCATTGGTGTGTTCTGGGGCCGAGTGCATCAGGCAAGCGCGCTCGAATGGCTGACCGTGCCGCTGACGTTGCTGTTTTTCAACTGTGCCGTGTACATGGTTCATCGCCATCTCGGCCATCAAAAAAAGGCCTTCGCCAAACTGTTCTACGCGCGGCACGCCGGCGACCATCACAGCTTCTTCACCCCCGGCCACATGACCTACGACAGCGCTCGCGACTGGCGGGTGATTCTGTTTCCGGCGTGGCTGATCGTCATCCACACGCTGGTCATCACCCTGCCCTTGTGGTGGCTGTTCGCACAATTCAACGCCAACGTGGCCGGGTTGTTTGGCGGTTGCATGGTGCTCGGTTACCTGACGTATGAGGTGTTTCACGCCTGTGAGCATCTGCCGCCGAACAACCCGCTGGCCCGCTTGCCGTGGATCCGCCAGATGCGCCGCCTGCACGAGCTGCATCACCGGCGCGAGCGCATGCAGGAGCGCAATTTCAATATCGTTTTGCCGTTGATGGATTACCTGTTCGGCACCCTGTACTGGGAGCCCGAAGCCAGCCCCTTGAGCTATTCGAGAATGCCCATGACCCGCATGCAGCACCAGATCGATATCGCCGGCGAGCCGATCGCCGTCCTCGCCTACGCCGCCAGCGTCAGCCGCTGGCCAGAATGGCATCCGTCGTCGCTGAAGATCGACGGCGCGCAAGGCCCGCTGCACGCCGGCGCGCACTTCGAGGAGGATATTCATGCCGGCGGGCGGGCGGGTCACTTGCGTTGGGAAGTCACCGAATATTTGCCTGGCCGGCGCTGGTGCGCACGCGCCCAAGGCGATCATGGTCTGTCACTGCTGCTGACGTATGAATGTTCAGGGGATGCCAGCGCTACACGGTTTGTTCGCACCCTCGACTACCGTTTCGAGGGCTTGGGCATGCGCATTGCCAACCGGTTACTACTCAAACGGCGCATCGAGCGCGAATCGGCCGCTTCAATGCTGGCGTTACGCGATATGGCAGCGCAGTACACGCTGTCAGCGAGGGCGAGCGCATGAAGCTGCGGCACATTTTTCTGCTGCTGATCGTCATCGTCATCGCCTTTTTGCTGCTGATGCCCACCAAAGTCGAACCCGTCGCCTGGAATCCCCAGCCAGCGCCCTCGCTGACCGCTGGGCTGTATGCCGAAAACCAGCGACTCAAAGGTGCGGCACAGGTCGGGCCGAGCGACATTGAAGGGCCTGAGGCGTTGTTGCTGGAGGAAGACTTCTTGATCACCGGGCTGCACGACGGCCGACTGATCCGCACCAGCCTCGACGGCAAGGCGCGCCAGGTGCTGGCGGATACGGGCGGGCGGCCGCTGGGACTGGCGCGGCATCCGAACGGTCTGCTGGTGATCGCCGACGCGGTCAAGGGCTTGCTCTCGCTCGACGCGCAGGGCCGCCTGATCCCATTGACCACGGAGGCCAATGGCGTGGCGTTCGGTTTCACCGATGATGTCGCCATCGACCAGTCCGGGCACTACGCCTACTTCAGCGATGCTTCCAGCCGTTGGGGCTACGGGCACGACGGCGAGGCGATCATCGAACACAGCGGCGATGGCCGTCTGCTGCGCTATGACTTCCAGAGCGGCAAAACCAGTGTTCTGCTGGACAAGCTGCAGTTTGCCAACGGCGTGACCCTCGGCCCGGATGACGCCTATGTATTGGTCAACGAAACCGGCGCCTACCGCATCAGTCGTTACTGGCTGACCGGCCCCAAGGCCGGCACGCATGACCTGTTCATCGACAACCTCCCCGGGCTGCCGGACAACCTGGCGTTCAATGGCAGCAAGCGGTTTTGGGTCGCGCTGTATGCGCCACGTACGCCGCTGCTGGATGGCACGGCCGGGCATCCGTTCGTGCGCAAGATGATCGCGCGGTCACTGACGGTATTGCCCAAACCGGTGGAGAAACGCGGGTTTGTGCTGGGGCTGGATCTGGACGGCAAGGTGATCGCCAATCTGCAAGACACCAGCAGCGGCAATTATTCGCCAATCACCACGGTGCGCGAGTATGGGCAGTGGTTGTATTTCGGCTCGCTGAAGGCGACGCACATGGCGCGGTTGCCATTGGATGCGGCGCTGAAGTGAAACCGCAGGATATGTATTGGATTGACTGACGCCATCGCTGGCAAGCCAGCTCCCACAGGTTTTTGTGTCGCTCGGGATTATGGATGTACTACAGAACTCTGTAGGAGTGAGCCTGCTCGCGATGACGTTGGTTCAGTCAATGAGGATGTTGACCGGGCTGGCCTCATCGCGAGCAGGCTCACTCCTGCAGGGGGGAATGTTGGTCGCAGGGTTTGTGGTCAACACCCTCCACTGTGGGAGCTGGCTTGCCAGCGATGGCGGTCTGTCAGTTGCTGGATTTATCGAACTTGTCGGGATCTTCGTCTTCCGGCAATTCTTCATCCGGCTCATCAGGATTGGCCGTGGTGTGCGCCGGGCTATTAGGCTCGGGATGCGTCGGAACCGGGTCAAAAGCGCCCTGCTCTTCACTGGGAAATTTGGGATCGTTCATAAGGCACCTCGCAAAGAGTCGCTGATTGAAGACTCTGAACATTCGAGGTGCCGGTCGTGGCTGTCGTTCCCGTCAATCCGCAACCGCAGGTCGGCGGATCAAATGTGGATCATGACGATATCTGTAAATGGCTGACGATCTCGTCCTTGACCTTCAGACGCTTCTCTTTGAGTTTTTTCAGTGTGTCGTCGCTGGGGGCATCCGATGTGGCCTTTTCGGCCTTGACCACGTCGGCGTCAGCCTGGGAATACTTGTTGATCAGTGAATCCAGTCGTGGATCCTGGGTGCGTTTTTGCTGGATCTCTTCCTTTGTGCAACTCAAGTCCTGAAACAGGTCATGGGAAACCGGCATGGAACACCTCCGTCAGTTGATCGGCTGGCCAACGCGACCGATTGCGCGGGCCAAGTATCAGAATGGCCTTGGTTGGACGGTTCTGTCGACCACCTGTCAGACCAGCGGTGCCCGTTCGTCGCCCTGTCGCAAATGCGATAAAACCTTTATTCGCCGCGTTGCCTCCATTGCATAACACCCATAAAAACCTGCGTGGAGATACACCAATGGACGGATTCAACCTGCGTCATCTGTTTTTGGCTGTCGCTTTGAGCACCGGCATGGGCAGCGCTTTCGCCGCCACTGACAATGACTTTGTCGATAACGCGGCCGCCGGTGGCATTGCCGAAATCGAAACCAGCCGGCTGGCCCTGGAAAAAAGCGCGTCTGCCGACATCAAGGCCTTCGCCAACATGATGATCACTGACCATGGCAAGGCCAACGATGAACTGGCGAGCATTGCCAAGGCCAACGATATCGAAGTCCCGGACACCACGACGCTGGTCAAACAGGCCAAGGAAAAAATCCTCGACCTGCGCGATGAATCGTTCGATGCCGCTTACGCCAATAATCAGGTGAAAGCCCACGAAGAAACCATCGAGCTGTTCAAGAAACAGGCTAATACCGTGACGGATGACAAGGTCAAGGGCGCGACTGAATTGAAGGCGTTTGCGCAGAAAATGCTCCCGGCGCTGGAGAAGCACCTGGCCGCGGCGAAAGAGTTGCAGGCCAAACACCCGAGCAAGTAACTGTCCATAAAAAAGGCCGCATCCATTGGATGCGGCCTTGTCATGTCCGCCGATCTTAACCGCCGTCCGTATCAATATCGGCATCCGTCTCCTCCCCCGGCTTCGCCCGATCCGGCTTCGGCTCGAAACCCGGACTGAATTCATTGTCGTTGTCCGTGTGCTGATTCTTCTGATCCACCGCCGGGTCAGCGCTTTGCGCCTGTTCTTTATCACCCTGTTGCTGCGTTGGCACCGGTTGCCCCGGCACTTGCGGGTCGATCGCCGGGTCGTTACGGTTGATCGGTTCGGCGGACTGATTCTGTTGTTGCTTCGATTGCTCGTTCATGTTCACCTCGGTCGTCAAAGCAAGCGCGACTGAAACCAGTCGGGCCTTGAACATTCGAAGGCTGGCCCGCGCCAACGTTCAAAACATCTCCACTCCTTGCCACGCCGACTAAAGTTACCGGGGCGTTCTTTGCGCCAGATCAAAAATATCCTCGCGGCAACGAACAACTATTTCAAACGGCAAATGTCATTGATTCCGCGCCGGTCATTTTTCCAGGATCGGCCCCTAATTCGCTACGGAGCAACAGGCACATGGCAGCACTGCAGAACAGCACACTCGATGCGATGAAAAACAAACAGACACAACTGCTGGGCGAATGGGTCAACGGGCTGGAAACCAGCGGTGCCACGCGTAATTTGAAAGGTCACGATGTACAGCAACAGACCAGCGAGTTCCTGCAATTGGTGGTCAGCGGCCTGGAAAGCGACAACGGCACCAATATCAATGCCCCGGGCTGGGAATCGACCCGTCAGTTCCTCGAAAAGCTTTCCCACAGCCGCGCCCTGCTCGGTCAGGATTCGCAGCAGACCGCCAGCTTCATCTTCGCCCTCAAAGGCCCGTTGTTTAACCTGCTCCAGGCCCATTACAAAGAACAACCGGCACTGCTCGCCGAACAACTCTGGGAAGTTTCCGAGCTGCTCGACGCGTTCGGCATGCACACCATCCGTACTTTCCAGAAATCCCGCGAAGCGGTGATCAAGCGTCAACAGGAAGAATTGCTGGAGCTGTCGACCCCGGTGGTCAAGCTGTGGGACGGCGTTTTGGCGCTGCCGATGATCGGCACCCTCGACTCGCAGCGCACCCAAGTGGTGATGGAATCGCTGCTGCAGCGCATCGTCGACACCGGTTCGGAAATCGCCATCATCGACATCACCGGCGTGCCGACCGTCGACACCCTCGTCGCCCAACACCTGCTGAAAACCGTGACGGCGATCCGCCTGATGGGTGCCGACTGCATCATCAGCGGCGTGCGCCCGCAAATCGCGCAAACCATCGTGCATCTGGGCCTCGATCTGCAAGGCGTAGTCACCAAGGCCAATCTGGCGGATGCGCTGAAGCTGGCGCTGACCCGTTTGGGTACCACCTTCGTCAAAACGGCTTAAGCAATGGAACGTATCCCGATCCTACAAATGGGCGACTTCCTGCTGGTGACGATTCAGGTCGACATGCACGACCAACTCGCCCTCACCCTGCAGGACGATTTGTCCGAGCGCATCAGTAAAACCTCGGCGCGCGGGGTGTTGATCGACATCTCGGCGCTGGACATGGTCGACTCGTTCATCGGGCGGATGATCGGCACGATTTCCGGCCTGTCGAAAATCATGGACGCCGAAACTGTATTGGTGGGAATGCAGCCAGCGGTCGCGATTACCTTGGTTGAACTCGGCATGACCTTGCCCGGCGTAAGTACCGCGCTGAATGTCGAGCGAGGGATGAAACTGCTGCGAGAACGAGTATTGCAGCAATGACCGTGCGCAGTAGCGGTACTCAACCCATCCACATCGAGCAGGATGTCGTGCTCGCGCGTCAGACCGCGCGCAAGCTCGCCACCGAGTGCGGCATGCGCCTGATCGACCTGACCAAAATGGTCACGGCCGTCAGCGAACTGGCACGCAACACCATGGTGTACGGTGGCGGCGGTGACATGGACTGGCAAATTCTCGATGAGGATCACAAGGTCGGTCTGCGCCTGACCTTCCGCGATGAAGGCCCGGGCATTCCCGACTTGAAACTGGCAATGACCGATGGCTGGACCTCCGGCAGTGGCATGGGGCTGGGCCTGACCGGCGCCAAACGGCTGGTGGAAGAGTTTGAACTGGACACCGAGCCCGGCAAAGGCACTCGAATAACGATTACCCGATGGACATGAATATCGGCACAAGCCTGACCCAAGTGCTGCCGATCGAGGACAGCAGCCAGATCGGCTACGCACGGCGTACCGCGCAGCAACTGGCCGAACGGCATGGCTTCGATGAGCGCGATGCCGGACGCGTGGCGCTGGTGGCAACAGAGCTGGCAAGCAACGTGCTCAAGCACGCCAGCCACGGCGAAATGCACTTGCGGGTGTTAACGCGCCCGAAGGGTTTCGGCATCGAAATGCTCGCCGTAGACCGCGCGCAGGGCTTTGATCTGGAGGCTTGTCTGGCCGACGGTTTCTCGACCGGAGGCACTCAAGGCATCGGTCTTGGCTCAATATCACGCCAGACCGAAGTGTTTGACGTGTACGCCGATGCCCGTGGCGCGGTGTTGTTGGCGCGACTGTATCCGCGCACCGATCGGGCGCCGGACATTCGTTTCGGAGTCAGCCAGCACTCACTGCACAACGATCCTGCCTGCGGCGATGTCTGGCACCTGGCCTATGAAGACGACAACATCAGCGCGCTGATCATCGACGGCCTGGGCCATGGCGAAGAAGCCGAACGCGCCGGTCTTGCAGGCGCCGAAACCTTTGCCCTGACACCCTTCGCCGAACCAGTCATGCTGATGGAAGATCTGCACCGTGACATGATCGGCAGCCGCGGTGGCGCCGTCGCTTTTGCCCAGTTCGATGCGCGGCGCGACCACCTGACCTTCGCCGGCGTCGGCAACATCGGCGCCAGCCTGATCGCCGCCGACAAATCCCGCGGACTGGCCTCGCACCCGGGAATCGTCGGCGTGCAATACCGGAAAGCCCGGCCCTTTGACTATGCTCACGTGAACGGACATCTATTGATCATGTACAGCGACGGCTTGCAGTCCCGTTGGAACCTTCAAGACTACCCCGGCCTGGTGCACCGCCACCCCGCCGTGATAGCCAGCGTCCTGCACCGCGACTTCTGTCGCGGGCGCGACGATGTAACGGTGCTGGTCGTTGCCCTGGAGGCCGCCCATGGCTGAGTCGCCCATTCTGAGCAGCGCCGAGCAGACCGCGCTGATCGCGCAGTTGCAGAGCGAAACCGCGGCCCTGCGCGAAGAACTCGATGAAACCAATCAGGGCGTGCTGGCCCTGTACGCCGAACTCGACACCCAGGCCGAAGAGCTGCGTCAGGCCTCGGATCTGAAAAGCCGTTTTCTGTCGTACATGAGCCACGAATTTCGCACGCCATTGGGCTCGATCCTCAGTATCAACAGCCTGCTCGCCGATGAACTCGACGGCCCGCTCAGTCCCGAACAACACAAGCAGGTGGCGTTCGTCAGCACGGCTGCGCGCGAACTCAGCGACATGGTCGATGACCTGCTCGATCTGGCCAAAATCGAGGCCGGGCGCATCACCATTTCTCCGGCGTGGTTCGACATGTTCGACCTGTTCTCCGCCCTGCGCGGGATGTTCCGGCCGATTGTCGATGCCTCCGCCGTCGATCTGATCTTCGAAGAACCGGTCGGCTTGCCGCGCCTGTACACCGACGATAAGAAGCTCGCACAGATCCTGCGTAACTTCATTTCCAACTCGCTGAAGTTCACCACCCGTGGCGAAGTGCGGGTATCGGCGCGGCTCGAAGGCGTCGACAAAGTGCGTTTTGCCGTGAGCGACACCGGTATTGGTATCGCTGCCGAGCTGCATGGCGCATTGTTCGAGGACTTTTCCCAGGTCGACTCGCCGTTGCAGAAGCGTCTGCGCGGTACCGGGCTGGGCCTGTCGCTGTGTAAACGCTTCGCGGCCCTGCTGGGCGGTGAAGTCGGGCTGGAAAGCACGCCAGGGGTCGGTTCGACCTTCTTCGTGATCATTCCGCTGGCGATCGCTCTGGAGAACGTCGATGAAACGTGACATCCGCCTGTTGATCGTCGACGACAACGTCGCCACTCGCTACGCCCTGCGCCGACGCCTGGAGCGCCACGATTATGAGGTGCTGGAAGCCGGCACCGGCACTGATGGGCTGGCGCTGATCGAAAGCGAACCGCTCGATGCGCTGATCCTCGACGTCAATCTGCCGGACATGAGCGGTTTCGACATCGTGCGGATTTTGCGCGCTGACGCGCGCACGGCGTTGTTGCCGGTGATCCACGTGTCCGCCGCCTCGATCCAGACCGGCGACATCATCACCGGCCTCGACGCCGGTGCCGACGCTTACCTGATTCACCCGGTCGATCCCGACGTGCTGCTGGCGACCCTGCGCACGCTGCTGCGAGTACGCGACACCGAAAATGCCCTGCGTGAGAGCGAGGCGCGCTTTCGCGAGATTTTCGTCAACGTCTCGGCACCGATTGCAGTGCTTGATGCACATTTGAAAGTGCATGAATGCAACCACGCTTTCGCGCAACTGATCCTCGACAATCAGGACCCGCAAACCCTGTGCGAATGCTTCGCCGACGATCAGAGCGCGATTCTCAACGAACTGCGTCTGCGCCTGGTCGATGGCGAGCGCTGGAAGGGCACGCTGAACATGCGTGTGCTCGGCGAGCTTCGCGAGACCGAGTGGCAGATTTCGCCCTATCGCACGCCAGAGTTGAGCCTGGTGTTTGTCGAGGACGTCACCGAGCACCGTCATCGCGAACGCTCGCACCTGGCGCAACTGAACGACACCACCACGCAATTGGCCAAGGAAGTCGCCGAGCGCGTGCGCGCCGAATCGCAACTGCTGCAAGTGCAGAAAATGGATGCGTTGGGCAAGCTCACTGGCGGCATCGCGCATGACTTCAACAACCTGCTGACCGGGATCATCACCAGCCTGGAACTGATCCAGAAACGCGTCGCCGATCAACGTCTGGACAAGGTGCAGTTTTACTCCGAGGCCGCGCTGAATTCGGCCATGAGTGCCGCGTCGCTGACCCATCGTCTGCTGGCGTTTGCCCGCCAGCAACCGCTGGATACGCGGCCGGTGGACATCAATGAGCAGGTGCGCTCGCTGGAAGAATTGCTGGTGCGCACCATCGGTGAACGGATCAACCTCAAGCTTGAGCTGACATCGAAACCGGCGATTGCGCTGGTCGACCCGGTGCAACTGGAAAGCGCGGTGCTCAACCTGGTTATCAACGCCCGCGATGCGTTGCCTTCGGGTGGCAACATTTGGGTCAACACCTATGCCGCCTACTCCCATGGCGATCCGAATCTGGCCGATGGCGCGTATGTGGCGTTGTCGGTGCGCGATGACGGCACCGGGATCGAGCACAATGTCATCGACAAGGTGTTTGACCCCTTCTTCACCACCAAACCGCTGGGCCAGGGCACGGGGTTGGGGCTGTCGACGATCTATGGTTTTGCCCGCCAATCCGGGGGTGACGCACACATTCGCAGCGTGGCGCGGCGCGGCACCGAGGTGACGATCATGTTGCCGGCTACCAGCGATCCTACCGGCGCTGATGTGCCGTCACCGGTTGTCGACCCACAAGGCACGGGTGAGCATGTGTTGATCGTCGAGGACATGCCGTCGGTGCGCATGTTCGTCACCGAAGTATTGGAAGACGCGGGTTACCGCTGCACGCAGGCGGCGGATATCGAAACGGCGCTGGAGCGCTTGCAGAACGATGCCTCGATCAACCTGCTGCTGACCGATGTCGGCTTGCCGCGCATGAGTGGCCGTGAATTGGCAGACGTTGCGCGGGGCTGGCGTGAGGGTTTGCCGATTCTGTTCATGACCGGGTATGCAGAAACGGCGATCAATCGGCAGGTGTTTCTGGGCAGCGGCATGGACATGTTGGTCAAACCGTTCCAGATCAGCGAACTGCTCGAAAAAGTCCGCCGCACCCTCGACGGCGCCTGACAGACCGTCATCGCTGGCAAGCCAGCTCCCACAGGGATTAGTGTCATTTACAGAACCAATGTGGGAGCTGGCTTGCCAGCGATGGGGCCAATAAGGGCACCAAATCTCATCGGCTCAAGGCACGGGCCAAAAACGGCGCAGTCTTGCTCTTCTTGCTCGCCGCAACCTTCTGCGGCGTGCCAGCGGCGACAATCCTGCCGCCCTGATCCCCCGCTCCCGGCCCAATGTCGATCACCCAGTCACTCTGCGCAACCACGCGCATTTCGTGCTCGACCACGATCACCGTGTGCCCCGCCGTCACCAGCGTGTCCAGTTGCTCCAATAGCCGATCGACATCGCGCGGATGCAACCCTGTGGTCGGCTCATCCAGCACATACAACGTCGCGCCACGTTGATTACGCTGCAGCTCGGTGGCCAGTTTGATCCGTTGCGCTTCACCGCCCGACAGCTCCGTGGCCGGTTGCCCGAGCCTTAAATACCCGAGGCCGATATCACGCAGCACTTCCAAAGAACGCCGAATCCCCGGCTGCCCGGCAAACACCGTCACCGCTTCATCGACGGTCAATTGCAGCACCTGCGCGATGCTCAAGCCCTCCCAAAGAATTGCCAGCGTCTGCGGGTCGTACCGCGCGCCATGACAGGTCGGGCACGGCGCGTACACGCTGGGCATGAACAACAATTCCACGCTGACAAAGCCTTCACCCTCGCACGTGGCGCAACGGCCCTTGGCGACGTTGAAGGAGAATTGCCCGGCGTCGTAACCCGCAGCCCTGGCTTCGGGCGTCGCGGCGAACAGCTTGCGCACGTTATCGAACAGGCCGGTGTAGGTCGCCAGATTGGAGCGCGGCGTGCGGCCGATGGGTTTCTGATCGACTTGCACCAGCCGTTTGATCGACTCCAGCCCTGACGTGACCTGGCCGCTGCTGAACTGCGGCGCATCATCTTCAAGGCTGAGTTCTTCAGGCTCCGCCTCGGCAGTCGGCCGCCCGAGTTGCGCGCCGACCAGCTCCAGCAACGCCTGACTGACCAGACTCGACTTGCCGGACCCGGACACGCCGGTCACCGAAGTGAAGCAGCCCAGCGGGAATTCAGCGCTGAGATTATTCAGGTTGTTGCGAGTGATACCGTCCAGTTTCAACCACGCCGTCGGCTTGCGTGCCGCACGGGTTGGCCGCCCGGTTTCGGCAAACAGATAAGCGCGAGTCTGCGACGCTTCAATCCCGGCCAATCCTGCCGGAGGGCCGCTGTACAACACCTGCCCACCCTGCTCGCCCGCCGCCGGGCCAACGTCGATCAGCCAGTCGGCGCGGCGCATGGTTTCCAGGTCATGCTCGACCACGAACAGCGTATTGCCGTCAGCTTTCAGCCGTTGCAAGGCCTCGAACAGCGCCTCGCCGTCCGCCGGGTGCAAACCGGCCGAGGGTTCGTCGAGCACATAGATCACGCCAAACAATTGCGACCCCAATTGTGTCGCCAGCCGCAAGCGCTGCAACTCACCGGACGACAATGTCGGCGTGCTGCGCTCCAGCGCCAGATAACCGAGGCCCAGGTCGGTCAGCGTGCTGACCCGCTCCAGCAGATCCTCGGCAATACGCTGCGCCGCCAGACGTTTCTCCAGTGACAGGTTCGGCGTGTGTCGCACGTCCGGCGCGCTGGCATGCCCACTGGCGCCATGGGCCACCCGTTGCTGACGGGCCTCGCGGGTTTGCGCATGGCTCAAGGTCTCGCCGGTTTCTTCGGCGTGCTCCAGATAACTCTGCGCCGCGACGGGCCGCAACACCTCGGCCACTTGCAGCAACGGCATCTGCGACAGCTCGCCAATGTCGTAGCCGGCAAAGGTCACCGACAACGCTTCACGCTTGAGGCGTTTGCCGTCACACAACGGGCAAGGGCTGCCGAGCATGAACTGCGAAACGCGCTTCTTCATCAGCGCACTTTGCGAGTGGGTGAAGGTGTGGAGGATGTAGCGGCGCGCACCGGTGAAGGTGCCTTGGTAGCTCGGCTCCATTTTGCGCTTGAGGGCGACGCGGGTTTCTTCCGGGGTCAGCCCGGCGTACACCGGCACGGTCGGGGTTTCTTCGGTGAAGAGAATCCAGTCGCGCTGCTTTTTCGGCAGTTTCTTCCACGGGATGTCGACGTCGATGCCCATGGTCACGAGGATGTCGCGCAGGTTCTGCCCTTGCCACGCCAGCGGCCAGGACGCCACGGCGCGCTGGCGGATGGTCAGGTTCGGATCGGGCACCATCAGCGCTTCGGTAACCTCATAGACCCGGCCGAGGCCATGGCAGTCCGGGCACGCACCCTGCGGGGTGTTCGGCTAAAAGTCTTCGGCGTACAGCATCGCCTGCCCCGGCGGGTAACTGCCGGCGCGCGAATAGAGCATGCGGATCAGACTCGATAACGTGGTGACGCTGCCCACCGACGAGCGCGTACTCGGCGTGCCGCGCTGTTGTTGCAGGGCCACGGCGGGCGGCAGGCCTTCGATGGAATCGACGTCTGGTACGCCGACCTGATCGATCAGGCGTCGTGCATACGGTGCCACCGACTCGAAGTAACGCCGCTGCGCTTCGGCGTACAGAGTCGAAAATGCCAGCGAGGATTTGCCCGAACCGGACACCCCGGTGAACACCACCAGCGCATCGCGAGGGATGTCGATGTCGACGTTCTTCAGGTTATGTTCACGGGCGCCACGCACCCGAACCATGCCGGCGGGCGCTTTGGAGTTACGCTTGGAAGTCATTGGCGGGCCTTGATCGGAAGATTGCTTGAAAAACTCTGGTGCCAGATCAGATCTCTATGACTAGTGAGTTTTGTGTGACAAGTGAGTTCCTGTGGCGAGGGGATTTATCCCCGATCGGCTGCGCAGCAGTCGTAGATCCTGCCCCTCGGTATACCTGAAGAAATGCAGGGGAGCGCTTTGGAATTACGCTTCGAAGTCATTGGCGGGCCTTGATCGGAAGATTGCTTGAAAAACTCTGGTGCCAGATCAGATCTCTATGACTAGTGAGTTTTGTGTGACAGGTGAGTTCCTGTGGCGAGGGGATTTATCCCCGATCGGCTGCGCAGCAGTCGTAGATCCTGCTCCTCGGTATACCTGAAGAAATGCAGGGGAGCGCTTCGGAATTACGCTTCGAAGTCATTGGCGGGCCTTGATCGGAAGATTGCTTGAAAAACTCTGGTGCCAGATCAGATCTCTATGTCTAGTGAGTTTTGTGTGACAGGTGAGTTCCTGTGGCGAGGGGATTTATCCCCGATCGGCTGCGCAGCAGTCGTAGATCCTGCCCCTCGGTATACCTGAAGAAATGCAGGGGAGCGCTTTGGAATTACGCTTCGAAGTCATTGGCGGGCCTTGATCGGAAGATTGCTTGAAAAACTCTGGTGCCAGATCAGATCTCTATGTCTAGTGAGTTTTGTGTGACAGGTGAGTTCCTGTGGCGAGGGGATTTATCCCCGATCGGCTGCGCAGCAGTCGTAGATCCTGCCCCTCGGTATACCTGAAGAAATGCAGGGGAGCGCTTCGGAATTAAGCTTCGAAGTCATTGGCGGGCCTTGATCGGAAGATTGCTTGAAAAACTCTGGTGCCAGATCAGATCTCTATGACTAGTGAGTTTTGTGTGACAGGTGAGTTCCTGTGGCGAGGGGATTTATCCCCGATCGGCTGCGCAGCAGTCGTAGATCCTGCCCCCTCGGTATACCTGAAGAAATGCAGGGGAGCGCTTCGCACTCCAGCGGGGATAAATCCCCTCGCCACAAGTAATTTCCTTACACCTCGGGTAGTTTCCTTACACCTCGGGTAGTTTCCTTACACCTCAGGTAATTTCCTTACACCTCAGGTAATTTCCTTACCCCTCGGGTACTTTCCTTAGACCTCGGATAGTTTCCTTGCACCTCAGGTAACTTCCTTGCGCCACAGAATCCCGGTAGACACAGGGTTCTGTCAGTCAGGCATTAAGCACCGCGCGAATCATCTGCAGCATTGCCTCCGGGCTGTACGGTTTACCCAGCAAATGCGTATCGGGGCTCAGTTGGTGATTGCGTGAAATGATGTCGCGGGTATGCCCGGAGGTGAACAGTACTGCCACCGGCGGCGTCTGCACCTTGGCCCAGGCAAACAGGTCGGAGCTTTTGATCAGGCCCGGCATGACCACGTCGGTGAAGATCAGGTCGACCTCGACGCCTTCCAGCAGCATTTGCATCGCCACATCGCCGTTACCGGCGGTCAATACGCGATAGCCTTCTTCGCGCAGCAACTCGACCGCCGAGGCGCGTACCGCGTCGTTGTCCTCGACCACCAGAATCGATTCGTGGCCACCGCTCTGCTGTCGTTGCAAGTTGGGCGCTTCATCAAGGATCGGGCGCAAACTGCGCGGAAAGTACAACTGCACGCGCGTGCCTTCGCCCACCGCACTGTCGATGTCGACATGCCCGCCGCTCTGTTTGACGAAACCGAAGACCATGCTCAAACCCAACCCGGTGCCTTGGCCATCCGCCTTGGTGGTGAAAAACGGTTCGAACACCTGCTCCAGAATGTGCGCCGGGATCCCCGCGCCGCTGTCGCTGACCGCCACCCTTACAAACTCGCCGGGGACGATGCCTTTGCCGGCACAGAACTCGCGGTCGAGCCGCACATTGGCAGCGCTGAGACCAATGGTGCCCTCGCCTTTCATGGCATCGCGAGCATTGATCGCCAGATTGAGAATGGCGTTTTCCAGCTGATTGCGATCGACGTTGATGTGCCACGGCACGGGCGGCAGTTGCACATCGATCTGAATGGTTTCGCCCAGTGCCCGCTGCAGCAACTCGCCGACGCCTTCGAAGATCTGCTGCGGATTGCACACCGCCGGCGACAGCGGCTGACGACGGGCAAATGCGAGCAACTGCGAAGACAGCTTGGCTCCGCGTTCCACTGCTGCCAGCGAAGCACTGACGCGGCGCTGCACGTTGGCGTTGTCGGGCTCGTGCCGGGCCAGCAAGTGCAGGTTGCCGGCGATCACTTGCAGCAGATTATTGAAGTCATGGGCAACGCCGCCGGTCAGACCGCCGATGGCCTCAAGCTTCTGCGACTGGCGTAACTGTTCTTCAGCCGCCAGGCGCGCCTCGACCTCTTCGCCGACACGCTGTTCGAGATTACGGGTGAATTTGAGCAGGGATTCTTCAGCATTCTTGCGTTCATGAATATCGATCAACACCCCGGGGAAACGCAGCGGCCGGCCGTCCTCATCAAACTCGCAACCACCGCTGGCCAGCACCCAGATGTAACTGCCATCGCTGCGCATGACCCGATACTCAGCGTTGTACGGCTCGCCGGTCTGCACGGAATGCGCAACACGTTCCTGCACCCAGGCGAAATCATCGGGGTGGACGCGCGACTCGGCGATGTCTTGAGCCAGGTTGCTCAGGTCCTGATTCGGTGGATAGGAGAACGTGCGGGCAAAACGTTCGTCCGCCGACAGCCTGTTGTTCTTCACGTCCCAGACAAACGAGCCGAGCAAGGCCCCGGCATTCAGCGCCAGGCGCACCCGTTCATTGTCGGCGCGATAGGCATCTTCGGCCGCCTGGCGCAGGCGCTCGGAACGCATGAATTCGGTGGTCTCGACCACCATCGCCATGACCCCGGCCGGCTCGCCGTCATCGTTGGCCACCGGGCTGTAATACAGGTCCATCCAGACATCTTCGGGGACGCCGTCGCGCAACAGCACCAGCTCTTTGTTGCGGAACGACAAGGTGCCGCCGGCCAGACAGGTATCGACCACATGCCGGTTGAATTCGGCGACTTCCGGCCAGCCCAGCTCTACCGGCACACCGAGCAGATACGGATGGCGGCCACCGGCAAATTTCGAGTAGGCGTCGTTGTAGATCATGTAGCCGGCACGGCCCCAAAGCATGACCATCGGCAGCGGCGAGGCCAGCATCAATTGCACCGTGCTGCACAGGCTCGCCGGCCAGCTATGCAACGGGCCAAGTTCGGTGTGGCGCCAATCGAACGCGCGGATGCGTTCGGCCATTTCGCCTTGCCAGCCATCACAACCGTGGCTATCGGATAAAAACTGCATCGACTGACTCGGTGTCCTGTGGTGATTGCCCGATAAATCGCAACGCCAGAACGACGCGACGCCCGTCTGTTTCGAGCGTCTTCAGTCGTATTGGTTTCATTTGAGGTATAGCCGATTTCATCGCCGTTTGGAGGCTAGACCCCGATCAGGTGTTTGAGCGGATGGTAGCCAGTTTTCATCTTCGCGGCGACGTCGAGAATGGCTTTTTCGATGCCGTTCAAATGCATGCAGGTCAGCTCGATGGCGGCGCTCTGATTGCCGGCCTCGATGTATTCGATCAGGCGCAGGTGTTCGTCATCGCGGCACACCTCGTGGCTGTCGTCATCCAGTGCAGCGGCATACAGCGAGGCGCGCGAGATCAGTTTCTGGAACCAGTCGAGCAACACCGGGTTGTTCAGGCTGCGCGCCAGTTTGATGTGGAACTCGCCAAGCAGATGGATCAGCCGTTCGTGGTCACCGGCAGCGTGGGCTTCATCCTCCAGCAATAAATGTTCACGCAAGTCCTGCATCGCCGCGCTGTCCTTGCGTCGGCACAGTTCGGTGACGATGCCGATCTCGATCAGCCGGCGGGTTTCGAACAGCGAACGGATTTCTTCATTGCTCGGCAGCGACACCGATGCCCCTTTGTTGGGCTCGGTTGTGACCAGTCCATCGGCCTCCAACTGCTTCAATGCAGCGCGCACCGACGTGCGGCTGACATTAAATAACTCAGCCAGCGAGGCCTCGCCCAGCTTCATCCCCGGGCGCAATGAACGCTTGCTGATCGCCTCGTAAACCCCTTGGTAGACGCGGTCGACCGTGGTTTCCAGTTTCTTCTCGGTCATTCGAACACTCCTTTGGCGTCAGGCAACCATCCCCTGGCGATGCACGGCCATGGAAAAAGGGGGTTGCACACGCAGATTAATCCGGGTATTTCTAAATTGCATTCAGATATTGCATACAATAAATAGAGGATTGCACCATTATGGGTCAACCAATAGCAATTGAAGTGCGCAACGTCTCAAAACGGTATTCCGATGATCCAGGCCTCGCGCCGGCCCTCGACAATGTTTCGGTGAACATCGCCGACAATGAATTCTTTACTCTGCTAGGCCCCTCGGGCTGCGGTAAAACCACCCTGCTGCGCACCATCGCCGGCTTCGAACACGTCAGTGAAGGCGAGATTCGTTTGGCCGGTGAACCGGTCAATGACCTGCCGCCATTCAAGCGCCGGGTCAACACGGTGTTCCAGAGTTACGCGCTGTTTCCACACATGAGTGTGGCGCAGAATATCGCCTTCGGGCTCGAGATGCAGGGTCTTGAGCGCAAGTTGATTGCCGATCGCGTCAACGAAATGCTCGCGCTGGTGCAAATGGAGCATCTGGCCGGACGCAAACCGGCGGAACTCTCCGGCGGTCAACAGCAGCGCGTGGCTCTGGCCCGGGCCCTGGCGCCGAAACCGAAAGTGCTGTTGCTCGACGAACCGCTGTCAGCGCTCGACCTCAAGCTGCGCAAAGAAATGCAGGTCGAACTCAAGCGCGTGCAGAAAGAAGCCGGGATCACCTTCATCTTCGTCACCCACGATCAGGAAGAAGCGCTGACCCTGTCCGACCGCATCGCGGTGATGTCGGCCGGCAAGATCCTGCAGATCGGCACCCCGACCGATATCTACGAGCACCCCAAACACCGCTTTGTCGCGCAGTTCATCGGCGACATCAACTTCCTCCCCGGCCAGCTCAAGCACGGCGAACACAACGAAAAACTCTTCGTGCCCAACGGCATGCCGGTCGAGATTGCCTGTCAGCCGCAGGGCTTCAATGGCAGCAGCGTGCAACTGGCGTTCCGCCCGGAGCGTTCGCAACTGGTCGATGCCAGCCAGCCGCATCACCTGCGCGGAGTGATCGAAGCGGTGCTCTACGTCGGCACCGCGACGCTGTACCAGTGCCGGCTGAACAACGACATCAAAGTCATGCTGCGCGAAAACAACGAAGGCCTGAACCCTGGCCGCGCAGTCGGCGAACGCGTTGCCGTGCACCTGCCGCCGCACGCCTGCCTGTTGATGGAGGCCTGAGATGAGCGTCAGCAGCACTTCCCCTGCCCTCAACCGCGCGCTGTTGCTTAGCCCGGTGGTGTTGACCCTGCTCGCCCTGATCGCCATTCCGCTGGGGATCATGGGCTACATCAGCCTGCTACCGCGCAATACCTACGGTGGCGTCGACTGGCAAGCGCAATGGCAGCTGCAAAGTTACGTGCAGCTGTTTTTCCAGGAAGGTTTTGACGGCGAATTGGAACTGAACTGGGTCTATGCCCAAGCGTTGCTGCGCTCGGTGCTGCAGGCCGGTGGCACCACCGTGTTGTGTTTCCTGTTCGGTTTTCCGGTGGCGTTGTGGATGTCGAGCCTGACCCCGCGCCGACGCAACCTGATGGTCTTGCTCATCACCATTCCGTTCTGGACCAACCTGCTGATCCGCAACTACGCGTGGCTGATCATCCTGCGCGAACACGGCTGGGTTGCGCAAAGCCTTAACGCCCTGTTCCCCAGCGCCGGCGGCATCACCCTGCTCTACAACGATTTCGCGGTAAGTGTCGGTCTGGTTTACAGCTTCCTGCCGTTCATGATTCTGCCGATCTACTCGACGCTGGAAAAACTCGACTGGCGTCTGGTGGAAGCCGCTTATGACCTCGGGGCGAATCGCTGGCACGCGTTGCGCCGGATCATTCTGCCACTGTCGATGCCGGGCGTGATTGCCGGCGCGTTGCTGGTGTTTGTGCCGAGCCTCGGCGCCTTCATAACCCCGGCGATTCTTGGCGGCGGCAAGACGCTGATGATCGGCAACCTGATCCAGCAACAGTTCGGCACGGCGCGCAATTGGCCGCTGGGCAGTTCGCTGTCGTTCCTGTTGCTGGCGATTCTGCTGGTGTCGCTGGTGCTTTACGCGCTGTACAGCCGTCGCACGGCGAAGACTATTAATCGGGGGGCGAAAGCATGATTTCCCTGCACCTGAAAAAACTCCCGGCAACCCGCGAAATCAGCCTGCTGATCCTCGCTTATCTGTACCTGCCGATCTTCGTGTTGATCGCCTACAGCTTCAACGCCAACCGCTCGGCGACGGTGTGGACCGAGTTTTCCTTTGCCTGGTACGGGCGGATTCTGGCCAACCCGTCGATTCAGACGGCGGCGCTGAATTCGATCATCGTCGCAACGATTGCCACGGTCTGCGCCACGGCCATTGCCCTGCTCGCGGCGCTGGCCACGTACCGGCCGTTCTACGGGCAGAAAATGGTCGAGGGCGGGATCAACCTGCCGCTGATCCTGCCAGAGATCGTCACCGCTGTGGCCACCCTGCTGCTGTTCATGGCGCTGGGCATCAAGCTAGGTTTGCTCACGGTGATCGTCGCGCACATCGGCTTCTGCATTCCTTTTGCTTATCTGCCGATCCGTGCGCGGCTCAACGATCTGGACAAGAGCCTGCTGGAAGCGGCGAACGATCTCTACGCCAATCCGTGGCAGGTGTTCCGCCGCGTGACCTTGCCGCTGTTGTGGCCGGCGGTGTTGTCCGGTGCGGTGCTGGCGTTCGTGGTCAGCCTCGACGATTTCATCATGACCTTTTTCGTCGCCGGCCCCGGTTCGACAACGTTGCCGGTGTACATCTTCTCGGCGATCAAGGCTGGCGTGACGCCGGAAATCAATGCGATCTCGACGCTGATGCTGCTGATCTCGATTGTCCTGGTGGTGCTGGCCTTCTGGCTGGGCCAACGCGGTAAACAACAATAAATCTGGAGCACTCTCATGAAAGTCAAAAGCCTGCGTTTGGCAGTATCCGGTCTGGCCCTGAGTTGTTTCGCCGCGTTCGGCGCCCACGCTGCCGAACCAAAAGAACTGTTTTTCTACAACTGGACCGACTACTACCCGGTCGATCTGTTGGCCAAATTCGAGAAGGAAACCGGCATCAAAGTGACCATGGACGGTTACGACAGCAACGAAACTTTGCTCGCGAAATTGCAGGCCGGCGGCGCCGCGTATGACGTGATCGTGCCGTCGCAGTCGATCATGCAGACGCTGATCAAGCAGGACCTGCTGATGGAAATCGACGCGCCGAGCCTGAGCAACTTCCAGTACGTGAAGGGGCCGTTCCGCGATCCGGGTTTCGACCCGGGGCGCAAGTTCTCGGCGCCGTATCTGTGGGGCACCACCGGCTTCTCCTACGACAGTGCGCGGGTGCCCGGCGGCAAACTGGATGACTCGTGGAAAGAGTTCTTCGAACCGCGCAAAGAGCTGCAAGGCCAGCTCGCCGCCCTCGATACGTCGAGCAGCGTGATCAACGCCGCCAGCCATTACCTGAACGTTGATGAGTGCAGCGAAAACCCGCAGGACGCCAAGCGCATTCTGGAATTGCTGCAAAAACAGAAACCGTTTTTGAAGATGTACAGCTCCGACAACACCGTCGACCGCATGGCCTCGGGCGAGGTGATCATGATGCAGAACTGGAACGGCTCGACCGCGCGGGCGACCTTGCAGAAGAGCACGATCAAATACGTCTATCCGCGTGAAGGCGTGGCGATGTTCCAGGACAACTTCGCCGTGCCGAAAAGCGCGCCGCACCCGGGTAACGCGAAGATCTTTATCGACTGGATGATGAAGCCGGAGAACGCCGCCGCCGTCTCCAACGCTATTGCTTACGCCAACGGGATTCAAAGCGATTCGTTGCTTGATCCGAAGTGGAAGGTGATGGACGCGATCAACATGCCGGAGGAATACGCCTCGCGTTTGCGCCCGGAGAAGGAATGCAGCAACAAGGCTCGCGAGCTGCAGGATCGGATCTGGTCGAAGCTCAAGGGTTGATCACCTGATCTGAAATCGAGGGGCGACCATCGCTGGCAAGCCAGCTCCCACAGGGATCTGTGTCGCACACAGAAAGTGGGCACACCTCGACACCTGTGGGAGCTGGCTTGCCAGCGATGAGGCCCGCCCAGATACCATTGAACTAGAGGTAAAGAAATGACCCAGCCACACTGGCTACGCAACGTGCGCCCCTACGGCGCCGCCGCCGAAGACCTGCTGATCGAAAACGGCCGCTTCACTCAGCGCCGTCCGGCCAACAATGCACCGCTGGGCGCCACCGACATCGATGGCCACAACCAATTGCTCACCAGCGCTTTGGTCGAAAGCCACGTCCACCTCGACAAAACCCTCTACGGCCAACCCTGGCGCCCAAACAGCGCCGGGCCGACGCTCAAGGACTACATCAGCAACGAGCGCCGTATCCTCCGTGAAGTCACCGCGCCGATCGCCGAACGCGCCGGCACGCTGTTGGAAAACTGCATCGCCCGCGGCTCGCTGACGATGCGCTGCCACGTCGACATCGACCCGGAATTCGGCCTGCGCCACGTCGAAGCCATGCAGCAATTGCGCGAACGCTACAAAGACCTGATCGACCTGCAACTGGTGGTGTTCCCGCAAACCGGTTTGATCAGTCGCCCCGGCACCGCCGAACTGATGCGCGAAGCGATGGCGCTGGGCGTGGAAAACGTCGGTGGACTCGACCCTTGCGGCATCGACAACGACCCGATTGCGCAACTGGATTTCGTCTTCAAACTGGCGGCCGAGTTCGGTCGTGGCGTGGATATTCACCTGCACGACAAAGGTGAACTGGGCTTGTGGCAGATCGCGCTGATCGCCGATTACACCGAGCGTTTCGGCCTGCAAAAACGAGTCATGATCAGCCACGCCTATTGCCTCGGCATGTTGCCGTGGAGTCAGGTCAAACCGGTTGCCGAGCGCTTGGCGGCGCTGGGGATTTCGCTGATGAGTTCAGCGCCGGCCGACACCGCCGTGCCTCCGTTTCTGGCGTTGCGCGAGGCCGGGGTGAACGTCTGCCTGGGTTCCGACGGCATTCGTGATGCGTGGTCGCCGATGGGCAATGGCGACATGCTCGAACGGGCGATGTTGCTGGCGTTTCGCTTTGACCTGGGCAAGGACGATGAACTGGCGGCGGCGTTTGAAGCGGCCACGGTGAATGGCGCTCGGGCGCTGGGCATTGAGGATTACGGCTTTGCGCTCGGTCAGCGCGCGGACTTCTTGCTGATGCCGGTCGAGACCCTTGGCGAAGCGGTCGTTGCGCGGCCGTTGCGCCAGGTCTATCGCGCGGGTTGCTTGATCGCCAGTGGCGGTCGCTTGCTGGACAGCCGGCTGTGAAACGCATCGGCCTGCGCGCCAGTTGCGTGGTCGGCTTCGACGGCACGCAGCATGTGCTGTGGCGCGACGGTGAAGTGGTGTTTGCCGGCTCGCGCATCGAGTTTGTCGGACGCGGTTATGCGGGGCCGGTGGATCAGTGGATCGACTACGGCAATGCGCTGATCGGCCCCGGCTTCATCGACCTGGATGCGCTGGGCGATCTCGATTCCACGGTGCTGACGCTGGACAACGGCGACGAGCGCGCCATGGGCCGCATGTGGTCTGCCGAGTATCTGGCCGCCGGCCCGCGTGAAACTTACAGCCCGGAAGAAGAGGTCTTCAAATACCGCTACGCCTTCACCCAGTTGATCCGCAACGGCATCACCACGGCGATGCCGATCACCTCGATGTACTACCGCGAGTGGGCGGAAACCTACGACGAATTTGCCGCCGTCGCCGACGTTGCCGGTGAACTCGGTTTACGCACTTACCTCGGCCCCTGCTACATGAGTGGCATGAGTTATTGGCAGGCCGACGACACCTTGGCCCATCACTGGGATGAGGCTCGCGGGTTGGCCGGCCTTGATGCGGCAGAACGTTTCTTCAAGGATTTTGACGGCGCGCATGACGGCTTGATTCGCGGCGCGCTGCTGCCCGATCGCATCCAGACCTGCACCCCGGCGCTGCTGCAACGCACCTCGGCGCTGAGCCGCGAACTGAATGCGCCGATGCGCGTGCATTGCTGTCAGGCGCTCAGCGAAGTGGCGATGGTCGAGCAATTGCGCGGCGCCTCGCCGCTCGGTTGGTTGCAGCAGCTGAACTTGCTCACGCCGCGCAGTCTGTTACCGCACGGCATTTACACCACGGGCGATGACGACTTGCAGCGGGTCATTGATGGCGGCGCGAGTCTGGTGCATTGCCCGTTGGTGTTCGCCCGTGATGGCGAGGCGCTGAACTCGTTCGGTCGCTACCGGGCCAAAGGCATCAACTTTGCCCTCGGCACTGATACCTGGCCGGCAGATCTGCTGGAAAACATGCGCCACGGTTTGAACATCGCGCGGTTGATGGAGGGCGGCTCGGCGCTGACCAGCAGCCTTGATCTGTACAACGCCGCCACCCTCGGCGGCGCGCGGGCGCTGGGGCGCGATGACCTCGGGCGTCTGGCCCCCGGCGCTAAAGCCGACATCACCGTGTTCAGCCTGCGCGGCCTGCATTTGGGCCCGTTGTTCGACCCTTTGAAAAACCTGCTGTTGACCGGGCGCGGCGACGATTGCATCGCCAGTTACATCGACGGTCGTTGCGTGATGCACGACGGTCAGGTCAGCGGCGTCGACTACCCCGCCCTGCAACGCCAGGCGCAACGCCAATTTGAAAAGCTCATGCGCAGCCACAGCGACCGCGCGTTTAACCGGCCAGACTGGAAAAACCTGTTCCAGCCGGCCATTCCGTTCGCCGATGACTACAGCGCCGACGCACCATTGAGCGCCATCGATCCACTTTCCTAGAGGTTTTTGCCATGCACAGTTTTGATTTCAGCCAACTCAGCCCACGGGAAAAATACAAGATCCTGATCGGCAGCGTCGTGCCCCGGCCGATTGCGCTGGTAACCACCATTGATGGCGAGGGCCGGATCAATGCCGCGCCGTTCAGTTTCTTTAATGCGCTGTCGGCGGACCCACCGATCCTCGCGTTGGGCGTAGAGAATTACGGCGACCAGAGCCCGAAAGACACCACGCGCAATATCCAGCTCAATCAGGAATTCACCGTTAACATCGTCAGCGATGCACTGGTGGAAGCCATGAATGTCTGCGCTGTGCCGTTCGCGCCGGGCTTCGATGAGCTGACCGCTGCAGGGCTGACGGCGATTGCCGGCACCACGGTGAAATGCCCACGCATCGGCGAAGCCCCGGTGGCGCTGGAGTGCCGGCGGATGATGGCACTGAACATCGGCCAGTCGCGGGAGATCATTTTTGGCGAGGTATTGATGGCGCATGTGCGCGATGAGTTGATCGACCCGAAAACCTTGTACATCGATCAATTGGGGCTGGATGCGATTGGCCGGATGGGCGGCCATGGCTACGCGCGCACCCGCGATTACTTCGATTTGCCGACCCGCTCGTTGCAAGCGTGGACGGAGGCACCGGGCGGTGGCGAACGGTTTTGGCCCGCTGGCAAATAAACGCCAACAGCAAAAGATCGCAGCCTGCGGCAGCTCCTACTGATCGTTCCCACGCTCCGCGTGGGAATGCCGCCATGGACGCTCTGCGTCCACTGTGACGCGGAGCGTCACGGGATGCGTTCCCACGCAGAGCGTGGGAACGATCAATGCATTCTCCCTGTAGGAGCTGCCGAAGGCTGCGATCTTTTGATTTTTCAGTCAGTGCCGTATTTCGGCGAACGCGGCCCGTACAGTAGGCCCGCCGGATGCCCCGCAGAGAGCAGGCGATTGCTCGCCACACCGGCAATCGGGTAACCGGCATCGGTGGAACTGTTGATGATCTGCTTCACCGCCGCGGTGATCAGCATGCCGATCAGACCGCCACCACCGTTATTGCCGCCCTCTTCGCTCGACGCCCGTGCCGAACCGGTCCACAGCGTGGTGCCGCTCTTCAGGTCGACCAGCTTCGCTGTCGCGGTCACCGCCGTTTCACTGCTGATCACCATGTAACGCGTGCCGTATTCGGTCACGGTGATGTACAGCGCCGCGTCCGCACCGAAGATTTCCTGCAGTTTGTTCGGCGGTGCCTGATGGATGTCATCCGGGGTGGTCAGGCCGTTCTGGCGGAAAGTTTCGTCCACCAGCGCGATCGGCAACACGTAGTAACCGGCCTCGGCCAGCGGGAACGTCACCTGCGACAACAGGCTGTACGAGGCCTTCACATCCGGCGAGGTATTCAGCGGCGGCAACACCAGAATGGTCTTCGGCCGCGCCTGTTTGTAGGCCGAATAATCCACGGACTTGGGCGCAACGCAGCCACCGAGTACGGTCAGGGCCAAACCGGCGGCCAATAGTTTCAGCGTACGCGAGATCATCGGGCGTCTCCGGTCTTGGCGTTTTTAAGCAGAAAATCCATGTACGGGCCGGACTCGGGGAACAGCGCTTTCTCGGTGCGGAACTGCTGCACCATTTGATCGTCCTTGCCCATGCTCAGATAGAGCAAGCCAAGGTGCGCGTGGTAACCCGGCGGCACGGCTTTGCCGGTGGAGCGGATCTTTTGCAGATCACGTTCGAGCACTTCAGCCTGTGCTTCCTTGGGCTCTTCGCCCTTGAAGTATTCGTAGACCTGCGGTTGGTAGTCTTCCCACTGGTACAGGGTTTTCGGGCCGGCACAACCGGCCAGCAGGGCACTGGCGGCCAGCGTCAGCGCCATCAGCGAGCGCGACAACGTCAAATTCATGGGTGTTGCTCCTTGCAATGAATGGGCGTCGATCAGTTGCCCGGCTTCCAGGCACCGGCATTCATGCCATCGACCAGACGATTGATCGCCTCGCGCATGGCCAGATCCAGTACTTTGCCGTTGAGGGTGGAGTCGTACGCAGCGGTGCCGCCGAAGCCGACGATTTCGCGGTTGGACAAGGCGTACTCGCCAGCGCCTTGCGTCGAATAAACCACTTCGGAAGTGCTGATGTTAACGATGTTCAAGTTGACCTTGGCGTAAGCGATCTGGGTCTTGCCACGGCCGAGAATGCCGAACAACTGATGATCGCCAATCTCTTTGCGGCCGAACTCGGTAACGTCACCGGTGACCACGTAATCAGCACCTTTCAGCCGCTGGGCCTGGCCCTTGATCGCCGCTTCCTGCTGGATTTCGCCCATGTTGTCGCGATCCAGCACGCTGAAGCGGTTGGTCTGCTGCAGGTGGGTGATGAGGATGGTCTTGGCCTGACCGCCGAGACGGTCGACGCCGTCGGAGAAAATGCCGCGCATATAGCTGGAGCGGTTGTCGAACTTGCCCACGGCCATTGGCACACGAACGCCGGTCCAGACTTGAGTAGCGCTTTCAACCTTGGCTACCGGCAACGCGCGGGAGCTTTCGGTGGCGCAGCCGGCGAGCGTGCTGGCCAACGTGCCGAGCACAGCAATCGCAACGCCTGAAACCAACATCCGGGAGATCATTCTCACTGAGTATTCCTTTTGAAAAACAGGGGGTATCCCGGCACGACAAACGTGGTGGGGAGCGGAAAAGGGCCGGCATTATGACAAAGTGCCATCACTACTAACAGGTTTTTTTGACGCCAACGAATTGGCTTGCTCACCCTCTGTAGGAGCTGCCGAAGGCTGCGATCTTTTGATCTTCAACAACAAGATCAAAAGATCGCAGCCTTCGGCAGCTCCTACATTATTGTGGTGCGGCTGAAAGGCGACGTCAGTGGAAATCGCGGCTCTGCACGCGGATGCCGTTGAGCAGCGGGCTGAGGTCGCTCAGGCGTCCGGCGATCAGGTGGCGCACTTCGCCTTCGCGTTCCCAGCGGCCGTCGACCTTGAGCAGTTGCGAGCCGACCAAAACCTGGCGTTGACGCTCGGCCAGATCGCGCCAGACCACCACATTGACGTTGCCGAACTCGTCTTCCAGGGTCACGAAGGTCACGCCACTGGCGGTACCCGGACGTTGTCGCCCGGTAACCAGCCCGGCAACGCTCACCGGCCGGCCGTGTTCAACGTCGAGCAATTCCTGCGAACTGCGGCAGCGTCGCGCCTTCAATTCACCGCGCAACAGCGCCAGTGGATGCGGGCCCAGCGTGGTGCCAATCGTCGTGTAATCCGCGTGCAGATCCTCACCGACACTCGGCTTGGGCAGCACTACATCAGGCTCTTCCTGGCTCGGCAACCCGGCAAATAAGCCAAGTTGTTTCTGCACCCCCGCCACCTCCCAGCGCGCCCGATGCCGGTGCCCGGCCAGACCGCGCAACGCCCCGGAATCGGCCAGCAACGCCTGCGCCCGACTGTCGAGTGCGGCCCGTTCACCCAAATCGGCGACATCGGCAAACGCCCCGCGCGCCCGCGCCGCCTCGATACGCCGGGCATCGTCCTCGCGAAAGCCCTTGATCATCCGCAGGCCCATGCGGATCGCCGGTTGCGCCGCCGTGGTGGTTTCCAGGCTGCAATCCCAGTCACTGGCGCGCACGTCCACCGGGCGAATCTGCAAATGATGCCGGCGGGCGTCCTGCAAAATCTGATCGGGGCTGTAGAAACCCATCGGCCAGCTGTTGATCAGCGCACAGGCGAACGCCGCCGGCTCGTGGCACTTGAGCCAACAACTGGCATAGGTCAGCAAAGCAAAACTGGCGGCGTGGGATTCGGGAAAACCGTAGCTGCCGAAACCTTTGATCTGCTCGAAAATCTGCGCGGCGAACTCTGGCGTATAGCCGTTCTTTTTCATCCCGGCAGCCAGGCGCTCCTTGTGCGGTTCGAGCCCGCCGTGGCGTTTCCATGCGGCCATCGAGCGGCGCAACTGATCGGCCTCGCCGGGGCTATAATCGGCGGCGACGATGGCAATCTGCATCACCTGTTCCTGAAACAGCGGCACGCCCAGGGTTCTTTCCAGAACGACCTTGAGTTCTGGCGACGGATAGGTTTCTTTTTCTTCTTTATTGCGCCGGCGCAGGTACGGATGGACCATCCCGCCCTGAATCGGCCCCGGCCGGACGATGGCCACCTCAATCACCAGGTCATAGAACTTCGCTGGTTTCAGGCGCGGCAGCATCGACATCTGCGCCCGCGACTCGATCTGGAACACGCCAATGGTGTCGGCGCGGCTGATCATCTCGTAGGTCGGTTTGTCTTCGGCCGGGATCTTCGCCAGGCTCAGATCGAGATCGCGATGGCGACGCAGCAGGTCGAAGCAACGGCGGATCGCACTGAGCATGCCGAGGGCAAGAATATCCACCTTGAGCAGGCCGACCGCGTCGAGGTCGTCCTTGTCCCATTGAATGATCGTGCGATCAGCCATCGCCGCATTCTCGACCGGCACCAGGGTGTCCAGCGGTTGCTCGGAAATCACGAAGCCGCCGGGGTGTTGCGACAGGTGCCGGGGGAAGCCGATCAGTTGCCCGGTCAGGCTCAGCACTCGGCGCAGCACCGGGCTCTGCGGGTCGAAGCCACCCTCAAGCAAGCGTTCCAGCGGCGGCGTTTCATCGCTCCAGTGGCCACAGCAATCGGCCAATGCGTTGATCTGATCCGGCGGCAGGCCCAGGGCCTTGGCCACATCACGTACCGCACCGGCGGCGTGGTAAGTACTGACCACAGCGGTCAACGCCGCGCGCTGGCGACCATAACGGCGAAATACGTATTGCAGGACTTCTTCGCGGCGTTCGTGCTCGAAGTCGACGTCGATGTCCGGTGGCTCGTTACGCTCCTTGGACATGAAACGCTCAAACAGCAGCGTGGTGCGATCCGGATCGATTTCGGTGATGCCCAAGGCGAAACACACCGCCGAGTTGGCCGCCGAACCACGGCCCTGACAGAGGATGTTTTGCTCACGGGCAAAGCGCACCACGTCATGCACGGTGAGGAAGTAGCTTTCGTAGCCGAGTTCGGCGATCAGTTGCAGTTCATCGTCGATCTGCTTGAGCACTTTCGCTTGCGGGCCTTTGGGCCAGCGCCAGGCGATGCCTTCTTCGGTCAGGTGACGCAGCCAGGAACTGGCGCTGTGCCCCTTGGGCACTAACTCCTTGGGATATTGATAACGCAATTCGCCGAGATCGAACGTGCAACGCCGGGCCAGAGCCACCGAGGCATCCAGCAAGGCCGGCGGATACAACTCGTGTAGCACCTCGACAGTCCGTAAATGCCGCTCGCCATTGGGGTGCAAACGCAACCCGGCCTCGGCCACCGGCACGTGATGACGGATCGCCGTCATGGTGTCCTGCAAAGCGCGACGGCCACGGGCGTGCATGTGCACATCACCGCTGGCCACCGCCGGAATCTGCAACTCAGCGGCCAGACTCAACAGCGCTGCCAGACGCTGCTGATCGTTCTGTCCGCAATGCAACTGCACCGCCAGCCACAAGCGCTCGCCGAAGGTCTGCTGCAACCAGCGGCCCTCTTCCACTGCATCGAGCGAGTCCGGCACCCACAACACCAGCAGGCCCGACAAGGGTTCGTCAAAATCCTCGCGCAGCACCTGATACTGGCCCTTTTGCGTGCGCCGGCGGGCACGGGTGATCAAGCCGCACAGCGCCTGATAGCCCGCCAGGTTCTCCACCAGCAGCACCAGCTTCGGGCCGTTTTCGATGCGGATTTCGCTGCCGATGATCAGCGGCAGCTCCACCGACTTCGCCGCTTGCCACGCCCGCACAATCCCGGCCAGCGTGCATTCATCGGTGATTGCCAGCGCTTGATAACCGTGTTTTTTTGCCCGCTGAAACAGCTCAAGGGCACTGGACGCACCGCGCTGGAAACTGAAGTTCGACAGGCAGTGCAGTTCGGCATAACCCTCGCTCATGCAAACCAGCCCTGCAGCCACAGCGGACCGCCCTCACCCACCGCCCGATAAGCCCAGCCCTGCTGACCGGCACGGTTCTGGATCAGGTAGTAATCGCGGCGCACATCGTCACCGTCCCACCAGCCCGATTCGATGCGTTCCGGGCCCATGAGAATCCGCGCCGAACCTTCTGCCACACTCTGCGGCTCACCGAGCAACCAGCCGGGACGGTGCACGCTCGGCAACCCGCTGCAGCGTTGTTTATCGACGCCATGCTGCCAAGCGCACTCAGGGCGGTGATCGGCCTGGAAGCGCAGCCCCTGCACCGCGTCATCGCCCAACCGCGCGCGCAGGCGTTCGCGCAATTGCTCCCACGGCAACGTCTGCTGCGGACGGTCATCGAACAGTTCCTGAAACTGCGGGACGAAACTCGGCAGGTCCTCGGCACGCAAGCGAAAGCCACGCACCGGTGCCTCGACCTGCACTTGTTCCAGCCGTCCGCGCGCCAGTTCGAAGAGCATCGCCGGATCCCGTTCGGCGCTGAGCAGGCCGACTTTGATCAGCGTGTCCGGCAACCCGGCGTGTTCCAGATGCAGATCGAAACGCTGCACGCCGCTGTCACGCCCGCAGAGGAACGCCGACAGGTCACCGGTCAAACGCCGTAACGGGAACAGCAAGGCCTGATGCGATTGCACGTCGAAATTCAGTTCGATGCGCACATCAAAACGATCCGGCGGCAGGTAGAACTCCAGCGCCAATGGCCGCGCACCGAACAAGGTGTCGAGGTGTTTGAGCATCTGCGCCTCGAAACGCCGGGCCAGCGCCTGACGCGGCAGGCTCTGCAGCTGACTGAGGTTGCGCAGGCCCATGCGCGACAACGCCGTGGCCACGGCCGGTTCCAGGCCGACGCGGTCGACAGGCAATTGGCCGAGGTGATGCTGCAAAGCCTCGCCGTCCGGCACCACCAAGCCGTCATAAGCATTGGCCAGCACCCGCGCCGCCACCGGATTCGGTGCGGCAACGATGCGATGGCGAAAGCCCAGTTCGGTCAGTTCCTTGCGCAGCCGCGCTTCGAACTGGGCCCAGGAACCGAACAGGCCCAGGCTCGACTCGATCTCGAACACCACGGCGCGCGGGTAATGCACGCTGACCTGCGCGCTGAAGCCGTAGGCCCACGCGGCGAGGAACTGCTGCCAGTGTTCGACCTCGGCCGCTTCGTAATCGGCGGTGGCAAAGCCTTTGCTCATCGCCTGCGCAGCGGTCATCGACTGGCCAGCGCGCAAACCGAGTTTGCGCGCTGCCGGGTTGACCGCTTGCAGCACCCGACGTTGGGCCGGGCCGCTGAGCAGCACCAACGGCTCATCGGGGTCGGGACGTTGGCGCAACACCGCGTCCAGCGCCAATTGCGGAAAAACAATACAGACCCAGCGCATGGCGACCTCAGTGCCCCACGGCAAAGGCAATCGGCGCCGTACGTGCGAGGCCGCCACGGCACTTGAGCACGCGCAACTGTGCGGGTTTGGCGTCGATGGCAATGCGCAGCGCCGCCGGTGACGGATTCACCGCTTCGCTCAACGGTCGCCAGGCAAACGCCAGGGTCTGGCCGGTTTCCGCCGCCACCTGCAAACGCCGCAAGGCACGGTCATCGGCCTTGTGCGGCCAGCACAGCACCGCGCCGCAACTGCCCGAACGCAAGCACTGTTCGGCCGCCCACAAGGCATCGCGCTCGCTGGCTTGAATCACCGACAACTGACGCAAATCGACCCCGGCGTTCTCCCACGCCTGCGGGTACGGCACGAACGGCGGCGCCACCAGCACGATGCGCTCGCCCGCCGCCGACAACCGCGCCAGCGTCGGCCAGACCAGTTGCAACTCACCAACACCGGGGCCGGCCAGGAGAATTTCGCTCAGCGCCGCTTCCGGCCAGCCACCGCTGGGCAGTGCCGCGTCCAGCGCCGCATGCCCGGTCGGTTGCGGGCTGGCGGCCGGTGGCGCAGGCCGGCCCTTCCAGACCTGGCCGCCATTGAACAGCGTATCCAACGCAACGACGGCGCCCATCAGCCTTGCCTCACCAGACCGCAGAACACCCCTTCGATCGCCAGATCCTGATCGTCGCGCACGACAATCGGCTGGTACGCCGGGTTGCGCGGCAACAGCCGCACTTCATCGCCGAGCCGTTCGAAGCGTTTGATGGTGACTTCACCGTCGAGCCGCGCCACGACGATCTGGCCGTTGAGCGCCTCGGGATTGCGCCGCACGCCGACCAGATCACCGTCGAGAATGCCGTCCTCGATCATCGAATCGCCCTGCACCCGCAGCATGTAATCGGGCGTGCGCGAGAACAGCGCCGGGTCGAGCAGCAAGCGGCTATGGACGTCGGCATCGGCGCCAATCGGCGCACCGGCAGCGACGCGGCCAAGCACGGGGATGTCGAGCAGCTCCGGACGCGGCGGTTGCCCGAGCAAACGAATGCCCCGGGCCTGATTCGGATTGACCTCGATGAACCCGGCTTCAGTGAGCGCGAGCACATGCTTGCGCGCCACGCTGCGCGAGGCAAAACCAAAAGCCTCGCTGATTTCAGCGAGGCTTGGGGGCTGACCGTGTTCGGCGATGCGATCGCGGATGAAGGTCAGGATGGCGGTACGGCGGGGAGTGAGGTTTGTCATGGAGTACATTTGTACTCCTGTAGGATTTTCCTGACAAGCGCCGCCAGTCGGCCTAGGCCGACGTAGGAGCTGCCGAAGGCTCGGGCCGCGATTGATCGTTCCCACGCTCTGCGTGGGAATGCAGCCCGTGACGCTCCGCGTCACTGGACGCAGAGCGTCCCTAGAGGCATTCCCACGCAGAGCGTGGGAACGATCAGTGCGGGGGGTGTCAGTTAAGGCCACGTTCGGCGAGGAATTCGGCGATGTAATCAATGAAGGCCACCACTTTCGCCGTGGCCCGCCGATGGCTCGGATACACCGCCAGAATGTGCGGGCCAAAGGTGTCCGGGTCGATCTCGTAATCCGCCATGACCCGCACCAGTCGCCCATCGGCAATGTACGGCGCGGCGCTCCACAGTGGCGTGTGCAGCAATCCTCGCCCGGCCAGAGCACTGGCCAGCAACAAATCGTAATTATCACTGCGCAACAACGGCGCCGTCGGTTGCGCCAGACTCAAACGCTGGCCATCGCGCTCGGCCCACCAGAATTCGCGGCTGAGCAACGGATGCTGATAAAGCAGCCATTCATGCTGTTCAAGGGTCTGCGGATTCACCGGCAAGCCCTTGCGCGCCAAGTATTCCGGGCTGCCGCACAACGCCAGGCGATTGCTGCCGACCACCCGCGCAATCAACCCCGGCAAATCATCGTGGCCCTCGCGCAACGCCAGGTCATAACCACTTTCCAGCAGATTGACGAAGGCATCGCACAGGTCCACTTGCAGACTGATCTGCGGGTATTGCTGCAAAAAGCCGTCACACACCTGATCGAGAAACGCCCGGCCATACGCCAGCGGTGCAGTGATTTTCAGGCTGCCGCGCAAGCCGTGCTGCAATTGCTCGATTTCCTCGCTGGCCTCGTCCAGCCGCTGCAACACCAGCCGCGCGGTTTCCAGGTAGACCCGGCCGATTTCAGTCAGCAAGATCCGCCGCGTGCTGCGCTCGAACAACCGCGCACCCAGTTCAGACTCCAGATGATTGACCGCTTTGGTCAGCGCCGACGGGGTCTTGCCCAACTGCTCGGCAGCGCGGCTGAAACTGCCGAGTTGCGCAGTGACCACGAACATTTTCAATGCACCCAACTTGTCCATGCTTTTTCCATTCAGGCAAAAACGTTTTTCGTGCGGGAGGCGTTCTGTCAGCCGCTGCCAGCCACTAATCTCGCCATCAGACGCAATAACAAGGAAATCTTCAATGAAAAGATTCATCCCGAGTCTGTTGGTAGCCGCTGTAAGTTTTGCCTCGATGGAAGCCATGGCCGCCCCTGATCTGATCCTGCTCAACGGCAAGATTTTCACCGCCGACCGTGCGCAACCGAAGGTTCAGGCCCTCGCCGTGGAAAACGGCAAAGTGTTGAAAGTTGGCACCGACGCGCAGATCAAAGCCTTGATCGAACCCGGCACTCAAGTCATCGACCTCAAGGGCAAAGCGCTGATGCCCGGCCTGATCGACAGCCACTCCCACGCGATTTTCGGCGGACTGGAAATGGTTTCGGCGAACATGGAAGACGAAGTCGTCGATCTCGACGAGCTGCAAAAACGTCTGCGCGACTGGCGTGCAGACGGCAAGGCCAAACATGGCGACGTGCTGAGCATTGCCGGGATGAGTTCGGCTTATTGGGCGCAAGCCGAGGCCTTGGGCAACACCTTCAACAGCGGCGAATGGGCCGATGTGCCGGTGGTGTTTATCGGCAGCGACCACCACACCGCGTGGGCCAACAACGTCATGCTCAAGCGTGCCGGGATTGATGCGGCCCTGCTGAAAACCCTGCCCGACGCGGAAAAAGACACCATCGGCAAACTGGCCAGCGGCGAACCGAACGGCTTTGTGGTCGACGCCGGTTGGGATCGGGTCGCCTCGAAAATGCCGGTGCCGAGCCCCGCCGACATGCTCAATGCCGCCAAATCCGCCGTGCGCTACAACAACAGCCTCGGCATCACCGCGTGGATGGACCCGGCCGCCAACGCCGCCCCGGGCGAAGCGGTGTTCGCGCTCAAACCCACCGAGAAAACCGTCGGCGTGCTGCCGGCCTATAAAGCGTTGTCGGAAAGCGGCGACATGAGCGTGCATGTCGCGGCGCTGCTGGTCGCCAACCCGAAAAGCGTGCCCGCCGACCTCGACACGCTGGACAAGGTGCGCCAGCAATTCCAAGGCATCCCGAATCTGACGTTACCCGGGATCAAGATCTTCGCCGACGGCGTGATCGAGTTCCCGGCGCAGAGCGCGGCGATGATCGATCCGTACAGCAATTCGCACAAACAGGGCGAACTGCTGATCGACCCGCAGCATTTCGGCGAACTGGTCAGCGCCATCGACCAACGCGGCTGGCTGGTGCACATCCACGCCATCGGCGACCGCGCGGTGCGTGAATCGCTGAACGGCATCGCCCAGGCGCGCAAGGATCGCCAGAGCGGTGTGACCCATTCGATCACTCACCTGCAAATGGTCAACCCGAAAGAGTTCGCCCGTTTCAAACCGCTCAACGTCATCGCCTCGATGCAATTGCTCTGGGCCAGCGCCGACGACTACACCACTGACATGATCAAGCCCTACGTCAGCGCCCTCGCCTTCCGCTATCAGTACCCGGCGCATTCGCTGCTCAAACAAGGCGCGACGATTGCCGGCGCGAGTGACTGGCCGGTGTCGTCGCCGAACCCGTTCAACGCCATGGCGCAGGCGATCACCCGCGTCGGCCCGTTGGGCGTACTCAATGCTGATGAGCGTCTGGACCGCGACACCATGTTCTACGCCTACACGGTCAACGCGGCGCGCACGATTGGTCTGGAGAAACAGATCGGCTCGCTGACGCCGGGCAAGCAGGCGGACTTTATCGTGCTGGATCGCGACGTGTTCAGCGTCGACAACAAAGCCCTGCATGACACCAAAGTGCTGCAAACCTGGTTCGGCGGCCGTCAGGTCTACACCGCCACCCAATAACAAGAAAATCTCTCCCAAGTAGGAGCTGCCGCAGGCTGCGATCTTTTGACTTTGATTTTAAAAACCAAGATCAAAAGATCGCAGCCTTCGGCAGCTCCTACAGGTTTACCTCCTGCCCCCAAAACAATCACAACATCGGGACTTCACATGAAAGCCTTGCCCCTGTTCGCCCTGAGTTTATTGAGCGCGCTGCCCTTGAGCAGCCAAGCGATCCCTTTGAACGATGATTTTGCGCTGGTGGTGGACCTGAATTTAGTCAGCGATTACCGCACTCGCGGCATCTCGCAAACGCAAAACGATCCTGCCGTGCAGGCCGGTTTGACCCTCGCTCACAGCAGCGGACTGTACCTTGGCGCATGGAGCTCCAACGTTGATTTCGGCGGCGGCCTGAAAACCCGCCAGGAAGTCGATTACTACGGCGGTTGGCTGTGGCAGGCGACCGAGGATGTCAGCCTTGATCTGGGCTACATCAAATACGCCTACCCCAAGGAAAGCCAGTTCAACCAGAGCGAGGTCTACGGAATTCTCGGCGTGTACGGGGTGAAACTGGCGGCGTATTACTCCAGCGACGCGCCGGGGATCGATAGCAAGCAGAACTCGCTGTACACCTACATCGGTTATGAAACTGAACTGCCGTATGACTCGGGGCTGAAGCTGCGTTACGGCAACATGGATTTCAAGGATCCGCATTTGTACTCGGCGTCGGGCAGCGCTGAAGACTCGTACCGCGAATGGGAGGTGAAACTCACTCACAACCTCGCCGGCGTGGTGTTGGGCCTGAGCTACATCGACACTGACCTCTCACAAAGCCAATGCCTGAGCAACTGGGGCTTCAAAGACGTCTGCACCGCCACCGTCGTCGCCAGCCTAAGCAAATCCTTCTGAACCCCACGCCCCCACTGTAGGAGCTGCCGAAGGCTGCGATCTTTTGATCTTGTTTTTAAAGATCAAGATCAAAAGATCGCAGCCTTCGGCAGCTCCTACAGGGTTTTGCTGTGCTTTCGACTTGTTACAGGATGTTTACGGAATTTTTACTATTGTTCTTCTACTGTTACACGCGCAACCGTGTGTGTTTTCTATTTGAGTAGAGGAAAAGTGCGAATGGCTTTGGGCAACGGACTGCGCTTACCGTCCATCACTCCGACCCGACTGGTGCTGCTGTTTTCCCTGGCATTGGTCGCGCTGTACAACCTGGCGACCTGGAAGGCGCTGGGCACGCTGATCACTTTGCAAGGCGCGCACAAACTGGGGTTCTTCGCCTCGTTCGGGCTGTTTTTGTGGGCGGCTATCACTCTGCTGCTGACGCTGGTGTCATTTCGCTGGACGCTGAAACCGGTGCTCACCGTGGTTGCCCTGCTCTCGGCCTGCGCGGCGTATTTCATGAATGAATACGGGATCACCATCGACACGGTGATGATCCAGAACGTCTTTGAAACCAATCCATCCGAAGCCGCCGCGCTGTTCAACGGCAAGTTGCTCGCTTACGTGTTGCTGCTCGGTGTGTTGCCGGCGGCGCTGATCTGGCGTTGGCCGGTGAGTTATCGGCCGTTCTTTCGCGGGTTGCTCAACAAGGTTCTGGTGATCGTCGGTTGCGTGCTGGTGATCGCCGCCTCAGTGGGCACGTTCTATTCGACTTACGCGCCGATCTTTCGCGAAGAAGACAAGCTCACTCACTTCATCAACCCGACCAATTACATCTACGCGATCAGCAAATACACCAAGCAACGCCTGGGCATCAAAAAGCACTTCGTGGTGCAGGCCATCGGCGAAGACGCGGTGATGAGCGCCAAGGCTGCCAGTCGCGAGAAAAAATCGCTGATGGTCTTCGTGGTCGGTGAAACCGCCCGCGCCGATCACTTTTCGCTGAACGGCTATGAGCGCGAGACCAATCCCGAGTTGAGCAAACTCGACATCCTCAATTTCACTCAAGTGCATTCCTGCGGCACGTCGACGGCGGTGTCGGTACCGTGCATGTTCTCGATGTTCCCGCGTGAGGACTACAGCGACAAGAAAGGCAAAACCTACCAAGGCCTGCTCGACATCCTCCAGCGCGCCGGCGTGCAGGTGCTGTGGCTGGACAACAACAGCGACTGCAAAGGCACCTGCCTGCGCGTACCGCACCGCGACATCGCGAAGAACCAGCCGGGGCCGTTCTGCGACGGCAACAACTGCCTCGATGAATCGCTGCTGGCGGACCTGCAAGGCTACATCGACAGCCTCAAGGGCCACGCGATCATCGTCCTGCATGCGGACGGTAGCCACGGCCCCGAGTATTACCAGCGCTACCCGCAAGACATGGAGCGTTTCAAGCCGATCTGCCACACCAACCAGTTGGGCAGTTGCAGCCGCGATGAACTGGTGAACGTGTACGACAACACGATTTTGTACACCGACCACTTTCTCGCCAAGGTCATCGAGTTGCTCAAGCGCAATCAACAGACACTGGATACGTCGATGGTGTACGTCTCCGATCACGGTGAATCGCTGGGCGAAAATGGCCTCTATCTGCATGCGGCGCCCTATGCGCTGGCGCCTGAAGCGCAAACGCATGTGCCGATGGTGATGTGGTTTGGTGATCACACACTGGCCAATGAAGGGATTGATCGCGGGTGCCTGCAAGGCAAGACTGCGCAGGCAGATCTGAGCCACGACAACCTGTTTCACTCGTTGCTGGGGTTGTTTGAGGTAAAGACCTCGCTGTATCAACCGGGGCTGGATATTTTCCATGGCTGCCGGCCTTCAATGACCGCCGCGCAATAACCCGACTGGCTGATTGCTGATTGGCAATTGGCAATGATCAATGTAGGAGCTGCCGAAGGCTGCGATCTTTTGATGTTGATTGTTAAAAACAGGATCAAAAGATCGCAGCCTTCGGCAGCTCCTACAGGGATTGTCATAGGTTTGCCAGATAGGGCCACGGGTAGATGCCGCGTTGGTGGCCGTCGCTGAAGATCAGTTGTACGCCGTAGCCCTGGGGGTTGAGTTCGATCAGGCGTACGCGATCATCGACCATCGGCGTCAGGCCTTTCAGGCGGAAGGCGCGGCATTGCGAGCAGGGACACTGGCGGCGCAGTTCGGCGTGGTTGAGTTGCTGTTCGCGGCCGTCTGGCCAACCCAGGCGTAACGTCCGCTCGCTTTGCGAGTTACTGACCGACAGCGGGTTCATTGCAATTGACTCAGGGCAATGCGCACGGCTTTGCGCACTTCCGGGTCGCCGTCATCCTGCGCAGCCTGCAACGCGGCCACGGCACCGCGATCATGCAACTCGCCCAAGGCCAGCGCGGCCTCTTTGCGCAGATTGCTGATGCGATGGCCGAGGGTGTCGATCAACGCGTCGAGTGCCGGCGCGAAACGCAAACGACCGAGGCTGCGGGTGGCGCGCAAACGCACTTGCCAATAATCGTCGCTCAGCGCTTCGACCAACGCTGAGCCCGCATCAATGTGGCCGACCTTGCCCAAGGTCGTCGCGGCTTCTTCGCGCACTTGCCAGGCGCTGTCCTGCAAGGCCTGACGCAGAGCCGGCAGGACTTCGGCGCTGGAGGCCAGGCCCAACGCGCCGGTGGCCGCGCGGCGCACTTCGGTGTCGGGGTCATCGCTGGCCAATCGGGCTAATGCCGGTAATGCGTCAAGTTGCTTGAGCCAGCCGAGCACCCCGACGGCTTCGCGACGAACACTGGCGTCGGCATCGTTCAGCGCGGTGACTGCAGCAGGCGCGGCATCGGCGAAACGCAACTCACGCAAGGCACGGAACGCCGCGATACGCACGCTGACATCCGCATGATCAGTCCACGGCAGAATCACCTGCCCCGCCGCTTCGGTTTTCAGCAAGCTCAGACTCTGCGCGGCAGCGGATCGCACGGCGGGCGCCGAATCGGTCAGCGCCTCGCACAGCGCTTGCACGACTTCCTCATCCTCCCAGGCTTCCAGCAACCGCGCGGCTTCGGCGCGGACTTCTTCGGCAGGATCTTGTCCCAGCCGATCAACCAGCCAGAGCAAGCCATCCGGCTCTTCGAGATCGGCCAGATCAATCAGGGCAATACGGCGCACGCCAGCGTCTTCTGCAGTCAGGCGCGGTTGCAGGGCGAGGATGTCGTCGTTATCGGTCACAGCAAAAATAGAGGTCATAGGGCAAATCGCGGCAAAGGGTTTTCGGGAGGCAGGCCGAGCGGATTGAGGCGCGGCAGCGGTCGGTCGTCGTCGTGGCGCAGCAGGTCGAGGCAGTGGCGCTTGAGGCGGGAAAATTCGGCGCTGGTCACCAGTTCGCTGGTGCGCGGGCGGGCGAACTCCAGACGCAAATCTTCGATGATTCGCCCCGGCCGCGCGCTCATCACCAGCAAGCGATCGGCGAGGAACAGCGCCTCGTCGATATCGTGGGTGACGAACACTACGGTGGTGCGGATGCGCGTCCAGATGTCCAGCAGCAGCTCTTGCATGTTCAGCCGGGTCAGCGCATCCAGCGCGCCGAACGGCTCGTCCATCAGCAACAGGCGCGGGCGATTGACCAGCACCCGGGCGATTTCCACGCGTTGCTGCATGCCGCCGGACAGTTGATCGGGCCAACGCTCGGCGAAGCCTTCGAGGCCGACCAGTTTGAGAATGTCATCGGCGGCGCGATGCCGTTCAGCCTTGCCGATGCCGCGCATTTTCAGGCCGAATGCCACGTTGTCACGCACCGTGCGCCACGGAAACAGCGTGTGATGCTGGAACACCATGCCGCGCTGCGGTGACGGCCCGGACACTTCGCCGCCATCGACTTTGAGGCTGCCGGCGTGCGCACTCAAATGCCCGGCCAGCGCACCGAGCAAGGTCGATTTGCCACAACCGGACGGGCCGAGAATGCACACGAACTGGCCGGGTTCGATCTGGCAATCGAGTTCCCGCACCGCTTCGAACGCTTCACTTCCTTGGCCGAGGACGATGGACAATTGGCGAATATCGATCCGCCCTTCCGGGGTTTGCATCGCGCTCATCAGGCTTTTCCTCGCGGTCGATGCCAGGGCGTGAACAACCCGCCCAGACGTTTGATCAGCAGACTGCTGCCCATGCCCAGCACACCGATCAAGAGCATGCCGACGACGATGTCGGCGTAGTTCTGAATCGTGTAGGACTCCCAGGTGTAGTAACCGATGCCGAACTGGCCGGAGATCATTTCCGCCGTCACCAGGCAGAACCACGAAGTGCCCATGCCGATCGCCAGCCCCGTGATGATGCTTGGCGCAGCACCCGGCAGAATCACTTCCAGCAGGATCGCCCGGTGCCCTGCCCCAAGGCTTTTGGCTGAGGCGATCAGGCGTGGATCGACGCCTTCTACGCCGTGCACGGTGTTGAGCAGGATCGGGAACAGTGCGCCGGTGAAGGTTATGAAGACCATCGACAGTTCAGAGGACGGGAACATCAGGATCGCCAGCGGAATCCACGCGACGGCGGGGATCGGGCGCAGGACTTCCAGCGGTGGCAGCAGCAAGTCTTCGGCCCATTTCGAGCGGCCGATGGCCAAGCCCAGGGCGATGCCGATCACTAGCGCGGCGAGATAGCCGGCGAAGACACGGCTGAGGCTGGCGGTCAGGTGTTGCAGGAGCTTGCCGGAGTCGCCCAGGCCCAATGCTGCTTCGATCACCGCGACAGGCGTCGGCACGTTGGCGAAGGTAACGAGGCCGAGGTTCCAGTGGTGACTGGCGGCGAGTTGCCAGAACAGCAGGCAGAGCAGCAAGGAGGCGGCCCGCGGAACCCAACGCGTAAATGATCGGTACACGATAATTCCTCTCAACCCAACCCCTGTAGGAGCTGCCGCAGGCTGCGATCTTTTGATCTTGTTTTTTAAAGTCAACATCAAAAGATCGCAGCCTGCGGCAGCTCCTACAGGGGGATGTCGGTTAGCGGGTGGCGACGGCCTGGGTGGTGGCGTCGGTGAAATCGAGGACTTTGCCGCCCTGGGCCGAGGCGTATTGCTGGGCCTGGCCTTTGAGCAGGAACGCGCTCAGACGCCCTTTCGCATCACTGGCAAACCACGCCTGTTCAGCGAGCAACTTGATCCCGCTGTCACTGGCCTGCGCATACACCGCACGGATGTTTTTGCCTTCCTGCTTCAACGCGGCCAGTGCAGTGAACGCCTCTTCCGCCGAGGCGTACTGGCGCACTTTGTCTTCGCCGCGCACCCAGATTTCAGCGACATGGCTGAAGTCAGTGATCGCTTTACCGGACGCTGCATCCGTGGCCTTCAGCGGCGTCTGCGCGTAGTTGGCCAGTTGCGCGGTGTAATCGAGGTTCGATGCTTTGAACGCCGCACGGATGTACTGGTCGTCGATGAAATTGTTCAGATCGAGCCCGCGATCAGCCTTCTTCAGCAGCTTCAGCGTATCGATCGCCGTGCCGACCGCCTGGCGATATTCAGGCTTCCAGCTCAGGTCGCGGGTTTGCACACCGAGCGGGCCGTGGAACAGGTAATTCACCTCGGCATCGACACCGGTGACTTTGGCGATCAGTTCGCTGTATTTCTCAGGCTCAGCGGTGAGCAACTGATTGGCCTCGATGCTCGCGCGCAGGTAAGCAACGACGACCTCCGGATACTTCTTCGCGTACGCCTGATCCACCAGCGCACCGTGGAACGTCGGTGCATTGGCCTGGGCGCCGTCGTAGATCTTGCGGGCGAAGCCCCGGCTTGGGAACAGTTCGGCGAACGGCACAAAATCGGCGTGGGCGTCGATCTTGCCGGCCTGCAACGCGGAGCCGGCGACTTCTGGTGGCTGGGCGATGATGTTGACGTCTTTCAGCGGGTCCCAACCCTGCGCCGCCACGGCACGCAGCAACATGCCGTGGGCGGTGGAGGCAAACGGTACGGAAATAGTCTTGCCTTTGAGTTCGCTCAGCGACTGCACACCCGACGCGCTCGGCACGACGATGCCGTTGCCGCTGCCCTTGATACTGCCCGACAACACGCTGATGAACAGGCTGTGCTTGCCAGCGGTTTCAAACGCCACGCCGTTGAACGCGCCGGGGAAATCGGCCATGGCGCCGAAGTCGAGTTTGCCGGCAACCATCTCGTTGGTCAGCGGTGCGCCACTGGTGAAGTTCTTCCACTGCACGTCGTACTTGGCGTCTTTGTAGGCGCCGTCGTGGGGCAGGTATTTGTCGAGCAGGCCCAGCTCTCGAATCAACAACCCGCCAGCGGCGCAGTTGATGGTGGTGTCCTGGGTGCCGATGGCGATGCGGATGGTTTCGGCCGAGGCCGACAAGGTGAACGAAGCCAGTACCAGACCGGCGATTGCTGCACGCAACATGGTTGTTTCCCCTCGAATCATTTATTTGAGTTCGTCTCCGCCGCGATCAGGGCGCGGTGGGAAACGAGGGGTTTTCGGTGAATCCAGCGTCCGGTGTTTCCGGATGGCTTTGCGGTGTCGTAGATCTACTGTAGGAGTGAGCCTGCTCGCGATAGCGGTGTGTCAGCCAGCACATCTACATCTGACCCACCGCTATCGCGAGCAGGCTCACTCCTACAAGGGATCGGGTTTCAACGCAGGAGATAGGGGATGTCGACTTTCACGGCGCCCGTCGGGCAATCCTTCTCGCACGGCATGCAGTACCAGCATTCATCGAACGCCATGTAGGCCTTCTGCGTCGCCGGGTTGATCGCCAGCAAGTCCATCGGGCAAACGTCGATGCACACGGTGCAGCCCTTTTCGGCGATGCATTTGTCCTCGTCCACGGTGACGGGGGCGTTGGAGCGGAAGAAGATTTCCTGAGCTTGATAGGCCATGGTTCGGACTCTTTGATTTATTGATGTATCAAGCGGCGAAAGCGCCGACCCGCAAGCGGTCGTAGGCCTGCATTTCTTCGGCATCGAGCGGGATGATGTAAGGCTCGACGGCTTTCTTGAAACTGGTCATCTGGCCGTCATCACCCTTCTTCAGGTGGCAATGGCAGAACCACTCGCTGTCGTTGCGCTGCGGGTGATCGACGCGATAGTGGTACAGACCCCAACGGCTTTCGGCGCGGAACAATGAGGCGCGGGCGGCCATTTCGGCGCAGTCGCGGATCACGCTGGTCTCCATCGCACGCATCAGTTCGTGGGCGTTGTTGGCCTTCATCTGCTCGAGATCGCGTTCGATGTCGCTGAAGCGTTGCAGGCCGATCTGCATTTTCTTGGTGACTTTCGGCGGTTGCAGGTAATCGTTGACGAAGCGTCGTAGCTTGTACTCGACCTGTGCCGGCGGCAGGCCATGTTCGCGATCCAGCGGTGCGTAGACCCGGGCTTTTTCTTTCTCGATCTGCTCGGCATCCAGCGCGGAAAACTCGCGCCCGGCGACGAAATCAGCGGCGTTGTGCCCGGCAAACCAGCCGTAGGTGAACGCGCCGAGCATGTAGTTATGCGGCACAGCGGCCATGTCACCCGCCGAGTACAAGCCTTTCACCGAGGTCTCGGCGCGTTCATTGACCCACACGCCAGACGCCGAGTGACCGCTGCAAAAACCGATTTCGGAGATGTGCATTTCAACCATTTGCGTGCGGTAATCGGTGCCGCGATTGGCGTGAAACTGGCCGCGACTCGGGCGCTCGTTGCTGTGCAGGATTTCCTCGATGTTCTGGATGGTTTCCTCGGCCAGGTGATCGAGTTTGAGGAACACCGGGCCGTTGCCACTCTCCAGTTCCTGATGAAACTCCCACATCATCTGCCCGCTCCAGTAGTCGCACTCGATGAAGCGTTCGCCCTTGTTGTTGGCGGTATAGCCGCCCAACGGGCCGGTGACGTAAGCGCAGGCCGGGCCGTTGTAATCCTTGATCAGCGGGTTGATCTGGAAGCATTCGAGGTTGGCCAGTTCGGCGCCGGCGTGATAAGCCATCGCATAGCCGTCGCCGGCATTGGTCGGGTTTTCGTAGGTGCCCATCAGGTAGCCCGACGATGGCAGGCCGAGTCGTCCGGCGGCGCCGCAGGCGAGGATCACCGCTTTGGCTTTGATCACATGAAAGTCGGCGGTGCGGCAGTCGAAGCCCATCACACCGTTGACGGCGCCCTCCTCGTCAGTCAGCAACCGCGTGCAGACGAGGCGATTGGTGATGCTCACCCGCGCACGTTTCAACTGGCGATAAAGGACCTTTTTGATGTCGTGCCCTTCCGGCATCGGCAGCACGTAGGCGCCCATGTGATGGACTTTTTTCACCGCGTAATCGCCGGTTTCGTCCTTCTCGAACTTCACACCCCAGCGATCCAACTGTTCGATGGTTTCGAAGCTGTGGGTCGCGTAGGCATACACCGCAGCTTGGTTAACGATGCCGTCGTTGGCGATGGTGATTTCCTTGGTGTACTGCTCAGGCGTCGAGTGCCCGGGAATGATCGCGTTGTTCAGGCCGTCCATGCCCATGCTGATCGCGCCGCTGCGTTTGACGTTGGCCTTGTCGACCAGCAACACGCGCAAGTCGCGGTTCTTTTCCTTGGCTTTGATCGCGGCCATCGGGCCTGCTGTGCCACCGCCGATGACGACGATGTCGTATTCCTGTTCGAGAACGTTGCGGGTCATGCCTGCTCCCCTTTTTGCCGGTCGATCCGCAGGCGGTACTGGAACGCATCGCCACGGTAGTAAAGGTGTTCGAAGTCCAGCGGCTCGCCCTGCGCGTCGTGGGTCAGGCGTTCAATGCGCATGATCGGCGAGCCAGCCTCGACGTTCAGCGCCTGGGTCAGGTCGCTGTCGGCCAGCACCGCGTCGATGGCCAGATCTGCGTGGCCGAGGGCGATGCCGCAGTCGTTTTCGAGGATCAGGAAGATGTCGCGGGTGACCAGATCGGCCTTCTCCAGGCGCTCGCCGACGGCTTTTGGCAGGTAAGTGATTTCCAGCGAAATCGGCTCGCGATTGATCAACCGCACGCGTTTGATCTGCGCGACGATCTCGCCTTCGGCGACCTGCAAACGCTCGGCGACGCGCTTGTCGGCCGGGATGAATTTGAAGCTGCGCAGGCGGTTGATCACCTCGTAGCCACGCCCGGTCATCGACTCGGCGAGGCCTTGCAGGCTGCTGACGTTTTGAAAGGTTTTCGGCTTGGCGACGAAGGTGCCTTTGCCGTGGATCTTGAAGATCAGCCCCTCTTTTTGCAGATCGCCGAGCGCCTGACGCACGGTGATGCGGCTGACTTTGAACAGCGCACCCAGCTCGCTTTCGGAAGGCATCTGGCTGTCTTGCGGGTATTCGCCGTCGAGAATGCGCGCACGGAGGACGTCGCGTAATTGGGTGTGCAGAGGAACGCTACTGAGGGAGAGAACGTTATCGGTCATCACGGGATCACTTGTTATAACGAGTTATGACGTGATCTTAGAGTTGTTATGACAAGGTTAGAAAGATTGTTTGGGCATAACCTTAGATGCATGACACACGCGATTCCCTGTGGGAGCTGGCTTGCCAGCGATGGCGTTCTGTCAGCCAACTGATTGGCTATCTGAACCACCGCTATCGCTGGCAAGCCAGCTCCCACAGGGGATGGTGTAAGACTGGAGGTCAGTGGCGTTTGAGAATTTGATCCATGACCCAATCGGTCTTGAGCGCTTGTTCGGCGACGGCGGGATGTTCTGAACCACCACGAATATGCGCATTCATGCCCAGCACGTGATGCCACTGAATATGTTCGTGATGCGGGATTTCCAGGCTAATGATTTCATCGGCATGCAATTGCACGGGATGCTCATCAAACACCGAAAAACTGATCCGCCCAAGGCTGCCGATAATCTCGACGCGATCCTCGCGCCGATCCGCAACAAAATTCCAGCAACCCATGCCCAGCGCCCCGGAGGCAAACCGCCAACTGGCGCTGACGGCATCTTCGGCGGCATACAAACCGGCTTGACGCGCGGTGAATCCAGCGACTTCGACAATGTCGCCGAGCAGATACTGGAACAGGTCAAAGCCATGGCTGGCGAGGTCGGCAAAGTAACCGCCACCGGCCACCGCCGGATCGGTACGCCAGTTGTCGCGACCGTCCAGATCAACCGGCGACGGCGCTTTGCTCAGCGTCCAGCTCAGATGCCGAACCTCACCAATACGCCCCTCCTCCAGCCACTGCCGAACCTGCGCAAAACGCGGCAACGAACGGCGGTAGTAGGAAACAAACAAATGCAATCCGGCCTCGGCAAACGCCTGCTGCATCTCGCGGCTTTGCCCGGCGTTCAGCGCCATCGGCTTTTCCACGCAGCAATGTTTGCCGGCGGCAGCGACTTTCAGGCTGTAGGCGTGGTGGCTGTCGGGCGGCGTGGCGATGTACACCGCGTCGACCTCGGGATCGTTGATCAGCGCATCGACGTCGGTGTAGACCCGCGCAATGCCGTGGCGCGCGGCGTAGTCAGTCACCGCCTCAAGGCGTCGGCCCATCACCGCCACCAGCGCCGAACCGGGCGCCTTATAGAAGGCCGGCCCGCTCTTGCGTTCAGCGACGCTGCCGCAACCGATCATGCCCCAACGCACCACGTCCATGTCCATTCCTTTAGCCGATGCGCAAGGCGCGCAGATCGAGGTGACCGTCCTTCAGCGGCGGGCACCAGTAGTAGCCGCCGGTGATCGGCCGGCTGATGCGATACAAACCGTCGGTAATGCCATCTTCCAGGCCGCTCATGCGCCGCAATTGCGCTTCGAAGGCATCCAGCGAGAAACCAAAGGCGAGGAACATCAGCCCGGCGCGATCACCTTCAATCCACGGCATCGAGCGGCGCACGACGAACGCTTCCGGTGCGAAGCTTTCCTGCGCGGTGCGTTTGACGTGGGCGGAAACGGGCGCGTCGTCGATCTCTTCGTTGTCGCTGAGGCGACGGCCCATGATGTTGTCTTTGTCATCGGCCGAGAGTTTGTGGAAACCCTTGAGGTCGTGCTGCCACTGCTGGATCGCGGCGAAGCTGCCACCGATCATGCCGTCAGTGCCGGCGCTTTGCAGGGCGGCGGCGATGGCGGCTTCGTCGTGCGGGTTTTCGGTGCCGTCTTCGTAACCGGTGAGGTCGTGGCCGTCCTTGTGGCGGAAGGCTTCCTGCATTTCGACCAGGCGCAGCGCCGGGGCCAGTGCGGCTTCGAGGGCGTCGCAACGATTGAGCAGTTCACCACGGTCGACGCCGTGCAGCCAGACCCACAGTGCGTGTTGGGTCGACGGGTTTTCGACGCCGACGCCGCTCATGGCCGGGAAGCTGCGCAGGCCGTCGATCTGCACGTTGAGGGCCTTGGCCAGGGACTCGCCAAAACCGACCACTGCCGACTTGCCGTCCACCTGATTGATCAGGTTGTCGATCGCCTGCGGCAGTGCTGCTACCGACTCGAGGGCGAAAAACAGGTGGCGCGCTTGCGCAGGAACGGGGGTGGCGAGAATGCCCGGCTGGTAGTAACTCATGTGAACTCCTTGGAAAAGTGCGCGGGAGTTTACCTGTGGCCGGACAGTTTGTGGGGATTCAGAAGGCGCTGACGATGACCTGTGGCGAGGGAATTTATCCCTGATGGACTGCGAAGCAGCCCCAATTTCATTCAATTCGGTACATCTGATAAATCGCGGTGACCGGTTTTCAGGACTGCTTCGCAGCCCATCGGGGATAAATCCCCTCGCCACAAAGGGTCATGTGCACTAAGCCGTAGTGCTCTCATGCCGCCACGCACTCGGGCTGAGCCCCGTCCAGCGCTTGAACGCCCGGCGAAAACTGCGCACATCGCTGTAGCCGACTTCTTCAGTGATCCGCTCGATCGGCATATCAGGATTGGCCAGCAAACTCATCGTCCGCGCCTGGCGCACCTGCTCCAGCAGCGCCTCAAACGTCAGCGCATGCTCGGTCAAGCGCCGACGCAATGTGCGACTGCTCATGTTCAAATCACCGGCAATCTTTTCGATATGGCTGCCGCGACTCAGATCCCGGGCAATCGCCCGCTCCACCGCCTGAATCAGATCAAGCTTCTGATGCACCTGCGCCGCTTCCAGCTCCAGCAAGGCGACGGCCTGACGCAGCGCCAGCGAATGATGATTGGGCAAGTTGACGTCCAGCCATTGCACATCGATCAGCATGCGATTGTGCAAGCAACCAAAACGCACCTCCGGTCCCAGCAGACGATGGTATTCGCTGAGGTAATCCGGCGCGGCGTGCACAAACTCGACGGCAATCGGCTTGAAATCAGCGCCCGCCAAAGCTCGGCCGTACACCAGCAAACTGGCGAAAAACTCTTCCACCGCGAACACCTGAACATCGGCAAACAGCAAGCGACATTCAGCATCGAGATGCACCTGAGCGCCGACCACATCGACACTGGACACCACAATCCCGCCCGAGGTGTGCTGATGACGAATCCCGAGGGCAAAGGCATCGCGCAAAGTCTTGCACAGCGACAACACATGCCCAAGCAAACCCAGCGTACCCAGCACGTTCTGCGCGCCGACCCACAGCCCCAAACCTTGATTGGGCAGCACTTTGAGTGCGCGTTGAATCATTGCCACGGCCTGGCGATAGGAAATTCGCTGCGCCGGGTCTTGCAGATCTTCAAGGGTGAAGCCCAGGCCACGGCACAGGCTTTCGGGGTCGACGCCCTTGTTCTGCGCGACTTCGGCGAGGGTTTGCAGGAGGAACGGCGAGACCAGCGCCAGTTCGAAAGTCGGGTCTTGGACTTTTACATTCATGGGGATGACATTCCGGATCACGCTTGATTGTTATTTTTGTAACCGGTTATGTCGATGGAAGTTAGCACAGGGTTTGCCAGCTGTCCGCAGAAGTCCCCCTCAGTGTCCGCCAATACCCTGCCCTGCCGGGCGCCAAGCGCTTATTTCTAGAGTGCCGGGCGGACTGCGTGCCGGCGTTGCGCCCAAAACACAATAATAATGAGGACGGATATGCACCCGAACCGCGCGACATTCCCCCTGCGCCTGGCCCTTTGCTTGCTGGGCGGCGCCGTGACCCTACCAGCGTTGGCGACCGAAGCCGGCGTCGACAACATCGGCCCCGGCACCGACGGTTTCTTCATGTTGCCGCTGGAAGTAGACAGCCTTCCGGAGAACATGGTCGCGTTCAACCTCTACTACAACCACTACAAATCGCGCAGCCTGAACATCAGTTCACTGGGCGGCAAAGTGCACGATGTCGAGATCGAGTCGACCGCAGTGATCCCCCGCCTCGACTACCTGAGCCCGGTGCGCGTGTTTGGCGGGCGGCTGGCCGGCTACATCGCGCAGCCGTGGTTGAAGCAGGAAGTCTCGGTGTTCGGCCTGAGCGACACCCGCGAAGGCATGGGCGATACCACCATTGCGCCGATCATTCTGTGGGACATGGGCAAGAACCTGACCCTCGGCGCGGCCATCGAAGTCACCGTGCCGACCGGCGAATACAGCGTCGATCGGCTGGCCAACACCAGCAACAATTTCTACACCTACAAACCGTTGTTCTCCTTCACCTGGCTGCCGACCGACAAGACCGAAGTGTCGATGAAGACCACCTACAGCTTCAACGAGAAGAACAAGGACACCGACTACAAATCCGGGCAGATCTTCCACTTCGATTATTCGGCCAGCTACAAGATCACTGATGACTTGATGCTCGGCCTCAACGGCTACTACCTCAAGCAGACCACCGACGACAAACAGTTCGGCCACACCGTGCAGTTTGCCGGACAGGACGTCGATGACGGCGTGCGCGGCGAAGTCTTCGCGATTGGCCCGGCGCTGCACTTCACCTTTCTCAAGTACGCCAGCGCGGAGATTCGCTGGGCCAAGGAATTTGATGTGGAGAACCGCCCGCAAGGCGAAATGCTCTGGGCAAAAGTCAGCATCCCCTACGCCTTCTGAAACCCACCGCAATCCCCTGTGGGAGTGAGCCTGCTCGCGATAGCGGTGTGTCAGACAACACATCAGCAACTGACAAACCGCTATCGCGAGCAGGCTCACTCCTACAAGGGATGTGGCCAGTTCCGAAGTTTTTAGCAGACAAAAAAAGGGCGACCAACCGGCCGCCCAAACGTACTGCACGAGAGTCTGTTACAAGGTCAGTTGCCCACGCTCCTCCTCGGTCAACTGCTGTTTCGCCTGTTCATCCAGCGCCCCTGCCCCCAGCACCTGCACCGGGCTGTTCGGGTTGTAGCCCGGCGCCGGGGCACGGCTTGCACCATCGCGCGACGGCGCGAGTTGCTCATTGCCGAAACTCAATACCTGCACGGTAAACACCGACGCCTGGTTCTGCCGCGCTGCTGCTTGCTGCTGACGGGCGACGTCTTCCGCCGCTTGCGTGGCCGAGGATGCAGCGGAACTGGCTGATGTGATCGCGCCGGTGTTCACCGCCGACACCACCGGCACACCCGACGCCTTGCCCTGCACCGAAATGTTAGCGGCGTTGACCACCGTCAGTGCGGCAATGTTGACGTTGCCCGACACACGAATCCCCGCCTCGCCGGCATCAATGGTGCCGAGCGGCGCGATCAGGTCGATGTCACCCGGCGCCACTTCGGCGATCGGGTTGAGTGTGGCGATACCGGCGCCGGTGCTCGGTACCGACGGCGACAGGGTCACGTTGCCCCAAGTGTCGTAAACCCGTTTCGGCGGGGTGTAGACCACGGTGGTTTTCGAACCGCGACCGGCGTTGATGTCGCCCTCGGCGGACCAGCCGAGAATCGAGCCACCGAAGGTGGTCATGATCCGGCTCTGGCCGAGCAAGATGCTGCCCTGCGAGTAAAGCTGAATGTTGCCCGAGCCTTGGGTGATGATCCCCGCCGTCGACGGTGGTGCCGCGCCTTCGATGCCGAATACTTGACCACCGCCCGGCGTGAGCATCTGGATGTCGCCGCCGAACAGGGTCTTGACCCCAGCGCCGCCGTACAGCGTGATATCGCCGTCGTAGCGGATCGGATTGCCCGCCACATCAGTGCTCGGGAACAACGCGGCAATGGCGTTGCGACCGCGCAGATAGCTGCCAGTGCGCGGGCCGTCGACATCGTTGTATTCCAGACCGCCGGCACGCAGTTCAGCGAAGTACACCTGACGCGCGAAGATTGCCTGTTCAGCGCTCGGCATCGCGGCGTAGAACGCTTGTGCCTGTTCGGCATTGCCGCTGAAGCCATAGCCGAGGGTCAGCCAGCTCTGCAACTCGTCCAGGTAGGTCTTGACCACTTTGCCTGGCTGGCCGTTGAGAGAGGCCTGCGGATCAGCGAGGTTCTGCGGGTTCAGGTAACGCGCGATGAACCGTGAGTAATCCAGCCCTTGCGCGCCTGTGCCCGCCTGCAGCACCACACTGGCGCCAGGCCGCTGATCCCCGGCCACCAACGAACCCAGGCTGGTGATACTGGCGCGGTTCTCCATGAGGATGTTGCGCCCGGCGTTAATGTCCAGCGTGCCTGGGCCGGCAATATCGAAGCTGCTGTAAAGAATGTCGCGTCCGGCCGACACCCGCGATACATCTCGCGGGTCGTTATGAACGAACAGGTTGCCGGTCGAGGTGATGCCTTCCCGACCCACGCCCATCTCATCGGGCCGCACGGCTGTCGGTTGGCCCAGGTTGGTCCCGGATGCCACGATGTCACGTCCGGCAACCATCCAGACCGGGCCTGCGGCTTCGTACCACGTGCGTTTCGAGTTATCGAATCTCAACGTCTCACCACTGCGTATCCCCACCAGATCGCCGGTCAAGGCATAAAACCTTGCGGGTCCCTGCACGTCATTCAATCCGGAATAGCTGTTGGGACCAAAAGCGAACAACGGATAACGCGAATTGGCGTCAGGCTTGACACCGTCGCTGGCGTAGTTGCTGTTGAGGGGCTTCTGGACCCTACTGCTGGAGAAGGCTTGGAATGCCGGTTTGAAAGGCGTGGCAATGGCCAGTGGGCTAGCGCCGGATTGATTGATCGCATAGCCACCGGCATAGATGGAATCGCCGGCCAACAGTTCGAGTTGTCCGGCTGCCGAAGGTGCCAACAACAGTGAATACGCGGTAGTCGGCGCTGCGTTGCCCTCGCCGTATGCCGCCGATGGACCGGCATAAATCGACCCCTGAGCCGCCACAGCTCGAAGAATCGACGGATAGACAAAGCGCCCATCGGTGGGCGAGGTATTGGCGCCGTTCACAGGGTCGAGACGCCCATCGACCTCCGCCAATTGAGTACTCGGCGTGAGATTGCCACCGGCAGAAAACAGATCGATGGCGGTGTGATCGGTCCAGAGCGAGAAGCCGCTCAGGATGCCGCCGATACCCATATTGCCGCTGCTATCGAGCAGCGGCGAGGCATTGAACAGACGCACCCGACCGGGATCGGCCGCACCGCCCAGCACCAGATCACCCCGGGTGTTGAGGCTCATGCCCGAGTCACCAGGAATCAGCACCAGACCACCGGACGCGTTGCTGGTGGTCGAGGTGAAAGGATCCAGCGGTCGGGTTTCACGGACATCATGCGACTGTGAAATGGCACCGTATTGCAGGTTGATGCCGCCCAGTGCCCCGCCCGTCAATTGCGCCGCCCCGCGCAAATTGATCAGCGCGCCTTGCAGGTCGTGCCTCGGCGGCTTAGTCCCGTTATCCCCGGCCCGCGCTTGCAGCGATGGGTTCAGTGCGCCGCCGATGCGAATGTCCATATCGCCGCCGCCGGTCATCTGCACGCTGCCATCGCTGGCTATACGACCCGTGCTACCCACGGCAACGATAAGCCCTTGGCTGCGCGGATAATTGATGGCATCGCCCAACGGTTTGAGCATACCGGCGTCACCTCCGGCACGCAGGCTGATATTACCGCCGCCCAAGGTGCCGAAACCGGTGAAGCCCATCAGATACGGTTCGGTATTGCCGTCGGCTGTCATCAACTGAGTGGCGTAACTGCCGAAGTTGATCCACCAGGCGGTGGGCACATCCGGATTGCCTGTGCCTTGGCGCCACAGCCAGTTACCCACTGACGCGCTGGCAATCTGCTCACGGAAACCGCCACCCGACGATAGCGCCTTCTTGCCTATTGAATCGGCGGAAACCGAGCCCCCGGCGTTGATCGTCAGGTTGCCGCCCAACTGCGGATACCAGGCTTGATACAAGCTGTCCGCGCCACCGTTGACCCATTTCTCATAGTCGGCACCCGCCGTGCCCAGCACCGAATCGCTGTCCGAGAGATGCCCGCGTTTCTGGTTATAGAGCGGGTCAACGTTGGCTGACTGAGTGCCTGCGGTATACACGCCGAACGGCGAGTCCATGCTCAGATTGCCGGCGGCGATCAGGTCGAGATCGCCAGTGCCGGTGCGTAATACGCTGAACATCTGCGTATGGGCATTGGCGGATTTCCCCGGATTGTTGCCGATGCACAGATCAGGTTGTACTTCACAGATAATCTGGAAGTCTTCCGGGACTGGCTCATAATCGGCTCCCAATCCGCTGCCTGGTGCCCAGACCCAGCGCGCCATGGGTGCGCAGCTACCCACCTGTACATCGCAAAGGGGAAGATACTCATCTGGCACAGGCTCAAACTCGGCAAAACCAAACGGGTTGTCAGCAGTCCAGACCAGTTTCCCCGCCGAAGTTGTCACTTTCACCCCGTAGTGAGTATCCGCCAGGCGCAGATTGCCCTCAGTGGTCAGCGGCCGCACCGCCCGACTGTCAGCGGCGCCAAGATCTGCACCCGCCACCACCCGCATCGACCACGACGCACTGCCCGACGGCAACATGCTCGCCACTGCCCAGTTCTTGCCTTGCTGGTCGCCGGTAAACGGACGCAGTTCGATCAATGAAGTGCCGTCGGCCAGTTTCACGTCGGTCATGGAAGGAATCAGCGATCCGCGCAGCAATGCCAGCGAACCACTCAGCCTGACCCCGGAAACGCTTTGCAGGTCGGCGTTGTAAACCCCCGGCAACGGCACGCCTTTGGGCCAGTTCATGGCTTGCAGGCTGGTCGCCTTGTTCAGACGGATACCGGCACCCAAACGGCTGTTCGCCGGCACCGTCACACTGTCACTGAACAACGTCCCCGCCGCGTACAGCAGGTTGCCACTGGCATCATGGATGGCCCCGGCCAACACCGTGCCGGCGCTAAAGGTATACGCCTCAGCCAACACTGCCTGAGTCGGCAGCAACGTGCCGCTGGCCAACACCGCGCCCTGAATTGTCACGTCGTAATTGAGCGTGGCGCCAACCGGGAACTGTGTCCCTTCAGCCAGCGAAACCCCGCTGCCCGGCACGATCAGATCAGCGCCGAACGGCTGCACACCGGCAATCAATTTCCAGCCGGCGTCGTCCTGAGTTACCGGCGGCGGCGCGAAACCGTCGTTGATGCTGCCGTAAATATCGAGGTTGCCACCCGCGCGGATCACCAGGTTGCCGGCCTCACCGGAACCGTACACCGCCGGGTTCAAGCGCGTGTGCGGATTGAGGCTGGCATAGCGATAACCGGACAAGTCCAGATCGCCCTCCACCACCAGGTCGCCGTCGGCCGTCTTGCTGGCGATTTCCACGCCCGGACGCAAATGGAATGCATCGGCGTAGGCAGCGTTGTTCAGACCGGCGAGTTTGCGTTGCAGCAGATCGCTGTTGCCCAGCGCCGCATTGATGAAGGTGTTGCTGTCGCCATGGATGCGATCAAGCATGGCCTGATCGATGACTTGATACGGTCGGCCACTGACCGCTTGATCGACGCCATCGCGGGCATCGGTGTAGCGGCGTGTAGCGTTGAGGCCAATGGAGCGAGCGCCCTGAATGGTCAACGCACCGCTGGCGTCGATGGCGATGTCATTGCTGCCCAGACGCGGCGCGTTCAATTCCAGGGTGCCGCGCAGCATTCCGTCGTGTTGACCGGCGAGGAAACCGGGCAGCGCATCGGTGCCGTGACGCAGGTCGATGCGCGCGCCGGATGCCAGCGTGAGCACGCCCTCGCCGGAATTGAGCTCCACCGTGGCGCGGTTCGGCGCATCGATGATCTTGCCGTAGCTGTCGACGCGCAAGACTCGACCGTGGGCGTCGAGCACGCTGTTGCCGGCCAGCGTCATACCGTTTTTCGCCGCCAGACGAATGTTGCCGACGCGCTCGCCACTGGCGTCAATCAGACCGGCCACCGTCAGGCTGCCGTTGTCCACCGAGACATTGATGTCACCGGCCTTGAGGCCATCGCCGATCACAAGATTGCCTTGCTTGAGCTGCAAACTGCGGCTGCCGAACACCTGTCCGGCGTTCAGGCGTTGATTGAGTGCGGCGAACTGCGCCGAGGCATCCCCACCGAGGTTTTGCGCGCGGATGTCCACGCCCCCGGCCTTGTACGGCACCAGCGTGCCGCCGGCATCGTAATAACCGCTGCTGCCGCCGAGGATTTCACCCTGCAAGTCGACTGTCCCGGCAACGTCGCCCAGCGCAGTGGCCGTGAGGTTGCCGGCCTGATGATTCTTCGCCGACAGATCAATCCGCGAGCCCGCCGCCTGCCGGATATTGCCGTTGGCGCTGTACAGCGACACGTCGCCGCCCCAGCTGTACTTGTTCACATCGTTGAACGGCAACGTACGCCCGGCAATGTCCAGCACCGCAGCATTGCCGAGGGTCAAATCGCCTTCGGACTTGACCGTCAGCTTGCCGCTGGCCAGGGCGATACGGCTATCGAGCACGATGTTGCGAGCCTCAAGGTTCAACTCGGCACCCAGCGCGTCCGCCACCCCGGCAGCCCCGCCACCGCTGAGCGTCAGATTGTTGCCAGCCTTGAGCACACTGACCGACGCCGCTTCACCGGTAAGCAACGGCGTACGCAGATTCAGGTTGCCGCCGCTGTAGCGGTAACCCTTGACCGGGTCGTAAGTGCCCTGCTCCTGATACACCGCGAGGCTGCCCTTGTGGTTGGCGGTGATGCGGTCGCTGGCGGTCAGGTTGACGTTGGCAAAACCCAGCGCCAGACGATTGTTCTGATCCAGGCCGCTCGCTTGCGGCATCGAGTCGTAACCCAACTCGATACGTTGCGCCTGAATGTCCAGCGTGCCGCTGCCCGTACCGGCGCCAGCGGTGATCACGCCGCCAGGGCTTTGCGTGGCGCCGTTCCAGATCAAATTGGCGGTGCGGATGCTCGCCACATCGTTGGCATTGCCCAAGCCATAGATCGCCGGAGTGACCAGCACCAGGTTCTGCAATTTACTCTGGCCGGTCTGCGGATCGAGAGTGTCGAGGCTCACGTTGCCGTAGAAATTGAAAGCATCGCGGGTGGTCAGGCTCAGGGTTTCCAACGCCGGTGCGCCGTACTGCGTATCGCCACGCAGCAGGCGATTGAGCACGTTTTGGTTGAGCATCAACCCCGCCGGTACGCGACTGCCTGCCGCTGCCAGTGCTTCGGCGCTGCCGGCGTTGACCGAGCCGACCGAAAGCGCCAGGTGGCGCGTGCCGAAACGCACCGCTTCGTCGAGTTCGAATTGATTATCCGTGGCGGCCGTCAGACTGCCGTCCGAATAAAGGATCGCCGGGTTGCTGCACACAGTCGTGGTGCAGACACCGATGCGGATGCTGCCACCGCCGGAAATGCCGCTGGCCGCTTTCGGCGCCAGAACATGGGTCCAGCCGTTGGAAGCGAGCAACAGACTGGATTGGTCAGGCTGATAGAAATAGCCGGCCGTTGAGTCGTAGGCCACATCGCCGCGTCCCAGTGTATTGATCCCGGCCCCCGCCTCGACCGTGATGCCACCAAGGGTCGACGTGGTGCGCAACAAGACTTCCGGCGCCGACAGGATCGCCCCTTCACGCAGAACAATGTCTTTGCTGGTGCCAAGGAATCCGATGATGTTGGCCGAGTTGCCGTACATGACATTCGGCATCGCTCCGATGCTCAGGCGTCCGGCGTTGAGGTTGTTGAGCGTGTCCGCGTAGACCGAGACGCCATCGAAGTCAGCGGTTGGCGCAAGCCCTGCACCAAGGATTTCAAAGTTCGCGCCGGCATTGCCCCCGCGCAATACGGCGGTGCCGGTAAAGCCACCCTCGGCGGCCTTGAACAGCGCCTGCCCGTTGAACTGCAAAGCAATGTCTTGTTCGCCACCGGCGTTCAGACGCAAGTCCAGCGTCTTGCCGTCCATGGGTGCCAGCGCACGCGGCACGCCCCGTCGCGCGGCATCGCTGTAGATGAACTGGGTCAAGCTGGTTTCGTTGTATTGCGAGTAGCGGCGCAACACATCGGCAGACGTCAGGATCACTTGACTGGCGAGGCTGTCACGCAAAGCGGTATTGGCAATCGACATCTGCCCGCTGCTGGTCCAGGAACCGTTGCGCAGTTGTAGCGCAGGCGTCGTCCCGCTCGGCGTCGCCTGAGCATTCACTTCAACGCGGAACGCCCCCGGCAACAGGGCAAAGCTGGAGGGCAACAAGGTATAGGTGCCGGCTGCCAGACCGGGCACGCCGGCGCCAAGGGTGATCTGCTGGCCGACCCGCGGATCTACCGCAGCGGCCTCTGCCACCACCGGCGCATACACGCTCTGATTGCCCGGCACGATGGCGTACACCGGATTGCTCGCAAGCCCTGGCAAGCTGAAGGTGCCGTCAGCGGCATTGCGCACCAACGGATTGAGACGGGCATCGGTGGAGCCGCCGCGCCCTGAAACGAAACCGGCGCCGCGAAGATCACCGCCACCGGACAGATCAAGAGTCGCACCGCCCTGTACATCGATGTATTGCGAGTTGACGACCACGCCATTGGTTTGGCCAGTGATGCCATTCAAGATGACCGACTTGTCGTTGTAGCGATAGTCGATGCCGTCGGTGGTGCCACCGTAAGGCATGACCAGCCCGGCGGCGCTGACCGACGTCATGCTGCCCGGCAACAGGCGCACCTCACGTGTGGCGGTTAGAACATCGTCACCCAGGGTAATCAGGCCCAACGGTGCACGGATCACCCCGCCCTGCTCGATGGTGCCTGCGGTCAGGCTCAAACTGCCGAATACAGAATAAGGCACCGCCGCAGGTGCCGCGCCGCGACCGCTGATCCGCAGGGTGTGTTCGTTCGCCCGGTCGGCGCCCTGATAGCCGGCGCGGACGTCAGCCTGCACGCCCGTGGCGGGGTAGATTTGCGCCGCACCGAGATTCAAGTCTCCCGGGGTCCACACGCGGGTTTTTTCGGCACGGTCATTGGGCGCGAGGAAACGCAGGTCACCGCTGCTGTCGAGCGACACCAGGCCGAATGCCCGGCGGCTGTATGCAACGGCAGGTCCTTGCTGTTGCAAGATCGCACCCTGCGTACCGAACGACAGTCCGTTGCCCACATCCAGCAGATTCGCCGAGGCATTGAACGTGGCCTGCGACAATCGGTTCGTGGGATTGAGGGTCACCCGTGGCCGCGTCATGGTGGGCGCTTCAAAGTAAGTACCGACACCGGACAGGCGCAGGTACGGCGCGCGCAAATCGATACGTGCCGCATCAGTGGAATTTTCTGCCAGCGAGAGCGCCCCGGCATACAGATTGAGGCTCTGATTCATGTGCAAATTGACGTCACCGTCAAACGACAGCAAGCCGTTGCTCAGCAGACTCAGGTTGTCGAAACCGCCGGCCATCAACTCATCCGCACTCAGGCGCGTCTGCCCGTAGCGCAAACTATCGTCGCCATCGCCCGGCCGCAGGTTGGCGGACAGCTTCTGGTCCCCAGAGCCTTGCCCGATAATGATTTCCCTCGGCGCGCGCACCGCATTGCCTGCCGAATCCAAGTACAACGGGACCTCAAGCGCCAGCTCCAGACGCCCACCGGCAGCGCCGACACCTCCGGCCGCCGCACGCAAGCTGCCCTCCATGAACAAGCCGTTGTAGGAGCTCAGGCTGATGCGCCCGCCATCGGTTGCAACGCGGGTCGGCTCCTGATCGGCGATATCGAGAACAGCTTCGGTGCCGGACGCATCGATTCGAGCCCCTTGACGAACGATGACATAGGCATCGGCCGCTGTGGCCGTCGCCAGTTTCGGGTCAATTTCGCCACCAATGATGATGCTGCCGCCCTTGCCGACCTGACCGTACGTGCGCCCCAGAACATCAATGGCCGTATTGGCGCGTCCGGCGACATCCAGTACGGCCTGCTCGCCGATCCAGATCGAACGGTTGTGCGCAGTCGAATCCGCCACTTGATTGGAGGTGCCCGGGTTGATCGCGCCAAACTGTTGCTGACGAATATCAATCGTCCCGCCCCAGGCATTCAGTTCACCTTCGACCGTAATCTGCCCCGCCCCGCGCAGCTTGATGCTCTGCCCCGGATCGACACTGATGCGCGAACCGCGGCCCAGGGTCAACGGGCTGTTGGCGGCATCAATCAAGCCGATCAGGCTGGCGCCGCCCTGCAGCATCAGGCTGGCGCCGGCGCGTTGGGTCAGCAGGCCCTTGGCCGGGTTTTCCTGGAACAGCGTCGGCGTCCACAACTCAAGCGCCGTTTGCGGATCGACACCACTGACCTGATTCGGCGCGGCATCACCGAATCGGAACACCGGCAGGGTGACGTCAATCGCGGTGTCTTCGGCAACATCCAGCCCGCTCAGGCCGATCAGGTTGTAGGCGGAAAACCCCTTGCTGAACAGATCGCCGGACAGTTGCAGGGTGTTGTCGGTCAATGCCTGGTCGGTCTGGCCAACGAGGATCTTGTTGGCCTGCACCGTCAGCGTGCCGCCGCCCGTAACGCCGTAGCCACGCAACTCACCCGCAAGGTCGAGATGGGTTTTACCGGGCGCCGAAATCGCACTGGATTCCAGCGTCAAGTCGCCGCCCTTGCCACCCCGGGTCTTGCCGTTGGCCAGCACAGCGCCGCCGGAGGACACATCGAGCAGACTGCCCGCGCCGATATCGATATCGCCACTGCTGCGGACCGATACCAGGCCGCCATTCAAGTACGCGAGGTTCGCGCCATCGTCCGGGTTAGTGCGCAAATTGCTCCACACGCCACGCGTATCGAGTCGCACACCGTCGGCCACGTTGACCTGCGTCGTCTTGTCGGCCTTGGCCGTGAGCCGAGTGTCGGCGGTATCGCTGGAGAGGAATTGATTGAGCACGTTGCCCAGGCGCAGGCTACCGCCACGCGCAGTCAGGTCAGAGCCGATCTGCACATCCGGGGCATACAGGGTGATGTCGCCACCGTTATCGACCGTCAGTGCGCCGTCGACGACGACCTGATCCTTAGCCGCCACTTTGAGCGCACCGAGGCGCAAGCCATTGAGTTGATCGTTATCGAGAAACAACTTGCCCTTGCGTGCATCGGACACCGCCCCGGCCAGGTCCAGATCACTGCCGGCAAGCGGACGTTCGCCGCCCATTTGCACCTGGTCCAGAGTCGGATTGAGCGTATACAACAAGCCACTCGCCGCCGCGACGTAGGTCGGCTCGTAACTGCCGACGATCAATTGCGCTCGCCGCGCCAGTGCTGTCTGACTTTGTTCATAGCCGTCGAGCACCGGTTTCGGCGCCTGATTCTGCCGTTCGCCCTGATACACCTCGCCGATCATTTGCCCGTCGAGTACCGCATTGGCAGTGGCGATCACCAGTTGCCCGGCGTCGCGGCCGACGGTGTAACCCGACTCGAACCGTGAGCGCGGCGCGATCAGCGGGTTGTAGAAGTAACTGGTCTGGCCCCAGCGTTCGCTGCTGTCCTCATAGCCTTTGTACAGCCCGGTGTAGAGCAGATCGCCTGGCGCGTGCGAGACTTCGTAAAGTTTGCCGTCGGCACCGCGCAGCCAGCTCTGACGAATCTGGCCGCTCTGCACATCCAGCGTGCCGCCAGACAGATTGATCAGCGACCCCTTCTCGGTGACCACGTCGTTACCGGCGAAACTCACCGTACCGCCCTGGGCCATCCATTCGCCGATGCTGTGGCCTTGGGTGCCGAGGTAACCGCCCACTTCCAGCAAGCCACCCGCCGTGTACCAGCGATCCGTGGCATAGCCGTTGGTGCCGGCCGGCACGTAGACCAATTCGCGGACATCGACCCAGACGTCGTTGCTGTTGAGCGCGCCCTTCTCGCGGTTGATCGACGCGTCGCGCTGTTCGTTGCCCTGCACGTTGATCTTGATGTTGTTGTTTTCCATCGCGACCTTGACGCCGAGGGCGCCGGACACATCGATCATCGCGCCATCACGGACCACACTGCGTCGTTGCGCACTGACCGCGACCTGGCCGCCGGTCGCCAAGGTAATCGAGCCGTTCTGGAACTCGACGCTGCCGCCGCTCTGGATCTCGATGCGCGATTGATCGCCACGGATGCGGTTGTTGGCGTTGACGCCGGTCAGCGCGGCGTCGCGTTGACTGTCGAGCGCCGTGAGGTCGCTGCTGTCGAGCATGATTGCCGTGGCGCTGCCCTGCCCCAGCGTGACGCTGCCGGTGCTGTCAGTGCTCGGGTTGAGCAAATGAATCGTGCCGCGCGTGGACACCGAAGTGCTGGCGAGCAAAACACCGTTCTGCACCACTTCATGACCGGCCAGGGTGATGTCGCCGGTGGCGGACTGAATCAGCCCGTTGTTGGTGACTTTGCCGGCAACGGCCCCGGCCTTGAAGCCCGGCGTGACCTCACTGCCAAACGTCGTCGAAAAGGTATTACCCTCAGTGCCCGAGCCTTTGCGAATGTAAAAGCGATCACCAGCAGCCAACACCGTCTGCCCTTTGGCGGTACTGATGCTGCCGTCGTTCTGCACTTCGTTGCCCAGCAGTAACGCATAGCCACCGGCATCGGTGGACACCGCCGGTTTGTGCGTCTCGATGGACGCGCCGCGCTCCACCAACACCTTGCCAGCCGCGTCGGTGAACGTCGGCTGAGTGCCGGTGCTGTCGAAATACAGCCCACGGTCGCGGAACTGGATATCGGTGATATTGGCCGCCGCCGCCACCAGGTTGCGCACGTTGACCTGGCTGCTGCCGCTGAAAACGATGCCGTTGCGGTTGACCAGCATCACCGTGCCGGCGCCCTTGATCTGCCCCTGAATCTGACTGGCCCGCGCACTCGGGTCGTTGACCCGGTTGAGCACCGCCCAGTTCGCTTGTTGAGCGAATTCGACCGTGGTGTTGCGGCCGACGTTGAAGGTTTCCCAGTTGAGGATCGCTTTGTCGGCGGTCTGCTCGATCTGCACCGTGGTCTTGCCGTCAGCCTGAGTCTGCTGTGGGCCCTTGGCGTTCTGCCAACCCTGGGCGAGGCTGTTATCGACTTTCAAACCGCCCTCACCCAGACCGTCCGGCACAAACTGCACCGTGCCCAGCGCCGCTGCACGTCCGGCCGCCTGCGCCGCTTGTTGTGCGGCAATCGCGGCAACGGTGTTGTTCAAGGTCTGGATCGAACGCTGCAGCTGCTGATTGGCTTTTTGTTGTTGAGCCAGCGGTGGCGTCATGCCCGGCAAACCGCCCATGCTCGGCCGTGCCGCCGCGGCTTGCTGCGCTGCGCCCTTGGCAGCAAACCAGCTCGAACTGAACGCCGTCTGCGCCTGCGCACTGCCCGCCACCAGACACAACGCCACGGCGTGCGCCAACGGCTTGAGCAGCCACAGCGTCGGCTCCAGAGCTTCACGCCTGGAGGACAGAACACGGGTACGACGACGGGATGGGCGAGCGAGCATCACTACGAGATCCTTTTTTGATTGCCACACTTGGGTGGCCAAAGCTGCCGCAGGCCTGCAAAAACCTGCTGTTACGACATAGGCCGTTGGCGAGGGCCGCGACCGAACGGATGTCACACAAACTTCATGTTCGAGGAGTAGTCGGGCAAAAAAAATGACGGCAACCCGAAGGTTGCCGTCATTTGTGTTACGGCAGTCTGAGCTTAAGGACGACCGATAGCGTTGCAGACGCTGGCGTTGTTGATGTCCAGGTTGTTGCCCGACGAGTTGGTGATGAAGTTGGCGGTTACAGCGGTTTTCCAGGCGGTAGGCACAGCGACGAATTTGTGAGCCTGAGTCGCGGCGTTATTGCCCGGGTTGCTGTAGTGGGTGGTCAGGAACGCTTTAACGTCAGCGGCCACGGCTGCATCCTTGTAGCACTGGCCGAAGATGAAGTTGGTGTAAGCAGCCAGTTTGTAACCGGAAGTCGGGTTAGGCACCACTGGCGACCAGTTGGCCGGGTTTGCGGCCTGGGCTGCAGTCGAAGGCGCGGACGCCGACAACAGTGCCAGCGTGACGTTGGCCGACGTTGGCTGAACGCCGTTTACGCGAGCAACGACAGCGTTGCTGGTAGCGTCGACACCGTCCGGACCGACATAACCGATGGAGCCATCAACCGCGTTAACGGCAGTGGCAACATCAGAAGTGTTGGCAACGCCGACCCAGCCAGTAGGCAGAGCGCCGCCACCGACGCGAGCGGCAGTGAAGGTCGAGTTGGTCACGAACTGACTCGAGCAAACCGAGTTCAGGTGACGGGTGAGGATTTCCGTAGTACCGCTGGAAACGTTGCGATAAACCACGCGGATCGGGGTGGTGTCAGCCGTTCCCAGCAGAGCGCCCCAAGTGGTTTTAGCGCCGGAGAAAGCATCGCACAGCTGAGCGCTGGTCAGGTTCAGAGCAGTCTGGCCGGATTTTTTGTAAGGGATAGCAACCGAAGTGGCCACCGAAGGCAGTTGGATCAGCGGGCCGTACGAAGCACCGAAGTCGGTGTTGTAGGTGCTGAGTTCCGAAGCGCTGAGGATCGAGTCGCTACCGGCGAAGTGCACGGTGCCGGTGGTGCCGAAGCCAGCCGGGTTGTTCTTCAGGAAAGCAGTCTTGCCACCGCCGCTACCGATGGCGGCGTAGGAGAAGTTGGCTGGCAGGATGCTGTCGGCAGAACCTTTGTACAGAGCGGCAGGCAGCGTTGCACCACCACCGGTAACGGCCATGGCTTGCGCGGAAGCCAGAGCGGCGACGGTCAGGGAGGCGGCGATCAGAGTGCGCTTGAACATGAAGAATCTCCTTTTCAACTGGTTTGTGAACACAGGTTTTCGGGGTTGCTTGCATGACACTGGGAAGACTCACCGGGCCCTCGCTGGCGTTGGCCGTGGTGAAGTCGCACTGAGAAATTCGCAGTTTCCGGTGACAGATAAAGGAAAAAACCTCGGGAGCTGCGAGGTGTTTCTGAAGGCATTTTCTCGGGTGTTTGCGCTGGCCGGCGGCGCGTCTGGATTGGGGGTTTGGCGGAATCGGGCTGGAGCCGTTGGCGGGTGGTTGCAGATGACAGAAAGGAGAACCCGAGGATGGGGGAATCGAGGGTCGGGTGATGCCGCAGTCCTGGGAAAAAATCTGGATTATTTATTGCCCCGACTGGCCCCATCGCTGGCAAGCCAGCTCCCACAGGTTTTCTGTTGTGACACAGATCGCATCAACAACTCCGCCCCCTGTGGGAGCTGGCTTGCCAGCGATGAGGCCAGGTCAGACACCATCAAAACCTGCTACTGGACCAATTGATTGATCTCAATGATCGGCAACAACACCGCCATCACAATCACCAACACCACCCCGCCCATCACCACAATCATCAGCGGTTCAAGCAGCGCCGTCATGCCCATTGCCCGGCGTTCGATATCGCGCGACAGGGTTTGCGCCGCGCGCTCAAGCATCGGAGGCAGCGACCCAGTCTTTTCGCCGCTGGCGATCAGGTGAATCAACACCGGTGGAAACACATTCTCCACGCGCAACGCTGCCGCCAGGTTCACGCCCTCACGCACCTTGGCCGTTGCTTCAGTGACACTCAAACTCAAGCGGTCGTTGGACAAGGTCTGCCGCGCCGCCTCCAGTGCGCGCAACAACGGCACCCCGGCGCCACCGAGAATTGCCAACGTTGAGGCGAAACGTGCGGTGTTCAGGCCCAGAATAAATCGCCCGAACAACGGCAACTTCAACACCCGATGATGCCAACTCAAACGTGCTGCCGGATTGCGCAGATACAAGCGCCAGCTCCAGAACGCGCCTGCGATGATCGCCGCACACAACCAGCCCCAACTGCGGATGAAATCACTGGCGTTGAGCATCGCCAGGGTTAATCCCGGCAAGTCCTGCCGCGCCTGGGAAAACGCACTGACCACCTGCGGCACTACGTAGCTGAGCAAGAAAATCACGATGCCGATCGAGACCAGCCCGACCACACCCGGATAGATAAACGCGGTGAGAATCTTGCCGCGCAGGTTATTACGCTCCTCGATGTAATCCGCCAGCCGCTCCATGACCTGCGCCAGATCGCCGGACTCCTCGCCAGCCGCAATCAGTGCGCGGTAGATCTCGGGAAAATCCCGTGGCCTTGCCGCCAACGATTCCGCCAGACGCATGCCGCTGCGCACATCTGCACGCACAGCGCTGAGGGTGTGGGCGATGTGTTTTTTCTCGGCCTGTTCGACTGTGGCGCTGAGTGCAGCTTCCAGCGGCAGACTCGCGCCCAGCAGACTCGCCAATTGCCGCGTGGCCCAGGCCAGATCGTTGTCCGAAAGTTTGGCGCTGAACAATCCACCACCGCCGTGTTGGGCGACATTGCTTTCCTTGTGCACCGACAGTGCGGTCAACCCGCGCCCGCGTAATGTTGTGAAAGCGGCGCTTTGACTGTCCGCCTCAAGGTGCCCGGATTCGATCTTGCCAGTGGCATCAGCAGCTTCAAAACGATAGCGATTCATCAGGCGTCCCGTGTCACACGCAAGATTTCTTCAGGGGCCGTGGCGCCGCTGCGAATCCAGCGCTCGCCGTCCTCACGCAGGCTGAACATCCCGGCTTTGGCCGCTGAGGCGCGCAAGGCCTGCTCCCCTGCCCCTTGATGGATCAGGGTGCGGATGTCGTCGTCGATGCAGAACAATTCGTGTATGCCGGTGCGGCCGCTGTAACCGGTTTGATTGCACGCCGGGCAACCCACCGGGCGCCAGGTGTCCGGTGCCGTTGGGTCTTCTTGCTTGCACTGATTGCACAGGCGTCGCACCAATCTTTGCGCGAGCACGCCGAGCATTGAAGACGCCAACAGAAACGGTTCGACGCCCATGTCGATCAAGCGGTTGACCGCCGACACCGCATCGTTGGTGTGCAAGGTGGCCAACACCAAATGCCCGGTCAGCGAGGCCTGCACGGCGATTTGTGCGGTTTCCAGATCGCGGATCTCACCGATCATGATGATGTCCGGGTCTTGCCGCAGGATCGCTCGCAACGCCAGGGCAAAGGTCATGTCGATCTTGGCGTTGACCTGAATCTGGCTGATGCCCGGGAGGTCGTATTCCACCGGGTCTTCCACGGTGAGGATGTTGCTGGTGCTCGCATCGAGGCGCGCGAGTGTCGCATAGAGGCTGGTGGTTTTGCCGCTGCCGGTGGGGCCAGTGACCAGGACGATGCCGTGGGGCTGGCGGATCAGGTGATCGAGTTTGGCCAATACTTGCGCATCCATGCCCAACGTTTCCAGGTGCAGACGCCCGGCCTGTTTGTCGAGCAGACGCATCACCACGCGTTCGCCGTGACCGGTCGGCACGGTTGAAACACGAATATCGATCGGCCGACCGGCCACACGCAGGGCAATGCGACCGTCCTGTGGCAGGCGTTTTTCGGCGATGTCGAGCTGGGCCATGATCTTGATCCGCGACACCAGCGCACCGTGCAACGCCTTGCGCGGCGAGACCACGTCACGCAGCGTGCCGTCGACCCGATAGCGCACCACCGAATGGGTTTCGAAGGGTTCGATGTGAATGTCACTGGCCTCGTCGCGCGCAGCCTGGGTCAGCAGCGCGTTGATCATGCGAATCACCGGCGCACCGTCCTGAGTGTCGAGCAGGTCGGTGATTTCCGGCATGTCCTGCATCAGCCGATCGAGGTCGACTTCGTTTTCCGCCGCCCCGACCACCGCCGCCGCACTGCCGGTGTCGGCGTAAGCGGCGGCTAGCAAACCATCCAGCTCATCATCGCGCACCCGCTGAATCGTGGTCGCAGCAAACTGCCGCCGCGCCTCACTGATCGACCAGCCCGGCGTCGACGGACACACCGTCAACACCCCATCACACAACAAAATCCGCTGCGCCTTGGCCCAGGCGTAAGGCAACACACTCATCTCAAACCCTCCAGATCCCCTGCGGCATTGCCCACCCGCCAACCCCATGTAGGAGCTGCCGAAGGCTGCGATCTGTTGATCTGGCTCTTCGACGGACCCAAGGGGCCAAAGATCAACAGATCGCAGCCTTCGGCAGCTCCTACAGGTCCGGTGTTGCACTCGATTGCTTTGGCAATCCGGTCCCCTGTGGCGAGGGGATTCATCCCCGATCGGCTGCGCAGCAGTCGCAAATCCGAAACACTCGGCATGTCTGAAAAAATGTGGTTGCAGGTTTTGGGGCTGCTTCGCAACCCATCGGGGATGAATCCCCTCGCCACAGGGTTATTTTTCAGATTGAGGGTCGGTTTCAAAAGCGCGTGCTCCCTTCAATTGGCACGGCTTTTATCGTGGCGCGTGGGCCTGCGGTAGGCGCCACCGCCGGCACGCCCTGTGCCGCCGTCGGCAACTGCGGCGCCTGCATGTCCGGCATTGCCCAGCTGCGTTCCGGCTGCAAACCGCCCTGGGCGCGGCGCATGAAGTCGTAGCGGTTGAGCGTGATGCTGCGCCCCGCTTCGCTGTCGCGGATGATGTACGGGCGCAGGAACACCATCAGGTTGGTCTTGGTGATCGCCCGGCGCTCGTTGCGAAACAACGCACCAATCCCCGGCAGACTGCCCAGCCATGGCACCGCGTCGTTGCTCTGACTGTAGCCATCCTGCAGCAACCCGCCGAGCACCATGATCTGCCCGTCATCCAGCAGAATGCTGGTATCAATCGCGCGTTTGTTGGTGACAATCCCCGCCGACGCCGCACTGTTCGAGGCGCGTTCATCAATGCTGCTGACTTCCTGATAAATATCGAGCTTGACCGTGCCGCCCTCGGAAATCTGCGGGCGCACGTTGAGCTTCAAGCCGACCTCTTCTCGGGTCACCGTCTGGAACGGGTTGTTGCTGGTGCCCCCACCGCCAGTCACGTAACTGCCGCTGACAAACGGAATGGTCTGGCCAACAAAAATACTCGCCGCTTCGTTGTCCAGCGTCAGCAGGTTCGGCGTCGACAGCACATTGGTGCCGCCCTTGCTCTTCAACGCCCGGGCCAGCACTTTCAGGTCGAGAATCTTGCCGATCCCCGGAATATCGACGGTGCCGTTGACGTAGCCCAGGTTCAAACCCTGCGGCAACACGTCGATGCTGGTCTTGCCGGTGACGTTGATCCCCGAACCACCCAGATTCGCGCCACCGATCACGCCATTACCCCCGAGGTTGCCGGTCTGCCACTGCACTCCAAACTCACTGGCATCGTCCTCGCCGACTTCGACGATCAGGCTTTCGATCACCACTTGCGCGCGGCGTTGGTCAAGCAGATCGATCACCTCACGCAAGTTCCGATACAACGGCTCCGGCGCAGAAATCAGCAAGGTGTTGGTGGTGGCGTCAGCCTGAATGGTCACGCCACCGGCGCTGAAAGCGACGTTCTGTTCACTATTCTGCGCGCCGCCACTGCTGGTTCCGCCGCCACTACTGCCCTGCGCGTAACTGCCGCCCGTGCCGCCGCTGCTGTTAGTCGATGTTGAGCCGCTGCTTTGCGTACCGCTCTGGCCATTCTGCCCAGCATTGCCACCGGTGCTGCCACCCATCGCACTGAGCACCGATCGCGCACTGTCGCTGGTGCCGCTGTCACTCTCTCCCGTGAGCAAACCCCGCAAAGCCTGCGCCAGTTTCGCAGCCTGCGCATTACGCAGATAAACCACATGCAGATTGCTCGGATTGCTCTGCGCGTTATCCAGTTTGTAGATCAGATTACGCGCCAGCTCGGTACGCTCCGGACTGCCGGCACGAATGATGATGGTGTTGGAACGCGGATCACCAATCACCGCAATTTTCTGCGTCGGATCATTGCCCGGCGCATCCAACAAATCCGCCACCATCGGCGCAATGTCAGCAGCGATACCGTTCTGAATCTGCACCACATCGGTGTCAATCGCGCTCGGCGAATCAATGCTCGCAATCAACTGCGCAACGCGGGTCAGGTTCTCCGCGTAATCGGTGATGACAATGGTGTTATTGCCCGGATAGGCATTGATCGGATTGTTCGGCGAAACGATCGGCCGCAGCACCGGAATCAGGTTCACCGCGTTCTCGTATTGCAGACGAAACGTGCGCGTGAGCATGCCATTGCCCGCCGGTTTGTCAGCGCTGTAAATCGGCCCACCCAAAAGTTTCGCATCCGCCTCCGGCACCACCTGCGCCACACCGCCGACATCAACCACACTGAAACCCTGCATGCGCAGCGCCGCCAGCAGCATGTCGTAAGCCTGCCGCGCAGGCACCTGACCTTCGGACACCAGCGTCAACGTGCCCTTCACCCGAGGGTCGACCAAAAACTGCTGCCCGGTGGAACGCGACAACGCCCGCACCACCGCTTGAATATCGGCGTCGACAAAATTCAGCGTCACCGGTTGATCGCCCAAAGGATTACTCGCCAAGGCAATGCCCGATGACGCCGCCGCCCCACTGCGCGCACTCTTGCTGATGTTGTGCAATTGCTTCGGCGCCGGTCGCGCCTGGGCCTGCGCACGTTCGCGGTCGAGCACCGCGTCGCCGCTGCGCTGGGTGTTGGCCAGCGGCCGGCCCAGTTCACTGTCGACCAGCAATGGCGGCTGGTTCTGCAGTGTGGTGGTGTTGCTGCACGCGCTCAACGCCATCAGCAGCATCGGCAACGCCAGACGTGCCGGTTTGGATCCTGACCCCTTCATGAAGCTTCCTTAGCGCCCAGCGCCTGATCCATGCGAACGGTGCCTGACAAAGTGCCGGCAGTGACTTCGGTCGAGGGGTTGTCTGCGCGTTGCAAACGGGCCTCGACCACTTGCAGAGAAAGTTGTGCCGGGTTGCTCAACAGCCAGTCGAGCACGGCGTCGGCCGGCGCCGCGTCGAAGGTCAACTGCCAGGCACCGGCCTCCCCGGCCTGCAATTGATAGTGCCCGGCCAGGCCGCTGGCTTGCAGAGTCTGCTCCAGCGACTGCGCCACGTTTTGCCCGTCCGGGCGCACGCTGACTTCACGCAGCAGCACTTCCAGCGCTTCGGTCTGCGCACGCAGCTTTGGCGTCTCCGCTTGCCAATAAGTGATTTTCTTCAGCGGCGGCTGGATCAGCGCGACCCACAGCAGCAAGCCGATCAGCGCAACGGCCATGCCGGCGACCATGCGTTTTTCGCGCAACGCCAACGGCTGCCAGCGCGCCTGCACCTGAGCGTTAAAGCGTTGCCACTTGGCGCGGTACAGCGCGAGCGAGGCCCTATTCATCTTCTTCTGCTCCGCCGCTGTCATCGCTCTCGCTTGGGGTGGCTTCAGTGGCCGGACGCAAAGTCCAGCCCTCGTCATCTGCCGTCACGCTGATACCGGCCTGGGCCAAAGTGCTTTGCCACTCCTGATCATTGCCGCCGCGACGGGCATCGCTCAGCAGACTCAGTTGCAAGACACCGTCGACAAACGCCAGCCGCTCGACACTGCCGGCCATCGACGGCATGCCGCTGCCCGCCTGCAACACCAGCCGATTAAAAGTCTGCGCCGGATCATCCGCCGCGCCCTTCTGCCGCGCCGCCAGTTGCTGACGGGCCTGTTGCAGCGGGTTGAGGATCACCGGCAACTCAGGGAAGGCCTGTTTTACCCGCAGGTTCATCTGGGTTTTCAACTGCTGACCCTGCCCAGCTTCGCGGGCGGCATACAGGTTCAAACCGATCACCCACACCGCCACGGCCAACGCCGAAAATCCAATGGCTCGGCCCCAACCGCGATGCTCGGTGTTCTGCGTTTGCACCGCGCCGTGCAGCCCCCAACCGGGCAACGGCCCAGTCCAGCGCTGCGCATCACTCATCGGCAATTCAGCACCCGGCGGCGGTTGATCGCCGATCCAGTGAAGAGTCGCACCCGGTTCCCAAACAACACCGTCGAGGCCGTCATCGAACAACGGCTGCACCCGCGCCGCTTGCACACTGTCACGCAGCAATAAATGCCCGTCCTGCACGCAAGCAACGGTGCCGGGCAACACAGGCAAACAGTACGGCGCCGGGTAGAGTCCGCGCAGGTTCAGCCCAGCACTTTTCAGCAACTGACCAAAACGCAACAACGCCTGCCGAGGCGCCCAGGCGATCTGCACCTGCCCGGCCTCGTCCCGCGAGCTGTGCGCAATGTGCATCTCGCTGCTGTCGCCCAGCATCAACGCCTGCGCCGCACACTGCACCGCCGCGACAATCTTGTTGGCGGGCAACGGCGGTAAATCGAGACTCGCCAACAGGCTGTCAGCCGGGTGCAGAAAACACACCAGCGGTGGCAGTTTCGACTGCTGGCCCAACTGGCTCAGACTATGGCGTTCTTCCCGCGTGACCTGGCCTTGACGATCCAGCCAAGCGCAGTGCAATTGACTGTGCAGATCCAGTTCCGCCAACGGCGGCAACGCCACTTTCAACTGACTCATACGCCCACCCGCGACCAGATCACCTGCGGCAAGCGGTCCTCGCTGCGATGCAACAACGCCTCAAGACTGACCCGCCGCTGATCGCGTCGCGCCTCGCCGCGCAGGCGAAACCAGTCACTGGTGATGCCGACTTTGACGCTGGTCAACTCCAGTTGCGGCATGCGCAAACGGTTGAAGAAATCGCCACGGTTGATAAACCAGCGCCCGGCATCACGCTCGGCGATCAACGCATTGGCACGCTCCAGCGACAGCCCCGGCACATACGCAGCCAAGACCGGCGCCGTGGCGGTGTTGCCGTTGAGCCAGGTCGTCGCCGGAATCACCGTCAGGTACGGCGCCAGTTTGCCCATCACCGCCTCATTCACGCCGTCCAGGCTGCGCAAATCATCAAGGCTGCGCAGCATCGGCATTGTCGGATTCTGCGGTTTGTGTGAAGCGTTGGGCGACGTCGCGCGACCGCTGTCGAAACCACTTTTCGGCGCCTCGGCCATCTGCGCATTCAGCAGTCGCGGGTACGAAGCAATCACCCGCTGACTGATGCGCTGACTCAACCCGGCACTGACCCCGATCAACTCGCACAAGCGCTGAAACGCCGCGACCTGCGCCTCATCAACCCGCTCGTTGGCCACCAGATTGCGCAGGTTGAATTTGCCCTGCTCATCCTCCAGCCGCCCTTCAAAACCTTGCGTGGAGAGACGCTTCGCCCACGGCTGATCGAGCCGGGTCAACGGGTCGCGCTGACGGTCGTCCCAGAGCAATTGTCGGCTGATCTCCAACCCGCCCTGCACCAGCCAACGCCCCTGCACACGCTGCTGATCCGCCTCCAGCGCACGGGTCGACACGCTCTGGCGCGTCAACATGCCCGCCGCAATCACCGCCACCACGGCCGCAATCAACAACGCGCTGATAATCGCCATACCCTGTTGCTTCGCCCCCTCAGGCGAGCGGCTGTTCATGGCCGGCCTTACAACTGCCAGGAACCGATATCGGCATTCACGCCGTCGCCGTCAGGCTGACCGTCGGCACCGAGGGAAAAGATGTCGATCTCGCCATTGGCGCCGGGGTTGAGGTACTGATAAGGACGCCCCCACGGATCGTTCGGCAAGCGCTCCAGGTACGAACGCCAATTGCTGTTCTTCGCATCCGCCGGCCGCTCCACCAACACCTTCAGCCCCTGATTCATGCTCGGGTAAGTGCCGTGATCGAGGCGATACAACTTCAACGCCTGCATCAACCCACCAATGTCCTGCTTCGCCGCCGTCGCCCGCGCCTGATCCGGCCGGTCGAGCACCTTGGGCACCACCATCGCTGCCAAAATCCCCAGAATCACCACGACCACCATGATCTCGATCAGGGTAAAACCCTGCTGCCCACGCGGCGTGCGCAACGGTTGCTGAAGCGATTTGAAAGGTGCGATATCCATCTCGACAATCCCTGGCTTGATTCGATTCGACGCGCAGTGTTGCAAGAAGATATGTCAGTGATGTTGAAAATCCTCGGGTGTTTTCGTCGTCAAGCCGTCAAGCACGGGGGTTAGCGTCGACGGCTGGGTTTTGGTTTTGGGCGGTTTATGCGTGCGCGTTCGCGGGAAGACGGTTTCACATTGATTGAAGTGCTGGTGGCGCTGGCGATTATTGCCGTGGCGATGTCGGCGGCTGTGCGCGTGGCGGGGTTGATGACGCAGAGCAGCGGGATTCTGCGGGATCGCTCGGTTGCAATGCTGGCGGCGCAAAGCCGCATGGCCGAGCTGCGCCTGGAAGGCAAGTTGCCGATGGGCATGAAAGCGCAGGACTGCGATCAGGGGCGGTTGTTGCTGCGCTGTGAACAAGTGATCGCGTCGGCAGAACATGGTCGATTGCTAAAAATCGGCATCCAGGTATTCGACCGTAACCAGGATGCACCGCCCCTAGCAAAACTCGAAACCCTACTAAACCACCCCCTGTAGGAGCTGCCGCAGGCTGCGATCTTTTGATCTGGCTTTTAAAAGGCAAAATCAAAAGATCGCAGCCTTCGGCAGCTCCTACATGAATATCTTGGGCAGCGGAAACAGCGCGTGTGCTTCGCTTTAACAGGGGATTGCCTGTCGCAATGCTCGACCATTGCCAACGCTTGCTATCCACCAGAAGCAGTGATGGCACAACAATGGTATCGTCCACTCCTTTTCAACATTTCTGACAGTTTATGAACAAAGCCAAATCCTCAATCCAGGCCGTTGCTCGCGCATCAGGCATCCCTGAATCAATGGATACCTGACATGGCCAACACATCGCAGAACGCGAAGTTAAACAAGTTGCTGGCTGACAGCGAAGCCAGTCTTGCCACGGCTCAATCCAATACCGACCTATTGAAGACGATCCAAGAGTTCGTCTCGTACAACGGCCCGCTCAAATTCAGTTTCACACGCGCATGGTGGTTTTTCGGCGCGGGCCTGCTATTGATCGCGAGCGCGGTGGCCTTTCCCAAGTATGCGAACACCTACACCGTCGCTTCTTTTTTTTACCGTCTGCAAATTGACCCCGACTTGTTCCCCGTGATCCTTGGTGTGCTCGGCATCGTTTCTACCGGTGGAAGTCTGGCATGGATGAAGACCAAATCTGATCGTTTGCCTTCACTCAGTAGCAGAATCGCTCGCCTGTCATCCTACTTCCACAACGGATTGACCCGCCTGGCAGAAGACCCGCGCTATACCCTCAGCAAGTTGGATGCGCAATTTGCTGATTACCGGCGGGGTAACTACAGCCGCGAATTGCTGCAGTCGATGCAGGGTGTATTTACCGGCCCGCTGCACAACCTCGCTTACGAGTACCACCGCCTGCACTACGTCGACAAACGAAAGGTAAAAATCACCGTTAACGACGGCAAGGGAGGCACTAAAACAGAGACTCGAGTGGTGTATGACCACTACGACCGCTACAGTCTGGTCATCGACTTTCCGTGGGTCACCGGCGTATCGGTCAGAACTGACGGGCAATCACAAAACGACTATCCGAGCCGCATGGACACGGCGTCTCCGGATTTTAATAAAGCGTTCCGTTTGACCGGGCGCAGCGAGATGACCTGTGCGAAGTTCATCAAACCTTCGACGGTGCTGCACTTGTTGAAGGTATTCAACGTACTCAAGGTTCCGAACCTGGAGTTCGCCGACAGTGGAAAACTCTGCCTCAGCTTCGCCAACAGCGACCTGCTCACGTACGGTACTCAATATTCGCTGTCTTCACCCAACGAGTTTTACGCAGAAATTGCTGCGGGTGTCGAACTGCCGGGCCTGGTGTCTGCACTCCAATGGAGTCATGCACTCAGTGAACTGCACGATGACAACTTTGCCGCCTCTCCCCTAACAAGCCGCCAAGAGAAGTAAGACATGGACACTACACTCACCCTCGCCATTGTTATCGCTGTAGTCATCATCGTAGCGGGCGTCGTCATCTATAACGGCATTGTTGGCGGTCACAACCGAGTCCAACGTGCCTGGTCGGACGTCCTCGTTTACGAACGCCAGAAGACCAAGGTGCTCGACCAACTGCAAAAAGTGCTCGCAGACTTCATGGTCTTCGAGTCCAGCCTCCTCGAAAAAATCGCCGGCCTGCGCAGCGCGATCCACAGCCTGCCTGCTGGAGCGGACGGCAATGCCCTCGCGACAGTAGAAACCGCTTCAAGGGAGCTGATGGGTGGCTTGCGCGTCACCTTCGAGGCTTACCCTGACCTGAAAGCATCTGAATCGGCGAACAACATGATGCGTGAGATTACCGAACAGCAAGAAAACGTCGGCGCGGCCATCACCATCTACAACCGCAACGTCGAACTGTTCAACAACTCCATCGAAATGTTCCCAGGCTCCGTCGTCAACAGCCTGTTCAACAAGAAATCGCCGGTAATACCGTTCTCCGATACCGAAGCATCGCAAGGCTTCTCCTACACCCCGAATTTCTAATTCGCACAATACGTCGACCATCACCCATGAGGGTGATGGTTCGCCCCCCTACCTCAGCCGAACAAAATATCCGTACCGACCCAACCCCCCTGTAGGAGTGAGCCTGCTCGCGAAAGCGCCAGAACCAACACCGCTCAATCACCCAGTGATCCCGCCCCCCGCATATCTATCGGAATCTTCATTGCGTCTCGGCCCCCACCACAGATCCGTCCCCTTGCCTCAACAGACGTAAGCGTCCGGCGAACACATCCCCCTGAAGCTGACAAGGAGCCATCGCCTCCCCTGAACCGAGGCCGCAGTGGTTATGCGGATGCTGTTCTCTATAATCACCGACCGGCCATGTTTAGGGTGCTCGTTATGCCAGCCTCCGCTGATCAAAACTCCGCTGTCGTTTTATGCGCAGCGTCCAATAACGACCTGGAAGATCTGGTAGCCATAAGGATTGAGGCCATGCGCGAGAGCCTTGAACGGCTTGGACGATTTAACCCGGATCGTGCGCGCGAACGATTTCTTGCTGGGTTCGACGCTAACAGCACACGCCGCATAGAAGTCTCAGGTGATCTGGTCGGTTTTGTCGTAATCAAAGACCAGCACAGCGAGCTGCTGCTTGACCACTTGTATGTGATACCCAGTGCTCAAGGAGCAGGAATCGTGCAGTGGTCAACTAATTCCGGACACCTCGATAGGTGGTTTTGACGCCATCGCCCGCTCATAGACTGTCGGTGGCAGATATCCCAGTTTCGAGTGAAGCCGTTCGTTGTTGTAATACCCAACGATGTACTCGGTGATGTCGCGGATCGCTTCGGTATGATTGGCGTAGTCACGTCGCCATACCCGCTCCATTTTCAAGCTCAGGAAGAAGCGTTCCATCACCGCATTGTCCCAGCAATTACCTTTACGGCTCATGCTCTGCTGCATGTCGTTTCTTGCCAGTAACTCTCTGTAAGTTGCACTCGCGTATTGGCTGCCACGATCCGAGTGGGCAATCAGGCCTGGCGGCGGTTGGCGCTGTGCGATGGCCAGTTGCATCGCAGTGCACACCAGCTCTGCCGGCATGTTCGGAGCCATCGACCAGCCCACGATCTTGCGTGAAAACAAGTCCAACACCACGGCCAGATACAGCCAGCCACTGCGGGTGCGGATGTAGGTGATGTCTGCCACCCAAGCCTTGTTTGGCGCCGCCGGATCAAATTTTCGGCTCAGTACATTTTCGGCAATCGGCAGATCATGATTGCTATCGGTCGTGTGCACAAACTTGCGCTTCCAAGCCGAACGTAGCCCATTGGCACGCATCAAACGGCGGATTTTATACAGCCCAACAGACAGGCCTTTGCCGCGCAAAGCGTCGCGCAAGGGCCGGCTGCCGTAGCAGCCACCACTCTCGGCAAAAGACGCCTTGAGTTGCACAACGACAGGACAACTCTGCCGGACGGGCGCATCAGCACGCTTTTGCGACTCATAGAAGCCCGAGCGACTGATGCTCAGTAACCGACAGACATGTGTCACTGAGTAGGCCTTCTGTTGCAGCTGCCGAACCAGTCGATACCTTACTTCAGCTCGCGGGCAAAGAAGGCCGTAGCCTTTTTTAAGATGTCGTTATCCATCTTGAGCTGGCGATTTTCCTGTTCCAATTGCCGGATGCGCTGTTGCTCTGCCGTCAATGGCTTGCCGATTCCGGCCTGCCCCAGTTGCTCTGCCTCGTACTGTTGAACCCAGCGTCGAACGGCTGTCTCACCAATGTTCAAATCTTGGCAAACCTGCGTAACGGTTAGCCCCTGATCCTTGATCATCTTCACGACTTGCAGCTTGAAGCTGTCGTCGAATGCCCTGCGTTTTTTGGTCATGAATAACTCCTCGATAGATGTATTTTCCACCTATCGGGGTGTCCGGGGAAATTAGACCACTGCATCGGCTCTGAAGTGCTTACTCGGATTTTCAGAGAGGCTGATGAGATCGGGCGTCCCATCAAGGTGGGTGCACTCAAGGAAAGCGCTTCAAATCGCTTCTACACTCGCCATGGCTTCGTGTTCGTCGAAAGCGGTGAATTCGATAATTATTATGTCCGGGCTAACGGTAATGCCGTTGATTTGAGCGACTAGGCACATCTTGATACGGTGCCCCGTCAGGAACATTCAAAGGTACGGATGTATTTTTCAAGAATAAATCCAGGTCCTTTTCCTGAAAGCCACAATCGCCAAAATCTTTCAGGTCGATATACCCCGCAAGACAACTCGGTCGGCCCCCTCTCCCTCCGGGAGAGGGCTGGGGTGAGGGCCGCTTCTACTCGCAAGCCCCCCAAAACCGGCAACAGACTGGCAACGTTCCAGGCAATGGCCCGAACCAAAGCGACCATTCAATCGGCCGCATCCAAATCAACCAGCCCCACCACCGGAACCTGTTTGAAAAGCTTGTGCGAGAAGTGATGCGTTCGTTATAAAAAATAATAAACTACAGTTCGCGCAGGTAATCGGCGAGAGCAGCGATGGCATGTTACTACCAAGCGGAAGTGGATTCTTTCTTTGATACCATGAGTGGACGCTTACTACCGATCTTAACGGACTTGAATCGGTTACAAGCGACAATTGTAGACGGCGATAATAAAGTTATTTCACAACCTATAGAAAAAATTGCCAATGGAGGTTATATGATTCGCAAAGCATCGGAGCTTCTTGAAGAATTCATTGAAATCGAGAAAAGAAAGCTCGATGGATTTGATATGCCTCACATGCCGACTCTCGGCACTGCCTATGAAGAGATAACGAAGCAAGGTCTATATCAAGATTTCGCCATTCCCAAGCACTTAGATTTGCGTGTTGTTTCAGGTTTTATCTCAATTGGGGGTGAGATGCTAGCTGAGCAAATTGATTGTATGTTGGTTCATGGCCAGGGGGAAAGATTTGGGCTTACGCAGCAGCACAAATATGACATAAATAGCGTGCTTTGCATTTTCGAAGTCAAGAAAAGTTTGCGTAAGGCTGATTACGCTGATGCAATGCAGCACTTGGCCAAAATCAGAAGAAAATTTGCTGATAATTTCGAAGATCGATTGATTAATGAAGGATACAAACCAGATATCACTAATGCGCGCCGACGTTTCTCTCAATTAACTGGCAGAGTAGGACCTGAGGAATATCTTGACATGCACCACTTATCGAAAGCTGATGGCATATTATTTTATGCACTTGTTCAAGAGTCATTGGCGCCTATTTCTATAATCCATGGTTACGAGGGATATAAAACCGAAAAAGGTCTTAGAACTGCATTTTCAGATATTCTTGAAGAAGCTTGGAAAAGCGGAGGTGGCTGGGGGATACCAAGCATCCCTACACTTGTTACATCCAATAACTTCTGCCTCGTGAAAGGTGGCGGCAATCCTTTTTTAGTTATTCAGAATAAAAATGAATGGGTTTCGGTATTTTCTACCAGGCACAACTCTGCAAAGTTGATTTTAGAATTGATCTGGTCAAAAATTGGCGAGTACTTTAACGCCAAAATGCCTTGGGATGATGGACTTCATATGGATAGTGTTCAGCCCCTATTAATTGCGGAGGCAAAGGAAATCGGTGATGCCGCAGGCTGGGCTTATAGAACTGAAGAATTCCAAGAAAAACATATGGTACGAGACGATAATAATCTTTGGTCGCCTTCGAAGGTAGATCAGGCTGAAATATCTGCAATAAATATAATGGCAATGCATGGAGGATATCTTCCTTTGGATGACGGCATGAGTGAATATCTAATCCAAAATCATGGTGTAACTATTGAACAAATGGCTGAGGCCTTAGTAAGTACTCGACAGTTCATGCGTGTTGACGGATACGTCAGACCAATACATTCACAAACGTACGTGATCACCAATGACGATGAGACAGGGTTCGTCGGATCGGAGATTGAGCGTTTTGACTTGTGGTGCTCAGAAAACAGCATTGAGCCTAACTATATGTCAATTATTTTTATGGGCGAATAGGCAAGCGCCCACTATTAATCGGAAGAAGTCACGCACAGCAGCTTCCGACCATAACCAGTCAATCGAAAATATCCATGAGACCATGGGCGATCAGTAAGAATTTTGAAAGTTATCAAAATCGCCTACGCACTAGATATAAGGCCTTCAGCCCTACTAGAAATAGCAGGGCTATAGGCCTCACCATTTTATTGTAGAAACTAATCAATTATACAAACGAAATGGTAGATCTTCTGCGACGGCTTGCCCAGGGGTGCAGAGCCACTGCCACACTTGTTGTTGCGTTAGGCTTCCCTCACACAATCGTAATAGAGCCTCACCTAAATCCCCACTTTCAACTACGCTTAACCGGCCACAGAATGCAATTTGCTGTGGCACACTCGGATCTACTCCTGGATGGCAAAGAGTTACGCAAAAGCAGTCTCTAAAACCATGTATTTCGGAGGCCGCTAAAACCTCTACCGCCTTGTTGTAATCGACAAGTTTATCTCCCTCTTTCGATTTTAGCTCGACCACAACAGGAGGCGAATCGAAGAATTTGATTAAATAGTCGGGCGCACCAGTTTTAGTCTTATCATCTAATTTCTCGAACGCTACATTTAGCTGTACAAGAACCTGTTCAAACGCCACTTCAAACGCATCACCTTTCGCTTCATAATAGTTCTCGATTAGAGCCTTGCTATCGCATCTGCTAGCTCGTTTCAGATGTCTCACAGACATTCGTTTTCGCTGATCAACTTTCCAATCTCGACAAGCGTCTCGTACCCAATTTGCTTTAGCTTGAGCATTAGGCTTAGATTTTACAAAAGCTAAAATTCTTGCTGAGTTTGCCTCAGGACTGCCAAGCATAAGCAGTTGCGGCGTTATAACTCCATGCTGCTTCAAGAGTAGCATTTCATGCCTATATAGCTTTAGAGCGCTACCCGCCGGAGATACACCTGTCATCCAGAGAATGTCATCAGGCAACCCCTCTTGGACTCTATATGCCAATCTTCGAATGTAGCGCGTTAACTTAGATATAGCGCGCAGCAAAGTATCATCCACTCTTAATTGTGGCGGACGAAGAACTGGCGGCACGCGCTTATCGGCGGCGGACATAGCTATCCCAGCTAAGCCCTGCAGGACCCAGGATAGGTTTCTGTTCATTTCTTTGATAGCGCCAGCACTCAGAGATTTAACTTCACGCTCAATCGCCCTAATCTCAACACCGCTAGTCCATTTCTGGCACAACCATGCCGCGTTAGTAGGTACTGGATCAACTTGCCAAATTGATTCCATTAGGTCATCTGCGAGGTGCTGCGCATCATAAATAGGATCTTTCAACTGATAATGCAGGAACCGAGTAGGTTTGACTCCATTTCTCGGACGAAACTCAGGGCTGGATAAGCATGCGGAAAAGATAAGCATCTCTAGCCTGGACTTGAGATCCGCCGATTCAAGATGCCCAATGAGCTCTGCCAAATAAAGTGATTTCCTAGACAGAAAGTTGATTAAAAACACCCCGGTTTCAGGTAGCAAACCACTGAACCCGACCGCTCGCCCCACTGGCGTAGGGCTTAGGTCCCCACCAGATGTTTCAACGACGAAGCCAGCATCAATCAACCCAGCCAGAGCAAGACCGACTTTACTCGGCCACGTCTTAAATGCAGTTAAGTTGTTATCTTCTTCCCTTAACGCACTGAACGTTGTGCAAACGAGCTCTTCAAGCTCGGCTCTGTTGTTGCACAACCCTGAAGATATCAGTTGCAGTGAAAGCTGACCGAACCTACCAGGCACAATTCGCGCTTTGATTTCAGGAAGCTGCTCTATTGATAGATAACTTGTAGCTAGTGCGCGTTGCGGCCCGGTACCAAAATATATTACACGCCCTTCTGCATGTTCAAACCCCATACGCCCGACCCGCCCGGACATGTTGTGGAACTCTGCGCTATCTATTGCGACATACTGCCTTTGCTGGCCGTCCCAACGTTCCCAATTAGCAAATACTGCTGCCCCTAGAGGAAAATTCACTCCTGCTGCTAAAGTACTTGTAGCAAATACAACATCCAGCTTATTTTCTGACAAATAACGTTCCACTACTCCTCGTTCTTCGTCAGTCAAATCCGCATTATGACTCGCAACTCGGAGATCCAGTATCTTCGCTAGCATCGTGTTAGCTGAAGTTTCAGGCAAGGTATCAAACTCTAACGACAGCTGTCCTTGCTTACCCTTGTGGTACGAAGCTACAAAAGCCTCAGCAAGATCATAAGTATCTTGCTTTTTCATGCAAAAGACGATGATTGGAAGCGGGGGACTTTCTTGCTTAAGCAGATATGTTAAAGCTGAAATCGTTTCGGCTTTAACGCCAGCAGGCAGTCGCTTGTCCGATTCCATCACATCAGGTTTCGCACTGCTTACCGAATAAATCTGATCGCCAATCCAGCATTCATACCGTAAATGTTTCTCGCGCTTTTGCTCGAAAATAAGCTGAACCCGCAGCCAGTTAGCTAAGTCCTGGGCGTCCTTGCTTTTTAAAACTGCTGACAATCCTACAAACTGTTTCCAACCCGCGTTCCGCATAAGAGTTAAAAGGACTTCAACATTTTGCCCGCGGTTTTCGTCTCCCATCAGCTGAATTTCATCGCACACGACAATCGTATTTTGCATGCTTTTCGGCACCCCAGATGCCGACAGTAGCGCTAAATATTTTTCATATGTAGCAATTACCAAAGGAGCACTTAGAGGAGCCGCAGAATACTGCCCCATGGCATCTTCGACGTAGTCCCCCGTGGCAATAACCATGGAAGCACCATCGTTCTCTAAATATTTATCCAACAACAACGTTTTGAAGTCTTCAAACTTCTGCTTGGCCAGTGCGCGGTGGGTCACCAGATAGACTGTTTTATTCCCCGTCAGTAGTCCTTCAGCAATAGCCCAGAGCCCAATTTGAGTCTTTCCGGTGGAGGTGGGGGAAACCACCAGCATGCTTCGTCCATGCGCCACGCCAGACTCCAACGCGAGGTACTGAACATCAGTGAGGGAAATCGCCCCCTCGGATCGGTAGACCAACCCATCGGCCACAGAAGCGGATAGACCGTGTTCAACTGGAAAGGTATCCCTCATGCCTAGCAACTCCTGTTACGCGTTTGGGTGCAAGCGTCCAGAGCAATCTGGGCGCTGAATGTCCGAATTGGTAGAAGTATACGTAGCATTAAATGGCCATCTTGGCCATCCTACTAAGCGTCAGAGCGGCAATTTGGTTAAAGCGGGGCTGTGAAATGCAGAGCCTTTACAGAGTCACTCGAACTGAACTGGCACTTAAAGAAACGGCAAAAATACTGACCCCTCCCCTGCAAATCACGGCCTCACCAACCTCGGCAACACCACCCCCTCCCCCAACCTCTCCACCCCCAACCGCACCGTCTCCCCACCCTGCTCAATCACCACCCCATCCCCCTCCACCGCCACCAACTTCACCCCAGGCCCCACCTTCTCCCCCTGCAAAAAACTCCTCGGCGGCCCATCGTTCAAACTCAGTATCGCCACCGCCCCCCGACTCCCCGCCATCACCCCGCTCACCTTGATATCCATCGGCGCCGTTTGATTGGAAAACCACTGCAACGCCGGGCTATCACTGCGCGCCGCCAGCAACTGCGGGGCCGCTGCCGGGGTGTGTGATTCGGCGGAGGTCAGCAGCAGCGACGACCATGTCGCCACGCCGACCAGCGCGGCGAGCAGCGCGAGGGCCTGGACTATTTGGGGTGGGGAAATGCGTGCGGTGAAGGTCATGGGTTGAATCTCCTTTTTATCCCTGCTGTCAGCCTACGCGGCAATTCTCTCCGTTTTATTTCACACGCCTTACATGTTGGCCGTGCACGATGGCGCAGGACGCAAAGGAGCGCGCGCGCGATGAACAGGCAACAGGGTTTTACGCTGATCGAGTTGATGGTGGTGCTGGTGATCATCGGCATCGCCAGTGCGGCGATCAGCCTGAGTATCAAGCCGGATCCGTTGCAGTTGCTGCGCAAGGATGCTGAGCGGGTGGCGCAGTTGCTGCAGGTGGCGCAGGCGGAGGCTCGGGCCGATGGCCGGCCGATTGTGTGGGTGAGTGATGCCAAGGGGTTTCGCTTTAGTCGGCGCAGTGACAGTGGCAAGGGGTTTGATCATTTCGCGCAGGATCCGCAGTTGCGGCCGCGTGCCTGGCAGAGTCCGAAGATGGAGGTGCGGGTGGAGCCGAAACAGAAGGTCGTGCTGAACGCTGAGTGGATTAATCCGCCGCTGCAATTGACGTTGTCGGATGGGTTGAATCGCTTGAGTGTGCTGCGTGATGGCAGCGGAAGGATCAGCCTGCAATGAAGCGCCAGCAAGGGTTTACGTTGATTGAGGTGATGGTCGCGATTCTGTTGATGGCGGTGGTGAGTTTGATTGCCTGGCGGGGGCTGGACAGTGTGACGCGGGCGGACAGTCATTTGCAGGCGAGCAGTGAGCAGAGTGACGGTTTGTTGCGGGCGCTGAATCAGTTGCAGCGGGATGTGGAGATGCGGGCGGGGATTGAGTTGACGGAGCCGAAGAAGGTTGGCGTGGATGATGAGCCAGTGACGGCGCCGCCCGCTCTGACTGTACGCAGTAGCGACAGTAAGGGGTTTCGGTTGGACATTATTCGTACGGCGGCGGATCAGCCGGGGGCGTTGCAGCGGGTGCGATGGTGGGTCAAGGGCGACACGTTGTATCGGGCGGTGGCTGAGGCGCGGAGTCGGTATCCGCTGCCGGCGCCTGGGAATGGGGTGGCTGTTTTGAGTGATGTCAGTGATGTGCAGGTGCGGGTTTGGGAGGTGGATAAGGGGTGGCGGCAGTTGAGCGGGAATCGGCGGGAGGATCCGTTGGGGTTGGAGATTCGGTTGAGTCGGGGGACGGCGCAGGGGGTGGAGAAGTATCGGCAGGTGATTGGGCCGTTGGAGTGACATGTATCCCTTCTGCTCGGATATTCCTGTAGGAGCTGCCGAAGGCTGCGATCTTTTGACTTTGATTTTGAAGATCAGAAGATCGCAGCCTTCGGCAGCTCCTACATTTGGATTGGGGGTAGTCAGTTGGGGGGTGGTTGGCTGTGAGGCCGCCATCGCTGGCGAGCCAGCTCCCACAGGGGGTGGCGCTGTGTTGGTGGGTGTGGGTTAGCTGAGGACGACTACGCCGCCGGGTAGTTCGGTGCATTTGATGCCGTAGGCATCGCGGATGAGCAGTGCGACGCCGGCGAGTTGGTCGAGGCTGAAGCGGGCCTGGACGCGGCGTTGGCCGAGTTCGCGGTTGAGCAGCAGCAACATGCCGGGGCGGTAGCGGTTGATTTCGTCGATCATCTGGCTGAGGGTCGCGCCGTTGAAGACCAGGACTTGTTGGCGCCAGTTCATCACGGCGGCTGTGTCGACGCTTTGTACGCTGCCGACTTGCCGGGCGTCGTAGGTCACTTGCTGGCCCGGTTCGAGGCGCAAGCTGCGACCTTCAACATCCACTTCAACCGCGCCATCAAGGCAGGTCACGCAGACTTGTTGATCGGTGTTGCGCAGGTTGAAACGTGCTTGACTGGCGCGCAACCACCCTCCTCCAGCCTGCATCGCCAGCGGCAACCGCGCGGTCTGCACTTCGACTTCGCCGCTGACCAGTTCAAAGCCTTGCACGCCGTTATCGATGGAGCGCTGATTGATCCGCGTCTGGGTGTTCAGCTCCAGGCTCACGCCTTGCGCCGGTTCGAAGCGGCGCTGTTGGCCAACTTCAGTGATGTAGTCGGCGCCGAGCCCTTCGAAGCCGCCGGGAATGGTCCCGCGTACCAGCAAAAACGCCGCGGACGCGGCAATCGCGCCGCCGAGAAAGGCGCGACGGCCAAACCCGCGCGGTGCCTGCACGCCTTCTGCGGCGGGTTGCAGGTTGTGCCACAACACCTTGGCCTGCTCGAAAGCCTGCGCATGTTCGGCGCTCTGCGCGCACCATTCGCGCAAGGCGCGGGCGTCGGCCACGGTGGCGCGGCCGGAGGTCAGCAGGACCAGCCAGTCGCGGGCTTCGCTGTGCAGATTGTCGGCCGCCGATGGCTCGGCAGGTGTCAGTCGAAAGATGTTCAAACGCGCAGATTCTCAACGAATTGATCGGGCACTATTCAGAAGACGGTTTTCCGGCCCCGCGACCGAACCGCTGAAACACTTTTCTTTCCAGTTTTGCGGCGCAGAAGCCCAATGCGGCTTTGATTTCCTTCTCGACCATGCGCGTGGAAATGCCGAAACGCTGGGAAATTTCCAGGTGCGGCGCCTCTTCCAGGCGCGCGGCGATGAAGATCTTCCGGCGCCGTGCTGGCAGCTCATACAACGCACTGAGCAGTGACTGGATTTCCTTTTGCCCACCGACCACTCGCGCCGGGTCCAGTGCCTCGTCGCCGATTTGCAGCAGCTCCTCGACTTCCTCGCCGGTGAGCAGGCGCGCATCGGCCTGACGGCGGTCGGCGGCGATGTTCAGGGCCATGCGATAGAGGTAGGCGTTGGGCCGCAGGACGTTCGGCGGCGTCTCCATACGGTCGACGCGCAGGTAGGTTTCGTGCAGCACGTCGTTGGCCAGATCCTCCGAGCCGAGACGCCGGCGCAGGCGCACCCGAAAGTCCTCGTAGGACGTCAGGAACAGTTGGACCATCGAACCTTGTCCGGTGTCTTTCATCCCCCGGAAACTCCTTCCCATTTGGTGCATTCCATGCGTTTCCCTGACGACTCCGGTAACAACAGCAACGTGACCGGCTGACGCAAGGCGCTGGGCGTCGGCCGGTCGATTTTGAGGTTGCGAAAACTTTCCACCAGCGCGTTGTCGCGCCGTACATCACCGGTCGAAGTGACCAACCGGTTGTGCTGCACCAAGCCGTCGCGGCCGACCCAGACCTGCAACACCGCGCGGTAACTGCCCGGACGGGTCAGCGGCGAGCGGCACAGGTTGCGCTCGATCGCTGCTTGCACCGCTGTCGCGTAACTGCGGTTGACCGCGACGCTTTCCGGCGTCTGTTTTTGCGGCGGCGTCGGCACGTCTTCGACCTGCGCCACTTGCAACGTAAACGCATCGTCGCGGGCATAACGCGCCATCAAACCGCTGCCGCCGAGCAATCGACGCAGGGCATCGGCGGCGGTGAATTCACCGTCCACCGCCAGCGAGCGACGACCGCGACTCAACTGGCTGTCGACCAGCACCGCAACGCCAGTAGCGTGGCTGTACTGATCCAGCGCGCGGGCCAGATCCTGTGCCGGAATGTGCAGCGTCATCCGCAGGTCCGCCGGCACAGCGTCGGCCATGGCCTGGCCCGCCGCACAGCCAAGCAGCCACCCCAGACACATCCGGCGCACAAGCCTTGTTGAACGCTGAAAACCGTCCGTGGAATTGCCTCGCTGCACGGCTGACGAATCCTTGGAAATCGTCATCCTGAGGGCTGTTTATGAATCTGGTGTGACGGGCGGTGCAAAAAAACCATCACGGGAATTGCGCACGGCTTGCACTAGACTCAAGCCAAAGCGCGGCCCCGTCGGGCCGGCCAGGAGGCGAGCATGAACACACTGTGGCGATTGAGCCTTGGCGGGCTGTTGTTGATGGCGCTGTCGAGCGCTTATGCCGAGCAGCCGTTGGGCTGCGTGGAAGTGACAGTCGGCGGCTACAAGGCGCCGAATTACGACTGTTTGAGCCAGCAGATGGGCAACAACCCGGAAGGCGCTGCGGCGGCAGAGAAGAATCAAGAGGCGCTGAATGTGCCGGTGAATAAGCGTCCACCGAATCAGGTTGGGCTGGCGACACCGGCGGCGACCAGTACGCGGATGGGCAATACCTTTGGCACCTCGGTGAAACCGCAACGGCCGGCGAATTAGGGCAACGTCACAATCAAAAGATCGCAGCCTTCGGCAGCTCCTACATGGGATTTTGATCGTTCCCTGTAGGAGCTGCCGAAGGCTGCGATCTTTTGATCTTCAATCGCTAGGCGTTTGGCGAAAGCTCACCGCGAGGCGGTTCCAGCTGTTGATGGTGGTGACGGCCATGGTCAGGTCGACCATTTCGCCTTCGCTGAATTGCTCGCGCGCCTGTTCATAAACGTCATCAGGCACGCGGCTTTCCGCCAACAACGTCACCGCCTCCGCCCAGGCCAGCGCTGCACGCTCACGCGGGTTGAAGAAGTTGCTGTCGCGCCACACTGCAATGGCATACAGGCGCCGATCACTCTCCCCGGCCCGCCGCGCGTCCACCGAGTGCATGTCGGTGCAGAATGCGCAGCCGTTGAGTTGTGAAGCACGGATGCGGATCAGTTGCAGCAGCGGCTGCTCGATACTGAGGTTGGCGGTCAGCGCCTCCATGGCAATCATCGCTTTCATCGCCTTGGGCGAAGCGTTGTAGTAATCCAGGCGCGGGGACATAGCGGTTCTCGGTGGACGGAATAATGACTTCACCGTAAACGCCGACAGCGATGCATTACAGCCCCAATTGCACGGAAAACCGCTACACCACTGAATCCCCGCCAAACACCAATCCCCCTGTAGGAGCTGCCGAAGGCTGCGATCTTTTGGTGTGGTCTTTTGAAAAGCGAGATCAAAAGATCGCAGCCTTCGGCAGCTCCTACAGAGGACTGCGCCAATTTTGGGTTTTTGGGGTGCGCAACTGTTGTGGATCACGCTTCAGCGGTAATCTGGCCGGCACGCCTAATAGCTCGGGAGCCTCGTCGGTATGGAACTTCATGTCGTGATCAACGGCCGCAAGGATCTTGCCGGTCAGCTGTATCAGCAGCTGCGCGGTGCCATCGAGTCCGGGCGCCTGGCCGCTGGCACGCAATTACCGCCCAGCCGTCTGCTCGCCGAGCAACTGGGCATCTCGCGCAAGACCATTTCCGACACCTACGCGCAACTGACCTACGAAAACTTCCTCACCGGGGTGATCGGCAAAGGCACCTACGTCAACGCGCGCCCGGCGCAGGTCCAGCGCAAGCAAAGCCACACCGAACTGGCCAGTGCCGAGGTGATCGAGAGCTGGCGCAATCTGCCGGTGTTCCTGCGCCATCCGACACTGGAAGGCTCGCTGCGCTACGACTTCATCGGTGGTGCGACCAGTAAGGGCCAGTTTCCGCAGGATGACTGGCGCCGCTGCGTCGCCCATGCGATGCGCCAGATGGGCCAGTCCAAGGGTTTCTACAGTGTCGCCGAAGGCCTGCCGGCGCTGCGCAATGCGATTGCCCGGCACATCGCGTTTTCCCGTGGGATCAACTGTCAGGACGAAGACATCGTCGTGTGCAACGGGGCGCAACAGGCGCTGGACCTGATCACCCGCGTGTTGATTCGCCCCGGCAGTCTGGTGGCGATGGAAGACCCCGGTTATCCGCCGGCGCGCCTGCTGTTCGGCACCCATGGCGCTGAGGTGGTGGGGATTCCGGTGGATGCCGAGGGCATTCAGGTTGAGCACATTCCCGATGGCACGCGCCTCATCTATGTGACGCCGTCGCACCAGTTTCCGCTAGGCATGCCGATGAGTCAGGCGCGCCGTGAAGCCTTGCTGGCTCGCGCTCATGAGTTGGGCGCGATCATCATCGAGGACGACTATGACAGCGAGTTCCGCTACGAAGGCCGGCCGACCGATTCGCTGTTCAATCTCGATCAGCGCGGCATCGTCGCCTACGTCGGGACGTTCTCGAAAACCCTGCTGCCGGAATTGCGCCTGGGTTATGCGATTCTGCCGCCGGCGATCCTCGAAGCGGTGATCCGTGCCAAGCAACTCACCGACCTGCACGCCTCGACCCTGCCGCAATGGGCGCTGGCCAAGTTCATCGCCGAGGGTTGTCTGCTCAAACATATCCGCCGCTGTCATGCGATCTACGCGCAGCGCCGCGAGCGGATTCTCGCGCGTATGGCGACTGATCTGTCGCCATGGCTGGACGCGGTGCCGGCCAGCGCCGGGTTCCATATGGCGGTGTTCTGCAAGGTGCCGATCGACCTGGCGCTGGTGATCGAGCTGGCGAGAAAAGTCGAAGTCGGTTTGTACTCGATCAACGGCTTCTATTATCAGCAGCCGCCAAAAAATGGCCTGTACTTCGGCTTCGGCGCCATCGAAACCCTGGACATCGATATCGCCCTGGATCGCTTGCGCGACATCCTGCAACAAGTTGCCTGAATGATTGGCCTAAAGATTTAACCGCCGATTGGTTATTGGTGTTCAGGGGGTGCAGGCCTATCCTGCACAGGCGTTATCCCTCAATGAGCAGGATTCGTCCGGCCTGATTCAGGAGTGTGAGCAATGTCCAACGAAGTGATCAATACGGTCCAGGTGCAGGCCGCCGCCGGCCGCTCGGATGAACTGGGCAAGCAACTGCAGAAGATCGTTGAAACCCTGCGCGAAACGCCGGGCTGCGATTCCTACCTGGTCGACCGCTGCCCCGAGGACAGCCACCGCTGGACGGTCAGTGCGCGCTGGCAGTCGGAAGCGGCGATGCAGGCGCATTTCAACCGGCCCGAGGCGCAAGGGTTTATTGACCTGATCGATAGTCGATTGGCCAATAGCGTCGATTTCAATAGTTTCCCTATCGTCTGAGAGCAAGATCAAAAGATCGCAGCCTGCGGCAGCTCCTACAGGGTTTTGTGTCGTTGATTAAATTATCGAACGACGCTGAACCCTGTGGGAGCTGGCTTGCCAGCGATGGCATACTCAAACACGCTGAATAACCTCCAATTGGTCACCCAATCTTCCCGAATATTGGCCGTTTGAATGCGCCACCCTGCGGACTACTGTGATTGCACCCCCAACCCTCACAGGTAACCCGCCATGAAAACCCTGCCCTTCTTCGCCGCCGCCCTCGCCTTGAGCCTCTGCGCCTCGGCCGCTTTCGCCCACGACCCCTCGGAAAAAGTCACCGTCCTCCAGGACCAGATGCTGAAAAACGCCCCTGGCAAAAAAGCCATGATGATCGAGGTCGACTACAAACCCGGCCAGTCCTCCATCGCCCACAAACACGACGGCACCGCGATGGCTTACGTACTCGACGGCGAGGTGATTTCCCAGGTGAAGGGCGAACAGGCGATCACCTACAAGAAGGGTCAATTCTGGTACGAGCCCGCCGGCTCCGAACATCTGGTCTCGAAAAACGCCAGCAAAACCAAGCCGGCGAAGTTGCTGGTGTTCATGGTGCTGTCGCCGGATGAGCAAGTGCTGATTCCGCTGAAAAACTGATGGATGTTTAATCAGCCATAAATAAAAAGGCGCAAATCATCGATTTGCGCCTTTTTATTTCCCGACGCAATTAACCGAATCGGGTTACAGCGAATAAAACTATTCAACAGCAAACCAGACAGCAAATTGTCAGGTTACTTAAAGCTTGACGGGGTTAGTCTGAATTAACTGCCGTCATTGACGACAACTTAAAACTTTCCGACTGATGTTGTTTCACGGGAGAAACACCATGAAACTTGCGTTTGCCAGTGTGTTGGCGATATCGGTTTTAACCTTGTCCGCCTGTTCGGTCCCTACCGCCCCGAAAGCAGTCTCATCCCTGGATACGTTGCTGCCTCATCCAACCGGCCGCAGCAGCGCCACGTTGGTCAAAAGCGGCCCCGGTGTTTCCCTGGGCGTGGTCTACAGCCCGAGCACCCAGACCAACCGCGAATACCTGCGCGACTACCAGGCCAACGCCGGCACCGGTTTCGGCCAGAGCCTGCTGGTGCAACCGATCCACGATGCCTACGTCGCCAGCTCAAAACCAGACATGGCGGTGGAATGGGTCAACGCCTCCTTACAGCGTCAATTCGGCTCAGTGACGGTGTATCCGGACATACAAAGCCTGCGTGCGGCCCGGCCAGATGTGGTGGCGATCGTCGACACCCACAGCCAACTGATTACTTCGCGCAGCTCCGATATCAAGGCCGATGTCAGTGCCGATTTTTATGATGCGCGGTTGAACTATATCGGTACGGCGAAAGGTTCGGATGCACGGGAATTGACGCCGGTGTGGGCGGACTTCAAGCGTTCGGAAGAGATCGTGGCGGATATTAATCAGCAGCAGGATGTGCAAGTTCGAGCGTTGCAGAAGTTTGACCAGTCGCTCAACAATTTAGTCGCACGGCCTGCGGACAAAGTGTCGATGCTTGATAGTCAGCAAGGTCAGAAGTTGTATTGAGATAAAGGGCGCCATCGCGAGCAGGCTCACTCCTACAGTTGGAATGCGTTCCCCCTGTAGGAGTGAGCCTGCTCGCGATGGCGCCAGTTCTGACGACAAATTCTCTCCCAGTCATACGAAACCCAGGCCGTCCACTGTCAGAGTTGACAGTAGACGGTCATCGGTCGCCAGTTTCCTAATGAGCCTCTCCGATTTGAACGGCTGCAATGAATGTTCAAGTCATCGGAATATTGCAAACACGAGACTCAGTCATGACTACCGTACAGCTTGAACCGAAGATACCGGCCCATCTCGACTTTGATTTCGCCGGCAAAGGTGAGCTCATCATCAATATGCCAGACCACGAAATAGGCGTCGGTGCGGGTGTCGACACGGACGCCAACAACAATATCGTCTACGTCGCCAACTCCGATCGCAAGTTCGTCATTGGCAGGATTCGGCCAAACGGCGAACCTGATCTGACTTTCGCGGATGAAAGCCAGCTCAAAGATGAATTTGCCGAAGGTTATGCTTCGTCTGCGACCAGTGTTTCAGTCATGCCTGGCACCGGAAGAATTCTGCTCAGCGGCGGCTACACAGGCAAAATGGGGTACCTCCCCGCTTTCGCCCTGTTTGACTCGAACGGCAGATACGTAAGGGAGTTTGGCAATGAAGGCAAAGTCATTGTTGCCCTTCCCCTCGGAGCCCGAACACTGCAGCAGTCTGATGAGTCTGCACAGGCGTCAGTCAGCGTTAACAGCCATCCAGTCGTTACTAATGACGGAGGAATTCTGTTTGTTTCAAACGGGTACATCATTCGACTAAAAAGCGATGACAGCACGGATGAGGGTTTCAACCATGGCATGGGCTACATCAACGTCACGCACGCGGAATATCAGCTGACTACCAACTGCCTGTTGCAGACCGACCCGGATTTTATTCTGGTGGGTGGCATTGCCCGGGTCAACGGAAAGCATTTCGGGATGATGGCTCGCTACCATATGACAGGCGAGCTGGACACAAACTATGCAAAAAACGGCTTTTACTTTCTCACCTCTTTGAAAGCGTTCAGCCGTCTCTTCAAATTAGTGGCCATCGATAAAAAAAGGGTGATTGGCATTGGCAGCTTTGACTCGGAGTCGAAAAAAGGGTTGCTCATTTGCGTGGATGAGAACGGAGAGACTGACCTCAACTTCAACAGCGGTGCCCCCGTACTGACACCCGATGATGCAATACCACATTTCGTTTGGAACAGCGGCGCAGTAGATACCGAAAACCGTGTGTTAACCGTTAGCGATTCAATGACCAACTTCGACGACCTCAACGCCATCGCGATTGCACGGTACTTGCCGAATGGAAGTCCTGACACCTCATTTGCCCCGCGAATCGGCTGGACACGAGCGAAAGCGTCTCAAGGGGAAGCCATCTCCGTTGATACGCTCGGGCGAGTTGTGGTCATCGGCACCACGGCATTTACTGAGAATCTTAAGCGTCCGAAGCTGCTGCGCTTTATTGCTTGAACCAACGCATCGCTCCTTAGCACCTGAACTGGACAGCTTTCAGGTATAAAAAAGCCCCGGCATCTCTCGACACCGGGGCTTTTTCATTCAGCCACTACTTACGCCAGTTCAAGCTCGGCATTCGCAGCAACCGCAGGCACTACCGCTTGCCCACTCAACGCCAGATCCAGCAGTTCACGGTTGGCCACTGCATACATGGCGTAGTCCGTGCCGCTCGCAGCGCGGATTTCCACCAGCATGGCGCGCCAGCGCGAGATCATGCTTTCGTGCTGTTCCATCCACAGCGCCAGGCGTGTTTCCACGTCCTGAGTGCCGTCGCCCTGTTGCAGGACGGAGATGGTGATCGCACGTTGTTGCCAGTCGACGTCGTCACGGAACGCTTCACGGGCCAGGGCTTGCCAGTTGTTTTCAACCGGCAGTGCGCTGATCTGTTGCAGGTACCAGGTGATGTCCAGCGCGCTGCCCACGGCGAAGTAGGCTTTCGCCACTTCGGCAGGGTTCTGGCCAGTCACGTCGGACGCTTCGATGATCGGCAGCAAGGTGTACAGGTGCGAGGTGCCCGCCACCATACGCGCCAGCAATTCCGGCACACCGGCTTCGACGTACGCCTGATAGCGAGACTGCCAGTTTTCACGGATTTCGCCGCTCAGCAGTTCGTCGAGTTTCAGGCCCAGCTCTTTCAGGTGCGGACCGAAATGCGCGACGTCACGGGCAGCGTTCTGCTCGTTGCGACGGGCACGCAGGAACCAGCGCGTGGCGCGGCGGCCCAGACGCATCAGCTCGTCCATCAGCTCCAGCTGAACGTCAGCGGAAACCTGATAATCCAGCGCTTCGATCTGACGGAACCAGTGCGGGAGGTGGAAGATGTCGCGCACGATCACATAAGCGCCGGCCACGTTCGCCGGGCTCATGCCGGTCGACTCTTTGAGTCGCTGAACGAAGGTGATGCCCATGTGGTTGACCAGGTCGTTGGCGATCTGGGTGCTGACGATCTCGCGCTTCAGACGGTGACGACGCATGGCTTCGGAGAACTTGCTGACCAGCGTCGGCGGGAACGCCGTTTCCATGTCGCGGGTCAGGTAATCGTCGTCCGGCACCAGCGAGCCCAACAGCTGCTCTTTGAGATCGATTTTGCTGTACGAGATCAGCACCGACAGCTCAGGACGGGTCAGACCGTGGCCTTCGGCAATACGCTCGTTGATCTGCTCTTCGGTCGGCAGGAACTCGATGGCACGGTCCAGCTTGCCACGGCCTTCCAGATCGCCCATCAGACGCTTGTACTCAGCGATGCGCGCATAAGCACGACGCGCCGCCAGCGACAGCGCCTGAGTCTGCTTGTAGTTGTTGCCCAGCACCAGATTGCCGACTTCGTCGGTCATGCTCGCCAGCAACTGGTTGCGTTGCTTGTCGGTCATGTCACCGGCCTGAACCACTTCGTTCAGCAGGATCTTGATGTTTACTTCGTGGTCGGAACAGTCCACACCACCGGCGTTGTCGATGAAGTCGGTGTTGGAACCACCGCCATTCAGACCGAACTCCACACGACCCAGTTGGGTCATGCCGAGGTTACCGCCCTCGCCCACCACTTTGCAGCGCAGCTCGTTACCGTTCACGCGTAGTGCATCGTTGGCCTTGTCGCCGACATCGGCGTGGCTTTCAGTGCTGGCCTTGACGTAAGTACCGATACCGCCGTTCCACAGCAGATCCACCGGCGCCTTGAGCAAGGCGTTCAGCAGTTCGGTCGGGGTCAGCTTGTCAGCCTTGATGTCGAAGCGTTCCTGCATCTGCGGGGAGATTGCGATGCTCTTCGCGCTGCGCGAGAAGATACCGCCACCTTCGGACATGATGCTGGTGTCGTAGTCGGTCCAGGCCGAACGCGGCAGGTCGAACATGCGCTGACGCTCGACGAAGCTGGTCGCCGGGTTCGGGTTTGGATCGATGAAGATGTGCAGGTGGTTGAAGGCCGCGACCAGTTGCAGCTTGTCGGACATCAACAGGCCGTTACCGAACACGTCACCGGCCATGTCGCCGACGCCGACAACAGTGATGCTGTCTTCCTGAACATTGATGCCGCGCTCGCGGAAGTGACGTTGTACGCCGACCCACGCGCCTTTGGCGGTAATGCCCATTTTCTTGTGGTCGTAACCGGCCGAACCACCGGACGCAAACGCGTCACCCAGCCAGAAGCCGTAGTCGATGGCAATGCCGTTGGCGATGTCGGAGAAGGTCGCAGTGCCCTTGTCCGCTGCCACTACCAGGTACGGGTCGTCATCGTCGTGGCGAACCACGTTCAATGGCGGCACCAGCGCGCCGTCTTTCAGGTTGTCGGTGATGTCCAACAGACCAGAAATGAAGATGCGGTAGCAGGCGATGCCCTCGGCCGCGATCTCGTCACGGCTGCCGCCCAGTGGCAGGCGACGCGGCAGGAAGCCGCCCTTCGCGCCCACTGGCACGATGACCGAGTTCTTCACTTGTTGAGCTTTAACCAAGCCGAGGACTTCGGTACGGAAGTCTTCTTCACGGTCGGACCAGCGCAGACCACCACGAGCGACGTTACCGAAGCGCAGGTGCACGCCTTCAACGCGTGGCGAGTAGACGAAGATTTCGAACTTCGGCACTGGCTTCGGCAGTTCAGGGATCGCGTGTGGGTTGAACTTGAAGCTGAAGTACGACTTGTTCTGGCCGTTGGCATCAGTCTGATAGAAGTTGGTCCGCAGCGTGGCTTTGATCAGATCGAGGTAACGACGCAGGATGCGGTCTTCGTTGAGCACCTGAACGTCGTCCAGTGCGGTCAGAATCGCTTGTTCCAGACGCTGTTGCTTGTCTTCCAGATCGTCGTCGCTGAGCTTGCGCGCCAGATAGAAGCGGGTCTTGAACAACCGGGTCAGCTCACGAGCGATGTCGGTGTGGTTGTTCAGGGTGCTGGCGATGTAACCCAGATCGAAGCCCAGACGAATCTGCTTCAGGTAACGGGCGTAAGCGCGCAGCAGTGCGACGTCGCGCCAAGGCAGGCCGGCGGTCAGCACCAGACGGTTGAACGCATCGTTCTCGGCTTCGCCACGGACGATGTGGACGAAGGCGTCCTGCAGGGTGTCGTTGAGCTGCTGGATGTCGAGGTCCAGACCTTCAGCGGCGGTGAACGCGAAGTCGTGAATCCAGAACTCGCGGCCGTTGGTGTGACGCAGGCGGTACGGGAATTCACCCAGCACGCGCAGGCCGAGGTTTTCCAGAATCGGCAAGACGTCGGACAACGCCAGCGGCGTGTCGGCGTGGTACAGCTTGCAATGCAGCTCGCGTTGGCCGGAGACCTGACCGAGCGGCTGATAGAAGCTCATCACCAGCGGATTTTTTTCGTTGAGGCTCAGCAGGTGCTGCATGTCGACCACGGCCGAATGCGCTGCGAAACGCTCGCGGTAACCGGCCGGGAAGCCTTTCGGGAAGTCGGCCAGCACGTTGGTGCCGTGGGCTTCGCCGAAGCTTTCGACGGTCAGTGCGGCGTAGTCGTCCTGCCAGCTGCGGCAGGCTTGCACGACTTCTTTTTCCAGCAGCACCGGGTCGATGTCGAGACGGTTTTTCGGGTCGACACGCAGGATCAACTGCACGCGCGCCAGCACCGATTCGGAGAAGAACGTCCAGAATTCGCAATCGGAAGCCTTCAGACGTTCCATCAGCACTTGCTGGATCTTCTGGCGAACTTCGGTGGAGTAGATGTCGCGCGGCACGTAGGCCAGGCAGTAGCAGAAACGACCGTACGGGTCTTTGCGCAGGAACACGCGGATCTTGTTGCGTTCCTGGATCTGCACGATCGACATCACCGTGGTGAAGAGTTCGTCGACCGGGGTCTGGAACAGGTCATCACGCGGCAATACTTCAAGCACCTGCGCCAGTTCCTTGCCCAGGTGAGCCTTGGACTGGAAGCCGGAGCGCGTTTCGATTTCTTCGACCTTGCGGCGGATGAACGGGATAACCCGCACGCTCTCGCCATACACCGAGGAGGTGTACAGGCCCATGAAACGGTGTTCCTTGATGACTTTGCCGTCAGCGTCGATTTCACGGATCGACACGTAGTCCGGGTAAGCCGGACGGTGTACACGGCTCGGGTGCGCAGCCTTGGCGAACGACAGCAGGGTCGGTTCGCGCAGGTAGTTCACCGCGTAGTCTTCGATGCGCAGGTCATCGTAGGTCAGGCCGGTGCGCAGCAGTTTGGTCAGGCCGAGGAAGGAATTCTGGTCGTACTCGATGTGGCCGCCATCGGCCTGATCGGTGACCACGAATTCTTCGTAGCCGAGGAAGGTGAAGTGGTTGCCCACCAGCCATTCCAGGAAGCTTTTGATTTCGTTCTTTTCGTCGGCATCGACGGCGAACGCGCTGTTGTCGAGCTGGGTGAGGATGTCCTGCACCTTGGCTTTCATCGGCTCGAAATCGGCGACCGCAACGCGGACTTCACCGAGAACCTGTTCCAGCTCTTTGCTCAGCACATTCAGTTCGGCCGCGTTGGCGCAGCGGTCGATTTCCAGGTACATCAGCGATTCGTGCAGAACGCCTTCGCCGGTACTGCCCTTCGGCAGGATTTCCAGCAACTCGCCCTTGCTGCCACGACGCACGCTGAGCACGGTGGTTTGCAGGGTATGGATGCTGTAGCCGCGACGGTTCAGTTCGGTACGAACCGAGTCGACGAGGAATGGCAGGTCATGGTGCAGGACTTCGACCGCGGTGTGGGTCGACTGCCAGCCATGACGCTCGTAATCGGGGTTGTAGACGCGCACTTGCGGTTGCGCGTGATCGAAGCGCTCAAGCAGGCGCCACGCAGAAAGAGTACAGCCAGCGAGGTCGGAGAGGCGACGTTGAGTCAGCTCGTCCAGAGAAATGATGCCGAAGAATTGTTCAGCGAACAGCGCCACTTGTGGCAGTGCCTGTTCACTGATGTGCTGCGCCAGTGCCGCTTGCAGTTGGTGCTGGAAGTCGGCTTTGCTGGCTGCGGTGAAGAACGCCATCTGTGGTACTCCGCTTAAGCTTGTTATTGATGGAAAGCGTCGCGTGCAACACCCCTTTCGGGGCTTGTGTCGCCCTGTTCCTGATTCTCGGGCAGAGGAAACAGGGGGACAGGTGGGTGAAGCTGGACGAGACACTCAGGTCACATTCACCTTCCATTGAATGGGCATCTGCAAAAGCGACTGCCGACGGTGCCGGCAATGCCTTTACGGGTGCTCATCCGTTGCGCAGCTTAATGGGTGCGACAATGTGTCTGCTTGCGGTGCTGCGACATATTCGGTCATCGGCACGTAAACCAAGGCTTTCGCACCGGTAAACACTAGCACTCGTGGCGCAAAACGCTGGTCTGAATCCCCGTTTTTACGGTACATGCGTGCCAGAAATGACCATTGACCCACGTCGCGTTCACGACACATCCTCTGACACTCTCACATGCAGAAATTCCCGAGGACTGGCAGAATCGCGCCCATTAGCGACCGATACGCCCCTTGAGGCAGGAATTGACCATGCAAATGACCACCGCCCTACTGATCGTCAACCCGTGCGACGACGAAGAAGACAACATGGCCATGCTGTGCTGCCACAGCGACAAGGGCGACATGTTCCTGATGAGCCGCTACCCGGATGAGGATGAGCTGGAGATCACCCTGGATGGCGAGCCTTCGACGCTCGACGGGGTGAAAGTCACGTTGACTTCGACGCTGCTGAAGATCGAGATCGCGGCGGCGGATGCTGATGCGTTGAATGGGGATGATGTGCTGGAGATCAGCTTCAATCCGGACATGGTGGACATGGATGAGGTTGTCGAGACCCTGAAGAACATCCTTGATGGGACGGGTACCTTCATTAACGAAGTTTGATTGCGCTCGAACTGGCCCCATCGCTGGCAAGCCAGCTCCCACAGGTATCAGCGGTGTGAACGCGATCTATGCAACACATCGGTCCCTGTGGGAGCTGGCTTGCCAGCGATGAGGCCTTCACAGACAGCCAAAAGATCGCAGCCTGCGGCAGCTCCTACATTGGAATGCAATCACCTGTAGGAGCTGCCGAAGGCTGCGATCTTTTGCCCTTTTCTACAAAATGCCGTTAGTCGCCACCCCCCGCGATGGATTAAAGTAACGCCCCCAGCCCCGGCGTTATCCGAACGCCCGTGGCCATCCCTTTCCAGGAACAGTCACCGATGGAACATCGTGAAGCGCTATTGGCGCTGCGAACCTTTCTTTCAACGCAGATTCTCGGCCAGGAAAAACTCATCGAGCGTTTGCTCATCGCCCTGCTCGCCGACGGCCATATGCTGGTCGAGGGCGCTCCGGGTCTGGCCAAGACCAAAGCGATCAAAGAACTCGCCGAGGGCATCGAGGCCCAGTTCCATCGCATCCAGTTCACCCCGGACCTGCTGCCGGCCGATATCACCGGCACCGAGATCTATCGCCCGGAAACCGGCAGTTTCGTGTTCCAGCAAGGGCCGATCTTCCACAACCTGGTGCTGGCGGACGAAATCAACCGCGCGCCGGCCAAGGTGCAATCGGCGCTGCTCGAAGCCATGGCCGAGCGTCAGGTCAGTGTCGGCCGCAGCACCTACGAGCTGTCGCCTCTCTTCCTGGTCATGGCCACACAGAACCCGATCGAGCAGGAAGGCACGTATCCGTTGCCAGAAGCGCAGCTCGACCGTTTCCTGATGCACGTGAAAATCGGTTTCCCGGATGCCGCCGTCGAACGGCGCATCCTCCAGCAGGCCCGTGGCGAAGCGCTGAACGGTGAGACCAAACCCGAGCGCCGGGTCAGCCAGCAGGCGATCTTCGCTGCACGCAAGGAAATCCTTGGTTTGTACATGGCCGACGCCGTGGAGGAATACCTCGTGCAACTGGTCATGGCCACCCGTACGCCGGCCAAGTTCGACCCGGAAATGGCCGAGTGGATCGCCTATGGCGCCAGCCCGCGCGGTTCCATCGCCCTCGACCGCTGCGCCCGCGCCCACGCCTGGCTGGCCGGTCGCGACTTCGTCAGCCCGGAAGACATTCAAGCGGTGCTGTTCGACGTGTTGCGTCACCGCATCATTTTGTCGTTTGAAGCCGAAGCCGCCGGCATCGATCAGGATCGGGTGGTGCAGCGGATTCTCGACGTCGTAGCCGTCGCTTGACCCCTATGAACGCCCCCCTGCCGTCCGAACCGGGCATCCGCGTCAGCCTCGCCGAGCTGATCGAGATGCGCCACCGGGTGCGCGAAGTGCAGCTGTTTTCCACGCCGAGCCAGCGCAGCCCGCTGATCGGCCTGCATCACTCGAAATTCCGTGGTCGCGGCGTCGACTTTGATCAGGTGCGGGTGTATCAGGCCGGCGACGACGTGCGCACCATCGACTGGCGCGTGACGGCGCGCACGCAAGAGCCGCACACCAAGCTGTTCCATGAAGAACGCGAACGGCCGATTTTCATCATGGTCGAGCAAAGCACGCGGCTGTTTTTCGGTTCCGGGCTGATGTTCAAATCGGTACTGGCGGCGCAAGCGGCGGCGCTGATCGGCTGGGCCGCGCTTGGCCACAACGATCGGGTCGGCGGACTGGTATTCGGTGACAACGAGCATTACGAAATCAAGCCACGACGCAGCAAGCAAAGCCTGCTGCAACTGCTCAACCGTCTGGTGAAGGTCAATCAGTCGCTGCACACCGAGCGTGAGCCAGATCGCGATGCCTTCGGCGTAGCCCTGCGCCGCGCCCGCGAAGTGCTGCGGCCCGGCAGCCTGGCCATCGTGATCTGCGATGAACGCGCGTTGTCCGACAGCGCCGAACAACAGCTGAGCCTGCTGGCGCGCCATTGCGATCTGCTGATGCTGCCCATCTCTGATCCGCTGGATCACGCCCTCCCCGCCGCCGGCCTGCTGAGGTTTGCCGAGCGCGGCGCACAACTGGAACTCGACACGCTGAATTTCGACCTGCGCCAGACTTATCGCGCCCAAGCCGAAGCACGCATCGCCCGCTGGGAACTGCTCGCGCAAAAGTTGCGGGTGTTGCTGATGCCGCTGAGCACGCAAAGTGAAATGGTCGAGCAGATGCGCGAGTTCCTCAATCCGCAGCGTCCGGGGAAAGGTCGATGAACGGCCTCGAACAACTGCAACCGCTGATCTCGCCGCCACCGATTGCCTTCTGGCCACCGGCGCCGGGCTGGTGGCTGCTGCTTCTGTTGCTGCCGCTGCTCGGTTTCGCCGCTTGGAAGCTGCGCCGTTTCATTCCCATGAAGAAACGCCCGATCGTACGTGCCGAACAGCCGCTCGACCCGGTGCGCATTGCCGCCCTCGCCGAACTGGCGCAGATGCCCAAGCCCTACGACGGCGCCCCGGCTGGCGCCTGGCTGCAACAACTCAACGGCCTGCTCAAACGCCTGTGCCGCAACCATTATCCGTACAGCCAGAGCCACACCCTCAACGGGCGTAAATGGCTGGCGTTCCTTGATAACCGCTGCCCGGCGGCGGGCCTGACGCGCTGGATGGTGCTGGTCGAAGGCGCGTACAAACCGGAATGCAAACTCGACGACAAGGCCATCGCCGGCCTGACCCAAGCCGTCGACACGTGGATTCGCAAACATGTTTGAGTTCGCCTGGCCGTGGATCTTTGCGCTGTTGCCGCTGCCGTGGTTGATGCGCCTCGTATTGCCGGTGGCCGACAGCGGCGAACCGGCGCTGAAAGTCAGCTTTCTGTCCGACCTCGAAGGCCTCGCCCGCCGTCGCGCCCGTGCCAACCTGCCAGCGTGGCGCCAACAGGCGCCTTTCATGCTCCTGTGGCTGTTGCTGTTGACCGCCGCCGCCCGCCCGCAATGGCTCGGCGAACCGTTGCCGATTGCCGCCAGCGGCCGTGATCTGCTGGTGGCGGTGGACGTGTCCGGCTCCATGGATTTCCCCGACATGCAGTGGCAGGACGAAGACGTCAGCCGTCTTTCGCTGGTTCAGCATTTGCTCGGCGACTTCCTGGAAAGCCGCGACGGCGACCGCGTTGGCTTGATCCTCTTCGGCAGTCAGGCGTACCTGCAAGCGCCGCTGACGTTTGATCGCCACACCGTGCGCGTCTGGCTCGACGAGGCGCGAATCGGCATCGCCGGCAAGAACACCGCCATCGGCGACGCCATCGGTCTGGCGCTGAAACGCCTGCGCATGCGCCCGGCGCAAAGCCGCGTACTGATTCTGGTCACCGACGGCGCCAACAATGGCGGCGAGATCGATCCGCTGACGGCCGCGAAACTGGCAGCCAGCGAAGGCGTGAAAATCTATCCGATCGGCATCGGCGCCAATCCCGAGGACAGCGGTTCGACCGGTCTGCTCGGCGTCAATCCGAGCCTGGACCTCGACGAACCGGCGCTCAAGGCCATCGCCGAAGTCACCGGCGGGCAATACTTCCGCGCGCACGACGGCAAAGAGCTGCAAGCGATCAAGGACACCCTCGACCAGCTCGAACCGGTGACTCAACAACCGACCCAGGCGCGTCCGGCGCAAGCCTTGTATCACTGGCCGCTGGCGCTCGCGTTGTGGTTGAGCCTATTGCTGGTCGCCCGCGAATTGTGGCCGGATAACCCGCTGCAACGCCTGTTCACCAAGGAGCTGTATCTGCAAAGTCCGCTGCCTGACTGGCGCGAGCGCCTCAAGCGCCTGCGTCTGCGGAGGCGCCGATGATCGCGCTCTGGCCGCACTGGTTCCGCCCTTGGTGGTTGCTGTTATTGCCGCTGCTCGGCTGGCTGATCTGGCAGCTCTGGCACCGGCAGAAACGTGCCGGGCGCTGGCAGATGATCCTGCCGCCAGCGTTCCACGCCACCCTGCTCAGCGGTGGCAGCGGGCGCGACAGCAAACTGCCGTGGATCGCCCTTGGCGTGGCGTGGCTGCTGACGATTCTGGCGCTGCTCGGGCCGAGTTGGGAGCGCGTCGAACAGACCAGCCAGAAACCCGCCGACCCGTTGGTGGTGGTGCTGGAGCTGACCCCGGAAATGCTCGCCACCGACTCGCCGCCGACGCGGCTGGAACAGGCACGGCGCAAGCTGTTCGACCTGTTACAAGCACGCAGCGATGCGCAGACCGCGATTGTCGTTTACGCCGGCAGCGCACACACGTTGGTGCCACTGTCGGATGATCTGGCCACCAGTCGCAATCTGCTCGATGCGCTGAAACCGTCGCTGATGCCGGAAAGCGGTCATCGCGCCGATCTGGCGGTGCGCAAAGCGCTGGCGTTGTTGAAACAGGGCGCGCTCGGTCAGGGACGGATTCTGCTGATCGGCTCTTCCTTGAACGAAGAGGAACGCCAAGGCATTCGTCGTGCGCTCAGCGGTGAATCGGCGCAACTGCTGATGCTCGGTGTCGGCACCGCTGAAGGTGCGCCGATTGCCCAGGAGGACGGCAGCTTCCTCAAGGATGAACAAGGCGCGATTCGTGTGCCGCAACTCGACAGCCCGGGCCTGAGCGCATTCCTCAACAGCGTCGGTGGTGAATACCACCCTGCCCGCCTCGACGAGGCGGATCTTGGCGCGCTCGGCCTGCTCAACGGCCCGCGCAGTCTGCGCGACGATGGCCAGACCGTGCGCCTGGATACCTGGGCCGATCAGGGTTACTGGCTGCTGTTGCCGCTGTTGTTGCTGGCTGCGTGCGCCGGGCGGCGTGGCTGGTTGTTCTGCCTGCCGCTGCTGTTCTGCTTGCCGCAGCAGAGCTACGCTTTCGACTTCGAAGATTTGTGGCTGCGCCCGGATCAACAGGGCCTGCACTTGCTCAAGCAGAAACGCCCCGCCGAAGCGGCGCAACATTTTGCTGATCACCAGTGGCAAGGGGTGGCGTTGTACGAGGCCGGCGACTACAGTGGCGCCGCTCAGCGCTTCGCCGAAGGCAGCGATGCCCGCGCCCACTACAATCGTGGCAACGCGCTGGCAAAAAGTGGTGAGCTGGAAGCGGCGATCGATGCCTATGAACAGGCCCTGGAGCTGCAACCGGATTTGCGCCCGGCGCAGACCAACAAGGCGCTGGTAGAGAACCTGCTGAAGCAGAAACGCACGCCGCCGCCCGCCGAACCGGAACGCAAACCGACCGAGCAGAACTTGCCCGGCGACGAGCCGCCCGCGACCGCACCGCCGCCAGCAGTGAAAAGCGAAAGCCCGAGCGAGGCGCAACCCGCCGAGCCTGCCAGCGAACCGCCACCGACCACACCGCCGCAGCCCGGCCCCAATGAAATACCGGGCAGCGATGAGGAAGAACAGACGGACACCGTGCCGACCCTGCGCCCAAGCGAGAACAACCTCGACGGCGAGCAGCGTCAGGCACTGGAACAATGGCTGGGCAAGATCCCGGACGATCCGGGCGAACTGCTGCGACGCAAATTCTGGTACGAACAGCAACAACATCAGGATCAGGAAAACACTCGATGACCCGCTTCACCGCTCTCTTGCTGCCCCTGCTGATTTGCTCGGCCATCGCTGATGGCGCCGAGCTGACCGCCAGTGTGGATCGCAGTCGCCTGAACTCCGGCGAGACGGTCGAGCTCACCCTCGAAACCAGCGACGTCACCCAGTTCGGCAAACCTGACCTGACACCGCTGGAGCCGCTGTTCGAAGTGCGTGGCACGCGCCAGGTCAACCAGCTCAACACCCTCAATGGCGACAACCGCGCGACCACGCGCTGGATCATCACGCTGTTGCCGAAAGAGAACGGCAGCGTGGTCATTCCGCCGTTGCAGATGGGCGACGTGCAGAGCCAGCCGATCACCGTGCAAGTGGTTGAAAGCGATACCCGCGAAGACAAGAACAGCCTCGATCCGGTGTTCATCGAAGCCAGCCTCGACCAGTCCAGCGTCTACGTGCAGGCCCAGGCGATCCTGACGTTGCGCATCTACCATTCGGTGTCGCTGTACGACGACAGCAGCCTGACCCCGTTGCAGATCGCCGATGCGCGCATCGAGCAACTGGGCGATACGCGCACCTACGAAAAAGACCTCAACGGCGTGCGCCATGGCGTGATCGAAATGCGCTATGCGATCTACCCGCAGCACAGTGGTTTGCTGACGATTACCCCGCAAACGTTCAGCGCCACGCTGGTCGATACGCAGCCCGCACAAGACAACAATGCGCAGGGGCCGAAGCCGGGCAAACTGATGCGCGTCAGTTCCTCGGCGATCCCGTTGACGGTCAAACCCAAGCCGCTCACTTATCCGGTCGATGCCCCTTGGCTGCCGGCGCGCAGCCTGAGTTTGAGCGAGAGCTGGAACCCTGAACCGGAACACACGCAGATCGGCGACTCGTTGACCCGCAGCCTGACCCTGAAAGTCGAAGGCCTGGCCAGCTCGCAACTGCCGGCGCTGCCCGCCACCGACGTCAACGGTTTGCGCCGCTACCCCGATCAACCGGTGCTGAGCAATCAAAGCACCGACCGCGGGCTGGTCGGCAGCCGCGAAGAACGCGAAGCGCTGGTGCCGAGCCGCAGCGGTGCAATCGACCTGCCGACGGTGGACGTGGTGTGGTGGAACACCTTCGAAGATCACCTGGAACACAGCAGCCTGCCGGCGCGCACGCTGCAAGTGGCGAACAACCCGAGCCTGCAGGTCGACACCCCGGCCGGTACGCTGCAACCGAGTGTCGTCGATAACGATGTGTTGTGGTGGTGGAAGTTGAGCACACTGATTCTCGCCTGCACCACCCTGCTCGGCTTCGGCCTGTGGTGGCGCGCGCGCTGGCAACCGGCGGTGCATCGCGCCGCCCAAACCGGCCCGAGCCCGCGCACCTTGATGGACGACATCAAACGCGCAAGCCAGGCCAACGACCCGCAAGCGACACGGCAGGCGCTGGATGCATGGGCGCGTCAGCAGCCGGAAACCCTGGCGGACATGGCGGCGCGGTTTGTGCCGTTGTCAGATGCCCTCGACGGGCTCAACGGCGCGCTGTACAGCGAAACCGGCCAACATTGGCAAGGTGAAGATTTGTGGCGAGCGATCCGCACGATTCCGACCGCTGAGCGCGTACACGACCCAGTGGGCGACAGTGGTTTGCCACCGCTTTATCCGAAGTAAAAGATCAAAAGATCGCAGCCTTCGGCAGCTCCTACAGGGGAGTGTATTCCCCGTGTAGGAGCTGCCGAAGGCTGCGATCTTTCGATTTTGCTAAAGATTAAAAAAGACTGAAGGCAATCGGCGGCACGCAGATTGATGCGCAGATTTAAAGTTTACCTGTCATTTCCAGAGGACAGACGATTACATTCTTATAAATAATCCAACCAGTCATTTGAATTAACCGAATACCCCTTTTCACAAAAAGCCTCATATCGCTCTCTGTATCTATCTATAGAAGCAGCTGCAACGTCTATGCAAATATATCCACGCCCTCTCTCCTCAACAGACAGCGACACGGGATCTATTTTGGTCGGAGAGTCGCCTACCACGACTCCCGACAAATTCGACCTGTGAAATATAAAGCTCTTCCCTCCACCAAGTGGAAGTATTAACTCCGCAATAGCAAATATTATCTCTGGCCTTGAAATCTCATAGCGATCACCCTCCTCATAGTTTTCGGAGTAGTTCTCCGGAACGAGGAACAAACTATGATTTATAATTACAAGCCAACCTTGCAAGTCAACACGACCGCCAACATTCATTTCTACTCCCCAATCAAAAGAACGTCGCACAGCGTTATCCAACGCGCTCTGTGTCGTCATATCAAGCCTCAGACGACTCGTTTACTTCCTTTATATAAGAAGTAAACATTCCACCCCCTTGATCCACATGCATCCGCCCGCACGGCTGGCATCGATAAACCGTAACAGCCCCTTGGTCTATCGTTTCGTAGAATTCTTCTTCAGACAGCCAGCGATTTGCTAGCGCACAGCCAATTTCATCTATCTTCTGTTCAGCCACCAGAGACATTTCAAACTCGGACGTCCCTCGCGACAGGTTAATGACGTGACCGCATACACAAGCAAATTTTGGCATGGCTACTGAAGCTTCCTTTTTCTGTTCAAGTTTTGCCTTATGGCAATTTTAGAGTCACACCCACGTGATAAAAATTTTTTCACGGTGTACTGAAGTAAACCGGCGACAGACCACTTTATCCTGTCAGGAACGGCTGAACGAAAAGTACCTCTTCACCTGCCAATCGCTGACCGCGCCAAGTGAATTGGGCCCATTTCAAAAATTCTACACCGACGACCATCAAGGCATCATCGAAGTAGACATGAAGTCCCAAATCATCGTATGCGTCAGTCGGGACTACGGAATACGGACGTTTCAAAAACTCGTCAAAGGGGCTTTCAAGGGCTGACCTCGACTCGTCACGGGCCAAAAATTCGTAGGCAAATAAATATTCCTCCACCGGATCCAGCCACTGGCGAATTTGGCCATCGTCTCCGCGTAACCCAGAAAGATGGCTGCCAATTCTGGCTGGGCTTCCAACTCTTCGAGCTCCCATGCCGTCGTTAGATTTTCATACTCCGTATGCCTCAACAAATCCCTTGTCACTCGATTCAACGGTAAGCACTGCTTCCTCATACCCTTCAAGGTCATCGCTCAGCCAGGTTTCCCCTGGGCGCAGTAGATGAAACTTCACCGTCGCATCGAATTCGTCACCCGAAATGACTCCCCGCAGAACTCCCGGCATACATGACTTGTTCCACGCCTCAAACACTAAAGACAGGTAGGAGCACGCGCATGCCAAAAAATCAGCGTTTACATAATCATCGGCATGGATCGAATTTACGAAACATTCATATCCCGTTCTATCTGGGAAATTCTTCAGGCTTACATGCTTCTGGAAGCTCTCCAGACTCGCCAGAAAAACACAGCCATCCCGTTCCACGAAACCGGACCTTGCGATATCCGCCAACTCGCCGTCCAGAGAAGCACGTCCCGCACGAGTGAGCATTTGCTCCATTTCATTGTTAAGTTTCACACGCTTCCCTCAAGCATCATGCCACTCCGCCAAGCACCGGGTGCTGCACAGGTGTATAGCGCACGGATAGATGCCACTCATCCAAAGACGAGAGTTTTCTCAAAGTCCCATAAAAATCCGCCTCTTGCTCCGAGTCCCGACGTCTCATGTTCCGGCTCCCAAACTCAGTGGCCCAACCTGGTGAAAAGTAATAGCCGGGCCATAGTTTTGCTCTGAGTTCGACACCTCTACGCAGAAGACCTTCTCTGGAAACTTCTCTTTCAGCACCATGCGCCACGAAAAACCAATCACATTGCACAATTGAAGAAAAACATCATCCGAAACATCACGGGCACCCAAACCAAAAACGTCATAGATCCTCACAACATTCAATAACTGCTCAGTCTTTGAAAGATTACCGGAGGCAAGGGCAAAGCACCTGTCAAACACTTCATCTGAAAAATTTCGCCCTAAAAATACACCACCCTCGGCTACCACAAAGTCAGGGAAGAGCATATTGGAAAACATCAAAACATGGTCGGGCCTGCATTGATCAAAGATGTACGAATGAACATCCAGATCTTCTTGGCTCGACCATTGTTTTTTCCAGGAACAATACGCGTGGGTGTCAGTAACAGAAGGTATCGAATTGACCCGTTTCATTGCACTTGCTCCAAACTCTATATCGCTGTGTGGGCTATCGTGGCGCGGAGGATGAAGCCCGACGGATTGTTCGACCTCAAAATGATATCAATATAATGGCTAAATGGTAGGTAACCGGCGTTGGGTCGTCAATTAAGGGACTCACCGAAATCATCGCCTCCACCTTCCGGACAAGCCCTCGCACCGCAATAATCTGTAAACTCTCCCCTCTTTCGCCGCCTCTTCATTCCCGCGCGGCCATCACCTCCTTAATTGTTGCGGAGTCCGCCTTGCGTCTGTTTCACACCTCCGACTGGCACCTTGGGCAAAACCTGCACGGCCAGGAGCGCGATTTCGAGCACGCCTGTTTTCTCGAATGGCTGCTGGATCAACTGAAACTGGCGCAGCCGGATGTGCTGCTGATTGCCGGTGACATCTTCGACACGGTCAACCCGCCGGTCAAAGCCCAGGAACGTCTCTACGACTTCATCGTCAGCGCCCACGAGCAGCAGCCGTTGCTGACCATCGTGATGATCGCCGGCAACCACGATTCCGGCTCGCGGATTGAACTGCCGGCGCCGTTGATGCGCCGTTTGCGTACGCACGCGCTGGGTCGGGTGTTGTGGCTGGATGACGGCCAACTCGATGCCGAACGTCTGCTGCTGCCACTGCCCAATGCCCAAGGCGAGATCGCCGCGTGGTGCCTGGCGCTGCCGTTCCTGCGCCCGGCGGAAGTGACGGGCGCGCATCTGGGCGACAACTATTTGCGCGGCATCGGTCAGGTGCACGAATGGCTGATCGAAGCGGCCAACGCCAAGCGCCAACCCGGTCAGGCTTTGATTGCCATCAGCCACGCGCACATGGCCGGCGGCTCGGTATCGGAAGATTCCGAGCGCAGCCTGATCATCGGTAACGCCGAAGCCCTGCCCGCCAGCCTGTTCGGGCCGAGCATCAGTTACGTCGCCCTCGGCCATTTGCACAAGCCGCAGAAGGTCAACGGTGAGGAGCGCATTCGCTACAGCGGTTCGCCGATTCCGTTGTCGTTCTCCGAGATCAAATATGAACATCAGATTCTCGACGTCCTGCTTGAGGGTGAAACCCTGATCAGCGTCGAGTCGAAACACATTCCGAGATCGGTCCAGCTCCAACGCATCGGCCCGGCACCGCTGGCCGAGATCCTGCTGCAACTGGCAGATTTGCCGAACATCGACCTGCTCGCCGAAACCCAACGCCAGCCGTGGCTCGAAGTGCGCGTAACCCTCGACGAGCCGCAACCGGATCTGCGCCACCAAGTGGAAAACGCCCTGCAAGGCAAAGCCGTGCGCCTGGTGCGTATCGCCGCTGAATACGCCGGCAACCGGGGCGCTGACGGCGAGGCGGACGGCACTACGCTGATCGAACTCGACCAACTGACCCCGCAGGAGTTGTTCAGCCGCGCCTGGCTCGACAACTACGGCAACGAAGTCGATGAGCAGACGCTGAAGGACTTCGCCGAACTGCTGCAAGACGTGCAACTGGAGGGCGAGCAGCCATGAAGATTCTCGCCATTCGCTTGAAGAACCTCGCCTCATTGGCCGGGCCATTCGAAATCGATTTCACCGCTGAACCGCTGGCCAGCGCCGGTTTGTTCGCGATCACTGGCCCGACCGGCGCGGGTAAAAGCACCCTGCTCGATGCGTTGTGCCTGGCGCTGTTCGGCGCCGTGCCGCGCCTGAACAACACCGGCCGTGACGCCAAAGTCCCCGATGCCGACGGCGAAATCGCCACTGGCGACCCGCGCACCCTGTTGCGTCGCGGCACCGGTGAAGGCTATGCCGAAGTGGATTTTGTCGGTGTCGATGGCCGGCGCTATCGCGCGCGCTGGGAAGCCAATCGCGCCCGCGAAAAGGCCGGCGGCAAGTTGCAGGCCAGCCGTCAGAGCCTGCGCGACATCGATCAGGATCAGCTGCTCGCCAGCCAGAAAGGCGAGTACAAAACCCAACTGGAAGCGGCACTCGGCCTGAACTTCGAACAGTTCACCCGCGCCGTGCTGCTGGCGCAGAGCGAGTTCAGCGCCTTCCTCAAAGCGGACGATAACGACCGTAGCGAACTGCTGGAAAAGCTCACCGACACCGCGCTGTACACCCGTCTCGGCCGCCGCGCCTTCGACAAGACCAAAGAGGCCCGCGAAGCGCACAAGCTGTTGCAGGATCAGGCCACCGGCGTCACTCCGCTCGCGCCCGAAGCGCGGGCGGAACTGGATGAGCGTTTCAACGCCGCGCAACAGCAACTGAAGTTGCAGCAGGCGCAACTCAAACAGCTTGAGCAACAGCACAGCTGGCTCAAGGATTTGCGGCTGTTGCAGGATGCACAGCAAGCTGCCACCGAACAATTGCACAGCGCCCGACAGCAATGGGAAGGTCTGGCCGGCGAACGCGTGAAGCTCAACCGCCTGGAGCAGCTCGGCCCGCAACGTCACCAGTTCGCGCGCAAAACCGAGCTCGATGCGCTGCTGACACCGTTGGCGGCACAGATTGCCGAGCACACCCGGCAGCACGCCGAACTGACTGAACGCCAGACGCAACTTGAGCAAGATCTCAGTGCGGCAAAAGTGGCCCTGAGCGAAGCGCAGCAGCGTCAGTCGGAAAATGCGCCATTGTTGCGTCAGGCTTTCGAAGAGCAAAGCACCCTCGCCCGCCTGGCCAAAGATGTCGCCGCTTGCGCTGACGCCAAAACCAACGCGCAACAGCAGTGCAGCGACGGCCAGGGCGCCATTCAAGCCTTGCAGGAAAAACAGAGCGAGGTCGCCGAACGCTTGCAGCGCATCGCTGCCGAGCTTGCGCAAAGCGCGCATCTGGCGCCGTTGAGCGATGCGTGGAATGCCTATCGCGATCGTCTGCAGCAGCTGATGCTGATCGGCAATCGCCTGAACAAGGGCCAGGCCGAACTGGCGAGCCTCGAAGAAAACGCCACGCGCAGCGCCGAAGCGTTGACCACGCAGAAGCAGCAACTTGAGGTGCTGTTCAAAGAGGCCGGCGCCGAGCCGGATGCCGTCGCCGAACAGATAGGCATCCTCGGCACGCTGTTGCAGGACAACCGCAAACAGCTGCGCGCCTTTGAAGACCTGTCGCGCCTGTGGGCCAGCCAGCAGGATCTGGACAAGCGCGGTGCCGAACTGCAACAACGCCAGCTCAGCGCTCAACAGGAACGCGAGCGCCTGACGCAGGACGGGGTGAAAAGCAAAGCCGAACTGACCGTCGCCGAGCAAACCCTCAACGTCACCCGCGAACTGCTTGAGCGCCAGCGCCTGGCGCGCAGTGCCAGTGTCGAAGAGTTGCGTGCGCAGTTGCAGGACGATCAACCGTGCCCGGTGTGTGGCAGCAATGAGCATCCGTATCACCAGCCCGAAGCACTGCTGCAAAGCCTCGGCCGTCACGATGAAAGTGAGCAGGCCAACGCCCAGCAAGTGGTCGATCAGCTCAAGGAAAAGCTCATCGAACTGCGCGCCGAAGTCGGTGGCGTCATCGCGCAGCAGAAAGAACTGCTGCAACAGCAAGAACAACTGGCGAGCCAGCAACAGGCGCTTGCGCCGAGCTTCGAAGCCCATCCGTTGTCCGCGCAGTTGCTGAATCAGGACGCTGACAAGCGCGACGCCTGGCTCCTCCGCCAGAACGAGCAGTTGAACCAGAGCATCACGCAGGACGAACAGCGCCAGAGCGCCCTGCTCACCCTGCAACAGGATGCCGCGCGCCTGACTCAACAGTTGCGTCAGGCGGAAACCGCACATCAACAAGCCGCGCAGCACTTGAGCAATCAGCAGCGCGAGCTGAGCAGCGACCGTCAACGCCTCGACGAGGAACTGACGGCGTTTGGCACGCTGCTACCGGCCGACACCCTTGAAGCCCTGCGCCAGGAACCGGCGGCGACGTTCATGCAACTCGACCGGCAGATCGCCGAGCGCCTGGCACAGGTCGAGCAGCAAAAGGAAGAATTGAGCGAGCAGCAGCAACGCCAGCAGACGCTGGAGAAAGAACAGGACCGACAGCTGACCCGCGTGCAGCAAGCGCAAGCGGCCGAGCAGCAGTTCAACGCGCTGGCCGAACAGCAGCAAGTCTGCCAGCAGAAACTCGCGCAATTGCTTGGCGAGCACAACTGCGCCGAGCACTGGCAGCAGCAGCTGGAACACGCCGTGGAACAGGCGCGCAACGCCGAAACCGCCACGGCGCAGGAACTGCAAAGCGTGCGCACGCAGTTGGTGCAGATCGCCGCTGAGCTCAAGGCGCAGCAACAGCGTTTGCAGGCACTGGAAAGCGAGGACCAGGATCTGGCCGGCAAGATAGCCGACTGGCGCGCGCGCCATCCCGAGCTGGATGATGGCGGTCTCGAAGACTTGCTGCGAGTCGACGACGCGCAGTTCACCGAGCTGCGCCAGCGCTTGCAACTGAACGAAAAAGCCATCGAGCAAGCCACGGTCTTGTTGCAGGAACGTGAGCGGTTACTGGTCGACCATCAAGCCCAAAGCAACGGCAATCTCGACGCCGAGCAACTCGCCACGGCCCTGACGGATCTGCAGAACCAGTTCACCGTCAGCGAACAGCAATGCGCCGAACTGCGTGCCGAACAGGTCGAAGACCAGCGCCGACAGAACGCCAATCAGGCGCTGGCCCAGCAGATTGCTGATGCCTACGCCGAGTATCAGCGTTGGGCGCGGCTCAGTGCGCTGATCGGCTCCGCGACCGGCGACACCTTCCGCAAGATCGCCCAGGCCTACAACCTCGACCTGCTGGTGCATCACGCCAACGTGCAATTGCGCCAACTGGTCAAACGCTACCGCCTGAAACGCGGCGGCAGCATGCTCGGCTTGCTGGTGATGGACACCGAAATGGGTGACGAACTGCGCTCGGTGCATTCGTTGTCTGGCGGCGAAACGTTCCTGGTGTCGCTGGCGTTGGCATTGGGCCTGGCGTCGATGGCGTCTAGCACGCTGAAGATCGAATCGCTGTTTATCGACGAAGGCTTCGGCAGCCTCGATCCGGAGTCGCTGCAACTGGCGATGGATGCGCTGGACGGCTTGCAGGCGCAAGGGCGCAAGGTCGCGGTGATTTCCCATGTGCAGGAAATGCACGAACGGATTCCCGTGCAGATTCAGGTGCAGCGTCAGGGCAACGGTTTGAGCACACTGGAGGTGAAATGAACACGCTGTACTCGTTCCGCCGCTGCCCGTATGCGATGCGGGCGCGGATGGCGTTGCGTTATTCGGGTGTGCCGGTGGACATCGTTGAAGTCAGCCTCAAGGCCAAACCGGCGGAGATGCTGGCGATCTCGCCCAAGGGCACGGTGCCGGTGCTGGATGCGGACGGTCGGGTGATTGATGAGAGCCTGGAGATCATGCGCTGGGCGTTGGCGCAGAATGACCCGCAGAACTGGTTGCTTGATGGCGATTCGCGAATTGCCGAGTTGATCGAGGCGAATGATCAGGGGTTCAAGGTTGATTTGAATCGCTACAAGTATGCCGAGCGTTATCCGGAGCAACCGATGGAGGTTTATCGGGCTGAGGGTGCGGTGTATTTGCAGCGGCTGGAGGGGTTGCTGCAGGATCGCGATTATTTGCTGGCGGATCATCCGAGCCTGGCGGATATCGCCCTGCTGCCGTTTGTTCGGCAGTTTGCGCATGTCGATCGTGAGTGGTTTGCGCAGACGCCTTATCCGCGTCTGCAGGCTTGGTTGCACAATTTCCTCGAGTCCGACCTCTTCACCTCGATCATGAAGAAGTAACCCTCTCCTTCCTTCCTGCCTGATTGATCGTTCCCACGCTCCGCGTGGGAATGCCTCGAGGGACGCTCCGCGTTCCAATTGGACGCAGAGCGTCCGGGGCTGCATTCCCACGCAGAGCGTGGGAACGATCAACCCTGTGGTGAGGGGATTTATTGTGGCGAGGGGATTTATCCCCGTTCGGCTGCGAAGCAGTCGTGAAACCATTCTATGCGGTGTATCAGGCAAATTTGAGTTGCAGGATTTGGGGCTGCTTCGCAGCCCAACGGGGATAAATCCCCTCGCCACAATAAATTCCATCACCACAATGAATTGCGATGTCTAGGCAAGCGCATTGCACATCCCGAGCGCCATGCAATCCACTTCGAAGGGGCCGAGGAAATTGGCGGCGGCCTTCACCGGCGGATTCCCCGCCATCAGTCCCAACGTATTCGCCCGTTCGATATTGTGCGCAATGCTGTGATTGGCCTCTATGGCCCGCGCCAAACCGCCCACCGAGCCTTGGCCGACGCCCAATAACGAGGCGCCGTTGGTCATGACCGCCAGACTGGCGATGACCCAAAGTCTGTAGCCTTTCATGCGCCGCCAACTCCCGCGAGTTCCGCCCGGTCGACCATCACGCTCTGCGAGCGGACTTCAAACTGGATGCCGGGGTGGGCGACGTCGATCGGCGCGTCGAAGGTGTGTTCCATCTGCGAGGCGATGCTGACAACCAGCACCACGGCCAAGTAAAGACCGATGGCCAGGTAGGCGCCGCGTTTGGCTGAATGAAGGATTGCGCTGGCCATGGTGTTCTCCGTGGGCATGTTTCGATGGCCACAGAATCGATCAAAAAAGCCGGGGTAACCACTCAGGGTTTGCCATAGTGAACATCAGCTTCGTTGATTATTTAGCCGGTCTATTTGCGCATTCGAGAAAACCTATGACGCTACGAAACGCACACGAGGGCGACGATCAACACGCGCACAAACATGTAGGAGCTGCCGAAGGCTGCGATCTTTTGATCTTGAAAGTCAAAAGATCGCAGCCTTCGGCAGCTCCTACAGGGGAGTTGTGTGCAGGCGTTCAGTGTTGGGTTTTGTGATCCAGGGCGGCGTAGAAGTTGGCGCTCTGTTGCAGGTATTTTTGGGTGTAGCTCTGGGTGTGGGATTTTTTGCTGGCGATTTCAACGTTGGCACCGGCTGGCAGCACCACGGTGGCGGAGATGGCGGAAGCGGCGATAACGGAGAAGAGATTGAAGTTCATGGCGGTAACCCTCGTGTTCGGTTGGCTTGCTTGCCCGGTTGGGCTGTGAAGCAAACTTAACGCTCGAGGGTTGATCGCTTGAAATGCTTTGTAGCATTACCGGATATCAGCGCGATTAATACAAAGAGACAGGCCCCGTAAAACGGGGCCTGTGGCTTATTGTCGCACTAGAAACTTGAGATCGCTCGGGGCGTCCATCGGCAGTTTTTGCACGGTTTTGCCGAGCAAACCGGTCTTGCTGTCGCGTTCAACGACGACAATCTGGTTGCTCTTCTGGTTGGCAATCAGCAAGAACTTGCCGCTCGGATCAAGGCTGAATTCGCGCGGGTGATCACCTTCCACCGAACGCTTTTGCAGCTCTTTGAGTTGGGCGGTCGCCGGATCGATGCTGAACACCACCAGTTGATTGGCAGTGCCACGGTTGCTGACGTAGAGGAACTTGCCATCCGCCGAAGTGTGCAGCGCGGCACCGGCCTTGTCCGAAGTCGGCTGACCCGCGGCCAGATCGACCAGCTGGGTTTGCGTCAGCACGCCGTCGTTGTAATCGAACACCGCAACCTGCGCGCTCATTTCCATGCTCAGCCAGGCGTGTTTACCGTCAGCACTGAACAGCAGATGACGCGGGCCGCTGCCGGCCGGCAAGGCGATCGAGGCGGTTTTCGCCGGGGTCAGCGGCAAGTCCGGGTTGGCTTTCGGATCGAATTGGTAAATGAAGACCTTGTCCGCGCCCAGGTCATTGGAGAACACGTAGCGACCGTCCGGCGAGGAAACTGTCGAGTGCACGTGGTTCGAGGCCTGGCGCTCAGGATTGACCCGACTCGCCGGGTGCGCACTCATTTGCACAACGGGTTTGAGCTTGCCGTCGGCACCGACCGGCAACACCGCCAGCGTTCCACCCGGATCTTCCACCACCGAATAGTTACTGACGAACAAATGGCTGGCGTCAGCGCTGAGGCTCGAATGGGTCGGCTCGTTGCCCAGGCTCTGCACTTGATTGATCAGGGTCAGGGCGTGGGTTTTCGGATCGATCGAATAGCTGCTGACGCGGCCGACCGGGTCTTTCTGGCCCGGGCCGTTTTCATTGACCACGAACAGGCGATGCTGGTCTTTGGACAGGGTCAGCCACGACGGGTTTTCGCTCTTGACCACTTGCAGCGGCTTGGCCTCGATCTGGCCAGTGGCGCTGTCGAAATTCATTCGATATATGCCCTGGCTGGTGCCGGCGGTGTAAGAACCGACCAGCAACTGGAAGCTTTCTGCGGAGGCCGTGGACAGGCCCATGGCGCCGACGCTGCCGGCCATCAGCAGCGGCCAGAATTTACGCATTTTCATCAGTCTCATCCTCGTCGTCGCTGCTGCTGACGACATCGCCATGGCACACCAGGCGGTGTTCGCCGATCGCTTTGGTTTCATTGAAATAGCCGATGATCAACCAGCTCTGCAGCGAGTCATCAAACGTCGCCGCTGCCACCTGGGCCGGGGTGAATTCCCAATGCTTGGCCGCACGACCATCGATGCATTCGATGTGCAGGTTGTCGTCTTCGTCGAGAGCGAATTCGAAGGCATGCAGGCCGTCGATTTCGACCATACCGCAGTGTTCGAGGGCGTTGAGAAGGGTTTGGGCAGTCATGGCAAACAGTCTTTCTAGGGGGGAAAGGGCCAATGATAGCTCATGGCGCCCCACTCCCCCTGTAGGAGCTGCCGAAGGCTGCGATCTTTTGATTTTGTTTTTAAGATCAAGATCAAAAGATCGCAGCCTTCGGCAGCTCCTACAGGGGTGTTTTTCAGAGGGCTTCGCGGCTAGGTTTGCCGTCGACCAGGCGCTGGATGCGCAATGGGTTGGCGTTTTTCAGGGGCTCGGGCAACAAGCTGTCCGGGTAGTTCTGGAAGCACACCGGGCGCAGGAAACGGTCGATGGCCAGCGTGCCGACGGAGGTGCCGCGCGCATCGGACGTTGCCGGGTATGGCCCGCCGTGGACCATCGAATCGCACACTTCGACACCGGTCGGATAGCCGTTGAGCAGAATGCGCCCGACCTTCTGTTCCAGCAGCGGCGTCAGTTCGGCGAAGCGCTCGAAGTCCGCCAGCTCACCGATAATCGTCGCCGTCAGTTGCCCATGCAGGCCGTGCAGCGCGGCGCTGAGCTGGGCTTTGTCGGCCACTTCGACAATCACCGTGGTCGGGCCAAACACTTCTTCCTGGAGCACTTCATCGCCATCGATCAACAGGCTGGCGTCCGCCTTGAACAACTGCGGCTGCGCCTGATTGCCTTGCTGCGCATTGCCCGCCAGATGCTCGATGCCAGGATGCGCCATCAGCTTCTGCAAGCCTTTGCCGTAGCTGCCAAGGGTGCCAGCGTTGAGCATGGTTTGCGCCGGTTGATCACCGATCAAACCAGCGACCTGCTGCACGAACGCGCTGAACTCTGGCGAGCGAATCCCGATGACCAGACCCGGATTGGTACAGAACTGACCGCAGCCCTGCACCACCGAGGCGGTCAAATCGCGGGCGATGGTTTCGGATCGCTCGGCCAGTGCCTGCGGCAAAACGATCACCGGGTTGATGCTCGACATCTCGGCGAACACCGGGATCGGCTGCGGGCGCGCGGCAGCCATGTCGCACAGCGCACGACCCCCCTTGAGCGAACCGGTGAAACCGACCGCCTGAATCGCCGGGTGCTTGACCAGCCATTCACCGACGCCACCGCCGTAGATCATGTTGAACACGCCCGCCGGCATCGCGGTTTTTTCCGCTGCGCGGATCAGTGCATCGGCGACCAGTTCTGCTGTCGCCATGTGACCGCTGTGGGCCTTGAACACTACTGGGCAACCGGCGGCCAATGCCGACGCGGTGTCGCCGCCAGCGGTGGAAAATGCCAATGGAAAGTTGCTCGCGCCGAACACCGCTACAGGGCCGAGGCCGATGCGGTATTGACGCAGATCCGGACGTGGCAACGGCTGACGATCCGGCAACGGCAAATCAATTCGTGCACCGTAAAAATCGCCGCGACGCAGCACTTTGGCAAACAAGCGCATTTGCCCGCTGGTACGCCCGCGCTCCCCCTGAATACGACCGGCCGGCAACGCGGTTTCGCGGCAGACCACGGCAACGAAGTCATCACCCAGCGCGTCCAGCTCATCGGCAATCGCGTCGAGAAACTGCGCGCGGCGTTCGGCGCTGAGGCTGCGATAGGCCGGGTACGCGGCAGCGGCGGCTTTGGCGGCGGCGTCGACTTCTTCAACCGTGGCCTGAATGAAATCGTGGGGCAGTTGCTCGCCCGTGGTGGCGTCGACCGATTGCAGTTTTACATTGCCAGCGGCGCTGCGCTGACCGCCAATGTAGTTGTGACCGAGAATCTGAGTCATGGGATCTCCTTAAAGGGTGCCGATGCTGTCCGGTTCAAACGCCGCTGGAACCGGAACGATGCCGTTGACCAGCGGTGCGCCGAATTCGGCCTGGCTGATTTCGAAGACGTCGCCCGGCTGGGTGCGGATGCCATCGGCAAACGACAGGGTCGCGGTGCCGAAGAAATGGATGTGCACGTCGCCGGGACGCAGGAACTGGCTGTACTTGAAGTGGTGGTATTCGAGGTTGGCGAGACTGTGGCACATGTTCGCCTCGCCACTGAGAAACTCGTTCTGCCAGAGCACTTCGCCGTCACGCAGGATGCGACTGGTGCCTGCCAGATGTTGAGGCAATTGACCGGTGCGAAGTTCCGGGCCATAGCTGCAACTGCGCAATTTCGAGTGCGCGAGGTACAGGTAATTCTTGCGCTCCATGATGTGATCGGAGAACTCGTTGCCGACCGCAAAGCCCAGTCGATAAGGCTTGCCGTCGTTGCCGATGAGGTAGAGGCCGGCCATTTCTGGCTCCTCGCCGGCGTCTTCGGCAAACGGCGGTACCGGGAACGGCTGGCCGGGGCGGACGACGATGCTGCCATCGCCTTTATAGAACCATTCCGGTTGCACACCGGCCTGCCCCGCCGCCGGTTTGCCGCCCTCCACGCCCCATTTGAAGATACGCATGGTGTCAGTCATCGTCGCTTCGTCGCCGGCTTGCTGGTGCATCTTGTCACGCGCCGAAGCGCTGCCCAGATGGGTCAGGCCGGTGCCGCTGATCAGCATGTGCGCCGGGTCCGGGTGGTCGAGTGGCGGCAGGATGCGCAGTTGTGACAGCAGTTCGGCGTAGTCGTGGCTGATGCCGAGGCCCAAGGTTTGCACTTGCTGCTCAAGGGTGTTGCCGGCCTCGATCGCGGCCAGGGCCAGATCGCGCACTGTGCGGGCGTCCTGCACTTCGCGCACCAGACCGTTGTCGACCACGCCGACGCGGCGTTCGCGGTTGCTTAATTCGAATTGAACCAGATGCATGATTTTCTCCTGTGTTATTCGAAACACCGCAGATCCTTGTAGGAGTGAGCCTGCTCGCGATAGCGGTGTGTCAGCCAAAAAGTTGTCAACTGATAGACCGCTATCGCGAGCAGGCTCACTCCTACAGAGGACCGGTGTTGGTCAGTCAGGTACGGGTTGCACCGCGGGCACTGGCGGCGAATTGGTCAACCGGCAGCACGTGTTTGCGTTCCAGTACACGGTAGACGATGCCGGTCAGGATCAAGCCGAACACCATCACCCCCGAGAGGAAGTACAGCCCTGACGCCAGATTGCCGGTGTATTCCTTCAACGCACCAATCACGAACGGCCCGATGTACCCGCCGAGATTGCCCACCGAATTGATCAAGGCAATCCCCGCCGCCGCACTCGCACCGGCAAAGAACCGCCCCGGCAAGGTCCAGAACACCGCCGTGCAGGAAAACAGCGCAAACGCCACCAGACACAATGCCGCCAGTTGCGCCACCGGCAACGACAGCCAAGCGCTCATGAACAGACCAATCGCGCCCAGCACATAAAGCACGGCGAGGTGCCCGTAGCGATCATTCAAACGGTCAGAACTGCGCGGCACGATCAGCAGACCGATGATCCCGAAGATGTACGGCACCGATGAGACGAAACCGGTGACCAGATCGCTGCCACCGAACTGTTTGATCAGCGTCGGCAACCACAAACCCAAGCCATAAATGCTCAACGTCACCGGCAGGTAAAACAGCGCCAGCAGCAACACGCGTTTGTCTTTCAGCGCATGCAGCGGGTTGCCGTGGCGGGTCTGGCCGTATTCCTGCAGATCCTTTTTCAGTTCACCGGTAAGCCAGTCTTTCTCGGCCTGATCCATCCATTTCACTTGCTGCGGACCGTCCGGCAACCAGCGCAAGACCGGCCAGGTCAGCAGGATCGCCGGGGTGCCGATGACGATGAACAGCCACTGCCAGCCGTGCAGGCCGAGCACGCCGTCCATGCCGAGCAAACCGCCGGACACAGGGCCGGTGATCATCATCGCGATGGGCTGGGAAAGAATGAACAGCCCCAGAATCTTGCCGCGGTGGCGTACCGGGAACCATTGGGTGATGTAGTAGAGAACGCCGGGGAAGAACCCCGCCTCGGCCGCGCCGAGCAGAAAGCGCATCACGTAGAAACTGTGCGGGCCCTGGACGAAGGCCATGCCGATGGTGATGGCGCCCCAGGTGATCATGATTCGCGCGAACCAGCGCCGTGCGCCGAAGCGTTCGAGCATCAGGTTGCTGGGGATTTCGAGAAGGAAGTAGCCAATGAAGAACAGCCCGGCACCGAGGCCGTAAGCCGCATCGCCGATGCCGATATCGGCGCCCATGTGCAGCTTGGCGAAGCCGACGGCGGAGCGATCCACATAGGCGATCAGGTACAGCAGGATCAGGAAGGGAATCAGTTTCAGCGTAATGCGCCGTATCAGCCGCAGTTCCTGGCTCATGAGATCGGTCTCCGATTGTTGTTTTTATAGAACCTCGGGGGACGCCTCTCACGGTAAACCGCCAGGGCCATCCCTCCGTCGAAAACGACTATATAGTAATACTAATTCACCAACAACACTTCCAAACCTAGGATTTTGAGCTTAGATTAAGCCGTAGCTGGAACACTATAGTCATACAATAAGAGAATCGATCATGTCTGATAAGAAACCCACCCTGCGCTCCGCCCAATGGTTTGGCACGGCCGACAAGAACGGCTTCATGTACCGCAGCTGGATGAAGAATCAGGGCATCGCCGACCACCAGTTCCACGGCAAGCCGATCATCGGCATCTGCAACACCTGGTCGGAACTGACCCCGTGCAACGCGCACTTCCGCCAGATCGCGGAGCACGTCAAACGCGGGGTGATCGAGGCCGGTGGTTTTCCAGTGGAATTCCCGGTGTTCTCCAACGGCGAATCGAACCTGCGCCCGACCGCCATGCTCACCCGCAACCTGGCGAGCATGGACGTCGAAGAAGCGATTCGCGGCAACCCGATTGACGGCGTGGTACTGCTGACCGGTTGCGACAAAACCACCCCGGCGCTGCTGATGGGCGCGGCCAGTTGCGACGTGCCGGCGATTGTCGTGACCGGCGGGCCGATGCTCAACGGCAAGCACAAGGGCAAGGACATCGGCTCGGGCACTGTGGTCTGGCAGCTCAGCGAACAGGTCAAGGCTGGCACCATCACCATCGACGATTTCCTTGCAGCCGAGGGCGGCATGTCGCGTTCGGCGGGCACCTGCAACACCATGGGCACCGCGTCGACCATGGCGTGCATGGCTGAAGCACTCGGCACTTCGCTGCCGCACAACGCGGCGATTCCGGCGGTGGATGCGCGACGTTATGTGTTGGCGCACATGTCCGGCATGCGCGCGGTGGAGATGGTGCGCGAAGACCTTCGTCTATCGAAGATCCTCACTAAGGAAGCCTTCGAAAACGCTATTCGGGTTAACGCGGCCATCGGTGGTTCGACCAACGCGGTGATTCACTTGAAAGCCATCGCCGGGCGCATCGGTGTCGAGCTGGATCTGGATGACTGGACGCGCATGGGGCGCGGCATGCCGACCATTGTCGACCTGCAACCGTCCGGACGTTTCCTGATGGAGGAGTTCTATTACGCCGGTGGTTTACCAGCGGTGCTGCGCCGTCTCGGTGAAGCCAATCTGATTCCTCATCCGAATGCGTTGACCGTCAATGGCAAGTCCATCGGCGAGAACACCAAGGACGCGCCGATCTATGGCGAAGACGAGGTGATCCGCACGCTCGACAATCCGATTCGCGCCGACGGCGGAATTTGTGTGTTGCGCGGCAATCTGGCGCCGCTCGGTGCAGTGCTAAAGCCGTCCGCCGCCACGCCGGAACTGATGCAGCATCGCGGCCGTGCGGTGGTGTTCGAGAACTTCGACATGTACAAGGCGCGGATCAACGATCCGGAGCTGGACGTCGATAAAGATTCGATTCTGGTAATGAAGAACTGCGGGCCGAAGGGTTATCCGGGCATGGCCGAAGTCGGCAACATGGGTTTACCGGCAAAGCTGTTGGCGCAGGGTGTGACGGACATGGTGCGTATCTCCGATGCACGGATGAGCGGCACCGCGTACGGCACGGTGGTCTTGCACGTGGCGCCGGAAGCGGCGGCTGGCGGGCCTTTGGCGACGGTGAAGGAAGGCGACTGGATCGAGCTGGATTGCGCCACCGGGCGTTTGCACCTGGATATTCCGGATGCCGAACTGGCGGCGCGCATGGCAGATTTGCAACCGCCGCAGCAATTGTTGGTGGGGGGGTATCGTCAGTTGTACATCGACCATGTGCTGCAGGCGGATCAGGGCTGTGACTTTGACTTCCTGGTCGGTTGCCGAGGGGCTGAAGTGCCGCGCCATTCCCATTAAGAGCAAAAGATCGCAGCCTTCGGCAGCTCCTACATCGGAATGCATTCCCCTGTAGGAGTGAGCCTGCTCGCGATTGCGGTGTGTCAGTCAGCAATTGTTCAGCTGACACACCGCAATCGCGAGCAGGCTCACTCCTACATTTGCTTTTGTGTACTCCCTCAAGTTTGTCTGGTGCCTGCTATGATGCGCGGCATCTCCATCGCTCAGGATCGCGCCGTTCCCCATGGATTACCGCAAACCCTCCGACCGCAAAAGCATGCACTCGCGCATCGTCCAGGAACTGGGCATGCAGATCGTCTCCGGACGCTTCAAGCCCGACGACAAACTGCCCGCCGAAGCTTTGCTCTGCGAGGAGTACGCGGTCAGCCGGCCGGTGTTGCGTGAAGCCACGCGGGTGTTGGTGGCCAAGGGTCTGGTGTATTCCAGGCCGCGTGTGGGAACAGTGGTCAAGGCACGCCGCGAATGGCACATGCTCGACCCGGACGTACTGCATTGGCTGATGCAAAGCAGCCCGCAGAATGAATTTTTCAATGTGCTGACGAGTGTGCGCAGCATTATTGAACCGGCCGCCGCTGCCCTCGCTGCTCAGCACGCGACCGAGGCTGATATTGCCGCGATTGGCGAGGCGTATCAACGCATGGAAGCGGCGCCGACGCCAGAAGCGTTGTTGCAGCCGGACCTGGATTTCCACAGCCGGATTGCCGATGCGACACACAACGATTTGCTGGCGAATCTGTGCAACATGCTCTCGGTGGCGATTGCCGAGGCGTTGAAGCATTCGAATCAGCGGCCGAATCTGCATGAGCTGGCGTTGCCTCGGCACAAAGCAATTCTGACCGCCATCGAAAACCGTGATGCCCTTGGCGCTCGCCACGCAACGCTGGTGCAGCTGGATGATGCGCGCAGTGCGCTCAGCGTCGTGCTTGGCACAGAACTCTCCTGACACACCACTATTCCCCTGTAGGAGTGAGCCTGCTCGCGATAGCGGTGTATCAGTAAACCATTTCCCGACTGGCACACCGCTATCGCGAGCAGGCTCACTCCTACATTTGATCTGCGTGGAATTCGGGAAATAAAAAAGCCGCAACCCTAGGTTGCGGCTTTGTCGTTTCAGCCCTTCAGATCAATGCGCAAACAGCGAATTACCCTTCTGCCCCGCCAGTTTCTCCGGCTTGATCAGGAACTTCGCCAGTGCCGGCAGCAGCCACAACGCACCGAACATGTTCCACAGCAACATAAAGGTCAGCATCAGCCCCATATCGGCCTGGAACTTGATCGCCGAGAAGATCCACGTGCACACGCCGATCGCCAGGCACAGACCGGTAAACAGTACGGCTTTACCGGTGGATTTCAGCGTCTGGTAATAGGCTTCCTGCAATGGCAGGCCGGCACGCAGGAAACTTTCCAGGCGGCTGTAAATATAGATGCCGTAGTCGACACCAATGCCCACACCCAGCGCCACCACCGGCAGCGTCGCGACTTTCACGCCGATGCCCATGAACGCCATCAGCGCGTTGCCGAGTACCGAGGTCAGCACCAGCGGCAGGACGATGCACAAGGTCGCCGCCCACGAACGGAAGGTGATCATGCACATCACCGCCACGCAGATGTACACCAGAATCAGGATGGTCAGCTCAGCCTGTTTGATGACTTCGTTGGTGGCCGCTTCGATCCCGGCGTTACCGGCGGCGAGGATGAATTCCAGACCGTCCTTGTTGTTGTCCTTGGCGAATTCCTGCACCGCGTGAACGGCCCGATCCAGAGTTTCAGCCTTGTGATCGTTGAGGAACACCAGCACCGGTGCCAGCGAGCAACTGTTGTTGTACAGGCCGTCTGCGCGGGCAATCGAGTTGTTCAGCACGTCCGGGTTACGCGACAGGGTTTCCCACTTCAGGTTGCCCTCGTTCATGCCCTTGATCATCTGCTTGGACACGGTCACCAGCGAGATCGCCGACTGCACGCCCTCGGTGTTCTGCATCTTCCACATCAGCTCGTCGATCGGCGCCATGGCTTCGTAGCGTGAGCAGCCTTCCGACTTGGTCTTGACCATCACCACCAGCACGTCGGAACTGGTCGAGTAGTTGTTGATGATGAAGTTGTTGTCCTTGTTGTAGCGCGAGTCCGGACGCAGTTCCGGTGCGCCCTGGTCGAGGTCGCCGATTTTCAGGTTCTGGCTGTACCAGAGGCCGCCACCGAAGGCGATCAGCGCCAGCACTACCGAGATGCGTGCAACTTTCGGGTTGGCGAAGTTCGACAGCAAGCGCCAGAAAGGATGTTCGCGATTCGCGTCTTTCTTGCTCTTGGCGATGGCGCGCTTGCTGATGCCGACATAGGAAATCGCCACCGGCAGCAGGATCAGGTTGGTGAACACGATCACCGCCACGCCGATCGACGCGCCAATGGCCAGTTCACGGATCACACCGATATCGATGATCAGCAGCGTGATGAAGCCCACCGCATCCGCGAGAATCGCGATCATCCCCGGCAGGAACAGCTGCCGGAAGGTGCGCCGCGCTGCGGTCAGGGCGTTGTCGGCCTCGCTGGATTGCAAGGCGATACCGTTGATCTTCTGCACGCCGTGGGAAATACCGATGGCAAAGATCAGGAACGGCACCAGCATCGAATAGGGATCGAGCCCGAAACCGAAGAAGTGCATCAAACCAAGCTGCCAAACCACCGCCACCAGCGTCGTACTCAGTACCGCGATGGTGCTGCGCACGCAGTTGGTGAACCACAGCAGCAGGATCAGGGTGATGACAAACGCGATGCCGAAGAACAGCACCACCATCACCAGACCGTCGATCAAGTCGCCGACTTTCTTGGCGAAACCGACGATGTGGATCTTGATGTTGGGGTTTTGCGCTTCGAACTTGTTGCGGATCTTGTCTTCGAGTTCATGGGAGAACTGGCGATAGTCCAGCGCCAGCAACTTGCCCTGATCCTGCGGGTCCGGATAGGACTCCAGCAGCGGAATGTCGACGATGCTCGACTTGAAGTCGTTGGACACCAGACGCCCGACCTGGCCGGACTTGAGCACGTTGTTGCGCAGCAGATCGAGGCTGTCCTGCGAGCCGTTGTAGCTCTGCGGGATCACTTCACCGCCGGCAAAACCCTCTTCGGTCACTTCGGTCCAGCGTACGCTCGGGCTCCACAGCGACTTCAGACCGGAACGGTCAACGCCGGAAATGTAGAACACCTCGTCGTTGATCTGGCGCAGGGTCTCCATGTATTCCTTCGAGAAGATGTCGCCGTCAGTGGCTTCGACCGAAATGCGCACGGTGTTGCCGAGGTTCGCCAGGTCGTTGCGGTGCTCCATCATCTTCTCGATGAACGGATGCTTGAGCGGGATCATTTTTTCGAAACTGGTCGACGGCCGGATCAGCGTCGCCTGCCAGAACAGGAAAATGCTCACCACCAGACAGATCAGAATCACTGCCGGGCGGTTGTTGAAGATCAGGCGTTCAAGGAACGTCGCCTTTTCCTGCTGAGGAGTGATCAAGGAAGTCATAGCCCCGCCTTCTTATTATTAACTTCGGCGCCGTTTGGCTGAGTGGTGTGAACGCCACCCTGCCCGGTCAGAATCAGATTGCCGTCGCCGGCCGCGGTGACGGAAGACAGCGAGATGCGATCCGGACGGTTGAACACGCTGAACGTTTCGCCGTTGTCGCTGCTGCTGACCACCGAGCCGCCGTTGCCGACGATCACAATCGAACCGTCCGGCAGCAAGGTTGCGCCTGAGAGGCCGAACTCCAGCGCACCGCGCGCGGCTTTCAGCTCGACCTGCTCCCAGCTGCTGCCGAAATCGGTAGAGCGGTAGAGGTTGCCGCGCAGCCCATAGGCCAACAGGGTTTGTGGCTGGGCCGTGCCGATCACGCCGAACAGCGAACCTTCGTACGGGCCTTCGAGTTTTTCCCAGGTCTGGCCGTCGTCGGCGGAGCGGAACATGCTGCCCGACTCGCCGACGATGAACAGCCCGGCATCCTTCACCGCCGCGATGGCGTTGAGGTGGAACTGGTCTTCGTTGTCGAGGCGATCGCTGACGTCTTGCCAATTCTTGCCGCCGTCGGTGGTTTCCAACAGCGCACCATAAGCGCCCACGGCGAAGCCGCTGTTGACGTCCTTGAACCAGACATCGAGCAGCGGCGATTCACGTTTGAGGTCTTCAAATTGCTTGGTCCAGGTCAGACCGCCGTCTGCGCTGGCGAGGATTTGTGCGTCATGCCCGACCGCCCAGCCGTGTTTGTCGTCGACAAAATACACGGCGGTGAGCAGTTGCCGGCTCGGCACCTTGGCCTGGGTCCAGGTTTTGCCCTGATCATCGGAATAAAGGATGTGCCCGCGATCCCCGACCGCCACCAACCGAGCTCCGGCGTGGACAACATCGAGAATCAGGCTTTTCGCGGCTTTGCCGGATTCGGTGGCATAGACCACGTCGGCTGGGGCCTCGGCGGCGATCACCGGTGCCGATAACGTGGCCAGACCCAGCATGGACAGTGCTGTGGCCAGCAACGCGGTGTTGCGTAACGCCGGCGGGCGGCAACGACTCATAGACCTTCCCCTCTTTATTATTGTTAGGCCATCTGGCCTTCAAGGGCGCCGCAAGTGTGCTCCGCTGATGGCTGCTCAGGAGCATAGTCCTGAAACCCGCAATCCAGAGCCACTTCGGAAGCTGGCTCATCCTATCGGGCTTTCGAAACGTCTGACAATCGGCGCCACGTTATCTTTTGTTAACCGCACGGAATGAACGCATCCCCCTGTAGGAGCTGACGAGTGAAACGAGGCTGCGATCTTTTGATCCTGGTCTTTAAAGATCAAAAGATCGCAGCGTGCCGCAGCTCCTACAGGGATTTTGCGTTGTGATGACGGAGGATTCGTCGGATGGATGAGGGGAATCTTGCGGAGGGGACTTGCACGATCGGTATTATGGTATACCATCAGACGCACAGACACTCTCAATCCCCTACGGAGCAGCTCATGAGTTTCGAAATTCGCAAGATCGTCAGCTATGTCGAAGAAACCTTCATCGAAGGCGGCAAAGCCACTGACAAGCCAGTGACCATGGTCGGCCTCGCCGTGGTGATGAAAAACCCTTGGGTGGGCAACGGTTTCGTCGAAGACCTCAAGCCGCAGATCCGCGCCAACTGCTCCGACCTCGGTGCGCTGATGGTTGAGCGTCTGGTCGGCATCATCGGCGGTGCCGAGAAGATCGAGGCCTACGGCAAAGCCGCCGTGGTCGGTGCTGACGGCGAGATCGAACACGCCTCCGCCGTGATCCACACCCTGCGCTTCGGCAACCACTACCGTGAAGCCGTCAACGCCAAGAGCTACTTGAGCTTCACCAACAAGCGCGGCGGCCCGGGCACCTCGATCCAGATCCCGATGATGCACAAGGACGACGAAGGTCAGCGTTCGCACTACATCACTCTGGAAATGCAGATCGAAGACGCGCCGCGTGCCGACGAAATCGTTGTCGTGCTGGGCTGCGCCGACGGTGGTCGCCTGCACCCGCGCATTGGCAACCGCTACATCGATCTGGAAGAACTGGCCGCCGAAAAAGCCCAGTAACCACAATAAAAAGGCATTGCAGGAGCGCTCCATGATTCGGCTCACCGCTGAACTCACCCCGGCTGGCACCAGTTACCTGGCGACCGGCCAAGGCCAGCCCGTGGTTTTGATCCACGGCGTGGGCCTGAATAAAGAAATGTGGGGCGGCCAGATTGTCGGCCTGTCCAGCCAATACCAAGTGATCGCCTACGACATGCTCGGCCATGGCGCCAGCCCGCGACCGGCCAGCGGCACCAATCTGCTCGGTTACGCCGATCAGTTGCTGGAGCTGCTTGATCATCTGAATCTGCCGCAGGCAGCGGTGATCGGTTTCTCCATGGGCGGTCTGGTCGCGCGGGCCTTTGCCCTGCATTACCCGCAGCGCCTGCAAAGCCTGGTAGTGTTGAACAGCGTGTTCAACCGCAGCGAAGAACAGCGTGCCGGCGTCATTGCTCGCACCGCGCAAGCGGCCGAACATGGCCCGGACGCGAATGCCGAAGCGGCGCTGTCACGCTGGTTCAGCCGCGAATATCAGGCGGCTAATCCGGCGCAGATCGCGGCGATTCGCCAGACCCTCGCCGGCAATGATCCGCAAGGCTACCTGACCACTTACGAATTGTTCGCCACCCAAGACATGTACCGCGTTGACGATCTGGGCAGCATTCAGGCGCCGACGCTGATCGCCACCGGCGAACTCGACCCGGGTTCGACCCCGGAAATGGCCGAGCAACTGGCTCGACGCATCCCCGGTGCAAAGGTTGCCGTGCTGCCCGAGCAACGGCATATGATGCCCGTAGAGTCGCCGCGTCTGGTCAATCAGACGCTGTTGGAATTTCTCCAATTCGCACACTCCCGACAAAACCATATAAAGGGGATCGTTGCATGACACTCGCACGCTTCCAGATGTGCATCGGCGGAGAATGGGTCGACGCCCTCTCCGGCAAGACCTTCGAAAGCCTCAACCCGGCTACGGCGCAAGCCTGGGCCGAGCTGCCCGACGCTGATGAGGCGGACGTCGAACGCGCCGTGCAATCGGCACAGACTGCCTTCGACAGCCCGGCCTGGCGTGGCCTTACCGCCACCGCACGCGGCAAACTGCTGCGCCGTCTCGGTGACTTGATCGCCGAAAATAAAGAACAACTGGCGCAGCTGGAAAGCCGCGACAACGGCAAGCTGATCCGCGAAACCCGTGGCCAGGTCAGTTATCTGCCGGAGTTCCTCCACTACACCGCCGGCCTTGCCGACAAGCTTGAAGGCGGCACGCTGCCACTGGATAAGCCGGATCTGTTCGCCTACACCGTGCACGAAGCGATGGGTGTGGTGGCCGCGATCATTCCGTGGAACAGCCCGCTGTATCTGACCGCAATCAAACTCGCCCCGGCCCTCGCCGCTGGCAACACGATTGTGATCAAGCCGTCCGAGCACGCCTCGGCAACGATTCTGGAACTGGCGCGTCTGGCCCTCGAAGCCGGGATTCCTCCGGGCGTGGTCAACGTCGTCACCGGTTACGGCCCGAGCACGGGCGCCGCCCTCACCCGCCATCCGCTGATCCGCAAAATCGCCTTCACCGGCGGCGCGGCGACAGCGCGGCATGTGGTGCGCAGCAGCGCCGAGAACTTCGCCAAGCTGTCGCTGGAACTGGGTGGCAAGTCGCCGAACATCATCTTCGCCGACGCCGATCTGGACAGCGCGATCAACGGCGCGATTGCCGGGATTTATGCGGCGTCCGGGCAGAGCTGCGTGTCCGGTTCGCGGCTGTTGGTGCAGGACGAAATCTACGAAGAATTCGTCAATCGCTTGGTCGAACGCGCCCAGCGCATCCGCATCGGCAACCCGCAAGAAGACAACAGCGAGATGGGCCCGATGGCTACCGCGCAGCAACTGGCGGTAGTGGAAGGTCTGGTCGCTGATGCCATCGCTGAAGGCGCGCGTCTGCGCACTGGCGGCAAGCGGCCGACCGATCTCGGCGAAGGCTGGTTCTATGAGCCAACGCTGTTCGAATGCGACCGCAATTCGATGAAGATCATGCAGGAAGAAGTCTTCGGCCCGGTGGCTTCGGTAATCCGCTTTAAAGATGAAGCCGAAGCGCTGGCGATCGCCAACGACTCGCAGTTCGGCCTCGCGGCCGGCATCTGGACGCGCGACCTGGGCCGGGCTCATCGCCTCGCTCGCGATGTGCGTTCGGGGATTATCTGGGTCAACACTTACCGCGCGGTGTCAGCGATGGCACCGATCGGCGGCTTCAAGAACAGTGGCTATGGACGCGAAAGCGGCATCGATTCGGTGCTGGCCTACACCGAACTGAAAACGGTGTGGATCAACTTGTCTCAGGCGCCAATGCCTGATCCGTTTGTGATGCGCTAGGAGTCCTGCGAAATGATCGAACCCGGCATTTATAAAGACGTCATGAGCTCGTTCCCGTCCGGCGTCACGGTGGTTACCACTGTTGACCCGGAGGGCGGGATCGTCGGCATCACCGCCAGTGCGTTCAGCGCGCTGTCGATCGACCCGGCGCTGGTGCTGTTCTGCCCCAACTACGCCTCCGACACTTATCCGATTCTGCGTGACAGCAAGAAGTTTGCGATTCACTTGCTGTCGGCTGACCAGACCGCCGAGGCCTATGCTTTCGCCGGTAAAGGCAAGGACAAGGCCGCCGGTATCGAGTGGCATTTAAGCGAACTCGGTAACCCGATCCTCGCCAAGGCGACGGCGATCATCGAGTGCGAATTGTGGCGGGAATATGATGGTGGTGATCACGCGATCATCGTCGGTGCGGTGAAGAACCTGATCCTGCCCGAGCAACCGGTGACACCGATGATCTACCACAAAGGCAAGCTCGGCCCGTTGCCGACATTGGCCTGACAGATCCACACACATCCCACTGTGGAACTGCCCATTGTGGTGAGGGGATTTATCCCCGACCGGCTGCGAAGCAGCCGTAAAACCATCGCACGCGGTATGTCTGGCAAATCGCGGTTGCAGGTGTTGGGGCTGCTTCGCACCCCGTCGGGGATAAATCCCCTCACCACAGGTTTCATTCCAACAGGTGGGTATGCGTTGTGAGGAGGAATGATGAGTAACGAAAAGTATGAAAAAGGCCTGAAGATCCGCACTCAGGTATTGGGTGAAGCCTACGTGCAGCGCTCAATCGAGAACGCCGACGACTTCACCCGCCCCCTGCAGGAAATGGTCACCGAATACTGCTGGGGCCACGTCTGGGGGCGTGAAGGCTTGTCGCTCAAGGAGCGCAGCATGATCAACCTGGCGATGATCTCGGCGCTCAACCGTCCGCACGAACTCAAGCTGCATGTGCGTGGCGCCTTGCGTAACGGCCTGAGTCGTGAGCAAATACGCGAAATTCTGCTTCAGGTCGGCATCTATTGCGGCGTTCCGGCAGCCGTGGACAGTTTCCGGCTGGCCCGTGAAGCCTTTGCCGAAGCCGACGCCGAAGCCCCAGTTAACCCCTCGGCTGTTTAGATGCCCGTCTGGCATGGACAGCCAACCGAAAGAGCGGACCCCATGAAACGCCAGCCCCTCGACGACAGCTTCAAGGTCAATCGCAACCCCGTTACCCTGCGCGAAATCGTGCTGGATAAACTGCGTAGCGCGATCATGAATTTCCAGCTCATGCCCGGTGATCGTCTGGTCGAGCGCGATCTGTGCGATCGCCTGGGCGTCAGCCGCACCTCCGTGCGCGAGGCCTTGCGTCACCTGGAATCCGAAGGCCTGGTCGAGTTCGCCGATGCCAAAGGCCCGCGCGTGGCGATCATCACCCTCGCCGATGCCGTCGACATCTACGAACTGCGTTGCGTGCTCGAAGGCTTGATCGTGCAGTTGTTCACCCTGCGCGCCAAAGCCAAGGACATCAAGGCCCTGGAAAAAGCCCTCGACGAGAACCGCAAGGCGCTCAAGGACGGCGAACTGCAACAGGTGATCGACTCGGTGCAAGGCTTCTACGACGTGCTGCTCGAAGGTTCGGGCAACCATGTCGCGGCCACTCAGTTGCGTCAGTTGCAGGCGCGCATCAGCTACCTGCGCGCGACTTCGGTATCGCAGGAAAACCGTCGCGGCGCGAGTAATCAGGAAATGGAAAAAATGGTCGAGGCGATCAAGGGCGGCGATCCGCTGGTGGCGCATCAGGCCTGTGTCGACCACGTACGCGCTGCCGCTGCGGTAGCGCTCGACTACCTCAAGCGCAAACAGGAAGAGACCGGCTCTGTCGTTAAAGGCACGCCGGCCATGACCCTGCCGATCGCGCTGAAAGAACCCCGTATAGGTCACTGATATGTTCAGCCCGAGCTTTTGCCCGAAATGCGGTGGCCCTGACCTCGGTCAGCAGGTGCCGCCGGGCGATACGCACGAGCGCCTGATGTGCCGTGGCTGCGGTTACATCCACTACATCAATCCGAAAATCATTGCCGGCTGCATCATCGAGCAGGACGGCAAATACCTGCTGTGCCAACGGGCGATTCCCCCGCGCCCGGGCACCTGGACGCTGCCCGCCGGTTTCATGGAAAGCGGCGAGACCACCGAGCAAGCGGCCGTCCGCGAAGTCTGGGAAGAAAGCGGCGTGCGCGCGGAAATCGTCTCGCCGTACTCGATTTTCAGCGTGCCGAAGATCAGCGAGGTGTACATCATCTTCCGCGCGATCGCGCTGGAGATTACCGGGCAGTATGGGCCGGAGACCATGGATTACAAATTCTTCGCCCCGGAAGACATTCCGTGGGAGCAGATCTATTACCCGGCGATCCGGCAGATTCTTGAGCGCTACATCGAAGAGCGTCAGGCTGGGGTGTATGGGATTTACATGGGCAATGATGATAGCGGCAAGATCCACTTTATCCGCTGATCACATCCCTCTGACACCCAAAAATCCCTGTAGGAGCTGCCGAAGGCTGCGATCTTTGATCGTTCCCACGCTCCGCGTGGGAATGCAGCCCGCGACGCTCCGCGTCCCTTTCAAAGCCGAACGCGGAGCGTCCGAAGAGGCATTCCCACGCGGAGCGTGGGAACGATCAAGCTCCTACAGGGGGTTTGTGATGCTGCTTAAACTGGCGGCATGCCTTCGACGATGATGATCTCCGCCCTCGCCCATTCCTCGCGGTAACTTTTCGCCTCCTGGTACGCCGCCGAGTGGTAGCACGCCACAGCCTTTTCATAGCTCTCGAACTCGATCACCACGCTGCGCTGCGGCGTCTCGCGCCCTTCCATCGCCTCGCTGCGCCCGCCTCTTGCCAGAAACTTCGCGCCAAACGCGGCGAAGGCTGCCGGCGCGCGCTGGGTGTATTGGCTGTAGTGATCGGCATCGGCTATATCCACATGAGCAATCCAGTACGCCTTCATAGTGACCTCTTTGTTGATTTTGTATTATGGTATACCAATATATTTCCAACGAACCTTGAGAGTCCAGCATGGCCTTCAACAGCATTGAAGAAATCATCGAAGATTATCGCCTCGGCAAAATGGTTTTGCTGGTCGATGACGAAGACCGCGAAAACGAAGGCGACCTGTTGCTGGCCGCCGACCGTTGCACGCCTGAGGCGATCAGCTTCATGGCCCGTGAAGCGCGCGGGCTGATTTGCCTGACGCTCACCGACGCCCACTGCCAGCGTCTGGGCCTGGAGCAAATGGTGCCGGCCAATGGCAGCGTGTTCAGCACCGCGTTTACCGTGTCGATCGAAGCGGCGGTGGGCGTGACCACCGGCATCTCGGCGGCTGATCGCGCCTGCACCGTTGCTGCTGCCGTTGCTCCGAATGCCCGCGCCGAAGACCTGGTGCAGCCGGGCCACATCTTCCCGCTGCGCGCCAAGGAAGGTGGCGTGCTGACCCGCGCCGGGCATACCGAGGCGGGTTGTGACCTTGCACGCCTCGCAGGGTTTACGCCAGCCTCGGTGATCGTCGAGGTGATGAACGACGACGGCACCATGGCCCGCCGCCCGGATCTGGAGGTGTTTGCGCGCAAGCACGGGATCAAGATCGGCACCATCGCCGACCTGATCCACTATCGCCTGAGCACCGAACACACCATTGAACGGATTGGTGAACGCGAGCTGCCGACGGTGCATGGCACGTTCCGTTTGATCACCTTTGAGGATCGCATCGAGGGCGGCGTGCACATGGCGATGGTCATGGGCGATTTGCGCCGTGAAGAACCGACGCTGGTGCGCGTGCACGTGATCGATCCGTTGCGGGATCTGGTCGGCGCCGAGTACAGCGGGCCGACCAACTGGACGCTGTGGGCGGCGCTGCAACGGGTCGCGGCTGAGGGGCATGGGGTTGTGGTGGTGCTGGCCAATCACGAGTCGTCGCAGGCGCTGCTGGAGCGGGTGCCGCAATTGACCCAACCGCCACGGCAGTTCAGTCGTTCGCAATCGCGGATTTATTCCGAGGTGGGGACTGGGGCGCAGATTCTGCAGAATCTGGGGGTTGGCAAACTCCGCCATCTCGGCCCGCCGCTCAAATACGCCGGGTTGACCGGGTATGACCTGGAAGTGGTCGAAAGCATCCCCTTCACCGAATAACCCACGACGAACACAAATCCAAATGTAGGAGTGAGCCTGCTCGCGATTGCGGTGTGACATTCAACAATGATATTGGCTGATACACCGCAATCGCGAGCAGGCTCACTCCTACAGGGGTTTTGCTTTTCAGATCCATTTCTTCGAACCACAAAAAAGGACAGCCGCCAGATAACCGGTAAGGCAAAGTGCTTGCACAAAGTTTGGAATACCATAATATGATATTCCATAGACCGGACGCTTCAACGAACGTCCAGCTACTGCTCCCGACAGGCGGGCAACAACGCAAGCCCGCTCAAAAACACAACAATGAGGGCGTGAACATGGTGTTGAACAAAGCTGCAACCGCGATCTTTTTTGCGGGACTGCTCAGCGTCACCGGCCAGGCTGCAATGGCGGCCGAAAGCGTGAACTTCGTCAGCTGGGGCGGAAGCACCCAGGACGCGCAGAAACAGGCCTGGGCCGATCCGTTCAGCAAGGCCAGCGGCATCACCGTCGTGCAGGACGGCCCGACCGACTACGGCAAACTCAAAGCCATGGTCGAGAGCGGCAACGTGCAATGGGACGTGGTCGATGTCGAAGCCGATTTCGCGCTACGCGCCGCCGCTGAAGGCCTGCTCGAACCCCTCGATTTCAAAGTGATTCAGCGCGACAAGATCGACCCGCGCTTCGTCAGCGATCACGGCGTCGGCTCGTTCTTCTTCTCCTTCGTCCTCGGCTACAACGAGGGCAAACTCGGCGCCAACAAGCCGCAGGACTGGAGCGCCCTGTTCGACACCAAAACCTACCCCGGCAAACGCGCCCTCTATAAATGGCCAAGCCCAGGCGTGCTCGAACTGGCGCTGCTGGCCGATGGCGTAGCCGCCGACAAGCTCTACCCGCTGGATCTGGATCGCGCCTTCAAGAAACTCGACACCATCAAGAAAGACATCGTCTGGTGGGGCGGCGGCGCGCAGTCGCAGCAACTGCTGGCGTCCGGTGAAGCGAGCATGGGCCAGTTCTGGAACGGTCGTATCCACGCCCTGCAAGAAGACGGCGCCCCGGTGGGCGTGAGCTGGAAACAGAACCTGGTCATGGCCGACATTCTGGTGATTCCAAAAGGTTCGAAAAACAAGGACGCGGCGATGAAGTTTCTCGCCAGCGCCAGCAGCGCCAAAGGCCAGGCCGACTTCTCCAACCTGACCGCCTACGCCCCGGTCAACCTCGACAGTGTGGAGCGTCTGGATTCGACGCTGGCCCCCAACCTGCCGACTGCCTACGCTAAGGATCAGATCACTCTTGATTTCGCGTACTGGGCCAAAAACGGCCAGGCCATCGCGACACGGTGGAACGAATGGCTGGTCAAATGAAAATGGCGGCCACCGCGTCCCGTCCCTCCACTGCCACCGGCAGCGCGACCAGCGCTGCCGGCTCGGCCCACGGAACACAGGCGGTTGCGATGCAGCAAGCCCCGTCCCTCAGACAACGCTGGCGCGGCGCCGGCAACCTCTTACCGGCGCTGCTGTTCATCGGCCTGTTTTTTCTCGCACCGTTGATTGGCCTGCTGTTGCGCGGCGTGCTCGAACCGACGCCTGGCCTTGGCAACTATGAACAACTGTTCGCCAACTCGGCCTATGCCCGAGTGCTGCTCAACACCTTTTCGGTGGCTGGGCTGGTAACGCTGTTCAGCCTGCTGCTGGGCTTTCCACTGGCCTGGGCGATCACGCTGGTGCCGCGCGGCTGGGGGCGCTGGATTCTCAACATCGTGCTGTTGTCGATGTGGACCAGCCTGCTCGCCCGCACCTATTCGTGGCTGGTGTTGCTGCAGGCTTCGGGCGTGATCAACAAGGCCTTGATGGCGATGGGCATCATCGATCAGCCACTGGAGATGGTGCACAACCTCACCGGCGTGGTGATCGGCATGAGCTACATCATGATCCCGTTCATCGTCCTGCCGTTGCAGGCGACCATGCAGGCCATCGATCCGATGATTCTGCAGGCCGGCTCGATCTGCGGTGCCAGTCCATGGACCAACTTCTTCCGGGTGTTCCTGCCGCTGTGTCGGCCGGGTCTGGCCTCCGGTGGCCTGATGGTGTTCGTCATGTCACTCGGTTACTACGTGACTCCGGCGCTGCTCGGCGGGGCGCAGAACATGATGCTGCCGGAGTTCATCATTCAGCAGGTGCAATCGTTCCTCAACTGGGGCCTGGCCAGTGCCGGCGCCGCGTTGCTGATCGCGATCACTTTGGTGCTGTTCTACTTCTACCTGAAGCTTCAGCCGGAATCCCCGGTTGGCGCCAGTAACGCGAGGTAAGCCGACATGCTCCTGACCCCCAATGCGATGAGCCGGCGCATGCGCTTCGGCTTGTACGCCACCACCGGGCTGATCGGTCTGTTCCTGCTGTTGCCGATCGTCTTTATCGTGCTGCTGTCGTTCGGCTCCTCGCAGTGGCTGGTGTTTCCGCCACCGGGCTGGACGCTGAAATGGTACGGCCAGTTCTTCTCCAACCAGGACTGGATGAGCGCCGCTGCCGCCAGCCTCAAGGTTGCTGTGCTGACGACGATCTGCGCCGTGGCCCTTGGTTTGCCGACGGCGTTTGCGCTGGTGCGCGGACGTTTTCCCGGCCGGGAAATGCTCTACGGCCTGTTCACCCTGCCGATGATCGTGCCGCTGGTGATCATCGCCGTGGCGGTGTACGCGCTGTTCCTCAAGCTCGGTTACACCGGGACGATGTTCGCCTTCGTCGTCAGCCATGTGATCGTCGCGCTGCCGTTCACCATCATCTCGATCATCAACTCGCTGAAGCTGTTCGATCAGTCGATTGAAGACGCGGCGGTGATCTGCGGCGCCTCACGGTTGCAAGCGGTGTTCAAGGTGACCTTCCCGGCGATTCGTCCGGGCATGGTCGCCGGCGCCCTCTTCGCCTTCCTGGTTTCGTGGGACGAAGTGGTGCTCAGCGTGATGATGGCCAGCCCGACCCTGCAAACCCTTCCCGTGAAAATGTGGACCACCTTGCGCCAGGACCTGACGCCAGTGATCGCCGTCGCTTCGACGCTGCTGATCGGCTTGTCAGTATTGGTCATGGTCATCGCCGCCGCCCTGCGCCGGCGCAACGAAATCAGCGCCTGAGCGCCAGGAGTACGACATGAGTGCCGTGATCAAAGACGCTTCCCAGCAGAACGACAAACCCCTGGTCAGCCTGCGCAACCTGAACAAGCACTACGGCGACTTTGCCGCCGTCGACAACATCTCGCTGGACATCAAGGACGGTGAATTCCTCACCTTTCTCGGCTCCAGCGGCTCGGGCAAAAGCACCACGCTGTCGATGCTCGCCGGGTTTGAAACGCCGAGCAGCGGCGAAATCCTCGTCAACGGTGAATCGTTGGTCAATGTGCCGCCGCACAAGCGTGACATCGGCATGGTGTTTCAACGCTATTCGTTGTTCCCGCATTTGTCGGTGCGCGACAACATTGCCTTCCCGCTGGCGATTCGCAAACTCGCGGCCGCCGAACGTGAAAAGCGCGTCGATGCGATGCTGAAACTGGTGCAACTGGAACAGTTCGCCCATCGTCGCCCTTCGCAGTTGTCTGGCGGCCAGCAACAACGTGTCGCCATCGCCCGCGCCTTGGTCTACGAACCACGCATTTTGCTGATGGACGAACCGCTCGGTGCGCTGGATAAAAAACTGCGCGAGGATTTGCAGGACGAACTGCGCCAACTGCATCGCCGTCTGGGCATCACCATCGTTTACGTGACCCACGACCAGGAAGAAGCCATGCGCTTGTCGCAGCGCATTGCGATTTTCAGTCATGGCAAGATTGTGGGATTGGGCAGCGGTTACGACCTTTATCAGAACCCGCCGAATGCGTTTGTGGCGTCGTTCCTCGGCAACTCGAACTTCCTCAAGCTCAAGGCGCAGGGTAATGCGGCGGCTTCGTTTGAAGGGCAGTCATTGTCGATTCGACTGACCGCTGGGTTGCACACCGATCAGGATGTTTTGCTGATGGTGCGGCCGGAAAAGGCGCAGGCGTTGAGCGTGTCGCAGGCAATCAGCGAACCGTTGCCGTCGGGTTGGAATGAGGTTTCAGCGAAGGTCGTAGAAGTGCTGTTCCTCGGCGAGAGCCAGACGTGCAGCGTGGTCACCTCGGGCGGCACGTCGATGACGGTGAAAGCACTGTCGGCGGCAGGCATGCCGCTCAAGGCTGGCGACCCGGTGCAAGTACGCTGGGCCACGGCTGATGCCTGCGTCTACACCGAATGGAGCGAAAGCGACCTCAACAAAGCCGCCGGTTCCCACTGAAACCCCCTGTAGGAGCTGCCGAAGGCTGCGATCTTCTGATCTTGCTGTGAAAAAACAAGATCAAAAGATCGCAGCCTCGTTTCACTCGACAGCTCCTACAGGAATGCATTCCAAATGTGGGAGCGAGCCTGCTCGCGAATGCGGTGTGTCATTCAACGTTAAGGTTGACTGACACGGCCTCTTCGCGAGCAGGCTCGCTCCCACAGGGTCTGCCGTCATTTCAAGAATGTCCCCCTCAGGGCCACCCAAGCGTCGGGCCGCGGTGGCCCTTTTTTTGGTCTCAAGGCGCCACCGTCACATCGCCCTGCCCGCTCTCGGCGAGCGCTGCAGCGACAAACCCCTCAGCCTTCTTGCGCTCGACAAACGCCCGCACATACGCCGCGCCGGCCCTGCGCCCACGGGGCACGGCCATGGCCTGGCGAATCGCCGTGAATGCACCGTCCAGCACGCGGTAACGCGCGTCGGCATCCGCGACCTTCTGCAATGGCTGACGGACACCGGCGGCGGCATCCAGGTGTTGCTCGATAAACAGGTCAACGGCACCCGCCGAGGTTTCGGCACGCTCCAATTGTGCGTGCTGCAGCGTACGACTGAGGAACAGGTCATAGGCTGCGCCTTTGCCAACGGCCAGTCGCAATCCTGGCTGATCGAGATCCTCGACGTTGCGATACGGTGCCTGCGCTTCGATCAGATAAGTCCCTTCAATAATCACGTACGGCTCGCTGAACGCGATCTGCGCCTCACGCACCGGCTCGATCGCAAGAAACGCCAGATTCCATACGCCCTCTTCCAACGCCGCGAAGACCTTGCCCGCCGCATCAAAGGTGCGCATCTCCAATTCGACACCCAACTCGGCAGCCAATGCTTTGGCCAATGCCACCGAAACACCCTGCGGCGCACCGTCCGCCCCGCGCTGTGCCAGCACCGGGTTGCCAAAATTGATGGCGGCATGCAGCACGCCGTCGGGCGCGAGATCGGCCATCACGGCCGGGGTGATTGCACTCATGGTGTTGCTCCCTGATCGGATAAAAAGTCAGTGTGCGTCGTGGCTGACACTGTCGAGGACACAACACACAGCGCGTAAACCTTATGTCGGTGCCTGACAGGCACTCAAGTGTTCCAGCGCCCGACGCGTCACCGCATCGATGTAAGCCGCGTCACCATAGACCCGCGCCAGCAGAATCGCCCCCTCGTAATCCGCCACCCATTGTCGAGCGGTCAGCAAGGCTTGTCCCTCATCGGCCTGGCCTTCCAGCAAATGCGCAAACGCCTTGGTCCATGCATCGAAAAAGCCGCGAATCGGCTCCAGCAATTCACTTTTACCGTACGCCGCATCGACCGCCACCACGCCCATCAGGCAACCAATCGAGTCATCCTGAAACAGCCGCGCAGCCTTGCGGCCCATTTTGCTCAGGCGTTCTTGTGGCGTGAGTTTTTCGTCGAAGGCAACGGCAAACAAGGTCTGGTTGATGACCTGATGCGTCCAGTCGAGCACGTCACGCAGCAAGGCCTCCTTGTTCGGATAGTGGTGATAGAACGAAGCCTTGGTAAAGCCGCAAGCGGACGCGAGTACGTCCATGGTGGTGCCATGGTAGCCGAGGCGTTTGAAGGTATTGGCGCACCGCAGGAGCAGCTCTTCACGGGGGATTTTCAACGGTCGCACGGGTATTTCCTGATCCGGATAACTGGCGGTGATTCTATGACATAAGCCTGCCCTTCTCAATTTGACGGTTACCAACTGTTCGTTTAGTTTCTATTTACCGAACAGATGGTCAGTAACTGGCCGCCGACAAAAAATCAGGGAGAGCAGAGATGAACGAAGCCAACAGTGGCCCCGGCCGAGTCACCCGCGAACAACGCGGTCAGTTGTTTTTGATCGGTCTGGATCGCGCCGGCAAACGCAACGCATTCGACAGTGCAATGCTGACGGACCTGGCATTGGCCATCGGCGAGTATGAGCGCAATGACGAACTGCGCTGCGCCGTGCTGTTCGCGTATGGCGAGCACTTCACCGCAGGCCTGGACTTGATGGAGCTGACGCCGAAACTGGTGTCAGGCGCCTTCAAGTATCCTGAAGAAGGCATCGACCCATGGGGCGTTTCCAAACCGCGCAGGCGTAAACCAGTGGTGGTTGCCATTGAAGGCATTTGCTGGACGGCGGGCATCGAATTGATGCTCAACGCCGACATCAGCATTGCCGCCACCAGTGCCCGTTTCGCTCATCTGGAAGTGTTGCGCGGGATCTCACCCGCCGGCGGTTCCACCGTGCGCTTCACCCGCGCAGCGGGCTGGACCGCCGCCATGCGCTACATGCTCACGGGGGAAGAGTTCGATGCCACTGCCGCCCTGCACATGCGCCTGCTGACCGAAGTGGTCGCACCCGGTCAGACTCTGGCACGCGCCATCGAATACGCCGAACGCATTGCCAAGGCTGCGCCTCTGGCGATTCAGGCGACGCTGCAATCGGCGTTTCTGGCGCAGGATCAGGGAGACGATGCGGCACTGTCGAAGCTTGATGAACAACTGCTGGCCCTGATCAAAACCGAGGATGTCCGCGAAGGCGTCATGGCGATGATGCAAAAGCGCGAACCGCAGTTCAAAGGTCGCTGAAGGCTTTGCTCAACTCACTCGGAACAATTTCATGAACACCATGGCCGCAGCCTTTGCCGAATCGATCCAGAGACAGGACATCGCCCTCATTGCCCGCGATGGTTATCCGTTGTCCGCCAAGCGCTACGGCGCAGCGGGCGTCGTCAAAGGTAACCTGATCATGGCCGGTGCCACCGGGGTCCAGCAGCGCTTTTATCGGCGTTTTGCCGAGCACGCGGCGCGCCAGGGCTTTCACGTGCTGACCCTCGATTACCGGGGCATCGGTGAATCGAAGCCGGCTTCCCTCAAAGGCTTTGAGATGTCTTATCTGGATTGGGCTTATCAGGATCTGGCGGCGGCAGTGGATCTGCTAAGCCAGGAAGCGTTGCCGTTGTATTGGGTCGGCCATTCGTTTGGTGGTCACGCGATTGGTCTGTTGCCCAATCACCCCGCCCTGACAGCTTGCTACACCCTGGGCAGTGGCGCGGGGTGGAGCGGCTGGATGTCCCGAACCGAGGCGTGGAAAATCAGCCTGATGTGGAAATGGGTCCTGCCGGCGATCGTTGCTCGCAAGGGCTACATGGCCTGGAGCATGCTAGGCATGGGCGATGATTTGCCGCTGGGCGTTTACAACGACTGGAAACGCTGGTGCAAATTCCCCCACTACTACTTCGACGACCCCGAGATGAGCCATCTGCATGCGCTCTACGCCGAGGTCACAACGCCATGCGTTTTCGCCACGTCGGTCGATGATCCGTGGGCGCCGCCGCGTTCGCGCGATGCGTTTGTCAAAGCCATGGTGAATGCGCCGCTGACATTGCTGGATCTGCAGCCGCCACTGGGCAGCAAACCGTACGGGCACATGGGTTACTTCCGTGAAAGCGCACAGCCGTTGTGGGATGAGGTGCTTGATTGGCTGCAAAGCATCCCTGCATACACCACATAACTTGTAGGAGCTGGCGCAGGCTGCGATCTGTTGATCTTGCTGTTAAAAACAAGATCAACAGATCGCAGCCTCGTTTCACTCGACAGCTCCTACAGGAGTGCATTCCAACTGTGGGAGCGAGCCTGCTCGCGAATGCGCTGTGTCATTCAATGTTGATGTTGACTGACACGGCGTCTTCGCGAGCGAGCTCCCACAGAGGGTTTATGGTGTTTAGGTGATCGGGGAATAGCCTTCGATGTCGTCGGGCCAGGCGGTGAGGATTTCGAAGCCCGTCTCCGTCACCGCCACCATATGCTCCCACTGCGCTGACAACGAGCCATCCTTGGTCAGCACCGTCCAGCCGTCCGGCATGTTCTTCACGTGACGTTTACCGGCATTGAGCATCGGCTCCACGGTAAAAATCATCCCGGCCTTGAGTTTCATGCCTTGATCGGGAAGGCCGTAATGCAGAATCTGCGGCTCATCGTGATAGACCTTGCCGATCCCGTGCCCGCAATACTCGCGTACGACGCTGAAGCCTTCCTTCTCCGCCAACGTCTGGATCGCGTGGCCGATATCGCCCAAGGTGGCGCCTGGCTTGACCACGCGAATCCCCGCGCACATGGCGTCATAGGTAGTCTTGATCAGATGCTGCGCCTCGGGTGTTGCCTCGCCGACCATGTACATGCGGCTGGTGTCGCCGAACCAGCCGTCCTTGATCACCGCGATGTCGAGGTTGACGATGTCGCCATCCTTCAACGGCGTGCCCGACGGAATGCCGTGACAGACCACATCATTGACCGAGGCGCAGACGGTTTTCGGAAAGCCGTGATAACCGACGTTGGCCGGCACTGCTTTTTGCACATTGACGATGTAGTCGTTGCACAGTTGATCGAGCTGATCAGTGGTGACGCCCGCCTTGACGTGCGGCACCAGCATCGCCAGTACTTCAGCGGCGAGTTTGCCGGCGGCGCGCGATTGCGCGATGTCGGCCGGGGTGTTGATCTTGATCTGGTTTCTCATGCGCTGACGGCTTCCTGAGTCAGTTGTTGCAGATCCAGCCCGCCGTTCTGTTCGGCGCGGATCAGCAAGCGGCAAATGGCGCTGTGGTCGAGGTTGGGGTGCAGTTCGGCGAGCATGCCGATGCGCATCCAGTGCTCGGCTTGCGCGTTGATCGAGCGGCTGAGAGCGTTGCTGGAGATACGCAGGTTCTCGTGCATGTCCTCTGAAATCTTTACGATGCCCATATATGAATCCGATACGATGTGTATATGGAACGTATATTAGCCAGCCTCTATTAAAAATTGCAAATACGACCCCTGTAGGAGCTGCCGAAGGCTGCGATCTTTTGATCTTGCTCTCCAAAAACAAAGTCAAAAGATCGCAGCCTTCGGCAGCTCCTACAGGGGTATGTGTAATGGTTTGCTTCGCTCAAATCGCAGGCAAAAAAAAGCTGCCACGAATGGCAGCAGAAACTTCAAGAACACGCGATGTATTGAGCCAAGCATAGACGCTGAATAATGACAGTGTCATGACAGCCGTAAATTCACTGAACCGCCCCTGCCCCGTCATCAGGCTGTCATCAAGATCGCGGCAGAATCCTCGCAAACCGTCTTGCGCCGCGTGACGGCTGTTTTGCAAGGATTCCCATGAAAGAACACGCCCCGCTGTTCGCTGCCATCGACTTGGGTTCGAATGCCTTTCGCCTGATGATCGGCCAGTCGGTGCGCAGTCGCAAAGGCTTCTTGATTCAGGAAGTGAAAACCCTGCGCGAACCGGTGCGTCTTGCCGAAGGCTTTGATGGCGGCGCGCTGGATGCGCTGGCGCTGGATCGCGGCTGGCAGGCGTTGGCGCGGTTCGGCAAAAAACTGCGCGGTTTCGAGGCCGGCCGGGTACGTGCGGTGGCGACCAGTGCGGTGCGTGAAGCGGATAACGCGCAGCTGTTTCTGGCCAGTGCCGAACGGCATCTGGGCTTCCCCATCGATGTGATTTGCGGCCATGAAGAAGCGCGCCTGGTCTACGCCGGCGTGACTCACGCCTTGCCGAGCGCCGAAGACCTGCGCCTGGTGGTCGACATCGGCGGCGGTTCCACCGAGCTGATCCTCGGCCAGGGTTCACAGCCGTTGCTGACCGAGAGCATCGCCATCGGCAGCGGCACCTTGAGCACGCGTTTCTTTCGCGGCGGCGATGTGTCCGCCGGCGCGCTGCAGGAAGCCGAGCGCTTCGCCATCCTGCAGTTTGAAAAAGTTGCCCGGCGCTATCGTGCTCAGGGCTGGCAGCAGACCATCGGCTCTTCCGGCACCGCGCGCATGCTGGCCAAAGTGCTCAAGGCCAACCGCCTCAACGATTTGGGTCAGGACGGCATCACCTACGGCGGACTGCTGCGCCTGTCGCTGCTGCTGCTGAAAGTCAACAACGTCCAGCAATTGCAACTCGCCGGCCTGCAACCGCACCGCCAAAGCATTCTCCCCGGTGGACTGGTGTTGATGCTGGCGGCGTTCAAAGTGTTTGGCATCGCGCAAATGCTGCCATCCGAACCGGGCCTGCGTTTGGGCGTGTTGCACGGTTTGATGAGCCAACACTAATCCTCGCTGCGGCAGATTCGTCTCCCCTTCAGCGGCTCGATCGACTACCATGCCGCCGCCGGTTCCCGAAGGGGACTAAGAGGGAATCCGAGGTGCTCGCACAGCACTGACCGGAACTGCCCCCGCAACTGTAGGTGCCGAGCCTGCTCCACGACTGCCACTGGGTGAATCCCGGGAAGGCCGGAGCCAGGCGATGACGCATCAGTCAGGAGACCTGCCGGCACAGTGACTCACTAACCGGCGGGGTGTCCGGGAAGGACATCGTGCCGTGCGCATCTTCAATGGATGACCGGCCTTGCGCTGTTGCCCTGACCGCGTTCGATGGTGTGTTTCCAATCCGTACTCTCCCGCTCCGCGTACGGATTCCCCGGAGACTGCCTCATGCTGCTGCCCCGCGTTGCCACCTTCATCACTGGCCTGAGCCTTTGCACCCTGGCCCACGCGGCACCGACCGCTTACCCGCTGACGGTGGAAAACTGCGGCAGCACCCTCACCTTCCAACACGCCCCGACGCGCACGGTGACCATCGGCCAGGCCGGCACGGAAATGCTTTACGCCCTGGGTCTGGGCGACAAAGTCGTCGGCACTTCGCTGTGGTTCAACAACGTGCTGGCCAAGTACAAGGCGCAGAACGACCAGATCGAGCGCCTGGCCGATAACGAGCCGAGTTTTGAATCGGTGATCGGCAAGCGTCCGGAACTGGTCGCCGTGGAGCTGGAATGGATGGTCGGCCCGCAAGGCGCGGTCGGCACTCGCGAACAGTTTCATGAACTGAAGATTCCGACGTACCTGCTGCCCTCCGATTGCGAAGCCAAGGACAACCTCGTCGGCGCCGACGGCACGCGCCTGGCACCGTTTCGCATCGACACGATCTACAAGAGCGTGAGTCAACTGGCGCAAATCTTCGATGTGCAGGAGCGTGGCCAGCAGCTCAACGACGCACTCAAGGCCAGTCTCGCCCGCTCGATTGCCATCGCCCAGGGCAAACAGCTGAAGGACGCCAGCGCGCTGGTCTGGTTCTCCAGCGCACAGATGGACATCGAGCCGTTCGTGGCCGGACACAAAGGCATTCCCGATTTCATGCTCAGCACCCTCGGCGTGCGCAACGTGGTGCAATCCGATGAAGAGTGGCCAACGGTTGGCTGGGAAACCATCGCCAAGGCCAACCCGACCTTCCTCGTCATCGCCCGAATGGACCGTCGACGCTTCCCCGCTGACGACCATGAAAAGAAACTCGCCTTCCTGCGCAGCGACCCGGTGACGCGCAACATGGACGCGGTGAAACACAACCGCATCATCGTTCTCGACGCCATGGCCATGCAGGCGAGCCTGCGCATGTTCGATGGCCTGGAACAACTGGCCACGGCCATCAACGGCTATGACCTGTCGCAATGAGTGCAAGCCTGATCCGTACGCTGCTGGCCTTGGCGACACTGTTGATTGCAGTGGTTGCCGGCGTGGCCATCGGTGAGACCTCGATTGAACCGGGCGTGGTGTTGCAAGTCCTCGCCAACAAACTGTGGGGCGCCGGCTATGCGCTCGACCCCATCGACGAAGGCATTGTCTGGAACTATCGATTGACCCGCGCACTGGTCGCCGCGGCCTGTGGTGCCGGGTTGGCGACGTGCGGGGTGATTTTGCAGTCGCTGTTGCGCAACCCGTTGGCCGATCCGTATCTGCTGGGCATCTCCGCCGGCGCCTCGACCGGCGCGGTGATGGTGGCATTGCTCGGCGTCGGCGCCGGGGTGGTTTCGCTGTCGGCGGGCGCGTTTGCCGGGGCGGTGACGGCGTTTGTGCTGGTGATTGTGCTGGCGCGGGTCAGCGGCTCGGCCAGTGGCACCGGACAAATCATTCTCGCGGGCATCGCCGGCTCGCAGCTGTTCAATGCACTGACCGCGTTTCTGATTACCCGCTCAGCCAGCTCGGAACAGGCGCGCGGCATCATGTTCTGGCTGCTTGGCAATCTCGGCGGCGTGCGTTGGCCGTCGGTGTGGCTGGCAGTGCCGGTGGCATTCGCCGGTCTGGTCGTGTGCCTGTGGCATCGTCGCGCGCTGGATGCGTTTACCTTTGGCGCAGACTCGGCGGCGTCCCTCGGCATTGCGGTGCGCCGGGTGCAGATTCTGCTGATCGGCTGTGCGGCGCTGGTGACAGCGGTGATGGTCTCGATTGTCGGCTCGATAGGCTTTGTCGGGCTGGTGATTCCGCATGCCGCACGTCTGCTGCTCGGCACCGGGCATGCTCGGCTGTTGCCGGCCAGTGCGTTGGGGGGCGCGGTGTTTTTGATCGCCGCCGACGTGTTGTCGCGCACCTTGATCAAGGGGCAGGTGATTCCGGTCGGCGTGATCACCGCGCTGGTCGGTGCGCCGGTGTTCGCGTTGATTCTGGTCGCACGCAGGTCTGCTCGATGAGCGGCGTTCTGAGTTGTTCCGGGTTGACCTTCAAGGTGCGCGGTGCCGAGTTGCTCAACGGTGTCAGCCTTGCGGTCGAGCGCGGCGAGACCCTCGGTATCGTCGGGCCCAACGGTTCGGGCAAATCGACCCTGTTGAAACTGTTGGCCGGGTTGCGCGAACCGAGCGCTGGCGAAGTACTGCTCGACGGTCAGCGTCTGGGCAAAATGTCCCGCCGCAGCATTGCGCAGAAACTTGCAGTGGTCGAGCAACAGGCTGACACCGACGACGGCATTCGCGTGTTCGACGCTGTAGCGCTGGGGCGCACGCCGTGGCTGTCGGCGCTGCAACCGTGGTCGGCGGCTGACGATGCCATCGTCCAACAGGCGCTGACCGACGTTGACGCGACGCACCTGCGCAATCGTCTCTGGCGCAGCCTGTCGGGCGGTGAGCGACAACGCGTACACATCGCTCGGGCATTGGCGCAGCGACCGCAAATTCTATTGCTGGATGAGCCGGCCAATCATCTCGACATTCAGCATCAACTGACCATTCTCAACGTGGTGCAGGCGTTGCCGGTGACCACGTTGATCGCCCTGCATGATCTGAATCAGGCGTTAAAATGCGATCGTCTGGCGGTGCTGGAGCGCGGGCGGCTGGTGGCGTTGGGCGAACCGCTGGAGGTGCTGACACCGCAGCGGTTGCAGGAAACATTCGGGGTCAGAGCGCATTACCTGACGGATCCGTTTGACGGGGCGCAGATTCTACGTTTCCACGCATGACGGCGTGCATGTGTGTGGTCTGCCACACCGGGTCAGCGTCGGCATCAATGATCTCGAAACCCTGCCGCTGCCAGAACGCGATGGCGCCCGGCAGAAACGGATGGGTGTGCAGGTAAATCACGTCTACTGCGTTGGCGAGTGCCAGATCCTTGAGTGATCCATACAGTGCGCCGGCCAGCCCTGAACGGCGCTGCGCAGGCAGGACGAACAGACGCACGACCTCCACCACTGTGCGGTCGGGATAGGCAAGGTGCGGGAAGCGTCGGTCATAAGGGAGATAGCCGATGGACGCGACGATTTGCCCTTCGTGGCGAGCGATCAGAAAGCGCCCTGCCCCATGCAGATAAACCTCGGCAAAACGCGCCAGATCGTCGGGCATGCCCGTCGCGCTCAGCTTCGGGAAAAGCTCGGCGCGGGCCTTTAGAACAAAATCCAGCACTTCAGGAATGTCGGCGTCGGATACGGTCTGGATAACGGGTTGATCACTCATGTAGCGGCAAACACCTGAACTGCGGCTGGGCACAGTAGCAACAGCCTCCCGGCGATGCCAAGGAAATCCCCGATTCTGAACTTCATACACAACCCTTGTAGGAGTGAGCCTGCTCGCGATAGCGGTGTGTCAGTCAACTCATTAGTGACTGATGCGACGCCATCGCGAGCAGGCTCACTCCTACAGGGGATTGTGTGTATTCCAGCTGTAGGTGTCAGGCCAGCTCTTTGCGCAGTTGGCGGGCGGCGGTGACCATGTGCACCAGCGCCGCTTCGGTTTCCGGCCAGCCGCGGGTTTTCAGGCCGCAGTCCGGGTTGACCCACAGGCGTTCTGCCGGAATACGCTTGGCCGCCTTGCGCAGCAGATTAGCCATTTCCGAAGCATCCGGAATGCGTGGCGAGTGGATGTCGTAGACGCCCGGGCCGATGTCGTTCGGGTAGGCAAAGGCTTCGAAGGCGTCCAGCAGCTCCATGTCCGAACGTGAGGTTTCGATGGTGATCACGTCGGCATCCATCGCCGCGATCGACTCGATCACGTCGTTGAACTCGCTGTAGCACATGTGCGTGTGGATCTGCGTTTCGTCGCGCACACCCGAGGCGCACAGGCGGAACACTTCCGTCGCCCAATCCAGATAAGGCTGCCACTGCGCCTGACGCAACGGCAGGCCTTCACGGAACGCCGCTTCGTCAATCTGCACGATCTTGATGCCGGCAGCTTCCAGGTCAACCACTTCGTCACGGATTGCCAGCGCCAGTTGCCGGGCCTGCACTTCACGGCTGACGTCTTCACGCGGGAACGACCACATCAGCATCGTCACCGGACCGGTCAGCATGCCTTTCATGACCTTGTCGGTCAGGCCCTGAGCGTAGCGGATCCACTCGACGGTCATGGCTTTCGGACGGCTCAAGTCGCCGAAGATCACTGCCGGTTTCACACAACGCGAACCGTAGCTTTGCACCCAGCCAAAGCGGGTGAAAACGTAGCCGTCGAGTTGCTCGGCGAAGTATTCGACCATGTCGTTGCGTTCGGCTTCACCGTGCACCAGCACATCGAGGCCCAGACGCTCCTGGATTTCCACCGCGTGGCGGATTTCGCTGTGCATCGCTTCGGTGTATTCGGAAAGGGTCAGCTTGCCTTGCTTGAACGACTGGCGTGCGAGACGAATCGACCCGGTTTGCGGGAACGAACCGATGGTTGTGGTCGGGAACAGCGGCAGATCGAGACCAGCGCGCTGCTTGGCAATGCGCTTGGCAAACAGCGATTGACGCTGGCTGTCCTTGGCGGTGATTGCCGCCACCCGAGCCTGAACGGCAGGCTTGTGAATACGTGGCGACGCCGCGCGGGCGGCCTGCACCGAACGGCTTACGGTCAGGGCACGCAGCACTTTCGGCGCTTCCGGTTGGTTGACGGCTTGAGCCAGCACCGCCACTTCTTCGCACTTCTGTACGGCAAAGGCCAGCCAGCTTTTCAGCTCGGCATCGAGCTTGTCTTCACGGCCCAGATCCACCGGGCTGTGCAGCAACGAGCAGGACGGCGCGACCCACAGGCGATCGCCCAGACGCTCGTGCGCATGCTGCAAAGTCGCCAAGGCATTTTCCAGATCGCAGCGCCAGACATTACGGCCGTTGACCACGCCCAGGGACAACACTTTATAAGCCGGCAAGCGATCAAGAATGGTCGGGTATTGCTCCGGTGCGCGCACCAGATCAATGTGCAAACCGTCGACCGGCAGGTTGGCGGCCAAACCGAGGTTTTCTTCCAGGCCCCCGAAGTACGTAGCCAGCAGTTTCTTCAGCGGATCGCGCTGGATCTGGTTGTAGGCACGCTCGAAAGCGTTCTTCCATTCTTGCGGCAGGTCGAGCACCAGAATCGGCTCATCGATCTGCACCCACTCGACGCCTTGGGCCGCGAGACGCGAGAAGATCTGCCCGTACAGCGGCAGCAGGCGATCAAGCAATTCGAGTTTGTCGAACTCCGCGCCTTTGGCCTTGCCCAGCCACAGGTAAGTCAGCGGGCCGATGATCACCGGTTTGACGTTATGCCCCAGTGCGCGCGCTTCTTCGACTTCTTCGAACAACTGCTCCCAGCCCAATTGGAACTGTTGATCCGCACTGAATTCCGGGACCAGATAGTGGTAATTGGTGTCGAACCACTTGGTCATTTCCTGAGCGTGTGCCCCGCCGCAGCAACTGTCGCTGACGCCGCGCGCCATGCCAAAAAGGGTGTGCAGGTTGGCTTTGCCGTCGTGCGGACGGAAGCGCTCAGGGATCACACCGAACATCAGCGAGTGCGTCAGCACTTGGTCGTACCAGGCGAAATCGCCAACTGGCAGCAACTCGATGCCGGCGTTTTTCTGCAAGTCCCAATGGGCCTTGCGCAGCTCGCGACCGACGTCACGCAGGCCTGCCTCGTTCAGTTCTCCTTTCCAGAACGCCTCTTGCGCTTTCTTCAGTTCGCGGTCGCGACCGATGCGCGGAAATCCAAGGGAATGGGCCAGTGCCATAACAAACAACTCCAATGTCTTGTTGATGGCGGCCATTGTCGGCAGCAGCGACTAGTGAGACAAACTCATTTTAATCTTGATCATCGCGAGTTTCCCTCATGATCAACTAATCGCAGCCTGTCACCTGAAAACACTGCAAAGTTGAAATCGCGGACGACGGTTGAACGGTTTTTGCGGCAGGAAATTTCTCGGCAATTCAAGCTGTTCGTCGCCATGAAGGCGCCCTTTGAAAACTCAATGACGCCTCCGTATAAACGCCCCCAAAAGCCCCCCTACAGGTCTTTGATTTCGATCTATCGTTAGATCGAATTGGCTGTATTGGCGACGGACTAATGGTTGCGACAGAGGATGTCTGAGCCTATGTTGCACGCGAGTCTTTTCCCCGCGATTGGAACGCGATCAACACCACTAAGAGGTGAAGAAATGTCAAAGGAATCACGCCCTGCCGTACTTGGGCTGATCGGCAATACTCCGCTGGTGCAAGTCACCCGCTTCGATACCGGGCCGTGCACGCTGTTTCTCAAACTTGAATCGCAGAACCCCGGGGGTTCGATCAAGGACCGCATCGGTCTGGCGATGATCGACGCCGCCGAACGCGATGGGCGTCTGCAACCCGGTGGCACCATTGTTGAAGCCACTGCCGGTAACACTGGCCTGGGCCTGGCACTGGTTGGTCGCGCCAAAGGCTATCGTGTGGTGCTGGTGGTGCCGGACAAAATGTCCACCGAAAAAGTCCTGCACCTGAAGGCCATGGGCGCCGAAGTACACATCACCCGCTCCGACGTCGGCAAGGGCCATCCCGAGTATTACCAGGACGTCGCCGCGCGTCTGGCCAAGGACATTCCCGGCGCATTCTTCGCCGACCAGTTCAACAACCCGGCCAACCCGCTGGCCCACGAATGCAGCACCGCGCCGGAAATCTGGGCGCAGACCGAACATGATCTGGACGCCATCGTCGTCGGTGTCGGTTCGGCCGGCACGCTGACGGGCCTGAGCCGTTTCTTCAAACGCGTGCAGCCGGATCTGGAAATGGTCCTGGCTGACCCGGTCGGTTCGGTCATGGCCCAATACAGCCGTGACGGCACAATGCCGACGCCCGGTTCATGGGCGGTGGAAGGCATTGGCGAAGACTTCATTCCATCGATCACCGACCTCTCCAGCGTGCGCCACGCCTACTCGATCAGCGATGAGGAAAGCTTCGACCACGCCCGTCAGTTGCTCAAGGCCGAAGGCATTCTGGGTGGTTCGTCGACCGGCACCCTGCTCGCCGCCGCACTGCGTTATTGCCGCGAACAGACCGAGCCGAAACGCGTGGTGAGTTTTGTCTGCGACACCGGCACGCGTTATCTGTCGAAGGTCTACAACGACCAATGGATGACCGATCAAGGCCTGTTGCAGCGTAAGGGCTACGGCGATTTGCGTGACTTGATCGCCCGCCGTTTCGAAGACGGCCGGGTGATCAGTGTCGGCCCTGACGACACCCTGCTGACCGCATTCCAGCGCATGCGCCTGGCGGATGTCTCGCAATTGCCGGTGCTGGTGGAAGGCAAGCAACTGGTCGGCGTGATCGATGAATCGGACATCCTCCTGCCAGTGCATGAAGACGCCGCTCGCTTCAGCCAATCGGTCTCCAGCGTGATGACCGACAAACTGCAAACCCTTGCACCCGGCGCCAGCCTGTCCGAGCTCGAATCGGTACTCAGCCGTGGCCTCGTCGCCATCATTGCCGATGCATCGGGCTTCCATGGCCTGATCACCCGCACCGACATGCTCAACCAATTACGGAGATCCCTCGCATGAGTCAGCACGACGACAAATCCCAAGGCTTCGCGACCCGGGTGATCCACGCCGGGCAAACGCCGGACCCGACCACCGGCGCACTGATGCCGCCGATCTACGCCAACTCCACCTACCTGCAAGACAGCCCCGGCGTACACAAGGGTTTCGATTACGGGCGCTCGCACAACCCGACGCGTTTTGCCCTGGAGCGCTGCGTGGCGGATCTGGAAGGTGGCACCCGCGCATTCGCCTTCGCTTCCGGGCTGGCGGCCATTTCCACGGTGCTGGAATTGCTCGATGCCGGCTCGCACATCGTCTCCGGCAATGACTTGTACGGCGGCACCTTCCGCCTGTTCGACAAGGTCCGTCAGCGCAGTGCCGGGCACCGCTTCAGCTTTGTCGATCTGGCCGATCTGTCGGCGTTCGAAGCGTCTTTGCAGGACGACACGCGCATGGTCATGGTCGAGACCCCGACCAACCCGCTGCTGAGCCTCTCGGATCTGGCCGCGATCGCCCGTATCTGCCGCGCTCGCGGAATTATTTGCGTAGCCGACAACACCTTCGCCAGCCCTTATATCCAGCGTCCGCTGGAGTTGGGTTTCGATATCGTGCTGCACTCGACCACCAAATACTTGAACGGTCACTCCGATGTGATCGGCGGCATTGCCGTGGTCGGCCAGAACGAAGAACTGGCCGAGAAGCTGGGCTTTCTGCAGAACGCGGTCGGTGCGATTGCCGGGCCGTTCGATGCGTTTCTGACCCTGCGCGGGGTGAAAACCCTGGCGCTGCGCATGGAACGTCATTGCAGCAACGCGCTGGATCTGGCGCGGTGGCTGGAGCAACAGCCGCAAATCAAACGCGTCTACTATCCGGGCCTTGAGTCGCACCCGCAACATGAGTTGGCCAAGCGCCAGATGCGTGGTTTTGGCGGGATGATTTCCGTCGATCTGAACAGTGATCTGGCGGGCGCGCGGCGCTTCCTTGAGAACGTGAAGATCTTCGCCCTGGCGGAAAGTCTCGGTGGCGTGGAAAGCCTGATCGAGCATCCGGCGATCATGACCCACGCAACCATTCCGGCGGATACCCGCGCCAAACTGGGCATTGGCGATGGTCTGGTGCGTCTGTCGGTGGGCGTCGAGGACGTCGAAGACCTGCGCGCCGATCTGGCGCAGGCGCTGCAATCGATCTGACCGGGCAAGAACGACAAAGCCCGCACGAAGCGGGCTTTGGTGTTCGAGCAGGCGGCCAGTGCTGGTCTCTGGCTTACAAGGTTTATCGGGCTTCCCACAGTACCGGGCCAAATTGAAAAGGTACGGCCTCGGCTGCTTCACACGGCATAAGGGCTGGATCTCAGCGCGGAGATCTTTCTAACCGTGTACCTTTCGGAGCGCGCCCCACGCCCCCTTGCTATCCGATTGCGCATCAGTCTGCGTCTTCGCCTACCTCTTTGAGACTAGCAAAGGCTCGCCGAACCGCTTCGTCGTTTTTAGATTGATTTCAACTGTGTCTGACCGGTACAGGAAGAGAAGCGCCTAACGCCCGTCGATCCCCCCGCCACGCCGCCTCGCTAGCGCGATCTATACTCAACCAGTTCGATCATGATTATGTCGACACCCGCACGCCAGACGGTGTGCCCGTGCCTTTCGCCCACCAGACTGACCCAAGCCAATGAGTCGCAGCGCCAACGAATAAGCGACGAACGATGCCTCATCGCGTTGTGGCTGACGGGTCATGGAGAAAACTATGAAACACAAGCTGTTGTCAGGCGTGCTTCTGGCGGTCGTGGCGACCGTTGTGGTGCCCAATGTCTGGGCGGCGCAGCCGCAGGCGTTGGCGTCCGATGGCGCCGATCATGTCGGTGCGGGCGCGGTGGCTTCTGACGGCGCCGATCATGTCGGTACGGGCGCGGTGGCTTCTGACGGCGCCGATCATGTCGGTGCAGGCGCGGTGGCTTCTGACGGCGCCGATCATGTTGGTGCAGGCTCGGTGGCGTCTGACGGCGCCGACCATGTTGGTGCAGGCGCGGTGGCTTCTGACGGCGCCGATCATGTCGGTGCAGGCGTGGTGGCTTCTGATGGGGCTGACCATGTTGGTGCGGGCGCGGTCGCTTCCGACGGGGCTGAGCATGTCGGTGCGGGCGCAGTCGCTTCTGATGGTGCCGATCATGTCGGTGCAGGCGCATTGGCGGCTGATGGTGCCGATCATGTCGGTGCAGGCGCATTGGCGGCTGATGGCGCTGATCGTACCGGTGTCAACCGAGTTGCCTATTCGCGGGTCGGCGTCGGCTCTGATCGGGTCGCCTCCGCATTGATGACAGGCAGTTATTCCGACCAGTTCAACAGCCCTCAGTAATCATCCCTTGGCCCAACGGGCGGTTCCCACGAGCCGCCTGTTGAGCACCGCACTAGCACATTTGTGCTAATCGACCGCCTCCTCACCTGGCGTTATATTCCCCGCATCCCCGATGCTCCTCGACGTTGCCTGTTCGCAGCGTGCGGATCGTTGTGCCTGGAAATCAGAACAACACCAAGGAAGAAACACTATGAAATCCCTGATCGCAACACTCACGCTTAGCGCCCTGTTCCTCACTGGCTGCGCCACGCCGAAACAATGGGAAGCCACTGGCGGCAGCAAAAACGATGGCGTCGTCCAGGTCTCCTATGAACTGGGCCAATTCGAAAGCGGCCAGACCAGCGCCGAACAAGGCCTGACCGTCGCCGCGCAACGCTGCAAGACCTGGGGATACAAAAACGCCGAGGTCACCGGCTCCGAGAAAAACATCTGCCGCACCATGGGGCAATACAACTGCCTGCAGACCACCATCACCCAGGATTACCTGTGCAAGCGCTAGACGCTTGACCCTGTAGGAGCTGTCGAGTGCAACGAGGCTGCGATCTTTTGATCCTGCTCTTCTCATCAACATCAAAAGATCGCAGCGTGCCGCAGCGCCTACAGACCCATGGACACCTACAAGGCATTTTCGGTGAGTTCGGGCTGGCGATCGCGCAGGGCTCGCAAGGTCGCGCGCAGTTCGGCCGGGCGTACCGGTTTGGACAGAATGGCGATGTCACGGTCGTGCAGGGCTGCCTGGATTTTTTCGACGTCATGTCCGGTGATGATCATCGCTGGCACGGCCCAACCGCGTTGCCTGCGCACATCGTCGATGCATTCGATTCCGGTAGCGTGGGTGCCGAGGTCATAGTCGGCAACGATGATGTCGCAGTCGGTAACCAGATTCTGCGCACTTAGCTCCGCCTGCACCGAGCAGCCCCAACGCTCCAACAGCGCCGAAGTCGCGAGCAATACGTTGCGATCATCCTCCACCAGACACACCTTCAGCCCGGTCAGCAAACCGACCTGACGCGCCTCATCCCGATTGACCGCTGACTGCGGCGGTGAGGTGATCGGCAACCCGTACAAGGTCACCGCCGTTCCCCGCCCGAGCCGCGAGCGCAGGGCAACACTTACGCCGATCAACTCTCCCAGACGCTTGACGATCGCCAGCCCCAGCCCCACGCCTTCGACGTCTTTGTCACGCACTTGCCGCACCCGATAAAACTCCTCGAACACCTTGGCCAGATGCTCTTCGGCAATTCCGTGGCCTTGGTCATAAATCACAATGGCCAGCCCTGCCCCGCGCCGACGCACGCCGATCAAAACCGGCCGATGCGCACCGTATTTGAAGCAGTTGGAAAGCACGTTTTGCACCATGGTCGCCAGCAGTGCCGGATCGGTCTGAACCCAGTACGGGCAAGGTCGCAAGCGCAGCTCAACGCCGGCCCAATGTGCGGCTTCAGCGTTCTGGCGAATCAGCTCCGCCAGCCATTCGCCCAGATTCACACTTTGCAGTTTCGGCAGGACGCGACCGTTATCGAGGGTGTACAGATCGAGAATCGAGCGAAACAGCTGTGAAACATTGAGCAATGAACGGTCGATATTGTCGACCAGACGCCGCTCCTCATCGCCTAATCGTGACTCACGCAGGCACGCGGTGAACAGGCCGATAGAGTGAATAGGCTGGCGCAAATCATGACTGGCCTGGGCAAGAAACCGCGACTTTTCCAGATTCGCCGCCACCGCCTCTTCGGAGGCCTTGCGCGTACGCTCCAACAGCAAGTGCGCATAAAACGGGATCACCGTGCTGGTGATGATCAGCATCAACACCATGAACGGTTGCGCCTGCCACACCGGGGTCAGACGATAAACACACACCAGCGCCAGCAACGCCAATGCCGTGGCAATCGCCAGATAACGCGAGCCATAGCGCATACCATTGCCGAGGTTGACCCAGATGATCACCGCATACAGCGGCAACGCCGCCTCGCCACCGACCACAAGGCCAAAGCAGGTGCCGGTGTAATCGTGGACCATGGCGAAAATCCGCCGCGCCGGGTAATGCCCCGGCCAGCGCGCAATCGCCTGACGCAAGCCTATCGAGGCCAGCAAAAACACAAAGATGTAGGTGACCACCGGCAGATACGTATCGAAGCGCTGGCCCGGCAAAAAACCGAGGATGAGCATGTAAACCACGGCAATACTGGCGATGATAATGCGCAGATTGGCCTGGTCGAGTTCGGTGTTTTTCTCGAACTTCATGGTTAAACATCCTTGTGCGGCAATCGTCAAAATCAAAAGGAACCTACAGGCAACCCTTGCGCTCGGTGCTAATGTGCAGGCCTTAAGCAACGCCTGACCCAGGGAGGGTCATGCCATGACCTGCCGAATTATCATAGCCGACGATCACCCGCTGTTTCGCGAAGCAATGCTGCACACGGTTCAGCGTTTGCTGCCCGAAGCCGTTATCGACGAAGCCGGTGACCTCGACGCCGTACTGGCCCTGCTGCCCTTGGGTGACGAACCCGAGACGCTGATTCTCGATCTCAGGTTCCCCGGGCTGACCTGCGTCAGCCAGTTGGCCGAACTGCGTCGACGCTTGCCGCGTACCACGTTGATAGTGGTGTCGATGGTGGATGATGAGTCGCTGATCAGCGAAGTCATGGCCGCCGGGATCGACGGTTTTATCGGCAAGAACATTGCCCCCGATGAAATCGGTCAGGCGATTCTGGCGATTCGTGAAGGTGAGGTGCTGGTGAAGTTTGCGCCTTCGGGCTTGTTGCCGCTGGAAACCGGCGCCGCCCTCACGCCTCGTCAGCAGGACGTGCTGCGCTTGATTGCCCAAGGCAAGACCAACAAGGAAATCGCCCGCGAACTGGATATTTCACCGTTCACGGTACGGATTCATGTGTCTTCGTTGTTGCGCACGTTAAACGTGCCCTCGCGGGCGGCAGCCGTGAAATACGCAGGAACTCTGTAGGAGCTGCCGCAGGCTGCGATCTTTTGACTTTGTTTTTAAAGACAAGATCAAAAGATCGCAGCCTTCGGCAGCTCCTACACGTAGACGGTGTGTTATGGGTCGACTTGCGCCATCAGCTCGGGCACCGACTCAGGGCGCTTGGCGTAGCGCTGGGCCAACACCGCGCAGACCATCAACTGAATCTGGTGGAACAGCATCAGCGGCAGAATCAACACGCCAATCGTGCTACCGGCAAACAGCACCTGCGCCATCGGCACGCCAGTGGCCAGACTCTTTTTCGAACCGCAGAACAGGATGGTGATGCGGTCTTCCTGATTGAAGCCAAACACCTTGCCCAACAGGGTCGAGGCCAGCAACACCAGCGCCAGCAGGATGCAGCAGACCACCACCAGCCCCAGCAACTCGAACAGCGGAATCTGATGCCAGATGCCTTCGTTGACCGCTTCGCTGAACGCACCGTAAACCACCAACAGAATCGAGCCCTGATCGACGAACTTCAGCCAGTTCTTGTTGCGCCCGACCCACGCGCCGATCCAGCGACGGGCGATCTGCCCGGCAATGAATGGCAGCAGCAATTGCACGCTGATTTTCAGGATTGCATCAAGCGTCGAGCCGCCATCACCGTGGACGTTGAGCAGCAGGGTCACCAGCAACGGCGTGAGGAAAATCCCGAACAGACTCGACGCCGCCGCGCTGCAAATCGCCGCCGGAATATTGCCCCGTGCCAAAGAAGTGAAAGCAATCGCCGACTGCACCGTGGCGGGCAGTGCGCAGAGATACAGCATGCCCATGTACAACTTGTCGCCGATCAACGGTGACAGCAGTGGTTTCAGCGCCAGGCCCAATAACGGGAAAAGCACAAAGGTCAGGCCGAACACCAGCAAGTGCAGGCGCCAGTGGCCGGCGCCGGCAATGATCGATTCACGGGACAGTTTGGCGCCATGCAGGAAAAACAGCAGGGCAATCGCCAGGTTAGTCAGCCAGCCGAAGCCGACCGCGACTTGGCCGCTGGCCGGCAGAAAACTCGCCAGCAGGACCACGCCGACCAGCGTGAGGGTGAAATTGTCGGGTAAAAATCTGGGGCGCGTCATGGTGTGCTCATCCGGGGGTTGCCAGTGCGTGCCGACGACTCTAACGTGACTACAAATTACCGACTAACGCCGAAGGGCCACAAGATGCCGCCTAAAGGACATGACAAAAGCGTGCGCCGCAGCATTCCCGGGCTGCCCAGCCTGCCGCGTCCGCTGTACGGGCGCACCGAATCGCTGCCCAATCGCGCCCTGACCCGGCGCCACAGTCATCCGTGGGTGCAGTTGTCGTACGCGATTCAGGGCGTGCTGGAAATACAGACCAGCGCAGGACGCTTCGTCGCCCCGCCCGAGCGCGCCGTGTGGATTCCGGCGGGTGTGCCGCATCGGGTGTTCAGCTCGCCGCACACCGAAATGCGCAGTCTGTACATCGATTGCAGCGTTGCCGGATGGGCAATCGAGCGTTGTCACGTGCTCGGCGTCAGCGATCTGCTCAGGGAACTGATCCGCGCGTTCAGTCAGGTTCCGGTGGAATACGACCAGAGCGGCCCGCATGGACGCCTCGCCCAAGTGATCCTCGATCAACTGGCCGAAGCGCCGCAGATCGACCTGATGCTGCCGCTGCCGCAAGACGTCCGCTTAAAGCAGATCTACCTGAGCCTTGAACAACATCCAGAACAACAGACCACGCTGAGCCACTGGAGCGAGAAATTCGGCGTCACTGAAAAAACCCTCACCCGCCTGTTCCTGCGCGACACCGGCCTGACCTTCCGCGCCTGGCGTCAACGCCTGCGCTTGCTCGGGGCGCTGACGCCGCTGGAGAAAGGCGAACGCGTCACCGATGTGGCGCTGGCCTGCGGCTACGACTCGACGTCGGCGTTTATCGCGGCGTTCCGACAACAGTTTGGCGAAACGCCGGGGGAGTTTTTTCGCTGATCAACGCTCCGCGAGTTCTTCCAGCAGATCGGCTGAAGGTACGAAGTACAAGCCGCCGGTGACGGCGGTGCTGAAGTCGAGCAACTTGTCATAGTTACCCACCGGCTTGCCGACAAACATGTTCTCCAGCATCTGCTCCATCGGTTCAGGTTTGCGTGCGTAACCGATGAAAAAAGTGCCGAATTCGCCAGCGCCCGGCCGCCCGAACGGCATGTTGTCACGGAGGATCTTCACTTCCTCGCCCTCCGCCGTGGTGATCGTCGTCAGCGCACTGTGCGAGTTGCTCGGTTTCACCGAGTCGTCCAGTTCGATGTCGGAGAGTTTCTTGCGACCGATCACCCGTTCCTGCGCTTCGACACTCAGCGAATTCCACGCAGTCATGTTGTGCAGGTACTTCTGCACCAGCACGTAGCTGCCGCCGCTGAAGTCCGGATCTTCGTCACCGACGATGGTGAAATTGACCGCTTTGCGCCCGACAGGGTTTTCCGTGCCGTCGACAAAACCGATGATGCCGCGCATGTCGAAATAGCGGAAGCCCTGCACCTCGTCGACCACGGTGACGGCGTCGCCCAGCACGGCCATGATTTGCGTGGCCAGTTCAAAGCACAGGTCCATCTGATCGGCACGGATGTGCAACAGCAGGTCGCCCGGAGTTGACGGTGCGTGGCGCCCTTCTCCACCGAATTCGCGAAAGCTGTGCAGGGACGCCGGGCGCGGGTGGCCGAACAGGCGATCCCAGGCGTTCGAGGAAAAGCCGCAGATACAGGTCAGATTGCCTGACGGCACGCGCTTGCCGACCGACCGCACCAGCCCGGCAACATCACCGCACCAGCCTTTCACGGTTGCGGCGGCGTCGGCCCCCTCATTGAGTGTCGCGACGATAAAAATCGCGCTGCGGGTGATCGGGCTGCACACGGCTTGCGGTTCGAGAATGTCGGTTTGCATGGCTGAAAATGCCGCTCCGTAAGGGTGACACCAACGGTGCGACCCGAAATCGAGGAAAGAATCGGATGCCCCTGTTGGCCCGAGACTTCGTTTTTATCGAACTCTACCGCAGAAATAAACGATTTTTCTTGCCCGCCAACGCACCGCTAGCATGGCTTCGTCTGAGCCTAATCGAATCACAGACAGGGAGCGTGACATGCCAACCACTCACATCAACATCGGCGAACCCTGGATGTGGGGCGCCTTCATCGTCTTTGTGCTAGCGATGCTGGCATTGGACCTGTTTGTTTTCGGTGGACGCAAGGCGCACCGGGTGTCAGTGCGCGAAGCCTTGTCCTGGGTCATTGCCTGGTGCTTGTTGGCGCTGAGCTTCGCCGCCCTGCTCTGGTGGTACCTGAACGGCACGTTCGGCGCGGATATCGCCCGGCAGAAGACTCTGGAATTTCTCACCGGTTACCTGATCGAGCAATCGCTGTCGATCGACAACATGTTCATCTTCGTGATGATCTTCAGCTACTTCGCCGTGCCGCCCGAGTTGCAGCGACGGGTGCTGCTGTACGGCGTGCTCGGGGCGATTGTGATGCGCGCGGCGATGATCTTCGCCGGCGTGTGGCTGGTGTCACAGTTCGCATGGCTGCTGTACGCGTTCGGTGTGTTCCTGATCATCACCGGGGTCAAGATGCTGGTGTTCGCCGAGCATCAACCGGACCTCGACAACAATCCCTTGCTGCGCTGGGTACGCGGGCATTTGCGCATTACCAGCGGCTTTCATGGCGAGCGGTTTTTCATTGTGCAAAACGGCGTGCGTTGGGCGACGCCGATGTTTCTGGTGTTGGTGTTGATCGAAGCGAGCGACTTGATGTTTGCGGTCGACAGCATCCCGGCAATCTTCGCTGTGACCACCGACCCGTTCATCATTTTCACCTCGAACATCTTCGCGATCATGGGCCTGCGGGCGCTGTACTTCCTGCTGGCGGACATGGCTGAGCGCTTTCATTTGCTCAAGTATGGGCTGGCGATTGTGTTGGTATTTATCGGCACCAAGATGGTGTTGATGCCGTGGTTGCACATGCCGGTGGAGTGGTCGCTGGCGGTAGTGGGTGGGGTGGTTCTCGGCTCGGTCCTGTTGAGCCTGCTCATCTCCCGCAAAGAGAACCGCACAAACCTCCTGTAGGAGCTGCCGCAGGCTGCGATCTTTTGATCTTGTCTTTTAAAACAAAGTCAAAAGATCGCAGCCTGCGGCAGCCCCTACACGGGTTGTTTTCACGATCCGGCGATGTAGATGTAATAGAAACAGAGGGTTATTTGTCGGATTTGATGTTGGTCCAGACGCGGGTGCGTACGCGTTCCAGTTTTTGCGGCAATGGCTGGACGACGTAGAGGTTTTTCAGCGCCTCCGGCGTTGGTGTCAGGTTCGGGTTGTCAGTGATTTCTTTGTTGATCAGCGGGATCGAATCCTTGTTCGCATTCGGGTAGCCGAGGAAGTCACTGATGGGCGCGATCACTTTCGGATCGAGCAAGTTGTTGAGGAATTCGTGCGCCTCTTCGACATTTTTCGCGCTCTTCGGAATCGCGAAGGTATCGAACCAGATCGGCGCGCCTTCCTTCGGCAAGCGCCAGTCGACCACGACACCGTTTTTCGCCTCTTTGGCACGGTTGCCGAACTGGTAGAAACTGCCCGAATACCCGATGGCCACGCAGATGTCGCCGTTGGCGATGTCGGTCATGTACTTGGCCGAGTTGAAGTAGGTCACGTAGGGGCGGACCTTGAGCATCAGTTCTTTGGCTTTTTCATAGTCGGCGGGGTTCTGGCTGTTTGGATCGAGTCCTAGATAATGCAGGGCCAGCGGCAGAATTTCCGTCGGTGAATCGAGCATTGCTACGCCGCAGGATTTTAGCTTTTCCATGTTCTCCGGCTTGAACACCAGATCCCAACTGTCGACCGGCGCGTTATCGCCCAGCGCAGCCTTGACCTTCGCCGGGTTGAAGCCGATCAGCACGGTGCCGACCATGTAAGGCACGCCGTACTGGTTGCCCGGGTCGTTCTTGCCCAGCAGTTTCAACAGCTCCGGATCCTGGTGGCTCCAGTTCGGCAGTTTCGACTTGTCGAGTTTCTGGAACACGCCCGCCTTGATCTGCGTTTCGAGGAACTGGTTCGACGGCACGACGAGGTCGTAGCCGGAGTTGCCGGTGAGCAGTTTGGCTTCCAGCGATTCATTGGTGTCGAAGGTGTCCCAGATCACTTTGATGCCACTTTTTGCAGCGAAATCCTTGGGCACCGACGGCAGAATGTAATCCGCCCAGTTGTATACCCGCAGTTCGCGTTGCTCGGCCTGGACGGCGCTGGCCAGCAGCGTCAGCCCACACACGGTGGCACCCAGAATGCGTTTCATCGTGACCATGGTTGTATCCCCAGAATGCGGCGTGAGTTCGATGGTTTTTATGTTCTGTACACGGCAGCGGCTGTAAGGGTAGCCGGGGTAAAAAGGTCCAGCGTCTAGTTGTGGTTTTGATTCTTGCCGACAGCGTAGACGGATCACAGTGGGGGATGGGCCAAAAGGGGATCGATGTGGCCAATATGAATGACCACCCGGATGCGCGAGCATCCTGCAAATCACTTGTGGCGAGGGGATTTATCCCCGATGGGCTGCGAAGCGCCCCCCGTTCAATCCCAGGGAGGAACGCATTCGCTGATTTCACGACTGCTTCGCAGCCGATCGGGGATAAATCCCCTCGCCACAGTTTTGGCTGCGGGGGGACTCAGTCTGTGTAGCCCAGTTTTGCCACCCTGCTCTGCTGCGCTTGGCCACGTGTCGCCAGGCAGTAATACAGCGGCACAGTAACCACCAGACCAACCAGCCAAGACAAGTCCGCACCATCCACCAGATTGGCGTAAGGCCCTACGTACAGCGAAGTGTTGGCAAACGGCAACTGCACAATGATGCCAATGAAGTAGGCAACGATCGCGTGCAGATTGAAGCGACCGTAGATGCCGCCGTCAGCCTGGAAGATCGAGGTGATGTCGTAGCAGCCACGCTTGATCAGGTAGAAGTCGATCAGGTTGATCGAAGCCCACGGCACCAGCACCAGCAACAGCGCCAGAATCAGGCCGATGAACTCGGAAATGAAATCCGCCGACGCCCCCAGCGCCACCACGCAGCAACCGGCCAACACCACGCTCGACAGCACCACGCGCACCTTGATGCTTGGCGTCCATTGGCTGGCGAAGGTCTGGATTGAGGTGATGATCGAGAGCACCGCGCCGTACAGATTCAGCGCGTTGTGGCTGATGATATTGAGCAAGAACAGCACCATCAGAATCGGACCCAGCCACCCGGTGGACTGCTTGACCGCGACCATCGCTTCAGTGCCTTCCGGCGTCGCCAGCACGGCCACGGCGCCAAACGTGAAAGACAAAATCGTGCCCAGCGTCGCGCCCAGATACGTCGCCCAGAACGGCTTGGCGATACCAATATCGGCCGGCAGGTAACGCGAATAGTCAGAGACGTACGGCGAGAAACTGATCTGCCAGATGATCCCCAGCGACACCGTCGCCAGCCAGCCCGACAGGTTGAAACTGCCGCGCGTAAAGAAGTCCGCCGGCAAGTCATGGGCAAAGATGTAGATGAAACCGGCCAGCAACGCGCTGCCCATCACCCAGGTACCGATGCGGTTCAGCGTGTGAATGAAGTTGTAGCCGATCACGCCAATCGCCGTGGCCGCCAACGCACCGATCAGAATGCTCAGCGGCGCCGGCACCGACGGCGCGATGCCGACGATGGATTTACCGGCCAGCACGATGTTGGAAATGAAAAAGCCGATGTAGATGATCGCCGCAAAAAACACGATCAGCAGCGCACCATAGCGGCCGAACTGACCACGACTCTGGACCATCTGCGGAATGCCCATGCGCGGGCCCTGGGCCGACGCCAGCGCGATCACCACGCCGCCGATCATGTGCCCGAGCGCAATCGCCAGCAGCCCCCAGAACAAATCGAGATGGAACACTTGAACCACCATGGCGCCGGTGACAATGGGCAGTGGCGCAATGTTGGTGCTGAACCAAAGGGTGAACAGGTCGCGGGCCTTCCCGTGGCGTTCCGCGAGTGGGACGTAGTCGACCGTATGATTCTCGATCAACGGATCTTGCCGGGACATCTGGGACATATGCATGAACTCGAGTTTGTCTGTTCTTATCGTTGTATGAAGCCAAACCGGGGGACTCTCTGGTCGCCCCTCAGATGCAAACCATATTATGGTATTCCAAACTTTGCACAAGACTGATCCGCTAATTTGAACGCTATCTGATCCGCCATCCTCGCTGATTCCGCACGCCTCTGACCAGGTGAAAGCCCCGTAAACATTGACTTTCCGACGAAAGCAGCACGTTTATCGGTTCACCTGAAAATCCCTTGCAAAGAATGTATTACGGTATACCATCAGACCTACAAACACATAAAAACCGCGTCACACCACCCGAGGACCACCCAATGATCGATGCTGCCATCTACAAACAAGTCATGGGCTCGTTCCCGTCCGGCGTCACTGTCATCACCACGCTGGATGACGATGGCCAGATCGTCGGCCTGACCGCCAGCGCGTTCAGTTCGCTGTCGATGGACCCGGCGCTGGTGCTGTTCTGCCCCAACTACAGCTCTGATTCCTATCCGGTTTTGATCAAGAACAAACGTTTTGCCATTCACCTTTTATCCGGTAGCCAGCAAAGCGAAGCCTACGCCTTCGCCCGTAAAGGCAAGGACAAGGCGCAGGGCATCGAGTGGACGTTGAGCGAGTTGGGCAACCCGATTCTGGCCAATGCAACGGCAGTGATCGAGTGCGAGCTGTGGCGCGAATATGAAGGGGGTGACCACGCGATCATGGTCGGCGCGGTGAAGAACCTGATCGTGCCCGAGCAGGTTGCCGGGCCGCTGGTGTACTGCCACGGCAAGATGGGCGCCCTGCCCGCTGTGGCTTGATCCAGAACCCCTGGATCAACACAAATCAACTGTAGGAGTGAGCCTGCTCGCGATAGCGGTGTGTCAGTTAACTAAAGGTCGACTGACATGAGGCTATCGCGAGCAGGCTCACTCCTACAGGTTTTTTTGGTGTTTGGACTGGCGGGGTCAGGTGCACAACCGTCACACCACGACTACGCGATCATGGTCGGCGCGGTGAAGAACCTGATCGTGCCCGAACAAGTTGCCGCGCCGTTGGTGTACTGCCACGGCAAGATGGGCGCCCTGCCCGCTGCGGCCTGATCCCCTTTTCAACACATAACCCTGTGGGAGCTGGCTTGCCAGCGATAGCGTCAGTGCAGTCAGCATTAATGTTGACTGTGATGACGCCATCGCTGGCAAGCCAGCTCCCACAGGTTTTTTGGTATTTGGGCTGGCGCGGTCAGGTTTGGAAGCGGCCACCAGTTGATTCAATGTCTGTGACAACGCCATGGTCGGCGCGGTGAAGAACCTGATCGTGCCCGAACAAGTTGCCGCGCCGTTGGTGTACTGCCACGGCAAGATGGGCGCCCTGCCCGCTGTGGCCTGATCCCCTTTTCAACACATAACCCTGTGGGAGCTGGCTTGCCAGCGATAGCGTCAGTGCAGTCAGCATTAATGTTGACTGTGATGACGCCATCGCTGGCAAGCCAGCTCCCACAGGTTTTGTGGTGTCTGGGCTGGCGCGGTCAGGTGCGGAAGCGGCTCACCAGTTGATTCAACGTCTGTGACAACGCCGTCAGGTTTTGCGCGTCCTCGCGGGTTGAATCCGCCAGACTGGCCACCAACTGCGCATCGCCATGGATCTGGCTGATGTGCCGATTGATGTCTTCGGCTACTTGATGCTGCTCCTCCGCCGCCGTGGCGATCTGCGTGTTCATGTCGCGGATCACGTCCACCGATTCGCGAATCAACTCGAAACTCGCCCGCGCCTCATTGATCGACACCACGGTCTCCTGCGACACCTCGAGGCTGGCGTGCATCTGCTTGCCCATTTGATGGGTGCGTCGCGCCAGATTACCCAGCAGCGCGTCGATCTCGCCGGTGGAATCCGCCGTGCGTTTGGCCAGCGCCCGGACTTCATCGGCAACCACCGCAAATCCACGGCCCTGCTCGCCCGCCCGCGCCGCTTCGATCGCCGCATTGAGCGCGAGCAGGTTGGTCTGCTCGGCAATCGAACGGATGGTGCCGAGAATCGACTGAATATCGTTGCTGTCCTTCTCCAGTTGCTGCATCGACTCGGCGCTGTGACCGATCTCCTGACTCAGCCGGCCGACATTGCTCACCGCCGCATCGATCTGCTGCTGCCCGGTGTGCGCCTGACGCTGGCCGTTATCGGCCGAGTCCGCTGCCTGGCTGCACGAACGCGCGACCTCGTTGGAGGTGGCGACCATTTCATGAAATGCCGTCGAGACCATCTCGACCGCCTCGCGCTGCCGCAAGGCGACTTCGGCCATTTCCGCCGAAACCTCGGTAGCGCTGCCGGAGCTACTGTGGATCTGCCCGGCCGCCTGACCGATGCGCTGAATCAGGGTACGGATCGCCTCAAGAAACTGGTTGAACCAGCCCGCGAGTTGCGCGGTTTCATCTTGCCCGCGCACCGTCAGCCGCGCGGTCAGATCGCCTTCGCCTTGGGCAATGCCTTCCAGACCGCTGGCCACACCACGGATCGGCTTGACCATCAACCCGGCAAACCACGCACCGGCCATGGCAAACAGCAACGCGCACACCACCGCGATGGCGCCGATGATCCACGTCAGCCGCGTGGCGCCGGCCATGACTTCACTGGCCTTGACCAGCCCGACAAAACGCCAGCCCAGTGTCTCCGATGGCCAGACCAGCGCCATGTAACGCTCGCCGGCCAATTCCACTTCCACCAAGCCCTTGCCGGCCTCGGCCAGTTGTTTGTAGCCATCGCCCAGATCGTTGAGTTTTTTGAAGTTGTGCGCCGGATCGCTGGGGTCGACCAGCACGGTGTTGTTGGCTTCCATCAGCATCAGGTAACCACTGTCGCCGAGGCGGATCTGCTTGACCAGATCGGTCAGTTGCTTGAGCGACACGTCGATGTTTACCACACCGGCGTTGCTGCCCAACTGATTGTTGAAGCTGCGCACAGTACTCACCAGCACCACGTCATCCGCCGCCCAGTAATAGGCGTCGGTGCGCAGGGTTTTGCCAGGATTGGCCATCGCGGTTTTGTACCAGGGCCGCGTGCGCGGATCGTAACTGCCCAGCTTCGGGTCACCCGGCCAGAACAGATAACCGCCCTCCTGCGTCCCCAACGACAGATAGGTGTAAGCCGGATGGGCCTTGGCCAGTCCGGCGAACAAACTGAATACCTGCTGATCCTGCGGCCCCACCGGGATCTGCGCGGCATCACTGCTCAGGTAGCGCTTGAGGCTGCCATCAATCCCCTGCAATTGCGGATGTTCAGCCAGATACGCCACGTTCTGGCTGATACCTTCGAAGAACAGCTGCATGGCGTTTTCGACCTGACGCACCTCCCTCCCGGTGCTGTCGATAAAGGTGTCCCGCGCACCATCGCGTACGTTGAGGATGATCAGCACCGCCACCAGCAAAACCGGCAGGCTGGCGATCACCGCGAACGCCATGGTCAATTTTTGTTTTATGTTCATCTACTGCGCCTTCCTTGTTCGAAGTGTCGGTCAGAAATATTTTGCGGATATTCCGTATTATGGTATACCAATATTCAATCAACCGACCAGCCGTCCTCGAAGGCGTGCTTGAATGGTGAGAAGACTTGCGAGCGTTCATCGCTCATGCCAGTGACACAGGCCCGCAAACGACCGGCCATCAACAAAAGATCCGAGGTAGCGTCATGAAATTTTCCCTGTTCGTACACATGGAACGCTGGGACGAAAGCGTCAGCCACCGCCAACTGTTCGAAGACCTGACCGAACTCACCCTGATGGCCGAGGCCGGCGGTTTCAGCACCGTGTGGATTGGCGAACACCACGCCATGGAATACACCATCTCGCCAAGCCCGATGCCGCTGCTGGCCTACCTCGCGGCGAAAACCACCACCATTCATCTCGGCGCCGGCACCATCATTGCGCCGTTCTGGCACCCGTTGCGGGTCGCCGGTGAATGCGCCCTGCTCGACGTCATCAGCAACGGTCGCATGGAAGTCGGTCTGGCGCGTGGCGCCTATCAGGTTGAATTCGATCGCATGGCCGGCGGCATGCCTGCCTCAAGCGGCGGCCAGGCGCTGCGCGAGATGGTTCCGGTGGTCCGCGCCCTGTGGCAAGGCGATTACGCCCATGACGGCGACATCTGGAAATTCCCCACTTCGACCAGCGTGCCGAAGCCGATTCAGCAGCCGAACCCACCGATGTGGATCGCCGCCCGCGACCCGGATTCGCACAACTTCGCCGTGGCCAACGGCTGCAACGTCATGGTCACACCGTTGATGAAGGGCGACGAAGAAGTCCTCGACCTGAAGAACAAATTCCAGACGGCGCTGGACAACAACCCGGACGTGCCGCGCCCGCAATTGATGGTGCTGCGCCACACCCACGTACACACCGCCGACGATCCGGACGGCTGGAAAGTCGGCGCCAAAGCGATTTCGCGGTTCTATCGCACCTTCGATGCGTGGTTCGGCAACAAGCAAACCCCGCTCAACGGCTTCCTCGCGCCAAGCCCGGAAGAGAAGTTTGCCGGACGTCCTGAGTTCGAGCTGGAAAGCCTGCACAAGACCGCGATGATCGGTACGCCGGAAGAGATTATTCCGCGCATCAAGTACTACCAGGAGCTGGGCGTGGATGAGTTCAGTTTCTGGTGCGACAACAGCTTGCCGCATGAAGAGAAGAAAAAGTCGCTGGAGCTGTTTATCAAACACGTGGTGCCGGCGTTTCGCTAAGTGATCTGCTGATCAGGCCTGGCCGATGAAAACGCCCCGATTGATTCGGGGCGTTTTTTTAACAGTCCTGACAACTTTATTGCCAATGAAATTCGGGGCGGATTTCGCAAGTCACTCCAGCAGCCAGAAGATTCTTTCGAACCTTTAAAACCTCTTGCGCCTGACCGACCATCACTAGAGGAAGGTCCTGCTGCAGCAAAGTTCTTGCCTCTAAAAGATTGCCACCGGTCGCTACTGCTACCGCTCTGACATGCGCCTAATCTCGATAGTCCCCGCGACAGTGCACCTCATATTGGGTCTCATCCATTTCCATAGGCGAAAAATGGGTGGTCACCACCGATGCGCCACACTGGACACACTGTAAGCCCTGAGTGCGGCCAGCCTTAAAAGCAACCAATCTTGCGCCACACTGCTCGCACGCCATCAGACATTCCCCTCCCCCACGGCGGATCACAATTAAACAGCCCTTTGACGAGAAAGCGAGCCAGCCTCACAGCCACTCGCTGCGATGCCACCTCAACTTCTCAAGCGAATCGGCTAACGCGTTCTACTCAACACCCATATTTTTGAGCAACCTGATCACCGGACAGCAGAGCATCGTCGACGTCGGACAAAATACAAGGCCAGAGTTTCGCAACGCTCAAAAAGAACACCCGGTACATCAATCTCGAGTGTTGTGTATGGTCAAGGTTTATTTCAATCAGCGATTGGGGAGGATCACCCAATACGTTCTGCCATTCCAGACGATCTTCGCTGTCGTACATCTCGTAAAACCAATACTCCGGAAGCAATGACAGCCATATATCCGAGTCGCCTTCACCGATTGTCCCCCGAGGCTTCCCGCCAGTGTTAACGAATCCACCGGCGGCGAGAACAGCCGCTCTGAAATCTTCTACGGTTAGTTTTCTTGAGGAAATGATCATTGCGGATAACGACATTTACTCCGGCCTCCTCTGCTGGATCAGGGTCAACTCATCGCGGCTGACAATCTGGCCGCACGCTAGGATAGAACAGGAATCTGCGCCTGGGACAGTCGCCGCAAAGACCTGCACACATTCAACACTGTCGGCGTCCTTGGCTTCGAACGCGGCCTCCAACTCCCGAAGCACGTAATCCTTGGGCACTGACGAGCCCGGAAAATATACCTCAATGCGCAACGCCGAGCCGCGTGGACACATCTTGCGGTGCAAGCACACGACCATCCTCGGCCACCAGCTCCAACTTGCGCAGCGGCTGGCGATTCTGCGCATCGACCATCACCGAGCCCGGCTCGCCCGGCGCGTACATGAATTCCCCGCCCCATTGCGACAACGCCACGATCACCGTCTGCAGGGCTTTGCCACGCTCGGTCAGCACGTATTCCTTATGCGCACCGCCATCCGCTGCGGGCACCGTTTGCAGGATGCCCTGCTCGACCAGGCCCTTGAGCCGGGCGCTGAGCATGTTCTTGGCGATGTCCAGGTTTTTCTGAAAATCACTGAATCGCCGAATCCCCTCCAGCGCGTCACGAATGATCAGCAACGACCACCAGTCACCGATCAGATCCAGTGTCCGCGCCACCGGGCAGGCCGCGCCTTGCAGGCTTTTGCGCTTCACGAAAGGTACTCCACTGACGGATCAAAGGTTGCATCATACAACTCTGCTGTGGATTAGCACCTGTATAACCCAGCACCTGCATACAAGTAGCCGTCGCGCTTTGCGCCGATAGTGAAGTCGGCCATTTCGGCTTTACGAGCGATCCCTGACGCAAGGAGTTTGCATGAGCACGTTCTTCACTCAAGACGGCATCGAAATCTATTACAAGGATTGGGGCAGTGGTAAGCCCGTGCTGTTCAGCCACGGCTGGCCGCTGGATGCCGACATGTGGGAATACCAGATGGAATACCTGAGCAGTCGCGGTTACCGCACGATCGCTTTCGACCGTCGCGGTTTCGGGCGCTCGGAACAGCCGTGGAACGGCTACGACTACGACACCTTCGCCGACGACATCGCGCAACTGATCAACCATCTCGACCTGCGAGACGTCACCCTGGTGGGCTTCTCCATGGGCGGCGGCGATGTCAGCCGCTACATCGCCCGGCATGGCAGCGAACGTGTTGCTGGCCTTGTGTTGCTGGGCGCGGTGACGCCGTTGTTCGGCAAAAAGCCTGACTTCCCGCAGGGTGTCGACAAGTCAGTGTTTGACGGGATCAAGGCGGGTTTGCTGAAGGATCGTGCGCAGTTCATCGCTGACTTCGCGGCTCCGTTTTATGGCACCAATCAGGGCCAGACCGTTTCTGCCGGCGTACTCACCCAAACCCTCAACGTCGCACTGCTGGCGTCGCTCAAGGGCACGGTGGATTGCGTGACGGCGTTCTCGGAAACCGACTTCCGCCCGGACATGGCCAAGATCGATGTGCCAACGCTGGTGATCCATGGTGACGGCGATCAGATCGTGCCGTTTGAAACCACGGGTAAGCAGGCTGCTGCGCAGATCAAGGGTGCTGAGTTGAAGGTGTATGCCGGTGCACCGCATGGGTTCGCAGTGACGCATGCGCAAGCATTGAATGAAGATTTGCTGGCGTTCCTCAACCGATAAACCCTCCAAGGTTCCCGTAACCACTGTGGTTAGGGGATTTAGCGAAACGTCGCACTGCCCCGTTGGACTGCGCAGCAGTCTCTTTTTTGAAATCAAAAGAGGGGCCGCTTCGCGACCCAACGGGGATAAATCCCCTCACCACAAGGATCGCACGCTGGTTGAAGATTTTTGTTTGTAGTTGCAGGTTCGTCCACTGCCAGAACCCCCGGATTTAAAGGCCTTAACCTCCCTGCATCAGAATTTTATCTTCACATCCCAGCTTAATAATATTTTACCGATATCGCCCCTCTCCCTAGTCTGACCTCAAGCCAAACGGACAAGCCAACAGCGCCCGAATCCAACTGCCTTGCTAGGAAGGATGTAGAGATGACCACTGAAATAATAAAAACAGACACGCTGATCGTGGGTGCCGGCCAGGCAGGCGTAGCCATGAGCGAGCACCTGAGCAAACTCGGTGTGCCGCACCTGGTGCTGGAGCGCAATCGCATCGCCGAACGCTGGCGCACCGGGCGCTGGGATTCGCTGGTCGCCAACGGCCCGGCGTGGCACGACCGCTTTCCGGGTCTGGAATTCGATGACGTCGACCCCGACGGTTTCGCCCCGAAAGAACGTGTGGCCGATTACTTCGAAGCCTATGCGAAGAAATTCAACGCACCGATTCGTACCGGCGTCGACGTGAAAAGCGTGGTGCGCAATGTCGGTCGCCCCGGTTTCACCGTCGAGACCTCCGAAGGTGTGATCGAAGCCAGCCGCGTGGTCGCCGCCACCGGCCCGTTCCAGAAACCGGTGATTCCCGCGATCGCCCCGCAAGACGAACGCCTGCTGCAAATCCACTCCGCTGACTATCGCAACCCGCAGCAATTGCCTCAGGGCGCGGTGCTGGTGGTCGGTGCAGGCTCTTCTGGCGTGCAGATTGCCGATGAACTGCAGCGCTCGGGCAAGCAGGTTTACCTGTCTGTCGGCGCTCACGACCGCCCGCCTCGCGCTTACCGCAACCGTGATTTCTGCTGGTGGCTGGGCGTGCTCGGCGAGTGGGATCAAGCGGCGATGAAACCTGGCCGCGAGCACGTGACCATTGCAGTCAGTGGTGCCCATGGTGGCCGCACCATCGATTTTCGTGGCCTGGCCCATCGCGGCATGACCCTGGTCGGCGTCACAGAATCGTTCAACAACGGCGTGGTGACCTTCAAACAGGATCTGGTCGGCAACCTCAATCGCGGTGACGAAAACTATCTGGCGCTGCTCGATGCGGCCGACGCCTACATCGAGCGTAACGGCCTCGATCTGCCGGAAGAACCTGAAGCTCGCGAAACGTTTCCAGAGCCTGAGTGCGTGAAGCATCCGCTGGCCGATCTGGATCTGGCCAAGGTTGGCATCACCTCGATCATCTGGGCCACTGGTTTTGCCGTGGATTATTCCTGGCTGCAAGTCGCGGCGTTCGATGACAAAGGCAAGCCTGTGCATCAGCGCGGTGTGTCGAGCGAACCGGGTGTGTATTTCCTCGGTTTGCCGTGGCAGTCGCGTCGCGGTTCGTCGTTCATCTGGGGTGTTTGGCACGACGCCAAACACGTCGCCGATCACATCGCCACCCAGCGCAAGTATCTCGACTACCGCGATGCCGAGCAGCGTGAAGCCGAGCTGCACTCGCCTGCGCACAACAAAGTCGCCGACACCGTCGACGCCTGATTTTTCTCTTTCGATCCGGCGCCGATTGCACCGGGCAAACCTGATTCTGGAGCTGCACATGAGCAAGCCAACCCACACGCGCATTCGTATGTTCAACACCAAAGACACTTACCCGAACCAGACGCTGGACAACGACCTGTGCCAAGCCGTGCGTGCCGGCAACACCGTCTATGTGCGTGGTCAGGTCGGCACTGATTTCGACGGCAACCTGGTGGGGCTGGGTGATCCGCGTGCGCAGGCCGAACAAGCCATGCGCAACGTCAAGCAACTGCTGGAAGAAGCCGGCAGCGACATGAGCCACATCGTCAAGACCACCACCTACCTGATCGACCCGCGTTATCGCGAGGCGGTGTATGGCGAAGTGGGCAAGTGGCTCAAGGGCGTGTTCCCGATCTCCACCGGTCTGGTGGTGTCGGCGCTGGGGCAACCGCAGTGGTTGATGGAGATTGATGTGATTGCAGTGATTCCCGAGTAAGACATCACACCGAGTTGTGGCCATCGCGAGCAGGCTCACTCCTACATTGGGAATGCGTTCACCTGTAGGAGTGAGCCTGCTCGCGATGAGGCCGGCCCAGACACACAAGGAGTTCATTAGATGACCTTTTCAATCGCAGCCCGCTGCGCCGAAACCGGCCAGTTCGGTGTCGCCATCAGTTCCTCCAGCATCGCCGTCGGCGCGCGCTGCCCCTGGCTGCTGCCGGGCGTCGGCGCGGTATCGAGCCAGAACATCACCCTGCCCTCCCTCGGCCCGGAAGTCCTCGCGTTGATGGAGCAAGGCCTGGCCCCGGACGACGCGCTGGACAAAGTTCTCACGCGCAACGGCTACAGCCAGTACCGCCAGATTACCGCGATCAATCATCTGGGCCAGACCGCGCATTTCAGCGGCTCGCAAACCCTCGGCGTGCACAACGCCGTCTCCGGTGAACAATGCGTGGCCGCCGGCAACATGCTCGCCGGTCGCTCGGTGATCGAAGCCATGGTCCGCGCCTTTGAAGACGGCGAAGGCCAACTCGCCGACCGTCTGCTCAAAGCCCTGCACGCGGCGCAAGCCCTCGGTGGCGAAGCCGGCCCGGTGCATTCGGCAGCGGTCGTGGTGGTCGGCGAACAGACCTGGCCGATCGTCAACCTGCGCGTCGACTGGGCCGATGAAAACCCGATCGGTCAGCTGCAAAAACTCTGGGACGCCTACCAGCCGCAACTGCAGGACTACATCGACCGCGCCCTCGACCCCGCCAAGGCTCCAGGTTACGGCGTAGCCGGTGATGATCGATGAACAGCGTCGAGTTGCTCAGAGCGCTGGTGGCGTTCGACACCACCAGCCGCGAATCCAACTTGCAACTGATCGAATTCGTCCGCGATTACCTCGAAGGTTTCGACGTACCGTGCGCGCTGATCTACAACGATGAGCGCAGCAAAGCCAACCTGTTCGCCACGATCGGCCCGGTGGATCAACCGGGCATCGTGCTGTCCGGGCACACCGATGTGGTGCCGGTCGACGGCCAGCCGTGGACACTGCCACCGTTCGAACTTACTGAGCGCGATGGCAAGCTGTTTGGCCGAGGCACGGCGGATATGAAGGGCTACATCGCCTGCGTGCTCGCCTTGGTGCCGGCGCTGGTGCAGGCGTCGTTGCGCGTCCCGGTGCACATCGCGTTGTCGTATGACGAAGAAGTCGGCTGCCTCGGCGTGCGCTCGCTGCTCAGGGTTCTGCAGCAACGTCCGGTCAAACCGCTGCTGTGCATCATCGGCGAGCCGACCGAACTGAAACCGGTGCTCGGGCACAAAGGCAAACTGGCGATGCGCTGCGATGTGCACGGCCATCCGTGCCATTCGGCCTACGCCCCGCTTGGGGTCAACGCCATCGAGTACGCCGCCGAACTGATCGGCGAGCTGGGGCGCCTCGGTCAGCAACTGAAAGCGCCGGAGCATCACGACAAACGCTTCGATCCGCCTTACAGCACCGTGCAAACCGGCGTGATCAGCGGCGGCAAAGCACTGAACATCGTGCCCGCCGATTGCCGTTTCGATTTCGAAATCCGCGCCCTGCCCTCGCAGGATCCAGCCTTGGTTGCCGAGGCATTGAAGAACTATGCCGAGCGTGAAGTGCTGCCGCGTATGCGTGCGGTCAGTGCGCAGAGTGAAATTCGTTTCAGCGAGTTGTCGGCCTATCCAGGGCTGGTCACCGATGCGCAGAGTCAGGCTGCCGAGTTGATTGCGGCGTTCTGCGGCTCAACGGAATTCGGCACGGTGGCGTTCGGCACTGAAGGTGGTTTGTTTGATGCGGTGGGCATTCCGACCGTGGTCTGCGGCCCCGGCAGCATGGATCAGGGCCACAAACCCGATGAGTTTGTCAGCCTCGATCAACTGAGTGCTTGCGATGACATGCTCCAACGTGTGCTGGCGTATATCCGCGATTGAAACCCGGCTCGACTGCGCTCACGCGTACAGTCGGGCCAATTCCTCACGGCAATGGTCGACAAACAACTGCACCGGTTTGGTCAGTTGCACACGGCGCAACCATGCCGCCGACAAGCCCGAACCGGTCACCGTTTCCGCCAGCGGCACACACACGACTTGCTGGCCGTCGTAGGTGTAGTCGCTGAACGGTTTGGTCACCAGAATCGAAAAGCCGAAACCGTTGCCGACCATGCCGCGCACCATCTCGATCGACGGTGAGCTGAAGACGATATTCGGCGTCAGTCCGCGCTCTTCGAAGATGCTCACGAAGTAGGTGCGGCTCGGCACCACGTCGAGCAGGATCATTGGTTCCAGCACCAGATCATGCAGCGAGACCTTGGCCTGTTGCGCGAAGCGATGGTTGGCCGGGAGCAAGGCGTACGGCTGCTGTGGGGGCATCAGTGGTGTGGTTTCGATGGTGCTGTCGAGGTCGTGCTCGAACATCATCGCGACGTCGATGCTGCCGGCGGTCAGGGCTTGCACCAGTTCCTGTTGTTCGCCGTCGCGAATGCGGATTTCCACGCCGGGCCAGCGCTTTTTGAAGCAGGCGATCAGGCGCGGCAGGTACAGCGGCGCGACGGTTTCGAAACAGCCGATATCGATCTGTCCGGAGACCACGTCGTTGTCGGCCAGGGCGTTTTGTTCGAACTCGTGGGCAACGCGCAACAGCTCCAGCGCCTTGCGATAGAAGCGCGAACCGCTCGGCGTCAGTGAAACGCCCTGGGCGTGATGGCGGATGAACAACTGCACACCGAAGCTTTCTTCCAGATGCTTGATCGCGGTGGAGACCGACGGCTGCGCGATGTACAGCTTGCGCGAGGCTTCGGCGACGCTGCCGCAATCGGCGGTGGTGACGAAGTATTTGAGCTGACGCAGGTTGTAGGCGGCCATGGAAATCTCCAGAAAATCAAAGGAACGCAGCCTTCGGCAGCTCCTGCAGAATGCACCTTTGGTGAGGGGAACCATCTGTGGCAGAAGGACTTATCTGTGTCAGAGGATTTATATGTGGCGAGGGGATTTATCCCCGTTGGGCTGCGCAGCGGCCCCTGTTTTTAAAATCAAAAGAGGGGCCGCTTCGCGCCCCATCGGGGATAAATCCCCTCGCCACAGATAAATCCCCTCGCCACAAAAGATGCCCTCCCCACAGGACTGAGCAAAGCCGGATGAGGGTGACGACTGAACATACCGGAGCCATGCCTCCCCCAGAGCATATTTTTTTTAACGTCTGTAGCAACAAACTTACTAATTTATCTATCCCGACGCTTTACCCATGATCGCTTCAACAAGAATTGCGCCGCCCGTGCCGGCGCTTGCCGAAGTACGTCCACGTACTCATCCTTGCCTTGGAGTTCGTCATGGCTACCCCTGCAGCATCCTCCGCTCCGCTGATTGAAAAACACACGATAGGATACGTGCCCCCCGAAGATCGCCACGGAAAGGTCAGGGATCTGTTCACGCTCTGGTTCGGCGGTAACATCGCGCCGTTGCCCATCGTCACCGGTGCGCTGGGCGTGCAGTTGTTTCACTTGAATCTGGTCTGGGGCATCGTCGCGATCCTCGTCGGCCATCTGGTCGGCGGCGTGCTGATGGCGCTGCACTCGGCGCAAGGCCCGCAGATGGGCATTCCGCAGATGATCCAGAGCCGCGCGCAGTTCGGCTCCCTCGGCGCCCTGCTGGTGGTGCTGATTGCCGGCGTCATGTACATCGGCTTCTTCGCCTCCAACATCGTCCTTGCCGGCAAGTCGTTGCACGGCGTGGTCGACAGCGTTCCGGTGCCGGTCGGCATTGTTATCGGCGCCGTGGGTTCGGGGATCATCGGCATCATCGGCTACCGCTTCATCCACGTGCTCAACCGCATCGGCACCTGGGTGCTGGGCATCGGCATCGTTGTGGGGTTCGGCTACATCTTCACCCACATTCAAACCGATGACTTCCTCACCCGTGGCAGCTTCAACCTCTCCGGCTGGCTGGCCACCGTGTCACTGGCGGCGCTGTGGCAAATCGCGTTCGCACCTTACGTGTCCGACTATTCGCGTTACTTGCCGGCGGACGTGAAAGTCTCTTCGACGTTCTGGACGACCTATCTGGGTTCGGCGCTCGGTTCGAGCCTGGCGTTCATTTTCGGTGCCGTTGCCGTGCTTGCCACACCGGTTGGCATGGACACCATGGACGCGGTGAAAATGGCCACTGGCTCGATTGGCCCGCTGATGCTGGTGTTGTTCCTGCTCAGCGTGATCAGCCACAACGCCCTCAATCTTTACGGCGCGGTGCTGTCGCTGATCACTCTGGTGCAGACCTTCGCCTACCGCTGGATCCCCACCGCCAAGAGCCGCGCAGTGATCTCGATCATCGTGCTGCTGGCCTGCTGCTTCGCCGCTGTCGGCGCCTCTAAAGACTTTATCGGTCACTTCGTCGACATGGTTCTGGTGCTGCTGGTGGTGCTTGTGCCGTGGACGGCGATCAACCTGATCGACTTCTACGCGATCCACAAAGGCCAATACGACATCCAGTCGATCTTCCAGGTCGATGGCGGCATCTACGGCCGCTACAACCCGCAGGCCTTGCTGGCCTACGCGATCGGCATCGCCGTGCAGATCCCGTTCATGAACACGCCGCTGTACGTCGGCCCGGTGTCGGCACACATCAACGGCGCGGATCTGTCGTGGCTGGTGGGCTTGCTGGTGACGTCGCCGCTGTACTTCTGGTTGGCGAATCGGGATACGTCCTATCGTCGACGGATGATGGGCGGGAAACTGGCGAGCAGTCTGTGAGTTGACACCTTTCTGTGGCGAGGGAGCTTGCTCCCGCTGGACTGCACAGCAGGCCCTGCACTCATGAGATAACGAGTGGGGCCGCCACGCGCCCCAGCGGGAGCAGGCTCCCTCGCCACCGATTAACTTTCTTCACGCCGACGTTTTAACTGAACGACAGTGGGCCTGCTGAAGGGTGATGTGTTATTTCTTGAGGTCTTACGACTCGAGGGAAAGGGACATCCAATGTTGCGAATACTCGGTAAGGCCTCATCAATCAACGTGCGTAAAGTGCTCTGGACTTGCGCTGAGCTGGAGATCCCGTTCGAGCGCGAAGATTGGGGATCAGGGTTCCACTCCACGAATACACCGGATTTTTTGAAGCTGAATCCATGCGCCATGGTGCCGGTAATTCAGGACGGCGATTTCACGTTGTGGGAATCGAATACGATCATTCGTTATCTGGCCTCGCGCTACGGCGGCGCGCAGCTTTATCCGACTGAGCCGATGGCCCGGGCGCGGGTCGATCAGTGGATTGACTGGCAGGCTTCGGAACTGAATCGCTCGTGGTCGTATCCGCTGATGTCGCTGGTGCGCAAGTCGCCGGACTATCAGGACAGCGCTGCACTGGCGGTCGGGATCGAGCAATGGTCGAAGAACATGGAGATTCTGAATCGACAGCTGGAATCTGCCGGTGCTTACGTCAGCGGCAACGAGTTTTCACTGGCGGACATCCCGATCGGACTCTCGGTTAACCGCTGGTTCGAAACACCGCTCAAGCATCCGCACTTGCCCGCCGTCAGCGCCTATTACGACCGCCTGAACCAACGCGAGGGCTATCGCCTGTACGGCCGAAACGGCACGCCATAACGCAAAAAACCGCTGATCCCGGAATCAGCGGTTTTTTATTTGCCTGAAAAAACTATCAGGCCGGAACACCCAGAATGATGTGCGAAGCCTTGATCACTGCCGTCGCGCTGACGCCTTTGGCCAGGCCCAGTTCGGCAACGGCATCGCGGGTCACGATCGAGTAGACCTTTGAACCGCCAGCCAACTCGATCACCACCTCAGCGTTGACCGCACCGTCCGTCACGCTCAGCACTTTGCCTTCCAGGCAATTGCGCGCCGACAGGCGAATGTCGCTGGATTCAGTCATCAGCATCACCCACGGCGCCTTGATCAGCGCAACGGCTTCCTTGCCGACGGCGATGCCAAGGTTCTTGATGCTTTCCATGGTCACGACGGCAACCAACTGCTTACCGCCAGCCAGGGTCAGAACCACTTCGGCGTTGACGGCGCCGGCCTGAACATTGCTGACTTTGCCTTTGAATACGTTGCGTGCGCTGACTTTCATGATTGACGTCCTGTTTTTTGACTTTGGAGTTAGGAAACGGCATGCATCATCGAAGCTGGCGCTATATAAAAACAACTACAGCGCTGCGCTCTGTTGTCACGCCTGCACGTAAACCCATGCATCGACTCCAGACTTTAGCAGCACGCTGACGCGTTTGTAGTCCGCCACTTCGTATTCATCAGCTGCCGCCAGCTCCTGCGCGGTGATCTGGAAAACCGTGCCGGCAATCTCATCGGCCGCATTGCTACTTTCCTGCACGATCGGATGGTGGGTCTTGCCGCTGGTGGCGAGCACCGCAGGATCGGTGATCTCGACCATTTCCTGCTTATAGCCCGGCAGACTGTCCGGGCGCCCTTGCAGCTCGCGGCCGAAGTTGGAGAGTTGCACGGCGCGATCCTGCAAAGTGCCGTAGGAAAAAAGCAAAACATCAGGTGTAGTCATGAGGCTTTCCTAAATGAGCAAGTCTTCGTAAAAAGCGCCGAACGGCCGCGTCGGATGGGCGATCTGGATTTCCAGAATCCAAACGCCGGCGTTCGGCGCCTGCTCGAAATCGCCCAGATCGCCGCCACGGTGAATCGCATGCGGGAAATCGCTGACCCGGTGCCCTTTAATGTTCAGGTTCAGTACCCAACCCATCGCTTCGGCCTGTTCAGTCGCATAGCGGTAAAGCTCAACGCCGGAAACACCCTTGCGCCAGAACGCTTCGACCCGGTCGAACAATTCCTTGGCAGCCGCCGCGCAGGCAATCATTTGCGAGTCGGAACCGGTGGTGTAAGTCGCACCCGCATCGCCTTCGTGACCTTGCCAGACCACGCCCATGTCGATGAAGAAAATGTCGTCCTCACCGAGCACCGGATCGCCGTCGGAGCGCTGTTTGAAGGTCTTCAGCGTGTTGGCACCGAAGCGAATCAGCAGCGGATGCCAGATCCGGTCCATGCCCAATTCGGCGAGGATTTCCTTGCCTCGCGCCGTCGCTTCGGATTCAAGCATGCCCGGTTTGATCACCTCGGCAATGGCGTCGACGGCTTTCCAGGTGAGTTGTTGGGCGTGGCGCATCGTTTCCAGCACAAAACGTTCGCCGACCGCTTCTTTACCGCTTAATGCTGTGGTCATTTCCTTGTCCTCATGGCCGCGCTGTATAGTTTTTTATATTGCGAAAAGCCGATAAAGATACAGCCATGACACAAGGTGTCAATTACTCTTCTGCGCGTACCACCCCGCGCTCTTCAAGCAAACGGACAAACATGCTCAAACTGCGCGACACCGTCCCCCGTCGCCAAACAAGCCACGTGGTCAGATAGCGGAAATCCTTCGCCAGCGGCCAGACGCTGACCGTCGCACTACCGGGCATGCTTTGCAGCATTTTGCGCGGCATCAGCGCCAGCCCAGCACCTGCACTGACACACGCGAGCATGCCGTGGTAGGACTCCATTTCGAAAATCTTGCCCGGCACGGCGGCATCGGTGCTGAACCATTTTTCGAAGTGATGACGGTAGGAGCAGTTGGAGCGGAAGGCGTAAATATTCTCGCCATTCACATCCGCTGCACGCTTTACCGGGGCGTGATTGAGTGGCGCGATGATGACCATTTCTTCTTCGAAGGCCGGTACGCCTTCCAGCGTCGGATGCAGCACCGGGCCGTCGACGAATGCTGCCGCGAGACGCCCGGAGAGCACGCCGTCGATCATCGTCCCCGAGGGCCCGGTGGACAGGTCCAGATCAACTTTCGGATGAAGTTGGTTATACGCCGCGAGCAGTTCGGGGATGCGCACCGCTGCTGTACTTTCCAGTGAACCCAAAGGAAACGCGCCCTGCGGTTCTTCGCCGGCCACGGTGGCGCGGGCCTCTTGCACCAGGTCGAGAATGCGCCGCGCGTATTCGAGAAAACTCCATCCGGCCGGCGACAGGCGCAGACGACTTTTCTCGCGAATGAACAGATCGACACCCAGATCCTGCTCAAGCTGCTTGATCCGCGTGGTCAGGTTCGACGGCACGCGGTGGATCTGCGTGGCGGCGGCGCTGATGCTGCCGTGTTCGGCAACGGCTTTGAAGATTTCCAGCTGCACCAGATCCACAGTCATTCTCCAATCGTGAAAGAAACGATCTTTATTATTCAGTTTCCAGAAAACAAACACCACCCTACTCTAGGCTCATCCGACGAACATGCAGGACGAGACCATGAGCCAGATTTCCAGCCAGACCCACGCCATCTCGATCAACCCAGCCACCGGCGAGCAGATCGGCCACTACGCATTTGAATCCGCCGCCGCACTCGACGCCGCGCTGACCCGCGCTGCTTACGGCTTCGGCAAATGGAAACGCAAGCCGCTGCAGGATCGCTCGCGTTTGCTGACCGCCCTCGCCGGCGCGCTGCGTGACACCGCTGAAGCCATGGCGACCATGATCACTCAGGAAATGGGCAAGCCGATCGCTCAGGCCCGTGGCGAAATCGAGAAATGCGCCAAGCTCTGCGAGTGGTACGCCGAAAACGGCCCGGCCATGCTCGACGCGGAGCCGACTCAGGTTGAAGGCGGCAAGGCACGCATCGAGTACCGTCCGCTCGGCCCGATCCTTGCTGTGATGCCGTGGAACTTCCCGATCTGGCAAGTGCTGCGCGGCGCCGTTCCTGCGCTGATCGCCGGCAACACTTACGTGCTTAAGCATGCGCCGAACGTGATGGGCAGCGCTTATCTGCTGCGCGACGCCTTCACCCGTGCCGGTTTTGCTGACGGCGTGTTTGAAGTGATCAACGTCACCCCGGAAGGCGTTTCGACCGCCATTGCCGACCCGCGCATTGCTGCGGTGACCCTGACCGGTAGCGTCCGTGCCGGCATGGCCATCGGCGCTCAGGCCGGTGCTGCGCTGAAGAAATGCGTGCTTGAATTGGGCGGCTCCGACCCGTTCATCGTGCTCAACGATGCTGATATCGACGAAGCCGTGCAGGCAGCAGTCATCGGCCGCTATCAGAACTCCGGCCAGGTCTGCGCAGCGGCCAAGCGTCTGATCATCGAAGAAGGCGTGGTTGAAGAGTTCACCCGCAAATTCGTCGAAGCCACGCGCAAGCTGAAAGTGGGCGACCCATTGGCCGCCGACACTTACATTGGCCCGATGGCGCGTTTCGATCTGCGTGATGAACTCGATCAGCAAGTGCGCGACACCCTTGAAGAAGGCGCGACGCTGTTGCTCGGTGGCGGCAAAACCGCAGGCGCCGGCAACTACTACGAGCCCACCGTGCTGGCCGATGTCACCGACCGCATGACCTCGTTCAAACAGGAACTGTTCGGCCCGGTCGCCTCGATCATTACCGCCCGCGATTGCGCCCATGCAGTAGCGCTGGCCAACGACAGCGAGTTCGGCCTGACCGCGACGATCTACACCGCCAACGTGCCACTGGCCCAGCAACTGACCAGCGAACTGGAAACCGGCGGCGTGTTCATCAACGGCTACTCCGCCAGCGACCCGCGCGTAACCTTCGGCGGCGTGAAGAAAAGCGGTTTCGGCCGCGAACTGTCGCACTTCGGCGTCCGCGAATTCTGCAACGCCCAAACCGTATGGCTCGACCGCAAATAACCGATCCGACGCCATGTAGGAGCTGCCGAAGGCTGCGATCTGTTGATCTTGTCTTAAAAACAACATCAAAAGATCGCAGCCTGCGGCAGCTCCTACAGGGTTGGATGCGCGAAGGCGTCGCGTCAGTCAAAACAGATGTTCACTGGAACGCCGAAGCATAACCTTGAACCAGACACTCATTCGCCAGACCTGTTGGGGTTGGGGTGTGTGTTTGCAGACGTGGTCAGCGAATCCCGCACTCAATCCATTGCCCCTGTAGGAGCTGCCGCAGGCTGCGATCTGTTGATCTTGCCTTTTAAAAAACAACATCAAAAGATCGCAGCCTGCGGCAGCTCCTACAAGGGAGCGTCTATAGTGATCAGGTCTTTGCTGTCGAGCGTTGTCCATGGTCAACACCGAACACCTGATCATCTGCGAGCACTGCGATTGTGTGTATGAAAAAGCCGTGCTCGGCAAACACCAGAAAACCTCGTGCGTACGCTGCGGTGGCGTGCTTCAGCGCTTCAATGGTTTGAGCGTTGAGCAGCGGCTCGCGCTGACGTTCACGGCGGCGGTGCTGTGGCTGTTTGCCAACTTCTACCCGGTGATGAGCATCAGCATGAAAGGCCTGAAAAACAGCGCGACGCTGTGGGACTCGGTGCTGGCGCTGAGTCAGGGGCCGATCACCTTCATCGCCATGGTCGCGGCCATTGCCATCATCATTGCCCCGGCATTTCAGCTCGTATTGTTGATTTGGGTGCTGGGCTTCGCCCTCGGCGGACAGCGTGCGCCGGGGTTCAAGCTGTGCATGCGCTGGCTGGAAACCCTGCGCCCCTGGAGCATGCTCGAAGTGTGTTTGCTCGGCGCCATGGTCGCGGTGTTCAAACTCGCCGGCTTGCTCGACGTGTTGCCCGGCATCGGCCTGTTCGCGCTGGCGGTACTGAGCCTGATGATGATCCGCATTGCCGGTCGCGACATCCGTGACCTCTGGGACATTCTATGAAGCGACCACCGACCGCCAGCGAACTCAATCTGTGCCTGTGTCACAGCTGCGGGCTGGCTTGCGACATGACCGACGAGCCGCATGAATGTCCGCGCTGCGACGCGCCGCTGCATCGGCGCAAGACCAATTCGTTGACGCGCACCTGGGCCTACATGCTCGCCGCGCTGGCGTTTTACGTGCCGGCCAATCTCTTGCCAGTGATGAACACCACCATGCTCGGCAGCGGCGCCGACAGCACGATCATGAGCGGCGTGCTGGAGTTCTGGGAGGCTGGGGCGTGGGACATTGCGCTGATCATCTTCATCGCCAGTATTGCCGTGCCGGGGATCAAGTTTGTTGCCCTGACCCTGCTGCTGACCACCGTGCAACGCGACAGCGCCTGGGCGCGCAAAGAGCGTTCGAAACTGTACCGCTTCGTCGAGCTGATCGGCTATTGGTCAATGCTCGACGTGCTGGTGGTGGCGCTAGTCGCGGCGCTGGTGAAATTCCAGGCGCTGGGCGATATCGAGCCACGACCGGGCATTCTGTTTTTCGGCCTGGTCGTGGTGTTCACCATGCTCGCGGCGATGAGTTTCGATCCGCGCCTGATCTGGGACAAGGACACGGGCAACGACCTCAGCGACGTTGAACCTCAAGCAACACCTGCAACGGGTGGCGCAGTGCCTGATCCGACTGGCGTTTAACCTGGCTGCGGCAAGAATAACCGGTGGCCAGTGCTTCGCCCTTCTCTGCCGGCGCATCGACCTGACGCGCCCACGACTGCTGGTAAATCACCGCTGAGGTTTCACGGTTGCGCGCCTCGTGGCCATAGGTGCCGGACATGCCGCAGCACCCCGTGGCCTGCGTCGCCAGTTGCAAACCGGCACGCTCGAATACCTGCTCCCACTGGCGGGTCGCGGCCGGTGCGTTGGTTTTTTCGGTGCAATGGGCGAGCAGTCGGAATTCTTCGCGATGATCCTGAGGCGCTTGCTCCGGCATGACCTTGAGCAGCCACTCCTGCACCAGCGCCACGTCCGGGCATTGTTGCATGCCGGGTACTTTCAAATATTCCTGGCGATAGACCAGGGTCATGGCCGGATCAAGGCCCAGCAGCGGCACGCCAATATCTGCAAGCTCACGCAACTGCCGCGCATTGCGCAACGCCGCGCGATTGAACGCCGACAGGAAACCCTGCACGTGCAACGGCTTGCCATTGGCGCTGAACGGTGCCAGATAAACCTGATAACCAAGACGCGAAATCAGCTCGACCAGGTCGGCCAGCAGCGGCGCTTCGAAGTAACGCGTGAACGCATCCTGGACGATCACCACACTGCGTTCACGTTGCGCCTCGGTCAGTGCGGACAAGGTCGAGACCGTGGCCGGTTGCACTTGCCAGCGACGCATGGCGGCATGAAAATCAAAACGACTGAGCAACGGCACATCGACCATGCCGCCGACACGCTCTAGCAGACCACGCACCCACGCAGCGCCCATCATGCCGTTGTACAGCGCCGCAATTCGCGCCATGTACGGAATGCTGTACTCCAGCGAGGCGATCAGATAATCCCGCGCCGGACGCAGATAGCGGCCGTGATACAGCTCAAGAAAGCGTGAACGAAACTCCGGCACATTGACCTTCACCGGGCACTGCCCCGCGCAGGACTTGCACGCCAGGCAACCGGCCATGGCGTCGTAAACCTCATGAGAGAAATCTTCGGACTGCTGACGCGTGTTGCGCCAGCGCTGCCACAGCGTGCTGAAAAACGCCGGTTTGCGCATGGCATCAGACAACACATCGACGCCCGCCTCGCCCTGCAAACGCAGCCACTCGCGGATCAACGACGCGCGCCCCTTCGGCGACTGCGAACGCTCGCGGGTGGCCTTCCATGACGGGCACATCGCATCATCCGGGTCGAAGTTGTAGCAGGCGCCGTTGCCGTTGCAGTGCATGGCCGCGCCGTAGTCCTGCCAGACCTTTTCGTCGATCTGCCGATCGAGTTCACCGCGCAGGGTCACTTCGTCGATCTTCAGCAACGCCGCATCGGTGTTGGCTGGGGTGGCGATCTTGCCGGGGTTGAACTGGTTGAACGGGTCGAACGCCGCTTTCAGTGCTTGCAGCGCCGGATAGAGTTCACCGAAAAATGCCGGCGCGTATTCCGAACGCAGACCTTTGCCGTGCTCGCCCCACAGCAGACCGCCGTAACGCTGGGTCAGCGCCGCGACGCCATCGGACACCGGACGCACCAGCGCGGCTTGCTGCGGGTCTTTCATGTCGAGAATCGGTCGCACGTGCAGCACGCCCGCATCGACGTGACCGAACATGCCGTACTGCAAACCGTGGCTGTCGAGCAGGTCGCGCAATTCGGCGATGTACTCGGCCAGATGCTGCGGCGGCACCGCCGTGTCTTCGACAAACGGCTGCGGCCGCGCTTCACCGGCGACGTTGCCGAGCAAGCCCACCGCCCGTTTGCGCATGCCGTAGACCTTGTTTACCGCCGCGTGGCCGACCGCCAGTGTGTGGCCCAGACGCTCGACCGTGCGGTCGCTGCTCAAGTGCTCGACAAACGCCTCGACCCGCCGTTTCAACTCTTCCGGATCGTCACCACAGAACTCGACCAGATTGATGCCCAGAGTCGGCCGCTCGGCGCTCGCCGGGAAGTATTCGGCGACACCGTGCCAGACGATGTCCTGCATCGCCAGCAGCAAGACTTTCGAGTCGACGGTTTCGATCGATAACGGCTTGAGCGCCATCAACGCCCGCGCATCGCGCAAGGCGTCCATGAACCCGGCGTAGCGGATGTTCACCAGCATCGTGTGCGTGGGGATCGGCAGCACATTCAGGCGTGCCTCGACCACGAAACCCAGCGAGCCTTCGGCGCCGCACAGCACGCTGTTGAGGTTGAAACGGTTGTCCGCTTCACGCAAGTGCGCGAGGTCATAACCGGTCAGGCAACGATTGAGATCGGGGAAGCGTTCTTTGATCAGCTCACCCTGCTCATCAATGATCTGCCGAGCACAGCGATAGACTTCGCCGACGCGATCTGTGCGGGCGCAAAGCGCTTGCAGTTCGCGCTCTTCCAGCGGCTGACCGTGCAAACGCTCGCCACCGCGCAAGACCATGTCGAGTTCAAGCACATGGTCGCGGGTCTTGCCGTAGGTGCAACTGCCCTGCCCGCTGGCATCGGTGTTGATCATGCCGCCGACGGTGGCGCGGTTGGAGGTCGACAGCTCAGGGGCGAAGAACAGCCCGGCAGATTTCAGTGCGGCGTTGAGCTGATCCTTGACCACCCCGGCCTGCACGCGCACCCAGCGCTCCTCGACGTTGATTTCGAGGATGCGGTTCATGTGCCGCGACAGGTCGACGACGATGCCATCGGTCAACGATTGGCCATTGGTACCGGTGCCGCCGCCGCGCGGGGTGATCACCACGTGTTGATAGGCCGGCTCGGCGATCAGTCGCGCCACCCGCGCGACGTCATCGGCGTCCATCGGAAACACCGCCGCTTGCGGCAAGCGCTGATAGATCGAGTTGTCGGTCGCCAGCACCACGCGGCTGGCGTAATCGGCGCTGATTTCACCGCGAAAACCGCTGTTCTTCAGCGCATTCAGGAACTGTTGGTAATCGGCGGCCAGGGCTTTGGCGGGGGACAGCTGGGCAATCATCGGTCAGGAAATCTCGGTCAACATCGGGCTATGTGGCGCTGAACAGTTGTACGCAATGAATGATTGCGTCAGGCTGCGCCATCTAATGGTGCCCATGTTCATTGCTGAACGACCTTGGGACAACCGTAAATTCGACCCGCTATTGATGACTTTTACGAATGAATCCGCGCACGCTCACACCGTCGATGTCGTTATTGCTGGCGTTCGAGGCTGCCGCACGCCATGAAAGCTACACCCGCGCGGCGCATGAACTGTCGCTGACGCAAAGCGCGGTCAGCCGGCAAGTGCAGATTCTCGAGAAAATGCTCGGCATGCGCTTGTTCACTCGTGAAGGCCGGCAAGTGGTGCTCACCGACGTCGGGCGCATGTATCAGCGCGAGCTGGCAGAGGCGTTGGGGCAAATTCGCAGCGCGACATTGCAGGCGATGGCGTTTGGTTCCGGCGTTCACAGTTTGCGCCTGGCGACGCTACCGACCTTCGGTTCGAAGTGGCTGTTGCCGCGACTCAAGGATTTCTATAACGCCCACCCGGGCATGACGGTGCATTTGCATTCGCGTATCGAAGCAATCGACTTTGATACCAGCGAAATCGATGCGGCGATTTGCGTCGGCAGCGGAGAGTGGCCGGGGCTGACCGCCCTGCCCCTGCACACCGAAGAGCTGGTGGTGATCGCCAGCGCGCAGCTCTCGGCTGCCGAGCGTAATGACGCCGAACAGCGGATCGCCGGGCAACTGCTGCTCAACGTCAGCAGCAATGCGCAGGCATGGGCGGAATGGTTCAGTCATCACGGCCTGCCCCACCGCAGCATGCGCATCGGCCCGAGTTTTGAGATGACCTCGCACTTGATTCAGGCAGTGCGGGCGAATATCGGGGTGGGATTGGTGCCGCGGATTTTGGTGGAGGATGAGTTATTGAATGGTGATCTGCTGCAACTCGGGGAAGCGATTACCAGCCGACGCAGCTATTACCTGGTGTATCCGCCGCGCAATGAAAATCTGCCATCGCTGAAAGCGTTTCGGGATTGGCTGGTAAAGACACTCTGACTGGAGAACCTCATCGCGGGCAAGCCCGCTCCCACAGGTTGTCGTGTCGATTGCAAACTCTGTATTCAACGAAGAACCTGTGGGAGCGGGCTTGCCCGCGATGAGGCCAGTCCTGACGCTATCAAAACCTCGGTTTGACCGCCTTCCAGTCCGGCTTATAGCGTTGCATCTGCCGCACATCGTCACGCTGACGAATCCCGCACGTCAGGTACTGATCATGCAGCTTGCCCAACTGCTCGTGATCCAGTTCCAGCCCAAGCCCCGGCGCTCGCGTGATCTTCACGCAGCCGTCGACAATCGGCAGCTTGCCGCCCTTGATGACTTCTTCATCCGACTCCTGCCACGGGTAATGCGTGTCGCAGGCGTAATCCAGATTCGGCACGGCCGCCGCCACATGCGCCATCGCCATCAGGCTGATGCCCAGGTGCGAATTGGAATGCATCGACACGCCAACACCGAACACATCGCACATCTTCGCCAGCGTCTGCGTGTCGCGCAGGCCGCCCCAATAATGATGGTCGGCGAGGACGATCTGCACGCTGTTCTGCGCGACACTGCGGCGAAATTCGTCGAAATCGGTGACCACCATATTGGTCGCCAGCGGCAGGCCCGTGCGCTTGTGCAATTCGGCCATGCCATCGAGGCCCGGGGTCGGGTCTTCGTAATACTGCAGATCATCACCGAGCAACTCGGCCATGCGAATAGACGTTGCCAGTGACCAGTTGCCGTTCGGATCAATGCGCAACGGATAACCGGGAAAAGCTTTTTTCAAGGCCTTGATGCACGCCACTTCATGCTCCGGCGGCAATGTACCGGCCTTGAGCTTGATGCTTTTGAAACCGTACGCCTCGATCATCCGTGCAGCCTGCGCAACGATTTGCTGCTCGCTGAGCGCTTCGCCCCAGTTATCTGGTTTGTACGGCGAATCGACGTGCTGTGCGTACTTGAAGAACAGATAGGCACTGAACGGCACCTCATCGCGAATGGCGCCGCCGAGCAGGTCCACCAATGGCACGTTCAGGTAATGCGCCTGCAAATCGAGAAAGGCCACCTCGAACGCCGAGTAGGCGTTGCTCACCGCTTTGCTCGCGTGGGAACCGGGTGCCAGCTCGGCACCGGCAACACTGGCCGGTTTGTTCGCCGCGACGGTGGCCTGCACGATGGCGCGCAACTGGTTGAGGTTGAATGGATCGAGGCCGATCAGCTGCGACTGCAACTGCTGCTGGATCGCCAGCGCCGGGGCGTCGCCGTAGCTTTCGCCGAGGCCGATGTAGCCGTTGTCGCTTTCGATCTCGATGATCGAACGCAGGGCGAAGGGTTCGTGGATGCCGCTGGCGTTGAGCAACGGCGGATCACGGAAGGCAATCGGGGTCACGGTTACGCGGGTGATTTTCAAGGTAACGCTCCTGACAGATCAACAATCAATTCAATGGCTCGCGGCCGGGCTGGCCGTCACGACAACGGCGGCCCCGTCATGCGGCTTTGCAAGGTTTTTACCTTTTGCGCCGGGCGCCGTGCGGGCAAAAAAGATCACCACCGCAGCGATCAGCGACGTCGCGGCCAGGCCATACAGACCGCCCTCGATGGAGCCGGTGGTTTGCTCGAGAAAGCCGAACGCGGTGGGCGCCACGAAGCCGCCGAGGTTGCCGATCGAGTTGATCAATGCGATCACCGCAGCGACGATGCGCGCATCCAGATAGCTCTGCGGAATCGGCCAGAACAGCGCCGACGCCGCCTTGAAACCGATGGCCGCGAAACAGATCGCGACGAAGGCGAAGATAGGTCCGCCGGTGGTCGACATGAACATGCCGATCGCCGCGATCACCAGCGTCAGGGCGACCCAGGCTTGCTGGAACTTCCACTTGCCGGCCATCGCCGCGAAGCCGTACATGGCGACAATCGAGATAATCCACGGGATCGAATTGAGCAGGCCGACCTGGAAGTCGCCGAGGTTGCCCATCTTCTTGATCATGCTCGGCAGCCAGAACGTCGCGCCGTAAATGGTCAGGGCGATGGAAAAATAGATGAAACAGAACAGCGCGATCTGCCGATCCGCCAACAGTTTGAACATCGACGGTTTGGCCTCTTGCACCGCTTCACGGGCTCGCTGCTCTTCGGCAATCGCCGCGACCAGCGCTTCACGCTCCTCTTCGCTCAACCATTTGGCCTGACGCGGATGCGATTGCAGCCAGAACCAGACAAACCCACAGAGCACCACGGATGCCGCACCCTCGATCAGGAACATCCACTGCCAGCCATGCAGGCCCAGCCCGCTGATGTGCAGAAGCGCACCGGACACCGGTCCGGAGATCACCGAGGCAATCGCCGAACCACTGAGAAATACCGCCATGGTCTTGCCGCGCTCAGAGGCCGGCAGCCATTGGGTGAAGTAATAAATGATCCCCGGAAAGAACCCCGCCTCCGCCGCACCGAGAATAAAGCGCAGCACGTAGAAACTGGTTTCACCTTTGACGAACGCCATGGCCATGGCGGCGGCACCCCAGGTGAACATGATCCGCGTTAGCCAGACCCGCGCGCCGTAGCGTTGCAGCAGCATGTTGGACGGCACTTCGAACAGTGCGTAGCCCACGAAAAACAGCCCGGCGCCAAGCCCATAGGCCGCAGCGCCGATGCCCAGATCGGTTTCCAGGTGGCTGCGCACGAAACCGATATTGACCCGGTCGATGTAGTTGACGATGAACATCACCACGAACAGCGGCAGCACATGGCGCTTGACCTTGGCGGCGGCACGGGCGAGTACCGTGACATCCGGCGAACTCTGCAGGGTTTTCAAGAGGCGACTCCCGATCTTGTTTTTTTAGGGATGGCGTGAAGCGATGGAGTTGATCATGGACGGCGATCATTGATCCCGTCTAATCTAACTTGGCATTCGATTGATACCTGGATTAGATCAATGTTCGAACTCACCCAACTACGCTGCTTCACCACCGTCGCCACGGAACTGAACTTTCGCCGCGCCGCCGAGCGACTGAACATGACCCAGCCACCGCTGAGCCGGCAGATCCAGTTGCTGGAACATCACCTCGGCGTCGAACTGTTTACCCGCAGCACGCGCAGCGTCGCGCTCACGGCGGCAGGCCGGGCTTTCTTCATCGAAGCACAGAACCTGCTCGAGCGCGCCCAGCAAGCCGCCGTCACCGCCCGACGGTTTGCCGAGGGCGATATCGGTTCGGTGAACATCAGCTTTGTCGGCAGCGCGGTGTATGAATTTTTGCCCAAGGTCATCGCCGAAGCCCGGCTGAAACAGCCGCAGGTGAAAATCGATCTCTCGGAGATGAACACCTACCAGCAGCACGAAGCACTGCGCGCGCGACGCATCGATCTGGGCATCGCCCGCGCTCCGTTGCTGGAGCCGGGCTACGCCACCGAATGCCTGGTGCGTGAACCGTTTGTGCTGGCAGTGCCGAGCAATCATCCACTGGCGACTGCGCTTGAAGTATCAGTCGGTGATCTGGATAAACAGCCGTTCCTGATGTACTCCCACGCTGCCTATCCGCCATTCAACGAACTGCTGACCGGCATGCTGCGCTCAGCCCGGGTCGCGCCGGATTATGTGCAGTGGCTGGGGTCGTCGCTGACGATTCTGGCGCTGGTCAACGCCGGCATGGGCCTGGCGCTGGTGCCGCGCTGCGCCACCAGTGTGGTGTTCCGGAATGTGGTGTTTCGCGAGATCGATCTGGGTGAAGGGGTGCAGAGCGAACTGCACCTGATCTGGCGGGAGAACAACGACAACCCGGCGTTCGCGATGTTGCTGGAGGCGATTCGCCGGGCGGTGAAGGAAGGTTGGGGCTGAAAGGGTTATTTAGCGTTTTGGTGCCGGAGGTGGCGCACTGGGGCCTTTGAGATTCGGCGAAGGCTTGCCGTCCGGGCCTGCGAAAAGACGCGCCACGTTTGGTGGCATGGGTTGAGATGCTCTGGCGGTCATGACGTAACCTCTTATAACGGGCTGAACTCAACCCACTGAACCTTCGCGGAATCTATCAGCAAAAATTCGGCCCCGGAAGGCACCACGGTGCCATCGCTTTTCAGCCATCGCGGATTCTGCATCACGAATTGGCCATTGGCAGACTCCGGAGGCCACTGCGCAGGCCAACCAAACAGGCGCCTGTCATCAGTCAAATGCAGAGTGACCAGGCGATGATACTGGGCGAAAGAACTGAACCATTCACTGGGGTAGGAAGATTGTTTCGTCAGATTTCTAGTACGTAACCATCCATGCAATTTGTCGCTGGAGACTATGCGGCAGAAAAACAGTCCGAGTGACAGTGAAACAACAAATGCCCACCCTGTTTCGGTTTTGGCATTCCATTGGCCCAAGGAAAATCCTTGGCTGCCTACCCACAGACACAGCACGCCAATCCCCAGTACCGCCCCTTGAATCACGAACGTGAAAATCAGCGCCTGCACGATCTGGCCAAACGTATCAGGCCGCCTGAACGCTGTAAGTGAATAAAAAATCCACGTCGATAAAAACCCGGGAATCAAATACTGCAACAGCGGAATAACATCTTTCACCAGATCATCCATGATCCAAGCTCCTTGAAACAGCCAACAAACAAAAATGCCAGCCCCTCCTGTGGCTGGCACTCAAAAGCCTAGTCGCTGCAGAAAAAACCCTCTGCCAGCAACTGTCACAGCGCATTGCGAACCGCCTCCAGCGCATCAGATCCGCGCCCTTCTCTGCCGTGGCTCAGGCGACCACAGGAATCATCGGATCCGCCGCTGCCAGCGCACTCACGCGATCAGCCGCCGGCGGATAGATCCACTGCGTATTGATCTGGGTCTTCAAGGTTTTGCCTTCCTGCTTGACCAGTTTCACCTGACGATCCCAGCCCTCGGTGTACACCGCGCCCCAGGCACCGAGGTCCAGGCAGGTCACGTATTTCGGCTGGCTGTACGGCGTCGGCTCGACCCCGAGCAGTTGCGCAGCAACGTTGTTACCGGCGTGCCGCCCCAGCGAAATCGCGTGCTGGCAGGTCATCAGTGCATAGTTGCCGATATCGTCGGTGGCCGCGTAAGCCACGTCACCCGTGGCAAAGATGTCGTCCTGGCCGATCACTTTCAGGTGGGAATCGACATGCAGGCGACCCTGCTTGTCGCGCTCGGCCGGAATCTGCTCGGTCAACGAACTGGCGCGCACACCTGTAGTCCAGATCACCGTTTTCGCCTCGATGTGCTGGCCGTCAGACAGTGTCACGCCACTGGCATCGACCGACTGCACCGAGACACCCAAACGCCATTCGACGCCCAGTTCTGCACTGGCCTCGATGATCGACTGGCTGATTTCTTCGCCCATCGAAATACCGATCTTCTGCCCGCGATCCACGATGATCACCTTGAGATCGGCCTGCTCACCGAGTATTTCGCGCAGACGCCCTGGCATTTCGGTCGCGGTTTCAATCCCGGTGAAGCCGCCACCAGCGACGACCACGGTGTTGCGTGCCGGACTCTCAGGCTGGTCTTTCAGTGATTTCAGATGCGTTTCCAGGCGGATTGCCGCCTCGATCTGATCAACGTCAAAAGCATGCTGCGCGACGCCCGGCGTGTCGGACTGAGCCAGACCACTGCCACTGGCCAACACCAGCTTGTCGAAGTGGACGGTTTTTTTGCTGCCGGAGGCATCGGTGTAACCGACAGTTTTGGCCGCCACGTCGATGGTCTCGGCCGCTCCTTTGATGAAGTGAACGCCGACCGCTTCGAACAGTTCGTGCAGCGGTGCTGCCAGTTGATGAGCGTTCGGCTCGTAGAAACGTGGGCGCACACGCAGTTCCGCCTGCGGTGCAAGCACGCTGATTTGAACATCGACACGGCCATGAATATCGACCAGACGTGTCGCGCTCAATGCCGACCACATGCCGCCAAAACCGGCGCCAATTACCAGAATCTGCTGCTTCATTTGTGAATCTCCAGAAAAGCCGTGCCCTTTAAAAGGGCGTCATGAATAGGTCCGGAGGTGTTTGGCTATCTCCCCGATAGCGCCGACTGTATTGGTCGGATATAAATCCAACAAGTCAGATTATTCGATTGGTTTAATCTAATTAACCGATACTTAAACGCTCACATTTAACAGAAAAACCCTCAAATACATGGGTTAAAAGCCCGTAAAACGGTAAATCTGGCCAATCCAGCGGATTGCCGATCGCCGCTCGGACTGCTAGTATTTGCGACAAATCAAGTCGGACTTATCTATGTCTCTTTACAGTGCAGGCGTCGAATACGGTATTCATTGCCTGGCCTTTCTGGTTGGCAACGGCGGTAACAGCCGCGAGGCCAGCGTGCGTGATCTCGCCGAATTGCAGGGCGTGCCAGTGGAGTATCTGGCGAAGATTTTCACCAAACTGGCCAAGGCCAAACTGGTGGTAGCCAGTGAAGGCGTGCGCGGCGGCTTCAGCCTGGCGCGGCCGGCGGATGAAATCACCCTGCTCGATATCGTCAACGCCATCGACGGACGCAAGAATATTTTCGAATGCCGCGACATCCGCGGGCGTTGCGCCCTGTTTGAAGGCAATCCGCCAGAGTGGGCGATCGAGGGCACCTGTTCGATCCATGGTGCGATGATGAACGCGCAAAAACGCATGGAAGAAGCCCTCGCCCAACAAACCATCCTCGACATTGCGCGCAAGGTCGGGCGCAAGGCGCCGGCGCAGTTCGGCCAGCAAGTGGAAGACTGGATTCAGGATCGACGAGAGAAAAAGGGCAACGTGGGGAGCATCCCGCTCACCGACATTTCAGACTGACGGCCTCGTGTCAAAAAGTCGAAAAAAAAGCAGAAGCCGTTGACCCGGCTTCTGCTTTTTTTGCACCTTCAAATGACGTTACAGGCAGTCGCGCACCGATTTGCGCAACGAACCCGACTTGGCCCACGGTGGCCCCTGGTACAACGACACCCGGCTGCCGTCCTTGTATTTGACGATGTCGAGAATTTCGTCAGCGGTAATGACGCTCGGCGCGGTGATGCGATAACCGTTGGAGATCGACGTTTGCGTAGTCTTGGCAACGTCTTGCTGCCACAACGGTAATACACACGCGGCATAGTCTTTGGGGGCCTTGCCACTGATCTTGCTGACATTCGGCTCACCCGGCACCAGTGACGCCGGCAACGAGCACCCTGCCAACATGACCAACGCCAAACTCCCGATCCACATCCGCATGGTGTTTCCCTGCTCTGAAAAAAAGCGAATGTAACGTGTAACCGGGTGTACATCCATCGTGGCACAGCGTCTTTGCGAAACTTTGGACAATTTTTCACAACCGCTCAGCCCAACGACAGGCAAGCCTTGCACCGCTGGCGGAAAATGCGACTACTATTTTCTACCGAGAACGTTCTGGAGGTGATCATGCGGCTCAATGAATACGAACACGAACTTCAACGCGACCTGCAAAGTGTCGCATCGGACCTGAGATGGTCGGCAGTCGACCTTAAACGTATTGCTGAACAGTTGCGCAAGTCCGGCAATGAAGCGGATGCGCAGACTGTATTGAGATCCTGCGAAGTACTGCAAAGCGATGAAGAACGCTTGCAGCTTTACGCCAAAGAAGTGAAAGCACGCGCCATCAGTCGAACCAAAGTGCACTGATCCCGAGCTCCATCCGACCCCAAACAAACAGCCCCGGTCTATACCGGGGCTGTTTTTTTTAACCGCCAATCAGCTTGTTTTGTGACTTTGCACGCGCGTCGGGCGTTTTTTGTAGCCAGGCAGTGCTGCGGCATACGCCAGCGCTTCCTCTTTGCTGGCAAACGAGGCCAGACGATCACCCTGGGTGCAAACCCGCCATGGGCCGTTATTTACGCTGAGCACGTCATACCCGTTCATGTGCATCTTGTTCAGCATCGGAATGCTCATGGGCACCTCCTTTTTGCTAACGGTGGATTCAGCTTCACGTTCTAACCTTACACCCGGATCAAAATCGGATGCCAACCGGGTGTCGCCAACGCAACAAGTCAAAGTGCCGGCACTTTTCGCTCAGTCAAGCGCTCCTAAACTCAACGGGAACCTTTAAATCCGGGCGCGGCTCGAATATTGCAGTTTCATTACATTTTCGTGACAAGCAGTAAATAGGTAACAGATGAAAGTACGTGCCACCGTCATTTGCGAACAGGATCGCCACATTCTCCTGGTGCGCAAACCCCACTGTCGCTGGACTTTGCCCGGCGGCAAAGTCGAGCCAGGGGAAACCCGAGCCCATGCAGCCGTGCGCGAATTGCAGGAGGAAACCGGGCTGGACGCCGACGATGTGCTGTATTTGATGGAACTGCAAACCGGCGGCACAAGGCATCACGTCTACGAAGCTTCAGTGCTGAACATCGATGAGGTGCGCCCGCAGAATGAAATCATCGATTGCATCTGGCACCCGCTGGACGCGGTGCAGAATCTCAACACCAGCGAGGCGACGCTGCGCATCGTGCAGGCTTTCCAACGTCGTTTATAGGGGCTCAGCCCGCAAAGGCGCGGCGCCCCGCCGTCATTTCGGTGCGCAACTCGCCGATGAAGTTGGAAATGTCACGGATGGTGACGAGGTGCTCCGGGGAAACGCCATTGAGCAGTAAGTCCACCCGGCCACTTTCCGGCTCATACACCTTGATCTGCAAAAGCCCCTGTGCGGATGGCGTGCAGTCACATTTGAGCGCAGGAAAGCCGGACTCGACGATGCGGCAAATGTCAGTGATCGCAAGCATGGGCGGACGCCTCGCAGGCGGTAAATCGATCGATCCGTTGAGCATAGATGAGCAATATGTGTCGTGCTCGATACAAAAATGCCAACTGGATCACAACTTTCATTTACCTCTTCATTCAGCGTCGTGATTCCAGATCCAGTTCCAGATGCCGGGCAGCTCCACCGCTTCCGAACTTTGCTGAACCGTTCGCGCCAGCGCGGCTTTCTCCAGGGCAGCGTGATCATCATAGAACGGCTTGTCCGCCAATCTCACCCCCGTCGCTGCGGCGCTGTCGAGCAGGATCTGCAGGTATTCGCGCGCATGCCGCGCGGTGTAGCGGTTGAGGTCATGAAAGGTCACCACCACCGGAATCACCCCATCGACCGTCGGAAACTTACCCAGCGCCACCTCTTCACGCACGACCGACAGTTGCCGCAGCATGTTTGCCCGGCGACGCGGGCTGGCATTGAATCCCCAGATTTTGCCGTCATTGGCGCTTATATCCGTGAGTAAAACGTGTAAGCCATGCTGCTGATAAGCGGCAAACGTGCGCTTGTCATAATTCCAGAAAGGCGGGCGCAGCAATGTCGGCGGCGCGCCGGTGATCGCCGCGATATCAGCCGTGCCGTGAGTCAGCGATTCTTCGAGTTCTTGCGGATCGAGCGAGCGATGGTTGGTGTGCCAATGCGTGGCGGTGTGAAAACCGAGGATATGCCCTTCTGCGTGTTCGCGACGCATGATGCCGCGGCCAATGTCGCTGTTACCGGCGCGGGGGGCGCGGGTCTGGACGAAAAACACCGCTTTGATGCCGGGTTGCAGCGGATTGTCCTTGAGGCTGTCGAGCACGGTCGCCGATGGGTTCCAGAAACTCGACGCACTGGGGCCATCATCGAACGTCAGCAGGAAGCGCACGGGCGCCCGGGCCTTGAGGCGTGTTTCGGTTTGCGCGGTCATTTCGATGGGCGCGGCGATGCAGCCGGCCAGCCCTAGGGCAATCACCGCGGCCCACACAAGTTTGAATCCGGAGGTCATGTTTTGCCTTGCTTTCGACCACTGTGGTCAGGTTGTCGACTGGCAAAACTCCCTCGCCCTCATCCATCCTTGTGCCCGGCGCTACGAGCCGAGGTTGGATAAGGTACACAGGGTTTGGTTCCGACGCTCGTTCAGCGCGCAAACGCTTGTTGGAAAGAGTTGTCGATGATCCCCGCAGTCGCCAACGGTGTCGGCAGCGCTTTGACCTTGAACAGGAAGTCTGCGGTGCTTTGCAGGTCCGTCGCGGCTTGCTGATCCACCGGCCCGACGGTCATGTGCGCTTGGCGCAACCAATGCCGGGAAACCTGCTGATCGAGATTGGCCTTCTTCGCCCACAGATCGGCGTACTCGTCGGTATGGTTGTCAACCCAGGCCCGTGCCTGCTTCAAACGCCCGAGAAAATCGGCGATTGCCTCACGCTTGCTATCGATCGATGGCGTCGAGGCCGCGATAGCGCTGAGCCCCGGCATCAGGTTTTTGGCAGTGAGAATCGGCCGTGCGCCGGAGAACAGGATCTGCTGGGAAATGTACGGTTCCCAGACCGGGAAGGCATCGATGCTGCCCTGCGGCAATGCGGCGGCGGCATCGATCGGCATCAATTTGACGAAGTCGACATAGTTTTCCGGCAGACCGCCCTGCTCCAGTGCGCGCAGCGTCAACTGTTGACTCCACGCCCCCGGCCAATAGGCGACTTTCTTGCCCTTCAGGTCGGCAATGGTTTGCACCGGCGAGTCCTTCGGCACCAGCAGGGCAATGGTGTCGGGGTTCTGCCGTGAAACACCGATGAGTTTCACTGGTGCCTGTTTTGCCGCCAGAAACAGAAAGCCCGAGTCTCCGAGAAAGCCCAGATCCAGCGATCCAGTCTGCAAGGCTTCTGCCAGCGGCGCTGCGGCCTGAAAGTGTTTCCAGTCGACGGTGTAAGGCGCGTCCTTCAAAACCCCGGAGGCTTCCACCGAAGCGCGGATGTTGTAGTAATTCTGATCACCCACGTGCAGGACTAACGGCTCGGCGGCGTAGGAAAGTGGTGAGGTAAATAAAGCCGCGGTCAGCGCGCGACGTAGGAAACGGGAAAGCTTCATGGCGAGTCCTGCAAAGAGGGTTTGCATAGACCATAACGCTCTTAATATTTACTTTTGAAATTCGATTAACGCATAAGCTCAGCACCGTCACTATCGACTGTTGGCTGAGCAACAGTGGCCGTCCACACTGTTCCACCCGCAACACCTGAATACTCCTCCCAAGCAATAAATCCCCCGTATTCCGGGGCTTTGGCGCACATGGCACAGAGCCTGCAATATTCCATTCATGCAGGAAGCATTCGATAAAAATATCTTTTTTGACATAAGAAACCTGTGCCTTCGCCGGAGCGCGCCCATGACATCGTTCTTCCCTCGTATCAAGACACTGCTGGCTGCCAGCGCCATTGCCCTGAGCCTGCAACCCATCGCTCATGCCGCCGAAATCGCACCGGCGGAGGTGCACCTTGATTACGCCTATTACTCGCCGGTGAGCCTGGTGCTGAAGAATTTCGGCTTCCTCGAAAAGGCCCTGCCCAACACCAAAGTCAGCTGGGTGTTGAGCCAGGGCAGCAACCGCTCGCTGGAATACCTCAACAGCGGCGGCGTTGATTTCGCCTCCAGCGCCAGCCTCGCGGCAGTGCTGAGCCGTGCCAATGGCAGTCCGATCCAATCGGTTTACGTCTACAGCCGCGCCGAATGGACTGCGCTGGTGGTGCGCAAAGATTCGCCGTATCAATCCATCGCCGACCTCAAGGGCAAAAAGATCGCCGCGACCAAAGGCACCGATCCTTACCTGTTTACCTTGCGCAGCCTGCAACAGGCCGGCTTGAAAAAAGACGACGTCGAACTGGTGCACCTGCAACATCCCGATGGCCGCACGGCGCTGGAAAAAGGCGATGTCGACGCCTGGGCCGGCCTTGATCCGCATATGGCCGCCAGCCAGGTGCAGGCGGGTTCGCGCTTGCTCTACCGCAACCCGGCCTTCAACAGTTACGGGGTGATCAGCGTCACTGAGCAGTACGCCAAGGAGCATCCGCAAACCATCGAGACGGTGATCAAGGCCTACGAACAGGCCCGCGACTGGGCGCTGAAAAACCCTGACGCGTTCGCCGCCCTGCTCGCCAAGGAATCCGGACTGCCGCTGGACGTGGCCAAATTGCAGCTGTCGCGCACCGACCTGAGCAGCCCGCAACTGACGACAAACGATGTCAGTGCCTCCAAGGCTGCCGCGCCGATTCTGGTCTCCGAAGAGTTGGTGCGGCGCGGGGGGAATGTCGATCAAGTCATCGATCAATTGCTCGACAGCGGTGTGCAGCAAGCCGTCGCCCGCCAGTAACCGAACAGTTTCATGACAAATCCGCGCCCGTCGCGGTTTTGTCGTGAGCGGAGCCCGATTTCATGAACAGTCACAGCAAACAACTGCCCGCGCCACTCGTTGCGCCGCGACGCACGTCGCCCCTTCATCCGACCTGGCAGCGCCGTTTCAAAGGTCTGGCCTTACCGCTGCTGATCGTTGTGCTGCTGGAAATTATCGTACGCATCGGCTGGCTGCCGTCCTACCAGATGCCCGCGCCCAGCGAGATCGCCCTGACCCTCACCGACCTCGCCGAAGGCGCCTTGTGGAAACACATCGGCGCGAGCCTGATTCGCGTGCTGTTGGGCTTCGCCATTGGCGCCAGTCTGGCGTTGGTATTTGCCGCGTGGGTCGGTTTGAGCCGCGAAGCCGAGGCGTATCTGGAGCCGACCTATGCCGCCCTGCGCGCAATTCCGAGTCTGGCCTGGGTGCCACTGTTGTTGCTGTGGCTGGGCATTGATGAAACCTCGAAAATCGTCTTGATCGCCATTGGCGCGTTCTTCCCGGTGTACGTCAACGTCGTCGCGGCCATTCGCAACATCGATCGCAAACTGGTCGAGGTCGGTCATATCTACGGCTTCAGCCGCCTGCAATTGGTGCGGCGAATCTTGCTGCCCGCCGCCCTGCCCGGTTTGTTCACCGGGTTGCGCAGCGGCATGAGTCTGGCGTGGATGTTTCTCGTTGCGGCCGAGTTGATCGCCGCCACCAAAGGCCTGGGCTATCTGCTCAGTGACGGCCGCGAAACCTCACGGCCGGACATCGTACTGGCGGCGATTATCGTGCTGGCCTTGCTCGGCAAGCTCAGCGACGGTGTGCTGGCGGTGCTCGAACGACGCTGGCTGAAATGGCGCGATACGTTCACCGGTCAGGGCGCACAGGATTGAGTGCGAAGAAGCAACTACGCTGAAATTTCCTACCGGAGATTCAGCCCATGTGCGGAAGACTCTCGCAGTACCGAGGCATCCACGACTTTGTCGCCGTCCTGAGCATTCCCGATGCGCTGATCAATCATGTCGGCGACGCGCCATTGGCTCGCTACAACGCTGCACCGACCACCGCACTGGCCGTGCTCCACCAGCAGGGGCAAACGCTTTTCGCCGACAACCTGCGCTGGGGCTGGCGTCCGCATTGGGCCAAGGATCGCGCCGCGCCAATCAATGCGCGGGTGGAGAAAGTCGCCCATGGCTCGTTCTTTCGCGCGATCTGGCGCCATCGGCTGATCGTCCCCGTCGACAACTGGTTTGAATGGGTCGATGACGACGACAAAACCCGACAACCCTGGCTGATTCGTCGGGCAGATCAAGGTCCGGTTTTCTGCGCAGCCATCGGTCAATGTCCTACGCCCGAGGCGCAGGCTCGGGACGACGATGGTTTCGTGATCATCACCGCCGACAGCGTGGGCGGCATGCTCGATATCCATGACCGACGGCCAGTGGTGTTTCGCGCAGAATTGGCGCAGGAATGGCTCGACCCGGCGACGCCCGCCGAACGCGCCGAACAAATGCTCTTGTTCGAAGGTGAAAGCCCTGAAACGTTCGAATGGTACAAAGTCGGTAAAGCAGTCGGTAACTCACGCAATCAGGGCGCCAACTTAATTATTCAGCAAGCCTAAACATCCCCCAACCTCACCCGTTCACTCATGTAGGAGCTGCCGCAGGCTGCGATCTTTTGCCCTTGTTTCTTCATGAGCAAAAGCAAGATCAAAAGATCGCCGCCTGCGGCAGCTCCTACCGGTGAGCCGTTGGCGTTACAAGGGGTGTTTCATCCTTGAGACAGCCTGAATAAAACAGTCGTTTGAGTGAACTAACCGCCTGTCTGACATTTCAATCGTCATACATACATTTAGTAGCACTACGGCTAGCATGCGCGCCGCATTTCCGATTGGTATACCAGTTGACCAAAGAGTCAAGAAACCAGGAATCCACAACAACTTTTACAAGCCTTGCAGAGAAATAAGTTGCGCGACGATTTTGCAATCAAACAGGTCAGCGGCCTGGAGTGTGTTTATCTGTCGATGACAGAACGCTTTGAACTCGACTGTTTTATCGGCCACTACATCAAGACCCGAAACCTGCGTACCGTTCCCGACATCGAACGCGTCCTGCGCACCACCCTCGAAGGGTATCCCGGTCATCCGCCGGTGATGGTCAACGAGTTGAATGCCTGGATCGACAGAACCTTGGGATATCGGGCTTCACACCCCGATTTCACGCAGTTGGACGATCTCTGACACAACAAAAAGCCCCGCATTTGCGGGGCTTTTTTTGTGGTAACTGGTCAAAACTTGCGGTCAGGATCTGAAAGCTCTCTGCCGTCATCGTGCTTCCAGGTTTGTTCCTTGTGCTTCTCCCGCTCTATTTCTTCTTGCGTCGGCTCATCGTTGTCTTCGTCATCCGGTTCCGGATGCTTCTGCTCAGTCGCCATGCTCGCCTCCTGTCACAAGTAAAGGGTCATCTTTACAGCGTAGAACAGTTTCCATCAGACAACTTACAACCACCAACGCAGTAAAAAGAAGAACGCCATGCTCAATAACATGCTGAGCAAGGTATTGCGTGTGTAGATCACCAGGGCAATGGCCACCAGCGAACTAAGCAGATAAGGGTTGTCCCACTGCAGATTCAGCTGTTTGTCCGGCATGAACACGATCGGCCCGCAAATGGCGGTGAGCATGCCCGGCACCGCAAACCCGAGAAACTGCCGAGCATTGCTGCTCAAACGCACCGGCAAGCGCGGTTCGAGAAACACGTAACGGTTGAGGAACACCAGAATGCCCATGCCGAATATCACTGCCCAAACCATCATGCGCGCCCCCGATACAGCTTGTTGCAGATAAACCCGGCGGTCATGCCCGCCAACCCCGACAGCACCAGCGCCGAACCCCATTGCCAATAACTGAACAGCACCGAACAGAACAGCGATACCGCCACGCAAACCACCGTCGGCACGTTACGCACCACCGGCGTGATCAAGGCAATGAAGGTGGCCGCGATCGAGAAATCCAGCCCCAGATGTTCCAGCCCCGGAATGCTGCTGCCCAAGACGATGCCAGCCAGGGTAAAGAGATTCCAGGCGATGTAGAACGTCAGACCGACGCCCAGCGCATACCAGCGATTGAACTGTTGGCGATCATGCTGACTGGTCAGCGCGAACAATTCATCGGTGAGCAAAAAGCCCAAACCGATCCGCCAACGCCCCGGCAGCGGTGAAATCACCGAGCGCATGCTCATGCCGTACAACAAATGCTGCGAGGTCAGCAGCAACGTCGTCAGCAGAATCGAGAAAATCCCTGCGCCGCCCTTGAGCATGCCGATCGCCACCAACTGCGCAGCGCCAGCAAAGACAATGCTCGACAGACCCTGACCTTGCAACGGCGTAAGGTTGGCTTCAATCGCCATGGAACCGGCCAACAGCCCCCAGGGTGCGGTGGCCAGTGACAGCGGCATGATCGCCGCAGCGCCGCGAAGAAACGCACTGCGCGGCATGAGTGAGTCAGACATAACGCTCTTCAACCGAGGAAACAGTCGCCAACTCTGCCAGTAATGGCTGTTTTTTGGCTTGAACAATCTTGCGCACTTGCAAGAAATCTCCGCAACGTCGCCGTTCATCGGCGTGCTGCTTGCAAGCGTTGCGCGCCAACAACATGCTGGCAGCGCATTTTCCCTCCGAGACCGTGCCCCGCCATGACCGCCATCGACAGTGACGTGTACAAGACTCTGCTGGAATCGACCAAAGCCATCCCGTGGCGGATCGACTGGAAAACCATGACCTTCAGCTACATCGGCCCGCAGATCGAAACCCTGCTGGGCTGGCAGCAGGACAGTTGGATCGGGGTCAACGATTGGGTCGAGCGCATGCACCCGGATGATCGTGATTACGTCGTCGAGTTTTGCGTTTCGCAATCCCGCGCCGGCGTCGATCACGAGGCCGACTATCGCGCCCTGACCCGCAGCGGTGATTACGTGTGGATCCGCGACGTCGTGCACGTGGTGCGCAAGGACGGCGAAGTCGAGGCGCTGGTGGGGTTCATGTTCGATATCAGTGAACGCAAGAAAACCGAAGAACACCTGATCCGCCTGCAAAAGCAACTGGAAGAGTATTCGTTCCAGGACGGCCTCACCGGCATCGCCAACCGGCGGATGTTCGACACCGTGCTCGAACGCGAGTGGGTCAGCGCGCAGCGCAGCGGATTGCCGTTGTCGCTGCTGATCCTCGATATCGATTATTTCAAGCAATACAACGACCATTACGGCCATCTCAAAGGCGACGAATGCCTGCGCCAAGTAGCCAAGACGCTGTCGCTGGCGGCCAACCGACCACGGGATTTCATTGCACGGATCGGCGGTGAAGAGTTCGTCTGGCTATTGCCGGAAACCGACGCCGAGTCAGCCCGCCTGGTGGCGCGCAAATGCCTGCACCTGATTCGTCAGCAGCAGATTGCCCACGCGCATTCGCCGGTGTCTTCGCTGGTCAGCCTGAGTCTTGGTGTCGGCACTGCGCAGCCGGCAATTGCCAGCGATCCCCTGCCCTTCATCGAACAAGTCGACAAACTGCTCTACCAGGCCAAACACAATGGACGGATGCGCGCCGAGTTTGCCGACTTTCGCAGTGAGCGATAACGCGCTCGCTGGCGTAACATAGCGGCCATCGCAACGACGTCAGGGAGACACCATGCTGTACCGAATCGCAGCCGACGGGCTGGTGCTGTTTCATTTGTGCTTTATTTTGTTCGTGCTGTTCGGCGGACTGCTGGTGCTCAAGTGGCCGCGTTTGATGTGGCTGCACTTACCCGCAGCCGCCTGGGGCGTGGCGGTCGAAGTGCTGCACCTGACCTGCCCGCTGACGTACTGGGAAAACCTCATGCGCCACGCCGCCGGGCAGACCGAATACGCCGGCGGCTTCATCGAGCATTACATCTGGCCGATCATCTACCCGGCCGGGCTTACTCCGCAGATTCAACTGGCGCTTGGCAGCGTGGTGCTGGCGGTCAATCTGCTGGTCTACGGTCGCCTGTTCCGCGCTTGGAAACTGCGCAGCAAGCAGGCGCTTTAACGCGAAGCCTGTTTGAGGTGTTCCAGCCACGCTGGATCCAGGCGCGTCTGTTCGGTATTGAGATCCAGCGCCTGCATCCGCTCCTTGTGCGCCTCGACTTCGCGCCACAGTTGCCCGTGATCACTGGAGTTGCCATCCAGTTCATGCATCTGCGTCAGCCCCAGATGGTAGAAACGCAGCACTTTCATGGCCGTCGGATCATTCTTCTCGACGGCTGCCGTCACCTGATGCATCACATTGGTGATGCTCATCAGGCTGCGCTTGAGCCGCCAGTTGTACACCGCCGGGGCCATCCAGGTCTGATGCCAGAAGCGCCCGCGCAGCAAACCCGCCGTCAGCAGAAACGCCACAAACACGCCGCCGACATTGAACCGCAGGTTATCGCCGCCAGGCTCGCCGAACAGCGCCACCGCGACGCTGGAAAACAACATCGCCAGCACCAGGAACAGCACGGCGATGATGATCGTGCTGCGGCGGGTCTGCTGGCGAAAGGTGGCGGCGTCCATCGGTTGAATCTCGAACATCACAAATGACTTCCTTGAGCGACAAAAGGGGCAATCAAAAAAACTCGTCGGCGCATTATCGCCTCCACGAGGGATTTAGCTATGCTGGGGCTCCTTTTCATCTTTTCAGCGTCCAACGGGGACATGGCGGTACAGCGCAGATCGTGCCATCTTCATTCATGGATACACACTATTCGGATGCCATCGCCTAGTCTTGAGATGACATCGTTTTAAGGATCATTGCATGACCCAACGACACGTAATCAATGCCTCGGTCAGCCCGAAAGGCAGCCTGGAAACCCTTTCTCAACGTGAAGTTCAGCAACTGAGCGAAGCCGGATCCGGCAGCACCTACACCCTCTTCCGCCAGTGCGCCCTGGCCATCCTCAACACCGGCGCCCATGTTGATAACGCCAAGACCATCCTCGAAGCCTACAAGGACTTCGAAATCCGCATTCACCAACAGGATCGTGGCGTACGCCTGGAGCTGTTGAACGCTCCGGCCGATGCCTTCGTCGACGGCGAAATGATCGCCAGCACCCGTGAAATGCTCTTCAGCGCCCTGCGCGACATTGTCTACACCGAAAACGAACTCGACAGCCAGCGCATCGACCTGACCACCTCGCAAGGCATCAGCGACTATGTCTTCCACCTGCTGCGCAACGCACGCACCCTGCGTCCGGGCGTCGAGCCGAAGATCGTCGTGTGCTGGGGCGGCCACTCGATCAACACCGAAGAATACAAATACACCAAGAAAGTCGGCCACGAACTGGGCCTGCGCAGCCTCGACATCTGCACCGGCTGCGGCCCCGGCGTGATGAAAGGCCCGATGAAAGGCGCGACCATCGCCCACGCCAAACAGCGTATTCATGGCGGCCGCTACCTCGGCTTGACCGAGCCGGGCATCATCGCCGCCGAAGCGCCAAACCCGATCGTCAACGAGCTGGTGATTCTGCCGGACATCGAGAAACGTCTGGAAGCCTTCGTGCGCGTTGGCCACGGCATCATCATCTTCCCGGGCGGTGCCGGTACCGCTGAAGAATTCCTTTATCTGCTCGGCATCCTGATGCACCCGGACAACGCCGGCCTGCCGTTCCCGGTCATTCTCACCGGGCCGAAACACGCTGCGCCGTATCTGGAGCAGCTCGACGCCTTCGTCACCGCCACCCTCGGTGAAGCCGCCAAGCAGCACTACGAGATCATCATCGACGACCCGGCCGAAGTGGCGCGGCAGATGACTCAAGGCCTGAAAGCGGTGAAGCAGTTCCGTCGCGAGCGCAACGACGCGTTCCACTTCAACTGGCTCCTGAAGATCGACGAAGGCTTCCAGCGTCCGTTCGATCCGACCCACGAAAACATGGCCAACCTCAAGCTGCACCGCGACCAGCCACCGCATGAACTCGCGGCGAATCTGCGTCGGGCGTTTTCAGGAATCGTTGCCGGCAACGTCAAGGACAAGGGCATTCGTTTGATCGAAGAACACGGGCCGTATCAGATTCGTGGCGACGCAGCGATCATGCAGCCGCTGGATGCACTGCTCAAAGCCTTCGTCGCCCAGCACCGGATGAAGCTGCCGGGCGGCGCGGCGTACGTGCCGTGCTACCGAGTCGTGGCATAACCCCCTGCAGGAGCGAGCCTGCTCGCGATAGCGGTCTGTCAATCAGCATCAATGTTGATTGATTCGCCGCCATCGTGAGCAGGCTCACTCCTACAGTTCGCATCCATACCACCTAACCGATCCGTCCTGTTTTCTGACACAAAAGCCCCGCAGATTCCTCACGACAGCCACCCTCGGCCCGTAATAAGCTGCGCGATTGTTTTTTCAGGGACGTTTCATGAAACGGATTGCCGCGTGTCTGCTCTCGTTGTTGGCCCTCACGGCCAACGCGGCGGATCTGCAACTGCTCAGCGACAACCACCCGCCCCTGCATTTCCTGCAAGGTGATCAACTGGTCGGCTACGGCGTCGACGTGGTCCGTGCGCTGGCCGAGCAAACCGGTGATCAGATCCACCTGCAACAAGTGCCGTTGCTGCGCGCGCTGCATCTGGCCAGTGAGCATCCGGACACCGGTGTGTTCACCGTGTTGCGCACCGATGAGCGCGACAATCGCTATCAGTGGGTCGGGCCGTTGATTGAAGTGGAAACTGCCCTGTACGCCCAGGACAACCAACACCCGCCGGTGCACGATTTGCGCGAAGCCGATGCGATCGGCCGCATCACCGTGCCGCGCAAATGGCTGGCCTACAGTTTTCTGCAACAGCAAAACCTGAACAATCTCTACGGCGTGGAAACACCCGAGCAGATGATGCGTCTGTTCAGTCTTGGCCGAACCGACTTCGTGGTCTCCGACACCTTGTCGATCGCCTCACTGGCGCGCGGCCAAGGCATGGAACCCGGGCGCTTGCAGTATCAGATCCCGCTGATGAAACAGGACACCTACATCGCCTTCTCGCTGCAAACCGATCCGCACCAGGTCGCCCGCTGGCAACGCGCCCTGAACAAATTGCGCGCCAATGGTCGGCTGGAACAGCTGCGTCAGCGCTGGCTGGTAGGTGCACTGCCAAGATAGCTACTGGCTCAAAAGGCCCCATCGCTGGCAAGCCAGCGCCCACAGGGATTCAGGGGGCTCAAGATTAATGGCTACACACAATCCCTTGTAGGAGTGAGCCTGCTCGCGATCGCGGTGTATCAGCCTGGATGAATGGGGCTGACACACCGCTATCGCGAGCAGGCTCACTCCTACAGGGATTTGGTTGAATGAAGACTTTGTGGCGGCAGCAGAAACCTGTGGGAGCTGGTTTGCCAGCGATGGGGCCAATTCAGGCAGCCTCAAACCACAAGACGCGCCGCCAGTGCCTTCGCCTGCAACGCAACATCGGTCACCGCCGTACTCTCCCACCACATCCCCCGCAACGGCGGCCCCATGGCGAACAACCGCTTGGCGGGCACCCCGTTCGCATCCAGCACCGCACCTTCAGCTGTCGCTGCAATCCCCAACGCCAACGGCCCCGGTTGCGCCAATCCGCGAGCCAGCAACTGTTGCGGCAACGGTCGTGCGACACGCCGCCAGTCGTACTCGATGCCACTGGAGTTGATCAACGCCGCGCCCTGCACGACGCACGTCTCGTGTTCGCCACGACGACGGATGCGGATGCTCACAGCAGCGTTCGAATCGGGCTCAAGGCCTTTGAACGAGGCTGCGTGAATACGCAACCGACCTTGGCTGTGCAACCGCTGCAGCAGTTCGGCGCTCAACGGCGGTGAGCGATGATAATGGCTCTCCCACCACGGCCGCACGTGACGTACGAATTGTCGACGCTGCTCGTCAGTCGCCTGACTCCACAATCGGGCAATGTGCACACGCACGGTGTCCAGGGGTGCTTGCCAATCGATGCCTTGGGCGATTGCGTCACGACACTGCCGACGTAATTCGCGCAGCAACTGTCGCGGCGAACGGAGGCTGTGATCTTCGCCCAGAAAATCCACCCAGGCCGGTGGTTGTCGACGTACATGGGGTAACAGGCCGTGCCGGGAAAACACCTCGATCGGCCCGCGATGCCCGGCCTGCTCCAGTGAGACGACAGCATCGACCATGGTCAGGCCGGAGCCGATGATCAGCACGGTCGATTGCGGATCGAGTTGGCGCATGGCCGCAACGTCCCACGGATCCAGCGCGGCCGCGTTAACACCACTGGATTCGGTCTGCGGGGTGCGAGCCGCAGGAAACATGCCTGTTGCAATGACCGCAAACCCGGCCCGCAATCGTTGCCCATCGCTCAAAGTCAGCTGCACGGCGTCGACATCCGCCTGCAGATCACCCACTTCCGCCCGCACATGCTCAACCGTCGAACCGTACGTCGCACCAATCGCCTGCGCTTCGGCCAAGCGCTGCTGTACATACACACCAAACAGCCCGCGCGGCGGGAACAGTTCACTGATCGGCACAGCCTGCTCGGCCGATTCCGGCCAGCCACCGGCGGCAATGTGCGCGGTCAGCCATTGCGTCAGGTCATCAGGGTTGTCCGGCTCGACACTCATCCGTGCCGCGTTGCCATTGAGCGTATGGCCCAACTCGACGGCGCTATAGGCCTCGCCACGCCCCAACTCGGTACGCGGCTCGACAATCACAATCGTGCGCTGGCCAGGCAGGCGCAGCAGTTGCACCGCCAGCATCGTGCCGCTGAGGCCCCCGCCAATGATCAGGATGTCTGCGTTCTGACTCATTCAAATCACCACATTACGAACGAACCGCGCCGCGACGTCGCCATCATTGCGATAGGTGTGCGGCTGATTGCTGGCGAACATGAAAAACTCGCCGGTGCCAATGTGCTGCGGCTGATCGCCGAGCATCAACGTCAAGCAACCTGCGAAGACATAAATCTGCTCGCTCCAACCCTCGGCATCCGGTTGCGAGGGATAGACTTCGCCCGGTTGCAGGCACCACTCCCACTGCTCGACTTCGCGGGTGGCGGTGGCTTTCGACAGCAGCACCGCTTTGCTGCCCGGAATGGTACCCGCCCACGCCAGCTCATTGATCCGGCTCGGGTCGCGCGCCTCCGGGGCCTGGATCAAATCACTGAAGGCGACTTCCAGCGCAGCGGCAACGCGATCGAGCGTGGTCAGGCTGACATTTTTCTCACCGGCCTCGATCGCCACCAGCATCCGCCGACTGACGCCGGACTTTTCCGCGAGCACGGTCTGACTCATGTCCGCCGCATGGCGCAGGCGCCGAACGTTCTGACTGACGTGCTGAAGGACGGACATTCTTGGGCTGGAATCTTTGGGCACTATATTGCTCACTCGGTGGGGTTGGGCAGTATACTGCGCAACGTTGGGCGCATTGTGCGTCCTGCCTTTTACAGTGCGCAAGGTCATGACGTCGGTGAACAACTCCCCCACCTCCCTCCGTTTCTCGAAATTCAGCAAAGCCGAATGCGTGCTGGTACTGATCACCATGATCTGGGGCGGCACCTTTTTGCTGGTTCAGCACGCGATGACCGTCAGCGGACCAATGTTCTTCGTCGGCCTGCGCTTTGCCGCAGCGGCATGCATCGTCGCGCTGTTCTCCTGGCGTCACCTGCGCGACCTGACCCTGTTCGAACTCAAGGCCGGTGCCTTTATCGGTGTGGCGATCATGCTCGGTTACGGCTTGCAGACGGTTGGATTGCAGACGATCCCCAGCAGCCAATCGGCATTTATTACCGCGCTTTACGTGCCGTTTGTGCCGCTGCTGCAATGGTTGGTGCTTGGCCGGCGCCCGGGGTTGATGCCGAGCATCGGCATCATGTTGGCGTTTACCGGTTTGATGCTGCTGTCGGGGCCATCGGGCGCCGCGCTGAATTTCAGCCCCGGTGAAATTGCCACGCTGATCAGCGCCATCGCGATTGCGGCGGAAATTATTCTGATCAGCACCTACGCCGGCCAGGTCGATGTACGCCGGGTGACTGTTGTGCAACTGGCGACGACGTCAGTGTTGTCGTTTTTGCTGGTGGTGCCGACCGGTGAATTGATTCCGGACTTTTCCTGGACGTTGCTGGTGACTGCGCTGGGGCTGGGCGCGGCGAGTGCGGCGATTCAGGTGGCGATGAATTGGGCGCAGAAGAGTGTTTCGCCGACTCGGGCGACGTTGATCTATGCCGGTGAGCCGGTGTGGGCCGGGATTGTCGGGCGGATTGCGGGGGAGCGGCTGCCGGCGATTGCGCTGGTCGGGGCCGGGTTGATTGTCGCGGCAGTGATTGTCAGTGAGTTGAAGACCAAGGGTAAGGTTGTTGCTGAAGTCGATGAAGAGTTGGAGGGTGAAAGCAGCAACTGAAAGCACGATCAAAAGATCGCAGCCTGCGGCAGCGTCTACACGGGATTAATGTAGGAGCTGCCGCAGGCTGCGATCTTTTCGGCCTCCACGAACTCCTCGAAACAATGCCAAACATAAACATTCGGACTACTTTGTAGGATTCTGAGACATCCTGGCGTTTGGTGATCGGGGAACTGGCACGTATGATGCTTCACAAACTTCCGCAGATTAGAAGCCTATGTCCCTGATAGTTCTACTGCTTCTGCCATTCATTGGCAGCTGTCTGGCAGCGGTGCTGCCACACAACGCGCGTAATACCGAATCCCTGCTGGCGGGTCTGGTCGCTTTGATCGGCACCGTCCAGGTTGCGTTGTTGTACCCGCAAATCGCCCATGGCGGCGTCATCCGCGAAGAGTTCATGTGGCTGCCCAGCCTCGGTCTGAACTTTGTCCTGCGCATGGACGGCTTTGCCTGGCTGTTCTCGATGCTGGTACTGGGCATCGGTACCCTCGTCTCTTTATACGCGCGTTATTACATGTCGCCGGATGACCCGGTGCCGCGTTTCTTCGCGTTTTTCCTGGCGTTCATGGGCGCCATGCTCGGCCTGGTGATTTCCGGCAACCTGATCCAGATCGTGTTTTTCTGGGAGCTGACCAGCCTCTTCTCGTTTCTGTTGATTGGCTATTGGCACCACCGCGCCGATGCGCGTCGCGGCGCTTACATGGCGCTGATGGTCACCGGTGCGGGTGGGTTATGCCTGCTGGCGGGGGTCATGATTCTCGGCCATGTCGTTGGCAGCTATGACCTCGACAAGGTCCTGGCCGCCGGCGACATGATTCGCGCACACGCCCTCTACCCTATCCTGTTACCCCTCATCCTCATCGGCGCACTCAGCAAAAGTGCCCAATTCCCGTTTCACTTCTGGCTGCCCCACGCCATGGCGGCGCCCACGCCAGTCTCTGCGTATCTGCACTCGGCCACCATGGTCAAGGCCGGGGTTTTCCTGCTGGCGCGCCTGTGGCCGTCACTGTCCGGCAGTGAAGAATGGTTCTACATCGTCAGCGGTGCCGGCGCGTGTACGTTGTTGCTCGGCGCCTATTGCGCGATGTTCCAGAACGATCTCAAAGGATTACTGGCGTACTCGACCATCAGCCACCTCGGCCTGATCACCCTGTTGCTGGGCCTGAACAGCCCGCTGGCGGCCGTCGCAGCGGTGTTCCATATCCTCAATCACGCCACATTCAAAGCCTCGCTATTCATGGCGGCGGGCATCATTGACCATGAAAGCGGCACCCGTGACATCCGCAAACTCAGCGGCCTGATCAAACTGATTCCGTTCACCGCGACACTGGCCATGGTCGCCAGCGCCTCGATGGCCGGCGTGCCACTGCTCAACGGTTTCTTGTCGAAAGAGATGTTCTTCGCCGAAACCGTGTTCATCAATGCCACGGCGTGGGTCGAAGCGGCGTTGCCAATTGTCGCGACCATCGCCGGTACGTTCAGCGTCGCCTACTCGTTGCGCTTTACTGTCGACGTGTTCTTCGGCCCGCCGGCCACCGACCTGCCGCACACCCCGCACGAACCGCCGCGCTGGATGCGCGCGCCGGTCGAGCTGCTGGTGTTTACCTGCCTGCTGGTGGGGATTTTCCCGGCGCAGATCGTCGGCCCGCTGCTTGCTGCTGCTGCGTTGCCAGTGGTGGGCGGCACGTTGCCGGAATACAGCCTGGCGATCTGGCACGGCTTGAACGCGCCGATGATCATGAGCCTGATCGCCATGTCCGGCGGCATCGTCTTGTATCTGCTGTTGCGTAACCAATTCAAGCTCGGCCGTTTCAAATATCCGCCACTGGTGGGTCGCTTCAACGGCAAGCGCCTGTTCGAGCGCAGCCTGGTGGTGATGATGCGCATGGCCCGTCGCGTCGAGCGACGTCTGGGCACCAAGCGCCTGCAGATGCAATTGTTCCTGATGGTGCTGGCGGCAGTGCTCGCCGGCCTGATCCCGATGTTGCACAGCAGCCTGAGCTGGGGCGACCGGCCGAAGATTCCCGGTTCGATCGTCTTCGTGACCCTGTGGCTGCTGGCGATTGTCTGCGCCCTCGGCGCCGCATGGCAGGCCAAGTATCACCGTCTCGCCGCACTGACCATGGTCAGCGTCTGTGGCCTGATGACCTGCGTGACCTTCGTCTGGTTCTCCGCACCGGATCTGGCCCTGACGCAACTGGCGGTCGAAGTGGTGACCACGGTGCTGATCCTGCTCGGTCTGCGCTGGCTGCCACGGCGGATCGAAGAAGTCTCGCCATTGCCGAGCACCCTGCGCAAGGCGCGCATTCGTCGTCTGCGCGACTTGCTGCTGTCGATTGCCGTCGGTGGCGGCATGGCGCTGCTGTCCTACGCGATGCTCACGCGGCAGACGCCTAACGACATTTCTTCGTTCTACCTCAGCCGCGCCATGCCCGAGGGCGGTGGCAGCAACGTGGTCAACGTGATGCTGGTGGACTTCCGTGGCTTCGACACGCTCGGTGAAATCACCGTTCTGGTCGCGGTGGCGCTGACCGTGTTCGCCCTGCTGCGACGCTTCCGCCCGCCGAAAGAAAGCCTGCAACTGCCAGCCCAGCAGCGCCTGCTCGCGCCCGACGTGGTCACCGACCTGGTCAACCCGCGTTCGGCCAGCGACACCGCACTCGGCTTCATGATGGTGCCGGCGGTGCTGGTGCGCCTGCTGCTGCCGATTGCGCTGGTGGTGTCGTTCTATCTGTTCATGCGCGGGCACAACCAGCCGGGCGGCGGTTTCGTCGCCGGGCTGGTGATGTCGGTGGCGTTCATCCTGCAATACATGGTCGCCGGTACACAGTGGGTCGAAGCGCAAATGAGCCTGCGACCGCTGCGCTGGATGGGCACCGGGCTGCTGTTCGCCACGGCCACAGGCCTGGGCGCAATGCTGGTCGGTTATCCGTTCCTGACCACGCACACCTGGCATTTCAGCCTGCCGGTGCTGGGTGACATTCATGTCGCCAGCGCACTGTTCTTCGACATCGGCGTGTATGGCGTGGTGGTCGGTTCGACGCTGTTGATCCTCACCGCCCTCGCCCACCAATCGGTGCGGGGTCACAAGACTGCATCGCTGCCCAAGTCCGTCGCCAGCAAAGGAGCCGTCTGATGGAAGAAGTCATCGCAATCGCCATCGGCGTCCTCGCCGCCTCGGGCGTCTGGCTGATCCTGCGGCCACGGACCTTTCAGGTGGTCATGGGCCTGTGCCTGCTGTCGTACGCGGTCAACCTGTTCATCTTCAGCATGGGCAGCCTGTTTATCGGCAAGGAACCGGTGATCAAGGACGGCGTCACGCAAGACTTGCTGCACTACACCGACCCGCTGCCGCAGGCACTGGTCCTCACCGCGATCGTCATCAGCTTCGCCATGACCGCATTGTTCCTCGTCGTTCTGCTCGCCTCGCGCGGTCTGACCGGCACTGACCACGTCGACGGCCGGGAGCCTAAAGAATGATGGCGATGACTCACCTGATCGCCGCACCGATTCTGCTGCCGCTGCTGACCGCCGCCATCATGCTGATGCTCGGCGAACGGCACCGGCCTCTGAAGGCGAAAATCAACCTGTTCTCCAGCCTGGTCGGCCTGTTCATCTCGGTGATGCTCCTGCAATGGACGCAAACCACCGGTGTGCCCGGCTCCATCGGCGTGTACCTGCCGGGCAACTGGCAGGCTCCGTTCGGCATCGTGCTGGTGGTCGATCGTTTGTCGGCACTGATGCTCGTGCTGACCGGGATCATCGGTGTCAGCGCCCTGCTCTTCGCGATGGCGCGCTGGGACGGTGCTGGTTCAAGTTTCCATGCGCTGTTCCAGATTCAGTTGATGGGGCTGTATGGCGCGTTCCTGACGGCGGACCTGTTCAACCTGTTCGTGTTCTTCGAAGTGTTGCTCGCTGCGTCCTATGGCCTGTTGCTGCATGGCTCGGGCCGGGCGCGGGTGTCGTCGGGGCTGCATTACATTTCGATCAACCTGCTCGCCTCGTCGCTGTTCCTGATCGGCGCGGCGCTGATCTACGGCGTCACCGGCACGCTGAACATGGCCGACCTCGCGCTGAAGATTCCGCTGGTGCCGGAAGCCGACCGAGGCCTGTTGCACGCGGGTGCGGCGATTCTGGCGGTAGCGTTCCTGGCCAAGGCTGGCATGTGGCCGCTGAACTTCTGGCTGGTGCCAGCCTATTCCTCGGCCAGTGCCCCGGTGGCGGCGATGTTCGCGATCATGACCAAGGTCGGCATCTACACCCTGCTGCGCCTGTGGACGCTGCTGTTCTCCGGGCAAGCCGGGGCGTCGGCATTCTTCGGCGGCGACTGGCTGATCTACGGCGGCATGGCGACCATGGCCTGTGCGGCGCTGGCGATTCTTGCCGCGCAACGGCTGGAACGCATGGCCAGCCTGAGCATTCTGGTGTCGGCCGGGATCCTGTTGTCGGCCATTGGCTTTGCCCAGCCGAACCTGATCGGCGCGGCGCTGTTCTATCTGGTCAGCTCGACGCTGGCACTGAGCGCACTGTTCCTGCTGGCCGAATTGATCGAACGTTCGCGCTCGGCCAATGAGATCCCGCTGGAAGACGAAAGCGAATTGCTGCCGCGCCCGCAGGAATCCCTGCAACCGCCCAAAGGCATCAACCTCGACGACGAGCAAAAAGCCGTGGTCGGCCAGGTCATCCCGTGGACCATGGCGTTTCTCGGCCTGAGCTTCATTGCCTGTGCGCTGTTGATCATCGGCATGCCGCCGCTGTCCGGCTTCATCGGCAAACTCAGCCTGATCGGTGCGTTACTCAATCCGCTGGGCCTGGGCACTGGCGCGCCGATTTCCACTGGCGCGTGGGCCTTGCTGGCGCTGTTGATTCTCTCCGGGCTGGCCTCGCTGATGGCGTTCTCGCGTCTCGGCATTCAGCGTTTCTGGACACCCGAGGAGCGCCCTTCGCCACTGCTGCGCAAACTTGAATGCGCACCGATCTTCCTGCTGCTGGGGCTGAGCATTGCCCTGACCTTCAAGGCAGAACCGCTGCTGCGCTACACCCAGGCCACCGCCGAGGCGCTGAACAATCCGCAGCAATACGTGATGGCGGTGCTCGGTACCTGCGCGGTACCGAGCCCGGCAAGCAAAGCCGCCATGCTCGAGGTGCAGCCATGAAGCGCGTGTTTCCTGCACCCTTGCTGTCGCTGGCGCTGTGGGCCTTGTGGCTGACGCTGAACCTGTCGATCAGCCCGGGCAACTTGCTCATCGGCGCAATACTCGGTTTTGCCGCGCCATTGATGATGCGCAAACTGCGCCCGAAACAAGTGCGCATCCGTCGTCCGGGGACGATCGTGCGACTGTTCTTGCTCGTTGGTCGTGACGTGGTGGTGTCCAATCTGATCGTCGCCTGGGGCGTGCTCAATGCCGGTCGCCGTCCACTGCGCTCACGCTTCGTCAAAGTGCCGCTCGACCTGCGCGACGCCCACGGTCTGGCGACACTGGCGATGATCTGCACCGTGGTGCCCGGCACGGTGTGGTCGGAGCTGGCGCTGGATCGCAGCATTTTGTTGCTGCACGTCTGGGATCTGGACGACGAAGCGCAGTTCATCGAGCACTTCAAGAGCACTTACGAGCGGCCGTTGATGGAGATTTTCGAATGAGCCCCTTACTGTCAAACGCGATCCTGCTGACGCTGTTCCTGTTTTCGCTGGCGATGGTATTGACGCTGGTGCGTCTGTTCAAAGGGCCGTCAGCGCAGGATCGGGTCCTGGCGCTGGACTACCTGTACATCGTCGCCATGCTGATGATGCTGACCCTGGGCATTCGTTATTCCAGCGATACTTACTTCGAAGCAGCGCTGTTGATTTCGCTGTTCGGCTTCGTCGGCTCATTTGCCCTGGCGAAATTCCTGCTGCGTGGCGAGGTGATCGAATGACCGCTGAATTGTCTTTGTGGGTGGAAATTCCGGTGGCGATCCTGCTGGTGCTCAGCGGCGTGTTTGCGCTGATCGGTGCGCTAGGTTTGTTGCGGATGAAGGATTATTTCCAACGCATGCACCCGCCAGCACTGGCTTCGACGCTGGGCGCCTGGTGCGTGGCATTGGCGTCGATCATCTGCTTCTCGGCACTGAAGTCCGGGCCGGTGGTACACGCCTGGCTGATTCCGATTTTGCTGGCGATCACCGTGCCGGTGACGACATTGCTGCTGGCGCGGGCGGCATTGTTCCGCAAGCGTATGGCTGGCGACGATGTGCCGGCCGAAGTCAGCAGCCGTCGCACCGAAAGCGGCAGTTGACCCGTAAAAGATCGCAGCCTTCGGCAGCTCCTACATTGATCCCTGTAGGAGCTGCCGAAGGCTGCGATCTTTTGATCCCGCTCTTACACCCAAGCCACCGCCAACAACCCTGATCCCAAGATCGCGCACAACGGCGAATACACCCACGTATCCAGCCGGGCAAATCGCGAACCCTTCACCTCTTTGAAAAACCCCACCAGATTCGAATCACCAATCGCCCGTGCAAACATCAACAGCGCAATCGCGCTGATCACCCACTGCAACGCTTTGTGACTGACCGCCGGCATTCCCCAGCCAACCCGCATACACACCAACGCTGCAATCGTTAGCAGCGCGGCAGCCACGACCAGCGTCAGCCAGCCCGACGGTTTGAACGCCGGTCGCACCGTTGCGACAAAACCGCGCACTGGCACCTGCGGCACCACCACTGCCGCCGCCCACTGCCCACCCAACGCCCAATACACATGCATCAAGGCGATCACTGCAAAAATTGTCACCAGCCATTGAGCCAACACAAAGGTCATGGTTGAAATCCTTGGAAAGGGATTTGAACAAATCATCCTAGTCGCATTTTTTTCAAGTGCACGACCGATCAGCGGTACGGTAAAGTGCCGCCCCATGAAATTCTCCCGAACCGATCGCTCACTGCTGGCCTGGATGCTTTATTGCTGCGTCCTGTTCAACGTGTTCGCGTGCAGCATCGGTCACGGACAAATGGTCGGCATGCAGCTCAACGGCATCGGCGGCCAATTCTGTACAGTCGACCCGGCCACTCAAGCGCCGTTGGCGTCCAATCCCAACGAAGAACAACTGCCGACCCTGTCCAAGGCATTCGGCTGCCCGCTGTGCTCGGTCGGTGGCGGCATGGGCCCGGCGTTCAACTCCAGCCTGACCCTGGCGATCCTCCCGGAACAGCACAGCCCGCCGCTGGCGCCCATCGTCAGCGCCGACCTTCCTGCCCGCTTCACCTGGCCCTCGGCCAACCCTCGCGCCCCGCCGCTCGCCTGAGTGTCCCTGCCTTTTTGATTTGTCAGCCCACTGCGCCAACGCGCGGCATTCGCCTGTGCGCTGACTCCTAGACAAGCATTCAGGATTCAATGATGAAACAACTCACTCTGCTGGCGAGCCTGTGCGGCTGCCTGTCCGTTAACGTCTGGGCGCAATCCACTGTGGATCTCGCGCCGATCACCATCGATGGCGAAGCCGCTAATGAGCCGGGCCTTGCCCTCGACCAGTCCAGCGGCATGGCCTCACGCCTCGGCTTGAGCGTGCGTGACACGCCGGCCTCGGTGGCCATCGCCAATCGCAACGACATCGAACGCCACGGCGCGCAGAATTTCCAGGACGCCGCCAACACCCTGCCCGGCGTCAACGCCAGCGCACCGCCGGGCTTCGGCGGTTTCGTCTCCTATCGCGGCTTCACCAGCAGCCAGATCACCCAGATGTTCAACGGCATCAACGTGTCCGGCGGCCTCGCCCGGCCGGTGGATGCGTGGATCTATGATCGGGTTGAACTGGTCGGCGGCCCCTCGTCGCTGATCAACGGCGCAGGTTCCGTGGGCGGCTCGCTCAACTACGTGACCAAACTTGCCTCCCGCCAGGAGCAGGCCATTGAAGGCCGCGTCAGCTACGGCACTTATGACACCACCGAAACCGCGTTCGGCCTCAACCACGCCCTGACCGACCCAAGCGCCGACGTGCAGCACTACGCGCGGCTCGACGTCAGCCACAACACCGGCAACGGCTACATCGACCGCCAGGAGCGCGATGCCTGGAGCGTGGCGTTCTCATTACTCAGCGACCTCACGCCCAACCTCTCGCACACCCTCGCCCTGGAATATCAGGACGAACACGAAGACAGCCCCTATTGGGGTACGCCGGTACTCAACCCCAAGGCCGGCGAGTTGAAGATCGACAAACACAATCGCTTCAACAACTACAACGTCGAGGACGGCCGTTACGAACAGCGGACGATCTGGGTGCGCTCGATCATCGACTACCGCATCAACGACAGCACCACACTGCGCAATACGCTGTACCACCTCGACAGCCAGCGCGATTACCGCAACCTCGAAACCTATCAGTACAACGCCGACAACACGGCGGTGAATCGCTCCACCGCCTATCAAGTGCGCCATCAGGGCGAGCAGAATGGCAACCAGTTCGAACTGCGCCACGACAACACGTTGCTTGGCCTCGATACGACCTGGTCGGGGGGCTTCGAGTACAAGGTCAACCAGACGACCAACTCACCGCTCAACATCAAAGGTGCGAGTACGGTCGATCCGGACAACTATCGTCCGGGGTATTTCTATGACATTCCTGGCACCAACCCCAAGCTGGTCAGCGACAAGACCAACGAGGTCACCACCCAAGCGTTGTTCGTGGAAAATCGCCTGGCGCTGACCGACAAACTGTCGCTGCTCACTGGCCTGCGTTACGACGACATCGACCTCGACGTAACCAACCACCGCGCCGTGACCGCGACCAATCCAAAACACCTCAAGCGCAGTTGGGAACCGCTGACCGGACGCGCCGGCCTGACCTACCAGTTCATTCCATCGGCCAACGTTTACGTGCAATACAGCACCGCCGCCGAGCAACCGAATGGCACACAGGACTTTGACGTCTCGACGGGCAAGCAGTGGGAAATCGGCAGCAAATTCGATTATCTGAATGGCCGTGGTTCGGCGACCGTTGCCGCTTACACGATTGAGCGAAAGGACTTCGCCGTGACCGACCCGCTGGACCCGACCAGCAGTATTCCAGTCGGCCAGCAGACCTCGAAAGGGATAGAGATCGCCAGCTCATTACGCCTTACAGACAAGCTGCTGGCGGAAGGCAATTTCGCCTGGGTCGACGCGCAGTACGACGATTTCACCGAGAAGAATGCCGCCGGCGTGGTGGTTTCACGCAAAGGGAATACGCCCACCAACGTGCCGGATCGGGTCGGCAATCTGTGGCTGACCTATGATTTTTCGCCGCAATGGCAAGGTGGGGTGGATGCGCGCTACGTGGCGTCGGTGTACGCCGACACCGCCAACACCATGACGGTGCCGTCGTATACATTGTTCGGCAGTTTCCTCAGCTACAAGGTCGACTCGCACACCACCGTGACCGGCCGGGTACGCAACCTGACTAATGAGGTGTACGCCGAGTTTGCGCATGTTTCGCCCGCGTATTACCTCGGCACCCCACGCACCTTCGAATTGGCCATACAAACCCGATTCTAAACCCCACCCTGTAGGAGCTGCCGAAGGCTGCGATCTTTTGATCTGTTTTTTTACAGACAGGATCAAAAGATCGCAGCCTGCGGCAGCTCCTACATGAAGCGGTGCGTTAGAGGTTGGTGGATACTTTTTCCGCGACATCCTTCGGCAACCACGCCTGCCACACGTCCGGGTGCGCCTTCATGAACGCGACCGCCGCGTCGCGCGGCGCGGTGTGTTTTTCGCTCATCTCGGCCAGCGCCTTGTTCAGCGGCTCGATCGGAAAGTCGACCTTGCTGAAGAACTCGGTGATCTGCGGATATTGCTTCTGAAACGGCGTCGACACGCCAATCGACAGCTTCGAGGCCAGCGAGCGCGTGGGTTTCGGATTGGGGTTGTCCGCGTCGGTCAGGGTCTTCCAGGCTTCGGCATCGAACGCGGGTTCTTCCAGCTGCACCAGTTTGAATTTGCCCAGCAGCGGCGTCGGCGACCAGTAGTAGAACAACACCGGTTTGCCGCGACGGATCGAAGAACTGATCTCCGCGTCCAGCGCCGCGCCGGAGCCACTGCGGAAATTGGTGAAGTCATCCTGCAGCCCATACGCGGTCAGCTTCTGTTTGTTGACCACTTCCGAGGTCCAGCCGATCGGGCTGTTGAGGAAACGCCCCTTGCTTGGGTTCTCCGGATCCTTGAACACATCCTTGTATTTTTTCAGATCACTGACACTGCGCAAGTCCGGCGCCAGCGCTTTGATGCCCTTGGCCGGGTCGCCCTTGATCACGTATTCCGGCACCCACCAGCCTTCGGTGGCGCCCTTGACCGTATCGCCGAGGCTGACCACTTTGCCTTCGGCTTCAGCCTTGACCCACACCGGACTGCGCCCCGCCCACTCTTCGCCAATCACCTGAATGTCGTTGTTGGCCAGTGCGGTTTCCAGCGTGATGGTAGTGCCGGGCAACGTGTCGGTCGGCAACCCGTAACCTTTCTCGACGATGATCCGCAGGACATCCGTGATCAGGCTGCCACTTTCCCAGTTCAGGTCGGCAAAATGGATCGGCGTCTCTGCCGCGACCACCGTTTGCGCTGACGTCAGCAAACCGAATGTGGCCACGCTCGCGGCCAACAACCGTCGAAATCCGTTCATGCATTGCACCTCGTGCTGTTCACAGCAATAGCAGGATGGCCTGACAGAAGACCGCAAGCCTCTGAATACTCAGTCAACTGACTGTAGCCGAGGTTCCTGCTTTTTCCGGGCCCGAACCCGGACGAGGTTACGAATCAGATTTTTCCTGCAAGCTTTGCAGCTCGCGTCTGACCATGCTGGCGTATTCCGCTGGACGCAACGTGTAGATCTGCGCCGCCACCCAATTCAACCACGCGCCTTGCAACTCGGCCTTCGCAGCGAACAATCGCTGGGCCTCCTCGCGCGCGGTGTCGATGTTTTGCGCATGGAAATCGGCGCGACTCACTCGCTGGCCTTGAAGGTCACCAATTCGCCCTTGCGCCACTTGGCGGCTTTGGCGGTGACGGCTTTGAGGGTCTTGGTCAGGCCTTCCTGCAACTGCGCATGAGCGGCAAACACGGTCACCACGCTATGGCCTTCCTTGAACAGAATCGCGCTGCCGTCAGCCGTCTCGACGAAGGCGTAATCGCCCAGGCCATACACCGTCAGTTTGATTTCGCGAAAACGGATATCCATCTTGCCGCCTTCACGGCTGGGCAGGACCGAGGCGCTGAAATGATCGCCAACCTTGAGCTTGAGCCCCGGTTTGTCATCGACCACCAACGCGCTTTCGGTGTCGATCTCGGCGACGTAAATGCCTTCGGGATTTTGCTCGGTGATGTAAACAAAACGCGACTGGAACAACTTGACCAGCTTTGCGCGCAAATCACCCAGCACGAACAAAGCATGCATATCGAGGTTACTGACTGCCAAAGAAACATCCCCACATCTGAAAAAACCGTCCACGGAAAACGCGCACGGCAAAAAAAACGGCCAGGCCGACGGTGCTGCCAAATGACTCAAATAAAAGCCCGAAGTGAGCAGAGTGCTCAATCGATCGCGAGGCTCGTAAGACTACTGGAATGTCACTCGCGAAACTTGCCCCGATGTCGCCAAACCTTGAAGGAAAAATCCTTACTGGCGGACAGAGAAAGCTGACTACGAACTTTAGGGAAAATTCTCACGAAAAAAAGCACTTTTCCGACATATCGCCCGTGAAAAATTGCTTTAGATAAGCCCTGTCGTCAACAGGTACTGGCGATTCTAGAGCAGCAATGCTCATTACGACTACCCGAAACGGCCGGTAAATAGCTGCCGACCGATGAAAAGGACTTCATATGTGCACTCTGACTCACTTTGCCTCAAAGCCTGACGCCACCAACCAATCACCGATGACGCTGCATATCAGCCCGCTCAAGAATCCGGCGGAGCCAGCCGAGCGCTCCAGAAACCCACGTTTTCTGGTGATCCCGGCTGGGACGGCGTTCTTTCATATCCAGGAAATCTCGACCGGCCGCGTAAGAGGTTTCCGCAAGGACCACAACGAAGCCTGCGCCCTCGCCCGCTCACTGGAGTCGAAAATCGAACTCCTGGCGAGTGGCTGCCTCAGATAAAGAGAATGATCGACCGTGCCATTTCGGCATCAACCCAAGGAGCACACGATGGAACTGCCAGCCTACGATCTGAAAACCCTGTTCGACCAACTGGGCCTGCCTTCCGAAGGCAATGCAATTGACGACTTCATCGAAGCGCATCCACTGGACGCCAACACCAAACTGATCGACGCCGACTTTTGGTCGCCGCAACAGGCGCAACTGCTCAAGGAATGGTTACGTGCCGACGGCGAAGAAGCGGTCGTGGTCGATGAGCTGAACGTGCGCCTGCACCCCGGCAAGTAAATCTGATCAGTGCAGGCTGTCACCGGCCTCGGCTTGCAATTGCGCGAGCCAGGCAGCCTTGCACTCTTCGGCCTCGTCGCGACTGGCAAACGCGGTACCGCGGCGCTCACCGTTGAGCAACACCACCCAGCAAACGCTTTGCCCCATCGCGCGCAAACCGGCGGGTACACCGCTGCCGATCATCACGGCAACATCAACTCTGCACTGCATGCAGACCTCCCGAAATCATTAGCAACCTAACTAAGTGGTCAGATTAATGCTTTCTGTCGAGAGGAAACAGCAACCGCCGTGCACAGATTCATTGCATCGGCGGTAACAATCGCTCAGCGCGCGCGTTCCGGCTTATAGCCCAGGCGCAAACCACCCCAATGCCGGCCCTTGATCATGATCGGCACCGACAGGTCATGCATCAGCTCACCGGTATCGCGCGTGTATGTTTGCAACAGCACCGGTTGTTGATGGCTGCCGCAACGAATCCCGGTGCGATCGGCGAACTTGCGCTTGGTGCGGTTGTTGACGGCATCAACCTGCGCATCGCCAGTCAGCGGCTGACTGAACAGCTGATTATGCGTCGGCACATAACCCTGCTGCGTGCAGGCGATGGCAAACACCAGGCCTTCGTGACGCGGCAACAAAGGCTCCTGAATCGCCGGCAGGATTTGATCGGTATAACGGTCGAAACGGGTTTGATACTTGGGTGGCTGGGTATTGCCGATCGCTTGATACTGGCGATCGAACAGATCTTCGAGGCTGATCCGCCCCTGCTCGACGTCCGCCTCGAAGCGCGCGGCAATCTGGCTCGCACCCTCGCGGGCCAAGTCGTAGATGCGCTGGTGATAGTCATCCAGACCGACTTCGGCCAGACGCTCGCTGATCGTTTCGGCCTGCCCTTCCATCTGCACGGCGGCGTCGGCGAGGCGTCGGGTCTGTTGATCGCTGATCGCCAAGTCGCTGCGCATCTGCTCGATCGCCTTGAACAGACTGTCGAGTTGTTCGCGGTTGGTCTCGGCGCCACGGGCAATCTCGCCCACCTGACCTTCCACCCCGGCGGCCAGTCGCGCGATGTTCTGCAGGTGCTGACCGGTGTGCTCGACCTGCTCGACACCGGTGTGCAGATCGCTGGACAGCTCGCGAATCTGCTCCACCACTTGCGCCGTGCGTTGCTGAATGTCGGCAACCATCTCACCGACCTCGCCCGTCGCCGCCGCCGTCCGCGCGGCCAGGCCACGCACCTCATCCGCGACCACGGCAAAACCACGCCCATGCTCACCAGCCCGCGCGGCTTCAATCGCCGCGTTCAGCGCCAGCAGGTTGGTCTGGCTGGCGATGGACTGAATCACCAGCGTCACCCGCTGAATGTCATCGCTGCGCACGCTCAAGGCTTCGATCAGTTCACGGCTGGCATTGGCGCGCTGGCTGAGCTGGTGCATCAGCGCAATCGAATCGACCAGTTCGCTACGCCCGGCCGCACTGCTGTGATGCGCCTCGCTGGCGGCTGCCAACGCTTCACGGCTGAGCTGCGAGGTGGCGTGTTCGGTGGCGATCATCGCCTCGGCGTTGCTGACGATCTGCGCCGCCGCATCGAGTTGCGATTCGAGTTTGCTGGCCAGTTCCTTGACCGAAAACGCCACGCCCGCCGCCGACAACGCGTTATGGCTGGTGGTGTAGGAAAGGTCGCGGGTCAGTTCAGACATTGCGCTGCCGGTGTCGGCAGGCGGTACAGCGGGGACGGCTCGGGAACGCAGGCGCGGCAGCCAGACAATCAGCACCGCTAACGGCATACCGAGGTAAAGCGACCACTCACCCAGCGTCATGCCGGCCAGCAACAACATCAGGGCGATGCTTTGCAGGGTCGGAGCGATCCAGCGGTTTTTCGGCAAAAGCACTGGTGCAGGCAGAGCCCCAACCAGAGATCCATCTCTCGTCATATCAACACCCCACGCTTGTTCTCATTGTTGTGACTGCATTAAACGCCACTACAACGCCATTATCCATGGTCCGTTAGTCGTGGGCTCTGCAGCAGGTCAATGAACCGCGTGGAAATATCACAGACGACAAAAAGCAAAGATCGCAGCCCCAACAACCCCTGTAGGAGTTGCCGAAGGCTGCGATCTTTTCCAGGCGCCCCTATTCAAGGGGTCACCCCACAGAATCAGGCCTGACGCTGGTGCTTGTCGATCTGCTCGTGACGCTCTTGAGCTTCGATGCAGTACTTGGTGGTCGGGCTGATCAGCAGGCGCTTCAGGCCAATGGCCTCGCCGCTGTCGTCGCACCAGCCAAAACTGTCTTCCTTGATGCGCTCAAGGGCTTGTTCCAGTTGCGGCAGCATGCGCTGGTCGCGATCGATCGCGTTGACCAGCCAAGTGCGCTCTTCTTCAACCGAAGCCGCGTCCGCCGGGTCAGCCGGGGTGTCCAGGCTTTCGATGGCGATACGATTTTGCTCAATGCGCTCATGGGTTTCGACTTTCATGTTCTGCAACAGCTCAGTGAAGAAAGCGTGTTGCTCGGAATTCATGTAGTCATCTGCCGGCATGGCCAGCAACTTGTCCTTTGTCATTGATATCTCTATAAAAAAACGTGCATTAAGGCGAAATAGGGAGCGTTCCGGCGAACCGTGTCCGGTCGACGAAAAGGCATCGTTTATTGCAAACGCCACCCGGCACTCAATTTACGAGGGGCGGCAGTCTAAGGCCCGTTTGAGGCCTCAGCAACTGTAAATACAGGGAATTTGTCCGACAAAGCCCGGAAACTGCTCTGACACGAGCTTCACAGCGGTCATCGGAGTGCGTTTATAGCAAGAAATTCAGTCGAGTGGAGGTATATAGAAGACAAACGGCTAAACCAGCCGCAACCCGCCGCAACATTTTCATCAACCGGTGCATCGTTTCAGCACAGCAGAGCCGGCGAAGGCCTCCTAATATCAGCCGCAACCTAGCACTTTGTGGTGAGGAAGCAACCTCCCTCGCCACAGGTTGATCGACCAGCCCGAAGGATACTTTATGCCCCGCCCCGATCTGCCGGCCAACGAAGAGCGCCCGCTCGCCAGCCCTCCGATCAATGCCGAGCGCCTGCTGCATCTGATCACCGAGCAATACGAAGCCCTGCCGCGCCAGCTCAAACGCGTCGCCAGTTACATGAGCCAGCAGAGCGACCGGATCATGGTCGACCGCATCAGCGACATCGCCCGCGAATGCGAAGTGCATCCGTCGGCCATCGTGCGTTTCTCGCAGCGCTTCGGTTTCAGCGGCTTCAGTGAGATGCAGGCGCTGTTCCGCACCGCCTACACCCACAAAGCCTCACCGGTGCAGAACTATCAGCAACGCATCCGCAGCATGATCGCCAACCAGTCGCAGCAAGCCAGTGACGGCGACCTCGCCCGTGAATGCATCGACGCCACGCGCTCCGGCATCGAACGCCTGGGCCGCGAACTCGACGACGTCGCCTTCGAAAAAGCCGTCGACCTCATCGTCAATGCCGACAACATCTACGTCATCGGCGTGCGCCGCTCCTTCGCCGTCGCCGATTACCTCGTTTACAACTTGCAACACACTCACAAGCGGATTCACCTGGTCTCGGGGCTCGGCGGCAGCTATCGCGAGCAGATGCGCAGCGTGCGCGCCAACGACCTGGTCATCGCCATCAGCTTCACCCCCTACGCCAAGGAAACCCAACACTGCCTGCGCTACGCCCGCCAGCAGGAGGCCAACTCACTGATCCTCACCGACAGCCACCTCTCGCCCCTGGCCAAACGCGCGAACAGCGTTCTGCTGGTCAACGAAGGCAGCGCCCTCGCCTTTCGTTCACTGAGCGCAACGTTGTGCCTGTGCCAAGCGTTGTTCGTGGCAGTGGCCTATCGCCTGGAACTGAATGTCGATGAGATCCACGAACAAGCGGGATTCGACGACTGACAATTGCTTCAAGCTCGGCTAGGTTATGCCTACCCCACCGGTTCGACTTGAAGGAACGCGTCATGAAACTGATCGGCATGCTGGACTCCCCGTACGTGCGTCGCGTGGCGATCTCCGCCAAACGCCTGGGCATCGACCTCGAACACGAGTCAGTCTCGGTGTTCCGTCACTTCGAGCAATTCCAGCAAATCAACCCGGTGGTCAAAGCGCCGACGCTGATCCTCGACGACGGCGTGGTCCTGATGGACTCGACACTGATCCTCGACTACCTCGAAGCCAGCGTCAGCAAAAGCCTGCTACCGGCCGACCTCAAACAACGCGCCCACGCCCTGCGCCTGATCGGCCTCAGCCTCGCCGCCTGCGAAAAATCCGTGCAGCTCTATTACGAGCGCAACTTGCGCCCGGCCGACATTCAATACCAGCCGTGGGTCGAACGCGTCGAAGACCAACTCGCCGCCGCATTCACCGCCCTCGAACAAGAACTTGCGCAAAACGGCCTACCCACCAACGGCACCCTGACCCAGGCGGGCATCAGCCTCGCTGTGGCCTGGAGCTTCACCGACCTCGTCGTCCCCGACCAGATCGACACCCGCCGCTACCCCCACATCGCGCAATACACCGCCTACGCCGAAACGCTCGAAGCGTTCGTCAGCACGCCGATGACCTGACCATGAGCACCACCGACACCGCCGCCCCGGCGTTAAAGGAAATCTTCAACGCCGAACGCCTGCGCCATATCGCTGAGGAATTGAGCGCCGTGTATCCCGCGTTCAAGGCCAAGGCGTTTCTAAAACAGGCTCAGGACGGACTCGCTGAATTATCAGTGATGCAACGCATGGCGCGAGTCAGCGAAAGCCTGCATGCCGTGCTGCCGCTGGGCTACGAAGACTCACTCGACGTGCTTTTTCAGCTAGCACCACGGCTGAACAGTGGATTCGTCAGCATGTGCCTGCCGCACTACGTGGCGAGCTACGGCGGGCACGAGTTTGACACCTCGATGCAAGCGCTGAAGTACTTCACCGCTTTCGGCTCATCCGAATTCGCCATCCGCCACTTTCTGCGCAGCGACCTGGAGCGCTCGCTGGAATTGATGCACGACTGGGCGCAAGACGAAAACCACCACGTCCGCCGCCTGGCCAGCGAAGGCAGCCGCCCTCGCCTGCCTTGGTCGTTTCGGTTGGAAGCGGTACAAGCCAATCCTCAGTTGGCCGCCGGGATACTGGACCGGCTGAAGGCCGACGACAGCCTCTACGTGCGCAAGTCGGTGGCGAACCACCTGAATGACGTCACCAAGGAGCACCCGGAATGGGTGCTGGATGTGATTGAGGGGTGGTCGCTGGAGAATAAGCACACCGCGTGGATTGCCAAGCATGCGTTGCGGAGTTTGATCAAACAGGGGGACGTGCGCGCGCTGACGGTGATCGGCGCGGGGGCGAAGGCTGAGGTTGAGTTGTTGGATGTGCGGGTGGAGCCGGCGGTGGTGCGGTTGGGCGAGACGATTACGTTGTCGTTTACAGTGAAGTCGACCGTGCCGGTGGAACAGCGGTTGGTGATTGATTATGCGATTGACTATGTGAAGGCGAATGGCGGGGTTTCGGCGAAGGTTTTTAAGTTGAAGACGTTGGAGTTGGCGGGGTTTGGGAGTGAGGTTTTGGTGAGGCGGCAGGTGATTAAGGATTTTACGACGCGCAAGCATCATGTTGGGCGACATGGGGTTCGGGTGATGGTTAACGGGGAGGTGTTGGCCGGTAGCATGTTCGAAATCATACAAAATGACACAACATCTGCATAATGATTGATCTAGCAAAATCGTGGAGGAAGTTGGCTGTCACTTAAGTTTAGTTGCAGCTAAAAGCGGAGATGATTGCTATCAACTTCAACAGCTCCCATCAGACCATTTTTCACCTCAAGAATGCCGCTGTATTCTCAAGCTTTTATAAAGCGAATAAATTTCTTGATCAAACCAGCACAATAACAGAGCTTCAAAAACTCAAAAGTCATATAGAAAATTTATTTAAGCACCCAGAAATATATACTCAAATAATGGAAATTCTTTTATTACTGAATTTCTTGACCCCCATATACAGACCAAAGGAAAAACACCAATGAGCTCCGACTTGATGACCATTGCAATCTGCTGGGAACTTGGGGAAAAAGTGTCGGTGGAATATGCAAACAGTAATTCGACCCTCTACTATTTTTGCCCAGAACCTGAATGCTTAGAGAGGGTCGCCCCTGTACAAGGTAAAATTAATATCTTTTTCCGCGCTTTAAACAGACATGTAACGGGATGCAGGCACGAGAAAGAAACCACCGAGTCTTCCGGAGCCCCCGGAAAACCGAAAAAATTCACCACAGCGGTGCCTCCCACAACCGTACCAACTCATTTGGGGATAATCCCTGTTTCCAGCAGAAAGACCGACCCTGATCCAACACAATTGCTTCGACTCTCACAACAAGTGCGAACATCCCCAGTAACCCACCCAGGTACTTTTCAGGAGGTAGTCGATGCATGGCAAACTATGAGCACTGGTGAAAGAAATCAGCATCAGCTTACGATTGCGAATCAAACATCAAGTTACGCCAACGCATTTACCTCGCTGATCCACACGGGAGGAGGAAACCTAAGCGCAGTAAACAACAGCTCTATTGCTTGGGGGCCTGCTTCGGTCAAACTGTATGGCGGGTCTTTTTTTATACAAACGTTCAACAAGCTGAACGACGGCATTAATCGGGCACGTATTCGAATAATTGTTAGACCTGGTCAAGCCTATTTTTCACAACTAACACACGACACGAACATCAACCTATTTCTACATACAACGCCCACCATAAATAACAAAGGAGATTATTTCGAGATTCCACCTTCAACACCATACAGCGGCTTCATTATCAAATAGCCATGACGAACAATTTTCTTTCTTTTCTCGACCGGGCTATTTAGAAAAAGGGACGGATCTATTTTCAGAAAATAAATACGTCCCCTTTGTTTTTCATAAGGAATTGCATGGATGCACTATCTAACAGGCCCCACTTGATTTAAGTTCAAACTTTTTCAGGCCAGCCATAATGTCTACCCATTGAACCATCGGTAACATCCACTACAACTGAATCACCGACAGCTACACTTGGAAATTGACCCTTGGAAATCAAGGCACCCTCAGAACAATCCTCCCACCTAACACGATAATAAAAGACGGGCACACCACTATTACGCATTGACTTTATTTGTTCCAACGAACACCGATCCTTATAATATTCCTCATCAATGGTTACTGATAAGATGACCCCATTACGCGTTGAAGTAGTAGTCTGTACCATTTCTTTCCCTCGATTTGCCATACGGGCAAGTAAGAAATCCGTGAGTTTTTGTAAGGTTTTAGATTAACTCTTCACATAAATTTACAGCACTGTAAAAACTGACAGTCTTTTAAAACCATTCCGAATTAAAAAGAGTGCGTTATCTCGTTCAGCTATAACCGGTCAAAGATCGCAGCCTTCGGCAGCTCCTACAGTGGGATTGCGTTAGGTTGTAATTGGCTGTCGGGAATTGTGCCGGAGTAGATCGATTCTGCCGGGCCAATGCGAAAAAAAGGACGGATCTATTTTCATAAGATAAGTTGATCTTGTTTGATTCGCTGGTTTAGTGGCGAAGGGATAATCGCGCCTGAGCGGGAGCAAGCTCCCTCGCCACAGGTTGTTGGTCACCCAGCCTATTTCAGTCCGCTGACGGGCTCTGAAACTGGCTGCTTAAGTTCGACGTTATCTAATGCCTTGTTGACCGCCAATTCCCCCAACATCACTACTTGAGCGATTCCTTGCAAGGTGTGGCGGTTCGGCCCGTCCAGCGTGCCGGCGAAATCGCCGAGCATTACCGTTGCCGATGCCAGGGACTCGCAGGCGTTTGCCAGTAATGACTCGGTGTCGGTTTGCGGGTTGACCATGAACATGCTGCTGGGGCTGTAGGGTTCGGGTTTGGTCGTGCCTGCTGGTAAAAGGTAATGATCGAGGGCGCGTTCTGCGGCTTCGTGGAGCTTTCTTGAGTTTAAGGATTCGTAGGGGGATATCGGATCTGTGACCGCTGATTGGGGTGTGGTTTCAGGCATCTGGAACTCCAGGTGAGTACCCATCGGTACTGCGAAAAAATGAACATCCTGTAGGAGCTGCCGCAGGCTGCGATCTTTTGATCTTGATATTGATTGTGAGAAAACAAGATCAAAAGATCGCAGCCTTCGGCAGCTCCTACATGGAACTCTGATTTGTGTATGAAGGGGGGGGGGCCCTTCATATGGTCTGTCGGCTAGTTGGGTAGGCGGCGGCTATCCAGTATTCGATTGACCATGAGTTCGCTCAGCATGATCACTTGATGCAGCATCAACATGGCTCGGCGCTGGGAGTGGTCGACGACGTCGCCGATGTCGCGGGCCATGTCGCTGGCGGCTGCCAATGATTCGCAGGCTTCGACGAGCAAGGTTTCTTCATCCACGGAGGGATCGACGAGGAAGATCTTGCTGGACTTGCGGGAGGGGATTGAGAGTTTCAGTGAGCCTGGATTGAGATAGAAGTTGATGGCGCGGTCGGTCGCCTCTTTTATCTTTTGAGGTTCAAGCGTTGGGTCGTACGGGATCGGATCGGCATCCGGTGGGTTTGGCGTTACTTTGAACATAGATGAAGTCTCGTATCGAAATAAATAAGAGCCCTCACCCTCGCTACCAAACGATGGGTGGCGGCCATGCGCGGGTTGGTAGACCGGTCGATACGAAACCCGGCGCTCACGAATGAGCCCCACGCATGTCCCCCAAAAAAACGCAGTCAAATAGAATGACGACATAAGGTGGCGCAATACGAACGTATCAAAGCGGGCTACCAAACCCGATCACTGTTTTGCAGTGACCGGGAAACGATATAGCCCGCCCCATAGCGGCGTATGCCGGCGGATTCTGTAGTAGGCGTAGGCAACGGCGCAAGCTGACGTAGCCTTTATGGAGTAACAGTTCGTGTAATTTAAACGCGCTTTAAGCGTTACGTTTACGCGCGGAAAACGCCCGCCTCCTTCGTGGTGTTTTCCTACAAACCGTTACTGATCCAGCCGCACAGGTCCCGGGGAGAAATCGGCGCCAGGCCACGATTAAATCCTGCCACCGCCCTTTTCCTTTATTGCATGACGGTTTACCAACTCCCGTAAGGAATGCCCCATTTCTCGATATACCGTTTGGACTTCTCACTGACGGGATAGGCGTATCGTCCTTGGGTTTTCCCCTGACTTGGCCCCAACGGCTCGATTTCGGCCTGAGCTTTCGCCACTTCGACCGGATGGTGACATGAATCTCTTACCCAAACCTGGATGGCACCGCCGGGAGCTAAACCCAGATAGACCGAAGATATATAGGTAGCTGTCTGGTCTGGAGTTTTCGCGCAGCGTTGATTCACCGATGTCAGCATCAGTTGTCTGGCCTCTTCGGGTATATCCACCCAGGCTCGATAGGTTTGAGGTTCTACGATGGACTGCCAGCGAACGAAGATTCGCTTGGGAAGATCGGCGCCGACTACCGGCCTCGCAGAGGCGCCAACTCCGTCCCAGCCACGGGCAGAATCTGTTCCGTCTTCTGGCTGCCCGCCCGAGGCGGACCCACCGCCAGTGCGTGGGATCGTCTTCCCCTTGATGTCCTCAACTGCCGTATCTTCAACCCAGACTTTCATGTAATCCGGTTCGACAAAGCCAAGCTCCCACCATGGGGATTTCGGGTCTTTTTTTGCAGAGAGTGGGTCAGCATTACAACCGGACACTAACAATATGCAGAGCGAGGCCAGTATTAATTTCATTACCAAAGCGTCCAGTCGGGTACATGAGGGTGCCGAACTCGTACTGAATCACTCGTGGGGGCGTTGATGTAGACCGCTCTCAAGCCGCTCCCATCACGTCGCCCTAGCGGGTGATTCCAGTTGGCAGATGTATGAATGTACTTAAGCCTTAGCATTTGCTCTTCTTGGGGTGTAGTCGTGTAATCGCCAGAGACAAACCGATCACATAAGGCTTGAAGCTCCTCTGGAATTGCAAACTCTGCCGTTTCGGGGATTTCTTGGAAACGAACACCTTTCGCTTTTGCCTGCTGATACATGACGCGTAAATGCACCCTCGACAGCATTCCACTCACCGGCCGTTTAAGCTGTACAGCGGCGTAGATGCGTTTGACTTGAGGACTCATTCGATCCTGTGAACTGTTCGGTATCAGCAGCGCAGGCGGTGTAACAATTTCCAACATTTCAGACGGCCAGCCTCTCGCTAGCCATTTATTTTTTACAGCTACTGCGTCCTGGTAGATCGATGTGGTTGCGACGTCGGTGTGGATAGACACTTCAAATGTTTGCATTGGGCTGACGAGCACGCATTCTTCAGCGTCCTCAAGATAGCCTCCACCAATATCGGAATGAACACCAGGCAGTACGATCTCTGCATGATCGGGAGCTACGCGACTGAGCGCGAAGTTACCTCTGCATTCATCACGAGCAACCAATTGGACAACATCGGTGAAAAACCGTCGATCCAGATAGAGCCGGATGCCCGTCGCGATCGAACTTTTGATGTTGCCGAGATTAGACCAGCCGGCAATTGATGGAACAGTATCAAACAAGCCGATAAAACCCATGTTGATATCCGACTTGTATTGATCAACGAAGGTCTGACTGAAGGCATCGGAATTGCTCCGAAGGACGTCACCTAGTGGACCCTGCTTGCCGCGAACGATTTCGTTGGCAAAGTGCCGAGCTGCTGCCGCGCCACGACTGAAACCGAAAGTATCGAAAGTCAACGATGTGATTTCACAGCCTGGATTTTTCTCCAAGACCTCAGTGATACGTTGGCTGATCGACGCAAAAGAAGATTGGACACGCCCTGCGACGCCCGTTTCGCCTCGTCCGGCCCCCGCTCCCAGGGTACTGTCTTCTTCACCTGAGCGGGTGCCAATACCTTCGACATAGACCATACCAAAAGCTTTTTTCCGAGCCCCCGGGCCTTCAGCAGCTCGAGGAACGTCATACAAATCGCTCAGCTTCTTCACATTACTGACATCGTTACCGTAGCTGCTATCCGGATTACTCATGTACGGCTGGCAGCTAGCAGGAATGTCTTTGGGCGCAATAGGGTGATGCGCACCACAGATCAGGCCTGCGGCAGCATTACTTGCGTTGTTGCCTGTGCCATCGAAGAACACCCCAATCCTCAGCGCGATCCCGACTTTCTCAGGTTCACGCGCAGGCTCTTTCCCGTGCTTCTCATACTCAGCCCAACGCTGGGCATGAATATCGACGGGTTTGGCTTCTGCGTAGCGATGGTTTTTTGGTGGGTTGGGGACGTAACCACTCAATCCTTGATTCCTTGTTCTGATCCTTGAAGAACGGCGCGAAGGGTGACAGTCGAGACTGCGCGGCACAAGCCGTGGCCCTGTGCCAGCGTTGTTCAGACCGCGTTTAGTGACGAGGGTTTCCCCTCGTCGCGGTGGGTGGTCAGAGGGCGATTTTTACGCTGTCCAACGCCTGATTTACTGCGAGTTCGCCGAGCATCACGTTCTGCGCAATGCCGAACGCAGTCTTGCGGTGGGACTTGTCGAACCCGGGGCGAAGTTGATGAGCATTGCACTGGCCGAACCGAGGGTTTTGCTGTTGTTGGCGACGGATTTATTTTCGGAAAGTACGCCGGTCTTGTTTGATTCGTTGGTTTAGTGGCTAAGGGAGGTTCGCGCCTGGTCGGGAGCAAGCTCCCCTCGCCACAGATTGTGGGCTGCTCGGACTATTTCATTCCGGTTGCGACCTCTGAAACTGGCTGCTTCAGTTCAACGTTATCCAACGCCTGGTTGACCGCCAATTCCCCCAACATCACTACTTGAGCGATGCCTTGCAAGGTGTGGCGGTTCGGCCCGTCCAGCGTTCCAGCGAAATCGCCGAGCATCACCGTTGCCGATGCCAGGGACTCGCAGGCGTTTGCGAGTAATGACTCGGTGTCGGTTTGCGGGTTGACCATGAACATGCTGCTGGGGCTGTAGGGCTCGGGTTTGCTCGTGCCTGCTGGTAAAAGGTAATGATCGAGGGCGCGTTCGGCGGCTTCGTGGAGCTTTCTTGAATTTAGGGATTCGTAGGGGGATATCGGATCTGTTACCGCTGATTGGGGTGTGGTTTCAGGCATCTGGAACTCCAGGTGAGTACCCATCGGTACTGCGAAAAAATGAACATCCCGTAGGAGCTGCCGAAGGCTGCGATCTTTTGATCTTGATATTGATTGTGAAAAAACACGATCAAAAGATCGCAGCCTGCGGCAGCTCCTACATGGAACTCTGATTTGAGTATGAAGGGGCGAGCCCCCTCATCCGTTGGTCTGTCGGCTAGTTGGGTAAGCGGCGGCTATCCAGTATTCGATTGACCATGAGTTCGCTCAGCATGATCACCTGATGCAGCATCAGCATGGCTCGGCGCTGGGAGTGGTCGACGACGTCGCCGATGTCGCGTGCCATGTCGCTGGCGGCTGCCAATGATTCGCAGGCTTCGACGAGCAGGGTTTCTTCGTCCACGGCGGGATCGACGAGGAAGATCTTGCTGGACTTGCGGGAGGGGATTGAGAGTTTCAGTGTGCCTGGGTTGAGATAGAAGTTGATGGCGCGGTCGGTCGCCTCTTTTATCTTTTGAGGTTCAAGCGTTGGGTCGTACGGGATCGGATCGGCGTCCGGTGGGTTTGGCGTTACTTTGAACACGGTGAAACTCCTAGTTAATAAAAAGGAGCCTTCACATTCGCTACCAAACGAAGGTGGCGGCCATACGCGGGTTGGTAGACCGGTAACTAGGACCCGGCACACCCGAAGGTGTCCTGCGCATGGCCACCATTGAGCAGCGACCTGGAGAGGTCTGCAAACGGTGTGCGATGCGACTAGTTATGGCGGGCTACCAAACCCGATCACTGTTTTTCAGCGACCGACAGACAATAGAACCCGCGAGCTAGGCGCACAAGCCAGCGGATTCTGGCTTAGTCGTAGGCAATGGCGCAAGGCGTTGTAGGGCTTAGGTGGTTGCTGGAGGCTTCGTTTAAACAAGCGGGTTATTTCCTGTTTAGTGGTCAGCGGCATGGATTTGGCTTGGCTCGTTTGGGTTTTAGCTGGATTGGATTTTTTGGTGCGGCTGAAGGCGTCTTCGCGAGCAAGCTTTGCTCCTACGGCAGCAGGGGCGGTGGGGGTTTGGGGAATGGGGGCAGTCGGCTTAGAATTGCGGCCCCTGCACTTCTGCGGGTTTGCTATGGAAAGCAGGATGGGTGGCAGCTATGCGCGGGTCTGCAAGACCGGGAAACCAGGAACCCGGCAGACCCGAAGGTCTCCCGCACAAAGCCGCCATTGAGTAGACACGAACAAGTGTCCTGTTGGCAGGGCTATGCGACTGGTTTTCCGGCGGGCTTGCAGACCCGATCACTGATGAGCAGTGACGGGAATCAAGATACGGAGGGAGTTCCAGGCGCACAAGCCGGCGGATTCTGGCTTAGTCGTAGGCAATGGCGCAAGGCGTTATAGGGCTTATGTGGTTGCTTGAGGCTTCGTTTAAACAAGCGGGTTATTTCCTGTTTATTGGTCAGCGGCATGGATTTGGCTTGGCTCGTTTGGGTTTTAGCTGGATTGGATTTTTTGGTGCTGCTGAAGGCGTTTTCGCGAGCAAGCTTTGCTCCTACGGAAGCAGGGGCGTTGGGGGTTTGGGGAATGGGGGGAGTCGGCTTAAAATGCGGCGCCCTGCACTTCTGCGGGTTTGCTATGGAAGCAGTGTTCGAACCTGCGCCAGGCAATCGGCACCTTTACATTGAACAAGGACAATGGCTCATGGGTTTGAGAACGGCAGCGCTGGTTTTGTTGCTTGCAACGTCAATGACCGCCTGCGGAGGGAGTCAGGACAAGGCCAGGGAATTGGTCGAAGTGAGTCAGCTCAAAGAGGTTTACGACGACCTCGTGCAAACGACGATGCAAAGCTACTCGCCGCGCTTCTTGGAAGTGATGGACGAAGACATCCGCACAGTCTTGGAAGACAAAGCCCCGTTCAAGGAGATGCAGGAGCTGTTTATCGACTCCTATGCGGCCAATTTGCAGGCGGATGAATTGGATGCGGCGATTCGTGCCCACTTCCATCCCGAACAAGCCAAGAGCATTTTTGCTGACACACCCGAAGGTCGCGGCTTCATGAGCAAAATGGGCGACGCTTATTCCAACGCGCAGGACACCTTCGAAAACAGGTTGAAGGAACGAGATCCGGAGATCGTTGAAGTGCTGGATGAGATGAATACGAGATTTAATCGCTAAGCGCTCAGGCCCGATGCAGTGCCTGTGACGACAGGCCCGGGTTGTCCGTTTTGGCGAAGTGCACACTTCGTGAAGGGCGGCCTGGGTTCAGCCGACGCCGCTTGGCTGATGGTTTGAAGCTGTCCGCCAACCTGCTCTAGCAGAATGGATCCGCCCTGCTTCCTTCGCTGTAGAACTTTGCGTTCAGTTGAATTTCCCGAGGTAGGTAAACGTTGCTGTGCTTTCTGGTGAGCGCACTGGCGACTCAAGCTGAGTTGACGCCGAGCGTCTATCCCCCCAGATAGCATTCATCCCCACCAGAATGAGGTGGGTAAATGCTGTCGCTGTAGCTGCCACACTTTCTCTCTCGGACGGGCTCTGGATCTGCGCGATGAGATCTTCCGGATTATTGGCGAGCTCCACGAAATCCGAGTCCATGTGGAACCCTAGCTCCTCTGATAACCGCCACGTCGGATTGCGCTCTTCCCATGCAGAGTACACGCTGTCTGATGCCGTTTCGAGAGGCTGCGGCTCCCACTGTTCGAAAACAAATTGCTGTGCCTCGGCCTCACTGGCGAATGTCGCCCCGAAAAGATGGAAGGGCCAGTAATCCTCTTGCATGGCAAGGTCTCAACGCTTGAAAAGTGGTCGGGATAATAGACGAAAAGTGTTGAGAACGCCGGTTGTAGCGAATACGCAGCTCCCAGTGACTGACGGGTTTCCAACAAGACCGTAAGGTGTCCGTGTGTCGATATCAGACACGATGGTGGCGTGATCAGGCATCTGAATCAGCAGAAAAGCCGGGTAAGGTGACGCGTCTTTTCATAAAAATAGCCGTATCGAGATGATCGGTTTGATAAGAACTGCAGCGTTTGAAGGGGGCTGTTTCCAAGCCATTCAGCAGGCAACAGCAATGCTTGGTTGCCCCTTTCAACCCGCTTAAATGTCGATCAGCAGAGAATAAAAAAACCGATGATTAGCCCGAACTCCAAGGATTCGAGTAGCCAATTGGCGCAGGGCTTCAAGCCTCGTCACGTCACCATGCTGTCAATCGCCGGCATCATCGGTGCCGGTTTGTTCGTAGGCTCAGGACACGCCATCGCAGCGGCCGGCCCCGCCGTGCTGCTGGCGTATCTTTTCTCAGGGTTGCTCGTCGTTCTGGTCATGCGCATGCTCGGCGAAATGGCGGTGGCCAATCCCGACACCGGCTCGTTTTCCACCTATGCCGATCAGGCCATCGGGCGCTGGGCCGGTTTTACCATCGGTTGGCTTTACTGGTGGTTCTGGGTGCTGGTGATTCCGATTGAAGCGCTGGCGGCCGGCCATGTGCTGCACCAATGGTTTCCGCAGATCGATGCCTGGCTGTTCGCCTTGGTGTCGATCATTGCGTTGGTGGTGACCAACCTGTTCAGCGTGTCGAAATATGGTGAATTCGAGTTCTGGTTCGCGATGGCCAAGGTCGTGGCGATCATTGGTTTTATCGGCGTCGGTTTTGCTGTGTTGATGGGCTGGGTGCCCGACCGGGAGGTCAGCGGGTTGAGCGGTTTGATGGCTGAACACGGTGGCTTTGCCCCTAATGGGCTGTCGGCGGTCGTCGGTGCTTTCATCACCATCATGTTCAGTTTCATCGGTACGGAAGCTGTGACCATCGCCGCCGCCGAATCGAATGACCCGGCGCGCAACATTGCCAAGGCGACGCGCTCGGTGATCTGGCGCATCGGCGTGTTTTACCTGCTGTCGATTTTCGTGGTGATTTCCGTGGTGCCCTGGAACGACCCGTTGCTGGCCTCGGTCGGTTCGTATCAGCGGGCGCTGGAAATCATGAACATTCCCCACGCCAAGTTCATGGTCGATGTGGTCGTGCTGATTGCCGTGGCCAGTTGCATGAACTCCTCGATCTACATTGCCTCGCGCATGTTGTACTCGCTGGGCCGTCGTGGCGATGCGCCGAAGGCGCTGAAAGCGACCTCTTCGGAAGGCGTGCCACGCGCAGCCGTTATCGCCAGCACCGTGCTCGGCGCGGCGATTACCGTGTGGAGTTACATCATGCCCGCCGGGCTGTTCGAGTTCCTGCTGGCCAGTTCCGGGGCGATTGCGTTGCTGGTGTACCTGGCGATTGCGGTGTCGCAGTTGCGTATGCGCAAGCTGTTGCGTCAGCGCAACGTCGAGCTGACCTTTCGCATGTGGCTGTTTCCCTGGCTGACCTGGCTGGTGATTGTGTTCATCTGCGCGGCGCTGGCGGTGATGATGCTCACGCCGCAACACCGCACCGAAGTCACCACAACCATCGGCCTGGCGCTGGTGATTTCCTTCCTCGGGCTGGTGACGTCGCGTGATCCTACGCAGGCTGCGCGGGTGACGTCTGCGGGGTAAACCGACGCCTGAGCTGTAGGAAATCACATCCAAATCTATCCCCGCTGTTGCTCGGCATAATTCGGCAGCTCGATGGCATCCGCTTTCAGCAAAAGAACGCCCACGTGGGGCTGAGCGCCGTGCTCAGACCGTTGAGCATGGGCCGCTCCTGCGGGGGAATCAGGGGGTTTTTCTGCAGAGAGCGGGCCGACCGGAATGCTTAAGGGATTGTGCCGGAGAAGATCGGTTCGACCGGGCCGCTCAGGGTGACGCTGTCGGTGCCGTTCCAGTGGACGGTGACGGGGCCGCCGTCGCATTCGACGATGACGGTTGGGTCGAGCAGGCCTCGGCGGATGCCGTTTACTGCGGCGCCGCAAGCACAGGAGCCGGAGCCGAGCGGGATTGCGCCGTTGCGTTCCCAGATGCGCAGGCGGATGTGGCTGCGGTCGAGGATCTGGACGAAGTGCACGTTGGTTTTGTGCGGGAACAGCGGATGCGTTTCGAGGGTTGGGCCGACGGCGGCGAGGTCGAGGATGCTGAGGTCTTCGACGAAATAGGTGCAATGCGGGTTGCCCATGCTGCACGCGGCGGGGTCGCCGGGCAGCGGCAGCACAAGCGTGTCGTGTGCCTCGGTCAGAGGAATGTCCTCCCAGGCGAGCAGCGGTTGGCCCATGTCGACCGAGATCAGTCCGCTGGGCGTGCGTTCACAGTGGAGCACACCGCGCTGGGTGCGCAGGGTGATCGATTTTCGGCTGGCTTCGCGCATCAGTCGGTCGGCGGCGCCACGGGTGGCGCTGCCGCACACATCGAGCGCCGAGCCGTCGGCGTTCCAGAACTGCAACTGTGCATCGGCATCCGCGCAATCGAGCACTACGGCGAGTTGGTTGAAACCGATGCCTCGGTGGCGATCACCCAACTGTCGGGCCAGTTGGCTGGTGATCGGGTTGGTGGTGTTTCGCGCATCGACCACGACGAAGTCATCGCCGTTGGCGTGCATTTTATGGAAGCTGAGCGGCATCGATGGCGCCTCGACTGCGGGTCATGTGAATGAGCGCCGAACGCCCGCCGTTCGGTGCCGGTCGCTCTTCAATGGCGAACGGCACGAAGCCGAGTTTAGGGTAGAGCAACAGGCCGGCGGTGTTTTCGTTGAAGCAGGACAACTGCACTTCGCGGGCCTGGTACTTTTCGAAGGCCAGTGCCGTCATCGTTTCGATGATGTATCGGGCCACGCCTTGGCCTCGCGCATAGGGCGCGACGATGACGTTGCCGATGCAACAGATAGCGTTGTGTTCAGCACGGTAGAAGTTGGCGAAACCGACGAACTCGCCGTTGGCCAGGAACACCGTGGAGTCGAAGCGCTGGCTGATCGCGGTGTGCATCTGCTCTGCCGTCAGCGGGTATTGCGCCTTCGGGAACATGAAGTACAACTCTTGAACACCCTGCGGAAAACCGCAGACGGTTTGGACATCGTCGGCCGTCACTGGCCGGTGGCTGAAGTTCATGGCTACCCTGCCCTCACTGTTTGCTGTTGGCCAGATGGTACGCGACCAGCGCGTTGGCGTGGCCATGGCCCATGCCGTGCTCAGTCTTGAGCCAGGCAACCCGTTCCATGTGTTTTTTGTCGTGGAGGCTGGCGAGCAGGTTCAGCCAATGTTCGATGGGTTGGCCGTACTTTTTTTCGATGGCGGGAAAGTAGGATGCCGGGCCTTTGACTTTGCTGTCTTCGCTCATGCTGCAAGCTCCCTGTGGTCGCGACGGAGAGTCGGCTGACGCTCCTTGTCGGCATGCCATAGAGTGGACGCGCGTCGTGGTCCCGGCAAGTGGCTTCAGTGCTTCAGTTCAAACCGACTTTGACGGATCGCTCGGACGACCATGAATCCTGGCCTGCCGGCAATATCGGGTTTACTCCGGGTGTCGTTGTCACGCTGGATCAACCCAAGGGCATTCACCCTGAACAGCACAAAGCCCCGACGCAACGATCTCTACCTTGATCTTGTCCGGATCTTCACAGTAAAGGCCGTAGTGTTGCGGGCCACAGCAACGGTCGCCAGAAGCGCAGCGATGCTTCCAGGGATGAAACATTGATCTCGCCGTGATGAAGCATGCCGCTGATTGGCATGCTACTGCGGGTATGGCTATTGCTCATCGGCAGCATTTCCATGAGCTCCGTCGAGCGTTTTCAACAACGTATGCCGACTCCATGGCCCGCAGTACTGCGGCACATGCGCTATCACTTGATATCCACACCGCGAGTACCACTCGGCGACGTCGTCATCGAGGGTTTCGATCAAGGCGTCCACGCATCCCCGTTCAACGGCTCGCGCCTCAAGCCTGTGCAACGCTTCAGCCCCCAGCCCCATGCTGCGCCGTTGCGCATCGACCCACAGGTAATTGACAAACAAGCGTCTGAACTCGGTTCTGCCGGTTGCACCGCCGACGAGTTGCCCATTCTCCATGACCAGACAGGCGATGGGCTGCGCCCGCCCGCCGCGTGCCTCAGATAAAGCGCGGCCATGCTCTATGACACCGTCACAGATCGCCTGCAAGTTATCCTTGTGGATGTCGCCGCCCGTAACCCATTCCCTCATTGCATCTCTCCATTCTTGAAAGGCCTTGCAGCTGTTTCAAGCAAAAGCGGCGCCAACCCGCGATGCGCAGCCTAGAGGCTCAATCAAGAATGGCCGTTCGTTCGGGATCACGACAGGCTGATGCTCATGGGCAAGATGAACTTCGAAGAGCGCCTTGCGGCGTATCTGCTTGCGCACTTGAACACTGCAACGTCTCGGGAACGGCCACCCAAAGCAGAATCAACGCAGCGGCGGCGACCACGGCCAGTGTCAAAAACGCCGCACTGTAGCCAGCGGCCTGCACCACGAATCCCGCAAGGCCGTTACTCAATGCAGCGCCCAGACCGAACGCAGTCGAGAGCGCGCCCAGGCTGACGTTGAAATGCCCGGTGCCCAACGTGAGGTCTTTCACCACCACTGGAAACAGCGCGCCGAAAATCCCCGCGCCCACACCGTCGAGCAACTGCACCGCGACCAGCCAATAAGGGTCGTCGGACCACACATACAGTACGCCACGCAACGGCAAAATCAGGAAGCCTGCGAGCAGCAACGGCTTGCGCCCCCAGACATCGGCCTTGGCCCCGCACAGCAAGGCGACGGGCACCATGACCAATTGCGCCGCGACGATACAGGCGGACGTCAACGGCGTGGCCATCTGCAGATTGGCCTGCGCCAGTTTCTGGCTCACCAGCGGCAGCATCGCCGCGTTCGCCAAGTGGAACAACGCGCAGCACACGGCAAACATCAGCAGCGGTTTGTTCTTGAGCAGTACCGACAAACCAGAGGGTTGTGTGCCATGCCCGGCACCGCCGGGGTTCAGGCCTCGGGCCAGATCATGGTCGATGGCCTCTGGCGAAACAAAGGACACGGCGATGACGCTGGCGAGCGCCATCGCCGCCATGAGATAGAACACGGCTACCGGGCCGAACAGGTAAGCAAACAGCCCGGCCAACAGCGCCGCACAGGCATTGCCTGCATGGTTGAACGTTTCGTTGCGCCCGGTGCGTCGCGTGAAGGCGCGCGGCCCGGTAATGCCTAAGGTGATCGCCGAAATCGCCGGCGCAAAAATCGATGCGGCGACAGCGCTGAGGGCTTGAGTCAGCGCCACAAGACTGAACGAGGTGACGAAAGGCAACACTAGACAACTGCCCGTCACCAGCAACGCCGCAATGACAATGATCGCTCGTTTGCGACGCGTACTATCGACCAATGCGCCTGCTGGCGTTTGCGTGATGAGCGCGGCGATTCCGGCAAGGGTCATGACCAGGCCGATGCTGGCCGGGTCCCATTGATGAACCGCCAGCAGGTAAATCGCCAGATAGGGCCCGAGCCCGTCGCGCACATCGGCGAGGAAGAAATTCAGGCTGTCCAGTGACAGGTTGTTGCGACGATCGAGATGAGTGGCCACGGGCAGCGTCTTCGATATTCGAGGTCGTGCGAATTGAATCGACCTCCGCTGATTGAGTGACCTGTGGCTCGACCAGTTAGTTGCATGGGCCAACTGTTCTCGCCTGCGATTAAAACCAGAGCTGAAACCCCCTCCGTGTAGGTCTTCGCCCGGCACCTCGTCCAGCAGGCCGAAGCGACGCATGGCGATTTTCTGCAAAACCATGATCGAATCTGAGCGCATGCAGTTCATTCGGTGAACTGCCAGCCCGGATCTATGCTCAAAGCGTCCAGAGCCCCGTCCCTACCCTTTCGGTCATCCCAACCCATGCTCAAAAACCTTTGGTACGTCATCCTTCCCTCATCGCAGTTGAGCCAAGAGATCGCGCCGATACGCCTGCTCGGCCAGTCGTTTGTCGCCTTCCGCGACAGCCACGGCAAGGCACGTCTGCTGTCCGATATTTGCGTGCACCGTGGGGGTTCGCTATCGGCCGGGGCCAAGGTCGGCGACAGCGTGCAGTGCCCCTACCACGGCTGGCGCTTCGACGGTGACGGCCGGTGCGTGCAGATTCCCGCTCAGCCCACTCTGCGGATCCCGGAGAAGGCGCGGGTTGATGCGTACCCGACAGAGGAACGCTACGGCTGGATCTGGGCCTTTCTAGGCGATTTGCCAGAGGCTGAACGCCCGCCGCTTCCTGCCCTGGATTGGCTCGATGATGCCAACGTTCGCGTAGTCAGTGGGCACTTTGACTGGGAAGCCAGTTGGGATCGGGTCATCGAGAACGGGCTGGATTTTGCACACGCGCCTTTCGTGCATGGTTCGACCTTCGGCGACCCGGCTCATCCGGAAATCGAAGCGTTCGACGTCGACAGCGATGCGTGGCAGGGTCAGGCCCGAATGTTGATGAAGCGACCCAAGCGCACCGGGCTGTTCAGGCGCAAATCAGCCACCGAGCAGGTCAGCGTGACAACCGTGCCCGGGTTTCATTTGTCAGGCCCGTGTACCACGCTGCAATTGCAATTACCCAATGGCTGGCGGATCTACATTGTTGCGGCCCATGTGCCAGTGGACGCCAACCGCACGCGCACGTGGTGGATGATGGGCCGCACGTTTCTACGCTCGCGCTTGCTCGACGGACGCTTCGTCGCCAGCAATCTGAAGATTTTCCGACAGGATCACGCAGTACTGCGCAACGTGCGCCCGGAGCGCGTACCGGACTCCTGGCAGCAAGAAGTTTCGTTGAAGTCCGATGCGCTGCAGATCGCCTTGCGCAAACGCCTTCGCGAACTGGAGCGCCTGGGCTGGCAGATCGATGAAGCACGGCTCGCCCGCGACTTTACCGGGCGCAAGGCCTGCGCCATTCCGTGCCCCGAAAGACGCAACAGCCGTGCCTGGGCGATCGAACCGATTCCGCTGATCGACGTAACCGCCAGCAGTTGAATCAGGGCTTTTTCTCGCATTCAGATCGAGCGCTGATTGACCCTTGCCATCAACTGCTCAGCAGTTTCCTTGCGTTCGGAGTAGCGGTCGACCAGATGCGTCTGCTGATCGCGCAGCAACACGGTGAACTTCACCAACTCCTCCATCACGTCGACCACTCGGTCGTAGAACGGCGACGGTTTCATCCGCCCTGCCTCGTCGAACTCCATGTAGGCCTTGGGCACCGAGGATTGGTTGGGGATGGTGAACATGCGCATCCAGCGACCCAACACGCGCAACTGGTTGACCACGTTGAACGACTGCGAGCCGCCGCAGACCTGCATCACCGCCAGGGTTTTGCCCTGGGTCGGACGCACAGCGCCGAGCTCCAGCGGGATCCAGTCGATCTGCGCCTTGAACACAGCAGACATGGCGCCGTGACGTTCGGGTGAACACCACACTTGCCCTTCCGACCACAGCACCAGATCGCGCAGTTCCTGCACTTTGGGATGGTCGACCGGGGCGTCGTCGGGCAGCGGCAAACCCGACGGATTGAAGACGCGCGTTTCGGCGCCGAAGTGTTCCAGCAACCGAGCGGCCTCCTCCACCAGTAAACGGCTGAAGGAGCGCTCACGGGTCGAGCCGTACAGCAACAGAATGCGCGGTTTGTGTTCGCCGGGCTTCGCGGGGTTGGCGTTATCGAACAAGCTGGCATCGAGGTTTGGCAGGTGGGCTGACATGAGTGTTCCTTAAAGCGCGCCGATGCGGTCGAGCGCGGTTTTCAATTCATCGCGGCTGAGGGTTTCAAAGGGCAGATCGAGGAAGGCCTGGCAGCGCTGGCCGATACGCATCAATGTCGCGTGGAAAGCGCCATTCACCGTGGCCTCGTCACCTGATACTTCGGAGGGATCTTCCAATCCCCAATGGGCCTTGAGCGCCGGGCGGAAATACACCGGGCAGGTCTCGCCGGCGGCTTTGTCGCACACGGTGATGACGATGTCTGGCGGGTTGCCTTCGAAAGCGTCGTTGCCTTTGCTGTGCAAGCCATTGATGGCAATGCCGGCGTGTTGCAGGGTCAACAGACTGCGCGGCAGCACTTGGCCTTTGGGAAAACTGCCGGCACTCACCGCTTCAAATCCGCGCGGTGCCAAGTGATTGAACATGGCTTCCGAGAGGATGCTGCGGCAGCTGTTGGCCGTGCACATGAACAGGATTCGCATGAGGTGCTCCAGTGAAGTGTCAGCAGCAGGCGGCTTCGCGAACCGGGCGGCCATCCATGTTTTGCAGGCGAGACGCGTTGTCCTTGAGCCAGTCAGTGTTGGCCCCGGACGTCACCTGGAGAATTTCGCGAACCCAATCGGGCAACTGCGGATTAAGGCGGTAGTAGACCCATTGCCCCTGACGGCGATCGAGCAGCAGGCCGTTGCTGCGCAGTTGCGCGAGGTGACGGCTGATCTTTGGCTGACTGTCGTCAAGCGCACACATCAGCTCGCAGACACAGAGTTCACCTTGATCGGCAATCAGCAGGATGGCGCGCACGCGGGTTTCGTCGGCGAGGCTCTTGAAGACTTCGGTAGGGGTGAGCATGGAACGGCACCAATACATACGGAAACCCGAATATACGGATATCCATATATTAATCAACGTTGAATTTGTTGCCCCCCCTGTAGGAGTGAGCCTGCTCGCGATAGCGTTATGTCTGTGAGTCAGATGTCGACTGGCACACCGCTATCGCGAGCAGGCTCACTCCTACAAAGGATCTACGGTAGGCAGGACTGTCCGCGTAACAACCCCTGCTCCGCCTCACACAACCCCACCACATAATCCCAGACCACCCGCAGCCGCACCGATTTATGCAACTCGCGCCGCGTGCTGATCCAGTAACTGCGCTCGATACTTTCATCCGGCAACAACGGCACCAGATCCGGATCGGACTCGGCCATGTAGCACGGCAACACCGCAATGCCCAAACCCGACCGCGCGGCTTCCTGTTGGGCGATGACGCTGGTGCTGTGAAACACCACCCGCGGGCTGCGACAGAAGCTGTTGAGGAACATCAGTTCCTGGCTGAACAGCAAATCGTCGACATAGCCGATCCACGCATGCCGGCCCAAATCTTCACGGCTTTGCAGCGGCGGCGCTTTGTCGAGGTAGCGTTGACTGGCATAGAGCGCGAGGCGGTAATCGGTGAGTTTGCGCGTCACCAGCATGTCCGCCGCCGGGCGCTCCAGATGAATGCTGATTTCCGCCTCACGGTTGAGGATGCTGACAAAGCGCGGCACCGCCACCAGTTCCACTTCCAGCCCCGGATAACGCTCAAACAGTCCAATCATCCGACTGGCCAGAAACTTGATCCCCAGCCCTTCAGTAACCCCCACGCGAATCTTGCCCAGCGGCGCGGTCGATTGGGTGATTTCTTCCTGCGCCAACAATGCCACGTTCTCCATCGCTTCCGCATGTTTGAGCAGCGCCTCCCCCGCCGGGGTCATCTCATAGCCTTGCGCATGCTGGACGAACAGCGCAGTGCCGAGGCTCTTTTCGATGGCCTCGATGTGCCGGGCGACGGTGGCGTGGGTGGTGTTGAGACGGCGGGCAGCGGTGAGCAGGCGCCCACTGCGTTGCAGTTCGAGAAAAAACCGCAGGTCGTTCCAGTCGAACATGCTGTGTCCTTGTCGGCTAAGGTCTATGCAGGCTGTTTAAAAACGCACAGCGGCTGCGCAAAAACTAACATTCTTTTGACGAAAGCTAACAACTAGAGTGTCCGACAATAAAAACAAAAAGCGAGGTCAGGGAATGCAGACTTCCCTCGATGAATACGACTACATCGTGGTCGGCGCCGGCCCTGCCGGGTGCCTGCTGGCCAATCGACTGTCGGCGGATCCGCAGCAGCGCGTGCTGTTGCTCGAAGCCGGCGGGCGCGACAACTATGCGTGGATTCACATACCTGTCGGTTACCTGTTCTGCATCGGTAACCCGCGCACCGACTGGTGCTTCAAGACCGAAGAACAAGCGGGCCTCAACGGTCGTGCGCTGAGTTATCCGCGCGGCAAAGTGCTCGGCGGGTGTTCTTCCATCAACGGCATGATCTACATGCGCGGCCAGGCCAACGACTATGATGGCTGGGCGGCCGAGGGCAATCCGGGCTGGGCCTGGAATGACGTGCTGCCGCTGTTCAAACAGAGCGAAAACCACTTTGCCGGCGCGGCTGAATTCCACGGCGCCAAGGGTGAATGGCGCGTCGAACAACAGCGGCTTTCGTGGCCGATTCTGGATGCGTTTCGCAGCGCCGCCGAGCAAAGCGGCATCGCCAGCATCGAAGACTTCAATCAGGGCGACAACGAGGGTTGCGGCTACTTTCAGGTCAATCAGAAGGCCGGCGTGCGCTGGAACGCGGCGAAGGCTTTTCTCAAACCTGTGCGTGATCGGGCGAACCTGACGGTGCTGACCGGGGTTGAAGTGGATCGGGTTGTGCTGGAGGACGGGCGCGCATCGAAAGTGAGTGCGCGACATGAAGGTCAGGTCAAACAGTTCAAGGCGCGCAAAGAGATCGTCTTGTGCGCCGGATCGGTCGGCTCGCCGAGCATTTTACAGCGCTCCGGGATTGGTCCGCGGCCGTTGCTGGAACGCCTCGGTATCGGCGTGATCCATGAATTGCCGGGCGTCGGCGGCAACCTGCAGGATCACCTGCAACTGCGCCTGATCTACAAGCTGGAAAACGCGCGCACGCTGAATCAGATCGCCGGCAGCGTCTGGGGCAAGATGGGCATGGGCCTGCGTTATCTGTATGACCGCAGCGGGCCGCTGTCGATGGCGCCGAGTCAGTTGGGCGCATTTGCGCGTTCGGGGCCGGAGCAGACTTCGGCGAATCTGGAATATCACGTGCAGCCGTTGTCGCTGGAGCGCTTTGGCGAACCGTTGCACAGCTTTCCGGCGTTTACTGCGTCGGTGTGTGATCTGCGTCCGCAGAGCCGTGGCCGCATCGAAATCCGTTCGGCCGACCCACAGCACGCGCCGCTGATTCAACCCAACTACCTCAGCCATCCGGAAGATTTGCGCGTGGCAGCGGATGCGATTCGCCTGACCCGGCGCATCGTCAGCGCCCCTGCCCTGCAAGCGTTCAAACCGGTCGAGTACCTGCCCGGCGCCAGCCTGCAAAGCGAAGCAGAGTTACAGCAAGCGGCGGCGACAATCGGCACGACGATTTTCCACCCGGTCGGCACCTGCCGCATGGGCAATGACGGTGACGCGGTGGTCGATGCACAGTTGCGTGTGCACGGTGTCCCCGGTTTGCGCATCGCCGACGCCTCGATCATGCCGCGTATCACCTCGGGCAACACCTGTTCGCCTACGCTGATGATTGCCGAAAAAGCGGCCCAACTGATCCTCAACCCCACCACCAGGAGCAGCACCGCAAAACCGGAACTGGCCCAAACCCTGTAGGAGCTGCCGAAGGCTGCGATCTTTTGACTTTGAATTTTTGAAATCAAAACCAAGATCAAAAGATCGCAGCCTGCGGCAGCTCCTACAGGGGATTGCGTTTGATTCATGGACATCGAGCATCAGTGGAACAACAAAAACAATCACTGTGAGGGATACCGATATGTCAGAACACGCTCAGCCGCTGGACGTTGCGAGCAGCGCCAGTACCAGCAATGCCACGCAGAAAGTCATCTTCGCTTCATCACTGGGTACGGTGTTCGAGTGGTATGACTTTTTCCTCTACGGCGCCCTCGCGGCGGTGATCAGCAAGCAGTTTTTCGCCGGGGTCAACGACACCACGGCGTTCATCTTTGCGCTGATGGCCTTCGCCGCAGGCTTTATCGTGCGGCCGTTCGGGGCGCTGGTGTTTGGTCGGTTGGGGGACATGATCGGGCGCAAATACACCTTCCTCGCGACGATCATTTTGATGGGCATCGCGACGTTCTGCGTCGGCCTGCTGCCGACCTACGCCAGCATCGGCATCGCCGCACCGATCATCCTCGTGGTGCTGCGCATGCTTCAGGGCCTGGCGCTCGGCGGTGAATACGGCGGCGCGGCGACCTACGTGGCGGAGCACGCGCCAATCGGCAAGCGCGGCTTTCACACCAGCTGGATTCAGTCCACCGCGACCCTCGGCCTGCTGCTCTCGCTGCTGGTGGTGCTCGGTTGCCGCTACTTCACCGGTGACCAGTTTGAAGTGTGGGGCTGGCGCATTCCGTTCCTGCTGTCGATCGTGCTGCTGGGCATTTCCACCTGGATTCGCCTGAGCCTGCACGAGTCGCCGGCGTACCTGAAAATGAAGGAAGAAGGCAAAACCTCGAGGGCGCCAATCCGCGAATCGTTCGGCAAATGGGAAAACCTCAAGGTCGTGCTGATCGCCCTGTTCAGCATCAACGCCGGGCAAGCGGTGACTTTCTACGCGGCGCAGTTCTACGTGCTGTTCTTCCTCACCCAGTTCCTGAAAATGGACCCGGCGGTGGCCAACACCTTGCTGATCATCAGCGTGGTGATCGGTGCGCCGTTCTTCATCATTTTCGGCTGGCTGTCGGACAAGGTCGGGCGCAAACCGGTGCTGATGCTCGGCTTGCTGCTGGCGACGGCGCTGTACTTTCCGATTTTCAAATCGCTGGCGCACTATGCGAACCCGGCAATCGATCAGGCCAGCCGTCAGGCGCCGATTACGGTGATGGCGGACCCGGCGACCTGCACTTTCCAGTTCGATCCGGTCGGCAAGGCGAAATTCGACAGTCCGTGCGACAAGGCGAAAACCTTCCTGGTCAAGCAAGGCCTGCCCTACTCCAGCGTCGCTGCGCCGGCTGGCAGTGCGATACAAATCAGCGTCGGTGACGTGAAACTCGACGGCTACGACGAAGCGGCATTGCGCGGCGCGATCACCCTCGCCGGCTACCCGCAACAGGCCGATGCGCAACAGATCAACAAGCCAATGATTGTCGCGCTGATCGTGGCGCTGATCATTATTTCGGCCATGTGCTACGGGCCGCTGGCGGCGTTAATGGTTGAGCTGTTTCCGACGCGGATTCGCTACACCTCGATGTCGCTGCCGTACCACATCGGCAACGGCTGGTTTGGCGGTTTCCTGCCGACGGTGTCGTTTGCCTTGGTGGTGTACACCGGGGACATCTTCTATGGGCTGTGGTACCCGGTGCTGATTACCGGGGTGAGCCTGGTCGTCGGAATGATCTGCCTGCGCGAAACCAAAAACATCGACCTCGACAAAAACTGAGCCTACCCGAAAAAAACTGCCTGATTACCCCCCCGTGGCGAGGGGATTTATCCCCGATGGGCTGCGCAGCAGCCCCCAACCCTGCAACCTTGGCGAGTCAGACACACCAAGGTTGCAGCCATCAGGGCCGCTGCGCAGCCCAACGGGGATAAATCCCCTCGCCACAACTTATCGATCTGAATAACTGAGTTCAGGCCTCGACCTTGATCACCTCGAACTTCACTTGATCGGGGTAGAACGCCACGTAATCGCGGATCGGCGCGACCGACACTTTCGGATTTTCGTAAGTCCACACCGCGTTCGCCCCTTCGTGCCCCGGCACTTGCAGGCTGAAGTAGTTGGCGTCGCCCTTGTACGGGCAGTAACTGGTATGGTCGGTGCGGGCGAAGTACTTCTCGTCGATGTCTTCGCGGGGGACGTAATAGACCGGCGGGTAGTTGGCTTCGTTGAGGATCAGCGCATGGGAGGAGGCAGCGACCTGAATGCCGTGAAACTTCACCAGCAGGCAGCCGGCGAGTTGTTCGAGGTTGATGACGGGGCTGGGGCCGGAGCTTTTCATGGGGTTCTCCTGGAGACGGCGAAGAGACCGGCTCAGGTATAACTCATGGTTGCCAATCGCGCCGGATTCGCAGCCGAACGGCTATCAAGCAATACGCTGCACGACGTTAGCTGTGTGGTGAGGGGATTGATCCCCTCACCACACAGCTACAACCGATGCCCGGTGCGTCAGATCAGGCGACGATATCGCTCGCCAACGCCTGCCCCACGACACCCACGGCAAAATCAATCGCACCCTGCCCCGTAAGGTCAACCAGCAACGTGGTCTGATCGCTTTGTCCGTAGTACGTCAGGATCGCATCGCCGGCATGCCCGGTGAAGTGGCTGACAAAATTCAACGACGCCGCGCCCGACGCGAACCCGGCAATGCCCGACAGGTCGATCTTGTCCAGACCACTTTTGAAATCCATGATCCAGTCAGGCTGGTTATTGGTCGAATCGCTGGCCGCGCCGAACACGAACGTATCGGCACCCTCACCGCCCCACAATGTGTCACCGCCACCGCCGCCGTAGAGAATGTCGTTGCCGGCACCGCCGAACAGGACATTGACCGCCGCGTTGCCGATCAGCAAGTCATTGCCCGTGCCGCCAATGGCGTTTTCCACGGTCACGCCATGCGCGATCGAAACGTTGCCGACCATGCCGCCGACATCGGAGAACGAACCTTCGTTGAGGTTGATTTTCTGATTCTGTTTGAAGCCGGAGAAGTTCAGGGTGTCATTGCCACCGCCGTCCCACACCGAAAACACCACTTTCGACGACGCCGAAGTCGCGCTGTAAAAATCACGCTCTGCGTTGGAGCTGAAGCCGTAGGTGGTGTCACCGGCGCGGGTTTCATAATTGGCGCCGTACAGCTTTTGCACCGCCACAATGTCGTCCAGCAGCGGCGCCGAAGCATAGGCACCGCTGCCGTCCTTGCTGAAATCCTGGCCGGTGTTGGTTTCACTCCAGTAGCTCATCAGGCTGTAGCCACGGCTGTCTTCGGCGTATTTGGCGTCGCCGTAGGTCGGGTTACCATTGCCGGCGTTGTAGGCGCCTGGATGTGACAGACCGAGGGTGTGCCCGATTTCGTGGGTCAGGGTCTGCCGCCCGTAGTTGTTGGTGTCCGGGGTCTTGTTGACCTGATATTGATCGTTGATCAGGTACCACGACTGGCCGTCATAGCTGCCACCGCTCGGCAGGTAGGCAAACGCGGCGCCGCCGGTACTGACGTCGTAGTTGCCGAAGGTCATGTGACCGTCACCGCCCTTGCCTTCGCTGAACGTGACGTTGGCGACGTCGGCCCAGGACTGCATGGCCAGCACCGCTTGCGCCTTTTGCTGAGCGCTGAATTCGCTGAAGTTGCCCAGTTTGGCGTTGTAGTTCGCCGGTTTTTCGCTGAGGAAGTTGTAGCTGAGGTCGATTTTGCCGTCGGCGTTTTTATCGCCCCACGACAGGCCCTTGCGCAGGATTTCGTCAGCGGCCTGGTCGGCGGTGAACGACGGTTTGCCGTTGACCAACGTGTCACCGCCACGGTCGTAGAGGTGGCTGAAGGTGTCGACGGTGGTGAACGCCGTGCTGGCGCTGGAGGATGCTTGAGGCATGGTGTACGTCCTTGTTTCAAAGTAGTCAGTGTCCGACAGACTACGGCGATCTCCTGGCGAGGCCGTCCTGTCGCGCGCGTTGTTGAGACGCTGGGAACCTGACACACGCCCACACCACGGCGCTAATCAATTTCTCGATAGTGCCGTATGCCGTCCCGGGATTGCCCGTCACTTGCGGCAATGCTTTTTATCTGTATATCCATACAGATAAAAGTTGCCCCTGACGCCAAGTCCGGCCATTCTGTGCGCCTGTTCCGACCTTGATCGACGATGGTGGTTATGCGGCTGTATCTCTGTGAAAAACCTTCCCAGGCCAAAGACATTGCGGCCGTCCTCGGTGCCAAGCGCCGGGGCGATGGCTGCTGGCTGGGAACAGACGTCACGGTGACCTGGTGCATCGGCCACTTGCTCGAAACCGCGCCGCCGGATGCCTACGATGCCCGCTACAAGCGCTGGGTTTTGGCAGATCTGCCGATCATTCCGGACAAATGGAAAATGACCGTCAAGCCGCGCACGGCCAGCCAGTACAAAGCGGTGAAACGCCTGCTCGGCGAGGCCAGCGAACTGATCATCGCCACCGACGCCGACCGTGAGGGCGAAATGATCGCCCGGGAACTGGTCGAGCACTGCCGTTATCGCGGGCCGATCCGCCGTCTGTGGCTGTCGGCGCTGGACGAAGCCTCAATTCGCAAGGCATTGGCCGCCCTGAAACCGGGGGCAGAGACTTTCAGCCTGTATCACTCGGCGCTCGGTCGCTCGCGGGCAGACTGGCTGATCGGGATGAACATGAGTCGCCTGTTCACCCTGCTCGGCCGGCAATCCGGCTATCAGGGCGTGCTGCCCGTGGGCCGAGTACAGACGCCGACCCTGCGGCTGGTGGTGGATCGTGATCGCAGCATCGCCGACTTCGTGCCGGTGGCGTATTGGGCAATCGATGTACAACTGCTGCACAGCGGCACAGCGTTCATGGCGCAGTGGCGGGCGCCGTCGGATGCCTGTGACGATCAGGATCGCTGCCTGAATCAGGCACTGGCGCAACAAGCCGCAGCAGCGATCGGCAGCGCTGCCAGCGCACGGGTCATCAAGCTGAAAACCGAACGCATGCGCGAAGTGGCGCCGCTGCCCTTCGATCTCGGCACGTTGCAGGAAGTCTGTTCGAAGAAGCTCGGCCTCGGTGCGCAGGAAACCCTCGACATCGCCCAGGCGCTGTATGAAACCTACAAAGTCGTCACCTACCCGCGCAGCGATTGCGGTTATCTGCCGCTGAGCCAGCACAGCGAGGCGCCGGCGATTCTCGCGGCGTTGCGCCAGGCCGATCCGAGCCTGGAAGCGTTGAACGGTTTTCTTCAACCGCAGCGCAAGTCTCGCGCCTGGAACGATGCCAAGGTCAGCGCTCACCACGGCATCATCCCTACCGCTGCGGCGAAAAACCTTGAGCGCCTGAGCGGCAAGCACCGCGCGGTCTACACGCTGATCCGCGCGCGCTATCTGGCGCAGTTCCTGCCCAATCATGAATACGATCGCACCCAGGCCGACTTCGATTGCAACGGTGAAGCGTTGCGCGCTGTCGGCAAACAAATCATCGAGCCCGGCTGGAAACGCGCCCTGCCCGAAGCGCTGGCACCGGCCAAGGGCCGCGAAGCCCCTGCGCCGCAACCCTTGCCGGCACTCAGCCAGGGCGTCGAATGCGCCATCGCCGACGTAAGACTCAAGGATCTGTGGACGCAACCGCCCAAACCCTACACCGAGGGTGATCTGATCAAGGCGATGAAAAACGTCGCCAAACTGGTGGAAGACCCGCTGCTGAAACAGAAGCTCAAGGACACCACCGGGATCGGCACCGAGGCTACCCGCGCCTCGATCATTCAGGGTTTGCTGGATCGCGGCTATCTGCTGAAAAACGGCAAGGCACTCGCCGCTACACCGGCCGCGTTCAGTCTGATCGACGCCGTGCCCCGCGCGATTGCCGACCCCGGCACCACGGCGATCTGGGAACAGGCGCTGGACATGGTGCAGAGTGGCGAAATGAGCCTGGAAGAATTCGTCACCAAACAGGCCGCATGGATGAGCAAGCAAGTGACCCGCTGCTCCGCCCTGAGCCTGACCATCAGCGGCCCGCCCCCTGCTGGCAAAGCGGCGACCCCGTGGAAGAAAAAACGCAAATCAACCCGTAGCCCAACCAAGCGCACGGCCAAAACCAGCACCAAATAACATCCCACTGTGGTGAGGGGATTTATCCCCGATGGACTGCGCAGCAGTCCCCTGCTTTTTTAAAGTCAAAAGAGGGGCTGCTTCGCAACCCATCGGGGATAAATCCCCTCCCCACAAGTTTTGAGTTCAATCCAGACTACTGTGTCAGTAGTCATATCGCCGGGAGTGAACGCCCCATGCCAACCATTGAACTGCACCCCGCCCAGCGCGACGAACTCGATACCCTCGAAAACCTCATGCAGTTCTACATGTACGATTTCAGCGAGTGGCTACCACTGAAACTCGCCGACCATGGTTTCTTTTCCATCCAGCCGAAGCTCGACTACTGGCGCCACCCAGGCACGCAACCCTTTCTGATCCGCGTCGATGACGAACTCGCCGGGTTCGTGACCGTCGACACCGAAACGCAGATGGCCGGCGCCGAGCACAACATCGGCTACTTCTTCCTCACGCGGCGTTTTCGTGGCCAAGGTGTCGCCCAGTTTGTCGTCTCCACCCTCTTGAGCCGCCTCCCCGGTCAATGGCAAATTTTCCATATCGACGCCAACCTGCCGGCCCGGCGCTTCTGGGCCGGGCTGATCCCGGCATTGAGCGGCGGCGAATTCACCCGGCAGCAGCGTGAAGTGGACGGTTATCCGTGCACTTTCTACGGCTTGCGTACGCCTTTTTCCGTTGCCTGAACGGATCCTTTCTCATTCCAAAACAGCTTTGTCCGACAATATGTAGTGCTCAAAAATAATCACTACAAAACCGTTGACGGCGTCGTTTTGCTTTTGCATGATGAAGACGTTCCCCGATCGGGAACACGGGTAACACGCTTGAGCAAACTCGTCTGACCGCCGAGTTGTTTTTTCCGGATACACGCTGCCCACAAGGCAGATTGAAGAAGCTGACCTGGCCTGAACGTCCAGTACAAGGACGAGAAGCGCTGGCGAAAATTCTCAAGACGCTTGTGGTCGACACGGTAAATGTCGTCAAGAAGCCTCCCGGTTTTCGCTGCTTCTCTTCGTTGTGACGCTATTGCGTAGCAGTTATTCAACACGACTACATGCAACAGAGGCATGACCCCGTACTTCAACGGGCGAGCGCTGACGTCCTGGTTTCGGTGCCAGGGATCAACTAACCGATGGGCTACCTGTATTAGCGAATCAACTTTGAAAGATCACCACACTGGTCAAGGGGCATAATCATGAATCTGAACAATCAACCAACTATCGAAGAACTGGCTCGTATGTTCGCTGCGCAAAAAGACAGCCACGACAGCCACATTCTGTGGATCAGCAAGTCGGGTCAGGTGCATATCGACTGCCTGTCGCCGCATGCTGGTGAAGAAGAGTTCGACCAGAACAACCAGAACCTGGCGGCCCGCCTGAAGATGTATCGTCGCGGCCACGGCTATGTCGGCAAAAAAGCCGCCGCCGACAAGGACTTCATTGGTAATGTTCTGCAAACGCTGAAACAGGCGTGGGACTCGCTGCAGAACAAAAACGAAGTTCGGGTGATTGATCGGTTCTGCTGAGTCACTCCTTCAATAATAAAAAGGGCCTGTTCCTGCCAAGGAACAGGCCCTTTTTATTGATCACCCTGTAGGAGCTGCCGAAGGCTGCGATCTTTTGATCTTGCCCCTAAAAAACAAGATCAAAAGATCGCAGCCTTCGGCAGCTCCTACAGGGGGTGGGGGTTCAGGACCAGTTTGGTGAAGGCCACGGCGGCGGCGCTGTGGTAGTTGTTCTTGCGTCTTAACAATGCCGCCCCGCGTTGCGGTGCGTCGCTGTCGACCTGCAATCGACGCAGCGCCCGCTCTTCAGTGGCAATCGCCTGCGGCAGCATCGTCGCCATCGGCGAATGCCGAACCACCTCCAGCAACGTGCTCACCGAGTTCACCTCGATGCGGACCTTGGGCGTGATTCCGTGCTGACGAAAATACTCATCCACCGATAACCGCGTGATGAAATCCGGCGCCAGCAAAGCGAAATCCAGCTGCGCGATGTCATCCGCCGCCAGCACCGCAGTGCTCTCATACAACGGATGCTCACGCCCAACCATGATCCCCAGTGTTTCGGTAAACGCCGGAATACACTCGATCTCCGGACTGCGCACGGGCGTAAACGCAATCGCAACATCCAGCGAGTCATCCGCCAGCCCCGCCTCGATGTCGTCCATCGACAACTCGAAAATCTGCAAATGGATCCCCGGATACCGCGCCGTAAAGTCGCGCACCAACGGCCCGACCAGGTACGCCATGAACGTTGGCGTCATCGCCAGGCGCAAGCTGCCGCGCGACAGATCCTTCACGTCATGCAACGCCCGCTGGCCCGCCTCCAGCTCCACCAACACCCGCCGCGCGCATTCGATGTAAGCCTGGCCAGCGTCAGTGGGTTTGACCGAGCGCGATGTCCGGTCAAACAGACTCACCCCGAGGGTTTCTTCCAGTTGGCGGATCTGCTGCGACAGGGTCGGCTGCGACACGTGCAGCGCCTCGGCCGCGCGGGTGAAGCCGCCGTGATCGGCAACGGCCAACAGATAACGCAAATGTCGCAATAGCATAGGGCGCTCTATCTATAGGCAGGACTTATGCCGCGCATTGTATATCGGTCTTGGACGCTATGGATCAATCAGCCGAAGATTGCTCCACACAGCAAGCCAACCCTGAAAGGAGTGACACATGCAACAGTCCCACGCCTACAACGACACCAGCCTGGCCCTGACCACCCGCATTCTCGACGCCAAGGCAGGCAAAGACCTGTCGTGGCAGGACCTCGCCGACGGTACCGGCCTTAGCCTGGCCTACGTTACCGCTGCCCTGCTCGGCCAGCATCCGTTGCCGGAAAACGCCGCCCAGGTCGTCGGCGACAAGCTGGAACTGAGCGCTGAAGACGTTGCCGCGATGCAGATCATTCCCCTGCGTGGCAGCCTCAGCGGTGTGCCGACCGATCCGACCATCTACCGCTTCCACGAGATGATCCAGATCTACGGCACCACCCTCAAAGCGCTGGTTCACGAGCAGTTCGGCGACGGCATCATCAGCGCGATCAACTTCAAGCTCGACATCAAGAAAGTCGAAGACCCGGAAGGCGGTTCCCGCGCCGTGGTTACCCTCGACGGCAAGTTCCTGCCCCTGCGTCCGTTCTGATGTGCCCCGGCCCGCACCCGCGTGCGGGCCTTCCCGATCTCCCTGCAAGAGGACACGCACATGAAAGCCCTGATCGACGGCTTCCTGAAATTTCAGAACGAAGCCTTCCCGCAACGCACCGAGTTGTTCAAACACCTGGCGACGACGCAACAGCCCGGCACCTTGTTCATCACCTGTTCCGACAGCCGTGTAGTCCCGGAACTGTTGACCCAACAAGAGCCCGGCGAGCTGTTCGTGATCCGCAACGCCGGCAATATCGTGCCGTCCTACAGCCCGCATCCGGGCGGGGTTTCAGCGACAGTTGAATACGCGGTAGCGGTGCTTGGGGTGAGCGACATTGTGATTTGCGGGCATTCCGATTGCGGCGCAATGACCGCCATCGCCCAGTGCAAATGCATGGACCACCTGCCCGCCGTCAGCGGCTGGCTGCAACACGCCGAGTCGGCGAAAGTGGTGAATGAAGCGCGAGCACACGCCAATGACGCGGCGAAATTGAGTTCGATGGTGCGCGAGAACGTGATCGCGCAACTGGCGAATATCCAGACCCACCCGAGCGTGCGCCTGGCCCAGGAAAAAGGCCTGCTGAACCTGCATGGCTGGGTGTATGACATCGAGACCGGATCGATCGATGCGCTGTCGTCGGCTCGGCGCACGTTTGTGCCGTTGGCGGAGCAACCGGCGACATGTGCAGTTTACGCAAACAGCGCCGACGCAGCCTGAAACACCCCTGTAGGAGCTGCCGAAGGCTGCGATCTTTTGATCTTGCCCCTAAAAAACAGATCAAAAGATCGCAGCCTTCGGCAGCTCCTACAGTGAGGGGTCTGTGTTGTCGGGTATCAGCGTTTTACGCTGAGGTCGATCTGGCTCATGCGGCTACGCACGGTGAACACGCCGTCACCCGAAAGAATCGCACTGCGCGCAAACAACCGCCCGCTCTCCCAGTTCGAAAGTCCCAGTTCCGGCTTGTTCAGCGCGTACTGCCCATCGACCCAACGCGTGATGCCGTTGCCCACAAACGGCGCGTTGACCGCGTTATAGAAACGCTCCTGAACGGCGGCATTTTCACTGATCAGCGACACGGTGAATTGCGGGCTGTAACGGTTGAACAGCGCAATCGCCTGATCCAGATCGTCGACGATCATCAGGCTGACTTCCGGGGTTTCCTCCCATTCCCACTCGCGACCCAAGGCTGACTCCGCCAACGGTTCGGCCAGCGCTTCGGTCTGATAACCCTCGGCGCGATAAACCTCGACCGTCGCGTTCTGCCACTCGGCCGGCAGGCATTCCTGGCTGCCTTCGACGATGTGCAGTTTGCAACCCTGGCCACGTGCGGTTCCGGCCTGCTTCAGCGCATCAAGGAACAACGGCACCAGCTCATCTGCCCGATCACGCTGAATCAGGCAGACGTTCAAGGTATTGCAGACCTTGCGATCCAGCGAGTTGCGCACCACTGCCGCAAAACGCGTAGCGTCGGCCTCGCGATCAGCGATCAACCACGCACCACCGGTGCCGTGCAAACTGACGGCAGTGCCCGCCTGTTGCGCGATGCTGCCCAACTGGCTGACGGCACGGCCCGACCCGCGCGCCACCGCCAGGGACAAGCGTCGATCGGCAAACATCGCCCAACCGGCGGCATGGTTGACGCTTTCGACCAGCGACACCGCACCATCCGGCAAACCGGCTTCGGCCAGCGCCGGATTCAGGGCATGGGTGACGATGGCCTGCGCCGTGCCCAAGGCATCGCTGCCAATGCGCAGCACCGCCGTGTTGCCGGTGCGCAATACACCGGCGGCATCGGCAAACACATTCGGCCGCCCCTCAAAGACGAACGCGACGATGCCCAGTGGCGAGACGACCTGCTCAACCTTCCAGCCATCGTGCTCGACGCTGCTGATCACCTTGCCACGGGTTGGCGCCGCATCACGCCAGGCACGCAGGCCGGCAATCATGTCGCCGCGCATGCGTTCATCGGCGAGCAGGCGCGTGGTGGAGCGACCGCGCGCCTTGGCCCGCTCGATGTCGGCGAGGTTGACCGCGGCGATTTGCGCCCAGCACTGCGGGGTTTCCAGGCGCTGTGCGAACAGATCGAAAAACTGGCTGATCGCCTCGTCCGAGACCGCCGACAACGCCGTAAACGCCGCAACCGCTCGCTCGATCGCGACCGACGCCGCGAGTTGATCCGCCACCGGAATCAGCAACAGTTCCCCACTCACCTGCTCGACCAGCAGGTGGTCACCGGGCTGAAAACGCTCAGCCAGTTCGGGGCTGACCACGGTGACGCGGTTACCGGCGAAAGGGATCGGCGTGCCAGCGACGAGACGTTCGAGTGCAAGAGACATGAAGCGGATTCACCATGCAGGAAGCGGCCGGAAAATGTAGCGGATTACGCGATGAAATACATCTCTTCGAACACTAAAGATCCTTGTGGGAGCTGGCTTGCCAGCGATGGCGGCTGTTCAGGCAATACTCATGCTGGATGTTCCGGCCTCATCGCTGGCAAGCCAGCTCCCACAGGGATTTATGGGGTTTGGGGATTGGTTCAGAACACCGACCAGCCGATCCGCGAGCTGAGCATTTCCAGCGCCGCCATCCCCGCCAGCGAGTTGCCGGCGGCGTTGAGTTCCGGTGACCACACGCACACGCTGAACTGCCCCGGCACCACCGCGACGATTCCGCCGCCAACACCGCTCTTGCCCGGCAGACCGACGCGGTAGGCGAAGTTGCCCGCCTCGTCGTACAGGCCGCTGGTGGCCATGATCGAGTTGACTTGCTGGGTCTGACGCCGCGTGAGGATCTGTTCACCGCTGTGTTTGCAGTAGCCGTCGTTGGCCAGAAAGCAGAACGCCCGGGCCAGATCGATGCAGTTCATGCGCAACGCGCAATGGCTGAAGTAGCTGCGCAGCACCGCTTCGACGTCGTTGTGGAAGTTGCCGAACGACTGCATCAGATACGCCATCGCCGCATTGCGCGCGCGGTGCTGGTATTCGGAGTCGGCGACTTTGCCGTCGATCATGATCTGCGGATTGCCCGACAGGCGCCGCACGAAGTCGCGCATCGACAGGGTCGGCGCGGCGAAGCGTGACTGGTTGATGTCGCAGATCACCAGCGCACCGGCATTGATGAACGGATTGCGCGGGCGACCGCGTTCGAATTCCAGTTGCACCAGCGAGTTGAACGGCTGGCCGGACGGCTCATGACCGAGGCGGTCCCAGATCGCTTCACCGGAATGATCAATGGCCTGCACCAGGCTGAACACCTTGGAAATACTCTGCACCGAAAACGGCGTTTCAGCATCGCCTGCACAGTACATTTCGCCGTCGTTGCCGTACACGGCGATGCCCAGTTGATTGGCCGGCACAGTGCCGAGGGCAGGAATGTAGTCAGCCACCTTGCCTTGCCCGATCAGGGGCCGAACAGCGTCAAGGATCTCGTTCAACAGCGCTTGCATGCCGGGTTCCGAAGTCTCGCCCCATGGGATTGCGGGGACACTTGGGCTAGACGCTGCCGATCAATGCCGAATCACACCGCACACCTTCGATTCGCACAATGTAGGAGCTGCCGAAGGCTGCGATCTTTTGATCTTGAAAAACAAAATCAAAAGATCGCAGCCTTCGGCAGCTCCTGCATTGGGATCAATGGGCGCGGTCGAGTCCTGCGAGCAATGCGCTGTCGCGGCTGTAGATGTCCGGCGCGTAACGCACGTGGCCATCGTCGCCAACTTGCGCGGTCCAGTAAGTCATCAGGATCGGCACCGGTGCCGAGAGGCGGAACTCGTGGGTGGTGCCGGTGGCCAGCAAGGTCTCGGTGCGGGCCTTTTCCGCCGGGCTCAACAGCAGGTCGCGCAGTTGCATCGGGTGTTCGACGCGCACGCAACCGGAGCTGAACGCTCGTGGGCCTTTGTCGAACAGTGCCTTGCTCGGCGTGTCATGCAGGTACACCGAGAACGGATTGGGGAAGCGTATGACCATTTGCCCCAGCGGGTTGCGCGGCCCGGCATCCTGACGCAACAGGATGTTGCCCGGGTTGTCCCAGTCGATGTCCGCTGCCGCCAGAGGCTGGCCGTTGGCGTCGAGCACTTGCAGGTTCTGGCGACTGAGGAAGGTCTGATCCTTGCGGATCGCCGGCAGTTTGTCTTCCTTCCAGATGGTCGGCGGCACGGTCCAGGTCGGGTTCAGGGTCAGGCGCGTGACGCGGGATTTGAGTAACGGCGTCTGGCGTTCGGCCCGGCCGACCTGGGTGCGGGTTTGCCAAACGGGTTGGCCACCCTGATACAGGGTCAATTCGGCGGCGGCGACGTTGACCAGCAAACCATCGGGTTCCATGTCCTGAGCCATCCAGCGGAACCGCTCAAGGTTGACGCGCAATTGCTCGCGCCGAGTCAGCGGGCTGATGTTCAGTTCGGCAATCGTCCCCGGCCCGACCACGCCGTCAGCCTGCAACGAATGATTGGCCTGGAAACTCTTCACCGCCTCCACCAGCACACCCTCGTAGGCATTGCCGGGCGTGCCGACGGCGTGGGTCAGATAGCCTTCGTTGAACAGCCGCTGGGCCAGTTCCGGCACGCGTTTGTCTTCCATCTGCGGACGCAACAACGGGCCGTTGCCGACTGATTGCCATTGCGGCAAGGCGGTGAGCCGTTGCGCGGCATAGAGGTGGCGCAGGTTCTGATATTGCGCAAGGCGCGGGCGAGCAAGATCAAACGCCGCAGGAATGTCCTGCATGCCCGGTACGGCGATGGCCAACAATTCCGCCTGACGGTCGCGCGGGCTGTCATCGGCGTGCCACAGCGGCTCGAAATGTGACTGCAACAGACGGCCGTAATGCAGATCCTGCAGGGCTTGCAAGTAGTAGTGACTGATGTCGATGTCGGCGCACAATTCGCCATCCTGTGGAGGCACTGCCGCCACCGAATAGCGTTTCGGGTTGAGGCCATCGTCGGCCAACAGCTGCAATTGCCCTTGCAAAGCCTGCAATCGTCCGGACTCGCGCGCCCACACCGGCATCCAGTCCTGCTGCTCATAGAACGCCTGCATCTGCACCAGCGCCGGGCCATTGAGATGCGCGGCAACCGCCGGGCACGCCTGCGGCAGACTGAGCAAAACGGCCTGCAGCGGACTCTGCGGCTCGACGGGCATTTGCGCCGCTGGCGTCGGCAGTGTCTGCAGCGGTGGCAGCGACTCCTCGGCGCAAGCGACAAACGGCGCTGCGAGCAAACAAATGCTCAAGTAGCATGCGTACTTTTTGAACAACTGCTTTACTCCAATCCATGGCCGTCTTGATGACGGTCAACCTTACATCAGGTGCGCTGAACAGTCAGGCTCGATCTTCGGGCGTGGCAGGGTCGACTGGGAGTCAGGAGCCAAAGTGCCAAATGAGTAGCAAGTGAGGACACTTTATAAATGTTGACGTTTTTGCGCCGACTTCTGCTGACCACCGCGACCCTTGTCGCTGTGACCAGTCCAGCTTTTGCCGCCGGCAAGCCATCGCCGGTTCTCTTCACCAGCCTCGCGCACGCCGCGCCAGAACTCAATCCCCAGGCGCTGAAAGGTGCATTGAACGCCATGCAGTGCGCGGTCAATAACGGCGCGAAACCGTCCCGTCACCTGGCAATCATCGACTATTCGCAGCCGTCCACCGAACGCCGCTTGTGGATCTTTGACTTGAGCAAAAAGAAACTGGTGCTACGCGACCTGGTCGCCCACGGCTCCAATTCCGGGGAAAACTTCGCTACGCAGTTTTCCAATGTCGAAGGCAGTTACCAGTCCAGCCTCGGCCTGTTCCGCACGCAGGAAAGCTACAGCGGCACCCACGGTTATTCGCTGCGCATGGACGGCCTGGAGCCGGGTTTCAATGACATGGCCCGCGACCGCGCCATCGTCATCCATGCCGCCAGTTACGTGAACCCGTTGTGGAGCAAGCGTCAGGGCCGCATCGGTCGCAGCCAGGGTTGCCCGGCGGTGCGTCCGCAAATTGCCAGGCAAGTGATCGACCGACTGAAGAATGGCCAGTTCATGTTTTCCTGGTATCCCGATCAGCGCTGGCTGAAATCCTCGCCGTACCTCAACTGCCAGCCGCAGCAAGTGGCGAGCATCCTCAACACCCACGCAAGCTGACCCAGCACCAATCCCCCTGTAGGAGCTGCGGAACGCTGCGATCTTTTGATCTTGTTTTTACAATCAACATCAAAAGATCGCAGCCTGCGGCAGCTCCTACAGGGGGATTCATTACAACTTTGTCATTCAGCTGTCGGTTTGCCGTGCGAATCGCCCAGTAGCCTGACGTTGTCCCGGCACCCACGCCGATCAACGCCAACCACTGAGTGACTGATCATGAAAACCCTTCTGCTCGCCTTCACCGCCCTCCTCGCCACCGGCTCCGCTTTCGCTGCGAACATGCCTGACAGCGCCGTGATTCATGACAAAACCGGCTTTTACGTCAATCTGGATGTCGACAAAGTCCTGTCCAGCACCGATATTTCCAGTGCCTGCGGTGTGATTCCGGCGCAACTCAACTACCTCGACCATCAGGGCCGTGAGCATGTGCTGAACTATGACGTGCAGGGCAGCGGCTGCATCAACGACCATTAAGACTGAGCCCCGATGAATATTCTGGTTGTCGAAGATGAACCCAAGGCAGGCAATTACCTGCTCAACGGTTTGCAAGAGTTGGGCTACAGCGTCAGCCTGGCCCGCGATGGCGCCGACGGTCTGCACCTGGCGCTGGAGCACAGCTTCGACGTGATCGTGCTCGACGTCATGATGCCGAAAATGGATGGCTGGGAAGTCCTGCGCCGGCTGCGCAAGGAAGCCGACACGCCGGTGCTGTTCCTCACCGCCCGCGATGACATTGCCGACCGCGTCAAAGGCCTGGAACTGGGCGCCGACGATTACCTGATCAAACCGTTTTCCTTTGCCGAGCTGGTGGCACGCCTGCGCACCCTGACCCGGCGCGGGCCGATTCACGAAGACGAGCAGCTGCAAGTCGCCGATCTGCAGATCGACGTGCTCAAGCGCCGCGTCACCCGCGCCGGAGTGCGTATCACCCTGACCAACAAAGAGTTCGCTTTGTTGCAGCTGTTCGCCACGCACAGCGGGCAAGTGCTGGCCCGCTCGCTGATCGCCTCGCGGGTGTGGGACATGAATTTCGACAGCGACACCAATGTCGTCGATGTCGCCGTGCGCCGCTTGCGAGCGAAAGTCGATGATCCGTTCGCACTCAAGCTGATCCACAGCGTGCGCGGTATCGGCTATCGCTTCGATACTCAGCCATGAACGCCGGGCGCACCTACTCCCTGACACTGCGCCTGGCGCTGGTGTTCGCCTTGCTCGCGTTCGGCTCATTGGCGGGACTGGGCGCAGCATTGTATGGCGAGCTCGAGGAGCAGTTGATTCGTCGCGATGACATCTCGCTGGTCAGCCGCGTCGATCAGTTGCGCACGTTCCTCAACGACAGCAACACCCTTGAGCTGATCAAGAACAAACCGGCGCTGTTCCAGAACATGCTCGGCAACCGCGAAGCGCTGCTGACCATCGGTGCGCCGGGGCAGCCGCCGTTACTGGTGGTCAACCCCGGCAATCTGCGCATGCCGACGCTGCCTGCCGTGCCGATCAACCACACAATGACGTTGGACGACGTGCAGCACCTGCCCAACGTCAACGGTGTGCCGTTTTCGGCGGTGGCGGCAGCCATCGATTCCGGCGAACTGGGCAATCTGCAAGTGACCACCGGGCGCCTGATGAGTGAGCGCACGGCGATGCTCGCCAATTATCGCCTGAGTGTTTACGGCCTCGCGTCCCTCGCGGCGCTGCTGTTGGCGCTGACGGGTTGCCTGCTGGTGTATCGCGGGTTGCTGCCGCTGCGTCGATTGGCCGAGCACGCTCACGGCATCGGTGTCGGTAACCTCGGCGAACGCCTCGACAGCCACGGCGCCCCGCATGAAGTGCTGCCGATGATCAATGCCTTCAACGCCATGCTCGATCGCCTCGGCAAAGGCTTTGCGCAGTTGAGCCAGGTGTCGACCGACATGGCTCACGAACTGCGCACGCCGATCAACAACCTGCTCGGCGAAACCCAGGTGGCCCTGCACCAGCAGCGTAGCGTCGAGGCCTATCAGCAGTTGCTCGCCTCGAATGTCGAAGAGCTTGAACGCCTGACCCGGATGCTCGACAACATGCTGTTTCTGGCGCGCACCGATCCAGCGAGCGCGCTGAGCCAGCGCCAGGAACTGGATGCGGCAGATGAGATGCAGCGCATCGCCGATTATTTCGAAGGGCTCGCCGCCGATGTCGGGGTGTGCATCGAGGCGCATGGCAGCGGTGTGATCTGGGCCGAACCGATGTTGTTGCGCCGGGCACTGGCCAACCTGTGCGCGAATGCAATCAAGTACGGTGCGGCGGATTCGACGGTCCGGGTGGAGGCGATTGCCGCGGCCGACGGCAGCTATCTGCGCGTGCTAAACCATGGCACAACGATCCCGGCGGAGCATCTGTCGCGCTTGTTCGAACGCTTCTATCGCGTCGACCAATCCCGCGAGCGCTCGGCGCAATCCAACGGTCTGGGCCTGTCGATCGTCGCCACCATCATGCAACTGCATCAGGGCCGCTACAGCGCCAGCAGCCAAAACGGCGAAACCTGCTTCGAACTCTTCTTCCCCGCCCGCCATCAAACACCCCCCTCCCTGTAGGAGCTGCGGCACGCTGCGATCTTTTGATCTTCGTTTTTAAGATCAAGATCAAAAGATCGCAGCGTGCCACAGCTCCTACAGGGGTTGGGCTGTGTTGACGCTATCGCGGGTGGTGGCTTGCACTCGGCTGATGATCAGGGTTAGCAGCATCAGCGCTGTGGCAACGCCGAAGGTGGTGTGCAGGCCGCTGGCGATCGCCGTTGCAGGCGCCTGCGTCGGATCCCCCGCCGCCAGCGCAAACACCGCGCCCATCACCGCCGCCCCGGTGATCAAGCCCAGGTTGCGCGCCAGCCCGAGCATCGCCGAGACCACGCCACGCTGATCCTGGCTGACCCCGGCCATCAACCCGGTATTGTTGGCTGCCTGGAACAACGCGTAACCGGCCGCGATCAGCATGATCGGCAGCACATACGCGGGCAGTCCAAGACTCATGGGCAGGAGCGCCAGCAAAGCGCAGCCGCAAGCCATGCCCAACAATGCGCCCGGGACGATTCGTTGTGCGCCGAAACGATCGACCAGACGTCCAGCTGGAACTCCGCTCAGCGCTGACAACAGCGGCCCGACCGACAACGTCACGCCGACCATGGTGCTGCTGAGGCCCAGACCTCGGTGCAGGTAAAACGGCCCGACCACCAGCGTGGTCATCATCACCGTCGTCACCAGCAACGTCAGCGCCAGACTGCTGCTCAGTCGCGCGTCGCTGAACAGTGACAAGCGAATCAGCGGCGATTGGGCCTTCATCTCGACCAGGATAAATACCCCCGCGCCGCACAGGCTGGCCAGCAGCAGCGGCCACATCAAGCCTTCAAGCGTCATTGCCAGCGCATAGGCCGCCAGCGTCAGCATCAACACCGCGCTGCCAGAATAATCGAATGGCACACGCGGCCCCGATGCACGGTCCGCCGGCAGAAAGCGGTACACCAGCCATACATTGAGCAAACCCAGCGGCACATTGAGGAGAAAAATCGCCTGCCAACCCACAGAGGCCATCAACAATCCGCCCAACGATGGCCCGAGCGTGGTGCCCGTTGCTGACATCGTCGCCAACAAACCCATGGCACTCCCCGCCCGCGCTTTCGGTACTGCATCGGCCACCAGCGCGACCGTCAGGGCAAACATGATTGCCGCGCCAAGCCCTTGCACTGCGCGCGCGCCGATCAGCCAGCCAAGCCCCGGTGACAGCGCACAGCACAATGAAGCCGCCGTAAAAATGCCAATGCCGATCAACAGCAATCGCCGCCGACCGAAGCTGTCACCCAGACGCCCGACACTGACGATCAACGTGGTGATCGCCAGCAGATACGCCAGGACAATCCACTGCACCTGTTGAAACGTCGCATCAAACGCCGTCGCCAGTATCGGCAACCCGGCATTGGCGATGCTGGTGTCCAGCGACGGCATCAGCATCGACAGGGCCAGGCTGGTCAACGCCCAACGGGCCGTCGTGCTCAAGGGTTCTCGGGGCATGGGCTGCTCACAGGGCAAAGGACATGCGCCTTAGCCTGAGCCTCGACAATAGCAGGCGCAAGACGCATGCTTTGCACTCAATACCTGCATGGAACGCCATGTCATGTCCACCCCGGATCTGAACCTGCTGATCACCCTCGATGTGCTGCTACGCGAAGGCAGCGTTGCCCGCGCCGCCAAATGCCTGCGGCTGAGCCCGTCGGCCATGAGTAGGGCGCTCGCCCGTTTGCGCGAGACCACCGGGGATCCGCTGTTGGTGCGCGCCGGGCGCGGGCTGGTGCCGACGCCGCGCGCGCTGGCGTTGCGTGAACGGGTCGGGCAACTGGTGCAGGAGGCCGAAGCGGTGTTGCGCCCCGCCGAGATCCTCGACCCTGGCCAGTTACGACGCACCTTCACCTTGCGCAACACCGATGGTTTTGTCGAAACCTTTGCCGCCGCCCTGCTCGCCCGCATTGCCGAAGAAGCGCCCGGCGTACGCCTGCGCTTCGTGCAGAAAGCCGACAAGGACAGCACGCCGCTGCGCGAAGGTCGGGTTGATCTGGAGACCGGCGTGGTCGACGACAGCACCGACCCGACGCTGCACAGCCGCCTGCTTTTTCAGGATCAGTGGATCGGTGTGGTGCGCGAGGGGCACCCCTTGAGCAAGGGCAAAATCAGCGCAAAACGTTTTGCTTCAGGCCAGCACATTCTGATCTCACGCCGTGGACGCAGCAGCGGCCCGGTCGACGAAGCGTTACTCGCCGTGGGGCTGACGCGAGACATCGTCACTTCATTCGGCGGATTTTCGGCGGCGCTGACGCTGGTCCGCGAGTCAGACCTGATCGCCACCGTCCCCAACCGTCACACCGGCAAACTGCGCACGGGCCTGCACAGTTTCACACTGCCCTTCGACATGCCGCCGATCAACGTCTCCATGCTCTGGCATCCGCGTATGGATGCCGATCCGGCGCATCGTTGGTTGCGCGATTGCCTGCGCCAGGTGTGCGCCTAGCGCGCATCGCCGCCCGCCGGTTTATAGAAGAGGAACTTGCCGGTTTCGGCGGTCTTGCGGTACTCCTTGGCCCAACTCGGATGCACGTTGCGGTCATGGAAATACAGCGCGCCACGGGTGCGATCGGGCAACTGACGGTTGAGCGCCTTGCCGGCAATTTCCTTGGCCAGCGCGTACTCGGAATCTTCCTTGACCTGATCCGGCTTGCCATCGCACCACCAGGAAAACTGGCAGCTTTTGGTCTCCGAGCCCTGTTTGACCACGGCGCACACCGTGTCAGGAAACCCCTCGTGGCCGAGACGATTCATGACCACATTGGCCACGGCTTCCATTTCCGGTGTGTTCTTGCCCTTCGCCTCCCAGTAGATACTACGCGCCAGGCACGTGAGCGGGTCATCCAGCGGCGCCGCGCCTGCCGGGTCCACCGCTTGCGCTTCGGTCGGCGTGATTGCTTCGGATTTTGGCGCCGGTGCCGCGCTGACTTTGTCGGCGGCTTTCTCCTCCAGCACCTGGGCTTTTTCTTCCGCCTTCGCCTTGATCGGCGCCTGATCGGTGGCCCATGCCGCACTGGCCAACAAGGTAAATACGAGACAACCCGCCAAGCCTTTCAATCCCATGTCAGTTCTTCCGGCAGCGCCCGTGTCGGGCAAGGTGTTGCGTGGGTGAGAAGCCCGGTTTGCGGGCTCTTCGCAGAGTGTAGACGGCAAATTCGGGCGTATTGTTCCAGTGAAAAAAGCGCCGAATGAAGAAAAAGACATTGCGCCCACCGGGGGCGTTTCGCGCATCATGGGCGCATTCAGCCCAAGGGAGATTTCCATGCGCTTCATGCCATCCGTTTTGCGCTTTGTCGCGTTGTCCGCAGGCTTGGCGTCCGCAGCCTCGGCCATGGCCATGGCCACCGATGAATCGCAACTGGTCGAGTCAATCAACAGCTACCGCAGCCAGCCGCAGCGTTGTGGCTCGCAGGCCTCCAGCGAATTGCCACCGCTGGCCGCCGACCCACGATTGATCCTGCCTGCCAGCGGCGCCGTCGACCTGCAACAAGCCATGGCCCGCGCCAGTTACCCGATGGTCAACGTGCAAGCGATCACGCTCAACGGTCCGCGCGATGCGGCGTCGGCAATGCAGGCGATTCAGGAGAGTTTCTGTCAGGTGGTGCTTGATCCGCAGTTTGTCGACATCGGCGTCAGCCGCGCCGACCGCGACTGGCGCATCGTCCTGGCGCGGCCGCTGCTGTCGGCCAGGCTCGGCGATGCGCAGGCCGAAGGGCAAAAACTGCTCGAGCAACTCAACACGGCGCGCAGCCAGCCACGGCAATGCGGGGGTCAGGCGTTCGCTGCGGCGGCACCGCTGGCCTGGAACGCAACGCTGGGCAGCGTCGCCCAGGATCACAGCCGTGACATGGCCAATAAAAACTATCTCGACCACAAGGACCGCGACGGCCGCACCCCGGGCGATCGCGCCGAACTCGCCGGTTACAGCGGGCAATTGGTTGGCGAGAACATCGCCGCCGGCCAGGACACCGTGCGCAAAGTGGTCGATGGCTGGATCGCCAGTCCCGGCCATTGCGCCAACCTGATGAACCCGCAATACAAGGAGCTCGGCGCAGCCTACGCGACCGACCCGAAAAGCGATGCGGGCATTTACTGGACAGCGATGTTCGGCGCGCAATAAACACCATCAACGCCTGCGCGTTGATGGCCGCTGACGGTCAGTTGGCGACCGGTATCCACGCCGCCCGCGCAACGTTGGCGGTGTCGCCAAACGCCGGCAGTTTCTGCGCCAGGTCACGGACGTTCTTCACGTCCAGGTCGAGCAACTGCTGGCGGGTGATCAGCGTCGGTGGCACCAGCACCTGGTGCCCCGGATTTTCCCCGGCAATCAACATCGCCAGACTGCGCACGCTGATCGCCCCGGCCACTTGCGGGTTGACCGCCGCCGTCGCCGCCCAGGCGCTGTCCGGCTCTTTCATGATCTGGATGTCGGCGGTGGAAATGTCGGCGCTGTAGATTTTCACCTTGCTGGCCAATCCGGCTTCGTCGACAGCGATCTTCGCGCCTTTGGCAAATTCGTCGAACGGCGCAAAGATCACGCTGATCCCCGGATTGGCGCGCAACACAGCGCTGGCCTGATCCGCCACCGAGTTGGCAATCGGCGGATTGAGCGTGCCGAAACGCGCTTTCTCGATGATCCCCGGATTGGCTTTTTTCACCTGACTCCAGATTTCATCACGTCGCTCCATCGGGGTGAAACCGCTGATGTACACGTAGCCGGCGTCGAAGCGCGTGCCGTTGTCTTTCACCGCTTGGTCGAGCGCCAGACGCGCCAGCGCGTGGTGATCCTGTTCGACCTGAGTGACTTGCGGCGTGTTCAGGTCGACATCGAAGGCGACGACTTTGATGCCCTTGGCGAGCGCCCGGTCAATCGGCCCTTTCAAGGTTTCCGCCAGCCCCAGTTGCACGATGATCCCGTCCACGCCCAAGTCAGTCGCCTGATCGATCATCTCGCCCTGACTCGCCGCCTGTTGCCGCGCATCGAACACCCGCAGGTTGGCACCGAGCGCTTCGGTCTGCTTCTCGACGCCGCGCAAATACGCTTCGGGAAAATCCCCGGAGAACAAATACCCCACCAACGCAATTTGCACCTGCCCCTTATCGAACGGTGCCGGTGCGCCGGGCAATGCCTTGGCCTGCGCGTGTACCGCCAGCGTCGACAGCAACGCGGTGGCGAGGCAATGGCGGGCGAACTGTCTGATTGAACCGTGCATACAACTTCCTTGAATGAAAACGGCTCAACGCGCCCGATGCGCGAGGCCGAAAGTGAACATCAGGGCCAGCACCAGCACCAGTCCCTTGACGAAATCCTGCGCGTAGTACGGCGCGTTGAGCATGGTCAGGCCGTTGAGCAGCGCCGCCACCAGCAGCGCACCGATCAGCGTGCCAAAGGCGTTGGGCTTCTTCGCGCCGAGCACGGCAAAACCGATCAGCGCAGCGCCGAGGGCATCCAGCACCAGACCATTGCCGGAACTGACGTCGCCGCGTCCCAGGCGCGCCGCAAGCAACAATCCACCGAGCGACGCCAGCAGCGACGACAGCACGTACGCCAGCAGTTTGAAGCGCTGCACCGGCGCACCGGCCAATCGCGCCGCCTGCTCGTTGCCGCCGATGGCATAAAACAGCCGCCCAACGCGCGTACGCTCCAGAAACAGCCACACCGCTATCGCGACCACCGCTGCAATCAACACCGGGATCGGCACCACCTCCCACAAGCGTGCGCGCCCCAACGCGAGAAACGCCGCGCTGAACGTACCTTCGGTTTCTTCGCCATTGGGCAGGGTCATGCCCACGGCAATCGAGCGCCCGCCGGTGGGAATCAACTGCACGCCAATCACCAGGAACATGCTGCCCAGCGTCGCGAGAATGTCCGGCACGCGTAATTTGACGATCAGCCAGCCGTTGAGCAGCCCCACCAGCGCACCGCCCGCAAGGCTGATCAACACCGCCGGCACCGCGCCCCAACCGAGCACCACCATCACGTAACTGGCGATCATCAGGCTCATGGCGGCCACCGCGCCGATCGACAGATCAAGGCCGCCGACCGCCATGGTCAGCGTCACACCGAGCGCCAGCAACGCCACAATCGACACCGACTGGAGGATGCTGAACAGATTGCCGACGCGCAGAAACGCCGGCTCGGCAACGCTGAAAAACACCACGATCAGCGCCAGCAACCACAACAGGCCATAGCGAATCAGCGCGTGCAGCCAGCGCTCGGCGAAGGCCGGTGGAGTGGACAACAGTGAATTGGAATCAGGCACTCGCTCTGCTCCTTGGCGCGGCATGAAGGGAATGTTGGTTTACCTCGGTGCCGGCCAGTGCGGCCACCAGATCGGCGCGGTTCAGCTCGGCGCGCGGGTACTCGGCGACCACCGCGTGATCGCGCACCAGGAGGATGCGATCAGCGATTTCCAGGGCCTCGTCGACATCAGCACAAATCACCAGCGTCGCCCGGCCCTGGGCGCTGTCGCGCAGCAGTTGGCCGATTTCGCGGCGGGCGCGCACATCGACGCCCTGGAATGGTTCATCGAGGATCAGCACCCGCCCCTCGCCGAGCAGCCAGCGGCCAAGCACGACTTTCTGCTGATTGCCACCGGACAACGCACTCATCGGTACGTCGATGCCGGCGGTCTTGATCCCCAGCGCGGCAACCTGCGCTTCAACCGCTGCGGCCTCGGCGCGGTTGCGAATGAAACCGCCACGGGTGAAGCGCTCCAGAAACGGCAACGTCAGGGTGCACCGCAGCGAGAAATCCGCCACCAGTGATTGACTGGCGCGGTCTTCGGCGGCGAAGAACACCCCGCTGCGAATCGCCTCGCGCGGCGATCCGGGTTGCCACTCGACACCGCCCAACCGCAGGTGGCCCGCCGCCGCGTTGCGCAGGCCGAACAGCACCTCGGCAATCTCGCTTTTACCGGCGCCGAGCAAACCGGTGAGCACCACCACTTCGTTTTCGTGGAGCGTCAAGTCGAACGCTTGCGCGCGCGGCATAACCTGTATCCCGCGCATCTGCAGCACCGCAGGTCCGGCCACGCGCGGACGGTAAACGTGCTCGCCCAGCGCCTGCCCGAGCATCGCCTCAACCGCCTCCGGCAACTGCCGGGCGCTGAACTCACCGGCCAGTCGACCATCGCGCAGCACGATTGCGCGATCCGCCACCCGTTGCAGGTCCGACAGCCGATGCGAGATGTACAGAATCGCCACGCCACGGCTGCGCAACGTGTCGATCAAGCCAAACAGGCGCTGCGCTTCGGCATCGGATAACGCCGCCGTCGGTTCATCGAGAATCAGCAAGCGCGGTTGCAGGGCGAACGCCCGAGCGAGCACCACCAGTTGCCGTTCGGCCTGACCGAGATGTTCAATGGGTTGCTCCAACGGCAACGTCAGGCCGAGCCCGGCAGCGATGTGACCGGCACGTTCCAGCAGACGCCGGCGATTGAGCCAGAAGTCAGCTTCCGGCTGGCACAATTCATCGAGCAGCAAATTCTCGGCAACGCTCAATCCCGGAGCGATACCGTCGTTGATCTGCTGGTGCACCGCGACAATCCCGACCCGCCGTGCAGACAGCGGCGAACTGAACAGTCGCGGCTGCCCCTCAACGAAGATTGCGCCAGTATCAGCAAGTTGGCTGCCGGCGAGAATTTTCACCAACGTCGATTTGCCCGCGCCATTGGCGCCCAGCAACGCCACCACTTCAGCCGGATAAATTTCCAGGCTGACCCGCTCCAGTGCCCGGTTCGAACCAAAGGTCTTGCTCAGCTCACGTACCCGAATCAGCGGCTCAGGTGCCACGGCGACAGGTCCACTCATAAAATTCCTTAGCGGCGATGAGCCAGCGAACGCACGAGCCGATCGCCCAGGCTTTGCACGCCTTGAACGAGAATGACCAACACCACGACGGTGGCGACCATCACTTCATTGTTGAAACGCTGATAGCCATAACGGATCGCCAGATCGCCCAGTCCACCGCCGCCGATGACCCCGGCCATCGACGAAAAACCGATCAGCATCACCAGCGTCAGAGTGATCCCCGCGAGCAATGCCGGCAGCGCTTCGGGCAACAGCACTTTGAAAATCACGTGGCGAATGTCGCCGCCCATGGCGAGGATCGCTTCGATGCGGCCCTTGTCGACTTCGTCCAGGGCGTTTTCGACGATGCGCGCGAAAAACGGAAACGCACCGATGGTGATCGGCACCACCGCTGCGGTGCTCCCCAGCGTGGTACCAACGACCAGACGGGTCAGCGGAATCAACGCAATCAGCATCACCACGAATGGCAGCGAGCGGCCGAGATTGACCAGACTGCTGAGCGCCGCATTGAAACGCGGCATCGGTCGCAATCCGTCGCGGCGACTGATAAACAGCAGCACACCCAGCGGTAAGCCGATCAGCAGGGTGAACAGCCCCGCGAGCAGGACCATGTACAGGGTTTCACCGGTGGCGTTGAACACCAGTTGCAGGATTTCATCCCAATTGATCGTGCGGTTCATGACTGCGCCGCCCTTACGCCGTACTGCTTGAGGAAGGTCAGGCCCGGCGCGTCATGGCCCAGCGGCAGTCCGCAGGTCGGCCGTAAGGAACTGCCGAGCGCCGACTGTGGATCGGCCAGCAGCCGTGGCACCGGCCCGGCCTCGACCAACCGGCCGTTGGCCATGAACGCTGCGTGGTCGCAGATCGACTTGACCACGTCGAGTTCGTGGGTGATCAGCACGATGGTCAGGCCCAACTGCCGATTGATGTCGCGCAGCAATTGCAGAATCGACTCGGTGGTTTCCGGGTCGAGGGCGCTGGTGGCTTCGTCCGACAGTAGATACGCCGGCTCCGCTGCCAAAGCGCGGGCGATGCCCACCCGCTGCTTTTGCCCGCCGGACAATTGCGAGGGAAAGGCTTGTGCCTTGTCACTCAGGCCGACCAGTTCCAGCAGCTCGCGAACCCGCACATGGCGCCACGGTTTGCCGACATTGGCGATCTCCAGCGGCACCGCAATGTTGTCGAAGACGTTGCGCGAGTGCAGCAGATTGAAGCCCTGGAAAATCATGCCGATGCGTTGGCGTTGCTCGCGCAATTCGCGCTCGGACAGCGCCAGCAGGTCCACCCCGTCAATCAGGATCTTGCCGCTGTCCGGGCGTTCGAGCAGGTTGAGGCAACGCAGCAGCGTCGACTTGCCCGCCCCGCTACGCCCGAGAATCCCGTAGACCGCACCATCGGGAATGCTCAGCGAGACCTGATCCAGCGCCGGCTGCGTGGCCGACGGGTACGTCTTGCTCACCTGCTCGACGGCGATCATGGCTTGCCGCCCGCCACCGGGATTACCGAGCCGGCGAAGTTGTCGGTGATGTATTTGGCGACCTCGGGCGAGGTCAGGTCCTTGGCCAGTTGCGCAATGCGCGGGTCGTGTTCGAGCTTGGGCGTGGTCACCAGAATATTCGCGTAAGGATTGTGCTCGGCTTTCTCCAGACCCAATGCGTCCTTGGCGGGCACCAGGCCGGCGTCCAGCGCGTAGTTGCCGTTGATCACCGCCAGATCGACGTCGTCCAGCGAGCGCGGAATCTGCGGTGATTCGATTTCGAGAATTTTCAGTTGTTTCGGGTTCTCGGCGATGTCCTTGGGCGTTGCCTGATCGGCGGCCGGGTCGTTGAAACCGGGTTTGAGTTTGATCAGTCCGTTGTCCTGCAACAGGTACAAGGCGCGGCTCAGATTAGTGACGTTATTGGGCACGGCGACGGTGCCTTTGACCGGCACGTCGGCGAAGCTTTTGTGCCGGCGGGAATAGATACCCAGCGGTTCGATATGCACCGTGGCCGCCACCGCGAGTTTTTCGCCGAGGGCTTGTTCCTGAGACTTCAGGTACGGCAGGTGTTGAAAGTAATTGGCGTCGACATCGCCGTGTACCAGCAGCTCGTTGGAGTTCACGCCGTTGGGGATTTCGATGACTTTGAGGTTGAGTTGCGGATCGATTTTCTGGATGTACGCGAGGATCTGCGCGTGAGGCACCGGGTCGGCCGCCACGCGCAGCGGTTCCAGCGCCTGCGCCCCGAACGACGTCACCAGCGCGCCGAGGACGGCCAGGGTCAAACCTGCTTTTTTAATCATGTGCAAAGTCCTTGAGCGATGGATGAATCAGGCGGTTTTACGAACAGGTAATGGCGGCAGCAGTGCATCGGCGTAAAAGCGTTGCGCGACATCCGGGTGCGAGCGCAGGCGCCCCTTGAGGTAGTTCCAGCCAACATCGCGGAACAGCGGATTGAGCGGGTCACTGGCCGGCCCGCGTGCCTCGCGCAGCAGCAACGTCGGCAACGGATACAGCGGCACCACCGCATCGAGTTGCGCCCCGAGAAAGAACGCAATCGACAGGCGCTCACTGCCTTCCGGCGGCGATACCACGCGATGCACGGTGGCGCGCAGATAACCGTTGGAGGCCAGTTCGAGCAGTTCGCCGATGTTCACCACCAGGGTGTTTTCACGCGGCAGCGCGTCGATCCAGCGGCCCTCTTCGACCTCGACTTGCAGCCCGGCCTGCTGGTCTTGCAGCAAGAAGCTGAGGAACCCCGAATCCTTGTGCGCGCCGACGCCCTGCTGGCTCGCAGCATTTGCCTGGCCGGGATAGCGCATCAGCTTGATGTGCTCGTTGGGTTGGTCGCCGTAGAGCTGGTCGAAGGCATCGGCGCGCAACGACAGCGCCTGAGCGAAAGCACGCAGCAAGCGCAATGACATGCGCGTCATCGCTTGCTGCCATTCAAGCAGCAAGGGTTTCAGTTCGGGGAGTGCCGCCGGCCATTGGTTGGGGCCTTGCAATCGCGCCCACAGCGGGCTGTCCGCGTTCAGCGGCAGCGCCTCGCGTTCGGCACCCAGATCAAACTGTTCACGCTGATCGGGTTGACCGCGAGTGATCTCGGAGGCGGCTCGGTTGTAGCCGCGAAAGTGCGGCGAATTGATCATGCCGACGGCGATTTTCTCGCTGTCGGGCAAGGCAAAGAATTGCCGCGCATGCGCCTGCACTTGCTGGAGCAATGCGCTGTCGATGCCGTGGCCGGTGAGATAGAAGAAGCCGACGTCACGGGCGGCGTGGCGCAGGTTTTCAAGAAATTGGTAACGCTGTTGCGCGGTCCCTTCGAACAGGGACAGGTCCAGCGTTGGCAGAGCGGTGATATCCAAGGTATGCGGCATGATTCACTCCCGTGTGAATCAAACCTGAAGAACCTTTGATCGATTCAGCGTGTGCCGTCATGGCAATCGGGGGTCTATCGGTTTGATGCGTTGATTCGTCGTCGCAGACAAAACTAAACGATCTTAAAAACACCGATCCAATACCTTTTTCGCATTACCTTAGGCCAATCCCGGTAGGAGCTGCCGCAGGCTGCGATCTTTTGATGTTGGTTTTTTAGAAACAAGATCAAAAGATCGCAGCCTGCGGCAGCTCCTACAGTGGGGGGTCAGGCGCGCGGGCGTTGGCTGCGCTGTTCGGCGCTGGCGTCCGGCGCTGCTTGCAGCTGGAAGTCGAACGTGAGTTCGGCGTGGCGTCCCGAGGTTTCGCTTTCATGGAAGACGACTTCGCCGACCAGGCCTTCACGGGTGGCGTAGGCAAAGTCATCCCACAAGTATTGATCGCCCGACAGGTTGATCTGCGTGGTGAGGTGCCGATGCCCCGGCGCGCTGATGAAAAAGTGCACGTGCGCCGGGCGCTGGCCGTGACGGCCGAGCAGGTTCAGGCATTCCTGCGTCGGGCCCTGCGGGTCGCAGCCGTAACCGGACGGCACGATGCTGCGCACCCGATAGCGGCCCTCGGGGTCGGTGATGATGCGCCGGCGCAGGTTGTACGCGGACTGACTCGGGTCGAAGAACGAATAGGTGCCTCGCGTGTTGGCGTGCCACAGGTCAACGGTGGCGCCGGCCAGCGGTTGGCCGTGAGGATCGAACACCTGGCCCTCAAGCAGCATCCGCGTGGCGACGCCCTCCTCACTGCCGTCATCCATCCGGCACTCACCCTCGAACAGTGGCGCGCCGGCCACGTACAGCGGGCCTTCGATGGTACGGGGGGTGCCGCCGGTCAAGCCGATCTGCGCGTCTTTGGCGTCCTGCAGCAGATCAAGGAAATGCTCGATGCCGAGCCCGGCGACCAGCAACCCGGCTTCCGAGCGGCCACCCAGACGATTGAGGTAGTCGACGGCTTTCCAGAATTCGTTCTCGCTGATGTCCAGGTCTTCGATGATTTTCGCGCTGTCCTGCAGCACGCGCAGGACGATGTTTTTCAAGCGCGAGCTGCCGTCGTCGTTGGTGAAACCGGCGGCTTCGGCGAAGAATTTTTGCAACTCGGGGGTGTGGGCAATTTTCACGGTCATGGTGGCTTACCTCATCTTGTTGTTGTGTGAACGCAGTTCTTCAAACCACCCCATTCCCTTGTAGGAGTGAGCCTGCTCGCGATCGCGGGCTGTCAGTCGCCATTGATGTTGAATACATCACCGCAATCGCGAGCAGGCTCACTCCTACAGGGGGTTGGGTTGTTTCAGCGGTCGTCGGCGTGGATCGACGACGGATGGCGGCAGAGGCCGTCGATTTCGATGTCCATGTACGGGAACAACGGTAATTGCATCAGCGTGTCGTGCAGCGCTTCGACGCTGGGCACATCGAACACGCTGTAATTGGCGTAGTGCCCGGCGATGCGCCACAGGTGGCGCCATTGGCCTTCGCGTTGCAGCCGCTGCGCCAATTCTTTCTCGTCCGCCTTGAGTCGAGTGGCGACGGCGGGGTCCATGTCGATGGGCAATTTCACGGTCATTTTTACGTGGAACAGCATGGTGGCTCTCCTCTAGTGGTCAGCGGCTCAATGGCGGCGAAAACGCGCCAGACGTTGTTCGTCCAGGGTCAGGCCGAGGCCCGGTGTGTGCGGGATGTGCAGATGAAAATCGCGGTACTCGGGCCTTTCGGCGACGATGTCTTCGGTCAGCAGCAGCGGCCCGAACAGCTCGGTGTCCCAAGTCAATTGCTTGAGCGTGAGGAAGGCGTGGGCCGAGGCCAGCGTGCCGACGGAGCCTTCGAGCATGGTGCCGCCGTACAGCGCGATGCCGGCGGCCTCGGCGATTTGCGCGGTTCTGAGCACGGCGCGGGGGCCACCGTTCTTGGCGATTTTCAGGGCGAACACGCTGGCGGCGCCGTCAGCGGCGAGGCTGAAAGCATCCTCGACACTTTCAATTGATTCATCGGCCATGATCGGCGCCGGGCTGCGCTGATTCAGGCGAATTTGCCCCGAGCGGTTGACCCGCGAGATCGGCTGTTCAATCAGGTCAATGCCGTTGTCGCCCAATACCTGGCAGCCACGAATCGCCTGGGACTCATCCCAATACTGGTTGACGTCAACCCGCACACTGGCGCGCTCGCCCAGAGCTTTTTTGATCGCCACGACGTGCTTGAGATCCTGCTCCAGCGGGTTGGCGCCGATCTTCAATTTGAAGATGCGATGACGCCGCGCTTCGAGCATCTGTTCGGCCTCGGCAATGTCGCGGGCGGTGTCGCCGCTGGCCAGGGTCCAGGCCACTTCCAGGCTGTCGCGCACGCGGCCGCCGAGCAGTTCGCTGACGGGCAAACCGAGGCGTTTGCCCTGGGCGTCGAGCAGCGCGCTTTCGATGCCGGATTTGGCGAAGGTGTTGCCCTTGGCGAGCTTGTCGAGCCGCTGCATCGCCGCGTTGATGTTGTTGGCGTCCATGCCGACCAACGCTGGCGCGAGGTGCGCATCAATGTTGGCCTTGATGCTCTCCGGGCTTTCGTAACCGTAGGCAAGGCCGCCGATGGTGGTGGCTTCACCGATGCCTTCGACTCCATCGCTGCAGCGCAGGCGCAGGATCACCAGCGTCTGCTTTTGCATCGTGTGCATCGCCAGTTTGTGCGGGCGAATGGTCGGCAGGTCGACGATGATCGCCGTCAGGGTTTCAATCAGGATTCGCTGCATATCAATGCTCCGTGAGAAGTGCTCAACCAAGGTCGCCGCCACCGACCGGCAAGGTCACGCCGGTGATGTAGGAGGCGTCGTCGGAGGCGAGAAAGAGGATCGCGCCGACCTGTTCATCGAGGCTGCCGTAGCGTTTCATCAGGCTGCTGTCGAGGGTTTGCGCGACGATTTGCTGGTACCAGGCCTGCTCTTGCGGCGACTGTTCGCTGGCGTTGCGCGGGATGCGTCGAGGCGGCGCTTCAGTGCCGCCGGGCGCGGTGGCGTTGACGCGAATACCACGCTCGGCGTTTTCAAAGGCCAGGCACGCGGTGAGTGCGTTGATGCCGCCCTTGGCCGCGCCGTACGGCACACGATTGACGCTGCGGGTGGCGATTGAGGAAACGTTGACGATGGCGCCGCTACCTTGTTTGAGCATGTACGGCAGCGCGGCGTGGCAGCACCACAAGGTCGGGAATAACGAGCGACGCACTTCCGCTTCGATCTGGTCGACCTGGTAGTGCTCGAACGGCTTGGCCCAGATCGTGCCGCCGACGTTGTTGATCAGGATGTCGAGACGGCCGAAGGTGTTGATCGCTTCGGCCATGACCCGGGCGCAATCGGCGTATTGTTCGAGGTCGGCGGTCAGTGCCAGAACACCCTCGCCTTGCAGTTCGTGAACCAGTTCGGAGCGGTCGACGGCGACCACTTGCGCGCCTTCGCTGAGCAGGCGCTCGCAGACACGGCGGCCGATGCCTTGCGCTGCGCCGGTGACCAGCGCGACTTTGTTGGAGAATCTGTCGTTCATGACAACCTCGATGCAAACAAATAGCGAAACTGTGGTGAGGGGATTTAGCGAAACGTCGCACCGCCCCGATGGGGCGTGTAGCGGCCCTTCTTTTCAGCAACAATCGTCGGGGACTGCTGCGCAGTCCAACGGGGATAAATCCCCTCGCCACAGGTAAGGGCAGACCTACAGATGAGAGTCAGGCCACAGATTGGGGGCAATCCACAGATGAGGGGCAGACCACGATGAGAGGCAGGCCCACATACGGGGATCAGGCTGCGGCGAATTTTTCGTAGTAGAAATTCGCCGGAGTGATGCCCTGCTCGCGGATGTATTGGCTGACCGCCTCGACCATCGGCGGTGGCCCGCACAGGTAGACGTCGACGTCACCGTCGTTGAGGTGGCGCGGTTCGATGTGCTGGGTGACGTAGCCCTTGAGCGGGTGCACGCTCTGCGGGTTGGCCACACAGGCGCCGAAGCTGAAATTGGCGATGCGTGCGGCAAAGGCTTCAAGGCGATCGAGTTCAACCAGATCAAAGTCATTGGTCACGCCGTAGATCAAATGCACCGGATGCGCGCTGCCCTGCTCGGCGATCTTTTCCAGCATCGCGGTGAACGGCGCGAGACCGGTACCACCGGCGAGCAACAGCAGCGGCCGCTTGATCTCGCGCAGATAGAAACTGCCCAAGGGTCCGGCCAGATTCATGCTGTCGCCGGCCTTGGCCAGGCCGGTGAGGAAGCTGCTCATCAAGCCGCCGGGCACGTTGCGAATCAGAAAACTGACCTCGCCATTCTTCTGCAACGAGCTGAAGGAATATGCACGACTGTGTTCGCTGCCCGGCACTTGCAGGTTGACGTATTGCCCCGGCAGAAACGCCAGTTTGCTCAATGCCTCGCCCTTGATCGACAGCGCGATGGTGCTCTCGGACAACTGCCGGACAGCGCTGATCGACGCCTGAAAATTGGCCTGTTCGGTTTTGCAGACCTGCGAGCCAACCGGCACTCGCACCACGCAATCGCTTTCGGCGCGCATCTGGCAGGTCAGCACATAACCTTGTGCGAGTTCGTCGGCGCTCAAGGCGTCTTCGATGAAGTTGTCGCCCATCTCGTAACACCCGGCCTCGGCGAAACATTTGCAGGTGCCGCAGGCGCCGTCACGGCAGTCCAGCGGGATGTTGATGCCTTGGCGATACGCCGCGTCGGCGACAGTTTCATGGCCGCCGGCCTCGATGAAACGGGTGACGCCGTCTTCAAAATTCAGTGCGATCTGGAAATTCATGGTGCACCTCGCCGTGTCGACTAGATGTGGTAGATGTCGATGAGCTGACGGACGTAATCGTTTTTCAGGACGACTTTCTTGGCCTTGATCAGCGGCTGTTCGCCACGCAGATCGAGGGTGTAGAAACTGCTGCCGAAGTAGCTGTCGGTGACCTGATAGCGAAAGCTCAGGGTGTGCCAGTTGAAGCGCACCTGGCACTGGTCGGCGCTGTACTCGACGATCTCGATGTTGCTCAGGTTGTGCGAGGTGCGGGTGTCGGGAATCGTCGCGCTGGAGCGCTCGGTCTTGATCCGGAAGATGCGGTCTTCGAGGCCACCCCGATTGCCGTACCAGATCAGCGAGATTTCGCTTTGCGGGTCTTCGGTGAGCGTGTCGTTGTCGTCCCAGGCCGGCATCCAGAAAGTCGCGTCGGCGGCGTACAGCTCCAGCCATTGATCCCACTGGCCGTCATCGAGATAACGCGCTTCGCGGTAGAGAAAATCACGCACATTGTCGTAGAGATTGCTCATCACACAGCCTCCACGGGGATCAGTTGTGGCTCGGCGGCAGCGGCTTTGAGCATGGTCTCCTGCCAGTACTTGTGCTGCAGCACGAACAGGCCTTCGTCCTCAGTGCGCATACCGGAAAGCAATGGCTTGAGGTTGATTTCCTCGGCGGCAGCGTCGGCGCCTTCGACCCAATGGGTCGCGCCTCGGGACATGTCATTCCAGCCGCGCCCGGCGCCGTAACCGGTCTGGCACGAGCGGAACTCTTCCAGATCATCCGGTGTGGCCATGCCGCTGACATTGAAGAAGTCTTCGTACTGGCGAATGCGTTTGGCGCGCGCCTCGGCGCTCTCGCCTTTGGGGGCGATGCAGTAAATGGTGATTTCAGTCTTGTTGACCGAGATTGGCCGGGCGATGCGGATCTGCGAACTGAACTGATCCATCAGATACACGTTGGGGTACAGGCACAGGTTGCGCGAATTCTCGATCATCCAGTCAGCGCGCGCCTGGCCGAAATCACGCGCCAGTTCGTCACGGCGCTCATAGGCCGGACGGTCTTCAGGGTTGGCCCAGCGGGTCCAGAGCAGCAGATGGCCGTGATCGAAAGAGTAGAAACCGCCGCCCTTCTTCGCCCAGCTGCCAGCGCTCATGGTCTTGATCGCTTCACCCGCTTCACGTTGCTGGCGCTGGTTCTGGGTGGCGGCGTAGTTCCAGTGCACGGAGCTGACGTGATAGCCGTCGGCACCATTTTCGGCAGTGAGTTTCCAGTTGCCTTCATAGATATAGGAGCTGGAACCGCGCAGCACTTCCAGACCGTCCGGCGACTGATCGACGATCATGTCGATGATCTTCGCTGACTCGCCCAAGTGCTCGGTAAGGGATTTCACATCGGCATTCAGGCTGCCGAACAGAAAGCCGCGATAGGACTCGAAACGCGCGACCTTGGTCAGGTCATGCGAGCCTTCGCAGTTGAAGCTTTGCGGATACCCGGCCTCACTCGGGTCTTTGACCTTGAGCAGTTTGCCGCTGTTGTTGAACGTCCAGCCGTGGAACGGGCAGGTGTAGCTGGAACGGTTGCCGGATTTGTGCCGGCAAAGCATGGCGCCGCGATGGCTGCAGGCATTGAGGAACGCATTGAGCACACCGTCCTTGTTGCGCGCGATGAAGATCGGCTGGCGCCCCATGGTGGTGGTCAGAAAATCGTTGTTGTTGGGCAGTTGGCTTTCGTGGGCGAGGTAAATCCAGTTGCCTTCGAAGATGTGCGCCATCTCCAGTTCGAACAGACGCGGATCGGTGAACATCTCCCGCTTGCAGCGGTAGGCGCCCTTGTCTTTGTCTTCTTCAAGCATGGCATTGAGGTAGTCGATTCCCAGGGACATGGCCAGGGCCTCCATTGTTATTGTTCAGGCCAGGTCAGATTAGGGAGGCGCAGCACGGGGCAATAGCCGAATCCTGCAGATCGCTATCCGTTTTGTGCAGGACAGCGCGGCAGGTGATTCGGATTGTTTCGAAGGGCGATCAGTGGCGACGTTTGAAGGTGTGCGACGGCAGTTCGCCGAACTGCTGGCGATAGCTTTCGGAGAAACGGCCCAGGTGCAGGAAGCCGTAGTCCAGCGCCAGTTCGGTGAGGTTGCGCACCGGGCAGCTCGGGTCGCTGAGGCAGGCGTGAATGCGCGCAAGCTTGCGTTGACGGATGTATTGCATCGGCGTGACGCCGAGTTGGCGCTCGAACAGGGAGTACAGCGAACGCGGGCTCATGCTCGCCTGTGCGGCCAGATGTTCGGCGGGCAGATCGAGTTTCAGGTTGCGTTCGATGTAATCGAGAATGCGCTCGAAACTGACGCTGGGCGCACTCAGATTTTCGCGGCTGACGTTGGTGCTCATCAGCGAGATCAACTTGCTGCCGATGATCTGCGCGTAATGCTCCTGCACCCGCAACAACGGATCGCTGGCCTCGGCTTCCTGGCAGATCATCGCCAGCAGATTCGTGAAGCCTTCCAGCTCATCCAGCCGATAATGATTGCGCAGAAAACGAATGCCGTTCGAGGGACGTATCCAGCGCTGCTCGTCACACACCGACTCGAGCACGCTGACCGGCACTTTGAGGATGAATTTCTCGCAGTCATCCGAGTAGGTCAGATCAACCGGATCGTCCGGATTGATCAACAGCAACTCCCCCGGCACCAGATGCTGCTCGCGCTGGTGCCCGCGCCACAGGCAATTGCCTTGCAGCAGGACTTGCAGGTGGTACACGGTTTCCAGCGCCAATGATGTCACGCGAACACTGCCGCCATAGCTGATGCGGGCCAGATCGAGGTCGGCGAGTTTGCGATGGTTGAGGCTGGCTTGCGGATGGGTGGTTTTGGACAGACCGATGAAGTGCTGGCCGACGTGCTGATTGACGTAGTCGGAGACGGCATAAGGGTCAGCGTGACGAAACACGCTGCTGCGGTCGCTCAGCAGATGGCTGTCCATGGGGCGGTGCTCGATCTTGTCGTTATTATGGGTTCACGGTTTTACGGCATCACCGGTCACAGTACGCCGCCGCGCTGAGGCGAGCAATTGAAGCAAGGTTTGGCTATCCGGTAATCGAACACTTTCAGACAACATCACCATCCCGGCGCCCTGTAGGAGCTGCCGAAGGCTGCGATCTTTTGATCTAGGTTTTTAAGATCAAGATCAAAAGATCGCAGCCTTCGGCAGCTCCTACAGGGGGCGACAGGCGTCGAGTAGCAGGTTTGGTCAGGGTTGTTTGCGGTAGACGCCTGTGAGCATGTCCTGCGAGTCGGTCGCGTAGTTGTAAGCGATGACCGCGAAGTTTTTCACCAGTTGAATGTGATACGGGCCGTTTTTTTCCGGTGCCTGCGGTGTCTGCACGATGATCAGGTTATCGGCTGCCATCGGCACGATGTGGTGTTCGGTGACGATTTCTGTCGAGGTTGCCGTGTTTCGCAATTTCACCGTGACTTCCGCCAGTTCCCGGCCTTGGGCATCGCGATCAGGCAGGATCTTCAACGCCAGATCGCCGTCGCGCCCGAGAAAATCGTTACGCACCTGGTAATGACCGCTGCGTTGATCATGGGGGACATCGTAGAGTTTGCCCATCTCCGGCGCCCGCTCTTCATCGTGCAACGAAATCGCCAATTCACGAGCGTCACCCTTCGTCCCGCTGATCCATGTTCCGCTATAGACATAAGGCTCGCTGGTGGCCCGGGTCATGCGCCAGATGCCGGTCTTACGCCCGTCGTCAGCGATTTCAAGCAAGACGACGGTATTATCGACTTCGTCAAAACTGTCGCGAAAACCCAGCAACTTGATCGGCTGGCCATTACCGCCCTTGGTGTAGCGTACTTCGCCGATCAGCACGGCGCCCTGATCCTGATACCAAAGCTCTACCGGGATCTTGCCATTGAGCAGACCGCGGAGCATTTGTGGGTCTTCAGTGACCGGGCCCTCCAGACGGGTCTGTTCGTGCCACTGCCCATCCTTCAATTCGCCGGTCGTGCGCAGCATGTAGCCGCGAGGCATGCTGGAGGTGTCATTCCACGTGCTCGGCGAGACCTCTTCCTGAGTGTAGGCGTGGAGGCGAATCAATTGGCCATCGCGCAGGGCCCATTGGGTAGACGTTATCTGACAGCACCCACTGTTCGTTTGCGAATGAAGGGTTCCGTCAGTCGGGTTGACCGTAAACAAGCCGCTGCTGCTCTGCGTTGCCAGATCCGTCAATGCCTCATTGAGCACCCATTGGGGTTTCTGTCCATCTTGCAAATAGACATCGAATCGCGACTGATCGCCTGCCTCGGAGCTGCCGTTGCGAATGACCAGGTCAAGTCGTCCATCGTTATTGAAGTCGATGAAGTTCACCAAACCATAGGGCCCAAGCAGCCACATCAGGCTGTTGTCATCGCGCTGAGTCGACAGGTTCCCGGCCGGAGTGCGCAATTGCTGCAGCGTTTCGAGGGTATGGTGGTCGCGCAACGTAATCAGCGCCGGCACCAGTTGGTAAGGCGTTTCGGGTTCCTGCGGGAACAGCACTTCCACCTGGTATTGACCGCTGGGATCATTGACGGCAAATGACAGTGCCTCGGCTACAACCGGCGCGGCCAGAGACGTGCACAAGAGCACGCCAGTTAAAAGAGAGCGCATCCAAAGCTTCCTTGCCTAAATTCGGGGGCGCAGTGTAACGGCAGGGGACGCTTGTCGCGAGTGCGTGTGGGGGTGCTGTCAGGTGTGGCCTCTTCGCGGACAAGCCTTGCTCGTACACGATCACCCGCCTCTCAAAGCACTGGCGACAAATCCGTGCCCACACTGATCGCAGTAGAAGCCGTCAACCAGTTGCTGGAGTGGAGCCTCTTTCAACAACTCGGCTTTGCATTCATCAACAGCGAGCTGATCAAGGCGTTGATAACCCGCCTTCTCTTCTCCGTTGAAGCGCTTTTTGGGGCTTGCCGCACCTATCAGCAGGGCTTTGGGTCGAACATGAGCGACGCTGCTACAGCGAGGGCAAGGCTCCATCAGGTGCGCGGTGAACACCGCGTCCATTGCCGGCCGGTCGTGATCGAGCAGCCACGCATTGTGCCGACGATAAAGTGCTCCAAGCAGAGCCTTGTTGGGCCCGACCACGTCCATTCCCCGGTCGTCATAGGGCAGGACCATGACCCGCGCTTTCAAGTTGAACAGATAGACCGCGCAATGCAGTGCGGGCCTGATCACGCCGAAGTCTTTGGCCAATGCACACCAGAGCAATGTCTCAAGCAGACTCACCGGGGCCTTAAAGGCAATGTGAACCCAATGCTCCGGTGCGCTTTCGCAGAACCAGTCCGCGGGATCAATCTGCTCACTCCAGACTGAACGTTCTGCAGGGATCGCGACGCCCAGCGTTTGAAGTGTCCGAAGTAACGTGCGATGGGCAAATCGGTTGTTGCCGGAATGAATGCGCAAACAAACCGAACACTCGGATTCCCCTGAGAAGACATCACTGCAGATCATGGCCGACTTGCGCAAGGCGAGCAGGAACCGATCTATCACTGCTCCCGACTCCGAGAGTTGAAAACGCAGTCCTTCGGGTACGGCATAGAACAACGGCCGGGCAAATGCCTGACCTGAAAAAACCTTATCGATTTCAAGTTGCAGATTCAATGAATCCTTCCTGATCAGAACAACTTCGCCATAAAGCTCCTTTGCCCAGATATGCCTGGCAAGGGCTTTGTCAAACTGTGTATCGGCCCCTCCTCCAACAACTCGAATCCCGCTTTCTGATAAATCTTGCGCGCCGCGAAGATGCTGATTGTGGGACCGCTTATCCACTCTATCCTCTGTCATAGACTATTTGCACTTGGCCAACACCACCTGACACGTATTGGGCGTGCCCCCGGAGCGGCCGGCGTAGCGGATGCAGTTGTTCATCGATTTCTGCCGCGCCATGTTCAGGCTGGAGCCCCAGGCGAGGCCGCCCTCGCCGACCGTCGGCAATGCCTTGGCGTAGCAACTGTCGCCGACGCCCGAGGGCGGATAGTGTTTGCGGTTTGAGCAGCCGGCAGTCAGCGTGAGGCTGAGGGCAATCAGGCAGAGCGTGAGCCACGGCGCGCATCGGTGTTGCAGTGGGCCGATCATCGCGTTTCACCTGCTGCATGTGGGTGTTGACGTGTAAAGTCTAGCCGTTTGCCGTTGCCCATTTGCACAAATGTTCTAAACGCCGGTGGTCGCTGCGCGGTATTTTATGAGGCCGTATTTGTCGAAGCCGAGCTCAGGAGCCTGCCGTGGATAAACGCAGCTGGATTGATCTGTCCCAGGATGTCGATACCGGGATTGAATCGATTCGCGCGCATTTTCAGGGGCACGCCTACGACCCGCACTGGCATGACAGTTTTCTTGTCGGCGTCACCGAGCAAGGCGTGCAGCAGTTCAATTGCCGCCGCGTGCGCCATCGCAGTACGCCGGGTAACGTGTTCTTGCTGGAGCCGGGGGAGATTCACGATGGGCAGGCGCCGACCGAGGAAGGCTTTACCTATTCGATGCTCTACCTCGATCCGCATTGGCTTGAGCGTGAAATGCATGCGCTGTTCGAAGACGCACCGGCCGACAGTCAGCCTGGCTTTGCCGACACGCTGAGCCAGGATTCGCGCCTTTGCGCCGCCATCGTTCAAGCCTTCCATGCCTTGCATGACGGTGACTTGCGCATCGTTCGCCAGACCGCCATCGACGGTCTGCTGGGCTCGCTGACGCGTCATCTGGACTGGCGCAAACGCCAGGAAATCGATCCGCGCCTGCCACGGGTGGCGCAAGTCGTGCGCGATTATCTGCACGCTTACGTCTACGAAGACATCGGTCTCGATGACCTGGCCCGAGTCTGTGCTATCGACCGTTTTCGTCTGACCCGCGCCTTCAAGGCTGCCTTCGGGCTGGCGCCGCATGCCTACCTGATCCAACTGCGTCTGGCCAAGGCGCGGCAGTTGCTTGCGCGGGGTGACACGCCGGTACAGGTCGCCAGCGTGCTCGGCTTTGCCGATCAAAGTCATCTCGGCCGCTGGTTCCGCCGCGCCTATCAACTGACCCCTGCCGACTACCGCAAGCGCTGCTCAAATCTTCCAGACTGACGCGCGTCGACTGGCGATCATGGCTTCCTGTGTTTACTTCCAAGGAGCCTGCCCATGGCGTCATTACTGCCCTTCCTGCTGTTTGCATTCGTTGCTTCGATCACGCCGGGGCCGACCAATATTCTGGTGTTGAGCCACAGCTCGCGTCAGGGGTTGTTCGCCACGCTGCCGATCATTTTTGCTGCCTGCGCGGCGGCGGCGCTGATTGTGCTGGTGGTAGGGCTCGGTGCCGGCGAAACGTTGTTGCGCTTTCCGCGCGTGCAGCAAGCCATGGCCTGGGGCGGGGTGCTCTGGTTGAGCTGGCTGGCGTGGCAGATCTTTCGCAGTGCGCCGCCTTCGCTGGATTCGACGGATGCGCCAGATCAAAGCATCAGCGCGATGGGCGCGGCATTGTTGCAACTGGTCAATCCCAAGGTGTGGATGATGGCGGTGGCGGTGGTCAGCGTGTTTGTCGGCGGCGGTGACAAAACGCTGTGGCTGCTGGTGTTGTCGCTGGCCTTTCTACTGGTTTCGTTGCCGTGCATGACGTTCTGGGCATTGCTCGGTATCGGCAGCGCACGGTTGTTCGGCACACCGCAGGCGTTCAAGCGGATGAATGCGGCACTGGCGCTGTTACTGCTGCTGTCGGCATGGCTCACCGTCCTCGCCTGAAATCCCCTCTGTAGGCGCTGCCGAAGGCTGCGATCTTTTCATCTTGACCGTAAAAAACAATATCAAAAGATCGCAGCCTGCGGCAGCTCCTACAGGGGTGCGGTGTTTGAGGGCATGGGCATCAGTGGGCTGTTGCCTGGCGGTACTGGCGCGGGGTGAAGCCGGTCGAGGCCTTGAACTGTCGGGTGAAAGCGCTGTGATCGGTGTAGCCGCATTGCAAGGCTACGTCAGTGATCGGCAGGTCGCTGTGCAGCAAGCGATGAGCGTGTTCCAGGCGCACTTTCTGGATCATCTGCCGGGGCGTCAGGTGGAACACGCGTTTGCAGTACCGCTCCAGTTGCGCCACGGAAATGCCGGCAATCCGCGTCAGTTCAACCAAGGTCACACGGCGATTGAAATGGCCACGGATATGCTCGTCGACGGCGGCCAGCCGCTCGAACGCCGGATGGGTTTCGCTGGCCGATTGCAGATCGACCGAAATCCCCGCCAGACCGATGATCTCACCGTCGCGGTTATATAACGGTTGTTTGTGCGTCAGGCACCAACCCGGTTCGCGACTGCCGTAGAGATGCAGTTCGAGCTGATCCTCCAGTACCCACCCCTCCTCCAGCACTTTGCGATCCTGCTCGGTATACCCAGGCCCCAGTTGCGCCGGGAACACCTGCGCACTGGTTTTGCCGAGCAACGGGCGCAGATCCTTCAGGCCGCAACGCTGCACCAACGTGCGGTTGGCAAGCACGTAACGCGCTTGCACATCCTTGATGAAAATCACCGCGTTGGGAATCACGTCGAGCATCGGCAACAGCTGCGCGGCGCCGGCCAGTAATGCTTCAAGGGTGTGCGGGCGATTGCCGTCAACGCCTTGGGACAGCATCGATAACGCGCTCTGCATCAAGGTTGCTCCCCTGTCGAAGGTTAAGCCGGGCGGCATTTGCCTGCAGATTGCAGGATCGTTCCGACCGTGTCGAGGGCCGCGTTTGATCGGCGTAATTGTGCTGATTTCGTCATCGAACCGGCGATAAAACATCAATCGCCGCAAGCCTGTTCGGTTCAAAGTCTGGCCCCAGTGACACCCCACTGCCTATCCAATAACTCACAAGAAGGCGATGCCATGTCAGGCCAAGGCAAGTTCAAAAAACAGCTTTCACTGATCGACCTCACATTTATCGGACTCGGAGCGATCTTCGGTTCCGGCTGGTTGTTCGCGGCCAGTCACGTGTCCGCGATTGCCGGGCCGGCGGGGATCTTTTCCTGGCTGCTGGGCGGTTTTGCCGTGTTGTTGCTGGGCATCGTCTACTGCGAACTGGGCGCCGCGCTACCGCGTGCCGGCGGCGTCGTGCGTTATCCGGTTTACTCCCACGGGCCGCTGCTCGGCTACCTGATGGGCTTCATCACGCTGATCGCGTTTTCCAGTCTGGTGGCGATCGAAGTGGTTGCCTCGCGCCAATACGCGGCGGCATGGTTTCCCGAGCTGACCCAGGCGGGCAGCGGCAACCCGACGATCCTCGGCTGGACGCTGCAGTTCGGTCTGCTCTGCGTGTTTTTCCTGCTCAACTACCGCAGTGTGAAAACTTTCGCCAAGGCCAACAATCTGGTCAGCGTGTTCAAGTTCATCGTGCCGCTGCTGGTGATCGGCGTGCTCTTCACCTTCTTCAAACCGGCCAACTTCCACGTGCAAGGTTTCGCCCCGTTCGGCTTGTCCGGTATCGAAATGGCAGTGTCGGCGGGTGGCGTGATTTTCGCTTATCTGGGGCTGACACCGATCATCTCGGTGGCCAGTGAAGTGAAGAATCCGCAGCGCACCATTCCTATCGCGCTGATCCTCTCGGTGCTGCTGTCGACGTTGATTTATGTGCTGCTGCAAATGGCCTTTCTCGGCAGCATCCCCACCGAAATGCTCGCCAATGGCTGGGCCGGGATCAGCAAGGAATTTTCCCTGCCGTACCGCGACATCGCCCTGGCACTGGGCGTCGGTTGGCTGGCCTATCTGGTGGTCGCTGACGCGGTGATCTCGCCAAGCGGTTGCGGCAACATCTACATGAACGCCACGCCGCGCGTGATTTACGGCTGGGCGCAGACCGGCACCTTCTTCAAAGTCTTCACCCACATCGACGAAAAGTCCGGCATCCCGCGTCCGGCACTGTGGCTGACCTTCGCCCTGTCGGTGTTCTGGACGCTGCCGTTTCCGTCGTGGGAAGCGCTGATCAACGTGGTCTCCGCCGCGCTGGTGCTGAGCTACGCCGTGGCGCCGGTGTCGGTGGCTGCACTGCGCCGCAATGCGCCGAACATGCCGCGTCCGTTCCGGGTCAAGTGCATGGGCGTGCTCGGGCCGGTGTCATTCATCATCGCCGCGCTGATCGTCTACTGGTCGGGCTGGAACACCGTGTCGTGGCTACTCGGCCTGCAAATTCTGATGTTCGTTGTGTACCTGCTGTGCGGCCGTTTCGTGCCGACCGCTCACCTCAATCTGGCCAGCCAGGTGCGCTCCTCGGCGTGGTTGATCGCCTTCTACGCGGTGACCATCGTGCTGTCGAAACTCGGCACCTTTGGTGGCCTCGGCATCCTCGCTCATCCGTTCGACACCATTGTCGTCGCCGTTTGCGCCACCGGTATTTATTACTGGGGCGCCGCAACAGGCGTACCGGCGCACCTGCTGCGCCTTGAAGAGGACGACGAAGAAAGCGAAGTCGCCGCCCCTGCTTCGACCGTGACCGCGCGACCTGCCGGCGCCTACTGAAATCACCCAACGGGATCTCTTCATGAAAAAACTACACGTCATTGATTCCCATACCGGCGGTGAACCTACGCGTCTGGTGATGGCAGGGTTCCCCGATTTGCCCGGCAACACGATGGTGGAAAAGCGCGATGCCCTGCGCAATCAGCATGACGCCTGGCGCCGCGCCTGCCTGCTGGAACCGCGCGGCAACGATGTGCTGGTCGGCGCGTTGTATTGCCAACCGGTGTCGCCGGACGCCACGTGCGGGGTGATTTTCTTCAACAACGCCGGTTACCTCGGTATGTGCGGCCACGGCACCATCGGCCTGATCAATTCATTGCAATACCTGGGAAAAATCCAACCCGGCGTGCACAAGATCGACACGCCCGTCGGCCCGGTCAGCGCCACGTTGCATGACGACGGCTCGGTCACGCTGGGCAACGTCCCCGCTTATCGGCATCGCAAACAAGTGCCGGTGGACGTACCGGGATTCGGCCGCGTCTTCGGCGACATCGCCTATGGCGGCAACTGGTTCTTTCTCGTTTCCGAACACGGCCAGACGCTGACGATGGACAACGTCGAACACCTCACGACTTACACCTGGGCAATGCTCAAGGCCCTCGAAGACCAAGGCATTCATGGCGAAGACGGCGCGGTGATCGACCACATCGAACTGTTCGCCGATGACACCAACGCCGACAGCCGCAACTTCGTCATGTGCCCCGGCAAAGCCTACGACCGCTCCCCGTGCGGCACCGGCACCAGCGCCAAACTCGCCTGCCTCGCTGCCGACGACAAGCTGCAACCCGGTGTGACCTGGGTGCAGGCGAGCATCACCGGCAGCCAGTTCGAAGGCCGCTTCGAATGGGAGGGCGAACGCATTCGCCCGTTCATCACTGGCCGAGCCTACATGACCGCCGACAGCACCTTGCTGATCGACGAAGCAGACCCGTTCGCGTGGGGCATCTGAGCCACCGCGCAGACTTTTCACCTCAATTTGAATGATGTGCCAAGGAGTTAAAACAATGAGCGACAACATCTTCACCGGTTGCATGCCGGCCCTGATGACCCCGTGCACCGCCCAGCGCAAACCGGACTTCGACGCGCTGGTGGCCAAGGGTCGCGAGCTGATCGACATCGGCATGAGCGCGGTGGTGTATTGCGGCTCGATGGGCGACTGGCCGCTGCTCACCGAGGCCGAGCGGCAGGAAGGCGTGGCGCGTCTAGTGGCAGCGGGCATTCCAACGATTGTCGGCACCGGCGCGGTGAATTCCCGTGAAGCAGTCGCCCACGCGGCGCATGCGGAAAAAGTCGGCGCGCAAGGTTTGATGGTGATTCCGCGCGTACTGTCCCGTGGCGCTTCGGCCACTGCGCAAAAGGCCCACTTCGCAGCCATTCTGCAAGCGGCGCCGAACCTGCCGGCGGTGATCTACAACAGCCCTTACTACGGTTTCGCCACCCGCGCCGACCTGTTCTTCGAACTGCGCCGCGAGCACCCGAACCTGATCGGCTTCAAGGAATTTGGCGGTGGCGCCGACCTGCGTTACGCCGCCGAAAACATCACCTCCAAAGATGAAAACGTGACCCTGATGGTCGGCGTCGACACGCAAGTGGTACACGGTTTCGTCAACTGCAACGCCACCGGCGCAATCACCGGCATCGGCAACGCCCTGCCCCGCGAAGTGCTGCAATTGGTGGCGCTGAGCAAGAAGGCCGCTCAAGGAGATGCCAAGGCGCGGCGTCAGGCGCGGGAGCTGGAATCGGCGCTGGCAGTGCTGTCGTCGTTCGATGAAGGCTGCGACCTGGTGCTGTATTACAAGCACTTGATGGTGCTCAACGGCGACAAGGAATACACCCTGCACTTCAACGAAACCGATGCGTTGAGCGACTCGCAGCGACGTTATGCCGAGAAGCAGTACTCGCTGTTCCGTCACTGGTACGAGAACTGGTCGGCAGAACAGAACTTCGCCTGATCTTTTCTTTCGCTTGCCGTGCAGTTTTTGACTCACGGCAGGCATCACTACTTTCATCAGGAAAACACCATGACTCTGACGGGCCACATGCTGATCGGCCAGCACACGGTTGCGGGCAACCGCGAAGCCATTCGAGGCATCAACCCGGCCACGGATACCGCGCTGGAACCGGCCTATGCCGGCGGTTCGGCTGAACACGTCGAGCAGGCTTGCGCATTGGCCTGGGCGGCGTTCGACGCTTATCGCGAGACACCCCTGAATGTCCGCGCTGAATTTCTGGAAAGCATCGCCGAAGAAATCGAAGCCCTCGGCGATGAACTGATTGATCGCGCGATGGCGGAAACCGGACTGCCACGCCCTCGCCTGTTGGGTGAACGCGGGCGCACTTGCCAACAATTAACAATGTTCGCACGCACCGTGCGCGCGGGCGAATGGCTGGATGTGCGCGTCGACAACGCGCAGCCGGATCGCCAACCGATGCCACGTTCGGATCTGCGTCAACGGCAGATTGCGCTGGGGCCGGTGGCGGTGTTCGGCGCGAGTAATTTTCCGTTAGCGTTTTCGGTCGCGGGCGGTGACACCGCGTCGGCGCTGGCGGCCGGTTGCCCGGTGATCGTCAAGGCGCACAGTGCGCATCCCGGCACCAGCGAACTGGTTGGCCGCGCGGTGGCACAAGCAGTTAAAACCTGTGGTTTGCCGGAAGGTGTGTTTTCGCTGTTGTACGGTTCCGGGCGCGAAGTCGGTATCGCGCTGGTCAGCGACCCACACATCAAAGCCGTCGGTTTTACTGGCTCGCGCAGCGGTGGTCTGGCGCTGATGCAAGCGGCGCAGTCGCGGCCCGAGCCGATTCCGGTGTACGCGGAAATGAGTTCGATCAACCCGGTGTTGCTGTTTCCGGCGGCTTTGCAAAACCGCACGCAAGCGTTGGCTGAAGGCTTTGTCGCTTCACTGACGCTGGGTGCCGGGCAGTTTTGTACCAACCCGGGATTGGTCATAGCGCTGAAGAGTGCGGCGCTGGACAGTTTTATCGCCGCCACAGCGCAACGGATTGAACGCAGCCCGGCGCAGACGATGCTCACGCCAGGCATCTTCAAGGCCTATGAATCGGCGGTGAATGCACTGGACGAAAACCCTCGGGCGACGGTTGCGGCCATCGGCCAGGCTGACAGCGCCCCGAATCAAGGTCAGGCGCATGTGTTTGTCAGCGACGCGGTAGATTTCCTCGCGGATCACAACCTGCAAAGCGAAGCGTTCGGCGCTGCGTCGCTGATCGTGCAATGCGCCAGCGTGGAAGAAATGCGTCAGGTCACCGAGCACCTGGAAGGTCAACTGACCGCCACGCTGCATCTGGATGATGAAGACGAGGAGCAAGCCCGCGCGCTGCTGCCGACTCTGGAGCGCAAGGCCGGGCGTTTACTGGTGAATGGTTGGCCGACCGGTGTTGAAGTCTGCGATGCCATGGTGCACGGCGGGCCCTTCCCGGCGACTTCCGACTCGCGAACGACATCCGTGGGTACGGCAGCGATCCTGCGTTTTCTGCGCCCGGTCTGTTACCAGAATTTCCCCGACAGCTTGCTGCCGACCGCACTGAAACAGGCCAATCCATTGCACTTGAGTCGCCTGCTCGATGGGCACAGGGAAGCCCTGAACCATGGCGAATAACGTCTCCCACGACATCGCTGTGGTCGGCGCCGGCATCATCGGCGTCGCTTGCGCTTTGCGCCTGGCGCGCCAGGGTTTGCGCGTGGTGGTCATCGATCAACAGCGACCGGGCCACGGCGCCTCGTTCGGCAACGCCGGGCACTTGGCGACTGAGCAGGTGTTTCCGATTGCCGATGCGTCGATCCTCAAACACCTGCCGGCCATGCTCCTCGACCCGATGGGCCCGTTGCGTCTCGACTGGAAATACCTGCCCCGTGCCTTGCTTTGGTTCACGCGGCTGCTGCTGAATCTGCGGGCGGAGCCGTTTCAGAACACCGTGGCCGGATTACGCGCGCTCAATGAAAGCAGCCTGGACGCCTGGCAACGCTTGCTCGCGGACATCGCGCGGCCTGACCTGCTCAAGGTCGACGGCTCGTTGCTGGTGTTCGAACGCCCTGAATCGCGTCAGGCCCTCGATGCCTTGCAAGCGCGATTGCGCCAACAGGAAGTGCCCGTCGAATTCTGGCCGGCCAAAGCCATTCAGGACACTGCGCCGCAACTCAGCGAGCAGATTCAGGGCGGTTTGTTCTTTCCGCGCACCGGCCATTTCATTGACCCGTACCGGGTGGTGTGCGAATTGGTTGAAGCGGCAAAAGCGAGCGGCGTGAGTTTTCTGCAGCAACAAGTGCAAGGGGGCTCTGTTGAAGAAAACGGCGTTTCACTGATCACCGGCAACGGCGTTCTGGCCGCCCGCCGAGTGCTGATTGCCTGCGGCGCACACTCGGCAAAACTCACCGCAGCACTCACCGGCAAGAAAGTCCCGCTGGACACCGAACGCGGTTATCACCTGATGCTGCCGCAGGAACACGACCGCCTGCCCTTCCCCGTCACCTCACTGGAACGCAAGTTCATCATGACGCCGATGACTGAGGGATTGCGGCTGGCGGGTACGGTTGAATTTGCCGGGCTGGAAAAGCCACCGAGCATGGAGCGCGCGTGGCAGTTGCATCGGTTGAGCCAGGGATTGTTTCGCAAGGATCTGAGCGCTGAAAGTGCAACGCCGTGGATGGGTTTTCGCCCGTCGTTGCCGGATTCGCTGCCGGTGATTGATCGGGTGTGTGGGGGCAAGGTGTTGCTTGCGTTTGGTCATCAGCATCTGGGGCTGACGCAGGCGGCGGTGACGGCGGAGATGGTTGTCGGGATGGCGGGGGCGCGGGATGTCTGCACGTGGCCAGATGGCAAACTCTATCGACTGGATCGTTTCTGAAGGGACGTCATGCTCCACAAGCCTGCTTTTCACTACGGGCTTGTGGCAGCGTCCTGGCAGATCTGCGGCGGTTCGAGGCTCAGCCGTTACGAGGGTATCAACCAGTGTCGCTCAGTGGTCCATCCCAGAAAAACCCTCGCACCTTCATCTTCTTGGCGACTCAAGGTCAACCGATGCCCGGCCGCGGCGACACGCAGCCCAACCATGGCAGGCAGAAATCTTTCCCGGAACTCACTGGATTGCACCGCAAAATGCGACTCTACGCTGTCGAGCGCAGAACGCATCATCTCGCCATCCAGCATCGACAGGTAAAACATCATTTGCCGCCAGGCATATGCGGTGTTTTTCAACATCACCAGTTGGGCATGGTAAAACTTGATTGGCATCTGCTGGCGTCTGCAAATCCAGTCGAAGCACGCCAGGGCCAACGCATTCAAACGGTGATGCAGCAGCGTTTTGAGATCCAATTCGCCAAACAAAAGCGCGAGATTGTGCGTTGTCAGAATCTGTTGCTGTTCGAGGATCTTGCCGTTAACCGCTGACTGCCACCCGCCCAAGGTGACGTTTGCACGTTGCGCGCACAGCGTCGCCAATGCATCACGGGGTTTACTTTTGCGTCGTGATCGGCGCTGATCGGGAAGGCCCGCCAGCCTATCCGTATCAATGTCGTAATAGCGGGCGTAGAGCGTTCCGGCCATCAATCTGGCCGAATGCCTGGCCGCTCTCGCAAACTTATTGGAGAACGCGCCCATGAAAATGTCAGCGGCCACCTCTTCGACGAAGGGAAGATCCAGCTTCGCCGATTCAGCCAGTGAAACAAACTCCTGCAACAGTTTGTTAGGAAGAATCGCCTGCGGAAACGCAGAGAGGGTCAATGCAGAGGCTTCGATTAACGCCTGTCTGGCGCCTGCAGTTGAGATAACGTCGGCCTCACGCTCACTCTCTAAAGCTGCGACCCAAGGTAGCTCTACAATTTTGACCTGACTTTGCAGGTTGAACAGTAACAACGATCGACGACGGCGGAAGGCACAATAAGTCGTACCAACCAACAATTGCAGCGTCCCGTCTCGATATGCAGCGCTACAAATTTCAGCTGTCATTGCTGGAAGAACCTGCGCCACGGTGTCTGCGGATGAAATCAAGCCATGGTCAATCAGTTCGGCGATAGTGCCCTTGCGGCAACGCTCAAGGCGTCGACGAACTGCAGGCGGAATAATCGTCCCGACGGTCAGCGCGTAACGCTTCGCCTCCTCGTCGGTGATGGATTTCAGCAGCGGCGAAAAGTCACTTACACCGTCCGCACCTGAATAGTTTTCCAGACGCGCCGAGACAGCTTGGGCGATCAAATGATGCGCGGGGGCTGCCACGTGATTGCGCTGCTCTGCTCGCTTAATGGAGTGTGCGTCGGATTCGGGATGGCCATGTTTGGCGACAAAGTCATCGACAATTCGCCGGATGCGACCGACGTGTCGGCCAGTCAGTGATGCTTGATCACGTGAACACTGTGCGAGTAACGCAAACAATTCCGCTGCCCGGGTCTTGAAAGGACCAAGTTTGTAAGTTTCAGCGCCACACGTTTCAACGACTTGCGTGCCGAGTGCGGTCGCGCGCTCGAACCATTCATCAGGGTAGTGCCTGCAAGGCCAGCCATCCTGATACGTCAAAAGAAACAGCGAGACCGCAGCGTCGTAAAGAGGCAGCCGATTTTCAACAACATGCTTTTGAACGGCCAGACGCGGTTGAGCCAATTGCAGGGTCAGCCGCTGTCTGACAGTTGCGGTATCAAAAACATGCACCTCGGCCGTCGAAATCGGCGGCTCGTCAATGGCAGTCGGGAAGAAACGCAGACGATCAAAGAAAGGCGCGATCTGCTCAATCAGCGTTCGTGCTTCGTCAATACGCTGATGGAGCAGAAGCCATGCCACCGTCAGCAGTGCAGCCTCCTCCGGGACATCAATCTGATAGTTGCCTTTCCCCAAACGCTCTTGTAGCGCTGTAACGCCCGCATCGGAAAGATGCCAGACATTAAGATCAAATCGTTCATGACCTGTGCGAATACCGGGGATTGACGCTGCCAACTCATGCTCGTGGGTCGTCAGATCCCCACCGGCCAGGAGTTGGCCAGTGGCGAAACCGCCCGTAGCCACTTCCAGCGTGGCCCATTCCGGTAAATCGGCAAATGGCAAGCGAGCCCCATATTGGGCGTTGCCGTTCATCAGCTGTTCGACAACCCGTTGCCAGCGCTCGACCCGATTGAGTGTCTGCGGAGCAGCATCGTTTTGCGAAGCGATCAACGCGTTAGACAGTTGATAAACCGCATAACCGGCGTTCACTCCACGGCTTTCGCCGTACTCACTGACGCGCCTTGACATACTTCCTTGTGACCCTACGATGTAATGGGTCCGGGGGCTGGATTCGAACCAGCGCCCACCCGGTTAAGAGCCGAGTGTTCTACCGCTGAACTACCCCGGAGCAGAGCGTGCATTGTCGATTAGCCTCGAAGGAATGTGAAGCTCGGTGTTGCTGGTTATGTTGCGACACAATTCCGCTGACAATTGAAAGGTCTATGGCTGGGATGGTCCTTGATCAGTCATAAAACGCCTCGACCGAGACCCGGCTCCCAACAAAAAAACTATCCGCCACCAACCGCAACGGCTGCAAATCCAGATCACAGCCCTTCTCGCCAATCAACTGCTGAAAATGCCGATACACCGCCGCGTACTCACCCTCTTCCGATACGGCCTGACGCACACCATCAATACTCAACAGCGCCCCGCCATTATCCAGTCGTAACACGCCTTCCTTGCAGCGAACCTCGATACTCCAAAGCTCATCATGCCCGTGATCAAAATCAAATTCCGCCCGCACATCAAGGTGCTGCGCGTCGGACATTTTGATCGAGGCGGCGATCGGTGATTGGCAGTTGTTCGGCACGCGCAGTTCGGCGGATTCGACAAACAGTGGCAGCGCCAGCAGGTGGGTGACGATCGACAGCGCGTTGATGCCCGGATCGAATACGCCGAGGCCGCCGGGTTGCCAGATCCAGGTCTGGCCGGGGTGCCATTTGCGCACGTCTTCTTTCCAGTCGATCTGCACGCTTTGCAAAGTGCGCGTGGCGAGCCAGTCTCGGGCGATGGCAATGCCCGGCGCGTAGCGTGAATGCCAGGCGAACAGCGCGCTGACGCCCTGCTCCGAGGCTTGATCAACCAATGCCATGGCCTCTCCCAGCGTCGCGCATGGCGGCTTTTCCACCAGCACATGTTTGCCCGCGGCCAGTGCTTGCTGCACTAAAGCAAAGCGGCCCTGCGGCGGCGTGCAGAACGCGATCGCATCAACCGGCGGGCCGTTTTCGAGCAACTCACTCAGGGACTGAAAATTCTCTACCCCGGCGCAGGGCTTGCCTTGCGTGGCAACGGACACCAGCTGAAAACCGGGGTTGGCGTGGATCGCCGGGACGTGTTGATCCTGGGCGATTTTGCCGTAACCCACCAGACCGAGACGGATCGCTTGCATCAATGACTCCTGCTTTGATTTTGTTTTAGTCAGAACCGGCAGATTACCTGCAAACAGCGCGAGCGTCTGTCGGCGCAACGTCACAAGGGCTCGCAGGATCAGGCAAGGATCGCACAGGAATGCACTACTGCACGGCGGGGCAAAACCCCAAGAATGTCCCCACGACAAATCGACTGAGGATGTTCCCATGCTTGTACAAGCCTACGGCGCCCACGCTGGCGACAACCCCCTTGAGCCCATGCAGATCGAGCGTCGCGCCCCGGCAGCCCATGACGTGCAGATCGATATCGCCTTCTGCGGCATTTGCCATTCCGACCTGCATCAGGTGCGCGCCGAGTGGGCCGGCACGCAATTCCCTTGCGTGCCGGGGCACGAGATCGTCGGTCGCGTCTCGGCGGTGGGTGCGCATGTTGCGGATTACAAGGTCGGCGATCTGGTCGGCGTCGGCTGCATCGTCGACAGTTGCAAACACTGTGATGACTGCGAAAGCGGTCTGGAAAACTACTGCGACGGCATGATCGGCACTTACAACTTCCCGACCGCGGATGCACCGGGCTGGACGCTGGGCGGCTACGCGCAAAACATCGTCGTACACGAACGCTACGTGCTGCGCATCCGCCACCCGCAAGCACAATTGGCGGCAGTCGCACCGCTGCTGTGCGCGGGCATCACCACCTATTCGCCGTTGCGCCACTGGAACGCCGGGCCGGGCAAGAAAGTCGGTGTAGTCGGCATCGGCGGTCTGGGCCACATGGGCATCAAACTGGCGCATGCCCTGGGCGCGCATGTCGTTGCCTTTACCACCTCCGAATCCAAGCGTGAGGCGGCAAAAGCGTTGGGCGCCGATGAGGTGGTGGTGTCGCGCAATGCCGAGGAAATGGCCGCGCACGCGAAGAGCTTCGACTTGATCCTCAACACCGTCGCAGCCCCACACGATCTCGATGCGTTCCTCGTGCTGCTCAAGCGTGATGGCGCGCTGACGCTGGTGGGCGCTCCGGCCACTTCGCACCCATCGCCGAACGTGTTCAACCTGATCATGAAACGCCGCACGATTGCCGGCTCGATGATCGGCGGCATTGCCGAGACTCAGGAGATGCTCGACTTCTGTGCCGAGCACGGCATCGTCTCCGACATCGAGCTGATCCGCGCCGAGCAGATCAACGATGCCTACGAGCGCATGCTCAAAGGTGACGTGAAATATCGCTTCGTGATCGATAACGCCACGCTCGCCGGCTAGTGCCGTAAGCCCATCGGCAGCGCAGTGATGCCGATGGGCCTGGTCGATTTTGTCGCCGGGATTTGACACGCCCGGCGATGCTCGACAAAGTCGCAGCCCTTTTCCGCGAAAAATGCCGCCGGTGTGGGGCGAACAGGGGTTGCCGTTGAACCAACAGACATTGTCCATGCGCCTGGAGCGCGTCGCCGCGCATGTGCCGGCCGGCGCACGACTGGCCGATATCGGCTCCGATCACGGCTATCTGCCGGCGGCGCTGATGCGGCGTGGCGTGATTGCAGCGGCGGTGGCTGGCGAAGTCGCGTTGACGCCGTTCCGTTCGGCCGAGCGCACCGTTCGCGACAACGACTTGCACGATCGCATCACGGTTCGCCTGGCCAATGGTCTGGCGGCGATCAAACCTGACGATGGCATTACCGTGATCACCGTCTGCGGCATGGGCGGCGAGACCATTCGCGACATCCTCGCCAGCGGCAAAACCCACTTGAGCGGCAGCGAACGCCTGATCCTGCAACCCAATGGCGGCGAGCAACCGCTGCGCCAATGGTTGATGGACAACGGCTACCGCATCCTCTGCGAGGAAATCCTGCGGGAGAACCGCTTCGACTACGAAATCATCGTCGCCGAACGTGACGAACCGGTGAGCTATACCGACCAGGAGTTGTACTTCGGCCCGCTACAGATGCAGGCGCGCAGCCCTGAGTTTTTAAGTAAGTGGCAACGCAAACTGCGCCACAAGCAAAACACCTTGAGCCAACTTGCCCGGGCGCAGAAAGCCCTCCCGGAAGGCACTGTGCAAGACGTCGCTCGCCAAGCACAGTGGATCAGCGAGCTGCTCGCTGGCTAAGCGGTGACTGTGGTTGACCATATAATCGCCAACGCATGCCAAAAAGCCTGCTTTTCAGGGCAGGCTTTTCGCGTAGCTGTGTCGGCTTATTTTTGCTGCGCCGTCAGCGCCGAGTAGCTGTTCATCAGGTTGCGATAGTTAGGGATGCGCTGCGACAGCAGGTTGCCCAAGCCTTCGATGTCGTTGCGCCAGTCGCGGTGCAGCTCACAGGCCACCGAGAACCAGTTCATCATCTGCGCACCGGCCTGGGTCATGCGGCTCCATGCGGCTTGCTGCACGGTGGTGTTGAAAGTCCCGGAAGCATCGGTGACCACAAACACATCAAAACCTTCCGCCAGCGCCGACAGCGTCGGGAACGCGACACAGACATCGGTTACCACACCGGCAATGATGATCTGCTTGCGACCAGTCGCCTTGATCGCTTTGACGAAGTCTTCGTTATCCCAGGCGTTGATCTGGCCTGGACGGGCTATGTACGGCGCATCCGGGAACATCTCTTTGAGTTCCGGCACCAGTGGGCCATTCGGGCCTTGTTCGAAACTGGTGGTGAGGATGGTCGGCAAGTTGAAGAACTTGGCCAGGTCAGCCAGGGCCAGCACGTTGTTCTTGAACTCGTTCGGCGAGAAGTCCTGCACCAGCGAAATCAGCCCGGTCTGGTGATCGACCAGCAGCACGATGGCGTCGTCTTTGTTCAGGCGGTTGTAAGTTGGAGTGGTCATGGTCTGCGTCCCTTTTCGATGTTGGAAGTTGTTGTTGCGTTCAAGTTGGGTACAGATTACTGACGCATCGAAGGGGGATAAATCGGTTGAAAAGCGTTTTACCGTCAACCTATTCAGGACAATCAACTTCGCCTCTCTCGGCAAAAACGCAGGGACATTGCACGGTATCCGCTGGCACAGGTAGTATTGAGAGAGATTCTCACTAACATCTGGAAAGACCACCAGTGCACTCTCCTCCGTCCAGCAAGCTGGGATTCTTTTTCAGCGACCATCACCGTTGGCTGCTGCAACACATCAACCGGCAGGTGCGCAATCACGCGGACGCCGAGGACACCGCCGCCGATACGTTTTGCCAGTTGCTGGTGGCACGCGTCGATCCGGACAGCATCGACCAGCCGCGCGCTTACCTGTCGACGATTGCGCGGCGGTTGATCTTTGACCGTCATCGCCGACGCAAACTGGAACACGCCTACCTGGAGCGTTTGTCTACGCTGCCGGAAGTGCTGGTGCCCTCCCCCGAAGAGCAACTGCAACTGATTGAAGCACTGGTGGCCATCGACCGGGCGATCGATGGTTTGCCAATGATCGTCAAAGCCACGTTCCTTTACAGCCAACTGGACGGGCTGAGCTACGTGGCGATTGCGCAAAAACTCGGGCTGTCGGAGCGGACGGTCAGCCGCTACATGAAACAGGCTTTGCGCCAGTGCTTTCTATGTGAAATGGCCTCATGAGCAAGGCGCGCCTGGACCCGGTCAGCGAGCAAGCCATCGACTGGATGGTCAAACTTCGCGCTGCCACACCTGACACTGCCACGCAGGCGCGTTTCGACGCCTGGCTGGCGAGCGATCGCGCGCACAGCCAGGCGTGGGACAAACTGCAGGAGCGGCTCGGCGCTTCGTTCAACACCGTTCGCACGCTGGACCGGCGCTTGCCCGGCCAGGCCAGCGAAGCCCGCCAGGTGTTATTGCAGCCGCAGGCTTCGCGCCGCGATGCCCTGCGCGTGATCGCTGGCCTGGGCTTGCTCGGCGGCAGTTTATGGCTGGGCAGCAAAAGTCAGTTCGGCGAATCGTTGCTGGCCGATCTGCACACCGGGCGCGGCCAGCGGCAGAATTTCAATCTGAGCGATGGCAGCCGTCTGAGCCTGAACGCTGACAGCGCGGTGGATTTGCGCTTCGATGGTCAGCAGCGCATGGTCATTCTGCGCCACGGCGAACTGCTGATCGACGTCGCACCCGACTCGCGCCGCCCACTGATCGTGCGCACCGCCGAAGGTGACATGCGTGCTCTGGGCACCCGTTTTCTGGTCGCTCAGGAGCAGGACGCCAGTCGCCTCGTGGTGTTGCAGCATTCGGTCGAAGCGCGGCTGTTCGACGGCACTACACAAATCGTCAGGGAAGGTCAGGCGGCGGTGCTTTCTTCGCGCACTATCACGTTGGCCAGCGGTGATGAGCGTCGGCGTGCCGATTGGTTGAACGGCCGATTGAATGTGCTGGATGAATCCCTGGCGCAAGTGGTCGAGGCCCTGCGCCCCTACTGTCGAGGATTTGTCCGTGTCGCTCCCGACGTTCGAAGCTTGCGCGTACAAGGTGTGTTCCCGCTGGACGATCCCGAGCGGACCTTTAATGCCCTGGCCGAAACGCTGCCCATTCGAGTCGATCGCTACAGCCCCTGGCTGACCTTGATCAGTAAAAAATGAGCCGGAAAAAATATTTTATGAAAATCGTTCTTGTTTGTGTCCGGTTTTCATTTCTCATCGCACCTATCTCCTGACACTTGCACAAAAACAGGAGATTGTTGTGTTCAACACGTGGCCCCGTAACCTTTACGCTGGCGTTGCCTTGGCAACGCTGTCGACCTCAGCGCTGGCGCAAGACCTGACGTTCAACCTGCCGGCCGGCCCTTTGGCCAGCACGCTCAATGCCATCGCCGGTCAGAGCGGGCAGATCATTTCGCTGGAGCCTGCGCTGGTTCAGGGCAAACGTGCTCCGGCGGTGGTCGGGCAGATGCCGGCCGCGCAGGCGATGCAAAAAGCCTTGTCGGGCAGCGGTTTGCAGCTGCGCGTGACGGGGCAAGGCAACTTCAGCGTCGAACCCGCCAGCGACAGCAGCGCCTCCCTGCAACTGGACGCCACCAACATCGTTGAACGCAGCCTCGACGCTACCACCGAAGGCTCGAACTCCTACGCCGCGCGTGCCGTGACCATCGGCAAAGGCACGCACACGCTCAAGGAAATTCCGCAGTCGATCACCGTGATGACGCGCAAGCAGCTGGACGATCAGGATCTGGTTGATCTCAAAGACGCGGTGAACAAAACCACCGGTCTGGTCGGCCTTCAGGGCGTGGGCAAAGGCATGATCATTTCCTCGCGCGGCTTCCAGATCGATGACTGGCAGTACGACGGTGTACCGATCTCGCGCAACACTTACGCCTTGGGCAACTGGGCGACCCAGGATCTGATTTTCTTCGATCGCGTGGAAATCTTGCGCGGCGCCTCCGGCCTGCTGCAAGGCACCGGCAGCCCCGGCGGCGCGATCAATCTGGTGCGCAAGCGCGGCCAAAACGCGCCCACCGTGACCATCACCGGCAAGGCCGGTTCGTGGGATCACTACGGCCTGCAACTGGACGCCGGCGGCCCGTTGAATTCGACGGGCAGCGTGCGCGGTCGCTTCGTTGCCGACGAAGACCAGAGCCAATCGTTCGTCGATTACGAATGGAGCAAAACCCACTCGCTGTACGGCGCGCTGGACTTTGATCTGCGCGACGACACCACCCTCGGTCTGGCCATCAGCAACTCCGATGGCGAGTCGCGCCCGATGATCCGTGGCCTGCCCCGCTACGCCGACGGCAAGCCGCTGAACGTGCCGCGCTCGACCTACGGCGGCGCGCGCTGGAACCATCTGGACATCGACGTCACCACGCTGTACGCCGATCTGGAGCACCGCTTCAATGACGACTGGGCGTTCAAGGTCGGTGCGGTGCGCATGGACGAAACCAACAAGGGCAAAAGCCAGCGTCTGCAAACCAGCGGCGACGGCATCAACCCCGATGGCAGTGGCATTCAGTACGCCGACTTCGTCACCGATTTCGATGCGACCAAGCTCGGTCTGGACATGAACGTCACCGGCAAGTTCGAAGCGCTGTCCATGGCCCACGAAGTAATGCTCGGCGGCAACTACTCGAAATACACCAGCGACGACAAAATCGCCCGAACCTTCAACAACAACACCACTGACACGATTTTTGACATCGATCACGACCGCCCTGAGATCAGCTACGAAGGCATTCTCAACACGCCGGGCGGCCAAGCCACGCCGAGCAAATATGATATTCGGCAGAAAGGTTTGTATGGCAGCTGGCGGATCAAGCCGATCGATCCACTGACCCTCGTACTCGGCTCGCGCGTCAGTTGGTACGACTACAGCTACAAGTACGCGACGCAAAGAGCCTTCAATGCGGCGATCCCACAACCGGAAAGCACTGTGACGGAAACCGGCGTGGTCACGCCGTACGCCGGCATCGTCTACGACTTGAGCCGCGAGTGGGCGGTGTACGCCAGCTACACCGACGTCTTCGAGCCACAGACCAACCGCGATGCCGGTGGCTCAACACTGAAACCGGTGGTGGGCAGCAACTACGAAGTCGGTTTGAAGGGCGAATTGCTGGACGGCCGGGTCAACACCTCGCTGGCCGTATTCCGCTATGACCAGGAGAACCGCGCCATCAACGACCTCGCGTCGGGCATGGTCTGCGACGGTTGGTATTGCTCCAACGCTGCCGGCAAAGTCCGCAGCCAGGGGATCGAAGCCGAGATCAGCGGTGAAGTCCTGAACAACCTGCAACTGTTCGCCGGCTACACCTACAACACCACCAAGTACCTGGATGACCCGGACAACGAAGGCAAAGTCTTCAGCACCTGGACACCGAAGCACATGCTGCGGGTGTGGGGCGATTACCAGTTCAGCGGCGATTGGGAACGCGTCAGCACCGGCCTCGGTTTCACCGCGCAAAGCCATACGCTGGGTTATGAACACACCTACGATGTGGCGGGCTCCACCGTATGGAGCGCGCGCCTCGGCTACCAGTTGAGCAAGGAAATCGGTCTGGCGGTCAACGCCAACAACCTGTTCGACAAGCGCTACTACACCTCCGCGTACAACCAGCTCAACGGCAACAACAACTTCGGCGACCCGCGCAATGTGATGTTCAGCGTGAAGTACACGCCGGAGTTTTGATCTCGTCAGGGTGAGCAACACCGACCTGCCACCGTTGCTTAGCGGCAGGTCGGCGCCGTTGAACCGTTGAATCGATGATCAGACGCGCAGCAGTTGCTGCGTAGTAGCCATCGAGGTATTCAGCGATTGCCCGGTGCGCTGCAATTTGTTCAGCAGACTCGCGCCCAGCCACAGCTGGTAGAGGGTCTCCGCCAGATGCCGGGCATCACCCGCCGGCAGGCTTTTTTCCGCCTGACCTTGTTCGATGCATTCGGCGATGCGCGCCACCACTTGCTCGGCGCCGTCACGCAAGGTGAGGCGCATCGACTCGGACAAGTCGGCAACTTCGGCGCTGAGTTTGACCACCAGACATTCATCGCCATGCCCTTCCAGCGTGCAGCGATCCTGCCAGCCCTGCCAGTAATCCATCAGCCGCTCATAAGCCGTCAGCCCCGGCAGCGTCAGGCGTCGCTCCATGTCGGCGAGGTAGCCGACGAAGTAATCCGCGAGCAAGGCCTGGCCGTACAGCTCCTTCGACTTGAAGTAGTGATAGAACGAGCCCTTGGGCACGCCGGCGGTTTGCAGGATTTCGTTGAGGCCGACACTGGTGAAGCCCTTCTCGGCCATCATCCGGTGGCCGGTGTCGAGCAAATGTTGGCGGGTGTCGTCGTAAGTCGGTTTCATGGGGCGCAAAGTACCAGACAATAGACCAGTCGTATATTTCAGAAGATGGCGAGTTTGCCACAGCTGCCGAGGAAAAACCTGCACGCGAAAAAATTACTAGACGACTGGTCTAATTGGAATCTATGCTGCGCCCCGTCAACCGCTTTTCCGGGTGTCGACGCCAGGCGAATCCCTCGCACGGCGAGTCCACCTGATCAATCCAGGGTGCTCTATGAAAATCTTGATGGTTTTGACTTCACACGATCAACTCGGCAACACCGGCAAGAAAACCGGTTTCTGGCTGGAAGAATTCGCCGCCCCCTACTTCGCCTTCAAGGACGCCGGTGCCGACATCACGCTGGTGTCGCCGGCCGGCGGTCAACCGCCGCTCGACCCGAAAAGCGAGGAACCTGGTGCGCAGACTGCCGAGACCGATCGCTTCCGTAACGACCCAGCGGCACAACAGGCACTGGCCAATACCGGACGCTTGGCGGATGTCCGCGCTGACGATTTCGATGCGGTGTTTTACCCAGGTGGCCACGGCCCGCTGTGGGATCTGGCCGAAGACGCGCATTCGATTGACTTGATTCAAGCCTTCGACCGCAGCAACAAACCCCACGGTTTTGTCTGCCACGCGCCAGGTGTATTGCGTCACGTGGTGGCGGCAGACGGCCAACCGCTGATTGCCGGTCGCGCAGTCACTGGTTTCACCAATTCGGAAGAAGCCGCCGTCGGCCTCACCGACGTCGTGCCGTTCCTGATCGAAGACGAGTTCCAGCGTCTCGGCGGGCGTTACTCGAAGGTTACTGACTGGCAAGTGCATGTAGTCACTGACGGGCAACTGGTCACCGGCCAGAACCCTGCCAGCTCCGCTGCGGTGGCCGAACAACTGTTGAAAATGCTCGGTTGATTCAGCATCTGACTATTCAGTACTTATTTTTTTATCTCGCTAATAGTCGACTGGTCTAATAAACCAGTCGACAAGGTATTTGCATGAACCACAGCAGTTATTTCCAACCCGCGACACTGGGCCTGCACACCCTGAAAAACCGTATCGTGCTGCCGCCCCTCACCCGCCAGCGCAGTACGCAACCGGGCAACATTGCCAATGAATTGATGGCTGAGTATTACCAGCAACGTGCCGGCGCAGGTTTGCTGGTGACTGAAGGCACACAGATCGAGCCGCGTGGCCAGGGTTACGCGTGGACGCCGGGTATCCACACCGCCGAGCAAATCGCCGGCTGGCGCAAAGTCACCGAGGCTGTGCACGCGGTGGACGGGGTGATCTTCGCCCAACTCTGGCATGTTGGCCGCGTGTCGCACACCGCGTTGCAACCCGACGGTGCGGCGCCGGTCTCGGCGTCCGCCGTGGCCACCGACCGGGTCAGCGTGTTCATCGAAACCGCGCCGGGCGCCGGCGCACTGGTACCGCCTTCGGCGCCGCGCGCGCTGAGCACCGATGAGGTCGAGGAACTGGTGCAGCTGTATATCCAGGCGGCGCGCAATGCCATGGAAGCAGGGTTCGACGGCATCGAACTGCACTGCGCCAATGGCTATCTGGTCAACCAGTTCATCTCGGCCCACAGCAACCTGCGCACCGATCAGTACGGTGGTTCGCTGGACAATCGCCTGCGCTTTTTGCGTGAAGTGGTGGCCGGTGTCGCCGAATGCATCGGCAAGGAAAAGGTCGGCGTACGTTTTGCGCCGCTGTTCACCACCACCGATGAAGCGCGGACTTACCTCGGTATGGTCGAGGAAGACCCGCACACCACCTACATCGAAGCGATCAAGATTCTGCAAGACGTCGGCATTGCTTACCTGTCCATCGCCGAAGCCGATTGGGACAACGCACCCGCCATGCCGCTCACGTTTCGCCAGGCCGTGCGCGACACCTTCAGTGGCGCGATCATTTACGCCGGCCGCTACAACGCCGAATCCGGTGCGCAGTTGCTCGACTCCGGACTGGCCGACTTCGTCGCGTTCGGCCGGCCGTTCATGGCCAACCCGGATCTGCCCGCACGCATCGCCAATGACTGGCCGCTGAACGCCTTGAACCCGGCCACAGTGTATGGCGGCAATGCCGAAGGCTACGTGGATTACCCATTGTATAGCGGGTAATCGCTAAGCATCAGAAGACCCAAAGCATGCGCCACCATTATTGGGGAGCGCATGCTTTAGACGCTATCGCCAGCGCTGAATGATTTGGCATAGCTGACCCTTCGCGAAAAATACCTATACAAATCCATATTTTCGTACAACTATTTGAAAGCAGACCCTTGCCGGTTCACGGCAACCCATTGCGCCTTCGATCGGGCTGAAGCCTTTCAAATGAAAAACGTCAAACGCTTGTGCCTGGTTCTGGGCGACCAACTGTCTTTCGACCTCGCTTCATTACAGGGGATTGATGGCGCTGGTGATGCAGTGCTGCTGGTCGAGGTGATGGAGGAAGCAACCCACGTTGCCCACCATCCACAGAAGATCGCCCTGATCTTCAGCGCCATGCGCCACTTTGCTCAAGCCCTGCACAGGCGCGGCATACCTGTGCACTACGTGCGCCTCGACGATCGCGAAAACACCGGTTCAGTGCCCAGCGAATTAAAGCGCTGGCAAACCCTGCTGCAGGCGCAAGAAGTACACGTCACTGAGTGCGGCGACTGGCGTCTGGAGCAATCTCTGCGTGAATGCGCGGTTGCTATCCAATGGCACACCGACACGCGCTTCCTCTGTTCTCGCGACGAGTTCGCCGCGTGGGCTGCCGAGAAAAAACAGCTGCGCATGGAGTTCTTCTACCGCGAGATGCGCCGTAAAAGCGGCTTGTTGCTCAATGGCGACGGCACGCCCGTCGGTGGCGCCTGGAATTACGATGCCGAGAACCGCAAGGCTCTGCCGAAAAATGCCAAAGCGCCCTACCCGGCCAGATTTACCGCCGATGCAATAACCGACGAGGTGCTGGCGTTGGTGCGCGAGCGTTTCGCCGGTCACTACGGTGCACTGGATGATTTCAACTATCCGGTGACACACGCCGACGCGCAGACCCTGTGGGAATACTTTCTCGACTATGGACTGGCCGGTTTCGGCGACTATCAGGACGCCATGGCCAGCGACGAACCCTATCTGTTTCATGCGCGCATCAGCGCCGCACTGAACATCGGTTTGCTCGATCTGCGCCAGTTGTGCAGCGATGTCGAGTCCGCTTATTGGTCTGGCCACATTGCCCTGAATGCAGCCGAAGGATTCATCCGGCAACTGATCGGCTGGCGTGAATATGTACATGGCGTCTACTGGCTGAAAATGCCCGGGTACGCCGAGGGCAATGTGTTCGGTAACCAGCGGCCCTTGCCGGAGTTCTACTGGACCGGCGAAACGCAGATGAACTGCATGCGCCAAGCGATCGGTCAGAGCCTCAAACACGCCTACGCCCATCACATCCAGCGCTTGATGGTGACCGGCAATTTCGCCCTGCTGGCCGGGATTGCACCGAGCCAGATCTGCGAATGGTACCTGGCCATCTATATGGACGCGTTTGATTGGGTCGAACTGCCCAACACGCTGGGCATGGTCATGCACGCCGACGGTGGTTATCTCGGCTCCAAGCCTTACTGTGCCAGCGGCCAGTACATCAATCGAATGTCCGATTACTGTGGCGGTTGCACCTACAAGGTGCGCGAAACCACTACCGACGACGCCTGCCCGTTCAATGCGCTGTACTGGCATTTCCTCATGCGCCATGGCGATTTGCTGCGTGGCAATCAGCGCATGGGCATGATCTACAAAAACCTCGACCGCATGCCCGAAGTGAAACAGCGGGCATTGTGGCAGCGCGGCCAGCGGCTGCTCGACACACTGGATAACGGCGAAGCGCTCTGAACGTTGCGGGTGTCTTGCTGCGGTGCAACTTAAGCGTGACGCCCCCGGTCAATGGGTGAGATGGCGACTGGATGTGCGTTCGACACACTGATTGGACTCAGACCAGAAAATCAACAAGGCACGAGTGGTGGAATTCTGAAAAACCTTACCCGCGAGGAACTCGAGTCCGAAGTCACGCGCCTGCGTCTGGCCGTCAAGATGACCTGCGACGCGGTCTGGGACTGGGATCTGCAGACTGACCAGATCACCTGGAACGATGCACTGCAAGAGGCGTATGGCTATGCTTCGGGCACCATCGAGCCGACCTGTGACTGGCGGTTTGCGCAGATTCATCCGCAGGATCGCGCGCGTGTAAAGGCATCGATCGATACCGCGATCAATGGCTCCGGCACAGCCTGGAACGCGGAATACCGGTTCCGTTGTGAAGACGGCACCTACGCTGAAGTGCTGGATCGCGGGCACCTGATCCGCAACGGCGATGGCCGGGCCGAGCGCATGATTGGCGCCATGCTCGACCTGACACGCTCGCGCAGAGCCGAAACCGCATTGCGCCTGAGCGAAGAGCGCTTCGCCACGATTCTGGAAACCATCGAGGCGGCGTTCGCCATCGTCAAAGTCAAGTTCGACGCCGACGATCGCCCCGTGGACTATTGCTTCGTCGAGGCCAACCCCGCGTTCGAACGTCAGGCCGGCGTCAACCTGCGGGGCAAATGGGTCACCGAGTTTGCGCCCAACCTGGAAAGCTTCTGGTTCGAAACCTATGGACACGTCGCCAAGACCGGTGAACCGGCAAACTTCGAAAACTACGCCAACACCTTCGAGCGCTGGTTCGATGTGCGAGCCGTGCGGGTGGGTGATCCTGCGGATCGGCAAATCGCAATCTTCTTCAGCGACGTCACCGAGCGGCGCGATGCCCAGGAACGTCTGCTCGTCAGCGAGGCCGTCGCCAAGGAAAACGTCGAACGCGTGCAACTCGCCCTCGCCGCAGGGGCGATTATCGGCACTTGGCACTGGGACCTGCTCACCGACCGTTTCACCGTCGACGAAGCCTTCGCCCGGGTGTTCAATCTTGATCCGGCGCTGGGGCGTGACGGCCTGAGCCTGGAACAAGTGGTGACCACCGTGCATCCTGATGACCGGGACGAACTCACGGATGCGATCAACGCAGTGATTGCCCGTGGCGGCGCCTACTCCCATCAATACCGGGTGTGCGGTGCGGATGGAAAATACACCTGGATCGAAGCCAACGGCCGCGTCGAATGCGCCGATGACGGCACGCCGCGACGCTTTCCCGGCGTGCTAATCGATGTTGAAGATCGTCGCAACGTCGAAGCGGAACGCGACCGCGCGACGGCGGCGTTGCGCGCACTCAACGACACGCTGGAACAGCGGGTGTCGGAGCGCACCACGGACCTTATGCAGGCGGAAGAGAAGCTGCGCCAATCGCAGAAAATGGAAGCCGTCGGGCAACTGACGGGCGGTTTGGCGCATGACTTCAACAACCTTCTGGCCGGCATTTCGGCCGCCCTGGAATTGATGCAAAAGCGCATCGCCCAGGACCGTCTGAAGGACGTCGACAAATACATGGTGATCGCCCAGGACGCGGCCAGGCGTGCAGCGGCACTGACCCATCGTCTGCTGGCCTTCTCCAGACGACAGACCCTCGATCCACGGCCGACGGATGTCAACTCGCTGGTGGATGGCATGAGCGAACTGATCCAGCGCTCCGTAGGCCCCAGTATTCGCCTGAAAACCCACGCTGCACCCGAGCTGTGGCCGGCACTCGTCGACGCCAGCCAGCTGGAAAACGCGCTTCTGAACCTGTGCATCAACGCCCGGGATGCGATGCCTGACGGGGGGCGAATAACGGTCGAGACCGCCAATCGATCGATCGACGATGAAGCAGCCCGCGCGCTGGACATCCCCCAAGGGCAATACCTGTGCCTGTGCGTCACCGACACCGGTACGGGCATGAGCGCAGAGGTCATCGCCAAAGCCTTCGACCCCTTCTTCACCACCAAACCCATCGGCCAGGGCACGGGCCTGGGGTTGTCGATGATTTACGGTTTTACCAAACAATCCGGCGGCCAGGTGCGCGTGCATTCGCAAGTGGGCCAAGGCACGACGATGTGCATCTATCTGCCGCGCTATCACGGCGAGACCCGCCACGATCAAGCTGACCTGCGCAGCACGCCGGCAGCGCATGCAAAAACTGGTGAAACGATCCTCATCGTCGACGACGAACCCACCGTTCGAACACTGCTTAAAGACGTATTGGGCGACCTCGGCTACCACTTGCTTGAAGCCGCCGACAGTGTCGAAGGCCTGGAAGCGCTGCGCTCCGGTGCACACATCGATTTGCTGATCACCGATGTCGGCCTCCCGGGCGGCATGAACGGACGCCAGATGGCCGATGCGGGGAGGCAGATCAGGCCCAGGTTGAAGACCCTGTTCATCACCGGTTACGCCGAAAACGCAGTGCTCGGCAGTGGCCAGCTCGGGCCAGGCATGCAGGTATTGACCAAGCCTTTTGCGGTCGACACGCTGGTCTTGCGGGTGAGGAACCTGATGGCTGCCAGGGTTGACTGAGGCGCGCCATCGCACGGTTTGGCCTGCCGTCTTCGCCGGATAGCGCCCAACCATTTTTCAGGCTCGCCAATAAAGAAAGCCTGCTTTATAAGCAGGCTTTTCGATTCACGGCTTCAGCTTATTTCTGCTGCGCCGTCAGCGCCGAGTAGCTGTTCATCAGGTTGCGATAGTTAGGGATGCGCTGCGACAGCAGGTTGCCCAAGCCTTCAATATCGTTGCGCCAGTCGCGGTGCAACTCACAGGCTACCGAGAACCAGTTCATCATCTGCGCACCGGCCTGAGTCATGCGGCTCCATGCGGCCTGCTGCACGGTGGTGTTGAAAGTCCCGGAAGCATCGGTGACCACGAACACATCAAAACCTTCCGCCAGTGCCGACAGCGTCGGGAACGCGACACAGACATCGGTTACCACACCGGCAATGATGATCTGCTTGCGGCCAGTCGCCTTGATCGCTTTGACGAAGTCTTCGTTATCCCAGGCGTTGATCTGGCCTGGACGGGCGATGTACGGCGCATCCGGGAACATCTCTTTCAATTCCGGTACCAGCGGGCCATTCGGGCCTTGTTCGAAACTGGTGGTGAGGATAGTCGGCAAGTTGAAGAACTTGGCCAGGTCAGCCAGGGCCAGCACGTTGTTCTTGAACTCGTTCGGCGAGAAGTCCTGCACCAGCGAAATCAGCCCGGTCTGGTGGTCGACCAGCAGCACGATGGCGTCGTCTTTGTTCAGGCGGTTGTAGGTTGGAGTGGTCATGGTCTGCGTCCCTTTTCGATGTTGGAAGTTGTTGTTGCGTTCAAGTTGGGTACAGATTACTGACGCATCGAAGGGGGATAAATCGGCTGAATAGCGTTTCACCGTCAACTTAAAAGCGACAATTAACAGCAGACCACTAGTCAACCATACTCGGCACCTCCAGCCCGACCTTGACCCGGTCCAGCGCCACGATGGTCTTGAACCAGGTCACATTGGCGTTTTCGGCAAACAGCTTGCGCGCCAACAGCTGGTATTCCTGCATGCTGGCCACCGTCAACACGAGGACGAAATCCACTTCGCCGGTGACGTAGTAGCACTGCTGGACTTCGGGGACGGCAAAGTGCGCCTTCATGGCTTCCAGTGCTTGGAGGCTGGTGCGTTCGGCCATGACTTCGGCAATGATGGTGATCGGCCGCCCTACCGCCGTCGGGTCGACGATGGCGACGTTGCCGGTGATCACGCCAGCCTCTTCCATCCGTTTGATACGGCGTTGAACAGCAGCGGTGCTGAGATTCACTTGCTCGGCCATCAACCGAAGCGGCGTGGTGTTGTCGCGCTGGACAAGGTCGAGGATGGCCCGATCGAACTTGTCCAGCGAGGTTGCAGCTGCGAGGTTTTTGGCCATGATCGATCCGTGAGAAATTTTCTCGAAAACTAGCAGAAAACCGCGACCCTTTATCTAGCCGTGAGAAATATTATCGAGTTCGCCGCCTGCCTTCGCAGTGCGAACTCACACAGGATTTCATTGGCATGGTCGCTCTGTTTCATCTTTCTCCGGTTTTCCTGGTCACCGCCATGCTCGTCGTGCTGCGTCGCCCGCCCGTGCACGCGGCGATCGCCGGCACCTTGTTGGTGGTGCTGCTGTGGCTCGCCGGCGTCGCCGATGCGTGGCACCTGACGAGCATGATCGCGGCGGCCGAGGACAGCGCCGTGCTGTTTGCCAGCACCGCTTTCGTGATCGTGCCAGGGCTGGCGTTCGTGATTGTCATTGAGCGGCTGGGGGTCAATCTGGCGCTGAGCCGCTGGGTCAGTTCGCTGGGGCTGGGACGCGGCGATCAACTGGTGTTCATCGTCCTCGGACTGGCGCCGCTACTGGAAGCCATGACCGGCTTCGGCGTGTCGTTGATCGCCACGGTACCTTTGCTGTTGAGCCTGTTCGAACGCCGGGTGGCGCTGCGCATTGCCCTGACCGGCATGGCCATCATGCCGTGGGGAACGCTGGGCCTGGCCTCGGTGATCGGCGCTTCACTGGCGCACCTCGACGCGCGAGCGCTGGCGGCGGCGTCAGCGCTGACCAGTGCACCGGTGTTTCTCGTCCTGAGCGCGCTGGCGTTGTTCCTGGCCGGCGTGCGTGAGGCACGGGAATGGCGTGCCCTGGGTCTGTCCTGGTTGTTATTTGTCGGCGTGCTCTACGCGGCGAGTCGCTGGCTGGGGCCGGAAGTTGCCGGTGTAGCGGCGGGACTGATTACCGCCAGCGCCGTTCTGGCCAGTGGCTTGTGGCGTCTGCATCGCCGCCACAACGACCACGGTTCAGTGCACTGGCCACGTCAGGCCTGGCCGTACTTGGCGCTGATTGTCTGCATTGTTGCTTTGAAAACCTTGTGGGCGCTCACCGCCTGGCAGGATCTGTGGATCGTTCACGGTACTCAAGTCACCTGGAAACCACTGGCCTCGCCGGGTGTTGCCTTGCTGTTGGTGCTGCTCGGCTTGGTCATTCGTGGGCGAAATATACCGCGCTCAGCGAATCCCGATGTCAGCCTGCCGGCCGCACTGGCGGCGCGGGCCAAGCGGCCGTTGCTGACGATATTTTTCTTTCTGGCGATGTCGCAGATGATGGTCAAGGCCGGATTTCTCGCCGGTCTGATGCAACTGCTCGCCGGCCTCTCACCGACGATGGCGACCTCACTGGTGAGCCTGCTGGGCGCCCTGTCCGGCTACATGACCGGATCAAATGTCGGCGGCAACGCGATCTTCATGCCGGCCATCGCGATGCTGCCCGAGGCCTCGCGCCTGTTGCTGGCGGCGGCGCAAAACAGCGCGGCAGGCCATGCCGCTTTGGGTTCGTTGTCGATCGTCATGCTGATACTGGGACTGGCCAAGACCCAGGCCACGGAAGAAGGCGAACTGGTGAGGTTCGGCTTCGCGCTGGTTTGCCTCAACACCGCGCTGGTGGCGTTGGCCGCAGGCTTTTCAAGTCTCTGGATACGCTAGGCCAGCGCGCGCCCATCACTGTCTGGCGTACACCACCAGACGCAAATGCCGGTCAGCATCGATGGTCAACGTGGTGTGTTCGAACGGCTCGACGATGCCGTCGATCAGCAATTGGCGTACACCGTTGCACGGCGCTTGTACGTCATGCTGACGCCACCAGAGACTGAAATCCGGCGAGGCTTTTTGCAGCTCATCGACCAGTGCCTGAATGTCGGCCTCCTGCGAGGCGCGCGCATAGTCGCGCTGGAAACTGGCGAGCATTTGCGGTGCCTGTTGGTCCCAGCGGGCGAAGCGTTCGCGCAGGGTCGGATCGGTAAACAGCATCCACAGCAGATTGCGCCGCGCCGGGGCCTGCCGGTCGAAACCGAACAGATCCTCTGCCGCAGCGTTGAACGCCAGCACATCCCAGCGCAGGTTGAGCACGTATGCGGCGTGCGGCAGGTCGTGCATCAAGCGCACTACCAGCGGTGGCACCACGCACCAGGTCTTGCCCGGTTCAGCCGGCGGGCGGTCGTGCGCCAGCAAAAACAGATGCCGCCGCTCGGGGGCATCCAGTTTCAGCACCCGCGCGAGGTTATCCAGAAAGGCCGCCGACACGCCGATGTCGCGCCCCTGTTCCAGCCAGGTGTACCAGGTCAGTCCGACCCCGGCGAGCGCCGCGACTTCCTCACGGCGCAGCCCGGGTGTGCGCCGCCGCCCTCCACTGGGCAGGCCGACGTCGGCCGGTGACAACCGTTCACGCCGCGCGCGCAAGAAGGCCGCCAGATCGTTGCGAGTTCGTTCCATGGTTCGCATCGTTTACCTCATTACTTTCAGTAACAGCATAAAGGGTTAAATTGTAAGTGCGTAAGAACGCTTTGAGAATGCGCGCTCACTGACTCGGATACTCAAGATGAGCGCACCTTTATCCTCTTCCGCCCTGCCCGCCCGCACGGCTGCCAGCGCTCCATGGCTGGGCCTTTGCGTCCTGTTGATCGCAGGTTTCGTGACGATCTTCGATCTGTTTGTGGTCAACGTCGCCATCCCCGACATGCAGTCAGGGCTGGGTGCAAGTTTCTCGCAAATCGGCTTTATCGTGGCCGGCTATGAATTGGCCTTTGGCGTATTGCTGATTACCGGCGGACGCCTGGGTGATCTGTACGGACGACGTCGTCTGTTCGTGATCGGCATGGCCGGTTTCACTTTGGCGTCGGCATTATGCGGGATGGCGCCCGACGCCGGTTTTCTGATTGGCGCGCGGGTGCTGCAAGGCTTGGCGGCGGCGTTGTTGTTTCCGCAAGTCTATGCGTCGATTCGTGTGAGTTTCGAGGGTGACGACAGCCGCCGCGCCTTCGGCCTGCTCGGCATGACACTGGGCCTGGCCGCCATCGCCGGTCAGGTGCTCGGTGGGTGGCTGGTGCAGGCCGATCTGTTCGGGCTGGGCTGGCGCGCGGTGTTTTTGATCAACGTTCCCGTCGGCCTGTGCGCGATCGCAGCGGCGCGGTGGTTCCCGGAAACCCGCGCACCTCAGCGTCCGACGCTGGACTGGACGGGCGTGGCACTGGTCAGCGCCGGGCTGGCCTTGCTGCTGGTGCCCCTGATCGAGGGGCCGGGGCAAGGCTGGCCGGCCTGGAGCACGTTGTCATTGCTGGCGGCGCTGGCCCTGCTGCTGGGCTTCTATCGCCAACAGGAACGACGACGTGTCACGGGTGAGATGCCCCTGGTGGACATGCGTTTGCTTGGCCAACCACGGTTTGCCTTGGGCACGTTATTGGTGCTGCTGGTCTACTCCACGTCCAGTTCGTTCTTCTTGTGTTTTGCCTTGTTGATGCAGACCGGGCTGGGGCTCGACCCCTTCCTGGCCGGCAGCATTTTCGCACCTTGCAGCGTAGGTTTTGTACTGGCGTCACTGACCGCGCCTCGGCTGGTGGCTCGCTGGGGAACACGCGCGATCTTCGCCGGGGCGCTGGTGTACAGCGCGTCCATCGGACTGCTGATCACGCAAGTCCAACTGGCCGGCGCAGACTTGCAGCCCACACGCCTGATTCCCGTGCTGATCGTGGTCGGTGCGGGCCAGGGGCTGATCATGACGCCACTGCTCAACCTGGTGCTGGGTTTCATCGATGAGGCCCGGGCGGGCATGGCGTCGGGGATTATTTCCACCGTCCAGCAAGTCGGTGCGGCGCTGGGCGTCGCCGTGGTCGGCATGCTGTTCAGTGCGACGCTTGCCAGCGGCGCTGACATCCCGACGCTAGCCGACCGGTACACGGCTGCGTTCGTCAACGCGATGATTTACAACCTTGGGGCGGCCGTGCTGGTCTGCGTGCTGTTGCTGCTGCTGGCGAAAACGCAACGGCCTTTGACCTGATCAAAAACGGTGCGCGGTTATGAGCTAATAACGCCTTCATTAAACGGTCGTCGAAACGTTGTACTAGGATAGGATCGTCTTCTGGAAACGTTTTTGCCGGCCATGGAGCTTCACGCCGGTATTCCAGGGACGCGAGTACCCCATTGCAACTCATGGACGAACAATATGAACTCACACCTGTTCCCGCATATCGGCAAGGTCATCGCCAGCACTGGCAGCCGGCATTTTCCGCGCATGCTGCATGACCTGATCCTCACCCAACTGGCCGTCGATGCCACCCATATTCGGCAGATGCGTGTCGAGCCGGTGGGCCGTGCCACCCGCCGCAATGAACCCGAACCATTGAAAGACGCCGCGTTGCTCGCCGAAACGCTGTTTTCCGAGCACAACACAGCGACCGCCCATGACCTGCCGAACCCTGATCCGTCGACGGCCACCGATGCCTCGCAACTGCATCTGACCCGGCGCAAGGACGGCTACCGCTACGTGATTTCGGTGTACCGCAACGGTCAGTCGCAACGCTTTTCTGCACAGGAACGCAGCCGCCTGCAAGATATTTCGCCGCTGCTGCTGCCGATGGTGGAAAAACACATCAGTGCCCTGCAACCGGACGATGCCGACTGCGAACGCCCGGCCGAGGCCACTGAAGGCTCGGGCATCGAGACCCTGCGCCTGCGCTTCAATGAGCGTTTGCAACAATTGGGGTTGAGCCTGTCGAACCGTGAAAGCGAAGTGTGCATCGGCCTGCTCACCGGGCGCACGGCACCGGAGCTGGCCGAACAGTTGCAGCTCAAGGTCAACACCGTGGAAAGCTACCTGAAGCGCGCCGCGATCAAGCTCGGCATCAGCGGGCGACATTCATTGATGCGCTGGATGTATTCGCCACTGGACACCTCAACCTCCACCGCCGCCTGATCGGTAGGAGCTGCCGCAGGCTGCGATCTTGATCGTTCCCACGCTCTGCGTGGGAATGCCTCTAGGGACGCTCTGCGTCCAGTGACGCGGAGCGTCACTGGCTGCATTCCCACGCCGAGCGTAGGAACGATCAATGGTTTCATCAATCGCGTGCCAGCGCTTCGATCGGGTCGAGGCGTGAGGCATTGCGGGCCGGGACGAAGCCGAAGACGATGCCGATCAGCGTCGAGCAGATCACCGCCGTGAGCACTGAGGTCAGCGAGAAGACCATCTCCCATTCCTTGATAAACAGCGAAAACAGATGCCCGATGGCATACGACAGCGAAATCCCGATCGCCCCGCCCAACAGACAGACCATCACCGCCTCCACCAGAAACTGCTGACGAATATCCGACTGCCGCGCGCCCACCGCCATGCGAATGCCGATCTCCCGCGTGCGCTCAGTCACCGAGACCAGCATGATGTTCATCACGCCAATCCCCCCCACCACCAGCGAAATCACCGCGATCAACGACAGCAGCAGCGCCAGCGAGCGGCTGGTTTTCTGCACCGTCTGCAACACACTATCGAGGTTGTTGGTGAAGAAATCCTTGCTGCCATGGCGTTGCAGCAACAGCTGAGTCACGTGCTCTTCCACCACCTTGCTCGGCTGACCTTCCTTCATGCGCACGCTGATGCTGTCCAGATAACGCTGGCCCAACACCCGTCCGGCGGCCGTCTCGTAAGGCACCCAGACGTTGAGGGTCTTGCCCGAGGCAAACAGGCTTTTATCCTGTGCGGCGACGCCGATCACCGTGCACGGCAGGTTACCGATCAGGATCACCTGGCCCAACGGATCGACATCCTGGCCGAACAAACGCTGACGGGTGTTGTGATCTATGACCACTACCTGCGCCTGGCGCCGCGCATCGCTTTCGCTGAACGCGATGCCCGCCGCCATCTTGATGCCGCGCACTTTGAAGTACTGATCGCTGACGCCGTTGACCTGCGCATCCAGATCGATATTGCGATAGCGCAGCAACAGGCTGCGGCCGATCATCGGCGTGGCGCTGTCGACGTAATACAGCTGATTCAGCGCCGTGACATCCGCCGGGGTCAGGGTTTCGATGGCCGCCGCACGTTTGTCGCCGTAACTGCTGCCGGGATAGACATCGATGGTGTTGCTGCCGATGGCCGCGATGTCCTTGAGCACGTAGTTCTTGGCGCCCTCGCCGACCGCCGAAATCGACACCACCGAGGTGATGCCGATGACAATGCCGAGCATGGTCAGCAAGGTGCGCATGCGGTGCGAGATCAATGCGACCCAGGCCATGCTGAATGCTTCCTTGAACAGGCCAAGGCTGGCCACCAGACGCCGCGAGGCGATGGCTTTCGGCGCCACCGGCTCATCGCTGAGCAAGTGCGTGGTGTCACGTTCGTTGGCGCGGTCGCTGAGGATTTCACCGTCGCTGACTTCGATGATGCGTTCGGCGTTGGCCGCGACTTTCGGATCGTGGGTCACCAGAATCACCGTGTGCCCGGCGGCGTGCAGCTCCAGCAGAATGCGCATCACCTCTTTGCCGCTGGCCGTGTCGAGCGCACCGGTAGGCTCGTCGGCGAGGATCACTTCGCCGCCGTTCATCAAGGCCCGGGCGATACTGACCCGCTGCTGTTGGCCGCCAGACAACTGGCTCGGCCGATGCGTCAGGTGACCTTCGAGGCCCAGTCGCGCCAACAGCTCTCTGGCGCGGGCATGGCGTTGCAGCTGGGGGGTACCGGCATAAATCGCCGGCATCTCGACGTTGTGCATCGCACTCAGGTGCGGCAGCAAGTGGTAGCGCTGGAAGATGAAGCCGAAATAGTCGCGGCGCAGTTCGGCCAGCGCCTGATTGTCCAGATCACGGGTTTCCTGGCCGTTGATTTTGTAGCTGCCGGCGGTGGCGTAATCGAGGCAACCGAGGATGTTCATCAGCGTCGATTTACCGGAACCCGAGGCGCCGATGATCGCGACCATTTCCCCGGCATGGATCGTCAGGTCGATGTTCTTCAGCGCGAGAAATTCGCGGTCGCCGGCAGTGAAACTGCGGGTGATGCCGGTCAGCTGTAACAGTGGCTCGGTCATGCTCAGGCCCCCGCCACGTTGGTCAACGGATCACCGATGACCACGCGATCGCCTTCAGCCAGGCCGCCATTGATCTGCACTTTGACGTTGTTGTTGATCCCGGTCTGCACATTGCGCGACTGCGCTTGGCCCTTGGCATCGAGCACGCGCACCGGAAAGCTGCCGTCGGCATTGCGCGGGCCGAGCGCCGCCACCGGTACGGTCAGCACAGCCTTGGCGGTGTCGAGCACAATGCGCACCTGCGCGGTCATCGAAATGCGCAGGCGATGGTCGGGGTTCGGCACCTCGAACAAGGCGTTGTAGAACACCGCGCTGCTTTGCTTCGGCGTGCCGGCGGGCGGGGTTTCGAGAAAGTTCTGCGGCGCCGGATCAGTGCCGCGCAGTTTCGCGTAGTAGCGTTTGTCCTCGCCAAGAATGGTGAAATACACCTCTTGCCCGGGCGCAATGTGAATCACATCGGCCTCGGACACTTGTGCCTTGACCGTCATGGTGTCCAGGTCTGCCAGTTTCAACAGGACCGGCGCGAGTTGGCTGGCGATCACCGTCTGGCCTTCCTGAGTGACCACGCCGACCACGTCGCCATCGATCGGCGCGACAATCCGCGTGTACGCCAGGTTGACCTTGGCAGTGTCGATCTGGATGTGCGCACTTTTGATTTGCGCATCCAGCGACATCAGATTGGCCTGCTGCACCTGATAGTTCGACTCGGCGGTTTCAAAATCCTGGCGCGAAATCGACGCATCCTCCTGCAGGTTCTGATAGCGCTGGTAAATCGCCTTGGTCTGTTTCAGTTGGGCCTGCGTGGCGCGCTTTTGCGCTTGCAGGTTTTCCTCATCAACCTGCGCCTGACGCAGGGTGTTCTGCAGCACCAGCGGATCGATTTCCGCCAGCCACTGACCCTTTTTCACCTTGTCGCCGACCTTGACCTTCAGCGACTTCAGCTGACCCGAGACCTGCGCACCGACGTCAACCTGCTTGATCCCTTCGAGCACGCCGGTGGCCAGCACCGCGTTCTCGATGTCATCGCGTTCGACCGTCGCGGTCAGGTACTGCGGCGCCTCCGCCGGGGCCTGCACCGTGTAAAACACCAACCCCGCCACCACCGCCAACGCCAAACCCATACCGACTTTGCGCCACTTCGACTTTTCCATAAATGCCCACAAGTCCGTTCAGGATCGAGCCCGGCGCAACGCCGGGCTCTGCTAGATAAACAACAATCAGGACAATATTTCGCCCGCCGGAACTTTCCGGCCGTCATGCCACCACGCCGCGAAACTGAAGACGTTGGGCGCCTTGAGAATCGTGAAATGGTTGCCCGGCCCGTACCACACCGCCAGGTCCGCGACCTGCCGCTGCCAGCCTTCGACCATCGCCGCTTGCTCGCGCTGATTGCCCCACGCATCCAGCGTTGGGTCATCGACCAGTGCCAGCCGCACGGGGCCGGTGTAGGCCAGTTGCGGTTGATAGACCGTGCGCAGTGCCGTGGCAAAAGTGCGTACCGGGCCGTGCATTGCCTGCTCCGATGAGCGCGCCGACAACACGCCGGCGCGGACCATGCCTTGGTGCAACAGGCGCATTTGCACAGTCTCGTCAGCCTCGGCAAAGGCTTGCGGATCGATGCCCAAAGACTTGCCGCTGGACAGCTGCAAGGTCTCGATCAACCGCTCCAGCGCGGCGGTCGTCGTATACGGTTTGCCCGCCGTGCCGTTACCATCGGGGGCTTCGCTGTCGATCAGGGTCAACGACGCAACTTCACGTCCGGCCGCCTGCAACTGCGCGGCCATGGCATGCACGACCCAGCCGCCGAACGAATGGCCGATCAGGTGCACCGGGCCTTGCGGATACAGCTGTTCGACGGCGTGCAGATAACACTTCGCCGCCGCTTCGACCTGACTGTGCGGTACGCCGCTGCCATCGAGCCCGCGCGGTTGCAGACCGAAAATCGGCCATTCCGGGCCCAGTGCTTCGGTCAGGTGAATAAACCCGGTGACACTGTCGCCCGCCCCCGGCACGCAAAAGATCGGCGCATGCCCGACGTGGCCGCTCTGGATGGTCAACAACGGCTGATAGGCCTGTGGCTGCGGTGCCTGCGCCGCAGCCATGGCCTGACTCAAGGCCTGGCCGAGGGCCTGAATATCCGGGGTTTTCATCATGCTGCGGTGGTCACCCGGCACATCGATGCAACGCAGCAATCCAGTGGCGACCTTGGTCTCCCAACCACGGGTCGGACTCGGCTGTGCCTGCCCCGGCATCAGTGCCTGAGCGCGGAACAAATGCACCGGCTGACTGGCCGGGCTGACCCGGTAGTGCGCCAGCGCCAGGCCATGAGCGGCCTCGCGATCAAAGTAACTCCAGGCGTCCGCTGCGCTCAGTGCAGCCAATTCCGGGTCAGGTAATTGCTGTTCGCAGCAGCGCAGGAACAGTTCGTCGAAGCCGATGAGTTCGACTTCAGCCTCAAGCCTTTCGACATCAGCCAACGCCTGCAGCCCTTGTTCACCAAGCATCTGCGAGCGCGCCCGACAATGTTCGAGCAATTGACGCTTGTCGCGATGCTCGCCGCTCCAGCGGGTTTTATCCTGACTGGCCGGGTGCGGTGCATAGGTATCGAGCAGGCCGACAAACGCCACGGCCTCATCGAGACCGAGCAGTTGCTGCGCGACTTCAAAGGCCAGCAAGCCACCAAACGACCACCCGGCCAGACAGTAAGGGCCGTGCGGCTGCACCGAGCGGATGATCCCGACCATCCGCGCAGCCATGCATTCAAGGGTGCGCAGTTGCGGTTGCCCCAGAGGCACACCCGGCAAACCGTAAATCGGAAACTGACCGTCGATGTGCGAGCCCAATGCCGGAAAATACACCTCCCGGCCGCTGAATTCATGGATCAGGAACAGCGCATGACCGCCCTCGCCCGGCCGCACCACGACCAGTCCTTCCGGCTGTTCAGGCACGCCACTGCGCTGACTGATCAGCGCTGCCAGTGATTCGATACTCGGCCGCTGGAACAGCTCCGCCAGCGTCACCTGTTGCCCCGCCCGCTGCAGCAAATTGACCAGACGAATCGCCAGCAATGAATGCCCGCCCAATTCGAAGAAGTTGTCGTGGCGTCCGACCTGCTCGACATTCAGCACCTCACTCCAGACCCGCGCCAGCAAGGTTTCGACTTCGCCTTGAGGCGCTTCGTAGTGCCGGCTGAGCACGGCGTCGAGGCCCGGTGCCGGCAGCGCCTGACGGTCGATCTTGCCGTTGGGACTCAACGGCAAGACGTCGAGCGCAACAAACGCGCCCGGTACCATGTATTCGGGCAACTGCTCGAGGACGAACGCGCGCAGCGTGTCGATCGCCGGCACAGCACTGCGATCAACCGCAGTGAAATAGGCGACCAGACGCTCGTCGCGCATCAGCACCACCACCTCGCGCACATCCGGGTGCTGGATCAATCGCGCTTCGATTTCACCGAGTTCCAGGCGCAAGCCATGCAGCTTGACCTGGAAGTCGTTACGCCCGAGGAATTCGAGGTTACCGTCCGCGCGGTAACGCACCAGATCGCCGGTGCGGTACAAGCGATCACCGGCCATGAACGGGCTGTCGATAAAGCGCTCGGCCTGCATCTGCGGCAGTCCCCTGTAACCGCGCGCCACACCGACACCACCAATGTGCAACTGGCCAATGACGCCGAGCGGCACAGCCTGGTCGTGCGCATCGAGCACATACAGCCGGGTGTTACAGATAGCCTTGCCGATTGGCAATTCAGATAACGGCAGTGGCATGTGCGGTTCCAGCGTCCACGCCGTGCTGTCGACCGTGGCTTCGGTCGGGCCATACACGTTATGCAGGCGCACCCAAGGCAGGTGCTGGCGCACAGCAGCGGCCAGCGCCGCCGTGAGTTCACCGCCGCCACAGAACACATCGGTGAGGCTGGTGCACTCACTGACCTCCTGCAGCTCAAGAAACTGCTGCAACAACGCCGGCACAAACTTGACCACGGTAATGCGTTGCTGACGAATGACTTGCGCCAGATACGCCGGTTCCCGGTGACCGCCCGGCCGTGCCAATACCAGACGCACACCCGCCGTCAGCGGCCAGAAGAACTCCCACACCGAACCGTCGAAACTGAAGGGCGCTTTCTGCAACAGCGCGCCGTCTGTGGTCGGCGGGCAGATCTGCGAACCCCAATGCACCAGATTGCACAGGCCACGATGCTCGAGCATCACGCCTTTCGGCGTACCGGTCGAACCCGAGGTGTAGATCATGTAGGCCAGATTCGAAGCACTCAGGCCGGGCACCTGCGGATTGCTGTCTGACCGGTCGTGCCAGCTGCATTGATCAAAGTCGATCAGCAGCGCATCGGTCGCGGTGAACAGCGATCGGGTCGCCGTATGTACCAACACCGCCGTCGGCGCGCAGTCCCTGAGCATGTAGTCGAGGCGCTCCGCCGGATAAGCCGGATCCATCGGCACATAAGCGCCACCGGCCTTGAGAATGCCGAGCAAACCCACTACCAGATCCAACCCTCGTTCGACGCACAGCGCCACCCGCGCATCCGGCCCCACACCCTGCTCGCGCAGATGATGCGCAAGACGGTTGGCGCGGGCATTCAGTTCGCGATACGTCAGGCTGTGTTCGCCGATCTGCACGGCAATGGCGTCCGGCTGACGCTGCACCTGCGCTTCGAACAGGCTCTGAATCGGCTGCTCGACCGGGCAATCAAGCGCCGTCGCATTGAATTCGCCGAGCAGGCGTTGCTGCTCATCCGCCGCAAGCAGCTCCACTTGCGCCAACACAGCCTGGTCATCGCTGACCAGCGCGGTCAGCAAGCGCTGGAAGTAACCGACAAAACGCCGCACCGTCGACTCATCGAACAACGCTGTGGCGTAGCGCAGCGCGCCGCGAACTCCCTGCGGGGTTTCACCCAGACTCAACGACAGGTCGAACTTCACAAAGTGATTTTCCCCGGCGACGCCTTCCAGCGTCAGGCCGCCCAGTGCCAAAGCGGGCGCAACGCTGCTGTCCCAGCTCAACAACGTCTGGAACAACGGTGTGTGGGCAAGGCTGCGCAGCGGCCGGGTGATTTCCACCACGTGTTCGAAGGGCAGATCCTGATGCGCCTGCGCCGCCAGCGTTTGCGCTTTGACCCGCGCCAGCAGCGCTGCCCCCGTCAGATCGCCTGAGGTATCGATACGCAGCGCCAGGGTGTTGACGAACATGCCGATCAGCCCCTCGATCTCGGCGCGGGTACGGTTGGCCACCGGCGAGCCGACCACCACATCGGACTGTCCGGACAAGCGAGCCAGCAACATCGCCCAGGCACTCATGATGACCATATACGGCGTCACGGCGTGGCGCTGACACAACGCCTTGAGACCGACGCTGGTCTGCTCGTCCAGCACGATTTCGACACTGCCGCCGTGGTGATCCTGTTGTGCCGGACGCGGGCGGTCAGTCGGCAGGCTCAGCAACGCCGGCGCTCCGGCCAGCGTCTGCTGCCAGTAATCGCTTTGACGCTGCAGCACCTCACCGCTCAGCCAGCGCCGTTGCCACACCGCGTAGTCGGCGTATTGCAGGGTCAGCGGCGGCAGCGGATCCTCCTCGCCATGGCTGAACGCCTGATACAGCGCCATCAATTCGCGGGTCAGCACGCCCATCGACCAGCCGTCGGAGATGATGTGGTGCATGGTCAGCAACAGCACATGGTGATCATCGGCGAGTCGCACCAGACGTCCACGAATCAATGGGTCGTCCTGCAAATTGAAGGGCCCGCGTGCTTCCGTGTCGAGCAATGTGCGCAAGGCCTCGGCGGTCTGCGGGTGTTGGCGCCAATCTTCCTCGACCAGCGGCAGGCCACTGTCGACCGGAGCGATCAGCACCTGTGCTTCGTCGTTGAATTGCGCGAAACGGCTGCGCAGGGTTTCGTGGCGCGCGACGATTCGCGCCAATGCCCGTTGCAGGGCCACGGCGTCGAGTCGACCACGCAGGTGCAAGCCCAGAGGAATGTTGTAGGCGGTGTTGCCGCCGTCCATCTGCGCAAGGAACCACAAACGTTGCTGGGCGAACGACAGCGGCAGCGCCTGATCTCGCGGTGCCGGCAGAATCTCGGGCAAGGTGCTGCGTTCGGCCTGACCCAGGACCTGGGCAACCGCCGCCAGTTCGGGGTTGGCAAACAGATCGGCCAGCGCCAGCTCCACACCCAACTGCTGACGCACCTGGGACAGCATGCGCATCGCCAGCAACGAGTGGCCGCCGAGTTCGAAGAAGTTGTCATGACGGCCGACCTTTTCGACCTGTAACACCTCGGCCCAGACCTGTGCGAGGCTGATTTCCAGTGCATTGGCCGGTGCCTCGTAAACCCGACTGAGCAGTGCCTCCTGTGTCGGTGCCGGCAGTGCCTTGCGGTCGACCTTGCCGTTATTGTTCAGCGGCAAAACCTCGAGTTGCACCCACGCCGTCGGCACCATGTATTCCGGCAGTCGTGCGTGCAATTGCGCGTGCAGTTCGGCGCTGTCCAAGACGCCATCGTGCGCCGTGTAGTAAGCCACCAGACGCGTGGCGTCCTGACCGTCGCGGCGCGCCAGCACTACCGCTTCCTTGATCCCCGGGCAGTTCAGCAGGCGGTTTTCGATTTCCCCCAGTTCGATGCGAAAGCCCCGGATCTTAACCTGATCGTCGTTGCGGCCGATGCAGTCGAGTTGCCCAGGCGCCAGCCAGCGCGCGAGATCGCCGGTGCGGTAGAGCCGCGCACCCGGTGTTTCACTGAACGGATCGCAGAGGAATTTCTCGGCGGTCAGATCCGGTCGATTCAGGTAACCCAGCGCTACGCCCTGCCCGCCGATGTACAGCTCACCGGTCACGCCCATCGGCACCGGTTGCTGATACGCGTCGAGCACGTACACCTGCGTGTTGCCGATGGGGCCGCCAATCGGCACGCTCTCGGCATTTTCAGCCACCTCCTGCACTTCGAACGTCGTTGCGTAGGTGGTGGTTTCGGTCGGGCCGTAGCAATGCACGATGCGCAATGCCGGAGCCTCGGCCAGCAGACGTCGGAACGCCGCCGGATCGCCACGCTCACCGCCGCACAACAGAATCCGCAGGCCCTTGAGCGCCTGCGGAATCAGTTGCACGTACTGGTTGAACAGCGCGGTGGTGACAAACAGGATCGTCGCGCCGCTGGCACTCAGTTCGCGGCCGAAGGCATTCGGATCAAGCAGGGTTTGATGGTCGATGACCACCACGCGACCGCCGTTGAGCAGTGGCCCCCAGATGTCCATGGTGCTCGCATCGAACGCCGGGTTCGAGGCGAACACCACCCGATCCTGCGCAGTGAAATCGGCGTAACCGTTGTTGAGCACCAACCGACCGATGCCCCGATGCGGCACCATCACCCCTTTCGGCGTGCCGGTGGAACCGGAGGTGTACATGATGTACGCCAGCGCTTCGGAGGACTGCACAAGATTCGGATTGTGCGTCGGCTGGCCGTTGAGGGTCAGCGTGTCGAGATCGATGCGCGGCGCAGCGTAGGCGATGCTTTCACTGCTCAAGGTCAACAGCGCCACTGCCTGACAGTCCTCGACCATGAACGCCTGGCGTTCGCTCGGCGTATTGATGTCCAGCGGCACGTACGCCGCCGCGCACTTGGCGATGGCCAGTTGTGCGACCAGCAGCTCCAGCGAGCGCGGCAGCAGGATCGCCACGTGGTCGCCCGGTTGCACGCCGTGAGCGATCAGGTGATGGGCCAGTCGGTTAGCCTGGGCATTCAGCTCAAAGTAGCTCAGCGAATGCGTGCGATGCACCGCCGCTACAGCCTTGGGATGCGCCGCTGCCTGCTGCTGGAAAACCCCGTGCACGGTCAGCGTTTGCGGGTAATCGCGCGCCGTGGCGTTGAAGTCGTACAGCAAGCGCTGACGCTCATCTGCTGCAAGCAACGGCACCTGTTCCAACACCGTTTGATCACTGCTGATCATCGCTTCAAGCAAGCGCTGCAAGTACCCGATGTACCGCTCGACCGTCGACGCATCGAACAGCGCCGTGGCGTAGTTCAGCGAGCCGCGAATCACTCCGTTGACCTCGCCCAGTGTCAGCGTCAAATCAAACTTGGCGACATCGCCCGGCCCGGCGACGCCCTCCAGTGTCAGCTCGCCGAGCGCCAGTTGCGGGCCGACGCTGCTGTCCCAGTTCAGCGTGGTCTGGAACAGCGGGCTGTGCGCCAGACTGCGCAGCGGTCGGGCGATTTCCACCACTTGTTCGAACGGCAGATCCTGATGCGCCTGGGCCTCCAGTGTCCGCGCCTTGACCTGCGCCAACAGCGCTTCGACGCTCACCGCGCCCGAGGTGTCGATGCGCAAGGCCAGCGTGTTGACGAACATGCCGATCAAGCCTTCGAGTTCCGCGCGGCTGCGGTTAGCCACCGGCGCACCGATCACCACATCGGTCTGCCCGGACAGGCGACTCATCAGCGATGCCCAGGCGCTCATCACGGTCATGAACAGGGTCACGCCGTGACGTTGGCTCAAGGCCTTGAGCCCTGCACTCAGGCGCGGGTCCAGCAGCACTTCGAGGTTGGCGCCGGTGTAATCCTGTTGCGCCGGTCGCGGGCGATCGGTGGGTAGCGTCAACAAGGCCGGCGCGCCATCGAGGGTCTGCTGCCAGTAATGGCTTTGCCGTTGCAAAACTTCACCGCTGAGCCAACCCCGTTGCCACACGGCGTAGTCGCCGTATTGCAGGGTCAGGGCTGGCAGCGGATCAGGCTGACCCTGGCTGAACGCTTGATACAACGCCATCAACTCAGCGGTCAGTACGCCCATCGACCAGCCGTCGGCGACGATGTGATGCACGGTCAACAGCAGCACATGATGCTCGTCGGCCAGGCGCACCAACCGTCCGCGAATCAACGAATCGTCCTGCAGATCAAAGGCTGTCGAGGCTTCTTGCGCCATCAATGCCTGCAAGGTGAGTTCGGCTTGCAAGTCTTGACGCAGGTCTTCCACGCGCAAGAGCAAACCGCTGTCGACCGGGGCAATCGACACCTGCGCAGTGTCGTCGATGCGGATGAAACGGCTGCGCAGGGTTTCGTGACGAGCCACGATCCGTGCCAGCGCCCTTTGCAGGGCATCGACGTCGAGGTGCCCGCGCAGGCGCAACCCGACCGGAATGTTGTACGCCGAGTTGCCGCCGGCCATCTGCGCCAGGAACCACAGGCGTTGTTGGGCGAAGGACATCGGCAGGGGTTGATCACGCGATACCGGCACCATTTGCGCAAGCGTGCTGCGCCCGGCGCGATTCAATACTGCGGCGACTGCGCTCAATTGCCCGTCGGCAAACAGATCACTCAATGCCAGTTCGACGCCGAGGCGCTGACGGACCCACGAGACCATGCGCATCGCCAGCAGCGAATGGCCGCCGAGTTCGAAGAAGTGATCGTCACGACCAACCCGCTCGACTTGCAGCACTTCGGCCCAGATCTGCGCCAGTGCGGTTTCCAGCTCGCCTTGCGGCGCCACGTATTCGCGGGTCGGCAACGCGGTCAGATCCGGTTTCGGCAAGGCCCTGCGGTCGACCTTGCCATTGGCGGTCAACGGCAAAGCCTCAAGCCGGACAAACGCCGCCGGCACCATGTAGTCCGGCAACTGCGCCAGCAGATGCTCGCGCAACTCGCTCGCTGCGAGTGGACCGCCCCCCGCCTGTTCGGTGAAATACGCCACCAGTCGCGGCTGGCCGGGTTGATCCTCGCGGGCCAGCAGCACTGCTTCGTTGATCCCGGGGAGCTGATTGAGACGGGTCTCGATTTCGCCCAATTCAATGCGCATGCCACGGATTTTCACCTGGTCGTCGTTACGTCCCAAGTAGTCGAGCGAGCCGTCTTCGCGCCAGCGGGCAAGGTCACCGGTGCGGTACATGCGCGCATTCGGCGTGCGGCTGAACGGGTCGTGCAGGAAACGTTCGGCGGTCAGATCAGCACGGTTCAGATAACCCCGAGCGACTCCGGCGCCACCGACGTACAACTCGCCCATCACGCCCATTGGCACCGGGCGTTGCTGCTCGTCGAGCAAATAAACCGCCGCGTTCGCCACCGGTTTGCCGATGTGCAACGCCGCGCCCACTTCGACATGCCCGGAAGTGGCGACCACGGTGGCTTCAGTCGGGCCGTAGTTGTTGATCACGGCGAAGCGCTGCTGACGGCTGAACTGACGCAAGCGATCGCCACCGATCAGCAAGGTGCGCAAGGTCGGATGATCAAGGTTCTGGCTGAACGCGTATTCGGCGACCGGTGTCGGCAAAAAGCTCACGTCCAGCGGTTGCGCGCGCCACCAGTCGAGCAGTCCATCAATGTCTTCAGCGCCGTCATGGGTCGGTGCCAGGTGCAAAGTCGCGCCCGCGCACAGGGCCGGCCAGACTTCCCACGCCATCGCATCGAAACCAAAGCCAGCAAGACTTGAGGTGTGGTTGCCGGCGCGTAAATCGAACGCTTCGCAGTGCCAGTCGATCAGGTTGGACAGTGTCTGATGCTCGACCATGACCCCTTTGGGCAGGCCGGTGGAACCCGAGGTGTAGATCACGTACGCCAGATGCTTGATCGTCAAATCTGCTACCGAAGGGTTGTGCTGCGCCTGCGCCGGCCATGCGCACAGGTCGACATCGATCACTGGCACGCTCAGCAGCGGTAGTCTCTGGTGGAGATCACTTTGCGTGAGCACCGCGACCGGCGCACTGTCGTTCAACAAATAGCTGATCCGCTCGGCGGGATGCGCCGGATCGATCGGCACATAGCCGGCGCCGGCCTTGAGAATGGCGACCAGCCCGACCAGTGTGTCCAGACCCCGACGGGCGACGATGGCCACGCGGTCATCGGCTTTCACCCCGTTGGCAATCAAGTGATGCGCCAACGCATTGGCTTGGCGATTGAGTTGCAAGTACGTCAGTGGCTGCCCGGCCAACACCGCTGCCACAGCCTGCGGACGCTCGGCGACCTGCGATTCGAAGCGCTGGGCAATCGTCAGCCCACGCGGGTAGTCGGCTTCGGTCGCATTGAAATCCATCAGCAACTGTTCACGTTCTGCTGCCGGCAAGATCGACAACCGATCGAAGCCCACGTGCGGCGTGTGCTCCAGCGCATCAAGCAGTACGCTTAACGCTCCCTGCATGTACCCGCAGATGCGCTGCGGATCAATGCCGGCCCCGGCCAATACCTTCAGGCGGAAGTCTTCGCCGAGATCGTCAACGCTGAGGGTCAGGCGATAGTTGCTGTGCTCTTCGGCATCGAGCAATTGCATGCCGTGCCACGCCGCTTGCACCTCGGCAGCTATCGGCCCGACCGGGGCGCTATGACGATAATTGAGCAATGTGCTGAACAGCGGCGTGCCCGCCGGCATGGCGCTGCATTGCTGGACTTGCGCCAGCTGCGCATGTTCATGGGCGAGCAACTGACTCAGGCGTTCGTGGGTCGCCAGTGCGGCGCCTTTGATGCTATGAGTGTTCAGCTCGATGCACAGCGGCAAGGTATTAATGAACACGCCGAGCGCGCGCTCCGAGCCTTCGCCGCCCTGCAACCGGCCGAGCAACACCGTGCCAAACACCACGGCATCGCGCCCGGACAATTGCCCCAGCACCTGCGCCCAGGCGAGGTGCATCAGGCTGGCAGCACTGACACCCAATCGCCGTGCCTGCTGCCGCACGCTGTGGCTCAGTGAGTTTGGCAACGCCAGCTGCGCCTCTTGCGCTGGCGCGTCGTCGACCCGTTGCTGACCATACGGCAAAGTTGGTTCATCAACAGCGCCGAGCATCTCGCTGAAAAAGCTTTGGTGCTCTTGTTCGCTCAGCCCGGAGCGGGTGTGCGCCACGTAATTGCGGTACGGCACCGGCTCGCTCAGTTGCTCGGCATTGCCCAGCAGAAACGCCTGCATCTCGTGCTGCAGCACTTCGAGCGCGACGTGATCCATCACCAGATGATGGAACAGCAGCAATGCCACCACACGTTGATGGGCTGCATCGCGGCTGTAGACCACGCGCATCAGCGGTGCTTCGGTAACCGGCATACGGTAGGTTTCGACGGTGAATAGCGCATGCAACTGACTCAGTGCATCGCCCGCTTCGGCGTCCAGTTGCAGGGCCTCGCAGCTCAACGAAGCCTGACGCCAGACCACTTGCACCGGCTCATCCAGCCCTTCCCAGAACAGCGAAGTACGCAGAATGTCGTGGCGCTCGATCACCCGTTGCAGGGCGTCGGTGAAGGCTTGCAAACGCTGTTCATCGGCGAAGGCAAACTGCGCCTGTAACACGTACGGATCGCCCTGCGCGGCCGACAGATGATGGAACAGGATGCCGGTCTGCAGCGGCGCCAGCGGGTAGATGTCCTGCACGTTGCGCGCGCCGCCAGGGACACTCGCAACGATGCGGTCGATCGTCGCTTGATCCAGTGCCACCAGCGGCAGCAGTTCGGGCGTGATGTGCGTGCAATCGGCCGGAATAAGGTTTGCCGGCACCGCCGCTTCAGGCGCCCCACCCACTGCCGCCGCCAGTGCGGCCAGCGTCGGTTGGCCGAACAGCACGCGAATATCCGCCGACAGCCCGGCGCGGCGCATGCGCGCAACCAGATTGACCGCCAGCAACGAATGGCCGCCCAGTTCGAAGAAATGATCAAAGCGCCCTACCCGCTCGACCTTGAGCAACTCGGCCCAGATCCCGGCAATCACGGTTTCGACTTCACCGATCGGGGCTTCGTACGCGCGGGTTTGCAGCGCCGATGGGTCAGGGGCCGGCAAGGCTTGGCGATCGAGTTTGCCGTTGGGGCTCAGTGGCAGAGCTGGCAGATGCACAAACACCGCAGGCACCATGTAGTCCGGCAATTGCTTGAGCAGTTGGCTGCGCAGCTGATCGATTTCCAGTGGCTCGCCGCTGTAGTACGCGACCAGACGCTGATCACCCGGCACATCTTCACGGGCCAGCACCGCCGCTTCACGCACGCCGTCGACGTGCGCCAGATGCGCCTGGATCTCGCCCAGTTCGATGCGCAAACCACGGATCTTGACCTGATCGTCATTGCGCCCCAGGTACTCGATGTTGCCATCGGCCCGATACCGTGCGACGTCGCCGGTGCGGTACAAACGCGCGCCTGGCTGATCGCTGAACGGATCGTCGAAGAAGCGTTCGGCCGTCAGCTCAGGTCGATTCAGATAGCCCCGCGCCACCTGCACACCGCCCAGATACATCTCGCCGACCACACCGAATGGCACCGGTTGCTGATGAGCGTCGAGGACATACACGCGGGTGTTGCACAGCGGTTTGCCAATCGGCGGCGTGCTTTCCAGAACCGGCGAATCAGGCTCCAGCGTCCACACCGTGCTGTCGACGGTGGCTTCGGTCGGGCCATAAACGTTGTGCAGGCGCACCTGCGGCAGACGTTCACGCACGCTGCGCACCAACGCGGCAGTCAGCTCACCGCCACCACAGAACACATCGCTAAGGCTGCGGCACTCAACGACTTCTTCCACTTCAAGGAATTGCTGCAACAGCGCCGGTACGAACTGGATGACATTGACCTGTTGCTGACGAATCAGCTGCACCAGCGCGGCGGGATCACGATGATCGTCCGGGCCGGCGAGGACCAGACGCATGCCGCAGCTCAACGGCCAGAACAGCTCCCACACCGAGGCATCGAAGCTGAACGGGGTTTTCTGCAACAGCGCGGCGCCGCTCGACAACGGACACAGGCTGGCGCTCCAGTGCAGCAGATTACCCAGATTACGATGCTCGACCATCACGCCTTTCGGGGTGCCGGTGGAACCGGAGGTGTAAATCACATAAGCCAGGTTCGCGGCGCTCAGGTCCGGCACCTGCGGATTGCTCGACGCAAGGTCTTGCCAGGAGCAATGGTCGAAATCGACCAGTCCGCCGGCCCACCCACCGATCAGCGCGCGCGTCGGCGCATGTACCAGCACCGCTACGGGCGCGCTGTCCTCGAGCATGTAAGCCAGACGTTCGGCAGGATAACCGGGGTCCAGCGGCACATAAGCACCACCAGCCTTGAGAATCGCCAGCAGACCGACCAGCAACTGCGGCCCGCGCTCGACGCAGATCGCCACCCGCGAATCGCGATCGACACCGCACCGGCGCAAGTGATGAGCGAGTCGGTTGGCGCGCCGGTTCAACTCGGCGTAACTCAAACGCAGCTCACCGGCCACCACGGCATCAGCCTCGGGCGTGCGCAACACCTGCGCCTCGAAACGACCGTGAACGGTCTGCTCAAGATCGTGTTTGACGGCGGTGTCGTTAAGATCAACCAGCAGATGCTGACGCTCGTCTTCCGCCAACAACGCGACCTGATCCAGTACCGCTTGATCGTTGCTGACCATGGCCTGCAACAGTCGCTGGAAGTAGCCGACATAACGCTCAATGGTCGATTCGTCGAACAGGGCGATCGCGTACTCCAGCACACCACGAATCCCGCCCGGCGCATCTGCCAGCGTCAGCGACAGATCGAATTTGGCGAAGTGGCTAGGCTCGGCGACGCTTTCCAGGGTCAGATCGCCGAGACTCAGACTGGCGCCATGGCCGCTGTCCCAACTGAACATCACCTGAAACAACGGACTGTGCGCCATGCTGCGCGCAGGTTTGGTGATTTCCACCACTTGTTCGAACGGCAGGTCCTGATGCGCCTGCGCTTGCAGCGTCCGCGCCTTGACCCGCGCCAGCAGCGCTTCGCTGCTCAACTCACCCGACGTATCGATACGCAGGGCCAGGGTGTTGACGAACATGCCGATCAGGCCTTCGATCTCGGCACGAGTGCGGTTGGCCACCGGCGAGCCGATGACCACTTCCGATTGCCCGGACAAACGACTCAACAGACTCGCCCAGGCACTGAGCATGAGCATGTACATCGTCACACCGTGACGCTGAGCCAAAGCCTTGAGTCCCACACTCAGGCGTTCGTCGAGCACCACGTCGACGGTGCTGCCGGCGTAATCCTGCTGCGCCGGGCGCACGCGGTCGGTCGGCAGCGTCAACAGTGCCGGCGCGCCAGCCAGGGTCTGCTGCCAGTATTCACTTTGGCGCTGCAACACCTCGCCGCTGAGCCAGCGCCGCTGCCACACCGCGTAATCGGTGTATTGCAGCGCCAGCGGCGCTAGCGGATCCGGCTGGCCATGGCTGAAGGCCTGATACAACGCCATCAGTTCACGGGTCAAAACCCCCATCGACCAGCCATCGGAGATGATGTGGTGCAAGGTCAGCAACAGCACGTGATGATCGTCGGCCAGCCGCACCAAGCGCCCGCGAATCAGCGCATCGTCCTGCAAATCGAACGGCCCTGAAGCCTCGCCCTGAATCAGCGCCTGCAAGGTCTCGTCGGGTTGCGGATGTTGGCGCAAATCTTCGACGCGCAGCAGCAAGCCACTGTCGAGCGGAGCAATCAGTACTTGCGCCTCATCATTGAACTGGGCAAAACGGCTGCGCAGGGTTTCATGCCGCGCGACGATGCGCGCCAAGGCTTGTTGCAGGGCCGGTTCATTCAACTTCCCGCGCAGGCGCAGGCCGATGGGAATGTTGTACGCGGTGTTGGCGCCTTCCATTTGCGCCAGAAACCACAAGCGTTGCTGAGCGAACGACAGCGGCAAGGCGCCGTCACGGGCCACCGCGACAATCTCCGGTTGCGTGCTGCGCCCGGCCTGCGCCACGGCCTCGGCGACCGCCGCCAGTTCGGCGTTGGCAAACAGATCACCCAGCGCCAGTTCGACGCCAAGGCGCTGGCGAACCTGAGAAACCATGCGCATCGCCAACAGTGAATGGCCGCCAAGTTCGAAGAAATGATCCTGACGCCCGACTCGCTCGACTTGCAGCACCTGTGCCCAGATCTGCGCCAAGGCACTTTCCAATTCGTTGTGCGGCGCCTCGTATTCGCGGGTGAACAGCGCCGCACGCTCGGGTTTCGGCAGGGCCTTGCGATCGACCTTGCCATTGGCGGTCAACGGCAATGCGTCGAGTCGGACGTAAGCCACCGGCACCATGTACTCCGGTAACTGCGTCAACAGGTGCGCGCGCAACTCGGCCACGGCCAGCGGTTCGACCTGGCTCTGCTCGGTGAAATAGGCCACCAGGCGTGGTTGCCCGGGTTGATCTTCGCGCGCCAGCAGCACGGCTTCCTGAATGCCGGGCAATTGATTGAGGCGGGTTTCGATTTCGCCGAGTTCGATGCGCACGCCACGGATTTTCACCTGATCGTCGTTACGCCCCAGGTAGTCAATTGTGCCGTCGGCGCGCCAGCGTGCGAGGTCGCCGGTACGGTACATACGCGCATTCGGCGAGGGGCTGAACGGGTCATGCAGGAAGCGTTCGGCGCTCAGCTCGGCGCGGTTCAAATAGCCGCGCGCGACCCCGGCGCCGCCAACGTACAACTCGCCCATGACGCCAATCGGCACCGGACGCTGTTGTTCATCGAGCAGGTACACCGTGGCGTTGGCCACTGGTTTGCCGATGTGCAAGGCGTCGCCCGCCTCGATTCGCCCAGAGGTCGCGACCACGGTGGCTTCGGTCGGGCCGTAGTTGTTGATCACATCGAATTGCTGATTGCGGCTGAACTGGCGCAAGCGGTCGCCACCGATCAGCAGCGTACGCAGCGTCGGGTGTTCGAGGTTTTGGCTGAAGGCGTATTCGGCCACCGGCGTCGGCAGAAAGCTCACATCCAGTGGCTGTGCGCGCCACCAATCGAGCAGCGCATCGATGTCCTCGCTGCCTTCGTGAGTCGGTGCCAGGTGCAGGGTCGCGCCGGCGCACATCGCCGGCCAGACTTCCCAGGCCATGGCGTCGAAACCGAAGCCGGCAAGGCTTGAAGTGTGGCGACCAGCGCACAGATCAAACGCGCTGCAATGCCAATCGACCAGATTCGACAAGGTGCGGTGTTCGACCATCACGCCTTTGGGCAGGCCGGTGGAACCGGAGGTGTAGATCACGTAGGCCAGATTCGCAGTGGTCAGGCCCGGCACGTGCGGATCAGAGGTTTCGCTGAGCGGCCAGGTCAGCGGGTCTAGATCGATCACTGGCACTTCCAGCGCCGGCAAACGCTCGCGCAGAGCGTTCTGGGTGAGCACGGCAACGGGCGCGCTGTCGCTGAGCAAGTAGTGCAGCCGCTCGGCCGGGTGCGCCGGGTCGACCGGCACATAACCGGCGCCCGCCTTGAGTATCGCCACCAGCCCGACCAACGTATCGAGGCCTCGGCGGGCGACGATGGCGACGCGATCGTCGGGCGTCACCCCCAGTGCAATCAGGTGATGGGCCAAGGCGTTGGCCCGCCGGTTGAGCTCGGCATAGCTCAATTGCTCAGCTAAAAACTGTGCTGCCACAGCTTCTGGCCGCTGCGCCACTTGCGCTTCGAAACGTTGAGCGATGGTCAGCGTTGCCGGGTAATCGGCGTGGTTAGCATTGAACGTTAGCAGCACCTGCTCGCGTAATGCTGCGGGGAGAATCGGCAATTGGTTGATCGCAGTATCGGGCGCCCGCTCCAGTGCCAACACCAGACTTTCCAGGGCGCAGTGCAGGTAATCGCAGATACGCTGTGGATCGACCTCGGTGGTGGCCAGCAATGTCAGGCTGAACGCGTCGCCGAAATCATCGATGCTCAGGGTCAGCGGGTAGTTGGTGCGTTCTTCGGAACTGAGGGTGCTGATGCCTTGCCACGCGGCGAGAGTTTCAGCACTGGCCGTCGCCGCCGTGTGGCTGTGACGGTAATTGAGCAAGGCACTGAACAACGGCGTCGGCGCGACCACGCCGCTGCAACGCTGGGCCAGTGCCAGCGGCGCGTGTTCGTGGCGCATCAGCGTGGTCAGGCGTTTGTGGGTCGCCTCCACCGCCGCTCGCACGCCTTGCGTATCGACATCGACCCGCAGCGGCAAGGTATTGATGAAGATCCCCAGCGCCCGTTCGGTGGCTTCGGCGCCCTGCATGCGTCCCATCAGCACCGTACCGAAGACCACGTTTTGCTTGCCGGTGAGCGTGGCCAATACCTGCGCCCAGCCCAGATGAAACAGGCTCGCCGCGCTCACGCCGAGCTGCCGCGCCTGCGCGCGCAGACGCTGGCCGAGCAGCGGGTTGATCGGCAGGCTCAGCTCGGCGATGCCGAGGCCGTCACCCTGCACATCCTGCAAACCGTACGGCAGCGTCGGCTCGGCAATGTCAGCGAGCATCTCGCGGAAAAACGCCTCGTGCTCGGCCTCACTGATGCCCAGCCGCGCTTGCGCGACGTAATTGCGAAACGGCACCGGGCGCCCGAGCGATTGATCCTGGCCGGTAAGGCAGGCGAGCAGTTCGTGACGCACCACGTCGAGCGCCGAGTGATCCAGCGCCATGTGATGGAACAGCAACGTCGCGACCACACGCTGGCCGTCCTCATCCCACGCGTAGGCCAGCCGCATCATCGGTGCGTGCTTGACGTCGAGACGGAAATGCCGCGCATCGAAGCGCTCGTGCAATTGCTGCAGTACAGCGCTTTCGCTGGCGTGCACCGCGACTTCTTCCACCGGCAACTGCGCTTGACGCCAGACCACTTGCAGCGGCACGTCCAGCCCCTCCCAATGCACCGCCGTGCGCAGGATGTCGTGGCGATCGATGACCTTTTGCAACGCCAGGGCAAAATCCTGCAATCGCTCACGGCTGCTGAACGCGAAGTACGATTGCATGACGTACGGATCGCCCTGCTCATTGCTGGCGTGGTGATAGAGAATGCCTTCCTGCAACGGCGCCAGGGGATAGATGTCCTGCACGTTGGCGGCGCCACCCGGTACCTCGGCAATCAAGCGGTCGAGGGTTGGCTGATCGACTTCAGCCAGGGTCACCATCGCTGGTGTGATGTGCGTAGTGCCGGGAAGAATGCCGTTGGCCGGTACATCGATCTGGCCGACGCGGGTGGCAGAATATTGGCCGGCCTTGATCAGCTCGATCAACGCCGGTTTGTGCTCACGCAGCGCGGCCAGCAGCGCTGGGTCGCTCAACGCCTGTTTGTTGCCATTGACGCGCAATTGCTCATCGGTCACCGCCAACTGAATGTCTTTTGCCTTCAGGGTTGCCAACAGTTCGAGCACATTCACAGGACGATCTCCATTCTTTCGGTAATTGCGGCGTAGCCGGCCAGGGTCGGTTGTTCGAACAACGCCCTGACGTCGGCTTCCATGCCTTCCTGACGCAACCGGCCGATCAGACTGACCGCCAGCAGCGAGTGACCGCCCAGCTCAAAAAAGTGATCGTGACGCCCTACCCGCTCGACGTTGAGCAGTTCGGCCCAGAGCCGTGCGAGGGTGATTTCGACATCGCCGACCGGGGCTTCGTATTCGCGGGTTTTCAGCGCTTGCCGGTCCGGCGCCGGCAGCGCCTTGCGGTCGAGCTTGCCATTGGGGCTCAGCGGCAAAGCATCGAGATGCACGAACACGGCAGGCACCATGTAGTCCGGCAAGTGCTCAAGCAAATGACTGCGCAGCACGTCGATTTCCAGGCGTTCACCGGTGTAATAGGCAACCAGACGTTTATCGCCGGGCACGTCTTCTCGGGCGACCACCACGGCTTCCTGCACACCTTCGATCTGGGCAAGACGTGCCTGAATTTCGCCCAGTTCAATGCGCAGACCGCGAATCTTCACCTGATCATCGTTACGGCCCAGGTATTCGATATTGCCGTCAGGCCGATATCGCGCGACGTCGCCGGTGCGATACATGCGCCCGTTCGGATGGAAAGGATCATCGAGGAAACGTTCGGCACTCAACTCAGGCCGGTTCAGATAACCGCGCGCCACCTGCACGCCAGCGATGTACAGCTCGCCGATCACGCCTTGCGGCACCGGTTGCTGTTGCGCATCGAGGATGTACAGGCGGGTGTTGGCGATCGGTTTGCCGATCGGCGTGTTGTCCGGGGTCTGCTCGATAGGCCCGGCGCAGTTCCACGCGGTGACATCGACGGCGGCTTCAGTCGGGCCGTAGAGGTTATGCAACTCGCTGCCCGTTAACTGGAGTTTGAAACGTCGCACCAGACTGCCCGGCAACGCTTCACCGCTGCACATCACCCGACGCACGCCGTCGCAGCGCGCGGTGTCGCTGTTGGCGAGGAACACGTCGAGCATCGACGGCACAAAGTGCAGCGTGGTGATGTTTTCACGTTCGATCACTTCGCTCAGATATTGCGGATCCTTGTGCCCGTCGGGCCGCGCCATGACCAGTCGCGCGCCGGTCATCAACGGCCAGAAGAACTCCCACACCGACACGTCGAAGCTGAACGGGGTTTTCTGCAACACCGAATCGGCAGCCGTCAGGCGATAAGCGTCCTGCATCCACAACAAGCGGTTGACCACACCGGCATGCTCGTTGACCACGCCTTTCGGTTGGCCGGTGGAGCCGGAGGTGTAGATCACGTAGGCAGTGTGTTGCGGGGTCAGCGCCGGGATTTGCGGATTGTCGGCGGACAGGGATTGCCAGGTGTTCTGGTCAAGATCGACCGCCTTGATATCCCCCAGCAACTCGCGGGTCGCCCCGTGCACCAACACCACGGCCGGCGCGCTGTCTTCGAGCATGTAGGCGAGGCGCTCCGGCGGATAGGCCGGATCCAGCGGCACATAACCGGCACCGGCCTTGTTGATCGCCAGCAAGCCAACAACCATTTCCAGGCTGCGTTCGACGCAGATCGCCACCCGTGAGTCCACTTGCACGCCGAGGCTGATCAAGTGCCGGGCCAAGCGGTTGGCGCGCTCGTTCAACTGCGCGTAGCTCAATGTCTGATCGTCGGCGCCTACTGCGACAGCTTGTGGCGTGCGCAGCACCTGCGCTTCGAACAAGCCGTGCAGCGTCTGCTGCAAGTCGTAATCGACGGCGGTGTCGTTGCGGCCGAACAGCATCGCCTGCCGCTCCTCGTCCGCCAACACCGTCAGGCGATTCAACGGTTGCTGCGGAGTGTGCTGCAACGCTTCAACCAGCGCGAACAGCGCGTTCTCCATGTACTGGCCAATACGTGCCGCACCGATGCGCGACGGGGTCATCACTGTCAGTTGGAAGCCGCTGCCGAGATCATCGACGTTGAGGGTCAACGGGTAATTGGTGCGTTCCTCGCCGGCGAGGGATTCGATGCCCTGCCAGGCCTCACGCTGGGTATTTTGCTGAGCTTCGCTGTCGCTATGGCGGTAATTGAGCATCGCGCTGAACAGCGGCGACGGCGCCGCGACACCGCTGCAACGCTGGGCCAACGCCAGCGAGGCATGTTCGTGGGCCAACAGCGCACTGAGCCGCGCGTGCGTCGCCTTGACCCCGGCGCGCACGTTGCTTTCGTCAATGTCCACGCGCAATGGCAAGGTGTTGATGAACATGCCCAGCCCACGATCCGCGCCCGCCCCACCCTGCATGCGGCCGAGCAACACCGTGCCGAAGACCACGCGCTCCTGAGCGGACGTTGCCGCCAGCACCCGCGCCCAGGCGAGATGGATCAGGCTGGCGACGCTGACGCCAAGCAATCGCGCCTGACTACGCAAACGCTGCGCCAGCACAGCAGGCAGCGGCTGGCAGACTTCCTCGATGTCATTGCCGTCGCCGTGCACGTCCTGCAAACCGAACGGCAGCGTCGGTTCGTCGATGTCGCCGAGCATCTCGCGGAAGAACACTTCGTGCTCTTGTTCACTGACACCAAGACGGGTCTGCGCGACATAATTGCGGTATGGCACAGCGGGCGCCGGCAATCGCTCATCGCCGCGCAAAATCGCCTGCATTTCTTCGCTGACCACCGCCAGCGCGGTGTGGTCCATGGCGATGTGATGGAACAACAGCATGGCAACCACGCGCTGATTGTCCGGATCGAGGGCATACACCAGACGAAGCAGCGGTGCCTGATCAAGCTCCAGACGCCAGTGGCGCGCATCGAAGCGCGCACGCAACTGATCGATGGCTTCACCCTGCGCGGGCGCCAGTGCCACGGCTTGTACCGGCAGCTCGGCATGGCGCCAGACCACTTGCACCGGCGCCGCGAGCCCTTGCCAGACAATCGACGTGCGCAGGATGTCGTGGCGCGTCATGACCTGACGCAGCGCTGCCGCGAACGCTTGAAAACGCTCAAGGCTGTCGAAGGCCAGACATGATTGCAGCAGATACGGATCACCCTGCGCGGCGCTGAGGTGGTGATACAGAATCCCTTCCTGCAACGGCGCCAGCGGATAAATATCCTGCACATTGGCCGCACCACCCGGCACCGTGGCGACAATGCGCTCGACACTGGCCTGATCCAGTTGCACCAGCGGCAGCATGTCCGCAGTGATGTGCGTGCAATCGGCCGGAATCAGATTGTCCGGCACGCTGACTTCGCGACCGCTGCCCACCGCCGCAGCCAACGCAGCCAACGTCGGCTGGCTGAACAGCACACGCACGTCGGTGCTCAGATCGACCTGGCGCATGCGCTCGATCAGCGTCACCGCCAGCAAGGAATGCCCGCCCAGTTCGAAGAAGTTATCGTGACGACCGACCTGCTCGACCTTGAGGACGTCCGCCCAGATCTGCGCCAGCGCGATTTCCACCGAACCTTGCGGCGCGGCATATTCGCGGCTCAACCACGCCGTTTGATCTGGCTGCGGCAATGCCTTGCGGTCGAGTTTGCCGTTGGCAGTCAGCGGCAGTGCTTGGAGGCGCACGTAAGCGGCAGGCACCAGCGCTTGCGGCAACTGCGCTTGCAGATGATTGCGCAGATCCTCGATGTCGATGCTCAGGCGTTCGGTAAACCACGCCAGCAACTGGCCGTCGCGCACCAGCACCACGCAATCCTGCACGGCTTCGTGAGCGCTCAACGCCGCTTCGATTTCACCCAGCTCGATGCGCACGCCGCGCAGTTTGACTTGATCGTCATTGCGCCCCAGGTATTCGATTGTGCCGTCAGCGAGCCAGCGTGCGAGGTCGCCGGTGCGGTACATACGCGCCTGCGGTTCGTCGCTGAACGGGTCGTCGAGGAAGCGTTCGGCCGTCAGCTCGGGGCGATGCAGATAACCGCGCGCCACACCGGCACCGCCGACATACAACTCGCCCGCAACGCCAACCGGTACCGGGCGCTGCTGATCGTCGAGCAGATAAATTTTCGCGTTGGCGATCGGCCGACCGATGTGCAGCACTTGCCCGGCCTCGATTGCGCCGGAGGTAGCGACCACCGTGGCTTCGGTCGGGCCATAGTTATTGATCACCGCGAAGGTCTGTTCACGCGGGAACTGCCGCAGCTTGTCGCCACCGATCAACAGCGTGCGCAAGGTCGGGTGGCCGAGCTCGCGACTGAACGCATACTCGGCAACCGGTGTCGGCAGGAAACTCACCTGCAACGGCTGCGTACGCCACCATTGCAGCAACTCGTCGAGGTGCTCGTTGCTCACCGTTTGCGGCGGCAAGTGCAGGGTCGCGCCGACACACAGCGCCGGCCAGACCTCCCACGCCATGGCATCGAAACCGAAGCCGGCGACGCTCGACGTGTGGCTGCCGGCGCGCAGGTCGAAGGCCTCGCAGTGCCAGTGCACGAGGTTTTCCAGCGTCGCGTGTTCGACCATCACGCCCTTCGGCTGGCCGGTGGAGCCGGAGGTGTAGATCACGTAGGCAAGGTGCGCTGGCGTCAGCGTCGGCAGTTGCGGATTGCTCTCGGACAAGTGCTGCCAAGTGGGATTGTCCAGATCAATCAGCGGCACTGCGCCGAGCAAATCAGCGGTCGAAGCCTGTGCCAGCACCGCCATCGGCGCGCTGTCCTGCAACAGATAGGCGATGCGTTCTGCCGGGTACGCCGGATCGACCGGCACATAACCGGCGCCGGCCTTGAGGATCGCCAGCAACGCGACGAGCATGTCCGGGCTGCGGCGCAGGCACACGGCGATGCGGTCATCGGGCTGCACGCCGAGGCCGAGCAAGTGATGGGCCAGGCGATTGGCGCGCTGATTGAGCTCAGCGTAGGTCAGTTGCTGACCGCCCTGAACCACTGCCAGTGCATCCGGCTGCTGCTCGGCCTGAACCTCGATCAAACGGTGAATCGTCGTGCTACGCGGATAGGCCGCGGAGTGCTGGTTGAAGCCGAGCAGCAAGTGCTCGTATTCCGCCACCGGAAGCACCGGCAAACGGTTGAGCGGACGTTGCGGCGTCTCTTCCAGTGCCGTCACCAGATGCTCGAGCGCGGTGTGCATGTAACTGCAGATCCGTTGCGCGCCGATCTCTGCGACCGCGAGCACATTGAGGGCAAAGGCTTCGCCCAGATCATCGACCGACAGGGTCAGCGGATAATTACTGCGCTCCTCGCCACCGAGCATGCGCACGCCTTGCCAGATACCTTGGTCATCACGCGGCTGTTGTGCGGCGGCGCTGTGCCGGTAATTGAGCAAGGCGCTGAACAACGGTGCGGAGCCGGCCATGGCCGTGCAACGTTGGGCCAGCGCCAACGAAGCGTGCTCATGACCGAGCAGCGCCGTCAGCCGTGCATGGGTGGTTTTCACCCCGGCGCGCACGCCTTCAGCGAGATCGACGCGCAGCGGCAAGGTGTTGATGAATACCCCGAGCGTGCGGTCGGCGCCCTCGCCGCCCTGCATCCGCCCCATCAACACCGTGCCGAAGACCACGTCGCGGCGGCCGCAGACCACGCCCAGCACCTGCGCCCAGGCCATGTGCATCAGGCTCGCCGGGCTGACGCCCAATTGCCGGGCCTGTTCACGCAGACGCAGATTGAGCGCGGCATCGACCGGCTGCAGCGCTTCTTCGATGCCACGCCCGTCGCCCTGCACATCCTGCAGACCGAAGGGCAAGCTCGGCTCATCGATATCGCCGAGCATCTCGCGGAAGAACGCTTCGTGCTCCTGCTCATCGGCGCCAAGGCGTGCCTGCGCCACGTAGTTGCGGTAAGGCATCGGCGGCGTCAGCGTGTCGAGTTGATCGAACATCAGCGCATGCATTTCCCGGCCGATCACCTCCATCGCGGTGTGGTCGAGAATCGAGTGATGGAACAGCACGATGGCGACGACTCGCTGTTGCAACGGATCCTCGGCGTAGACCATGCGGATCAGCGGCGCCAGCGTCAGATCGAGGCGGTAATGCCGCGCGTCGAAACGTGCGTGCAACTGTTCGAGAATGTCGCCATCCCGAACATCCAGCGACACCTGCTGCACAACCATCCGGGCCTCGCGCCAGACCACTTGCTGCGGGCTGGGCAAGCCTTCCCAGACCACGCTGGTGCGTAGAATGTCGTGGCGGACGATGACCTGCTGCAAGTGTTCGGCGAAGGTCTGCAAACGTTCGAGGCTGTCGAAGGCCAGACGTGATTGCAGCAGGTACGGATCGCCCTGCTCGGCACTCAAATGGTGATAAAGAATGCCTTCCTGCAGCGGTGCCAGCGGATAGATGTCCTGCACATTGGCAGCGCCGCCGGGCACCGTCTCGACGATGCGCTCGATGCTGGCCTGATCCAGCGTGGTCAGGGTGAGCATGTCGGGCGTGATGCGGGTGCAAGCGGCCGGAATCAGATTGGCCGGTACTACGATTTCCCGTCCACTGCCCAAGGCCCGTGCCAGCGCGGCCAGGTTCGGCTGATTGAACAGCACGCGCACATCGGCGCTCAAACCGGCCTGACGCATGCGCTCGATCAGGCTAACCGCCAACAGCGAATGGCCGCCCAGTTCGAAGAAATTGTCGTGGCGGCCGATCTGCTCGATGTTCAGTACGTCGGCCCAGATCTGCGCGAGTGCCACTTCGACCGGGCCTTGCGGCGCTGCATATTCACGGCTGAGCCACGCGTCCTGATCCGGCTCGGGCAAGGCCTTGCGGTCGAGTTTGCCGTGGGCGGTCAGCGGCAGGCTGCCCAGTCGCACGTAAGCCGCGGGCACTAAAGTGTCCGGCAGTCGCGCTTGCAGATGCTGGTGCAAGGCGCTGATCTCGACCGACTCGATTTCAGTGAACCAGGCGAGCAATCGCCCGTCGCGCACCAGCACCACGCACTCGCGAACCGCATCGTGGGCACTCAGCACCGCCTCGATTTCACCCAGTTCAATCCGTACACCGCGCAGTTTCACCTGATCGTCGTTGCGTCCCAGGTATTCGATGTTGCCATCGTCCAGCCAGCGCGCGAGGTCGCCAGTGCGGTACATCCGCGCGTGCGGTTCGTCGCTGAACGGATCGTCGAGGAACTGCGCAGCGGTCAGTTCCGGACGATTAAGATAGCCGCGCGCTACCCCGGCGCCACCGACATACAACTCGCCTTGCACACCGGTTGGCACGGGCTGTTGCTGACGGTCCAGCAGATAGACTTTGGCATTGGCAATCGGCCGGCCAATGTGCAAAACCCGCCCGGGCTCGATGCGCCCGGAAGTCGCCACCACCGTGGCTTCGGTCGGGCCGTAGTTGTTGATTACATCGAAGGTCTGATCACGCGGAAACTGGCGCAACTTGTCGCCACCGATCAGCAACGTGCGCAGGGTCGGATGGCCCAGCCCGCGACTGAACGCGTATTCGGCCACCGGGGTCGGCAGAAAGCTCACTTGCAACGGCTGCGCGCGCCACCATTCGAGCAATTCATCGAGGTGTTCGTTGCCGATCGACGCCGTCGGCAGATGCACCGTTGCGCCGACGCACAGCGCCGGCCAGACCTCCCACGCCATGGCATCGAAGCCGCAACCGGCGACGCTGGCAGTGTGGCTGCCGGCATACAGGTCGAAGGCTTCGGCGTGCCAGTGCACGAGGTTTTCCAGGGTACGGTGCTCGACCATCACGCCTTTCGGTTGCCCGGTAGAGCCCGAGGTGTAGATCACGTAGGCCAGATTCGCCGGGGTCAGCCCCGGCTGTTGCGGATTATCGTCAGGCAGGTGGCGCCAGTCGCTGGCGTGCAGATCAATCACCGGGACGGCGCCGAGCAGGTCGCGCGTCGAGGCCTGCGCCAGCACCGCGATCGGGTCGCTGTCCTGCAACAGGTAGGCGATGCGTTCAGCCGGGTAATCGGGGTCAATCGGCACATAACCGGCGCCGGCCTTGAGAATCGCCAGCAGCGCAACGAGCATGTCCGGGCCGCGACGCAGGCACAGCGCAACACGGTCATCGAGCTGCACGCCGAGGCCGATCAGGTGATGGGCGAGGCGATTGGCGCGCTGATTCAGTTCGCGGTAGCTGAACTGTTGCTCGCCCTGCACCACCGCCAGCGCCTCGGGATGTGCCAAGGCTTGCGCTTCAAAAAGGCGCGGCACTGTTTGTGCGGGCGGGTATTCACGACCGCTGATGTTGAAGCCGACCAGCACCCGTTGCCGTTCGCTTGGCGACACGATCGTCAGTTGCTGCAACGGCGCCGTCGGCGTGTACTCAAGTGCCGTGACCAGACTGTGTAACGCGGTTTGCAAGTAATCGCAGACCCGCGCCCCGTCGACCTGCGGCACCGCTTGCACGCTCAAACGGAAACCCTCGCCGAGGTCGTCGACACTGACCACCAGCGGATAATTGCTGCGCTCGCGCGAGCTGAGAATCTGCACGCCTTGCCACGTTACCGCGGCCGATTCCGGCGCACTGTGGCGGTAGTTGAGCAAGGTACTGAACAGCGTCTGCGAACCGCCGACACCGCTGCAACGCTGGGCCAGCGCCAATGACGCCTGCTCATGGCCGAGCAACTGCGCCAGACGCGCATGCGTGGCACGCACGGCGCTTTCTACCGAATCCGCACCGACGCTGACGCGCAACGGCAAGGTGTTGATGAACATACCCAGCGCCCGATCAGCGCCCTCTCCACCCTGCATGCGCCCGAGTAACACGGTGCCGAACACCACGTCTTGTTGGCCAGACACCTGCGCCAACACCTGAGCCCAGGCTTGATGCACCAGGCTGGCCACGCTGATCCCCAATCGCCGCGCCTGCTCGCGCAGACGTTGGCCGAGGCCGGCATCGAGGTCTGATTGGCTGTCGAGGATGTCGCTGCCATCGCCGTGTACATCCTGCAATCCGAACGCCACGGTCGGCTCGTCAATGTCGGCAAGCATTTCGCGGAAGAACGTCTCATGCGCCTGATCATCGGCGCCGAGCCGCGCCTGCGCGACAAACTGGCGGTATTGCACCGGCGGCGGCAAGTCGCTGCTGCGGCCGAGCATGACGTCGTTCATTTCCGCGATCAGCACTTCCAGGGCCGTATGATCGAGGACGATGTGGTGCAGCAGAAGCATGCCGATCCAGCGTTTGTGCGGCTGATCTTCGGTGTAAGCGAAACGCATCAGCGGCGCGCGATTGAGGTCCAGTCGATAGTGCCGTGGATCGAAACGCGCCTGCATCTGCTCCAGCACATCGCCGTCGAGTTCATCGGCGTCGACGCGTTCCAGCGCCAGTGGCGCCTCACGGCAGACCACTTGCACGGCCTCTTCAAGACCCTCCCAGAAGATGCCAGTGCGCAAAATGTCATGGCGTTTGATCACGCCGTTCAAGGCGCGAACGAAGGTTTTGATCTGGGCCAGACCGTCGAAGGCAAATTGCGCCTGCAGCACGTACGGATCACCGGCGCTGGTCGCCAGATGGTGATAAAGAATCCCCGCCTGCAACGGCGCCAGAGCATAGATGTCCTGCACATTGGCGATACCGCCCGGCACGCTGGCAACCACACGGTCGATCGCGACCTGGTCGAGATGGGCCAGCGGCAACATGGCCGGGGTAATGCGCGTGCAACCCGGTTCGATCAGGTTGTCCGGGACAACGATGGCACGTTCGCTGCTCAAGGTCGCCGCCAGCGCCGCCACGCTTGGCTGACCAAACAGTACGCGCACGTCACAATGCAAATCCTGCTGGCGCATACGCTCGATCAGCTTCACGGCCAGCAATGAATGACCACCGAGTTCGAAGAAGTTGTCATGGCGGCCGACCTCCTCGACACCGAGCAACGTCTGCCAGAGCCCGGCGATCAGGTTTTCCACGGCGCCAACCGGCGCTTCGAAACCACGACGGACGAAGTCATCGCTGTCCGGTTGCGGCAGGGCTTTGCGGTCGAGCTTGCCATTGGCGGTCAGCGGCAAAGCGTCCAGACGCACGAAGGCGCTTGGCACCATGTACTCAGCCAGCGACACCAGCAGTTGATCGCGCAATTGCACGACATCCGGCGCCGCACCTGCGTCGGCCAGCCAATAAGCGACCAGTCGCTGATCGCCGGGGCTGTCCTCACGGGCAATCACCACGGCTTCGCGCACGCCTGCGCAGGCAGACAGGCGCGCTTCGATTTCGCCCAGTTCAATGCGGAAACCGCGAATTTTCACCTGATCGTCGTTGCGCCCCAGATATTCGAGGCTGCCGTCGGCGGCCCAGCGCGCCAGGTCGCCGGTTTTATACAAACGCGCCTGGCCGTTTTCGCTGAACGGATCATTGATAAAACGCTCGGCGGTCAGCGCTTCGCGATTCAGATAACCGCGCGCCACGCCGGCCCCGCCGACATACAACTCGCCAATCACGCCGACCGGCACCGGTTCGCGCAGCGCATCGAGGACATACAGTTGCAGGTCGGGAATGCGCACGCCAATCGGGCTGACGCCGAGCAACTGCGCGTCGGCGGCTTGCAACGGCCGATAGGTCACGTGCACGGTGGTTTCGGTGATGCCGTACATGTTCACCAGCCGTGTGCCGGCGTTGCCGACCCGCGCGTACCACGGTTTGAGCAGGCCTGGCTCCAGCGCTTCGCCACCGAAAATCACTTCCCGCAAGGAATGCTGCAACGTGCTGCGCCCCTGCGCGGCGATCAGTTGGCGGAACGCACTCGGCGTCTGGTTGAGCACGGTCACGCCGGTTTGGCAGAGCAATGCGTAGCAGTCGTCCGGCGCGCGGCTGATGGCTTGCGGGACCAGCAGCAATTGCCCGCCGAAAGCCAATGCGCCCCAGATTTCCCACACCGAAAAGTCGAAGGCGAAGGAATGGAACAGCGCCCAGGTGTCCTGTTGATTGAACTGAAACCAGTCATGGGTGGCAGAAAACAGCCGCGCCACGTTACGGTGCTCGACCATCACACCTTTGGGCAAACCGGTGGAGCCCGAGGTGTAGATCACGTACGCCAGATGCGCCGGGGTCAGTTCGGGGATCTGCGGATTGCTGTCGAGTTCGGCCTTGAGCTGGCCGCTGTCGAGGTCGATCTGCGGCACGTCGAGATCGGCGACGCACTCGCGCCTCGCGGCTTGCAGGAGCACTGCTGCCGGGGCACTGTCCTGCAAGGTGAAATGAATTCGCTCCAGTGGATAGGCCGGGTCGATCGGCACATAACCCGCGCCGGCCTTGAGTACTCCGAGCAGGCCGATGATCATTTGCGGGCCGCGTTCGACGCAGATGGCCACGCGGTCGTCAGGGCGAATGTTCAGCGCCAGCAAATGGTGGGCGACCTGATTGGCGCGGCGGTTGAGTTCGCCGTAGCTGAGCGTCTGCCCGTCGAAAATCAGCGCTGTGGCGTCAGGTCGGGCCTGCGCGTGGGCTTCGAATTGCTGGTGGATCAGCGGCTTTTCGGGGAACTGCGCCAGCGGGGAATTGATGCCGCGCAGCAGTTGTTCGCGTTCGCTGGCAGGGAGGATGTTCAGCGCTTGCAGTGCCACATCGGCGCTGGATTGCAGGGCCGCCGTCAGACTTTCCAGCGCCGTGTTCAGGTACGCGGCCATGCGCTCGGCACCCAGTGCCTCATCCGCCAGCGCGGTGATGCGCAAGTCTTCGCCAAGGTCATCGATATTGATCGTCAGCGGATAGTTGGTGCGCTCGCGGGCGCCGAGCACCTGCACACCGGGGGCGATATCGACCACGTCAGCGACTTCTTCGACGCTGCTGTGCCGGTAGTTGAGGATCGCGCTGAACAATGGCGTCGGTACCGCGACGGCGCTGCAGCGTTGGGCCAGGGCCAGCGAGGCCTGCTCATGCGCCAGCAACGCTGTCAGGCGTCGATGGGTCGCCAAGACCCCCGCGCGCACGCTTTGCTCGCCGACATCAACGCGCAGCGGCAAGGTGTTGATGAACATGCCCAACGCCTGCTCGCCGCCCTCGCCCGCGTCCATGCGCCCCAGCAGCACGGTGCCGAACACCACCGCCGTGCGCCCGGACAATTGCCCGAGCACGCGGGCCAGGGCCAGATGCGTCAGGCTCGCGACACTCACGCCGAGCTGCCGCGCCTGCTCGCGCAACCGCCGGCTCAAGCGACTGTCGAGCAGCAACGCGGCTTCCTCGATGGCGTGGCCGTCACCCTGCACATCCTGCAAACCACACGGCAGCGTCGGCTCGTCGATGTCGGCGAGCATCTCGCGGAAAAACGCCTCTTTCGCCTGTTCATTGCCGGCACTGCGCGCCATCGCCAGGTGATCACGGTACGGCACGGCCGCAGGCACTTGCGTGGTTTTCCCGAGCAGAAATGCCTGGATTTCCCGGCGCAGCACATCCAGCGCCACGTGGTCCATGATCATGTGGTGAAACAGCAACAACGCAACTACGCGGCCCTGAGCGGGATCCTGTGCGTAGACCATGCGCAGCAGCGGTGCTTGCTGCATGTCGAGGCGGAAATGCTGCGGGTCGTGACGCTCCAGCAACTGCGTGAGCACATCGCGGTCGCCGTCGACGCTGATTGCCTGACACACCAGCGGCGCCTCGCGCCAGACCACTTGCACCGCTTCGTCGAGGTATTCCCAGACAAACGAGGTGCGCAGAATATCGTGACGCTTGACCACCCAGCGCAGCGCGTCGGCGAAGGCGTTCAGCCGTTGCTGACTGTCGAACACGAAGCGCGCCTGAGAGATGTAGGGATCGCCGGCAACCGCCGAGAGATGGTGATAAAGCATGCCCTCCTGCAACGCGGACAGCGGATAAATGTCCTGCACGTTGGCCGCACCCCCCGGCACTGTGGCGACGATGCGGTCGAGGGCATCCTGCGCCAGGTTCACCAGTGGCAGCATGTCCGGGGTAATGCGAAAGGCCGGGCTCAGCCAGTCACCGCCGTGTTCGGCGACCAGTTCCAGCAATTGCGCCTTGTGCGCCGCGAGGCTGTCCCACAACGCGTCATCCAGCGCGTCGTCGCTGCCCAGAATGACCAGGTCTTCATCTTCCTGTTGAAGGCGGATCGCATGGGTGGAAATAACAGCCATCAGTTCGCTGAAATGCATGAGGTAACCTGCTGTAAATACGAAAAAAAAGGAGCGCGCAGCAGCGAGTCCGTGCACGCGGCGCGCAGCCTGGAAAAACTAAAACATCGGGGCGTGGGTGTCTGACATGGGAAGCGGGGACAAGCCGCCCTGCCCGCTGTTCGCCTTTGTAGGAGCTGCCGCAGGCTGCGATCTGTTGATCTGCTTTTAAAAACAAAATCAACAGATCGCAGCCTGCGGCAGCTCCTACAGGGAGAGGTCAGAGGCGGCGTTTGCGGTTGAGGTTGGGGATGGTGGTCTGGGCGATCTCGACCTGCCTGGCCTGCCGCGAGGTCTGGGCCGCCAGCGCGGCCAGTGTCGGCTGGCTGAACAGCGTCCGCGCATCGACATGCAGCCCGGCCAGACGCATGCGCGCAACCAGACTGACCGCCAGCAACGAATGCCCGCCCAGTTCGAAGAAATTGTCGTCGCGCCCCACCTGCTCGACCTTGAGCACCTGCGCCCAGATCTGCGCCAAAGCCGTTTCAACGTCCCCTTCGGGTGCCGCATAAGGCCGACTGAGCAGTGCCTCCGCCCCCGGTTCCGGCAAGGCCTTGCGATCAATTTTGTCGTTGGGTGTCAACGGCAGCGCCGCCAGCAGCACGTAAGCGCCGGGCACCATGAACTCCGGCAACCGCGCCAACACATGCGCGCGCAACGCTTCAAGCGTCGGAGCAGCCAGCCCGGCACGGACGCTGTAATAAGCCACCAGTCGCTCATCGCGCACCAGCACCACCGCCTCACGAATAGCCGAGTGTTCGAGCAAACGCGCTTCAATCTCGCCGAGCTCAAGACGAACCCCGCGCAGCTTGACCTGAAAGTCATTGCGCCCGAGGAACTCGAGATTGCCGTCAGCGCCGTAACGCACCAGATCCCCGGTGCGATACAAACGATCACCGGCCACGAACGGGCTGTCGATAAAACGCTCGGCCTGCAGTTGTGGCAGTCCCAGATAGCCGCGCGCCACGCCCACTCCGCCAATGTGCAAATGCCCGCTGACGCCAAGCGGCACCGGTTGATCGCAGCCATCAAGCACATACAGCCGAGTGTTGCTCAGGGCCTTGCCGATCGGCACCAGTGTCGGCGGCAGCGGCTCGCCGGGCTCCAGGGTCCAGCCGCTGCTGTCGACCGTGGTTTCGGTCGGCCCGTAGACGTTGTGCAGGCGCACCCACGGCAGGCGTTCACGCACTTGCCGGGCCAGCGCGACGGTCAACTCGCCGCCACCGTTGAGCACGTCGGTGAGGCTGGTGCACTGGCTGACGTCGTCCTGTTCGATGAACTGCTGCAACAGCGCCGGGACGAACTTGACCACCGTGATGTTCTGCTCGCGGATCACTTGCGTCACATACGCCGAATCGCGATTGCCATCGGCGCGCGCAAGGACCAGGCGCATGCCCGAACACAGCGGCCAGAAAATCTCCCACACCGAACTGTCGAAACTGTACGGGGCCTTTTGCAGCAACGCGCCGTGTTCAGTCGGCGGCGCCAGTTGCGAGCCCCAGTGCACCATGTTGCAGGCGCTGCGGTGCTCGATCATCACGCCCTTCGGCGTGCCCGTGGAGCCGGAGGTGTAGATCATGTAGGCCAGATTGGTCGCGCCGAGACCCGGCACCTGCGGATTGTCGTGCGGCTGGTCCTGCCAGGCGCCGAGGTCGAGATCGATCAGCGGCACGCCGGGTTCGCCGAGCAGATCGCGCGTCGCGGCATGCACCAGCAGCACGACCGGCGCGCTGTCCTGCAGCATGTAGTTCAGCCGTTGCAGCGGGTAATCCGGATCGAGCGGCACATACGCACCGCCAGCCTTTAGAATGCCCAGCAGACCAATCACCAGTTCCAGCCCGCGCTCGACGCAAATCGCTACCCGCGAATCAGGCTGAACGCCCAACCCGCGCAGGTGATGGGCCAAGCGGTTGGCTTGCTCGTTGAGTTCGCGATAGGTCAGGCACTTCTCGGCGAATTGCACCGCAATGGCATCCGGCTTGCGCAGAACCTGTTGTTCGAACAGCGCCTGCAGCGGCTGGTCCATTGGGCAATCGACTGCCGTATCGTTGAACTCGATCAGCAGTTGTTGTAGCTCGTCTTGCGGCAGCAACGGCAGACTGTTCAACGGCCGTTGCGGGGTAGTTTCCAACGCCTCGACCAAACCGTTCAAAGCGGCCTGCACGTAAGCGCAAATCCGCTGCGCGCCAATGCTCGACAAGGTTCTGCTGGTCAGCCGCAAACCGCTGCCGAAGTCATCGACACTCAAGGTAAACGGGTAATTGGTGCGTTCCTCGTTGGCCAACGTTTCGATGCCCTGCCAGGTTTGCCGGGAGGTGTCTTGCTCGACATCATCGCTGTGCCGGTAGTTGAGCAAGGCGCTGAACAGCGGCGCGGGTGCGGCGACGCCACTGCAACGCTGGGCCAGCGCCAACGAGGCATGTTCATGGCCGAGCAAAGCACTCAGCCGGGCATGGGTGGACTTCACCGCTGCGCGCGCGCCTTCGCCGACATCGACCCGCAGCGGCAAGGTGTTGATGAACACCCCCAGCGCACGGTCGGCCCCCGCGCCACCCTGCATGCGGCCCATCAGCACCGTGCCGAACACCACACTTTGCTGGCCGGACGTCGCCGCCAGCACCTGCGCCCAGGCAAGGTGGATCAGGCTGGCAACGCTCACGCCAGCCACACGCGCCTGTTGTTGCAGGCGCTGGTAGAGATCGCTCGCCAGGGTTTGCTCGGCTTCTTCGATGTTGCTGCCGTCGCCCTGGACGTTCTGCAGCGCGAACGGCAAGGTCGGCTCGTCAATGTCGCCGAGCATCTGCCGAAAGAACTGTTCATGCTCCTGTTCGCTGACGCCGAATCGCGTTTGCGCCACATAGTTGCGGTACGGCACCGGTGCTGCCAGCGGTTCGCCGTGCCCGGACAGGCTGGCGTGGATTTCTTCGCGCATTGCCTCCAGTGCGACATGATCCATTGCCAAGTGGTGGAACAGCAAAATGCCGACCACGCGGTCATGCGCAGGATCGCGGGCAAACATCAGGCGCAGCAGTGGAGCCTGACTCACGTCGAGGCGATAACGCCGCGCGTCAAAACGCTCGTGCAATTGATCGATGATCGCGCCGTGAGCAGGATCCAGTTCGACTTCCTGCACCGACAAAATCGCCTCGCGCCACACCACTTGAACCGGTGATGTCAGCCCTTCCCAGACCACGGCCGTGCGCAGGATGTCGTGGCGTGCCATGACCTGACGCAACGCAGCGGCGAAGGACTCGACCCGCTCGATGCTGTCGAACGCCAGCAGTGATTGCAGCAGGTACGGATCGCCCTGTGCGGCGGTGATGTGGTGATAGAGAATGCCTTCCTGCAACGGCGCCAACGGGTAGATGTCCTGCACATTGGCGGCACCGCCTGGCACGGTTGCGACGATACGCTCGATCATCGCCTGATCCAGTTGCACCAATGGCAACAGGTCCGGCGTGATGTGCGTGCAATCGGCGGCAATACGGTTGGCCGGCACCGCGACTTCACGGCCGCTGCCCTCCGCCGCGGCCAACGCGGCCAGTGTCGGTTGGTTGAACAGCACCCGAACATCGCTGCTCATGCCGATCTGACGCATGCGTTCGATCAGGCCGACGGCCAGCAACGAGTGGCCGCCCAGCTCAAAGAAATGATCGTGACGCCCTACCCGCTCGACCTGCAGGACTTCGGCCCAGATCTGCGCCAGGGCAATTTCGACGTCACCTTGTGGCGCCTCGTATTCACGACGAATCAACGCTTCCGGCCCCGGTGGCGGCAGGGCCTGGCGGTCAAGCTTGCCGTTGGCGGTCAGGGGCAGACTCGCCAGACGAACGTAAGCGGCCGGCAACATGGCGGCTGGCAAGCGCGAGGTCAGGTGCGCATGCAGTTGCAGGATGTCCAGCGATTGACGTTCGGTGAACCACGCCAACAGCTGGCCGTCACGCACCAACACCACGGCTTCCTGCACCGCGTCATGGCTGGCGAGTGCCGCTTCGATTTCACCCAACTCGACACGCACCCCACGGACTTTCACTTGGTCATCGTTGCGGCCGACGTACTCAAGGTTGCCGTCGGCGCGCCAACGGGCGAGATCGCCGGTGCGGTACATGCGCGCGCCTGGCAGTGCGCTGAACGGGTCGTCGAGGAAGCGTTCGGCCGTCAACTGCGGGCGATTCAGATAACCCCGGGCCACCCCGGCGCCACCGACATACAGCTCGCCGATGATGCCGATCGGCAGTGGGCGCTGCTGATCATCGAGCAAATAAGCCGTGGCATTACTCACCGGTTTGCCGATGTGCAACGTCTGCCCCGGCATGATCAGTCCTGAGGTGGCGACCACCGTGGCTTCGGTCGGGCCATAGTTGTTGATCACCGCAAAACCCTGCGCGCGGTTGAACTGGCGCAGGCGATCACCGCCGATCAGCAAGGTGCGCAAGGTCGGATGATCGAGTTGTTTGCTGAAGGCGTATTCGGCGACCGGCGTGGGCAGAAAGCTGACGTCCAGCGGCTGCGCTCGCCACCACGCCAGCAACGCATCGATGTCTTCGCTGCCGTCGGATGCCGGTGAAAAATGCACCGTCGCCCCGGCACACAGCGCCGGCCAGACCTCCCACGCCATCGCGTCGAAACCGAAGCCGGCCAGGCTCGACGTGTGCTGCCCGGGGCCGAGACCAAATGCCGCGCAGTGCCAGTCGACCAGATTGCACAAGGTGCGGTGTTCGACCATCACGCCCTTGGGCAACCCGGTCGAGCCCGAGGTGTAAATCACATAGGCGAGGTTATTCGTGGTCAACCCCGGCACCTCGGGATTGGTGACGCTGTCGAGCGACCACTCGCGCCGATCAAGCTCAATCACTGGCAGCGCTGTGGCGGGCAAACGCTCGCGCACATCGCTTTGCGTCAGCAGCGCCACCGGCGCGCTGTCGCTGAGCAGATAACTCAGGCGCTCGGGTGGATGCGCCGGGTCGATCGGCACATAAGCGGCGCCAGCCTTGAGAATCGCCAGCAGCCCGACCAAGGTTTCCAGGCCTCTGCGGGCGACAATCGCCACCCGGTCATCGGGCCGTACGCCGAGGCCCAGCAGATGATGGGCCAGCGCATTGGCTTGCCGGTTCAGTTCGGCGTAACTCAGCGACCGCCCCTGATAAGTCGCGACCACGGCGTCCGGCTGTTCGGCCACGCGCGACTCGAAGCGTTGATGAATTGTCCGGTTTTGCGGATAGCTGACTCGGGTGTCATTCCACTCATTCAACCGGGCGAGTTCTGCCGGGCTGTTCAGATTGAAATCGGCGACGATCCGCTTAGGAGACTCCAGGCCTTGCTCCAGGATCAGCAACAAGTGCTCGGTGAACGACGCGATCTCGTCAGCCGTGAAATAGCCTGGCGAATACACCAGATGCAGCCAGGCCTTGTCGTTGTAGCGGTTGCTGCGCAGGTGAATGGCCAGCGGTGTCGCTTCGTGCTGGTTGGAGACCTTGACCACGTGCCCCGGTGCGTCGCCGTAACGGTAGTCATGGTCGTCCTGCTCGTAGGACACCGACAGTTCGAACAGCTGCGAACGGTCTTCGCGCAACAGGCCCAGCGCGCGGTTCATCTCGCTCAGCGGGTAGCGCTGATGACGGAAATCCTGCTTGAGGCCATCGCCGATTGCCTTGATCAATTCGCCAAAGGGCAACGCTCGGCCAAAGCCCATGCGCATTGCGCTGACCTGGGTGAACAGGCCCAGTGTGCTTTTGAAACGGGCACCGGAGCGATTGAGAATCGGCAAGCCGACCACCCACTCGTCGCGTTGCGCGGTGCGACTGAAATACACGTGCAGCGCCGCCAGCAACACATGAAACGCCGAGCCGCGCAACTGCCGCGCCGTGTCTTTCATGCGCTCGTGCAACGGGGTCGGAAACGCCTCGACATGGATGCGACCGGGCGCCGCTTCAGGGTCAAGGGGTTCGCGATGACGGGGGGTCAACAAGGGCTCGGGGACGCTGCGGTATTTGTCCAGCCAGTAGCGTTGATCAAGCTCATAGCGCGGTGACTGCTGGTAGCGCGCGTCATCCTCGATGAAGCCGACATAGGACGGCGCTGCCACCCCTGATTGCTCGCCACGGCACAACGCGCTGTAGATTTCGCCCACCGACTTGAACAGCAGGCCGAACCCCCAGCCATCAATAATCAGATGGTGCGCCTGTGCCGCCAGCCAGTGACGATTGTGATCGAGGCGAATCAGACAGAAGCGGAACAACGCCTGCCCGTTCAACGTGTAAGGCTGGGCCATCTGCTGTTCGACCAGCGCCTGTGCCGCCGACTGTGGATCGCGCTGTTCACTGAAATCATGCAACGGCATAACCACCGGTAGCGCCCACGCAAACCCCTGCAACGGCAACCCATCGTCACTGACGTCGCAGAGCAGAATCGTGCGCAAGGCATCGTTGCCTGCAACCAGTTGCTCAAGCGCCGAATGCAGCAACAACGGATCCAGCGGCCCGCTCAGTTCGACATAACCGCCAATGTTATACAGCGGCGAATCTCCGCGACTCAGTTGGTCCAGCCAGATATCCCGTTGGGCGGCAGTCAGCGGGAATGTCTCGACAGGCACGGACAGATCGTCCGCCACGTTGGCAGAAGTAGGCTGCATAAGATCCTTCTCATGTGATTTTGCCGGTATTCAAGCATCGGCCCTGACGCCGACATGACACCTGAAACCCGGACATCACTGCGCGCTTGGGCGTCCATCGACCTTATTGGCCTGACTGGCGCAGGTATTGTCGAAAAATTCGGAGAGGAAATACTGAAAAGCTTGTAGGAAAAGAGCCACACACCAGCGCTGCCATTTGCCCGCGCGCTGTTGAGCCGCGATCACGCCGCACCCGGTTTTACGGGCTCGGACGTGACCGAGCAGTCACTTCCCGCCTGTCGACAGCCCCAGCCCCCGTCAGAACCCCGGCGCCAATCTTCAGAAATAGTGGCACTTTGTGTCCCTGTTTTCCCCTACAGACGTAGGACAAAGCCATGGGCTTAAATCCCGCCTCAGATCATGTTCAAGGAGAAATGACTGCGTGGGCGGCTTTTGCATAGACGGCGGACGATTCAGCGACGGCTCTGAACCAGGGATGACAAGGATATGAATCTGACCGGCAGTATTCGCAACATGGAAAACCCGCATTTTTACTGGCAACTGGGCGAACTGATTGCCAGCACCGGCAACGACCACTTCGCCACGAACATGTTCCAGTTGGTCGACACGCTGGTGCCGGTCAACCGGGTCGATCTCAGCGAGTGGACGCTGGACGAGCGACAGGCCAGCGTCGTCGAGATCAAGGCACTGGGCAGCGCCGGATTGCCGCAGACCTTGCCGCCGCCGGATCCGCTGGAGCGCCCGGACGATCATCCACTGCTGGAAAAGATGATCGAAATGAACGACTCGCTGTTGATTCAATTGAGAGCTTCGCTGCAATCGCAACACCCCTCGCACAGTGCTCATCAATGCAATCTGGTCTCGCGCACTTCCAACCGGCGCTGTGTCATCTCGTTTTACCGTCCGCGCACCCAGCGAGTGTTTTCCCTCCCGGAACTGTCGTTTCTCAAGAGTCTCTCCGACACCCTGCTGCCGCTGATCGAACGCCATGCGCAGATCAGTCGGCAAACCCTCGCCAGACAACCGCGCCAGCCTTTGGCCGAACTGGATCAGGCGCCGCTGGCGCAGGTGTTTGACGAGCGTCTCGGGGTGAACGGGATTGTTCTGTCAGCGCGCGAGAAAGAGGTGTGTCTGGGCTTATTGACCGGCGGCACCGTGCCGCAGATGGCGGAAAAACTGCGGGTCAAGAACAGCTCGATCGAGACTTACCTCAAACGCGCCGCGGCGAAACTGGGAGTCAGCGGCCGGCATGGGCTGGCGAAATGGATGGCTGGGGCCTGAGCCGGTTCAAAATCCCCCACTGACTTCAACCCCCCCTGTAGGAGCTGCGGCACGCTGCGATCTTTTGATTCTGCTTTTGTTAAAAACCAGATCAACAGATCGCAGCGTGCCGCAGCTCCTACAGGGGGGAGTGTCTGGTTACGGGTTGTTCACTACAAGCATCTGCTCTTTCTTGAACGAGGCTGTTCGATGTCGACGTTGCGATTTTCTCTGCTGTCCATGGTCATGCTGATGGCCGGCTGCTCCCTGATTCCTGACTACCAGCGGCCCGCAGCCCCCATTGCCGCGCAATACCCGACGCCGACGCCGACGCTGGCCTCGGCCAGCACTGAAGACTGGCGCACGCTGTTCAACGATCCGGCGCTGCAACAACTCATCGCAAGCGCCTTGGTCAACAACCGCGACCTGCGCGTCGCGGCGCTCAATGTCGAAGCGTTCCAGGCGCAATACCGCATTCAACGGGCCGACCTGTACCCGGCGGTGTCGGCCAATGCCAGCGAAACACGCCAGCGCATGCCGCCGAGCGTGACCCAAGGCAAAGCGCTGATCAATTCGACCTACGCGGTCAACCTTGGCATCAGTGCCTACGAGCTGGACTTCTTCGGCCGGGTGCGCAGCCTCAGCGAACAGGCGCTGCAAACCTGGCTGGCGACCGAGCAGGCGCGGCGCAGTGCGCAGTTGAGTCTGGTGGCGAACGTTGCCAACGCTTACCTGACCTGGCGCGCCGATCAGGAACTGCTGGAGCTGACCCGCGACACCCTCGCCGCCGACGAGCAGAGCCTGCACCTGACCACGCGCAACCGCGAGGCCGGCAAATCTTCGGCGCTGGAACAGGCTCAGGCGCAAACCAGCGTCGACAGTTCACGGGCCAATCTGGCGCGCTATCAGCGCCAGGTCGCGCAGGACCTGAACAGCCTGACCTTGCTGGTCGGTACGCCGGTGTCGGCGTCCTTGCCCGGGCAACCACTGGCCAGCGATCTGGTCGAGCAACTGCCGGCCGGCTTGCCCTCGGACTTGCTGCAACGACGCCCGGACATTCTCCAGGCCGAATACAAACTCAAAGCCGCCAACGCCAATATTGGCGCGGCGCGCGCGGCGTTTTTCCCCAGTGTCAGCCTGACCGCCAATGCCGGCACTTCCAGCCGCGATCTATCCGGGTTATTCAACGCAGGTTCTGGCGCCTGGACTTTTCAGCCACAAATCAGCCTGCCAATCTTCAACGCCGGCAGCCTGCGCGCAAGCCTCGATTATTCAAAGTTGCAGAAAGACGTCGCTGTCGCCGAATACGAAAAATCGATTCAAACGGCGTTTCAGGAAGTCGCCGACGGGCTCGCGGCGCGTGCCACCTATCAGCAGCAATTGCAGGCGCAACGCGATCTGGTCGCGGCCACGCAAACCTATTACAACCTCGCGCAGAACCGTTACAAGAACGGCGTCGACAGTAGCCTGACGTTCCTCGATGCGCAGCGTTCGCTGTTCAGTTCGCAGCAAGGTCTGATCACCGACCGCCTCGCGCAACTGGTGGCCGAGGTCAACCTGTACACCGCGCTGGGCGGCAGCTGGCGGGGCGATGAATCGCGCGTGCAGTGAGCCTACGTCACTTTTTCTTACACCTTTTGTCGCCCTATCCCACACCGCATGGCGATCCGCAGCCGTCGTCTGGTCTCAGTTTGGTATCATGCGCCGCTTTTACGGTTAACCCCCCGCCAGTCCTGTCGACTGACGGGCTGCAAAAGGCGGTATTAGATGACGGCTTTGTTGACTCGCCGCAAGGTGCTTGCGGGAATGGGCGTGCTCGGGCTCGGCCTGCTCGCCGGCTGCGACACCCGCGGCCAACTGTCGTACAAGTACGGCAAGGATCTGAGTAACAAGATCATGGGGCGCACCTTCAAACTGAAGAACACCGATGGCGAAACCATGACGCTGTCGAGCTTTCGCGGCATGATGCCGATGGTGTTTTTCGGCTTCACCCAGTGCCCGGCAGTCTGCCCGACCACCCTCGCCCGCGCGGCAAAAATCAAGAAGCTGATGGGCGCCGATGGCGACCGCTTGCAGGTGATTTTCATCAGCCTCGATCCCGAGCGCGACACGCCGGAAATCCTCGACGCCTACATGAAAGCCTTCGATCCGACCTTCGTTGCGCTGTACGGCACGCTTGAGGAAACCGCGGCCACCGCCAAGGAATTCGACGTGTTCTACGAGAAAGTCCCGGCCGGCGACACCTACACCATCTCGCATACCGCCACCAGTTACGTTTACGACTCCAACGGCGGTCTGCGCCTGGGTCTGTCCACTTCGCTTTCGGCAGAACAATGCACGGAAGATTTGCTTACTGTTATGGAGGTTTGCTGATGCACCCTGTTCTGAACCACATCAAACGCGCCGCACTGACCCTGTCGCTGATGGGCCTGGCGTTCCAGGCGTCGGCCCAGACCAAAGTCGACGACGCCTGGGTCCGCGCCACGGTGCCGACCCAGACCGCCAGCGGCGCATTCATGACCCTCACCGCCGACAGCGACAGCAAACTGCTCAGCGTCGCCACGCCGGTGGCGAAAGACGTGCAGATTCACGAAATGACCATGAAGAACGACGTCATGAGCATGGGCCCGGTGAAGTTCGTCGAGCTGCCGGCCGGCAAAGCCGTCAAGCTTGATCCGAACGGCTACCACGTGATGCTGATGGGCCTGACCGGTCAACTGAAAGAAGGCGAAAGCGTGCCGCTGACCCTGACCGTCGAGAACGCCAAGGGCGAGAAAGAAACCATCGAGGTCAAAGCCCCGGTGCGCGCGCTGACCAACATGGAAGGTCACGATCACAGCAAAATGCACTGATCTGACTGACTGAAACACCTGCGGGGCGGCATGATTAACGATCATGCCGCCCCGTTTTTTTGCGCTGATGGAAAGCGAGCTTTACATCAGGAAATTCTTCGGCGAGGATGTAAAGGGTCTTTTACATAGGAAGTGAAGCATGAACCGCTACTACCTCGAACTGGGCGCCGCATTGGTTCTCTATGTGCTGGTGTTGAGCCTTTCCCTGATCGCTAGTCAGTACCTGATGGACGCCAATATTTTCCTGCGATCCGTGGTGGCTCTGGCCCCGGTCATTCCGGCAGGCCTGATGTGTTGGGCCATTGTGCGCAACATGCGCCGCATGGATGAAATGCATCTGCGCATCCAGTTCGAAGCCCTCGGTTTTGCCTTCGCCGCCTCGGCACTGCTGACCTTCAGTTATGGCTTTCTGGAAAACGTCGGCGCGCCGCACATTCCGTGGACGTGCGTGTGGCCGGTGATGGGTCTGATGTGGATTGTTGGTCTGCAGATTGCGCGACGCCGCTACCAATGAAAAATCGCCTGAAGGAACTGCGCGCTGAGCGTAAGTGGTCACAGGTCGATCTGGCGGAACGCCTGAAGGTGTCGCGCCAGACCATCAATGCGATCGAAAACGAACGCTACGACCCAAGCTTGCCGCTGGCATTCCAGATTGCCCGGGCATTTGAAATGCCCATAGAAAGCATCTTCAACGACAGCCAAACCTGACCGCCCCGATGATGCTGGTGAGTAGAACCTGTGGCGAGGGGATTTATCCCCGTTGGCCTGCGCAGCAGGCCCATCTTTTTCTGAATCAAAAGAGGGGCCGCTGCGCGACCCATCGGGGATAAATCCCCTCACCACAGGTTATCTCATTCCGGAAAGTCTCATCACCGGGCTACTTGTTACAGTGATTACTGGGCGGCGCACTGCTCGATGTATTGCGTGTATCAGCTCCCCGCCCCCTCATGCGCCTCTTCAAAGAAGTAATCCTTCCAACTCCCCGCCTTATTCTTCAGCACACCCAATTCCTGCAATTTCTCCGCGTAGATGAATGTGCGCTGCGGCACCACGGTGAAATCGATTTCCGGGTCCTTGACGATTTGTTCGACCAGCGCCAGCGGCAACTTCGACTGTTCGACGCGGATGTAGGCCTGAGCGGCTGCGGGCTTGTCAGCCTTGATGATTTTCTCGGCTTCAGCCAGTGCGGCGTAGAACGCCTTGTAGGTCTTCGGGTTTTCGTCGTGGAATTTTTCCGTGGTGTAAAGCACGTTGAACGTGGCCTGACCGCCAAGGATGTCGTAGGAACTCAGCACTTTGTGCACGTTGGGGTTCTGCAGCGCCTGGTACTGGAACGGCGGGCTGGAGAAGTGCGAGTTGATTTCCGAACCGCCGGCAATCAACGCCGCCGTGGCGTCCGGGTGCGGCAGGCTGACCGAGATGTCGTCGAATTTCTTGTACTGGGCGTCGCCGAATTCCTTGGCGGTTTCGATTTGCAAGGTGCGCGACTGGAAGCCCACGCCGGCCGCCGGCACGGCGATCCGGTCCTTGTCGCTGAAGTCCTTGAGTGTCTTGATGTTCGGGTTGTTGGTCAGCAAAAAGTTGGGCATCGAACCGAGCGCGGCGATGGCTTTGACGTTCTGTTTGCCTTTGGTGCGGTCCCACACGGTGAGCATCGGCGGCACGCCTGCCGAGACCACATCGAGCGAGCCGGTCAGCAGCGCTTCGTTCATCGCGGTGGCGCCAGAGATGCTGTTCCAGTCGACCTTGATGTCGAGGCCCTGTTCTTTACCGTGCTTTTCGATCAGTTGCTGATCACGCACCACATCAAGAATCAGGTAACCGATGCCGAATTGCTGGGCGATGCTGATCTTGCCTTCGGCCTGGGCGCCGGTGCTGAACAGCGCGCTCGCTGCCAGGGATGCGGCCAACAGAGTCAGCGCGGAACGTTTGAACGGTGTGGCCATGACAACCTCGCAACAGGGGGTGGTGTGCTGAAAGGCCTGACTTTATCGCTATAAAAAATAGAAATTAAATACCTTTATCGCATATCGATAGCACGGGGACGTTCAGCGGGCCGAAAACGTCGCGCGGCCTCGACGAAGGGCGTGACGGTCAGGCTGTACAGCGTCAGGTAACGTTGGCAGTCAGCCTCACCGCCCCCCTGTAGGAGCTGACGAGTGCAACGAGGCTGCGATCTTTTGATCCTGACTGTTAAAAAACAAGATCAAAAGATCGCAGCGTGCCGCAGCGCCTACAGCAGATTTGGGTACGGGTTAAACAGCCTGAAACAATAAAACCATCGACAGCAATATCGCCAATTGCCGAGGCAGACGAGAGCCACTCAGGGCTGCAAGCCATCCAGCACCTGCCAAAACCAGATCACCCAATTGTTTTAAAAGACGATCAGACCGCTCACCCTTGGTATCATCGCGCACACTTTTATGACGTTTTAATGGCTGGAAGGTCTTTTTTTGTGAGCGCTCTTTTTAACCGGTTACGGCGGCCGTCTGCCCGCCTCTTTTCGCTGACTCTCCTGGTGCTGATCGTACCGGTGTGCCTGCGCGCGGCGCTGGGTTGGTCGACGCCGTTGGGCTATTTGTCAGACTTGGCCATCGGCAGCCTGTTGATTGTGTTGCTGCATCGCCGGGCGTGGTGGCTGGCGCTACCGGTCTTGCTGTTCTGGGGCCTGCTGGCGGTGGCGACCGCTGAACTGGTCAGCGCGGTCGGGCGTCTGCCGACGCCTTCCGACATTCATTATCTGATCGATCCGCAATTCGTCGAAAACTCCAGCGGCGGCGGCCTCGCCCATCCGGCGCTGGGCCTCACGCTGCTGCTGGCCCTGCTGTTCTGGCTGCTGACGCAATTCACCGCGCGCGGTAAGGCGCGCCCAGCCCTGCCGCGTGCGCTCTGGAGCGCGCCGCTGGTGTTGTTCGCCGCTCATTGGGGCGTGCAGAACCTCTGGCCGAGCGAGGCTGATCCTTGGCGCGCCTACAACCTGCCGCATCAACTGATGGCCAGCGAAGTCGCGGATCTGCAGATCCGCGCCGAGGAATGGCTGGACGGCGATGTCGAAGAACCTGCGCCGGCCATGACCGGGCTGACCGATGTCGACCTCAACGGCCAGAAACTGCTGGCGGCACCGGGTCAGGCGCGCAACGTGTTGATCATTGCGCTGGAAGGCATTCCCGGCGCCTACATCCGCGCCAACCGCGAAGCCATCGGCAGCCACTATCAGGAAGACCTGATGCCCAACCTCAGCCGCTGGGCCGAGCGCGGCATGAACACCCCCGATTACGTGCTGCACACGCACCAGACCATTCGCGGTCTGTACGCGATGCTTTGCGGCGATTACGACAAGCTCAATAACGGCACGCCAAAAGGCGTGGAAATGCTCACCCTCAACGAACGCAATCAAGCGTGTCTGCCGGCGCAATTGCGTGAACACGGTTTCAGCACTCACTACCTGCAAGGTGCCGGGCTGCGCTTCATGGCCAAAGACAAGATCATGCCGCACATCGGTTTCGATGTGACCCACGGTCTTGAATGGTTCACCAACAGCAACTATCTGGAATTCCCCTGGGGCAAGGACGACAAGGCCTTCTTCGAGGGTGCGCTGGACTATGTCGGCCAACTGAAAAAACAGAAAAACCCGTGGATGCTGACGCTGCTGACCGTGGGCACGCACCAGCCCTACTCCGCACCGGAAGACTATCTGGAGCGTTATGAAACGCCCAAGCAAGCCGCCGTCGGCTACCTCGACGACGCGCTGGAGCAGTTCCTCAGCGGTCTCGAACGCCAAGGCGTGTTGAAAGACACGCTGGTGGTGATTACTTCGGATGAATCCCATGGCATCGATGGCGTTCGCCTCGCCTCCTCCTGGGGTTTCAACCTGACGCTGGCGCCGGAGCACGAACAACTGCCACGGCTGAACAAAGGCGTGTATGGCCACGTCGACCTGAGCACCTCGATCCTCGACTATTTCGACCTGCCGGTTCCGACCGCGCTGAGCGGTCGTTCGTTGTTCCGCGACTACGAGACTGGCCGCGAGATCATGTCGTTCACCAACGGCAAACTGCGCTATCACAACGGTCAGGGGATCTTCGCCGAATGCGACATGCCGCGCCGTTGCCGTTATTACGAAAGCGCCGGTTTCATCGCTGAAAGCGCTACGTACAAGGGCAACTATAGCGGTCACCCGGCCCGCCAGATCGCCGCCCGCGCCAACGCGCTGGACCTGTCGCTGCTGCGCACCCCGCTCAATCACCGCTACCAGTTCGGCAGCACCAACGTCATCCCGCTGCAGGCGCAGATCAAGGACGACTGGGCCGACAACCTGATCGGTGCGCAGTATCTGGAAATGCCCAAGGGCTCGCACACCCGCGTGCGCCTGACCGTGCGCTCGGTTGATCCGCAGCAAGCAGCGTACATTCAACTCAAGGCCAAGGAGTTTGAACAGGACGTGCAGATTGGTTTGCCATCGGAGATGGTGGCAACCCCCGAGCAACCGCTTCAAATGAACTTCAGCTTCGACAACCCGCAAGAGCGCAAGGCGTTTTCCTTCCACTTGCTGGGCTATGGAGAAGGTGCAGTTGAGGTGACAGATTTCAGCGTGATCACTGAATTGCCGGGGCAGGAGGATTTGCTGGATGAAATGCCGGTGGATGACACCGCTCAATCCAGCTAATCAACTTGTTGCTCAACGAATATCGGGGCGCGCTAACGCCCTGATATTCAATTAATCGGACCTGGAAATATCAAAACTTCCACTCACTCTCCGACCATCTGGAAGAACAAAATCAACAGTCCCTTTTACACCGAGTTGGTCATCATTAAAGGTGACAGTTACCGAGCCTGATTTGACCCGATGAGACTGAGAGTCGATCAAGACTTCCCACGTCTGCCAACTGTTGTAGAGCGATACAACATGAGGGCCACCTTGTAAGGAACTGGGAACGGCAAAAGCCACCCAGTGCTTGTTATTGTCGTTTCCCACGACGATAAATTCCTTGCTCGTACCGTGAAATACGAAGCTGGTACCTACAAGAAATGGTTCACCATCTATAGAAGCGACAAATTTCCCTGACGCCCGTTCTTTATCTTCGAACAGTTTTCGAATTTGCTCATTCACCATATCGATTGCTCCTTTCACCCATTGATATCGTCTTTACCCCCCCCCTAAACTAACGCCATGTAAATGACATTACACCTGTCACAAATGACAGTGACGTATTTCTATTCAAAGTAAAAAACTGGCCGCTAATAACTAAATTAAAAATCCTGAGAGAGTCGCCCTATCACCCCCCAATAGTCGGCCTATTAGCTGACTTGCCCAGTCGGGTCTAGCCTTACAAGTCCGAAGTCGGCACCAGCCGGCCGTAGCAGACCTGATAAGGACTCGAACATGGCAAACGAATCGAAATGCCCGTTCAACCACGCCGCCGGTGGTGGTACGACGAACCGTGACTGGTGGCCGAATCAACTCAACCTGAAAATCCTGAGTCAGCACTCGCCCAAGTCCGATCCGTTGGGCAAGGACTTCGACTACGCCAAAGCCTTCAAGAGCCTCGATTTCCAGGCACTCAAACAAGACCTCACCGCGCTGATGACCGACTCCCAGGACTGGTGGCCGGCGGACTTCGGCCACTACGGCCCGCTCTTCGTGCGCATGGCCTGGCACAGCGCCGGTACCTATCGAACCGCGGATGGCCGTGGTGGGGCCGGTTCCGGCCAGCAACGTTTTGCCCCGCTCAACAGCTGGCCGGACAACGTCAGCCTCGACAAGGCCCGACGCTTGCTGTGGCCGATCAAACAGAAATATGGCCGCAATATTTCCTGGGCTGACCTGATTGTGCTCACCGGTAACGTTGCGCTGGAGTCGATGGGCTTCAAGACGTTCGGCTATTCCGGCGGCCGTGCCGATGTCTGGGAACCGGACGAAGATGTCTACTGGGGCTCGGAACACGAATGGCTGGGCGGCGACAGTCGCTACGGCAAAGACAATGCGCCCATGCAGGAGCCCGGTGACGGCACGCTGGTCGCCGAGCCGGACTTGCACGGCAAAGAAGAAAGCCGCACCGATCAGGGCGAACGCAATCTGGAGAACCCGCTCGCCGCCGTGCAGATGGGTTTGATCTATGTGAACCCGGAAGGCCCTGAGGGCAATCCCGATCCCGTCGCTTCCGCTCACGACATTCGCGAAACCTTCGGCCGCATGGCCATGAACGATGAAGAAACCGTGGCACTGATCGCCGGCGGTCACGCCTTCGGTAAAACCCACGGCGCCGGCCCTGCCGACAATGTCGGGCCTGAACCGGAAGCGGCTGGGCTGGAAGAACAAGGCCTGGGTTGGAGAAACGCGTTCGGCACCGGCAAGGGCGCTGACACCATTACCAGCGGCCTGGAAGTCACCTGGACCACCACGCCAACGAAGTGGAGCAACAACTATCTGGAAAACCTGTTTGGCTTCGAATGGGAATTGAGCAAGAGCCCGGCCGGTGCCCACCAGTGGATACCAAAGAACGGCGCCGGTGCCGGCACGGTTCCACATGCCCATGACCCGAGCAAAAAACTCTCGCCGACCATGTTGACGTCTGACCTGGCGCTGCGTTTCGATCCAGCTTATGAGCAAATCTCGCGGCGCTTCCTGGCCAACCCCGATCAACTGGCCGACGCCTTCGCCCGCGCCTGGTACAAATTGATCCACCGCGACATGGGCCCGCTGTCCCGCTACCTCGGCCCGGAACTGCCCGCCGAAGAACTGCTCTGGCAGGACCCTATTCCGGAGGCGACTCATCCGCTGATCGACGACAGCGACGCCGCCGCGCTGAAAAGCAAAATCCTCGCCTCAGGCCTTTCAGTTTCCCAGTTGGTTTCCACCGCCTGGGCGGCACTTTCGACGTTCCGTGGCTCAGACAAACGCGGCGGCGCCAATGGCGGGCGTCTGCGTCTGGCACCGCAGAAGTTCTGGCAGGCCAACCAGCCTGAGCAACTGGCCAAAGTGTTGCAAACCCTTGAGGGCATCCAGAACGAATTCAACGGCGGTGCCGCTGGCAAAAAAGTTTCGCTGGCGGACCTGATCGTGCTGGCGGGGAATGCCGGGGTCGAGCAAGCAGCGAAAAACGCCGGGCATTCGATCAGCGTGCCATTCAGTCCAGGACGCACCGATGCCACTCAGGAGCAAACCGACGTCGACTCGTTCGGTTTCCTTGAACCGATTGCCGATGGTTTCCGCAACTACAGCAAAGGCAAATACACGGTTTCGGCGGAGGCACTGTTGATCGACAAGGCGCAACTGCTCACCCTCACCGCGCCGGAAATGACTGTGTTGCTGGGTGGTTTGCGGGTGTTGAACACCAACGTCGGGCAAAGTCGCCATGGCGTGTTCACTTCCCAGACGGAAGCGTTGACCAACGACTTCTTCACTAACCTGCTGGACATGGGGGTGGAGTGGAAACCGACTTCGCGGGATGCGGATGAGTTCGAAGGGCGTGATCGCAAAACCGGTAGCGTGAAATGGACGGCGACGCGGGTGGATCTGGTGTTTGGTTCCAATGCGCAATTGCGGGCGTTGGCCGAGGTGTATGCCAGTTCGGATGCGAAGGAGCAGTTCGTCAAAGACTTCGTCGCTGCCTGGACGAAAGTCACCAACCTTGATCGTTTCGACCTGAGAAACTGAAACCTGAAACATGTAGGAGCTGCGGCACGCTGCGATCTTTTGATCTTTAACATCAAGATCAAAAGATCGCAGCCTCGTTGCACTCGTCAGCTCCTACAGAACGCGATGAGTTGGTGACGCAAAAACCTGTGGGATTGTTTTTAGATCGGGTTACGCCAAGCTCTTGCTCACCACTTCGTATACATCACTCGACAACTGTCCCGACGCCCGGATCCGCTCCAGCTCAGCTTTCATCAACGCCTGACGGGCGCTGTCATATTTGCGCCAGCGCGTCAGCGGTGCCAATTGGCGAGAAGCGATTTGCGGGTTGAACCCGTTCAACTCAATCACCAGATCCGCGAGGAAGCGATAACCCGAACCATCCGCCGCATGGAAGTTGATCAGGTTCTGCCCGGCAAACGCACCGACCAGCGCACGCACCTTGTTCGGGTTCTTGATGTTGAACGCCGGGTGCTGCATCAGCGCTTTCACACGCTCCAGACCGCCCGGCAAAGTGCTGCCGGCCTGCACGCTGAACCATTGATCCATGACCAGCGGGTTATCCTTGAAGTGCTCGGCAAAACTGGCCAGCGCCAGTGCTTTCTGCTCTTCGAATGGCGAGTTGACCAACACCGCCAACGCGGTCAAACGCTCGGTCATGTTGTCAGCCGCTTCGAATTGCTCCAGCGCCACCGCCAACACTTCTGGCTTGCCGCTGAGCATCAGATAAGACAGCGCAATGTTCTGCAGCGCGCGACGGGCAAAATGCTCGGCCTCGGCCACGTACGGGGTTTGCTTGGACAGGTCACGATTGGCCTGATAACGCAGCCACAGCGCCTCGAACAACCCTTCCGACAATTGCTTGCGCGCGAACTCACGGGCGATATGGATCGCATCAACATCCGCCACTTCGCTGATTTCCGTGAGGTACGCCTCACCCGGCAGCGAAAGCATCTCGGCAACCATCGCCTGATCCAGCGATTCGTCCGACAGCACCGTGCGCAGTGCCGAGACCAGACGCGGATCGAGCTTCAGGCTCTCGCCCTTCTGTTGCTGAGCGATCAGCTCTTGCAGCACCTGTACCGACAATTGCTGGCCAGCATCCCAGCGGTTGAAACCGTCGCTGTCGTGCTGCATCAGGAACATCAATTGATCACGGTTGTACGGGAAGCTCAGTTTCACCGGCGCCGAGAAGCCGCGCAGCAGCGATGGCAGCGGCTGTTCAGCGATGTCGACGAAGGTGAAGGTCTGCTCGGCTTCGGTCACCGAAATCACGCGGGTGGTGCCTTGCGCCGATGCTTCGCCGCTCAGACGCAGGGCAATTTCGTTGCCTTGGCTGTCCAGCAGACCCAACTCGACCGGAATCACGAACGGCAGTTTTTCAACTTTGTCCGGGGTTTCCGGGCAGCTCTGGCGGAAGGTCAGGCTGTAGGTTTTCGCCGCAGCGTCGTAAGACTCGCTCACCGCCAGACGCGGCGTGCCGGCTTGGCTGTACCAGCGCTTGAACTGGGTCAGGTCGACACCGTTGGCATCTTCCATCGCTTTGATGAAATCGTCGCAGGTCACGGCCTGGCCGTCATGGCGATCGAAGTACAGATCGCTGCCCTTACGGAAGCCTTCGGCGCCGAGCAAGGTGTGGATCATGCCGACCACTTCCGAGCCCTTTTCGTACACGGTGAGGGTGTAGAAGTTGGAAATCTCGATGAAGCTGTCCGGGCGCACGGCGTGGGCCATGGGACCTGCATCTTCGGCGAACTGGTGGGTACGCAGGTAAGCCACGTCCTGAATGCGCTTGACCGTGGCCGAGTTCATGTCGGCGGAGAAGCCGGAATCACGGAACACTGTGAAACCTTCCTTCAGCGACAATTGGAACCAGTCGCGGCAGGTCACGCGGTTGCCCGACCAGTTGTGGAAGTATTCGTGGGCAACGATCGCCTCGACGCGCTGGTGGGCAGCGTCGGTGGCGGTTTCGGCGCGAGCGAGCACGGCGCTGGAGTTGAAGATGTTGAGGCCCTTGTTCTCCATCGCGCCCATGTTGAAGTCGTTGACGGCGACGATCATGAAGATGTCCAGATCGTATTCGCGACCGTAAACCTCTTCGTCCCAGCGCATCGACTTCTTCAGGCTGTTCATCGCGTGCTGGCACTTGTCGATGTTTTCCGGCTCGACGTAGATGCGCAGCGCGACGTTGCGCTCAGTCATGGTGGTGAAGGTGTCTTCGACGCACCACAAATCACCGGCCACCAGCGCGAACAGGTACGCCGGTTTCATGAACGGGTCTTCCCACGTCGCCCAGTGCCGGCCGTCTTCACCCGGGCCCGAGGCAATCGGGTTGCCGTTGGAGAGCAGCACCGGATAGCTGTGCTGTTCGGCGACCACGGTGGTGGTGAACTTGCTCATCACGTCCGGGCGGTCGAGATAATAGGTGATCTTGCGGAAGCCTTCGGCCTCGCACTGGGTGCAGAACATCGTGCCGGACTTGTACAGGCCTTCCAGCGCAGTGTTGGTTTCCGGGTGGATCTTGACGCTGGTGTCGACCGTGAAGGTTTCGGCGGTCGGCTGCAGGGTCAGGTGGTTTTCGGACAATTGATAATCAGCGGCGCCAAGCTCCTGATCGGCCAGGGTCACCGAAAGCAGTTCCAGCTGCTGGCCGTCGAGCACCAGCGGCGGCAGGCCCGGGCCACGCGCCGGGTTGCGGCGCATGACCAACTGCGCGTGCACCAGGCTGTGATCCTCGAACAACTCGAAGGTCAGGTGTGTTTCGTCGATCAGGTACTCGGGCGCCTGATAGTCCTTCAGGTAAATCATCTTCGGTTGTTCGGTGCGCATGCTGGAGTCCTTATTGATGCACGGCGAGTTGATAAGCCGTGTACTTGCGAATGTTGATGACGCCGGTGTCGAAGATCAGGTACTGGCCTTTGATCCCCATCAACGTGCCTTCGGCAATCGGGTTCTTGTCCAGGTTGAAGCTGACGATTTTGGCCGGGTATTGCTCGATCGGATAGCGGATTTCCAGCGGTTGCACGTCGGGAATCGTCTGAATTGCCTGTAGGCCGAATCGCTGTTGCAAACCCAGCAAGCCTTCGGCGCAGCTGTCGAACAGTTGATCGCGCACCTGCGCCAGATCCACCGCCACGGCATCGCCCTTGAGCAAAGCACGCCAGTTGGTTTTATCCGCAACCTGACTGCGAAACAGGTCTTCGACGAAGCCCGACTGCTGCCGCGTCGACACGCGCATGATCGGCAAGGCCTGACACGCGCCCTGATCGATCCAGCGGGTCGGCAGTTGCGTTGCACGGGTGATGCCAACCTTGATGCCCGACGAATTGGACAGGTAAACCACATGATCGGTCATGCAGAACTGCTCGCCCCACACCGGATCGCGGCACGTGCCGGCGTCATAGTGGCAACGCTCCGGGCTCATGATGCACAGGTCGCACTGCGCCAGTTTGGTCATGCACGGGTAGCAATAGCCCTGACTGAAACTGGTTTTGGTCTTACGCCCACAATGGGTGCAGTGGATCGCCCCCAGGTATTCCAGACGCACCGTCGTGCCGATCATGGGGTTGACCGGCACCTCGACGTCATCCAGACGAAACGCGTATTGCACGTTCGGCCCGTCGAGGCGCGCCGACATTTTGCTGATTGCACCACGGCCAATCTCGATCAATGGATAGCGTCCGACTTGAACAGGATGTTCGGCACTTCGATCGACTTCGACGCACACTCTTGCTGGCCCATGTAACCGGTGCGCTGGTCTTCAGGCAGGTTCTGGATTTCCCAGGCGATCATCGCCTGCAACGACAGCTCGCGCTGCTCGGCGGTGAGCTTGCCACCGTCGGACCACTTACCGATTTCCACGGCCAGTTTCAGGCTCTCGTAGATGTCCGGGGTGATGTTTTTGATCATTTCGGCAAAAGACGACATGTTTGAACACTCTCCAATGAATGTCGCTAGTTTAACGGCGCTGAAGCGGCAAGACACTGCCGGGCATCAGGTCAGCGAGCGGAGCGCCGGGCGCAAGGCCCGGCGTCCTAGAACTCCCTTGAAAGTTTTACCTGGGTCAGTTCTTTCTCCAGCGCACGGCGGAAAATCTGCGGTGCGGTGAAGGTATACAGCGCGAAGGCCAGCCACACCCAGTCAATCACCTCGGCAGCCCCGGGGTAGCCTTGGGCGGTGACGGTGATCACGGTGACGCGATAAACCACAAACATCGCCAGCAACAGAATGATCGCGCCAGTCGCACTGCGCTCGGTCATCCAGCTGTTGAACCGCCACCAGAAACCCATGAACACATTGCTGCGCGCCTTGACGGCGGTCAGCAGGCTCAGCGCCGAGACATTGCTGGCGTTTTCCTGCAGGGCCCAGATCGCGTGTTCGCGCGCACCGTTGATATCACCCTGGCGCAGCAGCAAACGACCAAGCACCACCACGGCCCCGGCATGCCCGGGATCAGCCTGCAGCGCCTGGCGGGCAAAACTTTCCGCCTGCTGCCAATGACCACAGGCCTGATGATATTCAGCCATCGCCACCAGGTTGGTCGGATCGTCAGGTTGCAACTCGAGCGCTTTTTCCAGCAGCGGCTGACTCTGCGCCAGGCGTCCGGTCAGTTGAAACAGGTCGGCGAGGCTGCGGTAGTAGCGCGGCTCCGTCGGCTCCATGTCGAGCAGTTGCAGCAAGTGCTGCTCGGCGGTCTTGAATTGCCGCGCGGCCATGTCGATGTGCGCGGCGGCGTAATGCGCCAACGGCAAGGCCGGGTCCATCGCCAACGCCATCGAGGCTTCGTGGCGCCCGGCATGCAGACGACGCATGTTGAGCAGACACAACGCCAGCAAGGCGTGGGCTTCGGCACATTCCGGGTCATCGGCCAGCAGTTGTCGCAGACTGTCGATGGCGCCGTCATTGTGGCCGGACTGCAAACGCTGATAGGCCACTTGCAACAGATAGGAGGTATTCATCAGCTCACCACCAGGTACCAAAGGGTCGCCGGCACCAGCGTGACCACGATCCCTTTGAGCAGGAAGGCGCCGGCGAGCGCGACCAGCGGCGCGAAGCGATTGAGCACGCCGCCATAATATTGGTACAGCTCGATGGTCGAGTTCTGCAGGGTGTACAGCACGTAACCGACGCTGAGTTTCCACACCACCAGCACCAGCAAGGCGTACTGGATCTGTGCCTGAGTGCTCAGGTAGCCGTTGTTCAGCAAGCTGATCAAGGCCAGACCGATGAGCACGCTGCCCACGGCACCGACGCCGACCCAGATCCACTCACGCTTGCGCGTCGGGCTGCCCACCGCCACCGAGTTGAGCACGAACCACGGTAAACCCAACCACAGTCCGCCCATCATCAGCGCCAGCAACGGCCAGAACGGCGACACGGCAAACCGCGCCAGGCCGCCCGGACGCGGCTCGTCTTCAATGCGGTAAATATTCTGGGTACCCATCAGCGTCCCTTGCCATGTTTGTCGAGGAAGGCCAGCACTTCATCGTACTGATTGCCTTCATTGGCATAGCGCGCGTAGTTGCGCGCGGTGGTCAGCCATTCCAGCGTCGTCGCGCGGACTTCCTTCAAGGCCTGCTTGAAGTGGCGGTCGCAGATCGGCTGCTCGGCGCCTTCGCTGATCGATGCTTCAATGGCTTCATCGGCAGCGGTTTCCACCAGCTCACTGAGGTCGGCACCGGAGAAGCCCGAAGTGTGTTTGGCGAGGAACGCGAAATCGATATCCGCCGCCACCGGACGGCCCTTGACCATCAGTTGCAGCATGTTTTCGCGGGCGGCACGGTCCGGTGGCGGCACGAACAGCACGCGGTCGAAGCGGCCGGGACGGCGGAACGCCGAATCCACCGACCACGGCACGTTGGTCGCGGCGAGGATCAGTACGCCGTGATTGTCATGGGTGAAACCGTCCATTTCCGAAAGGAACTGGCTAACCAGTTTCGACGACGTCGACTCACGGGTATTCGAGCGTTTGCCGCCCAATGCCTCGACCTCATCGAAGAACATCACCGCCGGAGCCTGCGCACGTGCCTGCTCGAACAAGGCGTGCAGCTTGCGCTCGGATTCGCCGATGTACATGTCCAGCACATCGGAAATCGCCACGTTGAAGAACTTTGCCTTGCACTCGCCGGCCGTCGCTCGCGCCAGCAGAGTCTTGCCGCAACCCGGTGGCCCGTAGAGCAGCACACCGCCACCGACGCGCTTGCGAAAGCGCTCGAACAGCCCGGGTTTCTGATACGGCAGGATGATCTTTTTATGGATGGTCTTCTTCAGATCGTCCAGACCACCGATGTCGTTGAAGGTCACGGTCTCGCTGTCGGGCACCAGCAGGCGGCGCACTTCCGTCTGGTCGGTGTCATCGTTGGAGATCACGCGCAACTTCGGGCGACCTTCGCCGGCGGCGAAATCCACTACCGACACGTTCAAGCGACGCCACAGCGCCATGTCTTCCAGCGCCGGGTTGGCACTGATGGCCGCGCGGTATTCGACCAGCGCATCCTTGAGGCGGTCAAGGTCGGCCAGTGCCCGTGCGCGCAGCAGTTGCAGCGACGCGCCCTCACCGTCCGCCAGGCTCAGGGCCTTATCAGCCTGGCCGGCAGCCAGGTACAACTGGGCGGCGATCGGCTTCAGTGCCTCGGCGTCCGGCAGTTGGTGCAGGTCGGCGGGCACAAGTTTGAGGCCGCGCTCGTGGTCACCGCGCTCAAGGCAGGCCTTGAGCACCAGCGTGAGCAGCGCGACGTTTCCCGGCGAGGCGCGCAAGGCGGCCTCGAGTTGATCCAGCGTCGTGTCATCCATGGTGAATCCTTGTGACAGCCAGTTGCGAATTGAAATAGCAGAACGAGCAGGCCGCGATCATTGCAGCACCTCCGGCCGCTCGACATCGACCCAGACAAATTTATGCGGATCCAGGCGGGTTTCCTGATCCAGACGGTAGGCGACGAGTTTGCCGTAGAGCACCGCGCTGTAATCCAGGCAGGCGAGGTTCGGGCGGATCGGCGCCGGTTTGCCGCTGCGCCAGTAGTGGCCGACGAACAGCAAAGGCTCGTCGACGCCGTAGCGCAGCAGGGAATTCTTTTCGATGGAGGTCAGCGGCGTCTGCGCCACTGGCTCCGGCAAGGCATCGGGCTGAAAGACGATGTCGCCGTAGGTTTTCGGATCGTCTTCCCAGAACTTGGTGCGGAAGAACGAACGCACCAGACCGTCGCCGCTGGTCATGGTCAGACCATCGGGCAAACGCATGTCGGTGCCGCGCAGCAGGCGATCGAAAACCGTGCAGGCAAAGCTGTCCGGCACGGCCGAAGCCTGGAGGAAGTGTTCGTCGATGCAACCATTGGGGAACAGCGCGCGCAACGGCTCGATCAGGCCGGCATCCCAACAGGCGTGGACAACGCGGAATCGTCCGGCGTCGACAAACAGCGGCAACTCGTAGAACCAGCGTTGGAAATCGTGCCAGTCACCGGGGTGGCCTTCGAACTGGGTCAGGGTTTCGTGCAGCAGACGCGCATGGCGTGGCGTGTGCTCGCGGACGAACTGCTTGCCACTGCCGGGCAGCGCCGGGGTGCTCCAGCCGAGGGCGTTGAATTCGTGGTTGCCCATGATGCACAAGGCCTGACCGGCCTCGACCATGTCGTGGACGATGTGCAGTGCCTCGCGAATCCGCGGGCCACGGTCGATGATGTCGCCGACAAACACGGCCATGCGCGATGGATGCCGCCAGACCCCGCCCTGCTTGTGATAACCGAGTCGGTCAAGCAAGTGTTCGAGGGTCAGGGCGCATCCGTGCACGTCACCAATCAGGTCATAACTGCGCGCGGGATCGAGCATCAGTCGCCTCCACCACCCAACTTGCTGCCCCAGCCGAGCTTGGTGCGGCAGACTTCGTAGTAATTGTGGTCGAGCGGGTGAATCAGGCGCAGCTTCTGCGCTTTTTTGCTGACGGTGATGGTGTCGCCCGGTGCGCAGGTGAAGTGGTTCTGGCCGTCGCAGGACACCTGCGGGTAGATCTGCATATCTTTGGACACGACGATTTTCAGCTCACTGTTGCCATCGACCACAATCGGCCGTCCCGACAAGGTATGGGGGTACATCGGCACAATCACAATAGCGTCGAGCTTGGGATGCATGATCGGCCCGCCGGCAGACAGCGCGTAGGCGGTGGAACCGGTCGGGGTCGCGACGATCAGGCCGTCGGCCTTCTGGCTGCAGACGAACTGGCCGTCGATGTACAGCTCGAACTCGATCATCCGCGTCGATTTGCCCGGGTGCAGCACCACATCGTTGAGCGCATCGCCCTGACCGATGGCCTCACCATGGCGGCGGACTTCGGCTTGCAGCAGGAAGCGGTTTTCCACCAGATAGTGGCCGTCGAGCACTTCGGCGACTTTGACTTCCAGCTCGTCCGGGCGAATGTCGGTCAGAAACCCCAGGCTGCCCCGGTTGATCCCGAGCACCGGAATATTGTGCCGCGCCAGCGCCCGCGCGGCGCCAAGCAGGCTGCCGTCACCGCCGACGACGATGACCATGTCGCAGACTTCGCCGAGCATCTTGCGTGACGAGGTTTGCAGGCCGTGGCCGGGCAGGACTTCAGCGATGGTGTCTTCGAGAATCACATGCAGGTGACGATCGAGCAGAAACCGTTTCAGTCGGCGGACGGTATCCAGCACCTGGGAACTGCCCAGGCGACCGATGATGCCGATATTACGAAATTGCTCCATGGGACCTCTGCGGACAATCGAAAACGCGAAAAGCACGATTATGGGCGAAAGCCTGCGATAGACAAAATCCTTTCAGCCTCAGGGGTGCGCGCGTGTTTAAGGCTATGCTCGCAAGATGATCCTATTTCCCGACTTGCTGCAGCTGCCCCACCAATTACGCCATCCGGAAGTGCGTGATCTGGCGTGGGTGATCCTCGCCCCGCCAATGCTCGCGGCCACACCATGGCCACAGCGCCACCCGCTGGCCGGCAGCGACTGGGTGGCTGATCCCGAGCGGCTGGAACGCTGGTTACGTCAGCTCGACCGCGACAGTTATGGCTTGCTGCACTGGTTGTCGCAGGCACGCACGCGGCGGCTGGGCTTGTATTACGAGCGCTTGTGGCAATTTGCCGTTCAGCAGGCGCCGGGGATCGAGTTGATTGCTGCCAACCTGCCGATCCGGCGCGAGGGGCATACCCTCGGCGAACTGGACATGCTGCTGCGCGACCGCGACGGCGTGCATCACCTGGAACTGGCGATCAAGCTCTACCTCGGCCCGCAAAACGGCAACGGGCGCGATCCGGCGCAATGGCTGGGGCCGGGTTGTCATGATCGGCTGGATCGCAAACTGGCGCACCTGGCCGAGCATCAACTGCCGATTTCCGCGCGCCCGGAAAGCCGTGAAGTGCTGGCGGCACTGGACATCGAAGTGTTCAGCGCGCAGCTGTGGCTGGGCGGTTATCTGCTGTATCCGTGGCCTGGCCAGGCCGAGTCACCGGTTGGCGCGCATCCACAGCATTTGCGCGGCAGTTGGTTGCATCAGAAGGACTGGCCGGCGTTCGTTGCGCAGCGCCCGGCTGGACGCTGGCAACCCCTGCCCCGCCATGCCTGGCTGGCGCCGGCGCATTATCCGGCGGATCAGACCTGGACTGCGGAGCATTTGCGAATGTGGCTGGAGGATCTTGAGCCGCTGGCGCCGGCGCAACTGATGGTGCGCCTGATTGAAAATGCGCGTGGGGAATGGGAAGAGGCGGAGCGCTTGTTTCTGGTCTCGGACCTTTGGCCGAACGTTCCCGGCCAGGCCTGAGTTTTTGGGGCGTTTGTACCGGCCCCATCGCGAGCAGGCTCACTCCTACAGGGGAACGCATTCCAATGTAGGAGTGAGCCTGCTCGCGATGGGGCCCACTCGGTCTACAGGGAAAGCCGCACAGCCAAAGCCGCCAACGTCACCAACAACACCGGCACCGTCAATACAATCCCGACCTTGAAGTAATACCCCCAGCCAATGTGAATGCCCTTGCGCTCCAGCACATGCAGCCACAACAACGTCGCCAGACTGCCAATCGGCGTAATCTTCGGCCCCAGGTCGCTGCCGATCACGTTGGCGTAGATCATCGCCTCCTTGATCACCCCGCTCGCCTGACTCGCATCAATCGACAGCAAACCGATCAGCACCGTCGGCAAGTTATTCATGATCGACGACAACAACGCGGTCAGCACCCCCGTGCCCATTGCCGCACCCCACACACCGTGACCTGCGAAAACATCCAGCCAACCGGCCAGATACCCGGTCAGCCCGGCATTGCGCAGGCCGTAGACCACCAGGTACATGCCCAGCGAGAAAATCACGATCTGCCACGGCGCCTCTTTCATCACTTTGCGCGTGGAAATCTTGTGACCACGCGCGGCAATGCCCAGCAGCAGCGCGGCGCACACGGCAGAAATCGCGCTGATGGGAATGCCCAACGGCTCCAGCGCGAAACAGCCGATCAACAGAATCGCCAGAACCGCCCAGCCGGCATAGAACGTGGCCTTGTCGTGGATCGCGGTTTCAGGATGTTCGAGTTGCTCGGGGTCGTACGCCTTGGGAATATCGCGACGGAAAAACCACAGCAACATGCCCAGCGTTGCCGCCACGCTGACGAAGTTCACCGGCACCATCACCGCCGCGTAGCGGTTGAAGCCGATGTGAAAGAAGTCTGCGGAAACAATGTTGACCAGATTGGACACCACCAGCGGCAGGCTCGCGGTGTCGGCAATGAACCCCGCGCCCATGACGAACGCCAACGTCGCCGCAGGGGAAAAGCGCAGCGCCAGCAGCATCGAAATCACGATCGGCGTAAGGATCAGCGCCGCACCGTCATTGGCGAACAACGCCGACACCAGCGCACCGAGCAGCACCATGAAGGCAAACAGCTTGCGCCCGCTGCCACGGCCCCATCGCGCCACATGCAACGCGGCCCAGTTGAAAAACCCGGCTTCGTCGAGCAGCAGACTGATGATGATCAGCGCGACGAAGGTGCCGGTGGCATTCCAGATGATCTGCCACACCAGCGGGATGTCGCTAAGGTGCACGACGCCGAAGATCAACGCCAGCACGGCGCCAAGCGTCGCGCTCCAGCCGACGCCGAGGCCTTTGGGTTGCCAGATGACAAGGGTAATGGTCAGCAGGAAAATCAGTGACGCAGCCAGCATCCGTAACAGCCTTGTTCAATAGAAAATTTTGAGAAACGGCAGGATACCTGTGGTGAGGGGATTTATCCCCGATGGGTTGCGAAGCAGCCCCCTGCGCCATTCAGTCAAACCGTGCTCGCAGGTTTTGCGACTGCTGCGCAGCCGTTCGGGGATAAATCCCCTCACCACAAGGAATTCACCAATGTGCTGGATTATTTTTTGTGTTGCTCGACGAATTGTCCGTAAGCATTGATAAAGCTTTGCAGGAAAGGTTTCACCGTCTCGCTCAACTTGCCTGATTCATCGAACGCCGAGCCCGCGCCACCCAGATAGGCCTCCGGCTGCTGCATGCATGGCACATTGAGGAACACGAACGACTGGCGCAGATGCTGATTTGCCCCGAAACCCCCAATGGCGCCGGGCGATACACTGATCACCGCCCCCGGCTTGCCACTCCAGACGGCCTTGCCATAGGGCCGCGAGCCAACGTCGATCGCGTTCTTCAACGGCGCCGGCACCGAACGGTTGTACTCAGGCGTCACAAACAGCACCGCGTCGGATGAACCCACTTTTTGCCGGAAAGTACTGTAGGCTGCCGGCGGTGAATCACCGTCGATGTCTTCGTTATACAGCGGCAGATCGCCAATCTCGACGATCTCCAGCTTGAGGTTGGCCGGTGCCAGCTCCGCCAGTGCCAAGGCGACCTTGCGATTGATCGACGCTTTGCGCAGGCTACCGACTACTACGGCGACGTTGTAGACATTGCTCATGGAAGACTCTCGACTGTCCGTGGGAAGGAGCCTGTAGTTATAGATGATTCAATGACGACTCCACCAGTCGACGAGGGAAATTCCCGCGTCCGGATTATTTTTTTCCTGTAGGAAAACTTACCGCGCTTGATGACGGTCTACCAAGCCGCAAATCAAGCGTTTTATCTCCAGAGGTTCTAAGCAGATGGCAGCAGTACTCGTCGGTCAGTTCCATGCAAGAGATGCGGAAGGCCGCGTTTATTCCGTGCATGAATTCCAGGAATCCACCCCGTCGGTCGACGGTCTCACTGGCTCGGAGCCGATTTACAAACTGGCCATTGGCGATCGCATCAAAAAGATCGATGACCAGACGTTCGAACTGGTTCAGTCGGGTATCACCCTGATTCGCGAACCTGAGCCAACCGTCGCTTCATAACTGGCCGTTATGAGCAGAAGTCATATGCGCAGACTTGGGGTAGGATTCAGCCACTGACCCCACCTGCTGAACATGGACTTCACGCATGCGTTTACGTCATATCGAAGTGATTCAGGCGCTCTTGCAGACCGGTCACCTGGGCACTGCCGCCGAATGGCTGCAGTTGCCAGTGACCGAGGTTGAAGAGCGTTTGCGCGAAGCCGAGAGTCAGCTGGGGTTCATGCTGTTCGCCAGCGTTCGCGGACGCCTGCAGTCAACGCCCGAAGCGCGGGCGTTGCAGGTCGAGATCGCCCACGTGTATGAGGCGCTGGAGCCCGTCCAGCGGCTGGCCAGCAGCCTCAAGCAATACCTCGCCCCGCCCCTGCGCATCATCGGCACCCCGCCGCTCACCCAACAACTGTTACCGCAAAGCCTGGCCGCCCTGCGCCGACGCCTGCCCGATGCACCGTGCAGCCTGCTGAGCGCGCCCACCCGCGACATCGTCCGCAGCCTGCTGCTGCGCGAGAGTGACCTGGGCCTGAGCCTGCACGATCCCGAGCATCCCGATATCGATTGCCAGCCGCTGGCCCAAGGCAAGCTGCAACTGCTCGCGCCCCACGGCTGGCTGCAACCGAAACAGAAATACATTTCCCTGCAGGATCTCGCCGGCCAGGCCATGGTCGGCCTCGAAGGCCAGGACCCGTTGAGCCCGGCGCTGGAAAACAAACTCCAGGGGCTGCGCCCGTCGCCGAGCATCCAGACCCGCGTGCAAACCCATCAAATGATGCGCAGCATGGTCGAGGCCGGCGAAGGCCTGGCCATCGTCGACCCGTTCACCGCACTGGGCGCGCGTGCCGCCGGACTTGACGTGTGCCCGCTGTCGCCAGCCGTGCCGATCAGCCTCTATGCCCTGACCTTCAAGCACGCCGCGCCGTCATCAGCGATTCAGACGTTGCTGGCGATCATCACGGAACAAGCCGAGGCGATGCTGTCGAGCTAAGCGAATTTTCCAACGGGTTATCAAACAGGCGATACCAGAACAACGCTACTTCGGCAGTGTTCGGGTCGATGCCGCGATAGCGCAACTGGTCGACCCCGCCAATCACATAACCGCAGCGCTCATATAACCGACAGGCCCCGAGGTTGTTGTTCTGGGTTTCGAGCATGATCCCCGGCAGCTTCTTCTTGCGACTCCAGAATTGCGCGACATCGAGCAATGCCTTGGCCACGCCGTGACGGCGGGCCGGCGCATGCACCGCCAGTTCGTCGATGTGGGCAAAGCCGTTCCAATTGGTACTGATCACCAGATGGCCGACCGGCTCGTCATCCAGATAGGCCATGAAAATGGCGCTGTCGGTGGCGTTGTGGAAGCTGCTGAATTCTTCGGGATCAATGCCGTAGCACTTGCGGTACGGCACGATCGACGTGACCCGCCATTGCTCGACCGGCATGCCGATCACCGCCTCACCGTAGGCGCCGACCTCGAAACTGAAGTCGCTGCCCCAGATATACGGCGCAAAACCTTCATCGGCGACCCGCACCGACAACCCTGGGTATTTCGGATTCATGACCGGTTGCATACTGGGAAAAGTCCTCATTCCTTGACGCAATCGACGGTGTAGTGCCGTCCATTGCCTTCGTCTTCGTGCTGCAATCCATGCACATCCGCGACAAAACCGGGGAAGCTGCTATCGAACGTGCGAGCAAATTTCAGGTAATCGATGATCGAGCGGGTCGCCTCGGTAAAGCGTTCGCCGGGCATGATCAAGGGGATGCCCGGCGGGTACGGTACCAGCATCACGGCGGCGATCCGCCCTTCCAGTTCATCGATGGGCACCGCTTCGACTTCGCCACGCACCAAGTGGTCGTAGGCGTGGGCCGGCTTCATGGCGATCTCGGGCAGCACGGTATACATGCGCTTGAGGTGTTTGGCCGTGGCATTGCTGCGGTAGCAGGCGTGCAACTGATCACAGAGGTCGCGCAGGCCCATGCCGCGATAGCGCGCAGTGTCTTCTTGCGCCACGCACGGCAGGCAAGTGTCGAGGCGGACGTTGGCGTCGTAACTGCGCTTGAACTCCAGCAGTTCGGTGAGCAACGTGCTCCACTTGCCTTTAGTGATGCCCATGGAGAACAACACCAGAAACGAATACAGGCCGGTCTTTTCGACCACCAGTCCGCGCTCCCAGAGGAATTTGCTGACCACCGCCGCCGGAATGCCCTTCTCGCTCAGCGCGCCACCGGCATTCAGCCCCGGCATCACCAGCGTGACCTTGATCGGGTCGAGCAACACGTAGTCGTCGCTGACCTCGCCGAAACCGTGCCAGTCGACCTCCGGTTTCAACAGCCAGTCTTGAGTCTGTACACGATCAATGCCTTCAACACCCGGCGGCTGCCAGATCGAAAACCACCAGTCATCGGCGGCAATGTGCTGGCGCAGATTGGCCAGCGCACGACGGAAGCTCAGCGCTTCGTCAAAGGTTTCCTGCAACAGCGAGCGCCCGGCCGGTCCTTCCATCATCGCCGAGGCCACGTCCAGCGAGGCGATGATGCTGTACTGCGGCGACGTCGAAATGTGCATCATGAACGCTTCGTTGAAGCGGTCACGATCCAGCTGTCGCGCCCCGCCATCCTGCACGTGGATCATTGAGGCCTGGCTGAACGCCGCGAGCAGTTTGTGCGTGGAATGGGTGGTGAACACCAGCGGACTGTCTTCGCTGCGCGAGGTGGCCATGCCGTAGCGCCCGGCGAAAAACTCATGAAACGCCGCGTAGGCGTACCAGGCCTCATCGAAATGCAGCACTTCGACGCTGTTGCCGAGGCTTTGCTTGATCAGCTCGGCGTTGTAGCAGAGGCCGTCATAGGTCGAGTTGGTAACCACCGCGAGCTTGACCTTCGGCGCACGGCCCTTGGTCAGCGGACTCGCGTCGATCTTGGCCTGGATCGATTCACGGCTGAATTCGCTCAGCGGAATCGGTCCGATGATCCCCAGTTCATTGCGCTCCGGGCACAGGTACAACGGGATCGCGCCGGTCATGATGATCGCGTGCAACACTGACTTGTGGCAGTTGCGATCGACCAGCACCAGATCGTCGCGCGCGACCATCGAGTGCCAGACGATCTTGTTGGCGGTCGAGGTGCCATTGATCACGAAAAAGGTGTGATCGGCGCCGAAATTACGCGCCGCACGCGCCTCAGCTTCGGCGAGTGGCCCGGTGTGATCGAGCAATGAACCGAGTTCCGGCACCGAGACCGACAAGTCCGAACGCAGGGTGTTCTCACCGAAGAACTGATGGAACGCCTGCCCCACCGGACTCTTGTGATAAGCCACGCCGCCGCCATGGCCCGGTGTATGCCAGGAATAATTGGAGTCGGCGGTGTGCTGCACCAGCGCTTTGAAAAACGGCGGCAGCAAGCCATCCAGGTACTTGCGCGCCGCTCGCGCGACCTGCCGGGCGAGGAATGGCACGGTGTCTTCGAACAGGTAGAGAATGCCGCGCAATTGATTGAGTTCGGCCATGGCATCGGCCGGGGCGTTTTCCAGGGTGACCTGCTCGCCCAAGGCAAAGATCGGTAGATCCGGGGCACGCACCCGCGCCAGGCCGATCAGTTCGGCCATGTTCTGCAAGAGATGGGAGTTGGTGCTGGCGTCCTCGGCGGCAATCAACATGCACGCGAGGCCATGATGGGTCGACGCGACCAACCGCCCTTCGGCGTAGTCGGTGGCCGAGACGATACTGAAACCTTCCTGCTCCAACTCCCGGGCGATGCCACGGATACGGTCACCGGCGACCGTGTCGGTCTTGATGTCGCGGTGGACGATCAGCACCGGAAATTTCAAATCTTTGTACATGGGGCTCAGTGTCCTGAGGCGGCAGGTTTGCGGCTGCCAATGCACTCAGGGTAGAGGGTTGCAGCGAATGTGGCGAGGGTGGCCAGTTGTCAGTATTTCCAGAAACAAAAAGATCGCAGCCTTCGGCAGCTCCTACATTGGAATGTGATCCCCTGTAGGAGCTGCCGCAGGCTGCGATCTTTTGATCTTCAGGCTTGGGCGTCGGCTTCGGCGATCTGCGTCCATAACGCTGGGCCACCGGCAGACTTGGCAATAATCTCCAACCGCACCAGATGCGCCGCCAACTCATCTTCAGTCGCACGAATGATCCGCGCCGGCTGACGGTCCGCCGGCAAGCGACGAATCTCGGTCGCCGAGTTGTCCGCGCCCTCGCCCGAGCCATTACCGTCCGAGGCGTTGCCGGCCAGCGACAGGCTGGTCTGGCCACCGGTCATGGTCAGGTAAACGTCGGCGAGAATTTCCGAGTCGAGCAAAGCGCCGTGCAATTCACGGCCGGAGTTGTCGACGCCATAACGTTTGCACAACGCGTCGAGGCTGTTGCGCTGCCCCGGGTGACGTTCCCGGGCCATCATCAGGGTGTCGAGGATCGAGCAGTGCTGGGTGATGTCAGCACGATCCTTCTGGCCCATCAAGGCGAATTCGTTGTTGATGAAGCCAACGTCGAACGCCGCGTTATGGATGATCAGCTGCGCGCCTTTGATGAACTCAAAGAACTCGTCGGCGACTTCGTTGAAGCGCGGCTTGCCGACCAGGAACTCGTTGGTGATGCCGTGGACGCCGATGGCGCCTTCATCACTTTCACGATCCGGTTGCAGGTAAACGTGAAAGTGCCGGCCCGTCAGGCGCCGACCGATCAGTTCAACACAGCCGATTTCAATGATCCGGTGACCATCGGTCACCGGCATGCCGGTGGTTTCGGTATCGAGTACAACGGATCTGGTGGCCATCAGTGCTCAGCTCTCAACGGGGTCAATCGTGCAAAAACGCGGATGTTAACACGCTCACGGTTCGCATCGCGCGCCGGCTTGAATGACACCCCACCAACCTGTAGGAGCTGGCGCAGGCTGCGATCTTTTGATGTTGGTTTTTTAAATCAAGATCAAAGGATCGCAGCCTGCGGCAGCTCCTACAGGGGGTATGTATTGGGAATCAGGTCTGTTTGTAACCGCGCACTTCGTCAACCCCACGGTTGGCCAGTTGGTCAGCCCGTTCGTTGCCGTGATGGCCGATGTGGCCGCGCACCCATTTCCAGGTGACCTTGTGGCGGTTGACCTGCTCATCCAGCTCTTTCCACAGGTCAGCGTTCTTCACCGGCTCCTTCGCCGCGGTTTTCCAGCCGCGCTTCTTCCAGTTGGCCATCCACTCGTTGATGCCCTTCATCACGTATTGGGAGTCGGTCACCAGCAGCACTTCACACGGACGCTTGAGCGCTTCAAGGCCGCGAATCGCGCCGAGCAGTTCCATGCGGTTATTGGTGGTGTTGGCTTCGCCGCCCCACAGTTCCTTTTCGACACCCTTGCACACCAGCAAGGCGCCCCAGCCACCCGGGCCGGGGTTGCCCTTGCAGGCGCCGTCGGTGAACAGTTCTACGCTATCGACGCTTTCGCTCATGCCACTCTATCCAGAAAAAATGCGTGTCTTGCCGATCACGGATCGACAATGACCTGGACCGGGACAAACCCGGTCACAAATAAAAGAAGGTTTACGGTTCGATACGACGGCGGTTGACCTTGGCCATCGGCAGCGGAATCAGCTTGCCCATCGGCTCGCGACGTTCCTGACGCAACGGCCGCAGCCCTACGACGATCTTGCGCGCGACCAATAAATAGAAGCCGCCGCCCGACAGTTGCCAGTCACCGGCCTTGCGTTCCCAGCCGGCCAGGCGGGCCTGCCACTTGGGTGACGCGAGCGGCGGACGATAGCACCCGAAGCGGCGTTTCTCCAGCGCAAAGCCCAGCAGGTTGAGCCAGTCGGCGACCCGCGACGGCGAGATGCAGCGCGCCTTTCGCAGGGCGTCATGGGCGAAAACATGCCGCAGCCCCCAAGTGCTCCAGGGGTTGATGCCGATGATCAGCAAATGCCCGCCGGGGCGCACGCTGCTCGCTGCCTCACGCAGCAAACCGTGGGGCGACAGGCAGAAATCCAGACCGTGCTGCATCACCACCACATCGGCCGCGTGCTCGCTCAATGGCCAGGCTTGCTCTTCGCAGACAATTTCGACGCCGGGCAACGGCGCACCGAGGCGCACATTGCGCTGCACCTGCGGGGCCGACGGCGGGGTTTCAGCGGACGGGCCGTAATGCACCAGATAACCGCCGAAGAACCGACCGAGCTCGTCTTCGAGCATGCGCCGCTCTTCATCGAGCAGAAATTGCCCGAGCGGGCCGGACAGCCATTCACGGGCTGCACCGATCAGGGCCAGCCAGTCAGGATCAGCCTGTGCGAACGCTTTATCACTCATCGCATTCTCCAAAGCGCCAGGAACTACTAAGATGCGCCAATGTTTTCCGCTTGGCGAATTCCGACGATGATACAGATCAGTGCCCTGCCCGCGTTCACCGACAACTACATCTGGTTGTTACAGGATCACCGCACCCAGCGCTGCGCGGTGGTCGATCCCGGCGATGCCGCGCCTGTGCTGGCGTGGCTCGACGCCCATCCGGGCTGGGTGTTGAGCGATATCCTGATCACCCACCATCACCATGATCATGTCGGCGGCGTCGAACGCCTGAAAGCGGCGAGCGGCGCCAAAGTCTACGGGCCTGCCAGCGAAAGCATCCCGGCGCGCGACGTGGCGTTGAAGGATAACGACAGCGTCAGCGTGCTCGGCTGGGACTTCGCAGTCTATGCGGTGCCAGGTCACACCTTGGGACACATTGCCTATTACCACCACGGCCTGCTGTTTTGCGGCGATACGCTGTTCGCCGCCGGTTGCGGCCGACTGTTCGAAGGCACGCCTGAGCAGATGCACCACTCGCTCGGCCGTCTTGCTGCGCTACCCGAAGATACGCTGGTCTACTGCACTCACGAATACACCCTGAGCAATCTGAAGTTTGCCGCCGCCGTCGAGCCGGGCAACCCGGACATTGCCGCCCGTCTGGAAAAAGTCAGCCAGCAACGACAAAACGGCGTCATGACCCTGCCCTCTACTTTGGCTTTGGAATTGCTCACCAACCCGTTTTTGCGTACCTCTGAAACATTAGTTAAACAAAAAGTGGACGAACGGGAAGGCGCTCAAAACCGGGCGCCGAGCGAGGTTTTTGCGGCTCTGCGGGCATGGAAAGATAAGTTCTAAGTGGCTCATGGCTTGGTACAAAAATTCTGAATGGTTGACCGCAGGGGGTGCGCTTTCTAGAATCGCCCGACATTTTTGCCCGGAACTTACTTCCAGCCAATGTCGTCATCCATACGTAAGTCCGTCAATTCAGACGCATTGACCCGCTTGGCGCAAGCCATCGCGGTGGCTGTGTCCGCCACGCTGGCGGGCTGTTCCAGCCATGCTCCGCAGACTGAAGCGACCCATACGCCCAACATTGCTGCGCGAGCCAAGCAGAAGCCGATCTGGCTGACCGAGAAGCCCAGCCCACAGGTTCCCCAGGACATCTGGGAACGCATGCGCCAGGGTTTCCAGCTGCAGGAAGGCTTGGGCGTGAACCCGCGCATCGAGCAACAGCGCCTGTGGTTCGCCAGTAATCCCTCTTTCCTCGAGAATGCCGGCGAACGCGGCAGTCTCTATATCCATTACATCGTTGAACGCCTCGAAGAACGCAACATGCCGCTGGAACTGGCTCTGCTGCCAGTGATTGAAAGCGCCTACAATCCGATGGCCTACTCGCGGGCCGATGCATCGGGGCTGTGGCAGTTCATTCCGTCCACCGGGCGTTACTTCAACCTGCGCCAGACCCGCTTCTACGACGGCCGCCGCGACATTACCGCGTCAACCACTGCGGCCATGGACTACCTGACCCGTCTGCACGACATGTTCAACGGTGACTGGCTGCTGGCCTTGGCGGCATACAACGCCGGCGAAGGCACGGTCAGCCGTGCCATCGAACGCAACGAGAAGCTCGGCCTGCCGACCGACTACTGGAACCTGCCGCTACCGGCGGAAACCCAGGCGTACGTGCCGAAGCTGCTGGCGCTGTCGCAAGTGGTGCTGGCGCCGGAAGCCTACGGGGTCAACCTCAACCCGATCGCCAACGAACCGTACTTCCAGGTGGTCGAAATCAACCAGCGCATGGACCTGTCCAAAGTCGCCGCGGTTGCCAACATCGACGAAGACGAACTGTTCCAGCTCAACCCGGCATTCAAGCAGCGCACCACCATCGACGGCCCTCAGCATTTGCTGGTGCCAACATCGAAAGCGCAATTGTTGACCGCCAGCCTGCAGACCATGCGTCCTGATGAGCTGATCAGCAAACGTTCGCTGAAACCAGTGTTCGAAGGTGCCGATCCGTCGGAAGTGGCCAAGCTCAAGCGCGCCTATCGCGTCAAGCGTGGCGACAACCTCGGCTCCATCGCCAAGGCCAACAAGGTCGAAGTGAAGGATCTGCAGCGCTGGAACAAGCTCAGCGGCAAGAACCTCAAGGTCGGCCAGACCCTGGTCATGCAGGACACCACCAAGCGCAGCCCGGCACGCAAGTCCGGCCGGGTCAACACGGTGGTTGCCGCCAACAGCAAGACCAAAGGCAAGGACGACAGCGCGCAGCAGACCCAGTACAAGGTCAAGCGCGGCGACACGCTGTACGTGGTGGCCAAGCGTTTCAACGTTGAGATGCAACATCTCAAACGCTGGAATCCGGGTGCGGGCAAGGCACTCAAGCCTGGGCAGATGCTCACGGTTTACCAGCCGCACTGATTTGAAATCAAAAGATCGCAGCCTTCGGCAGCTCCTACAAGGATCCATGTAGGAGCTGCCGAAGGCTGCGATCTTTTTTGCGCATTAACCCCGCATTAACCCGCATCTTTTTCCTGTCCAGACAAGCTGTTACTGTACGGCCCACAAAGCCCAAGCCGCCTGGATCAGATCTGACTTGAAGCGTCCCCTCCTCCTGCTCCTGATCAGCCTGGCCTTGAGCTCAACCGCAAGCGCGACGATTACCGAAAGTCACGGTTATGCGCAGTTCGGCACGCTCAAGTACCCGGCCAGATTTACCCACTTCGACTGGGTCAACCCGCAAGCGCCCAAGGGCGGTACGTTGCGGGTGATGGCGTTCGGCACCTTCGATACGGTCAACCCGTACACGTTCAAAGGCACCAGCCCGGTGACCACGCCGAATTTCCTCCAGTACGGCATCAACGAGCTGAACGAGCCACTGATGGTCGGCACCGGCCAGTATTCACCCTCCGGTGACGAACCCGCGTCCAGCTACGGCTTGATCGCGCAATCGGTGGAGTACAGCGAAGATCGCAGCTGGGTGGTGTTCAATCTGCGCCCCGAGGCGCATTTTCACGACGGCACGCCGATCACTGCTTATGACGTGGCGTTCTCTTATCGAACGCTGCTCAAGGACGGTCATCCGCTGTACCGCACCGCCCTGCAGGAAGTATTGCGCGTCGACATCCTCAACAAACAGCGCATTCGATTCGTGCTGAAGCGTTCGGGCAACCCGCTACTGATCCTGCGTCTGGGTGAATTGCCGGTACTGCCGCAGCATTACTGGAAAGGCCGCGACTTCAAGGCCACCACGTTCGAACCGCCACTGGGCAGCGGCCCCTATCGCATCACCTCGGTGACGCCGGGCCGGCAGTTGATTTTCGAGCGGGTCAAGGATTACTGGGGCAAGGACTTGGCGGTCAATCGCGGCAAGTACAACTTCGATCGCATGGAAGTCGAGTTCTACCGTGACAGCGATGTCGCCTTCGAAGCGTTCAAGGCCGGCGAGTTCGACATCTACATCGAGCATCAGGCGAAGAACTGGGCCAACGGCTACAACTTCCCGGCGATTCGCCGTGGCGACGTGATCAAGGCGCAGATCCCGCATCAGATCCCGACCCAGAGTCAGGGCCTGTTCATGAACACCCGCCGCGCGACATTCTCGGATGTCAAAACCCGCGAAGCGCTAGGCCTGATGTTCGATTTCGAGTGGACCAACCGCGCGCTGTTCAGCGACGCCTACAAACGTACCACCAGTTACTACCCGAACAGCGAATTCAGCGCCAGCGGCCTGCCAGTCGGGCACGAATGGCTGATGCTCAAGCCGTACAAGGAGCAACTGCCGGCCAAGCTGTTCACCGAGCCGTTCACCCTGCCGAAAACCGACGGTCGCGGCATTCCCCGGGAAACCCTGCGCAAGGCGCTGGCCTTGCTCGGCGAGGCCGGCTGGAAGCTCAATGGTCAGCGCCTGCAAAACGCTGCCGGCCAACCGTTGCGGTTCGAGCTGCTGCTGGTCAATCCGAACCTGGAACGCCTCTACCAGCCCTACATCGAGAACCTCAACAGCATCGGCATCGACGCGCGCCTGCGCACCGTGGATCGGGCGCAGTACAAACAACGCCTCGATCAATTTGATTTCGACATGATCTCGATGACGCTCAACCAGACCCTCAGCCCGGGCCTTGAGCAGTGGCAGTACTTTCACTCCAGCCAGGTCGGAGTCAAGGGCAGCAAAAATTACGCGGGCATCGCCAACCCGGTGGTCGATCACCTGCTCGAACAGTTGCTTGCCGCGCGCACTCGCGACGAGCAGGTCGCCGCTGGCAAGGCGCTCGACCGCGTGCTGCTCTGGCAGCATTACAGCATTCCCAACTGGTACCTCAATTATCACCGTCTGGCCTACCGCAACCGGTTGGCCTTCGTCACCACGCCGCCCTACACCCTGGGCCTGAGCGCATGGTGGCTTAAGTCTTCGGAGAAAGATCGATGAAACCCATCCGCGCCCTGCTCGTGCAGGCCAGCGGCTTGCTGTTCGCCGGGCTGGCCTTTGCCGCCCCGCAACACGCCGTGACCCTGTACAACGAGCCGCCGAAATACCCGGCCGATTTCAAGCATTTCGATTACGTGAACCCCGATGCGCCCAAGGGTGGCGTCTTCCGTCAGGCCGGTTTTGGTGGCTTCGACAGCCTCAACCCGTTTATCAGCAAAGGCGTGCCCGCCGATGACATCGGGCAGATCTACGACACGCTGACCAAGCACAGCCTCGACGAGCCCTTTACCGAATACGGCTTGATCGCCGGCAAAATCGAAAAAGCCCCGGACAACAGCTGGGTGCGCTTCTATCTGCGCCCCGAAGCGCGTTTCCACGACGGCCATCCGGTGCGCGCTGACGATGTGGTGTTCAGCTTCAACACGCTGACCAAGGAAGGCTCGCCGATGTTTCGCGGCTACTACAACGACGTCGCCGAAGTCATCGCCGAAGACCCGCTCAAAGTGCTGTTCAAGTTCAAGCACAGCAACAACCGCGAACTGCCGCTGATCCTCGGCCAACTGCCGGTGTTGCCAAAACATTGGTGGGCCGATCGTGATTTCACCAAGGGCAACCTGGAAATTCCGCTCGGCAGCGGCCCGTACAAGGTCGCCGAAGTGAAGGCTGGTCGCTCGATACGTTACGAGCGGGTCAAGGATTACTGGGGCAAAGACCTGCCGGTCAATCGCGGTTTCTACAACTTCGACACGATGACCAGCGATTACTACCGCGACAACACCGTTGCCGTCGAAGCGTTGAAGGCCGGGCAGTTCGATTACTGGCTGGAGATGACCGCGAAAAACTGGGCCAACGCTTACAACATCCCGGCGGTCACCGAGGGGCGCCTGATCAAGGAACAGATCGCCAACAGCAACCCGACCGGCATGCAGGGTTTCGTCTTCAACCTGCGTCGCCCGCTGTTTCAGGATGTGCGCGTGCGTCAGGCGCTCGGCCTGCTGTTCGATTTCGAATGGACCAACAAGCAACTGTTCAACGGTGCCTACTTCCGCACCCGCAGCTATTTCGAGAACTCGGAAATGGCCGCCACCGGCCTGCCCGACGCCGATCAACGGGCGATCCTCGAGCCGTTCCGCAGCAAGCTGCCGGCGCAGGTATTCAGCGAAGCGTTCGAGAACCCGAAGACCGACGCCAGCGGCATGATCCGCACCCAGCAACGCGAGGCCTATCAGCTGCTGCAAGAGGCCGGCTGGAAGATCGTCGACGACAAAATGGTCGATGCCACCGGCAAACCGGTAGTCATCGAGTTTCTCCTCGCGCAGACCGAATTCGAACGCGTCTTGCTGCCGTTCAAGCGCAACCTCAGCGACCTCGGTATCGACCTGGTGATCCGTCGTGTCGACGTTTCGCAGTACATCAACCGCGTGCGTTCGCGGGACTTCGACATGATGGTCGGCAGCTTCCCGCAGTCCAACTCGCCGGGCAACGAGCAGCGCGAATACTGGATGAGCGCCGCCGCCGACAAGGCCAGCAGCCGCAACACCATGGGCCTGAAGGATCCGATCGTCGATCAACTGGTCGAGAACCTGATCAATGCCGACTCGCGCAAAAGCCTGGTGGCCCACGCCCGTGCGCTGGATCGTGTGCTGCAATGGGGCTACTACGTAGTTCCCAACTGGCACATCAAGACCTGGCGCGTGGCTTACTGGAATCACATCGGTCACCCGAAGGTCTCACCCAAATACGACATCGGCATCAACACCTGGTGGGTCAAGCCTGACGCGAAACCGGCGATAGAAGTCGAAACCAAACTGCAAGCCGACCCTGTGGGCACGGAGTAATCAGATGCTGGCGTATATTTTTCGGCGACTGCTGCTGATCATCCCGACGCTGTTCGGCATCTTGCTGATCAACTTCGTGATCATTCAGGCCGCGCCCGGTGGCCCGGTGGAACAGATGATCGCCAAGCTCGAAGGCTTCGAGGGCGCCACCAGCCGCATTGCCGGCGGCGGTGCCGAGGTGTCGGTGGCGGGTTCGTCCTATCGCGGCGCGCAGGGTCTGGACCCGGCGCTGATCAAGGAAATCGAGCACATGTACGGGTTCGACAAATCGGCCCCGGAACGTCTGTGGATCATGGTCAAGAACTACGCGAAGCTGGATTTCGGCGACAGTTTCTTCCGCGACGCCAAGGTCATCGATCTGATCAAGGAAAAGATGCCGGTGTCGATCTCGCTGGGGCTGTGGAGCACGCTGATCATGTACCTGGTGTCGATCCCGCTGGGGATCGCCAAGGCCACGCGGCACGGCAGCCACTTCGACGTGTGGACCAGTTCGGCGATCATCGTCGGTTATGCGATCCCGGCGTTCCTGTTTGCGATCCTGCTGATCGTGGTGTTTGCCGGCGGCAGTTATCTCGACTGGTTTCCGTTACGCGGGCTGACCTCGAACAACTTCGATGAACTGAGTTTCGGCGGCAAGATCCTCGATTACTTCTGGCACCTCGCGTTGCCAGTGACGGCGCTGGTGATCGGCAACTTCGCGACCATGACCCTGCTGACCAAGAACAGCTTTCTCGATGAGATCAACAAACAGTACGTGGTCACCGCCAAAGCCAAAGGCCTGACCCGTCATCGCGTGCTCTACGGCCACGTGTTCCGCAATGCGATGTTGCTGGTGATTGCCGGATTCCCGTCGGCGTTTATCGGTATCTTCTTCACCGGCTCGCTGCTGGTGGAAGTGATCTTCTCCCTCGACGGTCTCGGCCTGATGAGTTTCGAAGCGGCGATCAACCGCGATTACCCGGTGGTGTTCGGCACCCTGTTCATCTTCACCCTGCTCGGGCTGGTGGTGAAACTGATCGGCGACCTCACTTACACCCTGGTCGATCCGCGTATCGACTTCGAAAGCCGGGAGCATTGAGATGAACCTGTCCCCTCTCAACCGCCGCCGCTTCGAACTGTTCAAGGCCAACAAGCGCGGCTGGTGGTCGCTGTGGCTGTTTCTGATTCTGTTCGGGCTGAGCCTCGGTGCCGAACTGATCGCCAACGACAAGCCGCTGGTGGTGCATTACGACAACAACTGGTACTTCCCGGCGATCAAGCGCTACCCGGAAACCACCTTCGGCGGTGAATTCCCGCTGGAAGCCAACTACAAGAGCCCGTACATCCGCGAACTGCTCAAGGCCAAGGATGCGTGGGTGTTGTGGGCGCCGATTCCCTATAACTACCAAAGCATCAACTACGACCTGAAAGTCCCGGCGCCGGCGCCACCGTCGGCGGACAACCTGCTCGGCACTGACGATCAGGGCCGCGACGTGCTGGCGCGGGTGATTTACGGCTTCCGCATTTCCGTGCTGTTCGCGCTGACCTTGACCGTGTTGAGTTCGATCATCGGCGTGATTGCCGGCGCGTTGCAGGGTTTCTATGGCGGCTGGGTCGATCTGGCCGGGCAGCGTTTTCTCGAAATCTGGTCGGGGCTGCCGGTGTTGTACCTGCTGATTATTCTGGCCAGTTTCGTCCAGCCGAATTTCTGGTGGCTGCTGGGGATCATGCTGCTGTTCTCGTGGATGAGCCTGGTCGACGTGGTGCGCGCCGAGTTCCTCCGGGGTCGCAACCTTGAATACGTGCGCGCGGCGCGGGCGCTGGGCATGCAGAACGGCGCGATCATGTTCCGCCACATCCTGCCCAACGCGATGGTCTCGACCATGACCTTCATGCCGTTCATCCTCACCGGCGCCATCGGCACCCTGACCGCGCTGGACTTCCTCGGTTTCGGTTTGCCGGCCGGCAGTCCGTCGCTGGGTGAATTGGTCGCCCAGGGCAAATCCAACCTGCAAGCGCCGTGGCTGGGCATGAGTGCCTTCGCCGTGCTGGCGTTAATGTTGAGTTTGCTGGTGTTTATCGGCGAGTCCGCTCGCGATGCCTTCGACCCGAGGAAGTGAAATGAATCAGGACAATCTGATCGAAGTGCGCGACCTCGCCGTCGAATTCGGTTTCGGCGAGCGCGTACACCGGGTCGTTGAAGGCGTGAGTTTCGACATCAAGCGTGGCGAAACCCTGGCGTTGGTTGGCGAATCCGGCTCGGGCAAATCGGTTACGGCGCACTCGATCCTGCGCCTGCTGCCCTACCCGATGGCCCGTCATCCGGCCGGCAGCATCAATTACGCCGGGCAAAATCTGCTGGGGATGAGCGAAAAGACCATCCGGCATATTCGCGGCAATCGCATCGCAATGATTTTTCAGGAGCCGATGACCTCGCTGAACCCGCTGCATTCGATCGAGAAGCAGATCAACGAAGTGCTCGGCATCCACAAGGGCCTGACCGGTAAAGTCGCGACCAAACGCACTTTGGAGCTGCTGGAGATGGTCGGCATCCCTGAGCCGCACAAGCGCCTCAAGGCCCTGCCCCACGAATTGTCTGGTGGCCAGCGCCAACGGGTGATGATCGCCATGGCCCTGGCCAACGAGCCGGAACTGCTGATTGCCGACGAGCCGACCACGGCGCTGGACGTGACCGTTCAGCTGAAAATTCTCGATTTGCTCAAGCAATTGCAGGCCCGATTGGGCATGTCGCTGTTACTGATCAGTCACGATTTGAACCTCGTGCGAAGAATTGCGCATCGCGTATGTGTCATGCAGCGCGGTTGCATCGTCGAACAGGCATCGTGCGCAGAGCTGTTCCGTTCGCCGCAGCATCCGTACACTCGGGAATTGCTCGGCGCGGAGCCCAGCGGAGGCCCGGCGAGCAATAAAATCGGCGCGCCGCTGCTAGAGGTCGAGGACCTGAAAGTCTGGTTCCCGATCAAGAAAGGCCTGCTCAAACGCACGGTGGATCACGTCAAGGCAGTGGACGGCATCAATTTCAGCCTGCCTCAGGGTCAGACTCTGGGGATTGTCGGCGAAAGCGGTTCCGGCAAATCCACGCTGGGTCTGGCGATTTTGCGGCTGATCGGCAGCAAAGGCGCGATCCGTTTTGAAGGCAAGCAGCTAGACTGCCTGACGCAGAACGAGGTTCGCCCGTTGCGTCGGGAGATGCAGGTGGTGTTTCAGGACCCGTTTGGTAGCCTGAGCCCGCGCATGTGTGTCAGTGACATCGTTGGCGAAGGCCTGCGGATTCACAAGATGGGCACCGCCGAGGAGCAACAGGCGGCGATTATTGCGGCATTGAAGGAGGTAGGTCTGGATCCGGAAACCCGGCACCGCTACCCCCACGAATTTTCCGGTGGGCAACGGCAGCGAATCGCCATTGCCCGGGCCTTGGTGCTGAAACCGGCGCTGATCCTGCTGGACGAGCCGACCTCCGCGCTCGACCGGACGGTGCAGCGGCAAGTGGTGGAGCTGTTGCGTTCACTGCAAGCCAAGTACAACCTGACGTATTTGTTTATCAGCCATGACCTGGCTGTCGTCAAAGCGCTGAGCCACCAGTTGATGGTGGTCAAGCATGGCCAAGTGGTCGAACAGGGAGACGCGCAAAGTATTTTTGCCGCCCCCCAACATCCGTATACACAGCAGTTGCTGGAAGCCGCTTTTTTGGCACCAGCCACTGCGCAATAACCTGAAAGAGGAGCAACACATGGGTTTTCTCGCCGGTAAGCGCGTACTGATCGTCGGTGTCGCCAGCAAGCTGTCCATCGCATCCGGCATCGCTGCCGCCATGCATCGCGAGGGCGCTGAGCTTGCCTTCACTTATCAGAACGACAAACTGAAAGGTCGTGTTGAAGAATTCGCCCAAGGCTGGGGTTCGAGCCCTGAGCTGTGCTTCCCGTGCGACGTGGCCAGCGATGAAGAAATCGCCAAGGTCTTCGAAGCACTGAGCAAGAAGTGGGACGGTCTGGACTGCATCGTCCACTCCGTTGGTTTCGCCCCGGGCGACCAACTGGACGGCGACTTCACCGAAGCCACCACCCGTGACGGTTTCCGCATCGCGCACGACATCAGCGCCTACAGCTTCGTGGCCCTGGCCAAAGCCGGCCGCGAAATGATGAAAGGCCGCAATGGCAGCCTGCTGACCCTGTCGTACCTGGGCGCCGAGCGCACCATGCCTAACTACAACGTAATGGGCATGGCCAAGGCTTCGCTGGAAGCTGGCGTACGTTACCTGGCCGGCTCCCTGGGCCCGGACGGCACCCGCGTCAACTGCGTATCGGCTGGCCCGATCCGTACCCTGGCAGCCTCGGGCATCAAGAACTTCCGCAAGATGCTGGCCGCCAACGAAGCGCAAACTCCGCTGCGTCGCAACGTCACCATCGACGAAGTCGGCAACGCCGGCGCCTTCCTGTGCTCCGACCTGGCGTCGGGCATCAGCGGCGAAATCATGTACGTCGACGGCGGTTTCAACACCACCGCCATGGGCAACATCGAAGAGTGATCTTCGCTTAGCCGATAAAAAAACCCGCCTCTTCAGGCGGGTTTTTTATGCCTGCTATTTCTTGAACAACCCAAATCCCTTGTAGGAGTGAGCCTGCTCGCGATAGCGGTGGGTCAGCCAATGAAGAGGTTGAATGTGCGGACGCAATCGCGAGCAGGCTCACTCCTACAGGGGATCTGCGGTGCATTCACTAACAACGCTTCAGGGCCTGCTTGTGCGCATACATCGCCCCATCGGCGTCGGCGAGCAGGCGATCCACGGTTTCGTGGCGTTTGCCGTCGTACTCGATCTGCCCAACACTGAAGCGAATCGCATAACCCCGGTGCAGCGTGGCATTACGCTCTTCAAGGATCTCCTTGAGCCGCGCCATGATCGCGTTGGTTTCGATATGGCTCGACCCCGTCAGCAGCGCGACAAATTCATCGCCGCCCAAGCGCCCGACCACATCACTCTCGCGAAAGGCTATACGCAACACATCAGCAAAGGTCTTCAGCGCACTGTCGCCCTCGGCATGCCCATACAGATCATTGATCTGCTTGAAATCATTCAGGTCAAAAAACAGCAACGTCGCCGGCCGCTCCAGCCGGGCGCACGCGTCCAGCGCATGCTGCGCCAGTTGCTTGAAGCCGCGACGATTGGACAGCAACGTCAACTCGTCCATGCTCGCCATCTGCACGGCGGTCAGCTCTTGCTCGGCCATTTCCGCGAGATCACGCAACAGCGCGCGTTCCTCATCGTCGAGTTCACGGGGCTTGGTGTCGATCAGGCACAAGGTGCCCATTTTATTGCCATTGGGCACGGTCAGCGGATAGCCGGCGTAAAAGCGAATATTCGGTTCGCCCGTGACCAGCGGATTGTCGTGGAAACGCACGTCCTCGCGCGCATCGGGCACCAGCAACAAATCGTTTTGCAGAATCGCGTGGCCGCAGAACGACACATCCCTCGACGTTTCGGTGGCGTCCAGGCCCACGCAGGACTTGAACCATTGCCGATCCTTGTCGACCAGCGTCACCAGCGCGATCGGCACATTGAACAGGCGTTTGGCCAAGCGCGTCAGCCGATCAAAACGCTCCTCCGGCGCCGAATCAAGCAGATCGAGCCCGTGCAACACCTGAATCCGCGCAGCTTCATTGGCAGGTTTTCCTGGAACCAGCATTCGTACACTCCATTGTCATCAATGCACTTGAGCGTAGCGCAAATCAGCGAGGCTTCACCCCGTCAGATCCCCGCCACCGGACACGGCCCGCCGGCATCGGCCCAGAGCTTGAATTGCGCGACGAAAATATCGTGCGGCACCGGCACCGGCGCGCGCCCTGCCCCGGGATTCCAGCCCCAGAGCACCAATTTATCCTCACTGACGTGTTTGATCAGCGCGGCGAAGTCGCGATCGCCATTGCTCGAACGGTCCTTGATCATCGCGCAAAGCTTGTCTGGCGGCAGGCCAATCCAGGCCATTTTGTGCGACGCCGGCGGCAGGCTCCAATGCGGCGCACCCGGCGGTGCGTGCGGGCCGTAACTGGCCGGCGGATTGTTTTCTGCGTGACAGGTTGCACAGGGCAAACCGGCCGCCCCCTTGCCGTCCATGCCGCGCACCACGTTCATGGCGTGGGGGATGCCAGCGTCGAACTGCAATGGCGAATCACCAGGAATGTGGCAATTCTGGCAACGCGGACTCTGGAAGACTTTCTGCACCGTGCCGAAGGCTTTCAAGGCCTCCTGATCCTCCGCGAACAAGTCTGACGCATAACCGCCGAGCCCCAGCAGAATCACCGTCCCCAACAACAGATGTCGTTTCATCTCACACCCCCGACAGTTGCAGTGGCAGTTCACGCAAGCGTTGCCCGGTCAGGGCGAACACCGCGTTGGCCACCGCCGGTGCGGTCGGCGGCACACCGGCCTCGCCGATGCCGCCGGGTTTGTCGCTGCTGGGCACGATGTGCACTTCGACCACCGGCATCTCGTTGAGCCGCAGCACCTGATAATCGTGATAGTTGGACTGCAACACCGCGCCGTCCTTGAGCGTCAGTTTGCTGTGCAGCGCCATGCCCAGGCCGAAGGTGATGCACGACTCCATCTGCGCAGCGATGCTCTGCGGGTTCACCGCAATCCCGCAGTCCACCGCGCAAACCACGCGGTGCACACGGATCGCCAGATTGTCCTGCGACACCTCGGCGACCTGCGCGACGTAGCTGCCGAATGATTCGTGTACGGCGACGCCGAGGGCATGACCGTCCGGCAACGGTGCTTTCCAGTTGGCTTTCTCCACCGCTAGATTCAGAACGCTTAAATGCCGTGGATGATCCTTGAGCAAGGTGCGTCGGTACTCGACCGGATCCTTACCGGCCGCCGTGGCCATTTCATCGATCAGCGACTCCATGACGAAACCGGTGTGGCTATGGCCCACCGAGCGCAGCCACAACACATTGATGCCGGTCTGCGGCGAATGCAGATCGACCTGATGATTGGCCAGGCCTTTGACGTAAGGACTGTCTGATACGCCCTCGACCGAAGTCGGGTCGATGCCGTTCTTGACCATCGTCGCCTCCATCAGCGTACCGGTCATGATCGACTGCCCGACCAGCACGTGTTGCCAGCTCGAGGGCAAACCATCAGCGCCCAAACCGATTTTCGCCTGATGCAAGAACATCGAACGGTAATAACCGCCACGAATATCGTCTTCGCGCGACCACACGGTTTTCACCGGCATCGCCGCGGCTTTCGCCACTTGCACCGCTTCAGCGACGAAATCCGAGGTGGGGTTGGCCCGGCGTCCAAAACCACCGCCGAGGAATTCAGTGTGGATTTCCACCTGCTCCGGCTTCAGCCCGGTGATCTTGCCGGCGACCATTTGATCGAGGGTCTGAAACTGCGTGCCGGTCCAGATTTCGCATTTTTCAGCGCTGATCTTCACTGTGCAGTTGAGCGGCTCCATCGGCGCGTGAGCCAGATACGGCACGCTGTATTCGACATCAATCTTCTTCGCCGCTTTGCCAAAACTGCCCTTGGCATCGCCGGCCTGACTGGCAGAAGTGCCTTGTGTCGTGGCCAGTTTGCGGAAACTTTCCAGCAGTTTTTCACTGCTCAGATCGGCATGCGGGCCCAAGTCCCAATCAACTTTCAGCGCATCCCGGCCCAATTTCGCCGCCCAATAATGATCGGCAATCACCGCGACACCGGTCGGCACCTGCAGCACTTTTTGTACGCCGGGTATCGCCAACGCCTCGGCGCCTTCGAACGATTTGACACTGGCGCCAAACACCGGGGCACGCGCGACCATCGCCGTCATCAGTCCTTCGAACTGCACATCCATGCCGAACTTGGCGCGGCCGGTGATTTTCTCCGGGGTGTCGAGGCGCTTGGTCGGTTTGCCGATGACTTTCCAGTCTTTGGCTTCCTTGAACGTGATCGACTTCGGATCCGGCACCGGCAGTTGCCCGGCGGCATCCGCCAATTCGCCGTAAGTGGCGCGTTTGTCGCCAGCAATCACCACACCGGATTCAGTGCGAATCGTCGAGGGCGCCACTTCAAAACGCTTCGCCGCTGCTTCAACCAACATTTGCCGAGCGGTCGCGCCCGCCAGTCGATAGCGATCAAACTCCATCCAGGTCGACGTCGACCCGCCGGTAATCTGCATGCCGCCAAACCCCGGCATGCCGTAATCCGCCGCCGATGCGGGGGAATGCTCGACGTGGATTTTCGACCAGTCAGCGTCCAGCTCCTCGGCAATCAACATGGTCAGGCCGGTCCAGATGCCCTGGCCCATCTCCGAATGCCCGAGCAGCACGGTGACGCTGTTGTCCGCCGCGATGCGCAAGAACGCATTCGGCGCAAAGACCTTGCCTTCGTTCTCGGCGGCATAGGCAAACTTGTGCCCGCCAGGGACGACAAACGCCACCACCAACCCACCGCCCAACACGGCACTGCCTTTAAGAAAACCCCGACGCGATACAGGAGTGTTCATCGTCTATCTCCCCACCAAATCAGCCGATTTCCGAAGCACGCTTTACTGCCGCGCGGATTCGGGGATAGGTGCCGCAGCGGCAGATGTTGCCGGACAGCGCTTGATCGATATCGCTGTCGGTGGGTTTGGGGATTTTCGCCAACAATGCGGCAGCAGACATGATCTGCCCCGACTGGCAGTAACCGCACTGCACCACGTCGAGTTCGGCCCAGGCTTGCTGCACCGGGTGCGAACCGTCGGTGGACAGGCCTTCGATGGTGAGGATTTTCTGCCCGTGAGCCACGGCGGTCGCGGGCGTGATGCAGGCGCGCAGCGGCGCCCCGTCAACATGCACGGTGCAGGCCCCGCACTGGGCCATGCCACAGCCGAATTTGGTGCCGGTCAGGTGCGCGACATCGCGCAGGACCCAGAGCAACGGCATGTCCGCGGGGACATCGAGCTCCTGATCCTTGCCATTGATATTCAAGGTCAGCATCGGGGAATTTCCTCAGACTCACGGTGTTCTGAAGGGGCGCCGCTGTGGCCAGCAATGCCTACGCGCGCCTCGGCTTATCCCTTTCAGCAAAGCCTAATTTGCGCTTGAAGCCAGACGTTGCGACCACCGGTCATGCAGATGTCGACTTTAATCCTACAGTTGATAACGGCTCGCACCTGAGCCATCAGAAGGCACGTCATCAGCGAAACCGGTCCGCGCCCACCGCGCGGGTTATCCATCACATTGGTCTGGAGTAGCGAACATGGGATTTGTCACCACCAAAGACGGCGTCGAAATCTTCTACAAGGATTGGGGCCCGAAAGACGCGCCGGTGATCCACTTCCACCACGGCTGGCCGCTCAGCTCAGACGATTGGGATGCGCAGATGCTGTTTTTTCTCGGCAAAGGCTTTCGGGTGGTTGCGCATGATCGGCGTGGGCATGGCCGTTCGAGCCAGGTCTGGGATGGCCACGATATGGATCATTACGCCGACGATACGCTGGCGGTGGTCAATCATCTGGGCCTCAAGAATGTCGTGCATGTCGGTCATTCGACCGGTGGTGGTGAGGTGATTCATTACATCGCCCGGCATGGCCAGGACAACGTCGCCAAAGGTGTGCTGATCAGCGCGGTGCCGCCGCTGATGGTGCAGACCGAGAGCAATCCGGGTGGGCTGCCGAAATCGGTGTTCGATGATTTTCAGGCGCAGTTGGCGGCGAATCGTGCGCAGTTTTATCGGGATATTCCGACGGGGCCTTTCTATGGCTACAACCGGCCGGGCGCCACGCCTTCGGAGGGGATCATTGCCAACTGGTGGCGTCAGGGCATGATCGGCGGCGCAAAAGCCCATTACGACGGGATCGTGGCGTTTTCGCAGACGGATTTCACCGAGGACTTGAAGAAGGTCACGGTGCCGGTGCTGGTGATGCATGGCGAGGATGATCAGATTGTGCCGTATGCGAACTCGGGGCCGTTGTCGGCGAAGTTGCTGCCCAATGGCACGTTGAAGTCGTATCCGGGGTTTCCGCACGGGATGCCGACGACGGAGGCCGAAACAATCAACGCGGATCTTTTAGCCTTTATTCGAGGCTGAACAATGTAGGAGCTGCAGAACGCTGCGATCTTTTGATTTTGCGCCTTGAAAATCAACGTCAAAAGATCGCAGCGTTCCGCAGCTCCTACACAGGCAGATTGTGGGCTGCCATTAATCTTCGGTTCGGCCAGTGTTTTCGCGATCACGGTCATAGTGGTGAGCCAGCGGAAGCGCCGGCAGCCAAGCCTCGCGGCGAATGGTCCAGAGTTCGTAGGTGGGTTTGAACTGATTCGGCTCATCGAGCGATCCGACGTTGACTTCCACTTCGTCTGCCGAGCGCGTGAACACGGGTGAACCGCAGCGTGGGCAGAAAAACCGGCCGTTGTAGTCGCGGGTTTTGCCAGTGACCTTCAACGCATCCTCGGGAAATATTGCCGAAGTGTGAAAGAGCGTGCCGTGGCGTTTGCGGCAGTCGAGGCAGTGGCAGATGCCGACACGGTAGGGCTGACCTGTCACTTCGAAGCGGACATCGCCGCATAGGCATCCCCCGGTAACTCGGTTCATAGTACCGGTCCTCTGTTTACCTGTTTCACCGTTGAAACATAGCAGTTGTGCAAACCTCGGCAGCTATCCTTGAAGTACTAAAAAGGCCGCTTTTAAAAAACGGCCTTTTCTCAATCCCGTCAGCATCAAGGCAGTCTTGTTTTTTCAGCTAGACCAGCCACTTGCGTTGACATTCAGCGACGGCGCCGAGGAACATTTACAGGCTGTGCTGGTTCATGCGCTTTTAAGCCAGCATCCCCTGTCAGAATTTCAACTGAGTACCCGGCCTTGGCATAGTACTCCGCCACGTCCTTGATGGTGGTGTCACCGATGGTCAGTTTCTCGGCAGCAAGCTTTGGCCATGCATCAGCGAGGGCGTGAAGGTTCTCCGATTGCCACAAGACTGTTTGCTCTGTGAATGCCACCCAAGGCGATGTAGCACTTGCGGCTTCGCGAAGATAACCCGCCAAGGCTGTGGCGCACTCGAACCGCTCAGCAGGGGCTTGGGCTATATGGTTACCCGTCTCGATCAGAGTCGCTAAAGGCAGAACCAACGTGCTCTTTGACTCAAGTTCCAAAGCGATCAACTTACTGATTCGCTCATGGTTCCAGCGATCCGCTGCCGGACCTGCTTCTGCTTTCCCCGGAACTTGTAGCCAGCAACACAGTACTGAGGTGTCCATGATCAAAATGCGCTTACTCATTCGGCAACTCCTTCTGCCAATGCGGTTTGCGCGTTGGAAATACTCTCCTCAATCAGTCCTTGGCTAGAAAGGCGCCCTATAGGCCCCTGAGCTAATAGTTTCGGCAACTGCTCAAGGCTTTCCAACAAGGTGAGTACGCTATGACCTGTAGACGGATCTCGATTGGCTACCGTAATAAAAGGCACCATCTCGTTGCCCATGGCGTCCAGGAGCGCCGGATTGTGAGTAGTCACCAAAACATCTACGCCGCGCTGAGTGCCTACACTTTTAAGCATGTCCAGGAGTAAGCGCGCCCTCGATGGATGTAGGCCGTTATCCACCTCCTCAATGACCAGCAAACTTGAGGGTGGGCGAGTGAGCAAAGCAGTCAGGATCGCAAGAAACCGCAGTGTGCCATCTGACATACCACGAGCATCAACAGTCGGGGTTTCGCCTTGGTCTCGCCAAAACTCTTCACAATAAAGCATTGCATCAGAGTTAAATTTCCCTACCGTTTCTGCGTATACCCTTCGAATGTCTCGCTCGGGTAGTTTGCTTGCGTATCGGGTCAGTACTGCTTCAATTTCTTCTTTCTTTTCTTCAGGTAATGCCGCCAGCACACCAGCGATATTGCGCGCATCTGACTCCAGTCGCTCCGAAAGAGAGGAGTAACCCCGCATGTGCGAGGGGATGGGGTCGAGAATAAAAATGTCTCTGAGCGAAGAAATGACCAGGTTGACGCCATCCTGGATTTCCTGCCTCAACTTCTGCCCAACCAACTGAAAAAGGACTGAGTTGGTCCGACTCAACTGGCGTGGAGAGCCCTTTTTTTCATTGTAAAGACGCGCGACGATTGTCGGCGAGTCCTCCGCACCAGCATCCGTGCGGAACAACTTGATGTTGCCAGCTGGCGATTTTCGAATACCGTCCTTGCCCAGTCGATACTTCACTCGAACGAGCTGTTCTGCCTGCAACTCGCAACGATTCTCTCGAATGCTGCATTCGAGACGGTATTCGTAATCCGTCAGGTCGTCGGCACGACAGGTGACCGCCAAAGCGAAAATAGAACCCGGTCGCCTAGCCGCCCATTCGATGCCGCCTCGCAGTGGGATCTGGACGCCATCACCCTGCAAGGCTGAAGTCAGCATAATCCCGGACGCGGAGCGATTGAGCAGCAGGAGCGCGTCCAAGGCGTTCGACTTACCACTGGCATTGGTGCCCACAAGCACTGACAGTGGATCGATATAAAGGGTGGCTTTCTCGTAGCTCTTCCAATTTTCGAGCGACAGCTCAGTGATCATGGGTGCTCCTTGCTAAGACCCTTGAATAAATTGCGCCATCATACAGTTACTCGGCGCTCATAACGTTTGACGTGGTGCTAATAGATACAAAATGGCTAAACCTACACGACCCTCGTTGTCGCAGTCCAAGTACCCGGCAGTTCACTTCGTCTGGCGTTCATAAACACGATTAAGCAGATACGTTTAAATAACACAACCCGTTACGCCCTCCTCCCTACAACACCTTGCGCCGTTACCTACGCGTACGCCAGAATCCGCCGGCTTACACGGCTATGAGCCGGGCTATATCGTTTGCCTGTCACTGCAAAACAGTGATCGGGTTTGGTAGCCCGCTTTAAATTGTCGTTGTTGCGACACCGTCGATGCTGTCTCCTTTTTTTGAGGTATGGCTTTGAATGGTGGGCATGCGTGGGGCTCATCCGTGAGCGCCGGGTTACCCAATTTGACCGGTCTACCAACCCGCGCATGGCCGCCACCCGCCGTTTGGTAGCGAGGGTGATGGCTCCCATTTTTTCAAATTGGAGCTTTATCTATGTTCAAAATCACGCCAAATCCGCCAGACACCGATCCAATCCCTCACGACCCCGCGCTTGACCCGCAAAAGGTCAAAGAGGCAACCGACCGCGCCCTCGACTACTACCTGCGACCCGAAGCACTGGGTGCTCCACCAAGCTCGCCTCCATTTCGCCCGGTCTATCTGGTCGACCCCACGCTGGATGAAGAAACCCTGTTGGTCGAAGCCTGTGAGTCGCTTTCCTACGCCCACTCCATGGCCGGTAACATCGCCAACTCAATAGGCGGCCCGGAGCGCAAACCGCTGCTGGCGCTGCAACAGGTGATCATGCTGAACGAGCTGTTGGTCAACCGTCTGCTGGACAAGCTGCGCATCCCGCAGTAGCCAACACACGGAATAAGTGAGGGAGTACCCCCTCACTTTCGCGTTTGCCCCCTCTGTCGATTAATGAACAACACTCATCAAGCCATCCCGTTTTACCCGTCTAGTCCTCACCAGTCACCTCGCTTACTGTTCTCCCCACGCCCAACGGGAGATCGACATGCACAAGCGCACACTCGGCAACAGTTCACTCGAAGTATCCGCCCTCGGCTTTGGCTGTATGGGCCTGAGCCATGGCTACGGCCCGGCCACGGATACCCAACAAGCCATCGCACTGATCCGCTCAGCCGTTGACCGAGGCGTGACGTTCTTCGACACCGCCGAGGTCTACGGCCCTTACCTGAACGAGCAGGTGGTCGGCGAAGCGCTGGCGCCGGTTCGAGATCAAGTGGTCATCGCCACCAAGTTTGGCTTCACCTTCGGCGATGACAATAAGCAGCAGATTCTCAACAGCCGCCCCGAGCACATTCGAATGGCCGTCGAGGGTTCGTTGCGCCGACTGAAAACCGACTACATCGATTTGCTTTACCAGCACCGCGTCGATCCGGACGTGCCGATCGAGGACGTCGCCGGCGCGGTGAAAGATCTGATTGGCGAAGGCAAGGTCAAGCACTTCGGCCTGTCGGAAGCGGGTGCGCAAACCATTCGCCGTGCCCATGCAGTGCAACCGGTCACGGCGCTGCAAAGCGAATATTCGCTGTGGTGGCGCGAGCCCGAGCAGGAAATCCTGCCGACGCTTTGGGAGCTGGGCATCGGCTTCGTGCCGTTCAGCCCATTGGGCAAAGGTTTTCTCACCGGCACGGTGTCGGCCGAGGCCACTTACGGCAGCGATGACTTCCGCAGCATCGTCCCGCGTTTCAGCCAGTCCGCGCTGCAAGCCAATCAGGGCCTCGTCGTGTTGATTCGTCAGATCGCCGCGCAGAAACAAGCCACACCGGCGCAGATCGCGCTGGCCTGGCTGCTCGCGCAGGCACCGTGGATCGTACCGATTCCGGGGACGACCAAACTGCATCGCCTGGAAGAAAACCTCGGCGGCGCGGACATCACCCTCGACGCCGCCGAACTCAAGGCCATTGATACGGCGCTGGCGCAGATTCGCATCGAAGGCGAGCGTTATCCCGAAGCCCTCAAGGCGCGCGTCGGCCGATGAGCCACGATCACGATCCGCTGCGGCGCACGGTAATCGCCGCACTGGCCAGCGCCCCGCTGCTGTCGCTCGCCGACACGCAGAGTGCCAGTGAAACACCGCGCTCAGGCTCGCGGATTCTGGTCGCGTACTTCTCGCGCTCGGGTAATACCCGCGTGGTCGCTGGGCTGATTCAGCGTGGACTGGGTGCCGATCTGTTCGAGATTCGCCCGGCCCACGCCTACCCCGAGGACTATCTGCAAACCGTGGAGCAGGCGCGTCAGGAACGTGACAGCGGCTTCGAACCCGAGTTGCAAAAACGGGTTCATGCCCTCAGCGACTACGACACGATCTATCTGGGTTTTCCGATCTGGGGCGAAACCGCCCCACCGATCGTGCGCGCATTCCTCAGCGCCCACGACCTGACCGGCAAGACCCTCATCCCCTTCAACACCCACGGTGGATTTGGTTTGGGCAATAGCCGCAGTGTCCTCGAACAGCACGCGCCCAATGCCAGGCTGATCGAAGGTTTTGTAATGGAGGGCGAGCAGGAGCGCAGAACCATGGAACGTGTGAACGGCTGGCTGTCGGATAACCCTCTCAAGGGCTAGGCGATCACTTGCCCTGCCACGGCGATTCCCTGCACGGATCACTTCACTGTCTGACCGGAGTTCATCCATTGAATCGATTAATTGCGCCATTTGTTGCCTTGTCGCTCATGACCGCTGAGGCCGGGGCCGCCAGCGAAATCCGCATTACCCCGAACGGCGCTCAGCCCTCGATCAAGGGCGCGGCGGAAAATTTTACCGGCTCCGTACGCGTCGATGGTCTGTTCAAAGGTGAACCGCCGGCGCGTATCGGTGGCGGCACGGTGGCCTTCGACCCCGGCGCACGCACGGCGTGGCATACCCATCCACTGGGCCAAACGCTGATCGTCACTGCTGGTGTCGGCTATGTGCAGCAAGAAGGTGGCCCGCGCCAGGAGATTCGCCCGGGCGACATTGTCTGGATACCGCCGCACACCCGCCATTGGCATGGCGCCTCCGCCAGCAACGGCATGACCCACATCGCCATCGCTGAAGCCGAGGACGGCAAGACTGTCACTTGGGCAGAACAGGTTTCAGAGGCGCAATACGCTGGCCAATGAAGTTACGGAATGTGTCGAAGTTTCCTGCCGGCACTTTCGCAACAAATCGGCAAACGACATCAAGGCCCCACACCAGCGGGGCCGCGTCAGGATTTCAGCGTTTAGCGCCGAGCCGACTCATGAGTTCTGCTCAGGAGTCCATGCGCAATTTCGGGGTTAATCGCTACAACCATCCTCCGTACGATCCAGCGACACCGCAGTGACCTGCAATGGACGGAGCCTTTCACGATGAACACTGACGCACGCAACCGCACTGCCCTCCCCGCACTCATGGCGCTCTGCCTGAGCGTCGGGGCGATATTCAGCGTTACCACTCAAGCAGCCGAGGCATCGCAAACCATGACCAGCACGCCAGTCAGCGCAGCAGCACTGTCGAGTAAACAACAAACCATTCCACTGATCGCCGCGTTCATGGCGACCAGTGACATGCCCAACCTCAACGCAGCCCTCAATCAAGGTCTCGATGCTGGCCTGAGCATCAGCGAAACCCGGGAAATTCTCGTGCAACTCTACGCCTACGTCGGTTTCCCGCGCAGCCTCAACGCCTTGAACGAGCTGATGACCGTGGTGCAGGCGCGCAAACAACGCGGCATCGAAGATGCGCCGGGGCGTGAGCCGAGCCGGGCGATTCCAGTCGGTGATGAACTGCTGGCCGCCGGCACCGCGAATCAAACGAAGATCTCCGGCGCTCCGGTCAAAGGCCCGGTGTTCGAGTTCGCGCCGGTGGCCAACCAGTTTCTGCAAACCCACCTGTTCGGCGATATCTTCGAGCGCGACAACCTCGACTGGCAAAGCCGCGAACTGGCCACCGTCGGCGCGCTGGCAGCGACGCCGGGCGTGGAATCGCAATTGCGCTCGCACATGGCGGCGAGCCTGCGCGTCGGGCTCAGCGCGGCACAGTTGCGCGAGGTCACCGAACTGCTGAAAAAACATGGCGATGCTCAGACTGCCGAACGGGCCAACGCAGCGCTGACCCAGGCCGTCGCGGCCTCGAGAAAATGACATGAAATCGGCAAAACACCTGCTGGGGATCACCCTGTTCGGCGCATTGGCCGCGTGTGCGAACCATCCCGAAGGCCCGTTGCTGATTCAGAAGCAAGGCAGTTTCGCCGCTGGCGGCACGATGACCACCGCGGCGGGCATATTCGATCCACGCAAACCGATGATGCCCGACGGTCAGACCTATCACGGTGATCACGCCTACGCGTTCTACCAGATCCCGGCCGACGCGCGGAAACTGCCCATCGTCATGTGGCACGGCGCGGGTCAGTTTTCCAAGACCTGGGAAACCACCGCCGATGGCCGCGAAGGTTTTCAGAACATTTTCCTGCGTCGCCACTACGGCGTTTATCTGATCGATCAACCACGGCGTGGCGACGCCGGGCGCAGCATGGTCGAGACCACAATCAAACCGGTGCCGGACGAACAGCTGTGGTTCAACCAGTTTCGCATCGGCCTGTGGCCCAACTATTTCAACGGCGTGCAAGTGGCACAGGACGCACAGACCCGCGAGCAGTTTTTCCGGGCGATGACGCCGAACACCGGGCCGTTCGACATGGGCGTGATGTCCGACGGCGTATCAGCAATTTTTGACCGAGTCGGCCCAGGCATCTTGTTCACCCATTCCCAAGGTGGCGGGCCGGGTTGGTTGACGGCGATCAAGAACGACAAGGTCAAGGCTATCGTGGCGTTCGAGCCGGGTAGTAGTTTCGTGTTTGCCGAAGGTGAAGTGCCGGCGCCGATCCCCAGCGCGTTCGACACGGTGCAAGGCGCAGCGGTGCCAATGGCTCAGTTCATGGCGCTGACGCGCATTCCGATTCTGATCCTTTACGGCGACAACATCCCGGAACAGGCGGTCGACCTGCCCGCTCAGGACAGTTGGCGCGCACGCCTGAAGATGGCCCGACTGTGGCGTGATGCGGTCAATCGCCACGGCGGCGATGTACGCCTGATCCACCTGCCGGAGATCGGCATCCACGGCAACACCCACTTCCCCATGTCGGATCTGAACAACGTGCAGATCGCTGATCTGGTCGCGCAATTCCTCAAAGAAAAACAGCTGGACTGACCCAGACACTTTTGCAACTGCCGCCCTTTTGATTGCTCAGGAGCTTCACGTGAAAAACACCCTCAAAGCCACGCTCATGTCGGCACTGGTCGGCCTCTCGGGCGGCGAAGCCTTGGCCGCCGACTACAAAAAGAACCCGTTCACCCTCGCCTACGACGGCGCGATCAGCAAGAACGCACCGGGCAAGGTCAACATCCGCCCGGTCAGCTACAAGCTCAACGGTCTGGACATCGTGGCCAACGTTTACACCCCGGCCAATTACGACGCGAAAAAGACCTACCCGACCGTGGTCATCGCACACCCCAATGGCGGCGTAAAAGAACAAGTCGCCGGGCTGTATGCCCAGCGCCTGGCCGAACAGGGTTACATCACCATTACTGCCGATGCGGCCTATCAGGGCGCCAGCGGTGGTCAGCCGCGCAGCATCGATAAACCGGCGTATCGCATCGAAGACATCCACGGCATGGCCGACTTCATCAGTCAGTTTGCCGGCGTCGATAACAAGCGTCTGGGCCTGCTCGGCATCTGTGGCGGCGGTGGTTATTCGTTGGCGGCGGCGCAAACCGATAAACGCTTCAAATCGCTGGCGACGGTGAGCATGTTCAACTCGGGTCGGGTACGCCGCAACGGCTATAACGACTCGCAAATCGACAGCATCCAGCAACGTTTGCAACAAGCATCAGCAGCCCGCGCGCAAGAAGCGGCCGGCGGCGCGGTGTTGTATTCGGATGATGCCAACCTCACCGATGAGCAGATCGCGAAACTGCCCTTCGAGCTGTATCGCCAAGGCTACGAGTACTACTGGAAGACCCATGCGCACCCGAACTCGACCTTCAAATACACCACCAGCAGCCTTATTGACCTGATGCGTTTCGACGCCACCGACCATATCGAGTTGATCAACCAACCGTTGCTGATGATCGCCGGCAGCAAGGCCGACAGCCTGTACATGACTCAGGATGCGTTCCCCAAAGCCACCGGCTCGACCGACAAGGAAGTGTTCATACTCGACGGCGCCACGCACATCGAAACCTATTGGGTGCCGCGCTATGTCGATGCGGCGATCGGCAAACTGAGCGAGTTCTACGCACGCACCCTGTGATGAGCGCTTTGAGGGTCGCGCATCCGTGTGCGACCTGCTTACATGGAATAATCACGCGCTCCTCATGAGAGGCTCTCATCAATGTCCCGCGCCAACCTCAACGACCTGCAAGCCTTCGTGGTCATCACTCGCGAAGGCAGTTTTACCCGCGCTGCCGCGCAACTGGGCGTTTCGCAGTCGGCGTTGAGCCACACCCTGCGTGCACTGGAAAGCCGACTGGGTGTGCGCCTGCTGACGCGAACGACGCGCAGCGTATCGCCGACCGAAGCGGGTCAGCGCTTGTATCAATCGATGGCGCCACGCTTTGACGAGATCGAACTGGAACTGGCAGCGGTCAGCGAGTTTCGCGACACCCCGGCCGGCAATGTGCGTATCCAGGCCTCCGAGCATGCGGCGAACAATATTCTCTGGCCGAAGCTGCTGAAGGTGTTGCCCGACTACCCCGACATCAAGGTCGAAATCACCGTCGATTACGCGCTCGCCGACATCGTCGCGCAGCGCTATGACGCCGGTGTGCGGCTGGGCGATCAGGTGGCCAAGGACATGATCGCCGTGCCGATCGGTCCGTCGTTGCGCATCGCAGTTGTGGGATCACCTGAGTACTTTCGGGGGCGGTCATTTCCCAAGGAGCCGGGTGATCTGGCCGCGCACAACTGCATCAATCTGCGTCTGCCGACGCATGGCAGCCTGATGCAATGGGATTTCGAGAAGGACGGTCACGAACTCAAGGCGCGCGTTGAAGGGCAATGGACGTTCAACAGCAGTGTGCCGATTCTGCGCGCAGCGGTGGCGGGATGCGGTCTGGGCTTTCTGCCCGAAGACATGGTCGCCGGGAATCTGGCCGACGGCAGTCTGGTGCGGGTGCTGGAGGACTGGTGCCAGCCCTTTGCCGGCTATCATCTTTATTACCCGAATCGCCGTGAACATTCGTCTGCGTTCGGGGTTGTGGTGGATGCGCTGATCTACAAGCCCTAGCTTGCGATCATCGTCCATACTGGGTTTTTCAATCGTCGGGAAACCGCCATGCCCTCCCCCGAATCCAGCCTTTTGCAGAGCTGGCACGACAACGCCGATGCCTGGATCGAAGTGATCCGCAGCGGCGGCATCGAAAGCCGTCAACAGGTGACCAATCAGGCGATTCTGCTGGCGATCATGGGCCGCCAGCCGGAGCATGTGCTTGATCTGGGTTGCGGCGAAGGCTGGTTGTTGCGGGCGCTGGCGGACCTGGGCATCGCTGCGGTGGGCGTGGACGGTGATGCGACGCTGGTTGAAGCGGCGCGTCTGGGCGGATCTTCGACGGTGCATGTCGCCGACTACGACGCGCTGGTCGAAGCCAAGGTCGATATCGGTTGTGACTTCGATTTGATCTGCGCGAATTTCTCGCTGCTGCATCAGGACATTATTCCTCTACTGGCCGCGATGAATGTGCTGCTGGTTCCCGGTGGTGCGCTGGTGATTCAGACATTGCATCCATGGGCAGCAGCGGCAGGCGATTATCAGGATGGTTGGCGCGAAGAATCATTCGTCGGGTTCAAAGGCCAGTGGCAGCCGATGCCGTGGTATTTCCGCACGTTGTCGAGCTGGTTCAATGCGCTGGACATGGCCGGCTTCCGCCTGATCAGCCTGCAGGAACCCCAACACCCACAAAGCCCGGTGCCGCAGGCGCTACTGATCGTCGCTGAGCGACGCTGACATTCGAAAACACCCCCAATCATTGTGGGAGCTGGCTTGCCAGCGATGGCGTCGGGTCAGGCAACATTGATCTTGAAGGGAACGGCCTCATCGCTGGCAAGCCAGCTCCCACAGTGATTTCAGTTGTCATCGGGATTTGTGGGCACCCCATAAACCTGTGGGAGTCAGGCAGCTTGCGGGACCAGTCGTGGCCCGCGCAGGCGGTATTGCGCCAGCAGGCGCATGACGTAGCCGATCTTGATCAGGGTCGGGCCGAGGATGGTCAGCGCATGCATCGCCACCAGCAGGGCAATCGGCATGGGGCCGTTGTAGAGGTAGGCGCCGTAGATGCCGGCCAGCAGCATGATCAGGCCGGCAGCGAGGACTTTGCTCGACAGGTGCAGAACATGCAGCGGGCTTTCGAAGAAGGTGAGCATGGCGGCGTACTCCTGATCCGTTCGGTGGGTACGTTATGTATTTCAAGTCTCGTGCCAGTTTTTTAGCCCAATAGAATCAAGCACCTGAGCCGACGAGAGTCAATTTGACACGGGTAACCAAAAGTCAATTTGACTCCAGCAAGAGTCATTACGACTACATCCGCAAAAAAACCAGAACCCCACTGCCTAAAAGCAAACCAATATCATTTGCACACCATCCAGCCTTTTGCTTTAATCGCGACCCATTCCTATTTAGACCGATCACGGTCGTTCTGGACGCTTGCTCTGATGACGGTCGCCGACACCTCACTTGTGCAGAATCTCTACCTCAGCCATCACCGCTGGCTGCACGAGCTGTTGCGTCGACGCCTGAGCAACGCAATGGATGCCGCCGACCTCGCCCACGACACCTTCATCCGCGTGCTCAAGCGCCCGCAAACCTTCAATGGCGAAGTCCACGAGCGCTCGCATCTGGCGACCATCGCCCGCGGTTTGTGCGTCGATCACTGGCGCCGTCGGCAACTGGAACAGACTTGGCTCGACACCCTCGCCAGCCGTCCGCCAGCCTTGCAACCCTCGCCCGAGCAGCAAGCGATCATCGTTGAAACCCTGCACGAAGTAGACGCCATGCTCCAGCGCTTGCCGCCGCGAGTCAGCGAGGCATTTATCCTCGCGCAACTGCATGGCATGCCTTACAAACTGATTGCCGACCAGATTGGCGTCAGCGAGCGGATGATCAAGAAGTATCTGGCGCAGGCGATGATGCACTGCGCGATCCTCGAAGCCGAACTCGACGGTCTGCTCATTGAATAATCCGCTGAACACGCTCAGCCATGCCTCCCTCGAACAGGCGGCGAACTGGTACGTGCAATTGCATGACGAACAGGTCGCCGAGCCTGAGCGTCTGCGTTGGCAGGCCTGGCTCGCACAAAGCCCGGAGCATCAGGCAGCCTGGCGTTATGTCGAACGCGTTGGCCAGCGCTTTGCGCCGTTGCAGAGCGAAAACGAGGCCAGCAGCCACGCCCTGCGTAATAACGCACGCCACGCGATCAGCCGCCGCCAGTCGCTCAAGGGCTTGCTGGTTATTGCCGCGACCGGCCTGGCGGGCTGGGCTGTCGGGCGCAATACGCCGCTGATGGATTCGGTCGATCGCTTGACGGCCGACCTCTCGACGGGCACCGGCGAAACCCGCGAAGCCACATTGAGCGATGGCAGCCGGGTCTGGCTCAACGCGTTGAGTGCACTGAATATTCGTTTCGACGCCCATCAGCGACTGCTGCAATTACGCGCCGGCGAAGTGTTGATCGACACGGCCAAAGACCTCGGCCGGGCCTTTTGGGTGGAGACCGAACATGGTCGATTGCGCGCGCTGGGGACGCGTTTCAGCGTGCAGCAGAACGAGCGCAACACCGTGCTCAATGTCTACGAAGGCGCGGTCGAAGTGCACAACCGCCAAGGTGAAACCGAGGTGGTCCAGAGCGGTCAGCAAATGGCCTTCAGCACGGGCCGATTGAACACCGCGACAGCCGCTGATCCCTCCCGCGAAGCCTGGCACCGAGGCCTGTTGCTGGCCGACAACACGCCGCTGGGCGAACTGATCGACGCGCTCAGCCGCTATCGACCGGGGCATCTGCATTGCGATCCGGCCGTGGCGGCGCTGCCGGTGATGGGTTCATTCCCGCTCACGGATACCGATCAAGCCTTGCGCCTGCTGGAAGCGGCGCTGCCGATCCGTGTCGACAAGACCTTCAACTGGTGGGTCAGCATCGGGCCGAAAGCCTGAGGACTTTTTTCACCACGTGGTTCCCTTTTGGCTTTTTCATTCGGTTAACCCCCAGCAACCCTCACTTCGTTGATCGCCCCCGGGAACTCCATGTTGCGCTTCACCCTCGCCCGTACTCGTTTCGCCCTGGCTTTGGCGTCTGCCGTGCCGGGGCTGTGCGCGTCGAGTGCGTGGGCAGAGGCGCAGAAGCAGCATTATTCAGTCGCGGCCGGCTCACTGGTTTCAGCGCTTAACCGCTTCGCACAACAGAGCGGCGTGTTCATCGCCGGCCACAACGACCTCGCCGCCGACAAGCGCAGCCCGGGCCTGAACGGCGACTACACCGCGCAACAAGCGCTGCAAATTCTTCTCAAGGACAGCGGCCTGCAAGCCCAGCAACAACGCGGCGGCGGTTATGTCTTGCGCAGCGCAGCCACTGCAGAACCGCTGCAACTGGACGCTACCACCATCAACGGCAAAACCCTCGGCGCCATCAGCGAAGACACCCACGCCTACACCACCGGCCAGACCTTTTCCGCCACCGGCCTGGCACTGTCCCTGCGCGAAACCCCGCAATCGATCAGCGTGATCACTCGCCAGCAACTTGACGATCAAGGCGCCACCGGCATCGCCGACGTGCTGCGCCGCGCGCCGGGCATCAGTGTGCAGAACTACGACAGTGAGCGTTGGGAGTTTTCCAGCCGTGGCGCGCCGATCACCAATTTCCAGTACGACGGGGTCAATACCGACTACGACGGCGTCTACGATTACGGCACCACCAGCACCGACATGGCGACGTTCGACCGGGTCGAAATCATCAAGGGTGCCACTGGCCTGATGACCGGTTCAGGCGATCCCTCTGCCACGGTCAACCTGATCCGTAAACGTCCAACCCCAGCGTTCAAGGCATCCCTGAGCGGCAGCGTCGGCTCGTGGGACAACTACCGCAGTGAGGCCGACATCTCCGGCCCATTAACCGCGAGCGGCAATCTGCGCGCACGCTTTGTCGGTGTCCATCAGCAACGCAGCGCCCACGCCGATCATTACCAGAACAGCAAGGACATCGCCTACGCCATTGTCGAAGCCGACCTGACCCCGGACACCCTGCTGACCCTTGGTTTCGATCAGCAGAACACCCGTTCACGCGGCGCCAGTTGGACCGGTTTCCCGATGTTCTACAGCGACGGTACGCGGACGAATTTCTCGCGTTCGTTCAACCCGGCCACCGACTGGAGCCGCAGGGATTTCAGCAACCAGACGCTGTTCGCCGCCCTCACCCGGCAACTGCAAAACGACTGGACGCTGAAGCTTAGCTACGACCGCAAACACCGTGAGCACGACACCCTGCTCGGCTCCGCCAGCGGCGGCAATCCGGACCCGCTGACCGGCGACGGCATGTTCCTGTACATGGGCAAATTCAAGGGCGACGAGGTGCAGGACAATGTCGATCTCAACCTCGGCGGACCGTTCAGCCTGTTCGGTCGCGAGCATCAGTTGATCGTCGGTTTCATGTCGATGAACACCCGCCAGGACAACCCGGTGTACGGTTCGGTTTATCCGGCGCTGGGCGCCAGCATTTTCGCCTGGCACGGCGCGTTCGCCAAACCCGACATCCCGCAGATCGGCACCGACGCCATCAGCCAACGCCAGACCGGCGCGTACGCCTCGACGCGCTTGAAGGCCAGCGACGATCTGGCGCTGATTCTCGGCGCACGTGTCAGTGATTTCAGCGCCAGCGACCACCTCGACTATCGCGACCCGAACACCGCCAATGTCCGCGACGGCTATCGCCAGACCGGCGTGGTCACACCCTACGCCGGCGCGGTCTACGACCTCGACGACACGTACTCGCTGTACACCAGCTACACACGCATTTATCAGCCGCAACTGAGCAAGGACGCCTCACGCCAGGTGCTCGACCCGGTGCAAGGCGACAGCTATGAAGCGGGGATAAAAGCCGAATACTTCGAGGGCCGGCTCAACGCCAGTTTTGCCGTGTTCCGCATCGAACAGGACAACGTCGCCGAGCAGGTCAGCGGCTTCGACAATCAGGCGGTGTATCGCGCCGTGCAGGGTGCAACGACCAAAGGTTTCGAGTTCGAAGTGGCCGGCGAAATCGCTGAGGGCTGGAACCTCTCCGCCGGCTATGCCTACAACCACACCCGCGATGCCAAGGGCGACCCGGTGTATGCCTCAATCCTGCAAACCACCGCGCCGGAGCAGTTGGTGCGACTGTTCAGCAGCTATCGCCTGCCCGGCGCCTGGCAGAATCTGACCCTGGGCGGCGGCGTCAGTTGGCAGAGTGAGTTCTTCGGCAACGTGTTCCAGCCCACAGCAGGCCAGAACGTACGCATCACTCAGGACAGTTATTACCTGGTCGATGCCATGGCACGCTACCGCTTCAACGACCACCTGAGCACCACGCTCAATGTCAAAAACCTCTTCGACAAGACCTACTACACCGGGCTCGGCAATTTCGGCACCGGGTTCTATGGCGAACCGCGCAGCCTGCAACTGACTGCGCGCTGGGATTTCTGAGGTTGCCGCCGATTTACGGTTGCTTCAGGTAAGTGCCGCGAAAATCGCCGTACTCACCGAAAGCTTCCACACGGACAACACCATCGAGCAAACGCACGCGATAGAGCGGCTCGGCGACTTCCTTTTGGCCAATGATCAGATTGCCCGCTTGCAAAGGCCATTGTTCAACCACTTGATTGGCGGGTTTGCCTGGCTGCGTGACCGCCATTTGCACCGAGGCTATCTCGCTGCCCTGCGCATCTTTGCTGATTTTCAACGTCAACCACGCGGAGCGCCCATCGTCGGTCACCATCACGTAGCGCCCTTCGCGCTGGCTGGCCGCAACAGCGGCGAATTTTTGCGGCGCAACATGAAACGCTGTCGGCCGCGCTTGAATAACATACGACTTGGTGCCGCTGTGCCACGTCCCGCCCTGAAAACCTTGTTCATCGGGCTCACCGGCAATGAACCAGTTACCCGTGATCGCGCCCTCGTCACTGATTTCATGCAAGGCAATGCCGCCATCGTCGTAAGGTTCGCCGACCAAGCGAATGGGCACGCCGCTGCCGCTGACATAGCGCACTTCGCCGACATAAACGCCGCCCTGCAACTGCCACCACAATTGGAAAGCGATCTTCTCGTCCAGCTTCCCCCGCAACATCACCGGCGCCTCTCCAATCGGCCCTTCGAGACGACGTTGCTCGACCCACTGACCGCCCTTCAAATCCCGTTGGGTGATTTCGGTGTAGCCCTTAGGCATAAACGGACTGCCTTCGGAAGGCGCCTGCGCCACCTCGATGGTCTCCGCTACACGCACCGGTAGCTTGTCCTGAATCTCCCAACTCGCCTGCTGCCGCCAGCAGCAGCCGCTTTTCGAACGCGTAATCAGACGCTTGCCTGCACTGTCGACCTCAAACATGCCCAGGTTCGGCTCGCGGGTCAGCGCAGAGAATGCCTTGTTCGCAATCAACACCGGATTCGCCGCATCGAACAGGTAGATATCGTAGGAAGCGGCAGCGTAGCCACCGTCATTGCCGTTGCGCACGGCCACATCCTGCTGACCATCGAAATTGAAGTCGCCAAACACCAACAGTTGCTGGTTGTCGCAGCGCAGGCTTGGCCCTGTGCCGTCAGTCTTCAGCAGCTCGGCAGCGTCGGCAGTTTCGAGGGTTTGCAGCACCGCCCCGCTGGTTTTATCGCGCAGGACGATGTGTGCCGCCACCGGATCGAAGCTTGCTACCGGTGGTTGCTCGACACGCACGTCGATGAGGTATTTCTGCGCCGGGTCCTGCAGCTGGCAGCTCAACGGCGCAGCGCTGGCCGAGGCCGTGGCGAACAGGCAGGCGAAAAACAGTGAACGTGGGGCAACCATGATGCGAAGCGTCCTTGCGGCAAAATCGGGGCGGCAAGTCTATCGACAATCGAAGGGCCGCGCACTTGTCGATCTACGGCGCTGCCAGTCGACCAAGGACTGTCTACGCTGATAGTCCAGCGTGTCTAACCTGCCGAGGATGACTGCCATGCAACGCTTTCAAAAACTCACGCCCTGCCTGTGGTTCGACGATCAGGCCGAAGCGGCGGCGAAGTTCTACTGCTCGATCTTCGATCACGCGAAAATCACCGGCCTGACCCACTACAGCAAGGTCGGTCAGGAATTTCACGGCAAGCCGGAAGGTGCGGTGATGACCGTCAGTTTCGAACTCGACGGCCAGACCTTCACCGGGCTCAACGGTGGGCCGATGTTCAAGTTCAGCGAGGCGATCTCGTTTCAAGTCAATTGCCAGAATCAGGAAGAAGTCGACCACTTCTGGGGCAACCTGTCCGAGGGTGGCCCGGTCGAAGCCCAGCAATGCGGCTGGCTCAAGGACAAGTTCGGTGTGTCGTGGCAGATCGTACCGGTGGCGTTCATGCAGATGATGCTGGATGCCGACACCAGCAAGTCGCAACGGGCAATGCAGGCCATGTTCAAAATGAAAAAACTCGACATCGCCGAACTGGAACGGGCCTTTGCCGGCCAGAGCTAATACACTCGGGCACTGGCCTGCCGGGAATAATCACAATGAAACACGCTGCCGCCAAAAACCCTGAAAAAGCCCCGCGCTTCTGGCGCGACGACGCCCTGCCCTTCATCGAAGCGCGGGCCATCGCCGATGGCCGCGAAGTCTGTTACGCCCGGCATTCCCACGCGCACTTCTCGATCGGTGCGATCACCGCCGGGCGCAGTACTTACGTGCATGAGCAGGCGCAATTCGAGGTGGCGGCGGGCACGGTGGTGTTGATGAATCCTGGCGATGTGCACGCCTGCAACCCCATCGATAATCAGCCGTGGTCGTACGTGATGTTGTATGTCGAGACGCCGTGGCTGACGGATTTGCAGCATCAGTTGGGCTTTGCCGAGGATGTGGAATTCCGACGGTTCTCGGCCACGCACTTGCACGATGCCGAGCTGTTTCGCGAGTTGATCGCGCTTTACCAAGTGCTGGTCGACGAGCAGCAGGATGTGCTGCGTAAGCAGAGCACGGCGGTGGAGTTTTTCAGCGATCTGCAACTGCGCCTGAATCCTGCCGGGCAAGCGTTGCGCGAGCCGAACTTCAAGCTGGAACGCGCCGCGGAGTTCATCCGCGAACATTGCACCGACCTGCTCAGCCTCGATGACATCTGCGCGGCAGCGCAGCTGTCACCGTCGTATCTGATCCGCGCCTTCAAACAGCATTACGGCATGACCCCGCATGCGTTTCTGGTCAATCAGCGCATCCAGTTCGCTCGCGAGCGATTGCGCAGCGGACAACTGATTGCCGATGTGGCGCTGGAGGCCGGGTTTGCCGATCAGGCGCATTTCCAACGGGCGTTCAAGCAACACCTGGCCGCAACCCCCGGCCAATATCGCGGCTGACATTTCACCTGAAATTGAACACTTCCCCTTGTGGAAGCGAGCCTGCTCGCGAAAGCGGTGGTTCAGTCGACATATCCAGTGACTGACCACAGCATTCGCGAGCAGGCTCGCTCCAACAGGGTCAAGTGAACAAAAAGTAGATTGCGCTCAGCGCCAACAACAACGCCATGCTTCGATTGAACCAGCGCATGCCTGCCGCATTGCTCAAATAGCCGCGCAGGAATGTCCCGGCATACACCCAACAGCCGACCGACACATAGCAAATCACCAGATACACCGCCGCAAACTGCCAGACCAGATGCGCCTCGCCATCCGCCACGAACGCGCCCATTCCTGCCACGCAGGCAAGCCAGGCCTTGGGGTTGAGCCACTGCATCACTGCGCCATACAGCATCGACGGCGCACGCGCGGCATCCTTTGCGTTCAACTGCCCGTCGTCGCTGGCGAGTTTCCAGGCCATGAACAGCAGAAACGCCACCCCGGCCAGTTGCACCACTCGCGTCATGAACGGCCACAGCTGCAGAACCTCGTGCAGGCCCAGGCCCATCAACACCAGCAACAACACAAACCCCAATGTTGCCCCGGCGACATGCCGCTGGCTGGCGCGGAAGCCGAACTGCGCCCCCGAACTCAATGCCACGATATTCACCGGTCCCGGCGTGATCGACGCCGCCAACGCAAACGCCGCCATCGAAACAATCAGACTCATCGCACACCTGCTTCAAATCGAGGAACAAGGTGCTCACGGTATCGAGCGCCCAATCCCCGGTATTGAAGAAAATGCCCCTGTGATCTGATCGTTCCCACGCTCTGCGTGGGAATGTAGCCCGGGACGCTCCGCGTCCCTTCCAGAGCCGAACGCAGAGCGTCCGTTGAGGCATTCCCACGCGGAGCGTGGGAACGATCAAAAGAAAATGCCCCTGTGATCCTGATCGTTCCCACGCTCTGCGTGGGAATGTAGCCCGGAACGCTCCGCGTCCCTTCCAGAGCCGAACGCAGAGCGTACGTTGAGGCATTCCCACGCGGAGCGGGGGAACGATCACATCAACAAATCGCAGCCTGCGGCAGCTCCTACAGGGGGTCAATCGAGGCGTGGCACGGTGAAGCGGAATTCGCTGCCCTGCCCCGGCTCACTCTCGGCGACGATCCGGCCGCCGTGGGCTTCGACGATGCCTTGGGTGATGTACAAACCGAGGCCCGTACCGTTCGGGTTGCCTTCCTTTACCGTCCAGTAACGGTCGAACACGTGCGGCAGGTGCTCTTTGGGGATGCCTTCGCCGCTGTCACGCACGGTGAAGACGATTTCATCGCCGACTGATTTGGCATGCACGCCGACGGTGCCCAGACGCGGGGTGAACTTGATCGCGTTGCCGACCAGATTCGACAGCACTTGAAACAGCCGCTCCGGATCGGCGTGAATGCGCAAATCGGGATCAGCAGCAAAGGAAATGCTGATGTCCTTGTCCAGCGCCAGCGGTGCGAGCAGCGCCTGCGCTTCCTCGAACATCTGCCCGACGTCGAGTTTCTGCGGGGTGATGGAGTAGCGCCCAGCGTCAATCTTCGAGGTGTCGAGCAAGTCTTCGAGCAACGTATTCATGCGCCCGGCCGCCTGCTGCATGGTGTCGATTGCGGTGGAGATGCGGCGCGAGGTGTGTGGGCCGTCGGAGCTGAACGCCTTCTGCATCATGCCGCAGAGCATCGAGATCACTGTCATCGGGTTGCGCAGGTCGTGCGAGACCACCGCCACCAGTTCATCGCGGGCGCGCACGGCTTCCTGTTCGCGGCGCACCTGGCGCGCCAGATCGTTTTCCAGCGCCGAGCGACGCAGATCGTTGGCGGCAAACAGATCGCCGTGGCTCCACTTGGTGGAGATCCCGGCCATCTCGACTTTCCAGATTTCAAACGAGGTGCGCGGGCGCAGGCGCAAACCGGCGTCGGAATTTTCCAGGTCCAGTGGCTTGCGCGGATCACCGCTCCAGTTGATGTTCTCTTTGACCTCGGGACGGAACCACAGCACGCCGTTGTCGACCGGTTTCGGCAGGCTCATGGCAAGCACGCCGCTGGCCACTTGCTGATACTCCGCAGCCGGCGGATACACACTGGCCAGATTATGGCTGGCGAACACCGGCTCGCCGCTGTCCTGCAGCCATTTGTGCAGGGCGCGGATCTGCGCAGGCTCCGGGCAATTGCCGTAACGGTGCAATTGATTGTCTTCAATGATCGCGATACCGCCGGCATTGTTCAGCGCCATGAGCACTTGCGGCTGGTTGGCCAGGCCATCGAAAACGTTTTGTGGCGAATCGATCATCGCCTGATTGAGCAAGGCCAGCGCCGCGACTTTTGCTTCACGCTGACGGCTGATCTCCAGCGCTTCCATCGCGCTGATCTGCAGCGACAGCACCTGGCCGATGGTCTGGCACGCCGCGCGCAGTTCATGCGGCACGTGCAGGGGCTGACGGTTGCCGCAACTGATCAGGCCCCAAAGCTTGTCGCCCTTGAGCAGCGAGATACTCATCGACGACAGCACGCCCATGTTTTTCATGTACTGGCAATGGATCGGCGACACGCTGCGCAGGGTGGCAAAACTCAAATCCAGCGGCGTGTCGGTGTCCGGGCGCAGCTTCGGCAGCAACGGCACCGGTTGGTAATCGGCATTGGGGATGATCCGCAGCCAATTGGTCCGATACAACTCGCGGGCCTGCTCGGGAATGTCCGAGGCCGGGAAGAACAGACCATTGAACACTTCCATCGACGGGTCGGACGCTTCGGCGATCACCTGGCCGTGCCCTTCCTCTTCGAAGCGGTAAATCAGCACCCGGTCGTAACCGGTCATGGCCTGGATTTCCTTGACGCTGATGTCGTACAGCGCCTGCAACGACGTGGCCGCGTGCAGACGCTGGAGCATGCGCCCCAGATGGGTCTGGTTGCCGGCGACATTGCGTGGCTGGAAGTTTTCGACGTGGATTTCCAGTTCCAGGATCAGCACGCCCTGATGCCGGTGCAACAAGCCATCGAACGCCGTGCCATTGAGGCGAAAGTGCAGCGGCGGCGTGTCGGACAATGCCGGCTGCAGCAAGGCTTCGCGCACTTGCGCGGCCTCGGCGTCGCCGATCAGTTGCGCCAGTGGCTGGCCGATCAGGCCGAGCGGCTCACGGTCCAACAGGGTTGCAACGTTGGCGCTGACCTGAACGATCTCCAGCGCAGGTTCGTTCAGGGTCAGCAGCAAACCGTGGGGCTGGATCGCGCCGGGGAAGCGAATCGGCTCGTCGGCACAGTTGGCCAGCAGTTCTTCAAAGGCTTGTTGGTCTTGCGGGGTCATGCCAGTACCTCCCGGCGTTCGAGCCAGCGCTCGAAACAGCTGAATGTGGTGTGTGCGGCCGCAACCACGGCCTTGCGCTCGTCCGCATCCATCGGTCGACGGCTCAGGTATTCAATGAAATCGCGCCAGCGGCGGCCAGTGGCGGCGCCATAGATATCGAGAAACGCCGCGCCATTGTCGGCTTCCAGGCCGAGTCGGCTGGCGATTTCCCGGCGCAGGATCTGCCCGCCCAGCGTCGCACCTTCGAGCACATACAGTATGCCGAGGCAGCAAGCCGCTGAATTGATCAGGGGCAAGTCTTCACACTGTGGCAGACGTGCCAGCGCCTCGCTGCTCACGCCCAGGGCATGCAGGTCGGCGCGCAAGGTTGGCGCCTTGAGTCGTGGCGTCAGATCAAAATCAGTGGGAATTGCACCGCTGCTCAGCAGCGCGTCTTCCAGCGGTAGATAGAAGCCGTAATAAGCCTGCATCAACTGCACAAAAGCTGGGGTATCGAGAGTATCGGAGAAAAATGGAAGGCGTTTTTCCAGTGCGATGTGCAGTTCGGCAGTGCCGGCCCGCAGATCTTGCAGCACCGGTGGCACATAAACTTCACGGGCCTTTGCTTGCATGTAGATCGCTCTTGGTGGGGCCGCCTGGGGCCGTGCGGGATGTTTGAAACAGGGAGCAGAAACAGGGGGCAAATGTTACACGGCAATCGCTGTTTCTGACCGTGCGGATAACTTTTTCTGACGAAACCATCGCCCTCTGACTGTTTCAGAGTTGCGCCGTCCGCAAAAAGTTCGACGGGGTTGTCCTGCACGGCCGGGCGCTGTACCGCGACAGCCGGGCCTGACTGTATGGGTCTGGCGGCGCGTGGGCTGTGATAAAAATGGCCTTCTCGTTTCTGGAGTGCCGTCATGGATCTCGCCACCCTTTCCCTGTTTCTCCCGGCCTGCTTTGCCCTGAACATGGCCCCCGGCCCGAATAACCTGCTGTCGGTGAGCAACGCTACCCGCTACGGTTTTCGCCGCGCCTGCACGGCGGGCATCGGGCGTATTCTGGCGTTTGCCGGGATGATCGCGCTGGCCGGCGCCGGTCTGTCGGTGGTGTTGCAGACGTCGGAATGGCTGTTCCATGCGATCAAGATCATTGGCGCGGCGTACCTGCTGTATCTGGCTTGGCAGTTGTGGCGGGCCAATCCGCAAGCCGAGGAGCACGTGGCGGGTGCAACCGTTGGCTTCTTCGCCCTGGCGCGACAGGAATTTCTGGTCGCGGCCGGCAATCCGAAAGCGATTCTGCTGTTCACCGCTTTTCTGCCGCAGTTCGTCGATCCGGCCCACCCGGTGCCGGCACAATTCGCCGTACTGGGTGTGCTGTTCCTGCTGCTGGAATGGATCGCCATCAGCGCTTATGCGTGGATGGGCCTGCACATGCGCCGCTGGTTCGCCGAGCCGCGCGGCAAACGGATATTCAATCGTTGCTGCGCGGGGCTGCTGTCGGCGGCGGCTTCGGTATTGTTGATGGCCAAACGCGCCTGAGGTCTACGCCTCGGACGGCCCTTTGAGTTCGACCTGATTGCCGTCCGGGTCGAAGCAATAGAGGGACAAACCCTTGCCCTCGGCGCCGAAGCGCGACTCGGCTTTGGCAACGCTCAGACCAAAAGACTGCAAATGTGCGCTCAGCAGCGCTTCATCGAAGGGCTCGATGCGCAGGCAGAAGTGATCGACGTTGCGCCGCTCGGCACCGGCCGCCCCGCCGCCCTTGCGGCCGAGTTCGCCTTGCAGGTCGACGAGATCGATCATCGAGCTGCCCGCGCGCAGATGGATCAACCCCAGCGGTTCGTTGCGCCTGACCACCTCGGCGCCGAACACCTGGCCGTAGAAGTCGATGCTGCGCTGCAGGTCTTGCACGCGCAGGACAATGTGATCAATACGCTGAATGGAAAACGGATGCATAAACCCGATACCTCACAATCTCTGTAGGAGCTGCCGAAGGCTGGGATCTTTTGACTTTGATTTATACAAACAAGATCAAAAGATCGCAGCCTTCGGCAGCTCCTACACGGTAGTTCAGGGGTAATGGAAATTCACTGTCGATTTTTCGGTGGAGCCATCGAGAATCTGCTTTTACAGTCATGCCATGAACATACAGACCGCTGTCCTGCCGCCCCACGCCGAGATGGTTCGCGCCATGCTCGAACGCGACACTGCCTATGAAGGCGTGTTCTTCACGGCCGTGAAAACCACCGGGATCTTCTGCCGCCCCAGTTGCACGGCGCGCAAACCGAAACCGGAGAACGTCGAGTTCTTCGCGCACGCCGATGAATGCCTGACCGCCGGTTATCGCGCCTGCCTGCGCTGCAAGCCACTGGACGCTGCGGCGATCGCCCCGGATTGGGTGCAGCGCCTGCTCAACGCTGTGGACGCCGACCCGGAGCTGCGCTGGAGCGATGCACAACTGCTCGCCGCAGGCATCGAGCCCCTGAAGCTGCGGCGTTGGTTCAAGCAGCATTTCGGCATGACTTTCCACGCCTGGCTACGTACCCGGCGGTTGGGCATGGCGCTGGGCGGGATCAAGCAAGGCACCTCGATTGATCATGCCGCATTCGACTCGGGGTATGAGTCGCTCAGCGGTTTTCGTGACGCCTTTCAGAAGTCGTTCCACATCACACCGGGCCGCGCCGAACAGAGCGAGCCGCTGCTGTTCACCCGGCTGACCACGCCGCTGGGGCCGATGATCGCCATGGCCGAACGCCGTGGATTGGTGTTGCTGGAGTTTCTTGATCGGCCGGCGCTGACCGGCGAAGTTGAAGCATTGCAGAGCCGCTATGGCTACGCGGTCGCGCCGGGGCATAACGCACACCTGCAGCAAATCGAAGAGGAACTGACGGCCTACTTCGCCGGCACGCTGAACGTATTCACGGTGCCGTTGCATTTGCCCGGCAGCGAATTTTCCCGGCAGGTCTGGGCAGCGCTGCTGCAAATCCCTTACGGTCACACCAGCACTTACGGCGCCATCGCGGCGGCGTTGGGCAAACCCGGCGCGAGTCGGGCGGTCGGGCTGGCCAACGGGCACAATCGGCTGTCGATTGTCGTGCCGTGTCATCGGGTGATTGGCGCGGACGGCTCGCTGACCGGCTATGGTGGAGGACAACCGCGCAAGGCATTCTTGCTGAGGCTGGAAAACGCCGCACTGCAGCTCACTCAACCATTGGCTTTCTGACGATTTTTGCCCCATCAACAACAAGGAATTTCGATGAGCACGCTCGACACTCGCTTTCACCAGTTGCACCAGCAAGGCCTGTTGATCCTGACCAACGTCGCCGACGCCACTGGCGCGCGACTGGTCGAACAGCTCGGTGGTCAGGCCGTCGCCACCAGCAGCGCGGCCGTGGCCTGGGCCCACGGTTACCCGGACGGCAACACGCTGCCCCTCGAACGGCTGGTGTCGACGGTGGAATCCATCGCCCGAGTCATCAGCGTGCCGCTGACCGTCGACGTCGAGGCCGGTTATTCCGATGACCTCGGGCGGGTCGCCGAAGTGCTCGATGCGGTCATTGCCGCGGGCGCGGTCGGCGTCAATATCGAAGACGGCGCGCAAACGCCGGAGCTGCTCGCGCGCAAGATCGAAGTGGCGCGGCAAGTCGCCGACAAACGCGCGGTCAAACTGTTCATCAACGCGCGCACCGATGTCTATCTGAAAAGCCTGGTGCCGGCTGAAGACCGCGTCGCCGAAACCCTTCGCCGTGCCGCGCTGTATCAGGCCGCCGGTGCCGATGGCTTGTTCGCCGCCGGGGTCACCTCGGGCTACGAAATCGAAGCGATCTGCAAAGGCACGACGCTGCCGGTCAACGTGCTCGGCTTCGCCTGCCTGCCCTCGCCCGCCGAACTGCAAGCCTTGGGTGTGCGCCGCCTGAGCGCCGGCTCCGGCATCGCCGAGTTCCTCTACGGCGCGATGGGCGGGCTGGTGAAAAGCTTCCTCGCCAGCGGCAAACTCGATACCCATGACCTCAAGGCCTTCACTTACGGCGAAGTCAACGGCTTGCTGAAATAGCATGCCCGACGCCTATCAAGCGGCCAGCGCATACCTCGCCAGCCTCGACTCCGACTGGCAGCGGCACATTGCCGCTGTCGGCCCGTGCCTGCATCAACCGCACCCGGCGCGCGATCCGTACGAGTCGCTGGTACGGGCGATTGCCTATCAGCAGCTGCATGCCAAGGCCGGGGATGCGATTGTCGGGCGCTTGGTGGGGCTGTTTCCGTCGCAGTCATTTCCACGGCCGGAACAAATCCTCGCGACCGACTTTGAACGAATGCGCAGTTGCGGGTTTTCAGCAGGCAAGATTGCCACGATTCAAGGGATCGCCCAGGCAACGCTCGACGGCGTGGTGCCGGATTACGCCACGGCATTGGCGATGGACGATGAAGTGCTGATCGAACGCTTGATCAGCCTCCGCGGGGTCGGCCGCTGGACGGTGGAGATGCTGCTGATTTACAGCCTGGAGCGCATGGATATCCTGCCGGCCGATGACTTTGGTGTGCGTGAGGGTTATCGGCGGCTGAAGGGGCTGGAGGTGCAGCCGACGCGCAAGCAGATGATCGAGATCGGGTTGAAGTGGAGCCCGTTCAGAACCGTCGCCGCCTGGTACCTTTGGCGCGTTGCCAAGGTGTAGACCGCGTTATCGTTCATCGCTGGCAAGCCAGCTCCCACAGGTTTTTTGCTACACCGAACCCTGTAGGAGTGAGCCTGCTCGCGATGAGGCCAGTCCAGTCAACATCCCCATCGACTGAACCACCGCCATCGCGAGCAGGCTCACTCCTACAGAGTTCAGGGGTGGGTCAGATGGCACCGATTCACCTGTGCTGAAAACCCAAACATGTAGGAGCTGCCGCAGGCTGCGATCTTTTGATTTTTGATTTTTAGAACAAGATCAAAAGATCGCAGCCTGCGGCAGCTCCTACGGGTGGAATGGGGCTTAGAGACCGGATTTGAGGCGGCTGAAGGCGCGGATCAGCGCGCGATTGAAGGCTTTGCCGTTGTCGTTTTTGCTGTACAGCGTGGCCCTGACGTCGGCCGAGGGGTAGGTGCCCGGATCATTGCGGATCGCCGCATCGACCAGACCGTCCGCCGCCGTGATCGCGTTGGCGTAGTGAATGGTGTCGGTGATCGGCGCCATGACTTCCGCCGTCATCAAGTAATCCATCAGCGCCAGCCCGGCCTGCGGGTGCGGGGCGTCCTTGGGAAGGACCATCGCGTCAAACCAGATCAACGTGCCCTCTTTCGGAATCCGGTAACTGAGTTTGAACGGCTTGTTCGCCGCCTCCGCCTGCCCCGCCGCAATCGCCACGTTGCCGTTCCACGACATCGCCACGCAGGTATTGCCGTTGGCCAGATCGCTGATGTTCAGGTCATTGTCGAAGTAGCGAATGTACGGACGGATTTTCGCCAGTTGCTGCTCGGCGAGTTTCAGGTCGTCGAGGTTTTGCCGGTTGATGTCCAGGCCCATGTACTTCATAACCGCCGCGAATACTTCGTTCGGATCATTGAGCAGGCTCACCCCGCAATCAGCGAATTTCGACACCACCGCTGGATCGAACAACATCGCCCAGCTGTCCTTTGGCGCATCGGGCAAACGCTTTTTGACAGCCTCTTCCTGATAGCCCACGCCCGTGGTGCCCCACGCGTAGATCCCGGCGTAACGATTGCCCGGATCGAACACCGCCATGTGCTGACGGAATTCCTCACCGACGCCGGTAAAGTGCGGCACCCGCGCCTTGTCCAGCGGCTGAATCGCGCCGCTTTCGATGGCCCGTGACAGGTGCTGGCCTGCGGTCAGCACCAGGTCGTAGCCACTGCGCCCGGTGAGCAGTTTGGTCTCGACGGTTTCCAGTGAATCGAAATGATCGGCAACCACATGAATGCCGGTTTTCGCCTCGAAGTTTTTCAAGGTATCCGGGGCCAGGTACTCGCCCCAGATGTACAAGTTGACCACCGGTTTGGCGGTGTCGGCGGCCTGCACACACAAGGGTGCAAGCACCAGCAATAACGCTTGAGTCAGTTTGTGCAGGCGCATGGTCAGGCTCCCTTCTTGTGGACAGGCGTGCCGGCGTATTGCGGCATGGTGATGCACGCGACGTTGCCGCCGCCGAGGAGAATTTCCCGGGAGTTTTCGATGCCGACGATCTTGTGTTGCGGGAACAGTTCGGCCAGCGTCGCCAGGGCTACCCGATCCTGACGATCGCCAAACAGCGGCACCACAATCGAGCTGTTGCCGGCGTAGTAGTTGATGTACGACGCGCAGATTTTCGTGCCGGCCTGACGGGTGTGGGTGCTGTCCTGCTGGTCGAGGCCTTCGGCTTCCTCGGCGGTCCATTCGAGCACGTCCGGTTGCGGCAGTTTATGCACAGTCAACTCGCGCCCACGGCTGTCGCGGGTGCTGCGCAAAATGTCGTAGGCCTCTTGATAGATTTCCCACTGTGGATCGTCGCGGTTGTCGGTCCATTGCAGCACCACTTCGCCGGGACGGACGAAACAGGCGAGGTCGTCGACGTGGCCATCGGTTTCATCGAACTTGCAGCCGCGCGGCAGCCAGATGACTTGTTCGGCGCCGAGATAATCGGTGAGCCGCCGGGTGACTTCGTCCTTGCCCAGGTGCTGGTTGCGGTTGCGGTTGAGCAGGCATTGTTCGGTGGTGAGGATGCTGCCCTGACCGTCGCTCTGAATGCCGCCAAGCTCGGCAATCAACGGTGCGCGGTAGCGGTCGAAGCGCTCGATTTCGAGGATCTTGCTGGCAATCTGGTCGTCCTTGTCCCAGGGGTAGTAGAGACCGCCGTCGAGGCCGCCATAGGCGTTGAACTCGAAATCGACGCCGCGCACTTCGCCGCTCTGGTCGTTGACCACGAAGCACGGGCCGCTGTCGCGGAACCAAGTGTCGTTGCAGGTCATTTCCACGACGCGCACTTGCGGTGGCAACTGGCGGCGAGCGGTGGCGAATTGCGCGGCAGAGGCGCAGACGGTGACCGGTTCGCTGTGGGAGATGGCGGTGACAATCTGCACCCAGACTTTCTGCGCCGGCTTGGCGCCGTTGCGCCAGACGTCGGTGCGTTCCGGCCAGCCGAGCCAGCAGCCGGACTTGCTTTCGAATTCGCCGGGCAGACGGAAGCCGTCGTGTTTAGGGGTGGAGTCGAGCAAACGTGCCATGGTCAAACCTCGTCTTCGCGATGGGAATGACCACAAGGTACGGGCGTTGGCGGCGGGCTCGCCAACGATGAATATTGCGGAACAGTTGAATTCAACTCATCAATCAGCCAGCTGATCGTTGAACCACTCAAGCATCTGCGCCACCGCCGGACGCTCCATCCGCACGCGCTCACACACCAGCGCGTATTGGCCGAGCGCGGTCATGCTCCAGGGGAACGGCCGCACCAACCGACCGCTCTGCAAGTCCTCCTGCGCGGTGAGGTTGTCGCCCATTGCCACGCCCTGCCCTTGCGCCGCCGCTTCCAGCGCCAGACCTGCATGGGCGAAATACAACTGACGCTGCGGGCGTTGATCGCCGGCGTGACTGGTCAGCCAGGCGGTCCAGGTCTTGCCGTCCTGGTCGTCGTGCAGCACGCAGTGGCGGGCCAGATCCTTCGGGGATTTCAATGTGCCCTGGTTGAACAGGCCGGGGCTGCACACCGGGAAGAACTGCAGCGCCGGCAAGGGCCGCACGAAATAAGCGCTGCTGTCGGCCGGGCCGGTGCCGTAGGTGATCGCCAGGTCGATGTCTTCGCCGGGGGCGCTGGCGTCGATCGGTTGTTCGTAGAGGTGCAAGGTGATGTGCGGGTAGCGCGCGTAGAAATCGCTGAGACGACTCATCAGCCATTTCTGCGCCAGCTCAGCGGTGACGGCCAGGCGCAATACCGCCAGCGAGGACGGATCGCGCAGTTCATCGCAGGCATCGCCGATCAGTTCGAAGGCTTGCTGCAGACTCTGCATCAGGCGCCCGGCGGCGATGGTCGGGCGAATCTGCCGGCCTTCGCGGATGAACAGCGAGACGCCGAGCTGTTCTTCGAGCTGGCGGATCTGGTGGCTGACGGCGCTGTCGGTGACGCACAGTTCAGCGGCGGCCCGGCCGAAATGCGCATGACGGGCGGCGCATTCGAAAGTGCGCAGGGCGGCCAGTGAGGGAAGTCGTCGCATGGGTTTTTGATCCCTGTTTTTAGGGGAACATGCTGACTTGGGGAAGAGTGGGCGTCCAGTGCAACCGCGTTATCGTTTATCGCGAGCAGGCTCACTCCTACAGGGGAATGCATTTCAAATTGTAGGAGTGAGCCTGCTCGCGATGGCGGCAACACATTCACCGCACATCTTCTAGGCTGAACCGAACCCATCCCAGCCAACCGGAGGCCCCCGTCATGCATTTAAAAGGCTCCTGCCACTGCGGCGCTGTCACCTTCAGTCTCACCAGCGCCCATCCCTACCCTTATCAACGTTGCTACTGCTCGATCTGCCGCAAGACCCAGGGCGGTGGCGGCTACGCGATCAACCTGGGCGGTGACGCGACCACGCTCAAGGTTCACGGCCGCAAAAACATCGCCATCTACCACGCGAAGATGAAAGACGAAGGTGACAAGCGTGCCCATCGCAGCAGCGCCGAACGGCATTTCTGCTCATTGTGCGGCAGCGGTCTGTGGCTGTTCAGCCCGCAGTGGCCGGAGCTGATCCACCCGTTTGCCAGCGCAATCGATACGCCGCTGCCCGTGCCACCGGAGCACACGCACCTGATGCTCGGCTCGAAGGCACCGTGGGTGGAAGTCGACGCCCAAGCCAAGGACAAACAATTCGACGTCTACCCCGAAGAATCCCTCGCCCAGTGGCACGAACGCCTCGGCATCAGCACCTGATAAACACCCCAATGTAGGAGCTGCCGAAGGCTGCGATCTGTTGATCTTTTTTTAAAAACCAACATCAAGAGATCGCAGCCTGCGGCAGCTCCTACAGGGAGGAATGTGGGGATTTTTGCTTGGGCAGTTCCCTTTTGTGTTTTTCGTTCGGTTAACCCTCAGAAGCACTTCAACGACCGATCGATTTGATGCAAAGGGATCTCCATGCCGTACGTCCGTTTTCGTTTTGCCTTGTGCCCGTTGGCGCTGGCGCTGCTGAGCCTTAATGCCCAAGCCGCTGAAACCGCCGCCCTGCAACTGGGCGCCACCAATATTTCTGCCGAAGGCCTCGGCGCCACCACCGAAGACACTCACGCCTACACCACTGGCAGCATGTCCTCGGCCACCGGCCTGCCGTTGTCGATTCGCGAAACGCCGCAATCGGTCACCGTGATAACCCGCCAGCAAATGGACGATCGCGGCGTGCAAAGCGTCGGCGATGCGCTGCGCAACACGCCCGGTGTTTCGACGCAGAAATACGACAGCGACCGCAGCGAATTTTCCGCGCGGGGCCTGGCAATCACCAACTTCCAGTACGACGGCATCAACATCCCGTATGACGGTGTTTACGGCGAGAACCCGAACAACGGTGACGACGCCGCGAGCATCGACCGCGTCGAAATCATCAAGGGCGCGACCGGGCTGATGACCGGTAATGGCGACCCGTCCGCCACGGTCAACCTGATCCGCAAGAAGCCGACCAAGCAATTCAAGGCCTCGATCAGCGGCACCGTCGGCTCGTGGGATGCCTACCGCACTGTCGGCGACATCTCCGGTTCGCTGACCGATTCGGGCAATGTGCGCGGGCGTTTCGTCGGCGCTTACTCGGACAAGAATTCCTACCTCGATCACTACAGCCAGAAGAAAGACCTGTTCTACGGCATCCTCGAAGCCGACCTGACCGACGATACCCTGCTGACCTTCGGCATCGACAAGTCCAGCACCACCCCACGCGGCACCTCCTGGACCGGCAACCCGGTGTACTTCAGCGACGGTGGTCGCACAGACTTTGCGCGCCACTTCAACTCCGGTGCCGACTGGAGCCGTCGCGATTTCGACAACATCACCTACTTCGCCTCGCTCGAACAGGCGCTGGCCAATGACTGGAAATTCAAGGTCAGCGTCGACCAGAAAACCACCGACCACGACACTCGCCTGGCGTCGGCGAGCGGCGGCAACCCGGATCGCGCCACGGGTGAAGGGATGTTCCTGTACTGGGGCCGCTGGGAAGGCCATCGCGTGCAGAACACGGCTGACGTCAACGTCTCCGGTCCATTCTCCCTCGGCGGTCGCGAACATGAACTGGTGGCCGGCGTGATGACCGCGCACTCGCGCCAGACCGGTTCGACCTACGACACCAGCGCCTTTTCGCAAGTACCGGGGAGCATCTATGACTGGCGCGGCGATCTGCCAAAACAGGATTTCCCGAAGAACGGCAAGTACGAGCGCACACAGAGCCAGAACGGCATTTACCTGGCCACGCGCCTGAACCCGACCGATGATTTGTCGGTGATTCTCGGCAGCCGCTTGAGCACCTTCAAATACAACGAAGACTACGGCTACAACCCGGGCGCCGGGCTCGACGACACCCACGCCAGCTACAAGGAACACGGCGTGGTCACGCCCTACGCCGGGGTGGTTTATGACCTCGATGACACCTACTCGCTGTACGCCAGTTACACCAGCATCTACCAACCGCAAACCTATAAGGACAGCAACGGTTCGACCCTCGCGCCGGTCGAGGGCGACAGCTATGAGGCCGGCCTTAAAGCCGCGTACTTCGACGGTCGCCTGAACGCCAGCCTGGCGTTCTTCCGCATCGAACAGGACGGCGTTGCCGAGTCGATCGGCACCAATGCGGTGACCAACGAAGGCATTTACAAAGCCATCGACGGCGCCACCACCAAAGGCGTGGAACTGGAACTGGCCGGCGAACTGGCCGACGGCTGGAACGTCTCCGCCGGCTACACCTACGCGCGCAGCCGCGATGCCGACGAGCAGCGCATCTACGGTTATCCGCTGTCGACCACCAAGCCGGAACACGTGGTGCGCACTTTCACCACCTACCGTTTGCCCGGCGTGCTCGACAAAGTCACCGTCGGTGGCGGTGTGAGCTGGCAAAGCGCGTTCTACGGCAAGATCTACAGTGCGCCGGCCGGCGATTACACGCGCATCAAGCAAGGTGGCTACACCCTTGTCGACCTGATGAGCCGCTATCAGTACAACGAGCATCTGAGCTTTACGGTCAACGCCAACAACGTGTTCGACAAGCGCTACCTGACAGGGCTGGGCAACTTCGACACGACGTTCTACGGCGAGCCGCGCAATGTGATGCTGACGACCAAGTGGGATTTCTGATCTTCAGCTGATTTTTTGCTGCCTGTGCCGGCCTCATCGCTGGCAAGCCAGGCTCCCACAAGGTCTTGCGGCGTTGCCAATACAGTGGCAACACCGACCAACCCTGTGGGAGCTGGCTTGCCAGCGATGGCGGTGGGGCAGTCACAAAATACCGAGCGGACCGGCCTCATCGCTGGCAAGCCAGGTTCCCACAAGGTCTTGCGGCGTTGCCGATACAGTGGCAACACCGACCAACCCTGTGGGAGCTAGCCTGCCAGCGATGGCGGTGGGGCAGTCACAAAATACCGAGCGGACCGGCCTCATCGCTGGCAAGCCAGGCTCACACAAGGTCTTGCGGCGTTGCCGATACAGTGGCAACACCCACCAACCCTGTGGGAGCTGGCTTGCCAGCGATGGCGGTGGGGCAGTCACAAAATACCGAGCGGACCGGCCCCATCGCTGGCAAGCCAGGCTCCCACAAGGTCTTGCGGCGTTGCCAATACAGTGGCAACACCGACCAACCCTGTGGGAGCTAGCCTGCTGGCGATGGGGCCAGCACGGGCAACATCATTCAATCCAGATGCGCCCAGCTCATCCGAAACGACGCCCCGCCCCACTCCGATTCGCCGACTTCAACCTGCCCGCCATGGGACTGCGACACCCGCCGCACCAGCGCCAGGCCCAAACCAAACCCGCCGGTACGCCGATCCCGGCTGGCATCCAGCCGAGAAAATGGCTCGAAAATCTTCTCCCGCCCTTCCAGCGGCACGCCCGGGCCATCGTCGTTTACGCGCACTTCGTAATAATCGCCGTGGCGCACCAGGGTCACTTCGACTCGCTGCTCGGCATAACGAATGGCGTTGCGCAGCAGATTGATCACCGCCCGCGCCATGAACCGCGGTTCGATGCGCACGGTGTCGAGCCGGCAATCGCCAATCAGCAACTGCACCCCCGCCGCTTCCGCTTCCAGCGCCACGCTGCCGACGACGCTGTCGAGCCAGTTGGCGGCCTGAATGTTCTCGCGTTTGATCACCGTCGCGCCGCGCTCAAGGCTGGCGTAGGTCAGCAGTTCGGAAACCATCTCCTCCAGCTCGCCGAGGTCGGCGTACATGTCGGCGATCAGTTCGCGGTTCTGGCTGGCGTCCGGTTGTTGCTTGAGTTGATCAAGTTCGAATGACAACCGCGCAATCGGCGTGCGCAATTCGTGGGACACGGCGTTGGTCAGCTCGCGCTGATTGGCGATCAGTCCCTCGATGCGTGCGGCCATCAAGTTGAAGTGCTCCGCCAGATCGCGGATGTTCGAGCGTTTCGACAATTGAATACGCGACGACAAGTCGTTGCCGCCGAAACGCTCGGCGGCCAGCCGCAGCTTTTCCAGGTCACGCCAGTGCGGGCGCACCCAGAAAAACAGGACGATACCGATCACCACGGCAATCATCAGGTACGCCGCGACGATGTAGAAAGGCATCAGGCTCGGTTCGGCGGGCAGGCGAATACTCAGCAACTGCGCGCCGCCATCGATCGCGGAAATGTATTGGCTGTATTTGTCGCGGATGACCAGCAAGCCATCGGCCAGCTCGGTTTTTTCCTCGTCGGTCAGGTTCAGTTGGCCGGCATCGACCAGCGTCAGCCCCAGCCCGTAGTGCGGGCGTATCGATTGCAGCTGGTTTTCCCGGGCCGGGCCATCGAGTTCACGTAACTGCTGAGTGAGCGTCCAGGCCTGACCGCGCACGGCTTCACGGTTGTAGTCGCGTTGCTGATAATCGAGCAGCGCATCGAACGTGTGTTCAACCGTCTGCAACGCCAACACCAGCCCCACCGTCATGACCAGAAACAGCCCGAGAAATAACCGCAGCATCTACAGCTCCCACGCGAACGGATTGAACAGATACCCCTTGCCCCACACAGTCTTGATGCACACCGGTTCGCGGGGGTTGTCCTTGAGCTTGTTGCGCAACTTGCTGATGTACACGTCGACGCTGCGGTTAAGGCCATCGAAGGCAATGCCGCGCATGCGATTGAGGATGTCATCGCGCGAAAGAATCTTGCCGGCGGCACTGGCCAGCAACCAGAGCAGCTCGAATTCCATGGTGGTCATTTCGATGATCTCGCCGGCCAGGCGCACTTCGCGACAACTGCGGTCGATGCTCAACCGGCCGAACTCCATGGCGCTGACCACGCTGCTGTCCGGCACCTGACGTCGCTGCAAGGCACGCAACCTGGCCAGCAGAACCGGCGGCTTGATCGGTTTGATCACGTAGTCGTCGGCACCGGATTCCAGGCCGAGGATGTGATCGAGGTCGTCTTCCTTGGCCGTCAGAATCACGATCGGCGTGTCCGACACGCTGCGAATCTCGCGGCACACCTGCAGACCGCTCTGCCCCGGCAGCATCAGGTCGAGCACCACCACTTTCGGCTTGAATTCAAGAAACGCGGCCACGGCCAGATCGCCGCGATGCACCGAGCGGACTTCGTAGCCATGTTGTTCGAGGAAGTGCGCGATCAGCGCCGCGAGGCGCTCGTCGTCTTCCACCAGCAGGACTTTGCCAAAACCCAGGTTATCCATAACGACCGTGTGCCAACCCATGTGTGAAAGGGTCGACATTATGGCGGCATTCGTGGGTGGAAGCCGGTTATCGGTGATGTTTCATACTCTTAAGAGTTTTTAACAATCACACGCAAAAGATCGCAGCCTTCGGCAGCTCCTACATTTGGAATGCGTTTCCCCGTAGGAGCTGCCGAAGGCTGCGATCTTTTGACGTTGTTTTTCGAACAGGGCTATGCCGCGACAGGCACACCACTGTGAAACCGGAATTCTTCGTCCGGCGACTCAATCAGCTCTTGCTCGGCAGCACGAACCCGCACGATCACTTGCTCAACGTCCTTGGCCTCGCCGTACTGATAGGCCAGCTTCAGGTATCCCTGAAAATGCCGTGCCTCGCTTTTCAGCAGGCCAAAGTAGAACTTGCCGAGTTCTTCGTCCAGATGCGGCACCAGCGCTTCGAACCGCTCGCAACTGCGTGCTTCGATAAACGCCCCCACCACCAGCGTATCCACCAGTTTCACCGGTTCATGACTGCGCACCACTTTGCGCAGGCTCGACGCGTATCGGCCGGCGTGGAGCTGGCGCAGTTCGATCTTGCGACGCTTCATCAGGCGCATGACCTGTTCGTGGTGTACCAGTTCTTCCCGTGCCAGACGCGACATCATGTTGATCAGGTCGACGTGGGAATGGTACTTGGCTATCAGGCTCAGCGCGGTGCTGGCAGCCTTGAACTCGCAGTTCTTGTGGTCGATCAGCAGGGTTTCCTGATCGGCCAGTGCGGCCTGGACCCAGGCGTCTGGCGTGCGGCAGCCAAGGAATTCGTGGATTTCGGGAAGGATCATGGGGCTCACGGTAAAGGTGTTCGAGCGAAGGGCGCCGATTATACCGGCCTGCCCGCAGACCACCAGCCGCCCGCGTTGATATGCATCAAGTCACGGGCGCATGAGCAGCAACTATAGTTGTGCAACGCCGTGCCTTTTCTTTGCTGGAGACTCCGCTCATGCAAGCCATTCGCAGCATTCTGGTGGTCATCGAACCCGAACATTCGGAAAGCCTGGCGCTCAAGCGCGCCAAGTTGATCGCGGGTGTGACCCAGGCCCATCTGCACCTGCTGGTGTGCGACAGAAAGCACGACCACGCCGGCATGCTCGGCGTGCTCAAGGCCGCGCTGCTGGCCGACGGTTACAGCGTCACCACCGAGCAGGCGTGGAACGAAAGCCTGCATGAAACCATCATCGATGTGCAGCAGGCCGAGGGCTGCGGGCTGGTAGTCAAACAGCATTTCCCGGACAGTTCGCTAAAAAAAGCCCTGCTGACCCCGGCAGACTGGAAACTGCTGCGCCACTGCCCGACCCCGGTGCTGCTAGTGAAAACCGCCAGTTCGTGGAAGGACAAAGTGATTCTGGCGGCGGTGGATGTCGGCAATGTCGATGGCGAACACCGGCATTTGCACACAACGATCATTGATCATGGCTACGACATTGCCAGTCTGGCCAAAGCGCACCTGCATGTGATCGCAGCGCATCCCTCACCGATGTTGTCAGCGGCGGACCCGACGCTGCAACTGAGCGAAACCATCGAGGCGCGCTATCGCGAACAATGCCGGGCGTTTCAGGCGGAGTTCGATGTCGATGATGAACATCTGCACATTGAGGAAGGGCCGGCGGATGTGTTGATTCCGTTCATGGCGCACAAGCTGCAGGCGGCGGTGACGGTGATTGGCACGGTGGCGCGGACCGGTTTATCAGGGGCGCTGATCGGCAATACCGCGGAAGTGGTGCTGGATGCGCTGGAAAGCGACGTGCTGGTGCTCAAGCCGCAGGAGGTTGAGGATCATCTGGTGGAATTGGCGGTGAAACATTAAAGATCAAAAGATCGCAGCCTTCGGCAGCTCCTACAGGTAGAACGCATTCCATGTAGGAGCTGCGGCACGCTGCGATCTTTTGACCTTCAGGCACCAAAGGCGTCTTTAAGGAAACCGGGGGCGATGTAGCGCTGATAATGCGCTTCCGACAGCAGGAAGAATTCCCGATCAATGGCGTCACGCAATTCCGGCAAATTCCACTCGCGAAACTCCGGCAGCAACACCATGCCGTACGCTTCGAGATTAATGATCACCCGCGCCCCCCGCGCGATCAGCTGATACGCCCAGCAATATTCCGACTGATGCGGCACGAAGCGGATCTTGCGCTGTTCGAGCTGCTCGCGCAGACGCGCCGAATCAAAAATCTCGACCTTGCCCGCCATCACTTGTGACAGCAATTGTTCCAGACGCAGCCACACCGCGCGTTTTTCCTCCTCGTTGTAACCATTCCAATGGATCACTTCGTGATGGAAACGCTTGCAGCCACGGCACACCAGATCACCGTAAACAGTGGAGCAGAGGCCGACGCAGGGGGTCTTGATGGTCTGATTGGGCATAAGATAGGCAAAGGCACTGAAACGCGGAACAGGTCGGCATGTTAGCCCTTTGTCTAACATTCATCACCCCTCAAACTTCAGGGACGAACTTACGTTTAATTTTTTTTTGCCGTAGAATCAGCCAGCCTTTTAAGGCGCCAATGTCCGTTAGAAGCTGTTTTCAAAGCGTCACGAGCACAGTCGTTCCTTCAGAGCGGTGTTGGCGAGGGGTTTTTCCAGCGGGGAAAAGCCCAACGCCAACCCTCATCAGCTCCCCGTTCTGCAGGCGTAAAACTTTGAAAGCAGCTTCTGTAAGGAATTGCCGGTAATTCTGGCCGAACGACCCACAACGTCGTGAGGAGCATGAGTACGGCAATTTCGGGATGAGCGTCCCGGACACCCATTTGGGACCACTGATGAGGGTAATAACTGTGCTTGAAGCCTACCGCAAACATATCGAAGAGCGTGCAGCCCTGGGTATCGTTCCCCAGCCGCTTAACGCCGAACAAACAGCAGGCCTGGTCGAGCTGCTGAAAAACCCTCCGGCTGGCGAAGAAGAATTCCTCGTTGACCTGATCACCAATCGCATTCCACCAGGCGTGGACGAAGCGGCCTATGTAAAAGCCGGCTTCCTGTCTGCACTGGCCAAGGGCGAAGTTTCCTCCCCGCTGCTGGACAAAAAACGCGCTGTAGAACTGCTCGGCACCATGCAGGGCGGCTACAACATCGTGACTCTGGTTGACCTGCTGGACGACGCCGAGCTGGCGCCAGTCGCTGCCGCGCAACTCAAGCACACCCTGCTGATGTTCGATGCGTTCCACGACGTCGCGGAAAAAGCCAAGAACGGCAACGTTCACGCTAAAGCCGTGCTGCAATCGTGGGCTGACGGCGAGTGGTTCAAAAACCGTCCGACCCTGGCCGACAAGATCAGCCTGCGCGTATTCAAGGTGACCGGCGAAACCAACACCGACGACCTCTCCCCTGCTCCTGATGCCTGGTCGCGTCCAGACATCCCGCTGCACGCCCTGGCCATGCTGAAAATGGCCCGCGACGGCATCGTTCCTGATCAGCAGGGCGCCATCGGCCCGATGAAGCAGATCGAAGAAATGCGCGGTCAAGGCTTCCCGATCGCCTACGTCGGTGACGTGGTCGGTACCGGTTCCTCGCGTAAATCCGCGACCAACTCGGTACTGTGGTTCTTCGGTGACGACGTTCCTTACGTGCCGAACAAGCGTGCTGGCGGTTTCTGCTTCGGCAGCAAAATCGCTCCGATCTTCTACAACACCATGGAAGATGCCGGCGCACTGCCAATCGAGTTCGACGTGTCCAACATGAATATGGGCGACGTGATCGACCTGTACCCGCATGCTGGCAAAGTCTGCAAACACGGCACCGACGAAGTCCTGACCACCTTCGAAATGAAGACCCCGGTACTGTTGGACGAAGTCCGTGCCGGCGGCCGTATCCCGCTGATCATCGGCCGCGGCCTGACCGAGAAGGCTCGCGCCGAACTGGGTCTGCCTGCGTTCGACCTGTTCAAGAAGCCTGATGCACCGATCGAAAGCACCAAGGGTTACACCCTGGCGCAGAAAATGGTCGGCAAGGCGTGCGGTCTGGCAGAAGGCAAAGGCATCCGTCCTGGCACCTACTGCGAACCGAAAATGACCACCGTGGGTTCTCAGGACACCACCGGTCCAATGACCCGTGACGAACTGAAAGACCTCGCGTGCCTGGGCTTCTCGGCTGACCTGGTGATGCAGTCCTTCTGCCACACCGCGGCTTATCCAAAGCCGATCGACGTGACCACCCACCACACCCTGCCTGACTTCATCATGACCCGCGGCGGCGTTTCCCTGCGTCCGGGCGACGGCATCATCCACTCGTGGCTGAACCGCATGCTGCTGCCGGACACCGTCGGTACCGGTGGTGACTCGCACACCCGTTTCCCGATGGGCATTTCGTTCCCGGCCGGTTCCGGTCTGGTTGCGTTTGCTGCGGCCACCGGCGTTATGCCGCTGGACATGCCGGAATCGATCCTGGTGCGCTTCAAAGGCAAAATGAAACCTGGCATCACCCTGCGTGACCTGGTTCATGCGATTCCTTACTTCGCCATCCAGAACGGTCTGCTGACCGTCGAGAAGAAAGGCAAGAAAAACGCCTTCTCCGGCCGCATCCTGGAAATCGAAGGTCTGGAAGGTCTGACCCTGGAGCAGGCGTTCGAACTGTCCGACGCCTCGGCCGAACGTTCGGCTGCCGGTTGCACCATCAAGCTGTCGAAAGAGTCGATCACCGAGTACCTGAACTCCAATATCACCCTGCTGCGCTGGATGATCGGCGAAGGCTACGGCGATGCACGTACCCTGGAACGTCGTGCTCAAGCGATGGAAGCGTGGGTTGCCAACCCGGAACTGATGGAAGCCGATGCCGACGCCGAATACGCCGAAGTCATCGAAATCGATCTGGCCGACATCAGCGAGCCTGTACTGTGCGCGCCGAACGACCCGGACGACGCCCGTCTGCTCTCCAGCGTTGCTGGCGAGAAGATCGACGAAGTGTTCATCGGTTCGTGCATGACCAACATCGGTCACTTCCGCGCTGCCGGTAAACTGCTGGATCAGGTCAAGGGTCAGCTGCCAACCCGTCTGTGGCTGTCGCCGCCGACCAAGATGGACGCTCACCAACTGACCGAAGAAGGCTACTACGGCATCTACGGCAAGGCTGGCGCACGCATGGAAATGCCAGGCTGCTCGCTGTGCATGGGTAACCAGGCACGTGTAGAGCCGAACGCGACCGTGGTCTCCACTTCCACCCGTAACTTCCCGAACCGTCTGGGCGACGGCGCGAACGTCTACCTGGCTTCGGCCGAGCTGGCGTCCGTGGCTTCGATCCTGGGTCGCCTGCCGACCGTCGAGGAGTACATGGAATACGCTGGCAAGATCGACAGCATGGCGGCCGATATCTACCGCTACCTGTCCTTCGACCAGATCGCCGAGTTCCGTGAAGCTGCTGCGAACGCCAACATTCCGGTCGTTCAAGCCTAACGTTACAACGCACTGAAAAACGCCGCCCATCGCAAGATGAGCGGCGTTTTTTTATGCCCGCACAACCCACCGATGCAGGAACAGAGCTTGCTCGCGATGGCGTCGCATCAGCCAACATATTCGTTCAATGGTTAACCGCTTTCGCGAGCAAGTTTTGCTCCTACAGATTTACAGGGGGTCAGAAGAGTTCGTTGAACGGGATAAAGCGCAGCGGTTCGCCGAGCGTGTGCGTGCTGTTCTCAGGAATCTCCACCAGACCATCAGCCCACGTGGCGCCAAGCAATACGCCCGAACTCTGATTCGGATAAAGCACCGCAGCCCCCGCTTCCAGGCGTGCTCGCAGGTATTCGCGGCGGCTGCCCGGTTTCGCCCAGTCGAAGCCCGCCTTCACCGTGAAGCTCAGCGGCATCACCTCTTCGACCCCTTGAATCCTCAGCAGATACGGCCTGGCCAGCAAACCGAACGTCACCAGCGCCGAGGTCGGATTACCCGGCAGACCGATCACCGGCACCGTGCCGAAATGCCCCACTGTCAGCGGCTTGCCGGGCTTGATCGCGAGTTTCCACAGCAGCGGTTTACCGTTGTCGCGCAGCACCTGACCCAGGCAATCGGCATCGCCGGCAGACACTCCGCCCGTGGTCAGAATCAGGTCAGCGCCAACTTGCAACTGCTCAAGCTTGAGCCGCGTCTGTGCCGGACGATCCGGCAGGATGCCGCCATCTATCACCTCGCAGCCCAGTTCACGCAGCCAGTGCGCGAGCAATACGCGATTGCTGTTATAGATGCTCCCGGGACGCAGTGGCAGCCCCGGCTCGACCAGTTCGTCACCCGTCGACAACAACGCCACGCGAGGCCGACGCACCACGTGAACTTGCGCCACGCCCTGCCCCGCTGCCACTGCCAGTTCGAACGGCCCGAGACGTTTGCCGGCGCGCAGCAGAATGTCGCCAACGCGATTCTCCTGACCTTGCGCGCGAATATTCTGGCCAACCTTCAGCGGCTGCAAAAACCGCACACGGCCATCTTCCAGCACCTCGACGTTTTCCTGCATTTCCACACAGTTGGCACCCGGCGGCAGCGGTGCCCCGGTGAAGATCCGCGCACAACTGCCCGGCAACAAGGCATCCGGCGCCAGACCGGCGTACACCCGTTGCGACACGGCCAACGGCTGACGGTGCAGATCCGCGAGGTTCAAGGCGTAACCGTCCATGGCACTGTTCGGCCAGGGCGGCAGGTCCAGCGTCGCCACCAGATCACTGGCCAGCACCCGACCATGCGCGTCATCGAGCGAGCGCATTTCGCTATCCACCAGCGGCTGCTCATTGGCCATGGCCAGCAGTTGGTCGAGGGCTTCCTCGACCGGCATCAACGGTGCCCGACTCATCCGCGGGTTCCGCAGGCTTGTACCGATTTGAGGTGCGGGACGAAGTTGCACGGGCGGTGACGGTTGTCGAGTTGCTCAGCCAGAATGCCTTCCCACGCCGTGCGGCAGGCGCCGGTCGAGCCCGGCAGGCAACACACCAGCGTGCCGTTGGACAGCCCGGCCAGGGCGCGGCTTTGCACGGTGGAGGTGCCGATATCGAGAATCGAAATTGCGCGGAACAGTTCGCCAAACCCGTCGATTTTCTTGTCCAGCAAACAGGTCACCGCTTCCGGCGTGCTGTCGCGTCCGGTGAAGCCGGTGCCGCCAGTGATCAGCACCACCTGAATGCTGTCGTCGGCGATCCAGTGCGCGACCTGAGCGCGAATCTTGTACAAATCATCCTTGAGCAGATTACGTTCGCTCAACGTGTGACCGGCTTCCAGTAAGCGGCTGACCAGCAACTGGCCCGAGGTGTCGCTGGCGTAATCGCGGGTATCGCTGACCGTCAGCACGGCAATGTTCAGGGGGACAAACAGGGCATCCGATTTCGCGCTCATGGGAATTCTCCGGCAGCAATTAATCCAATTGCCGACAAGCCTAAGTGCCTCTTCTTAGTACTGTCTAATCACTCTGGCCAACCGGACTATCGAGCGCCTCTATCGCCCGCCGCAACTGCGCTGAAAGCCACTAACGACGTGGCTGATAGAGCCGGTCGATAATCCTTTCAATGCTTCCGATTGGACGAATAACCGCTTAAATGAGATCGTCGCCGCCTGCGCTTTTCGTGCGCTGCGCGCCTCTGCGTCAATACTCAATCAAAATTCCCATCGAGCAGGTGCCATCGTGGACATCAAACAACTCAAGTTCCTGATCGCGCTGGACGAAACCCGTCACTTCGGCCAGGCCGCCGCACGCTGCCATATCACTCAGCCGACCCTGTCGATGCGCCTGCGCAATCTGGAAGATGAGCTGGATCTGGTACTGGTCAACCGTGGCCAGCGCTTTGAAGGATTTACCCAGGCAGGCGAGCGCGTGCTGGCTTGGGCGCGGACCTTGCTGGCGGCGCACGACGGCTTGTTCGCCGAAGCGGCGGCGTGTCGCGGGCAACTGGTCGGCAGCTTGCGCCTGGGGTTGGTGCCACTGAGCAGCTTCAACCCGGTCAATTACATACAGGGCTTGTCGGGCTCGTATCCGGAGCTGAAATTCAGCCTGTCGTCACTCAGTTCCGACGAAATCATCGCAGGGCTGGGCAACAACCAACTGGACCTGGGCGTGTGTTACCTCGACCACGTCAACCCGAACTATTTCGAGTTTTTCGAGATCGGCGAAACCCGCGTCGGGCTGCTCTATGACAACCGTCACTTCCATTTCGAAGGCACGGAAATGAGCTGGGAAGCTGCCGCCGAACTGCCGTTGGGCATGATCACCACCGGCATGCATTACCGTAAATCGATCGACTTGAGCTTTCGCAGCCGTGGGCTGAGTCCGCAGCCGATCATGGAGAGCGATTCGACGTATCAGCTGTTGCAGGCGATTCACCAGGGGTTCTGCTGCTCGATCATGCCGCTGGACAGCGGGCTTGAGGAGCCGATCGAGCATCTGTCGTTCATGCAGTTACCGGATGCCAGTGTGCTTGCGCCATTGGGCCTGGTGATGCGCAAGACCGAACCGCGCTCGGCGATTGCCGAGAAGTGCTTTGCCGAGGCGCGCAAGCTGTTTGGGGTTGAGGTGCCTGCCGAATAATTGACCAGTTCAACCCAGCCTGCGCAAAATCCAGAACCTGTAGGAGCTGCCGCAGGCTGCGATCTTTTGATCTTGTTTTTAACAATCAAAATCAAAAGATCGCAGCCTGCGGCAGCTCCTACAGGGAGTGATAGATGCATCCGATCAGCAGATCGGAACAAGCGATTGGACGCTTTTTTTACGCCCCCGTAGCCTGAACACTCTTCAGCGCTTCGGGACTTTCAAGATGCTCTGCCACGTCGAACCCACCACCGAACCCAACGCCCCCGCACCACAACCGGCGCAGGTGGCGTATCGCGAATACCTGCCTGACGCAGCGGTATCGCGCACGGCGCTCGCGGCGGAAATCGCTCTGGCCATCACCTACAACGGCTTGAATCAAGCGGTGATGATGGTCTCGCCCGGCAATATTGAAGACTTCATCCGAGGCTTCAGCCTGAGCAACGCGATCATCGCCAGCGTTGACGAAATCCATGACCTGCGACTCACCCATTTCGATCAGGCCTGCCAGGCCGACGTGCAGATTTCCAACCGCGCCTTCTGGGCGCTGAAGGAACATCGTCGCCAAATGGCAGGCACCAGCGGCTGTGGCCTGTGCGGCGTCGAAGCGCTGGAGCAGGCGCTGCCGCCGCTGGAGATTCTGCCGCCGTCAACGCTGCCACCGGCGGCGCATTTCGACAACATCCGCCAGCGCATCGAGCAGGCTCAATCACTGGCCCGCAGCAGTGGCGCCCTGCACGCGGCGCTGTACTTCGATGCCACGGGTGAAGCCCTGCTGTGTCGCGAGGACATTGGCCGCCACAACGCCCTCGACAAGCTCATCGGCGCTCTGCACAGCGATGCTGTCGACGTCCGCCAAGGCTTTGTCGTGGTCACCAGCCGTTGCAGCCTCGAATTGATTCACAAAGCCGTGCGCGCCCGCCTCGGCACCCTCGTCAGCCTGTCGGCACCCACCGCATTGACCGTGCGCTGGGCGCTCAAGCACCGGCTCAATCTGATCCACGTACCCCACCGCAACGCCCCGCGCATTTATAGCCCGGTTCAGGAGTTTTCCGCATGAGCAACACCCTCACCCACCTCGACGATCAGGGCCGCGCCAACATGGTCGATGTCAGCGACAAGGCTGCCACTCGCCGCGAAGCCACCGCGCAAGCCTGGGTGCATATGCGCCCGGAAACCCTGCAGATGATCCAGGCCAACGGTCATCCCAAAGGCGACGTGTTCGCCGTGGCGCGTATCGCCGGGATTCAAGCGGCCAAGCGTACTCACGAGCTGATCCCGCTGTGCCACGCGCTGTTGCTCAGCTCGATTCACGTCGAGCTCAAGGCCTGCGCACCGGATCGCGTGCAAATCACCAGCACCTGCCGCCTCACCGGGCAGACGGGTGTCGAGCTCGAAGCCTTGACCGCCGCCAGCGTCGCCGCGCTGACTATTTACGACATGTGCAAAGCCGTCGACCGGGCGATGGTCATCGGCGACATCCGCCTGCTCAGCAAACAGGGTGGTCGCTCCGGACATTTTCAATGGGAGGATGCGCAATGATCCTGATCAACTACTTCGCCAGCTACCGTGACCGGCTCAACCTGGGCGGGGAAAAGATTCCGCTGAGCAAAGCCTTGGGCAGTGTCGAAGATGTTCGACAGATGCTCATGGCACGCGGTGAGCTTTGGCGCGAAGTGCTCGGTGCCGGCAACCTGATGTGCGCAGTCAATCAGGAGCTGTGCCAGCCGAGTCAGGCAATTGAAGATTTCGACGAAATCGCCTTTTTCCCACCGGTTACCGGGGGCTGACCGATGACAATTCGAGTCCAGTACAAGAGCTTCGACATCGGTCAACTGACTGCCGATCTGCACGCGCGCAATCCACGAGTGGGCGCGGTGGTGACGTTTATTGGTTACGTGCGTGACTTGAACATTGGCCAACCGGTGAACGAGTTGTTTCTGGAACACTATCCGGGCATGACTGAAAAATCCCTCGAACAGATTGCCGACGAAGCGCGCGAGCGCTGGCCGTTGCTGGGTGTGGAAATCATCCATCGGATGGGCGCACTGTCGGTGTGCGAGCCGATCGTGTTTGTCGGCGTCAGCAGCAAACACCGGCACATGGCGTTCGAAGCCTGCGCGTTCATCATGGACGTGCTCAAGACCCGCGCACCGTTCTGGAAACGCGAAACCACGCCTGAAGGCGCGCACTGGGTGCAAGCGCGCGACTGCGACCAGAATGCGGCGCTGCGCTGGAGCCTGGCGCACGCCTGAACACGATTGAATGAAAACCTGTGGCGAGGGGATTTATCCCCGATGGACTGCGCAGCAGGCCCAGCTTTTTTGCAGACCGCCGCGCGGCCCGTCGGGGATAAATCCCTTCACCACAAAATCTTCTTCAGATTTGGGTGTTCAAGATATTTCACATTGAGCGTTTACACGCCCGCAGATTCCCCCTTACTATCCGTGGCACACCGGTAAGCGGGTCCGCCCCGCCACCGACGTTTTCCGCCAACGGAAACACGCGTTATGAGCACGTCACTACAACAACTAAAATCGTTGAACGTCTCCGCTGTGCGCCCCCTCTGCGACAGGGGTTGCGCATGAATCGCATCGTCAATCTCCCCATGGCCCTGCGCCGCTCCAAGCTGCGTCACTCCGCACGCCCGCCGGATATCTGCGCTTCTGCCTGATCACGTCTGAAAAACGTGTAGGCCCTTTCTCTTTCGATATCCCTGCCAGGACGCCTGGGCTTTTGCCCTCTAAAGTCGTCCGGCCCGAATCTGCGCGCCTGTGCGGCGCCCCCCTGAGTGTTTGCCATGAAATTCGCAGCCATTGAAGACGCACGCCTGTTCCTCGAACAAAACCCTGATATCGACATGATCGAGCTGTTCATTCTCGACGCCAACGGCGTGCCACGCGGCAAGCTGTTGCACCGCGAAGAACTGCTCGCCGTTTATCAAAGCGGTCGCCCGCTGCCGAGCACCATCCTTGGCCTGACCGTGCAAGGCGAAGACGTCGAGAACTCCGGTCTGGTCTGGGACGTCGGCGACATCGATTGCCGTGCCTACCCGCTGGAAGGCAGCCTGGTGCGCTTGCCATGGCGGCAGATTCCGACCGCGGCGGTGCAGGTCAGCATGCACCCGACCGAGGGCATGCCGGCCAGTATTGCCGACCCGCGCCATCTGCTGATCAAGGTCATCGACGGCCTCAAGGCCGAGGGCTACTACCCGATCATGGCGTGCGAACTGGAGTTCTATCTGCTCGACGCCAAGCGCGATCACAACGGACGCCCGCAACCGGCACTGGATGCTGACGGTGGTCGACCGCGACATACGCAGGTCTATGGTTTGCGCGAGCTGGAGCAGATCGAACCGTTCCTCGCCGACCTCTACAGCGCCTGCAAACTGCACGGTATTCCGGCACGCACGGCGATCTCCGAATACGCACCGGGCCAGGTGGAAATCACCCTCGAACATGGCGATGCGTTGCAGGCGATGGATCAGGCAGTGCGCTACAAACGCCTGGTCAAGGCCGTGGCGCACAAGCACGGCATGCAGGCGACGTTCATGGCCAAGCCGTTCGACGATCTGGCCGGTACCGGCATGCACATGCACGTCAGCCTCGCCGACAGCGCGGGGCACAATCTGTTTGCTTCCGAAGACCCCGCTGGCACGCCGCTGCTGCGTACGGCGATTGGCGGCATGCTCGCATCGTTGCTGGACACGCTGCTGCTGTTCTGCCCGAACGCCAACTCTTACCGTCGTTTCCAGGCCAACAGCTACGCGCCATTGGCGCCGACCTGGGGCGTCGACAACCGCACCGTCAGCCTGCGCGTACCCGGTGGCCCGGCCAACACCCGACACATCGAACACCGCATCTGCGGCGCCGATGCCAACCCGTATCTGGCGGCGGCGGCGATCCTTGCCGGCATTCATCGCGGCATTCGTGAACACCTCGATCCGGGAGCGCCGGTCGAGGGCAATGGTTACGCGCAAGCCAAGGAATTGCTGCCGACTGACTGGCTGACGTCGTTGCAGGCACTGGAAAATTCCGTGTGGGCACGCGATGCGTTGGGGCAGGAATTTCTCGGGGTGTATCTGGCGGTGAAGCGTGCCGAGTACCGGCAATTCATGGCTGAAGTGGGCGAGCAGGATTGGCGTTGGTACCTCACCGAAGCCTGACCATTTGACACAAACCCTGTGGGAGCTGGCTTGCCAGCGATGGGGTCGGCACATTCAGCATCGTTGGTGACTGATAATCCGCTATCGCTGGCAAGCCAGCTCCCACAAGGATCCTGTTTAGCCTTGCGAATTTGTGTGGACACTGACATGACCGAACGCTGCAATTCCTACTACACCGCCACCCTCAACCAGGACACCCACTACCCGACCCTGCAAGGTCGGCACGCGGTTGACGTGGTGATCATCGGGGGCGGTTTCACCGGCGTCGCCACCGCCGTTGAACTCGCCGAAAAAGGCCTGAAAGTTGCCATCGTCGAGAGCAACAAAATCGGCTGGGGCGCCACCGGGCGCAACGGCGGGCAGGTCACCGGCAGCCTCTCCGGCGACGGCGCAATGCGTAAACAGATGCGCGCGAAACTCGGCGATAACGTCGACGATTTCATCTGGCACCTGCGCTGGCGCGGGCACGAGATCATCAAACAGCGTGTTGAAAAATACGCCATCCAGTGCGATCTCAAACACGGCCATCTGCACGCGGCCTACAAGCCGAGCCACATGACCGATCTGCGCAACGATTACGAAGAGGCGGTGCGTCGTGGACTGGGCGATGAAGTCAGCCTGCTCGACCGCAGCCAGGTCCGCGATCTGCTGCAAAGCGACCTCTATCACGGCGCCATAAAGAACACCCGCAACATGCATTTGCACCCACTGAATCTGTGCATCGGCGAAGCGCGGGCAGCAGAAAGCCTCGGCGCGCTGATCTTCGAAAACAGCGAAGTGCTGGAGATCATTCACGGCGATACGCCAGGGGTAAGAACCGCTCACGGTCAGATCGACGCCAAGCAAGTGATGCTCGCCGGCGACGTCTACCACAAGCTCGAACCGGGCCAGCTCAAAGGCAAGATCTTCCCGGCCATGGGCGGCATCGTCACCACCGCGCCGCTGGGCGAACTGGCCAGGCAGATCAACCCCGAAGACCTCGCGGTCTACGACTGCCGCTTCGTCCTCGACTACTACCGCCTCACCGCCGACGGGCGCTTGCTGTTCGGTGGCGGCGCCAACTACAGCGGCAAGGATTCACGCGACATTGCCGGCGAACTGCGGCCTTGCATTGAGCAAACCTTTCCAGCGCTCAAAGGCGTGCAGATCGACTACCAGTGGAGCTGCGCGATGGGCATCGTCATCAACCGCATCCCGCAACTGGGCAAACTCTCGGACAATGTCTGGTATTGCCAAGGCTACTCGGGACATGGCATCGCCACCACGCACATCATGGGCGAAATCATGAGCCGGGCAATTACCGGGCAGTTGGAGCAGTTCGACACGTTTGCCGCGTGCCAGCACATTCGTGTGCCGATGGGGGATTGGCTGGGGAACCCGATGCTGGCGGCAGGCATGTGGTACTACCAGATGCTCGAAAAGCTGCGCTGATACAACACCCTCCCCTGTAGGAGCTGCCGAGGGCTGCGATCTTTTGATCTTGTTTTTTAAAATCAAGATCAAAAGATCGCAGCCTTCGGCAGCTCCTACAGGGGGGGCGGTCTCAGTCTGGCAGTTGCTCGACAATGATGCCCAAGCGCCGATAATCCTCGACACTCCCTGATGCCAGATGCCGTTCAGTGATCAGCGTGTGCAACCGCTCGCACCCCGCCACGACAAACGGCTCAACCGCCCCAAGCTTGTCCGCCGAGGTCACCGCAATCACCCGCGCCGCGCCCTCGAGCATCGCCTGTTTCACCGGCACTTCATCGAAATGCAACGAGGTAATCCCCACCTCCGGATGGATCGCACATACGCCGGTAATCGCCAGATCCGCCTTGATCCCCGCAAGCAAACGCAACGTCTCATGACCACTCGCGGACATGGTCCTCGGGTTCAACACCCCGCCCGCCAGAATCACCTTCACTCCCTTGAATTCCGACAACGCAATCGCCGTCATCGGTGAGGCCGTCACCGCCGTGATGCTGATATCGGCACGCAACGAGCGCGCGACCTGCAACGTCGTCGAGCCGGAGTCGAACAGCACAATCTGCCCATCCTCGATCTGCTGCGCGGCCAATTGCGCGAGACGGATTTTCACCTCATCGGTTTCATCCAGCCGCGCGAAGTAATCCTTGCCGGAGTCCTTCGGACGCGGCAGCGCGCCACCGTGAACCCGCTGCACAAGCCCTGCGTTATCCAGTTCAGCGAGGTCGCGGCGGATGGTGTCTTCGGACACCGCGAAGTGCTGACTCAGCTCGGACGCCATGACTTTGCCGTCGCGTTCAAGGATCAGGAGAATTTTCTGGCGGCGCAGAGAGGGAAGTTCGGACGCGGAGTGGTCGTGCATGGTTACGCCTGTTTATGCTTGTAATTGCAGGTTTTAGCGAGACTAGCGAAAGCTTCGGGCAAACACAAACAAGCGGCTATCAATTGTTTCGATCATTGGAATCAACAAGGCGAATTTTTTCTTCGCTTTCAGCCTGTCCACAATGGCTGCACTTCAATAAGGCTCAGGATGAACACCTCATGAATCTCAATTTCGCGTTCGCGTGCATGATCGTCGTGTCGTTTGCCGTCGCGCTCGGCCACGCGTAACCCCCGTCAGACCGAGGCCAGCAACTGCTCGCGAAGCCATTTGTGCGCCGGATCGCGGTGCGAGCGTTCGCCCCAGAACATCGTCATCTCGTAACCGGGTACTTCCAGCGGCGCGTCGACCACTTGCAATGCCGGGTTGCCACGCACCAGGCGTGACGGCAGCATCGCCACCAGATCGGTGCTGGCCAGCACCGACATCGCCATCAGAAAGTGCGGCACCGACAACACCACTTTTCTTTGTAACCCGACATCGGCCAACGCCTTGTCGGTCACGCCGAAAAACCCTCCGCCCTCACGCGACACCATCACATGCTCCAATGCGCAGAACTGTTGCCGGGTGGGTGCGCGCTGTAAATCCGGATGACCGACACGACCGGCCAGCACATATCGCTCCGTGAACAACGGTCGTGAGTGCAACTCCGGCGGCGCGTCTTCGCTGATGTGCAGAGCAATATCAAACACACCCTGCTCGGCCTGCTTGACCAACTGCGCAGGTGTCAGATCGATCACGGCCAATCGCGTGCCCGGTGCCTGCTCGCGTAACCCGCTGAGCGCCGGGAGAACGACGGTCGATTCGCCGTAATCGGTAGCGGCGATTTTCCAGGTGTGCGTCGCCTGCGCCGGATCGAACGCACTGGCCGGCGCGACCGCCCTTTCCAATGCCTCCAACGCCTCGCGCAACGGTTCGCGCAATTCATCGGCGCGCGCAGTCGGGCGCATTCCTCGCGGCCCCGGCAGTAGCAACGGATCGCCAAAAATGTCGCGCAACTTGGCCAGATGCACGCTCACCGAAGGCTGCGACAGGTTCAGCCGTTGCGCCGCGCGGGTGACGTTGTGCTCGGACAGCAACACATCGAGCGTGAGCAGCAGATTGATATCGAGGCGTCTCAAATTATTCACGGCTATACCAGACATATCAGACATTCATTTCCAATATACCGGGTGAACGCCGATCCTGCTGCCACTCAAGCACAGGAACCTCAACATGAATGTCTTACTGGTCTACGCCCACCCTGAACCGACTTCCCTCAACGGCTCGCTGCGGGACTTCACTATCCAGCGCCTGCAAGCCGCCGGCCACACCGTGCAGGTCTCCGACCTCTATGCGATGAACTGGAAACCCACCCTCGACGCCGACGACGCCCCGCAGCGCGATGCGACGAAAGCATTCCACGCCTCCCTCGACTCGAAACTCGCCTACGCCGAAGGCACCCAGGCCGACGATATCGCTCGCGAGCAAGAGAAACTGCTGTGGGCGGATGCGTTGATCCTGCAGTTTCCGCTGTGGTGGTTCACCATGCCGGCCATTCTCAAAGGTTGGGTCGATCGGGTGTACGCCTACGGTTTTGCCTACGGCGTCGGTGAACACTCCGACAGTCGTTGGGGCGAGCGTTATGGCGAAGGGAAGATGAAAGGCAAACGGGCGATGTTGATGGTTACCACTGGCGGGTGGGAGTCGCATTACGCGCCGCGCGGGATTAACGGGCCGATGGATGATTTGCTGTTTCCGATTCAACACGGGATTTTGTACTACCCCGGTTTTGAAGTGGTGCCGCCGTTTCTGGTGTATCGCACCAGCCGGATGGACACGGCGCGGTATGCCGAGACCTGCGACGAATTAGGCCGCCGACTGGATGAGTTGTGGAGTACGCGCCCGATTGCGTTTCGGCAACAGAACGCGGGCGATTACGAGATTCCGGCACTGACCCTCAAAGACCCAATCACCCCCGAGCGCCAAGGCTTCGCAGCACACCTCCTGTAGGAGCTGCCGCAGGCTGCGATCTTTTGACTTTGTTCTTCAAAAAGCAGATCAAAAGATCGCAGCCTGCGGCAGCTCCTACCGGATGCGGTGTGGCGTGCTTTCAGCCCGACGGGGTTTCAGTTGCGCAGTCTTGCGATGGCGCGGCGATACTTCTCGATCCGCTCGAGGTCTTCCCAGCTCGGCGAGGCGATACGCGAGAGGTCGCTGTTCTCTTCCAGATCCGCCAGTTTCACCACTCGCCCGATCGGGTTTTGCCCCGCGCGTTCGACGAAGTCCTCGTAGGACTCGCCAGGCACTTTGGTGACGGCTGCAATGGCCGTCAGCACGTCCTCGCTGAAACCTTCCTGGCGCAGGTCCTCAAGGCTGATGTCACAGTCCTCGACCACATCGTGCAGCACGGCGACGATGCGCTCCTCCAGCGAAGACATGCGCATCATCACTTTCAGCGGATGCAAAATGTACGGCGCGCCGCCCTTGTCGACCTGCCCCGCATGAGCCGTGGCAGCGATGGCAATGGCGCGTTCGAGTGTCTGAGTAATGGGAGTCTCCGAGGGTTAAAGGCCGTAGCGGCCGCCAACATGAATATTGCGCTTGAGCCAACCGCCAATCGCCTTCAAGCGCCCACCGGACGTACCCGCCTCGGCATGCTGCTTGAGAATCATCGACACCAGCGCTGCCTGATCGGCATCGGGGTGGGCATCGAGCAACTCGACGACCCAGGCGCAATCGGCTTTTTTCAGGTGCTCCCGACATTGGCCGGGCCACGCGTCCAGCTCGTCCAGCGCCAGCCAGCGCGCCCCGCCCTGCTCGGCATGCCCACCGCCAATCGACTGCTCGAAACAGAACGGTGTCGCCGGCCGCGACGGGTCGATACTGAACAGATACACATCGTGGCTTTTGTGTTGCGGCGTGGGGGCGTTGTTGCGGCTGCCGATTTCGATCATGGCAATGTTCCGATCCTTGGGGCGCTGGAGAGTCGCGATGGTTGGCAGTCTACCGGAGCGGTGCAAACGAACAACCTGATTGAACCTCCCTGCGCCACGTCATCTCGAAAGAAAGAGACGCCCTGTCAGTGATCGGCAATGGCGTCACCGCAGAGGAAACAGCGATGAACATTCGATTTCTGCTCCTGCTTGCCACTTTCAGCGTCATCCCCACCTGCGTCATGGCCGAGGGTTGCGATGTGCAAACGCAATCCTCCAGCGCCTCGGTGCCGGCCGTATCCGGCCACAGCTGCTACGAATACGACGGCATGCCCGTCAATTCCATCGACTGGTCATGCAGCAACGAAAGCAAAGACATGGTTAACGCCGTCAAGAAAAAGGTCCAACAGTGCGATGACCACTACCAAGCCACTTGCATCGCCACCCTCACCCAGGAATCACTGGCCAACCCGCACTCCACCAGCAAGGATAAAAACGCCAAAGCGTTGAATATTCCTGATGGTGCGCAGGTGACCACGTACTACTACGGTGCGGAGAATCTGGGGCAGGCGAAGATTGATTGTGAAAGTGGGGGTGGACGATGGAAGGCAAAATGAAAGCAACGAACGGCTAATCCGTGATGCTCACTACATAAAAAAGCCCGGCTCATAGCCGGGCTGTCTTCACCATCGTTATCAGCGCTTAGCGCTTATTGGCATCACACCGGGTACGCAAGTCATGGTCGCTGATATTGCCGCAGCTCCCATTACCCTTCATGGCCTCGCAATAAGTGCGCTGGTCATGATCACTAATGTTGCCGCAGGAGCCGTTGCCATTTTCTGCATTACAGCGCTCACGCAAATCATGATTATCGATATTGCCGCAACTGCCGCCGCTCTTCCTGGCATTGCAATAAGTGCGCTGATCGTGATCAGCAATGTTGCCACAGGAGCCATTGCCATTTTCCGCATTGCAGCGCTCACGCAAATCATGATCATCAATGTTGCCGCAACTGCCACCGCTCTCCCGCGTATAGCAAAAGGCACGTTGGTCATGGTCATCAATATTGCCGCAACCGGCAAAAGCGTAACCGCTGAACATCAACAACATCGCAAGAACCAGCTTCATCTCACACTTCCTTGGGCTTACCAGGAAACAGCCTGGCACTGCTAGATCCGTTCAAAACGAGCGTCGCGACACGCCGTCAAATTGACATCGTTTTAAAGGAAAGTTCCCAACGGGATGCAAAGCCATGATTTGAGATTCGACCGAATTTGAAATCTGAAAAACGCGTAGGAAAACACCCCTTGTGGCGAGGGGATTCATCCCCGCTGGGCTGCGAAGCGGCCCCATCCCGGCTAGCTCATTTCTCCAGATACGCCGCACGCCACGGATTGCGACGACTGCGTCGCCGAGCGGGGATAAATCCCCTCGCCACAAGGTTGGGTTTGCGTCCTACAGGTCGTTTGTGGGTGCGGTAATTGCTGCCTAGAGTGGGCTGTCGCTGACCGCAGTTGGCGATGGGTTTCGCAGCCCTCAGAAGTGACACACTCCGCTAGATGACAACTGTGGCAAAATTCGCCGCCGTTTCGCTATATGGCAGCTGTGTGTGTGGGAAACCTTCGGGTCTGCCGGTTTGACTCTTCTCCGGTCTGCGAACCCGCGCATAGCTACCACACTTCTGTTTCGCAACTCAATGGTGGCAATTCTTCTTCACTTAGGATTATCACCATGACAATGCAAAAGCCGATTCACTCCTTATAAAAATGTCTCCCCGCCGCCGACCATTCCGTACTCCTCATCGACGCCAACGCCCCATTACAGGATCTCCATGAGTGCGTCGCCGAACGCCTCAACGCTGTCCTCAAATATCTTGACCTCATCGAAAGCACCTGCCTGCCCGACCACGCCGAGCAGACATTAACACCGTAACTAGCATCGCCAGGATAATGGTGCAAGACGTGAGTGATGTGTTTCGGTTGAGCAGCGAGGTTTGATATGACCTCGAAATTCCCGAATCGATAATGTGCTTTAAGACTGAGCCTTCAGTGCTAAATACGCGTTTGCGACGTGCATGGATGCTTAGGATGGTAACCAAATCTGCTCAGCCTTTTTGATCCCCCACGCGAAGGAAACGACGAAATACGCTTGGTTAGTTAAGCTGAAGACGATAGATTGGCTCGGGCAAAAAGCCATCATCTGCACCAAAAAGCTATTCAACCACACACAAGGACATCGTATGGGACGTTTGTTAGTCGTAAAGGATTCAAGCAATTTCAATCCAGATCTCGGCAGTGTAATCCCCGTAGCTCTGGAGCATGAAGACGGTAGTTTCAGAAACGTTGAAATTTCGGAGTTTCCAAACTCAGGGATATTTATATCAAAAGAATACATGAAAATTGACGAGCTTTTTAAGGATGACGAGCTTTTCATAATCAAAGAATGGCATGAGACAGATAACGAATGGCAGGAAGATAAGCGAAAGCAAAAGTACTATTCGAAAGGTGAATGGGCTGAACGGCTAGAGCATAATGCCTTAATTCCCGTTATAAAAATGCCGATGCCAGATATAGACACTGGAAAAGTAAGCTTAGGCTACGATCTGCCTAGGAACATCCTGTTCTTTATAGAAAATGAGGGCACTGTAAATGGCCCATTTTTAGCTACGAAAGACGAAGATGACTGGTTTTTAACACCATCAACTGGATTGACACCTTTAAATCTCCCTACCGATCATATCGCCAAATTTGACAAAAGCACCTTGGAGCACAGCGGCGAACTACTCCGGTTTGAAGTAAGGGGGGGACCAAGAAGCTTTATTACTTCACTCAAAAAACTAGAGAAATTAGATTTCGATAAAATAGATTACATCTCAGCATCTCGACTTATTAAATATTACGCGAAATCTGGTTTTGGCAAGGGCAACCCTACACTGGGAAAGAACGAAGCAACCAAGCTAACCCAAATAATAGACTCATATAAAAAGAAAAACAAAGCAATGGACAACGATCAGCGCTTAAAGCGACTGGAACTTGTACTTGCGGACTTTTTGGATGACGAAGGTTACGGAAAAGGTATAATTGAAGAATTCTTACTAGACAATATCGAAGGAAAGAAATACTTAGATAGCTACTTCGAAAAAAATAAAGACATCCTTATAAAAGAAAAAATACAGGAAATTGATGAGCAAACCATAGAAAAAAAGGAAAAAATACAGAGAGAAATAAATGATATGTCTCGGGTCGCTGACCAAAAAAGAAAGGAACTCGAAACAATAGATCAAGATGTTGAGCGAGCGCGAACAGAAGCGGAACTGGAGTTAAAACGAATTCAAGAACAGTCCGCGGAGCAAGCCCACCAAAGCCTGCTTGAGAAACAAACCTTACTTACCAACACGAACACCGAACTAGAACAAAAAATAAAAGAAAACCAAAAAGCACTGGAAGAAATACTAGAGAAAAATCAAGACCTAAGACATGTAACCAGTCTAAAGGAAGAAATCCAGTTCCAGCAAAGAACAAACCAAGATCGACAAAAAGAAATTATAGACTTGGAAAGAACTCTAGAAAGTCAAAAAACCCTCATTGCATCGCCTCAGCTAGGAGAGAAATTAACAGAATTAAAAACGTTAATTCAAATGCTGAATGGGAAGCCGGACTACGAAACAAAAACAGACGCAAAGACTGCGCACCTGAAAGCTTCAGAAATTGAATTAACAAAAGAGAACCGATCCGACTATATACACCATTTACTAAATACATTTCATGCTGATGAGGGCCGGCCATTTACTTATGACGAAATGGCCAACTTGGTAATTAGCACAACTCAATCCTTCCTCACGTTCCTATCAGGACCACCGGGCACCGGTAAAACTTCCACAGCTCTACGACTGGCACATGCGCTGAAGCTAAATGGAGCAGAAGATGATCATGGAGCCGGCAATTTCCTTAACGTAGCAGTCGGCCGTGGCTGGGTGGCCGGGCGAGATATTCTAGGGTTTTACAACTCATTAAAAGATGTCTACCAACCTTCGCGCAGTGGTCTCTATCAATTTCTAAAAAACAAAGAAACATCTGCGGAAAAATTCACGAAAATAGTACTGCTGGATGAGGCTAATCTTTCTAGCGTTGAACATTACTGGTCTGACTTTTTAGGCATGTGTGATACAGAGGGAACCAAGCGCCGAATTGACCTAGGTATACCCGATGCTACTCAGCGGTACCTAGAAGTTGGCGGCAATCTCAGATTCATTGCAACTATAAACAACGATGCCACAACTGAAAAACTTTCCCCGCGATTAATTGATCGCGCACCAATTATTTCTCTCGGAGAAGATGTTAACCTGGAAGATATATCCTCACTAATAAGCTCCCACAGATTCAACGGGGCAGTTCCACACGAGCAAATTAACCAAGCCTTCAACATTTCTTCTAGCGAAGCTGACCTCCTTCCAGACGAGCAAGCTTCGCTTGAACAGATACTTTCTATTCTGACGTCTCAAGTAGCAAAAACCAGCGCAATCCATATTAGCAAACGCAAAACCAATGCAATAAAAAGATATTGCTACATCGCAAACGAGCTCGGAGGAATGCGTAACCGCCCTCTAGACTATGCTGTAGCCCAGCATATCCTCCCCGCAATTGAAGGATATGGCGCCGCCTTTCGAGATAGGTTATTAAAACTAGAACAAAAACTAAGCGACTTCGATTTGAATATTTCAAAACGCGCCCTACGAAACATTATCGAGGAAGGAGATAATTACGCCGACACCTATTCTTACTTCTAGAGAGGGGCATCAAATGCGATTCATAGCACGTATAATTAGCGGAAAACGAAAAGATCAAATATTTGAACTTACCCCTATAGAAGCACATATCGGCGAGAATATTTATTTTCTTGAAGACGAGGCAATTGAATTCAAACTTGAGCTAGAAAGACCAGTTGATGACATTACTCTATGCCTGCATGAAAATGAAATTTCCGCCACAAATAATTTTAAAGAAGGTGAAAAATGGATATACGAATGGAAACCAAAATCACTAGCAAAGTGGGGCTACGAATGCTTTTTTCATAACTACTACGGAATGGCTGAACTTGTACTAGCAACAAAAATAGACAATTACAACGAAAGGATAATTATTGAACAATTTTCGCCAATCGAAGTATTGGCAAAAAAAATAAACGCAGAACGTGCAGAAAAAATGCTTTCTTTTCTAGCGGCTCATGACAACGAAGCGCTGGCGGCTTTTTTTCGAGTGACTCGATTAAAGGCCGGATTTAAAGAGGGAGACAAGTCCGTTAGTTTTCTTATCGACCAACTCGAAAGAAACGTACTACTACTAAGCGCAGAACTACCAAAGATATACTCCAAACCTATAGCGAAACTCATCCCCGTAACAAAGGTAGTTGCATTCTCTGAGAACTCGGTGATAGACGACACTACTTTAGCGTGGATCGCTGAAAACTGTGACGGTTTATTCCCTGTTGACGATATCGAACGAGCATTGCTTGAGTTCGATAGCAAATTATATTCTTCAGAAAAAATCCTAGAGAATCATTTAAAGGAAGAGCTAAGCATATACGAGAACCAAGTAGTACATGGATTCATTATTTCACTTATGAGGGCAGCATCAGAGCTGCTTCGGAGATTAGAAGATTACCCAGCTTCTAAAATCCGCACACAACAGGATCTCTCCGGCTACCTTTCGTTTTTTTCTCAACTCAGCAAATACGCCAAAATTATTAATCGAAAAAAAGCGGAAAGATGCAGAGAGCTAATAGAAGCGCTTCAGGGTTTAAAACGCAAATTTGATGACAAGGTGCCAGTTACCAGCCCTATCATAGGAACCCCTCAATTCACAAGAAAAGCTCGCTACAACCTTCACTATCAAAAAATATTTCATAAAATTATCGCATGGCACCGATTCGGTTCACCAGACTGGAGTGTTCAAGAGGAACTCTTCTCAATTCAAAGCATCCCTAAGTTATTCGAGTACTATTTATTATTCTTAGTAAAAAATCATTTGGACACCGAAACAGTTTTAGGCGAAAAGTTTGAATTCCTGCAAAACCCATCACCGAGCAAAAATGACTTCGAGTACCAATGGGGCGATTACAACATAAAGATAATGTACGAACCCAAGGCGTGGACTCATGAGCACCTACAATCAAGCGCATCACAAATAATTAACTCCGAAGGCTGGACTTTCAACCAATACAATGGTGACTTAAAACCTAGAGGTCAAACGGGTGCAAATGCCAATCGCTGCCCAGACATACTGCTAGCAATCACATCATCTGATGGAGAAACCCGACAGCTGATCATTGATGCGAAATACACGAACAGCAAGAAGGCTTTTACTCACTACCTCCCAGAACTTACGATGAAGTATTTACATGGACTTCATGAGAAGGAAACTGGACTTAACCCATCGATTGGCCTAATGATTGTTAATCCGAGCGAGCACTGTATAACACGACACTTCCATCACCAGCGCTATAGCATTTATGGTGCGACCCCAGTCACACCAGCCTTACTAGTGAGTTCCATCACGCCAGGCGAAACAGAGGAAAAAAACTCAGACCTAAAGAATAACATTTCTCAATTTCTATATTTAATGAGATCCAGCTTTAAAAAAGAAAACAGAAAAACGTACCTAGAAATAGTTGCATAACATCAGCACCAATTAAAAAGGCAGCTCTATCAAAATAGGGCTGCCTTTGTGAGAGTAAATCCTCGTCAAAAATTCGCCGGCGTATTCGCACTGATAATCTCAGCCTCATCCGCCCCGATATTGCGGAACTTGTGCGGCAGCGTCGTCGGAAAGTAATACCCGTCCCCTGCCCCCAACACACTCACCTGCCCATCCACTGTCAACTCGACTGTGCCACGGGTGACAAGCCCACACTCTTCGCCTTCCGCGTGCACAATCGGCTCTTCCCCGGAACTCGCGCCCGGCGCGTATTGCTCGCGCAGCAAGCGCATCTGCCGGCTCGGTACCGAGGCGCCGATCAGCAGCAGGCGCAAACCATGGCGGCCGAGGTCCGGCTGTTCGTTGGCGCGGAATACGTATTGATGTTCGCGTGGCGGCTGGTCGAAGGTGAAGAAGTCGGCCAGGGACATCGGGATGCCTTCGAGCAGCTTTTTCAATGAGCTGACGGAAGGGCTGACGCGATTCTGTTCGATCAGGGAGATGGTGGCATTGGTCACGCCGCTACGCCGGGCCAGCTCGCGCTGGGAGAGTTTGTAGCTTTCGCGTACTAGTTTGAGTCGAGAACCCGTATCCATGACAGCCTTATGTGAGAACGACTTAAGGGCGATGGGGGTGGGTGGCGGGTGACGCGCCGAGGGCGCGGATCACGTTGCTCCCGTGTCCCGGAACCGTGAAAGGCGGCTATTAAATCACGTTTGCCGGTGTTGCTCAGCAGGTTCGATGGACGGTGGGTGAAATGAACCTGCCGGTGGTAATCCGGGCTGAATGCAAAACCTGTGGGAGCTGGCTTGCCAGCGATTGGGTGGCACATTCAACATCCCTTTTGCTGATCGGCCGCTATCGCTGGCAAGCCAGCTCCCACAGGGTTTTGTGGTGTGTCAGCGGGGGTGATGTTGACTGGGCTGGCCTCATCGCGAGCAGGCTCACTCCTACGATTTGATCTTTGGTGTTTCAGTCGGATTGATGTTGTGTTGACTGGCCTCATCGCTGGCAAGCCCGCGCCCACATCTGGATATCTGCGGTGTTGCGATAAGAAAAACCGGCGGGGCCTTGGGGACCGCCGCCGGGGAGGTAACTCAGATGCCGAAGCGGTCGCGCAGCGAGTAGTAGACGGCGCCCAGGGCCGTCAGCGGCGCCGAGAAGGTGCGGCCGCCGAGCATTGGCATGTGCGGCAAGGACGCGAAGGCGTCGAAACGCTCGGCGTCGCCACGGATCATTTCCGAGATCAGTTTGCCGGCCAGGTGCGAGCACGTAACGCCATGGCCGCTGTAGCCTTGCATGTAGTAGGCGTTTTTCTCGATGCGGCCGAATTGCGGCATGCGTGACATGGTCAGCAGGAAGTTGCCGGTCCAGCGGTAATCGATTTTGACGTCTTTGAGTTGCGGGAAGGTCTTGAGGATCTTCGGCCGGATCAGTTGTTCGATATCATCCGGTTCGCGCGCGCCGTAGACCACACCGCCGCCGTAGAGCAGACGGTTGTCGGCAGTCAGGCGGTAGTAATCCAGCAAGTAATTGCAGTCTTCGACGCAGTAGTTGTTGGTGATCAGGCTGCGGGCCTGCTTTTCGGTCAACGGCTCGGTGACGACGATCTGCGAGCCACACGGCATGCTTTTCGCGGTCACGCGGTTATCCAGACCTTGCGGCAGGTAGGCGTTGCCGGCGATCAGCAGGTACTTGGCGCGCACCAGGCCTTTGGCCGTGCGCACGGTAATCGGCTCGCCATAGGTGATTTCCACGGCAGCGGATTGCTCGTAGATTTTGCCACCCAGACGCACGATGGCGGCGGCCTCACCCAGCGCCAGGTTCAGCGGGTGAATGTGCCCGCCCTGCATGTCCAGCAGGCCACCGACGTAAGCATCGGAGCCGACCTCGCGACGAATGTCGGCCGCGTCGAGCATCTTCAGATTGCGATTGCCATAACGTTCCCAACCGCGCTTCTGCTCAGCCAGACCGTTGAGTTGTTTTTTGTTCATCGCTGCGAAGATACCGCCCGGGCGGTAGTCGCATTTGATGTCGTATTCCTTGATGCGCGAACGGATGATGTCGGCGCCTTCGAAGATCATGCTGCCGAGAATTTCCGCGGTTTTGTCGCCGTAGCGCTCTTCGATCACATCGACGTCGCGGCTATAGGAGTTGACCAGTTGGCCGCCGTTGCGACCGCTGGCGCCGTAGCCGACTTTCGCCGCTTCCAGCACGGTCACTTTGTAGCCGGCCTCGGTCAGGAACAGTGCCGAAGACAGGCCGGTGTAGCCCGCGCCGATGATGCAGACATCGCAGTCCACCGCTTCTTCCAGAACCGGGAAGTCGATGACTTCGTTGCGGGTGGCGGCATAGTAGCTGTTTACGTGTTGCTGTTTCATACGTTTCTCCGAGGGCCGCCAATGAACGGCGACCACCGCTGTAATAGAGTCAGAGCTTGATCCAGGTCGCTTTCAGCTCGGTGTACTTGTCGAACGCGTGCAGCGATTTATCGCGGCCGTTGCCCGACTGTTTGAAGCCACCGAACGGTGCGGTCATGTCGCCGCCGTCGTACTGGTTGACCCAGACGCTGCCGGCACGCAGGCCACGGGCGAAGGTGTGCGCCTTGCTGAGATTGCTGGTCCACACGCCGGCGGCGAGGCCGAAGATGCTGTCGTTGGCGATCTGCAGCGCTTCTTCGGCGGTGTCGAAGGTGATCAGCGACAGCACCGGGCCGAAAATTTCTTCCTGGGCGATGGTCATTGCGTTGGTCACGCCGTCGAAGAGCGCCGGTTGCACATAGAGGCCGCCGGTTTCTTCGAGGGTGCGCTGGCCGCCAGTAATCAGCTCGGCGCCCTGCTCACGACCGATGCTGATGTAGCGCAGCACGTTGTCGAGTTGACGCTGATCGACCACGGCGCCGACGGTGGTCGCCGGATCCAGTGCGTGACCCGGTTTCCACGCTTGCAGCGCTTCCACCAACAAAGGGATGAACTGTTCGCGGATCGAACGCTCGACCAGCAAACGCGAACCGGCGGTGCAGACTTCGCCCTGGTTGAAGGCAATGGCGCCGGCCGCTGCTTGTGCTGCCGCGCGCAAGTCCGGTGCGTCGGCAAACACCACGTTCGGGCTCTTGCCCCCTGCTTCGAGCCAGACGCGTTTCATGTTGCTTTGGCCGGCATAAATCATCAGTTGCTTGGCAATCGCCGTGGAGCCGGTGAAGGCCAGCACGTCGACATCCATGTGCAACGCCAACGCTTTGCCGACGGTGTGGCCGAAGCCTGGCAGGACGTTGAACACGCCTTTCGGAATGCCGGCATCCAGCGCCAACTGCGCGATGCGGATCGCCGTCAGCGGCGACTTTTCCGAAGGTTTCAGAATGAACGAGTTGCCTGCGGCCAGCGCCGGGGCGAATTTCCAGCTGGCCATGATCAGCGGGAAATTCCACGGCACGATGGCCGCGACCACACCGGAAGGCTCGCGGGTGACGAGGCCGAGTTGGTCGTGCGGGGTGGCGGCGACTTCGTCGTAGATCTTGTCGATGGCTTCGGCGCTCCAGCGGATCGCATTGGCGGTCGCCGGGATGTCGATGCTCATCGAATCGCTGATCGGTTTACCCATGTCGAGGGTTTCCAGCAGTGCCAGTTCTTCCTGGTTCTGCAGGATCAGATCGGCGAAGCGGATCAGAATGCGCTTGCGCTCGGCCGGGGCTTTTTTCGCCCACACGCCGGATTCAAAAGACTGGCGCGCGACTTCAACGGCGAGGTTGGCGTCGGCTTCATCGGTGCTGGCCACGGAGGCGAGGAAACGGCCGTCGACGGGGCTCAGGCATTCGAAGGTTTCGCCACTGATGGCCGGGCGGTATTCACCGTTGATGAACGCGCGGGCTTCGATGGTCAGGGACTGGAAGCGTTGTTCCCAGTCGTTGCGGGTCGTTGTCATTGTTGTGGCTCGACAAGGGGGATGGGGTGATCGGCGGACGAACGCCGCCGATCAAAATCTGCTAACCCGCCCCCCTGTAGGAGCTGCCGAAGGCTGCGATCTTTTGACTTTGATTTTTTAAAAGCAAGATCAAAAGATCGCAGCCTTCGGCAGCTCCTACAGGGTTACGGCGGTGGGTCAACCGTCAGACTGTGTGCAGATACCAGTTGTACTCAAGGTCAGAGATCGAGTTCTCGAACTCGGCCAATTCGCTTTCCTTGCACGCGACAAACACGTCGATGTACATCGGGTCGATGTAGCGGGCCATGACTTCGCTGTCGTCCAGCTCGCGCAGTGCGTCGCGCAGGTTGTTCGGCAGGCTCTGTTCGTTCTGCTCGTAGCTGTTGCCTTCCACCGGAGCGCCCGGCTCGATCTGGTTAGTCAGACCGTGGTGAATACCGGCCAGCACCGAAGCCATCAACAGATACGGGTTGGCGTCGGCACCGGCAACACGGTGTTCGATGCGCACGGCGTCCGGCGAACCGGTCGGTACCCGCACGGCCACGGTGCGGTTGTCGATGCCCCAGCTCGGCGAGTTCGGTACGTAGAACTGCGCGCCGAAACGACGGTACGAGTTGACGTTCGGGCACAAAAACGCCATTTGCGCAGGCAGGGTCTCCAGCACACCGCCGATCGCGTGACGCAGCGCGGCGTTCTGCTCGGGATCCTCGCTGGCGAAGATGTTGTTGCCTTCTTTGTCCAGGATCGAAATGTGTACGTGCAGACCGTTGCCCGCCTGGCCCGGATACGGCTTGGCCATGAAGGTGGTGTCCATCTCGTGGTCGTAGGCGATGTTCTTCACCAGACGCTTGAGCAGGACGGCGTAGTCGCACGCCTTGATCGGGTCGGAGACGTGATGCAGGTTGACTTCGAATTGCGCCGGGGCGCTTTCCTTGACGATCGCGTCAGCCGGGATGCCCTGCTCTTTCGCGCCTTCGAGGATGTCTTGCAGGCAATCGACGTATTCGTCGAGATCGTCGATCAGGTACACCTGAGTCGACACCGGACGCTTGCCGGACACTGGCGAACGTGGCGACTGCGGACGGCCGTTCACGTTGTCCTGGTCGATCAGATAGAACTCGAGTTCGAATGCCGCGCAAATAGTCAGACCGAGATCGTCGAATTTGCGCACGACGTTCGCCAGCACTTCACGCGGGTCAGCGAAGAACGGCTGGCCTTCGATCTCGTGCATGGTCATCAGGAGTTGTGCGGTTGGGCGTTTCTGCCACGGCTCGATGCTCAGGGTGCCGGGGATCGGGTAGCAGATGCGGTCAGCGTCGCCGATGTCCAGACCCAGACCGGTGCTTTCCACCGTGGAGCCGTTGATGTCGAGGGCGAAAAGCGAGGCCGGCAGGTTGATGCCTTTCTCATAAACCTTATGAAGACTGGTGCGTTCGATGCGCTTGCCGCGCACCACACCGTTCATATCCGCAATCAGAAGGTCGACGTACAAAACCTCAGGATATTTCTTAAGGAATGCGTTTGCTTCGTTGAGTTGAACGGTACGCAGAGGGACCGACATGATGCACCTATTTAGCTGTTAATTATTATGTTCACTGCTGTTTCGCCGAGCCAGTCAACCCGAACGGCAAAGTGAAGTCAATAGCGAACAGATGACCGCTCAGGGTTTATTTTTCGGGCTTTTTTTAACACTTGAGTGCCAATACAGGTGCCGGAGCCCCGAGAATCATGAAGATATGATGAACGGCGTTTAGAATTTTTTACATGGCAGTTGTTAATTAAAATCAACGAGGCTAAGCTCCGGAAAAGCTCGTTCAAGTGTCAAACTTCGAGGTGAATAAAAATGGCATTCAAGCCATTGATCGGCGTTACTGCGTGCGTCAAACAGATTGGCCTGCATCCCTATCACATCAGCGGCGACAAGTACTTACGTGCTGTCAGCGTTGGCGCTGAAGGGTTGCCAGTGGTCATTCCTTCCCTTGGCAACCTGACAGAAATCGAAGACCTGCTCGGTCAACTCGACGGTCTGCTGCTGACCGGCTCGCCCTCCAACGTGGAACCCTTCCACTATCAAGGCCCGGCCAGCGCCCCCGGCACGGATCACGATCCGGCGCGGGATGCCACCACCCTTCCTTTATTACGTGCAGCCATCGCGGCGGGCATTCCGGTGCTCGGCATTTGCCGTGGCTTCCAGGAAATGAACGTGGCGTTCGGCGGCAGCCTGCATCAGAAGGTGCACGAGCTGCCGGGCATGCTCGATCACCGCGAAGCCGACAGCCCGGACGTGGCCGTGCAATACGCACCGGCCCATGCGGTGACCGTGCTTGGTGGCGGTGTGTTCGAAGCACTGGAGCTGCCGGGCGAGTTTCAGGTCAACTCGATTCACAGCCAGGGCATCGATCGCCTCGCGCCCGGCCTGCGTGCCGAAGCGCTGGCGCCGGACGGTTTGATCGAGGCGGTCTCGGTCGAGCACAGCCCGACCTTCGCCCTCGGCGTGCAATGGCACCCGGAATGGCAAGTGCTCGACAACCCGAACTACCTGAAGATTTTCCAGGCATTCGGCGAGGCTTGCCGGCAACGGGCGGCGCGGCGCAACCAGCGCTGATCCAACCCAGGAATTAGTAACGATTTACTGCCCCCATGAATATCGGGTGTGCCTGCGCGCATCCGTCATTCGTGAACAGCAACACCCGTAATAACAACAAGTACGACCCAGGCAGCCAGGACGGCGGCGCCGACCAAGCCAGGGCAACCCGCTGAAAACGTGGCCCCTGTAGGAGCTGCCGAAGGCTGCGATCTTTTGATGTTGATTGTAAAAAACAAGATCAAAGGATCGCAGCCTTCGGCAGCTCCTACAGGGCCATGTGTGAGGGGAATGGTTGTTCCTGGCTTGCAATCCACTTAAGCCCGGCCACATTGGCCGCGCGACTGAAACCTGTTGGGAGTTTCACATGGCAAACGCCTCCAGCACTTACAGGAAGGCACTTGAAGGTCATCAGCAACCGAAAAAGGTGCTGGTGAAAGTCGATCGTGTCACCAAGAAGTTCGACGAAACCACCGCCGTGGACGATGTGTCCCTGGAGATCCATCAGGGCGAAATCTTCGCCCTGCTCGGCGGCTCCGGTTCGGGCAAATCGACCCTGCTGCGCATGCTCGCCGGTTTCGAACGGCCGACTGAAGGGCGGATTCTGCTCGACGGCGTGGACATCACCGACATGCCGCCCTACGAGCGGCCGATCAACATGATGTTCCAGTCTTATGCGCTGTTCCCACACATGACCGTCGCGCAGAACATCGCCTTCGGCCTGAAGCAGGACCGTTTGCCAGCCAGTGAAATCGATGCCCGCGTCGATGAAATGCTGCGCCTGGTGCACATGACCCAATACGCCAAACGCAAACCGCATCAGTTGTCCGGCGGTCAGCGTCAACGCGTCGCCCTCGCCCGCTCCCTGGCCAAACGTCCGAAGCTGTTGTTGCTCGACGAACCGATGGGTGCGCTGGATAAAAAGCTGCGTTCGCAGATGCAACTGGAACTGGTGCAGATCATCGAACGTGTTGGCGTGACCTGCGTGATGGTGACTCACGACCAGGAAGAGGCCATGACCATGGCCGAGCGCATCGCGATCATGCACCTCGGCTGGATCGCCCAGATCGGCAGCCCGATCGACATTTATGAAGCACCGGTCAGCCGCATGGTCTGCGAATTCATCGGCAACGTGAACGCCTTCGACGGCACCGTGGTGGAAGACCTTGAAGGTCACGCAATCATCCACAGCCCGGACTTGCAGCAGAAGATCTACGTCGGTCACGGCGTCAGCACCTCGGTGCAGGACAAGTCGATCACCTACGCGATCCGTCCGGAAAAAATGCTCGTCAGCACCACCCAACCCGAGTTCCGCTACAACTGGTCCGAAGGCAAAGTGCATGACATCGCCTACCTCGGCGGTCACTCGGTGTTCTACGTCGAATTGCCCGGCGGCAAAATCGTCCAGTCGTTCATGGCCAACGCCGAACGCCGTGGCGCGCGTCCGACCTGGGACGACAAAGTCTACGTGTGGTGGGAAGACGACAGCGGCGTGGTACTGCGCTCATGAGAACCTTCAATCAGCAATTCCTGCGCCTGGTGCCCAGCGGACGAAAACTGGTGATCGGTATTCCGTTCATTTGGCTGTTCCTGTTCTTCATGCTGCCGTTTTTCCTGGTGATGAAGATCAGCTTCTCGGAAGCCGCGCTGTCGATCCCGCCGTACTCGGAGATCTACACCTACGCCGAACAGAAATTCCAGCTGCTGCTGAACATCGGCAACTACACCATGCTCGGCGAAGACGAGCTGTACCTGTCGGCCTACCTCGGTTCGCTGAAAGTCGCGGCGCTGAGCACAATGATGTGCCTGCTGATCGGTTTCCCGATGGCCTATGCGATCACCAAAACCGGCAAGGAAACGCAAAACGTCCTGCTGCTGTTGATCATGATGCCGACCTGGACCGCAATCCTGATCCGCGTTTACGCGTGGATGGGCATCCTCAGCAACAACGGTCTGCTCAACGCGTTTCTGATGTGGACGGGTCTCACCGATCAGCCGATCGAGATCCTCAACACCAACACCGCCGTCTATATCGGTGTGGTTTACGCCTACCTGCCGTTCATGGTGTTGCCGCTGTACGCCAACCTCGTCAAGCACGACGGCAGCCTGCTGGAAGCCGCGCAGGATCTGGGTTCGAGCAACTTCAACAACTTCTGGAAAATCACCGTGCCGCTGGCCAAGAACGGGATTATTGCCGGCTGCATGCTGGTGTTCATTCCGGTGGTCGGTGAGTTCGTGATCCCTGAACTGTTGGGTGGCCCGGAGACGCTGATGATCGGTCGCGTGCTGTGGCAAGAGTTCTTCAATAACCGCGACTGGCCGGTGGCGTCTGCGCTGGCGGTGGTGATGCTGTTGATCCTGATTGTGCCGATTCTGCTGTTCAACCGCAGCCAGGCCAAAGAGATGGAGGCACGGGGATGAAACGCTTCGGTTTTTCCAAGTTCATGCTGATCTTCGGCCTGATGTTCATTTATCTGCCGATGCTGATTCTGGTGATCTACTCGTTCAACGCATCCAAACTGGTGACGGTGTGGGGTGGCTGGTCGGTGAAGTGGTACGTCGGTTTGCTCGACAACACGCAACTGATGGGCTCGGTGGTGCGCTCGCTGGAAATCGCCTGCTACACCGCGATTGCCGCTGTTGCATTGGGCACCCTCGCCGCCTTCGTGCTGACTCGTGTGACGCGCTTCAAGGGTCGCACGCTGTTTGGTGGTCTGGTGACCGCGCCGTTGGTGATGCCGGAGGTGATCACCGGTCTGTCGCTGTTGCTGCTGTTTGTGGCGATGGCGCAGTTGATCGGCTGGCCGCAGGAGCGTGGCATCGTCACGATCTGGATCGCCCACACCACTTTTTGTGCCGCCTATGTGGCGGTGGTAGTCTCCGCCCGCCTGCGTGAACTGGATCTGTCGATCGAAGAAGCGGCGATGGATCTCGGAGCGAAGCCGTTCAAGGTGTTTTTCCTGATCACCATTCCAATGATCGCGCCGTCGCTGGCAGCGGGCGGGATGATGTCGTTCGCCTTGTCGCTGGATGACCTGGTGTTGGCCAGCTTCGTTTCCGGGCCGGGTTCGACCACGTTGCCGATGGAAGTGTTCTCGGCGGTGCGTCTGGGCGTGAAGCCTGAGATCAACGCGGTGGCGAGCCTGATTCTGCTGGCGGTTTCCTTGGTGACCTTCCTGGTCTGGTACTTCGGCCGCAAGGCAGAGGCCAACCGCAAGCGGGCAATTCAGGAAGCGATGGATCAGACGGCGAACGAGTCGTGGCAACAGCCGCAACAAGCCGCCACCGCATAACCCTGTAGGAGCTGCGGCACGCTGCGATCTTTTGACCTTGATGTGAAAGATCAAAAGATCGCAGCCTCGTTTCACTCGACAGCTCCTACATAAGCAGGCGCTGTTAACCGAGTTCTGGCTTTGTGTTTTTTGAATAAGAAGAATGGAGTTGTACCGATGAATATGTTTGGCAGGACTCTGCTGACACTGTCCTTAATGGGCGCGATGGTCATGGGCGCCCAGGCCAACGACAAGGTGCTGCGTGTTTACAACTGGTCCGATTACATCGCGCCGGACACCGTCAAGAAGTTCGAAGACGAGACCGGCATCCGCGTGACCTACGACGTCTTCGACAGCAACGAAACCCTTGAGGCGCGCTTGCTGGCGGGCAAATCCGGTTACGACCTGGTCGTGCCGTCGAACAGTTTCCTGGCCAAGCAGATCAAGGCCGGCGTCTATCAGACGCTGGACAAATCGAAGCTGCCGAACTGGAAGAATCTCAACCCGGTGCTGCTGAAAAACGCTGCCGCCAGTGATCCGGACAACGCCCACGCGTTCCCGTACATGTGGGGCTCGATCGGCATCGGTTTCAACCCGGCCAAGGTCAAGGAAGTGCTCGGCGCCAACGCCCCGACCAATTCCTGGGACTTGCTGTTCAAGCCGGAAAACGCTGAAAAACTCAAAGCCTGTGGCATCAGTTTCCTCGACTCGCCGACCGAAATGATCCCGGCCGCCCTGCACTATCTGGGCTATCCGGTGAACGACAAGGACACCGCGCACATCAAGGAAGCCGAGGCACTGTTCATGAAGATTCGCCCGAACGTGGCGTACTTCCATTCCTCGAAATACATCTCCGATCTGGCCAACGGCAACATCTGCGTGGCGGTCGGTTACTCCGGTGATGTGCTGCAGGCCAAGGCTCGCGCGGTGGAGTCGGGCAACAACGTGGTGATCGATTACAGCATTCCCAAGGAAGGCGCCGGCAGCTTCTACGACATGGTCGCGATCCCGCGCGATGCCGCCAACGTCGACAACGCCTACCTGTTCATGGACTTCCTGATGCGCCCGGACATCATCGCCGAGATCACCAACAGCAACGGCTACAGCAACGCCAACGCGGCGGCCACGCCATTGGTGGACGAAGCGATCCGCAACGACCCGGGTTCGTACCCGACAGACGCGGTGATGGCGACGTTGTACGCCGTGCCGGATCAACCGATTGCCACGCAGCGCATCATGACGCGCGGCTGGACCCGGGTGAAACTCGGTAAGTAACTGATACGCACGATGATCGTTCCCACGCTCCGCGTGGGAACGCAGCCCGGGACGCTCTGCGTCCCAAAGCGTAACGCGGAGCGTCACAAGCGGCATTCCCACGCAGAGCGTGGGAACGATCAGTGTAAAAATTTCCCGTTCGCGCAGCGCCTTACCACCGCTGCACCCTGCTATGAACGGCCTCACCTGGCTCCCTCGGCTCAGGTGAATTCAGGCGCCCTCGGGCGCCTTTTTTTGTGCCTTCAAATCAGCGACCACTCCTGCAGAATCCGATAGCGGCCCTTGTGCGATTCAAACAAGGCAAAACGTTCAGCGCGCAGGAAAAACTCCGGGGGCGTGGCGGATTCCGGCTCCGGTGCGCGGTAGTCGCGGGCCAAGGTCAGGTGCGGACGAAACTCGCGGGCAGTCTCTTCAAGGCCGAACGGCAACATCGCCTGCTCCAGCGCGTAGACCAGCCGCAGCAACGCTTGTGGCGCCTGCTCCGGCGCCAGCGACAAAACGCCGGCGCGATGCCAGACCTGCAAACGATCCAGCGCAATCCGCAACGGCTCACCCGGTTTTCGCACGTTGCCAGCCGCCTCGCAAACCTCGTTGATCTGCGCCAACGGCACAGCACCGAGGAACAGCAATGTCAGATGAAAGTTATCCGCCGGCACCGGCTTACCGGTGCGCAAACCCAACTCCCCGCGCCACTGAGCAATCGCCTTGCGCTGCACCGGCGGACAATCGAGGGCGAAAAACAGTCGCTTCGCTTCATCGGTCATGGCCCTGCTCCCCTGTTTATTCTGATCCGCCGGATTCTACACAGCCTGAACTGACGACTCGTCACGGGAAGCTATAGTTCAAGGATTGCCATCAACCGGAGGCCGCCATGCGCGAGATCCTCAGCAAAGAGCCATGGTGGGCCCGCCCGCCGCAGCCCGGGCAGGACGAACAGGAATTGGAATGGGGCTGGCTGGTGCATTACAGCGAGGGTGAACCGCGCTTCGAATTCGTCCGCGAACGCCCCACGGACGAACAGATTCGCGAGCGCAAAAGCTGCCGCATCACCCCCTCACCCGAGTGACAACATTCCCTGTAGGAGCTGCGGCACGCTGCGATCTTTTGATGTTGATTGTAAAAAAAGATCAAAAGATCGCAGCGTGCCGCAGCTCCTACAGGGGTGTGTGCGTGGTTCAGGGTTCGAGGAGGTCCTGGAAGCCGCCGTAGATCATCCGCTGGCCGTCGAAGGGCATCGGGTTGACGTCCGGTTGCATGCGCGGGTCTTCCATCATTTTTGCCATGCCGGCATCGCGGGTGGCTTTGTCGGGCCAGATCAGCCAGCCGGACGCTACGGTCTCGCCGTCCTTGAGCTGCACTGCCATCGGGAACGAGGTGAGCTTGCCGTCCGGCACGTCATCTCCCCAACACTCGACCACGCTCAGGGCGCCGTATTCCTTGAACAGCTTGGCGGCAATGATGCAGTGCTGCTTGTACTGCTCACGATTGGCGGTCGGCACGGGTGCTACAAAAATATCGATGTAAGCCATGATCATTCTCCTTGCACGTTGGGTTCGATCTGCTGATTGGTCGATTGCGGTGGCTGCCATTCGACACGATTGGCACCCAACCCGACCGACGGCGCGTCACTAGCCCCGAGATTGCGCTCGACCTGCCCGGCCATGTGCAGCGTACCCGCCATGACACCAGTGGTCGGGTTCTGCACCAGTTTCAACCAGGCCTTGTCGAAGGTGTTGCCCAGGCTGCTGCGGATCAGCGCCTCGCTGTCAGGGCGATCGTTGGCCTGAATGATCGCGCGGATGCCCACCACGCCCACCGAGATCATTGCCCCGGCGAGCTTGCCCGCGGCAGCGGCGACGGCACTCGCCGCACCGCGAGGCGCCATTTCCGCTTCAATGCGCTGGCTGGCCCGCTTGGCCACCGGCGCCATGCCGGCGTCGGTCGAGGCAATGCCCTTGGCGCCGCCATCGGTGTGGATCTTGTCAATCAGCGCGGCATAGGCCGGCAAGGTGTTCAGCGGTTCGGTGCTGATGACCTGAAACAGCGAAGCATCGCGCGCCGGGGGCGGGCCGAGGGCAATCGCCGGAATCTTTTGCAGACGGCCATTGAGCTGCGCAACCGGCACGCCATGACGTTGGGCGATGAGCGGCATTTGCTGCGCCATCAACTGCGCATAGAACGCCGTGGCCTGACCCAGAATCGCATCTGGATCAATCTCCACCGCCACCGGCGCCAGCACTTTTTCCTGATATTGCTCAAGCAGATACGTCGCCAGACGCTTGGCCGAAGCATCCTGCTCTCCGCCAGCGCTGATCGTGTACCAACTGACCTTCATCGACAGCCATTCCTGCGTCCAGTAGCTGCTGAACCACGGGATGAAATTTTCTTCAGTTTGCTCATAGACGCGAGTACGCCAATGTTCCATCGAGCCACGGGCGAACAGCTTGACCTGCTCGGTGGCCTGTTGCGAAGCGCTGACGATTTCGCGGTCGATCTGCTGCCAGGTCGCAGGCGAAACCACCACGGCCTGCGGCGCTGACACCGGGGCCCGCGCCGACGTGGCGCAGCCGGCCAGGAGGAACAGTGCGGCGACGACCAGCGCACGCAGGTTCACGGTGAGGGCATCCTTTGAATGAGGAAGAGGCAGTTTTGATTATAGGTGGATCAGCCGGGCCTGATGGTGGATGTACCGGCCTCATCGCTGGCAAGCCAGCTCCCACAAAGACTTATGTTGGAAACATAACCTTAGCCACAACATGGCTCCCTGTGGGAGCTGGCTTGCCAGCGATGGGGCCCGCAAATTCACACAAAAACCCGAACCATCACTGCCGTCGATATTCACCATCGCCACGATTGCCTTCCGCCCGCCGCCAACGATAGGCACGATTACCCCATCCGAGACACAACGAGGAGCACACAGCATGATTCATACCCACGTCACCCTCTCCGTGAGTTTCCCGGTGTTTGGCAGCAACTACTACGATCAGCACGCGGTGTCGCACAAAGCGCAGGCGCTGCTGTTCAACGAAGATTTCGAAGATTTGCTGATGCCCGCCGCTACCAATCATTTCAGCAATGAAGTGGTGGGCATCAACGATCAGTTCCGCTTTCTGAGCGACATTCTCGCCACCCATTTGCTGGACATCGAGGCCTCTGTGCCTGCGCGATCCAGCGTCCAGGCGAGCGCTCATTTTTAACAACAAAGGGCGTCCCATTGCGGGACGCCCTTTTCTGTTCAATCAATCATCATCCCGATCACGGTAGTAGCGACGTCCGTCGCGGCGATCGTCACGGTCATCCCAACGGCGGTCATGGTCGTAATTACGGCCATGGTCGCGGTCGTAGTGCCGGCCATGGCGGTGGTCATCATCAAAATCCGCCACACAGCCACCGAGCAAAACGGCGGCGGTCACGGTCAGCAGCATCGTTGTAGCGCGCTTCATTCAACACTTCCCTAAAACCAAGGTCTTGACGACGGAATCGGCCACGCTGCCCACGCCTTCAGGACGCGGTGCGCGCAGCCGCAGATACGACCGGGCAAATCGAGGTTGATTCACTGGCCACTAGCGACCGTTTGTCGCCCCGCCGGCCCTGTGCGGACGGCGGCGAAATGCCACCTATACTCCTTGCAACCTAGCCCCACGCAATGGATCTGCGCCCTCAATAACAACAAGCAGAGGTGGACCATGGTCTGGCAGCAAATCTACGATCCGTTCGGCAATCCGTTGATCTCCACACTGATGGCCGCCGTGCCGGTGGTGGTGATGCTCGCGGCGCTGGCGTTTTTCCACGTCAAGGCACACCTCGCAGCGCTGCTGGCGTTGGCATCGGCGCTGTTGATTTCAATCTTCGCCTTCGGCATGCCGGCGAGCATGGCCGGTTCGGCGGCGTTGTTCGGCGCGGCAAATGGCTTGTTGCCGATTGGCTGGATCGTCCTCAACATCATCTTTCTGCATCGCCTGACCACCGAGAACGGCTCGTTCAAAGTGCTACAGGATTCCCTCGCCCGAATCACCGATGACCGTCGTTTGCAGTTGCTGCTGATCGCCTTCTGCTTCGGCGCGTTTTTTGAAGGCGCGGCAGGATTCGGCACTCCAGTGGCGGTCACCGGGGCGATTCTGATCGGGCTCGGCTTTTCGCCATTGGCAGCCTCTGGCCTGGCGCTGATCGCCAACACCGCTCCGGTCGCGTTTGGCGCACTTGGCACGCCGATTATTACCCTGGCAAAAGTTACCGGGCTGGATGAAATGGAGTTGTCGATGATGGTCGGTCGGCAGTTGCCGTTCTTCTCGGTGCTGGTGCCGTTCTGGCTGATCTGGGCTTTTGCCGGTTGGCGCAAAATGCTGGAAATCTGGCCGGCGATTCTGGTGGCCGGCGTCAGTTTCGCCGTGCCGCAGTTTCTCGTGTCGAATTACCACGGGCCGATGCTGGTAGACGTGATCGCCGCACTGATTTCCATGGCCTGCCTAACGCTGTTTTTGAAGGTATGGAAACCGGCGACCATCCACACCTCGGCGGCGCTTTCCGGGCGGGTCGACAACTCGAAAGTCGATGAAGAGAAAGTCACCGCCAGCGCCGCATTCAGCGATCAGGCGCGCCCGGCTATCATGCGTGCGTGGATGCCGTGGATCATCCTCACCGTGTTCGTATTTGCCTGGGGCACGCAGGGTTTCAAAAACATCTTCGATGTGCGTCCGGCGATGGATCCAGTCACCCATTCGGCCAAGCTCGATCCGCAAGGCAAACCGGTCAACGAAGCCAACCCGATTTTCGCCCCGGCCGTGATCTTCACTTCTTTGCACCTGCAGATCGAAAAAGTCCCGCCGGTGGTGGCCGCGCCGAAGGCTGAAGAAGCCGTGTACAAATTCACCTGGTTCACGGCGACTGGCAGCGGGATATTGCTGGCAGCAATCGTCGGCGGGTTGCTGATGGGCTACTCGATTCCGCAACTGATCAAGCAGTACCTGCGCACGCTGTGGGTGGTGCGTTTTTCGCTGATCACCATTGCGGCGATGCTGGCGCTGGGGTTTCTTACGCGCTACTCGGGGCTTGACGCAACCATGGGGCTGGCGTTTGCGGCGACGGGGATTTTCTACCCGATGTTTGGCACGTTGCTCGGTTGGCTCGGGGTGGCGCTCACCGGCTCCGATACGGCCTCGAACGTGCTGTTTGGCGGTTTACAGCGAGTGACGGCAGAGCAACTCGGCATCAGTCCGGTGCTGATGGCGGCGGCAAACAGTTCGGGTGGAGTGATGGGCAAAATGGTCGATGCGCAGTCGATCGTGGTCGCTTCCACCGCAACCCGCTGGTATGGGCATGAGGGTGAGATTCTGCGCTACGTGTTCTTCCACTCGATCGTGCTGGCGATACTGGTCGGTGGATTGGTGACATTGCAGGCCTATGTGGCGCCGTTCACCTCCATGGTGGTTGGCGGGCATTAAGGTTGGGTGATCTGGCCCCATCGCTGGCAAGCCAGCTCCCACAGAGATTTGTGCTGTAAACACAATCTCACTCACAACATGCAACTCTGTGGGAGCTGGCTTGCCAGCGATGGGGCCATGTCATTCAACACTTAGGTTGGCTGACAGGGCGCTATCGCGAGCAGGCTCACTCCTACATGTAATGCGTGTCGCAGCTGCGATTGATGAGCCCTGCGCATAACTCTATAGCGAAAATCCGCAAAAACCTTTTCCTCTCTCCAGCAGTCACTCCTTAACGAGACCGGCGATCACGCTGGCTGCCCGCTTGGGCCATCGACGACCCTGCTGCCCTGATTGAGAGAGAAAAGGAATCGAACCATGACGATTTCCCGACGCGGATTTCTGATCCTCGGCGCCGTGACCGCCACGGCATTCGCGATGCCGCCATTTATCAGCCTTAAGGCCTACGCGGCCAACCTGGAGCAACCGGCCATGAGCAAAGTGACGATCAACGTCAACGGCAAGCCGCGCGCGCTTGATGTCGACACCCGCACCACCCTGCTCGATGCCCTGCGCGAACACCTGCAACTGACCGGCACCAAAAAAGGCTGCGACCACGGCCAATGCGGCGCCTGCACGGTGATTGCCGATGGCCGGCGGATCAACTCGTGTTTGACCCTCGCAGTGATGCACGACGGCAGCGAAGTCACCACCATCGAAGGCCTCGGCATGCCCGACAAGTTGCATCCGATGCAAGCCGCGTTCATCAAGCACGACGGCTATCAGTGTGGATATTGCACGCCCGGGCAAATCTGCTCGGCAGTGGCTGTCATCAAGGAAATCCGTGACGGCATTCCAAGCCACGTCAGTGAAAGCCTCACCGAGGCGCCACAGTTGATCGCCCGGGAATTTCAAGAGCGCATGAGCGGCAACATCTGCCGTTGCGGCGCCTACTCGAACATCATCGAAGCCATCAGCGAAGTCGCGGAGGTGCCAGCATGAGACCGTTCAGTTACAGCCGCGCCGATTCCCCGGCCGCCGCAGCGCAAGCCGCTCAAGCCGAAGGTGCGCGTTTCATTGCCGGCGGCACCAATCTGCTCGATTTGATGAAGCTCGACATCGAAACCCCGCTGCACCTGATCGACGTCAATCACTTGGGCCTTGATCAAATCGAGGCCACGCCAGAGGGCGGTTTGCGCATCGGCGCGCTGGTGCGCAACACCGATCTGGCCGCCGACCAACGCGTGCGCAAGGACTACGGTTTGCTTTCCCGTGCATTGCTTGCCGGTGCTTCCGGACAGCTGCGCAACATGGCGACCACTGCCGGCAACCTGCTGCAACGCACGCGCTGCCCTTACTTCTACGACACCAATCAGGCCTGCAACAAGCGCCAACCCGGCAGCGGTTGCGCGGCGATTGGCGGAGTCAGTCGGCAACTGGGGATCATCGGTGTCAGCGACGCCTGTATCGCCACGCACCCCAGCGACATGGCCATCGCCATGCGCGCGCTGGATGCACAGATTGAAACGGTCAAACCCGACGGCAGCACACGCAGCATCGCCATGGCCGATTTTCATTTGTTGCCGGGCAACACGCCGAACATCGAAACCAGCCTCACGCCCGGCGAATTGATCACCGCCGTAACACTGCCGGCGCCCGTCGGCGGCACACACATTTATCACAAGGTACGCGATCGCTCGTCATACGCGTTCGCCTTGGTTTCGGTCGGCCTGATCCTGCAAAAGGACGGCAGTGGCCGCATCGCTGTCGGCGGTATTGCACCGAAACCATGGCGCGTCGAGGCCGCCGAAGCGCTGTTGCCCAAAGGCGCAAAAGCCGTCAGCCAACGTCTCCTCGACGGTGCGACGCCAACCCATGACAACCAATTCAAACTGACCTTGGTGGAGCGCACGCTCGGCTCGGTGTTGGCCCAAGCGAGGGACGAAGCATGAAATTCGACACGCCCGCCACCACCAACCCGATTGACCAGTTGAAGGTCGTCGGCAAAGCCACCGACCGCGTCGAAGGCCCGTTGAAAACCAGCGGCCAGGCGCCTTATGCCTATGAGCAGCATGAGGCCGTGGCCAATCAGGCTTACGGCTTCATGGTCGGCTCGGCCATCGCCAAGGGGCGGATCAACAACATTGATCTGGAGGACGCCAAAGCTGCGCCCGGCGTCCTGGCCATTGTCACCGCCGCCAACGCCGGCAAACTCGGCAAGGGTAAATACAACGCCGCGCCATTGCTGGCCGGGCCCGAGATTCAGCACTATCACCAGGCCGTAGCGCTGGTGGTCGCAGAGACCTTCGAACAGGCCCGCGCCGCTGCGCAAATGGTCAAGGTCGATTACGTTACCGCCGAAGGCAAGTTCGACCTGGCCAGCGTGCGCGACCAAGGCGTCGAGCCGAAAGACGAGTTGCCTGATGTCAAACACGGCGATTTCGCCAAGGCTTTTGCTGCCGCACCGGTGCAGTTCGACCAGACCTACACCACGCCGGATCAGTCCCACGCGATGATGGAGCCGCACGCGACATTGGCCGCGTGGAAAGGCGATCAACTGACCCTGTGGACGTCGAATCAGATGATCGCCTGGAGCGTCGCCGACATCGCTGCCACCCTCGGTCTGCCGAAGGAAAAAGTTCGGCTGATCTCGCCGTACATTGGTGGCGGATTCGGCGGCAAACTGTTCATCCGCGCCGACTCAATCCTTGCGGCCCTCGGTGCGCGTATGGCTGGCAGACCGGTAAAAGTCGCCCTCGCCCGCCCGCAGATGGCCAACAACACCACCCACCGCCCCGCCACCATTCAGCACATTCGCATGGGCGCGACGGCGGACGGCAAACTCACCGCGATCGCCCACGAAGGCTGGTCGGGCAACCTCGCAGAAGGCAAGGTCGAAGTTGCGGCGCAGCCTAGCCAATTGCTCTACGCCGCTGAAAATCGTCTGGTCAGTATGCGTCTCTCACCGCTGGATCTGCCAGAAGGCAACTCCATGCGCGCGCCAGGCGAAACCCCGGGGTTAATGGTGCTGGAAATTGCCATGGATGAAATGGCCGAGCAGCTCAAACTCGACCCGATTCAGTTCCGCATCCTCAACGACACGCAGGTCGACCCGGTCAAAACCGACCGGCCATTTTCTCAGCGACAGTTGATCGAATGCCTGCAAGTCGGTGCTGAAAAGTTCGGCTGGAACCAACGTAAAGCACAACCCGGGACCCGGCGCGAAGGTCGCTGGTTGATCGGCATGGGCGTAGCAGCGGCGATTCGCAACAACCTGTTGGTCAAGTCCGGCGCGCGAGTACGGCTGGAGCGCGACGGCAGGGTCACGGTGGAAACCGACATGACCGACATCGGCACCGGCAGCTATACGATCATCGCGCAGACGGCAGCGGAAATGATGGGCGTTGAGTTGAAGGATGTGACCGTGCATCTGGGTGATTCGAGCTTCCCCGTTTCGTCCGGCTCCGGTGGGCAATTCGGCGCCAACTGCTCGACCGCCGGCGTCTACGCCGCGTGCATGAAACTGCGCGAGGCAGTAGCCGGCAAGTTGGGTTTGGCAGCAGATCAAGCGGAGTTTGTCGACGGTCAGGTACGAGTAGGCGACAAGCATGTGCCGCTGCGTAATGCGGCGCAAAACGGCGCAATAACGGCCGAGGACAGTATCGAGTTCGCCGACCTTGCCGAGCAGTATCAGCAATCGACTTTTGGCGCGCATTTCGTCGAAGTCGCGGTGGACGCAGCAACCGGCGAGGTGCGCGTGCGGCGGATGTTGGCGGTGTGCGCGGCCGGGCGAATTCTCAACCCGAAAGCGGCGCGCAGTCAGGTGATCGGTGCGATGACCATGGGCGTCGGTGCGGCGTTGATGGAAGAGTTGTCGGTGGACAAAAAGCTCGGCTTTTTCGTCAACCATGACCTGGCCGGATACGAGGTGCCGGTGCATGCCGACATTCCCCATCAGGAGGTGATTTTCCTCGATGAAACCGACCCGATCTCGTCGCCGATGAAGGCCAAAGGGGTCGGTGAGCTGGGCATCTGCGGCGTCAGCGCGGCGGTGGCGAATGCCATCTACAACGCCACTGGAGCGCGGGTACGGGATTACCCGATCACCCTCGATAAAATCCTCTCTTCACTCCCCGAAATGATCTAACTCTGTAGGAGCTGCCGCAGGCTGCGATCTTTTGATCTTGCTTTTAAAAAATCAAAAGTCAAAAGATCGCAGCCTGCGGCAGCTCCTACATGGACCATTAGTCGATCTGTGGGTATTGCTCGGCGCTCACCTGCTCCATCCATTCCACCACTTTGCCATCGAGCACTTCAGCAATGGCGATGTGGGTCATGGCCGTGGTCGCTGCCGCACCGTGCCAATGCTTGGCGCCCGGCGCAATCCACACCGTATCGCCTGGACGAATCTCGCGCACCGGCTGCCCCCATTCCTGCACATACCCCGCCCCGGCGGTGACGATCAATGTCTGTCCCAGTGGATGCGTGTGCCAAGCGGTGCGCGCACCCGGCTCAAATGTCACCGTCGCGCCACTGACCCGCGCTTCATCAGAGCCCTTGAACGGCGCATCGACGCGCACAGTGCCGGTGAACCAATCCGCCGGGCCACGGGCCGAAGGTTGCGAGCCATTGGGCGTAACGCTCACCCGGGGATTTTCATTGGCCTGTACCTCACCCGCCAGCAGGGACAGGGTCAACGCAGAAGCAGCAATCGGGTTCATGGCAATGTCCTCCTCAGAATCAATGCAATTACTTTACCGACCCGCACTCTTTTGATAATCGACTAGAATTCGAAAAAACTTATGCAGGACACTCATCAATGCTCCGAGAAAACGCCACCGACCTGCTCGCCTTCCTCGCCGTGGCCCGTGAACGTAGCTTCACCAAAGCCGCGGCCAAACTCGGCGTCTCGCAATCGGCGCTGAGCCACACCATTCGGGCGCTCGAAGCACGCCTTGGCCTGCGCCTGTTGACGCGCACCACCCGCAGCGTCTCTCCCACCGAGGCCGGCGAACACCTGCTGCAAACCATCGGCCCGCGTTTCGAAGAGATCGAAGTGGAACTGGCCGCCCTGAGCAACCTGCGCGAAACCCCGGCGGGCAAGATCCGCATCAACGCCACAGACCATTCGCTGGACTGGCTGCTGCGCCCGGTGCTCAAGGAATTCCTGCCCCAATACCCCGACATCGCCGTCGAAGTCAGCTGCGATTACGGTTTCGTCGACATCGCCGGGCAGGGTTTCGACGCCGGCGTGCGCTTGGGCGAAGACGTTGCGCAAGGCATGATCGCCACACGTATCGGCCCGGACATGCGCATGGCGGTAGTTGGCTCGCCCGCGTATTTCGCCAAACGCAGCGCCCCGCAAACCCCACGCGACCTGACCGACCACGCCTGCAACAATCTGCGCCTGCCCACCAATGGCGGGCTCTACAGCTGGGAGTTCGAGAAGGATGGCGAAAGCCTGAAAGTGCGGGTGTCCGGGCAGATCACCTTGAACGGCGTCTACCCGTTGCTTGATGCGGCGCTGGATGGCTTCGGTCTGAGCTACATTCCGGAAAACATCGTCGCACCTTATCTGGCCGACGGGCGCCTGGTGCAAGTGCTGGAGGATTGGTGCCCGACCTTCGCCGGTTACCACCTGTATTACCCGAGCCGGCGCCAGGCAGCACCGGCATTCGCGTTGTTGCTGGAAGCGTTGCGCTATCGTCCCTGACCCCAACCGCCAACCTGCTTTCTGTAGGAGCCGAGCTTGCTCGCGAAGAGGCCATATCAGTCGATATTTTCGCTGACTGATACACCGTTTTCGCGAGCAAGCTCGGCTCCTGCAAAATTTGTTGCAAGAGTTGGCCCACGCGCGTGGCACAAGCTGGATATCCCCGCTGACTAGCCCAGTAAAGCAATCAACTGATGCCGCTGCGCATCCGTGAGCATCGGCCCGAATCCGGCCCTGACGTTGTCGGCCATATAACGCGGATTGCTCGTCCCCGGAATCACACAGGTCACCGCCGGATGCGCCAGCAGAAACTTCAGCGCCAGTTGCGGCCAGCTGTTGACTTGGACGTCCGACACCCACGCTGGCAGCGGTTTACCCTTGAGCCGGCCCAGTAAACCACCGCCGCCGAACGGCCGATTGCAGATCACCGCGACCCCTCGCTCGCGGCACAGCGGCAGAATCCGCTTCTCGACGCCCCGGTCATCAAGGGCGTAGTTGATTTGCAGAAAATCCAGCTGTTCGGCCTTCAGCACCGCTTCGACTTCATCGTAGGCCGACGGCGTGTAATGAGTGATGCCGATGTAGCGGATGCGCCCCTGCGCTTTCCACTCGCGCAACGTCGGCAGGTGCGTTTGCCAGTCGAGCAGGTTGTGGATCTGCATCAGGTCGATGCGTTCGGTGCGCAGCAGGCTGAACGACTGCTCCATTTGTGCGATGCCCTCCTTGCGCCCGCGTGTCCACACCTTGGTCGCCAGAAACGCCGGCGAACGCGGTTCATGGATCGACAGCAGTTCACCGGTGGTCTGTTCGGCGCGGCCATACATCGGCGAGCTGTCGATCACCGTGCCGCCCTTGGTGAACAGCTCATCGAGCACTGCGGGCAATTGCCGATAAACCGGGTCGCCCGGCGCCACATCGAAACCGCGATACGTGCCCAGACCGACCAGGGGCAATGACTCTGAGCTGGAGGGGATGGCGCGGGTCTGCATGGTTTGGCCTCGGGTAGTCGCGGAAGGCGTGGCTGCGGCCAACGCCCGATCAAAAGTGAAGACTGCCGAAACCCCGGCAGCCAGCGTGAGCAATCGGCGACGGGAGTAACCCTCAGTGTGGCTCATGCTGGTTCCCCTGCTCCGTGGATCTGTTGCATGTTGTGTGCGCAGGCTGCCCGGCGAACACCCTGAACTACACTGCGACAGCAAACCTTCTTGTCCCGTTAAAAGTAGCCGAATGTCCCGAACCCTGATGTCACTCGTCGTATTGATCGTCGCCGTGTACCTGGCGCTGTGTGCGGCGCTGTTCTTTTTTCAGCGCTCGTTGATCTATTTTCCGCAGCCCAGTGCGGTGAATTCGGCCGACTCGCGCCTGAAACTGGCAATGCCCGATGCGGACGTTTGGGTGACCACGCACGAGCGCGTCGGCGCGCGGGCACTGATCTATTTTGGCGGCAATGCCGAAGACGTCTCGCGCAACGTGCCGGAGTTCGCCGCAGCATTTCCCGATTACGCGTTGTATTTCCTGCACTACCGTGGCTTCGGTGGCAGCGGCGGTTCGCCGTCCGAAGAGGCGATTGCCGAGGATGCCCTGGCGCTGTTTGACCAGGTGTATGCCAGCCATCCGCAAATCGCCGTGGTCGGGCGCAGCCTGGGCTCGGGGGTGGCCGTGCGTCTGGCCAGTCAGCGGCCGGTGCAAAACCTGATTCTGGTGACGCCGTACAACAACCTCGAAGAAGTCGCCGTGAAACAGTATCCGTGGGTGCCGGTGAAATGGTTGCTCAAGGATCGCTACGAGTCGGGCAAGTACGCCGCGCATTTACGCGTGCCGACGTTGCTGCTGGCGGCGAGTGATGACGAGGTGATAGCGCGGGACAGTACGCAGCGCTTGCTGGAGAACTTCCCCAACGGCGTGGCGACGCAGAAAATCGTGCCAGATTCGGGGCATAACTCGATTTCCGAGCGTCGTGAGTATTGGCGGTGGATGGGGGATGTGTTGAATCGGTGATGTCTGGACGCCTGAAAAATTGTGTGGTCCTACGACCACATCGCGAGCAGGCTCACTCCTACAGGGGAACGCGTTCCAATGTAGGAGTGAGCCTGCTCGCGATGGCGTCATCCCGCCACAAAAGCCAAGCTACGCCATGAACCAAGTCCAGAAACCCCAGTCCTATTCGCGCCGCTTTCTGCGGCGCAACCCATTTGAGCGCTGTCTTTCTTCTGAGCCATCCACCCCATGCGCCACGCCGTTCGCTCGTCTCGCCTTGTTTCGCTGTGCCTGCTGATCCTTTCCCCCCTCGTCACCACCACGGCCCACGCCGGTGCAGAACGGCAACTGGTGGCTGCCATCAACGATTACCGCGCGCACCCACAGCGCTGTGATCGGCGCCCCGCGCAACGGCTGGCGCCGCTGGCACTGAAATCCAATCTGGTGCTACCCAACGGTTATCGCTACAGCGGCGGCATGCGCGAGGCGCTGAAGTCAGCGGGGTATTCGGCGGTTGCGGTGCGCAGTATCCGCATCGTCGGTGCGCAGGACGCAGAAGAAGCCTTCGACCGACTGCAAAGCGACTATTGCGGTGCATTGCTGGATGCAACCTACGCCGACATCGGCATCCGTCGTACTCGCAGCGAATGGCAAGTGGTGCTGGCCCGCCCGGTGCTCGACAGCCGCGTCGGTGACAACCGCAGTGTCGGCACAGCGTTGCTCGCCGAGGTCAACGCCGCCCGCGCCCGCCCAAGAATGTGCGGCCGCCAGCGTTTCGCGGCGGCGCGACCATTGAGCTGGAATGGGGCGTTGGGCGCAGTGGCTCAGGGCCACAGCAAAGCCATGGCGTATGGCAACTATTTCGCCCACCGCGATCCTGATGGTGATCTGCCGGCGGATCGTGCCAAAGCGGCGGGTTATAGGGGTCGACAGGTCGGCGAAAATATTGCCGCCGGGCAGAGTTCACCGGGCAAGGCGATGGCCGGATGGCTGGCCAGTCCCGGGCATTGCGCCAACCTGATGAACCCGATGTTCACACAGGTCGGCGCCGGTTTTGCCAGTGAGGCGCGCAGCGATGAAGGGGTTTACTGGACAATGCTGTTCGGCGCCCCCTGATTTCCCTTCCAATGTAGGAGCTGCCGCAGGCTGCGATCTTTTGATGTTGTTTTTTCAAGATCAAAAGAATACGTTCGTGCGCTTGATCGGCCTACCCGAATGCCGCACCCTTTGCGCGTTTTTTTCCAATGTATGGATCCCTGTATGCCAATCGAGCGTCAGCCGTATTTCAGTGCGCGCCACTACGAAAACTTCTTCAAAGAACACGATGAGGTGATCGAGTTTTGCAAGACCAACCGATTCGAGTCCGACTCCGACGAAGAAGAAGCCTCCCTGCGTGCGAGACACATGCAGGGCCTCGCCCTGGATAAGCTACTGGCGACTTACACGGCCGGAGAAGCCATCGAGTTACTGGTGCCATTGCTTGAGGATGTGATTGAAAAGTATGAAGTGCTGCAGCGTGCGCTAGAGATCTATAACGAACTCGAACATATTTCCCCGCTGGCGATCGATGACTGGCCGAACGATTATCAAGAAGCGGTTCAAGTCATGGGGCTGTGCATTTTGTTGCACCGCCACGACTTGCTGGCACGCTTCGTCAAACTGCTGGACCAGGCTGGTTATGCCGGCGATGACACGCTGTATGAGGATCTGCTGACAAAAGTGCTGCCGGGGCGGCATGACATCGATCAGTGGTATCACGACGCCTATACGCCGCTTGTTCAGGCGATTTACGTGGAGACGGCTGAAGCAGCTTCGGCGCGCCTGGATGAGTTTTGCCAGGGCTGGTACGCGTCCTTCGAACACGCGCCCTGGCATGACACTCACTTGCAGGGCGAGTGCGGCAACTTCGTCGGTTACTGGGCGATCGAAGCGGCAGCCATTGCCTTTTTGTACAACATCGATGACAGCAAAATCGATCACATGTTCTACCCGAAAGACCTGATCGAGTACGCACGCAATCATTGAGGCGATGCACGTTGCAATCAGGCGCAAGGCGCACATCACGACCTTGCGCTGAACTCAATCAAGCAACCCGGCGTTCTTCAGCAGCGCCTCCAGCCCCACCGGCACCAACGGCGTCTGTTCGCTGAAGCTGGCGCTGTCATGCCAGCGCACGGTGAAGGCAGCGCCGTCACTTTCATGCCCCTCAAGGTGGGATCGCTCATAGAGGCTGGAATCGGCGAAGTGAGCGTCATAGACCTGGACGATCTCGTGGCCGGGCGTGCCGTTGTAGACGAACAGACTTTCGAGCGTCCCGAGCAGTTGAAGCGCGGTCATCGCAAAGCCCAACTCCTCCTCGACTTCTCGGGCAATTGCCTGGGCGCTGGTTTCGCCGAATTCGATGCCACCGCCGACAGGCCGGTAGATCGTCTGCTGTGTGACGGGGTCGTGAAACTGATTGACGAGGATCCGGCCTTTGTCATGAAAGACGCAGAGTGCGAGCGCGCGAATACGTTGTTCGGCCATGAGTGTGAAGTCCATTTGCAGTTTTTTGGGCGCGGCATTAAAACATGATTAATGCGCCCCAATCCGTGAACTTCACACGCTCAGACGTCGTTGTGAGGTCAGACCGGAGAAATGGTTGCCAGCATGCCGATCAGAATGGTCAATGTCAGAAATCCACCGAGAAAAAAAGCCATCTTGTTCATGTTGCTCTCTCCATTGCTGAGCTTGCGGAGCACCGGACGCTTCGGGATGAAGAACTGTCGCGAGTGACCGGACTGCGCAGCTATTCTGAGCCTGTGACTGAACCGGTTACAGAGGCAGATTGAAACGAAAAAAGCGTATCAGATGACATCTGATCCTGTCGCGGCCGGGATTTTTTGATCTTTTCTTTCGAGATTGAAAGTCAAAAGATCGCAGCCTGCGGCAGCTCCTACAGGTGTGCATGGGGGGATATTCAGGGGATAGCAACATGGTTGCCTTGTTGGCGTGTTGATCTAGAGTCATCGCCATCGTCTGAACAACAACAAAAATAACCGGAGTGCACATGACTGAGCTGAAGCTGCAAGCCAACGTTGCAGAGTCCCTGAACCGCTGGCACGAGATAATCCGCACCGGCAACTTGAGCGCCCTGCCCGAGCTGCTCGATGCGCAAGCCGTGTTTCGCTCGCCAATGGCACACACGCCCTATCCCGGCGCACCGGTGGTGTCGATGATCCTCAATACGGTGTTCGAGGTGTTTGAGGACTTCCACTACCACCGTGAACTGGCGACAGCGGATGGTTTGAACGTGGTTCTGGAATTCAGCGCCAAGGTGGGAGCGAAGGAGCTCAAAGGCATCGACATGATTCGTTTTGATGAGCACGGCAAGATTGTCGAGTTTGAAGTGATGGTGCGACCGCTGAGCGGATTGCAGGCGCTGGGTGAAGAGATGGGCCGTCGACTCGGCGCGTACCTCGCCTCCGCCAAACCCTGAATGGACCTGTAGGAGCTGCCGAAGGCTGCGATCTTTTGATCTTAAAAACAAGATCAAAAGATCGCAGCCTTCGGCAGCTCCTACAGGGGGACAGTGCATAAAAAAACCCACTGACCGTCGCCGGTTCAGTGGGTTTTGTGTGTCAGGGGTCTAGTTAAAGAGCCATGTCACGTGCAGCGTTTTCCTTCGGTGCTTCAGCTTTTTCAGCAGCAGGTGCGGCCGGAGCAGCTACCTGACCGATGACTGGAGGCGTCGGCAGTTCGAGGATCTTGGCGGTGTAAGCCCACTCTGCAGCCACTTTGGCTGGATCGCTGTTCAGCTGAGTGCCGTAGCTTGGCACGATCTGATGCAGCTTGGTTTGCCACTCTGGGCTAGCCACTTTGTCTTTGAAGACTTTCTGCAGCACGCTCAGCATGATCGGAGCAGCGGTCGACGCGCCTGGCGATGCGCCCAGCAGGCCGGCGATGGAGCCGTCTTGTGCAGCAACGATTTCGGTGCCCAGTTTCAGCACGCCGCCAGCGGCTTCATCACGCTTGATGATTTGCACGCGTTGGCCGGCTTGCCACAGGCGCCAGTCTTCGGCTTTGGCGTTCGGGAAGTATTCCTTCAGCGCGTTCATGCGGTCTTCATCCGACAGCATCAGTTGGCCAGCCAGGTACTCGACCAGCGGGTACTCCTTGATGCCGACCTTGGTCATAGGCCAGATGTTGTGGGTGGTGGTGCTGGTCAGCAGGTCCAGGTACGAACCTTCCTTGAGGAACTTGGTGCTGAAGGTCGCGAATGGGCCAAACAGGATCACGCGCTTGCCGTCCAGAACACGGGTGTCCAGGTGCGGAACGGACATCGGCGGTGCGCCGACCGATGCTTTACCGTAGGCCTTGGCCAAGTGCTGTTCAGCGATGGTCGGGTTATCGGTCACCAGGAACGAGCCGCCTACCGGGAAGCCAGCGTATTCCTTGGCTTCAGGAATGCCCGACTTCTGCAGCAGGTGCAGTGCACCGCCGCCAGCGCCGATGAACACGAACTTGGCGTCGGTTTCGGTTTTAGTGCCGTCTTTCAGGTTTTTGTAGCTGACACGCCAAGTGCCATCGGCATTCTTGGTGATGTCCTCGACTTCGCTCGACAGTTTCAGATCGAAGTTAGGCTTGGTTTGCAGGTGGGCAGCGAACTGGCGGGTGATTTCGCCGAAGTTCATGTCGGTACCCAGCGGGCTCCAGGTGGCCGCGATTTTCTGGTTCGGGTCACGCCCTTCCATCATCAGCGGAACCCACTTCTTGATCACAGCCGGGTCTTCGGAGTACTGCATGCCGGCGAACAGCGGGCTCGCTTGCAGGGCTTCGTAGCGCTTTTTCAGGAACTTGATGTTGTCATCACCCCACACGAAGCTCATGTGCGGCGTGGTGTTGATGAACGAGCGAGGGTTCTTCAGAACGCCTTGCTGAACCTGCCAGGCCCAGAACTGACGGGACACCTGGAACGCTTCGTTGATCTCGACGGCTTTCGGGATCGTCACGTTGCCTTTGTCGTCTTCCGGGGTGTAGTTCAGCTCAGCCAGAGCCGAGTGACCGGTACCGGCGTTGTTCCAGCCGTTGGAGCTTTCCAGGGCGACGCCATCGAGGCGCTCGACCATTTCCATCGACCAGCTTGGCTCCAGCTCATTGATCCACACACCCAGGGTGGTGCTCATGATGCCGCCGCCGATCAGCAGAACGTCGACTTTCTTTGCTTCGTCAGCATTGGCGGATGTCATCCCCATCGCCAAAGCCAGACCCAGCAGGGCTGTGTTCACTTTTTTAAACATCTGTTGCACCTATGATAAAACGCCTTCCGCCCGCCGCTGTTATCTGTATGCGATCCGCTTTGATGACGCTCAGGCTAGCGTCGCAGATTCCGGCACACTTCAATTTTGACGGGTGGGCACACAAGGCCGACGTGCTGCATCGACCTCAGTTAATGTCCCTTCTGAACTGACTTTTTATCATTATTGGCTTCAGCTACTTGAGCGACAGGGATTCCGTCAGCCCGCCCGAAGGCAAGCAAACTGAATTAGGTCAAACCAAGTTGGCGCGCAGAATATCACGTCAGGGCAAACCCGCGCGTCTGTTCCCGACTTGAGAGTCTTTTTCCGCTCAGGGGCTTATCGGCCGATAGCAGCTGAACATGACCGTGTGTTTTATCAATAGCGTCAGGGTGACGGGTCTGGCCTCATCGCGGGCAAGCCCGCTCCCACAAAGTTTGATGGTGTTACCAGGTTTGTATTTACACCGCAGAAACTGTGGGAGCGGGCTTGCCCGCGATGGCGTCAGGCCCGACACCATAGAACCGCCCTGCTGTCACAACCGAAACCGATCCACCGACTGCGCCAGCTGCCCTGCCAGGCTCGACAGCTCATCGGTGGTAGTCGCCGTTTGCCCGATCACCCGGCTGTTGCCCTCGGACATCCCGGCAATCATTTCCACCTGGTGGGCAATCTCGTTACTGGCCTGACTCTGCTCGCCAATCGTGCGGGTGATGTCGTTGACCAGTTGCGTCGTGCTCAACGTGGCGTCGAGGATTTCGCGGATCGCCCGCTCGACATCCGCCGTCACCGCCATGCCTTTGTCGACCTGCGCAACCCCCGCTTCCATGCTGCTGACTGCCTCGCGCGTGCTGCTTTGAATACGCGCGACCATCGCGGCGATTTCCTGGGTAGAAGCACTGGTGCGCGCTGCCAGACTGCGCACTTCGTCGGCCACCACGGCAAAGCCCCGACCCTGTTCTCCCGCGCGAGCGGCTTCGATCGCGGCATTGAGCGCCAGCAGGTTGGTCTGGTCGGCAATGCTCTTGATCACCTGAATGATGTTGAAGATGCCTTCGGATTCCTGATCCAGCGTGCGGATCACCTGTGCCGACTGTTGCGCCGAACGGGCGATGTCATCCATGTCACTGACCACTTGATGAATCACCCCGCCGCCCTCCTTGGCAAGGTTTTCGGCCTGGCTGGCCATGCTCAAGGCACGTTCGGCGTGGCGGGTGATTTCCTCGATGCTCGCGGTCATCTGGCTGGCCGCGGCAGCCATGGTGCTGGCGGCGACACTTTGCTGCTGGCTGCTGTCGGCGACCTGATGGCAACCGTGACTGAGCTGCTCGCTCATGCCGCTGACGCCATGGGCATTGCTGCGCACCACGTCGATCATGTTGCGCAAATCCCGCTGCATGGTTGCCAGCGTACGAATCAGGGCGCTGGCTTCGTCCTTGCCGGTTGGCTCGTTGATCGGCTCGCTCAGATTACCGTGGGCGATGCTCTCGGCGATGCGGCTGGCGGTTTGCAACGGCCCCGTGATGCTGCGAATCACCCAGCGCCCTTCCACCATTAACAGCAGCAAACCGGCGAGCAACACGACAGCGAGGGCGATGTTGGCGTTGCGGATGGCAGCTTCAGTGGCTTCGCTGGTTTGCCGGGTATTGCTTTCAATCAACTCGCTCAACGCGGCCATCTGTGTTTCGAGCTGGCTGAAGGCGCTGTTGAACGTGCCGAGTTCCTGCTGCGCAGCCTGCGGATTGTCCAGCGCCAGACCGACAATCCGTTCACCGGCATTGATGTAGGTGTCGAGGCTCGGCTTGATCTGCTCCAACGCCGTGCGCAACGTCGGGTTGATCGGCAGCTTGAGATTCTCCTCCAGCACTTCACGGAAATGCCCCGCATGCTCGTCGATCGAGTTTCGCGCTTCGACTGCCGTGCTGGTGCTTTTGCCCAGCCCGACCAGCATTGCCGAGTAGACATCGGCGCGCAGGGCGTCGTGCATCATGTCGGCTTCCATGTGGTTGCGCAGCGCGCTCATGCTGACCGCGTTATCGCTGACTGCCGTGGCCATCCGCTGATTGCCGACATAGCTGACCAGACTGACCAGCAACGCCGTCAGCAGGCTAGTAACAATCAGCAACACTAAACGCAGTTTGATCGACACCGGGTTTTCCTCCTTGGTCACGCCCGTAAACGCTTGTCAGACCTTCAGTTAAGCCTATCTGCGCAGGTCTGCCGGGCCAGTGCGTGTCAGCAGGTGTCCGCGTGAGGGCTGAATGCCAGAAAACTTTCCGATTGCGTGACAAGTCACACTTTGCACGCAGGCGGCCGAGGCCTTCATCGCCGGTTAATGCCGGCCGGCTATTGAGTCCGTCATTGAAAAACCCTCATGCACAAGGAAACGCTTATGAAACGCGCTCTGTGGTTAGGCTTGCTCGGCACCTTCGCCATCGGCACCGCGCAGGCAGCGACGGAAAAAGTCGCCATCAATCTGGTCAGCGCCGACGGTGCGCCGCAGGCGATCGGCTCGGTCACTGTCAGTGAAACGCCGTACGGCCTGTTGTACACCCCTGATCTGAAATCCCTGCCGGCCGGCATCCATGGCTTTCATGTGCATGAAAACGGCAGTTGCGAGGCGGGTATGAAAGACGGTGTCAAAGGCGCAGCACTGGCTGCCGGCGGCCACTTCGACCCGCAAAAAACCGGCAAACACCTCGGCCCTTACGCCGATGGCCATCTCGGCGACTTGCCGGCGGTTTACGTGACAGCTGACGGCATCGCCAACTATCCCGTACTGGCGCCACGCCTGAAAAAGATTTCCGAGATCAAGGGGCACGCGCTGATGATCCACGCCGGTGGCGACAACCACGCCGACATGCCCAAACCGCTGGGCGGTGGCGGTGATCGCATGGCGTGCGGGGTGATCTGACGCTTCTCCGTGGAAAAAACCGGGCAGCCCCGCCATGGCGCTGCCTGCGTTTGCTTTGCAAAAACGCAGACTTTGCCCTGCCACGGAACTCCCGCCCACCAAGCCCCTCTCACATTATGTAGTCCTTCCCTTTTTGCTTCGCGCTTGTGGAGGAACACCGTCATGCGCAAGTTAGTGCTCGTTTCTTCTTTACTCCTATGCCTGCCCGTTGGCTCCGCTCTGGCCAAAGTCGATGCCGGAGATGTCGCTACCTCGGCCGGTGTCTCCGCGTCGCTGTACTCGACCTTCAAGGATCACAAAATGGTGATTCCGGCCCGTGACGACTTGTCTGCATTTGTCGCCAGTGGCGGGGCCATTCGTGGGGTTTATCTTGAATCCGTGCTGCAACAGGTTCGCCAGGACAACCCTGGCCTGAACGCCAGCGATGAAGACCTCGCCAATGCGATTCTGGTGCATTACGAAGGTTTGAATCAGTAGCGCTCACGGATCAGGCAGCCGATGGATGGCCGCTGAAGGCGCATAGGCAAAACTGTCCGACGGCCTCTATGATGGAGGCCATGACGACTTCCGTACCCTTGCGTTCACCCTGCCCGCCCGGCGCCTGCATCTGCGGGCGCGATCCGTTGCTGGAGCAACCCGGCGCGGATCTGCGCATCTTGCGTCTGACCCGCGAGGAAGAAAAAGTCCTGCTCGCGCGCTTGGAAAAACTGAAGAATCTCGATGATCTGAAGCATCTGCAAAAGCGCATGTTCGAGCAGTTGGGTATCCGCGTCGAGGTCGCGCCCGGCTTTCACGAAGTGCGCACCATGCTCGGTATCGAAATAGAGATCGACGAGTTACCGGGGCTCTGCCGCAAGACGCGCAAGGCCATCCCCACCGCGATTCGTCGTGGCCTGAATAACAACCCCGAAATCGCCTTCGAACTGCTCAACGCCAACGACCTGTTGCGCGACACCTGATCACTTCTTCATGCCGACCCGTTTGCGCATCTCGGCGGTGATGCTCTGGCGGGTTTTCTTCAGATCCGCCCACGGTTCGTCGCCCACTTCGGCCAAGCGTTCGTGGACGTTGTGGATGTTCCACTGATTTCCGCCCTTGATCTCGGCAACCTCTTCGCGAAACAACGGCACCGACACTGGCAGACCTTCGCGAGTGCGCGCTGCGTAGGCGCAAATGGTGGTGGCGCCGAGGCCGTTGCGCAGGTAATCGATGAAGATCCTTCCGACGCGATTCTTCGGCCCCGACACCGCCGAAAAGCGGTCCGGCAATAGCTTGGCCATGTGACTGACAATCGCGTGGCTGAAGTCTTTCACCTCATCCCAGCCCAGCTTGCGCGTCAGCGGCACCATCAGGTGAATGCCCTTGCCGCCGCTGGTTTTCAGAAAGGCCTTGAGCCCCAGTTCATCGAGCACCGTCAAGGTCAGGGCCGTCGCTTCGACCATGCTTTTCCAGGGCAACGCCGGATCCGGGTCAAGGTCGAGGACGAAGCGGTCAGGCTTGTCCAGGTCAGTGGTGGTCGCGTTCCAGGTGTGCAGTTCGACTGTGCTCATCTGCACCGCGCCGATCAGCGCTTCGGCATTGTTGATGAGCATCACCGGTTGTCCGGTGACGTCTTTGTCCAGCGTGGTGATGCCGGGGATCGCCAGGCGCTCGGCGTTCTTCTGAAAGAACAGCTCGCCGGCAATGCCATCCGGCGCACGCACCAGGGCGACCGGGCGATCCTTGAGCTGCGGCAGGATCCACTGCGCAACGCTGGCGTAATACTCGGCCAGTTGCATCTTGGTGGTGCCGCTGACAGCATCGATCACCCGATCCGGGTGGGTGATGCGCACTTTGCCGCTGGCCAGACCGAGTTGCGATGGCGCCGTGTCAGCTTTTTCCGCAGGCGCTTTTTTCGCCGGGTTCTTCGCAGCGGTTTTGCTCTCGGAAGTCTTCACGGGCTTCGCTCGCTCCTCGGTGATATCCTTGGCCGGTTTGTCATTGCGCAGACCATGAAACACAGCATGGCGCACCGAGCCGTCCTTGGTCATTTCGGCAAAAGCCACTTCGGCCAAGAGTTTCGGTTTCAGCCAGTGCACGCCTTTGGCTTCGAATCCCGTGGGTGGATTGACCACGGCCGCGCTCTTTGTCTGCAGCGGTTTCAGTTGCGCAAGAATGCTTTTCAGCGTCGCTTCGTTGAACCCGGTGCCGACCTTGCCGGCGTAGCGCAATTCGCCGCTGTCGCGATCATGCAGGCCGAGCAACAATGCGCCGAAGGCACTGCGCGAGCCTTTCGGTTCGGTGTAGCCGACCACGACGAATTCCTGCCGATGTTTGCATTTGAGCTTGATCCAGTCGCTGCTGCGCCGGGACACGTAGGGCGAGCCGAGACGCTTGCCGATCAGCCCTTCCATCTGCATCTGGCAGGCGCTGTTGAGCAAGGCGTCCGGGGTTTCGTCAAACGCTTCGGAATAGCGCAACAGTGGATTTTTCTGTGCGCCGAGGATCGTCGACAGCGCAGCTCGCCGCTCCTCGACCGGCACTTCGCGCAAATCCACGCCGTTGAGGTATGGCAAATCAAACAAGTAGTAGAGGATGTTAGCGCTGCGCCCGACTTCGAAGGCATTCTGCAGTGCCTGAAAATCCGGCACGCCGTGTTCGTTGGCGACGACCATTTCGCCGTCCAGCCAGGCCGATTCCAGCCCCAGCGCAGCCAGGGCTTCGGCCTGTTGCGGCAATTTGTGCGTCCAGTCGTGGCCGTTGCGGGTGAACAGTTGCACCTGGTCATGATCGATCCGCGCCATGATCCGGTAGCCGTCGAATTTTATTTCGTAGCTCCACTGGCCTTCCGGCGCACTGTCGACCAGCGTCGCCAGCTCGGGCTTGAGCTGCGCGGGCAGTTTGGCTTTGTGCGCCCCGGTCAGCGTGCCGGTGGCTTTTTTGCGCGCTTTGGCGGCGGGTTTCTTGACCGGTTTGCTTTGCTCGGCAGCGAGTTTGGGTTTGCCGACGATCGTGCGTTCGCTGAGCACACTGTCGGGCTCGGCGACCAGCACGTCGTAATCATCCTGCGGGCGCGCGGCGTTGTCCTGATGCTTGATCAGAAACCACTGCTCCTTTTTCCCCGGCCTGTGCGTGCGCACCAGATTCCAGATGCCACCGAGTTTTTCGCCTTGCAGTTCGAACTTGAGTTTGCCCTTGGCGTAGGCCTTTTGCGGGTCCTCCAGCGGAATCCACACGCCGCGATCCCAGACGATCACGTCGCCGGCACCGTAATGCCCTTCTGGAATGTTGCCCTCAAACGTCGCGTAATCCAGCGGATGATCCTCGACATGCACCGCCAGACGCTTGACCTTGGGGTCGAGCGACGGCCCCTTCGGCACCGCCCAGCTCTTCAATGCGCCATCGAGTTCCAGGCGAAAGTCGTAATGCAGGTGCGAAGCGTCGTGCTTCTGGATGCAGAACTGCAGGGCGTGATCCGTGGCGGTTTTACCCCCCCGGCGCTTGGTCGCGGCCGGTTCCGACGTCGCCGAAAAATCGCGCATGCGGTTGTAGTCGTCGAGGTTCCTGTTCATCACACACCTGCCTTGTGTCAACCCAATCGGGTCACGGTCAGCGCCACCACGGCGATCCGGTCAACCCGTTGGTAACCGGGGTTGAGCAATTCCTCGCCGAAGACATCGGGGTCGAGTTCACGATACGTCCAGCCGAAGCGCTTTTCGTCCAGGCGTGGCAATACCGTGTCGAGAAACGGATCCCGACCGTCGACCATCGCCACACCGGTGTAGAGCAACAGCGAGCCACCGGGTGCCAGCCGATTCAGTGCCTGCTCGACAATCCGCAACGACAACCCGGCCCCCAGCGTGCCGCCGCCATGGCGATACGCGCGCCCCGCCGGATCGGCCATGTACGGTGGGTTGGCGACGATCAGATCGAACTCGCCATCGACACCTTGCAGCAGATCGCTGGCGCGTGCCTCGACGTTGGCCACTTCGGCCAGCGCGGCGTTGATCGTAGTCAGGCGCAGCGCAGCAGGGTTGATGTCCAGCGCCAGCACTTGCGCTTCTCGGCGAGCACGACCGATCACGATGGCGCCGACGCCAGCACCACAGCCAATGTCCACGGCGCGATGGATCGGCGCAAAATTCTGCTGCAGATGAGCGTGAATCACTTGGGCGAAACGATAGGTGTCGGGACCGAAGAACACTGCATCCGCCGCGTCAGTGGGAAACGATGAATGCACGAACAGCAAATCGTCGAGACTCGACCAACGCACCCGGCTTTTCAAATGGCCGTCGTATGCATCGATGATCTGCGCGTCTTGCAGTTGCCGTTGCTCATCGGCAGACAACAATCCCGGTTGGAACGGACGCGACCAGCCGAACACATCGCGCAGGCAATCGGCCGCTTGACCTTCGTCGCGCTGATTGACGCGCTGATGCGTCAGCGGCGTCGGGGTGATGAAGCGATAACCGTCGGCCTGCAGACGCCGACCGAGTTGCAGCAACGCCAAGTCGTTGCTGTCGAGTTGTTCTTCCTGAGTCATTGGCGGCTTCCTTAAGGCAGGCGGGATTTGAGTTCGATAAAGCGCCGAGTGGCGAGCAACCCGGCCGGGTGCGCATGCCGCGCTGGCGCGAGCCAGGGCAAGAGTGTCGCGATTTGCGTGAGGGCGTCCTGACCTTGCAGCGCCGCCATGAGTTGCTGCACATCCGGATCCTGTTCAGGGACCTCGATGGCTGCCGCCATCTGACTGTGCCGCCGCGGCGCTCGCGGTTTTTCCGACGACGTCCAGTCACCGGCAATCCAGTCGTGCACGAGTTGCTTTTCATAAGCATTGAACACGCCGAACATCGCCGCGCCATCGCCGGCGATCAGTTGCCAGAAGCGACTTGCCTGCGGGTCTTCATGGCGTTTGATCCAGCCTTTGTTCTGCAAGGCCTCAAGGAACCCGGGCAATTGCTCAGGTGCTGACAGCCATTGATTGACGGTCTGCCCTTCGAAGCGGCAGTAATCGGAATGCATGTGCTGGCCGAATGGGCGCTTGCGCTCAAGCATCGCCAGCAACGCTTGCTCCAGGTCGAAACCTTCGATGATCGCGCGACTGCCCTGCCCCAGATCATTGAGCCGATACCCCAGCGATACCCGGCGCAGAAACTCCGCGCGATCGGCCTCCAGCGGCATCAGGTCGAGAACCGCCTGCACGGCTTTTTGCGCATGGCCGGTGCTGGCATTGTCGATGGTCACGTGCAGGGTGAAGTAGTACGGATCGATCCCCAGTTCACTGAGTTCGTAACTGCTGATCAACAGGTGCAACGGCAGTTGCTCGTAGCCAAGGTTGTAGCCGATCACCTCAGGCAAGTAATCGACACCGGCGATGCCGAGGGCCAGTTGCAAAGCGCCTTGCAGATAGTGTTCATCAGCCGTTGCGCTGCTGTCTTGCAAGTCATGTTCGGCAAGGAGTTTGCGGTAGATCACCACATGGTTTTGCGCGGGGTTGCCGTCGCCGAGTTCTTCAAGATAGGTGGTCAGTAAATCGCTGAAACGTGGATCCTGCCATTGCGGAAGCAGGCCGGCGAGCCAAGCGCCGTCAACCAGTTTGGTTGGCGCCACGGCTTGCAGAAAGTACAGCGCTTGCGCCTTGCAGGCGAAAAACTGGCGCGGCCCGCCAGCCTTGCGACGTTGCAGGTAGTCGGCGTATTGGCGCCCGACGTCGGTGCAATGGTCGGCGACCCACGCGTGCCACATCGTCGGGTCAGCCGGCAGCGGATTGGTCAGTTGCGCAGCGTCTTGCAGTTGTTCCTGCAAGAACGCTTGCGCGAGGGCCTGAGGATCATCCTCGCGCAGCAAGGCTTCATATATTTGCCGAAGGTTCCCGGCAGGATTGATCGCTTGCGGCTGGGCCGGCGCGGAGTGCAGGCGTGTCAGGACAGTCATGGCAATGTTCTCGGTCGGTTTTGGCAGGGCGCTGTTTCACACGCCTCTACAGCAGCAGAGGGTGTGCGCCTGTGAAAAATTCAATCGACGTGAAATTTGCCCGGACGGACGGCGACTTACGGCGCTTTCGCAGCCCCGGAAACTGGCGGAACTGCTGAAACTGCTGAAACTGCTGAAACTCACTGTAGGAGCTGCCGAAGGCTGCGATCTTTTGATCTTAAAAAACAACGTCAAAAGATCGCAGCCTTCGGCAGCTCCTACATGGGTCAGATCGTGCAATTTGGTTAGATCGTGCAATGAGCTGCAATGGGGTTGGGTTGTGCAATGGGTTACATCGTGCAATGGGTTGGATTCGCGCAGGGGCCAGGGATGGCTAGGGTTTAGGGACGATCATTTTTGGAGGGCAAGGGAATGCCTGTTGCGGCAAAAGGATGTGGTTTGAGGAAGGGGCGGTATTCGGAGGTGGGTCAGGTTTATTTGTTAACGGTTGTCGTAGACCAGCGGGTGGCGGTTTTCGCTGATTGGAGATTGGGGCGGTTGTTAGTTGAGCAATTGCGCTTGGCAGAAGAATCAGGAATGGTTCGGTCGCTGGCCTTTGTGTTGATGCCCGATCACTTGCATTGGTTGGTTGAGCTGAAGCGAGGTTCTTTGGCAGAGCTGATGTGTCGGGTCAAATCACGCAGTTGTCGTTCGATCAATCTCTGCCGCAGCAGCAATGGGCGGTTATGGCAGCGCGGGTATCACGATCGGGCTTTACGGCGCGATGTGAATCTTCAGGCGACAGCGCGGTACATTGTGATGAACCCTCTGCGCGCGGGGCTGGTTCGGCGCTTGGGAGATTATCCGTTGTGGGATGCGGTCTGGCTTTGAAGATCAAAAGATCGCAGCCTTCGGCAGCTCCTACATGGAATCACCTGTAGGAGCTGCCGAAGGCTGCGATCTTTTGACGTTGCTTCAGGCCTGACCTTTGGCCTGCTGCTCCAGATGCACTTGCAAATCCGGATCAATCTGCAACGCCGCCGCCAGTTCATCGAGATAACTGCGTTCGGCGTCCTGCTGATCGTTCACCAGAATCACGCTGACCAGATACATCTCGGCGGCCACTGCAGGGTCGTCGTTGGCTGCTCGGGCGACTTCGTTCGCATCCAGCGGTTTGGCGACTTCGGTTTCAAACCACTGCTGCAATTGTGGATCGTCGGTGTGTTTGCTGATTTCAACGTTGATCATCTGCTGTTCCCGGTCATCGATCTCACCGTCAGCCTTGGCTGCCGCGATCAGCGCGCGCAGCACCGCATGGCTGTGTTCTTCCACCTCGGGGCCTGCAAGCAGATTGGCGGTTTGCGGGATCTGTTGCGGCGCCGCGCTGGCCTGGCTGCGTTGCCAGGCTTGATACGCCTGATAAGCCATCATTCCCAGCGATGCGAGTGCCGCGTAATTAGTGCCGCCGGAACGGCTTTGCGTACCGACCCCACCGCCACCACCGCCCAACGCCCCACCCAATGCGCCGCCCAGGCCACCGCCGGCCCCGCCGCCAAGCAACCCACCGAGCAAACCACCCAGGCCGCCAAGCCCACCAGCAGAGCCCGCGCCACTGGCAGCACCGGAACCGCCGCCGAGCAGGCCACCGAGCAAACCGCCGAGCCCGCCCAGCCCTCCGCCGGCCGAGGCGCTACCTTGTTGTCCAGCCGAGGCCTGGCCTCGCAGCAGTTGTTCGAGCAAATCGCTGGTGTTCATGACGTCATCCTCAGGCATTGGCAGTGACTGCGTCAGGCAACTCTAGACCTCTGCGGCCATAGCGCCAGCACCGTTTGGCCGACACTCAAGGCCTGGGCGGTTTGCCCCGGGATTTTTTCCAGCCGCCAGCTAAGATTCAAGGGTGGTGAACCTTATCCCGGCCAGACCGGTCGATAGCTGCAACCCCGACCCGGTTTGCCGGCGCCCTTTGCCCAAGGGTGATAACCGGCTTGCTTCACTTTCTGGAGAACGCCCCCGTGATATCGACCGTACACATCGCCAGGCTCAAAGCATGGGGCGCCCATGGTTTTACCGCGACTGGCGTGGTCACAGCTTTCCTGGCCACCCTCGCCCTGCTGGAAAACCAACCGACCCACTGCCTGATGTGGCTGGGCGTGGCGCTGATCGTCGACGGCCTCGATGGTGCGCTGGCGCGCAAGGTCAATGTGCAATCGGTGCTGCCGAGCTTCGACGGTTCGATCCTCGATCTGGTGATCGATTACCTGACCTATGTGTTCATTCCCGCGCTGTTTATCTATCGCTATATTCCGTTGCCTGACTACACCCTGCTGCTGACGGTGTCGCTGATTCTGGTGTCGTCGCTGTTCTGTTTCTGCAACGTCAATATGAAGAGCAAGGACAATTACTTTGTCGGCTTTCCGGCCGCGTGGAATGTGGTTGCGCTGTGCCTGTACATCATCGGCCCGGGACCATGGATTACCTTCCTGACGGTGATCGGCCTGGCGCTGTTGACGGTCACGCAGATGAAGTTCCTGCACCCGTTCCGCGTGCGCCGGTTCATGCCGATCAATATTGCGGTGACGGCGATCTGGCTGCTGTGCAGCTTGTCGCTGGTGCTCAATCACCCGGTGATCAACCCGCTGGTGATGGGCTTGTGGTTATTGATGTCGGCGTACTTTCTGGGCATCTGCATCTGGCGCACGGCACTGGAGTGGTTTGATCGGCCGCATCTGAAATAAGCCCCCAGCACCAACACAAACCCCTGTAGGAGTGAGCCTGCTCGCGATAGCGGTGTGTCAGTCAACTCATTTTCGACTGACACACCGCTATCGCGAGCAGGCTCACTCTTACAATGGTCTCTAGCGTTTGTTGATGACCACTTCCAGGTATTCGCTCGGCACCACCAGCGAACCCTCCCCCGCCCGGTTCGAGCGATTGAGCAACTCCGCCAGATCACTTTCCAGCGCCTGACCACTCTCCGGCGGCAACGCTGCGAACGCTTTGTGCACCGGCCCGTACCAATGCCGGAAGATGTCGATGAAGTGCGCCGCCGAGCGATAACGGAAGTTGAATTCCCGCCGGCTGACCCGCACCAGAAAATCGCGATCATCGAAGTGCTTGTGCAGCCACGCGTCCGAGCCCCAGTTCGACGGTGGTTGCGCACCTGCCGGGGGCGGCAGATGGCGGCCGAGGATTTTGAACATCTGCCCGACGAAGCCTTCCGGCGTCCAGTTTGCCAGGCCAATCCGCCCGCCACGGCGACAGACCCTGCCCAATTCGACGGCAGCCTTGTCCTGATCCGGGGCGAACATCACGCCGAAGGTCGAGAGCACCGCGTCGTAACTGTCATCTGCGAACGGCAGCGCCTCGGCGTCGGCGACTTGAAACGTCACGTCCAGATGCTCGGCCCGCGCTCGGTCCTGTCCGCGTTCCAACAGCGCCGCGACGTAATCGGTCGATGTGACCAGACACCCGCGCCGCGCCGCCGCCAGCGTCGCATTGCCGTTGCCGGCGGCGACGTCCAGCACTTGCTCATCGCAACGCAGGTCACAGGCTTCGGCGAGGTTTTCGCCGACGATTTGCAAGGTGGTGCCGATCACGGCGTAGTCACCACTGGCCCAGGCGACTTTCTGGCGTTCCTTTAAGGCAGTCAGTTCAATCGGGGTACTCATGAAGTCGAGCTCCGCTGCGTTCTTGTTTTGGGTCACAGGGCTGTTGATGAGCCTGCTCGGCCACTATCGCGCCGAGTCGTGCCGGCGTCCCTGTCAATCGTCCGGCACCCTGTAAAACCGCGGCTTTGCCGATGAGTGGCGAGAATTTGTAAAGGCGCTGCAACACCTGCGGGATTGCCAGTGCCGACGGATTGGTTTCTGATGCACGCTCGCCTCTGCAACGGACTCACCTGATGTCACTGCACCTCGATTGGCTGGCTCATCACTTGCACCACAGCGACCACTATGCCGAATGGATTCACCGACAATTTCACTACGAATACGCCCACCAACCGTTAGCCGAATGGCAGCGCGAATTTGCCGAAGGGCAAAGCAACGGCGATTGGTCGTGCCTGATTGCCATGGACGGTGAACAGTTGGTCGGAGGTGCCGCGCTGGCCCGCGATGACTTGGCGCATCGGCCCGATCTGGGGCCGTGGCTGGCCTGCGTGTTCGTCGACCCCGAAGCGCGCGGTCAGGGTCTGGCGGAGCAACTGATTGAAGGGATTTGTCGGGAGGCGAAAGATCGCGGGATCGCGCATCTGTACCTGCACACTCAGAACAAGCAGGATTATTACGCCAAGCGTGGCTGGCAGGTTCTGGAGCGGTTTCGCGCCTGGGACAACGAACAGTGGCTGATGGTACGCAACCTCTGAACCCGACACATTCCCCTGTAGGACCTGCGGCACGCTGCGATCTTTTGATCTTGTTTTGAAGATCAAAAGATCGCAGCGTGCCGCAGCGCCTACAAGGAGGGTTGTGACGGGGCGCAGTCGGGCTAGACTCATTCATGACCCAGTCGAGGGGGCCGCAGGGCGCAGCGTACGTCCTGCCCGTATCCCCGACCACCGCCCGGTGGCGCATGCCTCGACCCTCAACGCCGCCGGACTGTGATCCTGTTTCAGGAGCACACACAATGGACGAGGCCCGACTCAACGACTTCATGGGCAAACTGGTCAATGACATGGGCGGCGCGGCGATGCTGGCCAATGTCATCGTCGGCGAAGAACTCGGGCTCTACCGGGCGATGGCCGACAGCCAACCGATCAGCCCCGAAGCCCTCGCTGCAAAAACCACCTGCAACCCACGCCTGGTGCGTGAATGGCTCAGCGCCCATGCGGCGTCCGGCTACATGGAACACCACGACGGCCAGTTTCGCCTGCCGGAAGAACAGGCGCTGGCGCTGGCTGTGGAGGATTCGCCGGTGTATGTCGCCGGCGGGCTCGGCGTGGTGGCGTCGTTTTTCCATGACAAGGACAAACTGGTCAAAGCCATGCGCGGCAACGGCGCCCTGCCCTGGGGCGATCACCATCCGTGCATGTTCACCGGCACCGAACGGTTCTTTCGCCCCGGCTATAAAGGCCACCTGATCGCCGAATGGTTGCCGGCGCTGGACGGCGTTGTCGCCAAACTTGAAGACGGCGCCAAAGTTGCCGACGTCGGCTGCGGTCATGGCGCCTCGACGGTGATCATGGCCCAGGCGTTTCCCAACTCGCGTTTCGTCGGTTTCGACTACCACGCGCCGTCGATCACCGTGGCGAGCCAACGTGCGGAAGAAGGCGGCGTCAGCAGTCGGGCGAAATTTTTCCAGGGCACAGCCAAAAGCTATCCGGGCGATGACTATGACCTGATCTGCTACTTCGACTGCCTGCACGACATGGGCGACCCGGTCGGTGCTGCGCGGCATGCCTACGATTCGCTGAAAGACGACGGCACGGTGCTGCTGGTCGAGCCTTTCGCCAACGACACGCTGGACGACAACATCAATCCGGTCGGCCGATTGTTCTATGCGGCGTCAACGTTTATCTGCACGCCAAACTCGCTGTCCCAGGAAGTCGGCCTCGGACTCGGCGCGCAGGCTGGGGAAATGCGCCTGCGCAAAGTTTTCACTGAAGCCGGATTCAAACACTTCCGCCGGGCCACCCAAACACCCTTCAACCTGATCCTCGAGGCGCGTAAATAAAGGCGTGACGACAACCCTTGTGGCGAGGGGATTTATCCCCGATCGGCGACAAAGTCGTCGCAAAACCCGTAACTCGCCGTGCCTGACACACATCATTAACCGATCCCGGGGTCGCTTGGCGATCCCGCAGGAGCAAGCTCCCTCGCCACAATCCGCCCCACCACAGAGGTTGGTGCTAACCTGCTGGCACTGTCCACTTCGGAGTGCTGAGCATGTTCGACAGCCCGACCCAAGAACACCTCGACACGCTGCAACAGGCGATGGCCGACGGCGACTTCCTGGTACTGACCGGGGCCGGCATCAGCACGCCCTCCGGCATTCCGGATTATCGCGACAGCGAGGGCGTACGCCGGGGCCGGCAACCCATGATGTATCAGGAATTCCTCGCCGCCCCCGAATCACGCCGCCGCTATTGGGCGCGGGCCATGCTCGGCTGGCCGCGCGTGCGCCAGGCCCAGCCGAACGTCGCCCACGAGGCATTGGCCACGATGCAGCGCCAAGGCCAGATCAGCGGCCTGATCACGCAGAACGTCGATACCCTGCACGATCAGGCCGGCAGCCATGACGTGATTGAATTGCACGGCAGCCTGCACTGGGTGCTGTGCCTGGATTGCGCCCAGCGCAGCGAGCGCGATGCGATCCAGCAGTTGATGGAGGCGCAGAACCCGTACCTGGCCGGCGTCGATGCGGTGCAGGCGCCGGACGGCGATACCTTGCTCGATCCGGCCTTCGAAGCACGCTTTCAGACCCCGCGCTGCCCGCGCTGCGCGGGTGAGCGGCTGAAACCGGATGTGGTGTTTTTTGGCGAAAATGTGGCGGCGCAGACAGCGGCGCGGGCCATGGCTGCGGCAGAGAATGCGGCAGGCCTTCTGGTGGTTGGCTCATCGTTGATGGCGTACTCGGCGTTTCGCCTGTGCCGGGTGATTGCCGATCGCGGCAAACCGTTGATTGCGATCAATCTGGGCAAGACCCGCGCAGACGATTTGCTTGACCTGAAAATCGAAGCCTCCTGCGAACAGCTCCTGCCCCTGCTCGCCCACCACCTGAATACCCCCCTGTAGGAGCTGCCGAAGGCTGCGATCTTTTGATCTTTAAAACCAACATCAAAAGATCGCAGCCTTCGGCAGCTCCTACCGGGGATATGTGTTTCAGGCGTAGTGTTCCTGCTGAAGAATATCGAACAGTGCCTGCGCCGCCGCCGACAGTTCATTGCCCGGCTCGGTCAGCACGCCGATGGCCCGCTCGACTGAATCAATCAGTGTCAGGCAATGCGCGCCGAGTTCTTGCATCTGCTCGGCGCACAACGCCGGCACTGCGCTCACTCCCAACCCACTGGCGACCATGCGCCCGACCGTTGCCAGTTGGTGGCTTTCGAACTCTACCGGCAACTTCATGCCCCGCGCCTGCAAGTGCTCCTCCAGCATCACCCGCACTGTTGAGGGTCGTTGCAGGGTGATAAAGGGTTCCAGCAACAACGTCTGCCAGTCGATCTCGTTGCGGGCGGCCAAAAGCGAATCCTTCGGCACCACTGCGACGAAGCGATCCATGTACAGCGGCGTAAAGGTCATCGAGGTGTTCTGCATCGGCTCGAAGGCCACGCCCAGTTCAACCTGGCGATCGCGGACCATTTCCAGCACCTGCTCGTTGATCACATCGTTGACCGTAACGTTGACGTTCGGATAGCGCGCACGAAAAGTCTTGAGGATCGGTGGCAGCAGATTGCCGGCAAACGACGGCATCGCCGCCAGCGTCACGCGTCCGCGTTGCAGGCTGAAGCGCTGGCGCATTTCATCTTCGGCGTTGTCCCAGTCAGCGATCAGGCGGCGGGCCAGTGGCAGCAGCGATTCGCCTTCCGGGGTTAATGCGACGTTGCGCGTGTTACGGCTGAACAAGCGCCCGCCCAGGCCCTCTTCCAACGCCTTGATGGTCAGGCTGAGCGCCGATTGCGACAGGTGCAGGCGCTCGCAGGCCACGGCGAAGCTCAGGCTTTGCGCGACGGCGAGGAAAGCGCGGATCTGTTTGATGGTCATACTCAAGCCTCAGAATTCTCGATGCATGATCGTTCCCTCGCTCCGCGTGGGAATGCAGCCCGTGACGCTCTGCGTCACTGGACGCGGAGCGTCCATGGAGGCGTTACCACGCGGAGCGTGGGAACGATCAGCCACAGGTATTCGACGATTTCGGTGATTGTTGAGCTTTATCAATCAATCAACCTTAAAAATCAACTTAACAAATATATCCCCCAGCGCGACACTCCAACCATTCGGCTAGCCAGCCGCCCGCAAATAATAAAAGAGGTGCATATGGCAGGTTTCGACAAGCGCGTGAGTTCCTACGAGGAAGCCCTGGCCGGGCTGGAAGACGGCATGACCGTCATCGCCGGCGGCTTTGGTCTGTGCGGCATTCCGGAAAACCTGATCGCCGAGATCAAGCGCAAAGGCACCCGCGACCTCACCGTCGTCTCCAACAACTGCGGCGTCGACGGCTTTGGCCTTGGCGTGCTGCTCACCGATCGCCAGATCAGCAAAGTGATCGCCTCCTATGTTGGCGAAAACAAGCTGTTCGAAGAGCAACTGCTCAAAGGCGACATCGAAGTCATCCTGACCCCGCAAGGCACCCTCGCTGAAAAAATGCGCGCGGGCGGCGCCGGCATTCCGGCCTTCTTCACCGCCACCGGCGTCGGCACTCCCGTCGCCGATGGCAAGGAAGTGCGAGAGTTCAAGGGTCGCAAGTACCTGATGGAAGAATCCATCACCGGCGACTTCGCCATCGTCAAAGGCTGGAAAGCCGACCATTTCGGTAACGTCGTCTACCGTCACACCGCGCAGAACTTCAACCCGCTGGCCGCCACTGCCGGCAAGATCACCGTGGTCGAAGTCGAAGAAATCGTCGAACCCGGCGAGCTGGATCCGACGCAGATTCACACCCCGGGCATCTACGTCGATCGGGTCATTTGCGGCACGTTCGAAAAACGCATCGAACAGCGCACCATCCGCAAATAATTCAGGCTGACGGAGAATAACAACATGGCACTTTCCCGCGAACAAATGGCTCAGCGCGTCGCCCGCGAAATGCAGGACGGCTTCTACGTGAACCTCGGCATCGGCATTCCGACCCTGGTCGCCAACTACATTCCTGAAGGCATGGAAGTCATGCTGCAATCGGAAAACGGCCTGCTCGGCATGGGCCCGTTCCCGACTGAAGAAACCATCGACGCCGACATGATCAACGCCGGCAAACAGACCGTGACCGCACGCATCGGCGCGTCGATTTTCAACTCCGCCGAATCCTTCGCGATGATCCGCGGTGGCCACGTCGACCTGACCGTGCTCGGCGCGTTCGAAGTCGACGTCGAGGGCAACATCGCTTCGTGGATGATCCCCGGCAAACTGGTCAAGGGCATGGGCGGCGCGATGGATCTGGTGGCGGGCGCCGACAACATCATCGTGATCATGACCCACGCATCGAAAGATGGTGAGTCCAAGCTGCTGTCCAAATGCAGCCTGCCGCTGACTGGCGCCGGTTGCATCAAGCGTGTGCTGACCGACCTCGCCTACCTGGAAATCGAAAATGGCGCTTTTGTCCTCAAGGAACGCGCACCTGGCGTCAGCGTCGAGGAAATCGTCGCCAAAACCGCTGGTAAACTGATCGTCCCGGATCACGTACCGGAAATGCAGTTCGCTGCCGAGTGAGGAATTCGAAAATGCAAGACGTCGTCATTGTTGCCGCCACGCGTACCGCGATCGGCAGTTTCCAAGGTGCCCTGGCCAGCGTTTCGGCGGTGGATCTGGGCGCGGCGGTGATCCGCCAGTTGCTCGAACAAACCGGTCTGGACGGTGCGCAGGTTGATGAAGTGATCATGGGCCAGGTGTTGACCGCCGGCGCAGGTCAAAACCCAGCGCGTCAGTCGGCGATCAAGGCTGGCCTGCCGCATGCGGTACCGGCGCTGACCCTGAACAAAGTCTGTGGCTCTGGCCTCAAGGCGCTGCACCTGGGTGCGCAAGCAATCCGTTGCGGCGACGCTGATGTGATCATCGCCGGCGGCCAGGAAAATATGAGCTTGGCCAACTATGTGATGCCGGGCGCACGCACCGGTCTGCGCATGGGCCACGCGCAAATCGTCGACACCATGATCAGCGATGGTCTGTGGGATGCGTTCAACGATTACCACATGGGCATCACCGCGGAAAATCTGGTCGACAAATACGATATCAGCCGTGAGCAACAGGACGCCTTCGCTGCTGCGTCGCAACAGAAAGCCGCCGCGGCCATCGAGGCCGGCCGCTTTGTCGATGAAATCACCCCGATCCTGATCCCGCAGCGCAAAGGCGATCCTGTTGCATTCAAGGTCGACGAGCAGCCACGCGGCGACACCACCGCTGAATCGCTGGGGAAACTGCGTGCAGCGTTCAAGAAGGACGGCAGCGTCACCGCTGGTAATGCTTCGTCGCTGAATGACGGCGCCGCCGCAGTCATCCTGATGAGCGCAGAAAAAGCCAAAGCCTTGGGTTTGCCAGTGCTGGCGAAAATCGCTGCTTATGCCAACGCGGGCGTTGACCCGGCAATCATGGGCATCGGCCCGGTGTCGGCAACCCGCCGCTGCCTGGACAAGGCTGGCTGGAACATCGAGCAGCTCGACCTGATCGAGGCCAACGAAGCCTTCGCTGCACAATCGCTGGCGGTGGCCAAGGATCTGCAATGGGATCTGAGCAAGGTCAACGTCAACGGCGGCGCCATCGCGCTGGGCCACCCGATCGGTGCATCGGGCTGCCGTGTGCTGGTGACGCTGTTGCATGAAATGATCAAGCGCGATGCGAAAAAGGGTCTGGCGACCCTGTGCATTGGCGGCGGCCAGGGTGTAGCGCTGGCGCTGGAGCGCGCGTAAGCAAGAGTTCAACGGCGGGCGGCGGATCCACGACATCCGCTGGTTGCCGGCAACAAAAAACCCGGTGCAGCTTGCGTTGCACCGGGTCTTTTTTTGTCTGTTCAAAATCTGCGCTGAATGTTTTGACGCCATCGCGAGCAGGCTCACTCCTACAAGGGATTTGTGAACCCGATCCTGTAGGAGTGAGCCTGCTCGCGATGGGGCCAGCTCAAACACCTCAAAACTCAGCCAGCCAACTGCAGGATCAACCAAGCATTCGCCCCACTGATCACCACAAACAATCCCCACGCCAACACCCGCGTCGGCAGCCGATTCACAAACGGCCCCATCAGTTGTTTGTCATTGGTCATGCGAATCAGCGGATACAGCGCAAACGGCAGTTGCAGACTCAACACCACCTGGCTCATCACCAGCAACTTGCCCACCGCGTTATCGCCCATCAACCACACGCCGATAAACGCCGGAATCAGCGCCAGCCCGCGCGTAATCAAACGGCGCTGCCAGCACGGAATCCGCAGATTGAGATACCCCTCCATGATCACCTGCCCGGCGATGGTGCCGGTGAAGGTCGAACTCTGCCCGGAGGCCAGCAACGCCACGCCGAATAACACGCTGGCCAGCGCGCCACCGACCAGCGGATCGAGCAAGTGATAGGCGTCCTGAATATCGACCACGTCGGTATGCCCCGACTGGTGAAACGCCGCTGCCGCGAGAATCAGAATCGCCGCGTTGACCAGCAACGCCAGCGCCAGCGAGCCGATGGTGTCGATGCGCGCCAGTTTCACTGCGTCCTGTTTGCTCGCCAGATCCTTGCCGATCATCCGGGTCTGCACGATCGAAGTGTGCAGGTAGAGGTTATGCGGCATCACCGTCGCCCCGAGAATGCCGATTGCCAGGTACAGCGGCGCGGCGTCGCTGATCGCCGACAGCGAAGGTTTGAAACCTTGGAAGACGTCTGGCCAGTACGGTTTGATCAGCACCAGTTCAACGAAGAAACACACGCCGATAGTCGCGACCAGCACCAACATGATCGCTTCCAGTCGGCGGAATCCACGGTTCTGCAGAGCCAGCACCAGCAGCGTGTCGAATGCAGTCAGGGCAATGCCGAAGGTCAGCGAACAACCGAGCAACAGGTGAAACGCCAACGCACAGCCAAGTACTTCGGCGAGGTCGGTGGCGATTATCGAGATTTCCGCCAACACCCACTGCAAGCGTGCGGTCGGCGTGCTGTAGCGTTCGCGCGACAGTTGCGCCAGATCGCGGCCGGTGGCGATGCCCAGCCGCGAACACAAACATTGCACAACCATGCCCGCCAGACTCGCCAGCAACACCACGAACAACAGGCTGTAGCCAAACCGCGAACCGGCCTCGATCGCAGTCGCCCAGTTGCCCGGATCCATGTAGCCGATCGACACCAATAGACCGGGGCCGGCGAAACGCAGTACGCGTTTGAAGAAGGGGGCGTTGGGGTCGACCGCGACACTGCCGGCCACCTCTGGTGGGCAAAACGGCGCGGTGGCGATTTTGGGCAAACTGAATTTCACGCACACATCCAGAAACAAGTCGGAAAGACGCAGCTTAGACGTTTCAGCGGTTACGTTGAAGATCAAAAGATCGCACCTGTAGGAGTTGCCGCAGGCTGCGATCTTTTGATCTTATCGGCTCGCGCCCAACAATTGCTCGCGCAATTCGGGGCTACGGGTGCGCGGATCCAGCCAGATGTCGAAAAACGCCCTGGCGAACTGTGGATCATCGATTTCATGCTGCAATTGCTGCCCGACGAAAAACCGCGCGCCCTGCCCCGGCAGATAGACGCCGGTGATGCGCGTACCGGCCTGCACATCGACGAAGGATTGCTGCATCTGAATCTGCCAACCGGCCAGTTGCGCCGGGCTGACACGGGGGCCGGCCAGGCGTTTGATTTCGTCGACACTGGCCTTGACCAGATCATCCCGAGAGATGGTGCGGCGGTAGATCAGCTCCAGCGCGAAGGGTTGACCGTCCGCCAGCGGTCGCGCGGCACTCCACAATCGCGCGTTGTAGACATCGAAACCGAACACACTGAAATCACCGGTGCCGATGATTTGCGCGCCGGGCACGGCGTCCTGCCAATTGGCCCAGGTCGGCGTCAACAACAGGGCCCACAAGCCTATGCCGCAGCATCCCCGCAACACCTTCGGTGTTCTGTTCATCGCGGCATCGACTCCGGCAAGCCCTGATAATCAGAGCATAGTCGGCTATCCGCCCGAGCACTTTGTATACAATTTTTGTACAACGATGCAGCAATCCACGATCGACGATGCTAACGTGAGCGTCTCTCACTCGACGGAGCCACCTGCGTGCTGATCCTCAAACTGCTGCTGATTCCCGGATTTCTCTTGCTGATTTCTTTGGCGGGCAAGCGTTGGGGGCCGAGTGTGGCCGGGTGGCTGTCGGGGTTGCCGGTGGTGGTCGGGCCGATTCTGTTTTTCCTCGCCATCGAACAGGGGCCGCAGTTTGCCGCGCATTCAGCAGTGGCGGCGTTGTCGGCGATGTTCGCAATGATTGCCTTCTGCATCACCTATGCGCAGGTCGCACAACGGGCGAACTGGCCGTGGGCGCTGGCGATATCGATGACGGTCTGGGCTGTGTTGGCGCTGCTGCTGTCGCTGATTCCACCGTCGCTGCCGTTTTCGGTGGTGGCGGCGGCGGTTGCCCTGCTCGCCTCGCCGTATCTGTTTCCGGATGTGCAACCGGTGCTGAATGGTACGGCACCGAAGTCGGACAAACTGATCTGGCGGATGATTGCCGGTGCGGCTTTGACGTTGCTGGTGACGATGCTCGCCAGCACCGTCGGCGAACGCTGGAGCGGTTTGCTCGCGGTGTTCCCGGTGCTCGGCAGTGTGATGGCGGTGTTTTCCCAGCAGACACGCGGCCCGGCGTTTACCGCGGCATTGCTGCGCGCGACGGCGACGGGGATGTATTCGTTTTCGGCGTTTTGCCTGGTGTCGGCGCTGACGTTGCCGAGCATGGGGCTGAGTGGGTTTGCGGTGGGTGTGGCTGTGTCGGTGGCGATGCTTGGCGTTACCCGCAAGCTGCTGGCAAAACCGCCTTCCTCTAAAACGCCCCAGCCTCAAAGTTGAAACCGTCCCCTGTGGCGAGGGGATTTATCCCCGCACGGCTGCGCAGCAGTCGTAAAAAAGATGGGCGCGCTGCGCACGCCAGCGGGGATAAATCCCCTCGCCACAGGTAAGTCGCCAACTCAAAACCATGTTCAGACGAGCCGGGCTGGAGTGCCAGTCCTCTGCATGGGATGATCGCCCGCCCAAGCGCGACCATCCCCTGGAGATTCGAATGTCATTGTTGAGCAAAAAAGCCGTTGTCCTTTTACTCGCGGCAGTCGCCGGCCTCGGCGCCATCAATGCTCAGGCGGCCAAGGCCAAGGACACGGGCAGCGAGAAGGTCTCGATGCTCGATGGCAAGTTCACCTTCGTCCTGCCCAAAGGCTTCGTGGCCGACCCGCTGCCGGCCGGCCCGACGGGCGCCAAAGGCACGATGTACACCAACCAGACCACCAAAACCGTGGTCATCGCCGCCGAGAACGTGATTCCCGAAGGCAACAACGTCAAGGACAACGACAGTGCGTTCCTCGACGGCACCGTGTCGGACTTCATCGACGCCCAACGTAAGGCGCTGCCGGACTTCAACAAACTCACCGAGAAAAGTCTGACGCAGAAAAGCAGCGGCCTCGGCCTGCGCCAAGTCGACAGCACCGCTACCCAAGGTGGCGGCCAGACCCTCAACACCACGTTGATGGCCGGCTCCGGCACGCACATGGCCTTGGTTCAGGTGATTTCCCGGGTCAGCGACAAGGCTGGCCACGATAAGCTGGTGAAAACCATCCTCAAGGATTGAGCTGCTGCAACCAACCGTTCAAATCCCGCAGTTCGGCCGCACTGATGCTGTGGCCGACGCCGGGATAAGCGTGAAATTGTGGTTTGTAGTCGAGCTTCTCCAGCATGGCTTTGGCTTCGGTGCCGTCGTGGTACGGCACTCGATCATCGGCAGTACCGTGGCCGATGAAGATGCTCAGCGGCAGCGGTTGTTGTTCGGCCTTCAGCTCGGTTTTTAACACCGGCAACAAGCGCCCGCTCAACGCCGCGATACCGCCAACAGCTGCCGGCGGTCGCAAGCCCACTTCGTAGGTCATCATCGCGCCCTGACTGAAACCGATCAGGTACACCTTGTCCGGGGTGGTGTGATATTTCTTCGCCGCTTGCGCGACAAAATCCCACAGTTTCTGGCCGCTGACCTTCAGATCATCGGTCTCGCCGTTGTAGGCCCCTTCGCCCTTCTTGCGAAACCACTGATAACGTCCTTCGCCCAACGCCAGCGGCGCCTGCACCGACAGATAGTTGTATTGCGCCGGCAGCTGGAACTTCATGCCGATCAGGTCGGCTTCGTTGCTGCCGTAACCGTGCAGGAAAATCACCAGCGGACGCGGATCGGCGTCAGCGTGAACCTGTTCGATGTACTTGAGCGGCAGATCGGATTGCAGTGTGGTTTGAGCCTGAACGGCGGTGGACGCCAACAGGGTCAACAGAGCAAACGCCTTCAACATAAAGCCTTCCTTCACAGAGTGTCGGGTTCGCGGGGGAGCCTAACATTCCCCGGCAAAGATCAATATGCGGCGGTGCTTTCGATGCCGACATCGCTGGCAAGCCAGCTCCCACAGGATTTGTGTGAACACCTTCATTCACTGTGGGAGCTGGCTTGCCAGCGATGAGGCCAGCGGATTCAGCGTAAACCCTCAGTCGTTAGTCAGCTTCCCGGTACGAAACGCTACCCGCCCCGCCACTTTCGCCTGCCAGATCCCAGGCTCCGTATAACGCCCACGATCAATCGCAAACAGCACGCCGCTAGTGCCGGCGCGCACGGTGCTTACGCGATCCTGCAAAGGATCAACCACTTCGAACAGCGCATCGCCCTTCTCCACCCACTCGCCGGCATTGCGCAGGAAACTCACCACACCATGATGCGGGGCGAACAGGTATTCGGTGCCTTCAAACGGCAAGCCCTCGCAGCAGTCGGCCGGTGCCGCCGGCCATTCGCCGTCGATGAAGCCCTGCTCGGCGAGGAAGCCCAGAATCGCCTCGCAATTGGCCTGCGCCTGATCGACCCGAGTATCGCCCATGCTGCCCAGCTCCAGCGTGGTTGCCAGGTTCGCCGGGGGAATTGCCGCGTCAGGAAAGGTGCGCGCCAGACGCAGCCATGGCGAAGAACAGGATTCATCAAACGAGCTGCCGCCGGAGTCTTCACACAACAGCGCCACACCGGCTTTCAGGCGTGCGGCCAGCGATTGCCATTGTGGCCAGTGTTGCGGCAACGCATACAAGTGAATCGCAGCGTCAAAATCGCAGTGCAGGTCGAGGGTGATGTCGGCGTCGCAGGCATGACGCAGCAGCAGACGATGCAGCGCCTCCAGTTGCGAGGCCGGGGCTGGCAAGTCATCGAAAACCTGGAGCATCGTTTGGCGGATCAGCGCGATGTTGGCGGCGGCATCCGCGCCCAGGCGCTCACCGACCAACGCCGCCACCGGGGTGCTCAGTTCGACGAAAGCGCGATTGAAATTCTTGCCACTGCCCAGCTCGAAGCGCCCCATGTGCGCGCCCTGCAGATGCTGATCGAGACCAATCGGGTTGGCCACCGGCACCAACTCGATCACGCCGTGTAAACGCCCTTGCTGCTCAAGTTCGTTTAGGCGCTGCTTGAGTTCCCACGCGGTGCGCATGCCCGGCAATTCATCGGCGTGCAGGCTGGCCTGGATGTACACCTTGCGCGCGCCGGCGCCATAACGAAACACGCTGAGGGAGCGCTCGCTGCCCAAGTGGCTCCAAGGCAGGACATGATCGATACGTTGCATGGGAAGACTCCTCAATAGCTGGATCACACAGATCCGCTGTAGGAGTGAGCCTGCTCGCGATAGCGGTTTTACATTCAGCACCGATGGCACCTGACATACCGCTATCGCGAGCAGGCTCACTCCTACAGGGTCTGGTCACAATTAAAACGCAAAAAAAGTGGCCACCGCGCAAACGGGGCCACTTTTTTCCTACGGCGTATTAATGGCCGTAAACGTCAAAGTCGAAGTACTTGTCCTGCACTTGCTTGTACTTGCCATTGGCGCGGATTTCGGTGATTGCCTTGTTGAATTGCTCGGCCAGCGCGGTATCGCCCTTGCGCACAGCAATGCCGGCGCCGCCGCCGAAGTACTTGGCGTCTTCGTAGGTCGGGCCAACGAATTCGAAGCCTTTGCCGGCGTCGGTTTTCAGGAAACCGTCGCTGAGGTTGACCGAGTCGGCCAGCATCGCGTCAAGACGACCCGAAGTCATGTCGAGGTTGGCTTCCTGCTGCGAACCGTAACGTACCAGGTCGATCCCGGCTGGAACCAGTACTTCGGTGGCGAAACGGTCGTGGGTACTGGCACGCAGCACGCCGACTTTCTTGCCTTTGAGCTGGGTCAGCGGGTCGGTGATGTTCGAGCCTGCCTTCATCACGAAGCGGGCCGGGGTGTGGTAGTACTTGATGGTGAAATCGACGTTTTTCTTACGGTCGTCGGTGATGGTCATCGAGGACAGGATCGCGTCGATTTTTTTCACTTTCAGTGCCGGGATCAGGCCATCGAACTCTTGCTCGACCCAGGTACATTTGACTTTCATCTGCTCGCACAGCGCATCGCCGATGTCCACGTCGAAACCGGCGAGTTTGCCGTCAGGGGTTTTCATCGAGAATGGCGGGTAACCGGCTTCGATACCGATGCGGATCGGCTTGGCGTCTTCGGCCACAGCGGTCAGGGACAACATCGACAGTGCCAGGGCACCGAACATCACTAGCTTCTTCATTTATTACTCCTGTGTGCGGAGGCTTTTATTGGCAGCTTTCGATTCAGCGTTCAGTCATGGCCATTTGGCGGCAAATACTGAAGTGGCCGGCAGTCTATGGCGGCGCGCACAGGGTAAATTGTGTTGATGCGACAAATACTTACAAAAAACCGGCGAGACAATTCAGCAACATCAAAGGCTGTAGGAAAAACACCAATCCCCCTGTAGGAGCTGCCGCAGGCTGCGATCTGTTGATCTTTTTAACGACACGAATCAAAAGATCGCAGCCTGCGGCAGCTCCTACAAGGTTCAGCATTCGCAGGGGAATGCGCTGCGGGCGGGTTGCGCCACGCTCAGTTGGAATCCTTCGTCCAGCCACCCGGTCACGCCACCGATCATCTCTTTGACCGGGTAACCCAGCGCCGCCAGTTTTACCGCCGCCTTGTTCGCGCCGTTGCAGTGCGGGCCGGCGCAATAGACCACGAACAGCGTGGTTTTCGGGTAAATCGCCAACCCTTCAGCCGTGAGCAATCGCGTCGGAATATTGATGGCACCGGGTACATGGCCGCGCTCAAAGGCCAGCAGCCCGCGCACGTCGACCAGCACGAAGTCGACCTCGGCGGCCTCTTGGCTGCTGTGGACGTCGGAACAATCGGTTTCGAACGTCAGACGGTTGCTGAAATGCATCAGGGCGATGGCGCAAGGGGCGGCGGGAATGTCGCGAACCAGGCTAGGCATAAGGGGTTGCTCCTGTGTCTCGTTGGGGATGAACAGACTTTATCCAGCCGCCGCGAATCGCTACAGTGGCGCACAAGACACTCATCGGGAATTTTCCGCCAAATGCCGACATCACCAGGTCTGGTTGCGATTCTGGCCTACGACGGCCTCTGCACGTTCGAGTTCGGCATTGCCGTGGAGATCTTCGGCCTGGCGCGTCCCGAGTTCGAGTTTCCGTGGTACGAACATGCGATTGCGGCGGTCGATCCAGGCCCGATGCGCGCCATGGGCGGGATTCAGGTGTTGGCCGACGGCGGTCTGGAACTGCTGGACGAAGCCCGCACGATCATCATCCCCGGCTGGCGCGACCGGAACGCCACGGTGCCGCCGGCACTGATCGACGCATTGCGTCAGGCCCACGCCCGAGGGGCGCGGCTGTTGTCGATCTGCTCCGGGGTGTTCGTGCTGGCGGCCAGCGGTTTGCTCGACGGCCATGGCGCGACGACGCACTGGCGCTACACCACGGAACTGGCGCAGCGCTTTCCGGCCATCGCGGTCGATCCCGATGTGCTGTACGTCGACTCTGGCCAGTTGATTACTTCCGCTGGCAGCGCTGCCGGGATTGATGCCTGCCTGCATCTGGTGGCGCGGGACTTCGGTACTCAAGTGGCCAACGCCGTAGCTCGCCGACTGGTGATGTCGCCGCAACGCACCGGCGGCCAGGCGCAGTTCATTCCGACGCCCGTGAGCCCGACGCCGCGCAACGATCTGTCACGCGTCATGCAATGGGCCCGCGAGCGTCTGCATGAGCCGCTGGAGGTGCGCGACCTGGCCAGCGAGGCGGCGATGAGCGAACGGACCTTTCTGCGGCGATTTACCGAGGCCAGTGGCCAATCACCCAAGGCGTGGCTGCAGCACGAACGACTGGCGCGAGCGCGGGAGCTGCTGGAGAGCACGCCGCAGAACACCGAGCAGATTGCTCAGCGTTGCGGGTATCGCTCGGTGGAGAGTTTTCGGGTGGCGTTTCGCACGGTGGTCGGCGTGCCGCCCTCGGTGTATCGCGAGCGGTTCGGGCGAGGGGTCAATGCCGATTCCTGAGGTGTGGTCGATGGCCCAATCGCTGGCAAGCCAGCTCCCACAGGGTTTGCGCTGACTGAAGATGTGTGAACAACCCAAATACCTGTAGGAGCAAGGCTTGCCCGCGATGGCGGTGGATCAGATGGCATCGATTCAAGCTATGCCGACGCCTTTCCCCCAATGATCAGCACTGTTGCCACTGTCTCTGCTCAAAACATATCCCTGTAGGAGTGAGCCTGCTCGCGATGAGGCCAGCCCAGCCAACATCCTCATTGACTGAACCAACGCCATCGCGAGCAGGCTCACTCCTACAGGGTTCGGGGGTAGATCCATAATCCCCAGCGACACAAAAACCTGAGCGATGGCGGTGGATCAGATGGCATCGATTCAAGCTATGCCGACGCCTTTCCCCCAATGATCAGCACTGTTGCCACTGTCTCTACTCAAAACATATCCCTGTAGGAGTGAGCCTGCTCGCGATGAGGCCAGCCCAGCCAACATCCTCATTGACTGAACCAACGCCATCGCGAGCAGGCTCACTCCTACACCGTTCGGGGGTAGATCCATAATCCCCAGCGACACAAAAACCTGTGGGAGCTGGCTTGCCGGCGATTGGGCCCGCCCGGCCAGCAAAAATCTAAGGCTTGCGCAGCAAATACGTGTCCATGATCCACCCATGTTCCGCCCGTGCCGCCTTGCGCACCCGCTCGATTTCATCGGCAACATCACTCAACTTGCCGCTGATCAAAATCTCGTCCGACGTGCCCAGATAAGCACCCCAAAAAATCTCCGTCTGCTGATCCGTCACCGTGTGATAGGAATCTTCAGCGTCGAGCATCACCACCACGCTGTCCGCGTCACTCACCTGCCCCGCCGCCAAACGCCGCCCGGTGGTGATTTCAACTGAGCGGCCAATCGTGTTCAACGGCACCTTGTGCTGTGCCGCCAGCGCCTGGACGCTGGTAATTCCCGGGATCACTTCAAACTCAAAGGCACACCGCCCTGACGCCAGAATCGCCTGCAGGATACGAATCGTGCTGTCGTACAACGCCGGGTCGCCCCAGACCAGGAAACCACCGCACTCACCGTCAGACAATTGGTCATTGATCAGCCTTTCGAAGGTGCGTTGCTTGGCGTGGTTGAGCTCGGCGACGCTGGCGGCGTAGTCGACATCGCCGCGTTCACGCTCGGGGCTGTGGGCTTCAGCGAAACGGTAAGCGCGATCGGTGATGTAGCGTTCACAGATCTCGCGGCGCAGGTCAATCAACGCGTCCTTGCTCTGACCTTTATCCATGAGGAAGAACACATCGACCAGATTCAGCGCCTTCACCGCCTGCATCGTGATGTAGTCCGGATTACCGGCGCCGATGCCGATCACCAGCAGCTTTTTCATCAGCGCGTCTCCTTGCTGTCGATACCCGGCAAGCGTAGCCGCCAGATACCGTTGAAGCGTAACTCGAGGATGGCCAGAGGCTCGACGTCGACTGCGTTGAAAGCCGCGCCCTGCACCACCTGCATCAACGCGGCGCGCACAATGTAAGGATGGGTAACGGCGACGACATGCCCGGGTGTTGCGGTCAGCCCTTCGAGCCAGGCGGCGACCCGCTCGCCCACTTGCGCCACTGACTCACCGCCATGCGGTGCCGCGTGAGGATCGGCCAGCCAGGCTTGCAATGCTTGTGCATCGGTCTGCTGCAGATCCTTGATCGACTGCCCGTGCCAATGCCCCCAGTCGCAGTCGCGCAAGGCCGGGACCACTTCAGCGTCCGTGCCGAACCACTCAGCCGTTTGCCGGGTGCGCAATTCCGGACCACACAACAGACGGAACGGTGAATCGAGCCGTGTCGCCCACAAGTCAGACGCTAATTGCTCATTTTCAACAGGCTCGTTTGTAGGAAAACGCGACAATTTCTGTGCGACGGTTCGGGCATGGCAAATCAGAGTCAAACGGGTGGTACGCACAAGCAGTCACTCATTCGAAGGTCGGGAAAAATCGGCGCAGCCGTCGGCAATAACCGCCATTGTGCCGTATGCCGGTGGGTTGCAGCCAACTCGACGGCGCTGACGGCAACCTTTTGCGAAGTGCCGAATCGGCAATTTCTGACGTCGTTCCGGGCAATGGACTACAAGACAGTGCGACTACCGTGTAGCCCTTGTTACACGGGCGTCTCGCCCCATTTTGGGGCTTTTGCTCCACGGTAAAAAATTCACTAGACATGTAGCGTCAGTTACATAAATACTGTTTTAACGGATTATGAAGCGAATTCAACACCCCCCCCATCCAGCAGGAGCCCGGATGCCCCCTCTCAGAGACCTGATCACCGACCCCGGCCTTGATCTTACGCCGTCGGAGCGCAAAGTCGTTCGCGCCTTGCTTGATCAGTACCCGCGTAACGGCCTGGGGCCGATGGCACGTCTGGCCGAACATGCCGGTGTCAGCGACCCGACGATCGTGCGGCTGGTAAAGAAGCTCGGTTTTGGTGGTTATGCCGAATTCCAGGATGCCCTGCTCAGTGACATGGACCATCGCCTGCGCTCGCCAAGCACCCTGTTGCAGCCTCGCTCGCATCAGAACAAGGACGATGCCTGGAGCCACTACCTTGCTGACAGCCATCGTCTGTTACTTGAAACCCAGGCGCTGACGCAACCCGAAGACATACGAATCCTCGTCGACTGGCTGCTGGATGCACGCCATCAGGTGTACTGCTTCGGCGGCCGTTTCAGCAGCCTGATGGCCACGTACCTGCTCAATCATTTACGCCTGTTGCGTCCCGGCTGTTTTGCCCTGGAAGACAATGCGCTGCTGCCCGACCGGTTGTTCGACCTGCAACGTCAGGACGTGGTGCTGGTGTTCGACTATCGCCGTTATCAGACCCAGGCCCTGCGCGTCGCCAGCGCGGCAAAAAACAACAACGCCCGGGTGGTGTTGTTTACCGATATCTACGCGTCGCCCCTGCGCGAGTTGGCTGATCTGATCATCAGCGCCCCGGTCGAATCGGCCTCACCGTTCGACACCATGGTGCCGGCGCTGGCCCAAGTCGAGGCATTGATTGCCTGCCTGACCCTGCGCGGCCCGGAGCTGGCCGATCGCCTGGAAGGCATCGACGCCCTGCGCAACGAATTCGCCACTCATCTGCTGGAGGAAAAATAAGGATGTTCAGCCTTCCCCACCGCTCGCCACGGGATCTGCCGTTTGTCACCGACCACACGGCGTTGCTGCTGGTCGACATGCAGCGCGCCTGGCTCGAACCGCAGTTCGACCCGCACCTCAGTGGCCCGGACGCCGAGTACTTCCTCAACCGCGCCCGCACGCAGGTGGTGCCCAACCAGCAGCGGTTGCTCGGCGCCTTTCGCCAGGCCCGGCAGAATGTGTTGCACACGATTATTGAAAGCCTGACCGCCGATGGTCGCGACCGCTCGCTCGATCACAAGCTGTCAGACATGCACCTGCCCAAGGGCAGCCCGCAGGCGCAGGTCATTGCTGAACTGACCCCGCAGGAAAACGAAATCGTCCTGCCTAAAACCTCGTCCGGCGTGTTCAACTCGACCGCCATCGACTACGTGCTGCGCAACCTCGAAACCCGCCACTTGATCATCGCCGGCATCGTCACCGACCAGTGCGTGGACATGGCCGTGCGCGATGCCGCCGATCGCGGTTATCTGGTGACGCTGGTCGAGGACGCTTGCGCCACCTACAGCGCCGAACGCCATCACGCTTGCCTGAACGCAATCAAGGGTTATTGCTGGATCACCGACACCGACACCGTGCTCGGCCGCCTGCAGGAGATGCAGCCATGAGCGCACGCCTGACGCCGCTGCCGATGACCACCATCGTCACCACCGACCTGATCGGCATCACCCGTGGCCGCTCGTTTCCCACCGATGAGCTTGAGCATTACCAGGCCGCCGGTTGCGGCTGGGTGCCGGCCAACAGCGCGCTGACGCCACAGGACATCATTGCCTCGACCAATCCGTGGGGCGCTTATGGCGACCTGCGTTTGATTCCCGATCTGAGCAGTCGCGTCACCGTTGGCAATGGTCCGGATGCCGATGCGCCGGCGCTGGACTTCATCCACGGCGATATCCGCGAGACCGATGGTCGCGCGTGGGGCGCCTGCCCGCGCACACTGCTGCGTGATGAGATCGAGCGCTATCGCGATGCGTTGGGCTTGCAAGTCAACGCCGCGTTCGAACACGAATTCAACCTGCACGCCGGGTTTGTCGAGCATCTGGCGTTTTCCCTCGAAGCCCAGCGTCAGGGCGCCGAATTCGGTGGCTGGCTGCTCAGCGCCCTGCGCGCGGGGGGTGTCGAGCCGGAAATGTTCCTGCCTGAGTACGGCAAGCATCAATACGAAATCACCTGTCGGCCGACACTGGGCGTCGCCGCGGCAGACCGCGCGGTCAACGTGCGCGAAATCACCCGCGAGATCGCCCGGCAAATGGGCCTGGACCTGAGCTTCGCACCGAAAACCGCCGAGCATGCGGTGTGCAACGGCGTACACTTGCACGTCAGCCTGCTGGATCTGGCCGGTCAGCCGATGCTCTACGACGCGGGCACCAGCAACGGTCTGTCGAGTCTTGGCCAGCACTGGGCAGCGGGCGTTCTGCATTACTTGCCGGCCCTGTGTGCGTTCACTGCGCCGACGCCGGTGTCGTACCAACGCTTGCAGCCGCACCACTGGAGCGCGTCCTACGCTTGCCTCGGTCAACAGAACCGTGAAGCGGCGCTGCGCATCTGCCCGACCGTGACCCTGGGTGGCAAATCCGTGGCCCAGCAGTTCAACCTCGAATTTCGCGCCATGGACGCCACGGCGTCGCCGCACCTGGCCATGGCGGCACTGCTGATTGCCGGGCGACTGGGCATTGAACAGCGTCTGGCCCTGAACGCGATCACCGACGAAGTGCCCGATTCACTCAACGACGAGCAACGCCAGGCCCGGGGCATCGTTGCCCTGCCCGCCTCGCTCGCCCAGGCGCTGGATTGCCTGCGCGACAGTGCAGCCTTCAATGAATGGCTGCCCAAGCCGTTGCTCGACACGTATCACGCCCTTAAAACCGAGGAACTGGCGCTGACGGAACAGCTCTCGCCTGCTGACCTGTGTGAGCACTATGCACGCCTGTACTGAATCCGCCGAGCTTGGGTTGTACACCCGCCCGGCCTACAACCTGAGCCGCGAGGACTCGACACATCCGTTGATTCTGGTGTGCGAACACGCGAGCCGCTACATCCCCGATGCCCTGCACAATCTGGGCCTGGATGAGGCCGCCGCCCGTGAACACATCGCCTGGGACATCGGCGCACTGCAACTGGCCGAGCAATTATCGGAAAAACTTGGCGCCACACTGTTGAGCGCCAATTATTCGCGACTGCTGATTGACCTGAACCGCCCACGGCATGCGCCCGACAGCATTCCGGCACAGAGCGAGATCTATCAGATCCCGGGCAACCGTGAGCTGGACGAAGCCACGCGCGAATACCGGCGCCAGGCCCTGTTCAAGCCGTTTCACGCACGTTTGCAGACGCTGATCGACGAACGCATCGCCAAAGGGCAACCGGTACGGGTGGTGGGGGTTCACAGTTTTACCCCGGTGTATTACGGCCAGCCACGACCGCTGGAAGTCGGCGTGCTGTTTGGTCAGGCGAAGGACTACGCACAACGCCTGCTCGACGGGCTCGCTGAGCATCCGCTGAAAGTGGCGGGCAACCAGCCGTACAAGATTGATCCGCTGGGCGACATGACCGTGCCGGTACACGGCGATGCCCGGGGCCTGGATTCGGTGCTGATCGAGGTGCGCAACGACTTGTTGCGCAGCCCCGAAGCGGTATCGCGCTGGGCCGGATACCTCGCGCCATTGCTGTAACGCAAGACTGCTGACGCTGTAAACGATGGACCGACATAACAACTAAAAAACGACCGATCTGGCTGACAAGGAGTTGCGCTTCATGGAAATTGAAGAATTCGGCTACAAGCAAGAGTTGAAACGTAGCCTGACGCTGACCGATCTGGTGGTGTACGGGATGATCTTCATGATCCCCATCGCCCCGTTCGGTGTGTATGGCTACGTTAACGCCGAGGCGCCGGGGATGGTGCCGCTGGCCTACATCATCGGCATGGTGGCGATGCTGTTTACCGCGCTCAGCTACGGCAGCATGGCCAAGGCATTTCCGATCGCAGGCTCGGTGTATTCCTACGCACAACGTGGCTTGAACCAGCATGTCGGTTTTATCGCTGGCTGGTTGATGCTGCTCGACTACCTGCTGATTCCACCGCTGCTGTATGTGTATGCGGCGATGGCGCTCAACCATTTGTACCCGGACATTCCAAAAGTCGGCTTTATTCTGGCGTTCCTCGTCAGCGCAACATTCGTCAACCTGCGCGGCATCACGTTCACCGCGCGGATGAACATCATCTTCCTGCTGGCCCAACTGGTCGTGCTGGGGATCTTCCTGTTTTACGCCTGGACGGCCCTGCATAACGGTGGCGGTCACGGCGAGCTGACATTGGCGCCGCTGTACAACCCCGAAACGTTCAATTTCGCCCTGTTGATGCAAGCGGTGTCGATTGCGGTGCTGTCGTTCCTCGGGTTCGATGCAATCTCGACGCTCGCCGAAGAAATCAAAGGCGATCCGGGCAAGAGTGTTGGCAAAGCGGCGCTGATTACCTTGTTGGTCATGGGCGTGATTTTCGTCGCGCAAACCTGGATCGCCACCGATCTGGCGGCCGGCATGGGCTTCACCTCCGCCGACACCGCGTTCTATGAAATCGCCGAAATCGCTGCCGGCAGCTGGCTGGCGACGTTGACCGGCGTAGCCACCGCGCTGGCGTGGGGCGTGGCCGTGGCAATCACCTCGCAAGCCGCGGTGTCGCGCCTGCTGTTCGGCATGGCCCGCGACGGCAAATTGCCGAAAGTGCTGGCCAAAGTACATCCGAAACACAACACGCCGTACCTGAGCATTTATCTGGTGGCGGTACTGTCGCTGTTGATCTGCTACCTGTTCATCAACTCGGTCGACACCCTGACCTCCCTCGTCAACTTTGGCGCCCTCAGCGGCTTCATGCTGTTGCACCTGACAGTGATCAACTACTACTGGCGTCGGCAGAAGTCCGGAAAGGTCGTGCGCCACCTGATCTGCCCGGTGATCGGCTTCATCATCGTCGCGGCCATCATGTACAACATGGGCGTCGATGCGCAGAAACTCGGGCTGATCTGGATCGCGCTGGGCCTGGTGTATCTGTTCTTCCTGAACAAGCTCGGCGCCAGTACCGCGCTGCCCGACCCGAGCAATGGCTGACAAGAAAAAGGGCGGCGTCTGACAACAAATCAGGCGACCGCTGATTTAACGCGTGGAACCCGACAGTGATAGTCAGGTGCGGTGAACTCACCGGACCTTTTGATACAGGAGTACATCCATGCTGGTCTTACGCCCAGTCGAGCTAACCGACCTGCCTCAGTTACAACAATTGGCCCGCGATAGCCTGGTGGGCGTGACCTCTCTGCCGGATGACAGCGAACGCTTGCGCGAGAAAATCACCGCCTCCTGTGCCTCATTCGAAAGCGCAGCGGCGGCGCAGGGCCCGGAGAATTACTTCTTCGTGCTCGAAGACCTTGAAACGCGGCGCCTGTCGGGTTGCTCGGAAATTGTTGCCACCGCCGGCTTCAACGAGCCGTTCTACAGCCTGCGCAACCGCCATTTCACCAGCGCCTCGCGGGAGTTGAACATCGAGCACGGCGTGCCGGCGCTGTCGCTGTGCCATGACCTCAACGATCACACGCTGCTGCGCGGTTTTCACATTGACGCAGGGCTGGTGCGTACAGCTTTTTCCGAATTGCTTTCGCGGGCGCGCCTGCTGTTTATCGCCGCTCATGCGCCGCGTTTCGCCGAAGCGGTGATTACTGAAATCGTCGGCTACAGCGACGAGAACGGCCAATCGCCCTTCTGGGATGCGCTGGGCAAACACTTCTTCGATCTGCCTTACGTCGAAGCCGAAAGGTTGTGTGGGTTGCAGAGCCGCTCGTTCCTTGCCGAACTGATGCCGCAATACCCGATCTACGTGCCGATGCTGCCGCTGGCGGCGCAGGAATGCATCGGGCGCATTCACCCTGACGGGCAGGAAGCGTTCGACATTCTTGAGCGTGAGGGCTTTGAAACCAACAGCTACATCGACCTGTTCGACGCCGGCCCGACGCTCTATGCGCGCACCGCAAACATTCGGTCGATCGTTCGCAGCCAGATCCTCCCGGTGCAGCAGCAGCCGCGGATCGATGCCCGTGGCCGCTACCTGCTGAGCAACGATGCGCTGCAGGGTTTCCGGGCCATCGTCGCCGAACTGGATGTCCAGGCCGATCAACCGCTGGCCCTCACCCCGGCCATGTGTGCGGCGCTGAACGTGACCGATGGCAGCCCGATCCGGCTGATTGCCCTGTGAACCACGCCCGGTGCCGCAGCCAACGACAGTGCCCGAACAGGCGCGCAAAAGGAGTTACAGCATGATTGTCCGCCCGGTCAATGTCAGCGACCTGCCAGCGTTGATGACTCTGGTTCAACAGGCCGGCCCGGGGTTCACCACCCTGCCGGCCAACGAAGATCGCCTGGCCCATCGGGTACGCTGGGCGCAACGGGCATTCGCCGAGCAGGTAGAACGTGCCGACGCGGATTATTTGTTCGTGCTCGAAGACGATGACATGCGCGTGGTCGGCGTCAGCGCGCTGTCCGGGGCGGTCGGCTTGCGCGAGCCCTGGTACAACTATCGAGTGGGGCTGACGGTGAGTTCGGCGCCGGACCTGGGCATACAACGGCAAATCCCGACACTGTTTCTCAACAACGAACTGACCGGCCAATCGGAACTGTGCTCGCTGTTTCTCGGCCATGCTCAACGTCATGGCAGCAATGGCCGGTTGTTGTCACTGGGGCGGCTGTTGTTCGTCGCCGAGTTTCCACACCTGTTTGGCGAAAAGATGATCGCCGAACTGCGCGGCAGTGCCGATGAACTGGGCTGTTCGCCGTTCTGGGACAGTCTGGGCCGACACTTCTTCCAGATGGATTTCAGCCACGCCGATCACCTGTCCGGACTGGGCAACAAATCGTTCATCGCCGAACTGATGCCGCGCCAGCCGCTGTACACCTGCCTGCTCACCGAAGAGGCTCAGGCGGCCATCGGCCAGGCGCACCCCAATACCGAGCCGGCGCTGAAAATCCTTCAGGCCGAGGGTTTTTCTCACAAGGGTTATATCGACATTTTCGACGGTGGACCGGTGATTGAAGCCCCCGTGCGCAGTATCCGTACCGTGCGCGACAGCGTGGAACTGACCCTGAGCCTCGGCACCCCGGATGACCAGGCGCCACTGTGGCTGATCCACAACCGCCGCCTGGAGAACTGCCGCATCACCGTCGCCCGCGCCCGTCGAGTTGGCAGCAGCCTGGTGATTGATCGCCTGACGGCCAAACGCCTGCAACTGCAGCCAGGCAACTCCGTGCGCGCGGTCATGTTGCCCAATCAACAACAGCAGGCCGTTGCGGCCTGATTGCCCGCCACGACCCTCTCGCCACAGGCATCCTTGCACCACAGCCCAATCCCCTTCAGCAAAGATATGCCCCCTCTCCACAGGTGATACCTTTCAGCAAACAGCTCCCCCGTCCAACTGACCCTTGCAAATTCGTCATGATCCTTGACCCATTCGCGTGATAGCCTTTTAAACCTTCGGCGTTGACACATTTGCTCAAGCCTTTCCATTCCTTTGTATTGGTGGAACTCGTATGACCAGGCTTTCTCATCAAGATTTGCGCCGTAATTTCCGACAGTTGCTGGCCTCCGACACCTGCTACCACACGGCCTCGGTGTTCGACCCGATGTCCGCGCGGATCGCCGCTGACCTGGGTTTTGAAGTGGGGATTCTCGGTGGTTCGGTGGCGTCGTTGCAGGTGCTGGGTGCACCGGACTTTGCCCTGATCACCCTCAGCGAGTTCGCCGAACAGGCCACGCGCATTGGCCGCGTCGCGCAATTGCCGGTGATCGCCGACGCCGACCACGGCTACGGCAACGCCCTCAACGTGATGCGCACCATCGTTGAACTGGAACGCGCCGGCGTCGCTGCCCTGACCATCGAAGACACTCTGCTGCCCGCGCAATTCGGGCGCAAATCCACCGACCTGATCACCGTCGCCGAAGGCGTCGGCAAGATCCGCGCAGCGCTGGAAGCTCGAGTCGATACGGAAATGGCAATCATCGCCCGTACCAACGCCGGCATCCTGCCCAACCAGGAAATCATCAGCCGCACCCGGCAGTACCAGGCAGCGGGCGCCGACGGGATCTGCATGGTCGGGATTCAGGACTTCGATCAGCTCGAACAAATCGCCGAGCATTTGACCGTACCGCTGATGCTGGTCACCTACGGCAACCCGGCGCTACGCGACGACAAGCGTCTGGCTGAACTCGGTGTGCGCGTGACCATTGACGGCCACGGCGCCTACTTTGCCGCGATCAAGGCAACGTACGACAGCTTGCGCGAACAGCGACAAATCTTCACCCAGGCCTCCGACCTGAGCGCAACCGAACTGACGCACACCTATACCCAGCCCGAGGAATACATCCTGTGGGCCAAGGAGTACATGAGCGTCAAGGAGTGATGGATTGACCTGGCTGACGCCATCGCTGGCAAGCCAGCTCCCACAGGTTATGCGGCCAACCATGGCTTAATGGCTCATACCAAATCCTTTGGGCTGAGTGATGGATTGGCCGAGCTGGCGCCATCGCTGGCAAGCCAGGCTCCTACAGGTTATGCGGTTCGACATCGATTGATGGTTCAGCACCGAACCCTGTGGGAGCTGGCTTGCCAGCGATGAGGCCAGCCGCTGCACCGCTAATCTCACGACGATTTGGACAATTCCATGATCATCCGCGACAACAGATAGATCCGCGGCGCCACGCTCGCCACTTCGGCGTATTCCTCAGGCGTATGGATATTGCCACCAACAATCCCGAACCCATCCAGCGTCGGCGTGCCTACTCCAGCGGACAGACTGGCATCCGCCGCACCACCACTGCCCTCCTCGGTCAACTTGCGGCCGATCTCGCCGTAAATCCCTTGGGCCATGGCCATCAGGCGATCCGACTCGGGCGTTTGCGGCATCGGTGGCAAACCTCGCTGCAACGAAGTCTTCACTTCTGTCTCAGCAATCAGCTTGTCCTGCGACACCCGCGCCAGATCCTTCTCGATCCGATCAAACTCTTCCGGCACCGCCGCGCGCACATCACCTTTGGCCGTGGCCTGGTCGGGAATCACGTTGGTGCGGTCGCCGGCCTTGAGCACGGTGAAGTTGATGGTGGTTTTCTTCGCTTCATCACCGAGCTTGCCCAGTTGCAGAATCTGGTGCGCCACCTCCATCGCGGCGTTGCGTCCCAGTTCTGGCGCGACACCGGCGTGCGCCGCCTTGCCCTTGACCTCGACCAGCGCCGTCGCGCTACCCTTGCGCCACACCACCAGGCCATCGGCCGGGCGCCCCGGCTCCAGATTGAGGGTCACGTCGTGCTGTTTGGCGGTTTTCTTGATCAGGTCGGTGGCGACGTCCGAACCGGTTTCCTCGCTGGCGTCGAGCAGGAAGGTGATTTGTGCGTAGTCTTTGAAGTCGAGGTTTTTCAGGACTTTCAGCGCGTAGATCCCGGCAACGATGCCGCCCTTGTCGTCCATCACCCCCGGACCGTAGGCGCGGCCGTCCTTGATATGAAACGGTCGCTCGGCGGCGGAGCCCTCCTTGAACACCGTGTCCATGTGCGCCATCAGCAGGATTTTCGCCTTGCCGGTGCCTTTGAACGTGGCCAGCACATGGTTGGATTTTTCCGGCGTATTCGGTACCAACTCGATCGTCGCGCCAAGCTTTTTCAGCTCATCGATGGCGATCTCGCTGACTTGCTTGAGGCCCGGTTCATACCCGGAGCCGGAGTCGATATTGACCAGCCGTTCCAGCAGTTTCAGTGCATCAGGCTGATATTGCTCAGCATCGGCCAGGACTTGTTTATGCGGTTCGGCAAAGGCACTGGCCGCAGAGAATGCGAGGGACAGACCCAGGCTTGCGGCCAACAGAGAGCGGGAAAAGGAGAACGTCATGAAGCGATCCTTGTTTCGCGTCGGGGGGATTTAACCGTACCCGACATCGGCGCGACGCTCTACTCCCAATACGACATCACCCTGACCCACACCGAACACCTGCTCCCAAACACCTGTAGGAGCTGCCGAAGGCTGCGATCTTTTGATCTTGCTGTTAAAAAATCAGGATCAAAAGATCGCAGCCTTCGGCAGCTCCTACAGGGGATTTGTGGGGTCAGACTGAGTCGAGCAGTTCGCGCCTGGGCTTGTTGTCGCAGTTGCAGATCACCCGATTGCGTCCATTGGCCTTGGCTTCGTACAGCGCCTGATCGGCGTCATTGAGCCAGCGCGTCGCATCGACGTGAGACGGATCCCACGCCGCCAGGCCAATGCTCAGACTGACTTTCAACGCCGGATTTTGCTCATACCCCAACGTGATAAAACGCTCGCGCAACGCTTCCATGGCCTGAGCAGCGTTGAACAGCGGCAGCTCCGGCAGAATCACGCAAAACTCATCGCCGCCGTACCTCCCGGCAATGTCGGTGGCGCGCAGGTTCTGCTTGAGCAACTTGCTCAGTTGGCGCAGCACAATGTCACCGGCGACATGGCCGTAGGTGTCATTGATCGCTTTGAAATGGTCGATGTCGATCAAGGCAATCGCCGCGCCCTGCTTCTGCCGTTTGCAGCGCTGAAAAGCGATCTCCAGTTGATCCTTCCACGCACCGTGGTTGAGCAGACCGGTGAGGCTGTCGGTGCGGCTCAGGGCCAGCAACTCACGTTTGTGTCGGCCCAGGGTGTGGGCCTGACGAAAGCACAACAAGCCCAATGCCAGCGGATACAACATCAACATCGGCAGGCACGCATACAGTTGCAGCGGCGAGGTTGACGGAATGAACGCCGGGGCGAAGACCACCAGACCGACGCCCACCCCGAGAATCTGCGCAGCCGCACCGGCCAGCAGAAACCGTACGCCGCCGATGGCAACATTGTTCATCGCCATCATTGAAATCGTCGTGGCGCTGGGCAGCGGATTGAAATGCATGGCGGCGACCCAGAAGCCGCCGAGAAAAGCGTCGATCAGCAGGTTTCGATGTTCGGCGTGATAAGGCGTCGGCGAGCGGCGCGCCCATTGAAAGGCCAGATGCGGCCAGAGCAGGCCGTTGAACAGCATCAGCGCCCAGACCCACAGCGGCGGATCGAGCGGGTACATCGCCACGCTGACGCACACAAGCCCGAGCAGCAGCCCGAGGGTTCGCGACGTATAAAGCCTCCTGGCCAATGAAAGTCCCTTTCCTCCCGTGTTTCCCATAAGGGCCTCGATTACTCGACGTAACCTGCACACCGTAGGACGGCTGTGTTGGGAGTCTATCAGGGCGACGTTAAATAGCCATCACTGCGCAAGCCATGCAGGAGCTGACGAGTGAAACGAGGCTGCGATCTTTTGATCTTGATCCTGGTAAAAAAGATCAAAAGATCGCAGCCTCGTTTCACTCGTCAGCTCCTACACCCCCGCCAAGCGAATATTTGGCTATACATGAAAGGAGCAAAACGGAAAAAAAACTATAAGGAGGCCCATGCAGACTTACCAAGTGTTGATCATCGGCAGCGGCTTTGGCGGCCAATGTGCGGCGGTCAATTTGCTCAAGGCCGGGATCGATGATTTTCGCCTGCTGGAGCGAAGGGATTTCTTCGGCGGCACCTGGTGCCAGAACACCTACCCCGGTGCAGCGGTCGACGTGCCGTCGCCCCTGTATTCGCTATCGTTTGCGCCCTATCGCTGGTCGCAGATGTTCGCCGCACAAGCTGAACTGCAACGATATACCGAGCAGGTGATCGAGCAGTTCGGCCTGCGTGAGCGCGTAGAGTTGCAGGCCGATGTCTTGCGCATCGAGTGGGATGACACAGAAAAGCGCTGGGCCGTGCACACCGCCAGCAAAGGCACTTTCCATGCGCAATTCGTCATCAATGCCAGCGGGCCGTTGAGCCAGCCGGTCATCCCACAAATCCCCGGGCAGGATCGCTTTCAGGGCAAGACATTTCATACAAACAATTGGGATCACAGCTACGACTACCGCGGTAAACGTGTGGCCATCGTGGGCAGCGGCGCCAGCGCTGTGCAGGTGATTCCGACGATTGCGCCGCAGGTCGAGCAACTGCATGTGTTTCAGCGTACGCCGCACTGGGTGTTGCCGCGTGCTGATCGCGTCTTCGGGCGGTTCCAGCGCTGGCTGCTCGGATTGAAACCGGCCTACAAGCTGCTGCGCTGGCTGATCTACTGGCAATTCGAAACGCGGGTGATCGCTTTCAAGTATTCAAAACCGGCGATCCGCATGGTTCAGCGTCAGGCCTTGCGCTTGCTTGAACGTCAGGTACACGACCCGCTGCTGCGGGAAAAACTCACGCCCGACTTCACCATCGGCTGCAAACGGGTGTTGCTCTCCAACACCTATTACCCGGCGCTGACCCGACCCAATGTGACGCTGCACACCCGCGAGCAAGGCATCGCCTCAATCGATGAAAGCGGGATCAATACGCAGGACGGGCAACACCTGGAGGTTGATCTGATCATCTGGTCGACCGGTTACGACGCCACCGACGGGGTAATTTCCTACCCGGTCAGCGGAAAAAACGCCGCGCAGCTCAGAGAGGTCTGGGCCGAGTACCCGCGCGCCTACCTCGGCACCAGCCTGCCGGACTTCCCCAACCTGTTTATCGTCACCGGGCCCAACACCGGAATTGGCCACACCTCGGCGCTGTTCATCATCGAATCGCAGATGAACTACATCATCGACTGCATTCGCACCCTCAAAATCCAGGGCCTGCGCAGCATCGAAGTGCGTCGCGAGGCGGAACGTACCTACACTGCAATGATCCACCGGGAGATGGAACGCACGGTGTGGAAGTCCGGCGGCTGCCACAGTTGGTATCAAAGCAAGAGCGGTCATGTGATCGCGATGTTTCCCGGCTTCAGTTTCAGCTATTACCGGTTGACCCGGGCGCTGAAACCGGCCGACCACATTCTGTCCTGAACACGTAAAAGGAAGACGTCGATGCTTTTGCTGTTTGTCGCCCTCGCGGTTTTCGTGGCCTGGAGCTGGTTGAGTTACCCAGCGGTCGGCCATTGGCTGTATGACCTGAACATGGCCATCGAGGCCAAGTTGTACAAATTGCACAAGATCGAAGTGCCGATCGCCGAGCTGAGTGTTTCGACCTGGCAAGGCGGGCCTTATGAAGCGTCGAGCGCGATTCTGATGCTGCACGGCTACAGCGCCGACAAGAACCTGTGGCTGCGCTGCGCCCGCCATTTCGTCCGCCAGTACCGGGTGATCATTCCGGACCTGCCCGGCCATGGCGAAACCGGCTTCAAGGCCGGCGGTGGCTATGACATCCCGCTGCAGGCCAAGCGCATGATCCAGTTGCTCGACGTGTGTGGCGTGGAGAAAGTCCATGTGATCGGCAACTCCATGGGCGGTTACATCGCGGCATGGCTGGCGGCGACATATCCGGAGCGGATTGCCTCGGTGGCGCTGATCGACCCGGCGGGCGTCACGGCCCCCGAAGTCAGTGACATGGAGCGTCATCTGGCGCGCGGGCATAACCCGTTCCTGATCAATTCCCGCGAGGAGTTTCGCCAGTTTTACGCAATGACCATGGAGTCCCCACCGTGGGTGCCGAGCCTGGTGCTGGACGCCATTGCGCAGCGCTACGAACAGCAGCGTGATGAACTGGAAGAAATCTTCCGCGACTTCCGCGCCAGCCCGCCGATGGAGCCGAAACTGGCCGAAATCAAATGCCCGGCGCTGCTGCTGTGGGGACGCAAGGATCGCTTGATCGACGTCAGCAGCGTACCGGTCTGGAGCAAGGGCATCGCTAATCTGCAGGTCGATGTATGGGATCACGTCGGGCACATGCCGATGGTCGAACAACCGTCGAACACCGCGCGGTTATACCGGCAATTCCTCGGCAACCAACGCTGACCTGAATCCCCTGTAGGAGCTGCCGAAGGCTGCGATCTTTTGATTGTGCTTTTAAGATCAAAAGATCGCAGCCTTCGGCAGCTCCTACAGGGACAGAATTCAGTGGTCGGGATTTTGGGGGTGAAATGAACATTTTGTATGACGAACGCCTCGACGGCCCATTGCCGCAGGTAAACAAAGCCGAACTGTTGAAAACCCTGCAGCAGGCCCTCCCGGATCTCGACATCCTCTGGCGCGAGGAGGAACTCAAACCCTACGAATGCGACGGCCTCTCGGCCTACCGCACCACACCGATGCTGGTCGCCCTGCCCCGGCGGCTGGAGCAAGTGCAAACCTTGCTTACGCTCTGCCACAAGCACCACGTCCCGGTGGTCGCCCGTGGTGCCGGCACCGGACTGTCCGGCGGCGCCTTACCGTTGGAACAAGGCCTGCTGCTGGTGATGGCGCGCTTCAACAATATTCTGCACATCGACCCCGCCGCCCGCACCGCGCGGGTCCAGCCGGGCGTGCGCAACCTGGCGATCTCCCAGGCGGCGGCCGCTTTCGGGCTGTATTACGCGCCGGACCCATCGTCGCAAATCGCCTGCTCGATTGGCGGCAACGTCGCGGAAAACGCCGGCGGCGTGCATTGCCTCAAATACGGCTTGACCGTGCACAACCTGCTGAAAATCGAAGTGCTGACCATCGAAGGCGAACGCCTGACCTTGGGTTCCGACGCCCTCGATTCAGCAGGTTTCGATTTGCTGGCGTTGTTCACCGGTTCCGAAGGGTTGCTGGGGATCATCACCGAAGTCACGGTCAAACTGCTGCCCAAACCGCAGGTGGCAAAAGTGCTGCTGGCCAGTTTCGATTCGGTGGAAAAGGCTGGCCGCGCGGTCGCCGAAATCATCGCCGCCGGGATCATTCCCGGTGGCCTGGAGATGATGGACAACCTCGCCATCCGTGCCGCCGAAGACTTTATCCACGCCGGTTACCCGGTCGATGCCGAGGCGATTCTGCTGTGCGAACTCGATGGCGTCGAAGCCGATGTCCACGATGATTGTCAGCGGGTACGCGAAGTGATGAACCTCGCCGGCGCCACTGAAGTGCGCCAGGCTCGCGACGAGGCCGAGCGCGTGCGCTTCTGGGCCGGTCGCAAAAACGCCTTCCCGGCCATCGGGCGTCTGTCGCCGGACTATTACTGCATGGACGGCACCATCCCGCGCCGCGAATTGCCCGGCGTCCTGCAAGGCATCGCTCGCCTCGGTGAGGAATACGGTTTGCGCGTGGCCAATGTGTTCCATGCCGGTGACGGCAACATGCACCCGCTGATTCTGTTCGACGCCAACCAACCCGGCGAACTGCAGCGCGCGGAAGCCTTGGGCGGCAAGATTCTTGAGTTGTGCGTGCAGGTGGGTGGCAGCATTACCGGCGAGCACGGCGTGGGACGGGAGAAAATCAATCAGATGTGCGCGCAGTTCAACAGCGACGAACTGAGCCTGTTCCATGCGGTAAAAGCCGCCTTCGATCCGCAGGGCTTGCTCAACCCCGGCAAGAACATCCCGACCCTGCACCGCTGCGCCGAATTCGGCGCCATGCACATTCATGCCGGGCAACTGCCCTTCCCCGAACTGGAGCGTTTCTGATGGCTGACGTCGATGCCGCCGACGCCCTGCTCGAGCAGGTCAACGAGGCGCGGGCCAATGCCACGCCGCTGAAGATCCAGGGCGGTAACAGCAAAGCGTTCCTCGGCCGCGAAGTGGCCGGTGAAGTGCTCGACCTCCGAGCCCATCGCGGCATCGTCCGGTATGAACCGACCGAACTGGTGGTCAGCGTGCGCGCCGGCACGCCGCTGTCAGAGCTGCTCGCGGCATTGGACGCCAGCGGGCAGATGCTGCCGTGCGAGCCGCCTTCGTTTGCCGATGGCGCCACGGTCGGCGGCATGATCGCCACGGGGTTGTCAGGGCCGCGCCGGCCATGGTCGGGTTCGGTTCGCGATTTCGTCCTCGGCACACGGGTGATCACCGGCCTCGGCCAGCATTTGCGTTTCGGCGGTGAGGTGATGAAAAACGTTGCCGGTTACGACCTGTCGCGACTGCTCGCCGGCAGCTTCGGCTGTCTCGGCGTGCTCACCGAAGTCTCGTTGAAAGTCCTGCCCAAACCCCGTCAGTGCCTGAGCATTCGCCTGGACATCGATTGCGCACGAGCGCTGGCCAAACTGGCCGAGTGGGGCCAGCAACCGTTGCCGATCAGCGCGGCGTGCCACGATGGCAACAGTCTGTATCTGCGTCTTGAGGGCGGCGAAGGCTCAGTCACAGCGGCGCATCAACGGCTCGGCGGTGAGCCACTCGATTCACGGTTCTGGCGCGATTTGAATGAGCACCGCCTGAGCTTTTTCGATGAAGGCCTGCCGCTCTGGCGCCTGTCGCTGCCAAACAATCTCGGGCCACTGGATCTGCCCGGCGAGCAGTTGATCGACTGGGCCGGTGCGCAACGCTGGCTGAAATCCTCCAGCGACGATATTCATACCCTCGCCCAGTCTTTCGGCGGCCATGCCACCTGCTTCACTCACGGCGCGAGCGAGCACCCGTTTCAGCCATTGCCCGCGACGCTGTTGCGCTACCACCGGCAACTCAAGGCGCAACTCGACCCACAAGGGCTGTTCAACCCCGGCCGGATGTACGCGGAGTTTTAGCCATGCAAACCACCCTCAGCGAGCAATCCCGCCAATTGCCCCGCGCCGCCGAGGCGGAAAAGATCCTGCGCACTTGTGTGCATTGCGGCTTTTGCAACGCAACGTGCCCGACCTATCAATTGCTCGGCGACGAACTCGACGGCCCGCGCGGGCGCATCTATCTGATCAAGCAAGTGCTCGAAGGCGCACCGGCGACTGTGCAGACCCAACTGCATCTGGATCGCTGCCTGTCGTGTCGCAATTGCGAAACCACCTGCCCGTCCGGCGTCGATTACCACAACCTGCTCGACATTGGCCGCGCGGTGGTCGATCAGGCGGTGCCGCGCCCGGCCGCCCAGCGCCTGCTGCGTGAAGGCTTACGCGCGTTGGCGTCGAATCCGCAGTTGTTCAAAGGTTTGCTGCGTATCGGCAGCACGTTTCGGCCGCTGCTGCCACGATTGATAGAAAGCAAACTGCCGCAGCACTTGCCGGCTAACGGCTCTCGCCCCGCCCCTCGGCATGCGCGCCGGGTATTGCTGCTCGAAGGTTGCGTGCAGCCCGGTTTGTCACCGAACACCAATGACGCGACCGCGCGTGTTCTTGATCGTCTGGGCATCAGCGTCACGCCAGTGGCCGAGGCTGGCTGTTGCGGTGCGCTCGATTATCACCTCGACGCGCAAGCCAAAGGCCTCGACCGCGCTCGGCAGAACATCGACGCCTGGTGGCCGCACCTGCAAAACGGCGCCGAGGCCATTGTGCAAACGGCCAGCGGCTGTGGCGCGTTCATCAAGGATTACGGGCATTTGCTGGCGGACGATCCGGCCTACGCATCGAAAGCCCAGCGCATCAGCGAAATGACCCTGGATCTGGTGCAAATACTCGCCCGCGAGCCGCTGGAACAGCTGTGCGCCGCCAGTGAACGGCGCATCGCCGTGCATTGCCCGTGCACCTTGCAGCACGCGTTGAAACTCGGCGGCGCCGTCGAAGCGCTGCTGAGCCGAATCGGCTTCAACCTCACCGCCGTGCCCGACGGGCATTTGTGTTGCGGCTCGGCGGGCACCTATTCGCTGACGCAACCGGTGCTGGCCCGACAACTGCGCGACAACCGCCTCAATGCGCTGGAAAGCGGCGGGCCGCAATTGATCGTCACCTCCAACATCGGGTGCCAGAGTCATCTGGCCAGCGCCAGACGAACGCCCGTGGTGCACTGGATCGAACTGGTGGATCAGTCGTTGGCAGAATGAAGTCCGTAGGATTCTTCGTTTGCCGGCGTGGGCGAAGGCTGCGATCTTTTCTGCCATCCCATACGTGACCGTGGCAGGAATTTTTTTCATGAGCGTGCAGCCTTTCGTCAGCCCCGACCTGATCCGTCAACGCTTCTCCAAAGCGATGTCCGACATGTACCGCGAAGAAGTGCCGCTGTACGGCGCGCTGATGGCGCTGGTGGAGCAGACCAATCGCCAGGTTCTCGACCGTGAGCCACAGATCGCCCGGCAGTTGCACAGCACGGGAGAGATCGAGCGGCTGGACATGGAGCGCCATGGCGCGATCCGCGTCGGCACCGCGAGCGAACTCGCCACCCTCGCCCGCCTGTTTGCGGTGATGGGCATGCAACCGGTGGGTTATTACGACCTGACACCGGCAGGTGTGCCGGTGCACTCCACAGCGTTTCGCGCCGTGCATGAGCAGGCGTTGCAGGTCAGTCCGTTCCGGGTGTTTACCTCGCTGTTGCGTCTGGAGCTGATTGAAGATCCGCAACTGCGCGCATTTGCTGAATCGGTGTTGGCCAAGCGGTCGATCTTCACCCCGGCAGCGCTGCGCCTGATCGCCCAGGCCGAAACGGCCGGCGGCCTGAATGAAACCGAAGCCGGGGAATTTGTCCTGCAGGCACTGGAGACTTTTCGCTGGCACCACAGCGCCACCGTCACCGCCGCGCAATACCAGACGCTCAGTGCCCAGCACCGCTTGATCGCCGACGTAGTGGCGTTCAAAGGCCCGCACATCAATCACCTGACGCCGCGCACGCTGGACATCGACAGCGTTCAGGAGCAGATGCCGGCCCATGGCATCACGCCGAAAGCAGTCATCGAAGGTCCGCCACGGCGACAATTCCCCATCCTGCTGCGCCAGACCAGTTTCAAGGCACTGGACGAGCCGATCGCGTTCACCGATCAAGGTATCGATCAAGGTGTCGATCAATGTAAGAACCGTGGCAGCCACAGCGCGCGTTTCGGTGAAATCGAACAACGTGGCGCGGCGCTGACGCCCAAGGGCCGTGCGCTGTACGACCTGTTATTGAATGCCGCCCGCGAAGCGCTGGGCACATTTCCCAACGAAGCAAACGCCGCACACTACAACGCGCTGATGGCTGAGCACTTTGGCGAATTCCCTGACAGCATCGAAGGCATGCGTGACCAAGGGCTGGCGTATTTCCGCTATTTCGTTACGGAAAAAGGCCTGGCCGCAGGCAGTCTGGGCGAGGTGCCGCTGGAAGATTTATTGCGCGATGGCTACGTGAAAGCTGAACCGCTGGTGTACGAAGATTTCCTGCCGGTGAGTGCGGCGGGGATTTTTCAGTCAAACCTTGGGGACGCTGCGCAGACGCACTATGGCGAACACTCCAACCGCCAGGCCTTCGAACAGGCGCTGGGCCGCTCGACCATTGATGAGCTGGGCTTGTACGCCGAAACGCAGCAACGTTCCCTCGAAGAGTGCGTCAAAACCCTGTCTGCTCAACTGACCTGAAAACCAATAAATATCCCTGTGGTGAGGGGATTTATCCCATCACCACAAATCTCCTCAGCACAGAGATTATTCAGCGCAATCTCGAAAGCAGCGCAAACGCCGTCTCTTCCGACGAGGCCGGATTTTGCCCCGTCAGCAGCAACCCATCCTCGCGGGTATAACTCGACCAATCCGCGCCTTTCGAGAAAATTCCGCCCTTGGCCTTGAGCTCGTCCTCGACCAGAAACGGCACCACATTCGTCAACTGCACCGCCTCTTCCTCGCTGTTGGTAAACCCGGTCACCTGCTTACCCTTGACCAGCGGCTGACCATCGGCGCCTTTGGCATGGCGCAGCACACCCGGCGCATGACACACCGCCGCCACCGGTTTGCCCGCGTTGTAAAACGCTTCGATCAGCGCAATCGAATGGCGATCCTCGGCCAGATCCCACAACGGCCCGTGGCCGCCCGGATAGAACACTGCGTCGAAATCTGCAGCCTTCACCGTCTCCAGCTTGACTGTCGAAGCCAGCGCCGACTGCGCGGCAGAATCCTTGCGAAAACGCTCGGTCGCAGCAGTCTGCGCATCCGGCTCGTCACTTTTCGGGTCCAGTGGCGGCTGACCGCCCTTGGGCGACGCCAACGTCAGTTGTGCGCCAGCATCCTTGAACACGTAGTACGGGGCGGCGAACTCCTCCAGCCAGAAGCCGGTTTTCTTGCCGGTGTCGCCCAATTGATCGTGGGAGGTCAGAACCATCAGAATTTTCATGTCGGTCTCACTCGGTTTGAGGAAAGGTCAGACGCACTTTTACAGATGTCAGTGATTGACCTTGATCGACGACGAATCGTTTCAATTTGCCGAATGATGGCACACAGCCATTGTGCGCAAGAAGTTGCGCACTTGTTTTCGACTTCCACCTATCAACTGCTCTACAGCCCACGTCCCACGTGGCCTGCAGACGAGTGCGCAAGAAGTTGCGCAGTACTGCGCAACTTCTTGCGCACTTTTACCCTCTTTCGCCTGCCAAAAAACTGCAAAGCCGCAGGCTATAGCAGTCTAACCCCCGGCTGCCGGGGACTTGGCAAAAGCTGGCACGGTCCTTGATAACAGTCAGGCACCCACCGGGCGATTTCGCCTCCCGGGCACCTTAAATTATTCCGCAAGGAGAGCACCCCATGGCAACACCAGCGTACATGTCGGTTACCGGCGAAAAACAAGGCCTGATCACTGCAGGCGCATTCACCGCTGACTCCGTAGGCAACACCTACCAGGAAGGCCACGAAGACCAGGTGATGGTTCAGGCTTTCAGCCACGACGTGATCATCCCGCGTGACCCACAATCCGGTCAGCCAACCGGCCAACGCGTGCACAAGCCAGTTGTGATCACCAAGGTCTACGACAAGGCTTCGCCGCTGCTGCAAGCTGCTCTGACTTCGGGCGAGCGCATGAGCGAAATCGTTATCCAGTGGTTCCGTACTTCGGCTCAAGGTACTCAAGAGCACTACTACACCACCAAACTGGAAGACGCGATCATCGTCGCCATCAACAACAAAATGCACAACTGCCAGGATCCAGGCAACTCGCACTTCACCCACCTGGAAGAAGTGCAGTTCACCTACCGTAAAATCACCTGGACCCACGAAGTATCCGGTACTTCGGGTTCCGATGACTGGCGTGCTCCAGTCGTTTAATTACGGCTGATCGTTACAAACATCGGCCAGCTCTGCTGGTCGATGTTGTTTACGCCCCTCCAGAATTTCGCGTACGTTGACCCGCTTTCGCGGCCGTCGACGAGCGCCGCTGTACAGCACGAGGAACAACGGATGTTCGCGCCGGCCAATGAAACCCACTTTGCCCTGACCATCGAAGGTCTCCCCGCCGACTTTCAGGTGTTTACCCTGCAAGGCCGGGAAGCCATCAGCCAGCCCTTCGTGTTCGAGGTGGAACTGGTCAGTGAAAAACCGTCGCTGGACCTCGAAACCCTCCTGCACAAACCGGCCTTCCTGCAACTGTCGCCCGACGGCAGCGGCATCCACGGCCAGATCTACCGCGCCGCGCAGGGCGACTCGGGCAAACGCCTGACGCGTTATTCGCTGACCCTGCGCCCGCAACTGGCGTACCTCGCGCACCGCATCAACCAGCGCATCTTCCAGAACCTCAGCGTGCCGAAAATCATCAGCCAGGTGCTGGAAGAACACGGCATCCAGGGCAATGCCTACGCCTTTCAGACCGGCGCGGTCTACCCCGAGCGCATCTACTGCGTGCAATACGACGAATCGGATCTGCACTTCATCCAGCGCCTGTGCGAAGAAGAAGGCATTCACTACCACTTCCAGCACAGCGCCACGGCGCACAAACTGATCTTCGGCGATGACCAGACGGTGTTCCCGAAACTTCAGCCCGTGGCCTACCAGCAAGATTCCGGCATGGTCGCCAGCGACCCGGTGATCAAGCGCTTCGACCTGCGCCTGGAAACCCGCACCAGCCGCACCACGCGCCGCGATTACGACTTCGAAAAACCGCGCCTCACCCTCGAAAGCGAACACCGTGGCGACGCCCTGCCCGACCTTGAGGATTACGACTACCCCGGCCGCTTCGTCGACCGCGCGCGCGGCAAACACCTGGCCAAACGCGCCCTCGAACGCCACCGCAGCGACTTCCAGCTGGCCGAAGGCAAAAGCGATCAACCGTTGCTGGTCAGCGGCCATTTCCTCGCGCTCACCGCGCACCCGAAAGCCAAGTGGAACGACCTCTGGCTGCTCACCGAAATCCACCACGAAGGCAAACAGCCGCAAGTGCTGGAAGAATCGGTGACCAGCGACACCACCGCACTCAAAGACGATTTCCACCAGGGCTACCGCAACCGCTTCCAGGCCACGCCGTGGGACGTACCCAACCGCCCGCCCCTGCGCCACGCCAAATCGCGCATCCTCGGCAGCCAGAGCGCCGTGGTCACCGGCCCCAAAGGCGAAGAAATCCACTGCGACGAATACGGCCGCGTCAAAGTCCAGTTCCACTGGGACCGCGAAGGCCAGGCCGACGACAAAACCAGCTGCTGGCTGCGCGTCTCCAGCGCCTGGGCCGGCGCCCAATACGGCGGCATCGCCATCCCGCGCATCGGCATGGAAGTGCTGGTCACCTTCCTTGAAGGCGACCCCGACCAACCGCTGATCAGCGGCTGCCTGTACCACAAGGAAAACACCGTCCCGTATGCACTGCCGGCGAACAAGACCCGCAGCACGTTCAAGACCCTGAGCTCGATGGGTGGCGGCGGGTACAACGAACTGCGCATCGAGGACAAGAAAGGTCAGGAGCAGATTTACCTGCACGCCCAGCGCGATTGGGATGAAAACATCGAGCACGACCAGAAAATTCGGGTCGGCAATGAGCGTCACGATACGGTTGAGAAGAACAGCTACACCGAGTTCAAAGCTGAAGAACATCACACGGTTTATGAAGACCGTAAAGTTGAAGCGCAGGCCAATGACCACCTGACGGTTGGGGTGAATCAGCACGTCAAGATTGGTACTGGGCAGTTCATGGATGCGGGGCAGGAAATTCACCTCAGCAGCGGCATGAAAGTGGTGATGGAGGCTGGTGCGGAACTGACGCTGATTGGTGGTGGAAGTTTTATCAAGATTGATGCTGGTGGGGTGACTCTGAGCGGGCCGGTGATCAACATCAACTCTGGTGGTGGGCCGGGAAGCGGCACGGGGGCGGCGCCGTTGTTGCCGGGGCCGTTGAAGCAGGCGGATGCGGATAAGGCTGGGCAGCTGTTGGTGCCGGCGCAGCGGCAGGCGTTGATGCAGAAGAAGCCGATTTGTGCGGTGTGTGAAGCCGCCAAACTCGCAGCGCAAAAGGTTGAAAAATAAATGAATGAGTTACCGCCACTCCCGAATGACTTGCCTTGGAAGCTACCGGCCTATTTGCTGCTGGACGGAGTCAGCGTTCCGAATCTGGCGCAACGACTTTACCAATGGGATAACCCGGCCTACAGCCTTTACCAAACCACACGTTGGCAAGAGCTATCAGATATTTCGCCCTATCTGATCGCCCTTAAAGGCGCTAGCGATCCACTTCTGGCGCACTTCAAGGACAATGCTGCGTTTGAATGGGGCTATCTGTTGTTCAGTGATGCTGATATCCATAAATTATGGGATCACTGGCGCAGTCTTCTAACTGTGGAGCATCCAAGCGGTGTGGAGGTCATGCCCCGAATTGCAGATCCGGCAGTCATGCACCAACTGTTCGGAATAGCAGAGGAAGCACGCAGCGCCCGTTGGTTCGGGCCATTCTCACATGCCTGCTTACCTGACTGCGTAGAGGGTAAATGGCGTCAACACAAGCGACCAGATCCTGCCAACGCCGAACCACAAACCTACCGGTTGACGGATTCAGAACTAACCGCCTTGGGTGAAGTAGAGTTCCGTAATTTCGTCTCTGAGCTGAATGAACATCTGCAAAATTACTTCCCAGACTTTATGTCATCTTTTGTAGAGCCAGAACGTCGCAAGTACGCACAAAAAATCGCAGATGACGCCTATCAGCAAGGGTTTGCTTCTGAACAGGAAATAACTCTTTATGCGAATATTTTCGGGTATCTAGCCGGTGAGCCGGTAACTGACCATCCCGATATCTTTCACCTGTTGACGGAGTCAACACCGGAGGCGCCATTGAAGCGTCTTGAGCGAGCAGCCGAATTGGCTGAGCGCCTTGCCATCGATCGACAAGGAAGCCCATCGTGACTACCCAACAACCGCCAAAACTCAGCCCTAATACCGCCGCCATGGCCAAGAGCGCAAAGGATACCCGGGCCCCTATGGGTGAGTGTCAATTGGCAAAGAAAAAAGTACAGTTACTGCCGCTGCGTTTTGGACTTGTTGAGTATCTCGATCCGAAGACAGAGCTGGCCATGCCATTTCAGACAAAAAGCCAGCCACTTGGCGTCCGGCTGTTACGCGACGGCTACTTGTACATCATCGACGGCACTACCGGTTACCTGCACGAATACCGCGTTGAAAAAGGGCAAATCACCAAGCTCCTTTGGAACAACCAAGAAGTATCAGGCGATACACGAACCAGTTCCGTTGGTGAGCCGCACCTGGTTTTTCCTCGAAATCATGCGTTGTATGCCAGTTATTCGGAAATCCAATGGACGGCTTTCAAGTGCTCACAAGTACTTAAATCCAAGGATGAGCGAAAGCGCTTGATGCAGGCAATTGATCTGGCGAGTGCCTGCCCTGAAAAGGGTGGCGAAAGTCTGCTGAGCACGTTACAGGCAAAAAAATGGCTGGCAGAGGTTGCTGAGAATGAATCTCGAGCAAAGGCCCTTCCGGAGGGTGCCGACCCAGAAGAGAACAAACCCTACAATTGGGAATATGAGCCGCTCTTCCAAAATACGGCGATAGAAACGCTCACCAGCAAGGTACAGGGCCCGTATAAAGATGATTACCTGTTTCTGGTGCTACGTGATGACATTGGTGTAATGCGCGATCTGGCCAGCGCACAGTTGAAAGTGGCTGATTGGATTGGAAAGTGGAGTGCTGACGATAAGTGTCAGGCGCAGTACCTTAGCGGCTCCTACATTCAGTCGCTGTATGACGTAAATGCGTCTCGACTGTCAGCCCTGAGCAATACGGATCCAAACGTCAAAGCCCTAAAAAATGAAACGACCGAGCAACAGCAGTCAAAAATATACGACTATTTGAAGGCCCGTCGCGACCATCGTGACCCAGGTGTGTACGGTGACGAAGCTAACTGGAGAAGGGCCGCTCAGACCAATCCTTACGCCAAAGCTTTTATCGATATGACCGATGCGATGGGGCAAACGCTTTATCGTAAGCACGAAAGCACAATCAATACGCTAAGTCTCCAAACTTGGGAGGCCTTACATGGAAAGGATCTAGGCCAGCGCGGTATCGAACAGCTGATCCAGCGGGACGAAATGGAAACATTTGTTACCCGCCAGCAAAACCTGCTGAGCCATTGGCAAAAACGCTTAAAAAAAATACGCGAAGATCGTCTGACCATGTTCTCAGGCGGACTGTTCCATCGTTCTGCGTGGTATTACGACTTCCACGTTGACGCACAAATTGAACACCGTTTAAAAACCGAGTTCCTCTGCGTTTCAGCGATTTGTCCAGATCGGGAAGCAGTTGAAAAACTTGCTATCTACATGGAGGCTAACTTACTGACCGTTGTACCTGGACTCGACACGCTAAACTTGTTCGCCCAGATCGACATCGCAAAGAAACTAGTTGATTTGAGCAGCTTAGCTATGAACGCGCTGTCTGCCAAGGAAAACCTAGCCAACATTGAGATACTGTCTAATCAGTTCCACAGCTTAATGGCAAAAAGTCTTCCTAATTACGAAAAAATAAATACTAAATTTTCGGGATTGCAAAGCATGCTAACTGAGGCGTACAGTCCAGCCCTACAATTGAGAGCTGCGGATCAGTTAGAAAAGGCTCATGAGTCATTCAAAAGAATGCAGAATGTTGACCCAAACAGCTACATCCGCAGTATCGGCAGCCCAGCGCGCTTAAAATTACTTCACGAATTTTCCAGCAAAGGGCTCACGCTTCGCGCGGCCAACGCCACTGAAATAGCGTCCTACAATCACGCACGTGATCTATCGTTAAATTTTCGCAGTCAACTAAGCGAAGCCTACAAACTCCGCAATCGCGCACTCATGCTACAAGCTTCCGACCCCTCTCTAGCAGGCAGCGAAGTTGTACACCAACAACGTATCGACCAGCTAAAATTGCAACTTTTACCTTTGGAAGAAAAACTGAGTAATGCACTAGTTGTTGGTAGTAACAGTCCAGCCCAGATTGGTACTATTGTAGATGGTCTAGATCCGCAGCTTCGAGTCGAAATGGACAGGACGGTTCGAGACTTCCGAGCTACAGGGACTTATAAAAAACCCATTCTAGGCGCTTTAAAGTCAAAAGGAGATCACCTTGCTTTAGGATTATTTATTATACAAGGTAAAAAATTCATTGAAGCGATGAGCGCCGTGAACAAGAAGGCGGTTCCTTCGACTTCTGACTGGTGGGCACTCTTTGAGGCAGTTGTAGGTATGTCCGGCGCAGGATTTGCGATGATTCAGGGTCTATCGGTTACGATATTCCAAGCCCACCTCGAAGAGATGAGCAGTGCGGCAGGCAAACTAAACACGATGACTCGCTTGGGACAGTGGACAGGGATCGCAGGTGTCGGAGCCTTCGGATTTGGTTTAATATCTGCGTCGATCGACTTAAGCAAACACTCCTTGCAGTGGGGCAAAGCCTATGGCGAAGGAGACTACAAAGCTCTGGGAGCCTCAACGCTTCAAATTAGCGGAGACGCAATACTGATTGGCACAAACACCTACGGGCTCAAGCATACAACCTCTATTGTAAGAACTGTAATGAAAGCGCCGACGGAAATACGAGCTATTGCTTGGGCAGATGCAAGTCCAAGGCTACTATCCATCGGAACAAAAGCTAATGTGATCGGCTTAATTGGTACTGCCTTACAACTGCTTGGTGAAGGCCTATACAATTACTTTAATTTAGACGATTTGCAAAAATGGATGGAGTCCAGTGCTTGGGGAAATAACAGCAAACAACGAAATGCACAAGACGAGTGGAGCGAACTGGCAAAAATCGTTCAAAAACCTACCTGCGAATTCATTCGCGATAAAAAAGAAACCTATTTAAAGCTAACTCTTCCAGGTATCACGACCAAGGAAATGGATAATCGTCAGTTACAACTTCTGGCGTATCAGCAGGTTCGAGATACTCCCATGCGAGGAGCTTATAACCCCAATCTTCCGCCTTTGCGCTGGAGTGACAATACGGCATTGTGGTCTACGCGCTTTATTGTCACCAGCAAAGAAAAGGAAGCACTCACACTTCATTTACCTATCAGCAACTCATTGCAAAACTCAGATTTCGCCCTTGCCATTAATATTGGATATCAATTGGAAGCCGAGCGGGATTTAATGCATCGCACCTGCTTTATTCTAAAAGATCTCCGTATCCTTACCAGCCACGGAGTAAGGGTTCCAACGATCGGGGCGTATATGCTTGAATCTACCGATACCATGCCGCCAAACACAGGCAAAGGGATTTTCAAATCACTTAAAAAAGAAGAGTTGGCGATTATCGATGTCTAAAAAAATCCGAAATCGACGAAGTGATATTGACAACCTACCTTCTCAAACATTTCTTCATTCTCCGCCGTGCGCTGGAGAAACACGTACAGAGGGTTTGACCGAGACTTTATTCCTTGCTCCTCTACCCGTCTACACAGGTCAGCCCCCAGCATCGAGTCGAATTTTTTCGGAAATGAATGGCACCTACCTAGAATTGGGTGGTAATAATAATGGAGTTGTAGCACAGGGTAAGATACTTGCCGCCCTGATTTGGATGGCTTTAACTACAGCATTCATAGCGCCCGTTATCCTTTGTACGTGGCTAGTTGCTTTCAGCCCACCCGAAATCGAACGTAGATTTCCCGATATAATAGGAGATGCCTTGCAAGTCTTCACCACGGGATCTCTACTATTCATTCTACCAATTGGCGTCTACATATATGGAATACTTTCTGGAATTCGCCATTCTGCAAAAAGCTATCCGGTCCGCTTCAATCGAGAGCGGCGTGAAGTATGCTACGTCGACAAAAGCACTAAGAGAGTTCTAATAACTCCGTGGGAAAATGTTGCTGCTTGGATTTCCAACACTCAAGGAATAACAAGTTACGGCGCCACTCGTCAATATTCATTTGGAATAGGCCTCAAAGATAGCGAACAAGACAAAATATTGTTTTTCCTCATCCCTCAACCCAGTGATGCTCATGCATTAGGGATGTGGACATCAATTCGCAATTACATGGAGGACGGCGTACTCGTAGATACACCGAACCCGATGCTGGCGGCTTTGGGGCTACCCCCTACTGAAAGTCGACTAAAACCCTACGAAGGGCTACATACATTTGAAGTCGAACGTGATGACGCTCGGTGGATGTGTAATATGAAAGATGAAGGCGCGGACCTCTCAGATAAAGAGCGTGAACATTACGGCTACCCTAAGCGCACACCCTGGCCACTACGCCGCTGGTATATGTGGCGAGTCCTAAGTTTTTGGAAAATGCCATATATGCTGGCTGAATGGGCCCACCGCGCAGGACGCCCTGCTTTACCGGAGAAGGTAACAACTTGGTCAAATCCACTGCCTGAAGACCATTGGGCTAAACCAAGTCCAGCTTTAGTAAAAGCCAACGGGGTTATAAAAGAAGCAATGGATAAAAAAGGAGCTACGTTTATCGAAGCATGCAAGTGTGCAGGGTTTCATCCATGAAGAAATGCACACTCAATACCATCATCTTATATACGAATAGGAAGATTTAACTCAACTGGCCATTGCAACGAATCGAGAGGTAGTCGACTTTAAATTCACTCATTTCAACCAGCGCCTTGGGAAAACCATAAGTTACAGCATCAACATATTCTGCAAGCCAAAACAAAAAGAGAACGTAGCCAATTTCATAAAGCCATACTTATCGCCAGATGTGCCTATTATCAAAGCCAAGGTAAACGTACCGATGAGCACCGCATGATTCGTAGCGCCAACTCGTCGTAGATTTTCCGCTGTCCTTTCGGTGGAAGCTTTTGGGAAAACCACCTGCACAATATTCGAGCTATGCACAATGACTTTACTTAGACGTCTCTCATTAATCACCGGTATTATCGGCCTGACAGCTTGCAGCGGGTCATTGCTACCTACGCCTAGCATGATCGCCAGTTTGTACCTCATCGACAGTAGTGGAAACGAGCGTATACAGGCGAAGGAAGTAGATTACAAAAGATTTGAACGCGCGACTCCTGACACTCCGACCACAGTCAATGTATTGCGTTACATCAATGAATCAGCCTCTTCGTTAAGCTTGGGGTTTGTATATCTACCCCTTGCTGAGAATGTCCAACTGAGTGTACGTCATGAGGCTGGTTATGAGCTTAGCGTAGATGTCGATCTTGATTTTGATAATCCGACTGCGCTTGGCAAGGCCGGAGACAAGTATGAGTTAGTGATCAGCAATATGAGCACCGTATCTTACGAACTCGTGACAACTGTGGATGGCAATGACGTCATATCTGAAGGGAAGGGAAACGATGGCAACTCCGGCTACCTGATATTCCCCGGTGAAGAATTAGTTATAAATGGCTTTTACAAGGATCAGAAAAAATCTATTCCTTTTCGATTTCAGAAAGTACCGAAAAACATTAACACTTCGGATCATGAGACTAACGTAAAGACGGGAGCAATTCGGCTAGCACTTTTCTCAGCATTGCGCGAATCCAAAACTTGCCAAACACACTGAAATAGAAGCCCCCCCCTTTCAAGCTAAAGCTACCGTAAACTTCATGACTACCACCAAAAATAGATACCCCCCCCAAAAAGATGGACCCATCTACTCTATCGCCTTCATACATATATATAAACATGGTAAGTATGGATATTCGCGATTACAAGGATAAATTTGTGTACCATCCTAAAAAAATAATCCGTTACAACAGCTAGCATGTCTGAATAAAAGCGCCGAAATTCGCTCGACTTTTGAAAAGGGAAAAACTTTTCTCGATCATTTCAAACTCAAGCGCTCAAATCCTGTGCCAGCACCTTTTAAAGCTCAGCGAATTTACGCAGACACTTTAGAACTCTATCTAAACACTCCTAAAAGTAGGTCTATGCCTAATAGATATTCAGGTTTTGAATGGGCAGTTCGTGCACAATTCACTCTTAAGAGCGAGACTCAAATACGTCACTTCCCAACACCAAGCGTTAAAGACTCTACACGGTATGGCCCTGAATTTGCCAAAGCGGATTTCAACAAGACTAACCGGCCTTTCTGGGCCGATGAACAGACCCATAAGGCCACGTAATGTCTAGCATCGAACCACAGTCTTATTACGAGCAATATGCATACGATCCACGTCGAATCCCTAATCAGGCAGATGCGCCACTTCGTAGTTTTTTACATAAAATTATTGGCTCCCGATTACCATGGGGCAATACTAAAGAAGTCGTACCTATCAGAATAATGGAAGACCCCGCTCCTGAAAATATGCGCTTTTGGGAGGTTCATGAGAGAAAAAAAAATGAAATGAAAGCGAACGGCACCTATGTGCCTCGCCCTCTGGAAAATTTTGATTTACACATCAAACATGATCACGAAGTGATACGCCATGCTCAATTACCTTTCCGATCTCAATTCTGGCTATTCTTAAGAGGAGGAGGAAAATGGTTAACCATTATCTTGATACCAATCCTGATGTTAACCCACCTTACAGTAATGTCTTCATCCGAAGAAACCGCATGGGAATTTACCATCGGGTTGATTTTTAGCTTTTATTCTTGGGCCATTGGAGTCCCGCTATCGTGCTGGGCGATTGGTCATATAGTCATTAATAACTTTCCAGAGTTTTGGTTCCGCCCTCCCGCCGGCCCTCTCTGGGAGCTAAACCGTCGTACCGGCATGTTGAAAATCTTCAATTACAAAAACTTTAAAACCCAAGGCAAAATAGAAGAGGCAGAAGCTCCTTTCTATGAATTCGACGCTTATATTATTACAAGCCCAGATCGCCAAGGTATTCCAATGAATGGATTATCGATTGCACATCGTCATCGTGACATCGGCATTAATTTTAATGACTTAATAGCTCCAGACAATACGACGCAGCAACCCTGCGCACTGTGGGATTTTTTACAAAACTTTATGGATATTAGCCGTCCATTACCAGAGATTCCCGCACACGAACCCTATCGCCACTTGGATCCCGTGACAGCCTCCCACGATTTGAAAAATGGTCGAAAAACACGCTATTGGATTGATATGACAAACGACACATTCAATATCAAAGTCAAACAAATGCGTGCCCGCATAGATAACATCGACACGTTCAACCGCCCAAATCTTATGGCAATGCATGTGAAATATTCCGACTGAGGTACCAGCATTAACAGCATCCATTATTCTTGTACGTGGCTGGGGGCTATACCAGCGATCAAACAGGAAATCGCACTGATAATCGCCGTGCCGCAGGTGCTGATATCCAACGAGATTTCCAGCGCGACTCAACTCTCCTTCAATCCGAACTACCAGCGTGAATACCAAGCTTGGCAGATGAAGCTGAGCACCCTGAACAAGAAGATGGACGGTGCCAGAGGGGTATTGGAGCGCCCGGGGGCTGCTTACGATCAGCGCTCGGCGCGTATATCTCTGCAAGCGTTTGAACAAGAGCTCAAAGTCCTGTTCTCGACGCAACCCCATCAAATCGTTGCGAAAGCGTCTGGCAGCACTCGCCTGGATGCGGGCCTTCCTAAAATCAACAGCTGGCTCGCCGACCTTGGGCAGTCAGAGTTGGCTGCACAACTGAGAAGCGCAGGCACCATTGAATATGTGACACGCACAAAAACATGGGTGGGACAGAACCTGGGCAATGCTTTGCCTGCCTTGCTGGTCGGTTTGAATGTGTGGAACGTTTACAACACGGCGAAACAAGCGCAAAACGACGGTAACTTTACGGAAGATGAATTACGAAATTTAGGATCAAGCGCTGCATACGCCGCCAATGCTTTTGCTGCGTTGTGGGTCGGCCCTGCTTGGAGTCGTGCTGGAGCGATGTCCCTGGAAGTGGGTGAAAAAACGCTGAAACTAACACAAGCCAGTTATGCACAATGGATAGATGAAGCCAAAACCGCAATCAAGACGAACGGTAGTGGAAGTACAGACGTGACTGCTGCTAACAAGATGGCAACATATTCAAAAGGCCTGATTCTGCGGACCCTGACATGGGCTGTATTTGGAAAACTGAAGGCGATGAAATGATTTCCGCAGCCACGCGTTATCTGCTTCTGGATGGAGCACAGATCGAAAACCTGCCGGCCCGTTTGTGGTTTAAGTCTCACATGCATGCGTTTGGCAAACATGATAAGTACACCTGTCGCAATTCGCCGCTTTCGCTTGGGTATGGGCTCAATTAACCTATTGCTGTTGGCTCTCGGCGGTCTGTATTTGTACGCTTGGTTCCGCCAAGCCACTCCCATGCAAGGCTATCTCGCTAACTGTTGCTGGTCTCATCGCAGAGCTAACACTAGCAACACTATCGCTCCTCAAGCTCAACTGGACGAAATCAATGAGCTGATGATGCTCCTCTACCAGCCACGATTGGCGATGGAGACCTGGGAAGTGCGGATCAGTGGTTCGCTGGGCGATACCATCACGCAGGACGGCATTAGCCAACTGATCATTGATTGGCCAGGGGCTGCTCCAGGTCCCGCACAAATCGATCTATCTATGAGCGGCAACTTGACCCCTGTCTCGGCCGGGTTTGGGTCCGGTACTAGAGGTACGCCGACGGATATCGGAGCCAGTTGGCTGAACGGAAGTCTGTGTACTTGGATCCCGGTCGATGCCGGCCAAGGTCTACGCTTGAGCGGCAGCTTTCCGCAGCCCCTCACCCGTCTGTCCCTAAGTTTGTGTTACCTCAGTCCTGTGGCATTGCTGGCTGGTGTCGGTGCTACCATCGGCGGCGCCAAGGGGCTTTCCTATACGCTGTCGCCTAATGGCGGCCTGTTGAGCCCTGACGGTGAAATTATAACTTTACGTCCAGGCGAACCAACCCCTGAACTGGATAGGGCCATCGTCCATCGAATAGGCCCTGAGCAGAACTCCAGCTTTCTGAGTCCAAAGGACAAGCTATGACCTCAGCAACACCCGGCAGCCGTAAGGGACTGTTATCACAAGAACATTATCTGGCGCCACCTGCCATTCCTACGCGGCAAACACCCAAGGATGTCCTTAATACCATCTGGCACAAGAACGAGGTGTTTCTCGATATCGGCTCGTACAGCATCGGCTCTCTTGTGATGGTGTTATGGCCTGTGCTGTTGATTTTTTTATGGTTAACGCAAGCCATGGGTTTTGACGCGTTGGATGCTGCCTACTGGTACGGTTTTATGTGTTTCTGCGGGTTTCCGATCTTGATCCTCATCTACATGTTGAGCCGTCCGGTCCCTCTTCCGGTGCGCTTCAACCGTCAACGCCGCGAAGTATGTGTGCCATTCAAAGATGGCCGATACTGGATCGTGCCTTGGGAGCAGGTTACTGCCCAAGCAGTGGCGATGGACTCGGTAGGTCAGCACGGAAAAACCACTCAAGGTCTATTGGTAGTGGGCTTTCGCAATCCCGATCCCGACGCCCCAGAAAAGGAGCGCGACTTCAGTCTAGGGTTCAACTGCGGCGGTGGTGAAACGGCTATGAGCCTCTGGGAGTGCATGCGCAGCTACATGGAGAAGGGGCCAGATGCAATCCCGGATAGCCGATTGGGTCGAAAACCTTACGCCGAAACACAGATCGGTTCCATCGTTGCCAGCCTTTTCAAACGCGACATTCTGGACGTCTTGCACGGGTTGTTTTTCGTTATTTTCCTAGGAACATACTGGGCCGAAAAATTGCAAAATTGGAAACTCGCACCACCACCTGATCTGAGCGATCCCGCCATCGTCGAATGGTCCAAACCCCTTCCTCCCGAGCATTGGGCCAAACGCTCCCCAGAACTGGAAGAAGCCATCGCAAAGCGTGAAGCCGAATTGGCTATGCAGACGGTGCAATGAATAAAAATTAAGAACCGTAGAGCTCTAACGTTTGAAGCCCAAGGATAAGGCATGACCTCAGCCACACCCGGCAGCCGCAAGGGACCACTCTCGCGAGAAGACTATTTGGCTCCCCCTGCTATTCCAACTGGCCAGCCTGCAAAAGACGTACTGAACTCAATCTGGCGAAAAAACGATGTATTCCTCGATATTGGCTCTTACAGCATTGGCTCTGCTGTGATGGTTATTTGGCCAGTCATGCTGATCTGTATTTGGCTCGTTCACCACGAGCGCGATTCCGGCGGATACTTTTGGGGGGCAAACCGATGTTTGCCATCGGATGACCCGCGATCCGATGCACCGCCTTACTGGCAGATTGAAACAACCGAGTTTTCTTTATGACTGCTAAAATAAACGCCCCTTATACAACAGGTGTCTATCGCAGCAATAGCGATTCACCATTACCTCCTCCGAAATGGGCTGAGGATGCTAATAGGTCAGGAAACTTTGACACGCATCTAGCCTTTGGTCATTACGCCAACTTAGAACCTGCGACTGAGACAAGTAACCAGTTGCAAGGTGAAGAGCAATATATATATCAGCGACAACATAAGCAAGGAAAAGAGGAAGAAGCATATTGCGATGCCAAGCGCTGGCGCTTTCAAAACTCAAGCAAGATTCCACAGATTATTCTTGCATGTAAAATGATGTGTTTTTTCTTCATATGGGTTCTTTGGGGGACGGGACTCATAGTTGAGTTTCTACCTAATACCGGACGTAAAGACTTCAATGCATTTCTGATTTTAGTGTCATCACTTCTAGTTGTCGCTCTAATGATTAGCTCACTCGCTCTTTACATGAGCGGAAAAAGAGCCGTTCATTACTTACAAATAATAGGTTTTTTTGCATTATCCATATCTGCCTACTCACAGACAGGGGCGCTATGGGGTAGTGATAAGCTACATATTTACTTATGGTTCGGTACCTTTCTTTACTTTTTGGGTGCTGTTGGCTTCAATTGCGTGCTCTGGGTTTACAGCAACTTGAACACCCACGACGGAAGCGAGTTCAACCGCCTGGACGGTATGCTCCGCTTCAAGCGTCGCTTCCGTCGACTCTTCGTCGCCCCCTTTGAGGAATTCGATCCGGTGCTGCAACTGCTTCCAAGCGGTTATGGCTCCCACGACTACGCGTTGTGGCTGCATCATCGCTATACCGACAACAAAATTTGCTTGGCGACCAAGGTTCACTCGCTGGGGTTGGATCAGGCCAACACACTCGCTTTTTGGGATTGTCTACAGCGCTACATGGATATCACGCAGCCGCTGCCTGACCTGCCTGTGCTTGAGCAAAGTCGCCATCTTGATCCCGTGACAGTGGCCCACGATGTAAAAACTGGCCGCAACCCACGACGATGGAGAGATCAGTCGGAGAAAGGATGGATCACAGGTGGCCAGAAGGCTCTGGCCAAACAGTTGCAGGAATATCCATGGCAAAAAGAACCCTGCATCGTAAAAGCGCGTATCGATCCATCGTTGACGATTGAGGCGTACTACCGCGCTCAAGAAGCGAAAGGGATACATGCAACTCCGAAAGCCGATGACTTCGATAATATTCATCGTTCATGATTACCTATGGCGCCATCAACAACAAAATGCACAACTGCCAGGATCCGGGCAACTCGCACTTCACCCACCTGGAAGAAGTGCAGTTCATCTACCGTAAAATCACCTGGACCCACGAAGTATCCGGTACTTCGGGTTCCGATGACTGGCGTGCTCCAGTCGTTTAATTACGGCTGATCGCTTCACACATCGGCCAGCTCTGCTGGTCGATGTTGTTTACGCCCCTCCAGAATTTCGCGTACGTTGACCCGCTTTCGCGGCCGTCGACGAGCGCCGCTGTACAGCACGAGGAACAACGGATGTTCGCGCCGGCCAATGAAACCCACTTTGCCCTGACCATCGAAGGTCTCCCCGCCGACTTTCAGGTGTTTACCCTGCAAGGCCGGGAAGCCATCAGCCAACCCTTCGTGTTCGAGGTGGAACTGGTCAATGAAAAACCGTCGCTGGACCTCGAAACCCTCCTGCACAAACCGGCCTTCCTGCAACTGTCGCCCGACGGCAGCGGCATCCACGGCCAGATCTACCGCGCCGCGCAGGGCGACTCGGGCAAACGCGCATGGTTCTGGCTATAGGAGGTACTATCGCTGCCAATCTGCTGACCGGCAGTGACATAGAGATAGTGGTGAAAAAAGGCCCATTCGCTAGCCAATTTGCCGAAGCGGGAATGCTGGATCATGCTTTGGGCAATGGTCAGCGTCTTTCTCACTTGAAGGATCCGCAGGTTGCCTATCAGCAACTACTCGGCATTTCGGAAAACCGCAAATATTCGTACAACGGTTGGCCGAATGGCGAAAAAAAGCACCCGTAGCTCACCGCAAGGCTTTAGAACAAGCGGATCATGATCGCTCGCCAATACCAACTTCGGGGCTTCAATGCGTTGTACCTCAGAAACAAGCTCTAGACGATCAGGACTGGGCTATAGTTCTCAGCTCTCCACTATTGTCAATGTTCGAGAATACCAAGCAATTTCAATTGATCACTCAAGAGTTCCAAAGTAGCTTGCGAATTAACGGTCCTTTCGACGTAAAACGCTACCATCGTGTACCCGCTGCAGCGCCTAAGGTAGCAGCACTTTCGTTGGACTCGACTAGCGTGCTTTACATCGTACCCGCAAGCTTAGCCATAATTCAGCTTAGCCCCCTAGATCGTTATAATGTTCGGGTGACTCAAGGCTTAAAAATTAGTGCTCAGTTTGAATTAAGCTCAGACCAGCAAGACGAGCATTTGATTTTACCTCAGCCCAGCCCTAAAAACTGGTCAGCATTTTCACCGTCAAACCGTCGACTACCGCCAGACAATCTGCCTGCAAATGAAACACCCCCTATTGGCAAATTGAAATCACTGAGTTCCCTGTATGACATTTAAATTGGACACTCCATATGCTGTAAGTGCATATTACAGCAACAACCAAGAAGCGTTGCCGCCACCCAAATCGGCACAAGACTTCAATCGTTCAGGCACCTTTGATACTCATCTTGCTTTTGGTCACTACGCATACATAGAGCCAGAAATGGAAGTCACTGCCCAATTAGAGAGTAAAGAACAGTCTGCATATCGCCGACAGCGGGAGACGGGACACACTGAAAATACATACTGCAACGCGAACCGCTGGCAATTTCAAAGCACCACTAAGATTCCACACCTACTATTTATACTTAAATTAATTTGTATCTCTTTCGTATCAGCTGTTTGGGGACTCGGAATAGTCATTGAGTTCGTCCCCGACACAGGGAGAAGCGATGTTAATGCGTTCTATATGTTAATTGGATGCATAGCTGTCGTGGCTGCCATGTATATTTCACTTGCGCTATTCATGAGTGGCAAAAAACTGGTGCATCAGATCCAAATCGGCGGTTTCGTAATTTTCGCCGGTACCGTTTTATGGAGGTATGGTTCACTTTTTGGAACTGACAGCATGCAAGTTTGCCTCTGGCTAGGCACATTTCTTTATTTCGTAGCAACTGTAGGGACTGATAGCCTGCTGTGGCTGTACGGCAGAATGAGCACCCACGACGGAAGCGAGTTCAATCGCCTCGACGGAATGCTCCGCTTCAAGCGACGTTTTCGTAGAATTTTTGTAGCACCCTTTGAAGAATTTGATCCGGTGCTCCAACTACTGCCTAGCGGTTATGGTTCTCACGACTACGCCCTGTGGCTGCATCACCGATATACCGACAACAAGGTATGCCTAGCCACCAAAGTTCACGCCTTAGGTCTTGACCAGCCGAATACATTGGCGTTCTGGGATTGCCTGCAACGTTACATGGATGTCACACAACCGTTGCCTGACCTGCCTGTACTTGAGCAAAGTCGCCATCTTGATCCCGTGACAGTGGCCCACGACGCAAAAACTGGCCGCAACCCACGACGATGGAGAGATCAGTCGGAGAAAGGATGGATTACAGGCGGCCAGAAGGCTCTGGCCAAACAGTTGCAAGAATATCCATGGCAAAAAGAACCCTGCATCGTGAAAGCGCGTATCGACCCATCGTTGACGATTGAGGCGTATTACCGCGCTCAAGAAGCAAAAGGGATACATGCAACTCCGAAAGCCGATGACTTCGATAATATTCATCGTTCATGATTACCTATGGCGCCATCAACAACAAAATGCACAACTGCCAGGATCCAGGCAACTCGCACTTCACCCACCTGGAAGAAGTGCAGTTCACCTACCGTAAAATCACCTGGACCCACGAAGTATCCAGTACTTCGGGATCCGATGACTGGCGTGCTCCAGTCGTTCAATTACGGTTCATCGCTACAAACATCGGCCAGCTCTGCTGGTCGATGTTGTTTACGCCCCTCCAGATTTCCGCGTACGTTGACCCGCTTTTGCGGGCAGTAACCCTGCGCCCGCAACTGGCGTACCTCGCGCACCGCATCAACCAGCGCATCTTCCAGAACCTCAGCGTGCCGAAAATCATCAGCCAGGTGCTGGAAGAACACAGCATCCAGGGCAATGCCTACGCCTTCCAGACCGGCTCGGTCTACCCCGAACGCATTTACTGCGTAGATCCAGGAAAGGGCTTTATCTGGCAGGCGTGGGTAACACTTGGAGAAAATACAGACTATTTAGAGTTCCAAATATGGTACCCATCCCGCATTGTCAGCGGTGATAGCGACGATCGTGGTAACCTTTATCAAGTCGAAATAAGCACGGATGGTTCAACAGAGGCAGACGGTCTGAGTAAAAAACTTGCAAGTTAAATCGGCAAGCCGGGATGAGTCGCTTGTTTTTGTTCTAGATTAAAAAGACATAACATGAACGATATCAGAAGAATACCGACCAACACTACAGACGACTCCAACTTAGAAAGCGACAGCCCTCCCCCCAGCCCTCCAGCGAGGCTCTATTGGCGTGGACAACTCGCTCTTTAGAGCAACCATTAAGGGACATAAATCTCGGCCCTGTGGTCATGATGCTAATACCCACACTAATTTGCTTGGGTATTACTTGGTATATGTGGGATAACATCCATGAAAATCTAGATATTTGGTTAGCGATTTGCGGCATCGCTTATGGCCTTTTTCTTATATTCCTAATGATGACACGCCAAAAAACCGTATTTAATTATCGAATCACCAAAAACGGCGCAGAAGTTGAGAAATATTTATACTTCCCAAAGTTTGCAACGCCCATGTTCAAATCTCCAGCCATCGCCATCGTAATACTCTTTGTTTCTGTTGCGGTGTTCACAGGATCTCTTGCCTTCATGATTGGGCCGATTGCAATGGCTTTAAGCTCAGCCAGATTCTTTATAAATTGGAAGAACGAAGTAAAAAACAATTCGGTAGCATGGAGCACTTACGACTTGGTTATTATAGATCAGGACAGATTGATGGTAATCGCCACATGCACTAGCAACCCATTATTTGGGTTCAATATGCGCTTACCGAATAAAGAAACACTTCATGACTGTTTGAAAATAATGCACGAATTACTTCCAGAATCTGTAGAGTATCGTGTTGAGCGCTGGCCATGGTAGCAGTATAAAACCCGGATCAAACAACAAAAAAAAAGACGCAGATAGAACTTGCCAGTTTTATTTGATACAGTTGGAGCATAGATCAAAAACCCAACGACCCGTTTGCACCGTTGGGAGAAAAACGGTGGTTGCATGGCTCTATCAACAAAGAGAGACATACATCTTTGTATCTTGAATGTACACAGATGTAAAGCGACGGAATCAATGACCAAAATGATACTAGAATTAGTTCTTTGGATGACAGCACTCTCGTAGTACAAGAATTAGGAGGACGTGAAAATGCAGCAGTTCTTCCTATTCTCGAGTAAATGGAGCAAAAGATAATGAGCCAAAATAACGACACTCCAACCCTCGCTAATATTAAAAATACAAACAAACTTCCTCCTATTATGGAGTGGTCAATAAAAACGCGACAACACGCCTCCAGGTTTATGGATATCGGCATGGCGGCAATGCTGATACTCGGATTAACGGCCATAGCAAACGGGATTCACGAAGTCTATATCTTGAACTTATCTGAAAAAGACCAATCGACATTTCTGAGTCTCCACGCAGGGTTCGCCTGGACGATTATGACAATTTACTTATGGAAGCTTGTCGTTCGCCAAAAAAAAATCTACCACTATAAAATCAATCGAACTTTCGGAACTCAAGAGTCACAACTAAACTTTCCAAGAATAGCGAATTATATATTTAAATCAATTTCAGCGTTTTTTTTGATAGCGATTATCGGCGCATGCATATACGACCCCTCAATGCTTATAATACTTGCGGGGCCAGCCGGCATGGCCATAATTTCTGCAAAATTCTTTTTAGGCTGGAAAAATGAAACACATACCGAAACGAGTAGCAACTGGGATAAATATAAATTTGTAACAGTTGATCGAAAAAAAAATATAATAGTAATCCACCAAACCAACTTAATGGTTGGATTTGAAGCCCGACTGCCAGACAAATTGTTCGATGAGTATCTAAAAACCCTTCACACAATACTTCCAGATGATGCAATTTTTTCTGAGGAAGACTGGAAATGGTGAGCGCTAAAACACCAAGCCAACACTAATTTCAATATATTTAAATCTGAACAGCCAGCCAATACACTGACAGGAATAAGGACATAAAAAGAACTTTTTAATCACACACATCTAAATCAAATACTAGGCGGTCGAATACGTGGCGCCTTGATGCGAGCTCCGCTTAAGAAAAATAAATGACTACTTCAATACCAGACAAAAACGCCATCGAACAGGCACCAATTGCGGGCAATGTCCAGATGTCTTGGACAATTAAAGCTCTACCTCACAATACTTCAATCATGGACATGGGCATGATTGTACTTACCTTAATCGGACTAACTGCACTCTTAAATGGAATATATGAAATATTTTATCTTGAGCTCCCACTACGACAACGCTCAATATTTCTAAGCGCACACTTCGGAACTGTATGCCTCTGCATGACTTTATATTTTTGGATATTAGTGATACGGCAAAAATATATATACCACTACGTAGTTACCGATAAAGAAATCGATGTCAAATACAAAACTCACTTCCCGAAGCTTGCGGGGACCTTCTTCAAATGGCTATCTGGAATATTCCTCTTCGCAGTTTTAGTATTTATTATTTTCAACCCATCAGCAGCATGGCTACTAGCCGGTCCCGCTGGAATCTCTATAGTGAGTGCCATACATCTTTTAAACTGGAAAAACCCGACAAAAAGTTTAAGATTCACTTGGGATCGACCAAATCTCGTAATTACTGATAGAAAGCGAAATTTAGTCGCTGTCCAGCGCCGTCACAATCCAAAAATGCGCCTTGAAGACAACTACCTATATATACCGGTACACCTACCTAAAGCTGACATTGACAAATTCTTAGTACTCGCAAAAAAACTTACTCGACCGTCTACAAGTTTTGAAGAGGGCCGCGACAAAAATTGATTTTTTTGCACGACCAAAGAGCCCGCAACTAGGTTTTCGTTTTAAACCTGAGTTGGCCAATGAGCAAACATCGTGGTTCTCGAAACCCTCCTGCACAAACCGGCCTTCCTGCAATTGTCGCCCGACGGCAGCGGCATCCACGGCCAGATCTACCGCGCCGCGCAGGGCGACTCGGGCAAACGCCTGACGCGCTATTCGCTGACCCTGCGCCCGCAACTGGCGTACCTCGCGCACCGCATCAACCAGCGCATCTTCCAGAACCTCAGCGTGCCGAAAATCATCAGCCAGGTGCTGGAAGAGCACGGCATCCAGGGCAATGCCTACGCCTTTCAGACCGGCGCGGTCTACCCCGAGCGCATTTACTGCGTGCAGTACGACGAATCGGACCTGCACTTCATCCAGCGCCTGTGCGAAGAAGAAAGCATTCACTACCACTTCCAGCACAGCGCCGCGCTGCGCCGCACAAACTGATCTTCGGCGATGACCACACGGTGTTCCCGAAACTCAAGGCAAACTTGAGTTCCTCTCACTGTTGACGCTCAAAATATTGAATTCCAGATCTGGTACCCTACTGAAACTCTTGCTTCTGGTGAAGGCGATAGAGGCTACCGCTACTAATTGGAGCTTACAGATGATGGAGTAGACGACCAGAAAGACGCACGCTTAAACCCTTTAGACAAGAGCAACTTAGCCGTGCAGAAACTCGGAGGACGCGACAATGCAACCGTACTCCCATTCTTAATTAATGAAAATTTCCTGCTATGAAAAATGAAAATACGGATAAAGCCAAAGAATTTTCGAACGAAGAAAGGTCGACGCATGCAAAACTACTAATGACGTGGACAATAAAGGCGCTACCTCGAGACACAGTGCATATGGACATAGGTATGGCAATCTTAACTCTAATAGGGCTAACGGCGATCACGAATGGATTTTACGAAACCTACGTTATTCTTTTGCCCGAACCAGAGCGATCTGTATTCCTAAGCCTTCACGCTGGAATCGTATGGACCCTGATGTGCGTTTATTTGTGGACACTCGTTGTCCGGCAAAAAAAAATCTATACTTATACAATTAGCGATGTATCAGGGATAGAAGAATCAAGACTTAACTTTCCGAAAGCTGCCGCCACAATATTCAAAGTTATTTCAGCATTATTCCTAGCATCCATTATCGGCATCATCGCATATGACCCGGCATTATTTATCATACTCGCCGGCCCTGCTGGCATGGCAATAATAGCAGCCAAATTTTTTCTAAGCTGGGACAACACGCCCCATATTGAAAAATCATCCAACTGGGGCGATTATAAATTTGTCACCATTGATAGAAAAAGAAATCTCATCGTAGCCCAAGAATCAGAATTAATGGTCGGCTTTGAAGTTAGACCAACAAAAGAATTATTCGAAAACTATATAGAAACACTTCGTAAAATACTCCCACAAAATGCAGTCTTCACAGAGCGCGACTGGATATGGTAATTAAAGATTCTAATCCTAGAATTTCAGTTTCACATTCCAGAAAACAGTTAGAGGACAAATAATTACAAACACTTAATCTTATAAACTAACATACTATTAAAAAGAACTGAAAATCTGCTCACCGAAGTCCACCACGAAGGCAAACAGCCGCAAGTGCTTGAAGAGTCGGTGACCAGCGACACCACCGCACTCAAAGACGATTTCCACCAAGGCTACCGCAACCGCTTCAAGGCCACGCCGTGGGACGTGCCCAACCGCCCGCCCCTGCGCCACGCAAGTACAATAAGAAAATCGTGAAGGTGCGCTAGCTTTAGTAATTCAGGAGTGAATCGTTGTTTAAAAAACAGGAAACCCCACAGAATCCGAACCTTCATAAAAATGACGACCTCATCTCTTCAGAGAATATCAGCAGCGCTCTCTCGGCATCTGCGACACGCTTCAATCGGCGGTTGAAAGTGCGCTCGCCGCCACCCTGCCGCCGCGGGAGGCATTCAATCAGGCGTCAGCCGATGCCGATGCCGATGCCGATGCAAGTAATGATGCCCGAAACCGGGCAAATGATCGGATGCGAAGGACACGTGATCGACTCGCGGAACGCGCGCGCCCCGTCAATGTGAAACTACACGCACGAGGAGTGGAGCAGCTTCGCAGCATGATGCCGAACACATTCGGCCCCGCCTATTTCATGCGTCGAGGAGCCGTCACACAAAACTATTATCTCTTTGGTCTGGAAGATCTTCCCACCCGCGAATCTGTACCCGTCACGTACTACGGAGAGTTTCTGGATAATAGAGGGAAACTTTTAGGCAGCACAGATCGAACGCGTCTGCCTGAAGCCGGCGTCGTAAGCTCCGAACATTTGGTGCTGGCAATCCCGCGCAATCATAGTACTGCGCAGTTAGTCAGAAACATGAACCAGCAACTTACGGCTGCCCAACTTTCCAATGCGACATCCGATGCAGCGAATGCACGAGTCGTACAGACCGGATCCGCTCTCACTGAAGCAGTGGATCAACACAGAACTCGCAATAGCGCCCCCACATTCCGAATTTTAAATTCACGCCCGTTCTCAATAGCAGTACCGATGCTTGAAATGTGGAATGTGAATGCAGAGTTGCAAGTAAGGGAAGCCGCAAGCAGAGAGAAAAATAAAAACCGAGTCCGATTGGGGGTTTTGGCTGCTGGAATAGACCTGATAATTGCGATGGAGTCATTGACTGTAAAACTGTTGGGGACCCAATCCGCGCTCGCTTTAGCTCGAAAACAGATTTACGACTTGGCGGACAGCAATGTAAAAAGGTGGATCGGTAAAGCCCTGACTGAACGACTAACACAAAAAATCACGGCTCGATTGATCACTCAATCATTCTCAGGAATCATTTTTGCTGGCATAAGCCTTTACGATGCCTGGTATGCTTGGCAATGGAATGACAACGCGATGTATGGATACTTGCTGATGGCTGGCGGTGCTGCATCTGGTGTAGTTGCCGGAATGGCAACGGGTGCGGCGAGTGCTGGTCCGGTGCTCGGGCTGACCCCTTTGGGTTAGCTGGCACTCTTGCTCATCGGCACTGGAGCAGGTTTAGTACTTTGGCTCAGTAGCACTCCACTGGAGGATTGGCTCCTGAACGGCCCTTTTGCATCGGAGGGTGAGGACAACGCTAAGCATCTTAAAGATTCGCAGGAAGCTTTTTATAGATTGATCGGGTTGCTTTCCGGCATCGGAATTTCGGTGAAACAAAACACGCTTTTTGATCCCAACGCAAAACTGGACATACATTCGGAAAACCCTTTTGAAGTCCGGAGCGACAACACACTGATTCGTATCGAAAGCAGACTGCCCGGGCTTATTGGAAGCATAGGCAGTATTGGAATTCAGGCCGAGTGTCGAATGCGTGAAGTGGTGACTACTAATTTTCGTGGTTCGCCATTATCAACTCAGAAAAGCGTTTCTGGCAGCCATCCTATTTATAAAGCACAGCGTATATACATGGATGCGCTGGAGCTGTACGTTGATACTCCAAAAATGATCATCACACCCAAAAAATCAACAGGATTCGAATGGGTTGTACGTGCGCAGTTCGTTTTAAAAAGCAAGTCTGAAACACGTTACTTTCCAGCACCCGGTGTAAAAGACCCTACTCGTTTTAACGCAGCGTATGCTAAGGCAGACTTTAACAAAACCAACCGCCCGTTCTGGGCCGACGAACAGACGAACAAGGCCTGAGCATGTCAAAAGACGCTGAATTGCAGCTTTACTACTCTAAAGACGCTTATCGGGCTGACCGTCTACCCGTGCAAGCAGATTCAACGAAGCGAAGCCCCCTTCACAAACTTACCGGCACGCGCTTGCCTTGGGGTCACACACAAGATGTGGTTCCAAAAAACATAATGGAAGATCCAAAACCTGAGAATATGCGCTTTTGGGAGCAATGGGAAAAAGAAAAGGCAGAGATGAAAACAAATGGGAAATACGTGCCACGCCCATTCGAAGACGTGGAACTGCACTGTAAGTATGATCATGAACATTTCCGATTCGCTCAATTTCCCTTTCGATCTCAGCTCTGGCTCTTCCTTAGAACTTTCTGCAAGTGGGGATTGATCATTCTCCTCCCACTTTGTTTTCTGATTGACTGGCTATTCGAAATGGATTCATCTGCATTCGATATAGGGGAAATTATAAAAAACTCCATCACCCTACTCGTTATAAAAATACTACTCCCAGCCTGGTTAATTAGTAGCGTTATTGTAAATTACTTTCCGAAAGTCTGGTTTCGACCTCCAAAAGGGCCGCTATGGGAGTTGAATCGTGTTACAGGACAGGTGACTATTTTCAATAGTGCGCGTACGAATATAAAAAGTGAAACCGCTGACATGGTTGCACCATTTCACGAATTCGATGCCTATATCGTAACTTCACCCGATCGCCAAGGACTGCCCACGAATGGATTACAACTTGCTCATCGCTATAGTGATGCCACCATTAATCTAAGCGCCCTGATAACCCCTGACAATACGACACAAAGACCCTGTGCACTCTGGGATTTCTTGCAAAACTTTATGGACACCCAACGCCCACTACCTGAAATCCCGCTGTATGAGCCCTACCGAAATCTGGATCCAACCACTTCTGAATATGATGAAAAAAACGGACGACCAACGCGCTATTGGATCGACATGGACAACGATACATTTAAAGCAAAGGTTAAGGAAATGCTAGAAAAAATCGACGCCATAGATACCTTTGATCGCCCGAACCTTATGGCAAAAGCAGTAAAATACATTGATTAAACGGTGTTTAGATGGGGAACGGTCTTGGACGATGGTGAAAGATCCTTCTCCTTGAAAACGTTATCATCATTTCCACATAGCGAAAACGCTGCATCAGAGGATCTAGAACCGATATCTGCGTTTCAGAAGCTTCATAAATTCACAAAAAAAAATTATAAGCTCATCTGAAGCGTATCCGTCCGGCCAAGTCATTTATCCAACTCCGCAAAGCCAAGGCATGGTATGCACACAAATTTAAGCGAGCACCAACTCAAGAATTTCAGCGGGTATTTCTTACAATCAACACGCTGCTCCGCATACTGCAAATAGCAGTTCGTGGAATAACTACAACTTCGCCACCTTCAACCAAGAAAGACTGATGGTAATTACTTACTGCACCAATCAAACGGTATGATTCGAAGCTCGCTCCAGACAACCAGTTTTTTGAAAAACACCTAAACACATTGAAGACGCTGCTTCCCGAAACCGCCATATATACACAAAAAAAGGGCATAATTATGCTAATCACTAACATTCCACACCAGACTTATCATCAAAACATGGAGAGCTGCCTACAACGTAAAAAACAAAGTGGACGAACCAATGAGCTGATTAAGGCTACGTAATGTCTCACCTTCGCGAATCTCACTCTTACTATTCGAGCAAAGCGTATGCCTCAAATCAGTATTTGGTACAACCCGAAGCATCAAAACGCAGTTTCATTCATAAATTTTCAGGAACGCGATTGCCTTGGGGAAACACACAAGACGTGATGCCTGAGCGGGTATTAACAGAACTTACGCCTGAAAGCATGCGTTACTGGGAAGACTGGGAAAAAGAAAAAAAAGAAATGAATGAGAATGGCACTTATATATCACGACCACTTGAAGGAATGGAACTGCATTATAAGCATGACCATGAGATGATCCGCCATGCCCAACTGCCGTTTCGTTCACAGTTTTGGTTGTCTCTTAAGACTTGGGGAAAGTGGATAACCATTATGCTGACCCCTATAGCATTGCTTGCTCATCTGACAATAATGCCTGCTTCAGAAAAAACACCATGGGATTTCAAAAGTAATTTATTGATAAATTTTTACTCATGGCTCATTGGTATTCCACTACTTTGTTGGATCGTAGGCTACATCATCATCCAAAACTTTCCAAAATTTTGGTTTAGACCTCCTATTGGACCTCTGTGGGAAATAAACCGGCGTACAGGGTTCATAACAAAATTCGATTACACAGATTTTAAAGACCAAAGAAAAGCCAAAGAAATCAAAACACCTTTTTATGAGTTTGATGCATATATCATTACCAATCCAGATCGCCAAGGCCTACCAATGAACGGGCTTTCTCTAGCTCATCGGTATAGCAATATCGCTATTAGTTTTAACGACCTGATAGCCCCAGACAATACTACTCAGCAACCTTGCGCCTTATGGGATTTCCTACAGAACTTCATGGACATCAGCCGACCATTGCCAGAGATTCCCGCACACGAACCCTATCGCCACTTGGATCCCGTTACAGCCTCCCACGATTTGAAAAATGGTCGAAACGCACGTTACTGGATTGATATGGAAAACGACACATTCAATATCAAAGTCAAACAAATGCGTGCCCGCATAGATAACATCGACACGTTCAACCGCCCAAATCTTATGGCAATGCATGTGAATTATTCCGACTGAGGCACCAGCATTAACAGCACCTAACATTGTGTTAAGTAAAAAAGCACCATATTTTTGAAATTAGCTGTGCCTAACGGAATAGCAAAATGATTCATACAATATTCAATTTCAACAAAGCACCTGATTTACCGCCGCAAGTCCAATGGAAATACTTTGCAGAACCAAAGTTTTTGGAGTGGACCATTCGCGCACGAAACTACAACACATTCGTGGCTGATTGCATGCTTGCTTTTATGGCTGCAATCACGCTCGGCGGCTCTTTCATTATGTATTCTGTCTATGAAGGGATGAGCCAGCCATGGCGAACCTTATCGTGTGTATTTTTCTTTTTTTTCATATTATTTACAATTTCGTGCATGACCCACCAGCGGGTAAGTTTTGCTTATCGTTTTACCAAGTCTGGAATTGAGTATTGCGAATGGAAATCCCCCGCCAAATGGACATTAACTTTCGTTAAGTGGTTCGCCGGTGCGGCTGCGATTATTTTCATTTTTTTGGCAACGATTGATCCAGTTTTTTTGATAGGAGCGATGGTAGGCCCTGGAGGCATGGGATTGATGTATCTATCGATGGTAAACTCTAAAGACTATCAAAACTTGCACACCGAGTATCACCACCATTTCTTACAATGGAAAGAACTAGAAAAACTAATAATATCTACAAACAGAAACATGGTAGAACTTGAGTATGGCGTACCACAAAAAAACTCCAAGCACCTAGCACTAGGAAGCCTCTATGTTTTTTTTGACTCGCAACGAGAAGAAGCGACTGATATTATTAAATCCAATTTACCCCTCGACGCCACTTGCACAACGGAGAAAATCGATGTCTTAAATTAGAGCACAAATGGTCAAAACCACTGCCACGCGAGCAATGGGCCAAGTGCTCCCCTAAACTGGAAGAAGCCACCGCAAAGCGTGAAGCCGAATTAGCCGCCCAGAGAGATCAAGCATTAGCTTGATGTTGAGTAGCGGGATTTATAAAGCCAAGGAAAGCAGATGATTACGCCACCGGCAGGCACCACAAAAAAAAGGTTGTTTTCACGTAAAGATTATTTAGCGCCGCTACCCATCCCAACCGGTGAAAAACCCTTTGATGTGCTTAACACCATCTGGCGTAAAAACGACGTTTTTCTCGACATCGGCAACTACAGCATCGGTTCTGCGGTGATGGTGCTATGGCCGATGGTGGTGGTATTAGCGCTGATGGCGTACATCACCCCCAAGCCTGCAATGATCTTGATTGTAGGGGCAATCATAATTGGAGTACCCGCACTCTTTATTGTTCAGGGCCTGCTCCGCGATGTCCCCTTGCCCGTGCGCTTCAATCGGCAACGTCGTGAAGTATGTGTGCCTCGAGAGAATGGCGAATATTGGCTGGTGCCTTGGGAAAGCGTCACGGCGGCAGCGACGCAACATTCCTCGGTGAGCCAGGCGGGTAAAGCCACCATGGGCTTGTTGATCATTGGTTTTGAAAACCCAGACCCGCAGGCCAAAGAGGACAACAAACATTTTTCATTCGGTTTCAACTGCGGCGGCGGTTCCACAGCAATGGCGTTGTGGGAGTGCACACGCAGCTACATGGAAGTAGGACCGGACGCCGTACCCAATAGCCGGGTAGGTTTCACGCCCTACGAAAAAACGCAAATCGGCTCGCTCATGATCGACCTGCGTCAGGGCGATCTGATAGGTGTTATATGGGGGGTATTCTGCATCACGATTTTGGGAACCTATTTCGCTGAAAAGTTGCAGAACTTGAAATTGTCTTCCCCACCAGACCTGCTCTACCCCGACATTATCGAAAGGTCAAAACCACTGCCGCCAGAGCAATGGGCAAAGCGTTCCCCAGAACTGGAAGAAGCCATCGCCAAGCGCGAAGCCGAATTAGCCGCACAAACGGCTCAAGCATTAGCTTGATGATGAGTAGCTGTATAATCCAGGGCCACGCATGAGCACACCACCGACAGGCACAACGCAAAACGGGCTGTTTTCGCGCAATGACTATTTGGCGCCGCTGCCCCTCCTTACAGGTCACAAACCCTCGGATGTGCTGAACACCATTTGGTAGAAGAACGACGTATTTCTAGATGTCGGGAACTACACCGTAGGATCCACGGTAACTGTTTCACGCCAACACATATAAGTGGAACGATTAAGGAGACTCACTTCCCCCAATTACGTAACAGCTCTAATCTATTAAAGAGATCTACATGCAAAATCAGCTAATGATGCAAAATGAAAGTACGCCCCTTATGTGTTGGACAACCAAAGCAATCACTGCGTCGCCCAGAAAAATCAGGCAGGCCGAACTTCAAATTATCGTAGGGTTCTCTCTGATTTTTTTATATGCAGCTTGGTTAGCATTCGTAAAAATTGATAATAGCATAAGGTTGGCAGCAACTACTGGAGCAGCACTGATTGTATTTGCGACTTATATTATAATGGTGATCGTACGACAAAAGACCGTATATACATATACGATAAACTCTGAAAACGGACGAGCAGATTACTATCTCCACTACCCTGACTTCGCAGGCACTTTGTTTAAGAGCATCGCGGCGCTAGCGACTTTATCCTTCATTGGAACGGCAATCTATACTGGTTCTTTCTTATTTTTGATAGGCCCAGTTGCGATGGCTTTAGGCTCTGCCAGATTTTTATTATTTTGGAAAAATGAAACGCACACTAGAAATAGCACTTCGTGGAATGAATACAACTTCATCACCATCGATCACGAAAGACTAATGGTGATTACTCACTGCAACGATCAAACAGTAGGATTTGAAGCTCGCTTCCCAGACAAACAACTGCTCGAACAGTACCTAAAAACATTGAAGACGCTACTTCCCGAAACTGCCATATATACACAAAAAAAATGGGAACAATAATTTTAATCCCTAATGCGCAAACCCAAACTTTTTATCAAAGCATGGAGCCCGGAATTTACAACAAAACAAACAACGTGAACAAGCCACGTAGTCTGATTCAGCTACAACTGAAGAGAACATATTTAAACCTGAAATCCGCTTGCTCAACCAGTATAAAAGCTCCGTTATCCAGTTACCCCTGGGACATTTCAGCAAAACGGTGGAGGCGCCTACGTTCAGGATAGCTTTGGAGTGGGCCACTTTTGAATTAAACCAAATCTGGAAAGTTCAGTGGGGGAGTTAAATCAGAATGAAGACACGAGTTCAATCTCGAAACACGCCCAGTCTATACAGCTGTCGATCCCACTATCCACCTACAGGCGGAATTATGCTAAATTTGAATAAACCACCCTCCCTACCACTACAACTTCATTGGAAGCACGCCGACAAACCGGAGCTACTTGGGTGGACAATCCGAGCACGCAACTACAACACATTTGTTGCAAACTGTATGTTTTTATTTATGGCTGTAATAATCCTGTGTGCAACCCTATTTATGTATTCTGTCTATGAGGGAATGGAACAACCTTGGCGCACTCTATCCTGCGTGTTTTTTTTCGCATTTATGCTGTTCACAATCTCCTGCATGACTCATCAAAAAATGAACTTCGCCTATCGCTTCACACATGCCGGTATAGAGTACTGCGAGTGGAAAAATCCTTCAAAATGGCCGCTAACGATTTTGAAATGGTTAACTGGAATCACGGCCATAATCTTTATGGGCTTGGCAATTACTGACCCCGAATTTTTGATAGGTACGCTAATTGGACCGGGAAGCATGGCACTAATGTATATTTCGCTTGCCAATTCGAAAAATTATCAGGCCATGCATACTCAATATCATCATCTAGAGTTTGAATGGAAGGACTTCACCCAACTGGCGATTGCAACCAATCGAGAGGTTGTGGATCTAAAATTCACAAAGTTTGATGAGCGGCTCAGGCGAATCGTGAAATGGAACCTAAATATTTTTTGCAAAAAACACCAGAAAGGCAACATAGCTAATTTCATCAAGCCACACCTACTTCCTGAAACCCCGTTCATTAAAGCCACGGTAAATGTACCAATGAGCACCACTTCTTAAAGGTGGCTTTAGCACTACCAAATAAAATAGACCTAACCAAAAATATTACATTTGGCTTCACGACTACAATCTCGCCATAAGGTTGTTTTGAGCAGACAACAACAACGAATGAAGAGTAAAGGAAACAGATTTATTACAACCTACATGAAAGATCGAGTACCCATTGCACGTTTGTGCATTACAATGAAGTCATTGTTGTGAAATGGCTATACCATGCAAGCCCTATGACCCAGCATTTACAGTCAGCGCGGAAATATTATCTTGCTCAACGAACATAAACCTGAACAAGTATTTACCGAGAATACATGTGCCCCGTTATTCGCAAATTATTTAAATTCTGCTCCGCTCAACTATGGTCCAGCCTCATACAACAGCGGTGAAATCCCAGTTCAGCCCGGACATTTATGGCAAGAAGATTCTAGTCGATCTGGCATTTTTCGGACGACCCTGAACTGGGGCAACTATGCAAACTTGGACCCTTGGCAAGATGTGGATGCCCAATTGCAACTAGAGCTGCAAAACACTTCGAAGGAAGATAGCAACCCTGACCATTATATCAACCATCAGCGATGGAGATTTGAAACCTCCAATATACTTTTAACACTTCTGCCGCTTCTCAAATGGTGGTCTATAATATTTATCCCATGGATCCTGTGGGGATTCGCAGTAACCGAGGCGCTTTCAAATGTATTCGATAATATCAATGCATCTAAAGGTGTTTATACAACAATGTCTCTAATGCTATTAATAGTAGCAACCACGCTATCATCTATGGCAATAAGCACATGGATGATATGGAGAGATAAGCCAAAGTATAAAAAATATATAATCCTGGTTTCTGTTGGAGTATTTATTGCTACAGCCTCATATATTCTCACCCCTGAAACAGTTTCAGAAAATACTTCACCACTAAAATTAATCATGGCGATGTTGGTAACTGTATTCATGGGGCTAGCTGGGTGGGACTTTGTAATCTCCTTTTACTTACGGCTGCTCCGAGCAGGAGTAAGTGAACTCAATAGAAAAACGGGAATGCTCACCGTCGCTCGCCCCTTTCGCTCAGCCTTCACTGCCCCATTTTATGAATTCGATGCGACCATGGAATTGCGACCAGCCCCACATGGCAACAGCAGCATGGCCGTTTGGTTGCACCACCGCTACAGTTCCTTTGAGATATTTCTTGGAGGCAAGGTCCAATCCTTAGGAATGAGTCGTGAAGAATGCATGGCATTCTGGGATACCTTACAGCGCTACATGGACGTAACTCAGCCATTGCCGGAGTTACCGATCCTTGAACAATTCCGCCATCTAGATCCAACCACTGTGGCTCATGACAAACTTTCCAACCGACCACCACGCCGTTGGCGCGATACTAAATACAAAGTATGGGATCGCACAGAACGACCAGCCATGATGAATAAAAACCTGAATTATCCTTGGCAAACTGAAGCGTGCATTTTGACGGCCAAAATTGACTCCACATTGAGCATCGAAGACTACTATCACTCTCAAGAGAAGAAAGGCATTAAAGCTACTCCTAAAGCAACTGACTACGACAATATCCATAGAGGATAGGCGGGATAGATATGTCTCTTCGAAAACTGGCTGAGCCTGAAATAGCTGCAAGCTTGTTTCAGGGCGAGCCAGGTGTCGAAAATGAGGCCAAATTTATTTATACACTGGATGTAGCACAGCGTGAACGCAGTCGCAGCCACTCAGCCAGCACCGCCCGAAAAAAGCGCCAATCAAGAGTCAAACCATGAACGCCGCCCCCTTCTTCCTGCTCATCGCGCTGACCTTTCCGGTTATGTCCAATGCAGCCAATGCCCACAGACAACTCCCCGCCGACGTCGCCGTTTTCATCAACGACCGAGCCAACTGTGACACGCTTCGCGGCGACATCCCCGAGCCTGATCCGACGGATCCCGACAACCTCGCCCAGGTCATCAGCGCAATCAATCACGCCTGCAAAGGAACCGACCAGCGTCTGAAACAGCTCAAGCAAAAGTATTCAGACGACGATAGCCTGACGAACAGACTGTCAGGCTACGAACCACGTATTGAAGCAATCGAGCGAGGTGACAATTGAAGTTCGACGAAACATTGGTCAACCGGACTGAGCGCTTTACCCTCGGCGTCGAAACCAGCACGGGTCGCCATTACGTTTCCATCCCCGTGAGCAGTCGTCTGGTCGATTATGAGGAATACTACGCAATCAGCGAGAAATCCTACGCCTTGTTTTTGATCGACTCAGCGGCTGCCTTGGCATTTGTCGAGCGCTGCCGGAACAGGCTGGAAGATGAACACCTGATGTTCGCGCCCGGTTCGGACCGTGGCGTCGCCACCTGATAACCACCGCAGGAAATACCCCCGTGACCGACAGTTTTCAAACGGCTTTGGATCAGCATGAGATCCCGGACTTTTTCAAAGGCAGCGGACGCTATTTTGCGCGCGGCTGCGACTGGGGGGATCACCTGCATATCGGCAATTGGCAAGGCCTGTGTGCTGCACTGAAAACGCAGGACACCCCGCAAAATACCCTGACCCGGCTCTTCGAAACATATGTCGTAACCCTGAAGAAAAACTATGTTGACGCGCAGGGACTGCTTTGCAACATCACTGCTTATTACGTCCTCAAAAGCAAAATCACTTTTCTATCGGCGCAAGGCTACGACGTGATTGAGGCCCTTGATGAAACAAGTAAAACAACGGTTGGCGTGCTCTTCCGACTGCTCCGGCAGGTGTACGACAAGGAAAACCAGGACCTGCCGAAGTACTCATTCGCTGAGGAACTGCAAAGGCTGAAGGACAGAGGTTGCACTGTCGATCTGGAAAAGCTTTAACGTCGAATCAAATGAACCAGGGAAGACCCCATGAATAAGCACGTGATCACATTGGCCAATGGCTGGACCGCCACCTTTGAAAACAACGGTGAGTTCCGCATGGGCGCAGAAGGTTGGGGCTTGCACCTGCAAGGGCCTGACGACAGGAGTATTCAGTACTTCGCCGACCAGATCATTGTGGTCAATGACGATGAAGGCACGCAGGCCCAGTCGTGTATTCGGCTCTCAAGTGACGGGGTTTATGGTTATTTGAGCACCGGCATGGATAGCAGCTGGGTGATTGATTTTGCCCGGGTAATGATCGCGCCCCACCGCATGAGTATTCATCACCACCACGACGCATACGATGAGGGTATTTCGCTCTACGAACAGCCTGCTTTCAAACGTGCGCGCCAATACATACAAGTTGTCGGCAAGTTCATTTACCTGACCTTTCCGCTGACCAAAGTTCAGGACTTCCCCGCCGTCTGGAACGAGTACGTATCAATTCGTCGACGCCAACTGGATGAGCTTTACTTCAGAAACTGATCAGGCAAAAACCCTCTATTCGATCAACTCGTCGGCAACCGCGTACTTGACCACTACGCGGTTGCGATAGAGCCGTTCGCGTTTCACCAGCTCACCGACCTGGCCTTTGTTCCTGATCTCTCGCCAGATTTCATTCTCGCGAAACACCCTGCCCGCCTCCCGCACAAACCGGTGCGCCTGCTGAAACACGTGATATCGATAATCGCGCACTTGATCACACAATAATTCGCCTTCCAGTTGCGTCTCGCCCACGTTCAACTTCAGTTGGAAGTGCCGGTCGGTCGGGTTGTGCAGCACCAGATCGATGTAGTTATAGAAAATCGCCGCGCCGGAGCCGAACGGCAGCACGCGCCCCTCATCCGGGAACGGGTCGAAGCTGTGGTTGGAACGCTCGACCACCACCAGCGGCGAGTGAATGGCCATCCAGTGGATCAGGTTGCTCAGCTGACAGATGCCCCCGCCGACGCCACGTCGCGCCTCGCCGAACGACAGCTCCATGCCTTCGACATAGCCACGTTGACGTGTCGGGCGGCCGACCAGGCGGCAGAAGGAGAAGTGTTCGCCGGGGGCAATGGTTACGCCGTCGATGGCAGCAACGGCGAGTTTAAGGTTGATGACCTTGTTGTGTTGCAGGACGAGGTCGGAGTCGCCGAGTTTGCGGATCAGTTTCGAGGTGTGCTTGAGGTAGCGATACGGCAGGCGTTCGGGGGTGGCGGCCGGTCGAGCATAGCGTTTGCTGGAGCAGCGCCAGGCGATCTGGCGGAACAGTCTTTTTTGCCACACGCGTAGCCAGTACAAGGCCGGGTGGTAGAGGGAAAGTGGTTTCATCCGTGACCCAACGGCGACGCCGTTATCATCCTTGAGGCGTTAAAAGGGCGCGCATTCTAGCGTGTAATTCATGAAAAAAGCTGAGGCGTTGACTCGGTCTCATCTCGATACAACGGCGCCGCGCTGCAAAAACGGCAAATTAAGGTTCGCCTAAGGTTGCACCGTTAGCATCCGAGCTCAAGAAAGCACTGTCGCCCCTTTATCCGTGGATGAGTCTTTGCCCATGAGCGCGTTCAATTTACCCGCCCCACTACCGTCGAAGTTCAGTCTTGTGTTGGTCAATTACAAGACCCCGGACCTCACTCGTATGTGTCTGGAGCTGTTGCGTGAGCACGTTCAGGAACAGCGGATTCCAATGTGGGTTGTGGACAATGATTCAGCCGATGAAAGTCTGGATTACTTGCGTTCGCTGGACTGGATCAATCTGATCGAACGGCGCTCACCGGGCAAAGAGCCTGGACACATTGCCCATGGCAAGGCACTGGATCTGGCGCTGGAGAAAGTTGAAAGCGATTATCTGTTTTTGTTGCACACCGACACCTTTGTCTACGACAAGGAAGTCTTCGCAATGATGATGCATGAGTGCACAAAGTCTGCGGATATCGCCGCGGTCGGTTGTGTCGAGCAAATCAATCGCGGCGCATTGAGAGATACCTGGCGCTTAACTTCGCGTTTTTGCAAGCACTATGTTCGTCGCGCAAAACAACAGTTGGGCTTGCGCTCGAAAGAACCAAAACCCTACAGGGAAACTCATCTGAAGAGTTTCTGCACCTTGTGGAATGCTCGATTGATGAAGTCCCAAGGCCTGCACTTCTGCATGGATGATCGCGTGCCGGGTTACACGCTACAGGACCGCATGGCGGCGCGCGGCTATGGCATCAAGTTTCTTTCGCCACGCAAGATATTCCGTTACCTCGACCATATCCAGTCCGGCACCGTGGCGGCGGCAGGCACCTACGGCAAAGAACATCGGCGAACCAAAATGTATCAGGCCACGCTCAAACGTTTTCAGGGGCAACAGGGTAAACCGGCTATACGCACATCAGCCTGATCGGTGGCAATAAAAAACGGCGACTTTTATAAGTCGCCGTTTTTTTATCTGAAATTGTATACATACACCTCCGAAGAGGTGTTCGCCCAGTGTAATGGCCTGGCAATCCATGCACCGGTAAAGAGCCCTGACACTGGGCGAACGGAAGGGATTTTAATGGAAGTTGGCGCTTATGTCGTCAGGCATAATCATGAAATTTATGTACTGAAAAGTTAAAAACTGTGTATCGCCGATATTTCCCGGCAAACTTTCCAGTCTCTTGGTTGAACTCAAATAGTATGATTATTCTCATACAACAAGCTGTACAAGAATAATCATTCTGTAGAGTTAATACTCAGCTCTCATGCTCGCTGGTCACTTTTAATATATCGGTGTAAGTGACGATGACGCTCTGCCCTTCTTTCAAATCCTTGAGTTTCGCCTGAATCTCTGGCCGTTTGACGTCGAGTGTTTTCGATTGCCCCGATGGGTTTTCCAGGGTCACCTGGTTTTTCTTCAAATCAATTTTGGTGATTTTCAGTTGCACCTGAACCTGACGGAACGCTTCGCCGCCGGGATTATCGCTGCCCAGGGCCTTGCGCAACTCACCGCTACGCTCGACTGAGCCAGGCAGACCTTTATCCACATCAGTATCGAGATAAGCGGCGACCGAGCGCTGCACTTCGATATCGACCTTATCGCCGGCCTTCAGATTGCCTAGGTTTTTTGCCTTGTCGCTGAGCTGAACGTGAACCGGCTTACCTTCGGCGCCTTCCAGTACCACCTGATGATTGGCCGCATCGACGGAAATCACTTTGGTGGTGACCTTATCCGCCTCAACCGTGGCGGACAACGGAATATCGGCAGCCAGTGCCGCAAAACTGGTGGTGGACAGTACAGTTGCGAGGGTGATGGCCTTGGCCAGTGCGTTGAGCTTCATAAGCGATACTTTCCCTGTGATGAATGGCAGCGCCAAGCGCCGACGTGTGTTCGGCGCGGGCGTGCCACTGAGCATAGACGCTGTTCAGGGCTTGGCTTTGGTTTGTTGCTTTGCGGTGTCCTGCGCAGTCGATTCGCCGCTGGGGGTGCCTTTGCCGCTGCGCTCGCGCTGTTTTGGATCGGTGGGGCGCAGTGCGTCGTTGTCGCGTTCGGTTTCGCCCGGTGGCCGGGGTTCGTCGGGGTGTTCGCCTTGGGTGATGGGTTTCATGGGGCTGTCCTCAGGCTTGGGGGTCGTCCAGTTCGCGGGCGACGTTTACGGCGGGGGAATCTTTGTGCAAATCATCGGCTTTGGCACGCAGGATCTGCCACTGCTCCAGGTCGATGGCGCCTTGGCCGAGCAGGTCGTCGGCGATGCGTTGCAGGTCGAAGTAGTGGGCGTCGGGGGATTGCTGCCAGTAAGTCTCATCCTCGAACAGACGCTGCCAGGTGTTCACATCCGGGGCTTGCAGGTCGTCGCTCATGGCCAATCCTCCATAGGTTTCCCTGTAGAGGAGCGCACACTCCACCAAGTTCAACCGAACCCTGTAGGAGTTGCCGAAGCTGCGATCTTTTGATGTTGCCCTGCAAAAAACAAGATCAAAAGATCGCAGCCTTCGGCAGCTCCTACATGGGTTTGTAGGTTCAATCAGTAGGCATATCCTGGGGTCTGTATGTGGGGTCGATCAGTAGCCGGTCATTTCCAGATAGCCTCGGCCCGGATGGCTGCCGCTGATGCGCACCGGGCCTTCCCAGTAGGGGATGCGCAGGTTCATCCAGGCATTCGGATTGAGGGCATCGAGTGAGATGTCGAGGTGTTTGTCGGGGATGCGGATCGCCCAGCGTATCGGTATTTTGCGGCCGGCCACTTCGGCGGTGTCTTGCGGGGCGAGCGTGATCTGCTCGCTGCGCAGGGTTTGCGTCTGGCCGTCGGCGGCGATCCAGGTGCCGGTCAGGTACGGTGCGCCGTCCTTCTGTCGAGTGCGGAAAAGCATGACTTTTTCACCGTTGTCCAGGTGCAGGGAGAGCCAGTCCCAGCCAGTCTGATTGGCGCTCAGCGGTTGGCTGCTCCATTCGCGATCGAGCCACGCCGGGCCGATGACGCTGTAAGTCTGGCCGTCGATCTGCAAGGTGCCGCTGGCCTGGAAAAACGGCTGACTGTAGTAATACGAGGCCTGCCCTTCTGCGGATTTGCGGCTGAAACCCTGGTCCCCCTGCAACACCAGCGGACGGCTGGAAGTGAGGTGCAGTTGATAGGCGAAATTCTTATCGCGAGCGCTGAGTTGCAGGTCATTCAAAGGATCGGCGGCCTGACTGGCAAACCGCCAATCATCGATCCACGCCTCGAACGGCGCCACCCGCACGCCCGCCTGCCCGACGCCGCCCCGCGCATAACGCTCGGCGGCATGATGAACAGCGGCGGACGTTACCGCCGCATGCCCCAGCCAGATCGTCTGATTGCCCCACCCCGCTTGCTCGGGCAGCGCTTTCAAAGGGCTGCGAAACAATGTCCACTGCACACCGAATTCGCGGCCCTGCTGATCCTTGAGATTGGCCGTGACGTACCACCATTCGATGCGAAAGCCGTCATGCGCGCCGTGATCCGCCGGAAAGCTGAACACCCGCCCCGGCACCACCGCAGTGAACGCCGCCGCCTCATCGCCCATACCGGCAAAGCCCTTCTGTTCGGGCGCGGGTTGATCGCAGCCGCCGAGCAGCAGCACCAGCATCAGCACCGCGCGGTTAATCCTCATGGGCAAACGTCCTCAACAAATCCGCCGGCTGCGTGCGGTACAGCGAATACAACGGCCAGGCCGAAGCCAATAACGTCGCCAGCAACGCCAACCCCATCAATTGCAGCAATTGCCAAGGGAACACCCGCAACGGCAGGCGCCAGCCAAACGCCTGCACATTGATCACCGCGTCCAGACACCACGCCAGGGCAATCCCCAAAGGCAACGCCAACACCAGCGTCAACACCGCCAGCAGCCAGGTTTGCCCGAGGTTGAGCAGCATCAGTTGCCGCCGCGTGACGCCCAACGCCCACAAGGGCGCGAGCTGCCCCAGGCGGCTCTGACTTTGCGTCAGCAGGCTGATAAACAACGCCACGCCCGCGACCGCCAGGGTCAGACTGTTCAATGCGGCCGTTGCTGCGAAGGTGCGTTCGAACACCTGAACCGACCAGCCCTTGAGCCGCGCCTGATCGACGATACGGCTGTCATCGAGCTGGAAGCGCGCTTGCAACGTACTCAGCAGCGTCGCGATATTCTGCGGTTCAATGCGCAGGTTGAATCGGTTCGGCGTCAGCTGCGGCCAGCCGCGCAACAGGTGATTGACGTTGACCAGCAGGTGTCCCTTGGGATTGCCGTAATCGGCGTAGATGCCGACGATGCGCGGCGACCACGTTCCATTCGGCGTGGGAATCGCCAGGTGTTCACCGGCGTGCAATTTCAGGCGTCGGGCGAGTTGTTCGCTGAGCATTACCGCATCATCCGTCGCCAGGTGCCCCCACGGATCGCCGCCGCTGGCATCGAGCAACGGCCAGTGTTCGCGATAATGCGGGTGATCGATCACGCCGAAGACGTCCGCTGGCCAACCTTGCAACGTCACTGAGACCTGCCAGTTGGGCAGCACCGCAGTGACGTTCGGCTGCTGTCGGAGCCAGCTGTACATTTCGCGAGCCTGCGCAGGATTGCTCGGGTTGATGTAGAGCTCGGCGCTCAAGCGTTGTTCGAGCCAGTCGTTGAAGGTCTGGCGAAAACCGGCGGTCATGCTGCCCGCACCGATATTGGCGGCGAGCGCCAACAACAACGCCATCAGCGCCAGGCTCAATGCCGGCAATTGCTGGCGGCAATCGGCGAGAAACCATTGGCCGAGCACCGAACGGCTGCGACCCAGCAACTGATTCAAGATCGCACTGAGCAACACCGGCAGCGCCAATGCAGCGCCGAGCAGCAATCCGGCCATCAGCACAAAACCGCTGGCCAGGCTGTCGCCCCAGATCAATGCCGCCAAGGCCACCACCAGCAGGACGGCCGCCAGCCAACCCTGACGACGCAACCATCGCGCGTATTGCTGATGCCAGGCTTGCGGGTCGGCCACGGCCAGCAACGGTAGACGCGCCGCACGCAGCAGGCTGTTGCCGCCCGCGAGCATGGCGCCGAGCAGGCTCAAACCGATGCCGCTGAACCACCACCAAGGGCTCAGGCGCAACTGCCCCGCCACTTCCGCGCCGTACAAACCGCGCAGGCTGGCGGCGACGTCTGGCAACAAGACGCTGGCCAGCCAGTAGCCGCTGACCACGCCGAAAAGTCCGCCGATCAGCGCCAGCACACCCAGCTCGACGATCAGACAACCGATCAACATCCGCGCACTGACACCACAGGCGCGCAACGTACGCAGCAAGCCTCGACGCTGTTCCAGAGCGAGACCGATGGCGGCATGGACGATGAACAGACCAACCAGAAACGAGAGAAATCCCAGGGCATCAAGATTGAGATGGAAGCTCTCGGTCAGGCGCGCCAGATTGTTTTCCTCATCGCTGCTTTTCAGCTGCAACTGACCTTTGAATGAGGACGGCAACTCAGCGTGGAAATCCTTGGGCAACAACAGCCGCGACAGCTGCCCCGGTTGTTCGAGCAGGGTTTGCGCCATGCCGATGTCCACCAGCAACACGCCCGGCGCCATGTCCTTTTGTGCAAGCAGCGGCGGCAGTAAACGTCCGTTGACTGTCTGCGGCGTGGCACCCTCGGCGAGGTTCAGGGCTTGTAGGGTTTCCGGGGAAATCCAAGTGTTACCCGGAGGCGTGAAGAACTCGACGATGCGCTCGATCGGCATGGCTTGCCCGGCCACCGCCGAATCCGTTGGCAGCGACACCGGCTCGATGCCCATCAGTTGCAGCCGCTGGTTTTCGTGACCTTTAAGCGTCAGGCGGCCCTGTAACAGCGGCGACACCGGCCAGCCCTGCCGCCGCAGATCGACAAACCACTGCTGGCTAAACGTCGCCCCGCTTGGCGTGCTCAGGCTGGCCTGCGGTTCGCCACCGATCATCCGACTGGCGCGGGCGTAGCTGTCACGAGCCTGACTGTTCAGCGCTTCGACGCCGGTCAGCAGACTGGTCGCCAGCCACAACCCGGTCAGCACACTGAAAAACTGCACCGGATGGCGCCGCCAATGGCTGAGCAACGCGCGCAGGGTCTGGCGAAAAACCTTCACGTCAGCCGACCTTTGGACAGCACCACGCGCTGCGCCAATTGCGCCGCGACTCGCTGACTGTGGGTGACCATCAACAAGGTCGTCGGCGTGTCATCGAGCAATTCGAGGAGCAGCCGCAGCACTTCATCGCTGGTCGCTTCATCAAGGCTGCCGGTGGGTTCATCAGCCAAAAGCAGTTTTGGTTGCGACGCCAATGCCCGGCCCAACGCGACCCGTTGTTGCTGGCCGCCGGAAAGTTGTTCGGGATAACGCCTGAGCAAATCACCCAAACCCAGGCGCTGCACCAGATGCGCCTGCCAGCGCGGCTCATGGCGCCCGGCCAGACGCGCCTGAAACGCCAGATTGTCCTCGACGCGCAGACTGCCGATCAGGTTGAACTGCTGGAACACCAGACCGATTTCGGTACGCCGCCAGTTCGCCAGTTGCGCCTCGTTCATCTCCTCCAGCCGATGCTCGCCGCTGCGGATGCTGCCGCGATCGACCTTGTCCAGACCGGCCACCAAATGCAGCAACGTGCTTTTGCCGCTGCCTGATTCGCCCATCAGCGCCAGGCTGCTGCCGGCGTCCAGCGTCAGGTCGACGCCTTGCAGCACGGGCAACGGTCCTTGAGGAGTGAGATAACTTTTGAAAACGTTTTCAACGCGAAGCATGCCGCCACCTGATCGGTCAGTGTGGGGCAAGGATAGCGGATGCCGATGACCGCTCGGAATCTTGCGGTGAAATGAACGTTGAGTTTGTTGCAGGTAGGGCATGCGTCCGAAAGTTTGGCGGGATCGGAAGCAAACGCAAAAATTTAATGAACCTCACACCGCCATCGCGAGCAGGCTCACTCCTACCTTTGGAATCCATTCCCCTGTAGGAGTGAGCCTGCTCGCGATGAGGCCTGCGGATTCCCTCCAAAACTCATTGCCCCGCCGCCACACTCGCCGGCGCCTGCGTCGGCGTGACAATGCTGCCCAGATCAATATGCTTCCACTCCGGCTTCGCCCCCAACCGCGCATTAAACCGGTAGTTAAACGTGAATTCATCCGCCGTAGCCACGCTCAGTGGCTTGCCATAAACCGTCTCGATCCCCGCCAGGTCATAGCCCATCAACTGCAGCAGCGTCGGGAAAATGTTGTAGTGACTGGAGCGATCCTTGTTCACGGCCAGTTGCGCTGACCAATCCAGCGTTTTCAGATCGCGGCCCTGAATCACCACCAGCGGCACCAACCCCTCCTCCTCCACCGGATCGCCACCGCAGTGCGTGTTCAACCCCGGATTACCGCGCTCATGCAGATCCTGACCATGGTCAGACGTATAAATCAGCAACGCATTGTTCAGATTGGCCTGGGCAAACACCCGCGCAAAGAACTCGCCGACGTTCCACAATACGGTGTTCTTGTAGGCATTGCGGTACAGCCCCCAATCATCGGGCTGGCCATTGAAACCGGTGCGCTCGCCGGTATCCGCCACCTCGGTGAACTGACCGCGCGGCAAGGTCGGGCGATACGCCATGAACGCATCGGGGTATTTGTCGTGCACCGGAAAATGTGCGCCGATCTTGTTGATCACCACCAACTCCGCTTTGTCGTCGTTGAGCAACTCGATCAGTTTCGCCGCGGCCGCCATGTCGCGATCGCGCACGCTGGTCTGGTCGAATTGCACGAACTCGTCGATGTCGTTCCTTTCGGTGTTGGTCATCAGGTTCTGCAGATTGCCGCCGGTGCGCTGAGCGTCGATGTACACCGTGCGCAGCCCGGCCTTTTTCGCGTACTGCCAGATCGACGGCAGCGTGCTGTTGATGCGCATGTAATCAGCGCGGGTGCCGCCGTAGCGTAGGGTGACGTTGGTGTCGGCGCTGCAATTGGCAATGGACGCGGCGTAGCCGTAATTGAAAATGTCGACGCCTGAGTGCGTCTGTTTGAGATTGCTGTGCACACCGAACGGCGCGTTGATGTCGAGGTAATTGCCGGAGATGCTTTCATCGATGATCAGCACGATGTCATGGCCGACGGGTTGCGAAACGCGCGCCAGCGTTACCGGTTCACGCGGGCCGACGGTGTTGTGCAGCGCCTCATAGGCAAACAGGTTGAGGTAGGCCAGCGGCGTGTACATGATCGGCAAGCCGCGGGCGCCCTCACCCGCACGTAAAAACAGCACCCCGCTCAGCAGCAACACGGCGCACACCGGTGCCGCCACGCGCAACGCATTGGGTATCACCAGCGAATGGCGAGGCTTGAGACCGATACCGAACAGCAGCAACAAACCGTTGAGCACGCCGTGGAGGATCGCATCGCGATACTGATACGCGGCCTCCTGGATGAAGCCACCGGAATACACCAGCGAGACAAAACTGCTGTAGTTCAGGTAATCAGCAGTGACCCGTGTATAGACATCAAAAAACACCGCAGAGGCAAACATTACCAATGCGAATAAATGTCGAACGAGGGTCTGTCGTATATAGGCCGTTAGATATAACGCTAAAGTAAGCGCCAAAAACATCGCGCCAAAAAGAACTACAGAAAAACCGAGGCCGATAGCATTTAACCGCTCAATGTAATATTCGCAATAAAGCAGCAGATAAATAACTAAAAGCAGTTCTTTGAGGTATCGAAACATGGCTTTTCCGGTCGCGCGAGACGGCAAAGGGTCAAGGTTTTGTCGGTCAAAATCTGACACTAGCACCCGGCCATCAAAGCGCAAGAAATGGCTGACTTTTCGATAAAGCGTCAAAAAAACGTTGACTCAAATCTGACACACTCAAGTTGCTGAAAGCCTTTAATTTCGCGGCCTTCGACCGTTTATCGTTTTCTTTTAAATGTGAAAAAAGCGTCAAGCACGGGACAAATCCAGCAATAGCAAGCACTTGATGGCCAATCGCCCCCAAAATTGGGGCTGTTATACAGGTGCAACATGTCATTTTGCTGACACGCTTTTCCCACCCTGCGCTATACCCCTTTTGACAGTCTCATTTCGAACTCTTCCACCGTCTTACGAGGCACGCCAATATGGACGTGAGCGTATTTGGTACGGGCTATGTTGGCCTGATACAAGCAGCGGCACTTGCCGATGTTGGACATCGCGTTTTGTGCGTGGATATTGATCCGAATAAAATCAAGCAACTGCAACAAGCAGTTCCTCCGATTAGTGAACCGGGCTTATCCAGCACACTGGAAGAAAACATTAAAGCCGGGCGCTTATTGTTCAGTACCCAGGCCAGCGATGCGGTCGAGCACGCCGAGTTGATCTTCATCGCCGTGGGCACGCCTGCCGATGAGGATGGCTCCGCCGACCTCAGCCACGTGCTCAACGTTGCCCGGCAGATCGCCTCGCACATGGAGGCCGATCGCACGCTGATCATCAAATCGACGGTGCCGGTCGGCACGGCGGATCAGGTGCTGGCCGCTGCCAACAGCGAACTGCTGCTTCGCGGTAAATCCGAGCTGAACGTGCGCGTGGTCTCCAACCCGGAATTCCTCAAAGAAGGCAGTGCCCTCGCCGACTGCATGCGCCCGGACCGGATCATCATCGGAGCCCGCGACGACGCGGCGCGCGAGCAGATGAGTGAGTTGTACGCGCCGTTCTGCCGCAACCACGAAAAATTGATGTTCATGGACAACCGCAGCGCCGAGCTGACCAAGTACGCGGCCAACGCGATGCTCGCCACGCGCATCAGCTTCATGAACGAATTGGCCAATCTCACCGAGCTGCTCGGTGCCGACATCGAGGCGGTGCGCAAAGGCATCGGCTCTGATCCGCGCATCGGTTACCACTTCATCTATCCGGGCTGCGGCTTCGGTGGCTCGTGCTTTCCCAAGGACCTGCGCGCCCTGCTGCACACCGCCGAACACAACGGCATGCCGCTGAAATTGCTGCGCAGCGTCACCGACGTCAACGACCTGCAGCGGCACATTCTGTTCAGCAAACTCAAAGCACAGTTCCCGCAAGGGCTGGCCGGCAAGTCCATCGCGGTCTGGGGCCTGGCGTTTAAACCGAACACCGATGACATGCGCGAAGCGCCAAGCCGTTATCTGATGGACGCGCTGTGGGCCGAAGGTGCCAGCGTGCAGGCCTATGACCCGGAAGCCATGTCCGAATGCCGCCGCCTCTACGGCTACCGCAACGATCTGCACCTGTGCGCGACCCGCGACGACACCCTCGAAGACGCCGATGCGCTGGTGATTTGCACCGAGTGGAAAAACTTCCGTGTGGTCGATTTCGAACTGCTCGCGGAAAAGCTGCGTTCGAAGGTGATCATCGACGGCCGCAACCTGTACAACCCGGAACAAGTGGCCGCCGCCGGCCTGCATTACAGCGGCATCGGCCTGCGCCACATCGCGCCCGAAGGACTACGGCCATGAAGGTTCTGGTCACCGGCGCGGCCGGTTTCATTGGTGCTCATTGCGTGTTGCGGCTGATGCGCGACGGGCACTCGGTGGTCGGCCTGGATAACTTCAACAGCTACTACGACCCGCAACTCAAGCACGACCGCGTGCAATGGGTGCGCGAGCAGGTCGGCGATTTCCAGCTCGCAACGGTTGACCTGGCCGATGCCTCGGCCATGGAAGCGCTGTTTGTCCGCGAACGCCCGCAAGTGGTGATTCACCTCGCGGCGCAAGCCGGGGTGCGTTATTCGCTGGAAAATCCACGGGCGTACCTGGACAGCAACCTCAACGGATTCCTGAACATTCTGGAGAGCTGCCGGCATCACCCGGTCGAGCATTTGATCTACGCCTCGTCGAGTTCGGTGTACGGCGCCAACCAGCACACGCCCTACTCGGTGAAGGACGGCGTCAACCACCCGCTGTCGCTATACGCCGCCACCAAAAAAGCCAATGAGCTGATGGCGCATAGCTACAGCCACCTGTTCGGCATTCCCTGCACCGGCCTGCGCTTTTTTACCGTGTACGGTCCTTGGGGCCGGCCAGACATGTCACCGATCCAGTTCGCCCGGGCGATCAGCGAAGGCGAGCCGCTGAAGCTGTTCAACTACGGCGAGCATCAGCGCGATTTCACTTACGTCGACGACATCGTCGAAAGCATCGCCCGCCTTATCGAACAACCCCCGCAGGTCAACCCGCAGTGGGATCGCGAGCAGCCCGACCCGGCCAGCAGCATGGCGCCGTGGCGGTTGTTCAACATCGGCGGGCAGCACCCGGTCGAGCTGAAAACCTATCTGGCGCTGATGGAAAAACACCTCGGCCAGAAAGCCCTTATCGAGCTGCTGCCGCTGCAACCGGGCGACGTGCTCAACACCTGTGCCGACGCCAGCGATCTGGCCCAGGCCACCGGATTCCAGCCACGCATCGAGCTGGACGAAGGACTTGGACGATTCATCGCATGGTTTCGCGACTACTACCCCACTGCCTATCGCCCACGCGCCGCTCGCGGCTGAACATCAGCGGAGGACTTTATGACTGGACATGAAAAAGGTGTACCGATCCAACAACTGCAGCGCGACAAGCGCATGGATCCGGAACAGCGAATGCGCCTCGATGCAGCGATTCACCGTCAGGGTCGCGGCTGGTTTACCGGCCGTGACGGCGGTCGCCCATGGCAGCTGTCGCGCACCAACCGCGTGGTCGCCTGCCTCGGCGCGCTGACCATTCTGTTGCTGATTTCGCCGCTGTTGCTCGGGCTCGCACTGGCCATCAAGTACTCCAGCAAAGGCCCGGTGATGTTCGTGCAAAAGCGCACCGGTTATCGCGGTCGCAAATTCGGCATGTACAAATTTCGCACCATGGTCGCCAACGCCGAAGAATTGAAAGAGTCGCTGCGTCACCTCAACAAACACGGTGCCGACGCCATCGACTTCAAGATTGACCAGGACCCACGCATCACCGGCATCGGCGGTTTTCTGCGGCGCACCAGCCTCGATGAACTGCCCAACCTGATCAATGTAGTGACCGGCGACATGCGCCTGGTCGGACCACGTCCGACCTCGTTCAACGCCTACCGCTACAAGGACAGTCACCTCGCCCGTCTGGCGATCTACCCCGGCATGACCGGCCTGTGGCAGATCTCCGGGCGCAGCAATATCGACTTCGACCAGCGCGTTGAGTTGGACCTCAGCTATATCGCCGAGCAGAGCCTTTTGCTTGATCTGAAGATTCTGTTGAAAACCCCCTTCAAAGTATTCAGCGGCCACGGAGCAAGCTAATGGACGGTTCAACCAACAAAAGCCTGAGCATCGCCAATCCCAGCGAATCGAACCTGACCTCGACCGTGCTGGATCTTGATCTGCGGATCCTGTTCCTGACCGCCGCCAACCCCGGCGCGGGTACGACCACCAGCGCACTGGCGCTGGCCAGCCAACTGGCGCAAATGAGCAGCGGCCAGGTGCTGCTGGTCGACGCCAGCCAGTCGGCGAGCAACCTCACCCAGCAACTGAACCTGAGCAAGGAACGCGGCCTGCGCGACTTGCTGTTCAACCCGGACAACCCACCGCTGTTGCAGGATTGCGTGGTGCAGGTGTCGAGCCTGCCCTTCCACGTGCTGCCCAACGGCCGGCCGATCCGCACCATGGAACACCTGACCGCTGAGCGCCTGAGCCCGTTGCTCGATCAACTGGGCAGCCAGTACCGCTTTGTGGTGATCGACGGCGACGCGGTGTATTCCGCCGCCGACACGCTGGTGATCAGTACGCAAGTCGATGGCGTGGTGTTCGTGGTGCGCGCCGAAGACACCCGCTGGGAAGTCGCCCAGGCCGCCGTGCAACGCCTGACGCAGGCCGGGGCAAAAGTGGTCGGTAGCGTGTTCAACCGGCGCAAGTACTACATGCCCAAATGGCTTTACAAAAACCTCTAAGCGAACGCGAAGGATGACGCCATGAACGCCAAGATTCTTGTGCTGCTGATGCTGCCGCTTGCAGGTTGCTCCAGCACCTCCGAAACCCAGAACATGCCGGTGAATATCCTCACCGCCACGCCGGCCAACGCCCAAGCGACTGATATGCCGAAGATCGAGCAGACCCTGCGTCCGCAGGATGTGCTCGACGTGATCTTCCACATCAGCACCAGCGGCTCGGACGCTTACCGTGTGCAGTCAGGTGACCAGATCGGCCTTAACTTCACCGCCGCCAGCCAGCTCAACGGCAATCAACTGGTGCTGCCCGACGGCACCATCGAACTGCCGGGCGCCAACACTTCGGTGAAAATCGCCGGGCTGACCAGTGATCAGGCCCGCGAAGAAATCCAGCGTGCCTATCAGCGCAAACAACTGTTCCAGCCCAATCGCAATCAGTTGACCGTGCAGATCATCAGCCCGCTGACCAATGAGCAGAACCTGAAAAGCGCGCTGAATCACCCGGCCACCGGCATGAGCCGCGAGATCACTGTCGGCACCGACGGCTACGCGAGTTTTCCGGAAATCGGCGCCGTGCCGCTGCAAGGCATGACCGTCAATCAACTGGAAACCTTCCTCAACAAGAAGTACGCGCAACTGCCCGGCCGGATGACCGTGGACGTGCTGCTGAAGTCCACCGCCGGCAACGAAATCTATGTGCTCGGCGAAGTCGGCCAACCGGGTTCCTACCCGATCCGCCGGCCGGTCTCGGTACTGGAAGCGCTGACCCTGGCTCGTGGCACCAACGTCAAGGCACGCCTTGATTCGGTGGTGATCATGCGCCGCAACGGCAATCAGGTGCAGGCGGTGCGTTACGACGTCGAGAAGGCCCTGTCGGGTGAGGCGCCGCAAATCGCCTACCTGCAACCGGACGACATGCTCTACGTGCCGAAAACCAAACTGGCCAGCGCCGGCGAACTCGCCCGGCAATTGGCCGACGTGGTGCTGTTCCAGGGCGTCGGGTTCAGCTTCGGCTACCGCGTCGACAACAAAGACAGTGACAGCAACTAACTCTCAGGTGACCGACATGAATCCAAAGGAAAACTACCTGCACGAGTTCTTCAGGATCTTCTTCGCCAACAAGCAACTGGTGAAACGGGTCTTCCTGATCTTTGCAGTGATCGCCCTGCTCCTGCCACTGGTGCTCAAACAGAGCTTCGATATCACCGCGCAGGTGATCGTGCAGTCGAAAAAACTCTCCCAAGGCGACGCCACCACGTCGCTTACGGTGGACAACGCCACCTTCATTCCGCCGTCGCTGGCTGACATGGAAACCGAGAGCAATATCCTCCGTTCGCCGGCGCTGATCCGCCAGACCATCAGCGAACTGCGCGACAAGGGTGAGTACACACCTTCGCCGGGCATCTTCAGCAAACTGGTAGCCGACCCGTTCAAGCGCTACGTCAGTTCGCCGCTGCGCCAGTACGTGATCAACCCGGTGCGCAATATGCTCGGGCTTGAGACCGATCCTGTGCGTGACACCGCGCTCGATGCCTTGACCCAGCAGGCCATCGACAGCCTGAAAATCGAGACGCTGCCAGGTTCCAACGTGATCTCGATCATCTACAGCTTCCCTGATCCGCATCAGGGCACGACGTTTGTCGCCGCCCTCTTGCAGAACTATCTGGTGAGCCGTCAGGCCCTGCAGTCAATCGACTTGCCGCAGTCCTTCTACGAGTCGAAAAAGCAGGTCTACCAAGTGCGTCTCGATGGCCTCGAAGGTAACCGTCAGGCCCTGCTGGAGAGCGTTGGCTCGTCGGATCCGAAGGAAGAAATCACCTTCCGTCTCAACGCGATCAACACCGAAGAGCAGGCGCTGAACCTGTACCAGGATCGTCTGCTGCAGAGCCAGCGCTGGCTCGAATACTTGAAAACCAGCCTCGCCGCCGCGAGCAATAACAAGCTCAACGACTACACCTTCCCCTACACCTTCACCACCACCGTCGACAACGTGGCGTTCGAGGATCGGGAAATCAAACAGCTCGGTGAGCAACTGACCACACAGGTCAGCCGCTACATGAACGATCTGGCAGTGTTTCAGCCGAGCAGCGAACCGATGCTGCTGACCCGTGAGCAGATCTCCCGCACCCGCGGACAGTTTCTCAAAGTGGTGAGCAACCGCATTCAGGAACGCACCAACGATCTGGCGGTGGTCAAGCAAGTCATCGATCAGAAAACCGCGCGCATCGCTGACTTCAAGAACCGCATCCACGAGTTGCAGCAGACCCAAAGCAAACTGCGGCAGATGGACACCGAGATCGATGCGATGCATGCCGCGTTCTCGACCTACGCCCAACGGTTTGCCGAAAGCAGCACCACGCGGTCGCTCAGCGATGATCTGTCCAACGCCCGGGTGCTCAGCCCGCCGTTCGAACCGACCGAAGCAGCGTTCCCGAAACCTGGCCTGATCATTCCGTTCGGCTTGTTCACCGGGTTGCTGCTGGCGATTGCCCTGGTCTACGTGCGTGAGTTCTTCGATCACCGTTTCAAACACCCAGCGCAAATCAGCCACGAACTGGGCGTGCCGGTGCTGCTGGTGATCAACGACCAGAACGCGCTGCCAAGCAATCCGCACAAGAACTGGACCGTGCCGAGCTTCCTGCACTGGGTGCGCAATTGAACATCGCACCCTCCCCTGTGGCCGCGCTGCCGATCATTCATTTGCTCAGCAGCGGCGGTTTCTATGGGGCCGAGCGGATGTTGCTGGATCACTGTCTGGCGACGCCGGGGCAGCATCAGGTGCTGTTCCTCGACGCGCCGCCAGAATTGATCGCGCGCTTTCGCGAGGCCGGGGTCGACTGTCGTGGCTGTGCCGGGCTTGGGGAGTTGCTGCGGCACTTGCGCCAGCGTCGCGGTGAAAAGCCGTTGATCAACACGCACAATTTCAAGGGCCTGTTGTTTGGCTGGGTCGGCGCGACGTTATGGCGCCTGCCGCTGGTGATCACCCAGCACGGGTTTACCCCGCGCAGTCGCAAACAGAAGTTTTACACCTGGCTCAGCCTGCAACTGTGCCGCACCGCGTCGGTGGATCGGGTGGTGTGCGTGGCGGAAAGCATCGCCACGCTGCACCGTCAGGCCAGCGTGCGGGCGGATAAGTTGCAGGTGATCCCCAACGGTTTGCCGGCGGCAGCAGCCATGGTGCCGGATGCGAATCGGCAACGCTGGCTGGCCGGTTACGTAGGTCGTTTGAGCAGTGAGAAAGGCCCGGATCTGTTTCTCGACGCGCTGATTCCGCTGTGTCATCAACATCCGCAACTGGATGCGGTGATGCTCGGCGACGGCCCCGAGCGCGAGGTGCTGCAGGCGCGGATAGACAACGCTGGTTTGCACGAGCGGATTGGCTTGCCCGGTTATCAGACCGCCATGCAACCGTGGTGGCAGCAATTCGATGCGCTGGTAATCAGCTCGCGCACCGAAGGCACGCCGATGATTTTGCTCGAAGCCATGCAGGCAGGGGTGCCGGTGGTGGCGTTCGGCGTCGGCGGGATCCCTGATGTGCTGGAACATCGGCACAGCGGTTTACTCGCCACACCGACCGACTGCGCGGATCTCACCCGCCAGCTCGACACGTTGCTGAGCGAGCCGAAACTGGCCCGGCAACTGCGCGACAACGCAAAACGCACGCAACAGGATCGCTACGACCTCAAGGCCCTGGCCGAGCGTTGGTCGCAGCTGTACATCCGCACGGCACGGGAGGCACGCGCATGATTTTCCCGCTCTCGATCGTCAGTTTTCTTGGCCTGGTCTGCATCGCTTTGCTGGCCAGCCCCTATCCGTATCTGGCCCCGGGGGCGGTGCTTGGGCTGGTCGGTTTCGCGGTGTTGTATCGCAAGCCGACCTGGGGCCTGCTCGGCATCGTCGCGCTAGTGCCGTTTGAAGGATTTTTCAAAGACAGCCCGCTGTCCGGCAGCAAACTGCTTGGCGCAGGGCTGGCAGTGATTTTGATGCTGCAACTGGCGCTGCATCAGATTCCCTCGGAACGCTTGCGCAGCAATATCTGGCGTTTCCTGATCTGGTTCATGCTGTTGTACTTCCTCAGCCTGCTCAACACCGATGATCTGGGCATGTCGCTGGGGCATCTGCGCGAGCTGAGCGTGGGGCTGATTCTGTTCGTCATCACCCTGTTGATCGGCCGCGAACTGAATCTGGATCTGTTTGCCCGCCTCGCCACCCTCGCCATCAGCACCACCTGCGCAATGGCGATGTTCTCGGCCAAATTCCAGGACCAGGGCCGCGCCGCCGGGTTGCTCGAAGACCCTAACGCCTTCGCGATGCTGATTGCTTTCGCCATTCCATTGGCCCTGCTGCTGGTGATCCGCAGCCCGAACCTGCTGCACCGCTTGTTCTGGGGCGGTTGCTGCCTGCTGTTGCTTGGCGGCATGACCAAAACCGAATCGCGCTCGGGGCTGGTGGTGCTGGCGCTGAGCCTGTTGATCGGCTGCTGGCACTACCGCTCGCAACTGACCCACATCCGTCCACGGCATCTGGGTTTCGCCATGCTCGGCGCGGCCATCGTGATTCCGTTGGCGATTTATGCGATGCCCGCCGGTTACCTCGCGCGGATTCAGTCGCTGAGCGTGTTGAGTGCCGGTGCCAAGGGCCACAACGACGAATCCCTCGGCCGCCGCGCTTCATACATCGTGGTCGGCAGCCAGATGATCCGCGAGAACCCGCTGCTCGGCTCCGGCCCCGGCACCTTCCCGCTGCATTACGCGACCACTGGCTACGCCAAGGCGTTTTCCGCCAACCGCAAGATCGGCGACTTGTACCGCCGTGCGCACAACACCTATCTGGAAATTTTCAGTGAATTGGGCGTTCCTGCCGGATTGTTGTTCGTCGGCATGCTCGGCCTCGGTCTGTACAACCTAATTCGCGCGCGCGCCGCGTGGATGCTGCGCCGGGATGCGTATCAGGCGGACTTGATGACGCACCTGGGCGTGAGCTTCCTGTCGCTGACCCTGTTCCTGATGTTCCTCAGCGCGCCGAACCAGAAGTACGTGTGGATCATGCTCGCGCTGACCAGCGTACTGCGCCTGAAAGCCGAACAGGCGCCATTGGCGATGGAGGTGAAGGCATGAGCCTGATCAGCATCGTTATTCCGATGTTCAACGAGGCGCGGCACATTGGCCGCACGTTGCTCGCCGCACAAAAAGCCGCGTTCGCCGCCAATGTCGAATGTGAGCTGATCGTCGTCGATAACGGTTCAAGCGATGATGGCCCGCACATCGCCCGCCAGTTCGGTGCGACGGTGTTGGTATTGCCGGGGTTGTTGATCGGCGCGTTGCGCAATCGCGGCACGGCCATCGCCAGCGGTGAGTGGCTGGCGTTCATCGATGCCGACATCGAAATGCCGGAGAACTGGCTCAAGCCATTGTTCGACATCGAGGCCAGCGGCCAGGCCGATGTTTTCGCCCTGGATCTGCACACGCCCGCCGAAGCGCCGTGGTACGCCACCGCCTGGCAACGCCGGACCTTGCGCGTGTCGTCGCAGGCCTCGCATGCTGTCGATTGGCTGCCCAGCGCCAACCTGCTGATGCGCCGGCGCTGGTTCGACAAGGTCGGTGGTTTCAACGAAACCCTGCGCACTGGCGAGGACAAGGAATTCACCCTGCGCCTGCACGAACAGGGCGCGCGACTGCTGTCGATCAATGACAACGTCGCCCTGCATTGGGGTTACGAGATGAACTGGCGCGAGTGGATGGGCAAGGAATTGTGGCGTCAGGGCAGTCATCTGCAACTGCTGCGTACCCATGGCTTCAGCCTGCGCCTGCTGCGTTTCCCGATGCTGTCGCTGTTCGTGTGGTTGCTGGATTTTCTGGCGATTTCGGCGCTGCTCGACGGCTTTCCGCATCACGCGGCCGTCATGGTCACGCTGACACTGATACCGGGGCTGGTGCTCAGCCTGCGCCAAAGTTTCAAACACCGGAACATCGGCCTGACCCTTCAACTGTGGGGCCTGCACTGGGTGCGTCTGCACCTGGCCGGCGCCGCGTTCATTTTGAGTCTGTGTCATTGGAACGCCAGGAGGCCTGCCCGTGGCTGAGTTCATTTTCTGGATGTGCCTGTTGCTGCCGGTCTACGCCTACTTCGGCTACCCGCTGCTGCTGACGCTGGTCGCGCCGCTGTTTCCGGCCTGGCGCCACACCCCGGCGCCGCCGCTGCATGTCAGCATCGTGATTGCCGCACACAATGAGGCGCGGCATATCGAGCACAAGTTGCGCACGTTGCTGGCGCAGGACTATCAGCCAGCGACCCTGCAGATCATTCTTGCCAGCGACGGTTCGACCGATGACACCGTGGCCTGCGCGCACAAAATCGTCGACTCGCGCATCACCATTCTCGACCTGCCGCGCCAGGGCAAAGCCGCGACGCTGAATGCCGGCGTAGCCCTGAGCACTGGCGACATTCTGGTGTTCACCGATGCCGATAACCAATGGTCCCGCGAAACCCTCGGCTACCTGCTCGCACCGTTGAATGATCCGCAGGTCGGCGGCTGTGCCGGGCACATGGTGATCCCGGTCACCGGCGGTGGCTTGAGCGTTGGCGATAGCCTTTATCGGCATTACGAAGGCTGGTTGCGCCGGGTCGAGAACCGCACCGGTTGCATGGTTTCCGCCGACGGCGCCCTGCTCGCCCTGCGCCGCGAGTTGTTCCAGAACGTGCCGGCCGAGGTCAACGACGACTTCTTCATCAGCACCTGCGCGCCGGTCGCGCACAAACGCATTGTCTATGTGCCCGAGGCGCAAGTGATCGACCACGGTGTCGATGAGGCGGACAAACAATTCCGTCGCCGTCAGCGCGTCACCGTCGGTGGTTTGCAAAGCCTTGCGCAACGTCGCGAGCTGCTCAATCCGCTGAAATATGGTCTGTATTCGATCGCGTTGATCAGCCACAAACTGATCCGCCGACTGGCGCCGATCCTGTTGCTGCCGCTGTTGCTGAGCAACTTCTGGCTGTGGGACGACCACGGTTTCTATCGCCTCGCCCTGATCGCGCAACTGTTCGGCTACGCCATTGCGATTGCCGGGCTGCTGGATTCGCAACACCGCTTGCCGAAACCCTTCCGCCTCGCCGCGTTTCTGCTGGTCACCCTCGCCGGGATGAGTCTTGGCCTGTGGCAGTTCCTGCGCGGTCAGCGGTATGCCCAGTGGAATCCTGAACAGAACCGTTAAGAGGACCGAAGCCATGGCGATCAAGCAACTACTAAAACGCACCAGTGGCTGGCTCTATCTCAACTCGTCGATGGGCCGCAACCAGTTGCACGGCGCCGGGGTGATTCTGATGCTGCACCGGGTGCTGGCCAACGACCGCGCCGCCGACCTGCCGCACCGCAACGAACTGTGCGTGGGGCCGAAAGCCTTCGAGCATTTGCTGGTGTGGCTGCGCAAGCATTTCGATTGCGTGCCGCTGATGGAAATCCTCCAGCCCAACTCGCTGCGCACCGAGCGTCCGCGCGTGGCGCTGACCTTCGATGACGGCTGGCGCGATAACGCGGTCAATGCCTTCCCGTTGCTGCAAAAACATCAGGTGCCGGCGAGTATTTTTCTCTCCACCGATTTCATCGGTAGCCGCCAGCGCTTCTGGTGGGAAAGCCTCGGCGAAACCCTGTGGGGCAGCCACGGCGACAAGGCGCGGATGCATTTGATCGAATGCCTACACAGCCTGCATCACCCGCTGCCGGTATTGCTTGATGACATCGACGTCGACCGGCGCAGCCTGGCGCTGCTGCATTACCTGCAAGGGTTGAAGTCGATTGACCCGCAGGAGCTGGAACGGCTGACCGATGAGTGCCCGCAGGAGTCACAACCGCAAGCGCTGGACTGGCATCAGGTGCGCGCGCTGGAGGCCTCCAGTCTGGTGCGTTTCGGCCCGCACGGTGCCAGTCACGCGATCCTCACCGGCCTCGACGATGTGCGCCTGGACGAAGAAATCACTCGCAGCCGCGATGCCCTGTACAACGGCTGCAACCGGCCGCTGCCGGTGTATTGCTACCCCAATGGCGACAACGACGAGCGCGTGCGGCAACAGATTGCCAATCATGAATATCCGTTTGCGCTGGGTACCGGCACCGGCATTTATCGCGGCGAAAGCGATCCGCTGAACCTGCCGCGTTTTGGTGTCAGCCAGCGCACCGCACGCAATCCGGAGTTGTTGTCGTGGCGGATTTTTCGCGGGGCGCGGCCATGAGCCGAAGCAACTACCTCAAGCATCTGGCGCTGAGCATGGGCACCAAACTGGCGATGATCGCCCTGCGCTTGCTGCGCAACGTATTGCTGGCGCGGATTCTCGGGCCGAGTGAGCGCGGGCTGTTTGCGCTGCTCAGCACCCTGCCGGATCTGATCAGCGCGGCCACCAGTGGCGGCTTGAATTCGGCCGTGGGTTATCAGGCGGCCAAGCAGCGGCCGATGGGTTTGCTGCTGAGTCAGGTGTTGGTGTTCGGCTGTTTGCTCGCGGCTTTGCTGACCTTGCTGGTGGTGGCACTGGTGCGTGAATTCGGTAGCGAACTGGATGTCACGATGCAGCTGGGCTTGCTCGCTTGGCTGTTGTTGTTGGCGGTACCGTTGACGGTGCTGAAAAGTGGTTTGCTGACGCTGCACAACGCCTCGGGTGGTGTGGTTGCGTTCAACGCCTTGCGTCTGGTCGAGTCGCTGGCGCCGCTGCTGCTGTTTCTTGCGCTGTTCTGGATGTGGAAAAGCGCCGCCCTCGAAGCGGCGCTGATCAGTTGGCTGGCCGGGATCAGTCTGGTGGTGCTGGCCGGTTGGGTCTGGCTCAAACGCGCGCAACCTTTGCAGTTGCAATGGGACCGCGCCAGCCAGAAAGAACTGCTGCGCTACAGCGCGCGCAGTCATCCGGATCTGTTGTTCCAGCAAGTGATCCTGCGTTCGGATTATCTATTTATCGGCGCCCTGCTCGGCAGCACCGCGCTCGGTCATTACGCGATGGCCAGTGCTGCCGCCGAACTGCTGCTGATCGTCCCGGAAGCGGTGACCACGCCACTGATGAAACGCCTGTTGCAACAGGACGAAGGCATGGACAAGGTCACGCCGCTGGCCCTGCGCCTGACGGCCACGGTAATGCTCGGCGCCTGCCTGACCATGGCGGTGATTGGCGAATGGCTGATCGTCACCTTGTTTGGTGCGGTGTACCAACCGGCGTATCCAGCCCTGCTCGCCTTGCTGCCGGGGCTGTTGGGCCTTTGCTACGCGAGCATTCTGCGTCTGGATCTGCTGGGCAAGAATCGCCCGGGCACGGTGTCGTTGCTGATGGGCTTGGGCGCTCTGCTCAATCTGGCTTTGAACCTGGTCATGATTCCGGCTTACGGGATTGTCGGTGCGGCGGCGGCTTCATCGATTGCCTACCTGGCGGTGACCGTGGCGATGCTGGTGCTTTACTGCCGTTTGAGCGGCGTGCCGTTCTGGCAAGTGCTGATCATTCTGCCCCGCGACCTCACGCCGATGTGGCTGATGCTGCAACGCCGGAAAACTGCATGAAAGGCCTGGCCCTGTTGCTCGGTCTCGGCCTGTCGCTGGACGCCTTTGCCGCGTCGATGCGTTGGGGCGAGATCCGCGACGGCAGTCTGTATCTGCAAGCGGATCGGCCGGACACGGTGACCGTACGCTGGACGCCTGCGTGGCAGGCCGAGGCCAATGAAGAGCATGTGTACCTGCTCGACGGTCAGGGCAAACTGGCGGGTGATCGGTTTATCAAGGCCAGCGAAGTACGTGGCAGTCAGAGCTGGCCATTGTTGCCCGGCGCGGCCAGTTATCGGCTGGAGATTCCCGGCTACAGCTTCCGCAATTATCGCGTCGAGCATGACGAACGCACGGTCGCGTTGTTCGCCCCGGCGAAAGTGCATTTCAGCGCTGATACGCACAATGGCGACGAGTTGTATTTCAAGGTTGCGCCGGGTGAGCACGCGGTACTGGCCGGCAAGTTTCATGGCGGTGTCAGTGGTTTGCAGGCGCAGCGGGTTGGCGATGATCAGCAACTGACCTTGGCGCTGAAACCCTACCGCGCCTATTGGCAGTTTGATCAGGTGGCCCTGCCGGTCAGCGAGCGCGAGCAAATCTGGCGCCTGCGTTTGCAAGGCAGCGGCAAAGCGGCGTTCTGGCTCGATGGCACGGCGAACCTGTTCGCACAGAATCCGCAGCAACTGAAACCGCTGCGCGAAGACGTCGGGCAAACCCGTTTGACCCTGCACGATAAAGTCCTCGGGCGCACGCCGGATCTGGGCATCGCCCTGCCCTACGTGATGCCGCCGCCCGCCAGTCACGCGGCGCTGGATGCGCTGAAACCGACGGCAGCGAGTTACTACAGCTTTGTTGATGTGATGGCGAAGAATCCGCATTTCGAAGACGCGTTCCGTCAGGTGTACCAGGAGCGTTTCGGCATCAAGCAGGACATCACCTTGCTGGCCGGCAGTCAGCGTCAGGCCGATCTGCGCGCCGATGTGCAGAGCAACAGCGGCCTCGATGCGTGGCTGGCCGGGACGCGTGCGCTGGGCGGCAAAGGTACGCACTACATTGGTTTTGCCGACGAGCCGAACCTCAATTACTCCAGCTACGCGCAGTATCAGGCGATTTTCACCAGCATGGCCCGGCAGGTACACAGCGACCCGGCGAATGCCAAGGCCGGCGTGCGCATTGCCATGCCGGCCAGTTCGCGTCTGGTCAACGGGCCGTTCGCCGACAACGCGGTGAGCAAGCGCGGGATCGATTGGGCGCGGCGTTTGCTCAGTGAATCCGGCGATCAGGTCGATGCGCTGGCGTGGCACGAATGGATGATCCGCGACCTGCTCGCCACGCGCGTTTATCGCGACAGCGTGCGCCGTGCCGCCGAACTGGTTGGCCTCGACAGCCAAGGCCAGCCGCGCAAAGCCTTGCTGCTCGATCAGACCAATATGTCCAGCGGCTCCAGCCTCAGCCCCTACGATCAGGAAACCCACTACGCTTCGCTGTGGTGGGCGTCGGTAGTGATCAACGCTTCGCAGGATGGACTGCTGAGCATGCTCAGTTGGTTCCAGGCTGCCGATGAGCCGCAGCATCCCAAGGGCATGTTGCGGGTTTCGGCGGATGAACAACGCTTCGAGCTGAAACCCGTTGGCCTGGCGCAGCAGTTTATCGCTGAGCACTGGCTGCATCAGGTGCTGTGGCTGGAGAACGATTCCTTTGAAGTCGATGTGCTGGCGATGGCCGGCGACGATCAGCGTGGCTTGCTCGGGGTGAACAAAGGCACGCGCCTGCAACGCATGAATCTGAGCGGCGCCAAGTGCCCGCTGAACAACGGCGCCCTACGCTACTTCGGCGCTGACAACCGCAGCCGCGACGCACCGTTCACCTGCCGCGATGGACGCGTCAGCTTTGATCTGCCAGGCCAGACCCTGTTTGCACTGAGCTGGATCGCGTCATGAAGCCAATTCCGAACAATCATGAGAAAGGCCAGGCGAACCTGAAAACTGTGGTGATGAAGCTTTTTTATGAAGGGAGTTTGTGGTGATGGAAGTTGTGTTGAACAGTTTTTGTGGCGAGGGGATTTATCCCCGATGGGCTGCGAAGCGGCCCCCGCTTTTCAAGTTAGAGAAGCGACGACTGCTACGCAGCCGATCGGGGATAAATCCCCTCACCACAAAAGTTCATCACCACAGAACCCCGTTACCTCAGGAGCCTCACCACAAAAGCCTCACCCCACAGGGTTCGCCGTGCCAAGGTTCAGGAGTACACACCATGGGCATCGTCAGCAAACTCAGCGAACACATCAAACAAAAAGGCCTGCGCGCCACGTTGGCGAAAGCCTGGAAACACTACATCTTTTCCCACCAGGAACTGCTGTGGATGGAGCGCGATCTGGTCAGCCCGGTGCCGCCGCACAGCCTCAAACCCTACCCGCCGTTGCGGGTGATGAAGATCACGCCAGACAACGCCAGCGCCTTCGCCCGTTACTTCGGCGACCGCGTCGGCACCATGGCCGAACTCGCCAATGAGGGCCACACCGGGCACATGCACCTGGACGATCAGGGCGATGCCGTGGCGTTTATCTGGGGCAGTTCGCGGGACTATTTCGACCGGCATTACTACGGCTGCCTGTTCCCGGTGAAACCCGGCGAGTTCTTCGAGTTCGGCGGCGAACTGACCCGCGCTTACTGGGGCACCGAGCTGTCGGTGGATCTGCAACTGGAGCTGTGGAAAGCCATGGCCGCGCAAGGTTGCAACAAGGTCGTCGACGTCTGCGAATTCCACAACATCCCGGCGCTCAAACTGCACTTGCGCATGGGCTACACCGAGCAAAACCGCATCATGAATGTGTACACCCTGTTCGGTCGCTGGCGCTTCTACCGCGAAAGCCGCTACAGCGGCTCGCGTCTGGATGCGTTGCGCAAACCGTCCCGTCCACCCGTAACAGCCACGGCGGCCTGAGCCTATGCTGACGCGATTTGAATGGCGCACTTCACTGTGCGCCGCCGATTTCCCCGAAGCAGCGTATGAAACGTTGCGCCTGCGGGTGACGGATCACACGCCGTTCAACAACCTCGGTTGGTTGTGCGCGGCCGAGCAGGCCCTTGGTACGGATGAGCGGTTGCACATCCTGCTGGGCTGGGAAGCGGACGAATTGCGTTTGTGTCTGCCGCTGGTGGCGAGTCGCGAGCGCTTTGCCGGCGTGCCGTTTCGAGTGCTGCATCACTTGGGGTATCCGCTGGCAGATCGCTTGGCCCTGCTGTCGTTGCTCGACCGTGAGGACATGCACAAGGCACTGGTGTTGATTCGCCAACGTCTGCCCCATGCGCTGCTGCAACTCAATGAACTGTCCGAGCCTGCCGGTGAAGAGAGTGCGCTGACCGAATGGATGGCGCGCAGCTCGACCGCTGAGCGACGTTTGAGTTGTCGGGTGCCGGTGCATCTGATCAGCGAGGCCGATCATCAGGAAGTCTCCGGCGATCCGCGCTACAAGCTGCGCCGCGCGCGCAAGCGAATTGCCGCGTGTGGTGCCCAAGTGCGCAGGATCATTCCCGATGCGACAAGCATGGGGCCGTTGTTGCAAGCCATCAGCGAAGTCGAAGCGGTGAGCTGGAAAGGTGACGAAGGCGTGGGGATTTTTGCCAGCGAACACAGCCGGCAATTGATCGAACGCGCCTTCACCGCCCTCGCCGGCCAAGGTCTGGTGCGCGTGGTGACGCTGGAGCTGAACGGCCGCTGCATCAGCTATCGCCTCGGCCTGCTGGAGCAGGGTCGGCTCTATGATTACAACCTCGCCTTTCTGCCGCAATACGCCGACCTGGGCAGCGGCCGGGTGCTGCTGGAGGAATGGATTCGCTGGGGGCTGGACGACAACTGGCGCTGGATCGATGCCTCGCGGGTCAGCCTGGAAAACTCCAGCCATCAACTGCACGAACGCATGACCGGGCACCTTGAGCACTGGCGCTGGAGTTTCTATTCCTGGCGGCCAAGTGGCCTTGTGCTCGGTCTGGGCTTGCGCCTGTGGCATCGACTCAAACCGCACGTGCAAGCCTAGCGCGCGCGGCGTGCCGAGCCGGCGAAACCACCACTGAAACCTGTCGCGGTCACCACGGAGGGCGAACATGCCTCGCCAAGTCATAGTCAACGCTGACGATTTCGGCCTCAGCCCGAACGAAAACGCAGTGATCTTTGCCGCGTTTCAGGCCGGGGTCATCAGTTCTGCCACCGCGATGGCCAACATGCCGGCGTTCGAAGCGGCATGTGCCATGGCCCGACACCCGACGTTGCAAGGCCGGGTCGGTTTGCATTTCAACCTGACCTACGGACGCCCCCTGAGCCAGGCGATTCTTGCTCGCCGTACCTTTTGCGATGACCACGGCGTGTTCGACCTTAGCCTGCCGCGCCACAGCCTCTGGCTCGGCCGCGAAGACCGTGATGCGGTGCATCAGGAGTTGCAGGCGCAGTGGCAGCGTTGCGTCGACCACGGCATGCGCCCCAGCCATATCGATTCGCATCAGCACGTGCACAACATCTGGCCGATTGGCGAGATCGTCGCGCGGTTTGCCGCACAGCAAGGTGTGCCGATTCGGCTGGCGCGTAACCTGGGGCAGAACCTCAATCTGCCCAAGCGTGTATTCAAGGGTTTGCTCAACTGGCGTCTGCAGAGTCTGGCCGGTATCACCGCTGACTATGTGTGCACGCCGATCGACCTGCGTAACGACAGCGCGCCGACCGACGGCGTGCTGGAAATCGTCGCGCACCCGACGCAACTCGGCGCCGACTTCGGTGACGCCTACCTCAACCCCGACGAATCCCTGAGCCGCGTGCTAGAGCAGCGGCTGGCAGGTGTTGCACGGGTTTCCTACACCGATCTGAACAAGGATTTTCTACGCGGTGCCGCGGCACTCGATTGAGTTACATACCTTGCAATACTTTCGAAGATGGCACTTTGAAATGAACTGGCAAGGGTGATCTATACCCTCAAAAGCACCATCCACAACACCCGGGCTGCGGCCACGGAGGGCATCATGAGCGTCATCACAAAACTACAAGAACGCATCCGCCAGAAAGGCCTCGGCCGCACCTTCGGCACGCTGTGGAAACGCTACGTGTTTTTCCATTGGGAGCTGCTGTGGATGGAGCGCGACCTGGTCAGCCCGGTGCCGCCGCACAAGCTGCGCCCTTACGAGGGCCTGCGCAAAGTCGACATCACGGCGGAGAATGCTGTTGCGTTCACAAAGCATTTTGGCGACCGGGTCGAGACCATGGCAGAACTTGCCGCCGAGGGTCACACCGGGCACATGTACGTCGATTCGGACGGGCATGCGGTCGGGTTTATCTGGGGCAGTATTCGTGATTATCACGACCGTCATTATTACGGCTGCACGTTCCCGGTGAAGCCGGGTGAATTTTTTGAGTTTGGCGGCGAGATGATCCGCACCTACTTCGGTAGCAGCCTTTCGGTGGACGTGCAGGTGGCGCTGTGGGAGGCCATGGCGGCGCAGGGTTGCAACAAGGTGGTGGACGTTTGCGAGACGCACAACATTCCGGCGCTGAAGCTGCATATGCGGATGGGCTATCACGAGCAGGGGCGCGTGATGCACGTGTATTGCCTGTTTGGCCGCTGGAAGTTTTTCCGCGAAACGCGGTATGAGGGTTCAAGGCTGGAACCGCTGCGCAAACCGGGGCGGCCGGTGGTGAGTGCGGCGGCGCAGGCTTGATTCAGATCTGAAATTTGCATCAGCACTGATGTCGTCATCGCGAGCAGGCTCACTCCTACATTGGAAATGCATTCCCCTGTAGGAGTGAGCCTGCTCGCGATGAGGTCGGTAGCCGCGCAGATTATTATCAGGTCTTGATGGCGATGAGGGTAAAACACATCGGCATCTGTGCCTCGCGATTCAGGTACTGGTCATACACCTCTTCCCGATTCGAATGCGCATACTCCTTGAAGTGCGCAATGTTCAACCCTGCCGCAATCGCACCACTGAAAATATCCCCCAGCGTGTGCACAAACCAATACGACTTCGCCGCCTGCTGCTCGACCTTACCGACATACACAATCGGCTCGTCCTGCACAAACGGCTCGGTGCGGAAGTATGAGCTGTCGAGGCGATACGGATCCTCGGCATCGGGATCAACCATTTCCAGAAACGGATGGGTTTCGTAGATCACCAGTTTGCCACCCGGTTTCAGCGTCGAAGCGACATGGCGAAAGAACTCGCCAATGTCCGGCATCCAGCCGAAGACACCAATGGTGATCAGCGCCACGTCAAAACGGTTGTGCAAAGACGCCGGCAAATGATGGATATCGCTTTCGATGAATTCAGCGTTGTGCGGTGAACGCTTGTTCAGCTCACGCGCCTGATCGAGAAACGCCGCCGACTGATCGACCCCGACCACACTCTTCGCACCGTGGGCAAACAACGACAGGCTCTCGCGGCCGTTGTTGCAGCACAGCTGAATCACATCCTTACCATCGACCTCGAGCAACCCGCTCAACGTCTCATCAAGGCAAGAGAAATCCGCCTGCGCAACTTCGCCGAGCAAGACCTGCCAATCAGGCGAATCCTCATGATGGCGAGCGGAATCGTTCCACGCCTGTCGATTGCTTTCGATGGCGGTTTTATTGTTGGGCACTTCCATGGCGCACTCCAAACGATGCTCGTGATTGAGCGAAACCGAGTCTAGATCAGCCCGCCAATCCCGGTTGTTGCAAACTTGTAAGCCCCCCCCCCTGTAGGAGCTGCCGAAGGCTCGGGCCGCGTTCGGACGATCTTTTGATCTTGTTTTAAGATCAAGATCAAAAGATCGCAGCCTGCGGCAGCTCCTACATATCTGAGTGTTTATGCCTACAAGTGTCGGCGAATTATCAAAACAGATAGCGGACACGGCTGACTATTCAACTCGGCTCACATGGATATCCTCACGAAGCGCAGACTTCCGCCGCGCACAAAAAATGGCTAAGGAGGTTTAACCATGAGCCAGAAGTTAACGAATTTCGACGTGGCAGCATTGCTGGACAGTGACGAAGCCATCAGCGAATACCTGTCTGAGGTACTCGCAGACGGGGATAACGAAGAGTTTCTTCGCGCAATCGGCTATGTGATCAAGGCCTGCGATCAGCCGGGGCATGCGATCAATCACCCAGTCGCTTGAATGCAGGGCAGCTATAGTTAATAGCCTTGGGGAATACCGCACTCGCAGGTGCCGCCATGCTGATGTTCGAACGGCTGTTGTTGCTGGGTTGTCTGCTTGCTGCCACTCAGGCGCAGGCGCTGGACAGCAATTTTGTTTACTACGGGCCGAACCAGCCCTTCGCCCACCCTGCTCCGTATTCGCTGAATTCCACGCCGCCCAAGCCTTACGACGATACGGCGCCGCAGGATTTTGTGGTGATCCCGGGTGACCATGAGTTCTACGATTCGCAACTGCCGACGGTGGCGGATGCGACGGTGCGGGTGTTTATTCGCACGTACGATGCCGAACGCGGGATTTATGTGAATGACGAGGTGCTGGATCCTAGTTGTTTGCTGGAGTGTCTGAGCCGGCAACAACACTGAATACCGAACGCCTACTGTAGGAGCTGCCGCAGGCTGCGATCTTTTGATCTTGATCTTAAAACAAGATCAAAAGATCGCAGCCTGCGGCAGCTCCTACATTTATTGTGTACGGCCGCTACCACTGGCGTTTGTCAGGGCGGGCGAGGCCGAGTTTTTCGATGCGGTAGCGCAGCATGTCGCGGCTCAGGCCCAGCAGGCGCGCGGATTTGGTGACGTTCCAGTCGGTCTTGTCGAGCATCTTGCGCACCATGTCGCGCTCGACTTCCGGCAGGTTCATCGATTCGGTATTGCTCGCCGGCCGTGGTTCGTAGTGCACCGGCGCTTCATGAATATGCAGCGGCGGCTCATCGACCAGGCTCATGCACACATTCAACTGATGCGCGGCAATCGTGTCGCTCGGCGCCAGCAGCACCGTTTGCTCAAGCATGTTGCGCAGCTCGCGCACATTTCCCGGCCAGGTGTAACTGAGCAGCAACTCCTCGGCCTGCTGGCTGAAATGCAGATTCGGCTTGCCGTAACGCTTGCCATGGCTGGCGAGGAAGTGCCGCGCCAGCAGCAAAATATCCTCGCCCCGGGCGTACAAACGCGGCACTTTGATTGAAATGATCCGCAGCCGGAAAAACAGATCTCGACGGAATTTGCCCTGCTGCACCATCTGTTCAAGGTTGCAGTTGGTCGCGCTGATCACCCGCAGATTGACCTTGCGCTCCTTCACCGAACCGACCCGGCGAATGGTGCGATCCTCCAGCAACTTCAAAATCTTCGCCTGCAACAGCAGGTCCATTTCGCCAATCTCATCGAGAAACAGCGTGCCGCCATCCGCCGCTTCTACCAGTCCGACCCGGCGATCCTTGGCGTCGGTAAACGCACCCTTCTCATGGCCGAACAGCTCCGACTCGACCAGATTCGACGGAATCGACGCACAGTTGAATTCAATAAACGGACCTTTGCTGCGCGGACCGTCGAAGTGCAGCGCCCGGGCCACCAGTTCTTTACCGGTGCCGGTCTCGCCTTCGACCAAAACCGGCGGCAGATCGGTGTTGGCCATGCGCCGCTCGGCGTCGAGCAACTGGCCGATGGTGTTCTTCAAATACTGCATCGGCGCCGAGTCGCCAATCAGCGCCTGCACCCCGGATTTCTGCGCCTCGCGCTCTTGATAGAAGGACAGCGTGCGCTCCATCCGTTCAGTCGCCAGCGCCTTGTCGAGCAGCAGTTTGAGTTCCTGCAACGCGACCGGTTTGGTCACGTAATGAAAGGCGCCCTCTTTCATCGCCACCACGGCATCTTCGACGTTGCCGTAACCGGTCATCATGATCACTTTCAGATCCGGCGCGCTGATGCGCAGCTTCTGGATCAGGTCGTGGCCACTCATGCCCGGCAGCGAGTTGTCGGTCAGCACGATGTCAGGCATGAAGCTGCCCAATTGCTCCAGCGCGTCTTCAGCCGAATGGCAGACCGTCACCTCGAAGTCCTTGCGCTCCAGGTAGGTCTGAATATTTTCGGCCAGCAGTTCGTCATCCTCGACCAGCAGAATGCTGTGTTCCATATTCCCCTCCCGATGCCACTTTGAAGTTGAGACTGACGCGGGTTCCTTCCTGCTCTTTGCTGGTCAAGACGACCGAGCCCTGAAAACGCTCCATGATTCTTTTGACCAAAGCCAGGCCAACCCCGAGGCCGCCCTGTTTGGTGGTGAAAAAAGGTTTGAACACCAACAGTTGCTGCTGCGCGCTCATGCCCTTGCCGGTGTCGATCACCGTCATGCGCACCCTGTCCGGCTGCGGCGATTCGAACTCGACGGTGAGCACACCGCCCTTGGGCATGGCTTCCAGGGCGTTGGCAAACAGGCTATTGAGTATTTGCGTGAGCAGCACCTTTTGACTGACGACCGGCGCGCAGTTTTGCGGAGTGAATCGCACTTCAACGCCGTTGCGCCGGATCAACGCATCAAACGCGCCGAGGGTGTCCTCGACCGCCATGCTCAGATCGACCGCTTCACCGTCGTCATTCATCGGCCGCAGCGACACCAGCAATTCGCGCACCCAGCGCGACATGCGATCGACCTGGCTGATGATGTCGCCGATATTGCGTTGCGCACCGGGGCTGGCGACTTCCTGGGCCAGTTCGGCGCTGGAGCGGATGGTCGCCAGTGGATTGCGCAAACTGTGCGCCACCGCCGAGGACATCTCGCCGAGGGCAACAAAGGTTTCGTTGCTGATCAGTTGTTGCTGCTGGCTCTGCAGCAGTTTTGCCGCACGGCGGACGATCCAGAACAACGCCAGAAAAATCGCCGCGCCTCCAAAACAGGTCGCCGCCCAGATCGAGGCGAAACCACGGTCGATGCGATCGACCAGATCCGACGGTTCCTTATAGATCTCGACCATGGCGATGACTTTGCTTTTGTCGGCGTTGAACATCGGGATGTAGTTCTCGATGAACAGGTATTTCGGCTCGCGCAGCAATTGCTGCTCGGGTTTCTCATCGTCGATTTTGTGGTAGCTGGAAGACACCGGCACTTTCATCTCGAATGATTCGTCGAGCTCATCGTCATCCTTGATGTGCACACCGATAAGCTCAGCGTTGGTCGACCAGATCACCGTGCGATCCAGTGCGTAAACCGTGGCCAGGAGAATGTCCGGCAGGTGTTCGACGTGGTCGAGAAACTCGGTGCGCGCCGAGACGTGTGCGGCCGGGTCGACATCGGGATAGTTGTTGTCCTGACGCGGGTCGAGCATCTCGCCCATGGTTCGCGCCGGGGTAATGCCAGCGTGGCGTATTTCCGCCGCGCCGATGGCCTGGACGAATTGCGCGGTCAGCAGCGCATCGCGCTCCACGCTTTCGGTGACCACGAAGCGTGTGGAGATATAACCGAGCCCCAGCGCCACCGCGGCGATGATGAAAAAACTGGCGAGCGAGAACCAGCGCAGCAGATTGAACTGCTCGCGCCAGCCCTTGCCTGCGACCGAGGCGTTCGGTGCAGTGGTTTTTTGTGCTTCCAGTCGCTGCATGGGAGTGCCCTGGAGTGTTTGTATCGAAGCGCTTACAGCCATCAGTGTAGGTGGCTATGACCGCAACACACGGTTCAATGATGCTATTTCGCCGCTACTGCATACGACTCACCGTCGCGGCTGGATCGCCCGGTTTTACTGGCGTCAAAGCACCGTCGGCCACAGCCGCGGTGGACGGTTGCTGACGCTCGGTTTCATCGCTGAGAAAGTCGATGATCGACTGCGCGGATGGCTCGTCGAGGCGCAGGTTGGGCATCGGGATTCGCTCGAATTGTTCATACAGTTGCAGCGCAATCGGGTCTTTTTCCGCGAGCAGGCGATCCGGTTCGCGGATCCAGCGATTGAGCCATTTGTTGTCACGGTTGCGGGTCACGCCGATCAGGTCGGGGCCGATGCTGCGCATGCCGATGCCCTGACCGTCCTGCGGGCCGAGGCTATGGCACGAGGCGCAGCGGGTGCGGAACAGTTCTTCGCCATTGCTCGGCGGGCGAATGTCCGGGGCGTTGGCGTAACTTTCCTCGATGCTCGGCTGCTTCCAGTTCTGCAAGGTGTTGGCCAGTTGATCGGCGAGGATCCACGGGTTTTCGAACGGCGAGGCTTTCATCCAGCGCCCGGTGGTCTGGTTGCCGACGATCAGGCTGAGGTTGTGATCCTTGTTGCGACCGTTGTCGACGCCTTCGATGAACAGCCCGAGTTTTTTGCGCAGGTCGGTGACGTCTTCGAATTCGCCAGTGAGAAACTTCCAGCCGGGGCCGACCTTGAAGCGTTGCGCGTAAGCCTTGAGCACTTCGGGGGTGTCGCTGAGCGGGTCGATGCTGATCGAGTAGAAGAAGATGTCCTGCCCAACCCGATCGCCGAGCAATTTCTGCACCTGGCGCAGGCGTGCGGTTTCCAGCGGGCACGAGTCGCTGCACGAAGTGAAGATGAAATTAATCACCACCACTTTGTTCTTGATCAGGTCATCGAAGAAATGCACCTGCCGACCGTCCTGATCGGTCAGCAAGGTGTTGGGGAAATAGTCGCCACCCCACGGGGTGGCGGATTCGCTGGACGCTGGCGGTTCGCTGACGCTGGCCTGGTGCGCCAGCAGCACGCGGCTGCCAAGCACACAGGCCACCAGCAGCAGCACCAGGTGCATGCCCAGCGCCCGGGAGCGCGGGGTATGCAGCGGTTGGCGGTCACCGTGGCGGCGGTTCATGGCTTGACCACCACTTGCGGGCCCATACCGTCGCCGTTGCGGAAGGTTGGCAGCGCGGCGGAGTTGACGTAGCGCACACCGTCCCAGCTTGGCAGAGGGGTTGGCATCAGTTGCAGTTGGCCCGGCTTCTCAAGGTCCCAACGCAGCAGCATCGAATTGTCCTCATGCTGAGTGTTGTGACAGTGCTCCATGTACGTCCCGGCGAACTCACGGAAGTTGATCGCCATCTCGACGCTGTCCAGACCATCGGCTTCGGAACCGATGCGGTAGACGTCCTTGCGCGCCCATTTTTCCCACTCTGGAGGGGTCTTGCCGCCGCGACTGAGGATGATGCCTTCCTCGAAGTGCACATGCACCGGATGGCTCCAGCCCTTGCCGCCGGCCTTGATGTTCCACACCTCCAACGTGCCGAACCCGGTGACACCGGCATCGGTCGGGCCACTGGACAACTGGGTCGAGGCATTCAGGCGACGTGGGTCCATGTGGTAACCGAAACCGCCGTCAGTCTTGACCGTCCACGGTGCTTCATCGGTGCCGTCGGAACGGCCGAAGGTGAAGGTGCGGTGACGAGCCTTGGCCAGCAGCGCTTTGTCGGCGGCGTTGTCACGATGGATCTTCAGCGGAATCATCACCAGCCCTTCGGCCTTGCCCGGTTTGGCCGGTTCGTAGGCTGCCGGGTTCATCGCCAGATCCTGACCGGTGTAAGCCTTGACGTTGAGCTGCAAGACCTTGCCCACCGCCGGATCTCCCTTGTCCCATTGCGGACCTTTGCTGGTCTGTTTGATCACCGGCAGGTATTTCTCCGAGAGCACATCGGCCAGCGAAATCACGTCTTTGGGCCCCTTGCCATCGTCCTGCGCCTGCAGGTTGAGGAAGAACAGCTTGTCGCCGGCCTTGATGCCGTTTTTCGAGAAGTTGACGATGATGTCGAAGCGCTCGGCGATGCCCTGGGTCGGCAGGATCGCGTTGTGGTTCTGTTTATCGCCGTCGGCGTCGAGGTCCATGCTGCCGTCGAACGGCACGCTGTGCTCCATGATGTTGCCGTCGTTGGCGATCATGTGGAACGGCACGCGGCTGTACGACACGCCGGCGTTTTTCGGCCCCTGGAACTCACCGCCGCTGCCTTTGATTTCACGCACCAGCGCCAGTTTGAAATAGCGCGACACCGAACCGTTGAGGATGCGGAAGCGATAACTGCGTGCGCGCACGTCCAGCGTCGGTTTCCACTGCCAGTTGACCAGCACCTGATCGCCGATGAAGCCGTCGGTGTTGAACGGGTTGAACCACAACTGACCCTCCTGATCCCAGGCCTTGTCGGCGAGCACCAGGTTTACGTCGTAGTCACGGTTGCCCCACGGCAAGGCGCTGCCGCTGGGTAGACGCAGGTTGACGCCATCGTTGATCGACTCATTGCCGCGATCCAGCGCGCTGTAGTAGTTCATCATCGCCGCGTTGCCCTTGTAGACGTTCTGCGCGGTGAAATCGAGCATGTGGTCGTGGAACCAGTGGGTGCTCATGGTTTCGCGCCAGTCGCCACGGATCTTGATGGTGCCGTTGTCACAGGTCTTCTTCGCCGGCGCCAGGTCGTTGACCCACAGGGTTTCGCCCGGTGCGCACGGGAACGCGGCGCGCGGGTCTTCGGCCTTGGTGTTGATGCTGTCGTAACCGGCGAGCTGGATCGGCCACCGATAGTCGTAGAACTGGCCGGGGAAGAAGAACGCGTTGGCATAGCCGTCGCTTTCCGCTGGCGCGTGGCCGTTGTGCTCGTGGGTGCTGATGGTGTGCAGGCCAAAGCCGTGGTTGGCCGATGGATCGATCGGCAAGCCGTTGTAGTGACGCATCATCACCGGTTGGCCGTAACGCACCATCAACAGTTTTGGCGGCAGCGTGCCGTCGAAGGTCCATACCGAGTTGTGGTTTTGCGCCGGCATCGCCGGGTGAAAACGCGGGTCGACGCCCTTCGAGGTGCCGTCGGTCAGCGGTACACCGGCGACGTTGTGGTACAGGCCGCCAGGGCCGAACTCGCCCACCGCGTAATGGTGCATTTGCACGCTGTCACGCAGGCCACCGTTGAGGCGCGCGCCGGTCTGCACGGTTTTGTACGCCACTTGTGGGTAGAACTCGTTCCAGCGCTGGTGCGCCCAGCCTTTTCCTGGTGGCCGCCCTTCAGCGGAGGAACCGATGTGGCGATTGAGGAACACCTCGATCTGCGCCTGCCACGGATTGCGGTCGACGACGTTGGAGAACTGACTGGGGAATGGCGTCAGTCCGGGTTGGCGCAGGAACGCATCGAGGGCGCTGCCGGGGGGCGCGCTGCGGGCGACATTGTTCGGGTCCTGCGCAGGGGCCGGGCCAATCGCGGCCGGTGGAAATGGCAGCGGCGCGGCCGGGGTGGTCGGGTCGAGTTTTTCCGGGCCGAACTCTTCAAACAGGGTCAACTGCTGGGTGAACGGCTGCGCGCCATAGAGCGGGCTGGGCTTGCCGTTGGTGGGGTAGTTGAAACTGGTCTGCACCGTCGGCGGCAGGATGTTTTCCGTGCGGGTCGAGTCGCGGCTGCCTTTGACGCCGTCGGGCAAATCGAAGGAGTCTTCGTTGGCCTCGGGCAGGGTCAGGATGTTATTGAGCGCCCCGGCACGATCAGCCGGTTCGTCGTAGTACGCCGACGGGTCGGAGGTTTCTGGCTGTCGTTCGTCATCGATGGGGCTGGCGCGAACGCTGGCCATGGTGCCGAGGGTCAACATCAGAAAGACGCTCAAAGGCGTCAGCAGGAAGGTGTTGCTTGGGTCACGCGTTGTTCTGTCCATCACCAGCCGCCTCATCAAGGAAGGGGTGATGGTGTTTTGCAACTAGTGCGCCAAGAAATTATTTCCAGTTGTAACAGGGACTTGAGGACGCTGTGGGTTTCCCCACTCCCCGGTGACCGGGGCTTGACACCCACTGGTGGGGGAAGTTCACAATTTTTCAGTTATACAAACCTCATGTAGGAGCTGCCGAAGGCTGCGATCTTTTGATCTTGGTTTTTAAGATCAAAAGATCGCAGCCTTCGGCAGCTCCTACAGGGCGGAAGGTGTGGATCAGGGGACTAATTGAAAGGCCAGGCGCACGGTGGTGCCCTCACCTTCGCGGCTGTGCAGGGTTACGCCGCCGCCGAAGCGTTCCATGATGCGTTTGACCAGCACCAGGCCGACGCCGAGACCACCGGCCTTGGTGGTGAAAAATGGCCGGAAGGCCATGGTGCGCTGCTCTTCGTTCATGCCTTTGCCGGTGTCGCTGAGCACCACGCAAACACCTCGGTCGTCGCTCGGCTCGAGAGTGACAGTCAACGTGCCGCCCTTGTCCATCGCCTCCAGTGCATTGGCCAGCAGGCTGTTGAGGATCTGCGTCAGTTGCACCGACTGGCTGAGCACCATCGGCGTGTGCTGCGGGTGGAACACCACTTTTACGCCGGCACGGGCGATCTGCTGTTCGAAGGCAACGAGGCTTTCGTGCAACGTCGCGACGAGATTGACCGGCTCCGGATCATCGTTGAGCGGGCGCAGCGATTGCAGCAATTCGCGCACCCATTTCGACATGCGGTCGACCTGGCCGATGATGTCCTTGATGTTCTTTTCGGCAGGGCCCGCGTCGAACTCCAGCGCCAGTTCGGCACTGGAACGGATGGTCGCCAGTGGATTGCGCAAGCTGTGCGCAACGGCGGAGGACATCTCGCCCAGCGCGACAAACGTTTCATTGGCGATCAGTTGTTTCTGCTGGGCCGCGAGCAGGATCGCCGCGCGCCGCACGATCCAGTACAAACCCAGATAAATCAGCCCGCCGCCAAGCGCGGTGGCCAGCCAGATCAGCGTCAGCCCACGCTCCATGCGGGCGATCAGGTCCTTGGGTTCCTTGTAGATCTCGACCATCGCCGTGACGTTCTTGCCCTCGGCGTCGAACAGCGGAATGTAGTTTTCAATAAAGATGTAATCCGGCGGGATGACGAACTTCTGTTCCTCACGGGCCTTGTCGACGTCGTGATAACTGGCGGACACCGGAATCTTTTCGTTGAACGCCCGATCAAGGTCTTCGTCGGCATGAATGCTGGTGCCGATGAGCACGGGGTTTGTCGACCAGATCACCTGGCGGTCCGGCGCATAGATGTTGGCGAGAATCACGTCCGGCAGGTGTTCGATGTGATCGAGAAATTCACCACGCGCATCGGCCCGGGCCTGTGGACTGACGTCGGGGAAATGCATGTCCTGGCGCGGGTCGAGCAATTCGCCCATGGTGCGCACGTTGGGAATGGAGACGTGGCGCACCTCGGCCGAAGCGATGGCCTGAATGAACTGCGCGGTGAGCAAGGCATCGCGCTGCACGCTTTCCTCGATGACAAACCGCGTCGACACCGCTCCGAGGGCCACGGCCACGGTGCCGATCACCGCCATGCTGATCAGCGAAAACCAACGCAGCAGGTTGAACGGCTGCTTGCGCGAGCCCAACCGTAGGGTGCCCTCCTCGACGGGTAGCGATTTTGACTGAATATTCATGGCGGCGACTTCCCGATACGTCCCTATAGGGTTATAGCCCACGGGTGGGGGTTTGCCCGGATGCGGGGATATCGACCCGATGTACACCTCCCAAACCCACCCCAAATCCCTGTAGGAGCTGTCGAGTAAAACGAGGCTGCGATCTTCTGATCCTGTTTTTAAATCAAGATCAAAAGATCGCAGCCTTCGGCAGCTCCTACAGGGGTTTTGTGTACAGCGGGCCATCGAGGGTATCCCCACCGTCCCCAATCCTGGGGAATGACGCCCTTTTCCCGCGGCCTGAAAACCTCAGCCTCACACGCGCCAACCCTTCTGATCCGGCCCTCTCCCGCCCATCCACCGCACCTTGGCATGGAAGGTGTACAGGCCCTGTGCAACTGACCCAACCCCAAGGGGCAGGTACTTTGATAGAGGGATTAACTCATGCACCCTTTACTGTCCAAAACCGCGACCGTCCTGGTCGTGAGCGCCTTGGCCCAGGGCATTGCTCAGGCCGCTTTGTTTGCTGTTGACCCCGGTCCGTACGCGCCGGCCAACGGCGGTTTCGCCAGTTGGTATCAGGACACCCACGGTCGCACCCTGGACCTGTGCCTGTCCAAAGCACTCAGTTCTCGCGTACCGAGCGCACCCGGCGCGCCGTCGTACATGTGCTCGCTGCTGCCGACTCCCGGGGTGTTCGACGACGCGCAACCGATCGTCTTCCCGACCAATTTCCCTGACGAAGCGTTCTGGTTCACCGGTGAAACTACCCTCGTCGACGCGGCGCGCGGCATCGACCTGACCTACGTCAGCGCCATCGAAGCCGCCTTCGCCGCCGAAGAACCGGTCGAGGGCGATCAAGTCAGCTTCGCGCGCATCCGTATTCGCGTCGATGTGCCGACCGCTGGCACTTACGTCATCACCCACCCGTACGGCGTCGACGTGTTCAACATCGACACCCCCGGCCGCCGCGCGATCAACATGACCCGCGACATCGGCATTGGCACGCCGAAAACCTACGACGGCGCACTCAAGGGCGACATCGGCCCGTTCCTGCGCAGCGTCAACGGCCCGTACACCGAGACCAACCCGGTGACCGGCGCCGCCGAGCAATTCGTCGGCGACCCGAACCTCAGCGAGGCGGTCACCGGCAGTCCGTTCAACACCAACTACGTGCGCATTGAAGGCCCCGGCGGGATCGACCTGCGTACGACGGCGTTTGCCGTCTCCGGCAAGTTGTCGACCGTCGTGCGGCCAACGCCGATGATCGCCCAGCGCAGCACTTACTCACGCAAGGCCGGCGACAGCGCACCGGTGGCGCAGCAAGACGTCTTCGTCCTTGCCCCGCCCGCTCCGGGCACGGCGGCCGTCACCAGCAGCACGCCTGTGCTGAACATGACCGAAGCCAACAGCACCGGCAGTTGGTACGCACAGTCCTCGGTCAACCCGGCCTTGCCGACCACCCTGCAAGTGACCGCCGACAACCACCTCGCCATCGCCAGCAGCACACCGACCACCCTGCCCATGGCCCTGACCGACCTGGTGGTGATCCAGAGCGCGCAATACAGCCTGAGCTCCGGACAACTCACCGTGGTGGCCTCGACCAGTGACGAAACTTCGCCGCCGGTGCTCACCGCCACCTCCGGCAGCGGCGCCGCCATCGGCGCGCTCGGTGGCGACGGTGCGGTGAAAACCCTGGCCACCGGGATCTCACCGATCCCACCGTCCCGGGTCCGCGTGACGTCGTCCAACGGCGGCAGCGATACCGAAGAAGTGGTCATCGTGCAATGAACGCTCACATGCCCAGATCCGCATCAGGAGGCATCATGAACAAGTGGCCACGCTTTGCGCTCAACGCGCTCGGGCTCGCTCTCTCGCTGACCGGCAGTGCCTATGCGCAACTTGCCGCCGTCGACCCCGGCCCCTACACCTTCGCCACCGGGAAATTCCCGATGTGGTATCAGGACGAAAACCAACTGTCGATGGAACTCTGCCAGTCGCGCGCCGCCAGCTCACGAGTGGCGGCCAGCGTGCCACCGGCCTACATGTGCATCCTGCTCGCCGAGCCGGGTATCTACGATGATGCTCAGCCGATGATTTTCCCGGACAACTGGCCGCCGGAAGCGTTCTGGTTTCTCGCCGAAACCACCATCGCCAACAACGCCGCCGGTTACGGGATGGACGCCTATGTCGCCGGGATTGAAGCAGCGTTTGCTTCGGAGAATCCGGCCGATGGTGATCAGCAAAGCTTCGCGCGGATTCGCATCCGGGTGAACGTGCCCCTTGCCGGCACCTACACCATCACTCACCCGTATGGTGTGGAAACGGTCAACGTCACCGCGCCTGGCCGGCGAGCGATCAACATCACTCGCGACATCGGCATCGGCGCGCCGGGCAATTTCAGCGGCGCTGTCGGTGGCGCAATCGGCCCGTTCCTGCGCAGCGTCAACGGCCCCTACACAGAAGTGAACCCGGACTCCGGCGCCAGCGAAACGTTCGTCGGCGACCCGAACCTCAACGAGGCCGTGACCGGCAGCCCGTTCAACACTAACTTCGTGCGCATCACCGGGCCTGCCGGAACCATCCAGTCGAACGTGTTCAGCCTGTCCGGCAAAGTGCTCGACAATCGTCAGCAAACCCACGTCGACATCGACCGCGCCACCTACCGCCGCACCGCCGCCGGCGTGCGTGCCGAGGTGTTCGCCAAGGCTGACAGCAGCTCGACCCTGTGCTTCCGCGAAAGCGTGGCGCTGCTGCCCGGTCCGCCGCAGACCCCATGCCAGACCAACTTGCTGGGTGACAACAACGGTCTGTTCTTCGGCCAGCGACTGAGCACTGGCGCCGTGCCGCCGGTGGTGGTCGTGACCGCCACCAACCCGACGGGCACCACGCGGCCAACCGCCGTGTCGGCCAAACTCACTGACGTGGTGAAAGTGCAGACCGCGCGCTACAGCTGGGCCAACAAAAGTCTGTTGATCGAAGCGACATCGACCGATGAAGTGGCGATCCCGGACATGGTTGCCCAAGGCTACGGACGTCTGTCGAAAACCGGCACGCTGCAACGCATCACCGTCGCCGACCTGACCCAGCCACCGGCCACCGTCACGGTGAAATCCGCCGCCGGCGGCAGTGACACCGAGGCGGTCGTCGTGGTCGGCACCGCGCCGGACACCGGGGAAAACCAGGCGCCGATCAGCAATGCCGACACCGGCAGCACCAGCTTCGGTGTGCCGATCACCCTCAGCCTGTTGACCAACGACAGCGATCCCGATGGCGATAATCCGCTGGGCATCACCGCGTTGACTCAACCGGCGGCCGGCCAAGGCACCGTAGCCCTCAGTGGCACCGCCGCTGTGGTCTATACGCCGCCCGCCGTGGTCAACGCGCCACTGACCACGACGTTCACGTACAAAGCGCAAGACGCCAAAGGCTTGGCCTCGGCTAATCCGGCGACCGTGACGATCACCGTCGCACCGAACCGGTCACCGACCGCCGTCGCCGACAGCGTCGCCACGTTGGGTGTGGCGATCCCGATCAACGTGCTGGCCAACGACACCGATCCGGAAGGCAACGTGCCGCTGGGCGTCGCCAGTCTGACCCAACCGGCCGCCGGCCGTGGCACGGTCAGCACTGACGGCACGGTGATCACCTACACGCCACCGGCCACCGTGACCACGGCGTTCACCACGACCTTCACCTACATCGCCCGGGACAGCTTCGGCGCCCTGTCGACGCCAGCCACGGTCACGGTGCAAGTGTCGCCACGGCCAGCGGCGGAAACCTTCGCCGTGACCGCATCGACGGTGCAGGCACGCTCCGGCGGGCGCTTCAACTGGGACTTCACCGGCACCTCGTCGGTGACCACCGGCAACACCATCACCGTGCAGGTCACCACCCCGACCGGGCTGGTCACCCTCGGCACCACCACCGTACCGGTGACCGGTCGCTGGCGGCTGACGCTGAACAACACGACGGTGGTGCCATCGGCCAACCCGACCGCGACGATCCGCTCGTCCCAAGGCACCGTGCGCACGGTCTCGGTGACCACGCTGTAGGCCAGATCCCCAGCCACTTTCGGGTGGCTGGGGCACGGTTCTCAACCGGATAACGCCACACAGGATTTTCGCCATGAACACGCCGACCGCCGCCCTGCTTTGTCTGCTCCTGCTGTGCAGCACTGCGGGCGTGCGCGCCGACGACCTGATGGACAACGACGACCTGGCCCCGACCAGCAGCGACCTCGGCGAACTGCCCCCACCCGTGGGTCAGCAAGCCCTGATCGACCAGCTCGGCCAGGCCAACGTCGCCCTGCTGCAACAGAACGGTCAGTCGCTGCTCGGGCAGATCGTGCAGTCGGGCAGCAATCAGGAGGCGTACATCCTGCAACAGGGCAGCGACCTGATGGCCCTGATCAACCAGAACGGTTCCGGCAACGCCGCCTCAATCACGCAAAACGGCAGCCACAACCGCGCGCAGATTTCGCAAAACGGCAACAACAACGACGCCAGCATCGAGCAGGCCGGCGCGGGGCTGCAAAGCGCCGTGACCCAGTCGGGCAACGGCATGAGCGTTTCGGTCAAGCAATATCGCTAAGCACTGCAAATCATCGGAGAGTTCAATCATGTTCAAACTGACGCCCCTCACCGCCGCCCTGCTGGTCATGATCAGTGCCCAGACCATGGCCGACGACAGCCTGTCCAACCAAAGCCAGGTCGGTACCGCCAACATCGCCGACGTGAAACAGACCCAGGCCCCGTTCAGTACCGCCACCCAGACCCAACTGGGCCAGGGCAACGACGCCGCCGCCGTGCAAGACCACGCCACCAGCGTGATTACCCAGGACGCGGTCGGCGACTACAACGCCGGTTACGCCGAACAGCTTTACGAAGACAACGCCACCATCACCCAACAACAAGTCGGCGCCTTCAACACCGCTCACGCCAGCCAGTCGCTGGGCTTCGGCTCACCGAACAGCGCGTTGCAACAGCAACAAGGCACCGGCAACTTCTCGTTCATTTATCAGGACTCGCAGAACGGCAGCGAAGGCAAAACCTTCCAGTTCGGCGACAGCAACGAAGCCAACATCGAACAACTCTATGAAGGCAGCGGCAACAGCTCGGTGATCACCCAATACGGCACCGCCAACTACGGCACCGCCGAACAAGTACTGCACAACGGCGGCCAGATCGGCATCAACCAGGCCGGCGAAGGCAACTACGCCTACGGCGACCAGCGCAACGGCACCGGCGGCAACATCAGCATCAACCAGTTCGGCAACCTCAACGGCAGCGAAATCTGGCAAGACTCGCAACTCGCAAGCCAAGCCACCGTCAACCAATATGGCGACAGCAACGAAACCGTGGTCGACCAAAGCTTCGGCGAAAACAACAACGCCGCCGTCACCCAAGTCGGCAACACCAACGCGATCTACGCCGACCAGTTCGAATCGGTCAACTCGACACTGGCGCTGTATCAGGTGGGTAACGGCAACGTGCACTTCACCTACCAGAACGGCGACAGTCACGTGCTCAGCGCCACCTCCGTGGGTAACGACAACAAGGTCTACGCCAGCAACTGGAAAGGCCCGCAAGCCGGCGGCCAGTTCGGCAGTGGCCAACGCGCGACGGTTACTCAGGCGGGCAATGGCAACATCGCCAGCTTCACTCAGGATGGCGTCGGGCACGTGATGACCACGCATCAGACCGGGACTGGCAACAAGACCACGGTCAGTCAGGCGGAGTCGTATAACGAGCTGTATTTTGATCAGAATGGTAGCGACAACATTCTGATCTCGGATCAGCGCGGGACGACCAACCTGATTCAGGGTTCTTCGAATGGCACCGGCAACAGTGCTGAGTTCGATCAATCCGGGACTGGCAACCAGGCGTATACCGCGCAGTTGTATGGCAGCGACAACATGATCACTGTTAAGCAGGCGGATACGATGAACGTGGCGTATGTGACCCAGGGCGGGACGGGGAACATTGCCAATGTCGATCAGAGTGGGGTTACGCAGACGGCGAATATTCAGCAGTTTGGCTCGGCTAACCAGGCGACGGTGTTGCAGCAGTAGGGGTTGGGTGTTGATAGGCCGCGATTCTCTGGTGAGGGGGGTCGCGGTTTTTAACCTTATGTAGGAGCTGCCGAAGGCTGCGATCTTTTGATCTTGCTTTTAAAGATTGAGATCAAAAGATCGCAGCCTTCGGCAGCTCCTACATGAGATTTCTTTTGCTTCAGAAAAAGGAATGGTTTCTGGAAAAGCTGCACGTTTTCCTACTACCTCTGGCGGTTGGCCGTCGGAAGCGCAAGGACTAGGATTTTTCGGGACAACCTGAACCCAAAGGAGCTCGACCAACGTGCAATTCATCCAGACAACCACGACAACATTCCCCTTACCGAATAGACTTTCAGGCATTGATCCCGGAGGTGCCATGATCGACCCAAAGATGATTGACCCACTGTGCCCAGTCGTCTCGAACCTTGATCCTGGAGAACAGGCTGCGAGCTATGACCGCTGGTTCAGGGCGGAAGTACAAGCGTCTCTCGATGATCCGCGTCCGAGTATTCCCCATGAGCAAGTGATGGAGGAAATCAATGCCTTGATGGAATCAATGCGCAAAAGCGCTGATGCAGATTAAGTGGCGACCCAAGGCTCGGGTCGAACTCTCGAAAATCCTGAAGTACATTGGCGAGCGAATTTTTTAGCGGCGACTGCACTTCACAAGTCCGTCGTCAAAACTACATCTGCGCTTTGTTGGCATCCACACCTGTATCGCAAGGGCCGCTCTCCCGGCACTCGAGAGATTGTGGTAAGCCCGAACTATCTCGTCGTTTATCAAGTGGCGGACCACATTGAGATTGTGAGCATCTTGCATGCGGGTCAGGAGTACCCTCGACGCGACCCCAGTTAAGATCGCTTCCTCGTCTCAACACAAGAAACCGTGCTTGCCGTGGAGGTACAGTTTTTTTGATCGTTCCCACGCTCTGCGTGGGAATGCCTCTCGGGACGCTCCGCGTTCCAACTCGCGAATTTGACGCAGAGCGTCAGGGGCGGCATTCCTTTGCTGCGCGTGGGAACGATCTAATTAGCCATCCTTCAACTCGACGTGATCCAGCGCTTGGTTGACTGCCAGTTCGCCCAGCATGACGACTTGAGCGATGCCCAAGGCGGTTTTGCGATGTGAGGTTTCCAGGGAGGCGGCGAAGTTGATGAGCATTTCGCTGGCCGAGCCGAGGGTTTCGCTGGCGTTGGCCAGCAGGGATTCGGTGTTGTACCGGGGGTTGGCGAGGTACATGGGTTCCGGCTCGTTGGCGCTGGACATGATGTGGGCGGTGGGGTTGAGGTAGAAATCGAGGGCGCGATCGGCGGCTTCGTGGAGTTTTTTGCTGTCGACTGAGGCGTAGGGGGATGTGGTGTCGGCGTCTGATTCTGGGGGGTTGGGGGTTGGTTTTTTCATGGTGATTCTCTCTCATTGATAGTTGCAGCTGGCCCATTCGACTTCCAGGAAAAATGGGTGGCAGCTGTACGCAGGCTGGAAATCCGGGAGAGAGCAACCCGGCAGACACGAATGTCTCCCGCGCACAACCGCCATAACAGAGTGCACACAATGAAAGTGCGCAAGCATACGTTATGAAAGGCTTATCTGCTCTCTCGTGTCTTCGGGTTTCCATGCCCGGTCGCTGAATTGGTAGCGACGAACACAGGCTAAAGACCGGACGTCCTACGGACAACCTGAAAACCTTGTGGGAAGGTTCCGCTGATTCAGACACGTCTTTAAACAAACGCAGATCGCAACCCTCACCCTGGCCCTCCCGAAACGTCGGACCGCCCGTAGGGAGAGGGAACTGCCGAGGAGATTGAGAGAGAGACGTCGACGTGCGCTACCGAGTTAAATTCAAGTCTCGGAAAGCGCCAAAACCGGCCGCCTCTCCGCTCTCAAACCACCGGGCTATCCACCAGGCGATGAACGAGGCCCCAAACGTTTTGCGAACACGTTGGACGTCACGTGAAATAGGTACTGACTACGCCGACCCGTGCTGGAAAATCTGCTTTCCAGCTAGATGGTAAAGCTGTCTCGGCCCGTGATATCGAATTCACCGTCGCTGATCAGAACACCGGGATGTACAGCATCCTTTGACTGGAAGTGAAATGTGCCTTTGTAGATATTCTTCTCGCGATCAAAGGTTATATCGAACGAGCCTTCATCGGCGTTGAAGATCCGGGTAGAGGATTTCCCGCCTGTCTTCTGCATCGTGGAATAGGCTGCGGCCACGTGCCCGTTGACGATATCACTGCGACCGTTTTCTATCTCGGCACTGAATACAACCTCAATGACGTTCACCACTGTTTTCCCTTGGGCATCCTGCGTTTCCTGGGCAGCAGCCAATGTCAGATACATCCGTCGCATGGGAACGTGATAGTCATAAGCGAAATTCAAACCGTCCGCCGCAAAAGCCACACCATTGATGTTGGCGCGCAGGGAACCTGAGGTAGGGCTTTCTTCACTCGGAAAAACAAATTCAGTCACCATGTTCATCTCCTTGATTGTCTTGTCCTGTGACCAGATAGTGAATCTGGATGAATCAAGGTAGGTACGGCTTTTTGCGCTGTCTACTGTCAGGGTTGACAGTAGACAGCATTGAAAATCTGTCGATAGGTTTGGGCTGTAGTCTACGAAGCGAAATGTTGCGGACGGATAACCTGAAAACCCGGTCGGAAGAGTCTGCAAAATCAAAACAACCTTCAAACATTTCGAATCGAAATACGCATATGTAGGAGCTGCCGAAGGCTGCGATCTTTTGATCTTGATCCTAAAAAATCAAAGTCAAAAGATCGCAGCCTTCGGCAGCTCCTACAGTGAACGTGTGCAACCGCCAGGGATTGCTCGGCTCATCAGCCGCCATCGCTGGCAAGCCAGCTCCCACAAGATCTGAGTGCATTCGCGGTATCGTCGATGCCCAATAGATAGCTATCGCGAGCAGGCTCACTCCTACAAGAGCAAGGGCGAGATCAAAAGATCGCAGCCTTCGGCAGCTCCTACAGTGAACGTGTGCAACCGCCAGGGATTGCTCGGCTCATCAGCCGCCATCGCTGGCAAGCCAGCTCCCACAAGATCTGAGTGCATTCGCGGTATCGTCGATGCCCAATAGATAGCTATCGCGAGCAGGCTCACTCCTACAAGAGCAAGGGCGAGATCAAAAGATCGCAGCCTTCGGCAGCTCCTACAGTGAACGTGTGCAACCGCCAGGGATTGCTCGGCTCATCAGCCGCCATCGCTGGCAAGCCAGCTCCCACAAGATCTGAGTGCATTTGCGATATCGTCGATGCCCAATAGATAGCTATCGCGAGCAGGCTCACTCCTACAAGAGCAAGGGCGAGATCAAAAGATCGCAGCCTTCGGCAGCTCCTACAGTGAACGCGCCCGCCATTAGGCCGAGTGTCAGCTCGCCTGCTTTTGATCTTGATCCACGGGCGACGTCGGAAGGCTGAGTGGAGGGATTGATCCGGGCGTGGGAGCGCAGCGACCGTTTGGCGCAGCCAAACACAGCGAGAGGAGGTGCAGCGAAGCAAACCGTAGGCGCTGCGCCCGGATCGGTCCCGGAGCGAAGGAACCCCGAGCGTTAGCGAGTGGGCCGCACGTAGGAGCAAGCGTTTTTTTGCTTACTTTTTTTAGGCGTTTGAAAAAAAAGTGAGTCGCCGTCAGGGCGAAACCCTAAGCAGCCGTTGCCGCAGGAATGGATATGTACTCAGCCAACCAGAGAATCATCGCCAGCAGGCTGGCTCCCACAATTGGAACTGGGTACATCTGCCAGAGATTGATCGGCTGTAAGGCCGCCATCGCTGGCAAGCCAGCTCCCACAAGGTCTGAGTGCATTCGCGATATCGTCGATGCCCAATAGATAGCTATCGCGAGCAGGCTCACTCCTACAGGTTTAAACCGGTTTCGACCGAGAGAGCCTGGTCGGCTATCAGGCCGCCAAGCTCAACAGCAAAAACCTCACTCCGCCTCAGGATCAATCTTGTTCTGGGTCAAATACCGATTCAACACATCATCCTGCGAAGGCGTAGAACTGTCACCCGCCACCTGCCACAAATGCCGCTCAATCCCCTGCGCCACCATATGCCCCACCGCCGCCTCAATCGCCGACAACACACACAACTGCGCCGGCTCATTCGTGGTGTAGCCAACCTCCGCCTCAAGCAACTTCTTGAACTCGATAAACTTGAAAATCCCCGCACTGCGCGCCACCGAATAAATCGTCTTGCTGGTCATCACATTCGCCAACACCTGCCCGCTACGCACATCCACCGCACGCAAATTCACCGTCACCTGATCCACCCGATACTCACGCTGCAGATCAATCCCCAAATACCGCGCCCCTTCCCCACCGCTACGCACATTGGTGTCATACGCGATGATCCCGCCCTCAAGCATCATGTTCGCGGCCTGCAACGGCGGCAGCTCACCCTGAATATTCACCGGCGTATTCGGCTTCTTCTGCGACGCGCGAATGATCTTGCGCTCGGTCAACAGGTTCTGCAGCCCTTCCCGCTCCAGCACCACAAACCAGCCACTGGCCTGCATCGCGTCCATCAACATCGACGCCGCACCCTGGGTCACGCTGGTGGAAAACGAACTCGCCGGCGTCGGCTTGTACTGCCCGGTCTGATCACGGAAGCCGTACACCACCGCCATCAACCGGCCCTTGGGTCGCGGCATTTTCAGCAAGTCGTAATAAGTCGAGGCCCTGGGGGTCAGGGTCGGGGTTTCGGTGTCCTGCTCGGCCGACATCGGCTCACGCAGACTGCACCCTTGTAATGTCGCCAACAGCAGCCCTAACGCGATGATCTTTTTCATGTCCGTTCTCCCCGGAACCGTCAGCCCGTCATGGGTTGAGGCCGTTCACCTGAATTTCCGAAACCTCACCGGTCGCTCGATCGGTCACTTCAATGCTCAGTGCCCCGGAGTCGTCGATGACGTTGACGATAAAAGAGTCGGTGGACAGGCTCCCCGTGTTGCCGGTGGAGATGTTGTCCAGCAACTGCCCTAGCAGCCGCGATTGCAATTGACTGGTGAAGCGCTCCAGCGCCGAGGTGCCGGCCACGGTCGAACGGCTTTTCAAATCCGGATCGTCGTGATCGTTTTGCGCCTGCGCGTTGTTGAGCAACCAGGTGCCGTTGAGCGGGTTGCCGCCGAACGACGGGTTGACCGGCGTGTAGACCAGTTCAGTGGCCTGGACAGCGGCAGCGCTGGCGAGCCCGATCAACAACCCCGAGATCCACAATCCGCTGCGCCGTGAGAACGTTGTGCTGTTCATAGTTCGTCCTTCTCAAGGTCGGTGGTGTCCTGCAACAGAGCCTCCAGCTTGCGCTGGACAACCTGGCGTCGAACCCAGTCGGCGGCGTCATACGCCTCGTCCTTCAGTTCCACGGTGTTCGGCGGCAGGAAGCGCCGATAAACCAGGCGTTGCTGATATTCCACGGTCACCAGGCTGCCCCAGCGCGCGTCGGGCCGCTCGCGCACCACCAGGTTGAAATCCATCGGGCTGGTGTCGCGCAAGCGTTCACTGAACGAGTAATAAAAGTCGTGGCCGATGTGCGAGATCGTGTCGTCGACGATGAAGCCCATCATTTCGTCTTCTTCACCGGCGCTGGCGCAGCACGCCACAGCGGTAAAGATCAGCGCGCACCACCACTGACGAGTCATGGCTGCAACGCCTGCGGCAAATTCGACTGGCCTTTGGCCGGGCCATTAGTGCCTTCGAGGAAGGCTTTTTCAGCGACGAACTGCCAATCGGAATAACGCTGCATGCCATCGAAATCCGACCACTGCGTCGGGAAGTCCGCCTGCTTCAAAGGCAGCTCGGTCGACGGGCTGTTGAGGCCGGTGATGCGTCCGTCAAAACCGCGTTGCAGCGCCCATTCACCCTGACCGATCGGATCCGGATAGAGCTGACGCAAGTGATGCTTAGCCTCAGGAAAACGCTGATCGTCGAGCAGGTCTTCAAGCTCTTTCGGGTACTGCGCCAGCCCCGGCGAGCTGCGGTAGTAGCTGCGCAGCGCCTGTGCGTATTGGGTGCCGACCCAGAGCAACTGACGCTCGCGGTCGCGGCGTGAAGCGGTCGACCACAACTCGCCGGCACTGGCCAGGCCCATGCCCATCACCACAATCAGGAACAGCACGCCCAGGTAAGTGAAACCACCCTGCTGCGCACGGTTACCACTCGGAATACTGGCTGCCATCACGCGCCCTCCCGGTAGCACCGCTTTTGATGTCGGCCACGCCGCCAGCCACACCGTCCGGTGGCGCGATCAGCACCCACTGGTCTTTGCGTTCGGTGATCGGATCGAGTGGCGCATTGCGCAGGTAACGTTGTTCGATCAGTTGCTCGATGGAATCCGGATAACGCCCGGTGTCGCCGTAAAAGTGATCCAGCGCCTCGCGCATCGCCGACAGGCTCTGGCGCAGGGTGGTTTCCTTCGACGCTTCGAGGCTGTTGAAGTAGCGCGGCAGCGCGATGGTCATCAGCGTGGCGATGATCGCCATCACCACCATCAGCTCCAGCAAGGTAAAACCTTTTTCCCGGCGCATGAGGTTCACCACTCGCGGTAGGCGATGCCGTTGAGGCCCTTGCCCCGGGCGTGGGAGTAGACGTCGAACACGTCCTCGCCATCGCGCGGGTTCTGAGCCGAACTGTTGTAGGCGCGCACGCCCCAACCCCCTTCGTCATCACGTTTGGCCGTCACCAGCGGATCGCGCGGGATGCGGCGTAAAAAGTAGAACTTGGCGCCTTTGGCACTGCGCACATCGCGCACGCCTTCGACCAGCACTTTCAGGTTCGGCGGGTAGCCGCTGCTGTTCAGCGACTTCTCGATGTAACCGGCATCGAAGGCACGCTTGTAGGCATCGATGGCATCGCGAATCTGGTACAGCGCGTTGCGCAATTCCTGCTCCTTGCCACGCCGCACCAGGGTCTCGGTGAGTGGCGCGGCCATGCTCGCCAACAGGCCGATCAGGGCCAGCGTCACCACGACTTCGATCAGGGTGAAACCGCGTTGGGAGGCGTTCATGATCAAGGCTTCTCGACGGTGACGCGGGTGGTGGCCACGGCCGATTCACCGACGGCACGCGGCTGCGCGGCCGGTGACGGCATCACGTAGCTCTGCGAACGATCCGGTGCCTGGATGTGCATGCTGGTTTCGGTGCCGGTGGAGAACTCCATGTCCGACGGGCTCTGATACGGCAGGTTGCGCACGATCCGTGGGGTGATCGACAGCACCAGTTCGGATTTGCCGATGGTGTCTTTGTTGCTGCCGAACAAGCGGCCCAAGCCCGGAATGTCGCCGAGGCCCGGAATCTTGTTGCCGGTAGCACCGTGATCGTTGCGCACCAGTCCGGCGAGGATCTGCGTTTCGCCGTCGTGCAAACGCAGCGAGGTTTGCGCGTTGCGGGTATCGACCTGCACCGGGATTGTGCCCTGACGGGTCGGTTCCAGCGGCGTGGCGTTACTCACTTCCAGGGCAATCTTGATCGCCACTTCGTTGTTCAGGTGCACGGTGGGCGTCACTTCGAGCTTCAGACCGACATCCAGATAGGTCACGCTTTCAGTGATCACCGGCCCCTGTGTCGACGGCACCGAGGTCGCGCTGATGATCGGCACACGCTGACCGATGTGAATGCGCGCCTGCTCGCGGTTGCTGACGCGAATTACCGGGCTGGCGAGGGTGTTGATGTCGTTGTCCTGCGCGTTGATCTTGGCTTGCGGCGATGGGCCGATGGTGATGCGGTCAGAGTTGATGCCTTTGAGTTGGCCCAACAGCGTCACCGGCGAACCATCGGAGTTGACCACGCCGAAGGTGCTCGGCCATTGCAGGCCAAGGTCGAGAATGCGCTGGGTGGCGACTTCCATCACCTCCACTTCGAGCACCACTTCCGGGTTGGACTGGTCTTGCGATTGCAGGAGTTTCTCGGCCATGCGCACGGCGTCTTCGGTGTCGCGCATGGTCAGGGTATTGAGGCGTTCGTCGACGAACACATCGCGGGTCTTGAGCATGGTTTTCACCATGTTCAGTGCGGTGTTGGCATCGATGCTGGTCAAGTAGAAAGTGCGCATCACCAGTTCCTGGTAATCCTTCACTTTCTGCGGCGAATCCGGGTAGATCAGCAAGGTGTTTTCGTTCACCACTTTCTGGTGCAACTGGTTCTGTTGCAGCAGCAGGGTCACGGCGTCTTCGATGCGCACGTCACGCACGAAGATCGTCGCTTTCATGTCCGGGCGCAGGTCTTTGTCGAAGATAAAATTCAGACCAGCGACCTGCGACAGCACTTCGAAAATGGTCTTGAGGTTGGCGTCGCGAAATTCCAGGGTTACCGGGCGATCAAGCTTGGTGCGCAGTTGCGGATAGGCAATCACGTTGCGGCTCTGCACCAGACGAATGTTGCCTTGCAGCTCCAGCGCACCGTCGTTGTTCGGGTCGAGTTCGAGGATCTGTTTGACCTGACGATCGGCGCCATAAATATCGCCGCGACGCAGGTCGCCACGGGCCAGCTCGAGTTTTTCGTCCATGCTGCGCAGGTAATCCATCTGCTTCAGGGCATCCTGAGCGCGGCGGTTGTTCGGCTCGATGGTCAGCACTCGTGCGTAAGCGATACGTGCCGAGGCGAAGTCGCGACGCGAGCGATCGGTGTCGCCGGAAGTCAGCAGCGCGGTGATCGCCTTGGCCCGGCCGCTGTTGAGCAGCAAGTGCAATTCGGTGTCGCGAGGATTTTCACGCAGACCTTCCTCGATGCGGGCCAGCCCCGCCTCGTACTGACCCTGTTCAATCAGGTCGGCGGCTTCCTTGTTGGCCACTTGTGCAGAACTGCACGCGGCCAGCCCGGCGCACAGGCCCAGGCTCATCAGCAAACGGGAACGGTTCATTGCGTACTCCCCACAGACAGGGTCTGCGACAAATGCAAAGGCAGGTAGACCAGGCTCAATTCCACATCGGAAATGCCGGTGATCTTCCAGGTGTCGTCGATCACATCCCCGTTGCGCACGACGTAGATTTTTTCGCCGTTCTGCAAAAACACTTGCAGGTCGCTGCGGTCATGCAGCCTGCCGACGAACTGAAACGGCACCGGTGGCAGGCTCGGGGCTTGCACCACTGTGGCCGGGTTGATCGCTTGTTCGGTGACCGTGGCCAGGGTCGGCGCGGCCTTCCAGGATTTCGCCGCGAACAGATCGCCGGCCGGGCTCAGGTCCTTGATCGGCGCGTCTTTGGCCTTGGCACTGCTGGCTGGCAGCGCACCACGGGTTTTCCCCGGTGTGGCGACGGCCACTTCATTGGAATCGACGTCTTCGCTTGGCGAGAAATACGCCGGCAACCACGCCAGCGCGGCCGCTACGCCGAAGAACGCCAACCAACCTGTCACGCGCTTGGTATTCATCATGACCTCGACAGGTAAAGGGTCATACGGATCCGGCCATTGAGGTCGGTGTCGCCAATTTTCTTGCGTTGCAACTCGAGGTCTTCCACCACCACCGCTGGCAACTGGCCGAGCAAGGCGTGCACAAAGCGGCGCAGTTGCGGGTAGCTGCCGCGCACTGGCAGAAGGATCTGATAGCGCGCCAGATGGGTTTTCGGGTCGACGCCGAGGGCATATTCGCCACGCGCCAGAGTGATGTGCTCCTGGGCTGCGAGGGCGTAGATGCGGTCGATGGCGACGGTGGCTTGCGGCTGCGCCGGCAGTTTGTTGCGGAAGTCGTCGAGCTGACGTTGCGGCACCACCGGCGGCGCGATACTGCCGTCTTCAACCTTGGCCAGGTACGCGGTGGCTTCCTGAGTCTGCTGGCTGAGGTGCTGCAACGATTGCCAGCCCGGCAGCAAGCCACCGAGTGCCCAAGCCACGGCGACCAGCAGCAGCGCCAGCCCGGCCAGGCCTGGAATGCCGAGGCCTTGCAGGTATTCGTGGACGATCAGTCTAGGGATTCGCATCGCCCATCTCCCAAGTCGCCGACAGGTTGAATTGCACCGGTTGTTCCGGCGATTTGACGACGATCTCGTGGCTCAACAGCGAGACGTCGGACAGCTCGTCGCTGGCTTCCAGACGTTTGTGGAAGTCGAGCATCGCTTGCAGATCCCGCGCTTCAGCGCTGATGCGGACCTGGCCTTTGCGCGCATCCGGGGTCAGGCTGAGCAGTGCGACGTCATCGCGCGGCATCGCTTCGAGCATGGCGAACAGGCGTTCCCACGGCCGGCGCAGTTGCTGCGAGACTTTGCGCATTTCGGCGAGGTTTTGTGCCTGCTCGCGGGTTTCCGCCGGGCTCAGGGTGGACTTGGCGCCGTTGTCGCCGGTGAGCTGGCGCTGAGTGGTTTGCAGGTGGCCCTGTTGCTGTTCGGTGTGCGCGTCGAGGTGCTGTTGCACGCCAAAGCACAGCAGCGCCAGCAGCACTCCGCCGCCGAGCAAACTCCAACCTAATGGGCCGGAACGAGGACGTGGCTGGAAGTCGAGATTGAGCGCGCGCATCTCAGGCCACCGCCCGGGACATGACGTACAAGCCGTCACGCACAGTCATCGAGTCATCTTCAAGGGTGCGCAGTTGCACACCCGCCACGTCCGGATGCGCATCGAGGCGCGCCGGCGCATGCAGATACACGTTGAACGCACGTTCGCTGGTCGAGGCTTGCAGCTGCCGTTCGCGACCGATCAGGGCATTCAACGCGGCATCGCTGTCGCTGCCGCCGACCGAACGCACACCGGCCCAGCGCCCTTCCCTCGCCAGCAACAACACACTGCGTTGCGGCTCGGCGACGACGAAGAGGAAGTCGCCGGCATCGAGGCTTTTGTCGAAGCGGTTGAACGCCGCCATCAGGTACGGCTGCACCGAGCGCAGGCGCAAACCGCGACCGCTGACCAGCGTGCGCAGGCGTTCGAGCAAGTCTTGCGGCAAGGCGCTGGCGATGCGGTCGTAACCGGCTGGTTCGGCGGACAACACCAGACTCCACGGCTGGGTTGGTGCACCGAACAGGTCTTCGAAACACAGTTGGGCGAAACCACGCAGTTCTTCCGGGCTGCTGATCTGCGCGCTCCATGGCACCAGGCAGAAGCGGCTGAAGTGCCCGGAGATGACCACGCTCAACTCGGCACCGGCACCGGCGTGTTCACCGAGCAGGCAGTCGAGGGTGTCCAGCGCCACCGCGTAGCTCTGGAAGCCTTCGTCGATGTAGCCGACGCTGCCCAGCCACAGGGTGTCGCTGCCACGCCGTTGACCGAGGCCAACACCGCTGGCGCCGAGCACGGCGACAAAACGCTCACGAGATAAATGTGACACGGTTGATCTCCTCCAGCGTGGTGCGACCTTGTTCCACCAGCTCCAGCGCCGATTCGCGCAGCAGGCGCAAACCACGGGCGCAGGCCAGGGCTTTGATTTGTTTGATCGGTTGGCGCTCGACGATCATCTGGCGCAGTTCGTCGTCGAGGTGCAGCAACTCGGCAATCGCCGTGCGCCCGCGATAACCGCTGCCCCGGCAATGGCCGCAGCCCTTGCCGTGGACGAAGTGGTAATGGTCGACTTTCTGCGGATCGAGGCCGGATGCGCGCAGCTCTTCATCGCTCGGATTGACCGGCGCGCTGCAGCTGGCACAGACCAAGCGAATCAGACGTTGGGCGAGAATCGCGTTGAGCGCCGAGACCAGGCTGTAGGGGTCGATTTCCATTTGGGTGAAGCGACCAATCACGTCGAAGACATTGTTGGCGTGGATGGTGGTGAACACCAGGTGACCAGTGAGCGCCGATTGCACGGCGATCTGTGCGGTGTCCGGGTCACGGATTTCGCCGACCATGATTTTGTCCGGGTCGTGGCGCAGGATCGAGCGCAAGCCCCGGGCGAAGGTCAGGCCTTTTTTCTCGTTGACCGGGATTTGCAGCACCCCCGGCAATTGATATTCGACCGGGTCTTCGATGGTGATGATCTTGTCCACGCCATGGTTGATCTCGGTGATCATCGCGTACAGCGTGGTGGTCTTGCCGCTGCCAGTCGGGCCGGTGACCAGCACCATGCCGTAGGGTTCGGCAGCGAGGCGGCGTAACTGGCGCAGGGTTTCATCTTCAAAGCCCAGCGCCTGCAATTGCACGCCGCAGACCTTGTCGGCCAGATCCTGTTTGTCGAGCACCCGCAGCACCGCGTCTTCGCCGAAGATGCTCGGCATGATCGACACGCGAAAGTCGATCTGACGGCCACTGATGCCGATTTTGAAGCGACCGTCCTGGGGCACGCGTTTCTCGCCGATGTCCAGTTCGGCCATGACCTTGACCCGCGAGATCACCTGCTCGGAGAACTCCGTACCCTGGACCTTGCTGATGTTGTTGAGCACGCCGTCAATGCGGTACTTGATCACCAGACCGTTGCCGGTGGTGCCGAGGTGGATGTCGCTGGCGTGCATTTTCAGCGCGTCGTAGAGGGTCGAGTTGACCAGTTTCACCACGCTGCTGGCGTCTTCGCTGATGCTGGTCAGCGACAGGCTTTGCAGGGTGTCGATTTCGTGGTGAGTGTCGCCTTGGGCGTTGAGCGATTCGACGGCGTGGAAGCTTTCTTCGTGGCGGGCCAGATAGGCCTTGAGGTCATCGGCGTGGACCAGATGCAGCGGCGCGCCGTGCAGGCAGTCGTCAATCCAGGCCAGCCGCGCCGGGTCGAAGGGGTCGGCAAACACACCGATGACTTCGTCGTTGTGGCGCAGCAGGATGAATTCACGTTTCAGGCATTGTGCGAGGGTGACCCGGTCAAACACCGGCGTCGCTTGAAACAGGCTGTCGGTGTCGAGCACCGGGTAATGCAGGGTGGCGCCGAGGGTATGAATGAACGGCATCGGCGCCATTTCACAGAGTACGCCGAGGGCTTCAAGCACGCGTTCGCCAGAGGTGGCGGCCCGCGCCCGGGCCTGGGCAAGCTGTTCACTGGAAAAGCGCGCGGGGGCGCTTTCGGCCAACAGCGGTTCGACGACAACGGACAGACGTTCCATGGCTTGCTCTCCAACCGGGGCTTAGTGCCCTGTCGGCGCGGCAAACCTTGGCGGCAAGTGCCGGAACGTCTGATCGCGCCATTACTCCCCGGTGAGCATTTGATCGTCGTCCGGTGCCATGGCGTGCAACTGTCGTCGCCGATCCGCCAACACCCAACTGCCATCGTACAACTGCAACGGGAAGCTCTCGGTCCTGCTCTGGCGTCGTTCGACAAAGCCCTCGGAAGGGCTCGCACCGGGTTTCGCTTCACGCTTGATGCCAAGAAGGTCGCAGACCGCTCGGGCCAGTTCCGCCAATGGAAACGGTTTGAACAGGATGTGGCTGACCCCCAGTTGCCGCGCCCGCTCACAGACTTCAGCGGTCGGGTGACCCGTTATCAGCACAAAATGGCACGTCCTGTTCTGGCGGACTGCGTCGAGCACCTCAAAGCCTTCCATATCGGGCAAGCGGTAATCGAACACCAGCACGTCCGGGGCAAAGGTTTCGGCCAGGCCGATCGCCGTCGCTCCGTCATGTGCAATCCGGACGTCCAGCCCCTGCGCCGACAGATAATCCTGAAGGTTTTGTGCAAGCAGCTGTTCGTCTTCGACAACCAGTACTTTGTTAACCAAGGTCGACTCCTTGAAACAGCAGGTCCGATGACCCCGCCCTGAGAGTGCGCCTTACACGTGGTAACGCACACTTCATGCCAGGCTGAGCGCCGGTAATTTTATCTCTTCATGTCCTTGAAATTAATGACAATGCCCGCTCGTCCCGGTACCCCGTTCCCCAGAAACGGGGAAGCACCTGAATGGGCATCGAAGCCATTCCCCACTATTGGGGGGGAACCTTCAATCGTCGTCAATTCGTTCGATCCTGTTCTGCACCCGTAATTGCGCGAGCACCTGACGACGAGCCTGGGTCTGTTGCTGTCGGGCGAGCTGTGCCCTGACTGTATCCAGCCCCTGCAAATCTGGGACATCGGCGGCCTCCAAGTGGTTCGGCAAATAAATCAGGTGCCAGCCGAACGGTGAACGTAGCGGTTGGCTGGCAAACGTGGCGCCGTCGACTATCGAGGCGCGCATTTGCATCAAGCGTAGACGCGCCGCGGCATCTGTGGCGGCATCGGCGTGCGCGGGTACGCGGATCAGTTGATGCCGGGGTTGCAAAGTGTTCGCCCGGATCAACTCGGCGAACACCTGCTGCGCCGCCAGTTCGCGGCGGGTGTACTCGGTGAAGGAAGCCTCGTCGAAACCGGCGTCCTGCAAGCGGCGGAGGAATTTGTCCGTGCCGCCGATGGCGCTGCGGGTTTGCTCAACCTGCTGAAGCACCCTGTGCGGGTCGATCTGCACCCCGCGTTTCTGCGACTCTTGCCACAGCAGCTCCTTATCGATCAGCGTTTGCAGCGCTGTTTGGCGCAGCTGTTTGTAGGCTTTGGGATTGCGAATGCTCGCCACGGCGCGGCCCTGATCTTCCAGGTATTCGGCGAAGAAGCGCTCGAAACGAAACCCGGAGATTTCCTCGCCGTTGACCCGCGCCACGGCCGCTTCGTTGTTGGCCCACGCCAGTGGCAGCCAACAGCTCAGCAGCAAGATCAGCGTTGTGCGTTTCATGATCGGGCCCTCCGTTCAGGGGCTGGCAACAATCGGTTTATAAGGCGCGACCAGATAGAAACGCTGATCGGGCAAATCCACGGTGACCACATGGGCGCCGCTCAAGCCCAGACGTCGGCCGGGGCCGAAACTCAGGCGCGGGGTCAGGCCGGTGTCGAAGTCATGCAGGCCTTCCAGCGCCGCCACCAGTTTCTCGCGGCTGGCGTCGCGGCCGGCCTGTTTCATGCCTTCGCTGAGCAGCAGCATCGAGGCGTAGGCGCCGACTTGCAGCACCGCGTGCTGGGCGCCAAGGCCCTGACCTTCGCGCAGCAGCGTCAGGGCCATGCGCCCGGTTTGGGTCCAGTCGCTGGGCACGAATGGATAAGCAAGAAACACCCGCCGGGAAAATCCCTCCGGCACTTGCAGCAACTCACCCGCAACCTGGCTCGAAGCGGCGAACAGATACGGCACTTGCCCGGCGCTTTGCAGCCTCGTTGCCAGACGCCCGAAACCGCCACCATTGCCCAGATAAAACACCGAGCGCGAGCCCAACGGCAGCGCCTCCGCCGCCGGGTCGTAGGCTTGCAGATGGACTTTCTGCCAGCCGTGTTCCTGCAAGTATCCAGCGAGGGTGGTGGCCGCTTGCGCCTGCAACGGGTCGTCCGGATAGGCAATCAGCGTCGGCCCTTGCAGCACGCGCAGGCTGGCCGTGGCGTAGTCGGCCAAGGCGATCAGTTGCTCGCGCAGGCCCGGCAACGGCTCGAAAATCTGCGGACTGGCCTGCATCGAGCCGAGCAACGACAGCGCGCCGATGAGCGGCACACCGGCCTGTTCCAGACGCATTCCCAGTTCGCTGTCGAGGGCCGGCGCCAGCGGCGCGATTAATGCGAACACTTGTTCTTGCTCGATCAACTGCTGCAGGGCTTGCTCGGCGCTGGCGCGATCCGGGCCGGGATCGATCACCGTCAGGCGCAGTTGCCGCCCATGAATGCCACCGGCCTGATTGATCCGCGCAACACTGCCGTTGAGCACCGCTGCCACGGTCATGCCCTCCTCGGCCAGCGGTCCTTGGCTGGGCAGCAAGGTGCCGAGGTGCAAGGTTTGCGCCTCAAGGCCGGGATCACGCTCATCGGCCAGGCGTTTGAGATAGGCGGTGAGGTTGCGCTGATCCTTCATCGACAGCACAAAGCGCGGCATGCTCGGGTCGAGGCGATTGTGGCCGGGGTCGCGGCCCTGCTCGATGACCGTCGCCAGCGTGTTTTCGGTGTACGCCGGATAGCTGCGCCCGTTGACCTGTTGCTGACCGTAAGTGCTGGTCAGTCGCGCCCAGTTCAGCGGCGGCGGACGCACCCCGCCTTCGGGTCGACCGAGGCCATCGGCGCCGTGGCAATTGGCGCACGGCAGGCTGGTCGCCGGCAGCAACACATCCGCCGCGCCGACCCGCGCCATGATCGCCTCGCCACTGGCCGACAAGCCCTGACGGTACAGGCGCTTGCCCGCCGCCTCTTCCGGGGTCAGCGGCGCAGCACCCGCGCCAAGGCTGAGGCCAGCGAGCAGGATCAGGGCGAGTACGCGGCAGCGGTTCATGGCGCGGGCTCAGCGACCGGCCACGGGCATTGTCAGCAACTGCAAGCGCTGGGCAATGGCGGCGGCCGGGGCGTCGGGACGGATCTTGCTCCAGCGTTTGTTGGCGACATCCCCAACGATCAACTGCGTCGAGTGCTGCTCGGGCGTCGGCACGATCTGGCCGATGCGACTCAGCACCAGATCCATCTGCGCCTTGTCGCCGGTAAGAAAAAGCCAATGAGGGTCATCGGAACCCTGCTTCAAGGTGTAAGCCTTGAGCACCGCCGGCGTGTCGCGCAGCGGGTCACTGGTAAGGGAAATGAAGGTGATGTCCGGCGCCTTGTCGCCCAGCAGCTCGCGGACTTCCTTGAGCTTTTGCGTGATCAGCGGGCAGGCATCGTTGCAACTGGTGAAGATCACGTTGAGCAGAACGATGCGGTTTTGCAGCGCGTCGCTGTAGAAGCGCAACGTCTCGCCGTTCTGATCCTGCAACGGCGTGTCGGTGAACCAGGTTTTCGCGTCGTGGGTGCCTTTGGCCGGCGCGGCAGCCACAGCGGCTGGCGGTTCTGAAACGTGACCTTCGTGGGCCAGCGCGACGTTGCTGAGAATCCAGAAACATATGGTCAGGGAGATCCAGTCGAGCAGTCTCATGGCTGTTGCTCCATGGCGATGGCGGTGTGTTTGGCGTGGGTGCGCAGGCCGCTGAGTTTTTCCACTTCCTTGGCCAGCAACGCCGGATCGGTGAAGCCGTAGTAGCGCATCCAGTGGCGGCTGTCGCCGTCGCCGACGAGGATCAGCGGTTGATGACTCTTCAGGTCACCGCTGAAACTGCCGAGGCCCTTGAGGGTTTCATTAATCGATTGTGCTGAGCCGGTCAGCCAGCTCCAGCCCGGGCCGCGCTGGAAGGCGCGCGCATAATCCTGCAAGCGTTTCGGGTCGTCGCGTTGCGGGTCGATGCTGATCGACACCAGTTGCACTTCCTTGCCGACCCGCGCGCCGAGCTGTTTCTGCACCTTGCCCATGATCGACGAGACCACCGGGCAGACCGTGGTGCAACTGGTGTAGATGAAGCTCATGACAACGATTTTGCCCTGTACCAGGTCTTGTTCGAGGCGCACGGTTTTGCCGGTCTGGTCGAGCAGCGGCACGTTGGCGAATTTCACCTGGGTGTGTTCTTGCGTGCTGCTGGCGGGGGCTTTGTGCCCGGCGTGTTCGTCCGCCGAATGGGCGTTGGCATGTTGAACGCCGAGGCTCAACAGGCACAGGGTCAGCAGGCCACTGGATGCAAATCGGTTCATGTCGAAACTCCTCTTCAACGGGCCTGGCCGGGGGCTACCCGAACACTGGCAAAGGTCTTGTCATCGAAAGCGGCACCCAGCGATGCCGCGCGCACATGCAGGTACCAGGCGCCGCTGCGGTCGAGGGTGATCGGTGCTTCGTACACGCCGTCGGCGACTTCCAGCGCCGCCACTTCACGCGGATGCGAGGTGGGCGCGAGGTAGTAGCGCAGTTGCACGTCTTTGACGCCGCTGCGTTGGCTTTTGTCTTTGCCCTGAACGATGCGGAAGCGCACGACGTAGGGGTCGTTGAGCGCTACGGCAGTCTTGTCGAGGAGGAACTCGACTTTCGGCTGGCCGAGGTGTTTGGGCTGTTTGCCGTCGCTATCAATCTGCGCGGTAAAGCAGTGAATGATGTTCGGTTGATTGAGCAGGAACGCCACGTCGAAACGCCCCGCTGCCGGCAGTTTCACCCGTGCGCTGTACAGGCCCGGCGAGACTTCGCGCAGGCTGCGATCAATGACCATGGCGGCGCGGGCGATCTGGCCACGGTTGGGGTAACCGGACATCGGCGCGTTCATGCCTTCGGCGTAGAAGTAGGTGGTGTTGTCCACCGGGTTGACCACGAATACCGCGTTGTCATCGCGCGACACCGCGAGGCTGGAGGCCAGCGGCAGATCCCCGGCCAGACGCGGCGCTTGCGGGCCGGCTTCGAAACCCTGGCTGATCGGCTGGCGGCCTTCGCCGAGCGAGGACAGGTTGATCATGGTGACTTTTGGCGAGGCGAGTCCGCGAATGTAGGCGTAGGCCAGAGTGAACACCACTTGGTAGGGTTCGGCGCTGACGTCCAGATCATGGATGGCGCTGTTGGTGGCGGCATCGATGACGCTGGCGCGGTTTTCCACGGTGTTGAGCACCACGCCGAAGCGGCCGTCGGCGCTGAAGCCCATCGGGCCGAGGCCTTGTTGCAGTTTGATCACCCGGCGAATGGCGTGGGTGCTGGCGTCGATCACGGTGACGGTGCCGTCCTTGCCATCGGCCACGTAGACCGCGCCGGACAGCGCCGAGTAGGCGACTGACAGAGGATGGGAGCCGGTTTTGATCTGCTGGACGATGTTCAGGCTGGCAACGTCGACCACGCTGACGGTGCCGTCGTCGCGGTTGCTGACGAAGGCGAAGCGGCTGTCTTTGCTGAAGCTGATTTCGTGGTGGCCGCGACCGGTCTGCAAATACTTGAGGGGTTTGAGGCTTTGGCTGTCGATTACGGTGACGCCGGAGTCTGCAGGTTTGCTGGCGTTGTTACCGACCCAGAGCAGGCGTCCGTCCGGTTGCAGGGCGACGCGAAACGGTTGGCTGCCGGCGCTGATCGAGGCGATGACTTTGAATTGTTCGCTGTCGATCACCGCGACTTCGCCGGCGGTTGGCATCGAGACGAACACGCGTTTGTTGTCTTTGGGCGTGACCCAATCCATCGGCGGTTGCTTGAGTTCGATCCGCGCGAGGGTGCTGGTGATGCCGGCTACGGACACTGATGGATCGACCACGGCGATGCTCGCGTCGCGGTTCATCACCAGCAGGAAATAGCTGTTGAGGTCGAGCAACGGCCGCGCGCCGATGTTGGACTTGAGGAACACGCCGACCCGGGCTTTGCAGCTCTGGTCACGGCCCTGGGCCTTATCGGCAGCGAGGGTTTGCGGATCGACCCAGGCACCCGGGGCCACGCCGGACAGAGGCTGGCCGGAAGCGCTGTCGCGGATGCGGAACTGCACATCGGCGAACTCGCCTTCACGCAGTTTGCCGTCGGCGGCCAGTGGCTTGAGATCGAAATCCACCGCCACACCGTCACGGTTTAGCGTCTGACCCGCGCCGGTTTGCGCCAACGCAATTTCACTCAGCGTCAGCAACGCCCCGGCCATGGCCAGCGTGCAAATCCCGATGATGTTGATGATCCTGTTCATACCACCCTCCGCTACGCATTCCAGCCAAACGACGCGATCCCTGTGGGAGCGAGCCTGCTCGCGAAAGCAATCTGCCAGCCACCACACCTGTTGCCTGTGCCGCCCTCTTCGCGAGCAGGCTCGCTCCCACAAGGGATTTGCATTCATCCCGCATCCTCACTGCCAACCGCAGCCCCTTGTAGGAGTGAGCCTGCTCGCGATGGCGTCATCCGCCTCACCATCGAAAACCGAGCTGCCCCAATCGCGAGCAGGCTCACTCCTACAGGGGATTGGCATGCATCCCGCCAACCTCACTGCCAACCGCAGACCCTGTGGGAGCGAGCCTGCTCGCGAAAGCAATCTGCCAGCCACCACACCTGTTGCCTGTGCCGACCGCTTCGCGAGCAGGCTCGCTCCCACACGGGATTTGCATGCATCCCGCCCCTCACTGCCCACCACCGGCCCACTGTAGGCCTTCGCCTGCTCGCGATGGCGTCATCCGCCTCACCGTCCGAAACCGGGTTGTCCCCGATCGCGAGCAGGCGAAGGCCTACAGGGGATTCGCATTCATCCCACCGTCCTCATTGCCAACCACCGCTCTGTAGGAGCAAAGCTTGCTCGCGAAGCTTTTAGTGCCACCGCCATTCCAGAATTGAGGCGCGGCCTTCGCGGGCAAGCCTTGCTCCTACGGGGTCGGTGCCGGTTCCGGTTCGTTGGTTACGCGCAGCAGTCCCCATAATCCGGAGGTGTTGCCGTAGGCCGCGTAGTCGCGGAACAGGTAGTCGCCGGGGATCGCGTTGCTGCCGCCGGCGCTCGGGATCATGAAGCTGAAGTGCGCGGCCGGCAGGATGCTTTCGTGGGCGCCGATGTACATCGACATCGGGTTGTAGCCGAAGCGCACCGAGCCCACGCCCGGCGAGCCCATCGGATAACCACCGACATCGCTCTTCTCGGCCTGGAACGGGTTCACCGACCAGACGTGCCCGTCGAGCTGGAACGTGGTGCCGCGACTGCCACCGCTCGGCATCAAAATATGCGTACGGAACGGCTGCCCCGGTTTGGCATAGAGCACCGGCGTCTGCGGATCGCCACCCACCAACGCATTGCTGTAAGCCATGTGCGCATTGACCATGTCGCCATAACCCGCGCCATCGGCATGACCAAACGGCGCGTCCGGGGCGAGGCCGAAGCGATACCACAGCGGCTCGGTCTTGTAGTTGATCGCCATGCTCGAGTTGTCCTGCGGATCGGTCGGCACGCCGAAGCCTTCAGCGGCAATTCCTTCCACCGGCCGGCCATTGGCCCAACGAGTGTTCAACGCCTTGTGCCAGACCATCGCGAAGTCGCGGTAGCTGGTCTGCCCAGGCGCCGTCACCGTTGCGTTGACCTTGCGTGCATCGTCAACCCAGGTCGCGCCGATCGGCAGAATACTCATCGCCCCGCCAAGACCTTTTTGCGGCTGCTTGATCACGTCCGCCGGGGTGATGTTCAAGCCGCCGAACTCCACCGCCGTGGCGTTGATGTTGTCGACGCTGCGGCCCAGTTGCGTCACCGGTTTGCCTTCACGCTCCAGGTGCCCGGCGTAGTACTGATAGGTACGGGTCGGGTACGCGCCGCTGTTGCCGACGCGCGGTGGCACGGTCTGGATCGGGTTGGCGCCGACGTTGGCACCGTCGGATTTGGTGATGTCATACGCCAGCAACTGTGCGTGCAGACCGACGTGGCTGGACGGCCGCATCAGGTTGTTGCTGAAGGTGGTCGAGCCCAGCCCGCTGTTGCGATCACGCTTGACCATGCCCTGCATCACTGCGGTTTGCGTCAGGTCGGGCATCACGCTCGGCAGACGGTTTTCCAACGTGATGTTGATGCAATCCCCTGCCGCCGCACGCAGCACCAGCGGTTCAACCGGGATGCCGGGTTTCAGCTTGCCGCTGAGCGGATCCAGATCGGATTTACGCACGTACAGGATCGCGGTCGGATCATGCAGCGGCCCGCTCTGTCCGCCAATGGTGATGGTTTCGCCATCCTCCGGATCGGTCACGGTGACTTGTGGAATGCTCACCGTGCGCGAGTTCAGCACCAGGGTGCCACCCGCCGGATTCAGCGGCCCGCCGACATGCTGCCCGAGTCCTTCGGGATCGCCGATGGTCAGGCCCAGCGAGTTGCCGAGGATGTCGTTGGCCAGCGCCGCCACCACTTCATAGTTGCGCTGTACCGTCGGCCGCGTGCCGATGCCATTAGGGTTGGCACTGATCCGTGGGCAACTGCCCTCGAACGCCACGGTGTTGCGCATGCCCGCCGGGCTCGGGTTGTTCGGGATGGCGAACAGGTCGGCGCGTTTGGCGGTGTAGTTGCGCATCACGCCCCAGATACCGCTCCAGTAGCCTTCGATCGAAGCGTCCATCGAGTACAGATAGTCGCCCGTGGTCGCAGCGGAACTGGAGAGCATCGACACCGGCGCAATGAAGCCCATCTGCTCGGAGATGCCGATCATTTGCGAGGCGCGCCAGCCGGAGTTGGAGCTGTTGCCGAACCCGGAACCGCTCTGCAGCCATTTCACGCCGTGCAGGGTGACGTTGTGCTCTTCTTCATGGCCGCCGGCATGCACCCGCAGCCGCACGTTGTCGCCGGTGTAGGTGCGCAACATCGGCGTGAACGGATCGCCCGGTTCAGCGCCGCCCTTGTTGATGTGCGGCGGGAACAGCGTAGTGCCGCCGGTTGGGCCGGTGGCGGCGGTGAGCAGATTCGGCGCCAGGTTCATCGCCGGAATTGCGCGGTCGGTGCGGCTTTGCATGGCGAACGACAGATCGCCACCGAGGCCGTCAGCCTGCATGCCACGCTTGCCATCCGGGCCGACCTTGTTCGGATCGTAAACGCGCAGGGCCAGCGGCTCGTTGCGATAGTTGACGACGAACATGCCCGGATCATCCACCGAAATCGCCTGCGGACATGGCCGGCTCGGGCAGCCCGGCACCTGACCGCCCTGCACTTCCAGCACGCCTTCAAGCAAGTTGCTGGCGTTGTTACGCACCGGCGGATTGATCGCGTAGCGGAAGCTGTCAGCGGTGGCCGGGAACGCCTGCGCATTCGGCACACCGTTGGGGCCGGCACCGACATAGACGCCAGCTTCATAGGCGTGCTGGAAGTCGCTGTATTCGAGGAAGAACTCGCGGAAGCTGTCGTTCTTGCCGTCGCCATCGAGGTCGCCGGTATTGATCACCGCTTGCCACGAGGTCGGCCCGCCGTCCTGGCGCGCGCCGCTGTACAGAGGCTCACCGGTTTCGGCGTGGAACCAGGTCGAACCGGCCGGTTCCGCCAACACGGTGGCGTACAGACCAATTTGCTGATGCGTCGATGGGCCCAGGTGGTCGTGAGTGAAAATGGTACCGAGGCCGCGATCGACGCCTTTAGCGTTGACCACCGGATCGACGAACCAGCGCTGCATCGCCGTGCGCGCACCGAGCCAATCGGCGCGGCCGTACTGGCCGAAGAACGGATGGTTCTTGGCTTTCGGGCAGGCCTGGGTGCCGTCGCGCGGATCAGTGCCGGCGCATTGGTTGAACTCGCGAATCGCGTGAATACGTTCCTGCACGGCGCCGGGCGAGAGCACGCCGTCCTCGTAGTTCCAGCCGTTGGACGAGCCGTCCGCCGAGGTCAGATCCCACTTCGGCAGGTGAATGTGCTGACCGATCACATCGGTCGGCGTGCGCACCTGATAGTCGTCCATCTCATAGGTGGCCGGCACCAGGTTGGTTTGCTGGTACTGCACGCAATCGAAAGTGTTCATGCGCATCACCAGCGGTTCTGGCGGACGCTGCTTGGTGATCACCGGCCAGGCGTCTTCCCACAGCGCGAGAATGCGCGCCTGCGGGAAGTGATAACCGACCTTGTTGTACACCGCGTCGAACTGAATGTTGGCGGCTTTGTAGATCCGAGGGCGGTCGGCGGTGAAGCTCGAGGCGCCGACAAAGGACATGCCGTCGATGCGCTCGCCGCTGGCGAACTCACCGCTGCCGGCGCTGCTGGTCAGGCGTTTTTGCCGATCGTCCATGCACGGTTCGTAGTACGGCGCGCCGGCCATTGGCAAGGCACCGTTGGTGCGGAACGCCTTGGCCACCACTTGATTGCCGGGCAACAAGGCATAGCTTGGATGGTCTTTTTTCGCGTGGAAGGCCATCGCCGCCTGTTCGACTTCGGTGCCTTCTTCCGGCAGGTAAATCGGTTTGGCGCGGGTGACTTCCTTGGAGAAATCCAGCGAGGTGGTCACGGTGTGCGCTTCGCCACCGGCCGAGACGCCGTCGAGTGTATGACGCTGCAAGCCACCGTCCCAACCACCGGACTGCGCCGGGTCGAGGTTGGCCCACAGCGCTTTGCCGCTGGCCTTGAGCGATTGCGCGGTAGCGGCGTCGAGCATGTCCAGTGGCGGAGTTGGTGGACGTTGGCCCACCGAACTTTCCATGCCACCAATCCAGAACGGATAGCCAGGGTTTTTCAGGCTGCCGTCGGCATTGCGGTTGGCTTCGCTGCGATCGACCAGCGCCAGCGAACCGATGGCTTGACCACCGCCATTGCCGCCATGGTGCTCACCATCGTCATCGCCCTCTTCTTCCTCCTCGTCGTCATCATTGCCGGCGATCAGGGTTTCGCCGATTTTCGGCACGACCACGACTTTGCCCGGCATCGGTGCCATGGCTTTGCCCGGCAGCGGCACTATCGCTGGAATCGGTGTGCCGGCGACGATTTCGCCATCAGGCAAGGCGCGCGCGCCGGTCGCCGGTTTACCGCTGCGCAGGGCAAACGGTTCGCTGTGATAACCGTCGGCGCCTTGCTGGGAAACGTCGAGCCGGGTGCCCTCTTCAAACACATCGTGCACCCGCCACATGGCCCACATGCCTTGGGCGAAGTGCGGATAGAAATGGCAGTGATAGATCGCATCGCCGGCCACGCGGTTGCGGTTGCCCGAGCCGCCGTTGGCGATTTCATAGGTGTAACCGGCGCCCGGACCGATGCCCTGGGCGTCGACGTAATCGGAGTTGTCGTCATTGGGGTTGAACAGCCACTGATGGCCGTGCAAGTGGAAGATGTGCTGCTCGTGACCATTGTGGGTGTTACGGAATTTGACGAAGTCACCGATGTAGCTGTGGTTGACGTTCGATGGCTCCGACGGATACAGCGCCATGGTCGCTTTCACACCGATCTGATCAGCGCGGGGTGTCTGGCCAGGGGCGATGTTCTCAAGCCCGGCGTTGGCCGGTACGTCCACCAGCATCGCCACGTCGCCGACGGTGTGCGAGCTGAGGAAGAATTCTTCGTAGGCGCACGAAAGGCAGTCGTGCATCGGCCCGACACCCAAACGGTTGGCCACCACTTCGGCGCCCATGCCGCCGGAGCCGTAGTTGATCATGAACGAGTCGCGGGTCGGCTCCAGCACATGAGCCATCACCGGATCAGCCCAGTACGCCGGAAACGCTTGAGTGGCAGCGGTTTCGTCCTGAAATTGCGAGGCGAAATCGCGGAACGCTTCCAGTCGATTTGGGATTGCCGGGTTGCGTTTGCCAACCGATTCCAGCGGATAAGTGCTGGGTGGGAAGCTGCCGTCGGCATTGCTGCCCATGACGATCGCATCGCTTTCGCTGGAAATGATTTCATTGCCGTCGACCATGCCGATGATCGGCGTGCCAGCCTTGCCTTCGCGCAACCACGGCTCGCGCTGTGGGTAGCGCGCCTGGTAGTCAACGATCGGTTGCCCGGTAGGTGCGCGGCCGGTGGTGGCCAGGCGCATTTCTTCCTCAGTGAGGGTGTTGCGATAGGTGCGGCCGCCCTTGGGCAGGACGACAACCTGGCCGAACAAGCCATTGGCGACGTTGCCGGCCGCGCCCTCGCCGCCAAACGTTGCGCCACGGCTGCTGACGGCAAACGCGCCTTCACGCTCGGCGTACAGGGTGTAAGAACGGCTCGCACCCGGCGGCACCAAGGTGTTGGCGTTACGCCCGGTGAACGAAGAAATGTCATCGATACTGTTTACCGCTTGCAGGCCATTGACCTGGAAACCGACGTGACGGTCAGCGACTTGCTCATCGACTTTGAAGTCTTCAGCCGCGTTGGCGTTTTCCACGCCCTCCTCTTCTTCACCTTCATTCTCGAAGTGCTTGTTCGGGTTGGCCTGATAGTCGAGCAGATTTTGCAGATTGATCGTCAAGCAATCACCCGCCGCCACGCGCAACACCAGTGGCCGTGGCCGCTTGTCCGGGCGCAGCGAAACCTTGCCCGGCACCGCTGAACCGCCGTAGGCCAGCGACATGTTGCGGTCATCAACGACGTCGCGGCGCAGGGCAAACATCATGCCGTTGATATTCTGCGCACCGAGGCGGTTGAACATCAGCGGTTGATCGAAGGCGACGACGTTGGCCACCAGGTTGCGCTCGCAACGTACGGCCGCGCCGGCCAGCTCGACGCTGAGCATCGAGGCCAGAATCAGCAGCCAGTTGAACAGAGACGGTGCGTGATGAATGCCAACCATGATCAGTAACCTCGTAGTGGGTGCTCTTGGGAACACTTCTCGACAAATGCCTCGGAGCAATCCGCGTGCCACAAAAAATTGCATTAGCGTTCAATCAGTTACCGCGACGACTTGAGAATCCGGGGCAAATCCCCCACCCCTTTTCCCCACTTTTCGGGTGTATCCGGTTTGCCCCGAAAGTGGGGAAACCGGGTTGGGGTCACAACGGCGCATCCATGGCCAACCCCTGCAGACGCCGGTACTGACGCAACACATTCGGTACATACCGCTGGGTTTCGGCGAACGGCGGAATCACCCGGCCACGGCTGAGCACCGCGTCGGGCCCGGCGTTGTAGGCCGCCACGGCGAGGGCGATGTCGTTGTCGAACAGGGTCATCAGGCGCTTGAGGTATTTCGCGCCGCCCTGGATGTTGGCCTTGGGGTCGTAGACGTCGGTCACACCCATTTCCCGCGCGGTGTCGGGCATCAACTGCATGAGCCCACCCGCGCCTTTGGCCGAGGTTGCGCCGGGGTTGTAGTGGGATTCTGCGTTGATCACCGCGTGCAGCAGCGCTTCGGGTAACTGGTTGACTTTGGCGGCTGCCGAAACCAGTTCCGCATAGGGTTGGTTGGCGATCATTTGCGGCTGTTGATCGAGGCTGGCCACAGGCATTTCAGCCTCGTGGATCACCCGTTCGTAGGTGCGTCCGGGACGGTGAACGTTGGACAGCACGTAGCTGCCCTTGGCGTCCACCGAGATGAACACATCGGCCTGCGCGGCGCCGCTGAGCAGCACACAACCGAGCAATCCGCTGGCGAGAAATTTCATGTCGGGCCTCCCCGGATCGGCCCCGATAAATTGGGGGAAATGCCCCAATGGCCGATCACGTTTGAGCCATACGCAAGCACTGTGCCGACTCTTGAAAGGCCCCTATCACAAGGGTTCCGGCGTGTGAGCAGGTTTTTAACGGGGGCTGAGCATGGCAATTGCATAAGCCCTTCAGGCGACACGGCTGCCACTCACGGGAGGTCATCATGAAGCTGCAATTTCGTCCGCGTGGCCAACGCGGTTTTACCCTGCTCGAACTGCTGGTGGTGTTGGTGGTGCTCGGCCTGTTGGCCGGGATCGTCGCGCCGAAATACTTCGCTCAACTCGGTCGCTCGGAAGTCAAAGTGGCCAAGGCGCAGATCGAAGGGCTGAGCAAAGCGCTGGACATCTATCGCCTCGAAGTCGGCCATTACCCGTCCACCGAACAGGGCTTGCAGGCCTTGGTCACCGCACCGAGCGACGAGGCGAAATGGACCGGCCCGTATTTGCAGAAAAAACTCCCGCAGGATCCCTGGGGGCGTAATTACGCCTACCGCTACCCCGGCGAAAACAGCGAGTACGACTTGCTGTCGATGGGCAAGGACGGCCAGCCCGGCGGCGAAGGCGAAAACGCTGAAGTGACCAACTGGCAGTAAGCGGAGCGCGGCCCATGCGATTTCATTTGAAAGCGGTCGGCAAGGCTGGCGTGGTGTCCTTGAGCGTCGAGGCAGCGGGCGATAGCGAAGCGCGGCGCATTGCCGAGGATCAGGGTCTGCGCGTGCTCAGTTCGCACGCCGACAAGCATTGGCGCTCGCTACGACTGCGTCAGCGCGAAACCTTCAATCTGGTGTTGTTCAGCCAGGAACTGACCACGCTGCTCAATGCCGGCCTGCCGTTGATCGATGCGCTGGAAAGCCTCGCCGAAAAAGAAACCGCCCCCGCGGCCCGGAAAACCTTGAGTGAGCTGGTGCGCCTGCTCTACGAGGGTAAATCGTTTTCGCAGGCGCTGGGCCAGTTGTCGGCGGTGTTCCCGCCGTTGTACGTGGCGCTGGTACAGTCCAGCGAGAAGACCGGCGCGGTCGGCGATGCGCTGGGTCGCTACGTCAGCTATCGGCAGCGCATGGACGAGGTGCGGCAGAAGATCATCAGCGCCTCGATCTATCCAATGCTGTTGCTGATAGTCGGCGGTGGCGTGGTGCTGTTCTTGATGGGTTATGTGGTGCCGCGCTTCAGCCTGGTGTTCGAAGGGCTGGGCAATAACCTGCCGTGGCTGTCGCAGGTGTTGATGAGCAGTGGCATGTTCTTGCATGCGCATCAGGCGGAATTCTTTGGCGCGCTGGCGGTGATTGTCATCGCCCTCGCCGTGCTGCAAAAACAACCGGCGTTTCGCCGAGGGCTGGATCGGCTGGTGGAGAAACTGCCGGCGGTGCATCAACGGATTTTCATGTATGAACTGGCGCGCTTTTATCGCTCGCTGGGGATTCTGCTGCAGGGCGGGATTCCGCTGGTGACCGCCATGGCCATGGTCCGAGGTTTGCTCACCGTGGCTTCGCGGACGCGACTGGATCAGGCCTGCGAGCGGGTGCGCGAGGGGCAATCGTTGTCCACCGCGCTGGAACTCAATAACCTGGTGACGCCGGTGTCGCTACGACTGCTGCGCGCCGGCGAACAGTCCGGCAACCTCGGGCAAATGATGGAACGCAGTGCCGACTTCTACGACGAGGAAATCAGCCGCTGGCTGGAGTGGTTCGTGAAGTTGTTCGAGCCGCTGCTGATGACGTTTATCGGCCTGCTGATCGGGGTCATCGTGATCCTGATGTACATCCCGATTTTCGAACTGGCTTCAAGTATTCACTGACCCCCGGGAACGGGTCCGGTCCCTGCAACAACGCACTTTTACGTTCCCAACAAGACCACAAAGACGGAGAACGATATGCACATTAAAAAGCTCGTGCTCGCAATGGCCATCGGCGCAGTTCTGTCGGCGTCCACCGTGCTGATTCCGGATAGTCTTTCCGGCATTTCCAGTGTTCAGGCCAAGGAAGGTGGCAGTGGCGGTGGAGGGAGTGGTGGCGGTGGACACGGCGGAGGGGGTGGCGGTAACGGCGGAGGAAATGGCGGCGGGCATGGCGGTAGTGGTGGAGGCGGCGGAAGCGGCGGTGGCGGTGGCGGTGGCGGCAATGGTGGTGGCCACGGCGGCAGTGGCAATGGTGGAAGTGGTCACGGTGACGGCGGCAGTGGACACAGCGGCAGCGGCCAGGGCTCCGGACACTCCGGTGATTCCACCTCATCCTCCGGCCGCAACGGCACCCACGCCGAGCCAGGCGATGATCACGGCGTGCACCGGGCCGGCGAAGTCGGCGATGACCATGGCGTCCATCGCGCTGGCGAAGTCGGCGATGACCGAGGACTGCATGCAGCAGGCGAACCGGGGGATGATCGCGGCGTACATGTCGGCGGCGAACCCGGCGACGACAAACGCACCAACTGACGATCCTGCAACACCACAAACCCTTGTGGGAGCTGGCTTGCCAGCGATGAGGCCAGATCAGACACTGCTGCATTGCCAGACCCACCGCCATCGCTGGCGAGCCAGCTCCCACAGGGTTCAGTGGTGTACGCAGATCCACAGTCGCCTGCGATCAACTGTAGGAGTGAGCCTGCTCGCGATAGCAGTGAATCAGGCACAGCATAAGTGTCTGAATAATCGCTATCGCGAGCAGGCTCGCTCCTACAGTTTGATCTGCGTAAGGATCAGAGGGCGACGTTGCTTTGGTTGAGGCGTTCGCGCAGGAACTCGATCAACGCCTGCACCGGTCGTGAAGCCTGACGATGCTGCGGATACACCGCCGACAACGTCAGCGGCTCCGGACGCAAATCATCCAGTACCGGCACCAGCCGGCCATCCTTCAGCGCCGCGCCAACAATAAACGTCGGCAAATACGTAATCCCCATCCCCTGCACCGCCGCATCCCGCAGCAGCTCGCCGTTGTTCACCCGCATGCGTCCGGTGACATTCACCAGCACCGGCTTGCCCTGCCCCGCGTTGAAGCGCCATTGCACCGAACGACTATGCCCGTACGGCAAACAGTCATGGCTGTGCAGGTCTTCCGGTTCAAGGGGCGTGCCGCGTTCAGCCAGATACGCCGGGCTGGCGCAGTACACCCGTTCGATGGAAGCGATACGGCGGGCAATCAAAGTCGAGTCTTCCAGCACGCCGATGCGCAGCGCCAGGTCGTAGCCTTCACCGAGCAGGTCAACCGGCCGATCACTCAGATCCACCTCTACCGTGACCTCCCGGTAGCGCTGCAAAAACATCGGCAGCAGACAACCGAGATGCGCCACGGCAAACGACAGCGGCGCACTCACGCGGATCGTCCCACGCGGCTCGGCGGTCTGCCCGGCGATGCCCTGCTCCACCTGCTCGACTTCGCCGAGCAAGCGCAATGCCGATTCGTAATAACTCTGGCCCAGCGGCGTGACGTCCAGTCGCCGCGTCGAGCGGTTCAACAACCGTACGCCGAGGCGTTCTTCCAGCTGCATCAAACGCCGGCTGACGAACTGCTTGGACAGCCCCAGTTGATCAGCCGCCGACGTGAAGCTGCCGGACTCCATGACCTGGCAAAAAATACGCATGTCTTCGAACGGGTTCATTGTCACTCTCTGGTGGACAGTCAAACGCTTTATAGCCGCTTTTTCACTTTCGAGCAGCTCATTAATCTGTGCTCACGGTTTGAAAACAACCCCCTACCGGTAGGAGCTGCCGCAGGCTGCGATCTTTTGATCCTGATCTGCGCAGAGGCTGGAAAAAGGCCAAAGCAGGATTAAAAGATCGCAGCCTGCGGCAGCTCCTACATCACACATTTGAAAATGGAATTGAACATGAACATTAAAAAGACGCTGACCGCCTCCCTCCTCGCCCTCTCCATCGGCAACGCTTTCGCCGCCGAAAGCAGCGGTGTCGAACACAACACCCAAGCCTTCCTCAACGCCCTCGCCGCCGGTGGTGGCAAACCACTGGAGCAACTCAGCCCGAAAGACGCCCGTGCGTTGCTCACTGGTGCGCAGGCTTCGGTGAAAGTGGATTTGTCCGGTGTTGAAGTCAGCGACAAGGCGATCAAGGTCGATGGCCAGACGATCAACCTGAAAGTGGTGCGTCCGGGCAAGGTCAAAGGTGAATTGCCGGTGTTCATGTTCTTCCACGGTGGCGGCTGGGTGCTCGGTGATTACCCGACGCACCAGCGCTTGATTCGTGACTTGGTGGTGGGTTCCGGCGCCGTCGCGGTGTACGTCGATTACACGCCGTCGCCGGAAGCGCAGTACCCGACCGCAATCAACCAGGCCTACGCCGCAACCAAATGGGTGGCCGAGCACGGCAAGGACATCGGTGTCGACGGCAAGCGTCTGGCAGTGGCCGGCAACAGCGTCGGCGGCAACATGGCGGCGGTCGTGGCGTTGATGGCCAAGGAACAGAAAACCCCGGCACTGCGCTTTCAGCTGTTGATGTGGCCGGTGACCAATGCGCAGTTCGATGACGGTTCGTACCAGCAATTTGCCGAGGGCCATTTCCTCACCAAAGGCATGATGCAGTGGTTCTGGGACAACTACACCACCAACCCGGCCGAACGTGCGCAGATCCATGCTTCGCCACTCAACGCCAGCGCCGACCAGCTCAAAGGCTTGCCTGCCGCCCTGGTGCAGACCGCTGAATTCGACGTGTTGCGTGATGAAGGTGAAGGCTATGCGCGGCATCTCGATGCGGCCGGCGTGGCGGTGACCTCGGTGCGTTACAACGGGATGATTCATGACTTTGGCCTGCTCAATCCGCTGAGCCAGATTCCTGAAGTGAAGGCAGCGGTGCGTCAGGCAGCGGCTGAGCTGAAAACCCATTTGAACTGAGCCCAAGCCCTCGCCACACCCAACAGTGTGGTGAGATCTCCCTGCAAATGAAGAACCTGTGGTGAGGGGATTCATCCCCGTTCGGCGGCGCAGCCGTCGTGAAATCAGCGAATGCGGTATTTCAGAAAAATCGTAGTCGATGGTTTTAGGGTCGCTTCGCAACCCAACGGGGATAAATCCCCTCGCCACAGGTTCCTCAATGACAAAATTATTATCGCCCGCAGAGTTCGACTTAGACTGGAGTCTTCCATGTCCTTCCTCCTCACCCACCTGCTGTCCCTGAGCGCTGTTCTGCTGCTGCTCGACGCCGTGCTCTGGCACTTCACGCCCTTCACCCATCGTGCGCCGAAAGTGGCGGTGCGCCTGGTGCTGTTTCTGGCCTTCAGCGCGCTGGTGATCAACGCCGGTGTCAGCCCGTTGCAGGCGCCGCTGTTCGCCGATGATCGCGTGGCGCAACTGGGGGCAACGGCGCTGGGGATTCTCTGGTGGCTGTATGCAGCTCGCGTGTTGACCGAAATAATCGGCCTGGCGCTGATGCGCCGCATCGGTCACAGCGGGCGGTTGTTGCAGGACGTCATCGGTGCGCTGGTGTTTCTGGTGGCCATCGTTGCCGCCGCCGGCTACGTGCTGGAACTGCCGGTCAAAGGCTTGCTGGCGACCTCCGGCGTCGTCGCTATCGTCGTCGGTCTGGCGCTGCAAAGTACCTTGGCCGATGTGTTTTCCGGGATCGTCCTCAACACCACCAAGCCTTATCAGGTCGATGATCTGGTGATGATCGACGGCGTCGAAGGCAAGGTCTTCGACATCGACTGGCGTGCCACGCATCTGCTGACCAGCGCCGGGACCATGGCGGTGGTGCCGAACTCGGTTGCGGCCAAAGCGAAAATCGTCAACCTCAGCCGCCCGAACAACATGCACGGCGTGTCGATCAGCATCAAAGTGCCGAACCACATTCGCCCGCGTCGAGTGCTCGATGCGCTCGACCGAACCTTGCAGGGCAGCAATGCTCTGTTGCTCAACCCGGCACCCAAAGCCGTGCTGAAAGAGGCCGGTGAAACGATGTCGGAATACGTCGCCAGCGGTTTCATTGCCGAACTGGGCAAGAAAAGCGAGGTGCGCAATCAGCTGTTCGATCTGGCTCACCGGCATTTGGAAGCGGCAGGCATTTCGCGCCATCCAGACGGCGTAATTGAACCGTCCACCCGTGCTCGCGCGCTGCTCGATGAAGTGAAAATCTTCCGTTCGCTGAGCAGCGAAGAACGTGATCGCCTCGCTGAATCGATGGTCGCGCAGCAGTACTCGGCGGGCCAGGTGGTGCTGGATCTGGACGAAGTGCCGGACAGTCTGTTCGTGATTGCCACCGGGGTGGTCAGCGCGACGGTGGCGGACGGCGACAGCAAGGTCGAGGCCGGGCGGATGGGGCCGAGTGAGGTCATGGGTGAACAAAGCATTCTGGCGGATACGCCGTCGCAGGCGACGTTCACGGCGCTGACGTCGAGCATCATTTATCGACTCGACAAGAACCTCACTCGTCAGTGCATGGAGCAGCGCACGGAGGTCAGTCGGGCGTTGAATAAATTGCAGGCGGTGCGTCAGCAGAACAGTCATCTCGCGTTGATGGCAAGGCCGGCGCCTGTCAGCAAAAGTGGTTTTCTGCGCTGGTTGCAGAGGCGCTGAAAACAAAAGATCGCAGCCTTCGGCAGCTCCTACATGAGAACGCGTGCAGGAGCTGCCGAAGGCTGCGATCTTTTGATCTTACTTGGCAGTGAACTTGGTATAGCTGTTGATCAGGTTGCGGTAGTTAGGCAGACGCTCCGACAGCAAATGCGCCAGCCCTTCCATGTCATTGCGCCAATCCCCCTGCAGCTCGCACGCCACCGAGAACCAGTTCAACAGGTGTGCACCCGCCGCCGACATCCGCGCCCACGCCGCTTGCTGCACGGTGGTGTTGAAGGTGCCGGACGAGTCAGTCACAACAAACACTTCATAACCTTCAGCAATCGCCGACAGCGTCGGGAATGCCACGCAAACGTCAGTCACCACACCGGCGATGATCAGTTGCTTGCGACCGGTGGCTTTGATCGCTTTAACGAAATCTTCGTTGTCCCAGGCATTGATCTGGCCTGGACGCTGAATGAACGGTGCATCCGGAAACTGCTCGCGCAACTCAGGCACGATCGGGCCGTTGGGGCCGGCGTCGAAGCTGGTAGTGAGGATCGTCGGCAGTTTGAAGAACTTGGCGATGTCGCCCAGCGCCAGCACGTTGTTCTTGAATTCGTTCGGGGTGAAATCCTGTACCAGCGAGATCAGGCCGGTCTGGTGATCGACCAGCAGTACAACCGCATCATCTTTGTTCAGACGTGTGTAAGGAACGCTCATGGGAAAACTCCTGGATGGACGGATGGATGGATGAAGCGTGAAGCGTGAAGCGCCGACCGGTCGGCCGGCGCTTTGGGGGAGAATCAGAAAGCGAAGCAGGAGCAGCCAAACGCGCCCCAGAAACCGGCGAAGTCGCTGACCGGCGCGTTCGACATTCGCGCCTTTTCATGGCTGTGGGTGTGTACGGCGCACGGGCCGCTGCACTGGTGAACCTGCGCCTGCAATGGCGAATTCGGCCGCCAGTGGCCCGGGACTTTCACCACCGGCGACCAGTCCGGCAGCACCGGAATCGAGCGCGGGCCGAGGTCTTCAAAATCGCCAGCGGCGTAAACAATCTTGCCGCCGACCACGGTCATGACCGATTCGATCCACTTGATCGCTTCTTCCTCGACATGGAAGAAGTCCGCGCTCAGCGCCGCCAGATCCGCCAGTTGCCCGACCTTGATCTGGCCCTTCTTGCCCTGTTCCGAGGAGAACCAGGCGCTGCCGTGAGTGAACAGTTCCAGCGCGGTGGTGCGCGGCAGACCTTCTTCGTACAAGGCCAGACCGCCGACCGTGCGACCACTGACCATCCAGTACAGCGACGTCCACGGGTTGTAGCTGGAAACCCGCGTCGCATCGGTACCCGCGCCGACCGGGACACCTTCGGCGAGCATGCGTTTGATCGGCGGTGTCGCTTCGGCGGCTTGCTTGCCATAACGGTCGACGAAATATTCACCCTGAAACGCCATGCGATCCTGAATCGCAATGCCGCCGCCCAGCGCTTTCACCCGCTCGATGTTCTGCGGGGTGATGGTTTCGGCGTGGTCGAAGAACCATGGCAAACCGTTGAAAGGAATGTCGCGATTGACCTTCTCGAACACGTCGAGCATGCGGCTGATCGATTCGTTGTACGTCGCGTGCAAACGGAACGGCCAGCGCTGTTCAACCAGGTGGCGCACCACCGGTTCCAACTCTTCTTCCATGGTCTGCGGCAGATCCGGGCGCGGTTCGAGGAAGTCTTCGAAGTCCGCTGCGGAGAACACCAGCATCTCGCCGGCGCCGTTGTGGCGCAGGTAGTCGTCGCCCTGATGCAACTTGACGCTGCCAGTCCAGTTCTGGAAATCGCTCAGTTCTTCTTTCGGTTTCTGGGTGAACAGGTTGTAGGCGATGCGCACGGTCAACTGGTCGTCTTTGGCCAGTTGCTCGATCACTTGATAATCGTCCGGGTAGTTCTGGAAACCGCCGCCAGCATCGATCGCGCTGGTCAGGCCGAGGCGATTGAGTTCGCGCATGAACTGGCGGGTCGAGTTGACCTGATATTCCAGCGGCAGCTTCGGCCCTTTGGCCAGCGTCGAGTAGAGAATCATCGCGTTTGGCCGCGCGACCAGCATGCCAGTCGGGTTGCCATTGCTGTCGCGAACGATCTCGCCACCCGGCGGGTTCGGCGTGTCGCGGGTGTAACCGGCCACGCGCAGCGCGGCGCGGTTGAGCAACGCACGGTCATACAGGTGCAGGATGAACACCGGGGTGTCCGGCGCGGCCTGGTTGATTTCTTCCAGGGTCGGCATGCGTTTTTCGGCGAACTGGAATTCGTTCCAGCCACCGACTACGCGCACCCATTGCGGGGTCGGCGTGCGGTCAGCCTGATCCTTGAGCATGCGCAGGGCGTCGGCCAACGACGGCACGCCCTCCCAGCGCAATTCCAGGTTGTAGTTCAAACCGCCACGGATCAGGTGCAAGTGCGAGTCGTTGAGTCCGGGGATCACGCAGCGGCCGTGCATGTCGACCACTTGCGTGTTCGGCCCGCGCAAGGCCATGGCCTGGTTGTCGTTGCCGACGACGACGAAGCGCCCATCGGTGATCGCCACGGCACTGGCCAGCGGTTTGGTGCGGTCGATGGTATGAAATTGGCCATTGAACAGAATCAGATCGGCGCTCATCGCAGTTCCTCAAGCAAAGTAAAAAGGAGCAAACCCCGCGCGCTCAACGCGGCGAGGTTTCTTGGGAATCGAGGTGTTCATGGGCCTGACTGGCTTCGAGCCACGGCGTAAACAAACGGGTGACCGGCGGCATCACCACGTACACCACCGACAGGACGATGGTCAGGGTGATCAGGAACGTGGCGACCACGTAATTGGACAGGATTGGATGCAGCCCCAGCAGCGGCCCCCAGATCAGGGGCACGAGCAAGGTGTGCGGCAGAATCACCAGCAGCGTGACCACTGCTTGTTTCCAGCGCGGCGGCGGCGAAGCGGCATCGGCCAGCGGCGAGAACCAGAACTCTTTGATCGGCGCAACTTCGGTCTGATCGCCATCAGCCAGCATCGGCGCGGCTTCGGCGACCAGAGCATGACGCTGCGGCGACTCCAGCCAGCCTTGCATCGCTTCAGTGGAGCTGAAACGCAGCACACAGGTGTAGAAATCGAGACGGCCGCGTTTGCCACGCACCACGTCTACGCCCAAATGGCCTTCACGCTGGCTCGCCACACGGACGATATTGCGCAGCCAGGCTTCATACGCCGACTCGAAACCGGCCTTGATCCGGTGCTTGATGATCAACGTGACGGTCTCATCGGCCCCCGGTGCTTGTGGATTGAGGACTTCAGGCATAACGCAGCACTCCGGGCAAACGAACAGGAATCACCAGCCGTCCCGGCCCGGCGATCAACACAGTGGTAAACAGGATCAACAGCAACCAGCCGAACTGCCCCTCGGCCACACTCCATTGCGGATGCACGACCAGCAGTGCTACCAGCAGCACAAAGAGAATAGGCACGCAGGCCAATCGCGCCAATAACCCGGCGACGATCAGTAGTGGACAGAGGACTTCGGCGAAGATCGCCAGGATCAGGGTGAGGTGGGCGCCGAGGTGGAACGGGTCTTCGATCAATTGCAGTTGCGCGGTGAAGTCCAGCAGCTTGGGCAAACCGTGGACCCACACTAAAAACAACCCGCCGCTGACCCGCAGGAACAGCAAACCGATGTCGTGTGCCTGTTCATCCCGTTGAGCAACGTGCATGGGCCCACCCTTGAATAGTTATTGGGGTGAATCATGCCGTGGAGGGCTGGGAGGAAATTGGATGGGTGTGCTCAGTTCTGCGCTGTGCCGGGATTCTGTGAACACAGCAGAACCCTGTGGGAAATGGCTTGCCAGCGATCGCGAAGTGTCAGGCGCCATCGCCGTTGGCTGAGCTGACGCCATCGCTGGCAAGCCAGGCTCCCACAGGATTTCTGATCGTTCCTACACTCGATGGAGCTGCCACGATTCGCTGCGAGACGAATGAGGGTGGCAGCTATACGCGGGTCGCAGACCGGGACTCTAGAACCGGCTGTAGGCAAAGGCGCAACGTTGCGTAGCCTGAAAGAGTGTCTGCGGGTGTTGCTTAAACGGCGTTGTTTAAGTCACCGACAATTCCTGGTTCACACCCATCCAATGTAGGAGTGAGCCTGCTCGCGATGGCGGTCTGTCAGACACTGCAATGCTGCCTGATAAACCGCTATCGCGAGCAGGCTCACTCCTACAGGGGGGATGGGATTTAAATCGCCGGGATATCCAGCGGCGCCGCCATGAATTGGCTGATCCTTGCGCGCAGCCATTTCTCCGCCGGGTCGTTGTCGTGCACCCCGCTCCACGCCATCGACAACTGCGCGGCATCGATCGGGAATGGCGGATCTTCGGCGCGCAGAGCACAGCCTTCCACCAGTGCGCAGGCGGCGTAATCCGGCACAGTGGCAATCATTTCGGTGCCGGCGAGCAAGGCGCGCAAGCCGCTGAACTGCGGCACGCCGAGAACCACGCGGCGACTGCGACCGACCTTGGCCAGATCCATGTCGATATTGCCGCTCAAGTCGCCAGAGAACGAAACCATCGCGTGCGGACGTTCGCAATATTCGTCCAGCGTCAGCGGCCCCGGACGATCATCGCCACGCAAGACTTTGCAGGGAATGTCGCGCAGTTTCTTGCGTTTGGCGTTGGCCGGCAGGTCGGTGGTGTAGCTGACGCCCACAGAGATTTCACCCGAAGCCAGCAGCGCCGGCATCAACAGGTAGTTGGCGCGCCGCACCACCACGACGATGCCCGGCGCCTCCTCTTGAAGCTGACGCAACAGCGGCGGAAACAAGCCGAACTCGGCGTCGTCCGACAAACCAATACGAAACACATCACAACTGCTGGCCGGGTCGAACTCCTTGGCCCGGCTGACAGCGCCGGAGATCACGTCCATCGCCGGTTGCAACTCCTTGAGAATCGCCAGGGCGCGAGCCGTGGGCTCCATCGACCGGCCGTTGCGCAGCAGCAACGGATCGTCGAACAGATCACGCAAGCGGCCCAGCGCCGCACTGACCGCCGGTTGCCCCATAAACAGTTTTTCAGCGACGCGGGTCAGGTTCTTTTCGAACATCAGCGCTTCGAAAATCACCAGCAGGTTCATGTCGACGCGGCGCAGATCATTACGGTTCATGGGCTCGATTTCCTTTTATGGCCAGCCAGCAAGTGCTACGCACTTTACTCGATCAACCGCCCTTGAAGCGCCGGTCAGCCAAGCAAATTAACAACGATTAACTCGTCAGCCGCAGGTCTGCACCCAACAATCGCTTCACTGCGCAGCGTTGTTTTTTGACCTGAGGGAAGGCGCCCGTGTGCATTCCCCACCGACACGGACCTTGGCCATGGCTCATTCACAGCACACCGCCGCCCTCGCCCCTGCCTGCGAACCCGGCACCCCGCGCACCGGCGGCCTCAGCCCGCAACGGGTGCGGCGGGTAAAACAACTGATTCTGGATCGCCTCGGCGAAAGCCTGGAAGTGACGGAACTGGCACAGGCCTGTTCGCTGTCGCGCAGTCACTTTTCCAGGGCCTTCAAGTGCAGCACCGGGGTATCGCCCCAAGACTGGATTCGCCGCCAACGCCTCGCTCGCGCCAAGCTTCTGATCCAGCACACTGACCTGAGCCTGACGCAAATCAGCCTGGAGTGCGGATTCTGCGATCAGGCGCATTTCTGCCATATTTTCACCCGCAGCGAAGGGATCAATCCGTTCGCCTGGCGCTGCCGAGTCGTGCGCGAACAGCACAGCGTGCGCCCCTCGCCTGCCGTGTTGTGAACCCGCCGCCGCTACCAGCCATTGCACCGACGCGCAAACCTGAGGATTATGCCCGGACACCTCGAAACAGACGGCTTGCGCGCGGTCTGTCGGGGCCGCCGCATCAGCACAGGAGCGAGCTGTTGAGTTTCCCAGCGAATCAGGCCATCGGTTTCGGCCCCTATCGAATCCATCCGGCACAACGCCTGGTGCTTGAAGGCGAGCAGCCGCTGCGTCTGGGGCGTCGTGCCATGGACATTCTGCTGACCCTGCTGGCGCATGCCGGCGAGGTGGTCAGCAAGCAACAGTTGATGGCCGCGGTCTGGCCTGACAGCGTTGTCGAAGAGATCAACCTGCGTGTGCACATGGCAGCCCTGCGCAAGGCACTCGGCGACGGTCAGGCCGGGCAGCGCTACATCGTCACCGTGGCGCAACGCGGTTACAGTTTTGTTGCGCCGATCCTCCTGCACGCCATCGAACAGCAACCTGCCGGCGACAGCGCCGGGCGACATAACCTGCCATTGCGCCGCACGCGGATGATCGGCCGCCAGCCACTGGTCGACAGCCTGATGACGCAACTGCCGCGCCAGCGCTGCATCAACCTGGTCGGCCCCGGCGGAATCGGCAAAACCACCGTCGCCTTGCGCGTTGCCGAGCAGTTGATCGGACGCTACCGCGACGGCATTCGCTTGCTCGATCTGGCGCCCCTGAGCGACCCGCGCATGATCTGCTCGCACCTGGCCGCCCTGCTCGACATTCTGCTGCACGACGGCGATCCGCTGGCGAGCCTGATCAACGGCCTGCGCGAGCGGCAGATGCTGCTGGTGATCGACAATTGCGAACACCTGATCGACGCGGTAGCGCTGCTCAGCGAAAGCCTGTTGCGCGGCGCGCCGCAGGTACACATTCTGGCCACCAGCCGCGAGAGCCTGCGCGCCGAGGGCGAATACGTGCAGCGTCTGGAATCGCTCGATTGTCCGCCACCGTCGGCCGTCGAGGATCGTACGCAGGCGCTGGGGTTTTCTGCGTTGCAACTGTTTGTCGAACGCGCCATGGCCGCCGATGAACATTTCGAACTCGATGAGGCCAACCTGGCGCAGGCCATCGAGATCTGCCAGCGCCTGGACGGTATTCCGCTGGCGCTGGAATTGGCGGCAGCGCAAATCAACAGCGCCGACCTGTCGGGGTTGCTCAGTCAGTTGCAGGGCCGCTTACCGCCGTTGGTGCCGGGCAGTCAGGAGCGTCACGTCACGCTGCGCGCCACGCTGGACTGGAGCTTCAATCTGCTCGGCCCTTGCGAACAGACCTGCCTGCGCCGCTTGGGCGTGTTTCGCGGCGGCTTTACGCTCGAGTCTGCCGCCGCCGTGATCGGCGGTCAGCGCATCGTGCCCGGGGCCGTGTTTGGCTCGATCACGCAGTTGGTGGCCAAGTCGCTGCTCAATGTCGAGGTCGGCGATGAAGAAGTGTTTTACCGCTTGCTCGACACCACCCGGCGCTATGCCCTGGAAAAACTCGATCAGGTCGCCGAGCTCGACGAAACCCGCAAACGTCATGGCGAACGCTGCCTGGCGTTGATGCATCAGGCGCAGAGCGCTTGGGAGCACACTCCGACCGCGCTGTGGATCGAACGCTACGCCCGCGGTCTGGAAGATTTGCGCGCGGCATTGGACTGGAGCCTCAAGGGCGCTGGCCCGGCGGATTTGGCGATTGCGCTGGCGGCGACGTCGGCGCCGTTATGGCAGGAGTTGTCGCTGCTCAAGGAGTATGGCGGCTACGTGCGCCAGGCCCTGACGCTGCTGGAAAACGCTGACGAGCCCTGCCCGCACCTGCAAATCGCTTTGAAACTGGCGCTCGGCAGCGCCTGTTATCACACCTGGGGCGGCACCCCGGAAACCATCGAAGCCTTCGCCAGCGCCCACGCCCTGGCGCAACAGCATGGCGATGTCGCCGGGCAACTGCGCGCCGTGTCCGGGCACATGGCTGTCAACCTCAGTTGCGGCCAGTATCAGGCCGCCCTGGCGCAAAGCGAACAATTCGATCGTCTCGGCCTGCACGGTGATCCACTGTTGTCGCTGAGCACTCACCGGTTGCGGGTGCTGGCGCTGCATTACGCCGGCGATCAGCCGCAGGCCCGCCTGCATGCCGAACAGGTGATTCAGCGCATGGCGCAGAGCGGTCATCTCAATCGGTTTACTCACGGTTTCGGCGTGCAATACGACCAGAGCGTGGCTTCGTTGACGGTGCTCGCCCGGGTCTTGTGGCTGCAGGGGTTTCCCGAGCAGGCCTGGCGCACGGCGCGCCAGGCGCTGGACATCGCGGTGCAGATCAATCACGGCACCTCGATCTGCTACACGCTGGCGCTGGCCAGTTGCCTGATCGCTCATTACAACGGCGATCGGCAAAATGCCAAGGCCTTGCTGCAGCTGTTGCTGGAACAGGCGCAGAAGCATTCGGTGCTGCTGTTTCATACGTGGGCGCGGCACTATGCGCAGGTCATCGATGCGCCGACAAACGCCTCGGTGCCGGCCGATGACAGCGGATTGATCAAGGAAATCATGGTCACGCTGGACAGCCGTTTCGTTGATCAAGCGCTGTTGGAGCGGGCTCACAGTGGCGCGGCGGGCTGGAGCACGGCGGAGATTTTGCGGGCTCGGGCGGAGCAGTTGCTGAGTTCAACCCCTACTGAAGTTCACGAAGCCGAACAGACCCTGCTGCAGGCCTTGTCGATCGCCCAATCCCAAGGCGCGCTGGCCTGGGAACTGCGTAGCGCCACTTCACTGGCCCTACTCTGGCAGCAACAGTCGCGCTACGACCAAGCGCTGGACCTGCTGACCCCGATCTACCAGCGTTTCACCGAAGGCTACGCCACGCCGGATTTGCGCAAGGTGCGCCTGCTAATCGATGCGTTGCGCAGTCAGGTGCACGTCGCCCGCTTGGGCTGAACGACCCAGATAATGTAAATGGCGATGCTCGAAATCGCCGCTGATGAGCTTTTCCCGGGCATACAGCCGAGTGGTATGGAGCATGCGGTATTGCGCAATCCCGTCCCCGCGCACCACTGTCAGTAACGACTTGTGCACCAGTTGCTCAATGATCGATTGGCCGTCGGCCTCAGCGATGACGGCCAGCGCCGCCTCCAGCGTAAAACCCACTTTGAACACCGTCAGACGTTGCAGCACCCGCTGCTGCGGTTCGCTCAAACTTCGGTAGCTCCATTGCAAAGCAGCGTGCATTGTCTGATGCCGTGGCACCGCAGTGCGGCGACCCTGCCATTGCAGGCAATTGCCCAACTGCGCCTGCAACCCCAGCAGCGCCAGCGCATCGATCTGCGCCGCTGCCAGCTCAATCGCCAGAGGCAGACCGTCGAGTCGCCGGCAAATGTCGCGGATCACCAGCAAATCCTGTTCGCGCAAGCAGAAACCCTGCTGCCGGGCACGCGCACGACTGACAAATAATTGCACCGCCGAATAGCCCATGGTCTCCTCGACACTGTTCAACGCCGAGGACGTGGGAACGCTCAGGGGTGGCAACAGTTGCACGGTTTCCAGGTGGGCTTGCAGCGCTTCGCGACTGGTGGCGAGGATCGACAGGCGCGGCGCCGCTCCCAGCAACGTCTCGGTCAGCGCCTTGCAGGCTTCGCGCAGGTGTTCGCAATTGTCGAGCACCAGCAAACAGTGCTGAGTCGCCAGCGTGGACACATCGGTGTCGAGGGTTTGCAGAACATGGTCGAGCAGCCGCGTGTGATCATCGATCAGCGCCAGATCCACCAGCCAGACGCCATCACGAAAATGTTGCAGCAGCAGTTCTGCAACCCGCAACGCCACAGTCGACTTACCGACACCTGCCGGCCCCGTCACACTCATCAACCGGCACAGTGGCACTTGCCGCACCAGGGCGCCGACCAGCGAATCGCGGCCAGTTACCGGTGTCAACCGCGCGGGCAGATTATGCTGGGGGGCTTGCAGGCTTTCGAAGACCACTTGCGCCACGCTGTCACCGTGTACCGGGGCGACAAAGCTGTAGCCGCATTGCGGCACATTGACGATGTAGCGCTGGCCGTTCTCGCCATCGCCAAGCGCCCGGCGCAACGCCGCTATGTGTACACGCAGGTTGATCTCTTCGACCACCGACGTGGGCCAGACCAGCGCAATCAGTTGTTCCTTCCTGACCACCCGACCGGCGCGCTCGACCAGCACTTGGAGGATGTCCAGCGCGCGGCCGCCCATGCGCAATTGCCGATCCCCTTCGAGGATCAGACGCTGGCGCAAATGAAAGGCGAAAGGCCCGAAACGCAGGACAGATGCCGCGTGCAAATCGTTGAGGCTGTTCATGCCAACCATCTTGGCAGCCTCGGGTGACGGGACAACTGCCACGCGGGGCGCAACACGGACATCCGGGTGCGCGAAACGGACAGAACCGCTCTAGCTGAACTGTTCGCGGTACTGCGCGGGGGTCAGGCCGAGCTTTTCAGCAAACAGGAAACGCATGTGCCGCACGCTGCCGAAACCGCTTTTATAGGCCACGGTTTTCAAGGGCAGCTCACTGGTTTCCAGCAGGTTTCGCGCGCAGTCGATGCGCGCGCTTTGCAGAAACTCCATCGGGGTCATGTCGACATCGCGGGTGAACACGCGAGCGAAATGCCGCGCGCTCATGTTGGCCAACCCGGCCATGCGCTCGACGCTGAAGGCTTCGTCAATGTGCTCCAGAACGAAGTTCTGCACGCGGGTGATCGGTGTTTCCTGCGGTGCAACCGCCGCCATCAAGGGGCTGAACTGCGCCTGGCCGCCCTGGCGTTTCATCACCACCAGCAACACTTTGGCAACATCCTGCGCGACCTTTTTCCCGTGATCGCGGGCGACGACGGCCAAGGCCAGGTCGATCCCTGCGGTCACACCGCCTGAAGTGATCAGGTTGCGATCCTCGACAAAGATCTGATCGGTCGTGACGTTGGCCTTGGGGAACCCCTTGATCAGGCGCTCGGTGTAGCTCCAGTGCGTAGTCACTCGGTAGCCATCGAGCAAACCGGCGTGACCGAGCACGAACGCCCCGGTACAGATCGATCCGTAGCGCTCGGCACGCCGGACCGCCCCTTGCAACCACTCGAGCAACGGTGGGTGTTTTTCGTTGTAGGCCCCCGGACCGCCCGGCACCAGCAACAAATCATGGTGCTCCTGCGCCTGATCAATATGACGGTCGGTGTGTACCAGCACACCGTTGGATGCACGCAGCGGCCCGTGCTCGGTACCCAATGTCGTCAGTTGGTAATGCGACTCAGGCTTGAGATAGCGGTTGGCAACCGAGAAAACTTCCATCGGCCCGGCCATGTCGAGCAGGAGAAAGTCGGGGAACAACACCATTGCCACGGTTTTCATGGGGAGCCATCGCTGAAATCAAAAATAAATGAACGCATCAAGCAGGCTGAGCATTATGGCCAAGTGCAGCGCGGTTGACGGAAAAAAATGCGTGAACTGCTGCGCATTACTGTCAACCTGAACGGGACAGTCTTTCAATTTTCATCTACTTATTGCATTGGATGGTAACCAGTAAGCTTCTCCTCACTCGGACGAATTCACGTCCCCCCAGGAGATTTCATCATGCTGACCCTTCGCAAAGCCTCCGATCGTGGCCTCGCCAATCACGGCTGGTTGAAGTCGTTCCACACCTTCTCTTTCGCCAGCTACCGCGACCCGCGGGAGCAGGGTTTCTCCGACCTGCTGGTGATCAATGACGACCGCGTCGCGGCCGGCAAGGGCTTCGGCCAACACCCGCACCGCGACATGGAGATTTTTTCCTACGTGCTGGAAGGCGCACTGGAACACAAGGACACCCTTGGCACCGGTTCAGTGATCCGCCCCGGCGACGTGCAACTGATGAGCGCCGGCAGCGGTGTGGCGCACAGCGAGTTCAACCATTCGGCGAGCCAGCCTGTGCACTTTTTGCAGATCTGGATTGTGCCGGAAGTCAGCGGCGCCAAACCGCGCTATCAGCAGGAGCACTTCAGCGCCGAGCAGAAACGTGGTCGCTTGCAACTGATCATTTCGCCCGACGGTAAACAAGGTTCGTTGAAAGTCCGTCAGGATGCGCGGGTGTTTGCCGGCCTGTTCGATGGCAAGGAAAGCGCCACGCTGAAATTGGCGGCTGACCGTTATGCCTACGTGCATGTGGCGCGTGGCCGTGTTGAACTCAATGGCGTGCAATTGCAGGAAGGCGATGGCGTACGGGTTCGTGAAGAACAGGCGCTGACCTTGAGCAATGGCGTGGATGCCGAAGTACTGGTGTTTGATCTGCGGCCGCAGGAGTTGCCGCAGATGCCATGATGCGGTGTTTTAACGCCCACAAAAAACGGCCTTCCTTGAAGGCCGTTTTTTATTGTGGCGGTGTGGGCAATGGCAACATGAACGGCGTGGGAACACTGAACTCCTTGCCGGCCTGAATGGCCGTCAGGGTGCTTTGAATCGCTACATACATGTTGGCCTGGTTGGCGTAATAAGAGCCGACGACAATGGCGACTATGCCCAGTAACTGGACGGCCGTTGCAGCCCAGACATTGGCCTTTACCGTAGCGCCTTGCCGGGCAGCCTCCTGCGCTCCTCGGGCAAGTTCGTGCATCTCCTGAGCGATCAGGTCGTAGCGCTTGTCTCGTTCGGTTTGAGTTTTTTCTCGTTCGACTTGAGTGTTTTCGCGTTCGGCTTGGGTCTTGTCGCGCCCTGCCTGAACCGAGAGAAACCCGTCGATTTTTGCCGACACAGCGTCCAGCCGAGCATCCATCCTTGTTTCAATGGTCTCGATCCTGGCATTGAATTCTTCACGACTGATAGCGTTCATGGCTTGGGGGTTCCGACCTTTGCTCGTTACGTCACTGACTGGAGATTGACTGATTTGCATGGTTTTCAATTCGACACCTTCCTGGGTCTACCGATACCGTCCCTGTTACATCACATCAGTACGAGACCTGCGTCTCTTACCGAGCTGTCGAAACAATAGAACCCATCCAAAAACCTGACAAGCCGGCCGATTCTGCCTCTGCTGTAGGCTGTTTCGTCAGGCGATGTAGCCTTGCCAGAACAGCCCCGCCACTATTCGTTCTGCGCCGCAAACGCCTCTACAATCTGCTCGATCACCGCCCTCACCCGCGCGGTATGGCGCAGATCCGCGTGAGTCACCAGCCAGACCTCGTAGGGCAATGGCCGCGTCCGCTCTGGCCAGAGCCTGACCAAACCATCGCGCTCGCCCATGTACACGGGAATTTCTCCTACACCCAGGCCTGCCGCAATAGAGCGGCGCACCAACAGGCTGGAGCCGAGCCCGGCGACAATGCGCCCGCGATTCAGCGGTTCAGAGACAAGGGTCAGGTCTTTGTTGCCCTGCAAGTACGGTTGATAGACCACCAGATCATGGCCCTCGAACGCTGAACCCGGCTGCGGAACACCCTTGGCGTCGACATAAGCCTGGGACGCGAACAACCCCACCGGCCAACGAGCGATCCGTCGCGCGATCAAATCCGGATTGTCCGGCCGGGTGTTGCGCACGGCGATGTCCGCTTCGCGTTTGGCCAGGCTGAGAATCTGCGTCGACGCGTCCAGTTGCACGCGCACATCCGGGTGTTTCTCGTGCAGCCTGGCGATGGCCGGGATCAGAAAGTCGATGGCGAGCGAATCGGTGGTGCTGACCCGCACGTTGCCGGTCAGACGATCATCGAGGCCCTGAATCTGTCGCTCCAGTTCCAGCGCTGAATGCTCCATTTTTTCCACACTTTTCAGTGCCGCTTCGCCGACCGCCGTCAGTGCGTAGCCGTCGGAAGTGCGCAAGAACAAGGTCGCGCCAAGGGATTTTTCCAGCGCGGTGACACGCCGGCCGACGGTGGCCTGATCTACCCCCAGAACGCGCGCCGCGCCGCGCAATGTGGACTCGCGACAAACGGCGAGAAATACCCGCGCATCATCCCAATTCATAGAAACTCCTGATGATGCAAATCTGCATCAGTGTGCCGCCAATTCGCTGCATTATCGCCGCAACGATAGCCGATAAGCTGGGCGCCATAAACCTTCCTCGGAATCGCCATTATGCGTACCTCATCCTCGACCGGCGTCTGGCTGCCGATCTTCGCCGGGCTCTGCGCCAGCCTGGTCAGCATCGGTCTGGCGCGTTTTGCCTACACACCGTTGATTCCTTCGCTGATTCAGGCGCAGTGGTTTGCCGCCAGTGACGTGGTCTACCTCGGCGCCGCCAATCTGGTCGGCTATCTGATCGGCGCCCTGCTCGGCCGACCGCTGGCGCGGCATCTGGGCAATAAAACGTCGCTGCGCCTGATGATGCTGGCGGTGACGGCAGCGTTTTTTGCCTGTGCGTATCCGCTGTCGCTGAGCTGGTTTTTCGGCTGGCGCCTGCTGTCGGGGGTCGCCGGTGGCGCGATCATGGTGCTGGTCGCCGCCACCGTGCTGCCGCATGTACCGGCGGCGCGTCGGGGGCTGGCCAGTGGAGCGATTTTTCTCGGCATTGGCCTGGGCATCGCCGGCTCCGGGACAATTGTCCCGCCGCTGTTGAGCCTGGGGTTGCAAGCCACTTGGCTGGGGCTCGGCGCTTTGTCGCTGGGGCTGACGGCGCTGAGTTGGTTCGGCTGGCCGACTGATTTGCCACATCCGGTTGCCGCGCCACACAGCGCGGTGGCTCAGCCGACACCGGCCGGCGTTTATTTGTTGTTTGCCCAATACGCATTCATGGCGGCGGGCCTGGTGCCAGCCATGGTCTTTCTGGTCGATTACGTCGCCCGTGGGCTCGGCGCCGGCGCGCATGTCGGTGCGCTGGTGTGGGTGATGTATGGCTTGGGGGCAATTGTCGGGCCGGTGAGTTATGGCTTTCTGGCGGATCGCTTTGGCGCGCTCTGGAGCATTCGCCTGGTGCTGGTGGTGCAGGCGCTCGCCCTTGGTTTGCTGGCGGTGGCCCATTCGTTCCTGGCGCTGGCGCTGCTTGCGGTGATACTCGGCTCTTTTCCGCCCGGCATCGTCCCCCTGGCCCTGGCTCGCGTGCATGAACTGGTCCCGGAGCATCATCGCCAACAAATTGCCTGGAGCCGCGCCACGGTGTCGTTTGCCTCCTTTCAGGCGCTGGCCGGGTTTGCTTATTCGGCGCTGTTCAATGCCTCGGGCGGCCATCACGCCTTGCTGTTCCTGATTGCCGCTGGCGCAATCGTCGTGGCGCTGATGTTGGAGCAGGCCGCAAATGCATGGAAACACGCAAGCCACTGTAGGAGTGAGCCTGCTCGCGATAGCAATCCGTCTGAAAACACATCACTGAGCACCATGGCGCCCACGCGAACAAGCTCACTGCCACAGGGTTAACCGGATCGACCTGAATTTATCGAGCGAAGCACGACTCCCATCTACACACACCTTGACCAGGAGGAACCGAAATGTCCCTACCCAACGAAATGACCCGAATCGAAATCACCGCACCCGGCGGCCCGGATGTCCTCCAGCCCAAGCGCGTGCAGTTGCCGACGCCTGCCGCTGGCGAAGTGCTGATCCGCGTGCATGCCGCTGGCGTCAACCGGCCGGATGCCTTGCAGCGCGCCGGCAAGTATCCGATGAAGCCCGGAATGGACCCGATCCCCGGTCTGGAAGTGGCCGGTGAAGTGGTCGCGCTGGGCACCGGTGTCAGCGAGTTTGCCGTGGGCGACAAAGTCTGCGCGCTGACCAACGGCAGTGGTTACAGCGAGTACTGCGCAGTGCCGGCAGGCCAGACCTTACCGATACCCGACGGGCTGGACTGGGTCCGAGCGGCCGCGATCCCGGAAACATTTTTTACCGTTTGGGCCAACCTGTTCGGCCTTGGCGGCGCCAGTCGCGGGCAACGCGCATTGATTCACGGCGGCACCAGCGGCATCGGCACCACCGCGCTGATGCTCTGCCGCGAATTCGGCATAGAAGCGTTCGCCACCGCCGGCAGCCCTGAGAAATGCGCAGCGATCAGCAAGCTCGGCGGCCAGCCGATCAATTATCGCGAGGCCGAGTTTGCCAAAGTCATTGCCGAGAAAACCGCTGGGCAGGGCGTCAATGTGATTCTCGACATCATGGGCGGTTCGTACCTAAACGATAACGTCAGCGCCCTGGCGATGGATGGCCGCCTGGTCATGCTCGGCTTTCTCGGCGGCGCACGGGCCAACGACTTTGATCTGTTGGCGATGATGGCCAAACGCGCGGTCATCACCGGATCGCTCCTGCGCGCCCGCAGTGCTGCCGAAAAAGCCGCGATCGCCAGGCAACTGCGCGAGCACGTATGGCCAGCGCTGTCTGCCGGGCGTTGTCTGCCGATCATCGACAAGGTCTACCCGCTCGCCGAGGCCGCTCAGGCCCATGCGCACATGGAGGCCGGCGACCATATCGGCAAAATTGTCCTGCAGGTGGCTTGAGCCGTTGCAGCATTTTGTAACTGTCCGCTGCGGGCGGTGGTCGAAAATGTCCCGCGCCGACCAAGGCATCTGGTAAAAAGCGTTCTTTGTCTGCGCATGGGTGAAACGTTTAATGTTCCTGTCTTTCATGACTCGTCTGCGTCGCCGCCGTTTGGCGTTCGCCTGCATGGCCGCGCTGATTATTGGCGTGCCGACGAGTTGTGCGGTGCTGGAACACGCCGAACGCAAGCTGCTGTTTCGCATCGAGCCGGGCACGGCGGGCTGGTATCACGGCCTGCCCGGCAGCGTGCAGGAACTGGACCTGCGGCCGAAAAGCTTCAAGGCCGGGCAAAACATTCATGCCTGGTGGTGGCCGGCAGAAAAGGCCAATGCTCCGGCCATTCTTTATTTGCACGGCGTGCGCTGGAACCTCACCGGGCAACTGTTTCGCATCGAACAATTGCGCGCGGCAGGCTACTCGGTCTTGGCCATCGACTACCGGGGCTTCGGTCAGAGTCGCGGCGATCTGCCGTCGGAAAGCAGTGTTTACGAAGATGCGCGGGTGGCGTGGGAACGTTTCAAACTGCTGCAACCGGACCCAAACAAACGCCTGATCTACGGCCACTCCCTCGGCGGTGCCGTGGCGGTCGACCTGGCGGCTGAACTGGGTCAGAACGCGGCGCGCAATCACACCCCGCTGCCGGTGCGTGGATTAGTCATCGAGTCGACCTTCACCACGCTGGCGGATGTCGCCGCCTCCGTGGCCCACACCTCGCTGCCGGTGAACTGGCTGATGTCGCAGAAATTCAATTCGATCGACAAGATTGCCGACATTCACATGCCGCTGCTGGTGGTGCATGGTCTGGCTGACGCATTCGTGCCATCACGCTTCAGCGAACAACTGTTCAATGCCGCGCAGCAACCCAAGCGTCTGCTACTGGTGCCGGGCGGTACCCACAACAACAGCATGGCGCTCGGCGGGCAGAATTACCGCAAGGCCATCGACAGCCTGATGCAGAGCAAATCCGCGCCCCGTGTCGCCGGGCCGGCGAGCGTGCGCAGCGGCCGGGACACTTAACGGTAGCCGCGCGCCTGCAAGTCGAACAGTTGCGCGTAGTGCCCGGCAGCGGCGATCAGTTGCTCGTGGCCACCCTGCTCGAGAATCCGCCCCTGTTGCAGCACGATGATGTGGTCGGCATTGCGCACGCTGGAAAAACGGTGGGAGATCAGCAACGTCATGCGTCCTTCGCTGTGCTGGCTGAAATGCTCGAACACCGCCGCTTCCGCCGCCGGGTCGAGCGCCGAGGTTGGCTCATCGAGGATCAGAATGTCGGCATCACGGCGCATGTACGCGCGGGACAAGGCAATCTTCTGCCACTGCCCACCGGACAATTCCTGGCCACCGGCAAACCAGCGTCCCAACTGCGTCGCATAACCCTTGTCGAGCCCTTCGATGAAGGGTGCCGCCATGCCTTGGGCAGCGGCCTCCTGCCAACGCTGCGGGTCGTTGAACGCCAGGGTATCGCCGACGCCGATGTTTTCGCCGACGCTGAACTGGTAGCGGATGTAATCCTGAAAAATCACGCCAATGCGCCGACGTAACGCAGTCTCCTGCCAATCCTGCAAATCGCTGCCGTCGAGCAGAATGCGCCCCTGATCAGGGCGGTAGAGCCGCGTCAGTAATTTGATCAGTGTGGTCTTGCCGGAACCGTTCTCCCCGACCAACGCCATGCTCTTGCCTGGCACCAATTGCAGGTCGATGTTTTCCAGGGCTGGCCGACTGGCACCGGGATAACGGAAACCGACGTTTTCGAAACGCAGACCATCGCCCGGGCAGGCTCCGACGGTCAGGTGGCCGGTATCCGCCTGCACCGGTTCGGCCAGGTATTCATAAAGACTGGTCAGGTAGAGGCCGTCTTCGTACAGGCCGCTGATCGCACTCAGGCTGCTGCTCACCGCACTTTGACCTTGCTTGAACAGCACCAGGTACATGGTCATCTGACCGAGACTGATCTGGCCATGCACGGCATCGATCACCACCCACGCATAGGCCACGTAGAACGCCGCAGTACCGAGCAGGCCGAGGCCGAAACCCCAGCCGTCGCGCCGCAATGTCAGGCGTCGGTCTTCGGCATACAGCCTGGCGAACGTGTCGCGATAGCGTTGCAGCAACAGTGGGGCAAAGCCGAACAGCTTGACTTCTTTGATATAGGCTTCGTGGGACAGTAAAGTTTCGATGTAGCTCTGCTGGCGACTCTCCGGCGCGCGGCGGGTGAACAGGCGGAAGGCATCACCGGAAAAATGCGCCTCGGCAAAGAACACCGGCAACGCCCCCACCACCAGCAGCACCAGCGCCCAAGGGGAAAAGTGCACCAGCAGCACACCAAAACTTATCAGCATGATCAGGTTCTGAATCAAGCCCAACGACTTCATGACCAGCGCCAGTGGCCGGGTCGATGCCTCGCGACGCACGCGCACCAGTTTGTCGTAGAACTCGGAGTTTTCGAACTGCACCAGTGACAGGGTCTGCGCTTTTTCCAGGATCAGCGTATTGACCTTCTGCCCCAGTTGCACCCGCAGCAGCGACTGCTGCACCGAGAGTGCTCGTTGCGTGCCGGACAACAGCGCCAACACCCCAGCTTCCAGCAATACATAACGCAACACCGGCCACAGCGGCGCATTGCCTTGTTGTGCGTGCAACTGCATCGCCGCCACCACGGCATCGACAATCCGCTGGCCCAGCCATGCCGCCAGTGCTGGCAGCAAGCCGGCCACCAGCGTTGCCAGCACCAGCCCCAGAAACAAGCCACGCGACGTTTCCCAGACCAGTCGCATGGCTCGCTGCGCCTGATCAAACAAAGAGGTGATACGCGATAGATCAGGCATGCGGTAATAAGCTCTGCAGATGATGACAGTGGCTCATGGTACTCCAGCGCCACCACTGAATTTCACACCGCAAAGGTTCCTCGGCATACTGGCGCCCTCCCCGACACCACGAAAAGGACTGCGTGTGTTAACCCGCCCCAAAGCTCTATGGATTTACTACCTGATCTGCTGGCTTGCCGCGCTGTCACTGCTGGCGCACATCGTTTTCACTGACTGGAAGCTATTGAAACCGACCGACGTCGGCGGCACCTTGATGGGCGGTATGAACGGACTAGTGCTCAACGGTGGCTGGCTCATGGCCGTGACGGGAATGTTGTTGACCTTGATCTTGCGCACGCCGGGATCGATTTTTGCCTGCGTCGGCGCAGGCGTTTCTACCTTGGGCATTGGCTCCTTTTGCTACCTCAACTATCCAGACAATGCGGATCAGTTGATCTATAGCGTCAGTCCAGACGAAATCGGCCGAGCCATGTTGACCGGTGCCGCCTTTGTGGCCTTGGGGCTGTTCCTGCGCCCGCGCTTCAAGAACACCGCTCTACCGTCCCGCCCTCTCCTCATCGGCCAGATCGTCGTGGCACTGCTGATCGCCCTGTTGTTTGTCGGGTTTCCGATAAACAACGCCCTGCAAAAGCCGCTGCCGAGTTGCGCATTCGATAAACAAGGCCACCAATTGTCAATTTGCCTGGGCAACGATCGCGTCATCGTCGATTAGGCAGCTCAGTGCAGTGCTAAGCCCAGCACTTCTCATAAGAAAAACGTCTGGAAGACTCTGCCCGTCCCGGCGTCCAACGCTCTGCTATGTTTTAACCGCCATCGCGGAACCCGGTGAACCCTCGCCACGCTCCGCGCCTGACTGCCGGGAGCAGAGAGATGAAAATCAACCCGTACCTGATCTTCAATGGTGACTGCCGCGAAGCCTTCACCTTTTATGCGCAAGCCCTGCAAGGAACGCTTGAGGCGATGATGACGTTCGGCGAAACACCTGCGGCCGAGCATGTGCCCAAAGAACATCATGGTCTGATCATCCATACCTGCCTGAAGGTTGGCGATCAGAGGATGATGGCCTCGGACACCACGCCCGACCGCCCGACCCAGGGCATGAGTGGCTGCTCGATTTCGCTGAACGTCGACAGCATCGCTGAAGCCGAGCGAGTGTTTAACGCCTTGGCCAAGGACGGCCGCGTCGACATGCCGCTGGAGGCGACGTTCTGGGCTGCGCGCTTCGGCATGTTGGTGGATCGCTTTGGTGTGTCGTGGATGGTCAATTGCGAGAGTGAGAAGTAACGCTGAGATTTTCGTCAGCCATGAAAAAGCCCAACCTGTTCAGGTTGGGCTTTTTGTATTAACGCTGGGCCAACTCGTGACGCACGCATTGTTCGTAATAGGTCTGTTTGACCGCCGCCGGTTTGAGCTTCGACGTGCTGTTATAGGTTTGCTCGATAATCCCCATCGCGGTCATGCGCATCCACGGCTGCTGGAAGCGACGCACCTGTAATTGTTTGCGTGCGCCATACAGCGAGACGCCCGACAGCTTCGATTGCTGGGCACCGGCAGCAATGTCCGAGCCCCAGGTGCAGGCAAAGCGATGGCTTTTACTCAACTCTTTCGCCTGCACCCCAGTGACGAGGACAGCCAGGGAAAGCGTTGCGACGGTGATGACAATCGTCCGCATAGAGCCAACCTAACCTTTTGAAAAAAGGCGATTTTGCCGGGGAAGCAAAAATCCGGGGGCCAGCAATTTGCCGCCTTTTGCGAGTTTTTTGCGGACGTAAAAAAGGGCGGCGGGATTTCCTGATGAAATCCCACCGCCCCTGGCCTGACAATCAGTTGGCGATGACCTCAATGCGCAATCGATCAGCGCCCTCCTCCCGACAATCGATGCGAACCGGCAAAAACAACTCGATCACCGCGATATTGCTGTGCAGATGCTCGGTCATGCGTGGCGTGGTGAACGAGCCACCACCGGCCAGCGCCATTGGCAACAGCAACTGATCGGCCAAATGCTCGGCCACCGCAGCACCACTGCGCAACCAGTCGGCGGCCTGATTGATCGCGGCATCAGCTACCTTTTCAGCCCGTAGCGACACTTGGCCAAACGCGCTGAACACTTCGGTGACGTGCTCGAATGCGTACTCCAGCAACAACACATTGCCCGGGCCCCGCGCCGGATCGAGCGTGACATGTTGCAGCGCCGCAGGCGGCAGACTCAAGCGCTTGGCAACCTGGCTCAGCTCACGTTCGGCCACCGTCGGCGCCAGCCCGGCGGTGAGCGCCGATGCCTGTTGCGAGATGGCCTCGCCGCGTTCACACAGATCCAGCCGCGTCAGGTTTGACGGCTGCACGCTCACCTCAATCTCGCCACCGCCTGCCGGGACGAATCCATGTCGCAACAAGTCCAGCTCGACGTTGGCGCCCATACGCCGCAACAGCGGCAGCCAACTGCGCGCGAGGAAATCGGTCGGCGGCGCCAGCGGGTTGTGCGTACCACCCGAGATGCGCACCCGACTCGCCTGCGCTGCCTGCAACAGGGCCGGCAACAAGGTCTGCAACACCAGCGTGCAACTGCCGGCCGTGCCGATGGCGAACTGGTAATCGCCCGAGCGAATCGCGCCGGGTTCAAAACTCAACGTTTGCGAGCCCAACTGCGCACCGGCAACCGTTGCGCCGCAAACCTCGGCCGCCGCCATGACCGCCGTCAAATGTTGCCTCAACAGTCCCGGACGGCTGCGTTTGGCGCGGATCTGTTTAATGCGAAACGCCCGGCCTGTCAGCATCGACAGGCTCAAGGCACTGCGCAACACCTGGCCGCCACCGATGGCACCGTCCAGTTCTATCACTTCCTGTTTCATTGCATTCCTTACGCGTACAAACCGACGGTTTCCCTGAGGTACTGATCCAGGCGTCGCGAGTCTTCCGACGTTCTGAGTAATGTGGGCACTTCGCGCTCAAGCTCGGCGGCGATGAACCCGTGCAACGCCGGACGACGCGGCCCGTAGGCGCTTTCGTCGGCATTGCGTTTGAGGGCCAGCAGTTCGTCGACTTCAGCGAGCAGCGCGCGGTCGTCGACGGTGGTCAGCAGGTCGGCGAAGGTCATCGGTGGCCGGCCGCGGCCCTGGTCGATCCAGCGCACCGCCAGCAGTGGTCGTAGCACGTAGAAGTACTTCTTGAACCGTACGGTTTCCCCTTGCAGATAACCGCGGAAGTTCTTCTTCGCCATCGACAGATAGTGATTGCGCGCCGCTGGCGGGCTGTAGAACGCTTCAGCGAGTTCGCGCAGCTGTGCCACTTGAGCGGTTTCGCTGCGATAAACCAGTGGCGAATCGAGCCACTCGAGCAACGTCGGATTGGACTTGCGCAACAACCCAAGGGTCTTGCGCAGTTCCCAGCCACTGACGTCGAGCTCATCGTCCAGCGGACGTTCGATCACGTCACGTGGCGTATCGACCTGGACGAACCACTCGGGCTTCTCCACATAAACAAACCGCACGTCGTAATCACTGTCGGTCGAGGCAAAACCCCAGGCCCGGCTGCCGGACTCACAGGCATACAAAACGGTGACATTGCGTTCACGCTCAAGGCGCGCCAGCTCTTCCATTACCCGCGCACGCATCGTGTCGCACAGCGGATGACGCTCTTTCAGTTCCATGACCTGCTTTCCTTTTATCCTTTGACGCACACCACCTGACGCAAGGTGTGCAGCACTTCCACCAGCTCACGCTGGGCGTGCATGACTTTGTCGATGTCCTTGTAGGCCATCGGAATTTCGTCGATCACCGCTTCGTCCTTGCGGCACTCGACGTGGGCAGTGGCGCGAATCTGATCTTCGACGGTGAAGGTGTTCTTCGCCTTGGTGCGGCTCATGGTGCGGCCAGCGCCGTGGCTGCAGGAGCTGAACGACTCTTCGTTGCCCAGACCGCGAACGATGAAACTCTTGGCGCCCATCGAGCCCGGAATAATCCCCAACTCGCCCTTCTTCGCCGACACCGCGCCTTTGCGGGTGACCAGCACCTCTTCACCAAAATGCCGCTCTTTCTGCACGTAGTTGTGGTGGCAGTTGACCGCTTCCAGCGCCACTTCGAACGGCTTGCGAATAATCTGCCGTGTCGCCTGAATCACCGCGCGCATCATCAGCTCACGGTTTTGCCTGGCGAAGTCCTGCGCCCACCCCACTGCTTCGACATAATCATCAAAGTGCTGGCTGCCTTCTTCGAAGTAGGCCAGGTCACGGTCCGGCAGGTTGGCGATGTGCTGACGCATATCCGCCTGAGCCATCTGGATGAACAGGTTGCCGATGGCGTTGCCGACACCGCGCGAGCCACTGTGCAACATGAACCAGACCCGGTTGGCTTCATCCAGGCACACTTCAATGAAGTGGTTGCCGCTGCCGAGCGTACCGAGGTGCCCACGGTTGTTGGTGTTGGCCAGTCTCGGGTACTTGTCGGTAATCAATTTGAACCGTGGTTGCAGTCCCGCCCAGGCCTGATCGGCTTGCTGCGGGATTTCATCCCAGGCGCCCTTGTCGCGTCGCGAACGGTTTGAACTGCGGCCATGCGGCACGGCTTGCTCGATGGCGCTGCGCAGACCGAGCAGGTTGTCCGGCAAATCAGCGGCCGTCAGCGACGTACGCGCGGCGATCATGCCGCAGCCGATGTCGACGCCGACCGCTGCCGGAATGATCGCGCCGACGGTCGGGATCACGCTGCCGATGGTCGAGCCCTTGCCCAGGTGTACGTCCGGCATGACCGCCAGATGTTTGAAGATGAACGGCATTTTCGCGGTGTTCATCAACTGCTCGCGGGCCTCTTTTTCCACCGGGACGCCTTCGGTCCAGAGTTTGATCGGTTTGCCGTTGGCGACTTCGAGCAGTTGGTAAGTGTGTTCTTTCATGTCTTCATTCTTTATTCATTGGCCGATGATTCGGCGTTGTTCTGTAAGTCGCAGCGACAAAAACACAGGCACTGTGGCTCTGCCAGTTGAGCCCCCGTTGCCGGGGCGGGAGTCGAACCCGCTTTCCGATGTAGTGCCTGTCGCATTCGCTGCCAATAACCGCAAAAAAGGTGGCACGACAAAAGTTGATGACTGTTGCGCGTTGCCGCGCTCCGGACTTAACCGGCCTTGGATGTACAGCCATCAGGCATTCGTGCCGTCACTGGCGCTGACAAGGGCTTGATGAGACGTTTTGGATGTAGTCCCATCGGCATTCAGCGCCGGTGATCAATCAATTCATGACGCGCTTTCGATCGCCTCGACCCAGTGCTGCGCACTGTATTGGCCGCCGGTGAACTGCTCGATCACGTCGAACACCGCATCGCTGAAACCGCCGACATTCAAGATGTCATCACGATCTGCCGCTTGTGTTGCATGGCCTGGCTGGATGTCGATGCACACCAGCCGTGCCTGTGGGTTGAGCTTCTTGATCCGCTCCCATTGACGCATCGTCTCGCTGGCACCGCGACGCTGCGCATCGATCCACGATTCGTTGTCCGAGACCATGATCAACGTATCGACCCTGGCCTTGCTGTCCGCCAACCTCTTCAGCGGTGCCGAGCAGTTGGTGCCGCCGCCAAAAATGCCGGCGAGCTTCTCGGCGTTGCTGATCACACTGTCACGCGGGTTGAGCTGGATATCCACCACATCGACCTCGAACGGCATGACCCGCGCAGCCGGCTGTTTGCGCAAGACCGCTGCGGCGACCAGCGCCGCCACGTCGATGCAGCGCACCTGCGAGGTCGCACCAGGGCGATAACCGGTCACCGGGCTGCCCATCGAACCCGACACATCCGGGCAAACCACCACCGCGCCCTCAAGCTTGGGCACGTTGGTCAGCGACAACTCCAGGGCCTCCTGCAAGGCGTCGCGGATCGCTGCCGGGGTGTTTTCGCCCATCATCCGATAAGCCGACAACAACTGGTACGGATACACCCGCGCCTTCGCCACTTCCTGTGGATCGGCCAATCGCGCCGCGACATAGTCGATGCACCCCGGCACTTCAAACGCGCCGTGCCGCGCCAGGGTGTTGAGGTTGATGCGCAGTCCCTGCCAGCCCATGTTGCGGGCTTGATTGGCCCATTGTTCCTTGCTCAGTGTTTCGTTGCCGAGCAACTGAAACGGCACCGCCGGCACCTCATCACTCGCGCCGCTGCGAAACGCCAGCAAATCGCGGGTCAGCTCCGGCAAGGCTTTTGCCTCCACCGGTTTACCGATCAACCAGGCGAAAAACGCTTCGCGCCACGCTTCGGCAGGTTTGGGGTGAACCATCTTCACCACGTCCGCCAACGACGGTTGATTGCCAATCGACGCTTGCAGTAGTTGCCGCTCGGTCGCGCTGTTCAGCCAGTTCTGCACCAGACGCTTGGGTTGCGAGCCAAGGGATTTACGCCCGGTGGCACCGCTACGGAGGATCTGCACAAAGTTGCGCAACATCTTGCCGCTGTCGATCACTTGCTCGAAAACCTCTGGCACCAGACTTGAACGCTGCGCGGTCAATGCCGCCAGCAACAATGCCGGCATGTCTTTCATGTGCCCTTTCTTGCGAGCGTAGATCGCGGCTTTCGCCACGAAGCGACTGTCCAGTTCGGCCACCAGCTTCAACACTTGATCCAGCTGACTTTCTGCGGAGGCGTAAAAGGTCTGGTTCAGGCAACCGGTCACAGCCAATTGCGCCAGTTGGTGCTTCGGGCTGTAGGCATAAGCGCTGGCACCGGAAGCATTCAAGGTGTCGCAGGCCGGCAGGTGATTCGATTGCGTGTTGAAGAGCGTTGAGTTGGCCATCTTGGCATCTCGCTGTGTTGTCCTGTTCGTTGCGATAGACATTGCAGCGGCTGTGCCAGCTTTTGCTTTCCAACGAAAAAATATTTATATCTTATTGATTTGCAACGTTTTTATTTTTTATGTCGTGTTTCATCGAATCAACTGACGACAAACCCATCACCGAATATTTATCATTAGATATCGTCTTTTATCTTTTGAGATAAACATGCCAAGCAAGCAAACCGTCGCCATCGGATTTATCGGTGCCACCCTTGATCGCGTCGGCAAGGGTGCCAATCGCTGGAGCCATTGGCGTCCCAGCGTTGGCCTTTGCCAACAGCAAGACGTGCTGATCAACCGGCTCGAGTTGATTCACGGCATCGACGCCCGCGACGTCAGCCTCGCCGAGCGGGTGCGCGTCGACATCCAGCAGGTTTCGCCAGAGACCGAAGTGCGCCTGCACCCGATGTCACTGCGCAACCCGTGGGATTTCGAAGAGGTCTACGGCGCACTGCACGACTTCACCACCGCCTACGATTTCGACACCGAGCGCGAGGATTACCTCGTCCACATCACCACCGGCACCCACGTCGCGCAGATTTGCTGGTTCCTGCTGACCGAGGCGCGCTACTTGCCCGCGCGGCTGATCCAGACCTCCCCGGCCAAACGCAACAGCGAAAGCGATCACGCCATCGGCACGCATGCCCTGATTGATCTCGACCTGTCGCGCTACGATCGCATCGCTTCGCGCTTCGCCAACAAGCGCCTCGAAGGCCTGGAGTTCTTGAAGTCCGGCATCGCCACACGCAACGCCGCCTTCAACCGTTCGATCGAACAGATCGAGCGCGTGGCCGTGCGCTCGAAGGCGCCGATGCTGCTGATCGGCCCGACCGGCGCCGGCAAATCCTTCCTCGCCCGACGCATCTACGAACTCAAACGCAGCCGCCATCAGATGCAGGGGCGTTTTGTCGAGGTCAACTGCGCCACCTTGCGTGGCGATGGCGCGATGTCGGCGTTGTTCGGTCATGTCAAAGGCGCCTTCACCGGCGCACAGAACGCTCGCGATGGCCTGTTGCGCGCTGCCGATGGCGGCATGCTGTTTCTCGATGAGATCGGCGAGTTGGGCGCAGACGAACAGGCGATGCTGCTCAAGGCGATTGAAGAAAAACGCTTCTTTCCGCTGGGCTCGGACAAGGAAGTCGAAAGCGATTTCCTGATCATCGCCGGCACCCACCGCGACCTGCGCAGCCGAGTCGCTGATGGTATGTTTCGCGAAGATTTGTACGCGCGCATCAACCTGTGGACGTTCGACCTGCCCGGCCTCGCCGGCCGCCGCGAGGATATCGAACCGAACATTGATTTCGAGCTGGAACGCCACGCCCGCGAACACGGGCAACTGGTGCGCTTCAACCTCGAAGCCCGGCGCAGTTATCTGGCGTTCGCCAGCTCTCGCGAGGCGGCGTGGTTGGGCAACTTCCGCGAATTGTCGGCGTCGATTACGCGCATGGCGACCCTCGCCGACAGCGGACGGATTGATGAGGCGCAGGTGCAGGAAGAGATCGACCGGCTGCGTTATGCCTGGGGCTTGGCGCAACCGCAGGCGATTTCAGCAGAGTTGCCGGGGGACGCCGAAACCATGGATCTGTTTGACCGCTTGCAATTGAAGGCAGTGATCGAGGTATGCCGGCAGGCAGACAGCTTGTCCGATGCCGGCCGCCGGCTGTTCGGAATATCGCGCCAGGCCAAGGCTCAACCCAACGATGCCGATCGACTGAGGAAATACCTCGGCCGATTCGGGCTCGAGTGGGGCCAGATTATCGAACCCAAGTGAGGCGAGTTTTAGCGACAGACCGCCCGTCCAGCAGCGGGCACCTTTGCTTGCCGGGCGCTTCCAATGAATCACCATCCGCTTCGACCGGAAGACGACCATCATGAACAGCAAAATTGCAGCGATCACCCTGGCCGGCCTGCTCGCAGCCTGCCCGCTTTTCGCCTCGGCAGCCGCGAAGACCGCTGACGAGTCTGCCGCGCCACCGACCGCGCTTCCCGGCGTGAATCAGGCCGGCAAAGCTCAATCCAACGCAGACAAGGCGGACAAGAAAGGTGAAGAGGCGTCGGGCTCGAACTCCGGCGCCGAGTCGCATGAAACGGCAAAAGATGCAGCCACTTCAAGCGACTCGGAAGATCTCGGTAAATCGCCGAAACCTTGATCAGGGTTCTACGGAGGTGGTGGCTGCACATCCTTGAACGTCAGCCCGACACTGCCGGTGATTTGCCACGGGTTGGCAGCGCCGTGCCCGCTGAACGACACATGGTCGAACAGCGAATCCTTCAACCCGTCAATCTGCGCCTTGGCCGAGCCACTGAAGCGTACGCGCTCGAACACCAACCCTTGATGCCAGGCGTCATGCTGACTGTCGCCCTTGACCTCGATCGCCTTGCCTTGAGCATTTTCCACGCTCACGTCGGCGACGCGGATATCGCGAAATTGCCCGGGAATGGTTGAGCGCTGGTAATCCAGCTTGGCGTTCGGATCGTTATAGTCGAGGGTAAAAATGAACGCCTGCTTGAGCGTATTGCGGATCGCCGAGTCGCGGAAGATTACGTTACGCGCCCCGCCGCCCATGAAGTTGGTGCTCTTCATGCGCAGGCCGGCATCGGTGCCATCGGAAACGTTGTCTTCGGCGAGGATGTTTTGAATCCACGCGCCGGTATGGCTGCCGGCAACCACCATGCCGTGGCCCTTGCGGAAGTAGTTATTGAAGATCCAGGCGTCTTCCTGCGGCTTTTGCTGCACGGCATCCGCCCCGGTGCCCGCAGCAAAATTGACGCAGTCATCGCCGGTATCAAAGAAGTTGTTGAAGACCATCGCGCCCTTGCTGTTGGCGAATTCGATGCCGTCGCCGTTATTGGCGTCGTAGGTTTTATGCGTGGTATTGGCCAGCACCACGTTTTCGGTTTCCAGGTTCATGATCCCGTGGAAGGCCGGGTTCACCACGGTGAAACCGCCGTAGAACACATTTTTCACGTTGCGCAGGGTGATCAGCGACGAGCGCATCTGCCCGTAGGCATCCTTGACGTTCATGCCGCGCGCCACCGCTTGTTCGACTTGCGCCTTGGCCAGAATGCCGTCCTGCTGGTAGCGGGTGTTGTCGCTGGGCAGGTAGAACGGCAATGGCTGACCGCGTTCGTCGACGACATCGGCGCGGCGCTTCCAGCCGTTACCGTCAATCGTGCCTTTGCCGACGATGCGGATGTTTTCGAACGACTGATGCTGACGCGGATCGCGCGGCAAGGCGTTGATCAACGACGCCGGGCGCACGGTGCTCGAATACGGATACTGGATATAGCCGGCCAGCGGATAGTCTTCCGCCCGCTCGGAACCCAACAGCGTTGCGCCCTCGGCGATTTCCACGGTGATGTTGCTCTTCAGGTAAAGCGCCCCGCTTTTATAGGTGCCCTTGGGCAACCATACTTTGCAGCCGGGGGTGCAGGCGTCGATGGCGTTCTGAATCGCCAGGGTGTCGAGGCTTTTGCCGTCACCCTTGGCGCCGTACTTCCTGACATCAAACACGGCGGCAACCTTGCTCGTCCGTTGTACAACGGGCGGGCTGTCGGCCGACTCTGTGCCATCGGTGCCCACCGAACGCACGGTGAACCGATAGGCCGTATCCGGTTTCAAGCCTTGCGCGGTGTAACTGTGAATGCCGATGCGATGATGAAAACCGGCGACATCCTGTTCGTAGAAGCGGTCGATGTAAGGTTTGGCCGGCGAGACGCGGTCATTGTTGGCGTTGCTGCCGCCCAGGAACACACCGTTGGCGTAGACCCGGTAGTCGCTGATATCGGCGTGATTGGCGGGCTTTTCCCAGACCAGGATGATCTGCTGATCATCGTAGGCCAGGGTCGGCACCTGCAGTTTTACCGGCGCCTCTAGCGCCCACGACGGCACACTGCAAACCAGCGTCAACGTGGCCGCCAGCGACAAAGCCAAAGGCTGTTTGCGCCGCATCGGAACAACATTTCGATAAGGCATGAGCACTCCTTGTTCAGGCCGACAATCCGGCTTCTTGCAGGTATTGGCTGCGGTTGACGAACGTCTCGCGGGGCATTTCCACAACCTCCATCGACAGCGACTCGACGTCCGGCAGCAAAGCGAGCAGCGCCGCCACGGTCGCCGAAGCCAGACGCCGGCGCTGTTCAGCACTGCGCCCGGACAACACCGACAGGACGACGTGGACAAAATCGTCCGCGCCCGCGCCGCAGCGGTAATGTGTGAACGTATTGAGGCGCACCTTGATATCCCCGGCCTTGAACAGGCCGAAGGCATCGAGGGCGTCATGCACGGCAGCGAGCAGGGTTTGCTCGCCGACACGCTGGGCCAGGCTTTGCGGGCAATCGATAAGACAATGCGGCATGTCGCGCTCCTTGATGGATCGGCTCAACCAGCGAGCTGGCGCACCGATTCCTGACTGAAATCACGACTGGCCTGCACCAGCATCCGCGTGTAAGCGTGGCTTGCCAGATCCTGGCTGAGCGCCTGACTGTCGAGCAGCTCGACAATCTTGCCCTGCTGCATCACCGCCACCCGATCACACAGGTGCGTGACCACACCGAGATCGTGAGTGACCATCAGGTAGGTGAGTTTCTCGCGGCGGCGCAAATCCGCCAGCAGATTGAGAATCTCAGCCTGCACCGAGACATCCAGCGCCGAGGTCGGCTCATCGAGCAGCAGCACGCGCGGCTCGAGAATCAGCGCACGGGCAATCGCCACCCGCTGGCGCTGGCCACCGGACAACTGGTGCGGATAGCGAAAACGGTAACTGTCGTTCAGACCGACCTTGAGCAGGATCTCGTTGATCCGGTCGTCCTTGTCGCGCACGCCGTGAATAATCAGCGGCTCACGCAGCGCCGTGTCGACGGTGTGGCGCGGATGCAGCGAGCCGTAAGGGTCCTGGAACACCATCTGCACCTGACGGAAATGTTCCTTGGGAATCTTGTGCTGCAGCGGCGCGCCGGCAATGCTCAACTCGCCCGTCCAGTGCCGGTACTGCCCGGCCAGGCAGCGCAATACGGTGGTCTTGCCGGAGCCGGACTCCCCCACCAGGCCGAAGGACTCACCGTCGGCGACACTGAGGTTGACGTCGTGCAGCACCTGATTGAGGGCCGGACCGGCACCGAAACTCAGGTTCAGCGCGTGTGCTTGGATCATGGACATGGTCGATTCCTCAGCAAGTCAGCCACAGTGGATCGCGTTGCAACACCGGCAACCGTTCGCGACGGTTGTCCATGCTCGGCAACGCCGCCATCAGGCCTCGGGTATAGGGATGTTGCGCGTGTTGCAGGTCGCAGGCGGCCAGCGATTCGACCACCCTGCCGGCGTACATCACCAACACGCGGTCGCAGTAATTGCGCACAAGGTTGAGGTCGTGACTGACGAAAATCAGGCCCATTTCCTGCTGCTCGACCAGTTCTTCCAGCACGTTGAGCACTTGCTGGCGCACCGAGACATCGAGGGCCGAGGTCGGCTCGTCGGCAATGATCACTTGTGGTCGGGTGATGACCATCATCGCGATCATGATCCGCTGGCCCATACCACCGGAGACCTCATGCGGGTACAGGTTGTAGACCCGTTGCGGATCACGGATATGCACCTTTTCGAGCATTTCCAGCACCCGCTCGCGGGCCTCGCTGCGGCTGGCCTTGTGGTGCGCCAGATACGCCTCGGCAATTTGATCGCCGACCTTGACCACCGGGTTCAGCGAGTATTTCGGGTCCTGCATGATCATCGAAATGCGCTGGCCACGAATCTTCTGCATGACCTTTTCGCCGGCTGACAGCAGATCGACTTCACCGAACTGCATGGCCTTGGCGGTGATCCGCGCGCTGGCCGGGTGCAGTTTCAGCAGGCTGCGCCCGACCGTCGATTTGCCCGAGCCCGACTCACCGACAATGGCAAGTTTTTCCCGCCCCAAGGTGAAGGACACGTCGCGCACGGCGTGGGTTTCTTTCTGAGCATTGACGAAGCGCACATTGAGCCCTTCGACGTTCAATTTGATTGCAGACATACAGCCTCCGATTACTCGCTGCGCGGATCAAGAATGTCCCGCAGGCCGTCGCCCAACAGGTTGAAAGCCAGGCTGACCAACATGATTGCGGCCCCCGGAACAGCCACCAGCCACCAGCACTCGAGCATGTAGCGACGCCCGGTGGAGATCATCGCGCCCCACTCCGGCGACGGCGCCTGCGCACCGAGGCCGAGAAAGCCCAGTGCCGCTGCGGTGAGGATGATCCCGGCCATGTTCATGGTCAGGCGGATGATCACCGACGACATGCACATCGGCACAATGTGCCGCAGGATGATGCGCGTGGACGAAGCCCCTTGCAGCTCCACCGCCACGACGAAGTCAGCCTTGCGCAACGACAGAGTTTCCGCCCGTGCCAGTCGCGCGATCGGCGGCCACGACGTCAGCGCAATCGCTACCACCGCGTGCTCCAGGCCCGGACCGAGCGCAGCGATAAACGCCAGCGCCAGCACCAGGCTGGGGAAGGAAATGAAGATGTCGGTCAGGCGCATGAACACCGTGTCGACCACACCACCGTAGTAGCCGGAGACAGTGCCGATAAACAGGCCGATCGGGCCGACGATCACGGTCACCAGGCTGATGATGTACAGCGTGATGCGCGAGCCGTAGACCAGCCGACTGAAGATATCCCGGCCGTATTCATCGGTGCCGAACCAGTGGGCAGCGCCCGGCGCCTGCAGGGCATTGGCGAGGTTTTGCGCCACCGGATCATGGGTGGCGATCCACGGCGCAAACAGCGCCACCACCACCAGCACCAAAGCGACCAGCAATCCGGCCAGGGTCATCGGGTTGCGCAACAAGTGCCGCAAGACTTTCAGGGCACTTTTGCAGAAGGCGTCGAAGCTGGATCCGGGGGTACGATCCAACCGCCGCTTGGCGCTCGAATCAGTAGAAGACATGTTGGCAATCATGGGCATGTTCTCGGATTGAATTCAGGATCACCCGGCGCGTACGCCGACGCACCGGGCAGCGTTCAGCGTTGTTTGTAGACACCCAGATACCGCGTCGCCTCGGCATCATCACCGGCGAAACCCTTGACGTCGGCGGCACTGACCACGGTGTCGGTCATCTGCGAAATCATCATGATCGGGCCGACCTGCTCGTCGTAGATTTTCTGTGCCTGGTGATACAGGTTCAGGCGCTGGCCGGCATCGCGCTCGACCCCGGCCTGATCAATCAGGCTATTGAGCTGCGGGCTGAAAAACGACGCACGCCAGCCTTGGAAATTCGGCAGGCCGGCGTCATCGCTGTTGTTGGGGTTGTAGGCAAACGTGCGCAGGCTGAAATAAGGATGCGGATAGCGCTCGGCCCCGCGCGCAACGATGATGTCGAAGTTGCGCGCGCGCATCGCGCCATACACCTGGTTACCAGTGCCGTTGACAATGCTGGCCTTGATCCCGCCCTCGGCCAGCGTCGCCTGCAGACGCGCGGCGATGTCGATGAAGGGCGGCTCTGACAATGTGCGAATGGTCGTGGTGAAGCCGTCCGGATAACCGGCTTCGGCGAGGAGTTTTTTCGCCTTGGCGACGTCCATGTGATAACCCGGATCCGGCAGGCGCGCCGCCAGACTCAGTTGCATCGGCTGCTGATTCAACTGGCCGTAATACGGCATCACCTGTTCGTCGAGGCCCTTGTAGTCGATCAGGTTGCGCACCGCTTCGCGCACTTTGGGATTGGCAAATTCGGGCTGTTTCATGCTCAGCGCGACGTAGTACATGGTGCCGCGCGGCAGTGACTGCACATGGATTTTTTCCGAACCGTCAATGGCGCGGATGTCCGGTGCGGCCATGCCATACGCCAGATCGAGGTCTCCGCGTTCCAGCATCAGGCGCAGCGACTGCGATTCGGTCATGTGCCGCACCACCACGCGCTTGAGCTTGGCAGCACCGCCCCAATAACCGTCGAAGCGGGTCAGCAACAGCGAGTCGTTCGCCGTCCATTTGCTCAGCACAAAGGGTCCGCTGCCGGCCTCGTTGGTCACCAGCCAGTTAGCACCGAGGTCAGCGTTTTTCTCATGCGCCAAAGCCGTTTTGCGATCGATCACCACCGCGCTTGGCGAGATCGCCAGCGAGTCGATCAATAACAGTGGGTCCATGGTTTGCGGCAAGTCGACGACCAGCGTGTGGGTATCGCTGGCGCGGATCAGTGACTGAATGTTGTCGACGCTATAACCGTAGGCTTTCCAGGTCGTGGCCAGGCCGAAATTCAGTTTCATCACCCGGTACAGCGACCAGGCCACGTCTTCAGCGGTCAGCGGATTGCCGGAGTGAAACTTCACGTCCTGGCGCAAATGAAAGGTTACCTGCTTGCCGTCGTCACTGATCGTCCAGCGCTCGGCCAGTTGCGGCAAATGCTTTTCCGGATTGCCCTGATCTCGCTTGACCAGAGTGTCATAAAGATTGGCATTGACGCCGGAAGCGTCGAGACCTGGCGCGTTGGCCGGATCGATGGAAAACAGGTTGACCATGCTCATGCCGACGATCAGTTGATCGGCCGGCGTCTTGGCGCTGACCTGCGTCATCGGCACCAGCGCCAGGACCGCTGCCAACAGGCCAGCGTGCAGTTTGGTAAATGCAGTCGTCATTGAAAAATCCTTCTTTTTATAATTTTTAGTGCTGCTGCCAGGCGTGTTAACGCGTGCGCGGATCGAAGACCTTGTACAAGGCATCGCTGATCAGGTTGAGCGCGACAAAAATCAAACCGATCACCAGCACACAGCCCATCACCGCGTTCATGTCGCCGAGCATCAGGCTGCTGGTCAGGTACTGGCCGAAACCCGGCCAGGCAAAGACCGTTTCGATCAGCACCGCGCCTTCGAGCAGCGAGCCGTAAGCCAGCGCCACCACCGTCAGCAACTGCACGAGGATGTTGCGAAAGGCGTGACCCCAGACCACCTGGCGGCGCGACAATCCCTTGACCCGAGCGGTGATGATGTATTCCTGAGACAGTTGCTCGAGCATGAAGCTGCGCGTCATCCGACTGATGTAAGCCACCGAGTTCAGCCCGAGGATCAACGCCGGCAAGACGATGTGACGCAAGGCGCTGGCGAAGGCTTCCCAATCACCCGCCAGGCTCGAATCGATCAGCAACAGCCCGGTGACTTCGGGGACCATGCCGTCGTACGCCAGGTCGATGCGACCGGCGCCCCCGGCCCAGCCGAGCCAGGCGTAGAACACCAGCAGGCCCATCATGCCCAGCCAGAAAATCGGCGTGGAGTAGCCGAACAGGGTGATCACTCGCGCGACATGATCGCCCAGTCGCCCCTGATTGCTCGCCGCGCAGACGCCCAGCGGCAAACCGATCAGCACACCGAAGAGGATGGCCAGGGTCGCCAGTTCGATGGTAGCCGGGAACACCCGGCGGATGTCATCGAGCACCGGGTGCCCGGTCAACAGCGCGTTGCCGAAATTACCGTGCAGCAAGTCGTTGAGGTACAGGCCGAACTGGGTCCAGATCGGCTTGTCCAGCCCCATCGCCCGGTACACCTGCTCGTAGGTCGAACTGTCGGCGTCCGGCCCGACCACCGCCAGCACCGGATCGAGCGGCATCACCCGACCGATGATAAACGTCAGCGCCAGCAGGCCCAGCAACGTCACCAGTACCGTGCTGGCACGCCGCGCGGTATTGGAGGCGCGGGCTCCCATGGCAGAGGCAGTCATAACAAACATAGTCAGCTCCTGATAAAACGGTCACCGGTGCACCCGGCACGCGAAGTTCATCCGTGCATTTCAGCGTTTTTTGTAGACGTCTTTGTAGCGCGTGGTCGCGGCCGTGTGCCCCTGAAAATCGGCAACATCGGCGTAGACCAGCACCGTGTCGGTCATCTGCGAGACCGGCAGAATGGCGCCCACTTGCTGATCGAGTTGTTGCTGAATGTCCTGATACTGCGCCTGCTGTTTCTGCGCATCGGGCTCGACTTCGGCACTCTCGATCAACTGATTCAACTCGGGACTGTAAAACGAAGTGCGCCAGCCCTGGAAGTTGCTCAGCTTGGCTTCGTCACGGTTATCCGGGTTGTACACCAGCGTGCGCAGGCTCGAATGGGGATGACGTTCGGCGCCGCCACCGCCACGGCCGACGATGATGTCGAAACTGCGCTCACGCATGGCGCCGTAGATCTGGTTACCGGTGCCGGTGATGATGCTGGCTTCGATCCCGGCCTGCGCCAGCGTCGATTGCAGATTGGAGGCAATGTTGATGAAGGGCGGTTCGGCCAGCACGCGGATGCTGGTCTTGAACCCGTTGGGGTAACCGGCGTCAGCGAGAAGTTTTTTTGCCTCATCGACATTCAGTCGATAACCGGGATCCGGCAGACGCGCGGCCAGTCCCAACGGCATCGGCCGCTGATTGATCACGCCGTAGTGCGGCATGACGGTCTGGTTGATGCCCTGGTAGTCGATCAACGAGCGCACAGCCTTGCGCACGCGCGCGTCGGCGAACATCGGCTGCTTCACACTCAGTGCGACGTAGTACAGCGTGCCGCGTTGCAGAGTTTGCGTGCGGACCTTGTCGCTGTTCTGCAAGGCCTGGATGTCCGGCGCCGACATGCCTTTGGCGATGTCAAGGTCACCGCGCTCAATCATCAGACGCAACGACTGCGACTCGGTCATGTTGCGCATGACGATGCGCTTGAGCTTGGCCGGGCCACCCCAATAACCGTCGAAACGGCTCATCAGAATCACATCGTTGGCCCGCCAGTCATTGAGCACGAAGGCACCACTGCCGGCGGCGTGGGTCACCAGCCAGGCGGCGCCGAGGTCATTGTTCTTCTGGTGTTCGAGGACTTTTTTGCGGTCGAGAATGAAAGCGCTTGGCGACGTCGCCAGCGTGTTGAGCACCAACTGCGGATCGGTGGGTCGCGGCAATTCAATGACGAAGGTATTGGCATCGGTCGCGCGCATCGAACGCTCGACATTCTCGGCAGTGAAACCGTAAGCCTTCCAGGTCGACGCCAGTGCGAGATTGAGTTTGAGCACGCGCTGCAACGACCAGGCGACGTCTTCGGCGCTCAACGGATTGCCCGATTGAAATTGCACGCCCTGGCGCAGATTGAAGGTCAGGGTCTTGCGGTCGTCGCTGACTTGCCAGCGCTCGGCGAGTGCCGGCAACAGCCGATCCGGCGCAGCGACGTCTTGCACCAGCAACATGTCATAGAGATTGGCATTGATCTCGGACACGTCCAGGCCGGTGGCCGCCGCCGGGTCGAGAGACAGCAGATTGATCATGCTCATGCCGACGATCAATTGATCGGCCGGGGTTTTGGCATGGACGACAGGTAGCGCGGTCACCGTCAGGGTAGCCGCCAGAACCCGCGCCCACAGCGAAGGAAGAATGTTCATAGCGAGAGTGCCTTTCTTATATTTATAGGGCTCTCGGACAGCCCGGCATGCACCGGGCAGCCCGCGTACACGTCAGAAGCTTTTAAGCGTGTTCATCTCGATGAAGTTGAAGTCGATGTCTTCGCCCAGACCCGGCAGGTCGGACAAATGCACAAAACCGTCACTGTCCATCGGGTCGACCAGGCGCTTGAGGTACGCAGGCACCTCGTCGTAATCCAGGTACGGGTGCAGCAAGCCGCGCTCGTACCAGGTGCAGTTCTTGATCGCGCCGACCACCGTCAGGTTGGCTGCGCCGTTGCCATGGATTTCGCAGTCCATGCCAAACGACTCGGCCATGTGCGCGACTTTCAGGCAAGGCCCGATCCCGCCGACCCCGGCGACGCCGGCACGCAGAATGTCGCAGACGTCGTGCTTGACCCAACTGGCCCGGCTCAGGTGTTTGCCGGACAGGGTTTCCGGGCCGAGTACCGGAATGTCCAGTTGCCCCGCCAGCCAGGCATAGGATTCAGCGGACTCTTCCATCATCGGTTCTTCAAACCAGGCGAAGTCAAGTTTTTCCAGTTCGCGTCCGATGTACAGCGCTTCGGTGCGGCTGTACCAGTGATAACCGTCGAGCATCAAGGCGATGTCCGGGCCCACCGCTTCGCGCACTGCCGCACAGGCTTTGACGTCAATGCGCGGGCTCGGTGCGAACGAGACCGGCGGCATCCAGGTGTGCAACTTGATCGCCTTGTAGCCGCGCTTGACCAGCGTTTCGGCAAAGCGTCCGTAGTCTTCCGGCGTCGCCAGGCCCTCAGGCAATTCATCGCCGCACATGGTTGAGCCGTACGCCGGCACCTTATCGCGAAAACCGCCGATCAACTTGTGCACCGGCACGCCCAGCTTGCGCCCCGCCCAGTCCCACAACGCCTGCTCGACCAACGCCAGCGCGCGATCAGTCAACTGGCTGGCGCTGCCACGCTGCCAGTGCGCCAGGTCATGCCAGATCTTTTCGCGATCAAAGGCGTTCTGCCCGACCAGCACCTTGCGCACAAAACCATCCAGCACATAAGGACGAATCAGCTCCGGCGCTCCGAGAGCGTAACCCTCCTTGCCGTCTTCGGTCTGGATGCGCAGCAACGCCATTTGCGCCTGACTGACATCGCCGGGATGAGCATGACCGGCGCTGTCGACAGCGCGGCGGGTGGGATAGGAAAAAACCTGGACGTTGACTGCTGTGATTCTCATGGACGTCTTGAGCCTTCTTATTGGATTTGTGACAGGAGTGTCGTCGATTGCGACCGATCATAGGTCATCGTACAACACTTGAAAAGACCCAATAACCCTTCTGCTCTTCCAAGCCTTTGCAGCTAAACGCCCATCAAAGCGCCAATTTTAAAGACGACTACTGAATAACAGGATTTGCTTTAGACCCCTATTCACAGGGCATATATGTATCAACATGTTTCCAAATGAGCAAAATCACGTAGACGAGTCATCTTGTCGTACGATAACTTATATCTGCGCCTCAAATGAGAGCCATACGCAACATCGCGGTGCCTGTAGTACTTGTCAAACGACCCTAACAAAAACAAAAAAGAAGACCGTATGAACACCACCCTACGCACGCTTGTCACTGTCGCGGCCCTCGGCCTGCCCTTCTCTGCCCTCGCTGACTCTGCCAGCCTCAACTACCGCCATCAGTACACCGAGGAGGACAGCGCCCACGCCGACCGAATCAAGCTCAACTACCGCCTGGACAGTGGACTGGGATTTGAGGCGGAGATGAAATACCGCACGGCCGGTGACCGCAAAGATGTCGCCTACGACAACATGGTCAACAACGGCCACGAGTTCACGGTGAGCTACAACTACAAGCTCAGCGCGCAGTCGACGCTGACCCCGGCGTTTCAGATGGACAGCTCCAAGGATGCGACCGCCTACAAGTTCGGCCTCAAGTACAACTACAAAATCGACGACGCCTTTTACGTAGCGACGCGCTATCGCCTGGACCTGCGCAAACTCGATCGCGATCAGGTCAACAAAGACATGCCCGATCACTACAAGGATGACCAGACTACCCACCGCTTCGAAGGCTGGCTCGGCTACACGCCAGCCAACAAGTGGGCTTACGAATATCAGTTCATCTATTTCAAGACCGACTACATCCGCTACGACAACAAGAAGAGCGACTACGAACAGAACCTGATCGTCAAATACAAGCTCACCAAACAATGGGCGCCCTTCATGGAAATCGGCGACATCAAAGTCGAGTCCACCTCACCCGACCGCCAGGCTCGCTGGCGTCTGGGCGTGCAATACAACTTCATGTAAGCCGCGCGCAGCTTTTGCCTGGCGAGCGCGCATCGCTTGTCGGGCAGACACCCTGCCGCCCACCCTCTTCACCACCGCGTAATGGAAGACCCGACCATGACCACACAAACCACGCTGGCCAAACCCTTCAACCGTATTTTGCTGACCGGCGCCGCCGGTGGGCTCGGCCAGATTCTGCGCGAAACCCTGCAGGTTCACGCCGACATCGTCCGCTCCTCGGACATCAGTGCGATGACGCCGAGCCGCGGCGCGCATGATGAAGTGATCAACTGCAATCTGAGTGACAAGGCCGCTGTCGCCGCGCTGGCCGAGGGCGTCGATGCCATCGTGCATTTGGGCGGGATCTCGGTGGAGCGATCCTTCGAAGAAATCCTCGAGGCGAATATTCGCGGCACCTTTCATGTTTATGAGGCCGCGCGCCTGCACGGGGTCAAGCGCATCGTGTTCGCCAGCTCCAACCACGTCACCGGTTTCTACTCGCAGGACGAACAGATCGACGCCCATTCGCCGCGTCGCCCGGACGGTTATTACGGTTTGTCGAAGGCTTACGGCGAGGACATGGCAACCTTTTATTTCCACCGCTATGGCATTGAAACAGTGAGCCTGCGCATCGGTTCCTCATTCCCCGAACCGCGCAACCTGCGCATGCTGGCGACCTGGTTGAGCTATACCGATCTCGAGCACCTCATCGCCCGCGCTCTGCTGGCCAGCGATGTCGGGCACAGCGTGGTGTACGGGGTGTCCGCCAACCGTGATCAGTGGTGGAACAACCGCCACGCCGCGCACCTGGGCTTTGCGCCGCAGGACAGTTCCGAAGCCTTTCGCGCACAAGTCGAACAACAACCGGCACTCGCCGCCGACCATCCCGACCGCTTGTACCAGGGCGGCGCCTTTACCGCAGCAGGTCCGTTTGAAGCGCCAGCGCAGACGCGCTCATGACGGCCGAACTGATTGTCGATGCGCGCAACGCCACCGGTGAAAGCCCGGTCTGGCAAGCCGACGAGAACGCCTTGTATTGGGTGGATATTCCGGCCGGCCGCTTGCATCGCTGGCAACTCGACGGCCAGACCGACTGTTGGCAGGCGGATGAAATGCTCGCCTGTATCGCCCGCAGCGAAGCGGGACATTGGCTGGGCGCGCAGGAAAGTGGCCTGTTCAAACTGCGCCCGCAGGCTGACGGACATCTGGCTGCGGAAAAGCTCATCGGCGTCGAGCACGCCCGCCCGAGCATGCGTTTCAATGATGGTCGTTGCGATCGTCAGGGACGCTTCTGGGCCAGCTCGATGCCAACCGCCATGGGCGCCGAGGCGGTTGGCGCGCTGTATCGCTACGACGCGCAAAACCCCAACGATGTATCGGTGCTGGCGCCGCAACTGGAGGAACTCGTGGTGCCCAACGGCCTGGCGTTCAGCCCCGACGGCCGCACCATGTACCTGTCCGACTCGCACCCGAGCCGGCAACTGATCTGGGCCTTCGATTACGACATTGACAGCGGCACGCCGCACAACCGCCGCCTGTTCGTCGACATGAACGACCACCCCGGCCGACCGGACGGAGCGGCCGTCGATTCACACGGCTGTTACTGGATCTGCGCAATTGATGCCGGCCTGGTGCTGCGCTTTACCCCGCAGGGGAAACTGGATCGCGCGTTGCCAGTGCCGGTGAAGAAACCGACGATGTGCGCCTTTGGCGGCCCGCGGCTGGACACCCTGTTTGTCACCTCTATTCGCCCGCAAGGCATCGACCTCACCGATCAGCCACTGGCGGGCGGAGTCTTTGCCCTCAACCCAGGCGTTCAAGGCCTGCCCGAACCCAAGGCCCGCGCCTGAGGCTTCAGACGTTCAACGCCGCCGCGTCTGCAGCTTCGTAGGCACGGCGCAGACGCTCGCGGCTGTTGGACAGATGCAAGCGCATGGCTGCGCGTGCGGCGTCGGAATCACGCCGGACAATCGCAATGTAAATGTCTTCATGCTCGCGACTGAGGCGCTCCAGATACGGCTCCTTGCGGTCATTCTCCAGGCGTTTGGAATGCAAGCGTGTGCGCGGCAGAATGTTCGCGCCCAGGTGCAGCATGATGTCGGTGAAATAGCGGTTGCCGGTGGCCAGCGCAATTTGCTGGTGGAACTGGAAATCCGCCGACACGGCGTAGTCGACGCTGACGGCGCGGGAATTGATCGCGTCCAGCGAGTCACGCATCAGTTGCAGTTGCTCATCGGTACGTCGCGCGCACGCCAGGCCAGCGGCCTCGACCTCGAGGGTGATGCGCAACTCAAGCACCGCCAGGACATCCTCAAGCGTGACGATGCTGTCCGGATCAATGCGAAAACCGCTCGGGCTGGGAATGTCCTGAACAAAGGTGCCGATACCGTGACGGGTTTCCACCAGGCCTGCTGCCTGCAGACGCGATATCGCCTCGCGCACCACTGTGCGGCTGACGCCGTGCTCGGCCATGACCTGGGATTCAGTCGGCAGCTTCGTCGCGCGCGCGAGTTCGCCGCTGCAAATGCGTCGGGACAGCTCGGTGACCAGGTCCTCCGCCAGGCTGCGATGCCGGCGACGAACATTGGGTGTGGCGTTGGGTCTGTCCATCAGCAACAAAAATCTCGAATTTTCGAATAATTACGCATCATAGCCCATTCAGTTGTACGACAACGCACCAGTTCACATGATAGGATTTCTCATGCAGCGGACGTTCGATTCGCTGCAATGGCGATAAGGACGTCCGCTCGAGAAACACGTCGAAACTTCGCGTGTAAAACACTCAAGTTAATCAAGGATCTGATTACTCATGACAAAACCATCAACCTTCACGGCCTGCAAACTGGCCAGCGCCATCTTCGGCAGCCTGTTGTTTTCCAGCCTGCCTGCACAAGCGGCCGATATCTGGCTGGATGTTGCAACGACGGGCTGGGCCACGCAAAACGGTGGCACCAAGGGCGGCTCCAAAGCCGCAGCCAACAACATCTACACCGTGAAGAACGCCGCCGAACTGAAAGCCGCACTCAGCGCGTCGGTCGGCACCAACGGTCGCATCATCAAGATTACCGGGCTCATCGACGTCAGCGAAGGCAAAGCTTATACGACGACCGCCGATATGAAAAAGCGCGGCCGTCTGGATATCCCGGGCAAGACGACCATCGTCGGTACGAGCAGCACGGCAGAGATCCGCGAGGGTTTCTTCTATGCCAAGGAAAACGATGTGATCATCCGCAACCTCACCATCGAAAACCCGTGGGATCCCGAGCCGATCTGGGACGCCAATGACGGCAGCGCCGGCAACTGGAACTCCGAGTACGACGGGCTGACCATCGAAGGCGCCAACAATGTGTGGGTCGACCATGTCACCTTCACCGATGGCCGCCGCACCGATGACCAGAACGGCACCGCCAACGGTCGTCCGAAGCAACACCACGACGGCGCACTGGACGTAAAGAACGGTGCCAACTACGTGACCATTTCCTACTCAGCGTTCAAATCGCACGAGAAGAACAACCTGATCGGTTCGAGCGACAGCCGCACCACCGATGATGGCAAGCTCAAGGTCACGATTCACAATACCCTGTTCGAAAACATCTCCGCACGCGCACCACGCGTTCGCTTCGGCCAGGTGCACCTGTACAACAACTATCACGTGGGCAGCACCAGTCATAAGGTCTACCCGTTCAGCTACGCGCACGGTGTGGGCAAAAACTCGAAGATTTTTTCCGAGAAAAACGCTTTCGAAATCTCCGGCATCAGCGGCTGCGACAAAATCGCCGGCGACTACGGCGGCAGCGTTTACCGCGACCAAGGCTCGACACTCAATGGCAGCGCACTGAGCTGTTCGTGGAGTTCGAGCATCGGCTGGACCCCGCCTTACAGCTACACTCCGCTGAACGCGGACAAAGTCGCTGCTGATGTTAAAGCCAAGGCTGGCGCTGGCAAGATCTGATTGGTTGATGTAACCGTGTTAATGAAAAGCCCTCGGTGACGAGGGCTTTTTCATGTCTGCTTGAAGACCGTGCAGGGGTGAAGTCCTGAAAAAAATCTGGATTATTTATTGCCCCGACTGGCCCCATCGCTGGCAAGCCAGCTCCCACAAGGAGCCATGTGGTCAATGCGATTTGCGACACAACACCAAAACCTGTGGGAGCTGGCTTGCCAGCGATGAGGACAGGTCAGACACCAGCGAAAAATCAGACACACCACTACTGGATCAACTCAGTGCTCTCAATGATCGAATGCAATTTACTTCACAACACAGAATCCTGTGGGAGTGAGCCTGCTCGCGATGAGGCCCTGCGCAACTACACCACTACTGGACCAATTGATTGATCTCAATGATCGGCAGCAACACGGCCATCACAATCACCAGCACCACCCCACCCATCACCACAATCATCAGCGGCTCCAGCAGCGCGGTCATGCCCATTGCCCGGCGTTCGATATCGCGGGACAGGGTTTGCGCCGCGCGCTCAAGCATGGGTGGTAGTGACCCGGTTTTTTCGCCACTGACGATCAGGTGAATAAGCACGGGTGGAAAGACGTTTTCCACACGCAGCGCAGCGGCGAGGTTGACGCCTTCACGCACCTTGGCCGTCGCTTCACTGACACTCAAACTCAAGCGGTCATTGGACAAGGTCTGCCGCGCCGCCTCCAATGCACGCAACAACGGCACCCCGGCGCCGCCGAGAATCGCCAGGGTCGAGGCAAAACGCGCAGTGTTCAGGCCGAGGATGAATCGCCCGAACAACGGCAATTTCAGCACCCGATGATGCCAACTCAAGCGTGCCGCTGGATTGCGCAGATACAGGCGCCAGCTCCAGAACGCGCCTGCGATGATCGCCGCACACAACCAGCCCCACGCCCTTATGAAATCACTGGCGTTGAGCATCGCCAAGGTCAGCCCCGGCAGATCCTGTCGCGCCTGAGAAAACGCGCTGACCACCTGCGGCACCACGTAGCTGAGCAGGAAAATCACAATGCCGATCGACACCAGTCCAACCACGCCCGGATAGATGAACGCGGTGAGAATCTTGCCGCGCAGGTTGTTGCGCTCCTCGATGTAATCCGCGAGCCGCTCCATGACCTGCGCCAGATCGCCGGACTCCTCCCCCGCCGCAATCAGCGCGCGGTAGATCTCGGGAAAGTCCCGTGGCCTTGCCGCCAACGACTCCGCCAGACGCATGCCGCTGCGCACATCTGCACGAACGGCACTGAGGGTGTGGGCGATGTGTTTTTTCTCGGCCTGTTCGACTGTGGCGCTGAGTGCAGCTTCCAGCGGCAGACTGGCGCCGAGCAGACTCGCCAATTGCCGCGTGGCCCAGGCCAGATCGTTGTCCGAGAGCTTGGCGCTGAACAGTCCACCGCCACCATGGCTGGCGACATTGCTCTCCTTGTGCACCGACAACGCGGTCAACCCGCGCCCGCGTAATGTTGTGAAAGCGGCGCTCTGGCTGTCCGCCTCAAGGTGTCCGGATTCGATCTTGCCAGTGGCATCAGCAGCTTCAAAACGATAGCGATTCATCAGGCGTCCCGTGTCACACGCAAGATTTCTTCAGGCGCGGTGGCGCCGCTGCGGATCCAGCGTTCACCGTCCTCACGCAGGCTGAACATCCCGGCCTTGGCGGCGGATGCGCGCAAGGCCTGCTCCCCTGCCCCTTGGTGAATCAGGGTGCGGATTTCGTCGTCGATGCAGAACAATTCGTGAATGCCGGTGCGGCCGCTGTAGCCGGTTTGATTGCACACCGCGCAACCGACGGGGCGCCAGGTTCCGGGTGTCGCAGGATCTTCCTGCTTGCACTGATTGCACAGGCGCCGCACCAAGCGCTGCGCCAAAACGCCGAGCATTGAAGACGCCAACAGAAACGGTTCGACGCCCATGTCGATCAAGCGGTTGACCGCCGACACCGCATCGTTGGTGTGCAAGGTGGCCAACACCAAATGCCCGGTCAGCGAGGCCTGCACGGCGATTTGTGCGGTTTCCAGATCGCGGATCTCACCGATCATGATGATGTCCGGGTCTTGCCGCAGGATCGCTCGCAACGCCAGGGCAAAGGTCATGTCGATCTTGGCGTTGACCTGAATCTGGCTGATGCCCGGGAGGTCGTATTCCACCGGGTCTTCCACGGTGAGGATGTTGCTGGTGCTCGCATCGAGGCGCGCGAGTGCCGCATAGAGGCTGGTGGTTTTGCCGCTGCCGGTGGGGCCGGTGACCAGGACGATGCCGTGGGGCTGGCGAATCAAGTGGTCGAGTTTGGCCAGCACCTGTGCGTCCATACCGAGGGTTTCGAGGTGCAGACGTCCGGCCTGTTTATCGAGTAAGCGCATCACCACGCGTTCGCCGTGACCGGTCGGCACCGTGGAAACACGAATATCGATCGGCCGCCCGGCCACGCGCAGGGCAATGCGACCGTCCTGCGGCAGGCGCTTTTCAGCGATGTCGAGCTGGGCCATGATCTTGATCCGCGACACCAGCGCACCGTGCAACGCCTTGCGCGGCGAGACCACGTCACGCAGCGTGCCGTCGACCCGATAGCGCACCACCGAATGGGTTTCGAAGGGTTCGATGTGAATGTCACTGGCCTCGTCGCGCGCAGCCTGGGTCAGCAGCGCGTTGATCATGCGAATCACCGGCGCACCGTCCTGAGTGTCGAGCAGGTCGGTGATTTCCGGCATGTCCTGCATCAGCCGATCCAGATCAACTTCGTTTTCCGCCGCCCCGACCACCGCCGCCGCACTGCCGGTGTCGGCGTAAGCGGCGGCCAGCAAACCATCCAGCTCATCATCGCGCACCCGCTGAATCGTGGTCGCAGCAAACTGCCGCCGCGCCTCAGTGATCGACCAGCCCGGCGTCGACGGACACACCGTCAACACCCCATCACACAACAAAATCCGCTGCGCCTTGGCCCAGGCGTAAGGCAACACACTCATCTCAAACCCTCCCCAATCCCTGTGGCATTGCCCACCCGCCGACCCCATGTAGGAGCTGCCGAAGGCTGCGATCTTTCGATCTTTAGCCCCTTGGGTCCGTCGAAAATCCAGATCAACAGATCGCAGCCTTCGGCAGCTCCTACAGGTCCGGTGTTGCACCCGATTGCTGTGGCATTGCCCACCCGCCAACCCCATGTAGGAGCTGCCGCAGGCTGCGATCTTTTGATCTTTGGCCCCTTGAGTCCGGCGAAAAGCCAGATCAACAGATCGCAGCCTTCGGCAGCTCCTACAGGTCCGGGGTTGCACCCGATTGCTGTGGCATTGCCCACCCGCCAACCCCATGTAGGAGCTGCCGCAGGCTGCGATCTTTTGATTTTTGGTCGCTTGGGTCCGGCGAAAAGCCAGATCAACAGATCGCAGCCTTCGGCAGCTCCTACAGGTCCGGGGTTGCACCCGATTGCTGTGGCATTGCCCACCCGCCAAGCCCATGTAGGAGCTGCCACAGGCTGCGATCTTTCGATCTTTAGCCCCTTGGGTCCGTCGAAAAGCCAGATCAACAGATCGCAGCCTTCGGCAGCTCCTACAGGTCCGGTGTTGCACCCGATTGCTTTGGCATTGCCCACCCGCCAACCCCATGTAGGAGCTGCCGCAGGCTGCGATCTTTTGATCTTTGGCCCCTTGGGTCCGGCGAAAAGCCAGATCAACAGATCGCAGCCTTCGGCAGCTCCTACAGGTCCGGTGTTGCACCCGATTGCTGTGGCATTGCCCACCCGCCGACCCCATGCAGGAGCTGCCGCAGGCTGCGATCTTTTGATCTTTGGCCCCTTGGGTCCGGCGAAAAGCCAGATCAACAGATCGCAGCCTTCGGCAGCTCCTACAGGTCCGGTGTTGCACTCGATTGCTGTGGCATTGCCCACCCGCCAACCCCATGTAGGAGCTGCCGCAGGCTGCGATCTTTCGATCTTTAGCCCCTTGGGTCCGGCGAAAAACAAGATCAACAGATCGCAGCCTTCGGCAGCTCCTACAGGTCCGGTGTTGCACTCGATTGCTGTGGCATTGCCCACCCGCCAACCCCATGTAGGAGCTGCCGCAGGCTGCGATCTTTTGATTTTTGGTCGCTTGGGTCCGGCGAAGAGCCAGATCAACAGATCGCAGCCTTCGGCAGCTCCTACAGGTCCGGGGTTGCACCCGATTGGTGTGGCAATCCGGTCCCCTGTGGCGAGGGGATTCATCCCCGATCGGCTGCGCAGCAGTCGCAAACCCGAAACACTCGGTATGTCTGAAAAAATCTGGTTGCAGGTTTTGGGGCTGCTTCGCAACCCATCGGGGATGAATCCCCTCGCCACAGGGTTATTTTTCAGATTGAGGGTCGGTTTCAAAAGCGCGTGCTCCCTTCAATTGGCACGGCTTTGATCGTGGCGCGTGGGCCTGAGGCGGGCGCCACCGCCGGCACGCCCTGCGCCGCCGTCGGCAACTGCGGCGCCTGCATGTCCGGCATCGCCCAGCTGCGTTCCGGTTGCAAACCACCTTGCGCGCGGCGCATGAAGTCGTAGCGGTTGAGCGTGATGCTGCGCCCCGCTTCGCTGTCGCGGATGATGTACGGGCGCAGGAACACCATCAGGTTGGTCTTGGTGATCGCCCGGCGTTCGTTGCGAAACAGCGCACCAATCCCCGGCAGACTGCCCAGCCATGGCACCGCGTCGTTGCTCTGACTGTAGCCGTCCTGCAGCAACCCGCCGAGGACCATGATCTGCCCGTCATCGAGCAGAATGCTGGTATCAATCGCGCGCTTGTTGGTGACAATCCCCGCCGACGCAGCACTGTTCGAGGCACGCTCATCAATGCTGCTGACTTCCTGATAGATATCGAGCTTCACCGTGCCGCCCTCGGAAATCTGCGGGCGCACGTTGAGCTTCAAACCGACCTCTTCTCGGGTCACCGTCTGGAACGGATTGTTGCTGGTGCCCCCGCCGCCAGTCACGTAACTGCCGCTGACAAACGGGATGGTCTGGCCGACAAAAATACTCGCCGCTTCGTTGTCCAGCGTCAGCAGGTTCGGCGTCGACAACACATTGGTGCCGCCCTTGCTCTTCAACGCCCGGGCCAGCACTTTCAGGTCGAGAATCTTGCCAATACCGGGGATATCGACGGTGCCGTTGACGTAGCCCAGGTTCAAACCCTGCGGCAACACGTCGATGCTGGTCTTGCCGTTGACGTTGATGCCAGAACCACCCAGATTTGCCCCGCCAATCACGCCGTTACCGCCGAGATTGCCGGTCTGCCACTGCACACCAAATTCACTGGCATCGTCCTCGCCGACTTCGACGATCAGGCTTTCGATCACCACTTGCGCACGACGCTGGTCGAGCAGATCAATCACCTCACGCAAGTTGCGATACAACGGCTCCGGCGCGGAAATCAGCAAGGTGTTTGTGGTGGCGTCAGCCTGAATGGTCACGCCGCCGGCACTGAACGCCACGTTCTGTTCGCTGTTCTGCGACCCGCCGCTACCGGTTGCGCTGCCACCGCTGCCACCGCTGCCCTGCGCGTAACTGCCGCCCGTGCTGCCGCTGCTGTTAGTCGATGTTGAGCCGCTGCTTTGCGTACCACTCTGGCCATTCTGCCCAGCGCTGCCACCGGTGCTGCTACCCATCGCACTGAGCACCGATCGCGCACTGTCGCTGGTGCCGCTGTCACTCTCTCCCGTGAGCAAACCCCGCAACGCCTGCGCCAGTTTCGCCGCCTGCGCATTACGCAGATAAACCACATGCAGATTGCTCGGATTGCTCTGCGCGTTATCCAGTTTGTAGATCAGATTACGCGCCAGCTCGGTACGCTCCGGACTGCCGGCACGAATGATGATGGTGTTGGAACGCGGGTCACCGATCACCGCAATTTTCTGCGTCGGATCATTGCCAGGCGCATCGAGCAAGTCCGCGACCATCGGCGCAATGTCAGCAGCGATACCGTTCTGGATCTGCACCACATCCGTGTCAATCGCACTCGGCGAATCAATGCTCGCAATCAACTGCGCAACGCGGGTCAGGTTCTCGGCGTAATCGGTGATGACGATGGTGTTATTGCCCGGATAGGCGTTGATCGGATTGTTCGGCGAAACGATCGGCCGCAGCACCGGAATCAGGTTCACCGCGTTCTCGTATTGCAGGCGAAACGTGCGCGTGAGCATGCCATTGCCCGCCGGTTTGTCAGCGCTGTAAATCGGCCCACCAAGCAACTTCGCATCCGCCTCCGGCACCACCTGCGCCACGCCGCCGACATCAACCACACTGAAGCCCTGCATGCGCAACGCCGCCAGCAGCATGTCGTAAGCCTGCCGCGCCGGCACCTGACCTTCCGACACCAGCGTCAACGTGCCCTTGACCCGAGGGTCGACCAAAAACTGCTGGCCGGTCGACCGCGACAACGCCCGGACCACCGCTTGAATATCCGCATCGACAAAATTCAGCGTCACCGGTTGATCGCCCAAAGGATTGCTCGGCAAGGCAATGCCCGATGACGCCGCCGCCCCACTGCGCGCACTTTTAGATATGTTGTGCAATTGCTTCGGCGCCGGTCGCGCCTGGGCCTGCGCACGTTCGCGGTCAAGAACCGCGTCGCCGCTGCGCTGGGTGTTGGCCAACGGCCGGCCCAGTTCACTGTCGACCAGCAACGGCGGCTGGTCTTGCGGTGTGGTGCTGGTGTTGCTGCATGCACTTAGTGCCAACAACAGAAACGGCGCGGCCGTACGTACACAATTGGAACCTGACCACTTCATGAAGCTTCCTTAGCGCCCTGCGCCTGATCCATGCGAACGGTTCCCGACAGAGTGCCTGCCGTATCATCGACCTTGACCTCACTTGCACGCTGCAAGCGAGCCTCGACCACTTCCAGTGAAAACTGCACCGGACTGCTCAACAACCAACTGATCGCCGCATCAGCCGCAGCCTCCTCGAACGTCAACTGCCACGCGCCAGCCACGGCCTGCAATCGGTAGTGCCCAGCCAGCCCGCTGGCGTCGAGCGACTGTTGCAACGACTGTTCGAGGCTCTGCCCGGCGGGCGGGCTCGCCACCTCGCGCAACAGCAACTCCAGCGCTGCCGCCTGTGAACGTAATTTCGGCGTTTCGGTCTGCCAGAAATCGAGCTTTTTCAGCGGCGGCTCGATCAGCAACAACCAGATCAACACGCCGCCCAGTATCAGCGCAGTACCCGCCACCATGTGTTTCTCGCGCGACGTGAGTGATCGCCAATGCCGCTCAATCTGCTGACGCAATTGCACCCAACGGCCTCGATACAGCGCCAACCATTCACTCATCGTCGTTATCCATAATGGCGCCGCTGTCAGCAGACTCCGGCTCAACTTGCGCGCTCAACGTCCAGACGTTGTCATCACGCACAGCCGTCAGCCCTGCCTGACTGAGCGCCCCCGTCACCGAGCCCTCGGCGCTTGTGTGCGGCGTATCAGCGGCCAGTTCCACCTGCAAACGACCTTGATCGAAAGTCAGTCGCTGAACACTGCCCGCCATAAAAGGCATCGCACTGGCAGCGTTCTGCACCAGGTAGGCAAAACCATGATCGGCGTCCGTCGCCGCTCCACTCTGACGCGTCGCCAACTGCTGACGCGCCTGTTGCAACGGGTTGAGAATGACCGGCAACTCAGGGAACGCCTGCTTCACTCGCTGACTCATCTGCGCCTTGAGTTGCTGGCCCTGGCTGGCTTCGCGAGCCGCGTAAAGGTTCAGACCGACAACCCATACAGCCACCGCCAAGGCACAGCAAAACACTGTCCGGGCCCCGACCGGCGTGGGCTCTGCGGTTTTTTCGATACCGCCGTGCAGCCCCCATCCGGGTGCGGCGCCAGCCCAGCGCTGATCCGCAGGTTTGTGCTCAAGCACAGCCGCAGGCATGTCGTCACCGATCCACTGCACGGCGCTGCCACCGGCTAAAAGCGCCTGCATTCGCTCGTCAACCATCGGTTCCACCGAGGCTTGCTCAGTGCTGAGGCGCAGCAACAACTGCCCGTCCAGCACGCACGCGCTGATCTGCCCGGCCAGTGGCACCGGCAACGCATAAGGCGCGGGGTAAAGACCTCGCAGCTTCAGTCGATGCTGTCTCAACAACTCACCCAATCGCTGAAGATCAGCCTTCGCAAGCCACGCCAGACAGACCTCGCCACTGCCATCTCGAGCGCTGTGGGCGACGTGCATCTGTTCACTGCCACCGAGTATCAGCGCCTGCGCGGCACAGGCTACCGCAGCCGCTATCTTCGTCGCCGACAGCGGTGGCAGTTGCAGGCGAGTGAGCACGCTGTCTGCGGGATGAAGAAAACATTCCGCAGCCTGCGCTCGAGATTCCTGCTCCAACAGCGACAACGTACTGACACCGGTCTGAATGACGCGCCCTGCCTGATCCAGGCATGCCCATTCAAACTCGGTGTGCGAGGTCAATTGATGCAGCGGCGGCAAGGCAATTCGCAAGCGACTCATGCACCGAACCTCGACCAGATCACTTTGGGCATGCCGTCCTGCGGGCGATGCAGCAACGCCTCAAGGCTCACACGGCGTTGCTCATTTCGCGCCTGTCCGCGCAGCTGGAACCACTCGCTGCTGATCCCGACGTTGAGCCCGTCCACCGTCAGGTGCGGCAAACGCAGGCGATTGACGAAGTCTCCACGGTTGATAAACCACTGACCGTGATCACGCTCGACCACTAATGCCCTGGCTTGTGACAGCGACAGCCCAGGCACCACCGCCGCCAGAACCTCGGCGCTGGCCGTGTTGCCATTGACCCAGGTTCTGGCCGGAACAATGCTCACGTATTGACCCAGCCGAGCCATCGCCTGATCGCTCATACCGTCGAGATCCCGCAACTCCTCAAGACTGCGCAGCATCGGCCGGGTCGCAGGCAACGGCCTGCGACTGGCGTTCGGCGAAGTCAATCGACCACTGTCAAAACCGATTTGCGCAGTGCTTTGCCCGACGTCTGGCGAACTCATGACTCGCGGGTACGCGGCAATGACTCGTTCGCTGATGCGCTGACTGAGGACAGCGTCGATGCCGATCATTTCGCAGAGCCTTTCGAAGCTGCGCACCTGACCGAGATCAACCCGTTCGTTGCTGATCAAGTTGCGCAGATTGAACTTGCCTTGCTGGTCTTCCAGACGCCCTTCAAAAGCACCATTCGCCGAGTTCACCAGAGTGCTTTGGAGAGGTTGCGCCCATGGCTGATCGAGCCGGGTCAGGCTGTCTTGCAGGCGGGCATCGTTCAGCAATTGCCGACCCACTTCCAGGCCAGCCAACAGCACCGCGCCACCCTGCACGCGAGACTGTTCAGCTTCAAGGGAACGGGTGAAAACGCTCTGTCGGGTGAGCATGCCACCGGCAATCACCGTCACCACGGCGGCGATCAGCAAGGCGCTGATAATTGCCATGCCACGCTGTTTCGTCGCTGTCGACGAAGCCGATTTCATCGCGACGCTTAGAGCTGCCAGGAACCGATATCGGCATTGACGCCGTCGCCGTCTGGCTGCCCGTCCGCACCGAGGGAGAAGATGTCGACTTCGCCGTTCGCGCCAGGATTCAAATAGTTGTAAGGACGACCCCAAGGGTCATTGGGCAAGCGCTCCAGATAAGAACGCCAGTTGCTGTTTTTTGCGTCAGCCGGACGCTCGACCAACACCTTTAGCCCTTGGTTGAGGCTAGGGTAAGTGCCGTGGTCGAGGCGATAGAGTTTGAGTGCCTGCATCAGGCCGGCGATGTCTTGTCTGGCCGCCGTCGCCCTGGCTTGATCAGGGCGATCGAGCACTTTGGGCACGACCATCGCGGCGAGAATACCGAGGATGACCACCACCACCATGATCTCGATCAGGGTGAAACCCGCCTGGCCGCGTCGGCCCGCGGATTGAGATTTGACGCGCGCGAAATCCATTTCAACCTTCCTTGGCTTGATTACAATTCGGCGCGCAGTGTAACAAAAGCCAGTCATCGTACAACACTCATTAACGCCGTGTTTTTTCTGCACATCGGTCGAGAATCGGGTGCTATTCTGCCGACCTGTTTCACCCCAGAGCCGGCTATGGAAGCGATGCGCAAGGAGCGAGGTTTTACCCTGATCGAGGTGTTGGTGGCGTTGGCGATCATCGCCGTGGCCATGTCCGCGGCGGTACGCGTTGCCGGTCTGATGACTCAAAGTAATGGGTTGTTGCGCGATCGTTCGATCGCTTTACTGGCCGCGCAAAGCCGACTCGCCGAACTGCGCCTGGAAGGACGCTTTCCTTCCGGACTGAGAACGTTCGCGTGCGATCAAGGACGTTTGCAACTGCGCTGCGAGCAATCCATCACAGCGCGCGGTGATGGCCGACTGGTGCGCGTCAAGGTGGTGGTAACCGATCGCGAGCGTGAAGCGCCGCCCTTGGCGCAACTGGAAACACTGCTCAGCCAACCGCTTGAACAGCGTCAATGACGTGGCTCAGGGGCGAGTCAATCGAGGCAGTGACGGGATGTCGGGCAACGTGCTGACCTTTAATCGACGCTGCTGCGCACCTTGCTCAATCACCACAGCATCTTTTTCAATGGCCACCACACGCATGTCCTGGGTCAGACGATCACCCACCAGAAAACTGCGTGCAGGCCCATCGTTGAGTGTGAGGATCGCTACCGCACCTTGCACTCCCGCCATCAGCCCGGAGACCTTGATCTCCACGGGTGCAGACTGGTTGGAAAACCACTGCAAGGCAGCAGTGTCGGCGCGTGCAGCCAAGGCCTGCGGCTCCACCACGGGGACGTGGGACTGTGCCGACGTCAACAACAACGATGACCAGAACAGCCCCCCTGCCACTGTTGCGACCAGCGCCGCCGACTGCAGCAGTTGTGCTGCCGATAAACGAAAAGTAAATGCCAAGACCCAACCTCCCTGTTGTCCTGCAGCGCAGTCTACAGGACAACAGGCGGTTTTTTATCCGGGCTGATCATTCGAATCCAGGACAGATTCACGACGAAGGAACGTTGCAGCATGACCAAGGACAGACAAAAGGGTTTCACCCTCATCGAGTTGATGGTGGTGCTGATCATCATCGGCATCGCCAGTGCGGCTGTCAGCCTGAGCATCAAGCCCGACCCGGCGCAACAACTGCGCAAGGACGCCAATCGCCTGATCCAGTTGCTGCAAATCGCCCAGGCCGAAGCGCTGGCAGACGGGCGCCCGATCACGTGGCTGACGGACAAGAAAGGCTTTCACTTTAGCCGTCGTGACGAACAGGGCGTGGGCCGCGATCACTTTTTGACCGACCCGCAACTGCATCCGCGCACATGGGAAACACCTTCGCTGACCATAAGAGTCACGCCTCAACGGCCGGTCGTGCTGCAAGCCGAATGGTTTGACTCTCCCTTGCAACTGCAACTCTCGGACGGTCAGCACACACTCATCGTGCAACGCACGGCGGCGGGCAAAATACAGTTGGCAAACCGGCCATGAGTGCCCGTCAAGACGGCTTCACGCTGATCGAAGTCATGGTCGCGATCATGCTGATGGCCATCGTCAGCCTGATCGCCTGGCGCGGTCTGGACAGCGTGACTCGCGCCGACAGTCACTTGCAGGCCAGCACCGAGCAAACCGAAGCGCTATTGCGCACGTTGCACCAACTGGAACGCGATGTGGCGTTGCGCGCCAGCATCGAACTGCGCGAGCCGAACCTGACCAACAACGACGATGACCCACCTCAAGGCCCCGCCGCGATCAGCGTGCGCAGCACGGATAACCAGAGTTTTCGTCTCGACGTGATCCGCAGCGCCGCAGACCCGCAGGACGGTTTGCAGCGCGTGCGCTGGTGGCTGAAAAATCAAACCCTGTACCGTGCCACTGCGCCAGCCCGCAATCGATATCCCCTGCCCGCCCCCAAAGAAGCCGTGGCCGTACTCGACAGCATCATCGACCTGCAAGTGCGCGTCTGGGAAGCAGACATGGGCTGGCGCCAACTCAGTGGTAACCGCAAAGAAAACCCACAAGGTCTGGAGATTCGCCTGACTCGAGAGACGCCGCAGGGCGAGGAGCATTATCGGCAGGTAGTGGGGCCACTGGACTAGCGCGCTGGCGATATTGTGTATTGCAGGTTTGCAGCCGAATTCGCTGTTGAGGACAACGTTCATCTGACCCCGGTTGATAGCACTTGGGGAGCTGGGCCTGCTCTGGATAATGCGGAAGTGAGCAATCCGAAAATCTGAAAAGGCTCGAATCTGTCGGGGTCGCGCTTACACAGGTTCGAGACAAAAGCTGATGAGTCAGTACCAGCAGAATGTCAGCGATGCGGTATCGGCTAAGAAAGTGAAGGGTAAATCGATGAGTACAAACGGTCCGAGGAACTGTGCGAGCGGGTATTCAGCCTTGACCCCGTCATAGCAATCATAAGGCGGGTTGGTGATAGCCCCAAGCCAGGCGCAGCCGCTTAGTTGAGATGCGGCCAAAATCAAGATGAGCTTCCGTAGCACGTTACTTCCTTACTATTTTCCAATTGAACGGTTAGACGCGGGCATGAAAAAGCCGATCTACCTGATCGGCTCAAGTGGCAGGTTTTAGTCAGGAACAACCTTCAATTGCTTCTGATCTCAGGCTTTCACCACCCACTGATAGACGCGCTTAACTTTATCGAAATAATTCCACGTCAACGCGGCACCGACGAAAGCCCCGGCAACGCCGAGTTTGAACACGGTTTGCTGCCAAGTGGTAGATGAATCCAAAAACAGATACGCAAGCCGCTCCAGGCTTAGGCTGTAGTAGGACCGATAAGAAACAAGAAAAGCGATCAGGCAAAGAGCGACAGACACGCAAAAAACCACAAACCCAAACCTGTTGACCGGTTTTTCGAAACTCTGAAAATTCATCCACACCCCCTCCTTTGAGGCAGCGGCATTCAACCAAGGAGAGGGTGTAAAAATCAAGAAATACTGAAGAAACTCGGGTAGAAAATCGTTTTCAACCAGCGCAGCTACTGAATACCTGACTTATACGAATCACACCAGTCAGCCATCGGCGACCACAGTGGCATATTCGGCTCAGGCCAGGGGTGCTGCAACACTTTGCGACGCACACCTGCCACGTCAAATCGTTCGGCGGTGCCGCCGGAGTTCTGAAGCCGCGATCATATGCCGATTTGTACAACGAACTAGATGGCGACATCGTCAATCTGCTGCAGCGAGACTCCGGCAGAAGACTAGGTGCCGCGCAAAGTGTCGGCAATCTGTTCGAGAGGACAGGCTCTGACTATCTTGGGGAGAAAATCGGAATGCCCCGTAAAAATCCCTGAACATGAAAAAGCCCAACTCACAAAAGTTGGGCTAAGTCATTGAATTATATTGTCGGGACGGAGTTATTCGAACACTCGACCCTAGCACCCCATCCAAGCGGACTGGCCTACAGCCCGCCAAACCCGAGGCTTCGCGCCGGGTGCTCGCTGCAACGATGCCCAACGTTGCACAACCGTGTTTTACAAAATCACTCGGAAAGTCACTGAGCCTTTTTGGCGCGCTCTCCGGCGTTCTGCCGACTGAACACCAATCCAAAATCCTACAGCTCGTCGCCTCACCCTCGCCCACCTGTCGCGCCTCGATTACTGTACATGCATACAACATATGTACAGCGAACCCCGCAGCATGAATTTCGAACAAGCAAAATCACTACGCGTCGAGCGCTGGCGCGCCACTCTAGATGACCACGATTTCCGTATACAGAGCCCTGAAGCACACCGGGCAACCCTGCGAGAAATGACGCTGGCTCTTATGAGTGAAGGACTGATCAACCAGCTTGAGCAGCTCGACATGAATGAGATGGCAGACGCTGCGTACTGGCACGCCGTCAAGGAGCTGCAGAACTCCTCAGGCCAGTATAGGGGCGCATCGACCGACGATGTCGTGCAGATCGATAGCCAAAAATTGCTCGGCACAATCAACCGGTCGATATTCAACTTCGCAAATAACGAACCGCGCGGCGCTCCTTCACCTATGACGGGAAAGTGTACTCAGATCAGGAAGGTGTGCGGCTGACGCTTGGGCTCTCCCGAAAGATCGGGAGGATTATTGGTCTGATGCTGGAGATGAATGGTTGTCGGTACCAGTTGATCGAGACGGGACGGATGATCGCCGGCAGCACCCAGCGACCGCCGGACGACGCGGAAACTTACCGGGCGCTTATAGATGCAGCGTAGATCGCTCAAGAAGAACGAGATCTGCGCGCCTTTGAAAAGTTTCGGCCTCATATCGTATCGGCGACTTTCCGCACCCGCCCTGTCTGCCTTAATAGCTTTGGCAAGCGCGATGATTGCCCGACCTGCGCCGGAAGAGGTTTTGTGACGAAGCCGGCGCCCGCGGGTCGAGGCTGAGCATGCAGAATGTCCTTATCGACTCGACCGGGGAGCCGCCGCCCCCCCTTGACCGTCCTGGCCGCTAGCCATGCTAATGCTCGACACGAACGTGCTCGAACTATAAAGTATAGGAAATATATCCTTGAACAAGAAAAATTATGGGCTTAATTAGGTTTTACTTAGCTGTATCTGTATTGATTTTTCACTATCCGCTGACGGATGATTCATTACGTTTTATAAATAGCCTATTTATTAACTCACAAATAGCAATCAACACATTTTTCTTGATGTCTGGCTTTTATATATCATTAGGCCTGAACAATCGCTACAAAGATCCAAGCAAAAATACCACTTTCTACATCGGTAGAGTGCTTAGACTATGGCCTACCTATTTTATATCGCTTCTACTACTTATCCCAACTGGAAAACTACAAGCAGTTACGCAATGGATACTTGAACTTCCCACCACACTAAAATATTTAGCAATATTCTCAAATACAACTATGATAGGGAATGATTTACTGGTTCATTTGAGCGCCATCGATGGCCGAACAGTGTTTTCAGAGTACGGCAAAGATCCTGACCATAACGGTTCTTCGTATATATTAAACTTCCCCTCCTGGTCGCTATCCATTGAGATTTTGTTTTATATAGCTGCGCCTTTCATAGTGAGAAGCTTAAGGACATCGCTTATAATTCTGACCATAAGCATAATATCCTGCATCTACGTGAAGTACATCAATGCAGATATTGCCAGTCTATTCAGGACTGACCTATTCTACCAAAATGTCTTTATATACTTCGGCCTTGGCATCCTAGGGTATCGATTAAGCGAAAGCATTAAAACCAAATCACTGCTCGAAACAGTAAAAATCTTCACCCCGTTCTACTTGTTGTCCGCAATTGCACTGCCAAACAATTATAGCTGGCTTTACTTAATGCTATCACTTGCCATTCCAACGCTGTTCGAGCTAACAAAGAAAAGCAATTTCGATAAATTTCTGGGCGATCTTTCATATCCAATTTATATTTTGCACGTGCCCATAGCACTTCTTATTGTTTGGGCGCTTGACATACAGCATGCACCTGCCGTGCCGTTACTGTTCTTTGTCATATTTGCATCGTCACTCGTAGTGCTATTTGTTGAGCGACCGATTGATCGATTCAGATATCAGTTTTTCAAAGTCAGTAGCCCCCCGTTGCCCCATCAGCGCGTCACTTCTGGCACGTAGTTCCAGCACGCCCACCGCGCCGTCGCCGGTGTCGTTGATAGCGATAATTTGTTGAGCATGCACCGGGGCAATTCCGGCGCGTTCGGTTGCATGATCCAAGGTGCGGCGCCGATCGGTACCAGTACCACTATGCCCGCCGCTTTCCACCGAATGACCATCACGCTAAATCTTTGAAGAAGATGTGCCTACCCAATTTCAGCGTCTGCTTTGCCTTCGCCGCCCACGCTGGCGGCTTTTTTATGCTGACCGCGTAATAGTGCGTGGCGCCGCCGGTAGGATCCGGTACCTTCCCGTCTATCAACAGCAGCAACCCGCTGCACTCTTTCGGGTGCTCGGCCGCCGCGTGCGCCTGGATCGCATTCAAGATGTGCTTTCGCATGTCAGATCCGTGCGATCAGGGAAACAGCGGGGAAGCCACCGAACGGCAGCGGGTTGCCCTCGCCGAAGCGCGGGATGCAACCCTTGCCCAGCGTCGCATTCGTCGAGCTCCGAGTTGTCGGTGACGATGCCATCCTTCGTGACGTACGGTCCGGTGTAGCCGCAGTTCGGCCCGCGATATCCGCCGGTGAGACACCAGTGACAGAGCGTCGTAGCTTGCCGGCCGATCGATTCGTTCCCGACGTCGCCCGGACTGGCCAGCTCCCAGCTGACCGTCTCCCCGTCTACGTTCGTTTTCTGGTCGATGTACCAGACTTCAATCGTCTCTTGGGTCGGGTCAGCATTTGGGTTACCGGCGGGAAAGTTCGCCGCATCGAGGTAAGTTCCGAGCGTGTGGCGCATCGTCAGGTTGAACTCGAGGAGATCCTCGAAGGCCAGGCAAAGCGCGGTGATGCGCCCGCTGACGTTGCCCACCGATAGCGTTGGTCGAACCGCAGTGCCGTCACCGTTCGCCTCGATGCCATCGATCTGCATTGGCCAGGCGCTATACTCATTGCCCTGCCATGTAAATCGCTTTCGCCGGCAATTGTTCGGCATTAGCACCGGCGGAGCTTCGGCAGCAAAAAATATACGGTGTAAGCCGAACCAGAACGTGGGAAGAAGCAACAAAGTTTCTGATTGAGAGCAAGGATCAGCCATCAATCAAGCTGACGGCGCATCACCTGAAGCATTTGCACCCTTATCTCAAAGACCTGCCATTGACGCATATCGATGACCACGCGCTTGAGCCGTTCGTGAAGGATCGTTTGAAGGGAATGGTGTTGCCGTGCGGCAAGCAGTTGAAGCCGGTAGCGCCGCGCACGATAAACATTTCAATCGAGCGGGTAATCCGGGTTCTATCGCTTTGCGCAAGGAAGTGGCGGGACGAGGAGCGTAGGCCATGGCTTGATTCGGTGCCGACGCTGGTCAAGCTGGACTTAAAGAAGAAAGTTCGCGAGCCCTACCCCATGACATGGGAAGAACAGTCGATCCTTTTCGGAGAGTTGCCGGCTCACCTGCAGACGATGGCGCTGTTCAAGGTAAACACCGGCTGCCGCGAGCAGGAAGTTTGCAAGTTGAGGTGGGATTGGGAGATTTCGGTTCCGGAACTCGGAACCAGCGTGTTCCTAATCCCGGCTGACTTTGGCGGCAGACACGAACGGTCCGGCGTGAAGAATGGCGACGAGCGCCTAGTGGTGCTGAACAGCGTTGCCAAGTCGATCATCGATCAGCAGCGCGGCCTGAGCAAGGAATGGGTTTTTCCTTACAACGGTAACGCAATGCATCGGATGAACGACTCTGCTTGGAAGAAGGCGCGAGTGAGAGCGGCGAAACTCTGGCAGGAGGAAAACCTTCGCCCCGCTCACCCTGGCTATCTGTCGATCAGGATCCACGATTTGAAGCACACGTTTGGCCGTCGCCTTCGAGCGTCGGGCGTAACCGAGGAAGACCGAAAGGCACTTCTGGGTCATAAGAACGGCAGCATCACCAGTCACTACTCGGGCGCTGAGCTCGGGCATCTGATTGAAGCTGCAAATATGGTATCAGCAACCGATTCGCGTGGGCCGGTGCTGACGATATTGAAGAGGAAGCAGGCGTGAGAAATGGAGAAGTCACGCAAATGTCACGCGCATGAAAAAGGCCAATGCTGTAAACATTGGCCTAAGTCATTGAAAAATATGGTCGGGACGGAGTGATTCGAACACTCGACCCCTAGCACCCCATGCTAGTGCGCTACCGGACTGCGCTACGCCCCGACTGATTTACAACCCGCCCTTCACCTCGAAGAGCGCTCAAGAATATAGCGCAAGCTTTTGAAAACTGGAAGTATTCAAAAGCAGCTTTTTATTTCTTGAGGACCACCAGTACATCTTCCAATTCGGCAATCATCTGCCGAATCATCTGCTTGTACTGGGTCGTGTCGTCTTTGGCCTCATCGCCGGACAGGCGCAAGCGTGCGCCGCCGATGGTGAAACCTTGATCATAAAGGAGCGCGCGGATCTGCCGGATCATCAGCACATCCTGGCGCTGATAATACCGGCGGTTTCCGCGGCGTTTGACGGGGTTGAGTTGAGGAAACTCCTGCTCCCAGTAGCGAAGCACGTGTGGCTTTACGGCACACAGCTCGCTGACTTCACCAATGGTGAAGTAGCGTTTGCCCGGGATGACGGGAAGTTCGTCGTTATGACTTGGTTCCAGCATAAGCCTCAACTCGGGCCTTCAACTTCTGCCCTGGACGAAAGGTGACCACACGGCGAGCCGTGATCGGGATTTCTTCCCCCGTTTTCGGGTTGCGGCCAGGCCGCTGGCGTTTGTCCCGAAGGTCGAAATTGCCGAAACCGGACAATTTGACCTGCTCGTTGTCTTCAAGAGCGTGCCTGATTTCCTCAAAAAACAGTTCGACCAATTCCTTGGCTTCCCGCTTGTTCAGGCCCAGCTCCTCATACAGACGTTCCGCCATCTCAGCTTTCGTCAAAGCCCCCATACGTCACTTCCTTAACGTGGCGTTCAACCTTTGTTCGAGCGAGGTGAGGATATTTTGCGTCGTCGAATTCACCTCATCGTCATTAAGAGTGCGCGATGGATGCTGCCAGGTCAAGCCAACTGCAAGGCTTTTTCTATCAGGATCAATGCCTTTACCCTGATATACGTCAAACAGCCTGAGATCTGTGAGCCATTCGCCTGCATTTTCACGGATTACGTCCAGTACTGCCGAGGCGGCGACGTCTTTGTGCGCAATCAGTGCAAGGTCACGACGCACTTCAGGAAAGCGCGACAACTCGTGGAATTTCGGCATTTTACCGAGTGCCACTTCAGCCAGGACCAGCTCGAAAACGAAGACCGGACGGTCCAGACCCAGAGCTTTCGACAGTTCAGGGTGAATGGCACCGATGAAACCGACTTCACGCCCTTCCCGCTCGATGCGCGCGGTTTGACCCGGGTGCAGCGCCGGGTGTTTGCCCGGAGCGAAAGTGAACGAATCCAGCGCACCGGCGAAGCCCAGCACCGCTTCCACGTCAGCTTTGACGTCGAAGAAGTCGACGGTGTCGCGACCTTGCGCCCAGCCTTCCGGCAGACGGCTACCGCAAACCACACCGGACAGCATCGGCTCTTGCTTCAGGCCTTCCAGCTGACCAACAAAGCGCAGACCGCTCTCGAACAGACGCACGCGATCTTGCTGACGGTTGAGGTTGTGCTGCAGCGCCTTGACCAAACCTGGCCACAGCGAAGAACGCATGGCGGCCATGTCGTTGGAGATCGGATTGGCCAACAACAGCGGCTCAACGCCCGGATTGAACAGTTCGAACTGACGTGGATCGATGAAGCTGTAGGTGATCGCTTCCTGATAACCACGGGCCACCAACAGGCGACGCAGTTCCGGCAGGTCGCTACGCGCTTCAGCCTTGGCTTGCGGTGCCAGGCGAGCTTGCGGGTAACGCACCGGCAGACGGTTGTAACCGTACAGGCGAGCCAGTTCTTCGATCAGATCGACTTCCAGGCTGATGTCGAAGCGATGGCTTGGCACTTCTACGCGCCACTGGCCTTCATCATCGGCAGTAATGCCAAGACCCAGACCGCTGAGCAGCCGCTCGACCTGTGCCGAATCCATTTCCATGCCCAGCATCTGAGCGATGCGCTGGGAACGCAGAGTGATCGGCGCGATTGATGGCAGGTGCTGTTCGCTGACGGTCTCGATGACCGGGCCAGCTTCACCGCCAGTGATTTCCAGCAGCAGGCCAGTGGCGCGCTCCATGGCTTCACGGGCCAGTTGCCAGTCAACGCCACGCTCGTAGCGGTGCGACGCATCGGTGTGCAGACCGTAGGAGCGAGCCTTGCCAGCGACAGCGATCTGGTCGAAGAATGCGGATTCCAGGAATACGTCGCGAGTGGTCGCGGACACACCGCTGTGCTCGCCACCCATGACACCGGCAATCGCCAGAGCGCGAGTGTGGTCGGCAATCACCAGCGTATCGCTACGCAGGCTGACTTCCTGACCGTCGAGCAGCACCAGCTTCTCGCCCTCTTCCGCCATGCGTACACGGATGCCGCCATTGATTTCGGCGAGATCGAAAGCGTGCAGTGGCTGACCCAGTTCGAGCATCACGTAGTTGGTGATGTCGACGGCAGCATCGATGCTGCGCACGTCGGCGCGACGCAGACGCTCAACCATCCACAGCGGGGTTGGCTTGGACAGATCAACGTTACGGATCACACGACCCAGGTAACGTGGGCATGCAGCAGGGGCCAGTACTTCTACCGAACGCACTTCGTCGTGCACGGCAGGAATGGCCATGACCACCGGACGGGTAACCGGCGCGTCGTACAGCGCGCCGACTTCACGGGCCAGACCAGCCAGGGACAGGCAGTCGCCACGGTTCGGGGTAAGGTCGACCTCGATGCTGGCGTCTTCCAGATCCAGATACACGCGGAAATCTTCACCCACCGGCGCATCGGCCGGCAGCTCCATGAGACCGTCGTTGCCTTCACCGACTTGCAGCTCGGCTTGCGAGCACAGCATGCCGTTGGACTCGACGCCACGCAGCTTGGCTTTCTTGATTTTGAAGTCGCCCGGCAGCTCGGCACCGATCATGGCGAACGGAATCTTCAGGCCCGGACGCACGTTTGGCGCACCGCACACGACCTGGAAGGTTTCCGCGCCATTGCTCACCTGGCAAACGCGCAACTTGTCGGCATCCGGGTGTTGCTCGGTGCTCAGCACCTCGCCCACGACCACGCCGCTGAAAACACCGGCGGCCGGCGTAACGCTATCGACCTCAAGACCGGCCATCGACAGACGAGCAACCAGCTCATCGCGATCTACCTGCGGGCTAACCCAGCCACGCAGCCATTGTTCACTGAATTTCATCCTGCTCTCCTAAGAATTCGTTACGACTAGCGAAATTGCGCGAGGAACCGCAAGTCGTTGTCGAAGAACAGACGCAAGTCGTTCACGCCGTAACGGAGCATGGCCAGACGCTCGACGCCCATGCCAAAGGCAAAGCCGGAGAACTCTTCCGGATCGATGCCGGACATGCGCAGCACGTTCGGGTGAACCATGCCGCAGCCCATCACTTCCAGCCAGCCAGTCTGCTTGCAGACGCGGCAGCCTTTACCGCTGCACATCACGCATTCCATATCGACTTCGGCGGATGGCTCGGTGAACGGGAAGTACGAAGGACGGAAACGTACGGCCAGTTCTTTCTCGAAGAACACCCGCAGGAATTCTTCGATGGTGCCTTTGAGATCGGCAAAATTGATGTCGCGGTCAACCAGCAGGCCTTCGACCTGGTGGAACATCGGCGAGTGGGTGATATCGGAGTCGCTGCGATACACACGGCCTGGGCAGACGATGCGGATCGGTGGCTGCTTCGATTCCATGGTGCGGACCTGTACCGGCGAGGTATGGGTGCGCAGCAGCATGTTGGCATTGAAATAGAAGGTGTCATGCATCGACCGGGCCGGGTGATGGCCTGGGATGTTGAGCGCTTCAAAGTTGTGATAGTCGTCTTCGACCTCAGGGCCTTCGGCAATGCCGTAGCCGATACGGGTGAAGAACTGTTCAACACGTTCCAGAGTACGGGTCACCGGATGCAGACCACCGGAGGTCTGACCACGGCCCGGCAACGTTACGTCAATGGACTCGGCGGACAGTTTGGCAGCCAGTTCGGCTTCTTCAAACAGGGCCATGCGCGCATTGAGAACGCCTGTAACACGTTCCTTGGCAACGTTGATCAGGGCGCCGACTTGCGGACGCTCTTCTGCCGGCAAATTCCCCAGGGTCTTCATCACCTGAGTCAATTCACCCTTTTTGCCAAGGTATTGAACCCGGATTTGCTCCAGGGCATTGATATCTTCAGCGCTTTGCACAGCCTCTAGTGCTTGAGAGACCAGCGCATCCAGGTTTTCCATGTACAGACTCCAGATACAAAATAGGGGAAGAGCTTGAAGGCTCTTCCCCTATTTAAGACGTTTACCACCTGGCCCCACGGAAGTGAGGCCGGGTGATTGTCGGGGGTACTTAAGCCAAGGTGGCTTTAGCTTTCTCGACAATCGCAGCAAACACCGCTTTTTCGTTCACTGCCAGATCAGCCAGAACCTTACGGTCGATCTCGATGGACGCTTTTTTCAGGCCAGCGATGAAACGGCTGTAGGACAGACCGTTAACACGAGCACCAGCGTTGATACGAGCGATCCACAGAGCGCGGAACTGACGTTTTTTCTGACGACGGTCACGGTAGGCGTATTGGCCTGCCTTGATTACCGCTTGCTTGGCAACACGGAATACGCGCGAACGTGCACCGTAGTAGCCTTTAGCAAGTTTCAGAATTTTTTTGTGACGCTTACGGGCAATGACGCCACGCTTTACACGAGCCATGAGTTACTTCCTCTATTCTTGACTAAAATTAACGAAGGCGCAGCATGCGCTCGACTTTTGCCACGTCAGACGGATGCAGCAAGCTGCTACCGCGCAGTTGACGCTTACGCTTGGTCGACATTTTAGTCAGGATGTGGCTCTTGAAAGCGTGCTTGTGCTTGATACCGTTAGCAGTTTTCAGAAACCGCTTAGCAGCACCACTTTTGGTTTTCATTTTTGGCATGTTCGGATACTCCGCATTCAGTTGATAAACATAATCAGAAGGCCTGCCGTGCCCTGTTGATTACTTCTTCTTTTTCGGGGCGATGACCATGATCAGCTGGCGTCCTTCCATCTTAGGATGCTGTTCGACCGAACCGTACTCGAGCAGGTCAGCTTCAACCCGCTTGAGGAGTTCCATCCCCAGCTCCTGGTGGGCCATCTCACGGCCGCGGAATCGCAAGGATACCTTGGCCCTGTCCCCATCACTCAGGAAACGTACCAGGTTGCGCAGTTTTACCTGGTAATCCCCTTCCTCCGTCCCTGGACGAAACTTGATTTCTTTAACCTGAATCTGCTTCTGGTTTTTCTTGGCCGCGGCAACCTGCTTCTTCTTCTCGAAGATCGATTTGCCGTAGTCCATCAGTTTGCAAACAGGGGGTACTGCATCGGCGGAAATTTCCACCAAATCCAGTTTGGCCTCTTCAGCCTTAAGAAGCGCGTCTTCAATTGACACAATCCCAAGCTGTTCACCTTCAGCCCCAATTAACCGAACCTCGCGTGCCGAGATATTCTCGTTGATCGGGGCTTTCGGTGCAGCTCGTTTATCTTGTCTCATTTCACGCTTAATAATAATTACTCCGAATCTGGGCGACCACGCCGGGAAACCGCTTGCGCGAGAAACTCAGCGAACTGGGCGACGGGCATCGAGCCCAGGTCAGCACCTTCACGAGTACGCACAGCGACAGTCTGCATCTCGACTTCCTTATCTCCGATTACCAAGAGATAGGGAACCTTGAGCAAAGTATGCTCGCGGATTTTAAAGCCGATCTTTTCATTTCTCAAGTCGGACTTGGCACGAAATCCGCTTTCGTTGAGAGTTTTTTCAACTTCTGCAACAAAATCTGCCTGTTTATCAGTGATATTCATGATCACCGCCTGGGTCGGCGCGAGCCACGCAGGGAATGCACCTTCATAGTGCTCGATCAAAATACCGACGAAACGCTCGAAGGAACCGAGGATCGCGCGGTGCAACATCACTGGGTGTTTGCGGCTGTTGTCTTCGGAGACGTATTCAGCGCCCAAACGGACAGGCAGGTTAAAATCGAGCTGCAAGGTACCACATTGCCAGACGCGACCGAGGCAATCTTTTAGCGAGAACTCGATCTTCGGACCGTAGAACGCACCCTCACCCGGCTGCAGATCGTACGGCAGGCCCGCAGAATCAAGGGCTGCAGCCAGTGCAGCTTCAGCGCGATCCCACAACTCGTCAGAACCGACGCGTTTTTCCGGACGAGTGGACAGTTTCATTTCGACGTCGGTGAAGCCGAAGTCGCGATAAACATCCATGGTCAGCTTGATGAATGCAGCGGATTCGGCCTGCATCTGCTCTTCGGTGCAGAAGATGTGAGCGTCGTCCTGAGTGAACGCACGTACACGCATGATGCCGTGCAGCGCACCCGACGGCTCGTTACGGTGGCAGGCACCGAATTCGGCCAGACGCATCGGCAACTCGCGGTAGCTTTTCAGGCCTTGGTTGAACACCTGCACGTGGCATGGGCAGTTCATCGGCTTGATGGCGTAGTCGCGGTTTTCCGACTGCGTGGTGAACATGTTGTCGGCGTAGTTGGCCCAGTGCCCGGATTTCTCCCACAGGCTGCGGTCAACGACTTGAGGGGTCTTGATCTCAAGGTAGCCGTTGTCGCGCTGGATCTTGCGCATGTACTGCTCGAGCACCTGGTACAGCGTCCAGCCGTTCGGGTGCCAGAACACCATGCCCGGGGATTCTTCCTGGGTGTGGAACAGGCCCAGACGCTTGCCGATCTTGCGGTGATCGCGCTTTTCAGCTTCTTCGATGCGCTGGATGTAAGCCGCCAGTTGCTTCTTGTCTGCCCAAGCGGTGCCGTAAACGCGCTGCAATTGCTCGTTCTTGGCGTCGCCGCGCCAGTAGGCACCGGACAGCTTGGTCAGCTTGAAGGATTTCAGGAAACGCGTGTTCGGCACGTGCGGACCGCGGCACATGTCGACGTATTCTTCGTGATAGTACAGACCCATGGCCTGTTCGTTCGGCATGTCTTCGACCAGGCGCAGTTTGTAGTCTTCGCCACGGGCCTTGAACACTTCGATCACTTCGGCGCGCGGAGTGACTTTCTTGATCACGTCGTAATCTTTCTCGATCAGCTGCTGCATGCGCTGTTCGATGGCAGCCATGTCGTCCGGAGTGAAAGGACGTTCGAAGGCGATGTCGTAATAGAAGCCTTCGTCGATGACCGGACCGATGACCATTTTAGCGGTCGGGTACAGCTGCTTGACCGCATGACCCACCAGGTGAGCGCAAGAGTGGCGAATGATCTCCAGCCCCTCTTCATCCTTTGGCGTGATGATTTGCAGGGTCGCGTCGCTGCTGATGATGTCGCTGGCGTCGACCAGTTGACCATTGACCTTGCCGGCCAGAGTGGCTTTGGCCAAGCCAGCACCAATGGATGCGGCGACCTCGGCTACGGAAACCGGGTGATCGAATGAACGTTGACTGCCGTCGGGAAGAGTAATAGTTGGCATGGCGCCTCCTCTCCTAGTGGTGACCCCTACCAAAGGTCACGTGGGTTGGGATGAGCCAGTACAAGATCCGATCCAGGCCATTCAATGACGAACGCCTGCCTTACAGCGGCAGGAGCCTTGCGGCCAACCGGAAAACCGAACCAGAGTGACTGGGATTCAAATCGAAGTATTCGCACGCTGACCGCGTCCGGGGCTGAAGGCCATCCGGCGCCTGAGAACGCTTGAGCCCGGCATGCTAGCACAGATGAGCGGTCACTTATGCCTCTGTTTGATCAGAAGGCAAATCGTCCGTTTTTATGCCAGAGTGCTGAACTTGATCGGCCTTCAAGCCCTCAGATAACAAGACATTGACCCACAAGGAGCATCCTCGCATGCGTCTGAATACCCTGTTCGCCGTAGTCGCCCCCATTGTTCTGCTGCTGCCGCTGAGCGCCCACGCCGATTGGCCTAAGGGTGAACGCGAGAAGTACATGGCGCAGTGCACCCAGGCAGCGACCCCACAGATTGGCGCTGCGGCGGCCAAATCTCATTGCGCCTGTGGCGCTGACGCCATCAAATCCTATCCAGCGAGCGACATTCAGGCACTGATGGACAATAAGGCCACCCCTGAACTGCAGCAGAAAGCGCTGGGCCAAATCGCCAAATGCAAGGCCAACACCCCGGCGAAAAAGTGATCAAAAAAGCGTTCTGAATCGGCTCAGCGCCCCTGAAAAGGGCTGAATTTGCGTCTTTTCAGACGATTTATGCAGGTTTTACAGGTTTTTTTATCGTCTTTACGTTCCGCTGAAAGCCTTGTAAACCGGGGCTTTCAGCCGATAAAGGCAGTAAAGAAAACACGACTGATTGGCAAACAGCACGTCCGGGGGGCTACCAAAGCGAACATTTCGACTATGATACTCCGGTGTGCCCAGTTGGCCTGAGCAGCACAGTACTACTGAAAATATATGTTTCTTGGAGATACACCATGTCTAATCGCCAAACCGGCACCGTTAAATGGTTCAACGATGAAAAAGGCTTCGGCTTCATCACTCCTCAAGGTGGCGGTGACGACCTGTTCGTACACTTCAAAGCTATCGAATCCGACGGTTTCAAAAGCCTGAAAGAAGGCCAGACCGTCTCCTTCGTGGCTGAGAAAGGCCAAAAGGGTATGCAAGCTGCACAGGTTCGCCCAGAGTAATTTCTCGGCGCACTAAAAAAACCCCGTCCATGTGACGGGGTTTTTTATGCCTGCAACAAAAGCGCCCTGCAATCAGCCGCAGTTGACGCGATTGATCACCAGGTTGTTATCGGTGTTCAGGTTCAGGCGATCAGAACGGTATTCCAACGTGATCATATCGGTCGGCTTGAGGAACCGTGCATTCTGCGCACCCGCCTTGGCCCGCGCCTGCTCCAGCAGTTCTGGCGAAGCTTTCTTGCCGATGGCGAATTGCGCCGCCGATGCTTCACAACGGCTGTGACCGGCTTCGGTCGCCACCGGATCCTTTGCCGACTCGCTGGAGGTCGTACTGCAACCGGCCAACATGGCAACGGCCATAAGTGCACCCAGTGTCGCGAACTTCAAAGGCATGAAGCCTCCTTGTTTTCAAAAGTTAAGCTGAGATCGTGCGACCGCCATTCCGGCGTTTGGTTTCACGGCAAATGCCATCACCTTGCCCCACTATCGGAAAAACGCCGAGTGTGCCTGAGCGACAACCGGCTCTTCATCAATCAATCGTGACTGAATATTAACGTGCTCAGTAAACGTCGATGTAGTCGAACGGCGGATTCGGCCAATTGTCCTTTAGCGCATTGAAAATCTGCATCACCCACACCTCATCGCTGGCCGCGACATTGCCCACATAACCGGAGCCCTTGGCCCAGGTTTCGAGTCGGAACAGCAGGCCGTCGATATCCTGACCACCGGTCACGCCTGAGGAAATGTAAGCAATACCTCCTTTGGTCACACGCAATTGAGTGTGTTCGTCGTCACTGGCCGAGGCGAGCAGTTGGCGCACGGCATCAAGCGTGAGGCCGTCAGGGGTATTCAAATCGATCTGCACAGCACGATCCTTGGAAAGCCGTAAAAGACCAAGTGTCGCATAGCACTCCGCTCATGCCTAAGTCGCAGTGCCAAATGCCCGACAAAATGGTTAACTCGACGCACAGACTTCGCGACTTCTCGAGCGTACCTCATGACCACCATCAGCATCGACGCCGACATTAAAGCCAAGTGGGCAGACGGACACAGCTCCTATAGTCCGGGGACTACGGAAGAACTGGCACTGATCGGGATCGATCTATTGGTCAAAGAGCTGGGCACGGAAGCGGCCCAGCAATTCATCAAGCAGATTTTCGAGCGTTATCCGACTGAAAAATTCGGGCATGCAGAAAAGGTGTGAAGCTTTGCAGGACTGAAAGTTTGGGGTGTCTGTGCGGGCCTCTTCGCGAGCAAGCTCGGCTCTTACAGGGTCGCGTTAATTTGTAGGAGCCGAGCTTGCTCGCGAAGGCGGCCTTCCTGGCGACGCACCTTCTGCGAGTGCGAATGCTTTATTTCAAACGCTTCAGACGCTCGGTGAGCAAATCAAAGAAGCCCTGAGCATCGCCATTTTCCACCCAGAACGCATTCTTCGGCGCCTTCAGGCCGTCATACCAGTCAACAATTGTCTGACCGAAAGTCGGCCCTTCACGGCTATCAACCACGACATTCACCGAACGACCGGTGAACAGCTCAGGCTTGAGCAGGTAGGCGACAACGGTAGCGTCATGCACCGGACCACCCGGAATACCGTAGTGCTCCATATCGCCCTTGATGTACTCGTTGAGAATGTCGCCGACAATTTTGCTCGCATTGTTGTTCAGCGCGGCAATCTGCTTCAGGCGCGCGTCACTGGTGAGAATCTTGTGGGTCACGTCCAGCGGCAGATAGGTCAGTTTCACGCCACTCTTGAGCACCACTTCGGCCGCTTGCGGGTCAGCAAACAGGTTGAATTCGGCAACCGGGGTGATATTGCCGCCATTGAAGTGCGCGCCACCCATGACCACCACTTCCTTGATGCCCTGAACAATTTCCGGCTCTTGGATCAGTGCCAGCGCCAGGTTGGTCTGCGGACCGAGCATGGCGATAGTGATGCTGTGCGGCTTGGCTGTTTTCAGGGTATCGATCAAGTAATTGACCGCATTGCCTTCAGCCAGGCCTTTTTTCGGCTCATGCACGGCGACACCCGACAGGCCTTCCTTGCCATGGATGTTTTCGGCGTAGATCGGCGTGCGCATCAGCGGCTTCGGCGCTCCGGCGTAAACCGGTACGTCTTCGCGCCCTGCCCACTCGCGGGCCAGGCGGGCGTTACGCGATGTCTTGTCCAGACGGACGTTGCCGGCCACGGTAGTCAACGCGCGAATATTCAGCTCGTCCGGCGAGGCCAGGGCGAACAGCAAGGCGACGACATCGTCAGCGCCTGGATCGGTGTCGATGATCAGATCGATTTTTTCCGCCGCGTGAGCGCCGGTTGCAGAGATAACGGACAAGAGCAGCAGACTCCGGAGCAGTTGGTGCAGTTTCAGAGCATAGCGTTGCATGGCGCATTCCTTGTGCTGGTGAAATCAAAAATTAAAAGGTAACCCCGGCGACCAGCACGATGTTGCAGTACGGCTGGCATTCGCCCGTACGAACAATCGCCCGCGCCTGTCGGCTAAGCACCTTGAATTGCTCGTGACTGAGCAGATCGCGACGCCCCAAGGCGCCCTCTTCATTCAACGCGTCCAGCGTATTCAGCGCCGTCGGTTGCTTGTCGAAGATCTCTTTGGCCAGCGCATGACTTTCCACCTGCATCTCGCTGAGCACGACGTTCAAGGTGCTGACGAAATCCGGCACGCCGTGGGTCAGCGCCAGATCAATCAGCTCGACACCTGGCGGCACCGGCAGCCCGGCGTCACCGATGACCACCATGTCGCCATGGCCCAGGGAGGCAATCAGCCGCGACAACGCGACGTTGAGCAGAGGAGTTTTTTTCATGCGGGTTTAAAGGCCTGTACGTCGGATAGGGTTGGAATGGACGGCTGCGCGCCGGCGCGAGTGACCGACAGTGCCGCAGCGATCTGCCCGTAGCGAATCGCCTCGGCTTCTGATTTGCCAGCGGCCAATGCAGCGGCGAAACCACCGACGAAGGTGTCCCCCGCCGCTGTGGTGTCGACGGCCTGCACTTTCGGCGCCGGGAAATGCTCGAAACCCTGACCGTTGGCAAACAAAGAGCCTTGAGCACCGAGGGTAATGATGACCTTGCCCGCACCCATGGCGATCAGGTGACTGGCCGCTTTTTCAGCGGATTTCAGCGAGTCCACCGGCAACCCGCTCAACGCGCTCGCCTCGCTTTCGTTGGGGATCAGATAATCGATCGCGGCAAACCAGTCGGCGGGCAGAGGACGGCTGGCCGGCGCCGGGTTGAGGATCACGGTTTTGCCAAGCGCGCGCGCCCGTTTCAGCGCATGGCCAACGGTTGCGTCGGGAATTTCCAGCTGGCAGATGACGACGTCCGCCGCTTGCAACACGGCATCAAAACGGTCGATCACTGCCGGTGTCATCGCGCCATTGGCCCCAGCGACAATGACAATCGCGTTCTGGCTGTTGTCATCGACCACGATCAGCGCCACGCCACTGGAATCCTCGACAACGCTCACCGCCTGGCAATCAATCCGCTCGGCCAGCAAGGCGTCGCGCAATTGCACGCCGTAGTCGTCGTTGCCGACGCAACCGACCATCGCCACTTGCGCCCCCAGTCGCGCAGCGGCGACGGCCTGATTGGCACCCTTGCCGCCGGACACCGTGGCAAAGGAATGACCGATCAGCGTTTCACCGCCTACAGGGAGGCGTGGCGCCCGGGTCACCAGATCCATGTTCAGGCTGCCTATTACCACTACATTTGCTGGCATACATCATTACTCGTCAATTCGGTTTCAGCGGTATTCGGTGAACACGCCGGACAGCGGCGCGGTCGATTCGCGCAGGACAATACTCGGGGTCACGATGCGTTGATCGGTGCCCAGATTCGGGGTGGCAATCCTTCGCAACAATACTTCAGCCGCCATCTCACCCAGTTGCAGGATCGACTGGCCGACGGTGGTCAGCGCCGGGTATACGTAGCGGCTCATCTGGATATCGTCGAAGCCGATTACCGACAACTCGCTCGGCACACGCACGTTGCGCTCCGCCGCTGCGCGCAGCACGCCGATACCGATCATGTCGTTACCGGCAAAGATCGCGCTGGGCGGGTTGTCTTCAAGCAGGATCGCTGCCGCGTTGTAACCGCCGGTGCTGGTAAAATCACTTTCCAGCATGCGCGCCTGGCGCACTTCGATACCGGCCTCTTTCAGCGCCCGGCAATAACCGGCCTGACGCATCTGCGCCACGCTGGTACTCGCCGGGCCGCCGATGGTGGCGATGTCGCGATGGCCCAGTTCCAACAGGTGGCGAGTCGCGAGGTAGGCGCCGTATTCGTGGTCGATGCGCACCAGATCGGCATCGACGCCGTCCAGACCCCGGTCGACGATGACCATGGGCGTTTTCACACCCGCCAGCCCTTGCGCCAGACCACTGTCACCGCCGGCGGAGGCAACAATCAAACCGTCGATGCGTTTTTCCAGCAGCACACGCAAATAGCTGCGCTGCTTTTCCGGGTTGTCGTCGGAGTTGCAGAGGATCACGCAGTAGCCGTTACGCTCACAGTAATCCTCGATACCCCGCGCCAACTCGGCGAAGTACGGGTTCAGACTGTTGGGCACCAGCAGGCCGATGGTCGCGGTGGTCTTGGCTTTGAGTGAGCGCGCCACCGCACTCGGCACATAGTCGAGACTCTTGATCGCCGCCTCGACTTTCAGCCGCACTTGCTGGCTGACCGGCCGGGTGTTGTTCACCACGTGGGACACGGTCGTGTAGGAAATCCCCGCGAGCGCCGCCACATCCTTGATCGTTGCCATATCGGTTTCTTAGCCCCGTCGACTGGCGCGTTGACTGCGATAAGTATCGAGCACCACGGCGATGACGATCACCGCACCGGTGATGATACGTTTGGTCGGTTCAGTCGCACCGATTTGCGCCAGACCGGCCGCCAGTACGGAAATGATCAACACGCCAAAGAAGGTGCTGATCACCGAACCGCGCCCGCCCATCAGGCTGGTGCCGCCGATGACCACGGCCGCGATCACTTGCAGTTCCAGACCGGAGCCGGCATTCGGATCCGCTGCTTCCAGACGGGAAATCTGGAACAGCGCCGCGATACCGGCAAGCAACCCCATCAGGCTGAACACCAGAATCTTGTAGGGCTTGGGATTGATCCCGGCGAGTCGCACTGCTTCTTCGTTGGTGCCGATGCCGATCAGGTAGCGACCGAACACGGTGCGCGTCAGAACCGCCTGGGCAATGATGATGACCAAAAAGGCAATGATGAACGAAGGCGAGATACCGAACGCGATGGGATTCGACAGCCAGGCAAACGAGTCGCCGATGTAGGCAGTGCGCGACCCGGTCATCTGATAGGCCAGGCCGCGAGCCATTTCCAGCACGCCGAGAGAGACGATAAACGATGGAATCCGCCACGCAACGGTGATCGACCCAGTGACTGTGCCGGCCAGTGCCGCCACCGCCATGCCCAGCAACGCCGAGGGCAACACGCCCCAGCCCCAGCCGAGAATCGCCACGCTGACCGTCGATGCCGCCAGCGCCAATACCGAACCGACCGAAAGGTCGATGCCGCCGATGATCAATACGAACGTCATGCCGACCGCCAGCACCATCAAATCCGGGATCTGGTTGGCCAAGGTGCTGAAGGTGTTATAGGACAGAAAGTGGCTGCTCAAGACCGAGAACAGCGCAATCATCGCCAGCAAGGCCCCGGCCAGACCGAGATAAGTGCCCAGGCCGTAGAAATTGCCACTACGTTTGCCGGCAGGAGATGCAGTTTTCATGGGAGATCCCTAGGCGCCGCTTCGTTGAGCAACGCATCACGTTTTTGGTAGCCGGCGAACGCGGCGGCAAGCAAATCATCCTGAGTCCAGCTGTCGCGCTCGAACGTGTCGATCAGACGCCCGGCCGACAACACGCCGATGCGGTCGCAGATCAGCATCAGTTCGCGCAGGTCACTGGACACCACCACCAGCGCTTTGCCCTGGCGAGTCAGTTCGCCGAGCAATGCATAAATGTCGAACTTGGCGCCGACGTCGATGCCACGGGTGGGCTCATCGAACAGCAGTACCGAACAATCACGTTCCAGCCAACGGCCGATCACCACCTTCTGCTGGTTACCACCGGACAACTCTGAAACAAGCTGTGTCGGGCTCGAACTGCGGATGCGCATGGCGTCGATCTGACGCTTGGCAAGGGCGATTTCATCGCCGTTATTGACGACACCGCCGCTGGAAATTTCCGGCATGTTGCCCAGCGCAATGTTCGCGCTGATCGACTGACTGAGCAGCAAACCTTCGCCCTTGCGGTCTTCAGTGATCAGCGCGATGCCATTGCGCACTGCATCGACCGGCGAGCGCACACTGACCACTTTCGCTGGCGAACCGAGGGCGATGGTGCCGCTGTCGGCGGTGTCTGCACCGAAGATCAAGCGCAACAACTCTGTGCGCCCTGCCCCGATCAGTCCGGAAATCCCGAAAATCTCGCCGGCACGCACCTCGAAGGAAACATCGCGAACCTTGTCGGAGCGAGTCAGGCCTTTGACCGTCAACGCCGGCGCGCCAATATTGCGCGCGCCCATATCAATATGCTCGCCCAGCTCGCGGCCGACCATCAGCGTGACCAGTTGCTCGCTGTTGTAATTGGCCATCGGCTCGACGCAGACCAGATTGCCGTCGCGCAGTACGGCAATGCGCTGCGCCACACGGGCCAGCTCTTCGAGGCGGTGGGAAATGTAGATGATCGAGACGCCGCGCGCCTGCAAGCGGGTGATCTGCTCGAAGAGCATTTCAACTTCGCGCGCGGTGAGCATCGCGGTCGGCTCATCGAGAATCAGCACATGGCAATCGCCGATCAGGTTGCGGGCGATTTCAACCATCTGCTGATGGCCGATACCCAATTCGCCGACCAGTGTGTCCGGATCGATTGCGTCGAGGCCGACTTGCGCCATGGCTTCGATCGCCGCTTTGCGCAGTTGCTTGCGGCTGATCCAGCCACCGTTGCTCGGCAGATTATCGAGAAACAGGTTCTCCGCCACCGACAGGGTCGGCAACAGATTGAGTTCTTGCATGACCATGCGCACGCCGAGGTCTTCGGCCTGGGTACGGCTGCCCGGGCGATAATCCTTGCCCTGAAACTGCATCTGGCCGGTGGTCGGGGTGACCAGTCCGCCAATGATTTTCGACAAGGTGCTTTTACCGGCGCCATTCTCGCCGGTCAGCGCCAGTACTTCACCGCGCATCAGCGTCAACTCGATGCCGGTCAGCACCGGTTGCGCATAGGTCTTACCGATACCGCTGACCGAGAGGACAGCGTTCGGGGCGGAAACTGACATAAAAACTCTCCATGCGCTCGCCCGGACGGACGAGCGCCGTTGTGTCGCCAGAAGACTTACTGGGTGACCAGCTCGACCGGTGTTTCGATCACGCCGTTGGCGCCGCTGTCGACTTTCTCGCCCTTGATGATTTTCAGCGCGGTTTCGATGCCGAATACGGCTTGCTTGGCAGCGAACTGGTCAGCAGTGGCCAACACACGGCCGTCTTTCAACATTGGCTTGATCGCATTGATGTTGTCGTAACCGACGACCTTCACCTGGCCAGCCTTGCCGGCAGCTCGTACGGCGGAAACGGCACCGACGGCCATGCTGTCGTTACCGGCCAGCAGCGCTTTGACGTCCGGGTATTCGCTGAGGATCGACGCAGCAACCTTGTTGCCCTTGTCGATTTCCCAGTCACCGGACTGCAGGGAAACGATCTTGATCTGCGCGGCGTCCATCGCATCTTTGAAGCCCGCGGTACGCTGCTGCGCGTTGGTCGTCGTCGAAACGCCTTCAATGATGCCGACTTCGTCACCGGCCTTGAGCTGCTTGGCCAGGTATTCGCCGACCAGACGCGCGCCTTTGCGGTTGTCCGGGCCTACGAAAGGCACGCTGATGTTTTTGCTTTTGACGATGGCCGGATCGAGCTGGTTGTCGATGTTGATCACGGTGATGCCGGCGTCGACGGCTTTCTTGATCACCGGCACCATGGCCTTGGAATCAGAAGGCGCGATCACCAGAGCATTGACCTTGGCCAGAATCATCTGCTCGACGATACGGGTCTGGCCAGCGGTGTCGGTTTCATCCTTGATGCCGTTGGAGATCAGGTCGAAATCGGCGGAGTGTTCTTTCTGGTAGGCCTTGGCGCCGTCTTCCATGGTCAGGAAGAATTCGTTGGCCAGGGATTTCATGACCAGCGCGACTTTGGGTTTTTCAGCAGATTCGGCGAACGCCGAGGAGACAGGTAGTGCGGCGGCTGTGGCAGCCAGCATAGCGACAGCAAGAAGGCGTCCAGCGAATGGCAGCTTCATGGGTTCACTCCGATCTTATGATTATTGTGAGCAACGCTTGCGCTGGCGTAAGCTAATTTGGCTTGTTCAACGGAATACTCCACCGAGAAAGCCGCGCAAACGTTTGCGTAGACCAGACTATGCGAATCCCGCCGACATTTGTCAACATTCAGAAATAGTAATTGTTGCAGGGCGAATCGCTCGATTCGCCCCACTGTCACGCCGTGGTGCTGATCAGGCCGCCGCTGCTGGAATCTTTTGCCAGCTCCTTGATCAGGTTGCCGGAAACTTCCGAGAGTGCACCGTTGGTATCAGCAATCTGCCCCTGAATCGACATGACTGCAGTCGCCTTGGCTTCCGGCGTTGGGTAACTTGCAGCTTGCGCGGCCGCCAGTTGTTGCTGCTGTTCCTGCAATTGTTTTTGCAGTTCCTGCATCCGCTTGAGCAGCATTTTTACCGCAATGCTTTGATCGCCGCCGCTCTGGGCCTTGCTTTCTTCCTGCGCGGCACCGCCAGTTCTGACCTGCTTGGAATCGCCTTCTTCCTTACCCAGCAACTGCGTGGAAGTCTCGGCAGTTGCATCGCTGAGCGCATTAACGGTGGCCGTGGACTTGCCGCCAATGGTGATAGCGCTGGCATTTGGAAAACCAACCGACAGTGACATGTTAACTCCTCAATAAATCCAGATTCCTTGAACACGCATCGGCCTGCACGGCGGTTTCTTTAGCCAAGAGCGGGAAACAACCGCCCCGATCACCGCTTGTACTTTTCGGTCAGCCGAACAACTACCCCGCCGGTGTTCGGAAACCCGGATGAGCGCTTCGTACCAACGATTCGACCATCTACAAAATATTGATGTAAATCATCAGGTTAAACATTTTTCTCCAGCATAGTACGTCTGGTACAGATCCTGCTCCCTCCTCTGCACCCCGGACATCCAGATCGGTTCGGGGTGTATCTAGATGAACCTGCATCAGCACCGTCTCACTACTAGAGAGAAAAATAATGAAATCTGCTTTCAACACCTTGGTTCCGGGCGCTTTGGCCCTCCTCCTGCTCCTGCCTACCGCCCTTCAGGCAAAAGAAGTCGAAACCCAGACCAAACTCGCCAATGTCGTGGTACTTGCCACCGGCGGTACCATCGCCGGCGCAGGCGCCAGCGCGGCCAACAGTGCGACCTATCAAGCGGCCAAGGTCGGCGTCGAGCAACTGATCGCCGGCATTCCCGAGCTGAGCAAGCTGGCAAATGTGCGTGGCGAACAAGTCATGCAGATCGCTTCCGAAAGCATCACCAACGACAACCTGCTGCAACTGGGGCGTCGCGTCGCCGAACTGGCTGACAGCAAAGACGTTGACGGCATCGTCATCACCCACGGCACCGACACCCTCGAAGAAACCGCGTACTTCCTCAACCTGGTGGAAAAAACCGACAAGCCGATCATCGTTGTCGGCTCGATGCGCCCGGGCACCGCCATGTCCGCCGACGGCATGCTCAACCTGTACAACGCCGTGGCCGTCGCCAGCAGCAAAGAAGCGCATGGCAAAGGCGTACTGGTGACCATGAACGACGAGATCCAGTCGGGTCGCGATGTCAGCAAAATGATCAACATCAAGACCGAAGCGTTCAAAAGCGCCTGGGGCCCACTGGGCATGGTGGTTGAAGGCAAATCCTACTGGTTCCGCTTGCCTGCCAAGCGCCACACCATGGATTCGGAATTCGACATCAAGAACATCAAGAGCCTGCCTGACGTAGAGATCGCCTATTCCTACGGCAACGTCAGCGACACTGCCTACAAAGCACTGGCGCAATCCGGCGCCAAGGCAATCATCCATGCCGGTACTGGCAACGGCTCGGTGTCCTCGCGCGTAGTGCCAACCCTGCAAGCACTGCGCAAGGACGGCGTGCAAATCATTCGCTCGTCCCACGTCAATGCCGGCGGTTTCGTTCTACGTAACGCCGAACAGCCTGACGACAAGTATGACTGGGTTGTCGCGCACGACTTGAACCCACAGAAAGCCCGCATCCTGGCCATGGTCGCACTGACCAAAACCAATGACAGCAAAGAGCTGCAGCGGATGTTCTGGGAATACTGATTGACCTTCGCCCGATCTGTTCTTGATCGGGCACTCTTCACGCCACTCGTTTACCGGGCGAGTGGTGTGTCGCCCACATCCCTCCTGCATTTTTCCTACAAAAAACACGACGCGCCTTACACCAAATTCGGAAAACCGCTGTCAGAGGATTTTCTTGAATTTTAAGCAGTTGCGAAAATGCTTACAGTTAAATACTGTATGCACGTACAGCTTAATAAGGATAACCTCGTGGCCACCTCCCCTGATGCTCCTGACGCTTTCGAACGCATGGGTCTGCGCGTTCAAAAAATCATCAACTCCCCTACCGCACAAAAAGCCAAAGCGGCGCTGATCTTCCGTCTGCCGGACGAGCCGATGGATGAGTGGGAGCGCCTGCTCGAGGAAATCGACGAGAACGACAACGTTACCCTTGCCTACCGCGACGACGGTGGCGTGCAGATTTTTTGGGTTGTGCCGAAGGAAGATTGATTCAATGAGTGTCCGCTGTTTTGCTTTGCTGTTGTTATCGTTCATCGCTTTTGGCGCCCAAGCTGGGGCGCCACGCACTTTTTCTGAAGCCAAGAAGGTTGCGTGGAAGCTCTACGCACCGCAGTCCACCGAGTTTTATTGCGGGTGCAAATACACTGGCAACAAGGTCGATCTGAAGGCGTGTGGTTACGTCCCGCGCAAGAATGCCAAGCGCGCGTCGCGCATCGAGTGGGAACACATTGTGCCGGCCTGGCAATTTGGCCATCAGCGCCAATGCTGGCAAGAAGGTGGGCGCAAGAACTGCACGCGTTACGACCCGACCTATCAAAAAGCCGAAGCCGATCTGCATAACCTGGTGCCAAGCATTGGCGAGGTCAATGGCGACCGCAGCAACTTCAGCTACGGCTGGCTGCCGGTGCAATCCGGGCAGTACGGTTCGTGCCTGACCCAGGTCGATTTCAAGGCGAAGAAGGTCATGCCTCGCCCGTCGATTCGCGGCATGATTGCCCGCACTTATTTCTACATGAGCAAGCAATATGGCTTGCGCCTGTCGAAACAGGATCGGCAATTGTATGAAGCCTGGGACAAGACTTACCCGGTGCAAGACTGGGAGCGCCAGCGCAATCAGAGCGTAGCGTGCGTGATGGGACGCGGTAACGAATTTGTCGGCCCGGTGAATCTGAAAACCTGCGGCTGAACAGACGCGTAAAAACAAAAGGCCCCGAGTGTGATGCTCGGGGCCTTTTCGTTTGTGACTAGCTGCCGGCCTTGTTGTAGCGCCAATAGCCCATCAGGTTGAGCGACTCGCGCGGGATGCCGCATTCCTTGATCAGGTACCGGCGCAAACTCATCACCGCTGCCGACTCACCAGCGATCCAGCCGTAAAATCCTTCAGGGGCGGTATCGGCAATTTCCCAGAGAATGTCTTTGTCGATATCGACATCGGCCAACTCGATTGCACGCCCCGCTGGCGATAAATGGACGGGCAAGGTCGCCTCACGCACGGCTTCCACCATCAGTGTTCCGGCGGCCGTTTCATTTGCCTGATCGCGAATCAACCACTGCACCGACAACCCCGGCCAGTCCGGCACGGCAAGCATGTCCTGAGCGCTGTCCACCTCGAAAAAGGCCTGCACCTGCGGCGGCTCGGCAAGCGCCGCCAACTCATCAAGAATGCCCATGGCCGCCGGCAGCGCCGTGGCGTCAGCAACCAACAATAATTGTTTGAGGATTTGCGGGGGCTTCCATTCGAATCCGCCGGCTTCCTGCGCTGAAAAATGATTGTCAGGGGCAAGAATCTGCATCGAATCGCCTGGCTGCGCACGCAACGCCCAACGTGAGGCCGGACCGGTTTCACCGTGCAGGACAAAATCGATATCCACTTCGCCCTGTTCGGCGCGCAGATGACGGATGGTGTAGGTGCGCATCGCGGGACGTCGATCGGCAAGCATCGACTTGAATCGAGCGTACCAGCCCTCTTCCTGGGCGAGACTTGATTGCGAACCGTCAGCGGCCGGAAAAAACAGCTTCACCCGCTGATCCGGTGCCCAAGTGGCCATTTCATTGACAGGTGAACCGGCGAGAGTGATCCGCATCATGTGCGGGCTCAGCCTGGTTTTACGGTGCAGGACAACATCGAACAATTTGTACGGATTGGCGGAGGCCATGGGGAGCTCCTTGTGGAAATCATCAGCGATTCCAATAGGAACGAATCGCGTTTGATTGCCTTTAGGCAGCTCCGCCGAACGGACCGCTTACGGGGTGAGCGGATGCTCGACCAGCACCGATTCAACGTTCTGCTTTTTCGCCTTCACCAAGGCGGCGTCCACTTGCACCTTTCGTGCTTCAGCCTCGGCCTGGGAATTGAACGGGCCAATCAGAATGCGCGTCTTGCCGCTGCTGTCCTTGATGACTGTGGGCACGAAGGCATGCTCGATCAGCCAGCCGCTCAAGTCGCTGACCGCTTGAGGCGTTTCACCGCGCACCTCAAGATCCCACTGCGGAGCAGAGGCCACCGCAGGCGCTGCTGTCACTGCCGTTTTCGGCTTCGGCACGTCTACACTCTTGCCTTCACCACAACCGGCCAAAACCAGTGCCGCGACTACCCAGACCAATTTGCGCACAACGCTTTCCTCGAAATTCTCAAAGCGGCGATCTTAACATTCAAAAATACTTCGCGAGCCCCGCAAAATGGGCACAAAACAACGAGATTGATGATTGCAGCCTCTGTATAGTTACGCCCTGGGAATTAATGCCGCATCTGCGCGTCAGAAAGAGGCACCCAAACCGTGAGACTTCGCACTAATCTATACGTACCACCGACCTCTGCACTGTCTGAATCAGGTGCCCTACAAAGCAATCAAGGAGAAGACCATGCTGATACTCACCCGCAAAGTCGGTGAAAGCATAAATATTGGTGATGACATTACGATCACCATCCTCGGCGTAAGCGGCCAACAAGTCCGCATCGGCATCAACGCTCCAAAAAACGTTGCCGTGCACCGTGAAGAAATTTATCAGCGCATTCAGGCTGGCCTGACCGCACCGGACAAGCCACAAACGCCCTGAGCCACATTGCAGTCAGTAGCCAGTTCTTTTACCTGCGCGTAATGACTGGCTAAAGATTCACGCGCCGTATTGCCACCCGCTTCCCAATCCCCTTGGGCACGGCGCCTGACACATGAGCCCCTTCACCCCCTCCTGTTCCGGCGATACTACCCGCCATGATTGAGTCTGGCTGTCGGACATTTCCGATAGGACTCAGCGAATTTGCCCTCCTAGCCAAATGTCACGCCACGCGCCATCCCAGTCGCTGCAATCACGATCAGCACCAACAAGAGCGCTTCAACATGACTGATTCGCGCAAACAACTTTGCCCGAGAGGTATCGAACGCCGTGCCGCGTGCTGAGGCAATGCGCCATTTGATCAACGTGATCATCGGTGCAAGCTCGACCAACAGAACCAGCACGAACAGCGTCATCTTCAGGTGGAACAGCGGCTGGTGGAGGTAATAGTCAGTGCCCTTTTCATAACCGCCGAAGGCACGCATTCCACCGGTGATCAGCAGAATCACGGCAGAAATACCCCACAGGTTATCGGCGATCAGTACACGACCGGCATCCGCCGTCCCAGCCGCCAGGCGATTGAATGCAATGCCTCGCGTGAGCACCGCCCAGAAACCCAAGGCAAACGCCAGTAGATGAATAGCAGCAAGCGACCAGTGAACCAGCATCGACACACTCCTGCGCAAAGAGTTGAAAATCGGCCAGTCAGTAGTAGTTGAAAAAGTATGGTTTTGCCCGTGTGCAATTGTCAGGACGACGGTAGCAATGCCAAATCGCAGGCAAAAAAAATCCCAAGCAGCTGATGGAAGCTTGGGATTTAAAAATGCATAAACCGTGGTGGTGAACGCGGGGCGAATGTTACTGAATCAATTGACGTGTAACAACTTATTTTTGATAACCGGTCGGTTAATAATCATCGTAAGTCATTCAATATCCACACTTTTTAAAAGGACGCTGGCGACAGACGGTCAAAAATCAACCGATCTGACAGTGTAAGAGTTGTTGACCACCGCTTCCGCGCAGGAGGATTATTCCCGCGCAAATTTACACGAACGGTAAACATTGAAAACTTCTTCGCCTATGGACAGGACGCCCTCGCCCTTCATTCGTCGTGGAGGCCTGCACAATCCACGCAAGCCGCGCCAGAACCCCACAAGCGTTGATGGCCGCGAAAAAATGAAACGCCAAACCCTGCTCATCAGCTTCTTGTGTTGCATCAGCCTCTTCGCCAACGCGACCGATGTCCCTATCAAGGAAGGCATGTCGTTTATAGGTGCGAGAAAAGCGCTGCTGCAAAGTGGCTGGCAACCTAACAAAACCTATTCCGGCGAATACGGTGTCGAAAACATCCTCGTGAGAAAAGGCTTTGTTGAAGTTGAATCCTGCTCCATGGGCGTTCAGTACTGCATCTTCAACTACACCAAAAACAACACCTGCCTGGGGGTTGGCACCGTCGGGGAAGAGACCAAGGACATGAGAATTTATTCGTGGAACTTTGAATGCCCTGACGTAGAACAGGAAAACCTTGAAAAGTGAGATGCCTCCCCGGCGCTTGCATCCTGCTTTGTTTCTCCAGCGCGCTTGCCTGCGCAACCGACATCCCGATTAAAAAAGGCATGCCGTTTCTATCCGCGCGAAAAGCATTGATCAAACACGGCTGGCAGCCAAGCGCACCAAAAGCGATGCAGCCCGTTGGCACTGCCGTAGAACTGGAAAGAATCGGCATTGTAGAAATCGAGCGATGCACCCAAGGCGTGCAATATTGCGAATTCCATTACCAAAAAAACAGCGAATGCCTGGGCATCTCGACGACGGGCGAAGAAGTTGAAGACCTGGTCGTTGATGCCTGGGACTTCAAGTGTCCGTAGACCCGCCCTGCACACCCGCGCTCACGGGACACAGGATGGTGGCGAGCATTTTCACAGTGTGGCCTGTCCATCCTTTGAGGCGATATCGATCACCTGCTCCGGGGACAGCACCTGCGAATAACTGACATCGTCAAAGTATTCGTCTGGCCAGAAAATCAAATCCGATATCCGCTCATTCGGAATGTTGATTTCCAGCATGCTCAGCCAGAACTCGACGTCATGATCGGCGCCATCGCCCTCCATGACCCTGCGAGCCAGTTCGATCAACTCTTGCCTGGTGATGTCTGCCACGCGCTGCTCGTAAGGCGTGGCCAGGATCTTGCGAACCCACGTATCGTGATCCTGACCACCATAAATGCCTTGGAAGTCGATGAACTCAAGCTCGGTCATGGCCTCACGATTGAATTGCGCCAACTGACTCAGCGTCTGCTCGGGGTGCCCGCAATCAATCTCTTGCGCCAGCTTGGTCAGCCGGGCAACCCGGGATTCATCCAGCACAGGCGGCATTAACTCGCTGCGAAGTTCCATTTCATCTCTCCATTTACTTGCTGTGCTTTGACGCTCTGCAGTGTGTTCGGTGGTCGTTTGCCCAAAACATTCCCAAAGCTTGCCCAAACGCCAGACAACAAAAAAGGGCCCACCTTTCGGTGGGCCCTTCTAGACCGCCCAGCAGAGCGGATTTTGTTTGGTAGGCGCGATTGGACTCGAACCAACGACCCCCACCATGTCAAGGTCTGCTCGAAGCGAGCTCCGAGCCCTGGTGCTCTTGGATTTCTCAGAACGCCCATTCACATCATGAGGCGTCAAAAATGGCTAACTTTCGCTTACTCCCATCCGGCAACTGGAACGCTCAGGTACGGGTTAAAGGTAAATCCCCCCAGTCAAAAACCTTCAGCACGAAGGCCGAAGCAGAACTATGGGCGAGACAGATCGAAGCCGTGACGGTGGATCGCAAGCATCACACTATATATACGCTGGGCATGACCTACTGCGAAACCATGCTGAAGGGCAAAGGCAGCTACGACCACGCACTGAAAATCGTGGAGCATCTGGGCAGACACTTCACACAGCCCATTCACGAAATAACGCCTCAGATGATCAACGACTTCAAGATCATGCGACTGAAAAAAGTGAAGCCATCGACGTGCAGGACGCAGCTTGCATTCATGTCACGTTTCTACAGGTTCGCTAAACGCGGATTGCTGATCGACATTCACAACCCTGTGAGTGATATCGCCCTACCGAAGCCAGACCGATCTTCTGACAAGGTGATCCGAGCGAGCGAGCTTGAGCGACTATTGGCGAAGCTCTCACCCACCATGAAGCTCATCGTTGAACTGGCTTATGAGACTGCCATGAGACGATCCGAAATTCTGAAGCTGACAAAAGACTGCCTCCACCTCAAGGACCGTATCGCTGATGTTATCGACGGGAAGAATGGTACACGGTCAGTTCCCCTCACCCACCGTGCGGTAGAGATTCTTGAACTCGCCCAACTTTGTGCCATTGTGGCACGCCACCCAAACGGTCAAGTGTTTACCGTTACACCGCACGCCGTTACTCAAGCCGTGCGCTTGGCACGTGTGAAGGCTGGCTTAGACAGCAGTGTCAGGCTACATCAACTCAGGCACACCAGAATCACCAACGTCGCAAAGAAAGGCTTCAACAATGCTCAGATCATGATTGTGTCAGGGCATAGAGATACACGATCCGTGGCGCGATACTCCCACCTCAATGTTAGGGACGTGCTGCACCTGATCGACTGATCAAACAGGGCGGGCAGCCATGATGAGATAGGAGTTGGCTGCCTCTCCCCTTCCAAATGATTCGTCAGCTCCAATGCAGCATGCTGAGCCACGACCCCAAGAAAACCTTTCACAGTTTCCGTCACACAATGATCGATGACTTAAGGAATGCTTGCGTACAAGATTCCCTGATCAAGCGTATCGCTAGTCACGAAGACTCTGCCGTGACATTCGGTGTTTACGGCAGCCGTATCCCGATAAAAGCTATGGTCGAAGCATTGGGACACCTTTCGCTGCTAAGCGATATCAACTCAACTTTGACACTCAAAGATAGCTAAAGAAAGCGCTTGACAAAGTTGCTCAACATATTGACAAAAGTGCGCTTCCTAGTGTAGAATGGTGCATATAAGGAGAGAGAGGCAACACCGCCTATCTGAGCACCCATTTACCAAGCTTAGCCATTTCCTTACCCCCTAATTTCAAAAGGTCTTACTTAACGGTTAGACCTTTTTTAATGTCTCGAAACAGACTTTTTAACAAACACTAAGCCTTTATTACCACCAATCCAATGGAGGGTCTATTATGTCCAAAACAAAACAATGTTCCAGTTGCGGAACAGCGCTAACCAATAAAAGAAGTCATGCCCGAACATGTTCAAATACTTGCCGCTGGCGGATTTGGCATGCAAAGCAATCAGCAGTGATTTCAGTTAAATTGATGTTCAATTTCACCAACTATGAAATCATTAAAGGTAATGCCGAAGCTGTTGGTGTATCGATCAGTGATTATCTACAAGCTCAAGCGATTGCAGGATGTGAGCAATGAGAGTGCAATTGAATGACAGGGCGGTCGCACACCTTGAGTTCATCATGGATTGTACGGGTTACACAAACAAGCAACACACGCTCCAAGTAATGCTTACGACGATTGCAAATAACCTGAGAGGCACTGGCCGGAAGAAATTGAACAACAAGGATGAATTGCTATGAGTGCTAGTCCGGATTACTTCAGTCGTGGTATTGCGAGAGCTTTTGAGCGACGACGTGCAATGCAACAACAAGCAAAGGAATGCACACAAGCTACACAGCAGATTGATACCGCCATTATAAATACTATTACTAAGCAATCAGCCAAGAAGCTTGATGGTGATGCATACAAAGAATCTCTACTGTGCAAGATGAGAGAACGGCTTGCACAAATGAAAGCAGATGATAACAACCAACAAACCAACCAATCATAAGGAATAATTTAATGACCAATACAGCTACCAATCCAAGGACACGCATATCAATCAAGGGTGCACCTAGGAAGTATGATGCTAACGAACTGCTACTACGCCAGCAGGCTTTTCACTCTATGTATCGGTCAACCGATCAAAATTGTGAGATGGTGCGGGGGGAGCTTCCATATCTCTTTCTTACTAGGGTGATTGAGAAATTCGGTGAGGGCTACATCTTGACCGATCGTTATCCTATGACTATGAGTAGCATGAACTATCACTGTCACATGATCAAACCGGAGCACTTGCAAACTGCCGACTTGGCGATCATTGATGAAAAAGTAAAGCAAGACTACATTGCTGAGTTGGAAACAGAGCTTGCCCAATACCGAGAACTCCTCACCAAGCAATTGTTGGAGAAAGCGGAACTGGCTGAGCAGAAAAAGCTGGCCGATAAACGAGCTAAGCTGCTTGCTGAAGTGGAGAAAGAGGTTAACGATGTTTGGGCCGAACTCGTAGTGCCTGACTAACACGGTGACGCCAGATAGAACCTCGTATAACGCGTTTACAGGTCGCTCCCCAATGCAACCCTACCCATCATCGCCCCGACAGCTTACCAAGGCTGTGCGGGGCTTTTACTTGCCGTCAGTTCCTCATGCGAGTGTAGCCGACTTCATTTACAGAACTCGTTTTCTTTAGAAAACTATTTTTTATTTAGAAAAGTCAAAGATGCTTGACGCCTTTTTTAGAGAATGTTTTCATTCGCTGGAGACGAGAACCCACACCGATTTGAATATCTTAACTTTCCCCAAACCCACTGGCAGCTACTGAGAGCAATGCCTATGAAATGAACTGAAAAAGGAGAAACAACAATGAAAATTCAGAATTCTGCCGCATCAAAATCGTTTAACACCGAACATGCTGCGAATGACGATGCTCGCACAGAGCGGGTTATTGCATTGCATGTCACAGGCATGTCTCGACGAAAGATTGCTGCTACCACAGGCGAAAGTGAACACTTCGTCCGCAAAGCTGTTATTGGCGTTCCTGTAACCAACAAACTCCCAACAACAGCATTCGACAAGTCAGTGAAGCAAATCTACGACCTCGCAACCAGAGCGCAAGGGGTCAAGGATTATGAACTCCGTAGCGTCCTCCACTCTGAATATGGTTGTGCATGGAACCATTCTGAAGGACGCTACGAAAGCTTGTTCGACAAACACACCATCAAACGTGTAAAGGCAAAGATAATGGAGCAGACAGTCACCAGTGGTCAAGACGCCAAATTCATACCGGACTGGGTTGACGAATCAGTTCCAACTGGAAGCCGCACCTCTCTTGAGCAGGCCGCGAGCGTGCTTTCCTCTCGCCTTGATGAACTGATAAATGAATTCATGTTTGAGTTCAGCGAGAATGATAGTAGCCAAGCCGTTATCAAACAACGATTCGCGGCTCGCCGCCACGTTCTCAAACTCATGAGTGGGTTGGGTGAAGAGCCCATCTCTGCACTACTCGAACGATCCAAGAAGGCTACTGACGCGCTTGAAGGAAGTTCCGACACCCCGGCATCGAAGCGAATTAAGGCTCGGCAGTCGGTCGATAAGTTTATTCCAGAGCCTAAGACACATGACTACTTCCTCGATTTCGCACAGGAACAAGGCTGGCTGAAAGCAGCGGCATGACTTCACCCAGTCGCGCCACCCATACCTTAGAGTGGGCGAGAAGGTATGAGCGAAGCGAAGAAACTTGTTATTCTGGAGGTCATCCAGAGGCATTATTTCTTCAGGGTAATACCCTGTGCAAGCACTCTAGGGAAAGTGAAAGAGAGATGTGCAAGCAAATCCACCAAGTAAAAAGCATGGATTCAAAGAATACTATTCTGTCGTTACGACAGATAATAACTATTCTGTTCCACAGCAGAATATCAAAAGCGGGTGGGCTTCGCTACTCCACCTCTCTAGAGCACTTCACTTCGTTCAGCTTGCTATCATGTCTATGCATTAGAGTTGATAAACTCTAGAAGTCACTCCTGATTGACAATGAGACCATGTCAGCAACGTCCTGTGTGAGACACACAGAAATACATTTTAAGTACACCCAGAAGGAGAGGAAAGTGAAAGAAGCTTCAGACATTCATTTTCACCGTTGACGGTGAACACGATACGTCATCATTATCTTCCAGAGGATTGATTAGCATCTAGACTGTGCACGATAGCTGCAAGGCTCCGCAATCGCTTCTGAGCGACTTCACGTTTAAAGTAATATGCGCCCTCCCCCTGAGCGACCATCGGCGCTCAGAGGTTTTCTACGACGTATTGTATGTGTCAGTAGGCTGTTAGTACGAGGATGCACGAATATCCATCATTGGCTGGAAGACAACTCTGAATATTTGGTTCTCACCAATCTGTATCCATGTTGCCAGTTCTCTTCTGAACGCACTAGAGCCGCCACACCGTCCGGTTGCTTCAGGGTCTGGCCCAACGCCGATTAGCCTTCTACCCGGCTTCAAATAAAAACGAGCTTTCTCGTCTCCACCAATTTGCGCTACAAGCTTGCCATCGATAGAAATAGCAAATAAACAACCCGCACCATTCACGTCTCCCTCCCTGATAACGGTGACGCTGGCATCGCGTCCCTTGTCTTCTGATTGGTAGGCAAGCAATCGATTTGCAGGTACAGGTATAGCATCCCCGGCAGATTGAGGTGACGCGCAGCCGTTCAAAATCGCAATCGCAGCAACGGCAACGGCAACGGCAACGGCAACGGCAATCATTGGTCGCATGAGTTCTTCCTTGTTTTAGGTGAAATGAAGATTTGAGTGCTATTGCTTTGAGGCAAGTTGCGTTCCTACATGAAATCTTCAGATGGTATATAGGTGTTAATTATCGGGGCATCATAGCTCTTACCCGAGCAAGTAACCTTATAAGTAAGCTCGTTTTCTTTAGAGCTTTCATTAGCCTTAATTAGCGCCAATCCTTTCCCTGTCTGAGTACAAGATAGTATGTCATGCATGTAAATTCGGTTTGTTTTCTCGGTTACTGGAAATTCCTGGCAGAAACTCAAATCTCCTGTACAAAGCTCAAGTTTAAGAGCGTAAAGCTCCGTAGCGCCTTGCACCGATGACACCTTGTTAGCTGCCTGTAGCCCTGAGCTACACAGAATGCTCAAGATCAAGGTTGCAGCCGACGTGTTTAGAGTGCTCATAACGATTTCATTCCGATTATTCACTGCCTGTAGTCACCCAGATGAGTTTCAGGAGGGTCAACGATGAATGCTTCTTCCCATATTGGGAGGAAGCAGAACAGCGAGAATATCTGAATTTCAGATATCTGAAAACCAGATATAGCTTGCTGGGCTGAATCTCGCGAAACGGCCTCCCCCATGCCAAAAACGATCTATAGACCCGAACACGACGTACTGCTATCACTTTTGAAGAAGCACAGGAATGCAGCCAAGCTGACACAGGCTGAGTGCTCAAAGGCTTTGAGCCGCCCTCAATCGTTTATGAGTGACGTAGAAAGTGGAACACGTCGGCTGGATATTATTCAGCTCCGAGACCTGTGCAAGGTGCTTGGGATTAGTCTCTGCAAATTTGTACAGGAGCTAGAGAACGCTATCGCGGTTTCTAACTAATTCAGCCCTTTGCTGACCACTGCTCTTCTACCGCATCTCCAAGCTAATCCCTCGACGGTCAGCCAATCATAAACGACTACTTTCAGGCGTTTGAACAGAGCTAGTATCAGGGGGAATAACAGGGGCTGTGCGTCGGCATTTTGTAGCGATCAAGCTGCAACACTGATTAAACCTGGGCTTGAAGCACCTTTAGGCCAAGCGCACTGCACTCTCGCCCTCACACCCCAAATTTGTAGCAAATCTTCGAAAAAACGTAAGCAAATCGTCGCGGCCTGCGCTCTTCTGTCACATATGGAGCAAGAGCCTTGAAGCCCATCCACTCAACGCTCAAGGATAAAGATATGCCAGACAATACAGATGCCCACATCGACACAGCGGACGTGCTGACGCTTCTGCTGCACAACCAGCACGCGATTGCTGCTGCAATTGAAGAACTAGCCGTGTGGGTCAGGTCAAAAGGCTCACCCGAGGTGCATGAGAGCGTCATATCCGCCTTGGAAACAATCGACAAAAATGCCTCGGCCATCGCCACTGGCATTCTTCGGATACGCGAGTAACCACTATCAATTGACTCTAGCCCTCCGATAGTCCGCAGTCGGTCCATCGCACCCCGCATTTATCCATCAATAATCTATTCTAAATAGACTAACGATACGCTATCATTAATCTATTAATTAAATAGACCAAAGGATAGCCAGCAATGAATACCCACTTGTATCTCAGAGCTTCGACCAAAGATCAGGATGCCAATCGTGCAAAAGTCGCCCTTGAGTTGTTCGCTGCCGAGAAAGGGTTGAGCATCGTGGGCGTGCATGCGGAGAACATCAGCGGAACCAAACTTAATCGTCCTGAACTGCTTGCTCTGCTCAATACTGCCGAGAGTGGAGACGTGCTATTGGTTGAGTCTGTAGACCGCCTGAGCCGCCTCTCCCAAGCTGACTGGGACACGCTCAAGGACACGATGAAGGCCAAGGGGTTGCGGCTTGTTGTAGCTGACTTACCTACCAGTCACATGCTGGTTGAAGCGAAGGGAATCACTGGGCAAATCATGGATGTGATCAACAACATGCTGATTGATCTTATGGCGACCATGGCACGGCTGGATCAGGACAAGCGCGTGGAACGAATCAAGCAAGGGTTAGAGAACAAAAAACTTGCTGAACCGGATTGGAAACCATCGGGTAAGGGGCGGAATGCCACGCTGTGGGAACAGGTGAAGTCGTTGTTGGCGAAGCATCCAACAATGTCTGCTGAGCAGATTGCAAAGCTCGCCGACTGTGGTGTCGCAACGGTGTACAGAATCAAACGTGACTCGCATAAGCTCACCCAGCAACGATAAACGGCTAGGCTGTGCGTCACAATCACATCAAGTTAAAACGGCCTTTACGCTATCCTGCGTAACCCCCGACTGCATACCGACCATCGCACAACATCCACACGGATTTTGCAAAAATTTGAGCACTCACCCTTCTGCAAAAGGTGGGACGGTTAAATTCTCGTGACCAATATCCAAACATCCATCGGATTGGATCACTATCAAGAACGTTGAATCCCAGATTGCAAATCTGTGAATTTCAGGAGTTGTGGCGGAGTGACCGACACCTGGTGCAGACAAGCCATCAGACCAGGTCCAATCACGCCCTGCGTACGACAAGTGACTATGCCGACCAGAGACTAATCAACAAAAAAGTATTTGCACTTAACTACTTGAATCATCTCAGCACAAATCGGACGGGCTCGACCATCGTTGGATGATTGATTACAGGGATCAAATAAGGTTGACGACAGTTTTTTGGGATTTATCTGTGTATTTTTCAAGTCCAATTATTTTTTGATAATCTTCTTTGCCCGTAATTATATGAAGTCTTTCCAAGTCCTTTATATCACACTTCAACAGATCAGATATCTCACTCGTTTTGTTTGAGGCGAATAGCATATTTGCTTGAATTTTTGATTCTTCAGCTTGTCTGTCTCTTTCAGTTGGATAAGGCACAGTAAGCCAGCGGCCATATTGTAGGGCTGCGCGAGATGCATGGAGACTACCCCCTCTTATATCCGATTGAATCATAATAACACCTTGAGCAAGTCCGGCTTGCGTTCTATCCCGTTTAACAAAGTGGGCAGGGATTGCAGCGCTACCAAACCCATACTCACTTATTAATGCCCCACCGGATTCAAGGATTTCTGATGCAAGACGCTTATTACTAGATGGTGAAATTGTATGTAACCCATGGGCTAACACCGCAACAGTATGACCTCCCGCAACTAAAGCAGCTTGATGGGCAATGGTGTCACAACCCAATGCAAGTCCGCTTACAACACTCCATTGATTCTTTGCAAAGAAGTTAGTAATTCTTTCTGCGATTAATGTGCCATGAGCTGTCGGTTGGCGAGTGCCAATGATCGCGACCGACTTTTCCGGATTCAGATGAAGTTTTCCTTTTACATATATTATGTAAGGGGCGTCTTTAGTAAGTCGAAGCAATGACGGATATTCGGAATCAAGTAAACTTAGAATTCGACAATTTGAAGCTTCAGCTTGTGCTATTTGATAGCGAGCCTGTTCTAACGCGGTATCCCAAGCGCCTGGCCCGTCAATTGCTTTTTGCAACTTTGAAAGCTTGTTCGCTATTCGGCCGATATCTTCAGTCAAAAAATCCGGAAAGGTTGCAATCTGATGCAAAGAAGCAGGTCCAATACCTTTAAGTAAAGATAAGCCTAGCATTTTTTCCGTTTGCTCTGAGATTACCATTATTAAACCGAAACCGCCTTTGCCAAAGAAATCAAAGTTACATCAACTGCACCAGCACTCTTTAAGTAATGCGATGCATAAAATAAAGTGGCACCTGTTGTAACCACGTCATCAATTACTATATATCGTTTTCCATTAGGTGAACACCCCGGTCGCACGACCATGTGATCCCTGACGTTAATAAAACGATCTTTTGCTCCGAGATTCTCCCCGTGGTTGGAGCGCATTCCATCCGTATACGCAAAGATGTCGGAGATGAATTCTATATTAGCAGCGCCAAAAATTCCAGTGAGCGGGGTAGTTGAATGGGAAAGAGCTAATTGGTTTAAAAGATTCTCAAGGCGAGGTGTTCTTCCTGCACGAGCAGGAATCACAGTTATAATTACAGGATTGCCAAACTGAACATTTATATCTTTAGCAATAAAACGGCGTAAGCTTTCAATCCAGTGAAATGGGAAAATTGATGAGTTCTTATGGCTTTCGATTTCGTGTGAAACTGGATGCCATTTACGCCTTGCAGATAAGGAATCGTCATTTCGAAACCGTCTCCCTAGCACAGAAACTTTGATGAATTGCCTGTTGTCACCTGACTTGTCGAAGTGATTTATCACCTCTACCCTCTCCGGCAATCCAATAGGCGGAGTGGATTTATAATACTCTAGCTGTTCCAGGAGCGGCCAACCGCTTACTGGGTTTTCTAGAAAACTATTTAGCTGATCCGGATTGTTGATCACCGCATCAGGCAAGCGTTCGGTAACATAATAGTTGTCTGGAACGCGGCGGTCCGGCCATGTGGTTGTATCGGCAACGGCCCACACACCCGCTGCGTAGGCAGCGTTGATATCTACTTTACCGTCTCCTACCACTACTACTGCAGATATATCAACTACCCCTAATGAAGCCATTGCACGCTGTATTCCATCAGGTGCAGGCTTAGGATGAACAACATCTTCAGCTGTGATTATAGAGTCCCAATGAAATCCCGCATAGAATGTCGATAGGAGGGTATGCGTATAAGTCTTTGGAGCTCGCGTGAATACGCCGAGCTTGAGGTTCGGATATTTCGATCTCAACTGGTTTAGAAATTGCAGGGTGTATATGACCCGCTGGGGAATTGCTGTTGCTCTTTCGCGGAGATTGTTAATATATTCTGCCGACTGGACGCCTTTAAAAGCGTAACCGCGAAAGTCCAATTCAAGATCACTGGTTTCAATTAAAGTGTTGTCAAGATCAAATATCAATAACTGAAAATGCATCCGTGCCACCCTTAGGTTATGTATGATTATTTATCGACCAATACTTCATTCTAAATATATCTATAGATCGCGAAGCAAATCAAAATGGTATTTCGTCAAAAGAACTAAAATCTGGCACTGGTTTCGGCTTATACTTCTCCACCGCATCCAGCCTTGCATAAATGTTAGCCTCAATAATGTTTCTTTTCTCCTTATTGCTACTGGATAGAAGCTGCAGAAACTCCTTAATGACATTAACAGGCATTCGGTTAACTTTGCTGAAATAGTAAGCGCCGTTTACAAAGCATTTAATCACCTGTGAATTAGAAGGTACCTGATTTTCAAGCATTACACTTTTATAGGTTTTTTCCAAGCGGACAGAAAATTCATCAACTTCAAAATACTTAGCATCTGACACTATTTTCGAAATTGCTGATACTAGACTTCGTGAGAACTCCTGATAAGTCGAAATTTCTAAGTCCGAAAAAGCTACGGATTCTGTCGTATTAGTTAATGCTTCTTCCCTCACGCCAGCAAAAGAGTCAGTACGTTCATGAGGTGATCGCTTCGTCATTCTTTCAACTAAAGGCGAATGATTAAAAGAGAAAATAGAGTTATCGAAAACAATCTTTTCAAATAATTTTCCGACAAAGTATACTTCAGTTGCGTGCGTATAGAGCTTGCTTTCAAATTCTAATGGAAGTTCACACCACCAGTTTAATGAAATACTCTTATCGAAATCCACGTCTTCCAGCACTTTCTTTCCAAATCCGAAATCTATAACTTTAACGACTCCGTCGTTTGTAACCATCAAATTAGATGGTCTGACATCGCGATGAAGAATATTTCGCGACTCTAGATGAGCGAAGGCATCAATTACCTGCAAGAATACTTCATTGATGCTTTCAGGGTGTAGGGTCAAATATTCTTCAATATCCATTCCCTCGACGTACTCCATAAAAATATATCCACTATATTTATCTGGGTACAGCATGTAATTGAATACACGGACAACGTTAATATGGTGCAGCGAGTACAGTAGCTTTATTTCGTCAACAAAGCCTTTAAACAAAAGCTCCTTCCACTCATCCAGTAGGGGGGAGTATTTTTTACAAACAAAATACTCATCAATCACTTCATCATGTAGGAGAACTGTTTTGCCGCACGATCCTTGACCTAGTTCGGCTCGAAGCATAAAGCTTCTACCAAAGGGAAAGTGAATTTTTTTGTCAATCTCCATTTAACCCCCCCCTTATAACTTTAGTTACAACCGCCAGAAGCTTATAACAGAAACTTGGCCTTATGCTTTCCAGGCACGAATAGTCGTTGCGCATAGATGAATATATTGAATTAAAACCTTTATGCTCATTGAAATAGGCGCGCTGAGACACCGTACAACCCAGAACTTCGTGAGCCTGGAAACCTGTTTGCATTCAGCAATCCTCGCCAAATGAACCTCAATGAGTACGTCTGAGAGAGTGGAGTCGGTTGACTCATCGCCTCCCCCGCATCCGCAGAAGACTAGCAGCATACGAATGATTTCGAAATGCCATTAATACCTAGGGCATGGCTCATAGAGCGCTGCAATATCAGGTGCTGAGGCCGTCTCTAGAACCGCTACCCGATCAGGAATGATCCCGCTTTGTTTGGCTTTATACGCCACAGCCATAGAAAGCCGCGTTCAGACATTAGGCTAAAGCGGATACCGCAATACAAAGCCCCGCCGAAGCGGGGCTTTGCATCACACCACGACCTTCAAAACTATTACTGCCGCCACTCTGTTGGCCCCTGCTCCCCCGGCATGACCAAAGCCTCATAATTCGAGATGCCCGCAGCACGTGCAGCCGCCGCCACTGTTGCCTTCGTGAAAGTGACCGCACTGTCTATCGTGTTACCGGGAAGGAACCACGCGGTCCACAAGGTTGTGAGCTTGTGCTTTGAATAGTTTTGACCCTTGAGATATTCGTAAAACTTAGCCCTCGCTGACTGAGCTACGTTACCGTTCAAGTCCACCGTTAAGGTTACAAAAATGGTCATGACTCAATCCCCCCGCGCCTTGTTGGCTTGAGATACGACCGAACCAGCAAGGGTCTTTGTCTCTTCGCTGTACTTCTCACTCTGAAGCACCCGACCTGCTTTCGCTTCCATCTCAGCACTCGTTTGCTTACCAGTGTTGGCTTGGGCCAACGCGGAGGCAGCGAGACTTTTGGCGATTGCAGAGGCATGAGGATCGCGGAGGGTTTCAGAGGCCAGCTTGGCCACCTTCGCGGAGGACTGCTTTGAATTACTAGGCATGACATTTTACCTTTGTAGCAAAGGATAGAATTGTCACCCCCAAGGATTGCCGACCAGCAGAGAGCTGTTGACGATCCCGCCAATGTTTGGCTCAATGCAGTCCCCCTGGGGCTAACGTAATCGCTACTGTTTAGCTTTAGTTGGTGCGGATGGTTGTGATCTAAGTTGTCCAGACCGAGCACGACCATTCGCAGACTTTTCTAAGTAACTAATTCTAGATCAGCAGCTAACGGAAGCCCTATATGTAGGGGTTTTGCTCCGTTGAGATACAGGATATTGCGTTTCGTGTGACAATTGCAACGTACTACATGTGGATAAACCAGTGCGTAAATGCATCTAAAATTCGGAACCGTCCTGCAAGCCCCGTGCCGACTGGCCCAGTACGTTTAATATTTTTTTTAGAAGGTGTGTGATCGCCGTACTGGTACACCATTTTCCCCGCCTCCCTGCCACTCTCCCGCCGGTATAAATCGCTCAGCGTCCAACGCAACCGCTCATGCTCAACCTTGAGCGAGCCAAGCTCTTTGCCCGCCTGACGGCACATCGATATCAGCCCGGACAACTCCTTGTGTGCGCTCCGAAGATTCCGGCGAGTCAGCTCAAGCTCCGAGCACAACAAGTCGCATTGATGCTTCAGCAGCTCTTCATGTGAGGGCAAGCCAAGCTCAAATCCCGCCTCATCGATTAGGTCGTCTTTCATTTGGGTAGCGCCACATACTGTCCGTGCATGCACGACGGTTTGAAAAACGCTCGCTCAAGCGGGAGAAGACAGGTGGTGAAAAAGACAGGGAGATAGAGGAAGGATTGCGCATGAGAAGCGGCTGATTGGTCGTTCACATTGCCCAGTGTGAACGGAGCCTATATTTTGTGAACGTTCTGCATGAAATCCGAAGCACAAAAAAGGGCCCACCTTTCGGTGAGCCCTTCTAGACCGCCCAGCAGAGCGGATTTTGTTTGGTAGGCGCGATTGGACTCGAACCAACGACCCCCACCATGTCAAGGTGGTGCTCTAACCAACTGAGCTACGTGCCTGCTGTGAGGCGGCATTCTACGGAATTCCGGAGGGGTGTCAACACCTTTTTTTCACCTAACCCTATGAATATGCAAAATATTTAATTTCGGCCCGGCGGCATTGGATTTCCGGTAGCTGGCGGAGGTTTTTCAACTCGGGTAGGATCGCTGCACTCGTAAAATATATTAAACACAGAGGCTGCAGGATGGCGAACACTCCTTACCCCGAGTCTTATTATGCGGCGTCGGCCACTGCCGTACCGCCCCGCCCTGCCTTGCAGGGTGATGTGGAGACGGACGTCTGCGTGATCGGCGCCGGGTACACCGGACTGTCCTCTGCCCTGTTCCTGCTGGAGAACGGTTTTCGCGTGACCGTGCTGGAAGCGGCCAAGGTCGGCTTCGGCGCCTCCGGGCGTAATGGCGGGCAGATCGTTAATAGCTATAGCCGCGACATCGACGTGATCGAACGCAGCGTCGGCCCCAAGCAGGCGCAATTGCTCGGGCAGATGGCGTTTGAAGGCGGCCGGATCATTCGCGAGCGCGTGGCGAAATACAACATACAGTGCGACTTGAAGGATGGCGGCGTGTTTGCGGCCCTCACTGCCAAGCAAATGGGGCATCTGGAATCGCAGAAGCGTCTCTGGGAGCGCTTCGGCCATACGCAACTGGAACTGCTCGATCAGCAGCGCATTCGCGAAGTGGTCGCGTGTGATCAATATATCGGCGGCATGCTCGACATGAGCGGTGGCCATATTCATCCGCTGAACTTGGCGCTCGGTGAAGCAGCTGCGGTTGAGTCGCTCGGCGGCACTATTTATGAACAATCGCCTGCCGTGCGCATCGAGCGCGGAGCCAACCCGGTGGTGCACACGCCACAAGGCCGGGTGCGCGCCAAATTCATCATCGTCGCCGGCAACGCCTACCTCGGTAATCTGGTACCGGAGCTGGCGGCCAAATCGATGCCCTGCGGCACGCAGGTGATCACCACCGAGCCGCTGGGTGACGATCTCGCGAAAACGCTGCTGCCCCAGGACTATTGCGTTGAAGACTGTAATTACCTGCTCGATTACTACCGTTTGACCGGCGACAAACGCCTGATCTTCGGCGGCGGCGTGGTGTATGGCGCGCGCGATCCGGCGAATATCGAGGCGATCATCCGCCCGAAAATGCTCAAGGCGTTTCCGCAGCTCAAGGATGTGAAGATTGATTACGCCTGGACGGGCAATTTCCTGCTGACCCTGTCGCGTTTGCCGCAAGTGGGGCGTTTGGGCGACAACATTTATTACTCGCAGGGCTGCAGCGGCCATGGCGTGACGTATACGCATTTGGCGGGCAAGGTGCTGGCGGAGGCGTTGCGCGGGCAGGCTGAGCGTTTTGATGCTTTTGCGGATTTGCCGCATTACCCGTTCCCGGGTGGGCAGATGTTGCGAACGCCATTTGCGGCGTTGGGGGCTTGGTATTACGGGTTGCGGGATAAGTACGGCTTTTAAATTCGAGCTATGGAAACCCTGTGGTGAGGGGATTTATCCCCGATGGGTCGCGCAGCGGCCCCAAAAAATGGGACTGCTACGCAGTCCATCGGGGATAAATCCCCTCGCCACAAATGCACCTACCACCTAATCAGAGCTGGTCGCGGGCGATGCCGCTGCGGATCCGCAGAATGTCGGCGAGCACCGCCAAGGCAATCTCCGCCGGCGTCTTGCTGCCGAGGTTAAGACCAATCGGCGCATGAATCCGCGCCAACTCAGCCTCCCCCAGCCCACCGATTCGACGCAACCGCTCAAAGCGCTTCTGTGACGTCTGCAGCGAACCCATCACGCCAATGTAGAACGCTTCGGTGCGCACCGCTTCCATCATCGCCAGATCATCGATGCGTGGATCATGGGTCAACGCGACAACTGCCGTATCACGGTGACAGCCGCCATCGGCGATAAACACCGAAGGCAATTGCCGGCGAATCTCCACACCATCCAGCACCACACCTTCGAGCACTTCGTCGCGCGGATCGCAAAGAATCACTTCAAACCCGAGGCCAACGGCGAACTCGGCACACGCCTGCGCCACGCTGGAATAGCCGGCGAGCAACAAGCGCTGCGCCGCGCCGACACGAATCCGCACCCGATCGATCTCGCGCTCGATCCGCGCACCCTGCTCGCGATCAGCGAACAGAGCGCGCGCACCGCTGGCCAGATCGACCTCGCGAATCAAGCGACGCTGCCCCAGCAACGCCGACTCCAGTTCACGCAGATGCGCCTGCACCTCGCAGTCGGCGTCAAATTTCTCAACCAGCACATCGAGAATGCCGCCACAGGGCAGGCTGACCCGCGAACGCGGATCGTCACCCTCGCCGTAACGCACGACATTGACCGCATCGAGAAACGCACCTTCGGCAACACGCTCAAGGAAGTCTTCCTCGACGCAACCACCCGACAGCGACCCGATCCACTGCCCGCCATCGTTCACCGCCAGCAGCGAACCTGGCGCACGCGGTGCCGAGCCGTAAGTGGTCAGCACGGTGCAAAGCCAGATGCGCTGCCCCGCCACCGACCACTCCAGCGCCCGGCGCACCACTTGCAGATCGAGATGCTGCATGTCAGTGGGCCTTGTGCTCGATGGACGGTGCGTCGGCTTGCAGCTTCTGCACCTCGCTGACTGCCAGCTCGGCGGACTGCCCTCCCCACCCTTGACGCAGGTAGTTGAGCAGATCGGTCAGCTGTTCAGGACTGAGCTTGTCGGCAAAACCCGGCATCGGCTGCATGTGTTCGAACCCGGAGAACTTCTGCTCGCCGATACCGTCTTCGATCACGCGCAACAGGTTGCGTGGGTCTTCCAGGCGCAACGTGGTATTGCCGCGCATGGCCACCGCGATGTGCGGTTTGCCTTCGCCACCGACCGCATGGCAACCGGCGCAGACGTTCAGGTATTCCTGCTGGCCGCGCTGGGCACTGGCGCTGAGTTTGTCCACGGGCACTTCAACCAGCGTTTTCGCTGCCGGCGGTTTGTCGCCGAGCAGGAACGTCGCCATCGCCGCCAGATCGGTGTCGCTCAGGCCTTGCGTGCTGTTGTGGAACACCGGGAACATCTCGTTGAACATCGTCCCCTGCGCACTCATGCCGTGCTTGAGGAACGTGCCCAGATCCTGCTCGTTCCAGCCGCGAGCGGCCAGATCGGTGGCCAACAAGCTCGGCGCCAGGTAACCATTGAGGATGCCGCCGGTCAGGCGCTTGTCCAACTGCATCGCGCCCGGCAGGCCGCGTGGCGTATGGCATTCGCCGCAGTGGCCGAGGACTTCGACCATGTACTGGCCGCGTTTCCAGGCGTCACTTTTGCCTTCGGCCGGCTCCAGCTTCAACGCTTTGCCGTACACCATGTTCCAGCCGATCAGGCCTGGGCGCACGTTGAACGGAAAGCTCAGGCTGGTGACCGGGGCTGCACGCTCGATCGGCTCGATGGTTTTCAGGTACGCATGGATCGCGTCCGAATCTGCACGCGGCATCAGGTGATACGAGGTGTACGGCATCGCCGGATAGAGGTTGGCACCGTCACGACGCTTGCCTTCGGTCAGCGCAGCGAAGAACTCGTCATCGTTGTACAAACCGATGCCGTGCTCTTTGCTCGGCGTGATGTTAGTGCCGTAGATCGTGCCGAACGGCGAGACAATCGGCAGGCCGCCCGCAAACGGCGCGCCACCCGGAGCGGTGTGGCAAGCCATGCAGTCAGCGGCGCGGGCGAGGTACTCGCCGCGCTTGACCTGATCATCAGCGTGGGCAAACAACACCGGCGCAGCGAGGCCGACCGCCAGGGTCAGGCGGGTCAGAAAAAGCTTCATGCTTAACCCTCCTTGACCAGGCCGAGATCGGTGAGCACGTTGCGGGTGGCGTTGTAATAACGCACGTACCCGGTGCAACGGCAGACGTGATGGCCGAGGCTGTCCTCGATGACTTTTTCCAGCTGGCTTTTGACGATCGGCTGGCGCTGCAGCTTCTCGACCAGCACGGTCGCAGCATTGACGAAACCCGGGGCGCAGTAGCTGCACTGGAAAGCGAACTCGTCGACGAAGCGTTGCTGGATCGGGTTCAGCTCGGTGACCTGACCACTCTCGTCACGCTTGGCGTGGGATTCAATGGTGCGGACTTTCTTGCCTTCGAAGTAATGCGCGCCAGTGATGCAGGTGCGCACTTCTTCGCTGGTGCCGTCCGCGTTGTCGACGATCACCACGCAGGCGTGGCAGATGCCCTGGCCGCAGCCCAGACGCGAACCGGTGAGGTTTTTGTATTCGTGCAGGTAGTCGATCATCGGCAGGTCATCAGGGATGTCCACCGGGCCGACGGATTGACCATTGAGGGTCAGTTGAAGCGGACGGTTAGCCATTGAGGGCCTCCTTGATGCGCGCTGGAGTGATAGGCAGATCGCGAACACGTTTGCCGATGGCGTGCGCCACGGCGTTACCGATGGCACCGACGATCGGGATCATCACCACTTCGGCGATGCCTTTGGACGGATCGCTTGGCGACAGTGCCGGGAGAATCTCCGACGTCTGTTTCCACACGGCAACATGACGCGCCATCGGCAGACGGTAACGGTTGAAGTTCCAGTCACCCTCCCCCGGCCCGCCTTCGTACAGCGGCATCTCTTCCATCAAGGCGTGACCGATGCCCATGGCGATACCGCCTTCCATCTGGCCCTTGACCAGCTCCTCGACCAGCACACGGCCGCACTCGACCCACGAATGGTGGTTGAGCACTTCGACTTCGGCCGAGCCCTTGTTGACCTTCAGCTCGACCAGCGTGGCGACCGGGCTGTAGTAGGTCACGGCGGCGTTGTTCAGTTGAGTCGCCGGGTAACTGATGTTCTGGCGATCCAACAGGTGGAAACCGGCCGTGCTCATCAGCGCTTGCTTGGCTTTCGGCGCACCGTCGCCGTACTTCACCGCCAGACCGTCAAGCGGCAGACGCTCGCGCACGCCGTCGATGCTGTACTCAGCCTCGGCCCAACTCCAGCGGTTGAAACCGTGGACGGTGGCCGCGGTGACCAGACCACGCTCGTGAGCGCGTTTGGCCAGCTCTTCGAAGCTCAATGGCTGCATGCCGTTGGCCGTCAGTTTGCCGTCGACCCAATGCGCATCTTCGCGACGTACCACGTAAGGGTTGGCCTGGCCGCCGAACGGCCCCTGACGCCAGATCTCCAGCGCTGCCGGCCACAAACCGTGGTTGAACAACACGCGCGCCGCTTCACGGGTGGCGTGGCTGAAGTAGTACGCCGAGTTGGTCGCCGACGAGGCCGAGGCCAATTTGCCAACCCAACGCGGGTTGCGCAGGAAGTTGTCCTGCTCGGCCTGAGTCATGATGTAAGGGTTGCCGCTGGTGATCAGCTGCATTTCCTTCCATTCGGTTTCGCCAGTCTTCACTTCGTGCGCCGGACTGCCGAGGAAATCGGCCACCACCAAGGCTTGCGAGGTGGACATACCGGTGCCGATTTCGATACCGATGTGGCGCAAGGTGATGCGACCGTCAGCGGTGAATTCGATGCTGGCCATCGGCGCTTCGGAACCGGTGCCGAAGTCTTTCTGGCAAATGGCAAAACCGACGCCGTACCAGTTATCCGGGTCTGCGGCTTCGCGCTGTTGCTTGATCGCGTCGCGGTTTTTCCAGACTTCGTGCACCGAGGCTTTATCGAGAATCTCGTGCAGGCGCAAAGCACCGGCCGGGATCGCGCCCTGGGTGTTTTTCATGCCCGAACGCAGGGCGTTCTTGCGACGCAGATCGATCGCATCAACACCCAGGCGATTGGCGATTTCGTCGACCATCATTTCGGTCGACGCCATGCTTTGCAGGGTGCCGTAACCGCGCATCGAACCGGCTTCAACGCCACGCGAGTGATAGGCGGTGACTTGCAGGTCGTTCTGCGGCATGTAGTAGATCGATTGCGCAGCGGTGGCGCCAACCGCAGCCACCGACGGGCTGTAGTTGATCCGGCCACCACCGTCGACGCTCATTTCCGCGCGGAAAATCTTGAAGCTGTAGTCGTTCTTGTCCACGGCCAATTGGTAGCGGATGTCGAACGGGTGACGCTTGATGCCGCTCTGGAACTGCTCGTAGCGGTCGTTGGCCAGGCGCACCGGCACACCGGCGCCGTACAGCGCAGCAAGGGCTGCGTAGTAGACGAAGATGTTGTGGTCTTTGGAACCGTAACCCACGGTGTAACCCGGGTGCATATTGAGGTTGTCGAGGCCGAAGCGCGACGGCGCGATCATTTTCGCGGTCTCGGTCGCAGCTTCCAGTGGGCACTGGGTGGCCACCACGAAATGCAGGGTCTTGGTTTTCGGGTCGTACCAGCCGTTGCCGTTGTCCGGCTCCATGGCGGCCGGTTCGATCGACGGGGTCTTGTAGCGTTCGTCGAACACCAGCCAGTTGTCAGGCGGGGTGTCGATCTCTTTCTTCATGCGGTCGGCGTAGAACAGGCCGCGCTCGGTCAGGTTGCCGTGCAGGTTGGGCTGGGAATTCCACACCGGACGACGGTTTTTCAGCATCGGAAAGAGGATCGAGTCCTTCAGGCTGGCGAATTCGTCTTCGTCGGCCGAGGTCGGGCCGCCAACGCGCACATAGCGGAAGCTGCCGTAGGGGTCGCCTTCGTAGAACGGCACTTGTGCACCGTAACGAATCGCTTTGTCATTGAATTTGAGCTTGTTCTTGGCCTGACGGAAACGCTCGAAATCATTCCAGATCAGAATGGCCACCGGGTGACCGATGAACATCGGCACTTTGCCTTCCGGCAGCAATGGATCCGGCGCGTGCTCTTCAGGGAAGACGATGCCGTCCTTGTCCAGATCCGCGGCGGTGACGATGCGGTCAGGCTGCAAATCGGCCCCCAGCCACGACAGGTCATAGCCGTCGTAGATGCGGTCAGCCTTGATGGTTTTCAGCAGCATGGCGTGGCCTTGCTGTTCCGGCCAGCCCGGCATGTCCTTGGAACGGATGTCGCGAGCAAAGACCTTGCTGCCGCAGACCTTGGACAGTGCGTCGTTACGCTGACGCGCCTTGCCGTTGTTGCCGAGCCATTTCTCGGACGGCACGGTAACGCTGTTTTCCATCAAGGCAGCCAGCGCCTGACTGCTGAGCGGCGTGAGCGTGACGCTCACACCCGCCACCAGCCCGCCCTGGAGGAACGAGCGCCGGGATATATCACGGTTGGACATGGATCATCCTCTGGGCGGTTATACGTCCGCCCTTCTGGTTATCTACTGGGGAATCTCGAGTCTTGCAGAAGCCCTTCTTGGCTAAACGAAGGGCGTGTTGACAGTGCAAAGCTGACCGAAAGGTTAACTTTAAAGGTTTCTGCGCTCGCAGCAAACAACCAGATACAAATTTCTGACTAAAGAATCAAAAAAGACAATGCGACGTGGCACCGCATGATGGTTACAGGCATTCCATGTAGGAGCTGTCGAGTAAAACGAGGCTGCGATCTTTTGATCTTGCTTCTGCGATCAAGATCAAAAGATCGCAGCGTGCCGCAGCTCCTACAGGGAGCCGGGTTGCGTGATGGGAGCGGAGGTCAAATTTCAGACACAAAAAACCCCGGTCTTTCGACCAGGGTCTTTGCTATCGATTCCGAATCAACCAGTGGTTGCTTTCGGTGCTTCAAGGCGTTCAGTGGTCCTTGAAGCAGATATGGCGCAGCGGACGGGACTCGAACCCGCGACCCCCGGCGTGACAGGCCGGTATTCTAACCGACTGAACTACCGCTGCGTATCGCTTTGAGCTTGCGCTCAAGTAACTCGTTTTGATTGAAAGCTTCGGTGCTTTTCAATCGCAAACCAGACAAGTCTGATTTGTACAATATGGCGCAGCGGACGGGACTCGAACCCGCGACCCCCGGCGTGACAGGCCGGTATTCTAACCGACTGAACTACCGCTGCGCGTCGGTGCAGGCACTTTCAGCCTACGTTCTTGCTTACGCAAGTATCTCGGGGAGTGGTGGGTGATGACGGGATCGAACCGCCGACATTCTGCTTGTAAGGCAGACGCTCTCCCAGCTGAGCTAATCACCCGTTTGCATCTCCGAGGCCGCGAAATTTACGCAGGTAGCGAACCTAAGTCAATAGCAGGATTGAAGTTTTTCTAAAAAAGACGAAATTGCTTCATTCCTCAAGATGCCATCAACTGTCAGACCGCTATCGCGAGCAGGCTCCCTCCTATAGGGGATCGCCGCTTCGGTCGCTATTCGCTGTAAATCATCTTCTTGGTCATGCCGCCATCGACGACGAATTCCTGCCCGGTGACAAACCCGGCATTCCTCGACAGCAACCAGGCGACCATCGCCGCCACATCTTCAACCGTCCCTACCCTGCCCGCCGGATGCTGAGCATGATCGGCATCGGCCAAAGGCTCGGCTCGACGCGCAGAAGGATCGCGCGCATCGATCCAGCCCGGACTGACGGCGTTGACGCGAATCTCCGGCCCCAAGCTGATCGCCAGCGCATGCGTCAGCGCCAGCAGTCCGCCCTTGCTCGCCGCATACGCTTCGGAGTCGGCCTCCGACTGCCGCGCACGGGTCGAGGCCAGATTGACGATCGAACCGTTGTGCGCGCGCAGATACGGCGCACAGTGCTTGGCCAGCAACATCGGCCCACTGAGGTTCACCGCCAGCACGCGATTCCAGTACGCCAGATCGAGGCTTTCCAGGGTGATGTTGTGCGGATCCGCCACCGCCGCGTTGCACACCAGCGCATCGAGACGACCAAACTGCCCCAACACCTCGGCAACGCCCAGCGCTACCTGACCCTCATCGGCAACGTCCATGGCGATGAACCAGGCGTTTTCGCCCAGCACCTTCGCCACTTTCGAACCACGCGCGCGATCCAGATCGGTCAGCACCACCTGCCAGCCTTCGCTGATCAGCCACGCCGCAATCCCCAGACCGATACCGCGCGCGGCACCCGTGACCAGTGCAACGCGGCCATGGGTACCTGCTGTTGGCGTCGACAACTCGATCACAGCGCTGCCAGACCGCGCGCCAGATCGGCTTGCAGATCCGCCACATCTTCCAGACCGACCGCGATACGGATCAGGCTGTCGCGAATACCCGCCGCCTCACGTTCCTGCGGCGCGAGACGGCCGTGGGAGGTGGTGCTCGGATGGGTGATCGTGGTCTTGCTATCGCCCAGATTAGCCGTGATCGAAATCAGGCGAGTGGCATCGATAAAGCGCCAGGCGCCCTCTTTACCGCCCTTGACCTCAAAGCTTACAACCGCACCGAAGCCTTTCTGCTGACGCTGGGCCAGCTCATGTTGCGGATGGCTCTTGAGCCCGGCGTAATGGACTTTCTCGATACCGTCCTGCTGCTCCAGCCATTCGGCCAGTTGCTGGGCGTTGGCGCAGTGCGCCTTCATCCGCAGATTGAGGGTTTCCAGACCCTTGAGGAAGATCCACGCATTGAACGGGCTCAGCGTCGGGCCGGCAGTGCGCAGGAAGCCGACGATTTCTTTCATCTGCTCGCTGCGACCGGCGACCACGCCACCCATGCAACGGCCCTGGCCGTCGATGAACTTGGTTGCCGAGTGCACGACGATGTCCGCACCCATTTTCAGCGGCTGCTGCAAGGCAGGTGTGCAGAAGCAGTTGTCGACCACCAGCATCGCGCCTTTGGCGTGAGCGATTTCCGCCAGCGCGGCGATGTCGACCAGTTCAGCCAGAGGGTTAGACGGCGATTCAACAAAGAGCAATTTGGTGTTCGGCTTGATCGCCGCATCCCAAGCCGACAGGTCGGCCAGCGGGACATAATCGACTTCCACACCGAAACGTTTGAAGTACTTCTCGAACAGACTGATGGTCGAGCCGAACACGCTGCGCGAGACCAGCACGTGATCGCCGGCACTGCACAGGCTCATCACCACTGCCATGATCGCCGCCATGCCGGTTGCGGTCGCAACGGCCTGCTCGGCGCTTTCCAGCGCAGCAATGCGCTCTTCGAACGCGCGTACAGTCGGGTTGGTGTAGCGCGAGTAAACGTTGCCCGGCACTTCGCCGGCAAACCGCGCAGCGGCGTCGGCAGCGGTGCGGAATACGTAGCTGGAAGTGAAGAACATCGGATCACCGTGCTCACCTTCCGGCGTACGGTGCTGACCGGCACGTACGGCCAGGGTATCGAACGCTACGCCTTCAAGGTCGCTGTCCAGCCGACCGGCATCCCATTCCTGACTCATGCTGTCACTCCTTGCGCTGTTCTCGAAAATAGAAAGTCAGATACAAAACCGGCCCCTCAGGGCCGGTAGAAACTCAGTTGTTGTACAGATCGATGATCGCACTGACCGCCTGGGTCTTGATCTTCGAGGAGTCGTTACGCGCCTGTTCGATCTTGTTCAGGTACGCCTCGTCGACGTCGCCGGTGACGTACTTGCCGTCGAACACTGCGCAATCGAAGTTCTCGATCTTGATCTTGCCGCCACCGACCGCTTCGATCAAGTCAGGCAGGTCCTGATAGATCAGCCAGTCAGCGCCGATCAGATCCGCCACGTCCTGAGTCGAACGGTTGTGCGCGATCAGTTCGTGGGCGCTTGGCATGTCGATGCCGTAGACGTTCGGGAAGCGTACTGCCGGAGCAGCCGAGCAGAAGTAGACGTTTTTCGCGCCGGCCTCGCGGGCCATCTGGATGATCTGCTTGCAAGTGGTGCCACGCACGATCGAGTCGTCGACCAGCATCACGTTCTTGCCGCGGAATTCCAGCTCGATAGCATTGAGCTTCTGGCGCACCGATTTCTTGCGAGCCGCCTGGCCCGGCATGATGAAGGTACGGCCGATGTAACGGTTCTTGACGAAACCTTCGCGGAATTTCACGCCCAGGTGGTTGGCCAGTTCCAGTGCCGCGGTACGGCTGGTGTCCGGAATCGGGATAACCACATCGATGTCGTGCTCTGGACGCTCGCGCAGGATCTTCTCGGCGAGCTTCTCACCCATGCGCAGACGAGCCTTGTAGACCGACACGCCGTCGATGATCGAATCCGGACGCGCCAGGTAGACGTGTTCGAAAATGCACGGGGTCAAAGACGGGTTGGTCGCGCACTGACGGGTGTGCAGCTTGCCGTCTTCAGTGATGTAGACCGCTTCGCCCGGGGCCAGGTCGCGAATCAGGGTGAAACCGAGCACGTCCAGGGAAACGCTTTCCGAGGCGATCATGTACTCGACGCCTTCGTCAGTGTGACGCTGACCGAACACGATTGGACGGATGCCGTGCGGGTCACGGAAACCGACGATGCCGTAACCGGTCACCATGGCGACTACCGCGTAACCGCCGACGCAACGGTTGTGCACGTCGGTCACCGCGGCAAACACGTCTTCTTCAGTCGGTTGCAGCTTGCCGCGCTGGGCCAGCTCGTGAGCGAACACGTTCAGCAGCACTTCCGAGTCGGAACTGGTGTTGACGTGACGCAGGTCGGATTCGTAGATCTCTTTGGCCAACTGCTCAACGTTGGTCAGGTTACCGTTGTGCGCCAAGGTGATGCCGTAAGGCGAGTTGACGTAAAACGGTTGGGCTTCGGCCGAAGTCGAGCTGCCCGCGGTCGGGTAACGGACGTGGCCGATGCCCATGTGGCCAACCAGGCGCTGCATGTGACGCTGTTGAAACACGTCACGCACCAGACCATTGTCCTTGCGCAGGAACAACCGGCCATCATGGCTGGTGACGATACCGGCAGCGTCCTGGCCGCGGTGCTGGAGCACGGTTAGCGCGTCATACAGCGCCTGATTGACGTTCGACTTACCGACGATACCGACGATGCCACACATGCGACGCAACCCCTACTTAATGGATCTGAACTGAACAACACTCACTGAGGCGTTTTCGCCGACGGCAAGAGTTGCTCCTTGAACGGAAGATCAGCGGGTACGCTGATTCCGCTGGCAAGCCACTGACTGCTCCACCCGAGGATCAGGTTTTTGGACCAGTCGGCGACCAATAGAAACTTGGGAACGAGCTGGGATTCTTTCCACCACCCGTCCTGCTGTACCGGCCCCAGACTCAACAGCCCGACCGCCACGACCACCAGCAACACGCCACGCGCTGCGCCGAAGGCCATGCCGAGGAATCGATCGGTCCCGGACAATCCGGTGACGCGAACCAACTCGCCGATAAGATAATTGATCATTGCGCCCACGATCAGTGTGGCGACAAACATGATGGCACAGCCCGCGATCACGCGAGCCGATGGGGTTTCGATGTATCCGGCGAGGTACTCGGACAATGAGCCACCGAACATCCAGGCGACGGCTCCTGCGATGATCCAGGTCACCAGCGATAATGCTTCCTTGACGAAGCCGCGGCTCAAACTGATCAAAGCGGAGATGGCGATGATTGCAACGATCGCCCAGTCAACCCAGGTAAATGGCACAGTGCAGCCTACAGACGGATAAGGCGGCGCATTTTAGCAGAGCGCATGCCTCTCGGTAAGCTGCGATTGTCAGTGCATTTCAATCGAAGCGATAGTTTTTAGCCGCGCTCAGGCTGGAAACGCACGACAAACCCTTTGAGGTTCTGCTGACGACCCAACAGATCACGCAGACGATCGGCTTCGGCGCGCTCGATCAGCGGCCCGACAAATACCCGATTCTTGCCATCGGCGGAACGGATATAGGCGTTGTAACCCTGGCTGCGCAGGGTTTTCTGCAGGCTTTCGGCACTGGCGCGGCTCGACAGGCTGGCCAACTGCACCGACCAGCTTACCGACAGGCCGTTGGCATCGACGCGACTTTGCGTGGTGTCAGGCTTGGACGAGGAAGCTGTGATTGGCTGAGCAGGCGCCGGAATCGGTTTGGCCACCGCAGGCGGCGCAGCGGGCTTGGCGATCAAAATAGGCGCAGTCGGTGCTGGCGTCGGCGCAACAGGTGCAGCAGGCGCCGTGTCTTGCGCGACTTCTTCATCCGTCGGCACCGGCTCTTGCGGCAGGGTTTGCGGCTCAGGCACGGCCACGGTCTCCATTTGCACCTGTGGCACCACGGGCGCTTGCGGAGCGGCCGGCGCATCGACAGTCACCTGACGCTGCTCATCCTCACGGGTAAACAACATCGGCAGGAAAATCACCGCCAGCGCCACCAGCACCAACGCGCCAACCATGCGCTGCTTGTACGCTTTATCCAGCAAAGCCATTTGCCGCTTCCTCCGTGGAGCGCCGGGCCAGCCATTGAAGGGCCTCGGCGACACAATAAAATGATCCGAACAACAGAATCTCGTCGTCGCTGGTCGCTACGGCGCACTGCCCTTCCAGCGCAGCCGCGACACTGTCGTAAGACGTGACCGACGCGCCAAGGTTCTGCAATGCCGCCTGCAATTCAGCCACCGGGCGCGCACGCGGCGAATCCAGCGGCGCCACCGCCCAGTGCTCGACACTAGCATTCAATTCGCCGACAACACCATCCAGATCCTTGTCGGCCAGCAGACCAAACACCGCCAGGCGTTTGCCCACCGGCGGCCGCGAGGCCAGACGACGGGCCAGATACCCGGCAGCATGCGGATTGTGACCAACATCCAGCAACAAATTCAGGCGCTTGCCGTTCCACTCGAACGAGCGGCGATCGAGACGACCGACCACGCGAGTCGCCTGCAAAGCAGCGACGATCTGCTGCGCATTCCACGGCAAACCAAGCAACAAGTAAGCCTGCAACGCCAGCGCGGCGTTTTCCATCGGCAGATCCAGCAGCGGCAGGTCAAACAGCTCAACTGCCTGTCCTTGCGCATCGGTACCGCGCCATTGCCAGTGCTGATCAGTGATGCCGAGATCGAAATCACGACCCCGCAGGAAAAATGGACAGACCAGCTCACGCGCCTTGTCGAGCAACGGTTGCGGCGGATTCAGATCGCCACACAGGGCAGGCTTGCCCTGACGGAAGATCCCGGCCTTCTCGAACGCCACGGATTCACGGGTGTCGCCCAGATAATCGGCGTGATCGACACCAATACTGGTGACCAGCGCGATATCGGCATCGACCACGTTAACGGTATCCAGACGCCCGCCCAGACCGACTTCGAGCACCACAGCGTCAAGTTTTGCCTGTTGAAACAGCCAGAACGCCGCCAGGGTGCCCATTTCGAAGTAAGTCAGGGAAGTGTCGCCACGCCCGGCCTCGACCGCAGCAAAGGCTTCGCACAACTGCGCGTCAGTGGCTTCGACGCCATTGAGCTGCACCCGCTCGTTGTAACGCAGCAGGTGCGGAGAATTGTAGACACCAACGCTCAGGCCCTGCGCCCGCAGCAAGGAAGCCACGAAAGCGCAGGTCGAACCCTTGCCGTTGGTGCCGGTGACCGTAATCACCCGAGGCGCCGGCTGGCCCAGCCCCATACGGGACGCTACCTGTTGCGAACGCTCCAGGCCCATGTCGATGGCCGACGGATGCAACTGCTCAAGGTAGGCGAGCCATTCGCCAAGGGTGCGCTCGGTCATAGGCCAGCAGGGACCGGTGGAACCACGATCGGCTCGATTGGCGCAGCAACGAATTTCGGCGTCGGCTTGCCAGTCATTTGTGCCAGCAGGTTACCCAGACGCGGGCGCAGTTCCTGACGGTGGATGATCATGTCGATCGCGCCGTGTTCCAGCAGGAATTCGCTGCGCTGGAAGCCTTCCGGCAGCTTTTCACGCACGGTTTGCTCGATAACGCGCGGACCGGCGAAGCCGATCAGGGCCTTTGGCTCACCGACGATCACGTCGCCAAGCATTGCCAGACTGGCGGAAACACCGCCGTAGACCGGGTCGGTCAGCACGGAGATGAACGGAATGCCTTCTTCACGCAGACGCGCCAGTACCGCCGAGGTCTTGGCCATCTGCATCAGCGAGATCAGCGCTTCCTGCATGCGCGCACCGCCGGAAGCGGCGAAGCAGATCATCGGGCAGCGGTTTTCCAACGCGTAGTTGGCGGCACGTACAAAGCGCTCACCAACGATGGCGCCCATCGAGCCACCCATGAAGCTGAATTCGAAGGCCGAAACCACCACCGGCATGCCCAGCAGGGTGCCACTGACGGAGATCAGTGCGTCTTTTTCGCCGGTCTGCTTTTGCGCAGCGACCAAACGATCCTTGTACTTTTTGCCGTCGCGGAATTTCAGACGGTCAACCGGCTCCAGATCGGCGCCCAGTTCGTTGCGACCTTCGGCATCGAGGAAGATGTCGATGCGCGCACGTGCGCCGATGCGCATGTGGTGGTTGCACTTGGGGCAAACGTCCAGGGTCTTTTCCAGCTCTGGACGATACAACACCGCCTCGCAAGACGGGCATTTGTGCCACAGACCTTCAGGGACCGAGCTCTTCTTGACCTCGGAACGCATGATCGAAGGGATCAGTTTGTCTACTAACCAGTTGCTCATGCTTTCTTTCTCCAGTACCGGCGGCCCGAACGCTCTGGTTCGCAGCCCCGCGTATGCCCTTCAGCTAAATTCATGTGTGTGGCGATGGTGGATGAGTGGCCACGGTCAGCGCGAAACATGACCTGCGTGCCCTTCACAAACCCTCAGCCGCGCCTGCTTTGTGCAAGTGCATTGATGGACGGCGGCAGACTGCCAGCCGTCACATCAATATCGGCACCGCCGCTCTGTAGGAGCTGACGAGTGCAACGAGGCTGCGATCCTTTGATCTTGTTTTTTACGATCAAAAGATCGCAGCCTCGTTGCACTCGTCAGCTCCTACAGGCTCCTGCAGGTTCCTGCAGGTTCCTATTTGTCTTTTACTGCTTTGATAAATGCGCGGATCTTTGCGTGATCCTTGATGCCTTTGCTCGCTTCCACCCCGCCACTGACGTCTACGGCATAGGGTTTTACCCGGGCCACGGCGTCCGCAATGTTTTCCGGGGTCAGGCCCCCGGCCAGAATCAACGGTTTGCTCAAAGCTTGCGGAATCAATGACCAGTCGAACGCCTCACCGGTTCCGCCGGGCACGCCTTCGACATAAGTGTCGAGCAGCACGCCACTGGCGCTCGGGTAGGCATCAACGGCGGCCGCAATGTCATCACCGGCCTTGACCCGCAGCGCCTTGATGTACGGACGATGCCAGCCTTCGCAATCTTCAGCGACTTCATCACCATGGAACTGCAGCAAATCCAGCGGCACGGCATCGAGGATTTCCCCCAACTCGCAGCGGCTGGCGTTGACGAACAGGCCCACGGTGGTCACAAACGGCGGCAACGCCTGGATGATCGCTCGTGCCTGCTGCACGCTGACCGCACGCGGACTCTTGGCGTAGAACACGAATCCGATCGCATCCGCCCCGGCCTCGACGGCGGCCAGCGCATCTTCTATGCGGGTAATCCCGCAGATCTTGCTGCGAACGGCAGACATGTCGAGAAAAACTCCAAGCTAAAATCCGGGAAAGTCCCGGATGGTAACAAAAGCGTTCGTGGACGTCAGCCGTCAAGTTCCGAGAAGCCCGTGAGGAAATGCGGGCCGATAAAGCGCTCGGGTAACGGGAACTCGTCGTGGTACTCGACCTGCACCAGATACAAACCGTATGGATGCGCGGTCACCCCACCGGAACGGCGCTCACGACTTTCCAGGACTTCTTTCATCCATTCCACCGGGCGCTCGCCAGCACCGATGGTCATCAGCACGCCGGCGATGTTGCGCACCATGTGATGCAGGAAAGCATTGGCGCGGATGTCGAGCACGATCATCTTGCCGTGACGGGTCACGCGCAGATGATGCATCTTCTTGATCGGCGATTTGGCCTGGCACTGGCCGGCGCGGAACGCACTGAAATCGTGGGTGCCGATCAGGTATTGCGCAGCCTCGGCCATGCGCTCGACGTCCAGCGGACGGTGGTTCCAGGTGATTTCTTCGTTGAGATGCGCCGGACGGATCTGATCGTTGTAGATCACATAGCGATAACGCCGCGCGATAGCTTTGAAGCGCGCATGAAAATGCGCCGGCATCACCCGCGCCCAACTGACGCTGATGTCATGGGGCAGATTGATGTTGGCGCCCATGACCCACGCTTTCAGCGAACGATCGACCGTGGTATCGAAATGCACCACTTGTCCGCAGGCATGCACGCCGGCGTCGGTGCGCCCGGCGCACTGCAAGGAGACCGGCGAATTGGCGACTTTCGACAGGGCTTTTTCGAGCTCTTCCTGCACCGTTTTCACACCGGTCAGCTGACGCTGCCAGCCGCTGTAGCGCGAGCCTTTGTACTCAACGCCCAGCGCTACGCGGTAAAAGCCCTCGGGGGCCATTTCGGCGACCGGGTTATCTATGTTTGCCAAGGTGGGACAGCCTGCTGTTTTTGCAAAGGCGGGCATTATAAGGCTGTGGTTCAGGGATGCCAGAGAGTTCTCTGTCGCCTGGTCGGGCCTCATCGCTGGCAAGCCAGCTCCCACAGGTTTTGTGTGCGCCTCAGAAACTGTGGGAGCTGGCTTGCCAGCGATGACAATGGCCCAAACGCCAAAGAATCCGACACAAACAAAAACGGCAGCCTCAATGGGCTGCCGTTTTTGTTTACCGCTGGACTGATTACAAGCTCGAGAGCATGTCCTTGGCCTCGCCACGCTGCTTCTCGTCACCCTCGGTCAACACTTCGTTGAGGATGTCACGCGCACCGTCGTTATCGCCCATGTCGATATAGGCCTGGGCCAGATCGAGCTTGGTCGCCGCTTCGTCGGTGCCGGCAAGGAAGTCGAAATCATCTTCGCCCAGATCACCACCCACCGCCGCATCGGCTTCGGTAAAGGTCGGTTCGGCGATGCTTTGCGACAGGCGATCCAGTTCGGCGTTGACGTCGTCCAGCTCAGCCGAGAAGGCATCCGGTTCGGCTGCTGGGTTGCTGTCCATTTCATCGGCCAGCGACAGGTCGAAATCGGCCGGCAACTCGAGATCATCCTGCGGCACGTCAGCCACGACCGGCGGTTCGACCGGCGACAGATCTTTCACGCCCTCGTCCAGATCCAGCAGGAAGTCATCGTCCGCCAGGTCCACGGCAGGGGCCGGAGCAGGTTCGGCGCCGAGGTCCAGATCCAGGTCAAAGTCCGACAAGTCGTCCAGATTCTCTTTGATTTCGGTCTGCTGTTGCAGCACCGATTCAAAGCTCAGATCGTCGTCCGCCGGGAACTCGTCCAGCTCGACCGGGGCATCCAGTTCAATCGGCGCTTCTGGCTCGACGACCGGCGCAGGCTCTACCGGCGTGATGTTGTCGAGATCGTCCAGGCTCAGGTCAAACGCGCTGTCCAAGTCATCTTCAACCGGTGCCGGCGCAGGTGCTTCAGGCTCATCCAGCAGCAGATCCTTGACGTATTGCGCGTCCAGCTCGGCAGCCACGGCGGCAGCGGCCAGGCCACCGGCAGCAGCAACGGCAACAGCCATCGCCGGGAAGCGGCTCTTCAGCTCTTCGACCTTGGCGAAGTTGTCGCCATTGGCCACGAGTTGACGCTCCTGACCGACGAACGCATCGCGGTCGCCCTGCTGACCGTAGACTTCCATCAGCTTAAGACGCAGATCACTGCGCTGCGGCTCGAGGCTGACGCCCTCCTCCAGCAGCGCGGCCGCCTGGTTCAGGCGACCGGCATTGATGTGCGACTGCGCCTTGTCGAGTACGTCATCGGAGCGCTCGGCGGCCGGCGCCACCAGCGGCGCGGCAATCGGCTCAGCCATCACGATCGGCGCGACTACCGCAGCAGCAGGGGCTGGCGCCGGGGTGTTGAGCTTGACGCTCGCCGCCGGAGTTTCCAGACCTTCGAAGCTGCTTTCCGGCAAATCCTGTTCGGCGGAGAACTCTTGCTCTTCAGACAAGGCACGGGCCATGCGCAGGTGCTTTTCGGCTTCCTGCTGGGCTTTGCGGCGACGTGCCAGCAGCAACAGCAAGAGCAGCAGCACAACAGCGCCGCCACCGACCAGGCCCAGCAGGATCGGATTGGTCAGCAGCTCATTGAAGGTTTTCTCGTCATCGACTGCCGGTTTCGGCTCGACCACTGGCGTAACCGGTGTTTCAGCGGGCGTTTCGACCGGTGGCGCAATCGCCGATTCCGGTGTCGGCGCCGCGTCCGCCGGAGTGGCCGGCGGTGTGGCGGCCAGTTCAGCGGTGATTGCAGGCACTGCCGGAGCGGCAGGGTTTGCGGCCGGCGCTGTACCCGCCCCTTCTGCCTGCAGTTTCGCAAGTTGATTGTTCTTCAGCTCGATCAGCTTCTGCAGCTTGTCCAGCTGACTTTGCAGATCGGACATGCGGCTTTTCAGTTCCTCGTTGTCACGACGGGTCGTGTCGAGGTTTTCCTGAGTGACCGCCAATTTGTTGCTCAGCGCCTTGGCATCACCGGCCGGGCCTTTGCCGCGACCTTTAGCGCTTTCGGCAGAGACCAGGCTCAGATTGTCCTGAGCGTTCTGGGCAGCGCCGGTGTTTGCACGACCGCGGTTGGTCGCATCAAGCTGCTGTTGACCAGTGCCTGGCTTGGCCACATAACGACGGCCCGTGCGCCAGGCTTCGTTCTGCGCGGCGACTTCAGCAATTGCTTTGGACTGCGGCAGCGCGGTGCTTTGAACCGAATCCGGCAGACGCAGTACCTGACCGGTTTTCAAGCGGTTGATGTTGCCACCGATGAACGCATCCGGGTTCAGCGCCTGAATCGCCAGCATGGTCTGCTGCACCGAACCGCCGGTGCGCGCCTTCGCGGCGATTTCCCACAGGGTATCGCGTGGCGTGGTGGTGTATTGCGTCGGGTGCGTGGCGCCAGTGGTTGGCGCTGTGATGGTCTGCGACGGCGCCGGTTGTGCGGCAGCGTCAGCGGTCTGCGGCGAGAACTTCGACGGATCGAGCAGCACGCTGTAGTCGCGCAGCAGACGACCGTTCGGCCACATCACCTGCACGAGGAATTTCACCATCGGCTCCGACAGCGGCTTGCTCGACGTGACGCGCAGCACGCTTTTGCCGCTGGCGTTGAGCACCGGGGTGAAGGTCAGGTCGTTGAGGAAGGCCTGGCGATCAACGCCGGCCTTGGCAAAATCTTCGGGTGAAGCCAGGCTCGGCACCACTTCGGCAGCGGTGAGATCCTTGACGTCGAGCAGCTCGATTTCAGCCACCAGCGGCTGGTTCAGGGTCGACTTCAGGGTCAGCTCCCCGAGCCCGAGGGCATGCGCCATACCGGAGGACAGCGCCGAGGCGGCCGCTATTGCTAACACCAGTTTGCGAACTTGAACCATAGCCTCATCCTTTGTTTGAACGTTCCTCGGCCAGCGAGAAGATATTGAACACCGCTGCCGTAAGGCATTGCGCGCGACGACGACACATGCCGCGCGCGATCATTTCTTTGATGCCCCGGAAAGTCCCGGAGGGTGACACGTTATCAAGCAATCTGGGCAAGCATAGCGCTCACCTAGAATCAGTCGACAAATTGTTGCCAAGTATCTTTTACAGCAGGTCTTTTATCAACAATTCAGCCACCTGCACAGCGTTTAGGGCCGCGCCTTTGCGTACGTTATCTGACGTCAGCCACAGATTAAGTTCCGCCGGGTCGTCGATACCGCTGCGCACTCGACCGACATAGACAACATCCTGCCCTACCGCGTCACCGACCGCAGTCGGATAATCACCCGCCTCGACCAGTTCGATACCGGCTGCGTCTTCAAGCGCCGCGTTGACCTTTACCAGGTCGACAGGCTGCGTTGACTGCAAGGTCACGCTAAAGCTATCGCCAAAAAACACCGGGGCTTGAACGCAAGTTGCGGAAATCTTTAATAAAGGCAGCGCCAGCACCTGACGCAGCTCGCGCACCAGGCGTTTTTCCAGCAGCGTGTGGCCCTGCGCGTCAGGCGTGCCGACCTGGGCCAGCACGTTGAACGCCATCTGCCGATCGAAGAAGGTCGGCTCCAGTGGGCGCATGTTCAGCAGCTCGGCGGTCTGCCGCGCCAGCTCGGTGACGGCTTCACGACCTTGGGCGGAAACCGCCAGGTTGGCGGTGACATGCACCGATTGCAGGTCGATCAGCTCGAGCAGCGGCGCCAGCACCACGGCCAGCGAAGTGGCCGACGGGCTTGGGCTACTGACCTGGAACGGCGCCTTCAAACCGTCGACCTTGCTGGCATTGGCCTCAGGGACGATTTGTGGCGCCTGATCGGCCGGCAGCGCGCCGGACAGGTCGATCAGCGAGCAACCGGCGGCATGCGCGCGCGCGGCGTAGCTCAGGGTGATGGCCGGGCCGGCAGCGAAAAACACCAGTTTGACCTTGCTGAAATCGAACTCGTCGACTTCGCGAACACGCACGTTCTTGTTGCGGAACAGCAGCGAGCTGCCAGCGGATTCGCTGCTCGCCAACAGGTGCAGGGTGCCGATCGGGAAGTCGCGTTCTTCGAGAATCTGTACGAGGGTTTCGCCGACAGTACCGGTGGCGCCGATCACGGCAATATCTAGGGTCTGGGTCATAGTGCGAGCCTCTGGCGAAACGGGGGGAGCGGCACTTTACCGGGTGACTGGCGCACAGGCAATTTCTGCCGGAACTTGTGGCGCTTGGACTGACCTCATCGCGAGCAGGCTCACTCCTACAGTGGTCGGTGTGAACCTGAATTTTGTGTGCACCCTCAATCTTGTAGGAGTGAGCCTGCTCGCGATAAGGCCGGCACAGTCTCCCGAAAACCGTCAGGCATAAAAAAACCCGCACCTCTCACAAGGCACGGGCTTCTTCATTGCTGCAAACGATCAACGCTCGAGCAAAATCCGCAGCATGCGACGCAGCGGTTCGGCCGCGCCCCACAGCAGTTGGTCGCCCACGGTGAACGCGCCGAGGAACTGCGAGCCCATGTTCAGCTTGCGCAGACGGCCAACCGGGACATTCAGGGTGCCGGTGACCTTGGTCGGGCTCAGCTCCTGCATGCTGATATCGCGGTTGTTCGGCACCAGTTTGACCCAAGGGTTGTGCTGGCTGATCAGCCCTTCGATATCGGCGATCGGTACGTCTTTGTTCAGCTTGATGGTCAGCGCCTGGCTATGGCAGCGCATGGCGCCGATGCGCACGCAGATGCCGTCGACCGGGATCGGGCTCTTGAAGCGACCGAGGATCTTGTTGGTCTCGGCCTGAGCCTTCCACTCTTCACGGCTCTGGCCGTTCGGCAGTTCCTTGTCGATCCACGGGATCAGGCTGCCGGCCAGCGGTACGCCGAAGTTCTCGGTCGGGTACGCGTCGCTGCGCATGGCGTCGGCCACGCGACGGTCGATGTCGAGGATCGCACTGGCAGGATCGGCCAGTTGATCGGCGACAGCGGCGTGGGTCGCGCCCATTTGCTTGATCAGTTCACGCATGTTCTGCGCGCCGGCACCGGAGGCCGCCTGATAGGTCATGGCGCTCATCCACTCGACCAGACCGGCTTCGAACAGACCGCCCAGGCCCATCAGCATCAGGCTGACGGTGCAGTTGCCGCCGATGTAGTTCTTGGTGCCCGCGTCGAGCTGCTGGTCGATGACCTTGCGGTTGACCGGATCAAGAATGATCACTGCGTCATCGTTCATGCGCAGGCTCGAGGCTGCGTCGATCCAGTAACCCTGCCAGCCGGCTTCGCGCAGTTTCGGGAACACTTCGCTGGTGTAGTCGCCGCCCTGGCAGGTCAGAATCACGTCGAGGGTCTTCAGCTCGTCAATGCTGTAAGCGTCCTTGAGCGGAGCAATGTCCTTGCCCACGGACGGGCCTTGGCCACCAACGTTGGAAGTGGTGAAAAACACCGGCTCGATTAGATCGAAATCCTGCTCTTCCAGCATCCGCTGCATGAGCACGGAACCGACCATCCCGCGCCAACCGATCAGACCTACACGTTTCATCGCAACTACACCTTCTTGAAAAGTGGGCCGCTGCTTTGTATTGAATTTCGCAGCGGGCCCGAGAGATTACAGATTCCGCAGCGCGGCGACTACTGCGTCGCCCATTTCCTGCGTACCGACTTTGCTGCAACCGGCCGAATAGATGTCGCCCGTGCGCAGACCTTGGTCGAGCACGACGCTGACGGCTTTTTCGATGGCATCGGCGGCATCCTGCAGATTGAAGCTGTAACGCAGCATCATCGAGACCGACAGAATGGTCGCCAACGGGTTGGCGATGCCTTTACCGGCGATGTCCGGAGCGGAACCGTGGCAAGGCTCGTACATGCCCTTGTTGTTGGTGTCCAGCGAGGCCGACGGCAGCATGCCGATGGAACCGGTAAGCATCGACGCCTGGTCGGACAAGATGTCGCCGAACATGTTGTCGGTGACGATCACGTCGAACTGCTTCGGCGCGCGCACCAGTTGCATCGCGGCGTTGTCGACGTACATGTGGCTCAGTTCGACTTCTGGATAATCCTTGGCCACTTCTTCGACGATTTCACGCCACAGTTGGCTGGACGCCAGCACGTTAGCCTTGTCCACCGAGCAGAGTTTCTTGCCACGGACCATGGCCATGTCGAAACCGACGCGGGCGATGCGGCGGATTTCGCTTTCGCTGTACGGCAGCGTGTCGTAGGACTGACGCTCGCCGTTTTCCAGAGTACGGGTGCCGCGTGGCGCGCCGAAGTAGATGCCACCGGTCAGCTCACGAACGATCAGGATGTCCAGGCCGGCAACGATTTCCGGCTTCAGGCTCGAAGCCTCGGCCAGTTGCGGATACAGAATCGCCGGACGCAGGTTGCCGAACAGGCCCAGTTGCGCACGGATTTTCAGCAGACCGCGCTCAGGGCGGATATCACGCTCGATGGTGTCCCATTTCGGGCCACCGACGGCGCCCAGCAACACGGCGTCGGCAGCGCGGGCACGCTCGAGGGTTTCGTCGGCCAGCGGCACGCCGTGCTTGTCGATGGCGGCGCCACCGATCAGGTCATGGCTCAGCTCGAAGCCCAGGCTGTACTTGTCGTTGGCCAGTTCCAGAACCTTGACCGCCTCGGCCATGATTTCCGGACCAATACCGTCACCTGGGAGAATCAGAATCTGCTTGCTCATGCTTTCCTCGTGTCTTCAGTCGGTGCGCCATCTGAGGCGCGCCTGGAAAAATTCTTAGCGCTCAGCCATCAATACGATTACATCTGTACTGAACGAGCCGTCGGCATCAATCTCAAAATATTCGCGCACTTCGTTGCCCATCGACTGCTGCAACTGGCGGATCGCGGCGCGCATCACTTCGGGTGTGCGCATGCGCTCAACCCAGGTGGTGTACTCCAGACGCAGGCGCTGACGCGTGGTACTGCGCACATGCAAACCGGCTTCGCTGACCTGACGCAACCATTCAGCGCCTGAATAATCGCGCACATGACTGGTGTCGCGCAGCACTTCGACGCTTTGCAGGTAAGTGTCGAACAACGGGCTGCCCGGTGACAACACATCCACGAATGCCACCACACCGCCCGGCTTCAGCACCCGCCGCACTTCGCGCAGGGCCACGCCGAGATCGCTCCAGTGATGCGCCGAATAACGGCTGAACACGAAGTCGAACTCGCCATCGGCAAACGGCAGACGCTCGGCGGCACCGTTGACCGTGGCAATGTTGGTGAACCCGCGATCAACGGCAGCGGCGGCGACCACGTCGAGCATCTGCTGCGACAGGTCGTAGGCGACCACTTCCCTGACCAGCGGTGCGACATGGAAACTGACATGACCGGCGCCGCAGCCCAAGTCCAAAACCCGCGCCTCGCCCTGCCCCGCCAGCTCAGCTTGTAGCAGTGCGAATTCGGTGCCTTGAGCGTGAACGGCGCTGCTCAGGTAGGCGGCGGCCTGTTCACCGAATTGCTTTTGTACGACCTGAGTGTGTTGGGCGGTGCTGGTCATGGGGACTTCCTTTTTAGGGTGAGTCTTGTGGTGCTTTTGAGGGCCTCATCGCGAGCAGGCTCACTCCTACATTTGGAATGCGCTCCCCTGTAGGAGTGAGCCTGCTCGCGATGGCGCCATTCGCCATACGCAAATTATGCGTCGCGGAACAACCAAGGCTGGCTCACACGGTGCTTGGCCTCAAACGTCGCAATCGCATCACCGTCCTGCAAGGTCAAACCGATATCGTCCAAACCGTTCAACAAGCAATGCTTGCGAAACGCATCGATCTCAAAGCTGTACACCTTGCCATCCGGACGGGTCACGGTCTGCGCCTGCAGATCAACCTGCAATTGATAGCCCGGCTCAGCCTCGACCTGCTTGAACAACTCATCGACTTCAGCGTCGCTCAAGATGATCGGCAGCAAGCCGTTCTTGAAGCTGTTGTTGAAGAAGATGTCGGCGTAGCTCGGCGCGATGATGCTGCGGAAACCGTATTCTTCCAGCGCCCACGGCGCGTGTTCACGGCTGGAGCCGCAACCGAAGTTCTCGCGGGCCAGCAACACGCTGGCGCCTTGATAACGCTCGGCGTTGAGGACGAAGTCCTTGTTCAGCGGACGCCTGGAGTTGTCCTGATACGGTTGACCGACATCGAGGTAACGCCACTCGTCGAACAGGTTCGGACCGAAACCGGTGCGCTTGATCGACTTCAAAAATTGTTTCGGAATGATTTGGTCAGTGTCGACGTTGGCACGATCCAAAGGCGCGACAAGACCAGTGTGCTGAGTAAAAGCTTTCATGCTGCGCTCCTTAAATCAATTCGCGAACGTCGATGAAACGACCGTTCACCGCTGCCGCCGCCGCCATGGCCGGGCTGACGAGGTGGGTACGGCCACCGGCGCCCTGACGGCCTTCGAAGTTACGGTTGGAAGTCGAGGCGCAATGCTCGCCGGACTCCAAACGGTCCGGGTTCATCGCCAGGCACATCGAGCAACCCGGCTCACGCCATTCAAAACCGGCTTCGAGGAAAATCTTGTCGAGACCTTCGGCCTCAGCCTGCGCCTTGACCAGACCCGAGCCCGGCACGACGATCGCTTGCTTGATGGTCGAAGCGACTTTACGGCCCTTGGCAATGACTGCCGCAGCGCGCAAGTCTTCGATCCGCGAGTTGGTGCAGGAGCCGATAAACACGCGATCCAGTTGAATGTCGGTGATCGCCTGATTGGCGGTCAAACCCATGTATTTCAAGGCACGGACGATCGAGTCGCGCTTGACCAGATCCATCTCTTTCGCTGGATCCGGCACGTTTTGATCCACGGCCAAGACCATTTCCGGGGAAGTGCCCCAGCTGACTTGCGGCTTGATCTGCGTAGCGTCGAGCTCAACCACGGTGTCGAACTTGGCGTCGGCGTCGGAGACGAGGTCTTTCCAGGACTCGACGGCCATGTCCCATTCCGCGCCTTTCGGAGCAAATGGACGGCCCTTCACGTAGTCAACAGTCTTCTGATCTGCGGCTACCAAGCCCACGCGGGCGCCGGCTTCGATGGACATGTTGCAGATGGTCATGCGGCCTTCAACGGACAAGTCGCGGATCGCGCTGCCAGCGAATTCGATGGCATGACCGTTACCGCCAGCGGTGCCGATCTTGCCGATCACCGCAAGGACGATGTCCTTGGCGGTCACGCCGAACGGCAACTGCCCTTCAACGCGCACCAGCATGTTCTTCATTTTCTTCGCAACCAGGCACTGCGTGGCGAGCACATGCTCGACCTCGGAGGTGCCGATACCGTGAGCCAACGCGCCGAACGCGCCGTGGGTCGAGGTGTGCGAGTCGCCGCAGACCACGGTCATGCCCGGCAAGGTTGCACCCTGCTCCGGGCTGATCACGTGGACGATGCCTTGGCGCACGTCGTTCATCTTGAATTCGACAATGCCGTACTCATCGCAGTTGTCGTCGAGGGTCTGAACCTGCAAACGCGAGACCTGGTCGGCAATGGCTTCGATGCCGCCCTTGCGTTCCGGGGTGGTCGGTACGTTGTGATCCGGGGTCGCGATGTTGGCATCGATGCGCCAAGGCTTGCGCCCGGCCAGACGCAGGCCTTCAAAGGCTTGCGGCGAGGTCACTTCGTGAATGATGTGACGATCGATATAGATCAGCGCAGAGCCATCGTCGCGCTGCTTGACCAAATGCGAATCCCAGAGCTTGTCGTAGAGCGTTTTGCCGGCCATCAGACGGTTCCTCATCAGCTTGTTTCTATGCCCTGGGCTTATCAATAACCCTTTGGCTTGTGAGGCCGATCCTATGGGGTTAGATTAAATAACTCAAATTCATATTTTTTATGCTTTGGATAACCAACTGGAATACGAACATGGATCTGGCCAACCTCAACGCTTTTATCGCGATTGCCGAGACCGGCAGCTTCTCCGGCGCCGGCGAACGCCTACACCTGACGCAGCCGGCGATCAGCAAACGCATCGCCGGGCTGGAGCAGCAATTGAAGGTGCGCCTGTTTGATCGGCTGGGCCGTGAAGTCGGCCTGACCGAGGCTGGCCGCGCCCTGCTGCCTCGGGCTTATCAGATTCTTAATGTGCTGGATGACACCCGCCGCGCGCTGACAAATTTGACCGGCGAAGTCAGCGGGCGCCTGACCCTGGCCACCAGTCACCACATAGGCTTGCACCGTTTGCCGCCGCTTTTACGGGAATTCACCCGCCGTTACCCACAAGTTGCGCTGGATATTCAGTTCCTCGATTCGGAAGTGGCCTACGAGGAAATTCTCCATGGTCGCGCCGAATTGGCGGTCATCACCCTCGCCCCGGAGCCCCACACACTGGTCAAAGCCACGCCAGTGTGGGACGACCCGCTGGATTTCGTGGTCGCCCCGGAGCATTCGCTGATCAATAACGGCGCGGTCAATCTGGCCGACATCGCCGGTCATCCGGCGGTTTTCCCCGGCGGCAACACTTTTACACACCATATCGTGCAGCGTTTATTCGAGGCTCAGGGCCTGACGCCGAACATCGCCATGAGCACCAACTATCTGGAAACCATCAAGATGATGGTCTCGATCGGTCTGGCCTGGAGCGTTCTGCCACGGACCATGCTCGATGAACAGGTGGCAAGCATCGCTTTGCCGGGCATACAGCTCAGTCGCCAGCTAGGCTATATCTTGCACACCGAACGGACGCTATCGAATGCGGCAAGAGCCTTTATGGCCTTGCTGGATGCACAAATCGATCTGCCAGGGACATAAGGCCAACTTGTGCTACTCCTATAGAGCCGCTGTCCCTGTGCCTAACGCCACCATCAGCTCAAGGCCTGTCCACAATGCCGAAATCTGTTGACCGCATTCCGCCGATGCCGCGTATCCAGGCGATTGACCCGCGTCATTCCGAGCAGAGCTGGGAGAGCGCGCCGCAATTGCTCGCCGCGCTCAACGGCGCGCGGCTCGGCGCGTGGTATTGGGACATCGAGCGCGGGCAGATCAGTTGGTCACGGGGCACCCAGGCATTGTTCGGCTTCGATCCACGGCAACCGCTGCCGGCGGACCTTGAATACCTCGATCTACTGCCCCCGGAAGATCGCGCCAAGACCGTTCGCGCCTTCCATGCGGTGATCGCCGGCGCACCGCTGGAACAAGCGATGCACCACCGCATCCGCTGGCCCGACGGCAGCCTGCACTGGCTGGAAATCAGCGGCAGCCTGCTGCCGGATAAACACGGCCGCCCCCGAATGATCGGGGTGATTCGCGAAATCACCCACCAGCGTCAACGCGAACAGGCGCTGAGCAGCTCGGAGAAACGTTTCGCCACCCTGTTTCACCTGTGTCCGAACATGGTCTTGCTGACGCGTCAGGAAGACGGCCTGATCAGCGAGGCCAATCAGTATTTCGAAAGCCTGTTCGGCTGGCCGGTGCAGAGCGCCATTGGCCGCACCACGCTGGAACTGGGCTTGTGGGTACACCCCGAGCAGCGCGCCGAACTGGTCAAAAAGACCAACACCAAGGGCGAACTGATCAGCATGGAGGTGCAGTTTCGCGCCAGCAACGGGCAGATTCACGACGGTATCCTCAGTGCGCAGAAGGTCGAACTCGAAGGCCAGCCGTATCTGCTCAGCACGTTCCTCGACACCACCGAACGCAAAGCCGCCGAACACGCTTTGAAGGACAGCCAGGAACGCCTCGACCTGGCGCTGGATTCGGCGCAGCTCGGCACGTGGGACTGGCACATTCCCAGCGGCATGCTTTACGGCTCGGCACGGGCGGCGCAACTGCACGGGCTGGAGCCGAAACCCTTTCATGAGTCGTTCGACGAGTTTTTCGAAGGTGTGCCGGGCGAGGAACGCGACAGCATGCGCGATGCCTATCGCAGCCTGCGCGAAGGCCCGGCGGGCAATTATCAACTGACCTACCGCGTGCAACTGCCGGACGGCAGCTCGCGTTATCTGGAAAGTCGCGCCCGCCTCTATCGCGATGACAATGGTGCGCCGCTGCGCATGGCCGGCACCCTGCTGGACATCACCGATCAGGTCGAACGCGAACAACGGCTGGTCGCGTCGGAGGAGAAATTCGCCACGCTGTTTCAGGTCAGTCCCGACCCGATTTGCGTGACCCGTCAGGACAGCGGCGAGTTCATCGAGATCAACTCCAGCTTCAGCCAGACCTTTGGCTGGAGCGCCGCCGACGTGATCGGCCACACCGCCGAAGAAATCGGCCTGTGGGACGCCTCGGCGAAAAGCCTGCAACGCATCGAGCGAGTGATCCGCGAACAAGGCCTGAGCAATGTTGCGATCATCGTCCAGCACAAGGACGGCCAGTCGCTGACCTGCGTGATTTCCAGCCGGCAGATCAGCGTCGGCGACCAGCCGTGCATCGTCACCACCCTGCGCGACATTACCCAGCAACAACGCTCGGAGGCGGCGCTGAAGGCCAGTGAAGAGAAATTCGCCAAGGCGTTCCACTCCAGCCCCGACGCGATCACCATCACCGAGCGCGATACCGGCCGTTATCTGGAGGTCAACGACGGTTTCTGCCGACTCACCGGTTATCGCGCCGACGAAGTGGTGGGCAAAACCGTGTATCAGGTCGGCATCTGGGCCGAAGAGAAGCAACGCTCGGCGCTGCTGGCCGAGTTGCAGATCAAGGGCCGCGTGCACCATCAGGAAATGCTCGGGCGCAACAAGCGCGGCGAATTGCTGACCGTGGAAGTCTCAGTCGAGCCGATCACCCTCAATGAAACCGCGTGCCTGCTGCTGACCGCGCGGGACGTCAGCCTGCTGAAAAACGCCGAAGCGCAGATTCGTCATCTGGCGTACCACGACCCGCTGACCAACCTGCCGAATCGCGCCTTGCTGATGGATCGCCTGAGCCAACAGATCGCCCTGCTCAAACGGCATAACCTGCGCGGCGCCTTGCTGTTTCTCGACCTCGACCACTTCAAGCACATCAACGATTCGCTCGGCCATCCGGTGGGCGACACGGTGCTGAAGATCATCACCGCGCGCCTCGAAGCCAGCGTGCGCATGGAAGATACCGTCGCACGCCTCGGTGGCGACGAGTTTGTCGTGCTGCTCAGCGGCCTCGAAGGCTCGCGCAATGAAGTCAGCGCGCAAGTGCGCAACCTCGCCGACACCCTGCGTGAGTTGCTCTCCGAGCCGATGTTCCTCGACGGTCAGCGCCTGCAAGTGACGCCGAGCATCGGCGTGGCGCTGATTCCCGATCACGGTTCGACCCCGACCGACCTGCTCAAGCGCGCCGACATCGCTCTGTACCGGGCCAAGGATTCCGGGCGCAACACCACGCAGATGTACCACAACACCATGCAGAAAGCGGCCAGCGAGCGGCTGCGCATGGAGACCGACCTGCGCCTGGCGCTGTCACGCGGCGAATTCAATGTGCACTTCCAGCCGCAGATCGACGCCCGCGACAACCGCATCATCGGCGCCGAAGCGCTGGTGCGCTGGAATCACCCGGAGCTCGGCGCGCAATCGCCCACCGAATTCATCAAGGTGCTGGAGGACAGCGGGCTGATTCTCGAAGTCGGCACGTGGATCCTCGACGAGGCCTGCGACGCGTTCAAACAGCTGATCGCGCTGAAACTGGTCGACCCGCTCAACTTCAGCCTGTGCGTGAACATCAGCCCACGGCAGTTCCGCCAGAACGATTTTGTCGAACGCATCGAACACAGCATGAGCAGCCACGGCCTGCCCTGCTCGCTGCTGAAACTGGAAATCACCGAAGGCATCGTCATTCAGAACCTGGAGGACACCATCAGCAAAATGCGCCGCCTGAAAAAGCTCGGCGTGAGCTTCGCCATGGACGATTTCGGCACCGGTTATTCGTCGCTGACTTACCTCAAGCGCCTGCCGGTCGACACATTGAAAATCGATCAGTCGTTTATCCGCGACGCCACCACCGACCCGAATGACGCCGAAATCATCCGCGCCATTGTCGCCATGGCCCGCAGCCTGGAACTGGAGGTGATCGCCGAAGGCGTGGAAACCCCCGAACAATTGGCGTTCCTGCAAGGTTTAGGCTGCCACTTGTACCAAGGTTACCTGCACAGCCGGCCACTGCCACTGGAGGGTTTGAAAAAGCTGCTGCCCTGACACTCTCCACTGCGCAGCTTGCAACAGAGCGGCAATTGCCACGGTTTGCGCCAACCTGTAGGGTCGCTTTTTTGCGCCGTTTCGGGATCTTTCATGCAGGATGCAACCCTCCCCCGCCCAGCCCTGCTGGGCATCGACCTTGGCACCACCAACAGCCTGATCGCCGTCTGGCGCGACGGTCGCGCCGAATTGATCCGCAACGCCCTCGGCGACGTGTTGACCCCCTCGGTGGTCAGCCTCGATGAAGACGACACGATTCTGGTCGGCAAAGCCGCCCGCGCCCGCCTGACCACCCACCCGGATCGCACCGCTGCCGCGTTCAAGCGTTTCATGGGCAGCGACAAACGGGTCGAACTCGGCGCTCGCGCGTTCAGCCCGGAAGAATTGTCGGCGCTGGTGTTGGGCTCACTGAAGCAGGACGCCGAAGCGTTTCTTGGCCATCCGGTCACTGAGGCGGTGATTTCAGTGCCGGCCTATTTCAGCGACGAACAACGCAAGCGCACCCTGTTCGCCGCCGAACTGGCGGGGCTGGCGGTCACACGGTTGATCAATGAACCGACAGCAGCGGCCATGGCTTACGGGCTGCATGAGCAGAAATTCGAGCGCACGCTGATTTTCGACCTGGGCGGCGGCACCTTCGACGTCACGGTGCTGGAATACGCGTTGCCGCTGATCGAAGTGCATGCATCGACTGGCGACAACTTTCTCGGCGGCGAAGACTTTACCGCCGCGCTGCTCGAAGACTGCCTCAAGACCTGGCAACTGACGCCGTCAATGATCGACGCGCACAGCCTGGCCAGCCTCGGCGATGCGCTGGAGCAACTCAAGTGCAATCTCGGTGAAGGCGTCCAGCATTTGAGCTGGCGCCACGCCGACAATGTCTACGAGTGGTCGCTGGACGAAGCGGCTGCGCTGAAAATCTGGGAGCCGCTGCTGTCACGCTTGCGCGCACCGATCGAACAGGCCCTGCGCGATGCCCGACTGAAACCCCGCGACCTCGACAGCCTGGTGCTGGTCGGCGGCGCCACGCGCATGCTCGCGGTGCAACAAATGGTTGCCACGCTGTTCGGGCGCCTGCCGTATCGTCACCTCGACCCGGACACGATTGTCGCCCTTGGCGCCGCGACGCAAGCGGCCTGCAAGGCCCGCGACGGTGCGGTAGAAGAGTTGATCCTCACCGATGTCTGCCCTTACACGCTGGGTATCGAGACGATGCGCGGCAGAGGCGTCGAAGGCGCGTTCTCGCCCATTATCGAGCGCAACACAATCATCCCGACGTCACGGGTGGAGCGCTATTGCACCACCTATCCCAAGCAGGAACAGATCCGTATCTCGGTGTATCAGGGTGAGCGCCCATGGGTGCGCGACAACATTTTCATCGACGGTTTCGATGTCACGCTGACGCCCACCGAACACCGCCAGGAACTCGACGTGCGCTTCAGTTACGACATCAATGGCCTGCTTGAGGTCGACGTCACGCTGCTGGAGACCGGCAAGCGCCACAGCCACAGCATCGACCGCAGCCCGACCGGGCTGGATGACGAGGCTCGGCAAAACAGCCATGACCGGCTCGCCGCACTCAAGGTTCACCCGCGTGATACCTTGCCCAACCGCACGCTGCTGGCACGCTTGGAACGCGCCTGGATGCAGAGCCTGGGCACCGAGCGCGAGCGCATTGCCGAATGGCTGCACAGCTTCACGGCCGTGCTCGGCGGCCAACAACCGGCGGAGATTGCCAGCCAGCGTTCACAACTCAACAGCGCCCTGGATGAACTGCGCTTCTAGCCGATGAGTCGCCGCAGCGCCGCCTGCAAGCCGGCGGCCAACGGGTCTTCACGAAAGCTTTCCGGGGGCATGCCGTAGCGGTTGGGCAGTTTTTCCCCGGGAAAACCGAACAGCACCAGCGGCAGAAACGGCAAGGCTGGCGTCAACCCGGCCAACACCAGAAAGGTCGCGACACCCCGGCCCATGTCATGCAGGCGCCGCAGCATGGCGCCGAGCAGGATCAACACCCCGAGCACCAGCACCACCAGGGCGGGCGGCGTCGATCCACTGAGCACGGCGACCAGCGGGGTCAGCAGCACCAGGCCAAGCACTTGCCCGACAAAGGCCTCGCGACTCAGCCGCGAACCCAGGCGCCAGAACGCCATGGCCGATGTCGGCCGCGCCTCGGCCTTGGCCATCATCAATCGCTCCGACCACGACAGCAGCGCACTGCAAGCAAACCGCACACCGAGGCCGTTCTGCTGATTGTCCTTGGCCCGCTGCAGGCGTATCAGGTGCTTCTGCCGTGGCACGCCCGCGTCGCCGTACCTGACCAGATCCTTGAGCACATCAAGCGCCAGGTAAAAATCGTCGCAGTCGTTGATGCCCTCATCTTCGAGCGCCTGACGCGGCGGACGCACTGGTTCGCCCTTGATCAAGCTGTGCCGGAAACCGTCGAACCACTCCTGTGGGTTGACGACTTCGGTAATCCTGTCGAGTAAAAAGCGCCGCTGTTTGGCATCAAACAATGACGTGTGATACAGCACGCCCGTCAGCAGCATCCGCCCGAGCAGGTCGTCGTCAAAAGCACGCAGATCACGGCGCATGCACAGGAACAACCGGTCGTTGCTGAGCAAGCGCAGGCTGTCCAGCGCCTCCTGAACCCCGCACATCTGCTGGGCCAGCAGCGCCTGCACTGGATCTTCGGTTTGCAGCAGGCCGAGCAAGCCGCTGCAATTTCCCTGTTCACGCAGCAATCGCTGCAACAACGGCTGCAAGCGGCTGAGCGGATGGGACGGGTTGAATGCCAGCGACTCCAGCATCCGCGCGTCGATCAATGGCAACCAACGCTCCGTCTGCCCCAGCAACATCAGCAAAAACAGCGTTTGCGCGTGCCATTGCCACAGCCCTTCGCCCGCCTCCGGTGCGGGCAACAGCACATCGAGTTGAGCCAGTTGCAGCAACTGCGTCAGTTCCGACAGATCAGTGCCGGCGTATGAGCCGTTGAGCTTGAAGTCTTGTTCAATGCGCGCGAGCGCGGCATGACTGTAGGGACGCAACCGGCGCAACCAGCCGCGGCACAGGCTGTGCGACTGATCGCTGGTCTGCGCCACAGGAAGTTGTGGCGATTCTGCGTCCTCATCGGTGTAGGCGGTCATCGCCCGCGCGATCGGCGAATTTTTCAGCCAGCGCAGATGTTGCTCAGCCTGATACTGGAAACCGCTCAGCACCAGCGCTTCAAGCGCGTCCGGCGGCAACGCCTCGTCGAGCATCTGCTGCAACAACAGCACGTCACCGCGATGCAACGCCCAGGCATGCCGGTAAAGTCGTTGCAGGCGCTGGTCGGCATGCTCGCCGAGCAACAGCGCCACCAGCGGCAATTCGTCATCGTGCAGGCGCCAATCGACAAAAGCCCCGGCCAGCCCCTGTAGTTGCAGAGGACCGACGTCCAGCCAGCGCAACAAGGTCTGTGGTTGCTGAGTCGGGCTGCCATACGCCTGACTGGCGTCGTCCAGATCAAGCGGCCAGGCACTGAAAGGCCGGGCACAATCGAAGGCTTGAATCAGCAACGGCAGCAGGTCCGGCGAACGCTCGCCACATAGCGCCAACAAATGGCCTTCGGCTTTCGGATGACGGTGCTCCTGCCACAAGCGGATCCAGCACGGCCACGCCTGATCATCCAGCCCCTGCAAACTGTACTGGCTGGCCAGCATGTACAGCCAATCAATGTCGTCAGGGTGCTGACGCTGTTGTTCGATGCAGGACTGCAGCAGCCCTTCCCCGCCGATGCCCGCCTGAGTGAACTGCGCGAGCAGACGTTTGATGTATGCCTCATCGTTCGGCAACGGCAAGCAGGTGTGTCGAAGGGCGAAATGGCGGAATTCGTTTAGCGGACGCTGGGTGAAGGTGACCACCAGGCTGCGGGCGTACCACAACGCTTCAACCTGCGCGGGCTCCGGCCAATGGCTCATCAACGCCACATCGAACGGGTCCGGGGTTTTTATCCGCCGCAGAAACGCATCGACCCGCTCCGCCTGATCGTAGCCAAGATCAAGCAACTGTTGATCCCAGGCCATGCGCTCGGCCAGCAGGTTCGCGCATTGATGCGACAGCAAACCGGCATCGGTCATGCGGTGGTAGAAACCCCAACTGAGATCGTCGAGGTCATCGAGGGGCAATTGATCCAGCGTGCGGATAAACGCCTGCCAGGCGGCAATATTGAAGCGCCGTGCAGGATCGTCGAGCAGTTCACAGAAATCCACGAAGGCTTGGGGAGTCTCGGCGACCGGCGCGTCTGGCGCCTCGAACTCGGCGTAATCCTCTTCCTCGTCGTCCTCTTCCAGGTCGTCTTCACGAGCCAGACGCAGGGCTTTTTCGTACGCCATGCGTAACGCCTGAAAGCCTTCGGGGTCGGTCTCCGGGTGATGCGCCGGCAAGCGTGCGCGGTAGGCATCACGGATCAGGGTTTCTTCGGCAGTGGGCTCGATGCCCAGTTGGATCCAGCAACTCATGACCAGTCGAACTCCTTGAGCGATGCCGGACGCGGCGGCGGGTCGATGTCCATATGCCAAGGCAAGTCAGGCAGAAACTGCGGGATGCTCTGCTCAAGACCCCGGGTGATCAGCAGGTTATGCGCAGTCTGCCCTTGTCGATCCAGCTCGAACGCCAGCGCATCATCACTTTTGTTCTGGCAGCACCAGAACGCCCGGCCGATAAGGAAGCCGTGGTAGTACGCCATCCAGCTGTCGTAGTGAAACTGCGCCCTGACGGCCAGGCGCGAATGCAGCCATTGACTCTCGACCAGATCGATCCACTTGTTGCGCACACCGCAGCGCAAGAGAAAGCCCATGCGCCCGTAATCCCAAGACAGAATCCCACCGGCCCCGCAGCTGTCGAAGGTGCGGCTGGCAAACTCATGCAGGATGCGTTCACGCGGGGCGAGACGCTCGAGCAGCGCCGGCCATTCACTCGGCAGGCAACGCTGCCAGGCTAGATAACCGTCACTGAGGTGTTTGGCGTGGCCGTCGTCGGTCATCCCCCTGAGCATGCCGAACAGCTCCTGGCGGGTATCAATGCCCCAGCTGTGCTCCAGATTGATGTACGCGTCGTCGCAGAAAGCAGGGTCGTCATACCCGGCGCCAGGATTGAGCGCCGCCATCGGCGCCGACAGGGCCCACAGCCAGCGCTGCTGAATCTCATCCATGAAAAATGCTCCACGCCGACCGAGTGAGAAATGGGAGGTCGGCAAAACTGCGGCGGATTGTAGAGAAAGCGCTGCCGTGCGGCAAAGCCGGTGTGCAGCACCCATAAAAAAACCCCGACGTATCGGGGCATTTTTTCGAGCGGAGTCAGGCGGCTTCGGCGACGGGCAAACCGAGCAAGCGCGAGACATGATCAGGCTCGGTCTCGCGACGCAGCACAGTGAACAGTTCGGTGGCTTGCGGGTAATTGCGGGTCAGCATCGCCAGCCATTGCTTCAAACGGCCCGGCGATTGACGCGCGGTCATCTGCGCCTTGGCTTGCAGCCAGAAATCCTGGATCAGCGGCATCAACTCGGCCCAGGTCATCTCGACCACTTCTTCACCGGCACGCGCGGCGGCGATCTGCCTGGCCAGATCAGGGCGCGACACCAGACCGCGGCCGAGCATGATGTCTTCCACGCCACTGATTTCGCGGCAACGACGCCAGTCTTCAACGCTCCAGATATCGCCGTTGGCGAACACCGGCACCTTGACCACGTCCTGCACGCGCGGGATCCACTCCCAGTGCGCCGGCGGTTTGTAGCCGTCCATTTTGGTTCGTGCGTGCACCACGATGTGTTCGGCGCCGCCTTCGGCCAACGCCGTGGCGCAGACCAGCGAGCCGTCCGGGCTGTCGAAGCCCAGGCGCATTTTCGCGGTGACTGGAATGTGCGCAGGCACCGCGCGGCGCACGTGCTCGACGATCTGGTTGAGCAGCTCCGGCTCTTTCAGCAGTACCGCGCCGCCACGGGATTTGTTCACGGTCTTGGCCGGGCAGCCGAAGTTGAGGTCGATCACTTCGGAACCGAGTTCGCAGGCCAGTGCAGCGTTTTCCGCCAGGCACACCGGGTCGGAACCGAGCAATTGCACACGCAGTGGCACGCCGGACGCCGTGCGGGCACCGTTGAGCAGCTCGGGGCCGAACTTGTGGAAGTAAGCCGGGGTAAGCAACTGATCGTTGACCCGAATGAATTCGGTCACGCACCAATCGATGCCGCCAACGCGGGTCAGCACGTCGCGGAGGATGTCGTCGACCAACCCCTCCATGGGCGCCAGAGCAATTTGCATGGGGAAAACACTACTTAGAGAAAAACGTGCCGCAGTTTACTGGATTGAGCGGCTTAAACCCACGACCACCTGTAGGAGCTGCCGAAGGCTGCGATCTTTTGATCTTGATCTTAAAAAAACAACATCAAAAGATCGCAGCCTGCGGCAGCTCCTACATGAGTTAGAGCAGAGTTCGAGGCAAAGGGCGGGTCAGGCGGTGAGCTGGATCGCCGGGCCGTAGCCTTCGATGAATTCGGCAGGCATGCGCTTGGGCTTGCCGGTGGACAGCTCGATGCAGACGAAGGTGGTTTGCGCGCGCAGCAGCGTGGTGTTGTCGCTCGGGCGCTTGAGCTGGAAATGCCGGGTCATTTTCAGGCGCTGATCCCAATCGACGATCCAGGTTGCCAACTGCAGTTCATCGCCCTCATAGGCGGCGGCCAGATAATCGATTTCGTGACGGACCACGGCCATCGCCCGATCCAGACGCCGGTACTCGACCAGATCCAGCCCCAGACGCTGCGAATGGCGCCAGGCGCAGCGTTCGAGCCAGGTCACGTACACCGCGTTATTGGCGTGGCCCAGCCCGTCGATGTCCTCGGCGCCTACTTGCAGATCAATGGTAAACGGCGTTGCCCGATCCCAGCCCATGCCCCACTCCCGGTCAGTTATTCAACCGGGGCAGTGTAACGGAGCTCACGCCGATTGGCGCGCCTGAAGGCTGCGACCGGCCAGCAGTGATAACACGCCATCAATCACGCGCGGGTCGGCGAGTACGCGCTGATGACCGCCACCTTCCAGACGCAGCAAACGACTGTCGAACCAGGATTCATGGATCAGTTGCGACTCTTTGACCGAGACAAAATTGTCGTCCTCGGCATGCACAATCAGGCCCGGCATATCCAGTTGATAGTGGGCGACATCCAGCGTGGCGGCGCGCATGCCAACGTCTTGCTCGACCTGGCGGATAAACGCGGAGCGCGCTCTGGGCGGCATACCGACGTAGCGGGCGAAGCCGCGCAGTACACCGAGAATTCGCGCCGGCGCAGCGATGCTGACGAGGGTTTCGGTACGCAGGCCCAATTGCACGGCGAGCATGGCGCTGGCGCCGCCCATCGAGTGGCCGATGACGGCTTGCAGCGGCGGTAGTTCGGCGGCGGCTTCAAGCATGGCGCGCGCAAAAAGGACGACGTTGGCTTCACGTCCCGGTGAGCGACCGTGGGCCGGGCCGTCGAGTGCAACAACGGTATAACCGGCATCGACGAGCGCAGTGATCAGCGCGGCGAACTGGGTGGGGCGCCCTTCCCAACCGTGCATCAGCAGCACGGCAGGGCCTTGGCCCCAGCGCAATGCCGAAAGCCCGAAGCGCAGCGTGATGCGCTCGGCACTGGCCAGCATCGGCAACTCCCAATCGCGCAGTGGCAGCGCGCGCGGCGTCATGAACGCCAGGCGCATTTTGCTCGCCACTCGTTGCGGTGCAATCCAGCCCAAGGTGCCATTAACGCCACGAACCCACTTCAACGTGTTCATCGCTCTCTCCTCAGGCCTGCTGCCTTCAGGTCAACGCACCGCCGACTTGGCCGCGCGCAGCAATCGATCAGATAAATCACCCGGGCCCAGTGCTCGTGCGAGCGCCAGACCACCCACCATCAGGGCCATGTCGGCCAGGGCTTTGTCGGTGTCCTCAGGGCTGGACGCCAACTGCGCAACCATCAATTCCAAGTGTTCGTTCAGCGCGAGGCGGAACGAATCCGGCAAACGCCCCAACTCGCCGATCGACGCAGGAATCGGGCACGCCGCCTCACTGGAATCACGGTGCTTGCGCGACAGATAGAACGCTGCGACCAGCGCGCGACGCTCTTCGCCGGTCAGTTCGCTGTCCATGTCGGCAATCAGGTCGCGGCGACGACCGAGCAATTGCTTGAACGCTTCGAGCATCATCGCGTCCTTGCTTTCAAAGTGCGCATAGAAGCCACCGACCGTGAGGCCGGCTGCGCCCATCACTTCGCCCACGCTTGGGTCGGCCGGGCCACGCTGGATCAGCGCGGAGCTGGCGGCCTTGAGGATGCGTTCGCGGGTTTGAGCTTTTTTATCGTTCATCGTTGCCTCCGAATATTACGACTAGAATATTATTCGCATAATAATAATCTGCAAGTCAAGAATATGACCGCTGGTCTGAAGCACAGTTTAGGAAAAGGAGAATTGGCCAAACGCCAGACAAACAAAAGGGCCATTCAATAATTGAATGACCCTTATAAAATCCCGCAGAGCGGGTAATCGTGGCGTCCCCTAGGGGACTCGAACCCCTGTTACCGCCGTGAAAGGGCGGTGTCCTAGGCCACTAGACGAAGGGGACACAAACCTTCTATACAACTGATCAGTGCTGAGTGCTGATCGATTCAAGGCCGGTGTGGCCAGACCTTGAACTGTAAAATTGGTGGAGCTTAGCGGGATCGAACCGCTGACCTCCTGCATGCCATGCAGGCGCTCTCCCAGCTGAGCTAAAGCCCCGGATTTTTCGCCTCGCGGCGGAGTGACATCTTGCAACATCACTTCTGTAAAACTGGCGTCCCCTAGGGGACTCGAACCCCTGTTACCGCCGTGAAAGGGCGGTGTCCTAGGCCACTAGACGAAGGGGACGCAAACCCTTCTATACAACTGATCAACGCTGAGTGTTGATCGCTTCAAGGCCGGTGTGGCCAGGCCTTGAAGTGTAAAATTGGTGGAGCTAAACGGGATCGAACCGTTGACCTCCTGCATGCCATGCAGGCGCTCTCCCAGCTGAGCTATAGCCCCTCATCGTTGATGTCATCGCTGAGGACGGGGCGAATCTTAAGGGCGTATCGAAAGCCTGTCAAACTTATTTTTGAAAAATTTCAAAATTTTTCGTCGGCATAACAATCACTTACCGCCCTCCTCCCGAAAATCCGGGACTTGGGATAAAGCATGCCCCTGTAGGAGCTGCCGCAGGCTGCGATCTTTTGATCTGGTTTTTAAAAGCCAAAATCAAAAGATCGCAGCCTTCGGCAGCTCCTACAGGGGGGTTAAGCTATCAGGCGATGGCGGCCAGGAGCTTTTCCCACTCTTTGTTTTCTTTCTTCGACACGCCGCCCAGCAGGTCGATCGCCTGGCGCAGACGGAAACGGGTCAGGTCCGGGCCGAGGATTTCCATCGCATCGAGCACCGACACCGAACTCGCCTGACCGGTGATCGCAGCAAACATCAGCGGCATCGCGTCACGCAGTTTCAGCTCCAGCGATTCGACCACTGCCTGAATCGTCGCGGTGATGTTGTCCTTCTCCCACTGACGCAGGCTTTCCAGCTTCCACAGGATCAACTGCATCAACTGCCGCACCTGATCGCCGGAGAGCTTCTTCGATTCGAACAACTTGGCATCCGGGTTGACGCCACCGGCGAAGAAGAACCCGCCCAGCGGTGCAACCTGGCTGAAGGTTTCAACGCGACCCTGCACCAGCGGCGCGATCTTCATCATGTATTCCGGGTTCAATGCCCAGGTCTGCAAGCGGCTGGCGAATTCTTCCACCGGCAGATCACGCAGCCACTGGCCATTGAGCCACGACAGCTTCTCGATGTCGAAGATCGGCCCGCCCAGCGAGACGCGCTTGAGGTCGAAGTTATCGACCATTTCCTGCAGCGAGAACTTCTCGCGCTCGTCCGGCATCGACCAGCCCATGCGGCCAAGATAGTTGAGCATCGCTTCGGGCATGAAGCCCATGCGCTCGTAGAACGTCACCGAGGTCGGGTTCTTGCGCTTGGACAGCTTGCTCTTGTCCGGGTTACGCAGCAGCGGCATGTAGCACAGCTCTGGTTGCTCCCAGCCGAAGTATTCGTAGAGCAAGATCAGTTTCGGTGCCGATGGCAGCCATTCTTCGCCGCGCAATACGTGGGTGATGCCCATCAGGTGATCGTCAACGACGTTGGCGAGGAAGTACGTCGGCAGGCCGTCGGTCTTCATCAGCACTTGCATGTCCATGCGATCCCACGGGATCTCGACGTCGCCACGGAGCATGTCCGGCACCACGCAAACGCCTTCGCTCGGCACTTTCATGCGGATCACGTGGGGTTCGCCGGCGGCCAGACGGGCCGCGACTTCTTCTTTCGACAGCAGCAGCGCGCGACCGTCGTAACGTGGCGTTTCGCCGCGAGCCATTTGCTCGGCGCGCATCTGATCGAGTTCTTCAGCAGTGCAGAAGCATGGGAACGCATGACCCATGTCGACCAATTGCTGGCAGTACTTCTGGTAAATGTCGCCGCGCTCGCTCTGGCGATACGGGCCGTGCGGGCCGCCAACGTCCGGGCCTTCGCTCCAGTCGATGCCCAACCAGCGCAGCGCGTCGAAGATCTGCTGTTCGGACTCGCGGGTCGAACGCAACTGGTCGGTGTCTTCGATCCGCAGGATGAACTCACCACCATGCTGCTTGGCAAAGCAGTAGTTGAACAATGCGATGTAAGCGGTACCTACGTGGGGATCCCCGGTAGGCGATGGCGCGATGCGAGTGCGGACGGTGGTCATGGCATGTCTCGAAAAGAATGAAAAGCAAAACAATCAAGCGGCGAATGGTAACAGGCGACACCCGCCCCGCTCCAGCAGGCAGGGCATTTAAGCCAAGTTTGCGTCTGTAATGCCCGTAAGCCGTGGCGAATGGCCGATTATCAAGCGGGGGCATTTACCGTTTATCGCCGGTGTGCGAGATTCAGCGGCTGATAACTTTCCTTACAATTCCTCGACTACAGTTTGCCCATGCCTGCCCAACTCAAGCGTCGCCTGTTGATTTTCCTGCTGCTCGTCCTGCTGATTGCCGGGGGTTTCTTCGCCCACTGGTTTTTCAAGGGACGCTTTTATGAAAGCACCGACAACGCCTATGTCCAGGGTGAGATCACCCGTGTGTCGAGCCAATTGGGCGCGCGCATTGATGAAGTGCTGGTGCAAGACAATCAGCACGTGGAAAAAGGCCAGTTGCTGGTGCGCCTCGAACCGAATGATTTCCGTCTGGCGGTAGACCGCGCGAACGCCGCCCTCGCCACCCGCGAAGCCGAACGCCTGCAAGCGCAAAGCAAACTGACCCAGCAATCGAGCCTGATCGCCGCCAGCGATGCGCAAGTGGCGACCACACAAGCGACCCTCGGTCGTTCACAGATGGATTTGTCGCGTGCCGAAACCCTGCGCAAACCCGGTTACGTTTCCGAAGAACGCGTGACCACCCTCTCCGCCGACGCCCACATTGCTCGCTCGCAAGTGGCCAAGGCGCAGGCGGATGCACAGGGCCAGCGTCAGCAGGTCAACGCCCTGAACGCTGAAATCAAACGCCTCGACGCGCAGATCGCCAACGCCCGCGCCGATCTCGCGCAAGCCGAACTCAACCTGACCCGCAGCGAAATCCACGCACCGATCAGCGGCCTGGTCGGCCAACGCGCCGCGCGCAATGGTCAAGTGGTGCAGGCCGGCGCCTATTTGCTGTCGATCGTTCCGGACGAAGACATCTGGGTACAGGCCAACTTCAAGGAAACCCAGATCGGCCACATGCAACCCGGTCAGAAAGCCGAGCTGACCTTCGATGCCTACGGCGACACGCCGATCGAAGCGCGGGTCGACAGTCTGTTCGCCGCGTCCGGCGCGCAGTTCAGCCTGCTGCCACCGGACAACGCCACTGGCAACTTCACCAAAGTCGTGCAACGGATTCCGGTGAAACTGACCTTCAAAGCCGATAACCCGCTGCACGGCAAGATCCGCCCGGGCATGTCCGCCACCGCCACCGTGAACATCAAAGACGCCCCGGACAATGGCCGGTGATTCGCTGATCCGCCCGGTCGGCGAACCGACCCGGCGCGATTGGATTGCGGTGATGAGCGTAATGCTCGGTGCCTTTATGGCCGTGCTCGACATCCAGATCACCAACTCTTCGCTGAAGGACATTCAAGGCGCGTTGTCGGCGACGCTGGAAGAAGGCTCGTGGATTTCCACTTCGTATCTGGTCGCGGAAATCATCATGATCCCGCTGACCGCGTGGCTGGTGCAATTGCTCTCGGCGCGGCGATTAGCGGTTTGGGTGTCACTGGGTTTTCTGGTGTCTTCGCTGCTGTGCTCGATGGCCTGGAGCCTGGAGAGCATGATCGTCTTTCGCGCCATGCAAGGCTTCACTGGCGGCGCGCTGATCCCGCTGGCATTCACCCTCACCCTGATCAAACTCCCCGAACACCACCGCGCCAAAGGCATGGCGATGTTCGCCATGACCGCGACGTTTGCGCCGTCAATCGGCCCGACGCTGGGCGGCTGGCTCACGGAAAACTGGGGCTGGGAATACATCTTCTATATCAACATCCCGCCGGGCCTGATCATGATCGCCGGGTTGATGTACGGGCTGGAAAAGAAAGAAGCGCACTGGGAATTGCTGAAAAGCACCGATTACACCGGCATTCTCACGCTTGGCATTGGTCTTGGTTGCTTGCAGGTTTTTCTGGAAGAAGGCCATCGCAAGGACTGGCTCGAATCAAGCCTGATCGTGACGCTGGGCAGTATTGCGCTGGTGAGTCTGATCACTTTTGTCATCGTGCAGATTTCCAAACCCAATCCGCTGATCAACCTTGGCATTCTGCGCAATCGCAATTTTGGTTTATCGAGTATTTCCAGTTTGGGCATGGGTGTCGGGTTGTACGGCTCGATCTATTTGTTGCCGCTGTACCTGGCGCAGATCCAGAACTACAACGCCCTGCAGATCGGCGAAGTGATCATGTGGATGGGCGTGCCGCAGCTGTTTTTGATTCCGCTGGTGCCGAAACTGATGAAGTTCATTTCGCCAAAATGGCTGTGCACGCTCGGGTTTGGCTTGTTTGGTCTGGCAAGTTTTTCGTCGGGGGTGCTCAACCCGGATTTCGCCGGGCCGCAGTTCAATCAGATCCAGATCATTCGCGCGCTGGGGCAGCCATTGATCATGGTGACCATTTCCCTGATTGCCACGGCGTACATCCTGCCGCAAGACGCGGGGTCGGCGTCGAGTCTGTTCAACATTCTGCGCAACCTTGGCGGTGCGATCGGCATTGCTCTGCTGGCGACGCTGCTGGACGCGCGCACCAAGACTTACTTCGATTATTTACGCGAGGCGGTGGTGCCGACCAATCCGCAGGTGGCCGAGCGCCTGGCATCGATGACGGACCGGTTTGGCAGTGACACGGCGGCGCTGGGCAAGCTGAGTGAGATCGTCCATCAGCAGGCGGCGATCATGGCTTACAACGATGCGTTTCACTTTGTCGGGATTGCGCTGGGGATCAGCATGCTGGCGATCTTATTGACCAAGAAATTGCCACAAGGATTGAAGGCTGGGGAATCCCACTGATATTTGCTGTGCCTGGTCTGGCCCCATCGCTGGCAAGCCAGCTCCCACAGGTTTCTTTGGTGTTCACAAATTTCGTGCACGCCATCAATCCTTGTGGGAGCTGGCTTGCCAGCGATGAGGCCCGACCAGACAGCACAAATCAAACAGCCAAAAGGCGTTCACGCAGTTTGGCAATCTCATCGCGCATCTGCGCCGCTGCTTCAAACTCCAGATCCCGTGCCAGCTGATACATTTTCTCTTCCAGCGCGCGAATGCGTTTGGTGATCTCGCTCGGCGAGCGCAATTCGGCTTCGTACTTGGCGTTTTCTTCGGCAGCCTTGGCCATGCCTTTGCGCTTCTTGCTGCGCGAGCCGGGTACGGTGGCGCCTTCCATGATGTCGGCGACGTCCTTGAATACGCCTTTCGGGGTGATGCCGTTTTCCAGGTTGAACGCGATCTGCTTGTCGCGACGACGTTCGGTTTCACCGATCGCCCGCTCCATCGAACCGGTCATGCGGTCGGCGTAGAGAATCGCGCGGCCATTGAGGTTACGCGCCGCGCGGCCAATGGTCTGGATCAACGAACGCTCGGAGCGCAGGAAACCTTCCTTGTCCGCATCAAGAATCGCCACCAGCGACACTTCCGGCATGTCCAGACCTTCTCGCAGAAGGTTGATGCCGACCAGCACATCGAACGTGCCGAGGCGCAGGTCGCGGATGATCTCGACGCGCTCAACGGTGTCGATGTCCGAGTGCAGATACCGCACGCGCACACCGTGATCGGCGAGGTAATCGGTAAGGTCTTCGGCCATGCGCTTGGTCAGGGTGGTGACCAGCACCCGCTCTTCGATGGCCACGCGCTTGGAGATTTCCGATAGCAGATCGTCGACCTGCGTCAGCGCCGGACGCACTTCAATCTGCGGATCGACCAGCCCGGTCGGGCGCACCAGTTGCTCGACCACACGCCCGGCGTGCTCGGCTTCGTAGTTGCCGGGCGTCGCCGAAACAAAAATGGTCTGCGGGCTCACCCCTTCCCATTCATCGAAACGCATCGGCCGGTTATCCAGTGCCGAAGGCAGACGGAAACCGTATTCGACGAGGGTTTCCTTCCGCGAACGGTCGCCCTTATACATCGCGCCAACCTGCGGCACGCTGACGTGGGATTCGTCGATCACCAGCAAGGCATCCGCCGGCAAGTAATCGTAAAGGGTGGGCGGCGCGGCACCGGCCGGACGCCCGGACAGGTAACGCGAGTAGTTTTCGATGCCGTTGCAGTAACCCAGCTCGAGGATCATCTCCAGGTCAAAACGGGTGCGCTGCTCCAGACGCTGGGCTTCGACCAGTTTGTTGTTGCTGCGCAGGTATTCGAGGCGCTCCTGCAATTCGACCTTGATGTGTTCGATGGCGTCGAGCAGGGTTTCCCGGGGCGTCACATAGTGGCTCTTCGGGTAGAAGGTGAAGCGCGGCATCTTGCGGATGACTTCGCCGGTCAGCGGGTCGAACGCGGAAATGCTTTCGACTTCGTCATCGAACAGCTCGATGCGAATCGCTTCCAGATCGGATTCCGCCGGGTAAATGTCGATCACGTCGCCGCGCACACGGAAGGTCGCGCGGGCGAAATCCATGTCGTTGCGGGTGTATTGCAAGTCGGCCAGACGGCGCAGCAGCGCACGCTGATCGAGTTTGTCGCCGCGATCGACGTGCAACACCATCTTCAGATAAGTTTCCGGGCTACCGAGACCGTAAATGCACGACACCGTGGTGACGATGATCGCGTCTTTTCGCTCCAGCAAGGCTTTGGTCGCGGACAGTCGCATTTGCTCGATGTGGTCGTTGATCGACGCGTCCTTCTCGATGAAGGTGTCGGACGACGGCACATAGGCTTCAGGCTGGTAGTAGTCGTAGTAGGAAACGAAGTATTCGACAGCGTTGTTCGGGAAGAACGCCTTGAACTCGCCATACAACTGCGCAGCCAGGGTTTTGTTCGGCGCCAGCACCAGCGTCGGACGCTGAATCTGCGAGATGACATTGGCGATGCTGAAGGTCTTGCCCGAGCCGGTCACACCGAGCAGCGTCTGGTGCGCCAGGCCGGCTTCGATGCCCTCGACCAATTGGCGAATGGCTTCCGGCTGGTCGCCGGCGGGCTCGAAGCGAGTGACGAGCTGGAATTCGGACATATACACCTCTGGGATCGCGGCATTCCGAGCAAAGCGGAGCACCACGGGGACGACCGCAAACGACCGGTGTCGCGCAAGAAAAAACCTGGATTGTGCTCAATGTGGTGGCGATTGCCTCACCTTTCAAGGCAAACGTCCTACATCCGGTAAAGACTCTGACATGGCCAATCGACTAACGGTCAAGAAATAATCGGAAAAACTTGCTGTAAAAGCCGATTCGCCTGTCGCCATCGCTCAGTAATGGCCTCTATACTAGCTCCCCGTTTGTGCACCGCTCTAGTGCATTCGGCTGGAGCGCGACACGTCCCTCCACACTCCATTCAGAGCCGCCGTAATAATGAGCCTGTTCTCCGCTGTCGAAATGGCACCCCGCGATCCAATCCTGGGCCTCAACGAAGCATTCAACGCCGATACCCGGACCACCAAGGTCAACCTGGGCGTTGGCGTGTACTGCAACGAAGAGGGGCGAATTCCACTTCTGCGCGCCGTGATCGAAGCCGAAACCGTTCGCGCTGCTCAACACGCTTCGCGCGGTTACCTGCCGATCGATGGCATCGCTGCCTACGACCAGGCCGTGCAAAAGCTGCTGTTCGGCAACGACTCGCCGCTGATCAGCGCCGGTCGCGTCATCACCACTCAGGCCGTCGGCGGTACTGGCGCCCTGAAAATCGGTGCCGACTTCCTCAAGCAATTGCTGCCGAACGCCGTTGTGGCGATCAGCGACCCGAGCTGGGAAAACCACCGCGCACTGTTCGAAACCGCCGGTTTCCCGGTGCAGAACTACCGTTACTACGACGCTGCCACCCACGACGTTAACCGTGCCGGCATGCTCGAAGACCTCAACGCTCTGCCGAACGGCTCGATCATCATCCTCCACGCTTGCTGCCACAACCCGACCGGCGTCGACCTGACCCCGGCGGACTGGAACAACGTGCTGGAAGTGGTCAAGGCCAAAGGTCACGTGCCTTTCCTCGACATGGCTTACCAGGGTTTCGGCGACGGCATCGACGAAGACGCCGCTGCTGTGCGCCTGTTCGCTGAATCCGGCCTGACTTTCTTCGTCTCGAGCTCGTTCTCCAAGTCGTTCTCGCTGTACGGCGAGCGCGTTGGCGCCCTGTCGATCATCAGCGAATCGAAAGAAGAAAGCGCGCGCGTGCTGTCGCAAGTCAAACGCGTAATCCGCACCAACTACTCCAACCCGCCGACTCACGGCGCAAGCATCGTCGCCGCCGTGTTGAACAGCCCGGAACTGCGTGCGCAGTGGGAAGCCGAGCTGGCCGAAATGCGTCTGCGCATTCGCGGCATGCGTGAGCAGATGGTTGCCCTGTTGGCCGAGAAAGCACCGGGCCGCGATTTCAGCTTCGTCGGTCGTCAGCGCGGCATGTTCTCCTACTCGGGCCTGACCACTGAACAAGTGCATCGCCTGCGTAACGAGTTCGGCATCTACGCACTGGATACCGGTCGTATCTGTGTGGCAGCGCTGAACCAGAGCAACATCAAGGCTGTGACGGACGCGATCGTTCAGGTCATCTGATAACGCCGCGTGACGAAAAACGGGAAGCCTTGGGGCTTCCCGTTTTTTATTTGTCCGAAGGAATGCAACATTCCCTCTAAACTGCACACAAATCCAAAACTGTAGGAGTGAGCCTGCTCGCGATAGCGCCCTGTCAGCCGAAGCATCACTGTCTGACACACTGCTATCGCGAGCAGGCTCACTCCTACAGGTTTTTGTGTACACCCGAGAACCTTGTGAGAAGCCCAATGAAAAACGACAACCTGCGCGCCGACCGTGACGATCTGGATGATTTCATCCCTCGCACCCCGGCCAAGCGCGAAAAAAGCCTGGTACTGCAAGTCGCGGCCGGGGTGTTTCTCGGTGGCCTGGCATTGTGGCTGGTACAACTGGCGGTGACGGCGGCCTACGCCAAACTGCTGCTCGGCACCATCACCTTCGGCAGTTAGGCCAGTTCGCTGGCGCGCTGGGTGGCGGCATCGTCATAGGCGACATACATCGATTCGGCGATCTGGCTCTTGATCGCTTTGGCGCTTTCCAGACCGAGGACAAAACCTTCTGCCTTGCCGCCGGCGCGGTTCAGTTCTTCAGCGGTGCTGGCCTGAGTAATTGCGTCGAAGAGTTTTTCGGCATGGGGGCCGACGCCTTTGGGCAGGCTGATTTGCGTGATGCTCATGCGAGCACCTGTTTTTTACGGGCTGTGTAGTTCATGGCGCATACCTTTTTCGGCGGATGGCCGGTAGCGCGTGTGACCACTTCCGGGCGGCCATGGTAGACCTCTGTTGCGATTCTGGTAACCGCCAATCGCTGACAAACCACCGTCCATCCTGATGAATCGCAGTTTTTTACATCTCACGCTTGACTTCTCTTTTTGAATCAGTAACATACGCACCAATTCCGCAATAGCTCAGTTGGTAGAGCAAATGACTGTTAATCATTGGGTCCCTGGTTCGAGTCCAGGTTGTGGAGCCAAATAGCAAAGCCCCTGAATCGCAAGATTCAGGGGCTTTTTTGTGGGCGCTCGGAAAGATCAAAAGATCGCAGCCTGCGGCAGCTCCTACAGGGATTGGTGTTCTCATGTAGGAGCTGCCGCAGGCTGCGATCTTTTGATCTCGAAATGAAAAAGGGCCGACCTGTACAAAACAGATCGGCCCTTTCCTATTCAGTTGCAGCCGTCAGACATGCTCGCTGCTTTTCACCTGCACTTTCGGCGCGCCATGCCCATGATCATGGTCATCCGGCTCGATCACCGGCACTTCATTGCCGTCGCAGTCATGCAGCTTGCCGTCGCTGAAGTAATCGCCTTCGCGCAGCGCATCCAGATCGCGATAACGCAGAGTCCGCTCTTCCGCCGCCGCAAACACCGACTGCTGATCCGAGTTACCGGTCGTGAAGTGGTTGAACGCCAGGTTGAGCAGGATCGCCATAATCGCCGACGAGCTGATGCCCGAATGGAAAATGGTCGCGAACCAGCTTGGGAAGTGATCGTAGAAGTTCGGCGCAGCAATCGGGATCATGCCGAAACCGATCGAGGTAGCCACGATGATCAGGTTGACGTTGTTGCGATAATCAACCTTCGACAGCGTGCGAATGCCACTCGCCGCCACGGTACCAAACAGCACGATACCGGCGCCGCCAAGTACCGAAGTCGGCACCGCTGCAATAACCCGGCCCATGAACGGCAGCAGGCCGAGGATCACCAGGAACACACCGCCAGTGGCCACCACGTAACGGCTCTTGATCCCGGTCACCGCCACCAGGCCGACGTTCTGGGCGAAGGCACTCTGGGTGAACGAACCGAAGATTGGCGCAAACATGCTCGACAGCATGTCTGCCCGCAGGCCATTGCCCAGGCGTTTGGAATCGACTTTGGTGCCGATGATTTCACCGACGGCGAGGATGTCCGCCGAGGTTTCCACCAGTGTCACCATAACCACGATGCACATCGACAAAATCGCGGCAAAGTGGAACGTCGGCATGCCGAAGTGGAACGGCGTCGGGAAGCCGAACATCGGCCCGGTGGTGACGTTGGAGAAGTCCGCCATACCGAGGAATACCGCCAGTATCGTACCGATCACCATGGCCAACAGGATCGACAGACGCGAGATGGTCGAGCTGCCGACCTTGCTCAGCAGCAACACCAGCACCAGCGTGACTGCCGCCAGACCGATGTTTTGCATGCTGCCGAAGTCCGGCGCGTGGCTGTTGCCGCCCATCGCCCAGCGTGCGGCCACCGGCATCAGCGTCAGGCCGATGGTGGTGATCACGATGCCCGTAACCAATGGCGGGAAGAACTTGGTGATGCGCGAGAACACTGGCGTGATCAGCAAGCCGATCAGCGACGCCGCAATCACGGCGCCGAGCACCGACTGGAAGCCGCCCTCCCCGCCACTGCTGACGATGGCGACCATGGTCGCCACACCGGAAAACGACACACCCTGTACCAGCGGCAACTGACAGCCAAAAAACGGTAGACCGAGGGTTTGCAGCAGCGTCGCCAGCCCCCCCGCAAACAATGAAGCAGCAATCAGCAAACCGATGTCCGCCGGCGACAGGCCGGCCGCCTGGCCGATGATCAGTGGCACCGCAACGATACCGCCGTACATGGTCAGAACATGTTGCAGGCCGTAAGCCATATTCGCGCCGACCCCGAGATTTTCGTCCTCGGGCCGTTGGTGTGAAACATGGGGCGTTTTCATGGTGGGGGGTTCCCTGGTTTTTGTTATGCGCACACTGTATTCAATACTCAGGACAAATGTCCATAGAGTTGTATACAACTTGCCAGTCACAAAATGGATAGTTAGCCACCCAAGCTTCTAGCCTGCTGCTCCCATCGCCCACAAATCCGGCAACACATCCCCTCCGGCTTCTTCGCCCGCCCCCACTACGCTGAACGATTCATGGCGACCGACGGTGCGGGCTCGCTCTTTTTTATACATATAAAGTATGCATAATGCAGTTAATCGATATTCAGTTCGACAAAAGCAAGAACGCAGCCAACAAACTCAAGCACAGGGGCATCAGCCTCGCCGAGACCGAAGCGGTCTTTTACGACGAACGAGCAATAACCGTTGAAGACAACGGCCACGACGAACAACGCTGGATCACCCTCGGTCTCGACGCCAAGGGACGCTTGCTGGTCGTTGCATACAGCTATCGCGAGCCGAATGTCGTTCGAATCATTTCTGCACGTGTCGCCACACCGAGCGAACGTTGCGTCTATTTTCTGGAGGCTTGACCGATGAAAGACGAATATGACTTCTCCCAGGGCAAACGCGGCGCTGTGGCGTCCACCAAGGGCAAAACCCGCATCACCATCATGCTCGACGATGCTGTTATAGACGCCGCGCGCACGGTGGCGGAGAACGAAGGGTTTGGTTATCAGACGGTGATCAACAACACGCTGCGCCATGCCTTGCTCGATGCTGAAAAGCACGATCAGGACGATCCGCTGCAATTCAGCAAAGGCATTACCGCCGCCGACCTGAAGAGTCTTGAGAAAAGATTGTCGGCAGCGGCCGTGGAAATTCGCCGGGTGCTGGAGTCGGACGCGAAGCCTTAGGCTTTAACCGGTACGATCATTCGCTCGAGGGAATGCCGTGCCTGCGGCAAGTCCGGCAGGTGAATGTCGAATTCCTGTTCCAGCAATTCGATCAATGCCGCCACCTCGGTGATTTCGCGCCGCTCGCTGCCCGCGCCCATGCGATGGAGGGCGAAACTGCCGTTGTTGAGGGTTTTGCGCCAGCCATCACCGGTACGCGCCGCCATCAGGCGTTGGGTAAACGGTGAGTCGGGATGGGCCGAGACGTACCAGTTGCCGATGGTGAAATCGATGTCCTCCTGACGCTGCAGGTCGAACAGGTACATCGGCCGCCATTCGCCCGCGACGTTGGCGCGCAGCATGTAGCCATCCGCTTGTTTTTCGATGCGATAGGGTTCGTGCGGGGTGGTTTGTTCTGCCTCGGTATCGAGAAGCAGCGGCGCGGTGGGTACCATGCCGCCGAAACCGACGTCAGTGATGTAACGCACATCGTCGAGGGTCACCAGCGTCAGGCGGTGCGTGCGCGCCGTCCAGCTGCCTTCCGGCTGATTCATCACTACGCGCCCGCTGATGGCGCGTGCGTCGAAGCCCAGCTCAAGCAACAAGGCAAAAAACAGCTGGTTCAGTTCATAGCAGTAGCCGCCGCGACCACCGAGCAGGACTTTCTCTTCAATGGACGGCAGATCGATCAGTACCGGCGTCCCGGTGATCGTCGCCAGATTTTCAAACGGGAATGCGCCGGTGTGGCGCCACTGCAATTGGCGCAGCGTTTCCAGGGTCGGTGCCGGCGGCGCAGCAAACCCCAGGCGTTGCAGGTACAGCTTCAGATTCGTCAGGCGTAGCTCGCTCATTGCTCGGTCCTTATGCATGGGGCCGCAGTTCACTGCGTTGATGGTCGCCATGTATACGGGATCGGGCAGTGTGTTCGACAATTGATTTCGCCAATCGCCTGCTAGCGCTTCTTGCGTGAACCGATACGAATCCACGTCGGCGCATGGTCGCTGGCATGCGGCTCATTGCGCACCCAGGCGTCTACCCCGGCCTCGTGCAGATACGGACTCAGCGCCGGGTTGAGCAGCAGATGATCGATGCGTAAACCGGAGTTGGTTTGCCAGTGTTGGCGGAAGTAATCCCAGAAAGTATAGAGCCGATCCTCGGGATACAAATGCCGCAGCGAATCGGTCCAGCCCTGATCGAGCAAGCGCTGATAACACTCGCGACTCTCGGGTTGCAGCAACGCGTCCTTGAGCCAGGAGCGGGTGTTGTAGATGTCCATGTCGGTGGGCACAACGTTGTAGTCACCGGCCAGCACCACCGGGTGATCGCTGCTTTGCAGGTCTTTGGCGTAGCTGATCAGCCGCTCGAACCACGCCAGTTTGTAATCGAATTTCGGCCCCGGCTGTGGGTTGCCGTTGGGCAGGTACAGGCAACCGACCAGCACGCCGTGCACCGCCGCTTCCAGATAGCGGCTGTGCTTATCGTCAGGATCGCCGGGCAAACCGCGTCGGCTCTCCAGCGGCTGCGCGTCACGGGCGAGAATCGCCACGCCGTTCCACGAGGCCTGGCCTTGCCAGATCGCGCCGTAACCGGCGGCTTCAAGTTCGGCGGCGGGGAATGCCGTGTCGACCGATTTGAGTTCTTGCAGGCAGGCGATGTCTGGTTGCTCGCGCTTGAGCCAATCCAGCAGGTTCGGCAAACGTGCGCGTAAGCCGTTGACGTTGTAGGTGGCGATCCGCAGGTTTTTCATCGGCTGAGGCTCCTGCCCGTGGGCTGTGAAAATTGTGACCGCGTGATCATCGCAGCGGTTGCATCGGATCCGTCCGCTGCGGCGTAATAGGCGCTCGCCCTTCGCCTGCTCTGCCGAGACCTGAATCCCATGCCAACCACGCTGCAAGGTCAGCGCATCCTTCTGCGCCCGCTTGAGTATTCCGACGCCGCCGCCCTGCTCCATGCGGCTGCCGACGGCGAGTTGTGGAACCTCACCGTCACCGTTGTGCCCTCGGCCAGCACCGTCGACAGTTACTTGAAAAGAGCGCTCGATGGCCGTGACGCCGGCACGGTGATGCCATTTGTCATCGTGCTGAAAGACACCAACGAAGTGATCGGCTCCACGCGCTTCTGGAAAATCGATCCGCTCAATCGCAAGCTGGAAATCGGCAGCAGCTGGATCTCGGCGAGCTGGCAGAAGTCCTTCGTCAACACCGAAGCCAAATACCTGATGCTGCGCCATGCCTTCGAAGTGCTTGATTGCGTGCGCGTGCAGTTCACCACCGACGAGAACAACCAGAAGTCACGCCAGGCGATCCTGCGGCTCGGCGCGCAGCAGGAAGGTATCGTCCGTCATGAACGGATCATGCCGGACGGGCGCAAGCGCAACTCGGTGCGTTTCAGCATCATCGACGACGAGTGGCCGCATGTGCGTCTGCACCTGGAGCAGAAACTGGCCGCCTACGCGTAAAACATTCAGGCGCGACTGCGCAGCCACTGCAGGAAGCCCTTTTTCGGCACCACCACCGGCGCTTCCTCGGTCAGCGATTGCGCCTTGTGCAGGCGGTAATCGAGCAAGGCTTTCATGGCGTCGTTGATGTCGTGGCGGGCGTCGAGACAGGGTTTCAGGTACGTCTTCTCGATGCGGTACAGGGCGCAGAAGGTTTTCGCGGCAAACTTGGCCGGCACCGAGGTATCGGAAAGAATGCCGGCCTCGCCGATGACTTCGCCCGGGCCCATGCGCCCCGACTCGAACGGCGTGCCGTGGCGGGTCAGCGTCACTGTGACCACGCCCGACTCGATGATGAACAAGTGATCGCTGACCTCCCCCGCCTCCAGGATCGTCTCGCCAGTGCGGAAATTTTGCAGGGTCATGTTCTGGCTAAAGGTTTCTTTCTCTTCCTGACGCAGCGTCGAGAAGATCGGCGAACTGTCGAGTAACGCCCGTGGCCGCGACAGATTGCTCGGCACACTACTTTCATCGCTCGACAGCAGATTGACCCCGGACGCCTGCAAGTGCCGGTACGCCAGATCAAACAGCTGATTGCGCACCACACGCTTCTCGCCCATCGACGCGACGAAACCGCTGATCTCGTATTCCGCGCCGCTGCTGCCGGAGCTTTTCAGCGCCACGCTCGGCGCCGGGTTATCGAGCAACTGTCGACAGCCCTGCATCGCCCGCTCCAGTGCATCGATCACCGAGTTGGGCCGTGCATGCGGACTGACCTGGACGCTGACCGCGACGCCGAACATGTTGCTCGGCCGGCTGAAGTTGATGATCTTGGCCTTGGCCGCCAGCGAATTGGGAATCACCGCCATGCTGCCCTGGCTGGTTTGCAGGCGCGTGGCGCGCCAGTCGATGTCGGTGACCCGGCCTTCGGTGCCGTCGATGGAGATCCAGTCATCGAGTTGATAAGGCTTGGTGGTGTTGAGGACGATCCCGGAAAACACGTCGCTGAGCGTGCTCTGCAAGGCCAGACCGACGATGATCGCCAACGCCCCGGAGGTCGCCAGCACGCCTTTGACCGGCAGATCGAGCACGTAGGCCAGCGCCGCAATGATCGCGATGAGGAAAATCACCGCCCCCAGCAAGTCCTGCAACAGCCGCCCGGTGTGGCCGACCCGCTGCATCATCACGGCGCCGATCAATACTGTCAGGGTGCGGGCGCCGAACAGCCACCAACCGATCTGCAACCCCGTCGCCGCCAGGTGCAGCGGCACGTTGTCGGCCCACGGCGCGGGCTCCATCGGGTTGAGGCCTTCGTTGAACAGCAAGATGCTGAACAGGGTGAAAATCAGCACGCGCACCAGCAATTTCCACTCGCTGCCACGGGAACTGATCAGGCGCCACAGACCGAGATCAAGGAGGATCAGGACCAACGCGCAAAACAACGGGTGTTCGGTCAGCAGAGACAGCATCAAACAACTCCGACGAAGGCCAATCGCGAGAAGATCGCACAGATTGGGAGAGTGTAGGAGCAATTGATTTCAGCCGATGAACGCGATCTCACTACCCCCCTGCGGCAGCTCCTACAAGGGCGACAGGCCGAGATCAAGGAGGATCAGGACCAAGGCGCAAAACAACGGGTGTTCGGTCAGCAGAGACAGCATCAAACAACTCCGACGAAGGCCAATCGCGAGAAGATCGCACAGATTGGGAGAGTGTAGGAGCAATTGATTTCAGCCGATGAACGCGATCTCACTACCCCCCTGTAGGAGCTGCCGCAGGCTGCGATCTTTTGATCTGGTTTTTTAAGGATCAAGATCAAAAGATCGCAGCCTGCGGCAGCTCCTACAAGGGCCACAGACCGAGATCGAGAAGGATCAGGACCAACGCGCAAAACAACGGGTGTTCAGTCAGCAGAGACCGCATCAAACAACTCCGACGAAGGCCAATCGCGAGAAGATCGCACAGATTGGGAGAGTGTAGGAGCAATTGATTTCAGCCGATGAACACGATCTCACTCCCCCCTGTAGGAGCTGCCGCAGGCTGCGATCTTTTGATCTGGTTTTTTAAGGATCAAGATCAAAAGATCGCAGCCTGCGGCAGCTCCTACAGGGAATTGTTATTTGTCGTTGGTCAGGCTGTTGTAGCTGGTGAACAGGTTGCGGTAGTCCGGGATGTGGTTGGAGAACAGCGTGCCCAGCCCTTCAATGTCGTTGCGCCAGTCGCGGTGCAGCTCGCAGGCCAAACCGAACCAGGTCATCAATTGCGCGCCAGCGCTGGACATCCGATTCCACGCCGATTCGCGGGTCAATTCGTTGAACGTGCCCGACGCATCGGTGACCACGAACACATCAAAGCCTTCCTCTATCGCCGACAGTGCCGGGAATGCCACGCAGACCTCGGTCACCACGCCAGCAATGATCAGTTGCTTCTTGCCAGTGGCCTTGATCGCCTTGACGAAATCTTCGTTGTCCCAGGCATTGATCTGCCCCGGACGGGCGATGTACGGCGCATCCGGAAACAGCGCTTTCAGCTCGGGCACCAGCGGGCCGTTGGGGCCGGTTTCAAAACTGGTGGTGAGGATCGTCGGCAGTTTGAAGTACTTGGCCAGATCGGCCAGCGCCAGCACGTTGTTCTTGAACTTGTCCGGATCGATGTCGCGCACCAGCGACAGCAGACCTGCCTGGTGGTCGACCAGCAGCACCGCAGCATTGTTCTTGTCCAGACGTTTGTATTGAGTGGTCATTGCAGTAATCCTCGCGGGGTGTAGAGGCCGACGGGGTCGGCCTCAGGAGACTCGATCAGCGCTGGGAATCCAGCACTTCGTGTTCGTTCGCGACTTGCTGAGCCTTGAGGTAGCTCTCGATCAGCAATTGATAATGCGGCATGGCCTGGGCGTAGACAGCCGCCCACTGCTCGGCATCGGGACGGTTCCACGAGCCTTGCAGCTCGGAAAGCGTAGCCATGATGTCGATCGGCACCACCCCGGCCTGGGCCAAACGGGCAACTGTCAGATCAGTGGCGAGTTTGGAATGATTGCCGGAGGCATCGACCACGGCGAACACTTTGTAGCCTTCATGCACAGCGGCGATCGACGGAAACGCCAGGCAGACGCTGGTCAGGGTGCCGGCGATCACCAGGGTTTTCTTGCCGGTGGCTTTGACTGCCGCGTGAAACTCCGGGTTATCCCACGCGTTGATTTCGCCCTTGCGCGCCACGTATTGCGCATGCGGCGCAGCTTCGTGTATTTCCGGAATCAACGGCCCGTTCGGCCCTTGCGGCACGGAGGCCGTGGTGATCACCGGCATCTTCAGCAGGGTCGCCGCTTTCGCCAGCGCTACGGCATTGGCGCGCAGTTGCGGCACGTCCATGTCTTTGACGATCTGGAACAGACCGCTCTGGTGGTCGATCAGCAGCATGGCTGCGTCACTGGCATCGATGGTCGGTTTCTGGCCGTCGAAGTTCGCTGCATTGACTGTGTTCATGTGCGTGTCCTCTTTTCTTTAGGCAACAGCCATCCCTGGCCTTCGAACCGGCCTACGCGTCCTGTGTAGAGCGGAGTGGTTGTGCGTTAAGCGTGCATCTGGCCGAAGCGGCCGGACTGGAAGTCGGCGAAGGCCTGGTGAATTTCCTGCTCGGTGTTCATCACGAACGGGCCGTGGCCGACGATTGGCTCATCGATTGGCTCGCCGCTGAGCAGCAACACCACTGCGTCCTGACTGGCTTCGAGGGTCAGTTGCTTGCCATCACGTTCGAATAACGCCAACTGCCCTTCGCGCACCGATTCCACACCGTTGACCTGCACCGAGCCTTTCAACACCACCAGCGCGGTGTTGCGGCCTTCGTGCAGATCCAGCGTCAGCAACTTGCCGGCGTTCAGGCGCAGATCCCACACGTCGATCGGCGTGAAGGTGCGCGACGGGCCGGTGTGGCCATCGAACTCACCGGCGATCAGGCGCAGGCTGCCGGCGTTGTCCTTGAGCGCAATGCTCGGGATGTCGCTGTCGAGAATGGTCTGGTAGCCCGGCGCGGCCATTTTGTCCTTGGCCGGCAGGTTGACCCACAGCTGCACCATTTCCAGTTTGCCGCCGGTTTTGGCGAAGTCATCCGAGTGAAACTCCTCGTGGAGGATCCCGGACGCCGCCGTCATCCATTGCACATCGCCCGGGCCGATGACGCCGCCACTGCCGGTCGAATCGCGGTGTTGCACTTCGCCGTCATAAACGATAGTCACAGTTTCGAAACCACGGTGCGGATGCTGACCAACGCCACGACGATCGGTGGTCGGCGTGAAATCGGCAGGGCCGGCGTGATCGAGCAGCAGGAACGGGCTGATGTGTTTGCCCAGGTTGTCGTAAGAAAACAGTGTGCGAACCGGGAAACCATCGCCGACCCAATGGCCGCGCGGGCTGGTGTAGATACCGATGATGTTTTTCATGGTTGTCTCCAATGGGGTGAGTGATGCGATGGATTAAGCTTAAATCCATGACCATTAATGCACTAGACTGCAAAAATCAGCCTTAGCGTTCTATCTGGAGAACGATGGTGGAAGACCTCAACACCCTTTATTACTTCACTCAAGTGGTCGAACACCACGGATTCGCCGCTGCTGGCCGTGCGCTGGACATGCCCAAATCGAAGCTCAGCCGACGAATTGCCGAGCTGGAAGAACGCCTCGGCGTACGCCTGCTGCACCGCACCAGCCGCCACTGCTCGCTGACTGAAATCGGTCAGGCCTATTACCAGCGTTGTTTGGCCATGCGCATCGAAGCCGAAAGCGCCGCCGAACTGATCGAACGCAACCGCTCCGAGCCGCAGGGGCTGGTGCGCCTGAGTTGCCCGACGGCGCTGCTCAACTCGTGGGTCGGGCCGATGCTCACCCGCTATATGCTCAAGTATCCGCTGGTGGAACTGTTCATCGAGAGCACCAATCGTCGCGTCGACCTGATTCACGAGGGTTTTGATATCGCCTTGCGCGTGCGCTTTCCGCCGCTGGAAAACACCGACATGGTCATGAAGGTGCTCGGCAACAGTATGCAATCGGTGGTCGGCAGTCCGCAGTTTGTCGAACGCCTGTCGTCACCGCCCTCGCCCGCTGACCTCAATGGTTTGCCGAGCCTACATTGGGGTGCGGCGCAGCGCGAGTATCAGTGGGAGTTGCTGGGGCCAAATGACAACACCGCGCTGATCCGGCACACGCCGCGCATGGTCACCGATGATTTGATCGCGTTGCGTCAGGCGGTGATTGCTGGCGTTGGCGTGGCGCATTTGCCGAGTGTGGTGGTGCGTGAGGACATTGCGGCGGGGCGTGTGGTGGAGTTGATTCCGGGGTGGGCGCCGAAATGTGGCGTGGTGCATGCGATCTTTCCGTCGCGGCGCGGATTGTTGCCGTCGGTGCGCACGTTGATTGATTTTCTCGGCGAGGAATTTGCGCACAGTGACATTGCCTGAATCGGTGGCGCGCCCATCGCTGGCAAGCCAGCTCCCACAGGATTTGGGGGTGAACACATCATTCATTACCAACATATATCCCTGTGGGAGCTGGCTTGCCAGCGATGAGACCAGTCCAGACAACACAGAATCCAGGATTGATTCATGACTTCTGCTCAATACTGCTTTGCCCCGGCAGCGGTTTTTCTCACGGATGCACACGCGGATACTCGAGCCCATTCCCACTGCAATCCCTGGAGTCTTTCATGCCTGTTCCCGCTTTCGGCCTCGGTACCTTTCGCCTGCAAGGCCAAGTGGTCATCGACTCGGTCAGCACCGCCCTTGAACTCGGCTACCGGGTCATCGACACCGCGCAAATCTACGAGAACGAAGCCGAGGTCGGCGAGGCCATCGCCGCCAGCGGCATCCCCCGCGAAGAACTGTTCATCACCAGCAAGATCTGGATCGCCAATTTCGCCAAAGACCGTCTGATCGACAGCCTCAAAGAGAGCCTGCAAAAGCTGCAGACCGACTACCTCGACCTGACACTGATTCACTGGCCATCGCCGGAAGAACAAGTGCCCGTCGAAGAATTCATGGGCGCCCTGCTGGAAGCCAAACGCATGGGCCTGACCCGGCAGATCGGTGTGTCCAACTTCACCATCGACCTGATGAAACAGGCGATCGCCGCCGTGGGCGCCGACAACATCGCTACCAACCAGATCGAACTGCACCCTTACTTGCAAAACCGCGCTGTGGCCGAGTTCGCCCAAAGCCAAGGCATTCAAATCACCTCGTACATGACCCTTGCCTACGGTGAAGTGTTGAAAGACCCGCTGATCCAGCAGATCGCCGAACGCCTGCACGCTACCCCGGCGCAAGTCACGCTGGCCTGGGCCATGCAACTGGGTTACGCGGTGATTCCGTCGTCGACCAAACGCGCCAACCTGCAAAGTAACCTGGGGGCCACCGCGCTGACCTTGAGCGATGCCGACATGGCGCAGATTGCCCAGCTGGAACGCGGCCATCGCCTGACCAGCCCGAAAGGCATCGCGCCGCATTGGGATTGATTGCTCAGGCCTGAAGACGTTGCGCGAGGACACTCATTGCCTCGCGTAACGCGCTGACGCTGGTGTCCAGCGCCACACTCCCGGCATCCGTGCAGGCGCGCTCCAGGTCGGTACATGCCGACACCAGCCGCGCCGCGCCGACCACCTGTGCGCCGCCCTTGATGTGGTGGGCCAGATCGCGCAACCTGGCGCGATCAAGGGCTTGCCCGAGGTCATCGAGCCGCCGCAGATCGCCGTGCAAACTGCTCAGCACCTCCTTGCGCAAGTGCTCGATGATCGCCGGGTCATCGCCGGCCAAATGCTCCAGCACACTCAGATCCAATTCTGCCAGCGACGGTTTTTCCAGGCGCGGGACGTCTTGTTCCTCATCACGCGCAGCGCTTAACGCCTGACTCAAGTCGTGCAGACGAATCGGCTTGAACAGGCAATCGTCCATGCCGGCCTCCAGGCAACGGACCTTTTCCTCGACCTGCGCATTGGCGGTAAAACCCAGGATCAGGCTACGTTGTGCACCTGCCAGCGCCTCGGCCTGACGAATCTCGCGGGCCAGTTCATAGCCATTGAGTCGCGGCATATTGCAATCGGTGATCAGCACATCGAATGACTGCTCGCGCCACAATGCCAGGCCCTGTTCACCGTCCTGACTGTCGACCGTGCGATGGCCCAGCTCACTCAGTTGCCAGCACAGCAACAAGCGGTTCACCGGATGATCGTCCACCACCAGAATATTCAGCGCCTGTGTTGCGACGGGTGTCAGTTGAACCACGGCATCCCCGGGTGCGAGCACTTCCAGCAATGGCAATTCGAGCCGCACGGTGACCTGTGTACCAAGGCCGGGCTGGCTGTGCAGTTGCAATTCGCCGCCCATCATTTCGCACAGGCTGCGGCTGATCACCAGGCCCAGCCCGGAGCCACTGCGCGCGGCGTGTGAATGGTTACTCGCCTGGACAAATGGGCTGAACAACCGCTGCAGGTCTTCGGCACTGATGCCAATGCCACTGTCTTCGATAATCAGGCTGACGGCCAGTTGCTCGGTGGTTATGCGGTTCACCTGCAGTTGCAGACTCACTTCGCCGGCCTCGGTAAATTTGATCGCGTTACTCAACAGGTTGGACAACACCTGCTTGAAGCGCGTTGAATCAACCAGCACGTCGACGTCACTGCGCGCATCCAGTTCGACGCGCCAGAGCAAACGTTTCTGCCGCGCCAGACCTTCAAAGACCCGGCACACCGACGCCACCTGATCGCGCAGATTGGCCCGTTCCGGGGCGAGCGATAAATGCCCGGACTCGATGCGCGCAATGTCGAGAATGTCGCCGATCAACGCCAGCAACTGCTGGCCCGCGCTGGAGGCGACTTGAATCGCCAGCCGATCGGTCACCCCCTCCTCCGCTCGCTTCAGCGCCAGTTCGAGCATGCCGATCAAGGCATTCATCGGCGTACGGATTTCATGGCTCATGGTGGCCAGAAAAGTGGTCTTTGCCCGATTGGCATCGTCGGCGGCGTCCTTCGCGTCCTGCAACTGACGCAACCACTGCTGGCGCTGGCTGATCTGCCGACGCTGAAAGCCGATCAAGCCCAGCGCCAGCAATAGCAAGACGGCAGCTGCGACAAAGCCCAGCAGAATCTCTGTGCGATGACGCTGCCAATAGCTGGCGTCGACCGCCAGATCATGGGTCCAGCGTCCAACCAGTTCGTCCATTTCCTGCGGAGCAATGCTCAGCAGCGCCTTGTTCAGAATCGAATGCAGTTCGGGCGCTTGCGGTGAGGTGGCCATGACGATTCTCGCCGGCTGATCACCCACGGTGGTGGCGATCCGCAAACGCTCGCGGTACTGGCGGGCAATCAGATAACGCGCGCCTACCAACGAACTCAAGGTCGCCTCCACTTGCCCCTTGCTGACCATCTCCATGCCGATCGCCGGACTTTTCACCTCGATCAGCGTGACCTCTGGCGCATGCTCGACGAGGTAAGCGCGTAGCGGATGCGCGCGATAGATCGCCAGACGCTGGCCGGCCAGATCGTCGAGGTTGCGCGGGCTGCCGTCAGTCATCGCAGTGACCAGCACAAACGGGTTGTTCAAATAGGCTCGGGTGAAATGCAACTCGTCTTCGCGTTCACGGCTGGGGGTGATGACCGGCAACACATCAAGCTCGCCTGCTGTGAGTTGCTCTATCTGCCGACTCAGCGAGCTGCCGCGAACGATCTCGAAGGTCAAACCGCTGCGCTGACTGATCAGGCTGAGCAATTGCGCCGCAAGTCCGCTGAGTCGGCCATCGGCATCAAAAAACGACAACGGTGCAAAATCTTCAATAGCGCCTACGCGCACCCGTGGATGTTGGTCCAGCCAGCGTTGTTCGCCAGCGCTCAGTGGCACCCGCGCGTGCTCGGCCATCTCGGCCCGGCCGGCACTCCAGCGCTGCTCGATGAGCTGGCGTTGGTCCATCGGGATGCTGGCCAAGGCTTTGTCGATGATCCGTTTCAAGCGCCCATCGGTGCGGCGCAAGGCAAACCCGAACGGATTGGCATCAAGCCCTGAAGGGCCGAGCAGTTGCACATCATTACGGTAGTTGGTGTTGATCAGGTAATTGGCGCTGATGAAGTCGCCCAGGTAGACATCATCCACCCCGAACGCCACGGCCCCGAGTGCATCCATGGCCGAGTGGTAGCGTTGAATATTGCTTTCGGGATAGAAGGCCTGCACCACCGACAGAGGCAAATAATCTTCGGCCATCGCCAGGCGCTTGCCGGCCAGATCGGACAGCGCCTGCTCACCGATGCGGGCCACCAACACCGGCTGGTCTTCGGCGTAGGCGCGGGACAGCATCAGTTCAGGGTCGGCGAGTTCAAAGTTGTTCGAGGTGCCGAGTACGTCAATCTCGCCACGTTTGAGCGCAGCAATCGCCGCCGTTCGGTCGGCGTAACGCCGCACCTCGATCCTGACATTCAGCAGTTGCGCGAGCAGATCAGCGTAATCGGCGCTGAGGCCTTCCAGTTGATGCTGGTTACGTGTCAGTTCAAAAGGCGGGTAATCCGGCCCGGAGACTCCCATGTACAGCACCGGATGTTTGCGCAACCAGTAGCGATCGGTGCCGTCCAGCCGCAGTTGGACATTTTCCAGACGGGTGCGGGTGAGAATCTCCAGCGATTTTGGTACAGCATCAGCCCAGGCCGTCAGCACGCTCGCCGACAACAGCATGAGACACCAGCGCCACCAGCCCATGCCGACCTCTCAGATCAAGTGATTGCGTCTGGCGAAATCACGCAGATGAACCGCCGAATTGACCCCCAGTTTGGCCATCAGGCGCGATTTATAGGTACTGACGGTCTTGTGACTGAGGTGCATGTCTTCGGCAATGGTTTTGTTCGGCTTGCCGGAGGCCAGTTGCACAAAAATATTCAGCTCACGGTTGGATAGCTGGTCGATCAGTTGCGTTTCTGAGCCCTGCAGTGTGTTCGAGGCATTCGCGTTGTCGGACAGTGCGGTGAAGTAGGTGTAACCGGACATCAGCGCCTGAATGGCTTTGTGCAATTGCTGCAAATGATTGGTCTTGGGCACGAAAGCCATGGCGCCGGCGCGCAGGCAACGTTCCTGGTAGAACGTGGCTTCGTACGAAGTGAAGATCAGAATCAGGCAGGTCAGGTCATTGGCTCTGATGCGCTCCATGACATCGAGTCCGTCAAGCATCGGCAGATTCAGATCCAGCACGACCAGTATTGGCTGATGCTCGCGCAGCAGTTGCACCACTTCGTTGCCGCTGGATGCCTCATGAATGACTTTGAAACCTTCCGCTTGCAGCACGATTCTGACCGCGGCGCGCACCACCGGATGATCGTCGACGATCAGCGCTGACTTCATGAACACTCCCTGTGAAAAGCATGACGATGACGATCTGATCCGTTGGTGTCGGATAGTGGGGTTACGCAGAGACTGTTGCACGGGCATCAAAGCGAATCTACCTGTCAGGTCTGACAGTTGTGGCTTGCGTGAATCTATGCTTGAGCGCGCCGCGACGGCACTGATTCCGCTGCCCAGGCCCGCTGCGCTGTCGCGGTGTGAGCGTCGACCGCTGCCATCAGCGCTTTGATTGTCTGCAGGCCAGGCAATGCGGCGTGAGTGATTTGCAGGTTTTCCTGGGCAAACCCCGGATTGGCCTGCAATGGCGCCGAAGGTTCGTTGTAGATCAGGGCGTGGCGAACGTGCGGGTTATCAAGGAAGAAGGCCAACAGATCCAGCGAACCGGCGGCCAGCTCGGCGTTGATGACCACCACGTCAAACGGTTCGCAGCCGTACTCGACCAGGGTCAATAACTCGAGAAGATTCTGTACCGGTGCAACCCGGTAGTAGTCGAGGCCATTGAACACGCGTTCGATTTTCATCCGGTGAAAATGCTGCGAGTCGGCAATCAGGATGCGCAGGGTTTTATTGATCATGGTCGATCTCCCGGTAGTAGCAGTTTCTGGGTGCGGCAAGACTACGCAACGCTCGCGGATCTTTATGTAGGACGTTTCTGAAGAAACCGGTCATTCATCCGGGGCCAGAACACGCAACGGCGGGACAGGCATTGTCGTTGACTGGCTGACTGCGGAACTGCAACCCGAAGGAAAACGCCTAGACATCCAACTGCTCCAGAAGGGAACCCAGCGATGAGCGATCCGCCGTCCGGATCAGATTCAACTGGCGTCGTTGACTCGCATAGATCGTCTCAGCGTGCGGCTGACCGCGCCGCGCATCGTGGATCACACCATGACGAATCTGCGCGTTGCTCTGGAAAAAACGTATCGGATCAACCCCCACGGCGGCCAGCAACTCACCATTGATGATCAGCAAATCAAACTGATCGAACGGCTCGTACGAGTACTGGGTCACGCTGAGCAGTTCCCGGAAGGAACACACTGCCGTGAGCGCTCGATAACCGAGTTCGTTCAGCGATTTACCGATTCTGTCTTGCAGAGACGGTTGCTCTTCGGCAATCAGGATTCGCCAACACTTGTAGGACATTTTCTTTCACGGCTATGGGAAAAGTTACGGTTCATCACACTAAGCAAAAGCAAGCGCGGGGCATGTAGGACGATTCTGATAAAGAGACAGAAAGGTCTCGAAACCCCAAAAGAAAAAAAGCCACGCCGGACAACCCGACGTGGCTTTTTGATGGACTCACAACGGCGTTAACCCAAGGTCTCGCCGAACGTTTGCTCTGTTTTGCGCAGGCTTATTCCGTGGTACTCGGACTCCAGAACGCCTGCACCACCAACGCCGAAGTGGAGATTCGCGCGACCAATGCATCCAGTTCATCACCGTCAACCGAGGTGGTGGCCAGTGTCGCTTCAATCTCGATTTCATCCGCGCCAAACGCATGCACATCGACATCGCTGGCCGGGTAGTTGCTGCGTTCCAGTTCGGCTTCCAGCAGAGCGAACACCGCTTTCTGCTGCGAGCGTCGAGCGATGACGTAGACGATGTTGGTGACCTCCGCCGAGACCACGTCCAATGGCTGGCGGTTGATGTTGTTGACGATCGGCCGCAGCAAGGTATTGGCGGCGAGGATGAACAGCGTGCCGAGTATCGCTTCGGCGAGCAGGTCGGCGCCGGCACAGGCGCCGACCGCAGCAGACGTCCACAGGGTCGCGGCGGTGTTGAGGCCGCGCACATTGCCCTCTTCGCGCATGATCACCCCGGCGCCGAGAAAGCCGATGCCGGAGACCACGTAGGCAACCACGCGCACCGCGCCTTCTGCACCGGCGAGACGGTTGGCCATGTCGACGAAGATCGCCGCACCGACCGCCACCAGCACGTTGGTGCGCAGACCGGCGGTGCGTTGCCGGTATTGGCGCTCGAAACCGATCAGGCCGCCGAGGATGAAAGCGGCGCTGAGGCTGACGAGGGTGTCGAGCAGCGAATCGAGGTTGAGGTTGTTGATGGCTTGCATCGTCATCTCCCTGAAAAAACACAAACCCCCTTGTGGGGCCTGCTTGAAACGAGCCCTGTAGGAGCTGCCGAAGGCTGCGATCTTTTGCTGTTGCCTTTTAAAAACAAGATCAAAAGATCGCAGCCTGCGGCAGCTCCTACAGGGGCAGCATTATTGCCAGCCGAAGCGGCGGATGTAGAAGCCTTTCACCGCCTGGGTCAGCGCCATGTACGCCAGCAGGATCACCGGCAGGAACACGAAGTACAGCGACGGCAGCGCCTGCAATTTGAAGTAGTGCGCCAGCGGCCCCATCGGCAGGAAAATGCCGACCGCCATGATGATCCCGGTCATCACCAGCAGCGGCATGGCTGCGCGGCTTTGCAGGAACGGAATCTTCGGCGTGCGGATCATGTGCACGATCAGCGTCTGGGTCAGCAACCCGACCACGAACCAGCCGGACTGGAACAGGGTCTGGTGATCCGGGGTGTTGGCATCGAAGACGTACCACATCAAGGCGAACGTGGTGATGTCGAAGATCGAACTGATCGGGCCGAAAAACAGCATGAAGCGCCCGACGTCGCCCGGTTGCCAGCGTTGTGGTTTTTTCAGCATTTCCTCGTCGACGTTATCGAATGGAATGGCGATCTGCGAAATGTCGTAGAGCAGGTTCTGCACCAACAGATGCATCGGCAGCATTGGCAGGAACGGAATGAACGCGCTCGCCACCAGCACCGAGAACACGTTGCCGAAGTTGGAGCTGGCGGTCATCTTGATGTACTTGAGCATGTTGGCGAAGGTGCGCCGCCCTTCGAGTACGCCCTCCTCCAGCACCATCAGGCTCTTTTCCAGAAGGATGATGTCCGCCGCTTCCTTGGCGATGTCTACCGCGCTGTCCACGGAAATACCAATGTCGGCGGTGCGCAGCGCTGGCGCGTCGTTGATGCCGTCGCCCATGAACCCGACGACGTGGCCATTGCCTTTGAGGATGCGCACGATGCGCTCCTTGTGCGACGGCGTCAGTTTGGCGAAGACGTTGGTGGTCTCTACGGCCACCGCCAGTTCGGCATCGCTCATGCGCTCGACGTCGTTGCCCAGCAGCAAGCCTTGTTGCGCGAGGCCGACTTCACGGCAGATCTTCGCCGTCACCAGCTCGTTGTCGCCGGTCAGCACTTTCACCGCCACGCCGTGTTCGGCCAAGGCTTTGAGCGCTGGCGCAGTGCTTTCTTTCGGTGGATCGAGGAACGCCACATAACCAATCAGCGTCAGTTCCTGTTCATCCGCCAGGCTGTAAATCTCACGACCTTCGGGCATCGAGCGAGCGGCCACGGCCACCACGCGCAAGCCTTCAGCGTTGAATGCTGCGGTGACCTGACGAATCCGGCTCAGCAATTCATCGCTCAAGGCTTCATCGACCTCGCCGTGACGCACGCGGCTGCACACCGCCAACACTTCTTCCACCGCACCTTTGCAGATCAATTGATGCGGCTGGCCACGGCCTTCGACCACCACCGACATGCGCCGACGATTGAAGTCGAACGGGATCTCATCGACCTTGCGAAACGCCGTGCCGACTTTCAGTTCACGGTGGATTTCCACGTGCTCCAGCACCGCGACATCGAGCAGGTTTTTCAGGCCGGTCTGGTAGTAGCTGTTGAGGTAAGCCATCTCCAGCACGTCATCGGAATCGGCGCCCCACACGTCGACATTGCGCGCAAGGAAGATCTTGTCCTGAGTCAGGGTGCCGGTCTTGTCGGTGCACAGCACGTCCATGGCGCCGAAGTTCTGGATCGCATCAAGACGTTTGACGATGACCTTTTTACGCGACAGAAACACCGCGCCTTTAGCCAGCGTCGAGGTGACGATCATCGGCAGCATTTCCGGGGTCAGGCCGACGGCAATTGACAGCGCGAAAAGCAGCGCTTCAGTCCAGTCGCCCTTGGTGAAGCCGTTGATGAACAGCACCAGCGGCGCCATGACGAACATGAAACGGATCAACAGCCAGCTGACTTTGTTGACGCCTTGCTGGAACGAAGTCACTGCGCGATCGGTTGCGCCGACACGCTGGGCCAGCGCGCCGAAATAGGTGCTATTGCCGGTGGTCAGGATCACCGCCACCGCTGTTCCCGACACCACGTTGGTGCCCATGAACAGGATGTTTTCCAGCTCCAGCGGATTGCGCGTGTCGCGATCAGCCTGACGCGGGAATTTTTCCACCGGCATCGATTCGCCAGTCATCGCTGCCTGACTGACGAACAGATCCTTGGCGCTGAGCACGCGGCAATCGGCCGGAATCATGTCACCGGCCGAGAGCACGATCAGATCGCCCGGTACCAATTGTTTGATCGGCAGTTCGCTGCGCGGTGCGTCTCGGCGCATCACTGTGGCGGTGTTGCTGACCATGGCTTTCAGTGCGTCGGCGGCCTGGTTGGATTTGCTTTCCTGCCAGAAGCGCAGCAGCGTCGACAGTACCACCATGGAGAAAATCACCACGGCAGCCTTGAGGTCTTCGGTCAGCCACGAGATCACCGCCAACAACGTCAGCAGCAAGTTGAACGGGTTTTTGTAGCAGTGCCACAGGTGAGTCCACCATGGCAGCGGCTGCTCGTGCTCGACCTCGTTGAGGCCGTACTGCGCACGCAGTGCATCGACTTCGAAGTCGGTCAGGCCATCGGAGTGCGTGCCCAATGACGACAGCAACACACCGTTGTCGCAATGCGCGGCATCGACCAGGGTGTTGGCCAGAGTGGGTGGGACTTCACGGCTGACCGTGGTGTCGTTGATCGATTCCAGCAGCGCCAGGCGACGGAAGTGCCGGGCGATGTGGCGGGTCCGCAGAAAACCTGCGAAAAATTCCTTGAGCGTAAGTTTCATGGCTGTTGCCCCTATGGTCAGCCGGGAAACCGTCAAGCAGGTACGGCCGCGCCTCGTCCGCCGGAAAAACCGGCACGGCAAGGCCTGGCGCGCCGGTCAGGAAAGACAGGCGTGTCGATAGGGCTGCGATGACGACGATAAAGTCGACATCACGCTCTGTTCAGCGTCGATGAGAAGGAACGTCCAGACATGACCCAGGACGGGACATGCACGGGATGCCGCTGCTCGCTTTTACGGCGAGACAACGACAGAGAAAGTCTGCGTTATCTTGCCGAGAATCTGCCGGTTACCGAGACCGGCCGACAACTGTCACTCGAACAAGTACCCACTGTGGGTCTCCGCTATTGATGAAAACGCGCGAAGCTTACGCCCCGATGTCTGGAGAGTAAACCCGCAAAAGGAGGTGTGTCGGGGAATGTGGCGGGTGTTCAGGAAGGGTTCAGGATTGTGAAACTCTGGTGTTTTCGAAAGCCCCATCGCGAGCAGGCTCACTCCTACATTGGTCCTGCGTACACAGAACATTGTAGGAGTGAGCCTGCTCGCGATAGCGGTGTATCAGGCGCCGCTGATCTTAGCTGGCGGTTGCCAACAACAGATCTGCCATCGAACGATGCCCGCGATTCTTGCCATGCTCATACAGCGAGCCGGCAATCTCGTCCGCGCGAATTGGCAACACCGACAGCAACGTATCGCTCAAACCATGGCTGGCCTGGCAGAAGCCCTGCATGTAGATGCCGGCCTTGCAGCGTTCGTCGGTGATCACTTTGTAGTTGCGATCAACCTCGAAATCGCCCAGGTACTCTTCCAGCGGCGCCAGCAGTTTGCGGTGCATCTGCCGCTCGTAACCGGTGGCCAGTACCACCGCATCGTAGTTGCGCACGGTGACTTCGCCGGTGGCATTGTTGCGCACGGCCAGTTCGATACCGTTTTCGGTCGCGGTAGCACTCTCGACAGTGGTCAATGTGCGGAACGCGTGACGGGCAATCCCGGAAACTTTCTGACGGTAGAAGATGCCGTAGATGCGTTCGATCAGATCGATGTCGACCACCGAGTAGTTGGTGTTGTGGTACTCGTTGACCAGCCGCTCACGCTCCGCGCTGTTCTGCTGGAACACCAGATCGGTGAACTCCGGCGAGAACACTTCGTTGACGAACGGGCTGTCGTCCGCAGGTTTGAGTGCCGAACCGCGCAGGATCATGTCGACCTGCACCGACGGGAACGAATCGTTCAGGTCGATGAACGCTTCCGCCGCGCTCTGCCCGCCACCGATGATCGCAATGCTCATCGGCTGATTGTTCACGCACGGCTGCTTGGCCATTTGCGACAAATACTGCGAGTGGTGGAACACACGGGTGTCGCCCTTCAGCGCCTTGAACGCCTCGGGAATACGTGGCGTGCCGCCGGCGCTGACCACCACCGAACGAGTGGTGCGTACATGCTGCAGGCCGTGACTGTCGCGGGAAATGACGCGCAGTGCTTCAACCTGCTGATTGTGCAGCACCGGCTCGATGGTCAGCACTTCTTCGCCGTAGCGGCTCTGCGCGGTGAACTGCCCGGCGACCCAGCGCAGGTAGTCGTTGTACTCCATGCGGCACGGATAGAAGGTGCCGAGGTTGATGAAGTCGACCAGACGGCCGTGGTACTTCAGATAGTTGACGAACGAGTACGGGCTGGTCGGATTGCGCAGGGTCACCAGATCCTTGAGGAAGGAAATCTGCAACTCGCTCTGCGTCGACAGGGTGTTGCCGTGCCAGCTGTAGTCAGCCTGCTTGTCGAGGAACAGCACATCCAGCTCACCCTGGGTCGGCCCGCGCTCTTGCAGAGCGATGGCCAGCGCCAGGTTCGAAGGGCCGAAACCGACGCCGATCAGGTCGTGAACGATGGGCGATGCAATTGCCTGTGTCATTTCCAGTGTCCTCTGGATGAACCCCTCAACCGTGGGGATAAAGCCTGGGTGACCTGACCGGCCCGGAGCAGGACAGCAGATCGTCTGTTGAGTAGGAACGAGGACGGTGAAAAAAAATTTACTGAGGAGGGATCAATGGGTGTCCCATTGCTTGATGCGTACCCGGCAATGTTTCATGGCATTGACGATGTGCTTTTCCACCAGCGCTTTGGAAATGCCCAGGCTTGCGGCGATCTCATTGTGGGACAGGCCTTCGATCTTGCGCAGCAGAAAGCTTTCGCGGCACAGCGGCGATAATTCGGCCAGCGCGCGCTGGAGCATCTCCAGGCGTTGACCGTGATCGAGGGTGCCATGGGGCGACGGGGTGAAATAGCGCTCTTCGTTGTCGAGCACTTCCAGCGATTCGACCTGGCGCGACGCATTGCGACGATGGTCGTCGATGACCAGATTCAATGCCGTGCGATAAAGAAATGCCCGGGGCTGCTCGATCGGCGTCTCGCTGGAGCGCTCGAGTACGCGCAAATAGGCGTCATGCACCACATCCTCGGCAACCTGACGGTTGCCCAGCTTGGCGTTCAGGAAACACACCAGCTCGCGATAGTAGTTTTCCAACATGACTCCCGGCCGCAGCAGTGCGGTTTCGATCCTTGAGCCACACCCGCCACCGTCAAAACGACAGTGGCACGATGCTGGCAATTTCAGATGCGTAATTTATAGTAATTCTCATATAGATTTAAAGCGCTGTTTCGATTTGCCCGACAAATTGTTAGCGCCTATACCTGTTACCGCGTTTTTCAGCGCTTAAATTACCCGTCACGTCTCTCGTTTAAAGGACAGTTCCCCGTATCTGTCGCCTCCTGCGCCAGCGTTCGGTCGTGGCCCCTGTGCGGTGCCGACTGGATGACGGGTCGATTTCCACTGGCCGGAACCCTGCATGAAACGTCCCCGCCCCGCCCGACGCGCCCTGCTCGTAGCCCTTTGTCTGATTCCCGTTGTCGCTGTAGCCGCGTGGCAGATCCTGCCGCCCGGCCGGGACAAGTTCGCCACCGTGCAAGTCAGTCGCGGCGACATTGAAAGCAGCGTCACCGCGCTGGGCACCTTGCAGCCAAGGCGCTACGTGGATGTCGGTGCGCAGGCTTCCGGTCAGATCCGCAAAATCCACGTGGAAGTCGGCGACGTGGTCAAACAGGGACAATTGCTGGTCGAAATCGATCCATCAACGCAAAAGGCCAAACTCGACGCCAGTCAGTTCTCGATCGAAAACCTCAAGGCGCAGTTGCAGGAACAACAGGCGCAGCACGAATTGGCGCGACAGAAGTACCAACGTCAGCAGAACCTCGCGGCCGGCGGCGCCACTCGCGAAGAAGACGTGCAGACTGCGCGCGCCGAACTCAAGGCAACCCAGGCCCGCATCGACATGTTCCGCGCGCAGATTCGTCAGGCTGAAGCGAGCCTGCGCAGCGATCAGGCCGAACTCGGCTACACGCGCATTTATGCGCCGATGGAAGGCACCGTGGTCGCGCTCGATGCCCGCGAAGGCCAGACCCTCAATGCCCAGCAACAGACGCCACTGATTCTGCGCATTGCCAAACTGTCACCAATGACGGTCTGGGCCGAAGTCTCCGAGGCTGATATCGGCCACGTCAAACCCGGCATGACCGCCTACTTCACCACCCTCAGCGGCGGCCAGCGCCGCTGGAGCAGCAGCGTGCGGCAGATTCTGCCCGTGCCGCCCAAGCCGCTGGACCAGACCAGTCAAGGTGGCGGCAGCCCCACCAGCAGCACTAAAAGCGGCGCCGGCCGGGTCGTGCTCTATACCGTGCTGCTGGACGTCGACAACGCCGACAACGCACTGATGGCGGAAATGACCACCCAGGTATTTTTCGTCGCCAACCAGGCCAAAGACGTCCTCACCGCACCGATTGCCGCTTTGCAGAGCAACACCCAGCCAGGCCACCGCATCGTCCGGGTCGTGGCGCAGAACGGTGATATTCAGCAGCGCGATGTGCGCACCGGCATCAGCGACCGTATGAAAGTCCAGATTCTCGACGGCCTCAGCGAAGGCGATCATCTGTTGATCGGCCCGGCCGATGGCAGTGGAGGCTAAATGCAAACGCCTCTGATCGACCTGCAGGACATCCGCAAATCCTATGGCGGTGACGATGCCCCTGAAGTCCATGTGCTGCGTGGCATCGACTTGTCGATCCACGCCGGCGAGTTCGTAGCGATTGTCGGCGCTTCGGGCTCCGGTAAATCGACGCTGATGAATATTCTCGGTTGTCTCGACCGCCCGACATCCGGCGAATACCGCTTCGCCGGAGAAAACGTCGCCGGCCTCGACAGCGATGAACTGGCCTGGTTACGCCGCGAAGCCTTTGGTTTTGTGTTCCAGGGCTATCACCTGATCCCTTCCGGCTCCGCTCAGGAAAACGTCGAAATGCCGGCGATCTATGCAGGCACTCCAGCCGCCGAGCGTCATGCCCGCGCCGCCGCCCTGCTCGACCGTCTAGGCCTCGCCGAACGCACCGGCAACCGTCCGCATCAACTCTCCGGCGGCCAGCAACAGCGGGTGTCGATTGCCCGTGCCTTGATGAATGGCGGCCATATCATTCTCGCCGATGAACCGACCGGCGCCCTCGACAGCCACAGCGGCAAGGAAGTCATGGCGCTGCTCGATGAGCTGGCAAGCCAGGGCCACGTGGTTATTCTCATCACCCACGACCGCGAAGTGGCCGCACGCGCCAAGCGCATCATCGAAATCAGCGACGGCCTGATCATCAGCGACAATGCCCACGAGAACCCGAGCGCACAAAACAGCGCCACTGCCGGTGCCCTGCAAGCGGTTGATCTGCGCAAACGCCTGAGTGAAGGCGCCGAGGCCACCGGCGCCTGGAAAGGTGAGCTGGTCGATGCCGTGCATGCCGCCTGGCGCGTCATGTGGATCAACCGTTTCCGCACCGCGCTGACGCTGCTGGGCATCATCATCGGCGTGGCGTCGGTGGTGGTCATGCTGGCGGTTGGCGAAGGCAGCAAGCGTCAGGTCATGGCACAAATGGGCGCCTTCGGCTCGAACATCATTTACCTCAGCGGCGCTGCGCCCAACCCGCGAACGCCACCGGGCATTGTCACACTGGACGAAGTCGCGGCGCTCGCGAGCCTGCCACAGATCAACCGCATCATGCCGGTCAATGGTGCCGAAGCCGGAGTGCGCTTCGGCAATCTCGACCACATGAGCTACATCGGTGGCAATGACACCAACTTCCCGGCCATTTTCAACTGGCCGGTGGTCGAAGGCAGCTATTTCACCCAGGCCGACGAAGCCAACGGCGCAGCGGTAGCCGTGATCGGCAAGAAGGTTCGTGACAAGTTGTTCAAGGACGTCGCCAACCCCATCGGCCAGTACATCCTGATCGAGAACGTGCCGTTTCAAGTGGTTGGCGTTCTGGAAGGCAAAGGCGCGAGCTCCGGCGACCAGGACAGCGACAATCGCATCGCCATCCCCTACTCCGCCGCCAGCGTTCGCCTGTTCGGAACGCACAACCCCGAATACGTGGTGATCGCCGCCGCCGATGCGCGCAAGGTGCACGAAACCGAAAAAGCCATCGAACAGTTGATGCTGCAACTGCACAACGGCAAGCGTGATTTCGAGCTGACCAACAACGCCGCCATGATCCAGGCCGAGGCACGCACACAGAACACCCTGTCGCTGATGCTCGGTTCGATTGCCGCCATCTCGCTGCTGGTCGGCGGTATCGGAGTGATGAACATCATGCTCATGACAGTGCGCGAACGCACCCGTGAAATCGGCATCCGCATGGCTACCGGCGCCCGTCAACGTGACATCCTGCGGCAGTTTCTCACCGAAGCAGTGATGCTCTCGGTGGTCGGCGGGATCGCCGGGATTGCCCTCGCTTTGCTCGTCGGCGGCGTGCTGATACTCAGCGAAGTCGCGGTGGCGTTCTCACTCATGGCTGTCGTTGGCGCCTTCGCCTGCGCCCTCGTCACCGGGGTGGTTTTCGGCTTCATGCCGGCCCGTAAAGCTGCCCGGCTCGACCCGGTCACGGCCCTTACCAGTGAATGATCGATCTATGAAACCGCAACTGAGCCTGTTGACCCTTTGCCTGCTGTTGAGCGCCTGTGGCACCTCCGCCCCGCGCCCGGACAGCGCCATTGTCGCCCCGCCGAGCTGGCAGTCGCCGAGTGTGCAAAACGCGACGCGGGACAATCAGCAATGGTGGACCCACTTCGCCAGCCCCCAACTGGCCGGGCTGATTGAACAGGCGCAAGTCGGCAGCCATGACCTCGCCGCCGCCATCGCCCGTGTACGTCAGGCCAGAGCCGCGACGGTGGTTGCCGGCGGTTCACAATTGCCGGAGATCACGGCCGGCCTCAATGCCAATCGCCAGAAACTGCTGCGGGGCAGCGGCTATAGCCAATTGGATGCCGACAGCAGCAACAAGGCTGTGGATTATTTTGATGCCAACCTTAGCGCCAGTTACGAAATCGACTTTTGGGGCGGCCAGTCGGCAACCCGCGAAAGCGCCCGGCAAAGCCTGCGCGCCAGTCAATTCGATCAGGCCACCGTTGAGCTGACCTTGCTCAGCGATGTTGCCAATCGCTACACCCAGGCGCTTTCGCTGCAGGAACAAAATCGTATTGCCGGGCTCAATCTGGCCAATGCCGAGAATGTCCTGCAACTGGTGCAGACGCGCTTCAATGCCGGGTCCGCCACGGCACTGGAACTGGCCCAGCAGAAAAGCCTGGTGGCCGCACAACAGCGCCAACTGCCAACCGTGCAGCAACAGGCGCAGGACGCACGTATCGCTTTGGCCGCGTTACTTGGCCGGTCGATTCAGGATCTGCCTGCCAGCCTGGAAACCTTCGATCAGTTGCAGTGGCCGCAGATCGCTGCCGGCGTACCCAGCGACCTGCTGACCCGCCGCCCGGACATCGCCCGCGCCGAAGCGCAACTGGCTGCTGCTCAGGCCGATGTGGCCGTGGCGCGTGCTGCGATGCTGCCCAAGGTCACCCTGAGCGCCCAACTCGGCTCAGGCTCTAATCAGTTCGATGATTTACTGCGCAGTCCATTCTACAACCTGACTGCCGGGCTACTGGCGCCAGTCTTCAACAACGGCCGCCTGGCTGCCGAACGCGACAAGGCCACGGCGCGCCAGGAAGAACTGCTGGAAACCTATCGCGGGGCGATCATCAACGGCTTCGCCGATGTCGAGAAAGCCCTGAACAGCATTCGCGGCCTCGACGAACAACGCCAGTGGCAAAGCGAAGAACTGAACCAGGCACAAACCGCTTTCAACATTTCCCAGAGCCGCTACCAGGCCGGCGCCGAAGACCTGCTGACCGTCCTGGAAACACAGCGCACCCTGTATGCCGCACAGGACCTGAATGTTCAACTGCGGCTGGCGCGGATGCAGGCAAGCATTGCCCTGTACAAAGCCTTGGGTGGCGGGTGGCAGACTCTGTAAACAACCGCCCCGCCAACCGCCATCGCGAGCAGGCTCGCTCCTGCAGGGAACTGCAGGAAGTGGTCAAACTGTGGGAGCTGGCTTGCCAGCGATAGCCGGGTGTCAGGCGACATCAATGCGGAATGTGCCGGCACCATCGCTGGCAAGCCAGCTCCCACAGGGCATCGCATTCCACGGTCAAAATGTAGGAGTGAGCCTGCTCGCGATGAGGCCGGCACATGCAAAGTCTCAGCGCCTGACCCACCGTCATCGCGAGCAGGCTCGCTCCTACAGGGACGCGCATTTCAACTGCAGGAACGTGGTCAAACTGTGGGGGCTGGCTTGCCAGCGATAGCCGGGTGTCAGGCGACATCAATGCGGAATGTGCCGGCACCATCGCTGGCAAGCCAGCTCCCACAGGGCATCGCATTCCACGGTCAAAATGTAGGAGTGAGCCCGCTCGCGATGAGGCCGGCACATGCAAAGTCTCAGCGCCTGACCCAACGCCATCGCGAGCAGGCTCGCTCCTACAGGGACGCGCATTTCAACTGCAGGAACGCGGTCAAACTGTTGGATCTGGCTTGCCAGCGATAGCCGGGTGTCAGGCGACATCAATGCGGAATGTGCCGGCACCATCGCTGGCAAGCCAGCTCCCACAGGGCATCGCATTCCACGGTCAAATTGTAGGAGTGAGCCTGCTCGCGATAAGGCCGGCACATGCAAAATCTCAGCGTCTGACCCACCGCCATCCCGAGCAGACTCGCTCCTGCAGGAACCGCATTTCAACTGCAGGAACGCGGTCAAACTGTGCTCGCGAAAGACGCTGATGCGCCACTCAGGCCTGGGTTTTTTTGGCTTTCAAATGGCGCGCATACCATGGCCGTTGCGGCACGCGGCGAAACAGCCCGGCGAGTTTCTTCTCGTCGTTGATGAAGGTGATGCGCAGCGCCAGCTTCATGGTTTCCGGGTCCATTTCCACCGACTTTCCCACCTGCAACCCCGGCGTGGTGCTGCAGCCGTGAGTAGTCGGCCCCAGCCAGGGGTCATCGACCTCGTTCCAGCGCCCTGGTGCAAACCATTGCACGCCATTGACCACCTGGCGGGTGACTTCGCCCGGATGGAAACGCTCGTGCGCGCGAAACCAGTCTTCGATGCGGTCATCGATCCAGCCGTGAAAATGCCAGAACACCGGATTGACGTGGGATGAAAACGGATCACCGAGAAAGTCGTTTTCCGCCGCGTACCAACGCGCAGCGAAATCCGCCGGGTCGCGGGCAAACGGCACCGGCTGGCCGTTGGACGGATCACGCGGCACCGAGGCCCAGCGCATGTGCAACCAGTCGTGCAGGCCCAGCTCCACTTCAGAACCGAACTGGCCCAGAGTCAGTTTGGCCAGATAGGCTGGATCGCGGTACTGCGACTCCCACACCTGGAAGTTGCTTTCGTAGGTTTCTGCGGTCTTGATGTCGCTGACCCACTGGCTGTACTCGCCATCACCATCGGCCAGCCAGGTTGGCGGCAGCGCCGTTCCGTCGTGGTTGTCGAAGTAATTGGCGAAACCGACACGATCGCGGATCAATTCCGGCTGCGGCAGCGGAAAGTATTGCCACGACGGCAGGTCCTGCATCGAGCGCGCCGTACCGAGCATGTGGCGGTGCATGAAGAAGAAGTCGACACCGGAACCGTTGCGGTCCTTGCGGTCACCCCGGGCATCACGCTCCTTGTCGCGTGGGCCGGGTTGCCAGCCGATGCCGCGCAAGGCATTGCGCTTGTCTTCATCAAGGGTGTGCCACTTGTCACGGGTAGCATGCCAGACCTGGTGAAACAGCCGATGCTCGGGCGCAATCAGCCAGGCCAGCAACGTCGGGTGCAGCGGCGTGGTCTGTCGCGCTTCCGGAAACATCCGTTTGACCGCGATAAACCGGTTGTCCTGAGCCAACAGCGCCAAGGGCCGGTCGAGACGCAAAGCGCGTCCGCTCAGCGTGCCGCTGCCGGCATTGCCAAAATCGGCCCAGACCTCATCGAGGACCATTTCCAGCTCATAGTCGATCTGCCCCTTGGCACCGATCAGGCGCCAGCTCAGTTTCGCCGCATTGGCTGCGGCGAGGTCGCCGACAATTCGGTAACGCGGTGTTTCACCGGAGCGCAATCGTTGCGGCGTATCGAGAAAACCACAGACCCCACGGCCCTTCTGGCCGATGTCGAGAAACACCTGCAGACCGCTCGCCGGCAGTCCATCCAGACCGGCGTCACGACCTTCAAAACGGATATCCCAGACACCGCGCAATTTGTTTGCCAGACGTTGTCCGGCGACGTCGGCGACGTCAAACGACGCTTCGCCGGGGGTGATCGTCGGGTCCGGCTTCGTCCATTCACGATGCCCAAAATAAGCCGCAGGCACAGCAGCGCCAGTCAGCGCCAGGCCTGCCATGAACCATCGTCGAGAAATCTTCATTGCCCTACCTGTGTCAGCCATGAAGCAGGCTTTATCCAAGCTAGAACGTTTGCTGGGTGGGTAAATTTATGTGGCTTTGCAAAGATCGCCGCCTTCGCCGACTCCTGCATGCAATAGATGCCCCGGCATGTGCCGTCGAAGGCGGCGATCTTTTAGCCCGGCAACCTAAATTCCACGGCCAATCACTCGTTCTTTCCAGATAGCAATGGCCTCTGCGCCAGCACCTCGACGGCGAACCTGACTGAGATGGCAATGACAAAACCACGTTCGAAAAAGGCTCTTTTGATTGGCCTGCCGCTGGCCTTGGCGATCAGCGCCGGCGCAGGCTTCGCAGCCTGGGATTACTGGTTCAGGGACAACCCCGGTTATCCGGTCAAAGTCATGGAACAGGCGCGCGAGCTGCATGAGCGGATGCTCTCTTTCGACAGCCACATCACCGTGCTGCAGGATTTCGGTACCCAGGGCAATGAAGCCGACAAGGACGGTGCCGGGCAATTCGACCTGATCAAGGCCAATCGCGGCCAACTGTCCGGCGCTGCACTGACGATTTTCGGCTGGCCAGAACTGTGGAACGGCGCCAACGCGCCGCACAAGCCCACCGCCGGTTTCGTTGACGAGGCGCGTAATCAGCAGGAAATCCGCTACAAAATCATCTCCGGCATGGTCCGCGACTTCCCCAATCAAGTGGGCATCGCCTACACCCCGGACGACTTCCGCCGTCTGCACGGTGAAGGCAAGTTCGCCATTTTCATCAGCATGCTCAACGCCTATCCACTGGGCCATGACCTGAACCTGCTGGACCTGTGGACAGCGCGCGGCATGCGCATGTTTGGCTTCAGCTACATCGGCAACAACGACTGGGCCGATTCGTCGCGCCCATTGCCGTTCTTCAATGATTCGCCGGACGCGCTCGACGGTCTTTCAGAACTCGGCAAACAAGCGGTAAAGCGCCTCAATGATCTGGGGGTGATCATCGACGTTTCACAAATGTCGACCAAGGCTCTGGAGCAAGTCGCGCAATTGAGCCGCACGCCGATGGTAGCGTCCCATTCCGCCCCCCGTGCGATGGTCGATATCCCGCGCAACCTCAGTGACAAAGAGCTGCAACTGATCAAGAACAGTGGTGGTGTGGTTCAGGTTGTCGGCTTCTCGCAATACCTGCGACCGTTGACCCAGACCACACAGGACAAGCTCAATGAGTTGCGCAAGGGCTTCGACCTGCCTCCACTGCCCAATCTTGCCGTGGCGCTGATGCCAGGCGACCCGATCATCGCCGCCTGGCCCGAGGCCAAGTTCGGCCAGTACGCCAGCCGCCTCTACGCGATCCTCGACGAAGAGCCCAAGGCCACGCTCAAGGATTACGGCGACGCCATCGACTACACCGTGCGCAAGATCGGCATCGACCATGTCGGTATCAGCTCCGACTTCAACGAAGGCGGCGGCGTTAAAGGCTGGGAAAACGTCGGCGACATTCGCAACGTCACCGCCGAACTGATCTCGCGCGGCTACTCCGAAGCCGACATCGCCAAACTCTGGGGCGGCAACTTCCTGCGCGTCTGGGATCAGGTGCAGAAAGCCGCCCGCCCCGCACTGATTTCACAGCAGGACAAGAGCAAGCCATGAGTGATCGTCGTACGTTTCTCAAACAGGCCGGAATTCTCGCCGCCGGCCTGCCGCTGACCTCCGGGCTGACCTACGCCGCCACCCCAGCCACCGCGGCAGCGCCAACGGCCTCTGGCGACAAATGGACGCAACTGCGCCAATTGTTCGATCAGGATCCGGACTGCCTGCACTTCTCCAACTTCCTGATCACTTCGCACCCGAAGCCGGTGCGCGAGGCCATCGAGAGGCACCGCGCGGCCCTCGACAAGAATCCGGGGCTGGCGATGGATTGGGACTTGGGCGTCATTGAACAACGTGAGGAAGAAGTGCGCGTCTGGGCCGGTCGCTATCTGCAGGCCGATGCCAAACAGATCGCCCTTACCGGCAGCACCACCGAAGGCCTGACGATGATTTACGGCGGCGCCCATGTGCGCGCGAATCAGGAAGTCCTCACCACGTATCACGAGCATTACGCGACCCACAACATTCTTGCCCTGCGCACCCAGCGCGAGGGGACCAAGGTGCGCAAAATTCGCTTATTCAAGGACCCACAGACCGCGACCAAAGCTGAAATCCTCGCCGCCATCGACAGCAACATCCGCCCTGAAACCCGCGTACTGGGCATGTGCTGGGTGCATTCGGGCAGCGGCATGAAACTGCCGATTGCCGACATCGGCGCGCTGGTCGACAAGCACAACCGCGGTCGCAGCGACGACAACCGCATCATTTATGTGGTCGATGGCGTGCATGGGTTTGGTGTCGACGACCTGAGCTTCCCGGCGATGAACTGCGACTTCTTTATTGCCGGCACACACAAATGGATGTTCGGCCCACGTGGCACCGGCATCGTTTGCAGCCGTAGCAGCGAGGTCAAATACGTCACGCCGATCACGCCGACCTTCTCTGAAGCAACGGCGTTTTCCACCACCATGACGCCCGGCGGCTACCACTCTTTCGAGTACCGCTGGGCCCTGACTGAAGCGTTCAAATTGCACCTGCAACTGGGCAAGGCCGACGTTCAGGCGCGCATCCACGGCTTGAACAGCTACCTGAAAAAACGCCTTCAGGAACACCCGCAGATCGAACTGGTCACGCCACTGAGCCCGGAACTGTCCGCCGGTTTTACCTTCTTCCGGGTCAAGGGCAGGGACTGCGACAAGATCGCCGCCTACCTCATGCAAAACCGGGTGATCGCCGATGCCGTCGAACGCGACGTCGGGCCGGTGATCCGTAGCGCCCCGGGCCTGCTCAACAACGAACAGGAAATCGACCGTTTCATGGCCGTGCTCGTTACCCAGTTGTAAGCACCGCGAACCTCTTTCCACCTGTTATCGAGAGAAATGATGAACAGTGAGCTGCGTAATTTTTCCCTGAAATCACTTCCTGCGCTGGGCCTGGCGGCCTTGCTCGCCAGCGTGTTACCGGGCACTGCGCAAGCGGTTGAACCGCTCAAGCCGGGCAAAGTATTCAAGGATTGCAAGGACTGCCCGGAAATGGTCGTGCTGCCCACTGGTACCTTCACCATGGGCACCCCGGATGACGAAGTTGGCCGCGAGCCGGATGAAGGTCCGATGCACCCGGTGACCTTTGCCAAACCGCTGGCAATCAGCCGCTTCCAGGTGTTGAGGGGCCAATGGGACGCCTACCTGAAGGACACCGGCTATCAAATGCCCGATGGCGACGATCGCCCGGGCCGCACGTGCAAGGCCGGCATTCCCGATTACCAGGGCAGCGATCCACGCAAGCAGTACACCGATAAACATCCAGCCGTGTGCATGGACTTCGCCGAGGTCAATGCGTATGTCGCCTGGCTGTCGAAGAAGACCGGCAAACAATACCGCCTGGTCAGTGAGTCGCTGCGCGAATACGCCGCGCGCGCCGGCAGCAGCGGGCCCTTCCCTTTCCCGTTCGATGAGGGCAAGGAATACAGCATCGCCAAACACGCCAACACCTATGGTGCCGCTGACGGCTACAACTTTACCGCGCCGGCCGGCAGCTTTCCGGCCAACGCCTTTGGCGTCTACGACATGCACGGCAACGTGTATGAGTGGACGGCCGATTGCTACAACGAAAACTACGTCGGCGCACCCGGCGATGGCAGCGCCTGGCAAGCCGGCGACTGCAAGATCCAGCGCATTCGCGGCAACGACTGGGGCGAAGCGCCGGTGTTCTCACGTTCCGGCAATCGCAACGCGGTGTATCCCAAGGTGCGCGGCGACTGGCTGGGCTTTCGCGTAGCCCGCGACCTCTGATCCACCTGGCGCCGGCCTGCCCGCCGGCGCCTTGCGTCTCTTTCGAATCATCGCCGCAAGCGGCCTCCAACAGCGGAATACCCCATGACCACTAAATCCCGTGGCGCCATCAGCGAAGTTCTCAGTCTGCTCAAGCCCTATCGGCTGGTGGTGATGTTGTCGATCATGCTCGGCATGGTCGGCGGCCTCAGCGTCACGGCGTTGCTGGCCACGATCAACGATGCCCTGAATGCCAATGGCAGCCCTTCGCTCAGTGTGCTCGCCAGTTTTGCCGGCCTCTGCGCGCTGGCGTTGCTGAGCTCGATTCTGTCCGACATCGGCACTAACCATGTCGGCCAACACATCATCGCCGGCCTGCGCAAATCCCTCGGCGAAAAGGTCCTGCTGGCGCCCATTGAACAGATCGAACGCTTCCGTAGCCATCGCTTGATTCCGGTGTTGACCCACGACGTCGACACCGTCAGCGATTTTGCGTTTTCTTTCGCGCCACTGGCGATTGCCTTCACCGTGACCCTTGGCTGCCTGGGCTATCTGGCTTACCTGTCGGTGCCGATGTTCGCCCTGTTGCTGGTCGCGATCATTATCGGCACCGTCGTGCAGTATGTCGCCAGGGCCAAGGGCATCAAGGGCTTTGAAGCCGCTCGTGAAGCCGAAGACGAATTGCAAAAGCACTACAGCGCCATCGCGGCCGGCGCCAAGGAACTGCGCATCCATCGCCCGCGTCGCCAGCGCATGTTCAGCCAGCGCATCGAAGGCACGGCGGATTACATCTGCAACACGCACATCCGTTCGATCAACACGTTCGTGGTGGCCAAGACCTTCGGTTCGATGCTGTTCTTTGTGGTAATCGGCCTGGCCCTCGCCCTGCAATCTTTCTGGCTGGGCACCGATAAAGCCGTGCTCAGTGGTTTCGTCCTGGTGCTGCTGTACATGAAGGGTCCGCTGGAATATCTGGTCACCACCCTGCCGGTGGTCAGCCGCGCCAATATCGCCTTCAAGCGTATCGCTGACCTGGCTGAACAATTTTCTTCGCCCGAGCCGCATCTGCTGCTCAGCGACACCGCGATGGCCAAGCCTGTGGTCGAGCACCTGGAATTGCGCGACGTGCATTACGCGTTCCCGGCAGTCGACAACAACAAACCGTTCACCCTGGGCCCGGTCAACCTGTCGATCAGCCAGGGCGAAATCGTTTTCATCGTTGGCGAAAACGGCGGCGGCAAGACCACGCTGATCAAATTGCTGCTGGGGTTGTATGCGCCCAAGGGCGGGGAAATCATCCTCAACGGTGCTCCGGTCGTCGCCGAAAATCGTGACGACTATCGTCAGTTGTTCACGACGATTTTTGCCGACTACTACCTGTTCGACGAGCTGGTGCAGGGCGACCAACAAGTGCCTGAAGACGCCAACCGTTACCTCGAGCGCCTGGAAATCTCGCACAAGGTCAGCATCCGTGACGGCGCGTTCAGCACCACTGACTTGTCCACCGGTCAACGCAAGCGTTTGGCGCTGCTGAACGCTTGGCTGGAAGAGCGTCCGGTGCTGGTGTTCGACGAATGGGCGGCCGACCAGGACCCGGTGTTCCGGCGAATTTTCTACACCGAGCTGTTACCGGAACTCAAATACCTGGGCAAGACCATCATCGTGATTTCCCACGACGACCGTTATTTCGACGTCGCCGACCAACTGGTGCGCATGCAAGGCGGCCAGGTCATCAGCGAAAAAGTCCCGGCAGCGGCTTGCTGAGCCGCACCTGCCCTTGTCGAATGTTTAGAGAAAACCATGAACGAACTTCTTGATGATGACCTGCTGGCCTTGCTGCTGGCCGATGCCGACGCGACGGATGCGGATCAGCCCACTGCGCTGCGCAGCCGTCTGGATCAGGCACCGTTGTCGTATGCCCAGCAACGTCTGTGGCTGGTGCAGCAACAAGCGCCGGCGAATGCCGCCTATAACCTGCCCCGTGCCTTGCGCCTGGACGGCGACCTGGATCCGCAGGCGCTGGAAAACGCGCTCAATGCGGTGATCGACCGCCACGACATTCTGCGCAGTGCGTTTCGTGAAATCGACGGCGTCCCGGTGCAAGTGGTCGAGCGCTCGACGCGCCTGAATCTCAAGCGCCAGGACCTCGTCAGCCTCGACGCAGAAACGCGCGAGATGCACCTGCAACAACGCGTTCAGACCCAGGCCTTGCAGCCGTTCGACCTGAGCCGCGCACCGCTGATTCGCACCACTCTGATCAAGACCGGTGAACGCACACATGTGTTGCTGCTGAACATGCACCACATCGTTTCCGATGCCTGGTCGAACGCTATCCTCATGCAGGACCTGGCCCGCGCCTATGCGCAAGCCAGCGCCGGCATCAGCCCGACGCTGAGCGAGTTGCCGATCCAATACAGTGACTACGCACAATGGCAACGCGGCGAATATCTCGACAGCGTGGCCTGCAAACGCGCCGATCATTACTGGCGCCAGTATCTGGGTCGCGATCTGCCAGTGCTGGAGTTGCCAACCGATCACGCACGCAGCGAAGGACAGCAACATCTCGCCGGCCGGCATTCCTTCAGCCTTGCGTCGAGGGATGTGCAAGCCCTGAACAGCTTCTGCCAGCGCGAGGGGCTGACCCCGTTTGTGGTGGTCATGGGCGCCTGGCAACTGCTGTTGAGCCGCTACAGCCAGCAACGCGAGTTCACCGTGGGCGTGCCCAACGCCAGCCGCAATCGCAGCGACAGTCAGGAACTGGTAGGTTTCTTCGTCAGTAGCCAGGTGTACAAGGCAAACCTTGATGGCCAACAACCGGTGCGCGACTTTCTGCAAAGCTTGCGCGCCCACTCGCTGGCGACGCTGGAGCATGCCGATTACCCGCTGGAGTTGCTCTTCGATCAGTTGCAACGCGGCAGCGCCGCATCGCTCAATCCGCTGTTTCAAGTGCTGCTCAACTGGCGCACCGGCGGTGCCGAACCGGCCGCAGTGGAATGGGGCGGGTTGCACCTGCAATTTCTCGATGCCGGTGAAAGCCAGGCGAAATTCGATTTGTCGCTGGACGTTGATTTCAGCCCGCAAAGCCTTGTCGCGACCTTCGAATACAGCCGCGACCTGTACACCCCGGCGACCGTCGAGCGCATGGGTCGTCACTGGCAAAACCTGCTGCAACAATTGCTCCAGGCCCCTGGCCTGCAACTGAACGAGCTGCAACTGCTTGACGCGCAGGAACAGCAGCAGACTCTCGCCGAATGGAACCCGCAACAGACCCGAATCAATCCGTCGTTGTGCCTGCACCAGTTGATCGAAGCACAAGTGGCACGGGCCGGTGATGCCATCGCGCTGACCTTCGGCGAGCAGCAGGTCAGTTACGCCGAACTCAATCGCCAGGCTAACCGGCTGGCACATCAGTTGATCGCCCACGGCGTCGGCGCGGATGTGCTGGTGGGTATCGCTGCCGAACGTTCACCACAGATGCTTATCGGCCTGTTGGCGATTCTCAAGGCGGGCGGTGCCTACGTGCCGCTGGACCCGGCCTACCCGGCCGACCGTCTTGCCTACATGATCGAAGACAGCCGCATCGACTGGGTCCTGACTCAGGCACACCTGCGCGAACAATTGCCACTGCCGCCCCACGTGCGCTGCGTGCTGCTCGATGATGAAGCGGCCCTGGCCGATCACCCCGAACACAATCCAAACGTTGCCATGCAGCCGGACAACCTGGCGTACGTGATCTACACCTCCGGCTCGACCGGCAAACCCAAGGGCGCGCTGCTGCCGCATCACAACGTGGTGCGTTTGTTCAAAGCCACCGAAGGCTGGTTCGGCTTCGATCAGCACGATGTCTGGAGCCTGTTCCATTCCTACGCATTCGATTTCTCGGTGTGGGAGATCTTCGGTGCGTTGCTGTATGGAGGACGTCTGGTGATCGTGCCGCACGCGGTCAGCCGTTCGCCACAAGACGTGTACACCCTGCTCTGCGAAGAAAAAGTCAGCGTGCTGAACCAGACGCCGTCGGCGTTCAAACAGTTGATGAAAGTCGCCTGCTCCGCCGACCAGACGCTGACGCAACAGCTGCGTTACGTGATTTTCGGCGGCGAAGCGATCGAAGTGAAAAGCCTGCGCCCGTGGTTCGAACGCTTTGGCGATCATGCACCGCAACTGGTCAACATGTACGGCATTACCGAAACCACCGTACACGTGACCTATCGTCCATTGTCGATGGCCGACCTCAATACCGAATCGGCCAGCCCGATCGGCGTGCCGATCACCGATCTGTCCTGGTACTTGCTCGATGAAGCACTCGAACCGGTCGCCAAAGGTTGCACCGGCGAGCTGTACATCGGTCGTGCCGGACTCGCTCGCGGTTACCTCAACCGCACCGACCTGACCTCCACGCGGTTCATTCCCGACCCGTTCGACAGCGTTCCTGGCGGGCGTCTGTACCGCACCGGTGATCTGGCGAAGTACTGCAACGACGGCAGCATCGAGTACGTCGGACGCATTGATCATCAGGTAAAAATTCGCGGTTTCCGCATTGAACTCGGCGAAATCGAGGCCCGTCTGCTCGATCAGCCTGAAGTTCAGGATTGCGCCGTGCTGACCCACGAAGGCCCTGGCGGCTTGCAACTGGTGGCCTATGTCATCGCCGATGACTCGGCGGATCTGCGTGACCGGTTGATCTCTGCATTGCGCGCGCAACTGCCCGACTACATGGTGCCCAGCCACTTACTGTTCCTCGAACGTTTCCCGCTCAACGCCAATGGCAAACTCGACCGCAAAGCCCTGCCCGAGCCGGACGCCAGCCTCTGGCAACGCACCTACGTGGCGCCGGCCAATCCGCTGGAGCAGGCCCTCGTCGCACTCTGGCAACAGTCGCTGAACATTGAACGCGTGGGGGTTACCGACAACTTCTTCGAACTCGGCGGGCATTCGATCCTGGCGATCCAGCTGATCGGCCAGCTCAAGGCTCAGCTGAACATCGAGGTGCGCCTGCAAGCGCTCCTGGCCAATCCGACCATTGCCGAGCTGTCGGCGTTCATCGCCCGCCAGCACTTCGAAAGCGCGCAATGCGTGGTCGAACTCAACAGCGCACCTGCCGATGCGCCGGCCCTGTTCTGCCTGCACCCAAGCGGTGGCTTCGTGTTCTGTTATCAGCCGCTGGCCAAACGTCTGAACGCAGGCAACAAAGTCTACGGCGTGATGCATCGTGGCTTTTCGGAGCAGCACAACGACGAACAGACCTGGGCGCAAATGATCGCCGCGTACAGCCGAGAAATCGTCAGCACTCAGCCACAAGGGCCTTACCATCTGATGGGCTGGTCGTTGGGCGGTGCACTGGCAATGGACATCGCCGCCACGCTGGAAAGTCAGGGCCATGAAGTGGCGTTTCTGGGGCTGGTCGACGGTACCATTCCAGCGGTGGCCTTTCCGGCCGACATGCCGCGCTTCCAGCGGGTCGATGAGGAAGCACTCAGCGGCACAACTGAGGAAGTGCTCGACGCCGTGCATTACTTCAACCTGCTGTTCCCGACCCTGGCGCTACGAACCGCCGCCTACCTGCAAGCATCACCGCAGGGCACGGTCAAAGATTTTTACGACTGGGCCGCCGGTCAGATCGAGCCGGGTCAGGGCGATGTGTTGGCCATCGTGCAGAGCATCAAGAGTGAAGTCATGAACGCCCAGGCGTTCTCGGTGCATGACCGACTGGTAGAAGCGTTCGAGACCTTCACCTACAAACCGCTGCGGGTCAAACCGAGCTGCTGGTGGGCCGTGCCGGAAAAAACCGCAGAAGAACTGGCGTTCAGCCAGGCTTTGATCCAGCGCTACAGCCAGTCCGGCGAGCTGAACTGCTCGCACCTGGTGCCACTGGAACACCGCAGCATGATCTTCCAGGATGAATTGCTCGATTCCCTGATCAAAACATTCCTGAACAGTAGCCAGGCTCGCTGAGCCTCTGTGCAAACCGAAAACCCCGGCAATCCTGGATTGGCGGGGTTTCCTTTTTTAAAAGCCAATACCTCAAAGATAGGGTTTGCAGCTCCTCAGGCCCTTGCTACGCTAGAAAAATACCTCTCCTCTGACGTACGCACTACGTGTGACGGCGATCCAACCTCAAGACTATTTTATGACCGAGAAAGTTAAACGATTACAACCTTTGGGTAGCGTTCTGCGCGAACTGTATTTGAAATCCGGAAACGAATGTGCCTTCCCTGAGTGCGAGAAGAGAATAATGGCCGCCAACGGGGATTTCATCGGTCAACTTTGCCATATAGAAGCCGCAGAGGAAGGCGGTCAGCGTTTCAACGTAAATGGATCAAACGCACAGCGACGGACGTTTCAGAACTTGCTTCTGATGTGTTACGAGCATCATGTCGTCACTAATGACACGAGCATCTACGACGTTGCCGCCATGAGAAAAATAAAAAGTACTCATGAAGAAAAGTACAGCAACGTCGTTGCAAAAATACAACAGTCCTCAAATACGGATATAGAGAACGGGGCTCCCATTCTAATAAAAAGACATCTGGATACAGGAACGCAGAAAGAATCCAGATATCACGGTCTCGCTGTGAGGCAAGCCACTCCCGCATTGGCAACCTTCGAATTTGAATGCACTTACGGTGGATCCGCCAGCTCGAAGATTCTCAACCACACTGAAATCTTCACAAAAATCGATCCCGTTAATTTTGAGGTTGGCGACACCGTCACGATCATTGCCGACCTCCATCTTTACGACGAACAATATTTATTCAGCCCCCTAACTATCAAAGAACCGCTAAGAATCGCCTGCATTACCAAACAAGGTAAAAAAGCAATCATTGAACTTGAGTTCGACGGTTACAAAGTGGAACAACGACTTTAGTCCGAACCCTGGGAGCAACAAATTCTGGGCAATAAAAAACCCGGCCTGCCAATGCAAGCCGGGTTTTTCATTGCCGGAGAATCAGAACTGCGGTTTGTACGTCACGCTGAACATCACGTTGCGCGGGTCGCCGTAGTAGCTGTTGCTGTTGATCTGGGCGAAGGCCGGAACGATGTAACGCTTGTCGAACATGTTGTTCAGGTTGACCGCCAGGTTGACCTCGTCGGTGGCCTGGTAGGCAACGCGCGAACCCCAGATGGCGAAGCCCGGCAGATCGAAGCTGCGGTCGAAGCTGAGCGTGCTGCTCTGGGCGTTTACACCGGCACCAACGCTGACTTTGTTGAAGTCACCCGGCAGAGTGTAATCACCCCACAGGCGGAACATGTGCATGGGTGTGCCGGTGGCAAAGCGCTTGCCTTTCAGCTCGGCATCTTCGAGGAACTTGGTGGTGTTATAGGTGTAGCCGCTGGAGATCTGCATGCCATCGAACAGTTCACCGGCAATTTCCGCTTCCAGACCCTGACTGCGGACCTTGCCCGACGCCAACGAGCAGTACCAGCCGCCACAGGCTTCCGGACTTTCGATATCGGTGGAAAGATCGGAGACCGCGCGGTTTTTCTGGATGTAACGGAACAATGCCAGGGAGGTATTGAAGCGGCCATCCATCAGTTCGCCCTTGATACCCAGCTCATAGTTGGTGCCTTCGACAGGCTTGAGCGCAGTCTTTTCCTTGGTCAACTGGGTTTGCGGAATGAACACCTCGGCAACGCTGCCGTAAGCAGACCATTGCTCGTTCAGCGCATACACCATGCCGACGTAAGGGGTCACACGACCGGTGCTGGTGATCGAGTTCTTCTCGCCACCTTCCTGCAGTTCGCGGGCGAAGTAGTTGTCCTGGTCAAAGGAGAAGTCATACCAACTGGTGCGCGCGCCCAGGATCAGGGTCAACGGCTCGGTCAGGTTGACCTTCCAGCTGCCGTATATGCCTTTCTGACGAACATCGTAGGTGCTCACGGCCAGGTTGGCCGCGTCAGCGATCATGTCGAATGATTTTTGCGGACGGTTGTGATCAATGTCGAAGACGTCCACGCCCGGGGTGAACTGGCGTGCGTATTTGTCATCGCTGGTGAACTTGGAGTAGTTGGCACCCACGGTCAGACCCTGTTTGAAACCGAAGCCCTCAAACTGGCCATCGACGTACACGTCGAACGCACGGTTTTTGTTGGCGAAGTCCGTCGCGTAGTCGGAAAAACGCGGGCCGGTGCTTCCACCGACCGGAACCACGCCAGCGATAAACTGGTAGGTCGCCTCGTTCGATTCGTTCATGGCGATGGCCGATGCCTTTATTTTCCAACTGTCGTTGAAGTGGTGTTCAAGGTCAGCGTAAACGGCAGTCTGGTCGTTCATCGAACGGTTCCAGGTGGCACCGGTGTAAGTCGAACGCGGCAGATTGATGTTGCTGGCGTCAGCGTAGCGCGGCAGACCCAGCAGGTACGGACGACCGTGGCTCTTCTTGTTGCTGAAGCCGATACCCAGCACAGTGTCTTCGTCCAGATCGAAGTCCAGAGCGCCGTAGACGGTCTGTTCCCAGTTCCAGGCGTAGTCGGTGAACGAGTGATCTTTTTCGTAGTTGACTACCGCACGGCCGCGAATGGTACCGGCATCGTTCAACGGGCCGCCAACGTCAGCCTGCGAGGCATAGCGATCCCAGCTACCCGCCTTGCCGGTCAGGGTGACAGTCGGCGTCGCCTGACCGCGCTTGCGCACCATGTTGATCGCACCGCCGGGACTGTTGGCACCCTGCAACAGGCCGGCCGCGCCACGGATCACTTCCATGCGGTCGTAGATCGCCATGTTTTCGGTGATGTAGCTACCTAGCGCATAAACGTTACGCGGGATCGGCACGCCGTCGTACTGGATCGCTTCGATGTCGAAACCACGGGAGTAGATGAAAATACCCGGGCCAGGCGATTTCAGCGCCGTCAGACCGGTGGTGGCTTCAACGGCTTGTGTCAGGTTGGTGACGTTCTGGTCATCCATGCGCTTGCGGGTCAGGACGCTGACCGACTGCGGGATATCCTTGAGTTTCTGCTGGCCCTTGCCAATCGTCACCGCGCCGGTGGTGTAGGAGTTGGTGCCTTCGGTGGTGGCGCCCATTGCGGCGGCGTTGATGGTGGTGGCACCCAGCTCCATGCCTTTGGTGGTGCCACTGCGCACCAGCATGAGGGTGTTGCCTTCCACGGTGAAACGCACATCGGTGCCACGCAGCAATTCGCCGATCGCCGCCTGAGGCGTCATGGAGCCTTTGACCGCAAAGCTTTTCAGGCCAGCCATGTCATCGGCGTTGTAGATGACCTGCATGTTGCTCTGCTCGCCGAACGCTTGCAGAGCCTGGGGCAGCGATTGAGCCGCGATGTTGAAAGACTTGTCCTCGGCGTGCACCTGAGCGCTGAGCGGCAACAGGCACGCCATGCTCAATCCCGCCATCACGGAGCGCGAGCGCAACGTTCGGGACATCACCAAGGCCTTGAACAGGGGTTTCAATTCGTGAATTGCGGACATTGTGCTCTCTATTATTGGTCGAAGTGGAAAAGCCAGCGGGCCGCCAGGCGCCCTTGAAAATGCACACCCGCCGCGCAATCGTTCACTCATGTGAATCGATCGACTGGCCCCTCCCCGGGCAGCAGTCGCACGCGCCAGGCGCGGGCCGGTGATGGGAATGCATGAAAAATCCGTGTGTCGCCGCGTGGTCCCAGCCAACGGCAAAGCCCTTTTTGCGAGTTGCTTCACGCGCTTACGTTAGTAAGACGGTACAGACCGATAAAACCGGAATGCGTTTGTTTATCATTTGTGAAATAAATTAAAAAAAACCGCCGCGGTCAGGCGGCGGTTTGTTTATCGATGAGCTATCAGACGTCCTGGGCCACCTTGGCGGCTTGTAACTGACGAGCCTTTTCGGTCAGCAACGCTTTCTCTTCCGGGCTCATCGATTCCAGCCGCACCCGCGCCTGGGCCAGTTTGTCCAATTGCCCAGGCGTTGCTTCCTGGCTACGCAGTGCATGTGCCAGACCCGCTACGGTCGGATGGTCGAAGACCACGCCCGGATGGATCTCGCACTGCAGCAGCTTGCGGATGCCTGCCACCAGTTTGATCACCAGCAACGAATGCCCACCGGCGGCGAAAAAGTCGCGTTCGACGCCCAGCCGCTCCTGCCCGAGCAACTGCGCCATGCGCCCGGCCAACAATTGTTCCAGCGCATCGCGCGGTGCCAGGTAATCTTCCTCGATGCCTTGGCTGGCCAGTTGCTGCAGGGCCTTGCGGTCGATTTTGCCGTTGGCCAGACGTGGCAGCCGTTCGAGCAAACGAATCTGCTGTGGCACCATCACCGCCGGCAATTGCTGCGCCAGTTGCTCGCGCAGGCCATCGGCCGACAGTCCGTGACGTGCGACCACAAATGCCTGCAAACCCTGTTCGGCGCTGTCGCCAGCGATGACCAGCGCTTCGGCCACTGCCGGATCACGCAGCAGCTGCGCTTCGACTTCACTGAGCTCGATGCGGAAACCCCGTACCTTGATCTGATGATCGCGGCGACCGTGCAGGACGATTCCACCCTCGGCGAGATAGCGCGCCAGATCACCTGTGCGGTACAAGCGCTGATCCTCGATGAACGGATTGTCGATCAGCAGACCGTCTTCGGGCTCGACGTTGACGTACCCGCGAAACAACTGCGCACCGCCCACGTACAGCTCGCCCAGCGCGCCTACCGGTGCCAATTGGTGGTGAGTGTCGAGCACGTAGACGTTATTGTTGTCCAGCACCTGGCCGAGCCGCCCGGCATCCTGCCCGGGCACAATTTTGTGCACCAGCACGCCGACCGTGGTTTCGGTCGGGCCATAGTGGTTGAACACCTGACAATCACCGCGCACCTGAGCGATGCGTTGCAGCAGCGGCGCGGCAATCGCTTCGCCACCCAGCACCAGCGTTTGCGGCAGGCACGCGGTGTCGCTGTCGAGCAACGCGGCGAGGTGCGACGGGACGATCTTCAGGCAATCGATGGCATGACGTTGCAGGTACTCGGCGAACAATCGCGCGTCCTGCATCTGCTCGTCGCTCGCCACATGCAACGCGGCGCCGTTGAACAAGGCGCCGAACAGCGCGGTGTTGCCCAGATCCGCCGCCACGGTCGAACTGAAACCGAAGTGGCGCAGCGCATTCAGACCCAGCGCCGTGCTGACGCTGGCGGTGTAATTGAACAATTGCCGATGCTCGATCAACACGCCTTTCGGCACGCCGGTCGAACCGGAAGTGAACAGCACATAAGCCAGATCAGCACCTTGAGTTTCACGTTCAGGTGCCGCTGCGGCGGCGTTTTCCAGCAGCTGCTCGAGCGTGCGCACGTTGATTGCACTGGCAGGCCATTCGCTCAATTGTGCCGGCTCGGCCAACAGCCATTCAGCGCCGGCCTGTTCCAGCATCAACTGCTGACGCACCAGCGGCCATTGCCGATCCAGCGGCAAATACGCTGCGCCGACACGCCAGATCGCGAGCATCGCCACCACCAGCGCTGCCGAACGCGGCAACGCCAGTGCGACCACCGAACCACTGCTCACGCCCTCGGCATGCAGGGCCGCCGCCAGTCGCTCGACCTGTGCCTGCAACTGCGCATACGTCAGGCTGGCGGCTTCATCGGTCAGTGCCAGCGCCTCGGGAGTGGAATGCGCCCACGCGGCAATACGCTGCGGCAACAAACGTGTATCGGCGCATGCCTGAGCGGCTGGATTGAACGCCAGGGCACGCTGACGCTCAGCCTCGCTCAGCAGGCTGACCTGCCCCAGCGGCACGTCGGCATCGCCCAGAAGATTGCCCAGCAGCGTGCGGTATTGTTCGAGCAAAACCTGCATCGAAGCCGCGCTGTAACGCTGCACGGCGTACTCCAGCGCCAGACCTCGAACATCGCCCTCAGCTGTCTGCTGCAGTTGCATCAGCAACTCGAATACGTCACCGCGTCCGGTCTCCACGCCTTGAGCCGACCATTGCAGCGCCGCTACCGACTGCGCTGGTGACAGATGCTGTACGGCAAATCCATAGGCCGGACGTGCCGCCGCCGGTTGCAGTTCCGGCGCCCAGTATTCCTGCCAGGTCCGATGTTCTTCCAGATGTGCTGCCAGACTCGGCAGCCACTGAGCGAACGATTGTTCAGTGTTGACCGACAGATTCAGCGGCAAGGTTTTTTCAAAGACGCCGACCGCGCTAGCGAAATATGGGTAATCTTCACGACCATCGTGACGCCAGCCCAGCAATACTTCGTCGCGACCGCTCAAACGCGCCAGCAACAGCGCCCAGGCGCTCTGCATCAGCAGCGCCAACGGTTGTTCTAGGGATTGCGCAAGGTTTTGCAGACCGGTCACCAGCGCGGCATCCAGCGACGTGTGCAACGTTGCCGCTTCACTGGCCACAGCATCGGCTCGACGCGCGGCCAGCCAAGGTGTCGACAACGTTGCATTGACTCCCTTGAGGTGTTCCTGCCAATAGGTGCGAGCGGTGGCGGCGTCCTCATCGAGAATCACCTCGCTGCGCCATTCCAGATACTGCGAGAACTCACCCGCCTCCTCGTCTTCCGGCAGCTCGCCGTGTTCATAGGCCAGCAGTAATTGCTCATAGATCAAGCCCAGCGCGCGGTCATCGAGACTGCAACGCGCCGCGCCCAGCACCAGCGTCCAACGCTGTTCCGGCAGCGCATACAGCACCGCTTGCAGGGCTGCCGACTCACCGGGCACAAATGCGCGCTGAGCCCACTCGGTCACTTGCGCTTGAATGTCGGCCTCGCTGGCGGGTGATGTCTGTACGGTGAGCGGAAAACGTTCGCCGACGCCGGTGAATTGCCGCAAACCGTGAAAACCCGGGGCCTTGGCCAGTCGCGCCAGCATCATCGGCTGACGCACCAGCAGGCTGTCAAACGCTGCCTGCAGACGCTGTGGCGCCAACACGCCACCGATGTCGATGCGCAGAAAGCGTGCGGCATCGGCCCAGCACGCCGCTTTGGGCAATTGATCGCAGACCATCTGTTGCTCGGGGGTCAACGCTTGTCCCACGTCCTCTTGATCCATCATTTCGTTCATGCCCCGCTCTCCTCGGTGTTCACCACGTGTTGGCGAACCGCCTCGCCACGGCTGTTTTGCAGATCGCCGTGGTCGTACATGTCACCCATCGCCACGACAATCTTGCGCGGCCCCTCGAAAGGGTCACGGGCATGCGCCACCAGCATGTTGTCGAGCAGAATGGCGTCACCCTTTTGCCAGTCGAAGCGCACGGCGCACTCTTCATACAGATCGCCAATGCGTTGCATCACCTCATCTTCGATCGGTGTGCCGTCGCCGTAATACACGTGGCGCGGCATGCGCTCGGGGCCGAACATCGACAACAGGTCTTCACGCACATCCGGCTCCAGCCAGTAGATGTGGTGCAGTTGCACCTGGTTGAAGAACGACTTGGCGCCGGTGATCGGGTGACGAATGATCGCCGGCCCCGGTGTGCGGGTTTGCAGTTCGTTATTGTCGAGCCAGCGCCATTCGATCCCCCCGGCGCGGCAACGTGCTTCCACCTCGGCGCGGTCTTCGGTCTTGAAGAAGTGCTGCCACGACACATCGAGCTTGTCGGTGAAAGTGCGCACATACAGCAAGCCCTTGGACTCGAACTTGTCACGCAAATCTGCCGGCAGTTTTTCGTACATCAGACGGCAGTCCACCACCGGCGTTGCACCGCCAACCGGCGCCGCTTGTTCGCAATAGAACATCTGCTTGCGCGGCCAGCGATCCTGGTGCGAGCTCTCGTTGTGGAACAGGATCATCTTGCGTTCCGGGTACGGCGTGGAGCGGTACGTGTTCTTGCCGCCCTCTTTCTTCGGCAGATCGCCGTACTGGCCGTACAGGCCCGGCTGGATCGCTTCGGCGAAGGCTTCAAAGCCCTGAATGCCGTCGAGTTCGAAACCGCGGAAGAGAATGCCGGCGTGCGTCGCGAGTTTTTCTTCGATCAGCGGTCGGTTGCGCTTGATCCACTCGATCAAGTCCAATTGCGGCTCGTTCGGCTCCATCAGCAACGGGAACGGCTGTGGCGCGGCGATCAGCGATTCGCGAATCGGCGTCGGGCGAACCTTGGCCACCGGTGCGGCACCGCGCTTGAGGAACTTGCCCAGTTTGTCGGCCTTGGGTCCGGGGGCAGCGGGTTTGGCGGCCACTGCTAAATTGTCCACTGGCATGCTGATAGCTCCCAATTGAATGTCCTGATCAGCGACGATCTGTTCCAACAGGGCTATCCAGGCCTTCACCAGGTACTGAATGCGCTCGTGTCCGAACAAGGTTGTGGCGAATTGCCAATTACCCAGCAATTGCCCTTCTTCTTCGTCAACGAACAATGCCATGTCGAATTTAGAATGGGTCTGCAGCAACGGCAGCGCTTCCACCTGCAAACCGCCCATGGCCTGGGTGCGGCCCGGCAGGTTATTCATCACAAACAGCACCTGCACCAGCGGGTTCATGCCTTTGTGACGCGGCACACCGGACGCGTCGACGATCATGTCGAACGGCAGGTCCTGGTGCTCCAGCGCTTGCAGCAACGTCGCCTGGGTCTGCGCGAGGAAACCGCCGAACGAGGCATCGGCGGCAAATTGCGAACGCAATGGCAACACGTTGACGAAGAAGCCGATCAAGCGTTCCAACTCCGCCCGCTCGCGCCCGGCGACGTCGGCACCGACCAGCACATCCGAACCCGCGCCGACCCGGTGCAACAGCACCTGAAACGACGCCAGCAACGTGCTGTAGAGCGTGACACCCGAACGCGCAGCCAATGCCTTCACGCCACGACTCAATTCGCGGCCCAGGGCGAACTGCACCGCATCACCGGCGTAGGACGCAACCGTCCCGCGCGGGTTGTCCATCGGCAGGCTGAGTTGGCCGTTATAGCCCTTCAACTGCGCCTTCCAGAAGGTGGCCTGTTGGCCCAGCACACCCTGTTGTTCCAGCGCCTGTTGCCACAAGGCGAAGTCCGAATACTGCACGGCCAGCGCCGGCAGATTCAGCGCCTGGTCCTGGCTGACGCGGTCGTAGATCTGCACAAGTTCATTGATCAACACGCCCATCGACCAACCATCGGAAATGATGTGGTGCATCGAATACAGCAGCACGTGCTCGGTCGGCCCCAGATGCAGAATGCGTCCGCGCAACAGCGGCGCCTGCTCCATGTCGATCGGGGTGTTGGCGTTGTCGAGCACCGCTTGCGCCACCTGCTCTTCCTGATCACTGCGCGACAGCGCCGACAGGTCGATCAACGGGAAGTCCAGCTCGACCTCGGCGACGATCAGTGCAATCGGATCACCTTCATCGTCTTGCACATACGCAGTGCGCAGCACCTCATGACGGCGCACCACCTCAGCGAAACTGGCAAGCAAACGCTCGACCGACAACTCGCCACGCAGGCGCAGCGCCATCGGCATGCCGTAAGCGGAGCTACCGCCGGACAATTGCTCGGCAATCCACAAACGGCGTTGCACCAGCGACAACGGTGCAGTGGTTTTCGCCCCGTGCGCGGTCAGCTCCACCTGACGTGAATCAAATGCCGCCAGCGCCGAACCGACATTGGCTTGCATGACGGCAGCCAGATCCTTGAGCACCGGGGCACCGAACAGATCACGCAGGCTCACGGTCAGCCCGGTGACCTTGCGCAGTCGCGACACAGCTTGCGTTGCCAGCAACGAATGGCCACCCGCCTCGAAGAAGTGCGCGTTACGCCCGACCTGCTCACGCTCCAGCACTTCCCGCCAGATGGCGGCGATCTGCTCTTCGAGCAGACCCTGCGGGGCCACGAAAGTGGCGTCCGAGAGCAGGCTGCCCGGCAGTGGCAGCGCTTTGCGATCGACCTTGCCGCTCGGCCCGATCGGCAATTGCGCCAGCAGCAACACGTGGCTCGGCTGCATGTAATCCGGCAGGCTGGTTTTCAGGCCATCGCGCAGTGCGCGCAGAAGCTCGGCCTGTTGCGGATGCGCCTCATCGGCCGCCGCACTGTCGTGCGGTACAACGTAAGCCACCAGGTGCTGACCGCCCGCAGCCGGTTGCGCCAGCACCAATGCCTGACGGATTGCAGGCTGGCGCAGCAGGCAGGCTTCGATCTCGCCCAGTTCGATGCGGAAGCCGCGTACTTTCACCTGATGGTCGATACGACCGATGTATTCGATCAGGCCTTCGGCATTGACCCGCGCCAGATCACCGGTGCGGTACAAGCGGCCGCCCGCCGCATTGAACGGATCAGGAATGAAACGTTCGGCAGTCAGATCCGGACGCTTTAAATACCCGCGCGCCAGCAGTTCGCCGCCCACCAGCAATTCACCCACCACGCCCTCGGGCACCGGCTGGCCGGTACTGTCGAGGATATAAATCGAGCGACCGGCCAAAGCGCGCCCGATGGGCAGTGCCGCCGGTAGCGGCTTTTCACCCTGCACATAATCGCCGCAATCAAGCACGGTAGTGGTTACCGTCGCTTCGGTCGGGCCATAGGCGTTAATCAATTGCACCTGGTGCAGACCGGCACGCTGATACGCCGCAATGCCTTGCGGCGGCATCGCTTCACCGCCCACCACCATCTGACGCAGACGCCCATAATCGCGCGGGCCGTGATCGGCAAAGTCTTGCACCACGACGTTCCAGTAGGCGGTGGTCAGGTCAGCGACGCTGATGTCCTTGTCGAGGATCTGCTGATACAGCGTTTCGCTGTCCCAGATTTCGTTGCCACGCAACACCACCGCCGCGCCGCAGATCAGCGCCGGGTACACCTGCTCGACAAAACTGTCGAAGTTGAACGTAGCGAATTGCAGCACCCGGTCGCTGGCCGACAACCCCTTGTAGGCTTCAGACACCCGAGTATGCCGGGCCAGTGTGACGTGGCTGATGCCAACGCCTTTTGGTCGCCCGGTCGAACCGGAGGTAAACATCACGTAGGCCAGGCTCTGGCCGTGGACAGTCACTGACGGATTGCTCTCGGTCTGTGGCCAGCTCGCGTCGTCCACCGCCAGCGTGACGACGCCGCTCACCGAAGGCAGACGTTGCAGCAAATGTTGCTGGCTGAGCATCAGACGCAGACCACTGTCTTCGATCATCGCCAGCAGACGGTCGGCAGGATACTCCGGATCGAGCGGCACATAAGCCCCCCCGGCCTTGAGCACCGCCAACAGGCTGATGATCATGTCCAGCGAGCGATCCGCCGCAATCCCCACCAGCACGTCCGGCCCCACGTCGTGCTGCAGCAAACCATGCGCAACGCGGTTGGCGGCGGCGTTGAGCTGAGCGTAGCTGAGCTGACGGTCTTCGAACATCAGTGCGATGGCGTCAGGGGTTTGTGCCACTTGCTGCTCGAACCACTGATGCACGCATTGTTCGCTGGCCGGCGCATCGACAACCTCCAGCATTGGCCCGACGGCCAGTGAAAGCTCACCGAGGCAAGTCGATGCCGGTGCCTGCACCATCTGTTGCAGCAAATGATCGAGTTGCGCTGCCAGTTGCTCGACCGAGCGAGCGTCGAACTGCGCCTGGTCGAAGCTCAGGTGCATCGACAACTGCGCGTCGAGGCTGACCGCCAGGGTCAACGGGTAGTTGGTCTGCTCGCGATTGGCCACTTCGCCAAAACGCAGATCCTGCGGCGCGCCTTGTTGCAGGGCTTCGGACACCGGGTAGTTCTCGAACACCAGGATGTTGTCGAACAGCGCTTCACCGCCCTGCCCGGCCCAGCGCTGGATTTCGAACAGCGGTGTATGTTCCTGCTCGCGCAGGGCCAGATTCTGCCCCTGCACCTGTTGTAACCACTCACTCAACGGTTGCTCGGCACGCGGGGTGGCGATCACCGGCAAGGTGTTGATGAACAGCCCGATCTGTTGCTCGACACCCGCCAGTTGTGCCGGACGCCCGGACACCGTTGCGCCGAAGCTGACCGTGTCGAGCCCGGTGTAACGTTGCAGCAGCAACAGCCAGGCACTTTGCACCAGGGTGTTGAGGGTAATTTTGTGACCACGGGCAAACTCATTGAGCCGGCGCGTGCGCTCGGTATTCAGCACGTGAAAACGCTCGTCATGGCCACTGCGCGGTGCCACGGCAGCAAATGCCCGGGCCAGTCGGGTCGGCTCTTGCAGGCCCGCCAATTGTGCAGTCCAGAAGGTCTCGCTCAGCGTCACATCCTGGCGGTTCAGCCACTGAATGTAATCGCGATAACGTCCGCCAGTCGCAGCCGGCGCGTGACCGCTATAGCGTTGCAAGACTTCGCCGAGCAACTGCGAGTTGCTCCAGCCGTCCATCAGAATGTGATGGCTGGTGTAGATCAAACGGCAGGCATTGGCGGCGGTTTTCACCACCACCAGACGCAACAGCGGTGCGGCGCCCAGCTCAAAGCCTTGTTGCTGCTCAGCCTCGGCCAGCGCGGCGATAGCGTGCGTCACGTCATCGCGACCCGACCAGTCGAGCACAGTGAAGGGCACCGGCAAATGCTTGTGGATCACCTGCACCGGACGCTGGAATTCACCGTCCCAGACAAAACTGCTGCGCAACACATCATGCGTGTCCAGTGTCGCTTGCCAGGCATCGCGGAAGCGCTCGATGTCCAGCCCCTGAACGTCGACGCACATCTGGTTGATGTAGTCGCCGGCCTGTTGCTCGTACAGGGTGTGGAACAGCATGCCCTGCTGCATCGGCGACAGCGGGTAAATGTCTTCGATCTGCTGCGGTGCCAGCGCCAGCGAATCGAGTTGTAACTGCGTCAGCTGCGCCAACGGGAAGTCCGACGGCGTCACGCCGTGGCTGTCGTGCTGGCAGCAATGTTCCAGCAATGCGCTCAGCTCGGTGGCGTAGGCATCGGCCAGCGTCTGAATGGTCGCGGTGTCGAACATCTGCGAACTGAAGGTCCAGCCGACACTCAATTCGCCGCCGTACACCTGACCGTTGAGAGTCAGCCAGTTGCCCAGGGCCGCCAGCGGACTTTGCTCGGCGCCGGACGGTTCACCCGACGGGCTGAATAGCGCAGCGCCGTCTTCGGCGAAGCCGGCGTCGAACTGGCCCAGATAGTTGAAGGTGATGCGCGGCATCGGCAGCGCTTGCAGGGTCTGGCGCGCGGCGGCATCGCCCAGATAACGCAGAGCGCCGAAACCGATGCCCTTGGCCGGAATCGCCCGCAGTTGTTCCTTGATCGCTTTGATCGACTCCGCCACGTCAGCCGTTGCGGTCAGCTTGATCGGGAACAGGCTGGTGAACCAGCCGACGCTGCGGCTCAGGTCAAGGTCGTCGAACAGGTCTTCGCGGCCATGACCTTCGAGCTGGATCAGCGTCGACGGGTGACCGGTCCAGCGCGCAATGACTCGCGCCAGCGCCGTCAGCAACAGATCGTTGACCTGTGTGCGATAGGCCGCCGGGGCCTGTTGCAGCAGACGACGGGTCCGCTCTTTGTCCAGACGGGTTTCGACGCTGGCGGCGTAACGGTTTTGCAAGGCGCCGTCGGCATGGTCTTGCGGCAACCCCACGTTCGCGCCCTCGAGTTGCGCCTGCCAGAAGCCCAGCTCGGCTTGCAGCGCCGGGCTCGCGGCGTAGTTTTGCAGGCGCTGCGCCCAGTTTTTCGCCGCCGTGGTTTTCGCCGGCAGCTTGATCGCCTGCCCGGCTTGCAACTGTTGATACGCCTGTTGCAGGTCTTCGAGCAGAATTCGCCACGACACGCCATCGACCGCCAGGTGATGGATTACCAACAACAGACGCTGACTGCCGTCGGCCAGGGTCGCCAGCACTGCACGCAGCAACGGGCCATGGGCCAGGTCGAGACTGCGCTGGGCCTGTTCGCCGAGTTCTTGCAGTGCCTGGGCGTCAGCCACGTCGTACTGCCAAAGCACCGCTTCAGCCTGTGGCGCTCGGTGAGTGGCGGCCCACACGCCGTCGCGCTCGCGGAACGACAGACGCAAGGCATCGTGCTGCACCAGCAGCGCCTGCAAGGCCTGCTCGACGTGCGCCGCTTCAAGTACAACGCGCGGTTTGAGCAACACCGACTGGTTCCAGTGATGGGCATCGATCATGGCGCTGTCGAAGAACAACTGCTGGAACGGCAACAGCGGACTGTCACCGCTTACCGGCCCCTGATCGATGCTCGGGCCGGCCACGCCGACCTTGGCCACCGCCGCGAGGCTCTGCACGTTCTGGTGCAGGAACAAGTCTTTCGGGCTGAAGTGAATCCCGGCCTGACGCGCACGGCTGACCACCTGGATCGAGATGATCGAGTCGCCGCCCAGTTCAAAGAAGTTGTCGTCAATGCCGACCTGCTCCAGGCCGAGCACGCTCTGCCAGATCGCCACCAGCGCTTGTTCGGTGGCGCTGGTCGGGGCGCTGTAAACCTTGTGGCTGACACTCAGGTCGGCCTTCGGCAGAGCCTTGCGTTCGAGCTTGCCGTTCGGGCTGACCGGCATCTTCGCCAGCAGCAACCAGTGCTGCGGAATCATGTATTCCGGCAAGTGCTGGCTCAGGTGTACCTTGAGGCGGCGCTGCAGTGCCTGATGAGCTTGCTCATCGGCATCGACCAGCGCTTCATCCGTTGGCACCACATAAGCCACCAGCAACGAGCCGTCTTGAGCGATGACCACCGTCTCACGCACGTCATCGTGCTCGGCCAGACGTGCTTCGATTTCGCCCAGTTCGATACGCAGACCACGGATTTTCACCTGATGGTCCATACGCCCGGCGTACTCGATCACACCGTCAGCGCGGTAACGCGCCAAGTCGCCAGTGCGATACAGACGCTGACCGTCACCGAACGGGCTGGTGACGAAACGCTCGGCCGTCAGTGCCGGACGACGGTGATAACCCCGCGCGAGGCCTTCGCCACCCAGATACAACTCACCGATGACACCGACCGGCAACGGCGCCAGGCTGTTGTCGAGGATGTAGGTGCTGAGGTTGGCGATCGGTTGACCGATCGGCACGCTGTCACGGCCTTCGTCGCGGCAGGTCCAGTGGGTCACGTCGATGGCCGCTTCGGTCGGGCCATAGAGGTTGAACAGCCCGGCGTTCGGCAACTTGGCGAACACCTGCTGCTGAGCATCGACCTGCAAGGCTTCACCGCTGCAAACGATGCGCGTCAGGCTGGTGCAATCGGCCACCGCCGGGTCTTGCAGGAAGGCCTGCAACATCGACGGCACGAAGTGCAGCGTGGTGATGTTCTCTGCGGTGATCACCTGAATCAGTTGCGCCGGATCGCGGTGCGCGCCCGGCGCGGCTACCACCAGTGTCGAGCCGGTCATCAGCGGCCAGAAGAACTCCCACACCGACACGTCGAAGCTGAACGGGGTCTTTTGCAGGACGTTGTCGTCAGCCGTCAGTTGATAAGCCTGTTGCATCCAGCACAAGCGGTTGACCAGCGCCGAGTGGCGGTTGCCCGCGCCTTTCGGTTTGCCGGTGGAACCGGAGGTGTAGATCACGTAGGCCAGGTTTTCCGGATCGATGTGCAGCTCAGGATTGGCTTCGCTGCGCCCTTGCAGCCAGTCGCCGTCCTGATCCAGCACCAGACTGCGCAGGCCATTCGGCACCGGCAGTTGCGCCAGTAAATGGCTCTGCGTCAGCAGCAAAGCGATGCCGCTGTCGTCGAACATGTAGGCCAGACGATCCTGCGGGTATTCCGGGTCCAGCGGCAGATAGGCACCGCCAGCCTTGAGGATCGCCAACAGGCCAACGACCATTTCCAGCGAGCGCTCGACCGAGATACCGACCAGCACTTCCGGGCCGACACCGTGCTCGATCAGCACTGCGGCCAACTGGTTGGCGCGAGCGTTGAGCTGGGCGTAGCTCAGGCGTTGCTCGCCAAACACCAGAGCGCAGGCATCCGGGGTGGCGCGTACCTGATCTTCGATCAGCGCATGCACGCTGCGCTCCAGCGGATATTCGGTAGCTGTAGCATTCCATTGCGAGACGATCACCTCGCGTTCGTCTGCGTCGAGCAGCACCAGTTCGGCCAGCGGTCGCGCGGCATCGGCCACCACGGCCTTGAGCAGGTTCAACCAGTGCCCTGCCAGGCGCTCGATGCTGCTCGCCTCGAACAGATCCGTGGCGTAAGTGAAGGAGGCTTCCAGGCCTTCCGGGCTGTCACCGGTGTCAAGCGCCAGATCAAACTGCGCGGTGCGGTGTTCCCAGCTCAGGCTTTGCAGTTGCAGCCCCGGCAATTGTGCGACGAGGTCGGATTCGGCTTCACTGCGGTGGTTGAACATCGCCTGGAACAGCGGGCTGTGGCTTAAGTTACGCTCAGGCTGCAAGGCATCGACCAATTGCTCGAACGGCAGGTCCTGATGCATCTGCGCGGCAATCGCCGTCTGTTTGACCTGTTGCAGCAATTGCGCGAAACCCATTGCCGGATCGAACTCGGCACGCAGCACTTGGGTGTTGACGAAGAAGCCAATCAATCGCTCGATTTCCAGGCGGTTGCGGTTGGCAATCGGCACGCCGACGCGGATATCCGCCTGGCCGCTGTAGCGGTTCAACAAGGCCTGGAACGAGGCCAGCAACAGCATGAACACGGTCACACCTTCGCGCCGGGCGAGGGTTTTCAATGCCTCACCAAGCGCCGGTTCAATGCTCACGTTCAAACGTGCGCCACGGAAACTTTGCAACGCCGGACGCGGATGATCGGTGGGCATTTCCAGCAACGGTTGCTCGCTGCCCAAACGGGTTTTCCAGTAGCTCAGCTGGCGCTCGCGCTCGCCGCTGTCCATCCACTCGCGCTGCCACACCGCGTAGTCGGCGTACTGCACGGGCAAGGCCGACAGTGGCGCCGTGGTGCCTTGGCTGAACGCTGCGTAGAAGGCGATCAGGTCTTCGATCATCACTTGCATCGACCAGCCGTCAGAAACGATGTGATGCAGCGTCAGTACCAGCACATGGTCATCGTCACTGATGCGCAGCAACGCCACCCGCAGCAGCGCACCGCTCAGCAGGTCGAACGGCTGCGACGTCTGTTGCTCGACGAACGCCTGAATCTGTTCATCCGAAGCATTGGCCAGCGCCTGCTCTTGCAGGGCCACTTGAGCCGTCGGCTGAATGATTTGCTGCACCCGCCCGTCGTGATCGACGAACGCGGTGCGCAGGCTTTCGTGGCGTTGGATCAGCGCCTGGAAGCTTTGCTGCAACGCCGTGCGGTCCAGTGCGCCACGCAAGCGCAGCGCCGTTGGAATGTTGTAGGCCGCACTGTCAGGGTCCATCTGCCAGAGAAACCACTGACGTTCCTGGGCATAAGACAGCGCCAGCGGTTGCTCGCGACCCACCTGAGGAATCGACATTTGCGGGGTGTGCTGATCCGCGTCCAAGGCGTGGACAAACGCCTCAAGGCTGCTGTGCTCGAACAGCGTGCGCAGCGGTACCTGAATGTCCAGCGTGCGGCGAATGCGCGAAACCACCTGGGTGACCAGCAACGAGTGGCCACCCAGTTCAAAGAAGTTGTCGGTCAGGCCGACCCGTTCAAGCTTGAGCACGTCCTGCCAGATGGCGGCGACGTGCTGTTGACGCTCACTCTGCGGCGCAACGAACGTCTGTTGCAGCGCGCTGGCGTCGAATTTCGGCAGCGCCTTGCGCTCCAGTTTGCCGTTCGGGCTGACCGGCATTTTCGCCAGCCACACCCAATGTTGCGGCACCATGAACTCCGGCAGACTCTGGCCCAGATGCGCCTTGAGTTGCAGATTCGCCGCAGTGCGCGTCGCCTCATCGGCGTTCAACAGCGCCTCATCGGTGGGCACCACATAGGCGACCAACAGCGAACCATCCTGAGCAATGACCACGGTTTCCAGCACCGCGTCGTGCTCGGCCAGACGCGCTTCGATTTCGCCCAGTTCGATACGCAGACCACGGATTTTCACCTGATGGTCCATACGCCCGGCGTACTCGATCACACCGTCAGCGCGGTAACGCGCCAAGTCGCCAGTGCGATACAGGCGCTGACCATCACCGAACGGGCTGGTGACGAAACGCTCGGCCGTCAGTGCCGGACGACGGTGATAACCCCGCGCCAGGCCTTCGCCACCCAGGTACAACTCACCGATGACACCGACCGGCAACGGCGCCAGGCTGTTGTCGAGGATGTAGGTGCTGAGGTTGGCGATCGGTTGACCGATCGGCACGCTGTCACGGCCTTCGTCGCGGCAGGTCCAGTGGGTCACGTCGATGGCCGCTTCGGTCGGGCCATAGAGGTTGAACAGCCCGGCGTTCGGCAACTTGGCGAACACCTGCTGCTGAGCATCGACCTGCAAGGCTTCACCGCTGCAAACGATGCGCGTCAGGCTGGTGCAATCGGCCACCGCCGGGTCTTGCAGGAAGGCCTGCAACATCGACGGCACGAAGTGCAGCGTGGTGATGTTCTCTTCAGCGATCACCTGAATCAGTTGCGCCGGATCGCGGTGCGCGCCCGGCGCGGCTACCACCAGTGTCGAGCCGGTCATCAGCGGCCAGAAGAACTCCCACACCGACACGTCGAAGCTGAACGGGGTCTTTTGCAGGACCTTGTCGTCAGCCGTCAGTTGGTAAGCCTGCTGCATCCAGCACAAGCGGTTGACCAGCGCCGAGTGGCGGTTGCCCGCGCCTTTCGGTTTGCCGGTGGAACCGGAGGTGTAGATCACGTAGGCCAGGTTTTCCGGATCGATGTGCAGCTCAGGATTGGCTTCGCTGCGCCCTTGCAGCCAGTCGCCGTCCTGATCCAGGACCAGACTGCGCAGGCCATTCGGCACCGGCAGTTGCGCCAGTAAATGGCTCTGCGTCAGCAGCAAAGCGATGCCGCTGTCGTCGAACATGTAGGCCAGACGATCCTGCGGGTATTCCGGGTCCAGCGGCAAGTAGGCACCGCCAGCCTTGAGGATCGCCAACAGGCCAACGACCATTTCCAGCGAACGCTCGACCGAGATACCGACCAGCACTTCCGGGCCGACACCGTGCTCGATCAGCACTGCGGCCAACTGGTTGGCGCGAGCGTTGAGCTGGGCGTAGCTCAGGCGCTGCTCGCCGAACACCAAGGCGCAGGCATCCGGGGTAGCGCGTACCTGATCTTCGATCAGCGCATGCACGCTGCGCTCCAGCGGATATTCGGTAGCTGTAGCATTCCATTGCGAGACGATCACCTCGCGTTCGTCTGCGTCGAGCAGGCGCAATTCAGCCAACGGCTGTGCCGCGTCAACCAGCACAGCCTGCAGCAGGTTTTGCCAATGCACCGCCATACGCTCGATGGTTGCGGCAGTGAACAGATCGCTGGCAAAGGTCAATTGCGCACCGAGGCCTTGCGGCGTTTCGAAGGTGTCCAGGCTCAGGTCGAATTGCGCGGTCTGGCTGGCCATGGTCAGCGGATTGATCTGCAAGCCCGGCAAACGCGTGCCTTGCTGCGATTCGCCGGTGGCCAGATTCTGGTGGTTGAACATCACCTGAAACAACGGACTGTGACTCAGGCTGCGTTCCGGTTGCAGCGCTTCAACCAATTGCTCGAACGGCAACTCCTGATGCGCCTGAGCACCCACTGCCGATTGCTTGACCTGTTGCAACAGGCTGCGAAAACTCGCCTGCGGGTCAATGCGCGCCTTGAGCACCTGGGTGTTGACGAAAAAGCCGATCAGCCGCTCGGTCTCGACGCGGTTGCGGTTGGCGTTGGGCACACCGACGCTGATTTCAGCCTGGCCGCTGTAACGGTGCAACAGCGCCTGGAACGACGCCAGCAACACCATGAACACGGTCAGACCTTCGCGCTGGGCAAGGCTTTTCAGGCCCGCGGCCAGCGTGTTATCGAGGGTTACATCGAGACGCTGGCCACGGAAGCTCTGCACCGAGGGCCGGGGGAAATCCGTCGGCAATTGCAGCACCGAATGATCGCTGCCCAATTGCTCTTTCCAGTAGGCCAACTGACGCTCGCGCTCACCCGCCTCCATCCAGTGCCGTTGCCAGATGGCGTAGTCGGCGTACTGGATCGGCAGCTCGTCGAGGCTGACCTCGCGCCCTTGCGCAAAACCCGAGTACAACTGCACCAGCTCTTCAACCATGACCCGCATCGACCAGCCGTCGGCGGCGATGTGGTGCACAGTGACAGCAAGAACGTGGTCGTCATCGGCCAGACGCAGCAGGCTGGCGTGCAACAACGGGCCAGTCTGCAAGTCGAACGGCAAATGCAGTTGTTCGTTGATGTAGGCCTGAATCTGTTGCTCGCGCAGCAGCGGCTCGGCCGCCACGTCCAGCGCGTCGATGGCAATGGTCATCGGCAACTGCGCATGGATCACTTGCACAGCGCCTTCGTCGTCCTGACCGAAGGTGGTGCGCAGGCTGTCATGACGGGCAATCACGGCATTGAACGCACGCTCCAGCGCCGGTACATCCAGCGTGCCGCGCAGGTGCAGCGCGGTGGGAATGTTGTAGGCGGCGCTGTGCGGGTCCATCTGCCAGACGAACCACTGACGATCCTGAGCGAACGACAATGGCAAGGCGTCGGCGAATTCATCCCGGGTCTGCGGGATCGGCAGGTTAGCCGGGGAAACCCCTTCCTGGAGCATCTTTTCAAGATAGAGCGTGCGCTTTTCCAGCGGCAGACAGATAAACCGCTTGGCAATTTTCAGAGCGACATTCTTATCCATCAAGCCTCCTCCATTTCATCAAGCAGGGATTCCAGCTTACTCAGTTTCAACATATCGACTTGCTCGTCAGCGGCATCCAGCTGGCTGACGAAATCGCCAAGCACAGGGTGCTGGAAGATCAATTGAGGTGTCAGTTTCAGGCCCAGTTCCAGTTGCAGGCGCGAAACCACGGTGACGGCCAGCAAGGAGTGGCCACCCAGTTCAAAAAAGTTGTCGTTGAGGCCGATGCGCTCCAGTTGCAGTACCTCTTGCCAGATCGCCGCCACTTGCTGCTCCAGTTCGGAGGCCGGTGCGACAAAGGCTTGCTGCGCCTGACTGGCATCGAATTTCGGCAACGCCTTGCGTTCGAGTTTGCCGTTCGGGCTGACCGGCATCTTCGCCAGCAATACCCAGTGCAACGGCACCATGTAATCAGGAACGTTCTGGGCGAGGTGTTCTTTACAACGCTGGAACAATTCATTGCGCCGCGCATCGTCGGCTTCCAACAGACTGGCGTCGTTTGGAACCACATAAGCCACCAACAGCGAACCGTCCTGAGCAATGACCACGGTTTCCAGCACCGCGTCGTGCTCGGCCAGACGTGCTTCGATTTCGCCCAGTTCGATACGCAGACCACGGATTTTCACCTGATGGTCCATACGCCCGGCGTACTCGATCACACCGTCAGCGCGGTACCGCGCCAGGTCGCCAGTGCGGTACAGGCGCTGACCATCACCGAACGGGCTGGTGACGAAACGCTCGGCCGTCAGTGCCGGACGACGGTGATAACCCCGCGCGAGGCCTTCGCCACCCAGATACAACTCACCGATGACACCGACCGGCAACGGCGCCAGGCTGTTGTCGAGGATGTAGGTGCTGAGGTTGGCGATCGGTTGACCGATCGGCACGCTGTCACGGCCTTCGTCGCGGCAGGTCCAGTGGGTCACGTCGATGGCCGCTTCGGTCGGGCCATAGAGGTTGAACAGCCCGGCGTTCGGCAACTTGGCGAACACCTGCTGCTGAGCATCGACCTGCAAGGCCTCGCCGCTGCAAACGATGCGCGTCAGGCTGGTGCAATCGGCCACCGCCGGGTCTTGCAGGAAGGCCTGCAACATCGACGGCACGAAGTGCAGCGTGGTGATGTTCTCTTCAGCGATCACCTGAATCAGTTGCGCCGGATCGCGGTGCGCGCCCGGCGCGGCTACCACCAGTGTCGAGCCGGTCATCAGCGGCCAGAAGAACTCCCACACCGACACGTCGAAGCTGAACGGGGTCTTTTGCAGAACCTTGTCGTCAGCCGTCAGTTGGTAAGCCTGCTGCATCCAGCACAAGCGGTTGACCAGCGCCGAGTGGCGGTTGCCCGCGCCTTTCGGTTTGCCGGTGGAACCGGAGGTGTAGATCACGTAGGCCAGGTTTTCCGGATCGATGTGCAGCTCAGGATTGGCTTCGCTGCGCCCTTGCAGCCAGTCGCCGTCCTGATCCAGGACCAGACTGCGCAGGCCATTCGGCACCGGCAGTTGCGCCAGTAAATGGCTCTGCGTCAGCAGCAAAGCGATGCCGCTGTCGTCGAACATGTAGGCCAGACGATCCTGCGGGTATTCCGGGTCCAGCGGCAAGTAGGCACCGCCAGCCTTGAGGATCGCCAACAGGCCAACGACCATTTCCAGCGAGCGCTCGACCGAGATACCGACCAGCACTTCCGGGCCGACACCGTGCTCGATCAGCACTGCGGCCAACTGGTTGGCGCGAGCGTTGAGCTGGGCGTAGCTCAGGCGTTGCTCGCCAAACACCAGAGCGCAGGCATCCGGGGTGGCGCGTACCTGATCTTCGATCAGCGCATGCACGCTGCGCTCCAGCGGATATTCGGTAGCCGTGGCGTTCCAGTCTGCGACCTGCTGCTGTTGCTCCTCGTGGCCGAGCAATTGCAGTTGCCCCAAGGCCAGGCCGGCGTTGTGCATCATCTGTGTCAGCAGGTTATGCAAGTGCTCGCCGAGGCGGGCGATGTCGGCCTCGGCAAAGTGCGCACGGCCATAACTGAAGTGCAGCGACAGGGTCTCGCCCATGCTCACGGCCAAGGTCAACGGGTAGTTGGTCTGTTCATGGTTAGTCACGTCGGTGAAGCGCAATCCGGCCGGCGCACCTTGCTGCATGGCCTCCGATACCGGGTAGTTCTCGAACACCAGAATGCTGTCGAACAAGGCATCGCCGCCCTTGCCGGCCCAGCGCTGAATCTCGAACAGCGGCGTGTGTTCGTGCTCGCGCAGGCTGAGGTTCTGCGTCTGCACGGTGTGCAGCCACTGGCCGACGCTCTGCTCATCGCGTGGGCTGCCGATCACCGGCAGCGTGTTGATGAACAGACCGATCTGTTGCTCGATGCCTTGCAGATCCGCCGGACGCCCCGCCACGGTGGCACCGAACGCCACGGTGTGCTGACCGCTGTAGCGTTGCAACAGCAACAGCCACGCGGCTTGCACCAAGGTGTTGAGAGTGACTTTCTGCTCGCGGGCAAACTCGGCCAACTGTTGGGTGGCGGCCGCATTCATCACCCGTTGATGGTCGGCGTAACCGAACAGCTCGATCAGGTCGTCGCGACGCGCGATGGCCTGGGTCAGGCGGGTCGGCTCTTGCAGATCGGCCAGTTGGGCTTTCCAGAAGGTTTCACTGACCACCGCGTCCTGGCGTTGCAGCCAGGCGATGTAATCGCGATAACGACCCACCGATGGCGCCAGCGGCTGGCCGCTGTAGCGGTGCAGCACTTCACCCATCAGCTGCGAGTTGCCCCAGCCGTCCATCAGAATGTGATGGTTGGTGTAGATCAGGTGATAGCGATCGTCCTCGACACGCACCAGCGTCAGGCGCAGCAACGGTGCGGCGGTCAGTTCGAAGCCCTGTTTGCGCTCTTGCGCAGCCAGTGCGTCGAGATCGGCCTGATAATCACGACGACCACGCCAGTCCTGCACGCTGAATGGCAGTTCAACCTGTTTGTGCACCACTTGTACCGGGCGCTCGCCCTGCCAGAGGAAACCACTGCGCAGTACGTCGTGGGCCTGCAAGGCTGCTTGCCACGCCGCGCGGAAACGCTCGACATCCAGCCCCGCGACATCGGCACGGGTCTGGTTTATGTAGTCGCCCGCCTCTTCTTCGTAAAGGGTGTGGAACAGCATGCCCTGCTGCATTGGCGACAGCGGGTAGATGTCTTCGATCAAAGCCGCTGGCAGTGTCAGGGCATCGAGTTGCGCCTGGCTCAGCGGCGCCAGCGGGAAGTCTGACGGCGTCACGCCGTGCACGTCGGTGCGGCAGCAATGTTCGATCAGCGCCGCCAGTTCCTGCGCGTAATCATCAGCCAGGGCCTGCACGGTGCTGCGTTTGAACATGCGCTCGCTGAAGGTCCAGCCGAGGCTGAACTCGCCCCCGTAAATGCCACCGTTGAGGGTCAACGCGCTACTGAGCAAGGCGTCGAGGCTTTGTTCGGCGCCACGGGCTTCGCTGGAGGGCGAGAACAATGTCGCCTGACCTTCGTCGAAGCTGCTGTCGAACTGACCGAGGTAGTTGAAGGTGATCGCCGGCTGCGCCAGCGCTTGCAGCGCACCGCGCACCGCGTCATTGCCCAAGTAACGCAACACGCCGAAGCCGATGCCCTTGTGCGGAATCGCCCGCAGTTGCTCCTTGATGGCCTTGAGTGATGCATCCAGCTCGGCACTGGCGGTCAGCTTGACCGGGAACAGGCTGGTGAACCAGCCGACGCTGCGGCTCAAATCGATGTCGGCGAAGAGGTCTTCGCGGCCGTGGCCTTCGAGTTGAATCAGCGTCGAAGCCTGGCCAGTCCAACGGCTGATGACGCGGGCCAGTGCCGTCAGCAACAGATCGTTGACCTGGGTGCGGTAGGCCGCTGGAGCGTCTTGCAGCAATTGACGGGTCAGCTCGGCGTCGAGACGGGTTTGTACCGTGAATTCATAACGGCTCTGCAAGTTGCCATCGGCGTGATCCACCGGCAACTGGCTGGACACGTCGTGCAGTTGAGCGAGCCAGTACGGTTGTTCGGCCAACAGGGTTTCGCTGGCGGCATAAGCGTGCAGGTGCTCGGCCCAGGCCTTGAATGCACTGGTCTTGGCCGGCAGCTTGGCGATCTGGCCGCTGCTGATTTGCTGGTAGAGCCCTTGCAGGTCTTCCAGCAGGATGCGCCACGACACACCGTCGATCACCAAGTGATGGATCACCAGCAACACACGCTGAGTGCCGTCGGCCAGGGTTGCCAATACTGCGCGCAGCAACGGTCCACCAAGGGCCAGACTGCGTTGCGCTTCGAGCCCCAGCGCTTCGAGTTCGGCGGCATCGGCCACGTTGCTCTGCCACAGCAAATCCTGCGCTGGCGCGCCCACGGCTTGATGCTCGGCCAGCCACTGACCGTCCACATGGGCGAACGACAGACGCAGTGCGTCGTGATGCTCGATCAGCGCGTTAAGCGCCGCCTTCAGGTGCGCTGCATCCAGCGTACGAGAGGTCTTGAGCAATACCGACTGGTTCCAGTGATGGGGCTCGGCGACCTCCTCTTCAAAGAACTGTAACTGCGCCGGCAGCAGTGGTGACGCACCAACGACCGGTTTCTGGTCGATGACAAAGCCGCCTTCACCCATCCGCGCTACCGCGGCCAGACCTTGCACGGTCTGGTGCTGGAACAGGTCTTTCGGGCTGAAATGAATGCCGGCCTGACGGGCGCGGCTGACCACTTGAATCGAAACGATGGAGTCACCGCCCAATTCAAAGAAGTTGTCGGTGACACCGACTTGCGCCAGCCCCAGCACCGCTTGCCAGATATCGACCAGTTTCTGTTCAGTGGCATTGCCGGCGGCGAGGTAATCCTGTTGCGCCAGCGCCGCATCGGGTTTCGGCAACGCGTGACGGTCCAGTTTACCGTTGGGCGACAACGGCATCTTCGCCAGGAATAACAAGTGCGTCGGCACCATGTAATCCGGCAGGGTCCGCTGCAATTGCTCGCGCAACTCGCGGCGCAATTCGCCTTGCAGGTCGTTGTCGGCCATGACCTCTTCGGCTGCGCTCGGCACCACGTAGGCCACCAGTTGCTGACCGCTCGGTCCGGCCACCGCCATCACCAGGGTTTCGCGCACGCGGTCGGCGTCGAGCAGACGCGCCTCGATTTCACCCAGTTCGATACGGAAACCGCGAATTTTCACTTGATGGTCGACCCGACCGATGTACTCGATCACCCCGTCGGCCCGGAAACGTGCGAGGTCACCGGTACGGTACAGGCGCGCACCCGGTTGCGCCGAGAACGGATCGGGCATGAAGCGCTCGGCACTCAGGTCCGGACGGTTGAAGTAACCCCGCGCCAGCAACTCACCACCGATCATCAGTTCACCCACCGCGCCGACCGGCACCGGTTGCCCGGCGATGTCCAGCAGGTAGATCGAACGCCCCGGCAGCGCCGAACCGATCGGCAAGGTCGCCGGCGTAGGCTCGGCGCCGGTCACGTAGTCACCACAGTCAAGCGAGGTCGCGGTCACCGTGGCTTCGGTCGGGCCGTAGGTATTGAGCAGACGCACGTGGGCCAGACCGGCCTTGTTCCAGGCCGCCATGCCTTCCGGTGGCATCGCTTCACCACCGGCATGCACCTGACGCAGCACGCCGTAATCACGCGGGCCGACTTCAGCGAAGTCCTTGGCCAGCATGCCCCAGTAGGCGGTGGTCAGGTCGATCACGCTGATGCGCTTGTCGAGCATCTCGCGGTAGAGGGTTTCGCTGTCCCAGATTTCCGTGCCGCGCAGTACCACCGAGGCGCCGCAGATCAGCGCCGGGTAAAGCTGCTCGACGAAACCGTCGAAGTTGAACGTGGAGAATTGCAGGACGCAATCCTCGGCGCTCAAAGCCATCAGGTCGAGGGTCACGTAAGCGTGCTTGGTCAGCGACGCCTGATTGATCCCGACGCCCTTCGGACGTCCGGTAGAGCCGGAGGTGAACATTACATACGCGAGGTTATCGGCGAGGGTCAGGTTCGGCAGATCAGCGCTGAGCGCCTGGGCCGGTTGACGATCCACACACAACACTTCAACGCCGTCGACCTGCGGCAAGCGCTCCAGCAGATGGCTCTGGCTGAGCAACAGCAGCAGGCCGCTGTCTTCGATCATGCAGGTCAGGCGATCCGTCGGGTATTGCGGGTCCAGCGGCACATACGCGCCACCGGCCTTGAGCACCGCGAGCAAGCTGACGATCATGTCCAGCGAACGCTCGACGGCGATCCCCACCAGCACATCCGGGCCGACCCCGCGCTGACGCAGGGTGTGGGCCAGGCGATTGGCCTGCTGGTTGAGTTCGGCGTAGGTCAGGCGCTGTTCGGCGAAGTACAGCGCGACCTGACCCGGCGCGCGTTGCACCTGCTGCTCGAACAACTGATGCACGTTGAGCGCGCTCGGGTAGTGCCCGGCGCAATGCCCCCAATCGCTGAGCGCCAGATCCCGTGCGGCACGGTCGAGCAGTTGCAGTTCGCCGAGGCAGCGCTGATCTGCACCGTCGGCCATTTGCGTCAGCAGGTGACTCAACTGCGCCGCCAGTTGCTCGACGGTGGCGTCGGCAAAATGCTCGCGGTCAAAGCTGTAGTGCACTTGCAGCGTGGCTTCCAGGCTCACACCGAGGGTCAGCGGGTAGTTGGTCTGCTCATGGTTGGCCACCGGGCCGAAACGCAGGCCTTGCGGTGCTCCCTGCTCCAGTGCCTGAGCAATCGGGTAGTTCTCGAACACAAGAATGTTGTCAAACAGCGCTTCGCCACCCTGCCCGGCCCAACGCTGAATATCGAACAGCGCGGTGTGCTCGAACTCACGCAGCGCGAGGTTCTGTGCCTGCACCGCTTGCAACCAGCTGTCGAGGGTCTGTTCCGGACGCGGGCTGGCGATCACCGGCAAGGTGTTGATGAACAGGCCGATCTGTTGCTCGACACCCGGCAAGTCCGCCGGACGCCCGGCGACTGTGGCACCAAAGGCAACACTGGCCTTGCCCGTGTAGCGTTGCAGCAACAGCAGCCACGCCGCCTGCACCAGCGTGTTGACGGTGACTTTCGATGCACGGGCAAACTCGCCCAGACGCGCGGTCTGCACAGCATCCAGCACTCGATAATGGTCGCCGTAACCCGCAATGGCCGGAGCATTTTTTGGCCGGGCGATGGCGTGAGCCAGACGGGTTGGCTCGTCGAGCGAGCGCAGGGCCGGCAGCCAGAAGGCTTCGCTGGCCGAGGCATCCTGACGTTGCAACCAGCCGATGTAGTCGCGGTAACGACCGCCCTGCGTGGCGCTGAAGCGAGCGCTGTAGCGTTGCAGTACTTCGCCGAGCAATTGCGAGTTGCTCCAGCCGTCCATGAGAATGTGGTGGTTGGTGTAGATCAGGTGATGGCGCTGATCATCGATGCGCACAATCACCAGACGCAACAGGCTCGACGCATTCAGGTCCAGGCTCTGCCGCTCGGCGTCGGCCAGGGTTTGCAAGGACTGTTCGAGCTGCGGTTGCGCGCGCCAGTCGTGCAGGCTGTAAGGCATCATTGCGTGCTTGCTGACCACTTGCACCGGCGCATCCAGCTCGCCCTGCCAGACAAACCGCGTGCGCAGAATGTCATGAGCCTCCACGGCCGCTTGCCAGGCCTGATGGAAGCGCTCCGGATCAAGGCCTTCGACGTCCAGACGCATCTGGTTGATGTAATTGCCGGTGGATTCTTCGTAGACCGCATGGAACAGCATGCCTTGCTGCATCGGCGACAACGGATAGACATCGTCGATCAGTTGCGCGGCCAGCGGCAGGCCATCCAGCTGTGCCTGGCTCAAGCGCGCCAGCGGGAAGTCCGACGGCGTCACACCATGGTTGCCGGCCTGGCAGCAATGGTCGATCAGCGCTTGCAGCTCCTGCGCGTAATCGTCGGCCAGCCCTTGAATGGTCGCCTCGTTGAACATTTCGTGGCTGAACGTCCAGCCCAGATTCAATTCGCCGCCGTACACCTGACCGTTAAGTGCCAGGTGGTTGGCCAGCGGCGCATCGGCGTCCAGCTCATCGCCGGCAGGATCGCTGGAGGGCACGAACAGCGCGCCATCCGCTTCGGTGAAGCTGCCGTCGAATTGACCGAGGTAGTTGAAGGTCAGGCGCGGCACCGGCAATTGCGCGAGGGCGGCGCGATCAGCCGCCTCACCGAGCCAGGCCAGTGCGCCAAAACCAATGCCCTTGTCGGGGATAGCGCGCAGTTGTTCCTTGATCTGTTTCAGCGAGCCGCCGAGGTCGGCTACCGGGGTCAGTTTTGCCGGGTACAGGCTGGTGAACCAACCCACCGTGCGGGTCAGATCGACGCCGTCGAACAGCTCTTCACGACCGTGGCCTTCGAGTTGAATCAGCGCGCTGTCAGTCCCGGTCCAGCGCACCATGACGCGGGCCAGTGCAGTCAGCAGCAGGTCATTGACCTGGGTGCGATAAGCCACCGGCGCGTCTTGCAGCAACTGCCGGGTCAGGGTTTTGTTCAGACGGGTGCGTACTGTGCGCGCCTGTTTGTTTTGCAGGCCGCCGTCGGCATTGTCCAGCGGCAAAGCCACATCGACGCCCTGCAACTGGTCTTGCCAGTACGCCAGTTCGGTGCGCATTTCAGCGCTGCGGGCGCGCTGTTGCAGGTGCTCGGCCCAGGCCTTGGCGGCGCTGGTTTTCGCCGGCAGTTGCAGCGGCTCGCCAGCGGCGATCTGGCGGTAAGCCAGTTGCAGATCGTCGAACAGAATTCGCCACGACACGCCGTCCACCACCAGGTGATGGATCGCCAGCAACAGGCGCTGAGTGCCATCGGCGAGATTCGCCAGCACCGCACGCAGCAGCGGTCCGTCCTGCAGGTCGAGGCTGCGTTGTGCCTGGTTGGCCACCGCTTCGAGCGCAGTCGCATCAGCCACATCGACATGCCACAGCAACTGATCGTTGTGACTGGCAAGGCCGCGATATTCAGCGTGCCAGCCATCGGCCTGCTCGACGAAGCTCAGGCGCAAACCATCGTGATGGGCGACGAGCGCCGCCAAGGCCTGTTCCAGCGCCTCGGCTTGCAAAGGCTGCGTTGGCTTGAGCATCACCGCCTGGTTCCAGTGCTGACGCTCGGGGATTGCCTGCGCGAAGAACGCCTGCTGCACCGGCAACAGCGCCAGTTCACCCGTCACCGGCCCTTGATCAATTGCCTGCACATGCTCGCCAACCCGGGCGACCGTGGCCAGCGCCGCAATGGTCTGGTGCTGGAACAGGTCTTTGGGCGTGAAGCGGATGCCGGCCTGCCGCGCACGGCTGACCACTTGAATGGAAATGATCGAATCGCCGCCCAACTCGAAGAAGTTGTCGCTCGCGCCAACCTGCTCCAGTTTGAGCACGTCTTGCCAGATCGTCGCCAGTTGTTGCTCCAGCGTCGTTTGCGGGGCGACATAGGCCTGCTGCAGTTGGCTGACATCCGGTTTCGGCAGGTTCTTGCGATCCAGTTTGCCGTTCGGCGTCAGCGGCATGCGCTCCAGACACAGCACATACGCCGGCACCATGTGCGCGGGCAGCGAGGCCTTGAGCTGCTCGCGCAGGTCTTCGGTAAAGTCGGTACGGGCCGAATCGCCTACCACATAGGCGACCAGACGCTTGCCGCTGCCGGCACTGCCTTCCTGCGCCACCACCACCGCTTCACGCACACCGTCAAGGGCTTGCAGGGCCGCTTCGACTTCGCCCAACTCGATGCGGAAGCCGCGAATTTTCACCTGATTGTCAATGCGATCCAGATAGTCGAACGTACCGTCGGCGCGCTGTCGCACCAGGTCGCCGGTGCGATAGAGCAAGCCGCCCGCAGCGCTGAACGGGTCGGCGACAAAACGCTCGGCCGTCAGCCCCGGACGGTTCAAATACCCCCGCGCCAGACCGCTGCCGCCCAGGTACAACTCACCGGCCATGCCTTGTGGCAACAGGTTCAAGTCGGTGTCGAGCACGTACGCGCTGCGATCACCGATACGGCTGCCGATTGGCGCGTAGGCGGCACCGCACGGTACTTCGCGTCCGGCCTTCCAGATCAGCGGCGTGACCACGGTTTCGGTCGGGCCATAGCCGTTGATGATGTAGTCCGGATCGAGCGCACGTTTGACTCGCTCGAAACTCGCATTCGGCACCGCATCACCGCCGAAGCAATAGATGCGCACTTTCGGCGGGTTGCCTTCACGCTCGGCGTGTTCGGCCAGTTGTTGCAGGTACACCGGCGGGAACGCCACAACCGTCACGCCGTGCTCGCGCATGGCATTGTAGGTCTGCTCCGGCGTCCACAGGCTGTCGTCGCGAATCAGCAGCGACGCGCCATGCGTCAGGCTGGTCAACCAGCGTTCGTGGGCACCGTCGAAGGCGAACGACATGAAGTGGAACTCGCAGTCGCTGTCGCGCATTTCATAACGTTCACCGATGGCCTGGCAGTGCATCGCCAATGGGCCGTGGGCGACGCTGACGCCTTTGGGGTTACCGGTGGAACCGGAGGTATAGATCACGTAGGCAAGGTTGTGCGGGTCGATGTGCACCTGCGGCGCCTTGATCGGCAATTCACGCAGATCGAGGCGGTCGAGTTCCAGCAACGGCACCGACTCATCGACCGGCAACTGCGCCGACACCGAAGAATCACTGATCAGCAGTGCCAGCCCGGAATCTTCAATCAGGTAAGCCAGGCGCTCACGCGGATAACTGGTGTCCAGCGGCACGTAGGCACCGCCCGCCTTGAGCACGGCCAGCAGCGCGACGATCACCGCCTCGCTACGCGGCAACGCCACGCCGACGCGGGTTTCCGCGCCGACCCCACGGGCAATCAATGCGTGAGCCAGTTGGTTGGCGCGCTGATCGATCTCGCCGTAACTGAAGTGCTGACCGTTGAAAATCACTGCTGTGCGCTGCGCACGTTCGCCTGCCAATGCAGCGATGCGCTGATGCACGCTGATGTCGGTCGGGTACGGTTGCGGGTGGTTTTGCGCTTGTTGACGCGCATGCTCATCCGCGCTGGCCAGGGCGATTTCGCCGATGTGGCGTTCCGCCGAGACGGCAAACTGTTCGAGCAATTGCAGCAAGTGAGCGCTGATGCCTTCGATGGCGGCGTGGGCGAAGTGGCCACGGTCGAAGCTGTAGTGCAACGCCAGTTGCTGGCCGAGGGTCACGGCGACGCTCAACGCATAGTGCGTCTGCTCAAGGTTGCTGACGTCACCAAACACCACGCCTTGCTCGGCACCTTGTTGCAGGGCCTGGGCAATCGGATAGTTCTCGAACACCAGAATGTTGTCGAAGAGCGCTTCACCGCCCTGCCCGGCCCAACGCTGAATGTCCGCCAGCGGCGTGTGCTCGAAATCGCGCAGGCTGAGGTTTTGCGCCTGCACCGCTTGCAGCCATTGGCCGACAGATTGATCCGGACGCGGTGCTCCGATCACCGGCAAGGTGTTGATGAACAGACCGACCTGATGCTCGATGCCCGGCAGGTCCGCCGGACGCCCGGCCACAGTCGCGCCGAACGCCACGGTTTCATGGCCGGTGTAGCGTTGCAGCAACAGCAGCCATGCCGCTTGCACCAAGGTGTTGACGGTGACTTTCTGCTGACGGGCAAACGCTTCCAGCGCCTGGGTGCGCGACACGTCGAGGGTCACGAAGTGATCAGCGTGACCGCTCTGGCTGTCGCTGCCCGAGGCCACGCGAGCCAGTCGGGTCGGCTCTTGCAGGGCGGCCAGTTGTGCGTTCCAGAAGTCGTGGCTCAGTTGCCCGTCCTGGCGTTGCAGCCAGCCAATGTAATCACGATAACGCCCACCGGCATTGGCTGGAATGCGGCCGCTGTAGCGCTGCAACACTTCGCCGAGCAACTGCGAGTTGCTCCAGCCGTCCATGAGGATGTGGTGATGGGTGTAAATCAGGTGCCATTGCTCGGCGCCGGTCTGCACCAGCACCAGACGCAGCAACGGTGCACAGGTCAGATCAAAGCCCTGCTGACGCTCGGCCTCAGCCAGCGCTGCGAGGGCTTGCGGTTGATCGTCACGCTCGCGCCAGTCGAGTGCGGTAAACGGCAACTGCAAGTGTTTGTGGACGATCTGCAGTGGTTGCGCCAGCTCACCCTGCCAGACAAAACCGCTGCGCAGAATGTCCTGGGCATCGACAGTGGCTTGCCAGGCATCACGGAAACGCTGTGGGTCGATACCCTGCACGTCGACACGCAACTGGTTGATGTATTCGCCTGCCGCCTGCTCGTACAGGGTGTGGAACAGCAAGCCCTGCTGCATGGGCGACAGCGGATAGAGGTCGTCGAGCTGGCCGGCCGGCACTGGCAAGCCATCGAGCTGCGCCTGAGTAATCTGTGCCAGCGGGAAGTCCGACGGCGTCGCTTGCGGCGCTTGCAGCGTGCAGCAATGGTCGATCAGTGCATTCAGCTCGACGGCGTATTGATCGGCCAGTTGTTGCACGGTCGCCGTGTCGAACATCTGGCTGCTGAAACCCCAATTCATCGACAGCTCGCCACCGTACACCTGCCCTTCGACAGTCAACCAGTTGGCCAGTGGCGCCGACGCGTCCTGCGCCGCGCCGCTGCCTTCGCTGGACGGCACGAACAATGCCGACTCATCGAATTGACGGTCGAACTGACCGAGGTAGTTGAAGGTGATACGCGGCTTCGCCTCGCCCGCCAATGTCGCGGCAGTCGCTGCATCGCCAAGGTAACGCAGGGCACCATAGCTCAAGCCTTTATGCGGTACGGCGCGCAGTTGTTCCTTGATGGCTTTGATCGACGCGCCGAGGCTGTCCGTCGGCATCAGGTTGACCGGGAACAGGCTGGTGAACCAGCCCAGCGTGCGGGTCAGGTCGATGTCGGCGAACAGGTCTTCACGGCCGTGCCCTTCCAGTTGAATCAGGGTGCTGGCCTGGCCGCTCCAGCGACACACCACGCGGGCGAGCGCGGTCAGCAGCAGATCGTTGACCTGAGTGCGATACGCCGCCGGCGCCTGCTGCAGTAGTTTGCGGGTTTGTTCGGCGTCGAGTTTCAGCTCGATTTTTTGCTCGAAGCGGTTTTCCAGGGCGCCCTCCGAACGCTCGCACGGCAACTCGCCACCCGCCGTATCGCGCAGTTGCGCCTGCCAGTAATCAAGGCTTTCAGTGAAGGCTGGCAGATGTTCCTGCAAGCGTGCGACCCAGTGCTGGTACGAGCTGGTCTTGCCCGGCAACGTCGCCACCGAGCCCTTCACAGTGTCGGTGTACGCCTGCTGCAGATCTTCCAGCAACACGCGCCACGACACACCGTCGATGACCAAGTGATGGGCCACCAGCAACACACGTTGAGTGCCGTCAGCCAGGCTCACCAGCAATGCGCGCAACAATGGCCCATTGCTCAGATCCAGACTGCGCTGCGCTTCATCACACAGCGCATTGAGTTGTTCAAGCGACTGCGCATCGCGCTGCCACAGCACCGACTGCTCGGAAACAGCTGCGTATGCCTGCTGCCAGCCATCGGCCTGATGCTCGAAACGCAGACGCAGACCGTCGTGATGACTGAGCAATTGCTTCAGTGCGCGATCAAGCGCCGACGCATCGATGGCTTGCTGCGGTTGCAGCAGCAACGACTGGTTCCAGTGCTGACGCTGCGGGATGGCTTGTTCGAAGAACCACTGTTGCACCGGTGCCAACGCCACCGCGCCGACGGCAGGGCCTTGATCGATGAGGTTCTGTTCACCCCGTCGGGCGACTTGCGCCAGGCTACGGACGGTCTGGTACTGGAACAGTTCTTTGGGGCTGAGCACGATCCCGGCCTGACGTGCGCGGCTGACCACTTGCATCGAGACGATGGAGTCGCCGCCCAGTTCGAAGAAGTTGTCTTCGAGGCCGACGTTATCAATCGACAACACGTCCTGCCAGATCGCCGCCAAGGCCTTTTCCATGGCGCTGCGCGGCGCAACGTGTTCGCGCTGCTGCTGGCTGCCATCGACCGCCGGCAAGGCCTTGCGATCGAGTTTACCGTTAGGGGTCAGCGGCAACTGCTCAAGGAACAGCAGGTACGCCGGCACCATGTAATCGGGCAGATGCTGACGCAGTGCCGCTTTCAGCGTTTCGCGCAGGCTCGCCTGGGCATCGGCGTCGGCCGCCAGCACGCTGACGTCACTCGGCACAATGTACGCCACCAGTTGCTGACCGCTGGCGCCTTCCTGTGCCAGCACCGCCAGCTCGCGGACTTCATCTTGCTGCAACAGGCGTGCTTCGATTTCGCCGAGTTCAATACGGAAACCGCGCACTTTAACCTGATGGTCGATACGCCCGACGTATCGCAATGCGCCATCGATCTGGTAGCGAGTCAGGTCGCCGGTGCGATACAGACGCTCACCGTTGCCGGCGAACGGATTTGGCACATACTTCTCGGCGGTCATCGCCGCACGTCCCAGATAACCGCGAGTGATGCCCGCGCCGGCCAGATACAACTCGGCGGCAACGCCTTGTGGCACCGGTTGCAGATCCGCGTCGAGAAGGTAACTGGTGGTGCCGGTCAATGGCCGGCCAATATTGGCTGCGCCACCCGCTTCACGGCGGGTCCAGGTGGAATAAGTGGTGTCTTCCGACGGGCCGTACAGGTCGTAGACATGTTCGACACTGGCCTGCTGGTACAGCGCCTCGACGAGGCTCTGTTTCAGCGGCTCACCCGCCAGATTGATGATGCGCACGCTGGCCGGAATGGCGTTGTCACGCTGCAAGGCATTGATCGCCGATGGCACGGTGTTGATCAGGCGAACTAGATCGCGCGCCGGCAGTTGTGGCAACTCAAGCGCATTGCGCGCAATCACCAGCGAGCCCCCGTTGGCCAGGGTGACAAACAACTCCCACACCGACAGGTCGAAGCACACCGAGGTCGAGGCCAGCACCCCTTGAATATCGTCGCGGCTGTAGACGCTGCGCGACCATTCAATGAGCGCCTGTACGTTGCGGTGCGCGATGGCTACGCCTTTCGGCTTGCCGGTCGAACCGGAGGTGTAGATCACGTAGGCAAGGTTGTCCGCAGTAACGGCGGTGACCGGCGCGGTGTGCGCGAAAGCGACCAGTTGCGCGTCGATGTCGTCGAGCAACAACACCTGCGTGCCGGCACCGACGCTGAGGTTGGCGGCCACGGCCTGCTCGGTCAACAGCACCCTCGCGCGGCTGTCTTCAAGCATGTAGGCCACGCGGTCGGCCGGGTAATCAGGATCCAGCGGCACGTAAGCACCGCCTGCCTTGAGTACGGCCAACAGCGCCACCAACAACTGCTCGGAACGCTGCATGGCCACGCCGACGCGCACTTCCGGGCCGACGCCGCATTCGATCAGCTTGTGCGCCAGGCGATTGGCCCGCACATCGATGTCGGCGTAGCTGAACGCGTGCTCGCCGAAGGTCACGGCCTGCGCCTGTGGCTGAGCGGCGACTTGTTGTTCGATCAATTGATGGATGCACGCAGCGTCTGCCTGGGCGACGTCAACGCGGTTCCAGTCATGAACGATACGTTGATATTCGGCAGCTTCCAGCAACGGCAGATCAGCGATGCGCTGCGCGCTGCCCTCGACCATGCCACGCAGCAGATTGAGCCAGTGTTGCGCCATGCGCTCGATGGTCTGCGGCTCGAACAGATCGTTGGCGTAGGTCAGCGCGGCGTGCAACTTGCCGGCCTTTTCGTAGGTATCCAGGGTCAAGTCGAACTGAGTGGTGCGGCCCTGCCACTCGATCACCCCCAGCTCCAGGCCAGAGGCGGTGCTGACGGTGCTGATGTCGGCGACTTGCGGCTGGTGGTTGTACATCACCTGGAACAGCGGCGTATGGCTGAGGCTGCGCTCCAGCTTCAGTGCTTCGACCAGTCGTTCGAACGGCAAGTCCTGATGAGCCTGGGCGCCGAGCGCGGTCTCTTTGACCGCGCGCAGCAAATCGGCAACGCGGGTCTGGCCATCGAGTTCGCTGCGCAACACTTGGGTGTTGACGAAGAAGCCGATCAAGCCTTCGATCTCACCACGGTTACGGTTGGCGATCGGTACGCCGACGCGTATATCGGACTGCCCGGTATAACGATGCAACAGCACATTGAAGGCGCCGAGCAGCAACATGAACAAGGTGATGTTGTGTTGTTGGGCCGCGCTGCGCAGTTGCTCGGCGAGTGCCGAGTCGACGGCGAATTCGTAACGGGTGCCCTGGTAGCTTGGCATCGCCGGTCGCGGGTGATCGGTCGGCAGTTCCAGCACCGGATGCTCGCTGCCCAGTTGTGCTTGCCAGTATTCCAGTTGGCGCGTCTGCTCACCGGCTTCGAGCCAGCGGCGCTGCCACAGCGCATAGTCGCTGTACTGGATCGGCAAGGGCACCAACTGCGGCGACTGACCGGCTTCATGGGCGTCGTAGCAACGAATGAATTCGTCGATCAGTACGTTCATCGACCAGCCGTCAGAAACGATGTGATGCAAGGTCAGCAGCAGCACGTGTTCTTGCTCGGCGAGCTTGAGCAGCTTGACCCGCAACAGCGGACCGACCGCCAGATCGAACGGCAGCAGCGACTGTTGTTGCGCGGCCTCGGCCACTGCCAGCTCGCGCTCGGCACTCGGCAATGCACTGAAATCCACGTGTTCGATGATCAGCGGCGCTTGCGCCGGCACTTGCAGCAGGCTGTCATCGGCCTGGCGCTGGAACACTGTGCGCAGGGTTTCATGACGCGCTACCAGGCTGGCGAACGCGGCCTCGAGTGCCGCCAGGCTCAGACGACCGGTCAGGCGCACCGCGCCCGGCAGGTTGTAGGCGCCGCTCTGTGGGTCCAACTGCCAGAGAAACCACATGCGCTGTTGCGCGTAGGACAGCGCTTGGCGATCCTCTGCCGCAACCCCTTCAGGGATCGGGAACCGGGCGAAATCCACGCCCTCCTTGTGCAAGGCCGCAAGGAACATCTGGCGCTTTTCCAGGGGCAACCCGATAAACCGGCGAGCGAGTTTCAAGGAGTCTTCAGCATTCATTTCTTAGCATCCGGATCAGTAGGCAGGAAGCACAAAGGCACGTCGTCCCTATAAAACGAATGCAAAGCGGAAAAATTAGCGATTGAGAACAACTATCAGGCGGGAGGCATAACGAGGGTTATCTGTCGTCAAAACAACCCCTGCAGGAGCTGACGAGTGAAACGAGACTGCGATCTTTTGATCCTGTTTGAAAGCCCAGGATCAAAGGATCGCAGCCTGCGGCAACTCCTGCACGAGGGCGCCGCGCAGTGTTCAGGCCGTTGCGACCATGGCGTGCCGGCGGTGATGCACGTCGAGCTGATCCTTGATCACCTTGAGTACTTTGGCTTCGTGCTCGTGGATGAAGAAATGGCCGCCGGCGAGCATGTCCACCGAGAAACTGCCACGGGTTTCCTTGCTCCAGCCGATCAATTGCTCGGTGGTGGCGCGGTCAGCCTTGCCACCGAGCACATGCACCGGACAGCTGAGCAGCGGTCGCTGCACCGGCTGGAATTTGCCGCATAACTGAAAATCAGCCCGCAGGATCGGCAGAGTCAGGCTCATCAGCTCCTGATTGGCAAGCACCTCTTCGCTGGTACCGTTGAGAGTGCGCAACTGGTCGATCAACTCTGCGTCGCTCTTGGGCTCGGCAAAACCCCGATCATAGTCGGCCCGCATCGTCGGCGCCGCGGTTCCCGAGGCGAACAACGCCACAGGCTCCGGGCAACCCAATGCGCGCAAGGCATGGGCCATCTCGCAGGCCAGCAGCGCGCCCAGGCTGTGCCCGAACAAGGCATAAGGCGCTTTGAGAGCCGGGCGCAGCTCCTTGGCCAACTGCATCGCCAGTACGCGCATATCGGTGTGCAGCGGCTCGCCGAAACGCGCTCCGCGACCCGGCAACTCCACCGGTTGCAAATGCAACCATTGCGGCATTTTCGGCCGCCAACGACTGTAGACCATGGCACTGGCGCCGGAGTACGGCAGGCACAGCAGGGTCAGCTTGGTCACCATGCGTTCCTCGAAAGTTATCTGTAGAAGAGAACGGTTGCGCCCGGGTGTAAATTAGTCCGTGCGCTGTAATTTCCGCCGGCAAGCCCTCGTTAACTGTTCAGGACAAAACCAATAAAGAGGAAGCACCGTGGACCTGCAGAGCATTCTGGGCAAATTGTTCGCCAACGCAGATGCCGTCGGTATCGAAGGCATTTTCCAATTCATCTTTGGCCCTCAGCAGGCCTATTGGTCGCAAATCGGCGCAGGCACTCGTACCGAAGCAGGCTGCCATGCCAGCCCGGATGTGACGATTGAAGTCGCCGAGAGCGATTTCCTCGCGATCATGGCCGGCATCGCCAACGTCGAAGAACTGTTCGCCAGCGCGCGCTTGAAAATCGGCGGCAACATGGGCCTGGCGACGCTGCTGCCGCAAATCATCGACCACGCCCGCCAGGGCGGCGGCGCGGTGGAAAAGGTCGACATGAACAAGCGTTATCCGACCCCGCCGCGTTTCAGCGAAAAGATTACCGCCAGCCTGCCGATGCAAACCGTGGTCGAGCGGCGATCACGCAGTGAGATGTCACTGATGGAGTTTGAAAGCCGTTACTTGCCCAACGGCGTTCCGGTGGTGATCAGCGATGCGCTGCACGACTGGCCCTTGTTCAAACTCAGCCGCGAAGAATCGCTGGTGCATTTTGCCGAGTTGCAAGGCATCACGCGTCACGGTGATTACGTGAAGAAAACCTTTTCCACCGAGCGTGATTTCCGCTCCACATCAATGGCCGATTTCATAGCCTCGCTGGATCAGCCGGCGGTCAAGGGTGTCGATGGTGAGCCACCGGCGTATATGGGCAACAACATCCTCCCGGCGGCATTGATGCAGCAGATCAAATACCCGGTCTACTTCGACGCCTCGTTATTCATCCCGCCGCGCATCTGGATCGGGCCGAAAGGTACGTTGACGCCGCTGCACCGCGATGACACCGACAATCTGTTCGCCCAGGTCTGGGGCCAGAAAAAATTCACCCTCGCCGCGCCGCATCACCGTGAAGCCCTGGGCACTTGGTCGACCGCACCGACGGGTGGCCTGGACGGCTGCGATTTCAACCCGGATGCGCCGGACTATCAGCGTTTCCCGACGGCACGCAACGTGACGTTTTTGCGCGTGACCCTCGAGGCTGGAGATTTGTTGTTTCTGCCGGAGGGCTGGTTCCATCAGGTGGAATCGGTCTCAACCTCACTGTCAGTAAACTTCTGGGTCAACTCGGGACGCGGCTGGTAAACAGCTACCACCTCCGCTTTGTAGAAGCTGTCGAGTGAAACGAGGCTGCGATCTTTTGATTTATAACGATCAAGATCAAAGATCGCAGCCTCGTTTCACTCGACAGCTCCTACAGGGATAGCATTATTTGAGGTGGCGGAAGCTTTGTACGGCGGAGCCGAGGACGACTGCGCCCGCCGCGATCGCCAGCCAGAACCCACTACGAGCACCGAAGGCATCTACCAGCCAGCCGGAGCCGGCAGCGCCAATCGCCACGCCGATACTCAAACCGGTCACCAGCCAGGTCAGGCCCTCGGTCAACTTGGCCGGCGGCACAATACGTTCAATCAATGCCATCGCCACGATCAACGTCGGCGAAAAAAACAGCCCGGCGATGAACACCGCCACCGACAGCCCGACAATATTGCTCGCCAATAATAGCGGTAACGTGGTCACCGCCGTCGCCACGCCGCCGTAGAGAAACAGCTGCGGCAACGGCAGTTTCGAGCGCATCGCACCGAAGGCGATGCCGGCCAGGCATGAACCGATCGCGTACACCGACAACACGATACTCGCCGCCGCCGGTTGCCCCTGTTGCTGGGCAAACGCAACGCTGACCACATCGATCACGCCAACGATGATGCCCATGGCGATCATCAGCGCCAGCAGCAACTGAACGTCCGTTGACCCAATGATCGAGCCTTGGTGCTCGCTGGCATGCGGATGCACGGGAGGCTCGGTGCTGCGCTGAGCGACGAACGCCGTCACGCCGATCGCCAGCGCCAACAGCGCCGCCAGTGGCCCGGCCTCGGGAAACACCGCCACGCACAACCCCACCGACAACGGCGGACCGACGATGAAACAGACTTCATCGAGCACCGATTCCAGCGCATAGGCGGTCTGCAATTGTGGCTGGCCGCGATAGATCTCGGTCCAGCGTGCGCGCACCATCGCCGACATGCTCGGCATGCAACCGGCCAGCGCGGCAAAAACAAACAGCGTCCAGGTCGGCGCCTGCAACCGCGTACACAGCAGCAACAGCAGCAGCGCGCCACCGCCGATCAACGCCGACACCGGAAGAATTTTTCCCTGCCCGAAGCGGTCGACCAAGCGCGACACCTGCGGCGCGCAGAATGCCGTGGCCAGGGCAAACGTCGCCGCCACAGCACCGGCCAACGCATAGCCGCCCTTGAGTTGCGAGAGCATGGTGATCACGCCGATGCCGGTCATCGAAATCGGCATGCGCGCGATCATCCCGGCCAAGACAAAATTGCGCGCGCCAGGTGCGGTGAATAATTCGCGGTAGGGGTTTGCCATGGACTGCAGCCTCATCAGGGGCCGCCACGTTGCCATAGCGTCGGGAGGCGTGGAAGCGCGCAATTGTTGGTGGAATGTGAAGCGCTTGTAGATCAAAAGATCGCAGCGTGCCGCAGCTCCTACATGGAACGCGGTCTCCTGTAGGAGCTGCGGCACGCTGCGATCTTTTGATCTTCGAGCTGAACTCTCACCGCAGGCCGCCGGTCAGCTTAATAAGCCCTCAATCAAGGCGCGACCCTGCATGCACATCTCCCTCACCGGCCAGGTCGCACTGGTCACCGGCGCCAGTTCCGGCATCGGCCACGCCGCCGCCAAAGCCCTCGCCGCTGCCGGCGCCGCCGTGGTCATCAACTACAACCGTCAGGCAGAACCGGCCGAAGCACTGGCCCGCCAGATCATCGCCGACGGTGGGCAAGCGCTGGCCATCGGTGCCGATGTGTCGAAAGAAGATCAGGTCGAACGGCTGTTCGCCGAGACCCTCGACGCCTTCGGCTCGCTGGACATCCTGATCGCCAACTCCGGCCTGCAAAAAGACGCCGCCGCTGTGGATATGTCGCTGGATGACTGGAACGCGGTCGTCAGCGTCAACCTCACCGGCCAGTTCCTCTGCGCCCGCGCCGCGCTGCGGATTTTCAATCGCCAGGGTGCGCGTGAAGGCGTTTCCCGCGCGGCGGGCAAGATCATTCACATGAGTTCGGTGCACCAGCGCATTCCCTGGGCCGGGCACGTCAATTACGCAGCGTCCAAGGGCGGTGTCGATCAGTTGATGCAGACCCTCGCGCAGGAAGTCAGCCATCAACGCATTCGCATCAATGGCATCGCACCGGGGGCGATTCGCACGCCGATCAATGTCTCGGCGACCACCGGCGATGCTGAACAAGAGCTGCTTAAACTCATTCCCTACGGCCGCATCGGCGATGCCGAAGACGTCGCCAACGCGGTGGTTTTTCTGGCTTCCGACGCTTCCGATTACATCGTCGGCACCACCCTGTTCATCGACGGCGGCATGAGCCTCTATCCGGAGTTTCGCGGCAATGGCTGAGCATCACCTGGAACGACAAAGCCCCATCGACGCCCACGGCATCATCGGTGACATGCGCAGTGCAGCGCTGGTCAACGATCGCGGCAGCGTGGATTTTTTCTGTTGGCCGGAGTTCGACAGTCCGTCGATTTTCTGTTCGTTGCTGGACACGCCCGACGCGGGGATTTTTCAGATCACACCGGACTTGCCCGACGCCCGTCGCGAACAGATTTACCTGCCCGACACCAATGTGTTGCAAACCCGTTGGCTGAGTGAGCGCGCGGTGGTTGAAGTCACCGACCTGCTGCCGGTGGGCGACAGCGAGGATGATTTGCCACTGCTGATGCGCCGGGTGCGTGTGGTCAGCGGCGAGGCGACGTTTCACGTGCGCTGCGCGGTGCGCCACGATTACGCCCGAGCTGACACGCGCGCGCGGATGGACGAACAAACAGTGATTTTCAGCGCCGAGGGTCAGCCGTCATTGCGCCTGACCTCGGATCAGGCGCTGCAGATTGATACCGGGGCGGCGGTCGCTTCCTTCACGTTGAAGCAGGATCAAACCGCCGCGTTTCTGCTCGGTGGCGAGGACGATCCACGCTTCGGAGAAGGCGCCGCGCAACTGTGCATGGACCGTACGCTGAAGTTCTGGCGTGACTGGCTCGGCCAGTCGATCTATCGCGGACGCTGGCGAGAAATGGTCAATCGCTCGGCCCTCGCCCTCAAGCTACTGACCTCGCGCAAACACGGCGCGATCCTCGCCGCTGCCACCTTCGGCCTGCCGGAAACCCCCGGCGGCGAACGCAACTGGGACTACCGCTACACGTGGATTCGCGACGCCTCATTTACCGTGTATGCGTTCATGCGCCTGGGGTTTGTCGGCGAAGCCAACGCCTACATGGGCTGGCTGCGCGGGCGGGTCAGCGATTGCCACGGGCAACCGATGAAGCTAAACATTTTGTACGCCATCGACGGTCAACAGGAGTTGCCGGAAACCGAACTGGATCACCTGTCAGGACACGGCGGCGCAAAACCGGTGCGCATCGGCAATGGCGCTTACGATCAGATCCAGCTCGACATCTTTGGCGAGTTGATGGACGCGGTGTATCTGGTCAACAAATACGGCGACGCGATTTCCCATGAGGGCTGGAAGCATGTGCGCGAAGTCGTCGATCAAGTCTGTGAAACGTGGCAGACGACTGATGTCGGCATCTGGGAAATGCGCGGCGAACAGCATCACTTTCTGCATTCACGATTGATGTGCTGGGTGGCGCTGGACCGGGCAATCCGTCTGGCCTCAAAACGCTCGCTGCCGGCGCCGTTTGCGCAATGGGATCAGACACGACAGGCGATCTATGCCGACATCTGGGACAACTTCTGGGATGAAGAGCGCGGACATTTCGTCCAGTACAAGGGCGGCACCGCGCTCGATGGTTCGATGCTGCTGATGCCGCTGGTGCGCTTTGTCAGCGCCAAGGATCCGCGCTGGTTGTCGACGCTTGCGGCGATTGAAAAGCATCTGGTGCGCGACGGCATGGTTTACCGCTATCGCAACGATGACGCGAACATTGACGGGCTGTCCGGCACCGAAGGCGCATTTGCTGCGTGCTCGTTCTGGTACGTCGAATGCCTGGCCCGGGCCGGGCAGGTGGAAAAGGCGCACCTGGAGTTCGAGCAATTGCTGAGGTACGCCAACCCGCTGGGTTTATACGCCGAGGAGTTCGACAGCCATGGCCGGCATCTGGGCAATACGCCGCAAGCGCTGACGCATCTGGCGTTGATCAGCGCGGCGAGTTTTCTGGATCGCAAGTTGAGTGGGGAAAAGAGTGAGTGGCAGCCGTAAAGTTCGCCAGGGGTTGTAGGAAATTGCCCATAAACACCCGCGTTTGTAGGACTTACGCACCAAAAAATGATGTGTCACCACCCCCCTGTGGCGAGGGGATTTATCCCCGATGGGCTGCAAAGCAGCCCCAAAATCCTCCAACCAATTCCCCCGGAAGTACCGAATTTTCTGACTTTGGGGCCGCTGCGCAGCCCATCGGGGATAAATCCCCTCGCCACAAATTCGCATGGCAATGGACTACAGGAGTTCAACATCCGCCGCGTCCACCCTCCCCCGCACCCCGCGCTCACACCCTGAAATACCCTGTTGCCAGCTGTTACATCGCCCCCTACCATCCACCGCAACGGGCACAGCGGAGCTGTCCAATAAAACCCGAATTCAAGGAACCGGAATGACCCACCACGTCCAGCGCGCCATCGACTTGCCCCTGCGCAGCGGCCTCACCCGCAGCCAACTCTGGGAAGCCGCCGACCAAGGCCTGATCAAATGCTGGGAAATCGGCCGCCAGCGCGCCACCCGTTTCCCCGACCTCGCCCAACGCTGCCTCGCCGACGAACTGCCGGTGCTCGGCTGGAAAGGTGGCGTCAGTCGCAGCCTGAAAAAGAATGAAAAGTACGGCTCGCTGAAATACCTCGCCCAGTGGCAAGGTTTGCGTGGGGAGAATCTGGATATCGATTTGCGTGAAGAGCGCTCGCTGACGTGCTCGCGGACGAAGATGCGGGTGACGTTTACCCCGGATCGGAGCAAGTATTTCAATCAGGTGGCGGAAGCCGAGGCTTAGCCGTGCGGAAGTCCGGTCGGTAGCAATCCGGGTACAGCGCGCACACGCCGTACTGGGCATCCAGATCGGCCATGTGCTGGTAAAACTGCTCAATTTCCCAGAACGTCTCATCCGCGACGGTCATCAGGTAGAAGTAACTGAGCTGATGATCGTTGGGCAGCACCAGCGCAAACTCCGGCAGCGCGTCCATCCTCGGCGCATCGGCCAGAGCCGTGAGCATAGGCGTCGGCGCCTGGGACAATTGCTCGAAGTACTTCTCTTTATAAGCCGCCAGACCAATGGCCTCGCCCTTGGCCCTGGCATCGATCAGTTGCGCAAGGTTTGCACGGCGCTGCGCCCAGTAGGCGGCGGGCAGATCGACATTCATTTGTTTCTTATGGCTGGCCACTGCCTCATCTGCAGAGACTTGGCGCTTTGCTTCACCCGGCTCGGCGGCGGCGCGTGCGTCGAGTTCCTTGAGCGACAGCATGATCGTCGACTTGGCAAACATGCGCTCCATCAACTCACGGCGTTGCGGGGTGTCCGGCAATGACGGTGGCGGCGAAGCGCAACCGGCCAGCATCCCGATGAGTACCAGCAGAGCAAACAGCGATTTGCGTGACATGCATCGTCCTTGAAGTCGGTCGGCAGAATAAGCTGCGCAGTCTATCTGAACCCGAAGGAAGCCCCGCAGGAAACACTCAAGGCATTACTGGATCTGTTGCAGCACTGACCGAAAACCGCTCCCGATACGCCTGCGGCGTCACCCCGATCGCCCGTAGAAAGCTACGGCGCAACGTCTCTTCACTGCCAAATCCGCAATTGGCCGCAATGCGTTTAACCGGCAGCCCGGTGTCGCTTAACAGCCGCCGCGCCGTCTCGACCCGGATCAATTCAATCGCCCGCGCCGGGGTCTGGCCGGTGTCGGCGCGGTAGTGGCGGACGAAGCTGCGTTCGCTCATGCCGGCCTGTTCGGCGAGGGTCGGCACGCCAAGATCGCAGGTCAGGTTTTCGGCGATCCACGCGTGCAGCTCATCAAAACGGTTGCCCTGGTTTTGCAGCGACAAGGTCACGCTGAACTGCGACTGCCCGCCCGGGCGCTTGAGGAACACCACCAGATGCCGGGCAACGTCCAGCGCGATGTCGCTGCCGAGATCTTCCTCGACCATCGCCAATGCCAGATCGATACCGGCGGTGACCCCGGCCGACGTCCACACCGGCCCGTCGTTGATGAAGATCGGATTGGCCTCGACCTGAAGATTGGGATGCTGCTGCGCCAATTGTTCGCAACGCGTCCAGTGCGTAACCACGCGCCGGCCATCGAGCCAGCCACTCGCCGCCAGCAGAAATGCGCCAGTACACACCGAGGCCACGCGCCGGCATTTCGCCGCGTGTTCGCGCACCCAGTCCACCAGCGGCACATCTTCAGCAGCGGGATAAATGCCCCAGCCACCGGCGATGATCAATGTGTCGCTGGGTTCCTGCGGCAAGGGTTCGGCCAGCACCGCCAAGCCTGCCGAGGACATCACCGCCCCGCCGCCGCTGGCAATCACGCTCGGCGCATAAGGAATGGGCAAGCCGCGCTGACGGGCAAGGTCGTTGGCCGAGGCGAACACCTGCAACGGCCCGGTGACGTCGAGGATCTGCATGTTGGCGAACGCGAGTACGTGGATGGCTTTGGGCATTTGGCGTAATTCGTGGGGTTATTGGCGTATGCGCCAGAACCTACGCGCCTACAGTGAAGCCGTCCACCCCTTTTCATGGAGCAAGAACAATGACGCTGCAGATCGGTTTTCTGTTGTTTCCGCAGGTTCAGCAACTCGACCTGACCGGGCCCTATGACGTGCTCGCGTCGTTACCGGACGTGCAGGTGCATTTGATCTGGAAGGATCTGATGCCGGTCACTGCCAGCACCGGCCTGCTGCTGAAGCCGACCACAACGTTCGAGGATTGCCCGGATCTGGACGTGATCTGCGTACCGGGCGGAGGCGGCGTCGGGCCGTTGATGGAGGATGAGCAGACGCTGGCGTTCATCAAACGCCAGGCGGCCCAGGCGCGTTATGTGACGTCGGTGTGCACTGGTTCGCTGGTGCTGGGCGCGGCGGGTCTGCTGCAAGGTAAACGCGCGACGACGCACTGGGCTTATCACGATTTGCTGCCAACGCTCGGCGCGATTGCGGTGAAGGATCGGGTCGTGCGTGACGGCAACCTGTTTACCGGCGGCGGGATCACGGCTGGGATTGATTTTGCCTTGGTGCTGGCTGAAGAGTTGGTGGGTGCCGAAGCGGCGCAACTGATTCAGTTGCAACTGGAATACGCCCCAGCGCCGCCGTTTAACGCAGGCAGCCCGGACGTTGCGCCGAGCGCGATTGTCGCTGAAGCCCGCCTGCGTGCTGCGCCGTCGCTGAAGCTGCGCACGGAAATCACCGAACGTGCGGCCGCCAGACTCAACCTGCACTAGATCTTCATCCCTGCACAAAACCCTGTAGGAGCTGCCGAAGGCTGCGATCTTTTGATCTTGAAAAACCAACGTCAAAAGATCGCAGCCTTCGGCAGCTCCTACAGGTGGTGCGTCATGGGTACCTGTCCCGGTTTGCCGCCGCAGCTTTACTTGTCCCCACGCCTTCACCCGTGTAGAAAGCCCTTCCACAATTTTCCACAGGGACTTTCGATGAAGGCGTTGCCATGGCTCTATCTGGCACTTCTCAGCCTCGGCTACAGCCTGGCGCTGAGCTACGGCCAACTCGGCTGGCTGGCACTGATCTCCATTGGGCTGCTGGTGTTCGCCGGTTTCGCCGTGAATCTGCAAAAAGTACCGGTCGCACGGTTTCTCGGTCATGGCCTGTTTGTCGTTCTCGCTGTGGCGCTGGCGCTGCATTGGCTGCCGGGTTTTTCCAATGGCCGGGCAATCGACCCGCAGCGTTTCACCGACGACGCCGTGCCGTTCGCGATGTACATGAATCTCGACAAACCGCTGATTGGCTTCTGGCTGTTGCTGGTCTGCCCGTGGATCGTCGCGCGGCGTTCGTTGCGCCTGACGGTGTACGCCAGCGCCCTCGCCCTGACGCTGAGCGTGATCCTCGCGCTCGGCGGCGCCATGTTGCTCGGCGTGATCGCCTGGGCGCCGAAGTGGCCAGAGCAATCGTGGTTGTGGCTGTTGAACAACCTGCTGCTGGTAACGCTGGTCGAGGAAGCCTTGTTTCGCGGCTATATACAGGGCGGTCTCAGTCGCCACTTCAAACATCTGCCTTACGGTGAAAACCTCGCACTGCTGCTGGCGTCACTGGTGTTTGCGCTGGCGCATGCCGGCGCTGGCTGGACCTGGGTGTTGCTGGCTGGACCTGGGTGTTGCTGGCAGGGCTGGCGGGTGGCGGCTATGGTCTGGCCTACCGTTTTGGCGGGCTCGGCGCGGCCATCGCCACGCATTTCGGGCTGAATCTGCTGCATTTCGGCCTGTTCACCTATCCGATGCTCGCTGGCTGAAGCAAGCGCCGTTTTGCGACGCTGTGCCGATTATTGAAAAAAAATTTCAATAAAAAGCTGTCACCGCCGACAACCTTTCAAAGCCTTGCGGATTGAAAAACCATGCGTAATAACCAGCCCATTACACAACGCGAACGGACTTTCCCGGCTCAGCAGCGGTTGATCTCCACAACCGACGCCAAGGGCGTGATCACCTACTGCAACGATGCGTTCGTTGAAATCAGCGGGTTTTCGCGAGAAGAACTGATCCGTGCGCCGCACAACCTGGTCCGTCACCCTGACGTCCCGGCTGCGGTGTTTTCGCACATGTGGGGCACATTGAAACAAGGCTTGCCATGGATGGGCATTGTCAAGAATCGCTGCAAGACCGGTGACCATTACTGGGTTAACGCCTATGTAACACCGGTGTTCGACGGCAATCAGGTGGTCGGTTACGAGTCGGTGCGGATCAAGCCCACCGCCGAACAGATCCGCCGTGCCGAAGCGCTCTACCAACGCATCAACCAGGGCAAGTCGGCGATCCCTTCCAGCGACAAATGGCTGCCGGTGCTGCAGGACTGGCTGCCGTTCATTCTGGTCAGCCAACTGGGCTTCGTGATCGGCGCCACCCTGAACTCGCAGTGGGGCTTCGCCCTCGCCGCCGGTCTGTCGGTGCCGCTGGGCCTGATGGGCCTGCAATGGCAGCAACGCGGGCTCAAGCGCCTGCTGCGTCTGGCCGAACAGACCACCTCCGACCCACTGATCGCGCAGATGTACACCGACAGCCGTGGCGCCCAGGCGCGTCTGGAAATGTCGATCCTCAGCCAGGAAGCCCGTCTGAAAACCTGCCTGACCCGTCTGCAGGACACCGCCGAACACCTGACTGATCAGGCCAAACAGTCCGACGCCCTGGCGCACAACAGCTCCAGCGGCCTGGAACGTCAGCGCGTGGAAACCGAACAGGTCGCCACCGCCGTCAATCAGATGGCCGCGACCACTCAGGAAGTGGCAAGCCACGTGCAGCGCACTGCCGACGCCACCCAGGAAGCCAACCGCCTGACCGGTCGTGGTCGTGACATCGCCGGGGAAACCCGCGAAGCCATTCAGCGCTTGTCCGTGGTCGTCGGCGAAACCGGTTTGACCGTGACCCAACTGGCCAAGGACAGCGACGAAATCGGTGGCGTGGTCGATGTGATCAAAGGCATTGCCGATCAGACCAACCTGCTGGCACTGAACGCTGCGATTGAAGCGGCACGTGCCGGTGAGATGGGCCGTGGTTTTGCTGTGGTAGCAGACGAAGTTCGCCAACTGGCGCAGCGCACCAGCGAATCGACCGGGCAGATTCACGCCCTGATCGCCAAGTTGCAGCAGACGGCTTCGAGTGCCGTGCAGACCATGGAAGCCGGGCATCGCCAGGCGGAAGAAGGTGTCGCGCGAGTGCTGGAAGCGGATCAGGCGTTGGTCGGCATCAGTGAAGCGGTGGCCAACATCACCGACATGACCACGCAGATTGCTGCTGCGACCGAAGAGCAAAGTGCGGTGGCTGAGGAGATCAGCCGCAACATCAGCAACATTTCGGAGTTGGCGGATCAGACCTCGGAACAGGCGCATAACTCGGCGTTGCTGAGTGAAGAGCTGACCAAGACTGCCAACACGCAATACTCGTTGGTGGAACGGTTTAACCGCTAAAAGCAAAAGATCGCAGCCTGCGGCAGCTCCTACATCGATCCCTGTAGGAGCTGCCGAAGGCTGCGATCTTTTGATCCTCAAAGCCCGGACAAGCGAAAGCTGTCCGGGCTTTTTTGTTGCCTGGAATAGATGGTGCCCTGCAGACCGCCATCGCGAGCAGGCTCACTCCTACAAGGGATAATCGTCGAACACATAACCTGTGATCACCGCTGCACCATGTAGGAGTGAGCCTGCTCCGGGCGGCGATCCGACGATGAGGCCAGAACGGTTGGCGTCTATCCTTTAGGCATAACGTTATCCAACGCCTGATTCACCGCCAACTCCCCCAACATCACCACTTGCGCAATCCCTAGCAAAGTATTGCGGTTGGGACCCTCCAGCGCGCCGGCGAAATCACCGAGCATGACCGTCGCCGAGGCCAGAGATTCGCAAGCATTTGCCAGCAACGATTCAGTATCGGTTTGTGGGTTGACCCTAAACATGCTGCTTGGGCTGTAGGGCGTGGCCATGATCTGCGCCGGTGCCAGGTAATGGTCGAGCGCGCGTTCGGCGGCTTCGTGGAGTTTTCTGGAATTGAATGATTCGTAGGGCGATACCGGGTCTGTGACCAACGGTTTGTTGGTTTCGGACATCAACTGAAACTCCTCGAGGCACTGCGAAAGAATGACACCCTGTAGGAGCTGCCGCAGGCTGCGATCTTCTGATCTTGTCTTTGATTGTTAAAAAACAGATCAAAAGATCGCAGCCTGCGGCAGCTCCTACAGGGGACCGCGGCGGGTTTGCTAGTGCGGCAAGCGGCGGCTATCCAGGACTCGATTGACCATCAGCTCACTCAGCATGATCACCTGATGCAGCATCAGCATGGTCCGGCGTTGTGTGTTGTCGATGACGTCGCCGATATCGCGGGCCATGTCGCTGGCGGCTGCTAACGATTCGCAGGCTTCTACGAGCAGTGTTTCTTCGTCCACGGCGGGGTCGACGAGGAAAATCTTGCTGGTCTTGCGGGAAGGGATTGAGAGCTTCAGTGAGCCGGGGTTGAGATAGAAGTTGATGGCGCGGTCGGTCGCTTCTCTTAACTTTTGAGGTTCGAGGGTTGGGTCGTACGGGATCGGATCGGTATCCGGGGGATTTGGCGTGGCTTTGAACATGAGTGAAGCTCCTATCGCAGTTTCAGGAGCCGTCACTTCTCGCTACCAAACGAGGGTGGCGGCCATACGCGGGTTGGTAGACCGGCTGCAATAGGAAACCCGGCGCTCTCGAAAGAGCCCCCCGCATGACCACCATATAAAGCAAGCCGCAAAAAAGAGGCTGCAGAAGGTGTCGCCATACAACTATTACAGACGGGCTACCAAACCCGATCACTGATTTTCAGTGACAGGGAAACGATATAGCCCGAGCCATGGTCGCGTATGCCGGCGGATTCTGGCGTACGCGTAGGTAACGGCGCAAGGCGTTGTAGGGCTTGTGGCGTAACGGGTTGTGTAATTTAAACGCGCTCGCAGGATTGCGTTTACTGACAGAAAAAGCGGGAAGTTGCCCTGATGTTTTGGTGTTGTTCGTCAGACCGCCATCGCTGGCAAGCCAGCTCCCACAGTTTCGGCGATGTACTCTAAAACCTGTGCTGGGCGCAAAATCCTGTAGGAGTGAGCCTGCTCGCGATGGCGGTGGGACAGTCAATATTATGTTGCCGGGACGGACGCTATCGCGAGCAGGCTCACTCCTACAGGGGATGGTGGTTCGGGCACAAGAAAGTGTGGGAGCTGGCTTGCCAGCGATGGCGGTGGGGCAGTCGATATTGATGTTGTATGTGCAGGTCTCATCGCTGGCAAGCCAGCTCCCACAGGGATTGCATGCAGTCTGTAAGACATTGGTCGGCTGGCAGGCCGCCTTCGCGAGCAAGCTCTGCTCCTACGAAAAGCGAGATCAAAAGATCGCAGCCTGCGGCAGCTCCTACATGAAACTCGCGGCGCAGCCGCACCACTCAACAATGAGCGCTAGCTCGAGTACCGCTTTTGATCTTGATCCACGGGCGACGTCGGAAGGCTGAGTGGAGGGATTGATCCGGGCGTGGGAGCGCAGCGACCGTTTGGCGAAGCCAAACACAGCGAGAGGAGGTGCAGCGCAGCAAACCGGAGGCGATGCGCCCGGATGGATCCCGGAGCGAAGAAACCCCGAGCCTTAGCGAGCGGGCCGAACGTAGGAGCAAGCCTTTTTTTGCTTACTTTTTTGAGGCGTTTGTCAAAAAAGTGAGTCGCCGTAAGGGCGAAACCCTAAGAAGCCGTTACCGCAGCAACGGATATACACCCAAATCACCGAAGAAACGAAACCACCTTCTGCGCAGCGCTGGCCAAATGCTGTTCATGGGTAAACCCCGAAACCTTCAACGGCTTCAAATCATGATCCCCCGCCGCCAACCAAAACACCTCAATCCCCGGCGCTAACGCATAGCCCTCAACCGCCGCAACATTGCCTAACGCATCCCGCTCCCCCTGCACAATCAACGTCCGCGTCTTCAAAGCGGCCAAATGTTCAACCCGAGGCTTCTCCGGCTTGCCCACCGCATAAAACGGATACCCCAAACACACCAACGCATCAACGCCCAATTCGTCAGCCAAAAGACTGGCCATCCGCCCCCCCATCGACTTCCCGCCAATGGCCAAAACCCCAGCGACATGACGCCGCACCTCGGCATACACCTCAAGCCAACATTCCTGCAGTTTCGCAGCAGGATTCGGCGGCCGCTTCACCCCATCAACCCGCCGCTGCGCCATATAAGGAAACTCAAACCGCAACACATTCACCCCAAGCCCGGCAAGGCGCCGAGCCATATCGTTCATCCACTCGCTATCCATCGGCGCACCGGCACCATGAGCAAGGATCAACGTCGCCGAAACCTCACCCGAGGCGGCATCCCAAAGCCATCCATGATCACGCACGCACTGCGCCCATTGATCCCCGTCAATACTGGCCTTGTGCTGTTTGTCCATGCTTGCCTCGCTTTTAGTCTGCCTATAACTCCAGACGAAGGATTCGCCGCGTGTTTTGCGCGCGCTCACTTCGGCTGAACCGTGGATGGGGAACCATGAACACTTCTATCAGTACCGCCTACAACTACAAGGTGGTCCGCCAATTCGCCATTATGACGGTGGTGTGGGGCATCGTCGGCATGGGGCTCGGGGTTTTTCTCGCGGCCCAATTGGTCTGGCCCGAACTCAACTTCAATTTGCCCTGGACCAGTTTCGGCCGTCTGCGCCCGCTGCACACCAACGCGGTGATCTTCGCGTTCGGCGGCTGTGCGCTGTTCGCCAGTTCGTTCTATTCGGTGCAACGCACCTGCCAGACCCAATTGTTCGCGCCAAAAATCGCCGCGTTCTGCTTCTGGGGCTGGCAATTGGTGATCCTGTTGGCGGCGATCAGCCTGCCACTGGGTTACACCAGCTCCAAGGAATACGCCGAGCTGGAATGGCCGATCGACATCCTGATCACCATCGTCTGGGTCGCCTACGCCGTCGTGTTCTTCGGCACGATCATGCAGCGCAAGACCAAACACATCTATGTGGGCAACTGGTTCTTCGGCGCGTTCATCATCACCGTAGCGATTCTGCACATCGTCAACAACCTTGAGTTGCCGGTGAGTTTCACCAAGTCCTACTCGGTATACGCCGGTGCAACCGACGCGATGGTGCAATGGTGGTACGGCCACAACGCCGTAGGCTTTTTCCTCACCGCCGGTTTCCTCGGGATGATGTACTACTTCGTGCCGAAACAGGCCGAGCGTCCGGTGTATTCGTATCGCCTGTCGATCGTGCACTTCTGGGCGTTGATCACCCTGTATATCTGGGCTGGCCCGCACCACTTGCACTACACCGCGCTACCTGACTGGGCACAGTCGCTGGGCATGGTGATGTCGCTGATTCTGCTGGCACCGAGCTGGGGCGGCATGATCAACGGCATGATGACCCTCTCGGGCGCCTGGCATAAGTTGCGCAGCGACCCGATCCTGCGCTTCCTCGTGGTCTCGCTGGCGTTCTACGGCATGTCGACCTTCGAAGGTCCGATGATGGCGATCAAAACGGTCAACGCCCTCTCCCACTACACCGACTGGACCATCGGCCACGTACACGCCGGCGCTCTCGGTTGGGTGGCGATGATCTCGATCGGCGCGCTGTACCACATGATCCCGAAAATCTTCGGCAAGGCGCAGATGCACAGCGTCGGCCTGATTAACGCGCACTTCTGGCTCGCAACCATCGGCACCGTGCTCTACATCGCTTCGATGTGGGTCAACGGCATCGCTCAGGGCCTGATGTGGCGCGCAGTCAACGAGGACGGCACGCTCACCTACTCCTTCGTCGAAACCCTGGTGGCCAGCCACCCAGGCTTCGTCGTGCGGCTGATTGGTGGGGCGATCTTCCTCAGCGGCATGTTCCTGATGGCTTACAACACCTGGCGCACCGTGCGGGCCTCGCAGCCTGCTGACGTCGTCGCTGCCGCGCAGATGGCCTGAGGAGTCGACCATGAAACACGAAACGATTGAAAAGAACGTCGGCCTGTTGATGTTGCTCATGGTGTTTGCCGTGAGCATCGGCGGCCTGACCCAGATCGTCCCGCTGTTCTTCCAGGACGTCACCAACAAACCGGTCGAAGGCATGAAGCCCTACACCGCGCTGCAACTGGAAGGTCGCGACATCTATATCCGCGAAGGCTGCGTCGGTTGCCACTCGCAGATGATCCGCCCGTTCCGCGCCGAAACCGAGCGCTACGGGCACTACTCGGTAGCCGGTGAAAGCGTTTGGGATCATCCGTTTCTCTGGGGCTCGAAACGTACCGGTCCGGATCTGGCCCGGGTCGGCGCGCGCTACTCGGATGACTGGCACCGCGCGCACTTGTACAACCCGCGCAACGTCGTGCCGGAATCGAAAATGCCGGCCTACCCGTGGCTGGTTACGCAAGCGGTCGACAGCAGCCACACCGAAACCAAGCTCAAAGTCATGCGCACTCTTGGCGTGCCGTACACCGACGACGACATCAGCGGCGCGGTGGCCAGCCTCAAGGGCAAGACCGAAATGGACGCGCTCGTCGCCTACCTGCAAGTGCTCGGCACTGCGATCAAGAGCAAGAGGTGAGCCATGGTCATTGAAATGAGTGCAGGCCTGATTCGCGGCCTCGGCACGGTCGTGGTGTTCGTCGCCTTCGTCGGCCTGACCTTGTGGGTGTTCAACCGCAAGCGCACCCCGGAGTTCGCTGAAGCACGTCTGCTGCCGTTCGCCGACGAACCGCAAGCCGAAACAACACAAGCAAATGAGACAAGGAGTACCCGGCCATGACCACCTTCTGGAGTACGTGGATCTGCGTACTGACCATCGGCAGCCTGATCGGCCTGACGTGGCTGCTGATCGGCACCCGCCGGGGCGAAACCAAGGGCAGCGTCGACCAGACCATGGGCCACAGCTTCGACGGCATCGAGGAGTACGACAACCCGCTGCCGCAGTGGTGGTTCATGCTGTTCGCCGGCACGCTGGTGTTTTCCGTGGGCTATCTGATTCTGTATCCGGGTCTGGGCAACTGGAAAGGCATTCTGCCGGGTTACGAGGATGGCTGGACCGGTGTGCACGAGTGGGAAAAGGAAATGAACAAGGCTGATGCCAAGTTCGGGCCGATCTTCGCCAAGTTTGCCGCCATGCCGGTGGAAGAAGTAGCGAAGGACCCGCAGGCGCTGAAAATGGGTGGCCGCTTGTTCGCTTCCAACTGCTCGGTGTGCCACGGCTCCGACGCCAAAGGCGCATTCGGCTTCCCTAACCTTGCCGACAGCGACTGGCGCTGGGGCGGCGACGCCGACACCATCAAGACCACCATCATGGGTGGGCGGATGGCGGCGATGCCGGCCTGGGGCGAAGTGTTGGGCGAGGCCGGGGTGAAGAACGTTGCCGCTTATGTCCGTCATGAACTGGCCGGCCTGCCATTGCCAGCCGACAACAAGGCTGACCTGCAAGCGGGACAACAAGCGTTCAGCACCACGTGCGTCGCCTGTCATGGGGCAACCGGCCACGGCACTGAAGCCATGGGCGCGCCGAATCTGACGCACCCGGGCGGATTTATCTATGGCACCAGCCTGACTCAACTGGAACAGACCATTCGCCATGGCCGTCAGGGTCACATGCCGGCGCAGAACGAGCTGCTGGGAAACGATAAAGTGCAATTGCTTGCGGCTTATGTGTACAGCCTCAGCCACGGATTGAATACAGAAAAACTGATTACTGAAGACAACCAGAAGTAAGCATTGCGTACACCTCTGCCGCACGTTTCTCCGTGCGGCAGTTTCCCACCCCTTTGCGACGCATTGTCGCACCCCTTCACACCCTCACCTTTCGGTTCCCCGGATTCGGGTCTAAGCTTGCTCGATGCGGACTGGCTCATGCCGGTTGTAGGTCGACCCCGAGCGATATGTTCGATGAATTGGCTGACAGACTCGCCGCAAAGGCCGGTAGATACCGGCTGTCGCGCCGATTGCCATTCATCAGCCGAACTGGCCGTTCGAACATACCTGGTTACAAGTGACCTGAACCCCTCGCTTTTTTCATCCGCTGCGACATTTTGTCCGAGGCCGATTTTGTCCTTACGCGGCGCATGGAAAGGCCGCAGAATCAGCGTTGGAAAGCATTGACCCAGGTCATGGCGCGTTGCAATGACCCCCTGCTCTCTGCATACTTGCGGCCGATTTTAATCCTAATAAAACACCCAAACCGTGGAACCTTAGAATGAGCACAGCAATCAGTCCGACTGCTTATAACTATAAGGTAGTCCGCCAGTTCGCCATCATGACGGTGGTCTGGGGGATCCTTGGCATGGGGCTCGGTGTCTTCATCGCCTCGCAACTGGTTTGGCCGGAGTTGAACTTCGGTCTGCCGTGGACGAGCTTTGGACGCCTGCGCCCGTTGCACACAAACCTGGTGATTTTCGCCTTCGGTGGTTGTGCACTATTTGCCACTTCCTACTATGTCGTGCAGCGAACCTGCCAGACGCGACTGATTTCCGACAGCCTCGCCGCCTTCACCTTCTGGGGCTGGCAAGCGGTGATTGTCGGCGCAATCATTACCTTGCCGCTGGGTTACACCACCACCAAGGAATACGCGGAACTGGAATGGCCGATCGCCATTTTGCTGGCCATTGTCTGGGTCACCTACGGTCTGGTGTTCTTTGGCACCATCACCAAACGCAAAATCAAACACATCTATGTCGGTAACTGGTTCTACGGCGCATTCATCGTCGTCACGGCGATGCTGCACATCGTCAACCACGCGTCCCTGCCGGTGAACCTGTTCAAGTCCTACTCCGCCTACTCGGGCGCGACCGATGCGATGATCCAGTGGTGGTACGGCCACAACGCGGTGGGTTTCTTCCTGACCACCGGTTTCCTCGGGATGATGTACTACTTCGTGCCGAAACAGGCCGAGCGTCCGATCTACTCCTATCGCCTGTCGATCGTGCACTTCTGGGCACTGATCACCCTGTACATCTGGGCTGGCCCGCACCACTTGCACTACACCGCACTGCCGGATTGGGCACAATCGCTGGGCATGGCGATGTCGATCATCCTGCTGGCGCCAAGCTGGGGCGGCATGATCAACGGCATGATGACCCTCTCTGGCGCCTGGCATAAGCTGCGCACCGACCCGATCCTGCGTTTCCTCGTGGTCTCGCTGGCGTTCTACGGCATGTCGACCTTCGAAGGGCCGATGATGGCGATCAAGACTGTCAACTCGCTCTCGCACTACACCGACTGGACCATCGGCCACGTACACGCCGGCGCTCTTGGCTGGGTGGCAATGATCTCGATCGGCGCGATCTACCACATGATCCCGCGTCTGTTCGGCCGTGCGCAGATGCACAGCGTCGGCCTGATCAACGCGCACTTCTGGCTCGCGACCATCGGCACCGTGCTGTACATCGCGTCGATGTGGGTCAACGGCATCACTCAGGGCCTGATGTGGCGTGCAATCAACGACGACGGCACCCTCACCTACTCGTTCGTTGAAGCGCTGCAAGCCAGCCACCCGGGCTACATCGTCCGTGCCCTGGGCGGTGCTTTCTTCGCCAGCGGCATGTTCCTGATGGCTTACAACGTCTGGCGCACCGTGCGCGCCTCGAACGCTGTTGAAGCTGAAGCCGCCGCCCAGATCGCTGTCGTTGGAGCTCACTGATGAAGCATGAAGCTGTCGAGAAGAATATTGGCCTGCTGGCCTTCTTCATGGTCATCGCCGTCAGCGTTGGCGGCCTGACCCAAATCGTTCCGCTGTTTTTCCAGGACGTCACCAACAAGCCGGTCGAAGGCATGAAGCCACGCCCCGCCCTTGAACTGGAAGGCCGCGACGTTTACATCGCCAACGGTTGTGTCGGCTGCCACTCGCAGATGATCCGTCCGTTCCGCGCCGAAACCGAACGCTACGGCCACTATTCGGTTGCCGGTGAAAGCGTCTGGGATCACCCGTTCCTGTGGGGTTCCAAACGTACCGGCCCGGACCTGGCTCGGGTCGGCGGTCGTTACTCCGATGACTGGCAGCGTGCGCACTTGTACAACCCGCGCAACGTGGTGCCTGAGTCGAAAATGCCGGCTTACCCGTTCCTCGTGGAAAACAAGCTCGACGGCAAGGAAACCGCGAAGAAAATGGAGGTTTTGCGCACACTCGGCGTCCCTTACACCGACGAAGACATCGCCGGTGCACAGGATGCCGTGAAGGGCAAAACCGAAATGGACGCGCTGGTGGCCTATCTGCAAGGCCTGGGCACCATCATCAAAAGCAAACGGTGAATTAGATGGATATCGGGATGATTCGTGGCCTGGGCACCGTTGTTGTGATGGTGGCCTTCATCGGTCTGGCGTTGTGGGTGTTCAGCCCCAAGCGCAAGTCGGAGTTTGAAGACGCGACCTTGTTGCCTTTTGCGGATGATCCCGAAGCCATCAAGCACGTCGAGCAAGCTTCTAGGAGTAACAAAGAATGACTACATTCTGGAGTCTGTACGTCACAGTCCTCAGTCTCGGTACGATCTTTTCCCTGACCTGGCTGCTGCTGTCGACCCGCAAGGGCCAGCGCAGCGAACAGACGGACGAGACAGTCGGGCACTCCTTCGACGGGATCGAGGAGTACGACAACCCACTGCCGAAATGGTGGTTCATGCTGTTCGTTGGCACGATCATTTTTGCTCTGGGTTACCTGGTGCTGTACCCGGGTCTGGGCAACTGGAAAGGCCTGCTGCCGGGCTACAACTACCTCGATAACGACAAGCAGACCGCGTTCGCCAACGGCCAGACCGGCTGGACCGGCGTGCACGAGTGGGAAAAGGAAATGGCCCGCTCGGACGCCAAGTTCGGTCCGATCTTCGCCAAGTTCGCCGCGATGCCAATCGAAGAAGTCGCCAAGGATCCGCAAGCACTGAAAATGGGTGGCCGTCTGTTCGCCTCCAACTGCTCGGTGTGTCACGGTTCCGACGCCAAGGGTGCTTATGGTTTCCCTAACCTGACCGACGCCGACTGGCGCTGGGGCGGCGAGCCGGAAACCATCAAGACCACCATCATGGGCGGTCGTCACGCGGTGATGCCGGCCTGGGCTGAAGTGATTGGCGAACAAGGCGTGGCCGACGTCGCGGCATTCGTCGTAACCAAACTCGATGGCCGCAAACTGCCGGAAGACACCAAGGCTGACCCGGAAAACGGCGGCAAACTGTTCGCCGCCAACTGCGTGGCCTGCCACGGTCCGGCCGGCAAAGGCACTCCCGCTATGGGCGCGCCGGATCTGACCCACCCGGGCGCGTTCATCTACGGCTCGAGCTTCGCGCAACTGCAGCAGACCATCCGTTACGGCCGTCAGGGCCAGATGCCTGCGCAGGAACAACTGCAAGGCAACGACAAGGTTCACCTGCTGGCGGCTTACGTTTACAGCCTGTCTCACGGTGAAAAAGCACCGGAAGCGAACGCCGAATAAGGCCAACGCCTGAAACACCAAAAAGGCCCCGCCGATTTAAATTGGCGGGGCCTTTTTTGTGCTGGCATTCATGCCTTGCGACATTTGCTCAATAGACCTGAGCAGCGCTGCCCCGTAGGTTTTTGCCCTTAGGCAGAAACGCTTTCGCCGGTGCCGATATGACAGTAACCCTCCGATCGTCCGCGCCCACCTGCCCGATTGCTGGCTCAACGTAAAAGTAGTAACGTTTCTACATCAGCATTTCAGGAGGCCGAACATTATGGCCATCAAAACCATTTCCAGCCGCGAATTCAACCAGGACACCAGCGCTGCCAAAAAGGCCACGCATCTGGGCCCGGTCATCATCACTGATCGTGGCAAGCCTGCCCACGTACTGCTGAGCATTGAGGAGTATCAGAGACTGACCGGTAGCCAGACCAGCATCGTCGAGCTGCTGGTCATGCCGAATACGCCTGAAATCGAATTCGAACCAGAGCGCGCCCTCATCACCCCTCGTAGCGCGGACCTGTCTTGATGTTTCTACTTGATACAAATGTAGTGTCCGAATTGCGAAAACCCCAAGCCGACAAGCAGGTGCTGACATGGGCAAGCAGCGTCGCACCGGCGAGCCTGTACTTATCGGCAATCACGGTATTGGAGTTGGAAACCGGCATTCTGCGGATCGAACGCCGCGACCCGCTGCAAGGAGGGATGTTGCGTAACTGGCTTGAGCGGCACGTCAAACCAGCCTTCAGCGGAAGAATACTCTCGGTCGATAGCGCCGTTGCCACCCGATGCGCACAACTGCACGTGCCTGATCGCAGCAATGAATGCGACGCCTTGATTGCCGCCACCGCCCTTGTACATGGCCTGACGTTGGTCACCCGTAACGTTACGGACTTTCAAACCAGCGGCGTTCACCTGATCAACCCATGGATCGCTGCCAATAACTGATCATAAAAAACCCCGCCAGATCGCTGGCGGGGCTTTTTTATGGCCGTTCGGCCCAGATCGATTTCACTGGAACCGTGGCGACTGGCTCGCGCTTACGCCATTCATTACGCTCAACCAGACTCACTTCCAGTTGCTTGCGATCCTTGGAGAAGCTTGCGATCAGATAGGTCTGCTGGGAAGCCGCACCGCTGAGAAACATCGGAACGGTGCCGATCTGGCTCACTCGTCCGCCATTCCTGTGAAGATGGCCGGCAAATATCGCCGTCACTTGATACTGTTCGATCATATTCCTGAAGCGTTTTTCCTGATCCCAGTTCCCATTCCAATCATAAGGTTTGTGCATGTTAATGATGATTGCATAGCCTTGAACCCGCGCAAGCCTCAAGTTGATTTCAAGCCAATCCAGCGATTGGGTGATTTTGAAATCATGCACGGGATGGACTATATCTACGGCGTAGGTCGGCTCATTGTTCAACTGAATCAGGCGCACTTCCCCGACACCTTTCGAATACGCGAGACTGCCGTTGTATTGCTTACCGAAGCCACCGCCAGTCACGCGCAGGTCAAATTCATCGACTTTGCCTCTGTGGTGCTCTTCATACGCAACAACACTGTTGGCGGCGCAGCGATTACCAAAGCAGTCATCTATATTATTTTCGTAGTCGTGGTTACCCAGACCGTATAAATAGTCGCGACCGAAATGTTTATTCAACGCACTTTTCATAAAGGATATCTGGTACGGATGGCCGAAGGCTGTGATGTCGCCATTAATCATCAGTGGCACCTGCGCCTGCCCACCCATCTGCCGCCGGAAATCGGCGATGCTTGCAAACTGCGTGTCCACCAGCCATTTCGAGCGTTGATCAAAATCGTCATCCGACTCATGCTCGCCGCTGTCAGTCTTGTCTGTCCAGGGATACTGAGGGTCCGATGCAAAAACCATGTGCTGAGGCATTGCCTCACTGGATTGTGCCAGCGGCATCCATAACAGGATACCGACACTGGCCATTATTTTTACTACTTCCTTGATAGTCACTGCGTTAAAACTTCCATTAGTTAAATAACATTAGCCGCCGCGCAAAGCGGCGCGCCAATTAAAGCTAACGGATAACACCGAGACACCTCAAATTAAAAATACCGAACATTCAACTAATGTTATTTCAAAAGAATATACCGCCCTCAACACCTATAAGATTTAGCGGCACCCACCCACTTCGACAGATCAACGAAGATCAATATTTGCGCCTCCACCCGAGAGTAGCGAAAACAACTTATTAATCATTTTGATGTCCGCTCAAAAACACAAAAACCGATCACTTACCCGACGACATCACGTTCGTGTGAGGGCACAAAAACAGCGACAGGTCGTGCTACGCCGAATCACCTCCGCCGGTTTTGAGAAAACCGTCCATACTTCACAAGTCAATTGACCTGCATCATGCTTTGTTACATTCGCTACACCATTCAGGTTTTTTCCCCAACGCGACCAAAGGTCGCACCCTTGAGCTAGAGCGACAGGCGTATCATTGCGCCACTGCAACACCCCTTTTTGACCGCGGTTGGCACGTATCGACCGAGGCATTTTTCCACTGCCGTGGGATGCAATGATGAGCAACCAGATTCCGGTACACGACGTCACACCACCGAGCAAAAACGCGAACAACAGCGTTGACCTTTACGCCTCTCGAGAAAAAATCTACACCCGCGCGTTCACCGGCCTGTTCCGCAATCTGCGAATGATGGGCGGCGGCGCATTGTTCCTGCTGTATTTCGGCACGGTGTGGCTGAACTGGGGCGGCCATCAGGCCGTGTGGTGGAACCTGCCGGAACGCAAGTTCTTCATTTTCGGCGCGACCTTCTGGCCACAGGATTTCATTCTGCTGTCCGGCCTTTTGATCATTGCCGCCTTCGGCCTGTTCTTCATCACGGTGTATGCCGGTCGGGTCTGGTGCGGTTACACCTGTCCGCAAAGCGTGTGGACGTGGATTTTCATGTGGTGCGAAAAGGTCACCGAAGGCGACCGCAACCAGCGCATCAAACTCGACAAGGCGCCAATGAGCGCCAACAAATTCCTGCGCAAAGCCGCCAAGCACTTGATGTGGCTGTTGATCGGGTTCGTCACCGGCATGACCTTCGTCGGCTATTTCTCGCCGATCCGCGAACTGGTTTTCGAATTCTTCACCGGCCAGGCCGATGGCTGGTCGTATTTCTGGGTCGGTTTCTTCACCCTCGCCACCTATGGCAACGCCGGCTGGTTGCGCGAGCAGGTGTGCATTTACATGTGCCCGTATGCGCGTTTTCAGAGCGTGATGTTCGACAAGGACACACTGATCGTTTCCTACGATCCGCGGCGCGGTGAAAGCCGTGGCCCGCGCAAGAAAGGCGTCGACTACAAGGCACTGGGCCTGGGCGATTGCATCGATTGCACGATGTGCGTGCAGGTCTGCCCGACCGGCATCGACATCCGCGACGGCCTGCAGATCGAGTGCATCGGCTGCGCCGCATGCATCGATGCCTGCGACAGCATCATGGACAAAATGGACTACCCGCGCGGGCTGATCAGCTACACCACCGAGCACAACCTGTCCGGGCAGAAAACCCATAAACTGCGACCACGTCTGATCGGCTACGCCATCGTGCTGCTGGCGATGATCAGCCTGTTGGTCACCGCGTTCTTCATGCGCTCGCTGGTTGGTTTCGATGTCAGCAAGGACCGCGTGCTGTACCGCGAAAACGCTGAAGGGCGGATCGAAAACGTCTACAGCCTGAAAATCATGAATAAGGACCAGCGCGACCACACCTACCTGCTGGACGCCAGCGGCCTGCCGGATCTGCGCCTGCAAGGCAAACGCGAGATCAAGGTCGCGGCCGGTGACATATTCAGCATGCCGGTCGAGTTGTCGAGCGCACCGGAACAACTGCCATCGAGCACCAACGAGGTGAAATTCATCCTCAAGGATGCCGATGACGATAGCGTCCACGTTGAAGCCAAGAGCCGATTCATCGGCCCACAAATCCGTTGAGAGAACTGAACATGCCCGCAGCAAACGCCGCAAGTCCCTGGTACAAGCATCTTTGGCCATGGATCATCATCGGGATTCTGGCCTGTTCGGTGACCCTGACCCTGTCGATGGTGACCATCGCGGTGAACAACCCGGACAACCTGGTCAACGACAACTACTACGAGGCCGGCAAAGGCATCAACCGTTCGCTGGACCGTGAACTGCTCGCGCAGAATCTGAAGATGCGCGCCAATGTGCATCTGGATGATCTCACCGGTGAAGTCGACCTGCGTTTGAGCGGCAACAGCCAACCAAAAACCCTGGAGCTGAACCTGATCTCGCCGACCCAGCCGGAGAAGGATCGCAAAATCGTCCTGACCCGCAGCGAAACCGAAGCGGGTCGCTACATCGGCCAACTCGGCGACAAGGTCGAAGGTCGTCGCTTTGTCGAATTGCTTGGCAGTCAGGATGAACACGTCTGGCGTATGTTTGAAGAAGAGCTGGTCAGCCACGACAAGGACCTGCTGCTCGGCGACGAACCGCTGCAAGGCGCCGAAGACCTCAAGAAGTAACCCTGACTCTGATCGTTCCCACGCTCTGCGTGGGCACGCAGCCAGGGACGCTCCGCGTCCCAGCCGAAGCGGACGCAGAGCGTCCGGGGAGGCATTCCCACGCGGAGCGTGGGAACGATCATCGGAACACGTGCCATGACCACCCCACTCCCCTGCTACCACTGCGCCTTGCCCGTCCCCTCCGGCAGTCGCTTCACCGCTGTCGTGCTCGGGGAGTCCCGCGAGTTCTGCTGCCCGGGCTGTCAGGCGGTGGCCGAAGCCATCGTGGCCGGTGGCCTCGAACACTATTACCAGCACCGCAGCGAAGCCTCGGCCAACCCTGAAGCGCTGCCGGTGCAACTGGTCGATGAGTTGGCGCTGTACGACCGCGCCGACGTGCAAAAACCGTTCGTTCGCCATGAAGGCGATCTGGCCGAAACCACCCTGCTGATGGAAGGCATCAGTTGCGCCGCCTGCGGCTGGCTGATCGAGAAACACCTGCGCACGCTGCCCGCCGTCGCCGAGGCGCGCCTGAACCTGTCCAACCATCGCCTGCACGTGAGCTGGGCCGACGCGCAATTGCCGCTGAGCCAGATCCTCGCCGAACTGCGCCACATCGGTTACGCCGCGCACCCGTATCAGGCCGACCGCGCCAGCGAACAGTTGGCCAGTGAAAATCGTCTCGCCCTGCGTCAACTCGGCGTGGCCGGGCTGCTGTGGTTCCAGGCGATGATGGCGACCATGGCCACCTGGCCCGAATTCAACATCGACCTCAGCCCTGAGCTGCACACGATTCTGCGTTGGGTAGCGCTGTTCCTGACCACGCCGATCGTGTTCTATAGCTGCGCACCATTCTTCAAAGGGGCGATGCGCGATCTGCGCACACGGCATCTGACCATGGACGTCTCGGTATCGCTGGCCATCGGCAGCGCCTACATCGCCGGGATATGGACATCGATCAGCGGCGTCGGCGAATTGTATTTCGACGCGGTCGGCATGTTTGCCCTATTCCTGCTCGCCGGGCGCTATCTGGAACGTCGCGCGCGTGAACGAACCGCCGCCGCCACGGCGCAACTGGTCAATTTGCTGCCGGCCTCGTGTCTGCGCCTTGATGCAGAAGGTCAGAGCGAACGCATCCTGCTCAGCGAATTACGCCTGGGTGATCGAATTCTGGTGCAACCGGGTTCGATCCTGCCGGCAGACGGCAAGATCATCGACGGCCAGTCGAGCGTCGATGAATCGCTGCTGACTGGTGAATATCTGCCGCAACCACGCACGCTCGGCGATGCAGTCACTGCCGGCACCCTCAATGTCGAAGGCGCCTTGACCGTTGAAGTGCAGGCGTTGGGGCAGGACACTCGATTGTCCGCCATCGTTCGTTTACTCGACCGCGCCCAGGCGGAGAAACCGCGACTGGCGGAAATCGCCGACCGCGCCGCGCAATGGTTCCTGCTTTTGTCGTTGATCGCGGCGGCGGCCATCGGTCTGTTGTGGTGGGAACTGGACTCGTCGCGAGCGTTCTGGATCGTCCTCGCCATGCTCGTCGCGACCTGCCCTTGCGCGCTGTCGCTGGCAACGCCGACGGCGCTGACGGCGGCCACCGGCACCCTGCACAAACTCGGTCTGCTGCTGACGCGCGGGCATGTGCTGGAAGGTCTGAACCAGATCGACACAGTGATTTTCGACAAGACCGGCACCCTCACCGAAGGCCGCTTGGTGTTGCGTTCGATCCGCCCGCTCGGCGCACTCGACAGCGACCAATGCCTGAGCCTCGCCGCCGCTCTGGAAAACCGCTCGGAACACCCGATTGCCCGCGCGTTCGGCCGTGCACCGCTGGCCGCCGAAGAAGTCCACAGCACGCCGGGACTCGGCCTCGAAGGGCTGGTGGGCGAGCAGCGGCTGCGCATTGGTCAGGCGGATTTTGTCTGCGCCCTCAGTGGCGTTGCGGCGCCGTCGATGCCGGACGAGGCGGGACAATGGTTGCTGTTGGGCGACGCTCACGGGGCGCTGGCCTGGTTCGTTCTCGATGACCGCTTGCGTGACGACGCCCCTGCTCTACTTGCCGCGTGCAAGGCGCGGGGCTGGCGCACGTTGCTGTTGTCCGGCGACAGCTCGCCGATGGTCGCCAGCGTCGCCATCGAACTGGGTATCGACGAGGCCCGAGGCGGCTTGCGCCCCGATGACAAACTGCAAGTCCTGCAACAGCTGCACAAGGAAGGTCGCAAGGTGTTGATGCTCGGCGACGGCGTGAATGACGTGCCGGTGCTGGCGGCGGCCGACATCAGCGTGGCCATGGGCTCGGCCACTGACCTTGCGAAAACCAGCGCCGATGCGGTGCTACTGTCCAATCGCCTCGACGCCCTGGTGCAAGCCTTCACCCTGGCGCGACGCACCCGCCGGGTAATCATCGAGAACCTGCTGTGGGCCGCGCTGTACAATGGCCTCATGTTGCCGTTCGCCGCCCTCGGCTGGATCACTCCGGTGTGGGCGGCGGTTGGCATGTCGATCAGTTCGTTGACCGTGGTGCTCAACGCTTTGCGCCTGACTCGCCTGCCGGGTTCGCCGCACGCCAGCACCCGGTCGCCAACCCGCCCGCTGCCGGCCTGAGCCGCGTGGGCCTGGAGTACAGATGCCAGCTCTCTACGTGATGATTCCGGCCGCGTTGCTGATCGTCGCCATCGCCGTGTACATCTTCTTCTGGGCGGTGGACAGCGGTCAGTACGATGACCTCGACGGCCCGGCGCACAGCATCCTGTTCGACGATCAGGATCCGAAACACACCGCTGCCGTCGACGAAGTGAATGCCGGCAAACCGGACGACAAGGCCCCTCCCCATGCTTGAACTGGCGCCACTGCTGGTCTCGGCACTGATTCTCGGTTTGCTCGGTGGCGGCCATTGCCTGGGCATGTGCGGCGGCTTGATGGGCGCACTGACCCTGGCGATTCCCAAGGAGCAGCGCAGTCGGCGTTTTCGCTTGTTGCTGGCGTATAACCTTGGGCGAATCCTCAGCTACGCCACAGCCGGACTGCTGATCGGCCTGGCCGGATGGGCGGTGGCCAACAGCCCCGCCGCGCTGTTCATGCGCGTGCTGGCCGGGTTGCTGCTGATCGCCATGGGTTTGTATCTGGCCGGCTGGTGGAGCGGGCTGACGCGCATTGAAAGCCTCGGGCGTGGGCTGTGGCGTTACATTCAGCCGGTGGCCAACCGTTTGCTGCCGGTGTCGAGCCTGCCACGTGCGTTGCTGCTTGGTGCGTTGTGGGGCTGGCTGCCCTGCGGGCTGGTTTACAGCACGTTGCTGTGGTCGGCGAGTCAGGGTAATGCGCTGGACAGTGCGTTGTTGATGCTCGCTTTTGGCCTCGGCACCTGGCCGGTGTTGCTCGCCACCGGGCTTGCGGCCGAGCGGGTGACGGCGCTATTGCGCAAGCGCAGCGTGCGCATGGCCGGTGGTTTGCTGGTCATCCTGTTCGGCATCTGGACATTGCCCGGCCCGCACCAGCATTGGCTGATGGGGCATTAAAATCAAAAGATCGCAGCCTGTGGCAGCCCCTACATTGGAATGTGTCCCCCTGTAGGAGCTGCCGCAGGCTGCGATCTTTTGCTCTTGTGCTGTTGATGCAAATCAACAGCCCCACCGCCGCACCCCGATAGACTCGCCACACTGCCAGCCTATCCGGGGGAATGCCCGCATGCTCGACGCCATTCGTTGGGACACTGATCTGATCCGCCGCTACGACCTGGCGGGGCCGCGCTACACCTCGTATCCGACGGCCGTGCAATTCAACAGTCAGGTCGGCACCTTCGACCTGTTCCATGCCCTGCGCGACAGCCGCAAAGCCCTGCGCCCGTTGTCGCTGTACGTGCATGTGCCGTTCTGCGCGAACATTTGCTACTACTGCGCCTGCAACAAGGTCATCACCAAGGATCGCGGCCGTGCGATGCCGTACCTGCAACGGCTCGAACAGGAAATCCAGCTGATCGCCTGCCACCTCGACCCTGCGCAAAAAGTCGAGCAACTGCACTTTGGCGGCGGCACCCCGACCTTTCTCAGCCACGATGAACTGCGCCAGTTGATGGCGCACCTGCGCAAGCACTTCAACCTGCTGGAGGACGACTCCGGCGATTACGGCATCGAGATCGACCCGCGTGAAGCCGACTGGTCGACCATGGGGCTGCTGCGTGAACTCGGTTTCAATCGCGTCAGCATCGGACTGCAAGACCTCGATCCGGCCGTACAACGCGCAGTCAATCGCCTGCAAAGTCTGGAAGAAACCCGTGCCGTCATCGATGCCGCGCGCACCCTGCAATTTCGCTCGATCAACATCGACCTGATTTACGGCCTGCCCAAACAGACCCCGGACAACTTCGCCCGTACCGTCGAGGAAGTCATCAGCCTGCAACCGGATCGGCTCTCGGTGTTCAACTATGCGCACTTGCCCGAGCGCTTCATGCCGCAGCGGCGAATCAACGGTAACGAACTGCCGAGCCCGGCTCAGAAGCTGGAAATGCTCCAGCGCACCATCGAGCAACTGACCGCCGCCGGCTACCGCTACATCGGCATGGACCACTTCGCCCTGCCCGACGACGAACTGGCCATCGCTCAGGAAGAGGAAACCCTGCAACGCAACTTCCAGGGCTACACCACCCACGGTCATTGCGATTTGATTGGTCTGGGGGTTTCCGCGATCAGCCAGATCGGCGACCTGTACTGCCAGAACAGCAGCGACCTCAACGAATACCAGAACACCCTCGCCGCCGCACAACTGGCGACCAGCCGTGGCCTGGTGTGCAACGCCGATGATCGTCTGCGTCGCGCGGTGATCCAGCAATTGATCTGCAACTTCAGCCTCGACTTCGCCGAGATCGAACAGCAGTTCAACGTCGATTTCCAGGGCTATTTCGGCGCGCTATGGCCGCAATTGCAGGGCATGGCCAACGATGGCCTGATTACTCTCGATCGCGAACGCATCGAGGTGTTGCCGGCCGGACGCCTGCTGGTGCGCTCGGTGTGCATGGTCTTCGACGCATATCTGGAACAGCAGAACCGTCAGCGCTTCTCGCGGGTGATTTAGTTCTTCATCAGCAGCGAGGCGGTTTTCATGGTTTGTTCCGGGGTCAGGTTCGACTGATTCATGACTTTGGACAAGGACAGGTTGGCGGTGATCAAGCCATTGTTCAGTGCAGCAATGGCGCCTTTGAGCGCGGCGAGTTTGGCGATCTTCTCTTCGGTGGACAGGGTCTTGTCGGCCATGACCGCTTTGATACGGGCGTTCTTCTCGGCAATCTGTTGTTGCAGTTGGCGGATCATTTTCAGCAGTTGCTGGATGTTTTCCGGCAAGCCGCTTTCTTCGATGTCGCGGTTGTCGCCGCCTGAGCCGGCGGACTTGTGGATGGCGGCACCGGACAGCGACACTTTGACGCCCTCGACCAAGGTCGGGCTTGCCAGCAGCGACGATTCACCGTCCTGCTCGTGATCAACCGTGTTTCGGCTGGTTTCCAGCAACGATGCAACGCCGCTGTTAGCGGGGCTTAGCGTACCGATAGCGGCCATCGAAGCGTTCCTTGTATGCGTTCTGATACCTGTTTATCGGCGGCATGTCCTGCGGCTTTATAGCCGTAGGACAAAGTCGCCGCAGACTGGCCTGAATGTCCTCCTGTGGGTTACCCTTACGGCTTATGTGTGTTTTCCCACAAGGATTTAAGAAATGTCCGAGCCAGTTAAACTGCGCGCTCACAACCAGGCCCATTGCAAGGATTGCAGCCTGGCCCCTCTCTGCCTGCCACTTTCTCTGAATCTGGAAGACATGGATGCGCTGGACGAAATCGTTAAACGCGGCCGCCCGCTGAAAAAGGGTGAGTTCCTGTTCCGTCAGGGCGACACGTTCGATTCCGTTTATGCAGTACGCTCCGGCGCCCTGAAGACCTTCAGCCTGAGCGACAGCGGCGAAGAACAACTGACCGGTTTCCACCTGCCGAGTGAACTGGTCGGCCTGTCCGGCATGGACACCGAGAAACACCCGGTGTCGGCCCAGGCGCTGGAAACCACCTCGGTCTGCGAAATCCCCTTCGAACGCCTCGACGAACTGGCCCTGCAACTGCCGCAGCTGCGCCGCCAGTTGATGCGCGTAATGAGCCGTGAAATCCGCGACGACCAGCAAATGATGTTGCTGCTGTCGAAAAAAACCGCCGACGAGCGCATCGCCACGTTTCTGGTCAACCTGTCGGCACGCTTCCGCGCTCGCGGCTTCTCGGCCAATCAGTTCCGCCTTGCAATGTCGCGTAACGAAATCGGCAACTACCTCGGTCTGGCCGTGGAAACCGTGTCTCGCGTGTTCACCCGCTTCCAGCAAAACCAGCTGATCGCCGCCGAGGGCAAGGAGATTCATATCCTCGACCCGATCCAGCTCTGCGCGCTGGCCGGTGGCTCGCTCGAAGGCTGATCTCGATCCGCGGTTGAGCGAAGCGTTTCAGCCGCGGGTATACTGCGCCGTTTGCAGCCCTGCCAGGACACCTCGACGATGGTCTTCGACTCCTTCGACATCAAATCGCTTATCCGCCCCGTGATCGACTTCCCGAAACCGGGCGTGATCTTTCGCGACATCACCCCGCTGTTCCAGTCGCCGACGGCCCTGCGCCTGGTGATGGACAGCTTCGCCCACCGCTATGTGGAAGCCGACTTCACCCACATCGGCGCGATGGATGCCCGTGGTTTCCTGATAGGCTCGGTGCTGGCGTATCAGTTGAACAAGCCGCTGGTGCTGTTCCGCAAGCAAGGCAAACTGCCGGCCGACGTGTTGGCTGAAGGTTACGCGACCGAGTACGGCGAAGCGTTCCTCGAAGTACACGCCGACAGCCTGTGCGAAGGCGACTCGGTGGTGATGTTCGATGACTTGATCGCCACGGGCGGCACGCTGATTGCGGCGGCCAACCTGATTCGCCGGATGGGCGCGCGGGTGCATGAGGCGGCGGCGATTATTGATTTGCCGGAGTTGCAGGGTTCGCAGCGCCTGGAAGACATGGGTATCCCAACGTTTTGCCTGACGCAGTTTGCGTTGACTGATAAATAGTCAAGATCAAGAGATCGCAGCCTTCGGCAGCTCCTACATTGGGATGTGCGTTTTCCTGTAGGAGCTGCCGAAGGCTGCGATCTTTTGCTTTTAAAGCCCCATCTGCTTGCTGATGATCTCGTTCATCACCTCTCGCGTACCGCCGCCAATCGACAGAATGCGGTTATCCCGATACAGCCGCTCCACCAGACTCTCGCGCATGTAACCGAGTCCACCGAGAATCTGCACCGCTTCCGTGGTGATCCGGTCCGAAGTGTCCGTGGCAAAGTTCTTCGCCATGGAAATCTCCTTGATCACACTCTGCCCCGCCGCCATCTTCGCCGCTTGCCGATAGGTGAATTCGCGCGATACCTCCAACGCCGTGGCCATCTCGGCGAGGCGATGCTTGATTACCTGAAACTTGCCAATGGGCTTGCCGAACGCTTCGCGCTCGCGCGCCCATTTCAGGCTCTGCTCCAGTGCAAGCTGGGAAGTCATGTTGGCCATCAGCGCCAGCGCCAGGCGTTCACTCTGAAAGTTGCCCATGATGCAGGCGAAGCCCATGTTCTCGGCACCGATCAGATTTCCTACAGGCACACGGCAATCGTCGAAGAACAATTCAGCGGTGTCTGACGCCCACCAGCCCATTTTCTTCAGCTGGCGGCCGACGGTGAAGCCCTGCGTACCCTTCTCGATCAGCAACAGACTGATGCCGGCAAAACCCGGCGCACCGGTGCGCACCGCAACGGTGTAGAAGTCGGCGCGTACGCCGCTGGTGATAAAGGTCTTGCTGCCGCTGACGCGATAAACGTCACCTTCACGCACGGCGCGGGTCTGCAGGTTGGCGACGTCCGATCCACCACCCGGTTCGGTCACGGCCAGGGCGCTGATCTTTTCGCCGCTGAGCACTTGCGGTACAACGCGATCGCGTACTTCGGGGCGCGCCCATTTGACGATCGGCGGCAGACCGATATCCAGTGACCCCAGCCCCGCCACCAGGCCGCCAGAGCCGCAGCGCATCAGTTCTTCACTGGCGGCGACCTTGGCGAACAGGTCGCCTTCATGGCTGCCACCGAGCGCCTCGGGGTAACCGATACCGAGTATTCCGGCGGCGCCCGCCTTCAGGTACAGCTCACGGGGGAAGCTTTCGGCCTCTTCCCACTGATCAATGTCCGGCAGGATCTCGCGTTCGACGAAACGTCTGACGCTGTCGCGGACCATTTGGTGGCTGGGGTCGAAGTATTCCTGAAAGGCAGGCATGGGCGAGCTCCACGGAAGGGTTCGCCGACGTTAACCGAGCGCTTGCTTGGTTTACAAGATACAGAAGATCAAAAGATCGCAGCCTGCGGCAGCTCCTACAGGGAAACGCATTCCAATGCAGGAGCTGCCGCAGGCTGCGATCTTTTGATTTTTATCAGAGGGAAATCGGTTTACGCCCGGCAAACGAATGCGCCAGCGTGCCGCCATCGACCAGCTCCAGCTCGCCGCCCAACGGCACACCATGGGCAATCCGCGAAGCGATCAGACCCTTGTTCTGCAACAACTGCGCGATGTAATGCGCCGTGGCCTCGCCTTCAACCGTCGGGTTGGTCGCGAGAATGACTTCAGCAAACGTACCCGCCTCTTCGATTCGCGCCATCAATTGCGGAATGCCGATCGCCTCAGGCCCCAGGCCATCGAGCGGCGACAAATGCCCTTTGAGCACAAAGTAACGCCCACGGAAACCGGTCTGCTCGACCGCGTAAACGTCCATCGGCCCTTCCACCACGCACAGCAACGTGTCGTCGCGGCGGGTGTCGGCGCATTGCGGGCACAAATCGTCTTCGGTCAGCGTGCGGCACTGGCGGCAGTGCCCGACGCCTTCCATGGCTTGGCTGAGTGCCTGCGCCAGACGCAAGCCGCCGCTGCGGTCACGTTCGAGCATCTGCAACGCCATGCGCTGGGCGGTTTTCTGACCGACGCCCGGCAAAGTGCGCAGGGCGTCGATCAGTTGGCGAATCAAAGGGCTGAAGCTCATGGGTAAAAAGTCCGACAAAACAACGAGACGCGGTTTATACCCGCGCCTCTGGCCAGCGTCAAATACTCAGTCCTGGGCGACCTTCACCACCAGTTTGCCGAAGTTGCGCCCTTCCAGCAGACCGATAAACGCTTCAGGCGCCTGCTCCAGGCCTTCGACCACGTCCTCGCGGAATTTGACCTTGCCGTCGCGCACCCACGGCACCATGTGGCTGACGAACTCCGGCTGACGATCACCGTAGTCGTCAAACACGATAAAGCCCTGGATGCGCACGCGCTTGGTCAACAGCGTACGTTGCAGCATCGGCAGGCGATCCGGGCCTTTAGGGGCTTCAGAGGCGTTGTAACCGGCGATAAGGCCGCACAGCGGAATGCGTGCCTTCGCGTTGAGCAACGGCACGACCGCGTCGAATACATGGCCACCGACGTTTTCGTAATAGATGTCGATACCGTCGGGGCAGGCCTTGGCCAGTTGTTCGGCGAAGTCAGGAGCCTTGTGGTCGATGCAGGCGTCAAATCCCAGCTCTTCGACAACGTATTTGCACTTCTCGGCGCCGCCGGCCACGCCAACCGCACGCAAACCTTTGATTTTCGCCACTTGGCCGACCACCGAGCCGACCGCGCCGGATGCAGCGGCCACGACCAGAGTTTCGCCTTCTTTAGGCTGACCGATGTCCATCAAACCCATGTACGCGGTCATGCCCGGCATGCCCAACACACCCAGGGCCATCGAAGGGCTCGGCAACCCCGACGGAATCGGGATGATGTTGCGGCCGTCACTGATGCTGTGGCTTTGCCAGCCTGTGGCACCGACCACCAGATCGCCTTTATGAAACTTCGGATGACGCGAATCCTCGACACGGCTGACAGCGCCACCGGTCATCACCTCGCCGATTTGTACCGGGGCGGCGTAGGACGGTGCATCGCTCATGCGCCCGCGCATGTAGGGGTCGAGGGACAGGTAAAGGGTTTTCAGCAATACCTGGCCGTCCTGCAGATCCGGCAGCGCTTCGCGTTCGAGGCGGAAGTTTTCCGGTGTCGGCGCGCCAACCGGGCGCGAGGCGAGGACGAAGCGTTGATTGAGGGTAAGAGGATCGGACATGTCAGCGTCTCCTGTGAATGATGAATTCAGCGGGTATAGGGAGCAGACCGTTGCGGCTTTTGCGCGTTCGATGTTTCGCACGACATTCATGTAGGAGCTGCGGCACGCTGCGATCTTTTGATCTTGATTTTTTGGTTTAAAGATCAGGATCAAAAGATCGCAGCCTCGTTGCACTCGACAGCTCCTACAGGGTGCTCTGGTGATGGGCCGGAAACAAAAATGCCAGGCGCGAGGCCTGGCATTTTGTGTAGCTCATCTGCCGCCGCTTGGCGAATCAGAATGGCAGTTTCATACCCGCAGGCAGGTTCATGCCGGCAGTCATGCCGCCCATTTTTTCCTGGCTGCTGGCTTCGATCTTGCGCACGGCGTCGTTGACGGCGGCAGCCACAACGGCTTCGAGCATTTCTTTGTCGTCTTCGCTCAGGCCTTCAACCAGGCTTGGGTCGATGCTCACGCTTTTGACGTCGTGACGACCGGTCATCACCACGGTGACCATGTCGCCGCCGGCCTTGCCGGTGACTTCAGCGTTGGCCAGTTCTTCCTGCATCTTGGCCATTTTTTCCTGCATCTGCTGCGCCTGCTTCATCAGGCCGGCCATGCCACCTTTCATCATGGGAATCACCTCAAAAGTACTTGGATCAAAACAGCGCCCGGCCATCGCGGCCGAGCGCCTTCAGATATTAGCCTTGGGCGACCAAGGCATCGACAGGTTCAATAGTATCGTGTCGCACCACCGCGCCAAACTGCTGAACCATCTGCTGGATGAACGGATCGCCGTGGATCGACTCCTCCGCTTCACGCTGACGGTTCACGCGTTTACGGGACGCCGCCTGGGCCGGGGTTTCCTGTTCGGGCTTGATCAGCTCCATGGTCAGCGTCAGCGTGCGGCCGTGGTACTGATTCAATGCATCGTTGAGACGACGCTGTTGAGTGGCGTTGAACAGTGCGCTGTGCGCCGGGTCCAGGTGCAGCAGCCAGTGATCGCCATCGACGGCGATTAACGTGCAGTTGGCGGCGATGCTCCCGGTCATGCCGGAGATCGGCAGTTTCGGGAACAGCTCCAGCCATTGCAACGCCAGACCGGTTGCCGGCGCAGCAGCAGGCTCTGGCTCAGGTTCCGGGGCAGGTTCGGCGGCGTGTTCACTGGCCAGTTCGTCAAGGTAGCTGTAGGCCGAATCGAGGTCCGGCTCGATGTAATCCTCGTCCAGCGGCGGCTCGTCGTCCCCGTCCATGCCCGGTGTGGCGGCGTCGACGTCGGCGACTGATGGCTCAGGGATAGGCGCAGCGGCCCACTCCGGCGCGTCTGGGACGACGCTGTCCGGGGTCGGCAACGGCATCGGCGGCAATTCGGGCTGCTCGGCGGCGGTTTCCAGCATGGGCTCGACGGCTGGCTGCTGTTCCGGCTCAGCCTCTGGCTCGGCCTCTACGGGATCGTTCCACGGCAGATCGACGACGGCTTCGGCGACCGCTTCGGCGATGACGGGCGCCGGCTCAGGCTCTGCAACAGGAGCAACCGGCGCAGGCGCGGGCTCGGGTGCCGGTGCAGCCACTGGCTCAGGAACTGGCGCAGGCATCGGTGTCGGTGCAACAGCCGCAGCAACTACCGGCGCAGGCTTGGGCGCGGCAGCCACTGAATTTGCGGAATCAACTGTGGCCTGGCTGATCCCCACTGGCTTTAGCGGTTGCCTCGGGGCGTCCGCCGTATCAGCGGGCCGGAAGGCGAGCATCCGCAGCAGGACCATTTCAAACCCGCCGCGCGGATCCGGCGCCAACGGCAAATCGCGGCGGCCGATCAGGCCCATCTGGTAATAGAACTGCACATCTTCAGCCGGCAAGGCTTGTGCCAGTGCCAACACGCGATCACGGTCACCATGGCCGTTGTCGACGCCTTCCGGCAGCGCCTGAGCGATGGCCACGCGGTGCAACACGTTGAGAATTTCCGAGAGCACGCCATTCCAGTCCGGGCCCTGCTCGGCCAAGTGACGCACCGCTTCAAGCAGCGCCTTGGCGTCGCCTTCGATCAACGAATGCAGGACGTCATAGACCTGACCGTGATCCAGCGTGCCGAGCATCGCCCGCACGTCGGTGGCGAGCACCTTGCCTTCACCGAAGGCGATGGCCTGATCGGTCAGGCTCATGGCGTCACGCATCGAACCGTCAGCGGCGCGACCGAGCAGCCACAGTGCATCGTCTTCGAACGGCACGTTTTCGGCGGTCAGGACGTGGGTCAAATGCTCGACCACGCGTTCCGGCGTCATGTTCTTCAGGGAGAACTGCAGGCAGCGCGACAAAATCGTTGCCGGAAGTTTCTGCGGGTCGGTGGTCGCCAGGATGAACTTGACGTAGGGCGGCGGCTCTTCGAGGGTTTTCAGCAGCGCATTGAAGGAATGGCTGGAGAGCATGTGCACTTCGTCGATCAGGTAGACCTTGAAGCGCCCACGGCTCGGCGCGTACTGCACGTTGTCGAGTAGCTCGCGGGTGTCTTCGACCTTGGTGCGGCTCGCGGCGTCGATCTCGATCAGGTCGACGAAACGGCCTTCGTCGATTTCACGGCACACCGAGCACTCGCCGCACGGGCTGGAAGTGATACCTGTCTCACAGTTCAGGCATTTGGCAATGATCCGCGCAATCGTGGTTTTACCCACCCCACGCGTCCCGGTAAACAGGTACGCGTGGTGCAGCCGCTGGCTGTCCAAGGCATTGATCAGAGCCTTGAGCACATGGGTCTGGCCGACCATTTCGCGGAACGAGCGCGGACGCCATTTACGTGCAAGAACCTGATAACTCATCGAAAACCGTCGCAGCGAAGGAAGCAGAAGCGGCTAATGCTAGCGGAGCAAGGGCAAAATTGCATCCGGTGTCCTCGTCTAATGTGGCTAAGCTGCATCAGCAGAGGCTTTTATCGGCTCAGGAGCGGGAATTACCGGAGCGTTTATGCGTTGGGCCTTGGGGGCACTGCTGGCAATCAGCCTGAGCGTGACGGCAGCGGAACCGCCGTTGCGCTTCGCCATGCCCGACAGTTGGGCGATGCCAATGGTGCAGTTCGAGCGCGGCCGCCCAACCCAAGGCATTCTCTACGACCTGATGCTCAGCCTGGCCACGCAAGTCGGCGTACCGGCGCAATTTCACGTCCTGCCCCGCGCCCGCGTGCAGAGCGCCATGGAACACGGTGAAATAGATGTGCGCTGCTATGCCGCGCAGTCGTGGCTGCCGAATCAGTCGGGGGATTACATCTGGAGTCTGCCGCTGTTGTTTCAGCGCGATCTGCTGATCAGCCGCAAGGATCAGCCGGCCAGTGCCGATCCCGCTCACCTGCCCCGCCAATCCATCGGCACCGTCCTTGGCTACACCTACCCGACTCTGCAACCGCTGTTCGATGCCGATCGCCTGCAACGTGAAGATGCGCGCAATCAGGAGCAGGTGCTGGAGAAGCTGCTGGCCGGGCGTTATCGCTATGCGGTGAGCAATCAGTGGACGCTGGACTGGTTCAATCAGCGCTTGATGCCCGCACAACAACTGCAAGGTGTCGCCGTGTTGCAGGAACAGAAAGTCGGTTGTTACGTGAGGAATGATCCGAAAGTGCCGGTGCAGCGGATATTGCGCACGTTGCTGCGGATGCAAATGTCGGGGGAAATAGATGAGATTATCCGGCTCTACACCGGCCACTCCGACAACACCCCGTAACCTTGTGGGAGCTGGCTTGCCAGCGATTGCGGATTTTCAGTGAAATAGATGAACTTGACCCACCGCTATCGCTGGCAAGCCAGCTCCCACAGTATCCTCATCAGCAGTGGGATTTGTGTCGGGACGGCAAATCGCAGACACAAAAAAACCGCAGTGGGCGAAACCCATGCAGTTCTGGTTGAAGCGTTCGATTGTTCGTTAAGGTGGTAACCCCACCAGCCACACCCCGGCACACAATGTTCCCGCTGTGGCTGCTGCCTTCCGGCTCTGACCAGGTTCACGGGTAATCGTTGCGGGGGGACCGATGGGGTCACCATAACGACGCTTGCCTGTCGGCGAGCCGCGCCATTGTACCTATCTGAGACGAAGTTACAACCGTTGGTTGCAGATTAAAAACATGAACAAGGTCAAGGACATAAAGATCGTCCGATCGCGGCCCGAGCCTGCGGCAGCTCCTACATGGATGCGCGTTCACCTGTAGGAGCTGCCGCAGGCTGCGATCTTTTGACCTTATAGCGCCAACACCTCGTCCGCCCTACCGCCCGCCTGCTGAATCACCAGATGAATGAAGTGCAGCTTGGCAATCGCCGGCGCCGGCAGCACGAACGGGTAGAAATCCGGCTGCCCCATGCTGCGTGACAGTTCATTGAGCATCCCGGCCAGCTCGATCCATGCATTGACGAACGACAGAAACGCCTCGCCGCCGGGATGTTCCGGGTCGTACAGCGTGCTGGTCGGAAACGGCTGGTAGTCGAAATCCATTTCCCGCGCGCTCATGCCGAAGCCCAGCGCGGTGTCCACCGCGTCCATCATGTGCAGGTAATGCGCCCAGGTTTCTGCCCAGTCTTCCCACGGGTGCATGGTTGCGTAGGCGCTGACGTAGTGCTGCGGCCAGTCGAGTGGCGCGCCCTGTTGGTAATGACGATCCAGTGCTTCGGCGTAACTGGCTCGCTCGTCGCCGAACAGACTACGAAACGATCCCAGCCATGGGCCGTTGGCGATCAGTCGATCCCAGTAATAGTGGCCGACCTCATGACGAAAATGCCCGAGCAGCGTGCGATAGGGTTCGTGCATCTGCGCCCTCACCTGCTCGCGATGGGCATCGTCGGCTTCTTTGATGTCGAGGGTGATCAACCCGTTGGCATGGCCGGTCATCGGTGCGTTGCCCTGGAGGTCGACACCGATGAAATCGAACGCCAGGCCGGTGTCTTCATCCACGGTTTTCGGAATGACGGGCAGGCCGAGGGTGATCAGTTGCGCGACGAGGCGACGCTTGGCGATTTCGACTTTGCGCCAGCGCTCGGGGTTTTCCGGGTCGGACAGGTCGGGGATGGTGCGGTTGAGGCTGCAGGCGACGCACAAAGCGTCGTCAACGCTGGCCGGCAGCAGCCAGTTACACGCGGCCGGGGTGTCGAGGTTGGCGCAGCGGCGATAGAGCCCTGCGTCGGGATCGGCGTCCAGTGTCCAGGTGCCGTTCTCCGCGCCGGGCGACAGCGAGGTGATGCGGCTTTCTTCCGGTTGGTAGCCAAGCAACGCATTGCAGGCCAGGCACTGGCTGTTGCGAAAGAACAACGACTGGCCGCAGCGGCACGGCCAGACTTTGCTGTTGCGTGAGGATTCGGCCATGAACGGCGCGATGATGCGAGAACTGAGCTGCTCGAAAAAGCGGTGCATGGCGATCTCTCCCTGGGGCTTGCCAAGACTAGATCATTCCCATGACAACATCGTTCCCACCCACAACAGTGCAACTAGGTGATTGCACCATTGTGGCGAGGGGATTTATCCCCGTTGGGTTGCGAAGCGACCCCAAATCCATACAACGCGGTTAGTCAGATGTACCGCGTTGTACGGTTTTGCGACGACTGCGTCGCCGAACGGGGATAAATCCCCTCGCCACAGGGTTTTGTGTCAGACCTGAAGGCCAGGGTTTTGTGTCAGACCTGAAGGCCATGGGCTTTGTGTCAGACCTGAAGGCCATGGGTTTTGTGTCAGACCTTAAGGCCATGGGTTTTGTGTCAGACCTGAAGGCCATTGGCTTTGTGTCAGACCTGAAGGCCGTGGGTTTTGAGGAAGGCGATGAAGGTTTCTTCGTCCATCACTTTCACGCCCAGCTCATTGGCCTTGGTCAGTTTGGAACCAGCACCAGGGCCTGCAACCACGCAATGAGTCTTCGCCGAGACCGAACCGGCAACCTTCGCGCCCAGGCTTTCCAAGTGATCCTTGGCGACATCACGGCTCATCAACTCGACCTTGCCCGTCAGCACCCAAGTCTCGCCGGACAGCGGCAAGCCTTCGACGACTTTCTTCTCGCTCTGCCAATGCATGCCGAAATCACGCAGCTGCTTCTCGGAGGCCTCGGCCAGTTGCCGGTTCTCAGGCAAGGCAAAAAACTCGCGAACCGAATTCGCCTGTTTCTCCGGCAACGCCTGACGCATGTCCAGCCAGTCAGCGTTCATCACCGCCTCCAGCGAGCCAAATTTGCCCGCCAATTTCTGCGCGCCACCAGGGCCGACCGAAGGAATGTGCAACTTGTCGAGGAAACCACCCAGCGTGGTACTGGCCGCGAATTCCGCTCCCAACTCACCCTGATCCTGAATCTGCAAACCATGGCCGAGCAACTCGGTAATCACCTGCTGGTTATGCGCATCTTCAAAGAAGCTGTGAATCTCGTGCGCCACTTCCAGACCGACATCCGGCAGATACGTCAGCACTTGTGGCAACGCCTGCTGCACCCGCTCCAGCGAACCCAGCGAGCGCGCCAGCACCTTGGCGGTCTCTTCGCCGACATCAGGAATGCCCAGCGCATAGATGAAGCGCGCGAGGCTCGGCTTCTTGCTGTCCTCGATGGCCGCCAGCAACTTGTTACTGGACACCTCGGCAAAACCTTCGAGATCGACGATGTCGTCGAACTTCAGCGCATACAGATCGGCCGGCGAACTGACCAGACCTTCATCGACCAGTTGCTCGACGCTCTTGTCGCCAAGGCCTTCGATGTCCATCGCCCGGCGCGAGACGAAGTGAATGATCGCCTGCTTTAACTGCGCACCACAGGCCAGACGCCCGACGCAGCGATACACAGCGCCTTCGCTGATGGTTTCCTTGCCCTTGCTGCGCTTGATCAGTTGCGTGCGCTCAACGTGCGAGCCGCACACCGGGCAGCTCTCCGGGATCTGCACCGCGCGTGCGTTTTCCGGGCGGCGATCCATGACCACTTGCACCACTTGCGGAATCACATCACCGGCACGGCGAATGATCACGGTGTCGCCGATCATCAGGCCCAGACGCGCGACTTCGTCCATGTTGTGCAACGTGGCGTTGGCCACGGTGACGCCAGCGACTTTGACCGGCTTCAGACGCGCGACCGGCGTGACAGCACCGGTACGACCGACTTGAAATTCCACGTCGAGCAGCTCGGTGAGTTCTTCCATCGCCGGGAATTTATGCGCGATCGCCCAACGCGGTTCGCGGGCGCGGAAGCCCAGTTCGCGCTGATCGGCAATGCTGTTGACCTTGAACACCACGCCGTCGATTTCATAGGTCAGCGCGTTACGGCGCGCGCCGATGTCGCGGTAGTAATCCAGGCACTCGTCGATGCCTTTTGCCAGTTTCAGCTCATGGCTGATCGGCATGCCCCACTTCTGCAACTGCTTGAGGTTGCCGATGTGGGTGTCGGAAATATCGTGGGAGACCTGACCGATGCCGTAGCAGCAGAATTCCAGTGGCCGGTTGGCGGTAATCTTCGAATCGAGCTGACGCAAGCTGCCGGCCGCTGCGTTGCGCGGGTTGGCGAAGGTCTTGCCGCCGACTTCCAGTTGCGAGGCGTTGAGGCGCTCGAAACCGGCCTTGGACATAAACACTTCACCGCGCACTTCCAGCGTTGCCGGCCAGCCTTCGCCGTGCAGCTTCAGCGGGATATTGCGCACGGTACGTACGTTGACGCTGATGTCTTCGCCGGTGGTGCCGTCGCCGCGCGTGGCGCCGCGTACCAATACGCCGTCCTGATACAGCAGGCTGACCGCCAGGCCATCGAGCTTCGGCTCGCAGCTGTATTCCACCGCCGCACTGCCGCCGAACAGATCGCCGACCGGCAGATCCAGACCTTCGGTGACGCGGCGATCAAACTCGCGCATGTCGCTTTCTTCGAAGGCGTTGCCGAGGCTGAGCATCGGCACTTCGTGACGCACCTGGGTGAACGCGGTGAGCGCCACGCTGCCGACGCGCTGGGTTGGCGAGTCGCTGGTGATCAGTTCCGGGTTGGCCGCTTCCAGCGCCTTGAGCTCGTGGAACAACCGATCGTACTCGGCGTCCGGAATGCTCGGCTCGTCGAGGACGTGGTAACGGTAGTTGTGCTGATCGAGTTCAGCGCGCAGTTCTAGGATGCGGTTTTTGGCGGCGGTCATGGGTGTTCTCTCATAAAGCAAAAGAGCAGCCGAGGCTGCTCCAGTTTCATCCTTAAAAAGATCGCAGCCTCGTTGCACTCGACAGCTCCTACAGGATCGCGATCCTCTGTAGGAGCTGCCGCAGGCTGCGATCTTTTGATCTGGCCTTAGCGCTTCTGGGTCAAAGCGCGGCGTTCGAATTCGACGATGCGCTGGCGGTAGTGCTCGATCGTTTGCGCGGTCAGCACGCTGCGCTGATCATCTTTCAGCTCGCCGTTCAGTTCCTGCGACAGCTTGCGGGCTGCGGCCACCATCACGTCGAAAGCCTGCTTCGGATGACGCGGGCCCGGCAGACCGAGGAAGAAGCTCACCGCCGGGGTGCTGAAATGGTCGATGTCGTCCAGATCGAAGATGCCCGGTTTGACCGCGTTGGCCATGGAGAACAGCACTTCGCCGTTGCCAGCCATGCTTTCGTGACGGTGGAAAATATCCATCTCGCCAAAACGCAGACCGCTTTCCAGAATGTTCTGCAACAGCGCCGGGCCTTTGAAACCGGCAGCGTCACGGCAGATCACGCTGATCACCAGCACTTCTTCGGCTTGCGGCTGGTCTTTGTCGACCACGGCAGGCGCAGGCTTGGTGTCTTCAACGAAATCGTCGTCACGGCTGCTGAAGCTCGGGCCGTCGTCCAGATCCAGATCCAGGTTCAAGTCGCCCTGCGCCGAACCCTTGCCGCCACGCTTGCCACGTTTCGAGCCGGATTCGCGAGGCTCGCGTGCTTCGCGGGCCGGCATGCTCACCGATGGCAGATCGTGTTCGTCCAGTTGTGGCTCTTTATGCGTGTCCAGCACGCGGGCCGGGCCCAACAGCTCAGCGCTGGTGTCCTCGTCCGGTAGGTTGGACAGACTTCGGTCAAGACGGAATTTCAGTTTTCCCTTGCCGCCGCGCATACGGCGCCAGCCATCGAAAAGAATACCGGCTATCACAATGATGCCGATGACGATCAGCCACTCGCGCAGACCGATTTCCATGTAATCCCGTGCCTCTATAAAAAATGCTGAAAAATAAGGGGTTTACATTGTGCAAACCGCTTTAAAACGTGGCGCCAACTCTATGTTCTGACAGGCGTTTTGCCCACGTATACGAAAAATTGACATTAAACTAGCACGACCAAAGACAACTTTACACCGTCTGTCTCATTGGCTTGCGCGAATATGTCGATTGGCCAGCAAGTCGAACGCGGTAAAAAAGTCCTACAGCTCTTAATTACCTTTCCGACACCACGCTGGCTCAGGCGTCCACCATCGCCATCGCCTCCTCGACATCCACGGCTACCAGTCGCGAACAACCCGGTTCATGCATCGTTACGCCCATCAACTGCTCGGCCATTTCCATGGCGATCTTGTTGTGGGTGATATAGATGAACTGCACGGTCTGCGACATCTCTTTGACCAAGCGTGCGTAGCGTCCAACGTTAGCGTCATCCAGCGGTGCGTCAACCTCATCGAGCATGCAGAACGGCGCCGGATTCAACTTGAAGATGGCAAAAACCAGTGCCAGCGCGGTCAGGGCTTTCTCCCCGCCGGAGAGCAAATGGATGGTGCTGTTCTTCTTCCCTGGCGGCTGCGCCATGATCGTTACCCCTGTATCGAGTAGATCTTCGCCCGTCAGTTCCAAATACGCCCGTCCACCACCGAAAACTTTTGGAAAAAGTGCCTGTAAACCGCCATTGATCTGATCAAAGGTATCTTTGAAGCGATTACGGGTTTCCTTGTCGATCTTGCGAATGACGTTCTCAAGGGTCTCCAGCGCTTCGACCAGATCGGCATTCTGCGCGTCCAGATAACGTTTACGCTCGGACTGTTGCGTGTATTCATCGATGGCCGCGAGGTTGATCGCACCCAGGCGCTGAATCCGCGCGCTGATGCGTTCGAGTTCTTCTTCGGCTTCGCGTTCACTGGCTTGCGCGGTTAATGTCGCGAGCACGCCATTCAGATCGTAGCCGTCTTCGAGCAAATGATCCTGCAAAGCCTTGCGCCGCACCGTCAGGGCTTGCCATTCCATGCGCTGCTGTTCGAGTTGGCCGCGAATCAATTGTGATTGCTGCTCGGCCTGGGTCCGGCGTTTTTCTGCATCGCGCAGTTCGCGGTCGGCATCTTCCAAAGCGATCTGCGCGGTCTTGAGTTCTTCGTCGACAGTCATGCGCTTGTCGAGCAGCTCTTCGAGTTTCAGGCGCAACTCTTCCAGCGGTGCCTCGCCCTCTTCCAGATTCAGACTCAACTGTTCGCGCTTTTCAGTCAGGCGCTCGGCCTGCATTTCCAGACGCTCGAGCGCCTGGCGCGTGGAGTCGTGTTGCGCGCGCAACGAGCCAAGACGCACGGCCAGTTGATGCGCATGATCCTTGTGCTGGCGCGCTTCCTGACGCACGCGGTCGAGGCGTTCGCGCAGGCTGTCGCGCTGGGCCAGCAGCAACTCGCGCTGCTCGGTGTCCAGCGCCATGGCATCCAGCGCGTCCTGCAATTGCATGCGCGCTTCGCCGACTTGTTCGTGCTCAAGCTCGCGCTGTTCGCCGAGTTCGACCAGCTCTTCATCGAGACGGGTACGACGCAGAGTCAGTTGCTCGGCCTTGGCTTTGCCGGCCGACAACTGGGCTTTCAATTCACCTTGCTGACGCGCTTCGTCTTGCAGCAAACGGCGCAAATGTTCGCGACCGTTTTCCTGCTGACGCTGTTGCGCACGCAGGGTTTGCAGACGGGTTTCCATGGCCTCGACCGTGGCTTCTTTCTCTTCGCGTTCGAGGTGCAGCGCTTCGATTTCCTGACCACGGGCAAGCATGCCGCTTTCTGCTTCGCTGGCACGTCGTACGCGTAAAAAGTGCCGACCGACCCAGTAACCGTCACGACTGATCAGGCTCTCACCAGCGCTCAACTGCCCGCGCAAGGCCAAGGCTTGCTCAAGGCTGTCGACCGGTTTGACCTGACCCAGCCACGGCGACAGATCGATCTGCGCGTCGACTTTATCCAGCAAGCTGCCCGCCACCCGCACGCCATCGCTGGCCGGGCTGAGCAGACGCAGATCGCCCTGAGTAAAACCGGACAAATCGAAGCCGCTGAAATCGTCGACCAGCACCGCTTGCAGATCAGCACCGAGCACGGTTTCCACCGCCAATTCCCAACCGGCCTCAACCTTCAAACCTTCGGCCAGGCGCGGACGCTCGGCGAGGTGGTGTTCCTTCAGCCACTCGGCGGTGCCGGTGCCCGGATCGAGCGCGGCTTGCTGCAACGCTTCGAGAGACGCGAGGCGACCGTTGAGGCGCTGCAAATCACCCTGCGCCTGCTGCTGCGAGGTCAGTGCTTGCTGCAATTCCTGGCGCAGTTGTTCAAGTTTTTCGACCTGCGCTTCTTCACTGGTCTGCAAATCTTCGAGGGTCGCTTCGGACTCGGCGAGCTGCTCGTTGAGTTCCATGATCGCCGCGTCTTCGGGGTCAGCCGAGAGTAACGCGCGCTCTTCGCCAAGACGCTTTTGCCGATCAGCCAGACGCTCCATGCTGGTTTCCAGCTGCTGAATGCGCGACTGCTGCACTTCGGCCTGGCGGCGCGGTTCGGCGGCGGTCAGGTTGAAGGCGTCCCACTGCTCCTGCCAGCCGTGCATGACGCTTTCGGAATCCTCCAGCGCGGCAGCGGCTTCTTCGGCGGCGGCGCTGGTGACTTCCTGCTCGGGGGTGAGCATGTCCAACTCTTCGCCGAGGGTCAGCAGCAAGGTGCGGTCGTGGCCCAGATGCGATTCGGTTTCCAGACGTGCGCGCTCGGCTTCTTTCAGATCGTCCTGCAACTGACGCAGACGTTGCTGGCCGTGCTGGATGCTCTGCTCGACCCGGGCGATGTCGCCGCCGACCGAATAAAAGCGCCCCTGCACCAGATTGAAGCGTTCGGACAGGTCATGGTGCCCGTCACGCAAGCGTTCGATGGCCGCGTCGGCATTGCGCTGCTCGGCGACCAAGGCTTCGAAACTGATTTCCTGCGTGCCGATGATCGACTCGCGCTGGCCGACCTGATCGTTGAGATCCTGCCAGCGCAGCGCCGACAGTTGCGCCTTGAGCTGACGCTCCTCGGCTTTGAATTCCTGATACTTCTTCGCCGCTTCGGCCTGGCGGTGCAGGCGTTCGAGTTGACGCTCGAGCTCATCACGCAGGTCGGTCAGACGCGCGAGGTTTTCATGGGTGCGGCGGATACGGTTTTCGGTCTCGCGGCGGCGCTCTTTATATTTCGAGATACCGGCGGCTTCTTCAATGAAGTTGCGCAGGTCTTCCGGCTTGGATTCGATCAGCTTGGAGATCATCCCCTGCTCGATGATCGAATAGCTGCGCGGGCCGAGGCCGGTGCCGAGAAAAATATCGGTGATGTCGCGACGACGGCATTTGGTGCCGTTGAGGTAATAGGTGGTCTGGCTGTCGCGGGTGACTTTGCGGCGAATCGAGATTTCCGCGTAGGCTGCATACTCGCCGAGCAAGGTGCCGTCGGAGTTGTCGAAAACCAGCTCGATACTCGCCTGGCTTACCGGTTTGCGGCTGGTCGAACCGTTGAAGATGACGTCGGTCATCGACTCGCCACGCAGGTTCTTCGCCGAACTCTCGCCCATCACCCAGCGGACGGCGTCGATGATGTTCGACTTGCCGCAACCGTTCGGCCCGACGACCGCCGCCATGTTACTGGGGAAGTTCACCGTGGTCGGGTCGACGAAGGATTTGAATCCCGCCAGCTTGATGCACTTGAGCCGCACGCTTAGGCAACCGTCAGCGCGGAAACCACCAGATCGCAGCTGCGCTGGGCGTAAGCCGTCAGCACGATGCGGATCTGCGGCAAATCACGGGCAAGCACGGCGGCCAGCAGGCGTTCGAACAGTTCGAGGAACTCGCTCATTGAAGCCTTGCGCTGTTCGAGGGCGAGGAAGTAGGCGCGGCTCATCGCCGGTTGCAGGTTCTCGACCGTTTCTTGCAGGTAGGGGTTGTTGGCGAACGGATAGGCGGCGCGCATCACGCTGAAGCTGTCGTCGACGAAGCTGCGGATGTCCTGACGCTCGAAACTGGCGGTCAGGCGCTGCTGAATCTGCACGAACGGCGCCATGTCCGACTGCACTTGCCAGCCATTGGCCACCGAGTTGCCAAGCAGGATGTACAGCTCGCTCATCAGCGTGCACAGGCTCTGCACCTTGTGCGGCGTCAGCTCGGTGACGTGCGCGCCACGGCGCGGCAGGATCGCGATCAGGTGCCGACGTTCGAGGATCAGCAAGGCCTCGCGGACCGAACCGCGGCTGACATTCAGTGCCAGCGTGACCTTCTGTTCCTGGATGCGCTCTCCTGGCTTCATTTCGCCACGAATGATGCGTTCGGCGAGGTGGTGAGCAATTTGCTCGGCGAGGCTGTCCGGCGCCTTGAACGTCATGGTTGTCCTTCAAACTCTATCGATCTGCACAAGCGGCGCAGTGTAGCGCAAATGCACGGTCATGGCGGAGTGCCCACTCGGCGGTTTTTGGCACGAATCCCGCAGTTTTCTTTAGAAAACCAAACAAAAAATTTAGAAAACCAAACAAAAAACCAGGCTGACCAATGAAGGTCAATACTGAATAGACACGTTGTTGATCGACGAAATGGATTTTCCTGACCTTTAAGTCAGAAAACCATTGACCGAAAAGTCAGACCTGCTAAATTCGGTTCACGTCGGTTAACAACAATAATGAGTCTGCGAGGCCTTCCGTGATCCAGTTTTTACTTAACCAGGAACTCCGTAGCGAGCACGCCCTGGACCCGAATCTGACTGTGCTCAATTACCTGCGTGAACACGTCGGTAAATCGGGCACCAAAGAAGGTTGCGCCAGCGGTGACTGCGGCGCCTGCACCGTAGTGGTCGGTGAGTTGCAAACGGATGACGCTGGCCGCGAACACATTCGCTATCGCAGCCTCAACTCGTGCCTGACTTTCGTCTCGTCGCTGCACGGCAAACAATTGATCAGCGTCGAAGACCTCAAGCACAAAGGCGAACTGCACAGCGTGCAGAAAGCCATGGTCGAGTGCCACGGTTCGCAGTGCGGTTTCTGCACCCCCGGTTTCGTCATGTCGCTGTTCGCCCTGCAAAAGAACAGCGATGCACCGGATCACGCCAAGGCCCACGAAGCGCTGGCCGGCAACCTCTGCCGCTGCACTGGCTACCGCCCGATTCTGGCCGCTGCTGAGCAATCCTGCTGCGGCAAGCAACCGGATCAGTTCGATGCCCGCGAAGCGGACACCATCGCGCGCCTCAAAGCCATCGCCCCGACCGATATCGGCGAACTCAACAGCGGCGACAAGCGCTGCCTGGTGCCGCTGACCGTCGCCGATCTGGCCGACCTTTATGACGCTTATCCCCAAGCGCGCCTGCTCGCTGGCGGCACCGATCTGGCGCTGGAAGTCACCCAGTTCCACCGCACCCTGCCGGTGATGATCTACGTCGGCAACGTCGCGGAAATGAAGCGCATCGAAACCTTCGATGACCGCATCGAAATCGGCGCCGCCACCGCCCTCTCCGACTGCTACGAAGCGTTGAACGCCGAGTACCCGGACTTCGGCGAATTGCTGCACCGTTTCGCCTCGCTGCAAATCCGCAACCAGGGCACCCTCGGCGGCAACATCGGCAACGCCTCGCCGATCGGTGACTCGCCGCCGCTGTTGATCGCTCTCGGCGCGCAGGTTGTGCTGTGCAAAGGCGAAACCCGCCGCACCCTGAACCTCGACGATTACTTCATCGATTACAAAGTCACGGCCCGTCAGGAAAGTGAGTTCATCGAGAAGATCATCGTGCCGCGCGCCAGCGCCGAGCAGTTGTTCCGCGCCTACAAAGTCTCCAAGCGTCTGGACGATGACATCTCCGCCGTCTGCGCCGCGTTCAACCTGCGCGTGGAAAACGGCGTGATCACCGATGCGCGTATGGCGTTCGGCGGCATGGCCGCGATCCCGAAACGCGCAGCCAACTGTGAAGCTGCGCTGATCGGTGCGCCGTTCAACAATGCCGTGGTCGAACGTGCCTGCGCCGCACTGGCGGAAGATTTCACCCCGCTCTCGGACTTCCGCGCCAGCAAGGAATATCGCCTGCTCAGCGCGCAGAACCTGCTGCGTAAATACTTCATCGAACTGCAAACACCGCACATCGAGACTCGGGTGACCGCTTATGTCTAACCATCACGGCGTAGAAAAAACCCAAGCCGAACTGGCTGAATTGTTCGCCAAGGATCTGACCTCCGGTGTCGGTCGCAGCGTCAAGCACGACAGTGCCGCCAAGCACGTGTCCGGTGAAGCGCAGTACATCGATGACCGTCTGGAATTCCCCAACCAGTTGCACCTGTATGCACGCATGTCGGACCGCGCCCACGCGAAAATCATCAGCATCGATACCTCGCCGTGCTACGCCTTCGAAGGCGTGCGTATCGCCATCACCCATGAAGACGTGCCGGGCCTGAAAGACATCGGCCCGCTGATGCCAGGCGACCCGCTGCTGGCCATCGATGACGTGCAGTTCGTCGGTCAACCGGTGCTCGCCGTCGCGGCGAAAGACCTGGAAACCGCGCGCAAAGCGGCGATGGCCGCGATCATCGAATACGAAGATCTAGAGCCAGTGCTCGACGTGGTCGAAGCCTTGCGCAAACGCCACTTCGTCCTCGACAGCCACACCCACCAGCGCGGCGATTCTGTCTCTGCACTGGCGACGGCTGAACACCGCATTCAAGGCACGCTGCACATTGGTGGTCAGGAACACTTCTACCTGGAGACGCAAATCTCCTCGGTAATGCCCACCGAAGACGGCGGCATGATCGTTTACTGCTCGACGCAGAACCCGACCGAAGTGCAGAAACTGGTCGCCGAAGTGCTCGACGTGTCGATGAACAAAATCGTTGTCGACATGCGCCGCATGGGCGGCGGTTTCGGTGGCAAGGAAACTCAGGCCGCCAGCCCGGCATGCCTGTGCGCGGTGGTTGCGCACCTCACCGGTCAGCCGACCAAGATGCGCCTGCCGCGCGTTGAAGACATGCTGATGACCGGCAAGCGCCACCCGTTCTACGTCGAATACGACGTCGGCTTCGACAGCACCGGGCGCCTGCACGGGATCAATATGGATCTGGCCGGCAACTGCGGTTGCTCGCCGGACTTGTCCGCCTCGATCGTTGACCGCGCGATGTTCCACTCGGACAACTCGTACTACTTGGGCGATGCGACAATCAACGGTCACCGCTGCAAGACCAACACCGCGTCGAACACCGCTTACCGTGGTTTCGGTGGTCCGCAAGGCATGGTCGCGATCGAAGAAGTGATGGACGCGATTGCCCGTCACCTGCAACTCGATCCGCTGGCCGTGCGCAAGGCCAACTACTACGGCAAGACCGAGCGCAACGTCACCCACTACTACCAGACCGTCGAGCACAACATGCTCGAGGAAATGACCGCCGAACTGGAAGAAAGCAGTCAGTATCACGAACGTCGCGAAGCGATCCGTCGCTACAACGCCAACAGCCCGATCCTGAAAAAAGGCCTGGCGCTGACCCCGGTGAAATTCGGCATTTCCTTCACCGCGAGCTTCTTGAACCAGGCCGGCGCGCTGATCCACATCTACACCGATGGCAGCATCCATCTGAACCATGGCGGCACCGAAATGGGTCAGGGCCTGAACACCAAAGTTGCGCAGGTCGTGGCTGAAGTGTTCCAGGTGGAAATCGATCGCGTGCAGATCACCGCGACCAATACCGACAAGGTGCCGAACACCTCGCCGACCGCGGCGTCCAGCGGCGCTGACCTGAACGGTAAAGCGGCGCAGAACGCGGCTGAAATCATCAAGAAACGTCTGGTGGAATTCGCTGCGCGTCACTTCAAAGTCACTGAAGAAGACGTCGAATTCCACAACGGCCACGTGCGTGTTCGCGACCACATCCTGACCTTTGAAGCGCTGATCCAGCAGGCGTATTTCAATCAGGTGTCGCTGTCGAGCACCGGCTTCTACAAGACCCCGAAAATCTACTACGACCGCAGCCAGGCGCGTGGCCGTCCGTTCTACTACTTCGCCTTCGGCGCGGCGTGCTGCGAAGTGATCGTCGACACCCTGACCGGCGAGTACAAGATGCTGCGCACCGACATTCTTCACGACGTCGGCGCCTCATTGAACCCGTCCATCGACATCGGTCAGGTCGAGGGTGGCTTCATCCAGGGCATGGGCTGGCTGACCATGGAAGAACTGGTCTGGAACAACAAAGGCAAGCTGATGACCAACGGCCCGGCCAGCTACAAGATCCCGGCGGTGGCGGACATGCCGCTGGATCTGCGTGTGAAACTGGTGGAAAACCGCAAGAACCCGGAAGACACCGTGTTCCATTCCAAGGCTGTCGGTGAGCCGCCGTTCATGCTCGGGATTGCTTCGTGGTGTGCGATCAAGGATGCGGTGGCGAGCCTCGGGGATTACAAGCATCAGCCGCAGATTGATGCGCCGGCGACGCCGGAGCGGGTGTTGTGGGGTTGCGAGCAGATGCGTCAGTTGAAGGCGGTGAAAGCCGTCGCGGCTGAAACCGAGTTGGCTCCGCTCTAGAACCGAGGCGCGGCTATCGCGAGCAGGCTCACTCCTACAGGGGAACGCATTCCAAATGTAGGAGTGAGCCTGCTCGCGATGAGGCCCGAACAGACAACGAAGATGTCGAGGTGAACATGTACAACTGGATCGACGCCCTCGCCGACCTGCAGAACCAGGGCGAACCCTGTGTGCTGGTGACGATCATCGAAGAACTCGGCTCGACGCCACGCAACGCCGGCTCGAAAATGGTCATCAGCGCCAATCAGAGCTTCGACACCATCGGTGGCGGGCATCTGGAATACAAAGCCATGCAGATCGCCCGCGAGATGCTCGCCAGCGGTAAGCAGGACACCCATCTGGAGCGTTTCAGCCTCGGCGCCAGCCTGGGCCAGTGCTGCGGCGGCGCCACCGTGTTGCTGTTCGAACCGATGGGCCAGGTGCAGGCGCAAATCGCCGTGTTCGGTGCCGGCCACGTCGGCCGCGCCTTGGTGCCGTTGCTTGCCAGCCTGCCCTGCCGGGTGCGCTGGATCGATTCGCGCGAGGCCGAATTCCCCGAACACATCCCCCACGGCGTGCGTAAAATCGTCGCCGAAGAGCCTGTGGATGAAATCGATGACCTGCCCGCCGGCAGTTATTGCATCGTCATGACCCACAACCATCAACTCGACCTTGAACTCACTGCCGCGATTCTCAAGCGCAACGACTTCGCCTACTTCGGCCTGATCGGTTCGAAGACCAAACGCGTGAAGTTCGAACACCGTCTGCGTGATCGCGGTTTCGACAGCGGCGTCGTGCAACGCATGCGCTGCCCGATGGGCATCGGCGAAGTCAAAGGCAAACTGCCTGTGGAAATCGCCATCTCCATCGCCGGCGAAATCATCGCCACCTATAACGCCAACTTCGGACAGCAGACTGCCAGCGCCGAACCGATTGCCAAACTGCTGCCGGTTTCACGGCGCAGTCAGGCCGCCAAACTCAAAGCCTCAAACTGATTAGAGAACCCTCATGCCTCTGACTCGCAAAGCCTACCGCGCCGCCATCCTGCACAGCATCGCCGACCCCGCCGAAGTCGGGATCGAAGCCTCCTACGAATATTTCGAGGATGGCCTGCTGGTGGTCGATGGCGGCAAGATCAGCGCCCTCGGCCACGCCAGTGATTTGCTGCCGACGCTGCCGGCAGACATCGAAATCGAGCACTACAAAGACGCGCTGATCACCCCGGGCTTCATCGACACGCACATTCACTTTCCGCAAACCGGCATGGTCGGCGCCTACGGCGAGCAACTGCTCGACTGGCTCAACACCTACACCTTCCCGTGCGAAAGCCAGTTCGGCGACAAGGCTCACGCCGACGAAGTCGCTGACATTTTCGTCAAGGAGTTGCTGCGCAACGGCACCACCACCGCGCTGGTGTTCGGCAGCGTGCACCCGCAGTCGGTGAACTCGTTGTTCGAAGCCGCCGAGAAGCTCGACCTGCGGATGATCGCCGGCAAGGTGATGATGGACCGCAACGCGCCGGACTATCTGACCGATACCGCCGAATCCAGCTACGTCGAAAGCAAGGCGCTGATCGAGCGCTGGCACGGCAAGGGCCGTTTGCACTACGCAGTGACCCCGCGCTTCGCACCGACCAGCACCCCGGAGCAACTGACCCTCGCCGGCCAATTGCTGACTGAATATCCGGATCTTTACATGCAGACCCACATCAGCGAAAACCTCAAGGAAATCGAGTGGGTCAAGGAGCTGTTCCCGGAGCGCAAAGGCTACCTCGACGTTTACGACCACTACAAATTGCTCGGCGAGCGCTCGGTGTTTGCCCACGGCGTACACCTGTGCGACGACGAATGCGCGCGTCTGGCGGAAACCGGCTCGGCGATCTCGTTCTGCCCGACCTCGAACTTCTTCCTCGGCAGCGGTTTGTTCAACTTGCCGATGGCCGAAAAGCACAAACTCAATGTCGGCCTGGGCACTGACGTGGGTGGCGGCACCAGTTTCTCGCTGCTGCAAACGCTGAACGAAGCGTACAAAGTGATGCAACTGCAAGGCGCGCGACTGAGTCCGTTCAAGTCGTTGTACTTGGCGACGCTGGGTGGCGCGCGGGCGCTGCGTCTGGAAGACAAGATCGGCAACCTGCAACCGGGTTCCGACGCTGACTTCCTGGTGCTCGATTACAACGCCACGCCGCTGCTGAGCTACCGCTTGAAGCAGGCCAACAACATTGCCGAGTCGTTGTTTGTGTTGATGACGCTGGGTGATGACCGCACGGTGCAGCAGACGTATGCGGCGGGGGCTTTGGTGCATCAGCGCTAAGCTTTTCCGAGCCATAAAAAATCCCCCGGTACTGTTCAGTCCGGGGGATTTTTTATTGCCTGTCAGATTGCTATCGCGAGCAGGCTCACTCCTACAGTTGATCTGTGTTGCCCGCACATTTTGTGGTCACTGAAGATCCAATGTAGGAGTGAGCCTGCTCGCGATGGAGTCGACCCGGCGCCAGCTTAGAGCTTGGCCGCAGGGCGCCCAGGTTTTTTGGTCTGCAACAAATGCGAGAACACTGCATGCAGGTCATCCGACGCGCCTTCCTCGTCGAGGTTGAGCTTGCTGTCGATGTGATCCATGTGGTGCATCATCAGATTCACCGCCAGCTCACCGTCGCGTTTCTCGATCGCGTCGATCAACTGGGTGTGTTCGTCGTACGAACAATGCGAGCGATTGCCGCTTTCATATTGGGCAATGATCAGCGACGTCTGCGAAACCAGACTGCGCTGGAAGCTGATCAACGGCGCGTTCATCGCCGCTTCCGCCAATTTCAGGTGGAACTCGCCCGACAGACGAATACCGGCACCGCGATCGCCACGCGAGAAGCTGTCGCGCTCGTCGTTGACCATCTGGCGCAATTCGGCGATCTGCTCGGCGGTGGCGTGTTGCACCGCCAGCTCAGTGATCGCGCGCTCAACCAGACGGCGGGCGAGAAACACCTGACGCGCTTCTTCAACACTCGGGCTGGCGACGACGGCGCCACGGTTCGGCCGCAACAGCACGACGCCTTCATGGGCCAGACGCGACAGCGCGCGGCGAATGATGGTGCGGCTGACCCCAAAGATTTCCCCCAGCGCTTCTTCGCTCAATTTTGTGCCGGGCGCCAGACGCTGTTCGAGGATGGCCTCGAAGATATGCGCGTAGACAATATCGTCCTGGGTTCCGCTGCGGCCGGCTTTGCCTGCTCGCGGTTGTTTCTTGAGGGGTTGCAACTGTTCGTTCATGGGCACTCGAGTCGGGAGAACTGCGGCGAATAGACCGTGACTGTAATACGGCACAGTAGGTCGCTGGCAAGTATCGCGTAAAAAACAGCGCGATTGTACACAATGAAAGGTGGCAACACGACTGTACGGCTGTTTGTGACTTCGGCTGTATTGCAACGATCCGTTACGATTGAGTTTAGGCTTGATCACAGAATCCGCCGCCCGCCTCATGTAGGAGCTGCCGAAGGCTGCGATCTTTTGATTTTGCTTATAAAAAAACAAAATCAAAAGATCGCAGCCTGCGGCAGCTCCTGCAGGGGAATATCATCTGTAGAAGGAACACCGTTGTCATGAACGACGCCACGCACACTCAACTGCGCCCGCTGGCCGACACGTCGCCGTCGGCGATCGTCGCCGGTTTCATCGCAATGATGACCGGCTACACCAGCTCGCTGGTGCTGATGTTCCAGGCCGGGCAAGCGGCGGGCCTGACCAGCGGGCAGATATCTTCGTGGATCTGGGCGATTTCGATCGGCATGGCGGTGTGTTCGATCGGCCTGTCGCTGCGCTATCGCACGCCAATCACCATCGCCTGGTCGACGCCCGGCGCGGCTTTGTTGATCACCAGTCTGGGCGGTGTCAGTTATGGCGAGGCCATCGGCGCCTACATCACTTGCGCCGTGCTGGTGACGATTTGCGGCCTGACCGGCAGCTTCGAACGGCTGGTGAAAAAGATCCCGGCGTCACTGGCGGCGGCATTGCTGGCGGGGATTCTGTTCAAGATCGGCAGCGAAATCTTCGTCGCCGCGCAGCACCGTACCGGGCTGGTGCTGGGGATGTTCTTCACTTATTTAGTGGTCAAGCGCCTGTCGCCCCGCTACGCGGTGCTCGCCGCGCTGCTGATCGGCACTGCGCTGTCGGGCTTCATGGGATTGCTGGACTTCAGCGGCTTTCATCTGGAAGTGGCGACACCCGTTTGGACAACGCCGCACTTCTCGCTGGCGGCGACCATCAGCATCGGCATTCCGCTGTTTGTCGTGGCCATGACCTCACAGAACATGCCCGGCATTGCCGTGCTGCGCGCCGATGGCTACACCGTCCCGGCCTCGCCGCTGATCACCACCACCGGCATCGCCTCGCTGTTGCTGGCGCCGTTCGGCTCGCACGGTATCAACCTCGCCGCCATCAGCGCGGCGATCTGTACCGGGCCGCACGCCCATGAAGATCGCAACAAGCGCTACACGGCGGCAGTCTGGTGCGGGATTTTCTACGGCATTGCCGGGGTGTTTGGCGCGACACTGGCGGCGTTGTTTGCGGCGTTGCCGAAGGAGTTGGTGCTGTCGATCGCGGCGTTGGCGCTGTTCGGTTCGATTATCAATGGTTTGAGCATTGCCATGACCGAGGTGAAGGAACGTGAGGCGGCGCTGATTACCTTTATGGTCACGGCGTCGGGGTTGACGCTGTTTTCCATTGGGTCGGCGTTTTGGGGGATTGTTGCGGGGGTGTTGACGTTGGTGATCCTGAACTGGCGCAAAGCCTGAAAAGATCGCAGCCTTCGGCAGCTCCTACAGGAGATCGCGCTCCCCTGTAGGAGCTGTCGAGTGAAACGAGGCTGCGATCTTTTGATCGACGAAAAAAAACGGCGACCCTCAGGTCGCCGTTTTTTTCAGTATCACTTAGCCGCGTTGATCGGCTTTTCCGGATACCAAACGTCCAGCAACGGGCTGACTTCATACTTGGTCAGCTCGGAGCGGGTTTTCAGCCAGGCTTCAACGGCAGCACGCTGCTCTTCGTTGACCGAGCCACGCTTCTGCAGGCAAACCAGACCGAAGTCGTCGCCGCCAACATAACCCAGACCGTTGGCTTCCATGGCTTCTTTGATGAATGCTTCGAGGAAAGCGTCAATGGCTTCTTCGGACAAGTCTTCTTTGAAGTCCAGGTTCAGTTCGAAACCCAGCTCTTGAAATTCATCAACGCACAGTTTTTTGCGCAGACGCTGGGAACGGTTAGTCGCCATTGGAACAATCCTCTTAAGTAAATACGGCGGGCACTTTACCAGTTTAAGCAATCGATTGCCCGCCTCTCTGGACACAGAGGCCGACCGCCTGTAAAAAAATCAACGAATCGCCACCCCGAGGAAGCCACAATCGGTTACACCTTGGGGCATAATGCCGACACTTTCGTGACCACTGAGGACCTTTTCATCCATGTCCTCGTCTTTTTCCCCTCGGCTGTAGGGTTTTATTTCATATGATCAAATCGTTGCGTCCACTGTTTCTCGCCGGCCTTCTTCTGCCTCTGGCCCTGCCTGTTTCTGCTGCCACCATCAATACTTCCCTCACCCCGAACGTCGAAAAAGCCCTCAAGGCGAGCAAATTGCAGCCTAGCGCCCTGTCGCTGGTGATGGTTCCGCTGGACGGCCCGGGGACGCCGACCGTGTTCAACGCCGACGTGTCGGTCAACCCGGCTTCTACCATGAAACTGGTGACCACTTACGCGGCGCTGGAAATGCTCGGCCCCAATCATCAGTGGAAGACCGAGTTCTACACCGATGGCGACCTGAACGGCGGCATCCTCAACGGTAACCTCTACCTCAAGGGTGGCGGCGATCCGAAGCTGAACATGGAAAAACTCTGGCTGCTGATGCGCGACCTGCGCGCCAACGGCGTGACCCAGATCACCGGTGACCTGATCCTCGACCGCAACTTCTTCGTGCAGCCGGTGCTGCCGGAATTCAACGATGACGGCAACGACGAGAACAAGCCGTTCCTGGTCAAACCCGACTCGCTGCTGGTCAACCTCAAGGCCCTGCGCTTTGTCGCCCGTAACGACAACGGCCGGGTGCTGATCTCGGTTGAGCCGCCGATCGCCAGCGTGCGCATCGAAAATACCGTCAAAGCCCTGCCGTCCAAGCAATGCACCGGCGGCGTGCGCTACAACCCGGTGCCAGAGGCTGATGGCAGCGTGACCGTGACCGTGGCCGGCCAGTTGGGCGAAGGTTGCAGCTCGCAGACCTACCTGTCGCTGCTCGACCACGCGACCTACACCGCCGGCGCCGTACGGGCGATCTGGAAAGAACTGGGTGGCAGCATCCAGGGCAAGGACCGTCTGGCCTCGACCCCGAGCAACGCCAAACTGCTCGCACGGGCCTACTCGCCGGATCTGGCGGAAATCATCCGCGACATCAACAAATACAGTAACAACACCATGGCCCAGCAGTTGTTCCTCAGCCTTGGCCAGCGCTTCCGCAACGACGCCGATGGTGATGATGCCAAAGCTGCGCAGCGCGTCGTGCGTCAATGGCTGGCGAAGAAAGGCATCACTGCGCCGCACCTGGTGATGGAAAACGGCTCCGGCCTGTCCCGCGCCGAACGCGTCAGCGCCCGGGAAATGGCCGGCATGCTGCAAGCGGCGTGGCACAGCCCGTATGCCGCTGAATACATCAGCTCGCTGCCAATCGCCGGCACCGACGGCACCATGCGCAAGCGCCTGAAAACCACGGCGATGCGCGGTGAGGCACACGTCAAGACCGGCACCCTGAACACTGTGCGGGCGATTGCCGGCTTCAGCCGTGATGTGAATGGCAACACCTGGGCGGTGGTGGCGATCCTGAATGACAAGGCACCGTTTGGCGCGTCGTCGGTGCTGGACCAAGTGCTGCTGGACCTCTACAAACAGCCGAGATTGCCGCAGACTGCTTCGGTCCTTTAAAAGCAAAAGATCGCAGCCTTCGGCAGCTCCTACAGGTGTACATATAACCTTGTAGGAGCTGCCGCAGGCTGCGATCTTTTGATCTTCTGTAGGAGTGAGCCCGCTCGCGATAGCGTCAGTCCAGATACATCATGGTGACTGATATACCGCAATCGCGAGCAGGCTCACTCCTACAAGGGTTCAGCGGCGGGATCAGCTCATCTGTTCGACGCGATCGCGGCCGCCCTGCTTCGCCGCGTAGACGCCCGAGTCCGCGCGCAACAACAGCGCATCCGCGCCTTCCCCCGGTCGCCAGCTGGCGATACCGAAACTCGCCGTGACCACCCCGACCACATCCACCGGTGAACTGCGCAAACCCTGCCAGAGTTCGACCGCCAGCATGTATGCGTGCTCGCCATCGATGTCCGGGCACAACACCATGAATTCCTCGCCGCCCAAGCGGCAGAACACATCGGTGCGGCGCAAACGATGGCCGATACGCTCGCACACCGCTTGCAGCACCCGATCGCCGACGGCATGGCCGTATTGGTCGTTGATGCGTTTGAAGTGATCGATGTCGAGCATGATCACCGACAACTCGCCACCGCCGCGCTCGACCCGGGCCATTTCCGTGGTCAGGCGCTCCTGGAAATAGCGGCGGTTATGAATGCCCGTCAGCGAGTCGGTCACCGACAGCGCACGCAACTCTTCCTCGACGCGTTTAAGGTCGGAAATGTCCGAGATGTAGCCGTGCCACAGCACCCCGCCGCCCGGCAGCTCTTCAGGCGTTGCCTCGCCACGCACCCAGCGCAGGCCGCGCTCGGGCAGTTGCACTCGGTATTCCTCGCGCCACGGGCTGAGGTTGTCCGCCGACTCACGGACCGAGGAGCGCACGCGGATGACGTCCTGCGGATGAATGCGCGTGAAGATCGCCTCGGCGTTGAGCAGCAATACGTCCGGTTCCAGTTCGTAGATCTCACGGATGCCGTCACTGGCGTAGATCACACTGAAGCGCCCATCGAACTCCATTTTGAATTGATAGATACCGCCGGGCACATGGGCGCTGAGCTTTTTCAGCAAGACGTCGCGCGCGGCCAGCACTTCGTGCACACGCTTGCGCTCGGTGATATCGATGCAGATCGCCAGATGCCCGACCCACAAGCCCTGCTCATCGAGCACCGGGGTGGCCAGCATGTTCACCGGAATATGGCTGCCATCGCTGCGCACCAGCGTCCATTCCCGCGCCTCGTGACCACCCACTTCACCGCCCTCGACCAGCATCGCGTGGCACGTCGGGATGCTTTTGCCATAACGCGCACTCAGTTCGGCAGCGCGTGCGCTCAGCTCGCGGGGCAGATGGAGGTTTTCCAGAGTCATGTGCCCGACCACATCGGCACTGCTATAACCGAGCATCTGTTCGGCGCCGGGATTGAACGTGTTGATCACCCCGCGTAAATCAGTGGCGATGATTGCCACTTGAGTCGCCGCGTTCAACACGCCGCGCAATTGACCGTGGGTGCCGCGCAGTTCCTGTTCGCGCTCATGCAATTCCTGCGTGCGCTGCTCGACCAGGCGCAGCGCGCGCTGGCGCTGGCTGACCAGCACGTACAGCAACGCGCTGAGCAGCAGGCTGAGCAAGCCGCCGAGAATCACCACGCTGCCGATTGAGGAATGGTTGGCCTGAATGAACGCCTCACTCGGCAGGATATCGACCTGATAATCGTGATCGGCCATGCGCAGCAAGCGGGTAGCCGCCAGCTCACTGGCGGCGGGCTCATTGGTCGACTCGAACAACACCTCGTGCTGATCATTGGTCGACATATCGAGAATGCGCACCGACAGATAATCGTGGAACGCGTCCGGCAAACCATCAGCGAGCAACTGGCGCATGCTGATTACCGCCATCACATAGCCGAACGGTTGTGCCTGCGCGTCGCGATTGACCGGCGCGACCAGCAGCACACCGCGCGCGTACGATGGCTCAATGCTGACCAGGTGCATCGGTTGCGACACCGCCAGGCTGCGGAGCTTGTCGGCGCGTTGCAGGGTGTCGCGGCGCAACGGTTGCGCCAGCAAGTCATAACCCAGCGGCGAACCGAGACGGCTCTGAGTCTGGCTGTACAACACCGGCACATATTCGTCGCGGGTCGCAGCCAACTGCAGTTCGCCCTGTGCATTGAGCTCGCGAATGGTGAAGGTGCTCAGGCCCTCATCCCGTACACGCTGCTCAAACGCCGCGCGTTCGGCAGCACTGACCCGCAAGGCAAACGAATAAGCCTGGGTACGCAGCAATAAAGGATGGGTGTAACCGTCGAATTCGGCGCGGGACACCGATTCGGAGTTGGCGAAGAAGCGGCGCAGGCCGTCGAGGCGTTGCTCCTGATCCTGAAAACGTTCTTCGATGCGGCTGTAACGTTCGTTGGCCAGCAATTGAAAGCGCTGACGCAATTGTTGCTGATACTGACTGAGCGCGCCCCAGGCGAGCAGCCCCGTGAGAATCCCGCCGGCGAGCAATACCAGCAGCGCGACCAGCCAGGCCGAGACGTCTTCGCTGATAAAACCCAGGATCTTCGGGCGCACGGGGTGCAACGACATAAGGACAACTCACTACGCCAGTGTTCCGGGGAAGTCCCATTGGCCATGAGTGAGTTATAGCTATTAGCCATTAATTTGGCTAGCGCTGAACGGATCCAAGAGCCGTTAAAAATCAAGGCTCTGTGGATCCAGTGCAGCAGAGTGTCAACGAGCCGTGATTTTCCAGGCGCGGTGGATCTTGGTATTGCGGGCAAAATCCGGATCAATGGTCTGCGCACTGATTTCCTCGACCGCGTAACGCTCGGCGAGGTTGTCCTCCAACTGGAACTTGCGGAAGTTGTTGGAGAAGTACAGCACGCCGCCCGGCGCCAGACGGGCCATGGCCAGGTCGATCAACTGCACCTGATCACGCTGCACGTCGAAAATGCCTTCCATGCGCTTGGAATTGGAGAAGGTCGGCGGATCGATGAAGATCAGGTCGTACTCTTCACGGCAGCCTTCCAGCCACACCATCACGTCGCCCTGCTCCAGACGGTTCTTGTCCGAAAAGCCATTCAGCGACAAGTTGCGGCGCGCCCAGTCGAGGTAGGTTTTCGACAAATCGACGCTTGTGGTGCTGCGCGCGCCGCCCTTGGCCGCGTGCACGCTGGCGGTCGCGGTGTAGCAATACAGATTGAGGAAACGCTTGCCCTCGGCCTCTTTCTGAATGCGCATGCGCATCGGCCGGTGATCGAGGAACAGGCCCGTGTCGAGGTAGTCGGTGAGGTTGACCAGCAACTTCACGCCGCCCTCGCTGACTTCGTTGAACTTGCCCTGCGCGCTCTGACGCTCGTACTGCTTGGTACCGCTCTGGCGCTCGCGGCGTTTGACCACCACGCGGCTCTTGTCGACATTCAGCGCCTGCGGAATGGCTGCCAGCGCGTCGAACATGCGGGCCGAGGCTTTTTCCGGGTCAATCGACTTCGGCGCGGCGTATTCCTGAACGTGCACCCAATCGTGGTACAGATCGATGGCCATCGCGTACTCAGGCATGTCGGCATCGTAGACGCGGTAGCAATCGATGCCTTCGCGCTTGACCCACTTGCCCATCGCCTTGAGATTCTTTTGCAGACGGTTGGCAAACATCTGCCCGCCTTCGCTCAAGCGCGGCTGCTCGATCACCGGCGCCGGGGCTGGCGTCGGCTTGATCGGGTTGCCGTTCTTGTTGAATTTGCGCTCTTGCGGCTCGTCCGGGGTCTGGTCGTAAGCCGCTTGCTCGCGCTCGGCCTGACGCTGTTCCGGGGTACGGCGCTCGCCAGTGACGAACTGATCCGGCAGCACTTTGATCAACAGCAGTTTGCACGGCAACGCGCCGTTCCAGAACGAATACTGTTTGTGGCTACGGATGCCCATGCGCTTGCCCAGATCCGGCGCGCCGGTGAACACCGCCGCTTCCCAGTTCAGGCAGGCCTGACGCAGACGCTCGCCGAGGTTCTGGTAGAGATAGAGCAAGCTGGCTTCATCACCGAGACGCTCGCCGTACGGTGGGTTGCAGATGACCAGGCCTTTCTGGTTCTGGTCCGGACGCGGCTCAAAGGTCGCGACTTCGCCCTGGTAGATCTTGATCCACTCGCTCAGACCGGCGCGCTCAACGTTGTTGCGGCCCGGTTGAATCAGGCGTGGATCAGCTTCGTAACCGCGAATCCACAGCGGTGGCTTGGCCAGGCCGGCAGCGGCGCGTTCAACGGCTTCTTCGTGGAGTTTTTTCCACAGCGCCGGCACGTGACCCAGCCACGCGGTGAAGCCCCACTGTTCACGACGCAGGTTCGGAGCAATATCGGCGGCGATCATCGCAGCTTCGACGAGGAACGTACCGACACCGCACATCGGGTCAGCCAGCGCGCCGCCTTCGGCAGCAATGCGCGGCCAGCCGGAACGGATCAGGATAGCGGCCGCAAGGTTTTCCTTCAGCGGCGCCGCGCCCTGCTGCAAGCGATAGCCACGCTGGTGCAGGCTGTGCCCGGAGAGGTCGAGGGAGAGAATCGCTTCGCCGCGATCCAGGCGCAGGTGAATGCGCAGGTCCGGGTTGAGCTTGTCGATCGACGGACGGTCGCCCTGCGGGGTGCGCAGTTTGTCGACGATGGCGTCTTTGACTTTCAAGGCGCCGAAGTGGGTGTTGTCGATGCCCGAGCCATGGCCGCTGAATTCAACGGCGAGCGTGCCGTCGTTGAGCATGTGATCCTGCCATTCGATGTCGAGGACACCGTGGTAGAGGTCTTCAGCGTCTTTCATCGGGAAACGCTTGAGCACCAGCAGCACCCGGTTGGCCAGACGCGACCAGAGGCACAGGCGATAAGCGGTTTCCATGGTCGCCATGCCACGCACGGCGGAAGTGTGCTCGCGCGCTTCTTCAAGGCCAAGCCCGACGGCTTCCTCGATGAGCAGGCCTTCAAGGCCTTTAGGGCAAGTGAGGAAGAGTTCGAAACGGTCGGACATGGTATTTCCAGAGCCTTTGGCTAGTGAATCGGCAACGCATTGCCGATCCGGTTTTCAATCAGGCGCTTTTCTAAAAGAACGCCCGCGTGGCACGAAGGTGTGCCGTTCCATCCCCGCTGCTCGGGTTAAAAGAGCTTAGATGCCGGGACAGATAAAAAAGTTGGAGTAACAAAAAGTCTTAAAGCGACCCTTCGTCGAATAGTACCCCAGCGCAAACGTGGGTCATTCTCACTAAAGAATTAAGCCCATCATCCAGCGCGGGGCCGATCATACCGGGGTTTGGCTAATAAACATTGAATAAATACGCGGTTACTTATCGCTATAGCACCCTTTTTGTTACGTGCTTATGACAAAACGGTCATTCCATCGCTGTGACTCATTGGTTAGAACTGACCACAGGTTGACGTCGCAACGGCGTCAACACCTTGGCTCGCCACGCCGGCAGCGAGCCGCACCACGGCAGGTTTTTTCTGCCAGACCTCGATTGAGGTCAACGCGACACAAACAGTCAACAAGTGAGGGAAACACCCTATGAGAAGACTTAAGCGTGATCCGTTGGAAAGAGCATTTTTGCGCGGATATCAATATGGCGTTGGTGGCAAATCCCGTGAGCTTTGCCCATTTACTCTACCGTCGGTACGTCAAGCCTGGATTAACGGCTGGCGAGAAGGACGCGGCGACAACTGGGACGGTATGACCGGCACTGCGGGAATCCACAGACTCAACGAACTTCACGCCGTCGGCTGACACAGGGCATTAATTCCGACACGACAATCTGAATTTGTAACGACTTACCATGCACGTCCTTCCCGGACGGCGGGCTACGGCCCAGGGGCTCCTTCGAGGAGCCCTTTTTTATGCCCGAGAACTGATGCACATCTCATGTAGGAGCTGCCGCAGGCTGCGATCTTTTGATCCTGTTTTTTAAAATCAAAATCAAGATCAAAAGATCGCAGCCTTCGGCAGCTCCTACATTGACCGGGTTATTTGCGCAGGGCGGCGATGGCGTCTACCGATTCGCGGATCAGCGCCGGGCCTTTGTAGATGAAGCCGGAGTAGATCTGCACCAGGCTCGCACCAGCGAGAATCTTCTCGGCCGCATGCTTGCCTTCAGTGATGCCACCCGCAGCAATGATTGGCAAACGCCCGGCCAGTTCACCCGCCAGCACCTTCACGGTATTCGTGCTCTTCTCACGCACCGGCGCGCCGGACAAGCCGCCCGCCTCGTCGCCATGCTCCATGCCTTCAACGCCGACACGGCTCAGGGTGGTGTTGGTCGCGATCACCGCGTCCATGCCGGTTTCGATCAGCGCCTGCGCGACCTGCGCGGTTTCTTCATCGGTCATGTCCGGGGCGATCTTGATCGCCAGCGGCACATGTTTGCCATGACGCAACGCCAGTTCGGCGCGGCGCGTGGCCAGATCGGCCAACAATTGCTTGAGCGAATCACCGAACTGCAGGCTGCGCAGGCCCGGGGTGTTCGGCGAGCTGACGTTGACCGTCACGTAGCTGGCGTGGGCATACACCTTGTCCAGGCAGATCAGGTAGTCGTCGACCGCACGCTCGACCGGCGTGTCGAAGTTCTTGCCGATGTTGATGCCCAGCACGCCTGTGTATTTCGCCGCAGCGACCCGCGCCAGCAGGTTATCGACACCGAGGTTGTTGAAACCCATGCGGTTGATGATCGCCTCGGCTTCCGGCAGACGAAAGATCCGTGGTTTCGGGTTGCCCGGTTGCGGACGCGGGGTCACGGTGCCGATTTCGACAAAACCGAACCCCAACTGCGCGAAGCCGTCGATGGCCGCGCCATTCTTGTCCAGCCCCGCCGCCAGACCCACCGGGTTCGGAAACTCGAGGCCCATGACCGTCACCGGCACGTTCGCCGGCGCCTTGCACAGCAAACCGTTGAGGCCCAAACGCCCACCCGCGCCGATCAGATCCAGCGACAGATCGTGGGAGGTTTCCGGGGAAAGTTTGAACAACAGCTGACGGGCCAGGGTGTACATGGGCGGCGATGACTCGGGCGGCGAAAAGAGGCGGCGATTATAGCCGGGCATCGGCCTGCGGCGCGAGGCGCACGCGCAAATCACTGTCACTGGCATATGCCTTGCACCCTTCCCAGCTATCAGCTCGCAAACCAATGGCGGCAAGTGGGTAAGGACAATGGCGTCGTCCGCGGTTTTTGCCTTTGCGAAGACCGCGACGGCGTTTTTTTTCGAGGTGGCTTTATATGAACGAACCTTCGGCAGGGCCGCTGGCCTGGGTCAATGGCAGCGATGCCCCGGAAAAAAGCGCAATCAACCTCGGTTTCATGGCCCTGAGTGATTGCGCCTCGGTGGTGGTGGCTGCCACGCAAGGCTTCGCCCAACCGTACGGACTGACGCTGAACCTCAAACGTCAGACTTCCTGGGCCAATCTGCGCGACAAACTGGTCAGCGGCGAACTCGACGCCGCCCACAGCCTTTACGGGCTGATTTACGCGGTGCACTTGGGCATCGGCGGCGTCGCCCCGACCGACATGGCAGTGCTGATGGGCCTGAACCAGAACGGGCAAAGCCTCAACCTGTCACACGGCCTGCAACGTCTGGGCGTGAGCAGTCCTGAAGCGCTGGATCGCCACGTGCACCAAAGCCGCGCAAAACTCACCTTCGCCCAGACGTTTCCCACCGGCACCCATGCGATGTGGCTGTATTACTGGCTGGCGAGTCAGGGCATTCATCCATTGCAGGATGTCGACAGCGTGGTCGTGCCACCGCCGCAAATGGTCGCGCACCTGCAAGCCGGGCGCATTGACGGCTTTTGTGTCGGCGAACCATGGGCAGCCAGCGCCGTGCAGCAGGATCTGGGTTTTACCCTCGCCACCAGCCAGACCATCTGGCCCGATCACCCGGAAAAAGTCCTAGGCTGCACCCGCGAATTTGTCGAGCAGTACCCCAACACCGCACGGGCGCTGGTGATGGCGATCCTTGAAGCCAGCCGCTTTATTGAAGAGAGCCCGGAAAATCGTCGCAGCACCGCGCACCTGCTCAGCGCACCGGAATACCTCGACGCGCCGGTGGCCTGCATCGAACCGCGCTTTCTCGGCGACTATGCCGATGGCCTCGGCAATCGCTGGCAAGACCCGCACGCCCTGCGCTTTCACGGCAAAGGTGAAGTCAATTTGCCGTACTTGTCCGACGGCATGTGGTTCATGACCCAGTTCCGCCGCTGGGGTTTGCTGCGCGAAGACCCGGATTATCTCGCCGTCGCCCGCCAGGTTCAGCAACTCGAGCTCTATCGCGAAGCGGCCACCGCCGTCGGCGTGGCGGCGTGGGGCACGGACATGCGCAGCAGCCAGTTGCTCGACGGCAAAATCTGGGACGGCAGCGACCCGGCCGCTTATGCGCGCAGTTTCAAGCTGCACGCGATGAGCGACGACGTCGCCCTTCTCGCCCGCCGCTGACAGGAGATCGCGAACATGTTGCGCATTCTGCTGATCAACGACACGGCAAAAAAAGTCGGACGCCTGAAAGCGGCGCTGACCGAAGCCGGTTTTGAGGTCATCGACGAATCCGGCCTGACCATCGACCTGCCCGCGCGCGTCGAAACGGTGCGCCCGGACGTCATCCTGATCGATACCGAGTCACCGAGTCGCGATGTCATGGAGCAAGTGGTGCTGGTCAGCCGCGACCAGCCCCGGCCGATCGTGATGTTTACCGACGAACATGATCCGGGGGTGATGCGTCAGGCGATCAAGTCCGGGGTGAGTGCCTACATCGTCGAAGGCATTCACGCCCAGCGTTTGCAGCCGATTCTGGATGTGGCGATGGCGCGCTTCGAGAGTGATCAGGCGCTGCGTGCGCAGTTGCAGGCACGGGATCAGCAACTGGCTGAGCGCAAGCGCATCGAGCTGGCCAAGGGGTTGCTGATGAAGATGAAGGACTGCAATGAGGAAGAGGCGTACACCCTGATGCGGCGCCAGGCGATGAGCAGGCAGCAGAAGCTGATTCAAGTGGCGGAGCAGATTATTGCGATGAGTGAGTTGCTCGGCTGAATCAAGATCAAAGGATCGCAGCCTTCGGCAGCTCCTACAGAGGCACGCATATCCCTGTAGGAGCTGCCGAAGGCTGCGATCTTTTGATCCTTGGCACAAATCTCGCTATGTAAACCCCACAGGTAACCAACGGCGGTTGCCCCACCCACGACAAAGACGTCGCTCACCCGTTCGCCCAACCGGCGCATCAGGTAGCGGCGTTTTTGCGTTTTGGCCCCACAGCCCGGGGCCGGTGGTGCGGCCGTGGCGGCGCCCCACTTGCTGTTGCATGACTCCTTTCGAGACTCTTTTCAGCTGAGGTGCGCGATGAATTCAAGCTTCTGGAAATCCGGCCACACCCCGACACTGTTCGCGGCCTTCCTCTACTTCGACCTGAGCTTCATGGTCTGGTACCTGCTCGGCCCGCTGGCGGTGCAGATCGCCGCCGACCTGCACCTGACCACGCAACAGCGTGGCCTCGTCGTCGCTACGCCGATCCTCGCCGGTGCGGTACTGCGCTTCATCATGGGCATGCTCGCCGATCGACTGTCGCCAAAAACCGCCGGTCTGATCGGCCAGGTCATCGTGATTTGCGCTTTGTTCGGTGCCTGGAAAATCGGCATCCACAGCTATGAACAGGCGCTGATCCTCGGTCTGTTCCTCGGCATGGCCGGCGCGTCTTTCGCTGTGGCCCTGCCGCTGGCCTCGCAATGGTATCCGCCGCAGCATCAGGGCAAAGCCATGGGCATTGCCGGTGCGGGCAACTCCGGCACTGTGTTCGCCGCGCTGCTCGCACCGGTACTGGCCGCTGCGTTCGGCTGGAGCAATGTCTTCGGCTTCGCTCTGATCCCGTTGATCCTGACGCTGGTGTTGTTCGCCTGGTTAGCGAAAAACGCGCCTGAGCGGCCGAAAGCCAAAGCCATGGCCGACTACTTCAAAGCTTTGGGCGACCGTGACAGTTGGTGGTTCATGTTTTTCTACAGTGTGACCTTCGGCGGTTTCATCGGCCTGGCCAGCGCCCTGCCCGGCTACTTCAACGATCAATACGGTTTGAGCCCGGTGACCGCCGGTTACTACACCGCTGCCTGCGTGTTCGGTGGCAGTTTGATGCGGCCGTTGGGCGGCGCGCTGGCGGATCGTTTCGGCGGCATCCGCACCTTGCTGGCGATGTACACGGTGGCCGCCACTTGCATCGCTGCTGTGGGTTTCAACCTGCCAAGTTCCTACGCCGCGCTGGCACTTTTCGTCTGCACCATGCTCGGTCTGGGCGCGGGCAACGGCGCGGTGTTCCAACTGGTGCCGCAGCGTTTTCGTCTGGAAATCGGTGTGATGACCGGACTGATCGGCATGGCCGGCGGCATCGGCGGTTTTGCCTTGGCGGCGGGCATGGGCGCAATCAAACAGAGTACCGGCAGTTATCAACTGGCCCTGTGGTTGTTCGCCAGCCTAGGCGTGCTGGCATGGTTTGGCCTGCACGGCGTCAAGCGTCGCTGGAGAACCACCTGGGGCTCGGCGGCAGTGACAGCGGCGCGGGTCTGAGGCGTCGATGGCCCTGCAACTGAGCTTTGCCGAAGCCAGCGCCACCGGTCCGCGCTCGGAGAATCAGGACGCCCTGCGTTCGGTGACACCGGCGCCAGCGCTGGCGGCGAGCAAAGGTTATCTGTTCGCCATCGCCGACGGCGTCAGCCAGTGCGCCGATGGCGGGCTCGCCGCGCGTTCGACCTTGCAGGCGTTGGCGCTCGACTATTACGCCACCCCGGAAACCTGGAGCGTGGCGCAGGCGCTGGATCGCCTGCTGCTGGCGCAAAATCGCTGGCTGCAGGCCAATGGCGGTGGGCAACCGCTGCTCACCACGGTCAGCGCTTTGGTCATGCGTGGTCGGCGTTTTACCCTCGCCCACGTAGGAGATTGCCGGGTGTATCGCTGGCACGCCGAGCGCTTGCAACGGATCAGCGAAGACCACGTCTGGGATCAGCCGGGCATGCAGCATGTGCTCAAGCGTGCACTGGGGCTGGATCAGCATCTGGTGCTGGATTTTCTCGACGGTGAACTGCGTGATGGCGAAAGCTTTGTGCTGCTCAGTGACGGCGTCTGGTCGATGCTGGGTGATACCGCGATTGCCGCGATTTTGCGTGATCAGCCGGATCTGCACAGTGCGGCGAAAACATTGGTCAACGCCGCACATTTGGCCGGCAGCCAGGACAACGCCAGCGCTTTGCTGGTGCGGGTTGATGCGGTCGGCGAGGCGAACATCGGCGATGCGCTGATGCATTTGCAGCAATGGCCTCTGCCGCCAGCGCTGAAACCCGGTCAATCATTCGAAGGCTGGCAGGTGCAGGGAATTGTCGCCCAAAGCCAGCAATCGCTGCTCTATCGGGTGTTTGATGAACAAGGTCAGACGTGGCTTCTGAAAACCCTGCCCACGCGTTCCGGCGATGATGCCTGCGCCGGGCAAGCGTTGCTGTCCGAGGAATGGTTTCTCAAACGTGTGGCCGGGCGGCATTTCCCTGAAGTCCACCCGTGCAGTCAGCGTCAGCATTTGTACTACGTGATGCGGGAATATTCCGGACGGACTCTGGCACAGCTCGAGCTTTTGCCCTTGGCGCATTGGCAAGACATCGCCGAACGCCTGCTGCGTGCGGTCGGCCTGTTACATCGGCGGCAGATTCTGCACCGGGACATCAAACCGGAGAATCTGCACGTAGGCGACGACGGTGAACTGCGTTTGCTCGATTTTGGCCTGGCGTATTGCCCGGGATTGTCCGAAGACGCGCCGTCGACGCTACCCGGAACCCCGAGCTATATCGCCCCGGAAGCGTTTCGCGGTGATCCGCCGAGTGCGCAGCAGGATTTGTATGCGGTCGGTGTGACCCTGTATTTCCTGCTTACCGGGCATTTCCCCTATGGCGAGATCGAAGCGTTTCAGCGGCCGCGCTTTGGTCTGCCGGTGAGCGCCAGTCGCTATCGGCCTGATCTGCCGGAATGGCTGGCGCAGAGTCTGGAGCGTGGGGTGGCGGCTGATCCCGAGCATCGCTTTGAAACGGCTGAAGAATGGTTGCTGGTGCTGGAACAGGGTGAGCGGCGGAGTTTGAGCATCCGACCCAGACCATTATTGGAGCGTGAACCGTTGAAGGTGTGGCGGACGATGGCGTTGCTGGCCTTGCTCGGGAATCTGCTGCTGCTGGTGTTGTTGTTTCATCAGCGCTGAAAAGATCGCAGCCTTCGGCAGCTCCTACAGTTGATTGCGTACACCTGTAGGAGCTGCCGAAGGCTGCGATCTTTTGATCCCGCGCTCCAAAAAAGCGCAACACGCCTCCAGAGAGTGCAGCGAGACATCTCCAATCGAGCCACCAGCCCAGCAATTACAGCGACATAGCTAGTTGGCACAACCACTGCATTACCCCACTCAACACACACATAAAGCCCAACCTTCAACGACGAAGGCTGCGCTTCCCGAGAGAACGGGACCAGGACAAAGGCGTCCTCGCTAGGCAACTAGCGGGACGCCTTTTTTTGTTTGCGCAAAATTTCTCGAGCAAGGCCTGAATGCCCACAAGAGGCCAGCCGTCGCTCCCCGGAGAACCTGATGAAAAAACTCAAACTGGTGATGATCGGCAATGGCATGGCCGGGGTCCGCACCCTCGAAGAACTGCTCAAGCTGAGCAACGAGCTGTACGACATCACCGTCTTCGGCGCCGAACCGCACACCAACTACAACCGCATCCTGCTCTCGCCGGTGCTGGCCGGCGAGCAGACCTTCGAAGAGATCGTCCTCAACGACCTCGACTGGTACCTGGAAAACCACATCAAGTTGCTGCTTAACCGCAAAGTGGTGGAGATCGACCGGGTCAAACGTCGAGTGATCGCCGAGGACGGTACCGAAGCCGAATACGATCGCCTGCTGATCGCCACCGGTTCGACGCCGTTTATTCTGCCGATCCCCGGCAACACCCTGCACGGCGTGATCGGTTACCGCGACATCGCCGACACCCAGGCGATGATCGACACCGCCAAGACCCACAAGCACGCGGTGGTCATCGGCGGCGGCCTGCTCGGTCTCGAAGCCGCCAACGGTCTGATGCTGCGCGGCATGCACGTCACCGTCGTGCACATCGGCGAGTGGTTGCTGGAGCGGCAACTGGATAAAACCAGCGGTCAACTGCTGCAAAGCGCCCTCGAATCCCGGGGCCTGCACTTCCGCCTGTGCGAACAAACCCAGGCGCTGCACGACGCCGGCAATGGCCGGGTCGGCTCGGTGCAATTCAAAAATGGCGACATCATCCCTGCCGATCTGGTGGTGATGGCCGCCGGCATTCGCCCCAACACCGAACTGGCGGAAAAGGCCGGCATCCCGTGCAATCGCGGAATTCTGGTCAATGACACCCTGCAAACCTACGATCCGCGCATCTACGCCATCGGCGAGTGCGCCAGCCATCGCGGCATTGCCTACGGTCTGGTCGCGCCACTGTTCGAACAGGCCAAGGTCTGCGCCAACCATCTCGCACAACTGGGCTTCGCTCGTTATCAGGGTTCGGTGACGTCGACCAAACTCAAAGTCACTGGCATCGACCTGTTTTCCGCCGGCGACTTCATGGGCGGCGAAGGCACCGAGACCATCACCCTCTCCGATCCGATTGGCGGCGTGTACAAAAAACTGGTGATCAAGGATGACGTACTGGTCGGCGCCTGTCTGTACGGCGATACGGCAGATGGCGGTTGGTATTTCCGACAGATTCGTGAGAATCACGCCATCGGCGAGATCCGCGACCACCTTATGTTTGGCGAAAATGCTTTGGGCGACGTAGGACATCAGGGCCAGGACAAAGCCATGGTCATGGCCGACACTGCCGAAGTCTGCGGCTGCAACGGCGTGTGCAAGGGCACCATCGTCAAAGCGATTCAGGAACACGGCCTGTTCAGCGTCGATGAGGTGAAGAAACACACCAAAGCGGCCAGCTCCTGCGGCTCCTGTGCCGGGCTGGTCGAGCAGATCCTGATCAACACCGTGGGTGGCGCAGCCGACGTCAAACCGAAAAGCGAAAAAGCCATCTGCGGGTGCAGCGACCTCAACCACGGACAGATCCGCCAGGCGATTCGCGAGCAACACCTGCTGACCATCGCTGGCACCCTGAGTTACCTCAATTGGCGCACGCCGAACGGCTGCGCAACGTGCCGCCCGGCCCTCAACTATTACCTGATTTCCACCTGGCCCGGCGAAGCCAAGGACGACCCGCAATCGCGCCTGATCAACGAACGCGCCCACGCCAATATCCAGAAGGACGGCACCTATTCGGTGGTACCACGGATGTGGGGCGGCGTGACCAACCCTTCGGAACTGCGGCGGATTGCCGACGTGGCCGACAAGTACAACGTGCCCATGGTCAAGGTCACCGGCGGCCAGCGTATCGATTTGCTCGGCATCAAGAAGCAGGATTTGCCCGGCGTCTGGAAAGACCTCGACATGCCGTCCGGCCACGCTTACGGCAAATCCATCCGCACGGTGAAAACCTGCGTCGGCAGCGAGTTCTGCCGCTTCGGCACGCAAAACTCGACGCAACTGGGCATCGAGCTGGAACACGACCTGTTCAACATGTGGTCGCCGCACAAAGTGAAACTCGCCGTCTCCGGATGCCCCCGCAACTGCTCGGAAGCGGGCATCAAAGACGTAGGAATCATCGGCGTCGATTCCGGCTGGGAGATGTACATCGGCGGCAACGGCGGGATCAAAACCGAAGTTGCCGAATTCTTCGTCAAGCTGAAAACCGCCGAGGAAGTCCGCGAATACAACGGCGCCTTCCTGCAGCTGTATCGCGAAGAAGCCTTCTACCTCGAACGCACCGTGCACTACCTGCAACGGGTCGGCATGGAGCACATCAAGAAAGCCGTGCTGGAAGACCCGGAGCGTCGCAAGGCCCTGAACGAGCGCCTGCAATTCTCCCTGTCATTCGAACAGGATCCGTGGAAAGAACGCCTGGCCCAGCCGCAACTGAAGAAAGAATTTGACGTGATCTCGGTGAAAAATCTGGAGGTGCCGGCATGAACTGGCTCGATATCTGTGCCCTCGAAGAGATCAACGCCCTCGGCTCGCGGATCATTGCCGGGCCGAAAGGTGACATCGCGATTTTTCGTACAAGCGACGATGAGGTTTTCGCCCTCGACGACCGCTGCCCGCACAAGGGCGGGCCGTTATCGCAAGGCCTGATCTACGGCAAACGCGTCGCTTGCCCGCTGCACAACTGGCAGATCGACCTGCAGTCCGGTGAAGCCCAGGCGCCGGACATCGGTTGCGCGCACCATCACCCGGCGCGGGTCGAAAACGGTCGGGTGCAGTTGGCTCTGCGGGACGCCATCTGATGAACCGCCAGACGACCGCCTCGACCTGCTGTTATTGCGGGGTCGGCTGCGGCGTGCTGATCGAGCATGACGGCGAGCGCATCCTCGGCGTCAGCGGCGATCCGGCGCATCCGGCCAACTTCGGCAAACTGTGCAGCAAAGGCTCGACCCTGCACCTGACCGGCGACCTCGCGGCCCGGGCGCTGTACCCGGAACTGCGTCTGGGCAAAGGACTGGCACGTAGCCGCACCGATTGGGACACGGCGCTGGAGCACGCCGTTAACGTGTTCGCCGAGACCATCAGCGAGCACGGCCCGGACAGCGTGGCGTTCTACATTTCCGGGCAACTGTTGACCGAGGACTACTACGCCTTCAACAAACTCGCGCGGGCGCTGGTCGGCACCAACAACATCGACAGCAATTCACGCCTGTGCATGTCGTCAGCCGTGGTCGGCTACAAGCGCAGTCTCGGTGCCGACGCCCCGCCGTGCAGCTATGAGGATCTGGAGCTCAGCGATTGCGTGATGATCGTCGGCAGCAACATGGCCTACGCCCACCCGGTACTTTTCCGTCGACTGGAAGAGGCAAAGTCCCACCGCCCGCAGATGAAAGTCATCGTCATTGATCCACGGCGCACCGACACTTGCGACCTCGCCGATCTGCACCTGGCGATTCTGCCCGGCACCGATGTCGCTTTGTTCCATGGGATTTTGCATCTGTTGCTGTGGGAAGACTGGATCGACCGCGACTTTATCAAGGCGCACACCGAAGGCCTCGCCGAACTGAAGAACCTGGTGCGCGACTACACCCCGCAAATGGTTTCGCAACTGTGCGGGATCAGCGTCGAGCAATTGCAGCAGTGCGCTGAATGGGTTGGCACGGCGCCGAGCTTCCTCTCACTGTGGTGCATGGGTTTGAACCAGTCCACCGCCGGCAGCGCGAAGAACAGTGCGTTGATCAACCTTCACCTGGCCACCGGGCAAATTGGCCGTCCGGGTGCAGGACCTTTCTCCCTCACCGGTCAGCCGAATGCCATGGGCGGGCGAGAAACCGGCAGTTTGTCGAATCTGTTGCCCGGCCATCGTGACGCGGCCAACCCAGAACACCGCGCGCAAGTGGCGGCTTATTGGGGGGTTGATCGGCTGCCGGAAAACACCGGCCTCAGCGCCATCGAACTGTTCGAGCAGGTGCGCGGCGGCAAGATCAAGGCGCTGTGGATAGCCTGCACCAACCCTGCGCAATCGATCCCGGATCAACATTCGGTGCGAGCAGCGCTGGAGGCTTGCCCGTTTGTGGTTCTGCAAGAAGCCTTTCGCACCACCGAAACGGCTGCGTTTGCCGATCTGCTGCTGCCTGCCGCCAGTTGGGGCGAGAAAGAAGGCTCTGTAACCAACTCCGAGCGGCGCATTTCCCACGTGCGCAAAGCCATTGTCCCACCGGGTGAAGCGCGCCCGGACTGGGCAATCACGGTGGATTTCGCACAGCGGCTGGAGAAACGTCTGCGCCCCTCCGAGTCGAGCCTGTTCGGGTTCGATCAACCTTCGCAGTTGTTCGATGAATTCAAAGGGCTGACACGCGGGCGGGATCTGGATTTGTCCGGGATCAGCCATGCCTTGATCGACGAGATCGGGCCGCAGCAATGGCCCTTCCCCGTCGGTGCCCGGCAAGGAACCACGCGACTCTATGAAGACGGTATTTTTCCTACAGCCAGCGGTCGCGCGCAGTTCATCACCGACCCGTATCGCGCCGCCAAGGAGCAGCGCGATGCGCGCTTTCCGTTGACGTTGATCACCGGGCGTTTGCGCGATCAGTGGCACGGTATGAGCCGCACCGGCACGGCGGCGCAGTTATTCGGGCATGTCAGTGAAGCGGTGCTGAGCCTGCACCCGGATGAATTGCGCCGGCAGCGCTTGCAGCCGGGCGATCTGGTCAACCTGAAAAGTCGGCGCGGCGCGGTAATTGTCGCGGTCGGCAGCGATGATGGTGTACGGCCGGGCCAGGCCTTTCTACCAATGCACTGGGGGGATCGATTTCTCAAAGGCGGGGTAAACAGCCTGACCCTGCCGGCCTGCGATCCGCTGTCGAAACAGCCGGAACTCAAACACAGCGGCGTGCGTCTGGAGCCGGTGAAATTGCCTTGGCAACTGTTCGCACTGATCGAGGGTGATGTTCAACGGCATTTCGAGGCGCTACGACCGCTCTGCGAGGCATTTTCCTACGTAAGTCTCAGCCTTGTCGGACGTGAACGATCGGCATTGCTGATACGCGCAGCTAACGCAGAGGCACCGGATCCACAGTTACTGGCTGAAATCGACCGATGCCTGTCACTGATCGACGGCCCGGTATTAGCCTACGACGACCCGCGTCGGGCCATCGGTAAACGCGTGCGTATTGAAAATGGCCGGATCACGGCGATTCGACTGGCCGGCGAAACCCTCGCGCAGCATTGGCTGCAAAGCCTTTGGCTGGAGGGCCGTGCGGACGAGCAACTGCGGCGCTGGCTGCTGGCGCCAATGAGTGCGCCACCGGGCAGCGTCGGCGGCCAGGTCGCTGCCGACAAGACCCTGTGCAATTGCAACAACGTCAGCCTCAACGCGGTCTGCGCCGGCATTCGCCAAGGTCTGGATTTGCAGGGTTTGAAAAACAATCTGGGCTGCGGCACGCAATGCGGCTCGTGCGTCCCGGAAATAAAGCGCTTGCTGGCTGCCGAGCTGCAGCCGGTCGCCGTCATCTGATGAGGAAAACAACATGAGTGCAAAAGTCTGGCTGGTGGGCGCTGGCCCCGGCGATCCGGAACTGTTGACCCTCAAAGCAGTGCGCGCCCTGCGTGAGGCCGATGTGGTGCTGATCGATGACCTGGTCAACGATGCGGTTCTGGAACACTGCCCTGCCGCGCGCATCATTGCCGTGGGTAAGCGCGGTGGTTGCCGCTCTACGCCGCAGGCGTTCATTCATCGCTTGATGCTGCGTTATGCCCGCCAAGGTAAGTGCGTTGTGCGGCTCAAGGGCGGCGATCCGTGCATTTTCGGCCGTGGCGGTGAAGAGGCGCAGTGGTTGCGTGAACGCGGGGTTGCGGTGGAACTGGTCAACGGCATCACCGCCGGGCTGGCCGGAGCGACGCAGTGTGATATTCCGCTGACGCTGCGCGGTGTCGCGCGCGGGGTGACGCTGGTGACGGCGCACACCCAGGACGACAGTCAACTGAACTGGCAGGCCCTGGCGCAAGGCGGCACGACGCTGGTGATCTACATGGGCGTGGCCAAACTGGGCGAGATTCGCGATCAATTGTTGGCGGGCGGGATGGCGGCGGATACACCGGTGGCGATGATCGAGAATGCATCGTTGCCGGAGCAGCGGGAATGTCGGAGTGATCTGCGGGGCATGGGAGAGGATGCGTGTGCGTTTGGACTGAAAAGCCCGGCGATTCTGGTGATTGGTGCGGTGGCGGCTGTTGTTGAAGAGCAAAAGATCGCAGCCTGCGGGATGTATGCAGATTTCATGTAGGAGCTGCCGAAGGCTGCGATCTTTTAAAGCTGCAAAGCCAAATCGCAGACAAAGAAAAGCCCGGCCTAAGCCGGGCTTTCCTCAGAGCGGCAGCTAATTACTTAGCTTGAGCTTCAACCTGCGCTTCTACGCGACGGTTAACAGCACGGCCAGCTTCAGTTTTGTTGTCAGCAACTGGGCGGGATTCGCCGTAGCCAACAGACTGAACGCGGGACGATTCAACACCGTACTGGTTGGTCAGAACTTGCTTAACGGCGTTTGCACGACGCTCAGACAGTTTCTGGTTGTAAGCGTCAGGACCGACGGAGTCAGTGTGACCTTCAACAGTAGTGGTGGTGGATGGGTACTGCTTCATGAAATCAGCCAGGTTCTTGATGTCGCCGTAGCTGTTGGTTTTAACAACAGATTTGTCGAAATCGAACTTAACGTCCAGCTCAACACGAACAACTTCAGCAACTGCTGGGCAGCCGTCAGCGTCAACAGTTACGTTGGCTGGGGTGTCCGGGCACTTGTCAACGTTGTCGCAAACGCCATCGTTGTCGCTGTCGGAGCAGACTTCAGCTGGTGCTGGAACTGGAGCAGCAGCAGGCTTGGAGCCGCCACCGAAGTTCACACCGATACCGACGCTAGGAGCCCACTCGGTGTCGCCCTGGTCGATGTTGTATTGAGCTTCAACGCCAGCACGGGCGTAGAAGTTCTCGGTGAAGTACAGCTTGGCACCAGCGCCCAGGTTAGCGAAGGTGGAGCGGTTACGACCCGACTCGTTCTGACCGATGCTTTGATCGGAGAAACCAGCCGAAACGTATGGACGGAGCATGTCGCCTGGGTTGTTGAAGTGGTACAGAGCGTCCAGAGCGGTGTTAGCGCCCTTGATGTTACGGCCGTTGTCGGCACGTACGTTGTGCACTTCGTCGTAGCCCAGACGCAGTTCAACGTCGTCGGTCAGGAAGTAACCAACCGAACCACCGAACAGGTTGCCGTTGTTCTTGAAGTTACGAGCGCTGTCGAATTGTTCTTTCTTTGCGAAGCCTTCGATTTCAACTGCGCCTTGGCCTTGTGCCAGAGCGCCGAACGAAGTGGCGGCAATCAGAGAACCAATGGCCAAGCCCAAGGTGTTTTTCAGTTTCATCCGTTAAATCCCCATCTGGTGATTGTGAAGCAGTCCCGCAAACCGGGGGACAACTCGGCGGCAAGTCTATCAGAACTTGCCTACACGTAAGAGATATTTGCGCTGAACTAAGTTTCAGCAATGCCTGCAAATTTCTCACGCAATTTATCTAGAGCACGTTTGTAACGCATTTTTGTCGCACTCAAACCCATGTGCATGATGTCTGCGATCTCCTGAAATTCCAGCTCTGCGACAAATCGTAGCACCAGAATTTCACGGTCGATCGGGTTCACATACACCAGCCAGCGATCAAGTCCGCCCTTCTCCTCAGGGTTGGGCGTCTTTTCTTCAGACGCTTCCTCAAGGGGGTCAAGACTCAATGCGTCCATCAAGCGACGCTTTCGCCGTTCCTTCCGATACTGCGTAATACATTCGTTGTACGTGATGCTGTATAGCCATGTCTTGAACTTCGATTTCCCCTCGAAGTTCTTCAGGCCATACAGCACCTTCAACATGACTTCCTGACAGACATCGTCTGCGTCGCGATCGTTCCCAAGATATCTCGCACAGACGTTAAATAATGTTCGCTGGTAACGCCGCATCAGTTCTTCATAGGCGCGCGTCACGTGAAACAGCTCGGTATGCGAGCGCGCGACCAACTCCTCATCAGAGAGCTCGCGGGGGTCGTAGCGCGTGGATAGCGTTTGGGCTTTATTCAAAACAAGTCGTGCCGACAGTCAGGTCAATGTCCGCCACAACCAGCATCAGCTGGCATTTTGCGGCGGCATACATTAGCAGGGTTTGCCGGATTAGCGGCTACTCACATGCTGTTCCAGCAGGATCCGATTGGAAAGAGAGACTAGCTCACCCTCATCGGTCAGCAATGTGGTTTTAACCGTGCCGATCTCTTCGATCTGGCCTTCGACCTCGCCAACACGCACTTGTTGCCCAACCTGATACAACTCACGCACATAGATTCCCGCAAGAATCTGACCGGCAATTTCCCGGCTTCCCAAACCCATGGCCAGCGCAACGGCCAGACCAACGGTAATCAAAACAATGACAATCACATGGTTCAGCAGGTCGGTCTTGACTTCAAGCTGACTGATCGCGACCGAGATGCTGATGATGATCACCAGCCCCTGGGCAATGCGTCCCAGCCCCGAAGCGTAGTCCAGGCCTACGCCTTCTGCCGCTCCGCGCACCAGCCCGTTGGCCAATTGTGCGAGCAACACCCCCACCAGCAAGACCAGCGCCGCACCGAATACTTTCGGCAAATAGAGCGCCAACATATCCAGCGTAGCTGAAACTCGCTCAAGTCCAAGGGATTCTGCTGCAGAAACCAGGAAAATCAGAAGAACGAACCAGTAGACGATCTTGCCGATGAGGGTCGAGATCGGTACTTGCAGGCCTGCGCGCGACATCAGCTTGGTCAGCCCGGTGCCGCCCATCAGGCGATCGAGGCCCAGTTTGGCGAGCAGTTTGGACAGCAAGGTATCGAGCAGCTTGGCCACGACGAAACCCAACAGCAGCACGACCAGTGCGCCGAACAGGTTCGGGATGAAGTTGGCGACTTTGGTCCACAACGCAGTCATTGCAGTGACGAGGCTCTGAGTCCAGAGATCAAGTTCCATATTCAATCAGCCTTATCAGCAGTGCGAGCAGTAGGTTTACGTAGACGGGAAACCGGCGAGACATGGGCCGATCCGTTATTCAAGGCGATCATCAGCGCGGGCAGCCAGCGGCCCAGCAGGCTGAACAGATCGCCGGCGCCAACCTGGCGGTTGGCGGTTTTGAGCACGCGGCCCAGGCACGCATCGTCGTCGCGGCTGGACGGCGAAGCGTTGAGCATGTCGCGCAAAGACTGTTCAAACGGATCGTGCATACGCACCTCTCGTGATGTCTGTGAAAGACGCGGGCAGATTTGGTCGGGTCACATGCGCCATGTTCACACCCAGCGCAAACGACGGAATAACCACCACTGGCCGAAGGCCAGAGCGAGCACCGTCAAGCAGGCGATCAGGAAGCCGTAAGGGCTGCTGGAGAACGGAATTCCGCCAACGTTGATACCCAACAGACCGGTGATGAAACTCATCGGCAAAAAGATGCAGGTGATGATCCCGAAGCGGTACATCGTGCGGTTCATGCGCTCGCTCAAACGCCGGTCTTCGGCCTCCAGCACAAGCCCCACGCGCTCTCGGGTCAATTCGAGCTCTTCCAGATAGCGGGTCAGGCTGTTGTTCAATTCGTTCCAGTAATCAGCATCGTCGTCGACGAACCACGGCAGTTTTATCCGCGTCAGCTGTCCGAAAATATCCCGCTGCGGCGCAAGAAAACGCTTCAGTCCGGCGGCCCGGCGACGGATGTGCAAAATGGCGCCATGCTCGGGGGTATACCGTTCGTCGGCATCCATCTTTTCTTCTTCCTCATCGGCGATTTCCGAGAGGCAAGTGACCAGATCCTGCACCTTGTTGGTGAGGAACTGCGCCAGATAAAGGATGAGTTCGGAGGCGGTTTTCGGGCCATTGCCGTCCGCCAATTGCACCAGCAATTCATCGGTGGCGCGCAACGGACGCAAACGCAGGGAAATCACGCGCTGGGCGGAAGCAAAAATCCGCACCGAGACCATGTCCTCCGGCTCGGCGCCGGGATTGAGATTGACCCCGCGCAGGAACAGCAGCAGCTCGGAATCGGGCAGCGGCAACAGGCGCGGTCGAGTGTTCTCTTCCAGCAGCAAGTCGCAGGTGAATTCGTTGAGACCGCTGGATTTGCGCAGCCAGGTCTGGGTTTGCGGATGGCTGCGATCCCAATGCAGCCACAGGCTTTCATGCGCCTGCAGTTGCAAATCGTCGAGCTCAGTCCGGGCTATCGAACGCGCACCGCCTCTACCGTCCAGCACCAGGGCATGCACCAGCCCCCATTGCGCGTTTTCTTCCTCGAACATCCGCATCCCTTTGTCGAAAGCTTATTCAGGCATTTGCAGCGGGCTCGGCGAGATGATCACGCCGTTGTTGTCCGCATAAATGTAGTGGCCCGGGTGGAACGTCACACCGGCGAAAGTCACCGGGACGTTGAGGTCGCCGAGGCCGCGTTTTTCAGTTTTCATCGGGTGGCTGGCCAGTGCCTGCACGCCCAGATCGGTTTGCGCAATGACGTCGACGTCACGGATGCAGCCGTAGATCACCAGCCCTTCCCAACCGTTTTTGGCGGCCTTCTCGGCAATCATGTCGCCCAACAAGGCCCGGCGCAGCGAACCGCCGCCATCAACTACCAGTACCTTGCCGTTGCCCTTGAGGTCGGCCTGCTCCTTGACCAGCGAGTTGTCTTCGAAACATTTGATGGTCACGATTTCGCCGCCGAACGAATCACGGCCGCCGAAATTGCTGAACATCGGTTCCAGCACCTGAACCAGCTCCGGATAGGCGTCGCACAGGTCAGGCGTGAGGTAATGGTTCATCGAAAAACTCCAGTAACAAGGAAGACGATCAAGGATGACGCATTCTGTTGAGACGAGATCCGGCGGTCGCTGTTTACCTTAGTCCATCCCATGGTCGCTGAACGAACCTGAACAAACGCTGAAACGTAATCGCTAAACAGCCACCAAAAATGACCAGAACCGCACAATGCGTCATATCTTAGCCGCAAGCCAATCCGAACGAAACGCCCTTTTCAGCGGCGCGACTTCAGACTGCTGCGGCCAGATCCGGCTTCTCACCCAGCAACGGTGTCTGCTGATCGCTCAACCAGCGCGCCACCAACGGCCACACTTCAACCTGCGCCGCTTTGCTCACCAGCATTTCAACATGGCCGAAATTGTCGTTGAAGCCCTGATCACGCCCCAGATTGATGAACTGCTTGTGTTCGGCGCCAATCTGTTCGAACAACTTGCGACAGGCCCAAGTCGGATCCTGATGATCACCCGCCGCGCTCACGGCCAATACCGGCACCTGAACATCGGCCAGACCCGCCCACCAATCCTTGTCCTTGTCGCCAAACCGGCCGAACAAGCCGTACCAGCGCATGCTTTCGATGGCCAGACCGATTGGCTCGTCCTCAGGGCCGCGCTTGAGGCGTGAACCGGACAACTGGGCAAAACGCTTGAGGATAAAGCGACTGCTCCACTCCACCGGCGGGATTTTCAACGGCCAGTAGGTGCGACTGACCTGCGTGCCGAAAAACGCCGCCGAGGCCACGGCCGGCTCGCCAAGGTATTCGCCACCGAGCGCCGCCGCCAAAGTGATGCCGCCCAGCGAATGGCCGATCCAGTGCGGGATCTGCCCGCTCTGCTCACGCACGAACGCGGCAATCGCCGGCAAGTCGTAACGGGCGTAGTCGGCGACACGATTGCGTCGGTATTCCTCGTTGCGCTGCGACAAACCATGGCCGCGCATCTCCGGAATCCATACATCAAAGCCCAGACGTGTCAGGTACGCGCCCAGCCCCAGGCCTTTGGGTGAAAACCAGAAACGCCGATTGGAAAAACTGCCGTGCAGCAAAATCACCGGCACGCCGCGAGGCGCCGAGTCGTCGGCCATGCCCAAACGGGTGACGGCGATTTCCACCGACCAGTCGGGACTGTTGCCGGGTTTCAAACGGTAAACGTCTTCGCTCAGATCGCCGCGCCGCTCGGCGCTGATCAGAGCGACAGGAAATAGGTTGCTGCTGCTTTGCATAATGCTCTTGCACAAAAAAGGGCGGCATCCACAGGAGCCCGCCCTACTTCAATCTCAAAGCCCGCCCCTTGTAGGAGTGAGCCTGCTCGCGATTGCGGTGTATCAGCCGACATTTATGGCGGATGTTATGCCGTCTTCGCGAGCAGGCTCGCTCCTACAGGGGAACGGGCCGTTCACGTATGGATCAAGCCTGCGCCTGGCCTTCGGCGAGGAAGAACCAGGTTTCCAGCACGGAATCCGGGTTCAGCGACACGCTTTCGATGCCCTGCTCCATCAGCCACTTGGCCAGATCCGGGTGATCCGAAGGCCCCTGACCGCAGATGCCGATGTACTTGCCGGCCTTGTTGCACGCGGCAATCGCGTTGGCCAACAGCTTCTTGACCGCCGGATTACGCTCATCGAACAGGTGCGCGATGATACCGGAGTCACGGTCCAGGCCCAGGGTCAGCTGAGTCAGGTCGTTGGAACCGATCGAGAAACCGTCGAAGAATTCGAGGAATTCTTCAGCGAGGATCGCGTTGGACGGCAGTTCGCACATCATGATGATGCGCAGACCATTCTCGCCACGAGCCAGACCGTTTGCGGCCAGCAGATCGATCACCTGGCTCGCTTCGCCGAGGGTACGGACGAACGGCACCATGATTTCGACGTTGGTCAGGCCCATCTCGTTGCGCACACGTTTCAGCGCGCGGCATTCGAGTTCGAAGCAGTCACGGAACGATTCGCTGATGTAACGCGAAGCGCCACGGAAACCCAGCATCGGGTTTTCTTCTTCCGGCTCGTAAAGCTTGCCGCCGATCAGGTTGGCGTATTCGTTGGACTTGAAGTCCGACAGACGCACGATGACTTTTTTCGGCGTGAACGCTGCAGCGAGGGTGCTGATGCCTTCCACCAGTTTGTCGACGTAGAAGTCGACCGGGTCGTTGTAACCGGCGATACGCTTGTCGACGCTGTCCTTGATTTCCTGCGGCAGGCCGTCGTAGTTCAACAGCGCTTTCGGGTGGACGCCGATCATGCGGTTGATGATGAATTCCAGACGGGCCAGGCCCACACCGGCGTTCGGCAGTTGCGCGAAGTCGAAGGCGCGGTCCGGGTTGCCGACGTTCATCATGATCTTGAACGGCAGCTCCGGCATGGCGTCGACGGAGTTCTTCTTGATGTCGAAGCCCAGTTCGCCTTCAAAGATGTAACCGGTGTCGCCCTCGGCGCACGAAACGGTCACACCCTGGCCATCCTTCAGCAGTTGGGTGGCGTTGCCGCAACCGACCACTGCCGGAATGCCCAGCTCACGCGCGATGATCGCCGCGTGGCAGGTACGGCCGCCACGGTTGGTGACGATGGCGCTGGCACGCTTCATCACCGGTTCCCAGTCCGGGTCGGTCATGTCGGAAACCAGCACGTCGCCCGGCTGGACTTTGTCCATTTCGGAAACGTCTTTGATGATGCGCACTTTGCCGGCGCCAATGCGCTGGCCAATCGCGCGACCTTCAACCAGCACGGTGCCGGTTTCTTTCAGCAGGTAACGTTCCATGACGTTGGCCTGGGTGCGGCTTTTCACGGTTTCCGGACGCGCCTGCACGATGTACAGCTTGCCGTCGTCACCGTCCTTGGCCCACTCGATGTCCATCGGGCAGCCATAATGCTTCTCGATGATCATCGCTTGCTTGGCCAGCTCGCTGACTTCAGCGTCGGACAGACAGAAACGCGCGCGATCCGCCTTGTCGACGTCAATGGTCTTGACCGAACGACCGGCCTTGGCCTCGTCGCCGTAGATCATCTTGATCGCTTTGCTGCCCAGGTTGCGACGCAGGATCGCCGGACGACCGGCCTCCAGCGTGCCCTTGTGTACGTAGAATTCGTCCGGGTTGACCGCGCCTTGTACGACGGTTTCGCCCAGGCCGTAGGCGCCGGTGATGAACACCACGTCACGGAAACCGGATTCGGTGTCGAGGGTGAACATCACGCCGGCAGTGCCGGTTTCCGAACGCACCATGCGCTGCACGCCAGCCGACAGGGCGACCAGTTTGTGGTCGAAGCCCTGATGCACGCGGTAGGAGATCGCACGATCGTTGAACAGCGACGCGAACACCTCTTTGGCGGCGCGGATAACGTTTTCCACACCACGGATGTTCAGGAAGGTTTCCTGCTGACCGGCGAACGAGGCGTCCGGCAAGTCTTCGGCGGTGGCGGAAGAACGCACAGCCACGGCCACATCAGGGTTGCCGGCCGACAGCGCGGCGAACGCGGTGCGGATCTCGGCATTGAGTTTTTCCGGGAATTCGGCGTCCATGATCCATTGACGGATCTGTGCGCCGGTCTTGGCCAGGGCGTTGACGTCGTCGACGTCGAGCGCGTCGAGGGCCTGGTGGATCTGGTCGTTCAAGCCGCTCAGTTCGAGGAAGTCGCGATAGGCCTGGGCGGTGGTGGCAAAGCCGCCAGGGACCGACACACCGGCGCCTGCCAGGTTGCTGATCATCTCGCCCAGGGATGCGTTCTTGCCCCCCACATGCTCAACATCGTGTTTGCCGAGCTTATCGAGGGAAACTACGTACTCTACCAAGGTGATCTCTCCACTAACTGTGTTGGAAAAGCTCAGAAACCGGCGGCCCGGGGGAGCCTCGGCCGGTTGTATGGCCTGGACCTGGAAAATAAGTGAGAATGCTGGCCATTGGCGGCCAACAAATCGCGCCTATCATATCCAAGAATCGTCACTAGCTTAAGGCCCAAGGTGCAAATGAAACGATCTGCTTTCTTCATCTCCGATGGCACCGGCATCACAGCCGAAACCCTGGGTCAAAGCCTTCTGGCGCAGTTCGAAAACATTACCTTCAGCAAATTCACGCGACCGTACATCGACAGCGTTGAAAAAGCGCGGGCCATGGTACAACAAATCAACAAAGCCGCCGAAACCGACGGCTTTCGCCCGATCATCTTTGACACCATCGTCAATCAGGACATCCGTGAGATTCTCGCAACGTCCAATGGTTTCATGATCGACATTTTCTCGACCTTCCTCGCCCCGCTGGAGCAGGAATTGACCGAGCATTCGTCCTACACCGTCGGCAAGTCCCATTCGATCGGGCACAACTCCAATTACATGGAGCGCATCGAGGCGGTGAACTTCGCCCTCGACAACGACGACGGTGCGCGCACGCACTATTACGACAAAGCCGACCTGATACTAGTGGGCGTGTCGCGCTGCGGTAAGACACCGACGTGTCTGTACATGGCCATGCAGTTCGGCATCCGCGCAGCCAACTATCCGCTGACTGAAGACGACATGGAGCGCCTGACCCTGCCGGCCGCTCTGCGCGCGCACCAGCACAAACTGTTCGGCCTGACCATCGACCCGGACCGCCTTACCGCGATCCGCAATGAGCGCAAGCCCAACAGCCGCTATTCGAGCTACGCCCAGTGCGAATTTGAAGTGCGCGAGGTGGAGAACCTGTTCCGCCGCGAGAACATCCCCAATATCAATTCCACGCATTTTTCCGTGGAAGAGATTTCGGCGAAAATTCTGGTGGAAAAAGGCGTGGAGCGGCGATTCAAATAATCCCTGCAAACCTCCTGTAGGAGCTGCCGCAGGCTGCGATCTTTTGATCTTGTCTTTTAAAAACAGAATCAAAAGATCGCAGCCTGCGGCAGCTCCTACAGGGGATTGTGTTGTGTCAGGGCATTTGCCAGAGCCTCAAACCCGCTAAGCAACAACCGATCATCCCCCACCGCATTACACACACTCACCCGAATGAACTGCGGCACCGCCGCATGCCCGACCGCAAACGCCTCAGCGGTCGCCACCAGATAATTGTTCTCCTTCAACTCCGCCGCAATCTGCGAGGCGCGCCACAACTCGGGGACTTCCACCCAGAAGTGCGGACTAAAGGCGTGAGTGTTGTAGTTCAAGCCCTCCAGCACCGGCGCGACCAGCGCTTTGCGCCGACCAATCTCAATGATCTGCTCATCCAGCAAGTGCTTAGCCATGCCGTTTTCGATCCACAGGCTCGCCACTTCCATCGATAAAGGATTCGCCATCCAACACGTGCTGCGAATGGCTGAACTGATACGGCCGATCAACGCTTGCGGCGCGTGCAGATAACCGACGCGCAACCCCGCTGAAACAGCCTTGCTCAAACTGCCGATCAGTATTGATCGCTCCGGCGCAAAATAACTGAGCGGCAACGGGCGCTGGCGATCCAGCACCGCATGGGCTTCATCCTCGATGATCAGCAGATTGTGTTGGCGACAGACTTCGGCAATCGCCTCGCGCCGTGGGACGGACATCACCGCCGCCGTAGGATTCTGGATCGTCGGCGTGCAATACAGCGCCGAAACGCGATGTTGACGGCAGATTTCCTCCAGCGCTGCAGGTAAAAGCCCTTCGTCATCCATCGCGGCGCCGATGAGTTTTATCCCGAGTTGACGGGCAACACCGATCAATCCGGGGTAGGACAAATGCTCGGTGACAACCGTGTCGCCGGCCTTGAGCAAACCCATCAACGCGCTCAACAGACCATGCTGGCCGCCGTTGACGCACAGCACCTGATCGGCGCGGGGTACGAATTCGCCGTGGCTGAGCCAAACGGCCCCCGCCACGCGATGCCGCGCCATACCGGCTTCGGCGGTATACCCGCTGAGTTGCCGCAAGACGCCCGGCTCATTGGCCAGATCCAGCAGGCTTTGCCGCATGAATTCGGTTTCCTGCCCGGGCATCGGCTGATTCCGACTCATGTCCAGGCACGTGGACGGCTCTTCGCTGACATTGCGAAAGCCTTTGTCCTGCGGCCGCTCCATCCCCCTCTTACGCACGTAAGTGCCGTCGCCTACACGGGCGACGACCAATCCCACACGTTCCAGCTCACCGTAGGCACGGCTGATCGTGCCGATGGTCACGCCCAAGCTGTCGGCCAACAGTCGATGCGGCGGTAACTTGCCGCCAGCCTCTATCACACCCTCCTCGATGGCCTGCGCCACGCCATCGGCAAGGCGTTTGTACTTCACGCCGATGCCATTGCTGAGGCCGTCGCGGAGGATTGACACCATGGCAATACTTACTTTGACAGTCATTCTCGCCCCGAATAGCGTGCTTAAAACAGGTTCAATCAGAAATAGACCGTTTCATCGATCAGGTCAATTCCAACGCTCGGAGCACCCAATATGTCGACCGCCGTCAGCACACCGATGAACATCAGCAAACCCTGGCTCGCCGGATTAATCACCAGCACCCTGTTTCTGATCGTCTGCCTGAGTTGGGGCACCACTTGGCTTGGGATCAAGATCGCCGTGGAAAGCGTGCCGCCGCTGACGGCCGCCGGGCTGCGCTTTCTTATCGCATTTCCACTGTTTTTGAGTTTCGCGTTGTTGCGCAAAGAACCGTTGCTGTTCCCTCGGCAAAGCCGCTGGTTTTTTGTGTTCGTCACGCTGTCGTATTTCAGCCTGCCGTATTACCTGCTCAACTACGGCGAGATGCACGTCTCGTCTGGTCTGACGGCACTGCTGTTCAGTTGCATGCCGGTGTTTATCCTGCTGTTTTCTGCTCTATTTCTGCGCGAGAAAATCTACCCGTCGCAAATGCTCGGCATTGCCATTGGTTTTGGCAGTCTGTTCATGATTATTCGCAGTCAGGGTCTGCACCTGGATCAGGCGGAGTGGCTGGGGGTGCTGGCGATTCTCTGCGCCGCAGTGATGCATGCGCTGTGTTACGTGGTGACGAAAAAACACGGGAGTGCGATCAGCGTGATCACCTACAACACACTGCCGATCGGTATCGCCGGTGCGATGTTATTTATTGTCGGACTGAGCTTCGAAACACCGGTGTTCCAGGACATCACCGCACGCTCGTGGGGCGCGCTGTTTTACCTCGGGCTGGTGGCCTCGGTGGGCGGCTTTATCGTTTACTTTTTGCTGCTCAAACGCCTGAGCCCGATCATCCTGTCGTTCGTGTTTATCATTTTCCCGGTGTTCGCCGTGATCATCGGCGCCTGGTACGAGGGGCAAACCTTGTCCCGGGAGCTGATGATCTATTCGGCGATCCTGTTGAGCGGGTTTGCCATCACCAAATTGCCCATCGAAAAATGGCGCAAACCTTCCCTGTAGGAGCTGCCGAAGGCTGCGATCTTTTGATCTGGATTGTAAAAAACAAGATCAAAAGATCGCAGCCTGCGGCAGCTCCAACAGGGAGCGTGGTTGTAACTTCAGAGGACGAACAGGTCGACGAAGCGGTTGACCGGGGTGGACTCCAGCCGGGTTTGATCTTTGCACAACGCGAAAATCTCGCCGCTGCGCTGGCCGGTGAAACGCGTGGCCAGATTGGCTTTGAACTTGTCCTCCAGCAATGGAATGCCCTCGGCACGGCGACGGCGGTGACCAATCGGGTATTCCACCACGACGTTTTCGGTGCTGCTGCCGTCCTTGAAAAACACCTGCACGGCGTTGGCAATCGAGCGCTTGTCGGGCTCCAGGTATTCGCGGGTGAAACGCGGTTCTTCGACGATGACCATTTTCTCGCGCAGCACATCGATGATCGGGTGCGCCTTGTGGAAATCGTCTTCGTATTGCTCGGCAACCAGATTGCCGAACGCCAGCGGCACGGCGGTCATGTACTGGATGCAGTGGTCACGGTCGGCGGCATTGGCCAGCGGCCCGACTTTGGAAATGATGCGAATCGCCGATTCGTGGGTGGTGATGACGATGCGGTCGATTTCATGCAGACGATTGCGCACTTGCGGGTGCAAGGTCACCGCCGCTTCGCAGGCCGTCTGCGCATGGAATTCAGCGGGGAAACTGATCTTGAACAGGACGTTTTCCATCACATAACTGCCGAACGCGCGCGAGAAACTGAAAGCGCGTTTATCTTCGGGTTTCAGCACCAGATCGTTGTTGCTGTGGCTGAACAGCACGTCATAAAAGCCCCACTGTTTCGCCGTCAGCACCCCGGGAATGCCCATCTCGCCGCGCATGGCGATGTCAGCCAGGCGCACGCCACGACTCGACGCATCCCCCGCCGCCCAGGATTTTCGCGAACCGGCGTTGGGGGCATGACGATAAGTGCGCAACGCCTGGCCATCGGCGAAGGCATGGGACAACGCCGACAACAGTTGCTCGCGACTGGCGCCCATCAATTTTGCGGTGACGGCAGTGGAGGCGACTTTCACCAGGATGACGTGATCGAGTCCTACACGGTTGAAGGAGTTTTCCAGGGCGATCACGCCTTGAATCTCGTGAGCCATGATCATCGCTTCCAGCACATCGCGGATCGTCAGCGGCGCTTCAGCGTTGGCCACGCGTTTTTGCGAGAGATGATCGGCCACCGCGAGAATCGCGCCGAGGTTGTCCGACGGATGCCCCCATTCGGCGGCGAGCCAGGTGTCGTTGTAGTCGAGCCAGCGGACGATGCAGCCGATGTCCCACGCGGCCTTGACCGGGTCGAGGCGATAAGAAGTGCCGGGGACGCGCGCGCCGTGAGGAACCACCGTCCCTTCAACGATCGGGCCAAGATGCTTGGTGCATTCGGGAAAGCGCAGGGCCAGCAGGCCGCAGCCGAGCGTGTCCATCAGGCAGTTGCGGGCGGTGTCGAGGGCTTCGGCAGAGGTGACTTTAGAGGTGAGGACGTAGTCGGCGATGTCCTGCAGGACACGGTCGTAGTCGGGGCGGTTGTTCAGGTCGACGTTGGCGCTCATGTTCGATTCACTCTTGAAGTGGTTCGTTGATGGGACCTCGGTTCAGGCTGTGTTGGATTTTTATTATCGAAATGCAAACCCTGTAGGAGCTGCCGAAGGCTCGGGCCGCGATCGGACGATCTTTTGATCTTGACCTTAAAAACAAAGATCAAAAGATCGCAGCCTTCGGCAGCTCCTACAGGTTGAAGCAATCCAGGGTGGCGTCAGGTGTTGGGTCAGAAAGAATCGCCCGGGACGCGTACGTAACCTTCCATCAGCACCCGCGCACTGCGGCTCATGATGGCTTTTTTGACGACCCACTCGCCGTTTTCCAGGCTGGCTTCAGCGCCAACCCGCAACGTCCCGGACGGATGTCCGAAGCGCACGGCATTGCGTTCAACGCCACCTGCAGCAAGGTTCACCAAGGTGCCAGAAATAGCCGCCGCCGTACCAATCGCCACCGCCGCCGTGCCCATCATCGCGTGGTGCAATTTGCCCATCGACAACGCGCGCACCAGCAAATCGACATCACCAGCGCCAATCGCCTTACCACTGGAAGCCACATAATCCGCAGGCTTGGCAACGAACGCGACTTTCGGCGTGTGTTGCCGTTTCGCCGCTTCGTCGAGATTGGCAATCAGGCCCATGCGCAGCGCGCCATACGCACGAATCGTTTCGAACATTTGCAATGCTTGCGGATCGCTGTTGATCGCGCCTTGCAACTCGGTGCCGGTGTAGCCAATGTCTTCGGCGTTGACGAAAATCGTCGGGATGCCGGCGTTGATCATGGTCGCTTTGAACGTGCCGACACCCGGCACTTCCAGCTCATCGATCAGGTTGCCGGTAGGGAACATCGAGCCACCGCCGCCCTCTTCTTCCGCCGCCGGGTCCATGAATTCGACTTGCACTTCAGCGGCCGGAAAGGTCACGCCGTCGAGTTCGAAATCACCGGTTTCCTGCACTTCGCCGTTGGTGATCGGCACGTGGGCGATGATCGTCTTGCCGATGTTGGCCTGCCACACGCGCACCACCGCAACACCGTTGTGCGGAATGCGGCTGGCATCGACCAGGTTGTTGCTGATGGCGAACGAACCGACCGCTGCCGAAAGGTTGCCACAGTTGCCGCTCCAGTCGACGAAGGGCTTGTCGATGGAGACCTGACCGAACAGGTAATCGACGTCGTGATCAGCCTTGAGGCTTTTCGACAGGATCACGGTTTTGCTAGTGCTCGACGTGGCGCCGCCCATGCCGTCGATTTGCTTGTCGTACGGGTCGGGGCTGCCGATCACGCGCAGCAACAGAGCGTCGCGAACCGGGCCGGGAATCTGCGCTGCTTCGGGCAGATCCTTGAGGCTGAAAAACACGCCTTTGCTGGTGCCACCGCGCATGTAGGTAGCGGGGATTTTGATCTGTGGTGCGTGAGCCATATTGCTCCTTACCGAAGGTATGGGGCCTGAAACCCCATGCCCACATCAGTTGATTTAAACGGCAACCGCCGACTCTTCAAGGAAGTCCTGAGCGAAGCGTTGCAATACGCCGCCGGCCTCGTAGATCGACACTTCTTCAGCGGTATCCAGACGGCAAGTCACCGGCACATCAACGCGCTCGCCGTTCTTGCGATGGATCACCAGCGTCAGGTCCGCGCGCGGTTTGCGCTCGCCGATCACGTCGTAGGTTTCGCTGCCGTCGATGGCCAAGGTGTGACGGTCGGTGCCTGCTTTGAACTCCAGCGGCAGCACGCCCATGCCCACCAGGTTGGTGCGGTGAATGCGCTCGAAACCTTCTGCGGCAATCGCCTCAACGCCGGCCAGACGCACGCCTTTCGCCGCCCAGTCACGGGACGAACCCTGACCGTAATCGGCGCCGGCGATGATGATCAGTGGCTGTTTGCGCTCCATGTAAGTTTCGATGGCTTCCCACATGCGCATGACTTTGCCTTCCGGCTCGACACGCGCCAGCGAACCCTGTTTGACCTTGCCGTTTTCCACGACCATTTCGTTGAACAGTTTCGGGTTGGCGAAGGTGGCGCGCTGTGCAGTCAAGTGGTCGCCACGGTGGGTGGCGTAGGAGTTGAAGTCCTCTTCCGGCAAGCCCATTTTCGCCAGGTATTCGCCAGCGGCGCTGTCGAGCATGATCGCGTTGGACGGCGACAGGTGATCGGTGGTGATGTTGTCGGGCAGCACCGCCAGCGGGCGCATGCCTTTGAGCGGACGTGCGCCGGCCAGAGCGCCTTCCCAGTACGGCGGACGGCGGATGTAGGTGCTCATCTCGCGCCAGTCGTACAGCGGCGTGACTTTCGGGCCGGTGTCTTCGTGGATGGCGAACATCGGAATGTAGACCTGGCGGAACTGCTCAGGCTTGACCGAAGATTTCACCACCGCATCGATTTCTTCGTCGCTCGGCCAGATGTCTTTCAGGCGGATTTCCTTGCCGTCGACCACGCCCAAGACATCCTTCTCGATATCGAAACGGATGGTCCCGGCGATGGCGTAAGCGACCACCAGCGGCGGCGAAGCGAGGAACGCTTGTTTGGCGTACGGGTGGATGCGGCCGTCGAAGTTGCGGTTGCCCGAGAGCACCGCAGTCGCGTACAGATCGCGGTCGATGATCTCTTGCTGGATCAGCGGATCGAGGGCGCCGGACATGCCGTTGCAGGTGGTGCAGGCAAATGCTACGACGCCGAAACCGAGCTGCTCCAGCTCAGTGGTCAGCCCCGCTTCGTCAAGGTACAGCGCGACGGTTTTCGAGCCCGGCGCCAGCGAGGATTTCACCCACGGTTTGCGGGTCAGGCCGAGCTTGTTGGCGTTGCGCGCGAGCAGGCCAGCGGCGATGACATTGCGCGGGTTGCTGGTGTTGGTGCAACTGGTGATGGCGGCGATAATCACCGCGCCGTCAGGCATTTGCCCTGGGACTTCCTCCCACTGACCGGAGATGCCTTTGGCCGCCAGATCCGAGGTCGCGACGCGAGCGTGCGGGTTGCTCGGGCCGGCCATGTTGCGCACCACCGAAGACAAATCGAAAGTCAGACCGCGCTCGTATTGCGCGCCTTTCAGGCTGTCTACCCACAGACCGGTGAGCTTGGCGTACTGCTCGACGAGCTGCACTTGCTGATCCTCACGACCGGTGAGTTTCAGGTAATCGATGGTCTGCTGGTCGATGTAGAACATCGCCGCCGTGGCGCCGTATTCCGGGGCCATGTTGGAGATGGTCGCGCGGTCGCCGAGGGTCAGCGCAGCGGCGCCTTCGCCGAAGAACTCGAGCCAGGCGCCGACGACCTTCTGTTTGCGCAGGTATTCGGTCAGCGCCAGCACCATGTCGGTGGCAGTGATGCCCGGTTGCAGCTTGCCGGTCAGTTCGACGCCGACGCTTTCTGGCAGACGCATCCACGACGCGCGACCGAGCATCACGCTCTCGGCTTCGAGGCCGCCAACACCGATGGCGATCACGCCCAAGGCATCGACGTGCGGGGTGTGGCTGTCGGTGCCGACGCAGGTGTCAGGGAACGCGACGCCTTCACGTACCTGAATCACCGGAGACATTTTCTCCAGGTTGATCTGGTGCATGATGCCGTTGCCAGGCGGGATCACATCAACGTTCTTGAAAGCCTTTTTGGTCCAGTTGATGAAGTGGAAACGGTCTTCGTTGCGACGGTCTTCGATGGCGCGGTTTTTCTCGAACGCCTGGGCATCGAAACCACCGGCCTCGACCGCCAGCGAGTGGTCGACGATCAGTTGCGTCGGCACTACCGGGTTGACTTGCGCCGGGTCGCCGCCCTGCAAGGCGATCGCGTCGCGCAGGCCAGCGAGGTCGACCAGAGCGGTCTGGCCGAGAATGTCGTGGCACACCACTCGCGCCGGGAACCATGGGAAGTCGAGGTCGCGTTTGCGCTCGATCAGTTGCTTGAGCGAATCGGTGAGCGTGGCCGGGTCGCAGCGACGCACGAGGTTTTCCGCCAGCACGCGGGAGGTGTACGGCAGGGTGTCGTAACTGCCGGGCTGAATCGCCTCGACCGCCGCGCGGGCGTCGAAATAATCCAGAGGGCTGCCGGGCAGGGTTTTGCGGAATGCTGTGTTCATCGGGTCAGGACTCGGGTCACGGTGGTTGCAAAGGGTGATGCCTTCTCGCCGATCCCCCTTGTAGGAGCTGCCGAAGGCTGCGATCTGTTGATCTTGATCTTGAAAACAAAGATCAAAAGATCGCAGCCTTCGGCAGCTCCTACAGGGATTGCGATCAGCGGTTGGCACTCACCATTCAGCGACGTTCGATTGGCACGAACTTGCGCTGTTCGACGCCGACGTATTCGGCGCTTGGGCGGATGATGCGATTGTTGGCGCGTTGTTCGAACACGTGCGCGGCCCAGCCGGTCAGGCGCGAGCAGACGAATATCGGCGTGAACAGCTTGGTCGGAATGCCCATGAAGTGATACGCCGAGGCATGGTAGAAATCGGCGTTGGGAAAGAGTTTTTTCTGTTCCCACATGGTCTTGTCGATCGCTTCCGAGACCGGAAACAGCACCTTATCGCCGACTTCGTCAGCCAGCTGTTTCGCCCAGCCCTTGATCACTTCGTTGCGCGGGTCGCTGTCCTTATAGATCGCGTGGCCGAAGCCCATGATCTTGTCCTTGCGCTCAAGCATGCCGAGGGTGCCTTTGATCGCGTCTTCCGGCGACGAGAAGCGTTCGATCATCTCCATCGCCGCTTCGTTGGCGCCGCCGTGCAGCGGGCCACGCAGCGAACCGATGGCGGCGGTGACGCAGGAATACAGATCGGACAGCGTCGAGGCGCAAACGCGGGCGGTGAAGGTCGAGGCGTTGAATTCGTGCTCGGCGTAAAGGATCAGCGAGACGTTCATCACTTTGACGTGCAGTTCGCTCGGCTTCTTGTCGTGCAGCAGGTGCAGGAAGTGGCCGCCGATGGTTGGCTCGTCGCTGACGCAGTTGATGCGCTTGCCGTCGTGGCTGAAGCGATACCAGTAGCACATGATCGCCGGGAATGCGGCGAGCAAACGGTCGGTCTTGTCGCGCTGTTCGGAGAAGTCTTTCTCCGGTTCGAGGTTGCCAAGGAACGAGCAACCGGTGCGCATCACGTCCATCGGGTGGGCGTCGGCGGGGATGCGCTCGAGGACTTCCTTCAGCGCTTGCGGCAGGTCGCGCAGCTTGCTCAGCTTGCCTTGGTATTCGTCGAGTTGCGTCTTGGTCGGCAGTTCGCCGTAAAGCAGCAGGTACGCGACTTCTTCAAATTGCGCGTCGGCTGCCAGTTCGCGCACGTCGTAGCCGCGATAGGTCAGCCCGGCACCGGCCTGGCCCACGGTGGACAGTGCGGTTTGCCCGGCAACCTGGCCACGGAGCCCGGCGCCACTGAGTACTTTTGCTTCGGCCATTTCTATCTCCAATCTTGAATTTGTTAGGGAGTGTGGCGAAAAGATCGCAGCCCCTTGCACTGTAGGAGCTGCCGCAGGCTGCGATCTTTTGATCTTTATTTCTTCGCAGCAAACAACGCATCGAGCTTCTGCTCGAACGTGTGGTAATCGATACGATCGTAAAGCTCCATGCGAGTCTGCATGGTGTCGATGACATTCTGCTGCGTACCGTCGCGACGGATCGCCGTGTAAACGTTTTCCGCAGCCTTGTTCATCGCACGGAACGCCGACAGCGGATACAGCACCAGCGACACGTCGGCACCCGCCAGTTGCTCGGTGGTGTACAGCGGCGTCGAGCCGAACTCGGTGATGTTGGCCAGAATCGGCGCTTTCACACGGTTGGCGAACAGCTTGTACATGTCCAGCTCAGTGATGGCTTCCGGGAAAATCATGTCGGCGCCAGCCTCGATGCACGCTGCTGCGCGATCGAGTGCCGATTCCAGACCTTCCACCGCCAGCGCATCGGTACGCGCCATGATCACGAAGCTGTCATCGGTGCGCGCATCCACGGCGGCTTTGATGCGGTCGACCATTTCCTGCTGGCTGACGATCTCTTTATTAGGACGGTGGCCACAGCGCTTGGCGCCCACCTGATCCTCAATGTGAATCGCCGCCGCGCCGAACTTGATCATCGACTTGACCGTGCGCGCCACGTTGAACGCCGACGAGCCGAACCCGGTGTCGACGTCGACCAGCAGTGGCAGATCGCAAACATCGGTGATGCGGCGCACATCGGTGAGCACATCATCCAGACCGGTAATGCCCAGATCCGGCACGCCGAGCGAGCCTGCAGCCACCCCGCCACCGGACAGGTAGATCGCCTTGAAACCGGCGCGCTTGGCCAGCAACGCGTGATTGGCGTTGATCGCGCCGACCACCTGCAATGGATGCTCGCTGGCGACCGCATCGCGGAAACGCTGGCCTGGAGTGCTGTGCTTGGAACTCATGACTCACCTCGTTCAGTGGCTGTCTTATTGTGGGCGCCGTCCTGGTAGTGACGGGCGATGTTACGTTTCGAGGCGCCGATGTGACGGCGCATCAACAATTCCGCGAGTTCGCCGTCACGGTCGGCGATGGCATCGAGAATCCGGTGGTGTTCGGCAAAGGCCTGGCGCGGACGGTTCGGCGTTGTAGAAAACTGGATGCGGTACATGCGCACCAGTTGATACAGCTCGCCGCAGAGCATCTGCGTCAGCGTGCGGTTGCCGCTGCCCTGGATGATCCGGTAGTGAAAGTCGAAATCGCCTTCCTGCTGGTAGTAGCCAACGCCGGCCTGAAACGCCGCGTCGCGTTCGTGGGTTTCCAGTACGCGACGCAGTTCGTCGATTTCTTCGACGCTCATGCGTTCGGCCGCCAGGCGGCAGGCCATGCCTTCGAGGGATTCGCGGATTTCATAGAGTTCGAGCAATTCGGCGTGGCTGAGTGAGACAACCCGTGCGCCGACGTGCGGTACACGCACCAGCAGACGCTGGCCTTCCAGCCGGTGGATCGCCTCACGCAACGGCCCACGGCTGATGCCGTAGGTGCGCGCCAGCTCCGGCTCGGAGATCTTGCTGCCCGGGGCGATCTCGCCTTTGACGATGGCCGCCTGAATACGCCGGAAGACGTTTTCCGAGAGCGTCTCGGAATCGTCGCCGCTGATGACCGGGGGATCGAGTTGATCCAACATGATTGTCGACACCTTTAAATCCAATGCGGCAAAAACTAGCTAATTCAGCCGTATCAGTCAAAGGATAAATAGGTATTGTCGACAATCGTCTAATAACCTTAAAAGAACGCAGCCTGCGGCAGCTCCTACAGGGATCAGTGTAGGAGCTGCCGAAGGCTGCGATCTTTTGATCTTCCATAGACCGCCCCCAGCGCTGGCGCCATAAAACCACCGTGCTAGAATGCCGCCCGCATTTGCTGGCCATTTGTACGGCTTGTCATAAAAAGCTGATAGGCACACGAAGGGCCTTGCGCAAGTTTTGCCAGGGACCTGAACCGACAACGGAACGCTGCGCACCAGGATTTATGAGACTCAAGCCCTTCCCCACATTCTTTGCCCTGTTTTGCCTGCCCGGCCTTGCCGCCGCGGGGGAAAAAACCGTGTACGGCCTCAACGAATACGCTTCGCTTGACGGCATCAATCTCGAAGTCGCGGCCAAACTCGACACCGGCGCGAAAACCGCCTCGCTGAGTGCCCGCGATATCAAACGCTTCAAACGCAACGGTGAATCCTGGGTGCGCTTCTACCTGGCCATCGACGCTGCGCATTCGCACCCGATCGAACGGCCGCTGGCCCGGGTCAGCAAGATCAAGCGCCGCGCCGGCGACTACGACCCGGAAGAAGGCAAGAAGTACACCGCCCGTCCGGTGATCGAGCTGGATATCTGCATGGGCACGGCGCTGCGCAGCATCGAAGTGAACCTGACCGACCGAAGTGCGTTCCAATATCCGCTTTTGATTGGCTCCGAGGCGCTGAAACGCTTCGACGCGCTGGTCGACCCCAGTCTTAAATACGCTGCCGGCAAACCCGCCTGCACCATCGCCGCTCATACCGCCGAGTAATTTCCATGCGTTCTCTAACCTTCCACCTGAAAATCCTGATCACCATTCTGGTGCTGCTGGGCGTTTCGGTTACGGCCTATCAGATTTTCGTGCTCGGCATCCCGGTGACCGAAGACGCGACCGACGACTTGTGGAACATCGACGCCAAGGTCGAGTTCGTCGCCAGCACCAAAGACCCGGTAAAGATCCAGATGTTTGTGCCGCCGTTGAGCCGCGACTACGTCAGCCTCAACGAGAGTTTTATCTCCAATAACTACGGTGTCGCCGTGAACCGTGTCGACGGCAACCGCAAGGTGACCTGGTCGGCGCGCCGGGCCAAGGGCAACCAGACCCTTTATTACCGTCTGGTGCTGACCAAGCGATATACCGCGGAAAAAACCAAGATCAAAGGCCCGACCTTCCGCGACAGCATCGCCATCGAAGGCCCGGAAAAAATCGCCGCTGAAGCCCTGCTCGCGCCGATCCGCCAACACTCCGCCGACGTTGAAACTTTCATCGGCGAAGCGATCAAACGCGTCAACAACCTCAACGATGACAACGTGAAACTGCTGCTGGCCGGCGATCCGTCGACCGCGCACAAAGCCAAAATCGTCGAACTGCTGCTGTCGATCGCCCACGTCCCGGTGGAAAAAGTCCACACCATCCGCCTCGTCGCCGACCAGCCGCAAATGCCCGAACTGTGGCTACGCAGCTTCAACGGCAACGACTGGCTGTACTTCAACCCGGAAACCGGCGAGCAAGGCCTGCCGACCGATCGCCTGCTGTGGTGGACTGGCGATGAAAACCTGATCACCGTCGACGGCGGCAAGAAAGCCAACGTGACCTTCAGCCTGAACAACAGCGAGATGAACGCGATTCGTCTGGCCAAGCTCACGGACGAAAACACCGACGCCAACTTCCTTGAATACTCGCTGTACGGCTTGCCGCTGCAGACCCAGCAGACTTTCATGATCATGGTGATGATCCCGATCGGCGTGCTGGTGATTCTGATCCTGCGCAACCTGATCGGCCTGCAAACTCTTGGTACGTTCACCCCGGTGCTGATCGCCCTCGCCTTCCGCGAAACGCAACTGGGCTTCGGCATTCTGTTGTTTACGGTGATCACGGCGCTGGGGCTGTCATTACGTTCGTATCTGGAACACCTGAAGCTGCAAATGCTGCCGCGATTGTCGGTGGTGCTGACCTTCGTCGTGGTGTTGATCGCGGCGATCAGTCTGTTCAGCCATAAACTCGGTCTGGAGCGCGGCTTGTCCGTGGCGCTGTTCCCGATGGTGATTCTGACCATGACCATCGAACGCCTGTCGATCACCTGGGAAGAACGCGGCGCCAGCCATGCGATGAAAGTGGCGATTGGCACGCTGTTCGCGGCGTCCCTGGCGCACCTGATCATGACCGTGCCTGAGCTGGTGTACTTCGTGTTCACCTTCCCGGCGATCCTGCTGATTCTGGTCGGCTTCATGCTGGCGATGGGTCGTTATCGCGGCTACCGCCTGACCGAACTGGTGCGCTTCAAAGCTTTCCTGAAGAAGGCTGACGCCTGATGTTCGGTTTCTGGAAGACCTGGAAGGCGCTGGAAGCGCGCGGCATCATGGGCATCAATCGGCGAAACGCCGACTACGTGCTCAAGTACAACAAGCGCAGCCTGTACCCGATCGTCGATGACAAGATCATCACCAAGGAACGCGCAATCGAGGCCGGCATTCACGTGCCGGAACTGTATGGCGTGATCTCCACCGAGAAGGAAATCGACAAGCTCGGCGAGATCATCGGCGGGCGCAGCGACTTCGTGATCAAGCCTGCGCAGGGTGCTGGCGGTGACGGCATTATCGTCGTCGCCGACCGTTTCGAAGGCCGCTATCGCACGGTGTCGGGCAAGATCATTGCCCACGAAGAGCTGGAGCATCACATCTCGAGCATCCTCACTGGCCTGTATTCACTGGGCGGCCACCGCGACCGGGCGCTGATCGAATACCGGGTGACCCCGGATCAGATCTTCAAAAGCATCAGCTACGAAGGCGTGCCGGACATCCGCATCATCGTCTTGATGGGCTATCCGGTGATGGCGATGCTGCGCCTGCCGACCCGGCAGTCCGGCGGCAAGGCCAACCTGCACCAGGGCGCCATCGGCGTTGGTGTCGATCTGGCCACCGGTCTGACCTTGCGCGGCACCTGGCTGAACAACATCATCACCAAACACCCCGACACCACCAACGCGGTGGATGGCGTGCAACTGCCCTACTGGGACGGTTTCATGAAACTCGCGGCCGGCTGTTATGAGCTGTGCGGACTGGGTTACATCGGTGTGGACATGGTGCTCGATCAGGAGAAAGGCCCGCTGATTCTCGAGTTGAATGCGCGGCCTGGGTTGAATATTCAGATTGCCAATGATTGTGGGCTGACGTTGCGTACGCATGCGGTTGAAGCGCGACTGGAAGAGTTGAAGGCGCGTGGAGTGACGGAGACGGCTGAAGAGCGCGTGGCGTTTACCCAGGAAATGTTTGGGCATATTCCTGCGGTCGAGGGCTGATCCGAAACCGAGTCGAGGCCATCGCGAGCAGGCTCACTCCTACAGGGGAATGGATTCCAAATGTAGGAGTGAGCCTGCTCGCGATGGCTCATTCATAGTCACCACATAATTCAACCCTGCCGCCAATCTGCCAATCCCCGACATCCCCTCTAGGAGCAAATCGCCCGGAGGACTACAATCCCCACCCCGCCTCAACGGCCGATCTGCCCCGCCCATGCTGACCTGTTCCGTACACCCGCTGCCCTACCGCGCCAATCCCGCCGACTACTTCGCGGCCATCCGCAACGCCCCCGGCGCCGTGCTGCTCGACAGCGGCCGGCCAAGTGCCGACCGTGGCCGTTATGACTTGCTCAGCGCCTGGCCGCTGGAACAACTGTCGGTGCTGCCGGACGAGAGCGGCAGCCGTTTCCTGCAACGATTGCGCGACAACTTAAGTCGCCTCGGTGAGGCAGATTTGCCTGCGGGTTTCGAGCTGCCGTTTGCTGGCGGTTTGATTGGCTACCTGAGCTACGACTTCGGTCGGCATCTGGAACACCTGCCGAGTCACGCCGGCGATGACCTGCAATTGCCGGACGCGCGTTTCGGGTTGTACGACTGGGCGCTGATCAGCGATCACCAGACGGCGACCAGTCAATTGGTCTTTCACCCGTCCGTGATCGACAGCGAGAAACAGCGGCTGATTTTGTTGTTCACGCAGCCAGTCGTTAGTGCTTTAACCCCGTTCAAGCTCAACAACCCGATGGCCGCCGACCTCGCGGCCGACGATTACCGTCAGGCCTTCGAACGCATTCAGCATTACATTCAGGCCGGCGATTGTTATCAGGTCAACTTCGCCCAGCGCTTTCGCGCGTCGTGCCAGGGCGATCCGTGGCTGGCCTACTGCAAATTGCGCGAAGCCTGCCCGACCCCGTTCTCCGGTTTCCAGAGCTTGCCCGACGGCGGCGCGGTGTTGAGCCTGTCGCCGGAGCGCTTTGTCAAAGTCAGCCAGCGTCAGGTCGAAACCCGCCCCATCAAAGGCACTCGCCCGCGAGGTCTCACGCCGGCCGAAGACGCTGCCAACGCCGCCGAACTGCTGGCCAGCCCCAAGGATCGCGCGGAAAACCTGATGATCGTTGATCTGCTGCGCAACGACCTCGGCCGCACCTGCCGCATTGGTTCGGTGCGGGTGCCGGAGTTGTTTAGCCTGGAGAGCTATCCGAACGTGCATCACCTGGTCAGCAGCGTGACCGGCGAATTGGCGGACGACCGCGATGCACTGGATTTGATTGCCGGCAGCTTCCCCGGCGGCTCGATCACCGGCGCCCCGAAGATTCGTGCGATGCAGATTATTGATGAACTGGAGCCGACCCGGCGCGGATTGTATTGCGGCTCGTTGCTGTACCTGGACGTGCGCGGCGAGATGGACAGCTCCATCGCGATTCGCAGTCTGTTGGTCAAGGATGGGCAGGTGTGCTGCTGGGGTGGTGGCGGGATTGTTGCGGATTCGGACTGGCAGGCCGAGTATCAGGAGTCGATCACCAAAGTCAGAATCCTCCTCGAAACCCTGCAAAACCTCTGAGTAATGATCGTTCCCACGCTCCGCGTGGGAATGCATCCCGGGACGCTCGGCGTCCCATCCAAAGCCGAACGCGGAGCGTCCGTTGAGGCATTCCCACGCAGAGCGTGGGAACGATCATTTAGCCAGGCTTACAGGCTGAGGTCGCGGTTGGAGGCTTTGAGGAATTCCTGCTTAAGGTCGGCGAAGGTGTGCACCGCCGGAAACTGCGGAAACTCGCGAATCACATTCTCCGGCGCATGGAACAGAATCCCCGCATCGGCCTCGCCCAGCATCGTCGTATCGTTATACGAATCCCCCGCCGCAATCACCCGGTAATACAGGCTTTTGAACGCCAGCACCGACTGGCGCTTCGGATCTTTCTGGCGCAACTGATAGCTGGTCACCCGCCCGGTGTCGTCAGTAATCAGACGATGGCACAGCAACGTCGGGAAGCCCAACTGACGCATCAGCGGCTGCGAGAACTCGTAGAACGTATCCGACAGAATCACCACCTGAAAGCGCTCGCGCAGCCAGTTGACGAACTCCACCGCGCCGTCCAGCGGCTTCAGCGTGGCGATCACTTCCTGAATGTCCGAGAGCTTCAAGCCATGTTCATCAAGGATGCGCAGACGCTGCTTCATCAGCACGTCGTAATCGGGAATGTCCCGGGTGGTGGCCTTGAGGGAGTCGATTCCGGTTTTTTCGGCGAAGGCGATCCAGATTTCCGGCACCAACACCCCTTCAAGATCCAGGCAAGCAATTTCCACAAGACACTCCCGTTTGTATTGATTATTTGAGTCGAGCGAGGCCGAACTCTAGCGGCTCAAATCCACTCGCGCAACGCACAGCACGCCCCGAGCCACGCAGCTTTTTGTTACCATCGGCCTCATATAGAGCGCCCAGCGCCACCGACCTGTAGGAAGCCGCCCTGATGAGTGCAACGTTCGACGTCGTGGAACTCGCCACGACCTATGCCAACAAATCCGCGCAAGACATTCTCAAACTCGCCTTTGCCGAGTTCGGCGATGACTTGTGGATATCTTTCAGCGGCGCCGAGGATGTGGTGCTGGTGGACATGGCCTGGAAGCTCAACAAGAACGTCAAGGTGTTCAGCCTCGACACCGGCCGCCTGCACCCGGAAACCTATCGCTTCATCGATCAGGTGCGCGAGCACTACAAGATCGACATCGAACTGGTGTCGCCGGACTACACGAAACTGGAACCCTTCGTGAAGGAAAAAGGCCTGTTCAGTTTCTACAAGGACGGTCACGGCGAATGCTGCGGCATTCGCAAGATCGAGCCGCTGCGGCGCAAATTGTCCGACGTCAAAGCCTGGGCCACCGGCCAGCGCCGCGACCAGAGCCCGGGCACTCGCAGTGCCGTGGCAGTGATGGAAATCGATACAGCGTTCTCCACCCCGGAGCGCACGTTGTACAAGTTCAATCCGTTGGCGCAGATGACCAGTGAAGAGATCTGGGGTTACATCCGCATGCTCGAACTGCCGTACAACAGCCTGCATGAGCGCGGTTTCATCAGCATCGGCTGCGAACCGTGCACCCGCCCTGTCCTGCCGAACCAGCACGAGCGCGAAGGCCGTTGGTGGTGGGAAGAAGCAACGCAGAAAGAGTGTGGGCTGCATGCCGGTAACATCATCAGTAAGGCGTAACTCCCTGCCGCGCTGATTTCCCCCTGTAGGAGTGAGCCTGCTCGCGATAGCGATGTATCAGCCAAAAAATTCATCGGCTGATAGACCGCTATCGCGAGCAGGCTCAATCCTACAATGTTATGCGGAGCCATCAGAAAATTTGTACACACGACTGTCACCATCGGTGCCATTTATGTGTGCACTTTTTTGTTTCCGCGCCCTGAAAAGTTACATCCCGCCTGAAAAACCCCCGCTTCCGCCCGCCGTAAAAATCCCCCACAAAAAATAAATACCTGTTCAATCGGTCAATTTATAACCACTTATTTTCAGATACTTAGCGTGCTTCGATAACTTTTCGAAATGAGCACGGCTGTGCATAGATCGCCAACTGGCACAAAACTGGCTTAAGTGCATACATGTTTTGTATACAAAACTGCAAAACATAAACACTTTCGATCCGCAAGCCTGAAGCGCCCTATCCCGTACAGGCTGCAGATGCCCCGTAACCAGTGATGCTTTCACTGCCGCGACGAAGATTTGTCGAGCCTGACGGCTTATGCACAGTCATCGCGGCCCTGAACATCAGGAGCCTGCCGGAATGCGTACAAGTCTCTCGAATAACATCGCGCTGAATCTGCCCGCCTCTGCCCTTGATCAACCGTTGCCCTACGACGGTCTGAGCGAGCCGTTACAACTCAGCCCCCGTTTGCACAACAGCGACCTGGCGCCCACCAAGGCTGAAGGTCGACGCTGGGGCAAATACAGCATCTTCGCCCTGTGGACCAACGATGTGCACAACATCGCCAACTACTCCTTCGCCATCGGCCTCTACGCCTTGGGCCTGGGTGGCTGGCAGATTCTGCTGTCGCTGGGGATCGGCGCGGCGTTGGTGTACTTTTTCATGAACCTGTCCGGTTACATGGGGCAGAAAACCGGTGTGCCGTTTCCTGTCATCAGCCGGATCAGTTTCGGCATCCACGGCGCGCAAATTCCTGCACTGATCAGGGCGGTTATCGCCATCGCCTGGTTCGGCATTCAGACGTATCTGGCGTCTGTGGTTTTGCGAGTGCTGCTCACGGCGGTGCACCCCGGTTTCGCCGAATACGACCACAACTCGATTCTCGGGCTGTCGACGCTGGGCTGGGCATCGTTCGTGGCGATCTGGTTCGTGCAACTGGCGATTCTCGCCTACGGCATGGAAATGGTGCGCCGCTACGAGGCGTTCGCCGGGCCGGTGATCCTGCTGACTGTCGCCGCCCTCGCCGCATGGATGTACTTCCAGGCCAACGCGACCATCGCCTGGTCGATCCGCGAGCCGCTGACCGGCGGCGAGATGTGGCGCAACATCTTTGCCGGCGGTGCGTTGTGGCTGGCGATCTACGGCACATTGATCCTCAACTTCTGCGACTTCGCCCGCTCTTCGCCATGCCGCAAGACCATCAAGGTAGGAAACTTCTGGGGTTTGCCGGTGAATATTCTGGTGTTCGCCGCGATTACCGTGCTGCTCTGCGGTGCGCAATTTCAGATCAATGGCCGGATCATCGAAAGCCCGACCGAGATCATTGCATCGATTCCCAACACCTTCTTCCTGGTCCTTGGTTGCCTGGCATTCCTGATCGTCACCGTTGCGGTGAACATCATGGCCAACTTCGTCGCCCCGGCCTTCGTCCTCAGCAACCTCGCGCCGAAGTACCTGACCTTCCGCCGCGCCGGATTGATCAGCGCCACCATCGCCGTGCTGATCCTGCCGTGGAATCTCTACAACAGCCCGCTGGTGATCGTCTATTTCCTGTCCGGCCTCGGCGCCCTGCTCGGCCCGTTGTACGGGGTGATCATGGTCGACTACTGGCTGATCCGCAAAGGCCGGGTCAACGTCCCGCAGCTCTACAGCGAAGATCCCAACGGCGCTTATTACTACAGCCACGGGGTCAATTTCCGCGCTGTCGCGGCGTTTATTCCTGCGGCGTTGATCGCCATCGTCCTCGCGCTCGTTCCCGGTTTCCACAGCGTTTCGCCGTTCTCCTGGCTGATCGGCGCCGGGATCGCCGGAATGCTCTACCTGATCATCGCCAAGCGTCAGCCGCACTACGCCGACATCAGTGGCGAATCGATTGCGGTCGACAACGTCTGCCATTAACTCCCTCGCGGCCCGGATGTCGGGCCGCAGAACTGCCCGCTATAAGGATTTCCCCATGCGTATTCTCGTGGTCAACGTCAACACCACCGAGTCCATCACCCAAGCCATCGCCCGCTCGGCGCAGGATGTCGCTTCACCTGGTACTGAAATCGTCGGTTTGACGCCGTTTTTTGGCGCCGACTCGATTGAAGGTAATTTCGAAAGCTATTTGGCCGCCATCGCCGTGATGGATCGGGTGATGTCCTACGATCAGCCGTTCGACGCAGTGATTCAGGCCGGCTATGGCGAGCATGGCCGGGAAGGCTTGCAGGAATTGCTCAACGTGCCGGTGGTGGACATCACTGATGCGGCGGCGAGTACCGCGATGTTTCTGGGCCACGCGTATTCGGTGGTGACCACGCTGGATCGCACCGTGCCGCTGATTGAGGATCGGTTGAAATTGTCTGGCCTGTGGGATCGTTGCGCATCGGTGCGGGCCAGTGGCTTGGCGGTGCTGGAATTGGAACACGAGCCGCAGCGTGCGCTGGAAGCAATCGTGCATCAGGCAGAGTTGGCGGTGACGCAGGATAAAGCCGAGGTGATTTGCCTGGGTTGCGGCGGCATGGCCGGGCTGGATGAGCAAATTCGTCGACGCACGGGTGTGCCAGTGGTGGATGGCGTGACGGCGGCGGTGACGATTGCCGAATCGCTGGTGCGCTTGCGCTTGTCGACGTCCAAGGTGCGGACTTATGCGACGCCGCGGCCGAAGAACATTATTGGCTGGCCGGGGCGGTTTGCCCGGTAGACCGCGTTATCGTTGATCGCGAGCAGGCTCACTCCTACAAAGGGGACGCATTCCAATGTAGGAGTGAGCCTGCTCGCGATGGCCACACCTCGGTCTGATGCCTTGCTCAAATCGCACTGAACCGCCGCGCCGACCCCTGCTCCGCAAACTGCTCAATCAGAAAATCCACAAACGCCCGCGTCTTGCCCGGCAACAATTTATGCTCGGCGTAGTAAATCGAAATATTGCCATCATCGACGAACCAATCCGGCAACACCCGCTGCAACGTCCCCGCCTCCAGGTACCCCACCGCAAACGGCATGCTCACCAGCGCAATCCCCAAGCCTTGCGCCGCCGTCCTGCAAGCGGCTTCGGAATCGCTCATGGTCATTCGCGTCTTGAGCACCAATGGCCGGCAATTCTGCGGATTGCGCCCGGTCAACTGCCAGGAACGCACACGCCCGGTTTGCGGCGAGCGGATCAAAATTCCGTCGTGATGGCTGAGGTCGTCCGGTTCGAGGATCCGAGGGTTGGCCTGCAAGTAATCCGCAGACGCCACCAATATCCGATGCGCCGGGCTCAGCTTGCGTGCAATCACCCCTTGCGGCAGTTCGAAGCCGCCACCGATGGCCGCGTCGAAGCCCTGCCCGATCAGATCGACCTGGCGATTATCGAAATGCCAGTCCGGGTTGATTGCAGGGTATCGCCGCAGAAACTCACCGAGCATCGGCACGATGTGCAGGCAACCAAACGCGGCGCCCATGCTGACTTTCAGCGTCCCGGCCGGCAGCCCTTCGACACTGGACAGATTGGCCACGGCATTTTGAATCGTCGTCAGACTGCCACTGACCTGATCGAGGAAAAGCTGCCCGGCCTCGGTCAGCGTCAAGCTGCGTGTACTACGCTGGAACAGCCGTACGCCGAGCCGCACCTCAAGTTTCGCCACACTCTTGCCGACGGCCGCCGGGGTCAGACTCAAACGTCGCGCGGCCTCGGCAAAGCTGCCGACTTCGGCACTGCGCACGAAGCATTCGATGCTGCTGAAAGTTTCCATGATCGCCACTATAAACTTCTGGTTTACACAGACTATAGCAATCATGGTCTACACAGTTGTCGATACCACGCCGATACTCGCCACCAATACCAAGGCATTCCCGCCTTGAACACTCTGGAGATCGAACATGACCACTCAACACCTCAGCGGTAAAGTCGCTCTGATCCAAGGCGGTTCCCGCGGTATCGGCGCTGCCATCGTCAAACGCCTGGCCGCTGAAGGCGCTGCCGTAGCCTTCACTTACGTCAGCTCCACCGCCAAGGCTGAAGAGTTGCAGAACAGCATCACCGCCAACGGCGGCCAAGCCCTGGCGATCAAGGCCGACAGCGCCGATGCCGCTGCTATCCGCCACGCCGTCAACGCTACCGTCGAAGCTTTTGGCCGCGTCGACATTCTGGTCAACAACGCTGGTGTACTGGCCGTTGCCCCACTGGAAGACTTCAAACTCGAAGACTTCGACCAGACCGTGGCGATCAACATTCGCAGCGTATTCATCGCCTCCCAGGAAGCCGCTAAACACATGGGCGAAGGCGCACGCATCATCAACATCGGCAGCACCAACGCCGACCGCATGCCCTTTGCCGGCGGCGGAGTGTATGCAATGAGCAAATCGGCGCTGGTCGGCCTGACCAAAGGCCTGGCCCGCGACCTCGGCCCTCGCGGCATCACCGTCAACAACGTGCAGCCGGGGCCGGTTGATACCGACATGAACCCGGCGCACGGTGACTTCGCCGAAAGCCTGATCCCGCTGATGGCCGTCGGGCGTTACGGTAAAGCTGAAGAAATCGCCAGTTTCGTCGCCTACCTGGCTGGCCCGGAAGCCGGTTACATCACCGGTGCCAGCCTGACCATCGACGGTGGTTTCGGCGCCTGATTGTTCCAGATTGCCTGAACGAAAAACACCGCCCCTCCTTGACAGAGGGGCGGCGTTTTTTTGTCTCGCTGGTTTAAGCCCAATCCAGCGCCGGCAAACCACAGGCACTCGGGATGAACGCTTTCAGCGTACGAAGAATCCCGTCGGCATGTGCGTATTTTTCATCGGCCATGGCGGCGTCGGGAATGGCGATGGCGGTCATACCGGCGGCTTTCGCAGCAGTCACGCCAAACGGCGAATCTTCGAACACCAGGCAATCCTCAGGCGCCACGCCCAGACGCCGGGCAGCGGTGAGGAAAATATCCGGTGCCGGTTTGGCTGCACCGACTTCCGGATCATCCGCCGTGACAATGAAATCGAACAACGCAAACCAGTCACGATGCAGCGTGGTTTTCTGCCCGAACGATTGGCGCGACGAGCTGGTGCCCACGGCGATTGGAATGTTGTGCGCCTTCAGGTGACGGATCAGTTCCTCGGCACCCGGCATCGCTTGTGCAGTGGGAAAACGTTCACGCATCAGCGGCTCGCGGATCAGCAGAAACTCTTCGGCGGTAATCGGCAGCTCCAAAGCCTGCACCACATAGTTCGCCAGATCGTTGGCCCCACGGCCAATGATGTTCTGCTTGATGCTCCAGTCGAAGGTGCGCCCATAGCGCCCGGCAATCAGCGAGGTGACCTCGGTGTAAATGCCCTCGGTGTCCAGCAGCAAACCGTCCATATCGAAAATCACGGCCTTGATCGGGCCGAACGCCTTCAGCGGTGCATTCATCATCGGATCCGTTATCAAAAACATCCCAGGCGCCTGAAGCAGGTCGCTGCTCGGATCTGATTAAAGGGTTCAGCAGCATAACGAGCGTGACGGACATAGAGCAACGGTCAATGTCTCTGGAGGCGGTGAACTACTCGCGAACATTTAGCGAAACGTCCTACAGGCATCACCTACTTGGCCGACTTCTTTCCGCGTTGATCCCCCGCAAAGTCCTCGCACCTTTTTGATGTGCGCGAGAACTGCGAATGCTCGAAACCGATCGGCTACTGGCCCTCAACAACAGCATTGGCCTGCTGGTAGTTGCCGCACTGAATCCCGAACACCCGGATTTCGAGACCCTGATCGAGGAGTTCCGTCTGTGCCTGAACGATTACGAGGCCTGGGCCGAAGCGTTCTGGACCGGGACGGCGCTGGATATCGAGCAGGTGTTCAAGGTCGGCAACGACGTCCAGCTCAGTGCACCGCTGAAATCCTCCAAGCCGATCAGTTCATCGGTGGTGATGTGCCCGGCCAGCGGGCCGTTGACGCTGGTGCACATGTTCGAAGCCGCACGGTTTGTGCCGATCGGCGATACCCCGCTAACACTTGAACCGCTGCTGAGTGACGTCAACGGGGTTCTCACCTTTGGCGCACCACTGCATCACACCATTGGCCCGAGCGGCATTCTGCAAGTGACCGACTGCGATCGGGGCCAGCGTTATCGCATCACCTTCTTTCCCGATGTTTCAGCCGCTCACGTCAGTGCTCTGTTCGCCTCCTATGAGGCCATCCTTGCCAGTCTCGAAGGCTGGCTGCGGACTGAGTGGAGCGGGTTCCAACCCCTGTGGAAAGAGTTTTCCAGCGCCGGATTCGCTGACCGTTACGGCCAATTACAGCGGGCCGACTGGCGCGGATTCGAGAGTGCCCTGCACGGCGTCTGGGATGACATCAAGCAGGTGTTCGCCCTCCTCGCCGACTTGCAGGCCAACAGCGAAAAGCTCCTCGATTACCTCAGCGAAGCCGAGCTTGAAGCGTTGCTGCAAGCGTCCAGCGCGTCCATTGCCGACGGCTTGTTGATCCTCAGCGATGAGCCGCTGCTGTTCATTCATCTCGCAGCATTCACCAGCTGGCTGAAAATGCTGCCGCCGCAGTATGTGGCTGAAGTGGTGGCTGAAGTTCGCGTCGAACTGCTGATCGCTTTTCTGCTGATGCGGCTGTCTGGCGGTGTCGGCGTGCAAATACGCCTGAGCAGCAAAGTACTGGCGAAGATCAAGTCGCCGCGAGCACGGGAGTGGCTGGCGGCTTCAGCGTTGCGACTGGCGGAACTGAGCACGGCACCGCCGCTGGACAAACATGCCGGCGTGCTGAAACCGCTGATGATCAATGCGCGTGACGTTGCGCTGAATCCGACGCCTGCCATTCCTCTGAACATTCGCCAAGCCGATTCTTTGGTGTTGACGGTGCCAAATCCGGCGCCCATTACACGCGACAAGACTCGCAACATGGCGGCCCTGCAACGCCATGAGCCACACGACGATGTACCGGATCAGGCGAAAAACCCTAACGGCGACAACGCCGATTGCGTACCGCTGACCTGCACCAATGGCTGCCCGGTGTCGATGGTCACCGGCGAAGAACTGTTGACCCTGACCGATGGTGCGCTCGATGGGCGACTGCCGTTCGAGTTCACCCGGGTGTATCGCACCAGCGCTGTCGAGGTCGATGTCGGCCTGGGGTTTGGCTGGAGTCATTCGCTGGCGCACCGCCTGCTGTTCGAAGGCGATTGTGTGGTCTGGATCGACCACGAGAACCGCCGAACTCGGTTCCCGTTACCAGACGTCGAGCGGCCGGCGATTCACAACAGTCTGTCGCGGGCGGCGATCTTTCTTGGCGATGAACCACAGGAACTGATCCTTGCACTGGCCGGGGATGTGCCGCGCTTTTACCACTTCCGCGCGGGGCGGCTGACGGCGATCAGTGACGCGTATGGCAATCGACTGTGCATCAGTCGGGACCGTCAGGATCGTATTGATCGTCTCGACAATGGCGCTGGCCGGGCGCTGCGATTGCGCTATGACCGGGCGCAATTGATCGCGGTCGATTACCAGGTTTTCCACGCGTCTGAATGGGCCACTGAACAAACCCTCGCCCGCTACTGCTACGACGCCCGCCAACGCCTGTTAGCCGCGACCAACGCCGTCGGTGACAGCGAGCGCTACGACTACGACGACGCCCACGTGATCCTGCAGCGGCAATTGACAGGGGGCGCGAGCTTCTTCTGGGAGTGGGAACGCGCCGGCAAGGCCGCCCGTTGCGTGCGCCACTGGGCATCGTTTTCGCAGATGAATACGCGGTACGTCTGGGATGACGATGGCAGCGTCACAGTGCATTACGTCGACGGCACCGAAGAGGTTTACGTCCACGACGACCGTGCACGACTGGTGCGCAAGGTCGAGGCCAACGGTGGCGAACACCTCAAGGCCTACGACGATTGCGGGCGTCTGGTCGCCGAGCAGGACGCGCTGGGGGCCATAACCGAATACCACTACGACGAAATCGGACGGCTGATTGCACTGATTCCGCCGGATGACGCGCCAACGTCCTACGAATATCGCAACGGTTTCCTGCACAAACGCAGCCGGGGCGACGCAACCTGGATCTACCGGCGCAATGCCGAAGGTGATGTCACCGAAGCCGTCGATCCCGACGGACAGGTCACCCATTACTACTACGATATTCGCGGGCAGCTGCTGTCAATCCGTTACCCGGACAGCAGCCGGCATCGCTGGGTCTGGAATGACCTTGGCCAGTTGACCGAGGAAACGTTGCCTGAGGGTGGCGTACGACGCTTTTCCTACGATGCGCAGGGACGGCGGACGACTGTTGTTGATGAACACGGTGCGGTGACCCGTCTGCAGTGGGACGCCGTCGGCCGACTGGCGCAGACGACATTTCCCACAGGCGCGACTCGCGCCTACAGCTACGGCGCCTACGGCCAGGTTACTGCCGAGCGCGATGAACTCGGGCGCATCACCCGTTATGAATACGACGATGAGCTGCACCTGGTCTCTCGGCGGATCAACCCCGACGGCACGCGGGTGCAGTACCGCTACGACCATGCGCAACTGCTGCTCACCGAGATCGAAAACGAGTCCGGCGAGCGATACCTGCTGGACTACACGCCAACCGGATTGATCCGACAGGAAACCGGCTTCGACGGCCAACGCACCGCGTACACCTATGACCTCAACGGTCACCTGCTGGAGAAGACCGAGTTTGGCGACGACGGCTCACAGTTAGTCACCGCCTATAAACGCGATGCTGCCGGGCGTCTTCTGGTCAAAACCCTGCCCGACGGGATCAGGGTCAGCTACCAATACGACCGCCTCGGCCGTTTGATCGGCGTCGATGACGGCCAGAACCACCCGCTGGCCTTCGAGTACGACCGTCAGGATCGACTGATCACCGAGCACCAGGGCTGGGGCACATTGCGTTATGCCTATAACGCCTGCGGCCAGCTCAAACAACTGCGTCTGCCGGACAACAGCAAGCTCGACTACCGCTACGCCAAGGGCGGCGCGCTGAGCGGCATCGACCTCAACGGCGCACAACTGACCACGCACACCTTCCAGTCCGGACGCGAACAGCAGCGTCAGCAAGGCCTGTTGCTCAGCGAATATTCCTACGACGATCAGGGCCGATTGCTGGCCCATACCGTAGGCCATGAACACCAGTCACTGTATCGGCGCGACTATGCCTACAGCGCCAACGGCAACCTTGAACACATCGCCGACACCCGCCATGGCCAGCGCACCTACGGTTACGACACCCTCGACCGCCTGATCCGCGTCCGCCATTCGCGCGACGAACTGCCGGAAAGCTTCGCCCACGACCCGGCCGGCAACCTGCTGACACAGGACGGCACCGGCCCGAGCCGGATCAAAGGCAATCGCCTGCTGGACCAGGGCGACCGCCACTACGACTACGACGCCTTCGGCAACCTGATCCGCGAACGCCGTGGCAGCGCGCACAAACTGGTCACCGAATACCGCTACGACTGCCAGCACCGCCTGATCGGCCTGACCCGCCCGGACGGCAAAACCGCGTCCTACCAATACGACGCCTTCGGCCGCCGCATCCGCAAAACCGTCGACGGCGTCACCACCGAGTTCTTCTGGCAAGGCGACCACCTCGTCGCCGAAAGCAGCCCCAACGAATATCGCAGCTACGTCTACGAACCCGGCACCTTCCGCCCGCTGGCCATGCTCGACGGCAAAGGCCCGAAAAAGGCCTGCCCGTTTTATTACCAACTCGATCACCTCGGTACGCCGCTGGAGCTGACCGATTACAGCGGGGAAATCGTTTGGTCGGCGCAGTACGACGCGTACGGCAAGGTCGCGGCGCTGACCCTGGCGGCCGAAGACTATCTCGATCAACCGTTGCGGTTTCAGGGGCAGTATTTCGATGGGGAAAGTGGGCTGCATTACAACCGGCACCGGTACTACGACCCGAGGTTGGGCCGGTATCTGACGCCGGATCCGGTGAAGCTGGCGGGTGGGATTAATCAGTATCAGTACACGCCGAATCCGACGGGGTGGGTTGATCCGTTGGGGTTGGCTTGCATTCCCTGTCCGGGAGCAATATCGGCAGATGGGCCATACAGTGAGATTGTTCCTGGAGGAGGATTAGCAGCTCACGAAGCGCAAGGTGGGCATCTGATTACCAGGCATGTTGGCAGAACTGACGCCCAGTTGGCTCAACGGCTCCAAGCAGAACCTAACATTCCCGCTGCTTCTACTTTCTTGAATCGCGCTGATGCCGAAGTTGCAGTGTCAGAGGCGCTAAACGCGAACTCACACAGAGTGACGGCGTTCTTGGCCAGTACCCAAGCAAAGACGAGTTTTACGCATGATCTCATCCGACCGGTGGGTGTGAGTATGCTCAATGGTGTAACGCATTCCCAATCAGCATCAAAACTACTATTAGTGTTAAAAAAAGACGCTTCGCTGCCTTTGGGATATTTTTTACTAACAGGATTTCCAGAGCTATGAATAATAACTTTCCAGAATCTCAAGTATTTTTTGGGGCTTACTTCCATCAAGACTGGCTGATGGAGCACGACACAGCAGATCAAGTCATCGATGACTTTTTGAAAAGCTCAGACAAAGAAATACTGATTTCAGTACGTAGCGAATTGCAAACGCTTATAAGCAGAGGACTAAATGAAATGGACCTACGAGCATTGTTCTTAAAGGAGCTCAAATGTTATTACTGCTACTGGAATGAATGGGCATCTGGCGAAGTATGGCTGCGCCACATCGAGAGAAAACTGAACGAAAAACTGGCTGATTAATGTGCGCACTTCTAATGGGCCTGAAGTCCCAGGCCCTTAGAGTCAATCAGCAGGTTTGCCTCCAGTAGCAACCGTTCACTGCTCATCCTCATCCTCATCCTCTTCATACTCCATATCCGCCTCATCCGAATCATTCAGCGGCACCGTCGCATCATCCATCAGCGAGCCCGGATCCTCGTTCCCGGGATCATTGATAAACGGCAGCCCGCTCGGGCCTTTTTCTTCCTTGCCTTCGGTTTCGGGAGTCATGGCAAACCTCTTTTTTCGGGGAAGTGTATGACGTTCGAAAAGCCCTGCAGCCAATCGTTCCTGAGTCCTACCTGCAAAAACGAAAAACCCGGCACGAGGCCGGGTTTCTGTTGAACCGCTGATCAATGATGACGGTTCTTGTGTTTATTCTTGTGTTTGTGGCCGCCGCCGGAGTGGGATCCGCCGTCGTCCCCCAGGTTGTTGCCGACCGCACCACCGGCCGCGCCACCCAATCCTGCACCGACAGCCGAACCGGTTGAGCCGCCGAGGCTATTACCGATTACTGAACCACCCGCAGCGCCGAGGCCACCGCCAATCGCGGCTTCGGTGCGATTGCGTTTATTCGCCCCGACCGCACCGCCGGCCGCGCCGCCTACACCTGCGCCAACTGCCGCGCCTGTGCTGCCGCCAAGTTGGCCGCCAACCACGTTGCCCAATACGCCACCGAGCCCGCCGCCGACGGCTGCCGAACCATCCCCGGCAGCCATCGCGCCTTGCGTCACCAGCAATCCGAAAAACAGTGCAGATAATGACAGTCGCATATGAACCTCACAGTTCCCGAATCGGGACAGTCCGCCCAAGCAAGGGCCTATGTGAGATTGGAGACGCTTGAGGGAAAAACGTTCAGCAACTAAAAAGCCCGGCATTGAGCCTAATGCCAGTCAGTTAAGCTGACTGGCATTTTTATTTTTGATCGGATACTTCGGGGATTTAAGCCTGATGGCCCGAGGGTAAACGCGCTCCTCCCGTCGATGCGGCAGAACGTAGTGCGGCGCTGAAGCATGAAGCTCGGCCAAATACTTGGGGATGTTCCCGGAACGATCGGCCGAGACGCTGTTGATAAACCCAAGAATCGCCCAGGTACACGCAGTAAAGCTCATTTCGCACGGGTAAATGCCAGGACAGTGGCGACTCATTTCCACCATCTGATAGCGCAATAAGTTGTAGCCCAACAACACACCCCACAACTCTTGCTCGATCATCTCGGGTGTCTTGCTGCGCAGCGTATAGCTGCTGTTGAGCAGCGTCTGCTTCATTTCCCGAAAGCCTAATTCGATTTCCCAGCGCTGGCTGTATAGATCAACAATCTCGTCGGAAGGAAAACGCAGTGGGTCAGTCATCGAGGTCAGAATCTGACACACCTTGCCCTTGACGGTTTTGCTCAGCAGTCGCGCGGTCAGCCGCTCCGGCAACCCAGGCCATTGCTTGCGGGCCTGTGGCGAAGTGCTCAGCAAAATAATCGCATCCTGGCGCCCCAAACGCTGGATCACCTCGTACTGCGAGCCTTTTTTCAGCGGCATCAGCCAGTGGCGTTCGACACCTGCCTGCTGCCACTGATGCAGTAAACCTAACGAGTAAAAACCACGATCAAACAGCGTCAGCGAGTGATCGGGGGTGGTTTCGATCAGTTGCTCGGCCAGTTTCATTTCGTTGCTGCGGTAGCCGTCAAACGCACTTCCAATCAGCAAATGGCTGGTCAACTCCATTTGGCAGACCATGCGCACCTGAGGAAAACCGGTGTCGCCATGCTGGTTGCTGGCGGAGTCATAGCGCGCCCGATTTTCCGGCGTATCGGGCGTGCGCCAGACAACGCCATCGACACCCAACAAACGCAGACCGGCCCAAGTCGGGTGACCGGCTGCCTCATGCCAACTTTTCTGGGTCAAATCGAAGACTTGTCGTACAGCTTCGCTGCCCAATCTCTGACGGGCCTGGACTACGGCGCTGGGCGCTACCAACGGGCGCTGACCCGGCAACATGATATTCATGCGACTAACCACATCCCAGGCCGACATGCGCCGGAAGAACGCCATGGAGATCACGCACCAGAGCATCATTTCCAGAGGCAAACGACGCTTGCGCAGCGTCGCCACACCAGCTTGTTCAAGCGCCTGTTCGACCAAAGAAGGATCGAGCAAAGCATCCAATCCCTCAATGGCGTTGGGGGTAGAGGCGATGTTGTGGGTCAGTTCCAGTGCCCGAGCGAGACGCATAAAAAAATCCGATGCCAGTACAGGCATCGGATTTTGATTTCTTGCGGCCAAAGGTCAAGCGAGAAGGCTTAACTGATCGGCATTAGGCATTGAGCCGGGCTTTTTCTGAACAACGATCAGTTTCAGTGACGCTTGTGACCTTTGGCCAGATTGCTGCCGACCGCACCGCCCGCTGCACCGCCCAGACCTGCACCGATGGTGGCGCCAGTCCGGCCGCCCAGGCTGTTGCCGATTACCGAACCACCGGCTGCCCCGACACCACCGCCGATGGCCGCTTTGGTGCGGCTGCCCTTACGAGCCGTCAATGCACTGCCCGCCGCGCCAGCGACGCCGGCACCCACTGCGGCACCAGTGCTGCCGCCCATTTTCTGACCGAGCACATTACCCAGCGCACCACCCAGACCACCGCCCAGCGCCGCAGTGCCATCACCGGCAGCCATTGCACCTTGAGCAACCAGAAGGCCCAGAACCAGAGCAGGCAGAGTTAAACGCATGAAGAAAACCTCAAAAATTGGGATGACAAAAAGGGCCGGGATTTAATGCTCTCGGGGCGCAAAAGTCCAGACGAATTCAGAGACCTGCGCGCACATGGCGCCGATTGGACAGCTATTCTGGAAAAGGTTTTATGGCGGGCAAAAAAAAGCCCGCTGGGGAGACGGGCTGGAGACTTGCTTTCTAACGGATGGCTTCACCCTACTTCGATCAACGTGAAAAGTTTGTGAAAACCTTCCGAACCATTTCGTCGTCTGCAGGGATTGTTCCCCTCCATTCATCAGGGACAAAAAACCCCGCTCATTTGACGGGGTCGTTCATTGCGCAATTATTTTCGGGCACGAGTTGCGACCTTCGGAAGAAATTTGGCTTTCGGCCCCTTGGGCGCCGTGGATTTGATCTTTCCGGTCTGCACCGGGTCCTCGCCAAAACCTGCCTGGTACTCGGTCTGGCCGCACCGTACGCAGTTGTTGAAGGAAAATTCAGCGCCATCGTCTTCGATATACGGATCAGTCATACCTTCGCCCCTTCGCCATCAGTCGACACCGGCAAAAACCCTTTTGCCTGAAAAAATATCGACCTCCAAGGCTTTTGAGACTAGCCGGTCATTCCTGGACTTGTTATTCAGATCGTCTGATGCCCGACGAATGGCCTACAAAAAATAGACGGGCGAATAAACCATTGGTCCCACATCACTAAAGAATTGCGGAGACAGGCCGTTGCCCTTTTTCATACAAATGAATCTCAAGGAGAGAACATGCAAATCAACGGATTCCCGAATCTGCCCGTCGTAAAGCTCACGGACGAACAAATCGCAGCCGGCAAGGCTGGCGCGGAAAAACTCAAGGACAAGATCGCTTCCGGCGAAATCACCATCAAAAATCCGGGTCCGGATACGCCGGTTCTGCAGCCTGGCGTCATTTACCATCCGAGCCAGCCGGTGCAACCTAGCCAACCCTCCGATACACCTCCGCTGGTCGCTATCGACACGCCGCTGACCTATGACGATAAAGGTCTGGTGATCCTCAAGCCACAGGGCTGATCGCCAACCTAAAGAGCCCATTCGACTTTTGAATGGGCTCACAGGCCTGACACCCCATCAGCGCAACTTCACCGCCGTCCCCGTCGCAAACACCACAACCATCCCGCCCTTGCCGCCGGGCATGCTGATCTCGAAATCCACCCCGACCACCGCATCCGCCTGCAAAGCGCGCGCCCGCTCGCGAAGTTCTTCCGTCGCCTGCACACGAGCCTCCTTCAACGCCCGCTCCAGCGTCTGCGAACGTCCACCGAAAAAGTCGCGCATACCGGCGAACATGTCGCGGATCACATTGACGCCCTGCACCGATTCCGCACTGACAATGTCCAGGTAGGCAGTGATCTGGCGACCCTCAATGGATTGAGTCGTTGAGATGATCATGGTGTCGTCCTTTTACTGATGAATAAAAGCGCTGATTGTAATGCTCAACGCAACTCCAATCCGCCGCCTGATAAATTCCAGACGCCAGAAACCACAAAACCCCTGACTTCTTTCGAAATCAGGGGTTTTGTGTACTGAATGTGGCGGTGAAGGAGAGATTCGAACTCTCGATACAGTTTCCTGTATACACACTTTCCAGGCGTGCTCCTTAAGCCACTCGGACACTTCACCGTATCTCTTCAAACATGTTCTGTCTGTCGAGGCGCGCTAATGTAGTCGAAAGCTTTTCCGATGGCAAACTTTTTTTGCAGAATTTTCATGCGCTTAAGAGAAAAAGCCGTTTGCGCTGCTGACGGCCCATGGCAAACCGGCCAATCTCCGGTGACTGTGCCCCTTCTATATAGAAGCAAAATGGCGAGCTACGCCGGATCAGCCGCGAATCGGTGACTGGCGGGTCAGTCACGGCGCTTTACCTGACCTGCGTCGGTGGGTAACGTCTGCCCATCTTTCTTACAAGGAATAGCGTCATGAGTGAGTTGATTTCCTACCACCTCGAAGACGGTATCGCGACCCTGACCTTGAGCAACGGCAAGGTCAATGCCATTTCCCCGGACGTGATTGCGGCCTTTAATGCGGCGCTGGACCAAGCGGTGACTGATCGTGCCATCGTGATCATTACCGGTCAGCCAGGCATTCTCTCGGGCGGCTATGATCTGAAGGTGATGACAGCCGGCCCTAAAGAAGCGGTGGCGCTGGTGACTGCGGGGTCGACGCTGGCCCGTCGCCTGCTCTCTCACCCGTTCCCGGTGATTGTTGCTTGCCCGGGTCACGCCGTGGCCAAAGGTGCTTTCATTCTGTTGTCGGCGGATTACCGCATCGGCGTCGATGGCCCGTTCAGCATCGGCCTGAATGAAGTGCAGATCGGCATGACCATGCACCACGCCGGGATCGAACTGGCGCGTGATCGTCTGCGTCGTTCGGCGTTTCACCGCTCAGTGATCAATGGCGAGATGTTTGATCCGAAAAGTGCTGTGGATGCCGGGTTCCTCGACAAGGTGGTGTCCGCCGAGGAACTGCAAGGTGCCGCCCTTGCTGCCGCGCGCCAGCTGAAGAAGATCAACATGCTCGCGCACAAAAATACCAAGCTGAAGGTGCGCAAGGCGCTGCTGGAAACCCTCGATAACGCCATCGTCCAGGATCAGGAGCATCTGGGTTAAGCCCAGGCTCAAGCATTGAAGAAAAGCCCGACCCTCGTGTCGGGCTTTTTCTTACACGCTCGGTTGAAAACGCTGTAGCGGCTCTAGGACGGGTCTGACAAGCAACTCTGAAACATGCGCTTAAACATCGCCTATCTCCGGACTCTATAGCGGCAATTGCCGAAAACAGTGCACATCCGTACACTGCGCCACCTTTTGTCCCGGTGGGCCTGAAAATGCTGTTCGTGTTTCGTATGTTATTGATGGGCCTGCACTTTATTCTGGCGGGCATCCTTGGGGTGATCCTCGGGATATGCCGCCCTTTCAATCCGGACAACAGCCGACTGTGCGCCCGCCTCTACGCGCTCCCGGCGATGTGCATTTTGCGCCTGCGGGTCAAGTCCGATGTCAGCGGCTTGATGAACAAGCCCGACAGTTGCGTGATCATCGCCAACCACCAATCCAACTACGATCTGTTCGTGTTCGGCAACGTCGTACCTCGTCGCACCGTGTGCATCGGTAAGAAGAGCCTGAAGTGGGTACCGCTGTTCGGGCAGTTGTTCTGGCTGGCCGGCAATGTGTTGATCGACCGTGGCAATGCGCACAAGGCGCGACAGTCGATGCTGACCACCACCAATACCCTGCAGAACGAAGACACCTCGATTTGGGTGTTCCCGGAAGGTACGCGTAACCTTGGCGAAGACTTGCTGCCATTCAAGAAAGGCGCGTTCCAGATGGCGATTGCCGCGGGTGTGCCGATCGTGCCGGTGTGCGTCAGCAGTTACATCAAACACATGCGCCTGAATCGCTGGCGCAGCGGGAAAATTCTCATACGCTCGCTGCCGGCGATTCCTACAGCCGGATTGACCATGGATGACATGCCCATGCTGATCGATCAGTGCCGTGAGCAGATGCGCGAGTGCATCGAATCGATGGATCGGCAGCTACAAGCCGCCTGAAAACGAAACCCGCCCTGTGCGGGTTTTCTTTTGCCCGGTGAACTGTGCAGATTTCACTGACTCTGAAGCAGCGACACGGCTAAGCTGAAGCCTTGCATTCCCTGCCATTTGCCAAAAAGAAGTGAATCACCACCATGGGTCGAGTTGTTGCTGCTGCGGTGTACAGCGCGGGTAAGAAAGTCACCAATATTACCCTCGATGAAGGTGCTGCCTGGGCCGCGAAAACCGGTCACTTTGTCTGGATCGGTCTGGAAGAGCCGGACGCTCAGGAACTGTTCAATCTGCAACGTCAGTTCAACCTGCACGAATTGGCCATCGAAGACGCCCTGGAAAAACACAGCCGACCAAAGCTGGAAACCTTTGGCGACGCTTTGTTTATCGTCACCTACTCGCCCATCCGTGAGAACGGCGTTCTGCAGTTCATCGAGACGCACATCTTCGCGGGCAAGGGCTACATCATCACCGCGCGCAACGGTCACTCGGCTTCCTACGCCCATGTCCGTCAACGCTGTGAGGCGCGGCCGCTGTTGCTGGAGCACGGAGAAGACTTCGTCCTCTATGCGTTGCTCGATTTCGTCATCGAGAACTATCAGCCGGTGGGCGAAGCGATTCATGCCGAGATTGATGAGCTGGAGCGCAACGTGCTGTGCAGCGCTTTGAACGAGCGCGATATTCAGAAGCTGCATGGCTTGCGCCGCGATGTCGTGCGCCTGCGTCGTTACGCAGCACCGATGGTGGAAATTGGCGAGGAATTGCAGAAGCTCAGCTTTCCGTTTATCGACAAGAACATGCGCCCGTACTTCCGCGATGTGCAGATTCACGTGACGCGGCAAATGGAAGACCTGAGCACTCTGGCCGACATTGCCAGTCAGACCATCGAGATCGGTGTGTTACTGGAAGCGTCTCGGCAGAGCGTGGTGCAGCGCAAGTTTGCTGCCTGGGCGGCGATTCTGGCGTTTCCCACGGCGGTGGCGGGGATTTACGGGATGAACTTCCAGAACATGCCGGAGCTGAGCTGGCATTACGGCTATTTCGGTGTGCTGGGGTTTATTACGGTGGGATGTGTGAGTTTGTGGGCGAGTTTCAAGAAGTCTGGGTGGTTGTAAATCAAAAGATCGCGGCCTTCGGCAGCCCCTACGGGATTTCAGTGTAGGAGCTGCCGAAGGCTGCGATCTTTCGATCTGCTATTAAGCGACCTCAGGCTTGTGCGCCACAAACCGCATCATCCATTCCGCAACCGTCGCGCCATGGTGTTCCTGTTCAAGACTGGCCACACCCTTGCTGTAGGTCTGCGAACCCAGTGCTTCCTGACGCAAATCGAGCAGCGCCCGCGAGTAATCGTGAATGAACTCCGGATGGCCCTGGAAGCACAGCACCTGATCATTGATGTGGTACGCGGCAAACGGGCAGAAATCGCTGGAAGCAATCACCGTGGCGTTTTCCGGCAGTGCAGTAACCTGATCCTGGTGGCTGATCAGCAGCGTCAGCTCCTCACGCACCGGGCTCATCCACGGTGCCTTCGCCGCCAGTTTGTAGTTGTGAGTGCCGACGCCCCAGCCTTGCGTCGCCCGCTCGCTCTTGCCACCGAGCAGCAGCGCCAGCAATTGATGGCCGAAGCACACGCCCAGCAGTTTGTCGCCACGCTCGTAACGGTTCAGCAGGTATTCCCTGAGTGTTTGAATCCACGGGTCGGTACCGAACGAGTCGGCCTTGCTGCCGGTGACCAGGTACGCGTCAAAGGTCAGGTCGTCGCTTGGGTATTCGCCCTGCATCACGTTGTACACGGTGAACTCGGCGGCAATCGGTTGCTGCGAGAACAGGCGCTGGAACATCTGCCCATAACCCTGATATTGATCGACCAGTTCCGGACGCAGGATGTCGGTTTCCAGAATGCAGATGCGTAGCGACATAAAAAATACCTGACACGTGATGGGAATAATGAACACCCCAGAGCCTGCCTTGAAACACCCTGACAAGGCAAGCCCCGGAGTGCGCCTCCCGTTAGAACATTTCACCCTTTGCCGCTTTGTCCAGCAGCAGCGCTGGCGGGGCGAAACGCTCGCCATATTGTTCGGCGAGGTACTGCGCGCGGGCGACGAAGTCCTTCACGCCGTATTGGTTGATGAACTGCAACGCACCGCCGGTCCATGCTGCGAAACCGATGCCGAAGATCGAGCCAATATTGGCGTCCGCCGTCGAGGTCAGCACGCCCTCCTCCACGCAACGCACGGTTTCGATGGCTTGCACGAACAACAGCCGATCACGTACGTCCTTCGGCGAGATCTGCCCGTCGGCCTTCTCGAAACGCGTTTTCAGTTCCGGCCACAAATACTTCTGGCCACCCGCCGGATATTCATAAAAACCACCGCCAGCAGCCTTGCCCGGACGTTTGTATTCGTTGAGCAGCAAGTCAATCACGGCGAAGGCCGGGTGCTCAATCAGCGGTTTCCCTTCTGCCTGTAGGTCTTTGGCCGTTTGCTTGCGGATATGACTCATCAGGCTGAGGGAAACTTCGTCGGAGATCGCCAGAGGCCCGACCGGCATCCCGGCCTTGCGTGCTTCGGTCTCGATCATTGGTGCGCTGACGCCTTCACCGAGCATGGCGATGCCTTCGTTGGTGAAGGTGCCGAAAACCCGCGAGGTGAAGAAACCGCGACTGTCGTTGACCACGATCGGGGTTTTCTTGATTTGCAGGACGAAATCAAAACCGCGCGCGAGGGTTTCGTCGCTGGTTTGCGCGCCTTTGATGATTTCCACCAGCGGCATTTTTTCTACCGGACTGAAGAAATGCAGGCCGATGAATTTGCTTTGATCCGGCACGGCGCTCGCCAGTCCGGTGATCGGCAAGGTCGATGTATTGGAAGCAATGACCGCATCTGCGCCGACCACCTGCTGCGCGGCCAGAGACACCTTGGCCTTGAGCTCACGATCCTCGAACACCGCTTCGATGATCAGATCGCAGCCGGCCAGATCGGCATCGCTTTCGGACGGTGTGATCCGCGCCAGCACTTGATCACGCTGCGCAGCATTCATCTGGCCACGGGTGATTTTTTTGTCCAGCAACGCCGCCGAGTGCGCTTTGCCTTTCTCGGCAGCCGCGAGGTTGATGTCCTTGAGCACCACCTCGATCCCCGCCGAAGCACTGACAAACGCAATCCCGGCGCCCATCATCCCGGCACCGAGCACGCCAACCTTCTGTGTTTTATAAGGCGCAAAACCCTGAGGCCGCGAACCACCGGCATTGATTTCGTTGAGCTGAAACCAGAACGTGCCGATCAGGTTTTTCGAAATCTGCCCGGTTGTGAGTTCGGTGAAATAGCGGGTTTCGATCAGGTGCGCAGTGTCGAAATCGACCTGAGCGCCTTCAACCGCCGCACACAGAATCTTCTCCGGCGCCGGCAGTGTGCCTTGGGTTTTACTGCGCAGGATCGACGGTGCAATCGCCAGCATTTGCGCAACTTTCGGGTTCGACGGCGTACCGCCAGGAATGTGATAACCCTTCACATCCCAACGCTGCACCGCCGTCGGATTGGCGACGATCCACGCGCGCGACTTGGCCAACAACTCTTCGCGATCCGCCGCCAGCTCATCAATCAAACCAGCCTGCAACGCCTGTTGCGGCCGCACTTTCTTGCCTTCGAGCAGGTACGGCAGCGCCTTCTCGATCCCGAGCATGCGCACCATGCGCACCACCCCGCCGCCGCCCGGCAGCAGGCCGAGTGTCACTTCCGGCAGACCGAGCTGCACCGACGGATCATCCAGCGCCACGCGGTGATGGCAGGCGAGACAGATTTCCCAACCTCCACCCAACGCCGCGCCGTTAATCGCCGCGACCACTGGTTTGCCGAGGGTTTCCAGGGTGCGCAGTTGCCCTTTGAGGGTCAGCACCATGTCGTAGAAAGCTTTGGCTTCGGGCTTGCCGACTTTGATCAGCTCATTGAGATCGCCGCCGGCAAAGAAGGTTTTTTTCGCCGAGGTAATGATCACGCCGGCAAGGCTGTCTTTTTCCGCCAGCAGTCGGGCGACGCACGCGGCCATGGCCTCGCGGTACACGGCGTTCATGGTGTTGGCGCTCTGGCCCGGCATGTCGATGGTCAGCACGACAATGCCGTCCTGAGCTTTTTCGTAACGAATGGCTTCGCTCATAACAAGGTTCCTTGAATTTCGGGGCTCAGAGGCGTTCGATGATGGTGGCAATGCCCATGCCGCCGCCGACGCACAGCGTCGCCAGGCCATAGCGCAGGCGCCGCGCTTCCAGTTCATCGAGCAGGGTGCCGAGGATCGCGCAACCGGTGGCGCCCAACGGGTGGCCCATGGCGATAGAGCCGCCGTTGACATTGACCTTGGCCGGGTCGACGGCCATGTCCTTGATGAACTTCAACACCACCGAGGCAAACGCCTCGTTGACCTCGAACAGGTCGATGTCTTCGACGCGCAGCCCGGCCTTGGCCAATGCCTTGCGGGTGGCCGGCGCCGGGCCGGTGAGCATGATGGTCGGGTCGGTACTGGTGACCGCCGTGGCGACGATTCGCGCCCGAGGTTGCAAGCCCAGCGCCCGCCCCTTGGCCTCGGAGCCGATCAACATCAGCGCCGCACCGTCAACGATCCCCGAGCTGTTGCCGGGCGTGTGCACGTGATTGATTCGCTCGACATGGCTGTAGACCCGCAGCGCGGTCGCGTCGAAGCCCATCTGCCCGATCATTTCGAAACTCGGCTTGAGCTTGCCCAAGCCCTCAAGGGTCGATTCGGCGCGAATGAATTCATCATGATCGAGCAGGATGATGCCGTTCTGATCCTGCACCGGCACCAGCGATTTGTTGAACGAGCCGTCCGCCCGCGCCCGTGCGGCTTTCTGCTGCGAGTGCAGCGCGTAGGCATCGACGTCCTGACGGCTGAAGCCTTCGAGGGTGGCGATCAAGTCCGCACCAACGCCCTGCGGGGTGAAATGACTGTGCAGATTGGTCTGCGGGTCCAGCGCCCAGGCGCCGCCATCGCTGCCCATCGGCACCCGTGACATCGACTCGACGCCGCCAACCACCACCAAGTCTTCGAAACCGGAGCGCACTTTCATCGCGCCGAGGTTCACCGCCTCCAGCCCCGAAGCGCAGAAGCGGTTGATCTGCACGCCCGCGACGCTGACGTCCCAATCAGCCACTTGCACGGCGGTCTTGGCGATGTCCGAGCCCTGATCGCCAATCGGCGTGACACAACCGAGCACCACGTCATCGACCTGGCTGGTGTCCAGCGAAGTGCGTGCCTGCAGCGCGGTCAGCAAACCGGCCAGCAGATTCACCGGTTTGACGCTGTGCAGGGCGCCGTCTGCCTTGCCTTTGCCGCGGGGCGTGCGTAACGCATCGAAAATCAAAGCTTGGGTCATGACGTCCTCGAACCTGTGCGGTGAGTGATTGCTTGTGCCTTCACTCTTGACCCGCGCGGTCGCGGATTCAATGACCACAGCGCTCAATGCGGTTGACGCACACGCTCAGACGGACGGTCATCGGGCCTCGGGTGAACCGGTTCAGGTCGGCGAGTTGTCTAGCCAGCGGGCGGCAAAGAAGCTGGCAATACGCCTCATGCCTTTTTAATCGCAATTTCTTAAAGCTCCATATGAAATGGATCTAAGCCAAGCGTGACGCGGGCCCTAAGGTAGTACTTGTACGTCAGAGTCGTCGGGTTTTGCCGAGGCCGGCGTCCTTCAACAGGAAGTGCACCGCTTGCCGTCATGGATATGCAGGCAGGCATCAGGAAATAACAATAAAGGCGGTCAAGCCATGTTCAAACAACCGAAAGTTCGTCAAGCAGGGCTCATTCTTTTCGCCACGACGCTGTTGTTGATTTTGCCGAATCTGACCAAGGTCATCGGCTGAATCGAGCGGCGGGTTTATCTATCGCCTCTGAAAATGTGACTGGCCCGCTACCAGGGCCAGCGTGGCTGTGCCAACCTTTGCGCACATCCACGACATGGACGGCGATCATTTGAAAGCGCTCATCGTATTCGGGGCCCTGCTGCTGAGCATGCCCTTGTCTGCCGCGCAGTTGCACTTGCAACTGGGCGAAAACAGTCGCACCTGGCAGACCGAGGAGTTGCTCAAGCATCCTCAGGTGCAAAGCATCACCATCAAAAACGACGTGTCCTACAAGAAGGAAATGGTCTACCAGGCCGTGCCGGTGGCCGCGTTATTGACCGGGATTAAACCCGAGGATCATCTGCAAGCAGTCGCACTGGACGGCTTTGCTGCGGAATTGGCGGCGGCGCCATTGCTCAATGGCGAAGGCGCCCGAGCCTGGCTGGCGATTGAAGATCCGGCGCATCCGTGGCCACCGTTGTCGAAAGACAAGCACAGCGCCGGACCGTTTTATCTGGTGTGGACGAATCCGCAGGCGGGCAACATCAGCCCCGAGCAGTGGCCGTTTGAAGTGGCGAGCATCAAGCGCATGGCGCCGGTGGCGGAGCGCTTCCCTGCCCTGCTGCCTGATCCGGCGTTGAAGAAAGATGATCCGGTGAATCTGGGTTTTGCGTTATTTCAGAAGAGTTGCCTGGCGTGTCACCGATTGAACGGTGCCGGGGATGCGCAGTTCGGGCCGGATCTGAATATTCCGTATAACCCGACCGAGTATTTCGGGGCGGATTTCCTGAAGCGCTACATTCGTGATCCGCAGAGTTTGCGTCAGTGGCCGCAGGCGAAGATGCCGGGGTTTTCGGCAGAGGTGTTGCCGGACGGGGATCTGGATTTGCTTGTGGGTTATCTCAAGCACATGGCCGGACGCAAAATTAAGCCCTGAAACCTTGAGCCTTGGGTGGCTATCTCTGGCCTCATCGCTGGCAAGCCAGCTCCCACAGGTTATGCGCTGACTTTGAATCAGCGGTAATCCTGTGGGAGCTGGCTTGCCAGCGATTGCGGTACCTCGGATCTACTGTTGTTGCACGGAGATGATCGGGGTGGGTGAGACGAACACTTTCGCGTGCATCTGCTCACACCCACCACCCCGGCGCATGCCGCGCACCGGGCAGGCGTCGAGGTAATCCAGACCCACCGCCAGCTTCAAATGCCGCTCCGGCCGCGCCAGTTCGTTGGTCACGTCAAAGCTGTACCACGCGTCATCCAGCCACGCTTCGGCCCAGGCATGGCTGGCCAGATGCTCGCAATCCTCGCTGTACAAATACCCCGACACGTAACGCGATGGCACGCCCAGACTGCGTGCGCAGGCCAGAAACGCGTGGGTGTGATCCTGACAAACCCCGGCACGCCCGGCGAAGGCTTCAGCGGCGCTGGTGTCGACCTCGGTGGAGCCCGGCGTGTAGGTCATGTGCTGATTCAAGCCGTGCATCAGATCGATCAACGCCGTGCGGTCGCGCCGCTGCTTGCAGGACTTCTCGGCGAATGCGCGCAAAGCCTCATCGGCCTCGGTCAACCGGGTAAAGCGCAGAAACGGCAGCGCCGACTGGCTCTCGTGTTCAGCCTCGCGCAATTCATCGATATCAACCTGACCACGCGCGCCGATGATGATCGCTTCGTGCGGCTCGTCCATGGTCAGCACATGCAGGATGTTGCCGAACGGATCGAGTTGCGCGCGCACCGGACGCGGCAGGTCAAGTTGCCAGCTCAGCACATGTTGACGCTCACTGTCGTGGGGGGTCAGCCGCAGGTACTGGATGCTCGCCCGCACCTTATCTTCGTAGTGATAGGTGGTCTCGTGGCTAATGGAAAGTCTCATGCAGCCTCCAGGTAGGAACTGTGAATGGCGTTACCCAACTGGCGCACCAGCGGGATGAATTCGGTCAGCCAGGCATGCAGGCCTTCCTCGAGGATTTCGTTGATGCCGGTATAGCGCAGGCGCGCGTCCATTTCGGCGGCCAAGCGTTGCGCGGGACGACCGTTGGCCCCGGGCAGTTGCGCGAGAATCTGGTCGATCTCTTCGGTGCAGGCGCGCAGCGAACGCGGCACGTCGGCACGCAACAGCAGCAACTCGGCGACATGCCGGGCGCCGGGCGCGTCGCGATAGATTTCGGTGTAGGCCTCGAACGATGACAGTGCGCGCAGCAAGGCACTCCATTGGTAGTACGCGTGGGCCGTGCCATCGCTCACCGCTTCGGCTTGATCGCCAGCCATTTCGTAGCGGGCATCGAGCAGCCGCAGCGTGTTGTCCGCGCGCTCGATAAACGTCCCTAGACGAATGAAACGGAATGCATCGTTACGCATGATCGTGCCGTAAGACGCGCCACGAAACAGATGCGAACGCTCCTTGATCCATTCGCAGAAACGGCTCATGCCATAACGGCTCAAGCCCTGCTCGGCGATCCCGCGAATCTCCAGCCACGTCGAGTTGATGTTCTCCCACATGTCCGCCGTGATACGTCCGCGCACTGCATGGGCACTGGCCCGTGCGGCGCCGAGGCAGCTGTAGATGCTCGCCGGGTTGGCCGCATCGAGGGCGAAAAAGTGCAGCAGGCGTTCGGCATGCAATGCGCCGTGACGCTCCAGATAATCCTCAAGGGTGCCGGTGATCAACAGCGGCATTGCCAGTTCGTGCAAGCCATCACCGCGACCGTCCTGCGGCATCAGCGACAGCGAATAACTGACGTCGAGCATCCGTGCGAGGTTTTCCGCCCGCTCCAGGTAACGCGACATCCAATACAGATCCGAGGCAGTTCTACTTAACATGGCAAGCTTCCTTCAATCCTCGACCACCCAGGTGTCCTTGGTTCCGCCGCCCTGTGATGAGTTCACCACCAGCGAGCCTTCGCGCAGCGCGACGCGGGTCAAACCGCCGGGCACCACGCGGGTTTCGCGCCCGGACAAGACAAACGGGCGCAGGTCGATATGGCGCGGCGCAATGCCGTTTTCGACAAAGGTCGGACAGGTCGACAGCGACAGCGTCGGTTGCGCGATGTAGGCGTGGGGCTTGGCCTTGATACGTTCGCGAAAGGCGTCGATTTCGGCCTTCGTCGACGCCGGCCCGACCAGCATTCCGTAACCGCCGGAGCCTTGGGTTTCCTTGACCACCAGATCTGGAAGATTGGCCAGCACGTGGGAAAGTTCAGACGGGTTGCGGCATTGCCAGGTCGGCACGTTTTTCAGGATCGGTTCTTCATCGAGGTAGAAACGAATCATGTCGGTGACAAACGGGTACACCGATTTGTCGTCCGCCACGCCGGTACCGATGGCATTGGCCAACACGACGTTGCCGGAGCGATAGGACGACAGCAGACCCGGCACGCCGAGCATCGAGTCCGGGTTGAATGCCAATGGATCGAGGAAGGCGTCGTCGAGCCGGCGGTAGATCACATCTACCGCTTTCGGGCCGTCGGTGGTGCGCATGAAGACTTTGTCGTCACGCACGAACAGATCCGCACCCTCGACCAGTTCCACGCCCATTTCCCGCGCCAGAAATGCATGCTCGAAGAATGCACTGTTGAAGCGCCCCGGCGTCAGCACCACGACGCTCGGGTCATCGATCGGGCTGGAGCTTTTCAGGGTGTCGAGCAGCAGGTTCGGGTAGTGATCGATCGGCGCGATGCGTTGCGCGGCGAACAGCTCCGGGAACAGGCGCATCATCATCTTGCGGTCTTCGAGCATGTAACTCACGCCGCTCGGGGTGCGCAGATTGTCTTCGAGCACGTAGTAGGTGCCGTCGCCATCGCGCACCAGATCGACGCCGGAGATATGCGAATAGATATCGCGGTGCAGATCCAGGCCTTGCATCGCCAACTGGTATTGCTCGTTGGCCAGCACCTGTTCGGCGGGAATGATCCCGGCCTTGATGATGCGTTGCTCGTGATAGAGGTCGGCGAGAAACATGTTCAACGCCTTGACCCGCTGGATGCAGCCGCGCTCGACGATCCGCCACTCGCTGGCGGGGATGCTGCGCGGAATGGTATCGAAAGGAATCAGCCGCTCGGTGCCCTGCTCGTCGCCATAGAGCGTGAAAGTAATCCCGGCGCGATGGAACAGCAGATCGGCCTCGCGTCGCCGTTGGGCCAGCAGCTCGTCAGGCGTGTCGGCCAGCCATCGGGCGAACTCCCGATAATGCGGGCGAACCTGGCCGCCGGCGTCGTACATCTCATCAAAATAGGTGCGGATCATGCCGTACTCCTTGTCACCCGGACCTACAGGCCTTCGCAAGGCCCGTGCCATCGGCATAAACGCTTTGATTTCAATCGGTTGGATATTCACGCCAGAGAGACCGCACCATTCCTGTGCGGCAATTGCCCCAACCTGATTGCCCCCGCTTCATTGCGACGCACTGCATCGCCTATCACCAGCATAGTCAGAGTTGATTTCACTGCCCGGCGCCGCTTGCGGATAATCCGCGCATTCGCTGCAAAGCTTCGCCGCGCAAAGCGCCTCGAAGTCGCCAGCTCAACTGATCGGGATTGCCCCTGCAGCCCGCCCCGCTGTAACCCTGACCGGTTTCCTCTGCTTATCGGTCTTCCCTTTTAGCCACCCTCTCCGGTGGCTTTTTTTTGCCTTTTGGAAATGTTTTGAAAGCAAAAGCAAAAGATCGCAGCCTCCGGCAGCTCCTACATTGATCACCTGTAGGAGCTGCCGAAGGCTGCGATCTTTTGATCTTCTATCTATCGACTCAATTCAACCGGTGGCGGCTACGCACCTCCTGTTTCACGCCCCATCCCTCGATTATCCCGCCCAAGGGTTCGACCACCGCCGAAAAGCCCTGCTCGAAATCGCCAATATCGTCATACGTCGCATACATCACTTTGCTCAATTCCAGCGCCCACGCGCCGTCATCGCGCACGCTGACCTGGGCATTGATGGACTCACCACGAAATTTGCCTGCCGCCCTGCGCGCCCGCTCCTCGTCCGGGAAAATGGCGTAGAACTCGATGGGATGGAATCGGGAAAAATCGAAACCGCCTTCTTTCATGCGGCGCAGAACATTGCTGCTGATGTCTTCTTGATAGGCTGTGCTCATGAATCGTCCCCCTCACATAGATGGATAGACTTTCCGTATTCCCGCCCCGGGCCTCAGGCCAAAGTACGACGGCAACGTGGTTGCACGCGGGAACAAGCATGTAGCTGACAAGACCAGACCTTAGCGATCCGTTCGCTGATCTCGCTTGCAGAGTAGCCCCAAGTCAGAGCTGCTGCCAAGGCCTGGCGTCAAGGTGACAGGAAGAATGTCAGACGGGAGTGATGCTGCGGATTTCAATGCTGTTCTGGGTTTTCAGGCTTTTCGCCCCGGCGTCGGGGGTGCGCCCTTCCAGATCGTTCAGATCCAGTGCGGCGGCCACGGGCAGAAGCTTCGCCTTGATCAGTTGAGCGGCCTCATCGTCACTGGGGCATTCCGCGCGCTCGAACACCTCATCGACAATTTCACCATGATCGTCCACGAAAGTGACTTTCCACTTTTGCATCGGTGCCTCCTCGATCAAACCCGCAAATGGGCTTACACCTAAATCGACTGGTGCGCCGAAAGTTGGTTCAAAAGGATTACAGCGCACGAACATGAAAAAAACGACATCGTGGAGATGCACCGCGAATTTTGCACGCAACCATTGTGGTACGGGAATTTACCTGTGGTGAGAGGACTTATCTGTGGTGAGGGATTTATCTGTGGCGAGGGGATTTATCCCCGATGGGATGCGAAGCGTCCCCAAAACCAGCCAACGCGGTCCATCAGGCAGACCGCGTTGGCCGGGTTTACGACTGCTGCGCAGCCGGTCGGGGATAAATCCCCTCACCACATGGATCCATACACAAATGAAAATGGAGCTTTCAGTCGTTGCTTGGCTTGTTGATCGCTTGCAGCACATATTGCGGCAAGGCGAACGCGCCGATGTGGATTTCCGGGTTGTAGTAGCGCGTGACGATGCCGCTGCCGATGAAGCGCTGTTGCAGGGTTTCACGGCTGAGCTTGCGGTAGGCCGGGTTGGTCGAACCCCACGCAAATGTCATCGAACCACCGATGTAGGTCGGCACCGCCGCTTGGTAGAAGTGCCAGTCCGGGAACAGGCTTTTCAGGCGACCGGCGGTGGTTTTCACTTCGTCGATCTGCATGAACGGCGTGCCGTTCTGGGTCACGAGGATGCCGCCTTCATTCAGGCAGCGGTGGCAGGCCTGATAGAAGTTCTCCGAGAACAGCACTTCGCCCGGGCCGATCGGGTCGGTGGAGTCGGAGATGATCACGTCGAATTTTTCCGTGGTGGTGGCGACGAAACGCATGCCGTCGTCGATCACCAGGTTCAGCCGTGGATCGTCGTAAGCACCGCTGGAGTGGTTCGGCAGGAATTCTTTGCACATGTCGACCACGGTGCCGTCGATCTCGACCATGGTGATGTGCTCGACACCGGCATGCTTGGTCACTTCGCGCAGCATGCCGCCGTCACCGCCGCCGATGATCAGCACGCGCTTGGCGCTGCCGTGGGCGAGGATCGGCACGTGGGTGAGCATTTCGTGGTAGATGAATTCGTCGGCTTCGGTGGTCTGGATCACGCCGTCCAGCGCCATCACACGGCCCATGCGCGGGTTCTGGAAGATCACCAGGTGCTGGTGTTCGGTGCGCACTTCGTGCAGCAGTTTTTCCATGCGAAAACGCTGGCCGTAGCCTTCGTAGAGGGTTTCCAGGTACTCGCTGGTTTTGGTGACGGTCATGGTGAAGTGCTCCGATGAATGCGCGGGCGTCAATCGTGGGGACGATTTCCCGGGAAAGGCGCGCATTCTACGTTGCCGAAGATGACAGGTCGAACCTCACAACCATAATCCCTGTAGGAGCTGCCGCAGGCTGCGATCTTTTTATCTTGTTTTTTTACAATCAACATCAAAAGATCGCAGCCTGCGGCAGCTCCTACATGGGTGCGGTCAGATCCGGACGTTGCCGCGCGGTCCGGCGATTGCCCAGATGATCAGGCCCAGCACTGGCAGGAGGATGATCAGCAGCACCCAGACGATTTTCATCCCGGTGGTCGCGCCGCTTTTCAGTACGTTGATGATGGCCCAGATGTCGAGGGCGAGGATGATCAGGCCAATCAGACCGTTGAACGTGGAACCCATGGTGTCGCTCCAGAATAGTGGCATGCACTTTTAGGATAGACGGTCGCGCGCAGGGTTCCCTTTTATTGCACTCAGACGTGAACGGCGATCTTCAGGGCTTCCAGCGCTGGCGCGGCGGTGATGCCGACTTCGGCGCACAGCTCCAGCACCCGTGGCACGTCGTTGCCGAAGACCAGCACCATTTGCAGCTCATCGTCGAGCAGCTGGCTGAAGTTCATCAGCGTGTAACCGCCGTTTTCCTTGTTCATGCTGCTCATCTGCACCTGGATGCGATTGAGTGCGGTCAGGGCCTCGGTTTTCGCCAGTTGCTTGGGCTTGAGGTTGAAATCCACGCCCGGGCCGAACGAGGCGACGATCTGCGCAAACAGATCGACGTAGGTGTCGGCCTGGAACAGCACGGTTTCCGGCAGGCTGCCGACCACCACCCACTCGCCCAACGGGATCGGGAAGGTGTCGTCGTAGTTGATGTCGGGATTGGTTGTCAGAAAAGCACCGGCATCGGCGTAGGCCTGTGCGGCTTCGTCGGCAACGTTCAGGATCTCGTCCTCGGCCATGCAGCCGGAGCTGATTTTGCTGATGAGTTCGACGAGTGCGGCTTTCATGAGGGCGGATCCTGTGGAAGGTGAAATTTAAGGGCGCGGAGGATAGCGCACAACGCAAAAGATCGCAGCCTGCGGCAGCTCCTACAGAGGGATCAGTGTAGGAGCTGCCGCAGGCTGCGATCTTTTGACCTTATCAACCCAACAATTTTTCCAGCTGCGCCGTGGTATCAACCGCGCCCATGGTGCGAGCCGCATCGAGTGCCGTCACGCCATTGGCGTCCCTGGCCTGTGCATTGGCGCCTTTGCTGATCAGGTAATCAACGATTTCAACGCGGTTAAACATCGCCGCCATCATCAGCGCGGTACGGCCATCAAACGACGAACCTTCGATCTCGGCACCCGCTTCGACCAACGCCTTGACCACCGCCAAGTCACCTTTGAACGCCGCACCGGCAATCGGGCTTTGGCCGTTGCCATTGCGCATTTCCGGATCTGCTTGGTGTTTAAGCAGCACATTCACGGCGTCAACATGACCGTAATAACTGGCGAGCATCAGCAGCGTGTCGCCCTTGCTGTTCTTCAGGTTGACCGGCAAACCGGCGCTGACCAGGCGATCAAGCATTTCGGCATCACCGTCGCGCGCCTTGTTGAAAACCTGCTCGGTGAATTCGGCAGCTTCTTCAGGGGTCATCTGGCGGCTTTGGTCGGACATGGGGCAACTCCACTTTCGGTCAATCGGAAAGCCGACAGTTTCCCGAGCGCGACGAAAACTGTCACCCACTTTTTCTCAAGATGATCTATAGCCAGAATCAATAACGGTACTTGCCTTGATTGATTTCAGCCAACATTGCGTCGGTCACCTGTACGTAAGTCTCGCTGCCCGGCAGCCAGGCGAAGATCGGATCGTCACCTGTCTGGCCGGGATCGAAACCTTCGTTCTTCAAGCGGGTTTTCTGGTACTTGAAGGTACCGGTGGTTTCCATTTTCACCTTCACCCGCAGGAAAAGCGGTACCGCATACGCCGGCATGCGTTCACGGATGAAGCTCAGTAACGCGGCGAAATCCAGCGTCGCGAGGGACTCGGACGGCGTGATGGCCGCCATGCCGGCGCGCCCGTTGGTGTTGCGAATTTCGACGCCATACGCCACGGCCTCGGAGATCTGCGGGTGTTGCAGCAAGAGGTTTTCAACTTCCGTGGTGGAGACGTTCTCTCCCTTCCAGCGATAGGTGTCGCCCAATCGATCAACAAACTGCGCATGGCCGAAGCCGATGTTGCGCAGCAGGTCGCCAGTGTTGAAAAAGCGGTCGCCCTTGCTGAACACATCGTGCAACACGACCTTGGCGGTTTTCTGCGGATCGGTGTAGCCGTCCAGCGGCGCTTTCTCGTCGATCCGCGCCAGCAACAGGCCCTGATTGCCCTTGCCGACCTTGCGCATAAAGCCGTCGTCGCTGCGGATCGGCTCGCCACTGTCATGGTCGTAGGCAACCAACTCCCAAGCCATCAGCGAGAAGCCGATGGTGTTGTCGAAATTGAGGACGTTGGTGAAACCGATATTGCCGTCGCTCGCTGCGTACAGCTCACAGATGTGATCCACCGCGAAGCGTGTCTTGAACTCGGCCCAGGCACCGGGGCGCAAACCGTTGCCGATCATCTTGCGCACCTCGTGGCGGTTGTCGTCGGCGCTGGCCGGTTGATCGACCAGATAACGGCACAATTCGCCGACGTATCCGATGGTGGTCGCTCGATAGCGGCGCACGTCGTTCCAGAACTGGCTGGCACTGAACTTGCGCCTGATCGCGAAGCCCGAGGCGCCGTTGACCGCCGAGCCCCAGCACACGCAAAGACCGGTGGCGTGGTACAGCGGCAAGGTGCAATAAACGACGTCGTCAGGGCCCATATCGAGGGCGATCAGGCCGAAACTGGCGGAGCTGCGCATCCAGCGGCCGTGCTTGAACACCCCGGCTTTGGGCAGGCCGGTGGTGCCTGAGGTGTAGATGTAGAAACACGGGTCGTCGAAAAACACCTGCTGGCTGCTCGGCGGATTATCGCTGCAGGCGTCGGCACTGGCGCTGATCAGATTGACGTAGCTGTCGGGCGCGATGCCCGGATGGCTGTAAGTGTCCTGATCGGCCACAAACCAGACCCGCTGGGGCACAATCGACACTTGCTCGCGCACGGCGGCAAATGCGGGCAGCAATTCTTCACCAACAACAATCGCCACCGGCGCCACCAGGTTCACGCTGTGGATCAGCGTGTCGCGCGTTTGCGAGGTGTTGAGCAATGCGCTGACCGCCCCGACCTTGGCCAGCGCCAGAATGGTCACCAGCAATTCCGGACGGTTTTCGATGAACACCGCGACCACGTCGCCCTTGCCGATGCCCTGCCCGCTCAGATAATGAGCGATGCGGTTGGCCCACTGGTTGACCTGTGCATACGTCAGCGACACATCGCCCTGCAATAACGCAGGCCCGTGCGGATTGCGCAGGGTCGCTTGCTCGAAGGTCCAGCCAAGGCCACAACTCTGTGTCGGATCCGTGACGTTGGCCACCTTCATGCCTCTGACCACCCGCGGGATGGCTTTGGCAATCATCGGCAGCTTGCGGAGCATCATGCCCCAGGTAATCGTGTCGCTTGGCGCGTGACTCATGGAAGCTCCCCGTTCGACCTTGACGTGCAGGCCGGTGTTTTTATTGTCGGGCAAAGGCTGATACGACCGACGCATCCGAGCGCGGGCCGAGATCGAAAATACGTCAGCGCTTCTCGGGCTGTACACGCGGTTTTTGCAATGTTTTGTATCCGCTGACGTGGCGGGCGCGGAGCTGATCCCCGGGTCAGCGTTTGGTTCCGTAGAAATGATCACGATCCCGCAAAATGCAGGATGCACGATGGCCACTCATGCAGATTGCACGACGCCTTGAAAAACCATTATTTTCAAGCCATTGATTTATAACGATATTTTTTTAATCAAATGCTGGCACAAACTCTGCAACCTCCTCTGCATGCTTGCCATTCAAGTGCATACGGAGCTGAAAAACATGAGCCTGATCCAAGAAAAATTTACCTCCCTGTTCTCCAACTTCGACGTCACCACTGCGCCACGTCCCGATGGCGGGATCCTGCTGACCTTGCGCAGCAGCGATGGCAAAGTGTTCAAGCGTGCACTGACTTATCAACAACTGCATGCTGGCGACCAACTGTCGTGGGCGATCAGCGCAATCCGTCGTGACCTCGCGGAACAAGCCAGTGAGCTGCCGCAAATCGCCATGCTGCAAAGCCAGCAGCGTTTTGCTCTGCCGACGTATCACTCGCTGTAAGTTTTAAACCGCCTTAAACAAAACAGGCCGTGGAGCGCTCGCTTCACGGCCTGTTTTTTTGTGCGCTTTCACTACTTCATCGCGGACTCACTGTAGGAGCTGCGGCACGCTGCGATCTTTTGATCTTGTTTTTGAAGATCAGGATCAAAAGATCGCAGCGTGCCGCAGCTCCTACAGGGTTTTAGTGGTTAGAAGGCTTCGGGTTCGATGGCGGTGAAGGTGTCGACGGTGATGTGGCTGCCCAGCTCGCCGCCTTCGCGGGCCAGGCCGCAGGTTTGCAGGCCGGCCGCTTGTGCGGCGTCGAGTTCTTCGACGATGTCGGAGAGGAACAGAATCTCAGCCGGCTCAACGCCAATGGCTTGCTGAATGTTGGTGTAAGACTGCGCCTCACGCTTGGGCCCCGACGTGGTGTCGAAGTAGCCGCTGAACAGCGGCGTCAGATCCCCCGCCCCCGAGCAGCCGAAAATCAGTTTCTGCGCCTGAATCGAGCCCGACGAATACACAAACAGTTGATAACCCGCCGCATGCCAGCGTTGCAGCGCTTCGACCGCGTCCGGGTAGACGTGCCCTTTCAACTGCCCGGCGTGATAACCCTGCGCCCAGACCATGCCTTGCAAGGCCTTGAGCGGCGTGGCTTTGCGATCCTCCTCGATCCAGCTCAACAGAATTTCAACGACCCGCTCAACATCGGCTTGCGGTGCATTGCTGTCACGGCGCACGGCATCGAGTTGTTCGGCGACGTCGGCACGTTCGGCGTTCTGCCGAACGAAGTCCGGCAGGTGTTTGGCCGCGTAGGGAAACAGCACGTCAAACACGAAACTCACCGCGCTGGTGGTGCCTTCGATATCAGTGACAATGGCTTTGATCGACATCGAATCAGTCCTCCAGACGCGGGAAACGACCGGCGATGTCTTCGCCGGTGAAATTGGCAACCCAGCCTTCAGGGTTGTTGAACAGGCGGATCGCGACGAAGTGCGGATGCTCGCCCATGTCGAACCAGTGTTTGGTGCCGGCCGGTACCGAGATCAGATCATTCTTCTCGCAGAGTACGGCGTAGACGTAATCGTCGATGTGCAGGGTAAACAGCCCACGGCCGGCGACGAAAAATCGTACTTCGTCTTCGCCATGGCGATGTTCTTCGAGGAACTTGGCGCGCAATTCGGCTTTTTGCGGGTGATCGCTGTTCAGGCTGATCACATCGACGGTGATGTAACCGCGTTCGGTCATCAGCTTGTCGATCTGCTCTTTATAAGCGCTGATCACTTCTTCCTGGGTGGCGCCGGGCTGAATCTTCGCCGTGGCTTGCCAGCGGTCAAAGCGCACGCCCTGCTCGGCCAGGGTCGAGGCGATGTCTTCAAAGTGGGTCAGCACTTTGTTGGGAATGTCGGGGCTGGAGACGTGATAGACGGACAGGCTGCTCATTGGGGCAATTCCTCGGTATCGGCCTTGCCGTCCGGTTCTTGCAGACCGGTCGGGCACAGCATTTCATCAGGCAAATGGGCTGCTTCTGGTGAAGTCAGCCTTGGCGGTTCATGACGCTGCGGGTTTTCAACTCGCACTCAAACAGAAATTCAAAGGCCTCGATCTGCCGCAGCGCGTCGTTCATCTGCGCGCCCCAGGTATAGAGGCCGTGGCCGCGAATCAGATAACCGACGCAATCAGGGTGGGCGTCGAGCCAAGGCTGCACCTTGGCGGCGAGGCGCGCAATGTCCTGATCGTTGTCAAAAATCGGCACGCGCACCCGCGATTCGTGGGTCGAAACACCGCTGAAGGCTTTTTGCAGTTCGTAATCTTCGAACTCGATAAAGTCTTCCGGCGTCAGGCGCGACAGTACCGTGGCGTTGACCGAATGGGTGTGCAACACCGCGCCGATCTCCGGACGCCAGCTATACAGCTGAGTGTGCAACAGGGTTTCGGCGGACGGTTTTTTGCCCGGTTCCAGACTGTTGCCGGAAAGATCGGTGGCGAGCACATCGTCCAGACCCAACTGGCCCTTGTGCTTGCCCGACACCGTCAGCAGCGCTTCGCTCGGCGACAGGCGAGTCGAGTAATTGCTGCTGGTGGCCGGCGACCAGCCGCGACCATAAAGAAAACGCCCGGCGTCGACGATTTGCTGGGCGAGCTGTTCACGCGTAAGGCTCATGGCCTGTCCTCTTGCATACGTGTGGCAATGATAACGGCAGCAGCGAGCGCCGCGAGACTGGCAATACTAAAGGTCAATGTCGCGCCGAGGGCATTCCAGCTGTAACCGGAATACAACGCGCCGAGCGCACCGCCGGTGCCGGCCAGTGCCGCATACAGCGCCTGGCCCTGCCCTTGCTGGCGCGCGCCGAAGCTACGTTGCACGAACGCGATGGCAGCGGCGTGAAAACTGCCGAAGGTCGCCGCGTGCAGAATCTGCGCGAACAACAGCACCCAGAGAAACTCGGCGAACGAACCTAGCAGCAACCAGCGCAGCGCCGCCAGCAGAAAACTCGCCAGCAATACGCGGCGCAGGGAAAACCGCGCAAGAATCCGGCTCATCGCCATGAATATCAGCACTTCGGCGACCACGCCCACGGCCCAGAGCATGCCGATGGTGCCGCGTGTGTAGCCAAGTCGCTCAAGGTGCAAGGTCAGAAAGGTGTAATACGGGCCGTGGCTCATCTGCATCAGCGCCACGCAACCATAAAACGCCAGCACGCCCGGATTACGCAGTTGCTTGAGGAAACCCTCGCCGCTCGGCCGGTTGCCTTGCGGCGGTTGTGCGTTCGGCACCCACAAGCTGCTGAGGACGATGCCGGCCATGATCAACACCAGCGCCGCCGGGTAGATGTCGAGGCTGAGCCATTCGAACAGACGACCGAGCACCACCACGGTGATGATGAAACCGATCGAGCCCCACAGGCGAATCTGGCTGTAACGCGAGGTCTGCCCCTGCAAATGCGCGAGGGTGATGACTTCGAATTGCGGCAGCACCGCGTGCCAGAAGAACGCGTGCAGCGCCATGACCATTGCCAGCCAGGCGTAGGTTTTGCTGACGAAAATCAACGAGAAGGTCAGCAGCGTACACACGGCGCCGAAGCGCACGATGGCCAGACGTTTGCCGGTGTAGTCGCCGAGCCAGCCCCAGATGTTCGGCGCCACGCAGCGCATCAGCATCGGGATGGCGACCAGTTCACCGATCCGCGCCGGACTGAAGCCGAGGTGATCGAAGTACAGCGCCAGAAACGGCGCTGTCGAACCGAGCAAGGCGAAATAGAACAGATAGAAACTGGACAGTCGCCAGTAAGGGAGCGCCGCCACGGTTATGCCGCGACGGCTTTAAGGCCTGCCATCAAAGCTGACCCAGCACCGGCGTGCTCACGCGCACATCGGCGTTCTGGCCACGGTGACGCAGCAGGTGGTCCATCAGCACGATGGCCATCATTGCTTCGGCAATCGGCGTGGCGCGGATGCCGACGCACGGGTCGTGACGGCCCTTGGTGATGACGTCGACCGGGTTGCCGTGGATGTCGATCGAACGGCCCGGGGTGGTGATGCTCGACGTTGGTTTCAACGCGAGATGGGCAACGATCGGCTGACCGGAGGAAATGCCGCCGAGGATGCCGCCGGCATTGTTGCTGAGGAAACCTTGCGGGGTCATTTCATCGCGGTGTTCGGTGCCGCGCTGGGCGACCGAAGCGAAACCGGCGCCGATCTCCACGCCTTTCACCGCGTTGATGCTCATCAGCGCGTGCGCCAGTTCTGCGTCGAGGCGGTCGAAAATCGGCTCGCCCAGACCCGGCATCACGCCTTCGGCAACGACGGTGATTTTCGCCCCGACCGAGTCCTGGTCGCGACGCAATTGATCCATGTAGGCCTCAAGCTCCGGAACCTTGTCCGGATCCGGGCTGAAGAAGGCGTTCTCTTCCACCGAATCCCAGGTCTTGAACGGGATTTCGATCGGGCCGAGCTGGCTCATGTAGCCACGGATGACGATGCCTTGGCTGGCCAGGTATTTCTTGGCAATCGCACCGGCCGCCACGCGCATTGCGGTTTCGCGCGCCGAGCTGCGGCCGCCGCCACGGTAGTCGCGCTCGCCGTATTTGTGGTGGTAGGTGTAGTCGGCGTGGGCCGGGCGGAACAGATCCTTGATCGCCGAGTAGTCCTTGGACTTCTGGTCGGTGTTGCGGATCAGCAGGCCGATCGAGCAACCGGTGGTACGCCCTTCGAACACACCGGAGAGGATTTCGACTTCGTCGGCTTCCTGGCGCTGGGTGGTGTGGCGGCTGGTGCCGGGCTTGCGGCGATCGAGGTCGCGCTGCAGGTCTTCGAGGGAGATCTCCAGGCCCGGCGGGCAGCCGTCGACAATGGCGACCAACGCCGGACCATGGCTTTCGCCCGCGGTGGTGACAGTGAACAACTTGCCGTAGGTATTGCCGGACATGCAGGACGCTCCGTGAAATCAAACCCAAATTCGTGATGCGCGCCAGTATACGCAGGCTAACCGAGTAGTTCATCCTCGAACCTTAGTGGTGCGGGTGAGTCCAACCGGCATCTTGGCGAATGATGGCGTGATGATGCTGCGAGTTTTGATCTTGAGTCTTACCCTGTTTACGGGCTTTGCCCAAGCGACGGTCTTACAACGCCCGGTAACTTTGGATACTGGCACCGGTGAGCTTTTCGGCTCACTGTTGCTGCCAAAGTCCGACAAGCCGGTGCCGGTTGTCCTGATCATTTCAGGCTCCGGCCCTACAGACCGTGACGGAAACAACCCCGACGGCGGGCGCAACGACAGCCTCAAACGACTGGCGTGGGTGCTGGCCAAACACAACATCGCCAGCGTGCGTTACGACAAGCGCGGCGTGGCCGCGAGCCTGGCGGCGACGCCTGACGAGCGTAATTTGTCGGTCGAGGCCTACGTGGCCGACGCGCAGGCCTGGGCGCGCAAGCTCAAGGCTGATCCGCGTTTCGGCCCGCTGATTCTGCTTGGCCACAGTGAAGGCGCGATGATCGCCACGCTGGCCGCGCCGAATGCCGAGGCGACGGCGCTGATTTCCCTGTCCGGCACTGCCCGGCCGATCGATCAGGTCCTGCGTGAACAACTGGCGCGCAGCCTGCCGCCGCCGCTGATGCTGCGCAGCAATGAATTGCTCGACAGCCTCAAGGCCGGCCACACCGATGACGATGTTCCGCAACCGTTGCAGGTGATTTTCCGCCCGAGCGTGCAGCCGTATCTGATTTCGCTGTTCCGTCAGGATCCGGCCAAGGCGTTTGCGCAACTGAAGATGCCGGCGCTGATTGTTCAAGGCAGCAACGACATTCAGGTCGGCGTTGATGACGCCAAGCTGCTCAAGGCTGCCAAACCGGATGCCGAACTGGTAGTGATTGAAGGTATGAACCACGTCATGCGCATCGTGCACAACGACATGAAGCGGCAATTGGCCTCGTACAAGGACCCGAATTTGCCGCTGGCGGCAGAACTGGGCAGCAAAATCATCGAGTTTATTGACGGACTTCGCACCCGTTAAACGCTGTTTGCCCTCCAGTCCTGCAAAAAACGGCCGATAAGCCTTTGTCGCCAGCGCTATGGCTGGCGGCAAGCAGGGCTTGGACAGGATCTCGCCGTTATGACTGATACCCAGACTTCACCCGACACCACCGCTGAAAAAGACGCATCGCCAGCGGCCGAGCTGCCGTGGGCGGATGTCCACGTCGAGCACCACAAGATGCTCCGCCTGGCCCCGCTGCAGACCGACCGCAATACCGGCGGCCGGCCTCTGCGCTTTGTCGAATTCGGCTACGCCGAGCGCAACAGCAAAGAAAAAAGCCTGATGCGCATGGCGATCAAACTGCCGAGCCAGCGCGTTCGCAAAGAGCAGAATCATCTCGATGTGTGGGTCGATCACACCACCAAGCGTGTGAGTTTCGGCCCGGACAGCGGCTTGCAGATCGAACCGCTGAATCGCGGGATCGGCCGTTTCATGGCCGCACAAGGCATCACCTGGGCGAAAAAGCGCTGGCCCGCCTACACCGTCGACGGCATGGACTTGAACAACAAGGACGCGCTGAACGAAGACACGCGCCTGCGTCGCGATCATTTTCTGCGCGTGCACGGTTTTGATGTGGTGTATGCCGATGCCCAGCATTTGAAGGGCAGCGTCAAGGAAGTGCTGGTCGGCGATTTGCTCGGCGACTGGAACAGCGAAAAGCTGCAGATCGTCGAGATTCTTGAAGCGGCGCAGATGCTGCAGCAGGCCGAGCAGAATCTGGCCGAGCAGGAAGTGAAGCTGAAGAAGCAGGAAGACAAGGTCAGCAAGTTCAAGCGTGAAGACGCCGGGTTGCGGTTCACGATTACCTGTCTGGTGGCGTTTGCGGTGTTTCAGGCGGGGCTGTTGATCTGGATTGCCACACACAGGTAGATCAAAAGATCGCAGCCTTCGGCAGCTCCTACATTGGAATCGGTGTACACCCTTTTTGATCGTTCCCACGCTCCGCGTGGGAATGCAGCCCGGGACGCTCCGCGTTCCAAAAGCGGACGCAGAGCGTCCATTGAGACGTTCCCACGCAAAGCGTGGGAACGATCGGTCTCAATTAGACGCGGGAAGCGAACAGGGCCTGGTGGTTGCGGCACTGCTCCGCCGTGAGCATGAACACGCCATGCCCGCCACGCTCGAACTCCAGCCAGGCGAAATCGACTTCCGGGTACAACGCTTCAACGTGTACCTGGCTGTTGCCCACCTCGACAATCAACAAGCCCTTCTCGGTCAGATGATCCGCCGCTTCGGCGAGCATGCGGCGCACCAGGTTCAGACCATCGTCACCACAGGCCAGGCCCAGCTCCGGCTCATGCTGATATTCATCCGGCATGTCGGCGAAATCTTCTGCATCAACGTATGGCGGGTTCGACACGATCAGGTCGAAACGCTGACCCGGCAAACCATCAAAACCATCGCCCTGCACTGTGTACACGCGCTCATCGACACCATGACGCTCGATGTTCTGATTGGCCACTTCCAGCGCTTCGAACGACAGATCCGCCAGCACCACTTCAGCGTTTTCGAACTCGTAGGCGCAGGCAATGCCGATGCAGCCGGAGCCGGTGCACAGGTCGAGAATGCGCGCCGGCTCAGTGCCGATCCACGGGGCAAAGTGGTTTTCGATCAGCTCGCCAATCGGTGAGCGCGGGATCAACACGCGCTCGTCGACGATAAACGACATGCCGCAGAACCACGCTTCGCCCAACAGGTAAGCGGTGGGAATGCGTTCTTCGATGCGGCGCTTGAGCAGGCGTTGCAGGTTGACCAGTTCGTCGTCTTCCAGCGCGCAATCGAGGTAGCTGTCGGCGATTTCCCATGGCAGGTGCAAGGCACCGAGCACCAACTGCCGGGCTTCGTCCCAGGCATTGTCAGTGCCATGGCCGAAAAACAGATCCTCCCCATGGAAGCGGCTGACGGCCCAACGGATGTGGTCGCGCAGGGTACGAAGTCGGGAAGTGATCACGGGGCAGAACTCCAGAAAAAACGACTGGCGATTCTACCAGCCAAAACGCGTGACGACGACGCAGGAAAAATTCCGAGCCGACAGTAGGAGTTTTCTGTTTTTTGCATCAGCTATTGAACAGAACGTGTAACTTGACAAGGCTGCAGGCCAATAACGACGGTGTCTACGATGGTAGCGATTCACAGAAGCGCTCAGCCAGAGGACAATGTCGCAAAAGCCCCACCCCAAGGAGCCCCAGAATGTCCGTTCCAAAAACGATGTTTCAACTCAGCGGTCGCGGTTACGCAGCGGCCACACTGAGCCATGCCACCGTGGTCATCATCGATGCCCAGAAAGAATACCTCAGTGGCCCGCTGGCCCTGAGCGGCATGGACGCGGCCGTCGCGAACATCAAACAAGTGGTTGCCGCAGCCCGTGCAGCCGGTCGGCCGATCGTGCACGTGCGTCACCTCGGCACCGTCGGTGGCCTGTTCGACCCGCAGGGCGAACGCGGCGAATTCATCCCCGGCCTGGAGCCGCAAGGTGATGAAACCATCATCGGCAAACTGCTGCCGAGCGCATTCCATGGCACCGAGCTGTTGGATCGCCTGCAAAACCTCGGCTCGCTGGACTTGATCGTCTGCGGTTTCATGAGCCATTCCAGCGTCAGCACCACCGTGCGCGCGGCGAAGAACCTGGGTTTCCGCTGCACCCTGGTGGAAGACGCCTGCGCTACTCGCGACCTGCCGTTCAAGGGCCGCGTGCTCAGCGCCGCAGTTGTGCAGGAAGCCGAAATGGCGATCATGGCCGACAACTTCGCCACCCTCGCCTTGACGCAAGACTTGATCTGATCCGCTCTGATGAGCGGCTCACCGCGCCGCTCATCCGCAAAACCCTCTCATTTGCCGCAAATGCCATAGCCTCAGGAACAACCCGGTCAACTCCCGGTCGAAGGGCCGATACCCATTGAGGAAGGTCGGAATGAAGTTATCCGATGGATTTGACGCACGCCGCTTGCGGCCCAAAGGCCAAAGCAACTGGCGTTTTCGCTTCGGCGCGGCGATCGCGGCCATTCTGGCCACGTTCGGCGTGCTGCTGGCATTGGCCGGCGCCGCCAGCCTGATCGGGCACCCACCGGCGCTCGGTGATTTGAACGCTACACCGATGGGTTCGGCGATCATTCTGGCGGTCGGTTTGCTGTTCGTGTATTTCGGTGTCGCGCTGTGGCGTCGCTGCCGTCGGCGCGCACGGCAATCGCGGGAGCTGAACATGTCCCCGCACCTGATGAAAAAACACGACTGAATCACCGGCCTGGCTTTTTGCCGGGCCGTTTTGTTTCGACTTGGGTAAACTGGCCGCCCTTCGCGGAGGCTGACATGCAAGACGACGATTTTTCCCTGTTCAAAAACGAGCTGCGCGGCGTCAAGCCGATCAAGCACGATCGCGCCGATACCGGCAAACCCAAGACTGACCGCGCACAGATTGCCAAGCTGCGCCAGTCGGCCACCGTGCGCACCGAAACCACCACCGTTGATGGTCTGTCCGATCAGTTCGTGATCGACGTCGGCCCGGAAGACGAGTTGATGTGGTCCCGCGACGGCGTGCAGGAAAGTCAGATGCGCAAGCTCAAGGTCGGCCAGATTCCGTTTGAAGGCAGCCTCGACCTGCACGGCATGAGTGTCGAAAAGGCTCGCGAAACCCTTTGGGCGTTTCTCGCTGAGGCGACAAAATTCGAAATCCGCTGCGTGCGCGTCACCCACGGCAAAGCCGTGCGTCTGGACGGCAAACGGCCGATGATCAAAAGCCACGTCAACACCTGGCTGCGCCAACATGCGCAAGTGCTGGGCTTCTGCTCTTGCCAAGCGAAACACGGCGGTGCCGGCGCGGTTTATGTGATGCTCAAGCGCACGATGATGGAAGGCCGCGACGAATAATCCCGTTAGCTATGAGATTCGCCTTCGCTGCCCCCACTGAAGCCCCGCATGTAATCAAATGCGGGGCTTTTTCTTTACTCAAGATGTTCGAATCACGGAGCTGAACGGCAGCTTTCGGCAGTCGGCTTTGCACCCACTGCCAGCGCCTGCCGCGTTAAGCGCGATTCAATGAGTGACAGGCGACAGCGAATCGTTGGCTGACGATGAGGGCACATAAACTGAATTGCTCAGCTCGTGTTCCTCTTGATGAGCCTTCTCGATGCGATACGTTAGTTCTTCTTCAAGGTTCTCATAGTCGACGTTTTTGCCGTCTTCGTCGCGCAGACCACCATAGTTGAACACGACAAGATGCTTGCGAAAGCCTTTGCCCTTACGCGCACTTGGCATCTTGAAAAAGATCTTCCACCGGCTGTCATTAAAGTTCGGCAGGGTGTCAGCCTTTTCGGCAATGATATGAAGTACCGTATTGAGCTGCATCTGAGCTATCCCGCTGTACGACTCGACCTCTGTGGCTTCAATCGATGTGTAAGGGACTAACCCATCAGCATTGAAAAACCAGATGCCTTTGTCCTTGAGGATCATCAACGTTTGCGAACCTGCGTTGCGGTTCAGCCACGCCATGCCCAAGTACCATATCGAACACACCAACAGCAGCCCAGCGATACCATTGGACTCCATACGGAATCCCTGGATCGCCATAACCAAGAATAAAATGCCACCTGCCAGAGCTCTCACAGGCACGCGGCGACGCTCAGTAAATGCCATATCATTGATTGAACTTTTCATGATTTTCCTTTGGCTAGTAGGCGCGAAAATCGCATCCTGGTCATGCAAAAGGCCCTTTCGGGCCGTTGTTTTAAATGAATCTTTACCCAGCATTTTTTGCCTGTGAACGCCAAGGCTCAGCCTCGACACGCAGCAGCTCTCTGGCTTCTTTACAGGGTGTGGCCGTTGCGTCAGTGACACCTTTACGGGTCATTAGAAGCAGCGAGAATGGCAAGTGCTGCCATAGCAAAAATGACGGTTCAGGATTTTACTCGATAAAATCGCTGACGTGAGCGATCTACTCTGGCGCGCTGCATGGCGGTGAGCGTTTCGGGGCAGGTTATTTTCTGCCATTCAAACACCTGTCGCGAACTGAGCGCCCATTCGAACTGGCGGACCAACTCTTCCAGGCCGCACTGATCGAATTGGGGATTCGCGCCCGCCGGCCATACAACTGCCGACACACATACGCTACCATGTGCTTCATGGCGGGTATGAACCCTGCGTTTATTGCCACTCAGCTCGGTCATAGCGTTCAGATGTTGCTATCGACTTATGCCCGACGGATCAATTCCAGCACCGACTGGGATGAACTCGGCAAGCTCGGATACAGCTTGATTGGCACAAAATTGGTACAGACAGAAACAGTACCCCTCTGAAACCCTTATGGAATCAGCCCCTGTGACACTGGAACAGAACTACACCGCGATCCTCGGCCAACTGGGCGAGGACGTCTCCCGCGAGGGCCTGCTCGACACGCCGAAGCGTGCCGCCAAAGCCATGCAGTACCTCTGCCGCGGTTATGAACAGACGCTCGAAGAGGTCACCAACGGTGCCCTGTTCAGCTCCGACAACAGCGAAATGGTGCTGGTCAAGGACATCGAGCTGTACTCGCTGTGCGAACACCACCTGCTGCCGTTCATCGGCAAGGCGCACGTTGCGTACATCCCGAGCGGCAAAGTGCTGGGCCTGTCGAAGGTCGCGCGGATCGTCGACATGTACGCCCGCCGTCTGCAGATCCAGGAAAACCTCAGCCGCCAGATCGCCGATGCGGTCCAGCAGGTGACCGGCGCGCTGGGCGTGGCCGTGGTGATCGAGGCCAAGCACATGTGCATGATGATGCGCGGAGTCGAGAAGCAGAATTCGTCGATGATCACTTCGGTGATGCTCGGTGAGTTCCGCGAAAACGCTGCCACCCGCAGTGAGTTTCTCAGCCTGATCAAGTAACGCGCAGCACGAAGAAAACCGGCATTCATCGCCGGTTTTTTTTCGCCCGTGAAAAATCGGGTAAGCTGCGCGCCTTTCTTTATTTGCACCGTGAGGCTTTCAACGTGTTCGTCAAAGCGCTTCGTGTCGGCCTCGGCCAACTGGTTATCTTCATCGACTTCATCACCCGTCCGGGCAAGAAAAAACGCCCCGCTGCTGCGCAGGCTCAGGTGGATACGGCGGCCAAGGATCTGACGTTGTATCAGTTCCACGCCTGCCCGTTCTGTGTGAAAACCCGCCGTACTTTGCGTCGCCTGAATGTGCCGGTGGCGCTGAAGGATGCGAAGAATAACGAGCAGGATCGTCAGGCACTGCTGGAACAGGGTGGCCGGATCAAGGTGCCTTGCTTGCGCATTGAAGAGAATGGACAGACGACCTGGATGTATGAGTCGAAGGTGATTATTGATTATCTGGATAAGCGCTTCGCGGCGGTCTGATGATTCTGTGGTGATGCTGATGGCCTCATCGCTGGCAAGCCAGCTCCCACAGGTTTTGTGAACGCCACAGATCACTGTGGGAGCTGGCTTGCCAGCGAAGAGGCCCGCACAGACACAGCAAATCTCAGACAAAAATAAACCGGCCCATGAGCCGGTTTATTTTTTCACGCCGCTTTATCCAACTGCGCCTGGCGCACCACCGCCGCCAATCGCTTCAGCCCTTCATCCAGCCGCGCCGGATCGATATGGCTGAAATTCAAACGCAAATGCCCATGATGTTTCTCCGGCTCCGGGAAGAACGGCTCCCCCGGCATAAACGCCACGTCATTGGCCAGCGCCTCATTGAGCAACGTTCGCGTATCCAGCGGCTGCTTCAACGTCAGCCAGAAAAACAGCCCGCCCTGCGGCATGTTCCAGTCGGCCAGGTCCGCAAAGTGCGTTTCCAGCGCTGCCTGAAACGCATCGCGCCGCTGACGGTAGAACCCACGCAATTCACTCAAATGCTGCTTATATTTCTCAGTGCCAATCCATTGCAGCGCCTGCCACTGACCAATGCGATTGGTGTGCAAGTCCGCTGATTGTTTGAGCTTGAGCAGGTGCGGGAACAGATCGGGGCTGGCGATCAGGTAGCCCACGCGCAAACCCGGCAGCAAGGTTTTCGACACGGTGCCGGTGTAGATCCAACTCGCCTTCTGCAAACGTCCGGCAATCGGTTTGGCACTGCCGCCGTCGAAGGTCAGCTCACGGTAAGGCTCGTCTTCGATCAGGGTCACGCCGAACTCGTCGAGCAGCGCTGCGACCGCTGCGCGCTTGGCTTCGCTGTAACGCACGGCGGACGGGTTCTGGAACGTCGGGATCAGGTAGATGAACGCCGGACGATGTTGTTCGAGACGACTGCGCAGTTGCGCCAGGTTCGGGCCATCGGACTCTTGCGGCACGGTCAGGCAGTCGGCGCCGAACAGCTGGAAGATTTGCAACGCAGCAAGATAGGTCGGCGCTTCGAGCAGGATTTCCGTGCCCTTGTCGATGTACAGCTTGGCCGCCAGATCGAGGGTTTGCTGGGAGCCGCTGACCACCAATACCTGACTCGCCTCGCATTGCAGGCCAAGCGCCCTCGCCTCCGCCGCCAACGCTTCGCGCAACGCCGGCTCGCCTTCGCTCATGCCGTATTGACCGAGCGCCAGCGGCATGTCGGCCCATTCGACTTTCGGCAGCATGGCTTCGGCCGGCAAGCCGCCGGCAAACGACATCACCTCGGGGCGCTGGGCAGCGGCGAGGATTTCACGGATCAAAGAACTTTTAAGGCGCGAGACACGTTCGGAAAAAGCCATGGGGGTCACCGGTAGCGAGGCGGACGAAAAATAAGTCAAACTGATTGACTGAAATTACGACAGCTTGAGCGAGTACGTCAACATGCTTGACCTTAAAAACCCTGCAAGCCAACAACAGGCGATGGAAGCGTTTTTCTTCGGCTATCAGGCCTTCACCGCCAAGGCTGACGAAATGCTCGAGCGCCGCGGGTTGTCGCGGGTGCATCAGCGCATTGTGTTTTTCATCGCGCGGTACCCGAATTTGAATGTGAAGGAATTGCTGGGATTGCTCGGCGTGAGTAAACAGGCGCTGAACATGCCGTTGCGGCAGTTGCAGGAAATGCACCTGGTGGACAGCGTGGCCTCGGAGACGGACAAGCGAAAGCGGCTGCTGGCGTTGACGGCCGAAGGCGCAAAGTTTGAGCAGGCGTTGCGGCGTGAACAGGTGAAGTTGCTGGAGCGGGTATTTGCCGAGGCTGGGGAGGCGGCGGTGAATGGCTGGTTGGCGGTGAATCTGGCGCTGGGGAACAGTCAGGCAGTTCTCGATTGACTGTTCGGGCCTCATCGCTGGCAAGCCAGCTCCCACATGTTTTGTGTACGCCACAGATCAATGTGGGAGCTGGCTTGCCAGCGATGGGGCCCTCAAGGGCGATATATCACTAACGACGGAACTTTCGTAAACAAAACCAAAAACAATATTTGCTTTATTTGTACACAAAAGCATAATCCACAGCGTGCGAGTTCCTGACCGCATGGTCAACAAATTCGCAAGTGCCTCAAAGGGCCGCTGCCACCCCTCATGGGTCCGGCCCTGGAAATAACAATAAAACTCTTGAGGAGTACTCGCTGTGGAAAGCCGCAAATCCGAAGCATCGACGCTGGATCTCTCGCCGCCATTACGCACTGGCCTGCTGGAGCGCTTGTTTAAACTCAGCTTGCATGGCACCACGGTGAAGACCGAGCTGATTGCCGGTCTGACAACCTTTATCACCATGGCTTACATCATCTTCGTCAACCCGAACATCATGGCCGATGCCGGGATTGACCACGGTGCGGCGTTCGTCGCCACCTGTATCGCCGCCGCACTGGGCTGCCTGTTGATGGGCCTGTACGCCAACTGGCCAGTCGGCCTGGCGCCAGGCATGGGCCTCAACGCGTTCTTCACTTACACCGTGGTCGGCACCATGGGCTACAACTGGGAAACCGCGCTGGGTGCGGTGTTTGTCTCCGGTGTGTTGTTCATGATCCTGACCTTCTCGCGGATTCGTGAGTGGCTGCTCAACAGTATTCCGGTCAGCCTGCGCTTTGCGATGGGTGCCGGTGTCGGTCTGTTCCTCGGTCTGATCGGCCTGAAAACCGCCGGCATTGTTGTCGACAGCCCGGCGACGCTGATCAAGCTTGGCTCCCTGCGTGAGCCCGGCCCGCTGCTCGCCGCCATCTGCTTCCTGATGATTGCGATCCTCAGCTACCACAAAATCTTCGGCGCAATCCTCATCAGCATCATCACCGTGACCCTGGCCGGTTGGGGCCTGGGCATCGTGCATTACGAAGGGATCATGTCGACGCCGCCGAGCCTGGCGCCGACCTTCATGGCGATGAACGTGGCCGGCGTATTCAACGTCAGCATGATCAGCGTGGTGTTGGCCTTCCTCTTCGTACACATGTTCGACACCGCCGGCACCCTGATGGGCGTCGCCCAACGCGCCAATCTGGTCAACGCTGACGGCCGTATCGAAAACCTCTCCCGCGCGATGAAAGCCGACAGTGCCTCCAGTGTTTTCGGCGCCGTGGTCGGTGTTCCTCCAGTAACAAGCTACGTAGAAAGTGCTGCCGGCGTGGCCGCTGGTGGTCGGACTGGTCTTACCGCAGTCACCGTAGGTGTGCTATTTATAGCGGCAATGTTTTTCGCACCGCTGGCCGGCATGATTCCCGCTTACGCCACCGCCGGTGCACTGATCTATGTAGCGATGCTGATGATGGGCGGCATGGCCCACATCGAGTGGGACGAAGCCACTGATGCCATTCCGGCAATCGTCACCGCCATCATGATGCCGCTGACCTTTTCGGTCGCCGACGGTATCGCGCTGGGCTTCATCACCTATGTGGCGCTGAAGGCCGGTACCGGCAAGTACAAGGAAATTTCCGTGAGCCTGTGGGTGCTCTGCGCGATCTTCATCGCCAAGTTCATCTTCCTGTAAGCGCTACGCGGTTCAGGCTTCAAAACGGCCTCACCCTCACGGGTGGGGCTTTTGTGCATTTTTCAATACAACAAAAAAGGAGGAAAGTGATGAGTCTGGAAACCTGGCTGCTGTTCAGCGGCGCTGCGTTGGTGGTGATCCTGATTCCGGGGCCGCTGTCATTGCTGATGATCAGCAACAGTCTGAATTACGGTCTGCGCCGTTCTTACCCGGCATTTTTGGGTGGCGTGATTGCCTCGATCTGTTTGCTCAGTGCGTCGGCTTTGGGGCTCGGCGCCCTGCTGTTGGCGTCGGAGCAGTTGTTCAGTGCGCTGAAAATCGTCGGTGCGCTGTATTTGTTCTACCTCGCCTGGCAGAGCTGGCAGCAATCGCGTCAGCCGTCAGTGGGTGCAGAAGTGCCTCAGGCGGCACCGACTCCGCGCTTTCGCACCTTGTTCGGGCGTGCGTTTGTGCTGGGCGCGAGCAATCCGAAGGACATTCTGTTTTTCGCCGCATTTCTGCCGCAGTTTCTGAGCGCGCAGCAGCCGTTTTTGCCGCAGTTGCTGATCATGATTGCGACGTGGGTGGTGCTCGATCTGAGCTGCAAACTGGCTTATGGGCTGGGTGCGCATGGCGCGGCGCGGTATTTGCGCAGCGGTAAAGGTCAGAGTTGGTTCAACCGAATCAGTGCCGGATTGTTCAGTGGTGCTGGCGCTGCATCCCTGTTGAGCCGTTAAAGAGCAAAAGATCGCAGCCTGCGGCAGCTCCTACATGGGATTGCACTTCAATCTGTAGGAGCTGCCGCAGGCTGCGATCTTTTGACTTTAAGACAGGCAAAAAAAAGCCCGCAGTGTGGGCGGGCGAAAGACCAAAGAAGCTATATGCGCAGTCGCTTCCCGGTGGGGGCAGCTGCTTGGGGTCAGCTGCCCCGGTACGTGGAATAGCTGTACGGCGAAATCAGCAACGGAACATGGTAATGATCCTGTTCGGCAGAGATGCCGAAGCGCAGTACAACCACGTCCAGGAATGCCGGTTCCGGCAACTGAACACCACGGGCGCGGTAGTAATCGCCCGCGTGAAACTGAACCTGATAAACGCCGGTACGATAATCATCGCCTTGCAGCAGCGGTGCATCGACCCGGCCATCGCTGTTGGTTACGGCACTGGCGACCAATTCCAGTTGCGAACCTTCAACGCGGTACAGCTCGACCTTGATCGAACTGCCCGGGCAACCGTGTGCAGCGTCCAAAACGTGTGTTGTCAAACGTCCCATTGATTCTGCGCGCCTGCCTGCGTGGAGCAGTCAGACTTCGCGCCTCCCGAAGTCAGTTGAAAAGGAGACCGCACCGATTCGGAGCACGAAAAGCTGCGGCGAGCGACTAATTAAGACACTTTTCAAAAAAATTGTACACAATAAAAACGACATTTTTCACACCACCCCCGCCATTCGGGGCTTTCCTGCCGATTGGCCAGCCATACGCCTATTCATTGAACCTCCTATCCATTAGCTGACTGGTCAGGCAGGTTTCTTGCAGGCTCAAGCCATTAACAGCAAAAGATGACAGTCGGTGAAAAATGCGAAAATTCAGGCTTACAAATTGCGATTAAAGTTGTATACAATCAGCCCATCGCTGTGACGCCAGCCTGCCAGGCCGCCACACACATCTGTCAACGAATAAGAAGGAAGACTGCAGTGAGCGCTGACTACCCACGCGACCTGATCGGTTACGGCAGTAACCCTCCTCACCCACACTGGCCGGGCAATGCCCGCATCGCCCTGTCCTTCGTACTCAATTACGAAGAAGGCGGCGAGCGCAACATTCTGCACGGCGACAAAGAATCCGAAGCGTTCCTGTCTGAAATGGTTGCTGCTCAGCCGCTGCAAGGCGCGCGCAACATGAGCATGGAATCGCTTTACGAGTATGGCAGCCGTGCCGGCGTCTGGCGGATCCTGAAACTGTTCAAGGAATTCGACATTCCGCTGACCATCTTCGCTGTCGCCATGGCCGCCCAGCGCCACCCGGACGTGATCCGCGCGATGGTCGATGCCGGCCACGAAATCTGCAGCCACGGCTATCGCTGGATCGACTACCAGTACATGGACGAAGCGCAGGAACGCGAGCACATGCTCGAAGCGATCCGCATCCTCACCGAAATCACCGGCGAGCGCCCACTGGGCTGGTACACCGGCCGCACTGGCCCGAACACCCGTCGCCTGGTCATGGAAGAAGGTGGTTTCCTCTACGACTGCGACACCTACGACGATGACCTGCCCTACTGGGAACCGAACAACCCGACCGGCAAGCCGCATCTGGTGATCCCGTACACCCTCGACACCAACGACATGCGCTTCACGCAAGTGCAGGGTTTCAACAAGGGTGACGACTTTTTCGAATACCTCAAAGACGCGTTCGACGTGCTCTACGCCGAAGGCGCTGAAGCACCGAAAATGCTCTCGATCGGTCTGCACTGCCGCTTGATCGGCCGTCCGGGTCGCATCGCCTCGCTCAAACGCTTTATCGAATACGCCAAAAGTCATGAACAGGTGTGGTTCAGCCGTCGCGTCGACATCGCGCGTCACTGGCACGAAACCCAGCCGTACCAAGGGGCCGCCAAATGAGCCGCTTTCAAACCCTGCAACCGTCGACCCTGAGCCGCGACGCTTTCGTCAAAGCTTTCGCCGACATCTACGAACATTCGCCATGGGTGGCCGAGAAGGCTTACGACCTGGGTGTGGACGCTTCGATCGACGAGATCGAAACCCTGCACCAGCGCATGAGCGACATCCTGTTGAGCGCCGATCACGCCAGTCAACTGGCACTGATCAACGCTCACCCGGACCTGGCCGGCAAAGCTGCCGTCCAGGGCCAACTGACCGAAGCCAGCACCAATGAACAAGCTGGCGCCGGTATTCACCAATGCACGGCCGAAGAGTTCCAGCGCTTCACCGAGCTGAACGACGCCTACAAAGCCAAGTTCAAGTTTCCCTTCATCATGGCGGTAAAAGGCAGCAACCGGCATCAGATCCTCGCGGCGTTCGAAACGCGCATTCACAATTCGCAAGACACCGAATTCAAATGCGCGCTGGCGGAGATCAACAAGATCGCCCTGTTCCGTTTACTGACTCTTTAGCAAGCCTGGCCCGAGCATGTCAGACGCGGAGAATGCCCAGGGCCTCGCAAGCATCCCCAGCCACTTATTTAAAGGCAGACAAGAAGAATGAAAGCTTACGCCGTACCTTTCGAAAAATTCGTCAACCTGGCCGATGCCCGTCTGGGCACCAAAATCATCTCGGTCACCGATGACTGGTTCGCAGACGCCAATCGTCTGTTCCAACCGACCCCGGCCGTATGGAAGGAGGGCGTGTTCGATGACAACGGCAAGTGGATGGACGGCTGGGAATCGCGCCGCAAGCGCTTCGAAGGCTTCGACAGCGCAGTGATCCGTCTGGGCGTACCGGGCTCGATCAAAGGCGTGGACATCGACACTTCATTCTTCACCGGCAACTTCCCGCCATCGGCCTCTCTGGAAGCGTGCTTCCTGGCCTCGGGCGAGCCTGACGAAAACACCCAGTGGACTGAAGTGCTGTCGGCCGTCGAGCTGCAGGGCAACCGCCACCACTACCACGAAATCAGCAACGACCAGGCGTTCAGCCACCTGCGCTTCAACATCTACCCGGACGGCGGTGTTGCCCGTCTGCGCGTGTACGGTGTGCCGCATCGCGACTGGTCGGCCGTTGGCGATAACGAGCAAGTCGATCTGGCAGCAGCCCTGAACGGTGGCCGCGCCCTCGCCTGCTCCGACGAACACTTCGGCCGCATGAGCAACATCCTCAACCCGGGCCGTGGCATCAACATGGGCGACGGCTGGGAAACTGCACGTCGTCGTACGCCGGGCAATGACTGGGTCATCGTCGCGCTGGGTCACCCGGGCGAGATCGAGAAGATCGTCGTCGACACCCTGCACTTCAAAGGCAACTACCCGGACACTTGCTCGATCCAGGGCGCGTTCGTGAAAGGTGGTACTGACAGCCAGATCGAAACCCAGTCGCTGTTCTGGCGCGATCTGCTGCCAAGCCAGAAGCTGGAAATGCACGCCGAGCACACCTTCGTCGAGCAGATCAAAGCACTGGGCCCGATCACCCACATCCGCCTGAACGTGTTCCCGGACGGTGGTGTAAGCCGCCTGCGCGTTCTCGGCAAGGTCGCTAAATAGGTTTGAACCCAATCGCTGGCAAGCCAGCTCCCACAGGTTTTGTGAACGCCACAGTCCACTGTGGGAGCGGGCTTGCCCGCGATGGCGATAGTTCTAACAACACAGAATTCGGATAAGAAGAACAGCATGCGCACACTAACGATTGAACCGCTGAGCAAAGAAGCCTTCGCCCCTTTCGGTGACGTCATCGAAACCGACGGCAGCGATCACTTCATGATCAACAACGGTTCGACCATGCGCTTCCATAAACTGGCGACGGTCGAAACCGCTCAGCCTGAGGACAACGCGATCATCAGCATCTTCCGCGCCGACGCGCAGGACATGCCGCTGACCGTTTGCATGCTGGAACGCCATCCGCTGGGCAGCCAGGCTTTCATACCGCTGCTCGGCAACCCCTTTCTGATCGTGGTCGCGCCAATTGGCGATGAACCTGTATCAGGCTTGGTCCGCGCCTTCGTCACCAACGGCAGGCAGGGCATTAATTACCATCGCGGCGTTTGGCACCATCCGGTGCTGACGATCGAAAAGCGGGATGACTTCCTGGTGGTTGATCGCAGTGGCACAGGCAATAACTGCGATGAGCATTTTTTCAAAGAGGATGAGCGTTTGATCCTCGCCCCCCACCAATAAGAGAAGGTCTGATCACTCGACAACAAGAGTGACAGGCGAGAGGTAAAGACTGTGGAAGCACATCTGTTGGAATGGCTGAACCTGAGCGTGCGCTGGGTTCACATGATTACTGGCGTGGCCTGGATTGGCGCGTCGTTCTACTTCGTCTGGCTGGAGAACAACCTCAACCGCGTCAACCCGAAAACCGGTCTGGCCGGTGACCTGTGGGCGATCCACGGTGGCGGTATCTATCACCTGGAAAAATACAAACTGGCCCCGCCGTCGATGCCGGAGAACCTGCACTGGTTCAAATGGGAAGCCTACTTCACCTGGATGTCGGGGATCGCGCTGCTGTGCGTGGTGTTCTACTCCAACCCGACGCTCTACCTGCTGGCTCCGGGCAGCACACTGAGCGGCCCTGAAGGCGTGGCCATCGGTATCGGCTCGCTGTTCCTCGGCTGGTTCATCTACTCCTTCCTGTGCGACTCGGCCTTGGGCAAACGCCCTGCTCTGCTCGGCTTCATTCTGTTCGTGCTGATCATCGGCGCGGCGTATGGCTTCAGCAAAGTGTTCAGCGGTCGTGGTGCGTACCTGCACGTCGGCGCGATCATCGGCACCATCATGGTCGGCAACGTGTTCCGCATCATCATGCCGGCGCAACGGGCACTGGTGGCGGCGATTGCCGAGAACCGCACGCCGGATCCGGCACTGCCGGCCAAAGGCCTGCTGCGCTCACGTCACAACAACTACTTCACCCTGCCGGTGCTGTTCATCATGATCAGCAACCACTTCCCGAGCACCTATGGCAGCCAGTACAACTGGTTGATCCTGGCCGGGATCGCGGTGTTGGCCGTGTTGGTGCGTCACTACTTCAACACCCGTCACGACAGCCACAAGTTTGCCTGGACGCTGCCGGTTGCAGCGGTGGGCATGATCACCCTGGCCTACGTCACCGGTCCTGCACCAATGTCGACCGCTCCGGAAGTGGCCAAGGCTCCAGCAAAAATCGAGTACCAACCGCTGCCGGAAACGGCACTGGGTGGCGGCTTGAAACCGGCTGAAGCGGCACCGGCAGCCCCTGCCGAACCTGCAGCAGCACCGGCGCAGGCGTCGAATGCTGGCCCGGGTTTCGACAAAGTGCACACAGTGATCCAGGAACGTTGCGCGGTTTGCCATTCGGCCAAACCAACCAGCCCGTTGTTCAGCGCAGCGCCAGCGGGTGTGATGTTTGACACTCCTGAGCAGATCCGTCAGAACGCGGCGCGCATCCAGGCGCAAGCCATCACCACGCAGATCATGCCACTGGGCAACATCACTCAGATGACCCAGCAGGAACGTGACCTGATCGGTGCATGGATCGCCCAGGGAGCACAGACCAACTAAGCAGTAAAAGCATCGCTGGCAAGCCAGCTCCCACAGGGTTTTGCACTGCCTGTGTGGGAGCTGGCTTGCCAGCGATTGGCCGCAACGCGGTTTTACCTGATGCAAAGAAACAGCTGTGAGCAACCCGGCAGCTGTTAATCACAAGAATAAAAAGATCCGAGGTGTTGCATGTCCGAGCTGTCCAAAGCGCGCATCCCCGACGCACCCGCCATTCAGCGATTGCCCCTTTTGCAACTGATCCTGGTCGGTTTGCAACATGTTCTGCTGATGTACGGTGGTGCCATCGCGGTGCCGCTGATCATTGGACAGGCCGCTGGCCTGAGTCGTGAAGAAATTGCCTTCCTGATCAACGCCGACCTGCTGGTCGCCGGTGTCGCCACCATCGTCCAGTCCATGGGCATCGGCCCGATGGGCATTCGCATGCCGGTGATGATGGGCGCCAGTTTTGCCGCTGTCGGCAGCATGGTCGCCATGGCCGGCATGCCCGGTATCGGCCTGCAAGGCATCTTCGGCGCAACGATCGCCGCCGGTTTCTTCGGCATGATCATCGCGCCGTTCATGTCCAAGGTCGTACGCTTCTTCCCGCCTCTGGTGACCGGCACGGTCATCACCTCGATCGGTTTGTCGCTGTTCCCCGTGGCCGTGAATTGGGCCGGCGGCGGTGCTGGCGCTACGCAATTCGGTTCACCGATTTATCTGGCCATCGCCGCACTGGTGTTGGGCACTATTCTGCTGGTCCACCGCTTCATGCGCGGTTTCTGGGTGAACATTTCCGTACTGATCGGCATGTGCTTCGGCTACATCCTGTGCGGCGCGATCGGCATGGTCGACCTCAGCGGCATGGCCAACGCGCCATGGATTCAGTTCGTCACCCCGCTGCATTTCGGCATGCCGAAATTCGAACTCGCGCCGATTCTGTCGATGTGTCTGGTAGTGGTGATCATCTTCGTCGAGTCCACCGGGATGTTCCTCGCGCTGGGCAAGATCACCGGCCAGGAAGTCTGCCCGCGCATGCTGCGTCGCGGCTTGTTGTGTGATGCCGGCGCCTCGTTTGTCGCCGGGTTCTTCAACACCTTCACCCACTCCTCGTTCGCACAGAACATCGGCCTGGTGCAGATGACCGGCGTGCGCTGCCGTTCGGTGACCATCGTTGCCGGTGGCTTGCTGATCGTCCTGAGCCTGCTGCCGAAAGCCGCGTTCCTGGTGGCATCGATTCCACCGGCAGTACTCGGCGGCGCCGCGATTGCGATGTTCGGCATGGTCGCCGCGACCGGGATCAAGATTCTGCAGGAAGCCGACATCGGTGACCGGCGCAACCAGTTGCTGGTCGCGGTGAGCATCGGCATGGGCCTGATCCCGGTGGTGCGCCCTGAGTTCTTCGCGCACCTGCCGCTGTGGATGAGCCCTATTACCCACAGCGGCATCGCCATGGCAACGCTCAGCGCGCTGACGCTGAACCTGCTGTTCAACATTCTCGGCGGCAAAGAGCGCGCGGCGATCAACGACTGCCACGCACACCAGCACTAAAGCAACACCGATGTACCCCCCTGTAGGAGTGAGCCTGCTCGCGATAGCGTTTTTTCAGTCAACTGATGTGTTGAATGTCATACCGCTATCGCGAGCAGGCTCACTCCTTCAAGGGCAAATAGCTCTGCGCCTCAAACAATAAAAACAAGAGGGAGCAACAGATGATTCGCACGCAAACCAACGTGTTGTTGAGTGGCGGCCTGCTGGCCGCGAGTCAAGCCATGGCCGGCGATTTACTGCTGTGGCAGACCAACAGCCTCAGCTACCTGTATGGCAAGAACTTCGCGATCAACCCGTCGATCCAACAGACGGTCACGTTCGAGCACGCCGACAAATGGAAATACGGCGACAACTTCCTGTTCGTCGACAAGATCTTCTACAACGGCAAAGAAGATGCGAACAAAGGCCCCCACGCCTTCTACGGTGAATTCACCCCACGCTTTTCCTTCGGCAAGATCTTCGACCAGAAGCTTGAGTTCGGCCCGATCAAAGACGTGCTGCTCGCCATGACTTACGAGTATGGCGAAGGCGACAGCGAGGCCTATCTGATCGGCCCCGGCTTCGACATCAAGGTGCCCGGCTTCAACTACGTGACCCTCAATATCTTCCGCCGCCAGACCGAAGGCCCGCGCCCCGGCGACGGTGTCTGGCAGATCACGCCGGGCTGGTCCTACAGCTTTCCCCTGGGCAATTCCGATGTGCTGATCGACGGATATCTGGACTGGGTGGTCGACAACGACGAGAACTCGCGCGGCACCTATCACGCCAACCTGCACATCAATCCGCAGATCAAATATGACCTCGGCAAAGCCCTCGGCTGGAGTCAGAAGCAGCTGTACGTCGGCACCGAATACAGCTACTGGAAGAACAAATACGGCGTCGAAAACACACACAATTTCGACACCAATCAGAACACCGCCAGCCTGCTGGTGAAGGTGCACTTTTAAGATGGCCCGCAACCGTGCTCCATACCTGTCGTCGGTGCTCTGTTGCGGGGCACTTGAGAGCTGGCCGAGGAGTCAGTATTCTCCGCGGCCTCTTGAATTCGGTCTAAAAAAAAGCCCGGATTTAATTCCTGACCGACGGGCCAACTTATCCCGGCCCCGGCCAGTACCGAGGCATCCCGAAAACACGCTCAATCGACTGTTTTTCAGCAGCCGACGGGCGTTTTTTTGCTTTTCGAAAAGCCTTGGCCCAGCTCTTGCTAACAGCATGAAAGCTGACCAATCGGATGACTTTTGCAGCAACGAAAAAAGGCGCCACACCAGAGCGCCGATCTTAAAAAAATAAACGTGGAACACCTACTTTGGGAGCAACCGAATGAAACGTATGTGCACCAGCCTGATGCTCGCGGGATCGATGTTGGCCGGCGGCCAGGCCATGGCCGATGGTCTGCTGCAGTGGCAGAACAACAGCCTGACCTATCTGTATGGCAAGGACTTCCAGGTCAACCCGCGCATCCAGCAGACCGTCACCTTCGAACACGCCGATGCGTGGACGTACGGCGACAACTTCTTCTTCTTCGACAAGATCTTCTACAACGGTGGCAAGGACTTCAGCAACGGTCCGAACACCTACTACGGCGAGTTCAGCCCGCGCATCTCGCTGGGCAAGGTGCTCGACCAGAAGATCGAGTTCGGCCCGATCAAAGACGTCCTGTTGGCGATGACCTACGAGTTCGGTGAGGGTGACACCGAGTCTTACCTGATCGGTCCGGGTTTCGACCTGGCCATTCCGGGCTTCGACTACTTCCAGTTGAACTTCTATCAGCGTCACACCGAAGGCTCGCGTGCCGGTGACAACGTCTGGCAGATCACCCCGGTCTGGTCCTACACCATCCCGGTCGGCAAGTCGGACATCCTGATCGACGGCTACATGGACTGGGTGACTGACAACGACTCCAACTCCAAGGGCGATTACCACGCCAACCTGCACTTCAACCCACAAGTCAAATATGACTTGGGCAAAGCGCTGAGCTTTGGCGAGAAGCAGTTGTATGTCGGTGTTGAATACGACTACTGGAAAGACAAGTACGGGATCGACGACACCGGTGCGTTCAAGACCAATCAGAGCGTGACCAGCTTCCTGGTGAAGTTCCACTTCTGATAAAAATCAAAAGATCGCAGGCTTCGCCAGCTCCTACAGGGATAGCGCATTCCAATGTCGGAGCTGCCGCAGGCTGCGATCTTTTGCTTTAAAATGGCAATCCCAAAAACCGGCACAACTCCTCGCGCTTGGCCAACGCATCGCGCCGTCCCAGATCAATCAACTCGCTGCAATACCCCGCCTCGAACAGCAAATAACTCAGCACCCCCGCCCCACTCGTCTTGGTCGCCCCCGGCCCACGCAAAAACAAGCGCAACGCCGCCGGCAATTCCTGACGATGCCGCGCCGCGATCTCATCGATCGGCTGGCTTGGCGAAATCACCAACACCTCCACCGGCGCCACCCCTAACTCGCGCGTCGGCGTGCCGGCGGGCATCAGATGGCTGAACTGGTTGAGACGCTGCAGCAACTCGATGTCACTCTCCAGACTGTCAATGAACGTGCTGTTGAGCATGTGCCCGCCGATCTGCGCGAGTGTCGGCTGCTGCCCCGTGTAAGTGCGCTCCAGCGGCTGCTGCGGATCAACGCCGCGCGGGTTGCCGCTGACGCCGACCACCAGCACGCGACTGGCGCCCAAGTGCAACGCCGGACTGATCGGCGCCGATTGCCGCACCGCGCCGTCACCGAAATATTCATCACCGATCTTCACTGGCGCGAACAACAGCGGAATCGCCGAGCTGGCCAATAGATAGTCGACCGACAATTGCGTCGGCACCCCAATGCGCCGATGCCGCAGCCACGAATCAATCTTGCCGCCGCCCTGGTAGAACGTCACCGCCTGCCCCGATTCGTAGCCGAACGCGGTCACCGCCACCGCGTGCAATTGCTTGCGCGCGATGGATTCGGCAATGCCGGGCATGTGCAGTTTTTCATTGAGCAGCTCGCGCAGCGGCGAACTGTTGAGCAGCGCCACCGGCAGATGCCGACCGAGGCCGAGCAAGCTGTGACTGACGAAGCGGCTGGCCTGACGGATGACGCCGGGCCAGTCACTGCGCAGCACGCGATGGCTGCGAAAGCCTTGCCAGAATAAGGTGAGGCGTTCGATGGCGGCACGAAAATCGGTGGCGCCGCTGGCGAGGCTGACCGCGTTGATCGCCCCGGCCGAGGTGCCGACGATCACCGGAAACGGATTGTCCGCGCCCAATGGCAACAGTTCGGCAATCGCCGCCAGCACCCCCACCTGATACGCCGCCCGAGCCCCGCCGCCGGAAAGAATCAAACCTGTGACCGGTTCAGCTGGGCTCATCGCAACGCTCCATGGTGCTTGTCAGTTATTTTTTCAGCGGCGTTTGGCGTACAACTTCGGCTCGCCCGGTGGCCGGCTCTTGAAGCGACGATGCGCCCACAAGTATTGCTCCGGGCAATCGCGCAACACGCCTTCAACCCATTGGTTGATACGGATGCAGTCGGCTTCTTCGGTTTCGCCCGGGAAGTCTTCCAGCGGCGCATGCACGACCAGACGATAACCACTGCCATCGGCCAGACGCTCCTGCGTGAATGGCACCACCAGCGCTTTACCCAGGCGGGCAAACTTGGTGGTCGCGGTCACGGTTGCGGCCTGAATGCCGAACAGCGGCACGAAGATGCTCTGCTTGGCGCCGTAGTCCTGATCCGGCGCGTACCAGATCGCCCGACCGGAACGCAGCAGCTTGAGCATGCCGCGCACGTCGTCGCGCTCCACCGCCAGCGAATCGAGGTTGTGCCGCTCACGGCCCTGACGCTGGATGAAGTCGAACAACGGATTTTTGTGCTCGCGGTACATGCCGTCGATGGTGTGCTGCTGACCGAGCAACGCTGCGCCGATTTCCAGGGTGGTGAAATGCACCGCCATCAGAATCACGCCTTTGCCTTCGCGCTGGGCTTTTTGCAAATGCTCCAGACCTTCGACGTGGGCCAGTTTGGCCAGACGCTCACGCGACCACCACCAGCTCATCGCCATTTCGAAAAAGGCGATGCCGGTGGAGGCAAAATTTTCCTTGAGCAGGCGTTTGCGCTCGGCGGCGGATTTTTCCGGGAAGCACAATTCCAGGTTGCGCTTGGCGATGCGCCGTCGGTCGCCGGCGAAGCGATACATCAACGCACCCAAAACTCGACCGATGGTCAGCAACGCCGGATAAGGCAGCTGCACGATCAGCCACAAAAGCCCCAGGCCGCACCAGAGCGGCCAGAAGCGCGGAGCAAGAAATGCTTTTCGAAAACGCGGGCGATCCATTAAAGCTTCCGTAAATACAGTGGCCGCGCATTCTACATCGTTCGACCCGGCTTGCGGCCTGCGGGCGTTCTCGTTATAAGTCTCGGCACTTTTAGTGACAAGCCGTTGTATGCCGACATGAGCCAAACCGAACCGTTAGACCAAGATCCCGTATTCCAGCTCAAGGGCAGCATGCTGGCCATTACTGTGCTGGAACTGGCCCGTAACGACCTCGACAGCCTCGATCGGCAATTGGCCGCCAAAGTCGCGCAGGCGCCGAATTTCTTCAGCAACGCGCCGCTGGTTCTGGCGCTGGACAAGCTGCCGCCGAGCGAAGGCGCCGTCGATCTGCCAGGCCTGATGCGCGTGTGCCGTCAACATGGCCTGCGCACCCTGGCGATTCGCGCCAGCCGCATCGAAGACATCGCCGCCGCCATCGCCATCGACATCCCGGTGCTGCCGCCGTCCGGTGCCCGTGAGCGGCCGCTGGAAATGGCCGAGGCCGAAGTCAAAAAGAAGCCGGAAAAACCGCCTGAGCCGACCGTCAAACAGACCCGCGTCATCACCACGCCAGTACGTGGTGGCCAACAGATATATGCGCAGGGTGGCGATTTGGTCGTGGTGTCCTCGGTCAGTCCGGGGGCGGAACTTCTTGCCGATGGCAACATCCATGTATACGGCCCGATGCGCGGTCGGGCGCTGGCCGGCGTGAAGGGTGACACCAAGGCACGGATTTTCTGTCAGCAATTGAGCGCTGAACTGATCTCCATCGCCGGTCATTACAAGGTCTCCGAAGATTTGCGCCGCGACCCAATGTGGGGCTCGGGCGTACAGGTCAGCCTGTCGGGCGACGTGTTGAACATCATTCGGCTTTAACGGATACTGCCGCATTTTCCAAGCATCTCTAAAACGTAGCGAAAACGGCTCAAACGAAGTAGGAAAAAGGCCAAAAGCCGAATTCCAGCCAAGGCTGTCCGACTGCAGTAGTTTTCAAGAGATGTTTTTCAGGGGCTAAAAAGTCCTTCTTCCTTAGGGGTGAAACACCTTGGCCAAGATTCTCGTGGTTACATCCGGCAAGGGTGGTGTGGGTAAGACCACCACCAGCGCCGCTATCGGTACCGGCCTCGCTCTGCGCGGCCACAAAACAGTGATCGTCGACTTCGACGTGGGCTTGCGTAACCTTGACCTGATCATGGGTTGCGAGCGCCGCGTGGTGTATGACTTCGTCAACGTGGTCAACGGCGAAGCCAACCTGCAACAAGCGCTGATCAAAGACAAGCGCCTGGAAAACCTCTACGTACTGGCCGCCAGTCAGACCCGCGACAAAGACGCGCTGACTGTCGAAGGCGTGGAAAAAGTCCTGATGGAGCTCAAGGAACAATTCGAGTTCGTCGTCTGCGACTCCCCGGCGGGCATCGAAAAAGGCGCGCACCTGGCCATGTACTTCGCTGATGAAGCGATCGTCGTGACCAACCCGGAAGTGTCCTCGGTACGAGATTCGGACCGCATGCTCGGCCTGCTGGCGAGCAAATCGCGTCGCGCCGAACGTGGCGAAGACCCGATCAAGGAACACCTGCTGATCACCCGCTACCACCCAGAGCGTGTGGAAAAGGGCGAGATGCTTGGCGTTGAAGACGTCAAGGAAATCCTCTCGGTAACCCTGCTCGGCGTGATCCCGGAATCCCAGGCGGTGCTCAAGGCATCCAACCAGGGCGTACCGGTGATTCTCGACGACCAGAGCGATGCCGGTCAGGCTTACAGCGATACCGTCGACCGTTTGCTGGGCAAAGAAAAAGCCCACCGTTTCCTCGATGTCGAGAAGAAGGGATTCTTCGAGCGCCTGTTTGGAGGTAGGTAATGAACCTTTTTGACTTCTTTCGTGCCAACAAAAAGCCAAGTACCGCCTCGGTAGCGAAAGAGCGTCTACAGATCATCGTGGCGCATGAGCGCGGCCAGCGCAGCACGCCGGATTACTTGCCAGCCTTGCAGAAGGAACTGGTCGACGTGATCCGCAAGTACGTCAACATCGGCAACGACGACGTACATGTTGCACTGGAAAGCCAGGGCAGTTGCTCGATTCTGGAACTCAACATCACCCTGCCCGATCGCTGAGTCGATCCGGCAGTCGCTACGGCGGCTCGGGCTGTTGATGCTCGTGTAGGAGCTGCCGAAGGCTGCGATCTTTTGATCTTTCAACGTCAAAAGATCGCAGCCTTCGGCAGCTCCTACAGGGTTATCAGCAGTCCCGAGCCGCCGTTGGCATTTGTTACGAGGCTGTTTTAATGCCGTTGTCCAACATCCGCATCATCCATCAGGACGCCGCCGTACTGGTGGTCGACAAACCGACGTTGCTACTCTCGGTGCCCGGTCGCGCCGACGACAACAAGGACTGCCTGATTACCCGCCTGCAGGAAAACGGCTACCCGGAAGCGCGCATCGTCCATCGCCTGGACTGGGAAACCTCCGGCATCATTCTGCTCGCGCGTGACGCCGACACTCACCGCGAACTGTCACGCCAGTTTCACGACCGTGAAACAGAGAAGGCCTACACTGCCCTGGCCTGGGGACAACCGGAACTGGACAGCGGCAGCATTGACCTGCCCCTGCGCTACGATCCGCCGACCAAGCCGCGCCATGTGGTTGATCACGAATTCGGCAAACACGCGCTGACCTTCTGGCGAGTGCTGGAACGTTGTGGCGATTGGTGCCGCGTCGAACTGACGCCGATCACCGGCCGTTCACACCAGTTGCGCGTGCACATGTTGTCGATCGGCCACCCGCTGCTCGGCGACGGGCTCTACGCCCACGAGCAAGCCCTCGCCGCCTGGCCGCGCCTGTGCCTGCACGCGAGCATGTTGAGCTTCACCCACCCGCAGTCCGGCGAGCGCTTGCGTTTCGAATGCCCGGCCCCGTTCTGAGGATGGCCTGACCGGCCGTCCTGTTGTTGGAAAGGATTTTGTTTCGGATGAGTTGTATCGATTCCCTGGCGACACCCCTCAAGAAAGTCCGTCACCAGTTGCTGTATCTGATCTACGGCAACCAGGACGTCTACCGCCGCGAAGCCAAGTTCAGCATCCTCACGGTGCTGTCCCAAGCCAAGGACGGCAAGCTCCCGGCGATCAGGATTCTGACCGACCGCCCGCAAGACTACGCCGGCTGGCCGGTCGATACCGTGCTGCTCGACGAAGCGACCCTGACGCGCTGGCAAGGCGTGCACGGCTATCACCATCGGCGCAAGGCCTGCGCCATCGCGGCCGGCATGCAGCTGGCGGAGAAAACACTGTTCGTCGACACCGACACGCTGTTCACCAGCCACCCGCAGCGCCTCTTTGAATTGATCGAGGCGAACCGCTCGGTGATGGATCGCTTCGAGTACGACTGGCAAGACGTCCACGAACGCCGCGATTACCTGAAACTCGGTCGCGACCTGCGCGCCTACGGCGTGACGCCGGACAACGGCTTCAAGCTCTACAACAGCGGCCTGTGCGGCATCACCGAAAGCGATTCAGCACTGTTTGAAGAGTCGATCCGGCTGATCGATGAATGGACGGCGGGCGGTTTCGAGATTCACACCATCGAGCAGATCGCCCTGTCGTACGCCATGCGCGGGCGCGAGGTGGTGGAAGCGCGCAAGCACGTTTATCACTACTTCGCCGAGAAGCGCTTCTTCCATGCGATGCAGACGTACTTCTTCTCTCAGCATGGCGAAACGTTCAGCCAGCGCCTGGTTGATTTGTGCCGCGATGTGCCACGGGTCAAGCCGTTCCCTTCGGCCTGGCAGCGCCTGAAAATCAAATGGAAGCTGCGCAACCAGAGCGGCGCCATGCGCAAGGTCGCGCGCGATGTGCTGTACGGCAGTGCCGCACCGGAAGATCCGTACTACAGCGCTTGTCGGCATGAATGGTGGGAATGCGCCTCGCGGGAGATTCTGCGCTGGGACGAAAGCCGGCAGAAGAAATTGCTGAACCAGAGTCGCTGGCCAAAACAGCTGCCGCGTCCGGACAAACCTGAAGACGAAAAAGTCATCATGAACTACCTGAAGAAACGCGTGCTCACCCCCCGCTGAACACCGCTCCCTTTGTAGGAGCAAAGCTTGCTCGCGAAAGCGCTCAGTCATTCAGCAAAGATGTTGCTGACCCGACGCCTTCGCGAGCAAGCTCGGCTCCTACAGGATTGGCGGGTATTAAACGAAGCAGGCATCAGGCAGCCCCCACAGGGTTTGTGTTGGCCAACAACGACCACATGTCATGTCCAAACCCTCGGGCCGATGCGTTAAACTCCCGGCCATTGCTGTCTGGAGCTTCTTATGCGCGAAGAGTTGAACCAAGGCCTGATCGACTTCCTCAAGGCCTCCCCTACCCCATTCCACGCCACTGCCAGTCTTGTTCAGCGTCTGGAGGCCGCCGGTTTCGTGCGCCTCGACGAGCGCGAGCCGTGGAACACCGAAGCCAACGGCCGCTATTACGTCACCCGCAATGATTCCTCGATCGTCGCGATCAAAATGGGCCGTCACTCGCCACTGCACGGCGGCATTCGCCTGGTCGGCGCACACACCGACAGCCCGTGCCTGCGCGTCAAGCCGCAACCGGAACTGCAACGTCAGGGTTTCTGGCAATTGGGCGTTGAAGTCTATGGCGGTGCGCTGCTGGCGCCGTGGTTCGACCGCGATCTGTCGCTGGCCGGGCGCGTGACCTTCCGCCGCGACGGCAAGGTCGAAAGCCAACTCATCGACTTCAAGGCACCGATCGCGATCATTCCCAACCTGGCCATTCACCTCAACCGTGAAGCCAATCAGGGCTGGGCGATCAATGCGCAGACCGAACTGCCGCCGATCCTCGCGCAATTCGCCGGTGACGAGCGCGTCGACTTCCGCGCCGTGCTCACCGATCAACTGGCCCGTGAACACGGCTTGAACGCCGACGTGGTGCTGGATTACGAGCTGAGTTTCTACGACACACAAAGTGCTGCGGTCATTGGCCTGAACGGCGATTTCATTGCCGGCGCGCGCCTCGACAACCTGTTGTCGTGCTACGCCGGCCTGCAAGCGCTGCTCACCGCCGAAACCGACGAAACCTGCGTGCTGGTCTGCAACGACCACGAAGAAGTCGGTTCCTGCTCGGCCTGCGGTGCCGATGGCCCAATGCTTGAGCAGACCCTGCGTCGCCTGCTGCCGGAAGGCGACGAGTTCGTCCGCACCATTCAGAAATCCCTGTTGGTCTCGGCCGACAACGCCCACGGCGTACACCCTAACTACGCCGAGAAACACGACGCCAACCACGGCCCGAAACTCAACGCCGGCCCGGTGATCAAGGTCAACAGCAACCAGCGCTACGCCACCAACAGCGAAACCGCCGGCTTCTTCCGCCACCTGTGCATGGCCGAAGAAGTGCCGGTGCAGAGCTTCGTGGTGCGCAGCGACATGGGCTGTGGCTCGACCATCGGCCCGATCACCGCCAGCCACCTGGGCGTGCGCACCGTCGACATCGGCTTGCCGACGTTCGCCATGCACTCGATCCGCGAACTGTGCGGGAGCCACGACCTGGCGCACCTGGTCAAAGTGCTGAGCGCGTTCTACGCCTGCCAGGAACTCCCGTAACCCTCTGTAGGAGCTGCCGCAGGCTGCGATCTTTTGATGTTGTTTTCCGAGATCAAAAGATCGCAGCCTGCGGCAGCTCCTACAGGGGTAAAGCCACTAGACTTACATCATTCATTTCGACAAGGCAGTCTCCATGATCTCGATGTCTTCGTTTCACGCCATGCTCGTCCCGATCCTCACCGGGATGATCCTGCTGGCAGTCGGCTTCAACTTCCGTGACAAGAACGCTGGCGTCTTCGCCATGTGGATCGGCATGCTGATGATCCTCGCCACCGTGATCTACAAGATCCTCGCCAAACTCAACGAATAATCGGCGACGGCTCGCATTGATTGGGTGGGCCTCGTACACTCCAGCGAATCCGCCCCTTGCGAGGTTGACCGCCTAGTGTTTGCTCGTCTTTTTGCTTTGCCCAGTCTGTTCCTCGTCTGCCTGATGACGCTGCTGCCGCTGGCGCCCGCCCACGCGGTCGGCCTGCCGGGCCTGCTCAACACCAACAAAGCCCAGCCCGAAGCGCAAGAACCCCTCGGTCAGTCCCTCGACGAAGTCATCAAGTCGCTGGAGAACGACAAGCAACGCGCGCAGTTGCTGACCGACCTGAAGAAGCTGCGCGACGCCACCAAAAAAGCTCAGGCCAACCCGGAAGAAGGCGTGCTCGGCCTGATCGGCGGCACCCTCGCCAATTTTGAAAAACAATTCACCGGCGCCAACAGCCCGCTCAACCGCTGGGGCAACGAGTTCGACCTGGCCAAGGACGAACTCAGCGGCATGATGTTGCCGGCCAACGAATGGCTGCCAATCATCTTCGGTTTCGCCATGATCCTGATGGTCTGGAGCTTGCTCGCCGCCGCGCTGATCTGGCTCGGGCATCGGGTGCGCATGCGCTTCGGCCTCACCGAAGAACTGCCGCAACATCCCAGGGCGCTCGACATGCTGCGCTTCGCTTTGCGCAAACTCGGGCCGTGGCTGATCGCGTTGGTGATGACGGTTTACATGAGCTACGCGTTGCCGTCTTCACTGGGCAAAAGCCTGGCGATGGTGCTGGCGTATGCGCTGGTGGTCGGCACCTGTTTCTCGGCGATCTGCGTGATTGCCTTTTCCCTGCTCGACGGCCCGCACCGCCATCGCGCGTTGTACATCCTTCGTCATCAGGCGTTCCGGCCCCTTTGGCTGATCGGCAGCTTCGCCGCGTTCGGTGAAGCCCTGAATGATCCGCGCCTGATCGAAAGCCTCGGCGTGCATCTGGCCCACACCGCCGCAACCGTCGCCAATGTGCTGGCGGCACTGTCGACCGGATTGTTCATCCTGCGTTTCCGCCGACCGATTGCCCACCTGATCCGCAACCAACCGTTGTCGCGACGCCTGACTCGCCGCGCCCTCAGCGACACCATCGAAATCCTCGGGACCTTCTGGTACGTGCCGGCGCTGGTGCTGGTCGGTATTTCGCTGTTCGCCACGTTCGTTTCCGCTGGCGACACCAGCACAGCCTTGCGCCAGTCACTGATCTGTACCGTGCTGCTGGTGATGTGCATGGTGATCAACGGCCTCGTCCGCCGCCATTCGCTGAAGCCGCAACGCGGACCGAAACGCCACGCGCTCTACTCCGAACGCCTGAAGAGCTTCTTCTACACCCTCGCGCACCTGGTGGTGTGGCTGGTCTTCATCGAGCTCGGCCTGCGCGTGTGGGGCCAGTCGCTGATCGGTTTCGCCGAAGGTGAAGGGCATGACGTCAGCGTCAAACTGTTCAGCCTGATCGGCACGCTGATTTTCTCCTGGCTGGTCTGGATTCTCTCCGACACCGCCGTGCATCACGCCCTCACCCGCTCGCGCAAAGGCCTGGCCAACGCCCGCGCGCAAACGATGATGCCGCTGATTCGCAACGTGCTGTTCGTGGCGATCTTCATCATCGCGCTGATCGTCGCGCTGGCGAACATGGGCATGAACGTCACGCCACTGCTGGCCGGTGCCGGTGTGATCGGTCTGGCCATCGGTTTCGGTGCGCAGTCGCTGGTCGCGGACTTGATCACCGGCCTGTTCATCATCATCGAAGACTCGCTGGCAATTGATGACTACGTCGACGTCGGCGGCCACCTCGGCACCGTCGAAGGCCTGACCATTCGCACCGTGCGCCTGCGCGACATCGACGGCATCGTCCACACCATCCCGTTCAGCGAAATCAAAAGCATCAAGAACTACTCGCGGGAATTCGGCTACGCGATCTTCCGCGTCGCGGTGCCGTACAACATGGAAATCGACGACGCGATCAAACTGATGCGCGAAGTCGGCCAGAAGATGCGCACTGACCCGCTGCAACGACGCAACATCTGGTCGCCGCTGGAGATTCAGGGTGTCGAAAGTTTCGAGTCCGGCAGCGCGATTCTGCGCGCCCGGTTCAAGACCGCGCCGATCAAACAGTGGGAAGTGTCCCGCGCCTTCAACCTCTCGCTCAAACGCCATCTCGACGAGGCCGGACTCGATCTGGCAACACCGCGCATGAGCGTGCAAGTGATCACTGCCGGTGGCGGCCAGCCGAAGGAATAGCACTCACGCGCGCGGTTGCAGTCACAGGCAGGGAAGCCCGAACAACAACAATCAAGGAGAACCCGATGCCACTGACGCGCATTGCCCAAGCCGTTCTACTCACACTGTTCGCCAGCCACGCCGGCGCCGCGACGCTGGAAAGCACTCGCACCACAATCGCCGAACAGGCGCAAAAGCTCGAACCGGAACTGCTGGAAACCCGCCGCGACATTCACGCCCATCCGGAACTCGGCAACACTGAAAAGCGCACCGCCGAGCTGGTCGCCAAACAACTCAACGCCATGGGCCTGGACGTCAAAACCGGCGTCGCCCGCACCGGCGTGGTCGCCGTCCTCAAAGGCGCCCTGCCCGGCCCGACCGTGGCCCTGCGCGCCGACATGGACGCGCTGCCGGTCAAAGAAGTCTCCGACCTGCCTTTCGCCTCGAAAGCCAAAGGCACCTACCTCGACAAAGAAGTCGACGTGATGCACGCCTGCGGTCATGACGCCCACACCGCGATCCTGCTGAGCACGGCGAAAATTCTCTCGGGCATGCGCGACACATTACCCGGCACCGTGGTGTTCTACTTCCAGCCCGCCGAAGAAGGCCCGAGCGACTTCATCCCCGACGGCAAAAACACCTGGGGCGCGAAAATGATGGTCGAGGAAGGCGTGATGAAATCCCCCAAACCCGACGCGGTATTCGGCCTGCACGTCTGGGCCGGCGTCCCCGCCGGCCAGATCGCCTACCGCCCAGGCCCAACGCTGGCCAGCTCCGACGACCTGCGTATCAAAATCCTCGGCAAACAAACCCACGCCGGCCGCCCTTGGGACGGCATCGACCCGATCACCGTCGGCGCGCAAACCATCGTCGGCCTGCAAACCGTGGTCAGCCGCCGCACCGATATCTCGTCGTATCCGTCGGTGGTCAGCATCGGCACGATCAACGGCGGCACCCGCTACAACATCATTCCCGAATCTGTCGACATGAGCGGCACGATCCGCTCCTACGACTACGGCATCCGCCAGAAACTGCACGCCGACGTCCGCCAGACCATCGAAAAAATCGCCGAGAGTGGTGGTGCCAAAGCGGACGTCACCATCATCGAAAAATACGACCCGACGATCAACAACCCAGCCCTCACAGAAAAAATGCTGCCGACATTGAAGTGGGCAGCCAAGGACGACGTGGTGAATGCACCGCTGGTGGGGGGCGCGGAAGACTTTTCGTTCTATGCCAAGGAAGTGCCAGGGTTGTTTGTGTTTCTCGGCGTGACGCCACGCGACCAAGACATGAGCAAAGCCGCACCGAACCACAATCCGGGATTCTTTGTGGATGAGTCGGCGCTGGTGGTCGGCGTTCGCACCCTGGCCTCACTGGCAACAGACTACCTCTACACCAACGCCCACTGACCTGTAGGAGCTGCCGAGAGCAACGAGGCTGCGATCTTTTGATCTGGGCATTTGAGCGTTCGCCAGAATCAACATCAAAAGATCGCAGCCTTCGGCAGCTCCTACATTTGAATCGAGTTCATCCGCCAGAAACAGGTCGGCTGGCAGGCCGCCATCGCTGGCAAGCCAGATCCCACAGGGATTGAATCCAACCGGTAAACCTATATCGCTTCTGCTCCTCACCACTCAACACAATGAGCGCAAGCTCGAGTACCGCTCTTGATCTTGCCGTGCCGGCCTCTTCGGCAGGCTGAGTGGAGGGGTCTATCCGGGGGTAGGCGCGCAGCGCCGTTCGACGAAGTCGAACACATCGAAAGGAGGTGCAGCGAAGCAAACCGGAAGCGATGCCCCCGGATCGATCCCGGAACGAAGGAACCCCGAGCTCCAGCGAGCGGGCCGAACGCCGGGGCCCAGCCTTTTGCTTACTTTTCGGCGTCTGGAAAAGTGAGTCGCTGTAAGAGCGAAACCGTCAGCGGCAGCACCCGAAGCAACGGATATACACCCAAAACCCAAGAACCTGGTCGGCCCACAGGCCGCCAAGGCCAAAACGATCAAACCACATCAACCCCAACGTGAATCGCATCATGCCGCCAAAACTCCAGATCACAATCAATCAACCGCTCATGCTGATCATAATTGACCCGAGCAATCCGCAACCCCGGACTCCCCACCGACACCCTTAAAGCCGCCGCCGCATCCACCGACAACGACGTAGGCACAATCTCAAACCGCACCCGCCCATAGTGCAAATCGTAATGCCGCGCATACAACTCGGTCATCGACTGATTCAGATCAAACTCAAGAATCCCCGGAAAAAACTGCGGATTCAAATAGTGCTCCACATACAACACCAGCCGCCCATCAATGCGCCGCGACCGGCAAATTTGAATCACGCTCGACAACGCCGGCAACTGCAGCCAGGCACACACCGCCGCCGAAGCCGGCTGCAACCGCGCCGAAATCACCTCGGTCGACGGCACCCGCCCCTGCGCACTGACCATCGCGTGAAAATGACTGCGCTGCATCAAGTTGTACGCCAGCCGCGGCGGTGAAACGAACCAGCCACGCCGCTCCTCACGATAAATCTGCCCCTGCGCCTCCAACTGCAACAACGCCTCACGCACAGTAATCCGCGTGGTGCCAAACAACTCACTGAGCTTACGCTCGGCCGGCAACTTGCTGCCCGCCGCCAACAGCCCATGATCGAGCTGCTCCTGCAAGACCTGGCCAATGGCTGTCACCGCTTTTGTTGCCTCATCGCGCATCAACGTTACCTATCTGGACTAGACCAGCACTGTTTCGGGGCAAAACCGCACGGCGATCAAACCGTTTTGCGGTGTTGCAAGCCTAGGCAGTACAGATGACCGAGAGATGACAAAACTACCCAACGGTCGTCCTCACGACTTGCAATACATCGGCCAAGTCCCTTGCCCTACGGGCCTTTGAGCATGGTCTACGCTTATCTGGCACCTGCCGATATCGACCAAATAAAAGGCCTGGCGCGAGGCCACCGACATCAAAGTGTCATCCAGCCCCCCTAAATTGGCTCAGGTATTGCTGACCTAGACCAACAACCACCGCAATCGCAGCGTTGAACACGACCAAGGAGCTTCGGAATGAAACAGCTTTTCCTGGCAACACTGTTAGGCTCGACCATTGCACTGTGCACCTCCGCCATGGCGGCCGGCACCGATCTGAAAACCCTCGAAGCCGCTGCGAAAGCGGAAGGCGCCGTCAACAGCGTCGGCATGCCGGATGACTGGGCCAACTGGAAAGGCACCTGGGAAGACCTAGCCAAGACCTACGGCCTGAAACACATCGACACCGACATGAGTTCCGCCCAGGAAATCGCCAAGTTCGCCGCTGAAAAAGACAACGCCACCGCCGACATCGGCGACGTCGGCGCGGCGTTCGGCCCGATCGCGGTCAAGCAAGGCGTGGTGCAACCGTACAAGCCAAGCACCTGGGATCAGGTTCCGGACTGGGCCAAGGACAAGGACGGCAACTGGGCACTGGCCTACACCGGCACCATCGCCTTTATCGTCAACAAAAAGCTGCTGCACGGTTCCGAAGTACCGACCAAATGGGCTGACCTCAAGGGCGGCAAATACAAGGTCTCGATCGGTGACGTGAGCACCGCCGCCCAAGCCGCCAACGGCGTACTCGCTGCGGCACTGGCCAACGGTGGCGACGAGAAAAACATCAAGCCTGCGCTGCTGTTGTTTGCCGACATTGCCAAGCAAGGCCGCTTGTCGATGGCCAACCCGACCATCGCCACCATGGAAAAAGGCGAGATCGAAGTCGGTGTGGTCTGGGACTTCAACGGCCTGAGCTACAAAGCCAAAATGGCCAACCCGGATGATTACGTCGTGCTGATCCCGTCCGACGGCTCGGTGATTTCCGGCTACACCACGATCATCAACAAATACGCGAAAAACCCTAACGCCGCCAAGCTGACCCGCGAATACATCTTCAGCGACGCCGGCCAGACCAACCTCGCCCGCGGCAACGCGCGCCCGATCCGCGCCGAGCACCTGCAACTGCCGGAAGACGTGAAAGCCAAACTGCTGCCGAACGAGCAGTACAAAAAGGTCACCCCGATCAAAGACGCCGACGCATGGGAAAAAACCTCCAAAGCCCTGCCACAGGCATGGAACGAAGAAGTCATCGTAGAGATGAAATAAAGGGGCTGATCACCACTTTGTGATCTGAAACAAATCTCCATGTAGGAGTGAGCCTGCTCGCGATATCGGTCGAACATTCAACAACAGTGTTGACTGATCCACCGCTATCGCGAGCAGGCTCACTCCTACAGGGGATCCAGGTTGAATCTGAAATTTCCTGTTTCGCGGAGTTTTTGCCCCTATGAAGCACAACGTCATCCTTGTCGTGCTCGACGGTCTCAACTACGAGGTCGCGCGCCACGCCATGGGGCATCTGCAGGCTTATGTTGGCGCAGGACGCGCCGCGCTCTACCAGTTGGAGTGCGAGCTGCCGGCCCTGTCCCGACCGCTTTATGAATGCATCCTCACCGGCGTGCCGCCGATCGACAGCGGCATCGTCCACAACAACGTTTCGCGCCTGTCCAATCAGCGCAGCATTTATCATTACGCCCGCGATGCCGGTCTGAAAACCGCCGCCGCGGCGTATCACTGGGTCAGCGAGCTGTACAACCGCTCGCCCTTCGTCGCCGCCCGCGACCGCCACACTGACAATCTGTCGCTGCCGATCCAGCACGGGCATTTCTACTGGAGCGATCACTACCCGGATTCGCACCTGTTCGCCGACGCCGAAAACCTGCGCCTGCGCCACGATCCGAACTTCCTGCTGATCCACCCGATGAACATCGACGACGCCGGGCACAAGCACGGCCTCGACTCTTCGCAGTACCGCAACAGTGCGCGCTCGGCCGACATCATCCTCGCCGACTATCTGCAGAGCTGGCTCGACGCCGGCTATCAAATACTGGTGACCGCCGACCACGGCATGAACAACGACCGTTCGCACAACGGCCTGTTGCCGGAAGAACGCCAAGTGCCGCTGTTCGTCCTTGGTGATGCATTCAGCCTCGACGCTGACGCCGCACCGAAACAGACGGAAATCTGCGGCACCGTTTGCGAACTGCTCGGCGTACCCCACGACAAACCTGTGTGCCGGGAGCTGCTCAAGTGAACGCCATGACTCGCGGCAAATGGCTGGCGGCACTGTGCCTGGTGCCCTTCGCGCTGTTCTTTATCGTTTTCGAAATCGCCCCGCTGGTCTGGGTGATGATCAACAGCCTGCAATCGGAAGAGTTCGGTTGGGGCATCGAAAACTTCACCAAGATCTTCAATTCGAAGTTCTATTTGCAGGCGATCCAGTACAGCCTGGAGATCAGTTTCTGGTCGAGTGTGTTCGGCATCATCATTGCCGTGCTCGGGGCGTATTCCCTGCGCCGGGTCGACTCGAAACTGCGCAACTTCGTCAACGCCTTCGCCAACATGACCAGCAACTTTGCCGGCGTGCCCCTGGCCTTCGCCTTCATCATCCTGCTCGGTTTCAACGGCAGCATCACCATCATGCTGAAGCAGTCGGGGATCATTCAGGACTTCAACCTGTACTCGAAAACCGGGTTGATCATCCTTTACACCTACTTCCAGATTCCGCTTGGCGTGCTGCTGCTGTACCCGGCGTTCGACGCCTTGCGTGAAGACTGGCGCGAGTCCGCCGCGTTGCTCGGTGCCAACGGCTGGCAGTTCTGGCGGCACATCGGTTTGCCAGTGCTGACGCCAGCGCTGCTGGGTACGTTCGTGATCCTTCTGGCCAACGCCCTCGGCGCCTATGCCACGGTGTATGCACTGACGACGGGCAACTTCAACGTCCTGCCGATTCGTATCGCGGCGATGGTCTCCGGCGATATTTCCCTCGACCCGAATCTGGCCAGCGCTTTGGCCGTGGTGCTGGTGGCGCTGATGACCATCGTCACTGTCGTGCATCAACTGCTGTTGAAGAGGAGCTACCATGTCTCGCGCTGAATCCGGCCCGGCCGGCCTCTACCACCGCGTCGTGGTTTATCTACTGTTCGCGATCCTCTTGCTGCCGCTGGCAGGCACGCTGGTCTACTCGATCGCCAGCAGTTGGTCGGCGACCATTCTGCCCAGCGGCTTCACCTTCAAGTGGTACATCCAGTTGTGGAGCGATCCACGGTTCCTCCACGCCTTCGGCCAGTCATTGCTGGTGTGTGTCGGCGCGCTGGTGCTGTCGGTGGTGCTGATTCTGCCGTTGCTGTTCGTCGTGCATTACCACTTTCCGAAACTTGATGCGCTGATGAACATCCTGATCCTGCTGCCCTTCGCGGTGCCGCCGGTGGTGTCATCGGTAGGTCTGTTGCAACTCTACGGTTCCGGGCCGATGGCGATGGTCGGCACGCCGTGGATTCTGATCGGCTGCTACTTCACCGTGGCCCTGCCGTTCATGTACCGGGCGATCACCAACAACCTGCAAGCAATCAACCTGCGCGACCTGATGGACGCTGCGCAACTGCTCGGCGCCAGCACCTTTCAGGCAGCGATTCTGGTGGTGCTGCCCAACCTGCGCAAAGGCCTGATGGTCGCCTTGCTGCTGTCGTTCTCGTTCCTGTTCGGGGAGTTCGTCTTTGCCAACATTCTGGTCGGCACGCGTTACGAAACCTTGCAGGTTTACCTGAACAACATGCGCAATAGCAGCGGTCACTTCACCAGTGCGCTGGTCATCTCGTATTTCTTTTTCGTGCTGGTCCTGACCTGGATCGCCAACATCTTGAACAAGGACAAAAGCGAATGAGCTATGTCAGCGTCCAACACCTGCAGAAGAATTACGCGGGCACCCCGGTGTTCAGCGACATCAACTGCGAGATCAATAAAGGCGAATTCGTCACCCTGCTCGGCCCGTCCGGTTGCGGCAAATCCACCCTGCTGCGCTGCATCGCCGGCCTGACGCCGGTGGATGGCGGCAAGATCCTCCTCGATGGCGTCGACATCGTCCCGCTGACGCCGCAAAAACGCGGGATCGGCATGGTGTTCCAAAGCTACGCGCTGTTCCCCAACATGACCGTCGAGCAGAACGTCGCTTTCGGTTTGCGCATGCAAAAGGTCAACGCCGACGACAGTCATAAACGCGTGTTGGAAGTGTTGAAACTGGTGGAACTGAACGACTTCGCCAGTCGTTATCCGCATCAACTGTCCGGTGGCCAATGCCAACGTGTCGCCCTCGCCCGTTCGCTGGTCACACGTCCACGTTTGCTGCTGCTCGATGAACCGCTGTCGGCACTCGATGCACGGATTCGCAAACACCTGCGCGAACAGATCCGCCAGATCCAGCGTGAACTCGGCCTGACCACAATCTTCGTCACACACGACCAGGAAGAAGCGCTGACCATGTCTGATCGCATCTTCCTGATGAATCAGGGAAAAATCGTACAGAGCGGCGACGCCGAAACCCTGTACACCGCGCCAGTGGACGTGTTCGCAGCAGGCTTCATCGGCAACTACAACCTGCTCGACGCCGAAGACGCGTCGAAGCTGTTGCAACGCCCGATCAATCATCGCGTCGCCATTCGCCCGGAAGCCATCGAACTGAGCCTCAACGGCGAGCTCGACGCGCAGATCCGCAGCCATAGCCTGCTAGGCAATGTCATTCGCTATCGCATCGAAGCGCGCGGCGTGGAATTGGTGGTGGATGTGCTCAATCGCTCGGCGGCTGATCTGCATCCCGATGGTCAGCGTCTGGCACTTTCCATCGATCCGACGGCCCTGTGTGAAGTCGCTTAAAAGCAGCTGCAAGCTTCGAGCTACAAGCTTCAAGTTGTAGACTGCGGCGTAGCTGATTCCAATTCTTGCAGCTCGAAGCTTGTAGCTCGCAGCTGTTCTCGGAGAGAACTGATGGCCCTGGCAATTTTTGATCTGGACGAAACGTTGATCCACGGCGACTGCGCCACCCTCTGGAGCGAGCAGATGGGGCGCCTGGGCTGGGTCGATCCCGAGTCGTTCATGCGCAAGAACAACGAGCTGATGGACGCTTACAGCCATGGCAAATTGCGCATGGAAGAGTACATGGCGTTCAGCCTCGAACCACTGATCGGGCGTACCCCGGAAGAAGTCGAGCATCTGGTCGGTCCGTGGGTGGAAGATTTCATCGAGCCGATCATCTTCAGTGACGCGACGAAAACCATCGCCGCCCACCGCAAGGCCGGCGACCGGATTCTGGTGATTTCGGCGTCGGGCACGCACTTGGTCAGACCGATTGCCGACCGACTGGGCATCGATGAAATTCTCGGTATCGAACTGGAAGTCGCGCATGGCGTGTACAGCGGCCACACCGTTGGCACCCTGACCTACCGCGAAGGCAAGATCACCCGCTTGCTGGAATGGCTGGATGCTGAAGAGGAAAACCTGGAAGGCGCGAGTTTCTATTCCGACTCACGCAATGATCTGCCGTTGTTGTTGAAGGTGGATTTCCCGCACGTGGTCAACCCAGATCCCGTGCTGCTTGAGCATGCCGAAAAAGCCGGCTGGCCCATCCATCTCTGGAAATAAACGCAAAAGATCGCAGCCTTCGGCAGCTCCTACATTTGAAATGCATTCCCCTGTAGGAGCTGCCGAAGGCTGCGATCTTTTGACCTTGCTCTTGTATCAGCTCAGGCTTTCGTCAATCACCAACACCAGTTTCCCAGCCACCGTATTGCTCGCCAGCTCGGCAAACGCCGCTTCGGCATCCTTCACCGGGAATGCCTTGGCCAACTGCGGACTCAACCGCCCCTCAGCAAACAACGGCCACACCTGCTGCCCCAGATCACTTAACAGATCCGCCTTGAACTGATCATCACGGCTGCGCAATGTCGAGCCCAGCAACTGCACGCGCTTGCCCAGCACCTGCGCCAGATCCAGCTTGGCCTCGCGACCGCCCATCAGGCCGATCAGCACCCAACGCCCATCCAGCGCCATCAGCTTGAGATTCAGCGCCGAATAATTGCCGCCGACCGGATCGAGGATCACATCGAACGGGCCGAAATCGCGCAGGCTCTCCAGATCATCGCTGCGCACCACGCCGCCCTGCGCGCCCAACGCCTCACAGTAGGCCAAACGCTCGGCAGAACCGACGCTGACCCAACACGGATTGCCGAACGCCTTGCACAACTGAATGGCGGCTGAACCGATTCCACTTGCGCCAGCGTGCAAGAGAACTTTCTCACCCGGTTTGAGCGCCGCAAGTTGAAACACATTCAACCAGACTGTTGCATAAACCTCGGGCAATGCCGCCGCCTCGATCAGCGAGACGCCTTCGGGAACCGGCAGCACATGCCGTCCGTCGACCACCACCTCTTCGGCCATCCCGCCCCCGGCCAGCAAGGCGCAAACCCGATCGCCGACCTGCCACGAACTGCCCGCGCCGACCTCGCTGATCACCCCGGAGCACTCAAGACCGAGCACTGGGCTGGCACCCGGCGGTGGTGGATAAAGCCCTGCTTTCTGTAATAAATCGGCGCGATTGAGGCCGGCTGCCGCCACTCGGATGCGAACTTGTCCTACATCGCACGTAGGACTCGGCTCCTCAACCCATGCCACTTGACCTTCAACGCCTTGCAATGCCTTCACAGTGCCTCCATAGTGAGTCTGGACTGAGCCCGAAGCTGTAGCGCCGGGCTTTTTGCATTATGCGACCGGCTCTCGTAGAACCGGCGACTTCAAAGACGGCCTAATATGCGTTATCAATTGTCCCCGCGTCGAATCAGCATGAAGCATTTGCTCCCCAGCACCGCCCTCGCTCTTTTCATCGGTATCGGCCTGTTGCCGGTATCGGGCAGTACATTCGCAGCCAACAGCTGGGACAAGTTGCAGCCTGATCGCGATGAAGTCATCGCCAGTCTGAACGTCGTCGAGTTGCTCAAGCGTCACCACTACAGCAAGCCGCCGCTCGACGATGCGCGCTCGGTGATCATCTACGACAGCTACATCAAGCTGCTGGATCCGTCGCGCAGCTATTTCATGGCCAGCGACATCGCCGAATTCGACAAGTGGAAGACCCAGTTCGACGACTTCCTCAAAAGCGGCGACCTCAACGCCGGGTTCACCATCTACAAGCGCTATCTGGACCGCGTCAAGGCGCGTCTGGACTTCGCCCTTGCCGAGCTGAACAAAGGCGTCGACAAGATGGACTTCAACACCAAGGAGACTTTGCTGATCGATCGCAAGGACGCCCCTTGGCTCAAATCCACCGCAGAACTCGATGACCTCTGGCGCAAACGCGTCAAGGACGAAGTGCTGCGGATGAAGATCGCCGGCAAAGAGCCGAAGCAGATCCAGGAAACCCTGACCAAGCGCTACAAGAACCAGTTGGCGCGTCTGGATCAGACCCGTCCGGAAGACATCTTCCAGGCGTACATCAACACCTTCGCCATGTCGTACGACCCGCACACCAACTATCTGTCGCCGGATAACGCGGAAAACTTCGACATCAACATGAGCCTGTCCCTCGAGGGCATCGGTGCCGTGTTGCAGAGCGATAACGACCAGGTGAAAGTCGTGCGTCTGGTGCCGGCAGGCCCGGCCGACAAGACCAAGCAGGTGGCCCCGGCCGACAAGATCATCGGCGTTGCCCAAGGCAACAAAGAGATGGTCGACGTGGTCGGCTGGCGTCTCGACGAAGTGGTCAAGCTGATCCGTGGGCCGAAAGGCACCGTGGTGCGCCTGGAAGTCATTCCGGCGAGCAATGCACCGAACGACCAGACCACCAAGATCGTGCCGATCACCCGTGAAGCGGTGAAGCTCGAAGACCAGGCCGTGAAGAAGTCCATCCTCAACCTGAAACAGGACGGCAAGGACTACAAGCTCGGCGTTATCGAGATTCCGGCCTTCTACCTCGACTTCAAGGCGTTCCGTGCCGGTGATCCGGACTACAAGAGCACCACCCGCGACGTCAAGAAACTGCTGACCGAACTGCAGAAAGACAAAGTCGACGGCGTGGTCATCGACCTGCGCAATAACGGCGGCGGCTCCCTGCAGGAAGCCACAGAGTTGACCAGTCTATTCATCGACAAGGGCCCGACCGTACTCGTGCGTAATGCCGACGGCCGTGTCGACGTGCTGGAAGATGAAAACCCGGGTGCGTTCTACAAAGGCCCGATGGCGCTGCTGGTCAACCGCTTGTCCGCCTCGGCTTCGGAGATTTTTGCCGGCGCCATGCAGGACTACCACCGCGCGCTGATCATCGGTGGCCAGACCTTCGGCAAAGGCACCGTGCAGACCATTCAGCCGCTGAACCATGGCGAACTGAAACTGACACTGGCCAAGTTCTACCGGGTTTCCGGTCAGAGCACCCAGCATCAGGGCGTGTTGCCGGACATCGACTACCCGTCGCTGATCGACACCAAGGAAATTGGCGAAAGCGCTCTGCCGGAAGCCATGCCGTGGGACACCATCCGCGCGGCGATCAAACCGGCGGCCGATCCGTTCAAGCCGTACCTGGCTCAGCTCAAGTCCGAGCATGACACTCGTACCGCGAAAGATGCCGAGTTCGTGTTCATCCGTGACAAGCTGGCTCTGGCGCAGAAACTGATGGAAGAAAAAACCGTCAGCCTCAACGAAGCCGAACGCCGTGCCCAGCACGCCGACATCGACGCCAAGCAACTGACGATGGAAAACATCCGTCGCAAGGCCAAAGGCGAAGAGCCGCTCAAAGAGCTGAAGAAAGAAGACGAAGACGCCCTCGCGGCTGCCGACCCGGACAAGGTCAAGCCAGAAGACGATGCTTATCTGAGCGAAACCGGGCGTGTGCTGCTGGATTACCTGAAGCTGAGCAATCAGGTGGCCAAGAAGTAAGGTGATGGCAATTTAATGCTGACGATCCCCGGATCGTCATCAAACAGTCATCATTCTGTCGTGCAATAAAGGACTGGGAGCCACTCTCTTCATCGAGAGCGCTCCCAGTCCTTTTTTTATCGCCAGAGATTGCCATGACCACGACCGAACAGCTGAGTGCCTTGAGCTCGATCCTGACTCAAAGCGGATTGCACAGCCTGTTCCAGCCGATCATCAGTCTCTCCGAACGACGCATCCTCGGCTACGAAGCCCTCACTCGTGGCCCTTCCAACAGCCCATTGCACTCGCCCATCGCACTGTTCGCCGTGGCGCGTCAGGCCGGGCGCCTGAGCGAGCTGGAAATTGCCTGCCGGCAAAGCGCTTGCCGCCGTTTCAACGAACAGCAATTGCCGGGCAAGCTGTTTCTCAACGTCTCGCCAGAATCCCTGCTTGAAGCCGCCCATCAACCGGGACGCACGCTGCAACTGTTGCAGGATTTCGGCATTCCACCGAGTCAGGTCGTCATCGAACTGACCGAACAGACGCCGATCGACGACTTTCAGCTGCTGCAAACTGCGCTGCATCACTATCGGGCCATGGGTTTTTCCATTGCGCTGGATGATCTCGGTGCCGGCTATTCGAGCTTGCGCCTGTGGTCGGAACTGCGACCGGACTACGTGAAGATAGATCGGCATTTCATCGACGGCATTCATCAGGATGCGTTGAAGCGCGAATTCGTCGGCTCGATCCTGCAAATCGCCAAAGCCTCGCGCGCTCAGGTCATCGCCGAAGGCATCGAACTGCCCGAAGAACTCGCGGTACTCACCGAAATGGGCGTGGATCTGGTGCAGGGCTATCTGCTCGGTCGCCCGCAGGAACACCCACCGCGCGATGCCCGCGCCTTGATGCCCAAACACGACAGCAGCAGCGTTGCGCTGAACGACGAAGGCAGCGACCTCAGTGCCCTGCTCAACGACCAACCGGCCGTGCATCGCGACACACCGACCGCCACGGTGCTGGAAGCCTTCCGCCGCCAGGCCAACCTCAACTCGTTGGCCGTGCTCGACAAACAAGGTCAGCCTTGCGGCATCGTCCACCGCCACTCATTGTCGGACGCCCTGCTCAAACCCTTCGCCACCGATCTGTTCGCGCGCAAACCGATCAGTCGCCTGATGAACGACGATTTCCTCGCGGTGGAAATGAGCCAGTCGCTGCAACAGGTCAGCCGCCTCATCACCAGCCGCGCTCGGCAACGTATTGAGGAAGACTTCATCATCACCCTCAACGGTGGCTATCTCGGTCTCGGCCGGGTGATCGACGTGCTCAAACTCATCACCGAACTGAAAATTCAACAGGCGCGCTACGCTAATCCGTTGACCTTGTTGCCGGGTAATGTGCCGATTCAGCAATGCCTGACGCGACTGCTGCAGCAGGGGCGCGAGTCGGTGATTTGCTATGTCGACATCGATAGCTTCAAGCCTTTCAACGACATCTACGGCTACGGTCGCGGCGATGAAGTGTTGTTGTGTCTGGCGCAATGTCTCAACGAACGTGTCGATCCCACGCGCGATTTCGTTGGCCACATTGGCGGCGATGACTTCCTGTTAGTCCTCGGCCCCGAAGACTGGCGCAAACGCCTCAATCAATTGCTCGACGATTTCCAGAGCCAATGTCGCCGCTTCTATCGGCCTGAACACCTTGAGGCTGGATGCTTTATTGCGCCGAATCGTCAGGGAGTGCGGCAGGAGTTTCCGCTGTTGTCACTGTCCATTGGTGTCGTTCATCTGCACCCAGAAGCTTGCGCGCACCTTGATGCTAGTCAACTCGCGGAGATGGCCTCGCAGGCGAAGCATCATGCGAAGAATGTTCCGGGGTATAGCGTGCATGTGATTGATAGTCTTACCGCTGCCGAGCTACACCCATCGAAACTAATAGGCCAACGTTAACTTAATTTTTAGTTTACCAAGCCGACTTATCCTCATTAGCTGCCATCAACAGATCCTCTTTCCAGATTTCTGTCGCTAGTTGATAGACATCTTGAAAAAACCTACGTGGACTTTCTAATGAATACCATTCCTCACGCGGCCAACTGTTTGTCTCGCATTCATCTATTTCAAATATAGCTTGAAAATCGAAGCTTTGGTCCTTAAGCACCACCTCTAAATTTTCAATGAGAGCCAGTTTATGCCTATGTGAGAGATAAGGCTGATTCAAGCAATACTTCCTTATTAGCATATTTCTATCAGCCTGATCATTCGGATCATAAGCCTCAAGTTCTACACCCTTGGACTCCTCTCTATCATAAACATCAAATACCCCAACAAACCACATCAAGTCAGGTTCAAAACCTTCATTTAAAAATGGGTCTTTCAGCATCATTTCCCCTCCGCAGGGAAGCCTGTGAAAGGCTCCTGTGTATTCATTTTGTCGAATTTAACCTCAAACCAGTTCATATCCTCATTAAGCCCCGGATTTTGTGCATCTTTTTTATTGGGTCTGTAACCGCGCCCAGCTCCCGGCAGTTCCAACCTAACTATTGGATTTTTCTTCTGATCCTTTCCTGTATGCCTAATCAAACCGTTTTTATCCTTCGTCATCGCTTTATTCAAGGCCCCCAAATGCATGCGCCAGCTATGAAACTGAGAGCTTGGATTACCTTTGGCACCTTTCGGGACCTCACCGGTATGAGGATCCGCTCCATTGATCGCTCGCTGTTTGAGAGCTGGATCAGAAATTTCCGAACTATGTTTTTTCACAGTGTGCATGTCATAAATTTTTTCATACTCACTAACACGCCGCTTTGCATTTTCCTCGGCTAGTTCATCAATCCTCGCTCTACGCTCCTGCGCCGTCATCTTCGGCAGCGCTGGCTCACCCTCATCAACCTTAGCCCCACCAGTCCCACCCGGCACCGCACAACCCGGCCTATTCGGCGGAGGACAATTGGAACTCAACCCCAACGGATCCACCCACCCCGTCGGATTCGGCGTGTACTGATACTGATTAATCCCACCCGCCAGCTTCACCGGATCCGGCGTCAGATACCGGCCCAACCTCGGGTCGTAGTACCGGTGCCGGTTGTAATGCAGCCCACTTTCCCCATCGAAATACTGCCCCTGAAACCGCAACGGTTGATCGAGGTAGTCCTCAGCCGCCAAGGTCAGCGCCGCAACCTTGCCGTACGCGTCGTACTGCGCCGACCAAACGATTTCCCCGCTGTAATCGGTCAGCTCCAGCGGCGTACCGAGGTGATCGAGTTGGTAATAAAACGGGCAGGCCTTTTTCGGGCCTTTGCCGTCGAGCATGGCCAGCGGGCGGAAGGTGCCGGGTTCGTAGACGTAGCTGCGGTATTCGTTGAGGCTGCTTTCGGCGACGAGGTGGTCGCCTTGCCAGAAGAACTCGGTGGTGACGCCGTCGACGGTTTTGCGGATGCGGCGGCCGAAGGCATCGTATTGGTAGGACGCGTTTTTGCCGTCCGGGCGGGTCAGGCCGATCAGGCGGTGCTGGCAGTCGTAGCGGTATTCGGTGACCAGTTTGTGCGCGCTGCCACGGCGTTCGCGGATCAGGTTGCCGAAGGCGTCGTAGTCGTAGTGGCGGTCGCCCTGCATCAGCAGGCGGTTGCCTTTGATCCGGCTCGGGCCGGTGCCATCCTGTGTCAGCAGGTTGCCGGCCGGGTCGTGGGCGAAGCTTTCCGGCAGTTCGTCGCGCGAATGCCGGACGCGGATCAGGCGGTCGAGGGCGTCGTAACCGTAGGTGCGCTGGCCATGGCGGGTGTCGGCGATGTGTTCAAGGTTGCCGTTGGCGCTGTAGGCATAGTCGCGCCGATACAGTGACTGGTGTTCATGGCCTACGGTATGGGCCAGCAATCGGCCCTGATCGTCGTAGGAATATTCGCTGAGCAACAGGCCTTGCTGACGCTGCTGTTCGCGTCCCGACTGGAAGGTGTGCGTGGTCAGTTGCGCGCCGTTGAGGTCGATACCGCTCAGCGCGCCGCCCTTGGTGTAGCGGTAGTCGAGCTTGCTGTTGTCCGGCAGGCGCAGTTGTTTGAGCTGACCGCAGGCGTCATAGGCATACCGAAACGTGCCCCAGCCTTGGTGCTCGGTAATCAGCCGATCCTGACGGTCGTACTCGAAAGCCAGCGGATGGTTCTGGCCGTCATCGACGCCGATCAAACGGCCGAGGCGGTCGTATTGGTAGCTGACCATGATCCCATCGGGCAGGGTTTTGACCAGAAGACGCCCGGCAGCATCGCGTTTATAGGCCGTGACTAACTGTGAGCCGTCGTCGCCAAACTCGGTCTTCTCCAGCAGGTGCCCGTTGAGGTCATAGGCATACGCGGTACGTTGGCCGTCAAAGCCGGTTTCCTGTCGGATCAATCCGGTTGGCGTGTAGTCCAGCAGGTATTTTTCACCGGACTCGTTTTCGATCTCGGTGAGCAGCAGTTGCGCATGGTCGTAGCGGTACTGCACCCGCGTGCCGTCGGGGTTGATCCGCCGCGAAACCAGATGCAGATCGTCGTCGTATTCATAACGGGTGATGCGGCCGAGTTCATCACGCTCGGCAGTAACCTGGCCGTAGGCGCCGTAGCTGTAGGCGCGAGTCGCGCCTGTGGGAAATGTTGTCTGCGCCAGTCGGCCAACGGCGTCCCACTGCTGACGGGTCACCGCACCGTGTTCGTCAACAACAGTCGTCCGCCGTCCCTGCGCATCGTAGGAAAAGCGTCGTACGCCACCCTCAGGCAACGTTTCCTCGGTCAACTGGCCAAGGTCATTCCAGATCCAGCGATGCCGACTGGCGTCCGGGTAGCGGATCGACAGCAGTTGTCCGTGCGTGTCGTAGTAATAATGGGTGACCTGACCGTCAGGGTCGACCGCTTCGGTGACATCACCCTCGGCATTGCGCCGGTAAGTCCAGGTCGCGTCGCCTCGGGAACGCTTGTGCAGGAAACCGTTGCGATATTCGTAGGAAGTGGGCGCGTCCTCCGGCGGAATCAGCGCAATCAGCCGTCCGATTTCGTCGTAGCGATATTCAGTGACAGCGCCGAGCGGATCCTGCTCGGCCACCAGACGCCCTGAGTCGTCGTAGGCCTTGAGGTGTTCGCCACCGTTGGCCTCGACCTTGCGCACCAGCCGCGCATGGTCGTCGTGGACGTACACTTCTTCGGTGCCATCGACGTAATGCACCGTGACACTGCCGTCCTCATCCCAGACGTACCGCGTATTCATCTGCGAAAACGATGCCCAGTGGCGCACGCAACGGGCGGCCTTACCGGCGCGTTCCCATTCCCAGAAGAAACTCGCGCCGCCGCTCAGTTGCCGCTGCAGGATCACGTGGGCGTCGTCGTAGTCGTAGCGTTCGCTTTCGCCGACGGCGTTGGTGGCTTCGATCAAGCGCTGCAGCGCGTCGTAGCGGTAGCTGACCAGCGTCTGCTCGGTGTGCCAGGCCTCCTCTACACTTTTCGCAGGGCGGAAGCTCTGGTAGTCGACAGCAATCAACTGCGCGCGGTCGTAGCGCAAGCGCAGTGCCCGACCCGCGCCATTGTCGAGGCGGCTGATGCGCTCCTGACGATCTCGGGCAATGCGCAGACGGTTGTCGTACGCGTCACTGATGGCTGTCAGCCGCCCGGCACGAAAGTGATAGAACTGCGATTTTTCCCCGGCGAGGGCGAGGATCAATTCCTCGGGCTCATCCCCGAGAAAGACCGCTGCCCGCGACAGGCTGTTGTGAATCGCCGGACGCGAAACACTCGGCAACGGAAACCGCGTACGGCGGTTTTCATGGTCAACCCAGACAACCCCATCGCCTTCGAACAGCAACCGATGCGCCAGCGAATGGCTCCAGCCAAACCCCAGCCCGACATCGATCTCGACTGCACTGCAGCGGTACAACCGGGTGAACTCGAACGGCAATCGTCCATCAAGCACGCCATCAGTCAGCGTCAGTAGCTCTTCGCCGGTGACCATCGACACCGGGCAACCGTTGGTGCAGGTCGCCAGCGCACAGTCAGCACTGTCACCGTTGGGATTTTTCGCCTGATCCGGCGCGTCGTCGTGAGGCTTGTCTTTCTTCAACGAGGTATTGCGCCGGGCATCCCAGCGCAACTGCATGCGACCTTTTTTCACCCCGGCAGCAATGCCTCGAGCGGCAACGGTTTTGTATTTTTCGACGTATTTGATGAACCCTTCGACGATGGCAAACATCGCCTTCACCAGACGCATCACGGCCGACAACAATTGCCCGGCGCGCTGCGCCAGGCGCAGTGTCAGATAGGCAATGCCCGCGCCCGCCCCGACGAACGTCAAGACCACGCCAATCAGCACATCGATCAACACCTGCACCACGACCATCGAGACCGCTTCAGCGGTCTGGCCGCTGATGTCACCGGGGGGCAACATTTCCAGCCAGAGGCTCGCGGTGCGTAACAGCAGGCACAGTGCTGCTTCATCGCTGACCAGTAGCTGCAGCTTTTCCATGAGATCGGGAGCGGTTTCTGCCAGCGTCTTCAGTTGCGCGGCCCCCTCACCCAACCGCTCGGCAAACGCTCCGGGGTCCTTGAGGATGTCCGAGAGCATGGCAATGCTGTCCCAGACGCCTTCGATCGCCGCCCAACTGCCGGCCAACATGCCGTTGCCCGCCGCCGTCGCCACCGACTGCGACCACTGTGGCTTGAACCCTTGCCACTCGCTGCGCAGCCAGCCATCCAGCTCGGCGGTCAGGCCGTCGTAGGCGATGAACAAGTCGTCGACCTGAGCCGGCGTCACTTCGCTGTGCACATGCACTCGATAGAACTTGCCCACCGTTCCAACGAACGTGCCCTTGCCTTGCTCATCAAGAGTCACTGGGGTGCTCTCGCCGCTCTCCACGGCGACCACATCGACCACGATGTTGCCCAGCGCAATGTCGTACACCGACTCGAACTTGCTTTCGATCTCCATCTCCCCGCCCTGCGGGCACTGGAAGACGCTGGAGAAAAAATCGTTGTCGCCGACGCTGACAGCGGTGCGTCTGTCACCGAAGCGGATGACCCGCTCCATGCCCATTAGCGACGGTAGATCCGTCGCCTGGCTGAGCTGGTCCGCCGTGCGGCTGGCCCAGTGCTTGAGCTGTTCGCGATAGAGGCTGAGGGTCTCCGGGAAGCTGTCGAGTTCTTGCTCGATACGAGCGATGGCTTCCATCAGTGCACGTCTGCGTGCGGGATGGGCGGGTTGATCCGGTCGAGCATGAGCGTTCCCTCGCGCAAAAAAATTAGGCGCGGGAACTGTGCGGGGGATCAATCAGGAAAGAAGTCAGGCAAGTAGGCGATGGCTGTAGGACTAATCTGTAAAAGTCGGCAACAGATAAACAGCCTCGCGAAAACGCAAACGCGGCGTGAGGTTTCCCTCACGCCGCGTTTAAAAACACAGACCAAATGGTTTATGGCGCAGCGTCGCGTGCGCTCAATGCTTGCAGTTTGTGTTCGGCCAATGGATGCCCGGCCTTGGCGGCCATGCTCCACCAGCGTGCCGCTTCGTCAGGGTCAGGGGCCTTGCTCGGGCTGCCGGCCAGACAAATGACGCCGACCTGATAAGCCGCTTTGCCATCACCTGCCAGCGCTGCCAGACGCAGCAAGCGCACACCCTCTTCACGCGCGCCGAGACCAACGCCGCGAAATGTCAGGATGTGCCCATAGAAGCTTTGCGCGTCGACATCGCCAAGGTTGGCCATGCGCGCGAACTGCCCTTCCAGCCAGCGCCAGCCGCGTGGTTGGCGGACGAACCATGACCAGTGAAACAGCCTGCGGGCCAGCCAGTAAGCGGCCCGCGCCTTGAGTCGTAAAAACACTCAGGCCTCCGCCGATTCCGGGTACTCGTATTCGAAGACTCTGACCACTTCAGAGGCATGCCACGAGGCTGCGGCGACGCCGTCGGACGGCCCGGGAAAACGCCCCAGGCGCTCAACGCATTCAAAAAATCCGGTGCGCGGCAGGCGACTGGCGCCCTGACTGATGACCAGCGAACTGCGCAAGGGCTGTTCGGCCTTGGCATCCAGCGCTGCCAGATGCTCGAGCGCGGCGGTCAGGGTTTGCATCGCCGGTGTCGGCAGTTGCAAACGCTCCAGCAGCGCCCGGTATGTCAGAAGATGGCGCTGACGGCGCGCCTGATCAAGTTCCCCCAGCAATCCGTCCCAATGTTGACGACTGATGCGTACGCTCACGATTCATCCCTCCAACCTGGCACCGTCAGTTCCCAGGCCAGGCTGCGGCGAATCGCGGCGTCGGGCAGACGCTCGCCACTTTCAATCATGGCCAGATAAGACGGGCTGATGCCTACCGTGCGGGCCAGCGCCTCGATGGCGATGCCCTTCCCTTCGCGCAAACTGCGTAGTTGATCCAGACCCGGAAGAATCGGCTCCGGTGCTGCCGCGAGCGGCGCTGGGGCCGGCTGCGACGGTGTTGCGTTGATACCTGCTGCTTTCAATAGAGCCTGATATTGAGCCCAAGGCAGAACCGCATATTCGGGTTCGCCATCGCGTGCAATTATCTGAATATCCATGACTACCCCGTAGGACAACAACACTTAGCGAGTCGGCACTTTTCCCTAGAAGTGTAATCCTAACAGCGGCTAAGGTCGCGGGGGGTATCTATCTGTAAAAGGGACTACAACAATCAGGGCTTTTTCGGGCCCTGAAGTTGAAGTTGTTCAGGGGTATCGGGCAGCCGTTCGACCACGGCGAGCTTCTCCGGTTGCTGGCGGTTGCGCCAGAGACGGAAGGCATTGAGTTCATCGTCGAGGGTTTTCATCAGCCAGGCGAGCACGGCGATGTCGTCGAGCATGCCGAATACCGGGATGAAATCCGGAATGGCATCGACAGGGCTGAGGAAATACATCAACCCCGCCACTACCGAAACCAGCGCTTTGCCACTGATGGCGCGGTACTCGCCGCGCCAGTAAGCCAGGCACAAGGCCTGGAGCAGACGCAGGTCATCTTTGAGCTTGCCAAGGCGATTGCCCTGCGCGGCGCCTTTGCTGGCCACGGCGAACAGCAAGGTCGGCAGACGGCCACGGGCCAGCAAGCGGCCGGCCAAGGGCAGGAATCGAGCGAAATTCCACGGAGCTTTCATCTATTCCTCCCGTTGAAATGTTATCCACACAAATTGTGGATAACCTTGTGAACAGAGCTGCATTTCAGCGCTGAGAGCCCCGTTTTATATGGGCTGCGCTCAGATCGGGCGTTTTTTACTCACATAAAAAACCCCAATATTTCATTGACTTGGCGGCTTGGTGCGTCTAGCACCGGCAGTCTCAAAGCTATGACTGCCCTGATCGGCATCCGTTCGCTCTGTTTACCTTTGCCAACGTGCAGATGCAACAACGCCCCGCTTAAGCGAGGCGTTGTTGTTGAAGCCGAGGCCGATTACTTGGCAGCAGCGGCGTCTTCTTTGGCTGGATCCTTGATGGCCAGCAATTCCAGGTCGAAAACCAGAACCGAGTTGGCCGGGATTGCCGGGCTTGGCGATTGCGCGCCGTAAGCCAGATCGCTAGGGATGTACAGTTTGTACTTCTCGCCAACGTGCATCAGTTGCAGACCTTCAACCCAACCCGGGATCACGCCGCTCACCGGCAGATCGATCGGGCTGCCGCGCTCGACAGAGCTGTCGAATACGGTGCCGTTGGTCAGCTTGCCGGTGTAGTGAACAGTCACTACGTCGGTAGGCTTAGGCTGTGGGCCATCGGCTTTCTTGACCACTTCGTACTGCAGGCCGGAAGCGGTGGTCGTTACACCTGCTTTCTTGCCGTTTTCTTCGAGGAATTTCTTGCCGGCAGCTGCCGACTCTTCGCTCATCTTGGCCATGCGCTCTTCAGCACGCTTTTGCAGCGCGGCGAAGGCTTCGACCAGTTCTTCGTCTTTCAGCTTCTGTTCTTTCTTGCCGACGGCATCTTCGATGCCCTGGGCTACCGCTTTGGAGTCCAGATCATCCATGCCTTCCTGAGCAAGGCTCTTGCCCATGTTCAGGCCGATACCGTAGGAAGCTTTTTGCGCCGGGGTTTTCAGCTCTACGCTGGTCTGCGAATCACAACCCGCGAGGACCAGGCTAACCAGGGCAACCGCCGCCGCCAACCGATGCTGTTTCATGCTATTTCCTTGTTCATGCGCCGAAAGGGCAATCGAGTAAAGCCGCGAGCTTATCAGGCCGCCACGACCAATGGCTACCGGCATGAGAGCAGTAAAGCGGCGATAAGTTCAGGGATTAAAACGCATTCGGGCAAAGCGACGATGAAGCTTCTGTCATCTTGCCCTGACAGCGGCTTGATCTTCCTCGTACACGATCTGACGTAATGGCCACTTGCCGCATCAGGCTTGGCTCAGGCATAACAGCGCAACAATTCGACAAGGATGTTTAACTTGCGCCTCTTATTCCGTGTTCTGGCTTTGATCGTCGTACTGTTGGGAATCGTCCTGGCGGTAGTGCTGTATTACATCGTCAACCCGAAACTGCCCTTCTATACCCCCGCCGAACAGGTGCATTACCTGAACCAATGGTCGGAAGCAGAACGGCAGATCTACTATTTCACCCCCCAAGGCACTCAGGTCAAAGGTCTGCGCTATGAGTGGTTCCAGGCACTGGAACTGCCCTTCTCCGAGCAACGTTTCGCCGCGCCCGATTACCTGGCCCGTTTCGGCTTTCTGATTGATCCGCAACAGAAAGCCACGCCGAACAACCCCGGCAACCTGCCTGTGGGCTTTGCCCGGCATCAAAATCCCGGCAGTTCCGAGCAATATCTGGACATAACTTGCGCCGCTTGCCACGCCGGCGAACTGCGTTTCAAAGGTCAGGCCGTGCGCATCGACGGCGGGACAGCGCAGCATGTGTTGCCGTCCAGCGTTCCTACACTACGTGGCGGCAGTTTCGGACAGGCCTTGGTCGCCAGTCTGACCTCGACTTATTACAACCCATGGAAATTCGAACGCTTCGCCCGCCAGGTGCTGGGCGATGCATACGACGCGCGCCATCAACAACTGCGCAACGACTTTAAACAATCGCTCGATACTTTCCTCAAAGTCGCCTGGAACGACACCCATCGCGGCCTCTACCCGACCGAAGAAGGCCCGGGCCGTACCGATGCGTTCGGGCGAATTGCCAACGCGACGTTTGGCGATGCGATCTCCCCCGCCAACTATCGCGTGGCCAACGCGCCAGTGGATTACCCGCAGTTGTGGGACATGTGGACGTTCGACTGGGTGCAGTGGAACGGTTCGGCACAGCAGCCAATGGCGCGCAATGTCGGCGAGGCGCTGGGTGTCGGCGCCACCTTGAATTTCTTCGATGCCAATGGCCAACCGCTGCAAGGCGAAGCACGTTATCCCTCCAGCGTCCGCGTGCGTGATCTGCACACGATTGAGCAGACCCTGCAAAAACTTCAGCCACCCGCGTGGCCGGAAGACGTTTTTGGCGCCGTGGACAAGACGTTAGCCAGCAAAGGTCGTACGTTGTTCGCCGAGAACTGCGCGGGCTGCCACGTGCCGCGCAAAACCGAGGAAGGCGGACGCTGGGTGCAACATTTGCACACGCTGCCGTTGGACGTCATCGGCACTGATCCTAACGCGGCCAACAACATTGCCAGCCACCGCTTCGACCTCTCCGCGCTGCAATGGGACTTGAACGAACTGGAAAAAATGGATGTGAAGTTGCATCCAACGCCCAAGGAACCGCTGGATCTCAGCCAATTATCGGTCGCTAAAGGCCTGGCGTATGTCACCGCATTCGTCGAAAACCGCGCCTATCGCGAAGCCAAAGTCACACCGCAGGAAAAGCCTGGCCTCGACGGATTCGGTTTGCCCATCGGCGTTCGCGAAAAAGTCGCTTACAAAGCCCGGCCATTGGCTGGCATTTGGGCGACCGCGCCGTTTTTGCACAACGGGTCGGTGCCGAGCCTTTATCAATTGCTCTCGCCCCAGGATGAACGAGCGACCACCTTCTATAAAGGCAACTTCGAATACGACCCTCGGCATCTGGGCTATCGCACCGAGGCATTTACCAATGGTTTTCTGTTCGATACGCGCATCAGCGGCAACCACAACAGCGGGCATGAGTTCCGTGCCGGCGAGCGTGGCAACGGGGTGATCGGCAGACTGCTGCAGCCGGAGGAACGCTGGGCGCTGCTCGAATACCTGAAAGTGCTGGGCGGCCCGCTGGAGGCGCAGTTGCCATGATTCTGCCGACATTCAAGAAAGAACTGCCTTTGCTCGCCCGGATCTGGTTGTGGCTGGGGCGCTTGCTGGGCAAAACCTTGTTGACCCTGCTCGTCATTGGCCTGCTTGGCTGGGCGATCGCTACGGCCTGGTTTGCCTGGCATGACCGCGGCCCGGTTTCGGCGCTGGAGCAGATTCCGCCCGGTGAGGCGGCAATGACGCAAGATGTGATCCAGACCGCCGTGCGCATCGTCGATCAGCATCGTGAAGGCACGCGTTATTTACGCGACGCACACGCCAAGGCGCATGGTTGTGTGAGGGCTGAGGTACGCGTGCTGCCGGACCTCGCGCAATCGCTGCGCCAAGGCGTGTTCAGTGAGCCGGGGAAAACCTGGCAGGCGATGATTCGCCTGTCGAATGGCAACGCTTATCCGCAATTTGACAGCATCCGCGACGCTCGGGGCATGGCGATCAAATTGCTGGATGTGCCGGGTAAACAGTTGCTGGGGGATCGCGAGGAACGCCGCGAACAGGATTTCGTGATGTTCAGCCATGCGAACTTCTTTGTCAGCGATGTCGCCGAGTATCGTCAGAATGTGGCGGCGCAGGCTGACGGAAAGAAGGTCGCGGCGTTTTTTCCGGGGTGGGATCCGCGCACCTGGCAGATCCGTCATTTGTTTATTGCGCTGGCAACGCTGGCACCACCGCCGGACAGCCCGACGCAGACCACTTACTTTTCGGTATCGCCGTACAAATTCGGTGAAGCCAACGCGAAATTCCGGGTGATGCCGGATCCGGAGAGTTGCCCGGCCTACACGTTGCCCAAACAGAATCACGATCTGCCGAATTTTCTGCGTAGCGCTCTGAATCAGCAGTTGTCAGCGGATCGGGTGCCGGCGTGTTTTGTCCTGCAGATTCAGCGCCAGGATGCGCACAAGTACATGCCGATCGAGGACACCAGTATTGAATGGCGCGAGGAAGACTCGCCATTCGAAACCGTGGCGCGGATCATTTTGCCGCCTCAGGACTTCGATACGCCGGCGCTGAATCTGGCGTGCGACAACCTGTCGTTCAATCCGTGGTTCGGAATTGAAGCGCATCGGCCGATTGGCGGGATCAACCGCTTGCGCAAAGCGGTATATGAAGCGGTGAGCGACTATCGCCACAGCCAGAATGCCGCGCACTAAAAAAATATGCACATAACCTGTGGCGAGGGGATTTATCCCCGTTGGGCTGCGAAGCGCCCCCCCGCTTTTAAAATCTGGGCCTGCTGCGCAGGCCAACGGGGATAAATCCCCTCGCCACAGGTCAGCATCAAATCTGAGATTTCATAAACTCCAGACAGCAAAAAGCCCGCACTAGGCGGGCTTTCTGTGGACTCTGGCGTTCAGTGTTCCAGATTCCGAATATGGCGCAGCGGACGGGACTCGAACCCGCGACCCCCGGCGTGACAGGCCGGTATTCTAACCGACTGAACTACCGCTGCGCGAAACGCTTGAAACGAATGGTGGGTGATGACGGGATCGAACCGCCGACATTCTGCTTGTAAGGCAGACGCTCTCCCAGCTGAGCTAATCACCCTTCGCTTCGTTACGGGACGCATTATGCCACAAGTTTTCGTAAAGTATTGATTTAATTGAAGTTTTTTTCAAATAAATCCGAAAACCGGTAAAACGACACATCCCGCGGGTACAACTGTACAAACCTTGAGGCAGAAAAAAACCCGCTTTGGCGGGTTTTTCCGTGGTGACCTGGCGTTCAGTGGTCCAGGTTACCGAATATGGCGCAGCGGACGGGACTCGAACCCGCGACCCCCGGCGTGACAGGCCGGTATTCTAACCGACTGAACTACCGCTGCGCTAAACACTTGAAACGAATGGTGGGTGATGACGGGATCGAACCGCCGACATTCTGCTTGTAAGGCAGACGCTCTCCCAGCTGAGCTAATCACCCTTCGCTTCGGTGTGGCGCGCATTCTACGGAGCGACCCAACCTCTGGCAAGCACTTTTTTAAATAATTTTCTCAGGCCTTCCAAAGGCTTAGAGAAGGGTTGGCCTATTAGACGGCGAAGACAATAATGCCCCCCTTTGTATAAAGGAGAGACTCACCCCATGTGGTTCAAAAACCTGCTTATCTATCGCCTGACCCAAGACCTGCCTGTCGATGCCGAGGCGCTGGAAACTGCACTGGCCACCAAACTGGCGCGTCCATGTGCAAGCCAGGAGTTGACCACCTACGGTTTCGTCGCGCCGTTCGGCAAAGGCGAAGATGCTCCACTGGTGCATGTCAGCGGTGACTTCCTGCTGATTTCCGCGCGCAAAGAAGAACGCATCCTGCCGGGCAGCGTCGTGCGCGATGCTGTAAAGGAAAAGGTCGAAGAGATCGAAGCCGAGCAAATGCGCAAGGTCTATAAAAAGGAACGCGATCAGATCAAGGATGAAATCATCCAGGCGTTCCTGCCGCGCGCGTTTATCCGTCGCTCGTCGACCTTCGCCGCCATCGCGCCGAAACAGGGCCTTATCCTGGTCAACTCGGCCAGCCCGAAACGCGCCGAAGACCTGCTGTCGACCCTGCGCGAAGTAATCGGCACCCTGCCCGTCCGCCCGCTGACCGTGAAAATGTCGCCAACCGCGACCATGACCGAATGGGTCACCACGCAAAAAGCCGCCGACGACTTCTATGTACTGGACGAGTGCGAACTGCGCGACACCCACGAAGACGGCGGTATTGTGCGTTGCAAGCGTCAGGATCTGACCAGCGAAGAAATCCAGCTGCACCTGAGCACTGGCAAAGTCGTGACTCAATTGTCGCTGGCCTGGCAGGACAAGCTGTCGTTCATGCTTGATGACAAGATGACCGTCAAGCGCCTGAAGTTCGAAGACCTGTTGCAGGATCAGGCGGAACAGGACGGCGGCGATGAAGCGTTGGGGCAACTGGATGCCAGCTTCACGCTGATGATGCTGACGTTCGGCGACTTCCTGCCGGCGCTGGTGGAAGCGTTGGGTGGGGAAGAGACTCCGCAGGGGATCTAACGCCAACCAGTTCCTGATGAAGGAACCGGTTCAAATGTGGGAGCTGGCTTGCCAGCGATAGCGGTGTTACAGATGGCTTATATGGAGTCTGACACGCCGCCATCGCTGGCAAGCCAGCTCCCACAGTGTTTTTTGGTGTAACCAATAATAAGGAACAAGCCATGCGCGCACTGGCTGCACTCAGCCGCTTTGTCGGCAATACCTTCGCTTACTGGGTTCTGATTTTCGCGGTCATCGCGTTCCTGCAACCGACATGGTTCCTCAGCCTGAAAAGCGCGATCGTGCCGCTGCTCGGGCTGGTGATGTTCGGTATGGGCCTGACCCTCAAACTCGACGACTTCGCTGCCGTTGCCCGCCATCCATGGCGTGTGGCGCTGGGCGTGGTTGCCCATTTCGTGATCATGCCCGGTGTGGCGTGGTTGCTTTGCCAAGTGTTTCACCTGCCGCCGGAAATCGCCGTCGGGGTGATTCTGGTCGGCTGCTGCCCAAGCGGCACCTCCTCCAACGTGATGACCTGGCTGGCGCGCGGCGATCTGGCGTTGTCGGTGGCCATCGCCGCCGTCACCACCCTCCTCGCCCCGCTGTTGACCCCGGCGCTGATCTGGCTGCTGGCTTCGGCGTGGTTGCCGGTGTCGTTCATGGAGCTGTTCTGGTCAATCCTGCAAGTGGTGCTGCTGCCGATCATTCTCGGCGTGGTTGCCCAACGCCTGCTCGGCGACAAGGTTCGTCATGCCGTGGACGTGTTGCCGCTGGTGTCGGTGGTCAGCATCGTGATTATCGTGACCGCTGTGGTCGCGGCCAGCCAAGCAAAAATCGCCGAATCCGGCCTGTTGATCATGGCCGTGGTGATGCTGCACAACAGCTTCGGTTATCTGCTGGGTTACTTCACCGGCCGGCTGTTCAAACTGCCATTGGCTCAACGCAAATCGCTGGCGCTGGAAGTCGGCATGCAGAATTCGGGATTGGGCGCCGCGTTGGCCAGTGCGCATTTCTCGCCATTGGCGGCAGTGCCGAGTGCGCTGTTCAGCGTCTGGCACAACATTTCCGGAGCGTTGCTCTCGACGTACTTCCGCCGCATGAGTGAGAAGGAAGACCGCGAAGCGCTGGCGCAACAAGCCGCCGACTGAGGGCAAACTTGATCCCCGGATTAATGCTGGTCAAACTGTTGCGCAACGCGGGGACGACCCTGCGGCTCGATCGAGTCATTAATCTGGGGACGACCCCGTCAATCGATGGAGGTCTTTCATGTCCTGGATCATTCTGTTTTTCGCCGGCCTGTTCGAAGTCGGCTGGGCCGTCGGCCTGAAATACACCGACGGTTTCAGCCGTCCACTTCCTACTGCATTGACCGTTGCGGCCATGGCCATCAGCCTTGGCTTGCTTGGCCTTGCGATGAAGGAATTGCCTTTGGGCACGGCGTATGCGATCTGGACCGGCGTCGGTGCCGTGGGCACGGTGATTGCCGGGATCATCCTGTTTGGCGAGTCGATGGCGTTGATTCGGCTGGCCAGTGTGGCGTTGATCATTACCGGGTTGATCGGGCTTAAGGTCAGCGCCTAGGCCTCTACCGCTATCGCGAGCAGGCTCACTCCTACAGGGGAACGCGTTTCAAATGTAGGAGTGAGCCTGCTCGCGATGAGGCCCACACAGTCACCGACTATCTAACTGCCCCACGCAATTCGCCGACCAGCCCCTGCAACTTCGCCGGCTCAGCCGCGCCAACATCCACCGGCGCGCCCGCCACCAACGTCACCCGCGACCACAACCGGTGGAAAAAGCCCTTGTTCGGATCGCGGCTGAAGAAGCTCCCCCACAGCCCCTGCAATGCCAGCGGAATCACCGGCACCGGCGTCTCTTCGAGAATCCGCGTCAGCCCACCCTTGAACTCATTGATCTCGCCATCTGCGGTCAACTTGCCTTCCGGGAAGATGCACACCAGCTCACCGTCCTTCAGGTATTGAGCAATCCGGGTGAAAGCCTTTTCGTAGATCTGGATGTCTTCCTGCCGCCCCGCGATAGGAATAGTCCCCGCTGTGCGAAAGATAAAGTTCAGCACCGGCAGATTGTAGATTTTGTAGTACATGACAAAGCGAATCGGCCGACGCACCGCGCCGCCAATCAACAAGGCATCGACGAAGGAAACGTGGTTGCACACCAGCAGCGCCGCGCCCTCATCAGGAATAGCTTCAAGGTTGCGATGCTCGACGCGGTACATGGAATGGCTGAGCAGCCAGATCATGAAACGCATACTGAACTCGGGGACGATCTTGAAGATGTAGGCGTTGACGCCGATGTTGAGCAGCGAGACCACTAGGAACAGCTGCGGGATCGACAGTTTGACCACGCTCAACAGCACGATCGAAACAATGGCCGACACCACCATAAACAGTGCGTTGAGAATGTTGTTGGCGGCAATCACCCGCGCCCGCTCGTTCTCGGCGGTGCGCGACTGGATCAGCGCGTACAGCGGCACAATATAGAAGCCGCCGAAAATGCCGAGGCCGAGAATGTCGATCAGCACCGCCCAGGTGTGCACAAAGCCCAGCACTTCGGTCCAGCTGTGGCCAGTGACGCTGTCCGGAATACCGCCGGAATGCCACCACAGCAACAAGCCGAACACCGTCAGGCCGAACGAGCCAAACGGCACCAGACCGATCTCGACCTTACGCCCGGAAAGCTTCTCGCAGAGCATCGAACCGAGGGCGATACCCACCGAGAACACCGTCAGAATCAAGGTGACCACGGTTTCATCGCCGTGCATCCACTCCTTGGCATACGCCGGGATCTGCGTCAGGTAAATCGCCCCGACAAACCAGAACCACGAGTTGCCGACAATCGAGCGCGACACCGCGGGCGTCTGGCCCAGGCCAAGTTTCAGCGTGGCCCACGATTGACTGAAAATGTTCCAGTTCAGGCGCATTTCCGGGGTCGCCGCTGCCGCGCGCGGAATGCTGCGACTGGCCAGGTAACCGAGCACTGCAATGCCGACGATGGCACCGGAAACCAGTGGCGCATAGTGCGTGGAGGACATGATGACCCCGGCGCCGATGGTGCCGGCGAGGATTGCCAGAAACGTGCCCATCTCCACCAGACCATTGCCACCGACCAGCTCATCCTCGCGCAATGCCTGCGGCAGGATCGAATACTTCACCGGCCCGAACAGCGCCGAGTGCGTGCCCATGGCGAAGAGCGCCACCAGCATCAACGACAGATGATCGAAGAGGAAACCGACGGAGCCGATCGCCATGATGGCGATCTCCGCAAGCTTGATGACCCGGATCAACGCGTCCTTGGCGAACTTTTCGCCGAATTGCCCGGCCAGCGCCGAGAACAGGAAAAACGGCAGGATAAACAGCAACGCACACAGGTTGACCCAGATCGAACGATCACCCTCGATGGCCAGCCGATAAAGAATCGCCAGGATCAGCGACTGTTTAAACACGTTGTCGTTAAACGCACCGAGCGACTGCGTAATGAAAAATGGCAGGAAGCGCCGAGTGCGCAGCAGGTTGAACTGTGAGGGGTGACTCATCTTCCGTGTTTCCCTGATTGTGCTTAGCTGATTGTGCTTGGAAAGGGCCTGGGTAGTGCTTATTGGAATCTCAAACCGCGTTTCAGGCCACACCTTACCTAAACTTTTCAGGTTATTTCTTTAAACCTGCGATGCACGGCGAGACAAACAGCTCGCCGCGCCAAGCACCTTGCACGGTGCGTTTGCCGACGATCAGCCACATCACCGCGAGCAACGTCACCAGCACGGTGCCGAACACGCTGAAAAACGTCAGGTTGAGAACATTCGCCAGTTTCAGCGTGGCCAGCGAATACACGCCCAGCGGGAAGGTGAAGCCCCACCAGCCGAGGTTGAACGGGATGCCGTCACGCAGATAGCGCACGGTGATCAGCAGCGCCATCAACATCCACCACAAGCCGAAGCCCCACAAGGTAATGCCGGCCACCAGGCCCAGGCCCGCAGCGATTTCACCGACCCCCGGCAAACCGTTGGCAGCAAAGATTGCCGGTGCATCCCCCCCCAGCAGCAACATGCCCAGCGCGCCGGTGCCGATCGGGCCGAGGGCCAGCCAGCTTGAGGCGGCCATGTTTTCGTGGGGCAGTTTGTGCAGCGCCATGCGCAGCAGCAGGATGGTCAGAATGCTGAACGCCACCGGCAGGGAAAAAGCCCAGAGCACGTAGCTCGTCGTCAGCACCACCAGTTGCGAGTGGGCGTCGGCCAGGTGCGGCGCGAGCAAACCACCGCTGGCCGCCGCCACTTCTGCCGCCACCACTGGCAGCAGCCAGACGGCGGTCATCTGGTCGATGCTGTGTTCTTGTCGAGTAAACATCATGTAGGGAATCAATACGCCGCAGGCCAGCGACATGGCCACATCAATCCACCACAGCACTTCGGCGAGATGAATCACCCCGTCGCCCCAACGCGGCAGGCCGAACAGCAGAAAGCCATTGATGATCGTGGCCAGGCCCATGGGAATGGTGCCGAAGAACATCGACACGGTGGAGTGCCCGAAAATCCGCCGGGCTTCATCGAAGAACAAAATCCACCGAGCGGCATACGCCGCGGTAAACAGGCAGAACAACAGAATGTTGAACAACCACAGCCCTTCGGCCACGACATGCATGCCAGGGATTGCCACTGGCAATTGCGCCAGGGCCAACGCCAGCACGCCGGTACCCATGGTCGCGGCGAACCAGTTCGGCGTGAATTGACGGATCACTTCACGCGGGTGCTGAAGCTGGCTGAGCGGCTTGATGCCGGGCTTACTGCTGTTGGGGCAAATCATCATGAACTCCTGTCCTCGGGTGAGGTTGAGTCCATGGTAGAACTGAATCGAATATCTATATAACGGGTAATTTCTCTAACTGTTATCTGTTTTACCAATAAGCGCTTAGACGCTGCCCTCGGACTCGATCACCAGAATCCTCGCCACGCCTTGCGGATGGGCGACATGCTCTGTGCCGATCGAGGCATGAAAGATGTCGCCAACGCCCATCTGCACCTGTTTTTCTTCGCCCTGCTCTCGATAGTGCATCAGCACTTGGCCGTCGAGCACCACGAACACTTCCTCACCATCGTTGACGTGCCATTTGTATGGCTGATCGGTCCAGTGCAGACGCGTGGTGATGCCGTTCATGTTGGCGATGTCCAGCGCGCCCCAGGCGCGGTCGGCGGTGAAGGTCTTGCTGCGAATAATCTTCATGAATATCACCTATTCCTTGCGGCGCGCTAAACCAGAAACCACAGCCACAAACAGCAGGCTGAATCCCCATCCGGCGAGGATTTCGCACCACATCACAAATCGGACCCAGCGTTTGCCACTGATAAAGAAGCTGAAAAACTCAAAAACCGGATTGGCTTTTGGAGTTTCAATCAGTGGAGCCCAGTCATTCTCCTGATGCAAATCGACCAGAGGCAGTAGTAGATCCAGTGAGAACGCAATCGGACTGAACCCGGTGTACTCCTCGCGCAGCTTCTCGCATAAATACCAATTACCCGCCCCCTTAAACTTCTCTGGCAACTCTGCCTGCGTGCGATAACGACTCTTGTCGAGCCACACCCGCTCCCTGTCCGGGCGACAGGTGTCATAAGCTTCGTTTTGAAAAATCAGTGGATTGCTTGGAGCAAAGACCCCGAAACTGGCGGCACTCCAGTAAACCAATGTGCAAAATCCCCAAACCAATGCGAACCATGGCAGCAACAGCATTGGGCGGTAGCCGAAGCCAGTCAGATAACCATAAAGAAAATGCAAGAACCTCGCCGAGTTTGCGTAGAGCTTTCGAAAAGACGGAGACCAATTACTCGGTGACTGACCAATGCGACCAGATGCACGCAAGCACTGCTCAAATTCAATACCCACCTCTTTGGCTTCTTCGGTGTGGCCACTGGATTCAAGGACCTGCTGCAATTGACGCCATGGTTGGGGACGAAAATGCTCCTTCGATGACATAGACGACGTTTCGTCTTTTTCCAAACAGGCTTTCTGCTTTTTCAACCACTTCATGCGATCACTAACAGGCATCGGTTTATGCACATCCACAGAGTCATACACAAAGCCGTTGAGAATCGGGCGCTCTCCCCAGGAAGCAAGATCATCATTGATGGTCGAGACCCTGGTGCCTAGAAACGAGATTTGTTTGGGAGCGGACTTGAGGTCGCGCAAATCGAGCCTCCCTTTCACTCTCATTTCATTTGCTCTTAGTTCCTGTATGGCAGCGCCATCAAACTCAACATTTCCGTCAACCTCCAAACCGGCCAGTTGCAGTCGCCCCTGGATTTCACAGCCTTGACTGAATAACGCGTTACCACTGATAAAAGCGCGCTCAATGGTCATCGCATGTTCTTTTCCAATCGCAAAAAATTTCGAATGCCTACAGCTCAACTGACCAGAAATCCTTGCACCCAGCAGATTAACAATGCCTGTCGAAGTAAAACCGTCCCTGAGAAAGACAGGACCATTGATACAGGCAAAATCCAGGTCAAGGGACTGCTCTTTATCAACGGTAAAACTTGCATTTACGCAATTGAACTGCCCCCCAACTACGGCAGATCTGAAACGCACCAAGCCCTTGGCAGAAAACCCGCCTTTGAGATAAACACCCGTGCGTATCTCGGCGAAAGAGGCGTCGAGGCACGTCTTTCCCCTGCCATCAAATTGTGCTCCTAAACAAACCAGCCCGGCGGCTATCCGGGCCGAACCGAGCTCGACGAGACCGTTGGTAGTAGAGGATGAAAAGACTAGGCTGTCATTGACAACAATTCTCTCACCTAGAAAAGAATTGAGCGCGCAACCGTCGAACTTGAGCATACGATCAAAGCTGGCACCGCGGACATTGATATCCTGTTCGAACAAGCAATTCTGAAAAGTGACCGGGGTACTCACGGAAATGCCCACTAAAAAAAGTGCCCCCTCGATAACGGCACCCTGAAGGTAAAGATTCTCCCCGAGAAATGCTCCTTTGGAATACGTCAGGATCAGAGCACGCAGGAAAGTTGCTCGTACCACATTCTCCGCAGTCGACGAGACGGGCAGCTCGTCAGTGATGGTGGCAATCACTCCCCGCTTGAAGCAATCCAGCAAGTGCTTCTCGGCAGGACGTAATCCGCCCTTGCCATTCTGCAAGCGTCCCAGCAAATCTAGGCTTTCATCCATTATCGTTCACTCAAATCATTTCACTGCAAATAATGGTGGGCATGGTAGTGAACAGGCGTTTTGCCATCAATCAACTATTCACTCGCGGAACGATTGAGGTTAATGCGTGAAACCAAGATTTGACGCGAGATCAAAATCAGACCGCCCACCGAAAGGACTACCAATGCCAAGCCATAAACGTCTGTAGTCGCCAGCAAACCAAAACTGCTAGTCAAATGCCCGGCCAGCAATGCCGGCAGGCAGAACGCCAAGTAACTGAGTACGTAATACGCCGACATCAACCCGGCCCGCTCATGCGGTAACGCCAGCGGCACTAGGCTGCGCACCGCGCCGAGAAAGCTTGAGCCGAAACCACATCCGGCGACCAGTGTGCCGAGGAAAAACAGCGACAGACTGGCGCTGTGCACCCCCAGCAGAATCAGCACCAGACCGATCGGCAGCAAACTCGCGCCCAGTTGCAGCGAGCGTCGGGCGCTGCGATTGCGCAAGGTGAAGATCATCAGGGCGCCAGTCACGGTCAAGGCCGCCACCGTCGCCCCGCCGATCAGGTTGGACGTTGAGCCGGTGGCGGTGCGCACCAGCGAGGGCGCCAGTGACGCGTAAAAACCACCCAGCGCCCAGGTGGCAGTGTTCAACGGCAGGACTTTCCACAAGGTCGCGCGCGCCTGAACCGGCACATGCAGGGTCGGCCGCAGCGATGCCCAGGCGCCAGCTTGCGGCGTGACGCTTTCCGGCAGACGCCAGACGTAAATCCCCTGCAACACAAACAATCCGAGCAGCAACCAATAGGTCAGTTGCAACGGCGCCGGGGCAAACTCGGCGAGCAAGCCACAGCCCATGCCGCCCAGCGCCATTCCCAACAACGGCGCCACACTGTTGATCAACGGCCCCTGCTGACGGTCGGTGTCAAGCAACGTCGCGCTCAACACGGCGGTGGCCATGCCGGTGGCGAAACCTTGCAAGACACGCGCGCTGATCAGCCATGCCACGTTGTCGGCATAGATGAACAGCAGCATCGCCAGCGCATTGAGCAGCACCGCGCTGAAAATCACCGGTTTGCGCCCCAGATGGTCAGACAGCGACCCCACTGTTAATAACGCCGCCAACAGACTCAGTGCATAGACGCCGAAGATCAGCGTCAGCACCGCCGAGGAGAAGTGCAGTTGATCCTGATAGAGATGATAGAGCGGCGTCGGCGCCGTGGACGCTGCGAGAAAACTCAGTAAGGTGATCGCCAGAAACCACAGGCTGGATCGATGGGAAGCAAGGCTGGTCATGGGCACACTCCGCAAAAGCTAATTTTTTGCTTTTGCGGAGTGTGCTACCGCCTCGCGCTTAAAGCAAATTCTTTGTGTTAAGGTCTGCCGCATGGCTATTAAAGAAGGTTTACGCCCCGGTGGCCGCAGTGCCCGGGTACAAGAGTCGATTCATTCGGCAGTCCACGCGCTTCTGCAAGAACAGGAGCGTTCCACCGTGACCGTCCCGCAAATCGCGGCCCGCGCCGGGGTGACGCCGTCGACGATTTATCGGCGCTGGGGTGATCTGGCGGCGTTGCTGGCCGACGTCGCCCTCGCCCGCATGCGCCCCGACAGCGCGCCGGCAGAAACCGGCAGCCTGCGCAGCGATATCCGCGCGTGGGCCGAGCAGTATCTCGATGAGATGAGTTCCGAGCCCGGGCGCAACATGATGCGCGACGTCCAGGCGAGTGCGACGCCGGGGTATTGCGTGACGATTATTGGCGCGCAGTTGCAGACGATCATTGCGCGGCATCCCGATGAAGTGGCGCCGAGTGCTGATCGGCTGATCAATCTGGTGGTCGCGCCGGTGGTGTTCCGGATTCTGTTTTCGGCGGCGGCGCTGGAGGTGGAAGAACTGCACAGGTTGATTGATATCGCATTGCAGCAGAACTGACCCCGATTTCCATGTAGGAGCTGCGGCACGCTGCGATCTTTTGATCTTTGAAATCAAGATCAAAAGATCGCAGCGTGCCGCAGCTCCTACAGGGTTTTGCTCGAGCACCACCCTGCGACACCCCGCCGCGCCACGACCTTGGTCGACACTGACTAACCGCCCCGCGCATGCGAGACTGTCCGCCCGGGCAGGACTGCCGGGGAGTCTTCTGTCGGGAGTGTTGCATGTCGTTGTCCACCGGGCTGATCGCCGCCGTCGCCCTGGCCTATATGGCCATCATGTTCGCCATCGCCTTCTACGGCGACCGTCGCAGCGCGCCCTTGCCGCCGCGCATGCGTGCCTGGGTGTACAGCCTGTCGCTGGCGGTTTACTGCACCAGTTGGACATTCTTCGGCGCGGTCGGCCAGGCTGCCGAACAACTGTGGTCATTCCTGCCGATCTACCTCGGGCCGATCCTGCTGCTGCTCGGCGCGCCGTGGGTACTGCAGAAAATGGTGATGATCAGCAAACAGGAGAACATCACCTCCATCGCCGACTTTATCGCCGCGCGCTACGGCAAATCGCAATCGCTGGCGGTGGTCGTCGCGCTGATCTGCCTGGTCGGCGTCCTCCCCTACATCGCCCTGCAACTCAAAGGCATCGTTCTCGGCGTAAACCTGTTGATCGGCGCCGGCGCCGACGCCATGGGCACCCGCGCCCAGGACACCGCGCTGATCGTGTCACTGGTGCTGGCGCTGTTCACCATCGTCTTCGGTACGCGCAACCTCGACGCCACCGAACACCACCGTGGCATGGTGTTGGCGATTGCCTTCGAATCGCTGGTCAAGCTGTTCGCCTTTCTCGCCGTCGGCGCCTTCGTCACTTACGGCTTGTACGACGGTTTTGACGACTTGTTCAATCAGGCCATGCTCGCCCCGCGCCTTGAGGAATACTGGAAGGAAACCATCAACTGGCCGTCAATGGTGGTGCAGACCGGCGTGGCGATGATGGCGATTATCTGCCTGCCTCGGCAGTTCCACGTCACGGTGGTGGAGAACATCGACCCGCAGGATCTGCGTCTGGCCAAGTGGGTGTTCCCGGCTTATCTCGCCCTGGCCGCGCTGTTTGTCGTGCCGATCGCGCTCGCCGGTCAGATGCTGCTGCCAAGCGACGTGCTGCCGGACTCCTTCGTGATCAGCCTGCCACTGGCGCAGGCGCATCCGGCGCTGGCGATGCTGGCGTTTATCGGTGGCGCGTCGGCGGCGACCGGCATGGTCATCGTCGCCAGCGTGGCGCTGTCGACCATGGTCTCCAACGACATGCTGTTGCCATGGCTGTTGCGACGTAACAACGCCGAGCGCCCCTTCGAAGTGTTCCGCCAGTGGATGCTCTCGGTGCGTCGCGTCAGCATCGTGCTGATTCTGTTGCTGGCGTACGTCAGCTATCGCCTGCTGGGCTCGACGGCGAGCCTGGCAACCATCGGCCAGATTGCCTTTGCCGCGGTGACCCAACTGGCGCCCGCCATGCTCGGCGCGCTGTACTGGAAACAGGCCAACCGCCGCGGCGTGTTTGCCGGCCTCGCCGCCGGTACGTTCCTGTGGTTCTACACCCTGATTCTGCCGATTGCGGCGCACAGTCTCGGCTGGTCGCTGAGCAGTTTCCCGGGGCTGGCGTGGCTGCACAGCAATCCGCTGAACCTGCCGATCACCCCGCTGACCCAAGGCGTGGTGCTGTCGCTGGCCGGTAACTTCACCTTGTTCGCCTGGGTTTCGGTGCTGTCGCGTACGCGGGTGTCGGAGCATTGGCAGGCGGGACGTTTCATCGGTCAGGAGATCAGCGCCCGTCCGAGCGCACGCTCGATGCTGGCGGTGCAAATCGATGACTTGCTGCAACTGGCGGCACGCTTTGTCGGTGAAGAACGTGCGCGCCAGAGCTTTATCCGCTTCGCTTACCGTCAGGGCAAAGGCTTCAACCCCAACCAGAACGCCGACAGCGAATGGATCGCCCACACCGAGCGGTTGCTGGCCGGTGTGCTCGGTGCTTCTTCGACGCGCGCGGTCGTAAAAGCCGCCATCGAAGGTCGGGAAATGCAGCTGGAGGACGTAGTCCGGATCGCTGACGAAGCGTCGGAAGTGTTGCAGTTCAACCGCGCCCTGCTGCAAGGCGCGATCGAGAACATCACCCAAGGCATCAGCGTGGTCGACCAGTCGCTGAAACTGGTGGCGTGGAATCGTCGCTATCTGGAGCTGTTCAATTATCCCGACGGTTTGATCAGCGTTGGCCGGCCGATTGCCGACATCATTCGCTACAACGCCGAGCGCGGTTTGTGTGGCCCCGGCGAAGCCGAAGTCCACGTTGCCCGCCGCCTGCACTGGATGCGTCAGGGCCGCGCGCACACCTCTGAGCGATTGTTCCCCAACGGCCGGGTGATCGAGTTGATCGGCAACCCGATGCCGGGCGGCGGTTTCGTCATGAGTTTCACCGACATCACCGCGTTCCGCGAAGCCGAACAGGCGCTGACCGAGGCCAACGAAGGCCTCGAACAACGGGTCAGCGAGCGCACACAAGAGCTGTCGCAACTCAACGTCGCGCTGACCGAAGCCAAGGGCACCGCCGAAGCGGCCAACCAGTCGAAAACCCGTTTCCTCGCCGCCGTCAGCCATGACTTGATGCAGCCGCTGAACGCCGCGCGGCTTTTCTCCGCCGCCCTCTCGCATCAGGACGACGGCTTGAGCAGCGAGGCGCAGAAACTGGTGCAGCACCTCGACAGTTCGCTGCGTTCGGCCGAAGACCTGATCAGCGATCTGCTGGACATTTCCCGACTGGAAAACGGCAAGATCAACCCGGACCGCAAGCCATTTGCAGTCAACGAACTGTTCGACACCCTCGGCGCCGAGTTCAAGGCGCTGGCGCAGGAACAAGGCCTGACTTTCCGGGTGCGCGGCAGTCATTTGCGCATCGATAGCGACATCAAACTGCTGCGGCGGATTTTACAGAACTTCCTCACCAACGCCTTCCGTTACGCCAAGGGCCCGGTGCTGCTGGGTGTGCGCCGGCGTGGCGGCGAGTTGTGCCTGGAAGTGTGGGATCGCGGGCCGGGGATTCCCGAAGACAAACAGCAGGTAATTTTCGAGGAGTTCAAACGCCTCGACAGCCACCAGACCCGCGCCGAAAAAGGCCTCGGTTTGGGTCTGGCGATTGCCGATGGGTTATGTCGCGTGCTCGGCCACACCTTGCGCGTGCGTTCGTGGCCGGGGCGTGGCAGCGTGTTCAGCGTCAGCGTGCCATTGGCCCGCACGCAAACTGTGCCGGTGACTGCGGCCGTCGAGCTGAATGGCAAGTTGTTGAGTGGCGCACGGGTGCTGTGCATCGACAACGAAGACAGCATTCTGATCGGCATGAACAGCCTGTTGAGCCGCTGGGGTTGTCAGGTCTGGACGGCGCGTAATCGCGAGGAATGCGCGGCGTTGCTGAATGATGGCGTACGTCCGCAATTGGCGCTGGTCGACTATCACCTCGATCACGGTGACACCGGCACCGAGTTGATGGCGTGGCTGCGCACCACGCTGGGCGAGCCGGTGCCGGGGGTGGTGATCAGTGCTGACGGGCGTCCGGAGATGGTGGCGCAGGTGCATGCGGCGGGGCTGGATTATCTGGCCAAACCGGTGAAACCGGCGGCGTTGCGGGCGCTGTTGAGTCGGTATGTGCCGCTCTAAAAGCAAAAGATCGCAGCCTTCGGCAGCGCCTAAATAGATCCCCGTAGGAGCTGCCGAAGGCTGCGATCTTTTGATCTTCCGAACAATTTCAGCTGTTCGCTACGACTGACTAGATTGCCGCGCCCTGGTCCAAAGCCATCGCGATTCCGGCCGATCCGATGAAGTCTGAAAGTTAACCAAGGTTTCAGAGCATGGACAGCTCAGTCTTCAATCAGACCCAGCTCTTGTTGCGCCCGCACGTCGCCCGCACGGGCCGCCTGGCGCAAAAGATCGTGACCGATGCGCCGGTCCCGGGCATTGCCGCACTCACGGCACATCAGTTGGCCGAGACGGCTTTGCGCAACGACCACGCCTTCGCGTGCCGGTTGCTTGAGCAAGCGTCCGGCGAGGTGCTTGGCATTATGGCTGTCACTCAAGCGCGGGCTATCGAGCAGCCATTCAGCTACACGCACGGAAAAGCGCTTGGGTGGGGTAACAGGCGAGTGTTGTGAGGTAACAGAGTCTGATGCTGAGCGAAACTTCATAAAGCACTGTGGGACAGATCGGAAGGCGCGCCACTCTACTCTCTTTTTCTTACAGGTAAAGTCGAAAAACAACCCGGCACGCCCGTGCTAGAGCAAGCGCTCGGGACAATCCACAGAAGCTGTGGATAACTCAGTGGACAACCGCCCTTCAACCCTCGCAAAGCCTTGTGGAATGGGGCTCGCAGTCAAACTGACGATTTTTTCACCAACAAAAAAAAGCGATGTTTTTCATTGACTTAAACTTTCGATGCAGGCAGCCATCGGGGTCAGGATTGGTATGACAGTATCGTTACAGCTCGCGCAACTAATGTGCACAAGTACCTGTTACACGGTTATATCGATGCGCTTTTTCGGGTCATTTTGACGGTCAGTCTGGGGATAAACCGGTCTGCGACGTGGCTTCATGACATTTTCTGCACCGACCGACGGTCAAGAAAATGAGCCAGGACGGGGCGAGCCGTTACTGACGAAAACAGGGGTTTACCCTTCATGGAATGTTTTTTCAGTCAGGGTTTGCTTTGTGTATTTCGATCCGTTACTATCCGCGGCGTTAGTACCAAGCTGAAAGTCAATTCCGGTCGAACACATCCCCACGGTCAGCCTTCTTCCAAGAATCCCCTACCGAACAAGCGGGAGCGACCCCTCGATGGTTTCCAGGTAAATCTTGCGACGACACTGCCTTTGAATGATGCAAAGGGTGTTGCGAAGACCACTTACTCTGACCGAACCAACCTGCAAATTGATCAGGATCTTCACCCCGGGCCCAGAACCTTTGCCCTTGATGTGTTGCCTGCCCTCCTAAGTACCTACCTGCCAGCCCAAGCGCGCCAACTTATCAGCGCTTCAAACTGGCTGCTTTGTTCCAGTCGGGTTCTTCGTTCGACCAATGGTGGTCGTCGTCACTGGAACGTTTTAACGTTGCACGGTTCTTATCCGTGTCATTTGTAGGAACACCTAATAACTATGTCTACTCAAATCCATACTCAGGATGCCATTCGCACCCTAACCAACGCTTTTGCTCCAATGAACTGCCTGATCATGGCCGCTCGCAAAGGCTGCTTCAGCTTCACTTTGGTCAATGAACACGGTATCGCCCGCCACAGCGAGCGTCTGTACCCCGATCAATACTCCAGCGCAGAACCGCTGCAGGCCGTGATCGATCGTACCCGTCAGGCACTGGTTGCCTGAAAGCCGAAAAGGCTGCAAAAGCAAAAGCCCCGCTTAAATTGCGGGGCTTTTTATTGCCTGATGTTTCACTTTTGGCCCGTTAGCGCTTAAGCACCTTCTGATATAACGGTTATAACTCGAAGCCGGAAATATTTTAAAAACAGGCCTTTACGTTGTGAATATGACACTACACTTCAACTCAAGCGGCTTGATCCGCTTTCGGCGAGCCTGAGTCGATCCACCGCTGCCAAGGCCCCCTTCAGGCATCGCCGCCCAACAACAAGATCCGAGGATTTTATGGGTATCGCTGCCAGCGAACTGTGTCGCTACGTGATCCGTCCTACGTTGATTTATCTGGGACGTCACTGCGCAACCGCCGAATCCCTGCTGCTGGGTATCGCCGCCAGCCAATCCGCCCTCGGGTCTGCCCTGCATGACCGCCGTGGCCACGGCCTCTACCGCATTGCCGAGCATCGCCACCAGGCATTGTGGGACGACTATCTGGCCCTCGATCCCGAGCGTGCCAGCCTGGTGCGCGGCCTCGCCAGCCAACATGCGTTTTTGAGCGGCCCGCACCTGGAACTGACCGTCAACCTGCGTTACGCCACCGCCATCGCCTGGCTGCTGGTAGAAGAACAAAACCCCACCCTCCCCGACCCGGATGATTTGCTCGGGATGGCGCGTATCTGGCGTCAGACCTTCCAACCCCAAGGTCGTCTGCGTGACTTCACTTGCGCCTGGCAAACCTGTGTTTCACCGCTGAATCAGGTCGCTTGCTGACCCGTCGGTTTCACAAGATCTGCCAACAGGTCGCGAATCTGGTCGGATTGTCCTACAAAACCGCTCTAACTCAAGGCTTACGGACTATAGCGCTGGGACGAAAATCTTGGTAATTTTCGCCCCGGTGATCACCAGGAGTTCTAATAATGAAAAAAGTAATGCTCAAAACCACCCTTAGCCTCGCCGTTACCATGGCATCCACCCAGATCTTCGCAGCTGGCTTTGCCATCAACGAACACAGTATCAGCGGGATGGGCACTGGTTACGCTGGGCGATCCTCTTCTGCCGACGACGCAAGCACTGTTTATGGCAACCCTGCCGGCATGTCGCGCATCACGCGCGAACAAGTCACTGGCGGTGTTGCATTCCTCGACGCAAAAACCGATATCAGCGACGCCAGCTCCAGCCCTAACAGCGGCAGCAACAAAGGCGACATGGTGCCCTTCACCTCCGTACCTATGGGCTTCTACGTCAAGCCGATCGATGATCATTGGGCATTCGGCCTGGGCGTGTACGTACCGTTCGGCCTGATCACCGATTACGAAAACGGCTTTGCCGGCCGTTACTTCGGCAGCAAGTCCGAAGTACAAGTCATCACCTTCCAGCCAACCGTGAGCTACAAGTTCAACGACGTCGTGTCGATCGGTTTCGGCCCGACCATCAACCGCATCGACGGCACCCTGGAATCGAACCTGTCGATTACCCAGGCAGCACCGGACGGCAAGGTCAAGATCAAGGGTGACGACACTGCACTGGGCTACAACATCGGTGTGCTGGTGCAAGCCACTGACACCACTCGCCTGGGTCTGACTTACCACTCGAAAGTCGACTACAAGCTCGAAGGCAACACCAAGGTCAACTACGGTGTGCTGGGCGCAATCGGTCTGGGCGCCAACCAGAAGTACGACGCTTCGCTGAAAATCACCACGCCTGAATCCGTGGACTTCTCGGTGACCCAGGCGATCAACGATCAGTGGAACGTCTACGCCGGTTCGACCTTCACCCGTTGGAGCCAGCTGAAGAAAATCACCGTCGAGAACTCGGGCGTTCAGCCGCTGCTGGCCGGTCAATTCGGCGAGATCACCGAAGACCAGAACTGGCACGACTCCTGGGCTTACGCCGTGGGTACTTCGTACCAGCTGAACAAGGAATGGGTACTGCGTACCGGTCTGACCTTCGACCAGTCGCCGACCAACAACGTCGACCGCTCGCCACGTATTCCAACCGGCGACCGGACGATCTTCAGCATCGGTGCTGGCTGGAGCCCGACCGAAGACCTGACCATCGACGTTGCCTACTCGTACCTGAAAGAAGAGTCGGTCAACATCCGCAATCAGAACGATCGCGGCCAGACCTACAACGCCAAGTATGAAAACTCGGCAAACGGTTTCGGTGTCGGCGCTACTTACCGCTTCTGATGCTGCGTGGCGAGGCTAACCTCTCGCCCACAAAAAAGCCCCGCTCTCTTTGCAGAAAGCGGGGCTTTTTCATGCCCGCGATCAACACTCTGTAGGAGCTGCGGCACGCTGCGATCTTTTGATTTTGACGTTTAAGATCAAAAGATCGCAGCGTGCCGCAGCTCCTACAGGGATTGTGTCAGGGGTTGAGAGGTTTCGAGGCGATGGCCTTTTCGATCGCGGCAATAAACTCCGGATCATCGGGCTTGGTCAAGCTGGAGAAATTGGCAATGACCTTGCCTTGGCGATCAATCACGTATTTGTAGAAATTCCACTTTGGCGCACTGGTTTGCGCAGCGAGTACCCGGAACATATGGGTGGCATCGTCACCACGGACTTTCTGCGGTTCGGTCATGGCGAACGTCACGCCATAGTTGGCGTAGCAGACCTTGGCGGTCTCGGCGCTGTCCTTGGACTCTTGCTTGAAGTCATTGGAAGGCACGCCGAGCATTTCCAGCCCCTGCCCTTCGTAGCGCTTATGCAGCGCCTCAAGGCCTTCGAACTGTGGCGCAAAACCGCAGAAGCTCGCGGTGTTGACCACCACCAACGGTTTGTCGGCGTATTGCTTGCACAGATCGATGGATTCCTTGGCGCGCAACTTCGGCAGCGAACCTTGCAACACTTCCGGGCAATCCGCAGCGTGGGCCAGGCCAGTCAACGCCACCAGCAACGCGGGAACAGCACACCAGCGCATCAGCATCTCGAGCATCCTTGAGCATTCGTCAGACTTCGACGTTACTCGCCGCGCCACGTTCTAGCAAATGCTCATGCCCAGTTGCATCAACGCCAGGCCACCCTGATGCCAGCCCCACCACACCAGCGCCAGCAATGCGGCGCCGAGTGCGGTGATGACGATACGCGGCCAGAATCGACTCATGCCGCGCCCGCAGCAGCTTTCAGGCGTGCAACCGGACGCTCGCGCACCGGCCAGTTCAGCGCAGCCGCCAGCAGGCTCAAGAGAATCGCCACTTGCCAGATCAAGTCATAACTCCCGGTTCGGTCATACACCACCCCGCCCAGCCAGCCGCCGAGGAACGAGCCGAGCTGATGGAACAGGAATACGATGCCACCGAGCATGGACAAATTGCGCACACCGAACAAGGTCGCCACCGTACCGTTGGTCAACGGCACCGTCGACAGCCACAGGAACCCCATGGCCATGCCGAACAGGTAGGCCGACGTGGTCGTCACCGGCAGCCACAGAAACAGCACGATCACCACCGCGCGCAACAGGTAAAGCGCGGTGAGCAAGCGCGGTTTCGACATGCGCCCACCCAGCCAGCCGGCGGTGTAAGTGCCGAAAATGTTGAACAGCCCGATCAACGCCAGCACCGTAGTGCCAACACTGGCCGGCAGATGCTGATCGACCAGATACGCCGGCAGGTGCACGCCGATAAACACCACCTGAAAACCGCAGACGAAAAAGCCGAACGCCAACAGCCAGAATCCCGAATGCGAGCAGGCTTCGCGCAGCGCCTCGGACAGGGTTTGTTCATGACCGAGCACCGGCAGCGGTTTGTCCTTGAGCATGCTCACCAGCGGCACGATCAGCGCCACCAGCAAGCCCAAGACCAACAACGCCGCCGACCAGCCGAGCCAGCCGATCAGGCCCAGCGTGCCCGGCAACATGGCGAACTGGCCGAAAGAGCCAGCGGCACTGGCAATGCCCATGCCCATGCTGCGTTTCTCTGGCGGCACGGCACGCCCGACAACGCCGAGGATGACCGAGAACGAAGTGCCGGAAAGACCGATGCCGATCAGCAGACCGGCGCTCAGGGACAGCGTCACCGCCGAATCCGACAATCCCATGCACACCAGACCCGCCGCGTAGAGCACGCCACCGACCAGCACCACTTTCGCCGCGCCGAAACGGTCAGCCAGCGCGCCGGTAAATGGCTGCGCCAGGCCCCAGATCAGGTTCTGCAAAGCGATGGCGAAAGCAAACACCTCGCGCCCCCAGCCGAACTGCGCGCTCATCGGCGACAGAAACAGGCCGAAGCCGTGACGCACGCCCAATGACAACGCGAGAATCAGCGCACTACCGACCAACACCCAACCGCACGTACGCCACATCGATGTCATTATTGTTCTCCGCTTGCGGGTATATACCCGCTTGAGTTTGGAAAAACCGGCCTCAGGCCAGTTCATCCAGCAATCTGAGCAAGGTTTCACGCTTCTCGGCGCCCAAGCGATCAATCAACCGTTGCTGCGCCGCCTCCCACGCCGGCAAGGCTGCCGCCAGGCGTTGCACACCGGTTTCGGTGAGACGGACGATGCGGTTACGCATGTCCTCGCCCTCCGCCAGCGCCACCAATCCTTCACCTTCGAGAACGCGCAGATTGCGCCCGAGGGTGCTGCGATCCAGACCCATGGCTTCAGCCAGTTCCGAGATGCTCGGTTGATCGAGACGTTGCAGGTTGCACAGCAAAGAATACTGCGCAACGTTGATCCCGAAGCCATCGAGAGCGCCGTCGTAATGCCTGCTGACGCCACGAGCGGCGCGACGCAGGTTGGTGCACAAACACTGAGAAGGAAGCATGATGCGTGTATATACCCGCGACTGTGTTAAATCAAGTTACAGATGAGTTTACCCTGAGCTTTTGCTGTGCATGACATACCTCTATCGCTGGCAAGCCAGCTCCCACAGATTTTGGGGCGCACGCAAAATTTGCAGCCAACCTTGAAACCTGTGGGAGCTGGCTTGCCAGCGATGGGGCCAGCACTTTGCCCATTATCCCTCAGACCAAAACCACACCAACCAACACCACCATCTCCAGCAATTCCAGCAACGCCCCCGCCGTATCGCCCGTCGTCCCGCCCAGACGTCGCATCATCACTCGCCGCAGCCGGATAAAAACGGCGATCGAAATGACCAACGCAACAACCGCGCTAAACCCGGCGATCAACCAACACGCCAGCGCACTCACCCCGAGCACCCACCACCCGGCCCGACGCGGCAAATGATCCGCCAACGCCTGCCCCAACCCACCCGCCCGCACATACGGCGTGGTCAGAAACAGCCCGAGCAACGCCGCACGCCCAAGCACCGGCACAATGATCAAAACGATCCCATGCCCCTGCTCGATCAACGCCAACAGCGCAGCAAACTTGAGCAGCAACACCAGCACCAGCGTCACCACCGCAATCGGCCCGCTGCGCGGATCTTTCATGATCGTCAGCGTGCGCTCGCGATCACCAAAGCCACCGAGCCAGGCATCGGCGCTGTCGGCCAGGCCATCGAGGTGCAACGCGCCGCTGAGCAACACCCAAGCCGTCAACAACAGCGCTGCATGCAGCAACAGCGGCGCGCCGGCCAACGCCAGATTCAATGCCCAGAGGATCACGCCAAACAGCAAGCCCACCAGCGGATAAAACAGCAGCGAACGGCCAAGCTGCTGCGGCTCGGGCATTCCTGGCAGACGAATCGGCAGACTGCTGAGAAATTGCAGGGCGATCCACAGCGGCAACATGTCAGCGACCTTCCTTGAGTGAACCGTCAGCCTCGACCGTCAGCGCAAACATTGCGCCATGTCCGACTTCAACATTGAGCAGTTGTTCGCGCGGCAAGCCTCGCGCCTGCGCCAGTAACAAACGCATGACGCCGCCATGGCTGATCAGCAAAACCCGCTCCCCGGCATACGCCGCGTGCAGCCGCGATACCGCTGCCAACACTCGCGCAGAAAAATCACTGACCGGCTCACCTTGCGGCGGTGTAAAGCCGTAAGGATCAGCCCAAAACAGTCCCAACGCCTCAGCGTCAGTCTCCATCAACGCTGCCGCGCTCTGGCCTTCCCAGGCACCGAAATGCAGTTCCTGCAGATCCTTGTCCAACTGCACCGGCAGATTCAATTGCTCACCGAGTTCAGCGGCAAACCGCGCACAACGCTGCAACGGCGAGCTGACCAGTCGATCCCACGGCCCGCTCTCAGCCACCGCTGCACGCATCTGCGCCCAGCCCTTCTCGGTGAGCGCGTCGTCGAGACTGCCGCGCAAACCACCGCCCAATTCAGTCTCACCGTGGCGCAGCAGGTCTAGATTCAATGTCATGCCGGGCGATCCGCCACTGCCGCTTCGGCGAACGTCGCCATCTGCCCGTGCAGATCGCAGGCCAGACGCAACAGCGGCACGGCCAACGCCGCCCCACTGCCCTCGCCCAGACGCAGACCAAGTTCCAGCAACGGCTCGGCGCCGAGCGCTTCGAGCACATGCCGATGCCCCGGCTCGGCGCCACGATGACCGAACAACAGCCACTCGCGGCACGTCGGATTCAAACGCACCGCGACCAGCGCCGCGACCGTGCAGATGAAGCCGTCGACCAGCACCGCCACACCTTCCTGCGCACAGGCCAGATAAGCACCGACCAGCGCGGCAATTTCGAAACCACCGAGGTTGAATAGCGTCTGCAACGCATCACCGCGCTGCGCCGCATGCAGCGCCAGCGCACGCTCGATCACTTGCGCTTTGTGGCTGACGCCTTCAGCGTTCAAACCTGTGCCCGGGCCGGTCAGGTGTGTCACCGGGCAATCGAGTAGCGCGCACGCCAGCGCACTGGCTGCGGTGGTGTTGCCAATGCCCATTTCGCCGCCGATGAACAACTGCGCACCCGCCGCTTTGGCGCGCAACACGCTGTCACGACCGGCCTGCAACGCCAGTTCGCCCTGGGCTTGGGTCATCGCCGCGCCGTCGACGAAATTCGCAGTGCCGGGACCGATGTTCAAGTGACGTACGCCTGGCAGGTTCAGCGTCGGCGTCACGGTGCCCAGATCGACCACTTCCAGTTGCGCGCCAAGTTGCTGCGCGAGCACGCTGATCGCCGCGCCACCGCTGACGAAGTTGAGCAGCATCTGCCCGGTAACTTCCTGCGGGAACGCCGAAACGCCTTCAGCGACCACGCCGTGATCACCGGCAAAAATCGCGATCCAGACCTGTTCCAGCGTCGGCTTGACCTGACCTTGCAGCCCGGCCAGTTGCACCGCCACCGATTCCAGTCGACCGAGCGAACCAGCCGGTTTGGTCAGTTGCTGCTGGCGCGCTGCCGCTTGTGCAAGCACGTCGGCATTCAGCGACTGGCACGGGTTCAACCACCAGGTTTGAGTCATAACGCAGATCCTTTCAGAGTCAGGGGCAGGCCGGCGACGGTCAGCACGACACGCTGACAGCGCTCAGCCAGAGCTTGATGCAGCCAACCGGCTTCATCGACGTAGCGGCGAGTCAATTCGCCCAGCGGCACGACACCCATTCCGGTCTCGTTGCTGACAAAAATGATTTCCCCCGGCAACGAAGCCAGGCAGTCGAGCAGGGCTTCGCGCTCGGCGATGAGGCGTTCGGCGTTGTCGAGCATCAGCAGGTTGGTCAGCCACAGCGTCAGGCAATCGACCAGCAGGCAACGCTCGGCGCCGGCCGATTGACGCAGGACGCGAGCCAGTTCGAGGGGTTCTTCGATCAGTGCCCACTCGGCTGGGCGACGGGCGCGATGATGGGCGACGCGCTCGCTCATCTCGCCATCGAGCGGTTGGCTGGTGGCGATGTAAGTAACGGCAAGATTGCTGTCGCTGGCGAGTTTTTCTGCCAGGCGGCTTTTGCCGGAGCGGGCGCCGCCGAGGATCAGTTGGAGCATGGGGACATCCTGAAAATTATGGGTTGAGACGACTGGCGCTATCGCGAGCAGGCTCACTCCTACAAGGGAACGCGGTCAACTGTAGGAGTGAGCCTGCTCGCGATGAGGTCATTGAACCCACCTCAAATCCCACAGAGCTGACGCAACAGATCGGTATCCAGATGCTTCTCCACCAGATCCGCCAAGCGCTCGATATCGCGCTCGCGCAACCCGTGGTAATCCACTTCCTGCACATCGTTCAACCCGGCCCAACGGAGCAACGCCGCACTCGCCGCCGGTGACTCGAACAAGCCATGCAGATACGTGCCGAATACCTGCCCATCTACACTTTGCGCACCATCACAACGACCGTCATCCAGATGCACCGCCGCATTCTCCAGCGCCGCCCCGGTCGTCACGCCAGCATGAATTTCGTAACCACTGACCTCGGCATCTTCAAGCGCCAAACGCCCACGCACATTGCGCAATTGCTTGTCGGCCTCAAGCGTCGTTGCAAACGCCAGCAAAGCCAAACCGGCACTCGAACCGGGTGCGCCTTCAAGACCGAGCGGATCATGCACCTGCTCACCGAGCATCTGCAGACCACCACAAATCCCCAGCACTTTGCCGCCGTAGCGCAAGTGCCGATTGATCGCTGTGTCCCAACCATTGGCGCGCAAATAGGCGAGATCGCTGCGCACGCTTTTCGAGCCCGGCAGAATGATCAGATCGGCAGCCGGAATCGCCTGTCCCGGCCCGACAAATTGCAGGTCGACCTGCGGGTGCAGACGCAGCGGATCGAAATCGGTGTGGTTGCTGATGCGCGGCAGCACCGGCACCACCACTTTCAGCACTTGTTCGGCCTTGTCGGTCTGGCGCTGATCGATGCCGTCCTCGGCTTCCAGATGCAGATCCATCACATACGGCAGCACGCCCACCACCGGCTTACCGGTGCGCTGTTCCAGCCAGTCGAGGCCCGGTTGCAGCAAGGCGATGTCGCCGCGAAAACGGTTGATGATGAAGCCTTTGACTCGCGCCTGCTCACTCGGCGAGAGCAGCTCCAGCGTGCCGACCAGATGGGCAAAAACCCCGCCGCGATTGATGTCGGCAATCAGCAGCACCGGGCAATCCACCGCTTCGGCAAAGCCCATGTTGGCGATGTCGCCAGCGCGCAGATTGATCTCGGCCGGCGAGCCTGCGCCCTCGACCATCACCAGTGGATACGCAGCACTGAGCCGCTCGTGAGAAACCAGAACAGCTTTCATCGCGATGGCTTTGTAGTCGTGATAGGCCACGGCATTCATCGACGTCACCGCGCGACCGTGAATGATCACTTGGGCGCCGGTGTCGCTGTTCGGCTTGAGCAGCACCGGATTCATGTCGGTGTGCGGTTCGAGGAACGCCGCTTGCGCCTGCACCGCTTGCGCACGACCGATCTCGCCGCCGTCTGCCGTCACCGCGCTGTTGAGCGCCATGTTCTGCGGCTTGAACGGCACCACCGCGACGCCCTGACGGGTTGCCCAGCGGCACAGTGCGGTCACCAGCGTGCTTTTACCGGCGTCGGAAGTGGTGCCCTGCACCATCAAGGTGGTCATGGATTGTCCTTGGCGAAGGCGATTAACGCCTGTTCGAGTCGCGCTTCCTCGGCCGCATCAGCAGGCAGGCCGAAACGCAGGCTGCTGTTATGGGTGAAGATGCGCAGGAGGATGCCGCGTCGGGCCATGAATTCGTACAGCGATTGCGCTTGATCAGTGATCAACCACTGAAACAACGCGCAGCCGCCTTGCGGTTTGAAGCCGTAGCGCTCAAGCAGCGTCGCCAGGCGCTCGCAGGCTTCACCGCTGCGAATCCGCTGGCGTGTGTGGTTTTCAGTGTCTTGCAGACAGGCCTGCCCGAGCACCCGCGTCGGCCCGCTGACCGCCCACGGCCCGACCTGCTCGGCGAGCAACTTGAGTAACTTGCGCTCGGCCAGTACAAAGCCCAGCCGCACCCCGGCCAAGCCAAAAAACTTGCCGAACGATCGCAGCACGATCAGCCCGACCTGATGCGCATGCGCCGCCAGGCTCAGGTGCGGCGTGTTGTCCATGAACGCTTCATCGACCACCAGCCAACCGCCGCGCTGCGCCAGTCGCGCATGCCAGTCGAGCAGCCGCGCCGGGGTCAGGCTCAGGCCGGTTGGGTTATTCGGATTGACCACCACCAGCACGTCGAGGCTGTCGAGGAAAAACTCGACTTCCTGTTCCAGCACTTCACGCACGATATAGCCACTGCGGCGCCAAGCTTCGGCATGCTCGGCATAGCACGGCGACAACACGCCGACCTTGCCGGCGCGACGTAAACGCGGCAGCAACTGGATGGCCATCTGCGAACCGGCGACCGGCAGCACTTGCGTCGCGCCGTAGTAATCACACGCGGCCTGCTCCAGACCGTCATCGGTTTCCGGCAAGCGCGCCCAGGCACGCAGCGGGATTTCCGGGATCGGAAATGGCCACGGCGCGAGACCGCTGGACAGGTCGAGCCAGTCCGCCTCGGCGATGCCGTAATCGTGCGCCGCCTTACGCAGTCGGCCACCGTGCTCAAGCATAGAATTCAGCCCCCACGCAGAGAATCAGCAGCCATAACCATACCCCGCGCTGGACCAATTGCCAGCCACGGTCGATGGAATCGGCATCGGCCGGAGCGCCTTCGCCAAGTTGCGGACGCTCATGCAGTTCGCCGTGGTAAATCGCCGGGCCACCCAATTCAACACCCAGCGCTCCTGCGCCAGACGCCATCACCGGGCCGGCGTTGGGGCTGTCCCATTTTGGCGCCTGCGTACGCCAGCATTTCAAGGCGAGTCGGGTTTTGCCCAATAGCGCGTAGGTCAACGCCACCAGACGCGCAGGAATGTAGTTGAGCACGTCGTCGATTTTCGCTGCGGCCCAGCCGAAACGCTCAAAGCGCTCGTTGCGATAACCCCACATCGCATCGAGCGTGTTGCTCAAGCGATAGAGCACTACGCCCGGGGCACCGGCGACAACAAACCAGAACAGCGCGGCGAACACCGCATCACTGCCGTTTTCCAGCACTGATTCGGTGGCGGCGCGGGCCACGGCGGTGCTGTCGAGTTCATCGGTCTGGCGACTGACCAGATAGCCGACTCGCTTGCGCGCTTCGTCCAGATCATCCGCGCGCAACGCTGCGGCCACCGGGGCGACATGCTCGCCGAGGCTGCGCATGCCGAGGGCGCAATACAACGCGAGAATTTCGACCACCCAACCCACGTACGGCGCCCATGATAAGGCCGTGGCAAGCAACGTCAGCGGCAGCACCGCGATCACCCACGCGGTGACGCCATGGCTGCGCCAGCCACGACCACCGCCGTTGAAACGTTGCTCGATGCGCCCGGCAAAATTGCCGAACGCCACCAGCGGATGCCAGCGTTTCGGTTCACCGAGCAGCGCATCCAGCGCCACTGCGGCGACACTCAACAACGCCACACTCATTGACTCACTCCCCAATAATTTTCATACAGCAACTCATTGAGCGGCCGCGCCTGCGCCCACCCTTCGAGTACCAGCATCGGCGCCGGATAGAACTCCTTGACCGGGCCCAGGCACAAAACAGCCAGGGGTTTGGCGCCTGCCGGCAATTTCAGCAGATCGGCGAGTGCCTGTGGCTCGAACAACGAGACCCAGCCCATGCCCAAGCCTTCTGCGCGCGAGGCCAGCCAGAGGTTTTGAATCGCGCAGGACAACGACGCCATGTCCATTTCCGGCAGCGTGCGGCGCCCGAAAATGTGCTTGTCGCGATCATCCATCAGCGCGGCGACCAGCACCTCAGCGCAGTCGTTGATGCCTTCGACCTTGAGTTTCATGAACTCGTCACTGCGCTCGCCGAGGGCAATGGCTGTGCGGATGCGTTCTGCTTCGACGAGGCTCTGGATCTGACCGCGTAACGTTCGGTCGCTGATGCGAATGAAGCGCCAGGGCTGCATCAGGCCGACGCTTGGCGCCTGGTGGGCGGCTTCCAAAAGTCGGCGCAACAGCTCCGGCTCGACGCTGCCACCGGTGAAGTGGCGCATGTCGCGGCGTTCGGCGATGGCTCTGTAAACCGCTTCGCGCTCGGCTTCGGAGAATGCGTTGTCGGTCATGGCCCCATCGCGAGCAGGCTCGCTCCTACAGGGGATTGCGTTTCGTCAGGCACACCATCGCCCACTGTAGGAGTGAGCCTGCTCGCGATAGCGTCCTCAAGGGACGGCGCAAACAATGCAGCGACAGCCGCAGGATTCGACGGAAAATAGAAGTGCACATAAGAAGCCGTCATCCGCCCTTCCCGATAAACCGCCTCGGCGCCGCGCCCACCATTCGGGCTCAGCCCTCGAGCAATCGGCGTCAGTTCGGTAGTCGTCAACGAATGATGATAAGTGTGCCCACGCAACGAACCTTCCGGCAGATCCACCGCCTGCAACGCCAACGCCGCCAGACGCTTCTGCATCACCGCGTCGCCCTTGAGCAGCCCAACCAGCTCAGCGCGAGTGCCTTCAACATCCGTCAGCGAATCGAGCAAATACAGCATCCCGCCACACTCAGCGAGCAACGGCTTGCCCGCCGCATGGTGTGCAAGGATTGCCGCAACCATCGCGGTGTTCTGCGACAACGCAACATGGTGCAATTCCGGATAACCGCCCGGCAGGTACAGACTGTCCGCCTCCGGCAATTGCGTATCGCGGATCGGCGAGAAAAAGCTCAACTCGGCGCCCATCGCCCGCAGCAGATCCAGGCTAGCGCCGTAAGTGAAGGCAAACGCCTCATCACGTGCAACGGCAATGCGCACATTCTTCAGCAGCGGCTCAACAGCGACGACGTCCGGCGCGGCAAATTCCACGGCCGGTGGCAGCGCTACCTCGCAGCTGCTGGCCAGTGCATCGGCTGCGGCGTCGAGACGCACATCGAGGTCATTCAGTTCGCTGGCCTGGACCAGCCCCAGATGCCGACTCGGCAATTCAATGCCGGTCTCGCGCGACAATGCGCCGTACCAACGCAGACCTTCGGTAAGGCTGCCTTCCAGCAATTGCGCATGACGCAACGTGCCAACCCGGTTGGCCAAAACCCCGGCAAATGGCAGATCCGGCTGATACTTGGCCAGTCCCAGCGCCAGCGCACCAAAGGTCTGCGCCATCGCCGTGCCGTCGATCACCCCGAGCACCGGCACACCAAAATGCCGCGCCAGATCCGCGCTCGAGGGCGTACCGTCAAACAGGCCCATCACGCCTTCGATCAGAATCAGATCCGCCTCGGCAGCGGCTTCCCACAACAGCCGACGACTCTCCTGCTCGCCGACCATCCACATGTCCAGTTGATACACCGGCGCACCGCTGGCACGCTCGAGGATCATCGGATCAAGGAAGTCCGGGCCGCATTTGAACACGCGCACTTTGCGCCCCTGATTGCGATGCAAACGGGCGAGCGCGGCGGTGACGGTGGTCTTGCCCTGACCGGAGGCCGGAGCGGCGATGAGCACCGCCGGGCAGTGACGTGGTTGATTCAAAGTTCGACGCCTTTCTGCGCTTTGATGCCGGCCTGGAAGGCGTGTTTGAGCATGCCCATTTCGGTGACCGTGTCGCCCATCTCGATCATTTCCGGCTTGGCCGCGCGACCGGTGACGATCACGTGCTGCATCGGCGGACGTGCCTGCAGATCGCTGAGCACCTGATCGAGATCGAGGTAGCCGTGCTTGAGGGCGATGTTCAGTTCATCGAGCACCACCAGGCCGATCGACGGATCACGCAGCAGCTCACGGGAAACCGCCCATGCCGCTTCGGCTGCAGCGATGTCGCGCTGGCGATCCTGAGTTTCCCAGGTGAAGCCCTCGCCCATGACATGGAAGCGCACTTGCTCGGGGAAGCGGCGGAAGAACAATTCTTCGCCGGTGCTGTTACGCCCCTTGATGAACTGCACCACGCCGCACTTCATGCCGTGCCCCATGGCGCGGGCGAGCATGCCGAACGCCGAGCTGCTCTTGCCTTTGCCATTGCCGGTCAGCACCAGCACCAGGCCGCACTCGTCGGGGGAGTTGGCGATGCGTTCGTCGATCACGGCTTTTTTGCGCTGCATACGCGCCAGATGGCGTTCGTCGCGCTCGGGGGAATCAGTCATGGGGGAGCTCTCCGTTGGGGCTGGATAACGGCGGGCAGGCACAAGAATAGACGGCAAAAAGCCTGGCATCGCCCACCGTGATGCCGCTGGATGGATCAGGCCGGTCTCCGGGCTCATGAGCGGCGTTGGCCTGGCTGCGCGCCTTCCCGCTTCTGTCGAGGCAGTGGCTCAAGGCGCAGCTTTTACTCATTTACCGTTGCGGGGGCAGCGCCGGGATCGTGATTGTTCTTCACCTGAAGACAACCCTCACCGGCTTCCCTGTTTCACTCTGTCGACGTGGGTCACAGAGCACCTGAAACAAGCCGCGAAGGTTAGAGGGTTGGGGGTGGAGCGTCAATTAAAGAGGCGGCCATCGGGCGAATAACTGCCGTCGATCAATTATCTGGCGCCAATCTTGTGCCACACTGATACAAATGATATCAAAGAGCCATGCTTTTCCCGAAAAAGCCCATCACAAGAATAAGGATGATGACGATGCAAGGCATGATCATCAGCAACCCGCGCCTGGAATTCCTGCGCCCGCTGCTTGAACGCTGGTTTGACTGTATCGACCGCTTTAACGCCGTACGCGGCGACAGCGACACACCGTACTGGCATGACGAGAAAGCCAATCTCGGCCTGCTCTCGGCAGCGGCGTGGATGGCCGAACTGGTCACCCTGAACGACACGCCCACGCGCAAACAGAATGAAGAAGGTGAGCGCAATGCCCGCGCCGACCTGTTCATTGCCAGCGCCGAAGATCGCGCTTACATTCAGGCTACGCAGCGCTGGCCACGGGTCACCAACCTCAACCTGACCCAAGCCCTGCTCGACATTACCAACGATGCCAAACGCATCAGCTTTGCCAGCGACCTCAAGCTCGGCTGCCTGTTTGTCGCCCCGCAAAAAGCCCAACACAGCGCCAGCCCCGAAGAGCTGCAAGACATGGTCGACGACCTGCAAAAGGAACACACCTGCGCGGTCGCCTGGTATTTCCCCTACGCCTACCGCAAATTGCGCAGCGAAGCCGGCAATTATCATCCCGGCATTGCCGTGCTGTTCAAGGAGGCCCGCGGCTGAGCAGTTGAACCATCGGGCTTGCGACCTCCTCTATGATTAGGAATGCATTCATAGGGAAGATCAGCAATGCGCAAGCCCCAGCTCGTTTTCGTCATCGCCCTCGCCGGAGGGCTCGCCGCCTGCGGTGAATCCTCCAGCCTGCAAGTCACCGACGGCACCGGCCCGTCGCCGAAATTGCCCGAACCGAACAAGACCCTGATCCCGACGGTGAACATCGCCCCGGCGATCGGCTGGCCGGAGGGCGGCAAACCGACGGCGGCGGTCGGCACTCAAGTCGCGGCATTTGCCGAAGGCCTCGATCATCCGCGCTGGCTCTACGTGCTGCCCAACGGTGATGTGCTGGTGGCGGAAACCAATGCACCGCCGAAACCCGACGACAGCAGCGGCGTTCGTGGCTGGGTCATGAAGAAAGTCATGGGCAAGGCTGGGGCCGGCGTGCCGAGCCCGAACCGCATCACCCTGCTGCGCGACGCCGATCACGATGGTGTGGCCGAGACGCGCACGGTGTTTTTGCAGAACCTCAATTCGCCCTTTGGCATGACCCTGGTCGGCAATGATTTGTATGTCGCTGATACCGATCGCCTGTTGCGCTTTCACTACGAACCCGGCGCGACCGAGATCAAGTCGCAGCCAATCAAAGTGACCGATCTGCCCGGCGGCACGTTGAACCATCACTGGACCAAAAACGTCATCGCCAGTAAGGACGGCGATAAGCTGTACGTCACGGTCGGCTCAAACAGTAACGTCGGTGAGAACGGCCTGGATAAAGAAGAAGGCCGCGCGGCGATCTGGGAAGTCGATCGGGCGACCGGCAATCACCGGATTTTCGCTTCGGGCATTCGCAACCCCAACGGCCTGGCTTGGGAGCCTACCAGCGGCGCACTGTGGACAGCGGTCAACGAGCGTGACGAGATCGGCAGCGACCTGGTGCCGGATTACATTACTTCAGTGAAGGACGGCGGTTTCTACGGCTGGCCGTTCAGTTATTACGGGCAGCACGTCGACGTTCGAGTGTCGCCACAGAATCTGGATCTGGTGGCCAAGGCCATCGCCCCGGATTACGCGGTCGGCCCGCACACCGCATCGCTCGGCCTGAGCTTCGCCGAAGGCAACACCTTGCCAGCGCAGTTCAAGGAAGGCGCGTTCATCGGCCAGCATGGATCGTGGAACCGTAAACCGCACAGTGGCTACAAGGTGATTTTTGTGCCGTTTACCGGCGGCAAGCCGAGCGGTAAACCGGTGGATGTGCTGACCGGGTTCCTCGACAAGGACGAAAACGCGCTGGGGCGCCCGGTGGGTGTGGTGATCGACCAGCAAGGTGGCTTGTTGGTGGCGGATGATGTTGGCAACAAGGTTTGGCGAGTAACTTCTGCCAAATAATTTAGCGCCTGCCCCAAAACAAATGTAGGAGTGAGCCTGCTCGCGATAGCGTCGTATCAGTCGACATCATTTTTGACTGAATGAACGCCATCGCGAGCAGGCTCACTCCTACAGGGGATTGTGTGCAGTTGGATTATGGGTTGTGCGCCAGATGCTCAGGTTGCAATACGCGCTTGGCGCTTAGATAGGCCTTCTGCCAATACGCCTTCGACAGGCTGTCGAGCTTCACCGTGCCGCCCGTTGCCGGTGCATGCACGAAGCGCCCTTCACCAACGTAAATCCCCGCATGACTGACCTGCGAGCCGCCATTGGTGGCGAAGAAGATCAGGTCACCGGTCTGCAAGCCTTCCTTGCCGACATTCGGTGCCTGCATCACGATCAGCTCACGTGTCGAACGCGGCAGGGAGATACCGGCTGCGTCGCGGTAAACAAAACCGATCAAGCCACTGCAATCAAAACCCGAATCCGGCGTATTGCCACCCCAACGATAAGGCGTACCAACCAGGCCAAGCGCGCGAAACAGCACGTCTTCAGCAGCCGGCGAGAATGATTGAGAGGGGCCGAACACGACCGGCGCGCGAACTACCGGCGCAGGCGGCGGTGTGCGACTGGCGCAGGCGCTGAGCAGCGCTGCACAGAGCATCAAAGTGAGGCGGGCCGACATCGTCATAAGCAGAACATCCTGATCTGGCTGCGGCTTTCTCTGCCGGATGGACAGAAAACAAAACCGCCTGCGGAGCACGCAGGCGGTTTGCCATCAATATAGATACAGGATTCTAGCGGCTACGCGGCAAACTTCAAGTAAGACTTTAACTTCACCTTGTAAAGTCTAGGTCTACTCCGTTGCCGTAACCGTTTGTCGCCGCGAACGCAGCGACAACGGGGGGGAATTACTTGCGAGCGGTGACCACGGTCGGGGCCATCGCGAGTGCGCGCTTGGCTTCGATGAAGGTCTTGTTCCAGTAGCTGTCACCCAGGCTATCGATGCGAACACCGCCACTGCGACGACTGCTGGAATGGATGAACTGGTTGTCACCCAGGTAGATCCCGGCGTGACTGACACGACCGCGACGACCGTTGGTGGCGAAGAACAGCAGATCGCCCGGCTCAAGGTTGCTGCGCGAAACCAGCGGCGCATCCACGTTGATCATTTCGCGAGTGGAGCGTGGCAGGTTCATGCCGGCTTCTTCGCGGAACAGGTAACCGATGAAACCGCTGCAATCGAAACCGGCTTCGGAGGTACCGCCGAAACGGTAACGGGTACCGATCAGGGACATGCCGCGTTCGAGGATGCTGTCGGCCAGGACAGGAAGCTGATAAGGCTTCTTGCCGTTGAATTCGTTGAGTTCTTTTTCGGTATCCAACTCTTCCTGGTAAATAACGGAAGACTGGGCCGTGGCAGAATTTTTAACCTGTTGAGGCTGCTCTTGAACTGGAGAATGAGCAGCGCAACCGAACAACAGGGTGACAAATGCGAGAGGCACGAGGGGTGCGAAGCGCTTTAGCATGGGCACGACCGTGGTTGATAGTTGTAAAGAAGCCGAGACTATGCCCGCTATCAGCCTCATTTGCAAATTCAATCGATCTTTTTGTGACTTCTCGGTTTCTCGTTTACATCTAAGCGCTTAAGCCCTTTTGAGTCGATACGCGGCCTGCACCACGTGCAGGAAAGCGGATTTTCTGGCGCCTGAAATATGCCGAACGCCGCTGAGAGCCCCGGAATAAAAGGGATGACTACCAGCCGAGGGTTTCTTTGAGGAAGGGGATGGTCAGCTTGCGTTGCGCCTGCAAAGAGGCCTGATCAAGTTGCTCGAGCAGGTCAAACAGCGCACTCATGCTGCGCGTGCCACGGGTCAAAATAAAATGCCCGACCTCATCGGTCAGGTGCAAACCGCGACGCGATGCGCGCAGCTGCAAGGCACGCAATTTGTCTTCGTCGGAGAGTGGGCGCATCTGGAAAATCAGCGCCATGGTCAGGCGCGACTTCAAGTCGGCCAGTTTGACCGGCAGTTCACGCGGCGAGGTGGAGGCCGCGATGAGCAGGCGGCGACCGCTGTCACGCAAGCGGTTGAACAGATGAAACATTGCCTCTTCCCAGTCAGCCTTGCCGGCAATCACCTGCAGATCATCCAGGCAAACCAGTTCGTACTGTTCAAGGTTGTCGAGGATTTCAACACCGCGATCCATCAACTCGGCCAACGGCAGATAGACTGCCGGCTCACCCATCTGCTCAAAACGCAGGCAAGCCGCCTGCAACAGATGCGTACGCCCTACGCCGTGCTTGCCCCACAGATAGATCAGGCTTTCTGTCCACCCGGCGTCGGCTTCGCATAGGCGCTCGACATAGCCGAGTGCAGCGGCATTGGCGCCTGGGTAGTAGTTGATGAAGGTGGCGTCGTCACGCAGACGCACACCTAGGGGCAGCTGAATCGGTTTCATGCTGACTGAACAGTTCTCAAGGAACCGTTAGTGGCCTCTGTGTAAAGTTTGCGAAGTTTATACCCGTGAAGCTGAGCGCACAATGCGACAGAGTCCAAGCAAAATCAAAGGTTTGCGTTAACACGCTGGTTTTATGACAGATTCTCTGACGGTGTCTTGCCAGCATTGCCCGCAAGACACGGGCCAACCCGGCTTCCACCGGGCCGCCCGCCGGTATTACAACTCCGGTTCGTCGACACCACTATAAATTTCGGAATCCTTGTACAAGTCGTGGACATGGCGCACCAGCACCATGATCACCGCCGCTACCGGCAGCGCCAGCAGCACCCCGGTGAACCCGAACAGTTCGCCACCCGCCAGAATCGCGAAAATCACCGCGACCGGGTGCAGACCGATGCGGTCACCGACCAGCAACGGCGTCAGCACCATGCCTTCCAGCGCCTGACCGACCATGAACACCGCGACAATCCCGATCATCGGATACAAATCACCACCGAACTGGAACAACCCGGCAATCAGCGCCGCGCCAATGCCAATGACGAAGCCCATGTACGGCACGATAGCCGCGAGACCTGCGATCAAACCGATCAACAGTCCCAGCTCCAGGCCAACGATCATCAGGCCCGCCGCATAAATCACGCCCAGCGCCAGCATCACCAGCAACTGTCCGCGCACGAATGCGCCCAGCACTTCATGACACTCACCCGCCAGTGCAACCACGCGCTCTTCACGATCACGCGGCAACAGGCTGCGGATCTTCGCCATCATCACGTCCCAGTCGCGCAGCAAGTAAAAACTCACCACCGGGATCAGCACCAGATTGGCCAACCAGCCAATCAGTGCAAGGCTCGACGCCGTCGCCTGGCTCAGCACCACACTGACGATGTCGGTGGTCTGCCCCATGTGCTCGCTGATGGCAGCCTTGACCTTGTCGAATTTCCAGAAGCCGTCCGACAGCCCCAGCTTCGCCTGCGCCCACGGCAGTGCGGTGTGCTGCAGCCAGTCGAGCATCTGCGGCGCCAGCTCGTACAAACGCACTAGCTGCTTGGCGAGCATCGGCACCAGCACCAGCAACAGCGCCGTGACAATCAGGGTGAACAAGGCAAATACCGAGATCACGCCCCAGGTTCGCGACAGACCGAGCCGCTCCAGGCGATCCACCAGCGGATCGAACAGATACGCCAACAACAGCGCCACCAGGAACGGCGTGAGGATCGGGTGCAGCAACCATACAAACGTGCAAAGCAGGACTACCCCACCGAGCCAGAACCAACGCCGCGTATCGGCCATGTACCACTCCTGTTGCTTCTATATAAGGAAAGACTTACCAGCGAAACCGCAACGACGGCGCAGCAGGTGTCGGGGCTGGCACTGCGACCGGCGCTGCACCTGCCACCGCCGGCTGAGGCGCTGCTACCGGAACCGGGGCTTCGGCAGGCAGTTCCTGCAACTTTGCCAGCGACAATTGCGCGCGCATTTGATCGGCGCTGCCATTGACCTGATAAACGATACGATCGCCGTCAACACTTTGCAGACGCACGCCAAACGGTTCGAGTAACCGCAACAGCGTTGCGTAATGCTCAAGATTCATGCCCTGCACTTCCAGGGTCTGCTGACCCGAAGCGCCAGGCTTGGCAACAAAGCGTGGTGCCAGGCGCTCAGCCACCGCGAGCATCACCGCGTCGGCCACGGCAGCCTGATCGGCGCCCTGGACGCTGCCGGCTTCTTTTTGATCGCCCAGCCACAAGTGCCATTTGGCTTGCCACTGCCCGCCGTCTTCGCGCGCATGCACCGCCAGCAAGGCATCCGCGTTGTACCGCTCGGAGGCGCCGCGCAACGGTGCCGCGTCGGTGCCTTCCAGCGCTGGCGCAGTGGCGACCAGTTGTTCACTGAGGTCCGCCAGCGGCAAACGCAGCGGCAAACCGCGATGTTGCGCGGCTGTACGCAACGGCGCAGCAGCGGCCTGGCCGTCACCGACCAGGCTTGAACCCTCAGCCGAATCGTTCAGCCACCAACTCAGAATCGACGGCCGACTGGCGCCCCACAACGACAAGCCGGCGCGACGCAGCGCCTGCTCGGTGGTCGCCGGATCGAAATCGACCTTCAGCACCTCCGGCGGCCCGGCGTCAAAACCGAACTGACTGATGATTTGCTGCGGATCCTTGCGAATCGCCGCCAGCCCCGGGTTCTGCGGGGCCTTCGGATCGCCGGTCAGGCGCAGCACCAGCGTGTCGAGCGCCGCTTGCGTAGCGCGATCACGCTCTTGCGGCGCCTGGCCATTGACCGGCTCGCGCACCTGATAAAGGCCTTTGAGGTTTTCGGCGTGACTCGCCAGGCTGATCAATGACAAACAACCGACAAACAATAATTTACAAAAACGCATGGAGAATTCCCGTCGACAGGAGCGGCTGGAACAGGCCGCATGAACCGGTTAAGCAAGGCTGTGACCCTCGGCCGTTGCAAAACATTCACACGGCGGCGATAAGTTTTTGCACAGTGATAACGATAGACGGTTAATCGCCACACCTTATACAGGCAGTCATACGCCTCAATTGCAAAAAATTTCTGCGGATATGGCCCTGCCCGTCGGTGCGAGGATGGCCGCTGCCCCTCAAGCCTGATAAAATCGCGCGCCTTCGCAGACCGGCAACAGCCGGGCACCTCGAAACTCGCGTGAGGCACTCGCCCCCTCGATTTCGATGTTCCCGCTGAACTCGGTCGTTACCCCTGAATCCCCTCCCCTAAAGGCCTGGATCATGAGCAAGCAACCCTCCCTGAGCTACAAGGACGCCGGTGTAGACATCGACGCCGGTGAAGCATTGGTCGAACGCATCAAGAGCGTCGCCAAGCGCACTGCGCGCCCGGAAGTCATGGGCGGCCTGGGCGGTTTCGGCGCCCTCTGCGAAATCCCGGCCGGCTACAAGCAGCCAGTGCTGGTTTCCGGCACCGACGGCGTTGGCACTAAGCTGCGTCTGGCGCTGAACCTGAACAAGCACGACAGCATCGGCATCGACCTGGTCGCCATGTGCGTCAACGACCTGGTCGTCTGCGGCGCTGAGCCACTGTTCTTCCTCGACTACTACGCCACCGGCAAACTGAACGTCGAGACCGCGACCCAAGTGGTAACCGGTATCGGCGCTGGCTGCGAACTGTCGGGTTGCTCGCTGGTCGGCGGCGAAACCGCTGAAATGCCAGGCATGTACGAAGGCGAAGACTACGACCTGGCCGGCTTCTGCGTCGGCGTCGTGGAAAAAGCTGAAATCATCGACGGCTCGAAAGTTGCCACCGGTGACGCACTGATCGCCCTGCCATCGTCCGGCCCGCACTCGAACGGCTACTCGCTGATCCGCAAGATCATCGAAGTCTCCGGTGCCGACATCGAAAACATCCAGCTCGACGGCAAACCGCTGACCGACCTGCTGATGGCCCCGACCCGCATCTACGTGAAGCCGCTGCTCAAGCTGATCAAAGACACCGGCGCGGTCAAAGCCATGGCCCACATCACCGGCGGCGGCCTGCTCGACAACATCCCGCGCGTGCTGCCAAAAGGCGCTCAAGCCGTGGTTGACGTGGCTAGCTGGACTCGCCCGGCCGTGTTCGACTGGCTGCAGGAAAAAGGCAACGTTGACGAAACCGAGATGCACCGCGTGCTGAACTGCGGCGTTGGCATGGTCATCTGCGTGGCTCAGGAACACGTTGAAGTAGCCCTGAACACCCTGCGTGATGCTGGCGAGCAGCCTTGGGTGATCGGTCAGATCGCTGCTGCCGCCGAAGGCGCAGCTCAGGTTGATCTGCAGAACCTTAAGGCTCATTAATGTCCGCAACCTGTGATGTCGTGGTGCTGTTGTCCGGCACCGGCAGTAACTTGCAGGCCTTGATCGACAGCACGCGGACCGGCGACAGCCCGGTTCGCATCGCTGCGGTGATTTCCAACCGCGCCGACGCCTACGGCCTGCAGCGCGCCAGTGATGCGGGTATTGCCACCCGCTCGCTGGATCACAAGGCATTCGAAGGTCGCGAGGCCTTCGATGCTGCTTTGATCGAACTGACCGACGAATTCAATCCGAAACTCGTGGTACTGGCCGGCTTCATGCGCATTCTCAGCGCTGACTTCGTTCGCCACTACCAGGGTCGCCTGCTCAACATTCACCCGTCGCTGCTGCCCAAATACAAAGGGTTACACACTCATCAACGCGCGCTGGAAGCCGGCGACACCGAGCACGGCTGCTCCGTCCACTTCGTCACCGAGGAACTCGATGGCGGACCACTGGTCGTACAGGCAGTATTACCGGTAGAGTTGCACGACACGCCGCACAGTCTCGCGCAGCGAGTTCACGTTCAGGAACACCTGATCTATCCGATGGCGGTACGCTGGTTTGCCGAAGGCAGACTGACACTCGGTGAACACGGTGCTTTACTGGATGGCCAGTTACTCGCGGCCAGCGGCCACTTGATTCGACACTAGGAGATATTATGCGTCGCGCCCTGCTCTTCGCTTGCGCTCTGCTCACCCTGCCTTTCGCGCAGGCTGCAGAACTTCAACCGTTCTCCGCCAGCTACACCGCCGACTGGAAGCAGTTGCCCATGAGCGGCACCGCTGAACGCAGCCTGACCAAGGAAGCCAACGGCGTCTGGAAACTCAGCTTCAAGGCCTCGATGATGATCGCCAGCCTGAGTGAAGAAAGCACCCTGACCCTGGACAAAGACACCCTGCTGCCGCAGTCCTACCACTTCGAACGTGGCGGCCTGGGCAAAGCCAAAAAGGCTGATCTGGATTTCGACTGGAACAGCAAGATGGTCACCGGCACCGACCGTGGCGACGCGGTGAAAATCCCGCTGAACCGTGGCATGGTCGACAAGTCCACCTACCAACTGGCACTGCAACATGACGTGGCTGCCGGCAAAAAGACCATGAGCTATCAAGTGGTCGATGACGGCGAAGTCGATACCTATGACTTCCGCGTGCTGGGTTCGGAAAAGGTCGAGACCAAGGCTGGCCAGATCGACGCGATCAAGGTCGAGCGCGTACGCGACCCGACACAAAGCAAGCGCATCACCGTCCTCTGGTTCGCCAAGGATTGGGATTACCTGCTGGTTCGCCTGCAACAGGTTGAAACCGACGGCAAGGAGTACAACATCATGCTCCAGGACGGCACGGTCAACGGCAAAACCGTTAAAGGCAGCTGATCCAGCGCAAGAACAAAGAGCCCCGCGAAATGCGGGGCTTTTTTGTGCCTGTAGGAGCTGCGGCACGCTGCGATCTTTTGATCCTGATCTTTAAAGATCGCAGCCTCGTTTCACTCGACAGCTCCTACAGGGGTAATTTCAGACGGAGAATTTGGCGACCATGCTGTTCAGGTCTACCGCCAGCCGCGACAACTCCTGACTCGCCGCGCTGGTCTGATTGGCCCCCGCCGACGTCTGCATCGCCAGATCACGAATATTCATCAGGTTGCGATCCACCTCCCGCGCCACCGCCGCCTGCTCCTCCGAAGCGCTGGCGATTACCAGGTTGCGCTCGTTGATCAGGGTAAACGCCGAAGCAATCTCCTCCAGCGCCACGCCTGCCGCTTTGGCCAGTTCCAATGTCGAACGCGCCCGCACATTGCTTTGCTGCATCGAACTGACCGCCGAATCGGTGCCTTGCTGAATCCCGCCGATCATCTGTTCAATCTCTTGAGTCGATTGCTGCGTGCGATGGGCCAACGCCCGCACCTCATCCGCCACCACCGCAAAGCCTCGCCCCGCGTCACCGGCCCGCGCCGCCTCAATCGCAGCATTCAGCGCCAGAAGATTGGTCTGCTCGGCAATCGAACGAATCACCTCCAGGACTTTGCTGATGCTGTAGACCTTCTGCGCCAGATCCTCCACCTGGTTCGCATTGGCCGTCACATCATCGGCCAGCGATTCGATGGACAACACCGTTTGATGCACCTGTTCGCGGCCATGCTGGGCGATGCGATCGGATTCACGCGAGGCTTCAGAGGTGGCCACCGCATTGCTGGCCACCTCTTCCACCGCGGCTGTCATCTGATTGACCGCCGTGGCCGCCTGTTCGATTTCCAGACTCTGCTGATGCAACCCCCGCGTGGCGTCTTCCGTGACGCAGCTCAATTCTTCAGAGGCTGAGGCCAATTGGCTGGACGACTCGGAGATTTGCCGAATCGTGTCGCGCAGGTTGTGCTGCATGCTCTTCAGCGCCTGTAACAGGCGCGCCGGCTCGTCCTTGCCGCTGATATTGATATCGCCCGTCAGATCGCCACCGGCGACCACTTCGGCCACGCCCAACGATTGCGCCAGCGGCAGCACAATGCTGCGGGTCAGCAGCAGCGCCAGGCCGATGGTGATCAGCGCGGTGACGCCGATCATTACCCCGACCCACACCCGTGAATTGATGAACACCAGCCGTGCCGCTTCAGTGGCAAGATTGGCGTTGTGCTTGTTCATCTCAACCAGCTCGCGCAGGATGACGGCGATTTCATCGGCCAACGGACTCATCTGGCCATTAAGGATGGTCGCCGCCTCCTCCACTCGATTCTGCGCAGACAACTGCATGACCTGCGCCTGAAGCTCCAGATATTGGTGCTCGGCGACCTTGAAGCGGTCGAACAGCTTGCGCTCCTCGGGCAATACGATCAGCACGTCATAACGCTGCTGGGCTTCGCTGAGTACGCCACGCAGCTCGTTGAGCTTGGTGACATTCTGCTCAAGCGCCTGCGGATCGCGATTGAGCAGCAGGCGCATGGTCAGCGCACGCAGGCGCAGCATGTCCTGGCTCATCTCGCCCACCGCCATCACGCTCGGTAGCCAGTTGTTGTCGACCTCATCGGACTGCGCGCGCATGTTCGACATTTGCAATAACGCGAACGCCCCGAGGGCAAAGACCATCAGCGCCAACAGGCCAAAACCGAGGCCGGCGCGCGGGGCAATATTGAGACTACGGATACTCATTGCTCTGGTTCCTTCCAAAAGCGCTGCATCAACCCTGCAGCTGGTTGCTTAAGAAGGTATCGGCCCGGCGAAAAATTGCGTAAGACGAAAAGGCGATATCAAAAGGCCTTGTTCCTTCAAACGGTAGGCATTAACGATTCAGCGGGGTTTTGCCGGACTTGAGCACCGTTCGCGGCAAGATCGCCAGGAAGTTGTCCCGCGCGACTTTGCGCGCAACGTCTTCTGGCAGCGCATCGAGGAACGGTTCGAAGCTGTGCATTTCCTGACCGAGCTTGTTGAAACGCCCTACGACGTCCGAGCCAAGCATGAAGCGCTCTGGGTACTTCTCGACCAACGCCAGCCATTCCGGGCGCGGTTTGCCCTGCTCGTCCAGCAGGTACGGCGTGAGCATGCTCCACGACAAATCAATAAACAGATTGGGGTACGCCTCGAGCATGCGCGTCAGGGTCGGCAGCAGGAACGGCAGCTGCGTCTGATGCCGATGGATTTCTGCGCTGGTGCCCGCGTGCGCCCAGATAAACCGCGTGTGCGGGTGATTGCGCAGCGGCTCCTCGACTTCCTTCAAGTACAGCGGATTTTTCTCACGCTTGGAGGTGATATTGGAATGCAGCATCACCGGCAGATCGTTCTCCGCGGCCAGATGATAGATCCTGGTCATGGCCTCGTTATTGGCGCGCGGCGTGTCGCCGGCGGTCAGCGCCGTGAGGTCGTCATGCCGGGTAAACACCTCACCGATGCCCTGCCACACGCCCGGATACATCTCGAGCATGCGCTGAATGTGCGCGGCGGAGTTCTTGTCATTGGGATTGAAGCCCGACAGAAACGGATGAAAGTAGGGACGTTTCTCGGCTGGCAGTTTCTGCACCGCATCGGCAACGATCACGTCAGTCGCGCTGTACCAATAGGCATCAGCATCATCGCCGGCGTAATAACGCGGACGTTTGGGTTCGTCTTCGTGCCACTTCTTCGCCACCGGAATACCGGAAATCATCACATGTTCGACAGAACCGTCCTGCATGGCCGTCAGCAGTTTCGCCATGCCCGCGCTTTCCTGGAAAAAATCCACGTAATGCAGGTGCGCGTCGCTGTAGCTGTATTCGCGGGCACTGGCGTTGCCGGCAAGCAGCAGAAAGCAGGCAAGACTCAAACGATACAGGGACACAAGTAATCTCCGGGAAGTAGGCATAGCCTAGACCGCGCCCTGACAACAAGGGTTCATCCCGCAGGAAAGTGGAACGCGCGCCGGTGGGAATGCTCTATAACTGCAAGGTCTTGTTTGATCGAACGACTTTTCCTACTGCCTGTGAGGTTCCCATGACTGTTACCGTCAATACCGTCTCTGCCGAAGGTTTTCGTCACACCGTCCAGATCGATGACCATGAATTATTTGCCGATGTGCCGAAATCCGCCGGCGGCGAAGGCTCGGCGCCTGAGCCGCACGATTACTTCGACGCCGCCCTCGGTGCCTGCAAGGCGCTGACCCTGAAGATGTACGCGAAGAAGAAAGACATCCCGCTGACCGGCGTCGGGGTCGACGTCAAACGCGACAACAGTGAGGAGCAGAAAGGCAAATATGTCCTGCACGTCACCCTCACCCTCAAAGGCGTGCTCACCGACGCCCAGCGCGAGGAACTGCTGCGTGTCGCCGACCGTTGCCCGATCCACAAACTGATGACCACCAGCGAAGTGACGATCGAAACCCACGCCCCACAAGGCTTCGACAGCCAGTAATCCTCCTCATGCCAGCGGCGGGTTATGCTTCTGGCATCACCCGCTCAGCCTGGAATGCACCATGGACACGCAACCCCTGATCATCCGCCCGCGCGCCGAAGACGTCGAAGGCCAGCCGATTCTGCGCCCGTTGCCGTCAGCCAAATGCCGCAGCGTCGGGCCTTTCGTGTTTTTTGATCACATGCTCGAGACGGTTTATCCGACGGGCAAAGGCATGAACATCCGACAACACCCGCACATCGGTCTGTCGACGCTTACGTATCTGTTTGAAGGCCAGCTCCAGCACAAGGACAGCCTCGGCTCCGACCAGGTGGTCAGTGCTGGCGATGTCAGTTGGATGACCGCAGGCAGTGCGATTGCTCACGTCGAGCGCACGCCGGAGCCGCTGTGGGAGGAGAGCTTCACGATGCACGGCTTGCAGATCTGGCTGGCCTCGCCCAAGGATCACGAGCAAGGCCCGGGGCATTACAGCCATCACCCGGCGGCGACCTTGCCGGTCAGCGATAACCTTGGCGTACAGATCCGCATGATTGCCGGGTCAGGCTTTTGCCTGGAATCACCGGTGCCGGTGCTTTCTCCTACGCTGTATGCCGAAGTGCAGATGCAAACGGCGACCACCCTGCTGATCCCGACCGAGCACGAAGAGCGGGCGGTGTATGTGTTGAGTGGGGATGCGCAATTGAATGGCCAAGCGATTGAGCCACATGCGTTGGTGGTGTTGCCGGCCGGGGAAGAGATGAGCCTGTTTGCCGAGAGCGATGTACACGCGGTGGTGTTTGGCGGCGCACCGCTGGACGGGCCTCGGCGGATCAACTGGAATTTTGTCGCGAGCGACCCGGCGGCGATCGATGAAGCGCGGCGTAAATGGGCGGCCGGCGATTGGCCGACGGTGCCGGGGGAAATTGAGCGGATTGAATTACCGGCGGGCCGGTAAAGCGAAAGATCGCAGCCTGCGGCAGCTCCTACATTGATCGCGTGTAGGAGCTGCCGCAGGCTGCGATCTTTTGATCTTGAAAAATCAGCCCTTGAACACTTCATCCAGCAAATCATGCATCGACTTGAAGGCGCGCTTGGCGGTCTTCGCGTCGTACATCATCTTGCCGGGCACATTGGCATGCGGATCGGTAAACGAATGCACTGCACCGCCGTAGCTCAGCAGTTGCCAATCGACTTTCGCCGCGTTCATCTCGTCTTCAAACGCCGGCAGTTGTTCCTTCGGCACCAACGGGTCGGAAGCACCGTGCAACACCAGCACCGCGCCCTTGATGTTTTGCGCATCAGCCGGATTCGGCGAATCCAGCGTGCCATGGAACGACACCGCCGCTTTCACCGGCGCACCGGTGCGCGCCAGATCCAGTGCACAGCAACCGCCGAAGCAGAACCCGAACACCGCCAGTTTCGACGTATCGACCGCCGCTTCGCCCTGCTTCTGCAACTGCTCGAACGCCGCCTGCATACGCGTGCGCAGCAATGCACGGTCGTCCTTCAACGGCATCATCGCCGCGCCAGCCTGATCAGCATTCTGTGGACGTACGGCCTGACCGTAAACGTCTGCGATCAACACCACGTAGCCCTTGGCCGCCACCGATTTGGCGATCTCTTCGGCACCGGCGCTGACGCCCATCCAGTTCGGCGCCATCAACAAACCCGGAAGCGCGCCCTTGTGCTCGGCGTCGAACGCCAAACGACCTTCATAAGGCTGGCCGTCGATCTGATAGACCACGGAACGTAAAGTGACTTGGCTCATTTCTGACTCCTGATTTGTTAAACACCAGAATGAAAAAACCCGCCGAAGCGGGTTTTTCTGCAACTTGGTTAAACCGACAGTTCAACCAGCAGCTTGTTCAGGCGGCGCACATAAGCGGCCGGATCCTTCAAGCTGTCGCCGGCAGCCAGGGCTGCCTGATCGAAGAGGATGTGCGACAGGTCGCCAAAACGCTCTTCGCTCTGCTCGCCGTCGAGTTTCTCGATCAGCGGGTGGCTTGGGTTGAATTCGAAGATCGGCTTCGAATCCGGCACCTTCTGCCCGCTGGCTTCGAGGATCTGACGCATTTGCAGACCCAGGTCCTGCTCGCCGATGGCCAGAATGGCCGGCGAATCGGTCAGACGATGGGAAACCCGGACTTCCGCCACGGAATCGCCCAGCGCGGTTTTCAGACGCTCAACCAGACCTTCTTTGGACTTGGCGACTTCTTCTGCAGCTTTCTTGTCCTCTTCCGAGTCCAGATTGCCCAGATCGAGATCACCGCGTGCCACGTCGACAAAGGTCTTGCCGTCGAACTCGCTGAGGTAGCTCATCAGCCACTCGTCGATGCGGTCGGTCAGCAGCAGCACTTCGATGCCTTTCTTGCGGAAGACTTCCAGGTGCGGGCTGTTCTTGACCTGCGCGTAGGTTTCGCCGGTGAGGTAGTAGATCTTGTCCTGACCTTCCTTGGCGCGGGCCAGGTAGTCGGCCAGACCAACGATCTGCTCGCCGTCGTCGCCATTGGTCGATGCGAAACGCAGCAGACCGGCAATTTTCTCTTTGTTGGCGAAGTCTTCTGCCGGGCCTTCTTTCATGACCTGACCGAAGTTCTTCCAGAAGCCTTTGTATTGCTCAGGCTCGTTTTTCGCCAGTTTTTCCAGCATGTCGAGCACGCGCTTGGTCAGCGCGGTCTTCATCGAATCGATGATCGGGTCTTTCTGCAGGATTTCCCGCGACACGTTCAGCGACAGGTCGTTGGAATCGACCACGCCTTTGATGAAGCGCAGGTACAGCGGCAGGAAGGACTCGGCCTGATCCATGACGAACACGCGTTGCACGTACAGCTTCAGGCCTTTCGGCGCTTCACGCTGGTACAGGTCGAACGGTGCGCGGGCCGGCACGTACAGCAGCGAGCTGTATTCGAGCTTGCCTTCGACTTTGTTGTGGCTCCAGGCCAGCGGATTTTCAAAGTCGTGGGCGATGTGCTTGTAGAACTCCTGGTATTCCTCGTCCTTCACTTCAGTGCGCGGACGAGTCCACAGAGCGCTGGCGCGGTTGACGGTTTCCCATTCAGCGGCCGGCGCCTCTTCACCTTCAGCAGGTGCGACTTCTTTCGGCAGCTCGATCGGCAATGCGATGTGATCGGAGTACTTCTTGATGATGTTGCGCAGACGCCAGCCATCGGCGAATTCGTCTTCAGCGGCTTTGAGGTGCAGAACGATACGGGTGCCGCGCTCTGGCTTGTCGATGGTGGCGACTTCGAACTCGCCCTCGCCTTTCGACGACCAGTGCACGCCTTCGCTGGCTGGAGTGCCGGCGCGACGGCTGTATACGTCAACCTGGTCGGCCACGATGAACGCCGAGTAGAAACCCACGCCGAACTGGCCGATCAAGTGCGAATCTTTCTTCTGATCGCCCGAGAGGTTTTTCATGAAATCGGCAGTGCCCGATTTGGCGATGGTACCCAGATGGGTGATCACATCGTCACGGTTCATGCCGATACCGTTGTCTTCGAGGGTGACGGTCTTGGCGTCTTTGTCGAAGCTCACACGGATTTTCAGGTCAGCGCCACCTTCGAGCAACTCTGGCTTGGCCAGGGCTTCGAAGCGCAGCTTGTCGACAGCGTCAGAGGCGTTCGAGATCAATTCGCGAAGGAAAATTTCCTTGTTGGAATACAGCGAATGGATCATGAGGTGCAGCAGCTGCTTTACCTCGGTCTGGAAGCCCAGGGTTTCCTTTTGAGTTTCCACACTCATGGTCATCAAACTCCAATCAGATGGCAGTGGCCGCGACCTGAAATGGTCGGCGGCGGGTTGTCTTGTGAGTTTGGGGCGCTGTTCAGGATTTCAAGGGCTCATCGATTTTGAAGTGCGCCCGCGCGGTGGCAATCGGTTCGCTTTCGGTACTTTGCCAGGCTGTGATGGCGACGTTGGCCACCCGCCGTCCCTGCCGGCACACCTGACATCTGGCCCAGGTATCGCGGAACTGCCCGGCGCGCAGGTAATCGAGGGAGAAATCGATAATCTTCGGCACGCCCGGCGTTTCGGTAAAAATCAGCAAATGAAGTGCCGCCGCCAGCTCCATGAATCCGGCGATCACCCCGCCATGAATGGCCGGCAATAAAGGGTTACCAATGTTGTCTTTGTTCGCTGGCAGCTTGAACAGCAAGTCATCACCGACGCGCGAGCATTCGATGCCGATCAAACCGGCGTAAGGGATCAATTGCAACAACGGCGCGTAGTCACCCTGCTGGTGGGCCTGCTGCAGTTGCTGCTTGAGGTCATCGCTCATTGACCTGCTCCCTTGATCGCGCCGCCGAAGCCTTTGGTGCCTTTAAGACCTTTACCCATACGCATGAAGGTACCGACGACATGGGCGATGGGCTGTGCGGGATCGTCCTGATAGGCGAAACCACGGGCGAAGATCACATCAGTAGTCACTCGATAGCATTGGGCGAAACCATAGACGTCTTTGTTCGGTTCAGCGGCATGCATATAGTCGATGCGTAGATCGAGCGTTGGACAGACTTCGAACTCCGGCAACACGCACAGGGTCGACATCCCGCAGGCGGTGTCCATCAATGCAGTAATCGCGCCGCCGTGAATGACACCCGTCTGGGGGTTGCCGACGATTTTTTCACTGTACGGCAAGATCACCGTCAGCCCTTGCGCAGAAGCACTGTGCACCTCTAAGCCGAGCACTTGGCAATGACGAAGTGCCGATAAAAATCGCGTCGCGCGCTCAAAAACGGGGTTTTCGGACATTTGATAATTACTCTCGTTAGAGCCAATTGCCAGTAGTGAGCAATACAGCAAAAGTTCCCGGTAAAAACAAACTTATATATCTGAAAGAAATGAGGAACTTAACCCTCAGCGCCAAGCTCTTAAGGCCAGTAGTTATTTTCCATAAGGAGAAACACCCCATGCGTAAGACTTTAGCTATTGCCTTGATGTTGACCGCTTCCCTCGGTCTCGCTGCCTGCGATAAAAAATCCGAGGACAAAGCTCAAGATGCCAACCAACATGCTGAACAAGCTCAGCAAGACATGAACAAAGCTCAGGATAAAGTGAACGACGCTGCGAAAGAAAACGCCGAAGCTGCCAAAGCTCAGGCTGAATCGAACGCCGCCGCGCAAGACGAAGCTGCCAAGAAGCAATAATCGGCTTTTTGCTGCATAAAAAAGAAAACCCGCCAAGTGCGGGTTTTCTTTTGCCTGTGATTTATTGTCAGATCAGCGTTACCCGCCACTAGTTGGCGGCGGCTGAAAGGCACAATCACCGGGATAACCGGGTCGTCCATCACACACCTTCAAACAACCCGTGCCGCTATTGAACTTGGCACTGACAGCGAGTGCATAACCGTACTGCGGCGTTGTCACATTCAAAGACGTTGCACAGGACGTCTTGTCGTCAAAGCGAAACGTGATCGTTTCATGCCGCTTACGACGTTCAAACAACAGCGCGAACGTGTGGCCACTGTTCCACATTGATTTCGTCGGCACGACAAAACGATAGCGCTGTTCATCCAGACGCTGGCCGAACACCTTGAAATCGCTGCGGCCATTTTCGATCCCGGCTTTCGGGTAGGGAATGGGCAGGATGTAGGGCAGCCCGGTCAGACCCTGTTTGACGTTCAGGCCTTTCTGAAAATAAGGCACTTCGATGTGCGGGATACCGCCGTAAGTGATGCGCTCATCGCCGTGAAATTTATTCTGCGATGGCTGGTAATCCGGGGCCAGCGCAAACTCGACGTCAAACGTCAGCAGCGCCTTGCTCGCATCCAGATTCTCCGAGAGAAACTCTCTGTCGGTTGCGCCATTGTCACTCACGCAACCTCCCAGCGATGCCGCCATTGCCATCAACAGCAAGAGGCCGTCACCCGACCGTGAATTGTTCATCAGGCTCAGCGCTCGGAAAGAGGTAATGCGGGACCGAGGCCGCGGCCAATCAGTTCCCACGTGTCGTTTTTGGCCTGCCAATGGAAGCGCTGTGCAAACCAGGCAATCTGCATGTCCCGAGCCTGTCGGTGATTATTAACGTGGGGCACGCCATCCTTGATCGCCTGGGCCGCTTGCGCGTAAGCGCTTTTGAAGATGTCGGCCAATTCACCGACATTGGCATCGGCCGGCAATTTATAAGCGGCTACCAGGCCGTCCTCGCGCCCGGCGACCAGTATTTCCTTGAAGCGCAGATACGCGGCCACTTTATTGTCGGGAGACACCGACATCAGCGTCCCGACAACCCGGTAACCGCTGCCTTTGACGGCGGTGTCGAACCACAGCACCTCACCGGTTCGAGTATCCAGCGCAAGACCGGATTCGGCGAACAGCAACAGGTCCTCACGGCCGGGCTGCGGCATGCCCCAGTCGGGAAAATTTTCATCCTGGAGCGGGCTGAGCAGGCGTGACAGCGGCGTGCCGTTTTGCACACTGATTAGCAGTGTGCCGACGCTGTCGGCGCGTGAAGTGATCGCCAGAAGCATCGGCTGGCCTTCATGTTGCGCCTTGATCGGCCGCACACCCTTGACGACGTTCACGCCGAGAGGCCAGTACTCCTGCGAGCGAAATACGATGGTGTAGTGCGGCCCCGGACCATACAGACTGTTTTGCGTCGGACGAATGAAGAAATCGCCCAGGCGCTTTGCCTCGGGCACCTCTGGCTGGGCGGATGGCGCGGCCTGCGCTAGCGCAGTCCCCAGCATTAGCGCCCCTATCCACCGGCCGAATCGGCGCAAGGGTGATCTACGCGGTTGAAATCCGTTCAAGAACTGCCTTCCATGAAAAACCGACGCCGGATGTTACAACGACACTCGGCTGATGCCCAATAGTCTGTCTGGCCGGCAGCTCTTCGCTCAGAGCAATACCGTTCTGAACGTTGGACTGACCATCAGCAACAACGAACACACCAGACCGACCAGCCACACCAGACTGCGCAATTTGGGCAGATCGGCGAGGTAGAACCACAAGTAGATGATTCGCGCGATGACAAAGACGATCGCCAATGTATCGATCAACCATCCCGCCGTTTGAGTGGTGTGCGCCATCAGCACACCCACCGCAAACAAAATGAATGCCTCGATGCTGTTCTGGTGCGCCGCCAGCGCCCGCGCGCCGTAACCGGTCAGTTGCGCCTGTTGCTGGCGCGGCAGGTGATTGTTGTAACCGCCCTGCTCTTTCATCGCCTTGCCCACCGGCAGGCGCGCGATATAAATCAACAATGCACTGATAAACACACACCAGAACGGAATACTCATCAAACGACCTCTTTGTTTGTCTCGGGAATGGGGGCTTCTGTAGGGGTATAGACCATCACATCGAGAACGTCGGAATGAAACTCGCGTCGGTACAGCACCAACACCACACCGGCGCTCATCAACATGAACAGCCACGGGCTGACGAACCACGCCAGCATGGTCATGCCGAAGTAGTAGGAGCGCAGGCCGAAGTTGAACTGGTTGGCCGCCATCGAAATCACCCGCGCCGCCCGCGCAGCGAACGCCTTGCGCTCCTGCTCGGAGACATGCCGCTCACCGATCATCGGTGCCGAACCGACCAGCACCGCCGCGAAGTTGTACTGACGCATGCACCAGCTGAAGGTGAAGAACGCGTAGACGAACACCATCGCCAGGCACAGCAGCTTGATTTCTGACATGCCTTGCGATGCTTGCTGCACCATCGGAATGTCTGCGAGCAACGACACCGCGCGCTCGGATGCGCCAAGTACGGTGAGAATGCCGGCGAGGATGATCAACGTGCTGGAGGCGAAGAACGAGGCGTTGCGCTCCAGATTGCCGATCACGCTGGCGTCGGCGATGCGGTTGTCACGCAGCAGCATGCGGCGCATCCAGTCTTCACGGTACAAGTGCAGCACGCTGGCCAGGCACGCGGTGTCGCGGCCCTTCCAGGACGCATAACGGGTGTAACCGCCCCAGCAGATGACAAACCAGCACGCGGCAAGCAGGTGGATCAGATTGGCTTGGATGAACGACATGCAATTCCTTGAATATAGATGCTGTAACTGTAGGCCTTCGCCTGCTCGCGAAAGCGGTGTGTCAGTCACCATTGAAGTTACCTGACACACCGCTATCGCGAGCAGGCTCACTCCTACATAAAAGCGATGCAGTTCTTCGACGTTAGCCTAGGGAAAAAGACACTGCCTGACGCCCATAAAAAATGCCCCGTATCGTTTGATACGGGGCATTTCTGTTTAAGCGTTGAAGACCCGCTCGTGGCGGGTCAGGCAACGTCAGGCAACCGCTTCGCTGCGCTTGCCCAGCAGGCGATCGCACACCACTGCAACCACCAGGGTCATCACGCACGGCACCAGCCACGCCAGGCCCTGCTCGCTCAGCGGCAGGTGCGACAGCTGCGTCGGCATCCAGTCAGCCAGACCGGCGCCTTTCAGCGCATCAATACTGCCGAACAGGAACGACACCAGCATCACCGGGCCGAGAATACGCCCGTGTTCATGCCAGAAGTCTTTGCAGAAGCTCAGCGCCACCAGAACGATGCATGGCGGGTAAATCGCCGTCAGCACCGGAATGGAGAAGGCGATCAGCTTGGTCAGGCCGAGGTTGGATACCAGCAACGAGAACGCTGCAAGGATGATCACCAGGGTCTTGTACGACAGCGGCAGCACGCGGCTGAAGTATTCGGCACAGGCGCAGGTCAGGCCGACCGCCGTCACCAGGCAGGCCAGCGAGATCAGCACCGCGAGGAAACCGCTGCCCAGCGAACCGAAGGTGTGCTGCACGTAAGCGTGCAATACCGCTGCACCGTTGGTTGCACCGACGGCCACTTCATGGCTGCCGGAACCGAGGCGGAACAGGCTGATGTACACCAGCGCCAGACCGACACCGGCAATCAACCCGGCGATGATCGCGTAACGGGTGATCAATTTCGGCGACTCGACGCCACGGGAACGGATCGCGTTGACGATGACAATACCGAACACCAACGCGCCGAGGGTATCCATGGTCAAGTAACCATTGATGAACCCCTGGGAGAACGGCGCCGCGACGTATTCCGGCGTGCCGTGACCGATGTCACCGGCCGGCAAGGCGAATGCAGCGATGCCGAGCACTGCCAGCGCGATGATCTTCAGCGGCGCGAGGAAACGGCCGACGGTGTCGAGCAAACGCCCAGGGTAGAGCGAGATGAAGAACACCAGCAGGAAGTACACCGAGCTGTAGAGGAACAGCGCCAGCGGGCTTTCGCCGGTCAGCGGCGCCAGGCCCACTTCAAACGAAACGGTCGCGGTACGCGGGGTGGCGAACAACGGGCCGACCGCCAGGTAGCATGCAGCCGCCAGAATGCCGCCGGCGACCTTGCCGATCGGGCTGCTCAGCGCGTCCATCGCCCCACCGACCTTGGCCAGTGCAACGACGGTGATCACCGGCAGACCCACTGCGGTGATCAGGAAGCCCAGCGCGGCCATCCAGACGTGAGGTCCGGCCTGCAAGCCAACGATCGGCGGGAAGATGATGTTGCCGGCCCCAACGAACAGGGCAAATGTCATAAAGCCAAGTGCCAGGATGTCCTGACCTTTCAAAACTTTCATTAAGGTAATACCACACTGCTGAAATCGGAATTTAGAGGGGGATTGCCCTGTGTAATTAGGGAAATGCTGTCGATCCGTATGGGACTGACCCTTAAAGCGCGTTGCATGCCTTGTGGGCGGCAGACGCAAAAATGGCTGCTAGCCTAACGAATTTGGCTTACAAACGCACTGTTTGAGGGCGAACTATCCGATACGCGACGTTTCTGTGTCGCGTTTACGTATCTATTTTTCGTTGGGATGGCAAAGATCAAAAGATCGCAGCCTGCGGCAGCTCCTACATGGAATTGCATTTTCAGGGCGAACGGTCGGAATGCATTCATGGCCGGCAACCATCATCCCTGTAGGAGCTGCCGAAGGCTGCGATCTTTTGATCTTCTGATCTGCAGAAACGACAAAGGCCACCCGAAGGTGGCCTTTGTTTGGTGAAGCGTCAGCTAAGCGCGAGGCTTACTTGACAGCCCAACCGGTCAGCTCGGCCAGGGCCTTGCCGATGTCTGCCAGCGAACGCACGGTTTTAACGCCTGCGTCTTGCAGTGCAGCGAATTTCTCGTCTGCAGTGCCTTTGCCGCCAGAGATGATTGCGCCAGCATGGCCCATGCGCTTGCCCGGAGGAGCAGTCACACCAGCGATGTAGGAAACAACCGGCTTGGTCACGTGTGCCTTGATGTAGGCAGCCGCTTCTTCTTCAGCCGAACCGCCGATCTCACCGATCATTACGATCGCTTCGGTCTTCGGGTCTTCCTGGAACAGCTTCAGGATGTCGATGAAGTTCGAACCCGGGATCGGGTCACCACCGATGCCGACGCAAGTCGACTGACCGAAACCGGCGTCAGTGGTCTGCTTCACAGCTTCGTAGGTCAGGGTGCCGGAACGCGAAACGATACCGACCTTGCCTGGCAAGTGAATGTGACCTGGCATGATGCCGATCTTGCACTCGCCCGGAGTGATAACGCCTGGGCAGTTAGGGCCGATCAGGACTACGCCCAGCTCGTCGCACTTAACTTTAGCGTCCAGCATGTCCAGGGTAGGAATGCCTTCGGTGATGCAGACGATCAGCTTGATGCCGCCGAATGCCGCCTCCAGGATCGAATCTTTGCAGAAAGGAGCCGGAACGTAGATCACGGAAGCGGTAGCGCCAGTGGCTTCTACTGCGTCTTTAACGGTGTTGAACACTGGCAGACCCAGGTGTTCGGTGCCGCCTTTGCCAGGAGTAACGCCACCAACCATCTTGGTGCCGTATTCGATGGCTTGCTGGGTGTGGAAACTACCTTGCGAACCGGTAATACCCTGGCAGATAACTTTGGTGTCTTTATTGATCAGGACGCTCATTATTTGCCCTCCGCAGCTTTGACAACTTGTTGAGCAGCGTCGGTCAGGCTGGTAGCAGCGATGATGTTCAAACCGCTTTCTGCCAGTACTTTAGCGCCCAGCTCAGCGTTGTTGCCTTCAAGGCGAACAACAACCGGGATTTTCACGCCGACTTCTTTCACAGCGCCGATGATGCCTTCGGCAATCATGTCGCAGCGAACGATGCCGCCGAAGATGTTGACCAGTACTGCAGCGACGTTGGTGTCGGACAGGATGATCTTGAACGCTTCAGTTACGCGTTCTTTGGTAGCGCCACCACCTACGTCGAGGAAGTTGGCTGGCTTGCCGCCATGCAGGTTGACGATGTCCATGGTACCCATGGCCAGGCCAGCACCGTTGACCATGCAGCCGATGTTGCCTTCCAGTGCTACGTAGTTCAGTTCGAACTTGGCAGCGTGCGCTTCGCGCGGATCGTCTTGCGACGGATCGTGGAAAGTCTTCAGCTTAGGCTGACGGTACATTGCGTTGGCGTCGATGTTGATCTTGGCGTCCAGGCAGTGCAGATCGCCGTCAGCCTTGATCACCAGCGGGTTCACTTCCAGCAGAGCCAGGTCGTGATCCTTGAACAGCTTGGCCAGACCTACGAAGATCTTGGCGAACTGAGCAACCTGCTTGCCTTCCAGACCCAGCTGGAATGCCAGCTCGCGACCCTGGAATGGCTGAGCGCCAACCAGTGGATCGATAGTGGCCTTGAGAATTTTTTCTGGAGTGTCGTGAGCGATTTTCTCGATGTCCACGCCACCTTCGGTGGAAGCCATGAACACGATGCGACGGCTCGAACGGTCAACGACAGCGCCCAGGTACAGCTCTTTAGCGATATCAGTGCACGATTCAACCAGGATCTTGGTGACTGGCTGGCCATTGGCGTCAGTCTGGTAAGTCACCAGACGCTTGCCCAGCCACTGCTGTGCGAAGGCTTTAGCGTCTTCTTTGCTGCGAACCAGCTTGACGCCGCCCGCTTTACCGCGACCACCAGCGTGGACCTGGGCTTTGACAACCCACTCACTGCCGCCGATTTTGTCGCAAGCTTCTGCTGCTGCTTCCGGGGTGTCTACTGCGTAACCAGTGGAAACTGGCAGGCCGTATTCAGCGAACAGCTGCTTACCCTGATACTCGTGAAGATTCATGCTTTTTACCGTCTTCGTTAGGTACTGCGCATTCGGCGCTGCGCTCGTATGAGTGCCGCGCCACCTGTGACTGCTGCTTGCGTAGCTGAGCTACGCAAGACTGCGTCCAGCGGACATTCCGCGGTGAGACTTGCTCGCAAGGCTCACGACGGGCCGTTACCGCCGTGGTTTCTTATTGTCTGTTAACGCTTTTTGCGGTTGGCAATGTGGATGGCGCCGCCATTCACCGCCAAAGCAGCTTCGTGCAAGGCTTCAGACAGGGTCGGATGGGAGAAAACCATCATGCCCAGGTCTTCAGCGCTGGTGCCGAATTCCATACCGATCGCGCCCTGCTGAACCAGTTCTGCAGCGCTCGGGCCAATCACGTGCACGCCCAATACGCGGTCAGTCTTGGCATCAGCGATGACCTTGACGAAACCACCGGTATCGTTGGCGGCCATGGCACGGCCGGAAGCGGCGAACGGGAAGGTGCCGACGTTAACTTCAACGCCTTCAGCTTTCAAGGCCTGCTCGGTTTTGCCAACCCACGCGATTTCCGGGTGAGTATAAATAACCGAAGGGATCAGGTCATAGTTCATCTGGGCTTTGTGGCCCTTGATGCGCTCGACAACCATGATGCCTTCTTCCGAAGCTTTGTGCGCCAGCATCATGCCGCGAACCACGTCACCGATGGCGAAAACGCCCGGTACGGTGGTCGCGCAGTGATCGTCAACGTGCACGAAACCGCGCTCGTCGAGGGTCACGCCGCTGTCGGAAGCCAGCAGATCAGTGGTCACCGGACGGCGACCAACGGCTACGATCAGCTTGTCGAAAGTGATGGTCTGTTCGCCGTTGGCATCGGTGTAGTTCACAACGACTTCGTCGCCGTTCACTTTCGAGCCGGTCACGCGAGCGCCCAGTTTGATGTCCAGACCTTGTTTGGTCAGGGTTTTCAGTGCTTCCTTGGAAACAGCGGTGTCCGCTGCCATCAGGAAGGTGTCCAGTGCTTCGAGGACAACCACTTCCGAACCCAGACGCGACCAGACCGAACCCAGTTCCAGGCCGATCACGCCAGCGCCGATCACGCCCAGACGCTTAGGTACGGTCTGGAATTCCAGAGCGCCAGTCGAATCGACGATAACTTTCTGATCAACCGGAGCCGGTGGAATGTCGATCGGGCGCGAACCTGGAGCCAGGATGACGTTTTCAGCTTCGATGATTTCAACCGAGCCGTCTGGCTTGGTGACTTCGACTTTCTTGCCAGCCAGCAGTTTGCCGTGGCCCTGGATCGAAGTAACGCCGTTGGCCTTGAACAGGGTGGCAACGCCGCCGGTCAGGTTCTTGACGATGCCAGCCTTGCGGCCAACCATCGCTGCGACGTCCATTTTGACTTCGCCGGTCGAGATACCGTGAACGTTGAAGCTTTCTTTCGCTTCCTTGTATTTCCAGGAGCTGTCGAGCAGCGCCTTGGAAGGAATGCAGCCCACGTTCAGGCAGGTGCCGCCCAGGGCTTGCTTGCCTTCAGCGTCGGTGTACTTCTCGATGCAGGCAGTGGTCAGACCCAGCTGCGCCGCCTTGATGGCAGCCACGTAGCCACCAGGGCCAGCACCGATCACTACTACGTCAAATTTCTGCGACATTCAAAAAATCCTCTTTAGCAATAAAGCTACAAGCCGCAAGCGACAAGCTCCAAGCCCACCCCGCTCGCTTTGAGCTTGTGGCTTGAAACTTGAAGCTTGCCGCTGTTTTTTAGATATCCAGCAACAGACGCGCCGGATCTTCCAGCAGGTTCTTGATGGTCACCAGGAAGGTCACAGCTTCTTTGCCATCGATCAGACGGTGATCGTAGGACAGTGCCAGGTACATCATCGGACGGATAACGACCTGACCGTTGATGGCCATAGGACGCTGGATGATGTTGTGCATGCCCAGAATCGCTGCCTGCGGCGGGTTGACGATCGGGGTCGACATCATCGAACCGAAGGTACCACCGTTGGTGATGGTGAAGGTACCACCGGTCATCTCGTCCATCGACAGTTTGCCGTCACGGGCTTTTTTGCCGAATGTTGCGATGCCGCCTTCGATTTCAGCCAGGCTCATCAGTTCGGCGTTACGCAGAACCGGAACAACCAGGCCACGGTCGCTGGAAACGGCAACGCCGATGTCAGCGTAGCCGTGGTAAACGATGTCGCCGCCGTCGATCGACGCGTTGACAGCCGGGAAGCGTTTCAGCGCTTCGGTAGCAGCCTTGACGAAGAAAGACATGAAGCCCAGGCGTACGCCGTTGTGCGACTTCTCGAACAGGTCTTTGTACTTCGAACGCAGGGCCATGACTTCAGTCATGTCGACTTCGTTGAAAGTGGTCAGCATCGCCATGTTCGACTGAGCTTCAACCAGACGCTTGGCCACGGTGGCGCGAACGCGGGTCATCGGTACGCGCTTCTCGATGCGGTCGCCAGCGGCGAACACAGGAGCGGCGGCCGAAGGAGCAGCAGCCTTGGCAGGCGCGGCAGCCGGAGCGGCTTTCTTGGCAGCTACAGCAGCGACTACGTCTTCTTTGGTCACACGACCGCCCTTGCCGGTGCCGGCAACGGAAGCGATGTTGATGCCGTTTTCTTCAGCCAGCTTGCGCGCAGCCGGTGCAGCAACAGGATCGTCTTCGCCCTCGGCAGCAGCTGGAGCAGCGGCAGCGGCCGGAGCAGCAGCGGCGGCTGGAGCAGCGGCAGCAGCGCCGCCCGCTTCGATGGAGCCCAGCACTTCGTCGGACAGAACGGTGTCGCCTTCGTTCTTGACGATTGCGCCCAGCACGCCGTCGGCGGTAGCCAGAACTTCCAGTACGACTTTGTCAGTTTCGATGTCGACGATCAGGTCGTCACGCTTGACGGCGTCGCCCGGTTGTTTGTGCCAGGTGGCAACGGTGCCATCGGCAACCGATTCCGGGAAAGTGGGGGCTTTGATCTCGATAGCCATTATCTGTAGTTCCTTAAATTCGGTTTCAGGTGCGCGAAGGCGTTAAATGGTAAACGCGTCTTGCAGGAGTTTTTCCTGCTGCTCGGCGTGCATCGATGCGTAACCACAAGCAGGTGCAGCAGAAGCCTCACGGCCCGCGTACTCAAGTACGAGAGACTTGTCGAGGTTCCCGATGCTGCGACGCAAGTGGTGTTGGCTGCAGTACCAGGCGCCCTGGTTCATCGGCTCTTCCTGACACCAAACGGCATTTTTGACGTTGGTGTACGGAGCCAGGACTTCTTTCAAGTCGTCCTCAGGGAATGGGTACAGCTGCTCGATACGCACGATGGCAATATCTTCACGGCCTTCGGCACGGCGTTTTTCCAGCAGGTCGTAGTAGACCTTGCCGCTACACAGAACCACACGCTCGACCTTTTTCGGGTCCAGAGTATCGATTTCCGGGATCACGGTCTGGAACGAACCTTCGGCCAGATCTTCCAGGGTCGAGATGGCCAGCTTGTGGCGCAGCAGCGACTTCGGCGTCAGCACGATCAACGGTTTGCGCAGCGGACGGATCACCTGACGACGCAGCAAGTGGTAGATCTGTGCTGGCGTGGTCGGTACCGCTACCTGAATGTTGTGCTCGGCGCACAGCTGCAGGTAACGCTCAAGACGTGCCGAGCTGTGCTCAGGGCCCTGACCTTCGTAACCGTGTGGCAGCAACATGGTCAGACCGCAGAGACGGCCCCACTTGTGCTCGCCGCTGGTGATGAACTGGTCGATCACAACCTGTGCACCGTTGGCAAAGTCGCCGAACTGAGCTTCCCAGATCACCAGCGCGTCTGGCGTGGTGGTCGAGTAACCGTATTCGAATGCCAGTACCGCTTCTTCCGACAGGAACGAGTCGTACAGGTCAAAGCGTGGCTGACCGTCGTACAAGTGCGCCAGCGGAATGTAGGTGCCCGCGTCTTTCTGGTTGTGCAGCACAGCGTGACGGTGCGAGAACGTACCGCGGCCGATGTCCTGACCAGTCATGCGAATCGGGTGACCTTCAAACGCCAGGGTCGCGTACGCCATGGTTTCGGCGTAACCCCAGTTGATCGGCAGGCCGCCGGCTTGCATTTTCTGACGGTCTTCGTAGATCTTCGCGACCTGACGCTGAACCACGAAGCCGTCCGGAATTTCCAGCAGCTTGGCGGACAGTTCTTGCAGGGTCTTCAGATCGAAACGCGTGTCGTGACGCGCAGTCCAGGCGTGGCCCAGATACGGACGCCAGTCGACGAACAACTCTTTGTTCGGCTCTTTGACCAGCGATTTCACTACGTGCAGACCGTTGTCCAGCGCGTTGCGGTATTCGTCGACTTTCGCCTGAACACGCTCGGCGTCGAGCACACCGCCCTGGGTCAGACGATCAGCGTACAGCTCACGGGTGGTGCGCTGTTTGGTGATCTGCTGATACATCAGAGGCTGGGTGCCGCTTGGCTCGTCAGCTTCGTTGTGGCCGCGACGACGGTAGCAGACCAGGTCGATCACCACGTCACGCTTGAACTGCATGCGGTAGTCGATAGCCAGCTGGGTCACGAACAACACGGCTTCCGGATCATCACCATTCACATGGAGAATCGGCGCCTGGATCATCTTGGCAACGTCGGTGGCGTACTCGGTGGAACGCGAGTCCAGCGGGTTGCTGATGGTGAAACCAACCTGGTTGTTGATCACGATGTGCACGGTACCGCCGGTCTTGAAACCGCGGGTCTGCGACATCTGGAAGGTTTCCATGACCACGCCCTGACCTGCGAAAGCAGCGTCACCGTGGATGGAGATCGGCAGAACCTTCTCACCGGTCGGGTCGTTACGACGATCCTGACGGGCGCGCACCGAACCTTCTACCACCGGGGAAACGATTTCCAGGTGGGACGGGTTGAACGCCATGGCCAGGTGAACTTCACCGCCGGCGGTCATCACGTTGGACGAGAAGCCCTGGTGGTATTTAACGTCACCGGAACCCAGCTCGACCTTCTTCTTGCCTTCGAACTCGTCGAACAGCTCACGCGGGTTCTTGCCGAAGGTGTTGACCAGTACGTTCAGACGGCCACGGTGGGCCATGCCGATGACGACTTCCTTGGTGCCGTAGGAACCGGAACGCTGGATCAGTTCGTCGAGCATCGGAATCAGGCTTTCGCCGCCTTCCAGACCGAAACGCTTGGTGCCCGGGTATTTGGTGCCCAGGTATTTTTCCAGGCCTTCACCGGCAGTCACGCGCTCAAGCAGGTGGCTCTTGATGTCGGCGGAGTACGTCGGACGACCACGCACGCTTTCCAGACGCTGCTGGAACCACTGGCGCTGCTCGGAATCGGTGATGTGCGTAAATTCAGCGCCGATGGTGCGGCAATATGTCTGCTGCAACGCTTCGTGAATTTCGCGTAGGCTCGCTTCCTCTTTGCCGATGAACAGGTCGCCGGCACGGAAGGTCGTATCAAGATCGGCATTGGTCAAGCCGTAATGATTGATCGACAGGTCTGCAGGTGCAGGACGCTGCCACAGCCCCAGCGGGTCAAGCTGGGCTGCCTGGTGGCCACGCATACGGTAGGCCTGGATCAATCGCAGCACTTCAACTTGCTTCTTCTCGTGCTCACTGCTCACGCTGCCGGCGGAAACCGGTTGGGCGCGGCGCTGGTTCTTTGCCAGCAGCACGAAATGATCGCGAATTGTGGAGTGCGAAACATCAGTGGCAGAGTTGCCGTCGGCGGGCAACTTCTGAAAGTAGGTGCGCCACTCTTCTGGCACAGCGTTAGGGTCGTGCAGGTAGAGCTCATAAAGCTCTTCCACATAGGCAGCGTTTCCACCTGAAAGGTAGGCGCTGTTCCACATGCGCTGCATCACGCTTTCTTGCATGCTTGGTCACCCTCGGTTAGGGGAACACCATCGATGTCGACACCGAGCAAACTTGCAGAAGTCCGAATGCAGCGACTAAAACAAGCCACTTAGGATCACACTGATAGTCCGGGTACCAGCCCGGATGCCCCTGCTTGTCTCATTTCTTCAAAATAAGAGCGGCAGCTTGTGGCTACTGCTCTGGTTATAGCCATGACGCGGGTTGAAGCCCGCGCCACAGCCTCTACGGTACAGCGGTTACAGCAGCTGAATCACACGCCGCTTGAAAGCAGCATGTTACGGATGTGACCGATGGCCTTAGTCGGGTTCAGGCCTTTCGGACATACGTTGACGCAGTTCATGATGCCCCGGCAGCGGAAGACGCTGAACGGGTCATCGAGTGAAGCCAGACGCTCGTTGGTCTTGGTGTCACGGCTGTCTGCCAGGAAGCGATAAGCTTGCAGCAGTGCAGCTGGACCCAGGAACTTGTCCGGATTCCACCAGAAGGACGGGCAAGAGGTCGAGCAGCAAGCGCACAGGATGCACTCGTACAGACCGTCGAGCTTTTCGCGCTCTTCTGGCGACTGCAGACGCTCGATGGCCGGAGCCGGCGTGTCGTTCTGCAGGTAAGGCTTCACCTTTTCGTATTGCTTGTAGAAGATGCTCATATCGACGACCAGGTCACGGATAACCGGCAAACCTGGCAGCGGACGAACAACCAACTTGTTACCTTTGACAACGGCAGACAGCGGCGTGATGCACGCCAGACCGTTCTTGCCGTTGATGTTCATGCCGTCGGAACCGCAAACACCTTCACGGCAAGAGCGACGATAGGAGAAACCCTCGTCCTGCTCTTTGATCAGGGCCAGTACGTCCAGCACCATCAGATCTTTACCACCGGTATCGATCTGGAATTCCTGCATGAACGGCGCGGCGTCCTGATCAGGGTTGTAACGATAAACGCTGACTTGCAACATGGCGGCCACCCTTAATAAGTCCGAATCTTAGGTTCAAAAGTCGGAACAGTCTTCGGCGAGAAGTTCACGGCACGCTTGGTGACGCGCTTGTCACCCGGGAAGTACAGGGTGTGGCACAGCCAGTTTTCGTCGTCACGGTCTTCGAAGTCTTCACGGGCGTGAGCACCGCGCGACTCTTTGCGGACTTCAGCGGCGATGGCGGTAGCTTCAGCCACTTCCAGCAGGTTCTGCAGTTCCAGCGCTTCGATACGAGCAGTGTTGAACGCCTGCGACTTATCGTTGATTTTCACGTTGGCGATGCGGGTACGCAGGTCAGCAAGCTGAGCAATACCTTTCTGCATGTATTCGCCAGTACGGAATACACCGAAATAGTTCTGCATGCAGTTCTGCAGCTCGCGACGCAGGGTTGCCACGTCTTCGCCATCAGTACGGCTGTTCAGCGCGTTCAGACGCGACAGGGCAGCTTCGATGTCGGCTTCGGTAGCGTCGTCGTATTCGATGCCGTCGGTCAGCGCCTTTTCCAGGTGCAGGCCGGCAGCGCGGCCGAATACCACCAGGTCGAGCAGCGAGTTGCCGCCCAGACGGTTGGCACCGTGAACCGATACGCAAGCCACTTCGCCTACAGCGAACAGGCCCGGGATGATCTTGTCGACGCCTTCAGCGTCCTGGGTGATCGCCTGACCATGAATGTTGGTGGCAACGCCGCCCATCATATAGTGGCAAGTCGGAACAACCGGAACCGGCGCAACAACCGGGTCAACGTGAGCGAAAGTCTTCGACAGTTCGCAGATGCCTGGCAGACGGCTGTGCAGTACTTCCTCGCCCAGGTGGTCGAGTTTAAGCAGTACGTGGTCGCCATTCGGGCCGCAACCGTTGCCGGCGATGATTTCTTTAACCATCGAGCGAGCAACAACGTCACGACCGGCAAGGTCTTTGGCGTTCGGAGCATAACGTTCCATGAAACGCTCGCCGTGCTTGTTGATCAGGTAACCACCTTCACCACGGCAACCTTCTGTAACCAGTACACCGGCGCCGGCGATGCCGGTCGGGTGGAACTGCCACATTTCGATGTCTTGTACCGGCACACCAGCACGCAGAGCCATGCCAACGCCGTCACCGGTGTTGATCAGGGCGTTGGTGGTGGACGCGTAGATACGACCTGCACCGCCGGTAGCCAATACGGTGGCCTTGGCGCGGATGTAGGTGGTTTCACCGGTTTCGATGCAGATAGCGATCACACCGACGAAGTCGCCTTCCTGGTTTTTCACCAGATCGACAGCGTAGTACTCGTTCAGGAACGTGGTACCGGCTTTCAGGTTGCCCTGATAAAGGGTGTGCAGCAGCGCGTGACCGGTACGGTCGGAAGCGGCGCAAGTACGTGCAGCCTGACCGCCCTTGCCGTAGTCCTTGGACTGGCCACCGAACGGACGCTGGTAGATACGACCTTGTTCGGTACGCGAGAAAGGCATGCCCATGTGGTCCAGCTCGTAAACGGCGGCCGGGCCTTCCTGACACATGTATTCGATAGCGTCCTGGTCACCGATGTAGTCGGAACCCTTGACGGTATCGTACATGTGCCAGCGCCAGTCATCGTTCGGGTCAGCGGACGCGATTGCGCAAGTGATGCCGCCCTGAGCGGATACAGTGTGCGAACGGGTCGGGAAAACCTTGGTGATCACGGCAGTCTTGTGACCGCCCTGCGCCAGTTGCAGCGCAGCGCGCATGCCGGCACCGCCACCACCAATAATGATGGCGTCGAAAGAAATCGTTGGAATGTTAGCCATGACTCAGATACCCCAGAGAATCTGCACACCCCAGACGAAGTAAGCGAACATCGCAACGCCGCATACTGCCTGGAAAAGGAAACGTACTGCAGTCGCGGACTTGCCCAGCGCCATCGGCGTCAGGTAGTCGGTCGCGATGGTCCACATGCCGACCCAGGCGTGAGCGCCAAGGGCAACGAGGGCCAGCAGACTGAAGATACGCATCCCGTTGTGAGCGAACAGGCCGTGCCACTGGTCGTAGCCAATGCCCGGATTCGCTGCAAGGTATCCGATCAGGAAGATGAAATAAGCCGCGAGAACAACCGCAGACACACGTTGCGCCATCCAGTCATAGAGGCCCGAACGCGAAAGGTTCGTAACGCTGGTTACCATATCCAAACTCCTGCCAGAACGATCAGCACCACGGAAATGGCGATGATGATTTTCGAGCCCAGGCGGCCGCCTTCCAGCGTCTCACCGATGCCCATGTCCATGATCAAGTGGCGCACACCGGCTACCAAGTGATACAGCAGAGCGGACAGGAGGCCCCATGCTACGAACTTGGCCAGCGGGCTGGTCAAGCATGCCTTCACTTCGGCAAAACCTTCCTCGGAACCCAGGGATTTGCCCAATGCATAAAGCATGAAGCCAAGGCCCAGGAAGAGGATGATGCCGGAAACACGGTGAAGAAACGACGTAACGCCGGTGATGGGGAGTTTGATGGTCCTTAGGTCTAGGTTTACAGGTCGTTGGCTTTTCACGGCTTTTTTTTCACACTGAAGAGCCCCTAACAATCAGGGCAAAGTTGTTGGGGAGTGCACTGGTCAGGTAACCACCACCCAGGGATGCGACCCCCAATAAAGCAGGCCCAAAAGCCCTTGGCGGTCGGTGGCCGAGTATAGACAGTTAGGCTACTAATGACAACGCAATCACCTACCCCAAATAGCTGATTGCACAAGTCGAATAAAAGGCGTAAATGGCAGGCAATTTCGAGGAAAAAGTGCGCTTAAAGCCTTCTGGAGCAAGACTTTAGGCAAATTGACATTCGAATTTATCTCACTATAGTGGTGCGGGCCCTGCGTGGGGGGTCTGTCTGATGGTTCAAGCATAAATAGGAGGCCACATGGCTGACAAAAAAGCGCAGTTGATCATCGAGGGCGCAGCCCCCGTCGAGCTGCCCATTTTAACCGGCACCGTTGGTCCCGATGTAATCGATGTTCGGGGCCTGACGGCCACGGGCCGCTTCACTTTCGACCCTGGTTTCATGTCGACCGCCTCGTGCGAGTCGAAGATCACCTATATCGACGGCGACAACGGCATTCTGTTGCACCGCGGCTACCCGATCGAACAGCTGGCTGAAAAGTCGGACTACCTGGAAACCTGCTACCTGCTGCTCAACGGTGAATTGCCGACTGCAGAACAGAAGGCCCAGTTCGTCAGCACCGTGAAAAACCACACCATGGTTCACGAGCAGCTGAAAACCTTCTTCAACGGTTTCCGTCGCGACGCCCACCCGATGGCCGTCATGTGCGGTGTAGTCGGCGCCCTCTCGGCCTTCTACCACGACTCCCTCGACATCAATAACCCGCAGCATCGCGAAATCTCCGCGATCCGTCTGGTTGCCAAGATGCCGACCCTGGCAGCGATGGTTTACAAGTACTCCATGGGTCAACCCATGATGTACCCGCGCAACGATCTGACGTACGCGGAAAACTTCCTGCACATGATGTTCAACACCCCGTGCGAGATCAAACCGATCAGCCCGGTACTCGCCAAGGCCATGGACCGGATCTTCATCCTCCACGCCGACCACGAGCAGAACGCTTCGACCTCAACCGTGCGTCTGGCCGGCTCTTCGGGTGCGAACCCGTTCGCCTGTATCGCCGCCGGCATCGCCGCACTGTGGGGCCCTGCCCACGGCGGTGCGAACGAAGCCGTTCTGACCATGCTTGACGAGATTGGCGATGTGTCGAACATCGACAAGTTCATCGCCAAGGCCAAGGACAAGAACGATCCGTTCAAACTGATGGGCTTCGGTCACCGCGTTTACAAAAACCGCGATCCGCGTGCCACCGTGATGAAGCAGACCTGCGACGAAGTGTTGAAGGAACTGGGCATCAAGGACGACAAGCAACTCGAACTGGCCATGCGCCTGGAAGAGATCGCCCTGACCGATCCGTACTTCATCGAACGCTCGCTGTACCCGAACGTCGACTTCTACTCGGGGATTATCCTCAAGGCGATCGGCATTCCTACCAGCATGTTCACTGTGATCTTCGCCCTGGCACGTACTGTTGGCTGGATTTCGCACTGGAAAGAGATGCTCTCCAGCCCGTACAAGATTGGCCGTCCGCGCCAGTTGTATACCGGTTATGAGTCGCGTGATCTGACCAAGCTGGAAGACCGCAAATAAGACCTGTCTTGCGATAACGTCTTAAGTTGTACCGGGAACGGCCTCTATTTATATAGGGGCCGTTTTTGTTTGTTTGGGTTTGGGATTTGGGATTTGGGATTTGGGGGCATATCCGTTGTTGCGGGAGCTGCCACTGGCGGTTTCGCTCTTACAGCGAGTCCCTTTTTCAAACGCCAAAAAGGAACCAAAAGGCTTTGCCCCTGGCGTACGGCACTTCGCTGAGGCTCAGTGTTCCCTCGCTACGGTGTCCATCCGGGGGCATCGCCTACGGTTTGCTTCGCTGCACCTCCTCTCGATGTATGCGGCTTCGCCGCACGGCGCTGCGCGCCTAACCCCCGGATGAACACCTTCGCTCGGCCTGCCGATGGGGCAAAAGATCAAAAACCAAAGCCAAAGCCAAAGCAGATCAAAAGATCGCAGCCTTCGGCAGCTCCTACACAGGATGAGCGTTAGCTCGGCTGCAGCTTTTGATCTTGATCCACGGGCGACGTCGGAAGGCTGAGTGGAGGGATTGATCCGGGCGTGGGAGCGCAGCGACCGTTTGGCGCAGCCAAACACAGCGAGAGGAGGTGCAGCGAAGCAAACCGTAGGCGCTGCGCCCGGATCGATCCCGGAGCGAAGGAACCCCGAGCCCCAGCGAGCGGGCCGCACGTAGGAGCAAGCCTTTTGGGTTACCTTTTCGGCGTTTGGAAAAGGTGACCCGCCGCAAGGGCGGAACCCTAAGCAGCCCTAACCGCAGCAACGGACATGTACACGAACCGCACGAAAAACACGGCCTGCCCGATAACCGCCCACAAAAAATGCCCCGATCTCTCAACCGGGGCATTCAGCACAACATTACAAAACCATCAAACCATCAATGCGAAACCGCACCGCTCGCCCCCAACCCAGTCTGCGAACGCACAAACTGCGGGAAGAACAGCGCGCGTTCTTTATCCGCAGCCGCCGACTTGTCAGTAATCGAGAAGAACCAGATCCCGACAAAGGCAATGATCATCGAAAACAGCGCCGGATACTCGTAAGGGAAGATCGCCTTCTCATGATGCAGAATCTGCACCCAGATGGTTGGGCCAAGAATCATCAGGCCTACAGCACTGATCAACCCCAACCAGCCGCCAATCATTGCGCCACGCGTGGTCAGCTTCTTCCAGTACATCGAAAGCAGCAGCACCGGGAAGTTACAGCTCGCCGCAATCGAGAACGCCAGGCCCACCATGAACGCAATGTTCTGGCTTTCGAAGAGGATGCCCAAGCCAATCGCCAGCACCGCCAAGGCAATGGTGGTGATCTTCGAGACACGAATCTCGTCCTTCTCGTTCGCCTTGCCCTTCTTGATCACACTGGCATACAGGTCGTGAGACACCGCCGAAGCACCGGCCAGCGTCAGGCCTGCCACAACCGCCAGAATGGTCGCGAACGCCACCGCCGAGATAAAGCCGAGGAAGATACTGCCACCAACCGCATTGGCCAGATGCACCGCCGCCATGTTGTTGCCGCCCAACAGCGCGCCCGCCGCATCTTTAAAGGCCGGGTTAGTGCTGACCAGCAGGATCGCGCCAAAGCCGATGATGAAAGTCAGAATGTAGAAGTAGCCAATGAAACCGGTTGCGTACAGAACGCTCTTGCGAGCTTCTTTTGCGTCACTCACGGTGAAGAAGCGCATCAGAATGTGTGGCAGGCCAGCCGTACCGAACATCAGCGCCAGACCCAGCGAGAAGGCCGAAATCGGATCCTTGACCAGACCGCCCGGGCTCATGATCGCTTCGCCTTTGGCGTGAACCTTGATCGCCTCGGAGAACAGCGTGTTGAAGTCGAAGCCGACGTGCTTCATCACCATCAGCGCCATAAACGAAGCGCCGGACAGCAACAGCACCGCCTTGATGATCTGCACCCAAGTAGTCGCCAGCATGCCGCCGAACAACACGTACATGCACATCAGCACACCGACCAGGATCACCGCGACGTGGTAGTCCAGACCGAACAGCAGCTGGATCAACTTGCCGGCACCGACCATTTGCGCGATCAGGTAGAACGCCACCACCACCAGCGAACCGCAAGCAGACAGGGTGCGGATCTGGGTTTGCCCAAGGCGGTAGGACGCCACGTCGGCAAAGGTGTATTTACCCAGGTTACGCAGACGCTCGGCGATCAGGAACAGAATGATCGGCCAGCCCACCAGGAAGCCGATCGAGTAGATCAGGCCATCGTAGCCGGAGGTGAACACCAGCGCCGAAATCCCCAGGAAGGACGCCGCCGACATGTAGTCACCGGCAATCGCCAGACCATTCTGGAAACCGGTGATCTTGCCGCCCGCCGCATAGTAGTCGGCCGCCGAGTTGTTTTTCTTCGAGGCCCAGTAGGTGATGTACAACGTCGCGCCAACGAAGGCCACGAACATCAGGATCGCAGGGATGTTCAGCGGCTGTTTGGCCACCTCCCCCGTCAACGCGTCAGCCGCCCAGACACTCGGCGCGAAAGCCGCAACACTCAATAGAGCCAGTAGACGCCGGATCATTGCTGAGCCTCCTTGAGAATCGCATTGTTCAGGTCGTCAAACTCGCCATTGGCGCGGCGCACGTAGATCCCGGTGAGGATGAATGCCGAAAGAATCAGCCCGACACCGATCGGAATACCCCAGGTAATCGAAGACTCAGGACTGAGTTTCGCTCCCAGTATGTGCGGCCCGTAAGCGATCAAAAGGATGAAGCCAGAGTAAAGCCCGAGCATGATTGCCGAGAGAATCCAGGCGAATCGTTCCCTTTTCTGAACCAGCTCCTTGAATCGGGGACTGTTTTGAATCGAGAGGTAAATGCTGTCGTTCATTGTTTTTATCCTCGCAGCACAAATTATTGTTGGAACATAGCTAATGTATGCGGCTGCGGGAGCGGTAACAGACGACCTTAGTAGTAGAACGCCATGACGTATTCGCCATTCTTCAGCACACCCCAAAACAACTGTAGGAGTGAGCCTGCTCGCGATGGCGTTGTATCAGTCGATATTTTCATCAACTGACGGGACGCTATCGCGAGCAGGCTCACTCCTACAGGGGTGCGACGTTATTTGTGGTTATTTGGTCCAGTCAGCCACGCGATCCGGGTGCTTGGCGACCCAATCTTTCGCAGCCGCTTCAGGTTTGGCGCCGTCCTGAATCGCCAGCATCACTTCGCCGATCTCGTCTTTCGACGCCCACTGGAAGTTTTTCAGGAACTTGGCCACTTCCGGTGCCTTGGCATCGAGCTCTTTGCTGCCGATGCTGTTCACGGTTTCAGCCGCGCCGTACACGCCTTTCGGGTCGTCGAGGAAGCGCAGTTTCCACTTGGCGAACATCCAGTGCGGCACCCAACCGGTGACAGCAATGGATTCGTTTTTCTTCTCGGCACGGGTCAGCTCGGCGATCATGCCGGCGCCGGAACTGGCTTTGAGGTTGTATTTGTCGAGGCCGTAATCCTTGATCGCCTGATCGGTCTTGAGCATCACGCCTGAACCGGCATCGATACCGACGATACGGTTCTTGAAGGTGTCATCGGTTTTCAGGTCTTCGATCGACTTGGCTTTGACGTACTCCGGCACGATCAGGCCGATTTTCGCGTCCTTGAAGTTCGGGCCGTAATCGACGACCTGATCCTTGTTTTTCGTCCAGTATTCGCCATGGGTGACGGGCAGCCAGGCCGAGAGCATGGCGTCGAGTTTACCGGTGGCAACCCCTTGCCACATGATCCCGGTGGCGACGGCTTGCAGCTTCACGTCATAGCCGAGTTTCTGCTTGATCACTTCGGCCGCTACGTGGGTGGTCGCAACGCTGTCGGACCAGCCGTCAACGTAACCGATGTTCAGGGTCTTGGTTTCCGCGCTGGCCAGTGTTGCGCCCATCGCAAGCGCCAGTGCGGCACCTGCGCCTAAAAGTCGTCGCATCTTCATCGTTACTTCCCCGAAATGCTGCGCCCGACGGATGACGGGCGGCGTCAACGTATTGTTATGGTGCACAGCGCCCCCATCACGCCTGACCGCAAACTCGCTGGACCATCAGTGGAGTGCTGACGCTTTCGATCATCAACCTGACGACGCTCGCGACCTGCTCTGTCAGCGACCTCAAGACAACGAGAAACGACATCAGAAGGCCATTAATCGCCTCTGAATAATTGACGCCAGACAATCCGCCCGAACTTTGCATGTGCAAATGATGCGAGCCACCAACCCCGGATAAATGCAGGTAACATGCGTCGCTTTGCAGCCACTCGGCCCGACCATGTCCGCGACGTCCCGCTTCCCCTTCCCTGCTTATTTATTTGCCTGCCTGCTGGGCCTGTTTGCCCTCGGCGGCTTCTGGTACGGCCTCGGTAAACCGGTGATCCTGCCGGACGCCGCGACGCCGACGCACAAGCTGCAATGCGCGTCCTATACGCCGTTCGACAAAGACCAATCGCCGTTCGACGTACCGTTCAAACTGCGCCCCGAGCGCATGGACGCCGACCTCGCGTTATTGGCGACCCGCTTTGAATGCATCCGCACCTATTCAATGACCGGCCTTGAAGCGCTGCCGGATCTGGCGCGCAAACACGGACTAAAGTTGATGATCGGCGCCTGGATCAACAGCAACCCGGTCGATACGGAGAAGGAAGTCGAGCTGCTGATCAAATCGGCCAACGCCAACCCGGACGTGGTCAGCGCGGTGATCGTCGGCAACGAAGCGTTGCTGCGCAAGGAAGTCACCGGCGCGCAACTGGTCCGACTGATCACCAAGGTCAAGAGCCAGATCAAGCAACCGGTCACCTACGCCGATGTCTGGGAGTTCTGGCTCAAGCATCCGGAAGTCGCGCCGGCAGTGGATTTCCTGACCATTCATTTGCTGCCGTATTGGGAAGATGATCCCTCGAACATCGATGCCGCCCTGCACCACGTGGCAGAGGTGCGTCAGGTCTTCGGCAACAAATTCGCCCCCAAAGACGTGATGATCGGCGAGACCGGCTGGCCAAGCGAAGGCCGCCAGCGTGAAACCGCCCTGCCGAGCCGGGTCAACGAAGCCAAGTTCATTCGCGGTTTTGTCGCCATGGCCGAGAAGGAAGGCTGGCATTACAACCTGATCGAAGCCTTTGATCAGCCCTGGAAACGGGCGAGTGAAGGCGCGGTCGGTGGCTACTGGGGACTGTTCGATGCGGATCGTCAGGACAAGGGCGTGCTCGCCGGCCCCGTGACCAATGTGCCGTTCTGGAAAGAATGGCTGGCAGTCGGTGGTTTGATTTTCCTTAGCACGCTGATCCTTGGCGGGCGCGTTCGCACCACGCGTTCGGCACTGGTGTTGCCGCTGTTGGGCGCCCTCGCCGCTTGCTCGATTGGCGCCTGGGGTGATCTGGCGCGGGTGACTACACGGTTTGCCAGCGAATGGTTGTGGGTCGGCTTGCTGACGGCGTTGAATCTGCTGGTATTGGCGCATGCCGCACTGACGCTGAGCGCACGCACGGGCTGGCGTGAGCGTGCGTTCAATGTGCTCGAGCGACGTGCAGGCTGGCTGGTCGCGGCGGCAGGTTTTGCCGCTGCCGTGATGATGCTCGAGATGGTTTTTGACCCGCGTTATCGCAGCTTTGCGAGCATGGCGTTTGTGCTGCCGGCGCTGGTTTACCTGTGCCGACCGGTACGCGTGCCGCGTCGCGAGATCGCTCTGCTGACCTTTATTGTCGGTGTGGGGATTGCGCCGCAGTTGTATCAGGAAGGCTTGCAGAATCAGCAGGCGTGGGGCTGGGCGTTGGTCAGCGTGTTGATGGTCGCAGCCCTTTGGCGCTGCCTGCGCGTTCGCCAGGGCTGAAGATCAAAGGATCGCAGCCTTCGGCAGCTCCTACATGGGGATGGCGTACACCCTGTAGGAGCTGCCGCAGGCTGCGATCTTTTACGCTCTGACCAACCGCAACCCGGCAATCACTAACGCAAACACCGCTAAAGTGGTGTTGTACAACGCCAGCGCCGGCACCCCGAACACCAGCGCCAGCACCGCCAGCCACCAGCCTGCCCGCCCGGGCACGACAAAACCGATCAGCGCCGCGCCGAGCGCGGTCCAGCCCAGCACCTTGAAGTGAATCATCAGCCCAAGGTTGGAACGCAACTGGCATTCCCAGCGGCTAGCCTCATCCACGCAAATGCCCACCCACTTGCCGTCCTCCATAAAGCCATACCGCGCGGCATAACTGGCAGCCAGCCACAACGGCAACAGAACGAGCAGCAGAATCACGGGCAAGCGGCGGGACATGAAGCACTCCAAACATGGGAAATCGGCGGCCAGCTTAATCTGCCGCCAGCGGTGTGCAAGCGCTAACAACACTTAACTGTTCATTGATGCGGTGCAAAGTGTATCGTCCAGCTACTATTACTCCGAATTCTGCCTGTTTGGTGCCGATGCATGGCACTTTGGCGCAAACCCGGTGGTCATAGCCTGCGAACTTCATTCGGCACCTTCCTCTAAGGGATCTAGTCATGCTCCGTTCCTTGCGCTTCGCCGCGCTGTTCAGCGGCCTTATTTTGAGTGCGTCCGCACTGGCGGTGGACATCGATGCCGCCAGTTATGGCTATCCCCTGACCAACCCGTTCGAGGCGACCATCGCCACGACCCCGCCGGACTTGCGCCCGGAATTGCCGCTGGACGACGACATCAACCAGTCGGATCGCAGCCTGACGTTGCGCCCGGAGCGCGAGTTCATCCTGCCGGACAATTTCTGGGCAGTGAAGAAACTCACCTACCGGATCGCCACTCAGGACAAACCGGCACCGCTGATCTTCCTGATCGCCGGCACTGGCGCGCGCTATGACAGCACGCTCAACGAATACCTGAAAAAGCTCTACTACAAGGCCGGCTACCACGTCGTGCAGTTGTCCTCGCCGACCAGTTTCGACTTCATCAGCGCCGCCTCGCGCTTCGCCACCCCGGGCGTGACCAAGGAAGACGCCGAAGACATGTACCGGGTGATGCAAGCCGTGCGCGCACAGAATCCGAAAGTGCCGGTCACCGAGTATTACCTGACCGGGTACAGCCTCGGCGCGCTGGATGCCGCCTTCGTTGCGCACTTGGACGAGACCCGTCGCAGCTTCAACTTCAAGAAAGTCCTGCTGCTCAACCCACCGGTGAACCTCTACACCTCGGTGACCAACCTCGACAAGTTGGTACAAACCGAAGTTAAAGGCATCAACAACAGCACCACCTTCTATGAATTGGTGCTGAGCAAGTTGACCCGTTACTTCCAGCAGAAAGGCTACATCGACCTCAATGATGCGCTGCTTTATGACTTCCAACAGTCCAAGCAACATCTGACCAACGAACAGATGGCGATGCTGATCGGCACCTCGTTCCGCTTCTCGGCGGCCGACATCGCGTTCACGTCCGACCTGATCAACCGTCGCGGCCTGATCACGCCACCGAAATTTCCGATCACCGAAGGCACCAGCCTCACGCCGTTCCTCAAGCGTGCGCTGCAGTGCGACTTCGACTGCTACCTGACCGATCAAGTGATTCCGATGTGGCGCGCCCGCACCGACGGCGGCAGCCTGCTGCAACTGATCGATCAGGTCAGCCTGTATGCACTCAAGGATTACCTGCACGACAGCCCGAAAATCGCCGTGATGCACAACGCCGACGACGTCATCCTCGGCCCGGGCGACCTCGGTTTCCTGCGCAAGACCTTCGGTGATCGCCTGACCGTTTACCCACTGGGCGGCCACTGCGGCAACCTTAACTACCGCGTCAACAGCGACGCTATGCTGGAGTTCTTCCGTGGCTAAATATCTCCTGCTGATGGCAGCGCTCCTCTGCGCAGGCGTGGCCCAGGCCGACAACAGTAAAGCCAACGCGCCGGTGGTGGTCGACAGTGATGGCTTCAAAGAGCCTCTGTCCAAACTCAAATTCAACCCGGGGCTGGATCAGCGCGAATTCGAGCGCTCGACGCTCAACGCGCTGAACGTCTACGATCCGCTGGAATCGTGGAACCGTCGGGTTTACCACTTCAACTACCGCTTCGACCAATGGGTGTTCCTGCCGGTGGTCGATGGCTATCGCTACATCACGCCAAGCTTCCTGCGCACCGGTGTGAGCAACTTCTTCAACAACCTCGGCGATGTGCCCAACCTGGTCAACAGCCTGTTGCAGTTCAAGGGTCAGCGCTCGATGGAAACCACCGCGCGCCTGCTGCTCAACACCACCATCGGCATCGCCGGTTTGTGGGATCCGGCCACGGCGATGGGCCTGCCGCGCCAAAGCGAAGACTTCGGCCAGACCCTGGGCTTCTACGGTGTACCCGGTGGCGCCTACTTCGTCTTGCCGATCTTCGGCCCGTCGAACATCCGCGACACCGCCGGCCTGGCCGTGGACTACACCGCCGAATCGGCGATCAACTTCCTCAATGTGTCGGAAGTCAGCTCCAACCATCCGGAAGTCTGGGCGTTGCGCGCAGTCGACAAGCGCTATCAGACCAGCTTCCGCTACGGCCAGATGAATTCGCCGTTCGAGTACGAGAAAGTGCGTTACGTGTACACCGAAGCACGCAAGCTGCAGATCGCCGAATAGTTTTCGGCAGACACACAAAGGGGCCATTCGATGCGAGTCGAATGGCCCCTTTTTTAGATCAAGGGATCGCAGCCTGCGGCAGCTCCTACAGGGGGTGCGCGATGCCCATGTAGGAGCTGCCGAAGGCTGCGATCTTTTAGCCCTTAACAGATTTCCAGATTTTGCCGACAACGGAAACCACCGCCAACACCACCGCGCCAGCGATGATCCCCGCGACACCGTTGAGCAACATCGGCACCGCAAACCCGACACTGCCGGCCGCCGCACCAACGCCTTCAATCCAGTGATGCAGCACCGGCACGCCGTGAGTCAGGATGCCGCCGCCGACCAGGAACATCGCCGCTGTACCGACCACCGACAAGGTTTTCATCATGTACGGCGCAGCGCTGAGAATGCCGCTGCCAATCTTTTTGGCCATCTGCCCAGGCTTCTGCGTCAACCACAGGCCGAGGTCGTCGAGTTTGACGATGCCCGCCACCAGACCGTAAACACCGACCGTCATGACAATGGCGATGCCAGACATCACGATCACTTGCTGAGTCAGCGAAGCGTCCGCCACAGTGCCGAGCGTAATCGCGATGATTTCCGCTGAAAGAATGAAGTCGGTGCGGATTGCGCCTTTGATCTTGTCCTTTTCATACGCCACCAGATCGGTCGCCGGATCGGCCACGGCCTCAGTCAGTTGCACATGCCCGGCCTCGTCTTCAGCTTCGCTGTGCAAAAACTTGTGCGCGAGCTTCTCGAACCCTTCGAAACACAGGTACGCACCGCCGACCATCAACAGCGGTGTCACCAGCCACGGCACGAACGCACTGATTGCCAGCGCCGACGGCACGAGGATCAGTTTGTTGACGAACGAGCCCTTGGCCACCGCCCAGACCACGGGAATTTCCCGCTCGGCACGCACGCCGGAGACTTGCTGGGCATTGAGCGCCAGATCGTCACCGAGCACACCGGCGGTCTTCTTGGCGGCCATCTTGGTCATCAAGGCAACGTCGTCCAGAACGGTGGCGATATCGTCGATCAGCACCAGCAAACTGCTTCCTGCCATGAATCCTGTTTCCTTCTATGTATGAATGTTGCGAAGCATAACGCGACCACAGACCACACGGGGCATTCTTGAGCGCTGCGCGAGGCCGGTGCTACCATGCGCAACCGCCAGAACAGGCAAGGAACCACCGGGTTTATGAGCACAATCCGCGAGCGCAACAAAGAACTGATCCTGCGTGCCGCCAGTGAGGAGTTTGCCGACAAGGGCTTCGCTGCGACCAAAACCAGCGACATCGCCGCCAAGGCGGGATTGCCCAAGCCCAACGTCTACTACTACTTCAAGTCCAAGGAAAACCTTTACCGCGAGGTATTGGAAAGCATCATCGTGCCGATTCTGCAGGCCTCGACCCCGTTCAATCCGGACGGTGTACCGAGCGAAGTGCTGAGCGGTTACATCCGCTCGAAGATCCGCATCTCCCGCGACCTGCCGTTCGCCTCGAAAGTGTTCGCCAGCGAAATCATGCACGGCGCCCCGCACCTGAGCGCCGACCTGGTCGAGCAGCTCAACGGCCAGGCCAAGCACAACATCGACTGCATCCAGAGCTGGATCGACCGCGGGCAAATCGCCCCGATCGACCCTAATCACCTGATGTTCAGCATCTGGGCGGCGACCCAGACCTACGCCGACTTTGACTGGCAGATTTCTGCTGTGACCGGCAAGGACAAGCTGGACGAGGCGGATTACGAGGCGGCGGCACAGACGATTATCCGGTTGGTGCTGAAGGGGTGTGAGCCGGATCAGTAAGACCGCGGTGATGCTATCGCGAGCAGGCTCACTCCTACAGGGGAACGCATTCCAAATGTAGGAGTGAGCCTGCTCGCGATCAAGGCGCCACGGTTTCAGCTCAAACCCAAATGGCATCCCACAGCGGATAATCGCCAAGCTTCTGCACCAAACCCGCCCGCAATGGGTTGGCCACAACATACCGCGCAACTTTGACCAAGTCCTCCTCCCGCCGCAGTGCCCGGTCATGAAAGCCTCGCTGCCAGAGAGGGTTGCTATCGCCAGTAGCCTGCCTTACCGCTTTAGCACTCAGTGACTTGGTCTTCTGCATCAGCTGACTCAAGTTTCCCTGCTGCAACTCGATCAGCCAGTGAAAGTGATCCGGCATAACCACCCAGGCCATTGAGTTGGCCAAGCCAGAATTCTGTGAATTGCGAAATTGATCGACGACCAGTCTGCCCAAGGTGAAATCCCTGAAGACGGGTCTTCTCTGGTAGGTATTGGTCGTTAGCAGATAAATGCGACTGGCTTCGGCGTAGCGTCCGAATCGCAATCGGTGTGCAGCGGGTAAATCCGGCATTCCTTTGCCCTCCATGAACAGGTCATGAAAGGCTAGTTCTGTGGATTCGCTTGTGTGGGCGGACTTTTGGCGGGATGTGTCTGGAAGGTAGCTATCGCGAGCAGGCTCACTCCTACATAGGGTTTGTGGTGTTTAGAGAATTTGTGTCAAAACACGACCCTTGTAGGAGTGAGCCTGCTCGCGATGACTCTTCTTCAGGCGCCGCAAGACCTCACGGATAAAAATCTCAAACCTCCTCCCCCATCAACCAGCGCAACGCCTGCGGCAGCGAGGTGCTCCAGTCGTCCGGGAAGGTGTGCCCGGCCTCGTGGGTGCGGGACTTGACCTCGTTGCCGTCGCTGAACAATTGGCGAAAATCGGCGCTCATCTGTAGATTGCCCGGCCCTTCTTTTTTGCCATTGATGACAAACACACGCTTGCCGCGCGCCTTGCTTTCGGTGGGCGTCGGTTGATTGCCGCCGGGTGACAGCAGCAGTGCGCCGGCGTAATCGTCCGGGTGTTGCGCCAACAGCGCGCCGGCGTGTTGCGAACCTTGCGAGAAGCCCATCAGAAACACGCGTTTGCGGTCGATGCATTGTTGGGCTTCGAGGGCTTTGAGGCCTTTCTGCACGGCTTCATGGGTGCCTTCGAAACCGGGGCCGATCCAGCGGAAGCTGTCGACCGCGTTGATCATTTGCGTGCCGTTGATCCCCAGAATGATTGCGCCGGTGTCGGCCAGCGGTTGGTAGTCTGCATCCAGCTCGCCATTGACGCCGTAACCGTGCAGCCACACCACCACCGGGCGGCAGGCTTTGGGCACCGGGATCTTCGCCGACGGATTGAGCACGGAAATCGCGCCAACCTTACCCTCGGCGATTTTCTTGTAACGCTGCTGCGCGCTGGCCAGTACGGATTTGTAGGTGGCGGTGTCGCGGAGCTCGGAGAAGTCTTCGTCCCCTGCCAGCAGCGGGCCGAACCACAGGCCACGGTCATCGGCCTCCTGCAGATAGCGCAGCGCCAGTCGGTCATCGCCACGACGGGCAAATAGCGCCGCCACCTGATAAGGCGCCAGCAGTTGCTTGGGATCTTCACGGGAGGCTGCCAGGTAAACCGCAATTGCCTGCAACGTGTCGGTTTCTTCGAGCTTCTCGGCCCGCTCCATCAACTCCGGTACATCGTCGGCGTTGAGCAGTGCAGAAACCACCGGGCTCAGCGCGTTAAAGGCGATTTCGTCGGCGTCGGGGGTTTCCGTCGCATGCAGGACGGGCGTGCAGAGGGTGATGGCGGCGGCCATCGTCATGGCAAATAGCGTCTTCACGCAGATCTTCCTTGATACATAAACGAGAGGGGCGGCAGTCTATAGACCCCGCCCCGCTTCGTCATCATCACGCCATCAGACGTGCTGATTTATTTTCCGGTCAGGCCGCCACCCCCGCATCCGCGCGCAGCTCCAGCGCCTCCACCGCTTTAATGGCGACTTGCTCATCGATGTCCGACAGATCGCCGCTGATGCCGATCGCTCCCAGCACATTGCCTGCCTGATCCCGAATCAACACACCGCCCGGTGCCGGCACGACGCTGCCCTGACCCATGCTGTTCAGTGCAGCAATAAAGGCCGGGCGTTGTTGCGCGTCGAGTGCGAGCAGGCGCGAGCCTTTACCCAGGGCAATCGCGCCCCAGGCTTTGCCGATGGCGATATCCGGGCGCAGCAGGCTGGCGCCGTCTTCACGTTGCAGGGTGATCAGGTGGCCGCCGGTATCGAGTACCGCGATGGTCAGCGGCGCGGCGTTGATACCGCGCCCGGCGTTGATGGCTTCGTTGACCAGCTTGACTGCGACTTTCAAGGTTAAAGCGCTCATGGTGCCGTCCTCATTTTGTTATTGGGAAAGTCGTGGGGCTGCGCTTTTCTGCCGCAGCCCGATGCAACAAATAGAACACAATGAGTTATTTTTTTGTATACAATAATTCTCTAAAAGCGCCACATGCGACGAAAAGCCACAGTCAGGCAGGCTTCCGACGAATGAAACAGGCGCTTGAGAAAATGGATTGACCTGCGCCGTCCGCCGTGAATACACTCTGCGCAAAGCCACTTGTATACAATTACAAAACGTAAAGAGGCACAAAACCATGAGCAAAATGAGAGCAATCGAAGCCGCCGTTCTGGTGATGCGCCGTGAAGGGGTTGATACCGCTTTTGGCATCCCGGGCGCTGCCATCAACCCGCTGTACTCCGCCTTGCAAAAAGTCGGTGGCATCGATCACGTCCTTGCTCGCCACGTTGAAGGCGCCTCGCACATGGCCGAGGGCTACACCCGCACCAAGGCCGGCAACATCGGCGTGTGCATCGGTACTTCCGGCCCTGCCGGTACCGACATGGTCACCGGGCTCTACAGCGCCTCGGCCGACTCGATTCCAATCCTCTGCATTACCGGCCAGGCACCCCGCGCCCGTATGCACAAGGAAGACTTCCAGGCTGTCGACATCACCAGCATCGTCAAGCCAGTCACCAAGTGGGCGACCACTGTTCTGGAACCGGGCCAAGTGCCTTACGCGTTCCAGAAAGCGTTCTTCGAGATGCGTTCCGGCCGTCCAGGCCCAGTGCTGATCGACCTGCCGTTCGACGTGCAGATGGCCGAAATCGAATTCGACATCGACGCTTACCAGCCGCTGCCATTGGCCAAACCGACCGCTACCCGCGTTCAGGTCGAGAAAGCGTTGGCTTTGCTCGATCAGGCCGAGCGTCCATTGCTGGTTGCCGGCGGCGGCATCATCAACGCCGACGCCAGCGATCTGCTGGTTGAATTCGCTGAGCTGACCGGCATCCCGGTGATCCCTACCCTGATGGGCTGGGGCACCATCCCGGACGATCACCCATTGATGGTCGGCATGGTCGGTCTGCAGACTTCGCACCGTTACGGCAACGCCACCATGCTGAAATCCGACGTGGTGTTGGGGATCGGTAACCGTTGGGCCAACCGCCACACCGGTTCGGTTGACGTTTACACCGAAGGCCGCAAGTTCATTCACGTCGACATCGAAGGCACGCAGATCGGTCGTGTGTTCACGCCGGATCTGGGCATCGTTTCCGACGCCGCTGCAGCACTGACCGTGTTCATCGAAGTCGCTCGTGAATGGCAAGCCGCCGGCAAACTGAAAAATCGCAGCGCCTGGCTGCAAGACTGCCAGCAGCGTAAAGCCAGCCTGCATCGCAAAACCCACTTCGACAACGTGCCGGTGAAACCACAGCGCGTTTACGAAGAAATGAACCAGGTGTTCGGCAAGGACACCTGCTACGTCAGCACCATTGGTCTGTCGCAGATTGCCGGCGCGCAGTTCCTGCACGTCTACAAGCCGCGTCACTGGATCAACTGCGGCCAGGCAGGCCCGTTGGGCTGGACCATTCCGGCAGCGCTGGGCGTGGTGAAGGCCGATCCGAACCGCAAAGTCGTGGCCCTGTCGGGGGACTATGACTTCCAGTTCATGATCGAAGAACTGGCGGTCGGCGCTCAGTTCAAACTGCCGTACATCCACGTCGTGGTGAACAACTCGTACCTGGGTCTGATCCGTCAGGCACAGCGCGGGTTCGAAATGGACTACTGCGTGCAGCTGTCCTTCGATAACCTGAACGCGCCGGAACTCAACGGTTACGGTGTTGACCACGTCGCAGTGGCTGAAGGCCTTGGCTGTAAAGCGCTGCGTGTGTTCGAGCCATCGGAAATCGCCCCTGCCCTGCGCAAGGCCGAACAGATGATCGAAGAGTTCAAGGTGCCGGTCATCGTCGAGATCATTCTGGAGCGTGTGACCAACATCTCCATGGGTACCGAGATCAACGCCGTCAACGAATTCGAAGACCTGGCGCTGGTCGGCAACGATGCGCCAACTGCGATTTCGCTGCTTGATTAACTGCTGACCGCTGATCGTTCCCACGCTCTGCGTGGGAACGCAGCCCGGGACGCTCTGCGTCCCAAAGCGGACGCAGAGCGTCCATTGAGGCATTCCCACGCAGAGCGTGGGAACGAGAATCTAGAACGGGAGACCACCATGCCGCGTTTCGCAGCCAACCTGTCCATGCTGTTCACCGAACAGGATTTCCTTGCCCGTTTCGACGCCGCCGCCAAGGCTGGTTTCAGCGGTGTCGAGTACCTGTTCCCGTACGATTTCAGCTCTGCCGAAATCAAGGCCAAGCTCGACGCCAACGGTCTGACCCAAGTGCTGTTCAACCTGCCGGCCGGTGACTGGGCCAAGGGCGAGCGCGGTATCGCCTGCCTGCCGGATCGGGTCGAAGAGTTCCGCGCCGGTGTCGATCTGGCGATTGCTTACGCACAAGTGCTGGGCAACACCCAGATCAACTGCCTGGCCGGTATCCGTCCACAAGGCGTTGACGATGTCACCGTGGAAAAAACCTTCGTTGCCAACCTGAAATACGCGGCCGACAAGCTGCAAGCGGCGGGCATCAAACTGGTGATGGAAGCGATCAACACCCGCGACATCCCGGGTTTCTACCTGAACAACACGGCGCAAGCCCTGTCGATTCGCGAACAGGTCGGCAGCGCCAATCTGTTCCTGCAATACGACATCTATCACATGCAAATCATGGAAGGCGATCTGGCCCGCACCCTGCAATCGCACCTGGGCGAGATCAACCATGTGCAGCTCGCGGACAACCCGGGGCGCAACGAACCAGGCACCGGTGAGATCAACTACCGCTTCCTGTTCGAACACCTGGATCGCATCGGTTATCAGGGTTGGGTCGGTTGCGAGTACAAACCGCTGACCACCACTGAAGCGGGCCTGGGCTGGTTGAAGTCGCACAACGCAATCTGACAAACACATGACCCTGTAGGAGCTGCCGCAGGCTGCGATCTTTTGATCTTGTTATTTTGAAGATCAAGATCAAAAGATCGCAGCCTTCGGCAGCTCCTACAGGGGAAAGACAAAAACAAGAGGATTTTCTCATGGCTAAAATCGGATTTATCGGCACCGGCATCATGGGCCACCCAATGGCTTCGAACCTGCAGAAAGCCGGTCACAGCCTGTTCCTGTCGGCGCACCACGACGCCGCTCCTGCTGATCTGGTTGCCGCTGGCGCCGTCGCCCTGGCCAACCCGCGCGAAGTCGCGCAGGAAGCTGAATTTATCATCGTCATGGTGCCGGATACCCCACAGGTCGACGACGTACTGTTCCGCGCTGACGGCGTTGCCGCTGGCCTGAGCAAAGGCAAAATCGTTATCGACATGAGCTCGATCTCGCCGACCGCCACCAAGGCGTTCGCGGCGAAGATCAACGAGAAAGGCGCGCAATACCTCGACGCACCGGTATCCGGTGGTGAAGTCGGCGCCAAGGCCGCGACCCTGAGCATCATGATCGGTGGCGACGCCGATGCCTTCGAACGCGCCCTGCCGCTGTTCCAGGCCATGGGCAAGAACATCACCCTGGTCGGTGGCAATGGCGACGGTCAAACCGCCAAAGTCGCCAACCAGATCATCGTCGCCCTGAACATTCAGGCCGTCGCTGAAGCCCTGCTGTTCGCTTCGAAAAACGGTGCTGATCCGGCCAAGGTGCGTGAAGCACTGATGGGTGGTTTCGCGTCCTCGAAGATCCTTGAAGTGCACGGCGAGCGCATGATCAAAGGCACTTTCGATCCAGGCTTCCGCATCAGCCTGCACCAGAAAGACCTGAACCTGGCCCTGCAAGGCGCCAAAGAGCTGAACATCAACCTGCCAAACACCGCCAACGCCCAGCAAGTGTTCAGCACCTGCGCAGCAATCGGTGGCAGCAACTGGGATCACTCGGCGTTGATCAAAGGTCTGGAACACATGGCCAACTTCTCGATCCGCGACAACAAATAAGCCCTGCCCCGTCGCTCGTTCCCACGCTCTGCGTGGGAATGCAGCCCGGGACGCTCCGCGTCCCTGCCGAAGCGGACGCAGAGCGTCCATTGAGGCATTCCCACGCAGAGCGTGGGAACGATCATCAGCATTAACCAAGAACAATAAGATTGGGAGCCCGCCATGTCGGTCGATCCGCAACAACTGCTGCGCGAGCTGTTTGCCACAGCCATCGACGCGGCCCATCCGAACCAAGTCCTCGAAGCCCATCTGCCTGCCGATCGTACTGGCCGGGTGATCGTCATCGGTGCCGGCAAAGCCGCCGCGGCCATGGCGCAAGTGGTCGAGAATTGCTGGGAAGGTGACGTGTCTGGCCTGGTGGTGACCCGTTACGGTCACGGCGCCCCCTGCGAAAAAATCGAAGTGGTCGAAGCCGCGCATCCGGTGCCGGACGCTGCCGGTCTGGCCGTGGCCAAACGCGTGCTCGAACTGGTCAGCAACCTGACCGAGGACGACCGCGTAATCTTCCTGCTCTCCGGCGGTGGTTCTGCCCTGCTCGCATTGCCGGCCGAAGGCATCACCCTCGCCGACAAGCAATCGATCAACAAAGCCCTACTCAAATCCGGCGCGACCATCGGCGAGATGAACTGCGTGCGCAAGCACCTCTCGGCGATCAAGGGCGGCCGTCTCGGCAAGGCCTGCTGGCCTGCCACTGTTTACACCTACGCGATTTCCGATGTGCCGGGCGACCTCGCCACGGTCATCGCTTCCGGCCCGACCGTGGCCGATCCAAGCACCTCCGCCGAAGCGCTGGCGATCATCAAACGCTACGGCATCGAGATTCCCGTTTCCGTGCGCAACTGGTTGCAAAGCCCAGAGTCGGAAACCGTCAAACCCGGTGATCCGAGTCTTGCGCGCAGCCACTTCCAATTGGTCGCCCGTCCTCAACAATCGCTGGACGCGGCGGCAGTGAAATGCCGTCAGGCCGGGTTCAGCACGCTGATCCTCGGCGACCTCGAAGGTGAGTCGCGCGAAGTGGCGAAAGTCCACGCCGGCATCGCTCGCCAGATCATCAACCATGGCCAGCCATTGGCAGCGCCGTGCGTGATTTTGTCCGGTGGCGAAACCACCGTGACCGTGCGCGGCAATGGCCGTGGCGGACGCAACGCCGAATTCCTTCTGAGCCTGACCGAAAATCTCAAAGGCCAGCCGGGCGTCTATGCCCTGGCCGGTGACACCGACGGCATCGACGGCTCGGAAGACAACGCCGGCGCGATCATGACCCCGGACAGCTACGCCCGCGCCGCCGCCCTCGGTTTGAGCGCCAGCGACGAGCTGGATAACAACAACGGCTACGGCTATTTCTCGGCGCTCGATGCGCTGATCGTCACCGAGCCGACCCGCACCAACGTCAACGACTTCCGCGCCATTCTGATCCTTGAGAGCTGCAAATCATGACGCCTGATAAAAAGGTCAAAATCCTCGCCACCCTCGGGCCTGCTGTCGATGGCATCGAAGACATCCGCGAACTGGTCGAGGCCGGGGTGAATATCTTCCGCCTGAACTTCAGCCACGGCGATCACGCCGACCACGCCAAGCGCTATCAGTGGATCCGCGAAGTCGAGCGCCAGCTCAACTACCCGCTGGGCATTCTGATGGACTTGCAGGGGCCGAAACTGCGCGTCGGCAAGTTCGCTGACGGCAAGGTGCAACTGCATCGTGGTCAGGCCTTCCGTCTCGATCTGGACGCAACGCCGGGCGATGAGCGCCGGGTCAATCTGCCGCATCCGGAAATCATCGAAGCGCTGGAAGCGGGCATGGATCTGCTGCTCGACGACGGCAAATTGCGTCTGCGCGTGGTCAGCAAATACGCCGACGCGATCGACACCACCGTGCTCAATGGCGGTGAACTGTCGGATCGCAAAGGTGTGAACGTGCCGCAAGCCGTGCTCGACCTCAGCCCGCTGACCGCCAAGGATCGCCGTGATTTGAGCTTCGGTCTGGAGCTGGGTGTGGACTGGGTCGCGCTGTCGTTTGTGCAGCGTCCGCAGGACATCATCGAAGCCCGCGCACTGATCGGCGACAAAGCCTTTCTGATGGCGAAAATCGAAAAGCCTTCCGCCGTTGAACAACTGCGCGAAATCGCTGAATTGAGTGACGCGATCATGGTGGCTCGCGGTGACCTCGGCGTCGAAGTGCCGGCCGAGAGCGTGCCGCAGATCCAGAAAAATATCATCACTACCTGCCGCGAACTGGGCAAACCGGTGGTGGTCGCGACGCAGATGCTCGAGTCGATGCGCTTCTCCCCTGCCCCGACCCGCGCCGAGGTGACTGACGTCGCCAACGCCGTGGCCGAAGGCGCTGACGCGGTGATGCTGTCGGCAGAAACTGCGTCCGGCGAGTACCCGCTGGAAGCCGTGCAGATGATGAGCAAGATCATCCGCCAGGTAGAGAACGGCCCGGACTATCAGACTCAGCTCGACGTCAGCCGGCCGAAGGCGGAAGCGACTGTTTCCGATGCGATCAGCTGCGCGATTCGTCGCATCAGCAACGTGCTGCCGGTGGCGGTGCTGGTCAACTACAGCGAGTCGGGCACCTCAAGTTTGCGTGCCGCGCGGGAACGGCCGAAAGCGCCGATCCTCAACCTCACGCCGAACCTGCAAACCGCGCGTCGTTTGAGCGTGGCGTGGGGCATTCATTCGGTGGTCAACGATCGCCTGCGTCAGGTTGACGAAGTCTGCTCAACCGCACTGGAAATCGCCCAGGCCCAAGGCATGGCCGAACGTGGTGACACGCTGCTGATCACCGCCGGCGTGCCGTTTGGTCAGCCTGGATCGACTAACTCGCTGCGTATCGAAACATTGATTTAACCGCCCACCATGATCGTTCCCACGCTCTGCGTGGGAATGCGGCCCGGGACGCTCTGCGTCCCAAGAGCAGACGCAGAGCGTCCTTTGAGGCATTCCCACGCAGAGCGTGGGAACGATCAACTGCCCAGATTTTCTCAACATGCCTGCCAATCATTTCAACACCCACTGCCCCGACTGGGCCGAGGCTTTACTCAACGGTTTCAGTCAAATATTCCTCCAGCGCCATCCGCTGTGCGGCCTGCTGTGCCTGTTGGCGATCCTGCTGACCGCGCCGGTGCTGTTCGCCGGTGCGCTGCTCGGTGCCGTCGCCGGCTTGCTCACCGCGCAACGGCGCAACTACGCCAAGGCTGATCGTCAGGCCGGGTTGTTCAGCTACAACGGCATCTTGCTCGGCTTGCTGCTGAGCCTGTATTTCCCGTGGTCGCCAATGCTGCCACCACTGATTCTCGCCGCTGGCGGTTTGAGTGCGATGGTCACACAGCAATGGCTCAAACATGTTTACAGCAGCCGATCGATTCCGGCCTACACCTCGCCGTTCGTGGCCATGAGTTGGGTATTGCTGCTGTTCGCCGAACCGTCGGCGCCGATGGCGCCTATCGAGATGAACACGTGGAACCTGCTCGCCGCCGAACTGCGTGGTTTGGGCCAGGTAATGTTCCTCGGTCATCCACTGGCCGGCGCATTGATCGCGATCGGTTTGCTGATCGCCGATCGCCGCGCCTTTGGCTGGGCACTGCTGGCCTCGGCGATTGGCCTCGGTTCCAGCCTGCTGCACCACGAAACCAGCGCTGCGCTTTCAGGCCTGGGCAGCTACAACGCCGTACTGGCCGCCCTCGCCTTCAGCAGCCAACGCCAACAACCGTGGCTGCCGCTACTCGGCATCGTTCTCGCGTTGCTGGTGACGCCGCTGTTTGCCGCCATCGGCCTGGCCACTTTGACCGCGCCGTTCATCCTCGCCGGCTGGCTGATCCGCGCCGGCATCCAGATGCTCGGCAAAACCCCGGTCGAGCATGCGCCTTGCGCTCATGGGGAGAATCAACCTAGGCTGCGCTGATCTTCGATTCAGGCATTTTCCATGGACAGCAGCAACAGTTGGCGCGAACGGCTTTACGTGATGATTTTCCAGAGCGACACCCGCGCCGGGCGTCGCTTCGACGGCATCTTGCTGTTGATCATCCTCGCCAGCCTGGTGATCGTGATGCTCGACAGCATCGACAGCATTCACCGCAACTACGCCGACGTGCTGGCCTACATCGAGTGGGGCTTCACGATCATCTTTCTCGGCGAGTACATCCTGCGCCTGTACTGCTCACCGAAGCCGCTACGCTATGCCTTCAGCTTTTACGGGCTGGTGGATTTGCTGGCGATCGTGCCCGGTATCCTTGCCCTGTATTACAGCGATGCGCAGTACCTGCTGATCATTCGGATCATCCGCATGCTGCGGATTTTCCGCGTGCTCAAGCTCAGCCCGTACCTCAAGCAAGCCAACTATTTGATGTCGGCGCTGCGCGGCAGCAAGCAGAAAATCGTCGTGTTTCTGGTCAGCGTCTGCACGCTGGTGACGGTGTTTGGCACGTTGATGTACGTGATCGAAGGCCCGGAGCATGGCTTCACCAGCATTCCCAAAGGCATCTATTGGGCTATCGTCACGTTGACCACCGTGGGCTTCGGCGACATCGTGCCGAAGACGCCGCTGGGCCAGGTCATTTCGTCGCTGGTGATGATCACCGGTTACTCGATCATCGCCGTGCCGACGGGGATTTTCACCGCCGAACTGGCCAACGCCATGCGCGGCGAACAGCTGCAACATGACTGCCCGGTGTGCAAGAAAAACAGCCACGAACATGGCGCGGCGTTCTGCTCGCGCTGCGGTAATGCGCTGTTCAAAAAACTGGAATAAGCAAAGAGCTTTTTAATCTTTAAACGACTATGCGTGCCCCGTTATAGTCAGTGGCAATTGAACATCACCCCCCCTGTAGGAGCTGCCGAAGGCTGCGATCTTTTGATCTTTTTTTTATAAGATCAAGATCAAAAGATCGCAGCCTTCGGCAGCTCCTACATAAATAGATAACAAGGAATGCGCAGTGAAAAAACTCTTTGGCGCCTCACTTCTCGCCGCCGGCCTGGCCTTGGCTAACATCGCTCAGGCAGCCCCGACGCTGCTCAACGTTTCCTACGACGTGATGCGCGATTTCTACAAGGACTACAACACTGCGTTCCAGAAACACTGGCAAGCCGAGCACAACGAAAACATCACTGTGCAGATGTCCTTCGGCGGTTCGAGCAAGCAAGCGCGTTCGGTGATCGACGGCCTGCCGGCTGACGTCATCACCATGAACATGGCCACCGACATCAACGCCCTCGCCGACAACGGCAAACTGGTGCCTGAGAACTGGGTCACCCGTCTGCCGAACAACAGCGCGCCATTCACCTCCGCCACCGTGTTCATCGTCCGCAAAGGCAACCCGAAAACCCTGAAAGACTGGCCGGATCTGCTCAAGGATGGCGTGCAAGTGATCGTGCCCAACCCGAAAACCTCGGGTAACGGCCGCTACACCTACCTGTCGGCCTGGGGTTATGTACTGAAAAATGGCGGTGACGAGAACAAAGCCAAGGATTTCGTCGGCAAACTGTTCAAGCAAGCGCCGGTGCTGGACACCGGTGGCCGCGCCGCGACCACCACGTTCATGACCAACCAGATCGGCGACGTGCTGGTGACCTTCGAAAACGAAGCGGAAATGATTGCCCGCGAGTTCGGTCGTGATCAGTTTGAAGTGATCTACCCGAGCGTCTCGGCCGAGGCTGAGCCGCCGGTGTCGGTGGTCGATAAAGTCGTCGACAAGAAAGGTTCGCGCGCGGCGGCGGATGAATATCTGAAGTACCTGTGGTCGCCGGAAGGTCAGGAGATTGCGGCGGCAAACTACCTGCGTCCGCGTGATCCGGCAGTGCTGGCGAAGTACACCGATCGTTTCCCGAAAGTTGATTTTCTGTCCGTAGAAAAGACCTTCGGCGACTGGCGCACCGTGCAAAAGACTCACTTCAATGACGGCGGTGTCTTCGATCAGATCTATACCGGCCAGTAACACCTGATCCCCTGTAGGAGCTGCCGCAGGCTGCGATCTTTTGATCTTTGTTGTTAACAGCTCAAGATCAACAGATCGCAGCCTTCGGCAGCTCCTACAGGGGGATTGTGTTTAGGCGATTACATCGGTGGGGTGACGCCGTCCTTGCCGGCGGAGATCGATTGCGCTGTCAGCGTGCCTTCCGCGCTTTGTGTGACGAAGGTGACGATCTTCACCCCTACCTTCAGCAAGCTTCTGTCGCCCGGCGTCAGATTGACGATCGGCACATCCTCCGGCACCAGGATCTTCTGTTGCCCGCCCTTGTAGTTCACCGTCAGCACCCGCCCGTTGCTCACCACCAGATCGCCGACGCTGCCATTGGTCATGCTGCTGCCCTTGGCCAGATCGAACGGCCGATGACCATCGCCACTTCCGGCCAATTCCGGCGGAAACACATGCACTTCCAGCGCCTTGAGCGTGCCATCTTCCTGGGGCATTGCCGCCGAACCAATGTAACTGCCGGGTTTGATGTCTTCGATATTGCCCAGAGTGACGGCGCGAACCTTGGTGTCGCCGGTCAACTGGATCACCACGTTCTCGCCGCTGTTGACGTGGACTTTCAAGCTGTCGGCACTGACCCCGGTGATCTCGCCGCGCACACCGAGGCGCATGCCCGGTGCATCGGCGGCCTGCACGCTCGTCGCGCCCAGCAGGCTGATCAGGACAATCGTTGCGGTGTGGCGAAGCTGCTGACGAAACATTGCAATCCTCCGGTCATGAATGTTGAACAAACCAATGCAAACATAAGCACGCTATCGAACAGGATGTAAGTGAATGTATCATCGACCCTCAACGGTCGGACGCAAGGTCCGCCGATGGATGACTTGCCGAGTGCTCCTGTTCATTCCGCAACGGAATAACTGATATCAACCGACGGCGTCTTCTACCCGCCCGGTTTGTCCCATAGCCTCAGCGCATTCCCTTTCGCTGGATCGAGAAACCTTATGACCACCACCACTCACGCAATGACCCGAGGCATGGTGCTGCTGTTCGCCTTCTGCTGCGGCGCCATTGTTGCCAACATTTACTACGCACAGCCGATCATCGGTCTGATCGCGCCGGACATCGGCCTGAGCGACACCATGGCCAGCTTCATCGTCTCGCTGACGCAGATCGGTTATGCGCTGGGCCTGTTCTTTCTGGTACCGCTGGGCGATCTACTGGAGAACCGCCGGCTAATGATCATCACCACCGTGGTGGCGATTGCCAGCCTGCTGGCGGCGGCGTTTACCGATCAACCCAATGTGTTTTTGCTGATCTCGTTGTTGGTGGGGTTCAGTTCGGTGTCGGTGCAGATTCTGATTCCTTTGGCGGCGCACCTTGCTCCGGAGGAATCCCGTGGCCGCGTGGTTGGCGGGATCATGGGCGGTTTGTTGCTGGGCATTTTGCTGGCGCGACCCGTTTCCAGTGTGGTGGCCGACCATTTAGGCTGGCGGGCGATGTTCATGATTGCTGCTGCACTGATGGCGGCGATCAGCGTGGTGCTGGCGCTGACTGTGCCCAAGCGCCAGCCGGATCACAGCGCCACCTATGGCCAACTGCTCGGCTCGCTGTGGACGCTGTTGCGCCAGCAACCGGTACTGCGTCAGCGTGCGTTTTATCAGGGCTGCATGTTCGCAACCTTCAGCCTGTTCTGGACCGCCGTGCCGCTGGAACTGGCGCGTAACCATGGCCTGTCGCAAAGCGAGATCGCGATTTTTGCCCTGGTCGGCGCCATCGGTGCCATTGCCGCGCCGATCAGCGGACGCCTGGCCGACGCCGGCCACACTCGCATCGCTTCGTTGCTGGCCATGGTCTTCGCCAGCCTGAGCTTTTTGCCCGCCTTCATTCATCCGGCCTACAGCGTCATCGGTCTGGCCGTAACCGGTGTAGTGCTCGACTTCTGCGTGCAGATGAACATGGTCCTTGGCCAGCGCGCGGTCTACTCGCTGGACGCAAAAAGCCGTGGCCGTCTGAACGCGCTGTACATGACCAGCATCTTTATCGGCGGCGCCTTCGGCTCCTCGGTGGCCAGTGCGGTGTACGAACACGGCGGCTGGTTGTGGATCGTGATTGTCGGGAGTGTGTTTCCGCTGTTGGCGTTGTTGCGGTTCTTGAGTGCTTCCCAGCGTGGTTCATTGGCGACGGCGTAAAGCGTCAAAGGCTGACGGGACTGCCGAAGAAGAATGGCCCCCGTAGGAGTGAGCCTGCTCGCGATAGCGTAGTGTCAGTCAATGGATCTTTGACTGACACTACGCTATCGCGAGCAGGCTCACTCCTACAGGTACTTAACTTCGTGCATAACTACACAGAAAGTATTCAGAACGATGTTCGGTTGTTGTACAGCATGTGATGAGCCCACCCATTCCCCGCCAGCATGAATGCTATGCCACGCACCAGCGTTCCCCCGCGCGCGCCTGACGGTCACTCTTGAACCCAGCCACTACCGGCGCTTCTTCAGGACTTTCGACCATGACCCTGCAAGCAAAACTCGATGCCTTCAAAGCTGACTTCAAGGCCGGCAAACCACCTTTCAACGCCCCGGCCAACATCCACCCGGTGATGGAGCGCGCCACCGCTGAATTGATCGCCTCGGGTGCCGCCAGTCGTGCCTTGAAAGTCGGCGACATCGCACCGCTGTTCACCCTCAAGGACCCCGAGGGCAATACCGTCTCGTCTGCCGACAGGCTGGCACAAGGGCCGTTGGTGCTGACGTTTTATCGTGGCGTCTGGTGCCCGTACTGCAACATGGAGTTGCAGGCATTACAGGCTTTTCTGCCGGCGATTCGGGACGCCGAGGCAAGCCTGCTGGCGATTTCACCGCAGATCGCCGCCAACAGCCGCAAGTCGCAACGGATCAACGAACTGCAATTCCCGATCCTCAGCGATCCGCGCAATGACGTCGCGGCAGCCTTCGGGTTGCGCTTTGAACTGCCAGACTATTTGATCGAGCTGTACAAAAATCTGCGCAACGACCTGCCGACCTTCAACGACGATCCAGCCTGGACCTTGCCGATGCCGGCGCGTTATGTGATCGGTCAGGACGGCGTGATTCGTTACGCCGAGGTCAACCCGGATTACACTCAGCGTCCCGAGCCTGAAGCGATGCTGGATGCATTGCGCGGCTGAATCGATGACCGGCCTTACCCTGGAGTTGCCATGACCCGACGTACCTTCCTCATCACCGGCGCCAGCAAAGGCATTGGCCGGGCGCTGGCCGAACATCTCGACCGCGCCGGGCATCGCGTGGTGGGGATTGCTCGCCAGCCGGATTTGAGCTTTCCGGGGATTCTGTTTCCGCTGGACCTGAGCGATCGCAAGCTGACCGGCGAAGTGCTCGCGGAACTGGCGCGCACGTATGAGTTCGACGGGCTGGTGAACAATGTCGGGCTGGTGCGACCGCAGGCGTTGGGTGATATCGATCTGGACGCCTTCGATGACGTGATGCGGCTGAATCTGCATTCGGCGTTGCAGGCGACGCAGGCGTTGTTGCCGGGGATGCGTACGCGCGGTTGGGGTCGGGTGGTGAATATCTCCAGCCTGACGGTGTTGGGCATTACTCAGCGCACGGCGTACGCAGCGGCGAAAGCGGCGTTGGTCAGCTTCACCCGCTCATGGGCGCTGGAACTGGCGCAGACCGGGATCACCGTGAACGCGGTGGCACCGGGGCCGACCGAGACGGAGCTGTTTCGCGCCAACAATCCGCCGGGCAGCGAGGGTGAGGCACGCTATCTGGCCGGGGTGCCGATGGGGCGGCTGGGGCAGCCGGAGGAAATTGCCTCGGCGATTGCGTTTCTGCTTTCCGAGCAGAGCGGCTTCATCACCGGGCAAACCTTGTTTGTCGATGGCGGCGCATCAGTCGGTAAGGCCGCAATCTAATCAACAACAAAAATCCCCTGTAGGCGTGAGCCTGCTCGCGATAGCGTTCGTCCAGCCGACATTGATTTGACTGACACACCGCTATCGCGAGCAGGCGAAGGCCTACAGGGGTTCCAAGATGACTTCGAGATTTTAGTAAGGAACGCAGATGGACCGCCTCGCCGCCATGGAAACCTTCGTCTGCGTCGTCGAAACCGGCTCGTTTTCCGCCGCCGCCCGACGCCTGAACATCGGTCAGCCCGCCGTATCGAAAACCATCGCTCATCTGGAAAAGCGCCTGGCTGTCAGCCTGCTCCTGCGCTCGACCCGAGGCCTGACTCCGACCGAGGCCGGGCTGGCCTTTTTCGAGCGGGCCAAACGCGCCCTCGAAGAAGCCGACGAGGCCGACAACGCTGCGCGCGGCATCGCCAGCGGCCTGAGCGGCAACCTGCGCATCAGCGCCGCCGTGACCTTCGGCCGCCTGCATATCGTGCCGCACCTGGGGCCGTTCCTCGATCAGCACCCACAGCTGAACATTGACTTGATGCTCGACGACCGCAACATCAACCTGGTCGAAGAAGGCATCGATGTGGCCCTGCGCATGGGCGCACTCACCGACTCGGGGCTCACCGCACGCAAAATCGCCCACTGCCGCCGCGTGGTGCTTGGCACACCGGCGTACTTCGCCAAATACGGCGAGCCCACCTGCCCCGCGGAATTGAGCAAACACCAGGCGGTCGTCTACAACCTCGGCGGCGGCACCACCTGGCAGTTCGCCAAAGGCTCGGAACAACAATCGGTGATCCTCAGCGGACGTTTGCGCGTCAGCGCGGCCGAGGGTGTACGCGAGGCAGTACTGGCCGATCAGGGCCTGACGCTGGCCTCCGAATGGATGTTCGCCCCGGAACTGGCCAGCGGCGTGGTGAAAACCGTCATGCACGACTGGACACTGCCTGATCTGGATTTATGGGCGGTGTTTCCAACGGGGAAAATGGCCAGTGCCAAGGCGCGGGCGTTTGTTGAGTATGTGCAGGGGGTGTTGGCCAGTTGAACAGCAAGATCAAAAGATCGCAGGCTTCGCCAGCTCCTACAGTACGGCAAGTGCTAAGCCTCTAAAAAAAACGGCGATCCGAAGATCGCCGTTTTCATTTACTGCCCGAACTGCTTGCCCAGTCCCGGTGGCACACCGTGGATGTTGGTGTCTTCCCACGGGCCGTTTGGGCTGACGGAGCGGCTCCAGCCGTTGTTCCAGCGATAGTAGGTGCGCTGGCGGTAGAAGGTGTTGGTCTGGTCGTCGAGGACGTAGACGCCGAGTTTCTGATCCCAGTGGCTGTTGCCGCCCGGTGGCGGGGCGAAGCTGGCCGAGGTGCGCGGCACGGGCTTGGCCGGTTTTGCCGGGATGCTTTTGCCTGGGGTCGGCGAGGTCGACGGCGTCGGACTTGGTTGCGACGGCGGGATCGGCGGCAGGTTGGTGGTCGGTTCCGGTCGTTGCACCGCACATGCACTCAAGCCCAGGGCCAGTGTGAGGACTGTGATTCGGGCGATGGTGTGCATGGCGGTGCTTTCCTGTTGTGCCCGGCTATTTGTCCGGGCTGTCGATGGTCAGTTTTTGTAGCGCAGTAGTGCTGCTGGCCAGAGGGCCGCTGCGACCGATCCATTCACCGGCCGTTGGCTGGCCGGCGCGGGAGATGCGCGCAACCAGTTGGACTTCAGGGAAGTTCGACAGTTTCAACTGCGGCATCATTGCGTCGGCATCGCCCAGTTCAACGGTCACCGGCAGATCCGCCACGGTCAGGCGTTTGGCTGCCAATGGCGCGGGTGGGCCGGAGGTGGCGCGGGCGAAAATGAACACGCTGTCGCCCGGTTGCACTTTGCCTTTGAGCTCGCTGGCGAGGTCGACACTGACTTTCAACAGCGCGGTTTTCGCGGCTGCAGGTGCTTGGGCGACCTTGCCGCCGCTGGCTTCGAGACGCTCGGCGGCGCGTTTGATCCCGCCTTGCAGCGCGGCGCGAGAGCTGTCCTCCGGCGGCAGTTGCGCCAGCAGACGATTCCAGTAATCGATGGCTTGCTGATAACGCTCGCCTTCAAACGCAGCGATGCCAAGCAGACCGAGGCTAGTGACTTCTTTCGGATCGGCCTTCAGCGCTTCGTCAGTCAGCGCCTGAATTTTCGCCGACCACTTTTTGCCATCCGCAAAATACTGCGCCTGCGCCCACTGGCCGAGCAGTTCCGGTTGACGACCGGCAAGGTTGGCAGCGCGTTCGAACATTTTTGCCGCGTCCGCCGGGCGATCTTGCGCCATGTAGGTACGGCCGAGGAAATACAGACCTTCAGCAGAATCCGGTTGCGCCGCAACGGCGCGCTCCAGACGCTGGGTCATTTCCTCCATCGACTGCGGCGCCTGGGCGAATTCGCGGGTCAGTTCGACTTTGTCGGCAGCGCCGAAGTGCATATACAGACCCAGGCCCAACACTGGCACCAGGACCGCTGCCAGCAGCGGCAACGGTTTACCCAGTTTCGACACGCGCGGCGCGGCAACACCTTCGGTATCCGCCAGCAATTCACGTGCAGCCTCGGCGCGACCGCTGTCCATTTGCGCAGCGTCGAGCACGCCTTCCGCCTGTTGCGATTGCAACTCGGCGACACGCTCCTGATACAGCGCAACGTTCAGGGCAGTTCGATCCTCTTCACGCTGGGCGCGACGCTCACGCAACACCGGGATCAGCAGAAAACTCAGGGCGACCAGAAGCAACAGCCCTGCGGCAAGCCAGAAATCAATCATTCTTGGTTTTTATCCAACAGTTGGTCGAGGCGCTGACGCTCTTCGATGGACAGCGCTTGCGGAGTTTCGGCACGCTGGCCGCGACGACGGCGGACGATCACCGCGATCACCACAACGCCACCGAGCAGCAGCCCGGCCGGGCCGAACCACAACAATGCGGTCTTGGTGTTGAGCGCCGGTTTGTAGCGGACGAAGTCACCGTAGCGATCGACCATGAAGTCGATGATCTGCTGGTTGTCCTTGCCCTCGCCAAGCATGCGGAAAATCTCTTTGCGCAGGTCAGCGGCAATCGGGGCGTTGGAGTCGGCGATGTCCTGGTTCTGGCACTTGGGGCAGCGCAGTTCCTTGGTCAACTCGCGGAAACGCTCGCGATCACCGTCTTTGGCGAACTCGTAAGTGTCGATGGCGGCATGGGCCACGCCGACCAGACTCAGGCCCAAAACCACGGCGGCTAAAAAACGCTTCATGGCTTGGCCTCATCGACCAGCGCCTGATACTTGGCCGCGAGTTTTTCGCGCCAGACTTGTTCGTCGATCACGCCGACATACTTGTCGCGGATGATGCCCTTGGCATCGATAAAGAAGGTTTCCGGCGCTCCGTAGACACCGAGATTCAGGCCCAGCGAGCCTTCGTCGTCGCGGATGTCCAGCACGTACGGATTGTGGAATTCGGCCAGCCACTTCAAGGCGTCGGCGTTAGTGTCCTTGTAGTTGATGCCGTAGATCACCACGCCGCGCTCGGCGAGTTTGTTCAGCACCGGATGCTCGACCCGGCAGGAAATGCACCAGGTGCCCCAGACGTTGACCAGTGCCGGTTTGCCGAGAATGTCAGCCTTGGTCAGGGTTTTGTCGCCCTGCACGTTGGGCAGGGAAAACTCCGGGAACGGCTTGTTGATCATCGCCGACGGCAGTTCCGCCGGATCGAGGTACAGACCGCGATAAAGAAATACCGCCACCAGCAGGAAAATCGCCAGTGGCACCAGCATCAACCAACGTCTCATGCAGCCGCTCCCGTCATGCCCAGCGCTTCACGCACCTTGGCTTTCACCTTGACCCGATAACGTCGATCCAGCGCCGCCAGCAACCCACCGAACCCGGTGAGCAACCCGCCGAACCAGATCCAGCGCACGAACGGTTTGACGTGCACGCGCACGGCCCACGCGCCATTTTCCAGCGGTTCGCCGAGGGCGACGTAAAGGTCACGGGTGAAACCGGCGTCGATGCCGGCTTCGGTCATCATCGAACTTTGCACGGTGTACAGACGTTTTTCCGGGTGCAGCACGCTGATTTCCTTGCCATCACGAATGACCCGAATCGTGCCTTTGTCCGACGTAAAGTTTGGCCCCTCGAAGTGCTTGGCGCCTTCGAAAATGAAGTGATAACCGGCCAGGTCCATCGACTCGCCCGGCGCCAGACGCAGATCGCGTTCGGCACTGTTCTGGCTCGACAACACCACGCCCAGCGCGCACACGGCGATGCCGAGGTGGGCGATCTGCATGCCCCAGTAACTACGGGTCAGGGTTGGCAGGCCTTTGATCAGGCCTTTGTGGCGAGTCTTGTCGACGATGTCGCGGGCGCCGGCGAGCAACACCCATGCTGCGAGCAGGAAAGTCGCGATCACTGCCCAGTTGAAATCGCCATAAGCGACACCGGCCACCACCGCCAGCGCGACGCTGCCGAGCAGCACTGGCGTGAGCATGCTGCCCAGCCACTTCACCGGCGTGTCCTTCCAACGGACGATCACGCCGACCGCCATGACCATCATCAGCAACGCCATCAACGGAATGAACAGCGCATTGAAGTACGGCGGGCCGACCGACATTTTCGCGCCGCTGAGGGCATCGAGAATCAGTGGATACAGCGTGCCGAGCAGAATCATCGACGCGGCCACCACCAGCACCAGGTTGTTGCCCAGCAGCAGGGTTTCGCGCGACCACAGGTTGAAGCCGACCTGACTCTTCACCACTGGCGCGCGCAGGGCGAACAGCGTCAACGAACCACCAACCACGAACAACAGGAAGATCAGGATGAACACGCCACGCTCAGGATCGGAAGCAAACGCGTGCACCGAAGTCAGCACGCCGGAACGCACGAGGAACGTCCCGAGCAGGCTCAGCGAGAACGCGGCAATCGCCAGCAACACCGTCCAGCTCTTGAACACGCCACGTTTTTCCGTGACCGCCAGCGAGTGAATCAGTGCGGTGCCGACCAGCCAAGGCATGAAGGAGGCGTTTTCCACCGGGTCCCAGAACCACCAGCCGCCCCAGCCGAGTTCGTAATAAGCCCACCACGAACCGAGGGTGATGCCGATGCCGAGGAACGCCCAGGCGACGATGGTCCACGGGCGCGACCAGCGTGCCCACGCGGCATCAAGGCGACCGCCCATCAACGCCGCAATGGCAAAGGCGAACGCCACCGAAAAGCCGACGTAGCCCATGTACAACATCGGCGGGTGAACGATCAGGCCGATGTCTTGCAGCAGCGGATTAAGGTCAGCGCCATTGCTCGGCATTTGCGGCAGGATGCGTTTGAACGGGTTGGACGTGAGGATCAGGAACAGCAGGAAACCGGTGCTGATCATGCCCATCACCGCCAGCACGCGAGCGAGCATGACCTGCGGCAACTGCCGAGAGAACACCGACACCGCGAACGTCCAGCCACCGAGAATCAGTGCCCACAGCAACAAAGAACCTTCGTGGGCGCCCCACACGGCGCTGAATTTGTAATACCACGGCAACGCGGTATTGGAGTTGTTCGCCACATACGCGACGGAGAAGTCGTCGACCATGAAGGCGTAGGTCAAAATGCCGAACGCGAACAGCAGAAACGCAAACTGCCCCCACGCGGCCGGCTGAGCCAGACTCATCCAGAAACGGTCGCCGCGCCAGGCGCCGACCAATGGCACCACGGCTTGAACCAGCGCAAAACACAGCGCCAGAATCATCGCCAGGTGGCCCAACTCAGGAATAAAAATCGCCGACGTCATCAATCAACCCTCCTTCACAGGTGTCGGGGCGGATTGACCGCTGTCTTTCAAGGCTTTGGTCACTTCTGGCGGCATGTACTTCTCATCGTGCTTGGCCAGCACTTCATCGGCGACGACCACGCCGTCGGCGTTGATCTTGCCGAGGGCGACGATGCCCTGCCCTTCGCGGAACAGATCCGGGAGGATGCCGCGATAAGTGATGGTCACGGATTTGTTGAAGTCGGTGACGACGAATTTGACGTCGAGGGAATCCGGCGAACGTTGCAGCGAGCCTTTCTCGACCATGCCGCCGGCACGGATGCGCGTGTCTTGCGGCGCTTCGCCATTGGCGATCTGGGTCGGGGTGTAGAACAGATTGATGTTCTGCTGCAGGGCGCTGAGGGCCAGGCCGACGGCAGCGCCGACCCCGACCAGAATGGCCAGAATGATGATCAGACGTTTCTTGCGCAGCGGATTCACTTGCCGTTCTCCCGGCGCAGACGACGCGCCTCTTGTTGCAGATACCGCTTGCGGGCCAGGATCGGCGCCGCCACGTTGAAGGCCAGCACGGCCAGGCAGATGCCGTAGGCCGTCCAGACGTAGAGGCCATGATGGCCCATGGCGAGGAAGTCGCCGAATGAAGCAAAACTCATCGAGCGGCCCCCAGACTGTGCTGCACTTCTTCTTTCACCCAACTGGCGCGGGCTTCGCGCTTGAGCACTTCAAGGCGCATGCGCAACAGCAGCACGGCGCCGAAGAAGCAGTAGAAGCCCAGCACTGTCAGCAGCAGCGGCAGCCACATTTCCGCCGGCATCGCCGGTTTTTCGGTGAGGGTGAAGGTCGCGCCCTGGTGCAGGGTGTTCCACCACTCGACCGAGTATTTGATGATCGGAATGTTGATCACGCCGACGATGGCCAGCACCGCGCAGGCCTTGGCGGCGCTGTCGCGGTTGCTGATGGCATTGCCCAGCGCGATCACGCCGAAATACAGAAACAGCAGAATCAGCATCGAGGTCAGGCGCGCGTCCCAGACCCACCACGAGCCCCAGGTCGGTTTGCCCCAGATCGCCCCGGTGACCAGCGCCACAGCGGTCATCCACGCGCCGATCGGCGCGGCGCATTGCAGGGCGACGTCGGCCAGCTTCATTTTCCACACCAGCCCCACAACACCGCACACCGCCAGCATCACGTAGATCGACTGAGCGAGCATCGCGGCGGGTACGTGGATGTAGATGATGCGAAAGCTGTTGCCTTGCTGATAATCCGGCGGCGCGAAAGCCAGGCCCCAAACGACGCCGACGCCAATCAGCAGCAACGCTGCGATGCTCAACCACGGCAAGAACTTGCTGCTGATGCCGTAGAACCACTTGGGCGAGCCGAGCTTGTGAAACCAGGTCCAGTTCATACTGTTTCCATCACGGATGCCGCTCATCGGTGTGAGCAGTCTCAGGGTCTTTGCTGGTTAAATTTTAACCAGACCTCATTATTCGCCGACGCTGATCTTCAGGCCAGCAGCTATTGCAAAAGGTGTCAGGGTGATCGCCAGGGCGGTCAGGCTACCAAGCCACAGCAGATACCCGGTCGCCGGCATGCCTTGGAGGGCGGCCTGCAAGGCGCCACTGCCAAGAATCAACACCGGGATGTACAACGGCAGAATCAGCAGCGCCAACAACAGGCCGCCGCGTTTCAAACCGACCGTCAGTGCCGCGCCCACCGCGCCGAGCAAGCTCAGCACCGGTGTCCCCAGCAGCAACGAAAACAGCAAAACCGGCAGGCAGGCGGCAGGCAAACCGAGCATCAACGCCAGCAAGGGTGAGAGCAAAACCAGTGCCAGACCGGAGAAAAGCCAGTGTGCCAGCACCTTGGCCAATACCAGAAGTGGCAGCGGGTGCGACGAAAGGACCCACTGTTCCAGGGATCCGTCTTCGAAATCACTGCGGAAAAGCCCGTCCAGCGAGAGCAGGACCGACAAAAGCGCCGCCACCCAGACTAACCCCGGGGACAGGTTTTGCAACACTTGAGTTTCCGGGCCGACGGCCAGCGGGAACAAAGCGATGACGATGGCGAAGAAAATCAGCGGATTGGCCAGCTCCGCCGGGCGGCGAAACAGCAGTCGGGATTCACGCGCAACCAGCAGGCCGAAGACACTCATACTGCCCAGTTCCCCAGATCGATGTCGCGATAACCGGCCGGCATCCGGCTCAGCGTATGGTGCGTGGTCAAGACCACCAGACCACCGCGCTCGCAGTGAGCCGCCAGGTGGTCTTCGAGTTGCGCCACGCCCTGCTTGTCCAGCGCGGTGAACGGCTCGTCGAGAATCCACAGCGGTGGGCTGTCGAGATATAACCGCGCCAGCGCTACCCGGCGTTGTTGACCGGCGGACAGGCTGTGGCAGGGAACATCTTCGAAACCGCGCAATCCTACAGCTGCCAGCGCTTGCCAGATGGCCTCGCGTTCGGCGGGATGATGCAGGGCGCAGAGCCACGACAGGTTCTCTTCCGGGGTCAGCAGATCCTTGATCCCGGCGGCGTGGCCGATCCACAACAGGTTGCGCGCCAGTTCACTGCGTTGTTCGGTCAATGGTTGACCATTGAGCAGGACTTGACCGTCGGTCGGTTGCATCAACCCCGCCAACAGGCGTAACAAACTGGTTTTACCGCTGCCGTTGGGACCGCTGATCTGCACCATATCGCCACTGGCCAGTCTCAATTCGAGATTTTCGAAGAGCAGCCTGAGGTCACGTTCACACGCGAGGGCAACGGTTTGCAGGACAGGACTGGTCAAGGGATCACGGGCCTTATACGGTTCAAGTCGGCTCTGGCGCGGCCGTTAAAGAGATGCAGCATAAATGCAATGACGGCTCGATCTAGAGAGCTGCGTCAAACAATTGCTATGTTTTTTGAACGAAGCGCAAGACGGGCGGCATTATACATGCCGTGCCTTACTCTCAAGAGTGCAATTTCCTCAGGTTGTGTCCGCGTATGACAGGCGAAATGAACATCCTCCCGCTCCCGCCCACCACCCCGGCGACCGTTCGCCCGCAGGTGGGTGAGCTGCTCAAGCTGCTGACACCGGTCGAAGGCTTGATCGGCGCCGGACAGAGCGCCAAGGCCGAGGTGTTGTCGCTCAAGCAGGCGGACCAGACCTTTCAACTGTTGCTCAAGGTGACCCTCGACAGCGGTCGCCAGACCACCGTGCAGGCGACCAGCAATTTGCCGCTGGCACAGGGCACCAGCCTCGCGATCACCCAGCCATCGGCGGGCAATCTGGCGATTACCGTGCAGCAAGCGATTGCCAGCAGCGTCGCCGCCCTCACCCGCATCGACACCGCGCAGTTGCCGGCCGGCACGCTGCTGCAAGGCAAGGTACTGACGTCGCAGGCTCTGCCGCAGACGCCGGGGCAAGCGACGGTGTTTCGTTCGATGGTCAGCCTGCTCAACACGGCGTTAAGCGGCAGCACCTTGACCGTCGACAGCCCGCAGCCGCTGCGCATCGGCACGCTGTTGTCGGCGCTGGTGCAGGATTCGCAGACCCTCAAGTTCGTGCCGATGAGCAGCCGCCAGGAGCAATTGGCGGTAAGCCAGCAACTGCTCGGCCAACAAAGCCGCCAGGGTTCACTGGATGGCTTGCTCAAGACCTTGCAGAACTTGCCACCGGCCACCGATCAAACCTCGGCGGACTTGCGTGCCGTGGTCGATAAACTGCTCGCCAGCCTGCCCGACGTGCAGCAACTGAGCACCGCCAAAGGCGTAGCGCTGGCCCTGGCCAACAGCGGCGCCTTTCTCGAAGCCAAACTGCTCACCGGGCAAAACCCGACGCTGACCCCGGACATGAAAGGTGACCTGCTCAAACTGATCGCGCAACTGACGCCGGGCTTACCGAGCAGCACCAGTTTCAACGCCATCATCGCCGCCAATACGCTGGCGCAGGCGCTGCCGAGTTTCGTGCGCAATGCGCTCGGCACACTGGGCCAGGTCAGCGCCAAACCCGCGCCGAGCAGCTTTCCCCTGCCCGACCGCTTGCTGCAAAGCCTGGAAGGCGAAGGCGATCTGGAGCAGTTGCTGCGCCTGGCAGCCGCCGCCGTCTCGCGCCTGCAAAGCCATCAATTGTCGAGCCTGGAACAGACTGGCGTCACCGATGATGGCCGCCTGCTCAGCACCTGGCAGCTGGAAATCCCCATGCGCAACCTGCAGGATATCGTGCCGTTGCAGGTCAAGTTTCAGCGCGAAGAAGCGCCGGAGAAAGAACCGCAGCAGAACGAACGCCGCGACGAGCGTGAAGCCAGACAACAGTTGTGGCGCGTCGATCTGGCGTTCGACATGGAACCGCTCGGGCCGATGCAGATTCAGGCGCAACTGATCAGCGGCAGCCTGTCGAGTCAGCTGTGGGCCGAACGGCCATACACCGCCGACCTGATCCAGACGAACCTGTTCGCACTGCGCCAGCGTTTACTCGATTCCGGGCTGAACGTCGGCGATCTCGACTGCCACCTCGGCACCCCGCCGCAAGGCAACCAAACCCGTCTCGAACACCGCTGGGTCGACGAAACCGCATGAACGATTCCACCGCACCACGCCAGGCCATCGCCCTCAAATACGACGGCAGCCACGCGCCGACCCTCACCGCCAAGGGTGATGAAGAACTGGCCGAAGAAATTTTGCGCATTGCCCGCGATTATGAAGTGCCAATCTACGAAAACGCCGAGCTGGTGCGGCTGTTGGCACGGATGGAATTGGGCGACAGCATTCCGGAAGAGTTGTACCGGACAATCGCCGAGATCATCGCGTTTGCGTGGAACCTGAAGGGCAAATTCCCCGAGGGGCAGGACCCGGACGCGCCGATGGTCGAGAAGGACATCACCGATCGCGGCGACGATTATTAATCCTTAAAAGCAAAAGATCGCAGCCTGCGGCAGCTCCTACATGAGATCTCTGTAGGAGCTGCCGCAGGCTGCGATCTTTTGATCTTGCTGCTAGTTCTTGTGAAGCTTGCGCATCAACTCGGCCTCAGCCTGGGTCAACCCACACGACTGAGTCAGTTCATCAACGCTGGCGCCCATGCCCACCAGTTTCGCCGCCTGGGCGAACGACAGGCTGGATGGATCGCGCTGTTCCAGCTGAACGATCTTGTCCGGCAACGGACTCACCACCGCACGCAACTCGTGCAGCGCTTCGCCCATGCGCACATTACCGTTCTGGTAATCGTCAACACGTTTGGCCAGGTCCTTGATGCGCTGATCACGCAGCGCATCGCCCTGAGCCTGTTGTGCGGCAATCACTTTTTGCGCCTTGATGTACGACACAAACATTGCCAGCGTGCCTGCCCAGAATAGGAACAGGACAATGACCGCGACCTCGAGAATCAATCAGATATTCTCCAGGTCCGACCATTCTTCTTCGCTCATCATCTTGTCCAGCTCGACCAGGATCAGCAACTCGTTGTTCTTGTTGCACACGCCCTGGATGAACTTGGCCGACTCTTCGTTACCGACGTTCGGCGCCGTTTCGATTTCCGACTGACGCAGGTAAACCACTTCGGCGACGCTGTCGACCATGATGCCGACGACTTGCTTGTCGGCTTCGATGATGACGATACGGGTGTTGTCGCTGATCTCGCCGCTGTTCAGGCCGAAGCGCTGGCGGGTGTCGATCACGGTGACCACGTTACCGCGCAGGTTGATGATGCCCAGCACGTAGCTTGGCGCACCCGGCACTGGAGCGATCTCGGTGTAGCGCAGCACTTCCTGCACGCGCATCACGTTGATGCCGTAGGTTTCGTTGTCCAGCTTGAAGGTCACCCATTGCAGGATCGGATCTTCAGAACCTTTTGCATTCGTCGCCTGATTACTCATACCTGACCCCTCGAAAAAACCGCTCTGGGCGGTGTGTGTTCTGTGTGGCGGCATTCAACAATGCCGTCGCCTGATTGTTATGTCGGCTGCTATGTCGGTTTATGTAGCGGCTTGTGGCCGCCAAGGTGCTTTGCCCCACCGCTGGCGATCAACTCGGCCAGAGCGGAAACGTCAAGCAATGCACACATGTGCTCAATCACCGTGCCGGCGAGCCATGGCCGCTGACCCCGGTGACTTCTCCATTTGATTTCATTCGGGTCAAGGCGCAACGAGCGACTGACCTGATGCACCGCCAGGCCCCACTCGTAACCTTGTACCGAAATCACGTACTGCAGGCCCTGACGGAAGTCATCGCGGTAGCGATCCGGCATGACCCAGCGTGCGGTGTCCAAAACTTTCAGGTTGCCGGCCTGGCTCGGCAGGATCCCGAGGAACCATTCCGGCTGACCGAACAGCGGCGTCAGCTCATGACCGGCCAGCGAATAGATCGAGCCAAGGCACACCAGCGGCACCGCGAGGGTCAGCCCGGCGACGTCGAACAACAGGCATTCGAACGCTTCGGACGCCCAGGCCGGACGGCCATCGGTGTCCACCGGTGGCGGCGTGTTGTTCGGTGGCAGATGCACTTCGACCAGCGGCGGTACCAGTGTCTGCTCGACGGGTGCGGGTGCGACCGGAGCTGGAACTGGAACTGGAGCCGGTTCGACCACAGTCGGTTGCGGTGCGGTTTTCAGCAGTTGGGTTTGCAGCAGCGGTGCCAGTGTCGAGACCGATGCACGGACCGGCGCTGCTTCCTCGATCAAAGCCACCGGCGCTTTGGCAACCGCTGCAACGGCAGGCGCGGCAACCGGCGCAGCAGGCCTGGCCGTTTTCTGCGCGTCACGGGCCTGCTCTTCCAGCACTGCGGCCTGGAACTCGTCCAGCGCCTCGGTACTTTCTTCGACAACTTCGACTGGCGTCGGCAACGCGTCAGGAATTTCCTGCAGCAAACTGTCCAGATACGACTGCAAGGCCAACTGCGGCTTCGACGTCAACTTCAAAGGCCGATTCATGCACAGTCCCCTGTAGGAGCTGCGGAACGCTGCGATCTTTTGATCTTTTCAGGAGCGCCACAAGGCAAGATCAAAAGATCGCAGCCTGCGGCAGCTCCTACACAAGTCAACGTCATTCAAGCCACCTGCGGAACAAGTTGTTGCGCCAACAGATGCTTGAGCAGCGCGCGATACGCCAGCACGCCACGGCTCTTGCCGTCGAATTGCGAAGGCGTGACACCGGCACGGCTGGCATCGCGCAGACGGGTATCGACCGGGATGTAACCCTGCCAGATCTCGTCAGGGAATTTGTCCCGCAGCACACGCAAGGTGTGCATCGATGCCTGCGTACGGCGATCAAACAAGGTCGGCACGATGCTGAACGGCAGCGCCTGTTTGCGCGAACGATTGATCATCGCCAAGGTGTTGACCATGCGCTCCAGGCCTTTGACGGCCAGGTGTTCGGTCTGCACCGGGATCACCAGTTGCTGGCTCGCGGCAAGCGCGTTGACCATCAAGACGCCGAGCAACGGCGGGCTGTCGATCACGGCGTAATCAAAGTCTTGCCACAATTGCGCCAGACTCTTGGCGATCACCAAGCCGAGACCACTCTGCCCTGGCGACTGACGCTCAAGGGTCGCCAGCGCGGTGCTCGACGGCAACAGCGAAATACGTTCATCGCTGGTCGACAACAGCAACTGCCCCGGCAGGCCTTGCGGCACGCTGCCCTTGTGCAGAAACAGGTCGTAGTTGCTGTGTTCCAGGCTGTCGGGGTCGTAACCGAAATAACTGGTCATCGAGCCGTGCGGGTCGAGATCGACCACAACCACGCGCTTGCCCGCCTCGGCCAGCAATCCGGCTAAAGCGATGGAGGATGTGGTTTTACCGACACCACCCTTTTGATTGGCGACTGCCCAGACTCTCATTCAGTTCGTTCCTCCCGGCCGATATGCTCGACCGAGACATAGCTCAGCGTGTTAATGCGGGTGACGGAGAATTGACGGCACTCTCGCGTCCCGGCGTCTTGACCGGGGTCGGTGCAGTTTGTGTGCCAGCACGCTTCAACGCAGCGTCCGGTTGCGCATTGGCGGTTCCGGTGCCCGTGAGGCTGCGGCGCACATCGAGATTGCGCGACACCACCAACACCACGCGACGGTTCTTCGCGCGGCCTTCAACGGTGGCGTTGTTGGCGACCGGCTGAAACTCACCGTAACCCACCGACGCCAGGCGACCGGGGTTCACGCCCTGCATCGCCAGCATGCGCACGATGCTCGCCGAACGCGCCGAGGACAGCTCCCAGTTGGTCGGGTACTGCGCAGTGCGGATCGGCTGGTCATCGGTGAAGCCTTCGACGTGAATCGGGTTGTCGAACGGTTTCAGAATCGCTGCAACCTTGTCGATGATGTTGAAGGCAATGTCACTCGGCATGGCATCGCCGCTGCCGAACAACAGGCTGGAGTTGAGTTCGATCTCGACCCACAACTCGTTGCCACGCACGGTCATCTGGTTGGAGCTGATCAGGTCACCGAACGCAGCGCTGATGTCATCGGCGATGCTTTTCAGTGGATCGCTGGCGCCGGCGATACCGGCATCGATCTGCTCGGCATCTTTGACCAGCGGCTTGGCCGGGGTCACGGTCTTCGGCCGCTCGTCACCAATCGGAATCGGCTTGAGCGCGCGGTCGGAGTCCTTGAAAACGCCGACCAGCGCTTCGGAGATCTCTTTGTACTTGCCTTCGTTGATCGACGAAATCGAGTACATGACCACGAAGAACGCGAACAGCAACGTGATGAAGTCAGCGTAGGAAACCAGCCAGCGTTCGTGGTTTACATGCTCTTCCTGGTGGCGACGACGTGCCATGAGCTTATTCCCTTAATCCATGAAGCCCTGAAGCTTCAACTCGATGGAGCGAGGGTTTTCACCTTCGGCGATCGACAAAATGCCTTCCAACAACATTTCGCGATAACGCGACTGCCGCAGCGCGATAGACTTCAGTTTGGCCGCCACCGGCAGCAGGATCAGGTTGGCACTGGCCACGCCGTAAATGGTCGCGACGAATGCGACGGCAATGCCGCTGCCCAACTGCGTCGGATCAGCGAGGTTGCCCATCACATGGATCAGGCCCATCACCGCACCGATGATGCCGATGGTCGGCGCGTAACCGCCCATGCTTTCGAAGACTTTCGCGGCTTCGATGTCGCGCGCTTCCTGGGTGTAGAAATCCACTTCAAGGATGCTGCGGATCGCTTCCGGCTCGGCGCCGTCGACCAGCAGTTGCAGGCCTTTGCGCGAGTAGTTGTCAGGTTCGGCATCCGCCACGCCTTCCAGACCGAGCAGGCCTTCCTTGCGCGCAGTGAGGCTCCAGTTGACCACGCGGTCGATGCCGCCAGCCAGGTCGACTCGAGGCGGAAAAAAGATCCAGGCGAGAATCTGCATGGCGCGTTTGAACGCGCTCATCGGCGATTGCAGCAGCGCGGCACCGATGGTGCCGCCCAGTACGATCAATGCCGCTGGGCCGTTGGCCAGCGCACCGAGGTGACCACCTTCCAGGTAGTTGCCGCCGATGATGGCGACGAACGCCATGATGATCCCGATAAGGCTTAAAACATCCATCAGATACACGCCTCGACAATGTGCTTGCCGATATCGTCGAGGCTGTACACCGCGTCCGCGAGTTCAGCTTTGACGATGGCCATCGGCATGCCGTAAATCACACAGCTGGCTTCGTCCTGCGCCCAGATCGAGCTTCCGCCCTGCTTGAGCAGACGCGCGCCTTCACGGCCGTCGGCGCCCATGCCGGTCAACACCACCGCCAGAACTTTGTCGCCGTAGGACTTCGCCGCAGAGCCGAAGGTGATGTCCACGCACGGCTTGTAGTTCAGGCGCTCGTCGCCCGGGAGGATTTTCACCGCGCCACGGCCATCGATCATCATCTGCTTGCCACCCGGCGCCAGTAACGCCAGGCCCGGACGCAGGATGTCGCCATCCTCGGCTTCCTTGACGCTGATGCGGCAGAGCTTGTCGAGACGCTCGGCAAACGCTTTGGTGAATGCCGCCGGCATGTGCTGGATCAACACGATCGGTGCCGGGAAATTTGCCGGCAACTGAGTCAGCACGCGCTGCAAGGCAACCGGGCCCCCCGTCGAGGTGCCGATGGCAACCAGTTTGTAGGCTTTGCGCTTCGGTGCCGGCGAGGACGAACTGGCCGTCGACGCGCGGCTTGGCGCAGGTGCATGCACAGGGGCAGGCGCCGGACGGGCCGGAGCATGAGTGCTGTGACTGCTGAAGCTTGATGCCGCCGGGGTTGGCGCAGGTGCAGGCGCAGCCACTGGAGCTGGCGCGCTGTAAGCACTGAAACGACGATTACTGCGCGAGATGCTATGGACCTTTTCGCACAGCAGTTGCTTGACCTTCTCCGGGTTACGCGAGATGTCTTCGAAATTCTTCGGCAGGAAATCCACCGCACCGGCGTCCAGCGCATCGAGGGTGACCCGCGCGCCTTCGTGCGTCAGCGAGGAGAACATCAACACCGGGGTCGGGCAGCGCTGCATGATGTGCCGCACTGCCGTGATGCCGTCCATCATCGGCATCTCGTAGTCCATGGTGATCACGTCCGGCTTGAGAGCCAGGGCCTGATCGATCGCCTCTTTACCGTTGGTGGCCGTGCCGACCACCTGGATGCTCGGATCCGCTGAAAGAATTTCCGAGACGCGGCGGCGGAAAAAACCCGAATCGTCCACCACCAGGACTTTGACTGCCATAAACACTCCATTAGGTGCAGCGGAACGTTGTCGCCCCGCTGCCCCGGATTCAAATACGCCGTGCGGCGTAACGCTTGAGCATGCTCGGAACATCGAGAATCAGTGCAATGCGGCCGTCACCGGTAATGGTGGCGCCGGACATGCCCGGAGTTCCCTGGAGCATTTTGCCCAATGGCTTGATGACCACTTCTTCCTGGCCGACCAGTTGATCGACGACGAAGCCGATCCGCTGCGTGCCCACCGAAAGGATCACCACGTGGCCTTCACGCTGCTCTTCGTGAGCGGCGGAGCTGACCAGCCAGCGCTTGAGGTAGAACAATGGCAGCGCCTTGTCCCGCACGATCACCACTTCCTGGCCGTCCACAACGTTGGTGGTCGACAGGTCGAGGTGGAAGATTTCGTTGACGTTGACCAACGGGAACGCAAACGCCTGGTTGCCGAGCATGACCATCAGGGTTGGCATGATCGCGAGGGTCAGCGGCACCTTGATGACGATTTTCGAGCCCTGGCCCTTGGTCGAGTAGATGTTGATCGAACCGTTGAGCTGGGAAATCTTGGTCTTCACCACGTCCATGCCGACACCACGGCCGGAGACGTCGGAGATCTCGGTCTTGGTCGAGAAACCCGGGGCGAAAATCAGGTTGTAGCACTCGGTGTCGCTCAGGCGATCGGCCGCGTCCTTGTCCATCACACCGCGTTTTACCGCGATCGAACGCAGGACGTTCGGGTCCATGCCTTTGCCGTCATCGGAAATCGACAGCAGGATATGGTCGCCTTCCTGTTCGGCCGCCAGCACCACACGACCGCCACGGGCCTTGCCCGACGCTTCGCGTTCTTCCGGCGACTCGATGCCGTGGTCGACGGCGTTGCGCACCAAGTGGACCAGCGGGTCAGCCAAGGCCTCGACAAGGTTTTTGTCGAGGTCGGTTTCTTCACCCACCAGTTCCAGGTTGATCTCTTTCTTGAGCTGACGCGCCAGGTCACGAACCAGACGCGGGAAGCGCCCGAAGACCTTCTTGATCGGCTGCATCCGGGTCTTCATCACCGCGGTCTGCAAGTCAGCCGTGACCACGTCGAGGTTCGACACGGCCTTTTGCATGGCTTCATCGCCGCTGTTCAGACCCAGGCGCACCAGACGGTTACGCACCAGCACCAGCTCGCCGACCATGTTCATGATTTCGTCGAGACGTGCGGTGTCGACGCGCACGGTGGTCTCGGCTTCGCTCGCCGGTTTTTCCGGTGGCGGTGTCGCTGGTGCACGCGCCGGAGCCGGTGCAGCTGCGGCGGCCGGTTTCGGCGCTTCGGCTTTAGGCTCAGGCTTGGCAGCAGGTTTCGGCGCTGCAACAGCGGCCGGTGCCTTGGCGGCAGGCGTGGCGACAGTAGAGGCGCTGCCAGCAGCGGCGGTGCCGACTTCGCTGAACTTGCCTTTGCCGTGCAATTCGTCGAGCAGCGATTCGAACTCGTGATCGCTGATCAGATCGCTGCCCGCCGCTGCGGCCGCTGGAGCAGCAGGCGCAGGAGCCGAAGCAATCGCCGACTCCAGCGCATCGACAGCAAAGTTGCCCTTGCCGTGCAACTGATCGAGCAGTGCTTCGAATTCGTCGTCGGTGATGTCGGAGCTGTCGCCTTTGGCCGGTGCCGCAGGGGCTGCCGCCGCGGGTGCAACCGCGTCCACGGCGAACTGGCCCTTGCCGTGCAACTGATCGAGCAACGACTCGAACTCGGCATCGGTGATTTCATCGCTGGCCGCGCCATCGGCAGCCGGCGCAGGTGCAGCTGCTGCCGGGGCTTCAGCTTCGGCCTTGACGGCGTTCAGCGAGTCCAGCAGTTGTTCGAATTCGTTATCGGTGATGTCGCCCGATTCGCCTTCGCCGACCAGATCTTCGATCATCTCGGCCACTGGCGAAGCCGGAGCTTCGTCCGCCGATTGCGGTTCTGCCAGACGTGCCAGCGCAGCCAGCAGTTCCGGGGTGGCAGCGGTGATCGGAGCACGCTCACGAACCTCAGTGAACATGCTGTTCACCGCGTCCAGTGCTTCGAGGACAACGTCCATCAGTTCTGCATCAACGCGACGTTCACCCTTGCGCAGGATGTCGAACACGTTTTCGGCGATGTGACAGCACTCCACCAGCTCATTGAGCTGAAGGAAGCCGGCGCCCCCTTTTACAGTGTGGAAACCGCGAAAAATTGCGTTGAGCAGATCTGCGTCATCCGGACGGCTTTCCAGCTCGACCAGTTGTTCGGACAGTTGCTCAAGAATCTCGCCGGCCTCAACCAGGAAATCCTGAAGGATCTCTTCATCGGCGCCGAAGCTCATTAATGGGGTGCTCCTACAGGTCTAAAAACCCAAAAAACCTAAAATTCCAAAACTCTAGAACCCGAGGCTGGATAACAAATCGTCCACATCGTCCTGACCGGACACAACGTCTTCTCGTTTATCGGCATGAATCTGCGGACCTTCACCCTGCGAGAGATGTTTTTGTGGATCTTTTTCTGCAAGCATCGCGGCGCGGTCATGTTCGATGCCCGCAAAGCGGTCGACCTGACTGGCCATGAGCACGAGTTTGAGCAAATTGCTTTCGACTTCGGTGACCAGTTGGGTCACACGCTTGATCACCTGACCGGTCAGGTCCTGGTAATCCTGGGCCAGCAGGATGTCGTTGAGATTGCTCGACACCGCACGGTTGTCCGTGCTGCTGCGCGACAGAAAACCGTCGACCCGGCGCGCCAGCTCGCGGAACTCTTCAGCCCCGACTTCGCGACGCATGAAGCGACCCCAATCGGTGCTCAAGGCCTGGGCTTCATCGGCCAGACTGTTGACCACCGGCGTGGCGCTTTCCACCAGATCCATGGTGCGGTTGGCCGCGGCCTCTGTCAGCTTGACCACATAGCCCAGGCGTTCGGTGGCGTCGGTGATTTGCGACACTTCCTCGGCCTGCGGCATGTTCGGATCGATCTGGAAGTTGACGATCGCACTGTGCAGTTCACGTGTGAGCTTGCCGACTTCCTGATACAGGCCACGGTCACGGGTCTGATTGAGCTCATGGATCAGTTGCACAGCGTCGCCGAACCTGCCTTTTTCAAGGCTCTCGACCAGTTCGACCGCGTGTTTTTTCAGGGTCGACTCGAAATCGCCCTGTGAAGATTCGTTATGCTCCATAGCTCCCCCGCGCGTTCATCAGCCGATGCGTTCGAAAATCTTCTCGATTTTGTCTTTCAACGCCTGAGCCGTGAAAGGTTTGACTACGTAGCCGTTTACACCGGCCTGAGCGGCTTCAATGATCTGCTCGCGCTTGGCTTCAGCGGTCACCATGAGAACGGGCAGATGCTTGAGTTTTTCATCGGCACGCACGTGGCGCAGCAGGTCGATACCGGTCATGCCCGGCATGTTCCAGTCTGTTACCAGAAAGTCGATGCTTCCGCTGTTGAGCACCGGAATGGCGGTAGTGCCATCGTCGGCCTCGACGGTATTGGTGAACCCAAGATCGCGCAGCAGGTTCTTGATGATCCGCCGCATCGTTGAGAAGTCATCAACGATGAGGATTTTCATGTCTTTGTTCAATTCGACCTCCAAGCAGTCTTAAACGCGCCCAGCACCTGGACGCGCCACTTCAATCAATCGGCGCAGCACTCGAAGACTGTCTGGAGCACAACAGAGCAAGACCGGTGCCGTTCATCACCGCACCAGCCTCGTTCGCAGTGTCCCCACACTGCCTTCAGCGCGCTCGCCACTCCCCCAAACGCCCCCGCAAGCGGGCCGCGCACTGGCTGTGTAACTGGCTGACCCGCGATTCACTGACGCCAAGGACTTCACCGATCTCCTTGAGGTTCAGCTCTTCGTCGTAGTACAGCGCCAACACCAGTCGCTCACGCTCCGGCAAATTGGCAATCGCGTCCGCCAGCGCCGCCTGGAAGCGTTCATCTTCCAGATCGCGTGACGGCTCAAGATGAGCACTCGCGCCATCCTCGTGCAGCCCTTCGTGTTCGCCGTCCTGCAGCAGGTCGTCGAAACTGAAGAGGCGGCTGCCCAAGGTGTCATTCAAAATCCCGTAGTAATCGTCGAGACTCAATTGGAGTTCGGCTGCAACCTCGTGATCTTTAGCGTCACGGCCGGTTTTAGCTTCAATTGAGCGAATTGCGTCGCTGACCATACGGGTATTGCGGTGAACCGAGCGTGGCGCCCAGTCCCCCTTGCGCACTTCGTCGAGCATTGCGCCGCGGATTCGGATGCCCGCGTACGTTTCGAAACTGGCGCCTTTGCTGGCGTCATATTTGGTCGAGACTTCAAGCAGGCCGATCATCCCGGCCTGGATCAGGTCTTCGACCTGCACACTCGCCGGCAACCGTGCCAGCAAGTGATAGGCAATGCGCTTTACCAGTGGCGCGTAACGCTCGATCAACTCGTACTGCGCATCACGTGCCGACTTCTTGTAGTAATTCATACCGCTGGCGGTCATAGCACTGGCCCTGCCGTTTGCTGCACGAGGCGCTCGACGAAAAATTCAAGGTGGCCACGCGGGTTGGCGGGCAGCGGCCAGGTATCGACCTTCTGCGCGATCGCCTTGAACGCCAGCGCGCACTTGGAACGCGGGAAGGCTTCATAGACGGCACGCTGTTTCTGCACGGCCTTACGCACGCTTTCGTCGTAAGGCACGGCGCCGACGTATTGTAGAGCGACGTCAAGGAAGCGATCCGTGACCTTGGTCAACTTGGCGAACAGGTTGCGGCCTTCTTGCGGGCTCTGCGCCATGTTGGCCAATACGCGGAAGCGGTTCATGCCGTAATCGCGGTTGAGCAGTTTGATCAGCGCGTAGGCGTCGGTGATCGAGGTCGGCTCGTCGCACACCACCAGCAACACTTCCTGGGCTGCGCGAACAAAACTGACTACCGAGTCACCAATACCCGCAGCGGTGTCGATCACCAGTACGTCGAGATTGTCGCCGATGTCGCTGAACGCCTGAATCAGGCCAGCGTGTTGTGCCGGGCTCAGGTGGACCATGCTCTGGGTGCCGGACGCGGCCGGCACGATGCGAATCCCGCCGGGGCCTTGCAACAGAACGTCGCGCAGCTCACAGCGGCCTTCGATAACGTCAGCCAGCGTGCGTTTGGGCGTGAGCCCCAGCAGAACGTCGACGTTCGCCAGACCCAGGTCGGCGTCCAGCAACATGACCCGACGGCCAAGCTCTGCCAGCGCCAGGGACAAGTTCACTGACACGTTAGTCTTGCCGACGCCACCTTTGCCGCCGGTCACCGCGATCACCTGTACGGGATGCATGCTGCCCATGTTATTTCTTTACCTTGTCTTGCATAGACGGAGGCCACATTACTGGCTGCGCGTTCACAACCGGAACAATGCATGGCAGACCATCGATGTAGGTACAAAAACTGTTCATGAATACCTCAGCCTACCTGCTTGGTGGGGCTGTGATAGATATCAGCGAACATGTCGGCCATGGCTTCTTCGCTGGGTTCTTCCTGCATTTGCACGCTGACGGCGCGGCTGACCAGTTGATGACGGCGCGGCAGATGCAGATCATCCGGAATCCGTGGGCCATCGGTCAGGTACGCGACCGGCAATTCATGACTGATCGCCAGGCTCAACACTTCGCCAAGGCTGGCCGTTTCATCCAGTTTAGTCAGGATGCACCCGGCAAGCCCGCAACGCTTGTAACTGTGATAAGCGGCGGTTAGAACCTGTTTCTGGCTGGTGGTTGCCAAGACCAGATAATTTTTTGAACGAATGCCTCGACCGGCCAGACTTTCGAGCTGCATGCGCAGGGCCGGATCGCTGGCTTGCAGGCCGGCAGTATCGATCAGCACCACGCGTTTGCGCAGCAGTGGATCCAGCGCTTGCACCAGCGATTGGCCCGGATCGACGTGAGTCACCGGCACATTGAGAATGCGCCCCAGGGTCTTCAGTTGTTCCTGGGCACCGATGCGGAAACTGTCCATGCTCACCAGCGCGACATTCTGCGCGCCGTACTTGAGCACGTAACGCGCGGCGAGCTTGGCCAGCGTGGTGGTCTTGCCCATGCCGGCAGGGCCGACCATGGCGATCACCCCGCCCTCTTCCAGCGGCTCGACTTCCGGTACGGCAATCATCCGCGCCAGGTGCGCGAGCAACATGCGCCAGGCCTGACGCGGCTCTTCAATATCGGTGATCATCGCCAGCAGATCGCGCGACAACGGCCCGGACAGACCGATGCGTTGCAGACGACGATACAGGTTGGCTTGCGCCGGACGGCTGCCCTGCAACTGATTCCAGGCCAGGGTGCCGAGCTGAACTTCCATCAGCTCGCGCAGGCTGTTCAATTCAAAACGCATCGAATCCAGTGCGCGTGGATCGACGCCGCCGGAGGACTGCGCAGGCGCCGGGGCTGGACGCGCCGGAGCGGCGTAAGTCGGCTCGCTCAGCGGCTCAGCGGCGGTCAGCGGCAGCCCAGCGGTCAACGGCAGACCGGCGAAGATCTGCCGATTGCTGTTGCCGTCGGCTTCGCCACGCAGGCTCAACTCGGCCTGGGCGGTGACGATGCGCGACTGGGTCTTGCGCAGCTCGTCTTCGAGTTCCATGTTCGGAACCCGTGGTGCCAGCGCCGACAATTTGTAATCCAGTGCCGCCGTCAGCTCGACACCGCCGGCAATGCGACGATTGCCAATGATGGCGGCATCAGCGCCCAGCTCATCACGAACCAGCTTCATGGCCTGACGCATATCGGCGGCAAAGAAACGCTTAACTTGCATAAACCACTACCTCAGCCGTTGGGCCCTACTGTCGCAACGATGGTCACTTGCTTGTTGTCCGGTATTTCCTGGTAGGCCAGCACGTGCAGTCCAGGGACTGCGAGGCGGCCAAAGCGCGAGAGCATCGCGCGCACCGGGCCTGCTACCAACAGGATCACCGGCTGACCTTGCATTTCCTGACGCTGCGCCGCTTCGATGAGCGAACGCTGCAGCTTCTCGGCCATGCTTGGCTCCAGCAGAACGCCCTCTTCCGAGCCTTGTCCTGCCTTCTGCAGACTATTGAGCAATATTTGTTCCAACCTTGGTTCCAAGGTGATCACAGGCAGCTCGGACTCAGTGCCTACAATGCTTTGGACGATGGCGCGCGATACGCCGACCCGCACAGCAGCGACCAACGCGGCGGTATCTTGACTCTTGGCAGCGTTGTTGGCGATGGCTTCGGCGATGCTGCGAATGTCGCGCACCGGCACGTGCTCGGCCAGCAGCGCTTGCAGCACTTTGAGCAGTTGCGACAGCGAGACCACACCCGGCACCAGCTCTTCAGCCAGTTTTGGCGAGCTTTTGGCCAGCAATTGCATGAGTTGCTGCACTTCTTCGTGGCCGATCAGCTCACTGGAGTGCTTGTACAGAATCTGGTTCAAGTGCGTCGCAACCACGGTGCTGGCATCGACCACGGTGTAACCGAGCGATTGCGCCTGCGCACGCTGGCTGATTTCGATCCACACCGCTTCCAGGCCGAAAGCCGGATCTTTGGCGTTGATCCCGTTGAGCGTGCCGTAGACCTGGCCGGGGTTGATCGCCAGTTCGCGATCCGGGTAAATCTCGGCTTCGGCGAGGATCACGCCCATCAGGGTCAGGCGATAGGCGCTCGGTGCCAGGTCGAGGTTGTCGCGGATGTGTACGGTCGGCATCAGGAAGCCCAGATCCTGCGAGAGCTTTTTGCGCACGCCCTTGATCCGCGCGAGCAGTTGCCCACCCTGATTGCGGTCCACCAGCGGGATCAGGCGATAACCGACTTCCAGGCCGATCATGTCGATCGGGGTCACGTCATCCCAGCCCAGTTCCTTGGTTTCCATGGCGCGGGCCGGCGACGGCAGCAGCTCTTGTTGACGCTTGACCTCTTGCAGGGCCTGCACCTTGACGATGTTTTGCTTCTTCCAGAACAGATAGGCGCCACCGGCAGCCAGCGCAGCCATGCTCAGGAACGAGAAGTGCGGCATGCCCGGCACCAGGCCCATGACCGCCATCAGACCGGCCGCCACCGCCAGCGCTTTCGGCGAGGCGAACATCTGGCGATTGATCTGTTTGCCCATGTCTTCCGAGCCGGAAGCACGGGTCACCATGATCGCGGCAGCTGTCGATAACAACAGTGATGGCAATTGCGCCACTAAACCGTCACCGATGGTCAGCAAGGCGTAAACCCGACCGGCGTCGCCGAAGCTCATGTTGTGCTGGAAGATACCGACGGCCATGCCGCCGATGAGGTTGATGAACAGAATCAGCAGGCCGGCAATGGCGTCACCACGGACGAACTTGCTGGCACCGTCCATCGAACCGTAGAACTCGGCCTCTTGGGCGACTTCCTGACGGCGCAACTTGGCCTGGTTCTGGTCGATCAGACCGGCGTTGAGGTCGGCGTCGATCGCCATTTGTTTGCCGGGCATCGCATCGAGGGTGAAGCGCGCGCTCACCTCGGAAATCCGCCCGGCACCCTTGGTCACCACGACGAAGTTGATGATCATCAGGATCGCAAACACCACGATACCGACCACGTAGTTACCGCCGATCACCACCTCACCGAAGGCCTGAATCACCTTACCGGCAGCGGCGTGGCCGTCCTGACCGTGGAGCATGACCACCCGTGTAGAGGCCACGTTCAACGCCAGCCGCAACAGGGTCGCGACCAGCAGAATGGTCGGGAACACCGCGAAATCCAGTGGCCGCAGCGCGTAGACGCAGACCAGCAGGACGACGATCGACAGGGCGATGTTGAAGGTAAAGAACACGTCCAGCAGGAACGGCGGCACCGGCAACATCATCATCGCCAGCATCACCAGCAACAGCAACGGCACGCCCAGATTGCCCCGACTTAAATCGGCAACGTTTGTGCGTGCTGTGTTGAATAACTGAGAGCGATCCACCGGTTTTCCCCGTTCCTTTAAAGCAAACTTTTGACGCCCAACGCAGGCGCACGGCGGCTATTGCAAGAAGCCTTCCAACTTTTGCGATTGATTGAAACAGAGAGGGAGCTGAACGCGAACAATGTAGGAGTGAGCCTGCTCGCGATGAGGATTTTCCAGTCAATACATTCAAACCAGACAGACCGCTATCGCGAGCAGGCTCACTCCTACAGGGGATCGCATTCCAAATCAGGAGGTGAGCCTGCTCGGGAAGGGCCAGTGAAGTCAGCAAAAGTCGACTTTTAAACTCAGGTGTTTAAAAGACACCTCATGACACGTCTCGCAGGCTACACATCCTTGCGCCTTTGCCTACAGCTACGCCAGAATCCGCCGGCTTGTGCGCCTTGGGGGCGGGTTCTATTGTGGGTCGGTCGCTGATCATTCAGTGATCGGGTTTAGCAGCCCGGGTTTTTCTCTAGACGCACAAAGCCTGTTGCCGTAATGGCGGCTTTGCGTGGGGCACTTCGGTGCGCCGGGTTCTAGAGTCCTGGTCTGCTAACCCGCGTACAGCCGCCACCTCCTTCGTTAGCAGCGAACGGTGGCAGCTTCACTACTCTAGAGGCTTCACCGATGATAAAACCAACACCAAACCCGCCAGAAACCGACCCCACCTCCCCCTACGAATCCCTCGATTCAAAAAAACTCCACGAAGCCGCCGACCGCGCCCTCGATCACTACCTCTGCCCCGGCAGCACCCGACCGCCACGCAAACCCAGCACGATGTACGCCGTCGTTTCGGACATCAAAAGCGAGGAGCTGCTGGCCAACGCCTGCGAAACACTCGCCTCAGCCAGAACCATCGCCAACGACTTCGCCAACCTCATACCTGCATCACAACGCAGGACGCTACTGGGCATTGCGCAACTGATCATGCTCGGGGAACTGGCGGTGAATCGGGCGCTGGATAATCTCGAACTGCCGAATTAGGTCGAGCACAGATCGCAGCCTTCGGCAGCTCCTACCGGTGGAATGCGATCCATGTAGGAGCTGCCGAAGGCTGCGATCTTTTGATGTTGATGCGAATCAGGAGTCGCGACGCAGGTCCGGCGGAATCGGCAGGTCGTCCTTAAGCGGGTCCGGACGCTTGCCCTTGCCGGCGCGGTACTGGCGGATCTGGTAGACGTAGGCCAACACCTGGGCAACCGCCAGATACAGGCCACCCGGAATTTCTTCATCCAGCTCGGTGGAGTAGTAGATCGACCGCGCCAAGGCCGGCGACTCCAAGAGCATGACGTTGTTGGCCACGGCGATTTCGCGAATTTTCAGCGCAAGGAAGTCATTACCCTTGGCCAACAGCAGCGGCGCACCGCCCTTTTCGGCGTCGTATTTGAGCGCCACGGCGTAGTGCGTCGGGTTGGTGATGACCACGTCGGCGTCGGGCACCGCCGCCATCATTCGCCGCTGCGACATCTCGCGCTGCAGTTGACGAATGCGCTGTTTGACCTCCGGCTTGCCCTCTTGATCCTTGTGCTCGTCGCGCACTTCCTGCTTGGTCATCTTGAGCTTTTTCATGCTCTCCCAAATCTGCACCGGCACGTCCACTGCAGCGATCAGGATCAACCCGCAGGCCATCCACAACGTACTCCAGCCGACCAGCAAGACGCTGTGAATGATCGCCTGATCCAGCGGCTCATGCGCGATGCGCAGCAAGTCGTCGACGTCCGAAGACAACACCACCAACGCCACCGCCAGCACGATGAAAAACTTCGCCAGCGCCTTGAGCAGCTCGACAATCGCCTTCATCGAAAACATGCGCTTGAGGCCGGCGCCGGGGTTCATCCGGCTGAACTTCGGCGCCATGGAACCGGCGGCAAACAACCAGCCACCCAACGCGATCGGGCCGAGCAACGCCGCCAGCAACAGGGTGATCATGACCGGCTGAATCGCCACCAGCGCGATCTTCCCCGAGTTGAGCAAAAACGTCCCCATGGAGCGCTCGTCCATGATCACTTCGCGCGTCAGCGTGAAGTTCATGCGCATCAGTTCCATCAGGTCCTGCGCGAGCATGCCGCCAAAGATCAGCAGGCCGCCGGCGCCGGCGAGCATCACCGCGAGGGTGTTGAGCTCTTTGGAACGGGCAATCTCACCCTTCTCACGGGAGTCCTTTTTACGTTTCTCCGTGGGGTCTTCTGTTTTGTCCTGACCGCTTTCGCTCTCAGCCATGACTCAGCGTGCCCGTGCCAGTTCGCGTAAAAACTGCAAGGCCTCAGCGGCCAGCGGTTGATACTGATTGAGGATGTCCGCCAGACCGACCCAGACGATAAACAGGCCAAGCACCAGGGTCAGCGGGAAACCGATGGAGAAAATGTTCAGTTGCGGCGCGGCCCGGGTCATCACGCCGAACGCGATGTTGACCACCAGCAGCGCGGTGATCGCCGGCAACACCAGCAACAGTGCGGCACCCAGCACCCAGCCAAGTTTGCCGGCCAGTTCCCAGTAGTGCGCGGTCATCAAACCGCTGCCGACCGGCAACGTGGTGAAGCTTTCAGTGAGGACTTCGAAAACCACCAGATGGCCGTTCATCGACAGGAACAGCAACGTCACCAGCATGGTAAAGAATTGCCCGATCACCGCCACGGACACGCCGTTGGTGGGGTCAACCATCGAGGCGAAACCCATGCCCATCTGGATCGCGACAATTTGCCCGGCCACCACAAAGGCCTGGAAGAACAACTGCAGGGAAAACCCGAGAATCGCGCCAATCAGAATCTGCTCGGCGATCAGCAGCAAGCCGCTGAGGTCGAGCGCATTGACCGGCGGCATCGGTGGCAGGTTCGGCGAAATCACCACGGTGATGGCCAGGGCGAAATACAGGCGAATGCGTTTCGGCACCAGCGTCGTGCCGAACACCGGCATGACCATCAACACCGCGCCGATGCGAAACAACGGCAACATGAACGTCGCCACCCAGGTACTGATCTGGGTGTCGGTCAACTGCAGCAGCGATTGCATGGCTTAGCCGATGACCATCGGGATGTTGTGGTAGAGCTGGATGATGTATTCCATGAAGGTCTGCACCAGCCACGGGCCGGCGACAATCAGGGTCACCAGCATCACCAGCAGACGCGGGAGGAAGCTCAGGGTCTGTTCGTTGATCTGCGTCGCGGCCTGAAACATCGCCACCAGCAGGCCGACCAGCAGACTTGGAATCACCAGCACCGCGACCATCATGGTGGTCAGCCACAACGCTTCACGGAAGATGTCGACCGCAACTTCCGGGGTCATGGCGAGACACCGCCGAAGCTACTCGCCAGCGTGCCGATAATCAGCGCCCAGCCATCCACCAGCACGAACAGCATGATTTTGAACGGCAGCGAAATGATCAGCGGCGAGAGCATCATCATACCCATCGCCATCAGCACACTCGCCACCACGAGGTCGATGATCAGGAACGGAATGAAGATCATGAAGCCGATCTGGAACGCGGTTTTCAGCTCGGACGTGACGAACGCCGGGACCAGAATCGTCAGCGGCGCCTGATCCGGCGTGGCAATGTCCGTACGCTTGGACAGGCGCATGAACAGTTCCAGATCACTGCTGCGGGTTTGCGCGAGCATGAAATCCTTGATCGGCACCTGGGCCTTTTCCACCGCTTGCTGCGCGGTGAGTTTTTCCGCCAGGTACGGCTGCAACGCATCGTTGTTCACCCGATCGAACACCGGCGCCATGATGAACATGGTCAGGAACAACGCCATGCCGGTGAGGATCTGGTTCGACGGCGTCTGCTGCAGACCGAGGGCCTGACGCAGGATCGAGAAGACGATGATGATCCGGGTGAAACTGGTCATCAGCATGACGAACGCCGGGATGAAGCTCAGCGCAGTCATGATCAGCAGAATCTGCAGGCTGACCGAGTATTCCTGCGCGCCGTCGGCGTTGGTGCCCAGCGTGATCGCCGGGATCGACAACGGATCGGCGGCGAACGCCAGCGGCGCGGCCAGCAACAGGGCCAGCGTCAAGACGATGCGTAGCGCACCCATTACTTCTTATCCTTCTGATCCTTGCCGAGCATCTTCAACAGATGCTGAGCAAACTCCGGGGTGGCTTTCTCGCTGGTCGCGGGGACCGGCACCGGTTCCTTGAGTACATGCAACGCGGTGATGGTGCCAGGGCTCAAGCCGAGCAGAATCTGCTCGTTGCCGACCTGTACCAGCATCAAGCGGTCACGCGGGCCGAGCGCGCGCGAACCGATCAACTCGATCACCTGGCCCTTGCCCGCCGGACCTGCCTGCTGCACCCGGCGCAACAGCCAGGCGAGGAAGAAGATCAGGCCGAGCACCAGCAGCAGACCGAACACCAATTGCGTCAATTGCCCGGCCACGCCACTGCTGACCACGGGCGCGGCAACGGTGGATGCGGCACCCGCAGCGTTGTTGACGACTGGATCAGCGGCCAGCGCGCTCAACGGCAAGGCCAGCAGTGCCCACAGAAACCGTTTCACTCAGCGCAGCTTCTTGATGCGTTCGCTTGGGCTGATCACGTCAGTCAGGCGGATGCCGAACTTTTCGTTGACCACCACCACTTCGCCGTGCGCGATCAGTGTGCCGTTGACCAGCACGTCCAGCGGTTCACCGGCCAGACGGTCCAGCTCGATCACCGAACCCTGGTTGAGTTGCAGCAGGTTGCGGATGTTGATGTCGGTGCTGCCGACTTCCATCGAGATCGACACCGGGATGTCGAGGATCACGTCCAGGTTCGGACCGTCCAGGGTGACCGGATCGTTGTTCTTCGGCACGCTGCCGAACTCTTCCATCGGCAGACGCGAGCCGCTCGAGGCGTCAGCCGCCAGCAGTGCGTCGATGTCAGCTTGACCATCACCGGTTTCTTCCAGGGCAGCAGCCCATTCATCGGCCAGTGCCTGATCGTCCTGGGCGTTCATATCGTCGTTCATCATGTGTCCTCGGCGGGCAACAATTCAGTTAATGCAAAAGGGGGTGTGGCGCCGCTTCAGCGACGCTCGATCGGCTCGATCACTTGCAACGCGAGGTTGCCTTTGTGCGAGCCCATCTTGACCTTGAAGGCCGGCACGCCGTTGGCGCGCATGATCATGTCTTCCGGCATCTCGACCGGGATCACGTCCCCCGGCTGCATGTGCAGGATGTCGCGCAGTTTCAACTGGCGACGCGCCACGGTGGCACCGATCGGCACGTCGACGTCGAGCACGTCCTGGCGCAGGGCGTTGACCCAGCGTTCGTCCTGATCGTCGAGGTCCGACTGGAAACCGGCGTCGAGCATTTCACGCACCGGCTCGATCATCGAATACGGCATGGTCACGTGGAGATCGCCGCCACCGCCGTCGAGTTCGATGTGGAAAGTCGACACCACGATGGCCTCGCTCGGGCCGACGATGTTGGCCATCGCCGGGTTCACTTCCGAGTTGATGTACTCGAAATTGACTTCCATGATCGCTTGCCAGGCTTCTTTCAAATCGATGAAAGCCTGCTCCAGCACCATGCGCACCACACGCAGTTCGGTCGGGGTGAATTCACGCCCTTCGATCTTCGCGTGACGGCCGTCGCCGCCGAAGAAGTTGTCCACCAGCTTGAACACCAGTTTGGCGTCGAGGATGAACAGCGCAGTGCCGCGCAACGGTTTGATCTTGACCAGGTTGAGGCTGGTCGGCACGTACAGCGAGTGCACGTATTCGCCGAACTTCATCACCTGGACGCCACCGACGGCAACGTCCGCCGAGCGGCGCAGCATGTTGAACATGCTGATGCGGGTGTATCGGGCAAAACGCTCGTTGATCATTTCCAGAGTCGGCATGCGTCCGCGGACGATGCGATCCTGGCTGGTCAGGTCGTAGCTTTTGACACTGCCGGGTTCGGCAGCGTTATCGGTCTGTACCAGACCATCGTCGACGCCATGCAACAGCGCATCGATTTCATCCTGGGACAGCAGATCCTGCACGGCCATGTCGTGTTCCTACTGCAGTACGAAATTAGTGAAAAGCAACTGTTCGATCACCACTTTGCCCAGCTCTTTCTGCGCCACTTCCTGGACGCTGGCTGTGGCCTTCTGGCGCAACATCTCTTGCCCGACCGGCGTCGCCAAGGTGGCGAAATCCTGACCGGAGAAGAGCATCACCAGGTTATTGCGGATCACTGGCATGTGCACTTTGAGCGCTTCCAGATCAGCCTGATTGCGGCCCAGCATGGTGATGCTCACCTGCATGTAGCGCTGACGGCCGTTCTGGTTGTAGTTGGCCACGAACGCCGGGGCCATGGGCTCGAAGATCGCGGGCTGCTTGCCGACCGGCGCAGCATCGGCGGCCTCGGCAGGCTTGCTCTGGGCGCTGTGCATGAAGAACCAGGTCGCCCCCACGGAAGCACCAATGGCCAACAGCAACGCCAGCACGATCACAATGATCAGCTTGAGTTTGCCTTTGGTTGCGGGGTCTTTCACTGCTGCTGTATCGCTCTTCGCCATGCCAATAATCCGTCACTAATCGGGTTTTCACAGTCGCACGGCAAGGCAAGAGCAAGTGTTATGCCAGAAGTGTCAAAGCAAAAGATCGCAGCCTCCGGCAGCATCTACATTTGGCGATGTACACCCTGTAGGAGCTGCCGAAGGCTGCGATCTTTTTGTGTTGCCATGCCGTCAGGCGTAATAGTCAACCGCGCTGGTGCCGATGACGCTAGTGGTCTGGGCAACAGACTCAGCCACCGCTGCGGGCGTCAACTCTTCGTCCGCCGAATCCAGACGACCACCGGCGGCGCTGGTGCGGCCACTCTGGCCCTGCTGCGCCTGTTCCTGACCTTGCCCCTGCCAGCCACGCCCCTGATCAGCCACGTTGACGTCGACCTGGCCCATGCCCTGCTGGGTGAACATTTCACGCAGTCGATGCATCTGCCCGTCGAGCGCTTCGCGCACGCTCGGGTGCGCACTCATGAACGTCACCTGGGTCTGCTGGTCCGGGACCATGTTCACGCGAATATCCAGACGCCCCAGCTCCGCCGGTTGCAACTGAATGTCCGCCGCCTTCAGATTGGCGCTCGACAGGTACATGACGCGGTTGACCACTTCTTCGGTCCAGCCGCTCTGGTGCATGGCGATTGGCTGGTTCACCGGCACCGCGTTGGCGGTTTTTGGCGTGGCCGCTTGCGTCAGCGCCGCCAGACGGTTGGCGAAGTCATCGACACGGGTATCGCTGGTGGCGGACTTGAGGTCTTTCAAACCGTCATCGATCAGCCCGCTGAAGGCTTTTTCGCCGCCCTGACTGGTGCTGTCCTTGTCGGCCTGCACGTCGAGCATGCTGGCCATGCCGGCAGCGAAGTTCTGTGCGGTGGTCAATTCGCCGTCAGCCTGAGCCTGCGCTGGCGAGGCTTTCGGTTGCGCCTGGCTGGCGGCGGAAATATGCCCGCCCTGCTCCATCGCCATGCGCACGGCCGGCAAGGCATCAAGCGGGTCGGCCTCAGGATCGAAATCGCTGTCGGTACTGGCCGCCGGGTCTTTGACCACCGCCGGCAATACCGCCACGGCCGGTGTTTCGACTTTCGGCGGTGTCGGCGTCTCAACCACTGGCGGTTGCGCGACAGGCGCAGTCACCAGGGGCTGCACGACTTCTGCCAACGCCGGGTCCAGCGCCGGGTCGACAGGCGCGGTATCGGCTACCGGCGTCTGCGGGGTGTCGGCGCTGTCGTCGTCGCTGGCAGTCTTGTCATCGGCGGCAACCGGTTTGTCGGCAGGCAACGCTTTGCCGCTATCGGCAACCGCCGGGTTCGCGGCGGCAGACTGATCTTTGCCGAGGTCTTTTTTGCCGCTGTTGTCAGCGACCTTGTCGCGCGCCGGTTTCAGCGAATTGTCAGTGCTCGCGGCAGGCTTGTTCGGCCCTTGATCGGCGAACACTTTTGCGAAGCTTGAGGCCTTGTCGCCGGGGTCTGCGGCCAATGCCGACGATTTGGCAGAGGCTGCTTGCGCCTTGGCCTGGGCGGCGGTCTGAAGAAGAATATTGGGGGTCGCAGGCATAACACGGTCTCCGCTGCACTGGGATCGTAGGTACAGTTGAGGGAGATATATGCAAGTGCCGGGCCAGTTTTGCCCGACACCCGAGAAAAGCGCCGGGCGGCGTGTTCAATGCGCGAGTGCGTGCTGTCGCTCGTCTTCGTAGACAGGGCGCACATCAGCAAACTCATTGCTGATATCCGCCACCAGCATGGCAATTTCCGAGGGGCTTTTATCTTTGGCTTCTGACTCCAGCGTCTGACAGAGTTCCGCCAGGCGCACAGCGCCCATGTTGCTGGCGCTGCCCTTGAAACTATGGGCAACCTCCGACAAGACCTTGGCGTCCGCAGTCTTGCGCAGCTCAACCAAGCGACTTTCGGAATCGGTCAGAAAGGTATCCAGCAACTCCGGATACCCGTCCTCCATGACTTCGCGCAGTACGCTCAGCGCCTCGCGATCCACATGTTGGTCAGTCACTTGCTCACTCCTTGATCAAGAATTGCGCGGATTATGCCTGAACCTCCCAGAAAAACTCCACGCAAGCACTACGACCTTCGTCCGACCACCTGGCGTTATGCCCCAATTGCCGGATCAGGCTGACACCGCGCCCCGACAGACGGACGTCGTCCAATGGCCGCTCCATCACCCGCGCCACATCAAAGCCCTTGCCACTGTCTTCGACCCGGATCAGCAGGCATCCGCCGTTGTTCACAGGCCTCACCTGCAGATGCACGCGCACAAAACCCTCCTGCAAGGCATCGAGCCGCTGATTGCGCTGCTGATAATAAAGGGCAAAACCGGCAGCATCGCGCTTGAGACTGGAATCCAGACCCAGCACGCCATGCTCCAGCGCGTTGGAGTAGAGCTCGGCGAGCACGCTGTACAACGCGCCGCTCTGCCCGCGCAAACCATGCACCTCCAACAGCAACTGCAACAGGTATGGCAATGGATTGAAACGCTTGAGTGTAGCCCCGCGAAACTCGAAGCTCACCGACCAGTCCAGCGGACAGGATTGACCGCTGTCGGAATACACCGGCGCCGACGGATTGACCTGTGCCAGCTCAAGCAAACTGACCTCGACCATGCTCACATCGTCGCGCGCCTCACCGCGAAAATCCCGTAGCGCCTGCTCGATGTCCTCGAACAACCGATCAGGCTCACGGTTGGCGGCGAACACTCGCTGCAGACGCTCGACACCGAACAACTGATCGTTGGCATCGCTGGTATCAATGACCCCGTCGGACAACACGAAAACCCGATCGCCAACCGCCATCGAATGCACTTCAGTGCGGTCATCGAATGCCTGTGGACTGAGCACGCCCAACGGCAAATGGCGCGCCGCCAACGGTTCGCGCTCGCCCGTGGCGATTCGGTGCAAGTAGCCGTCAGGCATGCCGCCATTCCACACTTCCACCGAGCGCCGCTGAAAACTCAGGCACAGCAGCGTCGCGCAACAGAACATGTCCACGGGCAGGATGCGTTTGAGCTTGGCGTTCATTTCGCGCAGGGTTTCGGCCAGGCCATAGCCCTTGGCGGTCATGCCATAGAAGACTTCGGCCAAGGGCATCGCGCCCACCGCTGCCGGCAAACCGTGGCCGGTGAAGTCGCCGAGCATGACGTGCATGTCGCCCGCTGGCGTATAGGCCGCCAGCAACAGGTCGCCGTTGAACAGCGCGTAGGGCGATTGCAGATATCGGATGTTTGGCGCACTCAGGCAGCCGGCATGCGCCACCTTGTCGAACACCGCTTTGGCGACGCGCTGTTCGTTGAGAAGGTAGTCGTGATGTTTGGCAATCAGGTCGCGTTGTTGCAGCACGGTAGCTTGCAGACGTCGCAAGCGATCCATCGCCTTGATTTTGGCGGCGAGAATCACTTGGTTGTAGGGCTTCGCCAGAAAATCGTCACCACCTGCCTCAAGGCAACGCGCCAGCGCTTCGCTTTCCGTCAACGAGGTCAGGAAGATAATCGGCACGAGGGTTTCCCCTGCCAGCGCCTTGATCTGCCGCGCCGCTTCGAAGCCGTCCATCACTGGCATCATGGCGTCCATCAACACCAGGCTGGGCTGCTGACGGCGGAACACCTCGACCGCTTCGGCACCGTTGGCCGCCGTCAGCACTTGATGACCCTGGCGGCGGACGATGGTCGACAGCAGCAAGCGGTCGGCGGCACTGTCTTCGGCGATCAGAATGGTCAGCGGCTCTTGCGCCTGCATGCTGGTCAACTGATGTCGAAGAGTTTGTCGAAATTGGAGATGGCGAGGATTTTGCGCACGTCGGAGTTGCTGTTGACGACCCGCACGTCGGACTCGTCGCCGCCGGCGTGATCACGCAGCAGGAGCAGCATGCCCAAGGCCGAGCTGTCGAGGTAGGTGGCTTCTTTGAGGTCGACCACGATGGACTCGGGTTTCTGAACGAGACGCTCGTAGGACTCGCGAAACTCCTGGTGACGACCGAAATCAAATCGCCCCTTGACTGAGATAGTCAGTTTTTGACCATCTGGAGAAAGATCTGTAACGACTGACATTGACTGGCTTCCTTGTCATTGACGAACGTGTACAAGGTTTAGCACTTGGCAGGGGATGGGGCAAGGTTGGAAGCAAGATCAAAAGATCGCACCCTTCGGCACCCCCTACACTGATCCCCTGCAGGAGCTGCCGAAGGCTGCGATCTGTTGATCTTCAGTACGGATTCTGCCGAGGCAGGCGCTGGGACAACTCGTCCAGCAGCTTCTGCTCACGCTTGTCCTCGGCCCGCTGCGCCTCGTCGCGGTAACGCTGCACCAGCTTGCGCAACCCTTCGACCCGGGCAAACGCCTGTTGCCAGGCCTCACGCGCCTTTTCCAGATTGTTCTGGTGCCAGACCAGGCTCTGGCGCTGCTGATCAACGGCGGTGTCGAGTTGTGCCAAAAAGCCCTGGAAGCCGAGCAGCCATTGCCCGGTCACGCCGGTGCTGCCGCGCACGATCCATTGCTGCGAGTAATCCAGACGAAAGGCGTTGAGGTCGGCGAGTTTGCTTTCGGCCACTTTCACCTGGCCCTGGAAATACCCCAGGCGTTGCACGGCGGCTTTCTCGGCCTTCTCGGCCATGTCCACCACCGGCACCAGACGCGCGGCTCGACTCAGGGCCATGGCCGGTTAACCGCCGGGCGCCGGAGCGAAGATCGAGGCCAAGTGATTTTCACTGGCGCCCATGTTGATGTTGTCGTTCAAGCCCTGACGCAAGTACAGCGACATCGACGGCTGCAAGCTGATCGCAGTGTCGGTTTCGCGGTCACCACCGGCCACATAAGCGCCGACGCTGATCAGGTCGCGACTCTGCTGATAACGCGACCAGTATTGCTTGAACATCTGCGCATGGTTCATGTGCTTGATGCCGACCACCGACGGCATCACCCGGCTGATCGACGCCTCGATGTCGATGGCCGGGTAGTGCCCTTCTTCAGCCAGACGCCGCGACAGCACGATGTGGCCGTCGAGTACGCCGCGCGCCGAGTCGGCAATCGGGTCCTGCTGATCGTCGCCTTCGGACAGTACGGTGTAGAACGCGGTGATCGAACCACCGCCCTTCTCCGCGTTGCCCGCGCGCTCCACCAGTTTCGGCAACTTGGCGAACACCGACGGCGGATAACCCTTGGTCGCCGGCGGCTCGCCGATGGCCAGGGCGATTTCCCGCTGGGCCTGAGCGAAACGGGTCAGCGAATCCATCAGCAACAGGACGTTCTTGCCCTTGTCGCGGAAATACTCGGCGATGCGCGTGCAATACATCGCGGCACGCAATCGCATCAGTGGCGCATCGTCCGCTGGCGAGGCGACGACCACGGAGCGCTTGAGGCCTTCTTCACCGAGGATGTGCTCGATGAATTCTTTAACTTCTCGACCCCGCTCACCGATCAGGCCAACGACGATGATGTCGGCCTCGGTAAAGCGGGTCATCATGCCCAGCAGCACGGATTTACCGACGCCGGTACCGGCGAACAGACCGAGACGCTGGCCGCGACCGACCGTCAACAAACCGTTGATGCAACGGATGCCGACGTCCAGCGGCACGCTGATCGGGTCACGGTTGAGCGGGTTGATCGTCGGGCCGTCCATCGGCACCCAGTCTTCGGCTTTCATGCCGCCCTTGCCGTCCAGCGCACGACCGGCGCCATCGAGCACACGACCGAGCATGCTCATGCCCATCGGCAACCGACCGGCATCAGCCAGCGGCACCACGCGGGCGCCGGGGGCGATACCGGCAACGCTGCCGACGGGCATCAAGAAGACTTTATTGCCGGAGAAACCCATGACTTCCGCTTCCACCTGGGAGGGGTGGTAGCTGTCGTCATTGATCACCATGCAGCGGGTGCCCATGGCAGCGCGCAGGCCTTCGGCTTCGAGCGTCAGGCCGACCATGCGCAGCAGGCGGCCTTCAAGGATCGGCGCACCGGCAATCTCGGTGGCCTCGGCATAGGTGCTCAGGCGCTTGGCGAAGCTGGTGCGTTCAAGGCGCATCGGGGGTGTCCGCGAGCGGCTCGTCAGCGTCGACGACCGGCTTGGCGACTTCGGGGATGTCCAGGCTCAGGTCCGCTGCGGCCGGGTGCAAGGCCTGCTCGTGCAACTGATCGAACAGCTTGGCCATGACCTGACTGACGCGCGACTCGATGCTGGCATCGATGCGGCTGTGCTCGGTTTCTACCCGGCAACCGCCGGGCAACAGCGTGTCGTCCTCGACGATGCGCCAGGTTTCTTCATGGCGCTCGCGCAGGGCTTTGACCTGAGCGAAATCCTGCGGATTGACGTACAGGCGCACGTTTTCCACGCCCAGCGGCAACAGCTTGAGCGCATCGCGCATGACCTGCTCAATCTGCGTCGAATCGATCGCCAGTTCGCGCTTGATCACCTGTTTGGCGATGTGTTGCACGAGGTCGACCAGCGACTTTTCGATCTGCGTGTCTTGCTCGGCAATCGGCTCGAACAGGTGCCCCATCAGTTGCTCAAGGCTGGCGACTTTCGCTGCCAGGGCCACTTCGGCTTCCTGACGGACTTTCAGCGTGGTGCTGTGAAAACCTTCTTTTTCGCCAATGGCGAAGCCCTCGTTGTAAGCCTCCTGACGGATGCTTTCGAGTTCTTCCAGGGTCAGTGGCTGGACTTCGTCCAGCGGCACTTCTTCCATTTCCGGCGGCTCGGGTTCCGGCTCAGGCTCCGGCTCAGGTTTCGGCGGATCGAAGCTGGGCATCGCCCAGGATTCAAATCCGCGAACATCGCGGGCACGGATCAGATCCGTCACATCGTCGTCGTGCTTGTCCATGGGCTTAGATCATTTCCTCGCCACCTTTGCCACCGAGTACGATTTCGCCGGCTTCGGCCATACGACGGGCAATGGTGAGGATTTCTTTCTGCGCGGTTTCGACGTCGCTGACGCGCACCGGGCCCTTCGCTTCGAGGTCGTCGCGCAACAGTTCGGCGGCACGCTTGGACATGTTCTTGAAGATCTTCTCTTTGACGCCTTCGTCCGAACCCTTGAGGGCCAGCACCAGCACGTCGGAAGACACTTCGCGCAACAGCGCCTGAATGCCACGGTCGTCGACATCGGCGAGGTTGTTGAACACGAACATGAGGTCTTCGATCTGACCGGACAGGTCTTCGTCGACTTCGCGGATTGAGTCCATGAGCTGGCCTTCGATCGAGCTGTCGAGGAAGTTCATGATGTCCGCCGCACGCTTGATGCCACCCAGGGTGGTGCGCGAGGCATTCGAGTTGCCGGAGAACTGCTTCTCGAGAATCTGGTTGAGTTCTTTCAGTGCTGCCGGTTGCACGGTGTTCAACGACGACACGCGCAGGATGATGTCCAGACGCACTTTGTGGTCGAAGTTGCCGAGCACTTCACCGGCCTGATCCGGATCAAGGTACGCCACCACGATCGCCTGGATCTGCGGGTGTTCGTAACGGATCACGTCGGCAACGGCGCGCGGCTCCATCCATTTCAGGCTGTCGAGGCCACTGGTGTTGCCACCGAGCAGGATGCGGTCGATCAGGCCGTTGGCCTTGTCTTCACCCAGGGCCTGGGTGAGCATTTTGCGCACGTAGTCGTCGGAACCGACGCCCAGGCTGGTCTGGTCGCCGACGATGTCGACGAACTCGCTCATGACCTGTTCGACTTGCTCGCGATGGACGTTGCCCATCTGCGCCATCGCCACACCCACACGCTGAACCTCTTTCGGGCCCATGTGGCGCAACACTTGCGCAGCATCGGTCGAGCCCAGGGACAGCAGCAGAATCGCCGCTTTATCGACCCGGGACAGTTTAGCGACAGCGGCTCGGTTATCACTCATCTGCGTTAATCCACTCTTTCACGACCTGGGCCACGCGACCCGGGTCTTCTGCCACCAGACTCTTGATTGCATTCAGCTGCGCGTCATAACCCTCGCTCGGGCTCGGCAACAGAATGCTCTGAGGACCACCGAGGCTTACGCGGTCGTTGGAAAGTTCGCCGTCCAGGCCGCCCATGCCACCGAGTTCCACGTCGCCGCCAAGACCGGCCAGCTCCTTGCCTTTGCCACCGCCGGTGATGTTGTTGAGCACCGGACGCAGCACACCAAACACCAGCACGAGGATGAACAACACACCCAGCACTTGTTTGACGATGTCCCAGAACCATGGCTGGGAGTAGAACGGAATATCGGCGATCACCTCACCGCGCTCGGCGGAGAACGGCATGTTGATCACGCTGACGCTGTCACCACGGCTGGCGTCGAAACCGACGGCGTCCTGCACCAGGCGCGTGAAGCGCGCCAATTCGTCGGCGCTCCACGGCGCACGGGTGGTTTCGCCGTTGGCCGCGTTGACCTTGACCTGATCGTCGACAACAACCGACACCGACAGACGATTCAGGCGACCCTGCTGCTGTTTGGTGTGGCTGATCGAACGGTCGAGTTCGAAGTTCTTGGTCGATTGTGAACGCTTGTCTGCCGGGTACGGCGCGAGCATTGGCTGGCCGGTGGCCGGGTCCATGATCTGCTGGCCGTTGGCGTCAACCAATGGCTGACCTGGCTGCACCATGCTCGCCGGCGCAGCTGCGCCACCGGTGGTTTGCGGCGCCGAGGCTGGCGATGGCGGCTGGTTGCTCAGGGCACCCGGCACACCTTGCGGGCCATTGCTGGCGGTGCGTTGTTCGTTGACCGACTGCTCGCTGCGCAACGCCGGTTGATCCGGGTTGAACTGCTCGGCGGTCGACTCGACGGCACTGAAATCGACATCGGCCGACACTTCAGCCTTGTAGCGATCGTTGCCCAGTACCGGCTGCAGAATGTTGTGCACGCGCTGGGTGAGCATGCTTTCCATGCGACGGCTGTAATCGAACTGCTTGCCGGCCATGGTCATTTCGGAGTTTTCCGCCTGATCAGAGAGCAGGTTGCCCTTCTGGTCGACGACGGTGATCTGCGATTTGCTCAACTCGGGAACGGAGGTTGCCACCAGGTTGATAATCGCAACGACCTGGCCCGGCTCCAGCGAACGACCGCTGTACAGTTCGACCAGCACCGAAGCGCTTGGCTTGCGTTCATCACGCACAAACACCGAACTCTTCGGAATCGCCAGATGCACGCGGGCACCCTTCACGTTGTTCAGGCTGGAGATGGTCCGCGCCAGTTCGCCTTCGAGACCGCGACGGTAACGGGTCGCTTCCATGAACTGGCTGGTGCCCAGCCCCTGTTCCTTGTCGAGGATTTCAAAACCGATGTTGCCATCGCTGGGAGTGACACCAGCGGCCGCGAGCTTGAGGCGCGCGCGAGACAGATCATCGGCCTTGACCAGCAAGGCGCCGGAGTTCGGTTCAACGGTGTACGGGATGTCGGCCGAGGCCAGGGTGTCCATGACCTGTTTGGCGTCCATGCCGGCAAGGCTGCCGTACAACGGACGGTAATCCGGCTGCTGCGACCACAGCACCACGGCAAAGCCAATCGCCACGCTCGCAGCCAGGCCGACCAACAGGCCCACCTGACGCAGCATGGTCATCTCGGAGAGGTTTTCCAGGAAGGACAGGCCGAACAGCGGCGGTTTGCCGTCTATCGGGGTGGCCTTGGCCGGAACGTTATCGGCGACTGCTTCTGCCATGACTCAATCTCGTCCTTATACCGGCATCTGCATGATGTCTTGATAAGCCTGAACCAGTTTGTTGCGCACCTGGGTCAGAGCCTGGAACGACACGCTGGCTTTCTGCGAAGAAATCATCACGTCCGTCAGATCGACGCCGCTCTTGCCGATTTCAAAGGCGTTGGCCAATTGGGTCGACGCCTGCTGGGTATCGCTGACTTTGTTGATGGCCTGACCGAGCATGTCGGAAAAGCTGCTGCCCGCCAGTTCAGGGACAGCTGCAGTCGATTTCGGCGCAGACATGGCATCCATTTGCATGGATTTCATGTCCATCATCAACCGATTAAATTCAATACCTTGGCTCATGGTCTACTCTCTTGGGCGGCCCGCAATTTTTTGACACTCACTCGGCGGGTACACAGGTGTTAGCAACAAGGGTGCCAGCTCAGGCACGACCCTTTCAGAAAAGCGTTTTGAAATCCTTGCAGCGTGGATCAGGTGGCGAACAGATAGCCTTCGACGTCCATCCCGGCATCGCGCATTTGCGCCAGTTTGTAGCGCAAGGTGCGCGGGCTGATGCCAAGCTTTTCCGCCGCCTCCTTGCGACGCCCGCGCTCAGTGCGCAGGGTGTCGATGATCATCTGAAACTCCCGACGACGCAGGTCATCGCCCAGTGCGCCGGCGGAATCCGCCTCGATGTCGACTTCACGAATCAGCGCAGGCGCCGGCACTGCCACTGGCAAAGCGGCAAACGTCACCGGCCCGGCGAGACAGAAATCCTGCGGCTGAATCAACCCGCCCTGCTGCAGGATCAGCGCCCGCTGAATGGCGTTATCCAGCTCGCGCACATTGCCTGGCCACGCGTATCCGGTCAGACAGGCTTGCGCCGCTGGCGACAGTTTTACCGCCGCATGCTTCATTTTATTGACGTGTTTGGCGAGCAAGCGCTCAGCCAGCGGCAAGATATCGGCAGTGCGCTCGCGAAGTGGACGCCAAGCGAGGGGGAAAACCGACAGACGGTAAAAAAGATCTTCACGGAAGCGCCCCGCCGCCACTTCGCCCGCCAGATCGCGGTTGGTGGTGGCGACCACACGAATATCCAGATTGATCGGTTTGCGCGCGCCGACCCGCTCGACCTCACGCTCCTGCAACACGCGCAACAGCTTGGCTTGCAGGCCCAAAGGCATCTCGGAAATTTCGTCGAGCAAAATGGTGCCGCCGTCGGCCTGTTCGAACTTGCCGGCCTGCGCCGCGATGGCACCGGTGAACGAGCCCTTCTCGTGACCAAATAATGTCGCTTCGAGCATGTTGTCGGGGATCGCCGCACAGTTGATCGCAATAAACGGCTGATTGGCGCGATGGGATTGCTGATGGATGTAGCGCGCCAGCACTTCTTTACCGGTGCCGGACTCACCGGAGATCAACACCGTGGAATCACTGCGCGCCACGCGGGCGGCCAAATCGAGCAATTGCGCACTGGCCGGCTCGACGGCGATCGGCCCCTCGGATTCGCCGACGCTGATGCAACCCAACGCATGCCGCGCAACCAGATCGAGCAATGCCTTGGGCTCGAACGGCTTGACCAGATAGTCCGCGGCCCCCTGGCGCATGGCATCGACCGCACGCTCGACGGCGCCATGCGCGGTCATCAGCAGCACCGGCAATTGCGGCTGACGGGCGCGCAGCAAAGCGAGCAATTGATGACCGTCCATACCGGGCATGTTGACGTCGCTGACCACCAGACTGAACGCCTCGCGCGCCACGGCCGTCAACGCGTCTTCAGCGCTGCCGACTGCATGGTAATCATGGCCGGCCAACAGCAGCGTATCGGCCAGCGCTTCGCGCAACGAGCGGTCATCCTCGACCAGCAAAACCTTGATGCCCATGTCTTTCACTCAGCTCCCTGTACAGCGGAAAACAGCGGCAGGATCACCTGCGCGCACGTACCGCGCCCAACACGTGAGCGCAGTTGCAATTCTCCCTGATGCGCACGGGCCACAGCCTTGACCACGGTCAGGCCGAGGCCGGTACCGGTGACCTTGGTGGTAAAAAACGGCTCACCCAGACGGGCGAGCACCACGGGATCGATACCGCTGCCACTGTCACTGACGCACAGGCGCAAGGTGTTATCGCGGGCGTAGCAATGCACTTTCAGGCGCACCTCGGCGGTGCTGGCCTGGATGGCGTTTTCGATCAGATTCAACAAGGCCCCGACCAAGGTGTCGCGATTGCACAGCAACTCGCCAACGTGACTGTCGCACTGCCAGCGAATCGGCAGGTCCTGCACATGAGTCAGTGCGGCCGCTTGCAGCGACTGCATCAGTGCATGCGGGGTGAGGCGATCGGTCAACGGCAATTCACCACGGGCGAATACCAGCATGTCGCGCACTTGATGTTCCAGTTCATGCAGCCGCTCTTTGAGGCGACCGGCAAAACGCTGCTGGGTGGCGACCGGCAATTCCTGCTCAGTCAAATGACTGGCGTAGAGCAAGGCCGCAGACAATGGCGTGCGGATCTGATGTGCCAGCGAGGCAACCATCCGCCCCAGCGACGACAGACGCTCGTGGCGTGCCAGCTGATCTTGCAGGTGACGGGTTTCCGTCAAATCGTTGAGCAGCACCAATTGCCCCGGCTCGGCATCCAGCGAGCGGGTAGCGATCGACAGGCGTCGACCGTTTTTCAGGGAAATTTCGTGACCGTCGTCTTCACGCGGGGCGAAGCAGCGGGCAATCACCTGGCGCCACAATTCGCCTTCCAGCGGCAGCCCGAGCAACTCGATGGCCGCCGGATTGGCCTCGACCACAATGCCGTGGCTATCGATAACGATAACGCCACCGGGCAACAGGTCCAGAAGGTTTTGCAGGCGGTTGGCCAGGCGTTCTTTTTCCGCCAGCTCCTGCATGCGCTGGGCACTGACCACGGCCAACTCGCCCTTGAGCTCGGTGACCCGCGCTTCAAGCATGCTGTAGGAGTCGGTCAACTGGCTGGACATCTGATTGAACAGCGCGAACGCCTGCTCAAGGCCCTGTCGGCTTGCCTGTTCTACGGAGGACGATTGCCCCTCGGGACTGGAGGCAGATGACATCTGGGCGGCTTGGGGCATTGTGCTCTCTCGCTTGGCTGACCGTCAGTTAAACGGAACGTTGCGAGGGATGTAGCAATACCCGTGCCTAAAAAAAACTGCTTATAAATGAAGAAGTTGAAAAACAGGCGTCAATCATCCGCCTGTTCATCACCATCACGCCGACTCATGCCGTACTTGCGCATCTTCTCGACCAGGGTGGTACGACGGATACGCAGACGCTCGGCCGCACGCGCCACAATGCCATTGGCATCATCCAGCGCCTGCTGAATCAGGCCCTGCTCCAGCCCACCGAGGTAGTCTTTCAAGTCCAGGCCTTCCGGCGGCAACAGGGCGTTGGCGCTGAAGTCCGGCGTATGGCCATTGATCGCCACGCGCTCTTCGAGATCGCTGCGCAGGCTGTCGACCATCTGCTCGTCTTCGTCATCGACGTAGCGGAATTTCTTCGGCAACTCGACCACGCCGATCACCCCGTACGGGTGCATGATCGCCATGCGCTCGACCAGGTTGGCCAGTTCGCGGACGTTGCCCGGCCAGCCGTGACGGCACAGCGACATGATCGCCGCCGAGTTGAAACGGATCGAGCCGCGCTTTTCGTGTTCCATGCGCGAGATCAGTTCGTTCATCAGCAGCGGGATGTCTTCGACGCGCTCACGCAGCGGCGCCATCTCGATCGGGAACACGTTCAGGCGATAGTAGAGGTCTTCGCGGAAGGTGCCGATCTCGATCATGCTTTCGAGATTCTTGTGGGTCGCGGCAATGATGCGCACGTCGACGCTCTGGGTCTTGTTGCTGCCCACGCGCTCGAAGGTGCGCTCCTGCAGCACGCGCAGCAGCTTGACCTGCATCGGCAGCGGCATGTCGCCGATTTCGTCGAGGAACAGCGTACCGCCGTTGGCCAGTTCGAAACGGCCGGCACGGCTGGTGATGGCGCCGGTGAAAGCGCCCTTCTCGTGACCGAACAATTCGCTTTCCAACAACTCGGCCGGGATCGCCCCGCAGTTGACCGGCACGAATGGCGCGTCGCGACGCTTGGAATGGTAATGCAGGTTACGCGCAACCACTTCCTTGCCGGTACCGGACTCGCCGAGGATCAGCACGCTGGCGTCGGTGTCGGCCACTTGCTGCATCATCTGGCGCACGTGTTGGATCGCCCGGCTGGTGCCGACGAGGCTGCGGAACAGATTGGGTTCGCGATGACGGCCGCGCTCGCGGGCCTGGTCGTACATCTCGCGGTAGACCTGGGCACGGTGCAGCGAGTCGAGCAGTTTGCTGTAGCTGGGCGGCATTTCGAGGGTCGACAACACGCGGCGACGCTGGTCATCCGGCAGATCGACGGAAGAATTATCGCCCATCAACAACACTGGAAGGAACTCATCCCAGGTTGAGAGTGTCTTTAACAAGCCCAAAAGCGCACCAGGAGCATTGACCGTCCCGATCAGTACGCAAATGACCTCACGACTAGACGACAAAGAGCCGACTGCCTGCTGCCAGTCATGGCTTCCGCAGGGTAAATTTTCTTCGCCGAGAAAATTTAGAATCACCGCCAGGTCGCGGCGGCGGACGCTATCGTCATCGATCAGCAGAATTTTGGTTTCACGCCACATGCAATAGCAACTTCCCTAGTCAACTCAATGCCCGAAAAATGGGGCAAGCGAGACGCTTGCAGGACACCATGTGCCTGTAGACGCCTGAAATCTGAAATCAGCCACTAGTTAAGTCAAAAAACCGTGCACAGTCAAATTTATGGCGCACATGTCTGGATTAACTGGGGGTTAATTAACCAAACAGATGGTAAACCTTTGCCGCATTCTGCGCTTGGGTGATCTGCGACATCTCATCGGCTATTGCCTGCCGCTCCCCGGTCGCTGCATCCAGCAACTGTTTGTAAACCCCGAGCAATTCCTCAAGGTTGTCGCGCAATGCGGCCTCGTCCACCGAAGCTTCACTCAAGACGTCTTCCATGCAGGATCGGCAAGCCATATCCAGCTCGCTGATGGCTTCCCAGTTGCGCTCGGCCAGAGCACCGGCCAGAGCCTCGCGGGTTTCTTCGATTCGCTGCAATACAAGACTCATGGTGATCTCCTTAAAACTGTGGAGCCGGCGTGCCAATGGCATCCCAGCCGTCCTTGACCGTGCGTAGCAGGTCAGCGACTTCGTCGAGGATCTTCGGGTCGGTTTTGACGTTGGCTTCCGCCAGACGCTTCATCATGTAAGCGTAGAGACTGTCCAGCTCGCCTACCGATTCAGCCTTGTTGTCCAGATCCAGACCTTCACGCAGGCCGCCGATAATGCCGATGGCCTTGCTGATCAACACGCCCTTGTTAGGGATGTCCTTGCGCTCGATCGCACCTTTGGCCTGGGCAATTCGGTCCAGGCCGCCTTCCATCAGCATTTGCACCAGACGATGAGGACTGGCCTCGGAAGTCTGGGCTTGCGCGCCAATCTTCTGATATTGCCGAAGGGCTAACATCGGGTTCATGTTCTACCTCATCCAAAACTCTGTGATTCGTATAACCAGTCTATCGACACGGCGTCAAAAATCTTTAGGTTCGAAACCAAAAAGCCCGACAAGCGTAATCCGCTGCCGGGCTTTTGGCGCTTAAGCGCTATCAGGCATTCTTCTGAGCGTTCATCGCCTCGAACATCGAAGTGATGTTGCTTGCCGTTGCTTTCAGCTTACCGACAAGGGTATCCATGTCGTTGTACTTCTTGGTCAGCACCGCGGTCAGTGTCTCGACGCGGCGATCCAGCGCCAGTTGCTGGTTGGCCAGGTTGGTTTTGGTCTTGGCCAGGCTGGTCGAACGCGAATCAAGAATGCCGTCCTTACCCGTAACGGTATAAGGCGTGATGGAATCGTTCATGCGGTCCAGCAAGCCCTTGGCGGCATCACCGGTCTTCGTCGGATCACCCATGAACAGCTTCTGGACTTCGCCACCAAGCTGTTGCGCGCCCATTGCAGCAGAGAACTTGGTAGCGTCGAAATCCAGCGCACCGGTCTTCTGGTTGGTGGTAATCCCCAACTGCGACAGAACGGTGAGCTTGTCACCTGCACCGGTCGTGGTCAGCGGCTCACGGATCGACGCCAGAATACCGCGCGCCAACGGATCACCGGTCAACGCCGCAGGAATGGTCGGCTTGCCGTCATCATCAAGGGATGGCTTGGTCAAAGCGGTCACACTGGTCACGACCTGGTTATAAGCATCTACGAACGATTGAATGGACTTTTTCAAGCCATCGTTGTTCGGACCCACTGTTACGGTTGTGCTGAGACCACCACCGGCGACCAGATTCAGGGTCAGACCGGATACAGCCTTGTCCACGGTGTTGCTCTTGCTGGTCAACGCCAGACCATCGACGCTGAACTTGGCATCCATCGCGAGCTCACCGATGGCGCCAGCGGAGGCCGCCGTTGGCGTTGTGCCCATCTTCTGGCCGGCGGTGATTTCCAGGCCGGCAATACCGCTGAGGGTAATGTCGGAGCCGGCACCCGTGGTCGATGAACCCATGACCAGACGCGAACCGAACTGGTCGGTAACGATGTTGGCACTGAAGCCGTTGGCGCCCTGCTGGGTGTTGATCGCATCACGCACCGATTGCAGGGTCGCGCCCGGCGGAATGGTCACGGGGCGGCTGACGCCGTTCTGGGTGATGTTCAGCGTACCATCTGGAATAGAGGTGCTGGCGCCACCAACAAAAGCAGCGGTCGCCACTTTTGAAGAGGTCGCAAGGTTGTCGACTTTGACCACGTACGAGCCGTTGACGGCCGTGTTACTGGCAACCGCAGTCAGCACCTTTGTATCGGCGGCCGTCGCGGTAAAACCCAGAAATTGCTGGTTTGTGGTGCTGCCCAGATTCTTGATCGCAGTCTGGAAGTTCGCCAGAACACTTTTGAGACTACCAATCGCGGAGATCTGCGAGGTGTTGGTAGTCGACTGACGAGTGATCTGATTCTGTTTGGCGGCCTTATCGGCATCCACCAACGCTTTGACGATGGCGGTGGTATCAAGGCCAGAGCCTAAACCCAGACCCGGTAGAATTGGACTTGCCATGTGGAGCTCCCTTCAGTGTGTCGCCGGTCTTTTGACCACTACAACGCCCAAAAGAACATAGCAACAAAATTCGTGCCAGCTGTCAGACTTTTGCGCTGAACAACAGGCTGCTTGCATCATTCAAACTGTTTGCCAGTTTCAGGACTTCTTCGTTGGGGATCTGACGAACCACCTCACCGGAGTCGCTGGCAATCACTTTGACCACTACTTTGCCTGAAGGCTCATCAATCGAAAACTCCAGGTTGCGCTTGACCGACTGTACGAACTTCTCGATTTCCTCAACGGCCATCTTCAGTTGTTCCTGTTCGGTTTTTGCGCCTTTATTTTCTTCCTTGACGGCCACCACGGGTGCAGTTTCCGCTCGAGGCTTCTCCGCAGGCTTTTCGGCAACAGTCGTCGCCTGCTTGGCCGCAGGATAAGACAAGTTCAGCTTGACGCTCATATCCATGTCCATCACCTCTCAAAGTGAAAAAGCGAGAGAGCGCGCAAGCGCACTCCCCCGCCAAAACTCATCAGCTATTACTGAAGCAGTTTCAGTACAGCGGATGGCAGTTGGTTGGCCTGAGCCAGAACTGCGGTGGAAGCTTGTTGCAGAGTTTGTTGCTTGGTCAGCTGTGCAGTTTCAGCAGCGAAGTCGGTATCTTGTACGCGGCTCAGTGCAGCACTGGCGTTTTCGTTGATGTTCTGCAGGTTGGAGATGGTGCTCGAGAAACGGTTCTGAGCAGCACCCAGGTCAGCGCGAGTGGCGTTGATGTTTGCCAGAGCAGCGTCGATCGCGGAGATCGAAGCGTCAACGTTGGTGTGGTTGGCGGTGTTGTCCAGACCCGAGATCACCATGCCGGTCATGCCCAGGGCGCTGGCATCGAAGCTGGTCGACAGGGTCAGAGTGATCTGGTTGTCGGAAGTAGTGTTCGAACCTACCTGGAACTGCATGGCACCAGCAGTACCGTCGATCAGAGCCTTACCGTTCAGGTTGGTCGATTGAGCGATACGGGTCAGTTCAGCAACGGACTGTTGGAATTCTTTGTCCAGAGCGGTACGGTCAGCAGTACCGTTCGAGTCGTTTCGCGATTGCAGCGAGATTTCACGCATACGTTGCAGAATGTTGGTCGACTCTTGCAGAGCGCCTTCAGCAGTCTGAGCGATCGAAACACCGTCGTTGGCGTTTTTGATAGCCATGGTCTGACCACGGATTTGCGAAGTCATGCGGGTAGCGATCTGCAGGCCAGCAGCGTCGTCTTTGGCGCTGTTGATTTTCAGGCCGGAGGACAGACGGGTCATCGAGGTCGACAGAGCGTCGGACGCACGGTTCAGGTTCTTCTGAACGCCCAGGGAAGTAGTGTTGGTGTTTACTGTTAAAGCCATGACGAATTCCTCGTTGGTTGGGTACTGCGGCTTCCGGCCCTGGCAACCGCCCGGTATGGCCTAGAGAACCTTCGTAATAGTTATCGTCGCCAACGCAGGTTGCTTTAGCAGAATTTCGAAATTTTTTGCCATCAGGTGGCCATCCCCCGTAAATCAAGGACTTGGCGCCCGGCCAACAGCGAAAAAATGACGTCAGGAATACGCCGCACACTCACCATATGACCTTGCTGTCGGTCGCAACAGAACAAAATTGTTCAAAGGGACAGATTATCGGCCACCACTTCTACCAGCTCGTATTCCAGATAATCGGCCAGCGCCAACCAATTCTGCGATTCCTGGCATTGCAGCATCAGCGTGAGCAGTTGCAACCATTGTTGCTGGCCTTGCGGCGACACCTGATCAAAGCACGGCTGTAGCTCGCTCATCAGATCAATCATGACCAACCCGGCCTCGACGTCTCGCCCCAGGCGAAACAACACGGCGCAGTCGCGCGCCCTGACCACAAATGCTTCGCTCATGCTCATAGCGTCCACTGCGCGGCAAACGCCGTCCCGGCGATCATTGCCCCGGCCCGGCTGGTGTTATAGAAGCGCACCTGTGGATGGCCGGCGATGTAACGCTCCAGCTCACAGAGATAACTGCGGAAATTGAGCTGCGTCTTGATGCGCTGGCCGTGGCCATCGAGCACCCAGTGTTTGGCGGCGATCAATTGCGGCCCCAGGTCACCGTCGCCCCAACCGGCATGGGTCTTGTCGCCGGGGAAGGCAAAGTCGGCACCAAACAGGGTGATCTGCGCTGCGCCCATCTTCACCGCCAGATCCACCGCCGGGTGGATCACGCTGCCACCGACATACAGCTCACCGCGCGGCATTTGCTGACGAATAGCTTGATAGATAGGACTGGCCGAGTACGCCGCATGGCGCGGGCCTTGCCAGTCCTTGAGCATCTGCGGGTCGACCATCGGCATATAGACGAGGGTTATTGCAGCGGTATTCGCTGCGGGTAGATGCCGGGCCGAAATGCGCTGATCGATGGTGACCACAATGTCCGGACGAATGCCATGGTCCAGCAAGGGCCGATAGGCCGTATCGACACAGATGAACAACGGCCGCTCGGCCTGTGCGCGAATGGCTTGCAGGCGCTCGAAGTGCAGTTCCAGACTCGGCCCCGTGGCGATTACGAACACGCCGCGCCCCGGCTGCGAACCGAACAGCGCAGCCACATCACCATCGCCTTGCAGCAATGCGTGACTGGCCTGCAAACGCTCGACGATGTCCGCCGCTTGCGGATCGAACTCGCGATTATTGAAGGTCAGGTGAGTTTCACTGATCAGCCGATCGCGGATCTTGGCGTTGTAGTCATCGGCCAACACCAGCTCTGCGGGCAACGCGAAGAACGGCAGGCAGATTTCTGCAAGGTCACCGGCGTAATGCAATTCGATGCGCGGATCATTGAGCCACGGTTGTTGATCGAGCAACTGCAACACCAGCGCAAACACCGCGCCGTTGAGCAGATGCACGTGCAATTGCTTGAGCTGCGGACGCTGCAACAGTTCCAACTGCAAATCGCCCAACCCGGTGCCATAGACATGCAGAACCAGACTATCGTCGGGCAGGCTCGCGGCCTGGACTTGCGCCTCGCGAGTGCGGTCATGACGGCTGGTCAATTGAATGCCGTTGATGCTCAGCGTCGAACCCAGCCCTTCGACCAGATCAGCCTGCAACGGGGACGGATCTTCCGCCAGCAGACGGGCCGCTACCAATGGCCAGCGACGCTGGATGACGTCGGCATTCGATTGAAAAAAATCGCTCATGGCGCCTCGTGAACGTTCAGGCAAAAAAATAGCGCTCAAGGTTACACCTTGAGCGCTTTTTTGTGCCGCGATTTACCGATGAAGAGCGGGCTCAGGGGCGATAAATGATCGCCGAACCCCACGACAGACCCACACCGAAGCCGCTCAGGGCAACGCGCTGCCATTGCGAGTCGAGGGCGTGCTTTTCCAGCAGCAGCGGAATGCTCGACGACACCGTGTTGCCGGTCTCGACCATGTCCTTGATGAACTTCTCCGGCTCGCCTTCGAAGCGCCGCGCCACGGCATCGACAATCGCCGCGCTGCCCTGGTGAATGCAGAACGCATCGATGTCATCGGCCTTGAGGCCGGAGTCATCGAGCAACTCATGCAAGTGTGCCGGGACTTTCAGCAGGGCAAAGTTGAACACCTGGCGACCGTTCATGAAGAACACACCATCGGTGACTTTCAGGTGCGGCGCACCGGAACCGTCGGTGCCGAACTTGGCCTTGCCCAGCGCCCAGGCCGGGTCTTCGCCCATCCACGTTGCGGTGGCGGCATCGCCGAAGAGCATGGTGGTGTTGCGGTCTTCCGGGTCAACGATTTTCGAGTACGGGTCGGCGGTGATCAGCAGGCCGTTCTTCAGGCCGGCGGCTTCCATGAAGCCCTTGATCGCGTAGATACCGTAGACATAACCGGAGCAGCCCAGGGAAATGTCGAACGCCGCGACGTTGGTCGGCAGACCGAGTTTGTCCTGGACGATCGCTGCGGTGTGCGGCAGGCCCTCTTCGTCACCGTTCTGGGTGACCACGATCAGTGCGTCGATCGATTCACGTTTCAGCTCAGGGTTGTTGGCAAACAGCGCATTGGCCGCTTCCACGCACAGATCGGAGGTTTCCTGGTCAGCGTCTTTACGAGGCAGGAAGGCCGAACCGATCTTGCCAAGGATGAATTCTTCATCCTTCTCGAATTTTGCACCTTGTGCGTAATTGTCCACGCCGGCTACAGGTACGTAGCTCGCAATGCTTTTTATGCCAATCATTACGGCTTCCCAATAAAAAACAGCCCAAGACCACCGCTCGCAAGGATTTCGAGGGGCGCCGACAAACAGAAAACGGCCGCCACAACGGGCAGCCACGGGGAGCGCAAAGGGCTATCACTGGAATCGAAAACGAGCCAGGCGCCATCTCCCCGATCAATACAATACAGTGAAGATGCGCGTTATGACTCGCAGGTCACGCTATTTTGCCGAATCGGTGCAGATCGGCTTATTCGACCAACGACCAGTCCAGCGGCGTGCCGCGCTTGATCGGAGTGCGCGCGCGACGACCGATGACGGCCTCGGCATGCTTGGGCGGCAGGCCGAGACCCGGACGAATGGCGCGCAGGTTGTCCCCGCTAAAGGGTTCACCGGCGGCCATGTCGGCGGTGACGTACAACGAACGGCGATACACCAGCGACTTGCGCTCGGCTTCGGTAGGGCCGTATTGCACTTGGCCCATGGCCTGCCAGGCGCGTTCGGTTTCGAGCACCAGGCTGGCCATTTCCGCCGGCTCCAGCGAGAAACTGGCATCCACGCCGCCGGCCGCACGGTCGAGGGTGAAGTGTTTTTCCACCACGGTCGCACCCAGCGCCACAGCGGCGACGGACACGCCAACGCCCATGGAGTGATCGGACAGCCCCACCTCACAACCGAACAGCTCGCGCAGATGCGGGATTGTGCGCACGTTGCTGTTCAGCGGTGTTGCCGGATAAGTGCTGGTGCATTTGAGCAGCACCAGATCCTTGCACCCCGCCTCCCGCGCGGCACGCACGGTCTCATCGAGTTCGGCGATGCTGGCCATGCCCGTGGAGATGATCAGCGGTTTGCCGGTCGCCGCCACACGACGGATCAGCGGCAAGTCGGTGTTTTCGAAACTGGCGATTTTGTAGGCCGGCACATCGAGACTTTCCAGAAAATCCACTGCGCTGTCATCGAACGGCGTCGAGAAGGCGAGCATGCCCAGCGCTTTGGCCCGGGCGAAAATCGGTGCATGCCATTCCCACGGTGTATGGGCTTTTTCATACAACTCGTACAGCGAGGTGCCCGCCCACAGACTGCCGGGGTCCTTGATGAAAAACTCGCCTTCAGCGATGTCCAGCGTCATGGTTTCGGCGGTGTAGGTTTGCAGCTTCAAGGCGTGCGCGCCGGCCTTGGCCGCCGCCTCGACGATTTGCAGCGCCACCTCCAGCGACTGGTTATGGTTGCCGCTCATCTCGGCAATGATGAAGGGCGGCGCGTCGGCACCGATCAGGCGGTCGCCAATCTTGAAACTAGGCATGCGGGTGATCCTTCAAAACACGGGTGAACGCGCAGGCACTCTGGGTGAACCCGCCGTCACGAAAAACATTCAATGAGGGGCGATTGGCGGGCAGCACCTGGGCCGTGATGGCGGTGAGCTGCGGCCAGTATTCGCGGACGAACGATTCGCCGCGAGCCAGCAACGCCCTGCCCCAGCCAAGACCGAAACGCCGTTCGAGCAGATAAATCGACACTTCGGCCTCAAGCCCGCGCAGGTCATAACGCAACACGCCCACCGGGCCGTCATCAGCCTCGGCGATCAGCAGCAGACGCTGCGGGTTGCGCAAACTGGCATGCAACCAGTTGAGATGTTGCGCCCAGTCGATCACACCTTGATCTTTCGACCAGCGCCTCACAGCCTCGGCGTTGCGCCCATCAAATAACAATCGCGCATCGTCCACCGTCGCCGGGCGCACCTTGAGCACCGCACCGGCCAGCGCCGCCGCCACGCGCAGCGCACCACGACCGTCGACCAGTTGTCGCGAACGCTCGGCGAGGCTTTGCCGCAGGTAAAAATTCTCGCTGACGAAACCGATGGCCTGCCGCAGTTGCTCGACGCTGACCTGCTCGCGAGCGCCCATGAACACATGCGCCCCGGCGGCCGCCATGACTTCGCCGTTGGCCTGCTGGTTGTTCGACACAGCGATACAGATCGTCGGCAGGCCCATGGCCGCGCGCTCCCAACTGGTACCGCCGCCGGCGCCGATGAACAGATCGGCCGCGGTCATGCGCTGATAAAAATCGCTGACAAAACTGTGCAGGCGCCAGTGCGGCCGCGTCTCGGCCAAAGCCTGCATCGGCGCCCACGCCGGGTTATCGGCGCCAGCGACAAAGTCGACTTCAAGCTGCGCAAAATCGGCCAGCGCGAGCATCGCATGATGGGTCTGCATCGCCGCATCAAAACCGCCGAAGTTCACCAGCACCCGACGCACCCTGGCTCCGATTTCGATCGCCGGGCAACGGAACTCCTCACGCAACATGGCGTAGCGCGGGCCGAGCAACGTGCGACAGCCGTCTGGCAGCAGTGGCGCGTAGTTTTCGCTCAAGCCCGACAGATTCTGATTGAGCAACAGATCGACGCTGTAGCGTCGGCTCGCCAGATCATCCACCGCGGCAATCCGTGGCGCCCAGCGGCGGGCGGCGGTTTGCCAGTGATGATCGAGGCCATAGTGGTCGGCAATGATCCAGTCGAAGCCGGCATGCCCCTCAAGCAAATCGTCCAGTGCATCGATGTCGGCCTGCCACGGCAGCATGGCTTCGATGGCCTGCTGCGGGTCTTCATCGACGTAACGCTCGGGCAGCGCGAACGTCTCGAAACCTTCGCCCTGCAAGGCGTCAAGCCGATGCCCGGACAAGCGTCGACAGGCAAACGCGACATGACTGCCCTGCTCGCGCAACACCCGCGCCAGCGTCAGGCAGCGGGCAATGTGGCCGCTGCCGATGGTCGGCGAGGCGTCGGCACGGATCAGCACTCTCATGAAATTTCTCCGCCGGCCTTCAGCGCGGCGTAGAGGTATTCGGCGCGCTTCCAGTCTTCCGGCGTATCGATGTCCTGCACCAGATGCCGCGGCACAATCACCGGCAGGCTGGCCGGCGAGAAAATCACTTCACCACGCAACCAGGCCTCACTGCGACCCCAGTAAAACTGGCCGGCATCCTGGAAGGCTTCGGGCAAGTCCTGCGAACGGGTGTTGCGAAACTCCGGGTACATCGCCGTCAGTGCGCCCTGCCCGTCGAGGGTCAGCGCACGCTGCACCGGGAAACCGAAACTGCTGACAGAGAAGGCAAAAGATTTGTCCGCGTGCTGTTCCAGCAAATCCAGGCCCTGACGCAGATAACGCGCCTGCAACAGCGGCGCGGTGGCGTACACGCAGCAGGCGTAGTCAAACCCCGGCAACTGCTGCAAGGCATGGACGATTACCGCAGCAGTACCGGCGAAATCGTCGGCCAGTTCGGCTGGGCGCAGGAACGGCACGTCAGCGCCGTGTGCCTGCGCAACCTCGGCAATTTCTGCGTCGTCAGTGCTGACCACCACGCGCTCGAACAACCCTGAATCCAGCGCCAGGCGGATCGAGCGCACGATCATCGGCACGCCATCGAACGGCATCAGGTTCTTGCGCGGGATGCGCTTGCTGCCACCACGGGCGGGGATGATCGCAACGCAGCTCACGGTGTTTTATTCCTCAAGAAGCAGCCGGCGCAATTGCTCGACCACGTAGTCCTGTTGCTCATCGGTCAGCAGCGGGAACAGCGGCAGGCTGATCGCCTCGGCGTAATAACGTTCGGCCTCGGGGAAGTCTCCCTCGGCAAAACCCAGGTCGCGATAATAAGGCTGCAAGTGCAGCGGAATATAGTGCAAATTGACCCCGACGCCGGCCGCGCGCAACGCTTCGAAGACCTGACGGTGGCTGAGGTTGAGGCGCTCGGTCTGCAAGCGCACCACGTATAAATGCCACGCCGATTCGGCTTCAGGCTGAGCACTCGGCAAGGTCAGCGGAAGGTAAGCCAGCAGGCGCTCGTAACGCGCCGCCAGTTCGCGACGACGGGCGATGAAACCGTCCAGTTTGCCGAGCTGCGACAAGCCCAAAGCGGCCTGCAAATCGGTGATGCGGTAATTGAAGCCCAGTTCGACTTGCTGGTAATACCACGGGCCGTGGCTCGGCTCGGTCATCTGCTGCGGATCGCGGGTCATGCCGTGGCAGCGCAGGCGCTGCAAGCGTTCGGCCAGTTCCCTGCGGTTGGTCAGCACCATGCCGCCCTCGGCACTGGTAATGATTTTCACCGGGTGGAAGCTGAACACGGTCATTGCCGCGAATTCGCCACAGCCGACAGGGCGCCCTGCATAGGAGGCGCCGACCGCGTGGGAGGCATCTTCGATGACAGTGAAGTTGTAGCGCTCGGCGAGTTCGGCGATCCGGCGCATATCACAGCTCTGCCCGGAGAACGCTACCGCCACCAGCACTTTGGGCAACGTGCCGTCGCGCTCGGCCTGTTCCAGCTTCGCCGCCAGCGTGACGGCATCAAGGTTCCAGGTCAGCGGATCGATATCGACAAAATCAACCTCGGCGCCGCAATAACGACCGCAGTTGGCCGAGGCCAGAAACGTGTTCGGCGTCGTCCACAAGCGATCGCCCGGGCCCAACCCGGCCGCCAGACAGGCAATGTGCAGCGCCGCCGTGGCGTTGCACACCGCCACCGCGTAATCCGCCTGGCAGCGCTCGGCCATGGCCTGTTCGAAACGCTCGATGGTCGGCCCCTGGGTCAGCCAGTCGGAGTTGAGCACCTCGACCACGGCATCAATATCTGCCTGATCGAGACTCTGCCGACCGTACGGGATCATTTCGCCAGCTTCGCGTGCAGGTCGGCAATCTGCCCGACCGAGAGGAAATGCGGGTTGGTGTCGGAACGGTATTCGAACTCTTCACCCACCGGCTGACCGCGCTCGCCTAGCTTGTCGACGGCGAAATCGACATCGACGCTGGTGAAGCGAATCGACGGCTGGATGGTGTAGTGATCGGCAAACTCCAGGGTCATCCGCGCGTCATCCAGCGGCACCATCAATTCGTGCAGCTTCTCGCCCGGACGAATGCCGACGTGTTTGTGCGGCAGATGCTCGGCCATGCCACGGGCCAGATCGACAATGCGGATCGACGGGATCTTTGGTACGAACACTTCACCACCGTGCATGCGCGCAAAGCTGTCGAGGACAAACTGCACACCGTGGTCGAGGGTGATCCAGAAACGCGTCATGCGCTCATCGGTGATCGGCAGTTCCTCGGCGCCCTCGGCAATCAGCTTGCTGAAAAACGGCACCACCGAACCTCGCGAACCGGCGACGTTGCCGTAGCGCACCACGGCAAAACGCGTCTGCTGTTCGCCGGCAATGTTGTTGGCGGCGACGAACAGTTTGTCCGACAGCAACTTGGTGGCGCCGTACAGGTTGATCGGGCTGGCGGCCTTGTCGGTCGACAGCGCCACGACTTTCTGCACGCCGTTATCGATGGCGGCGGCAATAATGTTTTCCGCGCCATTGACGTTGGTGCGAATGCACTCGGTCGGGTTGTACTCCGCCGCCGGCACTTGCTTCAGGGCGGCCGCGTGCACCACGTAATCGATGCCACGCATGGCCTGACGCAAGCGGTCGGCGTCGCGCACGTCACCGAGGAAGTAACGCATGCACGGCGCGTTGAACGTCTGCTGCATTTCGTATTGCTTGAGTTCATCGCGCGAGAACACCACCACGCGCTTGGGCTGGTATTGCTCAAGCAGGCGGCGGATGAAGTTGCGACCGAACGAGCCGGTGCCGCCGGAGATGAAAATCGATTTACCGTTGAACATGTCTTGAGTCCTGTTTCCTGATCGTCAGGCCTAGGCGAGCAATTGCGCCCAGTCGATGCTGGAGGCCTGGCCGAGGGTGAAGCCCTTGCCGGTCAGGGAAAGGTTCTGGTTGTAGGCAACGTCCTGAACGAAGCGCGCCTGCCACTTGTCTTGCAGCGCGACAGCGGCCTGCGCATTCTCCGGCAAAGTGCCGGTGTGGACGATCTGCACTTGCGGTGTCCATACGGTTAACAGTCCGGCATCGGCGGCTTTCAGGCACAGGTCGACATCAGCGAACGCTTCATCGAAATGCTCCTCATCGAGCCCACCCAGTGCCTCGAAAATCTCTTTGCGCAGCATCAGGCAAGCGCCGGAAACCGCTGAACAGTTTTGCTCGACGAGTAAGCGGTGCATGTAGCCGGTGGCGTCCTTTTTCTCGCCGAGGAACGGTGAAGCCAGAGCGCCGCCAAGGCCGAGGATGAATCCGGCGCCAGTGACTGCGCCATCGCTATCCACCAGTTTGGCGCCGACCACGCCGACTTCCGGGCGCTGAGCCTGGTTGAGCAAGGCTTCGATCCAGCCGGCGTTTTGCACTTCGGCGTCCGCTGCCAGCAATACCAGATACGCGCCCTCGGCTTGAGCCGCGGCGCGATTGATCAGTGCCGATGCGCTCAGGCGCTGCTCGCTGCGGACCAGACGAATACGCCCGCGCCCGTTCTGCTCAAGGCTTTCCAGCCACGCCAGCAGTTCGCTCGACTGACTGAGGTTGTCGGCGATGATGATTTCGTGGTTCTGATAGCGCGTGCGCTGCAACACGCTCACCAGACAGCGTTGCAGCTGTTCCTGATTGTCATCGCTGCAAACGATGATCGACACTTTCGGTCGGTCGGCATGACGGTAATCGACGCGCAAACCTCCGAATGCCTCGGTACTCACCTGCGCCTGATAGCCACGGGTTGCCAGATGCCGCACAAGCGCCTGACGCTGGTGCTCGTTCGGCGCCGGCGCTACCGCCGGGGTGACCAGCAAGGGTTCGGCGAGATGTGCCAGGCCGGCTAGCCCGCCGGCTTCGATCAGGCGCAATAGCAGATCGAATTCCAGCGCTTCGCTGTACTCACGGGCGAAACCACCGGCCTCGACCAGGTCTTCGCGGCGAATCAACCAGTGTCGGGCCGTGAGCGTCGGCATGCTTTGCAGCAGATCGAGATTGAACGCCGAACGGAACAGGTCACTCAAGGTGCCGTCCGCGCGACGGTGGATCTCATCCATGGCCACGGCGCGGCAACCTTCAGCGTTCTGCAGCTCAAGGCTGGCACGCAGCAAACCACTGCGAGTGAATGCGTCACCGGCCTCGGCCAGCAGCAGCCAATCGGCATTCGAGCGCTGGGCGATCTGGTTCAGTTTGTCGACGTAATTGGCACTGCTGACTTTGACGAAGTGCACGGTGCTCTGTTCAGTGGTGACGGCCGGCACATCACCGGTGGTGAAGACCACAACCTTGAACGCACGGAAAGCGCTTTCCATCAGACTGTCGAAAGTGACCTGCAACTTGTCCATGTCAGCGTCGAGATCGAGCAGCAGAATGCCAAACTGCGGCCCGCCCTCGACTGTCGCCAACCGCTGATTGATCTTGCGGATGGCAGTCTCGTTCGGCTGTCGTGCCTGCAACCAGTTCATCAACTGGCCGGAGCGCGTGCTGTCGAGCATCTGACGGCTGTCGTACGTCGGCACGCTGTCCAGCCGCGCCAGCCAGTCGGCGAGGACTTGCGCATCATCGTCCTGCCCCATGTCCAGTAACTGGCGGTGCATTTTCTGCACAACGCGACGGTTGAACGGGCCCAACTGCACGGCTTCGAGCAAGCGGTTCTGGACCGTCTCGGACGTGTCATTGGAATAGGTGCTCAGCAACGTCTGCTGCTTGAGCAATGCGCCTTCCATTTCTTCCAGTTGCAGACGCCCGGCCGGCATCGCATGGAGAAGGAATTCAAACTCGGTCAACTGATCGAAAAACGCCTGATTGTAGAAAGGCATTTCGACGTATTGCTTGGGACCGAACACGCTCTTCGGACCCGTCGTAGGGTCTTTCCACCAGGACTCGAAAATCGGTTCGATGGTCAGGGCATTGCGCGTGGCGAGGCTGTCCGCAAGCGCCTGGAAACTGCGCAGGGCAAAGGCTGCGGTTTGCTCCGTGCTCGGCTCTTTGATGTCGGTGGGCAACGTCGCGAGGAAACCGGCGAAACGCTCGCGCTCGGCAACGGAGCGGGCATCCTTGAAGCTGAGGACGTGAATGATCTCGGTGTTGTGATCCGAGCGACCATAGTTGACCTCCCGCACCACATACGGAATCGGCAGAATCCGCGCCTTCGACCGCGCTAGCACGTAATACACATGGCCGATTTCCTGCCACTCGAAAATCGTTCCTTGAGGCATCGCGGCGTACCAGTCCTGCAACAGCGAAGTGCGATGCACTGCATAGAACGGCGGAATGTACTGGCCCATGTAGTCGAGAATACGATCCTGCGCACGTTCGGCGTTGTAGTCCTCTTGCACCTTCTTGTCACGGCGGTAGTACTGCACGAAATTGGCGTGCGTGAGGTACATCAGGCAATAGCCATGGCACATGCCGTAATCGGGGTTAGCTTCGAGAAAGTTGACCGAATCGGTCAACGCACTGTGCAGCATGAAATCGTCGTCAGACGCCAGCACCATGTACGGCGTCGTGACCTGTTTGACCCCATAGGCAAGCTTTTGCTGAAACCCCAGATAGGTGTAATCCGGCAAATGGCGATAGTCGACCGATGGGAAATCTGCCGCGATGCCGTCGTCCCCCTGCACGGAGGAATCGAGCACCAGCACCTTGGCGGCGTAACTGCCGTAGTACTGCAAAGCGCGTCGCAGGAACGCCTTGCGGTTGTGGGTGATCAGCACCACCGTGAACAGCTCATCCAGCGGTGTCACGTTGGTTTGCGTACTGCTTTGAACCTGCATTTTCCTATCCCCACAACCGGCCAGTCGCCTGACACCTGAAACTGTTTTTGATTAACGAACGCGACGCAGATAACCGTCTGGCGCCACAGTGATCAGCAGCTTGTTCTGCAACTGCTGGTCAATCTCGAAATCCTGGTTCTCTTCCAGGTATTTCCACACCGCGGTTTTCGGGTTATCGCCCGGCCCCCATGGACGATCCGGGAAGAAGTCGGCCGGCATGTCTTCGACCACGGTGTCCATGACCACGCAGTAGCTGTCGACCGACACCAGCGGTGCGTATAGACGCAGCTCTTCGAGGACGTGATCGTGGGTGTGGTTGGAGTCGAGCACCAGGATGACTTTCTTGCCTTTGGCCGCCGCTTGCACTTGCGCCGCGATGCCGGCGTCGATGCTCGAGCCTTCGATCATTTTGATGCGCTTGGCCATCGGGTGGCTTTCGATCGCTTCGCGGTTGTGCGGGCGAATGTCGAGGTCGATGCCCAGCACTTCGCCGTGGCCTTGCAGCTCCAGCAACGAGGCGTAGTAGATGATCGAACCGCCGTGAGCGATACCGCACTCGATGACCAGGTCCGGCTTGACCTGCCAGATGATCTCCTGCATCGCCATCATGTCTTGTGGCAACTGGATGATCGGGCGGCCCATCCACGAGAAGTGGTAGCTGTACTTGTGCTTGGCCGATTCGTTGAAGAATTCACGGGCCAGGCCGGTGAGTTTCTGGTCGTCGCCCTGCTGGGCAATCTGTTCCCGGCACTCGGCTTCGAAGGCTTGGTTGATGCTGTTGTCGGTCATTTTAAAAATCTCAAGGGTCACTGGAACGAAGCGCTGTCGACGGCGTGATAGACATAACGTCCACCGGTCATCCGCTTGATCTCTTCGAGGTAATTGGAATTCATCACAAACAGGTGGGCGCCTTCGGGCAGCGCGTCCATCGCCTCTTGCGGCGAAGACACGCGGGCACCGCTGAGTGGCAGATAACGGCCCTGCTTGGCCGGGTTGATATCCACCACACGATCCACCGCCACACCCGCACGTTGCAGGAACAGCGAATAGATCACGCCTTTTGACGAGGCGCCCCAGATCGCCGAACCCTGCTCGGGGGCGGACTGGATGATCTGCACCGCGCGGTCGAGGCTGGCGGTGAAACCTTCGGGCAGCGTCAGGCGCGGCACCGGCTGTTCCGGGGTCAGGCGCAACGTCGACAGGTCGGCGACGATGTACAGGTATTGGCCACCGAACAGGTGACCGGCCTCGTGCACGGTGCCAAACATCCGGCGCAGGTCATCGAGGCGGAAATAATTGACGTGTTCGTAGAACAGGTCGAACCAGGCTTTGTGTTCGAGTATCCAGTCGAAGCACGGCACTTCGATGTAGATCTGCCCGCCTTGGTTGGCTTCGGCGATCACCGACAAAAAGCTCACGGGGTCTTCGATGTGTTCCAGCACGTGGCGCAATACGATGGCGTCTGCCGCAAGGCCCAGGCCACGGGTGAACGGCGCCTTGATCACGTCGGCGTTGCTGCCCTCGTAAGCAGGATCGATACCGGTGATCGAATAGCCAAGGCCCTTGAGCAACTCCAGGAAGTAGCCTTTGCCACAACCGACTTCGATCAGCTCCTGGCCTTTGAAGTGTTTGGCGATGATGCCTTCGACGTCGCTCAGGTGTTTCTGGAACTGGCCGGAATGCGCCTGTTCATTCTGGTAATCGGCGTCGTAGCTGAGCTCGTCGGCGTCGAACGCCGCATTGAAGATCAGACCGCTGCGCTCGTCCTGCACCAGCAGCATGTCGGCACTGGCCGAAGCACACGCGGATTCGGCATCGGCAAAGGTGCGGTTCTGCAGCACCGGCAGGTCGGTGACCCGATACAACTCGTGCCTCATTGCGGCTCTCCCAGTAACTGTTGCAGACGCTCGGTCACGGCCCAGAACGCCAGCGGTTCGTGGGTCGGATAAGGGTAGTGGCCGAGGTTCAGATTCAGCGTTGTGCCGCGTTCGCGCAGGCGTTTCTCGACCAATGCGCGGACCGACACCGGTTGGCCGCTGGCGCAATTGATCACGCCGTCAAAATCGTGTTTTTGCACAATCGCGGCGAGGTAACCGGCAGCCGTTTCAATGGCCAGAAAATCACGCAGTTGCTCACCGGCCGACATGTTGAACGACGTCTCTGCGGCATCGATCGCACGGTCCAGTGCCGCCAGCAGGCTGTTGGGGTTTTGCCCCTCGCCATGCAGGTAAAACAGGCGTGCCCACTGCAAAGTAAAAGGATGCTCCTGCTGCAGGTTTTGCAGAAACAGGTGCAACGTATGTTTGGCCAGACCGTAGGGGTTGCCTGGCCGCGGCTCAGTGCTTTCACTGAGCGCGCCGCTTTGCATGCCGTATTCGAAACAGGTGCCCGTCACCATCACTTGCTGCACGCCCGCCTCGACCGCGCCTTTTATAAAGCGGTAGTCGGCCATCAGGTTGTGTTCGAAATGGAACAGCGCCCGGTAGTTCGGCAAGCCCGGCCAGGCCAGATGCGCAAGGACGTCTATGCCCTCGGTCAGCGCGACCAGATCAAGCTCGGCGGCGTGAATATCCGCTGCCACGAACTCGACATCGTTGATCCAGGGCATGCTCTGCGCGGTTTCAACGTTACGCGCCACGGCGCGAACGCTGCAGCCACGCGCCAACAAGGCGGCAACCAGATGGCGGCCGACGAAGCCCGTAGCGCCAGTGACCAGAACCTTCACAGCACGCTCAACTCAGGCACGGCGATCACGAAACGCCCGTCCCATTGACGCACCTGCGCCAACTGCTGACTGACTTCGTGCAACAGGTTCCACGGCAACACCAGCACGTAATCCGGTTTTTCAAGGTCAATGCGCTCCGGCGCCACGATCGGAATGCGGCTGCCCGGCAAAAACTTGCCCTGCTTGTGCGGGTTCGCATCGGCCACCCAAGCGAGCAGGTCCGGTTTGACCCCGGCGTAGTTGAGCAAGGTGTTGCCCTTGGCCGCCGCGCCGTAACCGACCACACGTTTGCCATCCGCCTTGGCCTGCAACAGAAAGCGCAGCAGCTCATGCTTGATGCGTTCAGCGGCAGGCGCGAGGGTCGCGTAGTACTCGGCGGTTTTCACCCCGGCATCGAGTTCGGCCTGCAACTGTTGCTGCACCGCTGGCTGCACCGGCCGACGTTCGCCGTCCTTGCGCTGGACGAATACCCGCAGCGATCCGCCGTGCGTGGTCAACTGGCTGACGTCGAACACTTCCAGGCCATTGCGCTCGCACAAGGTCTGCACAGCGGTCAGCGACAGGTAGGAATAGTGTTCGTGATAGAGCGTGTCGAACTGTGCGCCAGCCATCAGCGTCAGCAGTTGCGGAAATTCGAAAGTGGCCACGCCGGTCGGCTTGAGCAGCGCGGCGAAACCGCCAAGGAAATCGTTGATGTCCGGCACATGCGCGAGCACGTTGTTGGCGGCCATCAGGTCTGCGCCCCAGCCTTCGCTGTTCAACTGCGCGGCGGTGCCTCGGCCGAAGAACAGCTCACGGATTTCCAGGCCTTTCGCGCGCGCCGCTTGCGCGGTGCTGCGCGTCGGCTCGACACCCAGGCAGGGAATGCCGCGAGCCGCGACGTATTGCAGCAGGTAACCATCGTTGGCGGCGACCTCGACCACACGACTGTCGGCGTTCAGGCCGAAGCGCTCGACCATCTCGGCGACATAACGCTCGGCGTGGGCCAGCCAAGTGCTGGAGAATGAACTGAAGTAGGCGTATTCAGCGTCAAACAGGCTGTCGGCGCTGGTGTAATCCTCGGTCTGTACCAACCAGCATTGCTGACACACGGCGACCTTCAGCGGCACCCATTGCTCGGCCTGTTCCAGGCGATCGGCATGCACGTAGGCGTTGGACGGTGGCGAGGTGCCGAGGTCAATCAGCGGCAGGCTCAGCGGTGCGGCGCACCCACGGCAGTTCATAGACGCACTCCAGCAAAGTGTTGATCGAGCGCGGGATGGCTGGAATCACGCACCGACAAATTATTGACAGGCAACGGCCAGGCGATTGCCAACCGTGGATCATTCACCGACAGACCGCCCTCGTGCTCCGGCGCGTAATCGGCGCTGTGCAGGTAAAGCAATTCGGCGTCTTCGGTCAGCGTCTGGAAACCGTGGGCGAACCCGGCCGGGATCAACAGGCTGCGACCGTCACCGGCCTTCAGGTGCTCAGCGTGCCAGTGCAAAAAGGTTGTGGAGTCTGGGCGCAGATCCACGGCCACGTCCCAGACTTCACCGCGCAGGCAGGTGATCAGTTTGGCTTCCGGCGCATGGGCGTTCTGGTAATGCAGTCCACGCACACTGCCCTTCTCGCGGGTGCAGGAATGGTTGATCTGACGAATATGAAATTCGCTGCCGAACGCACTCAGACTGCCCTCGCAGAACAACCGGGCGAAGTGCCCGCGCTGATCTTCGAAGCGTTTGTGCTGGACGCTGAACAACCCGGCCAGCGGCAACGCCTGCAAGGAGAATTCGCTCACAACGCGCCTCGGTACAGGTTCAGTTGGCCAAGGGTGACAGTGCGCATGTCATCGCCGTTCTGCCATGCCAGATGCCAGTCGAGGGTCTGGGTCAGGCACTGTTGCAAGGTCCAGCGCGGTTGCCAGCCGAGCACTTGGCGTGCGCGGCTGCTGTCCAGACGCAGCAGGCCGGCCTCGTGCAATTCACTCGGTTCGATACGCAGACCGCGCGCCTGTGGCCAGCGGTTGGCAAGCAATTCAACCACTTCGCCGACGCTGCACATATCTGCCTCGCCCGGGCCGAAGTTCCACGCGCCGGCGTAGTCCGGGCCTTGTTCGTAAAGGCCGGCGGCCAGTTGCAGATAACCGGCCAACGGCTCCAGGGCGTGTTGCCATGGGCGCACGGCTTGCGGGTAACGCAGGGTTACCGGTTCGTCCGCGGTCCAGGCTTTGAGCACGTCGGGAATCAGTCGCTCCGGGGCAAAATCACCGCCGCCCAAGACGTTACCGGCACGCGCCGTGGCCAGGGCCAGGCCGTGTTCGGCGTACTTGTCAGCCGGGAAGAAAGAGGCCGCGTAGGACTGCGCCAACAGTTCACAGCAGGCCTTGCTGCTGCTGTACGGATCGTGGCCACCGAGGGCTTCGTCTTCGCGGTACGGCCACAGCCATTCCTTGTTGGCGTAAACCTTGTCGGTGGTCACCAGCACACAGGCGCGCACGCAGCCGACCTGACGAATCGCTTCGAGCAGGTTCAGCGTGCCCATGACGTTGCTGGAATACGTGCCGAGCGGGTCACGATAACCTTCACGCACCAATGGCTGAGCAGCCAGATGCAGAACAATCTCCGGCTCGGTGTCGGCGATGATTTCGAGCAAGGCGCCGAGATCACGCAGATCGCCACGCTGATCATTGATGCCTTCGTGGACGCGCGCCAGTTCGAACAAGCTCGGTTCGGTCGACGGGTCAAGGGAGAAACCGCTGACTTGCGCACCGAGGCTTTGCAGCCACAGGGTCAGCCAACTGCCCTTGAAACCTGTGTGACCGGTGACCAGAACGCGTTTGCCGCGCCAGAAATCCGCACTCAGGCCCATTGCTTCCATGGGGCCTCCCCGCTCAGCCACAGCGCTTCGAGATGGTTCTTGTCGCGCAGGGTGTCCATTGGATGCCAGAAGCCTTCGTGTTCAAAGGCTTTCAATTGTTCGTCCTGAGCCAGACGGGCCAAGGGCTCGGCTTCCCAGGTGGTTTCGTCGCCGTTGATGTACGGGAGCACTTTCGGTGAGAGCACGAAGAAGCCGCCGTTGATCCAGCCGCCGTCGCCCCGGGGTTTTTCGGTGAAGCCAAGCACCTGATCGCCTTGACGCTCAAGCGCACCGTAGCGACCCGGCGGCTGCACGGCGGTGACGGTTGCCAGACGACCGTGAGCTTTGTGGTAATCCACAAGCTGAGCAATATTGATATCGGACACGCCATCGCCGTAGGTGAAGCAGAACGCCTCTTCATCCTGCAGGTAACGCGCGGCACGCAACAGACGGCCACCGGTCATGGTTTCCTCGCCGGTATCTATCAGCGTGACGCTCCACGGCTCGCTGTAGTTCTGGTGTACGTCCATGCGGTTTTCGCGCATGTTGAAGGTGACGTCGGAGGTGTGCAGGAAGTAGTTGGCGAAGAAGTCCTTGATCGCATAACCCTTGTAGCCAAGGCAGATCACGAAGTCGTGGATTCCATGAGCGGAATACTGCTTCATGATGTGCCAGAGAATTGGCTTGCCGCCGATCTCGATCATCGGTTTGGGCTTGAGGTGCGACTCTTCACTGATGCGCGTGCCGAGGCCACCCGCCAAAATAACTGCCTTCATCGTCTCCCCTCTTGTTCTTCACCGGGTCCGGCCAAGCGGTTGCAGGCCTTTTGGCTAAACCTTCGCCAATCCGGGCGTGGGTCAATGACCGCGAGCGCTCGTTTTATGGCGATTTGAGGGGGACTTGCAGGAAACGCGCCAGCTCGAAGAAACCTCCATCAGGACGGGACACTCCATGAAAAAAGGGATGAATCCGACAGTGGACCCACCCCTTTTCATCCAGCTATTTCAAGTGCCGAGACGATCAGCCAAACATGGCAAACGCATCGCTATTGGTTGGCAGGTTGATTACTTGCCCATTGGCCGTCTGGATTTGCTCGATGGTATCGAAGCCAGCAAACCAGTCCTTGAGCTGGACGCCTTCCTGAGGGGCCTCTCCGGGTTTGAAACTCGACCGATGCAGGTAAAGATCATTACCGACACGATCGACCAACAGCTCGGAGCTACTGATATACGACAGCACCAGTTTGTCCAAACGGCTGGCACCATCATCCTGAATTGTCACCAGCCCCGGAGTTTTGACCGTGTAGAGATCATTACCTTCGCCACCGTTGGCGAAACCACCGGATTGCAGAACCAGAGTGTCATCGCCCGCTCCGCCAAACAGAGAAAAGCCCATGCCCGTGCCGGTCAGCAAATCATTGCCCTCACCGCCATCGGCCAAGCCGTGATTCACAGTGATGACGTCACCACCTGCCTCACCATAAGCCCGACTACCTGCGTCGTTAACGGCGGTGACGATCGTGTCATTGCCATTGCCGCCGTACAACGTATCGGCCTGAGGCCCGTTTGCCTGACCATTGAGGGTAAATGGGCCGATCGGGGAAACCAGTCCTCCATACAGATAGTCGTTGCCGTCGCCACCGTAGATGACGTCGTCCCCCAAACCGCCTTCCAGGTAGTTGACGCCTGCGTCGCCAGTGAGGGTGTCATCGAAGTGACTGCCAACAACGCGCTCGATGTTGTGCAATACATCGCCCTGCGCATCGCCACCCTGATTGATGTTGGTCAGCAAATTGATGTTCACAGCTGATGTGCTGGTGATGTACATGGCAGTGTCCTGCCCATCGCGACCATCAATCACGTCCGCTCCCAAACCACCAATGAACACGTCAGCCAATCGCGAACCCGACAATATGTCGTCAAAGTTACTGCCCTGGAAGAATTCAATGTTCGCGAAGGTGTCGCCCGCGGCATCACCTGCGTTGGCGTTGGTGGTCAGGTCGATCGTCACTGCATTGGCCGATAGCTCATAACTGACTAGATCCTGGCCACCAAAACCGTCCACCCCCATGACACTGGTTCCGCCATAGAAAATGTCATTCAGGCCGGTGCCGCGTATGGTTTCGATATCGACATAGGTATCTCCGGCCGCGATACCGGTGTGCTCCCAGGTCATCAGATTGAAGGTAATTGCAGTCTTGCTGTCCTCATAACTGGCGACGTCTTTACCAGCGCCACCAAACAGTTGGTCAGCACCGTCACCACCGATCAGGGTGTCGTTGCCTGCGCCGCCAACCAGAATGTTGTCCTGGGCATTGCCGGTGCCGGTGAAATTGCCGGTGCCGGTGTACGTCAGTTTCTCAACGAAAGGATCAAGGGTGGCCGTCGTTGCGGAACTGCGCAGTTCATCGAAGCCACCATTGTCCTGCTCGATGATTTTCACACCCGTGGTCGCCACGTTATAGACGTCGTCACCCGCTCCGCCCTCGAACGTGATACCTAGACCACCGCCAATAGACGTGGTGAAGGTGTCATTGAAAGCGGTGCCGATGACTTTCTCGATGTTGGCCAGAGTATCGCCTTCAGCATCGCCACCAATACCCGGTTTACCCACACCGCTGCGGATGTCGACGTTGATACCAGCCGAGGACCCCGAATAGTCCACAGTGTCAAAACCACCGGCACCGTCAAAACCTATAGCCCGACCATCGGCGACAAAACGGTCGTCGTAGTTCGACCCGCCGATAACTTCGATATCGGTGTAGGTATCGCCAGTCGCGATGCCCGTGTTGACACCAGTTTTCAGATCAACCGTCACGCCGACCTTGCTGTCGATATAACTGGCAACGTCCAGACCTGCACCACCGATCAACTGGTCAGCACCGTCACCACCGATCAGGGTGTCGTTGCCTGCGCCGCCAACCAGAATGTTGTCCTGGGCATTGCCGGTGCCGGTGAAATTGCCGGTGCCGGTGTACGTCAGTTTCTCAACGAAAGGATCAAGGGTGGCCGTCGTTGCGGAACTGCGCAGTTCATCGAAGCCACCATTGTCCTGCTCGATGATTTTCACACCCGTGGTCGCCACGTTATAGACGTCGTCACCCGCTCTGCCCTCGAACGTGATACCCAGACCACCGCCAATAGACGTGGTGAAGGTGTCATTGAAAGCGGTGCCGATGACTTTCTCGATGTTGGCCAGAGTATCGCCTTCAGCATCGCCACCAATACCCGGTTTACCCACACCGCTGCGGATGTCGACGTTGATACCATCCGAGGACCCCGAATAGTCCACAGTGTCAAAACCACCGGCACCGTCAAAACCTATAGCCCGACCATCGGCGACAAAACGGTCGTCGTAGTTCGACCCGCCGATAACTTCGATATCGGTGTAGGTATCGCCAGTCGCGATGCCCGTGTTGACACCAGTTTTCAGATCAACCGTCACGCCGACCTTGCTGTCGATATAACTGGCAACGTCCAGACCTGCACCACCGATCAACTGGTCAGCACCGTCACCACCGATCAGGGTGTCGTTGCCTGCGCCGCCGACCATGATGTTGTTCTGGGCATTGCCGGTGCCGGTGAAATTGCCGGTGCCGGTGTACGTCAGTTTCTCAACGAAAGGATCAAGGGTGGCCGTCGTTGCGGAACTGCGCAGTTCATCGAAGCCACCATTGTCCTGCTCGATGATTTTCACACCCGTGGTCGCCACGTTATAGACGTCGTCACCCGCTCTGCCCTCGAACGTGATACCCAGACCACCGCCAATAGACGTGGTGAAGGTGTCATTGAAAGCGGTGCCGATGACTTTCTCGATGTTGGCCAGAGTATCGCCTTCAGCATCGCCACCAATACCCGGTTTACCCACACCGCTGCGGATGTCGACGTTGATACCAGCCGAGGACCCCGAATAGTCCACAGTGTCAAAACCACCGGCACCGTCAAAACCTATAGCCCGACCATCGGCGACAAAACGGTCGTCGTAGTTCGACCCGCCGATAACTTCGATATCGGTGTAGGTATCGCCAGTCGCGATGCCCGTGTTGACACCAGTTTTCAGATCAACCGTCACGCCGACCTTGCTGTCGATATAACTGGCAACGTCCAGACCTGCACCACCGATCAACTGGTCAGCACCGTCACCACCGATCAGGGTGTCGTTGCCTGCGCCGCCAACCAGAATGTTGTCCTGGGCATTGCCGGTGCCGGTGAAATTGCCGGTGCCGGTGTACGTCAGTTTCTCAACGAAAGGATCAAGGGTGGCCGTCGTTGCGGAACTGCGCAGTTCATCGAAGCCACCATTGTCCTGCTCGATGATTTTCACACCCGTGGTCGCCACGTTATAGACGTCGTCACCCGCTCTGCCCTCGAACGTGATACCCAGACCACCGCCAATAGACGTGGTGAAGGTGTCATTGAAAGCGGTGCCGATGACTTTCTCGATGTTGGCCAGAGTATCGCCTTCAGCATCGCCACCAATACCCGGTTTACCCACACCGCTGCGGATGTCGACGTTGATACCAGCCGAGGACCCCGAATAGTCCACAGTGTCAAAACCACCGGCACCGTCAAAACCTATAGCCCGACCATCGGCGACAAAACGGTCGTCGTAGTTCGACCCGCCGATAACTTCGATATCGGTGTAGGTATCGCCAGTCGCGATGCCCGTGTTGACACCAGTTTTCAGATCAACCGTCACGCCGACCTTGCTGTCGATATAACTGGCAACGTCCAGACCTGCACCACCGATCAACTGGTCAGCACCGTCACCACCGATCAGGGTGTCGTTGCCTGCGCCGCCGACCATGATGTTGTTCTGGGCATTGCCGGTGCCGGTGAAATTGCCGGTGCCGGTGTACGTCAGTTTCTCAACGAAAGGATCAAGGGTGGCCGTCGTTGCGGAACTGCGCAGTTCATCGAAGCCACCATTGTCCTGCTCGATGATTTTCACACCCGTGGTCGCCACGTTATAGACGTCGTCACCCGCTCCGCCCTCGAACGTGATACCCAGACCACCGCCAATAGACGTGGTGAAGGTGTCATTGAAAGCGGTGCCGATGACTTTCTCGATGTTGGCCAGAGTATCGCCTTCAGCATCGCCACCAATACCCGGTTTACCCACACCGCTGCGGATGTCGACGTTGATACCAGCCGAGGACCCCGAATAGTCCACAGTATCAAACCCGACGCCCCCATCAATCTTGTCCGCCCCGGCACTGCCCTTGATCACATCATTGCCACCCAAGGCATTGATCTCATCATCACCGTTGGTACCTGTCAGCGTATCCACGCCATTTGTCCCGTTTATCACTGCCATTACGACATCTTCCTTGCCATATTGTTGAACCAGATACCTGTCGACCCGGTGTTGACGGACCATTTCAATAAACGAATCTTTGGCGATATATCGGCACTAAGCCGATTGCACTTGAGGTGTGCGGCAAGATTTGTATCGCCACCATTACAAACAAAACAGGCGACCCTGAGGCCGCCTGCTTTTAAACATCCACTCGCAATCAGTTGGGCAACCAACCTTCGGCCCAATAGTTGAGGTTGCTGCCCTTCAACAGGTAATCGCGCAGCACCTCCTCGCGCAATGCATCGCCCATGCGGTAGCTCGCGTCAGGGTCGGACAGGTGCGTGCGGATTGCTTCAAGCCATTCCTCGGTACTGTTGCTCACGACCTTGGTGCACGGCAAATAGCCGCGATAGGCTTCAGTCTCGGTACATATCACCGGGTAGCCACAGGCACCGTATTCCAGCAGACGCAGATTGCTCTTGCAGTCGTTGAAGATGTGAAATTCCAGCGGCGCCAGTGCCAGGTCAAGGTTCAGGCTGGCGAGTTTGGCCGGGTAGGCGTCGAGGCCGACGCTTGGATGGAATTCGTGGATAAACGGCCGCAGCGCCGGTGGGCACATGCCGAAGAATACCCACTCGACGTCGTTGGCCAGCAGACGAACGACGTCGGCAATGATTGCCAGGTCGCCGTCATGGCTGGTGCCGCCGCCCCAGCCAACGCGCGGTTTACGCGAGGTGCGTCGACGGCTGGTCAGCCCGGCCCACAGGTGTGGCGCGAGCATGTTGGGGACGACGCGGATATCGTGGTGCATGTCACGCAACGCATCAGCCAGTGGCTGGGTCGACACCACCACACGGTCACACAGGCTGATACCACGACGCACGATTTGGTCGACGCCGACTTCCGCCTTGCGAATGTGCGCGTTCTTTTTCGGCACATCGATCACGTAGTCATCCAGCTCGAAAATCCTGAACGCGCGCGAAGATTCTTTGACTCGCGCCACTTCGTCGACAGCGTTCTGGCTGTAGCGACCCTGCAGCACAATCACGTCTGGCGAGCCGCGCTCAAGCTCGATATTCGTCGGCGTGTGATAGCTCAAATGGCCGACGATGCGCCCGGCCGCTTCCAGTTCGAGAAATGGCTGCGTAACCCGATAATGGCCGACGGCCGAGGTGTTGATCGGGATCGCCAGGACCTTGGGCAGCAACTGGCGGGAGAAAGGATCCCAGCCATTCCTGAAGCCCGGCTCCAGACTGAAATTACTGCTGCCCAGACTCAGGTTGGGGTTGTAGGCCGGGTCTCTGGCAACCAGCGGCAACCAGCGTTGATAAAAATCTTTCTGCTCGTTCTGCAGAATGTGTGGGGCCGGTTCCGCGTAGGAAGCCACCGGCACGCGCATCAGCTCGGCGTAAGGCGTCCACACCACGAGATAACCGTTTTGCTTCACGCGCAGGCAAAAGTCGGCACCATTGAGCGCTTGCGACAGGTCTTTTTCGTCGAGCCCGAGCACCTCATCGAAGACCGTCTTGCGCACCAACAAGCAGTCGATGCCCACAGCGCTGAAGTTCTGCACCGTCTGCTGGCGCTGCATGTAGCCCGACGTGTTGAGCAGTTCGCCACGGTTCGGCACGCCCGCTGCACCGCGCAGCCCGAGCACCAGCGCGGAGCCTTCGATACGCCCTTGCGGACTGACCAGACGGCCCCCGACGATGCCGACCTCCGGCCGCTGGGCATGGTTGAGCAGTTCGTCGAGCCACTCAGGATTGATCACGTTATTGCACGGACTGAAAAACAGCAGGTAGTCACCACGCGCCTGGCGGGCGGCGAAGTTGTGCACCGCGGCCAGATTGTCACCGCGATCACAGCGCAGCACGCGCAGTTTGTCGCTGCCCATTTGCTCAACCGCCGCGAGCCAGTTGCAGGCATCCGGTGCGGTGCTGCCGTTGTCGACGATGAGCACTTCAAAACGCTGGCAGGCGGTTTTTTCCAGCAGGCTGTCGATGCAACGCTCCAGCGCCGCCAGCTCGTTACGGGTGGCGATGATGATCGAGACCAGAGCTGATTGATCGTGCAGGTAATCGACACGACTGATCATCGGCTGGCTGCCGGCACGGATCTGATTGGGCACGCCAAGCCGCGCCAGATGCGCCGCCAACACCTGCGGTGCCTGATCGATGACCTGCGGTTGTGTCAGCCACTGGGACAGGCGCTGGGGGGATTGCACGAGAATTTCGGCAATGTGCCCGATCGCGTGCGGGCCATTGTTTTCGACCAGGCGCCAAAGCAGGTCATGCACACCCAGCTCACCAAAACCCGCCGCCATCCCGCCCAGTTCCAGCAGGCGCTGGCGCTGTAGCGCCAGCACACGGCCGACATAGGGAAAGCTGCGCATCAGGTCGAGGTTGAAATCCGGTTTGAACACTGGTTCGATCGAGACCTCGTCACGCAGCCCGCCTTCGTCGCTGTACAGGCAGCGCAGATCCGGCATCTCGACCATGCGCTCGGCGAGCAGCAGCAACGCCAGCTCATGCACGCGGTCACCGGCGCGAACCAGGTAGATCCAGTCGGCGTTGTCCAGTTCTGCCAGCAAGTGGTTGAACTGAGCCACCGCGTCCACCGCCAGTGGCACATGACGCACACCGTCGGCCGGTGCGTGCTGCACTGTGGAAAGCACCACCACTTGTTCCGGGCTGAAGGCTTGCAGGCGCAGACTGTTCAGGGTGCCTTCCAGCGCCGGCAAATCCCCCTCGCTGTCGATCACGATCGGCACAATGCGCGGGCGCCAGCTCCAACTCTGCACGCGCGCCTCGAGTAGACGCTGCTGAGACGGGTTCAGATGGCGGCAGGACAACCATTGCCGGTACATGTCAGTGAAACTGTCGCAATCCGGACCCACCCGCGAATTCACCAGGGTTTGAATGAACCCCAACTGTCGACCGAGAGCCGCTTCTTCCCAGGGATAGGCCTGCCCTTCTATGGCCTCGGCCAGCGGCACATGCCGCACCCAGCCTGGCGCCGGGGCCGGTTCGCCGCTGCGCAAGGCGAGCATCTGCTTGAGCCAGTCCAACTCGGTCACCACCGCCGCCTTGACCGCCAGCTGCTGGCTCAGACGCCCCGGATGCAAACGCTCGAGGCTGAGGATTTGCCCGACCACGACCAGGTTGCCGCGGCGCAGCAGGCAGGCGAACAAGGCAAAATCGAGGTTGGCGACAAAGCCTTCACCCACCTGCGTGAGGGCCGGCAAGTATTCCAGTGCATGACGGGTTCGCAGCAACGCACCGCTGAGGCCGCTGAGAAAGTTGAAGACGCTGGTTTCCAGAATCCCCAGCAGATCCTCCCCCTTGAACAAGGTGACGCCTTTGGAGAAGCAGCTGTTTTCCACGCGGTCGGAGAGCAGGATGCAGTCTTCGTCGTAGAACTGCCGTTGGCCGATGACCAGGTTGACGTCGTCGTGATCGATGAATCCGGCGATCTGTTGCGCGATGCACTCAGGCAGCAACTGATCGTCATCGCACAACAACTTCAGATAGTCGCCGCTGGCTTGCTGCGCACACGCCGTGAGGTTGCCTTGAAAACCCAGACGCTGCGGATTGCGCACGTAACACAGGCGAACCGCATCAGGCACTTCGCACGCATCGACGATCTCGCGGATCTCGTCACCGCCACTGTCATCGCAGACGACCACTTCAAGATTGCCGTAGGTCTGACCTAGAGCGCTCTCCAGTGCCACGAGGAAGAACTGCGGGTTGAAGGCGGGAATGGCGATGGTGACAAGAGGTGCTGGTTTCACGGCGGGGGAACTCGCGAGCGGCGGGAGCTTGCCTTGACGAGGCAAAACTCCCTGAACCGCTGAAGAAAGACGGTTTTCACTCGGCTGACGCCAGCCTTCGCGAGGTCATCGCGAAGGCCCGGGATCAGACTTTGTTGAACAGACCCAACTGAGCAATCTTGCTGAACGCCAGTTGCGAGGCCTGCAGCATGGTTTGCTGCAGGGTCAGGCGGGTCATCACTTCAGCCGGATCGGAGTCGCGAATCGCGCCCTGGGTCTGGGTGTTGGCCAGCGACAGGCTCTGGTTGATGTCGGTCTGGGTCAACAGCGACGCACCGCGACCACCCACCGAGCTGACTCCGGAAGCCAGTTGGTCGATACCGCTGGACAGGTTGCCGATCCCGGCGGTGACGGCCGCATTCATTTTCTGAATGGCGATCGGGTCATTGTTGGTCGGTGTCGACAGGGCCGTTTTCAACTGGCTGACGGTGTCCAGAATGTTCTGGGTCTGGTGCGTGTTGACCGAGACCGAGAACTGGTCACCCGCGCCCGGCGTGCCGGCCACGTTGAACGAAACACCCGAGGCAGTCGCGGTAGTGCCGGCCATGGTGCCGGTCGACACAGGCTTGCTGTCAGCGGTTACTGGCGCGGCGTACAGTTCGAAATCGGTAGCGCTGGTGAACTTCAGTACCGCGCCGCCGCCCGGGAAGCTGGCGTTGTAAGCCGTGCTGTTGGTCACCGAAGCACCCGTGACCAGGGCGGCGGACGGGTTGCCCGGGCTGCGCGAGGTATTGAAGCTGTCCGGCTTCGCCGCCAAGGTGAAGCTGTGGCCGGCAATCGCCGCGTCCGGGTTGGCACTGTCGCCAGCCTTGAGGTTGATGTTCAGGTTCAGGTCAACGCCGCGGAAGCTCACGGTTTGCGTGGCCGCGTTGGTGGAATTGAACACGCCGTTCTGGCCCGCTTCGGCGGTGACGTCATTACCCAGCGCATCGGTGATTTTCAGCTGGGTGCTGCTCAGGAACGACACGGTGTACGGCTCGCCGCTACGGAACTTGGCGTTGTAGGTGACATCCGACTGCACCTGACCGTTGGACAGCGCGACACGACCGTCATCCACCGCCGGCGAGGTCAGCGTGGTGGCCGTACGGTTGGTGTTGATCGCCTGCTGAAACACGTCCCAACCGGTGCTGTTGGTGGCCATCGATTGCGTGTCGCCAATTGGCAGGTCGAGCGTCACTTGGTCGCCGTTATAGCTGTAGGTGCCATCGGTGTTGCGGCTGAACGGCGCCACGTCACCCTTGGAGCCCGAGAAAATGTATTTGCCGTTTTCGTCTTTGCTGTTCATCAGGCTGAGCAACTGCTCTTCGATCTGACCCAGTTCGGAGGCGTTCGCCTGACGGTCGGCGTCGGTATAACCGGCGTTGCCTGCACCCAATGCCAGCTCTTTGGCGCGTTGCAGCACATTGCCGATGCTGGTCATCACCGCTTCGGTCTGGCCGAGGGTGGCCTTGATGGTGGTGATGTTGGTCGAATACTGATCGAGCATCGAGGCCTGTTGACCCAATTGCAGCAAACGCGAAGCACCGACCGGATCATCCGCAGCAGTGTTGACGCGCACGAGGCTGCTGGCCTCTTCGCTGCTCTTGACCACGTTGGCGAAATTCTTTTGATAGTTGGCAGCCGAGGACTCGTAAAACTGGCCGGTGGAAATGCGCATGGGCTACGACTCCTTAAAGACTGTTGATCAGTGTGCTGAAGATTTCCTGCGCAGCTTTGATGATCTGCGAGGAAGCGGTGTAGTACTGCTGGAACTTGACCAGGTTGCCGGTCTCTTCGTCCAGGTCGACGCCGGACAGCGAGTCGCGGGCGCCTTTGGCATTGGCCAGAATTGCGTCCGTGGCGGCGCCGTCGAGCTTGCCTTGAGCGGCTTTGGCACCCACGCCTTCGACCAGTTTGCCGTAGGCGTCATTCAGCGAAATACCTTTGCTGGCCGAACCGGTGTCGACCGTCTGCGCAGTCTGCAGACCCGCCAGCGTTGTGCCGTTGCGGTTGTCCAGAGAACCCGGCTGGCTCAGGCTGACGTTGATCGCGGTGCCCTTGGCAGGCGAACCGGCGATCGACATGTCGAAATTAACGGTGTACTGCGTGGCAGGCGCTGGCGGGATCGGCGCACCGGTCGAATCCTTGAGCGGAATGCTCAGGTTCAAGGTGTTGTTCTGCCCCGGCTGAATGGTACCGCTGCTCAGCACGCCACCCTTGGCATCGAGCAATTGATAGCTCTGCGTGGTGCCGTCAGCCGACGGGTCGCCAAACACCACTTTGACCGGCGTCGAATTCTTCAAGCCGTTCTGCATGGCGGTGGTGGTGGCCGCGTCGTAAATGTCGAACTTGGTGGTCAGGGTCGGTTGACCACTGGCCGGAATGGTCAGTGTACCGCTGCCACCTGCCGCGATGGCGGCGCCCAACGGCGCGGCGATGGCCAGACGCTTGGAGTCGGTCATCTCGGTCTTGATGTTGGTGGCTGCGTCACGGGTCGGGCTGATCTTGAAAGTGTCACCTGCCGCAGCCCCACCGTTGGTGAGTTTCAGCGAGAAGCCGTCGATCACCGGCGCCGGGTTGGTGGTGGTGCTGAACGCGCCCATTGCAGTACCTTCCGGCAGACGCTGCACGGTGTAATCCGTGGCGCTGGTGAAGGTCACCTTGTAATCGTTGATGGTTAGTTTGCCGGTGTCCTCGATGGTCACATCGAAGTCGCCGGAACCGGCGCTGTTGCCGAGGGTGGCGGTGCTGCGCGACGCCAGGTTGGCGGCGCTGTTGATGTTGGTGAACAGGTTGCTGCCGAAGTCACCGTTCTTGTCGATGCCCTGCGCCTGAATCGTGTTCATCTGGTCGGCGACGACCAACGCGACACGACCCAACTCGTTCATCGCCGGGTCCAGCACGGTACTGCGATAACGCAGCAGGCCGCCGATTTCGCCACCGGTGATACCCGAGGTGATGTCGATGCTGGTCGAACCGTTGTTGATCTGGATGCCCATGCGCGATGGATCGGCTTTGCTAGGCGTGACTTCCAGCTTGCTGGCATTGCTGCCCATCACCAGCGGTTGACCGTTGCCCAGGTAGATGTCCATGTTGCCGCCACGTTCGACGACCTGTGCACCGGTGAACGTCGACAGCTGGCGAATGGTCTCGTTACGCGCATCGAGCAGCTCGTTGGGCTGGCCGCCGGCGTTGGAGATTTCAGAAATCTTCTGGTTCAACTGGGCGACAGTCGCGGCCAGTTTGTTGACCTGATCAGCCATGCTGGTCAGGTTGCCGTTGATGTCCTGGTTCTGCGCATTCAACTGGCTGGAAACCGAGTTGAAGCGAGCGCTCAGTGCTTGCGCATCGCTGAGCAGCAGTTGGCGCGAGGCGTCATCACCCGGCTTGGCGTTGACGTTCTGTACCGAGGCGAAGAACTTGGTCAGCGCACCATTGAGGCCAGTGCCGCTGTCGGACAACAACTTGTCCAGCGGCGTGACCTGACCCAGGTAAGCCGCCGCATCGCTGTTGAGCGAGGTGGTGGTCTGCAACTGGGCGTCGATGTAGCTGTTGTACACCCGGCGCACGTCGGCCAGGGTGGTACCGGTGCCGATCCAGAGGTTGCCGTTCTGAATCGAGCTTTTTGAATTCTGCACGGTTTGCTGGCGCGAGTAGCCGGCCGTATCGACGTTGGCAATGTTGTTGCCGGTCACCATCAACGAAGATTGGCTAGCGGATAAACCCGACATCCCGATGTTGAGCAAACTCATGGTTCAAACCTTACTTTATGTTTTATAGAGGCGTTGTCGTAACGCCCGCCGCAGCGTAGTTCTGAGTTACGTTCATCTGCTTGGCAATCTGCGAAATCTTTGTCGCGTAGTTCGGGTCGGTGGCGTAACCGGCCTTTTGCAACTCACGTACAAACTGTTCTGGGTTATCGGCCGACTTCAGCACTTCTTGATAGCGATTATTGCTCTGCAGCAAAGTCACCAGATCGTGGAAGCTGTCCTTGTACGAGGCGTAGGAACGGAACTCGGCCGTCTCCTTGACCATCGCACCGTTGCGGAACTCGCTGGTGATCGCACGGGCCGAATCGCCCTTCCAGTTGCTGCTCGCCTTGATGCCGAACAGGTTGTGGCTGCTGCTGCCATCCTGTGCGCGCATGACCGATTTGCCCCAGCCGGTTTCCAGTGCGGCTTGCGCCACCAGATAACGCGGATCGACGCCGATGCGGTCGGCAGCTTCCTTGGCCATCGGCAGCATGGTGTTGACGAATTCGTCGGCGGAACTGAAGGCTTTTTTCGCCGGTGCCAGCGGAATCTGCGCCATGGCGCGACCGTAAACCTGCATCTGGCCGCCGGAGGCTTTTTCGTTTTCCGCACGGGCCAGCCAGTCGCCGTTGTACAGCGCGCCGGAGCCGGTCGTCGCCGCCGTCGTCGTTGCGCGTTGCGGCAATTGCGTCGTGGCGTTGGTCGTGGCCGATGGCACCAGGCCGGCGAGCAAACGGTCGGCCAGTTTCGGCGGCAAGGCCAACCGGCGCTGGTTGATCATTTCCATGTCATTGCGATGCGCCAACTGCGTGTTCGGTGCATTCACCGAGCGCGACGCCCACAACGGACGTTCACCATTGAGGCGCGACAACGGCCCGTTGGTGGCGACGGTGCCAGCAGCAATCGGCGTTGCCACGGCCGCGGCCTTGGCCAGGGCGGCTTCCTGCTTGGCGGCGGACGCGGCAGCCGCCTCGCCCGGCGCCAGCGGTTTGTTCTTCGACATCTGGCGCATCAGCACGTCGGCCAAGCCGATACCACCGCCCTCACGGGACAGCGACACCGCCAATTGCTGGTCGTACATTTCCTGATACTGCTTGGCTGCCGGCGTGTTCAGCGGGTTGTCCTGGCCCAGTGCCTCAGTGGCCGAACGCATCGACTTGAGCATTTCACCGAGGAACAGCGATTCGAATTCCTGCGCCACCTTGCGCATGTTCGCATCGCTGTCCTTGTCGCCGACCTTGAGCTGGTTCAGACGATTGAGGTCAGAGTAAGACCCCGAATCGCTGCTGCTGACCAGACCGCTTTTGCGCATATCCATAAAGGTCGGCCTCAGATCACGATCAGGTCGGCTTGCAACGCACCGGCCTGCTTCAATGCTTCAAGGATCGCCATCAAGTCACCCGGCGCCGCGCCGACCTGGTTCACCGCACGCACGATCTCGTCGAGGGTGGTGCCCGGGCCGAATTTGAACATCGGTTTGGCTTCCTGCTCGGCGTTGACCCGCGAGCGTGGCACGACAGCGGTCTGGCCGTTGGACAGCGGACCTGGCTGGCTGACAATCGGGTCTTCGGTGATGGTCACGGTCAGGCTGCCGTGGGTCACGGCGGCTGGCGAGACTTTCACGTTCTGGCCAATGACAATGGTGCCGGTGCGCGAGTTGATGATGACTTTCGCCACAGCCTGGCCCGGATCGACTTCGAGGTTTTCCAGGATCGACAGATAGTCGACGCGCTGGCTCGGATCGAGCGGTGCCGTCACACGTACCGAGCCGCCGTCGATGGCTTGTGCCACGCCAGGGCCGAGCATGTCGTTGATCTTGTCGACGATGCGCTTGGCAGTGGTGAAGTCGGAACGGTTGAGGTTCAGCGTCAGGCTGTTGCCCTGATTGAAACCACTCGGTACCGAACGCTCCACCGAAGCACCGCCAGGGATGCGACCGGCCGACGGAACGTTGACGGTGATCTTCGAACCGTCACGGCCTTCAGCATCAAAACCGCCGACCACCAGGTTGCCCTGAGCGACCGCATAGACGTTGCCATCGATACCCTTGAGCGGGGTCAGCAACAGGGTGCCGCCACGCAGGCTCTTGGAGTTACCGATCGAGGACACTGTGATGTCGACCTGCTGACCCGGTTTGGCGAACGCCGGCAAGTCGGCACTGATCGACACCGCCGCGACGTTTTTCAGCTGCACGTTGCCCGATCCCGGCGGTACCTTGATACCGAACTGCGAGAGCATGTTGTTGAAGGTCTGCAGGGTGAACGGGGTTTGCGTCGTCTGGTCGCCGGTGCCGTTAAGCCCGACCACCAGGCCGTAACCGATCAACTGGTTGGAACGCACGCCGGAAATGCTGGCGATATCTTTCAGCCGCTCGGCGTGGGCACCAAAGGCTGCGGACATCAAGGTCGCAGCCAGCATCAGGTGTTTGAAATTCAACGTAGCCACCTAGAAAGGGAACAGCGGGCTGAGGAAGAAACGGTCGAACCAGCCTGGCTGACTCGTATCGGCAAACGCGCCGGTACCCGAGTAGGTGATGCGAGCATCGGCGACCCGGGTCGACGACACGGTGTTGTCCGTGGCGATGTCATCGGCGCGCACCAGGCCGGCAATGCGGACCAATTCGTCACCCGTGTTCAGCGTCAGCCACTTCTCGCCGCGCACGGCGATGATGCCGTTGGGCAGCACGTCGGCGACGGTCACAGTGATCGAACCGGTCAGGCTGTTGCTCTGCCCGGACTTGGCATCACCCTTGGTCGAGCGGTCGGCACTGTAGCCAGCGTTCAGACTCAGGTCGTTGCCGCCAATCGGGTTGTTGGTGGTCAGGCTGGAACCGAACAACGAGGTCAGGCCGATCTTGTTGTCACTGTTCTTGTCCATCTGCGAGTTGGCGTTCTTGCTCGCCTGCGTGCGCTCGTTCAGGGTGATGGTGATGATGTCACCGACCCGGAACGCCTTGCGATCGCTGTACAGGTTCTGCTCGAAGCCGGCCTGATAGATCGAGCCGTTATTGGCGGCCGCCGGCAACGGCGTGCGCGGCAACACCGGAGCGTAGTAAGGGTCATTGGGCTTGGGCGTCGGAGCGACGCAGCCCGCGAGCGAGACGACCCCACTCAATGCCAGAACAGATACGAAGCGATTCATGACCCTACCTCACGGTGTTGCAGGCGACCTCATGGCCGCCTCATAGACTTGATTACAGATTCTGCGTTACGAACGAGAGCATCTGGTCGGCGGTGGAGATCACCTTGGAGTTCATCTCGTAGGCGCGCTGAGTGGTGATCATGTTGACCATCTCTTCAACGGTGCTGACGTTGGACGTTTCCAGGGTGTTCTGCAGCGTGGTACCGAAACCGTTCAGGCCTGGCGTACCGACTTGCGGTGCGCCGGAAGCGGCGGTTTCCAGGAACAGGTTGTTGCCCACGGCTTGCAGGCCGGCCGGGTTGATGAAGTCGGCAGTTTGCAGGTTGCCGATCACTTGCGAAGCCGGGTTGCCGGCAACGGTGATCGACACGGTGCCGTCACGACCGACCGTGAAAGTCTGGGCGTTGTTCGGGATGACAATCGCTGGCTCCAGGGCGAAGCCGCTGGCGTTCACCACCTGACCGTTGGAGTCGAGGTGGAAGGTACCGTCACGGGTGTAGGACGTGGTGCCGTCCGGCTGCAGGATCTGGAAGAAACCGCGACCGTCTACCGCCAGGTCGAGCGGCTGCTCGGTGGTTTGCAGGCTGCCGGCAGTGAAGTTTTTCTGCGTGCCGACGATGCGCACACCGGTACCCACTTGCAGACCCGACGGCAGTTCGCTGTCCTGAGTCGACTGGGCGCCTGGCTGACGCTTGATCTGATACAGCAGGTCCTGGAACTCGGCGCGGTCACGTTTGAAACCCGTGGTCGAGACGTTGGCCAGGTTGTTGGAAATAGTAGTCAGGTTGGTGTCCTGGGCGGACAGACCTGTTTTGGCAACCCATAGAGCCGGAAGCATTCGATTCTCCTCGTGCGCCTGTTTTACGGCGCGACGTTCTGATAATTAGCTGATCTGCAAGACCCGAGCCATGGCCTGGTCGTCGTCTTTGGCGGTGTTCATCATCTTGACGTGCAACTCGAACTGCTTGGCCAGCGCCAGCACCGAGGTCATCTCTTCGACGGCATTGACGTTGCTCGACTCAAGGAAACCCGAGACCAGTTTGACGTTGGCATCGGCCGGCGCCGGTTGGCCGTCCTTGGTATAAATCGAGCCGTCGAGGCCTTTGTTCATGTTCTTGATGTCGGGGTTGACCAGCTTGATGCGGTCGACTTCCGCCATGACGCGCGGGCCTTCACCCATTGCACGAATGCTGATGGTGCCGTCTTCGCCGACTTCGACTTGCTGCTCTGGCGGCACGGCGATCGGACCGCCGTTGCCCATGACCGGCATGCCGTTGCCGGCGCGCAGTACGCCAAGGGCGTCGATGTTGAGGCTGCCGGTGCGCACGTAGCTTTCGCCACCGTTAGGGTTCTGCACGGCGATAAAACCGTTGCCGGTCACGGCGACGTCGAGGTCCCGACCGGTCTGCACCAGCGAGCCTGGCGTGAAGTCGGTGGCGGGCCGTTCGCTCATGGCAAACGCACGCGCCGGAAAGACGTCACCAAACACCGGCATCGAACGCGCCTGCTCCAGGTCGCGCTGAAAACCGTTGGTGGAGATGTTCGCCAGGTTGTTGGCATGCGCCTTTTGCGCCAGTGCGTTCTGGCTGGCGCCGGTCATTGCCACATAAAGGTACTTGTCCACACTCTTTCCTCTGCATGCCGGACGTTTGCCGCCCACTGCTGTACTGCTGAGCCATAAGCAATTTGCAGACCAACTTTTTTCTGGCGGCGCGCGGCCCGGTAAACAAAGGACTTGGGAGAGATTTAGAGGATTGGGGAAATGTATCGAAGTCGAAAAACCGGCGGTGTTATGCCGTTTGGCGGCAATCCCGATCTCAGGCTGGATGAATAACCCTGTGGCGAGGGGATTTATCCCCGATGGGTGGCGAAGCCGCCCCGCTTTTCCTTCAGGACGACCTCATTTGCAGGTTTTGCGACTGCTGCGCAGCCGATCGGGGATAAATCCCCTCGCCACAAAAGTTCTTCTCACCACTGTGTTGCTTTTAGCTTTCGGGGTCTTTGCCGACTTCGTATTCACGCAGTTTGTTGGCAATGGTGGTGTGCGAAACCCCCAGCCGCTTACCCAACTGCCGGCTGCTCGGATGCTCGGAATACAAACGCTCCAGCACCGCTTTCTCGAAGCGCCCGACAATCTCGTCGAGCCCGCCCTCCAGCGAAAAATCGCCAAGCGGCTGACGCACGCCGTAATCCGGCAGGCGAATATGCTCGGCTTTCACCGTGCCGCCATCGCACAACGAAACCGCCTGGAACAGCACGTTCTCCAATTGCCGCACGTTGCCCGGCCAATGGTAATGACTGAGCCGATCCATCGCCGCCGGCGCCAGTTTCGGCAACGGGCAACCGATCTGCCGACTGGCCTGATCGAGGAAGTGTTCAACCAGCGGCGTCAACCCATCAAGGCATTCGCGCAGTGGCGGAATGTGCAGCGAGAGCACGTTCAAACGGTGATACAAATCCTGGCGAAACTCGCCGCGCGCGCACAATTCCGATAAGTCGACCTGCGTCGCGCAGATCACCCGCACATCCAGATAAACCTCTTCATCGCTGCCGACACGACGGAAGCAGCCGTCTTGCAGAAAGCGCAGCAACTTCACCTGCAAGCGCGGGCTCATTTCGCCAACGCCGTCGAGAAACAGCGTGCCGCCCGCCGTCAGTTCCAGCAGGCCGAGCTTGCCTTCGGCGCGAGCGCCTTCGAACGCGCCAGGGCCGTAGCCGAACAACTCGGTTTCGGCCATCGATTCCGGCAGGCCAGCGCAGTTGAGTGCCATTAACGGCGATTGCCCGCGCGGGCTGGCGAGGTGGCAGGCGCGCGCCAGCAGCTCCTTGCCGGTGCCGGTTTCCCCTTCAATTAATAGAGGCGCATCCAGCGGTGCCATGCGCCGGGCTTCACGCACCACCGCCGCCATGACTTTCGAACTCTGGAAGATGCTGTCGAAACCGCGCAGCTCTTGTTTACGCACGTTGTAGATACGCTCGCCCACACGATCCGCGCGATGCAATGTCAGCACCGCACCGGCCATGGCTTCGCTGTCGTCATGCTCTGACTGCAGCGGCGCGATGTCGGCGAGAAAGATGTCGCCCTTGACCTTGACGCGCATGCCGTTGATCCGCGATTTGTTGGCGCGCACCAGTTCCGGCAAATCGAAATCCTCGGCGTAGCGCGACAACGGAATGCCTGGCACCTCATCGACCCGCACGCCGAGCAATTGTGCCGCCGCGCGGTTGGCCGCGACGATCGAACCGCCCATGTCGATAGACAACACCGGAAACTCCAGCGCGCCGAGCAAGGCGTTCAGTTCCATGTGCCGACGCTCGCTGGGCATCAGCCCTACCCGCTTGACGCCGAACACCCCGGCAATCGCCTCGAACTTCGGCCGCAGCGCCTGGAATTGAATGTTGATCAGGTTCGGGCAATGCAGGTAGATCGCGTTGCCGTGCTCACCACCGACCTCGCCGCGCGCGACGTTGATCCCGTAGGCCACCAGCAGGTTGAGAATGTCGCGCAGGATGCCGATGCGGTTCTGGCAGTGGACTTTGATACGCATATAAATCGCCCGAATAAACGATGAGAAACCTGTAGGAGTGAGCCTGCTCGCGATGGCGGTCGGTCAGTTGATATTGATGGCGACTGATTCATCGCAATCGCGAGCAGGCTCACTCCTACAGGGGACAGCGCCGCCAGTTTTCTTTGGTGGCTCGCAAACAGTTGTCAAGATTATGTGACAGTCGTCGGCCTTTTCAAACCGGCGAATCGCCGTAAATGCGCGATAACGCCTAAACCGTAACGATAACTTTACGAAATCCACGGAAATTTCCTACGCGGTCGCGATCCACCCTACTGCACACCACTCCACTCTCAGGTAATTCTGAGTCCATCGCTGGACATAACAAGAACGAATTCCCCTAGCAGGAGAGCAGTATGAAGCAGACGCAATACGTGGCCCGCGAGCCCGATGCGCAAGGTTTTATCGACTACCCCGCCGAAGAACACGCGGTGTGGAACACGCTGATCACTCGCCAGTTGAAAGTGATCGAAGGGCGTGCCTGCCAGGAGTACCTGGACGGTATCGAGAAACTCGGTCTGCCCCACGACCGCATTCCGCAACTCGGCGAGATCAACAAGGTGCTCGGCGAGACCACCGGTTGGCAGGTCGCGCGGGTTCCGGCGCTGATTCCCTTCCAGACCTTTTTTGAATTGCTCGCCAGCAAGCAGTTTCCCGTCGCGACCTTTATCCGCACCCGCGAAGAGCTGGACTACCTGCAAGAGCCGGACATTTTCCACGAGATTTTTGGCCACTGCCCGCTGCTGACCAACCCGTGGTTCGCCGAATTCACCCATACCTACGGCAAACTCGGTCTGCAAGCGACCAAGGAAGAACGCGTGTACCTGGCGCGCCTGTACTGGATGACCATCGAGTTCGGCCTGGTCGACACCCCGCAAGGCAAACGCATCTACGGCGGCGGCATTCTGTCTTCGCCAAAAGAAACCGTTTATTCACTGTCGGACGAGCCTGAGCATCAAACCTTCGACCCGCTCGAAGCAATGCGCACGCCATACCGCATCGACATCCTGCAACCGCTGTACTTCGTCCTGCCGAACCTCAAGCGCCTGTTCGACGTGGCCCATGAAGACATCATGGCCATGGTCAAACAAGGCATGCAGCTGGGTCTGCATGCGCCGAAATTTCCGCCAAAGCCGAAAGCGGCCTGAGCAGATCCCGCTCGCGACTTGCGTGCAAAGATAGTAATTTCCAACAAGAATCGAATTCAGGAACAGACCATGTCCACATTGAACCAAGCCCACTGCGAAGCCTGCCGCGCCGATGCGCCACAAGTCAGCGACGAAGAACTGCCGATCCTGATCAAGCAGATCCCTGACTGGAACATCGAAGTACGCGACAGCATCATGCAGCTGGAGAAAGTTTTCCTGTTCAAGAACTTCAAGCACGCGCTGGCCTTCACCAACGCCGTCGGTGAAATCTCCGAGGCCGAAGGTCACCACCCGGGTCTGCTGACCGAGTGGGGCAAAGTCACCGTGACCTGGTGGAGCCACTCGATCAAAGGCCTGCACCGCAACGACTTCATCATGGCCGCGCGCACTGACGAAGTGGCCAAGACTGCAGAAGGACGCAAGTAATGCACTTCGACGCCATCGGCCGGGTACCCGGCGACCCGATCCTCGGCTTGATGGAGGCGTATGCGCAGGACTCCAACCCGCGCAAATTCGACCTGGGCGTTGGCGTCTACAAGGATGCCCAGGGCCTGACGCCGATCCCTGAAGCGGTGAAAATCGCCGAAGCGCGACTGGTCGAAAGCCAGGACACCAAGACCTACATTGGCGGCCACGGCAACCCGCTGTTCGGCAAAGTCATCAACGAGTTGGTGCTTGGCGCCGACTCCATGCTGATCGCCGAACAACGTGCCGGCGCCACCCAGACGCCGGGCGGCACCGGTGCGCTGCGTCTGGCGGCTGACTTCATCGCTCAATGCCTGCCAGGCAAAGGCGTGTGGTTGAGCAACCCGACCTGGCCGATTCACGAAACCATTTTCGCCGCGGCCGGGGTCAAGGTCAGTCACTACCCGTATGTGGGCAGCGACAACCGCCTCGACGTCGAAGCCATGCTCGCCGTGCTCAATGAAGTGCCGAAAGGTGATGTGGTGCTGCTGCACGCGTGCTGCCACAACCCGACCGGTTTCGATTTGAACCATGACGACTGGCAGCGCGTGCTTGATGTGGTGCGCAGCCGCAATCTGCTGCCGCTGATCGACTTTGCCTACCAGGGTTTTGGCGACGGTCTGGAGCAGGATGCATGGTCGACACGGTTGTTCGCCGCTGAACTGCCGGAGTTGCTGATCACCAGTTCCTGCTCAAAAAACTTCGGTCTGTATCGCGATCGCACCGGCGCGCTGATTGTCTGCGCGAAAACTGCCGACAAGCTCATCGACATCCGCAGCCAACTGGCCAACATCGCCCGCAATTTGTGGTCGACGCCGCCGGATCACGGTGCTGCTGTTGTTGCGACGATCCTCGCCGATCCAGAGCTGAAAGCGCGCTGGGCCGATGAAGTGGAAGCCATGCGTTTGCGCATTGCGCAACTGCGCAGCGGTCTGGTTGAAGCGCTGGAGCCTCACGGTCTGCGCGAGCGCTTTGCGCACATTGGCGTGCAGCGCGGCATGTTCTCTTACACCGGCCTGTCGCCGGAGCAAGTGCAACAACTGCGTGAGCATCACAGTGTGTACATGGTCAGCTCAGGCCGGGCGAACGTCGCCGGCATCGACGCCACGCGCCTCGCGCTGCTGGCCGAAGCAATCGCCAACGTCAGCAAATAACACCGCAATCCCCCTGTAGGAGCTGCCGCAGGCTGCGATCTTTTGATCTTGATTTTAAAAACACAGATCAAAAGATCGCAGCCTTCGGCAGCTCCTACATTTGTTTTGTTGATCGTTCCCACGCTCCGCGTGGGAATGCAGCCCGGGACGCTCTGCGCCCCAACAGCGGACGCAGAGCGTCCATTGAGGCGTTCCCACGCAGAGCGTGGGAACGATCAACATTTGTTTTGCGGTGACTTCCGGTTTTTGCTCCCCTGCGGCCATCTGTCGCATTATTTTCAATTAAAAGTCTGATTGTCATTTTTCCTGCTGTATCCTGCGCAGGCTTTGTAAAAGCGCGGATCTACCAGATCTATCAACAGACTTAGCGAGGAGCGCAACCATGCACGAGATTCCTAATCTCCCCTTCCCAAGCCTGCACGTACCTGAGCAGACGACCACGCAACAAGCCGGCGCCCAACAGCCCGAGCCGAAAGAAGCCGTTGAAAGCCGTCCGGCCGACAACGAAGAGTAAGACCCCGTCGTACAGACCGTGTGGAAAGCGCTAACATGCGCTTTCCACACTGCCTGAACCCCGAGCCCGCCATGACCGACGAATTCTCTGAAAGCCAAGCTGCCGTACTGATCGGCGCCACCGAGAAGATGATCGAGATCTGGAACCGCCTCTCCCCGGAAAAACGCGCCGCCCTGCTCGCCCGTTTCGGCAGCGAAGAAAACGCCCTGGCCGCGCTGGTCACCACGCAACTGGTTGCCCCGGACAAATCCTGAAGCCGCCACCCGGCAAATAGTTTTACTTTTCCCGCCCCAGACGCGTCCGCGCCGGTATCATAAGCAGCCTATCTAATCTGCCGTCCCCGTGGATCGTTACCCATGTCGTCCTCTATGTCCGAACCCCAGCGTCCCCTGGCGGTCACGCTGCAAGTCGTTTCCATCGTCCTCTTCACCTTCATCGGTTACCTGAACATCGGCATTCCGCTGGCGGTGTTGCCGGGTTACGTGCACAGCGACCTCGGTTTCGGTGCGGTGATCGCCGGCCTGGTGATCAGCGTGCAATACCTCGCCACCCTGCTCAGCCGCCCGTATGCCGGCAAGATCATCGACAACAAGGGCAGCAAACGTGCGGTGATGATTGGTTTGGCCGGATGCGGCTTGAGCGGGGTGTTCATGCTGATCTCGGCGTGGACACCGAACATGCCGATGCTCAGCCTGATCAGTTTATTGATCGGTCGACTGGTGCTGGGCAGCGCCGAAAGTCTGGTCGGTTCCGGTTCAATTGGTTGGGGCATCGGCCGGGTTGGCGCAGCGAACACCGCCAAGGTGATTTCCTGGAACGGTATCGCCAGTTACGGCGCCCTCGCGATCGGTGCACCGTTCGGTGTCTGGCTGGTCGACAAACTGGGGTTGTGGAGCATGGGCGTCAGCATCATCTTGCTGGCGATCATTGGTTTGCTGCTGGCGTGGCCGAAAACCGCCGCACCGATTGTCGCCGGTGAACGCCTGCCCTTCATGCATGTGCTCGGTAAAGTATTTCCCCACGGCTGCGGTCTGGCGCTGGGCTCGATCGGTTTCGGCACCATCGCCACCTTCATCACCCTCTATTACGCCACCCAGCATTGGGACAACGCCGTGCTGTGCCTGAGCCTGTTCGGCGCCAGCTTCATCGGCGCGCGCCTGCTGTTCGGCAACCTGATCAACCGCCTCGGCGGCTTCCGCGTGGCGATTGCCTGTCTGTCCGTGGAAACGCTGGGCTTGCTGCTGCTGTGGCTCGCCCCGGATGCACACTGGGCGCTGGCCGGTGCGGCACTGAGCGGTTTCGGTTTCTCGCTGGTGTTCCCGGCGCTGGGCGTAGAAGCGGTGAATCTGGTGCCTGCGTCCAGCCGTGGCGCAGCGGTCGGCGCCTATTCGCTGTTCATCGATTTGTCGCTGGGGATCACCGGGCCATTGGCCGGGGCGATTGCCGCAGGATTCGGCTTTGCCTCGATCTTCCTCTTCGCCGCCATTGCCTCGCTAAGCGGATTGGCCCTGAGCGTCTATCTGTACAAGCACACCGCCAAGTATCGCGAAGACTAGAAATCCACCTTGCCGCGCCCGGCCTTGATGCTGCCGCGCTTGGTTTTCGATTCGAGCCGACGCTTCTTTGAACCAAGGGTCGGCTTGGTCGGGCGGCGTTTCTTTTCGACTTTGGTGGCGCTCAGGATCAGTTCGACCAGGCGCTCCAGCGCATCGGCACGGTTGGCTTCCTGCGTGCGGTATTGCTGGGCCTTGATGATCAACACGCCATCGCTGGTGATGCGACTGTCGCGCAACGCCAGCAAGCGCTCCTTGTAAAACTCGGGCAACGACGAGGCCGGAATATCGAAGCGCAGGTGCATGGCGCTGGAGACCTTGTTGACGTTCTGCCCGCCGGCACCTTGCGCACGGATGGCGGTCAATTCGATCTCGGCATCCGGCAGATGCACGTTGTTGGAAATCACCAGCATGGAAAAGCGTCCGTATTCAGAGCGCACAGGATACGCCATGAACCCTGTAGGAGCTGCCGCAGGCTGCGATCTTTTGATCTTTTAACAAGCAAGATCAAAAGATCGCAGCCTGCGGCAGCTCCTACAGGGCGAATGTGCAGAAATGACAAACCCGGCACTTTGGCCGGGTTTGTCGTTTCTGCGCGCGCGCTTACTTGGCGGTCGCAGGCAACGCAGTTTGCGCACTGCGCTTGTTTTTGATCACGTAGCAAACCCACATGAACACGACCCACACCGGAATCGCGTACACCGAGATCTGAATCCCCGGGATCAACAGCATCACGCCAAGGATGAACACCACGAACGCCAGGCAGACATAGTTGCCGTACGGGTACCACAGCGCCTTGAACAGCGGCGTCTGCTTCGTCTTGTTCATGTGTTGACGGAACTTGAAGTGCGAGAAGCTGATCATCGCCCAGTTGATCACCAACGTCGCAACCACCAGCGACATCAGCAGTTCCAGCGCGCTGTGCGGGATCAGGTAGTTCAGCAACACCGCGATCACGGTCACCGCTGCCGAGGCCAGAATCGAACGCACCGGCACGCCGCGCTTGTCGATCTTCGCCAGGCCTTTCGGCGCATCGCCCTGCTCGGCCATGCCCAGCAACATGCGGCTGTTGCAGTAAGTGCCGCTGTTGTACACCGACAATGCCGCAGTCAGTACCACGAAGTTGAGGATGTGCGCGGCGGTGCTGCTGCCGAGCATCGAGAACACTTGCACGAACGGGCTGCCGCTGTACGAATCGCCGGACGCGTTAAGGGTTTCCAGCAGGCTGTCCCACGGGGTCAGCGACAGCAGGATGACCAGCGCGCCGATGTAGAAAATCAGGATGCGGTAGATGACCTGATTGATCGCTTTCGGGATCACGGTTTTCGGCTTGTCGGCTTCCGCTGCGGTGAAACCGAGCATTTCCAGACCGCCGAAGGAGAACATGATGATCGCCATGGCCATCACTAGACCGCTGACGCCGTTGGGGAAGAACCCGCCGTGCGACCACAGGTTGGTTACCGAAGCTTGCGGGCCGCCGTTGCCGCTGACCAGCAGGTAGCTACCGAGCGCAATCATGCCGACGATTGCCACGACCTTGATGATCGCGAACCAGAATTCGGCCTCACCGAAGACTTTGACGTTGGCCAGGTTGATCGCGTTGATCAGTACGAAGAAGGCTGCTGCAGACGCCCAGGTCGGGATGTCCGGCGCCCAGTAGTGAATGTACTTGCCGACCGCCGTCAGCTCCGACATACCCACCAGAATGTACAGAATCCAGCAGTTCCAGCCCGAGAGGAAACCGGCAAAGCCGCCCCAGTACTTGTGCGCGAAATGACTGAAGGAACCGGCCACCGGCTCTTCAACAATCATCTCGCCCAACTGGCGCATGATCATGAAGGCGATGAAGCCGCAGATGGCGTAGCCGAGGATCATCGACGGGCCGGCGGATTTCAGTACCCCGGCCGAGCCGAGGAACAATCCGGTACCGATCGCGCCACCGAGGGCGATCAGTTGAATGTGGCGATTTTTCAGGCCGCGTTTCAGCTCGCCTGATTGCGAGGGTTGTCCACTCATGAAAAAGGTCTCACGCAAGGTTTGATGATGTTCAGTAGACGTTGCTGCAAGGTTGCGATTTCAAGCAGCCCCGATCAAACCCCAGCGCAGGCACCAGGAGTTCAGCTTATTTACAACGGTCATGCGTCACCTGTTTGTTTTTATCTGTGACGAAATCGAACCCGACACGCTTGTGGCGCGGCGGAGTGAACAAGGCGGATGGCCTTGAGGTTGCGCGATTACGCAGAGGGTCACAGTTAAAACGCGGCGCATTGTACACCGCTAACCCCCTGCTGCCAGACCCCGCTGGATCAGCGTGGCGGTTGCCGGGATTGCGTGTGTCCGCCTCGGGAGGCCCGAGCGGCTGCAAAAAATGAGTCAGGCCTTTGCGGGCCATCGACGAGGACGAGGAAAAAACCGTCCCACGGAGAGAAGTGGAGATCAGTCACGGCGTTCATTGCGCCTCCTTCTTGTTATGCACCTGCACGGCAGGCATGGGGCGCATCTCACCCTGCAAACGTCGCTGAAACAAGCGCGCCAGAGCCGCGCACGGTGGCCGAACGGCGGGCTTGCGGCAGCTTTTCCTTACAGCGCCGGATCAAGGATGGTTCCACTGGGGTTTAGCGCACTTTCCGTAAATATTTCTTTACGATGCGTAACGCAATATTGCCAATTCAGAAATATCTGTAGGACGTCTGCAAATTGACGGTAGCTGTCGTGCGCATCCAAAGGCTCGGATAGTTTTCTGTTTTTAAATGAGAAAACCACCCCAGAAAAACGGAATAAAAAGTCTATTTAAAAATTAAATAAATAATTTTTTGCATAACAAAAAACCCTCAACTAGGTTCTTCACGTCTCGCCGGCCAACTGACCGGCCAGTCACAACCGTGAAAAAACCATCTGGGAGATCGACCATGCAAGCACTGGAAAAAGACTTGGATACCGAACTGCAACTGGACGAATGGTTTGAAGCACCGACCCACGAAGCCGCCGTGGAAATGATGCAAGCCGACGCGGTGGTTCCGTTCGGCACGGCGATGTGGCCTCTGTAAGACATCCCCGGGCAGGCACGATCCGGCCGGTCGTGCCTGCCGCTTTTTTCTCGGTCAGTCAGGGAGGACTCATGGATAAGCCCCGCGCGATCTCGCATTTCCTTTACTACCTCGAACATCACCCTGCCCTCGCCGGCCTCGATTCGGCGCGGGTTTTGCTCGGCCACACGGAGGATTACCAGGCACTGACCGGCGCCATCGCCGAACAGGCCGGTGATCATCCACGCTTCCAGTTCAGCGCTCGACGCCTGGATCTGGAAAGCACCGCAGCGCTGACTTCGGCGATTACCGACAGCGATCTGTACATTTTCTTCTACGACTCTTCCACCCTGCCCCATCCACGCCCTGACGGCCCGGAGTTTGTCCGTGCGCTGCAAAGCGTGATGGCGGAAAACTGGAAGAAGTCGCTGCTGTTCAAGGATTACGGTGATTATTTCTACGACACCTTCAGTGTCACGCCGCAGCGGATTGCCGGATTGAACAGCCATTTGATCCAGCGCATGTCCCACGCGACCACGCTGAGTTTCAAGGACGACGAAGGCTCATGGTTTGAAACGCCGCTGAGCAGCATCAAGAAATGGACCGACATCAACGGCGTCGGCAACTTCGACCTGGCGCCCGGCGAAATCGCCACGCACAGTGAAGCGATCAACGGCCATGTGAAATTCAAGGGTACGTTCCTCAGCACCATTCCGTTTGCGCGCAAATATGGCGTACTCGAATCACCGCTGGAGTTGTGGATCGAGAACTCGACCATCAGCCGCATCGCCACGGATGTGCCGGGGCTGGAGCATGATTTCAACAAGTACCTTGATGCGAATCCGTCGAACCGGCGGATTGAGGAATTGGGGATTGGCACCAATGAAGGCGTGAAGGATTTGTATGCACGCAATGCCGGGTTTGAGGAGCGGCATTGTGGGTTGCACCTGGGGCTGGGCGGCGGGGCCAAGGGCAGCCATCACCTGGACCTGATCTTCTCGGGCGGTGTTTTGGCGCTGGATGACAAACCTGTGTTTGATGGACGCTTTGTGTTTTAGGCGCCTGACGCCATCGCGAGCAGGCTCACTCCTACAATTTGAAATGCGTTCCCCTTGTAGGAGTGAGCCTGCTCGCGATAGCCATCTCTCACCCACCACAACACTTTCGTCAGACAAAAAAAAACGCCAACCCTGAGGTTGGCGTTTTTGCTTGAGCTTGAAGCTTGCCGCTAGAAGCTCACAACTACCTTATTCCGGCTTCTTGCGACCGAAACCCGGACGCTGACCCGAACCTGCCGGAGCACCACGACGCTTGCCCGACGGCTTGTCGCCGTCAACCAGCTTGATCCCCGGACGCTTCGGCGCAGGCTTGGCCGGACGCTTGTTGGTAGTGTCCGCTGGACGATCCGCCACTGGCGTACCGCGACCGGCCGGAGCACCGCGCTCGCCACGTTCAGTGCGACCGTTGGCCGGACGCGGAGCGCGCTCGCCGTCACGGGCGGCAACTGGCTTGCGACCTGGACGCTCGCCTTCGATCTGCGGCTCGCGGCTTGGGCGTGGGCCGGTCGGCGCGCCAGCGGCTGGACGCAGCGTGCGTACGCGCTCGGTCTTGCCCATCGGACGCGACGATTTGCGCTGCATACGCTCAAGCTTGTCTTTGCTCTTGGCGTTCAGTTGCGGCATCGCCACTGGCGTCAGGCCGACTTCAGCACTGAGGATGTCGACTTCGTACTGGCTCATTTCGCGCCAGCGGCCCATCGGCAGGTCCGAGTTGAGGAACACCGGACCGAAACGCACGCGCTTCAGACGGCTGACCACTAGACCCTGCGATTCCCACAGGCGACGAACCTCACGGTTACGGCCTTCCATCACCACGCAGTGGTACCAGTGGTTGAAGCCTTCACCACCCGGAGCCTGCTTGATGTCGGTGAACTTGGCCGGGCCGTCTTCCAGCACCACGCCAGCTTTCAGACGTTCGATCATTTCGTCATCGACTTCACCGCGTACACGCACCGCGTATTCACGGTCCATCTCGTAGGACGGGTGCATCAGGCGGTTGGCCAGCTCACCGTCGGTGGTGAACATCAGCAAACCGGTGGTGTTGATGTCGAGACGACCGATGTTGATCCAGCGGCCTTCCTTCGGACGCGGCAGCTTGTCGAACACAGTCGGACGGCCTTCCGGGTCGTCACGGGTGCAGATCTCGCCATCGGGTTTGTTGTATATGATCACGCGGCGTACCGATTCGGCCGCCTCTTCGCGCTTGATCACCTTGCCATCAATGGTGATGGCGTCGTGCAGGTCGACGCGCAGACCGAGGGTGGCGTCTTTGCCATTGACCTTGATCCGGCCCTGGCTGATCCAGGATTCCACGTCACGGCGCGAGCCGACGCCGATACGGGCGAGGACTTTCTGCAGTTTTTCGCCTGCTGGGCCGATTTCCTGGTCGTCTTTCTGATTGATGTCACTCATCTGGGCACCTCCCGGTGTGGTCTGTTCAGGCGCTCTGAATTGGGCGCCTGAAGCATTGAAATCTGGGTTCTCGGCCGAAGGGATCGGCGAAGGGTCGCGAATCATACGCGGATGTGCGCCATCGCGCATCAGAGACTAGCTGATCGATCGACAGTTATTTCTTTTTCCGCCGGCCGGCGTTGCCGAGTTTGATCAGGCGCAGCGCGGCTTCGGCGAGCACCGTGCGCTTGTCGTCCTTGTCGAGTTTCTTCCAGGCTTTGATTTCGCGTTTGCTGCGGCCACAGCCGAGGCAGATGTCGTCGGTGAATTTGCAGACGCTGATGCACGGGTCTTTTGTCGAACTCATCGCCTTCTCCGGAAAAACACAAATCCCTTGTAGGAGTGAGCCTGCTCGCGATTGCGGTGTGTCAGTCGACACCTTCTTGGCAGATACACCGCAATCGCGAGCAGGCTCACTCCTACAGGGGGTTCGCGGTGTCCTTGGAATCGGATCAGTCTTCGAATTCGCGGCGTTCGGCTTCGATGGCTTCGGCCAATGCGCGGGCTTCGGCTTCTTCTTCGCTCAGCTCGGGTTCGGGCGCGGGTTGTTCGAGGGCGGCGACGGCGGCCAAGAGCTTTTCGCGGGCTTCGGCGACGCCGAGAATGTCCTCTTCCGGTTCGGCTTCGGGCACAGCTTCGAGTTCAACTTCGATGGTTGGCTCGGCGATCTGTGGCTCAGGCTCAGACTCAACTTCTGCTTCAACCGTCGACGCCTCACCATCCGCCGCATCCCGCAGCAAATCGTCGAAGTCGGTCTTGATGCCCTCCTCCATGCTGTCCAGCTCCAGCAGCAAGGTATGGAAACTGGTTTCTTCCTTCTCCTCCTCGGGCTCGGCGCTGGCGTCGGCCAGTTCCTGCAGACTCTGCGGCACCGGCGCGTCGTCGAAATCGAGCACCGGATCGGTTTCCATTTCGCGCAGTTCGGCCAGTGGCGGCAGGTCTTCGAGGTTCTTCAGGTTGAAGTGATCGAGAAACATCTTGGTGGTGGCAAACATCGCCGGTTTACCCGGCACATCGCGGTAGCCGACGACACGAATCCACTCACGCTCCAGCAAGGTTTTGACGATGTTGCTGTTCACCGCCACACCGCGCACGTCTTCGATCTCGCCACGGGTGATCGGCTGGCGATAGGCGATCAGCGCGATGGTTTCCAGCAAGGCTCGGGAATAACGCTGCGGGCGCTCTTCCCAGAGGCGGCCAACCCACGGCGAAAACTTCTCGCGGATCTGCAAGCGATAACCGGACGAGACTTCCTTGAGCTCGAACGCCCGGCCCTCGCAGGACTTGCCGAGCAGGGTCAAGGCTTTCTTGAAGACTGCAGGCTCGGGCCGTTCGCCTTCTTCGAACAGTTCAAAAAGACGCTCAAGGGATTGCGGCTTTCCCGAGGCCAACAAAAAGGCTTCAAGCAGGGGCGCCAGCTCGCGGGGTTCAGTCAGGTTCATGTTTCGACTCGTTATTCGGCTCGGGCTCGCACGTGAATCGCGGCGAACGGCTCATTCTGCACCAGCTCGACCAAGGATTCCTTGACCAGTTCAAGGATCGCCATAAAGGTCACCACCACACCCAATCGCCCTTCTTCGGCGGTGAACAGCTCGACAAACGGCACAAAACCGCCGCCCTTGAGCCGTTCCAGCACATCGCTCATGCGCTCACGTGTGGACAGTGCCTCGCGGCTGACCTGGTGGCTTTCAAACATGTCGCCACGGCGCAGCACTTCGGCCATGCACATCAAAATCTCTTCCAGCGCCACGTCCGGCAGCAGCTTGCGCGCCCGGGCTTCCGGGGCGTCGAGCTTGGGCACGACCACATCGCGGCCGACACGGCTGAGGTTGTCGATACCTTCAGCGGCAGCTTTGAAGCGCTCGTATTCCTGCAAGCGGCGGATCAGTTCGGCGCGCGGGTCGTCTTCTTCGTCTTCGACCGTTTCAGCACGCGGCAGGAGCATGCGCGACTTGATCTCGGCGAGCATCGCGGCCATCACCAGATATTCGGCGGCGAGTTCCAGGCGCACCGACTGCATCAACTCGACGTAACCCATGTACTGGCGGGTGATTTCCGCCACCGGGATGTCGAGGATGTTGATGTTCTGTTTGCGGATCAGGTACAGCAACAGGTCGAGCGGGCCTTCAAAGGCTTCGAGGAAGACTTCCAGGGCATCCGGCGGGATGTACAGGTCCAGCGGCATTTCCATGACCGCCTGGCCATAGACCATGGCAAACGGCAGTTCCTGCTGAGCATCGGCCTGGGGATCGACAACGGTTTCCACTGCGGACATTCAGGCCTCGACCATGAATGGCGTCGGATCGCCGCAACCGACGCGGACCACTTCCGGGTCGTCGCCGGTCAGGTCGATCACGGTGGAGGCTTTGATGCCGCCGAAACCGCCATCCACGATCAAGTCCACCTGGTGTTCGAGCAATTGGCGCATTTCGTACGGATCGCTGAGCGGGTCTTCATCGCCGGGCATGATCAGGGTCACGCTCATCAACGGCTCGCCCAGTTCGGCCAGCAGCGCCAGCGCAATCGGATGGCTCGGCACGCGCAGGCCGATGGTGCGTTTCTTTGGATGCAGCAGCAGGCGCGGCACTTCGCGGGTGGCGTTGAGAATAAAAGTGTAAGGCCCCGGCAGGTGCGCCTTGAGAATGCGGAAGGTGCCGGTGTCGATCTTGGCGTAATTGCCCAGTTGCGACAGGTCGCTGCAGATCAGCGCGAAGTTGTGCTTTTCATCGAGCTGGCGCAGGCGTCGCACACGCTCGATGGCGGTCTTGTCGCCGATCTGGCAGCCGATGGCGTAGGAAGAGTCCGTGGGATAAACCACCACCCCGCCCTTGCGGATGATCTCGACCGCCTGTTTTATCAGGCGCGCCTGTGGGTTTTCCGGATGTATCTGGAAAAATTGACTCACATTCTCTACCTGTTCAGACGGCGGCAATATCTGTGTCATGTTTGAACCGACACCACAGGGGTGGAAGGTCCTCGGGAACCGGCCGGTACTGGCCGATCTCGGACCAGCCGCCAGGGCCATGGAAGTCACTGCCGGCACTGACCAGCAGACCGAACTCACGGGCAAGGATTGCCAGGCTGCCCACCTGTTCCGCGGGCTGGTGGCCATTGACCACCTCGATTGCATGCCCGCCTGCTTGAATATAGTCGGCAATCAGCTTTCGGCGCTTGCTGCGGGTGAAATCGTAGTGCCACGGATGCGCCAGGCTGACCCAGGCATTGGCGGCGCGCAGCGTGCCGACGGTGTCCTCCAGCGTCGGCCAGTGCAGCTTGACGTCGCCCAGCTTGCCGGCGCCGAGCCATTTGCGGAATGCCTCGGCGCGATCCTTGACGAAACCTTCGCGGACCATCCAGTCGGCGAAATGCGGACGGGCCGGGGCGTTGCCGCTGTCGCCCAGCTCCTGCTGGATTTTCCGCGCGCCGTCGAGGGCCCCGGGCATGCCCTTGAGGGCGAGCTTGCGGCTTATTTCTTCCGACCGCAGCCAGCGGCCATCGTGCAATTTGGCGATGGCCTCGACCAACGGCACGGCGTTGACGTCGAATCCGTAGCCCAACACATGGATGGTCGCGCCGCCCCAGGTGCAGGACAATTCGACGCCGTTGACCAGTTGCATGCCCAACTCATTGGCAGCCACACGCGCTTCGGCGAGGCCTTCGAGGGTGTCGTGGTCGGTCAACGACAGGACTCGCACGCCGTTTTCGAACGCACGCGCAACCAGAACCGCAGGCGCCAGGGCGCCATCGGAGGCCGTGCTATGGCAGTGCAAATCAACATTCACGGGGAGTTGTAACCTCAAATCAGCTGGCGCTATCGCGCGCCCATATGTTTGTTATTATGCCGCCACATCCAGCTTCTGGCTCTCACTGTGAAACAATTCATCGATTTCATCCCGCTTCTGCTGTTCTTCATCGTTTACAAACTTGATCCACGGGTCGTCGACATCGCTGGCCATGAAGTCACTGTAGGCGGTATTTACAGCGCCACCGCGATGTTGATCATCAGCTCCCTGGTGGTGTACGGCGCGCTTTTCATCAAACAGCGCAAGCTGGAAAAGAGCCAATGGCTGACCCTGATCGCCTGTCTGGTGTTTGGCAGCCTGACGCTGACCTTCCACAGCGAGACCTTCCTGAAATGGAAAGCGCCAGTGGTCAACTGGCTGTTCGCCCTCGCGTTCATCGGCAGCCACTTCATCGGTGACCGCCTGCTGATCAAACGCATCATGGGCCACGCGCTGACCCTGCCGGATCCGGTCTGGACCCGCCTGAACATCGCCTGGATCGTTTTCTTCCTGTTCTGCGGCGCCGCGAACCTGTTCGTCGCCTTCACCTTCCAGAGCTACTGGGTGGACTTCAAGGTGTTCGGCAGCCTGGGCATGACCGTATTGTTCCTGGTCGCACAGGGCATTTACCTGTCGCGCCACCTGCACGATGCCGATACCACAACAACACCAAAAACCGAGGACTGACATGCTCTACGCAATCATTGCCACCGACGTCGCCAACTCACTGGAAGCACGCCTGGCCGCGCGTCCTGCGCATCTGGAACGCCTGCAAGCGCTCAAGGGCGAAGGCCGCATCGTATTGGCCGGCCCGCACCCGGCCGTCGACAGCAATGACCCGGGCGCAGCGGGTTTCACCGGCAGCCTGATCGTCGCCGAGTTCGATTCCCTGAGCGCTGCTCAAGCGTGGGCTGATGCTGATCCGTACATCGCCGCTGGCGTGTATGCCAATGTCGTCGTCAAACCATTCAAACAAGTCCTGCCTTAAGGCTGAAGACAGGGCCTTACAGGTTACTGTGACAAAGGGGATTCCTGTGGTGAGGGGATTTCTGTGGCGAGGGGATTTATCCCCGTTGGGTCGCGAAGCGGCCCCAATGCCATCCAATGCGGTGTGCCTGACACACCGCATGCTCCCATTTCAGGACTGCTACGCAGTCCAACGGGGATAAATCCCCTCGCCACAAATACTCATTTGGCTCAAATAGTCATCTGGCTCAAATACTCATCTGTCCAAAAATACCCACCTGCCACAAAACCCTCATCTGCCACAAAAATCCCATCAGCCACCAACATCACCTCCCGCGCACTGAACCTTCTCGCCTCTCACCCATCTCAATCGCTCATTATTCTCGTTTGCCTGCCGACAACCTGCCCAATATCCATTTGGAAGCAGGTGTCGCGATGCGCAAGGGTCCGTTGTGTCTGATGTTGGTGACGTTGTCGATCATGGCGCCCGCCCATGGTGAGGAAACCACCGAAGGCGGCAGCTCCACGCCATTGTCGTTAAGCGCCGGCAGCCAGATCACCGAGCTGCAACAGCGCCTCAAAGCGAGCGAGCAGCAGCGGGAAGAGTTGAGTAAACAACTGCAAAGTGCCGACACTGCACGCGAAAGCGCTCAGCTCGCCCGACTGCGCCAAGAGAACCAGCGCCTCAAGCTGCAACTCAAGGAAGCCCAGGCCAGCCCGCTGCCGCGCTTGCTGACCGATCAGCAGCAGTGGTTCGTCACGGGAGCCGGAGTAGCGCTATTGGCGCTGCTCTGCGGTATCTTTGCCAGTGGAGCAAGCCGAAAACGTCGGCAATGGCTAAATTGAGTGAGTCATGAGCGAGCTGTTATTGATTGATGATGACCAGGAGTTGTGTGAACTCCTGAGTAGCTGGTTGAGCCAGGAAGGCTTCCAGGTGCGCGCCTGCCACGACGGCCAGAGCGCCCGCAAGGCGTTGGCCGAAACCGCCCCGGCGGCGGTAGTGCTGGACGTGATGCTGCCCGACGGCAGCGGTCTGGAGTTGCTCAAGCAATTGCGCAGCGACCATGCCGACCTGCCGGTGCTGATGCTCTCGGCCCGTGGCGAGCCGCTGGACCGTATCCTCGGCCTGGAGCTCGGCGCCGATGATTATCTGGCCAAACCGTGCGACCCGCGCGAGCTGACCGCTCGCCTGCGCGCCGTGTTGCGCCGCAGTCACCCGGCCGCCGTGTCGACGCAGCTGGAACTGGGCGACCTGAGCTTCAGCCCGGTGCGCGGCGTGGTCAGCATCGACGAGAAAGAACTGACCCTCACCGTGTCCGAAAGCCGCCTGCTCGAAGCGCTGCTCAAACAGCCGGGCGAGCCGCTGGACAAGCAGGAACTGGCGCAGCTCGCCCTCGGCCGCAAGCTGACCCTGTATGACCGCAGCCTCGACATGCACGTCAGCAACCTGCGCAAAAAGATCGGCCCGCACCCGGATGGCCGCCCACGCATCGTCGCCCTGCGCAGCCGCGGTTACTACTACAGCCTCTGAACCGCACACATCCCCCGGCCAACGGTAACCGACGCCTCCACCTGTAGGAGCTGCGGCACGCTGCGATCTTTTGATCTTGTTTTTAAAAGACAGATCAAAAGATCGCAGCGTGCCGCAGCTCCTACAGGGATATGTGTAAGGTTGATGACGAAACGTCTTTACCCAAGCTTTACGCAGTGCTGACCGCCGCTGACCTTGATCTCCGTAATCTGAACTCATCCGGAACGTACCGGGAACGAGACAAGGAGATACACCATGCGCAAGACTCTTATCGCTCTGATGTTCGCTGCCGCTCTGCCAACCGTCGCCATGGCCATGCCGCAAGATGGCGGCCCGATGGGTGGCCCGCTCGACGGCCCACGCCACGGCGGTCAGATGCACGGCATGCACGGCAAAGGCCCGTACAGCCAACTCGACCTGTCCCGCGAACAACGCGAGCAGATCCGCAAGATCATGGGCGAGCAGATGCACGAGCGTAAGCAAGTGGTCGACAAGTATCTGGAAAAACTCTCGCCAGCGGATCAGAAAGCCCTGAAAGACGAGATGGCCGCCAACCACAAGAAAGGCGAGGCCGATGTGCGTGCGGTGCTGAAGCCGGATCAACAGAAGAAATTCGACGAGATCCAGAAGAAACAGGCCGAACGCCGCGCTGAATGGGCCGAGTTCAAGGCGTGGAAAGCGCAACAGCCGCAAAAAGCGCAATAATGTTCTGACCATGGCCCGACGGCTAACCCCGTCGGGCCTGTTTGCACTTGCCCTGTAGGAGCTGCGGCACGCTGCGATCTTTTGATCTTGATCTAAAAACAAGATCAAAAGATCGCAGCGTGCCGCAGCTCCTACAAAGGTTTATGTTTGATTGAGGATTTTCTGTGCGTTCATTGTTCTGGCGTATTCTCGCGAGCTTCTGGCTGGCCATCGCACTGGTGGCCGGGTTGTCGATTCTGCTCGGGCACATGCTCAATCAGGACGCGTGGATCCTCAGTCGCCATCCGGGCCTCAACAGCCTCGCCGGCGAATGGACGCAGTCATACGAAGCCCAAGGCGAGGAAGCCGCCCAGGACATCCTCGAACAACGCAAACGCCAATATCACATCGACGTCCAGGTACTCAACGAAAGCGGCGATCCGGTGGTGCGTGGCACCTTCCCGCGCCGCGCCGCCGCCTTCGAAGCGCGGCAGAACAACGATGACCGCCGCCTGCCATGGCGTCGCCTGACTGACGAATTCACCAGTGAAAAAACTGGTGACACCTACCTGTTCATCTACCGCATCCCGCACCCGGAACTCGACGCCTGGCACCGCGAAAGCCTGCTCTGGCCGTTGAGTGCGTTGGGCATCGCGCTGGTGGTGCTGACCCTGTTCAGTTTGCTGGTGACCTTCTCCATCACCCGCCCGCTCAGCCGTCTGCGCGGCGCGGTGCATGATCTGGGGCAGACCACCTATCAGCAGAACAGCCTGGCGAAACTGGCCAACCGCCGTGATGAATTCGGCGTACTCGCCACCGACTTCAACCGCATGGGTGCGCGTCTGCAAAGTCTGATCGGCAGTCAACGCCAGTTGCTGCGCGACGTTTCTCATGAACTGCGTTCACCGTTGGCGCGGCTGCGCATTGCCTTGGCGCTGGCCGAACGAGCCAACCCTGAAGAACGTGAGAAGCTCTGGCCACGCCTGACCCGCGAGTGCGATCGGCTGGAAGCATTGATCAGTGAGATTCTGGTGCTGGCGCGGGTCGATGCCGACAACGCCAGTGCGGAAGACGTGGATCTGAATGCACTGCTCGGCACTTTGCAGAAAGACGCGAAACTCGGTTCGCCTGAGCAGACGGTGCATCTGGACGTGGAACCGCATCTGCAACTCAAAGGTTGGCCAACGATGATTGAGCGGGCCGTCGATAATCTTCTGCGTAATGCTCAGCGTTTCAATCCGGAGGGTCAGGCGATTGAAATGCAGGCCTCACGTCAGGGCGAGAAAATTATTGTGAGCGTGCGCGACCATGGGCCGGGCGTGCAGGCCGAGTATTTGAGTCAGTTGGGTGAGCCGTTCTATCGGGCGCCGGGGCAGACGGCGGCGGGACATGGCTTGGGCCTGGCGATTGCGCGCAGGGCGGCGGAGCGGCATGGCGGGAGTTTGACGTTGGCCAATCATCCGCAGGGTGGGTTTATTGCCAGCCTGGAATTGCCGTTGGTGCCGGGCGCGGTGGTTCAGCCGTAGATTTTCGGTGATGCAAAAAGATCGCAGCCTGCGGCAGCTCCTACAGGAACACGCATTCCAATGTAGGAGCTGCCGCAGGCTGCGATCTTTTGACTTTAAGCTTTACCCGGCCAGGCGCTGACGAACTCGGCCAGATCTACCTTCTCCGCCACACGCGGTTCTTTCTGCGGCGTGCCGAGGTACAAGAACGCGATCACTTCTTCACCCTCAGCCAGGCCCAAACCCTGCGCTACGTGCCGGGAATAAGCCAAATCCCCGGTACGCCACACCGCACCAATCCCCTGCGCATACGCTGCCAGCAAAATCCCGTGGGCCGCACACCCCGCCGCGAGCAACTGCTCAGCTTTCGGGTATTTGACGTGATCCTGCAACCTGGCGATCACCACAACCACCAGCGGCGCCCGTAGCGGGCCATTGCGGGCCTTGTCGATCATCGCTTCGGTGACTTCGCCTGCCTGCTGCTGCGCCGCTTCAGCCAGCAACTCGCCCATCTGCTCGCGCGCAGCGCCTTCGACAGTCAGGAAGCGATACGGCTGCAAATGCCCGTGATCCGGCGCACGCAAGGCTGCGGCAAACAAGGCTTCACGCTGTTCGGCAGTGGGGGCCGGTTCGACCAGTCGTGGAACGGAAACACGGTTGAGCAACGCGTCGAGAGCCTGCATCGGCCACCTCCTGAAAAATATGTGCGGCTATTCTAGCTTTATCTGCCAACAGGATGCCGGTTTACATGCCCTGCCCCGCAGGTAGAATGGCGCCCTTCCCACCACAGCCCGAGCGGACTTCATGGCGTTGCCGACCTTACGGATCATTGGTTTCATCATCGGCATCTTCCTGATCACCCTGGCCGTCGCCATGGTCGTGCCCATGGCCACCCTGGTGATCTTTGATCGCACCAGCGACCTGCCGTCGTTCCTCTGGGCGAGCATGATCACCTTCGTCGCCGGCCTCGCGCTGGTGATCCCCGGCCGTCCCGAACACATTCACTTGCGCCCGCGCGACATGTATTTGCTGACCGTCAGCAGTTGGTTGGTGGTGTGCATTTTCGCCGCGCTGCCGTTTCTGCTGACCCAGCACATCAGTTACACCGACTCGTTTTTCGAGAGCATGTCCGGGATCACCGCCACCGGTTCGACCGTGCTCAATCATCTCGATGACATGTCCCCCGGCATCCTGATGTGGCGCTCATTGCTGCACTGGATCGGCGGCATCGGCTTTATCGGTATGGCGGTGGCGATCCTGCCGCTGTTGCGCATCGGTGGCATGCGCCTGTTCCAGACCGAATCGTCCGACCGTTCGGAAAAGGTCATGCCGCGCTCGCACATGGTGGCGCGCCTGATCGTGGCAGCGTACGTCGGCATCACCATTGTCGGCAGCCTCGCATTCTGGTGGGCCGGGATGAGCCCGTTCGATGCGATCAACCACGCGATGTCGGCGATTTCCACCGGCGGTTTCTCGACCTCCGACCAGTCGCTGGCCAAGTGGACGCAACCGGCGGTGCACTGGGTGGCGGTGGTGATCATGATTCTCGGCAGTCTGCCGTTCACCTTGTACGTAGCGACCATGCGCGGCAACCGCAAGGCGCTGATCCGCGATCAGCAGGTGCAGGGTTTGCTGGGGATGTTGCTGGTGACCTGGCTTGTGCTTGGCACCTGGTATTGGTGGACGACCAACCTGCATTGGCTGGACGCATTGCGCCACGTGGCGCTGAACGTGACCTCGGTGGTCACTACCACTGGTTTCGCCCTCGGCGACTACAGCCTGTGGGGCAACTTCTCGTTGATGTTGTTCTTCTATCTGGGCTTTGTCGGCGGCTGTTCCGGCTCGACCGCTGGCGGGATCAAGATTTTCCGTTTCCAGGTCGCCTACATCCTGCTCAAGGCCAACCTTAATCAGCTGATTCACCCGCGCGCGGTGATCAAGCAGAAGTACAACGGTCATCGCCTCGACGAAGAGATCGTGCGTTCGATTCTGACTTTTTCGTTTTTCTTCGCCATCACTATCTGCGTGATCGCCCTGCTGCTGTCGCTGCTTGGCGTCGACTGGATGACCGCGCTGACCGGCGCTGCCAGCACCGTGTCCGGCGTTGGCCCGGGCCTGGGCGAAACCATTGGCCCGGCGGGCAACTTCGCCACCCTGCCGGATGCGGCGAAGTGGATTCTGTCGTTCGGCATGCTGCTCGGCCGACTCGAGATCATTACGGTGTTTGTGCTGTGTATTCCGGCCTTTTGGCGTCACTGACCGTACCCGGCGCCTGCAACAGCCGCGCCCGGTAATCGCCGGGCGTGGTGTCGAACCAGCGGCGGAAGGCGCGAAAGAAATTGCTCGGGTCGGCGAAGCCCAACAGATAAGCGATTTCCAACAAGGTCATGCTCGGTTGCGCCAGATATTGCTCGGCCAGTTCACGGCGGGTGTCATCGAGCAACTGCTGAAAACTCGTGCCCTCCTCCTGCAAGCGCCGCTGCAACGTGCGCTGCGACAAGTGCAGGGTTTGCGCCACCGTGTCGCGCTTCGGCTCGCCTTGCGGGAGTAAACGGCACAGCACCTGCCGTGCCTTGTGCGTGACCCGGCTCTCGGAAAACCGCGCCAGATATTCCCCGGCAAAACGATCGTGCAGCAGCGCCATCGCCTCGTTGGCGGTGGGCAGCGGCGCTTCCATGTCGGCGCGCTCGAAAATCAGCGCATCGTACGGTGCGTTGAACACCAACGGCGCGTGAAAGGCTTGTTTATACGGTTCGAGATCGGCGGGTTGGGCGCCCTGCACCAACACTTTGACCGGGTGCAGCGTACGCCCGCTCAACCAGCCGCACAGGCCCAAGGCACAGGCCAGCGAGGCTTCGGCGCTTTGCCGGGTCGGCGGCAGATGATCGCCGTGCACCGTCAGAATCAGCGCGTAGCCTTCCTCCAGCAGACGAAAACTCAAGTCGGCGCTTTCGGCGATGATCCGCTGATAACGCACCAGCCGCTGAAAGCCTTCGGCGAGGGTATTGCTCGACATCAGCGCATAGCCGGCGACATGAAACGAGGCCGGTCGCACCACTTTGCCCATGTTCAGGCCGATCGCCGGATTACCCGACAGCTCGACTGCCCGTTGCCAGAGCCGGGTCATGGAGTCTTGCGGGAAGCGCGCATCCGGATCATCCAGAGCCGCGTAATCGAGCCCCAGTTGCTTGAACAGAACCCGGCAATCCAGGCCGTCCATCTCCAATGCTTTGACAATCCCCATCGCCCAGCTTGCAGAAGTCGTTCGTTCGCTCATGGCGTTTTTCTTTTACATGAGGGGCCGCATGCTACGGCCTGATTTGCGAAGGATACTAAAGTGGCGCCGATTGTCACTGGCCCACGCCAATGATCACTCTAGACTCAAATAAGCTACCCGCAGAACAACTCGTCGCCAGAACAATAACCACAGAGACCGCGGTCGTGGAAAATATCAAGCATTTCAACAGCTTCGCCGAGTTCTATCCGTATTACCTCAGCGAACACAGCAACAGCACCTGCCGGCGCCTGCATTTCATCGGCACCACGCTGGTTATTTTCATTCTCGCGATGACCATCGCCAAAGGCGCCTGGCTGCTGTTATTGGCCTTGCCGCTGGCCGGTTACAGCTTCGCCTGGATCGGGCACTTCTTCTTTGAAAAGAACCGCCCGGCGACGTTTCAGCATCCGCTGTACAGCCTGCTTGGCGACTTCGTCATGTACCGCGACATGATTCTGGGTCGCGTGGCGTTCTGAACAATAAGAACCAGAGGTTTGCCGATGAATGCCAATGCCCGTTTCACGCATATGAAGGACGGAACACAGGAAGACTGGGCGATCATCGCCGCCGACTTCAGCGCTTACGCCAAACAATTGCCGTCGCGGATCCTCACCCACCTGAAATTGCTCGAAGGTGATTTCGGCGGGTTCCCGGTGGATCGCCTGACCCACTCGCTGCAAACCGCGACCCGCGCCTTCCGTGATGGTCGCGATGAGGAATATGTGGTTTGCGCGTTGCTGCATGACATTGGCGACACTCTGGGTTCTTACAACCATCCAGACATTGCGGCGGCGATTCTCAAGCCGTTCGTCAGTGCCGAGAATCTGTGGATGGTCGAGAAGCATGGGGTGTTTCAGGGTTACTACTTCTTTCATCACTTGGGCATGGATCGGCATCTGCGCGAGCAATTCGCCGGGCATCCGCAGTATCAGGCGACGGCCGAGTTTTGCGCCAAATACGATGCGGCGGCGTTTGATCCGGCGTATGACACGCTGCCTTTGAGCTTCTTTGAACCGATGATGGAACGCTTGTTTGCACAGCCGAAGGACTCGATTTACAAGGCCGCGATGGCTGAACACTCACCAGCGTGATTATCTTCGGGAACCGCTGCGCGGTTCATCGCGAGCAGGCTCACTCCTACAGTTGAAATGCGTACCCCTGTAGGAGTGAGCCTGCTCGCGATGAGGCCCTCTCAATCACCGAAGAATCAGGCAAGTTCGGCGACTTTGGCGGCCTTCAGCTCCGCCTCCCGGGCCTGTGCATCCGCCAGCCGATATAACTCGATCGTGCCATCCCAATGCTCGATCAGCGCCGTGCACGATTCCACCCAATCGCCGCAGTTGAGGTAATCCACCTCGCCGACCTTACGGATCTCGGCATGGTGAATGTGCCCGCAGACCACCCCGTGCAACTCGCGCTTCACGCACTCATGGGCGATGGCTTCTTCAAAATCGCTGATGAAACTCACCGCCGTCTTCACCTTGTGTTTCAGGTACGCCGACAGCGACCAGTAACCGTAGCCATAGCGTGCCCGCCAATGGTTGAGCCAGCGATTGAGCGTCAGGGTAATTTCGTAGGCCGAGTCGCCGAGGAAGGCCAGCCAGCGGTGATATCGGGTGATCACATCAAACTGATCGCCATGAATCACCAGCAAATGCCGACCATCGGCCGTGACGTGCACCGCCTCGTCGACCAACTGGATATTGCCCAGAATCAGCTTCGAATAACGGCGCAAAAACTCATCGTGATTACCGGTGACGTAGATCACTTCGGTGCCGCGCTTGCTCATGGTCAGCAATCGACGAATCACATTGGTGTGCGCCTGCGGCCAGTACATGCCACCGCGCAGTTTCCAGCCGTCGATGATGTCGCCGACCAGATAGATCTTGTCGGCGTGATAGCCTTTGAGGAACGTCGACAAGTGTTCGGCCTGGCAATCGCGCGTGCCCAAGTGCACGTCGGAGATCCACAGGGTTCGCACCCGTTGTTTGCGACTGGGTCTGGCGAGCTCGGCGCTGGTCATGGGCAACCCTCTGCGATGTTTTCGCCACTGTGCGCGCGCCCGGTTAATCGACCATGACAAGCGCGCGTCAGTCGTGTGACAACGCACCCGATGCGGGTCGGTGTAGACTGCAGGCCTGCCCGGAGACTTGTTCATGCGCCCGATTCTCACCCTGCGTCAGTACACCCACGATCTGATCGTGCACAGCCACGAACACGCCCAACTGGTGTTCGGGCTGTCCGGCGCGCTGGATTTCGAAGTCGAGGGTTGTGGCAGCCAGGTACGTCAGCAGAGTTTTGTGGTGATCCCTTCGGGTGCGCATCACGCTTGCGGCAGTCCCGATGGCAGCCGCTGTCTGGTGATGGATATTCCTGACGGGCAATGGCTGGTCGACTCGCTGGGCGATCATGCCGACGCCAGCCGCCGCCTGCTTGATCAGCCCGCGCGCCTGTCGCTGGATTCCGGGCAGAGTCAGTTGGTCAGTTGGCTGGCGAACAGCCCGGTCAGCGATCCGTTGATCGCGCAGCAAGGTTCAGTGTTGCTGCTGGCCAGCCTCAATCAGGCGCGGCCGGCCGAGTTGGCGGCCCGACGCCTGCCCTATGCGGCGCTGGATGCGCACATCGAGCAAAACGCCGCATATCCGCTGCAGGTTGCCGATCTGGCAAGGGTTGCCGGACTCTCAAGCGCGCGCCTGCATGCACGCTTCATGGCCGAATGCGGGCAGACGCCGATGGATTACATCCGCAGTCGGCGCTTGCATCTGGCCGTGCAAATGCTCCGCGACACGCTGTTGCCGATGGGCGAAATTGCCAGTCGCGTCGGTTACAGCTCGCAGAGTGCGTTCTCGGCCGCCGTGCTGCGCGAGTTCGGCTCATCACCCGGCCAGCTTCGGCGCGACTCCTGCGACAAACGACGATAGTCCGCCGACAGACTTACTGACCTCTACACGCTTAAATGTAGGAGCTGCCGCAGGCTGCGATCTTTTGATGTTGATCGTTCCCACGCTCCGCGTGGGAATGCAGCCCGTGACGCTCCGCGTCACTGGACGCAGAGCGTCCCTAGCGGCGTTACCACGCAGAGCGTGGGAACGATCAAGCAAGATCAAAAGATCGCAGCCTGCGGCAGCTCCTACAGTGAAATTGTGTCAATGACTGTGATTGAGATAGAAGGATTGCAATGACTCCGCGTACCGCCCTCGGCGCTCTGCACATTGGTGCTTTGATGTTTGGCCTGACCGGTGTGTTCGGCAAACTCGCTGCCGCCTCCCCCGCCGTAATCGTCTTCGGGCGTGCCGCTTTCGCCGTGCTCGCCCTGGCGTTTTTCGCCCGTTTCGCCAGCCAACAGGGCTGGCAAAAACTTCAGGCCGTGGACTGGCGTCGATTGGCCCTCAGCGGCGTGTTGCTGGCCGGGCACTGGGTGAGCTTCTTCATTTCGGTGAAGATCGCCGGCGTCGCCATCGCCACCTTGGGTTTTGCCAGCTTCCCGGCATTCACGGTGATTCTCGAAGGGCTGATCTTCCGCGAACGCATCCGTGCCAATGAAATTCTGCTGGTGGTGCTGGTCAGCATCGGCCTGATTCTGGTGACCCCGGCGTTCGATCTGGGCAGCGGCGCTACCGTCGGTTTGCTTTGGTCGGTGTTGTCCGGGCTGCTGTTCTCGCTGCTGTCGCTGACCAACCGCGCCAGCTCCGGACGCATCCCGGCGGTGCAGGCGGCGCTGTGTCAAAACGTGGTGGTGGCCCTGTGTCTGCTGCCGGTCGCGGCGCCGCAACTGAGCGAAGTGCGCGCGCTGGACTGGTTGTGGATCGCCTTGCTCGGCGTGTTCTGCACCGGCGTCGCCCACAGCCTGTTCGTCGCCAGCCTGGCGGTGATCAAGGCGCGCACGGCGGCGGTAGTGTTCGCGATGGAGCCGGTCTACGGCATCACCGTCGCCTGGCTGCTGTTCAATGAAAACCCGACGCCGAAGATGTTGATCGGCGGCGCGTTGATCATTGTCGCCATCGTCGTCTCGGCGCGGATGTCAGGCAATGCCGACAAGAAAACCGTCGCCGCCGAGGCCGCGTCTCACTGAGTACGGTCGTTGTGGCCGAGGTCGCGATCTGGATCGATCTGATCGCGAACTCGCTGTTTCAGCACCTTGGCCTCAGGGAAACCGCCATCGGCCTTGCGCTCCCAAATCTGCACGCCTGCGCAGGTGATGTGAAAGACCCCGCCGGTGCCTGGCACCAAAGAGACTTTGCCGAGATCGTCGGCAAACGTGCTGAGCAGTTCCTGCGCCAGCCACGCGGCGCGCAGCAACCACTGGCATTGGGTGCAATAGGTGATGACAACTTCGGCTTTGGCAACGGTCATGTTCGCGGAAACTCCTGAGACAGAGGGCGCCGCTATAATAGCCGGCTTTATCGCTTGCCCCGAGACTCACAATGCGCCGTCTGCTGTTCTGCCTGCTGCTTGGTTTCCTTCCACTCTTGGTTCACGCCAGTGACGCGCCACGGCCGAAAGTCGGCCTGGTGCTCTCCGGCGGCGCGGCGCGCGGGCTGGCGCATATCGGCGTGCTTAAAGCACTGGAAGAACAAGGCGTCAAGATCGATGCGATCGCCGGCACCAGCATGGGCGCGGTGGTCGGCGGCCTGTATGCCTCGGGCTACAAGATTGATGAGCTGGAAAAACTCGCGCTGAACATCGACTGGCAAGCCGCGCTTTCCGATGCCCCGCCGCGCGAAGATGTGCCGTTTCGGCGCAAGCAGGATGACCGCGACTTTCTGGTGAAACAGAAACTCAGCTTCCGTGACGACGGCAGCCTTGGCCTGCCGCTGGGGGTGATTCAGGGCCAGAACCTTGCGCTGCTGCTGGAAAGCCTGCTGGCGCACACCAGTGACACCCGCGATTTCGACAAACTGCCAATCCCGTTCCGCGCCGTCGCCACCGACATTTCCAATGGCGAAAAAGTGGTGTTCCGCAAAGGTCACTTGCCTCAGGTGATCCGCGCGAGCATGTCGATCCCGGCCGTGTTCGCCCCGGTTGAACTCGACGGCCGCCTGCTGGTGGACGGTGGCATGACCGACAACATCCCTCTCGATGTGGCACGGCAAATGGGCGTCGACGTGGCCATCGTCGTCGATATCGGCACACCGCTGCGCAACCGCAAGCAGTTGACCACCGTGGTCGACGTGTTGAACCAGTCGATTACCCTGATGACCCGCAGCAACTCGGAAGAACAACTGGCGGCGCTGAAATCGTCTGATGTGCTGATCCAGCCGCCGCTGGCGGCATTCGATGCCACCGATTTCGGCAAGGCTCAGGAAATGATCGACGCCGGCTACCGCGCCACCCGAGTTCTCGATGCGCGCCTCGCCGTGCTCAAACCCAAAGAAGCCCAGGACGCCGAGCTCAACGCCGCCCGTTCGCCCGGCCAACGAACGCCGATCATCACCGCGATCCGCGTCGAAAACGACTCGAAAGTCGACGACGATGTGATCCGCTACTACATCCGTCAGCACATCGGCGAGCCCCTCGACCTGGGTCGACTGCACTCGGACATGGGCACCTTGTACGGCCTCGATTACTTCGAGCAGGTGCAATACCGCGTGGTGCACAAAGGCCAGGAACACACGCTGGTGATCAGCGCCCGTGGCAAGCGCAGCGGCACCGATTACTTGCGCGTCGGCCTCAACCTGTCAGACGACATGCGTGGCGACAGCGCCTTCAACCTCGGCGCCAGTTATCGCATCAACGGCATCAACCGCCTCGGTGCGGAATGGCTGACCCGGGCGCAGATCGGCGACAAACAGGAGCTGTACACCGAGTTCTATCAGCCGCTGGACGTCGGCTCGCGCTACTTCGTCGCACCGTATGCCTCGTTCGAGGCGCAGAACGTCGATTCGGTGCTCGATAACGACCCGATCGCGCAGTATCGCGTAGAACGTTACGGTTTCGGTCTCAACCTCGGTCGGCAGATCGGCAACAACGGCGAAGTGCGCTTCGGGGTGGGTGAGGCCTGGGGCAAGGCGGATGTGCGCATTGGCGATCAGGATCTGCCGAGCGAGAGTTTCAATGAGGGTTTCTACAGCTTGAAGTACTCGTACGACTCGCTGGACAACGTCTACTTCCCCCACGAAGGCAAGGACGTCAGCCTGACATTCATGCAGTTCGAGCCCGGCCTGGGCTCGGACACACGCTATCGACAATGGGAGTTCAAACTCGACAAAGCCATGAGTCACGGGCCGGATACGTTGATTCTGGGTGGCCGCTACGGCCGTACGCTGGACGATGCCAATGTCGTGACGTCGAGTTTTCTGCTCGGCGGTGCGCGGCAGTTGTCCGGCTTCCGCGAGGATGCGGTGTCCGGGCAGAACGTCAGCCTGATGCGCGCGGTGTACTACCGCCGGCTGACGCCGCGTTCGTACCTGCCGCTGGACTTCCCGCTGTACGCCGGCGCTTCGCTGGAACGGGGTCGGGCGTGGAACAACGACAATGAGTTCGACAGTGGCTACATCAATGCGGCGAGCGTGTTCATCGGCTTCGATACGCCACTGGGGCCGCTGAATTTCAGTTACGGACTGAATGATGCAAACGAGCAGGCGGTGTACCTCAACCTCGGCCAGACTTTCTGATCGCGTCGCCTGAAAATCCGCTATCGCGAGCAGGCTCACTCCTACAGGGGAGCGCATTCCAATGTAGGAGTGAGCCTGCTCGCGATGACCATGTCCGCTAGCCCATAGAACTATCAGGCCTTAGCGAATCCCCGCCAGCAGCGTTCGGGCGGTCTGCTTGAGTGGCTCGTCGCCGTCCTTGAGCAGTTCGTTCAACAGCGAAATCGCGCTGTCGATGTCACCGTCATCAATGCAATTCTGTGCCTCTTCCAGCTTTCCGGAGTGGGCGGCTTGCGGCGAATCAGGCTTCTGCAAATCCAGCGGTTCGAGTACCAGTGATGGCTGTGAATCACCGAACTCGTTGAGGAATTCATCATCCAGCGCCTGTACATCCGGCTCGGGGATCCACTCCAGCTCCGCTTCTTCACTGGCCTCGGGTTCTGGCAATTCGAAATCCTGCGGCAGAATCTGCAGATTCGAGCCAAAAGCAGACTCATCGGCAGCCGGCTGACTCGTTGTTGATCGGCTGTCGTCCAGATCCCAGCTGGAATCCATCGACAGCTCGCCCAGGTTCAATTCGAAATCGTCCTCGGGCGCTGCCGGCTCAGGGGCGGGAGCGGCTTTGACGATGGGCGCGACACTGGCGACCACTGGCGCAGCGGCCGCCAACGGCGCAACACTCAGCAACTTCGGATGACGGTCACGAATGGTCTGCAATTGCTGCTCATCGACACCCAACTGACGTAAGTGATGTTCCTGTTGTTCGTACGCCGCGCTATCACCCTGACGCCCGAGGACTTCAAGCAACTGCACGCCAAGGTCGAGACGCTCCGGCTCCTTGTGCAAAGCGTCGCGCAGTAGCCCGACGGCCTCCCCCAGTCGTCCATACGCCAGATAAATCCCTACCGCTTCCAGCACATCGCCCGCCGCCGGCTCTTCGCGATGCTCCTCTGCGGCGTGCGCCGTCACGGCATGGCTGGTGTCAGCGTCAACCTTCTCGGGTTGATTATCGGGAGGCAGAAACGGCAGTGGCATTTCACCCGGTGTTGCCTGACGACGCCGGCGCAGGAACCATCCGCCCATCAGCACGCCCAGCAACAGCAACAATCCGCCCAGCAGCCAGCCGTTCGGCGCATCGTCAGCGGACCCAACCGGTGCAGTGACCGGCGCCGGGGCTGACGGGGCTGCCGCTGCCGGCGGCGCCTTCTGCAGCTCGATCAGTTGAGTTTGCAGTTCACCCATGTGCTTTTTGCCATCGGCGATCAGCGACTGCTGTTCCTGCAATTTTGCGTTCAACTCTTCGATGGTTTTCTGCAATTGCTGGTTCTGCAAGACACTGGCCGCCAATTGCTCACTGAGGGCGGTATCGGCGGCTGCCGCCGGCGGTGGTGGCGCCGGTGTGGCTTCGCGCGTGCCCTGCGCAGCCTGAGGCGGCGCGGTAGCGGGTTCTACAGTAGGGAAACCGGAAGATTGTGGTCGTGGGTCCGGCTCGTCGGTGGCCGGCACGATACCCGGCGAACCCGGCGGGTCGATCAACACGGTGTACTCGCGCAGCAAGCGGCCGTTGGGCTGACTGAGCTGTACGAGGAAATTCAGAAAAGGTTCATTGACCGGTTTGCTGGAGGTCACGCGGATCATCTGGCGATTGCCATGCAGGATCGGCACGAACTTCAGGTCGTTGAGGAAGAACACCCGTTCGACCCCAGCCTGGCCGAACTCATCGGCCGTGGCCAGGCTCACCGAAAGATCATTTTGCGTCAGCGCGCCGACATCGACCAACGCGATGTCGGCCTTGAGCGGCTGATTGAGGGCTGAGTGAACAGTAATGTCACCCAGCCCCAGTGCCATCGACGCGGTCGAAAAGCTGAATATGCCAGCGACCAGCAGCCCTTTGGCGCCACCGCGCAGTACCACCTGCCAACTTGCGAGCATGAGCATCCCTTAAATAAGCAAAACCGACTTCTATGCGTTCGCACATCCGGTACGAACACGATATTGCCCAGTAGTTCTTATAGTCGGCTCAGCGCGATCTCTCAAAAAAACGGCACAGGCTTGTGCCTCAAGATTTTTCCAGGTTGGCCAGGATGTGCCCGTGCACACGCATGCACACCTTCAAATCCGCCTCGTCGACGCCCTCGAACAATTCGTGGCGCAATTGCGTGGCGATGGTTTCGATTTGTTCGATCAGCGGCAAGGCCGGGGCGCAAAGGACGATTTTTTTCGCCCGGCGGTCTTCCATTACGGACTGGCGTTGCACCAGGCCCTGGCTTTCCAGGCTGTCGAGCAAACGTGCGAGGGTCGGGCCTTCGACGCCGACGCTTTGCGCCAATTCGCGCTGGGTCGGTGCGTCTTCGAAACGTGCCAGATGCAGCAGCACCAGCCAGCGCGCCTGAGACAGGCCGAGGCCGGCGAGCCGGCGGTCCAGTTCGGCGCGCCAGCCACGGGACATCTGGGCCAGTTGCATGCCAAAGCGGTGTTGATCGGTTAACGGCATAAAACACTCACGGTTAGACTGAAAAATAAAGAATTTCTAATTATTAGCCAGCTAAGCATGAGCTGCAGTTATAGGCAAGAGTCGCCCTGTACTGAATCGTTACAACTGTACAGGGCTTGGCGCAAACGCCACCTCACATTTCGAATTCCGATTGCAGCGCAGCCCGCACGCAATACAGCACGCCTTCCGGCACACGACCGGCGAACAGCTCGGCGATTTCGGCGACCGACGGCAACTCGCCTTCGCCATCGAGGAACGCGTCCTGCACTTCGCCCATCAGTTCTTCAGGCAAGTCCAGCGCCTGTTCCAGCGACAACTGTTGCTTGCCAATCGCCTCGGCGAGCATCGTGTAGACGTTCTTTTCCGAGCACTGCAACTGACCGGCGATCTGTAACGGCGTCATGCCGGCACGGGCCAGAGTGATCAGCTCGTGGCGCACATCGGCGACCGCTTTCGGCGCCTCGACTGCGCCGCCAAGCACTTCGAGGAAGGCCTCGCCGTAGCGCTCCAGCTTGCGTGCACCGACGCCGCTGACCGTGGCCATTTCCGCCAGCGAGGTCGGCTGGCTGCGGAGCATTTCCAGCAGCGTCGAGTCGGGGAAGATGACGTACGGCGGCACACCGTGTTCTTCGGCGAGTTTGCGCCGCAACGCACGCAACGCTTCCCACTGTTCGCGCTCTTCGCCGCGCACCAGTTGGCTGGCGGGGCTCTTGCTGTTGCTCTTGGCGGCGACCTGCGGCTTGAGATCGCGGCGCAGCTCCAGGCTCACTTCGCCCTTGAGCAACGGCCGGCAACTGTCGTTCAGGCGCAGACCGCCGTAGCCCTCGTGATCGACATCGGCCAGCCCGCGCGCCACCAACTGGCGGAACAACGAGCGCCATTCGCTCTCGCTCAACGCCTTGCCGACGCCCCACACCGACAGGTGCTGATGGCCGAAACTGCGGATTTTTTCGTTGTCCTTGCCCAGCAGCACGTCGACCAGATGGCCGACGCCATAGCGCTGGCCGGTACGGAAAATCGCCGACAACGCCTGACGTGCAGGCTCGGTGGCGTCCCAGGTCTGCACGCCATCGACGCAGTTGTCGCAATGGCCGCATGGCTCCGGCATGTCTTCGTCGAAGTACGCCAGCAGGGTCTGGCGACGGCAGCGAGTCTCTTCGCAGAGCGAGAGCATGGCGTCGAGCTTGTGCTGCTCCAGACGCTTGTGCCGTTCGTCGCCTTCGGAGTTTTGCAGCATCTGCTTGAGCATCACCACGTCTTGCAGACCGTAGGCCATCCACGCATCCGCGGGCAGACCGTCACGGCCGCCGCGACCGGTTTCCTGGTAATACGCTTCCAGGGATTTCGGCAGATCGAGGTGCGCGACAAAGCGTACGTTGGGCTTGTCGATGCCCATGCCGAACGCCACGGTGGCAACCATGATCAGGCCCTCCTCATTGAGGAAGCGCTTTTGGTTGAAGGCGCGCAGATCGTTCGGCAAACCGGCGTGATACGGCAGCGCCGGGAAGCCCTGCTCACTCAAAAACGTTGCGACTTCTTCGACTTTCTTGCGCGACAGGCAATAAACGATGCCCGCGTCGCTGCGCCGCTCGGCGAGGAACGCCAGCAACTGCTTGCGCGGCTGTTCCTTGGGCACGATGCGGTAAAAAATATTCGGGCGGTCGAAGCTCGACAGGAAGCGCTCGGCGTTCTGCAGATGCAGGCGCGTGACGATTTCTTCGCGGGTACGCTTGTCGGCGGTGGCGGTCAGGGCGATACGCGGCACGTCCGGGAACAGCTCGGCCAACTGACCCAGTTGCAGGTACTCCGGACGGAAGTCGTGGCCCCACTGCGATACGCAGTGCGCTTCGTCGATGGCGAACAACGCGATGTTCAAGCCTTGCAGGAACGACAGCATGCGCGGTTGAACCAGGCGCTCGGGCGCCAGATACAACATCTTCACTTCGCCGCGTTTGATCCGCGTGGCGAGGTCGCGCTGCTGCTCGGCACTCAATGTCGAATTCAGCGCAGCGGCGGCCACACCCAGCTCTTCGAGGGTGGCGACCTGGTCGTCCATCAACGCGATCAGCGGCGACACCACCACCGCCAGGCCTTCGCGCAGCAGCGCCGGCACCTGGAAGCACAGCGACTTGCCGCCACCGGTAGGCATCAGCACCAGCGCATCACCGCCACTGGCCACGCGCTCAATGATTGCACCCTGACGGCCACGGAAACTGTCGTAGCCGAAGATGTCCTTGAGGACGCGTTGAGCCTGTTCGAGCATAAAAACTCCAAAAATCACAAAAACATCCCTGCAAGGCTGGTTCATGACGGCCAAGGCTGCACCGCAGAATCGTAAGAACGCATTGCATGACGGCCGCAATGCGGGCAGGGAGCGCAAAACGCGGCAGTATACCCGAGCCCTCCCCTGCACAGGGCGCCGCTTATACCTTCGAATCCAGTCATGCCCGGTGGGAGCTGCCGCAGGCTGCGATCTTCTGATCTGGATCTTGATGCTGATCTTTAAAAAAATAAAATCAAAAGATCGCAGCCTTCGGCAGCTCCTACAGGGGATATGCAGGGCGCAGCCGGGCAAATCTGCCGTGCGGCTGGCTTGAGAGCGCAAGAAGGCCTAGAATTCCCGCATTGTTTATTCCCCCAAGGTAGCCCCGTAATGTCCTTCGCTGAGCAACTGACCCGCCTGCAAGTTTTCCTCGATGCCGACGAGCTGCATGACGAGGCGCTGGATTACGTGGCCGCGCACGGTTACCTGACCGCGCTGTCGATCTGTGCCGAAGACGTACCGGAGCGTGAGTGGATCGACGCCCTGTTCGCCGAAGAGCCGCATTACGCCGATGACGCCCAGCGCGCAGAAATCGAAGCCACGCTGATCGGCCTCAAGGCGCACATCGCCCGTCAACTGGCCTCCGATGAAGAGTTCGAGCTGCCATGCGATCTGGATCTGGGTGAAGAGCCGGATGATTCCGAACTGCGCGGCTGGTGCATCGGTTTCATGGAAGGCGTGTTCCTGCGCGAAGAAGCCTGGTTCGAAACCGCTGAAGATGAAGTCAGCGAAATGCTCCTGCCGATCATGGTCGGTTCGGGCCTGTTCGACGAACAGCCAGAGTTCGAAGACATCGCCAAGGACGCCAACCTGATGGACGACATGATCGTGCAGATCCCGGAAGCCCTGACCGCCCTGTACCTGCTGTGCCAGGCGCCCGACGAAAAACCGGCGATCCTCAAGCCACGTCACCACTAAGGTCCGGCCTATGGACAACCCCATAGGCAACCGCTCCCTGATGTTGCGCTACATCCTGCTGGCCATCGGCTGGCTCAGCGTGGCATTGGGGGTGATCGGCATCTTCCTGCCCGTCCTGCCCACCACCCCTTTCCTTCTGCTCGCAGCGGCCTGCTTCGCGCGCAGCTCCCCGCGTTTCTATCAATGGCTGGTCGAGCATCCAAGGCTCGGGCCATGGATTCGTGACTACCTCGATGGCAACGGCATTCCGCTCAAGGGCAAGGTCTATGCGATCGGGCTGATGTGGGCGAGCATTCTGTTCTCGTGCTATCTGGTGCCACTGCCGTGGGCGCGGGGGTTTATGTTGACCAGTGCGGTGTTGGTGACGGTTTATATTTTGCGGCAGAAGACTCTGCGCAAATCCTGAGCCTCTTTGCCTTTAAACAACATTGTTTAAAAGACACCTTCAGACACGCCTTCCAGGCTACAAATTCTTGCGCCTTTGCCTACAGCTACGCCAGAATCCGCCGGCTTGTGCGCCTTGGGGTCGGGTTCTATTGTGGTGCGGTCGCTGAAGAGTCAGCGATCGGGTTTAGCGACCCAAATCTGTAATAGGTGCATCAGCGCTTCATGCTTTGTGGCAGATTCAATGTCTGCAACTTCGCTATGGTGGCTGTATGCGGGAGACCCTCGGGTCTGCCGGGTGCCTATAACCGGTTCGCTAACCTGCGTACAGCCGCCACCTTCCTGTTTAGCGACAGTTCTGGGCGGCTCCACTCTTATAGGAGCTTCACCATGATCAAACCAACACCCAACCCGCCCGAAACCGATCTCGCCTCACCCTACGAATCCCTCGATTCAAAAAAGCTCAACGACGCCGCCGAGCGCGCCCTCGACCACTATCTCTGCCCACCCGGCTCAACCCCACCGCCGCGAAAAACCCGCCGGATGTACGCCGTGACCGCAGACTTCAAAAACGAAGAACTGCTGGCCGATGCCAGCGAAACACTCGCCTCAGCCAGAACTATCGCTCATGACTTCGCCCACCTCATACCCGCGTCGCAGCGCAGGACGCTATTGGGGATTGCGCAACTGATCATGCTCGGGGAGCTGGCGGTGAATCGGGTGATGGATAATCTGGAGTTGCCGCAGTAGCGACACGCGATGATCGTTCCCACGCTCCTGCGTGGGAATGCCTCAACGGACGCTCCGCGTTCGGCTTTGGAAGGGACGCGGAGCGTCCCGGGCTGCATTCCCACGCAGAGCGTGGGAACGATCACGTGAGGCAGAAGAAACCCGCCGTCCCGGTTGTACGGGACGGCGGGTTTTTTCGTTTCAGACGGCGCTTACACCGTATCCACCTTCAACGAATGATCATTCAGCATGCCGCTGATGATCGTCGCCGTGTCATGCCCGCCAGCAATCACCCCGCCCGCTCCCGGCGTTACGCCGTAGTGGCTGGCGAGGTTGACGCCGGCCAGGTCGATCGTCTGGTTCGGCGTGGCGCCGGCCATGGCGCTGACGTCGATGCTGGTGAGGACCGAGGCGCCGGTGCCGGTGACGGTGAAGTGCAGGTAGTCATCCAGTGAGGCGGTGGTGCCGTTTTCGCCTTGCAGCAGTTGCGACAGATCGAGCTTGTCGGTGCCGGGGGTGAAGTCGGTGATCAAGTCATGGCCACTGTTGCCCTTGAGCCACTGGAAGGTGTCAGCGCCAGGCCCACCGGTCATCGTGTTGTTGCCCATGCCGCCGATCAACAGGTCGTCACCGCCGCCACCGTTGAGGATGTCGTTGCCCAGCCCGCCGTTGATCACGTTGTTATTGTTGTCGCCGGTCAGGGTGTCGTTGAAGTTCGAGCCGACGAGGTTTTCGATGCCGGTCAGGGTATCCGTGCCAGCGCCAAGGGTGTTTTGCGCACCGAGCAGGCCGAGGTTTACCGTCACACCGGCGGTGGCGTGGGCGTAGCTGGCCGTGTCGATACCGCTGCCGCCGTCGAGCAGGTCATTGCCCGGGCCGCTGTAGAGCAAGTCATTGCCGGCACCGCCGTGCAGCTCGTTGTTGCCTGAGCCTGCAGTCAACACATCATTGCCGTCGCCGGCGTTGATGATGTTGTCGCCGGTGCCGGCCACCAACACATCGTCACCTGAAGTGCCAGTAAGGGTGTGCCCGTCCTGATAGCTGATGCTCACATTGGTCGTGTCGCTGCCGCCATGGTTGTCGTTGGCGGTGTAACTGCCATGGAAGTCCGGGGTGATGTCGTGCGCCCCGGCGTAGTTGAGGGTCATGGTCAGCTGATAGTTTTCCGCCGCGTTGGCATTGCCGCCCGAGGTGTTGGTGATGTTGGTGATGTGGATCTGATAGACGCCATCGGCCGATGCGGTAAGGGTTTGCCCGTCCGCCAGGGTTGTGTAGGCGCCGCCGTTGATCGAGTACTCCATGGTGACGTGACCGGCCGCCAGGTTGTGGTCAAGGTTGAGAGTTTCGCCCTGGCGCAGGTTCACGGTGATGCGGTCTTCATCGTTGGCGTTGCTGTTGGTCACAGCGCCGAGGTAACCGCTGACCACCAGCACGGCGGTCATCGTCGCGGCGTTGGCACTGAACGAGTTGCGCACGTTGGCGAGGTTCTGGTTGGCGGCGGTATTGACGTTAGTGCCGGTGAAGTTGATCGCGCCGGTGCCGGTGAAGTCCGCCGCTTTCGAGATCCAGCCAGTGTTGAAACTGGTCGGAGTGGCATTGAGCGTGTCGCCATTGGGATCAGTGTCGTTGGCCAACAGCAGCTCGCCCGGCACGACGATGTTGCCCGACAGCACGTTGGTGATGACGTGGTCGTCCACGGCCACTGGCGGCGCATTGGGAATCACTTTTACGGTCAGCGTCGAGCTGGCGAGGTCGCCGTCATTGTCGCTGACGGTGAACCCGATGTTCTCGGTGATGACCACGGCGGTGGTTTTCTGCGAGGTGTAGGTGTAATCGCCGCTGTCGAGATTGATCAACAGTGTGCCGCCATTGTTGGTGGCGATGCTCAGCGTGTTGTTCACGGTGTTGAACGTACCGTGATTGGTACTGCCGCTCGGCGTCAGCGAGCCTTGGCCGCCGAGGGCTTTTGGATCGTAGGTGTAGGTAGTGCCGTCGATCACGATGGATTTGATGAAGCCGCCGTCGGCGCCGAACGTCCCGCCCTCGCCCAATAACGAGCCGGTGACCGGTGCGCCGACCACGGTGCCCGAGAGCACCGAGTTGAGCTGATTGAGGTCGGTGACCACCACCGCATTGGTGTTGGTGTGGCTGATGCCGTCATAGGCCAGCGGGTCGAGGTTGGCGTTGCTCACGCCACTGCCGAGGCCGATCGCGTAGTTCTTGATGTTGTTGGCATCGAGGAAGTTTTTCAGCGCGGCTTCGTCAGCGGCATTGATGTCGCCCTCGTTGGGTTTGCCGTCGGAGAAGAAGTAACCGACGTTCTGCGCCCCGGTGAGTTTGCCCGAGGTGTTGAACGCGGTTTGCATCACCGCCACGGCGGCGTCGTAGTTGGTGCCGCCGCCCGCCGTCAAACCGGCGAGAATCGTCTTCGCTGTCGCCACATCGACCCACACCGTGGTTCGGTCAGTGGCGTTGCTGCTGAAGGTGACCAGTTGCACTTTCACATCGCCGAGGTCGTCGTACTTGTCGAGCAAGGCGCTGATCGCCTGCTTGGCCAGCGCCAGCCGCGACAGGCCCGGCACGCCGGAGGCGTCGGCCATACTGCCGGAGATGTCGAGGACGATGAGCAGGTTGGAATCGATCTCCACCGCTGCCACTGAACGGTCCGAAGCCACGGCTTTCGGCACGTCGTCAACGATGTTGACCACGAGGGTGCTGGTGGTGCTGTTGCCCAGTGCATCGGTGGCTTTGTAGGTAAAGCTTTCGCTCAGGGTGTTCGCTCCGTCGTTGGCGTTCGGCGTGGTTTTCGGCGCCGAGGTCAGCGTGTAGGTATAGGTGCCATCGGCGTTGAGCTGGATCTGCCCATAGGTGCCGGTGGCGCTGCCGACCAGGGTGTAGGTGATCGCGCCACTGCCGCCGGTGACCGCGCCAACCAGTGTGCCCGTTGTGGTTTCGCCAGTGTTGGTCGGGTCGCTGCCGGTGACCGTACCGGGCGCCAGATCGGCGCCGTCCTTGGTCAGGTCGAGGGCTTTTTCATACACCGTCACGTCCTGATCGACCGAGGCCACCAGTTTGCTGTCGGCGACATTGATGGTGATGGTCGTGGTGCTTTCATCGCCGTCACTGTCGCGGATGGTGTAGGTGAACGTATCGGTGGCGCCCGGAGGGCTCACCGAGTTGGGGTTGCTGTGGTAGACGGCGTTGCCCAAGGCATCGAGGGTCAGGTAACCGAAGTTACCGTTGATGTTGCTGTTGAGGCCGCCCACCGCAGAGGTCCCGGTGTTGCTGCCGGCGCGCACGCCGACCACCGTGGCCGCGCCATCGGCACCGCTGATGTCGTTGCCGAGCACGCTGATGTTGACCGTCCCGCCCTCTGCCACCGAACCGGTGTCGGGTTTGGCGGTTGGCAGGTCATCGATGATGTTGACGTTGATCTGACCCGTGGCGGTGCTGCCATCGGTGTCGGTCGCCACCACGTTGAAGTTCTCGGTGAGGCTGTTGGCGCCGTTGCCGTTCGGGTGCGTTTCGTTATCGACCAAGGTGTAGCTGTAACTGACCACGCCGGTCGTCGCGTTGTAGCCGGTGATGGTGAACGTGCTGCCCAAGGGCGAAACGATCGACTGCGGGAAGCCTGCCGCCACACCGCCAGTCACCACGGCAATACCGCCGACGGTGAGGGTTTGCAGGCCATCCAGCGCGGTCACGGTGAACGTGCCGCTCTGGGTCAGCGCCGGCGTGTCGGGGCTGGTGCCGTCGCTGAGATTTTTCTCGTAGACCGTGAGTTCGCCGCCGTTGACGTCGAGGCCGTTGAGCACCACCGGATCGTCATTGTTGTGGATGTTCAGCACCAAGTTGGCGGTGCTGGTATCGCCATCGGCATCGGTCAGGGTGTAGGTGAACGTCTCGGTGCCGTTACCGCCGCCGTGCAGATTTTTGAAATCGGCATCGTTGGGGCTGAGCGTGTAGGTGTAAGTCCCGTTGGCGTTGAGCACCAGCGTGCCGTAGGTCCCGGTGAACGTACCGGCGGTGATCGGCCCGGCATTCGGCCCGGTCGCCACCACATCCGCGCCTTGCACGTCATTGGTCAGCACGTTGCCGGTCAGGGTCAACTGGGTTTCCGAAGCGCTGGTGGCGTTGCTGTCGTTCACGGCTTTAGGCACGTCATCGACGATGCTGACGACGATGGTGCTGGTGACAATGTTGCCCAGCGAATCGGTGGCTTGATAAGTGAAGGTTTCAGTCAGGGTGTTGGCACCGTCGTCGGCATGCGGCGTGGTGCTCGCTGGCGACGTCAGGGTGTAGGTGTAAGTGCCGTTGGGGTTGAGGACGATCTGCCCGTAGTTGCCGGTGGCACTGCCGACCAGCGCATAGCTGATCGCGCCGACCGCACCGGTGACCGAACCGACCAGCGTGCCGGACGCGGTTTCGCCAGTGCTGGTCGGGTCGCTGCCGATGACCGTGCCCGGCGCCAGGTCGGCGCCGTCCTTGGTCAGGTCGAGGGCTTTTTCGTAAACGGTGACGTCGGTGTCGCTGGTCGCATACAGTTTGCTGTTGGAGACATCGATGGTGATGGTGGTGGTGCTTTCGTCGCCATCGGAATCGCGCACGGTGTAGGTGAACACATCCACTGCGCCCGGGCCATTCACGGTATTCGGATTGCTGTGGTAGACGGCGTTGCCGTTGGCGTCGAGCGTCAGGTAACCGTAAGTGCCGTTGATGTTGCTGTTGAGGCCGCCAATGGCCGAGGTCGAGGTGTCGGAGCCGGCCCGCACGCCAACCACTGCACCGGTGACGGCCGGGCCATCCGCGCCGCCAATGTCGTTGTCCAGCACGTTGCCGCTGACGGTGCCGCCCTCCGCCACCGACGCCGCATCAGGGTGTGCGCTCGGCAAGTCATCGACGATGTTGACGTTGATCTGGCCGCTGGCGGTGCTGCCATCGGTATCGGTGGCGACCACGTTAAAATTCTCGGTGATGCTGTTGGCGCCGTTACCGTTCGGATGGGTTTCGTTATCGACCAGAGTATAGCTGTAACTGACCACACCGGTATTGGGGTTGTAGCCGGTGATGGTCAACGTGCTGCCGAGCGGCGTGACGATTGATTGCGGGAAGCCTGCGGCCACACCACCGGTGACCACGTTAATGCCACCCACGGTCAGGGTTTGCAAGCCATCGAGCGCCGTGACGGTGAACGTGCCGCTCTGGGTCAGCGCCGGGGTGTCAGGGCTGGTGCCGTCGCTGAGGTTTTTCTCGTAGACGGTGAGTTCGCCGCCATTGACGTCGAGGCCGTTGATGATTACCGGATCGTCGTTGTTGTGGATCTGCAAGACGAGGTTGGCGGTGCTGGTATCGCCGTCGGAATCGGTAATCGTGTAGGCGAAGGTTTCCGTGCCGTTGCCACCACCGTGCAGGTTTTTGAAATCGGCGTCATTGGTATTCAACGTGTAGGTGTAGGTGCCATTGGCGTTGAGCACCAAGGTGCCGTAGGTCCCGGTAAATGTGCCGGCCGTCACTGGACCGCTGGCTACACGGTCGGCGCCTTGCACGTCATTGGTCAGCACGTTGCCGGTCAATGTGAGTTGGCTTTCCGACGCAGTGCCGGTGTTGCTGTCATCGACGGCTTTGGGCAGGTCATCGACGATGTTCACATCGAGGGTGGCGTTGGCGGTGGTGCCGTTGTCATCGACCACGGTGACGGCGAATTGCTCAGGCAGGTTGTTCGCGCCATTGGCGGTGGGGTGCGCTTCGTTATCGACCAGGGTGTAGCTGTAGCTGACCACGCCAGTGGTGGCATTGAACCCGGTGATGGTCAGCGTGCTGCCAAGCGGCGTGGTGATCGATTGCGGAAAGCCTGCGGCCACACCGTTAGTGACCACGGCAATGCCACCGACGGTCAGCGTGGTGACTCCGTCCAGCGCAGTGATGGTGAACGTGCCGCTTTGGGTCAATGCAGTGGAATCAGGAGCGCTGCCGTCGCTGAGGTTTTTCTCGTAGACGGTGAGTTCGCCGCCGTTGACGTCGAGGCCGTTGATGATCACCGGATCGTCATTGTTGTGGATCTGCAGAACCAGGTTGGCGGTGCTGGTATCGCCGTCGGAATCGGTGATGGTGTAGGCGAAGGTTTCCGTGCCGTTGCCGCCGCCGGGTAGGTTTTTGAAATCTGCGTCATTGGTATTCAACGTGTAGGTGTAGGTGCCATTGGCGTTGAGCACCAAGGTGCCGTAGGTCCCGGTGAATGTGCCGGCCGTCACGGGACCTGTCGGTACGCGATCCGCACCTTGTACGTCGTTGGTCAGCACGTTACCGGTCAGGGTCAGTTGAGTTTCCGAAGCGGTGGTTGTGTTGCTGTCATCGACGGCTTTGGGCAGGTCATCGACGATGTTCACATCGAGGGTGGCGTTGGCGGTAGTGCCGTTGTCATCGACAACCGTGACGGCGAATTGCTCAGGCAGGTTGTTCGCGCCGTTAGCGGTTGGATGTGCTTCGTTATCGACCAGGGTGTAGCTGTAGCTGACCACACCGGTTGTAGCGTTGAAACCGGTGATCGTCAGTGTGCTGCCCAGCGGTGTGGTGATCGATTGCGGAAAGCCTGCGGCCACACCGTTGGTGACCACGGCAATGCCACCGACGGTCAGCGTGGTGACGCCGTCCAGTGCGGTGATGGTGAACGTGCCGCTTTGGGTCAATGCGGTGGAGTCCGGCGCACTGCCGTCACTGAGGTTTTTTTCGTAGACGGTCAGCTCACCGCCCTCAACGTTCAAGCCGTTGATGATCACCGGGTCGTCGTTGTTGTGAATCTGCAAAACCAGGTTAGCCGTGCTTTTGTCGCCGTCGGCATCGGTGAGGGTGTAGGTGAAGGTCTCGGTGCCGTTACCGCCGCCGTGCAGGTTCTTGAAGTCGGCGTCATTGGTATTCAGCGTGTAGGTGTACGTGCCGTTGGCGTTGAGCACGAGGCTGCCGTATGTGCCGGTAAAGGTGCCCGGCGTGATCGGCCCGGCATTGGGGCCGGTGGGCACGCGGTCGGCGCCTTGCACGTCGTTGGTCAGGACGTTGCCGGTCAGTGTCAGTAACGTTTCGGAAGCCGTGCCATTGTTGTCGTCGATCGCCCGAGGCACGTCGTCGGTGATGTTGACGTCAAGCGTGCCGGTGGCCGTGTCGCCATTGTTGTCGCCGGCAATCACGGTGAATTGTTCGCTGAGGTTATTGGCGCCATCGCCGGCGGCGTGGGTTTCGTTGCCGTTGAGGGTGTAGCTGTAGCTGACCGCGCCAGTCGCCGGGTTGTAGCCGGTAATGGTCAGGGTGTTGCCCAGTTGCGTGGTGATCGATTGCGGGAAACCGATCGGCACACCCGCGACGATGACGTTGATGCCGCCGATGCTCAGACTGCTCAAGCCATCCGGAGCCGAGACCGTAAAACTGCCGCTCTGCGTCAGTGCAAACGGGTTGGCCGCCGAACCGTCAGGCAGGTTGGCCTCATTGAGGTTCAACTCGCCGCCCGGCACGGCAAGGCCGTCGATGATCACCGGATTGTTGACCACCAGCGGCGGTGGCGGAGTAACCGGCGTGACGGTGTCATCGCCGTTGTCCACCACGGCGTCAAACCGATAGTCAGGAAACTCAGGAATACCGCCGAACCCGGCAGTGGGGAACCCGATGATCGGGTCGACCCGGCCGCCGACTTCTGTCAGCAGAACAAAACTGTGGCCGCCGCCCAGCTCACCCGGCGCGCCGCCCGGTGCATTGGGGCCGGCGGCAGTGGCTTCAGCGGTTTTGGTGGGGTCGTCACCGGCAGCGATGGCTTTCTGGATTTGCTCGACATCGGTCAGTTGCGCTTCGCTCGGGGTCTGAGCCTCTGGCGCGTTCACATGTGCGGCCTGATCAGCGAGCAATTGCCCGGTCATGGTCAGGCTGCTGTCGCGACCGAGAGTGAGTTCCTGGCCGTTTTGCAGATGGACGGCAACGGCGCCTTCGGCCCCGGTGATCAGTTGATCGCCGGCATACAGGCGATCCCCTTCAACCAGTGCGCGTTTGCTGCCGTCGGCGGCCTGGGCGAATACCTGACCAATGACTTTAGTGACTGTACCGATGAGCGTTGCCATGTGAATTCCTCCGCTGCTGACCACCGTCAGCACTGGTTCGCGAAGCAGCCCATGGCTCAATCGGGTTGCCGGGGGCGACGCTCGCACCCTCGACAGTTCGTTTCGCGGGGGTTATTTGAAGAGAAATCCAAGCGCTATCAAGCACTTGCACCGCCCGTTTCAAACAGCCCGCCCACTAACGCTACGTAACGGCGGTGAATCACCCGAGTGACAAAAATCTGTCGCTCATCAGCCGCTACGCGTCCCTCCCCTTCAGCAGTACTTCGCCGTATGTCGCAAAGTGAGTGGAACTTTCCTCAAGCCTTTTTGAGCTCCCTAAAGCGCATAAAACAAAGGCTTTCGTGCTGAACAATGTGCCGGATTTTACAAAGCGCATAAGTTTTTTTCGGCATAAGCCTTATGAAAAATTTTTCTTAGCTACGCTCTAGGATGTTCTTAGCTCTGTTGTTACAAGAGTGAAACGCTTAGACCTAAAAATATCGTCAAATATTTGGCGACAGTAACACACCATCAGGACTCAGGGAGATGCACCCATGCGCGTTCTAACCCCCCTCTGCAGCGCGGTTTTGCTGGCCATGGCTTGCACTTCTCAAGCCCAGGCGATGAACCTCACCGAGGCGATCCAAAGCACCATCGCCACCCACCCGGAACTGGCCTCGCGCGTGGACGCCCGCCTGTCGGCAGATGAACAAGTCAAAGTCGCCAAGGGCGGCTTCTATCCGTCCGTCGATTTGAACGCCGCGTACGGTCGCGGCTACAGCGACAACACCAACACCCGCGCCTTCGGCAATCACGACACGCGAATTCTCAATTACACCCAGTCCGAGCTGCGCCTGCGGCAGATGCTGTTCGACGGTTTCAACACCGCCAATGAGGTCGAGCGCACCAAAGGCGTGTCGAACTCACGCGCGTACTACGCGCAAGGCACTGCCCAGGATCTGGCCCTGCGCACCATCGAGGTCTACCTCGAAGTGCTCAAACGTCGCGAACTGGTGACCCTGGCCCGCAACAACCTGCAGGCGCACTTGCGCGTCAACGACCAGATCGGCCTGCGCACCGAGCGAGGTGTTGGCAGCACCGCCGACTCCGATCAATCGGTCGCCCGTAAAGCGCTGGCGCAGAACAACCTCGACACCGCCGAAGTCGACCTGTCTGACGCCGAAGCCAACTTCTACAGCGTGGTCGGACGCATGCCCGACGAGCTGGAAACGCCAGCCTCGACCCGCGGCGAACTGCCGACCGAATTGCGTGAAGCGCAACAGAGCATGGTCGACAACAACCCGTACCTGAAGTCCGCCCAGGCTGACGTGCAATCGGCGGAGAGCCAGTACGAAGTCGCCAAATCACCGTTCTACCCGCGCTTCGATGCCGAAGCAGCGGTCGGTGCGAACAATAACGTGCAAGGCGATGAAGGCCACGACAACGAATGGCGCGTGGGTGTGGTGATGAACTACAACCTGTTCCGAGGCGGCAGCGACAAGGCGCGCCTGGCCTCCGATGCGCACCAGATCAATCAGGCGATGGACATCCGCAACAACGCCCTGCGTCAGCTCAACGAGAACATTCGTCTGGCCTGGAACGCCATGGTCAACGCGAAGAAACAGACCCCGACCGCCCGCGAATACGCCGAAACCACCAAGCGTGTACGCGCCGCCTATCAGGATCAGTTCGGCCTTGGCCAACGCACCCTGCTCGACTTGCTCGACAGTGAAAACGAGCTGTACAACGCCAACCGTCGCTACACCGAAATCCGCTACACCGAGGAATATTCGATGTACCGCGTGCTGGCGAACATGGGCCAGTTGCTGAGCAAACAACGGGTGGTGCTGCCGGCCGATGCGATCGCGTCCAGCGAAGTCAAAAACGAAGCCCGCCTGCCCGAACTGAAGTAGCGATCTTGATCGTTCCCACGCTCTGCGTGGGAACGCAGCCCGTGACGCTCCGCGTCACTGGACGCAGAGCGTCCCTAGAGGCATTTCCACGCAGAGCGTGGGAACGATCTACCTGAGCCCGTTCAACAGAGGCGATCAATATGACCAGCATGGAACCCGGCCACACCGGGATCGATCCGCGGCTGAGCTTCGATGATCCGTTACTCGACGGTCTGTTGATCCTCTGCAAACTGCATGGCGCGACGGTCAGCCGTGCCAGCCTGAGTGCCGGGCTACCGCTGAACAAACAACGCCTGAGCCTGGACCTGCTGCCGCGCGCCGCCGCCCGGGCCGGGTTGCAGGCGCGCATTCTGCGCCGTGATCTGAAAGACATCTCGCCGCTCAACCTGCCGATCCTGTTGTTGCTCAACGACGGCCGCACCGCTGTGTTGCGGCGTTTCGGCGACGACGGCAAAGCGCTGATCCTGCCCAGCGAAGCCGATGGCGGCGAGCAATGGGTCAGCCGTGAAGAACTCACTGAACACTACAGCGGCCAGGCGTTGTTCGCCCGCCCGCGCCACGAACTCGAAGACCTCCGTTCACCGCTGGTGCCGCGTGTGCACGCGTGGTTTCGCGACACATTGAAGCTGTCGAAATGGCTGTACAGCGACGCGATCCTCGCCAGTTTCCTGATCAACCTGTTGGGTCTGATGGTGCCGCTGTTCGTCATGCAGACGTATGACCGCGTGGTGCCGAACCAGGCGACGTCGACCCTGTGGGTGCTGTCGATCGGGCTGCTGATCGGCACCGGTTTCGAACTGGTGCTGCGGGTGGTGCGCGCGCACTTGCTCGACACCGCCGGCAAGAAAACCGATGTGATCCTTTCCGCGACGCTGTTCGAGCGCATCACCGGCATGTCGATGAAGGCGCGGCCGGCGACCATCGGCGGTTTCGCCCAGAGCATTCATGACTTCCAGGGACTGCGCGAATTTCTCACCGCCGTCACCTTGACCAGCCTGATCGACCTGCCCTTCGTGGTGTTGATGCTGGTGGTGATCGGATTGCTTGGAGGCTGGCTGGTGGTGATTCCGCTGCTGGCGTTTCCGATCACCATCATCTTCGCCCTGGTGATCCAGGTGCGCCTGCGCGACACCGTGCAGAAAAGCCTGAGCCTCGGTGCCGAACGTCAGGCGGTGCTGATCGAAACCCTCGGTGGCCTGGAAACCCTCAAGGCCTGCAGCGCCGAAAGCGAGCGCCAGCACAAATGGGAAAGCACCCACGGCGCCCTCACCCGCCTCGACAGCCATGCGCGTAACTTGTCGGCGCTGGCCACCAACGGCACGTTGTTCATTCAGCAATTCTCGGGGATGGCGACGATTGTTGCCGGGGTCTACAGCATCATCGCCGGCAACCTCAGCGTCGGTGCGCTGGTCGCCAGTTACATGCTCGGCAGCCGCGTGCTTGCGCCGCTGGGGCAGATCGCCGGGCTGATCACCCGATATCAGCAAGCACAACTGACCATGAAAAGCACCGACGCGCTGATGTCGTTGCCGCAGGAGCGCGACGGCAAACAGCGGCCGCTGGAACGCACGCAACTGCAAGGCGCGCTGGACGTCAGTGGCGTGACGTTCCATTACAACGGGCAGAATGCGCCGGCGCTGAGCAATGTCAGTTTCAGCCTGAAACCCGGTGAACGGGTCGGCATCATTGGTCGCAGCGGTTCGGGCAAAAGTACCCTGGCGCGGCTGGTGATGGGCTTCTATGAACCGGAAGAAGGCCAGTTGCTGCTCGACGGCCTCGACCTGCGCCAACTGGACGTCGCCGACCTGCGCCAGCAGATCGGTTACGTCGCCCATGACCTGCCGCTGCTGGCCGGCAGCCTGCGTGACAACCTCACGCTCGGTGCTCGCTACATCAGCGATTCACGGATGCTTGAAGTGGCCGAACTGACCGGCGTCACCGAGCTTGCCCGCCAGCATCCACAAGGCTTCGACCGGCCGGTTGGCGAGCGCGGGCAATTGCTCTCCGGCGGCCAGCGTCAGGCGGTGTTGCTCGCACGATCCTTGTTGCTCGATCCGCCGATCATGCTGCTCGACGAACCCACCAGCGCCATGGACAACAGCAGCGAAGACCAACTGCGGCAGAAGCTGCACGAATGGGTCCAGGGCAAAACCCTGCTGCTGGTCACGCACCGCACCTCGATGCTGAGCCTGGTGGACCGGCTGCTGGTACTGGACAACGGCCGGGTCGTCGCCGACGGCCCGAAAGAAGCGGTCATCGATGCACTGCGCAAGGGCCGCGTCGGCTCGGCGGCGGTGTAGATGCTGACCCACAATTTATGGCTTTCACAAAAAAGTGCCCTGCACAAAAACCTGTGCCTACACAAAACCTGTGGTTTGCACAAAACCTGTGCCTTACACAAAACCTGTGGTTTGCACAAAACCTGTGGCGAGGGGATTTATCCCCGATTGGGTGCGCAGCGCCCATGAGTTTTTTGGGGCTGCTGCGCAACCCATCGGGGATAAATCCCCTCACCACAGGAACGCTTTTTGGCCTCAGGAATTTTCTGTGGTCACCAGAGAAGTTCTCTGAACACCGGAAGCTTTTTGGCCACAGGAATTTTCTGTGGTTACCAAGGAAGTTCTCTGAACACCGGAAGCTCTCTGGGCACAGGGAGGTTCTGTGGCCAAGGGGAAGTTCTCTGGCCACTGATGGGTCATCCAGTTTGATGTTTCTTAACTGAGGGGTATCGCCCCATGTCGTCATCTTCAGATAGCAAATCACGCGGCTACTTCGACAGTTTCGGCAAAAGTGCCGAAGCCGAGTTCATGCCGGAAACCGCCGGCGCCTCGTTGCAGGATTCGCCGCGCTGGTCGCGGATCACCGTGTGGCTGGCGGCAGGGTTGCTGATCAGCGCGCTGGTCTGGGCCAAGTTCGCCGTGCTCGAAGAAGTGACCATGGGCGAAGGCAAGGCGATTCCGTCGAGCAAGATTCAGGTGATCCAGAACCTTGAGGGCGGCATCGTCACTGAAATTTTCGTGCGCGAAGGTCAGATGGTGAACAAGGGCGATACGCTGCTGCGCCTGGATGACACGCGCTTTCGCTCGAACAAGGGCGAAAGCGAAGCCGATCGTTATGCGTTGACGGCACAGGTCGAACGGCTGTCAGCGGAGGCCGAGGGTCGGCCGTTCAAGCTCTCCGATGAAGTGATCGCCAAGGCGCCGCAAGTCGCCGAAGACGAGCGCTCGCTGTACGAACAACGCCAGCGCCGCTTGGCCAGCGAGCAACGCACCCTCAGCGAACAACTGCGGCAGAAGACCCAGGAACTCGCGGAGTTTCGCTCCAAGCAAGGTCAGTTCAGCTCGAGCCTGGCGTTGCTGCAGCAGGAAATGAACATGTCCGAACCGCTGGTGAAAACCGGTGCAGTGTCACCGGTTGAAATCCTCCGGCTCAAGCGCAGTGCGGTAGAAATCCGAGGCTCATTGAACGCGACAACGCTGGCGATTCCCCGCGCCGAATCAGCGATTGCCGAGATCCGCAGCAAGATCGACGAGTCGGAGCAAACCTTCCGCTCGGAAGCGGCGAAAGAACTGAATGAGAAACGCACCGACCTGTCAAAAATCACCGCCACCAGCATCGCCATTGACGACCGCGTCACCCGCACCACCGTGACCTCACCGGTGCATGGGGTGATCAAGCAATTGAAGGTCAACACCATCGGCGGCGTGGTCCAGCCGGGCAGTGACATGGTCGAAATCGTACCGCTGGAAGATAACTTGCTGATCGAGGCCAAGGTGCGCCCGCAGGATGTCGCGTTCCTGCATCCGGGGCAGAAAGCCATGGTCAAGTTCAGTGCTTATGACTACACGATTTACGGCGGGCTGAGCGCCAAACTTGAGTTGATCGGGGCTGACACGATCACTGATGACAAGGGCAACAGTTTTTACCTGATTCAGGTGCGCACCGATAAAAACCATTTGGGCGGGGATGTAAAACCGTTGCTGATCATCCCGGGGATGGTGGCAACGGTGGACATTATTACCGGCGAGAAAAGCGTGCTGGATTACCTGCTCAAACCGGTGCTGAAAGCGCGGACCGAGGCGATGCGCGAACGCTAGAGATATCCGGATTTTGTGGTGAATTGACTGGCGTCATCGCTGGCAAGCCAGCTCCCACAGTGTCCGTGTCGGCCACAAAACCTATGAACACCTCAGAACCTGTGGGAGCTGGCTTGCCAGCGATGGGGCCAGCAATAACAGCGACTATTTTTCAGCATGATTACGCTGGAAGGTCTCCTCCCCCATCGCCGCAATCTGCCCCTCGATCAACGCCTCGAACGGCTTGAGCAACGGCTCGAATGACCTCGGCGCCTCCAGCGTCTGCAACGCCTGCACAATCGCTTCAATCGTCGACAACGCCCCCGGCCCCGGTGCCTTGCGCAAGCGATAGCGCGACACGCCGCCCTCGGCCAGCGTCACCCGTGGCAACGCCGCCAGCAGTGGATTGAGGTGCAGCATCTTGCGCGCTTTACGCCACGTTCCATCAGGCACCACCAGCAACAACGGCTCATCCGACTCGGCGTAAGCCTGCATCGGCTGCGCATCATCGGCGGGAAACAACAACCGCGCCCGATACCCCGGCCGATTCAACAGCGTCGGCAAATCCTCGAACACCTCGCCAACGACCAGCTCGGCATTGCTCAACCCCAACGCCGCCAGCCGCGCGGTATTCAACGCATGATTGACCTCGCTCGGATGCTGCAACAGCAACACCCGCGTGCGGCTGTCGAGGCTCGGGATCAGCGGACACAGACAATGGGTTTGTGGGCGCAGGCAGCGCGGGCATTGAGGTCTGGACATACTTCTTGTTCCTACAAGCTAAGCCTGATTGAGCTGTGCTTTGAGCAAATCGCGGAAGGTCTGGATCAGCGGCTCACGGCTGCGGCCCCGGCGCATGATCATCGAGAACGGTGCCTGATAACCAAAGGTCGCCGGCAGCAAAACCCGCAAATCACCCTTGTCGGCCCAGGCCTGAGCATAGTGCTCCGGCAAGTAACCGATGTAGGCGCCGGACAGCACCAGAATCAGCTGCGCCTCCATACTTTCTACGGTCGCGGCGCTGTGTTTGAAACCGTGCCGGGCCAGTTCCGCCTGACTCCAGTAACCACGTCCGACCATGCGTTGCTGGGTGATGACTTGCTCGGGGATACGCCGCTCGTTGAATAACGGATGGCGGCTGCTGCAGTACAACCAGTGTTGTTCGCGGTACAGCGGCATGTAGACCAGGCCGCTCATGCGCGTGGAGAACGCACCGATGGCCAGGTCGAGGCGGTTGTCCTGCACGCCCAATTGCAGTTCATACGGGCTCATCACCGACAAATGCAAATGCACCGCCGGGTGTTCCTGACTGTAGGCGCCGATGGCTTCGGCGAATGGCAGGGCCTTGTCGCTGACCGTGGAGTCGATCACGCCGAGATTGAGCGTGCCGCGCAATTCGCCCTTGAGCGCAGCGGCGTATTGCTCGAAACCTTCGAGTTCGGCGAGCAGGCGCAAGGTTTCCTGATGGAACAGTTCGCCCTTGCTGGTCAGGCTGAACCCGCCGCGCCCGCGATGGCACAGCACCAGGCCGAGCGCGGCTTCGAGCTGGCTCATGTAAGTGCTGATCGCCGAGGTCGACAGGTTGAGTTCCTGCTGCGCATTGGCAAAACCCTGATGACGCACGACGCTGACGAAGATGCGCAAAAGTTTCAGGTCGGGTAAAGCGTTGGCCATGTCTACTCCAAGGATCGTTCCCACGCTCTGCGTGGGAATGCAGCCCGTGACGCTCTGCGTCACCTGCGAGTACGGCTGGACGCGGAGCGTCCGTAGATGCATTCCCACGCGGAGCATGGGAACGAGCAGGTGTGGAAGTCTGGCATTAGTTTAGAAAAATCTGAACTAAGTTTTTGCCCGTAGCGATTCTTTCCCCGCACTACATTTCGCATCATCGGCCCCACAGCGGCGTCCGAACCTGTGCTGAACGGCGCGCCGACATAAATAAAACAAAGACGATGAGGCCTTACCCGTGGACAAGATTCTTCACCAACCACTGGGCGGCAACGAAATGCCGCGCTTCGGCGGCATCGCCACCATGCTCCGACTCCCCCATGTACCGACCGCTGCCGGCCTGGACGCTGCCTTTGTTGGCGTGCCACTGGACATCGGTACTTCACTGCGCCCCGGCACCCGCTTCGGGCCACGCGATATCCGCACCGAATCGGTGATGATCCGCCCTTACAACATGGCCACCGGCGCTGCGCCGTTCGATTCGCTGGCCGTGGCCGACATCGGTGACGTGGCGATCAACACCTTCAACCTGCTCGACGCCGTGCGCATCATCGAAGAAGCCTACGACAACATCCTCGAGCACAACGTGATCCCGATGACCCTGGGTGGCGACCACACCATCACCCTGCCGATCCTGCGCGCGATTCATAAAAAGCACGGCAAGGTCGGTCTGGTGCACATCGATGCCCACGCTGACGTCAACGATCACATGTTCGGCGAGAAGATCGCCCACGGCACCACCTTCCGTCGCGCCGTCGAAGAAGGTCTGCTCGATTGCGACCGTGTCGTGCAGATCGGTCTGCGCGCCCAGGGTTACACCGCTGACGACTTCAACTGGAGCCGCGATCAGGGCTTCCGCGTGGTTCAGGCCGAAGAGTGCTGGCACAAGTCGCTGGCACCGCTGATGGCCGAAGTGCGCGAAAAAGTCGGCGGCGGTCCGGTGTATCTGAGCTTCGACATCGACGGCATCGACCCGGCCTGGGCACCTGGCACCGGCACCCCGGAAATCGGTGGTCTGACGACCATTCAGGCAATTGAAATCGTCCGTGGCTGCCAAGGCCTCGACCTGATCGGTTGCGATCTGGTAGAAGTCTCGCCCGCTTACGACACCACCGGCAACACCTCGCTGCTGGCCGCCAACCTGCTGTACGAAATGCTCTGCGTACTGCCTGGCGTGGTCCATCGCTGAGGGTCGGGTCATGAACGAACGTGATCAGGTTTTGCAAGCGGCCGCCGAGCTGGTGGCCGCCTTCGCCCGTAACGATCGCGAAGCTTACTTCGGCGCCTTCAGCGCCGATGCAAGTTTCGTCTTCTACACCCTCGAACAGCCGCTGCTGTCGCGCGATGCCTATCAGGCCTTGTGGGACAGCTGGCGCGCCGAGGATGGCTTCGAGGTGCTTGCGTGCACCTCGAGCAACGCCTTCGTCAGCCTGCAAGGTGACGTGGCGATTTTCATCCATGACGTGGCCACCGAGCTGCGCATGCAAGGGGAGCAACACTTCAGCCAGGAGCGCGAGACGATTGTTTTCAAGAAACAAACGTCGAGCCTAGAACAACAAGGCCATTGGCTGGCCTGCCACGAACATTTGTCCGCAATGCCGGAAGGGCTGCCATCCCCTTAGCCAAGACAGGTGACGCTCACGCACGATGAGCGCGCCTTTATGATCGGAGCAGATCATGAATAACAACAACAACGACCAAAGCCTTACGCAGATTGAAACCCACGGGGTCGAACAGATCCCGGACCACGAACGCAGCGCAGGCCCGACGGACTTGTTCCGGATGATCTTCGGTGGTTCGAATACCTTTGCCACCGCCGTGCTCGGCAGTTTCCCGGTGCTGTTCGGTCTGTCGTTTCAGGCCGGCGTCTGGGCGATTGTGCTGGGCGTGCTGCTCGGCTCGCTGATCCTCGCACCGATGGGCCTGTTCGGCCCGCTCAATGGCACCAACAATGCCGTGTCGTCCGGTGCGCATTTCGGCGTGCACGGGCGCATCGTCGGTTCGTTCCTGTCGCTGTTGACCGCTATCGCGTTTTTCTCGCTCTCGGTGTGGAGTTCGGGGGATGCGCTGATCGGTGGTGCGAAACGCCTGATTGGTTTGCCGGAAACCGACCTGACTTTGGGCCTGGCCTACGGTCTGTTCGCGATTCTGGTGCTGACCGTGTGCATCTACGGCTTCCGCTTTTTGCTGTGGGTGAACAAGATCGCGGTGTGGAGCGCCAGCCTGTTATTCCTGCTGGGCATCTTCGCTTTCGCCGGTCCTTTCGACGCGCATTACGCCGGCACCGTCAGCCTCGGCCAGCCGGGCTTCTGGGCGGCGTTCATCGGCGCTGCCCTGGTGGCAATGAGCAACCCGATTTCCTTCGGCGCGTTCCTCGGCGACTGGTCGCGCTACATCCCGCGTGAAACGTCCAAGCAACGCATCATGGCGGCGGTGGTGCTGTCGCAGATCGCCACGTTCATCCCGTTCCTGTTCGGCCTGACCACCGCGACCATCGTCGCGATCAAGGCGCCGGACTACATCGCGGCGAACAACTATGTCGGTGGTTTGCTCGCGGTGTCGCCGAGCTGGTTCTTCCTGCCGGTGTGCCTGATTGCGGTGATCGGCGGCATGTCCACCGGCACCACCTCGCTGTATGGCACCGGGCTGGACATGTCCAGCGTGTTCCCGCGTGTTCTCTCGCGAGTGAAAGCGACGCTGCTGATCGGCGTGCTGTCGATTGCCTTCATCTTCATCGGGCGCTTTGCGGCGAACCTGGTGCAAAGCGTGTCGACCTTCGCCGTGCTGATCATCACCTGCACCACGCCATGGATGGTGATCATGATCATCGGCCTGTTGGTGCGTCGCGGCTTCTATTGCCCGGATGACCTGCAAGTCTTCACGCGCGGCGAACAGGGCGGACGCTACTGGTTCAGCCACGGCTGGAACTGGCGTGGCCTGGGTGCATGGATCCCAAGCGCGGCGGTTGGCTTGTGCTTCGTCAATTTACCGGGGCAGTTCGTTGGCCCGCTGGGTGAAATGGCCGGCGGCATCGACATCAGCTTGCCGGTGACCCTCGGCCTGGCCTCGGTGGTGTACCTGACGCTGCTGAGCCTGTTCCCGGAACCGCGCGAGGTGTTCGGCCCGAAGGATGAGCGCAGCCAAGTCATAGAAAAACCTGAACTGCGCCAAGCCGCCTGATTAAACACAAAACCCTGTAGGAGTGAGCCTGCTCGCGATGACTGCAGCACATCCAACATCGATGTGACTGAAAGACCGCTATCGCGAGCAGGCGAAGGCCTACAAGGGAAATGATTTTGGCCTCAACATAAAAAAGACAATCGGAGACACGCCATCATGGCTTTGGATTTATTCGTCGTCCTCATCTACGCCGCCGGCATGCTCTTGCTCGGCTACTTCGGCATGCGCAAAGCCAAGACCAACGAGGACTTTCTCGTCGCCGGGCGTAACCTCGGCCCAAGCCTGTACATGGGCACCATGGCCGCGACCGTACTCGGTGGTGCGTCGACCGTCGGCACCGTGCGTCTGGGCTACGTGCACGGCATTTCCGGTTTCTGGCTGTGCGCGGCACTCGGTTGCGGCATCGTCGCGCTGAACCTGTTCCTCGCCAAACCGCTGCTGAAACTGAAGATCTACACCGTTACCCAGGTCCTCGAAAAACGCTACAACCCGATGGCCCGCTCGGCGAGCGCGGCGATCATGCTGGCCTACGCACTGATGATCGGCGTGACCTCGATCCTGGCGATCGGCACCGTCCTGCAAGTGCTGTTTGACCTGCCATTCTGGGTTTCGGTACTCGTCGGTGGTGGCGTCGTGGTGATCTACTCGGCGATCGGCGGCATGTGGTCGCTGACCCTCACCGACATCGTCCAGTTCATCATCAAGACCGTGGGCCTGATGTTCATCCTGTTGCCGATCTGCCTGTACCGCGTTGGCGGCTGGGACGAACTGGTGCTGAAACTGCCGGCCACTGCTTTCAGCTTCACCACCATCGGCTGGGACACGATCATCACCTACTTCATGATCTACTTCTTCGGCATCCTGATCGGTCAGGACATCTGGCAACGGGTGTTCACCGTCAAGACCGCGAAAGTCGCGCAATACGCCGGCAGCATCGCGGGCATCTACTGCATCGTCTACGGCCTCGCCTGCGCGCTGATCGGCATGGCCGCTCACGTGCTGATCCCGGATCTGGACAACGTCAACAACGCCTTCGCCGCCATCGTCAAACTGTCGCTGCCAGACGGCATCCGGGGTCTGGTGATCGCTGCGGCACTCGCTGCGATGATGTCCACCGCCAGCGCCGGCCTGCTCGCCGCTGCCACCACCATCACCGAAGACCTGCTGCCGAAACTGCGCGGCGGCAAACAGTCGAGCCTGGCGATCAACCGCCTGTTCACCTTGCTGACCGGTATGGTCGTGCTAGGCATCGCGTTGGTAGTGAACGATGTCATCAGCGCGCTGACCCTCGCCTATAACCTGTTGGTGGGCGGCATGCTGATCCCGCTGATCGGTGCGATCTTCTGGAAACGCGCGACCACTGCCGGCGCCATCGCCAGCATGGGTCTGGGTTTTGCCACCGCGCTGCTGTTCATGTTCAAGGACGGTCTGGACGCGAACACGCCGATCTACTACAGCCTGGCTGTGGGTCTGATCAGTTTCGTGGTGGTCAGCCTGGTCTCCCCTCGCCCGGCAACCGTGGCGAGCGCGATCTAAGCTTGATGTAACGACTTGATGCTTTCTTCGACGGGTGTGGCGTCGGTTGCCACACCCGTTTTTTTCGTCTGGAGAAAAGTGAATATGAAGATCGTTTCGCGCGATCAGTGGTTTGAAGTGCAGCACTTGAGCGATGGCATTCGGCTGATCCATGAGCCGTATATTCGGCCGTTCTATCGCTGCAACCTGTGGCATGTGCAGGGCCGCGACAAAGACCTGTTGCTCGATAGCGGCTCAGGGCTGGTCAGCCTGCGCGAGCAGTTGCCGTGGATTACCGAGCGGCCACTGGTGGCGGTGGCCAGTCATTGCCATTTCGACCATATCGCCGGGCATCATGAATTTGCTGAACGGCTGGTGCATCGCGCCGAAGCCGACATCCTCGCCGCGCCGGATGGCGAGAATGATCTGAGCCGAGCCTTTGTCGGCGACGACATGTTCGAAGCGCACCCGGATTGCCCGTTGTGTTACGCCGAATACCGGGTCAAAGCCGCGCCGGCCACCGGGTTTGTCGAGGACGGCGATGTGCTCGATCTGGGCAATCGCACGCTGCAGGTGCTGCACACACCGGGGCATTCGCCGGGCGGGATCAGCTTGTATGAGGCCGCGACTGAAACGCTGTTCAGTGGCGACATCATTTACGACGGGCCGCTGATCGAAGACGCCTACCATTCCAATCTGCAGGATTACGCCGCCAGTCTGCGACGTTTGCAGGCGTTGCCGATCCGCACCGTGCATGGCGGGCATTTCGGCAGTTTTGCCGGGGAGCGTTTGCGTTCGATGATTGACGAATGGTTGCGCGGGCACGCGTGAGGCCTGCTTCAATCAAGCAGAATAACTATTAGAAAGATCTGCCATGAGAAGAGCTGCCGTGCGTGCCGCCGTGCACCGGTTTATTCGGCGTCTGCTGGAAAACCGCGAATTCAATGACCACACCAGCCTGGTGCAATTGGGCCTGGAGAAAGCCGATATCGAGGATCTGATCTTTCATCTGGAAGATGAATTCGGACTGACGGCGTTCACCGCAGAAGAAGACCGCATGCTCAAGACCGCGAAGACCGCGAATGACTTGAGCCGGTTTTTGCTTGAGATTGGCCGGCACTGAAAGCAAAAGATCGCAGCCTTCGGCAGCTCCTACATTGATCCGTGTAGGAGCTGCCGAAGGCTGCGATCTTTTGATCTTTTATTAATGCACTACCGCCGACGAGGCTGGCGCCGACGCTGTTCGTCGTCCGTGCGGATCGGTACAGGTTGCAGAGGCGGTTCGATCAAGCCGAGGGCAACACCCAAGTCGTGTAGCCAGTTCTGAATTTTCTCTTTCATCGTCATGCCCCCTTCAGGGTGGTGCTGAGCGGCCGGAATTCTGAGGCCGCTTCGCACTGATAATAGTCCGAAGTCCTACGCAATGCTCGGCCAAATCCGCAATGATCTGTTACTGAATTGAACAGAATTCGCCGACATTGGTTCAGGCGGTTTCGCGGGTGTCGATCTGAGCCGCAGGATAGACCGCCTGCTGCACTTCCACCCAGGCGTTCAAGTTGGCCCCGACCATGCCTTTACGCCACATGAGCCACGTTGTCGCACCCACGAATGGCTCGGCCAGCGGATGCACCGCAACACTGTCACGGCCCGGCAGACTGGCGAGCATCGATTCCGACATCAGTGCCACACCACTGCCGGCAATCACGCAGGCGAGCATGCCCTGATACGACTCGATTTCCATGGCCCGGCCCATCGCCGCGTGGTCGTGCGCAAACCACGCCTCCAGGCGCATGCGGTAGGAGCAGCCGCGGCGAAAGGTGAACACCGAACGCCCTTCGACATCGCGGGCGCTGCGGACCGGCGGATGGTCAATTTCCGTGATCAGCACCAGCCGCTCCTCGCACAACGGCACCCCATCGAGGCCGGCCAACTCCAGCGGGCCATCAACCAGCGCCGCATCAAGACGCCCGGTCAACAGACCTTCGAGCAACTCGCCACTGGGCGCCGACTGCACCTGCAGATTCACTGCCGGATAAGCCTTGTGATAACGCGCCAGCAATGCCGGCAGATGAATCGCCGCCGTGCTGTACATGGTGCCGAGAACAAAATCCCCCGCCGGCTGCCCGCCCATCACTGCCGCACTGGCCTGGTCACGCAAGGCAAACAACTTGCCGGTGTAGTCCAGCAGAACCTTGCCCGCAGGCGACAGTTGCAAGCGCTGGCGCTCACGAACAAACAGCTCGACGCCGAGTTGCTCTTCCAGCTGTTTGAGCCGCGTCGACAGATTCGACGGCACCCGGTGCAGGCGTTCGGCGGCGCGGGTGATCGAGCCTTCCTCGGCCACCGCCTGAAAAATCCGCAGTTGGCTGAATTCCACAAGCTTTCTCCATAACAGAACAAGTTACTCACTATTATTCAATTTTAAAGAAAGTCAATCAGTCCTAGCCTGACGGTCATTGCAGCCCTTACGGAATTCGGACCATGTCCCCCCTTATTCGCTTATCCGCCTGCTTCGTGGCCTTGATGATGGCCATGGGCATCGGGCGTTTCGCCCTCACTCCGCAAATGCCCCACCTGCTCAGCGAAGGTCAGTTTGACCTGACCGCCGCCGGTCTGATTGCGGCGGCCAACTATCTCGGTTACCTGCTCGGTGCGGTCGATGCAATGTTTGCCCATCGCCCGCAGCAGGTGCAGCGACGCCTGCACGGCGGCCTGTGGTTGTGCGTGTTGCTGACGCTCGCATCGTTCTGGGCTGACGGCTTCTGGTCGCACCTGGTGCTGCGTTTTGGCACCGGGGTGGCGAGTGCATGGGTGCTGGTGATGATCACCTCGTTGAGTCAGCCGCTGGCGGCGGCCGCGGGTCGTCCACGTTTGGGCGCGCTGGTTTTTGCCGGGCCGGGTTTGGGGATTTTTCTGACGGGGATATTGGCGTTGGTCTCACATCTGCTGCATCAGACGTCGGCAACGCTTTGGCTGATTTACGCCGCGGCGGCGCTGGTGATGATGCTTGGGGTTTGGCGCGTTTTGCCGCAACCTGCCGCCGCTGCGTCGATAACCCCGGCTCAGGTCAATGCGTCGAATCGCGGTATCGGTCGTCTGGCTGTGATCTATGCGCTGTACGGCGTGGGCTACATCATCCCGGCGACGTTTCTCTCACAAATGGCCAACGCGCAGTTTCACGGGCAGTGGCAGGCCGATCTGTTCTGGCCGTGCTTTGGTTTGGGGGCTGCGATCGGTGTGGTGCTGGTGAGCTTGCGTCGGCATGATCCCCAGACCACACGGCACTGGCTGGCGGCGACACTGTGGCTGCAAGCGGCCGGGGTGTTTGCCTGCCTGCTGAGCAGCGGATTCGGCCTGGCGCTGGGTGTGATCCTGTGTGGCACGCCGTTCCTCGCGTGCATGCAACTGGTCATGCAGCGTTCGCGGGAAATCGCGCCCCTTGCCACGCAGCGCAATGCCGGCCTGCTCACCGCGTGCTTCGCCGTTGGCCAGCTCAGCGGCCCTTTATTGGCAGCACTGAGCAATCATTACAGCGCCAGCCTGCACCCGGCGCTGGTGATTGCCGGCAGCGGTTTGCTGATTGCCGGCGGGTTGGCCCTGCAATCGGTTAGCGCTGGCCGAGCGCTTTGCGCAAACGTCGACGCAGCCACTGCTCGGCGCTGACAAAGGTGATGCCGAGCAACACCAGCACGGCGCCGATGACAAAGTTCAGGCTCAGTTGTTCGCCTAGCAGCAAGACGCCGAAGGTCACGCCAAACAGCGGCGTCATGAACGAGAACACCGCCAGATTGGCCGCCAGATAACGACGCAGCAACCAGAACCAGACCAGGTAACTGAAGAACGACACGACCAATCCCTGGAACAGCACGCTGGCCACCGCCACGGTGGTCAGGCTGACGTGGGTGATCTGACCGCTGAACAGCGCGATCAACAGCAGGCCGAGGAAGCCGACGATCAACTGATAAAACAGGGTCAACGTCACCGGCGCTTCCGACAATCGCGAAGCGCGCACCACTACCGTGGTCGCGCCCCAGCAGGCACCCGCCAACACACCAAAGGCATCGCCCAGAAGCATGCGCCGGTCGAGGTTATCCCAAGACACCCCGCCAGCGAAAGCAATCGCAATGCCGATAAACGCGAGCAGAATCCCCAACCATTGCAACGGTCGCAGGCGCTCGCTGGCCAACAGGAAATGCACGCCCAGCGCGGTGAAAATCGGCGCGGTGTAGAGGAACACCGACATGTGCGCGGCGGTGGTCAGTTGCAGGCCTTCAGCGATGAAGAAGAACTCCAGACCGAACAACGCACCGGCCAGCAGACCGCCACGCCAGGTAACGCCGACCTGATCCCAGCCGCCCTTCCAGCAGATCAGCAACCCCACCAGCAACGCAGAGATTCCCGAGCGCGCCGCCGCTTGCATCACCGGTGCGATGTCCGGCGCGGCCCACTTGATCATCACCTGCTGCACACCCCAGATCAGGCACAAACCGATCATCACCTGCAGGGCAAAACGGTCGGCATTACGCCGCTCGGCAATCAACGCAACACCTCGAACACACACAACATGGCAGGCCATCCAATGGTCAAAAAACAGTGCCGGGGATTATCAATCAGTCAGACGGAAAAAGGCGTCTGGAAAAGACATTTAGTTCGTCAGAGGCGTCAGCGGTGAATGGCTGTCGGCTGCGCCGCCATTCGCTGGCAAGCCAGCGATGGCGTCAGTTCAATCAACCCTGCTCATGGATCTGAATGCAGTCGTTTAGCCAACAGAAACCCGACGGTACACGCCAGCGCAGTGGCAAACGTCCCCCACGCCCAATCCATCAACGACACCTGCACCGACCACCCGCGCAGCGTCGCCCAATTGGTCAGGTCATACGTGCCATACGCCACCAGCCCCAACAAGGCGCCCATCTTCGCCGCCCGCTGCCAGCTCACTGCGGGCAACACCACAAACACCAGACAACCAAAAACATACAGGCAATAAAAAACCGCTGCCGGAACCAGCAGCGGTTTTTCGAGCATCAGCGAACCGAGCAGTTCGCGATAGGTCGGCGCCATCAACAGCCCGAGCCAGATGCCATCCAGCAGCAGAAACGTCACCAGCGTGGCAACGTAAGCCATCAGCGTTCTTTTCATCACACCGCCCTCAATGTAGGAGCTGCCGAAGGCTGCGATCTTTTGATCTTGTCTCCTAAAAGAAACATCAAAAGATCGCAGCCTGCGGCAGCTCCTACGTGGGGCCAGCGGTGGCTCAGGTTAGTTCAATGCGATCGGCATGGATGACGATCTTGCCTTCTTTGTACAGCGAGCCGATGGCCTTCTTGAAGTTGCCTTTGCTGACACCGAACAGGCTGCTGATCAAGGCCGGATCGCTCTTGTCGCTGACCGGCAGCGTGCCGCTGTTGTCACGCAACTTGGCGAGGATCTTCGAGTTCAGGCTGCTGGCCGCTTCCTGGCCAACCGGTTGCAGGCTCAGGGCAATCTTGCCGTCGGCACGCACTTCCTTGATGTAGCCCTTCTCGCTCATGCCGGCGCGCATGAACTTGAAGATTTCGTTCTTGTGGATCAAACCCCAGTGCTTGTTGTTGATGATCGCCTTGAAGCCCATGTCGGTAGCTTCGGCAACCAGCAGATCAACTTCCTGGCCCTGGCTGTAGTTGGCCGGGGTCTTGTCGAGGTAGCGATCCAGACGCGCCGTGGCGGTGATGCGGCGGGTGTGTTTGTCGAGGTAGACGTGCACCACGCAGTATTCACCGGCGGTCATCTGCCGTTTCTCTTCGGAATACGGCAACAACAGATCTTTCGGCAGGCCCCAATCGAGGAACACGCCAATGCTGTTGACTTCAACTACTTTCAGGCTGGCGAATTCGCCAACCTGAACTTTTGGTTTTTCCGTGGTAGCGAGAAGTTTGTCTTCGCTGTCCAGATATACGAATACGTTGAGCCAGTCTTCATCTTCGCTGGGAATATCTTTAGGGATATAACGGTTGGGCAAAAGAATTTCGCCGTCGGCACCGCCGTCCAGATATAAACCGAAGTTAGTGTGTTTAACCACTTGCAAACTGTTGTAACGCCCGACTAAAGCCATTTCCAGAACCCTCATTGCGTGGGCGGCATTCTACCCGTTTTTGCCGTGAACGTTGGCCGGCAGATCCGTGGATGACAGAAAATCCCGCGCAGCGCTCTGATTTCGCGAGGTCGCGCCTGCTCGGGGCGCCGCTCGTCAGTCCGGAGCAGCACCTCGCGGCAAATCGCCACAGTGCGTTTTCTCTAAAATGTTCTTATTTAAAACAGCAGGTTAGACCGATATTTCGAAGATTGAATCGAGAGTAATGCAGCGCGCAGGTTGGTTATTCCGGGGGATATTTACCAAGCAATTGTCAAGTTATTCCTGTACGATGCCTGGCCGAGTTACTTTTCTACAGGTTAATGGCCGCCATGCGTGTAAAAGCATCCACCAGCAAAGCAAAGCCAGCTCCAGCCGTTGAAACCAGCGAATCGATCAACGATCAGATCGCAGCGTTCCTCAAGTCCGGCGGCGAGATCCAGCAAATTGCCAAAGGCGTCAGTGGCCAGACGTTCGGCCCGTCCAAGCAGATCAGCCTGGGCAAAAAGTAATACCCGGTTTTACACCCGTCCAGAGGCGCTTTGAGCTTCGAAGCGTCTGGACTGGCACCGCGCAACACCCCCTCCGTTTTAAACCAACCCAATAGCAAAATTGCAGAAATCGACGAACGGCCATCAATGCCGAGCATTCGCCGGTATCCTTGCACGCGTCTAGATCAAGCGTTTCAGCAGGCCATATGCCCTGCGCTCGCTGTTCATGGAGTGACGCATGCGCAAAACATCCTGTTTATTGCTTGTGAGCCTGCTGGCTGGCACGAGCGCGCACGCCCAGGTTTTCCAGCGTGAACTCGGCGACTTCGACCTCAAGCTCGGCACTACACCCACGCGGAGCATGGCCCAGGGCCTGGTCAAACCTTCGGCAGCCGGTTCGTTTCATGGCGGTCTCGATCTGAGCCACGACAGCGGCCTCTACGTCGGCCAGTACGCACCGAGCATGGGCATCACGCCTGGCAAGAATCTGGAAATCGACTCATACGTCGGCTTCAAGCAGCCTTTTGATCAGTCCCTCGGCTATGAAGTCGGGATGATCCACTACAGCTATCCCAGCGTGGAAACCCTCGACAGCCAAGAGCTGTTCGGCGGTCTGACCCTGCTCGGCAGCCGTTTCGGCGTGGCCCTGAGCAACGACCCGGATAAACAGAACAACACCCTGTTTGCCGACCTTGGCGGCAATCAGCCGTTCGGCATCGGTGTCAGCATGAAATACACCACTCACCAATTGAACACACCAGTGGCCGTGGACGGTGGGTACGTCAGCAGTTTCACTGATTGGTCGGTGAAACTGTCCCGGCCGTTCATGGGTGTCGACCTCGACCTGATCTACAGCAATTCCAGCCTCAGCGGCAGCGATTGCTCGGCCTATTCCGGGCACAACAGCGAGTGTGACGGCCTCGTCACTCTCAAGGCTGCTCGCGCGTTCTATTGATTGGCTGAACTGCCGGGTTCATTCTGCGTTCACATAAGAATCAGATTCCCCAGGCTGGCCATCGCAAGGATTCGCCCATGTCTCGCTGGTTCAAGCACATCGCCGCATTGTTGATCTTCACCCTCGCCCTCGGCGCCTGCAGTCGCGTCGGCCTGGCCTATCGCAACCTCGACGTGATCATTCCGTGGACGCTCAGCGACTATCTGGACATGAACGGCGAGCAAAAGGACTGGTTTAACGAGCGACTCAAAGAGCACCTGAACTGGCATTGCACCACGCAACTGCCAGGTTATCTGGACTGGCTGGATCGTTTACAGAGCATGGTCGAGAGCAACCAGATCACCGACGCCGCGTTGCAGGCGCGCACTGCCGAAGCCAAGCAGGCGATTGCCGAAACGGCGAAGGCAATCACGCCTTCGGCCATCGAGTTGTTGCAAGGCCTGGACGATAAACAAGTGGCCGAGATGAATGACGCGTTTGCCAAGGACCTGCGCAAGCGTCAGCAGGAATACCTCAAACCGCCGCTTGATCAACAGATTGCCGAGCGTGGCGCACGCATGGTCAAACGCCTGAACGACTGGCTGGGGCCGTTGAGCGCTGCGCAGGAACAGCGGGTAATGGCGTGGTCGACCGCTCTGGGCGATCAGTACACCCAATGGATCGCCAACCGGGTGCATTGGCAGAAGCAGTTCAGTGCAGCCGTCGCACAGCGTAAAAGCCCCGAATTCCCACAGAGAATCGAGACGCTGCTGGTCAATCGCGAGAGTTTATGGACAGCGGATTACCGCAAGGCCTTCGCCGATACCGAGGCGCAGGGACGCTCGCTGGCGGTTGACCTGATGGCTGAAAGCACGCCGCAACAGCGGCAGCGGTTGTTGAAGAAGATCGAAGGGGTGCGCAAAGATTTCAACGACCTCAAGTGCCTGAAGGCCACGCAAAAAAACTGAACATACCGAAATCCAATGTAGGAGTGAGCCTGCTCGCGATAACGGACTTCCAGTTACATCAATGTTGACTGGAAGACCGCTATCGCGAGCAGGCTCACTCCTACAGGGTACAGGGGATCTGCGTGAACTCAGGCGATCTGGGCTTTTGAAGCCACTTCATCAAACGTCGCCTCGGCCAGCGGATCCTCCTGCTCATCCAGCACTTGGCGCGGATGGTCATTACCGGGGATGCTGCTGTCGATCAGGCTCAGCAGGCTGGAACCGCGTGGCGTCAGCACAAAATTGTTTCCGGTGCTGCCCTCCTCATCCGGGCGCGGTGCGATATAGCCGCGCAGGAGCAACAACCTTTCATAGTCGCAGGCCAGCGTTTTCAGGTGATCAAGGTTATCGATCGGCTCGCCGGCGCTGGCTTTCTCCGCCGCATAGTCTTCGGCATAAGCCCGTGGGGCAAAGCTGTGGCCCGCACTGTTCTGCACTTCGTGCAGCAAACGTTCAATCAAATCCCAGTTATAAGTCGTCATCCTGATACAACCTCCGGTGCGCGTGATTAATGGCGCGTTCATAGGTTGTGACCGAAGTCGGCCGTAGCCGTTCAGCCGCATTTGCCGAGCCGACCGACCGGCGGTCTGTCGATTTCACGCGGGGTTAAACGACTAGTCTGAAACAGACGGTTTCAACCCCGCAGGAGAAATCATCATGAACGTTGAGAATCATCCAGTGGTGTCGCGCGAAGAATGGCTCGCCGCCCGCAAACAACATCTCGCCGACGAAAAAGCCTTCACCCAACAACGCGACCGCCTCAGCGCCCAACGTCGTGCCTTGCCTTGGGTGAAGGTCGACAAGGACTACCACTTTCAAGGCCCGAGCGGCGAACTGAAACTGGCCGACCTGTTTGGCCAACACAGCCAGTTGATCGTTTACCACTTCATGTTCGCCAAGGATTGGGAGGAAGGCTGCCAGGGCTGCTCCTTCCTCAGCGATCACATCGACGGCGCCAACCAGCATCTGGCCCATCACGACATTGCGGTGGTAGCTGTTTCTCACGCGCCATTCAATGAGTTTCAGGACTTCAAACGGCGGATGGGCTGGAAGTTTGACTGGGTATCGTCAGACGGCTGCGACTTCAACTATGACTTCGGCGTGTGCGCGCGTGCTGAAGATGTCGCCGCTGGAAAGGCTACGTACAACTACGAAAAGACTGACAGCGCCGAGGAGGAAATGCCCGGGCTGAGCGTGTTTTATCGCGACTCAAAGGGCGACATCTTCCACACCTATTCAACTTACGCACGTGGCCTGGACATGTTGGTCGGCGCCTACAACTACCTCGACCTGACGCCCAAGGGCCGCAATGAGGACGAGATCATGGAGTGGGTGCGGCATCATGATCGTTATGAAGGCGATTCCAGGTCGAGTTGCTGTCACTCCGAGTGATGAGCAATGAACTTTTCGCCCTCTCCTGGCCTCAACCGGTTAACCCGCCTTAACCGGAACTGAGGCCTGCCCCGATGAAGACCCTGATCAAGCTCACCCTTGCCGCCACCCTCGCTTGCGCCCTGCCCGTCTGGGCCTGTACGCCGGAAGAGGCGACTGCCAAACGTGAACAACTGGCCAAGGAAGTTGCCAAGCTCACCGAACAGAATCCGGCCAAGGCCAAAGAGATCAACGCCGAGTTGCAGAAGATGGATCTGGGCACGGCCAGCAAGGATTTGCCGGACAAGTGCCAGCTGATTGATCAGCGGCTGAAAGAGTTGGGTACCGCCGAAAAGAAAGCCGACAGCTAAAAGCAAAAGATCGCAGCCTGCGGCAGCTCCTACACCAAACCCTGTAGGAGCTGCCGCAGGCTGCGATCTTTTGCCTTTATAAATGCACAAATGCATTTATTTATTTGCACAAACGCATATCCACATCTACGGTTACATCGAGCAAAGAGATCGGCAACCGCCATCGGAGATGGCGACCCTGAAGCGCCGATCGCTCGGCAACACCCTTACAAGCGGGACGCTTGTTTTCATTCATGGAGGATTGAAAATGTTAACCACTGAAGCAAGACCCTTTACCAGTGAATCACTGCCAAGGTGCCTCATCGGCCATCTGCTCGACCCACAACTGGTCGAAGTCGAAGCGGCCGAACATGCCAGCGCGCTTGCCGCTGGCAGCCTGAACTTCAACATGCAGCAACAAACCCAGACCAACTGGTGCTGGGCTGCCGTGTCCGCCTCGGTTGGCAACTACTACGGCACCGGCAACTGGACGCAGTGCGGTGTCGCCAGCACTCAGCTCGATCGCAATTGCTGCAATCAGCCGGGGCCGTGCAATGTTTACGGCTATCTGGATTCGGCGCTGCAAACCACCCGCAGCTACAACGGCATGAATCAAGGCTCGTTGCAGATGTCGGCGATCCAGAACCAGATCAGCATGGGCCGCCCGGTCGGCCTGCGTTGCGCCTGGTACGGCGGCGGTGCGCACTTCCTGACGATCTACGGCACCAACGGCGATTACGTGCTGGTCGCGGACTCGATCTACGGTTATTCGACCCGTGCGCTGAATGCCTTTCCCCGTGCCTATAACGGTGGCGGCAACTGGACTCACACTTACTTCACGGTCAAAAACTAGGAGGGCGACATCATGCAACTGACTTATCCAAAGGCGCCTTCCAATGGCGTACAGACTTTGCGCCCGGCGCTGCAAGCCGCACTGCAAACCCACGGTTTTGGCGCCAACCGCCAGTTCGCCAACGCTGCACCTGCGAAAATCAGCCTCAGTGAAGCCTATCGTGGCTACTCGCTCAGCCTGGATGACCTGAGCAACGGCAAAGGCCTGAAAGACGCGCGGATCGGCGATTGGCATTACCTGGTGTTTGCCGATGGCGTGACGATTGCCGATGCGCAACTGGCCGAGGTTCGCGGTCACGTCGAGTTCGCCTCGCTCAACCACGGTAGCCATGCCGCTGCCACGGTCAGTGCGCTGAAACTGGCGGAGCAGGCGCCGCAGTTGCAGGGTAAAAGCGTCGAACTGCGTGTGCTGTTTGTCTCGGCGCTGCACGTTGTGGCGATCTGGCTGCACGCCGATGGCGAAGATGTGCTGATCCCGATCGAGCCGACCCCGAAGGAACTGGCGAGCCCCCGGTTGTACGCTGAAGCGGCATTACTGGCGCAGTTGAAGCCGGCAGCCGAGCAAGCCAAGCGGCGCTTCGACGCCGACACCAGTGGCCAACTCGGCAACTGATGGACGAAAAAAAACCCGGACACTGTCCGGGTTTTTTTGTGCGCCTGAAACGACTTATTCAGCCGCTGGCTCTGTCGGCTTGCGGCGCTTGAGCGGCGCCATGCCGTCGCTGCTGACCAACGAGTCCGGCTTCGGACGGTTGACGCTCTTGCGCTTGGTCGGCGTCTTGGCGGCAGCTTTCTTCTTGTCGCCCTTGGCGTCAGTCTTTTTCTTCTTCACGCCAACGGCTTTGCCCGAGGCCTTGACCTTCTTCGGACCGCCATAGACGCCTTTGACTTCCTTGATGGTGCGACGCTCGAAGCTTTGCTTGAGGTAGCGCTCGATGCTCGACATCAGGTTCCAGTCGCCGTGGCAGATCAGCGAGATCGCCAGGCCGTCGTTACCGGCGCGGCCAGTACGACCGATGCGGTGCACGTACTCGTCGCCGCTGCGTGGCATGTCGAAGTTGATCACCATGTCCAGACCATCAACGTCCAGACCACGAGCTGCAACGTCGGTCGCCACGAGGATCTTCACGCCGCCCTGCTTCAGACGATCGATCGCCAGTTTGCGATCCTTCTGGTCTTTCTCGCCGTGCAGTACGAACGCTTTGTATTCCTGAGCCACCAGACGGCCATAGATACGGTCGGCCATGGCGCGGGTGTTGGTGAAGATGATCGCCTTCTGGTAGGTCTCGTTGGCCAGCAGCCAGTTCACGATCTGCTCTTTGTGCTGATTGTGGTCGGCGGTGATGATTTGCTGACGGGTGGTCGAGTTCAACTGGCTGACCGCGTTGAGCTGCAAGTGCTCAGGGTTGTTCAGCACCTTGGCGATCATCTCGCGCAGGCCGGAACCACCGGTGGTGGCCGAGAACAGCATGGTCTGCTGACGGTTCGGGCATTCGTCGACCAGACGCTGAACGTCTTCGGAGAAGCCCATGTCGAGCATGCGGTCGGCTTCGTCGAGCACCAGCACTTCGACTTCTTTCAGGTCGAGGTTGCCGGCGTTGAGTTGCTCGATCATCCGGCCCGGGGTGCCGATGAGAATGTCCGGCACCTTGCGCAGCATGGCGGCCTGGACCTTGAAGTCTTCACCGCCGGTGATCAGGCCGGATTTGATGAAAGTGAACTGCGAAAAGCGTTCAACTTCCTTCAGCGTCTGCTGGGCCAGCTCGCGGGTCGGCAGCAGGATCAGCGTCTTGATGCTGACACGAACCTTGGCCGGGCCGATCAGGCGATTGAGGATCGGCAGAACGAAAGCGGCGGTTTTGCCGCTACCGGTTTGCGCAGTCACCCGCAAATCACGCCCTTGGAGCGCCAGCGGAATGGCCGCGGCTTGCACAGGCGTTGGCTCGACAAATTTCAGCTCGGCCACAGCTTTAAGCAGGCGTTCGTGCAGGGCGAATTGGGAAAACACGGGTGCTACCTCGAAGATATGCAAAAAAACAGCTGCATAGGTTACCGGTTTCGAGCGCTCAGGCCGAGTTTCTTTGTGCAAACGGCAGCAATCAGTGCTTTTTTTGTTGCTCGATTTGTCTCCAACGGTAATACGCGACGTCTTAAATGCTCTAATCGCCCATCGCGTCTTACAGAAGAATCGTTGCTCATATGGATTTCAAACAGCTCTGGCTCAACGCCCAAGACCTCTGGGGCACTCTCGAACAGCATCCGCTCTTGCAGGCCGGCCTCGCCCTGACGGTGTTGCTGGTGGTCGCGCTGGTACTCGGACGAGTGGCTCGTTATCTGATCCTGCACGCCAGCCGCATGCTCGGGCGCCAACCGGCGCTGCACTGGATCAATGACTTTCGCCACAACAAGGTGTTTCAGCGCCTGGCGCAGATGACGCCATCGCTGGTGATTCAGTTCGGCCTGCACCTGGTGCCGGAACTGAGCAAGACCGCCATGACCTTTCTCGGCAATGTGGCGCTGTCGTTCACCATTCTGTTCCTGTTGCTGGCGGTGAGCGCCCTGCTCAATGCCCTGCTGGACATCTACGCCCGTACCGAACACGCCCGCACACGCTCGATCAAAGGCTATGTGCAACTGGCGAAAATGGTCTTGTACGTATTTGGCGCGATCATCATCGTTGCCACATTGATCGACCGCTCGCCGTTGTTGCTGCTGTCCGGTCTCGGTGCCATGTCGGCGGTGATTCTGTTGGTCTACAAGGACACGCTGCTGTCGTTCGTTGCCAGCGTGCAATTGACCAGCAACGACATGCTACGGGTCGGCGACTGGATCGAAATGCCGCAAGTCGGCGCCGATGGCGATGTGGTCGACATCACCCTGCACACGGTCAAGGTGCAGAATTTCGACAAGACCATCGTTTCGATCCCGACCTGGCGCTTGATGTCCGAATCGTTCAAGAACTGGCGCGGCATGCAGCAATCCGGTGGGCGGCGGATCAAACGCAGCCTGTTCATCGACGCCAGCGGCGTACGTTTCATCCGCGATGACGAAGAAGAGAAGCTCTCCCAGGTGCATCTGCTGACCGACTACATGAGCCGCAAGAAAGCCGAGCTCAAGGCGTGGAACGAGGCACAGGGCAACGTCGCGGCGATGTCGGCCAACCGCCGGCGCATGACCAACATCGGCACCTTCCGCGCGTATGCGCTGGCGTATCTGAAGAGTCACCCGGAGATTCAACCGAACATGACCTGCATGGTCCGCCAGATGCAAACCACGGCGCAGGGCATTCCGCTGGAAATCTACTGCTTCACCCGCACCACGGTGTGGGCGGACTACGAGCGGATTCAGGGGGATATTTTTGATTATCTGCTGGCGGTGTTGCCGGAGTTTGGCTTGAGCCTGTATCAGCAGCCGAGTGGCGGGGATTTGCGTTCGGGGCTGCTGCCGGCGGTGCTCGGCGCGGCTAGCATCCCCGAGCCGCAAAAACACCTGATGTAACCCCATCCCCATGTAGGAGCTGCCGCAGGCTGCGATCCTTTGATCTTTAAAATCAAAAGATCGCAGCCTGCGGCAGCTCCTACATTCAGTTATGCGGTGCGGCGGATGCCCAGTCGGCTGATCCACACGGCGGCGAGGATGACGCTGCCGCCAAGGAACAACCGCCCCAGTTCCTCATGCTGATTCCAGATCAGCAAGTTCAGCAGCAAGCCCACCGGCACATGCAGATTGTTCATCACCGCCAGCGTGCCGCCGTTGACCATGCACGCACCCTTGTTCCACCAGTACATGCCCAGCGCGGTCGAGACCAGGCCGAGAAACAGCAAAACGCCCCATTGCAACGGCGCTTCAGGGAGGAAGTTGGCTTTGCCGAACATCAGAAATGCCGGCAGTACCACCGCCAGCGCGCCGAGGTAGAAGAAGCCGAAACGCCGGTAATGCGGCAGATCGCTCGGGTGTTTCGCCACCAGATGCTTGTACATCACTTGGCCTGCGGCGTAGGTGAAGTTGGCCAGTTGCAGCAGCAGGAAGCCCATGAAGAAGTCCGAGTTGATGCTGTCAAAGCGAATCACCGCCGCCCCGCCCACTGCGACCAGCGCGGCGATCAGCGCCCACGGGTTGAAACGGCGGTTCAGTGCATCTTCGATCAACGTCACGTGCAACGGTGTGAGGATGGTGAACAGCAACACCTCCGGCACCGTCAGCACGCGGAAGCTCAGATACAGGCAGACGTAGGTCACGCCGAACTGCAAGGCGCCAATCATCAGCATGCCGCGCATGAACGACGGTTCCACCGAGCGCCAGCGCGTCAGCGGAATGAACACCAGCCCGGCCAGCACCACACGCACCAGCACGGCGAAGTAACTGTCGACATGACCAGCCAGGTATTCGCCGATCAGGCTGAAGGAAAACGCCTGGATCAGCGTGACAAAAAGTAGATAGCCCATGCTCGCCCCTAATTCGAATGGCGGCGACGATAGCGGTTTTCGATTGTGCAACCAACACAAATCCCCGTGTAGGAGCTGCCGCAGGCTGCGATCTTTTGATGTTGATTTAAAAAAAACAAGATCAAAAGATCGCAGCCTGCGGCAGCTCCTACAGGGGATCGGTGAGTTACGGGCAAAAAAAAGCCCGATCTCGCTAATGCGTTCAATCGGGCTACAGCACTCAGGAGCAACAAGTGCAAAGGGAGGTTCGATGCGCGTAGAGCCTTGAAGGGGTTGCGCCAGGTCACTTAAACAATCGGCGATTATCTGGCGATTAACATATCAAGCGACTTGGGACAGCTTGGCGTTGGCCTGATTGAGGCCCTTCTCCTGGAAGTCGCCACCGAGGTTCATGCCTTCGGCGTGGATAAAGGTCACGTCGTTGATACCGATGAAACCCATGACCTGACGCAGGTACGGTTCTTGATGATCGGCCGGGCCGCCGGCGTAGATGCCGCCGCGAGCGGTCAGCACGTAAGCACGCTTGCCGCTGAGCAGGCCTTGCGGGCCGGTTTCGGTGTACTTGAAAGTCACGCCGGCACGCAGCACGTGGTCGAGCCAGGCTTTGAGGGTGCTCGGGATGGCGAAGTTGTACATCGGCGCAGCCATCACCAGCACGTCAGCGGCGAGCAGTTCATCAGTCAATTCATTGGAGCGATCCAGCGATGATTGTTCGCTGGCGTTGCGCTGTTCGGCAGGCTTCATCCAGCCACCCAACAGGTTGGCGTCCAGATGCGGTACCGGGTTCACGGCGAGGTCACGCACGGTGATCTGATCGGCAGGGTGCGCCGCTTTCCACTGACTGATGAAGGTCTGGGTCAGTTGACGGGATACCGAGTCTTGCTGGCGAGCACTGCTTTCAATGATCAGAACGCGGGACATGGTGTGTAGCCTCCATCCGAGAATGTTGTAAGTCGATGGAGTGAAGGTTAAACAGAGTTGAATCGATGAAAAAGCGCAAATAATTGCTGCAAAGTATCGAATAATTCGTTTAGATGCCGAACCATGCTCTTGTAGGAGTGAGCCTGCTCGCGATAGCGGTGTATCAGTCGCATAGATTTATCTGACACACCGCTATCGCGAGCAGGCTCACTCCTACAGGGATCGGTGTTATTTCGGGGTGCAGGTCAGTTTGATGCGCAGCTTGATGATCTCGCGGGTGAACTTGGCCGTGGCGTTTTTATGCTTGCCCGCGGCCACTTCGATGTTGCGGGTGCGCGGCGCCTCGGGACCATTGCTGAAAACGGCCTTGCACACTGCATCGACATCACCGTAGTTGGCCACCCGGATGGAGCCGATGTCGTTATCCGTGTCGAAGGTTTCGTAGTCGATCTTGAGACCGTTGAGATCCTTCTGCACATCGATCGGGTACGCAAAAGCAGTCAACGGCAGCAGCGCCAGCACCACACAACAGAATTTTTTCATTCGGCAGTCTCCATGAGGGACGGCCAGCTTAGGACAAGAGGAGCTATTGATGAAAGCGCCCCGCGTGACCCTGGATCAATGGCGAACGTTGCAGGCAGTGGTCGACCATGGTGGGTTTGCCCAGGCCGCCGAGGCCCTGCACCGTTCGCAATCGTCGGTGAGCTACACCGTCGCGCGCATGCAGGACCAGCTCGGCGTGCCGCTGTTACGCATCGACGGGCGTAAAGCTGTGCTCACCGAGGCCGGCGGTGTGCTGCTGCGCCGCTCGCGGCAATTGGTGAAACAGGCCAGTCAGTTGGAGGACCTTGCTCATCACATGGAGCAAGGCTGGGAAGCTGAAGTGCGGCTGGTGGTCGATGCCGCCTACCCGAGCGCGCGGATCGTTCGCGCGTTGACCGCGTTCATGCCGCAGAGTCGTGGTTGCCGCGTACGTCTGCGTGAGGAAGTATTGTCGGGCGTCGAGGAAGTATTGCTCGAAGGCGTCGCCGATCTGGCCATCACCGGCCTGAGCATTCCCGGCCACCTCGGTGCAGAATTGAGCGACGTCGAGTTCATTGCCGTCGCCCACCCTGATCACCCGCTGCATCGGCTCAATCGCGAACTGAGCTTTCAGGATCTGGAAACCCAGATGCAAGTGGTCATCCGCGACTCCGGCCGCCAGCAACCCCGGGATGTCGGCTGGCTCGGCGCCGAACAGCGCTGGACGGTCGGCAGCCTCGCCACTGCCGCAACCTTTGTCAGCAGCGGTCTGGGTTTTGCCTGGTTGCCCCGGCACATGATCGAGCGGGAATTGAAAGATGGCTCGCTCAAGCTGCTACCGTTGGACAGGGGCGGCACTCGCAACTCCAGCTTCTACCTGTATTCGAACAAGGACAAACCCTTGGGCCCGGCCACGCAAATCCTCATCGAACTGCTGCGCACCTTCGATACGTTACCTCTGGATGCGCCGTACGCCGCCCCCGAACAAGCCTGACACGGAGTTCACCGATGGCCTATTTCGAGCACGAAGGTTGCAACCTGCACTACGAGGAATACGGCCACGGCACGCCGTTGCTGCTGGTTCACGGGCTCGGTTCGAGCACGCTGGACTGGGAACTGCAGATCCCGGCACTGGCCGCGCATTACCGGGTGATCGTCCCGGATGTACGTGGCCACGGGCGCTCGGACAAACCCCGTGAGCGCTACAGCATCGCCGGCTTCAGCGCCGATCTGCTCGCGCTCATCGAGCATCTGAGCCTTGGCCCGGTGCATTACGCCGGGCTGTCGATGGGCGGCATGATCGGCTTTCAGTTCGGCGTCGATCATCCGCAAATGCTCATGAGCCTGACCATCGTCAACAGCGCGCCGGAAGTCAAATTGCGCAGCCGCGACGATTACTGGCAGTGGTTCAAGCGCTGGAGCCTGATGCGCGTGCTCAGTCTCGCCACGATCGGCAAGGCCCTTGGCGGCAAACTTTTCCCCAAACCCGAGCAGGCTGATTTGCGGCAGAAGATGTCCGAGCGCTGGGCAAAAAACGACAAACGTGCTTATCTCGCCAGCTTTGATGCGATTGTGGGCTGGGGCGTTCAGGAACGACTTTCCCGAGTGACCTGTCCAACCCTCATCGTCAGCGCCGACCGTGACTACACACCCGTCGCGCTGAAAGAAACCTATGTAAAACTGCTGCCCGATGCGCGGCTGGTAGTGATCGCCGATTCGCGCCACGCCACCCCGCTCGATCAACCCGAACGTTTCAATCAAACGCTGCTGGCGTTTCTCGCCACAGCCGACCTTCAATCTCAGGATCACTGACCCATGCTGAAAAAACTCGCCCTCGCCGCTGGTACCGTGCTGTTTGCCGCCAACCTGATGGCCGCGACTCCCGCCAAAGCGCCGCACGTGTTGCTCGACACCACCAACGGCCAGATCGAAATCGAACTGGATCCGGTCAAGGCGCCGATCAGTACCAAAAACTTTCTCGATTACGTCAACAGCGGTTTCTACACCAATACCATTTTCCACCGCGTGATCCCGGGCTTCATGGCTCAGGGCGGCGGTTTCACCCCGCAGATGCAACAGAAAGACACCAAGGCGCCGATCAAGAACGAAGCCAGCAACGGCCTGCACAACGTTCGCGGCACCTTGTCGATGGCACGCACCTCCAACCCTGACTCGGCCACCAGCCAGTTCTTCATTAACGTGAAGGACAACGACTTCCTCGACCCGGGCCGTGACGCCGGTTACGCGGTGTTCGCCAAAGTGGTCAAGGGCATGGACGTGGTCGACATCATCGTCAACTCGCCAACCACCACCAAAAGCGGCATGCAAAACGTGCCTTCCGACCCTGTGATCATCAAGTCGGCCAAAGTCATCGACTAAGCTGTACAGGGCGAATCGAGCGGCGTGAATTCAACCTCACGCCGCTCACACCGATAAAAGGAGAGCCCGGATTCCGGGCGGTTATCTGATGCTCTATCGCCGTTTTGAACAACTGATCGACATATTCCGCGACGCCCCGACAGCATCCCCTCCCGATCGCGTCTGGCCCTTCTATACCTATTACCTCAAACAAGTCTGGCCGAGTTTTGCCGCCCTACTCGTCGTTGGCCTGTTCGCCGCGCTGATCGAAGTGGCGCTGTTCAGTTACCTGAGCCGCATCATCGACCTGGCCCAAGGCACGCCCAACCCGAATTTTTTCCACGACCACGCCTTCGAACTGACGTGGATGGTGGTGGTGGCGCTGGTGCTGCGGCCGATTTTTTTCGGCCTACACGACCTGCTGGTGCATCAGACCCTGAGCCCCGGCATGACCAGCATGATCCGCTGGCAGAACCACAGCTACGTGCTCAAACAGAGCCTGAATTTCTTCCAGAACGACTTCGCCGGGCGCATCGCCCAGCGCATCATGCAGACCGGCAACTCGCTGCGTGACTCGGCGGTGCAAGCAGTGGATGCGCTGTGGCACGTGGTGATCTACGCGATCAGCTCGCTGGTGCTATTCGCCGAGGCCGACTGGCGCCTGATGATCCCGCTGCTGACGTGGATCGTCGCCTATATCGGCGCGCTCTACTACTTTGTGCCACGGGTCAAACAACGCTCGGTGGAAGCCTCCGACGCGCGCTCGAAACTGATGGGGCGCATCGTCGACGGCTACACCAACATCGCCACGCTGAAGCTGTTCGCCCACACCAATTTCGAACAGCACTACGCCAAGGAAGCCATCGAAGAGCAGACCGTCAAAGCGCAAATGGCCGGTCGTGTGGTCACCAGCATGGACGTGGCGATCACCACCATGAACGGCCTGCTGATCGTCGGCACCACCGCGTTGGCCCTGTGGTTGTGGACACAGTCGTTGATCACTGTCGGGGCGATTGCTCTGGCGACCGGCCTGGTGATTCGCATCGTCAACATGTCCGGCTGGATCATGTGGGTGGTCACTGGCATCTTCGAAAACATCGGCATGGTGCAGGACGGTTTGCAGACCATTTCGCAACCGGTCAGCGTCACCGATAAGGATCACGCCAAACCGCTGGAAGTGGCCCGTGGCGAAGTGCGTTTCGAGCACGTGGATTTTCACTACGGCAAGAAGCGCGGGATCATCGGCGACCTGAACCTGAACATCAAAGCGGGGGAAAAAATCGGTTTGATCGGGCCGTCCGGCGCCGGCAAATCGACCTTGGTCAACCTGCTGCTGCGTCTGTATGACGTCGAGGGCGGGCGCATTCTGATCGACGGGCAGAACATCGCCGACGTCGGTCAGGAAAGCCTGCGCGAGCGCATCGGCATGATCACTCAGGACACCTCGCTGCTGCACCGTTCGATCCGCGACAATTTGTTGTACGGCAAACCGGATGCGACCGATGCCGAACTTTGGGACGCAGTGCACAAGGCCCGCGCTGACGAGTTCATTCCGCTGCTGTCGGACGCCGAGGGCCGCACCGGTTTTGACGCGCATGTCGGTGAGCGCGGGGTGAAGTTGTCCGGTGGCCAGCGGCAACGTATCGCCATCGCTCGGGTGCTGCTCAAGGATGCGCCGATCCTGATCATGGACGAAGCGACTTCAGCACTGGATTCGGAAGTCGAAGCGGCGATTCAGGAAAGCCTGGAAACGCTGATGCAGGGCAAAACGGTGATCGCGATTGCCCACCGACTCTCGACCATCGCGCGCATGGATCGGTTGGTGGTGCTGGAAAACGGCAAGATCGCCGAGAGCGGCACTCACGCCGAGCTGCTCGCCCATCGCGGGCTGTATGCGCGACTGTGGGCGCATCAGACCGGCGGGTTCGTCGGGATCGATTGATCCCAAACCATAAGATCAAAAGATCGCAGCCTGCGGCAGCTCCTACAGGGGAACGCATTCCAATGTAGGAGCTGCCGCAGGCTGCGATCTTTGCTTTTTGTCGCCGCTGGAAATCCGTTAAAACCCTGCTGTACTCAGCCAAGGTTCCGGAATGGGAGCCTGTCGTAAGTCTGCAAGGACGCACAACTCGATGCAGTCTCGATAGCAAAGCTATCAAGGACTCTTCTCATGTCTCTGTTCAAACGTTCAGTTACTGAGTTGCTGGGTACGTTCTGGTTGGTGTTGGGTGGTTGTGGCAGTGCGGTGATCGCCGCGTCTTCGCCACTGGGAATCGGGGTGCTGGGGGTGGCCCTGGCGTTTGGTCTGACGGTGTTGACCATGGCGTTCGCCATCGGCCACATCAGCGGCTGTCATCTCAACCCGGCCGTGTCGGTCGGTCTGTTTGTCGGCGGTCGGTTCCCGGCCAAGGAGTTGCCGGCCTACATCATCGCGCAAGTGCTCGGCGCGATCCTCGCAGCAGCGCTGATCGCGCACATCGCCAGCGGCAAGGAAGGTTTTGACATTGCTGCCGGCCTGGCGTCCAACGGTTACGGCGAGCACTCCCCCGGCAAATACTCGATGGCGGCGGGGTTTGTCACTGAGCTGGTGATGACTGCGATGTTCGTGATCATCATCCTCGGCGCAACTGACAGACGCGCTCCGCCGGGGCTGGCGCCGATCGCTATCGGCCTGGGCCTGACCCTGATCCACCTGATCTCCATCCCCGTCACCAACACTTCGGTCAACCCGGCACGCAGCACCGGACCAGCACTGATCGTCGGTGGCTGGGCGCTGGCGCAGTTGTGGATGTTCTGGGTCGCCCCGCTGATTGGCGCGGTGCTGGGTGGCGGCCTCTACCGCTGGCTGGGCAAAGAACAAACCTGAGCGCAACAAATTCCCACGTAGGAGCTGCCGAAGGCTGCGATCTTTTGATCTTGCCTTTTAAAAACCAGGATCAAAAGATCGCAGCCTTCGGCAGCTCCTACATGGGATTCAGGTTTGGCGGTAGGGCAAGGCGGATTTTGCTTCTTCGGCGTAGGCGAGGATGCCGGCGCGCTCTTGCTGGAGGAAGTCTTTGACTGCGGCTTTCAAGCCCGGATGGCGCAGGTAATGCCACGAGTGGGTGATCACCGGTTCGAAACCACGAATCAGTTTGTGTTCACCCTGAGCGCCCGCATCGAATCGCTGATAACCCTGGGCGATCGCATACTCCATGCCCTGATAAAAACACGTCTCGAAATGCAACCGGTCAAACTCGGCCAGGCAACCCCAATATCGCCCGTAGAAACTGTCGCCGCCAACCAGGCTGAACGCCATCGCCACCGGCCGTGAACCCTGTTTGGCCAGCACCACGCGAATCGCTTCAGGCATGCGCTCGGCCAACAAACTGAAGAATTCCCGCGTCAGGTACGGCGTTTGTCGGCGCACCGCGTAAGTGTTGGCGTAACAGGCATAGACGAAATCCCACTGCGCCTCGTCCAGCTCGCGCCCCTCCAGCCACTCGAACTCGAAGCCCTGCCCCGCCACTTGCTCGCGCTCTTTGCGCATCTGCTTGCGCTTACGCGAAGCGAGCACGTCGAGAAAATCCTGAAAGTCGCGGTAACCACGATTCTGCCAGTGGTACTGACAGCCGATGCGCTGCAGCCAGCCCGGTTGCTCGGCCATCGCCGCATCGGTGAACGGGTCGGTGAAGTTGATGTGTGCGCCGGAAAGCCCTTCGATTTCCAGATAGCTCGGCAGGCTTTTCAGCAGCTCAAAACCGTCTTCGACATTGGCTGCCAACAAACGCGGGCCGCTGACCGGACTGAACGGCACAGCGGTCAACAACTTGGGGTAGTAATCGATGCCGGCACGGGCGCAGGCGTCGGCCCAGCCGTGATCGAACACGTACTCGCCATAGGAATGCCATTTGCGATAGCTGGGCAGCGCGGCAATCAGTCGTCCGCCCTCAATGTGCAGCAAATGCTCCGGTTGCCACCCGGTGTGCGGGCCAACGCAGCCACTGTCTTCCAGCGCGCTGAGGAAGGCATGGCGCAGAAACGGCTGATTGTCCGGTACCAGTGCGTCCCATGTCGCCGGGGCGATTTCTGACAGGTTTTGCAGGCATTGCAACGGCATCGAGGAGCTCTCCACAACAGGACTTCAGCGCCCGGCGAGTATCGCTGATTGTGCGGCATTGCACACCCGCATTCGGCCGACAGCGCTCTAGATCAATAGTTCACGGCCGTTGCACATCGTCATCAAGCTGCCATCACTGTGCCACTGCGCTGTCATAAACCATCGCGATACTGGCGCCTGTTTTTAGAGCGCCGGGTTCTACCCGGACACTGTTTTCCGACGCTAAAACCGTCGGTTGTGCCCAGGATGGTTCAGCCATCCCCTCTCATCTTCGGAGATTGCTATGCGTCTTGCTTCCACGAAAACTGCGGCGGCCCTGTGCGGTGGCCTGTTACTGGCCATGAGCGTTCCGGCCAGTGCTGCAGTCGACGCCAAACTGCTCGACATGCTCAAGGCTAACGGTTCGATTTCCCAGGCGCAGTACGTTGAACTGCAAACTGAACTGGCCAAGGATCAGAAGGCTCAGCAAATCGCGCAACAGGCGCAGCAAGAGACCAACGAACAAGTTGCGGCGGTCGCGAAGAAAAGCAACGAACAAAGTGCCTTCGACCAGAAACTGGCCTGGGCTGCGAAGACCCAGTTCAAGGGCGATGTGCGTATCCGTCAGGAAACCATCAAGATCGACGGCGAACCGAACAACGGCGGCCGCGACAAGGATCGTCAGCGCATCCGTGCCCGTCTCGGCGCCTACACCGAGATCAACCCGCAAGTCGACACCGGCATCCGTATCGCCACCGGCGGCGGCGACGACGCTCGTTCGACCAACCAGGACCAGGACAACTACTTCGACAAGAAGCAGATCTGGCTCGATCTGGGCTACATCGACTACCACCCGGATCAGATCAAGAACCTGCACATTATCGGCGGCAAGATGCTGCAACCGTGGGTCAGCATGGGCGACGTCATCTGGGACAGCGACATCAACCCGGAAGGTCTGGCTGTCACCTACAAATATCCACTGGGCAGCAGCGCCGAACTGTTCGGTAGCCTGGGCAACTACAACCTCAAAGACAACGTCGACGGCGATGGCGTGCAATTCCGTCACGACCTGCGCCTGACTGCCGGCCAGTTAGGTAGCCGCTTCAATATCACTGACAATCTGAAAATGACCCTGGGCGGCAGCGTCTACGCCTACCAGAACGACGAAGACAGCCGCTGCACCGGGACTTCCACACCGTGCGCCCTGGCCGTCAACGGCAACTCGGCCAACAACGAATTCCGTCTGTATGAAGGCTTCAGCCAGCTCGACATCGGCGGCCTGCCAATGCCACTGTCGTTCTACGGTCAGTACGTGAAGAACAACGATGCGGTGACCGATCAGGACACGGCCTGGTTGCTCGGTGCGAAGTCGAAAGTGTTCGGTCTGAACCTCGACTACAACTATCGTGACGTGCAGCGCAACGCCGTGGTCGGTGCCTTCACCGACTCCGACTTTGCCAACGGCACCACCGGTTCCCGTGGTCACAAGTTCAAGGTCGGTTACGACATCGACAAGAACTTTGCCATTGGCGCTACGTACTTCCTGACCAAGGCCGACTTCGCCAGCCGAACCCAGCGTGACGCGGACGCCAACACTCTGCAGCTGGACGCGGAAGCCAAGTTCTAAAACGCTTCACCCTATAGCCCGGTGCGGGCGGGACGATCCCCATCATCCGTTCGTTTCACCCGCACCTTGCTATTCCCCCGTAGGAGCTGCCGAAGGCTGCGATCTTTTGATCTTTAAAAACAAGATCAAAAGATCGCAGCCTTCGGCAGCTCCTACAGGTCTTTGCGGCGTTGTTCGGCGAGGCGTTCGGCCAAGGCGTCCACGCCCTCTTCCGGTTTTTCCGGCAGCGCTTTCAGCGTGGCTTGCATCAATTTCATCTGGCGAATGAATCGCCGGCAATTGGGGCAGAACATCAAGTGATGACGCACCATCAATTTTTCCCGAAAGCTCAATTGCCCATCGAGATAATCGCTGGAGCGCGCCACTTGTTCCTTACAGGTCAGCATTCCCCGGTCTCCTCAAAATGCTCCACGGTCGCGAAGACTTTCAGCCGCGCACGATGCAGCAGCACACGGACATTGGAGAGCGAGATCTCCAGAAGATTACAGATCTCCTCCAACTCCAGCCCCTGGCGTTCACGCAACAGCAAAACGCTGCTTTGCAGTTCCGACAGGCTCAACAGCGTGTGTTCCAGACAGTCGCGCAACTCGCTCTCGGTCAGCAGCGCTTCCGGTGTGTCCTGGTGCCAGGCGAACGGGGCGATCAGCCAGTGGCCGTCGCCGGAAGAAAAGCGCTCGTCGTCGATGGTGCCATGGGGCGAAGGCAGGTCATCCATCAACACTTCGCGGCGATTTTGTTTGTAACGGCTTTTGGCTGAGTTGGCCGTGATGGTCAACAGCCAGGTCTTGAGACTGGAACGCCCTTCGAAACTGGCGATGTGTCGCACAACCGACAGCCAGGCGTCCTGCACCACTTCTTCGACATGACGCTGGCCAACAATCGCATAGGCCACGGCGCGCATGGCGCTCTGGTAAGTGCTGACCAACTCCTTGAAAGCTTTTTGCTCGCCGGCCAACAGGCGTTCGAGCAGTTGAGTGTCGTCCATTGCGGCCATTGGCGTCTCTTTGCAAAGCGTTAAAAACAAAAGATCGCAGCCTTCGGCAGCGCCTACAAGAACGGATTTCATACCATCCGTGTAGGCGCTGCCGCAGGCTGCGATCTTTTAAAACGCAATCAGCGTTTACGCAGAATCACGCTGCCGATCGAATAACCGGCACCGAACGAGCTCAGCACAGCCAGCGAACCGGCGGCCAGATCGTCCTGATACTTGTGGAACGCAATCACCGAACCGGCGGAGCTGGTGTTGGCGTAGGTGTCGAGAATCACCGGAGCTTCTTCTTCGGTGGCTTCGCGACCGAGCAGTTTGCGCACGATCAAGTGGTTCATGCTCAAGTTGGCCTGGTGCAGCCAGAAGCGTTTCACATCGCCAACGTTGAGCTGGTTCTCTTGCAGATGCTCACCGATCAGCTCGGCGACCATCGGGCAGACGTCCTTGAACACCTTGCGGCCTTCCTGCACGAACAGCTTGTCGCGGGCACCGACGCCCTCTTCTGCTGCACGGTTGAGGAAACCGAAGTTGTTGCGGATGTTGTTGGAGAACTTGGTCAGCAGTTTGGTGCTGACCACGTCGAACTGGTGCTTGGACGTCGCTGTTTCAGCGCGCTCGATGATCACCGCAGTCGCGGCGTCGCCGAAGATGAAGTGGCTGTCGCGGTCACGGAAGTTCAGGTGACCGGTGCAGACTTCCGGGTTGACCATCAGGATCGCCCGGGCCTGGCCCAGTTGCACGCTGTTGGCGGCGGCCTGAATACCGAAAGTCGCCGAGGAGCAGGCGACGTTCATGTCAAAACCGAAACCCTGGATACCCAGGGCTTCCTGAACTTCGATGGCGATGGCCGGATAGGCGCGTTGCAGGTTGGAGCAGGCAACGATCACGCCGTCGATGTCCGCGGCGGTTTTGCCGGCGCGTTGCAGGGCCTGTTCGGCAGCGCCGATGGCCATCTGGCAAAGCACCGACCATTCGTCGTTGGAACGCTCCGGCAGGCGCGGGGCCATGCGTTGCGGGTCGAGGATGCCGTCCTTGTCCATGACAAAGCGGCTCTTGATGCCCGAGGCTTTTTCGATGAACGCGGCGCTGGATTCGGTCAGGGCCTGGACTTCGCCGCTGGCAATGGCCTGGGCGTTGTCGGCGTTGAACTGCGCGACGTAGGTATTGAAAGACTGCACCAGCTCTTCGTTGGAGATGCTGTTGGCCGGGGTGTATAGGCCGGTGCCGCTGATGACGACGTTATGCATGGTCGTTTCTCTAATCTGTTCAGGCAGAAAGTGCTGGAACCGTCGTACCAACACACAAAGGGTCTATTCCCAACCGGGGGACACAAACCTGGCATCGCTTTATTCCGCTGCGCGACATCGCCGAAGGCTCTGGGTCGCGAAACCGGCGTTTATGGTCGCGAAGTTTGCCATAAACGCAGGGATTTGGCGCCTTTCTCAAGCACAACCGCCATTCACTGCAAGGGCGCACTTTTGTGGCGAGGGGATTTATCCCCGTTGGGTGGCGAAGCCGCCCCAAAACCTGACACCTCGGTTCATTAGTCATACCGAGAGTGTTGGTTTTGCGACTGCTGCGCAGCCGAGCGGGGATAAATCCCCTCGCCACAAGGGATCGGGGGATTACGCCAGATCAGGGTTCTACCTGGCTCCACTGTTTGTTCAGGCGTTTGTCGGAGATTGGCACCTTGGTGCCCAACTGCTGGGCGAACAGCGACACCCGGTATTCCTCCAGCCACCAGCGGTACAGCTCAAGCTGCGGATCGCGCTTGCCTTCCTGCGCGTGTTTGGCCGCGCGGGCCTGGTATTGCGCCCAGAGGCCGGCGAGTTCGCCGCTCCAGACGCGATCCTTCTGCACCTGCGCGCCAAGCTTCTCGAAACGCTGCTCGACCGCTTTCAAATAACGCGGGATTTCTTTGAGCCACTGCATCGGCGTTTCGCGGACAAACCCCGGATACACCAGATGGCTGATCTGCTGCTTGATGTCGTTCAGCGCCACAGCCTGCGCCAGATCGATCTTGCCCTTGAAGCGCTTTTGCAGAGCGTGCCAGACCTTGAGAATTTCCAGCGTCAGCCGCGCCACGCGTTCGGCGTGCTCAGTCCAGCCACCGCGTTTGCGTTCCGCCAACGCTGCCAGACCGGCGCCGTCACGCGGCAACGGGTCTTCGCCTTCGAGAATGCAGCTGTCGAGGCTGGCCAGCAAAATGTCTTCGATCAGCGCATCGACCCGACCCAGATCGCGATAAAGCAGGCCCAATTCGGTCTGCCCCGGCAACTTGCTGCGCAGGAATTTCGCCGGCTCGGCCAACTGCTGCATCAACAAGCGCTGCAACGCGCGACGGTGCTGGAATTCGGCCTCGGCCGGCGTCGAGAAACGCCCTTCCTTGACCGTGCCGCCCTCTTCAACCAGCGCCGGATACACCGTCATCGACAGCCCGGCGATCTTCTGTTGAGTCTTTTCCGCCACCGGCGCGAAGACCTTGGCCTCGACCGGCTGCTGACTTTTCGCAGTTTGCGGCACCGCCAATGCGGCCTGACTGGCTTCGGCAAACCGCGCGGTCAGCTCGGCCAGATCACGTCCTTCACCGAGGAACTTGCCCTGGGCGTCGACGATTTCCAGGTTCATCCGCAGATGCCCTTCAACCCCTTGCTCAGCTTCCGCCCACGCTTCATCGCTGACCCGCGCGCCGGTCATGCGCAACAGCTCACGCCCCAGCGCTTGCGGCAACGAACCTTCGGCAAAGGTCATGCGCTGCAAGGCAGCCTTGATGAAGTCCGGCACCGGCACGAAGTTCTTGCGCAGCGCTTTCGGCAGGTTGCGCACGAGGGCGATGCACTTGGCCTCGATCAGCCCCGGCACCAGCCACTCCAGACGCTCCGGCGGCAGCATCGGCAGCAGCGGCGCCGGCACCCGCAAGGTCACGCCGTCGCGCGGGTGATTGGGCTCGAAGTGATAGGTCAGCGCCAACTCCAGATCGCCGATGTGCAGCGTGTCCGGGTAGTGCAGCGCGGTGACTTCACTGGCCTCGCGGGCCAGCACGTCTTCTTCGCGCATGATCAACAACTGCGGATCTTTTTGACTGTTGATGCGATACCAGCTGTCGAACGTCGCGGTCTGATGGATCTCCGCCGGCAGCCGCGCGTCGTAGAACGCGTAAAGGGTTTCTTCGTCGGCGAGAATGTCACGGCGACGGGCCTTGGCTTCGAGTTCGTCGAGTTGTTCCAGCAGTTGTTTGTTGGCGCTCAGACACTTGGCTTTCGACTGAATCTCGCCGCGCACCAAACCTTCGCGGATAAACAGCTCACGCGAAACCACTGGATCGACCGGGCCGTAATGCACCGGGCGGCGACCGACCACGATCAATCCAAACAGGGTGATCTGTTCAAACGCCACGACCTGGCCGCGCTTCTTCTCCCAGTGCGGTTCGAAGTGGTTTTTCTTGATCAAGTGCCCGGCCAGCGGCTCGATCCAGTCGGCGTCGATCTTGGCGACCATGCGCGCGTATAGCTTGGTGGTTTCCACCAGTTCGGCGGTCATCAGCCATTGCGGGCGCTTCTTGCCGATGCCCGACGAGGGGTGAATCCAGAAGCGCCGCTGACGCGCGCCGAGGTAATCGCCGTCCTCGGTTTTCTGACCGATCTGGCTGAGCAAACCGACCAACACCGCTTTGTGCAGTTTCGGGTAATCCGCCGGCTCTTTATTAACGCTGAGCTGCATGTCGCGGCAGATCAGGCTCAACTGGCGATGGGAATCGCGCCATTCGCGTAGACGCAGATAGTTGAGGAAATTCTTCCGGCACCAGTTGCGCAACGGGCTTGCTGTCAGCGCTTGGCGTTGTTCTTCAAAACCACGCCATAAATTCACCAATCCGGCGAAGTCCGAGTCAATGTCTTTCCATTGCGCGTGGGCCTGATCGGCCGCTTGTTGACGCTCCGGCGGCCGCTCGCGTGGGTCTTGAATCGACATCGCACTGGCGACGATCAGCACTTCCTGCAGGCTGCCGAGTTTCGCCGCTTCAAGCAGCATGCGGCCCATGCGCGGGTCGACCGGCAAACGCGCCAATTGGCGACCGAGCGGCGTCAGCTGGCTGTTGCGATCCACTGCCGAGAGTTCTTGCAGCAGATTGAACCCGTCGCTGATCGCTTTGCCGTCCGGCGGCTCGATGAACGGGAATGCGGTGATCTCGCCAAGCCGTAGATGGAGCATCTGCAAAATTACAGCGGCGAGGTTGGTGCGCAGAATCTCCGGATCGGTGAATTCCGGGCGACCGAGGAAATCTTCTTCGCTGTACAAACGAATGCAGATGCCCGGCTCGACCCGGCCGCAGCGACCTTTTCGCTGATTGGCGCTGGCCTGGGAAATCGCCTCGATCGGCAGGCGCTGCACCTTGGCGCGGTAGCTGTAACGGCTGATGCGCGCGGTGCCGCTGTCGATCACGTAACGGATGCCCGGCACGGTCAGCGACGTCTCGGCAACGTTGGTTGCCAGCACCACGCGACGGCCCGGGTGCGACTGGAAAATCCGCTGCTGCTCGGCCGGAGACAGGCGCGCGTACAGCGGCAGAATTTCAGTGTGTTTGAGTTGGGCTTTACGCAGCATGTCGGCAGCGTCACGAATCTCGCGCTCGCCCGGCAGGAACACCAGCACATCACCCGGACTGCGGCGTTCGCTGCGCTCGTAAGCGGCGATTTCATCAAGGGTGGCGAGGATCGCCTGATCCACCGTCAGGTCATCCTCGACGCGGTTGCCCTCCTCGTCCTGCTCCAGCGTCAGCGGGCGATACCAGGTATCGACCGGGAAGGTACGGCCGGAGACTTCAACAATCGGCGCATCGTCGAAATGCTTGGAAAAACGCTCCAGATCGATGGTCGCCGAGGTGATGATGACTTTCAGATCCGGACGACGCGGCAGCAGGGTTTTCAGGTAACCAAGCAGGAAGTCGATGTTGAGGCTGCGTTCGTGGGCTTCGTCGACGATGATCGTGTCGTAGCGTTCGAGGTAGCGATCGTTCTGGGTTTCCGCGAGCAGGATGCCGTCGGTCATCAGCTTGATCAGGGTGTTGGCATCGCTCTGATCTTCAAAACGCACCTGATAGCCGACCAGCGACCCGAGCGGCGTGCCAAGTTCTTCGGCAACACGGCTGGCGACGCTGCGCGCAGCAATCCGGCGTGGCTGGGTATGGCCGATCAAGCCATGCTGGCCGCGCCCGATCTCCAGACAGATTTTCGGCAACTGGGTGGTTTTACCCGAACCGGTTTCGCCGGCGATGATCAGCACCTGGTGCTTTTCCAGCGCCTTTTTGATTTCGTCGCGCTTGGCGGCAATCGGCAAACTGTCGTCGTAACGAATCACCGGCAGGCTGGCCTTGCGCGCCAGCACCTGATCACAGGACGCCTGCATGCGCGTCACCCACTGGGCCAGTTTGGCCTCGTCAGGTTTCTTGCGCAGCTCAAGCAACTGCCGCCGCAGCCGGTGACGGTCGGCAAGCATGGCGTGGTCGAGGTTTTTCAGCAGTTTGTCGATGGAGGGCGATTCGTCGGTCATCGGGTAGGCAATTCGGTCGTCTATTTGTGCAGGGGGCCGATTGTCGCAGATTTGCGGCACCGAACACGACTGCGAGGTGCTCTTGTGGCGAGGGGATTTATCCCCGATCGGCTGCGCAGCAGTCGCCGACTGGATATCAACGTCGATCTGAAGCGTCTGAGTTGAATGGTTTTGGGGGTGCTTCGCACCCCATCGGGGATAAATCCCCTCGCCACAATGTATTCAGGGGGAGTTATTCGTTATCGAGGCCTTTGCGGCGGTACGGGAAGACGTCGATGATTTTGCCGGCGCGAATCGCCTCCTGCAGGCTCTTCCAGTAATCGGCGTTGTACAACTCGCCATGCAGTTGATCGAACAACTTGCGCTGCCCCGAATCAGCAAACAGGAACGGCGGAAATTCCTCGGGGAACACATCCAGTGGCCCGATCGAGTACCACGGTTCCGAGGCCATTTCGTCCTCCGGGGTGCGCGGCGCCGGGATGTGCCGGAAGTTGGCCTCGGTCAGAAAGCAGATCTCGTCATAGTCGTAAAACACCACGCGGCCGTGACGAGTAACGCCAAAGTTCTTCAGCAGCATGTCGCCGGGAAAGATATTCGCCGCCGCCAGTTGCTTGATCGCCAGGCCGTAATCCTCCAGCGCCTCGCGCACCTGGGCGTCGTTGGCGTTTTCCAGGTAGAGATTGAGCGGGGTCATTCGCCGCTCGGTCCAGCAGTGGCGGATCAGCACGGTTTCGCCTTCGACCGATACCGTCGATGGCGCGACTTCCAGCAATTCCTCAAGACACGCCGGATCGAACTTGCTCAGCGGAAAACGGAAATCGGCGAACTCTTGGGTATCGGCCATCCGCCCTACCCGGTCGACACTTTTCACCAGTCGGTACTTTTCGATCACCGTCGCTCGGTCGACGTTTTTCGACGGCGAGAACCGGTCCTTGATGATCTTGAACACGGTGTTGAAGCCCGGCAGGGTGAACACGCTCATGACCATGCCGCGCACACCGGGGGCCATGATGAATTGATCGTCGGTGTTGGCCAGGTGATTGATCAGCGCACGATAGAATTCGGATTTGCCGTGCTTGTAGAAACCGATCGAGGTGTACAGCTCGGCGATGTGCTTGCCCGGCAGGATGCGCCGCAGGAAGCCGATGAACTCCGCCGGCACCGGCACATCGACCATGAAGTAAGAACGGGTGAACGAGAAGATGATCGACACGTCGGCTTCGTCAGTGATCAACGCATCGATCTGAATCCCGCGCCCTTCGCGGTGCAGCAGCGGAATCACCAGCGGCCACTGTTCGTCGCGGGTGTAGATGCGCCCGACCAGATACGCGCCCTTGTTGCGGTAGAGCACCGAGGAAAACAACTCGACGCTGAGCTCCGGGTCCTTGCACACCCAGTCCGGCAGGTTCTCGCGCAGTTGCGCTTCGAGACGCCGCAGGTCGCCGGGCAAATCAGCGTAATCCTCGCTGAAACGGTAGTCGGCAAAAATGCTCGCGAGCATCCCCGACAACTGGCCCTGCGGCTTGTACGTGCGGGTTTGCGCGGCGCGGGCACGGCGCAGGCTCGGGCGTGTGGTGTGAATGAACATGCAGCCGTCGCTGATCAGGTCATGGCTGAACAGGCCGCAGAAAATCGAGTTGTACCAGGTCTCGGACAGCTCATCGTCGAAACGCAGGTCGATGACGCTGATATAGGCGCTTTTCACCAGCGGCCAGCAGCTGACATTCATCAGCGTTTCATCATCGAAATATTCGCGCAGACGGGCGATGGTTTCGCCGACTTTTTCTTCGTAAAGGTTGATCCGCGCCGCCGACGCGGTTTGGGTCTCCTGCCAGCGTGCCTGCTCGAAGCGCTCGCGGGCGCCATCCGTGATCCGCCGGAAATGCTCGCGGTAATCGTCAAAGCCATCGAGGATCATGCGGGCGATGTCGGTGGCTGGCCATTGCTGCGGCATAAAGGAGACCTCGGCGTGCGTTTGGAAATCTGTGCCTGAGCTTAGCCACGGATGCGGGCACAGGTGAAGTGCAATTTCTGCCAAAAGCACGGCAAGTTCGTACAACGATCCTGTAGGAGCCAAGCTTGCTCGCGAAGGGGCCTTTGAATCCGACACAGTTTTTTGCAAAGTTTTTTAAATCGACCGTTCGGTCAAAAAATCACCTGTTCAGTCTCGCGGGTGCCTTTGCGCCAGCCCGCGAAATAACCGGCCTTGGCAGACAATTACCAGTGCACCTCTCTAGCCCGCGGTTTTCCCGCAACGGGGCGATGCTTCGTGACACCACCCGGATTGGTCTTACCAAAATAGTGGCACTTTGATATACATCCCGCCATCACCCCCCGCAAAACAAGATCCTCGCTGACGAGGACGACCTCTCCCTCAAAGATCAAGGAGCACAAAGATGTCTATCCGCAATCTGCGCATCGGTTTGCGCGCCAGTTTGAGTTTTGCCGTTTTGGCCGGTCTGCTGGTGGTGGTTGGCCTGTTCGGGCTTGCCCAGATGAAGACCCTGCGCGAGAGCGCAGCGGTGATCGAAGAATCATGGATGCCGAGCATCGAAAGCATTCATGACGCGGCGGCGAACATCGCCAGCATCCGTCTCGAATCGTTGCGCCTGACGGCCAATACCCAGGCAGCCAGTCGAGACAGAAGCAAAGGCATTCTCAAGGCGCAGCGTGAAGAACTGCTCAAACGCCTCAGCGACCACAAGGCCTTGATTGCCAGTGATGAAGAACAGGCAATGCTCGACAGCTTGAGTATCGCCGTCGGCAAATACCTGAGCATCCTCGATCAGATCGTCAGCCAGATCGACGCAGGCCAGAACGAACAGGCTTCCGCCCGTTTGAACAACGAATTGGCGCCGCAGGGCGCAGTGCTCGACAAGACGCTGGAGGCAATGATCACGCTCAATCAGCAAGGCGCCGATGCCGCGGCCGAAGCAGCGGCGGCGATGTATCAGCGGGCACTGTGGATTGTCGCGACGATCATCGTGGTCGCGTTGATCGCCACCCTGCTGCTGGCCTGGGCGCTGACTCGCAGCATCACCACGCCGATCAATCAGGCGCTGGAGGTGGCGCGACGCATTGCCGCCGGCAACCTCAGTGGCGCGATTGCCAGCAGCGGTAAAGACGAGGCCGCGCAGTTGCTCGACGCCCTCGCCGAGATGCAGGGCAATCTGCGCTCGACCATTCGCGGTATCAGCGAATCGGCGCAGCAACTGGCTTCCGCTGCCGAGGAAATGAGTTCGGTGATGGAACAAAGCACCCGTGGCCTGCAGCGGCAGAACGATCAAATCGAACAGGCCGCCACCGCCGTGACCGAGATGAGTACGGCAGTGGATGAAGTCGCGGCCAACGCGGTGTCCAGCGCCGAGGCGTCCGAGGCGTCGAACGAGGACAGCAAGCACGGCCATGTGCAGGTCAGCGAAACCATCAGCTCGATTCAAGAACTGGTCAGCGCCGTGCTCGGCGCGTCCGAGCAAGCTGAAGGCTTGGCCACACAGGCGCAGGACATCAGCAAAGTGCTGGAAGTGATTCGCGGGATTGCCGGGCAGACCAATCTGTTGGCGCTCAACGCCGCGATCGAAGCGGCGCGCGCCGGTGAGGCCGGGCGCGGTTTCGCGGTGGTCGCCGATGAGGTGCGCTCGCTGGCGCAACGCACACAGAACTCCACCGAAGAAATCGAGCTGATGATCAGCAGCATCCAGCAAGGCACCGGCGCCACTGTCGGGGCGCTGCAAAGTAGTGCCGAGCAGGCGGGGCAAACCTTGCGCCGCGCCAACAGTGCCGGGCAGGCCCTGGAGAAAATCACCGCATCGATTGCGCAGATCAATCAACGCAATCTGGTGATCGCCAGCGCCGCCGAGCAGCAGGCACTGGTGGCCCGCGAGGTCGATGAAAATCTGGTGACCATCCGCGATCTGTCGACGCAAACCGCTGCCGGCGCCACGCAGACCTCTGCCGCCAGTCAGGAACTGTCGCGCCTGGCCGTTGACCTCAACGGGCTGGTCACGCGTTTTGTAATCTGAGCAAAAAGTTGCATGCCCGAATAGCGGTTGCCTTCATCAGGGCGCTCGGCAACACTCTCGTCCCGATTCTGGAAGGAGACCGCCGTGAGCCCTCTCGATATTTTCCGTATGTTGTCGCTGGCGGCCATCTGGGGCGCGAGTTTTCTGTTCATGCGCATTATTGCGCCAGTGATCGGCACGATTCCGACCGGATTCTTTCGCGTGTCGATAGCCGCCGTCGGCCTGCTGGTGATTCTCGGGCTGATGCGCATCAGTTGGGATTTCAAAGGCAAACTGAAAACCGTAATGCTGCTCGGCGTGATCAACTCAGGCATTCCGGCAACGTTGTACTCGGTGGCCGCGCAGGTGCTGCCGGCTGGCTATTCAGCAATTTTCAACGCCACCACGCCATTGATGGGCGTGCTGATTGGCGGGTTGTTCTTCAGTGAAAAACTCACCGCCGCGAAACTCGGCGGAGTGTTTCTCGGCCTGTTCGGTGTCGGTGTGCTGACGCGCGCCGGTCCCGTGGCATTCGACATGCAACTGCTGATGGGCGCCCTCGCCTGCCTGCTGGCGACCACCTGTTATGGCTTTGCCGGATTCCTCGCACGGCGCTGGCTGGATCAGGCCGGTGGATTGGACAGCCGTCTTTCCGCCTTGGGCAGCATGCTCGGGGCGACACTGTTCCTGCTGCCGCTGTTTGCCTACAGCGTGGCCACTCAGCCGCCCGTCAGCTGGGGTGGCTGGAATGTCTGGCTGTCGTTGCTTGGCCTGGGTCTGGGGTGCACGGCGTTTGCCTACATCGTTTACTTCCGCCTGCTGAGCTCCATCGGCCCGGTGAAATCAATGACCGTGACCTTCATGATTCCGCCGTTCGGCGTGCTGTGGGGGGCGTTGTTGCTGGATGAGCCGCTGTCGATGGCGCACATCTACGGCGGGGTGTTGATTGCGATCGCGTTGTGGCTGGTGTTGAAGCCTGCGACGGCAAAATCAGTTGAGGTGAACGCCCGGTAGGAGCTGCCGCAGGCTGCGATCTTTTGATGTTGTTTTTAACCACAAGATCAACAGATCGCAGCCTGCGGCAGCTCCTACAGGGGTTGGCGTTACTTGGGTTTACGGAATACGAATGCCAGACCGATGATGATCAACAGCATCCCCAGCACACTCAGTGCTGCCAGACGATTGCCGAAAATCAGGTAATCCATCACCGCGGTCACCGCCGGGACCAGATAGAACAGGCTGGTGACGTTCACCAGATTGCCCCGCGCAATCAGGCGATAGAGCAGCAGTGTCGCCAGCACCGAGACCACCAGCCCCATCCACAACACCGGCACGATAAAACCGGTGCTGTGCTCAAAGTGGAACGGCTGGAACGGCACAAAAATCCCGCACAACAACAGCCCCGCCAGATACTGCACCGGCAACGTGCCGAGCGGATTGTCGGTGATGCGTTTCTGCATGATCGAACCGAGGGTCATGCTCGCCAGCGCCAGCAGTCCGAAGAGCATCCCCGTCCAGGACATCCCGGCCAGGCCGATGCCCTGGTAAACCACCATGATCAGCCCCGCCAGCCCCAGCGCCAGCCCGAACATCCGGCTCGCCGAGCGCTGCCGCTCCATCAACACAACGGTGAGAATCGGCTGCACGCCCATGATGGTTGCCATCACCCCCGGCGTGACTTTGCTGTTCAGCGCCAGCAAATAGAAAATCTGATAGGCCCCGAGCAACACCACGCCGGTGGCAATCGCATACAGCATCGGCCGGCCAGTCTTGGGCAACTTCAGCCTGAGTAACGGCGCCAGCAGCACCAGCCCGCACAGGGCGATCGCAAAGCGGATCAGCAGAAAGGCAAATGGCGAAGCGTGAGCCAGGCCCCATTTGGAGAAGATCGCCCCGCTGCTCCACAGCAGAACGAACAGGCTCGTGGACGCCGCCGCGAGCGCGGATTTTTTCGAAAGGACAAACATGAATACCACCTGTAGTCAGGCAAAAAGCCAACTCAGCCGAAGCTGAAGTTCAGTAGGTTTTTTCAGGCGGGCACAGGGGTCAGCAAAAAACGCCGATCAGCCCGAAACGCCAACACCCGGCGGTGATACGACTGCGCACACCGGCGTGCTACTGACAGGTGGGGGGTAATGACTGATCTGCTGTGGCTGCTGATTCCCGCACGGCACGACGCCAGCGTTGACCGCTGAATCGACTACCGCGTTGATGTGGGATGCAGGCATGAGTGCAGATCTTTTTTGAGGTTGAGGTGAGTGAACCGACTGGCTCACGAGGGCTGAATATAACCAGCCAGGAACACAGATTGCAATGACTTGGGCAAAGGGCCGGTAGCGACAGCTGGGTGGGAGGTGAATAGGCTGGGTTGCAAGGCGATGCCCGACTATGGGGGGACAGGGAATGTACGAAATCACATGCCAAGGGAAAGAACTCAACTTCGATATCAGCTGTACAGATCAATGGCTAGAAAACAGGCAAGTAGCAGTATTGCTCTACTCCAGCATCAACTGGAACGAGAAAAACGTGCCGTCACCGATTTGTCGAAGGTACGCTTCGAACCCATCGACACTCTTGCAGTGAATGCCTCGTTACGCTGGGAGACACCGCAATTCTGTTGGCGTGAAGTCATGACATGGAAAGCTCGAGAGCCGCTGTCACTGGACTTTTCGATCTGGTTTGAAGATGAGTTGTGTGGGCTGTGTTTCGCAAATCCGAACAACAGTCGCAGGAGAATTCGAATCGTTCGTCTGGAGGGGCGTTCGGGAGAGGCTCACCCACTGAAAAACCGAATTGGAACGCTGGCACTGATCGTGATTGAACAGTACGCGCGGATCATCGGCAGTGAGGTACTAGAGGTTCAGGAACCTTTGGTGGGTGCAATTTCCCATTATCAAGAACTTAGCTTCCGCTTTGATGCACAGGGATGCCTTGTCAAAAACGTAGGGAACCGCGTATCGTGAAAACTGCTCAATTAATGATCAGCACTGGTGAAAACGTGAACAAGCCGGTTAAAAAGTCATCCATCAGACCAGGCGGACCTTTAAGCGCCAAAAAAGATGCCGATGTCAGGCTGACTGCCAGTCAACAGCGACTACTGCAAATCCTTATAACGGGTACCGAAACCAAAGAGCCCAACGTACTCGCAGCAGGTCGTCTGTAAATACTCTGGTGATAAACCGCTCCACTGGAGCGGTTTATATGTGGCTACATTCAGTCTCAGCGACAAGTCGTCCCTGGCACTCAGACGTAACGTTTACTACCACTGTTCTCCGGCGGATAGCCTTTGAACACCTCAGGCCCGTCCATGGTCAGCACCAGCTTGTCGCCCTGGCGTGTGAGCCACGGGGTCGCTTCGCTCGTGCTCTCTGATGTGATGCCGGAGGGACTCAGTTCAATGTGATCAAGGTCGATCTCGATCAAACCGATCACGTAGGTGTAGACCGTGCTGCTGAATTCATCGTCCTGGAATTCGAAAGCGCACTCGACAACCTGATTGCCGTACTCCATGCGCATTTTCGGTTTCAGCGAAGCCACCGAAACGGCGCCGTTGTCCAGCGCAGAATAGACACTGCAAACCAACGCAACCTTGCCACCCATTTGCGGGGAGATGGCCGGGTTGATGTCGACTGTTTCGATGGCCGGTGCCGAATCGCTGGCGCTGACCACGTCGCCGGTGTGGAACACGAAAGGATCGATATCGAAGGCGCCACTCTTGTCCGGAGCCTGGATGAAGGACATTCGGCCATCGGGGCGCAGAATGCCGATCCGGAGGTCGAGATCGTCATTGTCGTCATCATCGCCGTTATCCACCCAGGTCGCGCTGACGCGGATGACTTTCGGTGCCGACGGGCCTTTTTCCAGGGAGACCTTGTGGCTGGTGCCCGGCTTGTCGAGGGTGATCAGTGACTTGGTAATGTTCACCGGTTTGGCAGCGGGAGCCGCTGGCGCTTCTTCTTCAACATCCACCCCGTAGAGGCCGCACAGCCCGGCCAGTCCCGAGGCAAAACCCTGCCATACCGAACGCGCCTTGCACTGGCCGTTTCGCACGTACAGATCGAGCACGATAATGCCCGTTTCCTGGGTGAAACTACCCGGCGCGAGCTCCAGAACCTGATCGCCGACGACCACTTGGGCGCGCAGGTCCTTTACAGCGGCAAAACCACCACTGCCATCCTGAGTCAGGGTGATGGCGATCTTGGTGATACCCGCCGGCATGCGCGAAAGATCAAAACCGATGCGGTGGCTGACAATGCCGCTCTGTGTGACCGGTGCGATGAACATGGCGGCGCCGGACGCATGTTCCGGTGCGTTGAAAAACACCATGTCGCTGTCACTGGTGACCTTGCCGGCCTCAGTGACGAGAAACGCCGTGAGGTTCACGTCCAGATTGTCGCCTGCGGCATGAGTGACCACGACGTGCCCATTGGGCAGGTCCAGGAAGGTGTTTTCGCCAGGCTTGAGGGATTGATTCAAGGGGAGTCGCCTATTCCATGGGGTGTATGGCAGCACACTGCGGGTGCTGCGCCTTCATTGAGAGCTTGCGCGTGAGAGTTTAACGGCTGGCAGATGGCAGTGGTGCGTTGTAACAGTTTTGACCCGCATAAAAAAACCGCTCATTTAGAGCGGTTCCTTTAAACGAGACCGACTTTACCCAAACAGCCAATAGCCCAACAACGTCAGTACCACAACGGCCAATACCGGACGCATGATGCGGTAGGCCTTGGGGTTGCGGCGCTTCCACTGTTTGACCACTCCGCTGAACTTGTCGCTGAAGGTCTTGCTCCAGGCGTAAGCCTGGTTGATCCCGCCGACGCGTTCATCATCGAGGTTCTGCGGTGCGGTCGCACGGCCGAGCCAAGCGCTGATGGTTCGGTTGATGCGGGTCATGAAACGGTTGCTCAGTGGTCGCTCGACGTCGCAGAACAGAATCACCCGGGTCTTTTCGGTTTCGTTCTTCACCCAGTGCACGTAGGTCTCGTCGAACATCACGTCTTCACCGTCGCGCCAGGCGTAGACCTGACCGTCGACGAAGATCCGGCAATCGTCGGAGTTGGGTGTCGACAGACCGAGGTGATAGCGCAAGGAGCCGGCAAACGGATCGCGGTGTGGGTTGAGATGACTACCGCCCGGCAACAGCGCGAACATGGCGCCCTTGACGTTGGGAATCGCACTGACCAGCGCCACGGTTTTCGGGCACAGGGTTTCGGCCGACGGCAGCGGTTTGTCGTACCACTTGAGGTAGAAACGCTTCCAGCCCTTTTTGAAGAACGACCCGAAACCGGCGTCATTGTTCTTCTCGGCGGCGCGGATGTAGCCCTCGTCGAACAGGTGCATCGCTTCGTCGCGAATGGTTTCCCAGTTGTCGCGCAGTACATCCAGTTCCGGGAATTTGCTGCGATCCAGGTAAGGCTTCGACGGCACGCCGGAAAACATGTACATCAAAGCGTTGTACGGGGCGAACAGCGCCGAATGGTTGACGAACTGACGCAGTACCGGCAAACGCGCCTTGCCGCGCAAATGCACATAGAGCGTGCTGCCCAGAAACAGCAACAGCACGAACGCCTTGGCGGCAAACGAAAAGGTCATCAACAACTCCTTGAATAAAGACAACGCTGCACAATGCCATTTACCCGGCATGGCAGCCGGCCATGATAAACACTACCGGCTTCGGGAAAAACCCGCTTCAGCCAAGATTCAGTGTTAAGGATTGCGCAACAAAGCGCTTATTAACATAACGATCCTGAACCTTGGCTGACCTGAATCATGAAGATCAAAAGATCGCAGCCTGCGGCAGCTCCTACAGCGACGGATTGAATATCCAGGAACTGCTGCAGGCTGCGACTTATTGCTGGGTCTCCTGCTCGGTGAACAGGTCGCTGAACAACATGCTCGACAGATAACGCTCGCCCGAGTCCGGCAGAATCACCACAATGGTTTTGCCCTGCATTTCCGGGGTTTCTGCCAGACGCACGGCCACGGCCATCGCTGCGCCACACGAAATCCCGCAGAGAATGCCTTCTTCCTGCATCAGGCGCAGGGCCATGGCCTTGGACTCTTCGTCAGTCACCAGCTCAACCCGATCCACCATCGACAGATCGAGGTTTTTCGGCACAAAACCGGCACCAATGCCCTGAATCTTGTGCGGGCTGGGCTTGATCTCTTCACCGGCCAGCGCCTGGGTGATCACCGGAGAGGACACCGGCTCCACGGCCACGGAAAGAATCGGTTTGCCCTGGGTATTCTTGATATACCGCGAAACGCCAGTGATGGTTCCGCCGGTGCCGACACCCGCCACCAACACGTCGACAGCGCCGTCGGTGTCGTTCCAGATTTCCGGGCCGGTGGTTTTTTCATGAATCGCCGGGTTGGCCGGGTTATCGAACTGCGCCGGCATGAAGTATTTATCGACATCGCTGGCGACGATTTCAGCGGCCTTCTCGATCGCGCCCTTCATGCCCTTGGCTGGCTCGGTCAGCACCAGTTCAGCGCCCAAGGCCTTGAGCACTTTGCGGCGCTCGATGCTCATGGAAGCCGGCATGGTCAGCATCAACTTGTAACCGCGAGCGGCGGCCACAAACGCCAGACCGATACCGGTATTACCCGAGGTCGGCTCGACGATGGTCATGCCCGGCTTGAGTTTGCCGCTGCTTTCGGCGTCCCAGATCATGTTGGCGCCGATCCGGCACTTGACCGAATAACCGGGGTTGCGCCCCTCGATCTTGGCCAGAATGGTCACGCCACGCGGCGCAATACGGTTGATCTGCACCAGCGGTGTGTTACCGATGGAATGGGCGTTGTCGGCAAAAATACGGCTCATGGCTGGGTCCTTATGCAGCGTTGAATTCAGCGCTCCAAGGTATGCCTGTTGCCCAGCACAGTCCAGTCGGGGCGAACGTCTGCAACACACAGTAGTCAATCGCTTTACATCGTTCGGGAATTGTCACCATGAAACGTCGCTACAGCTGGCCGTTATGGACTTTTGCGGGAATCGTCGTGCTGCTGATCGCACTGCACATCGCCCTGCCTTACGTGGTACGCGACTACCTGAACGACAAACTGGCGAATATGGGCGATTACCGTGGCCAGATCACCGATGTTGACCTGGCGTGGTGGCGCGGCGCCTACAAAATCAACGGCCTGAAGATCGTCAAAGTCGACGGCAAAGTACCGGTGCCGTTCGTCAATGCGCCGTTGATCGACCTTTCAGTCAGTTGGCACTCGCTGTGGTACGACCATGCCGTCGTCGCTCAAGTGAAGTTCTTCAAACCTGAAATCAACTTCGTCGACGGTGGCGCCAACAAACAGAATTCCCAAACCGGTCAAGGCACCGACTGGCGTGAGCAGTTGGGCAAGTTGTTGCCAATCACCCTCGACGAAGTGCAGATCAACGATGGTCGTATCAGTTTCCGTAACTTCAACTCCAAACCGCCGGTGAACATGAATGCCACTGACGTCAACGCGAGCATCTACAACCTGACCAATGTGGTCGACAAGGAAGGTAAACGCGACGCCCGTTTCGAAGGCAAAGCCTTGCTACTCGGCCACGCGCCGCTGGAAACCACCGCCACCTTCGATCCGTTGAGCAATTTCGAAGACTTCGAATTCCGCCTGCGTGCCAAAGACATCGAACTCAAAAGCATGAATGACTTCGCCTCGGCCTACGGCAAGTTCGATTTCAATGCCGGCCACGGTGACGTGGTCATCGAAGCCAAAGCCAAAAAGGCGCAAGTCAACGGCTACATCAAACCGCTGTTGCGCGACGTAGAAGTCTTCAACTGGCAGCAGGACGTGGAAAACAAGAACAAAAGCATCTTCCGCTCCGTCTGGGAAGCGCTGGTCGGCGGCACGGAAACCGTGCTGAAGAATCAGGCAAAAAACCAGTTCGCGACCAAGGTTGAGCTGAGCGGCAATGTGCATCAGCAAAATATCAGCGCGTTTGAAGCGTTTTTGCAGATTTTGCGTAATGGTTTTGTGCAGGCCTTTAATGCGCGGTATGAGCGGCCTAAACCGGATGCAGGTTAGGGCTTTCGATTGACGATATAGCGACCGGACTCTTCTGCTGCCATTGTCGACTGCTGCTGCAAAGAGTCCCATCCCAAGCACGCTAGCGCCAAAGAGCGCGGCACCGCTTCACGACCATTGCTGTAGCGGCTGATACTACGAGCACTGATACCCAACGCCTCAGCGGCCTGATTGAGCGAAAGGCCCGTCCGGGCGCGCCATTCAATGAAAATCCGAGTGTTTTCATCAGGCGCATTCTGAGCCAGCGCATCCATATAAAGTGTATCTGCGCCAATCTGAATATCGGGTTCAAGCCACTCGACCGTCCAGCCGTCGTCGTCCAATGCCGCCGTCGCAAACACTTCGGGATCAAGTAATGGTCGTAGACCTGGATAAGCGTGAACATCGCGTTCCAGATCAAGTGTCAGCTCTTGACCATCAATAAAGGTCAGTGCCAACCGATAGTCTGGCAGTGCGCTCACAGTAGATAGGCGAGGCCGTTTCATGGGTAACATCGTTTCCAGTCCTCCAGCAGTTGCGCCTGATGGGAGGCAACCCACGCCAGCGCTTCTTTGATAATCAGTGGCGGCGCCTTGCCCGTCATCACTTCAACGGTCTCAAGACTCAGCATCACATCTACCCCTCCACCGATCAGGTGAACATGGGGTGGCGGGTGATCCTTCTCGCGCAACTGAATGCGGTATTTTTCGCGAAATCGGTATTTAGTCGTCATGCCCCAGAGGCTATCGCCAAATCGGCGATACCTGAATACTGGCCATGCGCCGAGACTGAGTCAACATGTGACGCCCCATTCAGAGACTGAATAAGCCGTCTGCGTTCACAGTCGACCGGCCTGCGCGTTATAGTCGGGCATCCGATTATTTCGCCCCCGCCCTGCCCGTTCAGGTCGGCGTTACCGTTCGAGGATTAGCAGATGAAGTTCGAAGGCACCCAGGCCTACGTCGCCACCGATGACCTGAAGCTGGCGGTCAACGCCGCCATCACCCTGGAGCGGCCGCTGCTGGTCAAGGGCGAGCCGGGCACCGGCAAGACCATGCTCGCCGAGCAACTGGCTGAATCGTTCAACGCCAAATTGATCACCTGGCACATCAAGTCCACCACCAAGGCCCATCAGGGCCTGTACGAGTACGATGCGGTCAGCCGTCTGCGCGACTCGCAGCTGGGCACTGAAAAAGTCCACGACGTGCGCAACTACCTGAAGAAAGGCAAGCTGTGGGAGGCTTTCGAGTCCGAAGAGCGGGTCATTCTGCTGATCGACGAAATCGACAAGGCCGACATCGAGTTCCCCAACGACCTGCTGCAAGAACTCGACAAGATGGAGTTCTACGTTTACGAGATCGACGAGACCATCAAGGCCAAGAAGCGCCCGATCATCATCATTACCTCCAACAACGAGAAAGAGCTGCCGGACGCCTTTCTGCGCCGCTGCTTCTTCCACTACATCGCCTTCCCGGATCGTCCGACCCTGCAGAAAATCGTCGACGTGCATTACCCGGACATCAAGAAGGATCTGGTCAGCGAAGCGCTGGACGTGTTCTTCGATGTACGCAAGGTGCCGGGCCTGAAGAAGAAGCCGTCGACTTCCGAGCTGGTCGATTGGCTGAAACTGCTGATGGCCGACAATATTGGCGAAGCCGTGCTGCGCGAACGCGATCCGACCAAGGCCATTCCGCCACTGGCCGGTGCTTTGGTGAAGAACGAACAGGACGTGCAACTGCTTGAGCGTCTGGCGTTCATGAGCCGTCGCGGTTCTCGCTAAGAGGCTGATGCCATGTTGCTCAACCTGTTCAATGAAATGCGTGCCGCAAAGGTGCCGGTGTCGGTGCGCGAGTTGCTCGACCTGATCAACGCGCTGAAACAGCGCGTGACCTTCGCCGACATGGACGAGTTCTATTACTTGTCGCGGGCGATTCTGGTGAAGGACGAACGCCATTTCGACAAATTCGACCGTGCGTTCGGCGCCTACTTCAATGGCTTGGAAAAGCTCGACGATCACTTGCAGGCGCTGATTCCCGAAGACTGGCTGCGCAAGGAGTTCGAGCGCTCGCTGAGCGACGAGGAACGCGCGCAAATCCAGTCCCTCGGCGGTCTCGACAAACTGATCGAAGAATTCAAGAAGCGTCTGGAAGAACAGAAGGAACGCCACGCCGGCGGCAACAAGTGGATTGGCACTGGTGGCACCAGCCCGTTCGGTTCCGGCGGTTTCAACCCGGAAGGCATTCGGGTGGGCGATGCCGGCAAGCGCCAGGGCAAAGCGGTAAAAGTCTGGGATCAGCGCGAATACAAGAACCTTGATGACTCGGTGGAACTGGGCACGCGCAATATCAAAGTCGCTCTGCGTCGACTGCGTAAATTTGCTCGCCAGGGCGCGGCGGAAGAACTTGATATCGACGGCACCATCGACCACACCGCTCGCGACGCCGGATTGCTGAATATCCAGATGCGCCCGGAGCGCCGCAACACGGTGAAGCTGTTGTTGCTGTTCGATATCGGCGGCTCGATGGACGCCCACGTCAAGATCTGCGAGGAGCTGTTCTCGGCCTGCAAGACCGAGTTCAAGCATCTGGAGTACTTCTACTTCCACAACTTCGTTTATGAGTCGGTGTGGAAGAACAACATGCGCCGCACTTCCGAGCGCACCTCGACGCAGGATCTGCTGCACAAGTACGGCGCTGACTATAAGGTGATTTTCATTGGTGACGCAGCGATGGCGCCGTATGAAATCACCCAGGCTGGCGGCAGTGTCGAGCACTGGAACGAAGAGCCGGGTTATGTGTGGATGCAGCGGTTCATGGAGAAGTACAAGAAGCTCATCTGGATCAATCCGTATCCGAAAGATACCTGGGGGTATACCTCGTCGACCAATATCGTGAGGGATTTGATCGAGGATCAGATGTATCCGTTGACGCTGCGTGGGCTTGAGGAAGGGATGCGGTTTTTGTCCAAATAATCTGCTTTGCCTGGGCGGACGCTATCGCGAGCAGGCTCACTCCTACATTTGGAATGCGTTCCCCTGTAGGAGTGAGCCTGCTCGCGATGCTTCTAGGTATGTTTAAAGCGCTGCAGATAATCGACATGCTCACGATGCGCAACGTCTTGCACCACCGGCCGCAACCGCACCTGCGCCCCCGGCAGGCACTGCGCCAACCGCGCCAACGCCAACGGCGTTAATGCCCCCAACCGTGGATAGCCACCAATCGTCTGCCGATCATTGAGCAACACAATCGGCTGCCCGTCCGGTGGCACCTGCACCGCGCCCAACGGAATCCCCTCGGAAATCATCGGCTGGCCTTGATATTCCAACGCCTTGCCCAGCAAACGAATGCCCATGCGATCCGCGCGACTGTCCAGCGTCCACGCACTGTTAAACACATCAAACAGACTCTGCCCGCTGAACTGACCGATCTGTGCGCCGAGCACCAGATCCAGCGGCGCATTCGATTTCAGATCCGGCCGTAAATCCACAGGCACCTCGCGAACATACAGCGATTCTCCGTGATAACTCAGCGCCGAACCCTTGGCCAATGGCAAGCCCATGCCATCGAGGCCGCCGAGCTCTTCGCGCACCACTGTGGCACTGCTGCCCAATACCTTCGGCGCCACAAAACCACCGGGCGCCGCCAGGTACGCCCGAGCGCCGAGCAGCGGTTGCGTGAACTGCAACCGCTGACCTTTGCCCAATTTGAAACTGCGCCACGGCGCCAACGGCTGACCATCAACCTGCGCGCCAAGATCCGCCCCGGCCAGCGCCAGCAAGCAATCCTCTTCGGCGATCAGCGCAAACCCGCCGAGGGTGATTTCGATCACCGGCACATCCGGCCCATTGCCCAGCAGCCAGTTGGCCCAGCTCATCGAGCACCAATCCGCCGCACCGCCCTGGGTCACGCCCAGATGCCGCACGCCAAACCGCCCGGCGTCTTGCAACAGGCACAGCGGCGTACTCGCCTCAATCGTCAGTCGGCTCATGCCTGCGCCTCCAATGGCGTGTCGTCGCCGCCCAGGCGGATGAATTCGGCGTGGCTGACCGCCTCGAAACGCACAGTGTCGCCGGGTTGCATCAGGCTGTAGCCGTCGCGATGACGATCAAACAGTTTCGCTGGCGTGCGACCGATCAGGTTCCAGCCACCGGGAGACACGACCGGATAGGCTGCCGTTTGCCGTTCAGCAATACCGACGCTGCCAGCCGCGACTTTCTTGCGCGGGGTGTTCAAGCGTGGCGCTGCGAGGATTTCTTCGACCAGCCCCATGAAGGCAAAGCCGGGCGCAAAACCGAGAGCGAACACCTGATATTCGCGGCCGCTGTGGCGACGGATCACCTCCTCCACTGCCAGCCCACTGCGTTCAGCCAGCAAGCTCAACTCTGGCCCGACGCTCAAGTCATACCAGACCGGCAGCACATGACATTGACCGGCGGATCGTGAATTCGGCGACAGATCAATCAGCGCCTCAGCGATCAATTCCCGCGCCTGATTCGGGCTCAAAACCGTCAAATCGTAATGCACCATCAACGTCGTGTACGACGGCACCAGATCGATCAATTGCGCGCCAAACACCGTACGCAAGCGCTCACTGGCGGCGAGCATCCATGGCATGTTGGCCTCAGCGATTTCATCGAACAGACGCAGCATCAGGCAATCCAGTGCCACCACTTCAATCCTTGGGTTCATTGCGCGTCCTGCTGATTCAAGGCCTCGCGAATACGCTGCACGGCGGCCACCGAACTGGCGTTGTCGCCGTGTACGCAGAGGGTGTTGGCATGCAGGCGCAAGGCGCTGCCATCGCTGGCCTTGAGATTTTCGCCACGGGCGATGGTCAGCGCTTGCTCGATGATTTTTTCAGGCTCGTGATGCACCGCACCCGGCAGTTGTCGCGAGACCAGTTTGCCGGCGCTGTCATAGGCGCGGTCGGCGAAGGCTTCGAACCACAACGTCACGCCATACTCATCACCAATTTGCTGTGCAGCCGAGTTGTCGCGAGTGGCCATCAACATCAGCGGCAGGCTGCGATCGTAATCTGCTACGGCCTGAATCACCGCACGCAGTTGTGCCGGGTTGGCCATCATGTCGTTGTACATCGCGCCGTGCGGTTTGACGTAGCTGACCCGCCCGCCCTGCGCTTTGCAAATGCCGTCGAGGGCGCCGATCTGGTAATGCAGGATGTCTTGCAGCTCTTGCGCTGAATACGCCATGGAACGGCGGCCGAAGCCGACCAGATCCTGATAAGCCGGATGCGCGCCAATCTTGACCCCGTGGCTCAGCGCCAGGCTGACGGTCTTGCGCATGATGCTCGGATCGCCGGCATGGAAGCCGCAGGCGACGTTGGCGCAATCGATGAAGGGCATGACCTCGGCATCCAGACCCATGGTCCAGCTGCCGAAGCTCTCGCCAATGTCGCAATTCAATAGCAGGCGGCTCACGGTGAACACTCCTGTAGCGTCTTGTCTTTTTATCTGTAGGAATTTGTTTCGCAGGTTATCAGTTACTGCGTATCGAGTTGCTTGCCACGGGTTTCCGGCAGGCTCAACGCCGCGATAATCACTACGCCGTAAGACACTGCAGCAAAGGCACCAATACCGACGCTCAATGGCACGGTCTGGCTAAGCAAACCGATCAGCAGCGGAAACAATGCCGCCAACGCCCGCCCGATGTTGTAGCAAAAGCCCTGCCCCGAACCGCGAATCCGTGTTGGAAACAACTCAGTGAGAAACGCGCCCATGCCGCTGAAGATCCCCGAGGCAAAGAAGCCCAGCGGAAAGCCCAGCCACAGCATCACGCCATTACTCACCGGCAATTGCGTATAGAGCAGCACGATGGTGAACGAGCCGACCGCGAACAGGATGAAATTCTTTTTGCGGCCGAGCAGATCGGTCAGATAAGCGCTGATCACGTAGCCGACGTAAGAGCCGACAATCACCATCGCCAGATAGCCGCCGGTGCCGAGCACGCCCAAGCCGCGTTCGTTCTTGAGGAAGGTCGGCAGCCAGGAAGTGATGGCGTAATAACCGCCGAGCGCACCGGTGGTCAGCAACGAAGCGCGGAACGTGGTGAAGAGCATGCCCGGCGCGAAGATCTCGTAGAACTTCGATTGATTCTCCGGCGTTTGTTGGGCTTTAGCCTCGCGATAGATCTCCGGATCCTTGACCAGACGGCGGACGAAAATCACGAAAATCGCCGGCACGATGCCGAGGATGAACAGCGCGCGCCAGGCGTCTTCCGGCGGCAGCACCGAGAACAGCAGCGCATACAGAATCGCCGTCAGCCCCCAGCCCAGCGCCCAACCGGATTGCACCATGCCCACCGCTTTGCCGCGATCCTTGGCGCGGATCACCTCGCCGATCAGCACCGCGCCGGCCGTCCATTCGCCGCCGAAACCGAAGCCCATCAAGGTGCGGGCGATCAGCAATTGTTCGTAGTTTTGCGCGAAGCCGCAGAGGAAGGTGAAGAAGGCGAACCACAGCACCGTCAATTGCAGGGTGCGCACGCGGCCGATGCGGTCAGAAAGAATCCCGGCGACCCAACCGCCAATCGCTGAAGCAATCAGCGTGCTGGTATGAATCAGCCCGGCCTCGCCGGTAGTGATGCCCCACATCGCAATCAGCGTCGGCACGACGAAGCTGAGCATCTGCGTGTCCATGCCGTCCAGACCGTAGCCGATCTTGCAGCTCCAGAACGTGCGGCGCTCCTGCTGGTTGATGTTGCGATACCAGTCGAACGGCCCCGGACGCGCCGGTGCCGAGGATGCTTCTAGGGTGTCGGGAGCACTCATGGCTTATCTCCGCAGGTTTTTTATTGGTCTTGTTCGCAGCCCCGACGACGCCTATCGTGGGGACCGGATGCGTCGATTTTTCGTCGCGCGGCCCTACTGCGTCCAACGAATAAAAACCCGCCTTAGGCATAAGAAAAATTTGTCACCCGAGCCTTGCCCATGAACCTGAAGTTTCTCGAGACCTTTGTCTGGGTCGCCCGCCTGAAGAGTTTTCGCCTGACCGCCGACAAGCTGTTCACCACCCAGGCGTCGATTTCGAGCCGCATTGCGGTGCTGGAGGGCGAGCTGGGGGTTAAGCTGTTTCTGCGCGATTCGCGCGGTGTCAGCCTGACGCCCGAAGGACTGAAAGTGCTGGAATATGCCGAGCAGATGCTCGACACCATGTCGGCGCTCAAGCAGTCGATCGAAACCCGCTCAAGCAAGGTCGGCCGCGTGCGCATCGGCGTGATGGACACGGTGATCCACACTTGGCTGAGCCCGTTGGTGGCGCAGATGACCGATCTGTATCCACGGGTGGAAATCGAGCTGGTGGCGGATACCTCGCTGAACCTCTGCGATCAGCTGCAAAAAGGCTTTCTTGATCTGATTCTGCAAACCGATCTGGTGCGCCATGAAAGCGTGCGCAGTCTGGAGTTGGCCAGCCATCCGCTGGGCTGGATCGTCGCCAGTAATTCGATCTACAACCGCGACTACACCGACCTCGCTGAACTGGCGCAGGAACGCATCATCACCTACTCGAAAAACTCCCGGCCGCATCAAGACCTTGTGGCGTTGATGCAGGCGAACGGGGTGCTGGCTCCGCGCTTGAACTGCGTGAATTCGGTGTCGGCGATCACACGGTTGTTGCGCGATGGTTTTGGTATTGGCGTGCTGCCGCCGGTGCTGGTAGCGGAGGAACTGGCGCGGGGGGAACTGACCTTGCTGGCCATTGATCAGCGTCCGCCGGACTTGCAGGTGGTGGTGTCGTGGCGGGTGGGGGTTGAGTGGGTCGAGGAGATTGTGACGTTGTGTCAGCAGGTGTTGGCGGGGTATGCGCAGAAGTTCGGTGATGAGTATGTGGTTTTGAACCCCTGAATAGCAAAAGATCGCAGCCTGCGGCAGCTCCTACATTGATCTCTATAGGAGCTGCCGCAGGCTGCGATCTTTTGATCTTGAGCTGTTACAACCCACGCACGTCGCGGTCTTCGATCGGGCGGCTCTGGCGCAAGCGGCGGCCACCGAGCACCACCCAGTCGATCAGGCGGAACAGGCACTCAATGCCGAAGGACAGCAGCAACGCCCCGCTCATGCCCCAGATCATCGCTTCCGGGGTCAGCAGAATCTGGTAGCTGTAGCCGTTCCAGGTTTCCTTGCGAATGTCCGGATCCGCCGCCAGCACCACTTGCAGGAAGCGGATGTACCACGGGCCCTGCATCGCCTGGAACTGTTTATCCAACGCGAGCTGACGATCGAGCAAGGTGCTCAGGCTGTCGGCATCGCTGCGAAACACCGGGTCTTCGCTGGCGCGGTAATGCGCCACCAGCGCCTGTATATCGCCCTTGAAGAACTGCTCGGCGGTGCCCTGGAACCCGCGCAAACCAGTCTGCGCTTCAATCAGATGCGCTTCGACCCGTTTCGCGTAATCGTTGATAAACCCCGGCACCTGGACACCGATCAACAGGCCCGCCGCAAACAACACCAGCCGTAGATAACTGAGCAACATCGGGGATAGATCCTTATTCGGTCTTGCCCTGGCTGACGCATTCGCCGCGTCGCCACAGGCTCCATTGGCCCGGTTCGTAGCGGGTCCAGGTTTCGTTTTCGGTTAACGGTTCGGTGGCAATCACCGTCACTACGTCGTTGGGCGTGGTTTCGGCCTGGAAATCGACGATCACGTCGACATCCTTCAGCCGTGCCGGGCCGAACGGTGCGCGCCGGGTGATCTGTGCGAGTTTGGTCGAGCAATAGCAGAACAGCCAGTCGCCATCACTGAGCAGGCAGTTGAATACGCCTTTGCTGCGGTATTCGGCACAGGCAGCGACCAGATCCGGCAGCAGCGCTTCTATATCGACCGGCTCCGGAAAAGCTGCACGTACGCGGTTGAGCAAATCGCAGAACGCCGCCTCGCTGTCGGTATCGCCGACCGGGCGGTAGAAACTTTTGATCGGCGTGAAGTCGGCGAGCTGGCCGTTGTGCGCGAAGCACCAGTTGCGCCCCCACAGCTCGCGGACGAACGGGTGGGTGTTGGACAGGCAGACCTTGCCGACGTTGGCCTGGCGGATGTGGCCGATGACCACTTCGCTTTTGATCGGATAACGCTGCACCAGATTGGCGACTTCCGATTCGCAACTCGCTGCCGGGTCCTGGAACAGGCGCAAACCGCGGCCTTCATAGAAGGCGATGCCCCAGCCATCGCGGTGCGGGCCGGTACGCCCGCCGCGCTGCATCAGACCGGTGAAGCTGAAGACGATGTCGGTCGGCACGTTGGCACTCATGCCCAGTAATTCACACATGTGCGGACTCTCGGGATTACAGACGCGGCTCGACCCGCATGCGCTGCGGATTGTTCGGGACCGGTGGCCGGCCGTAGCGGTCATCACCGGCAGCGCCGAACGGTTGATCGTCGTCGCGGTCATCGGCACGGGCGGCGGCTTTGGCCGCTTCGGCTTGTTCGCGGCGAGCCTTGGAGGCACGTTCGATCGGGAAGCGGATCAGCACGAAGATCAGGTAGATGCCGAAAGCGATCATGCCGTACATGAACAGATCGGAGACTGCACGCCAGGCGTTGTTGCCGACCTTGAAGGCCAGGTCCAGCGCGGTGATGGCGATGGCCGGCGCAACCTTTTCCTTGACCGGGTCAATGATGGTCGGGCTGAACAGCAACACCGCCATCAACACGCGCAGCGGTTCGCGCAGCCAGCGCCACATCCAGGTAGTCAGGCGCATCCATACCAACAGGCAGCCCACAGCGGCAAAGGCGTAGAGGCCCCAGGCGATCAGATAGTCGTTCTCGGTCATGGTGTCCATGGCAAGGCAGGCAAAGAGGCGCTTATAGTAACGACTTTTCGCCCATCCGGCTTGTCCCAATAGACATGCGACCTGTAGGAGTGAGCCTGCTCGCGATGACGGACAGCCTGACAACATTGATGTTGAATGTGCCGGCCTTATCGCGAGCAGGCTCACTCCTACAGGGTCTGCGGCGGTTTCAAGCGCTGCGAAAACCCCTATTCCGTACATTGTTCGAGAGCCTTCCATGCCCCAATCCGCCAATGCCATCAGTGCCCCGATTGCCCACAAGGCGCCCGGTGCCGACCCGTACGCCTGGCTGCAGGAACGCGACACCGACGCGGTGCTCGATTACCTCAAGGCCGAAAACGCTTACCAAGAAGCGCAAACCGCCGATCAGGCCGAGTTGCGCGAATCTCTGTTCGAAGAGATCAAGGGGCGGATTCTGGAAACCGACCTGTCCCTGCCCTCGCCGTGGGGCTCCTACCTGTATTACACGCGCACCACGGCGGGTGACGAATACGCCCGGCACTATCGCTGCCCGCGCCCGGCCGACGACAGCCTGACCCTCGACGAAAGCCGCGAACAACTGCTGCTCGACCCGAATGAACTGGCCAATGGCGGTTTTTTCTCGCTGGGTGCCTTCAGCATCAGCCCCGACCACCAGCGTCTGGCCTACAGCGTCGACGCCACGGGCGATGAGATTTACACGCTGTTCGTCAAGGAACTGTCCAACGACAAGGTCAGCGAGCTGGAGTTCGAGGACTGCGACGGCAGCATGACCTGGGCCAACGACAGCCTGACGCTGTTCTTCGGCGTGCTCGACGACACCCACCGGCCGCACAAACTGTTGCGTTACCGTCTCGATGGCACTGCCGCTGAAGAGGTCTTCCACGAGGCGGACGGGCGTTTCTTCCTGCATTGCTACCGCGCAAGCTCCGAACAGCAATTGCTGTTGTCGCTGGGCAGCAAGACCACCAGCGAAGTCTGGGTGCTCGATGCCAATCAGCCGCACCTGCCGTTCACCTGCCTGGCGCCACGGGTCGAAGACCACGAATACGACGTCGATCACGGCCTGCTCGATGGCGCGTGGACATGGTTTATCCGCACCAACCGCGACGGCATCAACTACGCCCTGTATCAGGCACCGGACACCGGCATTGCGCCGACCGAAGCCGAGTGGCAGAACCTGATCCCGCACAGCGACACGGTGATGCTCGATGGCGTCAGCCTCAACACCGAGGCGATGACCCTGAGCTTGCGCGAAGGTGGTCTGCCGATCATCGAAGTTCACCCACAAGGCCTGGCGCCTTATCGCGTGCAATTGCCGGACGCGGCCTACAGCCTGTATGTGCAAAACAGCCTGGAGTTTGAAAGCGACCGCATTCGTCTGCGCTACGAGGCCTTGAACCGTCCGGCGCAAGTGCGCCAGTTGTTGCTGGCGAGCGGCGAACAAGCCGTCCTCAAGGAAACGCCGGTGCTCGGTCCGTTCGACGCCGAAGCCTACGTCAGCCAGCGCCTGTGGGCGTCGGCGCCGGACGGCACGCTGGTGCCGATCAGCCTGGTGATGAAACGCGAAATGGTCGGTAAGGCCGTGCCGCTGTATCTGTACGGTTATGGCGCTTACGGTTCGAGCCTCGATCCGTGGTTCTCCCACGCGCGCCTGAGCCTTTTGGATCGCGGCATGGCCTTTGCCATCGCCCACGTGCGTGGCGGCGGAGAGCTGGGCGAGGCCTGGTATCGCGCCGGCAAGCAGGAACACAAGCACAACACCTTCAGCGATTTCATTGCCTGCGCCGAATTTTTGATCCTCAACGGCATCACCACTGCCGAGAAACTGGCGATCAGCGGCGGCAGCGCCGGTGGCTTGCTGATCGGCGCGGTGCTCAACCAGCGCCCGGATCTGTTCGGTGTGGCGATTGCCGAAGTGCCGTTCGTCGACGTGCTCAACACCATGCTCGACCCGGAGCTGCCGCTGACCGTCACCGAATACGACGAGTGGGGCAATCCTGAAGAGCCGGAAGTTTACGAGCGGATCAAGGCTTACGCGCCGTACGAAAACGTCAGTGCGCAGAATTATCCTGCGACGCTGGTAATCGCCGGCTACAACGACAGCCGCGTGCAGTACTGGGAAGCGGCCAAGTGGGTGGCGAAGTTACGCGCGACCAAGACCGACGACAATCTGCTGCTGCTCAAGACTGAACTGGGAGCCGGCCACGGCGGGATGAGCGGGCGTTATCAGGGATTACGTGACGTAGCGCTCGAATACGCATTTGTTTTCAAGGTTTTGGGCATTGCCTGAGGAACTCCACCGGTCACTTGGGTCTTAACTCCAGACCCAAGAGGCCGATACTCACAGATCCCTGTAGGAGCTGCCGAAGGCTGCGATCTTTTGATCTTGCCTTTTAAAAAATCAAAATCAAAAGATCGCAGCCTTCGGCAGCTCCTACATGGGGATTGTGTAATGCCTGGAATCCGTGACAACAGAATAAGACCGTGACGACATGTCAGAACCGACCTTCCTGAACAACGAAATCCGCGACTGGCTGATGGACTGCGGCCTGTTCGATCAATTGCAACTGGCCGACTTTGCGGCCGCTTCCGGCTATTTCAGCATCAGCACCGTGGCTGAAGGCGAGGCGATTTTCCGTGAGGGTGATGCCGGCAGTTTCATGTGCATCCTCCACACCGGTCAGGTCGCCGTGCAGAAAACCGGGCCCGACGGCCAAGTCATCACCATGGCCACCCTGCGCAGCGGTCGGGCCTTTGGCGAAATGGCCGTGCTCGACGGTGAACGCCGTTCGGCTACCTGCATCGCCGCGAGCAACTGTCAGTTGCTCAACCTCGGCAAAGACTCCCTGGAAAAAATGCTCAACGACGCACCGAAAATCGCCGCGAAGATCATCCGTGCCCTCGCCGTTTCGCTGTCGAAACGCCTGCGCATGGCCGACGGTCAATTAGCGGCGCAACAGGTTTAACCGCCGGGGGATTTTGCCTTGGTGCCGGTCGGTTCAATGCCTTGCACCGGTTGATCCTTGCTTGGCGGGCTGGGCATTTCGATCGGCACCAGAGGCGGGCTGCCACTGCCGGCGCCAGACTTGGGAATGTTGATCGGGGTGATCTGCGGATACGGTGTCGGCGTTGCAGTACCGGGCGAGCCGGGTTGCGGCGCCGGGCTGAGCGGAATCGACTGTTGCGCCTGCGCTGCAGTAATCGTGAGCGCGGCCAGGGCAATGACCGTTAGAATGGTGCGCTTCATCAAGGGCTCCGTTTGGCCTCTAGTCTGCGCTCAGGCTACTCCCAACGGGCCTGCTTGCCTTCCCCCTTGTAGAGATTTCCATGAAACGTTTCGTTCTGCTCGACACCACCCCGATCCCTGAAAGCGGCGGTGCCCTGTGCCTGTTCGAGTATGGCGAGGACTTCGTCATCAAGATCCAGGGCGGCGACGGCGGGCAATTGATGAACACGCGCATGCACGGCTCCGAAGATGCGCTGGCCGAGATTCCGTGCCGCAAGGTCGCTGGCCGGCCGGATTCGCGGGTGCTGATCGGCGGCTTGGGCATGGGCTTCACCCTCGCCTCGGCACTCAAGCATCTGGGCAAGACCGCTGAAGTGGTGGTCGCAGAATTGGTGCCCGGCGTGGTCGAGTGGAACCGTGGCCCGCTCGGCGAGAAGTCCGGCCGGCCGTTGCTCGATCCGCGCACCGTCATCCGTCAGGAAGATGTGGCCAAGGTACTGCAAAGCGAACCGAACGGCTTCGACGCGATCATGCTCGACGTCGACAACGGCCCCGAAGGCCTGACCCAGAAGGCCAACAGCTGGCTGTACTCCGCCGCTGGCCTGAATGCCTGCGCCAAGGCATTGCGTCCGAAAGGCGTACTGGCGGTGTGGTCAGCCAGCGCTGATCGACTGTTTTCCGACAAATTGAAGAAGGCCGGTTTCAAGGCCGAAGAGGTCCAGGTCTTCGCCCACGGCAACAAGGGCACGCGGCACACAATCTGGATTGCCGAGAAGCTCAAGGGCTGAGCTAAACTCTGCGCATAACCGTCATTAGTCTTTTACAAAGGTGAACCCATGAGTTCGTCCACCCCAACCAATACGTCGAAGCTGGATCGCATCCTCGCTGACAACCAGCGCGACAAGGAAATGGGCTACCGCGACAAGGCCCTGAAGATGTACCCGCACGTCTGTGGCCGCTGCACCCGTGAATTTTCCGGCAAGCGCCTCAGCGAACTGACCGTGCACCACCGCGATCACAACCACGACAACAACCCGCAAGACGGCTCGAACTGGGAATTGTTGTGCCTGTATTGCCACGACAACGAACATTCGCGGTATACCGATCAGCAGTACTTCAGCGAAGGCTCGTTGAGCACGCCGAAGATTGCCAAGGCGACGCACAACCCGTTTGCCGCCCTCGCCGGGCTGATGAAAAAAGAAGATTAATGATCTTCATCGCCTGAACTGGCCCCATCGCTGGCAAGCCAGCTCCCACAGTGATCAGGCTCGTTCACAAATTTTGTGTGTATCCAGGAAACCTGTGGGAGCTGGCTTGCCAGCGATGAGGCCGGGCCAGACACCGCAGATCTCGAATCTGCCCGCACTCCCCCAATCCCCGTATAATCGCGCTCTTTTTTCCCGAAGGCACCCCGCTCGTGGCAGACAAACGGTACAGCTGCATTGGTTTGTATAACCCCAAATCACCGGAGAACGTCGGTTCGGTGATGCGCGCCGCAGGCTGCTATGGCGTGGCATCGGTGTTCTACACCGGCAAGCGTTATGAACGCGCCGCCGATTTCGTCACCGACACCAAGCGCGTGCACTACGACATCCCGCTGATCGGCATCGACGATCTGAAAAAGATCCTCCCGCTCAACTGCGTACCGGTCGCCGTGGAACTGGTTGAGGGCGCCCGCCCGCTGCCGGAATACACCCACCCGGATCGCGCGCTGTACATCTTCGGACCGGAAGACGGCTCGCTGGATAAAGAAATCCGCGACTGGTGCGAAGACGTTGTGTACATCCCGACCACCGGCTGCATGAACCTCGCCGCCACGGTCAACGTCGTGCTCTACGACCGCATGGCCAAAGGCTTGAACACCCGCTCCGGGCCAAAATTCCGCTAAAGCGTCGAACATCCGATGGAACAAGCTGGCCGCTTGCGCAGTCAGCTTGTTTATCCATTATTCATTGCCTGGAGAAAGATCATGACCGAGCTCAAACGCGTCGAGCGTATCGAATCCACCCCATTCCAAAGCCGTTCCGAGCAGAACGTCGAAGGCTGGGAGCGCATCGGCTCATTGGCCGGTGGCGTGATCATGGTCGGCAAGGGCCTGCGCCGTGGCGGTGTGTTCGGTCTGATTCAGGTGGCGATTGGCGGCGTGGCCATGGCCCGCGGGATTACCGGGCACAGCTCGGTGAAGAGTCTGATCGAGAAGAGTCGTCAGGATATGAACAACGTGCGGGCGAAGATCGAGCGTGCCGGGGAAGAGTTGAGCAAGCTGAAGGCGAATGCCGAAGCAGCGACCAGCTCGGCGACGGTGACCGGCAATGATTCAGTGAAATCGCCGAAAGCCGGGGTTTAAAAGCACAAGATCGCAGCCTGCGGCAGCTCCTACAGGGAAACGCACTCCACATGTAGGAGCTGCCGCAGGCTGCGATCTTTTGCTCTTTATTGCAGTAACTCGGTATCAAGGACTTTCGAGGACTCGCCGAGCACACTCTCAGCCAGTCGCACAAACTCTTTAGTACTCACCGTCCCCAAATGCATCGCACCCCGCAACACATCATCCAGCGAGCGCTTGTTACGCGTTTTCAGACGAATCTCGCGATCCAGTTCCTGCAACAAAATCACCGCTTTTGACACCTGCGCCGGGCTGATCTGCGCGCCACGCAACGTCTTGACTTTCTGACTGTCCTTGGCCAGTTTCGCCTGCAAACTCTGATAGCGCTCATCACTCATGCCACCGGCGCGGCGCACCAGTTCGATCGCGTAATACTCGGCAAAACCCTCGCTGATCCAGTCGCTGCGCTGCTCGTCATTGATCCGTCCGAACACCTGCGCCAGCTCCCGCACCAATGCGCTGCTGCCGCTTTCACTGACCAGCGGCAATCGGCTATTCACGAAGATCGATTCATGCGCGCCAAGGCTGCCACGCCACATCGGGTCATTGGCGCCGACGATCAACAGTTTCGCCGGATGCCGTGGGTAAACCGCCTGCACCTGCGGCCAGACGAACGTCAGCAACGTCAGCACGTCCATGCGGCGCATGCCCTGCCCTTGCGGCGAAGCCACGGTGACTTCGGTTTCGCCCAGTCGCGTGCGGCGACTGCCGAGGTGGCCGGCGAGCATCCAGCCGGTCGGGCGGTCGAACAGGCGTGACGGGTTATCGATGCGGAATTTGTTTTTGCCGATACGTGGCCACGCGGTTTCGACGCTTTTCCAGCCTTCGGGCAATTCGAATTGCAGGCGCGCGACCAGTTCGGTGCCGTCCTGTTGATCGAGTTTGGCCGGCGGCACCAACTCGTCGCCGCGCATCAACGCCCAACTCGGGGTCATGCGTGTGTCGAAGCTGCCGTTCTTGCGACCGTGGCTGAGGCGTACGCGGTAGGTCAGGCTGGCCTTGTCACGGGTCGGCCGCCAGACGCCGCGAGCGTGTGTGCCCGGCGTCAGCAGCCATTGGCCGTCGGCCTTGAAATCGCTGTAATGGCTGCCGTCACCGAGGTCGAAATCGAGGCTGCGCACGGCTTCGCCTTTGGCCAGGGTCAGGCGCACTTCGGCCTGATCGCTTTGCGGCAACAGGCGCACGTGGTAATCGAGGTCGACTTTCTGCGCCGCCCATACCGGTGCGCTCAGCGCCAGCAGTACGACGAGCAGCGCCTGAGGCAATCCCACAGCCATACACACTCCTTGTGGCTAGCGAGCCTGCTCGCAGGCCCGAATGATCGGGAGCAAGCTCCCTCGCTACAGATTGTTCAGTTAACCCGCGCGGAAAATCAGGTGATCTTCCCAATCGTCTTCCGGCACGCTGCCCTCGGCGAGCATGCGCCCGGACTGGGAAATCCGCTCGCGGTGCACCGCGTCACGGTCGCCGCAGACCAAGTGATGCCACAGCGGCAGGTCCTTGCCCTCGCTGACCAGACGATACCCGCAGGTCGGCGGCAGCCATTTGAACTCTTCGGCCTGGCCCGGCGTGAGCTGAATGCAGTCGGGGACAAACTTGATGCGATTCGGGTAGTCGCTGCACTGGCAGGTGTTCAGGTCGAGCAGTTTGCAGGCGATGCGCGTGTAATAGACGCTGTTGTCTTCTTCATCCTCGAGCTTTTGCAGGCAGCACAGACCACAGCCGTCGCACAGCGATTCCCATTCCTGGTGATTCAACTGATCGAGGGTTTTGTGTTTCCAGAACGGTTCGACTTCGGCGGCCATGGCTCAAGCATCAACATCAGGTGGTGAAAAGGCCGCCAGTCTAGTGCCCAAGGCCTTGTCGGCCAAGCGCTGGCGACTATCGGTTACACAGGGCTTGTCAGCTTTTGTGCAGACAAGTAGTTTGGCCTGTCGCAATGAGCCCTGCCCCAGTGCCATTAACGCTCGACCGCGTTACACGCCGGTGAACCCTCAGGCTCGGAAAACCCTCATCGTTCAGCGCAACTGATCCCGCCGGGTTTTCGTTCGAATCTCTTATTCAACCGTAGCAAGGAATCTCTCGATGAGTGCCAACCCTCGCGTTGCCGAATACGCCATTCACCCGCAATTCACTGACCGCTGGTCGCCGCGCGCTTTCACCGGTGAAGCGATCCCGGAAGAAACTCTGCTGAGCTTCTTCGAAGCAGCGCGCTGGGCACCGTCGGCGTACAACTCGCAGCCATGGCGTTTCCTCTACGCCCGTCGCGACACGCCGAACTGGCAGCGTTACCTGGGCCTGCTCAATGAGTTCAACCGAAGCTGGGCGCAGCATGCCTCGGCACTGGTAATCGTGATTTCGAAAACTACCTTCACTGCTCCGGGCGCGACGGAAGAAACGCCAGCACTGTGGCACACCTTTGACACGGGTTCGGCGTGGGGCCATCTGGCGCTGCAAGCGAGTCTCAGCGGCTGGCACACCCACGGCATGGCCGGGTTCGATCAGGAGCTGACGCGCAAGGAACTGAATATTCCGCAAGGTTATGCGCTGCATGCGGCGGTTGCGGTGGGCAAGTTGGGTGACAAGGCAACGCTGGCCGAGTACCTGCAAGCGCGCGAAGAACCGAGCCCGCGCCGCCCGCTGGGCGAGCTGGCGGCTGAAGGCGACTTCACCCTCTAAGCCACACCGCGAAACCAATTGTAGGAGTGAGCCTGCTCGCGATGAGGGCGTAACATTCAAAATCATTAATGACTGTTACACCGCTATCGCGAGCAGGCTCACTCCTACATTGTTTGTGGTGAATCAATACCCGCGATTGAAATCCACTTCACCGCGCAGCGCTTCACCCGCCTGATATGCCGTCAGGTTGTCGACAAACAACTGCACCATCAACGCCGGCGACGTCGGTGCCGAGCTGTGCCCGGTCAGCAGCAAGCCCCACGCGGTCCAGAACGGATGCCGTTGTGGCAATGGCTCCTGACGGCAAACGTCGATGACTGCACCGGCCAGATGCCCTTCCTTCAAGGCTTCGACCAGATCCGCATCCACCACCGCCACACCGCGCCCGGCGTTGATGAACAACCCGGTCGGCTTGAATTGCTTGAACAGCGCCGCGTCGTAGATATCGTGGGTGTGCTCAGTGTTCGGCAGCAGATTGACCACGTAATCGACTTCGCCGACCAGACGCGGCAGATCCGCCATCGAACCGACTTCGACAAACGGCGCCTGCTCGCGGGCACTGCTGGCAATGCCGTACAGCTCGACGCCGAACGGCAGCAGGAACTGCGCCACGCTCTGGCCGATGTCACCGGTGCCGACGATCAAGACTTTGCGCCCGACCAGACTCTGGCCGGTGCGGTTATCCCACTTGCGCTCGACCTGGCTGACCAGCCGCGCCAACACTTCGCGCTCGTGACCGAGCATGTAGGTCAGCACGTACTCGGCCATCACCTGGCCGAAAATCCCCACCGCCCGGGTCAGGCGATAATCGCGGCGCAAGCCGTCGGCCAGCAGCGGCGTGATGCCCGCCCAGGTCGATTGCAGCCATTGCGGTTGATGGCCCTGCCGCAGCAGGGTTGCCAGCAGATCCGGTTGCCCCAGCCACACCGGGCAATCCGTCGCCAGCCGCGCCAGTTCGGCAGAGTCGCCGCTGGTCAGCACTTCAAGCTCGGGCGCTGCCTGACGTAGCAAGCGGGCGTATATCGCGTGGTCGTGTTCAGCAATCAGAACGCGCATCTTCAAACCTTTCGCAAACCGTGCAGACGGCCACCGGATTTCGGTCGGCCATCGCGGTAAAAACAGTTCCAGGGTTAACCGAGGCCCAGAATAGAGCCTCGCGGATCAGACCGGGTCGTTGCGTCGCAGCAACTCTTCGGGCAAGTGCTCGATGTACTCGTCCTCAGCCGGCGGCATTTGCAGGTGGTAGCCCTGCTTGTCGAGGTTTTCCAGCACCACAACGATGTCTTCGCTGGCCAGTTTACGCTCGGGCGTCAGCACCAGACTGAAGGTAAATATGGCTTTGCCGAAGGCCGCCATCAGGGCCTCGGGCACGCGTTCCAACTCATCGCTCTTGAGCACATAGAGATACATGCCCTTGCGCTTCGAGCTTTGGTAAATAGAGCAAATACGCTTCAAGGCTGTTCTCCGGCGGTGGCCAGGCTGTCGAGCAGCGTCTGGCCCATGAGTTCGCGGCGCCAGCCACGCAACGACTCAGGCAATTGGTAAGGACCCTCGGGATAGCCACTTTTGACCAGGGCTTCGAGGGTTTTCTTGCGCAGCATCAGTTCCGGCGCGATGTCCAGACGCTCGGCCTCAGCCTGACCCAATGCACGCAGCTGTTTGATCAGTGCAGCGGCTTCGACCGGCAACGGCTCCGGCACAGCGGGCGGCCATTGATCAGGCCCCACACTGCCAGAGCGCTTGATCAGATCAAGCAGAAACTGGCCGTCCTGACGCACGGTACGCGGGTGCATGTCTTCGATTTTGCCCAGCGCCGCGAGATTGTCCGGTTGCGTGCGGGCCAGCGGCCACAGCGAGTGCTCGCGGACAATGCGGTTGCGCGGCAGGTCACGGGCACGCGCCTCCGTTTCACGCCAGGCGCACAGCTCACGCAGTACCGCCAGTTGCGCGCGGGAGAGTTTCCACGCCAGTTTGGCGTCGCGGTAAACCTCGTATGGATCGGTTTCGCGGCGCAGGTTGGCGACCAGTTCGGCACCGTCCTCCAGCACCCAGGCGAATTTGTCGTCAGACAGTTTCGGTCGCAGTTGTACGAAAACTTCCGCCAGATGCACGGCGTCTTCGGCGGCGTAGCTGATTTGCGTGTCGGACAGCGGGCGCTGCAACCAGTCGGAACGGGTTTCGCCCTTGGGCAATTCAATGCCGAGGACTGCCTGCACCAGCCGCGAGTAGCCCATCGAGAAACCGAGGTTCAGGTAAGCGGCCGCCAGTTGTGTGTCGAACAGCGGCGCCGGCAGGCTGCCGGTCAGGCGCAACAGCACTTCAAGGTCTTCACTGCACGCGTGCAGGACTTTGAGCACCGCCGGGTTCTCCAGCAGCGCCGCCAGCGGTTGCCAGGCGTTGATGGTCAACGGATCGATCAGGTAGGCGCGTTTGCCGTCGCCGACCTGTAACAGACCGGCAATCGGGTAGAAGGTGTCGACCCGCATGAATTCGGTGTCGAGGGCAACGAACGGCAGCTGCTGCCACTCGGCGCAAAACTGCGCGAGGCTTTCGTTGTCGCGAATCCAGTGAATATCGATGGCCACACGGCTCTCCCTTGAAGAATGGCGCGCAGTATATATCGCCACCGGCGATTTACGCGCCTGCGAAGGGCAAGAGCTGTAACGAAATGTCCTGCCCAAGGGAAAGAATAGTCTTACACGCGTTGCAGGCAGAGCCATTACCTGTAGGCGCTGCCGCAGGCTGCGATCTTTTGATCCTGTTTTTAAGGGCAAGAGCAAAAGATCGCAGCCTTCGGCAGCTCCTACAGGGGGCGGGTTCAGTCTTTGGCCAGGACGCCGTCGATCACTGACCCGCGGCACCCGGCGAACAGGTCCAGATCGGGCTGATAGACCGAGCTCTTCACTTCCAGCAGGCCAAGCATCGAGTGGAACAGGTTGTCCTGACTCAGCGGTTTGTCGCGGCTCATCTGCAGGCAATGGGTGTCGACCGAATAGGCCTTCTGATAACTGTCGCTGAACCACGCCAGCATCGCGACATGCTTCTGTTGTTCCGGCGCCAGCATGTAAGGCGTGCCATGCAGGAACAAGTTGTACTCGCCCAACGATTCGCCGTGGTCCGACAGATACAACATCGCGGTATCGACTTTGTCCTGATTGCTGCGCAATACATCGATCAGGCTCGACAGCACATGGTCGGTATACACCAGGGTGTTGTCGTAGCCGTTGACGATACTTTCGCGGCTGCAATTGTTCAGTGCGTTACTTTCACAGACTGGGGTGAAGTGCTCGTACTCCTTTGGATAACGCTTGAAGTATTCCGGGCCGTGGCTGCCCATCTGGTGCAGCACCAGCACGGTGTCTTTGTCCAGATGGTCGATAAAGCTCTGCAAACCCTGCAACAGGATTTCGTCGCGGCATTCGCTGTTGGCGCACAACGCCGGGTCTTTCAAGTTACTGACGTCCTGCAGCGTGACCCGATCGCAAGTACCTTTGCAGCCGGACTGGTTATCACGCCAGATCACATCGATACCGGCACGCTGGAGCACATCGAGCAAGCCCTCTTCATTCTTCGCCTTGCTCGCGTCGTAGTCCTTGCGGCCCATGTTGGAGAACATGCACGGCACCGAAACCGCGGTTTCCGTACCGCAGGAATGCACATCGGTAAAGGCGATCAGCCCGGCTTCCTTGTCCAGTTTCGGCGTGGTGTCGCGGTCATACCCGAGAATACCGAAGTTCTCGGCACGAGCGCTTTCACCGACCACCAGCACGGTCAGGGATTTGCGCGGCTGAAGTTTCAGGTCGGGATTGCGCTGGGCGTCTTCGCCGATCTTGATGAACGGTTGCTGCGCCGAGATCACTTGCTCACGCAGGTAACCGGCCGACGCGCCGATGTAGTTGCTCGGCACTAGCATCAAGCGAATTTCGTGGTGATTGCGAAACAGCGAAGACAAGCCCTGATAGTTGGCCAATGCCACCCCGCCAATAACCGCTACCGAGGCCACACTGACAATAACTTTGCTAATCAATTCACGGTGCCAGCGACGATAATTGACCGGCACTTTCCACAATAACCACGACGGTAAAACACCGAGCAACAACATATAAACAAACAACTTCAACGAGAGCAGATCACGCACTTCTGTTGCATTGGTCTCGGCAAAGTTACGGAACATCCCGGCATCGATCATGACGCCATATTGACTCATGAAATACGCCACGCCGGCGCTGATCAGAAAGATCAGGGTCAACAGCGGCTTGAGCAGCGGACGAAAGGCCAGAAGGGTCAGTACGATGTTGAATGCCGCCAGGATCATCAGCCCGAAAGCCACGCGCATGGCGATGCCCTTGCCATCGGCGGCAGTGATCTCGAACAGATGCTGCCAGAGGACAAAGTTGCAGCCGATCAAAAGAAAGGCGCTGGCAATCAACGTCACCCATTCCGGGCGCACGGCTTTTAACTTCAACATAAAGGTGGGCTATTCCTGAAAAGACTGGCCACGGGTTAATTGTGAAAAATTCATTAACCAAGGCATGACAAACTTTAGGCAGGCAACCATCAATTTTTTGTGAAAAAGACGCCAACGATTAGTTGGCGCCGAATTATTCAGCAAAAACTTAACCGTGTAGGAGATGCCGAAGGCTGCGATCTTTTGATTTTTGTTTTTTAACAGCCAGATCAAAAGATCGCAGCCTTCGGCAGCTCCTACAGGGGCGGGGTATTTGATTTTTAGGCACGGGCGTGGATTTTCTGGTTTGCCTGGCTCTGCGGGTCGCGCGCCTAATCCTCGACCTCAGGTATCAAAGGTTTGATGATGGAAAACGTGCGCACCACCTCTCGCTCCACCGTCTGGCTGATGCTCGCCATTGTGTTAGTCGCGCTGAATCTGCGACCGTCGATGGCGGCCATCGGGCCATTGCTCTCGGCAATTCGCGGCGATATTCCATTGAGCTTCAGCCTCGCCTCGCTGCTGACCATGCTGCCGGTCATGGCGATGGGACTGGCGATGTTTTTCGCTATCGGCATCAGTCAGCGTCTGGGCGAACAGCGCACGGTGCTGCTGTCGCTGCTGATCATTGGTCTGGCAACGTTGGCGCGGTTGTTTGTCGACTCTGCTGCGCAATTGATTGCCAGCGCTGTGCTGGCGGGTGTGGGCATCGCGCTGATTCAGGCGTTGATGCCGGCGCTGATCAAATCGCGTTTCGCCGACAACGTGGCGCTGTGCATGGGCTTGTATGTCACCTCGATCATGGGCGGCGCAGCGATTGCAGCCTCGTTCGCACCCTTGGTGATGATGCAAGCCGGCAGTTGGCGTGTGGGCCTGGCCATCTGGGCCGGACTGGCACTGCTGGCCCTGGTGTTCGGCTGGACGCAGCGCGCCAACCTGCCGCCCGCCACGCCCCGGGTAACAAAAAAAGAATCCTTTTTCGGCAATTCCCGCGCCTGGTTACTCGCACTGTTCTTCGGTTTGGGGACGGCGTCCTACACCTGCGTGCTGGCATGGTTGGCGCCGTACTACGTGGAAAAAGGCTGGAGCGAACAAAACGCCGGCCTGCTGTTAGGTTTTCTGACGGCCATGGAGGTAATTTCCGGTTTGGTGGTGCCCGCCATCGCCAATCGCCGCCGCGACCGGCGCGGGGTGCTGATGGCCCTGCTCGGGCTAATCATTGCCGGCTTCTGTGGGTTGATCCTCAGCCCGCAGCACCTCAGCCTGCTTTGGCCGTGTCTGCTGGGCCTGGGCATCGGCGGGTTGTTCCCGATGAGCCTGATTGTCTCGCTCGATCACCTCGACAACCCGCAACGTGCGGGCGGCCTGACGGCGTTCGTGCAGGGCATTGGCTATCTGATTGCCGGCCTCTCGCCGCTGATGGCGGGTATGATCCGCGATCAATTGGGCAGCTTCGAGTGGGCGTGGTGGTCGTTGACTGCCGTCATGGTGGTGATGCTGCTAATGGTGTCGCGCTTCGATCCACGGCACTACGCGCGGCATTTTTCCTGATCGGGCTAAAGGCTTCTGGCCATCTTTTCGCGGTTTGAAGCATGACGTCGTGTTGCTAAAACTTTCTGTCCCACAACTGTCCGTGAAACGTCCTACAAGGCTTTGTCCTGGCACCATCGTTCCGCTAGGATCGTTCGCACACGTTTGCGCGGATTCAGCGCAAGGAGCACAGCGGGACGGAATGGATGCTGAACAGTAACTTGCTTCGAAAGCTCGACATGCAGGATCTCATGGTGTTTATCGCCGTGTATGAGCAGAGCAGCGTCACCGATGTGTCGGAAACGCTGTGTGTCAGTCAGTCCACGGTCAGTTACTGCCTGAAAAAACTGCGCACCAGTTTCGAAGACGAACTGTTCATCAATACCCGCACCGGCATGCGCCCGACCTACAAGGCCAGCAGCATGTACGGCCATGTGCAGAAGATCCTCGAAAGCATCAATTTGTGTCACGCCGGTGCCCCGGTGTTCGACCCGACCCAACAAGCGGTCACCTTCAATATCTGCGCCCCGGAATACTTCGAGCAATTGATCCTGCCGCGCCTGTTGAAGCGCTTCGACTTCGATGATTTGCCGGTGATGGTCAACATGCACAAGTTTGAAACCGATGTGCCGGCGGATGAGTTGCGCGACGGCACACTCGACTTGGTGATCAGTTTCGGTCCCAACTTCCACCGTCATCACACCGACTTGAAATCGCGGATGCTGCTTGAAGATGATCTGGTCTGCGTCTTCGACAAACGCGCCACGCCACTGGAGCCGCGTCTGAGTCTGCAAGCCTTTACCGAACGTCGGCATGTGTTCCCGACGCCGTGGACGTCGACCACCAACATGGTCGACGGCTGGCTGGCGCGACAGGCGCAGAAACGTCAGATCGTGGCACGTTCGAACAGTTACAGCGCAGCGTTGAAGATGATCACCGGCACTGACTTCATACTCACCCTGCCCCGGCGCATTCAGCGTTTGCTGACCAATGAGGCGGTGTTCAATCACTGCGAGGCGCCAAACGGCTTGCCGGGCTTCACCCTCGACATGCAGTGGAGCCAGAACGTCGACCAGGACAGCGCCAACGTCTGGCTGCGCGAGCAGGTGATCAAAGTGTGCGGCGAACTGGAGGCAGTCTGATTCCTACGCGCCGATGGCGGTTTTGCTGTAGGACTCGCGATCAATGTCGACCAGCTCGACACACAACTGCACTTCGACCCCGGCCGGCCATTCGCAGAGGTCCTGCAGCACGGCCAACAGACTTTGCGACAGCTGCTTTTTGATCTCGGGCGAACGGCCGCTGAGCAGCGCCAGCTTCACGTAGACAAAAGCGCGCTCGCTCATGGCAGTGCCGACCTTGAAGGTCTCGACCTTCACCGCACGGCTCTTGATATCGAACTCCGCTGCAAACTGACCGGACCCCACCAGGGTGTTGTTGAGCCGGATCAACGCGACGTCAGCGTTCAATTGCGGCAGGTTGGCGGTGTATTCCATGTGCAGATGTGGCATTGCAAGTCCCCAGTCAGTTGGCAGAAAGGTCGTACATATAGCACATGCGCCCCATCACCAACCCCTGCAGGAGCTGTCGAGTGAAACGAGGCTGCGATCTTTTGATCTCGAGATTTGAAAATCAAAAGATCGCAGCGTGCCGCAGCTCCTACAGGGGGTTGAGTGGCCGTTCGCTCATGAATTGCTCCAGCCTGGAGCGCAACCAGCGCTCTGCCGGATCGCTGTCGACATGGCTGAGCCAGACCATCGACAGATCGAGCGTCGGCGTCTTGAACGGGAACGGCTCCTTGAACAGCAACCCGGAGGTGGCCATGGCGGCCGCGGTGTAATCCGGCAGGCTGGCAATCAGGTCGGTGCCGGCGAGCAATGCCGGCAACGCACTGTATTGCGGTACCGACAGCACCACTTGGCGCGTGCGGCCGAGTTCCGCCAGCCACTCGTCAGCGAAACCGCTGACGTTGGCCGTGTGTGAGACCAGCACGTGCGGCCGCGCGCAATATTCATCGAGGGTCAGCGGTGTGTCAGAAGCATCGGCACGCAGGATGCTCGGCTGAATGTGCCGCAACAGTTTGCGCTTGGCATTGGCCGGCAGGCCACGGGTCTGGCTGATGCCGACGGTAATGTCGCCCGCCGCCAGCAAGTCGGGGATGCGCCAGTAATCGACGTGTTGCACCACAAACACCACATTCGGCGCTTCCTGGCGCAGAGCACGCAACAGCGGCGGCAGCAGGCCGAACTCGACGTCATCGGACAGACCGATGCGAAAAGTCATGGTGCTCACGGCTGGATCGAAATCGCGGGTCAGGCTCAGCGCCACCGACAGCGAATCGAGCGCCGGCTTGAGATGACGGAAGATATCTTCGGCGCGGGCGGTCGGCTCCATGCGGTGGCCGACGCGGATGAACAGCGGATCGTTGAGCATCGTGCGCAAGCGGTTGAGCGCCGAGCTGATGGTCGGCTGACCGAGAAACAACTTCTCGGCCGCCCGGGTCACGTTGCGTTCGAGCATCAAGGTCTCGAACACCACCATCAGGTTGATGTCGGCCTTGCGTAGTTCATTGCGGTTCATCCATTGCCCCCTGCCCCCGGAATACCGGCAGTGTAGAAACGCACGGGGCCCGGCGTCCATAAACCTTTGCGCCGCCGACAGAGGATTCAGCGAACGGTCAGTGACTTCAACCCCAAACCCATCAGCCGCGCATCATCGTTCAATCCCAGGTTTCTGGGGCTGGTAGCGTCGGGCAAATGCAACTGGATATTCAAAACCCGCCCCTCCACCAATGTTTCCCGGATCGCCGCGCTCAGCGGGATTTCCAGCAAATTGCCCTGAACCTGCGTCAGACGTGTCGACAAGGCTTCAACCCCATTGATACTGACGATGACCCGCTGAGTCAGCTTGGGGGGCATGACGAAAGCCAGAACGTCGATCACGATCGAGGTGGTGCCCGGCGCTACACGCAGCGCAATTTCCGCGTCCTGGCCCTCACTCCAGGTGCCCCAGGTTTCCGGAGCAGCCCAACCTTTGACCAACTGACGGCTCTTGCGATTGAACGCCTGCACCAACCCCGGCTGGCTCAGGGGCACCAGTGACATCGCATGCCCCTCATCGACCATCGCCAGGCATTGAGCGCAGCGCTTCCAGCCAGGCGCCAGTACGACGAAGTCGTCAACCCTGGTCAGCAGATCGGTATCGCTGTGAACATTTTTGATCGCCAGTTCCAGCGAATCATCGTCAAGAATGTACAGCGAGTCAGCTTCGTATCGCCCAGTGCTCAGCCGGCGTTGCGCATCACGCTGGGCGTTGTCGAGCGCCTTGGGACTCATGCGCCCCATATAAACTGCGTCGGTCTTCAAGCCATGAGTCGCGGCAAAATCGGCAATGACCTGCCACTGATCTGTCTGGTTTTTGGGGCTCAGCACACGAATATTCTTGTAGTAGGCGGCCGCGTTGTTCCAGAACGGATTTTGCATCGGGCTGGCCCAAACCGAAGTTTGCGGCACCATTTTTGCCGCTCTCAGACCCGCCCAAGCGATGTGGCTGTCGACGACTTGCGCCGTCAGCGCCACCGCCAGCAGCCCCATGGCGATCACCGGTCGATAGCCGCGCACCACCAGAAACAGAATCAGCAACACGATGGCATAGAACACCGGCCAGAACATGCGACCCGATGCCCGGAAAATGCTCGCCAGTCCCTCGATGGCTTTCGGTAACGGGTAGCTGAACGTTTGTGCCCCCAGGCCGATTTGATTGGACAGCGCAAATACGGTCAACCCGATCATCGCCAGCAATAACCATGGCCAACGGCTGAGCAACGCCTTGACGCCGATCTTGCTTCGGACAATGGCAATACCCGCCAATGGCACCAGCAGCAGAACACCGAGCCCCAAATAGTTGAAGCCTTCGTAGTCCCCGCCGCCCTTCACAAATCCAGGCAGTACGTAAGACCACCCATCAGCGTCGAACAGGGATACCAGATTCATCCGATACCAACCGAAACCTCCACCGCCCGCCCCATCGACAATGCTGAAATAACCCGCTTGCCAACAACACACACTGACCAGGGCGAACAGACTGACAAACTCGACCAATCCCCAGCGGCGCGTCAGTTTACCGATCATGATTTTCCCAAGCAGATCAGCCACCCAAATCAATGCCACCATGACCAACAGATAGGCGTGCACCAGCGCCGTCGCGGCGAGTAACACGCCCCATGCCAGTCGTCGCCGTGCTAGCGCCGGGTGCAGAGCCAGATAAAGGGCGGCGAGGATCAGGAAATGTCCGGCAAGGGAGAGATGTCCGCCCGTGCGCAAAAACATCGGCGGCGAAAACACCAATAAACCGGCGCCTAACAGCCGCAGCACGGGGTTGTTGGTGATGAGACCGAGCAGCTTCCAGGCGAACCAGGCTTGCAGAACAAAACAGAGCAGCAGCCAGAATCCGAAATACTGGAACGTCTCCGGCAGCCAGCCGTTGAACGGTTTGAACAGCAGTGCCAGCAGTGGATTGGAGTCAGAAAAAATGATCGCACTGCCCAGCTCCAGCCCATAAGACGGGTTGAGCCCGAGCGGAAACGTCCAAGGGGCATGCCGGAAATACAACCAGCCCAGGTAATGCGTCGCCGGGTCGCCGTCCTTCAACCAGGCAATGTTCTGCGGATCCAGCGCGCGCGGGCCGATCACCAGAAAAAAAGCGAGGACTCCCAGCAGCAATGGCAGCAGCGCGAGGGCCGGATGCTTGTTCAAATCCCTCATCGATACGTCCAGAAGTTATGCAGCACAAAAGTGAATGCCGGAATCGTCAACGCCACGGCGACGATGCCCAGCAAATAGTGGAGCCCGGCCATTTGCGCGGCCCAGGCGACGAACATCGCCAACAGAAACCCACAGACCGACACCAGCAGAAACCGCAGCAGGGTTCTGCCCTGCAATCGCGCCGAGAAACTCCAGGTGGTGTTGATCACATACGACACCACCGTCGCCACGGCGAATGCCACGCCATTGGCGAGGGGTGGTAACGGACTGATGAAATTGATGAACGCAATGGCTACCAGCGCATGCAACGCCGTCACGAACAATCCGGTCAGGGCAAAGCGCAAACCGCGTTGGATCAACGCCGTTTTTTGCGCTGAGGTCACGGCTTCTGCGCCAATACAAAAACGCTCAAACCGGCCAGACGATTGATGCCCATCAACGGCAGCTCAAGGCGACAAAGGGTCTTCAGCACCGTGTTGACCAGCGGGTGATGACGCTTGAGTTGCGAGCGCGGCGGTTGGTCTTGCGCACCTTGCGGCAACAAGCGCAACGCCGCCGCAATCGGGAACACCGCGCCGAAATAATAGGCGCCACGCTGCACCGTCAAACCGGCATCGCGGGCCAGTGTCTCGAACTGTGCCAGGGTGTAGCGGCGCTTGTGTTCGAGAAAGTCATCGTGACCGCTCCACATGAACTGGAACGCCGGCACGGTCATCAGAAAGCGGCTGCCCGACGGTACTTTATCGACATACATCTTGAGCAGGCCGAGGTCGTCGTCGACATGCTCGAGCACGTCCATCAACAGCACCAGATCGGCATCGAGGGTGTCGACACCGCGACGGTAATGCACCGGTTTGCCGGCGGTGGTTGCGCTGGAGTCGGCGGCATAGCTGATGTCCACGCACCACGCTTCCCGGGCATCGGTATGCGTGAGCAAATGATGGGAAAAAAACCCTGACCCCGCGCCCACATCGAGGATCCGTTCAATCGGTGCATCCCCCAGCAAACGCCTGGTGGCGGCGGCTTTGGCGCAGTAATACCAATGCTCGTTGATGCTATCGCCGAGGATGTCGGTTTCCTTCAGATCCATGGGTCAATCCTTGGGGTCGTAGACGCGACGCACCAGATAAACCGGCCGGCGTTTGGATTCGATATAGGTGCGGCCCAGGTATTCGCCGAGCACGCCGATGCCGATCAGTTGCAGGCCACCAAGGAAGGTCACGGCCACCATCAACGAGGCATAACCGGGCATGTCGATACCGTGGATCAATGTGCGCACAACGATGAAAATGGCGAAGGCAAATGACACCAGCGACACCAGCGCCCCGACGTAGGTCCAGATCCGCAGCGGTTCGGTGCTGAAACTGGTAATGCCTTCGAGGGCGAAGTTCCACAGCCGCCAGCCGTTGAACTTGCTCTGCCCGGCCACGCGCTCCGGGCGCTCGTAATCGACGTGAGTGGTGCGAAAACCGACCCAGGCGAACAGGCCTTTCATGAAGCGCCGGGATTCGGGCAACGTCAGCAAGGCATCGACCACACAGCGATCCATCAGGCGAAAATCGCCGACGTTCTCGGGTAACGGTTGCTCGGCAATTTTGTTATGCAGGCGATAGAACCAGTGCGCCGAGGTCTGCTTGGCCCAAGTGTCACTACGACGGCTGATGCGGTGACCGAGCACGACCTCATAGCCTTCGCGCCAGCGTTCGATCATCAGCAAAATGATTTCCGGCGGGTCCTGCAGGTCCGCATCAATCGGCACTACGATCTGCCCGGTCGCCATCTGCAACCCGGCGGACAACGCCGCCTCCTTACCGAAATTGCGACTCAGGTCGACGATGCGCAGACGGGGATCGTGCCGTTGCCGCTCAAGCAAGCGCTCAAGCGTGGCATCCGTGCTGCCGTCATTGATGAACACCAGCTCAAGATCGATCAACGCTTGCGTCTGAAAGACTTCATTGATGCGCTGCAGAAACGTGTCAAGGCTGTCCTCTTCGTTAAAAACGGGGACCACCAACGATAACGTCACCTGCCCGGCCTGTTGCGTTCCGTGCTCAGTCAAAGGAGTGCTCTTTTTATAGTGTTTGTCGGTCGCCGACTGATTTTCGACGCCATGAGCCGTCCCGTATTAAGCAGTAGCGTCGTCGCTGTTGCAAGGGTCAGAGGGCGTCATATTGGCCAATCCAGAGGCCTATTCCTGCGCTCTGGCTCGCGGTTCTCGGAAACATTCGCGAACGATTGGAAACAAATCCTCGATAGCCAAAAAACCCGCCTGCGCTAGGCTTGCGTCGATGCGCCACACAGGCTGTCGCACACACCCATCGCATGGAGCGAACTGAATGTATTTCGAGATTTACAGGCAATCCAGAGGCACCTCGAGCACCGGTAAAGGGCAATGGCGCTGGAGACTGCGCGCAGGCAACCACGAGACCATTGCCAGTGGCGAGTCGTATGTGAACAAGGCGGATTGTCTGCATGTGATCGGGTTGATCAAAGCGGTGCATGGCGAAACACCGGTCAAGGAAATTTAACCGCGTGAGTCGATAAAAGGCTGCGTCCTACAGCCCCTTCCTTTTTTGACCGAATGACTGGCGGGCTCAATTTGCCCCCCTACGCTCAGCAACGCAGGGGGCCATCCGGCCCTGTTTTCTCCCGATCATTCAAACTCAAAAGGAGCCGCAAACATGGCCAGAGACAAAGCAAAAGACGACATGCACTTCAACTGCACACAAACACACGAAGCCGACTACGTCGCCAGCCTCTACCCGCACGCCAAGGAAGAAGTGAAAACCTTCCTCAGCTCGGCCTGCAAGGACAAGACGCTGCACAACTCGACGCATAAGGATGTGTATGAACTGATCAAGCGCAAGTTGGGCCACTCGCAGCCTTGATTGGCTGGAGGTGCGGGGTGATGTAATCCCGCAGAAATGCAAAAGCCCCACAGGTTTTGGCCTGTGGGGCTTTTTCATGTTTTCTCGTTGATGCAACGCCAACAAAAAAGCCCCGCAGCTTCTCAGCTACGGGGCTTTTTCTATGTAATGGCGGAGAGATAGGGATTCGAACCCTAGGTACCGGTGAAGGTACAACGGATTTCGAATCCGTCCCATTCGGCCACTCTGGCATCTCTCCAACGGCGCGCATCATAACAACACTTTTACCGAAAGCAAACCCTCTTTCGAAAATTTCTTCGTGCTATCAGATGCTTGCGTCGATTAAAGCGGTACACCCAGACGATTGGCGACTTCTTCGTAGGCTTCGATGACGTCACCGAGGCCCTGACGGAAGCGGTCTTTGTCCATTTTCTTCTTGGTGTCCTTGTCCCACAGACGGCAGCCGTCCGGGCTGAACTCGTCACCGAGGACGATGGAGCCGTCGCTGAACACGCCGAATTCAAGCTTAAAGTCGACCAGCAGCAGACCGGCGTCGTCGAACAGTTTGGTCAGCACTTCGTTGACCTTGAGCGACAGTTCTTTCATGCGAACCAGTTGCTCGGCAGTGCCCCAACCGAATGCCACAACGTGGGATTCGTTGATGAACGGGTCGCCCTTGGCGTCGTCCTTGAGGAACAGCTCGAAGGTGTAAGGGTTGAGCTTCAGGCCTTCTTCGACGCCCAGACGCTTGACCAGGCTGCCGGCGGCGTAGTTACGCACGACGCACTCGACCGGGATCATGTCGAGTTTCTTCACCAGGACTTCGTTGTCGGCCAGCAGTTTGTCGAATTGGGTCGGAATGCCGGCCGCTTCGAGTTTCTGCATGATGAAGGCGTTGAACTTGTTGTTGACCATGCCTTTGCGGTCGAGCTGCTCGATGCGCTTGCCGTCGAACGCCGAGGTGTCGTTGCGAAACAGCAGGATCAAGCGGTCAGCGTCGTCGGTCTTGTAAACCGATTTGGCTTTGCCGCGGTAGAGTTCTTCACGTTTTTCCATGATGGGCTCCGCTTGCTAAGTAGGTGGGCTAGGCGATGTGGCGCCAGTCGAGCCCTGAATCTTGATCGGCCAGTTGCAGCCAGTCCGGGTCGCACCCGAGGGTGTCGACAAAACATTGCCGGGCCAGCTGCGGCAGGTTGTTCTTGCTGCTCAGATGAGCCAGGACAAGGTGTTGCAAGCCCTGCCAGCCCAACTCGGACACCAGGAATGCCGCCTGGTGGTTGTTCAAATGTCCCAGCTCGCCGCCCACCCTTTGCTTGAGAAAGTACGGGTAGTGCCCACGGGCCAGCATGTCGCGACAATGGTTGGACTCGATCATCAACGCATCGAGATCCCGATAACCGTCCAGCACCCGCTCGCAGTAAGAACCCAGGTCGGTCAGCAGGCCGAAGCGCCGCTGCTCTTGATCACTGAAGACATACTGAGTCGGTTCCTGCGCATCATGGGCCACGGCAATGACCCCGACGTTCAGAGCACCGATCTGCAGTTGCTCGCCGCCGGCCAGAAAGCCTGCGGGTTCTATCGGTTTGCGCATCCCGCGCAGGGTGCCGCGACTGAGGTAGACCGGTAGATTGTAGCGCCGAGACAGTAAACCCACGCCATGCACGTGGTCGGCATGTTCGTGGGTTACGAGTATCGCGCTCAATTGCGCCGGGTTCACACCCAGGCGCAACAGGCGTTTTTCGGTTTCCCGCAGGGAAAAACCACAATCCACCAGCACATACGTATCAGCACTGGCGATCAGCGTGCCGTTCCCTTGGCTACCGCTGCCGAGAACGGCAAAACGCATGGTTGATCAGCCCAGGTTGTCCTGAATCACGCTCAGCACTTTGCGCGCCACTTCAGCCGGCGCGACGGTGTTGATGTTTTTCTCGACGGTCACCTGAATGTTCTCGCCAACCTTGCTCAGGCGAACCTGATAACGCTCGGCACGGGATTCAACTTCTTCCTTGGTCGGCGCACTGCCGAACAGGCTGCTGAAGAAACCAGGCTTGTCGTCTTTCTTCTCGGCTTTTTCGGCCAGGTTGATGTAGTACAGGCCGAGGCTGCGGTTGATGTCTTCAACGCGCCATTCGCCTTGTTCCAGTGCACGGCCAACGCTTGACCAGGCACGATCCAGATCGGTACCAACGTTCAACACCGGGTTACCGCTGCCGTCTTCGCTGAGGCTGACACGGCTCGGCGTATCGAAATCACGCGAAGCCAACATCGACACCGAACCGCCCTTCTCGGAGATCCGGCTCATGCTCGCGAGCATGTCGTCGACCAGCGCTGCGTCCAGGCCAGTGTTGACCGAACGGTTGGTGAAATCGACATCGGCGGTGCTGCCGGCAGGACGCTCGGCGCTGACCACGTAGATTTCACTGGTGTTGCGCTGCACGCCTGGCTCGATACGCACACGCACGCGGGTTTCGCTGTCGCTGGCGATACCGGCTGCGCTCAGGCGCTTGGCCATGGACGCGGACAGTTCGTCGGAATGCTGCCAGGTGGTGGTGAATTCACCGGTCTGCGGGCGCTGTTCGTCCAGACGGAAACCGTTGTCCTGGAAGAACTGCACCGCCACTGGCCAGACTTCGGCCGGTGGATGCTGGGCCACGACCCAACGCGAATCACCGCTCTTTTGCAGCGAGTAATCGCTGGCATCGGCAACGGCCGACAGCGGCTGAGGACGCGGCACAATGTATTCGCCCTTGGCGGTGTCATCAGCGACGTTACGCGGGATCGGCAGCAGCGGATCCAGACGCTTGGAAGTGTTGACATCCGGTGGCAGTTGCATCGGTGCAGTCTGTTGCGCTTCCAGGTAATCGCTACCACGGTCACGGAAATAACCTTCCGGGCCCCAGACCCATCCGCAGCCACTGGTGCTGGAGATAATCAAGGCAAGTGCGGAAAGTCCGGCCATTCGCTTCATGCGTTGTACTTCCTCAATTAAACCAGGACGCTGCACTGGCGCAGGGCCGAGCGCAGCGTTTCATGACAAGGTGTGCTCAGCCAGGTCAGCGGCAAGCGGATGCCTTCGTGCATCAGGCCCATTTCAACCAGAGCCCACTTCACCGGAATCGGGTTGGCTTCGATGAACAGGTCTTTGTGCAGTGGCATCAGTTTTTCGTTGATTGCCCGTGCGGTGTCGGCGTCGCCCTTGAGAGCGGCCTCGCACAGGTCGGCCATTTCGCGCGGAGCGACGTTGGCGGTCACGGAGATGTTGCCTTTGCCGCCGAGCAGGATCAGTTCAACGGCGGTCGGATCATCGCCGGACAACACGATGAAATCCTTGCTCACACCATCGATGATCGCTTTGGCGCGCTTCAGGTCGCCAGTGGCTTCCTTGATACCGATGATGTTCGGCACGGTAGACAGGCGAATCACGGTCTCGGCCTGCATGTCGCAAGAGGTGCGGCCCGGAACGTTGTAGAGAATCTGTGGAATGTCGACCGATTCAGCGATGTGCTTGAAGTGCTGGTACAGACCTTCCTGAGTCGGCTTGTTGTAGTACGGAACGACCAGCAGGCAGGCATCGGCGCCGGCTTCTTTGGCGTTGCGGGTCAGCTCGACGGCTTCGCGGGTCGAGTTGGCGCCAGTGCCGGCGATGACCGGGATGCGCCCGGCAACCTGTTTGACCACGGCTTTGATGACGGCGATGTGTTCTTCTACATCAAGGGTTGCCGACTCGCCGGTAGTACCGACCGCGACAATGGCATGGGTGCCGTTCTTGAGATGGAAGTCCACGAGTTTGCTGAGGCTGTCCCAGTCAAGACGCCCTTGTGCATCCATGGGAGTGACCAGTGCCACCATACTGCCCGCAATCATGAAACCGCTCCTGCCGGAAAAAGAGAGCGGTAATGGTACTGGCGCCAAGATGCTTGCACAAGCGAAGTACTGCGCTGCCGCCATTCCCCTTGGCGCCGCTTTTCGCTACCCTTCAGACTTTGATCGGTACTGATCAGCTTGTATGCCGGGTTCCAGCCTCCCTTTACGGCCTCCCAGACCCCGTTCCTGCGTCGCATCGACGCGCTCCCGCTATAGTGGAGCGAGCCGCGAGCGCTTGCCGGGCCTCTCTGCAAGGATAGCCATAACAGGCACTCCCGGCGGCAAACGTCCGTAACCTACCGACCGCTCATCGCTTTAGGAATGCTGCATGTCCACCCCCACAGTTCGCGAACAATTCCTTGTCATCAGTGCCCTCGGCGCCAACCCCATGGAGCTGACTAACGTCCTGTGCCGCGCCAGCCATGAAAATCGCTGCGCCGTGGTTACTTCGCGCCTGACTCGCCACGGCGAATGCAGTGCGCTGATCCTTGAGGTCTCCGGCAGCTGGGACGCCCTCGCTCGCCTGGAAGGCAGCTTGCCGAGCCTGTCCAAAAAACACGCCTTCACCGTTAACGTAGTGCGCAGCGCGCCGCTGGAAAATCGTCCGCAGGCCCTGCCGTACGTGGCTTATGTGAGTTCGGCGTATCGCCCGGACATCATCAATGAACTGTGCCAGTTCTTCATGGACCACAACGTCGAGCTGGAAAACCTGACCTGCGACACGTATCAGGCGCCACAGACCGGCGGCACCATGCTCAACGCCACGTTCACCGTGACCCTGCCGGCCGGCACCCAGATCAGTTGGCTGCGCGACCAGTTCCTCGACTTCTCTGATGCGATGAATCTGGACGCGCTGATCGAGCCTTGGCGCCCACAGAACCCAATGTAAGGAAGCTTTCATGGCCGTTGTCATCGACCAACCGGTTGCCGATTTCGAAGCACCTGCCACCAGCGGGCAAATCGTCAGCCTGTCTGCCCTGAAGGGCAAGCAAGTGGTGATCTACTTCTACCCGAAGGACAGCACGCCGGGCTGCACTACCGAAGGCCAGGGCTTTCGTGATCAGTACGCGGCGTTCCAGACTGCCAACACCGAAATCTTCGGTATCTCCCGCGACAGCTTGAAGTCCCACGAGAACTTCAAGTGCAAGCAGGAGTTTCCGTTCGAGTTGATCAGCGACAAGGACGAGGCGGTTTGCCAGTTGTTCGACGTGATCAAGTTGAAGAAGCTGTACGGCAAGGAATACCTGGGCGTTGATCGCAGCACCTTCCTGATTGATAAGGACGGCGTGCTGCGTCAGGAATGGCGCGGTGTGAAAGTGCCGGGGCATGTGGATGCCGTTCTGGCTGCTGCGCAGAATTTGAACAAGGCCTGATGTTTCTCTGGCGTCTTCTCTGGCGCCATCGCTGGCAAGCCAGCTCCCACAGGTTTTGTGTGCACCGAAAACCCTGTGGGAGCTGGCTTGCCAGCGATGAGGCCTTAAGCCGCACCGAACAATCCGGATCAACCACTAAAGCAGCGGCGAAACTTCAGGCTCCTTGCGCGGCCACGCATCCAGCACCGCCTTGAACAGCGTCGCCAGCGGGATCGCAAAGAACACGCCCCAAAACCCCCACAACCCGCCAAACAACAGCACTGCGCAGATAATTGCCACCGGGTGCAAGTTGACCGCCTCCGAGAACAGTAACGGCACCAGCACGTTGCCATCCAGTGTCTGGATGATCCCGTAGACCGCCATCAAATAGATGAACTGATCGCTCCAACCCCACTGGAACAGCGCAATCAGCAGCACCGGCACGGTCACTACCACTGCACCGACATACGGCACCACCACCGAAACCCCCACCAATAACGCCAGCAGCGCCGCATAGTTGAGCCCGAGGGCGACGAACGCGACGTAAGTCACGCCGCCACAAATGACGATCTCGATGACCTTGCCGCGGATGTAATTGGCGATCTGACGGTTCATTTCCTGCGCGACCCGGGTAATCAGCGCACGCTCACGCGGCAGGTAACCGCGCACCCATTCGCCGATCATCACCCGATCCTTGAGGAAGAAAAACACCAGGATCGGCACCAGCACCAGGTAGATCATGATGTTGACCAACAGCGGCAGGCTCGACAGCGAAAAGGTCAGCGCCCACTGACCGAACTTGCCGATCTCGCCACGCGCCGCCTCGATGGCCTGCAACACTTGCTCGTCGGAGACCAGGTGCGGATAACGCTCCGGTAACAATAAAAGCAACGATTGCCACTTGGCGAGCATGCCCGGCAGCTCGTTGAACAGCGTGATCAATTGGTGCCAAAGCAGCGGCAATACCACGACGATGAACAGCAGCAACACGCCCATGAACAGCGCAAACACCAGACCCACCGCCGCACCACCCGGCACGCGCAAGCGCTCAAGGGTGACGACCAGCCCCTGCATCAGGTACGCCAGCACCATCCCAGCCAACACCGGCGCGAGCATGCCGCCGAGGGTGAGCACGGCGGTGAAGGCGAGAATCAGCAGCACCGCCAGCACCACGGCTTCTTCATCGGAGAAGTAGCGCTGAATCCAGTCGCGTAACACTTTGAACATCAATAATCCTTAGGTCTTTTACGCAGTCGCTTTCAGGCTTTTTTCAACCAGTAACGGTAAACGCCGGCGTCGTCTTCTTCGCGCAGCAACGTGTGACCGGCCAATTTAGCGAAGGTGCGAAAGTCACGTTGCGAGCCGGCATCGGTGGCGATCACCTTGAGTACAGCGCCACTCTGGAGCTTGTTGAGTTCCATTTTTGCCTTGAGCAACGGCAACGGACAATTCAGGCCACTGGCGTCCAGTTCCACGTCATGGGCTACAGCGTCGGTCATTGCGTCACTCCGGTTCAGGTCTGTCGAGCTGCCTAGAATATCTGGTCGCAAGCCCGGTGTCCGGCTACAGTAAGGTCTTTGTCTTCTAAGGCTTTGTGCATGACTTTTCTGCGCCCTACCCTGCTGACGCTCGCTTGCCTGCTCGCCTCACCGGGCTTTGCCGACGATCTGCCGTCACTCGGCGACGCCAGTTCTGCCATTGTCTCACCGCAACAGGAATATCAGCTTGGCCGCGCGTGGCTGGCGATGTTGCGCAGCCAGGTTTCACAGCTCAATGATCCGCAGCTCAAGGACTACGTCGAGTCCAGCGTGTACAAGCTGGTGGAAACCAGCCAGGTAACCGACCGACGTCTCGAATTTATTCTGATCAACAGCCCGCAGCTCAACGCCTTCGCGGCGCCGGGCGGCGTGGTCGGGGTCAACGGCGGCTTGTTCCTCAACGCACAGACCGAGGGCGAATACGCCTCGGTATTGGCGCACGAATTGGCTCACTTGTCGCAACGCCACTTTGCTCGCGGCGTCGAAGCCTCGCAACGCATGCAGGTGCCGATGATGGCCGCGCTGCTGGCCGGTATCGTCATCGCCGCCGCGGGTGGCGGTGATGCCGGGATCGCGGCCATCGCCGGCACCCAGGCGGCGGCTATACAGGCACAACGCACGTTCTCGCGCCAGAACGAACAAGAAGCCGACCGCATCGGCATCCTCAATCTGGAAAAGGCCGGCTACGATCCGCGCTCGATGCCGACCATGTTCGAACGCTTGATGCGTCAGTACCGTTTCGATGCAAAACCACCCGAATTCCTGCTGACTCACCCGGTTACCGAATCGCGTATCGCCGACACCCGCAACCGCGCCGAACAGGCGAAACCGGGCGGCATCGAAGACAGCATGCGCTATCAATTGATACGTGCGCGCGTGCAGTTGATCTACGAAGAAACCCCAGGCCTGGGCGCCAAGCGTTTCCGCGCACAACTGGATGAGAACCCGCAAAACGATGTGGCCCGCTACGGTCTGGCAATCGCTCAGATAAAGGGGGGCCAGTTGAATGAAGCGCGCGAGAACCTGAAACAGCTGCTGGCCAAGTCGCCGAACGAGATCATCTACAATCTCGCGCAGGTTGATCTGGACATCACCAACAATCGTCTGCCTGACGCACAGTCGCGTGTCGACCGGATGCTCACGCAGTATCCGGGCAACTATCCGCTGAATCAGGTGCGCGTAGATTTGCTGTTGAAGCAAAATCGCTCCGCCGATGCGGAGAAGGCACTGGAAGGCTTGCTGAAGTCGCGCCCGAACGATCCGGACGTCTGGTATCAGGTCGCCGAAACCCGTGGCTTGTCGGGCAACATCATCGGCCTGCATCAGGCTCGCGCCGAATACTTCGCGTTGGTTGGCGATTACCGTCAGGCGATCCAGCAGCTCGACTTCGCCAAGCGCAAGGCGGGTAACAACTTCCCGCTGTCGTCTCGCATCGATGCCCGCCAGCGCGAGCTGATGGAGCAAGAACGCATGATCAAGGACATGATGGGCTGAGTTTTACCCAGTAACACAAAACCTTCGGACACAAAAAACCGCCTCTTTCGAGGCGGTTTGTTTTTTACCTTGCCGCTGGTTTATTCAGCCAGTTTGAAGGTGATGAAGCTGGCGCGACCTTGACGCAGAACCCGCATCGATACCGAGCGATTCTTCGGCAGCGCTTTGGCGATCTCGCCGAACTCCTTGGTGGAGCCGATGGCCTGGTTGTTCAGGTGCGTGATCACATCACCCGGTTGCAGACCGATCAGGGCAGCCGGACCGTCCTGCACTTCTTTGATCACCACACCACCCTTGAGGTCGTAGGTTTTCTTCTGCTCAGCGGTCAACTCGCCGACGGCAACACCGAGACGATTGCTGGTGGTTTCAGCGCCGGACTTCGGCAGTGCATCCAGTTCTTTGTCTTCGTCCGGGATGGCGCCAACAGTCAGTTCGACGTTCTTGCGCTTGCCTTCACGAATCACTTCCAGATTGGCCTTGGCGCCAGCCTTCAGCGCACCGACAAGATGTGGCAGGTCAGCGGACATGACGATCGGCTGGCCGTTCATGCTCAGGATCACATCACCCACTTGCAGGCCACCCTTGGCTGCCGGGCCGTCATCCTGGATTTGTGCCACCAGCGCACCGGCCGGTTTGTCCAGACCGAACGACTCGGCCAGATCCTTGTTCACTTCCTGGATGACCACGCCCAGCCAGCCACGGCTGACCTTGCCACCGCTCTTGAGCTGATTGGAAACGTCCATCGCCACATCGATCGGGATGGCGAACGACACGCCCATGAAGCCTCCGGAACGGGTGTAGATCTGCGAGTTGATCCCGACCACTTCACCGTTCAGGTTGAACAGCGGGCCACCGGAGTTACCCGGGTTGATCGGCACGTCGGTCTGGATGAACGGCACATAGTTTTCGTTCGGCAGGCTACGACCGACGGCGCTGACGATGCCTTGGGTCACGGTATGGTCAAAGCCGAATGGCGAGCCGATCGCGACAACCCACTGGCCGGCTTTCAGGTCCTGGGATTTACCCAGTTTGAGCACTGGCAGGTCTTTGCCTTCGATTTTCAGCAGGGCCACGTCGGAGCGCGGGTCGGTGCCGATCAGCTTGGCTTTCATTTCGCTGCGATCGGCCAGACGCACGAGGATTTCATCGGCATCGGCGATCACATGGTTATTGGTCAGGATGTAGCCATCCGAGGAAATGATGAAGCCCGAACCCAGCGACTGCGCTTCACGCTGACGGCCACCACCGCCCGGCGAACGCTGCTGAGGCGGCATGCCGCGTTCGAAGAACTCGCGCAACATCGGCGGCAAGCCTTCCAGATCCGGCATCTGCTGGTTCACTTTGCGATCCGGCAGTTTCTGCGTGGTACTGATGTTCACTACCGCAGGCGACGCTTGTTCGACCAATTGGGTGAAATCAGGCAGATCGGCTGCTTGCGCAGCAGGGATCGCCTGACCGAGCACCAGCACGGTGGCGAGAATGGAGAAATAAGACTTCAAGCTAGGTATCGACATACAGCTCCCGTTACGACGAGCAGGGTTAAGCGATATGGAGCAAGGAACACCGGAAACCACAGACCGGCATTTTTGTTCCGGCAACAACAAACAAGGCCAGAGCCGTGAGGCTCTGACCTATAAAAAACTTTCAAGTGATTTGCAAATGAAAATGCTCAGCAAACATTTCTACGTCTCGACGACGGAGTGGGAATGACTGAAATCAGCTCACTGCTTGCTGGTTGCAGCGCCATCAGTATTACGCATTGACAGAGCAATTCGTTCGGCGGTGCCGATTGGAATCTCCCCGACCACCGTCACCATCATCTCGCCTTCAGGCGTTGTCAGGCGACGAGAAACAGCAACCGTAGGACCCAACTGCGTGCGGGTGTCGGTAACAGTCGCACCGTTCAACGGCTCAAGGAATACCGAGAAACGCGCCAGACCGTCGTCATACAGCAAGCTGCTGACCTGAGTCTTGGTTTCCGGATCTTTGTGCGAATTACTGCTGGTCAATTCGAACCCTGGCGGCAGCCACTCCGAGTGCCAGACCTGAGCGGTTTTGACCGCAGAGGCCTTGTCACTGTCCAGCGCAATGGCCTTGCAGTCGGCGTCTGCTTGCAGATCTTTGTCCGACGGCACGTCGTCAGTGTTGAGGCTGGTGAACTGGAAGCGCTCAAGCAACTGCCCCTTGTCGTTCAACAGCAACGACTTCAATGGCAGGCCTGTCTTCTTGTCCAGATGCAGTTCAAAACCGTAGCGATGCTGGTCACGGGGCGTCAGCGCTACGATCACTGCGTCCCGCCCGGCCACGCGCGACTTGCCGATGACAGCAAGGTCATACCAGTTCTTCAGCTTTTGCGGATCGAGAGCACGAGCGGCAGAGTTGGGAGAATCCCCCAGCCCGGCGATCAGGGTGCCGCTGACGCATTGAGTATGTCCATCAATGCGCACGACTTCCTGAGCCGAGCCGTCGAGCTGAAGCAAACGCTCGCGGACCTGGCCATTCTGGACGCGGTGCCAGATGTTATGGGTAGAAAAACTACCGTTACGCTCGTAAACGAAGGTGCCGTGAAAGCTTTGCTGCTGCTCGGCCTGGCCCAGACGGGTCAACCAGTCCTGGGCCTCGTCGGCGTGGGCTGGAACAATGAACCAGCCACTCAGCAGAAGCGAAAGTAGAGGTATGGCGCGCATGATCCTCCTTAACGGTTTTCCAGGCTTGCTGCACGTGCGTATGGCAGCGCGCTTTCAGTGCCTTTCAGTGCAGCCTGTTGAGCGTGCTGACGCAGGTAACCTGGCAGACGCTGATCGTGCCAGCCCGGTTGACCTTGCAGTACGCCGTTGGCCATAGGGCCAGTGGCTTCGGAACTCTCACTATAGCCTGCCAGAACAGCCGGACCTTTCACCTGTGGAGTGGCCAGGGTTGGCTGATTGGATTGCTGAGCCAGTTCAACACCAGCGATTTCGTCCTGGTTGTACAGGCGAACACCGGCCAGAACGGCAACAGTTACCGAGGCTGCAACAGCCAGACGGCCGAGGTTGCGCCATGGGCTACGCGATACTTTGGCCGGAGCCGTTTCGTCTTCCAGTGCAGCAGATACTGCCGCAGCGATGTCCAGACGTGGCAGCAGCAGATCCTTGTGCATGGCTGCCCGAGCGATCTGGTAACGAGCCCAGGTCTCACGGGTATCAACATCATCCAGTGCGCTAAGCACTCGACGCAATTCCAGTTCGTCCGCTTCGTTATCCATCACTGCGGACAGCGATTCCTGCAGGGCTTCACGACTCATGGCGTTCCTCTCTTGGCTGTCGCCGCTGTCTCAGTTTTCCTGCAACAACGGCTGCAGGGCTTTATCGATGGCCTCCCGAGCGCGGAAAATCCGGGAGCGCACGGTACCCACCGGACACTGCATGACGCTCGCAATGTCCTCGTAACTCAGACCATCGAATTCACGTAAAGTTAACGCCGTACGCAAATCCTCTGGCAGTTGCTGAATGGTTCGATGGACGGTGCCTTCGATCTCATCCCGCAGCAGTGCACGTTCTGGTGATTCGAGATCCTTGAGGCCGTGATCGCCATCGTAGAACTCTGCATCCTCTGAACTTACATCGCTATCCGGCGGCCGACGGCCGCGAGAAACCAGGTAGTTCTTCGCCGTGTTAATGGCAATACGGTACAGCCACGTATAAAACGCACTGTCGCCGCGAAAGTTTCCAAGTGCTCGATACGCCTTGATAAAGGCTTCCTGAGCCACGTCCTGGGCTTCATGGGTGTCGTGCACGAAACGCACGATCAACCCGAGAATCTTGTGCTGATATTTCAGCACCAACAGATCGAAAGCTCGCTTGTCGCCGCGTTGAACGCGCTCGACCAGCTGCTGATCCTCTTCCTGGGTTAGCATGAACACTCCTCGATAAGCCCGAAGGAGACTTGCATAACTAAACGACCAGACTTGCAAACATAGACTCGGGCTTTTCGCAAAAGTTCTCCCCCTCCAGGCAAGTTTCCTGCGGGCTCTGATTTGGCACGCACGAAAAACGCAGCGCGGGATAAACCGGCTGCGCGAATAATCTTGTTATCGGTTTCGCCGGCAGGAACCTCAACCACAGATTCCGCACTGAAGCCGATACTGTCCCTTGTTTCTGGCACCGTCTATTGATCTTGGGCCTTTGGCAAAAGTTCCAATTATTTATAGCCGTGCCGACCCGACAATGGGCAACTCTGGGCAGAAAAACACTGTTTCAGCGCCGATACAGTCGTCTTTTCCCGCCGCAGCCGAAAAAAACTTCCGACGAAGCACCCGCTTTTCCCCGTCACAGTAGTTTCACAATGCCATATGGGCCCGGCTATTGTGCCGCTCCACCCCTCTATATACTAGTGGGCTGTGTGGCTGACTTGACTCGCCGATCCAGGCGAATTGCGCCACCCCCGACCCGGGTCGCTTTGAGCGGAATCCTGTAATGAGCCAACAATTCCAACATGATGTTCTGGTCATTGGCAGCGGTGCTGCCGGTTTGAGTCTTGCGCTGACCCTACCGGGTCATTTGCGCATTGCTGTTTTAAGCAAAGGCGATCTCGCCAACGGCTCCACTTTCTGGGCCCAGGGTGGCGTCGCTGCCGTTCTCGACGACACCGATACTGTCGAATCCCACGTCGACGACACCCTTAACGCCGGTGGCGGGCTGTGTCACGAAGACGCTGTGCGCTTTACCGTCGAGCACAGCCGTGAAGCCATTCAATGGTTGATCGACCAAGGCGTACCGTTCACCCGCGACGAACAGTCCGGCACGGAAGACGGCGGTTTCGAATTCCACCTGACCCGCGAAGGCGGACACAGCCATCGGCGCATCATCCACGCCGCCGATGCCACTGGCGCGGCCATTTTCAAAACCCTGCTGACCCAAGCCAAGGAGCGCTCAAACGTTGAGCTGCTCGAACAGCGGGTTGCCGTCGATCTGATCACCGAACGCCGCCTGGGCATGGACGGCGATCGCTGCCTCGGCGCCTACGTGCTGAATCGCAAAACCGGCGAAGTCGACACCTACGGCGCACGCTTCGTGATTCTCGCCTCGGGTGGCGCGGCCAAGGTCTACCTCTATACCAGCAACCCGGACGGCGCTTGTGGCGACGGCATTGCCATGGCCTGGCGCTCTGGCTGCCGCGTGGCGAACCTGGAATTCAATCAGTTCCACCCGACCTGCCTCTATCACCCGCAAGCGAAAAGCTTCCTTATTACCGAAGCCCTGCGCGGCGAAGGCGCCCACTTGAAGCTGCCAAACGGCGAACGCTTCATGTACCGCTTCGACAAACGCGCCGAACTGGCCCCGCGCGATATCGTTGCCCGCGCCATCGACCATGAAATGAAGCGCCTGGGCATCGACTGCGTTTATCTCGACATCAGCCACAAGCCCGAAGATTTCATCAAGACGCACTTCCCGACTGTTTATGAGCGCTGCCTCGGTTTCGGCATCGACATCACTAAACAGCCAATCCCGGTTGTCCCCGCCGCGCATTACACCTGCGGCGGCGTTATGGTCGACCAGAGCGGCCGCACCGACGTGCCGGGCTTGTATGCCATCGGCGAAACCAGCTTCACCGGCCTGCACGGCGCCAACCGCATGGCCAGCAATTCGCTGCTGGAATGTTTCGTCTACGCCCGTTCGGCGGCGGCGGACATTCTCGCGCAACTGGACGATGTCGATGCGCCAAGCGCCCTGCCCGTCTGGGACGCCAGTCAGGTGACCGACTCCGATGAAGACGTAATCATCGCGCACAACTGGGATGAACTGCGCCGGTTCATGTGGGACTACGTCGGCATCGTGCGCACCAACAAGCGCCTGCAACGGGCGCAACATCGCGTGCGCCTGCTGCTGGACGAGATCGACGAGTTTTACAGCAACTATAAAGTCAGCCGCGACCTGATCGAGCTGCGCAATCTTGCGCAAGTCGCCGAACTGATGATCTGCTCTGCCATGGAACGCAAGGAAAGTCGCGGCCTGCATTACACCCTTGACTATCCGGACATGCTGCCCGAGGCACTCGACACTATTCTGGTGCCGCCCACCTACGTCGGCTGAACTTGAGCCGCACGCGCAGGCGTCGATGCACATCGGCGACCTGCGAGTCTCGCGGCACACAAACCGATCGAACCCGCCATTCCCCGCGCAAACGAAAGCGCAGCACCACGATCAGTGGCAGCGCCAGACTGTCCGGGCGCAGTTGCACCGCTTGCCAGCCCTTCGCCTGATTCCACAGCTGCCAGCCATCGGCGTCGCGGCGCAACCCGCAGAAAGCCGTTCGGTGAGTCAGCAGAATCTGTCGGGGCAATGTCCAGAACCCGTGGAGCAGACAGCCAAAAACCCCGAGCAGACTGGCCCAGAGTGGAATCGACAGAAGAAACAAAGCACCCAGGGCGAACGCCTGGGCCAACAGATACGCCGCCAGCAACTGCCCAGAGGCATGCCAGCGGCATTCGAACGTATTACTTGGGCTGGACACGATCCAGAATCATGCGAACCATGCGCTGCAATTCCGGATCTTCAGACTCGCTGCGCTCCATGAACCAGCCGAACATGTCCTGATCCTCGCACGTCAGCAGACGCACATACAGATCGCGATCCACCTGGTTCAACGTCGCGTAAACCTCCTTCACGAACGGCACCAGCAATACGTCAAGCTCAAGCATGCCGCGACGGCTGTGCCAAAAGAGGCGATTCAGTTCAACTTGTTCGACCATGGGGCCCTCCTCAAATTTGGCGGCAAGTATACAGCCCCGAGACGGGTCGCACAGTCGGCTTTGGTCGGGCACCATCGATCCTTTATCAACTACCCATTTCAACAACGCGCCCTTATGATGTGCCCCAGTCTATTTACCCTGCGATGACCCATGGCCGATTCTGCTTTTTTCTGCACCCTGTCTCATGAAGGCGTTCTCGCGGTTCGCGGCGCGGATGCCGGAAAATTCCTGCAAGGCCAACTGACCTGCAACCTCAATTACCTCAGCGACAGCCGCGCCAGCCTTGGCGCCCGTTGCACGCAGAAAGGCCGGATGCAGTCGAGTTTCCGCATTCTGCTCGAAGGTGACGGCGTGGTTCTGGCAATGGCCAGCGAGTTGCTCGAGCCGCAACTGGCGGACCTGAAAAAGTACGCGGTGTTCTCCAAGTCGAAACTGACCGATGAAAGTGCTTCCTGGGTGCGCTTCGGCCTGGAGCACGGTGACAGTGCCCTGACCAGCCTCGGTCTGGACTTGCCAACAGAAACCGACAGCGTGGTGCGCACCGAAGGCCTGATCGCGATTCGCGTGTCGCCCCATCGCGCCGAGCTCTGGGTGCCTGCGGATCAGGCTGATGCGATCAAGACCAAACTGGCGGCAATCCTCGCGCAAGGTGAACTGAACCAATGGCTGCTGGGCCAGATCCGTGCCGGTATTGGTCAGGTCATGCCGAGCACCCGCGAGTTGTTCATCCCGCAGATGCTCAACCTGCAAGCCGTCGGCGGCGTGAGTTTCAAGAAAGGCTGCTACACCGGCCAGGAAATCGTCGCGCGCATGCAGTACCTGGGCAAACTCAAGCGTCGCTTGTATCGCTTGAGCCTGAACGCCACCGAACTGCCGGAGCCAGGCACACAACTGTTTGCGCCGAGCCACAACAGCGCCATCGGTGAAGTGGTACTGGCCGCCAGCGCAGGCGAAAACATTGAACTCCTGGCGGTGCTGCAAGCCGAAGCTGCCGAAGCCGGTGATTTGCATCTGGGCGCCCTCGAAGGCCCTGCGCTGCATCTGCTCGACCTGCCGTATGAACTGGATCGCGACCGCGAAATCCAGCGCTGATCGCAGCATTTGTTGCAACACCCTAGAGAGTCTAAATGAGCGAACTGGCGGAAAAGGTCCAACAGGATTTGGTTGAGGCCATCGATAACGATGACCTGGTTCTGCCCACGTTGCCGGAAGTGGCCCTGCAAATTCGCAAGGCCGCTGAAGACCCGGAAATCAGCGTCAGCGATTTGAGTAAAGTTATCGGCCGGGACACTGCGCTGTCGGCGCGCCTGATCAAAGTGGTCAACAGCCCGTTGCTGCGCGCCGCGCAGGAAGTCACCGACCTGCACACCGCCATCACCCGGTTGGGAATCAACTACAGCAGCAACCTGGCGATCGGCCTGGTGATGGAGCAGATTTTCCACGCGCGCTCCGAGGTGGTCGAACAGAAAATGCGTGAAGTCTGGCGCAGCAGTCTGGAGATCGCCGGGGTCAGCTACGCGCTGTGCCGTCGCTACACCCAACTCAAGCCGGATCAAGCGGCGCTGGGGGGGCTGGTGCATCAGATCGGCGTGCTACCGATTCTGACGTACGCCGAAGATCACTACGAACTGCTGTCGGATCCGGTCAGCCTCAACCATGTAATCGACCACATTCATCCGTTGCTCGGCGACAAGCTGCTGCGCGTCTGGGAGTTTCCTGAACGATTGGTGGAACTGCCGGGGCTGTATCAGGATTTCAAACGAGATTCGGCAGAGATCGATTACGTCGATCTGGTGCAAGTGGCGAGCCTGTATTGCCGCAAGGGCACCGATCATCCGTTTGCGCGGATTGATCCGTTGAGCGTGCCGGCGTTCAGGAAGCTTGGGATTGACCCGGACAACAAGGAACTGTGCGCGGATCTGGAAGAATCGCGGACGATGTTCTACTGATCCGCAACCTTGGGGAGGCCATCGCGAGCAGGCTCACTCCTACAGAAGACCGCATTTCAATGTAGGAGTGAGCCTGCTCGCGAAGAGGCCATCAAAGGCGCCGCAATCACCCGGCAACAAAGCTGACCCGCACCTTCAACCCCGCCTCCTCGCCATCATGCAGACTGATCTGCGCCAGATGCGCCCGGCAAATCTCGCCGACAATCGCCAAGCCCAATCCAGACCCGGCCACCTGCTGATTACGCCGGTAAAATCGCTCGAACACCCGATCGCGCTCCTCCAGAGGAATCCCCGGCCCGTCGTCTTCCACCTCAAGCACCGCCGGCGCCGTCACGCGCAAAATCACGTTGCCGCCCGGTGGCGTGTGCGCCAGGGCGTTATCCACCAGATTGCTCAGCAGCTCATTGAGCAATGTCGGTTCACCGCGCAGCCACACCGGCTCATCCGCCTCCAATGCCAGTGCCACCCCGCGCTTGTGCGCCAAGGGTGCCATGGCCATGCCCAGTTCCCGCGCCAACTGGCTCAGATCAAGCAACTGCGCCCCGCCCTCGGCAATCGCCCGCGCGCCGTTTTCGACGCGCGCCAGCGACAGCAATTGATTGGCCAAATGAGTCAGGCGATCGGTGCTTTGTGCCGATGATTCCAACGTCGTGCGCCAGGTTTCCGGTTCATTCGAACGCAGGCCCAACTCCAGCCGCGCCTTCAATGCCGCCAATGGCGTGCGCAATTCATGCGCCGCGTCGGCAATAAACTGCGCCTGTCGCTCGAACTGGCCACGCAAGCGCTCGGTGAAGTGGTTGAGGGCGCGCACCAATGGCCATAACTCATGTTGCACCTCGACCAGTGGCAATGGCCGCAAATCATCGGGCTGACGTTCTTCCACAGCGGTGCGCAAACGCTCAAGCGGTCGCAATGCCGCACTGACAGCGAACCAGACCAATAGCAACGCGCCGATCGCCAACATGCCCAGACGCAGCAACGTATCGGCCGCCAGACTGCGCGCCATGCTCACGCGTGCTTCATCGGTTTCGGCGACGCGAATTTCCGCCATGCCGTTCATGTTGGGCTCGGTGACCGCTTTCAGCAGGCTGACCACGCGCACGTTCTGGCCGTTGTAGGTGGCGTTGTAGAACCGCGCGAGCGCCGGATAACTGTCTGTGCGCTTGGTGCCGGGCGGCGGGCCGGGAAGGTTTTCGTAGCCGGAAATCAGCTTTTGATGAATGTCGTTGACCTGGTAATAAATCCGCCCGGCGCTGTCGTAGGCGAAGGTATCGAGGGCCACGTAAGGCACATCGGCGCTGAGGCTGCCGTCACGCTGGGACAAACCGGCCGCAATGGTCCGCGCCGAGGCCAGCAAGGTGCGGTCGTACGCCGTGTCGGCGGCTTCGCGCCCGTTCCAGTAAGCGCTCAAACCACTGGCGAGCATCAACACCACCAGCAATAACGCGAGGTTCCACAGCAACCGCCAGCGCAGGCTGCTGGGCTTATGCATCGCGGCTTTCCAGCAGGTAACCGAGGCCACGGAAGGTCACGATGGCGACGGGCTGGCCGTCGAGCTTCTTGCGCAACCGGTGCACATAGATTTCGATGGCGTCCGGGCTGGCCTCCTCATCGAGGCCGAACACCTGCGCGGCCAGTTGCTCCTTGCTCATCACCCGCCCCGGTCGGGCGATCAGCGCTTCGAGCACCGCTTGCTCGCGGGACGTCAGGGTCAGCAAATCTTCGCCAAGAGTGAAGCGTCGGGTGTCGAGGTCGTAGGCCAGCACGCCACAACGCTGCTGACGTTCGCCGCCGAGCACGCTGCGCCGCAGCAGGGCTTTGACCCGCGCCTCCAGCTCAGTCAGTTCAAACGGTTTGGCGAGGTAATCGTCAGCCCCCAGATTGAGGCCGTGCACGCGGTCTTTCACATCACTGCGCGCCGTCAGCATCAGCACCGGCAGATTTTTTCCACGGGCACGCAGACGCGCCAGCACTTCAAATCCGTCCATGCGCGGCAGGCCGACATCGAGGATCGCCACGGCGTATTCCTCGCTGCTCAATGCCAGGTCAGCAGCCACGCCATCGTGCAACACGTCCACGGTCAGACCGGTGCTCTTGAGCGCCTGGGCGACACTTTCGGCCAGTTGCAGATGGTCTTCGACGAGCAGAACACGCATGGATTTTTACCTCGTTCAGGGGTGGCCGGCGCCACTCTTTGCCGCGGAGTTTACAGCCGCAACCGCCGCTGTGAAGCCCGAAAACATTGAAAGTCAGCTGAAAGGTTAGCGAAAGGTTAGCCGGTTAGAGTCGGCCCACGGACAATCCCGGCTGCCGTCGCTGCTGCCACACAGCGATACGAAAAACGCCACGAAGCGTTTTCGACCAATAAGAACAATAAACGGAGTACACCCGCATGCCGTCCATGCAGCCGCAGGCATCCACGCCTGTTCGCCCTTCCCGTTTCAGCCACACCGCCCTCGCCAGTGCCGCCGCCCTTGCCGGTTTTTCGCCGCTGAGTTTTGCCGACTTCATTGAAGACAGCAGCGCCACCTTCGAAACCCGCAACATGTATTTCAACCGCGACTTTCGCGATGGCACCAGCGCCCAGCAATCCAAGCGTGACGAATGGGCCCAGGGCTTCATGCTCAATCTGCAATCGGGTTACACCGATGGCACCGTAGGCTTCGGTGTCGATGCGCTGGGCATGCTCGGGGTCAAACTCGATTCCAGCCCGGATCGCACCGGCACCGGCCTGTTGCCGACCCACGATGACGGGCGCGCGGCAGACGAGTACTCCAAACTAGGTCTGACCGGCAAAGTAAAAATCTCCGCCACAGAACTTAAAATCGGCAGCCTGATTCCTGAACTGCCGATCCTCAAGCCAAACGACGGGCGCATCCTGCCGCAAACCTTTGAAGGCGGTTTGCTGACCTCCAAAGAGATCAAGAACCTGACCTTCACCGGTGGCCGACTGGAGAAAGCCAAGGATCGCGACAGCACCGATTTCGAGGACATCGCCCTCAATAACAAGAACAGTCGTTTCGCTGGCACCGCCGCCGGCAAGCACTTCGATTTTGGCGGCGTGGATTACAAGTTCACCGACAAGATCACCGGCAGTTACCACTTCGCGCAACTCGACGAAGTCTACAACCAGCACTTCTTCGGCCTGGTTGCCTCGCGGCCGATGGGCCCGGGCACGTTCGCCACTGACCTGCGCTTTGCCGTCAGTGATGATCAGGGCGCAGCCCGTGGCGGCGAAATCGACAACCGCTCGCTCAACGGTCTGGTCAGTTACGCGCTGAGCGGCCACAAGTTCAGCGCCGGTTATCAGCACATGTCTGGCGACAGCGCGTTCCCGTATGTCGATGGCAGCGACCCGTACCTGGTCAACTTCGTGCAGATCAACGACTTCGCCGGCGCGGAAGAACGCTCCTGGCAGGCACGCTACGACTTCGACTTCGCCAAACTCGGCATCCCGGGCCTGAGCTTCATGAGCCGCTACTTGAGCGGTGACAACATCAAGCTCAAGAACGGCGAAGAAGGCAAAGAGTGGGAGCGCAACACCGAGATCAAATATGTAGTACAAAGCGGCGCCTTGAAGGATGTCGCCGTGCGTTTGAGGAATGCCACTTACCGTTCAAATTACTCGGCTCGCGATGCGGATGAAGTGCGGTTGCTGGTGAGCTACAGCGTTGCACTTTGGTAATTAATTGAAACGTCGAAGATCAAGATCAAGATCAAAAGATCGCAGCCTTCGGCAGCTCCTACACAAAGCACCTACAACAAGAAACTGTGGAGAGACCAATGAATTTGTCACTGCGTAAAGTTGCACTGGCCGCCAGTTGCATCCTGTTTGCCGGCCAACTGATGGCCGAACCGAAACGTCCGGAATGCATTGCGCCGGCATCGCCGGGTGGTGGTTTTGACCTGACCTGCAAACTGGTGCAGAGCGCGCTGGTCAACCAGAAGTTGCTGAGTAAACCGATGCGCGTGACTTACATGCCTGGCGGTGTCGGCGCAGTGGCGTACAACGCGGTGGTCGCGCAGCGTCCGGCCGATGCCGGCACGCTGGTCGCGTGGTCGAGCGGTTCGTTGCTGAACCTGGCGCAAGGCAAGTTCGGGCGTTTCGATGAAACCAACGTGCGCTGGCTGGCGGCTGTCGGCACCAGCTACGGCGCCATCGCGGTGAAAAGCGATTCGCCCTACAAGACCCTCGACGATCTCGTTCAGGCATTGAAGAAAGATCCAAGCTCGGTGGTCATTGGTTCCGGCGGCACCGTTGGCAGCCAGGACTGGATGCAAACCGCACTGATCGCCAAGGCTGCCGGGATCAACCCGCGCGACCTGCGGTATGTCGCCCTCGAAGGCGGCGGCGAAATCGCCACCGCCCTGCTCGGCGGTCACATCCAGGTCGGCAGTACCGACATATCCGACTCCATGCCGCACATCCAGAGCGGTGACATGCGCCTGCTCGCGGTGTTCGCCGACAAGCGTCTCGACGAGCCGGAAATGAAAGACATCCCGACCGCTCGCGAGCAAGGCTACGACATCGTCTGGCCGGTGGTTCGCGGTTTCTACCTGGGGCCAAAAGTCAGCGACGAAGACTACGCCTGGTGGAAAGACTCGTTCGACAAACTGCTGGCCTCCGACGAGTTCGCCAAGCTGCGCGATCAGCGTGAACTGTTCCCGTTCGCCATGACCGGCCCGGAACTGGACACCTACGTGAAGAAGCAAGTTGCCGACTACAAAGTGCTGGCCAAAGAGTTCGGCCTGATCCAGTGATCGCCTCTGTCTAGCGGCTGCGCTCCCGGTTGCGGGAGCGCGGCCCAGGAGCTCCCATGCTTATTCAACGCATTTTCGCCTCGGTGCTGTTGCTGGTCTGTGTCGGCCTGGCACTGATGGCGTGGCCGTACCAAGCGGCTTTTTCCTACGAACCGGTCGGCCCGCGCGCCTTCCCGCTGCTGATGCTCGGCCTGATGGGCGCGGCGCTGTTGTACATGGTGTTTCGCCCGGCGCCGATCAAACACAGTGAGGACGAGCCGCCACTGGATCGCGAAACCCTGACCAAGATTGCTATCTGCGTCGCGCTGTTGCTGGTGTTCGCCGGTCTGTTCGAACCGCTGGGTTTCATCCTCAGCAGCATCCTCATCGGCATTCCGATGGCGCGCCTGTATGGCGGTCGCTGGATGCCGAGCATCGTAGTTACCACGCTGATGGCCATCGGTCTGTACCTGCTGTTCGACCGTGTGATGGACGTTCCGCTGCCCCTTGGCCTGCTCGACGTGCTGGAGAACTGATATGGATACCCTCGGTTATTTGGGCCAAGGCTTCGGCGTCGCGCTGAGCCCGTACAACCTGGTCACAGCGTTGACCGGTACGTTGATCGGCACCGTCGTCGGCCTGCTTCCGGGCCTTGGCCCGATCAATGGCGTGGCACTGCTGATCCCGATCGCATTTGCGCTCGGCTTGCCACCAGAGTCGGCGTTGATTCTGTTGGCAGCGGTGTATCTGGGCTGCGAATACGGCGGTCGGATCAGCTCGATCCTGCTGAACATTCCCGGCGAAGCATCGACCGTGATGACCACCCTCGACGGTTACCCGATGGCCCGTAAAGGTCTGGCCGGTGTGGCGCTGTCGCTGTCGGCGTGGAGTTCGTTTATCGGCGCATTTATCGCCACTTGCGGCATGGTCCTGTTCGCCCCGCTGCTGGCGAAATGGGCGATTGCCTTTGGCCCTGCGGAATACTTCGTGTTGATGGTGTTTGCGATTGTCTGCCTCGGTGGCATGGCCGGGGATCGACCGTTGAAAACCTTCATCGCCGCGTTGATCGGCCTGTTCCTGTCGAGCGTCGGCATCGACGCCAACAGCGGCGTGTATCGCTTTACCGGCGACAACATTCACCTCACCGACGGCATTCAATTTGTCGTGCTGGTACTCGGCCTGTTCTCGGTCAGCGAGATCCTGTTGCTGCTGGAGAAAACTCATCGCGGCCAGGAAGCGGTGAAAGCCACCGGGCGGATGATGTTCAACTTCAAGGAAGCCTCGTCGGTGTTCGTGGTGAACATTCGTTGCGGTCTGCTCGGGTTCATCATGGGCGTATTGCCGGGTGCCGGCGCGACGCTGGCCAGCGCCGTGGCCTACATGACTGAAAAACGCATCGCCGGTGCCAGCGGCAAATTCGGTCAGGGTGATGCCCGTGGCCTTGCCGCGCCGGAAACCGCCATCGGTGCTTCGGCCTGTGGCGCACTGGTGCCGATGCTGACACTGGGTGTGCCAGGTTCGGGCACCACAGCGGTGATGATCGGCGCCCTGTCGTTGTACAACATCACCCCGGGCCCGCTGCTGTTCCAGCAACAACCGGACATCGTCTGGGGCCTGATCGCCTCGTTGTTCATCGCCAACATCATGCTGGTGATCCTCAACATCCCGATGATCCGCATCTTCACCCGCATCCTTGCCGTGCCGAACTGGGCACTGGTGCCGGTGATCGCGATCATCACCGGGATCGGCGTTTACGCGGTGCACGCGACCACGTTCGATCTGTTCCTGATGGTCGGCATCGGCATCTTCGGTTACATCCTGCGCAAGCTCGACTTCCCGTTGTCGCCGGTATTGCTGGGCTTCATTCTCGGCGGTCTGATGGAGCAGAACCTGCGTCGTGCGCTGTCGATTTCCAACGGTGCGCTGGAAATCCTCTGGTCGAGCCCGATCACCTTTGGTGTCTGGGTGCTGACTGCGCTGATGCTGGCCTTCCCGCTGATTCGTATCTGGCGCAAACGTTCGGTCGCGCGTCGCGCCATCGCCGATGTTTGATCGCGCTTCACTGAAATCCTGGTGGGGAACCCCGCTGGTCGGTCTGCTCGGCGGTTTCCTTGCCAGCCAGATCGGCTGGCCACTGCCGTGGATGGTCGGCTCGTTGCTGGCGATCATCCTCGTGCGCTGCCTGACGCCGTGGCAACTCACGGAAATCCCTGGCGGCCGCAAGTGCGGCCAGTGGATCGTAGGCATCGGCATTGGGCTGCACTTCACCCCGGTGGTGATGGAGCAGGTGCTCAGTCATTTCGGTTTAATCTTCTTCGGCGCGCTGGTCACCAGTGTGTCGGCGGTGGTCGGCGTGTGGTTGATGCGCCGTACCGGCGAGGATCGCGCCACGGCGTTTTTCTCCAGCATGCCCGGTGGGTCCGGGGAGATGGTCAACCTCGGCGCGCGCAATGGCGCGATGCTCAGTCACGTTGCGGCGGGGCAGAGTTTGCGTGTTCTGGTGGTGGTGCTGTGCGTGCCGGCGGCGTTCAAGTATTTGCTCGGTGACGGCAACCCGATTTCTCACGCTGGCAGTGTCGATTGGCGCTGGCTGGCGATTCTGTTTCCGGCGGGCGGTTTGCTCGCGTGGCTCTGGCAGCGTTTGCGCCAACCCAATCCGTGGCTGTTCGGGCCGTTGCTGGTGAGTGCGGCGGTGAGCATTGGTTGGGATCTGCACATTGGTTTGCCCAATGGCGGCAGTCAGATCGGCCAGTGGTTGATTGGTAGTGGTTTGGGTTGTCACTTCAACCGGCAGTTCTTCCGCCGCGCGCCATCATTTATGGGGCGGACATTGATCGGCACGGCGTTGACCATGTTGATCGCGACGCTAGCAGCGTTGGGGTTGAGTGCTTTGACTCATCTGGATTTGCGTTCACTGACGTTGGGCATGATGCCCGGCGGCATCGCCGAGATGAGTCTGACGGCGGAGACGCTGCAATTGTCGGTGCCGCTGGTGACGGCGATGCAGGTGATGCGGTTGTTGTTTGTGCTGTTTTTGGCTGAGCCGTTGTTCAAGTACTGGAATCGTAGTCCCGAGTAAGACCGCATCGCCCCCATCGCGAGCAGGCTCACTCCTACAGGGGAACGCATTCCAACTGTAGGAGTGAGCCTGCTCGCGATGCTTTTCAAATCGGCGGAAGGCGCCACTCGATCGGCGTCTCTCCATTCTGCTCGAGAAACTTGTTGGTGCGGCTAAAGTGCCCGCAACCCAAAAACCCGCGATACGCCGAGAGCGGCGACGGATGCACCGACGTCAGCACCAGATGCTTGGTCGCATCGATCAGCTTCTGCTTGCTCTGCGCATGCGCGCCCCAGAGCATGAACACCAGATGCGGCTGACGCTCGCTGACCAACTCAATGATCCGATCAGTGAAAAACTGCCAGCCCTTGTCCTTGTGCGCATTGGCGTTGGCGCGCTCGACGGTCATCGTCGTGTTGATCATCAACACCCCCTGATCGGCCCAGCTCTGCAGGTAGCCGTGATTAGGAATGTCGATGTTCAGGTCGCGTTTCAACTCTTTATAGATGTTGACCAGCGATGGCGGTGCCGGCACGCCCGGTTGCACCGAGAAGCACAAGCCATGGGCCTGACCCGGGCCGTGATACGGGTCCTGGCCGAGGATCACCACTTTCACTTTATCCAGTGGCGTCGAATTCAGCGCATTGAAAATCATTGGCCCCGGCGGATAGATTTCCTTGCCGGCCGCCCGCTCCTGCTGCAGAAAATTGCGCAACTCTGCCATGTAAGGCTGGTCGAATTCAGCACGCAGTGCCTCCTTCCAGCTCGGTTCGAGTTTGATACGGTCGTCAGCAGTCATGGTCATACCCGGCAAAAACAATGGGGCGAACCCTAGGAAAGCCGGCCACGCTTGTCAATTGATCTGACGCAGATCCGGCACTTTCCCCCACAGCGATCATACTGATCGTTCAAATTCCCGATCGAGGTCACGATGAATCTGCACTTCGAAGAACTCACCGGCACCGACGGCGCCCGCATCGGTATCGCCAGCCTGGATGCTGAAAAGTCGCTGAACGCGCTGTCCCTACCAATGATCAACGCCCTCAGTGACAAACTGGACGCTTGGGCCAAGGATGACCAAGTCGTCTGCGTACTGTTACGCGGCAATGGTGCCAAGGCGTTCTGCGCCGGCGGCGAAGTGCGCAGCCTGGTCGAAGCCTGCCGCGCTCATCCCGGCGAAGTCCCGCCGCTGGCTGCGCAGTTTTTCAGCGCGGAATATCGTCTGGATTACAGCCTGCACACGTATCCAAAACCGCTGATCTGCTGGGGTCATGGCTATGTGCTCGGTGGCGGCATGGGCCTGTTGCAAGGCGCGAGCACGCGGATCGTCACGCCGAGCAGTCGTTTAGCGATGCCGGAAATCACTATTGGTCTGTATCCCGACGTCGGCGCCAGTTGGTTTCTTGCGCGACTGCCGGGCAAGCTCGGCTTGTTTCTGGGACTCACCGGCGCGCACATGAATGGCCGTGATGCGATCGATCTGGATCTGGCCGACCGCTTCCTGCTCGACGAACAGCAGCCGGAGCTGATCGAAGGTCTGTTGCAGCTGAATTGGCAGGAACAGATCGATCGGCAGCTCAACAGTCTGCTCAAAGCGCTGCAACAGGAAGCCGTGGCGCACATGCCCGAAGCGCAGTGGCTGCCGCGTCGTCAGCAGATCGACGAACTGCTCGACGTCAGCGACGTGGCCTGCGCCTGGAAAGCCATCAGCCTGCAACGCGACAGCAGTGACCCGCTGATCGCTCGGGCAGCGAAGACCATGAGCGAAGGCTCACCGCTGACGGCGCATCTGGTCTGGGAGCAAATTATTCGTGCTCGACACATGTCGCTGGCCGAAGTCTTTCAGATGGAATACACCCTGAGCCTCAATTGTTGCCGGCATCCGGAGTTCAGCGAAGGGGTTCGCGCGCGTTTGATCGACAAGGATCAGAAGCCGCACTGGCATTGGCCGGATATCAACAGCGTGCCGGATGCGGTGGTTGAGGCGCACTTTCACAAGGCCTGGGAGGGGCGGCATCCGTTGGCGGATCTGACGCAGTATTAAAATCCAGGCACAAAAAAAGCGGCGCTCAATGCGCCGCTTTCTGTTTGCGGGTGATTACCAGCGGTTGCCACGTCCGTTGTGATCACCACGTCCGCTGTGACGGTCGTAATTGCCGCGACCGCGATGATCGTTATCCCAACCGCCGCGACGGTGGCCATCCCAGCGCCCGCGATCGTTGTCGTGCCAGCGACGGCTCTCGTAGTAGCGCGGTGCCGGTTGGTAGTAACGCGGCGCCGATTGGTAGTAGCGCGGTTGCTGGTAGTACCGCGGCGCTGGCTGGTAGTAGCGTGGTTGCGCGTAATACGTGCCGCCACCGCTGTAATAATTGCCGCCCGTGTTGTAGTAAGCCGGTGCGGGTGAGGTGTAGACCTCGGAACTGTAATACGAGTCCGCGTAAGAGTAAGGGACGCAACCGGCAACGGAAAACATCAACGCAGCAAGCAGTAGGATTCGTCTATACATGGCGGCCTCCTTGGACCGCGAGTCAGCCACACCAGCGACGCTGGCAGGCGTCAGTCATTTATTCTGGGACTGACGAAAGATCTGACAGCGTTTTCCGAATCTGGTGCGTTCCTGCAACAAGTTGAAACAAGTGATTTATGAAACCTTGTTCATACGTCGGTCGCCGTCATTCAGGCACTGATTAATGGTGCCCTCCATGATATCCGCCGCCGTGATAACCCCGTCCGTAACCGCCGCGATAACCGTAACCGCCGTAGTAATAGCGGGCGCCGCCGTAGTAACGAGGGCCGTAATAACCACCGTAGTAATAAGGCGAGTAATAGCCGGGAGAGTAGTAGGTAGCAGGGTAAGCATCGTAGGGACCGGCGTAGTAGTAACAACCGGACAAACCGAACACCAGAACGGCACCGAGCAACATCTTCTGAATACGCATGGCGGCCTCCTGAAAGACCCACGGCCGCAACGGAACAGAGCAGCCGACACACTTTTGACTGAGGCGGATTGATCAAGTGCCCAGTCCCGACAGGCATCAGATCAGCGGCGCTCCGCGCTGCAGATATGGCAGTCATTACTGGCCATCGGGCTGCCGCCTCGTTCGATGACACCTTGCGCAGCCAGCTGTCGCGGGCCGATCATGCGATGTACCGAGCCAGCCAAACCGGCCGCAACCGCAACCGCGTGGAAATGCCTTACTCGACTTATGCCTGATTCCGACATTAAACCTGACCATTGCCCGGCCTGCGGCGCCCGTAACGACTGCAGCCTGGCCGATCCGCGCACCGCTGACCGCGAATGCTGGTGCTATGGTGTGACTATCGACCCCGCCGTACTCGAAGCCCTGCCGCCAGAATTACGCAACCAATCCTGCCTGTGCCCGCGTTGCGCGCAGGTCGAGGCGCAACTGCAAGCGGCGAAGCGCTTGATCCCGTAAGATGCGCGCCCCTTCTATCACTGAACCCTGAACATGCGCGTCGACCGTTTCCTCAGCAACCTGCCCCGCTACAACCGTCAGCAGGTTCGCTTGTTGCTGGTGGAAAAGCGCGTGCGGATTGACGGAAAAGTCGTCAGCGATCCGCACAGCGAAGTGCTGGAATTCAGCCGCGTCGAAGTCGATAACGAAGTCCTGCAAGCCGGCAAACCCGCGCGCTACTTCATGCTGCACAAGCCACCGGGCTGCGTCAGCGCCACCCGCGATCCGCAGCATCCAACCGTGCTCGACCTGATCGATGAACCGGACAAGGACGACCTGCACATCGCCGGGCGCCTGGACTTCAACACGACGGGCCTGATGCTGATCACCAACGATGGCGCGTGGTCGCGACGCCTGACCCAGCCGCAGACCAAATTGCCGAAGGTCTATTACGTCGAGACCGAGCAGGAAATTGGCGCGCAATATGCGATCACCTTTGCGGAAGGGATCTACTTCGCGTTCGAGGATTTGACCACGCAACCGGCGCAGCTGGAGCTGATAGGCCCCCGCTCGGCGCGGTTGAGCATCGTCGAAGGTCGTTACCATCAGGTGAAGCGCATGTTTGGTTACTTCAACAACAAAGTGCTGCGCCTGCACCGCGAATCGATGGGCCCGCTGTTGCTCGATAACGCGCTAAAACCGGGCGAGTACCGCGCTTTGCGCACCGAAGAGATCCATTTGTTCTAAGCCGGCGACCGCTCAGCAGAAGTTGTCGAACAATTTACCAGCGGCACTTGCGCGATCCCGACTCCCCTGCTTGAATCAGGACGTCGGCCAGATTGTGACCGATGAGTCACAACATACCTCTAAGAAACTTTTTGCCGGTAGAGAGCCTTCAAGGCTCCGCCTCAGCCGGCAGACTGCCCGCCAATAATAATACCCGTCGACCTGCCGTAACGGATCGACATGGGCCAAGCAAATTCCAGGCGTATGCCTACCTGTCACAAAGCTCGTGCAATCTCTATTTGCGCGCATACCCGCTTGCTTGCCAGGAGTCTTATGACATGAGGCCAGAAATCGCTGTGCTGGATATACAGGGTCAGTATCGGGTTTACACGGAGTTCTATCGCGCAGACGCCGCAGAAAAGACCATCATCCTGGTCAACGGCTCGATGGCCACGACTGCGTCGTTTGCACAGACTGTGAAAAACCTGCACCCGCAATTCAACGTGGTTTGCTATGACCAGCCTTACGCGGGCCGATCAAAAGCGCACAACCGCCACGAGAAACACCTGACCAAGGACGTCGAAGGGCAGATTCTGCTGGAGCTGATCGACCACTTCGCTGCCGAGCACGTGCTGTCGTTTTCCTGGGGCGGTGCCGCGACGCTGGTCGCCCTCGCCCACCAGCCACGGCGCATCGAACGGGCCGTGATCAGCTCGTTCTCGCCGGTGATCAACGCACACATGCTCGATTACCTCGAACGCGGCGTCGACTACCTCGGCCAGCGGGACGGCGACCGCGTCGGCCACCTGGTCAACAACACCATCGGCAAACACCTGCCGTCACTGTTCAAGCGCTTCAACTATCGTCACGTCAGCAGCCTGGCCGAGCACGAATACGGGCAGATGCATTTCCACATCAGCGACGTGCTGCACAGCGATCGTCAGTGCTATTTGAATGCGGCGAAGAAGATCAACGTGCCGGTGCTGTTTCTTAATGGCGAATGGGACGAGTACACCGCCGCCGCCGATGCACGGCTGTTCGGCAACCATGTGGCGCAGAGCACGTTCACCACCCTGCAAGCGACGGGGCACTTTCTCGACATGGAGCACAAGGCCGCGTGCCGCGATAGCCAGAATGCCTTGCTCGGGTTCCTGAAACCGGCGCAGCAGACCAGCCGAACGCGTTACTCGTTTGTTCAGGATCAACATGCATTGGCCATTTGAAAGAGTGTCTTCGCGAGCGAGTCTGTGGGGTTGAGCTTTTCGATCATTACCCGCAGCACTCGCCCGCGACTGACCGTTTTCAACGATTCAAAGCACTCTTTTGCAAAAGAAAACTTCAAATCCTTGGCCGAGTCTGGTACAAAGTCAGCCGCTCTGAGCGGGTATAGTTTAATGGTAGAACAGTAGCTTCCCAAGCTTCCGACGAGGGTTCGATTCCCTCTACCCGCTCCACTCAGATTTTGTCTCACGTTGTGTTTTTTGACGGGGGATGCAGGAACAGAAAAAACCGGCCTTGATGGCCGGTTTTTTTGTGTCTGGGATTTGATGTTTGCCATTTGGGCAGTACGGAACCTTTCAGAAACACTCCGTTGATTGCAGATTCGCCAGTCCCCTCTACGCTTCGGGTTCTCTAATGACAACAAGTGGAGTCTGTTCAAGGGAATGATCTACATGTGGCGCTCGGTACAGAAAATCCGGAGCACACGGCAGGACGTAACACTGCACGCCTTTAAACACTTCGCCAGGAATACGTTTACACGGCGATAAACCATAGCGATTTTTCCGACATTACAGATCCACAACACTCCATCGGTTTTCACCTCCCGCCCAACCAACTAGCATTTCCCCATCAACCACCACCCTCCCCCTGCGCGGCCATCGACGAATACGCGCCATCACTTTCGAGGGATTCCAATCGCGGCCACTGCGCCGCTGACGACCGAAATCAAAAGAGCATTTCACCATGACGCAAAACATTTACGACGATCCAGCATTCTTCCAGGGCTACAGCCAAATGAACCGCTCGATCGGAGGCCTTGACGCGGCGCCGGAGTGGCCGGCGCTAAAGGCGCTGTTACCGTCCATGCACGGTTTGCACGTGGTCGATCTGGGTTGCGGTTATGGCTGGTTCAGCCGCTGGGCCAGCGAGAACGGCGCCACCGACGTCTTGGGCCTGGATGTCTCGGAGAAGATGCTGGAACGGGCACGCAATACCACTACTGCAGCGAACATCCGCTACGAGCGTGCCGACCTTGAACAGATCGATTTGCCCGCTTGCCATTTCGACCTGGCTTACAGCTCGTTGGCACTGCATTACATCAAGGATCTGCCAGGGCTGTTTGCACAGCTGTACGCGGCGCTGAAACCGGGCGCGCACTTTGTCTTTTCCATCGAACACCCGATCTTCATGGCGCCGCGCAATCCGGGTTGGTTGATGGACAGCGAGGGTAACAAGCGCTGGCCGCTGGACGGTTATCAGAAGGAAGGCGAGCGCGTGACGAACTGGCTGGCCGAAGGTGTGATCAAGCAGCATCGCACGATGGGCACGCTGCTCAATGGGCTGATTGCTGCGGGGTTCAACATTCGTCACGTCAACGAATGGGGCCCAAGCGACGCCGAAGTGGCTGCGCAACCGGCGCTGGCCGAAGAGCGCGAACGGCCGATGATGCTGCTGATGTCAGTGCAGCGCTGAGGGCAAAGCTTTCAACCGGATTTGGGGTGATAATACGCCGGCGATCGGCGCCCTCCCCGGCAAGTGCCGAGGCAACCCATCATCAAACAAGGAAGCAAGATGCAGATTACTCAGGGACAACGCCTGCCACTGTCCAACATTCTCCAGGGTCAGTCGCTCACCCTCGCGGTGCAGATTCAGTCCAGCGACGTCATTGATTTTGTCTGCTTCGGCGTCGACGCGCAGGGCAAGCTGTCCGACGATCGCTACATGGTGTTTTTCAATCAACCGAGCACGCCGTGCGCCGGCGTCAAGATTGAAGATCAGGGGCGGTTTCAGATCAATCTCGCGCAGTTGCCGGCCACCATTGATCGCCTGGTGTTCACCGCCTCCATTGATGGCGCCGGTGCGATGAGCGCCATCGGTGCCAGTCAGTTCAGCGTGTCCAACCCGGCCGGTCAGACGGTTGCTCAGTGCGCGTTTTCCGGTGCGACCTTCAGCGCCGAAAAAGCGATCATGGTCGCCGAACTCTATCGCAAGAACGGCGAATGGCGCCTGCTCTCGAACCTGCAAGGTTACGCACAGGGCCTCGATGCACTGGTCAATCACTTCGGCGGAGAAGTGGCTGAAAGCCCTGCGCCGGCACCGGCCCCGGCCCCAGCGCCGGCAAAGGTTTCCCTCGAGAAAAAGATTGCCGCTGCCGCACCGCACTTGGTCAGCCTGGCCAAAAAAGCCCAGATCAGCCTGGAAAAAGCCAACCTCACGCAGACCAAGGCGCGCGTGGTGCTGGTGCTCGATGCATCAGGCTCGATGAACCATCAATACGCCAAAGGCCGGGTACAGGAAGTCGTCGACAGGCTGCTGCCGCTGGCAGTGTCGTTCGATGAGGACGGCGAGCTCGATTGCTGGGCGTTCGGCGCCAAGCCTTTGCGCCTCTCACCCGTGACGCTGAGCAACCACAAGGGCTTCATCGACAGCGACAGCCGTGGCTGGAGAAACTGGGAACTGGGCAGCCGGATCAACGATGAACCCAAGGTCATCGAAAAAGTGCTGGAGCAGTTTCATCTGAGCGATGACGGCACGCCCATGTATGTCCTGTTCATCAGTGACGGTGGCGTGTCGGAAAGCCGCAAGATCACCCGCCTGATGGTCGACGCCGCCAATCTGCCGATCTTCTGGCAATTTGTCGGGCTCGGCGGCAAGGGTTACGGGATTCTGGAAAAGCTCGACACCCTGCCCGGGCGCGTGGTCGACAACTGCGGTTTCTTCGCGCTGGATGACTTGCACGACATCTCGGAAGAACAGCTCTACGACCTGTTGATGGCCGAGTTTCCGATCTGGCTGAAGGACGCAAAAGCCAAGGGCATTATTCGCTGATGGCCAGCCCGCGCAGGCCTTGAGGCTTGCGCGGGAGTCTCTTCAGTCCAGATCGGACATTTGCAGCGGCGTGATCTCCGCAAACCGCGCCGAGCGATCCAGTTTGACCCGCGCCCCGCACGCGTCGAGTGCCGCGATCGGATCAATCTCGCTCAAGCGATCGAAGTTCAGCGCGTTCCATTGATCTCGCGAAATCAGCGCCGAGATGACGTAGTGCTCAGCGATCCTGCCGCTGGCTGCATCATCCCGCTGGATGTAGCCCGACACCAACACCTTGCCGATACCCGGCAACAACGCAAATACCTCACCCGCCACGCGAAACAACGAGCCGTAGCACAGTGCGACAAAGTCGCGACGTACCTGAGCATCCGTGCGTTTTTTGAAGGTAAGTTTGCCGTTGCCCGTGGCTTGCGCGGTGCGCCGGGGTACATCGTCTTCATCGGGTAAATCGACATCCAAGGCAATCCCACACACATCCTGGGAAAACTCGTAGGTCACCCGGGTTTCCTTGGGCCAGGCAATACCGCTCAGCACGTAGTTGAGCGCCCTCTCCATCTGCGCACTGAAACCTTTGGCCGATAGACGGAACGCCTTCTCGATCTCGGCCCGCTCGAACTCATGAGCGTCGCGAGTCGCCTGCCATTCGGCGAGCTGCTGGCCGTAGGCGGCCAATTGCGCTTCGGCCTGCCGAACGATCTTTGCCGCGCGCAGCAGCATCCGATCAACAAGGCCTGGCGTCAGTTGCACAGGCATCGTCGGAGGCTCAATGGCAAAAGGCGCGGGAATCGCCGGCAGCGATCCTGGGCGCGGTGTCAGCAAATGCACCCCAAGGCAATCGTCAAGATCTCGATTGATGGTCTGCGCGGCTTTCTCCAGCAAGCGCTGAATGTCGTCCACCATTTCGCTTTTCACCCGTTTGACGATGGCGGCCGACAGCGGCTGATCATCGATATCAGTGATCAGCAGCGTGCCCTCGTCGCTGACTTTGATCTTCACCGGGCCGGTATGCCCCGTCGCAACGGGACGCTTTCGCGAAGGACGGTCGATGCGCTCACGATAAGACAGGCCCGTTCCGGGAATCCCCGCATTGAGGAAGGTGCCGTTGCGCCCCAGGGTCATGCTCAATCCGCGCGGACCGATCGACGTGCTTACACCTGAGCCGCTGATATTCAGGCGCACACCCGGCACCAACGTGATCCGCTTGCTGAACCGAAATCCCATGACCGCTCCTTGCATGAATGTTGGCTGAAGTCAGTAACGCAACCCGTTCAGGTCCTGCCGGCGATGTAGTCGTCGATCGAGGAGAACTGTCGATGCCTGCACATCCAGCCCGAGAGGAAGACGAACGCCGTGGTCACCGCCACCGCCCAACCACGCTTGCGCCGGGCATCGCGTTTGTTGCTGGCGTTGCTGGCAAACAACAGCAGCATCATCAGGCAGTAGAAGGTCAGCAAGGCAATTTTTGCGAACAGTGCGAGCAGGAAATACAGCGACAAACCATTGCTGCGGTAGGTCTGCACAATTACCTGCACGGCCATGATCGACGCCAGTACCCCGGCGGCAATTGCTGAATAACCCTTGGGGATTTCCAGCCAGGCACTGCAAAAAAAATAGGTGCCGATGCCGAGGATCGGCATGAGGCTGGTCCACAGCGCATCGGTGTAATCCTGGTAGATCGTCATCGAACCGCGATGGTGCAGCCAGACGCAGATCAACAGCAAAACCGCCATGACAAACAGCGCGATTTTCAGGTTCAGAACCGCTTGGTGATCATCGGCGGCACTGCGCACCGGCGCTGCCGGCCTGGCCACGGCCGAAGGTTGCGCAGGCATTGCACTGGCTTGAGAACTGACCGCAGTCGAAGGCTCGAGCGGTTTGCTCGTCGCAACGGCAACCGGTTTTGCCGGTGGTGATACAGGCTGAGTCAGCTCACTCAGCCGCTGCGACATCGAAGCGGACAGGCACTGACCGGTGGTGCAGTTGTCGCGCAGACGCAACCACTGTCGCTGCGCCTCACGTACTTGATTGGGGTTAGCGGCGTTTTGCAGCGCACGAACATATTCGGCGTTCAATTGCTCATCGAGCACACCCAGGGCACCCTGCGCGCAGATCGCTTTCTCAGCGAAACTGACGGCTTTGGCACAATCAAAACTCGCTGCCGATACCTGGGCAGCACACAGCGCCAGCCACAAACCCACGAGGCTTGAGCCGAGAGACAAACGTGACATAGTCGAAATCCCTTTTAATGTGTTCGCTCAAGCCCGCACCCGTTCAGGCGCCGGCCGAGCACTTCCTTTTTTCCTGTCGCCGCACGAACGACAGGCAAGAAAAAGCCCCCTCGCGAGGGGGCCTTCTCAACCCTTTCGGGTTAGCCGATGCTCACACCGTGAGCTTCCGCCAGAGGCTTCAGGCCGCCGGCGAAACCTTGGCCGATGGCCTTGAACTTGAACTCTTCACCGTTGCGATACAGCTCACCGAAGATCATCGCGGTTTCGGTGGAAGCGTCTTCGCTCAAGTCGTAGCGAGCCAGTTCCTTGCCGTCAGCTTTGTTGACCACACGGATGTAGGCGTTCGACACCTGACCGAAGCTTTGCTTGCGAGCGTCGGCGTCGTGGATGGTTACCGCAAACACCAGCTTCTTCACAGCAGCAGCCAGACCGTTGAGTTTGACGGTGGCTTGCTCGTCATCACCTTCGCCAGCGCCCGAGCGGTTGTCGCCCATGTGCTCGACGGAACCGTCGGCGGAGGTTTTGTTGTTGTAGAAAATGAAGCTGTTGTCGTCGAGCACTTTGCCGTTTTCACCGACGATGAAAATCGACGCATCGAGGTCGAACTCGGTGCCGTCAGTAACACGCGGATCCCAACCCAGGCCGACGATCACTTCGGTCAAGCCAGGAGCTTCTTTGGACAGCGAAACGTTGCCACCTTTGGACAGACTTACAGCCATGTTCAGATTCCTTTTGCTGGGGGTTGTTTAGAAGTTCATGCCGTAGTTGTTGGCCAGGGCGCGCAGGCCACCGGCGTAACCCTGACCCACGGCGCGGAATTTCCACTCGCCGTTGTTGCGGTACAGTTCAGCGAAGACCATCGCCGTTTCGGTCGAAGCGTCTTCAGCCAGGTCGTAGCGAACCACTTCGGCGCTGGTCACGTCGTTGACGACGCGAATGAAAGAACCACCGACCTGGCCAAAGCTCTGTTTGCGCGACTCGGCGTCGTGGATGGTGACGATGAACACAACCTTGTCCACGTCAGCCGGGATACGGCTCAGGTCGACCTTGATCACTTCGTCGTCGCCGTCGCCTGCACCTGTGCGGTTGTCGCCAGTGTGCTCGACCGAACCGTCCAGGCTCTTGAGCTGGTTGTAGAAAATGAAGTCGGCTTCGCTGCGAACCTTGCCGTTAGCACCCAGCAGAAGAGCGCTCGCGTCCAGGTCAAACTCGGCGCCGTCAGTTGCACGCGGGTCCCAGCCCAGGCCTACCAGAATCTTGCTCAGGCTCGGGTCGGTTTTGGTCAGAGACAGGTTTGCACCCTTTTGAAGAGTCAGTGCCATGGGTATTACTCCTTGTGGTAAAGACGATTACTTATTGGTTTTCGACCGGTGCGTCTTCTTCCTTTCCGGGGAAGATCAGACTGGCAACGACACCGATCGCCAATACAACCATTACGATCAGCAAACTGGTGTTCGCATCAATGGTGTAGCCGTGGTGGAACATGTGATCCGTTGCATTCAAGCCCAGCTTGACGGCAATGAAGAACAACAGCGCGATCACCGATTTTTCCAGGTGAACCAGGTAGCGTTTCAGCGCTTCGAGTACGAAGTACATGGTCCGCAGGCCCAGAATCGCGAAGAGCATGGCCGAGTAGACGATCAACGGCTCACGGCTCACGGCGATCACCGCCGGTACAGAGTCGAACGCGAACAGCACGTCGGAAACTTCCGCGACCACCAGGCACAAGAACAGCGGCGTGGCAAAAATGGTGCCCTTGGCTGCCAGCGACATGCCCTGGTTTTCAGGCTTTTTCAGTTCCACTTCGAGCTGCTTGCGCGACACGAAGAAGTTGTGGCCATACAGCTTCGGCCAAACCGGGAAGAGCTTTTGTGCGAAGCGGTAGGCCATGTGCTTGGAATAGTCTTCCTCTTCCTCGTCATCACCGCCGCTGCGCAACATCATGACGGCCGTCCAGGCGACGATCACCGCGAAGACGATTTCGACCCAAGGGCCGAAAGCCAGCAGGCCGGTACCGATCGCCACGAAAATCCCGCGGAACACGATCGCACCGATGATGCCCCAGTACAGAACGCGGTGGCGCATGCCATCCGGCACTTTGAACCAGGCGAAAATCGCCATGAACACAAAGAGGTTGTCGACGCTGAGGACTTTCTCCAGCGCATAACCGGTGACGAACAGGCTCGCGACCTCAGGCCCGTGCTCGTAGTACAGGAAGCCTGCAAACGCCAGCGAGATCGCAATCCAGAAAATCGACCAGATCGAGGCTTTAGCCAGCGAAATGGGTTTGTCGCCACGGTGGGTGACCATGTCGAGCAGCAGCGCGCCCACCGCGATCCCGACGAACACCGCCATCGTCAGCGGGGGAAATCCAATGTGACTGTCCAAGGTCCAGCTCCTTAAAGTTCGAAATCAGCCGGGCTCAAACCCAGCTCAAGGCAAATCTGACGGCAAGCCGCTTTTTCTTTGTCGTCGAAGTTGCCATCCGACGCACCGATGGCGCAGGCGACGCGCACCAGCAGACGACCGGCACCGGCATCGTTCTTGATCTTGCCGATGGTCTTCAGCGCTTCCGCCTGACCAATCTGATAGTCGAACTCGAACTTTTCGCAGTGACCATTGAACGACTTGATGACGTCGGCCATGTTGAACACTTTCAGTTCCGGCGAGTTGCTGATGAACCCGGCCATCTTGGTTTTCTCGGCAGAGGAGATCTCACCGTCGGCCGAGGCGACCAGTGCACAGGCGGCTGTCACGGCATCCATGAACTTCTGGTTTTTGAACTTGCTGACCTCGCTGGTCAGTTTGTCCCGGGCTATTGCCGCGTTTTCTTTAAGCCATGCAAACATTTTGAGGTCCTCTGAAAGGCGGGGCCCCAAGCCCCGCCGAAGTCACTATTTCGAGCCAGCACGCCAGCTCATGCCCCATCCATAGGCTTTGTCCACCGCCGAATGACCACGGTGGAAGTCCACACGCCGGGACACCTTGACGGCGCCGTTGACGTTTTCGAGCATGGCAATGGCGCACATGCCATCACGTCCGCCCTCTTCGTTGAGACGTACCTCGATGTCCGGCTGGTTCGGGATGTGGATGGTCACGACACCATCGGTCTCCCGCCAGTTCGGCGCGCCTTCGTAGATGAAGGCGAAGATCAGGATCCGTCGCACTTCCGCCCACTTGGTACCATTGATGTGCAGCCACTCGCCACCGGCAACAGAGCCGGTACGATCGTCGCCCATCAACTGGATGTACGGTGCGTGATTCAGGCTGCCGAAGCAGTTGCCAAGGGCTTGAACCACACCCTTTTCACCGTCCTGCAACTCGTACAGGCAACCGACGTCCAGGTCGATCGAGGTGCTGCTCTTGAAGAATCCGCCGGAGCTGCGCTTGTTCCAGTTCAGGTTGACCTTGATCTCGCCGAAACCGGCAGCAGTCTTCTCCAGGCTGATGGAGCTGCGTGTTTTATCGAGGGTGACCTTGCTCAGGCTGATCGTCGACTTCGGCGCGGCCGGTGCTGGTGGTGGCACGGGTACTGGCGCCGGAGTCGGCGCGGCTGCCGGAGCCGGAGCCGCGACATCAACGCCGAAATGCTTGGCCAGTGGCTCGAGCCCGCCGTTGAAACCCTGACCGACACAACGGAATTTCCACTCGCCCTGACGGCGATAGAACTCACCGAGGATCAGCGCGGTTTCCTTCATGCCGCTGGTCGGGATCTGCGCTTCAACGCCACCCGAGACCACCACCGACAGCTGCGAGACGCGCTCGAAGCTGGCTTTGTTCTCGTAGATCGTGGCGGTCAGCGCGACCTTTTCCACGGCCGGTTCGAGACGGCTCAGATCAACGTTGAACACCGCGCGCCCAGCCGAGGAATCCGCCAGGGTCACGGCACCGCCGAGCACGCTCGGCTGACCGTAAAAGCACATGTCGCCATCGCCGCGAACCTTTGCCGTGGTTCCCAGAACGAAGGCCGAGACATCAATGTCCGCGCCCGGAATGGGCGAGTAATTGATGTCGACGCGAAGCGGGCCGCTGGCAACTGGCGCGTTGCCGCCCGGAGCAAGGCTGGCCATTAGCGCAGCGCCTGAGTGGCCAGGTTGATCAGGTCATCGGCGGTGCGACCATGGGTGGACTCGCCGATAGCGGTGAACTTCCAGTCATTGTTGTCGCGCGACAGGCTCGCCATGACGATGCCGGTGTGAGCGCCACGCTCGGACAGGTTGAAGCGCGCCAGCTCGGTTTTGTTGCCAGCATTGATGATGCGGCAGTAGGCGTTTTCAACTTTTTCGAAGTTCTGGCCAGTGAAGCTGTTCACGGTGAACACCAGATGCTGGACCACCGCAGGCAGGCGCTGCAGATCAACATGGATGGTTTCGTCGTCACCGGCGCCTTCGCCAGTGCGGTTGTCACCGGAGTGCTGGATCGAGCCGTCCTGGGACTTGAGCTGACGGAACCAGACCAGATCGACAGGCTTCAAGCTGGCGTCGAGCAGGATGCACGAAGCATCGAGGTCGATGTCACCGCCACCGCCCATCAGTTTGCCGAGAAAACCGGCCTTTACCGGATCCCAACCCAGGCCGAGGCTGACGCTGGACAACGCAGTGCCGGCAGTTTTTTCCAGGGAAATGGACTGTTTTTTACTCAGGGTAAGTGCCATGGTTACGCTCCTTGTTGGTCATCGGTGTTCATGGAGCGATCAGGTTTGCCCGCCCCATGCAGGTCGGTGTGCGCATCACGCACGCCCGGATTACTAGCTTTGCTCACCCGCAGACGGCCACGTCGCCACGTCGGGTGAAAGTGCCGCCAGTGCGCATCTTCAGCCGCTGCCAGCAACTCGTGATCGCCGCGGGTATCGCCCCAGGCGCGGATCCGGAACTGCAGCAAGCTGCCGTAAACCGCTTCGAGCCTGAGTACCTTGTTTTCGCATCGGCAGTTGTTGCCGGTGATGTGTCCGGTCAGTACGCCGTCCACCACTTCCAGTTCCGTACCGATCAACTTCACGCCCAGACGGTCGGCGAAAGGCTGCAACACCAGCGCAGGCGAGGCGGAACACAGGGTCACCACGGCGGCGGACTTGAGTTCGGCCTCAATGGCCAGCAACCCTGACGGGCGCATCAGGCGCGGCCAGGCCTGCGCGCAATAACTCGCGGCGTGCTGTTGCAGCCACTCAAGCTTCACGCCCGAGAGAAACGTGCGGATCAGTTGCGCCTTGAGTTCGTCACGGCTCATCCGCCGGGCGACGAACCGCAGGCTGGGCAAGGCCAGCCGAAGCAGGCGACGATTGAACTCGCGCTTGCCGAAGGCGAACTTCAGGAACGGCACAAAACTGTCGTGCCGGGTCAGCGTGCCGTCGAAATCGAACACCGCCAAAACCGGCCGTGGCGGTGCTCCAGGGCTATCGATCTGTTCTATCATCCTGACACCTCCGCCAGACGAATCGCGCTTTCACCGACACCGACTTCCGCCTGACGGATACCGTGCCACTGCGCGCGCTCAAGGATTTTCACTGCCCACCGGTAGTGTGTAGCAGGCTCGCACATCGCGTCGTTGTGGCGGAATACGGCCGGGGCCACGTCGCTGACGATCAGCTTGGCGCTGTTGAAGTCTTCAAGGCTGACGCGCAAGGTGTCCTGAATGATCTCTATCTGGCTCGGATGAATCGCCGTCTTGCCAACCAGGCCATGGGCGATATCGAGTTCCAGTTCTTCCTTGAGCAGATGCGGCGATGCCAACTGCTCGAACACCGGCGCGGTCAATGCAAAGCCCTGCGAGCCCATGACGCCGGCCAGCATCGGGATCACGTACCCCATCGGCGTGCTGTACAGCGTGGTGGTCGGATTACGCCGAAGACCGAGGCTGCCCATCAAGTCGTTGCCGCCAATGCGCAAGGCGATGATGCGCTGATTGAGGCTGGCCTTGAGTGCCTGCCCCAATTCGACCATGGCCGTGGGATTGAATACGTCGGTGGTTTCCAGCGTCGGCATCAGGAACAACGCCGGATTGGTCACGGCCTGCTCCCAGGCGCCAAGATTGGCCAGGGTCAGTTTCGGGATGACGAAGCCATCGACGTGCGCCATCAGCGGCCAGTCGTTGAGTACCGCCGCCATCTCCGAGTCGCGCGGCCGCACGAACAGCAACGGGCCGTCTTCGGGACGACCGCCGCGCTGATCGATGACCGTCAACAGGCCATGCAGGTTGGCCAGCGCCGTCGCGATATCAATATCGGCAACCGCGTCTTCCAGGCACACCACCAGCGAGCGCAGCTCCGGCAGCTTGTTGCGGAACACCACATCGAGCAGGTCAGCGCGGGTGGCCGGCATGTAGAGGGTGGCGCCGAGGGCATAGGGAGAAAGGGTTTTCATCAGCCCAGGCTCCTGATGATCGTCACGGCGCGGTAAGGCCCCAACTGTGCACCGACCTCTTCCACCGGTACGCCGGCCGCTTCGGTCAAATGCATGAGCAATTGCACGTCGCTGTCGTTGCGGTTGCGGATCAACACGTGGTGCGGAACGCGGCGCAGCACGGCGCGCGTCGCTTCGGCGATGCCAGGCTTGACCCGGTTGAGGTTGGTTATCTCAAAACGTGCTGCCAGTGATTCAACGACATGGGTCGCCGCGCCCTGCAGTTCGCGACGTTGTTCTTCACTCCACGGCGTGGCTTTGGCAACGTCGCCCAAGGCTTTGCGCTGCACTTCGATGTGCTCGATGAACGCTTGCGTCACGTCGTGCTCGCGCAGGTGGTCGTACACCACGCAGCCGTGCAGTCCGCCGTTTTCCGGCCAGATCGAGCGAGACACCAGACCGGAGACGGTCGCCCCGAGGATGCCGGACGGAATCACCCAGTCCTCGGCAGACGCCGCCATCCATGCGCGACCGCACGGGTCCGCCAGCACGACCAGGCGCGGCAGTTTCGGGAAACGCGCGTCATCGCCGAGGCTGCGCTGGATTTCACCGCAGATCGCGCCCTTGCCGGTCCAGCCGTCGACAAAGATGATGTTCTCGGCGCCATGGGCCTCGATGATGGCTTCCAGCGCCACAGTATCGATACCCCGATCACGGACGATGCTGATGCCGTAGTGATAGGTTTCGCGACCCATCTCGATCAGCGCACGACGCAGCAGCACACCCAGCGGCAGACCGGCGCGCACGAACGACACCAGGACAATCGACGGGCCGTTGCAGGCTTCGTTCAAACCCAGCGCCAGGGCTTGCACATCGGCGGCCATGCGCGCGCCGTTTTGCGCCAGGACTCGCTCGTAGAGCGCCTTGTGAATATCGCTGGGCGCACTTTCCAGGCTGATCATTTCGGAATAGTGCTTCTGCTTCGTTTGAATCAGGCGCTCTTTTTCCTCGACGTCGGTCACGTCCATCTGCACGGCTTGCAGCAGGAAATGCACGTCATCCGACGCGTAGCTCGCGCTGCCCACCGTCACCAGGCTGGAGATGGCCTTACTCATGAACCGATGCCTCTACGCGTTTGGCCAACTGGCTGCGCGTCGGGGTCACCCACCAGTGACACTCTTGCATGAATGCCAGGTCGGTAATGCTGTCGCCGAAGCCGAGCAGCGGACGCTCGCCGTTGGCTTCGCGATCACGGCGCAACCATTCCTGCACCGCCGCCTGCTTGGACAGGCCCTGCGGCAGGAAGGCCAGATTGTTGCTGTTGGCGTGAACGTGCATGCCCTCGAGCAAGCCCTGGGACTGAACTTCCGCCAGCACGGCGTTGAGCACTTCGTCACTGCTTTCGTTGTGTTTGGTCACCACGTAGTGGCGCAGGCCCTCTTCTTCGACCACCCAGCCACGCAACGAGATACCGAGCTGCCTGCCGATGGCGAGTGTCGCTTCGCTCAGTTCCGGCAGACGGCTTTGATAGGCCGCAAGGATATCGCTCATGCGCGCCTGCCAAGCCTGATCAAGCTTGCCGTCGGCACCAAGAATCACCCCGCCATGGGAGCAAATCGCGCCCTGCCGGAAAGGCAACCGGACGCGGCTGAAGGCTTCCACGCTGCGCGCCGTGACCGGGACCACGTCGGTGGTTGCCAGCAGCCACTCGGCCATCGATTTCTGCACCGGGCTCATGTAGCCGTTGGGCTGACCGTCGACATCCAGGGTCGCTGTGTGGCGCGGTGTACCTTCGGGCATCTTGCGCGCGGTCTGAAACAACGTGTCGTCGAGATCGACCAACGCCAGCGGGCGATTACTTTGCATCAACGATCACCTGCGCATTCAGTGTTTTCAACAGTTCGGCAGACACCGCCTGCTGCGGGGTTTCCGAGCAGATCAGCACCCGATCGAACTGACCCGGACGGACGTTGTAGAGGAAATTGGCAATGCCCAGCCCGTAGTTGTCGGCAAACGACAAGGCATGCTCGATCGCATGGCCCAGGGCAATCGGCGAGCGGCTGGTCGAACTGAAATGCACATCGGCACCCGCGCGCTCCAGGCGTTCGGCCAGCAGGAACGGACGCCAGACAAACTCGCTGGTACCCACCACCAGAATTTTCTCACCAGGCTCTACGTGAAGCGCAGGCGCCAGGGTATCGGCGACGCTGCGCACACCCAGACGGCCCCAGTCGTTGTCCGCATTTACCGGCCAATCACCGGCGGCGATGGTGCCCACGGCTGGCATGTCCGGCAGCGGCGCATCGGTGTCTTCAAAAAATTCATACGAGCCTTTCAGCAGCGACACCTGGTGCACGCTATCGCCCAGTGCCTCGCGCACGGCGCCGCCGGACCAGTCGGTCAGCACGCAAGTCACGACCTGCTCGACTTTATCCAGACCGGCATCGACCAGCGCGCGATGCAGATTGATGAACGTCTTGCCCGTCGAGGCTTCGTCATCGACCAGCACCAACGAGCGCGCATTGAGCATCTGCTCCCGCACTTGCGCATCAACCGGCAAGTGAATCAGGTGCGCGCTGGCGTGGCTGTGTTCCTCTTCGAAACGGGTGAACAACTCGGTGCCCGTGGGATGACGGGTGCTGACCATGTACACCGTATCAGGCCGGGTGGCGCTGTAGGCGCGGTGCACACCGGCACCGAGGCCGACAGCGGTTTCAGCCATGCCGATGACCAGCACAGGGCCTGGCAAGTCAGCCGGAATTTCTGCCGCCAGGCTTTCAAAACTGGCGACCATTACCGATGGACGCACAGGAATGTGTCGTCCGAGTACTTTGGAGACGAACAGGAATGCCCGCTTCGGATTACGACGCTCGGCGAAGCCGAACAGTGAGTCGGGGGCAATGACAGCATCATCAACGTTGACGTCGAGACGCCCGCGCATCAGTTGTGCGCTCAGCGCTTGCGTTGCTGCATTTGATTCCATTAACAATTTCCTGCCTTGGCACTGAACCGAAGATCCAGTGCCTCTTCCGTAAGTTTGCAATTCAAAGATGAATCAGAGATTTGTGGCTTCCACCCGCCACATCGAAGCTTGTGCTTCGCGTGCCAGTTGGGCTGCGGTAAAGGTCTGGCCAGATGCATGTTTTCTGCCGTCAACACGGCAGGCATCGAGAAAAGAGCTCAACAGTGAGGCTTTCACCGCAAAGTTCATGTTCTGTGCGTCAGGTATGGATGAGGTGACGAGACCGATCACGGCCCCGGAAGAATCGAAGAGCGGGCTGCCGCTGGAGCCCGGCTGGATGGCTGCGGTGAACTGCAGCAGGCTGGCGTCGTTGTGCAAACCGAACAGGGCCGACACACCGCCCTGAGTGACGTGGACACCACCGCCGGCAAAACCGGCCAAAGGAAACCCCAGCGCGACAATGGCTTCGCCCAGATCGCAACCGAAGCCGGACTTGAACGCTACCGGTTTCAATGCCGGGCAATCGATCACCCGCAGCAGAGCGATGTCGTTGCGTCGATCAACCACAACGGGATCGGCACGATAACGCCCGTCAAACGAGGCAATGTGGATCTCACGCATGCCTTCAATGACGTGGGCGCAGGTCATGACATGGGTGGCAGAGACGGCGAACGCCGTGCCGGTGGCGTTGCTCGGCGGTCGACCGGAGCCTGAGCCACTGGAGCGGCCATTGGGATGGGCGTCGTCGATATCCAGACCGATACGCCGGCCAAGCGCCGCGAGGCCGTAGGCAGAGCCTTCAGCCAGCGCACGAAATTTCCATTGGTCATTTCGGCGGTAGAACTCGCCAATGATGATGGCGGACTCGCCGTTTTCGCCAAGGTCCAGCGCGTAATCAATCTGGCCATCGACCTGCAGGCGCAGGTTTTTCAGCTCACTCACCGGCCCCGCAGCAGAAAAGGTGTACACCACCAGGAGCACGCGATCGCTGCCCGCCGGGATTTCGTCCAGTTTCAGCTTGCAGCCGACTTTCTGCTGGTCCTCGACCCATTCCATCCAGGCGCGTGGCGTCTGAAAGAGGGCAGGATCACCTTTCGGGCGGCGTTTTTCATCAACCGGCAATATGGCAACTGCGGCGTACTCTCCGAAAGCCGAAGAGTTACCACATTCCAGAGTCCATTCACTCCGGGCGCTTGATACTGCGGTGTTTGCGCCAGGCGCTAGCACCATCATTCCTTGAAAACTCCTTGGATTGCTTCCTGCGTGGGTCTGTGCCGGTCGACGCAAACGAGCAAATGGTATCAGACTTCATAGGCCTATTTAATATCAGGGTGATGCTACCGCCGCAACGGTGATCCCCTTCACCCGCACGTCTGGTCGCCAAATCCCTTGGGGCTCGGGCAAGCCTAGCCGACGAGCGGCAAAAATCCCCGCCAGATTCACGCCGGCCGCCCGGGTGTAGCCGACGCCGCCGGAATAACGCGCGTTGATCTCTAGCAGGTGCGGGTTACCGTCTGCGTCGTCACGGGTCTGAACATTGACGATACCGTCACACTTGAAGTGCTCGGCGGCCTTCAAGGCAAGCTCGATCGCCGCCCCTTCACGCTCGCAGAGTTGATGCAGGCCTTTCTTGCGACGGCCGACGAACGCAACCGGGCGCCCGGCTTCGCAGACCATGTCCACCGAACATTCACTGCCCGCCATGTACGGCATGACCAGCATCGGTGGTGGCGGCGTCAGTGCCGAACGGTAGCCGTGCATATAGATGTCGAAGTTCACTTCACGCACATCGGGGTTGGCGAAGCAGCGAAAAGGGTCGGCACTGGCCTTGAACCGCCAGAAACCCTGACCGTAAATGCCCACGGCAGGTTTGACGCAGACTTCCCCCGACGCCGATAACATCTGGTAAGCCGCTTGCAGTTCCTCGGCATTCGATGCGGTGATTGCCGGCACGCAGGCCAGACCCGCGCGCTCCGCCTCAGCCGTGAAGCGGCTTTTGTCGTCGACCAGGTCAAACGTGTCGAGCGACAGTGCACCGGTGACCAGCACAAGCCCGGCGCGCTCGAAGCGCTCACGGGCGTGTTCGAACTCCCGACCCACACGGCCGGCCAGTACAACCTTGATCTGATGAGCCTGCGCGGTGGCAATGACCCAATCGATGCGCTCCTGATTGTCCGCAGGCTCGACAAAACTGACGTCGGCAACCGAAGTGATTTCGGGACGATCCTGTCGATGCGAGGCGTAAATCTTCACTTCGGCCGGCAACGCTTCGCGCGCGCCGAGAATGATGTCCCGTTGACTGGACTGCCCTTCGAGAAACCAGATCACTATTTGTTACCCTCCCTTGTCGATGCGCCGAAAGCCGTAAAACACATGAAAAATTCGCCGACTTCCACTGTTGGAGCGGACAGTACCGACTTGCGGTGCAAACTCAAGGGGTACAGTGCAAATGGCCCTGCCTCGGCAAACCCCACCTGCAACGCCCCTGATTATTATCGGGTCGCAACAATGAACAGCCGCGGGAATGGCAACAGTACCGAACCATCAGCCAGCGCCGGATAGGCCTCTTCGACTCGCGCCTGGTATTGCTCCAGAAACGCTGCCTGCTCGGCCTCGCTCAACGGGTTGAGAAACGGGATCAGACCACTGCCCTTGAACCACTCGACCACCCCCGCCGCTCCGCCAGTCAACTGATGGTGATAGGTGGTGCGCCACACGTCGACTCGCGCACAGTGCGGTCGCAGCATGGAAAAATAATCGCTGGCGCTCGCCATATCGGTGCGCTGGCCTGCTGCCCCCGCCAGTTCGCTCGCCCACGGGCCATTGGCGGCGACTTCACGCATCAGCCGATGGGACGGTTCGTTGAGGTTGTCCGGCATCTGGATCGCCAGGCTGCCACCGGACGACAACTTGCCTGCCAGCGCCGGCAATAACGCCGCATGGTCCGGCACCCACTGCAACACCGCATTGGCGAAAATCACATCGAAGCGGCCTTCGTCAGCCCATTGATCAATGTCGCCCACCTCGAACTGCAACTGCGGCAAGCGCTTGCGTGCGGCCTCGATCATGTCAGCCGAGCTGTCCAGTCCGCTGACGCCTGCCCCCGGAAAGCGCTGCACCAGGAGTTCGGTCGAGTTGCCCGGGCCGCAACCGATGTCGATTACCGAGCGCGCTTCAGCCAATGGAATCGCCGCCAGCAGATCGCGCGCCGGCCGGGTACGTTCATCTTCGAAGGCGACATATTGCTGGGCAGACCAACTCATTGCGTTCTCCTGTCAGGGGGTGTTGCAGCGGTTGGTTACAATACAGGTTGCATCGCGATTCGCTCCAGAGCGACTCATTTCAAAGCATGTCTGCGAAGACCGTTCTTTATCGCCAATGCTTAGGTGCCTATTGCGTTTCTGACCGTCCGTCGAGCCAGACAAAAGCGATTTTGACAGCAAACGAAATCTACCTATAGTCAAGTGGCGGCAGTCGGAAGGAACCCGATTCTCTCGTCTTCGTGCAAGGAGCACGGCCTGCTCATACCTCATGACCGGTGGGTTCCCCCCAGTAGTGTGCTCGCGTAAGCCATACGGCAAGCAAGCGTCGTCGTGCCTGGATTGCAGCGCGACGGTCACTCTGAAAAAAGGAGCGTTACCATGTCTCGAGTTACGGATATTCTGGTCTCTATCGACACCGAAACCATTCTGAAAAAATATCCAAACATCAGCAAAGACCCGAAGAACCCCACGCTGATCGACTGGCATCATGTGTACATGGTCACCAATCAGGATAACGTCGTCAGTGGTCAGGCCGGTGGCGAGCTGGACCTGAAGGCTCAGGTCGGCGACCTGATCCGCTGGCGCGAAACAAGCCTGTCGCAGAGCTTCGAACAGGCGGTAATTTTCTACAAGTTCATCGGCAATGCCGGTGCTGACCTGATCTCGCCACCCTCGCCGCGCAAGGCTACAGCTTGTGTTGCGGTACCCAATCGGGAAAACCCATCCGTCCCCAGCTGCCAGAAAGTCGATAACCATTATTGGTCGTCGGAGACCCTGGACTGCGGTCGCGTGACCTATCACTTCCACTTCCTGATCGTCGATCGCAACTGCCAGATCATCGGCTGCTGCTCGTGGGATCCGTTCATCTCCATTCATAACTGATGATGTTCAGGGCCCCTCGCCCAAGAGGGGCTCAACCGATCCGTTGCCGCCCCGGCCGGAACAGGATGTCTTGCCTTGACCGAAGCGGTGCCCGTCTTGTGCCAACATCATGAAAGGAATCCATGATGACTTCCGAACCCATTCCCTCGCCCTATTCTGCCGCTACATATGCACACAATATCCTGCTGATCGTGGATGCCGAGTCAATGCTGACGCGCCATCCGGATCCCAGCCTGGACCCGGCCGCGCCAACAGGCATTGCCGATGGTCTGGTCTTTTTCGCCGCGGGTAATAATTCGAAAGAAATAGTTATAAATGACAGCAAAGTGACACTGCCAATCGAGATCGGCCGCCTCCTGCATTTTCGTGGACGATCCATCAGCCTGATCGCCGAGCACAGCGTCGTCATCTATCGCATGACCGTCGCCAGCAGCGACGTGGTTACAGAACCGGCCCTGGAAGTCCACACGCACCTCACCGTCCCCGCTCCCGACCCGGCAAACCCAACCGTACCCCGCAGCCACAAGGCAGATGATCACTTTTGGGCTTGCACGGCGAAGGGTATCGGGGTCGCACAATGCGAGCTGAGTTTTATGCTGGTGAATCAGCAATGTGAGGCTGTGGGGTATTTCAGTTGGCTGGTGGATATTGGGATCAAGCCTTAGGGGCGAGATGAGAAAACCGGTCTACACGGCCGGTTTTCCAGATTAACGAAGTCACTAGTCGAATTTTCACAACCCCGTCAGTGTCTGAATTTCAGGCGCATCCCAATAAGGAACACGGCTATGAAATTCGCAAAGATTTCCCAGAAGCTCGCCCTGTGGGCCGGTAGCCCGAAGACGTTCATGGGGGCATTGATCCTGATTGGGTTGTGGGGGTTGAGCGGGCCGATTTTTAATTACAACGATACTTGGCAACTGATCATTAATACCTCGACGACGATCATCACGTTTTTGATGGTGTTCCTGATTCAGAACACGCAGAACCGCGACACCGACATCCTGCATTTGAAGATCGATGAATTGCTGCTGGTGACCAAAGAGGCGCAGAACGCGATGCTCGGACTGGAGGCGCTGGACCTCAAGCAACTGGAAGCGTTGCGCAAGCACTATCGGATGCTGGGTGAGGGCGAGGTGTTCAATCTTGAGGGGCTGGGCGAGAAGGGTAAGCCGAAACAGGATTTGAATGAGTGTTGATCGCTAAATCAAAAGATCGCAGCCTGCGGCAGCTCCTACATGGGGCGGGCTGCGATCTTTTTTGATTAGCGGCTGGCTTGCAGGGCGCGGGCCATTTGCAGGTGGTTTTGCAATTTGGGCAGCGTCTCGTCAGCGAAGGCTTTGATTTCCGGCACGTCGGTGGTTTGCGCCTGCTGCTGAATCTGTTCGATAGCCTCTTCGGTGGCTTTGACCTGACTGGCAGCATAGGCCTGGTCGAACGTCGCGCCGTCTTTGACTTCTGGTATCAGTTCTTTGGCCTTGTCAGCCATTTCCTCGCGTGGGGCGACGGGCAAGTCGAGCTTCTTGGCGATCTTCGCCAGATGCTGATTGGCCGTGGTGCGGTCATTGATCACGACGATGGTGTAATCCTTGACCTCTTTGGATTCGGTTTTGCCGTGCGCCAAGCGGCTGGCCTCAATGTCGGCCATGCCTTTTGCCGACGCTTCGTTGATGAAGTCGGCGGGCGACTGGGCGAAAGCACTGCTGGCACACAGGCCCAGCAATGTTGCAAAACTGATGTTGCGTACACGGGTGGCCATCCGGCTCATGGTCGCGCCCTCCTTACTCTGCAAATTCAAGCGGGAGCTTACGCCCCCGCCTCTCAATCAAAACAACCTTCACCGACTACTTCGATTTCTGAGCGGGCTTGCGGCCCATGTCTGTTTTCGCAGGCTCTTTATCAACTGTCGTGGTGGTTGTTTTCCCACCTTTGCGACCAGCTTCAGAGGCCTTCGTTCGATCGTTGGCGAAGTTTCCCGAGTTCGAGTTTCTTGAATTAGGCATGATTCTCTACCTCTTGGTAATGATCGTGGCGAGCAGGTGCCCGCCTAGATTGAGAATTTTCTGCCGGGCAAAGGTTTAGAAAAATTGCCCTCGATGCGACGAACGGCGCGACCGGATCAGTTATTGAAGGCGTGGTGGTTCAAGCGCTTGGCCGTGTACATCGCTTGATCGGCATGCCGGAACAGTTGCTCCTCGCCACTGCCGTGCTCGGGGTAGCGGGCGACGCCGATACTCGGCTCGATGCGCAGGTTGTGGCCATCCAGACGCATCGGTTGTACCAGCACCTGTCGGATTTTTTCCGCCACGCTGTCGGCATCTTCAGCGGCATGAACACTGTGCAACAGCACGACGAACTCATCACCGCCAATCCGTGCGACCGTATCGGTTTCACGCACGCAGCCCTTGAGGCGATTGGCCACGGTTTGCAGGAGCATGTCGCCCACCGCATGACCGAACGTGTCGTTGACCTGCTTGAAGCGATCAAGGTCGACATACAGCAACGCCATATGCCCGGATTGCTCGCGGGCGCCGCTTAAAGCCGCCGTCAAACGCTCGCGCAACAACTCCCGATTTGGCAGTTGCGTGAGCTGATCGTATTGCGCCATGCGCCGCAGTCGGGCGTGCAATTGTTGGCGTTCAATGGCGGTTGCAACCTGGGCGCAGACGTATTGCAGCAGCTCCTTGTCCTGCTCGGTGTAGCGTTCGCCGCCGGGCAGGCTTTTGACGATCAACGCGCCGATGGTGCCGTTTTTCGAATTCAGGGGCACGCCGAGCCAGCAAGGCGAATTCTGCCCGGCGACCAGTGCGGCAAAATCAGCCGGGCAATCGTCGCTGTCGGGTGTCAGAAGAATCGGCTGACCGCTGCGGATCACTTCTGTGCACAAGCGCCCGGTGACGGTGCCGGGCTGCTCGGGCTGCAATTCGTGATCGTCGACGTGATAGGGAAAGTTCAGTTGCGCGCAGTGCTCGTCGTACAGCGCCACGGAGAAATTCAGCGCCGGCAACCATTCACCGATGATCAGGTGAATACGCCTGAACAGGGCCAGCAGATCCTCGGCGACATGGGCGGCTTCGGAAATCGCATACAACGCCGCCTGGCGTGATTCGGCCTGTTTGCGTTCGGTGATGTCGCGGGCCACGGCGATGCGCAGTTGATCGACTTCCGACCAGCGCGCCGACCACAGAATGTGCGCGACGCGACCGTCCTTGCGCACATAACGGTTTTCGAAGTTGTGTTTCGGCTCGCCGCCCATGATCTCGCTGGCGGCCGCAAGCGTGCGCTGCCGATCCGCCGGGTGCACCAGTTCGATCATCGGCCGACCGATCAATTCGTCTGGCGTGTAGCCGAAAATACGCTCGCAGGCAGCACTGACAAACACGAAGCGCCCCTGCTTGTCGACCGCACAAACGGCGTCCAGCAACAGGTCGATGTAACTCGCCAACGGCGCGGAATTTCGGCTTTCCATGGTTCAGCGTGGGTGTCCGGACAATGCAGCACTCATCAACCATCCCTGACCTTTTATTCACGCATCCTTGCACAGACCATCAAGCCTTGTTCGGCATCAACCCCGGCAGCGCATGCATCAGCGCGTTGACGGCAAAACCGATGAACATCACGCCGCACAGGCGGGTAATGAGCAGTTCGTGACGCTGATACAGCGTGCGCACCCGCTTAGCGCCGACCACGCCAATGAGAATAGCGTAGGCGAGCAATCCGCCGAGAAAACTCAAGGCGATCAGCGCTGGCAACATCGACCAGTTGAGCAGTTCGGCGCGACTCGACAGCAGCGCCGTAAAGGTCGCCACCGCCACCGGATAAGCCTTGGGATTGGTCAAACCGAACAGAATCCCGTGCCAGAACGGCTGACGCGCCGCGCCCTGTGCCTCGTCGCCGCTACGGCGCTGGGCCCGCACCGCACGCCAGCCGAGCCAGAACAGGTACAGGCCGCTGAGCACGCCAAGCACATCGAACGCCGTGCTGCCGATTTCCCGGGCGCCGACAATCGCGATCAGCGCCGTGCTGCACCAGACCACATCACCGAGCAAATGCCCGCAAAGGAACCCGGCCCCGGCCCGCCGCCCATGCGCCGCGCCAATGCCGAACACCGCCAGCACACCCGGCCCCGGCGTGATGCCGTAGATGAAACCCGAGGCCAGAACGGCCATTAGCAAAGATGGAGTCATGGAAAACCTGCAAGCGCCAGAACACGTGGCGGCCAGTCTATATCAGCCAATTGCGCCTGATCACTGCTCGTCGTAAAAACGCATGCCGGCGTACGGTTTTTGCCGACACGCCGCCAGCCTCGACGCCAGATCGCCAACATGCAGCTCCAGTTTGTGGCCATCCGGATCGAGGAAGTAGAACGACGCACCTTCGCTGCGGTTGTCGCGCCATGGCTGCACGTTGACCGCTTTTAGCCGCTGTACGAAATTCGCAAAGTCCGCGCTTTCCAGACTGAAGGCGTAGTGCGTGTAATCAGCGCCCGGCTCGGACTTGCGCAATGGATCCAGCGACAGACACAGCCACAGCCCCGGCAGCGACAGATACGCGCCGGCGTCCCACGTTGCCTCGACGCGCAACTGCAGCACATCGCGATAAAACGCCAGGCTGCGCTGCAGATCGCTGACCGCCAGGGTCAGGTGGTTGAGGCCGGTCAGCATGGATTCAGTAACCTCTGAAGTCCTCGGGGACGACGTATTGCTCGCCGTCGTAAGTCAGGGTGATCTGGGTTTTCTTCAGGTCAGTGGTTTTTGACACGCACTGGCCTCCGGACTTGACGTCTTTCATTTTGCTGCCGCGGGTGGTGATGATCAAATCGGCGAAACCATGGTGACTCGTTGGCGCAACGTCGAGCGTGCGGCGGACCTGATTGGCATACCCGCTACAGTCACCCATGAATTCACCGTTGTTTTTGAACACCACCAAGCCTTCCAGTACCGGACGCAGCGCATTGCCCTCGCGGACGTACAGGGTCAGATCGGTTTTTTCATAAGGCAGTGCGCTGGAACTGTGGCCGAACAATGAACGCACGCCGAAAGCCCGCACGTCGGGCGCCAGGCGATAGCGCGCGGTGTCGATGCGCAAATCATCCAGGCGAATGGCGTCGGAGTTGTAAGCGCCCGGCTTGTGGTAAGTGGCGATGGGCGCGGCGTTGCTGGCATTGACGATCGACAGGTCGAGATCGTACATCCCGGCATCGTCACTCCCGGCGTCGGCAAGGTACGTCGACTTGAGTGCAATCGCCTGATTCTGGAACGCCGGCCAGACTTTGCAGCGGGACAGCGACTTGCCGTCGAAGTCTTTGGTCTGGCAAGCGGCCTGGGCGGTCATCGTTAACAGTCCCAGGACGATGAAGGAGCCCAGCAATGTGTTACGTGAAATCATTGTTCTTCCTTGAATAAAAAACGGTTGTCTTAGTTGCCCTTGAAGTCGGCGGGCAATTCATATTTTTTGCCGTCATAACGGATTGTCGTCAGGACAGGTTTTTGCGTGACGGTTTTCGATTCGCACACCTCCCTCTCACCGCTGCCAACGGTCGAGCTGCTGATCGTTTTAACGATCAGGTCGGCATAGCCATTCGTGCTGGTTTTGGCCAGCTCCAGCGTTCGCGACGTTTCATAACGCTCGCCCGCACAATTACCATCCCACTCACCGCCATACTCGTATACCACCAGACGATCCATGACCGGACGCAGTGTGTTGCCCTCTTTCACATAGAGCGACAACCAGGTTTCATCCAGAGGATTCACCCGCGAAGAGCCTTTGAAGCGCACTCGAACGCCAAACGCCTGCAATTGCGGCGCGAGCTTGTAGCGGGCAGTGTCTAATTTCAGTTCATCCAGCGCGATAGCGTCAACAGAGAAGGCAGCCGGCTGATGAAACGTCGCCAACGGCTGCGAGTCGCTGCTCGCCCTCAGCGACAACCCGAGGTCGTAGACACCCACGGTCTCTGTTGCGCCGTACACCGGATCGGGCGAGAAATGGGCGGCGGCGGTGATCGTCAGCCCTGGAAACGCCGGCCAGTCCTTACAAATGGAAAAATCCAGCGTTTGCGCCTTGGGTGCAGGCGTGCAATCGGCAAACGCCGGCCCCGCCATCAACCACGCGCACACCCCCGCACACCCGATCCAGCCAGACTTCACTGTCACTTCCAGCTCCTTGATGAGGTTTCAGCCGCGCACTATCCCCTGCTGTATCGACCCTTTCAACCGAATCATCAGCAAATCAAAACGCATTTGGTCTTACCCAGAAGACAAACGGGACTGGCCTCTCCTCGTATCACGCTGTAGCGTCTTGTATTACACGCCACTACACCGCCATACACGGCGACTGCCGCCAAAAGCGTGGTAAATAACGCTCAGCTCGCCGCGACTATCCCTTCCTGAATTTTTTGATTCAACCAGTTCAACGCCTGATCTCCACCCCGGCGCTTATGCCAGGCCAGCACAAACGTGAACGGCGGAATCTCGAACGGTGGCGGCACCACGACCAGTGTCTGCTGATCAATGTCGCGCACACTTCGCGATGACACGGTCAAAATCAGGTCCGTGCCACTGATCAACTGCGGCGCGACGCTCCAGTGCGGCAGGCTGATCGCGACGCGGCGACGTTCGCGCAATGAGGTCAGCGCGCGTTCGATTTCCGGGGTGCCGCTGCCGCGCATTTCCAGCAAGACGTGGGGGCGCGACAGGTAAGTGCGCAGGTCCAGATGACCGCTGGCCGGCAACGTCCGGCAATCCAGCAAGCACACGTAGCGTTCTTCGAACAGCAGCGTGCTGCGCAATTCGTGGGGCATTTCCGGGAAGACTCCGGCCGCCACGTCGATATCGCCATTGAGCACGCCTTCAAGCATCCCTTCACGACTGGCATGGCTGATTTGCAAATCGATGCCGGGCGCCTCATGACGCAGGGTTCGGATCAGCGACGGGAGGATGATCGCCGCGCCATAGTCCGACATCGCCAGTCGAAAAGTCCGTCGTGCATTGGCCGGATCGAAGGTGTTGGGCGCCAGCAGCGATTGCACTTGTGCCAGCGCCTCGGTCAACGGTGCGATCAGTTCCAGTGCTCGCGCAGTCGGCACCAGCGTCGAGCCAGCCCGTACCAGCAGCGGATCACCTAGCACGTCACGCAGACGCGCCAGCGCATGACTGACCGCCGGTTGGCTGAGGTGCAAGCGCTCGGCGGCGCGGGTGACGTGCTGTTCGCTGAGCAAGGCGTCGAGGATCACCAGCAGGTTGAGGTCGATGCGGCGTAGATCATTCATTTGATGCATGTTCTGGATGACGAAACGGAATTTAAATCTGCGCGACGAATACTCTAGAGTCCAGCAAAACCTGTTGGAGAATGAGCATGAGTACGTTGCAGTGGGCCGGGTTGTTGGCGTTGGCCGCTTTTGCCGGGGCGGTGGTGCCGTTTCAGGGCGCGATCAACAGCAATCTGGCGCGCGGCTTGGGCCATCCGCTGTGGGCGACATTGGCCTCGCTGCTGGTGAGTGTGTTGGTGTTGTTACCGGTGATTCTGCTGTTGCGCTTGCCGCTACCGTCGATGGCCTTTATCAGCAAAGCGCCGTTGTGGATGTGGGCCGGTGGTGCGTTTGGCGTGTGTTTTGTCGCGCTGGCGGTGGTGTTGCTGCCGAAGCTCGGGGCTTCGGGATTCATTGCCTTGGCGCTGGCCGGACAGGTGCTGGCTTCGATGCTGCTGGATCACTTCGGGTTGTTCGGGTTGCTGGAGAAACAGCTGACGCTGCCACGGGTGTTTGGGGCGCTGTTGTTGATTGCGGGGGTGGGGTTGATTCAGTTTGGCCATTCACCGGGAAAGGTTTTGGCAGCGCAATAAGATCAAAAGATCGCGGCCTTCGGCAGCTCCTACATTGACCGGATCATGTAGGAGCTGCCGAAGGCTGCGATCTTTTCAGCGGCTCAATATTTGTCGAGTGTGCGCAGTTTCTGCGGCAACCCCCATAGCAGCAACGCCGCCGCGATCAATGCCGCGACACCGATGACATACAGCGCCGGCGTGGTGCTGCCGGTGAGGTCCCTGATGCGCCCGACCATGACCGGGCTGACGATCCCGCCGAACTGCCCCAGGGTGTTGATCACCGCAATCCCGCCGGCGGCACCTGCGCCAGCACCGGCCAGCAACTTCGGTGGCAAGGTCCAGAAGCTCGGGATCGCAGCGATGATGCCCGCACCGAGCAAGCCGAGGGCGACAATCAGGAACGTGGTGTGGTCAGCAAAAATCCCCGCACTGAAGAAGCCGATTGCGCCGACCACCACCAGCCCCGCGACAAACTTGCGCCGCTCACCGGTGGCGTCCGATAACCGCCCGATGACGACCATGGTGATCGCGCCGCAGATGTATGGGATGGCCGTCAGCAGCCCGATCATCACCGGGCTCTCGGTACCGGCGCTGCGGATCAATTGTGGTGCCCAGAAATTCAGGCCGTAGGAGGCGACCTGAATCAGAAAGTAGATCAGGCCCAAGGTCAGGAAACCCGGAATTCTCAGCGCCGCCAGCAACGAACCGCCGCTCTTGTGCGGCTCGTGATGGGCGATACGGCTGGAGAGCAGTTTTTTCTCCTCGGCAGTCAGCCAGTGCGCGTCTTCGATGCGGTCCTTGAGCAGCATCAACACCAGGAAACCGAGGCCGACACACGGCACGCCGCCGAGCAGAAACAACCAGTGCCAGCCGCGCATTTGCAGCATGCCGTCGAGGTGTTCCAGCACCAGGCCGGAGAACGGCGCACCGACCAGACCGGCAAACGCCGAGGCCAGAAACAGCATTGAGGTGATGCGTCCACGGAAGTGCTGCGGGAACCACAGCGTCAGGTAATACAGCACGCCCGGGGCAAAACCGGCTTCCATCGCGCCGATCAGAAAGCGCAGCGCGTAGAACTGCCATTCACTGGTCACGAAGACCATCAGTGCCGTCGCCACGCCCCACGACATCATGATCCGGGCGATCCAGCGGCGCGCGCCGACCTTGTACAACATCATGTTGCTGGGCACTTCGAACAACACATAACCGACCACGAACAGCCCGGCGCCGAGACCGTACGCGGTGTCGCTCAGGCTCAGGTCGGCTTGCAGCTGGAATTTGGCGAAGCTGATGTTGATGCGGTCGAAAAAGGCGAACAGGTAACACACCATGATCAGCGGCATCAGGCGCCAGGCGACTTTGCTGACCAGGGCTTTTTCGGCGTCGTGATCGACGGACGAGCTTGCGCCCGCCTCCATTACATTGAGGCTCATAGCTTTTCTCCAGGCGGACTGCCGGTGGGCGTCCGATTGTTTTTGTTGTCTGGTTTGGTTTTTAACTGTAGGAGTGAGCCTGCTCGCGATGGCGATGGGTCAGTCGACATCCGTGCTGGATGACAGACCGCAATCGCGAGCAGGCTCACTCCTACAGGGGAATGGCGGTGTTCAGGTGGGAATGGGGTGCAGGTCGCAATTGCGCCCGGCCTTGGCCAATTGGCCGGGGACTTCGTGCCCGAGAAGCGCCGGTAATCCGCGCGAGAGTTGCAACAACAGCGGTAAATCAATGCCGGTGTGAATGCCGATCTCATCGCACAGATTCACCAGATCTTCCGTGCAGATATTGCCCGACGCCCCCGGCGCAAACGGGCAACCACCGAGGCCGCCAAGCGCCGCGTCGAAACGCCGGGCACCGGCCTCGTACGCTGCCAGCACATTGCACAAACCCAGGCCACGAGTGTTGTGAAAGTGCAGGGTCAGGTCGGCCGCTGAAACCCGCTGCAACACCCGTCGCACCAAGCGATCGACCTGACGCGGATTGGCCATGCCGGTGGTGTCGGCGAGGGTGATGCCCTGAATGCCGAGTTCCTGATAGGCGTCGAGGATTTGCAGCACGCGATCCTCGGCGATCTGGCCCTCGAACGGGCAACCGAACGTCGTCGCAATGCTGCCATTGAGGCGCACGCCCGAGCCGCTGGCGAACGCGATGATGTCGCCGAACGCCGCCAGTGAATCTTCGCAACGCATGCGCATGTTGGCGAGGTTGTGGGTCTGGCTGGCAGACATCACCAGGTTCAGTTCATCGGCCCTCGCCTCCAGTGCGCGCTGTGCGCCTTTGAGATTGGGGATCAGCGCCACGTAAATCAGCCCCGGCTGGCGTTCAATGCCTTTGAACACCTGCTCGCCGTCACGCAGTGCCGGAATGGCTTTGGGCGAGACGAACGAACCGGCCTCGATGCGGCTGAAACCGGCCAGCGACAGCTGATCGATCAGCGCGATCTTGTCAGCGGTTTCCACCCAGGTCGGCTCGATCTGCAAGCCGTCGCGAGGCGAAACTTCCTGGACGATCAACGTTGGCGAATAGTCCGTGATCATTGCACCACCCCTTGGCTTTTCAGGCGTTCGATGTCGAGTTCAGTCAGGCCGAGACCGGCAAGGATACCGTCGGTGTGCTGGCCGAGGGTCGGCCCCGACCAGTTCACGCCGCCGGGGGTTTCCGACAGTTTCGGGACGATGCCGGGCATCTTCACCGTTGCACCGCCCGGCAGTTCGGCGTTGAGCAACATCTCCCGCGCCTGATAGTGCGGATCGGCAACAATGTCGGCGACCGAGTAGATGCGTCCAGCCGGGACTTCGGCGGCTTCGAGGGCGGCAAGCACGTCGTTGATCGGCAGGCTGCTGGTCCAGTGGGTGATGGCCGCATCGAGCATTCCGCTCTTGGCTGCGCGACCGTCGTTGTGGGCGAACTCCTCGGCGTCGGCCAGATCGCTGCGGCCAATGGTCTGCATCAGCCGCTTGTAGATCGGGTCGCTGTTGCCGGCGATCACCACGTAGGCGCCGTCAGCCGTCAGATAGGTATTGGAGGGGGCAATGCCCGGCAACGCGCCGCCACTGCGTTCGCGGACATGGCCGAGCATGTCGTATTCCGGCACCAGACTTTCCATGACGTTGAACACACTTTCGGCCAGCGACACATCGACCACCTGACCGCCGCCCTGCCCGGTCTTGACCCGCAGCAGCGACATCAAGGCACCGATCACCGCGTGCAGCGAGGCCAGTGAATCGCCGAGGCTGACGCCCACTCGCGCCGGTGGCGAACCGGGCGTGCCAGTGGTGTAGCGAATGCCGCCCATCGCCTCGCCGATCGCACCGAAACCCGGGCGGTCGCGGTACGGTCCGGTCTGGCCGTAGCCGGAAATGCGCACCAGGATGAGGTTGGGATTGAGTGCGTGGAGCACGTCCCAGCCGAGGCCGAGTTTCTCCAGGGCACCGGGGCGCAGGTTCTCGATGATCACGTCGGCGTCGCGGGCCAGTTGCTTGACCAGTTCGATGCCTTCAGCGGATTTGAGGTTGAGCGCCAGCGACTTCTTGTTGCGCGATTGCAGGTACCACCACAGTGAGGTGCCTTCGTGCAGTTTGCGCCATTTGCGCAGCGGGTCGCCCTGACCCATCGCTTCGATCTTGATCACCTCGGCGCCGAATTCGGCGAGCATGCGCGCGGCAAACGGCGCCGCGATGAGGGTGCCGATCTCGATCACTTTGATCGCACTCAAGGGGGCAGTCATTGTGGGATACCTCTTGTTCTTGGAATATGCGGCCAAGGCTAGGGGACACCGCGCGGATCAATCCAGCCTTCACTCGGCAACAAGCGTTCGCGAACTGCGAACGCACCACCCTCCCCCTGTAGGAGCTGCCGAAGGCTGCGATCTTTTGATCTTGCTCTTAAAACAACAGATCAAAAGATCGCAGCCTTCGGCAGCTCCTACAGGGGGATGTGGGGTGGGTGTGGGTGGATCAGTGGCGCAGGTGCTCGAACAACAATCGGCTGACGGGCGACAACCCCACCTCATCGCGCACCACCACAATCAGCGCGCGATCCGACCAGTCATCGGTCAGCGGCACCGCATGCAGCCCCAGCGCCTGGCCAAACAACTCATACGCACGCTGCGGCAAAATCCCGATGCCCATGTTGGCCTGGACCATCCGGCACACCGCATCAAACCCCGGCACATGGATGCGAATGCGCAGGACTTTGCCGGCCTGGCGCGCCGCCGCGTGGGTGCGCATGTTGATCGAACTGGCGGCGTGCAAACCGACGTAATCACTGTCCAGGGTTTCGGCGAACGCCACGCACGCACGCGCCGCCAAAGGGTGTTCGGGCAACATCACGACGACCAGTTTGTCCTCGCGGTAGAGCACGCTGTGCAGGCCTTTGGTGTCGCTGTCGTTGGAACAGATACCAAGATCCGCGACGCCGTCGAGTACACCCTGAATCACCCCGGCGCTGGGCCGTTCTTCCAGATCGGTCTTGACCTCCGAATGCCGCGCCGAGAAGTCGCGCAGGTCTTCGGGGAGGAACTGAATGATCGCCGACAGGTTCGCCAGCATGCGCACATAACCGCGCACACCGTGGCTATGCTCGCCCAGTTCCAGGCCCATTTTTTCGACGTTGAACAGCATCTGCCGCGCATGGTGCAGCAACGTTTCGCCGGCCGGCGTCAGGGTCATGCCTTTGGCCTGGCGCACGAACAGGCTGATGCCCAGCGCCTCCTCCAATTCCATCAGACGCTTGCTGGCCGCCGACACCGCAATGGCTTCGCGCGAGGCGGCGCGGGTCAGCGTGCCCTCTTCGTGCACGGCGACAAACAGTTGCAGGGTGATCAGATCGAGGCGGCGAATCAGGCTTTTCTGCAGCATGGAAGGCTCGCTGGCGGGGTTCGTTCGAGTCGGCAGGATAGCCCGGTTTTTGTTGAAGTCGGACATGTGATTAATCCGCAGACTTTCGCGGCTTCGCCCTACAAACAAAACTCCATCGCCTCTCAGGATTAGCGGAAACGGCCGATTTTTAGCCGACTTTGCGCTCTGTAAAGTCTGGCAATACACACAAATTGCAACACCCCATGGATCGCTACGCTCAAGGAATGTCGCCTGTGAATCTGCCGTTGCCCAGCCTCAACCTGTATTCCAACTACCGCAAAGTCATTGCCCTGGCCGATTACGATTGGGACATCGCCGAACTCGGCAAAGTCGCCGGGCTCAATGTCCACGTGCAAGGTGCCAACCGCCTGCTCGATCAGTACGGTCGTGAATTGCATCACTTCTGTACCACCTCTTATCTGGGCCTCGACCACCACCCGGCCCTGCTTGAAGGCGCCATTGCCGCGCTGCGCGAAACCGGCAGCCTGCGGGTCGCCAACTCGAAGAACCGCTGCAAACTGGCGATTCTGGAGCAATACGAAACCGAACTGTCGCAGCTGTTCGGTGCGGTCTGCCTGAGCACCTTGTCTTGCAGCGCGGCCAGCGCCGGCATCCTGCCGTTGCTGGCCAGCGGCATTTTCACCGAGGGGCAGCCACCGGTGATGGTGTTTGATCGCATGGCGCATTACTCGATGAGTCACTTGAAAGCGGCCTGCGCCGATGAAACCCGGGTGATCACCGCGCCGCACAACGACATGGATTTTCTCGAACGGACCTGCCAGCAGCACGCCCGTGTCGCCTATGTCGCCGACGGCGCCTACAGCATGGGCGGCGTCGCCAACATGGAAGGCCTGCTGTACCTGAAGGATCGCTATGGGCTGTTTCTGTACCTGGATGATTCCCACGCCTTGTCTGCCGTGGGCCAGCAAGGCGCCGGCCTGGTACGTCCGCAAGTAACGGCGCTGGAGGACGACTGCCTGATCGTCGCCTCACTGGCCAAATCGTTTGGCGCCAGCGGTGGGTTGGTCATGCTCGGCAACGCGCGGCAGAAAAAACTCATCCAGCGCTACGGCGGGCCGAGCAACTGGTCGCAAAGTCTCAACTGCGCGGCGATCGGCGCCGGGCGGGCCTCGATCCGTCTGCATCGCAGCGCAGAATTCGCCACGTTGCAGGCGAGCCTGCAGGCTAATATCCGCCTGTTTGACAGCCTGATCAGCACCGAGCAATGCCACAGCAACATGGCCATCCGCCTGATCAAATGCGGCCAGGCGGCGGTGGCCAATCGTATTGCCAGTGAGTTGGCCGAGCAGGGATTTTTCACCAGCGCAGTGTTTTTCCCGGTGGTTGCGCAAGGCAAGGCGGCCATCCGGATTACCCTGCGCGCCGATATGTCGCCAGCACTGATCCGGCGCTTCTGCGAAGTGATGACCGAGCTGTTGCGCACCCACCGTTGCGATGTCGACGACTGAAACAGGGACGATTGATGAACGCCAGCGTCACCCTCCTGATCACCTGTAGCACGGTGTTTCTCGCCCAGTTGGGCATGAGCCTCTACCTGCCGGCGCTGCCGGAGATCGCCCACTCTCTGCAGGCTGAACCTGCGCAGGTGTCGTGGGGATTGGCGCTGTACCTGATCGGCATGGCGCTGCCGATGTTGAGTTGGGGCAGCCTGGCCCAGCGCATCGGGCGCAAACCGGTGTTGCTGGCAGCGCTGGGGATTTACGGGCTGGCCAATCTGGCGTTGCCGTTGGGTTCGACGCTGGAGGCGTTTTTACTCCTGCGCCTGCTGCAAGGTATCGGCGCGAGCGGCATTTCAGTGATGGCGCGGGTGCTGATCCGCGACAGTTTTCGCGGTGCTTTGCTGGCCAAGGCGTTGTCGTGGATTTCGATTTCATTCGTGGTGGCGCTGGGCATCGGCCAGTACCTGGGCTCGATCATCGAGGTGACGCTCGGGTGGCAGGCGATCTTCTATTTGGCGTAACGTGCCTGTTGATGGCGCTGATCGTGTCGCGCGTGCAGTTTCCGACACTGGCCGACGAACCGGCCACCGACTCATCCTGGTCGGTGTACCGGCAGATTTTGCTCCATCGGGCGTTCCTGCTGCCGGCACTGGCCGGAGGTTTGGGCTATGGCGTGATCATCGCTTTCAACACGGCAGCGCCATTGATTCTGCAGGGGCCGTTCGCATGGTCGACGGTGGATTACGGCTTGCTTGGCTGGCCGATCAGTGCGGCGTATTTTCTTGGTGCGCTGGCAGTCAATCACTGTGTCCTGCGGACCGGTCAGCCTTGGTTGATGACCGTGGGCACAGGCTTGATCCTGGTCGGTAGCGGCGTGATGCTGCTGGGCAGTCTGACGGCCAGTTCGGTCGCGTGGCTGTTTTGGCTGCCCTACTGCGTGGCGGTGTCTGGCCAGTCGCTCAATTACCCGATCAGCCTGTCACGCGCCAACGATGGCGCGCCGATTGCGGGGGCCTACGCGATGGCGTTGAGCGGGTTCATTCATCAATTGATGGCGGCGATCATTGGCGCGGTGGCCAGTCTGATCGCCAGCGCAGAGGCGTGGCCGTTGTCGCTGCTGTGCGTGTTGCTGGCCCTCGGCGCGATGCTCTGCACACGATTCGCGCCGGCGGGCAATCCGCGCTAGAACGCGTTACGGAAAATCTCCTCGATCTGCCGTTGATCCGCCGCGCGCGGGTTGGTCAGACCGCAAGCGTCTTTCAGTGCATTGGTGGCGAGCACCGGGATGTCGTTGAGCTTCGCGCCGAGTTCACGCAAGCCGCCGGGGATGTCAACGTCCCGGGCCAGGCAACGGATGGCGCTGATCGCCGCCTGGGCGCCCTCTTCCGGACTGAAACCACGAATATCCGCGCCCATCGCGTGCGCCACATCGGTCAGGCGATCCGCACAGACCAGCGCGTTGAATGTCTGCACATGCGGCAGCAACACGGCGTTGCACACCCCGTGGGGCAAGTCGTAGAAACCGCCCAACTGATGCGCCATCGCATGCACGTAACCAAGCGAGGCATTGTTGAACGCCATGCCGGCGAGGAACTGCGCGTAAGCCATGTTCTCCCGCGCGGCGAGGTCGCTGCCGTCGCGCACGGCCAGGCGCAAATTGTTGCTGATCAGGGTCATGGCCTTCAGCGCGCAGGCGTCGGTGATCGGGTTGGCGGCGGTCGAAACGTAAGCCTCGATCGCATGGGTCAACGCGTCCATGCCGGTGGCGGCGGTCAAGCCTTTGGGCATCGCGACCATCAGCTGCGGGTCGTTGACCGACAGCAGCGGCGTGACGTTGCGGTCGACGATGGCCATTTTCACGTGGCGCGATTCGTCGGTGATGATGCAGAACCGCGTCATCTCGCTGGCGGTGCCGGCGGTGGTGTTGATGGCGATCAGCGGCAGTTGCGGTTTGCTCGATTGATCGACGCCTTCGTAATCGCGAATTTCACCGCCGTTGGTCGCACACAGGGCGATGCCCTTGGCGCAATCGTGAGGCGAACCGCCGCCCAGCGAGACGACAAAATCGCAGCGACTTTCCTTGAGCAAGCCCAGCCCGGACTCGACGTTGGCGATACTCGGGTTCGGCTTGGCGCCGTCGAAAATCACCGAGTCGATGTCCTGCATCGCCAGTTTCTCGGCGAGCATGGTGGCCACGCCGGCCTTGGCCAGCCCCGCGTCGGTGACGATCAGCGCCTTGCGAAAACCGTAGTTGCGAATCGCGACCATGGCTTCGTCGAGGCAGCCGTTGCCCATGATGTTTACCGCCGGAATGAAAAAGGTACTGGTCATGCGCACGTCTCCTGACAGGGGCCGAATCGACTGCTCCGGTTCGGCGGATGCACACAGGATCGACCGATCGGTCACCGTCGATGTTGATCTGGCTCAATGCCCGCTCGTGATAAAGTCGCCGCCCATCAGCCCCTATGTTTTGAGACCTCCTACGCAATGACCGATTTTCTGGATGTCGACGCCTCCCTCGAAGACTGGAACGCCCTGCGCGCCACAGCCGAGTTCAACGGCCTGCTGGTGGGCAATGGCGCCAGCCGTGCGGTGTGGGACGATTTTGGCTACGACTCGCTGTTCGAAAACGCCCGCACCGTGGAAGAGAAACCGCTGAGTGCCTCGGAACTGGCCGTGTTTGACGCGATGCAGACGCGCAGCTTCGAGCAAGTGCTTGGCGCGCTGAAAACCACCAGCCGGGTCAACAAGGCTCTGGCCGTCAGCTCCGCCGCCCCGCGCAATCGCTACTACGCGATCAAGGAAGCGCTGATCAACACCGTGCACGCGGTACACATTCCGTGGCGACTGGTGAAAGCCTCGACGCTGGCGACGTTGAATGAAGAACTGGCGCGCTATCGCACGGTGTTCACCACCAATTACGACTTGCTCAACTACTGGGCGCTGCAACACCAAAGCGAGGCCATCGACGACCTGTTCAACGGCGCCAATGCGAGTTTCGACCTGAGCGAAAGCGCCACCGCCAAACCGCGTTTGCTGTACCTGCACGGTGGCCTGCACCTGGTGCGCAATCAGGATGGCACGGCGCGCAAACTGACCTCGACCGAGGGCACGTTGCTCGGCAGCTTCGCCATCAACAATACGATCAAGACGCTGGATGACGTGCCGCTGTTCGTCACTGAAGGGCCGAGTGCGGACAAGCTCAAAACCATTCGCAGCTCGGATTACCTGTCGTTTTGTTATGAGCAGTTGTTGGGGCATGACGGCGGTTTGTGCATCTTTGGTCATGCCTTGGGCGAGCAGGATGCGCACATCGTTCGCGCGCTGCGCTTGGCGAAACCGAAGACTGTGGCTATCTCGATTTATCCGCGCAGTGCGGCGTTTGTGCAGCATCAGAAGCGGTATTACGCGCAGGTGTTTGACGGGACGGGGGCTGAGTTGAGGTTTTTTGATGCGAAGACGCATGCGTTGGGCAGCCCGAAATTGTCGGTACCGGTCGAGGTTTGAAGCAAGATCAAAAGATCGTCCGAAGGCTCGGGCCGCGTTCGGACGATCTTTTGATTTCAGGGTTCATTCCTCAGCGCTGTGCACCACCACCAGCAACTGCGCCTGCACCTCGCCGACCGAGCGGATCCGGTGCGGTTTCTGCGCATTGAAATGCAGTGCATCGCCGCGTTGCAGCAGCACTTTCTCGTTCATGAAATCCACTTCCACCTGCCCTTCGTGAACGAACAGAAACTCCTCGCCCAAATGCTCCTTGAAGGTCTTGTCGCTGAACTCGCTCGGCGGATAGATGATGAACGGCAGTAAATTGCGCTCGCTGACCTGGTGCGCCAGCACCGCATACCCCGGGCTCTGATCATTGGCGGCCAGTGACTGACGTTCATGGCTGCGCACCAGGCTGTAGCTGTCGAGGCTGACGTTGTCTTCGGAGAACAATTCCTCGACCTTCACGTTCAGCGCTTTCGCCAGTTTCAACGCGGCAGCAATCGACGGTGTGTTCAACCCGCGCTCGACTTTCGACAGATAACTCTTGGTCATGCCGGATTTTTCGGCCAATGCCTCAAGGGTTACGCCAAGTTTTTTTCTTAATAATTTCAAACGGATAGACATGCGCAGCGGTTATTCCATCAAGGAAGCGACGATTTGTGCTTGCCAATGACACTTTGTGTCATATAGCCTCTTTCGTGTCATTTGCAATCACCCAAAGGACACAGACATGGCCAAGACATTAGCACTACCCAAAGACCAACTGGTCAAGCAAGCGCTGACCCAGATGCAAAAAAGCCTTGCGGATAATACGTGGACAGACCGGCAAAAGCTGGCTTTGACCTGCCGGATTCTGTTCGAGAACGGTCACGACTCAGGCCTGGCCGGGCAAATCACTGCCCGTGGCCCGCAGCCCGGCACCTATTACACTCAGCAATTGGGCCTGGGTTTCGACGAAATCACCGCGAGCAATCTGCTGCTGGTCAACGAGGATCTGGAAGTGCTCGAAGGTCACGGCATGGCCAACCCGGCCAACCGTTTTCACAGCTGGGTGTACCGCGCCCGTCCGGACGTCAACTGCATCATCCACACCCACCCGACGCACGTTGCCGCGTTGTCGATGCTCGAAGTGCCGCTGCAGATTTCCCACATGGACCTGTGCCCGCTGTACGACGACTGCGCGTTTCTCGAAGGCTGGCCGGGCGTGCCGGTGGGTAACGAAGAAGGTGAATTGATTGCCGGTGCGCTGGGCGACAAACGCGCGATCCTGCTTTCGCACCACGGTCAGCTGTCGACCGGCACGACCATTGAAGAGGCCTGTGTCATCGCTCAATTGATCGAACGCGCGGCGAAGTTGCAGTTGCTGGCGATGGCGGCAGGCACGATCAAACCGATTATCCCCGCGCTGGGCCGCGAGGCGCATGACTGGATCTCGAAACCGAAACGCCATGCCGCCGCCTTCAACTATTACGCCCGGCAGAACCTGCGCCAACACGCCGATTGCCTGAACTGAACCCCTCTTACGGAGACACTCCCATGTCCAACATTCACGGCATCATCGGCTACACCATCACCCCGTTCAGCGCCAATGGCGAAGGGCTGGATCTGCCGGCACTCGGCCTATCGATTGACCGCTTGATCGCCAGCGGCGTCCACGCCATCGCGCCATTGGGCAGCACCGGCGAAGGCGCTTACCTGAGCGATGCGGAGTGGGACCAAGTCGCCGAATTCAGTATCAAGCACGTGGCCAAACGGGTGCCGACCATCGTCAGTGTGTCCGACCTGACCACCGCCAAAGCCGTTCGCCGCGCACGTTTCGCCGAAGCCCATGGCGCCGATGTGGTGATGGTGCTGCCGGCGTCGTACTGGAAGCTCAGCGAGGCGGAAATTCTCGCGCATTACCGCGCCATCGGCGAGAGCATCGGCGTGCCGATCATGCTCTACAACAACCCGGCCACCAGCGGCACCGACATGTCGGTCGAGCTGATTCTGCGCATCGTCAACGCCGTGGAAAACGTGACCATGGTCAAGGAGAGCACCGGCGACATCCAGCGCATGCACAAGCTGCAATTGCTCGGCGAAGGTCAGGTGCCGTTCTACAACGGCTGCAATCCGCTGGCACTGGAGGCGTTTGCCGCCGGGGCGAAAGGTTGGTGCACAGCAGCGCCGAACCTGATCGCGCAATTGAATCTGGACCTTTATGACGCGGCCATGGCCGGCGACCTGGACCGGGCGCGCGACTTGTTCTACCGCCAGTTGCCGTTGCTGGACTTCATCCTCAAGGGTGGGCTGCCGGCAACCATCAAGGCCGGGCTGCGTGCAACCGGGCTGGAGGTGGGCGAACCGCGCTTGCCGGTGTTCCCGCTGAACGAGCCCGGCCGCGCTCACCTCAACGACCTGCTGAAAACCCTGCGCTAACCACCCCTGTAGGAGCTGCCGCAGGCTGCGATCTTTTGATCTTGAAAACAGAATCAAAAGATCGCAGCCTGCGGCAGCTCCTACATTATCGGCGCTCAGAGGCTGGCGGCGCGTTGCATGGCTTCGCGGTTGAACGGCTGATCCTTGAGCACCTGCGCGATAAACGCATCACTGATCAGACGCACATGCTCCATCTGGCCTCCAGACGGATTGACCAGACCACGCCAGGCGCTGGAATGGTTGTTCACCGCGTACACACCCAACACTTCCTTGCCGTGGCTGAGGCTGAATACCACCGTGCTGTCCCAACTGACCGGCACCGGCACAATGAACATCGTCAAGGCGCTCAAAAACATCTGTGGCTGCAAGCCGCCGATGTCGCTGTTGGCGATCACCAACACGTTGTAACCGTCCTCGCTGCGTCCGGCCTTGACCTCGTCGAAGGTGCCGCGATGGCGCAATTCGTCGCGCAGCATCCAGCTCGGCAGCCCGATGACGTTGACGCTGATCGCCGGCAAGCGTTCGCTGTAATCGACCTCCGGTGTCTTCAGACTGTGGGTGGTCTGACAGCCGCCCAGCAGCAAGAGCATTCCGAGTAACAGAGCATGGATACGCATTAGAGTTTTCCTGACAGCATGGCTTTATAAACAGAGGCGCTGGGGCCGTTTTCTTCGCGGATGAACGGCGTCGCGGTGTAAAGGTTCGGCATGTCCAGACGCTGCAGGCCTGGCACTTGCGGGTACTTGGCGCGCACCAGCGCCGCGTCGCGCTCAAGGTGATCGCTGTGCAAAAACAGGCACGTCATGTCGCGACCGAGCAAACAGCCGGCGCGAAAATCACCGATGTAATAGGCTTTGCCGGCGTCCAGTTGCAGGCCAATGGTGAAGTCTTCACGGCTCCACGACAGCGACTGGCCGCGATCGAAACGCACGTTATAGATTTCGTAGCGTCCGGGTTTCAGCGGCATGACAAACAGCGTGCCGATCCCGTGACCGGTCTCGCGCACGTCGCGCTCGGTGCGAGCATAAAACTCGTTGTGCAACCGCGCCGTGGCGAAGTCATCGCTGCCACGTTTGCGGATCATCAGCATCTGGTCATGAGCGCCGAATTTGGCCTTCGGCCAGATACCGACCACGCCCACCAGATAAGCCACGCCGGAATCGGCGGTCGGGCTGAGTTCGTCATCAATCTGGGTCGGGGACAGGCTGTAGCAGCCGCTCAAGCCGAGCAGCACGGTCAGGACAGCAAAAAAACGCATCATCAGCGGAAAAACTCTCGCGGGTAAACAAATCAGACACGCACGAAAGAGTTCTTCAGATCGCCCCTTCCATGGATTGGCGGCGAAGGATACGCAAAATGATGGCACATTGCCAGAATTCGGGCGCCATTGCTTTGGCGCACGAATACCAGAGGGATGTTCAGAGCACTGGCAGGGTCTTGTCTTTGATTACCTTGGTCGGGCCATTGACCTTGACGCTGGCGATGCCTTTATCGCAGGCAGCGTCTGAGGAATAAGCCTCGCTGCTGCCAATGATCTGGTGATTGGCGGCTTTGAGATTGAAGTACGGATGCCCGTCCTTCGTCGACTTCTTCTCGTAGCGTTCATCCAGCGGGCTGTTGCTCTGCACTGACGCAATGCCGCCCTCGGCCGCCGCGCGGGTGGTGTACAGCTCGCTGGTCAGAATCGTTTCGGCATTCGCCGCTTTCAGCACGAACCGGAACTGGCCGTTGCTGCTTTTACTCAATTCATACCATCCGGACATGCTCGTTTCTCCTGGGCGATTGAGGGATTTCGCGCTTCAGAGTAAAGACCAGCCAAGCGAATCTGTCGCCTATACCGGCCCCATCGCGGGCAAGCCCGCTCCCACAGGGTACGAGGCACACACGATACCTGTGGGAGCTGGCTTGCCAGCGATAGGATCAACCCGGTCTGGACTATTTCACCTGCGCCCGCACCACCGACAACGCCGGCACAGTAACCCGCCGCTGGCTCAGATAGCGCATGCAACTCACGCGCAGGAACGAGGCAAAATTCACCACTTCACCGCGATAATCCATCACCTCTTCATACAGCTTGGCGATCAATTGGTTGGTGCTCATGCCGTCGACCTCGGCAATCTCGCTGAGGATGTCCCAGAACTGATTTTCCAGGCGCAATGTCGTCACTACGCCGCAGATGCGCAGCGAGCGCGAGCGTGACTCGTAGAGAATCGGGTCAGCCTTGACGTAGAGCTCGCACATGGGCGAAACCTCGTTTACAGGGTGATTTTCGTGCCGAGCAAGCCAAGGAAACCGGCCAGCCAGTTCGGATGCGCCGGCCATGCCGGGGCTGTCGCCAGATTGCCTTGAACGTGGCCATCCGTCACTGCGATGTCGATGTACGTACCGCCCGCCAGTCGCACTTCCGGGGCGCAGGCCGGATAGGCGCTGCACTCACGTCCTTCGAGCACACCCGCTGCGGCCAGCAGTTGTGCGCCGTGGCAAACGGCGGCGATCGGTTTGCCGGCCTTGTCGAAGGCGCGCACCAGGTCGAGGACTGTGTCGTTGAGGCGCAGGTATTCCGGCGCACGGCCGCCGGGGATCAACAGCGCGTCATAGTCGGCCTCGCGGGCCTTGGCGAAGTCGAAGTTGAGGGCGAACAGGTGACCGGGTTTTTCGCTGTAAGTCTGATCGCCTTCGAAGTCATGGATCGCAGTGCGCACGGTGCTGCCAGCCGCTTTGTCCGGGCACACGGCGTGGACGGTATGCCCGACTATTTGCAGGGCCTGGAACGGCACCATCACTTCGTAGTCTTCGACGTAATCGCCAACCAGCATCAGGATTTTTTTCGCGGCCATGGGGAGGACTCCTCTGGGAAATGCTTGGGAGTATTGAAGGTAGACCTATTCGACAGTGACGGGTAACAACGGGCTACTACTGTAGGAGCTGCCGAAGGCTGCGATCTTTTGATCTTGACCTTAAAAACAGGATCAAAAGATCGCAGCCTTCGGCAGCTCCTACGTGGCGGGGACTACCCGCAACTGTACGGATAAGTAAGTGCCTAGCTGTAACAGCCACAAGCCCCCGGTTTGTGGCTTGATGAAGGTCACTCTCAACCCCTACGATTCTGGTCCCCATCATGTCCTCGCGCGAAAATACCGGCATGGCCCTCGGCCTGCTCGGCGTGGTGATTTTCAGCCTCACCCTGCCCTTCACCCGCATCGTGGTGCAGGAACTGCATCCGCTGCTCAACGGCCTGGGGCGCGCGTTGTTCGCGGCGATTCCGGCGGCGTTGCTGTTGTTGTGGCGTCGTGAGAAATGGCCGACCTGGCGACAAGTCAAAGGCCTGAGCCTGGTGATCGCCGGAGTGATTCTCGGGTTCCCGGTGTTGTCGGCGTGGGCGATGCAAACGCTGCCGGCGTCCCACGGCGCATTGGTCAATGGCTTGCAACCGCTGTGCGTGGCGCTGTACGCGGCATGGCTGTCCCACGAGCGGCCGTCAAAAGCCTTCTGGGCCTGCGCGGCATTGGGCAGTGCGTTGGTGCTCGGTTATGCGCTGTATAGCGGCGCGGGCAGCATTCAAGCCGGGGATTTGTTGATGCTCGGGGCGATTGCGGTCGGCGGCCTGGGTTACGCCGAAGGTGGCCGGTTGGCCAAGGAGATGGGGGGCTGGCAGGTGATCTGCTGGGCGCTGGTGCTGTCGACGCCGCTATTGATCGGGCCGGTTTTGTACTTGGCACTGCAGCATCAAGGCGCGGTCTCGACCAAAGCCTGGTGGGCGTTTGGCTACGTCGCCCTGTTCTCGCAGTTTCTCGGGTTCTTTGCCTGGTATGCCGGGCTGGCCATGGGCGGGATCGCTCGAGTCAGTCAGATCCAGTTGCTGCAGATCTTCTTCACCATCGCGTTCTCGGCACTGTTCTTTGGTGAGCACGTCGAGCCGATTACCTGGGTGTTTGCCTGCGGGGTGATTGCGACCGTGATGCTCGGCCGTAAAACCGCCGTGCAACCGGCCCGCATAGCCACCGTATGAACGGTTGATCGGTTGATCGGTTGATCGGTTGATCGGTTGAACGGTTGAACGGTTGAACGGTTGAACGGTTGAACGGTTGAACGGTTGAACGGTTGAACGGTTGATTATGTAGGAGCTGCCGAAGGCTGCGATCTTTTGATTTTGTTTTTAAGATCAAAAGATCGCAGCCTTCGGCAGCGCCTACAGGATGTGTATTCCAAGACAATAATCGTCAGGCCAGGTAGCCGTCGGCGCGCAGCAGGGTTTCCAGGCAGTGCTCGCTGATGTGGTAGAACGCCTTCAACTCGGCAATCTTCACCAACAGCTGCGCGGGGTCGACCGGCTCGGCGCGCTTCACCGCAAGAATCATCTTGTTCTTGTTGGTGTGATCGAGCGAGATGAATTCGAACACCTTGGTCTCATAACCACAGGCCTCAAGGAACAATGCGCGCAAGCTGTCAGTGACCATTTCCGCCTGCTGGCCCAGGTGCAAACCGTATTGCAGCATCGGCTTGAGCAGCGCCGGGCTCTGGATTTGCAGGCGAATCTGTTTGTGGCAGCACGGCGAGCACATGATGATCGACGCCCCCGAACGAATGCCGGTGTGGATCGCGTAGTCGGTAGCGATGTCGCAGGCATGCAGGGCGATCATCACGTCCAGTTCGCTCGGCGCGACACTGCGCACATCACCGCACTTGAACACCAGCCCCGGATGATCGAGTTTCGCCGCCGCAGCGTTGCACAGGTTGACCATGTCTTCACGCAGCTCGACGCCGGTGACTTCGCCTTCGGCCTTCAAGGTGTTGCGCAGGTAATCGTGAATCGCAAAGGTCAGGTACCCCTTGCCCGAACCGAAGTCGGCCACGCGTACCGGTTTGTCCAGCGCCAGCGGCGACGTGGTCAGCGCGTGGCTGAACACTTCGATGAACTTGTTGATCTGCTTCCACTTGCGCGACATCGCCGGGATCAGCTCTTGCTGCGCGTTGGTCACGCCGAGGTCCTTGAGGAACGGTCGGCTCAGTTCGAGGAAGCGGTTTTTTTCACGGTTGTGCTCGGCGGACGGCGCTTCGCGCAATTGCTGCGGTTGGCTCTTGAACAGCGAACTCTTGCCCTTTTTGCTGTATTCGAGCTGAGCTTCGTCAGTCACAGTGAGCAAATGCGCATTTTTGAACGCAGTCGGCAGCAGCGCGGCAATGGTTGCCACGGCTTCGCTCAGCGGCAGGTTTTTGGTGATGTCGCGGGTTTTGTAGCGATAGACAAAAGACAGGTGCGGCTGCGCCTTGACCGTCACTGCTTTGATGATGACCCGTTGCAAATCCGCTTCTTCACCGACGTATTTGGCCAGCACCAGTTTGATGAAACCGTTCTGGTCGAGGCTGGTCTGCAGCAGCTCGATGAACTGGGCGTGGTGATCGGGTGCAGGCTTGGTGGACGGCGCGGTAACGGACATGGAAAAGCGGCCTCGGACGGGCGAAATCGGGAATGGCGGGTATTTTAGGGGGGATGGGGGTTGGGGACACGCTCTTATTTACCCAACGGTACAATCCATTGTGGCGAGGGGATTTATCCCCGCTCGGCTGCGCAGCAGGCGCAAAATCTGAATGTCTGCTTTGATTGACACATCGCATGGGGCGGCTTCGCAGCCCAACGGGGATAAATCCCCTCGCCACAGGGGACTGCTGAGCCTGGGAGAATCAGGCCAACACCACCAACCGATTCGGTAATTCATTGCGTACCTGCGTCACCGGCACATGCACTTTCAGCAATGCCCCACACGCCTCAATGCACGTCACAAACCCTTCCAGCGTGCGCCCCTGCCGCACCTGCTCGGTAAACGCCGCGACAATCACATCCCAACGCTTGTTGTCCAGCCGCGTGGAAATCCCCTCATCCACCAGAATCTCCACATACCGCTCCGCCTCGCAGACAAAAATCAGCATGCCGGTGCTGCCCACCGTGTGATGCAGGTTCTGCTCGAGAAACTGCCTGCGCGCCAGGTTCGACGCACGCCAATGGCGTACGCGACGCGGCACCAGATGCGTGGTGATTTTCGGCAGACGAAACAGCAGGCACAGCACGATAAACGCGCCCCACTGCACCAGCAGCAGACTGTGCAGGGTCAGCCAGCCGGTCAGGTAATGCACGACACCCGGCACCACCAGCGCCAGCAAACTCGCCCACAGCAGCGGGATGTACGCGTAATCGTCGGCGCGCGCCGCGAGTACTGTCACCAGTTCGGCGTCGGTGTCGCGCTCGACCCGGGCAATGGCCTCGGCGACTTTGCGTTGTTGATGTTCGGTCAGTAGTGCCATGTCGAAAAGTGCCTGCTCATTATTGTTTTAATGTCACCAGCCGCCGGACGATCCACCGCCGCCGAAACTGCCCCCGCCACCGCTGAAGCCCCCGCCGCCACCGCCGCCGCCGCCACCGCCGCCGCCGCCAAAACCGCCACCACCAAAGCCGCCGCCTCCGCCACCACCGCCACGGCCGGCGGGAAGGATACCGAGCATCTGGAAGACAAACACCGCCAGGATGAACAGCATCAACAGAAAAACGAACAATCCGGGATGGCGCGAGATGAAATCATCGGACGGATCACCATTCGATTCATACACCGTCGACGGCTCGTCCAGCGGATTGCCGCCGAGCACCACCAACATCGCCGCGACGCCGTCGCTGATGCCTTTGCTGAAGTTGCCGGTCTTGAAGGCCGGTGTGATCACTTGATGGATGATCACCGACGTTTGCGCATCGGTGAGTCGATCTTCCAGACCATAACCGACTTCAATGCGCAGTTTGCGCTCGTCACGGGCGACGATCAGCAGCGCGCCGTTGTTCTTATCCTTCTGGCCGATGGCCCAGTGCCGACCGAGCTGAACACCGAAATCCTCGATGGTGGTGCCCTGCAGATTGGGCAGCGTGACCACCACCAATTGCTCGCCGGTCGCCTGTTCGTGGGCCTGCAACTGCTGATTCAATTGCGCACGCACCGACGGCTCGATCATCTGCGCGTCGTCCACCACCCGCCCACTCAGCGCCGGGAACGTCAACTCGGCCCGGGCGCTGAGGGCAAATACCCACAACACCAGCACCAGCCCCATCTTCAACACACGCATAAATATCCCCACCGCCCCCCTGTAGGAGCTGCCGCAGGCTGCGATCTTTTGATCTTGATTTTAAAAACCAACGTCAAAAGATCGCAGCCTTCGGCAGCTCCTACACAGGGGTTCTCAGAATTTCACTTCCGGGGCCTTTTCCGCACCGGGTGTGGTGGCTTCAAAGGTTTCGCGGATCGGCAGGTCGCTGTACATCACGCTGTGCCAGAGGCGACCGGGGAAGGTGCGGATTTCGGTGTTGTATTTCTGCACCGCCAGAATGAAATCGCGGCGCGCCACGGCGATGCGGTTTTCCGTGCCCTCAAGTTGCGATTGCAGGGCGAGGAAGTTCTGGTTGGCTTTCAAGTCCGGATAACGCTCGGAGACCACCATCAAGCGACTCAAGGCGCCAGTCAGTTGATCCTGTGCCTGCTGGAACTGCTTGAGCTTCTCGGGATTGTCGAGGGTGCTGGCGTCCACCTGAATCGAAGTGGCCTTGGCCCGCGCCTCGATCACCGCCGTCAGGGTTGCTTCCTCATGCTTGGCGTAGCCCTTCACCGTTTCCACCAGGTTGGGGATCAGGTCGGCGCGGCGCTGGTACTGATTCTGCACCTGGCCCCACGCCGCTTTGGCCTGCTCGTCGAGGGTCGGGATGTTGTTGATGCCGCACGCCGTCAGCAATGTGGCCATGACCAGTAACGTGGCGACCTGCAAGCGCGAGCGATAGGTTGGGCTGACATTCATCAGAGTGATGCTCCCTGGCACATTGGATTAAAAATCCGGTGGAGAAACATTCGCGACCGGCTCTTGGGGCATAATCGGCCGCGCCACTGGATTGGTACGGGTTAATGGGCTAAAAAGTGCCCTGCGCGATCACGCTGCCGAGGCTCGGCGGTCGTTTTTGGCTCGGTGTTTTCGAGCCTGCACCCGAACAACAATAGTCGCTCCCTAAATTTTGGCTGGCCGGTGTTGCATTGCCGCTTGGGCCCTAGAGAAAAATATTCATGAAGAAGCTGTGTTTGCTGGGTCTGTTCGTCAGCCTGGCCAGTCATCAAGTATTGGCCGCCACGACCCCGGTACCCCTGGAAAACAAGGACGCATTCATCAGCAACCTGATGAATCAGATGACCCTCGATGAGAAGATCGGCCAGTTGCGCCTGATCAGCATCGGCCCGGAGATGCCCCGCGAACTGATCCGCAAAGAGATTGCCGCCGGCAACATCGGTGGCACGTTCAACTCGATCACCCGCCCGGAAAACCGCCCGATGCAGGACGCCGCCATGCGCAGCCGTCTGAAGATCCCGATGTTTTTCGCCTATGACGTGATCCACGGTCACCGCACAATTTTCCCGATCCCGCTGGCCCTCGCGTCGAGCTGGGACATGGACGCCATCGGCCAGTCCGGCCGCGTCGCCGCCAAGGAAGCCGCTGCCGACAGCCTCGACATCACCTTCGCGCCGATGGTCGACATCTCCCGCGACCCGCGCTGGGGCCGCAGCTCCGAAGGTTTCGGTGAAGACACCTACCTGACCTCGCGCATCGCCGGCGTCATGGTGCGCGCCTATCAGGGCGCTACCCCGAGCGCGGCCGACAGCATCATGGCCAGCGTCAAACACTTCGCCCTGTATGGCGCGGTTGAAGGCGGTCGTGACTACAACACCGTCGACATGAGCCCGGTGAAGATGTACCAGGATTACCTGCCGCCGTACCGCGCCGCGATTGATGCTGGCGCCGGTGGCGTGATGGTTGCGCTGAACTCGATCAACGGCATTCCGGCCACGGCCAACACCTGGCTGATGAACGATCTGCTGCGCCGCGACTGGGGCTTCAAAGGCCTGGCGGTCAGCGACCACGGTGCGATCTTCGAACTGATCAAGCACGGTGTCGCCCGCGACGGTCGTGAAGCGGCGAAGCTGGCGATCAAGGCCGGCATCGACATGAGCATGAACGACACCCTCTACGGCAAAGAACTGCCGGGGCTGCTCAAGGCCGGCGAGATCGAACAGAAAGACATCGACAACGCCGTGCGCGAAGTGCTCGCCGCCAAGTACGACATGGGCCTGTTCAAGGACCCGTACCTGCGCATCGGCAAAGCTGAAGATGATCCGGCCGACACCTATGCCGAAAGCCGCCTGCACCGTGCCGAGGCCCGCGAAGTCGCGCGTCGCAGTCTGGTGTTGCTGAAGAATCAGAACGAAACGCTGCCACTGAAGAAAGACGCGAAAGTCGCACTGGTCGGCCCGTTGGCCAAAGCGCCGATCGACATGATGGGCAGTTGGGCCGCAGCAGGTAAACCAACGCAATCGGTGACCCTGTTCGACGGTATGAGCTCGGTGATCGGCCACAAGTCGAACCTGATCTACGCCCGTGGCGCCAACATCACCAGCGACAAGAAAGTGCTGGATTACCTGAACTTCCTCAACTTCGATGCCCCGGAAGTGGTCGATGACCCGCGTCCGGCCAACGTGCTGATCGACGAAGCAGTGAAAGCCGCCAAGGACGCTGACGTGATCGTTGCCGCCGTCGGCGAGTCCCGTGGCATGTCCCACGAATCCTCCAGCCGTACCGACCTGAACATCCCGGAAAACCAGCGTGAGCTGATCCGCGCACTGAAGGCCACCGGCAAACCGCTGGTGCTGGTACTGATGAACGGCCGTCCGCTGACCATTCTCGAAGAGAACCAGTCGGCTGATGCGATTCTGGAAACCTGGTTCAGCGGCACCGAGGGCGGCAACGCCATCGCCGACGTGCTGTTCGGCGACTACAACCCGTCGGGCAAACTGCCGGTGACCTTCCCGCGTTCCGTGGGCCAGATCCCGACCTACTACAACCACCTGAGCATTGGCCGGCCGTTCACGCCGGGCAAACCGGGTAACTACACCTCGCAGTATTTCGATGACACCACCGGGCCGCTGTTCCCATTCGGTTATGGCCTGAGCTACACCCATTTCGCCCTGAGCGACATGGCGCTGTCGTCGACCACGCTGAACGCCACTGGCAAACTCGACGCCAGCGTCATGCTGAAAAACACCGGCAAGCGTGACGGCGAAACCGTGGTGCAATTGTACATTCAGGACGTCACCGGTTCGATGATCCGCCCGGTGAAAGAACTGAAGAACTTCCAGAAGATCATGCTCAAGGCCGGCGAACAGAAAGTCGTGCACTTCACCATCACCGAGGATGACCTGAAGTTCTACAACGCCCAGCTCAAATACGCGGCAGAGCCAGGCAAGTTCAACGTGCAGATCGGCCTGGATTCGCAGGACGTGACACAGCAGAGCTTTGAACTGCTGTAACGAACGCCGCAGTACCCTTGTAGGAGTGAGCCTGCTCGCGATAGCGGTCATTCAGCTAAATCAACGCTGTCTGACACACCGCTATCGCGAGCAGGCTCACTCCTACATGTGTTTTGTGGGGTAGCGGTTATCCGCGGCGATCGAGAATGTTGACCACCACCCGATCCACCCAGCCCCAGATCCGCTGCTTGACCCGCCGCCACAACGGCCGGCGCTGCCACTCTTCCAGACTCACCCGCTGACTCAGCCCGAAGTCCTTCACAAAACTCGCCTGCACCGCTGCCGTCAACGACGGATCCAGCGCCTCCAGATTCGCCTCCAGATTGAAGCGCAGGTTCCAGTGATCGAAGTTGCACGAGCCGATGCTCACCCAATCGTCCACCAGCACCATTTTCAAATGCAAAAAGCACGGCTGATATTCAAAGATCTGCACCCCGGCCTTGAGCAGTCGCGGGTAGTAACGATGCCCGGCATAACGCACCGACGGGTGATCGGTGCGCGGCCCGGTCAGTAGCAAACGTACATCGACACCGCGCGCGGCAGCCTTGCGCAGGGAGCGGCGGATTTTCCAGGTTGGCAGGAAATACGGCGTGGCCATCCAGATGCGTTTTTGCCCACTGTTCAATGCACGGAACAATGATTGCAGAATGTCGCGATGTTGGCGGGCATCGGCATACGCCACGCGGCCCATGCCCTCGCCCTTGTCCGGCACGCGCGGCAACCGTGGCAGACCGAAATGCGCGGCCGGGCGCCATGCGCGGCGATAGCGGTTGGCGATCCACTGACGATCAAACAGCAATTGCCAGTCGATCACCAACGGCCCGCTGATCTCGACCATCACTTCGTGCCATTCGCTGGTGTCATGCCCCGGCGTCCAGAATTCGTCGGTGACGCCGGTGCCGCCGACCACCGCCAGTCGCTGATCAACCAGCAGTAATTTGCGGTGATCGCGATAGAAATTGCCGACCCAGCGCCGCCAGTTCAGCCGATTGTAGAAACGCAGTTCCACCCCGGCATGGGTCAGGCGCTGGCGCAGATTGAGGGTGAACGCGAGGCTGCCGTAATCGTCGAACAGGCAGCGCACGCGCACCCCACGTTCGGCCGCTAGCACCAGCGCTTGCACGATGGTTTCGGCACAAGCGCCGGCCTCTACCAGATACAGCTCAAGCTCGATCTGCTCCTGCGCGCCAGCGATCTGCTCAAGCATGCGCGGAAAGAATTGCGGGCCGTCGATCAACAGTTCGAACCGGTTGCCGTCACGCCATGGGAACACCGCGCCGCGCATGTCAGCGCGCCGTGAAAATCAGCACCGCACCCACCGGCACCGACAGACTGATGGCCGACAGGTCGGCGAGTTTGCGCAGGCTTTCCAGGCCCGGCGCCAAGTCAAAATCTTCGGCGTTGATCACCAGCGGTTCCAGGGTGACCACCTGAAAGCGTCGATCATCGAGACGCGTCGCCAGCAATTCGGCAGGGTATTCGTGTTGTTTGCCATGCAGGTTGACGGTCAGCGGCAGGCGCAATTCCAGCTGCGCGCCGGGGGCCAGATCGTTGATCGGGCGCAGGTCGATCTGGGTGGTGATGGTCGCTTCGGGGAATTGCTCGATCTGGAACAGCTCCTTGCGCATGCGCTCATCGCGCAGCGGGATGCCGCTGTTGATCGAGTCCAGCTCGACTTCGACTTCGGCGCGACCGTCGGGATCGACCTTGCCGTGCAGCACCAGAAAGCGCTGCACTTCGGAAATGTGGGCATTTTTCGTGCTGACGAACGACAGCCGCGACGACTCGCCGTCCAGATACCAATTGGCCTGCGCCGGCAGCGCGACGGCGGCGAGCAACAGGCTGGACAGGGTTGCACAGAGGGAGCGGTTGAACATTGAGGACTCGTGGGGCCGATAAACCTGCACGAACCTTAACTGGCTGGGGCGTTATTGCAAACTTTCACAGAGCTTCCGCTGATTTCCCTGGGTAAGGGGGATCCTGTGGCGATGGGATTTATCCCCGCTGGGCTGCGAAGCGGCCCCTTGCGGTGTGTCATTGAAACCCTACATTCAGGATTTGCGACTGCTGCGCAGCCGAGCGGGGATAAATCCCCTCGCCACAAAAACACCCTGAACCTCCAAAATCCATTCACCCCAAACATCGGCATTCATCGCACGCAACTCAGACGCAGAACCGCCTGCTGCGGAATGACGTTGGCCGCCTCCCCCGCTTGCAGTGCGCCGACGGTAACCACCGCTGCCTGCTGCGTATCAATGTTGCGCGCGACCACAGTTTGCAGCGCCATCACCACAATCGCCGCAGCCACCAGCGGATCGACCGTCAGGTGCGGCATCGAGCCGTGGCCGCCAACGCCTTCGATGACCACGTTGAGCAAGTCCTGCGAAGCCATCATCGGCCCTTCGCGAAAGCCCAGATGCCCGGCAGGCAGGCCCGGCATGTTGTGCATGCCGAACAATGCATCGCACGGGAAGCGTTCAAGCAGGCCAGAATGTGCTGATGTCGGGGCATGACGGTTCTCCTCGCGCGGGTGTTCCCGGTCTTGTTGTTTGCAATGAATTCGCGACACGTTGAGAGGCAGGTCGTGCTCACTGCCAGATAACCGCGAGATGCGCGCGAGGACAATCGAATGTGGTTCCACAGAGTGGAACCCGAGATCTTCTGGCTCTGCGAACACCTTGTGAACCGACACAAACCCTGTGGGAGCTGGCTTGCCAGCGATAGCGTCGGCACAGGCGATATTTTTTGACTGACACACCGCCATCGCTGGCAAGCCAGCTCCCACAGGGTTCTCTATTTACAGGGTTAAGATGATCCCCCTTGGATCAGGGATTGAGGCGGCAGCCCTGGCGTTCGCTTTGCCATTGGGCGCGGTGGCTGCGGCCCATGCCGCTGACGGTGATGGTTTTGCGGGCAGGGTCATCGCTGAACTGGCTGATCGGCAGCCACTGTTTTACGTAGCCACGGCAGTATTCGGCGTCGTTGTTCATTACGTAGCGGCACGAGCAATATTCCTTGGCGGTGTAGGCGCTGATGATGTCCGGGAAGGCCCACACATTTTCACGCTCGTAGACCATCCAGCCGAGCAGAAGAACCAGCAGCAACAGCGAAAAACGCTTCATGGCCGCACCGCCTTCAGCACGCGCTTGAGCAACTCGTTATGACGGTAGCTGCCATCGCGATCATCGCCATAACGGACGATCACCAGTTTCTCGCTGGGAATCACATACAGCGCCTGCCCCCAATGGCCGAGGGCAGCAAAGGTATCGGGCGGCGCATCGGGCCACGGTGATGCCGCGCCATCTACCGCACGATTGAGCCACCACTGCCCGCCGGGCACGGCTTCGTCCTGATGGGCCTGGTAACCGGCGAACGGTTTCAGGTTGAACCCGAGCCAATCCTTGGGCAGCAACTGCTGGGCATCCCAACGCCCGTCGCGGGCCATCAACAGCCCGACTCGCGCCAGATCCCGTGCGGTGAGATAGGCGTAAGACGAAGCGACAAAAGTACCCGTCGCATCGGTTTCCCACACGGCGTGGTGGATGCCCAAAGGCTCAAACAGCGCTGTCCACGGATAGTCGGGATAACGCTGCGGGCCGACGATGTTTTTCAATGCGGCGGCGAGCAGATTGCTGTCGCCGCTGGAGTAACGGAAGGCCTGCCCCGGCGCAGCGTAGCTGTCTTGTTCGGCAGTGAACGCGGCCATGTCGCGATGACCACGGGTGTAGAGCATCGCCACTACCGAAGATTTTAGCGGCGCGTATTCGTAATCTTCCTGCCAGTCGATGCCCGAGGCCCAGTGGAGCAAATCAGCGATTTTTATCTCCCGGTGTTTTGCCAGCGGCGGGTAAAACTTTACGGCCGGGTCTTCGAGTTTGAACAGGCCTTCGCCGTACGCCACACCGAGCACGGTGGCCATCAGGCTTTTGCTGATCGACCAGGTCAGGTGCGGGGTGTGTTCGGTGGTCGCGCCGGCGTAGTGTTCGTAGATGATCTGGCCGTCGCGGATGATCAGCAAGGCGTCGGTGCGGATGCCTTGGCGGGTGGTGTCGTCGCGGGGTGGGAAGGCGTAACTTTCCAGCGCCCCTGTATCGGTGATGGTCGCGCCGATTGGCCACTGCTCGCCAGGCCATTGTTCGGCGTGAACGGTGCAACTGATCAACAGTAGAAACAGCGACAGGCCTTTGCACATGGTGAAGTCTCGGCAGACAAGTGTGCTGATCCTAGCCCGGAAAAATGACAATCTGCCCTGTAGGAGCTGCCGCAGGCTGCGATCTTTTGACGTTGTTTTTGAAAGACAAGATCAAAGGATCGCAGCCTGCGGCAGCTCCTACAGGGGACGTTGAAAAGCTTTGGCCAGGCGTTTGGCTCGGGCGGCGGAGGCCAACCGCATCACTCCTTGATCGCGCTGCCACATCATCGCCCACTCCGGATTACCGTCGCACAACGCCTGACTCACCTCGCCCTCCAGCGAATCAAACTGCGCAAACAACCCACCCAACAACACATGCCCGGCCGGATTGTTCGGCGGTTGCCGACTCGCCTCCGCACACCCGGCCAACAGCGCCAGCAAGCGCAATTGCAGCGCTTGCGGCCAATCGCTGTCCTGCCCGACGCCATACAGCCACGCGGTCATCGCGCTCAACACATAGACATCTTCAAGGGTACGGAACGGTTTCACATAAGCGTCCCAACCATCCCCCGCCAACAACTCACACTGCGCGTCATCGAGCAGCAACCGGCCATGACTGATGTCCGGCATCAACGGCAGCGCCGGCAGTTTTTCCACGCTCACGCCGGGTTCGCCGCGATACACCACGGCCAGACTCAGACGCGCACTTTCGCCGGGTTCTTCACTGCGCGCGGCAATCAACAGCCAGTCCGCCGCATCGCCGGCGGTGACGAAATCCTTGCGTCCGCTCAGGCGCAAATCGCTCAGTCGCGTTTGCATATCCGCCGGGCGCAGGCTGCGCTGTTCGGTCGCACACAACGCACCGAGGCTCAGCGGCGCGCTCGGCCACAACATGCGCAATGCCGCCTGATAACCGACCAGAAACGCCAGCCCCGGCGTCGCCATCCGCCGCCCACCGGCGACCGCCAATTCGAACGGTGTGACGTTGCCCAGTTGCTGCAACAACGTCGCAAAACCCTCGGCCAGGTCAGCAACGGCGGGCAATCGTTCACGGCTGTGCAGCAGATCTGGCCAGGGCATAAGAGGCTCCTTGTGGGCTGTCATATAAGCATCACCGAACGTTCATGGCGATGACACCGGGGCTACATAGCCTGACTTTGCACAACACGGCTGCATAAAGAAAGTCGATCGGCTGCAACCCACGACGGGTTCAAGGCCCGTACGGAGATTCACATGACTCAGATCGCCCGCATCAGCGACACCGGCAATGAACGCCGCCTGCAAGCCGAACGCCTGATCGGCGCCGAGGCCTTGCAGCAAGCCCAGGCCTTGCGCTTCAACGTCTTCAGCGGCGAGTTCAACGCCAAGCTGAAAGGCGCGGAACTGGGCCTGGACATGGATGATTATGATGTTCACTGCAGCCACATCGGCGTGCGTGACTTGAACACCGGGCGCCTGGTGGCGACCACGCGTCTGCTCGATCACACCGCCGCCAGCAGCCTCGGCAAGTTCTACAGCGAAGAAGAATTCAGCCTGCATGGCCTGGCGCATCTGCAAGGTCCGATCCTCGAAATCGGCCGCACCTGCGTCGACCCGGCGTACCGCAACGGTGGCACCATTGCAGTGTTGTGGGGCGAGTTGGCCGAGGTGTTGAATCAGGGCGGCTACAGCTATCTGATGGGTTGCGCGAGCATTCCGATGCAGGACGGCGGCGTTCAGGCGCACGCGATCATGCAGCGCCTGCGCGAACGCTATCTGTGCACCGAACACCTGCGCGCCGAGCCGAAGAAACCGCTGCCGACGCTGGATATTCCATCGAACGTGATCGCGGAAATGCCGCCGCTGCTCAAGGCCTATATGCGTCTGGGCGCGAAGATCTGCGGCGAGCCGTGCTGGGACGAAGACTTCCAGGTCGCCGACGTGTTCATCCTGCTCAAGCGCGACGAACTCTGCCCGCGCTACGCCAAGCACTTCAAGGCGGCCGTGTGATGAACCGGCTGCGGGTGTACGCGCGGATCGCGCGGGTGCTGCTGGTGGTCTCGCTCGGTTTGACCATGGCCAGCGTGTTCGGCGTGTTCGAACGCATTGGTCTGGCGCATTCGATGGAGCGGCGTCAGCGCTGGTCGCGTTTTTTCATGGCACGTCTGAGCAATGCCCTGCCCTTTCGCATGACTGTGCACGGCGAGCTGCCCAGGCAGCCGATGTTGTGGGTCAGCAATCATGTGTCGTGGACGGACATTCCGTTGCTCGGCATGCTCACGCCGCTGTCGTTTCTGTCCAAGGCTGAAGTGCGCACCTGGCCGGTGGCCGGTTGGCTCGCGGCCAAGGCTGGCAGCCTGTTCATCCGCCGTGGTTCGGGCGACAGCGAGTTGATCCGCAAGCAGATGACCCGTCACCTGCAAACCGCTCACCCGCTGCTGATGTTCCCGGAAGGCACCACCACCGATGGCCGCTCGCTGCGCACGTTTCACGGTCGCTTGCTGGCGGCGGCGATTGATTCCGAGGTGATGCTGCAACCGGTGGCGATCCGTTATCTGCGTGATGGCGAGATCGATGCGCTGGCGCCGTTCATTGGCGACGATGATTTGCTCTCGCACCTGATGCGCCTGTTCAGCAACGATTGCGGGGATGTCGAAGTTCACCTGCTCAAGCCAATTGCCTGTCAGGGTCGCGAACGTGCGGCGCTGGCGTTCGAGGCGCAGCAGGCGGTGCAGAAGGCGTTGTTTGGATCGATCCCGAAAGCCCGACAATCACCCATACGCCCTGCAATCGCTGCCTGAAAATACAAACTCTGAAATCACCCTAAGACCCTGTGGGAGCTGGCTTGCCAGCGATAGCGGCAGACCAGTCGACATCTAAGCTGGATGTGCCGCCGCCATCGCTGGCAAGCCAGCTCCCACAGGGATTCAGGTTGTCTGAGAGAGTTGAGAAAAGTGCTGGAGATGCGGGTAGAAGAGCCGGAAGTCTTCACTGAGCGGCTCATACAACCGCCGCAACTCCTGCATCGCCCCCGCCAGTTCCTCTGGCCGGCTCAGCCGCCGCGAGATCCCGCGCAACACCTGCTCCAGCACTTCAAATTCCTGATACGAACCCAACCAGTCATTGGCGACCATGTGCGGCGCAATCTTCGCCAGTCGCTCGGGCAACTGCTGCTCATGGGTGAGTACCCGATAAACGTCTGCGGTGAAGATCTCCAGCGGTTGATCGGCGTACAACTGCCAGTCTCGCGCCAAACAGTGATCGAAAAACACATCGAGCACGATTCCCGCATAACGCCGCCGCGTATCGGTAAACCGCCCCAAGGCGATGTCCACCAGCGGATGGCGATCGGTAAACACGTCAATCCGTCGATGCAGTTGAATCGCCGCTTCCACCTCCGGCGCAAACTGCCCTTGCAACCGACCTTTGACGAAGTCGCCATACAGGCTGCCGAGCAGTTGACCGGGGCGCTGGCCACCGAGGTGTAAATGTGCAAGATAGTTCATGGGCGCAGCTTAGCACCGCGCCCTGCAATCGACACCTCACCATATCGTTATAACCCGATATACCGATTTATGCGCTCATCAGATCAAAATCATATTGGTATATCGCGAAATACCGATTTAAAGTTCGCCTCATCGCGATATAGCGTTGTACACAACCGAGCACCCTGCCATGAACCTTGACCTCGACGAAATAATAAAAGCCCTGGCGCACCCAGTACGGCGAGACATCCTCAACTGGCTGAAAGACCCGAAAGCCGAGTTTCCGGAACAACTGCACAACCACGAGTACGGCATCTGCGCCGGACAGATCGATCAGCGCTGCGGCCTGTCGCAGTCGACCGTTTCTGCCCACCTCGCGACGTTGCAACGCGCAGGACTGATCAGCAGCCAGAAGGCCGGGCAGTGGCATTTTTTCAAACGTAACGAGGACGTGATCCAGGCGTTCCTCAGCACCCTCAGTAAAGAGCTCTGACCCTTAACGTCAGCCAGCCGACAAGGAAACACGCATGCCCCTCTCGCTACTCATCCTCGCCTTGAGCGCCTTCGCCATCGGCACTACCGAATTCGTCATCATGGGCCTGTTGCCCGATGTCGCGGCTGACCTCGGTGTGTCGATCCCCGGCGCCGGCTGGCTGGTGACCGGTTACGCCCTGGGCGTGGCCATCGGCGCGCCATTCATGGCCATGGCCACCGCCAAACTGCCGCGTAAAGCGGCACTGGTCGCGTTGATGGGCATCTTTATTGTCGGCAACCTGCTCTGTGCCATGGCCAGTGATTACAACGTGCTGATGTTCGCCCGAGTGATCACCGCGCTGTGCCACGGTGCGTTCTTCGGTATCGGTTCGGTGGTGGCGGCCAACTTGGTGCCGGCCAACAAGCGTGCATCGGCGGTGGCCTTGATGTTCACCGGTCTGACTTTGGCCAACGTGCTTGGCGTGCCGTTGGGCACTGCGCTGGGTCAGCAATACGGCTGGCGCTCGACCTTCTGGGCGGTGACCGTGATTGGTGTAATTGCGCTGATCGGCCTGATCCGCTTCCTGCCAGCCAAGCGCGATGAGGAAAAACTCGACATGCGCGCCGAACTCGCCGCCCTCAAAGGCGCCGGTATCTGGCTGTCGCTGAGCATGACCGCGCTGTTCGCCGCCTCCGTCTTCACCCTGTTCACCTACGTCGCGCCGTTGCTCGGCGAAGTCACCGGCGTGTCGCCGCGTGGCGTGACCTGGACGCTGATGCTGATCGGCCTGGGCCTGACCGTCGGCAACATCATCGGCGGCAAGCTCGCCGACAAAGGCATGGCCGCCACGCTGATCGGCGTATTCATCGCCATGGCCGTGGTCTCCACCGTGCTGACCTGGACCAGCGTCGCGCTGATCCCGACTGAAATCACTCTGTTCCTCTGGGCCACCGCGTGTTTCGCCGCCGTGCCTGCACTGCAAGTCAACGTGGTGACCTTCGGCAAAGCTGCACCGAACCTGGTCTCGACCCTGAACATCGGCGCCTTCAACGTCGGCAACGCCCTCGGCGCCTGGGTCGGCGGCAGCGTCATCGCCCACGGCTATGGCCTGACCAGCGTGCCACTCGCGGCCGCCGCCCTGGCAGTGCTCGCCCTGCTGGTGACCCTGATTACTTTCCGTCAGAACGGCAATACCGATCTGGCCCCCGCTACTCACTGATTAACTTTCACCTACGAGGGTTGTAGACATGGCAACTATTTTCGATCCAATCAAACTCGGCGACGTCGAGCTGGCCAACCGCATCATCATGGCTCCACTGACCCGCTGCCGCGCCGATGAAGGCCGCGTACCGAATGCGTTGATGGCTGAATATTATGTCCAGCGCGCCTCCGCCGGCCTGATCCTCAGCGAAGCCACTTCGGTGACGCCGATGGGCGTGGGCTACCCGGACACCCCGGGCATCTGGTCCAACGATCAAGTGCGCGGCTGGGCCAACGTGACCAAAGCCATTCACGGCGCTGGCGGCAAGATCTTCCTGCAACTGTGGCACGTCGGTCGCGTCTCGCACCCCTCGTACCTCAATGGTGAAGCGCCGGTTGCCCCGAGCGCCATTCAGCCAAAAGGCCACGTCAGCCTGGTTCGCCCGATGGCCGACTACCCAACACCACGTGCACTGGAAACCGCTGAAATCGCCGACATCGTCGACGCCTACCGCACCGGTGCCGAGAACGCCAAAGCCGCCGGTTTTGACGGCGTGGAAATCCACGGTGCCAACGGTTACCTGCTCGACCAGTTCCTGCAAAGCAGCACCAACCAGCGCACCGACAACTACGGTGGCTCTTTGGAAAACCGTGCGCGTCTATTGCTGGAAGTGACTGACGCTGCGATCGAAGTCTGGGGTGCCGGCCGTGTCGGTGTACACCTGGCACCGCGCGCCGACTCCCACGACATGGGTGACGACAACCTGGCGGAAACCTTCACCTACGTCGCACGTGAATTGGGCAAACGCGGCATCGCGTTCATCTGCTCCCGTGAGAAAGAAGGCGCCGACAGCCTCGGCCCGCAACTGAAAGAAGCCTTCGGCGGTCCGTACATCGCCAACGAGAAATTCACCAAAGACAGCGCCAACGCATGGTTGGCCAGCGGCAAGGCTGACGCTGTGGCGTTTGGCGTACCGTTCATTGCCAACCCGGATCTGCCGGCTCGCTTGCAGGCCGATGCGCCGTTGAATGAAGCGCGCCCGGAGTTGTTCTACGCTAAAGGCCCGGTGGGTTATATCGACTACCCGACGCTGTAAGCCGTACTACGAAAAAAACAAAAGCCCCGACGTGTAAACGTCGGGGCTTTTTTATTAGCCTCCCTCCATGCAACTTACCACTGTATACATAACGGGCAATCATTCTACATATCCGCAAATACAAGCCCGAATGAACTTCCTGTTGATGATTGATAGTTTTATTCAAACATCAAAAGGAGCTGCACCATGGAAGGTAATACCGGTATCAACATTGATGACTACGAAGATTTCGAAGAATACGAAATCATTGAGCAGGTCGACCTCGCTTCGGTGAATTCGACACTGGTGTTTGCACTGGCACAGATCAACCCGTTCGCCGCGGCTATTCTGCAGACTGCCCTGGCGGGCCTTTCTCCTGAGAAAGTGCTCGCCCTCGAGGATAAATCACAGATCCCTGCGGCCCTCCTCGACCACTTCAAGCAGGCCAATGATGCGGAACAGGATGAATGGAACAGCATTTCGCGCATTGGCTCTTGTACGAGCATCCTGTTCAACATTTATAACAACACCAACGAAGTGTTCACATTGCGCCATGCCAACTGGGACCACAGCCGCGTAGCCACTTCCGACTTCGACATTGAGCCCATGCAAACCATGAGCTTTACTTTGCGCCACGAAATACCGGTGGTTAAAGTCAGTTCAAAAACCAAAGGCCCGACAACGATCAATCATGGTTTCTCGTATGCAAGCGAGTCGTACGGTTTCGAGTTTTCGACGCTACTGAAACTCAAGAAAAAGTACTCTACGTTTTCGTTCTCGCCACCGACCATTCCTCATCGCGAGCATAAAGTCGCTTCGACGGGACGCAAGGCCTTGCGCTGCAGTTCGAAAATCTCGCGCGCGCTGCCGAATCGCCCTTACAGCTACGCGGTAGCCATCACACTGGGCTGACAGATCAACGACACTGACAGGTGCCTCGCAACGGGGCACTTTTGCATCGGCTGTTCGCGTATTGCCGCGCAAGCTGCCGGATGCGGCCCGTACGATCATATCCGGGCAACAATTTTCCTACAAAATAGCCCGGCATCCGGCTGTCAACGGACAAACCGAGCGTATATAAATGCACTCTTGCTCAACCCCTCACGTGGTAAAACTCTGTTCACCTGCGAAGGCTGTCATTACTTTCATTTGCGCAGGCTCGGGCTCAAGCGCAGCATATCCAGTCCTGTATCGACCCAACGCTCGGCCTCGGCATGCAGCTCAAAGCTGTCCGGTGCCAGAAGCCAGCCATACAGGAGGCCATCGATATAAGCATGAATGCTGATGGCCGCACGGGCAGTGTCGAGATCTTCCGGCAACTGGCCGCGATTCACCGCATTACGCAAGGTCAGGCCGATACGCAGATTGCAATCGAGGCTGGCCGTCCGGCGCTGCTGGCGCAAATCGCACATTTCATCGGTGAATTCGCACTTATGAAACAGAATTTCGTTGATACGCCGGGTTTTCGGGTCCAGCGCAACTTGATGAAACAAATGAATCAGCAATTTGCGCATGCAGCCCAGCGGGTCAAGTTCGTCCTCGCTTTCACTGGCCTTGGCCAATTCATCCAGCGGCTCATGCAGGCTGTCGAGCATGGCCTGAACCAGGTCGGCCTTGTTGCTGAAATGCCAGTAGATCGCGCCGCGCGTCACGCCGGCCATGGTCGCGATGTCCGCCAGCGTCGTACGAGCGACACCCCTTTCATAAAAGGCTTTCTCCGCCGCTTCCAGAATCTGGCTGCGGGTTTCTTGAGCTTCCTCTTTGGTACGACGGACCATGGCAGTAAAACCTCAAACAGGATGTTTCAGGGATGGCTGAATATCCGCTGAATAAAGTGGGGGCGATCTCTCGTGAATCGGCTCCCCGGCCTACAATTTCAAACCTTGCGACGTGTTTTGTACCAGGGTGGGTACGACGCCAAGGTGTTTACAAACAACCATGAACGTAAGTATATTACTTAGCAAGCTACTTATCCACCCGGCATCATTTTTTTACCCTTCCACACTTCTTGTGCGCTTTTCGCGCGCCTGACCCGAGGATCTTCATGCAATTCAAGCCAGCTGTTACCGCTCTGGTCACTGCCGTCGCCCTGGCATCGCTGCTCAGCGGATGTAAAAAGGAAGAAGCGGCACCGGCCGCTCCGCCCCCTCAGGTCGGCGTCGTCACCCTGCAACCACAAGCGTTTACCCTCACTTCCGAGCTGCCAGGTCGCACCAGTGCGTTCCGCATCGCTGAAGTGCGTCCACAGGTCAACGGCATCATTCTCAAACGTCTGTTCAAGGAAGGCGGCGATGTCAAAGCCGGCCAGCAGCTGTATCAGATCGATCCGTCGGTCTATGAAGCGACCCTGAAAAGCGCCGAAGCCAACCTGCGTTCGACCAAGTCGATCTCCGACCGCTACAAGCAACTGGTCGATGAGCAGGCTGTCAGCCGCCAGGAATACGACACCGCCGTGTCCAACCGCATGGAATCGGAAGCGTCGTTGCAGACCGCGCAGATCAACGTGCGTTACACCAAGGTCTACGCGCCGATTTCCGGTCGCATTGGCCGTTCTTCGGTGACCGAAGGTGCGTTGGTCAGCAATGGTCAGACCGACGCGATGGCGACCATTCAGCAACTGGACCCGATCTACGTCGACGTCACCCAGTCATCGGTTGAACTGCTGGAATTGCGCCGCGAGCTGGAAAGCGGTCGTCTGCAGAAGTCCGGCGAAAACTCGGCAGCGGTCAAACTGACCCTGGAAGACGGCAGCCAGTACAAGCTCGACGGTAAGCTGGAATTCTCCGAAGTCACGGTCGACCCGACTACCGGTTCGGTGACTCTGCGTGCGGTGTTCCCGAACCCGGATCACACCCTGCTGCCGGGCATGTTCGTCCGCGCCCAGTTGCAGGCCGGTGTCAACGCCGCGGCCATTCTGGCGCCGCAACAAGGTGTGACCCGCGACCTCAAAGGCACCCCGACCGCACTGGTCGTCGGCGCCGACAACAAGGTCGAATTGCGTCAGCTCAAGGCCAGCCGCACCGTCGGCAGCCAGTGGCTGATTGAAGACGGCTTGAAGGCGGGCGACCGTCTGATCACCGAAGGCCTGCAATACGTGCGCCCGGGTGTTCAGGTCAACCCGACCGAAGCCACCAATGTCGGCAACAAGAACCCGGCCCCCGCTCAGGCAGCTGACAAAGCCGCCGGCGGCAAAGGGGAGTAATTCATGTCAAAATTCTTCATCGACCGTCCGATTTTCGCCTGGGTAATTGCCCTGGTGATCATGTTGGTCGGGGCACTTTCGATCCTGAAATTGCCGATCAACCAGTACCCGAGCATTGCGCCTCCGGCCATTGCGATCTCCGTGACCTACCCGGGCGCTTCGGCGCAAACCGTGCAGGACACCGTGGTCCAGGTGATCGAGCAGCAGCTCAACGGTATCGACAACCTGCGTTATGTGTCCTCGGAAAGTAACTCCGACGGCAGCATGACCATCACCGCGACCTTCGAGCAAGGCACCAACTCCGACACCGCGCAGGTACAGGTTCAGAACAAGCTGAACCTCGCCACCCCGCTGTTGCCGCAGGAAGTGCAGCAACAAGGTATCCGCGTGACCAAGGCAGTGAAAAACTTCCTCTTGGTGATTGGCGTGGTATCGCGTGACGGCAGCATGACCAAGGACGACCTGTCCAACTACATCGTGTCGAACATGCAGGATCCGATCTCGCGGACCGCCGGTGTCGGTGACTTCCAGGTCTTCGGTGCCCAGTACGCGATGCGCATCTGGCTCGACCCGGCCAAGTTGAACAAGTACAACCTGACTCCAGGCGATGTCAGCACCGCGATCTCGGCACAGAACGTTCAGGTGTCTTCCGGTCAGCTCGGCGGTTTGCCGGCGCTGCCTGGCCAGCAACTGAACGCCACGATCATCGGCAAGACCCGTCTGCAGACTGCCGAGCAGTTCAAGGCAATTCTGCTGAAGGTCAACCAGGACGGCTCGCAAGTGCGTGTCGGCGACGTCGCTGACGTCGGTCTGGGCGGTGAAAACTCGAGCATTTCCGCGCAGTTCAACGGCAGCCCGGCCTCGGGTCTGGCGGTGAAACTGGCCAACGGTGCCAACGCCCTCGACACCGCCAAAGCGCTGCGCAAGACGATTGACGACCTCAAGCCGTTCTTCCCGCAAGGCATGGAAGTGGTGTTCCCGTACGACACCACCCCGGTGGTGACCGAATCGATCAAGGGTGTGGTTGAAACCCTGGTCGAAGCGATCGTGCTGGTGTTCCTGGTGATGTTCCTGTTCCTGCAGAACTTCCGCGCCACCGTCATCACCACGATGACCGTGCCGGTGGTATTGCTGGGTACATTCGGCATCCTCGCGGCATTCGGTTTCAGCATCAACACCCTGACCATGTTCGGTATGGTGTTGGCCATCGGCTTGCTGGTGGACGATGCCATCGTCGTGGTGGAAAACGTCGAGCGGGTGATGAGCGAAGAAGGCTTGTCACCGAAGGAAGCGACCAAGAAGTCCATGGGACAGATCCAGGGCGCACTGGTCGGCATTGCGCTGGTTCTGTCGGCGGTACTGCTGCCGATGGCGTTCTTCAGCGGCTCTACCGGTGTGATCTACAAGCAGTTCTCGATCACTATCGTTTCGGCCATGGCGCTGTCGGTAATGGTTGCGCTGATCTTCACCCCGGCCCTTTGCGCGACCATGCTCAAAGCGATTCCGAAAGGTGAACACGGCACGCCGAAGAAAGGTTTCTTCGGCTGGTTCAACCGCAACTTCGACCGTGGCGTGCAGAGCTATGAGCGCGGTGTTGGCAACATGCTGTCGCGCAAAGCACCGTACCTGCTGGCTTACCTGCTGATCGTGGTCGGCATGATCTGGCTGTTCACGCGCATTCCGACTGCGTTCCTGCCGGAAGAAGACCAGGGCGTACTGTTCGCCCAGGTGCAGACCCCGGCCGGTTCGAGTGCCGAGCGTACTCAGGTGGTGATCGACGAAATGCGCAGCTACCTGCTGGATAAAGAAGCAGGCGCAGTGTCCTCGGTGTTCACCGTGAACGGCTTCAACTTCGCCGGTCGCGGTCAGAGCTCGGGTCTGGCGTTCATCATGCTCAAGCCGTGGGACGAGCGTAACGCGGACAACAGCGTGTTTGCCCTGGCCCAACGTGCCCAGCAGCACTTCTTCACTTTCCGCGACGCGATGGTGTTTGCTTTCGCCCCGCCAGCGGTACTGGAGTTGGGTAACGCCACCGGTTTCGACGTGTTTCTGCAAGACCGCGCCGGTATCGGTCACGACAAGCTGATGGAAGCGCGTAACCAGTTCCTGGGCCTCGCCGCTCAGAGCAAGGTGCTCTATCAGGTGCGTCCGAACGGCCTGAACGATGAACCGCAATACCACTTGGAAATCGACGACGAGAAAGCCCAGGCCCTTGGCTTGAGCCTGACCGACATCAACAGCACGCTGTCGATCTCCTTCGGTAGTAGCTACGTCAACGACTTCATCGACCGTGGTCGTGTGAAGAAGGTTTACGTGCAAGGTCAGGCCGGTGCTCGCATGAGCCCGGAAGACTTGAAGAAATGGTACGTGCGCAACAACGCCGGGACCATGGTGCCGTTCTCCGCCTTCGCCAAAGGCGAATGGATCTACGGTTCGCCGAAGCTGGCCCGTTACAACGGCGTGGAAGCGATGGAAGTGCTCGGTTCTCCGGCGCCGGGTTACTCCACCGGTGAAGCGATGGCCGAAGTCGAAGCGATTGCCAAGAAGCTGCCGGCGGGTGTCGGTATCTCCTGGACCGGTCTGTCCTATGAAGAACGTCTGTCGGGTTCGCAAGCGCCGGCGCTGTACGCCCTGTCGCTGCTGATGGTGTTCCTGTGTCTGGCGGCGCTGTACGAGAGCTGGTCGATTCCGATCGCCGTTATGCTCGTGGTACCGCTGGGTATCATCGGTGCACTGCTGGCCACCAGCCTGCGCGGTCTGTCCAACGACGTGTACTTCCAGGTGGGACTGTTGACGACCATCGGTCTGGCGGCCAAAAACGCCATTCTGATCGTCGAGTTCGCCAAGGAACTGCATGAACAGGGCCGCAGTCTGCGTGATGCGGCGATTGAAGCCTGCCGCATGCGTCTGCGACCGATCATCATGACGTCGCTGGCCTTCGTCCTCGGTGTTGTGCCGTTGGCGATCTCCACCGGCGCCGGTTCAGGCAGTCAGCACGCGATCGGTACCGGCGTGATTGGCGGTATGCTCACGGCAACGATCCTGGCGATCTTCTGGGTCCCACTGTTCTTCGTCACGGTTTCGTCCATCGGCCAGCGTAAAATCGCCGATCCAGATGACGATGCTAAAGAAACTCCTAAAGAGGCTGGCCAATGAGCAAGTCGCTACTCTCCATCGCAGTCGCCGCCTTCGTGCTGAGCGGTTGCTCGCTGATACCTGACTATCAGCAGCCTGAGGCTCCGGTCGCAGGTCAGTACCCGCAGGGGCCGGCGTATTCGCCGGCCCAGGCACCGGCGCAAGCCGCTGCCGAGCAGGGCTGGAAACAGTTTTTCCACGACCCGGCCCTGCAACAGCTGATCCAGGTGTCCCTGGAAAACAACCGCGACCTGCGTGTCGCGGCACTGAACATCGACGCGTATGCGGCTCAATACCGCATTCAGCGTGCCGACCTGTACCCGGCGATTTCGGCCAATGGCACTGGCAGCCGTCAACGTCTCCCTGAGCGCGCTTCGCAGACCGGCGAGTCGATGATCAGCAGCTCGTACTCGGCCACCGTTGGCATCAGCGCCTACGAACTCGACCTGTTCGGTCGCGTTCGCAGCCTGAGCGAACAAGCGCTGCAACAATACTTCGCCACGGAAGAAGCGCGCCGCAGCACCCAGATCAGTCTGGTGGCCAGCGTCGCCAACGCTTACCTGACCTGGCAAGCGGACAAGGAACTGCTCAAGCTGACCCAAGACACCCTCGGTGCCTTTGAAGAAAGCTACAAGCTGACCAGCCGCAGCAACGAAGTCGGTGTCGCTTCGGCACTGGATCTGGCGCAGTCGCGCACCTCGGTGGAAAACGCCCGTGCGCAACTGGCGCGTTACACCCGCCAGGTCGCGCAGGACGAAAACAGCCTGACCCTGCTGCTCGGTACCGGTATCCCGGCCAACCTGCAAGCGGCCAAACCGCTGTCGGATGATCTGCTCAGCGACGTGCCGGCCGGTCTGCCATCGGATCTGCTGCAACGTCGTCCGGACATTCTGCAAGCCGAGCACAACCTGAAAGCGGCCAACGCCAACATCGGCGCAGCCCGTGCAGCGTTCTTCCCGAGCATCAGCCTGACCGCCAACGCGGGCACACTGAGCCCGGACCTGTCCGGTCTGTTCAAGGGTGGTTCGGGTACATGGCTGTTCTCGCCGCAGATCAACCTGCCGATCTTCAACGCCGGCAGCCTGCGCGCCAGCCTCGACTACGCCAAGATCCAGAAGGACATTGGCGTGGCGAACTACGAGAAGTCCATTCAAACGGCCTTCCAGGAAGTCGCCGACGGCCTGGCCGCCCGCCAGACCTACACCGAGCAGCTGCAAGCGCAGCGTGACTTCGTTCAGGCCAACCAGGATTACTACCGCCTGGCCGAGCGTCGCTACCGCATCGGTGTCGACAGCAACCTGACCTTCCTCGATGCCCAGCGTCAGTTGTTCAGCGCGCAACAAGCACTGATCACCGACCGCCTCGCGCAGCTGACCAGTGCGGTCAACCTGTACAAGGCCCTGGGTGGCGGCTGGAATGCGCAGACCGCGCAAAACGAGCCGGTGAAAGAAGAAGCGCCGAAGATGAGATTGTTCTGATCATCATCCGGTAAAAACAAGAAGCCCACCGATTGGTGGGCTTTTTGTTGTGTCTGAGAAAGTTGTGGTGTCTGGACTGGCCCCATCGCTGGCAAGCCAGCTCCCACAATGTTCTGTGGTGTACCCAACATTGTGAACGACACAAAAACCTGTGGGAGCTGGCTTGCCAGCGATGACGTCCTCACATTCACCCCGAAACTCCGACCAAATCTTGCGTTCGATAATCGCCCAAAACCCGCTTCCGCCGATTGAATCTCCACCACCGCGCCCCGCACCATTCGATCCACAAAACCAATAACAACAGGTTCGACACCATGCTTTCGCGCCCTGCTCCGTCCGGCTGATCGCCACCGCTCCGCCCCCTGAATCCATCGTATTTCTGCACCGCTAAAAACGGCCGCAGCGCCGCCGTTCGCCCTAAAAAAACAAGAGAGATTCCAGCTATGACCACCTCCCCCGCGCCTTACGCATTTCCCGGGCTGATCGCCCTGGCCCTGGCCGGCATCGCGCTGCCCGCTGCGGCCGAAGAAGCCGGTTTTATCGAAGGGGCCAAGGTCAACCTCAACCTGCGCAACTTCTACATCAACCGCAACTTCACCAACCCGACCAAGGCCCAAGGCAAAGCTGAAGAGTGGACGCAGAACTTCATCCTCGACGCCAAATCCGGCTTCACCCAAGGCACGGTCGGTTTCGGCATGGACGTGCTCGGTTTGTATTCGGTGAAACTCGATGGTGGCAAAGGCACGGGCGGCACGCAGTTGTTGCCACTGGATCACGACGGTCGCCCGGCGGATAACTTCGGCCGCACCAACGTCGCTTTCAAGGCCAAGCTTTCGCAGACCGAAGTGAAGGTCGGCGAATGGATGCCAGTGCTGCCGATCCTGCGATCGGACGACGGTCGCTCGCTGCCACAAACCTTCCGTGGCGGCCAGATCACTTCGAAGGAAATCGACGGCCTGACCCTCTACGGCGGCCAGTTCCGCGCCAACAGTCCACGCGACGACAGCAGCATGAGCGACATGTCGATGACCGGCAAAGCGGCGTTCACCTCGGATCGTTTCAACTTTCAGGGCGGTGAGTATGTGTTCAACGACAAGCGCACGCAGATCGGCTTATGGAACGCTGAACTCAAGGACATCTACAGCCAGCAATACGTCAACTTGATCCACAGTCAGCCATTGGGCGACTGGACGCTGGGCGCCAACCTCGGTTTTTTCTACGGCAAGGACGACGGCAGCGCGCGCGCCGGCGATCTCGACAACAAGACCTGGTCGGGGATGTTCTCGGCCAGATACGGCGGCAACACCTTCTACGTCGGCCTGCAGAAACTTACCGGCGACAGCGCGTGGATGCGCGTCAACGGCACCAGCGGCGGCACGCTGGCCAACGACAGCTACAACGCCAGTTATGACAATGCCCAGGAACGTTCCTGGCAATTGCGCCACGACTACAACTTCGCCGCCATGGGCGTCCCCGGCCTGACCCTGATGAACCGCTACATCAGCGGCGACAACGTACACACCGGCACGATCACCGACGGCAAGGAGTGGGGCCGCGAATCGGAACTGGGCTACACCGTGCAGAGCGGCACGCTCAAGGACCTCAACGTCAGATGGCGCAACTCGACCATGCGCCGGGATTTCAGCAATAACGAGTTCGACGAAAACCGCCTGATCGTCAGCTACCCGATCAGCCTCCTCTAAACACCGTTAGATCTGATCCCCGCGATCCCTGTAGGAGCTGCCGAAGGCTGCGATCTTTTGATCTTGAAAACAACGTCAAAAGATCGCAGCCTTCGGCAGCTCCTACAGGGGGCTATGCCATTGGTCTGGATTAATGGCACTTTGCCGGGCGTCGAGTAGAGTGAAAAAACCTGAAGGACTCAGGTGTACGCCCTTCCCGCTTCCGTTATCTGTTGATGTTGGTCCCCTAAAGACTTGAGCCAGGCTGTCATCGGAAGACACTGTTGATCACCAGAGGACGACCTCATGATCACCCGACTCAAAGCAGTCCCTGACTGGAACGCCAAGGCGTACCAGCAGTTTTCCAAGCTCAGGCAACGTCCGGTCAATGAATTGCTCGACCGCGTCCACCTGCACAACCCCAGACGAATTGTTGACCTCGGTTGCGGCACCGGCATCGCCACGCGGTTGTTGGCCGAACGCTGGCCGCGCGCGCAGTTGCTGGGCATCGACAGCTCAGCGCAGATGCTCGACGAGGCGCGCGGCCTGCCGATCAACGCTTCATGGCAACAGTGCGACTTGCTTGACTGGCAGCCTGAACAACCGGCGGATCTGCTGTTTGCCGCCGCTGTGCTGCATTTCATCCATGGCCATGAAACGCTGCTGCCGAACCTGCTTGGTCAACTCAACGCGGGTGGTTGCCTGGCGGCGCATATGCCCGACTGGCGCGATGCGTTGTGGTATCGGCTGATGCTCGAAACACTCGACGACGGCGGCGTCGGCGGCACGCCATTGGGCACGCCGGAACTGCGCCAGCGCATGGCGGCGCGGCCATTGTTGGCGCTGGAGGACTACTACCGATTGCTCGCGCCAATGACCTCGTCGCTGGATATCTGGGAGACCGAGCAGTTGCAGGTGGTTGACGGTAAATCGCCGGTGTATGACTGGGTGAAAGTGTCGGCGCTGCGGCCGGTGATGCAAGCGCTGAGTTCAGCAGAACAGGCGCGGTTTATTTATCACTTTCTGATGCGGGTGCACGCGCAGTATCCCCAGGAGGCGGACGGGCATACGTTGTTTGCATTCAAGCGGATATTTATTGTCGCCACGGTTTGAAGAGCAAAAGATCGCAGCCTTCGGCAGCTCCTACAGGGGAACGCATTCCAAATGTAGGAGCTGCCGAAGGCTGCGATCTTTTTCGGTTTCAACCGTCACTCGCGGGATTCAACCCCAAGCTCATCCCACACCGCTTCGGCCAGATGAAACGTCGCATTTGCCGCCGGAATCCCGCAATAGATCGCGCTCTGCATGATCACTTCCTTGATCTCGCCGCGACTCACGCCATTATTTGCCGCCGCGCGCAAATGCAGTTTCAGCTCGCCTTCGCGGTTCATGCCGATCAGCATGGCGATGGTGATCAAACTGCGCGTGTGCCGAGGCAAGCCCGGGCGCGTCCAGATATCGCCCCAGGCATGCCGGGTGATCATCTCCTGGAACTCCGAGTTGAACTCGGTCAGCGTGGTCAGGCTGCGATCGACATGCGCATCGCCCAGCACCGCGCGGCGCACTTGCATGCCGTCGTCGTAACGTTGTTTCTCGTCCACGAAAATCCCCTTGTCAGGCGTTTAGAAACGCCAATACGCGATCACTGAAATCAGCACCGGCCTGCACGTTCGAAAGATGCGCCGCATAGAACTCGGCGTACTCGGCACCGCGTACGTGCTCCTGAATGAAGTGCCCACCGGACGGCGGCGTCACTGCATCTTCGGTGCCGGCAATCACCAGCAACGGCACGTTGATCGACGCCAGTTGCTCACGGAAATCGGCATCTCGCACCGCCGCGCAATTGGCCGCATAACCTTCAGGCGAAGTGGCCGCAAGCATGTCGGTAATCTGCTTGGCCACCGCCGGATGCGCCGCGGAAAAGTCCGGAGTAAACCAACGGGCAATCGATGCATCACGCAGGGCAACCATCGCTACCGAACCGTCGCGCAGCACGGTTTCGATGCGCGGATTCCACACCGACGGGTCGCCGATTTTTGCCGCCGTGTTGCAGACGATCAGCTTGTGCAGACGGTGCCCGGCATTGATCCCCAGCCACTGGCCGATCAGGCCGCCCATCGACAATCCGCAGAAATGCGCGCGCTCGATGTGCAATGCATCCAGCAGACCAAGAACATCGTGACCGAGTTGCTCAATGCTGTAAGGCCCCGGTGTCACCAGCGATTTGCCGTGACCACGGGTGTCGAAACGCAGAACACGAAAGTGCTCGGTGAACGCCGGCATCTGCGCGTCCCACATGTGCAAATCAGTGCCCAGCGAGTTGGACAGCACCAGCACCGGTGCATCGACCGGGCCTTCTATTTGATAGTGCAGTTCGCCATCGGCGAGTTGAACGAAAGCCACAGCCCTCTCCTTTCAGTCAGACAATGCGTTGTGTTCAGCCACCGCACGCTCGACCCAGACTTGCGCCTGACCGAGGTAATGGGCGGGGTTCAAAAGATGATCGAGTTCAGCGCTGCTCAATTCGGCGGTGACTTGCGGTTCGTCACCGAGTACGGCGCGCAAATGGCGCTGTTCGGCCACCGCGCGTTTGCAGCATTGTTCGAGCAGGTGATGCGCGGTGTCGCGGCCAACCCGTTGCGCAAGGACAATGCTCACGGCTTCGGCCAGCACCAGCCCTTGGGTCAATTCGAGATTGCGCGCCATGCGTTCGGCGTCGACTTCCAGCCCTTGCGCCAACAACCGAGCCTGTTGCAGCGACCCCGAAACAAGGCAGCAAATCTCCGGCAAGGTTTCCCACTCGGCATGCCACAGACCGAGGCTACGCTCGTGCTCCTGCGGCATTGCGCTGAACAGCGTCGAGACCAGCCCCGGCATCCGCGTCGCCGCACCGATCAACACCGCAGCACCGACCGGATTGCGTTTGTGCGGCATGGTCGACGAACCACCCTTGCCCGGCGCCGAAGGCTCGAACACCTCGGCGGCTTCGGTCTGCATCAACAGGCTGATGTCGCGGCCGAATTTGCCGAGGCTGCCGGCGATCAAACCGAGCACCGCACCGAACTCCACCACGCGATCACGCTGGGTGTGCCACGGCTGTTCGGGCAAGGTCAGTTGCAGTTCTTCAGCCAGCGCTTCGGCAATCGGCATCGCCTGTTCGCCAAGTGCTGCAAGCGTCCCGGAGGCGCCGCCAAATTGCAGCACTAGCAGACGCGGTTTGAGTTCACGCAGACGCTGACGACTGCGAGTGACAGCGCCCAGCCATCCGGCGATTTTCATACCGAGGGTCACCGGCGTCGCGTGTTGCAGCCACGTGCGTCCGGCCAGCGGCGTCGCAGCATGACGTTGCGCCTGACTGGCGAGCGAATCGGCCAATTGCACCAGATCACGTTCAATCAATTCCAGCGCCTGACGCAATTGCAGCACCAGCCCGGAATCCATCACGTCCTGACTGGTCGCGCCCAAATGCACATAGCGCTCAGCCTCGGCATCGGCATCGGTAGCGGCAATCTGTTTGCCCAACGCCTTGACCAGCGGAATCGCCGAATTGCCGGCCGTGGCAATCGCCTCGCCCAGCGCGGCGAAGTCGTACAAACCTGCGTTGCAGGCCGCTGCAATCGGTGCAACGGCAGAGGCAGGAATCAACCCGACCCGCGCCTCTGCCCGAGCCAACGCTGCTTCGAAGTCGAGCATCGCCTGCACGCGGCCCTGATCGCAGAACACCTCACGCATATCGCGGGCAGTGAAGTAGGCATCGAACAATTGATTGCCCGGTCGCTGAGTCATAAAAATCCTTGCCGGCGCGGGCCATCACGGCCCGCGCGCATCGGGTTAGAGGTCGTGGTGCAAGTACGCCGCCTGTTTCGGCAAGCGCAGACTGAACAGGAACGCGATCGCCATCATCACCGTCACGTACCAGTAGAAAGAATTTTCCATGCCGATGTTCTTCAGGCTAAGCGCAACGAATTCCGCCGAACCACCGAAGATCGCATTCGCCACCGCGTAGGCCAGACCGACGCCGAGGGCGCGGACTTCCGGCGGGAACATTTCGGCTTTCACCAGGCCGCTGATCGAGGTGTAAAAACTGACGATCGCCAGCGCCACGGTGATCAACACAAACGCAAGGAACGGGCTGCTGACGCTTTTCAGGCTCAACAGAATCGGCACTGTGAACAGCGTGCCGAGCGCGCCGAACCAGAGCATCGAATTGCGTCGGCCAATCTTGTCAGCGAGCATGCCGAACAGCGGCTGCATGCACATATACAGGAACAGCGCGCCGGTCATGATGTAGCTGGCGGTCTTGGCGTGCATGCCGGCGGTGTTCACCAGATATTTCTGCATGTACGTGGTGAAGGTGTAGAAAATCAGCGAGCCACCGGCGGTGTAACCGAGCACGGTGATGAACGCGGCTTTGTGATCGCGGAACAGCGCGCTGATGCTGCCAGCGTCTTTGTGCGCGCGGGTTTCTTCGTTGGTGGTTTCTTTCAGGCTGCGACGCAGGAACAGCGAAATCAACGCCGCCACCGCACCGACCACAAACGGAATCCGCCAGCCGTAGGCGCGCAGGTCTTCTTCGGTGAGGAACTGCTGCAGGATCACCACCAGCGACACCGCCAGCAGTTGCCCGCCGATCAGGGTCACGTACTGGAACGAGGCGAAAAATCCGCGCTGGCCCTTGAGGGCAACTTCGCTCATGTAGGTGGCGGTGGTGCCGTACTCGCCGCCGACCGACAGGCCTTGCAGCAGACGTGCGAACAGCAACAGGATCGGCGCCCAGACGCCAATGGTGTTGTAGGTTGGCAGACAGGCGATCAGCAACGAGCCAAAACACATCATCAGAATCGAGATGAGCATCGACTTCTTGCGCCCGTGCTTGTCAGCAACCCGGCCGAAAATCCAGCCACCGATCGGGCGCATCAGGAAGCCGGCAGCGAACACGCCGGCGGTGTTGACCAGTTGCACCGTCGGGTTGTCGGAGGGGAAAAACGCCGGGGCAAAATAGATCGCGCAAAAGGCGTAGACGTAGAAGTCGAACCATTCGACAAGGTTGCCGGACGAGGCGCCGACAATGGCAAAGATGCGCTTGCTGCGCTCTTCGCCGGTGTAATGGGAGGTGGTGGTTGTCATTGTTTTTCACTCGATAGGGACAGTGAGAGTCTAGACATACTTTGCAACAGTCCCGTTCCACATTGGATCATCACCCAGCTCTTGACCAGCCTTTGTGGCGAGGGGATTTATCCCGGATCGAGTGCGTAGCACTCGCAAACCCTACAACCTCGGTATTTCTGGTGCACCGAGATTTCAGGTTTTGGGGCTGCTTCGCAACCCGTCGGGGATAAATCCCCTCACCACAGATAGATCAACAGCTGCTCTATGTAGGAGCTGCCGCAGGCTGCGATCTTTTGATCTTAATAATCGAAGAACACCGTCTCGGCATCAGTGCCCTGCAGGATCACATTCCACTGGTAAACACCCGATTCATCCTTCTTCGCCAGCAAGGTCGCGCGGCGTTCAGCCGGCACGCACTCAAGCAACGGATCATCAACGTTGGCCGGCTCGCCTTCAAAGTAGATCCGCGTCAGCAAGTGCTTCACCAAGCCACGGGCAAATACCAACACCACCAAATGCGGCGCCTGGGTCGAACCTTTCAGCCCCTCAACCGTACCCGGTTTGATCGTGGTAAAGCGAAACCGCCCTTCAGCATCCACCGGCACGCGGCCAAAGCCTTCAAAATTCGGGTCAAGCGGTTTGGCCTGCTCGTCTTCCGGGTGGTCGTACTTACCGGCAGCATTCGCCTGCCAGACTTCGAGCATGGCGTCGTTGACGACATCGCCATTGCCGTCCACCACTTGCCCGGTGATCGCCACGCGCTTACCGAGGGTTTGTTCGACAGTAAGGTCTTCGCGGTTCAGCCAGGTCAGGCCGATGTGGTAATACGGCCCGACGGTGTGGGACGTGGTCGCAGTCAGCGTCATCTTATTTCTCCATCGGCGTGGCTTCACGCCCGCGCAGCACAATGTCCCAGCGATAACCGAGGGCGTAGGACGGAATGGTTTTTTCCAGATCGAAACTGGCGATCAGGCGTTCCTTGGCCGAAGTGTCCGGCACGCAGTTGTAGATCGGGTCGTAGGCCAGCAGCGGGTCACCCGGGAAATACATTTGCGTGACCAGGCGCGTAAGAATGCTCGGCCCGAACAGCGAAAAGTGGATATGCGCCGGGCGCCACGCATTGTGGTGGTTGCCCCACGGATAGGCGCCAGGCTTGATGGTCTGGAACTGGTACCAGCCATCGGCGTCGGTCACGGTGCGGCCGGTGCCGGTGAAGTTCGGGTCGAGCGGCGCATCGTGCAGATCGCGCTTGTGGTTGTAACGACCGGCGGCGTTGGCCTGCCAGATCTCCACCAGAATCCCCGGCACCGGCAGACCGTTTTCGTCCAGTACGCGACCGTGAATGATGATGCGTTCGCCCTGTGGCTCGCCCTCATGCTGGGCGGTCAGGTCGTTATCGGTGTCGCTTACACGTTCGGCGCCGATGGTCGGGCCGGTGATTTCCGACAGCGAGTGCGGCAGAAACACCAACGGCTTCGACGGCGAGCGCAGGTTGGTGGATTGATAGGTCGGGTGCAGGTACTCAGGCTGAGTGCCTTCCTGCGGACGACGGTAACCAGGCTTGTCAGACATGTCGCTTTCCTCTGTTCTTTTTCGTCACGGCTTGCGTCAGACGCGTTCGATGGCCAAAGCCAGACCTTGGCCGACACCGACGCACATGGTCGCCAGACCTTTTTTGCCACCGGTCTTTTCCAACTGATGCAGTGCGGTCAATACCAATCGCGCACCGCTCATGCCCAACGGGTGACCGAGAGCAATCGCCCCACCGTTCGGATTGACCTGCGCGGCGTCGTCAGCCAGACCCAATTCACGCAGCACCGCCAAGCCTTGGCTGGCAAACGCTTCGTTGAGTTCGATCACGGCGAAATCGCTGACCGCTACGCCGAGGCGTTCGATCAATTTGCGCACCGCTGGCACCGGGCCGATGCCCATCACGCGCGGCGCTACACCGGCACTGGCCATGCCGAGCACTTTGGCGCGGGCGGTCAGGCCGTGTTTTTTCACCGCTTCGGCGGACGCCAGAATCAGCGCAGCGGCACCGTCGTTGACGCCGGAGGCATTGCCGGCGGTGACGGTTTTGTCCGGGCCGTTGACCGGTTTCAGTTTAGTCAGCGCTTCTATTGTCGTGTCAGCACGCGGATGCTCGTCCTGGCTGACCACGGTTTCGCCCTTCTTGTGGGCGATCCGCACTTCGACGATTTCTTCAGCGAAGTAGCCGGCGGCCTGCGCGGCGGCAGTACGTTGCTGACTGCGCAGGGCAAAAGCGTCCTGATCGGCGCGCGAGACTTTATAGTCGTCGGCGACGTTGTCAGCGGTCTGCGGCATCGCGTCGACGCCGTATTGCGCCTTCATCAAAGGGTTGATGAAACGCCAGCCGATGGTGGTGTCTTCCAGTTTCATGTTGCGCGAAAACGCCGCGTCAGCCTTGCCCATCACGAACGGTGCGCGGGACATCGACTCGACGCCGCCGGCAATCGCCAGCTCCATCTCACCGCTGGCAATCGCACGAAATGCCGTGCCGATCGCGTCCATGCCCGAAGCACAAAGACGATTGAGGGTCACGCCCGGCACGCTTTCCGGCAGGCCTGCCAGCAGCAGCGCCATGCGCGCGACGTTGCGGTTGTCTTCGCCGGCCTGGTTGGCGCAGCCGAGGAATACTTCGTCGATGGCGCTCCAGTCCACCGAGGGATTGCGTTCCATCAGGGCCTTGATCGGCACGGCGGCCAGATCATCGGCGCGCACGGCGGACAAACCGCCGCCGAAGCGGCCAATGGGTGTGCGAATCGCGTCGCAGATATAAACGTCACGCATCATGCTTCTCCTGGTACCTGACCATGGGCGGCGGCCGTGCGCGCTTCAAGATCGCGCAGTGCGGTCAGTTCTACTTCTGTTGGCTCTGCGGTGCTCTCGACGGTGTCGGCAAAACGAATTGCCCAACCGGTGGCCGCGACCACTTGCTCGCGGGTCACGCCCGGGTGCAGTGCGGTGACCACGAATTCGTGGGTGCCCTCTTCCGGCTCCATGATGCACAGGTCGGTGATGATGCCGACCGGCCCGGCGCCTGGCAGGCCCAGACGTTTGCGCGAGTCGCCGCCCTCGCCGTGACCGACCGAAGTGATGAAATCGAGCTTGTCGACAAACGAACGTGCCGACTGTTTAAGGATGATCAACACGCTTTTCGCCGAACCGGCAATCTCCGGCGCGCCACCGGCACCCGGCAGACGCACTTTCGGCGAGAAATAATCGCCAACCACGGTGGTGTTGATGTTGCCGAAACGGTCGACCTGCGCAGCACCGAGAAAACCGACGTCGATGCGTCCGCCCTGCAACCAATAGCGAAAAATCTCACCGGTCGGTACCACGGTGTCGGCGGTTTCCGCCAACTCGCCGTCACCGATGGACAGCGGCAGCACGCTCGGCTTGGCGCCAATCGGGCCCGATTCGTAGATCAGCACCACGTCTGGCGACGAGGTCAGGCGCGCCAGGTTGGCGGCTTTCGACGGCAGGCCGATGCCGACGAAGCACACCGAGCCGTTCTTCAGGCGACGGGCCGCGGCGACGGTCATCATTTCATTGGTGGTGTACGTCATTACTTGGCCTCCGAAGCAGCGGCCAACTTGGCCTGGAACGCGCTGAAGTCAGCGCAGCCATGGATGTATTCGTTGATCCACGCGGTAAACGTCTCACGGTCGCGGGCGATCGGATCCCACGCTTGATAGAAACGATTGTCGCGCTCGTTGTAACCGTGGGCGTAGGACGGATGTGCGCCACCGGGCACATGGCAGACCGCGCTCAGGGCCCAGGTCGGCAATACGCAGGAGTTCATCGGTGCGTTGAGGTTGTCGACGATTTCTTCGACGGTAACGATGCAGCGCTTGGCGGCCAGTGCAGCTTCCTTCTGCACGCCGAGAATGCCCCACAGCAGCACGTTGCCCTGACGGTCGGCTTTCTGTGCATGGATCACAGTCACGTCCGGGCGCACCGACGGCACCGCCGCCAACACTTCACCGGTGAACGGGCAGGTCACGGTTTTGATCAGCGGGTTGACCTTCGGCAGGTCGGAGCCGGCGTAGGCCCGCAGCACCGCGAACGGTAGGCCAGAAGCGCCGGCGACGTAGGCATTGGCCAGATCGGCGTGACTGTGCTCTTCGATTTCCAGCGGCTGCGGCCATTGTTTCTCGACCGCATCGCGCAGACGGTGCAGCGAACCCACGCCAGGGTTGCCACCCCAGGAGAAAATCAGTTTGCGTGCACAACCGGCGCCGATCAATTGGTCGTAGATCAGGTCAGGCGTCATCCGCACCAGCGTCAGATCTTTCTTGCCCTGACGAATGATTTCATGGCCCGCAGCCGTGGGGATCAAGTGAGTGAAGCCTTCGAGTGCGACGGTGTCGCCGTCGTTGACGAATTGCTTCACCGCTTCGTGCAGCGAAAGGATCTCAGCCATGGAGCGGGCTCCTGTTTTTGTAATAAATCGCCAGTGATAAAAAGGCGCGAGGTTCAGCGCCGGAGTCACTGCAGATTAAGCCTGGGAAAATTGCCAAACAATCCGATAATCGACTGAGTGTTCGTTTATCGAACAGATTGTTGTTTGCCTATCGTTTCGTGTTGTCTGCAAAAGATCGCAGCCTTCGGCAGCTCCTACATGGGAATGTAAAACCCTGTAGGAGCTGCCGAAGGCTGCGATCTTTTCGCTTCACACCGCGATATCAGGTCGCATCCGCATGGCTGACCATGCCCTTGATCAACACCGCCGCCGTGGCCAACGCCGCCGGAATCACCAACGCCGTGAGCACCTGCTCGAAATTCCAGCCCAAGCCCAACAACGTCGCGCCCATCCACGCCCCGAGAATCGCGCCGAAGCGGCCAATCCCGAGCATCCACGACACGCCGGTCGCCCGCCCCTGCGTCGGATAAAACCGCGCGGCCAGCGACGGCATCGCCGATTGCGCACCGTTCACGCACATACCGGCCACCAACACCAAGGTCGCCAGCAATGTAATGTTGCCCAGGCTTTGCCCCACCGCGTAGGCAAACACCCCCGCCAGCAGGTAGAAAACGCCAATAACCTTGTGCGGATTGAAGCGATCCATCGCCCATCCCACGGCGACCGCGCTCAATACCCCGCCGAACTGGAACAACGCGCCGATAAACGCGGCTTGCTCCATGCTCGCGCCGCTGTCGCGCATCAGCGTCGGCAGCCAGCTGGTCAGCAGGTACACAATCACCAGGCCCATGAAGTAGGTCAGCCACAGCAGTAAGGTGCCGGTGCTGTAAGTGCCGGAGAAAATCACCGCAAAGACGTTACGTGCCTTGACGGTTTTCTGTTCCGGCACGCTGAAGCTCGAGGCCTGGGCGACAGTGACCGGATCAATTGGAGCCAAAGTCTTGCGAACCTTGTCGGTGCCACGGTTACGGACTACAAGGTAGCGCGCCGATTCCGGCAGCCAGAACAGCAGCACCACGGCGAGGATCAACGGCAGGATCCCGCCGATCATCAGCAGACTGTGCCAGCCGAACGCCGGGATCAGCTTGGCGGAAATGAACCCGCCACCGGCCATGCCGAGGTTGAAACCGCAGAACATACTGGTCACCAGCAGCGATTTCTTGCGCTCCGGGGTGTATTCCGAGAGCAGCGTGGTGGCGTTCGGCATCCCGGCGCCCAGACCCAGGCCGGTGAGGAAACGCAGTACCAGCAGTTGTTCGACGTTGGTGCTGTACGCCGACGCCAGACTGAAAGCACCGAACAGCACCACGGCGCCGACGAGTACGACTTTTCGCCCGAAGCGGTCAGCCAAGGGGCCGGAGCCGAGTGCGCCGAAGACCATGCCGATCAACGCGGCGCTCATCACCGGGCCGAGGCTGGCGCGGTCGATGCCCCAGTCCTGCGACAACGCTGGGGCGATGAAGCCCATCGCGGCGGTGTCGAGGCCATCGAGGAAAACAATCAGGAAACACAGGATCACCACTCGCCACTGATAGCGCGAGATCGGTTGGGCATTGATGAAGGTCTGCACGTCGAGGCATTGACCTACAGCGGACTGAGGCTGGTTCATTATTTTTATTCCACGCAAAAAACGCAGTCGAACGGCGGCCGGCCAAAACACGGCACGGGCACAAGAATTGAAGGTCTGGATCAGGCGTTGCGGTGAACCCGGCAACAGCGGGTGGAGCGGAGACAGTCGGAGAGCGTGCGCATGGTCAGTTGCCTCTTGTCATTATTATCGGAGTCGCAGTCCGGCGGGCTCATTCACATCGGCGCCGGATGACGCTGCCGCGACATTAATGATCCGGGGGTTTTAGCGTCAATTCGATAAACGCAACACTGTGCGTTTATCGAACAGCTTCCTCAGGCAAACAACTGCGCGCTGAGGTCGCGGCTGGCGCTGAGCAGGCCTGGCAGGAAGCGCTGCTCAAGCTCGGTGCGGCTGACGCGACCGGCGTGGGTGCTGACGTTGAGCGCCGCCACCACTTGGCCCGAAGCGTCGTAGACCGGTACGGCAATCGAGCGCAGGCCTTGCTCCAATTCCTGATCGACGATGCACCAACCCTGCTGCCGCACTTCCTGCAGGCATTCGAGCAACGCCTCGGGGGTGTGGATCGTGCGGCTGGTCTTGGCCACGAGTTCAGCGTGGTCGAGGTATTCGCCGAGCGAGGTGTCGTCGAGTGCCGCCAGCAGGATCCGCCCCATCGACGTGCAATAGGCCGGCAGACGCCCGCCCACCGACAGGTCAACCGAAATCAGCCGTTGCGTGGTCGCCGAACGCGCGATGTAGAGGATGTCGTCGCCCTCTAGCGTGGCCATATTGCAGGCTTCGTGCAGTTGCTCGCTCATGCGGTCGAGGTACGGCTGGGCCGAGACCGCCAGCGGCGTCGAAGACAAGTAGGCATGGCCGAGGGTCAGCACTTTGGGCAGTAACGAGTAGGTGCGTCCGTCGGTGGTGGCGTAGCCGAGTTTGATCAAGGTGTGTAGGCAACGGCGCACGGCCGCGCGGGGAATTTCCGTGCGATGGCTGATTTGCGCGATGGTCAGGTGACGTTTGCGCTCCTGAAACGCCTGCACCACCGCCAGGCCACGGGCCAGCGACGTCATGAAATCCGGATCACCGGTCAGCGCCTGGATCCGTTTGGCCGGCGAGGCGACGATCGGCGGCGCCACGGAGGTGAAGGAATTGCGCATTTGATCGTTCATTTATTGTCCTTTTATCCGGCACAGATCAACGGGCTATACAAACGGCTCGTGGGCAGATGCACAAGCGTCGAGCCATCAACATTGGGCGATTATCGAACCGTCGACCGATAATCGCAATCGACCCGCATGGCTGTCCCCACCATTTGAGACGCTTGTTCAACTTTTACCGGTCAATTGAAACGCGGTTTAGTTCATCGACTAAATGGCGCCAAAAACAGATCGCGGCCAAGTAAACGTTTGCCTGTATTTGAACTACCCCTAAAAGTTGCGCGTCACAAAACAATCACACATCCGGAACCGTTTTTAACTTGGCAAAGATAGTCAATCCTGAATCGACCGCTATAATGCGTTCAGTGGGGCCGCGTTTTTAATCGCCGTGGCCGCCACTTGCTGACGCGATGTCCATCGCCGACAGCCCCGGCCAGCGCCTGACGCTCATCACCCATGTAACGCCAGCGCTTGCTGAAACAGGACACTGAAGCTGCGTCAGTTTTAATCTGGTGCCGTAGCCGCCTGTAACACGGAAGTCTTGATCGCCCGCCGATTTCAGTAATGCCCGCACAGGCGTTGCGATGTCGAGGGGGCTGCTCAATCGATTCGTTGCAGTGCGTTTCACCAGACATTTAACTCAACTCATACAGGTAGCACTGTGACGAAAGACGAACTGCGCGCGGAACTTGAGCGCCAGGAACAACGTTACAAGGAAGTTTACGGCGGGGAAGTCACCACCTACGCCGCTCAACCAGAACCGGAACGCAAGGCATGGCGTAAGCGCCCTACCGTTCAGGATCAGGTCTTCAAGCAGGAAATTGAAAAGATCGAAAAGGAACTCAAAGCCGAAGAGCCTTGAGCCACGGTTTTTCGCATCTTTAAAAGGTCAGCGTACGCACCGGCTACAAGCGCGGTGGAACGACGATGCCTTGCGCGCCCGCTACCCGCGGGCAGCGGCCATCTCCCTGTCTGACAGGCTGAAACCAGACGCCCTACAGGTTTCACAGATATTTCAGACAAGCGTTTGAGCCGTCGATACGCCTGCAAAAACGCCCCGCTCAGAAGTCTTTAATCAATAAAATCAACGACTTGAAAAACCCTGCGCCACGCTTGGTTTTCATCTGCTGCAACAAATTAAATTGAAGAAGAGTGTTACCGATGAGCAGGTAGGGGATCGATTTCGAGACTTTTCTGGCATAATCGCGCCCCCTTACGACCGGGTCAGAAAACCTTCATGATCGATTTATTCAGCGGACTGGATGCTTGGGTGCTTGTGAGCCTCTTGCTCGCCCTGACTTTTGTCCTCGCCTTCGAGTTCATCAATGGATTTCATGACACCGCTAACGCGGTAGCCACTGTTATCTACACCAAAGCCATGCCGCCTCATCTGGCAGTGTTCTTTTCCGGTGTGTTCAATTTCCTCGGCGTGCTGCTGGGTGGCGTTGGCGTGGCGTATGCCATCGTCCATTTGCTGCCGGTGGAACTGCTGATCAATGTGAACACCGGCCATGGTCTGGCGATGGTGTTCTCGTTGCTCGCCGCGGCAATCACCTGGAATCTCGGCACCTGGTACTTCGGTATCCCGGCGTCCAGCTCGCACACGCTGATCGGCTCGATCCTCGGTGTCGGCCTGGCCAATGCCCTGATCAACGATATCCCGTTGGCTGACGGCGTGAACTGGCAGAAAGCGATCGATATCGGCGCCTCGCTGGTGTTCTCGCCAATGGCCGGCTTCCTGATCGCGGCACTGGTGCTGATCGGCCTGAAATGGTGGCGCCCTCTGTCGAAAATGCACAAGACGCCGGAACAGCGCCGCAAGCTTGACGACAAGAAGCACCCACCGTTCTGGAACCGTCTGGTCCTGGTGATCTCGGCCATGGCCGTGAGCTTCGTGCACGGTTCCAACGATGGCCAGAAAGGCATCGGCCTGATCATGCTGGTGTTGATCGGTATCGTTCCGGCGCAGTTCGTTCTCGACCTGAACAGCACCACTTACCAGATCGAACGCACTCGCGATGCCACCCTGCACCTGAGCCAGTTCTACCAGCGCAACGCCGATTCCCTGGGTGAATTCCTGGCCTTGGGCAAAAGCGTGGAAGGCGACCTGCCGGAGAAATTCCGCTGCAACCCGCAGCAGACCGAACCGACCATTTCCGCCCTGCTGCATACGCTCAAAGGTGTCGCGGACTACCACTCGCTGTCCTCGGACAGCCGTGTAGAAGTTCGTCGCTACCTGCTCTGCCTGGACGATACCGCGAAGAAAGTCAGCAAGTTGCCGGTTCTGGATGCCCGTGAAAAGGCTGACCTCGACAAGCTGCGCAAAGACCTGACCACCACCACCGAATACGCGCCGTTCTGGGTGATTCTGGCGGTTGCACTGGCTCTGGGCCTGGGCACCATGGTGGGTTGGAAACGTGTGGTGCTGACCATTGGTGAGAAGATCGGCAAGCAAGGCATGACCTATTCTCAGGGCATGTCGGCGCAGATCACGACGGCCAGTTTGATTGGTCTGGCCAACATCTTCAGTCTGCCGGTGTCGACCACTCACGTTCTGTCTTCGGGCGTGGCGGGCACCATGGTCGCTAACAAGAGCGGTCTGCAGGGTGGCACGGTTCGTACGATTCTCCTGGCATGGGTGTTGACCCTGCCTGCGACGGTTGGGCTGTCGGCCGGGTTGTTCTGGTTGGCTTCGAAGGCTTTGGGTAGTTGATAGATAGCTGTACGTGAAAAAGGCGCGATTCGAGAGGATCGCGCCTTTTTTTGTTTTTGGGGTTTGGGGTTTGGGGGCATATCCGTTGCTGCGGGTGCTGCCGCTGGCGGTTTCGCTCTTACAGCGAGTCCCTTTTTCAAACGCCAAAAAGGAACCAAAAGGCTTTGCCCCGGCGTACGGCACTTCGCTGAGGCTCAGTGTTCCCTCGCTACGGTGTCCATCCGGGGGCATCGCCTACGGTTTGCTGCGCTGCACCTCCTCTCGATGTGTGCGGCTGCGCCGCACGGCGCTGCGCGCCTAACCCCCGGATGAACACCTCCGCTCGGCCTGCCGAAGGGGCAAAAAATCAAAAGCCACATCCAAAGCAGATCAAAAGATCGCAGCCTTCGGCAGCTCCTACATAGGATTTTTCACTTCAAGAGGTTGGTCGGCTGCCAGGCCGCCATCGCTGGCAAGCCAGCTCACACAGGAATTGAGTTCAAACTCAACTACTCGTATCGCTTCGGCTTCTACCACTCAACAGGATGAGCGTTAGCTCGGCTGCGGCTTTTGATCTGTAAGGCGACATCGGAAGGCTGAGTGGAGGGATTGATCCGGGCGTGGGAGCGCAGCGACCGTTTGGCGCAGCCAAACACAGCGAGAGGAGGTGCAGCGAAGCAAACCGTAGGCGCTGCGCCCGGATCGATCCCGGAGCGAAGGTACCCCGAGCCCCAGCGAGCGGGCCGCACGTAGGAGCAAGCCTTTTCGGTTACCTTTTCGGCGTTTGGAAAAGGTGACTCGCCGTAAGGGCGAAACCGCCAGCCGCAACACCCGAAAAAACGGATATTCCCACAAAACAACCCAAAGCCTGGTCGGCCCACAGGCCGCCAAGGCAAAAAAAAGGGGCAACCGAAGTCGCCCCAAAATGCCTTGCGTGCTCATCACTCCAGAAGAATCACTTCTTGCGCTTATTCGCGTCCTTCCAGATAAAAAATCCAAACCCTGCAAAAAACAGAACCATCAGCCCTACAGTCAGGACCCCGGCAAACACCACGTTATCGAAAAACATGACTGGCCTCCTGGCCCCTGCTCTGCTGCGATGGGACTAAGTTACCAAACACACAGGCGCACAAATTGACCGGGATCAATGCCAGCAACGAAGGGAGATAAAGGAGGGGAAATAACTGACCTGCATCAACGGATGCAGGGGGAGATCAACGCTTTTTCGGCTTGTTCTTCGACTTTTTCTTGGCTTTTCCCAGCGGCATGGCCTGCTCGAAAGCCTGTCGCACCTCGTTAAGGCGCTTCTCTTTAATGTCATGCACCCGCTTGGCGCGTTCGGTGCTGAGGTCGATCAGTTTGTCGTCTTGGCTCATGGCGTTCGGAACATCGCTTGAAAGAATCACAACTGCCACATCACCGGCAGGCCTGCGCCAATAATGCAGCCAGACGCCAGCGCTGACCAGCCACCGGCTTAAACGCTGTAAAACAATTCATGTGAACGACAACGGTCAAATCTCGATATCGACCCACAACCCCTGACGCGGCTGGTCTTCCATCAGCGGCACCACCGGCACGGTGTTGTCGGCATTGAGTTCGGTGCCAGGCACCGCCAGATGTTCTTCCGGGTCTTCATCGGCTTCGCGACGACGACGATCGCGCTCCTGCTGGCGGCGCTGTTCTTCGCGCGCCATCAGTCGATCCTCTTCCGGATCGCGATTTTGCAGATCAATCGTGCTTTCGTTGGAGCTTTCCTGCACCGGCACCACCGGAGGAATGTCCGGTCGCTGGCGGATCGGGTCCTGCTGGGAAGTGATCGGCACAGCGCTCAAGGGGAGCATCGGTGGCAACATATAAAGGGTCTCCTGTCTGCAGGCTATCGGCTGCGGCAAAGGCGCCTTGAGCCATCCGTCGCAAATCTGTGACGCACTTGGCACCTGTAGGAGCTGCCGAAGGCTGCGATCTTTTAATGGGACAACACCGATTCCAAGTGTTCCCCAAGATCAAAAGATCGCAGCCTTCGGCAGCTCCTACCCCAGTATTCCTTTGGCCTCAGGGTCGCATTCCGTTAAGATAGCCCGCTTTTTCAAGGTGGGAGTCAGGCAGCATGGCGCAGCAGTATCAACCGGGGCAACGCTGGATCAGTGACAGCGAAGCAGAGCTTGGTTTAGGCACCGTTCTGGCACAGGACGGCCGCTTGTTGACCGTGCTTTACCCGGCCACTGGCGAAACCCGCCAGTACGCGCTACGGAATGCGCCCCTGACCCGTGTGCGATTCTCGCCGGGCGACAGCATCACCCACTTCGAAGGCTGGAAGATGACCGTGCAGCAAGTCGACGATGTCGACGGGCTGATGGTCTACCACGGTCTCAATGGGCAGAACGAAGCCGTCACCCTGCCGGAAACCCAGCTGTCGAACTTCATTCAGTTCCGTCTGGCCAGCGACCGTCTGTTCGCCGGGCAGATCGACCCGCTGGCGTGGTTCTCGCTGCGTTACAACACCCTCGAACACACCAGCCGCCAGCTGCAATCTTCGCTCTGGGGCCTGGGTGGCGTGCGTGCGCAACCGATCGCGCACCAATTGCACATCGCCCGTGAAGTCGCCGACCGCATTGCGCCGCGCGTATTGCTGGCGGACGAAGTGGGTCTGGGTAAAACCATTGAAGCCGGTCTGGTGATCCATCGCCAACTGCTCTCGGGCCGCGCCAACCGCGTGCTGATCCTCGTTCCGGAAAACCTTCAGCACCAGTGGCTGGTCGAGATGCGCCGCCGCTTCAACCTGCAGGTCGCGCTGTTCGACGAAGAACGTTTTATCGAAAGCGATGCCACCAACCCGTTCGAAGACACCCAACTGGCGCTGGTCGCGCTGGAATGGCTGGTCGACGACGAGAAGGCGCAGGACGCTCTGTTCGCCGCCGGTTGGGATCTGCTGGTCGTCGACGAAGCGCATCACCTGGTCTGGCACGAAGAGAAAGCCAGCGCCGAATACTCGCTGGTCGAGCAACTCGCCGAAGTCATCCCGGGCGTGCTGCTGCTCACCGCCACCCCGGAACAGCTCGGTCAGGACAGCCACTTCGCCCGTCTGCGCCTGCTCGATCCAAACCGTTTCCACGACCTGGCCGCGTTCCGCGCCGAGAGCGATAACTATCGCCCGGTGGCCGAAGCCGTGCAGGAACTGCTCGACAAGGGCCGTCTCTCAGCCAAAGCGCACAAAACCATTCAGGGTTTCCTCGGCAACGAAGGCGAAGCCCTGTTGACCGCGGTCAACGATGGCGACACCGAAGCCAGCGCCCGCCTCGTGCGCGAACTGCTCGATCGCCACGGCACCGGCCGCGTGCTGTTCCGTAACACCCGCGCTGCCGTGCAGGGTTTCCCGGAGCGCAAGCTGCATCCGTACCCGCTGCCGTGCCCGGACGAATACCTCGAACTGCCGCTGGGCGAACACGCCGAGCTGTACCCGGAAGTCAGCTTCCAGGCGCAGCCGGACGCCAGCGAAGAAGAACGCTGGTGGAAATTCGACCCGCGCGTCGAGTGGCTGATCGATCAGCTGAAAATGCTCAAGCGCACCAAAGTGCTGGTTATCTGCGCCCACGCCGAAACCGCGATGGATCTGGAAGACGCCCTGCGCGTGCGTTCCGGCATCCCGGCCACAGTATTCCACGAAGGCATGAACATCCTTGAGCGTGACCGCGCTGCTGCGTACTTCGCTGATGAAGAGTTCGGTGCGCAAGTGCTGATCTGCTCGGAAATCGGCAGTGAAGGTCGCAACTTCCAGTTCGCTCACCACCTGGTGCTGTTCGATCTGCCGTCGCACCCGGATCTGCTCGAGCAGCGGATCGGTCGTCTCGACCGGATCGGCCAGAAACACATCATCGAACTGCACGTGCCGTACCTGGAAACCAGCCCGCAAGAGCGCCTGTTCCAGTGGTACCACGAAGCGCTGAACGCGTTCCTCAACACCTGCCCGACCGGCAACGCCTTGCAGCATCAGTTCGGCCCGCGCCTGCTGCCGCTGCTCGAAGAAGCCGACGACAGCGAGTGGCAAGCGCTGATCGACGAAGCGCGCAGCGAGCGCGAGCGTCTGGAAGCCGAGCTGCACACCGGCCGCGACCGTCTGCTGGAGCTCAACTCCGGTGGTGCCGGCGAAGGTGAAGCGCTGGTCGAGGACATCCTTGAGCAAGACGATCAGTTCGCCCTGCCGATCTACATGGAAACCCTGTTCGACGCGTTCGGCATCGACAGCGAAGACCATTCGGAAAACGCGCTGATCCTCAAGCCGAGCGAGAAGATGCTCGACGCCAGTTTCCCGCTGGGCGACGACGAAGGCGTGACCATCACCTACGACCGCAACCAGGCGCTGTCGCGCGAAGACATGCAGTTCATCACCTGGGAACACCCGATGGTGCAGGGCGGCATGGACCTGGTGCTGTCCGGCTCGATGGGCAACACCGCCGTCGCGCTGATCAAGAACAAGGCGTTGAAGCCGGGCACCGTGCTGCTGGAACTGCTGTATGTCAGCGAAGTGGTGGCGCCGCGCTCGCTGCAATTGGGCCGTTACCTGCCGCCGGCCGCCCTGCGCTGCCTGCTGGATGCCAATGGCAACGACCTGTCGGCTCGCGTCTCGTTTGAAACGCTGAACGATCAACTGGAAAGCGTGCCACGCGCCAGCGCCAACAAGTTCATCCAGGCCCAGCGCGATCAGCTGACGCCACGGATCAACGCCGGTGAAGACAAGATCGCCCCGCGTCACGCCGAGCGCGTAGCCGAGGCCCGTCGCCGTCTGGCGGCCGACACCGACGAAGAACTGGCGCGCCTGACCGCGTTGCAAGCGGTCAACCCGACCGTACGTGACAGCGAGCTGGTGGCGTTGCGTGAACAGCGTGAGCAAGGTCTGGCGATGCTGGACAAAGCGGCGTTGCGCCTGGAAGCGATTCGGGTGTTGGTAGCAGGCTAAACCGCCCTGCTCCACGCCTGAAAACAACAAGGCCCGCAGCGATGCGGGCCGATCGTTCCCACGCTCCGCGTGGGAATGCCTCAAGGGACGCTCCGCGTTCCAGCTCTGGAAAGGGACGCAGAGCGTCCCGGCTGCATTCCCACGCAGAGCGTGGGAACGATCAATGCTGATGGCCTCATCGCTGGCAAGCCAGCTCCCACAGGTTTCGGGTTGTTAACAAATTATGTGTACGACTCGGTCACTGTGGGAGCTGGCTTGCCAGCGATGACGGCTAGGCAGTCGCCGCTGCAACTTCTGGCTCAACCACTGCAACCAGCCCCTCCTTCATCCGCTGCGCATCGCGCACAAAACACCGCGCCGCCAGAAACAGAAACACCATGGTCAAAAACAGCGCCACCGGAATCAGGTACATCGCATCATGCAGCCCGACCGCCTTGAACGCCTCGGTCATCTGCTCAGCCCCTGCCGACAACATCGCCGTGTGGGCAAAATGGTCCGACAAGCCACCAACCACCACCGGCCCCAGACCACCGCCCAGCAAATACAACCCGGCAAAGAACAACGCCATCGCCGTCGCCCGCAAACGCGGTTCGACCACGTCCTGAATCGCCGTGTAAACGCAGGTGTAGAAGTTGTAGGCAAACAACCAGCCGACACTGAACACCGCGACAAACACACCGATCTCGATACGCCCGGCATGCAGCGCCCACGCCGTGCACAGCGTCGAAATAATCAGGCTGAACGCCGCGAACAACAGCCGCCCATTGGCCACACGCTGGTGAATCTTGTCGGCAATCCAGCCGCCCAGCGTCAATCCGACCAACCCGGTCACGCCAACAATCACCCCGGTCGCCACCGCCGCTTCCTGCAACGGCATCAGGAAATAACGCTGCAGCATCGGCACCAGAAACGAGTTGCAGGCATAGGTCGCGAAGTTGAAGCACAACCCGGCCATCACCAGCCACAGAAAGGTCGGCACCGCCAGAATCCGCCGGATCGGCCTGTCGACGCGCTCTTGCGAGACCTGCACGGTTTCCGCCGCGCCGCGCTTCGGCTCTTTAATGAAGAACATGAAAATCGCCAGGATCAGCCCCGGCACTGCCGCGATAAAGAACGGCGCGCGCCAGCTGTCGAACGCCTTGACCATCGCGCCGATGGTGAAGAACGCCAGCAACAAGCCCAGCGGCAGACCGAGCATGAAAATGCCCATCGCCCGCGCCCGACGATGCGCCGGGAACAGATCGCCGATCAGCGAGTTGGCCGCCGGTGCGTAGCTGGCCTCACCGATGCCGATGCCCATGCGCACGATCAAAAAGCTCCAGAAGCTGCCGACCAGGCCGTTGACCGCTGTCAGCGCACTCCACGTCGCCAAGCCCCAGCCCATCAGTTTGCGCCGCGAGCCGGTGTCGGCCATACGCCCCAACGGCAGCCCGGCAATCGCGTAAACAATGGTGAATGCGGTACCGACGATCCCCAGTTGAAAGTCGCTGAGGTGCCATTCCATACGGATCGGCTCGATGATGATCGCCGGAATGGTGCGGTCGAAGAAGTTGAACAGGTTGGCGAGAAACAGCAGGAACAGAATGCGCCAGGCATTCGCCGCTTGGGTCGAGTTCTGCATGGGTCCGTCTCTTTATTGTTATAGGGCTTCACTGCCAACGCATCCGAGCCCGGAACCTGCAATCTAGTCAGCCCGTCGGAAGCTGTCTGTGATCATTCGTCTGCCTGATATCGGGCCATGCCACTGTAACGAAACGTAAGCCCTTGATAAGTCTGCAATCCCCCGAAAACCGGGGCTTCTACCGCAAAATCCTGGCACAAAAAAATAGTTTCGCGCCCCCCTTCCCAAGTCCGTGGCGAAGCCTAGAATAGCCGCCGGATCCGTCCGGATTCGCCGATCAATCCCTTTGATGCCCTCCCCATGTCCGAAGTCAGTCCGTGTCTGAATTGCGGTGCCTGTTGTTCCCATTTTCGTGTGTCTTTTTTCTGGGGTGAATGCGCTTCCTCCGGTGGCACGGTGCCCGATGAACTGGTCACGCAGATCAGCCCGAGCCGGGTGGCGATGAACGGCACCGACTGTAAATCGCCGCGTTGCACGGCGTTGGTCGGCGAAGTCGGCAGCGAGGTGAAATGCTCGATTTATGAATTGCGCTCCAGCCCCTGCCGCGAATTCGAGTCGTCATGGGAAAACGGCGAACAGAATGTCGATTGCGACAAGGCCCGGGCGCGTTTCGGCCTGCCGCCGCTGCAACCGGACTGGGCGCAAATTCCTTTCGACCAGAGCGCCTGACTCTATTAGTGCCAAACGCTATGGTGCTAATGCCGAAATCGTTAGCGCCAATATGCCACTACCGCATTCACCCCAGAAACCGCCTCTATACTCCAGTCATTCGCCTGCGTTGACGACGCAGTAAGGACGACTTCAGAGACGGGGCATGCTATGGAGTGGCTTGGTTTACAGTTTGTTACCGAGCTGCCGGAGAGCGGGCAGGTCATCCTCGATTGCACACACAATCCCTTGCTGGTGCTGGTGGCTTATCTGGTCGCTTGCGCCGCCAGTTTCGCCACCCTCGACATGGCCGAGCGGGTGGGCCACGCCGAAGATCCACGTTCGCAACGGGTGTGGCGCTGGATCGGCGCCACCTGCCTGGCCGGCGGCATCTGGGCCATGCACTTCATTGGCATGCTGGCGTTCCAGGCGCCGATCGACATCCAGTACGACCTGCCCATTACCCTGTTTTCCTTGCTGATCGCCCTGCTTGCCTCATGGCTGGCCATGCACACGCTGAGCGAGGCCCGTCCCAGCCGGGTGCTGTACCTGAAAACCGCCGTCGTCATCGGCCTGGGGATTGCCGGCATGCATTACGTCGGCATGACGGCCATGCAGTCGAGCGCCGTCGCTTACTATGACCCCGGCCTGTTTGCGCTGTCGGTGGTCATTGCCATCGGCGCCAGTTTCGCCGCGCTGTGGGTGGCGGGTTACCTTCGCGAAGGCAGCGGCCTGTTTCATCAGATGCTCAAATACAGCGCCGCGCTGATCCTCGGCGCCGGCATTTTCAGCATGCACTTCACCGGGATGGCCGCGTTGCACCTGGTCTTGCCTGAAGGCAGCGTGCCGGCGATAGCGGTCGAAACCAGCCATATGCAGTTGGGCCTGACGGTCGCGTTGATCACCCTGTTGATACTCGGCAGCGCGGTCAGCGCCGCGCTGGCTGACAAGAAACTGCAGAGCAAGGAACACGACCTGCGCCGGGTCAATGCCTTGCTCAGCCAGCTCGACCAGGCGCGCATGTCGCTGCAGCAAGTGGCCAACTACGACGCCCTGACCAACCTGATCAACCGTCGCGGCTTTAACCAGATCTTCGCCGAGAAACTCAGCCAGAAAACCACCGAGGGCGGCATGCTCGCGGTGATGTTTCTCGACATCGACCACTTCAAACGGATCAACGACAGCCTCGGCCATGACGCCGGTGACGAGTTGCTCAAAGTCATCGCCCAACACATCAAAGGCTCGGTACGCAGCCATGAAGACGTGGTCGCGCGCTTCGGTGGCGATGAGTTCTGCATCCTGATCAGCCTGCGTGATCGTGAAGAGGCGCGCAACATGGCCCAGCGCATCATGCTCAAGATGAAGGAGCCGATCGAATTGGCCGGGCGGCGCATGGTCATGACCACCAGCATTGGCATCAGTCTGTTTCCGGAGGACGGCACCACCTGCGAAGAACTGCTCAAGCACGCCGATCTGGCGCTGTATCAATCCAAAGGGGCGGGACGCAACGGCCTGCACTTTTTCAATTCCAACCTGAAAAACCGCGCCACCCTGGAACTGCAACTCGAGGAAGAACTGCGCCACGCCCTGCGCGAAGAAAACGGTTTGATGCTCTATTACCAGCCGATCTTCGAACTGAAAACCGGCCGCGTTACCAAGCTCGAAGCGTTGATCCGCTGGCAACACCCGCTGCACGGTTTGCTGACCCCGGATCGCTTTATCAGCATCGCCGAGAACAATGGTCTGATCGCCGAGCTGGATAACTGGGTATTGCGCCGGGCCTGCAAAGACCTCGGCGAGCTCTCGCGCCATGGCTGCGAAGAACTGAAAATCGCCTGGAACTGCTCGCCCCTCAATCTTGCCCGCGAGGAGCTGGCCCTCGAGATTGAAAGTGCGCTGCGCACCGCCGGTGTTGCACCGGAACGCCTGGAACTGGAAGTCACCGAGAATGCGCTGATGGGCAACATCGCCAACACCCTGGTGTTGCTGCGACAGATCCGAGCCCTCGGCGTGTCGCTGTCGATCGATGACTTTGGTACCGGTTATTCATCGCTGGCGTACCTGAAGCGCCTGCCGCTGAACACACTGAAGATCGACCGTTCGTTCATCATCGACATTCCCAATGCCACGGCGGACATGGAGATCGTCCAGGCGATCATCGTCATGGCGCACACCCTGCATTTGCAGGTGGTCACCGAAGGCGTGGAAAGCCTGGAGCAGTACGAATTTCTCGAGCGTTCGGGCTGCGATTTCATTCAGGGTTACCTGCTCAGCCGCCCGGTGCCGCTGGAGGAGCTGCGCCCGGTGCTGGAAGAAATCAATCAGCGCAAACATGCCCATACGGTCAATCCGTTGATTCTGGCGCGCGGTACATTTGCACCAATGTTGCTGGATCCTGCGCCAAAAAGCCCTGCGCCCCATGCAGGCGCATCAGTTGTGCGGCCAATCCGCTGATGGGTGTCGCTGAACCCTGTTCGCGGGAGAATTTCACGGCGGTGTCGAGGTCCTTGAGCAAGGTGCGCACGTGCCATTTGATCGGCTCGAAGCGGCTTTCAGCCATTTGCGGGGCGAGGATCTGCAGTGGTTTGGAATCGGCAAAACCGCCGGCCAGCGCTTCAGCAATCAGGCTCGCATCAACCCCGGCCTGCTCGGCCAGCGCCACTACTTCGGCAATCACCAAGGCATTGCAGGCAACGATCATCTGGTTACAGGCCTTGGTCACCTGCCCGGCGCCGACACCGCCCATGTGCGTCACGCGCTGACCGAGATTGAGCAGCACCGGGCGCACGTGCTGAAGATCTGCCGCATCGCCACCGACCATGATCGCCAGACTGCCCGCTTCGGCGCCGACCACGCCGCCGGACACCGGAGAATCCAGCCAGGCCATGCCGCTGTTCTCGGCCAGTTGCGCCGCCATCTCGCGCGTGGCGGTCGGTTCGAGGCTGGAAAAATCCACCAGCAGCTGGCCGTTTTTCGCGCCTTCGGCAATACCGCCAGCGCCAAACACCACCTCACGCACCACCGCCGTATCGGCCAGGCACAACATCACGATGTCCGCGTGTTCGCACAAATCGGCGGGACGCGCCACCTGCCGGGCACCGGCTTCGACCAGCGGCGCGCACTTGGCCGGGTTGCGATTCCACACGGTCAGCGGATAACCCGCCGCCAACAGACGCCGGCACATGGGCAGCCCCATCAGACCGATTCCGGCGAACCCCAACGAAGGTAGCGTTGACATCATTTTGCCTCTTTTCGATTAAAGATCGCCGAATAATGGCCGATTCATCAACGATCAGGAAAGGATTCCCCCCAGCGACACTCAGGCCAAATCCCTGACGCTCGGGCTCAATACGCGCAAAAAAAGACGCGAGATCTTATTCCGTGAGGTTCGCAGGCATCGGCCAGCGCACCAACCCAGTCCAGGTATATGGCGCACAATGACTTCTAAAAACAATCCCCCCAGTGCGGTATCCGATCTGACTTTGAGCCCCGCCGCCAACAGCCCGTCATCGTCGAAGCCATTGGTCCCGTCGCGCCCGCTGTCGACCCAGCAATACCTGTACTTCACCGAAACCAATACCGACCGTATCCTCGACAATCTCGACGGCCTGCGTGATCTGGTGTTCCCGCGCCCGCCGCACCTGGAAGGCGATAACGAACAGCACAACGATCAGGAATTTCCATCGGTGTGCCTGATCGGCCTCGGTCGCTGCGGCTCCAACATCGCCCTCGACGTCGCGGAGCTGGTGTACAACGCGCGCAAGTTCTACCTCAACGAATTCAACAACGAAGACCGTGCGGCGGATCGCCGATCGGCCGACAAGGGCTACAGCCCGGCGCAGTGGATCAAGAACAACCTGCGCATCGGCAACAACAAGGCGAGCAAACCGGTGTTCCTGGTCGAGCCGCTGGTGATGCTCGGCGACCTCGACAAAGACATTGCCGGGCGTATTCGTTTCTCGCGCAAGGGCGAAAAAAGCGGTTTCCTGCGTGACTACAGCAAAATGAAGATCATGGACTTGTCCGAAGTCCACGCCGGCGGCGCCGGTAACGCGCCGATCCTCGGCCAGTATCTGGCGAAGATCATCCTCAACAAGGACACCCAGCGCTTCTCCAGCCCTGACTGGAAAATGATCCACTCGTACCTGATTGACAGTTGCGGCATCAAGGCCAACCAGTCGCGCCTGTATTTCTCGATCTTCAGTGCCGGCGGCGGTACCGGTTCGGGCATGGCCTCGGAGTTCGGCCTGGCCCAGCAGCACTCGTACATGAACAAGACGTTCGACACCAAGCCGATGGACGAACATGACGGCAAGAGCGGTCATTCGTTCGTCTTCGAGCCGATCTTCACCAGCGGCATCTGCGTGCTGCCGAATATTTCCGATCACCGCAGCGAAATGTCCGAGGCGCTGCACATCAACGCCGGTCGCCTGCTGTGTAAATACCTCTCGGAAGAATGGGATTTCTCCTACAACTTCGCCAACGAAGACAGTAGCGAAGCCAGCGTCATGGGCCGTATCCGCCCATGGAACGCAATGATGCTGATCTCCAACGACATCATGCGTTACGCCGAAGAAAGCGATGATGGCAACATCCAGAACATTGATGTCAATGCGATGGAGAAGCACGCCAACCAATACATCTCGCAGCAGATCTTCAACATTCTGACGGCGCAGGCAGTCACCACTGACTACGATCAGAACTATTTCCGCCGCGCCGGCATCGACATCGGTGAGACCATTCGCCTCGACGCCAACGACCTGTTCATGAGTCTGGCCGGCCCGGTGGCGATTGCCTACGCCGAATCGGTGGTGCCGGAAACGCCGCCGCCGAGCAGCGACAAATTCAAGGTGTTCGACAAAGAGCCGCAACGCCTGAACATCGACGACCTGTTCTTCCGTTCGATCGACCTGCCGCATTTCAACAAGGTCACGCAGGCGATTGAAGGCATCAGCCTGCTGCCGATCGAATCCAAGCGTTATCGCGCTTCGCTTGAGCAGTACAAGAATTCCGGTTATGACGCTGCGGCGCTGCACGACCTGCACTTCTTCAAGAACTGCTCGTCGGTGGTCTCGATCGTCTCGCTGCCGAAAGACTACAAACTGTCGTACATGGACCTGAACCGGTTGAAGACCCACCTCAACAGCCTGTTCCCGAATACCACGCTCAAGCGTTACGCGCTGGTGATCGGCGCCTCGGCCAACCTGTCGCTGACCACATTGATCGCGAAGAGCCCGTGCCTGTCGGATGATTTCCTGACCCTGATCGTCGCGTTCATCAAGCGCTGCTTCGCGAAGAACCCGTACCGTTTCGACGAGACCCTGGACAACTCGATCCTCGATTTCATCATCAACGAAGAGTTCGACGAAGACCGCATCGACGACCTGCTCAATGAGTTCGAAAACCCGGCGAAGATCCTCGACACCAACTGGTACGCGATCAAGCCGATGTACGAGAAGAAGTACCGCGAGCTGATCAACGACAAAGAGAAATTCGTCTCGATCAACGACATTCGTTTGTCGCGTGATTGTGTGAAGAAGTCGATCAAATACTTGCGCGAGATCTATCGTCACCGGATTGGCAAGACCAAGGTTATTTCGCTGAATAACCATACCGGGAAGTCGTTCTCGGTCTGATCCGGGACCGAGTCGCGGCAATCGCGAGCAGGCTCACTCCTACAATTGGAATGCGTTCCCCTGTAGGAGTGAGCCTGCTCGCGATGAGGCCTTTTCAGACGACAGAAATCTTAAATCCAATATCCAGAAACAATTAAGCAGCCGTTAGGCTGCTTACTAAACTGTTCCCGTTACGTTTACGTCACCGTGATGCCACCCTCGCCTGTGGTGTTTCTCTACGGCAACGTGCCATCACGCTACTCCGCTACACACTTTTCGCTGATGACCGGTCGCACCATCAAGGTGCGACGTCGGCGGCGACTGCCCTTTCCTGGATCAGAATCCACGGCGAAACCACCACCGCCCACAACGCCGGATCGCGCTCGAAAAGATCCAGCGCCCGCGTTTCAGACAGCTTGGCGACTTTGTCTTCGGCCAGCCAGGCGGCCACTTTCTCGCCTTCATCCGAAGCCACGGCCTCGGCGGCCGCGATCAGATCCAGCGCAGGGTCGACCCACAATAGGGCACCCTTGGCGAAGAACGGCTCCAGCTCTTTCCAGGTAATAGATGCGGTTTCACCAAGCAGCTTGGCATAGAGGGTGCTAGGTTCTTGATTCATGGGAACTGTCCGGAGAAGAAATCGACGCGAATGATAACGTCGGTGGTCCGCCAGAAAAACCCGGTTGCAAATGGCTTTACCGAACGAAAAGAGCAGGAACGCCAAGGAATGCTGTTGATTGGGATATATGCCCACGAACGCCCCGCCGCAATTCTGTCTTTTTAATTCAAAAATGCGACACCCCCAAGTTTTGCCCCTCGGCGCCCGCTTCCCAGGCCAACAACCGGCGCTCTACACTGTACCGGTACAGTTGCCGGGGGCATTTCCGGAGGGTATCGCAAAGATATCTGACCCGGTTCTGCTGCTACGGCGCCAGAACTCAAAAAAAATTACAACAGTAAGAGTGGAGCACTATGACTAAGGCTACTAAGCAGATTTCCAAACTGTTTGCCGCTATGGTTCTGGCCGGGGTTGCCAGCCATTCGTTCGCAGCTGACACCATCAAAATCGGTATCGCCGGCCCTAAGACCGGTCCAGTAGCCCAATACGGCGACATGCAGTTCAGTGGCGCAAAAATGGCCATCGAACAAATCAACGCCAAGGGCGGCGTCGACGGCAAGAAACTCGAAGCCGTTGAATACGACGATGCCTGCGATCCGAAACAAGCGGTAGCGGTCGCGAACAAGGTCGTCAACGACGGCGTCAAGTTCGTCGTCGGTCACCTGTGCTCCAGCTCCACTCAACCGGCTTCGGACATCTACGAAGACGAAGGCGTGATCATGATCACCCCGGCTGCCACCAGCCCGGACATCACCGCCCGTGGTTACAAAATGGTCTTCCGTACCATCGGTCTGGACAGCGCCCAGGGCCCTGCCGCCGGTAACTACATTGCCGATCACGTGAAACCGAAAATCGTTGCTGTGCTGCACGACAAGCAACAATACGGTGAAGGCATCGCCACCGCCGTCAAAGCCACCCTCGAGAAGAAAGGCACCAAGGTTGCCGTGTTCGAAGGCGTCAACGCCGGCGACAAGGACTTCTCCTCGATCATCGCCAAGCTCAAGCAAGCCAACGTCGACTTCGTTTACTACGGCGGCTATCACCCGGAGCTGGGCCTGATCCTGCGTCAGGCGGCTGAAAAAGGCCTGAAAGCCAAGTTCATGGGTCCGGAAGGCGTGGGTAACGACTCGATTTCGCAGATCGCCAAAGACGCTTCCGAAGGTCTGCTGGTAACCCTGCCGAAATCCTTCGACCAGGATCCGGCCAACATCGCCCTGGCAGATGCCTTCAAGGCGAAGAAAGAAGATCCGAGCGGCCCGTTCGTGTTCCCTTCCTACTCGGCGGTTGAAGTGATTGCCGGCGGTATCACCGCGGCCAAATCCGAAGACCCGGCCAAAGTGGCCGAAGCCATTCACGCCGGCACCTTCAAGACCCCGACTGGCGACCTGAGCTTCGACGCCAAGGGTGACCTGAAGGACTTCAAATTTGTGGTTTACGAGTGGCACTTCGGCAAACCAAAAACTGAAGTTTCGCCTCAGTAAGGCGCGCCCTGACTGACTGCCAATAAAGCCCACGGCGTGCCGTGGGCTTTGTTTTACGAATGTATGGGCCGCGCTGGCGTGATCCGCCAGTCTCCCCACCTGAAAATCTCAAAACCGTCATCAGCGGTTCGCTGGCAAAACCCGGATTCGAAGTGGATATAGATCCACGGGGCCGGGCGGGAAAATGACTCCACCAGTGAAATGCGTATCAGGTTTTTAGGAGCGTTGTAATGCCTGACCTCTATCACTTCTTCCAGCAGTTGGTTAATGGCCTGACCATTGGCAGCACGTATGCCCTGATTGCCATCGGCTATACGATGGTTTACGGCATCATTGGAATGATCAACTTCGCCCACGGCGAGGTGTACATGATCGGTTCCTACGTGGCGTTCATCGCCATCGCCGGGCTGGCCATGATGGGAATCGACAACGTCCCGCTGTTGATGACCGCAGCCTTCATCGCGAGCATCGTTGTCACCAGTTCCTACGGTTACAGCATCGAACGGATCGCCTACCGCCCCCTGCGCGGCAGCAACCGTCTGATCCCGCTGATCTCCGCCATCGGTATGTCGATCTTCCTGCAGAACACGGTTCTGCTGGCGCAAGACTCCAAGGACAAATCCATCCCCAACCTGATCCCCGGGAACATTTCCTTCGGGCCAGGTGGCGCACATGAAGTGCTGATTTCCTACATGCAAATCGTGGTGTTCGTGGTGACGCTGATCGCCATGCTCGGCCTGACGCTGTTCATCTCCCGTTCTCGCCTGGGTCGCGCCTGCCGCGCCTGCGCCGAAGACATCAAGATGGCCAACCTGCTGGGCATCAACACCAACAACATCATCGCCCTGACCTTCGTCATTGGTGCTGCGCTGGCGGCCATCGCGGCCGTGCTGCTGAGCATGCAATATGGCGTGATCAACCCCAACGCCGGTTTCCTCGTCGGCCTCAAAGCCTTCACCGCAGCGGTACTCGGCGGCATCGGCAGCATCCCCGGCGCCATGCTCGGCGGGTTGGTGCTTGGGGTGGCGGAAGCGTTTGGTGCCGATATCTTCGGTGACCAATACAAGGACGTCGTGGCTTTCGGCTTGTTGGTTCTGGTGCTGTTGTTCCGTCCGACCGGCATTCTGGGCCGTCCGGAGGTTGAGAAAGTATGACTAGGAATCTTAAACAGGCACTGTTCAGTGCCTTGCTGGTGTGGGCTGTGGCCTACCCGGTACTCGGACTGAAACTGACCATCGTCGGCATCAACCTCGAAGTGCACAACACCAGCCCGATGATTCTGGCGACCATCGCCATCTGTTCGGTGCTGATGTTCCTGCGGGTGCTGTTCAACCAGCAGATCAGCAAGGCATGGAAATCCTCGCCGGGTATGCCGCTGATCCCGGCCAAGGCCAGCAACTTCCTGACCCTGCCGACCACCCAACGCTACTTCATCATTGCGCTGATCATCGGTGCATTGGTGTGGCCGTTCTTCGGTTCGCGTGGCGCGGTGGACATCGCGACGCTGATCCTGATCTACGTGATGCTTGGCCTGGGCCTGAACATCGTCGTCGGTCTGGCCGGTCTGCTCGACCTCGGTTACGTCGGCTTCTACGCCGTCGGCGCCTACAGCTACGCGCTGCTGTCGCACTACTACGGCTTGAGCTTCTGGATCTGCCTGCCGATTGCCGGCCTGATGGCGGCGACGTTCGGCTTCCTGCTGGGCTTCCCGGTGCTGCGCCTGCGCGGTGACTATCTGGCGATCGTGACCCTCGGTTTCGGCGAGATCATCCGTCTGTTCCTGCGTAACCTGACCGACATCACTGGCGGCCCGAACGGCATCAGCAACATCGAGAAACCGACGTTCTTCGGTCTGACCTTTGAACGCAAGGCTGCGGAAGGCATGCAAACCTTCCACGAGTATTTCGGCCTGCAATACAACTCGATCAACAAGGTGATCTTCCTCTACCTGGTTGCCCTGGTACTGGCGCTGGCGGCGCTGTTCGTCATCAACCGTTTGCTGCGCATGCCGATCGGCCGTGCGTGGGAAGCGCTGCGTGAAGACGAGATCGCCTGCCGTGCTTTGGGTCTTAATCCGACAATCATCAAGCTGTCGGCCTTCACACTTGGCGCTGCGTTCGCCGGTTTCGCCGGTAGCTTCTTCGCCGCCCGTCAGGGTCTGGTAACCCCGGAGTCGTTCACCTTCATCGAGTCGGCAATCATCCTCGCCATCGTGGTGTTGGGCGGTATGGGTTCACAGTTGGGTGTGATTCTGGCCGCCGTGGTAATGATCCTGTTACCGGAAATGATGCGTGAGTTCAGCGAGTACCGCATGTTGATGTTCGGTGCGCTGATGGTGTTGATGATGATCTGGCGTCCACAAGGTCTGCTGCCGATGCAACGCCCACACATGGAGTTGCGAAAATGAGCCGCGAGATCCTTAAAGTCGAAAACCTGAGCATGCGCTTCGGCGGCTTGCTGGCGGTCAACGGCGTGGCCCTGACCGTCAAAGAGAAACAAGTGGTTGCACTGATCGGGCCGAACGGCGCGGGCAAGACCACCGTGTTCAACTGCCTGACCGGTTTCTACCAGCCAACGGGCGGCAGCATCCTGCTGGATGGCGAGCCGATTCAAGGCCTGCCGGGCCACAAGATCGCCCTCAAAGGCGTGGTGCGCACCTTCCAGAACGTGCGCTTGTTCAAGGACATGACGGCGGTCGAGAACCTGTTGATCGCCCAGCACCGTCACCTGAACACCAACTTCCTGGCCGGCCTGTTCAAGACCCCGTCGTTCCGCAAAAGCGAGCGCGAGGCCATGGAGTTTGCCGAGTACTGGCTGGAAAAGGTCAACCTCAAGGAGTTCGCCAACCGTACCGCCGGCACGCTGGCCTACGGTCAGCAACGGCGTCTGGAAATCGCTCGCTGCATGATGACCCGTCCGCGGATCCTCATGCTCGACGAACCGGCTGCCGGCCTCAATCCGAAGGAAACCGAAGACCTCAAGGCGCTGATCGGCGTGCTGCGTGAAGAGCACAACGTCACCGTGCTGCTGATCGAACACGACATGAAACTGGTCATGAGCATTTCCGACCACATCGTCGTGATCAACCAGGGCACGCCTCTGGCCGACGGCACGCCGGAACAGATTCGCGACAATCCTGAAGTGATCAAAGCCTACCTGGGGGAAGCGTAAATGCTGCAGTTCGAAAACGTTTCCACCTTCTACGGCAAGATCCAGGCCCTGCACAGCGTCAACGTCGAAGTCCGTCAGGGCGAGATCGTGACCCTGATCGGCGCCAACGGTGCCGGCAAGTCGACGCTGCTGATGACGCTGTGCGGTTCGCCGCAAGCGCACAGCGGCAGCATCCGCTACATGGGTGAGGAACTGGTCGGCCAGGACTCGTCGCAGATCATGCGCAAGAGCATCGCGGTGGTGCCGGAAGGTCGTCGGGTATTCGCCCGTCTGACCGTGGAGGAAAACCTGTCCATGGGCGGCTTCTTCACCGACAAGGGCGACTATCAGGAACAGATGGACAAGGTTCTCGGACTTTTCCCACGCCTGAAAGAACGCTTCAACCAGCGCGGCGGCACCATGTCCGGCGGCGAACAGCAAATGCTCGCCATCGGCCGTGCGCTGATGAGCAAGCCGAAACTGCTGCTGCTCGACGAACCGTCGCTGGGCCTGGCACCGATCATCATCCAGCAGATTTTCGACATCATCGAAATGCTGCGCAAGGACGGTGTGACGGTGTTCCTGGTCGAGCAGAATGCCAACCAGGCGCTGAAAATCGCTGACCGCGCCTACGTTCTGGAGAACGGTCGTGTGGTCATGCAAGGCACCGGTGAAGCACTGCTGACCGACCCGAAAGTACGCGAGGCGTACCTCGGCGGTTGATGCGTACGCCCAACAAAAAAAACGGCCTTCGGGCCGTTTTTTTTACCCCACACATCCCCCCTGTAGGAGCTGCCGAAGGCTGCGATCTTTTGACGTTGGTTCTTAAAAACAAGATCAAAAGATCGTCCGATCGCGGCCCGAGCCTGCGGCAGCTCCTACAGGATATTGGTGTTAGTACGGGTTGCAGTGTTGGGCTACAGCGGTGGCCTGATCGACATACGGACGCGCCGGTTCAAGGTTCCACTCAGGCTTGTTGCGCACGGGCTTGCCCTCGTAGGTTGCCGCCAGATGGCAGACCATCTGCCGACGCAGTGACCCGCCGTTGACGCTGTACTGGCGCCATTGCGAATCGTCTTTGTGCTTGTTGTAGAGCTCGGCAAACATCCGGTCAGTCTGGTCATCCTTGATCGCGCGGCCGCAGGCGGTCGGCACCACTGACAGCGACCAGGTGTTCGGCCCCAGTTTCGGATCCGGCCGTTGTACCCAAGTGCTCGATTCGATGTACTTCTCACAGAACTGTGGCGCCGCTGGCGTCGCGGTCTGGATGCACGAGAAGCTGGCCTTGGCCACCGGAGTTTTCGGGAAGTCGATCTTGATGATATTGCGATCCTTGCCGGTCTTGGCCTTGTAGTCGCGCTGATTGGCCATGGCATCATTCAAGCCGCGTTGGTCACTGTAGAAAAACGCCAGAATCGGCAGTTCATCGGTTTTCGGATTGCCCAGACGCAGCTCCGTCTGCGTTTGAAACTCACGGCTGTTGATGACTTTGCGCGCGCCCAGGAAGTTGCGGAACGCATCCACCCGCTCCTTGCTGCTCATCGGATTGCGCATGTTGAAACCGCACTGCAACTGATCCTGCTGCCGATTATTGTTGTACTGGGTGAAGTGCGCGACCCAGGCATTCGGGCTGGTGATCGGTGGTTTCATCGCCTGGCAAACCGCTTCTGTCGGGGCGGTATTTTTGTTGTCGCCACAGCCCCGATCATTGCGAAAATCGGTCCAGGCATCGTTGGGAAACGCACAGTAGACATGCACCGGCGTCTCGGGGTCGCGCACCAGGTCTCTGGGCGTAATCAGATAGCCGTTCTGCGTGCTCATGCCCGGATCTTCATAGCTGACGCCATCGGCGCGCATATACGAGGCGGCAAACGTACCGATTTCCACGGCTTTCGGACTGGGATTCCACACATCCCATTTCTGCCCCTTCGCCGGGTCGGCGCGGTGCGTGCCGCGAACCAGTAGTCCGGAACAGTCCGACGCGGGGTCCTGCCCGCAACTGTCGACGGTTTTGTTATACAAGGTTTCGACCTTTTTCAGTGTCTCGTCGCACGACTCGGCATGCGCCCACGTCGCCTGAATCAGCAGCGGGAACATGAGCAATGGAGCGATCCTGTTCAAACGTTTTTGCATGGCTTGCATCTCCTTGATTAGCCAACACACACCTTCAACGCGGCACCGGGTTGCAACCCGCCGCCCGGGTTTCGCTGTCCGACAACGCCGGCCGGAAAGGCTCGAGATTCCACGGCGTCTTGTTGCGGTAATTGACCAGCACGCAGCTCAATTGCTGACGCATGCTGCCCACCGACTTTTCGTTGTCGCGCCAATTGCTGTCAGCGCCTTTGAGGGCAAACAGTTGCTGGTAGATCGCGTCAATCTGTTCTTTAGGCAAGGCCCGCCCCGCCGCCGTGGGCACAATGCTCAGGCTCCATTCATCCTTGCGGGTGCCGGGGTCATAACGTTTGATCCAGTCGGCCGAAGCAATGTATTGCGCTGCAAGCGGTGGCGGCTGGGTGCCGCTCGCCACGCCAAGATCGATCGCCTGATCGGCCGCAACGTAGCTGAAACGCTGTTCGGCAGGCTTGGTGAAATCCAGCCGCAGAATTGGCACGCTGTAGCCTCGCGCCTGAAGTTTTTTCTGGAAGTTGCGTGCGCTGTTCAGGCCGTTCTCGGGTTTCGGTGGCGCCTGATCACCGCGAGTGGCGAAGTTCTGCGTGCTGTTGACGTTGTAGATGAAGGCATCGATGTACTTCATGTTTTCGCTGCCATCGTTGGTCGCCGTGGCGTTTTTCAACATGAACTCGTTGACCTGGGCACTGAAGGCAAAAGGGTCCTTGTTGGTGGTGTTTGGCCGCGACTCGTGCACGCGGATCATCGCTTTCCAGTCGCTGGGTTTTTCCGCGTTCCACGAACATTGGCCGTATTGAATCGGCCCCTTCATCAACCCGGTGTATTTCTGCGTCCACTGCTCGGCGGTGCTGACCCCGGCTTCGGCACAAGTGCCATAGGCCAGCGCGGCATTGCGATTGTTCATCACCCCCTGCGCCACGCGCGGCGGCTCGCGACTGTCGAAGAAACCGCAGCCATACCACTTGCGCTCCGGCCCCGTGCCGCCATCGAAAGCGTAAATACAGGTGAAGCCCTGCTCCTTGACCGGCAGGTTCAGCGCCGCCGCATCGGTGGGCGTGCGCAGAATGAACCCGGCCGGGTGGATGAGGATTCGTGTGCTCAGATCCTTGCGAATCCACGAGTAGGACGTCGCACCTATCTTGATCGCGTAAGGGCTGTAATCCCACGGATTGAAAGGCCCGTCATTGACCATGCGCAGCGTCACGCCGCTGCAGTAATAGAGCCCCCGCGCGGCGCCGGTATCGGGTTCCTGGCAGGAATCCTTGAGGGTGTTGTAGTTGGAATTGATCCGCTTGAGTGTGTCCAGCGGATCAGGCTGCGGCTGGGCGATCGCCGTGTTCAGCAATAGGGGCAGCGTGAGGGCGAGCGCCAAAGATGAAATTCTGCGCGATAGCACAGCGGAGTCCGAGCAATCCTTTGTCATGAGATACCGTCCTGGTAAATCGGCCCGATACGATGGGCCTTCGAAATGACTATAGAACACATCTGCAAACACGATCCCCCTGTAGGAGCTGCCGAAGGCTGCGATCTTTTGATCTTGTTTTTTACAACCAACGTCAAAAGATCGTCCGATCGCGGCCCGAGCCTGCGGCAGCTCCTACAGGGGTAGTGAAAAAGTTTTTGCGTAGGGTGTAACGCATCGTCATGAGCGTTCTCTAGAGGGGTAAGCAAGCGCAAAAGCGCTTGTAAAAACCCTGATCAATACTGGAGAAACATCATGACTGCTACCACCCGCACCCTGTCCGCCACCGCCCTGGTTCTGGCCCTCGGTTCTGCCCTGAGCATGGCTGCCGTCTCCACCGCCCACGCCGCCGACGACATGGAAAAATGCTTCGGCGTCGCCATGAAAGGTCACAACGATTGCGCCGCCGGTGCAGGCACCACGTGTGCCGGCACGGCGAAAATGGACTACCAGGCCAACGCCTGGAAACTCGTCCCGAAAGGCACCTGCGCCACCACCGAAAGCAAGACCTCGCCGACCGGTTTCGGTCAGATGGAAGCCTTCAAAGCCAAGTCCTGATCCAAGTCCTGCCTGAGTGACGATCATGTTTACAACACAAGACACTCCCCTCCCCGGCACTCAGGCAGCCCTTGCCGAGCTCCCGCCCCGTGCAGGGCTGGGGCTCAAGACCGGGCACTTTCGTGAAGTGCTCGACACTCAACCGGACATCGGGTTCTTCGAAGTCCACGCCGAAAACTACATGGTGGCCGGCGGCCCGTTTCATCATTTTCTCGGTTTGATTCGTCAGCAGTATCCGCTGTCGCTGCACGGTGTCGGTTTGTCCATCGGCGCTGAAGGGCCGCTGGATCAACAGCACCTCAAACGATTGGCCGAGCTGATTCGACGCTATCAACCACAATCCTTTTCCGAACACCTGGCGTGGTCCAGCCATGGCCCGGTGTTTCTCAATGACCTGCTGCCACTGGCTTACGACACGCCGACGCTGAACCGCGTCTGCGCGCATGTCGATCAGGTGCAGAACGCCCTGAAACGACCGATGCTGCTGGAAAATCCAGCGACGTATCTGGCGTTCCAGCGCTCGACAATCGATGAACCAGAGTTCATCGCCGAGGTGATCCGCCGCAGTGGCTGCGGTCTGTTGCTCGACATCAACAATGTTTACGTGGCGTGCATCAATCATCAGCGCGATCCGCAGGCCTACCTCGATGCATTGCCGTTGCACGCGGTCGGCGAAATTCATCTGGCAGGGTTTGCTGAAGATTGCGACAGCCTCGGTGACCGCTTGTTGATCGACGATCATGGCGCACCGATTGATCAGGCAGTCTGGCAGTTGTACCAGCAAGTGCTGGAGCGCATTGGCCCGGTGGCAACACTGATCGAGCGCGACAATAACGTGCCCGCTTTCAACGTTTTGCTTGCCGAGACGCAACGGGCCGACGCGTTGTTGCGGCAGGTCGGGGGACAGCCATGAGCAGTCAAATGGCATTCGCCGCCGCCCTGCTTGACCGACAACTGCCCTGCCCCGAGGGGCTGTGCAGTGCCAACGGCGCCGATCCGGCCAGCCGTTTCGCGGTGTATCGCAATAACGTGCTGGGCTCACTGATCAACGCGCTGGCTGACGGTTACCCGGTGGTCGCGCAGTTGGTTGGCGAGGAATTTTTCCGTGCCATGGCGGCACTTTTCGTACAGGCAAACCCGCCCCGAAATCCGCTGATGAGCCGCTATGGCGAACCGTTTGCGGACTTCATTGCAGCCTTCGAACCCGCCGCCAGCGTGCCGTATCTGGCCGATGTGGCGCGCCTCGAACAGTTGCGCACCCTCGCCTACCACGCCGCCGACGCGTTGCCTGTCCGGCCGGCGGAAATCACCGCTGCACTGGCCAAACCGGACATTCTCGGCGAGCTGCGTGTGGGGCTTCATCCGTCCCTGCACGTGCTCGGTTCGGCCTATCCCGTGGTTGCCATTTGGGCGGCGCATCAGCGCGGGGCATCGCTCGCGGGCATCGACCTCAATCACGGCCAAAGTGCGCTGGTACTGCGCAATAACCTCGACGTCGAAGTGTTTGCCGTTCAACCCGCCGCCCATGGGTTCATCCGCCATCTGCTCGACGGCATGCCCGTGCTGACGGCGGCAGAGAACAGCCCGCCATTCGACCTCACAGAAGTACTGGGTCTGCTGATCGCGCGGAACGCCATCACTCAACTGAACGCCAAGGAATTGCCATGAATCACCTGATCGTCCACGCCATCGCGCTGCTGGAAAAAATCCCCCACAGCCTGATCGCTTTCGTTGCACGCTTTTCGATTGCCGCCGTGTTCTGGAAGTCCGGACAAACCAAAGTCGAAGGCTTGGCCATCGACTTGATCGACGGCACCTTTGAGCTCGGTTGGCCACGCCTGGCCGACTCGACCATCCCCTTGTTCAAGAGCGAATACCAGGTGCCTCTACTGTCGCCGGAAATTGCCGCGCACCTGGCGGCGTTTGCCGAGCACTTCTTTCCGGTGCTGATCCTGATCGGCTTCGCCACACGGTTTTCGGCGCTGGCATTGTTGGGCATGACCCTGACTATTCAGCTGTTTGTGTATCCCGATGCCTACCCGACTCATGGCACCTGGGCGGCAGTGTTGCTGTACCTGATGGCGACCGGGCCGGGAAAACTCTCGCTCGACCACCTGATCGCCAAACACTACAACCACTGACACTCATGTAGGAGCTGCCGAAGGCTGCGATCTTTTGATTCTGTTTTTTTCGAAGCCAGATCAAAAGATCGCAGCCTTCGGCAGCTCCTACAGGGGGATGGGTCAGTGCTGGAGGCGATCAAGCGCCTCGCCGCTGCGCTTGAACCAGCCGATCAGATAGTCCGCCAATACCTGCGTGCGTTTCGGCAAACCGCCCTGATACGGATGCACCAGGTACATCGGCATCCGTCGGGTCTGATAGTCGCGCAGCAGCAGGCGCAATCGGCCGTCAGCCAATTCCGCCTGGAGCAAGTACGAAGGCAATCGGGCGATGCCCGCGCCAGTGAGCGCAGCTTTCTTCAGCAGGTTGTAGTGATTGCTGGCGAACGGCCCCGACACCCGTACTCGCAGCAATTCGTGCTGCTGGTGATACAGCCATTCCTCACGGCCGCTGTAGTGGCTGTTGAGCAAACAACGGTGCTCGGCCAGCGCCTGCGGGGTCGTCGGTTCGCCGAATCGCTGCAGATACGCCGGGCTGGCACAGGTCATTTCCTGCCAGGCCAGCAGCGGCTTGGCGACCAGTCTCTCGTCGTTGGCCACCTCGCTGCGAATCGCCAGATCAAAACCGTCGCGGGACAAATCCCGATAGCTGTTATTCAACTCCAGTTCGATCTGCACCTCGGGATACTGCTGCGAGAACTCCAGCAGCAAGCCATCGAAGAAGGTTTCTCCCAGCGAAACCGGAACCGTCATCCGCACCGGACCGGCCATATCGTCTTTCAGCCGCGCCAACGCCTGACGCGCTTTTTCGACCTGCACGACCAGCGCCTGCGCTTGCGGCAGCAACGCCGCACCTGCCGCCGTCAGGCTTAAGCGACGCGTGGTGCGCTGCAGCAGCACCACAGAAAAGCGCGCTTCAAGTTGGCTGATGCGTTTGGACAACTGCCCCTTGCTGCAGCCCAACTGCTGCGCCGCCAGGGTAAAACTGCCGGCCTCGATCAACACGGCAAACGCCGCCAGATCATCCATTTCGCTCATGGATTGTTTCCATTTGAAAACCAAAGGTTGCCTATTAGCGCGCTTATCCGCAGAAAAAACCACTCTAGACTGAGTCCTCGTTCAATCACTTGAGGTACAGCTCGATGAAAATTCTATTGATAGGCGCTGGCGGCACCATTGGTTCAGCCGTGGACAAAGAGCTCTCGCAACATCATGAAATCATTCGCATCGGTCGCAACAGCGGTGATCTCAATGTCGATATCAGCGACAGCGCATCGATCCGCCAATTGTTCGAACAGACCGGCAAATTCGACGCGCTGATCTGCGCTGCCGGTAACGTGACCTTCGCGCCGCTCGGCGAGATGACTGGAGACAGCTTCGCCCTCGGCCTCAAGGACAAGCTGATGGGCCAGGTCAACCTGCTGTTGATCGGCCGCGAATTCGCCAATGATGGCGCTTCGTTCACCTTCACCACGGGCGTGCTCAGTCATGATCCGATCCGCAGCGGTGCGTCGGCGGCGCTGGTCAACGGTGCGCTGGACAGTTTTGTGCGGGCGGCCGCCATTGAGTTACCGCGCGGCCTGCGGGTGAATTCGGTCAGTCCGACCGTGTTGCTGGAAGCGATGGGCAAATATGCGCCGTACTTCCGGGGCTATAAGCCAGTTGCTGCGGCAGATGTGGCGTTGGCCTACGCGAAAAGTGTCGAAGGCCTGCAAACCGGTCAGACGTTTCATGTGAACTGAGCCGTCTACTGCAACGAGGTGGGTCAGCGAGCGGGTTCAAGTTGCTTGGCGTACCCACCGGCGCGCTGTCGAAGCCAGCGCTGCAGCGGTCGTTCGAACAGACGATGGCAAAGCAGGCTGGCGCCGATCAACACCGTGAAAAACAGCAAAAAACTCCACGGTTGATAAAACACCTCGCGCCCATGGAAGAATTTGTCGGCCAGCAACGCCGCAGAAATTTGCAGCGGGAAATGCAGTAAATAGGTGGCGTAACTGATGTCGCCAAGCCAGGACAGACGCCTGGCCAACGGTTCCAGCCATGAGTGACAGGCCGCCACGCAGGCGACGGACAGCGGAAACAGTACGGCAAATTTGATCAGTGCCGATTGGTTTGCATCGTCGAACAACCACCAGCCTGCCGCGCAGACGAGCGCCAGACTCACACCCACCCAGCGCTCGGCAAACCGCCGCAACAACGCGGCCACCCCGAAGTAGGCCAAGCCACCGCCGAAAAATCCGATCACACCCAGGGCGATTTTGTAATGCGCGGGAAATATCCACGCGGCGCTGACCACCAAACCGACGCTGATGACTAGCGGCGCAGGCGCATAACGCCACAGCAGAAAAAATGCGCCGTACAACAGCACTTCCACCGAGACAGACCAGACCGGCCCATTGAACGACCAACCGTCCTCGAACCCCCACGCGGGCGCCAGAAGCACATTCAACAACGCGTGATACGCATCGTTGAAAGGATAAACAAATGCGTTACCGGTGTAGGCGCTGTAGATCTTTTGCAGCACTGCGACGCCAACAAATGTCACCAGATGCAATGGGTAAATCCGGCTGAACCGATCAATGAAAAACTGTTTGGCGGTCAGTTCGCGCTGCGCGAGGGCACGCGCAAACAACCAGAAAAACACAAACCCTGAAAGACTGAAAAACAGCGAAACGGCATCGCCGCCATGGCGGTAGAACAGCGAAAAAACACTGTAAAACGGTTGTTCCTCGCGCAGTAACGAACCGGGCACTGCGCCGAGGAAAAAGAAGTGTTGCCAGTGCCAGAACACCACGGCCAGCGCCGCGAGGCCGCGCAATGCGTCCAGCGCATGCAGTCGTTGAGGAAACACCGAAGAGTTTTGCTGCATGTCTGATGAGCCCGCTGCTGGACAGGTGCGCCACTATGCTGTGGCCCGGTGCTCAACTCAAGCGTAGGCAGGCATCGGCCACACAAGCCTTGTGATCACCGCCCACCCTCAGTAACGTGGTGGCACTTGTCTGGAGAGTCGAAGATGCGTGTTGCCCGTTCGTTAGTCCTGGTTGCCTTGCTGCCATTGTTTGCCGCCTGCCAATTGTTCGATGGCCAGCGTGAAAGTGCCTCGCACGTCGGGCAGACGCGGATGCAGGGGCAACTGACCGCCGCTGACGGCAAACTGGTGTTTCAGCCGTGTCAGGATCAGCGCCAACTGGTGGTCAATGACATCGGCGGCACCAGCGTCCTGCAAGAGGCGGCGACCCTCGCCGATGAGCAGGGCAAACTGTTTGCCGATGTTCGCGGCAAAGTCGCCGGTGATCGCCTCGATCTGACGCAGCTGTACCGCGTCGAGCGCTCCGGTACGGCCTGCGATGATCCGAATTTCAAACTGCTGATCCTGCGCGCGACCGGCCATGGCCCGGAGTGGAACGTCAAGGTCAGCGGCAAAGGCATGGTCATCGACCGTGAAGGCCAGCCGCCACTCGCCGTGCCTTATGTTGAAGAGCAACTGGGCGACGGCCGCTTCAACCTCAGCAGTGAAGCCAACAACCAGCGCATCGAATTGTGGGTCGCGCCGCAGCGCTGCGTCGACAGCAACACCGGCAGCGTGCAGCACATGAGCGCCGAGTTGCGCATCGACGGCCAGGTGCAGCGCGGTTGCGGGTATTTCGGCGGATCGCGCAACGACTGAGCGTTTTAGCCTCACCGGATCCGGCCTTTGCGGCTTATAATCGCGGCCTTCAAACGCCCTGGCGCAGTTGTGCGCCCCGCGAACCCGGATCCTCGCCATGTTACGAATCACTGAACTCAAGCTGCCAATCGACCATCCCGAAGAAGACCTGCGCCCTGCCATCGTGCAGCGTCTGGGCATCGCCAGCGATGATCTGCTCGATTTCACCTTGTTCAAGCGCAGCTACGATGCGCGCAAAAAGTCCTCCGAACTGTGCTTCATCTACACCATCGACCTCAGCGTGCGCGACGAGGCCACGGTGTTGGGCAAGTTCGCCGACGACCGTAACGTCAACATGGCGCCGGATGTCAGCTACAAATTTGTTGGCCAGGCGCCAAGCGATCTGAACCAGCGCCCGATCGTTGTCGGTTTTGGCCCGTGCGGGATCTTCGCCGGCCTGTTGCTGGCACAAATGGGTTTCAAGCCGATCGTCCTCGAACGCGGCACCGAAGTCCGCCAGCGCACCAAAGACACCTGGGGCCTGTGGCGTAAAAGCGTACTCAACCCAGAATCCAACGTGCAGTTCGGCGAAGGCGGCGCGGGCACGTTCTCCGACGGCAAGCTGTACAGCCAGATCAAGGATCCGAAGTTCCTTGGCCGCAAAGTCCTGCACGAGTTCGTCAAGGCCGGCGCGCCGGAAGAAATCCTCTACGTCAGCAAACCGCACATCGGTACGTTCCGTCTGACCGGCATGGTTGAAAACATGCGCGAGCAGATCCGCGAAATGGGCGGCGAAGTGCGCTTCCAGGAGCGCGTCACCGACGTGCTGATCGAAGACGGCCAACTGGTCGGCGTCGAGCTGGCCAGCGGCGAAACCCTGCATTCGAAACACGTGGTTCTGGCCCTCGGCCACAGCGCCCGCGACACCTTCCGCATGCTCCACAGCCGTGGCGTGTTCATGGAAGCCAAGCCGTTCTCGGTGGGTTTCCGCATCGAACACCCGCAATCGCTGATCGACCGTGCGCGTCTGGGCAAATACGCCGGCCACCCGAAACTCGGTGCCGCCGACTACAAACTGGTGCACCACGCCAAGAACGGCCGTTCGGTCTACAGCTTCTGCATGTGCCCGGGCGGCACCGTGGTCGCGGCGACCTCCGAGCCAAACCGCGTAGTCACCAACGGCATGAGCCAGTACTCGCGTAACGAGCGCAACGCCAACTCCGGCATCGTTGTCGGTATTACCCCGGAAGTCGATTATCCGGGCGGCCCGCTGGCAGGGATCGAGTTGCAGGAACGTCTGGAATCCCACGCGTTCATTCTGGGTGGCAGCGATTACAAGGCGCCGGCGCAACTGGTCGGCGACTTCATCAATGACATTCCCTCAACCGAACTGGGCGAAGTCGAGCCCTCGTACAAGCCGGGCGTCGCGCTGGGCGACCTCGCCCTGGCGTTGCCGGACTTTGCCATTGAGGCCATCCGCGAGGCCTTGCCGGCATTCGAGAAGCAGATTCGCGGGTATTCGCTGCACGATGCGGTATTGACCGGGATCGAGACGCGCACCTCGTCGCCGCTGCGCATTACGCGTAACGAGACGCTGCAGAGCATGAACGTCAAGGGCTTGTTCCCCGCCGGTGAAGGCGCCGGTTATGCGGGCGGGATTCTGTCGGCGGGTGTTGACGGGATTCGCATTGCCGAAGCCGTGGCGCGCGACATCCTAGGTCTGACTGACTGACACAAAAACGTGTAGGAGTGAGCCTGCTCGCGATAGCGGTAGTCCATTCAACATCAATGTTGAATGTTATTCCGCCATCGCGAGCAGGCTCACTCCTACAGTTGATTTCGGTGTGTCAGATATTGGCGCGCAGGACTGAGGTCGGCAGCGGTTCACCGCGCTCGGCACTCGCTGTCACGGCTTCGATCAACCCACTCAGCTCATAGCCCTGCGCTCTCAGCCAATCCTGATCGTAATACGTGTCGGCATACCGCTCGCCGCCATCGCACAGAATCGCCACGATCGACCCCGACTCCCCCGCCGCTTTCATCTGCTGCGCCGCCATCAACGCGCCGATCAGATTAGTCCCGCTCGACCCACCAACATGCCGTCCCAGACGCTGCGCCAGATAATGCATGGCCGCCAGCGACAAGGCATCCGGCACCTTGACCATCGCATCGATCACCTTGGGCAGGAACGACGCCTCCACCCGTGGCCGGCCAATGCCCTCAATGCGTGAACCGCAATCCAGGCGCAAACTCGCGTCACCGCTCTGGTAGTAATCGAAGAACACCGAGCGCTCGGCGTCGGCGCACAACACGCGGGTGCAATGTTGGCGATAGCGCACGTAACGGCCGAGGGTCGCGGTGGTGCCGCCGGTGCCGGGGCTGGAAATCAACCAGCTCGGTTCCGGGTGCTGCTCGTAACGCATCTGCTGAAAGATCGACTCGGCGATGTTGTTGTTCGCGCGCCAGTCGGTGGCACGTTCGGCGTAGGTGAACTGGTCGATGAAATGGCCACCATGCTCACGCGCCAGACGCTCGGATTCGGCGTAGATCTGCGTCGGATCTTGCACCAGATGACTCTGGCCACCGTAGAACGCAATCTGCGCGATCTTCTCTTTCGAGGTAGTTGCCGGCATCACCGCAATGAACGGCAAACCGAGCATCCGCGCGAAATAGGCTTCGGAAATTGCCGTCGAGCCGCTGGACGCTTCGATCACCGGCGCGCCGGGTTTAAGCCAGCCGTTACACAACGCATAGAGAAACAGCGAACGTGCCAGCCGATGTTTGAGGCTGCCGGTCGGATGGCTGGACTCATCCTTGAAATACAACTCGATGCCGGCAAAACCTGGCAGCGGCAAGGGAATCAGATGGGTGTCGGCGCTGCGCTGAAAATCCGCTTCGATGATGCGGATGGCTTCGCGGGCCCACTGTCGGTTGTCGCTCATGGTGATGGTTCTCGTTGAATCGGGCAGGTGGTCTATCTGTTCGAAAAGCTTGCTCACCAGCTTAGGAAAAATCCTCCTTCACGCACAGATACAGCTGCGTCTCAATGTGTCGGGCAACTGCTAGGCTCAGCGTGGCCGGGGCTCAGCCGCGTTGTAACGCCATATAACAAAAAAGAATATAACTTTTGTTTTAACAACTAACAGTACGGGTTAGGGTGTCCCACCTTTTTGACGATTCGATGGAGAGCGACCTTGCCTCTGCGTAGCACTTTCACGCGTTTCTTTCAGTTGGAAGCTGCCAGCGGTCTGTTATTGATCGCCGCAGCCATCCTGGCCCTGATTATCAACAACTCGCCGCTGTCGTGGCTGTACACCGGCCTGCTCGACACCCCCGTGGTGGCGCAGATCGGTGCGTTGAAAATCGCCAAACCCCTGCTGCTGTGGATCAACGACGGTCTGATGGCGATGTTCTTCCTGCTCATCGGCCTGGAAGTGAAGCGCGAGGTGCTCGACGGTCAGCTGTCCAAGCCCTCGCAGATCGTCCTGCCCGGCGCGGCGGCGATCGGCGGCATGCTGGTGCCGGCGCTGATCTACTGGTTTCTCAACCGTGACAACCCGGCGGCACTGAGCGGCTGGGCAATCCCGACCGCCACCGACATCGCCTTCGCCCTCGGCGTACTGGCGTTGCTCGGCAAGCGTGTCCCGGTGTCGCTGAAGCTGTTCCTGATGACCTTGGCGATCATCGATGACCTCGGTGCCATCGTGATCATCGCAATCTTCTATTCCGGCGAACTCTCAACCCTGTCACTGGGTCTGGCGGCGGCGTGCATCGCGGCGCTGGTGGCGATGAACCGGCTCGGGGTGGTCAAGCTCGGGCCGTACATGATCATTGGATTGATCCTCTGGGTCTGCGTCCTCAAGAGCGGCGTGCATGCGACGCTGGCGGGCGTGACCCTGGCCTTCTGCATCCCGCTGCGTACGAAAAACGCCGAGCCCTCGCCGCTGCTGACCCTCGAACATGCGCTGCACCCGTGGGTAGCCTACGGCATCCTGCCGCTGTTCGCCTTCGCCAACGCCGGCCTTTCACTGAGCGGCGTGACCGTGGAAAGCTTCACTCACCACGTGCCGATGGGCATCGCGGTGGGCCTGCTGCTGGGCAAGACCGTCGGTGTGTTCGGCCTGACCTGGCTGGCGGTCAAGGTTGGCATCGCCGCCCTGCCCCAAGGCGCCAACTGGGGTCAGGTCATGGGCGTGGCAATTCTCTGCGGGATCGGCTTCACCATGAGCCTGTTCGTCGGTTCGCTGGCCTTTGAGCCGGGCGTGAGCGACTACGCCGGGATGGATCGGATGGGCATTCTGACCGGCTCGATTCTGGCGGCGTTGATTGGTTATGCGGTGACGGCGGCGGCGAGTCGCCGCAATGCTCTGCAAAACGCCTGATACGCATATTTCTACAAAAGGCAGAGCCCTTCTATCTAGAGGGGCTTGGCTCTGAACCTTGCAAGTGTGCTATATCTTTCGTTGACAGCCGCACCTTCTCAGCACCGCATCTGGAGTCATCCATGTCACGTAAAGCAGAAAAACGCCCAATGACGGACGATCAGATTTCCGTACAGGAATCGCGTATTCCGGACATTGCTCTGAAGGCATTCAGCAACGCTTATAAAATGGCGCTCGCCAACGGCGCTGCGGTTCTCGTTGCCAAAGATGGTCAGCTGTTTGAAGTGACCGAGAAGACATCAATTGCTTTGCGCTCAATCGGCACCTATGGAAATCTGAAAAGCGGCACTCGCCTGCACATCAACAAATCAAAACAGGCCACTTCTTGAGCACACCGAGGATACGGATATTCGCGGGCCCGAACGGCTCAGGAAAAAGCACCTTCAATCGACTGGTTCCCGCGCATTTGCTGGGCAACTACATAAATCCTGATGACATCGAACGAGCAATCAAAGATACGGGCTATTTTGATTTCACCTCCTATCGCATCGAGGCTCACAAGGAAGACATTTTCGACTTCTTCCGTGAACATGCCCTACTAAAGAAATCCCCACATTCACTAGCAAAGCTCGATGCCCTTACGATTGATGGCGAACGCCTCAGCTTTTCCAATACTGAAATCGACTCATACGTCGCATCCGCCCTTTCCGACTTTATACGTAGATCACTGATCAAAGAACGCATCAGTTTTACCTTTGAAACAGTCATGTCCTCCTCTGACAAAGTCAGCCTGCTCGCCGAGGCCCATCAGTCCGGTTACCGGGTTTACGTTTACTACGTCGCGACAGCCGATCCTCAGATCAATATTGCCAGGGTTGCCTATCGAGTATCCCAAGGCGGGCACAGCGTTCCTCCTAAAAAAATACAAGCGCGGTACTGGAGATCTCTTGAGCTCTTGTCTGAAGCTATCTTGACCTCGAACCGGGCCTATATTTTCGACAACTCGGATGAAGGCAGTGAAGGCCTGACGCAAATAGCGGAGATCACTGATGGCGAACTGATTGAAATCAAGTCAGACACCCAGCCGCCATGGTTCAAAGAGTTCGTACTCGATAAGTTGCTGTAAGTGATGGACGCGAATTTCTCCCCAATCTTCTGACTCTTTTATAGTCTTGCTCTTCAGCAAAGCGCCAGCAGTCTTGCGTCGAACAATCCCCACGTCTTTAGAGACGCGTCCTACAGCCACAACTTTCCTGCTTCGTTAACGTTGCCCAGCCCTTTGCAAAGGGCTGTCGATGGATGAGCGAAAGGACGATCAGTGGCTGGCGACAAGGACATTCCCCGGGTTCCCAACCCACCGCAAGGCGACGGGCATCACGTCACCCACCGCTTTATGAAGGCCAGCGAATTGGCCGCGCGCGACGCCAGACAAAACGCTTACGACGCCATGTTGGCGCGGCAGGAGGCTTTCGAGCGTAGCTGTGAGGCGGCGGTCAAAAAAGCCAACCCCGAGCGTGCCGGCTGCGTATTCGCCAAGTCCTGCAACTTGCCGGATGCAATCATCGACTACTCGAGCCCCTCGGGGATGGTGCCGACCGACAGCCTGAAGGATTACGGCGATCTCATCCTGCTCGGTGCCCGCGAAGCCGATGAAAGCGGTGCAGTTCATCTCAAGAAAATCGGTGCAACGGCCATCCCTACAGGATTTGGCAGTTTTGCGCTGGCAGGTTCGGCTTTCAAAGCTCTGCCCGCAATTGTATCCATCCCGGTGATTACGCCATTGGTGGGTCTGGTGGCGCTGTTCATGCCATCGAGCCTTGATGACAGCGCGCTGTATACCGAGGAGCAATTGCGCGGCCTTCAACAGGCGCGAACTCGCGTCCGGTTGAGAGTCGAGCAACAGGCTGATGGAAGCTTGAAGGGCTACGGCTTCTACACCGGCAAACATCGCGATTGGGAAATGGTTGATGTCGTGCAATTCAGCGCGCGGGGCAGCGAGTTTATTGCCGATCTTGGTGAAGACGTAGAACTGATCTGGACACCTGCTGTTGATGGCTCGGACATCCTCGGCATTCCTGCGCTGGAGGCTGCACCGCAAGCACCGCATATCTGGGTTTATCCGCCGACGAAGGCTGCGGACGGGATTCTGGTCAATCCGGTTTATCCGCCTGAGTACCGGGACTTCATTTTGGTTTTTCCAGCGCATTCGGGGATTCGGCCAATTTACATCGTTTTAAGCCGGGCTCGCGACCATGTCTACTACGGCCACCCAGAGACACTACCGGCCTTCCCTGACGCAGTTAGAGTAAAGTCGAAATCTTCGGTGAAAGGTGGTGGAAAGCAGCGAGCACGGTGGGTAGACCGCAAAGGTCGAATCTATGAATGGGATTACAAAAGTAACGCTGTGGAAAAATACGACAAGTTGGGAACGACTCATTTAGGCGAGTTCAATCACCTGACGGGTGAACAGACCGGGCCTGCAGAGCCGGACAGAAGAACTTCTAGAAATTAAGGATTGAGACATGCGCTACCTTTCGATAACCGGCTTTTACCCTGATGATGCTCAAGATGACTCTTTGCAATTCGAGTTGTATATCAAAGATAGCGAGATGAACGAAAAAGTTGCACAGCTCGTTGAGTCTAAGCCCCTGAATGAATTGGAACCCGGAGAGCTATTATTGACTACAGATCAAGTCACAGCGCTGCAAACTCTTCTCAAAGTTAGCCTCCCTAAGGGTTTGGAGTTTTTCATGGGCACCTGTGCTGACTACTGAACTAACGAATTGGAAGCAATAAAGAAAAACCCCGACCAGTCACCTGATCGGGGTTTTCTTTACCCTGCATCCCGCTTAGTGCGAAACGCGGCTGGTGCCGCCAACGGTGGAGATGCGCACGCGCTCGCCAACGCGGAACACTTCGTTCTCCTGAACCTGCTGCACATAGGCACGCATGCTGCCGTCGTCTTCACGCACGGTGATTTCCACACCTTGCGTGCGGGTCAGGCCTTCTTCTGTCGCCGAACCAATCAAACCACCCGCCACTGCACCGATCACTGCAGCAACAATGCTGCCCTTGCCGCCACCGATGGCGCTGCCCCCGACGCCGCCCACTGCTGCACCGGCGATGCCGCCGATCGGGGTTTTGGTGCCTTCGATTTTGACCGGGCGCAGGGATTCGATGGTGCCCATGCGAATCGTCTGCACGCGACGCGCTTCGTCACGGGAGTAGGAGTCACCGGTCAGGCTCGATTGGCAGCCGGTAAGCAACATCGCCATCGTGGAAAAGGAAGCAACCAGCAGAACAGACTTACGCATAGCATCAACTCCAAAGGAACATATATTCATTAAACTCCGTGGCTTGACGCCTGTCACGACGCAGCCCGGACAAATTGGCTTTCATTCAGGCGAGGTACAGACGCCTGCACTTTTCCCTATAGAAGCCCCTACAGTAGCGCCAAATTCCAGATTCTGCGCCACCGACACCAAGGATTTTCATGGATTACTTGATCATCGTCGTCACCACGGCCGCCGGTTTGTACTTCCATGGGTGGTTGTGCGTGCGGATCAAACGCTGGATGGATCGCGACCTGGCGCTGTCGCTGGCCGGCAAGGATGAGGGCAAACGGGCCTTCATGCTCGAGCAGTTGGCGAACGCTCAGGCGCAGAAGATCAAGCGCCGGGATCTGCCGCAGTGGCTTGAGGCCGCTGCGGCAGGCTATCCCGCTCGGTAGACTGCTCAGGGTGCCAGACGTTCAAGAATCCAGTCAGCGCCCTGCACACGGTAGTTGAGGCGATCGTGCAGACGGCTCGGACGGCCCTGCCAGAATTCGATGCGCTCAGGCAGCAAGCGATAACCGCCCCAATGTTGCGGGCAGTCGGGCTGAGTATCGGAAAAGCGCTGTTCGGTCGCCTTGAGCAAATCCTCCAGTTCACCGCGCCCGTTGATCACCCGGCTCTGCGGTGAAGCCCAGGCGCCGAGACGGCTGCCCAACGGACGCACCTGGTAATAGGCGTCGGACTCCTCGGGCGTGACCTTTACCACCCGGCCTTCGATGCGCACTTGGCGCTCGAGGGTCGGCCAGAAGAAGGTCATGGCGGCACACGGGTTGGCCGCCAGGTGTTGGCCCTTGGCACTCTCGTAGTTGGTGAAGAAGGTGAAACCCTGCTCGTCCAGGCCTTTGAGCAGCAGAATGCGGCAATGCGGGCGGCCGTCCGCATCCACCGTGGCCAGGGTCATGGCGTTGGCTTCCACCGGCGCCTGTTCGGTTTTCACCGCGTCGGCGAACCACTGGTGGAACAGCGCAAATGGCTCGGCCGGGGCTTGCGCCTCGGTCAAACCGTCCCGGGTGTAATCACGACGCATATCTGCCAGAGCCTGGGTCATGGCGCATTCCTTTTCGTTAGCGGATCACTTCTTGGTGGTATCGGTAGCGGCGACTTTCTTGTCGGTCGCGGCGGCTTTGGCTGGCGTGGTTTTCTTCGCTGGAGCCTTCGCCGGGGCTTTTTTGGCGGGAGCCTTGGCAGCGGCTTTCTTGGCCGGAGCCTTTTTCGCGGCAGGCACAGCCGCTTTTTTCGCAGCGGGGGCCGGGGTCACCGGTTTGGCCACTGGCTTGACGTCTTGCGCGGCGACCATGGTCACTGGCTTCGGCGCTGGCATGTTGTACTTGCTCAGCAGCGCGACCATGGTGTTTTGCGGGGTTACCAACAGTTCGACGCGACGGTTCAGGGCACGGCCTTCAACGCTGTCGTTGGCCGCACGTGGGGCTTCGGAACCCATGCCACGCAGCATCAGGCGATCACGCTGCAAACCGCTGAGGCGGAAAATCGCCGCAATGGCCTGGGCACGTTCCTGGCTCAACTTGATGTTGGCCGGAGCGGCACCGCTGGAGTCACTGTGGCCCAGTACCAGAACGGCGGTTTTCGGGTCGGCTTCAAGGATTTTCGCTACACGGGTGAACGGACCGAGGGTGACCGGCAGCAGCATCGCCGGACGATCCGGGTTGAACGAACCTTCCACCGGAGCGGTCACGACCAGCACGTTTTCACGGCGTTCGAGTTGCAGGTTGCTGTCCTTGACCGCTTCACGCAGACGCGGCTCGTAGTCGTCAAGCCAGGCTTGAGTGACTTTCGGATCCGGCATCGGCACGGCTTTGGTGGTCGGCTGATCCTTGCCACCGAACGGCCACCACCACTTGCTACCGGTGTCGGCGTCAGCCTTGGCCACGGCAACCGGTTTCTTGGCTTCCGGTGCGACTTCAGCCTTCATGTCAGCCTTGGCCGCTTCATCATCGGAACCGAACGGCCAGTACCAAGGGCTGCTGCTTTCAGTTTTGGCGACCGGGGCAGTGGCAGCTGGCTTCAAAGGTGCAGGAGCCGGCTCTTTAGCGGCTACAGTGTCGGAAGAACCGAACGGCCACCAACTGCCGCCGTCCGCATCGTTTTTCGGGGTCTGTGCGCAACCGGTGATCGCTACACACAGGGCCAAGGCGAGGGTCTTTTTAGATGACATTGAAAATCCACAAAATGAAGTAATGAAAAATCAGAGCACTTTCGCCCGGATAAACAGTCGATTTGAATCGAAAAACCAGTCGAGGTTCCGACCCTGGAGCCTCTATTGACGCTTTACAGACAAGTGGCAAGTACCCGCGCAAGCTTCTGCGCGCGCGGGTCCATCAAAACGTACGGCCCAAGGGTGTTTGTAACGAATCCGAAGGCGACATCATGCTCAGGGTCAGCAAAACCGATGGAACCGCCCGCGCCAGGATGGCCAAACGCCCGTGGGCCGAGGCCGTAAGTGGCGTTGGCCACGTCCGGTTGATCGAGCATGCAGCCCAGACCAAAACGGGTGCGGGTCAGCAATGTTTTGTCTTCACCGAGGCTGTGTTCGCGGGTCAGCTCTTCGAGCATGTCGCTTTCGAGCAGGCTGCCGTCGAGCAAACCGGCGTAGAAACCGGCGAGACTGCGCGCATTACCGTGGCCGTTGGCCGCCGGTTGCTGCATGCGTCGCCATTCCGGCTTGTTAGTGCTGGTGAGCACCGACGGCGGATTGGTAAAAGCGCGGGTGGTCATCGCGCTGGGTTCGCGCATCGTCACTTGCAGCAGGCGCTGAGCGGCAGCATCGCCGGCATTGCCTTTGCCGCGCGCGATGTGCGCCACGCGATGGAATTCTTCGTCGGCCAGGCCAACGTGGAAATCCAGGCCCAACGGTTTCGCCACGCGGGCAACGATGGACTCACCCGGGCCACGACCATCGGCGCGGAGCAGCAGTTCGCCGACCAGCCAGCCGTAGGTGATCGCGGCATACCCGTGAGCGGTGCCCGGCGTCCACCAAGGGGCTTCGGCCGCGAGGGCGTCGACCATGGTCTGCCAGTCGTAAAGGGCTTCGGGGGCGAGCAATTCACGCAGCGCCGGCAAGCCGGCCTGGTGGCAGAGCAATTGGCGCAGGGTCACGGATTCCTTGCCGGCAGCGGCGAATTCCGGCCAGTAGCGCGCGACAGGGACATCGAGTTGCAACTTGCCTTCGGCGACCAGTTGCAGCGCGGTGACAGCGGTAAAGGTTTTGGTGCAGGAGAACAGGTTGGCGATGGTGTCGCTGTGCCAGGCCTCGGCACCGTCCTTGTCGGCGGTACCGGACCAGAGGTCGAGGACGGTTTGTCCACCGACCTGAATGCACAAGGCTGCGCCGCGTTCCTGGGGATCGTCGAACAGTGCTGCGAAAGCCTCGCGCACCGCTTCAAATTGAAGCTCGTAATGTCCCTGAATCTGCACCCGCAACTCCCCCGCGAAAACGCTCTACAAAGTGGCCCGCATTGTTCCAGCCCTTGAGGGATTTGGGAACAGTTGCGGGCCAGACGGTTAAAAAGCCAAATCAAAAGATCGCAGCCTGCGGCAGCTCCTACATGGGATTGCGTTCCTTTGTAGGAGCTGCCGAAGGCTGCGATCTTTTAGCGTTTCAAACCTTAATGACCATTCCCCGAATGCCCACCCGCATGCCCTGCCCCCGCGCCCTTGCCGGCCTCACCTTTGCGGCCGCCTTCGGCTTCGTGCACAGGGGCTTTCTGCACTTGCTGACCTAACTGATCAACCGCCTGCAAATTGCTTTTACGCACGGTCTCGACAAAGCCCTGATACGGCAGATCCGTCACCCCGACCAAGCCGAAATGACCATTCTCGCCATCGAGCAGACGCCCGGTCACCGGTTGATCCAGATACTGGAACCAGTGCACGCCGACAATCGAAGGCTCGCTCAAGGCCTGCTTGAGGAAATTGGCGTAGGCCGGGCCACGATCTTCTTCTTTGCTCAGTTGCGTCACGCCGCCCCAGAACGGGCCGCGATCAGCGGAGCCGAAGTTGAATTCAGTAATCAGCACCGGTTTGTCCAAGGCACCCAGCGCGGCAAAGTCATAACCATCCTGTGGCTTGAGCGTGTACATGTTGAAACTCAGCACATCGCAGTACTGCGCGCAGGACGCCACGGCTTCCGGAGTGCTGATGGCGAATCGGCCGCCCAAAAGCATCTGGTTTGGCGCGTGCCATTTCAGCGAGTCGGAAATGGTCTTGAAGTACGTGTCAGCGAAGACCTTCTGGAAATATTTGAAGTCGGCTTCGATTTCCGGGTGTTCCGGGTTCGGCAATGGTGGTTCGAAGCCTGGGTCTTCCATCAATTCCCACGCCGGCAGGTCAATGCCCCAAGCCTTCGACAACCCGGCCTGATTGCGGTACTTGTCGCGCAGTTGCTTGAGGAACGCACGCTTGGCCGGCACGTCGGTGGTCATTTTCAGCGTGCCGTAGGCCAACGCGTAACGCGATTTCGGGTCAGCGCCGGGACCGGCCCAAGCCAATTCGTTGTCGGCGTAATAGCCGATCAGCCACGGATCGTCACGGTGATCGCGGGCAGCAATGGCCACGGCGCGCTCGGTGGCCATGGCGAAACGCGGGTCGAACGGATCGGGCATGCCGCCCCACCAGTCGCTGCCGGTGCTGATGCTGGTGTAGTCACCAACGATCGACAGCGGCAAGGTGTACGGCACCCGCTCGGCATCGCCCAGCTCAGGCGCGCTCCAGTTGCCGAGCGTGTTGAAGCCCCAGGCTTGCAGGCGATCAAGCGTGTGGTTGGCCCACTGCGACTCATCAATTGTTGCTTTACACGGCGCGGAAGTCTTTTCGCTGGCCACTTGCACGGTTTCAGTCTTGGCCGCTTCGGCGACGCCAGACTTCGGCTCAGCCGGTACAGCTGCAGGTTCTGATGCCTTGGCGGCGGCGGTTTCAGCCGCTTCAGCTTTCGCCGCTTCAGCAACGCCGGATTTGCTTTCGCTGTCCGCTTTGCACGGTTCGCCGTACACACGCTGCAAGTTGGCGCCGTAGAAGTCATACCAACGCCCATTACCGTAGCCACGGCCCTGATCGGCGCCGTTGCCGCCATGGTTATCGCCTTCGCCAAAATGCCTGGCCAGTGGCTCGTCGGCTTTGGGCAGCGATTCAAACATGTACTCGCGACCGGCCACGTAGGTCTGGTTGACGTCCGGGCTGACGGTGTTGACGCCAAGGGAGTAGAACGGGTGCCCTTCCGGCGTCACCAGATACCAGCGACCATCACGCTTTTCCGTGCGGAAGAAGCCACTGGCCTTGAACGCCGGGCCTTTGTTCCAGCCACCGAACTTGTCCAGCGAGGACTTCTCGCGTTCGGCCAGCCAGGTTTTCAGCTGTTGCTGTTCCTTGGCGGCGGCGGATTTCAGCTGTTCGTCATTGGCGACTTTTTCCGGCCATTTGCTGCGGGTCGATTGCCCGTAGGCGTCGACCAGATTGCCATAAACAGCCTGGGTCACCGAGTCGCCGTCCTGCACACCGAAACGCTCAAGCAGCAAGCTCTGCGCGACTTTCGGCTGATCCATCGACAAGCTCACCGAGACCACCTGGCTGCGATCAATCTCACCGCTGCTGCTGGCCAGCAAAATCCGCTGGCCATCGACGGTCATCGGCATCGGCGGGCCGGCCTTCATGCCCTGGCTCAACGGTGCAGTCGCCACCAGTGGCACCAGCAACGTCTGCGCAGGACCTGCCGGCAGATCGACGCGGCTGACCAGCGTGCGGCCGTCATTGCTCTGGATTTGCACGTAAACGGTGACAGCCCAGTTCATCGCGCTCTGCAAGCGCAGGGTCATCATCCCCGACTGCGACCAATCCCAGGCACCGGTTTGCGGGGTCAGGCGCAAAGTCGGGCGGGCCACCGGATTGAAGGTTACCCGGCGCAGCACTTCGCCTTCAGCCGTCTGTTCGGCATTGGCTTGCGGCAAATCGGCGTTTTCCGTGGCGATCTTTACCACGTCGGCCGGACGCACAAAGTTGAACAGGGTCTGCTGACCGGCTGGCGCTGCGAGCAACGGCGCAGCGAAGATCAAGGCGAAAACGGCAGGCAACGAACGGCGAATCATAAGAACGGAGTTCTCCCTAACGACCAACTGAGGCCAATGGAAAAGCGATGGCAGAGAGATAGACAACACAGTGGGCAAAACTGCCCACTGATGTCTCAGGATATTTCACGACGGAAGGGCGGCAACGCATTGAGGATCGCCTTGCCATAGCGCTGGGTGACCAGGCGCCGATCGAGCAAGGTGATGGTGCCGCGGTCTTCTTCGGTGCGCAGCAGACGCCCGCAGGCCTGAACCAGCTTCAGCGAGGCATCGGGCACGGAGATTTCCATGAACGGATTGCCGCCACGGGCTTCGATCCATTCCGATAACGCCGCTTCGACCGGGTCGTCCGGCACCGAGAACGGGATCTTGGCGATCACCACGTGCTCGCAGTACGCACCCGGCAAGTCGACACCTTCGGCAAAACTGGCGAGACCGAACAGCACGCTGGAATCACCGCCATCGACCCGCGCCTTGTGCTTGTTCAGGGTTTCCTGTTTCGACAGGTTGCCTTGAATGAACACTTGCTTGCGCCAGTCGCGGTCGAGGCCGTCGAACACGTCCTGCATCTGTTTGCGCGAAGAAAACAGCACCAGCGTGCCGCGCGAACCTTCGACCAGATCCGGCAGATCACGAATGATCGCAGCGGTGTGCGCGGGGGCATCACGCGGATCGGCCTTCAGGTCCGGCACGCGCAACACGCCGGCATCGGCGTGATGGAACGGGCTCGGCACCACGGCGGTGACGGCTTTTTTCGGCAGACCGGCGCGCATGCGGAAGCGGTCGAAAGTGCCCAGCGCCGTCAGCGTTGCCGAGGTCACCAGGCAACCATAGGCCACGTTCCACAGACTGCGGCGCAGGGTTTCGGCAGCGAGGATCGGGCTGGCGTTGACCTCGATGTCAAACAGCGAGCCGCTTTCGGCCAAGGTCAGCCAACGCGCCATCGGCGGACTGTCTTCCGGGTCTTCGGCGGTGAACGCGGTCCATAGCTCCCAATTGCCGGAGGCGCGAGACAACAGGCTGCCGAACAACGGATACCACTCTTCGGCCTGATTGCTGGCGATACCGATGTTGACCTCGCCGTCCATGCCTTCCTTGAGCAGGTCGGTCAGACGGGTGAACAGATCGTTGAGGCGCGAGAAGCCCTTCTTCAGCTCGATGCCCATTTCGCGCATGTGCTCGGGAATCACCCCGGCGACGAAACGATGACGCGGCCGCTCACGGCCCTCGACATCTTCGCCGGGTTTGAAATCGGCAACCTGCTCGCAGGCGCTGAACATGAACTGTTGCTGGGCCTTGATCTCCCGCGCCAGCTCCGGCACCTGCTCGATCAACTTGCCGAGATCGCCCGGCAGCGGATGCTGGGCGAGCAGTTTGGTAAGGTTCTTCGCGGTGGTTTCCAGCCAGTCAGCGGTGGAACGCAGGCGCGTGTAGTGGGCGAAGTGGCCGATCGCCTTGTCTGGCAGGTGGTGGCCTTCGTCGAACACGTAAATGGTGTCGCGCGGATCGGGAAGCACCGCCCCGCCGCCCAAGGCCAGGTCAGCGAGGACCATGTCGTGGTTGGTGACGATCACGTCGACCTTGCCCATGCCTTCGCGGGCCTTGTAGAAAGCGCACTGGCCGAAGTTCGGGCAATGACGGTTGGTGCACTGGCTGTGATCGGTGGTCAGACGCGCCCAATCGGCGTCTTCCAGCGCGTTCGGCCAACTGTCGCGGTCGCCGTCCCACTTATTGCCGGCGAGTTTCTCGATCATGCTGGTGAACAGCTTCTGACTGGCCTCATCAACCTCGATCTTGAAGCCTTCTTCTTCGAACAGCTGGGCGGTGGCGGTTTGCGCGTGACCTTCCTGCAAGAGCATGTCGAGTTTGGACAGGCACATGTAGCGGCCACGGCCCTTGGCCAGAGCAAATGTGAAATTCAGCCCGCTGTTGCGCATCAGGTCGGGCAAATCCTTGTAGACGATCTGCTCTTGCAGCGCGACGGTCGCGGTGGCGATGACCAGACGCTTGCCGGCGGCCTTGGCCGTGGGGATCGCCGCCATGCTGTAGGCCACGGTCTTGCCGGTACCGGTGCCGGCTTCCACCGCAACAATTGCGGGGTCGCCACTGCGCCGGCCTTCGTCGTCGGTGTCGATATCCCCGAGGACTTTGGCGATTTCAGCGATCATCAGGCGCTGGCCGTAACGCGGCTTGAGGCTCTTGGCCTCTAGAAAACGCGAATAGGCGCCCTGGATCGTGGTTTTGAGTTCAGTGCTGATCATTGAGTGTCGGGCGCAAAAACGCTGGATAAATTTTCAGTGGTTCGGTTCGGCGGCTATCATACCCCGCGAATCGATCCCGCGCAGAACGGAGTACCCCAATGACACCTTTTAGCCTCGTTTATCCCCTGCATGTCCTGTCCGCCCTGGTGTGGGTCGGCGGCATGTTTTTCGCCTGGATGGTCCTGCGGCCCGCGGCTGTGAAGGCCCTCGACGGACCTGCCCGCCTGACCTTGTGGGTGGAAGTGTTTCAAGGTTTTTTTCGCTGGGTATGGGTCGCGGTGATCCTGTTGCCGATCAGCGGCGTGGGCATGTTGCATCTGCAGCAGGTCGGGTTTGAGACCGCGCCAAAATATGTGCAGGTGATGATCGGGTTGTACGTGGTGATGACGGCGCTGTTTATCCGGATTCAGGGGCTGATGCTGCCGGAGTTGCGCACGGCGGTGGACGCGAAGGATTGGCCGGCGGGTGCGGCGGTACTGGGGCGGATTCGCCGGGTGGTGGGGATTAATTTGATTGTGGGGTTGGTGCTGGTGGCGATTGCGGCGGCGAGGCCGTGATCGTTCCCACGCTCTGCGTGGGAATGCCGCAAGGGACGCTCCGCGTCCAGTGACGCCGAGCGTCACGGGCTGTGTTCCCACGCAGAGCGTGGGAACAATCAGTAAAAGCGCTTACAAACGCTGCACGGTCACCGCACCCGCCGCCCCCACCGGCCCAGGCTGACCATCCGCCCCGGCCTTGCCGTTCTTGCCGCCATCGGCGCGATACACCAGGCAGCCCTTGGACTTGCCACCCTTCCCTGCCTTACCGCCAACACCGGCCGGGCCACCGGCACCGCCAGCCACGTTGACCTTGATCAAATCGGCCGGAAACTCGCGTGGCACTTCCAGGCGCACTAGCGCACCCGGGGCACCGGGCTGACCGTCGCTGCCGTTACTGCCATCAAAACCATGACCAGCCGAGCCATAGGTGCAGCCCGGATCTTCACCGTTGCCGCCATCGAGCCCGACAAAACCCGGTGCACCGGTGCCGCCACGGGCATCAACCGACAGCTGCGGCGCGTTCAATGCCTTGAATTGCAGATTCAGATTACGCCCGGCACGCGCAGCTTTTTCATAGGTGCCCGGTGCGCCGCGCGCGGTAATTTTGCTGCCTTCGCTCAGCTCGGCGCGCGCGACCTTCAGGTCCAGCGCCTGTTCACCCGGAACGATCGCAATGCGCGCTTCATGACCAAGGCGCAGTTCACCGACGCTCAACTCGGTCACGTTGGCAGGAATCAACAGCGTGCCGAAATCGGCGACTTCCAGTTTTTCCAGCTGCAAGGTGCTGGCGGTGTTGGGCAAACGCATCAGCGAATTGGTTTCGACACTGACCACCTGGGCGCAGGCCAAAGGACTGATGAATGCAGCGAGCAGGCAAAGTTTACGCATGGGAAGAAGCCTCCGGAGCGGCCGGGGCCGGGATGGTTTGCAGGTGGAATACGCCGAACAACAGAATGCGGCCACGGTCACGCCAAGGGTGCGGACGGCCTTTGAGGCTGCGATTGCACAGCAGCACTTCGAGTACATGAATCAGCAACAGCAGACCACCGGCCAGATTGACCAGCAGGTGCAGCGGATGTACGAACGGCACCAGTTGATTGGCCAGCACCACGCAGCAGAACAGCAGGGTCAACAAACGCCCCAGCCCCCAGAACAGTTTCATACGCTCCCCCGTGTTGCGAATTATTCTTTGGGCGCACAGTAACGGCTTCTGCGGGGGATAAGCCAGAGGGGAAAATGAAAAAACTTCGTTACACCGCCAAATGGCTGCCGGAACGACGATGATCGTCGCCCGGCAGCTCTAGCCTGCGCCCTTCAGACGCGTCCTAACGATTGATGTGCAACTCCACGCGACGGTTTTGCGCGCGTCCCTCGTCGGTGGCGTTGTCGGCCACCGGTTCGCTTTCCCCGCGACCTTCACTGGTGAGTTTGTTCGGTGCCAGGCCCTGGCTCAGCAGATACGCCGCAACACTGCTCGCGCGCCGTTCCGACAAGGCCTGGTTATACGCATCCGAGCCTTTGCTGTCGGTATGCCCGATGACCTTGATGCTCACCACGTCAGCATTGCGCAGCTTGTCCATCAGCGTATCGAGCTGGGCTTTCGCCGCCGGAGTCAGGTCGGACTTGTCGAAATCGAACAGCACGTTGCCGGCATCGCTGAGGGTAATCACCTCAGTCTGCGGCGCTGGTTCTGGTACTTTTTCGGTGACTGGATATTGCGGCAGCGGGCAACCGCGGTGATCGACCGGGGTATTTTGCGGGGTGTCCGGGCAACGGTCGCGGCGGTCGAATACGCCGTCGTCATCCTCATCGCCGTCCTGGGCATAACAGATCAGTCCGCCGGTCAGAATCCCCAGCGCTGCGCCGCCACCGGCCCAGCCGGCACTTTCAATGGCGCCGAGACCGCCACCGACCAGCCCGCCGATAAGGCTGCAGATCGGCCACGTACGTTGATTGAGGGGGGCAGTGCCATCGCTGTGGGTGGCGCAACCGGTGAGCAAGCTGCCTAGCAGTAGTACCGGCAAGACGGACCTTGAGAAAACACTCATTGTGAAAGCTCCTGTGTCACCGGCCCATACCGGTTACACAGGAGTAAAGACCCGCATCCGCGACTGCACAAGCCGCGGATGCGAGAGGTCTAGCGGACGATTTTGATTTCGGTACGACGGTTTTGCGCGCGACCATCAGCCGATTTGTTATCAGCCACAGGCTGGCTTTCACCCAGACCGGACACCGACACGAAGCTGGCCCGCGGTACGCCCTGCTGGATCAGGTACTCAACCACCGAGTGCGCACGACGATCCGACAGTTTCTTGTTGTAGGCATCGCTGCCGACACTGTCGGTGTGACCGGTCACGGTCAGTTGCGCGGTAGAGGATTCCTGTTTCAGGCGCGTGGCGACCTTGTCGAGCACTTGTTTGTCAGGACCGGTCAGCGTGGCTTTGTCGAACTGGAAGTGCACATCACGAATGACGATGGTTTCTTCCTTGACCACTACAGCTTCTTCAACCACTGGCGCAGGGGCAGGTGGAGGGCAGCCGTCAGCATCGACTTGCACACCTTTCGGCGTGCCCGGGCACTTGTCGCGACTGTCCGGCACACCATCGCCGTCTTCGTCGCCATCACCGTGCACCCAGCAATAGGCTGCCGCAGTACCACCGACGATCAGCGCGCCGTAACCCGCCCACGCCGAGCTTTCCGTCGCGCCGAGACCGGCACCGACGACACCGCCGACCGCCGCACAGGTCGGCCAGTCGGTTTTCTGCAAACCTGCACAACCAGTCAACACACTGGTTAGCAGAACCAAGGGTAATGCTGTCCGAACTATGCTCATCTAGTTTTCTCCTGAGGGATCGGCTTAGAACCGATTCAGGGAGTAAAGACCGGAGTTTTAATCTCCGCCAGCAATAGGCCACTGCTGTTTGCGACCGTGTTCACAGGACTTTGGCGCTTTTGCCGAAAACCCGCGAGACAGGGCGCTAGGCTCCGGTGATGGAGCGCGCTAGTCTTGGCGATCTGATTGAGGAGCTACGATGAACGTCGCCATTTCTTCGCGCACGCCACAGCAGGCGTTGGCTGCTTTACTGGATCGTTATGCCCCGGCACGCTTGCTGTTGATCGGCGCCAGCGAGTTTCCAGCGTTGAGCGCTTTTAAAGAGGCACATCCGGACACCGTCGTCGCCCATGCTGCGCCGGGTGCGTTGCCTGCAGAGGTAGCGGCTCAGCGTTTCGACCTGGCGCTGGTGGTCGATTGCCTGGAACATCTGCCCAAGCGCGATGGCCTGAACCTGTTGGGCGGGATTCGCAATTTGAACGCCAGCCGCATCGCCGTGCTGGCGGATCTGGCAGCCTGTGGCTGGCAGGAAACCGACTTTTATTCACTGGCCCTGCAAGCCAGCGAGCGCTTCCAGCGCGACGATCAAGTGTTGACGCTGTTCACCTACGATCTGCTTGAATACAAACAAGTCCCCGACTGGCTCAACTCACGGTTCTGGGCCAATCCGGAAAACTTCGGCAAATACTGGTGGTAATGCAATGAGTACAGCCATTTGCCCGTGCGGCAGCGGCAATCTGCTGGAGGCCTGCTGCGGCCATTATCACGCAGGCCTCCCGGCCCCGTGCGCCGAGGCCCTGATGCGTTCGCGCTACAGCGCCTATGTGCTGGGGCTGATCGACTATCTGGTGGCGACCACCCTGCCCGCCCAGCAAGCGGGCCTGGATCGCCAGTCGATCAGCAACTGGAGCGCGCAGAGCACCTGGCTGGGCCTTGAGGTGGAGCACTCGGAGGTCTTCGGCGGCCAGCCGGAACACGCCTTTGTCACCTTCACCGCACGCTGGCATGACAGTCAGGGCGAACACAGCCATCGCGAGCGTTCCTCGTTTGTGCAGAACACCGGGCGCTGGTACTTCATCGATCCGACGGTGCAGATGAAGCTGGGGCGCAATGACAGCTGCCCGTGCGCGAGTGGGCAGAAGTTCAAGAAGTGCTGCGCGGGGTATTTTGGCGCTTAAGATCAAAAGATCGCAGCCTGCGGCAGCTCCTACATGGAATGCGTTTCTCTGTAGGAGCTGCCGAAGGCTGCGATCTTTTAGCGTCTAGACTGGCACCAAAGGGAGTCAAACCATGCTCGGTCGTCGGCGCACCTGCCAATGCTTCATTCTGATGCTGATCCTGAACCTCGGCGGCTGTGCCTCGTGGTTCAGCGACGACAGCGTCGACCCCGCCGTGCATCTGGTGAAAGTCGAAGTGGTGCGCGCCAAACTGCTCGAACAAAAATTCATCCTGCACTTTCGCATCGACAACCCCAACGACAGCGACCTGACCGTGCGCGGCCTCGAATACCGCATTCATCTGGCCGACATGCTGCTGGCCGAGGGCGAGCATGAACACTGGTTCACGGTGGGACCCAAGCGCAGTGCCTATTTCAAAGTACCGATCCGCACCAACCTGTGGCCGAAGGTAAAAGACGTGGTGAAAATGCTGAAAAGTCCGACCCAGCAGATTCCCTATCGCTTGCAGGGTGAAATGGAAACCGGTTTATTCATCGCTCACTACGTGCACCTTGAGCGCAATGGCGTGATAATCCCCGCCGATTTTATTCCGGAGCAACACCGATGACCCAGCAACCTCATGTCCATGGCCCTGACTGCAACCACGATCATGATCATGACCATCATCACGATCATGACCACGGCCACGTCCACGGCCCGAACTGCGGCCACGCTCACCAGGAACCGGTGCGCAACGCCCTGAAAGACGTCGGCCGCAACGACCCTTGCCCATGCGGCAACGGCAAGAAATTCAAAAAGTGCCACGGCGCTTGATGCTCAAGGCGAAGACCTTCTTCGCCTGACACACCGCTATCGCGAGCAGGCTCACTCCTACAATTGACCGCGTTCTTTCAGCTGGAATGCAATCCACTGTAGGAGTGAGCCTGCTCGCGATAGCGGCGGCACATTCAACGAAGTGTTTTCAGCCAGCCGCCAAAATCTGTGCACAGCTGACCACCGTCGCATACTCCCCGTGCAAATTCCCCAGCGACATCGCGTGCACCTCTTCAGCCGTGCGCAGCGTGCCGAAATAATCGGCCTTGTCGAAGGTAAAGCACGCATCCTCCGCCACCCACGTATCAAACCCCAGGTTACCCGCCGAGCGCGCCGTTGACTCAACCGAGTTATGGGTCGCCACACCCACGATGATCAGTTGCCCGACCTCCGCCTCACGCAACTGCACCTCCAAGCCGCTGACACAAAACGCATCCGGCACCTGTTTCTGAATCAGCCATTCGCCGTCCTGCGGCAAAAATCGCTGCTGAAACTCAACGCCGTCCTGCCCGGGCCAAAACACCGAATCCGGCTCGCGCGACAGGTGCTGCACATGAATCACCGGCCTTGAGCTACGCCGCCAAAACCCCAGCAGATCAAGAATCCGTTCCTCAGCCAGAGGATTATTGCGCGGCCCCAGACGCGGCTGCAGGATGCCTTTTTGCTGGTCAATGATGATCAGTGCTGCGTTGGCCTGAAGCTCCATGGCGATTTTTTCTCACGCGGGGTCATTGAATTCTGCGCAGTTCAGCATCACCTCCTGATAACAGGCAAGCTATCGAACGCACACGGGATCACCTGACGCCGGCGTTTGCTGTCCGCACGTAAGCCATTTTCTGATTTGGAGCTTTCCATGATCGACCTGTATTACTGGACCACCCCCAACGGCCACAAGATCTCGCTGTTCCTCGAAGAGGCCGGCCTGCCGTACAACGTGCACCCGATCAACATCAGCCAGGATGAGCAGTTCCAGCCGCACTTTCTGAAGATCGCCCCGAACAACCGCATCCCGGCCATCGTCGACCATGAACCGGCCGATGGCGGTGAGCCGTTGTCGTTGTTCGAATCCGGGGCGATTCTTTTGTATCTGGCGGAGAAGACCGGGAAGTTTCTGCCCAAGGATCTGCGCGGTCGGCAAACGGCGTTGCAGTGGCTGTTCTGGCAGATGGGCGGATTGGGGCCGATGGCCGGGCAAAATCATCACTTCAGCCAGTTCGCCCCGGAGAAAATCCCTTACGCGATCAAGCGCTACATCGACGAGACCGCACGTTTATACGGCGTATTGAACAAGCAACTAGCCGATAACGAATTTGTGGCGGGCCGCGAATACAGCATTGCCGACATGGCGATTTACCCGTGGATCGTCTCGCACAAATGGCAGAGCCAGAATCTGGAAGACTTCCCGCATGTGCAGCGCTGGTTCAACCACATCAAGGATCGCCCGGCGACGGTGAAGGCGTATGCGCTGGTGCAGAAAATCAATCCGCCGAAATCCTGAACCAACCGATTTGTAAGGCTGTTGAGTAAAAACTGTGGTGAGGGGATTTATCCCCGACCGGCTGCTTAGCAGTCGCAAAACCTGCAAATGCGGTTTAACTGGCAGACCGCGTTAACCGGATCAGGGCCGCTTCGCAGCCCGTCGGGGATAAATCCCCTCACCACAAGTACTGGGCTCGACTTCCAGGTTGCTGTTTATCAGACAAATCCTGAAATAACCCCCGCCCCCGCTTGCGCGGCATCCTCCTGCTCACTAACGTAGCGCCTTTACTGACGCTACCCCCCGCAGGAGCTTTGCCATGGCCTCGCCAGCCCTCACACATTTTCTTCCCCGGTTCGGCGTTGCCGCAGCAGTGGCCGGTGTTTTGGGCCTGTCCGGTTGCCAGACCTGGAACGCTCAGGACACCCTCCCGCCGACCTCCGGCGTGCAACCGCTCAAGGGCCTGGCGCAGAACGTGTCGGTGCGACGCAATGCCATGGGCATGCCGTTGATCGAAAGTAATACCTTCCACGACGCGCTGTTCAGCCTCGGCTACGTCCACGCCAGCGATCGCATCAACCAGATGGTTACCTTGCGCCTGCTGGCTCAGGGCCGTCTGGCGGAAATGTCTGGCGCCTCGATGCTCGATGCTGACCGCTACATGCGCGCGGTCAACCTGAAGAAAAGCGCCGCCGAGCTGTATAATGCCTCATCGCCACGCCTCAAGCGCTTCTTCGAAGTCTATGCGCGGGGCGTCAATGCCTACCTGTTCCGCTACGCCGACAAACTGCCGGGTGACCTCGCCTCCAGCGGCTACAAGCCCGAATACTGGAAACCCGAAGACTCGGCGCTGATTTTCGCCCTGCTGAATTTCAGCCAGTCGGCCAACCTGCCGGAAGAAATTTCCGCGCTGGTGCTCGCGCAAACCGTCACCACCGACAAACTCGCCTGGCTGACGCCGTCCGCTCCCGATGAAAACCTGCCGCTGGCCGAAGCCGACAAGCTGCAAGGCCTCAAGCTCAACGGGCAGATCCCCGGTCTGACTGAACTGAGCAGCGCCAGCCAGCAACTGTCGGCGCTGAACCTGTTGGGCACGACCTCTTCGAACAACTGGGCGATCGCCCCGCAACGCAGCCGCAGCGGCAAGAGCATTCTGGCCAGCGATGCCCACGGGCCGCTGGCTGCGCCTTCGCTGTGGAGCTTCGTGCAGATCCGCGCACCGAAATATCAGGCGGCGGGTGTGACCGTTGCCGGTTTGCCGCTGGTACTGGGTGGTTTCAACGGCAAAGTGGCGTGGAGCATGACCAGCGTGCTCGGCGACAACCAGGACCTGTTTCTGGAAAAAATCCGTCGTCAGGGCAGCAGCCTGGCCTATGAGGTCAACGGCAAATGGCAGCCGCTGGGCGTGCGCAACGAAACCTACTTCGTCAAAGGCCAGCGACCGGTTCGCGAAGCGGTGTACGAAACCCGTCACGGTGCGCTGCTCAATAGCGCCCAGGCTGCCGCGCAAGGCAATGGTTTCGGCGTAGCGTTGCAGACGCCGAGCTTCACCGACGACAAGTCGCTGGACGCTTTTTTTGATCTGACCCGCGCTCAAACCGTTGAACGTGCATCGGACGCCAGCCGTGAAATCCGCGCCATCGCGCTGAATCTGGTGTTCGCCGACGCGAGCAACATTGGCTGGCAAGTCACCGGCCGCTACCCCAATCGCCGTGAAGGCGAAGGCCTGCTGCCCTCGCCGGGCTGGGAAGGTCGCTACGACTGGGACGGTTACGCCGACCCGATGCTGCACCCCTACGATCAGGACCCGGCGCAAGGCTGGCTCGGCACCGCCAACCAGCGCGTGATTCCTCACGGTTACGGCATGCAGCTGTCCAATTCCTGGGCCGCACCGGAGCGTGGCGAACGCCTGGCGGAACTGGCCGGCAGCGGCAAGCATGACAGCCGCAGCGTGATCGCCATGCAGTACGACCAGACCACTACGTTTGCTGCCAAGCTGAAGAAGGTGTTCGAGGCACCGGGCATGAAACAACCGCTGAAACAGGCGATAGATGCCCTGCCGGAAGCGGATCGCAGCAAGGCGCGCGAGGCTTTCACGCGGTTGATGGCGTTCGACGGCAAGCTCAGCCCGACCTCGGCGGACGCGGCGATTTATGAGCTGTTCCTGCAAGAAAGCATGAAGCAGATCTTCCTCGACGAACTGGGTCCGGAATCGAGCCCGGCGTGGAAAGCGTTTATCGCCAACGGTGATTTGTCCTACGCGGCACAGGCCGATCACCTGCTCGGGCGTGAAGACAGCCCGTTCTGGGACGACATTCGCACGCCGCAGAAAGAAGACAAAGCGCTGATTCTCGCCCGCAGCATGGCCGCCGCGATCAGCGCGGGCGACAGTCAACTGGGCGGCGATCACAAGGCTTGGCAGTGGGGCAAATTGCACAGCTATACCTGGAAAAACAGCAATGGCCAGAACGTGCGTGGCCCACTGGCGGCGGGTGGCGATCACACCACGTTGAACACTTCGGCGTTCGCCTGGGGCCAGGATTTCACCACCAGCCGTGCACCTTCGATGCGTTTCATCGTCGACTTCGGTCAGGCTGAACCGCTGATGGGGCAGAACGGTACAGGGCAATCGGGGAATCCGGTCAGCCCGAATTACCTCAACGGGATTGATGCATGGTTGAAGGGGCAATACATCGGGTTGCCGATGCAGCCGCAGAACTTTGACCGGGTGTATGGCAAAACTCGTTTGACTCTTACCCCGGGCAAGTAACGGCAAGATCAAAAGATCGCAGCCTGCGGCAGCTCCTACACCGATCAATGTAGGAGCTGCCGCAGGCTGCGATCTTTTGCTTTTTACCCCCGCGAAAAAGTCGATAGAACTTCCAGCCCAGCGCCAGCCTCATAGCTAACAAGCCCCCCATTCTGGTAACGACATGGACCTTGTTATCGCGCGTCCCGAAGGTCTTTATTGCCCTGCGGGTGATTTCTACATCGACCCCTGGCGCCCCGTCGAGCGCTCGGTGATCACCCATGCCCACGGCGATCATGCCCGCACGGGCAATCAGCATTACCTTTCCAGCAGCGCCAGCGAAGGGATTTTGCGCGCGCGTCTGGGCCAGGACATCAACCTGCAAACCCTCGCCTACGGCCAACGCCTCACCCACCACGGCGTCACCCTGAGTTTTCACCCCGCCGGCCACGTGCTCGGCTCCGCACAGGTGCGTCTCGAATACGGCGGTGAAGTCTGGGTCGCCTCCGGTGATTACAAGGTCGAGCCGGACGGCACCTGCGCGCCCTTCGAACCGGTGCGCTGCCACACCTTCATCACTGAATCGACCTTCGGCCTGCCGATCTATCGCTGGCAGCCGCAGGCGCAGATCTTCGCCGAGATCAATCAGTGGTGGGCAGCCAACATCGCCGCCGGCAAGGCCAGCGTGCTGTTCTGCTATTCGTTCGGCAAGGCCCAGCGGATTCTCCACGGCATCGACGAAAGCCTCGGGCCGATTCTCAGCCATGGTGCGGTCGAGCCGCTGAACCGGGTGTACCGCGAAGCAGGCGTGTATCTGCCGCCGACGATTTACGCCGGTGACGTCAGCAAAAATGATCCGCTCATGCGTCAGGCTTTAGTCATCGCCCCACCCTCGGCCGGCGGCAGTAGCTGGATGCGCCGCTTTGGCGACTTCAGCGATGCCTTCGCCAGTGGCTGGATGCGCTTGCGCGGCACCCGCCGGCGGCGCGGCGTCGATCGCGGTTTCGTGCTCTCCGATCACGCCGACTGGCCCGGCCTGTTATGGGCGATCAACCAGACCGGCGCCGAACGGGTGATGGTCACGCACGGCTCGATCGGCGTGCTGGTGCGCCATCTGCGCGAGCAAGGCCTCGATGCCCAAGGCTTCAACACTGAATACGGCGATGACGAGGAAGACAACATCGCCGCCGAACCCACTGTCGCCGAGACGCCAACATGAAAGCCTTCGCCGAGTTGTACGCCGAGCTCGACGCCACCACTTCAAGCAACGCCAAACTGGCAGCGATGCAAGCTTACTTCGCCCAGGCGGCGCCGCAGGACGCGGCGTGGGCGGTGTACTTTTTGTCCGGTGGACGGCCTCGGCAATTGGTGCCGGTGCGCATTCTGCGCGAGATTGCCGTGGACATGTCCGGCCTCGAACCTTGGCTGTTCGAAGAGAGTTATCAGTCAGTCGGCGATCTGGCGGAAACCATTTCGCTGGTGCTTCCGGAAAACCTGCACAGCTCCGACGCCGGCCTCGCCGAATGGATTGAAGACAAACTGCTGCCATTGCGCGGTGAAACCCCGGAGTTCCTCTCGCGCCAGTTGCCTGATCTGTGGACACAACTGGATCGGTCGAGCCTGATGCTGTGCATCAAACTGATCACCGGCAGCTTTCGTGTCGGCGTGTCGAAATTGCTCGTCACCCGCGCGCTGGCGTCGATGGCCGGCCTGGACAGCAAACGCGTGGCACAACGGCTGGTGGGTTACACCGATCTGTCGAACCGCCCGAATGCCGCCAGCTACCTGAAACTGATCGCCCCTGAATCCGCTGACGAACACGCCCAGCGCGGCGGTCAGCCCTACCCGTTTTTCCTCGCCCACGCGTTGTCGCAACCGGTTGAAGAGTTTGAAGCGCTGATCGGGCCGGCCAGTCATTGGCAGATTGAATGGAAATGGGATGGCATCCGCGCGCAAGTGGTCAAGCGCGACGGCAAATTGTGGGTATGGTCACGCGGCGAGGAACTGGTCACCGAGCGTTTTCCCGAGCTGGATGTGCTGGTGCACGGCTTGCCGGATGGCACGGTGATCGACGGCGAAATCGTTGTGTGGAAAAGCACTCACCCGACCACCGAAGATGCCTTCGATCCGCAATCGACAGAGCGGCCAGCGGTGCAGCCGTTCGCCCTGCTGCAACAGCGCATCGGCCGCAAAACCCTCGACAAGAAAATCCTCGAAGAGGTGCCGGTGGTGGTGCTCGCCTACGATTTGCTGGAATGGCAGGGCGAGGACTGGCGCAATCAGCCACAGGCCAAACGCCGAGCACAATTGGAAGAGGTCATCGCGCGCTGTAACAGTCCGGTGTTACTGCCCTCGCCCGTGCTGACCGGCAACGACTGGTTCGACCTTGCCCGCCAGCGCGAGGCCTCCCGGCGTTTGGGCGTCGAAGGGATGATGCTCAAAGCGCGCGATTCGCTGTACGGCGTTGGCCGTACCAAGGACATGGGCGTGTGGTGGAAGTGGAAGGTTGATCCGTTCAGCGTCGATGCGGTGTTGATTTATGCGCAACGCGGCCACGGGCGCCGGGCCAGTCTGTACAGCGATTACACCTTTGCCGTGTGGGACGGGCCGCCAGAGTCGAGTCAGCGGGCGCTGGTGCCGTTCGCCAAGGCGTATTCCGGACTGACGGATGCGGAGATGCGTCAGGTCGACAGCATTGTGCGCAAGACCACGGTGGAGAAATTTGGGCCGGTGAGTAGCGTGAAACCGAGTTTGGTGTTTGAGCTGGGGTTTGAAGGCATCGCCCTGTCGCGGCGGCACAAGAGCGGAATTGCCGTGCGTTTTCCGAGGATGTTGCGCTGGCGCCAGGATAAAACCGTCGATGAAGCGGACAGCCTCGCGACCCTGCAAGACCTGCTGGCCTGACCTTCTTTCTCAGGCGATAAATAACCCCTGTGGCGAGGGGATTTATCCCCGTTCGGCTGCGAAGCAGTCGTAAAACCTGAGTATGCGGTCTTCCAGTAGAACTGCTGGGGGCCGCTTCGCAGCCCAACGGGGATAAATCCCCTCGCCACAATAGTTTGTTGCCATGACATCGAACCAGGTTGGTGCAGCGTTATTCATGTGCCCATTTCCGGGCATTCAATCGCCCTCATCCCTCCCCGCCCAACCTTTTAAAACACTTGTTCGGGACTATGGTTCGGAAATTGCTACTTTCTATAGGTCGTACGCGTTCCAGTAACAATAATTCTGCGCCACAAGCGCTCATATTGGTTCTTAGGGATTGAATAATGAAAAAAGCATTGCTGACCCTTTCTGCACTGACGTTGTGCATGGCCGCTGGCTCCGCGCTGGCCAAGGAATACAAAGAGCTGCGCTTTGGCGTTGACCCTTCGTATGCACCGTTTGAGTCGAAAGCGGCCGACGGCAGCCTGGTGGGCTTCGACATCGACCTGGGCAACGCGATTTGCGCCGAACTGAAGGTCAAGTGCAAGTGGGTCGAAAGTGACTTCGACGGCATGATTCCGGGCCTCAAAGCCAACAAATTCGACGGTGTGATCTCGTCGATGACCGTGACCCCGGCCCGCGAGAAAGTCATCGACTTCTCCAGCGAGCTGTTCTCCGGCCCGACCGCTTATGTGTCGAAAAAAGGTTCGGGGATCACCGCAGACGTTGCGTCGCTGAAGGGTAAAACCGTTGGCTACGAGCAAGGCACCATTCAAGAAGCCTACGCCAAAGCCGTGCTGGACAAGGCCGGGGTGAAAACCCAGGCCTATCAGAACCAGGATCAGGTGTATTCCGACCTGACGTCCGGCCGTCTCGACGCCGGTATCCAGGACATGCTGCAAGCCGAACTGGGCTTCCTGAAGTCGCCACAGGGCGCCGACTATGACGTCAGCAAGCCAGTCGACAACGAATTGCTGCCAGCCAAAACCGCTGTCGGTATTAAGAAAGGTAACACTGAGCTGAAGGCGCTTTTAGATAAAGGTATCAAAGCGTTACACGATGACGGCAAATACGCCGAGATTCAAAAGAAACACTTTGGCGATCTGAATCTGTACAGCGGCAAATAATGCCTCGGCGCCCATCTTCGATGGGCGCCTTTTCCATCCGCTCAGGTTGCTGATTTATGTTCGAAACCCTCCTGCAAAATCTGGGGCTCTCCGCCTTCAGCCTCAAGGGCTTTGGTCCTTTGCTGCTGGAAGGCACCTGGATGACCATCAAATTATCGGCGTTGTCGCTGCTGGTGGCCGTGTTGCTCGGCCTGCTCGGCGCCAGTGCCAAACTGTCAAAAATCAAACTGGTGCGCCTGCCCGCCCAGCTCTACACCACGCTGATTCGCGGGGTGCCGGATCTGGTGCTGATGCTGCTGATTTTCTACAGCCTGCAAACCTGGCTGACGTCCCTGACCGACTACATGGAATGGGAATACATCGAGATCAACCCGTTCAGCGCCGGGGTGCTGACCCTGGGCTTCATTTATGGCGCGTATTTCACCGAAACCTTCCGCGGTGCGATCCTCGCGGTGCCACGCGGCCAGGTTGAAGCTGCGACCGCGTATGGCCTCAAACGCGGCCAGCGCTTTCGCTACGTGGTATTCCCGCAAATGATGCGCTTCGCCCTGCCGGGTATCGGTAACAACTGGATGGTGATGCTCAAGGCCACCGCGCTGGTGTCGATCATCGGCCTCGCCGATCTGGTCAAAGCCGCGCAGGACGCCGGTAAAAGCACCTATCAACTGTTTTACTTTCTGGTCCTTGCCGCGTTGATTTACCTGCTGATCACCAGTGCGTCGAACTTCATCCTGCGCTGGCTCGAACGCCGTTATGCCGCCGGTTCCCGGGAGGCCGTACGATGATCGAACTTCTGCAGGAATACTGGCGCGCCTTCCTCTATACCGACGGCCAGAACATCACCGGGCTGGCGATGACGATGTGGCTGCTCACGGCCTCAATCGTTATTGGTTTCCTTGTGTCGATTCCGCTGTCGATCGCCCGCGTCTCGCCGCACTTCTACATTCGCTGGCCGGTGCAGTTCTACACCTACCTGTTCCGCGGCACGCCGCTGTATATCCAGTTGCTGATTTGCTACACCGGGATCTACAGCCTCGCCGCCGTGCGTGCGCAGCCATTGCTCGACAGCTTCTTTCGCGATGCGATGAACTGCACGATCCTCGCCTTCGCCCTCAACACTTGCGCTTACACCACGGAGATTTTCGCCGGGGCGATCCGCAGCATGAACCACGGCGAAGTCGAAGCGGCCAAGGCCTATGGTCTGACAGGCTGGAAGCTGTATGCCTACGTGATCATGCCGTCGGCCTTACGCCGTTCGTTGCCTTACTACAGCAACGAAGTGATCCTTATGCTGCACTCGACCACGGTGGCTTTCACCGCGACCATCCCCGACATCCTGAAAGTCGCGCGGGACGCCAACTCGGCGACCTTTCTGACCTTTCAGTCGTTCGGTATCGCCGCGCTGATCTACCTGACCATTACCTTTGCGCTGGTCGGCCTGTTCCGCCTTGCCGAACGCCGATGGCTGGCCTTCCTCGGCCCGACTCACTAGGACCGGCCCCAGAAAAAAGAGATGCCAATGCGCCACCTGATCCATGACTTGCTGGCCCCGCTGCCGGGGACCGCACGACAGATCCACAGCTTCCACTTCGGCCCGGAGCAGGCCAAGGGCAAGGTTTACATTCAGTCCTCGCTGCATGCCGACGAACTGCCGGGCATGCTCGTCGCCTGGCACCTCAAACAGCGGCTGGCCGAGCTGGAAGCCGCCGGCCGCCTGCGCAGCCAGATCGTGCTGGTGCCAGTGGCCAACCCGGTCGGCCTCGAACAAGTGCTGATGGACGTGCCGCTGGGCCGCTACGAACTGGAGAGCGGGCAGAACTTCAACCGCTGGTTCGTCGACCTCAGCGAGGAAATCGGCAACGCCATCGAGGGCAAGCTGAACGACGATCCGCAGCACAACCTCGAACTGATCCGCACGCATCTGCGCGACGCCCTCGCCCGCCAGACCGCCAGCACCCAACTGCAATCGCAGCGCCTGACCCTGCAACGGCTGGCTTGCGATGCGGACATGGTGCTCGACTTGCATTGCGACTTCGAATCGGTGGTTCACCTCTACACCACCCCCGAAGCGTGGCCGCAGGTCGAACCGCTGGCGCGCTACATCGAATCCCAGGCAAGCCTGTTGGCCACCGATTCCGGCGGCCAGTCGTTCGACGAGTGCTTCACCCTGTTGTGGTGGCAACTGAAGGAACGTTTCGGCGAACACTTCGAGATTCCGCTGGGCAGTTTTTCCGTGACCGTCGAGTTGCGCGGTCAGGGTGACGTCACCCATCCGCTGGCCAGCCGCGACTGCCAGGCGTTGATCGACTACTTGATTCAGTCCGATGCGATCGTTGGTGAAACCAAACCGCAGCCGCCGCTGCCGTATCCCGCCACGCCACTGGCGGGTGTGGAGCCGGTGATCACGCCGGTCGGCGGGCTGCTGGTGTACACGGCGGTGGCCGGCCAGCACCTGGAAGCCGGGCAACAGATTGCTGAAATCATCGACCCGATCAACGATCGGATCACCCCCATTCATTGCACCGCCGCCGGCCTGTTATACGCCCGCTCGCTGCGCCGCATGGCCACTGCCGGCATGGTCATCGCCCACGTGGCGGGCACCGAAGCCTACCGCAGCGGCTACCTACTTTCGCCTTGAGGATGTCTGTCCCATGTACAAACTGACCGTTGAAGGCCTGCACAAAAGCTATGGCGATCATCAGGTGCTCAAAGGCGTTTCGCTCAAGGCCAAAACCGGCGACGTGATCAGCCTGATCGGCGCCAGCGGCTCGGGCAAAAGCACCTTTTTGCGCTGCATCAACTTTCTCGAACAACCCAACGACGGCGCGATGAGCCTCGATGGCCAGAAGATCCGCATGATCACCGACCGCCACGGCATGCACGTCGCCGACGCTGATGAACTGCAACGCCTGCGCACACGCCTGGCGATGGTCTTCCAGCACTTCAACCTGTGGAGCCACATGACCGTGCTGGAAAACATCACCATGGCCCCGCGCCGGGTGCTGGGTTGCAGCAAACAGGAAGCCGACGACCGCGCCCGGCGTTATCTGGACAAGGTCGGTTTGCCGGCGCGGGTGGCGGATCAGTACCCGGCGTTCTTGTCGGGCGGTCAGCAACAGCGCGTGGCGATTGCGCGGGCGTTGGCGATGGAACCGGAAGTCATGCTGTTTGACGAACCGACTTCAGCGCTCGATCCGGAGTTGGTCGGGGAAGTGTTGAAAGTGATTCAAGGTCTGGCTGAAGAAGGCCGAACCATGATCATGGTGACCCACGAGATGAGCTTCGCCCGCAAGGTTTCCAGCCAGGTGCTGTTCCTGCACCAAGGCCTGGTGGAAGAAGAAGGCGCCCCCGAAGACGTGCTCGGTAACCCGAAAAGCGAGCGTCTCAAGCAATTCCTCAGCGGTAACCTGAAGTAACGTCTCGCTCATGTAGGAGCTGCCGCAGGCTGCGATCTTTTGATCTTGTTTTATAAAGACCAAAATCAAAAGATCGCAGCCTTCGGCAGCTCCTACACTGGCATCCTGATTAAACCTTTCGCTAACTGGCGTGGTCACTGGAAGAACACCTCCAGAGCGCGCGCAGCCGGCATGGCGAAATCTACCGACCACGCAAAAACCTGGTTCAGCGCCCGCGACTGGAAGCCGTTCGCCTTTCAGAAACAGGTATGGGCAGCCGTCAAACGTGGCGAATCCGGTCTGCTGCATGCCAGTACCGGCGCCGGTAAAACCTATGCAGTGTGGTTCGCTGCGCTCAATCGCTTCGCCAAGCCCGCTGCCATTGTCGAAACCTCGCGCAAACGCAAATCACCGGCCGAACCGCTGACCGTGCTGTGGATCACGCCCATGCGCGCCCTCGCCGCCGACACCGCGCGGGCCTTGCAAACGCCGGTCGACGATCTGCAGATTCCGTGGAGCATCGGCCTGCGCACCGGCGACACCAGCAGCAGCGAACGCGCCCGCCAGAGCCGGCGCCTGCCGACCACGCTGATCACTACGCCGGAAAGCCTGACTTTGCTGCTGGCCCGCGCCGACGCGCAAATCGCGCTCTCGTCGCTATGCATGATCGTCGTTGATGAATGGCACGAACTGCTCGGCAACAAACGTGGTGTGCAACTGCAATTGGCCCTCGCCCGCCTGCGTCACTGGCAACCCGATCTGATTGTCTGGGGCGTTTCTGCAACCCTCGGTAACCAATCCCACGCCGAGCAGGTGCTGATCCCACAGGGCGGCGGCATCAGCGTGCAGGGTCAAAGCGAAAAGGCCTTGCAGGTCGACACCCTTGTCCCACCGTCCACCGAACGTTTTCCCTGGGCCGGGCACATCGGTCTGAAAATGCTGCCGCAGGTGGTCGCCGAGCTGGATGCCTGCGCCAGCACACTGGTGTTCACCAATACCCGGGCGCAGTCGGAAATCTGGTATCAGGCCTTGCTGGAGGCCCGGCCAGATTGGGCCGGGCTGATCGCGCTGCATCACAGTTCACTGTCCCGTGACACCCGCGACTGGGTCGAAAAGGCCTTGAAGGATGGTCTTCTGAAAGCCGTGGTCTGCACGTCAAGTCTGGATCTGGGTGTGGACTTTCTACCGGTCGAACGGGTGCTGCAAATCGGCTCGGCCAAAGGTGTCGCACGCTTGATGCAGCGCGCCGGGCGCTCAGGGCACGCACCGGGCCGTACTTCGCGGGTGACGCTGGTGCCGACGCATAGTCTTGAACTGATCGAAGCCGCTGCCGCCCGCGACGCCGTCGAGCAACGGCGCATCGAACCGCGCCGGTCACCGCACAAACCGCTGGATGTGCTGGTGCAGCATCTGGTCAGCATGGCTCTCGGTGGCGGTTTTCTGCCTGATGAGTTGTACGAAGAAGTCCGCAGTGCCTGGGCTTATCGCGACCTGACGCCTGCGGATTGGGCCTGGGCGCTGGCTTTCGTACGCCATGGCGGGATGTCTCTGACAGCCTATCCGGATTATCGCCGGGTCGAACCGGACGAAAACGGCGTCTGGCGAGTGCCGGATGCGCGCCTGGCACGGCGCCACCGCATGAGTGTCGGCACCATCGTCAGCGACGCCAGCATCAACCTGAAATTCTGGAGCAAGGGTGGCGGCGGCAAGCAGTTGGGCAGTGTTGAGGAAGGCTTTATTGCCCGGCTCAAACCTGGTGATGGATTTCTATTCGCTGGGCGTTTGCTGGAGTTGGTGCGCGTCGAAAACATGACAGCTTACGTCAAACGCAGCACCGCGAAAAAAGCCGCCGTACCGCGCTGGAATGGTGGGCGAATGCCACTTTCCAACGAATTGGCCGAAGCCGTGGTCAGGCGTTTCAGTGCCGCCGCGCAAGGTGAGTTTGCTGGCCCGGAAATGCAGGCCTTGCGACCATTGCTGGAAACACAGGTGCGCTGGTCGGGTTTGCCGACGACCGAAAACCTGTTGGCCGAGGTTCTGAAGTCCCGCGAGGGCTGGCACTTTTTCCTCTATCCCTTTGCCGGGCGTCAGGTGCATTTGGGGCTGGCGAGCTTGTTGGCGTGGCGCGTCAGTCAGCGCCAGCCCGTGACGTTTTCCATCGCGGTGAACGATTACGGTCTGGAATTGCTCAGCGCCACGCCGATCGACTGGGCCGAGCATTTGAATGCCGAGCTGTTCAATGCCGATGATTTATTAGTGGACGTTCTGGCCAGCCTGAACGCCGGCGAACTGGCCCTGCGACGCTTTCGCGAAATCGCGCGAATTGCCGGGCTGGTGTTCGCCGGCTATCCCGGCGCACCGAAAAGCACCCGACAGGTGCAGGCTTCCAGCGGACTGTTTTTTGAAGTGTTCAAACAATATGACGCCGATAACCTGTTGCTGGCGCAGGCCGGGGAAGAAGTCCTGCGTGAGGAACTGGATATTCGTCGCCTGGAACAGACATTGGAACGGATCAACGCGATGAAACTGGACGTGCATATGATCAAGCGTCCTACGCCTTTGGGGTTTCCGCTATTGGTGGAACGTATGCGCGAAAGCATGAGCTCGGAAAAGCTCGCTGACCGGATCAGGCGCATGGTCGGTGATCTGGAGAAAAGCGCTGACCAGGGTGGCTTGCGATGAGCGCGCCCTACCCTGTGCGCCTGGCGGGAGAAGAGCTCTGGCTGTTGCCGGAAAAAGCCCTGTACTGGCCGGCGCAACAGGCGCTGCTGATCGCCGATGTGCATTTCGGCAAGGCCGCTGCCTATCGCAGCCTCGGCCAACCTGTTCCGCAAGGCACCACGGCGAGTAACATCGCGGTGATTGATCAACTGTTGGCGAAGCTGCCCTGTCGGCAATTGATATTTCTCGGCGACTTCCTTCACGGCCCCGGTTCGCATGCCTCGGGCACCATGAGCGCCTTGGCGCAGTGGCGCTCACGCCACGTTGATCTGCCGATGACACTGATTCGCGGCAATCATGACAAGCGCGCTGGCGATCCACCCGCGTCATTGAAAATCCGCGTGGTGCCCGAGCCGATGCTACTTGGGCCGTTTGCGCTGCAACACGAACCGGATCCGCATGCTGAACGGCATGTACTGGCCGGCCACGTACATCCGGTCTATCGGCTGCACGGCAAAGGCCGGCAGAGTCTGCGGCTGGCGTGTTTCAGGTTAGGCGAACGCATCAGTCTGCTGCCGGCGTTCGGCGCGTTTACCGGCGGTTATCCGGTAGAAAAAGACAGCAATTGCAGGATCTTCGTCATCGGCGACGACGCAATTTGGCCCTTGTAGGAGCAAAGCTTGCTCGCGAAGCGATCTATCTGACTCATCCGTGGTGGATGAGCGGACATTTTCGCGATCAAGCTTTGCTCCTACAAAAGTACAAGCTACGCGGTGATCAAGCGACCGGGGCCGGTGGCGGTTCGTCCGGCAGGGTTGGCTCACCCGGCTCGGTTGGCTGTTCGTTGGGGGTGTCGGGGTCAGGCTGACCGGGAATTCCACCGGCCATGCTCAAGGCTGGTTGTGCCAACAAGGACCAGGCCAAAACGCCAATCTGATTGGGCTCAAGCCTTGCCAGCTCGGCACTGATATGCGGATCGATCTTCATAAAGCACTCCTCGGCGAAGGCCCGTTTTGCCTCAAGCAAAAACGGGCAGTACACCCCATAGAGTGTCTGCCCGCCAAAGAATTCCCGACATCCGCCGGATGGACCCAATCAGGTACGCGGCAGAGTCACGCCACGCTGGCCCTGGTACTTGCCGCCGCGATCCTTGTAGGAAACTTCACATTCTTCATCGGATTCGAGGAAGAGCATCTGCGCCACGCCTTCGTTGGCGTAGATTTTTGCCGGCAGATTGGTGGTGTTGGAGAACTCAAGGGTCACGTGACCTTCCCACTCAGGCTCAAGCGGGGTCACGTTGACGATGATGCCGCAACGCGCGTAGGTGCTTTTACCCAGGCAGATGGTCAATACGTTGCGCGGAATGCGGAAGTATTCAACGGTGCTGGCCAGGGCGAAGGAGTTCGGCGGAATAATGCAGACATCACTGTGGACGTCGACGAAGCTGCCCGGGTCGAAGTTTTTCGGGTCGACGATCGACGAGTTGATGTTGGTGAACACCTTGAAGTGATTGGTGCAACGCACGTCGTAGCCGTAGCTCGACACACCGTAGGAGATCACCCGGCTGTCGTCGCTGCCGCGCACCTGGCGCTCGACGAACGGCTCGATCATGCCCTGTTCCTGCGCCATGCGGCGAATCCACTTGTCCGATTTGATGCTCATGGCGGGGTGTCCTGAATAGCGAGGTGGAAAAATTCTGTCCGGCATCTTACCGGGCGCGCCGCCTCGTTCAAAGTGCGCACTGCAATTCTCGGCGATCCCCCATGATTTACGCGGTCTGGCGACGAACCGTCACACCGCCGATCCCTAAATCGAAGAAACCTTCGCAAGAAGCATTGGCACGTTCCGGAAAAAGGGTTAAGGTGGCGCCACTGTGCTGCTTGTGTCACTGAGAATCTCTACACGATATGTTGAATTTCGATCCAACCATCTACAAGAATTTTTCCTGCTCTTTGCACTCAGTCTCGGCCAGGGTTCTTCCTGAGTCGCAGTTATCTTTGTTCAAGGAGTTACACCATGTCTAATCGCCAAACCGGTACCGTTAAGTGGTTCAACGATGAAAAAGGCTTCGGCTTCATCACCCCACAATCCGGTGACGACCTGTTCGTTCACTTCAAAGCTATCCAATCCGACGGCTTCAAAAGCCTGAAAGAAGGCCAACAGGTTTCTTTCATCGCTACCCGCGGTCAGAAAGGCATGCAAGCTGAGGAAGTACAAGTTATCTAACTTGTAGCTTCTTTAGAAAAGAGCCCCGCCCTTAAAAGCGGGGCTTTTTTGTGGGCGTCTGTTTTGCGCAGCCAAAAAAGATCGCAGCCTTCGGCAGCTCCTACTGGGTTAAATGTAGGAGCTGCCGAAGGCTGCGATCTTTTGCTTTATGCCTTACCAGGCCACGCCAAACCCTGCGGTGTAGCGGGTCTTGCTCAAGTCAGCATCATTGGTGCCACTGATGATGTCACGCTCAGCCTTGAGATTGAGCGAAGCCCACTCCGTGACCTTGTAGCGCAAGCCCATCTCGGCATCCAGCGCGTAATCAGCCACGCCCGAAAGCGGCTTGCCGACTTCACCATTGGTGAAGAACTCGACCTTCTTGCCGATCAGGTAGCGGTTGTAGTCCCACTTCATGGCGACGGAATAGAAGTTATCCTTGCTGCCATCGCGATATTCGTAATCCGTGCGGTTAAGCAGAGAGCCCAGAGAGAACGCGCCCAGCTCATCGTCCCAGAATTGGTAGCCCGGACCGGTACCGACCACACGCTGGCGAGCCAGTTCTTCGATGTGATCACGCTTGTAGTTCAGACGGCCCTGCCAGAACCATTGATCCGTGAGGAAGCGGTCCAGGGAATATTCAGCGCGCCAGTTGTCGGTGGTCGTTACATCATCCTGCACTTCGCGGTTGTACTCACCCTCGGCGATATGCCGCCAGCGACCGTGCCGCGCCGTGGTCTTGAAACCGACATCGTAATCATCGGTGTCCTTCTCGGCCCGCTGATAGTCCAGCGCCAGATCGACATTGCCCTTCCAGACCAGATCCTCGACCACCGGTTTCGGTTTGAGAATCTGCTGAATGCTTGCCAGTTCGACGGTCTTCGGCGCCTCACCATTGGCCAGGGTGACCTTGCCATCTTCCGCCGCTGTCAGCGACTTCGACACCTCACCGGAGTAGGCATCCTGCTTGACCAGCAAGTGCTGATCGCTGTCGAGCGTCTTCACCTCTTTCCAGTCAATCGTGACCGCCCCGGCGTATTTGGTCTGAATCAACAGCTTGCCGCCGTCGAACACAGTAATGGTGCCGCTCAGCTTGTCACCGTTCTTCAACCAGACGGTGTCGGCAAGCAGGGGCGTGGACGCACTGAAAACAGCAAGGCACAGCAGGGATCTGGACAACATAAGCGAATCGAAGGCTCAAGTTTGCGAAAAAAGGTCGGCATTATCCGTAGGAATAAGACCCTGACAAGGACTGACCGGACTATTTCCGATGAGTTCATTTCTCAACTACCCGATCACGGATTACTCTGAAAGCCATCAAACTGTTCATGCTCAGGAACCGCGCACGTGAAAGACCCGCTCGACAGCGTTGAAAACGATGCGCAAATCCGACGCACGGCGCTCTACTCGACCCTCGCACAAGTGCCCGAGGGCAAAGTCGTCAGCTATGGTCAGCTGGCCGAACTCGCCGGATTGGGGCGCGCCGCTCGCTGGGTCGGCCGCACGCTGAGTCAGTTGCCCGGCGATACCAAACTGCCCTGGCACCGCGTACTGGGCGCCGGCGGTCGGATCAGCCTGCCAGTGGGCAGCCCGTCGGGTGATGAACAACGGGCGCGATTACGCACGGAAGGCATCACCGTCCGGAATAATCGTGTGGATATTCAGCGCCATGGCTGGCGTCCGGTAGAGCACAGCGGTTAGAGTGCGCGCTTTGTTTTCGCAATCTTGAGGCAGACTTCAGCCCATGCCCCGTAAAACCTGGCGCGCCGCGCTAGCTGCTTATGCCAGTCCTTCGACGCTCGTGCTGTTGTTGCTCGGTTTCGCTGCCGGCCTGCCGTACATGCTGGTGTTTTCAACGCTCTCTGTCTGGCTGCGTGAAGCCGGCGTAGCCCGTGAAACGATCGGCTATGCCAGCCTGATCGGCCTGGCTTATGCGTTCAAATGGGTCTGGTCACCCCTGCTCGACCAATGGCGCCTGCCGTTGCTGGGCAAGCTTGGCCGTCGCCGCTCGTGGCTGGTGCTCTCACAAGTGCTGGTGATACTCGGGCTGATCGGCATGGGTTTCTGTGACCCACAGAAACACCTGTCGTGGTTGATCGCCATCGCCGTTGTCGTCGCATTCGCCTCCGCCACTCAAGACATCGCGGTGGATGCCTATCGCCTGGAAATCGCCGAAGACAACCGCCAGGCGGCCCTCGCCGCCAGTTATATGTCGGGCTATCGCGTGGCAGCCTTGCTGGCGACTGCCGGCGCCTTGTTCTTCGCTGAAGGCTTTGGCTCCACGGGCTTCAACTATAAACACTCGGCCTGGGCCGGCACTTATGCGCTGTTCGGCGCACTGATGATACCGGCGCTGCTGACCACGCTGTTCATGCGCGAGCCGCCAGTGCCACTGCGCACGCAATTGCAGGCCGGGCGCTACACCTTCATGCATCAATTGATGTCGGTGTTTGTGCTGATCATCCTGCTGGTGTCCGTGCCGGCGATGTTCACGCAACTCTACAACACTGATTTCGCCGGTGTGTTGTTCGGCAATATGAGTCCGCTTGATCTGCTGCTGGAAGACCGTGCTTTCCTGCGCGCCATTCTTTATACGCTGCTGACTGGCCTGTGCCTGTCGACCATGGGCCGCCGTGGCCTGGCGCCGGTGTTGACTCCCGTCAACGACTTCATCCTGCGTTATCGCTGGCAGGCACTGTTGCTGCTCGGCCTGATCGCCACGTACCGGATGTCGGACACGGTGATGGGCGTCATGGCCAACGTGTTCTACATCGACCAGGGTTTCACCAAGGATCAGATCGCCAGTGTCAGCAAGATCTTTGGCCTGATCATGACCCTCGTCGGCGCCGGCATGGGCGGCCTGCTGATCGTGCGTTTCGGCATTCTGCCGATTCTGTTTATCGGTGGTGTCGCTTCGGCAGCCACCAACCTGCTGTTCGTAATGCTCGCCGACATGGGCCCGGACCTGCAGATGCTGGTGGTCACTATCTCCCTCGACAACTTCAGCTCGGGCCTCGCGACGTCGGCGTTCGTGGCCTATTTGTCGAGCCTGACCAACCTGAAGTTCTCGGCTACGCAATACGCCCTGCTCAGCTCGATCATGCTCCTGCTGCCGCGCCTGATGGGCGGCTATTCCGGCGTTCTGGTCGAGAAATTCGGCTACCACAGCTTCTTCCTTATCACCGCGCTATTGGGCGTGCCGACACTGGTGCTGATCGCCTTGCACTGGTTTCAAGAGAGCCGCCGCGAAGGCCCGACACCGAAGCCCGAGCCTGTACCAACGCCGGTCGCGGAAGAGTCGTAAGACATTTCGCCAATGGCGGGAGGAATCCCGCCGTTGGACCCCACCGCCGGCCACACTTCTGTACGTCAGCAAAACTCGCCGGTACACTGCTCCGTCATTTCCAGTCATAGCAACCGACAACGGCCAACCATGCGCACCAGTCAATTTTTGCTCGCCACACAGAAAGAAACGCCTTCCGATGCGGTCGTCATCAGCCATCAGCTGATGCTGCGCGCCGGCATGATCCGCAAGCTCGCCTCCGGCCTGTACACCTGGCTGCCCATGGGCCTGCGGGTGATGCGCAAGGTTGAAGCCATCGTTCGTGAAGAAATGAACGCTGCCGGTTCTCTGGAAGTGTTGATGCCGAGCACCCAACCGGCCGAGCTGTGGCAGGAATCGGGGCGCTGGGAAGAATACGGCCCTGAATTGCTGCGCATCAAAGACCGCCACGGTCGTGACTTTTGCGCGGGCCCGACCCACGAAGAAGTGATCACCGATCTGATGCGCAACGAGTTGAGCAGCTATAAACAGCTGCCAATCAACCTGTACCAGATCCAGACCAAATTCCGTGACGAAATCCGTCCACGCTTCGGTTTGATGCGCGGCCGCGAATTCATCATGAAGGACGCGTACTCCTTCCACGCGGATCAGGCTTCGCTGCAAGCTACCTACGACCGCATGCATGAAGCCTACTGCAACGTGTTCACGCGTCTGGGCCTGAAATTCCGTCCGGTTGAAGCCGACAACGGTTCGATCGGTGGCGCTGGTTCCCACGAATTCCACGTGCTGGCCGAGTCCGGCGAAGACGATATTGTTTTCAGCAACGGTTCCGACTACGCAGCGAACATCGAAAAAGCTGAAGCAGTGCCACGCGAAACCTCGCGCGCCGCTGCGACCGAAGAGCTGCGTCTGGTCGATACGCCAGACACCAAAACCATCGCAGCCCTGGTGGAAAAATTCAATCTGCCGATTGAAAAGACCATCAAGACCCTGATCGTGCGCGCCGAAGAAGAAGGCAAGCTGATCGCGCTGGTGATTCGTGGCGACCACGAACTCAACGAAATCAAGGCTGCCCAGCAACCAGGCGTTGCCAACCCGCTGGTCATGGCCACCGACGCCGAACTGCGTGACGCCATTGGCGCCGGTGCCGGTTCGCTCGGCCCGCTGAACCTGCCGCTGCCAATCATCATCGATCGCTCGGTCGAGCTGATGAGCGACTTCGGCATCGGCGCGAACATCGACGACAAGCACTACTTCGGCGTGAACTGGGAGCGCGATCTGCCAGTTCCAACCGTGGCTGACCTGCGTAACGTTGTCGCCGGCGACCCAAGCCCGGACGGCAAAGGCACGCTGGAAATCAAACGCGGTATCGAAGTCGGGCACATCTTCCAGCTGGGCAACAAGTACAGCAAGGCGATGAAGTGCGAAGTGCTGGGCGAGAACGGCAAGCCAGTGACCCTGGAAATGGGTTGCTACGGCATTGGCGTTTCCCGCGTGGTGGCTGCGGCCATCGAGCAGAACAACGACGCCAACGGCATCATCTGGAGCGACACCCTGGCGCCGTTCCAGATCGCGCTGGTACCGCTGCGTTATGAAACCGAGCAGGTGCGCGAAGCCACCGACAAGCTGTACGCCGAACTGACGGCGGCCGGCTTCGAAGTGCTGCTGGATGATCGCGACAAGAAAACCAGCCCGGGCATCAAGTTCGCGGACATGGAACTGATCGGCATTCCTCACCGGATCGTGGTCAGCGACCGCGGCCTCGCCGAAGGCAACCTGGAATACAAGAGTCGTACCGAAGGCGAAGCGCAAGCATTGCCGGTCGCCGACGTACTGTCCTTCCTTCAGGCCCGTATCCGCCGCTGAAACCAGATAGAGACGTCATGTTCAAGCGAAACACCTTAGGCCTCGGTGGCACCGCCCTGTGCGGCGCCCTGCTGGTCAGCGGCTGTGCCAATCACATGTCACAGCGCAGCGAGCACGAAGAGCGGGTCGAGCGTAAATTGCTCGACCACAGCCTGCAGATTGATGTCGGTGAGCCTAAGGAGCTTGAGCTGCCGCAGCGACGCGTGAAGATCAACGAACAGAAGACTTTTGAAGTCACCGAGTTCGAAGTGACGCGTCGCTACGATCGCTACACGCCTTACCAGCCTTGGCGCGAGGTCTACGAGATTCCGCTGGGCGTGGTGGCGGTGGTCGGTGGCGTCGGCGCCAACGTGGTCAACGTGTTTGCACTCGGCAACCTGCCGGACAGCGTGACCAAGGATTGGCTGAGTTACGGTTTTGCCGGGCTCAACCCGTTCATGAACGTGCAGTCCAACGGCCGTGCGCAGCAAAACCTTGCAGGTATCGATGAAGTCCAGCGCGACAAGCGCACGGAGTATTCGAGCCTGCCGTGGAGCGAGCGGCCGGTGCAGGTCAAGGCTGGCAAACAGACCTTCGACATGACCACCGACCGCAACGGCGTGCTGCGTGTGAACCTGCTCGACAGCCCATTCGCTGAGCATGACCTCAATTACGTCGGCAAACTGCAGATCAGTGTCGAGGACGCTAAGGATGACGTGCATTCAGACTCATCCCTGGCGATCAGCAGTCACCTGCGTGGCAAGTTGCTCGAAGCGCACGGGCTGATTTATGACGACCTGGAAGACGACGAAGTGAGCCAGTGGGTACACCGGGTCAAACGTCTTTCGGAACTGGGTCTGGAAGAAGAAGCCAGCGAACTGGAACAAAGCCTGATTGAACTGACGCGTAACGATCCTGAGTTACAAGCTGAGTTTCTCAAGTCTTTGACCAAGGATGCCGGGCGTCTGGTTGCGGATCCGGGACCGAACTAAAAGCTAAAGGCATCGCGGGCAAGCCCGCTCCCACAAGGTTTATGGGTGTTCACACAATATGTGTTTCACCATCGAACACTGTGGGAGCGGGCTTGCCCGCGATGACTATCTGCCATACGCCGCAAATCTACCGTTCAAACAACTCCATCTGCTCAAACCCGCCGCGCAAATCCTCCAGCCGCACCCCAACCCCCAACAACCGCACCGGTTTCCCGCCACGATTGAACGCCTGCGTCAGCATCAACTGATAACTGCCCAGATCCCGCCCTGCCCCGGCCTGCTCCAGCGTCGTCTGGGTAAAGTCATGAAACTTCACTTTGACGAACGGCTTGCCCGGCCGATAACTGCTGTCGATCCGCGCCATGCGGGTTTTCAGGGTTTCCAGCAACTCCGGCAACTTATCCAGGCAACTGCGCAAGTCCGGCAGATCGACGTCGTAGGTGTTTTCCACGCTGATCGACTGACGCCGACTGTCGTTGTGCACCAAGCGATCATCAATCCCACGCGCCAGACTCCACAAGCGCTCACCGAAGCTGCCGAATTCACGCACCAGCGCCAATTTCTCCCACTCGCGCAGCTGCGAACAGTCGACGATGCCGTGCTTGCCCAGTTTGTCAGCCGTGACTTTGCCGACACCGTGCAACTTGCTCACCGGCAAGCCGCTGACAAAGTCTTCGACCTGATCCGGGGTAATCACGAACAAGCCATTGGGCTTTTTCCAGTCGCTAGCGATTTTGGCCAGAAACTTGTTTGGCGCCACACCCGCAGACACGGTGATGTGCAATTGATTGGAGACTCGCCGACGGATGTCTTGGGCAATCCGCGTGGCACTGCCGCCGAAATGCGCGCTGTCCGACACATCCAGATAGGCTTCATCCAGCGACAGCGGCTCGATCAGGTCGGTGTAATCGCTGAAGATGGTATGGATTTCTTTTGACGCCTCGCGATAGGCGTCCATGCGCGGTTTGACGATGGTCAGGTCCGGGCACAGCTTCAGGGCATGCCCCGACGCCATCGCCGAACGCACGCCGTATGCCCGCGCTTCATAGTTGCAGGTGGCGATCACCCCTCGCCGATCCGCCGAACCACCCACCGCCAACGGCTTGCCGGCCAGACGCGGGTCATCGCGCATCTCGATGGCGGCGTAAAAACAATCGCAGTCGATGTGGATGATTTTTCGCTGAGTCATGTCAGAAAAGGAAACGTGGCGAGCCGGATCGGCAGTATCTCACTGACACCTGTATATAGCACCAGTGGTATGAATGTTCTTTTCCACGTGTAGGAAAATCGCTTTGAATTTATTTTCTCAATCGACAAACGACCTTCAATAGAGCTGAAAGCCTTGCCCCGCCTGCTCTGCAGCCTGAAAAACACCCGAAAAACAACGCTAACCAATTGAACCTCAACAGATTTTATCCAGATTGCGGGTTGACACCCCGGCGTTCCTCTGTAGAATGCCGACACACAGACGCGGGATGGAGCAGTCTGGTAGCTCGTCGGGCTCATAACCCGAAGGTCGTCGGTTCAAATCCGGCTCCCGCAACCAAACATCAAAAAAGGCTACTCGAAAGAGTGGCCTTTTTTGTGCGTGTCTGTTTTGTGGGTTTCCTTCTCTTATAGAGATGCGATCGCCAAACAGGAATTCTTTGCATTTCCGAAACTTAACGCGCCACCTGCGACCGTTTGACGCGAATGCACACTTATTTGACCCTTTATGGGATTAGCGGTTGACACCCCGTCGTTCGTCTGTAGAATGCCGCCACACAGACGCGGGATGGAGCAGTCTGGTAGCTCGTCGGGCTCATAACCCGAAGGTCGTCGGTTCAAATCCGGCTCCCGCAACCAAACATCAAAAAAGGCTACTCGAAAGAGTGGCCTTTTTTGTATCTGTTGAAAAAGTCCTTTCGCAACAATGATCTGTCACTGTGCAGTGAACCGCTGGGGATCATCAGACTCGCCGACTTGCGACTATGCTTGAGTCGCAGGCAAGACGTCTGCAATCCAGGAACTGCCCTCGCCGATACGCGGTGAGAGGCGTAGTATTTTGTGATTATTTTTTTCTACAGGGATTGGTAACTTGGCTGGATACCTCCATCCTGTCGCGCACAATCCAAGAGGTGATTGATGCGCGCCAACTCGTCTGATCCACAAGACACCGTCACAGCGGAACACCCGATCAAACCCGAGCGCTTGCGCTTGCTGGATCGGTTGAGCAAATACCGTCAACCGATCGGTCTGGCGGTCACACTGCTGCTGTTTGCCATTGCGCTGATTGCCTGTCGCCATCTGCTTGCCGAACTCGATCTCGATGCGCTGCACGACTCGATTCTCGACGTGCCGAAACCCGCCCTGCTCGGTGCGTTCGGCGCGACCGTGGTCGGCTTCATTATCCTGCTGGGCTATGAATGGTCGGCCAGTCGCTATGCCGGTGTGACTTTGCCACCGCGCACATTGGCGCTGGGCGGTTTCACCGCGTTTGCGATCGGCAATGCCATCGGCTTGTCGCTGCTCTCCGGCGGCTCGGTGCGCTACCGTTTATATGCACGGCTGGGTCTGGGGGCTTCGGAAGTCGCGCACATGACCTTGTTTGCCAGTCTGTCGCTGGGCTGCGCCTTGCCGCCACTGGCAGCGCTGGCGACGCTGAGTGACCTGCCTGCTGCCTCTCAGGCGCTGGGTTTGTCCGAAGGTCTGCTCGGCACTGTCGCCGCTGTCGTGCTATTGCTTGGCGCAGTGCTGGCTATCGGCATCTACCGTCGACGCCTGCCGGAACAACCGTTGCGCGACAACCTGCTGGTCAGGGTTGGCCGCCGCACCCTGCGCTTGCCGGGGCGTCGTCTGACGTTCCTGCAACTGATCATTACCGCCCTCGACGTTGCGGCTGCCGCCACTGTCCTTTATCTGTTGCTGCCGGAAGCGCCGCCGTTTGGTGCGTTCCTGCTGGTGTACCTGCTGGCACTGGCGGCTGGCGTGCTCAGCCATGTACCCGGCGGCGTGGGTGTGTTCGAAGCGATCCTGCTGGCCGCTTTCGCCGACAAGCTCGGTGCCGCACCACTGGCCGCCGCCCTGCTGCTGTATCGCCTGATCTATGTGGTGCTGCCGTTGCTGGTGGCCTGCGTATTCCTGCTGATCAATGAAGGTCAGCGCCTGTTTCAGACTCAGACCATGCGTGCAGCGTCTGGTCTGGCGGCACCGATTCTGGCGGTGCTGGTATTCCTGTCCGGCGTGGTGCTGCTGTTCTCCGGCGCCACACCCGAGATCGACACGCGTCTGGAACACATTGGCTTTCTGATCCCGCATCGCCTGGTCGACGCCTCGCACTTCGGCGCCAGCCTGATCGGCGTGCTCTGCCTGATGCTCGCTCAAGGCCTGCGTCGTCGCCTCTCGGCCGCGTGGATGCTAACCACCATTCTGTTGCTGGTTGGCGCCCTGCTCTCGCTGCTCAAAGGTTTCGACTGGGAAGAAGCGACGCTGATGACACTGACGGCTGCGCTGCTGGGTGTGTTTCGTCGCTCGTTCTATCGCCCGAGCCGCCTGACCGAACTGCCCTTCTCCCCCCTGTATCTGGTGGCCAGCCTCTGTGTACTCGGCGCTTCGACCTGGCTGCTGCTATTCGCCTATCAAGACGTGCCGTACAGCCATCAACTGTGGTGGCAGTTCACCCTGGATGCTGACGCGCCGCGCGGCCTGCGTTCGCTGCTCGGCGCCGCCGTCCTGCTGTTGGTGATCGCACTGACCTGGCTGCTGCGCACTGCGCGCCCGGTCATTCACCTGCCGACACCCGACGAACTCGATCGCGCGGCGAAGATCCTGATGGCCTCGTCGCAGCCCGACGGCGGCCTCGCGCTGACCGGTGACAAAGCGTTGCTGTTTCACCAGAACGACGAAGCCTTCCTGATGTACGCGCGGCGTGGCCGCAGCCTGGTGGCGCTGTACGACCCGATCGGCCCCGGCCAGCAACGTGCCGAGATGATCTGGCAGTTCCGCGACCTCTGCGATATTCACCACGCCCGCCCGGTGTTCTACCAGGTGCGCGCGGAGAACCTGCCGTACTACATGGACATCGGCCTGACCGCGATCAAACTCGGCGAAGAAGCCCGGGTCGACCTGCTTCGCTTTGACCTTGAAGCCAAGGGCAAAGAGATGAAGGACCTGCGCTACACCTGGAACCGTGGCACCCGCGATGGCTTGTCGCTGGAAATCCACGAGCCCGGTCAGGCGCCGATGGACGAGCTGAAAGTGATTTCCGATGCGTGGCTGACCGGTAAGAACGTGCGTGAGAAAGGCTTCTCCCTCGGCCGTTTCAGCGACGATTACCTGAAGCATTTCCGCATCGCGGTGATTCGCTTCGAAGGCCGCCCGGTGGCGTTCGCCAACTTGCTTGAGACGTACAGCCATGACCTGGCCAGTCTCGACCTGATGCGCGCGCACCCGGACGCCCCCAAGCTGACCATGGAATTCATGATGGTCGGCCTGATTCAACACTATAAGAGTCACGGATACGCGCGTTTCAGCCTGGGCATGGTGCCGTTGTCGGGGTTGCAACCCCGGCGTGGTGCACCGCTGACCCAGCGTCTGGGCTCGATGGTTTTCCGCCGTGGTGAGCAGCTGTACAACTTCCAAGGCTTGCGCCGCTTCAAAGACAAGTTCCAGCCTGACTGGGAACCCCGTTATATGGCCGTGCCCGCCGGACTCGATCCGCTGGTGGCGCTGGCCGACACTGCTGCCCTGATCGCGGGCGGCTTGACTGGATTGGTGAAACGCTGATGATTCAACGCTCCCTGAAGTACATCCTGGCCGCACTGATCGTGCTGGCCGTGATTGCCGGCGGCGGTTACTGGTACCTCAAACGCCCGGCACCGGAACCGACCGTCGAACAACTGACCCCGGCCGATGGCGCCGCCATGACCCGCGTTATCCCGGGCACCAAGCCCAAGGCGCAGGTGCTGGTCGCTGTCAATGACGACCAGAAACTCTCTGAAAAACAACTGACCACCCTGAGCCGCAGCGCTTCGGCGCAGATCGTTCAGGTGATTCTGCCCAAGGACTGCCTGCTGCAAAGCCGCGCCCTGCAATCGGGTCTGCGTGAACTGAACGGCCCGGCCACGCTGGTCAGCGGCATCGGCCCGGGCGCTGTACTGGCCTGGCGCTGGTTGTCTGAGCAGAAAGACGACAAGGCCCAGGCCATCTCCGTCGACCTTGCCCTGGAAAAAGGTGGCTGCACTCACCTGCTGCCAAAATCCGCTGCCCACGGCCACTGGCTGGTAGCGTGGAACGACAACCCGGACGACGCCAGCGCAGGTTTCGTGCGCGATCAACCGAACGCCGAAACCAGCATCAGCGATTACGACATCAACCTGCCGCAAGTGCTGAACAACGAACTGCGCAAGATTCTCGTCGGCGGCGACAAGGCCAATGGCGGCCTGGCGATCCCGGTGGTTGAAGTGCCGGCCGGCCAAGCGAAAGACACCGTGACCCTATTCCTCTCCGGTGACGGCGGCTGGCGCGACCTCGACCGCGACGTGGCGGGCGAAATGGCCAAGATTGGCTACCCGGTGGTCGGCATCGACACCCTGCGCTATTACTGGCAGCACAAGAGCCCGGAGCAAAGCGCGCTGGACCTGACCGAACTGATGCAGCACTACCGGCAGAAATGGGGCACCAAACGCTTCATCCTCACCGGTTATTCGTTCGGCGCTGATGTGTTGCCGGCGATCTACAACCGCCTGCCGGACACCGAGCAACAACGCGTCGACGCAATCATCCTGCTCGCCTTCGCCCGCACCGGCAGCTTCGAAATCGAAGTCGAAGGCTGGCTGGGTAACGCCGGCAAAGAAGCCGCCACCGGCCCGGAAATGGCCAAGCTGCCAGCGGCGAAGGTTGTGTGCATCTACGGTGAAGAAGAAACCGATGAAAGTGGCTGCACGGACAAGACTGCAGTCGGTGAAGCGGTGAAACTGCCTGGCGGGCACCACTTCGACGAGAACTACCCGGCGCTGGCCAAGCGCTTGGTGGACTTGATCGAGAAGCGTCAAGCGGCGAGCCAGGTCGCTGAAGAGTGATCTGAGCCACGTCCACAAAAAGCCCCCGCAACTTCACGGTTGCGGGGGCTTTTTACATCTCGGACGATTAACCCATTCTTCTGTAGGAGTGAGCCTGCTCGCGATAGCGGAGTATCAGCCACCTATTTGCCAACTGACACACCGCTATCGCGAGCAGGCTCACTCCTACAGGGGATGGCGCTGTATTCAGGTAAATCGTCAGTCTCGCTGGCCAAGCTGAACATCTATCCACGTGACATCATCGTCGCCAACGCTAAAGTCGCTATTCGGTGCCGCCAACAAACTGCTTTGCTGCGCTTGCGTCAAGTCCGCCCAAAAGCCATCAGTGACGAATACCAAGCGCTCAACAGCGTCCAGTGCACAACAAACAAAATCAGGGTTCGGAACCCGATTGATCTTCAAACATCGTGTTACCGAATTTCGCGCGGGGTCTTGCGCCAACTCACAGTGCGAACGGTCGCGCCGCCAATTGGCCTTGCAGTGAGGTGGCGTAATCCACTCGATGGCTCCCGCCAGCGTCACAATCCCGCATGAACAGTCACCTTCATATGCAACGGTGAGTCGGCCATGGGCGACCAAGCCAATCAGGTAACAGATGGCTCCCGTCTGATCAGCAGGCAACGACGCATGGAAATCCGACAGTATTGAACCCAATAGACGCTCAATACCTCCGGGCTCTGTAGGACAGCCCCCCTGCTCCATCTGTGTGGAATGAGCCGCTAACATGCTGCTTACGAAGCTTTCAGCCAGCTGTCCACTGCCGCGCCTGGAAGTGCCATCCGCGACAACAAAAAACCCACCGTCAACCTCACAGGTCGCTCCGGCATAGTCATTATTTGCCCTGCTTGCTTGCCCAGTGATTGATCGGGAGTGGTATCTCATGCGTTGGCCAGCGCTTTCATACGCCGGTGAATAATCTGCCCTCTGCCTGGATTCGCCTGCACCGAGCCTGAACTTTCGATCACGTAGCCAACCCCATCGAGCTCCATCAGCTTGTGGATTCCCTTTGTGATGAACGCCTTGAGGTATTTGTCAGCCTGGCCCACCTCCTCCAACAGCTCAGGCCGACCATCGATCAAGATGATCATGTCCTCGACATCCTTGTGATAAGGATCACCATTTCCCCGACCACTGAAAGCTTCCAGTTTCGTCGCTAGAAAATACGCGGGCTGGAATATCTGGATGGCAGTGCCGCTGGGCAGGGTGAATTTATCCGCCCTCGCCAGCCCCTCGACGAACCAGCGGTTGGCATAGCCGAGCACTGCAGGGTCGGAAGGCATGACATCCACGACAACGTCATTGAAGCGAAAACGACAATTGACCTCGTCCTCACCGGTGATCTTGAATCCCTTGGCCGCCAGCCGTTCGGTGAGTTTTTTCCAGGCGCTGATACCGGCCAACTCGATCACTAGATCAACGTCATCAGTGAAACGAATGTCGTCCAGCACGGCTGTATCTGTAACCAGCATGGCGGTTGTGCAACCGCCAACAAAAGCAACTTCGGCGAGAAACGCCTCGCCCAAGCCTTCAGCCACGAACTCAATGAGTTCGTAATTGTGATCCGCGTTTGACGACATGTTATTTCAGCCCCATCCCTGCCTTCAGAATACTGATTGCCACACCACACTCACGCGGACCACCCAGACGGATTGCATCAGCGAGCGCCAGATAGTGGTAAAGAATCCGGTCTTTTTTCACCGCTTCCGGCACTGTTTTGTAAAGCGGCTCTATCGCTTGACCTCGCTCGGTTCCCTGCGCATCCGGCCAGACCGGAATCAAACCACCCGCACTCTTGATGCTTTTGGACAGCGCAGGCGCCGCAAAACCCGTGGGTATGCCACGAACCATCGCGCCAGGCTTGACCGGGAAGAAGTACTTCAGCGCGTACTCGGTAATTTTCAGCAGTTCCCGGCGGTGCACTTTGGCAAGCCCGGTGTCGTAGTCATGGATGAGCAATCCGGATTCCCGGCATCGGGCGAGAGCATTTGAGACTTCGCTTTTGCTCAGTCCGAGAGAGGCAGACAGCGCACGCAGAGAGTACCGATCGCTCCAACTTGTCAGCGGTGGATCAGATGCTGGTTCCGCCCATCCCTCCCAGTCTGGCCCATCAGCGAAAGGCGAATCGAGTTCGCGGCGATGGAAGATTGTGTCTTCCCCATCAGTGGAGTAGGTGACCAATGGCTTCCCCACACTCTCCCCTGCGGTCATTCGGCTGACGACATAAGGCCTGAGCAGCTCTTCGCCCCTGTCCGAATTCGATTCGGCCTCCATCTCCCCCAAGAGGTTCTCTTCCTGAGCGTGGAGACTGGCCATTTTGAACAAAAGTAAAATGTCTTGACTCTTCATTTAGCTCAAAACCTCAAGTGTCCACATTCCATAAAACGTGGACACTTGTCTCACTGCCGAGGCCGGGTCGTCAAGCCCTTGGGTCGATCACTAATCGCTGCATACCTTGCCCGCATATCGTCATGGCTGATTGCGCGGACCAAATCAAAGATGAGCAATCGTTCACTGGCTTTCTTTTCGATCCGAAGCTCCTCTGGTTCATCCTGTACTTCTTGTTCCGCTGATGCCGTCATACGTACCTGAATGCTCTGCACACGTCGGTTCGTGCGCGACGTTTAGTATCGTTTACTTCCAGTCTCGCAATATCAGATGACGCCCACAGACCTTGTAGGCAAACTCCGAAACTCGTGTTCGGGCGCTTTGCCGCTCTATTGCGCTGTTTTTCGACGGGATACTCTCCGGACGTCGCTGACCCATTCAGCGATCGGGTGTGGTAACCCGGTTAGGCAAAGTGCAACAGTGCCTCCATCACGACAGCAGGCGTTCTTTTACGCCTGTAATTCACTGTCATGGCAGCTGTACGTGGGAGACCTTCGGGTCTGCCGGTTTCTTTGCTCTCCCGGTTTACCACCCTGCGTACAGCTGCCACCCATTCGTGTGGTAACGAATGCGGCAGCTCCTCGTTTTAGGGAGCAAAACAATGAGCAAAGAAACTCCGTCAACGCCTTCAGACCTTACAACCATCGGATTCACCCCTTTCCTCCACAACTCGGATCAAGCGTTCTTCAACGTCCGCTCCGGCATCCCGATCATCGATGCCTTGTCCCAATCCTCCGACCTGCTATCCCTCGCTAAATCCTTCGCCGAGGACGCTGCCTTCATCAGAGACACTGATCGCCACGCTTGGGCTGCGCATTACCTGACGGTGATGGGCAAGGCCTTGATTGATGATGTGATCCAAGCGCTGATCCCACGACCTGCGCGGACGAAGACCGAGTCTGAAGCAGAGATACCTGAAAGCTTGTAGAGGTTTGAAGATCAAAAGATCGCAGCCTTCGGCAGCTCCTACATGGAATGCGAAACCTGTAGGAGCTGCCGAAGGCTGCGATCTTTTGATCTGAAGTTGCCGCCGACAAAAAAGCCCCCGCCAACCACAAGGCTGACGGGGGCTCTTTCTATAACGCGAAGTTACATCTCCACCTGCGTCCCCAACTCAATCACCCGGTTCAGCGGCAGATTGAAGAACCTCAAGTTCCCATTGGCATTCTTCAACATGAACGCAAACAGCGCTTCACGCCAACGCGCCATGCCCTCAAGTTTCGAGGCAATCACCGTTTCCCGGCTGAGGAAGTACGTGGTGCGCATCGGGCTGAAGTCCAGATCATCCAGATGACACAGCTTCAGCGCCTGCGGCACGTCCGGCTCGTCGGTGAAGCCGAAGTGCAGGATCACCCGGAAGAAGCCTTCTCCGTGCGCCTCGACTTCAAAGCGCCGCGATGGCGGTACGCGCGGGATGTCTTCGTAGACCACCGTCAGCAACACCACCTGCTCATGCAGTACCTGGTTGTGCAGCAAGTTATGCAACAACGCATGCGGCACGGCGTCGGAGCGCGCTGTCAGGAAAACGGCTGTGCCCTGCACCCGGTGCGGCGGTTGCACGCGGATGCTGCTGATGAAGATCGGCAGCGGCAGCGCGCCTTCGTCCAGGCGCTCGACCAGCAGTTGCTTGCCGCGCTTCCAAGTGGTCATCAGCACGAACAGGGCGATACCGGCGATCACCGGGAACGCACCGCCCTGAACGATCTTCGGCACGTTGGCGGCGAAGTACAGGCCGTCCACCAGCAGAAAGCCGATCAACACCGGCACCGCGAGGATCGGTGGCCACTTCCACAGCAGCAGCATCACCGCCGACACCAGAATGGTGGTCATCAGCATGGTGCCCGTCACCGCCACACCGTAGGCCGAGGCCAGGGCGCCGGAGGATTCGAAGCCGAGTACCAGCAGAACCACGCCAACCATCAGTGCCCAGTTCACCGCACCAATATAAATCTGGCCCTGCTCATCGCTGGAGGTGTGCTGGATGTACATGCGCGGGATGTAGCCGAGCTGGATCGCCTGACGGGTCAGGGAGAACGCGCCGGAAATCACCGCTTGCGAGGCGATCACTGTGGCCATGGTCGACAGACCGACCAATGGAATCAGCGCCCAGCTCGGTGCCAGCAGGTAGAACGGGTTACGCGCCGCCTCCGGGTTGTCGAGCAGCAAGGCGCCCTGACCGAAGTAATTGAGCACCAGCGCCGGCAACACGAGGATGAACCAGGCACGGGCAATCGGCTTGCGACCGAAGTGGCCCATGTCGGCGTACAGCGCTTCGGCACCGGTCAGCGCCAGCACCACAGCACCAAGGATCGCTACGCCCATGCCTGGGTGCACAGTGAAGAAACGCACGGCCCATAGCGGGTTCATCGCATGCAACACTTCTGGCGTGTGGCTAATGCCATACACGCCGAGGGCGCCGAGGACGAGGAACCAGGTGACCATGATCGGCCCGAACAGGATGCCGATTCGCGCGGTGCCATGGCTCTGGATCAGGAACAACCCGACCAGCACCACCAGCGACAGCGGCACGACCCAATGGTCGATGCCATCAAACGCCAACCCCAGACCTTCAATCGCCGACAGAACGGAAATCGCCGGGGTGATCATGCTGTCGCCGTAAAACAGCGCCGCGCCGATCAGTCCGCACACCACCAGCAACGAGCGCAGTTTCTTGCGATGCCCTGCCGCCCGCCGCGCCAGCGCCGTGAGCGCCATGATGCCGCCCTCGCCCTGGTTGTCGGCGCGCAGCACGAACATCATGTATTTGATCGACACGACCCAGATCAGCGACCAGAAGATGAACGACAGAATGCCCAGCACGCCGTCGTGGTTGACCGGTACGCCGTAACCGCCGGAAAACACTTCTTTAAGGGTGTACAACGGGCTCGTGCCGATGTCGCCGTAAACTACCCCGACCGCCGCGACCAGCATGCTCAGCGGCTTGGAGGCCGAACCCTCGGCGCCTGCCGCATGACTACTTGCCTGACCCATCCAACACTCCTACTTCTCAGAACCGGCTTCTTTGAATGAAGCACTATGCTTTGTGGTGCAGCATGCGCTGTTTTACCTGTTGTTACAGACCATTTGTTGACTGTAAAAAATTGGTAAAGCTCAACGGCGCGAAGCATAGCGCAGCACTCGTCGTATTTCCCTGCATAAAGCTGGTCAAGTGCGTTGCCCGCCGCTAGAATTGCGCACTTTTTGATCAGAGGCGCACCTTAAGCGCCCGTCCGTCGGCTTTCGCACCAAGAAAGCGATGTCACAAAATACCGAGGTTAGACATGTCCACCACTCCTGCGCCGGCCAATCCAAAGGTTGGCTTTGTATCTCTGGGTTGCCCGAAAGCACTGGTCGACTCCGAGCGCATCCTGACCCAGCTGCGCATGGAAGGTTATGACGTGGTGTCCACCTATCAGGACGCCGACGTTGTAGTCGTCAACACCTGCGGTTTCATCGATTCGGCCAAGGCTGAGTCGCTGGAAGTGATCGGCGAAGCGATCAAGGAAAACGGCAAGGTGATCGTCACCGGTTGCATGGGCGTGGAAGAAGGCAACATCCGCAACGTGCACCCGAGCGTGCTGGCCGTGACCGGTCCGCAGCAGTACGAGCAAGTGGTCAACGCCGTGCACGAAGTGGTGCCGCCGCGTAAAGATCACAACCCGCTGATCGACCTGGTGCCGCCGCAAGGCATCAAGCTGACCCCGCGCCACTACGCTTATCTGAAGATTTCCGAAGGCTGCAACCACAGCTGTTCGTTCTGCATCATCCCGTCGATGCGCGGCAAACTGGTCAGCCGTCCGGTGGGCGACGTGCTCGACGAAGCTCAGCGTCTGGTCAAATCCGGCGTTAAAGAGTTGCTGGTGATTTCGCAAGACACCAGCGCATACGGCGTCGACGTGAAATACCGCACCGGTTTCTGGAACGGCGCGCCGGTGAAAACCCGCATGACCGAGCTCTGCGAAGCGCTGAGCACCCTCGGCGTCTGGGTCCGTCTGCACTACGTTTACCCGTACCCGCACGTTGACGAGCTGATCCCGCTGATGGCCGCCGGCAAGATCCTGCCGTACCTGGACATCCCGTTCCAGCACGCCAGCCCGAAAGTGTTGAAGTCGATGAAACGCCCGGCGTTCGAAGACAAGACCCTGGCGCGCATCAAGAACTGGCGCGAAATCTGCCCGGATCTGATCATCCGTTCGACCTTCATCGTCGGCTTCCCGGGCGAAACCGAAGAAGACTTCCAGTACCTGCTGAACTGGCTGACCGAAGCCCAGCTCGACCGCGTTGGCTGCTTCCAGTACTCGCCGGTTGAAGGCGCTCCGGCCAACGATCTGGATCTGGAGATCGTTCCGGACGAGGTCAAACAGGATCGTTGGGATCGCTTCATGGCGCACCAGCAGGCGATCAGCTCGGCCCGCCTGCAAATGCGCATCGGCCGTGAAATCGAAGTACTGGTGGACGAAGTCGACGAGCAAGGCGCGGTTGGCCGCTGCTTCTTCGATGCCCCGGAAATCGATGGCAACGTGTTTATTGATAACGGCAGCAATCTGAAGCCGGGCGACAAGGTCTGGTGCAAAGTCACCGACGCTGACGAATACGACCTGTGGGCCGAACAGATCTAACACCGCATACCCTGTAGGAGCTGCCGAAGGCTGCGATCTGTTGATCTTGAAAAACAAGATCAACAGATCGCAGCCTCGTTTCACTCGTCAGCTCCTACCGGGATTCGGGATAGCGCTGAATTTAAAAGCCTCGCTCGATGCGGGGCTTTTTTACGGCTATCGTTTAGCGGGGGACGGACTCCCCTGAAACAGACAAGAGGCAGACGGGCATGCGTCACCATTCGGTCATCCACACGCCGAAACTCAGCGATTATCAGGAACTGACCCGGGTCTGGGAGGCCTCGGTTCGCGCCACCCATGATTTTCTGCCGGAGAGCTACATCGAACTGCTGCGCAATTTGGTGCTGACACGTTATCTCGATGCGGTGATGTTGATCTGCACCAAGGACGCCGACCAGCGCATCACCGGGTTCGCCGGGGTGGCAGCGGGCAAGATTGAAATGTTGTTCATCGATCCCGATCATCGCGGCCAGGGTTTGGGCAAGAAACTGCTGAATTACGCGATGCAGCATCTGAATGCCGATGAACTCGACGTCAACGAACAGAACCCGCAGGCACTGGGATTTTACTTCAAGCAGGGGTTTGAAGTGATCGGCCGCTCTGAAGTGGATGGCATGGGCCAGCCGTACCCGTTGCTGCACATGCGCTTGCGCCAAACCCAAACCCAAACACGCTCAAGCCACGCCTGACACACCACAAACCAATGTAGGAGTGAGCCTGCTCGCGATAGCGCCAGATCAGCCAACATCAATGTCGAATGTCAGAAGGCTATCGCGAGCAGGCTCACTCCTACAAAAAGCCACACCGTGAAAATGGAACCGGGCTTAACCGGCGCCACACAGGTACAATGCCCACCCCTTTTTTGTTACGGCCCTGTCATGACTGACCCGATTCGCCTCTCCAAACGCCTCATCGAACTGGTCGGTTGCTCCCGCCGGGAGGCCGAGCTGTTCATCGAGGGCGGCTGGGTCACCGTGGACGGCGAAGTCATCGACGAACCGCAGTTCAAGGTCGGCGACCAGAAGGTCGAGCTCGACAAGGACGCCCAGGCCACCGCGCCGGAGCCGGTGACTATCCTGCTCAACGCGCCGGCCGGCATGGACGTCGAAAGCGCCATGCAATCGCTGAGCATCGACACCCTCAGCGAAGAACACCGCTATGGCAAACGCCCGTTGCGCGGGCACTTCCTGCGCCTGACCGCCAGCGCCGACCTGCAAGCCAAGGCCAGCGGCCTGCTGGTGTTCACGCAGGACTGGAAAATCCTGCGCAAGCTCACGGCCGACGCCGCGAAGATCGAGCAGGAATACGTGGTCGAAGTCGAAGGGGACATGGTCGCGCACGGCCTCAACCGCTTGCAGCACGGCCTGACGCACAAGGGCAAGGAGCTGCCGCCGGTCAAGGCCAGCTGGCAGAACGAAAACCGTCTGCGCTTCGCCATGAAAAATCCGCAGCCGGGGATCATCGCCCAGTTCTGCGCAGCGGTGGGCCTGAAGGTCATCGGCATCCGCCGCATCCGCATCGGCGGCGTCTCGATCGGCAAAGTCCCGGTCGGCCAATGGCGCTACCTGTCCGGCAAAGAGAAGTTCTAAGACTTCCACTGCCGCCACACATTCCGGCAGCGCGCCCGCGTGCTGCCCACAACGCTTATCAGGATTACTCACATGATTCATAACGACGTATTGCGCAGCGTGCGCTACATGCTCGACATCAGCGACAAGAAAGTTGTCGAAATCATCAAACTCGGCGGCATGGACGTAGAACTCGCTGACGTGCTGACCTGGCTCGACAAGAAAGAAGAAGACGAAGAAGGTTTCGTGCGCTGCCCGGACGAAGTCATCGCACACTTCCTCGACGGCCTGGTGATCTTCAAGCGTGGCAAAGACGAAAGCCGTCCGCCGCAGCCGATCGAAGTGCCGGTGACCAACAACATCATTCTGAAAAAGCTGCGCGTGGCCTTCGAACTGAAAGAAGACGACATGCACGCGATCCTCAAGGCTGCCGAGTTCCCGGTGTCCAAGCCTGAGCTCAGCGCACTGTTCCGCAAGGTCGGCCACACCAACTACCGCCCGTGTGGCGACCAGTTGCTGCGCAACTTCCTCAAGGGTCTGACCCTGCGCGTTCGCCCGGCTTGATCCCCTCTGCGGTGGTGATCGATGGTCGCCACCGCAACGCATGACCGTTCATTCCCTGCAAAAATAGTGGCTCCGCTTTTCGTGGCTGACGACTAGGGTGTACTGATCCCTAATCTTCAGGACTCGCCATGCATCCGTATTTCTCCCTGCAAGGCCGCACCGCTCTGGTGACCGGCGGCACCCGTGGTATCGGCAAAATGATCGCCAAAGCCTTTGTCGAGGCTGGCGCGCGCGTCTATGTCTGCTCACGCGATGCCGAGGCCTGCCATCAAACCGCTGAAGAACTCAGCGCCTTGGGCAAATGTCACGGTGTGGCGGCGAACCTGGCGAGCGAAGAAGGCGTGCAGGAACTGGCCGCGCGCCTGGGCGAGCAGATCACGCATCTGGATATTCTGGTGAACAACGCGGGCACCACTTGGGGCGCGCCGCTGGAGAGCTATCCGGTCAAGGGCTGGGAAAAGGTCATGCAGCTCAACGTGACGTCGGTGTTCAGTTGCATCCAGCAGTTTCTGCCCTTGTTGCGCAAGGGTGGTTCTGCGGCGAATCCGGCGCGGATTATCAATATCGGTTCGGTGGCAGGGATTTCTTCGTTTGGTGAGCAGGCGTATGCCTACGGGCCGAGTAAGGCCGCCTTGCACCAGTTGTCGCGGATTCTGGCGCGTGAACTGGTGAGCCAGCACATCAACGTCAATGTGATCGCGCCGGGGCGGTTTCCGAGCAAGATGACTCAGCATATTGGTAATGATCAGCAGGCATTGGCCGAGGACACGGCGTTGATTCCGATGAAGCGCTGGGGGCGTGAAGAGGAGATGGCGGCGTTGGCGATCAGCCTGGCAAGTACGGCCGGGGCGTATATGACCGGGAATATCATTCCGCTGGATGGTGGGTTTAGCCTCTGACATCGGCGGTGAAGCTATCGCTGGCAAGCCAGCTCCCACAGGTTTTGTGGTGTGCACAAATGATGCGAACGCCCGAGAACCTTGTGGGAGCTGGCTTGCCAGCGATGTCGTCAGCCCTGCCACCACCAGACTTGAGGGCTGCCGGGTTATCATGCCCACCCTGCCCCGCTTCGAATGCAAACCATGACTTACAGCGTCTCCCCCATCGGCTTCGTGCGCTCCTGCTTCAAGGAGAAATTCGCCATCCCCCGCCAGCCACAACTGGCCCCTGCCGCCCGTGGTGTGCTGGAACTGGTGGCGCCGTTCGATCAGGGTGACGCCGTGCAGGGTCTGGAACAGGTCAGCCACGTCTGGTTGCTGTTCCTGTTCCATCAGGCGCTCGAAGAAAAACCACGCCTGAAAGTCCGCCCGCCGCGCCTGGGCGGCAACAAATCCATGGGCGTATTCGCTACTCGTGCGACGCACCGCCCGAACGGCATCGGCCAATCCGTGGTGAAACTGGACAAGGTCGAAGCCAATCGGCTGTTTATCTCCGGCATCGACTTGCTCGACGGCACGCCGGTTCTCGACATCAAACCCTACGTACCTTACGCCGACATCATCCCCAACGCCGCCAACAGCATCGCCAGTGCGGCGCCGCAGCTGATTGAAGTGCAGTGGACGGACTCAGCACTGAAACAGGCGCACACACACGCTCAGCGCCTTGATGAGCCGTTGGTGGCTTTGATTGAACAGTGTTTGGCTCAGGACCCGCGTCCGGCGTATCAGACCCCGGCACCTGAACGCGAATATGGCGCGCAATTCTGGGATCTGGATGTGCGCTGGCATTACCCGACGCCCGAGCAGATCCGCGTGCTCGAAGTCATCCCCGCCAACGCCTGAGACCTCGGTCAATGTAGGAGCTGCCGAAGGCTGCGATCTTTTGATTTTGATCTTAAAAGCAAGATCAAAAGATCGCAGCCTTCGGCAGCTCCTACATGGATTGTGGCAGGCATGAAGGAAATGTTTCGGGCATAAAAAAGCCCCCATTGCCTGCAAAGGCAATGGGGGCTTTTTCAGTGGGGCTTACTTCTCGACGAACGCACGCTCGATCAGGTAATCACCCGGCTCGCGCATCCGCGCCGAGATTTTCAGGCCGAAGCTGTCGAGCACTTCGCTGGTCTCGTCGAGCATGCTCGGGCTGCCGCAGATCATCGCGCGGTCGTCCTGCGGGTTGATCGGTGGCAGGCCGATGTCGCTGAACAGCTTGCCGCTGCGCATCAGGTCGGTCAGACGGCCCTGATTCTCGAAAGGCTCGCGGGTCACGGTCGGGTAGTAGATCAGCTTGTCACGCAGGGCTTCGCCGAAGAACTCGTTCTGCGGCAGGTGCTCAGTGATGAATTCGCGGTAAGCGACTTCGTTGACGTAACGCACACCGTGAACCAGGATCACTTTTTCAAAGCGCTCGTAGGTTTCCGGGTCCTGGATCACGCTCATGAACGGCGCCAGACCGGTGCCGGTGCTCAGCAGGTACAAGTGCTTGCCCGGGTTCAGGTCATCCAACACCAGGGTGCCGGTAGGCTTCTTCGAGATGATGATCTCGTCGCCTTCCTTCAAATGTTGCAGCTGCGAGGTCAGCGGGCCGTCCTGCACCTTGATGCTGAAGAATTCCAGATGCTCTTCCCAGTTCGGGCTGGCGATCGAGTAAGCGCGCATAAGCGGGCGGCCGTTGGGCTGTTGCAGGCCGATCATCACGAACTGACCGTTCTCGAAGCGCAGGCCCGGATCGCGGGTGCACTTGAAGCTGAACAGAGTGTCGTTCCAGTGATGAACACTGAGGACACGCTCGTGGTTCATGTTGCTCATGTACGTTTGACTCCTGGAGATTGGGTCTGCGCTGGCTTTTAAAGGCGACGGTGCGCAATTGCATCGCATTCTAATAGCGACGACAATATCTGTTAACTGGATTATTAAGATAAGGGTTATCGGTTATATCGATATGCGATTTACTCTCCGTCAACTGCAAGTCTTCGTCGCCGTCGCCCAGCAGGAAAGCGTATCCCGTGCTGCGGGTCTGCTCAACCTCTCGCAGTCGGCCGCCAGCACCTCGATCACCGAGCTGGAGCGCCAGTCCAGCTGCCAGCTGTTCGATCGTGCCGGCAAACGGCTGAGCCTCAACGCCCTCGGCAAACAGCTGCTGCCACAAGCGGTGGCCCTGCTCGATCAGGCCAAGGAAATCGAAGACCTGCTCAACGGCAAATCCGGTTTCGGCTCGCTGTCGGTCGGCGCGACGCTGACCATCGGCAATTACCTGGCGACCCTGCTGATCGGCAGCTTCATGCAGCGCCACCCGGAAAGTCAGGTGAAGCTGCACGTGCAGAACACTGCCAATATCGTGCAGCAAGTTGCCCACTACGAAATTGATCTGGGTCTAATTGAAGGCGATTGCAGCCACCCGGACATCGAAGTGCAGAGCTGGGTCGAGGATGAGCTGGTGGTGTTCTGTGCGCCGCAACATCCGCTGGCCCAGCGCGGCAGCGCAACCATGGAAGAGCTGACCCATGAAGCGTGGATTCTGCGTGAACAGGGTTCCGGCACGCGGCTGACCTTCGATCAGGCCATGCGTCACCATCGCAGCTCGCTGAATATCCGTCTGGAGCTGGAACACACCGAAGCGATCAAACGCGCGGTGGAATCGGGGCTGGGGATTGGTTGCATCTCGCGACTGGCACTGCGCGATGCGTTCCGGCGCGGCAGTCTGGTGCCGGTGGAGACGCCGGATCTGGATCTGGCGCGGCAGTTCTACTTCATCTGGCACAAGCAAAAGTATCAGACTTCGGCCATGCGCGAGTTTCTCGAACTGTGCCGCGCTTTCACCGCCGGGGTGCAGCGCAGCGACGAGATCGTCCTGCCGACAATCGCTTAAAGCAGAATCACCGCCCACACCAGACCGATCATGCTCAGCGCGACGAATTGCGCAGCGCTGCCCATGTCCTTGGCGTTCTTCGATAGTGGGTGCAGTTCCAGCGAGATCCGGTCGATGGCCGCTTCGACCGCCGAATTCAGCAGCTCGACGATCAGCGCCAGCAGGCACACCGCGATCAACAGCGCCTGCTCAACGCGGCTGACATTGAGGAAGAACGTCAGCGGAATCAGGATCACGTTGAGCAACACCAGTTGGCGGAACGCCGCTTCACCGGTGAAGGCGGCGCGCAGACCGTCCAGCGAGTAACCGGAGGCGTTGAGGATGCGTTTCAGGCCGGTCTGGCCCTTGAAAGGTGACATAAAGTAGAAACCAACCAAAAAGGAGTGGGAAAGCTAGTTCAACAAAAGTCAAAAAAGCGTGAAGACGCCAGCCTTTATTGGCTCGGAATTGACTCAAGTTGTTGCAGCAGTAAAGCCGCTTGCGTGCGAGTTCGCACATTCAACTTGCGAAAGATCGCCGTGACGTGGGCCTTGATGGTCGCTTCCGACACACTCAACTCGTAGGCAATCTGCTTGTTCAACAGGCCTTCGCAGACCATGGTCAGCACGCGGAACTGCTGCGGGGTCAGGCTGGCGAGCCCGTCGCTGGCGGCTTTGGCTTCGTCGGAAACGGCAACCGCTTCGAACGCCTGCGGCGGCCAGAACACATCGCCATCGAGTACTTTACGCACCGCTTCCTGAATCACGCTGAGGTCGCTGGACTTGGGGATAAACCCACTGGCGCCGAACTCACGGGACTTGACCATTACCGACGCTTCTTCCTGCGCCGAAACCATCACCACCGGAATCTGCGGGTATTGCCCGCGCAGCATGACCAACCCGGAAAACCCGAAAGCGCCGGGCATGTTCAGGTCCAGCAGGACCAGATCCCAGTCGGCTTTTTCGGTCAGGCGGGTTTCCAGTTCGGCGATGCTTGCGACTTCGACCAAGCGTACATCCGGGCCGAGGCCCAGCGTCACCGCTTGATGCAGGGCGCTACGAAACAGAGGGTGATCATCGGCAATCAGGATGTCGTATGTGGCCATTTTTCAAATGATCCTGTTTTTGATGGCAGACGCGGTGCATTCCGGTCTGGCCAAAGCAACTCAAGATGCCGCTTTCAAGCGATATCCACAGGGGCACGTTCAACGCCAATCAACAGCAAACACGGCGTTTCAAACCTTGGCCGCACCCTAATCGGCGCCAAGCATGCCCAGCGAAGACGGGGTGGTCAAGCAGCACGGCCGCCGCTGCGTACAGTATGGGCCACTATGGCGCCAACTCTGGCTGCGGCTTTCGTATATAGGGCAGCAACTCGGCATGGGCGGGGGTGGACTCATTCATGTCCAATTGCTGCTTGGCGCCGAGGTAATGCTGGCTGAACACGTCGAAATAGGCGTCCAGCGCAGAAGCGGCGTCCGAGTCACCGGCCAATTCCAGGCACAGCGCCGCGACTTCGGCGGTGCACAGATGCTCGCTGCGGGTCGAGCGGCGCAAGCGATAGCGCGAGAGTTTGTCGGGCAACAGGCTCAAGATCGGCAAGCGATCGAAATACGGACTCTTGCGAAAAATCTTCCGCGCTTCGGTCCAGGTTGCATCCAGCAGAATGAACAGCGGGCGCTTGTTGCTATCGACAGCGACGGTGTTGGTCACACGCGACGGCTCGACGTACTCACCGGGGAACACCAGATACGGCTGCCATTGCGGGTCGTTGAGCAGCGCCAGCATCTGCGGATCGGGCTCGGTGCGCGACCAGATGAATGCATGGTTATCACGCACCACGTCGGCAATCAGCCAACCGGTATTGCTCGGCTTGAACACTTCCTTGCCGGTCATGATCAGGCACACGGCCGACCGCGTTTCGACACTGGGCCGCCAGGCACACAGGCAATGACTGATGATGACCCGGCAGTCTCGGCAGCGTTCGGAGCGAAAGCCACGGGCCTGGATCGGCTTGATGCCTTCATCTTCGCGTTGATCACGCAAACGGGCGACGGCGTTGGGGGCATGATGGGTCACGGGCAACGCCTTACGGCAGGAAAACTCGACACGCACAGCACTCGGCAGGGCAATAAAAGCCGGCAGTTTACCAGAGCGACGGGCACAAGCCTGTACCCTCCCGACCGGCTCCCCTATAATTCGCCGCCACTGAACGCACAGCCCCGAGGCTGGTCGAACCACCAGCCACCGAATCAGGAGATTTTCATGCTGCGCCTTATCGTTCCCACCGCTGCCATTCTGCTGGCGTCGTCCTTCACCGCTCAGGCTGCCTCCCTGAGTGAGCAGAATCTGAACCGCGAGCTGCGTAACGTCGCCGCCCAGAGCAGCGTCGGCACGCCACGCGCCATCAGCGAAGACATTCTTGATCAGGGCTTCACCGTTGAAGGCACGCAGTTGATCAACCACCTGAGCGTGCAAAAGAGCCACGCCGACAAAATGCGCGCTGACCCCAAAGCCGTGTATTTCCAGTTGGGCGCTTCGGTGTGCAACAACCCGTCGTTTCGCAAGCTGATGGCCAAGGGCGCGATCATGCGTTACGACTTCACCGAAGTGAAAACCAACAAGGCGATCGGCTCCGCCAGCTACCAGGAATCGGATTGCCCGAAAGCCGGCCCGGCGAAGAAGAAGTAATCATCGCGAATTGGCGCGCCGCTGTTCATCCTCGGCGCGCAGTTCGGCCAGCAAGGCCTGTAAATAGTGCGAACGGCGCTCGCCGCCCGCCAACCGCCGGCAGCACTCCTCTTCGAGACTGACATGATTGGTCTCGGCTGATGCCTTCAACATCCGATACAGCTGCGTATCGATCTCCAGAATCACTCTGGCCATGTGTCCCGCCTCCTTGCCACCCGCAAATCCTTGAATCGCGTGCACCTTGCGTACGGTCGATGACGCAAAGCTGTCGTACGGCGCCTGTCAGTTAGTTAATCAGAGCGATTGCCGCTCGGCGCACCTTCGGACGAGCGGTGATGACACTGGCTGAAAATCAATAAACGGTTGCCAGCCAAAACTTTACGGCGCAATGATCAAGTCAGCGCAAATGCGCGCCAAGGTCTAGATTCAGAGTATTCCGATCATTTTTCAACGGCAGGCAAGGAACTGCCGATCGTGTGTTTTTTGCAGCGCGGCACTGACGCCGCTCGTCAGGGCCATCCGCTCTGTGCAGAAGGAGACGTTGAATGCCTTACCAACCGAATGACCTCTTGAGCCGTCATTTTCAGGAAAGCGGCCCCGACCTCATTAGCCAGGTCGAAGCACAACTCAGCCGTGTTTCCTCCAACAGCCCGAACATTCCCATTTACCGCGACATGATCCTGACCGTGCTGCGCATGGCTCAGGAAGACCATAACCGCTGGAACGCCAAGATCACCCTGCAGGCCCTGCGCGAACTGGAGCAAGCATTTCGGGTACTGGAACAATTCAAGGGCCGACGCAAAGTCACCGTATTCGGCTCGGCGCGCACACCAGTCGAACATCCTCTGTATGCCATGGCCCGTGAACTCGGCGCCGCCCTGACGCGTTCGGACATGATGGTCATCACTGGCGCCGGGGGCGGCATCATGGCCGCCGCCCATGAAGGGGCCGGCCGTGATCACAGCCTCGGCTTCAACATCACCCTGCCCTTCGAACAACATGCCAACCCGACCGTCGACGGCACTGGCAATCTGCTGCCGTTCCACTTTTTCTTCACCCGCAAGCTGTTCTTCGTCAAGGAAGCTGACGCGCTGGTGCTGTGCCCGGGCGGTTTCGGCACGCTGGATGAGGCGCTGGAAGTACTCACGCTGATTCAGACCGGCAAAAGCCCGCTGGTACCGGTGGTACTGCTGGATGCACCGGGCGGTACCTTCTGGCAAGGCGCGATGGATTTCATTCGCCACCAACTGGAGGCCAATCGCTACATCCTGCCGACTGACATGAAGCTGATGCGTCTGGTCTACAGCGTTGAAGAGGCGGTGGAACAGATCAACCAGTTCTACAGCAACTTCCACTCCAGCCGCTGGCTCAAGCGGCAGTTCGTGATTCGCATGCATCACACCCTCAGCGATCAGGCGTTGGCGCACATGCAGGAAGCATTCGCCGATCTGTGCCTGAGTGACCAGTTTCATCAACACGCCTACGCCGGCGAGGAACACGATGAAGCGCAGTTCAGTCATCTGGCGCGACTGGCCTTCGCTTTCAATGCACGCACTCACGGGCGCCTGAGGGAGTTGATCGATTACATCAACCTGCCGGAAAACTGGGCCGATTCAAGACCGCAAACAGTTGAGCGCTCGCGCGAACCGTCAAAGGCAATTTGAAAGCAAAAAAAACGGCCCGCTATTTTCATAGCGGGCCGTTTTTATTGAGTCGGTTTTAATCGTCCATGCCTCGACCGCTGAACAAGCGGTTGATCATCTCCATCGAGAACCCTCGATACGCCAGAAACCGGCCTTGCTTGGCCCGCTCTTTGGCATCAATCGGTAAATGCCCGGAGAACTTGCGACGCCATGTGTCCTGAAGTTGCTCCTGCCAACTGATACCGCTTTCGCGCAGGGCGAGTTCGATATCGGCACGTTGCAAGCCGCGCTGGCTCAGTTCCTCGCGAATCCGCAAAGGGCCATAGCCGGAACGGGCACGGTAGGAAACAAAGCTTTCAAGGTAACGGGCTTCGGAAAGCAGGCCCTCTTCCGTCAAACGGTCGAGGGCTGTTTCGATCATCTCCGCCTCGGCGCCGCGCTGACGCAGTTTGCGTGTCAGCTCGACTCGACCGTGCTCGCGGCGTGCGAGCAGGTCCATGGCGGTTCGTCGCACCGCGACGAGGGTATCGAGTACGGCGGTGGTCATCGCTGCAATCAGATGTCAGCGTCGGCCAGGTCGTCTTCAGTCTCTTTGACTGCAGAAGCCTTGGAGTCGATCACTGTCGGCGTCAGCAGCTTGTCACGCAGTTGTTTCTCGAGCTTCGCGGCGATTTCCGGGTTGTCCGCCAGGAACTTGGCCGAGTTGGCCTTGCCCTGACCGATCTTGGTGCCTTCGTAGGCATACCAAGCGCCGGATTTTTCAACGAAACCGTGCAGCACGCCCAGGTCGATCATCTCGCCGTTGAGGTAGATGCCTTTGCCGTAAAGAATCTGGAACTCGGCCTGACGGAATGGCGAAGCGACCTTGTTCTTCACTACCTTGACGCGGGTTTCGCTGCCGACCACTTCGTCGCCTTCCTTCACCGCGCCGGTACGGCGGATGTCGAGACGGACCGAAGCATAGAACTTCAGCGCGTTACCACCGGTGGTGGTTTCCGGGCTGCCGAACATCACGCCGATCTTCATGCGGATCTGGTTGATGAAGATCACCAGGCAGTTGGCGTTCTTGATGTTACCGGTGATTTTACGCAGCGCCTGGGACATCAGACGGGCTTGCAGGCCCACGTGCATGTCACCCATTTCGCCTTCGATTTCAGCCTTCGGTACCAGTGCAGCCACGGAGTCGACGATGATCACGTCAACGGCGTTGGAGCGCACCAGCATGTCGGTGATTTCCAGCGCTTGCTCACCGGTGTCCGGCTGGGACACCAGCAGGTCGTCGACATTGACGCCCAGCTTGCCGGCGTACTCAGGGTCGAGGGCGTGTTCGGCGTCGACGAATGCGCAGGTCGCGCCGGCTTTCTGAGCCTGGGCGATCACGGACAAGGTCAGTGTGGTTTTACCGGAAGATTCAGGACCGTAGATTTCAACGATACGGCCTTTTGGCAGGCCGCCAATGCCGAGCGCGATGTCCAGACCCAGAGAGCCAGTGGAGATAGCCGGGATCGCCTGACGGTCCTGATCGCCCATACGCATCACGGCACCCTTGCCGAATTGACGTTCGATCTGACCCAGGGCCGCAGCCAAGGCTTTCTTCTTGTTGTCGTCCATTAAAGTCCTCACGTAATCAATAAGGCCTGACGGCCAACACCTGTATAAGTAGCCAGTATTATTCCACAGCGTTCGCGGATCGCCTACCCCTGATTTTCGATTTCTCGTGCCGCTAGTCGCAGGAGCCCCTCTAGCGCGGCCTTCACCGTTTGTCGGCGGACTTCATCGCGGTTACCCGGGAAGTGCTGAACCTCAGTGGTAACCGCCTCGCCAACGCCCCAGGCCAGCCACACCGTGCCCACCGGTTTGCTCGGTGAACCACCGTCCGGTCCGGCCACGCCGCTGACCGCGACGGCAAATCGCGCCAGGCTTTTGTCTTGAGCGCCACGCACCATGGCCTCGACCACTTCGGCACTGACCGCGCCCACCGTTTCAAACAACTCGGTCGGCACATTCAGTTGCAGGGTTTTCTGCCGGTTGGAGTACGTCACATAACCGGCCTCAAACCACGCCGAACTACCGGGGATCCGCGTGATCGCTTCTGCGATGCCACCACCGGTACAAGACTCGGCGGTGGTCACGTGGGCATTGAGCACTTGCAGACGTCGGCCAAGCTCGGCGGCCAGTTGGGTAATCTCTTTCACGGCGCTCTCCGGATCGTGTGGAATGCCTCCACCGTACACGAGCCGGTTGCGCTTTCAATACACAGACTCATTCAAAATGTTCGGGCGCCAACGCTCTGACATAAGCCTGACACGCCTGCAAGGCAATCAGTCCGCGGTCGCCGCTGTCGGTGATGGCGATAATTCGTTGAGCATGCGCCGGGTCAAGTCGGGCGCGTACGGTTGCATGATCCACGCCGCCGGTGCCGGCGGAGGCGGGCACGTTGCAGCCTTGGGCAACGTCGCCGGCGTCGAGAAGGACCGACAGGCGCACATCAGCAGTAGCAAGACGATCGCGCAAGCGATCTTGATCACGTTGGGCATCGCTCAGCGCTCGGTAGTGGCTTTGTTCACTGGCCGAGAGCCGTTGCTCCAGCGCCAGACGTTTATCCTGCTCGGCCTGTTGGGCCGAAGCGGCAGCCAGATTCTGTTGGTTCAGCACCTCCGCGTTTAACCGGGCCTGCTCGGCCAGTTGCCGGCCGTAGCGCCAGTCCTGCAACTGCCAGGCCGCCGCAAAAGCGCCCGCCGCCAGCAAAAGAAGGCCGATCACGCGCCCGGAGAAAGGCATAGCACCGCCCTCGCCCGCGCCCAGATCTCCAGACGATCCTGCAAGCCGTTCAACCCGCCGTTTATACGCCGCGTGATGGTGTTGAACTGATCGCGGTCGGCCAGCTCGTTGAGGCCGTTCTGTTCCCAGAACCATGCTGCCGATTCGGCTGCCCATTGTGGTTGCTCGAGCAGTTCAGGCAACGACAGCAGACGCTCATCGCCGAACAGCCCAAGACTGCACTGCCGATAATTCGAACGGCCGGTGATCTGAATCAGCCCACGCCCACGGTATTTTTGCCCGTCGCCATCAGCCTCTGGCGTATTGCCCAAACGCAAGGCCAAGGTGCCGGTGTCGTACTTGCTCAGGTATTGGTTGTTGCCCAACTCCCGCACATAGCGCAATTGCCCCGACTCATGGCCGACTTGCGCAAGGAACGCAGCGATGCGTTTTGGCGAGTCGATATGGCGGCGAGCCATGGCACTGTTGAGCGCAGAAACAAAAACGCCCGCTTGGGAGCGGGCGCTGGGCATGATGTCGATAAGGTTGTTTTCAGTTATTTGCATAATGCATGATCCTCCCTGGATAGTCCGTCGATTGAATCACGATTGACGGCCAATGCCTGTCAGCCACTTTTTTGCCAGAGTTTTCAGGGGGCTGTCCGGCGCGGGTTCTTCGGGTGCTGCGAACACCCAACCGAGGTTGCCGAAGTTGGCGTTCCAGTCGATTTGCGGTGCCGGGGTGACTTCAGTGATATCGACCCACAGCAGATCCGGGTGAAACATCTTGGCCATGTTGCCGTCGGTGGAGAACAGCTCGACCACGGTGTTGTTGGCGATGCGTGCGTAGGTTTTCATCAGGCGTACTCGTAGATGATTACAGCGCCCGGCGCTCCTGAAGCGCCGGGCCTGCCTGGCTGATTGGTTGCGTTAGCAATCCCGCCCGCGCCTGAGCCATAACCGGAACCAGGGGCGGCCACACTCAATGCGACGCTGCTCGCATACCCACCACTGCCAAGAGGTGAGTTTGCGCCGTGCCCGGCAAGGGTTGATCCGGTAAGGCACATCCCTGGACTGCCGGCTGCTCCTGCCGAATTGACAATATTGCCGCCCATTGAGATTTGGCTGGGAAAACCACCCACATACAAGCCGAACCCAGGAAGCGTGAGTGGAGTACTCCAGGGAGAACCGCCACCGCCAGTGGCCGAAACCAATGAACCCAGCGAACTTGTTCCGCCACTTCCGCCGCCAGTGCCGACAACGCCCGCAGCGCCCCCCGCCCCAACTGTGACGATTTGGCTCAGCCCGATCGCGCCAGATGATAACCAGGCTTGTGCGTAGCTACCGGAGGCACCACCTCCTGCGAGGGAAACCTGAGAAGAATTCGTCGCACCGATTCCCGAGCTGCCACCACCTCCGCCGACGACGGTGACCAATACGTTCTTCATTCCCACTGCCGGTACATAGTTGCCGGACGCGGTAAACGTCCTGACACCCAATAGCCGACCACTGGCAGCATTGCCACCACTCGCATACACCAATACCCAACTGTCCAGAGCCGCGCTGTACACCACCGAACACACGCTACCGCCGACAATCTCGGCAGGGCGCAATGTACTTGCTGCAAGACTGACGAGCGGCTTGGGCATCAACCCGTTCGGTGCAAACGTACTCGCCCCGGTATTGGCATTGCCGGCGGTAAAACGCAGCGCCAAGCCGTCCTTCAATGCGGTGACGGCAGGCACATAATTGGCCATGTAGAGATTGGCCGCGCCGATGTCGGCGGCATGTTTGTCTTCACCGGCCTGGCTGAGTTTTTTCAGCGCTTGCAACAACTGGTTCGCGTCGGCTTCGTTCGGTTCAAGGCCGGCCGACTTGACGACATTCAACAACTCATCGGTAACGCTATTGCCCCAGGTCGCCGGAATCAACGACCCGGGCAATCCCGCAATGACGTCTTCATTGACGAACTTTCCATTCACCAGCCCTATGCCGGGAACGCTTTTTGGATAATCCATTTCAATCTCTCAAAAGATTCACAGCGCAGCCGCCAACCAGTTCGGCGCCAGTGGCCGATGCTCGCTGAACGGAAAAAGAGAACCCTGCGGCCAGTCGCGCAATTGGCGGCGATACGTCTGCAATTGGGCATATTGCTCGGTGGTCAGCGTCGTGCCGCCGCCGTCTTCCAGTTCATCGCGATCGCGCGCGACCAATCCGTCGGTGGCGGCCAGTTGCGCGGTGCGCCAACGGCGCTCGGCGTCGGCTGCTTCATCGGCCGAAGGAGGCGCAGGATCGACCAGAATCGGATAGCCGTTATCCGCACGCACGCCGATCACCTTTGCCGTAACGGCCAATTGCTGCAGCAGCGAGATCCAGTAAGTCTGAGGAATCTCGATGACGTCATCGGGAATGTCAGTGGAGTTGATACCCGCTACATAAACGCCCCGGGTGCTGGCGCTGAACAAAACGTTGAACGGATTCATTCAATAGCCCTTTGCGAAATAATTGATGCCCCAACCCGCAGCAATGCTGCCGCCGAAATCACGAACCTTGAGCTTGCAGCCTTGTTGCTTTCCAGAACCCGCAATCAGGATGACCATTGCGCCGTCACCGCCAGCATGAGTAGCCACCAGCGAAGAAAAGGCTGTCGGAAAGGAGATTGGAAAAATCACGTCGACTTCGCCCTTCGCATCCGTTGTGCCCACGCCCCATTGCTCAATGTTGCCGCTGGCAAACCGTTGATAGCCGACGTTGCCATAGACACCCGAATGCGCCGTTGCATAACGATCGCTGATCGACCCTGCGTATAGCCGCCATTGGCTCGCCAGTTTGATCAGGCATGCGGAGTCGCCGAGCCCGAGCTTCAGTGCCCCGAACGTACCGTTGCAGGTTTCAATTTGTTCGTTAGCGGCAGGGTTGATGGTCAGAACACCGTTGCCCGCATTGATCACGTGTAGCGTGCTGGCATGGGCGATGCCATTGATGGAAGGCAACGTTGCGGTGATCGGCGTTGCGCTGGCGAAACTCGCCACCCCGCCCACGTTGGCCACGGTCAGGACAGTGCTCGCAGGGTAGGACACGAACCCGGAAAACTGCAGGCCCGCGCGGGCGACGAACTCGGTGGTGGCGACCGCTTTGCCTTGATTGAACTGCGGTGCCGTGACGAACAGATTGTTGCTACGCAGCGCACTGAGCAGTTGATTATTGGCGGCCTCCGACGGTGTCAGCCCCGCGCTCTGGATGACCGTCAACAACTCCTGCGTAACACCATTACCCCAACTGGCCGGAATCAACGAGCCCGGCTTGCCCGTCAGTAAATCTTCATCGACAAACTTGCCATCTACCAATCCGGCGCTAGGAACACTCTTTGGATAATCCATGATTCAACTCCTTGTCTGAAAATGCCTGAAACCGCGGACGTCAACCCGCATTGGCGACCCACCATTGCGGTGCTGTCGGCCGAGAAACCACTGCAGGGAAACCGCTGGCCTCAGGCCAGTCACGCAGCGCCTGGCGGTATTCCAGCAACTCCAGATACTGCGCGGCCTTGAGCGTCGTTCCACGCCCCAATGCCTGCTCATCGCGATGACGCGTCACACACCATTCGGTCGCTGAAAGAGACGCTTCGCGCCAAGTACGCTCTGGCGCCACAGGCGCTTGTTCCAAGACAACAGCCGCCGGCGCGACAGTGGCAAGCGGCAAGACAGGCTGCGGCTCGATGGCTGGCGTGAGCGCGCTCATCGGTGCGCCGATGTCGACCGCCATGTCGTCTGGCACGCGGACCATCGACTCGACAAACGACGGTGCAAACAGCTCGCTGATTGCGTAATCACCGGTGTCGATCCGTTCGACGATCACGCCATTTTCGATCCGTGCATAAACGGCCATTACTCGTACTCCCAGATTTCGCAAAAGGCGTTGCCGCCAGCGCCGCTGACGACTGAAGCAGAAGGGTTGACCGAGCACGCGCCACTGCCACCCGAACCCCGCACGCCGGCATTGCCCACCGTGTTTGATCCAGTGAACGGGCCGCCGCCATCGAACGCACTCGCCGCACCGCAACCGGAGAGCAGGCCCCAATTGGCATTACTCATGCCAAATCCGCCGGTGATGCCCCGGGCACTGCAGAGATTGCCGCCAGTCACCGCACCACCCACGCCGCCCTGAATGAATCCGGATGAGGTGCCCGTGACGACGATCGCCAGTTTCTGACCGCCACCGCCTCCCGAAACACTCATGTAAGAACCGAAGGATGCGCCGCCACCCGACAGACCTGTGGTGTTACTCACTGCGCCACCTGCGCCCAGGGAAACCGGTACGCCGGCGAACATTTGTGGCGTCACCTCATACAGGCTTTCGGCGTAGGCGCCCGAGCCACCTCCACCGCCAAGGATTTGATTATTGGCCGGCACCGGTGCGCACCCACCACCGGAACCACCCGCGCCAACCAGGCGCACACGAATGCGTTTGGTTTTCGGGTTGGGCATGTAAACGGTGATCCCGACTGTTTCAATCTGCCTGACAGCCAGCAGCCGCCCCACTGCATCGGTGATGCCATAACCACTGAGCGTGGTCGGGGTATTTTTCAGCTTGGTGAAGTCGACCAATGCGCCAATGGCCGTGGCCAACTGATCGGTTCTGGCTTCATCAGGGGTCAATCCCGCGGCCTTGATCGCGTTGAGAATTTCTTGCGTGACGCTGTTGCCCCAGGCAGCAGGAATCAACGACCCCGGCGTTCCGGCCACAGGGTTTTCATCGATAAATCCGCCGTTGACCAGGCCAACGCCGGGGATGGTTTTTGGATAGTCCACGTCAGAACCTTTTCAGTGTTACAGGCAGCCGAATGCCGGCAGCACAGGGCCGCCTGTAGTTTTTCAGTAAGTGAATCGAAGGTTAAACGGTGGGTGAAATCACGAATTTGGCCGGTGCGGTGGGCCACTCGATGACCGACGGATAACCCGCTTGCAGCTCGATACGCGCCAGGTTCAGGGCATGGCGTTTCCAGGCTTGCAGCGAGGCCAACTGCTCGCTGGTGGCCTCGCCCACGTCATAAGCGTATTGCAGCGGCGCGACGCGAATGATCACCTCACGCAGGCGGTTATCGCGTTCGACATCGGCCTGCGCGGCCAAGCCTGCACGTTCGGCTTCGACGTCCAGTACCCAGTCATCATCCTTCCAGAAGTAATAGCTGTTTGGCCGTACCTTGGCCGTCAGGTAATCAGGCACAGGACCCAGTTCGGTCCAGTAGACATAGCTGCCGTTGTCCTTGCGATAGAAGAAGCGGTTGCGCAGATCGATCAACTGCGAGGCCTGTGCATTGCGCCAAACCCAGACATAACCCGCCTCGGGATCCGGCAGCAGCTCCGTCAGTACAATCACATTACCGGGTATTTGAATACCGAGGCCCGGCGTCACTGGCAAGTCGATCGGGCCGGTGATGATCTGATTGGTTTCGTCTACGACGTAGTAGTAATCCATTGTTCACTTCCTTTTGCTGATGAAAGAAGCCCGAAGTGGGCCTCAGATAAGTTTTATCCGGCCTGGATAGGCCATGTTGCGCGGACGCGTTTCAACACCGCCGGTGCTTTCGGTAAATCCGAGACTGATATTGGCTTGGTTGAATAATGCATCCGGTGCTGCGTTCTGGGCCGCCACCAAAGGCACGCCCAGCATGTCGCTTTTAAGTTCATGGCGATGGGAGCGGAACATGTCGACCTGCCAACTGCCGACCGAGCGCCCTACGTCGATTCCTCGGCCCTCGTCGCTCAACCGGATGAACTCACCCCGGCTTTCCGGCCCGCGAAAGGTCAAGGTGCCGTCTCCGCTCGTCCAGCCGCCTTCGGCCCCGCCCCTTGCGGCCTCGGTGGTCAGTCCGCCGGACTGCTGCGCGTGATCCCACAACCACGGCCAGTCGCTGCGACTGAATACCGCCCCGTTAAGCGGCCCATATCCGCCGGGGTTGAGCTGCGTCGTGGTCTCGAACACAGTCCGGCCCAATGGCGTGCTGTCGAACCGTCCAAGCGGCCACCAATTGCCTGCGCCATCGCTGCGCAGATGCCACCAGTCCCCCGAGCCCATCAGCACGAAAAACGGGTAGCCGGCAGCGGCCAAGTGCGTGTGGAATCTGATTTTGTCGGTGCCGGAGGCGCGGACCACCAACCGGGTAGACGCGTTGTCGACCCGGCGCACGATGACGTCGCGAGTACCCAGTGCAGCGTCGGCGGCCGGCAGACTGATGGTCGTCACGCCACTGCTGGCATTGACCAACACAAGGCCGAGTTCACTGGCCGTCAGCCCCTTGGAGGTCGATACATTGATCACTGAGGAGCCCATCGGACTGGCCAGAGCCAACAGCGCCTGCAAGGCCTTGAGCAGTTGGCGATTGTCGCCTTCGGTGGGCACCAGTCCGGCGCTGGAAACCACACTGAGTATTTCCTCTGTGACGGCATTGCCCCAGACCGCCGGAATCAATGAGCCCGGCGTGCCCGCCACAGGGTTTTCATCAACGAAGCGGCCATCGACCAGGCCGACGCTGGGGACGCTTTTTGGATAATCCATAGAGTGTTCGTTTCTCTGAAATGACAAATGAGCCATGACGCAGCGGTCGCTGCCGAGCGCCGGCTACGATGTTTTTTCTGAAAATAAAAAGCCCACGGTGAAGTGGGCTTGGGGGAACAGGTTCGCAGCGTTGCGACTAGCTGAGTTGATTGCCGAGCAGCTCGCGAATCGCCACCAGTGCTTCGTCGCTGGTACTGCGTGCCAGCGCCATCTTGCCCTTGCCCGCCTGCGCGCGAATCTGCGCCTTGGCCTTCAGGCGCAACGTACGCAGCGTCAGCAAATGGTCGGTCAATTGATCGGCCTTACTCAGAATCTGCTCGGCAGCCTGTTTGGCCGTACGACCTTTGACCACCCAGGCAGCGACCGACAACGGCACTTCCTTTTTCGGGTAACCGGCGTCTTGATAAGCCTGCGCGTCAGCGGCTGCCTGGGCGTATTCCATGGCTTTGAGCGGATCGCCCGCCAGCACCGTGCGGACGCTGTCCGCGACGCCGTCGATTTTGTCGCAGAGGCGTTCGGCGTCTTGCAGCTCCAGTTCGGCCACTCTGCCAACATTGAGGTGCCAGGCTTCACCATCCCAGTCATGGGCCGGGGAAGGTTGTGCAGCGCGCAAGCCGTCCTCGAACTGATGCAGTTCTTGAATGATGATCATCGGATCAACTCCCAGGAAAGATTGATATTCACCGCCGCTGCAAAGTTGATCGCAATACCGTTGGCGTAGTCGCTCGGGAGAATGTTTTTGATGCCCATGCTGAACAGCAATTCGTCACTTGTGCCGTTATCGGCACCCAAGGCGTGTTCGGCTTGATAGGTCTGCCACAGGGAACGCAACATGCTGTGGTCGAAGCTTGCGGTCAATGTCGAAACGGTTGTGTCATTCACCTCGTTGTTGGTGATAATCCGCACCGTCTCACCCGCAATGGCCCAGCCATCCCAGTTGCTCGACGCGGCAGCCTTCGGGTTGAGAAAACAGTAGTTGGCGCCCAGCCAACCGGGTGTAGCAAAATTCATAGCGGTGACTTGCGTCGGATGCGGCGTCGCATTGCCCACAACCAGACGCGCGGCACGGGCATGCGGGTCCAGTGGCAGGTACACCACGCCATTGCCGCTGATTGTTTGCGTCCACGACAAGCGGCTACGGTTATACATCGGCCGGACAATCGGTACTGAGCCGGGGCCGGCTGTCACCACCCACGCCAGACAGAGATCCAAAGGCGTCGACTGAAAACCACCGCCCGCCGCACCATTGATCGTGCCCTTCAATCCCTCGGGCGTGGCGTCATAGATGATGCCGCGCTGCGTGTAGAAGGTCAGCACACCGGCGACCACTTGCGCTCGCAGAAAGTAACCGGAGTTGGGCAACAGATCGCCGCTGCTCCAGGCTTGCGTGGTAAAAGTGCGCGGCCGTCCCAACTGACCGGCCAACACCTCCTGGCCGAGGCTGACCAGCACACCCGGCAGAATTGATAAGCGCCCGCCACTGGTGGCAAACGCCGTCGGCGTGATCGGCAATCGCCCGTCTGCCGTAGCCACGGTAGCGGTTGGCAACGAGCCGATCGGCAACGCCGAATCCAGATTCCAGCCCTTGGCCGAAACGCTCTGAATCGCCTGCAACAGCTGATCGTACTTCTTCTCGTCCGGGGTCAACCCAGCCGCATTGATCACGTTGAGAATCTCCAACGTCACCCCGTTGCCCCACTCCGCCGGAATCAGCGATCCCGGGGTTCCGGTCATCGGGTTTTCATCAACAAATTTCCCATTCACCAAACCGGCGCTGGGCACACTGTTCGGATAATCCATCCCGTCATTCCTCCCTAGTCATAATTGATGTGCACCTTGGTATGCGCCGGCGCACTGCGGTGGATCAGGCATTCCAGCGCCGAGCCCGGGTTGACGCCGAAACGCTCGCCCCAATAACTCGCACCGAAACGCCGGCCGAGCAGCAGGCGCCCGCCGGTGTTGAGCGTCCACATGAACTGCGCTTCCCACGTGCCCCAATGTGCCGAGCCGAAACGCGAACGGCCCATGCGCGGTGCTTCGAGTTCGGTGATGGTGGCGTTGGGATAGCCCTGGCTTTTGGCGATTTCGAGGTAATAGCCGACGGCCTGGCTGCCGACCGCGAGCAAGCGCCGGCGTACGGCCAGGCGACGATCGTCGTACAACGGGGTGGCGCCCAGGCACGGGTCGGGCAGGTTCATCACCCGTTCCCAGTCGGGCACCAGTTCACTGACGCCGGCCGGGTCCATCTCGTTGAGCAGGTCGGCGGCGCGGGCGTCGAGGCGCGCCAGTTCGACCGCGACGCCTTGCAGCACTTCTTCCAGCTCCGGCACACGCTCCGGGTCCCAGGCCGGGCCACTGGGCAGCAAGGCGCGCAGTTGCGCCTGATATTGCGCGGCAGTTCTTATGCCCCCCATACGCAACCTCCGAAGGTGAGCAGTTCGCTGTCGTTGGCCGAAACGTTGGCAATCGGGGCGCTCAGCACATGGTCGGTTTCACCCGCCGCGCTGCTGATGGCTTCGCGGATGTGGCTGATCAACAGATCCTCGCCGAGGTCAGCCTCGCGGTTGTGCAAGTCGCGCAATTGGGTTTCGACGGCCGCGCGCACGGCGCTGGTGTCGGGGGTCAGCTTCAGGCGATAAACCACCGGCACCTGAATCGGCGGACGCACGTGTACTTCTGCCGTGACCGGGCGCAACGGCTCGATGTAGGCCTGCACCTCGGCCAGTTGCTCGTCGTTCGGCACTGGTTGCGGGTCATCGTCACGCATGATGTACACGCCGACAGTGCCCGGCCCGAGAAAGCCGCCGCGGCACCAGGCCCGCGTCACGCCCGGCACTTCCAGTGCCCAGGTTTCGTAGTCGCTGGCCGAGCCACCGTGAGGAATGACCCGATACGAACGGATCACTCGCGAGCGCAACGACTCCAGGCTTTCGCGCGCCACACCCCCGTTGAGCCCCGGCGCCAGCAGGACAAAACTGCTGCTGACGATGCCGGTGATCGGCTGCACCGGGGTCAGCACCAGACCGGCGTCGGCATTGCCCAGGCTGCCGGCGTCAAGCGCGGCGATGGTGGTGCTGTTGCTGCCGTTGATCGTGGTGCGCGCCGCCGTGACTTTGTAGGTACGCCCGTCATTGGTTTGCAGCAACGTATCGACGTCGAGCACCGCACCGGCAGTGGCGGTAAAGCTGACACTGCCAGTGGCCACCTGCGCGGCTTTGCGCGGCTGGTTCAGGCGCAGCGCAGCGATGCGCTCCAGAGTCGATTCATCGGCTTTGTCGGGAAGGATCTGCTCGGCAATCCAGTCGAGATAACCGTACAGACCATAAGCGGCGCCACCGAGGGTTCGGGCCAGCACTTGCGCATCGGACTGGCGCAGCGAATCGCCGGCCAGGTCGCTTTGGGTGCGCTTGATCAGCACCGGCAGCGAAGGGGTTTCAAACGGCATAGATCACCTGCCAACTGTTATCGGGGTTGATGTCCAGACGTTCGCCATCGGCCAGGGTCAGGACCGTGCGCAGGTTCAGGCGCTGGGCGTCGAGGCGTTCGCTGAGAATGTCGATGGCGCTGCAATGACCGTCGTCGATCAGCCATTGCAAGGCTTCGCGGGCATAGAACTCGGCGTCCATCTGGGTCTGTCGGGTCAACTTGACCCGGCGCAGCAGCCACAGCCGCGAGCCGATGCGATCGTCGGCGACGGTGGGAAACGTGTCGCCCCACCAGCCGAAGCGCTCTTCGTCGTCGAGGGCGTCGTCATCGGCGGCACGGCGCCAGGTGAACAGGCTGATGAGCACGGCGCGGGTCAGCGCGGCGTGGAGGTTCGGGCTGATCAACATTACTTGCCTCCTGCCGGCGCGCCGGTCTGGCCGCTGCCGGCCTGGACGCCGACGTGCACATGTTTGATCTGGCTGATGCCAGCGGCCAACTGGTCGCCGGTGGAGACGATTTTTCCGGTCTGATTGATCACCGGCGTGTCGAAGTTCACCGCGCTGCTGGCGCGGATGTTCAGCGTGGCGGTGTCGATGTCGATGATCCGTCCGCGCTTGAAGTGAATTTTGTCGCCCTCGTCGGTGTAGATCGCCACTTCACCGGCGGCCAGCGATTGCAGGCGATAGCGGCGATCGGCGATGACCAGGGCGATGGCGTGGGAACGGTCGCCGCCGATGAACGTGACGACGCCTTCGGCACCGGCCAGCGGATGGCTGGTGAAACCGTAGGGTTCGAAGTGTTCGAGGTCGTCATTGACCTCGCCGGCGGTGAGGCGCATTTGCAACGATTGCAGCTTGGATGCCGAATTGGCGAGCACGACAGTGCCGCGCGCCAGCAGGCGTGTCAGTAGGCTCATGCTTGGTTCCTGTATGAAACGGGCCGACGTCAAAAGATCGCAGCCTTCGGCAGCTCCTACATAGGATCGGCGTACACCGGTAGGAGCTGCCGAAGGCTGCGATCTTTTCAGGGCCTATGAGGTTTTTTTCGGAGGGCTGGGATTGGCATCGAAGGTATGCGGTGGCGCTACTTGCAGCGTGGTCACCGAACCCTGGGCCGACAACGAATAGGTGACTTTGGAAATCAGCATGTCGCCGTCAAACCCCAGCACCGGATCTTTCACCCGCACCAGCGTGTTGTGGCGCCACAGATCGCCGTTGGCCTGGCGCCAGCCCTGCACTTGATACGTAGTGGTCTGAGCCCGGCCCATGCGGGTGGCGCTTTCCCATTGGGCACGCTGCTGCGCCAACTCAAAGGTCAGTTGCGTGCCTTCGTTGATCACCGTGGTGCGCCGACGTTTGAAGGTCAGGTCGGCGGCCGTCGATTCAACTTCGCTGACCGCCGCCCCGCTCTTCTTGTCCGAACCCTTTTGCTGGCCGATCACCCGGTACTCGGAAAACACCTGGCTCTGATCCATCGGCGCATTGGCCGACAGAATATTCTTGCCCAGCTCCAGCGCATCGCTCGCGCGCCCGCCGCTGCCAGGCTTGGCCAGCACCAGTCGGCCCTGCTCGTCATCGGTAGAAAACACCCGTAGCAGCGAGAGCAAACGGTCGATCGACTGAAACACGGTTTCACCCGGCACGATCGTGTGTTTGGTCAGCCGTGCAGTCTCGGGAATCTCATTGACCACCATCAGACCGTACTCCATCGCCAGCGCCTGAACGATGCTCAGCAGCGGTTGCTCCTGCCATTGATTCGGCTGGTTTCTGGCGGCGCAATCGACCAGATCCTGAGTCTTGGAGCTGCCCTCCAGGGTCAGGCTGATCTGCCGGCCGTCATAGCGGATCGGCGCCTTGAACACGTAACCGGTGAGCAGCAGATCCTTGCCGATCCTCACCTCACAGGGATCGCCGGGGCTGATCCGCTGATCGACGGCCTGCCCCGGCCATTGCCAAGTGATGTCGAGTTTGAAGGTGCGAAACTGGCGCTCCAGGTCAGCGGTGATTTCCACGCTTTTCCAGCCGCCGTATTCCATGTTGTTGACCGTCAGCGTGACGCGGTTATCCATCTCGCTCATGGTTCACTCCCCGGACACTTTGACTTCGTTGGGCGAGAATCCCGGATGGGTAATCCCGTTGCGCTGAGTGATTTCATCGACCCGCGTGGCATCGCCAAATTGCTTGTAGGCAACGACCAGTGCCGGAAAGCTTTCCTGAAACGCCTTGCTGACCTGGCGCACGCCGGACGAAGCCACCGCTTTGAGGTGAGCCACCAGGGCCTCTTTCACATCGTTGATCGCCTGAAAGTGCGCCGGACCGGCCTTCGCCAACATCGGATCGATGGCCGCCGACACCGCCGCGCGCAGCGCTTTCATATCGTCACTGACCGGTACTTCCTGGCGGCTCACCGGCGTTGTCGCCTGTTGCCCCACCGAGGGTGTCGATTGCAGCTTCACCGGGGTTGTCGCCACTGGCATCGACGCCACCCATTGCGCGACCTTGACCAGCATCGTGTCTTGCACCAGATCGGCCATGGCCTGCGCCGCTGCGTTGGTGTCCTTGCCGGTGGTGATCTTCGGCGCATCGGCCTTGCGGATCGCTTCGAGTTGTTGCGACACGTCGGCAATCACGCCACGGTAGCCCTCCTTCGCGAACGCCTTGAGTTCCTTGATATCACCGAGCAAACCTTTGAACTCCGCAGCCACTTCCTTGGGCAATTCCTTGACGGCCTTGACCAGTTCAGTGATCTGCCTGTACTGCTCGATCAGCGGTTTGAGCTGCTCTTTGATCACCTCATAAACCCCGGTCAGGCTGTTGCGCAGATTGGCGATGCCGATCCGCGCAGCCTTGATCAGTGTCATCGCCTGTTCGAAGCGCGCCACCGCCGAACCCAGCAAGGAGTCGGCCTTGACCAACAAGACTTTCTGCGTGCTGACGGTAGCGGTCGGGAACGGCAATGGTTGGTCGGGATAGAACTTCAGCGCAAAAGTCACCAGCCCGCCGTCCTGGCGGGTGTGGGTCATGTCGCACTCGCCGACCTTGACTTGCAGCCGTCCCAGCCACGGATGCACCAGCTCACCGCTGCCCGCTTCCAACGCCTTGAGCAGCTTGTCGCGCTGCTCCAGGCAATCAGCGCCGATGATGAATGCGGTGATGTCGTGGGTCTTGGCCTGCTGGCCGAGGTCCTCGAAATACGGCAGGTCACGCTGCGGATATTCGTGCAGCTGACCTTTGCGACCGACCGGGGTTTTCGCCTGATCGATCCAGAAACCGACACCGCGAAAGGATGCCGGCAACAAACGGTCACGCCAATTCATTGGAACCTCCTGCCGACAGCGAGCGATAGCCGATGCGCGACGACAGCGCCAGGCCCGGTTGATTGGTTTGCGGTTGATCAGTGCGCAGCCCCGCCGGCGCATTTTCGAAGCGCACGGTCAGGCCGCCCTCGAGTTGCGTACGGTTGTTGGCGGCGCTTTGCTGGATCAGGGCACCGGAACTCTGTGGCAACGATCCACCCTGTAGCGTGCCGTTGCTCGATGCCTGAGGGTTCGCGCCGAAGAACGCTGGGGCCAGTTCGCCTTTGCCTTCGGCATTGGTCTGGCGTTGTGCCTCGGTGAAGGTTTCCACCTTGCCGGTGACCTTGGCGATCAGTCCGGCAAAACCACCGTCGAACAGCTCTTTGATCGGTGCGATGACGGTTTGCAGCTTTTGCCACAACTCGCCGAACCATTCGGTGATCGGCCCCCAGTTCTTGATGATCTGCCCCAACGGTGTCCATTCGAACATGTTGTGCAGAAACTCCAACACCGGCGCAGCCAGCGCTTGCACCACGCCCCACAGTGCCGAAAACACTTCGCTGATCGGTTGCCAGTACATGGCGATCTGTTCCAGCGGCGACCATTCGAACAAGCTCTGGAAGAAGCTTTTGATCTGCTGCGCCGACGTTTGCAACGCGGTCCAGATCGGTTCGAAGAACGTGACGATGCTGCCCCAGTTATTGACGATCATCCCGAGCGGGGAGAAGTCGAACAACGTGCCGAAGAAATCCTTGATCGCTTGTGCCGCCGGTTGCAGCGCCGTCCAGATCGAGCCGAAGAACCCGGTGATCGCCCCCCAGTTGTTGATGATCATGCCCAACGGCGTCCAGTCGAACAGGCCTTTGAGGAACGCCATCACCGGCACACTCAAGGCCTTGAGCAATTCCCAGATCGCCGAAAACAGCCCGGTCAGCGGCGCCCAGTTGTCCATGATCATGCCGGCGGGTGTCCAGGAGAACACCGACTTGAAGAAGTCGATCACCGGCGCAGTGACGGCTTTGACCTTGTCCCAGATCCCGGAGAAGAATCCCGCGATCGGTGACCACAATGCCGCCAGTGCATCCAGCGGTCGCCAATCGAGGATCGAGCGCAACGTTGCCATCGCACTCGCACCGAGGTTTTTCACGCCCTCCCACAGGCCCTTGAAGAACGCGCTGATCGGCGTCCAGTTGGCATAAATCAAACCGGCCGCTACCGCGATGCCCATGGCGATCAGCATGATCGGATTGGTCTTGAGCACCATGCTCATGACGTCCATCACCTGGGTCATACCGGTGACGGCGGTTTGCATGGCGGAGAAGGCAATCGCCCCCGCCGCCAGACCTTCGACCAGTTTCGGGTTGTCGGCGAGCAGGCTGCCGACCTGCGTCAGCATCGGTTCCAGCCCGACCACCAACGCCCCTACCGCCGGCACCAGCGCGGCGTCGACGGCCGCCGAAACCTTCTCCATCGAGGCACTGAACACGTTCATGTTCTGTGCAGCGACTTTCGGCGTGGCGGGCAGGTCGACGGTTTTTGCCGTGTCGCTGACTTCGGTCAATTTGCCCTGAAACGCCGCCGCCGATTTGATCCCGTCCACGAACGGCGTGATCACGCTGCCGCCCTTGAACAGACCGCTGATGTCCAGTTTGCCGAGGCCGGCCTGTTCGAGATTTTTCTTGAAGCTCTCGACCTTGGCCTGAAGGGCGCCGAGCTTGGGCGACAGTTCGTCGATGCCGGTGATCAGCACCGGCGTTTTCACTTTGGTTTCTTCGTCTGCCATCACTGCACCTGCTGCATCGCGTTGATCCGTTGCGCGTGCTCCAGCGATTCGCGGAGCACATCCAGTGGCCTGGCCATCATCTGTTCGGGGTCAACCTTCCAGAACCAGGCCAGGTCATAGGCGACGGCGATCAGGTCGGTGATGGCGCCGACGCCGCACTCATGAAAAAACTCGCAACGGCCCAGCTCAGCGCATTGAGGTCAGCCAGATCCAACTGGTTGACCGACGACGGCGGAATGCCGGCGCACACGGCGATGTATTTGGCCGCCACGTCCATGTCGAGGCTGACTTCTTCGCTCTTGTCGATCTTGTACGGCAGCGCCTTGATCGCTCGCACTTCCTGCACCGTCGGACGGCGCAGGACGAGTTCGGTCAGGGGCTCGCCGTGAGCTTCGATCGCAACCTGAAGCTTCACGGCGCCGCTCATTGCCAGGTCCCCTTGATGCCTTCGAATTTCAGTTCGATGGTGGCGTCATCGCCTTTGGAGACTGGCTCTTCGACCAGATACGCACCGGCCAGCACGTAGACTTTGCCGTTGCTGAATTCGCAGGTGACGGTAATGTCGGTGCCTTCGATCAGCTTCTTCAGCGGGAAGTCGGCGGTGTGCAGCGCGGTCACTTTGAACGACGGCGCGATGTCGGTTTCCTTGTAGAAGCCGGGGACGACGGTTTCGCGTTTAACGGCCATCAGCGGGGCTTCGCAGCCGCCATTGATAGTCAGTTGCGCGCCGTCGACCTTGACGTAGCAGGTGCCTGCAATCAGTTGACCCATGGTGTTACTCCCTTGAATAAAAAAGCCCACGCGAGGTGGGCTGAATGCTTGTCGTCAAACGCGCTGATCAAGCCGCGTCGTCGTACTGCAGACGGAATTGGTTGAGCAGTGCGAACACGCGCAGACCGTTGATGTAATCCGGCGGGAACAGCACGTTCACGCGGCTCGGGTCCTGCACGTCGCGCTCGACGATCAGGTGCTCGGCGAACAGCTCGGCGTTCTCGACATGGCCTTCCAGTTCAAGCTTGGCGTACTGCGCAATCAACTCGCCGCGAATGGTGCTCGGGGTGACGATCGGCTGGCCGGCGCCGAAACGCGTGCCGTCGGAGGCCAGTTTGTGCCGGCCGTATTTGCTGGTGATCACGCTTTGCAGACGACGGACGATGAACGCCGACTGGTGCATGGTTTCGCTGTCCAGATAGGAGTTGTCGGCCTGGCCGTAAGCGTTTTTCTGGTAGGTGGTGATCGAGCGCTGGATGCGCACGTAGCCGCCTTCGTAGTAAGCGGTGGCGATGCCGTAGTTGAGCAGCGACTGACGCTCGGTCAGGGTGAAGCGTTCGCTGGCCGGTGCCGGATCAACACCCGGCAGGCTGCCGCTTTGCGTCGGACGGCTGGCGTCGGCGGAGATGAACACGGCGGTGCGTGCAGCCAGTGCGGCAGCTTGTACCCAGAACGGTTGCGGAACGCCCGGCTCCAGCGCCTGAATGGTCATGTGCTGGTCGTTGCGTGCCTGGCCGGCAGCAACCAGAGTGCCGACGGTGCCGCGCTTGGCGCTGTAGACGTGACCGAACAATTGCTTGGCCCACGACCAGCGACCGGTGCTGTCATCCATGACGGCTTGCCAGGTATTGAGCGTCGACAGATCGGACCATGGCAACGCGATGAATTCGAATGGCTCATCACCCAGTGCGGCGATCGCTTCAACCTGATCCGGCACACCGGCGCCGCCGGTCATGGCGGTGATGGCGCTGGTCAGGCCGGCCGGGGTTTCTTCGCCGTTGCTCTTGCCCAGGCGATTGAATTGCAGGCTGATGTCGTTGCCGCTGTCGCCAGTCCATTTGGCGTTCAGGGTGACTACGCCTTCGGCAACGGCAGCGCTCACCGGCAGGTCGGCCGTGGCGTTGATTTTCTGCGCCAGCGCCGTGGCTGCCTGAGCAGCGGTTGCGCCGTTGACTACGGTAGCCTGCACCCGCACGCCGCCGACGTAGAGATTGAGCAGACCGGCCTGGGTCGCGGTGCCGGTGAGGGTCAACACGCCTTTGGCGATGGCGCCTTCGGTGTTGTGCAGCGGCAGGCACCAGATCTCGCCGATCGGGTCAGCCTTGCGGAAAGTCTCGTACATCGAGGCAAGCATCGAGCCTTGGCCACCGATGCTTTTAGCCAGTGCAACGCTGGAGACCAGTACCAGTTTGCCGACCTCGGTCGGGGCAATGTTGTCGTTGACCTGAGCGACGATCAACCGACGCAGAGTCGAACTCGCGCTATTGGCAGCCGAATTGTCCATTTCGGCATAGAACAGCGGTACACGAATGTCCGCGGGGATGTTGCTGAATCCGATCGCCATTATTTGGCTCCCTGTGGTTTAGCCGCTTTTGCGGTTTTGATTGTGATATCGCCGTCGGCCAGACGCCGGCGCCACCAGGCGCTGTCCAGCACTTCACGGCCTTCGAGCGGCAGCAGATCGCCGGCCTCCGGGTCAGGTACGACACGGCCGGCGGCCGGCAGTACGGTGATGCGATTGCTCATGGGGTTACGTCTCCAGAGAAAGTCAGTTCCACGCGCCCATCGGGGCCCGGGCGTTGCAGGTTGGGGTCGGCGGGGTCGATCGCATCGACCCGCACGGTGGCCCCGGTAAAGGACGACAAACCGTCCAGTTCGCGTTCGTGCCAACTCTCCGCAGGCTGACTCGGCAGATTGCGGCCGAGCTGGAACTCGGCAAAAAAGCGCAGCCGATAGAACACGCGGCTGCTGTTGATCGAGACCAGTTCACCGCCGTCATAGGCGATGGCGCTGTAGTCTTTGTCCGGCTTGAACCCCACCAACGCGCGCCACAGTTCAGCGCGCAGGTCGTGCAACAGATCCAGCGCTTTTGTAGCGTCGCTGGCGTCAAGCACGAGGACGATTTCGAAGCGCTCGCGAATCGGTTGCGCGGTGAGGTTTTGTGCAGTGCTGGTGCTGGCCAGATCCGCCAGCGGCAGAACATGCGCCGAAGGCATTGGCAGATCGGGATTGCCTTGCAGCAACGCCAGATCGACGCCCACCGAAATGTGATTGGCAAGCCCAGGGCACTGCCCACGCAGCTGCGTGAGGATCGGGGTGATCTTCATGGGGATGTTCCAGAATGATGAGAATTGCGCAGGACTCATGTAGGAGTGAGCCTGCTCGCGATAGCGGACTTGCAGTCAGCGTCGATGGTGACTGACACACCGCAATCGCGAGCAGGCTCACTCCTACAAGGGATTTGTGGTGTTGAGAGATCAGTCTTCAGCCTTTGGATCGAGGCCGCTGGCATCGATCAGGCAGCGATAGCTGTTCTCGCGATTACCGCTGGCGGTGACCTTGTCGATCGACCAGCGCCCGCGCATGAAATCCGGCCAGGTATCATCGAGCAGCACCAGGCCTTCAGCGGCCAGTCGCGGATCGCCCGGGCAGGTGATCTTCACCTTGAACTTCTGCCGCAGCATTTTGCGCACTTCGCCTTCTCCCACGGCAATGGCGTCGGCTTCATTGGGTTGCTTCTGGCGGATGGTCTTGAACGGCGCAAGTCCCGTTTCGACCCAATGCAAAACGCCTGTAACAGCATCGACAAAACAGGTCTTGCAGCCCTTGGCCTGCTCGCGGGCGGCCTCTTCCAGCGTGGCGCTGATGAAAGCCTGGTCGCCGGGACGATTGTCGTGGGTGACCGACAGCGTCACATCCTGCAGTTTCTGGCCCGAGATTGATTTGATCTGACCGGGCCGCGCCAGCACATACGCATCGCCATAAGGTTTGGCGACCAGGTTGTACTTCTTCGCCAGCCGCGTCAGAAAGCCCATATCGGTTTCATTGGACTGGTCGACGTGGGCGATCTTGATCAACGACACATCCGCTGCGACACGCGATGAAAAGCCATGCTGCGACACCAGTTTGCTAAACAATTGACCGAGCGTCGTCGGTCCATGACTGGCGGTGCGGCGCTGCTTGAAGCCGGTTTCATCATCCTTGGTAAAAGGCGCTGCAGTGGCCACCAGGGTCAGGCGAAGCGGAAACAGCGTGGGCGTCAGGCGAGTGACTTTGAACTGGCCCTTGTCGACCATTTCTTCCATTTCCAGGTAACCCACCAGCAGGCCGATTTTCCCGCCGAGTTTCGGCAGCCCTTCCAGGCCTTCCAGATCAATGGTCAGGGTCAGCTGATCGGACTCGATACCGGCGGCATCAATGTGTTCCCAACTGATCAGACGCTGGTTGAGCAGATCCGCGTTTTCGCCATAAATCTGCACGACCGGGGTAAAACCCAGTGCCATACAACCTCCTTAATCCCAAGCCGTCAGCGCTTTGCTCGCGGCGGGTTTGCTGTCGAGTTCAGGCAGCACGAGCCAGATGCCAGCGGGCAGCACAGGGCCGTACTCGGCCAGAGTCGGGTTGAGCTTCCACAGGGCCTCTTCAGCAGCGTCATCGCTGCGCCCGGTTTCGCGGTAGAGCAGCAGATTCACCGAATCACCGGCCACGCTTCGGACCTTACGCATTGTTGAACTCCGCCAATTCGAGTACCCACTTGATCACCATCGCGGTGCCGTCATCGATGACCTCGCTCTGGTTTTCCTGAACGCTGTTGATCCGCCACAACCCCCAGTTGCGACCGATACCGTCAATCAACGGCAACGGCACACGCAGTGCCTGAAGAGCGCGCAATTCATCGAGCCGTTCCATGGCCACGGCGTACATCGCGGTGCCGCTGATGGTCAGGGTTTCCGGATTTTGTCCAATCTGACTGGACTTGGGTTTACTGGTGAGAATGGGCAACTGCGTCCAGCCACCGTCCGACTTCCGCGCCAGCGTGCTGTAGGCGAAGTTGCGGGACAGGCCGAAGATGAAACTGCCCAATGCCATTTGTTGTTTCATCAGGCGACTCCATCGGTCAGGGCTGCGTCACGGCGGGTGGCGAGGGGGTTGGTGCTCATCAAAGGCGTAAAGTCAGACATGAAATGTGACTGCATGACCTGCGCGACCATGGCGGTCACTTTTTCAGCGCTCACCAGGTCTCCGCCACTGAAGTGAAAGGCGGGCGCGTAGGTGACATTCTGATTCTGCTGATTTTGCGCTTGCACACTGCTCAGGCCTGCGCTGACTTCTGACGGTGGAGCAAGCTGATCGGGCGCTGGTGTTGCAAGCTTTTCACCCAGAGCGCCCCCTTCCTGACTGCCGTAAAAACTTCCGATGGCGCCGCCCAATGCACCACCGATTAACGTACCGATGCCGGGCAAAATGAATGTACCGATCGTGGCGCCAATGCTCGCGCCAGCATATCCACCGGCCAAGCCACCTGCTGCCATGCCCACCCCGCCGGCGACTTTTTTGGAATCACCTTCGGCCACGCCGTCAACGACTTTCATACCGGCTTCGACCATCGTCAACGGCATGCTCAATGGCCCTGCCACCCTGCCGAACCGGGCACCTTGACTGATCAGGCTGCGGCCTGGAGCGGAGGTCAGATATTTGGCACGATTCACGGCGGCCGTACCGAGGGATCCGGCAGTGGCCGAGAGACTGCCCAGCCCGGATCTGATGCTGGCCATTACCGGGCCTGTCCACGTGGCGGCTTGGGACGCCAATGTGCCCAGCGGCTTGCCACCCTTCAATCCTGCTGCCATCAGGATCAGCGCGCCAGCGAGTGCCGGGGCCTTTTCCGCCACCTCACTCAAACCATCGGCTGCCCCTCCGACTTTTTCCACAAGGCAGTCAAACACTGGCAGCACGGTATCGCCGGCGGATGAATAGAGTCGATCCTTCTGCGCACTGAAGATATTCCAGCGTGCCTGCGAAGTATCCGCAAGTGTCAGGGCAGTCTGATCAACCGCCCCTGTGTACTGTTTCTTATCCGCCACGAGTGCAAAGGCGCGTTGCACCTCAGCGGTATTCTCGAGCATTTGCCGAAGCGGTTGGTTGACCGTAAACAACGTTGTCGACAACGCGGATTGTTCATCGGGGGAGCGCTTCTTCAGGGCCTCGAGCAACTCCATTATCGCGCCCGGAGCATCGCCCTGCATTTTCTCGGCCATGGCTTTGGGGTCGAGCTGCAACTGAGCGAACGCCTCTTTCTGGCTTGCAGAAGCTTTATCGCCAAGTGCCAGTGTCGTCGTGATTTTCTCGAACGCTACACCCGCATCGGCCTTGTTTACCCCGGCGTTAAGCAACGCCGCAGAAAACGCCGCGGCTTGTTCGGGCGCCATTCCGGCGCCTTTTGCCGAGGTGCCGTAAGTGCCCAGAATCGAACCGATATCAGCGGCGGAAGCGGCCAATCGACTGTCGAGCAAACTGGTCGCGTCGGCGAGATCCAGGGTTTGCGCGCGATCGAGACTCATCGAGGTACGCCAGCCGATCAACAGATCCGCGGCATCCTGTGGTTTCATCTCGAACGCAGTCGCCGTGACCGCCGTGTCTCTGGTGAAATCCATCAGGTCGTTTTGCCTGGCGGCTTGATCGATATTGCCTTCGGCATCCAACCGATCATTGCCGACCCCGCCCTTGGCGCCAGCGTAGCTGATGCTTGCCAGCTCAACCGCGGTTGTACCGCCGGCAGCCACCTTTGCCTCGGTGGCCATCTTCTCCAGCGCGACCTGCAACGTTTTGCGTTGGTCGCCTTCAAGCCCGACGACCAGATCCAGCCTCGCCATCGCGGCGTCGAGATTGATGGCCGGCTGCAAAGGTTCATAAGGAGGCGTGGCGGTCCTGGCACTCGGAGTTTTTTGCTCGGCGCCAAGGACCGTACCGCCCATTTGTGCTTGTCGGTCGTTCAGTGCCTGTTGCAACGATTGCTGTGACATCAACACCGTGTGTATCGACCCCAGCACATCCCTGAGCTGAACCTGTTCGGCCGTCAACTGACGTAGTTCGGCGGTGGCATCTGCCAGCGCCAGACCAAGCCCGGCAAATACATCATCCGGTTTCGACGTCGGCTCTGAACCTGCCACATCGGCGCCTCGCGCAGACAGCGCTGGAGACCTCATGGTGGCCGTGGTGCCGGGTACTTGCACCTCATGATTGACCGTCGCGAACGTCAACCCATAGTTATCGTCTGCCATGCCGCTCTACTCCTGTTTCACGCCAAGGCGAGTGATCGCTATGTCGTAGCGGCGCAACGCCTTTTCGGCGTCCCATTCCAGAATCTCCGCCTCACTTACCGGGTAAATGAGCGGGACGATATCGAGGATTACTTCGATGTCGCGTTCCGAAAGTAGGCCGCCGGCTGGTTTAAAAAATCGTCTATGCGCACCTGCAATTGCGTCCAGTCAGGGACGGTCAACTGGGCCAGATCGGGGATCATCAGGCCGGCACAATGAGCGGTGATGAACTCGGCGCGTTCCTTGGCCGTTTTCAGTTTCTTCATCACTTTGGTGGCGCGCAGCACCGGCATTTCCAGGCTCAGCGAGGTCACGGTGCGCCCGGTCACGGCGAGCGGTTGCAACAGCTGGATCTGATCGGGATCGGCGGATTTTTCCGCGTCTTCGACCTGGTCGAGAAAGTACGCTGTCGGACGGGTCGACATCTCGTGTACGTACTGCGCGATGCTCACATAGTCCGGGCGTTTGAGCTGGTCGAGTTCCTTGACCGACAGGCCGGTGGCGAGCAGCGCCAGTTCGAAGAACTGATCATCCTCATCATCGCCGGCGCGCTCCAGCGCTTCTTTCTGTGCGGCGTAGAACAGTGGCTTGAGCTGGATCTGATTGATCTGCGAACCGTCGTCACCGGTGATGGGCGACAGCAGATCATGTTGGGGTGGCATCCACGACATGTATGAATTCCTTGGTGATTCGTTTTGAGAGTTGTTGCAGCACCGTGTAGGAGTGAGCCTGCTCGCGATAGCGTCCGACCAGCCAACATGAACGTTGACTGTGATGGCCTCATCGCGAGCAGGCTCACTCCTACAGGTTTTTTGCGGTGCGCCGGGTTACGGCATCAATACCGCGCGGCGGGCATCGCCGAGGATGTCGACGCCGTTGAGCACGAACTTCTGGGTGCGTACGTCGATGTCGATCACTGGAATGCCGTTTTCCAGACGGTTGTAGGTGCGGCAGGAGAAATCCAGGGTCGTCAGGGCTTTGCCACCCATTTTGATTGCGTCTTCACCCATGGTTTTGAGCTTGCCGCCGATGGTGTGGTAGGTGAACCAGGTGTTGCCGTCCTGATCCTGACCGGCTTCACGTACGTTCAGCAGGATGTCGTCGCCCAGCTTCACGCCCATGGCGAGCAACACTTCTGCGCCCGTACCTTGCAGCTTGATCTGAGCATTGAGCGCCTTGGCACTCTTGGCCATTTCTTCAATGATGAAACGGCCACCGGTCATGTTCTCCATCTCGAAATCAATCTTCGGCGGAGTAAATTCTTCTACTGTCGCCGACAGCGGCAGGCCTTGCAGGGTGGCCGCGATGGCCTGTCTTACGCGGTTGGTAAACATTAGAGAACGTCCTCCAGGAACTGCTCGATGATTTCATCGCGGGCGTTGAGTTGATAAACCATGTGTTCGTTCGGCGCGTAGCGGCCGTAGTCGATGACCACGTACCAGGTGCCGTTCTTGTACTTCTCGACGCTGTTGAGTTCCGGGTGCAGATAGACGCTGCCGCCAGGAATGGTTTCGTCGGCGACCAGGGTTTGCAGCCAGTCGTTGATGCGCTTGACCTCTTGATCCATGAAGGATTTGGTGAGGTTCTTGGCCATGGCTTTCTGGCCGGCCTTGACCAGCTTGCGGCTGATCGCATCTTCGAGGCCGACGTAGCTGATGAACTTGCCGGTGATCGAGCGGTTACCCAGCAGCGAGAAGCCGCCGAGCACGGTGCGGGCGTAATAGCTGACGCCGTAGCGGTTGAGCAGATCGCCTTCGGTGGAGGTGTCGAGGATGTTGTATTCAACGACCCGCGAAACGTCCTCGGCGTAGGTCACCTGATTGCCCGGGCTCTCCCACTGCTTGACCTTGGCCAGTGCGGCAATCGCCAGGCTGGAAGGCGACAGGAAGACGTTTTTCTTCGCCGCTTTCGAGTACACCGCAGGCATGTTGTGCACCACCAGGCAACGGTCGAAACCAAGATCGGCGCCGCCCAATTCCTGGCTGTACAGCACTTGATCGGCGACCGAGGCGTCCTTGCCGTCCAGCACCACACGGGCCTTGATGCGCTTCCCTAACGAGGCGAACTCGCTGGCCACCGCTTTGGTGCCGGTGAAGCCCGGCGCACCGATGATGGTCAGGTCTTCCGGGACACTGCCCAGCGCGGCCAGACCGAGCTTGCGGCCAGTCAGCGGCTCGACGCCGCCGATTACTGCGTTGACGGTGTCGGCCGGGGTTGCGCCTGCCTCGACGATCACCACGTAGACCGGCACCTTGACCACTTTGAGGATCTGGTAAACCGCGTGGTACAGCGTGCCTTCTTCCGAACCGGTCGGATCGAGCAGCGCGTGGGTAGTGAAGCTGTTGATGCGGAACGGTGCGTTACGCGGAATCAGCGGATCGGCGTTCGGCGCGGTGCCGACCAGACCGATGACGTTGTCACCCAGGCCACCCATGGCCTCGGGGGATTCGGTGGCATTGACGGTAATGCCGTTGTGCTCGAAGTTCAAAACCTCAGCCATGTTCAGTCAGCCTTCTTGGCGGCGGCCTTTTTGGCCTGGGTGGATTGGGTTTTCAGTTCCAGTCGACCGGCGAAGTGCAAGGCACTGGCCTCGACGTCGAGCAGATCGAGTTCCTGGCCGATGCTCGACCAGTGCCCACCACCGGTGGGGAATGGGACGAGCACGGTGTAGGTTTGGCGGGTTGCCATTTTTCGTTTCTCCATAAACGGGAAAGCCCCTCTTGGGGAGGGGCTTGGCGGGTGTTGAATGTTGTTGGGCGGACAATAAAACGCCCCGGGGTTCGGGGCGTTTATTGCGGCGCTGGGATTGGGGTGGCCACTGAAGAGCCAGGCCAGCCTTCCTCGAGCATTTCGTCCGAATAAGTGCCAGCCTCGACAGCTTCGAGCAGCTCCGACTCACGGTCGAAGCAAGCCTGAACGTGCGCCCTGACGGCTTTGGCAATGGCGAGAATCTGTTGCGCTCCAATTTCTACGAAGCCATCGAGTGTTTTGAAATTGCAGCGATAGTCAGGATCAAGCATCGCCGAAAGTCCGGCACCGTAGATTAGCCCTGCGCTTTCGCGCGAGGTTGCAATCGATAGACCGTCCACTGACACAACAGAATCTTCACGTTCGTAACGCTGCGCAGCGATCCTCTGCGCATAGTCAGGAGCCATTGGTGCAAAAGGTTCCTTGATAATCTCGTCGCCCACTTTTCGCCAGTGACCATCGGTTTCTTGCGTCAATCTGACAAAGAGGTTTTGATCGATTTTGACTGCTGAGGCGGGGATCGGATGGACCCCTTCAATCAGACAGGTCTGCAAGTACGAATTTTCGTCAAACAGTGCGTATTTCATGATCTCTCCTTAACTGCCCACCGCGACCCAATGGAAGACGGTGACTCCAGGAAACGTGTGTTTTCCGTAGAAAGCAGTGAGGCTTGATACGCCAACGTCGACATAGCCGTTCACTGCCGATCCCGGCGTGTAGTTCAACGTTGCATTCAGGCTGTACATGGCATTTGGAAAGGCGATCGGGTAGGCCGTGGCGATATCCGTACCACCATTTCCAGAAACCCTGCCCCACTGAATGATCAAGCCACCCAACCACGACGGGAAAACGATATAACCGTTTATATTTTTGGAAATCTGGAATCCCCAACGGAGCTTTTTCGGCGTCACGATTGTGTTGTCGTCGACACCGGCATCGGTCTGCTCTTGGGTTGCAACTTTGGCGGTCCCTTGTTTGATTTCGTTTGCTTGCAGTGCAAGAACGGCCAGCGCGGCGATATCGATATTTCCCTGATTGACCGGGGCATTCCAGGCTTTGATGCACCACATGACCGCAAGGTTGCGGGGACGGGTTTCAGTGCCGCCAGTGTTCACCGTATTCTGGGCATTCACCATCTGCATAGTGGAACCGCTATCTACTGCGGAAAGAAATGCACCTACTGAGATACTGGCTGCCGCACCATTAATATTTCCTGCCTGCCAATTACCTGCAGGATCGAAAGTCGCAGCAGTGCCATCAAAGTAGCGATGGTTGTGCGCAGCAAATGCCTCTGCCTGATAGGTGCCAATTCCCCTTCCAGCATCAACACCTCGACCATGATCCCAGCCACGCAAGAACTCACCGCGCCCATCCGGCAAACGAAAATTACCAGCCCCCTCATCGCCTTTGTTGTACTTGCCTGCTAGATAAGTATTCAGATCAGGATAAAGAGCGGCACTCTTCACGCTGCTATCCAGCTCAAGAAACCCAACCGGCGGGATAGCCCCCGGGAACGCAACGATGGTACCTACCGGTAGCATCGAAGCATTGGCAATCATCCCCTCGATTTCAGTTTTGGTGTAGGTATCCTTGATACCAAACCCAGCCAGCGTTGCAGGGTTTTCACCCGCCGTCGCCCGGCCATATTCATCAACGGTCAGGCTCTTGTAAGTCCCAGCCGCAATCCCGGTACGCCCAGCCAGCATCTTGAACGTCAGCGCGGTCGTGCCGAGGGTAATCGGCGCATTGGTGGTCAGGTGCCACAACGAATCTCCGTTCGCCGTGCCCTCCTCGACCATGACCGTCAGACCCGGCGTAACCTTGGCGTTACTGTTGGCATCGCTCGCCCGTACCCAGTCGCCATTGGCAACGATCCACAGGCCGTTGTCCTTGGCCAGCGTCTGGTTCGGCAACAGCACACGGTCACCGGCAATCACCGCGACACCGTCGATCTGCTGCGCGCCGTTCAACACGACATTGCCCGTCGCAGCGACACGTACCGATTGCTTGCCATCAAGTTTGCCGAGTTCTTCGGCGAGATAACTCATGACCCAGGCACGCGTGGCTTTGACCACGGTGTCATCGATCAACAACGTCACCAGCGACGCATTGCTCGTCTCGAAAATCGAACGAATGTAGAACTCTTTACCCGAACCCGACGTCGCCAGCACCGGTTTGAACGACTCCGGATATTTGACGATGGCGTAAAGAATCCCAGTGTCAGTCCACAGCCCTGCTTCCCGCACATACCAACCGCCAACATCCGGCGGAATGGTCACTTCGGCAAGCAACCAGCTCGGATTCTTCTCGTCCTGGAACAACGCATTGAGCGGGCCGCGCCAGACTTCGCGTTTCAGCGCGGTGGCGGTCGCGGCCGGGTTGTAGACCGAGCCGCCGCCGTCACCGACGGAAATCTGCGTCAACTTGATCGGCGTGCCCGCCGCCTTGCACGCCGTTTCGTAGGCAATCCCTGCGTTGGTGAGCAGGGTGTAATAGTCAGCCATTCAGGCCCCCTGAGGATAAATAGTGGATGTTTCGACGGTGTACATACCGGCAGCCATGAACGCCTCTCCCGAGGTTTCCAGCCCTTCGATGAACACCGGATAAATCGTGGTCAGTTCGCCGCAGAAGGTCGCGGCGCCGATGACGTGATTGCCAAACGCGCTGAGGCCAACCGAGACCGTCAGCACATCCCGTTCGCTTTTAGCATCGGCCAGACGTCGATCGAGACGGGCATCGATTTCTTCGCTGTAGGGTTGCTCGCTGAAGGCTCGTACGGAAAAACTGTAAGGCGCACCGGGCGGCGTCTGTTCGTACCATGCGCGGATTTCCGGGCGTAGTTGCAAACCCTTGGCGGCGTTTTCCAGCGCCTTGCGAGTGCCGGCCTGGCGCGCGGTGGGCCAGGCGAGTTCGACGGTCAGGCGTTTTTCGGCTTGCGGCGCGTCGGTGCTCCATTCAGCAACACCGCGATCCGCCGCCAGATACGGCAGAAAATCGGCGGGTGTTTCTGCAGGATTCATCAGCTCGGGAAACGGCGGTGCAATGCGATCAAGCAAGGCACCAAAGCCCAGATCCAGGCCTCGTTCGAGGGCCGAACTGTTGGCTGGCAGCAGCGTTGCACGCTGAGTTTTGTCACTCATAGCGTCAGCACCTCGACCTCGACCGCCGTGCAAAACGGAGCCTGAAACGCAGTGGTCACGATTGGCGCCAGCGGTTCGAGAATCTGTAATTGCACAGCGCCGGCGCTGTGCAGCGTGTAGTCGATCCAGCTCGGATCAACGCGGCCTTCGAGGCGATGACAGCTGTCGGCGTAAGCCTGCAACTGCGCTTGCGCAGCAACTTTGGTCAGGCCCGAATCGGGGCCGGAATTGATCTTGGCGACGACGCGGATCTTGTAGCGCTGGATGTCGGCGCCTTGCACGGTCACGAGGTCGGTTTCAGGTCGCACGTCAGGTCGGGCGAAGTGCTGGCGAACGCCGTCAAGCAACACTTCGGACGGCGTGCCGTCACCTTCACGCGAAAGCACAGTGACCTGCACTTCGCCGGGGGCCGTGCGCCGACCATTGCCATCCTTGACCTGTGCGGCGAGGCCGTCCGGGTTGAAGGTGTAGGTGACGTTGACCACGCCGGCATCGGTGGACTCGACTTGCACCGTCGGCCGTTCGCCGAGCGTAAAGACCTCACGTCGATACTGCATCCGCGAGCCCGCCGCAGGAGCGTGCGGCGCCAGGTAATAACGCAGCCGAGCGTCGTCATCACTTTCATAAATCGCCGGCACTGGCGGGAATGCCGCCGGGTCGCCAGGATCGAGCAGTTGCCGCTCAAGGCCCATGTCCGCCAGTCGTGCATCGAGGTTGCTGCCGGTCGCCCACCACGCCAGCATCTGCTTGATGCGTGCGTTGTATTTGCGTTCGTGGGTTTGCAACCGGACACAGAAAGCCTCAAGCGCCAGGGTCAGCAATTCGCTTTCGTTGTCCAGGCTGGTCTTGAGTTTCGCCGCACTGTCCGGAGATCGCGCACCGACGTATTCGATGACGAAAGTCTTGAACTCGGCGAGCAAGTCTTCGAACGCTTCGACGGTGATCAGCGCGGGTTCGGCCAATTGGTTCTGACCGGGGATCAACATGCTCATGTCACGACCTCGAAGGTTTGTTGACGGTTTTTCCAGGTGCCGGCGAATCGCAGCAGCAGACCGGCGCCCTGACGACTGGCAACGATCACTTGCGGCTGAAAATCATCGATGCCGTTTTGCTTGTTGTAGAACGCTTGCGCCGCGTGGCTCTGGGCCAGAAGCAGAACGTCATCACCGAGGTTGTGCCCCAGCAGCGTGGGGATCAGCGATCCGTACAGGGGCCGTTTTTGCCGGGTGCCCAGCGGCGTGGTCAAGGCCCGGGTCGCGCGCTGCACAAACTGCAGCCAATCGTCGACCGTAGCCCCGCTGTCTCTATCGATTCCGATCATGGAAGGCTCTTGAATCAGGGGCTGATGACGCGGCCCTGGTGATCGACCAACGGGCCGCTGAAGTGCACGCCCGAGCCGTCAATGGTCAGGCCGACGGCACCCAGTTGCAGGGTGATCAGTTGAGGAGTCAGCGCCAGCCGCGCCGGGCCGATGCTCAGTTCCAGCGACTCGCGAGAACCGCTGAAGGCCGCCGGGCCGTTCTGCCAGTGCAGAGTGTGGGTGGCGTCGTCGTAGCCGCTTTCGCTGCCGTCGACATGCACTCGACGGGTCAGCGTCGGCACTGTTGACGCTGGCGGAAAGCGCTCACTGTTCAAGCCGAACAACGCCACGCTCTGCGCGCCGCTTTCGCCGCTGCCGTAGTTGAACAGCAGACACTGCTCGCCCACTGTCGGAATCCGCGACTCGCTCTGCGCGCCGGCACTCGGGTTGAAGAATTTGATGGCCGGCGTCAGCAAGCCACCGTGGCTGACCTGGCAGGTGTTGCTCGCGGCATCGACCGACTGGCAAATGCCAATGCGACAGAAGCTTTCGGCGCGGCGGTGCAGGTCGTCGATTTCCGCTTCCATTTCGGCCAGGCGTTCGATGATCGGGCCCAGTTGCATGCGCAGTAATGCGTCGAACATCGGTCAGGCCTCCAGCGCGGTGTATTGGTCTGGATCGTCGATGTTGCTGACTTCCCAGGTGCGGGCGAATTTCGGTGTGCCGAGGGGATCGTCGAGCAAGGTCGGGCCGAGGTAGAGGGTCTGGTTGAACGTCAGTGTCCAGGCCTTGAATTGCTGGTCGGCGCGAATGAGCATGGACGGCAAACCATCCATGTTCATCGGCAGATCGCATTGATCGCCCGGCAGGCTCCAGCGATTGTCGGTGATCAGAGTCTTCAGTACAGCGATCAGATCGCAGGCGGCAAAGGCACTGGCCGATAGCGCCGGTACAACTTGCAGCGACAACGTCAGAACATGAGCGATACGCCCATCTGCGGCACGCTGTCCTGATGCATTTCGGTCGAAGTCGATCAACACCCAAGCCTGATCGCCCGGTGCAGTGAAATCATCGTGATTGCCGACATTGATGTTGAGCCCGGCAGTGTTGCGCAGCGTCGTCGCGATGGCTGTGAACAGTTGCGACGGCTGCTGGATCGGTGTGGGCATACATGACCTCCTTTTCAATCGTCCACGCGCAACCCTGCCGCCCAAAGGGCGGCACGAATCACATTTGAGGTTAAGGCTGGTCGCGGGGTGGCACTTCGCAGACGCCGATGCGTTTGGCGGCCCAGCGTTCGTACAGTCCGATGGCCACATCAGCCCCGGCCATTGCGGTGAGGCAGCCGAAGGCGCCAGCGGCCCAAATCGACATGCCAGCGGCATACAGCAGCATGATTGCCGACACGCCGCAGATCATGCAGGCACCGGAGCGCAGGGCCAGACGCCGTAACAGCGGCCAGCCACGAGCACCCTCCTTGTCGGCGCGCCACATTTCGCCGGACACCCCGCCTACGACGGCGAGCAGGATGACCAGCCAGATCGGCATGTCCGCCAACGCTTGTTGCTCGTTTGTCATGTCACGCCTCCGGGAGTGTTGGATGAGTGGTGTGTGTTGGGTTCAATCGTTTTCTCTTGAGGTAGGCATTCCAAAAAGCCCGGCGCAGGGCCGGGCTTTTCAGTAATGCAGACCAGAACAATCAGACCGACGACTCAGGCCAGAGAAAAAGGTACGGTTGGCCAAACGACGGTGTATGGATAACCCGCCTGATTCTTGAAACCGCACACGGCAACGACGTATTGCTTGTAAGCCAGTAACGCCGCCTCTTCGTCTGGCGTTGCGATACCCAGATCTTTCTTGTAATCGAACGGGTTGAAGGTCAGCCAGCCTTTGGCATCGGACAGCCGTTGAGTCGCAACGAATTTGACTTCAGCCGCCACCTCCTCATAGGTAGGTGCATGCAAATCCCACTGGTTGTTGACCAATGTGGCATTCCATCCGACCGCGACGTCAGGGTTACCGGTGATATCCACCCATCCCCCCCACAAACCATCGGGAGGACTGACCGGCATCCCGTCATTGGTCTCAATGACCTAGTAAACCTTGAAACTGCTCATTGAGATAAAAGCGTATCGATTCATGCGTTTCTCCTCGGGTTGCGTGCGCATCGGGATCAACCGATGCGCTGCACTCTTCAGTAAGGGGCAACTGGCCAGACGATCGTCGCCGGGTAGCCCGGTTGTTTGTCGATGTCGCTGACGGCAATCGAATAGAGCTTGTGAGCCAACAACTTTGACTGCTCTTCAGGCGTGGCGACGTTGATGTCAGCCTTGAACTGCAAGGAGTTGAGCAGCAGCCAGTTGGCCGCGCCGTTCAACAATTGCCATTTCTGCAATTGCGCTTGATCGATCAGCTCTTGCTCGGTCGGTGGTGGCGGCACGTAGGCGGCGAATGTCCAGACACCGTCGGTTTTGGTTGCGACCCAACCCAGTTGCACTTCGGGGTGGTCGGTCACTTCTGCCCAGATGATGCTGGGGTGAAACATTTGCGTGATGTCACCGTCCGTTTCGAAGAACTCGACGATTCGATCCTGATCAACACGTCCATATCGGCGCATGGTGTTTTCCTTTTCAGAGTGGCTGGTTGAACGACTTGTCGACATGCAATGCCCGTGGCAATGGATGGCGATATTTGAGCCTCAGGCAGGCATTCCAAAAAGCCCGGCGACGATGCACCGGGCTTTTCAGTAATGCGCTCCTTCGCCTTCCTTCAAATCCTGTGCTCAAGAAGGAAGCTGACTTTTCGGCGCTACTGGCGCGGTACGAGTCCATTCAAATTGTTTTTCCGACCGCGGTCCCTGCCCGCCGGATAACTGCTTCTGGTGCTTTACGCTGCACACCCGGGTCAGTTGCCAACCCTCTGAACCGTTGAGGCCGGTTCATCGCTGCCTGTTCTTGTGGAACTAAAGAGCTTGTCTTGCCAGCCACTTTGTCGAGCGGCTTGGTGACAAGGATATGCATGGATGCATATACAGTCAATGCGTAAATGCATTTATTTATGCACAATAAATGCGCGAATGCATGAAAGCCCCGCCACTGAAGGGTTTGCCGGTTTCGTCCAGGCGAAAAAAAACCCGCCGAGGGGCGGGCTTATCTGAAAACGGTTGGGTTAACGGGCGTACATGCCCCACCAGAAGACGTGACCGAGGATGACGATCTGCTCTTCCTGGATTTCCTGGAAGCTGTAGTCCTCATCCGGGTGCTCATCGCGATTGAAGCTGCGCAGGCGGATGCCGGTAGGCAGGCGATAAAGCTGCTTAACGCGCAGCTGGCCATTGTGATTGATCGCATACAGGTCGCCATCGATGATGTCGCCGATGCCGCACTTGCCCGCATTCACACCGACAGTGGCGCCATCACGCAACACCGGCAACATACTGTTGCCGCGCACCGTCACGCATTTGGCCTGGTCGAACTGCACACCGTTATGGCGCAGGCTGCGCTTGCCAAAGCGCAGGCTGGAGCGCTCGCTCTCTTCAATGACGAATCTTCCTGATCCAGCAGCCAATTCAACCTCGCGAAGAAACGGCACCGACACCTCGTCGTCATCGACAGGGGTGTCGTCGTCCCACAGCATTATGTCCTTGAGTTCCGCGTGTACGTCATCACGTACGGCACCGGCCGACGGCGCGACATCCGCGCGCCCGCGCAATTGATCGGTGCTCACGGCGAAGTACTCGGCGATCTTCGAAATGTGTTTATCCGAAGGATCGACGATCTTCCCGCTGAGAATCCGCGAGAGAGTGGATTGAGGCACGCCGGTGCGACGGTGGAGCTCCGTAGGGGAGATCCCGTGCTGGTCGAGCAGTGCTCTTAAGACGGAGGATACGTTGCGTTTTTGCATAACGCGCATAGTGCTTGAACTCTTTTGCGAACACAAATGCTGATTTGCATAAATAACGCATAAAGACTCATCGGCACCCAATCGTTTCACGGCTGCGACGTCCCAATAAGCCGTGGTAACCTAGCGCCAACTAGGAAACTTCCTACAAGTCCATCAGAACAATCTTATTTAAATCCAGCCTCCTTCAGATTCGACGCTGAAACGATTTCAGCCCGGAACAAGCAACTGTCGCCTGTGGCCCAGCCAGCAGGACTGGACAGTCGAGCGATCGATCAATACTGAGCCAACCATGACCACACCCCATGTAAAACAGCGCAAGAACAGCGACATTGAAGCGTTGCGTGCGCTGGCGATTGTCCTTGTCATCTTCGCCCACATTGCCTTGATCCTGTCCCCGCAATCGCTCTACTGGAACGTGCTGGCGGACTACCGATTCGGCTACGGCGTGGATATTTTCTTCTGCGTTTCCGGGTTCATCATTACCAAATCGATTGCCAGTGAGATTCCGGCCAGCCGCAGCTTTCGTGACTTGCTGGAGTTGTGCGTGCCGTTCTGGGTCAGGCGGTTCTGGCGACTGATGCCATCGGCCCTGTTCTGGATTGCGGTATCGCTGTTGCTGTCTTATCTGTATGGCGGCAAAGGGGTGTTTTTGCAGTTGGAGATTTTCGTCCACTCCGCCCTCGCCGCTGCCTTGCAGTACATGAATGTGGTGTACGCCGTCAGCCGAGACACCGGTACGCTGGGTGATGCCGGGATTTACTGGAGCCTTTCCCTGGAAAACCAGTTTTATCTGGTGCTGCCGATCATTGCGGTGCTGGCCGGTCGGCGCTGGATGCCTGCAGTATTCATTGCGGTATTCCTGGCGCAGTTCTTTCTGACCCGGCAACTGATTCGCCCTACGCCCGAGTTGTGGGCGCTCCGTACCGACGCCATTTCCCTGGGCGTGCTGTTGGCCCTGTGGCACGGCAGCGAAAGTTATCAGCGCCTGGAACCAACCTTCCTGAAAAACAAGGCAGTGGTTGTGCTGTTACTGGCGGCGATGATCTGGCTCCTTGCCGCGTTGACTGCTCCTAACCCGCCCCTGCCCTTCGCCATGGGACTGACCGCTGTCGGCTCAGGTTTGCTGGTCTGGATCGCGAGCTACAACAAGGATTATCTGACGCCCAACCGCGCCTTGGCTGCCTTGTGCAACTACATCGGCTCGCGCTCCTACGCCATCTACCTGACGCACGTCATTGCGCTGTCGCTGGTCAGGCACTGGTTCTTTGCCGCACCTGGCGACACTCAGCCAACGCCTTTCGACGGTGGATACACGGCGTTGTATATCGGTGTTTTTGTCGCAGTCACTTTGTTGTTTTCCGAATTCAACTACCGCTACATCGAAAACCCGATGAGAAGGCACGGCGAGAAATTGTCGCGCAACCTCAAATCCCGATTTGCCGTGGCTTGAAAGTCGCGAAAGGGTAAAAAGCGTTGTGGTACGACGCACTTTTGCCCTCGCCGGCGAGTGAACCGCGCTTGTGCGGATCAACTGTCCACTACGCGCCTCACCAGTTCAGCCTTTGACTCGACGTGCCGCCGCGTTGGCGCGCTTGAGCCGATCGTTCCTGGCTTTTTTCTGATAATCGTCCTTGGCGCCCATGATGCCGCCTGCGGCGTGCACCCAGTCGGTGGCGGTGCAGCCGGAAAGCAGCACGGCAGTTGTAAAGACTGAAGCAAAGACAAGTACGCTTTTCATATTAAGTTTCCAACGTTAAACGATAAATAACCGACCAATCCCTTACTCATTCACCAGCCTTTTCAGCTTGGCTTCGGCCCGTTCGAGTTTGGCCTCATGCTTCTTGATGACTTTCACATCGCCGTACTGACGCGCAGCTTTCAGATGGTTTTGTCTGCGCCGAACTTCGGCCTCGGCCTTCTGAATAGCCCTTTCGTGGTCATCCTCTGCAGAGGGCTCGAGACAGTAACGCTCAACATTGGCCAGCGCCTGTTCCAAGCCGGTCTTGCGATAAACATTATCCGTTGCCTCTGCGAGATCTATTTGCCGAAGAAGTTCAGCGCGGCGCTGGGCGCAACTTTCCCGGGAATCGGCAAATGAACGATCAATCATTAAGACGCAGCCCACAGCCAGAGACAGACCCCAGAACAGATTCAATCTCATGAAACCAACCCCAAGTAACACTTCTCGCCAGAGCGCCCGCAAAAATAACTGATGCGATTCCAGGCATCTCGACTATTCAAGGTTTTCTGGACACCGGACAGCGCCGCTGAAACCATATCGCGACAGCGTGCCTTGCACAGTGGAAAGTGCTCAATCATCCACGCCATCGGCACATAAACATGATCAAAACATAACAGCACAGGTGTTTTGTCCGTTAACGTGGAAATACTGACTTGTTTCTCCTTGCCACCAATCGCTGCTGCGACAAAGACAGTACCGTCTCTATTGATTGCAATGGAACGTTTCCAGGCCGGAGCCTGGACGCCATGAGCACTGCGCACGCAAAACCAGAGCATTTGTAATAACCTCTTAATACCCTAAATGTCGTCGTATTCTTCAAGACAAGGAAAACAGCCGTGCTGCGCTGACTCTTAGGGACAGTCGCAAAGGCTGTTGTATTGACTCGAATCACAGTAACAACGCAGGCCCCAAAAGGCCTTACTGGCATCTTACTCAGTCTTACTTAGTCATTCCGGGGCCTTGCGCCCGAAGGTGATCGCTAGCGCGGGACGTGGCAGACGCCATTGATGAGATTGTTGATGTTGTAGTAATACTCGGCATCGGAGAAGTAATTGAAGGTCACCATACCGCCTTGGAATCCTCGTTCCATAAATGGCAGTTCATCTCCGGCGCTGTCTGAATCGAACTTCACAATCGATCGCGTCTTGAACAGGAATCTGGAAGTGTCCAGATGCGTTAGGGCTATGTCGAACTTGCGATCATAGGTAAAAACTTTGCCTTCGGGGGTTTTCACCACGTAATACACATAGAGGGCGCCTTCTTTCGGATCGATCGTCATGTCACCGACGCCATGCCAGCGAACTTTGTGGTCATGGGTGTGGACAAAATCGATGGAGGCAAAACACGGTGCACGGGGAATATCGCGATTACTCAGATAGAAATAACGGATCAGCAACACAGCGAAAATCAATACCGAAGCGAAGGCCGAAAGCGCGATTATTTTTTGCCAACGAGCTGGTAATTCACGCATATGGCCTCCCCTTTGCTTTCCGGCTTGATGCACTTGATCAGTAACTGGGAGAGTGGCTTTCGTACATAGTAATTGGTATCGGACAACACAATCGGCGGCTCGAATTCGCCGAGTGCTTTCACAATTTCGTCCTTGGACATCTTTTCACTTTCTTCCACATATAACTTCGCCTCGCCCTCTTGCCAGATAAGTTTCCACTCTTCCAGATCGGCGGGTTTCTTAAAATTCAACCAGGCGTAAAATAGCGGGAGTGCAATCGCTGGCACAACGAGCGCTGGCAACAGAAAGCGCCAGTAGCGGCGCGACGGCTGCGTCACTATGTTAAACACCGGCTCGTCAGGCGCTGGTGCCGCACTCTCGGATTCAGGCTCCGCCAGCTCGACGCTGACCAATCGAATCTCAGACAACAACACCACGCCACGGCGCGGCAGGGTTTTGAGGCTATCCCTTGGCAAACCGACTTCAGCGAAGTGCGTGCGAAGCATGTGCAGTGTCTTGTAATAACTGCTGTCGGAAATCACCAGCCCACGCTCGCCCCAGACCCGCGAGATCAGTTGTTCCTTATCGGTAACGCCAGTAATCAGCGCAAGCAACAAGTCACTTTCATTGCTGCCCAGACAGGCTGATTGCCCTGCCCGAGTGAGGGTCATTTTTTCCGCATCGTAATGGCAATCGCTCGATGTCCATCCAGAGCCGATGCCTTCAGACTGTTCCACGCTGCTTCCTCGACTGACCTACAACCCACGCATTCTGATGATTCGATAGCTTTTCGGCACTATAGGACACAATGCTGGGCCAAGCGGCGGCGCGTTGCTGCATCCACCTCAAAAAAACTTCATACTCAGCCCCACTGAATCGACCCACGGGCCGCATCGCTGGCAAACACTCGCCATTTTGAAGATGCAAACCAACCCGTTTTTGCCTCGTCACTTTTACCGGTAAAGCTAAACCCCTGATGAATAAAGCTATTTCAGACCTGTCCTCCCACACCCCGATGATGCAGCAGTACTGGCGCCTGAAGAACCAGCACCCGGATCAGCTGATGTTCTACCGCATGGGCGACTTCTACGAGATCTTCTACGAAGACGCGAAGAAGGCTGCCAAGTTGCTCGACATCACCCTGACCGCGCGCGGGCAGTCGGCGGGGCAGGCGATTCCGATGTGTGGGATTCCTTATCACGCGGCGGAAGGTTACCTGGCGAAACTGGTCAAGCTCGGCGAATCGGTGGTGATTTGCGAACAGGTTGGCGACCCGGCGACCAGCAAAGGCCCGGTCGAACGTCAGGTGGTGCGCATTCTCACGCCGGGTACAGTGAGTGATGAGGCGCTGCTCGATGAGCGCCGCGACAACCTGATTGCAGCCCTGCTGGGTGACGAGCGTCTGTTCGGCCTGGCTGTGCTGGACATCACCAGCGGCAGTTTCAGCGTGTCGGAAATCAAGGGCTGGGAAAACCTGTTGGCGGAACTGGAGCGGATCAATCCGGTTGAGTTGCTGATCCCGGATGACTGGCCAAGAGACCTGCCAGCGGAAAAACGCCGTGGCGTCAGTCGTCGCGCACCGTGGGATTTCGAGCGCGACTCGGCGCTGAAAAGTCTCTGCCAACAATTTTCCACCCAGGACCTGAAAGGCTTCGGCTGCGAGAACCTGACCCTGGCCATCGGCGCCGCCGGTTGCCTGCTGGCCTACGCCAAGGAGACCCAGCGCACCGCCCTGCCGCACTTGCGCAGCCTGCGCCACGAACGTCTCGACGACACCGTGGTGCTCGACGGTGCGAGCCGGCGCAACCTGGAACTCGACACCAACCTGGCCGGTGGCCGCGACAACACCCTGCAATCGGTGGTCGATCGCTGCCAGACGGCCATGGGCAGCCGTTTGCTGACCCGCTGGCTGAACCGTCCGTTGCGCGACCTGACCGTGTTGCTGGCACGCCAGACCTCGATCACTTGCCTGCTCGATCGCTACCGTTTTGAAAAGCTGCAACCGCAGCTCAAGGAAATCGGCGACATCGAGCGGATTCTTGCGCGGATCGGCCTGCGCAATGCCCGTCCTCGCGACCTCGCGCGTCTGCGTGACGCCCTCGGTGCCCTGCCTGAGCTGCAAGTGGCGATGACCGATCTGGAAGCACCGCACCTGCAAGGTCTGGCGACCACCACCAGCACTTACCCGGAACTGGCGGCGCTGCTGGAAAAAGCCATCATCGACAACCCGCCAGCGGTGATCCGTGACGGCGGCGTGCTGAAAACCGGTTACGACAGTGAACTCGACGAGTTGCAGTCGCTGAGCGAAAACGCCGGCCAGTTCCTCATCGACCTGGAAGCCCGCGAGAAGGCCCGTACCGGCCTGAGCCATTTGAAAGTCGGCTACAACCGCATTCACGGCTACTTCATCGAGTTGCCGAGCAAACAGGCCGAGTCGGCGCCAGCGGATTACATCCGTCGGCAAACCCTGAAAGGCGCCGAGCGTTTCATCACGCCCGAGTTGAAAGAGTTCGAAGACAAGGCACTGTCGGCCAAGAGCCGCGCCCTCGCGCGCGAGAAGATGCTTTACGAAGCGCTGCTGGAAGACTTGATCAGCCAGTTGCCACCGCTGCAGGACACCGCTGCGGCGCTGGCCGAACTCGATGTGCTGAGCAACCTTGCCGAACGCGCACTGAACCTCGACCTGAACTGCCCGCGCTTCGTCAGCGAGCCGTGCATGCGTATCAGCCAAGGTCGTCACCCGGTGGTTGAACAAGTCCTCACCACGCCGTTCGTGGCCAACGACCTGAGCCTGGATGACAACACGCGCATGCTGGTGATCACCGGCCCGAACATGGGCGGTAAATCCACCTACATGCGCCAGACTGCATTGATCGTGCTGCTGGCGCACATCGGCAGCTTCGTGCCGGCCGCCAGTTGTGAACTGTCGCTGGTCGACCGCATTTTCACCCGAATCGGTTCCAGCGATGACTTGGCCGGTGGCCGTTCGACATTCATGGTGGAAATGAGCGAAACCGCCAATATTCTGCACAACGCCACTGAACGCAGCCTGGTGCTGATGGATGAAGTCGGTCGTGGCACCAGCACCTTCGACGGTCTGTCGCTGGCATGGGCGGCGGCCGAGCGTCTGGCGCAATTGCGCGCCTATACGCTGTTCGCCACCCACTACTTCGAACTGACCGTGTTGCCGGAAGCCGAGCCATTGGTGGCCAACGTCCACCTCAATGCCACCGAGCACAACGAACGTATCGTATTCCTGCATCACGTGCTGCCCGGCCCTGCCAGCCAGAGCTATGGCCTGGCGGTGGCGCAACTGGCCGGCGTGCCAAGCGAAGTGATCGTGCGTGCCCGCGAGCACCTCAGTCGCCTGGAAGACACCGCATTGCCGCACGAGGCGCCGAAACCCGCTGCCAAGGGCAAACCGGCGACGCCGCAGCAAAGCGACATGTTCGCCAGCCTGCCGCACCCGGTGCTGGATGAACTGGCTAAGCTGGATGTGGATGACCTGACGCCGCGTCGTGCGCTCGAAATGCTCTATGCACTGAAGAACCGGATATAAGCACTGAAGAAGCGGATATAACGCAAACCGCTTCAAGCTGTTAGAATCTCGCGCGGTTTGGGATGCTGCTGGCTAATAGCCTGGCCAGCAGGTATCGCTCCCGAACCTGGCGACCCCAACCGTGAAGGGGCAACGCTGCCGCCGCCTGAGGAGAAAATTAGAAATGACCTTCGTCGTCACCGACAACTGCATCAAGTGCAAGTACACCGACTGCGTAGAAGTCTGTCCGGTGGACTGCTTTTACGAAGGCCCGAACTTCCTGGTGATTCACCCGGACGAGTGCATCGACTGCGCCCTGTGCGAACCAGAATGCCCGGCCGTAGCGATTTTCTCCGAGGACGAAGTTCCGGAAGAGATGCAGGAATTCATTCAGTTGAACGTTGATCTGGCTGAAATCTGGCCAAACATCACCGAGAAGAAAGAATCGCTGCCAGATGCCGAAGAGTGGGATGGCGTCAAAGGCAAGATCAAAGACCTCGAACGCTGATTTGTCCCGCGTCCGAAAAAAAGGCCCTTAGGGGCCTTTTTTGTTTTTGTGCAATGCCTTCGACAGAGTCGCCAACCCGCCTACGCTGACTTTTCTGCGGGCAAAAAAAGGGGCGGTTTGACCCGCCCACATTTTTTCCCTATTCCCTGTATTCCTTTTCATCGTCCTGATGAATCGCGTCCTGCGATGTCCGTTCCCCTCTTCCTTGAAGGGCGTGTCTGTCCGTCGACACAACCCCGATATTAGAGAGATCCCTGGCGAGAGCAATCGCCCTTCCCGGCTGAAACTGAGCGTAATAAGCCCTTCACATTAAAAAATATACATATAATTCAACAGGTTAAATAATTAGCGTGAGCACGATCGCCGTCTGCCACAGTGTAAAAATAACGAACACTTACGAAACAGTAAGCCAAGGCTTACACCGCGAGCCTACATCTCGAACACGATCCTCCTGTAGGAGCTGCCGAAGGCTGCGATCTTTTGATCTTGATCTTAAACAGGATCAAAAAATCGCAGCCTTCGACAGCTCCTACACGAGCAACAGCACCGACATCAAAAACAGCAGGCAACAAAAAGCCCCGAACCAGTCGGGGCTTCTTGCGGGCGGTCGTGTGAGGTGCTTACTGAAACAGCGACTCGCTCGACAGGCCATTCTTTTCAAGGATCTCACGAAGGCGCTTGAGGCCTTCCACCTGGATCTGCCGCACCCGTTCCCGGGTCAAGCCGATTTCCAGGCCTACATCTTCCAGCGTACTGCTCTCGTGCCCGCGCAGGCCGAAGCGGCGAATCACCACCTCGCGCTGCTTGTCGGTCAGCTCGGAGAGCCATTGATCGATGCTCTGCGACAGATCGTCATCCTGCAGCAGTTCGCACGGATCGGTAGGACGATCGTCAGTGAGGGTGTCCAGCAGGGTTTTATCCGAATCCGGACCCAGCGAGACGTCGACCGAAGAAACCCGTTCATTCAGGCCCAGCATGCGCTTGACCTCGCCCACCGGTTTTTCCAGCAGGTTGGCGATTTCTTCGGGTGAAGGTTCGTGGTCGAGCTTTTGCGTCAGCTCCCGTGCAGCCCGCAGGTACACGTTGAGTTCCTTGACCACATGAATCGGCAACCGGATGGTCCGGGTCTGATTCATGATCGCGCGCTCGATGGTCTGACGAATCCACCAGGTCGCGTAGGTCGAGAAGCGGAAGCCGCGTTCAGGGTCGAACTTTTCCACCGCGCGGATCAGTCCGAGGTTGCCCTCTTCGATCAGATCCAGCAGCGACAGCCCCCGATTGACGTAACGCCGGGCGATTTTCACCACCAGCCGCAGGTTACTTTCAATCATGCGCTTGCGCCCGGCGGGGTCGCCACTTTGCGACAAGCGCGCAAAATGAACTTCTTCCTCCGGGGAGAGCAGTGGGGAAAAGCCGATTTCGTTGAGATACAACTGCGTGGCATCAAGTGCACGCGTGTAATCGATGTACTTGTGTTGTTTAAGTGAAGCGGAGTGTTTGGATTTGGAACGAACGGAAGGTGGAGCAGCCCCTTCATCATTCGACATCGAAGATTCCGAATCGATGCCGGCCTCCATAAGGAGAACCTCATCGTCGATGTCAAACTCCGGCACTTCTTTACTGAGAGCCATTGTTATAGTCCTTTGGTGAGTTCGACCCCAAGCTCAAGCGACGCCTTTATCCTTGGCAGCGCTGGAGCCTGTCCCCTCTACGTGACGGAACAGGCTGGCTTACAAATCAACGTCTTGGCAGGAACTGCAGTGGATCTACAGGTTTACCTTGGCGGCGAATCTCAAAATGCAGTTTCACCCGGTCTGTACCCGTTGACCCCATTTCGGCAATTGTCTGTCCGACCTTGACCTGCTGTCCCTCCCGAACCAACAGCCTGCGGTTATGGCCGTAGGCACTGACGTAGGTTTCGCTGTGTTTGATGATGACTAATTCGCCGTAGCCCCTTAAGCCACTCCCGGCGTAAACCACCGTCCCATCAGACGCAGCTAAAACAGGCTGTCCCAAATCCCCGGCGATATCAATTCCTTTATTCAAACTACCGTTTGAAGAGAATTTACCAATCAGAATGCCATTAGATGGCCATCCCCAGCCGGTCGGGGCTGGGCCGGCAGGAGGCAGTGGCGCGGGGGCCGACTTGTTGGCGACGGACGGTGCAGCCCCAGTAGAACCGGTGGTTGTAGTGGTCGTCGTGCCATTCGCCTGGCGCCGGATTACCGTGGTTTTACTCGACGAAGAAGGCGAGGAACTGGCGTTGCTCACCACAGCGGTCGATGTTGAACCGGTGCGACCATCGAAGCGAATTGTCTGACCCGGATGGATCGTATACGGCGTAGGAATATTGTTCCGGGCCGCGAGGGCTTTGTAGTCCCAGCCGTAGCGGAAAGCGATCGAAAACATCGTATCGCCCGGACGGACTACGTACTGTCCGGTCGTCACGGTAGGACGCTGCGCCACCGCATTGTTGCGATCGACCACACGAACATTGTTCGATTTGGTGCTGGAGCAACCCACCAGCAAGGTGCTCAAGACAAGGCCAGTCACCAGGCGCTGAAAGCTCGTGTTACCCATACGCTGCGCAATGACTGTGAGACTCACCCGCCGCTCCCTTTGTGGTGGCTGAAAAATTGGAATGCCGGATGTCGGCATGAGGTGTCGCAAGTATAACGGGCCGAAACAGCTTTACCTTTAATGAAGCGAAATCGCTTCGCGCACACGTTTGCAAGTTGCCACTCTGCTGCGTTTAAACAATCGCTGCCGGAGTAAGACCCGAGCGAACGAAAGGAATTCAGCACCTTTATATAAATGCTCAGGCCAGTGGCCCGTTGAGCAAAGGCACGAATCGAACAGCGCCGAGAACGTGTCGGGAAAAGCCGTTTTCTTCACGCACGATCAGCATCAGTTGTTGCACTTCTCCGGAGCCGACCGGTATGACCAGTCGGCCGCCAGGTGCCAGTTGATCGAGCAGGGCTTGCGGTACGTCGGTGGCCACGGCGGTGACAATAATGCCGTTGTAAGGCGCCAGCGCCGGCCAGCCTTCCCAGCCATCGCCCCAGCGGAACACCACGTTGCGCAGGTTCAGTTCGACCAGACGCTCCTTGGCGCGATCCTGCAGGACCTTGATGCGCTCGACCGAAAACACCCGCTCGACCAGCTGTGACAACACCGCTGTCTGGTAACCGGAACCGGTGCCGATCTCCATCACCTTATCCAGCGGCCCCGCCTCCAGCAGCAGCTCGCTCATGCGCGCCACCATATAAGGCTGGGAAATCGTCTGGTTATGGCCGATCGGCAGCGCCGTGTCTTCATAGGCACGGTGCGCCAGCGCTTCGTCGACGAACAAGTGGCGCGGAGTCCGCCGGATCACTTCCAGCACCTTGGCGTTGGACACACCCTCTTCGTACAGCCGCTGGATCAGGCGCTCGCGGGTACGCTGGGAGGTCATGCCGATGCCGCTGCGCAGTCGGTCTTCGTGTTCGCGAGCCATCAGCGCAGTCCCTCGAGCCAGCCGTCGAGGCTTCGGAAAGCATCGTTGAAGGTGCGATCGAGCTGCAACGGGGTGATGGAAACGTAACCCTGCATCACCGCATGGAAGTCCGTGCCCGGGCCGCCGTCTTCGGCGTCGCCAGCAGCGGCAATCCAGTAGCCGGCCTTGCCACGTGGATCGACCACTTTCATCGGTGCCGCCGCCCGGGCGCGATGACCGAGGCGGGTCAGCTGGATACCGCGAATATGGTCGATCGGCAGGTTCGGAATGTTCACGTTGAGCACCGTGCGCGGCGGCAGGTCGAGCCCGGCATGGGCCTCGACCAGTTTGCGCGCAAAGTAGGCCGCTGTCGGCAGATTATCCACCTGGCGCGAGACCAGCGAGAAGGCAAACGACGGACGCTCCAGGAAGCGTCCTTCAAGAGCTGCCGCCACTGTCCCGGAATACAAAACGTCGTCACCCAGATTGGCGCCGAGATTGATGCCCGACACCACCATGTCTGGCTGGCGCTCCAGCAAGCCATTAAGGCCCAGGTGCACGCAGTCGGTCGGGGTGCCGTTGAGGCTGATAAAGCCGTTGGCCAGGTATTGCGGGTGCAGCGGACGGTCGAGCGTCAGCGAACTGCTGGCGCCGCTTTTGTCCTGCTCCGGGGCGATAACCACGCATTCGGTGTAATCCGCCAGCGCAGCATAAAGCGCGGCGAGACCGGGTGCGGTTACCCCATCATCGTTAGAAATCAGAATACGCATGGGCTGTCCGTCTGCCCCACCGGCACCAGATCAACGAGTTCGCGCACCAATACGGTGGCGAAGCATCCGGCCGGGAGGACGAATTCCAGTTGCAGAATGTCAGGCTGGGGATAATGCCACGTCAACCCGCCAATGGGCAGCCGCAGGATGCGACGTTCGTGGCTCATGCCGGCATGAACCAACCAATCGCGCAGCTCTGCTTCATCGGCAGCGATCCCCTGCTCCAGTTCATGGACAACGCCTGCGGTCGGCGAGTCACCTTCGCCCCACTGCGGGCCGGTCGGGTGCAGATCGAGAATCGCCAGGCGCGGGTCGCTGCATTCAGCTTCACCGGCCGGGAAAAAGCTGCGGCTGTCGGTGAACGCCAGCAGATCGCCAATCTGAGCTTTTTGCCAAGTGCCATCAGCCACACGCGCCGCCAGCACTTTGTTGAACAGAAAGCTGCGCGCCGTCGACAGCAGACGCGAACGCACATTGCGCTGCTCCGGCAAGGCCTTGCGCGCCGCCCACGCACGCGCATCAACGACGTTGCCGCCGTCATGGCCGAAACGCTGGGCGCCGAAATAATTGGGGATGCCTTGCTGGGCGATCAGTTGCAGACGTTGTTCAATCGCGTCTTTATCACCAGTGAACTGAGTCAGGCGCAAGGTGAAACCATTGGCCGAATGCGCACCGCGTTGCAGCTTGCGTTTGTGGCGAGTGGTCTTGAGGATCTTCAGCGTATCGTTTTCCGCCGCCGACAGATCCGGATCGGCCTTGCCCGGCAGTTGCACGCTGAACCACTGGCGGGTCAGCGCCTGACGATCCTTGAGACCGGCATAGCTGACGGTACGCAGCGGCACGCCGGCAGCCTTGGCGATACGCCGTGCGGCTTCTTCAGTGTTGAGGCCGCGTTTCTCGACCCAGATCCACAGGTGTTCGCCATCGCCGCTGAACGGGATGTCGAGCACTTCATCGACCTGAAAATCTTCAGCGATGGCTTTCAGCACCGCGCTGCCGAGGGCGTCGCCATAGGCGCGCGGGCCGAGCAATTGCAGTTCGTTCATGCGCGCAGCAACAAGGCAACGGAGTGCACGGCGATGCCTTCTTCGCGACCGACAAAGCCAAGCTTTTCGGTGGTGGTAGCTTTCACGTTCACTTGATCCAACTCAACTTGAAGATCCGCCGCGATCAGCGCGCGCATCGATTCGATATGCGGGGCCATTTTCGGCGCCTGGGCAACGATGGTGTTGTCGACGTTGCCGACTTTCCAGCCTTTGGCGTGGATCAGCGCGACCACATGCCGCAGCAGCGCACGGCTGTCGGCGCCCTTGAATTGCGGGTCGGTGTCCGGGAAGTGTTTGCCGATATCACCCAGCGCCGCGGCACCGAGCAAGGCATCGCTCAAGGCGTGCAGCAGGACGTCACCGTCGGAATGAGCGAGCAGCCCGAAGCTGTGTGCAATGCGCACGCCGCCCAGAGTAATGAAATCGCCTTCAGCGAAACGATGCACATCATAGCCGTGGCCAATACGCATAAAAAAAACGCCCCGATTTTTGTCAGGGCGTGATTCTACCTGCATTAGGCCTTAAGGGCGCGTGCGTGATGCTGCAAGTGGTCGTCTATGAAGCTTGCGATGAAGAAATAGCTGTGGTCGTAGCCCGGTTGCAGGCGCAACGTCAGCGGATGGCCCGCCTGTTTTGCTGCTTGTTGCAGGGCTTCGGGTTTGAGCTGGGTGGCGAGGAAGTCATCGCGGTCACCTTGATCGACCAACAGCGGGAGTTTTTCATCCGCCTCTGCGATCAGCGCGCAGGCATCCCACTCCTTCCACTTGGAACGGTCTTCGCCCAGGAAGCGGGAAAAGGCTTTTTGCCCCCACGGGCAATCCATCGGGTTGTTGATGGGTGAGAACGCCGACACCGATTGATAGCGACCCGGGTTGCGCAATGCGCAGACCAATGCGCCGTGGCCGCCCATGGAGTGGCCGCTGATGCTGCGTTTGTCGGATGCGGGGAAATGCGCTTCAACCAGTGAGGGCAATTCCTGCACAACATAGTCATGCATCCGATAGTGACGCGACCAAGGTTCCTGCGTGGCATTCAGATAGAAGCCGGCGCCAAGGCCGAAATCCCATGCGCCATCCGGATCGCCCGGTACATCCGGCCCACGCGGGCTAGTGTCCGGGGCGACGATGATCAAACCCAGTTCGGCGGCCATGCGCATCGCGCCAGCCTTCTGCATGAAATTTTCATCGGTGCAGGTCAGGCCCGACAGCCAGTACAGCACCGGCAGTTTTCCGCCCTGCTCCGCCTGCGGTGGCAGGTACACAGCAAACACCATGTCGCAACCGAGCACGTCGGAGCGATGGCGATAGCGCTTGTGCCAGCCGCCAAAACTTTTCTGACAGGAGATGTTTTCCAGATTCATGGGGATTCTCCCAGCCGCAAGTGGCAAGCTTCGAGCGTCAAGGACAGGCAAAAGCGCAGTTACTTGCAGCTTGAAGCTTGTAACTTGCCGCTGCTTTTAGAAATGAATGACAGTACGGATGCTTTTGCCTTCGTGCATCAGGTCGAACGCCTTGTTGATGTCTTCCAGGCCCATGGTGTGGGTGATGAAAGTATCCAGCGGAATCTCGCCGCTCTGAGCCATGTCGACGTAGCTTGGCAACTCGGTGCGACCACGAACGCCGCCGAATGCCGAACCGCGCCAGACGCGACCGGTGACCAACTGGAACGGACGGGTAGAGATTTCCTGACCGGCACCGGCGACACCGATGATCACCGACTCGCCCCAGCCCTTGTGGCAGCACTCAAGGGCGGCGCGCATCAGTTGCACATTGCCGATGCATTCGAAGGAGAAGTCGACGCCGCCATCGGTCATGTCGACGATCACTTCCTGGATCGGACGATCGAAATCTTTCGGGTTCACGCAATCGGTGGCACCGAGTTGCTTGGCGATTTCGAACTTGGCCGGGTTGATGTCGATGGCAATGATGCGCGCAGCCTTGGCTTTAACAGCGCCGATCACCGCAGAAAGACCGATGCCACCCAGACCGAAGATGGCCACGGTGTCACCCGGTTTGACCTTGGCGGTGTTGAGCACAGCACCGATACCGGTGGTCACGCCGCAACCCAGCAGGCAAACCTTCTCGAGCGGCGCATCTTTGGAGATCTTCGCTACGGAGATTTCCGGCAACACGGTGTATTCCGAGAATGTCGACGTACCCATGTAGTGGAAAATCGTTTCGCCCTTGTAGGAAAAACGCGAAGTGCCGTCCGGCATCAAGCCTTTGCCCTGAGTCGCGCGAATCGCCTGACACAGGTTGGTCTTGCCCGACTTACAGAATTTGCACTGGCCACATTCCGGGGTGTACAGCGGAATGACGTGGTCGCCAACGGCAACCGAGGTTACGCCTTCACCGATGGCTTCAACGATAGCGCCGCCTTCGTGACCGAGGATCGACGGAAAGATACCTTCCGGATCAGCGCCGGACAGGGTGTAGGCGTCAGTGTGGCAAACACCGGAAGCGACGACGCGCAGCAATACTTCACCGGCCTTGGGCATGGCGACATCGACTTCTACGATTTCCAGCGGCTTCTTGGCCTCGAAGGCAACGGCGGCGCGCGACTTGATCATGCTGACTCTCCAGTGAATCCATTGAATAAAAAAAAACCAGACAGCCAGTGTAGTTCAGCGCTGACTGATGAATAATCCGGACAAATGCAAAATATTATTGCCGTACAGGGATAATCCAATGTCCGAAAACCGCTGGGAAGGCATCGACGAATTTGTTGCCGTGGCTGAATGCAGCCAGTTCACCGCAGCCGCTGAACGCCTTGGGGTTTCTTCCTCGCACGTCAGTCGACAAATCGTACGACTGGAAGAGCGCTTGCAGACGCGCCTGCTCTATCGCAGTACTCGGCGGGTGACGCTGACCGAGGCCGGGCAGACTTTTCTGCAACATTGCCAACGTTTGCAGGATGGTCGCGAGGAGGCGTTGCGTGCGGTCGGCGATTTGACCAGTGAACCGAAAGGCATGCTGCGCATGACCTGCGCGGTGGCATACGGCGAACGCTTTATCGTGCCGCTGGTGACGCGGTTTATGGGGCTGTATCCGCAGTTGCGTATTGATATCGAGCTGAGCAATCGCCAACTTGATCTGGTGCATGAAGGGCTGGATCTGGCGATTCGGTTGGGTCGGTTACAGGATTCGCGATTGGTCGCAGCACGACTGGCACCCCGGCGCATGTACCTGTGTGCGTCACCGTCCTACCTTGAGCGGTACGGTCGCCCACACAGTTTGTCGGAACTGAGTCGGCATAATTGCCTGATCGGCAGCTCGGATATCTGGCAACTCGAACAGAACGGTCGGGAATTTTCTCAGCGAGTGCAGGGAAACTGGCGCTGCAACAGTGGGCAAGCAGTGCTGGATGCAGCGTTGCAGGGGGTCGGGCTGTGTCAGTTGCCGGATTATTACGTGCTGGAGCATCTGCACAGTGGCGCGTTGATTTCGTTGCTGGAGACGCATCAGCCGCCGAATACGGCAGTGTGGGCGCTGTATCCGCAGCAACGGCATTTGTCGCCGAAGGTGCGCAAGTTGGTGGATTTTTTGAAGGAGGGATTGGCTGAGCGGCCGGAATATCGAGGTTGAAAAGCAAAAGATCGCAGCCTTCGGCAGCTCCTACAAAGGCATGCGAACCCATGTAGGAGCTGCCGAAGGCTGCGATCTTTTGATCTTTTAGCGACGGTTAGCCCAACGCTGGCGCAACCATTCGAGATCTTCCGGCCGGGTAACCTTGAGGTTATCCGCGCGCCCTTCGATCAGTCGCGGCTTCAGCCCCGCCCACTCCATCGCCGACGCTTCGTCAGTAATCACGGCATCCGCAACCAGACTGTCCGCCAATGCCCGATGCAACGCGCCGAGGCGAAACATCTGCGGTGTATACGCCTGCCAGATCACACTTCGATCGACGGTTTCCACTACACGGCCATGCTTGTCGACCCGTTTCAAGGTGTCGCGCGCAGGCACCGCAAGCAATCCGCCTACCGGATCGTCCGCCAGTTCATCGAGTAACTTGTCGAGATCTTCGCGGCTCAGGTTGGGCCGTGCCGCATCGTGCACCAGCACCCAATCCTCATCATCGGCACCTTGCGCATGCAAATGCAGCAAGGCATTGAGCACCGAGCCAGAACGCTCGGTGCCACCCTCGACGCGCTGAATTCGCGAGTTGCCAGCGCACGCCAGATTCGGCCAATAAGGATCATCAACAGCAAGACTGACCACCAAACCCTTGAGGCTTGGGTGATCGAGGAAACAGCCGAGGCTGTGTTCGAGAATTGTGCGCCCGCCCAGTTGCAGGTATTGCTTGGGACGGTCCGCGGCCATTCGGGCACCGACGCCCGCGGCAGGAATCACGGCCCAGAAGGCCGGCAGGGAATTGATCATTGGGCCAACTGGTAAAGGGTTTCGCCGTCCTTGACCATGCCCAGCTCGTGACGAGCCCGTTCTTCAACGGTCTCCATGCCCTTTTTCAACTCGCTGACTTCAGCGTCCATCACTCGGTTGCGCTCCAGCAAACCCTCGTTCTCGGCATGTTGATCAGCAATCTGCTGATTCAGCTCGGCGACCTGCGCCAGACTGCCATTGCCCACCCACAGGCGGTACTGCAGACCGGCCAGCAGCAAGAGCAGAACGAGAAACAACCAGTAAGGACTGCGCATCGAATATCAGGTATCCAGTGAAAAAAGACAGCCACGCCAAAACTTTGAAGCATCTGATAGCACGAAGCCTGGAAAGATCCAGGCTTGTGCTGTCAAGGCATCAGATTAGTGGCAAATCCATCGCTGTCACGACTTTTTCGACACAATCCGCTGTCCTTTTATCAGTTGGTACTCAGCCGCGGAACTCGCTGCGACCGTTGTACTTGGCTTTGCCATTCAGCTGCTCTTCGATACGCAGCAGTTGGTTGTACTTGGAAACGCGGTCGGAACGGCACAGCGAACCGGTCTTGATCTGGCCAGCCGAGGTGCCCACAGCCAGGTCGGCAATGGTCGAATCTTCGGTTTCGCCGGAACGGTGCGAGATCACTGCGGTGTAACCGGCAGCCTTGGCCATCTGGATGGCTTCAAGGGTTTCGGTCAGGGTGCCGATCTGGTTGAACTTGATCAGGATCGAGTTGGCGATGTTTTTATCGATGCCCTCTTTCAGGATCTTGGTGTTGGTGACGAACAGGTCGTCGCCTACCAGTTGCACCTTCTCGCCGATCTTGTCGGTGAGGATCTTCCAGCCAGCCCAGTCGGACTCGTCCAGACCGTCTTCGATCGAGATGATCGGGTAACGCTCGGTCAGACCTTTCAGGTAGTCGGCGAAACCTTCAGCGGTGAACACCTGGCCTTCGCCGGACAGGTTGTACTTGCCGTCTTCGTAGAATTCGCTCGCCGCGCAGTCCAGCGCCAGGGTCACGTCGGTGCCCAGCTTGTAACCAGCGTTGGCAACAGCTTCGGAGATCACTTTCAGAGCGTCTTCGTTGGAGGCCAGGTTCGGTGCAAAACCGCCTTCGTCGCCAACGGCAGTGCTCAGGCCACGGGCCTTCAGCACAGCTTTCAAGTGATGGAAAATCTCGGTGCCCATGCGCAGACCTTCCGAGAAAGACTTGGCGCCAACCGGCTGCACCATGAATTCCTGGATGTCGACGTTGTTATCGGCGTGCTCGCCACCGTTGATGATGTTCATCATCGGTACCGGCATCGAGTAAACACCCGGCGTGCCGTTGAGGTTGGCGATGTGTGCGTACAGCGGCAGGTCCTGATCCTGTGCAGCAGCCTTGGCCGCAGCCAGGGATACGGCGAGGATGGCGTTGGCGCCCAGGGTCGCTTTGTTTTCGGTACCGTCGAGCTTGATCATCGCGTGATCCAGCGCTTTCTGGTCGCTTGGGTCGGTGCCCAGCAGCAGATCGCGGATCGGGCCGTTGATGTTGGCGACTGCTTTCAGTACGCCTTTGCCCAGATAACGGCTCTTGTCGCCATCACGCAGCTCGAGCGCTTCACGCGAGCCAGTGGATGCACCGGACGGCGCGCAAGCGCTGCCGATGATGCCGTTGTCGAGAAGCACGTCCGCTTCCACGGTGGGATTGCCACGGGAGTCGAGAACTTCACGACCTTTGATGTCGACGATTTTTGCCATTGTTGTAAACACTCCAAAGTTGACGAAAACGACGCAGCTAGAGGAAATCTTTTTACCGTCGGCAAGTGGTGTGCAGCGGGCAGCTTGCAGACGACAACGCACATGCCCGAGGGCATGTGCGACAAATCGTGCGGTACTTTACCGGAGAATTGAGTGTTACGCGGTTTCTACCGTCGGAAAACTCTTCACCAGTTCGTCCAAAGCTTTGAGCTGGGCCAGAAATGGCTCCAGTTTGTCCAGACGCAAGGCGCAAGGGCCGTCGCATTTGGCGTTGTCCGGATCCGGATGCGCTTCGAGGAACAGACCCGCCAGCGACTGGCTCATGCCCGCCTTGGCCAAATCCAGAACCTGCGCACGGCGACCGCCAGCGGAGTCGGAACGACCGCCAGGCATTTGCAGCGCGTGGGTCACGTCGAAGAAAACCGGGTACTCGAACTGCTTCATGATGCCGAAGCCGAGCATGTCGACCACGAGGTTGTTGTAGCCGAAGCTCGAACCACGCTCGCAGAGGATCAGTTGGTCGTTACCCGCTTCCACGCACTTGCTCAGGATGTGTTTCATTTCCTGAGGCGCGAGGAACTGGGCTTTCTTGATGTTGATCACTGCGTTGGTCTTGGCCATCGCGACGACCAGATCGGTCTGGCGCGACAGGAAGGCCGGCAGCTGAATGATGTCGCAGACCTCAGCGACGACCGCGGCCTGATCAGGCTCGTGGACGTCGGTGATGACCGGTACGCCGAAGGCTTGTTTGATGTCCTGGAAGATGCGCATGCCTTCTTCCAGGCCAGGGCCACGATACGAATGCACAGAAGACCGGTTGGCCTTGTCGAAACTGGCCTTGAACACGTATGGGATACCGAGTTTTTCGGTGACCTTCACGTACTCTTCGCAAACCTGCATGGCCATGTCACGGCTTTCCAGCACGTTCATGCCGCCGAACAGCACCATGGGTTTGTCGTTGGCAATCTCGATGTCGCCGACGCGGATGATCTTCTGTGCCATCGGGTTACGCCTTCTTCTGGTGTTGAGCCAACGCAGCTTTGACGAAACCGCTGAACAGCGGGTGGCCATCGCGCGGTGTCGAGGTGAACTCAGGGTGGAACTGGCAAGCGACGAACCATGGATGATCCGCTGCTTCAACCACTTCAACCAAGGCTGCGTCAGCGGAGCGACCGGAAATCTTCAGGCCGGCTTCGATGATTTGTGGCAGCAGGTTGTTGTTCACTTCGTAACGGTGACGGTGACGTTCAACGATCACGTCCTTGCCGTAGCAATCGTGCACCTTGGAGCCGGTTTCGAGCAGGCACTCCTGAGCGCCGAGGCGCATGGTGCCGCCCAGATCGGACGCTTCGGTACGCACTTCAACGGCGCCGGTGGCGTCTTCCCATTCGGTGATCAGACCGACAACCGGGTGGCCGCTGGCGCGGTCGAACTCGGTGGAGTTGGCGTCTTTCCAGCCCATCACGTTTCGGGCGAACTCGATGACTGCCACTTGCATGCCCAGGCAGATGCCCAGGTATGGAACCTTGTTTTCACGAGCGTACTGCACGGCAGTGATCTTGCCTTCCACGCCACGCAGACCGAAACCACCCGGTACGAGGATCGCGTCGACACCTTCGAGCAGCGCAGTGCCCTGGTTTTCGATGTCTTCGGAATCGATGTAACGCAGGTTGACCTTGGTGCGGTTGCTGATGCCGGCATGGCTCATCGCTTCGATCAGCGACTTGTAGGCGTCCAGCAATTCCATGTACTTGCCGACCATGGCGATGGTCACTTCGTGTTCCGGGTTCAGCTTTGCGTCAACCACCGCTTCCCACTCGGACAGATCAGCGCTGCCGCACTGCAGACCGAAACGCTCAACAACGAAATCGTCCAGACCCTGCGAGTGCAGGATGCCCGGGATCTTGTAGATGGTGTCGGCGTCTTCCAGCGCGATCACCGCACGTTCTTCAACGTTGGTGAACTGAGCGATCTTGCGACGCGACGAGATGTCGATCGGGTGATCGGAACGGCACACCAGTACGTCTGGCTGCAGGCCGATCGAACGCAGTTCTTTCACCGAGTGCTGGGTTGGCTTGGTTTTGGTCTCGCCGGCAGTGGCGATGTACGGCACCAGAGTCAGGTGCATCAACATCGCGCGCTTGGCGCCGACTTCGAAACGCAGTTGACGGATGGCTTCGAGGAACGGTTGCGACTCGATGTCACCGACGGTGCCACCGATTTCGACCATGGCCACGTCAGCGTCGCCAGCACCCTTGATGATGCGGCGCTTGATTTCGTCGGTGATGTGCGGAATCACCTGGATGGTTGCACCCAGGTAGTCACCACGGCGCTCTTTGCGCAGCACGTGTTCGTAGACACGGCCAGTGGTGAAGTTGTTGTTCTGGGTCATGGTCGTGCGGATGAACCGCTCGTAGTGGCCCAGGTCCAGGTCGGTCTCGGCGCCGTCGTGGGTGACGAACACTTCGCCGTGCTGGAACGGGCTCATGGTGCCCGGGTCAACGTTGATGTACGGATCCAGCTTGAGCATGGTGACCTTAAGTCCCCGCGCCTCCAGGATGGCTGCCAATGAAGCCGATGCAATGCCTTTCCCCAAAGAAGAAACAACACCGCCCGTGACGAATATGTAGCGCGTCATGAAAAACCCTAGAAGTCTGCGTTAAAGCGGTCCGAGCCGCCGGGGAAAGCGAAGGAAGGCCGAAGCCCCCGATCACCTGCATTAATCACAGTGCACCTTTCAAAAAAACCGCCGCGTTGGGACAGACCGGCAGATGAAACACCGGTACGTTGCTCGCTACACATTTTTTGGAATCGCCCAGCAAAGACTGCTTGGTAATCGGCAACTCCTGCAATTCAGGCGAATCCACAGAAGTTGTATCAAGAAGGGAGCGTAGTCTACCGGAATGCTCCTTTCAGCTCAAACCTTGATCTTCGTCTGTTGGCTGCCAATGCAATTGCCAGCCGTCTTGCCCATTGCCATCAAGCCCCGGCAGGTTCGCCACCGCGAGCAGTTTGTCGCCGCGAAACAGCAGCGGCAATCTGCCACGCACGAAGCCCGGTACCGCGCGCTCGTTGAGCAGGCGCTTGAGATCACGATGACCGCGATCCGCCAGATGCATCACTTCGCCACCCTGACGATAGGCGATGCGCAATGGCCCGCAAGGCGTCTGCCCGCTGAACATGACACGGCCGTTATCGGCCAAGCGTAGCGCTGACGATGGCACTTGCCAGTCGGCGCCGATCACCGGCGCGCGCAACCAGTTACCGCTCAGCCACCACACACGACCGGCGCTACGGTGCAACTCGCCCTCAGCCAGCCGCCAGACGGGTGATGCATCGGGAGCGGCTTTGCACAGATCCGTCCAACCCGACCAATGGTCGCTGTCGGGCAGTTGCGTGAAGGGTTCGAGCCAATGGCTGATCGCGTTTCGTTGCCGGGCGGCAGACAGTGCCGCGAGCGGCGCCAGTTCCAGCGACGGTAAGCCCAGCCACTCGAAAACATGGGAGGTGCTCGCTTGCGACAGATCGATCTGCGCCAATTCATCGAGCAGCCCCTGCGCCTCCCGCAGATGGACGGCGCTGCGGGCCATGCTTGCCTGCGCTTGCGGCCAGCGAGCGGTCAGCAGCGGCATGACCTGATGGCGCAGATAGTTGCGCGAGAATTGCCGATCCTGATTGGACGGGTCTTCGATCCAGCGCAATTGATGAGCCTGCGCATACTCTTCCAGCTCGGCCCGAGAAATATCCAGCAACGGACGAATCAGAGTGCCCTTTCCCACCGGCCGCTGCGCGGGCATCCCGGACAATCCGCGCACACCCGCACCGCGCAATAACCGGAACAACAGCGTTTCCGCCTGATCATCGCGATGCTGACCGGTCAGCAACACATTATTGGTCTGCGTCAGCGAACTGAACACCGCATAACGCGCATCCCGTGCTGCTCGCTCCAGACTCGCGCCCGGTTGCACCTTCACGCGCTCGATCAACAACGGCACACCCAACGCATCGCAAACGGACTGACAATGTTGCGGCCACGCATCAGCCGCAGCCTGGAGGCCGTGATGGATATGAATAGCGCTTAGCGGGGGCAGGGATTCGGTTTTTGCGAGATGGGCAAGCAGATGCAGAAGAACAGTGGAATCGAGTCCACCAGAGAAGGCGATACGCCAATGAGCGGCATTGCGCCAAGGCTCAAGGTTCAGCAGAAGCCGCGACGGCAAATCACTCTTCGAAGAATTCATAGAGAGGGTCGCTTCTCAAAGATCCTGTAGGAGCTGCCGAAGGCTGCGATCTTTTGATCTTGAAAGATCGCAGCCTTCGGCAGCTCCTACAGGGGTACTGCGTTCGACTTAGAGGCCGTAGCTCATCAGTCGATCATAACGGCGCTTGAGCAGCGCTTCGTTATCGAACGTCTTCAGCATCGCCAGTTGCGAGCTCAGCTCGGCACGAATCGAGGCAGCCGCGGTGGCCGGATCACGGTGTGCGCCGCCCAGAGGCTCGCCAATCACCTTGTCGACAATGCCTAGGCCTTTCAGACGTTCAGCGGTGATGCCCATCGCTTCAGCAGCATCCGGCGCTTTTTCTGCGGTTTTCCACAGAATAGATGCGCAACCTTCCGGCGAGATCACCGCGTAGGTCGAGTACTGCAGCATGTTCAACTGATCGCAAACACCGATCGCCAACGCACCGCCGGAACCACCTTCACCGATAACGGTGGCGATGATCGGGGTTTTCAGGCGCGACATCACACGCAGGTTCCAGGCGATCGCTTCGCTCTGGTTGCGCTCTTCAGCGTCAATACCAGGGTAAGCACCCGGGGTGTCGATGAAGGTCAGGATCGGCATTTTGAAACGCTCGGCCATCTCCATCAGACGGCAAGCCTTGCGGTAGCCTTCCGGACGCGGCATGCCGAAGTTGCGGCGCACCTTCTCACGCACTTCACGGCCCTTCTGGTGACCGATGATCATCACCGGCTGGTCGTCCAGACGGGCGATACCGCCAACGATCGCAGCGTCGTCAGAGAAGTGACGGTCGCCGTGCAGTTCGTCGAACTCGGTGAAGATGTGCTGGATGTAGTCCAGGGTGTACGGGCGTTTCGGGTGACGCGCCAGGCGTGCGATCTGCCAGCTGGTCAGCTTGCCGAAGATGTCTTCGGTCAGCGTTTTGCTCTTGTCCTGCAGGCGGGAGATCTCATCGCCGATATTCAGCGAATTGTCATTACCGACCAAGCGCAACTCTTCGATCTTGGCTTGCAGGTCGGCGATCGGCTGTTCGAAATCTAGAAAATTCGGGTTCATAGGCGTCCGTCTTGGGTCGTGTCCCAAATGAGCTTGGGTCGGCCGGTTGTCTATTCGCGCCCTACCTTAAGGGAGAGGCGCGCTGAGGTCGAGATTAAAAATTCAGGTGGCGGGCGAGCGCAATGATGGCACTCGCCGGTCAACGGTATTGGAGGAAGACGTTGTCTCGCCCGAACTGGTCACGCAGTGCTTGAATCAACGCATCTGCCGGGTCGATCCGCCAGGTCTCGCCAAACTGCAGCAAGGTCTTCGCATCCGGGCTGGTGTACTCCATGGTCACCGGGCAGGCGCCGCGATGACGCTTGAGCAAATCACCCAACCAGCGTAGCTGATCGCCCTTCAGGTCCTGGGTTTGCAGCTTCAGGCGCAGGCTCTCGGCAAGGTTGGTGCGCGCATCTTCCATGCTCATCACGCGCTTGACCCGCAGGCGCAGGCCGCCGGAGAAGTCGTCGTTGCTGACTTCGCCTTCAACCACCACCATCGCGTCGGTCTGCAACAACGACTGCGCGGAGTGGAACGCATCGGCAAACAACGACGCCTCGATCCGCCCGGAGCGGTCGTCGAGGGTGATGAAGCCCATCTTGTCGCCCTTTTTGTTCTTCATCACCCGCAGCGCAATGATCATCCCGGCGACAGTCTGCGTATCGCGGGCCGGTTTCAGGTCGATGATGCGCTGGCGGGCGAAACGACGGATCTCACCTTCGTATTCGTCGATCGGGTGACCGGTCAGGTACAGGCCCAGGGTGTCTTTTTCACCCTTGAGGCGTTCCTTGAGGGTCAGCTCTTTGGCCTTGCGATGCACCGCGTAAACGTCGGCATCTTCCTCGACGAACAAGCCGCCAAACAGGTCGGCGTGGCCGCTGTCGTGAGTGCGCGCAGTCTGCTCGGCGGATTTGATCGCTTCTTCCATCGCGGCCAGCAGCACCGCACGGTTGCGGTCGATGTTGGACTGATAAGCCTTTTGCTCTTCATGGAAGTACGGGCCGAGACGATCCAGCGCACCGCTGCGGATCAAACCGTCGAGGGTGCGTTTGTTGATGCGTTTGAGGTCGACGCGGGCGCAGAAATCGAACAGATCCTTGAACGGCCCGTCCGCGCGCGCCTCAGTGATCGCCTCGACAGGCCCCTCGCCTACACCCTTGATCGCGCCGAGGCCATAAATGATGCGGCCTTCGTCGTTCACCGTGAACTTGAACTCCGAGGTATTCACATCCGGCGCGTCGAGACGCAGCTTCATGGTGCGAATTTCTTCGATCAAGGTCACGACCTTGTCGGTGTTGTGCATGTCCGCCGACAGTACCGCGGCCATGAACGGCGCCGGGTAGTGGGTCTTCAGCCAAGCGGTCTGGTATGAAACCAGACCGTAAGCAGCCGAGTGAGACTTGTTGAAGCCGTAACCGGCGAATTTTTCCACCAGGTCGAAAATGTTACCGGCAAGGTCGGCTTCGATATTGTTGGTCTTGCAACCCTCAATAAAACCGCCGCGCTGCTTGGCCATTTCTTCGGGTTTTTTCTTACCCATAGCCCGACGCAGCATGTCCGCACCGCCGAGGGTGTAACCGGCCATGACCTGAGCAATCTGCATCACCTGTTCCTGATACAGGATGATGCCGTAGGTCGGCGCCAATACTGGCTTGAGGCCTTCGTATTGATAGTCGGAGTGCGGATACGCCAGCTCGGCGCGACCGTGCTTACGGTTGATAAAGTCATCAACCATGCCCGATTGCAGTGGGCCCGGACGGAACAGGGCCACCAGTGCGATCAAGTCTTCCAGGCAGTCGGGCTTGAGCTTTTTGATCAGCTCTTTCATGCCGCGCGACTCAAGCTGGAATACCGCGGTGGTTTCAGCTTTTTGCAGCAGCGTGTACGTCGGTTTGTCGTCGAGCGGGATGAACGCGATGTCCAGCGGCGGCTCGTCGACCTTGGCGCGGTCGCGGTTGATGGTCTTCAGCGCCCAGTCGATCACCGTCAACGTCCGCAGACCGAGGAAGTCGAACTTCACCAGACCGGCCGCTTCAACGTCGTCCTTGTCGAACTGGGTTACCAGACCGTCACCGGCCTCGTCGCAATAGATCGGCGAGAAGTCAGTCAGCTTGGTCGGCGCGATAACCACACCACCGGCGTGTTTACCGACGTTACGCACAACGCCTTCGAGCTTGCGCGCCATCTCCCATATTTCTGCGGCTTCTTCATCGACCTTGATGAAGTCACGGAGGATTTCTTCCTGCTCGTAGGCTTTTTCCAGGGTCATGCCGACTTCGAACGGAATCATCTTCGACAGACGATCCGCCAAACCGTAGGACTTGCCCTGCACCCGCGCCACGTCGCGCACCACAGCCTTGGCGGCCATGGAACCGAAGGTGATGATCTGGCTTACCGCGTTGCGCCCGTATTTCTCGGCCACGTAATCAATTACGCGGTCACGACCGTCCATGCAGAAGTCGACGTCGAAGTCGGGCATCGAGACCCGTTCCGGGTTAAGGAAACGTTCGAACAGCAGGTCGTATTCCAGCGGGTCGAGGTCGGTGATCTTTTGAACGTAAGCCACCAGCGAACCGGCACCCGAACCACGGCCCGGACCTACCGGTACGCCGTTGCTCTTGGCCCACTGGATAAAGTCCATAACGATCAGGAAGTAACCGGGGAAGCCCATCTGGATGATGATATCCAGCTCGAAATTCAAGCGGTCGACATAGACCTGACGCTTGGCTTCGTAGTCTTCGGTGGTGTCCTTGGGCAGCAGCACCGCGAGTCGTTCTTCGAGACCGTCGAAGGAGACTTTGCGGAAATATTCGTCGATGGTCATGCCATCGGGAATCGGGAAGTTGGGCAGGAAGTGCGTGCCCAGTTTCACTTCAATGTTGCAGCGCTTGGCGATCTCGACGGTATTTTCAATCGCATCGGGAATATCGCTGAACAGCTCGATCATTTCCTCGGCGCTTTTCAGGTATTGCTGATCGCTGTAATTCTTCGAACGGCGCGGGTCGTCGAGGGCGCGGCCCTCACCGATGCACACGCGGGTTTCGTGGGCGGCGAAGTCTTCCTGCTTGATGAAGCGCACGTCGTTGCTCGCCACCAAAGGCGCGCCGAGTTTGTCGGCCAGCGCCACGGCGCCGTGCAATTGCTCTTCATCGTTGGGACGGTTGGTGCGCTGGATCTCCAGATAGAAACGATCCGGGAACACCGTCATCCACTCGCGCGTCAGGGCCTCGGCTTCAGCCGGGTTGCCACTGATCAAGGCCATGCCGATCTCGCCCTCTTTGGCGGCGGACAGCATGATCAGGCCTTCGTTGGCTTCAGCGACCCACTCACGCTCGATGATGATCATGCCGTTGCGCTGGCCTTCGATGAAGCCGCGCGAGATCAACTCGGTGAGGTTGCGATAGCCCTTGGCGTTCATCACCAACAGGCTGAGCCGGCTCAGCGGAGCGTCCGGGTCTTTGTTCGACAGCCACAGGTCAGCGCCGCAGATCGGCTTGATGCCGGCGCCCATGGTGTTTTTATAGAATTTGACCAGGGAACACATGTTGTTCTGGTCGGTGACCGCGACCGCCGGCATGTTCATGGCGGTCAGCGCCTTGACCAACGGCTTGATCCGCACCAGCCCGTCGACCAGCGAGTATTCAGTGTGCAGGCGTAGATGAACGAATGAAGCCGGCATAGTGATCCTGTCCAGTTACATAGAGACAACAAGGCCCGGATTGTACCGGGCCTCGAACAAAACATCAGCCTTGCGACTAAACCTGCGTCAGGCCTTCCAGCGCTTCGTAAGCCAGACGCACCGGGGCGAACGAGCGCCGGTGAATCGGCGTAGGGCCGAGCCGCGCTAACGCTTCCAGATGAACGGGCGTCGGGTAGCCTTTATGGCCACCGATGCCGTAACCCGGGTAGATCAATTCGAATGCGGCCATTTCACGGTCACGACTGACCTTGGCCAGAATCGACGCGGCAGCAATGGCCGGCACCTTGCCGTCGCCCTGCACCACCGCTTCGGCGCGCATCGGCAAGTGTGGGCAGCGGTTGCCGTCGATCATCGCCAGTTTCGGCTGAATATGCAGGCCGGCGACCGCGCGCTGCATGGCGAGCATGGTCGCGTGAAGGATGTTCAGTTCGTCGATTTCTTCGACTTCTGCGCGGGCGATGCACCAGCTCAGGGATTTCTCGATGATCTCGTCGTAGAGCTTTTCACGCTTGGCTTCGGTGAGTTTCTTCGAGTCGTTGAGGCCGAGAATCGGCCGGTTCGGATCGAGGATTACCGCTGCCGTCACCACGGCACCGCACAACGGGCCGCGCCCAACTTCATCGACACCGGCGACCAGTTCTTCGACTTCGGCGACCAGCGTGAAATCCAGGCCCATCTGCATGCTTGTCTTGCTCATCGTGTTTGACCGATCAGGTTAAGGACGGCGTCCGCCGCCTGATTGGAAGCGTCCAGCCGCAGCGTGCGGTGGATCTCGTCGAAGCCACGGGTCTGCTCTTCGCCACCGTCGATCAGCGGCGACAGGGTCTGCGCCAGCGCTTCGACCGTCGCATCATCCTGCAACAATTCTGGCACCAGCAAGCGCTGGGCGAGCAGGTTCGGCAAAGACACGTACGGGCTCTTGACCATGCGCTTGAGAATCCAGAACGTCAGCGGCGCCAGACGGTAAGCCACTACCATTGGGCGCTTGTACAGCAGCGCTTCGAGGGTCGCAGTGCCGGAAGCGATCAACACGGCGTTACACGCGGCGAGGGCCAGATGGGATTTGCCGTCGAGCAAGGTCACCGGCAGATCACGGCCGGCGAGCAGCTCTTCAAGCTGCGCGCGGCGTTCGGGATTGGCGCACGGAATGACAAAGCGCACACCTGGGCGCATGGCGCGCAATCGTTCAGCGGTGTCGAGGAAAAGCCCACCCAAACGCGACACTTCGCCACCACGGCTGCCGGGCATCAACGCCACCAGCGGGCCGTCGGGCAGGCCCAACTCGGCACGCGCCGCCGCGCGATCCGCCTCCAGCGGAATGGTATCGGCCAGCGTGTGGCCGACGAACCGCACCGGCACGCCCTTCTCTTCGTAGAATTTCGCTTCGAACGGCAGCAGAGTCAGCATCAGGTCGCAGCCTTCGCGAATCTTCAGCACGCGTTTCTGCCGCCACGCCCACACCGACGGGCTGACGTAATGCACGGTCTTGATCCCGGCCTGACGCAGCTTCAGTTCGATGTTGAGATTGAAATCCGGAGCATCGATGCCGATGAACACGTCCGGCTTCTCGGCGATCAATGTGGCGATCAGGTCCTTGCGGCGCTTGAGCAACTCGCGCAGGCGACCGAGCACTTCTACCAGGCCCATGACCGACAAGCGTTCCATGGGAAAGTACGACGTCAGGCCTTCAGCCTGCATCAGCGGCCCGCCGACGCCGATGAACTCGACCGCCGGATGCTGCGCCTTGAGGGCGCGCATGAGACCGGCGCCGAGAATGTCACCGGAAGCCTCACCCGCCACCAGCGCAATACGCAAATTAGCCATGATCAGCGAGTGATGCCGCGAGTCGACGACTGGATCGAGTCGCGGAAAATCGCAACTTCCGGGAATTGCGCCGCCGGCTCTGCCAGCTCCGCTAGAGCCTGCTCGACCGTCAGGCCTTGGCGGTAGACGGTTTTGTAGGCGCGACGCAAGGTGTGGATCGCGTCTTCGCTGAAACCACGACGGCGCATGCCCTCGAAGTTCATGCTGCGCGCTTCGGCCGGGTTGCCGAACACGGTGACGAACGCCGGAACGTCCTTGCCGATCGCCGTGCCCATGCCGGAAAAGCTGTGGGCGCCGATGTGGCAATACTGATGTACGAGGGTGAAACCGGAGAGGATCGCCCAGTCATCAACGTGTACATGGCCGGCCAACGCGGTGTTGTTGACCAGAATGCAGTGGTTGCCGATAACGCTGTCGTGACCGATGTGGGCATAGGCCATGATCAGGTTGTGATCGCCCAGCGTGGTTTCCGAGCGATCCTGAACGGTGCCACGGTGGATGGTCACGCCTTCGCGGATGACGTTGTGGTCACCAATCACCAGACGGGTTTCTTCACCTTTGTACTTCAGATCCGGCGTGTCTTCGCCTACCGAGGAAAACTGGTAGATGCGATTGTGCTTGCCGATGCGCGTCGGGCCTTTGAGGATTACATGCGGCCCGATCACGGTACCCTCGCCGATTTCCACACCTGCGCCGATGATCGACCACGGGCCGACCTCGACGCCGTCAGCCAGTACGGCCGACGGATCGATGATTGCGCGAGGGTCAATCAAACTCATAGCTTGCGTTCCGCGCAGATGATTTCAGCCGAGCAGACCGGCTTGCCGTCCACCGAAGCCTGGCATTCGAACTTCCAGATCTGGCGCTTGCAGCTGATGAACTTGGCTTCAAGGATCAACTGGTCGCCCGGCAACACAGGCTGACGGAAGCGCAGCTTGTCGGAACCGACGAAGTAGTAAAGCGTGCCGTCGGCAGGCTTCACATCAAGCATTTTGAAACCGAGGATCCCGGCAGCCTGAGCCATCGCTTCGATGATCAGTACGCCCGGCATGATTGGATGCGCCGGGAAGTGACCATTGAAGAACGGTTCATTGATGCTGACATTCTTGTAGGCGCGAATGCGCTTGCCTTCAGTGTCCAGTTCCACCACCCGGTCCACCAGCAGGAACGGGTAACGGTGAGGCAGGTATTCGCGAATCTCGTTGATGTCCATCATTTCGGGGGGAAGCCTATGTAAAGATTGGGAGCGCGACTGACGCGCACTCCTCTAGCAAATCAAGGAGGCAGTCTAGAGGCTGTGCACACTTGATATGGAAATGGTATCAGCCATCTGATGAAGCATTGCCGTCAGGGGTCACTTCCCCTACGCGCTTTTCCAGCTGTTTCAAACGTCGCGCGATGTCATCGAGCTGACGGATGCGGGCCGCGCTTTTGCGCCATTCGGCCGCCGGTTGCATGGCTGTACCGGAAGAATAGGCACCCGGCTCGGTAATCGAGTGAGTCACCATGGTCATCCCGGTGAGGAAAACGTTGTCGCAAATATCAATGTGGCCAACCAGACCGACACCGCCAGCGAGCATGCAATGCTTGCCAATCTTGGTGCTGCCAGAAATGCCGACACAGGCGGCCATGGCGGTGTGATCACCGACCTGGACGTTGTGCGCAATCTGGATCTGGTTGTCGAGCTTCACACCATTACCGATAACGGTGTCGGCCAGCGCACCACGGTCGATGGCGGTATTCACGCCAATCTCGACATCATCGCCGATGGTCACGCCACCGATCTGGGCAATTTTCTGCCAGATACCCTTCTCGTTGGCAAAGCCGAAGCCTTCACCACCGAGTACCGCACCGGACTGAATCACCACACGTTTGCCGATGCGCACGTCGTGATACAGGGTCACGCGGGGCGCGAGCCAGCCGCCTTCACCAATTTCACTGCGCGCGCCGATAAAGCAATGTGCGCCCAAGGTCACCTGAGCAGCGATCCGCGCACCGGCTTCGATAACCACAAACGGGCCGATGCTGGCGGTTGGATCAACCACAGCGTCGTCCGCAATCACTGCCGATGGGTGGATACCCGCCGCAGCCTTTGGTTTGGGATCGAACAAGTGCGAAATACGTGCGTAGGCCAGATAAGGATCCGGCACCACCAGCGCATTCCCGACAAAGCCTTCAGCATCAGCTTCTTTGAGCAATAGCGCCGCTGCCTGCGAGCCTGCCAGGAATTTGCGGTATTGAGGATTTGCCAGAAAGCTCAACTGAGCTGGGCCAGCCTCTTGCAAAGTGGCTAGCCCAGTAATTTGCTTCTCCGGGTCGCCACGCAGGGTGGCGCCGAGGAACTCGGCCAACTGGCCGAGTTTGATAGTCACGGTCATGGGTTACTTCAGCTGATTCATGCGCTCGATAACCTGGCGCGTGATGTCGTACTGAGGCTTGACATCAATTACTGCGCCACGCTCGAACACCAGGTCAAAACCACCTTTCTTGATGACTTCTTCCACTGCGCTATCCAGTTTCGGCTTCAGTTGCTTGAGCATTTCGCGGTCGGCAACAGCTTTGGCTTCGTTCAGCTCTTTGGACTGGAACTGGAAGTCACGGGCTTTTTGCTTGAATTCCAGCTCCAGACGCTCACGCTCGCCTTGCTGCATTTTGTCGCCACCGGCCATCAGACGGTCCTGAATGCCTTTGGCGCTGCTTTCCAGAGTTTTCAGTTTGGTCAGTTGCGGACCGAACTTCTTCTCGGCATCCACGGCGTACTTCTTGGCCGCGTCGGATTCCAGCAGCGCCATCTGATAGTTCAGAACAGCGATTTTCATGTCGGCAAATGCCGGGCCTGCCACCATCAAGGAGGCCAGGAGAACCAATTGAGTCAACTTACGCACGATGCACTCCTACAAAATCCATTGTCGTTATCTTGGGTCAGACGCTTAGAACGTCTGGCCGAGGGAGAATTGGAACACTTGAGTTTCAGCGTCATCCGGTTTCTTGATCGGCATGGCCAACGCGAAGCTCAGAGGACCCAGTGCGGTGACCCAGGTCACACCCACACCGACGGAGCTCGCCATGTTGCTGAGGCTGATATCGTTGCACTGAGTGCTGGAAGTCGAACCGACGGTAGCGTTGGTAGTCTTCTCGCACTTGGAGTCAAACACGTTACCGACATCCCAGAATACCGAAGTACGCAGGGAGCGCTGATCTTTGACAAACGGCAGCGGGAACAACACCTCGACACCACCCTGGATCAACACGTTACCGCCGAACGGCAGCGGATCCTGATCCGGGTCGGCAAGCGTACCGGTGTTGCCGGTCACACCTGCACCTCGGCTAGGCGTACTGCGCGGACCCAGCGTACTGTCCTTGAAGCCACGAACCGAGTTGAAACCACCAGCATAGTAGTTTTCATAGAACGGCAAGCCGTCAGTCGAACCGTAACCGTCGCCATAACCCAATTCGGTGTGCAGACGCATGGTGTAGTTCTCGCTCAGTGGCTGGAACAACTGGCCACGGTAATCAAGCTTGAAGAACGACAGGTCGCTGCCTGGAATAGTGGTTTCCAGCGTCAGGCTCTGGGAACGGCCACGGGTCGGCAATACGCCTTTGTTCAAAGTGGATTCGGACCAGCCGGCCGACGCCTTGAAGTTCAGGTATTGATCGCCTTCCTTCTTAACGAAGTCGAAAATCTCGTCAACGGTATAAGTACCGGTCTTGATCTTGTCTTGTTGTGCGGACAGACCAAAGGTCAGACGCGAAGTCTCGCTGATCGGGTAGCCAACGTTGACGCCGGCACCCAGGCTGTCTACCGCATAGCTCGCTACGTCGACGTCGAGGTCTTTGTAGTCAGTGGTGCGATAGAACGCGTTGTAACCCAGGCTCACGCCATCGGCGGTCCAGTACGGGTCAACGTAACCGAAGTTGTAGCGGCTCTGGTATTCGCTTCGGGTCAGACCGACGCTGACACGGTTACCGGTACCGAGGAAGTTGTTCTGGGTGATCGAACCACCGAGGATCAGACCGGCGCTCTGGGCGAAACCGACGCTGGCGGTGATCGAACCGGAAGCCTGTTCTTCAACCGCGTAGTTCACGTCGACCTGGTCGTCGACACCCGGCACGGCCGGAGTTTCAACGTTGACTTCTTTAAAGAAGCCCAGACGCTCAAGACGGGTCTTGGATTGGTCGATCAGGTAGGTCGAAGCCCAGCCGCCTTCCATCTGGCGCATTTCACGACGCAGCACTTCGTCCTCGGACTTGGTGTTGCCACGGAAGTTGATGCGGTTGACGTAAGCGCGCTTGCCTGGATCGACAGCAAACAGGATGTCGACAGTGTGGTCGTCATCGTGCGGTTGCGGTACGCCGTTGACGTTGGCGAAGGTGTAACCCTCGTTGCCCAGACGACGGGTGATCAGTTCGGAGGTGGTGGTCATCAGCTTGCGCGAGAACACCTGGCCCTTCTGCACCAGCAACAGCGATTTGACCTGGTCTTCAGGGACTTTCAGGTCACCGCTGAGTTTGACGTCACGAACGGTGTACTTCTCGCCTTCGGTCACGTTGACGGTGATGTAGACGTGTTTCTTGTCCGGGGTAATGGACACCTGGGTCGAAGCGATATCCATGTTGATATAGCCACGGTCCAGGTAGTAGGAACGCAGACGCTCCAGGTCACCGGAAAGCTTTTCACGGGCGTACTTGTCATCGTTCTTGAAGAACGACAGCCAGTTGGTGGTTTTCAGTTCGAACAGGTCGGTCAGGTCTTCCTCAGGGAAAACCGTGTTGCCCACCACGTTGATGTGCTGAATGGCGGCAACGGTGCCTTCGTTGATCTTCACTTTCAGACCAACACGGTTACGCGGCTGCGAAACCACTTCGGTATCGACGGTAGCCGAATAGCGGCCCTGCGCGACGTACTGGCGCTGCAGTTCGTTACGCACGCCTTCGAGGGTGGCACGCTGGAAGATCTCGCCTTCGGCCAGACCGGATTGCTTGAGGCCCTTCATCAGGTCTTCAGTGGAAATCGCCTTGTTGCCTTCGATTTCGATACTGGCGACGGATGGGCGCTCGACAACCGTGATTACCAGAACGTTGCCTTCGCGGCCCAGCTGGATATCTTGAAAGAAACCGGTTTTGAACAACGCACGAGTGGATTCCACCAGGCGACGATCATCCGCCTGCTCGCCGACGTTCAACGGCAAGGCACCAAAGACACTACCCGCGGAGACCCGCTGGAGGCCATTGACGCGAATATCAGAGATAGTGAAGGACTCGGCGTGAACTTCGGCGATCATCAATACGGTGAGAACCGCAGTTAGCAGCAGACGTTTCATGAAGTCCTTTCTTATTCCAACTGGCAATAAACAAACTGCCGCAAAATGCGGCAGATTCGCAATTCAGCGAAGCGTTACAGTCGACCCAGATCGTTGACCAGAGCAAGCAACATCACCCCGACCACCAAACTGATACCGATCTGTATCCCCCAACCTTGCACCCGATCCGACAAGGGACGACCACGCGCCCACTCGATCAGATAAAACAACAAATGCCCCCCATCCAGTACAGGAATGGGCAGCAAATTCAGAACACCCAGGCTAATACTCAGATAAGCAAGGAAATTCAGGAAATCAGCGACGCCCGACTGGGCAGAAGCGCCCGCCACTTTAGCAATGGTTATCGGTCCACTCAAGTTTTTTACCGAGAGCTCGCCGAACAGCATTTTCTTTAGCGAATCGAGGGTCAGGACGCTCATGGTCCAAGTGCGACGAGCGCCCTCGCCAATCGCGGCCAAAGGCCCATAGCTGACCTCGCGGATCATTTCCGGCGGCCAGTCGATCGCTTTGACGCCAGCGCCCAGATAACCGCTTGGCGCCTTGCTTTCGCCGCGAGCCGCCAGCGTCACCGGGACGTCGATTTGAGCACCATCACGCTCGACACGCAGCATGATTTTGGTATCAGGACGCGTACGAACGGTATCGACCACTTGCTGCCAGTCGTTCAGCGCCAGACCGTCGAGCGACACCAGACGGTCGCCGGTTTTCAGGCCAGCAGCTTGCGCCGGGCCTTTTGGATCGAGCTCAGCCAGCACCGGCGGCAAGGCCGGGCGCCATGGACGAATACCCAACGAACGAATCGGATCCGGCTCGTCGGCCCCCTTGAGCCAATGATCCAGCGCCAGTTCGCGCGGCGAATCCGCCGTAGAACCCTGCTCACGCACCAATAACTGCAGTGAACCGCTTTCACCCAGACGACGCACTAATTGCAAATTGACCGCTGCCCAGCCCGAAGTCGGCTCGCCATCAATTGCGACAATCTCCTGACCCGCCGTCAGACCAGCCTTGGCGGCGATACTACCGGACTCGACCGCACCGATGACCGGGCGCACCTGCTCGCTGCCCAACATCGCCAGCACCCAGAAGAACACCAGGGCCAGCAGGAAGTTGGCAATCGGACCCGCGGCCACAATAGCGATACGCTGACGCACGGACTTGCGATTGAACGACTGATCAAGCTGCTCGAACGGGACTTCGCCTTCGCGCTCATCGAGCATCTTGACGTAGCCACCGAGCGGAATCGCGGCAACCACGAACTCGGTGCCTTGCTTGTCGTGCCAGCGCAGCAGGGGCATGCCAAAGCCTACGGAGAAACGCAGAACCTTGACGCCACAGCGTCGCGCGACCCAGAAGTGGCCGAATTCGTGAAAGGTGACCAGCACACCCAAGGCGATCAGGGTGCCGGCAATCATATAGAGCGCGCTCATCTACTTTCTCCGCAATCCTGTTCAGTGTCGCGTGTAGCCATTGTGTTGCAAAATCTATCGGCCGTGCCGGCTCAGCCATTGCTCTGCCAGAATCCGGGCTTTTGCGTCGGCGGTAAACACCGCATCGAGATCATCCAGCGCAACAACCGGCTCAAGACTCAAGACTTCTTCGATGATACTCGCGATTTCCAGGTAGCGAACCCGCCCATCGAGAAACGCTGCCACCGCCACTTCATTGGCCGCATTCAACATCGCCGGCGCGCTGTCGCCCGCTTCAGCCGCTTGACGGGCCAGACGCAAGCAAGGAAAACGCTGTTCATCCGGGGCTTCGAAGTCCAGCCGCGCGACCGCAAACAGATCCAGCGGCGCCACACCCGAATCGATGCGCTCGGGCCAGGCCAGGGCATTGGCGATCGGCGTGCGCATATCAGGGTTGCCCAACTGCGCCAGCACCGAGCCATCGACGTAATCGACCAACGAGTGGATCACACTCTGCGGATGGATCACCACCTCGACCTGCGCAGGCTTTGCATCGAACAACCAGCAGGCCTCGATCAACTCAAGCCCTTTATTCATCATGCTGGCTGAATCCACGGAGATCTTGCGCCCCATGGACCAGTTCGGGTGCGCACAGGCCTGATCAGGTGAAACATGCGCCAGCTCAGCCATCGGCGTCTGCCGGAAGGGGCCGCCAGAGGCTGTCAGCAAGATCCGTCGCACGCCCACCGAGCTCAAGCCACGGGCGAAATCCTGTGGCATGCACTGGAAAATCGCATTGTGTTCGCTGTCGATCGGCAGCAGGACCGAACCACTCTTGCGCACGGCTTGCATGAACAAGGCGCCGGACATTACCAGCGCCTCCTTATTGGCCAGCAGGATTTTCTTGCCCGCCTCGACCGCAGCCAGCGTCGGACGCAGGCCCGCAGCGCCAACAATCGCCGCCATGACCGCATCGACTTCCGGAGCAGAGGCGACCTGACACAAGCCCTCCTCCCCCACCAGAACACGGGTCGGCAAGCCGGCAGCACGCAAGTCGTCCTGCAGACCACGCGCGGCAATCGCTTCCGGCACCACTGCAAACTGCGGCACGTGACGCACGCAAAGGGCCAGCAACTCACTCAGGCGAGTGAAACCACTCAAGGCGAAAACTTGATAACGCTCAGGATGACGAGCAATGACGTCGAGCGTGCTCAGGCCAATCGAGCCAGTCGCCCCAAGAACGGTAATCTGTTGAGGACGACTCACGGCGCAGCCATCCACAGCAATACAGCGAAGACGGGGATGGCGGCGGTCAAGCTATCGATGCGATCCAGAACACCACCATGACCCGGCAGCAGATTACTGCTGTCCTTGATGCCGGACTGACGTTTGAACATGCTTTCAGTCAGGTCGCCGACAACGGAGATGAAAACGATCAGCGCGGCGCCAATCAAGCCTTTGAGCAATTCGACAACCGTCCAGTCACGCACCAGCCCGACGACGGCAGTGATCACCAGACTCAATGCCAGACCGCCATAAACGCCTTCCCAGCTTTTACCCGGACTGACTTGGGGCGCCAGTTTGCGCTTGCCGAATTTTCGGCCAGAGAAATAGGCGCCAATGTCCGCGCCCCACACCAGCACCATGACCGCCATGATCAGCCAGTTACCCAGCGGATACTGCTTGATCTGTACCAGACCCTGCCAGGCGGGCAAGAGAATCAGCAAGCCAATGACCAATTTGGTGGCAGCCGTGGACCAATGTTCGCTGGAACGCGGATAGGTCAGTACCAGGTACGTCGCCACCGCCCACCAGAGCACCGAAGCCCCCAGCACCCAAGGCGCCAGGCCTGGCAGCACATACATGACGAACAACATCAATGCGACGACCGCGGCATAGCCGACGCGGAACGATTGTGCGGTAAAGCCCGCCAGACGCGCCCATTCCCAGGCACCCAGGCTCACGACCAGACCGATGAACAGGGCAAAACCCGAACCTTCGAGCAGGAAAAAACCGCACAAGGCGATCGGCAGCAGGATCAGCGCAGTGATGATTCGTTGTTTAAGCATTAAACCCGGGCTCCAGCTTCGACCTGTTCACTCGTTTTACCGAAGCGACGCTGACGCGAAGCGAAATCGGCCAGCGCATTGCGCATGGCATCGTGTTTGAAGTCCGGCCAGAACAGGTCGGAGAAATACAACTCGGCGTAAGCCAACTGCCAAAGCAGGAAGTTGCTGATGCGATGTTCGCCACCCGTGCGAATGCACAGGTCCGGCAGCGGCAGATCGCCGGTGGCCAGACAGGTTTGCAACAGATCAGGAGTGATGTCTTCCGGGCGCAGATGCCCGGCCTGGACTTCACGCGCCAGACGCTGTGCAGCTTGCGCGATATCCCACTGACCGCCGTAATTGGCGGCGATCTGCAGAATGAAGCGATTGGCACCTGCCGTCATCGTTTCAGCTTCACGCATGGCGGCCTGAAGCTCAGGATGAAAGCGCGAACGATCACCAATGATGCGCAGGCTGATGTTGTTGTCGTTGAGGCGCTTGGCCTCACGACGCAGCGCCTTGAAGAACAGATCCATCAAGGCACTGACTTCATCGGCCGGACGCTGCCAGTTTTCACTGGAGAAGGCGAACAAGGTCAGCACTTCGACCTTGGCCTCAGCGCACACCTCGATCACTGCCCGCACAGCATCCACGCCCGCTTTATGCCCGGCGACACCTGGCATAAAGCGTTTTTTAGCCCAGCGATTGTTACCATCCATGATGATCGCGACATGGCGCGGCACCGCGGACGGCGCAGTCTGCTTGGTCTTGTCCATTAAAAACTCGACCCTTATACGGCCATCAGATCCGCTTCTTTTTGCTTGGTAGCTGTATCGATATCAGCTTCGGCCTTGTCGGTCAGCTTCTGGATATCGGCAGCAGCACGACGCTCTTCGTCTTCGCTGATTTCTTTGTCCTTGACCAGCTTCTTCAGCTCGCCCAAGGCGTCACGACGAATGTTGCGCACGGCAACACGAGCATCTTCGGCGGCACTGCGCGCCTGCTTGGTGAAGCCCTTGCGGGTTTCTTCAGTCAGGGCAGGCATGGAGATCAACAACAACTCGCCCAGGTTGGTCGGGTTGAGGTTCAGGCCAGCGCTCTGGATTGCCTTATCGACTGCCGCGAGCATGTTGCGCTCGAAGGCAACGACTTGCAGGGTGCGCGAGTCCTTCACAGTGATGTTGGCCACTTGAGTGATGGAGGTGTCTGCGCCGTAGTACGGCACCATCACGCTGCCCAGAATGCTTGGGTGAGCCTTGCCGGTACGAATCTGGCCAAAAGCATGGGACAGAGAGTCCAGGGATTTTTGCATGCGCTCTTGAGCGTCTTTTTTGATTTCGTTGATCATTGTTGACCTTCCTCGATCAGGGTGCCTTCAGCGCCGCCATGGACGATGTTCAGCAGGGCACCAGGCTTGTTCATATTGAATACGCGCAACGGCATCTTGTGGTCGCGGCACAGGCAGATAGCGGTCAGATCCATCACGCCCAGCTTGCGATCCAGTACTTCATCATAAGTCAGATGATCGAACTTCTCGGCATGCGGGTCTTTGAACGGGTCTGCGGTGTAAACGCCATCAACCTTGGTCGCTTTCAGCACGACGTCGGCGTCGATTTCGATTGCACGCAGGCAGGCTGCCGAATCCGTGGTGAAGAACGGATTGCCGGTACCGGCCGCGAAGATCACGACGTCTTTGGAGTTCAGGTGACGCATGGCTTTGCGGCGATCGTAGTGATCGGTCACGCCAACCATGGAAATGGCCGACATGACGATGGCCGAGATATTGGCACGTTCCAGCGCATCGCGCATGGCCAGGGCGTTCATCACAGTGGCCAGCATGCCCATGTGGTCGCCTGTGACCCGATCCATACCGGCTTTGCTCAGGGCTTCGCCACGGAACAGGTTGCCGCCACCGATCACCAGACCGACCTGAACGCCGATGCCGACCAGTTGGCCGACTTCCAGCGCCATGCGATCCAGTACTTTCGGATCGATCCCGAACTCTTCCGAGCCCATCAGGGCCTCGCCGCTAAGCTTGAGTAGAATGCGTTTATAGCGAGCCTGATAACCACTGCCCTGCTGAGCCATTGCGAATCTCTCCTGCGGCGTATTAAAAAATTCTTTGCGAGCTGTTTACAGCTGGCGTTCACTCTAGCTTGGCGCTGCTTCAGCGCCATCGGAACATGGCTTTGTAAGTCAGTTCCAAGTGGAAACCAATAAAAAATTGGCTCCCCCATCTGAAAAGAGGCTGCGCGCGTGAGCGGGCAGCCTCTTTCGGGCGACAGTTGAAAACTGTCTTATTGCTTGGCGGCAGCCAGCTGGGCAGCAACTTCTTCAGCGAAGTTGTCGACCGGCTTCTCGATGCCTTCGCCTACTTTGAAGTAAGTGAAGGAAACGATTTCAGCACCGGCTTTCTTGGCCAGTTCGCCAACCTTGATTTCAGGGTTCTTGACGAACGCCTGCTCAACCAGGCTTGCTTCGGCCAGGAACTTGCTGATACGGCCTTTGACCATATTTTCAACAATGTTTTCTGGCTTGCCTTTGATTTTTTCTTCGTTCAGCTGCAGGAACACAGCTTTTTCGCGCTCGATCGCTTCAGCCGAAACTTCCGATGGCAGCAGGAACTCAGGGTTGCTGGCCGCTACGTGCATAGCGATGTCTTTGGCCAGTTCAACGTTGCCGCCTTTCAGAACAACTGCAACACCGATCTTGTTGCCGTGCAGGTAGCCACCAACAACGTCGCCTTCTACGCGAACCAGACGACGGATGTTGACGTTTTCGCCAACCTTGCCGACCAGTACCAGGCGAGCAGCTTCTTGGGCTTCGATCAGCGGAGCAACATCAGTCAGCTTGTCAGCGAAGGCTTTTTCAATGCTTTCAGCAACGAATGCCTTGAAGTCATCCTGCAGAGCCAGGAAGTCGGTCTGCGAGTTCACTTCCAGCAGAACAGCAGATTTGCCGTCTTCTTTCAGAGCGATCGCGCCTTCAGCAGCTACGTTGCCTGCTTTTTTGGCAGCCTTGATTGCGCCCGAAGCACGCATGTCATCAATGGCTTTTTCGATGTCGCCGTCAGCCTTTTCCAGGGCTTTCTTGCAGTCCATCATGCCTTCGCCAGTACGCTCACGCAGTTCTTTAACCAACGCTGCAGTAATTGCTGCCATTTTCAAATTCCTCTTGGATAGGTTTTCAACCATTCCACCCGATCGAACGGGCGTTCAATTCTTCCCGAACCCGTTTGTAGCCGCTGCACGTTACAAATACAGGGCGGGCGCTGCCACAAGTGGGCGCCAACAATTGGTTTTCGAGGTGGCAAAAAGGGGGCCAAGCCCCCTTTTTGCTTACTGAGTCAACGCCAGGGCGTTAATTACTCAGCTGCAGCTGCCGGAGCTTCTTCAGCTGCGAATTCTACAGTGCCGCCGCCAACATTGTTGCGACCACGGATAACAGCGTCAGCCATCGAACCCATGTACAGCTGGATAGCGCGGATTGCGTCATCGTTACCTGGGATGATGTAGTCAACGCCTTCCGGGCTGCTGTTGGTATCGACAACGCCGATAACCGGGATGCCCAGCTTGTTGGCTTCGGTGATCGCGATGCGCTCGTGGTCAACGTCGATCACGAACAGTGCGTCTGGCAGACCGCCCATGTCCTTGATGCCGCCCAGCGAACGATCCAGCTTCTCAAGATCACGGGAGCGCATCAGCGCTTCTTTCTTGGTCAGCTTGGCGAAAGTACCGTCTTCGGCTTGAACTTCAAGGTCACGCAGACGCTTGATGGAAGCACGAATGGTTTTGAAGTTGGTCAGCATGCCGCCCAACCAGCGGTGATCGACGTACGGCGAACCACAACGTGCTGCTTCTTCAGCAACGATCTTGCCAGCGGAACGCTTGGTGCCGACGAACAGAATCTTGTTTTTGCCCTGGGCCAGACGCTCTACGAAAGTCAGAGCTTCGTTGAACATTGGCAGGGTTTTTTCAAGGTTGATGATGTGAATCTTGTTACGCGCGCCGAAAATGTACTTACCCATTTTCGGATTCCAGTAACGGGTTTGGTGACCGAAGTGCACACCGGCCTTCAGCATATCGCGCATATTGACTTGGGACATGATAGTTCCTTAATAAGTCGGGTTTGGCCTCCACGTATCCCAATGACCAACCAGTGGCATAAAGCCAAAAGCACCCAGGTCATCGTGTCGACACGTGTGTGGATTTAAGCCTTTCGGGGTATCCCCGGAAAGCGGCGCATTTTATACCACAGGGTGCGCAGAAACGGAACACGAAATCTGTATTCGCACCAAGGACATGGGCGCAGCCCCCTTGGAATCGGCTTCAGGGGCACCATTGTATAGAGAGAAGCGATGCACGCAGGCGCGGATTTGCGCCGTGCGTCTGTTAGAATCGCGTTTTTCAGGGTCGCAAAACGCACACCTGCCACCCTATTCGTATCAGCAAGCGCCGCCGAGCGCAGAGAGAGCCTGTATGACCGTCAACCTCAAAACCCCCGAGGACATCGCTGGCATGCGTGTCGCCGGCAAACTGGCCGCCGATGTGCTGGAAATGATTGCCGAACATGTCAAACCGGGCGTTACCACCGATGAGCTGAACCAGATCTGCCACGACTACATCGTCAATGTGCAGCAAGCCATCCCTGCGCCGCTCAACTACAAGGGTTACCCGAAGTCGATCTGCACTTCGATCAACCACGTGGTTTGCCACGGTATCCCGAACGACAAGCCGCTGAAAAATGGCGACACCCTGAACATCGATGTGACCGTGATCAAAGACGGCTACCACGGCGACACCAGCCGCATGTTCCACGTCGGCGAAGTGCCGGTCTGGGCTGAACGTCTGTCGCAGATCACCCAGGAATGCATGTACAAGGCGATCGAAATCGTCAAACCTGGCTGCCGCCTCGGCGACATCGGCGAAGTCATCCAGAAGCACGCTGAAAAGAACGGCTTCTCGGTGGTCCGCGAATTCTGCGGTCACGGTATCGGCAAGGTTTTCCACGAAGAGCCGCAGATCCTCCACTACGGCCGCGCCGGCACCGGCATGGAGCTGAAGGCTGGCATGACCTTTACCATCGAGCCGATGATCAACCAGGGCAAAGCCGACACCAAAGTATTGGGCGACGGTTGGACCGCGATCACCAAAGACCGCAAGCTGTCGGCACAGTGGGAACACACCCTGCTGGTCACCGACACCGGCTACGAGATCTTCACCCTGCGCGCCGACGACACTATCGCGCGCATCTCGGCCTGATCCAGCAAACGCTCCCAGCCCTATAGAAGGAAAGCCAATCGATGCCGCAGGTGGATCCCGAACTCTTCGACCGCGGCCAGTTCCAGGCTGAACTGGCCCTGAAAGCGAGTCCTATCGCGGCGTTCAAGAAGGCGATCCGTCAGGCTCGCGAGGTTCTCGACACGCGTTTTCGCCAAGGCCGCGACATTCGCCGCCTGATCGAAGACCGTGCCTGGTTCGTCGACAACATCCTGCAAAAGGCCTGGGAGCAGTTCAACTGGAGCGAAGACGCCGACATCGCGCTGGTCGCGGTCGGCGGCTATGGTCGCGGTGAGCTGCACCCGTATTCCGACATCGACCTGCTGATCCTGCTGGACAGCGCCGACCACGAAGTTTTCCGCGATTCCATCGAACGGTTTCTCACCTTGCTGTGGGACATCGGCCTGGAAGTCGGCCAGAGCGTGCGCTCGGTCGATGAATGCGCCCAAGAGGCCCGCGCCGACCTGACCGTGGTCACTAACCTGATGGAAAGCCGCACCATTTGCGGCCCCGAGCATCTGCGCCAGCGCATGCTCGACGTCACCAGCACCGCCCACATGTGGCCGGCCAAGGAGTTCTTCCTGGCCAAGCGCGCCGAGCAGAAGGCCCGCCACCACAAATACAACGACACCGAATACAACCTGGAACCCAACGTCAAAGGCTCCCCCGGCGGCCTGCGGGATATTCAGACGATTCTGTGGGTTGCGCGTCGCCAATACGGCACGCTGAACCTGCGCGCCCTCGCTGGCGAAGGTTTCCTCGTTGAGAGCGAAAACGCCCTGCTCGCCTCCTCCCAGGAATTCCTCTGGAAAGTGCGTTACGCCCTGCACATGCTCGCGGGCCGTTCCGAAGACCGCTTGCTGTTCGACCATCAGCGCACCATTGCCGGGCTGCTCGGGTTTGAAGGTGACGACGCCAAACAGGCCGTCGAAAACTTCATGCAACAGTATTTCCGCGTAGTAATGAGCATTGCCCAGCTCAGCGACCTGATCATCCAGCACTTCGAAGAAGTCATCCTCGCGCCGGAAGACGAAGCGCCGCCACAGCCGATCAATGCACGCTTTCAACTGCATGACGGTTACATCGAAGCGCGCAACGACAACGTGTTCCGCCGCACGCCATTCGCCATGCTCGAAATCTTCGTGCTGATGGCCCAGCAGCCGGCAATCAAAGGCGTGCGCGCCGACACCATTCGCCTGCTGCGCGAGCACCGTCATCTGATCGACGACAACTTCCGCAACGACATACGCAACACCAGCCTGTTCATCGAACTGTTCAAGTGCAAGATCGGCATCCACCGCAACCTGCGCCGGATGAACCGATACGGCATTCTCGGGCGTTATCTGCCGGAGTTCGGTTTCATCGTCGGGCAAATGCAGCACGACCTGTTCCACATTTATACCGTCGATGCGCACACGCTGAACCTGATCAAGCACCTGCGCAAATTGCAGTACACGCAGGTCTCGGAAAAATTCCCGCTGGCCGCCAAGCTCATGGCCAAGCTGCCCAAACCCGAACTTATCTACATGGCCGGTCTGTACCACGACATCGGCAAGGGCCGGCATGGCGATCACTCGGAGATCGGCGCGGTCGATGCCGAAGCGTTCTGCCAGCGCCACCAGTTGCCGGTGTGGGACAGCCGCCTGATCGTCTGGCTGGTGCAGAACCATCTGGTGATGTCGACCACCGCCCAACGCAAGGACTTGTCCGATCCACAGGTGATCCACGATTTCGCTCAGGCTGTCGGCGACGAAACCCGCCTCGACTATCTGTACGTGCTGACCGTGGCCGACATCAACGCAACCAACCCGACGCTGTGGAATTCGTGGCGCGCCAGTCTGTTGCGCCAGCTCTACACCGAAACCAAGCGCGCTTTGCGTCGTGGCCTGGAAAACCCGGTCGATCGCGAAGAACAGATCCGCCAGACCCAGAGCGCCGCACTGGATATTCTGGTGCGCGGCGGCACCGACCCGGACGATGTCGAGCAGTTGTGGGCGCAGTTGGGCGATGACTATTTCTTGCGCCATACCGCTGGCGACGTGGCCTGGCACAGTGATGCGATCCTGCAGCAACCGGTCGATGGCGGGCCGCTGGTGTTGATCAAGGAAACCACCCAGCGCGAGTTCGAGGGCGGCACGCAGATCTTCATTTATGCACCGGACCAGCACGACTTCTTCGCGGTGACCGTGGCGGCGATGGATCAGCTCAACCTGAACATTCATGACGCGCGGGTTATCACCTCCAGCAGCCAGTTCACCCTCGACACTTACATCGTGCTCGATAACGAGGGCGAGTCCATCGGCGACAACCTGACGCGGGTCAAACAGATCCGTGAAGGCCTGACCGAAGCGCTGCGCAACCCCGACGATTACCCGACGATCATTCAGCGCCGGGTACCGCGCCAGCTCAAGCATTTCGCCTTTGCACCGCAAGTGACGATCCACAACGATGCGCAGCGCCCGGTGACTGTGCTGGAGTTGACCGCACCGGATCGACCGGGCCTGCTGGCGCGGATCGGCGGGATTTTCCTCGAGTTCGACCTGTCGCTGCAGAACGCCAAGATTGCGACCTTGGGCGAGCGGGTGGAAGACGTGTTCTTTATCACTGATGCGCACAACCAGCCGCTCTCCGATCCGCTGCTGTGCAGCCGCTTGCAGGACGCGATTGTTGAGCAGTTGAGCGTCAATCAGGAACCGGATATCAAGCTTTCGCGTATCAGTATTTGAATTGAAGTAACTATTACTCCTGTGGGAAGGAAGACTCCGATACCAGCCTGTTCAACAAACCCCTTGTAGGAGTGAGCCTGCTCGCGATAGCGGTTCATCAGTTGCATGGATATTGAATGAGCCTTGCTCATCGCGAGCAGGCTCACTCCTACAGGTTTTGTGGATGGCGGGTATTGAGGCAATCCCTCCCACATTCAACGAGGCCCCAATGAACAAAGCTCTGAACCAGCTCCAGCCCTACCCGTTCGAGAAGCTCCGTGCCCTGCTCGGCACCGTCACGCCGAACCCGGACAAACGCCCGATCGCCCTGTCGATTGGCGAGCCGAAACACCGCTCGCCAGGTTTTGTCGCCGAAGCACTGGCGAACAGTCTGGATCAGATGGCGGTCTATCCGACCACCTTGGGCATCCCGGCCCTGCGCGAAGCCATCGCCGGCTGGTGCGAGCGGCGTTTTGGCGTGCCGAGCGGCTGGATTGATCCGGCGCGCAACGTGCTGCCGGTCAACGGCACCCGGGAAGCGCTGTTCGCCTTCACTCAGACCGTGGTCAATCGCGGCGATGATGCTTTGGTCGTCAGCCCGAACCCGTTCTATCAAATCTATGAAGGCGCCGCGTTCCTTGCCGGGGCCAAGCCGCACTACCTGCCATGCCTCGACGAAAATGGCTTCAACCCGGATTTCGACGCGGTGTCGCCGGACATCTGGAAGCGCTGCCAGATCCTGTTCCTGTGCTCGCCGGGTAACCCGACCGGTGCGCTGATCCCGGTCGATGTGCTGAAAAAACTCATCGCCCTGGCCGACGAATACGATTTCGTGATTGCTGCGGACGAGTGCTACAGCGAGCTGTACTTCGACGAACAAATACCACCGCCCGGCCTGCTCACCGCTTGCGTTGAACTGGGCCGCAAGGATTTCAAACGTTGCGTGGTCTTCCACAGCCTGTCCAAGCGCTCGAACCTGCCAGGCCTGCGCTCCGGTTTTGTTGCTGGCGATGCCGACATCCTCAAAGGCTTTCTGCTGTACCGCACCTATCACGGCTGCGCGATGCCGGTGCAAACGCAACTGGCCAGCGTTGCCGCGTGGAACGACGAAGAACACGTGCGCGCCAACCGTGCGCTGTACCGTGAGAAGTTTGACGCGGTACTGGAAATTCTCAGCCCGGTGATGGACGTGCAGCGTCCGGATGGCAGCTTTTATTTGTGGCCGAATGTGAACGGTGATGACGCGGCGTTCTGCCGTGATTTGTTCGAACAAGAGCATGTCACTGTCGTGCCGGGTTCTTATCTGTCCCGTGATGTCGATGGCGTTAATCCGGGTGCCGGCCGTGTGCGTATGGCGCTGGTTGCGCCGTTGGCTGAATGTGTTGAAGCGGCGGAACGAATTCGTGCGTTTTTTACCCGTCAGAAATAAATAGCTGAAAACCGTGCCAGGCAATCTGGCACGGTAACTTGGCTTGCAAGTTACACTTCAAAACAACTGATCACTCCCTCTTTCGGCCCTCACGACTTACTCTTGAGTCGCGAATTTCATCGCATAAAATTCAACATTAATTACAACTTCAGGGAAGAAGATAAAGATGAATGATCTCCAGGATTGCAAACTCCTACAGTGGCCGGATGATCTCGCTGCTTATGAGGCGGCCATTAAAGAGAATCCGGCGAACGTAACTTCCGCCAGCGGCGGTCGACGCAAACGCTCGCTGATCAACTATTCAAAACTGTGGGCCAATGGTCGAACGCTGACCATCGCTTTCATCGACGACGTCGATCCTGATCACAAACGCAAAATCATGGAGGCAGCTGTTCGCTGGATTCCGTACGTTAATCTGAGTTTCGAGTTTGTCGATGACCTGCAAGGTGATATTCGCATCGCCACAAAGAATAATTACAACAGTTCCATGCTCGGCACAGACGCGCTGCTGATTCATCCGGATTGGCCAACGATGAACCTGGGCGTCAAACCGGATCATGAAGACTTTGAAACCATTGTCACCCACGAGTTTGGCCATGCTCTGGGCGCCATGCACGAACACCAGCACCCGCAGGCCGACATCCCTTGGGACAAACCGAAAGTGTACGACTATTACCAGAACCGCGAGATGGGGCCGCTGACCCCGGAGCAAGTGGACTTCAACCTGTTCACGCCATTCAACACCCTCGAAGCGATTTACACCGAGTACGACCGTAAATCGATCATGCATCATCCGGTATCTAACGATTTGACTTTAGGCGACTGGGAGAACCCGATCAATCGCGAGATCAGCAAGAAAGACATCAAGATGATGAGCTTGCTCTATCCCCAATAAGCAATCTCGCAAAAACAAGGAAGTTAAACCATGTTATTCAATTCAACTTACGCCCCCGCCCTGTCCCAGACAAATTCGTGTGGAGTGCATTACTGATGTGGGCTAAAAAAAATCCATCGAAACTGTGGACTCCCGGCCGTATTCTTCGTATCGCCTTCCTCAATGGCACGCAAGAGTTCAAAGACGCGACCATCGCGGCAGCCAGCAATTGGTTGCCGCACATCAACTTGAAGTTTGATTTCGTTGAGGGTGTCGAGGGGGATATCCGCATACTTAGCAACGATGGCGTTTTCTCGTCCAATATTGGCACTGACGCATTACTCAATACCCATACAGCGACGATGCAGCTCTGGCCTCACCCGGCCATTCACGCGCGTTATTTCGCCGCGAATGTGATGCATGAGTTCGGCCATATGCTGGGTGCGGAACACGAACAGATCCACCCGGCAGCCGCAATTCCATGGAATGTGCCCGCCATCTACGAAAGACACGGCATTACCGATAATCCTGATGAGGATAACTACGAGGCGAACAGGAAGCGCCAATGGCTACACCGTGAGTATCTTGATCGGGCAGCCACCGAAGACAGCATTTGCTCGGACTACGACCGCAAGTCGATCATGCACTACGTCATCTACCAATCCTGGACCACAGGCGATTTTCAGAACTTTCTTAATCTGGAGCTCAGCGAAAAAGATAAAGCCTTCATGGCGAAGGCTTACCCCTGCCCGGTGTAAACCCGGGCCTGGTTATTTCACCTGTCCCAGATTTGCCTCGCTCAAATCAAGTTCACCCAACACTTCACGTAACACGTCATCACCAATCTGGTGATGACGGCTGAGACTATAGAGTTCGAGGCGCTGCGCTCGCAGCGCCTTCAAACGTAAACGCCGCTCCAGCAGATCCATCTGAAACGCCATCGCCTGCGCTTCGGCGGAGTCGTTGAACACGTCAAGTTGATGGCGATATTCGGACATGATCCGCGCCTTGAGTTCTGCCGCCAGCGCTGCTTGTGCAGCATCTTGCGGCGGTAACTCTTCAGTTTCCAGAGAGTGAATCGCCGCTTCGGCGGTTTTGCGCCAGGCATCGCGGACTTCCTGCCGGCGCTTGTCGTCCGGGCTCTTTTCGATGCCGCGCAGTAACAGCGGCAGCGCGATGCACGCCGAAATCAGCGAGAGCAGAATCACCCCGGCGGCGATGAAGATCAGCAGATCGCGCTCGGGAAATGCCTCCGAGCCCATCAGCATCGGCACCGACATCACACCCGCCAGCGTCACCGCTCCGCGCACACCGCCGACGGTCAGCAGCCAGCAGGAACGCGCGGTCGGCACTTGAGTCAGCTCGCCTTTACCGCGCAAACGCCGCAGCAACACTGACAAACGCCAGATGCTCTGCACCCAGATAAACCGCAGCAATACCAACGCGAGGAAAATCGCCACGACGTCGAGGCAGCGATAGAACAATGTCGGCCACAACGTCGGTTCGTGGCTGACCACGGCTTTGATGATGTCCGGCAATTGCAGACCGAGCAGCAGGAAAATCAAGCCGTTGAAGGCGAATTCCAACAGTGACCAGACGCTGCGATTGAGCAGGCGGGTGCTGGTCTGGCGTGGCAACAAGTCGAGCCAGCTCTGCATCATCCCTGCCGCCACCGCCGAAAGAATCCCCGACACGCCAAGGCGTTCAGCCAATACATAAGCAGCGAACGGCAGCAGCAACATGAACACCACGTGGGTCGCCGGATCGTCCCAGCCGCGCGCGATCATCCACGCACGCAAACGCCCGACCAGCCAACTCAACGCCACGCCGACCGCCAGACCACCGAGCGCCACCACGACGAAGGTCAGGCTGGCGTTGGTCAGCGAGAACACCCCGGTGATCGCGGCGGCCAAAGCGAACTTGAACGTCACCAGACCCGAGGCATCGTTCATCAACGCCTCGCCCTGCAGGATGTGCATCAGCGGCGTCGGCAAGCGATTCTGCGAAATTGCCGAAACCGCCACGGCGTCGGTCGGTGACAGCACAGCGGCCAGGGCGAAAGCCACCGGCAACGGAATCGCCGGCAATAACCAGTGAATGAAATAGCCGGCACCGACCACGGTGAACAGCACTAACCCGACCGCCAGCGTCAAAATCGGCCCGCGCAGATGCCAGAATTCGCGTTTGGGCATGCGCCAGCCATCGGAAAACAGCAGCGGCGGCAGGAACAGAAACAGGAAGAGTTCGGGGTCGAGGGCGACGTGCAGACCCAGCGTCGGCCAGGCCAGCAAGGCACCGGCGGCGATTTGCACCAAAGGCAGCGGCAGCGGAATGACCCGTCCGACCAGACGCGAAACGCTGACCAGCATCAGCAGGATCAGGACGGTATAAGCAGTTTGCATAAAGCGGAAATCTCAGACAATCGACAGCGTTGAACTGCCATATTAGCCGCTTAGCATGCGTCTGGCGTTTGCACCTATGTCGCACACGCCCCAACTGATGTCCGCAAAACAATGTGTAGGAGCTGCGGCACGCTGCGTTCTTTTGATCTTTGAAGACACAATCAAAAGATCGCAGCCTCGTTTCACTCGACAGCTCCTACAGGGTTTTGCGTATTCGCCGAAGGGTCATGGCATAATCCGTCACCATTTTTCTCCAGCACCTGTAAAGGGGGCAATTCCTTGACCGTTTCAAGTAAAACGTTGCACCTTTTCGGCATCAAAGCCTGCGACACCATGAAAAAGGCGCGCACCTGGCTTGATGAACACGCTGTCAGCTACGACTTTCACGACTACAAGACCGCCGGTATCGACCGTGAGCACCTGACCCAATGGTGTGACGAACACGGCTGGCAAACGGTGTTGAACCGCGCAGGCACGACCTTTCGCAAACTCGACGACGAACGCAAAGCCGATCTCGACCAGTCGAAAGCCATTGAGCTGATGCTCGCTCAACCCTCGATGATCAAGCGCCCGGTGCTCGATCTCGGTGACCGAACCCTGATTGGCTTCAAGCCAGATATCTACGCGGCCGCTCTGAAGTAAGCAGCCCGTCACTCTTTGTAGAGGTGTATTTACATGTCCAATTCCCTGTTCAGCATCGCCTTTGGTGTCGGCACTCAGAACCGTCAAGGCGCGTGGCTGGAAGTGTTCTACGCACAGCCACTGCTCAACCCATCGGCCGAACTGGTCGCCGCTGTCGCGCCGATCCTCGGTTACACCGAAGGCAACCAGGCCATCACCTTCACCACCGCTCAGGCGGCGCAACTGGCTGAAGCCGTGAAAGGCATCGACGCCGTACAAGGCAAGCTGCTGACCCGTCTGGCCGAGAGCCACAAGCCGCTGGTCGCCACCCTGTTGGCCGAAGATGCACAACTGACCTCGACGCCTGAGGCTTACCTCAAGCTGCACCTGCTGTCGCACCGTCTGGTCAAGCCGCACGGCGTGAGCCTGGCCGGGATCTTCCCTTTGCTGCCGAACGTTGCCTGGACCAGCCAGGGCGCCATCGACCTGAGCGAACTGGCCGAACTGCAACTGGAAGCCCGCCTGCGTGGCGACCTGCTGGAAGTATTCTCGGTAGACAAGTTCCCGAAAATGACCGACTACGTGGTTCCGGCCGGCGTGCGTATCGCTGACGCGGCACGTCTGCGTCTGGGCGCTTACGTCGGTGAAGGCACCACCGTGATGCACGAAGGTTTCATCAACTTCAACGCCGGCACCGAAGGCCCGGGCATGATCGAAGGCCGCGTTTCCGCTGGCGTATTCGTCGGCAAAGGTTCCGATCTGGGCGGCGGTTGCTCGACCATGGGCACCTTGTCGGGCGGCGGCAACATCGTCATCAAGGTCGGCGAAGGCTGCCTGATCGGCGCCAACGCCGGTATCGGTATTCCGTTGGGCGACCGCAACACTGTGGAGTCGGGCCTGTACGTGACCGCCGGCACCAAGGTGGCGCTGCTCGACGAAAACAACAATCTGGTTAAAGTCGTGAAGGCGCGTGAGCTGGCCGGTCAGACTGACTTGCTGTTCCGTCGCAATTCGGAAACCGGCGCAGTGGAATGCAAAACCCACAAATCGGCGATCGAACTGAACGAAGCGCTGCACGCTCACAACTAAACGTTAGACGATCCATTGTAGGAGTGAGCCTGCTCGCGATGCTTTTAGCGCCCTCACAGACGCCATCGCGAGCAGGCTCACTCCTACAGGGTCTGGCGTACATCCCGCCCCTCTTCACCAGGGCTAAAAACTGTGATGATTCCCTCCCCCTGGCGTGCCGATTTCCCGGCCATCGCCGCGCTGCAACGGCAAGACCAGACCTATCTGGACAACGCCGCCACCACGCAAAAACCCCTAGCCCTGCTCGACGCGCTGACGCATTACTACGCCAACGGCGCGGCCAATGTGCATCGTGCGCAACACCTGCCCGGCGCCCATGCCACGCAGGCGTTCGAGGACAGTCGGCTGAAGGTCGCCCAGTGGCTGAATGCCGGTGACAACGGACAAATCATCTTCACCCACGGCGCCACCAGTGCGCTGAATCTCCTGGCCTATGGCCTGGAACATCTTTTCCACCCGGGCGATGAAATTGTCATCAGCGCCCTGGAGCATCACGCCAACCTGCTGCCGTGGCAGCAACTGGCACAACGGCGCAACCTGAAACTGGTGATTTTGCCGCTGGATGCCGACGGCTTGATCGACCTCGCTGCGGCTGTGCATTTGATTGGCCCGCGCACGCGATTGCTGGCGGTCAGTCAGTTGTCCAACGTGCTCGGCGCATGGCAGCCATTGCCGGCGCTGCTGGGCATGGCCAAGGCGCAGAACGCGTTGACCGTGGTCGATGGCGCGCAAGGCGTGGTTCATGGTCGGCACGATGTGCAGGCGCTGGGTTGCGACTTTTATGTGTTTTCCAGCCACAAACTCTATGGGCCGGATGGCCTTGGTGTGTTGTTCGGACGTAATGCTGCGCTTGAGCAATTGAAGCCTTGGCAGTTTGGCGGCGAAATGGTGCTGGAAGCCAACTACCACGACGCTCGTTTCCGCCCGGCGCCATTGGGTTTTGAAGCGGGCACGCCGCCGATTGCCAGTGTGATCGGCCTCGGCGCGACGCTCGATTATCTGGCCGGGCTCGATCAGGACGCAGTGTCGGCCCATGAAGCCGCGCTGCATGACTATCTGCTGCGTGGCCTCGCCGCTCGTAATGGCATTCGCCTGCTCGGCAAGCCGCAATTGGCGCTGGCGAGTTTTGTCGTCGAAGGTGTGCATAACGCCGATCTGGCGCACTTGCTGACCGAACAAGGCATTGCCGTGCGCGCCGGGCATCATTGCGCGATGCCGTTGCTGAAAAGCTTCGAGCTGGCCGGGGCGATTCGGGTGTCGCTGGCGTTGTACAACGATTCCGAGGATCTGGAACGGTTCTTTGAAGCGCTGGATCAGGCGCTGGAGCTGTTGCGATGAGCTTGCCGGTCGAGGCTGCCGAGGCACTACAGACTTTTCAGAATGCCGCTGGCTGGGAACAGCGGGCGCGGTTGTTGATGCAGTTTGGTGATCGTCTGCCGCCACTGGATGACGCGGACAAGTGCGAGGCCAACCGAGTACATGGCTGTGAGAGCCAAGTGTGGCTGGTGGGGGATTTGCGTGACGGTCACTGGCAATTCAGCGCCAGCAGCGATGCACGGATGATTCGCGGGTTGGTGGCGTTGTTGCTGTTGCGGGTTAACGGCTTATCGGCGGCTGAGTTGCAGCAAGTTGATCTGCCGGACTGGTTCAATCAGCTCGGCCTTTCGCGCCAGCTATCGCCCTCGCGCAGCAATGGCCTGAATGCCGTGCTCCAGCGAATGAATGAGCTGGCCTCCACCCTGTAGGAGCTGCCGCAGGCTGCGATCTTTTGATCTTGAAAACAGGATCAAAAGATCGCAGCCTCGTTTCACTCGACAACTCCTACAGGGGAATGCATTCCAATTGTAGGAGTGAGCCTGCTCGCGATGAGGCCATAAGCCCCAGCATCAAACCTGAGGTTTGACCCGCTCCGCCGGGCGCCGAACACCCGCGACAATCTTGTCCACAGCCTTGGTCGCCGCAACCATGCCAAACGTCGCCGTGACCATCATCACCGCGCCAAACCCACCCGCGCAGTCCAACTTCACCCCATCGCCAACGAAACTCTTCTGCAAACAAATGCTGCCATCCGGCTTCGGATAACGCAGTTGCTCCGTAGAAAACACACACGGCACGCTGTAATGGCGGGTCACAGTGCGCGAAAAGCCATAATCACGACGCAACGTCGAACGCACTTTCGAGGCCAACGGGTCGTTAAACGTGCGGTTGAGGTCGCACACCTGAATCAGCGTCGGATCGATCTGCCCGCCCGCGCCACCCGTGGTGATGATCTGGATCTTGCGGCGCTTGCACCAGGCGATCAGCGCCGCCTTGGCGTTGACCGCGTCGATGCAGTCGATCACGCAATCAATATTTGGCGTGATGTATTCGGCCATCGTGTCGCGGGTGACGAAGTCGGCGACCGCGTGCACGGTGCAATCCGGGTTGATCCCGCGCAGACGCTCGGCCATCACCTCGACCTTGGGTTTGCCGACGGTGCTGTCCAGCGCGTGCAACTGGCGATTGGCGTTGCTGACGCAGACGTCATCTAAGTCGAACAGCGAAATCTCGCCGACGCCACAACGGGCCATGGCTTCCGCCGCCCAGGAACCGACGCCACCGACGCCGACGATCGCCACATGCGCCGCGCGCAAACGCGCCAGGCCTTCGATGCCATACAAACGGGCGATGCCTGCAAACCGCGGATCTTCTGTACTCATGACCATTACCCCAAAAACCGGCGCGCATTATAGGGCTACACAGCGACAAGTTTTAAGCTTCGAGCTACAAGTGTAAGAACTTAAGTCAAAGTCGGCTGCCCAATGTCGGGCATTTCCCTGTCAGATGTACGACTGGCGGACTGCCGGTGTAGGATGCGCGCCCTTTTGCAATAAGAAAGGCGCAACGCCAACCGACTCCTTCGTTCCACAGCCTTTGGAACCCGAAATAGCTATGTCATCGCGTAAATTTGGACTCAACCTGGTGGTGGTTCTGGCAATCGCTGCCCTGTTCACCGGTTTCTGGGCGCTGATCAATCGCCCGGTTTCCGCGCCGAACTGGCCGGAGCAGATCTCCGGTTTCTCCTATTCGCCATTCCAGCAGGGACAATATCCGCAGAAGGATCAGTATCCGTCTGACGAAGAAATGCGCCGCGACCTGGAGATCATGAGCAAGCTGACGGACAACATCCGCATCTACTCGGTCGACGGTTCGTTGCAAGACATCCCGAAACTGGCTGAAGAGTTCGGCCTGCGCGTGACGCTGGGGATCTGGATCAGCCCCGATCAGGAACGCAACGAACGGGAAATCACCCGCGCCATCGAACTGGCCAACACCTCGCGCAGCGTGGTTCGCGTGGTGGTCGGTAACGAGGCGATCTTCCGTAAGGAAATCACCGCGCAAGAGCTGAGCGTATTGCTCGATCGTGTGCGCGCGGCAGTGAAAGTGCCGGTGACCACCTCCGAGCAATGGCACGTCTGGGAAGAACACCCGGAGCTGGCCAAGCACGTTGACCTGATCGCTGCGCACGTTCTGCCGTACTGGGAATTTATTCCGGTCGACAAGGCTGGGCAGTTCGTTTTCGACCGTGCCCGCGACCTGAAAAAGCTCTTCCCGAAAAAACCGCTACTGCTCTCCGAGGTCGGCTGGCCGAGCAACGGTCGCATGCGCGGTGGCGCCGATGCATCGCCGGCGGATCAAGCGATTTACCTGCGTACGCTGGTCAACAAGCTCAACCGCCAAGGCTTCAACTACTTCGTCATCGAAGCGTTTGACCAGCCGTGGAAGGCCAGCGACGAAGGTTCGGTGGGCGCGTACTGGGGCGTGTTCAACGCCGCGCGTCAGCAGAAATTCAACTTCGAAGGCCCGGTGGTGGCGATCCCGCAGTGGCGCGTGCTGGCGATCGGCTCGGTGGTGCTGGCGCTGCTGTCGCTGACTTTGCTGATGATCGACGGCTCGGCCCTGCGTCAGCGTGGGCGGATCTTCCTGACCTTTATCGCCTTCCTTTGCGGTTCGGTGCTGGTCTGGATCGGTTACGACTACAGCCTGCAATACAGCACGTGGTTCAGTTTGACGGTCGGCTTCCTGTTGGCGCTCGGTGCGCTCGGGGTGTTCATTGTGTTGCTCACCGAGGCGCATGAGCTGGCCGAAGCGGTGTGGATTCACAAACGCCGGCGCGAGTTCCTGCCGGTCGAGGGCGACTCCAATTACCGCCCGAAAGTCTCGATTCATGTGCCGTGCTACAACGAGCCGCCGGAGATGGTCAAACAGACCCTCGACGCCCTTGCTGCTCTCGATTACCCGGACTACGAAGTCCTGATCATCGACAACAACACCAAGGACCCGGCTGTGTGGGAACCGGTGCGTGACTACTGCGAAACCCTCGGCCCGCGCTTCAAGTTCTTCCACGTCTCGCCTTTGGCCGGTTTCAAGGGCGGCGCGCTGAACTACCTGATTCCACACACCGCCAAAGACGCCGAAGTGATCGCCGTGATCGACTCCGATTACTGCGTGCACCCAAACTGGCTAAAGCACATGGTGCCGCACTTCGCCGATCCGAAAATCGCGGTGGTGCAGTCGCCGCAGGATTATCGCGACCAGAACGAAAGCACCTTCAAGAAGCTCTGCTACGCCGAATACAAAGGCTTCTTCCACATCGGCATGGTCACCCGCAACGACCGTGACGCGATCATCCAGCACGGCACCATGACCATGACCCGTCGCTCGGTGCTGGAAGAGTTGGGTTGGGCTGACTGGTGCATCTGTGAAGACGCCGAACTCGGTCTGCGCGTGTTCGAAAAAGGCCTGTCGGCGGCGTATTACCACGACAGCTACGGTAAGGGTCTGATGCCGGACACCTTCATCGACTTCAAAAAGCAGCGATTCCGCTGGGCTTATGGTGCGATTCAGATCATCAAGCGCCACACCCGCAGCCTGCTGCGCGGCAAGGACACCGAACTGACGCGCGGCCAGCGTTACCACTTCCTCGCGGGCTGGTTGCCGTGGGTCGCGGATGGCATGAACATCTTCTTCACCGTCGGCGCGTTGTTGTGGTCGGCGGCGATGATCATCGTGCCGCAGCGGGTCGATCCGCCGCTGCTGATCTTTGCAATTCCGCCGCTGGCGCTGTTCGTGTTCAAGGTCGGCAAGATCATCTTCCTCTACCGTCGCGCCGTCGGCGTGAACCTGAAAGATGCCTTCTGCGCGGCGCTGGCCGGGCTGGCGTTGTCGCACACCATCGCCAAAGCGGTGCTGTACGGCTTCTTCACCACCAGCATTCCGTTCTTCCGCACACCGAAAAACGCCGACAACCATGGTTTCTGGGTGGCGATTTCCGAAGCGCGTGAAGAGCTGTTCATCATGCTGCTGTTGTGGGGCGCGGCGCTGGGGATCTACCTGGTCAACGGCATGCCGAGCAACGACATGCGTTTCTGGGTGGTGATGCTGCTGGTGCAGTCGCTGCCGTATCTGGCGGCGCTGATCATGGCGTTCCTGTCGTCATTGCCGAAACCTGCGGCCAAACCTGAGCCTGCCGCCGCTTGATTGGTTGTTGCATAACGTCAAACGGCGGCCTTCGGGTCGCCGTTTTGCATTAGAATGGTCGCCTTTTTCAATGCCAACAAACTCGGTAGGAGCTGCCGCAGGCTGCGATCTTTTGATCTCGCTGTTGATTTCAAGAAACAAAATCAAAAGATCGCAGCCTGCGGCAGCTCCTACAGGTTTACCGTGCGCACCCCGGAGTTATTACATGACGGCCCACGCCGACCTTTCGCCGACCCTCCAACTCGCCATCGACCTGATCCGCCGTCCGTCCGTGACGCCGGTCGACGCCGATTGCCAGAAGCAGATGATGCAGCGCCTGGGCGATGCCGGTTTCAGCCTCGAGCCGATGCGCATCGAAGATGTGGATAACTTCTGGGCGACCCACGGCACCAACGACGGCCCGGTGCTGTGCTTCGCCGGCCACACCGACGTGGTGCCGACCGGCCCGGTCACCGCGTGGCAGATCGACCCGTTCAACGCGCTGATCGATGAACACGGCATGCTCTGCGGCCGTGGCGCGGCGGACATGAAAGGCAGCCTGGCGTCGATGACCGTGGCCGCCGAGCGCTTCGTCGCCGACTACCCGAATCACAAAGGCAAAGTCGCGTTCTTGATCACCAGCGACGAAGAAGGCCCGGCGCACCACGGCACCAAGGCTGTGGTCGAGCGTCTGGCCGCGCGTAACGAGCGTCTGGACTGGTGCATCGTCGGCGAACCGTCGAGCACCACGCTGGTGGGCGACGTGGTGAAAAACGGCCGTCGCGGCTCGCTCGGTGCCAAGCTCACCGTCAAAGGCATTCAGGGTCACGTCGCTTACCCGCATCTGGCGAAGAACCCGATCCACCTCGCCGCTCCAGCGCTGGCCGAACTGGCCGCCGAGCATTGGGATCACGGCAACGATTTCTTCCCGCCGACCAGTTTCCAGATCTCCAACGTCAACTCCGGCACCGGCGCGACCAACGTGATTCCGGGCGATCTGGTGGCGGTATTCAACTTCCGTTTCTCCACCGAATCGACCGTCGAAGGCCTGCAGAAACGCGTGGCCGACATCCTCGACAAACACGATCTGGACTGGCACATCGACTGGGCGCTGTCCGGCCTGCCGTTCCTTACCGAACCGGGCGCGCTGCTCGACGCGGTGTCGGCGAGCATCAAGGACATCACCGGCCGCGAGACCAAAGCGTCGACCAGCGGCGGGACTTCCGATGGCCGTTTCATCGCGACCATGGGCACACAAGTGGTTGAACTGGGCCCGGTCAACGCGACCATTCACCAAGTCAACGAGCGCGTATTGGCGGCAGATCTCGACGTACTGACCGAGATCTACTATCAGACCCTGATCAAGTTGCTCGCCTGATGCTTGCTTGCCCGATATGCAGTGAGCCGCTGAATGCGGTGGATAACGGCGTGGTCTGCCCCGCCGGCCACCGCTTCGACCGTGCGCGGCAGGGTTACCTGAACCTGCTGCCGGTGCAGCACAAAAACAGCCGCGACCCTGGCGACAACCAGGCCATGGTCGAGGCGCGCCGCGACTTTTTGAACGCCGGCCATTACGCGCCGGTGGCCAAGCGCCTGGCCGAGCTGGCGGCGAGTTATGCGCCGGGGCGCTGGGTCGACATCGGTTGTGGCGAGGGTTATTACACCGCGCAAATCGCCGAGGCCTTGCCGAACGCCGATGGCTACGCGCTGGACATCTCACGTGAAGCGGTCAAACGCGCGTGCAAACGTAACCCGGCGATTAGCTGGTTGATCGCCAGCATGGCCCGTGTGCCGTTGGCGTCGGGCAGTTGCCAGTTTCTCGCCAGCGTTTTCAGCCCGCTGGATTGGGAAGAAGCCAAGCGATTGCTCAGCGTCGGCGGCGGTCTGATGAAAGTCGGCCCGACCAGCGGCCATCTGATGGAACTGCGCGAACGCCTGTACGACGAAGTGCGCGAGTACACCGACGACAAGCATCTGGCCCTGGTGCCGGAAGGCATGGCGCTGGCGCACAGTGAAACCCTGGAATTCAAGCTGACCCTGGACAAGCCCGAGGATCGCGCCAACCTGTTGGCGATGACACCCCACGGCTGGCGCGCCAGTGCCGAGCGTCGCGCGGCGGTGATCGAACAGGCCGAGCCGTTCGAGACCACCGTGTCGATGCGCTACGATTATTTCGTTCTTCAATAAACTTTTGGCCTCGGGCGAGTGCCCGGGGCCGGCTAAATCCGCGAGTGGATTTTTCAGACCCGCAGTGAGGACATCCATGCGCCAACCGGATATCGAGATTTACCTGAAAGACGCCGACGTCGACCACAAGGCCATTTCGGCCTGGCTGGGCGCCGCGCTGGGCCCGTGCACCGACTGGGTTCAGAAAGGTCAGACCTACAAGTGCAAGGCCGGCAATGTGCCGGTGACCTGGCTGCCGAAAGCCGTGGGCAAGTGGAACAGCCTGTACCTGGAAAGCGACCAGACCCCATGGGACGACGACATCGCCTGCGCGCGCGCAGCGTTTGCCGCGCTGAACGTCGAAGTGCGTTGCGCGCCGGGGACGTGGGTCGAAGAAGAAGGTGAAGAGACGGCAGATCGCTGGATGCGCATCAGCGAAGACGGTGAAGAAGAAATCACCTGGAAAACCGCTTAAACACAAAAGATCGCAGCCTTCGGCAGCTCCTACAGGGTCATGTGTACACCTGTAGGAGCTGCCGAAGGCTGCGATCTTTTGATCTTCAAGGTTACAGGCCTACAACATCCTCAGCCTGCAAACCCTTCTCGCCAGTAATCACCGCGTACTCGACCTGCTGACCTTCAGTCAGCGACCGGTGCCCTTCGCCGCGGATCGCGCGGTAGTGCACGAACACGTCCACCCCGTCTTCGCGCTGGATAAAGCCGTAGCCCTTGGCGTCGTTGAACCACTTCACGTTGCCGGTTTCACGGGTTGCCATCTGTTCATACTCCTTTTTTATTATTGAACAGGCTTTTCGCAGGAAAGCCTTTGCGGAACATCAACCTGCGTCCGACGTCCATAAAAGGGCCCCGGCGACAGACCGCCGAGTATATGACAGGCGCGAAAAGTCTCAACAGGAGATTACTTCGCCGCTTTTTTGCCGATTTTCGTCCAATACGGCACACTATCGACCGCCCGAGCAAACGCTCGGTTTTATCCACTCACGCAGAAGCCGTATGACCCGCTCCCCGTTCCGTCGTCTTGTGTTTGGCACCTTGCGCCGACTGTTGTATCTCTGGGTTCGCTCGGAGACGATCAACCAGTCGTCGTTCACCCTCAACCTCGACCGCAGTCGTCCGGTGTTCTACGTCCTGCAAAACCCTTCGCTGACCGATCTGGCGGTGGTCGACACTGAGTGCACCAAGGCCGGCCTGCCGCGTCCGGTGCTGCCGGTGTCGGTGGGTTCGCTGATTGAACCGGCGGCGTTTTTCTACCTGACGCCGGATCCCGACTGGCTCGGTCGCCAGGACAAACGCGGCGCACCGCCAACCTTGACCCGACTGGTTAGTGCGCTCACGCAGAACGCTGCTGAAGACGCACAGATCATTCCGGTCAGCGTGTTCTGGGGCCAGTCGCCGGACAGCGAAAACAGTCCGTGGAAGTTGCTGTTCGCCGACAGCTGGGCAGTTACCGGACGTCTGCGTCGGCTGCTGAGCATCATCGTCCTCGGCCGCAAAACCCGCGTGCAATTCTCCGCACCGATTCACCTGCGCGAGCTGATCGAGCACAACAAGGGTCACGAACGCACTGTGCGCATGGCCCAGCGGATCCTGCGCGTGCACTTCCGCAACCTCAAAGCAGCAGTGATCGGCCCGGACATTTCCCACCGCCGTAACCTGGTCAAAGGTCTGCTCAACCAGCCACTGGTCAAGCAAGCGATCCTCGACGAAGCCGAGCGCGAAAACATCTCCGCGGAAAAAGCCAAGGCCCAGGCCCTGCGCTACGGCAATGAGATCGCCTCGGACTACACCTACACCGCGATCCGTTTCCTCGAAGTGGTGCTGAGCTGGTTCTGGAACAAGATTTACGACGGCATCAAGGTCAACCACATCGAAGGCGTGCAGAAGGTCGCTCAGGGTCACGAAGTGATCTATGTGCCGTGCCACCGCAGCCACATCGACTACCTGCTGCTGTCGTACCTGCTGTTCCGCAACGGCCTGACCCCGCCGCACATCGCCGCCGGGATCAACTTGAACATGCCGGTGATCGGCAGCCTGCTGCGGCGTGGCGGCGCGTTCTTCATGCGCCGCACCTTCAAGGGTAATCCGCTGTACACCTCGGTGTTCAACGAATACCTGCACACGCTGTTCACCAAAGGTTTCCCGGTCGAGTACTTCGTCGAGGGCGGCCGCTCGCGCACCGGACGCATGCTGCAACCGAAAACCGGAATGCTCGCCATTACGATGCGCAGCTTCCTGCGTTCGTCGCGCATGCCGATCGTGTTTGTGCCGGTGTACATCGGTTACGAGCGCGTGCTGGAGGGGCGTACCTACCTCGGCGAACTGCGTGGCGCGAGCAAGAAGAAAGAATCGATCTTCGACATCTTCAAAGTCATCGGTGCGCTCAAGCAGCGCTTCGGTCAGGTCGCCGTCAACTTCGGCGAGCCGATCAAACTGGCGGAATTCCTCGATGCCGAGCAACCGGACTGGCGCCAACAGGAACTCGGCCCACAGTTCAAACCGGCGTGGCTCAACGAAACCACTAATCGCCTCGGCGAGAAAGTCGCGCAGCATTTGAACGAAGCGGCGGCGATCAACCCGGTCAACCTGGTGGCGCTGGCGCTGCTGTCGACCACGCGGCTGGCGCTGGACGATCGGGCGATGGCGCGGGTGCTGGATCTGTATCTGGCGCTGCTGCGCAAAGTCCCGTACTCGCCACACACCACGTTGCCGGAAGGCGATGGTCGTGCCTTGATCGAGCACGTCAAGGACATGGATCTGCTGTCCGAGCAGAACGATGCGCTGGGCAAGATTCTCTATCTCGACGAGCAGAACGCCGTCCTGATGACCTACTACCGCAACAACGTGTTGCACATCTTCGCCCTGCCGGCGTTGCTCGCGAGCTTCTTCCAGAGCGCCTCGCGCATGAGCCGCGAACAGATCCTGCGCTACACCCGCGCGCTGTATCCGTACCTGCAATCGGAGCTGTTCATTCGCTGGACGCTGGACGAATTGGATGCCGTGGTCGATCAGTGGCTGGAAGCATTCGTCGAGCAAGGTCTGCTGCGTTTCGAGAAAGACGTCTACCTGCGTCCGGCGCCAAGTTCGCGGCATTTTGTGTTACTGACATTGCTGTCGAAAAGCATCGCGCAGACCTTGCAGCGTTTCTACATGACCGTGTCCTTGCTGCTCAACAGCGGCCAGAACAGCATCAGCGCCGAAGAACTGGAAGACCTCTGCACCGTCATGGCCCAGCGCCTGTCGATCCTCCACGGCCTCAACGCCCCGGAGTTTTTCGACAAGAGCCTGTTCCGTCATTTCATCCAGACCTTGCTCGACCTCGACGTGCTGCGTCGCGACGAGGCCGGCAAGCTCAGCTACCACGAACTGCTCGGCGAATTGGCCGAAGGTGCGGCCAAGCGCGTGCTGCCAGCGGACATTCGTTTGTCGATCCGCCAGGTCGCCTTGCATCGCAGTGAAGATGCGGCTGAAAGCGCGGTAACCGCCGAAGGCTGAAACTTGCCGATAACTAACGGAGAGCCCGCCGGGTTCTCCCGTTAGTTGATTCGTGGATAAATAGGCTCACTTTAAAAATCGCGATAAGGATATCGAGATGAGCCTGCTGCACGAACAAACTCCCATCGTCACCGTCGACTTCCGTCTGCCCCCAGACTTCCGCGCTCCTGAGGGCGGTGAGAATGAAACGGTGGTCAGCGTCAAAGTGGTTAACTCCACTTCTCCGATCAACATTAAAGACTGGCGGCACTCGTCAGTCTTTGATGTCGACTGGAAGTTCTCATTTCCGCATCAGTACAGCGATGTCGGCGTGAAGTATCAGATCAACGTTCAAATGTTCCATGACCAACAGCCTTTGCTGGTGGCGCTGGACTACTTCGTTATCGTCAACACAGCCCCGCACCGGCAGACGCTGCATCTAAGTCCGATCGGCTTTCTGTATGTGGAAGTTCAGGAGCCCAGTGTCGTTGCTGAACATGAAGCCGTGACGATCAGTCTGCACGATGCTGATGACCCGAATACCCAACTTACCCGCGTCACTCAAGATGAACGAAGCGCCGTTTCGTTTTATCTGCAATACGATCCAGACAGCGTCATACCCGGCAAGCGCTATGCGTTAAGCGGTGTGGAAAACCGCTATCACCAATCCATTGCAGTCACGCCCTGGCATGTCGAACTTGCGCCGGTTTCGCCTACGTTGAGTTCGCGGCTATCGCAGTGGATCTCGCAGTGGCTGGAGAAACCATTACGTTTGTTCACTGACGTTGATGGCAAAATCCGCTAGATTTCTCTTCGGCGCCGGGATTCTTCCGGCGCAAAAGTATTAGAGGTTCCGATGAAAAAACTCACCCTTCTCGCCGCCGCCACGCTGTTGAGCGCCTGCCAATCGACCACCCCCGCCGGCAAGGCCAGCCTCAATGGCGAAGTGTTCTACCTGCAACGCATCGCCCTGCCACCGAGCGCGACCCTGAGCGTGAGCCTGCAAGACGTTTCCCTCGCCGACGCCCCAGCGGTCGTGCTCGACGAGCAGAAAGGCCCGATCAAAGGCCAGGTGCCGCTGCCGTTCCACTTGAGCTACGATCCGGCGCAGGTCAAACCCGGCCACCGTTATTCGGTCAGCGCGCGTATCGAAGTCAACGGCGAGCTGATGTTCATCACCACCGAAAACCACGCCGTGCAACTCGACGGCAACGACCCGCAGCCGCTGAAAATCCGCGTCGACGCGATTCGTTAATTCATTCTCCGCCACCACTTTCTGCAACAAGGAAGCCGCCATGCTCCGCCCTACCCTTCGCTTCGCCGGCCTGTGCGCCGGTCTGATGATCAGCGCCAATGCTCTGGCCCTGTCACTCAGCGACCTGTCGCAACAAGACGCCACCGGCGGCCTCAAGGATGCCCTGACCCAAGGCGCGCAAATCGCCGTCAAACAACTGGGCACCCCGGGTGGCTTCAGCAACAACCCCGAGGTGAAAATCGAACTGCCGGGTAAACTCGGTAAAGCCGCCAGCAAAATGAAAGCCTTCGGCATGGGCGCCCAGGTTGAAGAACTCGAAACCGCGATGAACAAAGCGGCGGAAAGTGCCGTGACCCAAGCCCAGCCAATCCTCGTCGACGCCGTGAAAAAAATGAGCGTCGCCGACGCCAAAGGCATCCTCAGCGGCGGCCAGGATTCAGCCACGCAATACCTCGACAAATCCAGCCGCGAACAAATCCGCGCCAAGTTCCTGCCGATCGTCAAACAGGCGACCGACAAAGTCGGCGTGGCGCAGAAGTACAACTCGTTCGCCGGCCAGGCTGCGGCGTTCGGTGTGGTCGATGCGAAAAGCGCGAATGTCGAAAACTACGTGACCGAGCAGGCGCTGAATGGCTTGTTCGAAATGATCGGCAAACAGGAAGAAACCATCCGCCAGAACCCGGCCGCTGCGGCGACGAGTCTGGCGAAGAAAGTCTTCGGCACGTTGTAACGTCCCATGTAGGAGCTGCCGAAGGCTGCGATCTTTTGATCTTGTCTTTGCTGTCGAGCATTGAAGATCAAAAGATCGCAGCCTTCGGCAGCTCCTACAGGGTTTTCTGTCAGGCTGCATGGGTCTTGTAGACCACGCTCTTGCGGTACACGTCCGTGAACCGGCTTACCGCTCGCTGAATCACCGAACACTGAAACTCGATGAAGTACGTCAGATCCAGCTCATCCGCTTCGCTATACAAATAAGAGCGCCCATACTTCACCGGCGCATTACGCAGCAGCAAACTGATCGCAATGTAACGAAACGCCGCAAACTCGTTCTTGAACATGAACCAGTAAAACAACGCCCTCGCAACCCGCCCGTTACCGTCGCGAAAGGGATGCTCGTAACCCAAGGCAAAATGCAGCGTGATCGCCTTGATCAGCGGATGCACATAACCCTTCTCCTGAGGTGACCCCTCAGGCAAATTGATCCAGTCCGACAACCTTTCTAGCCGCAAGACCAACCCGGCAGAGGGCGGAGGACGATGCACCGTATTGCCCGCGCCGTCCTGAACAACCACCTCATCATTCGCCCGGAAAACGCCCGGAGAATAATCCTCGTCAGCAATCCCCTCCACCCCCACCCGATGCATCGCAGCGATCAAATCCACACTCATGGGCTCATCGCGTTTTTCCCAAGCGAAATTCATCATCCTGTAGTTGCCCATCACCATCCGCTCATCCGGCGTACGCGGCTGACGCCGATGCCTGAGCATGTCTTTGGCCACACGCGTAGTCGTCGCCGCGCCCTCTAACTGACTACTGGCGATGGCCTCATCCTCGATCAAATCATTCAGCAAATAACTGCAATGCGCCTGCTCGCCGATCTGACGGGTCATGTAATCCAGAGCGGCAGAAGTCGTCTGCCGATCCACCAACGACAACGTGATCTGCGCCAACGGCGTCAGCACATACTTGCCCCACTGCACCGGCTCGCCCAACGGCAACAGATTGACGTACTGCGCCACCCGCGCCTTCTTGACCAACGCCCAACACACCTTCACATCCAACCCGGACGCCCAGCGATAACGCAACGCCTCGAAAGGCAGATAACGGCCCTGATCATCCAGCGGCTTGAGCAACGCCAGATAATCCGCCAGACGCTGCTTGTGCGGCGAGCGCAGCAGAAGATTGAACACGGGATCGGATCGGCCTTTGAAGACGGGTGGGTTTTTCATGAAAGGGTGAACTCGAGGCGGTTGAAAACAGACGCTGGAGTACAACACCCGAGGGGGGAAAGGCTCAATATCGGAGGTTTCTGAAAAAGATGTAGGAAGGAAATGGAGGCAACTCAGGCAGAGATTGGTCGGCTGTCAGGCCGCCTTCGCGAGCAAGCTCACTCCTACAATTGGATGGTGTTGAATCAGACAGAGCATGGTTGGCTGGCAGGGCGCCTTCGCGAGCAGGCTCACTCCTACAATTGGATGGTGTTGAATCAGACAGAGCATGGTTGGCTGGCAGGCCGTTATCGCGAGCAGGCTCATTCCTACAATTGGATCGTGTTGAATCAGACAGAGCATGGTTGGCTGTCAGGCCGTCATCGCGAGCAGGCTCACTCCTACAATTGGATCGTGTACATCCGGGCAGAAACAAGTTGGCTGTCAGGCCGCCTTCGCGAGCAAGCTCGGCTCCTGCAAAAGCAAGATCAAAAGATCGCAGCCTTCGGCAGCTCCTACATGGAATCGTGGCGAACCCGCACCCACAATCAGGCCGAGTGTCAGCTCGCCTGCTTTTGATCTTGGAGCTCGTCGGGAGGCTGAGTGGAGGGATTCATACGGGGAAAGCATCGAGGGAGGTGCAGCGCAGCAAACCGTAGACGATGCCCCCGGATGAACCCGGAACGAAGGAACCCGAGCCTTAGCGAGGGCCGGACGTCAGGGCACAGACCTTTGGTTCCTTTGGGGCGTTTGCCAAAGGGACTCGCTGTAAAAGCGAAACCGCCAGCGGCAACCCCCGCAGAAACGGATATTCACAAAGAACACCCAGAGCATGGTCGGCCCAAAGGCCGCCAAGCTCAAACGGATTCCCGCCGAACCCTGAACCAAGCCGCATACAACGCCGGCAAAAACAACAGCGTCAAAGCCGTAGCAACAATCAACCCGCCCATGATCGCCACCGCCATCGGCCCGAAAAACACACTGCGCGACAACGGAATCATCGCCAGCACCGCCGCCAGCGCCGTCAACACAATCGGCCGAAACCGCCGCACCGTCGCCTCGATAATCGCCTGCCAAGGCCTCAGTCCCGAGGCAATATCCTGCTCGATCTGATCCACCAGAATCACCGAATTGCGCATGATCATCCCGGACAACGCAATCGTCCCCAACATCGCCACAAACCCGAACGGCTGACGGAACACCAGCAAAAACAACACCACCCCGATCAACCCCAGCGGCGCCGTCAAAAACACCATCGCCGTGCGCGAAAAACTGCGCAACTGCACCATCAGCAATGTCAGCACCACGACGATGAACATCGGCACCCCGGCATTCACCGACTTCTGCCCACGCTCGGAATCCTCCACCGTGCCACCGACCTCCAGCAAATAGCCGTCAGGCAATTCAGCCCGAACCGGGTCCAGCGTCGGCATGATCTGCTTCACCAGCGTCGCCGGCTGCTCCTTGCCATAAATATCCGCCCGCACCGTCACCGTCGGCAGACGATTGCGGCTCCAGATAATCCCCTCTTCGAAGCCGTATTCCAACGTCGCAACCTGCGATAACGCCACACTGCGACCGTTATCCGTCGGTACCGCCAGACTCGGTAACAGCGACAACTCAGTACGCTCATGCACCGTGCCGCGCAGCAGAATCTCGATCAACTCATTGTCTTCGCGATACTGACTGACACTCGACCCGGTCAACGAACTCTGCAGGAATTTCGCCAGATTGGCCGTGCTCACGCCCAGCGCCCGCGCGCGGTCCTGATCGATGTTCAGGTACACGACTTTGCTCGGCTCTTCCCAATCCAGATGCACATTGACCACATGCGGATTCTCGCGAACCCTCGCCGCAACTTTTCGCGCCAGCGCGCGGACTTCTTCGATGTGTTCACCGGTCACCCGGAACTGCACCGGATAACCTACCGGCGGGCCGTTTTCCAGGCGCGTAACCCGTGAGCGCATGGCCGGGAATTGTTCATCAAGCGTCGCGATCAACCAGCTGCGCAGCGCCTCACGCTCTTCGATGGTCTTGGCCAACACCACAAACTGCGCAAAGCTTACGGCCGGTAATTGCTGATCCAGCGGCAAGTAGAAACGCGGCGAACCGGTGCCGATATAGGCCACATAGTTGTCGATGCCGGCGTGTTCCTTGAGCATCGCTTCCAGTCGTTTGACCTCTGCGGCGGTATTGGCCAGCGAGGCACCTTCGGCCAACTTCAGATCAACCATCAACTCCAGCCGGTTGGAGGCCGGGAAGAACTGCTGCGGCACGAAGCGGAACAACATCACCGAGGCGATAAACAGTCCTACCGTCAACACAATCACAGTCTTGCGGTGAACCACACACCACTCGACCAAACGCCGAACCCGCTGATAAAACGGCGTGCCATACGGATCGGGTTGACCATCGCCGGAGCCATGTTTGGCCGCGTGAATTTTCGCCAGATCCGGCAGGAGCTTTTCCCCCAGATACGGCACAAACACCACCGCCGCCACCCATGACGCGAGCAGCGCAATGGTCACCACCTGAAAGATCGAGCGCGTGTATTCGCCAGTGCCCGATTGCGCGGTGGCAATGGGCAAGAACCCGGCAGCGGTGATCAACGTACCGGTGAGCATCGGGAACGCCGTGCTGGTCCAGGCGTAACTCGCGGCGCGGATGCGATCGAAGCCCTGCTCCATTTTGATCGCCATCATTTCCACAGCAATGATCGCGTCGTCCACCAACAGACCCAGCGCCAGCACCAGCGCGCCGAGGGAAATCTTGTGCAGGCCGATGCCCAGGTAATACATGCAGGCAAAAGTCATCGCCAGCACCAGCGGAATGGTCAGCGCGACGACCATCCCGGTGCGCACGCCGAGGGAGAAGAAGCTCACCAGCAACACGATCGCCAGCGCTTCGACCAACACCTGGACGAACTCGCCAACCCCGGTTTTCACTGCTGCCGGCTGATCGGAGACCTTGCGCAATTGCATGCCGGCCGGCAGATTTTTCTGGATGCGCGAGAACTCGACTTCCAGCGCTTTACCGAGTACGAGAATATCGCCGCCATCCTTCATCGCGACTGCCAGACCCAGCGCGTCTTCGCCCATGAAACGCATGCGCGGTGCCGGAGGATCATTGAACCCCCGACGCACATCAGCGACATCGGAGATGCGGAACGTACGATCACCGACGCGGATCGGGAAGTTTCTTATCTCATCGACTGTCTGAAAATTCCCCGAGACCCGTAGCTGCAATCGCTCGCTACCGGTTTCAAAGAACCCGGCGGTCGACACGGCGTTCTGTTCTTGCAGCGCCTGTTGCACCGCCGCCAGTGGTAAACCGAGGGTTGCCAGTTTGACGTTGGACAGTTCGACCCAGATTTTTTCGTCCTGCAAACCGAGCAGCTCGACCTTGCCGACGTCCTTGACCCGTTGCAGCTGGATCTGGATGCGATCGGCGTAATCCTTGAGCACTGCGTAATCGAAACCATCGCCGGTCAGCGCATAGATATTGCCGAACGTGGTGCCGAATTCATCGTTGAAGAACGGCCCCTGAATGTCCGGCGGCAAGGTCTGGCGGATATCGCTGACCTTCTTGCGCACCTGGTACCAGAGGTCGGGAATATCCTTGGAATGCATCGAGTCGCGGGCGATAAACATCACCTGCGATTCACCGGGACGTGAAAACGAGACGATGCGCTCGTACTCGCCGGTTTCCATCAGTTTCTTTTCGATGCGTTCGGTGACCTGGCGCGAGACTTCCTGAGCCGTCGCGCCCGGCCAGCGAGTCTGGATGACCATGGCCTTGAAGGTGAACGGCGGGTCTTCACTCTGGCCGAGTTTGGTGTAGGACAACGCGCCGACAATGGCCAGCAAAAGCATCAGGAACAGTACGATCTGGCGATTACGCAGCGCCCATTCGGAAAGGTTGAAGCGCATCGGGGCTTACTCCTTGTCCGCCAGATTGACCACACGGTTGGAGCGATCCACCGGACGCACCTGCTGCCCTTCGAGCAATACATGCACGCCAGCCGCCACTACCCAGTCGCTGGCGTTCAATCCTTCGAGCACCGGCACGGTTTTTTCGCCGAATGGGCCGATGCGCACCGGGGTTTTCTTCACCGTGTTGTTGCCGTTGACGACCCAAACGTAGGTCGCGCCGTTTTCAGCGGTGAGTGCCGAAAGCGGCACCGACAGCGACACGGCATCGGCCGATTGCACGAACACGCGAGCGCTCTGGCCCAACTCCGCCGGGACTTTGCCACTGGTGAAAGAGATGCGTGCGGCGAAGGTGCGCGAGCGTGGATCGGCGGCGGGCGACAGTTCACGGATCTGCCCGGCGAAGCGCTGATTCTGCTGCGTCCACAGCTCGACGGTGACCGGCTGACCGACCTTGAAGCGGCCGAAGCTCTGCTCCGGCAGGCTGATCAGCACTTCACGTTCGCCATCAGTGGCGAGGGTGAACACGGTTTGCCCGGCGGCCACCACTTGCCCGACTTCCACCGAACGTTTGGCCACCACGCCATCCTGCGGCGCACGCAGCACCGCGTAACTGGCCTGATTGGTCGAAACGTTGAATTCAGCTTTGATTTGTTTAAGGCGGGCTTCACCGGAACGGTAAAGGTTTTCGGCATTGTCGTAGGCCGAACGGCTGACCATCTGCCGGTCCATCAGGGTCTTGTAGCGATCGCGCTCGGCGCGCACCAGATTGAGATTGGCTTCGGCGGCAGCGACCTGTGCGCGGGTGGCTTCGAGTTGCAGGCGCACGTCCTGCGGATCGAGTTTGGCGAGCGCTTGGTCAGCCTTCACGCGCTGACCTTCATCGACCAGTCGTCGGCTGACTTTGCCGCCGATGCGGAAAGCCAGATCCGGTTCATAGCGGGCGCGCACCTCGCCCGGATAACTTTCCATCGCCTGCGCCGAAGGCTCTGGCTGCACCACCATGGCCGGTCGCACGCTGACTTGCGTCGCCTCTTCCTGACCGCATGCGGACAATAACAACGCCAGACTCACTGGCAATGCAAATGGCCACGTGAAATGCAGTGCATGACGGAACATGGTGATGGACCTTTCGCTAATGCTGCTTGGAATAATTATACTGGCCGGTATGTTATTAATAGCAAACTCACCAGTCCAGTAATAAAAGCGAAGAATGTCGAACAATCTTGCAGCTCCAAACGGCCCGGGCCGTCCCAAGGATCTGGCCAAGCGCCAGGCGATCCTCGACGCCGCGAAAACTCTGTTTCTGAGTCATGGTTATGCCAACACCAGCATGGACGCGGTCGCCAGCGAGGCCGGCGTGTCGAAGCTGACGGTTTACAGCCATTTCAACGACAAGGAGACGCTGTTCTCCGCCGCCGTGGTGGCCAAATGCGAGGAGCAATTACCGCCACTGTTCTTCGAATTGCCCGAAGGCATTGCCGTGGAAAATGTGTTGCTGAACATTGCCCGAGGCTTCCATCACCTGATCAACAGCGATGAATCGGTGAATTTGCACCGTTTGATCATGGCGCTGGGCAGTCAGGATCCGAAGTTGTCGCTGATCTTCTTCGAGGCGGGGCCGCAACGCATGGTGCTGGGGATGGAGCGGCTGCTGACGCGCATCCATGAGACGGGCGCGCTGAACATCGACCTGCCGCGTAATGCGGCCGAGCATTTCTTTTGCCTGATCAAAGGTGCGGGGAATTTTCGGTTGTTGTATGGCTGTGGGGAGCCGTTGAGCGAAGAGGCTTCGCAGAGCCATATCGAGGAAGTGGTGGGGCTGTTTATGCGCGCATACAAGCCCTGACTTTTGCGCTGTCGGCACTGACGCCATCGCTGGCAAGCCAGCTCCCACAAGGATTTGGGTGTGATCACAAATCGTCTGCACACCGCTGAACCCTGTGGGAGCTGGCTTGCCAGCGATAGAAGCGACTCGGTTTTAAGGCTTGAGCGCTTTCTTCGGGTAGATATCGTAGCGGCTCGATTTGCCATCCAGCGCATGACTCGGCTTAGGCCCCTCAATGCACGGTGCCTTGCGCGGTCGCTTGACCACCACCCGGTGCGTCGCCAGGGCCAAAGCCGCCTGCAACAGCGCCGGCGCATCCGGATCATCGCCCACCAGCGGCCGGAACAGGCGCATTTCCTTCTTCACCAGCGCGGTCTTCTCACGGTGCGGAAACATCGGGTCGAGGTAGATCACCTGCGGTGCCTCACCTTCCCAGTTCTGCATGACCTCGATGGAATTGCCTTTGAGCAATTTCATCCGCGCCACGATCGGCGCGACCTCGAAATCTTCAGCACCGCGCGCCAGACCATCCTCAAGTAGCGCGCCAATCAACGGCTGACGCTCGATCAGGCTCATCTCGCAACCGAGGCTGGCCAGCACAAACGCGTCCTTGCCCAGCCCCGCCGTAGCATCCAGCACGCGTGGGCGCACGCCTTGTGCGACGCCGACAGCCTTGGCGATCATCTGCCCGCTGCCGCCACCGTATAAACGCCGATGCGCCGCGCCGCCCTCAACGAAGTCGACCCGCACCGGCCCTGGTGCGTCCGGGCCCAGCTGTTGCAGCTGCAAACCCTGCTCGCCGACCTGCAAGGCAAACTCGCCGTCCGCCCCCTCACGCGGCAGACCGAGACGCTCGGCCCAATGCTCGGCTTGCACTTCAAACGTCGGGCCGAGGGCCTGAACATAAATGCGGCAGGCCGCGGGTTGCTCAATCATGGAAAACACGCTCAAAAATTCAAGGAGCGGCAAAAACCGCCGATAACTCATTCAACGCGCATTTTGCCAGAGCTGAGCGTCAACCGAAAAAAATGTCAGGCATTCTTCCCACATCGATTGGCTACATCTCGCCCCATGGCGACTTTAGCCGTCAAAACACTCAAGCACTGAGCGGCGTCAGTCATCTGTGGCAGGATTTCTTTGCCCAGGCGATGGCCGAGCAGTCGAGTGATGTGGTGCCGGCCTGCGGCACATTTCCACCGGTTGATCTGAGCAGCACTGAAGAGCCGACCATCGGCAGCGACCTGCACGCGCACATCGTCAGCCAGCGCGAATGCGATGTGGTGGAAACCGAAGTGCGCCCGCCGGAGCCATTGTTCCTGCCGATCGCCGAGTTCGAAACGGAACTGCTGGACAAGCCTTTCCCACCGTTCCCGGCAGAAGAACTGAAAGCTCAGCAAGAACAGCAGGATTTCGACAGCAGCTGGGTACGGCCAATCGTGATCAACAATGGCCAGCCAGTACCCGAGCCAGGTGCCGCGCCGCAGAAGAAACCGCTGTACCTGCCGATTGCCGAATTCGACCTCGATCTGCTGCAAAAACCTTATCCGCCGTTCCCGCCGGAAGAAATCGTCGAGCAACAGAAGGCCCTGGACTTCGATAACGGCTGGGCACGCCCGATCGTTCTGCAGAACCTGCGCATCGCCGCTTAAGCCTCAGCGACACACGCTCCAACGCCCGACATCGACATGAAAATGATTGCGATGGGCGGCGTTGTAATCCGGGCTCAACACCACACTGAACGCCTCGCAGGCGCCGTCGCGCACCTGGCGCAGAAACTGCGCGTGCTGGTTTTGCTTGGGCCAATCCTTGAGCACGCTGATGCTGCGGCCGTCGGCCAGACGAAACCCGGCGATGTCCAACGCATCGGCGCTGGCGTGGCGACTGAGTGCGCCGCTCTCGCGGTTGTAGATATTGCGGCAGGCGAAGCTGCCGAGGTGGTCGAGGCGCACGACTTTCTCGCCGTACGCAGCTTGCGCAGCGGGTTGCAGAGTGTGGTATTCGAACATGGCGTAGGCGACTGCCAGCGGACAACTGGCGAGGAAACTGCTGCTCAGCGCCACCTCACCGCCCTGCACGCGCAAAGCGCCGATCAGCGGGCACTTGGCGTCGGGGCTGTCGGATTGTCGCGTGACGCGCAGATCGGAGCTGCTCAAGGCCTGAGCACAAAGTTGCCGGTCGCTGCGCAAACGCATCAGCTTGTAACCGGTGAGCCAGTTGGGCGCGGCTTTGACGTCCAGTGGTGCCCACGGATTCCACTGTGGCGGCACCTCCAGCCAGCCGCGCCAGACGCTGACGACAGCGCCGCCGATGAGCAGCAGCACCGTCAGGGCAATCCATCGCCCCATGCTCAGTCCTTGAAGAACTGATTGGCTTTGGCGTACGGCATCGACTGCGAGGTGAACCCGAACGTGCCCGATTGCTGAATCTCTTCGGCAGCGCGGAAGAACTCGCCGAACGCCGCCAGCGCCAGTGCCGAACCTGTGCTGATACGGCGCACGCCCATGTCCTGCAGCTCCTGCACGGTCAGTTTCAAACCGCCAGACATCAACACGTTGACCGGTTTCGGCGCCACCGCGCGCACCACCGCCCGCACTTCTTCGGCATTGCGCAAACCCGGCGCGTACAGCACGTCGGCGCCCGCGTCAGCGAAAGCCTTTAGCCGGCGAATGGTGTCGTTGATGTCAGGATTGCCGTGCAGATAGTTCTCCGCACGGGCGGTGAGGATGAAGGGGAACGGCAGCGTGCGCACCGCGGCGACGGCGGCTTCGATGCGCGCCAGCGCATGTTCGAAACAGTAGATTGGCGCGTCCGGTCGGCCCGTCGCATCTTCGATCGAGCCACCGACTGCGCCCGCTTCGGCAGCGCGCAACAGGCTTTTTGCGGACTCGGCCGGGTCATCGGCGAAACCGTTTTCCAGATCCACCGCCACCGGCAAATCGGTCGCGGCGACAATCGCGCGGACGTTGGCCAAGGTCTCATCGAGACTCAACGCACCATCGGCCTTGCCTTGGGAAAATGCATAACCGGCGCTGGTCGTTGCCAAGGCTTGATAGCCGAGGCTGGCGAGCATCTTCGCTGAACCGGCATCCCATGGATTGGGAATGACGAAAATCTGCGAACGCTCATGCAGCGCTTTGAAGGCGTGGGCTTTAACGGTTTGCGCGTCCATCGGCAGACTCCAGGGCAAAAAAACCGCCTCAGAGCAGGCCAAGTTGCTCGGCGGCGGGTTCTCTGTATAGCTCAGGCAGGGACGGCAAGCCAGGCAAACGTTGCATCAGTTGTGCATGAAAACGTTGCGCCAGCTTCGCCGCCAGCAAGTTGTCGGCGGTGTGCAGGAAGATGTACGGCGTGCGCCCCTCTTCGATCCACTCGGCGATTTTCGCCACCCACGGCACGAGGAACGTGTCGTTGGCCTCAAGCTCGGGATGGCCGATGAAACGTACCTGCGGGAATTGTGTGAACGCCGCCGGACGCGTCGGCACGCGGGGCTTTTTCGATTGCGCGTGGATCACCGAGGACTCGGTCGACAGGCAACTGAACAGCGCGCGCGGATCAAGGCAGATGCGCTCGACGCCACGGTCGAGCAACAAGCGATTGAGCAGGCGTTCGCTCTCGCCTTTGGCGAAGAATTGTTCATGGCGCACTTCCACCGCCAGCGGGCAATCCAGCGCATCAATGAACGCCGCCAGTTCCGGCAGCCGATGCGGCGTGAAGCTTTTCGACAGTTGCAGCCACAGCGGCGACACGCGTTCACCCAGCGGCTTGAGCAACTGCAGGAAAGTCTCGGCGGCGGTCAGTTGTTCGCGCAGGTCACCACTGTGGCTGATATCGCCAGGGAATTTGGCGGTGAAACGAAAGTGCGCGGGCATGACCTCGGTCCAACGCTGCACGGTGGCGGGCGACGGGCTGGCGTAGAAGGTCGTGTTGCCTTCAACAGCGTTGAACACCTGGCAATACAGGCTGAGAAAATCAGAGGTTTTGGCGTCTTGCGGATAGAGGTACTCGCGCCAGGCGTTTTCGCTCCAGGACGGGCAACCGAGGTAGTAAGGCAGCGCCATCAGATGTACAGATCGAGGCCCAGCACGTCCGCATCCCAATCGACAAAACCGGCCGTGCTCAGGTAGCTGGCGAGGGCCATGGCCACGCTCTTTTTCATCGCACGGTGGTAGATCATGTCTTGCTGACGGGCAGGCAGATTGCTCAGGCGTTGCGCAGAGGCTTTGGCAGCTCGGGCGGCCAGTTGTTCTTCGCTCGGAAATTCCAGCTCACCGTCGATATCGTCGACGGATTCATCCACGGTCACATTGCCTTTGCGAGGCTTGCGCTTGATGGGATAGGACTGAGAGGAGAGGCCGTCTATACGCATAAATTCATGCTCGGTATCGATGATGGCAATTTAGCGGCACCTGACCGACTTAGCAAATCGCCGAGTGATAACTAGAACACATAAAGCGCAAAAGGTTTAAAACCGGAGGGTGGAAACTGACGATTGGCAGGATTTGCGGAATGTCACACTGGGTTTTGGCGGGAAGCTTGGTGGAGGCCTTGGGTGAGATCATTGTGGCGAGGGGATTTATCCCCGTTCGGCTGCGCAGCAGTCGTAAATCCTGAGAATGCGGTGTCACTGGAAAAATGCAGGGGAGTGCTGCGCACTCCAACGGGGATAAATCCCCTCGCCACAAAATGTCCTCACCACTAAATCCTCTCAGCACCGGGAAACTGCAAACAGATCAGCGAGCTTTGGGGGTGGCGACTTTGTCGCGCAGGTAAACCGGTTGTGCGTCGTCCGCCGGGATCGACTCGCCGCGTTCCCAGGCGAAGCGCGCCAGGGTCAGCAGGTCTTCGGCGTGGGGCAGCATGCCGGCGTCGGAGCCCGTCAGTTGGACGGCGATGCGCTCGGCATAACCCCAACCGGTGCCGGCACCGAACCACTTGCCACTGGCATCCGCCGGCAACGCCGCCGCTTCCGGCGGCAGCACCGCTTCAGCGCCAACAAGGCGCATCTCCCCCGCCGTCTCGCGGTAGCAGCCCCAATACACCTCATCCATGCGCGCATCGATGGCCGCCGCGACCTGGCTCACGCCATGCTCACGCAACGCGCGCTGCGCCAGCACCGCCAGGTTGGACACCGGCAACACCGGCCGTTCCAGCGCAAATGCCAGCCCCTGCACTACACCAATGGCAATCCGCACACCGGTAAACGCGCCCGGCCCGCGACCGAAAGCGATCGCATCGACCGCCCGCAACGTAGTGCCGGCGTCGGCCAGCAGTTGCTGAATCATCGGCAACAGCTTCTGCGCGTGCAGGCGCGGGATCACCTCGTAATGGCTCGTGACCTTGCCGTCATGCAGCAAGGCAACGGAGCAAGCTTCAGTCGCGGTGTCCAGGGCCAGCAAGGTGCTCATCGATGTTTCCAAAACAGGGGTGGGAAAAAGTGCGTCAGTATAAACAACTACGGCCCGCAAGCGGGCCGTGGATGATGCTGCGATTCAGACTTTTCAGCTCAGCGCTGCCAGCACCTTGGCGGTGATCGCATCGACCGAACCAACGCCCGGGATGTGGCTGTACTTCGGCTTGCCAGCGTTTTTCGCGGACAGGCTCTGATAGAACTCCACCAGCGGCTTGGTCTGCGAATGGTAGACCGACAGGCGATGACGCACGGTTTCTTCGGTGTCGTCCTTGCGCTGTACCAGCTCTTCGCCGGTGATGTCGTCTTTGCCAGCGATTTTCGGCGGGTTGTAGACGATGTGGTAAACGCGGCCACTGGCTTCGTGAACACGACGGCCGGCGATGCGTTGAACGATTTCTTCGTCTTCAACAGCGATTTCAACCACAGCGTCCAGCTCGACACCGGCGGTGACCAGTGCTTCAGCCTGCGGAATGGTGCGCGGGAAGCCGTCGAACAGGAAACCGTTGGCGCAGTCTGGCTGAGCGATACGGTCCTGAACCAGTGCGATGATCAGGTCATCCGACACCAGGCCGCCGGCATCCATGATGCTCTTGGCTTGCACGCCCAGTGGAGTACCGGCCTTGACCGCTGCACGCAGCATGTCGCCAGTGGAAATTTGTGGAATGCCGAATTTTTCGGTGATGAACTTAGCCTGAGTACCTTTACCGGCCCCGGGAGCTCCCAGCAGAATGACGCGCATTAGATGTGCTCCTCAATTTTTTTATAAAAAGCTTTTACAAAACAAAGGATTCGCCTCTTGGGACGAATCCTGAAAATACGGGTCGTGGCCGCACAAACGGCCAAAGGCTGATCAAGATACACAGCAGGCTGCGCCCACACAAGACGCCAAAAGTCGGAGAAACCGACGCCCCCCGCGACCTCGCGACGCGGTAACCCAAGTCGCAACCCCATCATTAACTGTCGCCTGACGGCACTTTCGCCGGGCAGGCAAAGCGGCATTCGGCGTTTGTGACCGGTGCCGCGCGCCACGACAGAAACCTTAGCCGGTGTTACGCAAACCGGCGGCAATCCCCGCCACAGACACCAGCAGCGCCTGTTCCACCGGGCTGCCCTGCTCGACCTCCTGCTGCCGCGAACGCGCCAGCAACTCGGCCTGCAATAGATGCAGCGGGTCGAGGTAGGTGTTGCGCAAACGGATGAATTCGAGGGTGTCCGGGCTATGTGCCAGCAGCTGCGACTGGCCAGTCAGACCAAGCACCACCGCGCACGCCTGCGACAATAGGTCGCGTAACTGCGCGCCCAACGGCAGCAAGTCCGGCTCGACCAGACGCTGATCGTAGGACAGCGCAATATCCGCGTCAGCCTTGGCCAGCACCATTTCCAACATATCGATACGCGTGCGGAAGAACGGCCACTGCTCGCGCATCTGCCCGAGCAACTCGCCTTCGCCACGTTCCAGTGCTTTGCTCAACGCCGATTCCCAGCCGAGCCACGCCGGCAGCATCAGCCGCGTTTGCGTCCAGCCGAAGATCCACGGAATTGCTCGCAGACTCTCGATACCGCCCGCGCGACGTTTGGCCGGCCGACTGCCGAGCGGCAAACGACCCAGTTCCTGCTCCGGGGTGGACTGGCGGAAGTACTCGACGAACTGCGGATTCTCTCGCACCACCTGGCGATAGGCGCTGACACCGTCAGCCGCCAATTCATCCATCAGATGGCGCCATTCCGGGGTCGGTGGCGGTGGTGGCAGCAAGGTCGCTTCAAGCACCGCCGCCAGATACAGATTGAGGTTTTGCTCGGCAATGTCCGGCAGGCCGAATTTGAATCGAATCATTTCCCCCTGCTCGGTGGTACGGAAACGCCCCGCCACCGAACCCGGTGGCTGCGACAGAATCGCCGCGTGCGCCGGGCCGCCGCCACGGCCTACGGTGCCGCCGCGACCGTGGAACAGCAGCAGTTCGACTTGCTGCTCACGGCAGATTTCCACCAAGCGCTCCTGCGCGCGATATTGCGCCCAGGCCGCGGCTGTGGTGCCGGCGTCCTTGGCCGAGTCGGAGTAGCCGATCATCACTTCCTGCGGGCCTTGCAGCCGTGCGCGGTAACCCGGCAGCAACAACAACCGCTCCATCACTGGCCCGGCGTTGTCGAGGTCGGCGAGGGTTTCGAACAGTGGCACCACGCGCATCGGTCGCAGTACGCCGGACTCTTTGAGCAATAGTTGCACGGCGAGCACATCGGAAGCGGCGCCGGCCATGGAGATCACGTAGGAACCGAGCGAGGCGCCCGGCGCCGCGGCGATTTCCTTGCAGGTGTTGAGCACTTCGGCGGTGTCGGCCGATGGCCTGAAATGCGCGGGCAGCAACGGCCGACGATTGCTCAGTTCGCGGGTCAGGAAGGTGGTGCGTTGCTCTTCGTCCCAGTCTTCGTAGCGACCGAGGCCGAGGTAGTCGGTGATTTCAGTCATCGCCGAGCTGTGTCGAGACGAATCCTGGCGCACATCGAGGCGCACGAGGAACAGGCCGAAGGTCACCGCCCTGCGCAAGCAATCGAGCAGCGGGCCGTCAGCGATCACGCCCATGCCGCACTCGTGCAGCGAGTTGAAACACAGTTCCAGCGGATCGAGCAGGTCGCGATTGTTGTGCAGCACATCGGCCGGCGCCGGGGTGTTCGCCGCCAGTGAGGCGTGCGCCCAGTTACGTGTGGCACGCAGACGTTCGCGTAATTGCTTGAGCACCGCCCGATACGGTTCGGCGCTGTCGCCAGCCTTGGCTTTCAGGGCCTCGCAGGCCTGCTGCATCGACAACTCGGCGGCGAGGTGATCGACATCACGCAGGTACAAATCGGCGGCCATCCAGCGCGCCAGCAGCAACACTTCGCGGGTTACCGCAGCGGTGACGTTAGGGTTGCCATCACGGTCGCCGCCCATCCACGAAGCGAAGCGGATCGGCGCAGCTTCAAGCGGCAAGCGCAGGCCTGTCGCTTCAAACAAGGCCTTGTCGGCCTTGCGCATATGGTTGGGAATCGCCTGCCACAGCGAATGCTCGATCACCGCGAAACCCCATTTGGCTTCATCGACCGGCGTCGGTCGTGTGCGGCGGATTTCTTCGGTGTGCCAGGCTTCGGCAATCAAGCGTTGCAGGGTGTTTTGAATCTGTTCGCGTTCGGTGCTGGTCAGGTCGCGATGATCCTGCGCGGCGAGTTGCGCGGCAATCGCGTCGTACTTCTGGATCAGCGTGCGGCGTGCGACTTCGGTCGGGTGCGCAGTCAGCACCAGTTCGATCTCCAGTCGCGCCAGTTGCCGCGCCAGCGATTCGGCACTGTGGCCTTCGTTGCGCAAACGCGCGAGCAACTCAGGCAGCACGCGGGACTCGAACGGCGCCGGCTGCGACTCTTCGCGCCGATGGATCAACTGATACTGCTCGGCGATGTTCGCCAGATTGAGAAACTGGTTGAACGCGCGCGCCACCGGGAGCAGTTCGTCCTCGCTCAATTGATTGAGGCTGGCGCTCAGTTCAGCGTCCATCGAGCCACGGCGATCGGCCTTGGCGCCCTTGCGAATCTGCTCGATCTTGTCGAGGAACGCCTCGCCGTACTGGTCTCGAATGGTGTTGCCCAACAGCTCTCCGAGCAGGTGAACGTCTTCGCGCAAGCGTGCATCAATATCGGTCATCAGCAATTCCCCAGCAGTAATCCGGACGGCTTAGAAACAAGTGCATGACCTAGAGAGTGCCGCTCTACGCCGCTTCTTACAAGCATCCGACCAAGGGACTTTAAACCTTGTGGCCGAAAGCTAGTCTCAACAGTAAGCCGTACAACGGCTTGCCGCCGGCCCCGGCGGACACTCACCCAGACCTGCCATGAGCAGGTGCGAAATGAGGTCATCATGAAAATTCGTGAACTCGCCCAGCATTGGGAAGAAAACGCCAAAGGTCGCCTGACTGACACTGGCTACACGATTCATCTGGACGTTGAAGCGGCTGCGCGACTGGCAGCGATTGCCGAGATGTACCCTAAACGGCATGCCGAAGAACTGCTCGGCGAACTGATCGGCGCCGCCCTTGAAGAGTTTGAAGCGAGCCTGCCGTATGTGAAGGGTTCGACGGTGGTGGCGACGGATGAGGAAGGTGATCCGCTGTACGAAGATGTGGGGCCTACGCCACGGTTTCTCGCGCTGTCGCGCCGCCATTTGCATGACCTCTCGGCCGCTGCCGGCAAGCAAAAACACTAAACTTCTAACGCCTCAAAACCTGTGGGAGCTGGCTTGCCAGCGATGGCGTCAGTGCAGTCGCCGATGTGTTGAATCTGATGGCCCCATCGCTGGCAAGCCAGCTCCCACGGGAATTGTAATTTAGCTCCAAAATTACGTCTTTTTTCCCCGCGCGTACCGCTTCAACCCGCCAAAGTTCCCGTCCCAGAGCCTTGTCCATTCGGTCAAAAATTATTTAGGCGATAGGCCATCTTTTCTGAACTTTTGAAAAACGCCTCCGGTCGGAAGCTGTAACCACGCCTGGAACGAGCGTTTCAAAAACGCGCTTGGATACGACGCTTTCGGCTCCTCGACCAGGATGGATTTAGTTGTTTTCAGGAGATGCCTAATGGAGTTGAAGACCATGAAAAACCAAACCTCGTTTACCCACCTGCGCGGTCTGAAACTGGCTGCCCTGGCAATCGGTACCAGCTTTGTACTGGCCGGTTGCGCCGGTAACCCGCCGACCGAGCAGTACGCCGTGACCCAATCGGCAGTCAACAGCGCAGTAAGCGCTGGCGGTACCGAGTTCGCGGCGGTCGAAATGAAGCAAGCGCAGGACAAACTGAAACAAGCCGAAATCGCCATGCACGACAAGAAGTATGACGAAGCGCGCACCCTCGCCGAGCAAGCCGAATGGGACGCTCGCGTCGCTGAACGCAAGGCTCAGGCGATGAAAGCCGAACAGGCTGTCAAGGATTCCCAGAAAGGTGTTCAGGAACTGCGTCAGGAAAGTCAGCGCACTGTGCAGTAAGCGCGCATCCCGATCGCAACGCTGAAACTTTTATCGATAGAAAGGACGAAAAATTATGCGTAAGCAACTGATGATCCCCGCTCTTCTGGCCGCAAGTGTCGCTCTGGCTGCCTGCTCGACCCCACCTAACCCGAATCTGGAAAACGCGCGCACCAACTACTCGGGTCTGCAAGCCAACCCGCAAGCGAGCAAAGTCGCAGCGCTGGAAACCAAAGACGCCAGTGATTACCTGGACAAGGCCGACAAGGCTTATCTGGACAAGCAAGACGCGGCCAAGGTTGACCAACTGGCTTACCTGACCAATCAGCGCGTAGAAGTGGCCAAGCAGACCATCGCCCTGCGCACCGCTGAAAACAATCTGAAGAACGCCGCTGCCCAACGTGCCCAGGCACGTCTGGATGCTCGCGATCAGCAGATCAAACAGCTGCAGGACAGCCTGAACGCCAAGCAGACCGATCGCGGTACGCTGGTGACTTTCGGTGACGTACTGTTCGCCACCGACCGTGCTGACCTGAAATCCAGCGGTCTGGTCAACATCAACAAACTGGCGCAGTTCCTCCAGGAAAACCCGGATCGCAAAGTGATTGTCGAGGGTTACACCGACAGCACCGGTACTGCGAGCCACAACCAGACGCTGTCTGAGCGTCGCGCCAATTCCGTGCGTACTGCTCTGGTGAAAATGGGCGTTGATCCAGCGCGCATCGTTGCTCAGGGCTACGGCAAGGAATACCCGGTTGCCGAGAACGGCAGCGTGTCGGGTCGTGCGATGAACCGTCGTGTGGAAGTGACCATTTCCAACGACAACCAGCCGGTTGTGCCGCGTTCGGCAGTCAGCTCGAACTAAGCGCCCTGCTGTAACGTAAAAGCCCCGCCTGACTGAGTCAGGCGGGGCTTTTTTAGATCAAAAGATCGCAGCCTTCGGCAGCTCCTACATTGGAATGCGTTTCCTGTAGGAGCTGCCGAAGGCTGCGATCTTTTGCTTTTAAGGCTGGAGTTTTTGCGGGGTCTCTTCGCCCATGCAGCGCACGGCTTTTTTCTGCGCATTGATCAGTACGCCGGTCAGGCCCTTCTGCTCGGTATCAAACAACACCAACACCCCATCAATGCACTGCGCCACTTGCGGCGCCGGGTCGAGCGAGACTTTGTAGTCTTCGCCCGGCACAGTCTTGAGCATGGTGAATTCGTTGAGCAGCAGCGCATCCTCGGGTTTGGCGAAGTGCAGGTAGCCGTAGTACCACAGCGCCCCGACGGTGCCGAGGATGCTGCAGATACCGGTGATGATCAGCGGGATGGCGTTGCGTTCTTCAGTCATTGCGGACTCTCATCTTCAGAATTCGGGGGTGTCGGGTAATTGGGGATTTCGCCGAGACGGCGCAGGCCGTTGAAATGCTCGGGATCGTCGAGGTAGCGCAGCATCACCTGGCGCCACACCGGGTCGCCGAAGGTCTGCACGTGGCCGCCGCGGGTCAGTTGCAGCACGCGCGGTGGCGGCGCAGCTTGATACAGGCGGATGCCGTTGGAAAGCGGTACCAGCGGATCGTCGAGACTGTGGAAGATCAGCTTTGGCACACCGTTGAGCTGCGGCATCGAGTTGATTGCGCTGTCGCCGTCCGGCACCAGCCACGACAGCGGCACCTGGAATGGCCAAGTCAGCCACGCGGTGCTCAGCGCATATTGGCCGACGCTGCGATAGCTGGCGGGTACGCCGTCGAGCACCAGCGCTTTCAGCTGCTTCTGCCGCTCCGGATGCTGCACCAGCCAATGCACGGCCATCGACCCGCCGAGGCTCTGGCCGAGCAGCACCAGCGGTTTGCCTTTGACTTCCGGCGCCTTGTCGAGCCAGGCGAACGCGGCGTCGATGTCCTGATAGATCGCCGGCAAACTCGGTTCGCCCTCGGACAAGCCATAACCGCGGTAGTCCACCAGCAACACTTGATAGCCGTTTTTCGGCAACCACCAACTGCCACCGAGGTGCATCGGGAGATTGCCGCCGTTGCCGTGCAGGTGCAGGACGGTGCCCTTGACCTCGACACCGGGTTTGGCCGGCAGCCACCAGGCGTTGAGCTTCAGGCCATCGGCGGTGACCAGCGTGACGGTGCGGAATTCGAGCTTGGCTTTTTCCGGGGTGAATATCTGACCGGGCTCTGGGTAGAACAACAAAGAGCTGCAACCGCCGAGGGTCAAGAGCAGGCAAAAGATGCCGAGGATTCTCATCCGGTGAAACCTCGCAAAAATTCGGTTGGAGTACAGAACAAACCTGTAGGAGTGAGCCTGCTCGCGATAACGGTGTGTCAGTCGCTATTTGTGTTGATTGACACACCGCTATCGCGAGCAGGCTCACTCCTACAGGGGATTTGTGTTTGGATTAGAGGATGTTGGAGTAGTCGGCTTCGATCCGGTCCAGGCTCAAGTGATTGAGGAAGTTGGAGAAGCACATCCACGCCGACAACGCATTCAAATCGCGGAACTGATCCGGCAGATATTTCGGTGCCACCACCAATCCTTCATCCACCAACTGGCGCAAGGTACGCATGTCTTCCAGCGTGGTCTTACCGCAGAACAACAGCGGGATCTGCTCAAGCTTGCCCTTACGCACGGCCAACTGAATGTAGTTGTAAACCATGATAAAGCCCTTGAGATAGGACAAGTCTTTGGTGAATGGCAGCCCCGTCGGCGTCGAGCCACGGAACACTCGACTGGCGTTGCCGTAGCTTTCCGCCATTTCAAAGCCCTGCTCGCGGAAGAACTCGAAAATCTGCAAGAAATCGGCGCCCTCCTCGACCATGTGAATGGCGCGGGTACGGTTAGTCAGTTTGCGCAGGCGGCTCGGATAAGAGGCGAAGGTGATGATTTCCATCAGAATCGCCAGGCCTTCCTGGGTCACCGTCGACGACGGCGGGCCTTTCGACAGGAAGGTGCAGATCGGCTGGTTCAGGCCGTTAAGCGTGGTGCCCACATGTACCAGACCTTCGTGGACTTCCAGCGCACGCACATCACGATCATTGAACATCGCGTCGGTGCGGATCTTGATGTAGTCGGCGCCCGCCGCCGCGTCGGCAACGATGCCGTCGGACTCGAACACGCGGATGGTTTCCTCGGCCTCGCCAAAAACCTTGTTCAGACGCGTCTGCAGCAGGTGTACGGCGTCTTTGGCGGTGAGGGTTTTCGGCTCATCCTTCAAGTCGCCACGGCCGTCGATGTTGTTGAGGTAGTCGGACATCATCAGGCCAAGGTCGGCCAGGGTCGGGTCGCCGGCGTGGAACGCATCGGACGCGGCGCCATACAGCTCTTGGGAGATCAGGCCGAAATCCTCGGTGCCGCGCGCTTCGAGCATGCGCACGACCATGCGGTACTCCTTGCACATGCGCCGCATGATCTGTCCGACCGGGTTGAACTGGCCGAGCTGGCGGGTGATGTCGCGCTCGATGTTCTGGAATTCCAGTTTGACCTTGCTCGAATCGAAACTCAGTGGTCGATTGAGGTAGTAGTCGCGGTCGATCGCCGGCATTTCCTTGCCTTTGGCCTTGAGAAAACCCTTGCGGATGTTCTCGTCCCACTTGACCGCGTCGAGGACACGGATCGGCGTCTGCGCCAGCACAATGCGGTCGGACAACATGCGTATCGTCTGCTGGTAATCGTCCACCCGAAACTCCTGTAGAAAACCTGACGTAATGAATTATTGGGCGCGGGCCTGGCGCTGGTAGCGCACGGCTTCGACGAAAACATCGGAATTGGCCGGATCGTCGAGGTAAGCAAAGACCTTGTCGAGGTTGCTGTCGACTTGCACACCGTCGCCATCGTCGGTCTGGAATGGCTGACCGTCGAGGGCTTTTTGTTTGATCGCCTGATTGATCTGTTCGAGATCGAGGTTGTAGACCACCAATTCGTGTTTATCGGTGAGTTCGAAACCGGCGATGGTGAAGTGGCCGCCGTACTGCGCCGGGACTTTCGCCGACAGGTACCAGCGGCTGCCGTGGCGCGAGACGGTGAACGGATAGGCTTCGCGCTCGCGGGGTTTGGCTTTGAAATACGTGACGGCCTGATAGCGATCATTGCTCAGGCGCGTCAGCTCAAGGTTCATCGGCTCACCCCAGGCATTGGTGCTCGACCATTTGCCGAGCAAGCCTTTGGGGGCCGGTTCACTGGCGGCCAGCGGTTCCTTGAACGTCACCAGACAGCCACTGAGCAGCAGGAACGACAAGGCGATCAGCACGCCACGCCAGGCTTTCATTCAATACTCCCTATGAACATTGGCCGCCCTCATGGTGATCGATCGTTCCCACGCTCTGCGTGGGAATGTATCCACTGACGCTCTGCGTCATGTCGACGAAGGGACGCGGAGCGTCCCCGGCGGCATTCCCACGCAGAGCGTGGGAACGATCTTGTGGTCAGACCGATGCGAGCACCAGGTGCATGTAGCGCGTCAGAATGCCGAGCATGTCCTCTTCGGCCAAAGGCTCGGCGTCGTTGAGCAGGCCCTGATATTCCATCCGTCCGATAATCGCCGTCAACACCTTGGCATCCTGTTGCGGTTCACGCGAGCCCAGCACCTGGAACAACTGGCAGGTGCCCTGCAACAGAATCTGCTGATGCGAACGCACCAGAATTGCCAGGCGCGGGTTGAGCAGCGCTTCCTGACGGAAGGCCTGCTCGGCCATCAAATGCTCGCGGCGGTTAATCAATTGCCGGTGCACGTAATCGGCCATCAGCCGCGCAATATCGTCAGCCAGTTGCGAGCGCGACTCCGGGCTGCCGTCGCCGCTGACCACCATCTCACGCAGCAAGCCTTCGTTGTTGACCCACAACTTGGCCATGTACTCAGCGCTGCGCTCAACGTATTGGGCGAAGGTATCGGTGAGCAGGTCATCGATGTCCTTGAAGTAGTAAGTCGTCGCAGACAGCGGCACACCGGCCTCGGCGGCCACTGCCCTATGGCGCACCGCACGTACGCCGTCGCGCACGACAATGCGCATTGCGGCGTCGAGAATGTCCTGTCGACGCTGCTCACTGCCCTGTCGGCTGGCCTTGCGACCCTGGTACTGAACACTTTCAGCGACCGCAGTGGCGATACCCGCTGCACCCTCTTGAGCTATTGCACCCATCACGACAGAACTTCCTCTGCTATTGCGAAATTAACCAATTGATACATTTGTACCAGACAGGCAATAAAAAGCCGCCTGTTTTAGGCGGCTTTTTAACTGAAACGTTTACGCTTGCGGTCGCATGTGCGGGAACAGGATCACATCACGGATCGACGGCGAGTTGGTCAGCAACATCACCAGACGGTCGATGCCGATGCCTTCACCGGCCGTTGGCGGCATGCCGTACTCCAGCGCGCGAACGAAGTCGGCGTCGTAGTGCATGGCTTCGTCGTCGCCGGCGTCCTTGTCGGCCACCTGCGCCATGAAGCGCTCGGCCTGGTCTTCCGCGTCGTTCAACTCGGAGTAGGCGTTGGCGATTTCACGGCCACCGATGAACAGCTCGAAACGGTCGGTGACGTTCGGGTTGTCATCGTTGCGACGCGCCAGCGGCGACACTTCGAACGGGTATTGAGTGATGAAGTGCGGCTGTTCCAGCTTGTGCTCGACCAGCTCTTCGAAAATCATCACCTGCAGCTTGCCCAGACCTTCGAAGCCCAGCACCTTGGCACCGGCCTTCTTGGCGATGGCGCGGGCCTTGTCGATGTCGTTCAGATCATCAGCGGTCAACTCAGGGTTGTACTTGAGGATCGAGTCGAACACCGACAGGCGTACGAACGGCTCGCCGAAGTGGAACACCTTGTCGCCGTACGGCACGTCGGTGCTGCCCAGAACCAGCTGCGCCAGTTCACGGAACAGTTCTTCGGTCAGGTCCATGTTGTCTTCGTAATCGGCGTACGCCTGATAGAACTCCAACATGGTGAACTCAGGGTTGTGACGAGTCGAAACGCCTTCGTTACGGAAGTTGCGGTTGATCTCGAAAACCTTTTCAAAACCACCAACCACCAGACGCTTCAGATAAAGCTCCGGGGCGATACGCAGGAACATTTCCATGTCCAGCGCATTGTGGTGGGTTTCAAACGGCTTGGCTGCGGCGCCGCCAGGAATGGTCTGCAGCATCGGCGTTTCGACTTCGAGGAAGTCGCGCTTCATCAGGAAGCTGCGGATGTGCGCGATCACTTGCGAACGCACGCGGAAGGTCTGGCGCACTTCGTCGTTGACGATCAGGTCAACGTAGCGCTGACGGTAGCGCTGTTCGGTGTCGGTCAGGCCGTGGTGCTTGTCCGGCAGCGGACGCAGCGATTTGGTCAGCAGACGTACGTGGGTCATTTCAACGTACAGGTCGCCCTTGCCGGAACGCGCCAGGGTGCCTTCGGCGGCAATGATGTCGCCCATGTCCCAGGTTTTCACCGCGGCCAGGGTGTCTTCCGACAGGGTTTTACGGTTGACGTAGACCTGGATGCGACCGGTCATGTCCTGAATCACCATGAACGAGCCACGGTTGAGCATGATGCGACCGGCAACCTTGACCGGGATTGCAGCCTCTGCCAGCTCTTCCTTGGTCTTGTCCGCGTATTTCTTCTGCAGATCTTCGCAGTAGTTTTCGCGGCGGAAGTCGTTCGGGAAGGCGTTGCCCTTGGCGCGCTCGGCAGCCAGCTTTTCCTTGCGCAGGGCGATCAGGGAGTTTTCTTCCTGTTGCAGGGCTTGCGGGTCGAGTTGTTGGTCGCTCATGTCTTTAGATATTCCATCAGGTTCATTGCCTCCGGGCCTTGCGGCCCGGGGATCGCCAGCAGGCTGGCTCCTACAGGGATCGAGGTGAATCAGTCGCCCTGTATTGCGTCTTTTACAGCCCTGATTTCAGGCTGGCATACAGGTATTCGTCGATGTCGCCGTCGAGTACCTTGTCGCAGTCGCTGCGTTCGATGTTGGTGCGCAGATCCTTGATCCGCGACGCATCGAGCACGTACGAGCGAATCTGGTGACCCCAGCCGATATCGGACTTGGTGTCTTCCAGCGCTTGCGACGCGGCGTTGCGTTTCTGCATTTCCTGCTCGTACAACTTGGCCCGCAGCATTTTCATGGCGGTGTCCTTGTTGGCGTGCTGGGAACGTTCGTTCTGGCAGCTGACCACGGTGTTGGTCGGTACGTGAGTGATACGTACGGCCGAGTCGGTGGTGTTTACGTGCTGACCACCGGCACCCGAGGAACGATAGGTGTCGATCCGCAAGTCTGCCGGGTTGATTTCGATTTCCACCTTGTCATCGATCTCTGGCGAGACGAAAACCGCGGAGAACGAGGTGTGGCGACGGTTGCCGGAGTCGAACGGGCTCTTGCGCACCAGACGGTGTACGCCGATCTCGGTACGCAGCCAGCCAAAGGCGTATTCGCCCTTGATGTGCACGGTCGCACCTTTGATACCGGCGACTTCACCGGCCGACAGTTCCATGATGGTCGCGTCGAAACCGCGTTTATCCGCCCAGCGCAGGTACATGCGCAGCAGGATGTTGGCCCAGTCCTGGGCTTCGGTGCCGCCGGAACCGGCCTGGATGTCCAGGTAGGCGTTGTTCGGGTCCATTTCATGGCTGAACATGCGGCGGAATTCCAGCTTGGCCAGATTTTCCTCGAGACGGGCCAGCTCGGCGACGACATCGCCCACTGCGCCTTCGTCGTTTTCTTCGACGGCCATGTCCAGCAGATCGCGGCAATCGGCCAGGCCGGCGTTCAATTCGTCGAGGGTATCGACGATCTGCGCCAGCGCCGAACGCTCGCGGCCCAGCTCCTGGGCGTATTCAGGTTTGTTCCAGACACTCGGATCTTCAAGCTCGCGATTGACTTCAGTCAGACGCTCATGCTTTTGATCGTAGTCAAAGATACCCCCGAATAGTTTCGGAGCGCTCGGACAGGTCCTTGATGGTGTTCAGGATCGGGTTGATTTCCATGACGGGCAGCACTCGTTGGCGAACTTTTGAAAGCCGGCGAGTATACCGTAAACAGGCTGTGACGGCAGCCCGTCTGGCGGCTGTGGGGGTGATTCACTTGACACACTTCACCTGTAGGAGCTGCCGAAGGCTGCGATCTTTTGACTTTGATTTTAAAAACAGATCAAAAGATCGCAGCCTGCGGCAGCTCCTACAGAGGATTGCGGTGGTTATTCGATGCCGACCTGGTTACGGCCATTGTTTTTGGCCAGGTAGAGGCCACGATCTGCGGCCGAGATCAGCAGGCGGCAATCGCTGCCCGACTGCGGCACCATGGTTGCCAGGCCGATGCTGATGGTCAGGCTCGCGCCATCCGCCGGGGTGTTGTGCGGGATTTTCAGCGAGGCCACGGTCTGGCGCAGCTTCTCCGCGACCAACCGCGCACCACCCGGCGAGGTGTTCGGCAGCACCAGGGCAAATTCTTCGCCGCCGTAACGCGCCGGCAAGTCCGACGGCCGCGCACTGGCATCACGGATCGCCGTGGCGACCTTGCGCAACGCTTCATCGCCTTCAACGTGGCCAAAACTGTCGTTATAGGACTTGAAGTAATCGACATCGATCATCAGCAGCGACAACTGGCTCTGATCGCGCAGCGAACGGCGCCACTCCAGCTCCAGGTACTCATCGAAGTGGCGGCGGTTGGACAACCCGGTGAGGCCATCGGAGTTCATCAGTCGTTGCAGCACCAGATTGGTGTCGAGCAACTGCTGCTGACTGACCCGCAGCGCGCGGTACGCCGCATCCCGCTGCAACAACGTCATGTACGAGCGCGAGTGATAACGGATGCGCGCCACCAGTTCGATGGTGTCCGGCAGTTTCACCAGATAATCGTTGGCCCCTGCGGAGAATGCCGCACTCTTTATCAGCGGGTCTTCCTTGGTCGACAGGACGATGATCGGGATGTCCTTGGTCGCCGGGTGATTGCGGTATTCGCGCACCAGGCTCAGGCCGTCGAGGCCGGGCATCACCAGATCCTGGAGGATTACCGTCGGCTTGATCCGCACCGCTTGCGCAATGGCCTGATGCGGGTCGGAGCAGAAGTGGAAGTCGATGTTCTCTTCGTTAGACAGCCCACGGCGCACGGCTTCGCCGATCATCGCCTGATCGTCCACCAACAACACCATGGCGGCGTTTTCGTCGGTTTTAATGTCGTCGATCTGTAAGTCATTCATGGGCGGTCACCTGAGTACTGCGCGGGCCAGGATTGCGGATAAGTCGGTTCATTTGGGGAAAATCTCCAGCAATCGTGGCGCTATCTTTTCCAAGGGGCGAATTTCTACGGCGGCATCGATCGCAGCGGCGGCCTTGGGCATGCCATACACCGCACTGCTCTGCTGATCCTGCGCGATGGTCAGGTAACCCTGTTGGCGCATGAGCTTAAGCCCTTGCGCGCCGTCGCGTCCCATCCCGGTCAATAAAACCCCGACCGCATCACCGTTCCAGTAACTGGCGACACTTTCGAAAAACACGTCGATGGAGGGCCGGTAGATCTCGTTGACCGGCTCGGCGGTGTAGGCCAGCGTGCCGTTCTTGAGTAGACGAATATGATGGTTGGTGCCGGCCAGCAGCACCGCGCCGGCTTGCGGCGGCTCGCCTTCGCGGGCCAGACGTACATCCAGTCCGCTGGCACTGGCCAGCCATTCGGCCATGCCGGCGGCAAAGACCTGATCGACGTGCTGCACCAGCACAATCGCCGCCGAGAAGTCCCGGGGCAGGCCTTTGAGCAACACTTCCAGCGCTGCCGGGCCGCCCGCCGATGAACCGATCGCCACCAGTCGCTGGCGCGAGCCCGAGCTGCGCTGCGGTGTCGGTGCCGGGCGCGAGCGCGGTGCCTTGTCGCCGATCAGCCAGCCAATATTGAGGATCTTGCGCAGCAACGGCGCGGCGGCTTCCCGTGCGTCGCCGGCACCGAGGGCCGGGGTGTCGACCACATCCAGCGCGCCGTGGCCCATGGCTTCGAACACGCGATGGACGTTCTGCTGGCGGTCGACGGTTACGATGACGATGGCGCACGGGGTTTCGGCCATGATCCGCCGCGTGGCTTCGACGCCATCCATCACCGGCATGATCAGATCCATCAGGATCAGGTCCGGGGTGTTTTCGGCGCACAGTTGCACCGCCTCGGCGCCATTGCGGGCGACCCAGACCACCTGATGCGCCGGCTCGAAGGCCAATGCACGACGCAGGGCCTCCACCGCCATTGGCATGTCGTTGACGATTGCGATCTTCATGCCCGCGCTCCTCCGATGAGCTCGACCACTGCATCGAGCAGGGCGTCGTCATGAAAACTGGCTTTGGCTAAATAATAGTCCGCCCCGGCGTCCAGGCCACGGCGGCGATCCTCTTCACGATCCTTGTACGAGACGACCATCACCGGCAGCGATTGCAGACGGTTGTCGCGGCGCAACAAGGTGACCAGCTCGATGCCGTCCATGCGCGGCATGTCGATGTCGGTGATCAGCAAATCGAAGTCCTCCGAACGCAATGCGTTCCAACCGTCCATGCCGTCCACCGCCACCGCGACGTCGTAGCCACGGTTGAGCAGCAGCTTGCGTTGCAACTCGCGCACGGTCAGCGAGTCGTCGACCACCAGCACCCGCTTGCGCGCGGCCTCGGCGGCTTGATTGCCGTGACGGGCGATGCGCTCGAGGCGACCGGTATTGAGCAATTTGTCCACCGACCGCAGCATGTCTTCGACGTCGACAATCAATACCACCGAACCGTCGTCGAGCAAGGCCCCGGCGGAGATGTCCTGCACTTTGCCCAGACGTTCGTCGAGTGGCAAGACCACCAGCGTGCGCTCACCGATGAAGCGCTCGACTGCCACGCCGTAGACGGCATCACGCTCGCGGATCACCACGACCTTGAGGGTTTCGCCACTGTTCTGACTCGCCGGGCGGTTGAGCAACTGGCTGGCCGCGACCAGGCCGACATGCTGACCTTCGTGCCAGAAATGCTGACGACCTTCGACCTGGACAATGTCTTCAGGGGCCAGATCGCACATGCGTTCTATGTGCGCCAGCGGGAAGGCATAGGCTTCTTCACCGACTTCCACCACCAGACTGCGCACCACTGACAAAGTCAGCGGCACTTCGAGATGGAAACGACTGCCCTCGCCCGCCGTCTGCTCCAGCTCCACGGCGCCGCGCAGTTGCCGAACCATGTGTTGCACAGCATCGAGCCCGACGCCGCGACCGGACACTTCAGTGACCGTATCGCGCAGGCTGAAACCGGGCAGGAACAGGAACGTCAGCAATTCTTCTTCGCTTAACTGCGCCGCCGTTTCCGCTGGCGACAACTGCCGCTCGACGATGCTGCGGCGGACCTTTTCCAGATCAACGCCGTTGCCGTCATCGCTGAGCTCCAGCACCAGCAAACCGGCCTGATGCGAAGCGCGCAGGCGGATCAGGCCTTCTTCCGACTTACCCTTGAGCAGACGCTGCTCCGGGGTTTCGATGCCGTGATCGACCGCATTGCGCAGCAAATGGGTCAGTGGCGCTTCGAGCTTCTCCAGCACGTCACGATCGACTTGAGTCTTCTCGCCTTCGATCTCCAGGCGCACCTGTTTGCCGAGGCTGCGACCGAGGTCACGGACCATGCGCACTTGGCCGCTGAGCACATCGGCGAACGGCCGCATGCGACAGGCCAATGCGGTGTCGTAAAGCACCTGCGCGCGCTGGCTGGCCTGCCAGGCGAACTCGTCGAGCTCGGCGTTTTTCTCGCTCAGCAGTTGTTGCGACTCGGCGAGCAAGCGCCGCGCATCTTCCAGCGCCTCCAGCGCTTCAAGGCTCAGCGCGTGTTCCTTGAGGTGCACGTTGAGGTTTTCCAGTGCGCGCAGGCCGTTGTTCTGCATGCGCTTGAGGCGCTGCATGGTCGCCAGATGCGGCTTGAGGCGCTGGGTTTCCACCAGCGATTTACTCGACAGATCGAGCAGGCTGTTGAGGCGCTCAGCGGTAACGCGAAGAACGCGTTCGCCGCCTTCGGTAGTACGTTTGCCTTTGCGTGACGGTGGCTGCTCGGAAGGTTCGACCGGCACGTCTATAGAAGACGCGGGCGGCGCTTCAAGCTGCAACTCGGCCATGACCGGTGCCGCCACGGGCACGGGCGGCGCTGATGGATCGAGCAGGCGCCCCATCAACGCGACGTACGTTTCGATATCGCTCGGCTGCGGCGCACTGCCAGGGGTGGCGATGCGCATCAGCAAATCGGTGCCCTGCAACAACGCGTCGATGTGTTCCGGGCGCAGCAACAACCGCCCTTCCTGCGCACTGACCAGGCAATCTTCCATCACATGCGCGACGCTGACGCCGCTGTCGATACCGACGATCCGCGCCGCGCCCTTGAGCGAGTGCGCCGCACGCATGCACGATTCGAGTTGATCGGCCTGGGTCGGATTGCGCTCCAGCGCCAGCAGCCCGGCGCTGAGCACTTGGGTCTGCGCTTCGGCTTCGAGGCTGAACAGTTCCAGCAACGAGGCGTCGCGCATTTGCTCGGGGGTCATGTAAGGCTCCGGGTCACGGCGGACAACAACTGTTCTTCATCCAGCCAACGCAGGCTGCGACCGCGAAACTGCAAAACGCCACGGGTGAATTTGGCACTGGCTTGCTCACCGGATTGCGAGGCGGCATCAAGGATGCGCTCGTCGATGGCATGTATGCCGTCAACTTCATCCACCGGCACCACCACCGGCCCGCCATGGGCGGCGATGATCAACATGCGCGGCATGATTCGCACACTGCTGGCCGGTGCAGCGCTGCCGTCCAGATCAAGCAATTCAACCAGCGACAGACACGCCACCAGCGCGCCGCGGACATTGGCAACGCCGAGCAAGGCCCGCGAGCGCTGATGCGGCAGGGAATGAATGGCCTGCAGCGGCGCGACCTCGACCAGACTGCGCGTGGCCAGCCCCAGCCATTCTTCGCCGAGGCGAAACATCAGCAGCGAACGGGTTTTCACATCCGTTTCGACGGCGCTGGCCACCGGATCGCGCTCATCCTGCTGCAACGAGTAACGGTCGAGCAGACGCGTGGCGGCGGCGGAATACACCGAGCAATTGCGGCAATGAATATGTTCTTCGAGCAGCGGGCAGGACTTGTCACCGTGGATGCCGATACGGTTCCAGCAATCGTCGATGGCCCGGGCGTCTTCGTGGGTGACGTTCAAGGTGTCGGACGCGATCATCGTTTACGCTCACTGTCGGCGGTGCGGCCGCTGCGGGCAGCGCGCTCCTGCAATCGTCTGGCACCGGCGCTGTCGCCCTGGGCCTGCAGCAACGCGGCCAGGTGCATCAACGCTTCGGGGTGTTGCGGTTCAAGGTACAGCGCCTTGCGGTAGAAACCCTGGGCTTCGAGGGTCAGCCCGGCGACATCGCTGAGCAGGCCGAGCCAGTAAAACACCTGAGCCACCGGCTCATGGCTGCGCAAATACTGTTCACACGCGGCGCGTGCTTCGGCGCTTTTGCCTTCGTTGGCCAGCGCGGCAATGTTCGCCAGCAATGCTGCCGCGTCCGGGTTCGCGCTGTTGCGGGTGATCGGCAGTGGCGTTACTGCGCTGAACGGCCGATTGCGCACCGGAGGCGGCGACGGGCTGCGTGGCGCTGGGCTGATCGGCAACGTGACAGGTTTTGGCGTCGGCAGCGGCTCGGGATGCGGATCGCTATGACGACTGAACGCAAAAGACTGCGGGATGCCGATCGAACGCATGCCCAGACGCCCGAGCAGACTGCCCTCGGCCGGGCCGATAAACAGCACGCCGTCGACATGCGTCAGGCGTTTGAGCACTTCGAACACTTGCTTCTGCGTGGGCTGATCGAAATAGATCAACAGGTTGCGGCAGAACACAAAATCGAACGCCGGCTCGCTGGCCAGCAGCGCCGGATCAAGCACATTGCCGACTTGCAGACGCACCTGCTCACGGACATTTTCATTGACCCGATGGCCATCCTGCTCGGCGCTGAAATGCCGTTCGCGATAGTCCAGATCCTGGCCGCGAAACGAGTTCTTGCCGTACAGCGCCCGCCGCGCCTTTTCCACCGACAGCGGGCTGACGTCCATGCCATCGACCTTGAACTGATGCGGCTTGAGCCCGGCATCGAGCAACGCCATGGCAATCGAATAGGGTTCTTCGCCGGTGGAACACGGCAGGCTGAGAATGCGCAAGGCGCGCATGTTGTTCAGCTCGTTGAGGCGATTTCGCGCCAGTTTGCCCAGGGTGGCGAACGATTCCGGGTAACGGAAAAACCAGGTTTCCGGGACGATCACTGCTTCGATCAGCGCTTGCTGTTCATCGCGCGAGCCTTGCAGCAGTTGCCAATACTCATCGGCATGCGCGGCCTGCGAGAGCGTCGTGCGCTGCCGCACCGCGCGCTCGATGATCGCCGGGCCAACCGAGGTCACATCAAGGCCGATGCGTTCCTTGAGGAAGTCGAAAAAGCGCTGATCACTGCTCATGGCTGCGCCTCAAGCTGCGCCGGGTCCAGCGGTGGAGTGGGGAACAACAGCGTACGCACGGACTCATCGAGCAAGTCATTGACCCGCACCCATTGCACCAGCCCTTGCGCATCTTCGCGCACCGGGCCGAGGTACGGCGCCTCACGGTTATCGAGACCGTAAGGCTGAAATTCCTGCGGATGGCAGCGCAGGGTATCGGTGGCCTGTTCGAGGATCAGCCCGAGCCATTGCGCCGCTTGCGTGGCGTCCGGGCGGTAGTTCACCAGCACCAGCCGCGTGCTGGTGCGCGCCTCGGCCGATTGGCCGAACGTCAGCGCGCTGAGGTCGATCACTGGCACCACCGCGCCGCGATAGGCGAACACTCCGGCGACCCATTGAGGCGCGCGGGCAATCGCTTTCAACGGCAGGCGCGGCAGCACTTCCGCCACTTCAGTGGCGCGCAAGGCGTAACGCTCGCTGCCGATGCGAAACAGCAGGAACAGCGCCGGCTTCGCCACGGGCGCGGCACCGCGTTTGCCGATGATGTCGCTCATCAGACTTTGAATCGCGAAACGCCGCTGCGCAGCCCGACGGCCACCTGGCTCAGTTCGTCGATGGCGAAACTGGCCTGACGCAGCGACTCGACGGTCTGGCTGCTGGCATCGCCCAACTGCACCAGCGCATGGTTGATCTGCTCGGCGCCGGTGGCCTGGGCCTGCATGCCTTCATTGACCATCAACACCCGCGGCGCCAGCGCCTGCACTTGATGGATGATCTGCGACAGCTGCTCGCCGACCTGCTGCACTTCGGACATGCCGCGGCGCACTTCTTCGGAGAATTTGTCCATGCCCATCACACCGGCCGATACCGCCGACTGAATCTCGCGAACCATTTGTTCGATGTCATAGGTGGCGACAGCGGTCTGATCCGCCAGACGTCGCACTTCGGTGGCGACCACGGCAAAACCGCGACCGTACTCACCGGCCTTCTCCGCTTCGATCGCGGCGTTGAGCGAGAGCAGGTTGGTCTGGTCGGCGACTTTGACGATGGTCACCACCACCTGATTAATGTTGCCGGCCTTCTCATTGAGAATGGCCAGTTTGGCGTTGACCAGATCGGCGGCACCCATCACCGAGTGCATGGTGTCTTCCATGCGCGCCAGGCCTTGCTGGCCGGAACCGGCGAGTACCGAAGCCTGATCGGCGGCGGTCGATACTTCGGTCATGGTGCGCACCAGATCGCGCGAGGTGGCAGCAATCTCGCGGGAGGTCGCGCCGATCTCAGTGGTGGTCGCAGCAGTTTCGGTAGCGGTGGCTTGTTGTTGCTTGGAGGTGGCAGCGATTTCGGTGACCGACGTGGTCACTTGCACCGACGAGCGCTGGGCCTGGGACACCAGCGAGGTCAGCTCGGTCATCATGTCGTTGAAGCCGGTTTCGACGGCGCCGAATTCGTCCTTGCGGTCGAGATTCAGGCGCGAGCTGAGGTCGCCGGTGCGCATGGTTTCGAGGATCTTCACGATGCGGTTCATCGGCGCCATGATTGCGCGCATCAACAGCAAACCGCAGAGACCGGCAGCCAAGACCGCAACCAGCAGGGAAACGAACATGCTGACTTTGGCCGCGGCCACGGCATCGTCGATATTGGCCATGGCCTGATCGGCGACTTTCTTGTTTTCGCCGATGATGTCGTTGAGTTTCGTACGACCGCTGTACCACGCCGGCGTGAGCTTCTCGTGGAACAGCTTCACCGCATCAGCTTCCAGATTGCGCTTGTGCAAATCGAGCACCGCGTCCTGAATCTGCATGTAGTTATCGTGGTACTTCACGAAGGCGGCGAATTCGCTACGGTCCTCGTCGGTCGCCATGGTCTTGCGGTAATTCTCCATCTGCTCCTGCAGACGGTTCTCAAAGGATTTGTACTCGGCAGCGTCTTCGCTGCTGATGCCCTGACCTTCCTTGAGGCCGAGCAATTCCTGAGTCTGCAGATAGCTGTCGACCCAGGCACCACGAATCATCGAGCTGTAATAGACACCGGGGATCGCATCGTCGCGGACACTGTTTTCACTGGCTTCGATCTTCAACAGTCGCGAGTACGACAGCACCACCATCAGCAACATGATGGCGATAATCACCGCAAAGCTCGCCAAAATGCGTTGGCGCAACGTCCAGTTCTTCACAGTGATTCCTCGTGCCTAGGTCGAAATGCGGGGAGTATAGCCGAGGGCGGTGTTTCATTTATAAGACGCTTTTTAACCCTCACACCCGCCGCGGCTAAACCGGCACGGGCTCTGGCTTGGGACTTTCCAGCAAGCGAGGGTCAACTGGCCAGTGACGGAATGGTAGAAAGGGGCGCTGGATCGGTCATTTCTGAACGGACGGTTTCTTCGCAATGGTGGCCACGAGCCATTGTGCGCAAGAAGTTGCGCACTTGTTTTCGTTTTTCACCCATCAATTCCTCTACAGCCCACGTCCCACGTGGTCTACAGACGAGTGCGCAAGAAGTTGCGCAGTACTGCGCAACTTCTTGCGCACTTTTGCCCTGATTCACCTGCCAAAAAACTGCAAAGCCGCAGGCTAGAGCGCTCTAACCCCCGGCTGCCGGGGACTTGGCAAAAGCTGGCATGGTCCTTGATAACAGTCAGGCACCCACCGGGCGATTTCGCCTCCCGGGCACCTTAAATTATTCCGCAAGGAGAGCACCCCATGGCAACACCAGCGTACATGTCGGTTACCGGCGAAAAACAAGGCCTGATCACTGCAGGCGCATTCACCGCTGACTCCGTAGGCAACACCTACCAGGAAGGCCACGAAGACCAAGTGATGGTTCAGGCTTTCAGCCACGACGTGATCATCCCGCGTGACCCACAATCCGGTCAGCCAACCGGCCAACGCGTTCACAAGCCAGTTGTGATCACAAAGGTCTACGACAAGGCTTCGCCTCTGCTGCAAGCTGCTCTGACTTCGGGCGAGCGCATGAGCGAAATCGTTATCCAGTGGTTCCGTACTTCGGCTCAAGGTACTCAAGAGCACTACTACACCACCAAACTGGAAGACGCGATCATCGTCGCCATCAACAACAAAATGCACAACTGCCAGGATCCAGGCAACTCGCACTTCACCCACCTGGAAGAAGTGCAGTTCACCTACCGCAAAATCACCTGGACCCACGAAGTATCCGGTACTTCGGGTTCCGATGACTGGCGTGCTCCAGTCGTTTAATTACGGCTGATCGCTTCACACATCGGCCAGCTCTGCTGGTCGATGTTGTTTACGCCCCTCCAGAATTTCGCGTACGTTGACCCGCTTTCGCGGCCGTCGACGAGCGCCGCTGTACAGCACGAGGAACAACGGATGTTCGCGCCGGCCAATGAAACCCACTTTGCCCTGACCATCGAAGGTCTCCCCGCCGACTTTCAGGTGTTTACCCTGCAAGGCCGGGAAGCCATCAGCCAGCCCTTCGTGTTCGAGGTGGAACTGGTCAGTGAAAAACCGTCGCTGGACCTCGAAACCCTCCTGCACAAACCGGCCTTCCTGCAACTGTCGCCCGACGGCAGCGGCATCCACGGCCAGATCTACCGCGCCGCGCAAGGCGACTCGGGCAAACGCCTGACGCGTTATTCGCTGACCCTGCGCCCGCAACTGGCGTACCTCGCGCACCGCATCAACCAGCGCATCTTCCAGAACCTCAGCGTGCCGAAAATCATCAGCCAGGTGCTGGAAGAACACGGCATCCAGGGCAATGCCTACGCCTTTCAGACCGGCGCGGTCTACCCCGAGCGCATCTACTGCGTGCAATACGACGAATCGGATCTGCACTTCATCCAGCGCCTGTGCGAAGAAGAAGGCATTCACTACCACTTCCAGCACAGCGCCACGGCGCACAAACTGATCTTCGGCGATGACCAGACGGTGTTCCCGAAACTTCAGCCCGTGGCCTACCAGCAAGATTCCGGCATGGTCGCCAGCGACCCGGTGATCAAGCGCTTCGACCTGCGCCTGGAAACCCGCACCAGCCGCACCACGCGCCGCGATTACGACTTCGAAAAACCGCGCCTCACCCTCGAAAGCGAACACCGTGGCGACGCCCTGCCCGACCTTGAGGATTACGACTACCCCGGCCGCTTCGTCGACCGCGCGCGCGGCAAACACCTGGCCAAACGCGCCCTCGAACGCCACCGCAGCGACTTCCAGCTGGCCGAAGGCAAAAGCGATCAACCGTTGCTGGTCAGCGGCCATTTCCTCGCGCTCACCGCGCACCCGAAAGCCAAGTGGAACGACCTCTGGCTGCTCACCGAAGTCCACCACGAAGGCAAACAGCCGCAAGTGCTCGAAGAATCGGTGACCAGCGACACCACCGCACTCAAAGACGATTTCCACCAGGGCTACCGCAACCGCTTCCAGGCCACGCCGTGGGACGTACCCAACCGCCCGCCCCTGCGCCACGCCAAATCGCGCATCCTCGGCAGCCAGAGCGCCGTGGTCACCGGCCCCAAAGGCGAAGAAATCCACTGCGACGAATACGGCCGCGTCAAAGTCCAGTTCCACTGGGACCGCGAAGGCCAGGCCGACGACAAAACCAGCTGCTGGCTGCGCGTCTCCAGCGCCTGGGCCGGCGCCCAATACGGCGGCATCGCCATCCCGCGCATCGGCATGGAAGTGCTGGTCACCTTCCTTGAAGGCGACCCCGACCAACCGCTGATCAGCGGCTGCCTGTACCACAAGGAAAACACCGTCCCGTATGCACTGCCGGCGAACAAGACCCGCAGCACGTTCAAGACCCTGAGCTCGATGGGCGGTGGCGGTTACAACGAACTGCGTATTGAGGACAAGAAAGGTCAGGAGCAGATTTATCTGCACGCCCAGCGGGATTGGGATGAAAACATCGAGCACGACCAGAAGATTCGGGTCGGCAATGAGCGTCACGATACGGTTGAGAAGAACAGCTACACGGAATTCAAGGCCGAAGAACATCACACGGTTTATGAAGACCGCAAGGTTGAAGCGCAGGCCAATGATCACCTGACGGTTGGGGTGAATCAGCACGTCAAGATTGGCACTGGGCAGTTCATGGATGCGGGGCAGGAAATCCACCTGAGCAGCGGCATGAAAGTGGTGATGGAGGCTGGCGCGGAGCTGACGCTGATTGGTGGTGGGAGTTTTATCAAGATTGATGCGGGTGGGGTGACCCTGAGTGGGCCGGTGATCAACATCAACTCTGGTGGTGGGCCGGGCAGTGGCACGGGGGCGGCGCCGTTGTTGCCGGGGCCGTTGAAGCAGGCGGATGCGGATAAGGCCGGGCAGCTGTTGGTGCCGGCGCAGCGGCAAGCGTTGATGCGCCGTACACCACGCTGTGAAATTTGCGAGAAAGCTGCCGCGCAAGCCGCGAAGGACGCCGCCAAATGAGCTACCCGTCGAACGCCAACTTTTTGCTGATCGACGGGGTCCTGCGTCCTGATGCGATCCCAAGTCTGTATCAGCTCGGCGAACCGTTAGAGATCGAACCGTTGTACTTGGGAACACGATGGGCAGAGTTGAAGGATTTGGGGCCGATACTGGTCAGGTCTTTGGGTTCCACAAACCTACTGACGCAGACGTACCAAAATCCTGACCAGCAGATAGACGCGAGCCTCCTCTCCAGCCGCGCGCCCATCAGCATCGTCGCCGATCACTTGAGACGGTTCATCGCCCCATCCGACGTGCTGGGGGGCAATGGTATGCTCCGCTTTGCCGACCCGCTGGTCACACGTCATTGGCTCGGCAGTTATCAGGGCGAACATCTGGATGCGATACTTGGCCCGATTGAATCGTGGTCGATGCCCGAAGAGCTGCATTCCTGGGAGTCAGCCGCCCCCGTTCAATGGGTAAATTTTCAGCGTAACTCCTCGACACCGCAGTGGAAGGATAACTACGCCCTTTTGGGTCAGGCACAATTGGACGCACTTGCTCAGGCTGCACGCTGGCAGTTTATCGAGCGACTGCACGATAACTTTGAGCAATACCATTCTCGGCCTCTATCAACCCTGGACAAAAGCATTCGTACCGAGTGGTTTTCTCAACGCCTGGACGAAGCTCAGGCTTGGGGGCTGTCGAGCGAACGCAGTCTCGCCATCTGGGTCGAATACAGCCTCCGGTGGGGCGCAGGATTCAGCGAAAGCCCCAAAGGGCCTTATCAGGATTGGTTGGCCCGTACGCCAGACGCCTACAGACTCGCACCGGAAATCCGTATCCAGCAAATGGATAACGATTGCCTGGACATCGAAATAAACAAGGAAGTGTGATGACTCAGCCCGCGACCGAAGCTCAACTGAAACAGGCCAACCGAAACCAGGCATTTACCAATGCGCCCATGGGATCTGGCCAGTGCTCATTGATGGCTGGCGAAGTGGCCATTTTTCCCGTGCGCTACGCGCTGGATGAATCCCCACAAAAAGGCAGCGCTCAGGGTCCGAATCCACTGCCCAAGAACTGGTCAGGTAAACCGGCCGAACTCAAGACCCGCAGCTACACCCTTCGCCAACTGCGCGACGGCTGGCTGTATGTGTGGGACAGCGTCGACAAGACCTTCCACGAGTACCAAGTCAAAGGCGAACAATTCACCCGTCACAAATGGGCTGACGGCCAGTTGAATCAGGATGTGCGCAATAACCCTGGTGAAACGCACCCCTATCTGCTCTATCCCCGTCGCAATCAATTGCGTATCGCCTACTCGCCCGTCCAATGGACCTGGCGCATGTGCGAACTGATGCGCAGCAGTGCAACGGAACAGACCCAATGGATGCGCAAGGTTGACTTGGCGGGTTTCTGCGCCAGTGGAAAAGTGGGTCACGGCGGCCCGATTACCGAATTGGGTAAAAGCGTTTCGGACATCCTCGCCGCCGGTGAAACATCCCCCACGTTCAAAAGCACCCTCTTGCCCACCCAAGCACCAGAAAAAGGTGGCCCCTTCAAGCCAGCCTTCGAAGAAGCCTTGGTGCGCGGTAAAGTCCCGGAACAGGACACTGCCCTGTTTATCGCACTGGAGGACCCGCTGGCGATGGTCGACGACCTGAGCATGAACCTTGCCGGCAGGCTTATGGAGCAGGGTCGGTTTGAAAATCTGAATCAATACAAACTGCAAAGCGCGATCGCTGTGCAAAACCTGTGTGGTTTCGACACCAACTCATTTACGCCGGACTCGATCAAAGATCCGATCAAGCGCCAAGACTACGCCGATGATCTTTACAGCCTTCTGGGCACTAATGATGAAATGGAGCGCGGCAAGGACCTTGTTACTGGTGATCAAGCAGCGATGGTAGAGATGGGCTCAGCCCCTTCGACTGCAAAGGCCCAAGCCAAATTTAAAGCTAAATGGGGACACCTGCCCGATCGGGAAAAATGGCAGGCCGCCCTTGAGGAATGGAACGCCAAGCGTTACTGGCGTGAAGACGTGCGCTTTGACGAGGTACAGAAATACCTGAGCAAGACCACTACCGAAGCACAACGACTTCAAGACCATTGCCAGCGTAGCGAGCAGGACCTGATTAAATGGCTAGACCTGCTCAGCCCGAGCGCCGAAGCGGTCTTCCATGACACCACCGATGAGGCTCAGGCGTGCCTGCTTATAGAAACGGCCCATGCCCTTTACACGCTGTTGGGCAATGGTGAAAAAGGCCAGGAATGGTTGTGCAAGCAAGCCAAGCAACCGAGCAAGCTGTTCGGCATGGCACTGTTCAACTTCAACCCGGAACTCGCCACCCTGATCAAGCAGGTGACGCACAACTTCACGACCACCGGCAATCTTGATGACCAAGGTCGCGAAGGAGATGGCAGCGCTGCGACATTGACACCAACTTCGTCCAGCGATGCCACAAACATCGCCACCCGAGTGGCAGAAATCAAAGCCGTGCTGGATCTGGATGTTGTCAAAAACAGCAAACTCTACAAGGCCATGAGCAACGCCGCCAAGCAATCCTTGACGACGTTGATCAAGGTCGCCAACAACCAGGCCAAAGATGCATGGCATGGCTTGAGCACAGTGCTGTTACCAGCGATGAAACAGGAAATCGCACTGATAATCGCCGTGCCGCAAGTGCTGATTTCCACCGAAATTTCCAGCGCAACTCAACTCTCCTTCAATCCGAACTACCAGCGTGAATACCAAGCTTGGCAGATGAAGCTGAGCACCCTGAACAAGAAGATGGACGGTGCCAGAGGGGTATTGGAGCGCCCGGGGGCTGCTTACGATCAGCGCTCGGCGCGTATATCTCTGCAAGCGTTTGAACAAGAGCTCAAAGTCCTGTTCTCGACGCAACCCCATCAAATCGTTGCGAAAGCGTCTGGCAGCACTCGCCTGGATGCGGGCCTTCCTAAAATCAACAGTTGGCTCGCCGACCTTGGGCAGTCAGAGTTGGCTGCACAACTGAGAAGCGCAGGCACCATTGAATATGTGACACGCACAAAAACATGGGTGGGACAGAACCTGGGCAATGCTTTGCCTGCCTTGCTGGTTGGTTTGAATGTGTGGAACGTTTACAACACGGCGAAACAAGCGCAAAACGACGGTAACTTTACGAAAGATGAATTACGAAATTTAGGATCAAGCGCTGCATACGCCGCCAATGCTATTGCTGCGTTGTGGGTCGGCCCTGCTTGGAGTCGCGCTGGAGCGATGTCCCTGGAAGTGGGTGAAAAAACGCTGAAACTAGCACAAGCCAGTTATGCACAATGGATAGATGAAGCCAAAACCGCAATCAAGACGAACGGTAGTGGAAGTACAGACGTGACTGCTGCTAACAAGATGGCAACATATTCAAAAGGCCTGATTCTGCGGACCCTGACATGGGCTGTATTTGGAGTAATTGCGACAGGGCTTGAGGCTTGGCAATTATCCAAAGACATTGAAGGCGCAACAAGTGACACAGAAAAAAACCTGCTAAAAACAAAAAGAATAATTGTATTGGGAATGTTTGCCATTGCAGGCATTCAAACTGTTGGAGCCGCCCTTGGCTTTTGGTTTGGGTTTGCATGGGTAATGTCTAATCCGGTCACCATAATTCTAGCGGTTCTCGGAGTTGCTTACCTCATGATAACTATGGCAGCAAACCGCTATAAGCGTGAAGGATTGCGATTGTGGTTATACCGTTGCAACTGGGGGCGCGGTGCCCTGCCTGAATGGTTAGGAAGTGACGGTCACTCCAAACAAATGCAAACACTCCTTGAAACTCTGCAACGACCAAGCGTTGTGGGGAGAGCATTATATTACGGAGGAGGAAGTACACCAAGAAAGTCATTTGGTTTCTGGGCCCAAATACAGTTTCCTGCTTCATTAGACGGAATTAATGTCGCTTTACAGCCGGCAATGATACAAAATAATTATTTTTCGAAAAATAAGCTGGAAGCCACGCAGGCAGGGTTTTACGACCAGTTCCTTCTCGGCAATTGGATAGACCCAAAGCTCACAGGAGAGCTCCCTAGTTACGTTGGACCAAAAACTAATCCACCTGATTTCGTATACAAAAAAACAGACCAGCACCGATTATGGCAAGTATGGATTGAAACATCGAATGACGATCCCGCCTTCGAAATAGAAATAAAATACCCTCCTGGCTCCTTCCAAAAGAGTGAAAATAGTCGCGGGTACATGTTCAAAATAGCTATGGAGTCAACCAGCCGAAACGCTGAGAGTGTCAACGACATATCTAGCGGCGAAATAAAAGAGGATATCGTACTGAGTCAAAAAAGCACTAAAACACTGACTCTAGCAGTACCAAACTGGAAGACAAAATGAATTACTCAAAATTAAAGCTCATCCCTACCCCTGAACTGCCTCCGCAGCACGAATGGAAGTTTGGGAGTGAAACTGAATTATTAGGGTGGACTATTCGCGCCAGGAATTACAACACTTTTGTTGCCGACATAATGTTTTGGTCCTGCTTAACCGCAATATCGATAGGGTCGTTCCTGATCTATAAGAGCATGGACGAAGACCCCATCTTCAGTGGGATTCTAACTTCATTATTTTTCATAACAGTTGCTACCGCACTAGTATCCATGACGCATCAAAAAATGAACTTTTCGTTTCGCTTCACTCAATCCGGGTTGGAGTGCTGCGAATGGAAGGATATTCCCAAATGGACGTTAACTTTCTTAAAATGGTTCACTGGGATCACAGCGATCATATTCATCATTCTCGCGACGATAGACCCTGCCTTTTTGATAGGAGCATTAATTGGGCCTGGAGGGATGGGATTAATGTACCTCTCTATGACCAGTTCGAAGAATTACCGGGAAATGCATACCCAATACCATCACCTCACATATGAATGGAAAGATTTCACCCAACTAGCTATTGCAACTAACCGCGAAGTAGTCGACTTGAAATTTACTCATTTCAACCAGCGCCTTGGAAAAACCATAAGTTACAGCATCAACATTTTTTGCAAGCCAAAACAAAAAGAGAACGTAGCCAACTTCATAAAGCCATACTTATCTCCAGATGTACCTATCATCAAAGCCAAAGTAAATGTCCCGATGAGCACTGCCTGATTCGGCGCCCCGATGAGTCGGCGGAGGCCGACCCTATTATCAAGGGGATATATCTAATGATCTCTTGCCTAGAGCACAGATCTTAAATCTGTCGACTCGCTTGTGAAGCTTCTATGATGTCCTGTTATCGGATTAATTTAATATGCCCCCTACCTAACAATGTTTTATGTTGGGCCTTCAACGAAGGCACATCAACAGTGAACTTGAGCTGGCTTTATAGAAAATAAATTTACCGCTTTATTTTTATACCGCCCGTATCCGGGAAGGGAGAGTCATTGGTATGGCAGACCTGGGTACCTTTGACAGCAGATGCACAAAACATCGAGTTCCAAATATGGTACCCTTCTGAAATTTTAAGTTCCGGAGAAGGAGACAGAGGATACCGCTATCAACTGGAACTCGTAGGCGACGGAATCAATGACCAAAATGATACTGAAATTAGTTCTTTGGATGACAGCACTCTCGTAGTACAAGAATTAGGAGGACGTGAAAATGCAGCAGTTCTTCCTATTCTCGATTAAATGGAGCAAAAGATAATGAGCCAAAATAATGACACTCCAACCCTCGCTAATATTAAAAATACAAATAAACTTCTTCCTGTTATGGAGTGGTCGATAAAAACGCGACAACACGCCTCCAGGTTTATGGATATCGGCATGGCGGCAATGCTGATACTCGGATTAACGGCCATAGCAAACGGGATGCACGAAGTCTATATCTTGAACTTATCTGAAAAAGATCAATCGACATTTCTGAGTCTCCACGCAGGGTTCGCTTGGACGATTATGACAATTTACTTATGGAAGCTTGTCGTTCGCCAAAAAAAAATATACCACTATAAAATCAATCGAACTTTCGGAACTCAAGAGTCACAACTACACTTTCCAAGAATAGCGAATTATATATTTAAATCAGTTTCAGCGTTTTTTTTGATAGCGATTATCGGCGCATGCATATACGACCCCTCAATGCTTCTAATACTTGCGGGGCCAGCCGGCATGGCCATAATTTCTGCAAAATTCTTTTTAGGCTGGAAAAATGAAACACATACCGAAACGAGTAGCAACTGGGATAAATATAAATTTGTAACAGTTGATCGAAAAAAAAAATATAATAGTAATCCACCAAACCAACTTAATAGTTGGATTTGAAGCCCGACTGCCAGACAAATTGTTCGATGAGTATCTAAAAACCCTTCACACAATACTTCCAGATGATGCAATTTTTTCTGAGGAAGACTGGAAATGGTGAGCGCTAAAACACCAAGCCAACACTAATTTCAATATCTTTAAATCTGAACAGCCAGCCAATACACTGACAGGAATAAGGACATAAAAAGAACTTGTTAATCACACACATCTAAATCAAATACTAGGCGGTCGAATGCGTGGCGCCTTGGTGCAAGCTCCGCTTAAGAAAAATAAATGACTACTTCAATACCAGACAAAAACGCCATCGAACAGGCACCAATTGCGGGCAATGTCCAAATGTCTTGGACAATCAAAGCTCTACCTCACAATACTTCAATCATGGACATGGGCATGATTGTACTTACCTTAATCGGACTAACTGCTCTCTTAGATGGAATATATGAAATATTTTATCTTGAGCTCCCATTACAAAAACGCTCAATATTTCTAAGCGCGCACTTCGGAACTGTATGCCTCTGCATGACTTTATATTTCTGGACATTAGTGATACGGCAAAAATATATATACCACTACGTAGTTACCGACAAAGAAATCGATGTCAAATACAAAACCCACTTCCCGAAGCTTGCGGGGACCTTCTTCAAATGGCTATCTGGAATATTCCTCTTCGCAGTTTTAGTATTTATTATTTTCAACCCATCAGCAGCATGGCTACTAGCCGGTCCCGCTGGAATCTCTATAGTGAGTGCCATACATCTTTTAAACTGGAAAAACCCGACAAAAAGTTTAAGATTCACTTGGGATCGACCAAATCTCGTAATTACTGATAGAAAGCGAAATTTAGTCGCTGTCCAGCGCCGTCACAATCCAAAAATGCGCCTTGAAGACAACTACCTATATATACCGGTACACCTACCTAAAGCTGACATTGACAAATTCTTAGTACTCGCAAAAAAACTTACTCGACCGTCTACAAGTTTTGAAGAGGGCCGCGACAAAAATTAATTTTTTGCACGACCAAAGAGCCAGCAACTAGGTTTTCGTTTTAAACCTGAGTTGGCCAATGAGCAAACATCGTGGTTCTCGAAACCCTCCTGCACAAACCGGCCTTCCTGCAACTGTCGCCCGACGGCAGCGGCATCCACGGCCAGATCTACCGCGCCGCGCAGGGCGACTCGGGCAAACGCCTGACGCGTTATTCGCTGACCCTGTGCCCGCAACTGGCGTACCTCGCGCACCGCATCAACCAGCGCATCTTCCAGAACCTCAGCGTGCCGAAAATCATCAGCCAGGTGCTGGAAGTATTCCTCCCGAGGATGCACCCGCTTATTGGCAGATTGAAACAATCGAGTCTAAAGTATGATTACTGAACTAGATAAAATCTATGCGAATGGAGCATATCGAAGCAACAGCAAAAAACCTTTGCCACCACCTCGCAGCACGGAAGATGCAAACCGGACCGGGATGTTTAACACTCACTTGGCGTTTGGCAATTACGCTAATTTAGAGCCGGAGGTAGAAGTCAGTTCTCAACTTGAAACTATCAGACTCTTGGTCAGGGATAAAAAAAGCGATCACGACGAAGAAACCTATTGCAGCAATAAACGCTGGAAATTTCAAAACTCCAGCAAAGTCGCCCATTCTTTTTTCGTACTTAAGCTTGTTTGCTATTCGTTCATCTGGGCACCGTGGGTTCTAGGGGTCTTTGGTTCTATAGGAGCAGAGCTAGGATATGGCAACCCTGGCACTGCAGGAGGTGCGTTCATTGGTATTTCCACCGCCATTTTGATGCTCACCTCTCTCGTGTTATTCATGAAGGGAAATAAATTTGCTCACTACATGCAAATCTTGGGATTTGTAGCCGGTGCAATGACTACCTATTGGATGCAAGGCTCATTATTCAGTGCAAACTCAATGTGTATCGCCCTATGGGCAGGCGCCTTTCTATATTTCGTAGCCTCTCTCGGCACCGACGCATTATTGTGGACTCATAGCAAAATCAGCACGCATGATGGCAGCGAGTTCAATCGAACTGATGGCATGCTCAGATTCAAAAGGCGCTTCCGTCAGCTATTCGTTGCACCGTTTGAAGAGTTTGACCCAGTGCTTCAACTGCTTCCTAATGGCTTTGGCTCCCATGACTATGCTCTGTGGTTGCATCACCGTTATACGGATAACAAAATTTGCTTGGCGACCAAGGTTCACTCGCTGGGATTGGATCAGTCGAACGCACTCGCGTTTTGGGATTGTCTGCAGCGTTACATGGATGTCACACAGCCGTTGCCTGACCTGCCTGCGCTTGAGCAAAGTCGCCATCTTGATCCCGTGACTGCGGCCCATGATGTAAAAACAGGCCGCAACCCACGTCGATGGAGAGATCAGTCAGAAAAAGGATGGGCCACAGGCGGCCTGAAAACTCTGTCCAAGCAACTGCAAGAGTATCCATGGCAAAAGGAAGCTTGCATCGTCAAAGCGCGTATCGATCCATCGTTGACGATTGAGGCGTATTACCGCGCTCAAGAAGCGAAAGGCATAGTTGCTACTCCGAAGGCCGATGATTTTGATGACGTTCATCGGCCCGGATGATGTAGCGCCTCAGTTCGACTGTCGCACCTGCTTCTCCAACTCCACCTTCAACCCCGGCTCCAGCTTCAATTGCCGCGCCAGTTCATCCAGGTAGCTCTTCTCCATAAAGTTTCCCTCATCCACCAACATCACACTGGCGATATACATTTCTGCCGCCATCTCCGGCGTACTCGCAGCGCGAGCAACGTCTGTGGGATCGAGGGGTTTGTTGAGTTCGGCGTGGAGCCAGTGTTGCAGTTCCTGGTCGTTGTCGAGTTTGGTGAATTCGCCTTCGATCAGTTCGCGTTCGCGGTCATCAATGTGGCCGTCGGCCTTCGCGGCAGCAACCAGCGCCTTGAGAATGGCCTGGCTGTGTTGTTCGGCCTGCGCCGGTGGCAAACGATCGAGGGTCTGCGGTTCACTTTGTGGAGCGGTGCCTTTTTGCGCGTTGTAGTTGCCATAAGCCTTGTAAGCCAGCACGCCCAGCGCCGCGAGGCCGCCATAAATCGCGACTTTGCCGCCGACCTTGCGCACTTTCTTGTTACCGAGCAACAAGCCCATCGCGCCAGCCGCTAACGCACCGCCACCTGCGCCTGACAGCAGACTGCCGAGACCGCCGGAGCCAGAAGCGCCGCCAAGCAAACCGCCCAGGCCACCGGTAGCCTGTTTGTTCTGCGTGCCACCGGCCTTGTTCTGCAACAGATCCTGACCGGACTTGAGTAGTTGATCGAGTAATCCACGGGTGTTCATGTTCCGCCTCCAAACAGGGGTTAACCGGATCTATAAGGCCTCCAGCCTAGTTCGAAAGTGCCCCTTTCCGGCTGGCAAGTGTGCTTCCAGATGTTGCTTGATACCCCTGTGGCGAGGGAGTTTGCTCCCGCTGGGCTGCGAAGCGGCACCCAATGCATTCTTTCAGACATACCCGGTTTGCCGGTTTTGCGACTGCTTCGCAGCCGAACGGGAGCAAGCTCCCTCGCCACAAAGCAATGCGCAAGCCATACCCTCTAAAAAATAGATATACACTCAGGCCAATCTATAAAAACCGCCCACTGGGTAGCCTCGTCATGATGACCCTGCGTCAGATCCGTCACTTCATCGCTGTGGCCGAGACCGGCTCGATCTCCGCCGCCGCGCAAACCGCATTCATTTCCCAATCGACCCTGACCTTGGCGATCCAGCAACTGGAAGAGGAAATTGGCGTCAGCCTGTTCAGCCGTCACGCCAAAGGCATGACTCTTACGCACCAAGGTCATCAGTTCCTACGCCAGGCGCACCTGATTCTCGCAACGGTGGACAACGCCAAACGCAGCCTGCAACAGAGCACCGATCAGGTCGCCGGGCAGTTGATCGTCGGTGTGACCAGTCTCGTCGCCGGTTATTACCTGGCGGATCTGCTCACCCGTTTTCAACGTGCTTATCCCAACGTCGAGATTCGCGTGATGGAAGACGAGCGGCCGTACATCGAGCATCTGCTGGTCAGCGGCGAGATCGACGTTGGCGTTTTGATTCTTTCCAACCTCGAAGATCGCCACGCCTTGCAGACCGAGGTACTGACTCATTCCCCCCATCGTCTGTGGCTGCCGGCTCAGCATCCATTGCTGGAACACGACAGCATCAACCTCGCCGATGTCGCCCGCGAGCCTTTGATTCAGCTAAACGTCGATGAGATGGATCGCAACGCCCAGCGATTGTGGCGCGGCGCCGGGTTGCAGCCAAAAATCACCTTGAGAACCGCCTCGACGGAAGCCGTGCGAAGCCTCGTCGCCGCCGGTTTGGGCGTATCGATCCAGCCAGACATGACTTATCGCCCCTGGTCACTGGAGGGCGACATCATCGAAGCGCGGCCCATCGCCGACCTCAACCAGACCCTCGACGTAGGCCTGGCCTGGCGCCGTGGCACCGCGCGCCCCGCTCTCGTCGATCCATTCCTCACCGTCGCCCGCGAACAACCCCACGGCGGGCGCAAGCCATCTATTTAATCGAATGCTGCCTTCAGTATTTAGAATTTGTCGACCTCGGAGCCGCGCACTAGTCTTGCTGCATCTATAAGACGGTCGGCTCCCGATATCAGGGAGCAACAATGGCCACACAAGAAAAGAGAACGCGGAAAATGGCTGGCGCGCAGACCCCGATGTGTACCGCGTTGTTGATCGACGGCGAATTGGTCGCCGGGGAAGGTTTCGTCGAGCCGATTCTCAACCCGGCCACCGGTGAAATTCTCACGCACATCGCCGAGGCCAGCACCGAGCAAGTCGAAGCCGCCATCCTCGCCGCCCACCGCGCCTTCGCCGAATGGTCGCGCACCACGCCGCAGCAACGTTCAAACCTGTTGCTGGACATCGCCAACGCCGTCGAAAAACACGCCGACCACCTCGCCCGCCTCGAATCGCTGAACTGCGGCAAGCCGTTGCACCTGGCGCGTCAGGATGATTTGACCGCGACCGTCGATGTGTTCCGTTTCTTCGCCGGCGCCGTGCGTTGCCAGACCGGTCAGCTCAGCGGTGAATACCTGCCGGGCTACACCAGCATGGTCCGTCGCGATCCGATTGGCGTGGTCGCCTCGATTGCGCCGTGGAATTACCCGATCATGATGGCCGCGTGGAAAATCGCCCCGGCCCTCGCCGCCGGCAACACGCTAGTGTTCAAACCCTCCGAACACACACCGCTGTCGATCCTCGCCTTGGCGCCAGCGCTGGCCGAAATCCTCCCGCGCGGGGTGATCAACATCATCTGCGGTGGCGGCGAAGGCGTCGGCAGCCACTTGGTTGGCCACGCCAAAGTGCGCATGGTTTCGCTGACCGGCGATATCGTCACCGGCCAGAAAATCCTCCAGGCCGCCGCGAAAACCCTGAAGCGCACGCACCTCGAACTCGGTGGCAAAGCCCCGGTGATCGTCTGCAACGACGCCGACATTCAGGCCGTGGTCGAAGGCGTGCGCACTTACGGTTACTACAACGCCGGGCAAGACTGCACCGCCGCCTGCCGGATCTACGCGCAGGCCGGGATTCACGACAAATTGGTCGCAGAGCTTGGCGCCGCCGTCAGCAGCCTGCGTTTCGCCGGCAAACGTGATGCCGACAACGAGATTGGCCCGCTGATTAGCACGCGCCAGCGCGACCGCGTCGCCAGTTTCGTCGAACGCGCCCTCGGTCAGCCGCACATCGAACGCGTGACCGGTGCAGCCGTGCATTCCGGCGCCGGTTTCTACTATCAACCGACGCTGCTCGCCGGTTGCAAACAGACTGATGAAATCGTCCAGCGCGAAGTGTTCGGCCCGGTGGTCACCGTGACTCGCTTCGACGAACTCGCGCAGGCCGTCGACTGGGCCAACGATTCCGAGTACGGCCTCGCCTCGTCGGTGTGGACGCAGAATCTGGACAAGGCAATGCAGGTTGCCGCGCGCCTGCAATACGGCTGCACGTGGATCAACAGCCATTTCATGCTGGTCAGCGAAATGCCCCACGGTGGCCTGAAACGTTCGGGTTACGGCAAAGACTTATCCAGCGATTCGCTGCAGGACTACAGCGTGGTGCGGCACATCATGGCCCGCCACGGCCAGCATCTCTGACTACGCTAATAACAAGCCGCCAACGGCATGCTTCACCGCGTTCACAACTGCCCCGACCATAATTTAAAGAAGAGGGTTCAACCATGTTCGTGCACAAGACCGCACTGCTCAGTGCAATCACCACGGCCCTGCTGGCCAGCGCCAGCCTGCAAGCTGCCGAGCCGCTTAAGGCTGTCGGCGCTGGCGAAGGTCAGCTGGATATCGTTGCGTGGCCGGGTTACATCGAACGTGGCGAGAGCGACAAAGCCTACGACTGGGTGACCGGTTTCGAAAAAGAAACCGGCTGCAAGGTCAATGTGAAGACCGCTGCGACCTCGGACGAAATGGTCAGCCTGATGGCCAAGGGCGGTTATGACCTGGTCACCGCATCCGGCGACGCCTCGCTGCGGTTGATCGTCGGCAAGCGTGTGCAACCGATCAACACCGCGTTGATCCCGAACTGGAACACCCTCGACCCACGCCTCAAGGACGCGCCGTGGTACGTGGTCAACAACCAGACTTACGGCACCCCGTACCAGTGGGGCCCGAACGTGCTGATGTACAACACCAACGTGTTCAAAACCGCGCCGACCAGTTGGAACGTGGTGTTCGCCGCGCAGGATCTGCCCGATGGCAAGTCGAACAAGGGTCGCGTGCAGGCCTATGACGGGCCGATCTACATCGCCGACGCGGCGCTGTATCTGAAGTCGACCAAGCCTGAACTGGGCATCAAGGATCCGTACCAACTCACCGAAGATCAGTACAAAGCCGTGCTCGACCTGTTGCGCGCGCAGCAGCCGTTGATCCACCGCTACTGGCATGACACCACGGTGCAGATGAGCGACTTCAAAAACGAAGGCGTGGTGGCGTCGAGCGCGTGGCCGTATCAGGTCAACGGTTTGATGAACGAGAAGCAGCCGATCGCGTCGACCATTCCGAAAGAAGGCGCCACGGGTTGGGCTGACACCACCATGTTGCACGCCGAGGCCAAGCACCCGAACTGCGCGTACAAGTGGATGGACTGGTCGATGAAACCGAAAGTCCAGGGTGATGTGGCGGCGTGGTTTGGTTCGTTGCCAGCCGTGCCAGCGGCGTGCAAGGAGAGCGAGTTGCTTGGCGCTGAAGGTTGCAAGACCAACGGTTTCGACCAGTTCGACAAGATCGCTTTCTGGAAAACCCCGCAGGCTGAAGGTGGCAAGTTTGTGCCGTATAGCCGCTGGACGCAGGACTACATCGCGATCATGGGCGGCCGCTAGCCTTCACTCGATGCCGATCGTTCCCACGCTCTGCGTGGGAATGCATCACCGGACGCTCCGCGTCCATTCGCATGAAATGACGCAGAGCGTCACAGGCTGCATTCCCCCGCGGAGCGTGGGAACGATCAATGGCACCGCTCTCCTGTAGGAGCTGCCGCAGGCTGCGATCTTTTCGACGCACACACGACTTTTTTGAAAGCCCGCTTTACCGGAGCACCGCACCATGACGCTTGCAGTCCAGTTCACCAACGTTTCCCGGCAGTTCGGCGAAGTGAAGGCCGTTGACCGGGTTTCCATCGATATCGAGGACGGCGAGTTTTTTTCCATGCTCGGCCCTTCCGGCTCGGGCAAAACCACCTGCCTGCGCCTGATCGCCGGGTTCGAACAACCGAGCGCCGGCTCGATCCGCATTCACGGTGCTGAAGCGGCCGGTTTGCCACCGTATCAACGCGACGTTAACACGGTGTTTCAGGATTACGCGCTGTTCCCGCACATGAACGTGCTCGACAACGTCGCTTACGGATTAAAAGTCAAAGGCGTCGGCAAAACCGAACGGCACAACCGCGCCGAAGAAGCCTTGGACATGGTCGCCCTCGGCGGTTACGGCGCGCGCAAACCGGTGCAGTTGTCCGGCGGTCAGCGCCAGCGCGTCGCCCTCGCCCGCGCCTTGGTCAATCGCCCGCGCGTGCTGTTGCTCGATGAGCCTTTGGGTGCGCTCGATCTGAAACTGCGCGAGCAAATGCAAAGCGAATTGAAGAAGCTGCAACGCCAGCTCGGCATCACTTTCATCTTCGTCACCCACGATCAAACCGAAGCGCTGTCGATGTCCGACCGCGTCGCCGTGTTCAACAAGGGCCGCATCGAACAGGTCGACACGCCGCGCAATCTGTACATGAAACCGACCACTACATTCGTGGCTGAATTCGTCGGCACCTCGAACGTGATTCGTGGCGATCTGGCCCGCGAAATCAGCGGTCATCCGCAGCCGTTTTCGATTCGCCCCGAGCACGTGCGTTTCGCCGAAGGCCCGCTGGCCAGTCACGAAATCGAAGTCAGCGGCCTGCTCCACGACATCCAGTATCAGGGCAGCGCCACGCGTTATGAATTGAAGCTGGAAAACGGCCAGACCCTGAGTATCAGCCACGCCAACAATCAGTGGATCGACAGCAGCGCGCAGCACCAGACCGGCCAGCGCCTGAGCGCACGTTGGGCGCGGGAAGCGATGATCCCGCTGCACGATACCGTGACGAGCGGGGCTTGATATGAGCACGCTCGCGATGACTGTATCGCCGCCGTTGCGCAGGTTTTCCAACCTGCTCTACCGCAAGCCGAACCTGTATCTGTCGATGCTGCTGGTACCGCCGCTGCTGTGGTTTGGCGCGATTTATCTTGGCTCGCTGCTGGTGCTGTTGTGGCAGGGTTTCTACACATTTGACGACTTCACCATGGCGGTCACCCCTGACCTGACCCTGGCGAATTTCGCCGCGCTGTTTCAGCCGTCGAACTTCGACATCATCCTGCGCACGCTGAGCATGGCCATCGTCGTGTCGATCGCCAGCGCCATCGTCGCGTTCCCGATTGCCTACTACATGGCGCGCTACACCACGGGTAAAACCAAGGCATTTTTCTACATCGCGGTGATGATGCCGATGTGGGCCAGTTACATCGTCAAGGCCTATGCGTGGACGTTGCTGCTGGCCAAGGGCGGCGTGGCGCAATGGTTCGTGCAGCACTTGGGATTGGAGCCGGTTTTGCAGTTCATCTTGGGGATTCCCGGGGTGGGCGGCAGCACCTTGTCGACCTCGCATCTGGGGCGATTCATGGTGTTTGTGTACATCTGGCTGCCGTTCATGATTCTGCCGATTCAGGCGTCGCTGGAACGTCTGCCGCCGTCGCTGTTGCAGGCCTCCGCTGACCTTGGTGCGAAGCCGCGTCAGACCTTTATGCAGGTGATTTTGCCGCTGTCGATTCCGGGCATCGCGGCAGGTTCGATCTTCACGTTTTCGCTGACCTTGGGCGACTTCATCGTGCCGCAACTGGTCGGGCCGCCGGGGTATTTCGTCGGCAGCATGGTCTACGCGCAGCAAGGTGCGATTGGCAATATGCCAATGGCGGCGGCGTTCACGCTGGTGCCGATTGTGTTGATCGCGGTGTACCTGTCCATCGTCAAACGACTGGGGGCTTTCGATGCGCTCTGATTCTTCATCACAAGGGCATGCCTCTCTAGGCCTGAAAATCGCAGCCTGGGGCGGGTTGGTGTTTCTGCACTTTCCGATCCTGATCATCTTCCTTTACGCCTTCAACACCGAAGAAGCCGCGTTCAGCTTTCCGCCGAAGGGCTTCACGCTGCACTGGTTCAGCGTGGCTTTTTCGCGGCCGGATGTGCTGGAGTCGATCAAGCTTTCATTGCAGATCGCAGCCATCGCCACGTTGATTGCGATGGTGCTCGGCACGCTCGCATCGGCAGCGCTGTATCGCCGCGACTTCTTCGGCAAACAGGGCATTTCGCTGATGCTGATCTTGCCGATTGCGTTGCCGGGGATCATCACCGGGATCGCGCTGCTGGCGACGTTCAAGACGCTGGGGATCGAGCCGGGGATGTTCACCATCATCGTCGGCCACGCGACCTTCTGCGTGGTGATCGTCTACAACAATGTCATCGCCCGCCTGCGCCGCACTTCGCACAGTTTGATCGAGGCCTCGATGGATCTCGGCGCCGATGGCTGGCAGACCTTTCGCTACATCATTCTGCCGAACCTCGGCTCGGCGTTACTGGCCGGCGGCATGTTGGCGTTTGCGCTGTCGTTCGACGAAATCATCGTCACCACGTTCACCGCCGGGCATGAGCGCACGTTGCCGTTGTGGCTGCTCAATCAGTTGAGTCGCCCTCGGGATGTGCCGGTGACCAACGTCGTCGCGATGCTGGTGATGATGGTGACCATGCTGCCGATCCTCGGCGCGTACTACCTGACGCGTGGTGGCGAAAGCGTCGCCGGCAGCGGCGGCAAATAACCGAATAACCACAAACCCAACCCCATGTAGGAGCTGCCGAAGGCTGCGATCTTTTGATCTTGATCTTGATCTTGATCTTGATCTTCAACAGCAACATCAAAAGATCGCAGCCTTCGGCAGCTCCTACAGGGGTTCGGTTTCGGCAGAACAATAAAGAGGACAACAGACATGCAAACCAAACTCTTGATCAACGGCCAACTGGTCAACGGCGAAGGCGCGGCGCAACCGGTGCTCAATCCTTCGCTTGGCGAAGTGCTGGTAGAAATCAACGAAGCCAGCGAAGCCCAGGTTGACGCTGCCGTACGCGCCGCCGACAACGCTTTCGCCGACTGGTCGCAAACCGCGCCGAAAGACCGCTCGCTGCTGCTGCTCAAACTCGCCGACGCCATCGAAGCCCACGGCGAAGAGCTGGCCAAACTCGAATCCGACAACTGCGGCAAACCCTACAGCGCCGCGCTCAACGACGAGATCCCGGCGATTGCCGACGTGTTCCGTTTCTTCGCCGGTGCCAGCCGTTGCATGAGCGGTTCGGCCGGTGGCGAATACCTGCCCGGCCACACCTCGATGATCCGTCGCGACCCGGTCGGCGTGATCGCCTCCATCGCGCCGTGGAACTACCCGCTGATGATGGTCGCCTGGAAAATCGCCCCGGCGCTGGCCGCCGGTAATACCGTGGTGCTCAAGCCCTCGGAACAAACCCCGCTAACCGCGTTGCGTCTGGCCGAACTGGCGTCGGAAATCTTCCCGGCCGGTGTACTCAATCTGGTGTTTGGTCGTGGGCCTACCGTTGGTAGTCCGTTGGTCACCCACCCGAAAGTGCGCATGGTTTCGCTGACCGGCTCCATCGCTACGGGCGCCAATATCATTTCCAGCACTGCCGACAGCGTTAAACGCATGCACATGGAACTCGGCGGTAAAGCGCCAGTGATCATCTTCGACGACGCCGACATCGATGCGGCGGTGGAAGGAATTCGCACGTTTGGTTTCTACAACGCTGGGCAGGATTGCACCGCTGCATGCCGGATTTACGCGCAACAGGGCATCTACGACAAGTTCGTCGAGAAGCTCGGCGCGGCGGTCAGCAGCATAAAGTACGGTTTGCAGGATGATCCTTCGACTGAACTGGGGCCGTTGATCACTGCACAACATCGCGACCGTGTTGCCGGGTTTGTCGAGCGTGCTGTGGCGCAGTCGCACATTCGTTTGATCACTGGTGGCAAGGCTGTTGATGGTAACGGCTTCTTCTTCGAGCCGACCGTGTTGGCCGACGCGCAGCAGGACGACGAGATCGTTCGCCGCGAAGTATTTGGCCCGGTGGTTTCGGTGACCAAGTTCACCGATGAGGCGCAGGCGCTGGAATGGGCCAACGATTCGGACTACGGCCTAGCGTCCTCGGTGTGGACGGCGGATGTGGGACGCGCGCACCGCATGTCGGCACGCTTGCAGTACGGCTGCACGTGGGTGAACACGCACTTCATGCTCGTCAGCGAAATGCCCCATGGCGGTCAGAAATTGTCCGGTTACGGGAAGGACATGTCCATGTATGGGCTGGAGGACTACACCACGGTTCGGCATGTGATGTTCAAGCATTAACGGCGAAAAGATCGCAGCCTGCGGCAGCTCCTACATGATGGAGGCCGCTCCCCTGTAGGAGCTGCCGCAGGCTGCGATCTTTTCCGCGACACACGGATGATGTCGGCGATTCACCACCAGGCTTCACCGAAACCAAAACAACAACTACCGAACCGGGCGGCGCCTGCATGGCCCCGCCACGGCCTCGGCCATCCGAAATCTGCCGATTTCACGGAGCAAAACACACATGAGTTCCTCACCCGATCTCGCCACAGCCGTTGCCGACAGCGATGCCGAACAACTGCGCAAACTGGGCTACACCTCGAACTTCAACCGCAGCATGAGCCTGTGGGAAAACTTCGCCTTGGGCTTCACTTATCTGTCACCGGTCGTAGGGGTTTATACCCTCTTCGGCCTGTGCCTTGCCGCTGGCGGCCCACCGATGTTCTGGGCCTACTTGCTGGTGGGTTGCGGCCAATTGCTGGTATGTCTGATCTTCGGCGAAGTGGTTTCGCAGTTCCCGATCTCCGGCGGTGTTTACCCTTGGGCACGCCGATTGGTCGGTAAGAAATGGGCATGGATGGTCGGCTGGATCTACTCCATCGCCCTTTGCGTCACCATCGCTGCCGTTGCGGTCGGCGCTGGCCCGTACCTGGCCGCCATGCTTGGTTTCGAGCCAAGCAACAACACCAACATCGTCATCGCCCTGGTGCTGACCCTGTTCGCCACACTGGTCAACCTCAGCGGCACCAAAGTGCTGGCGCGCATCGCCATGTTCGGCTTCCTCTGCGAACTGGTTGGCGCGGTGATCGTTGGCGTTTACTTGTTGGTGTTCGAACGCCATCAACCGCTCAGCGTGCTGTTTAACACCTTCGACATCAGCGTCGACGGCTCATACCTGCCGGCGTTCCTCACCGCATCGCTGGCGGGGATGTTCCTCTACTACGGCTTCGAGGCCTGCGGCGACGTCGCCGAAGAAACCCCGAACCCGAGCGCAAAAATCCCGGTGGCCATGCGCATGACCATCTACATCGGCGGCATCGCGGCGATGTTCGCCTGCCTGGCGCTGATCCTCGCCGTGCCGGACATGCAAGCAGTAATCAACGGCACCGACAAAGACCCGGTCACCACCATCCTCAACAATGCCTTCGGCCCGGTCGGTTCGAAAGTAGTGATGGGCGTGGTGATGATTTCCTTCATCTCCTGCGTCATCAGCCTACAAGCCGCGGCGAGCCGTCTGCTTTATTCCTACGCTCGCGATGAAATGGTCATCGGCAGCCGACTACTGAAAAACATTTCTCCTACAACCCAAGTACCGGTTGCCGCACTGTTCGTGTCCGGCGTCCTGCCGGCCCTGATCATCGCCCTCGGCTTCTACCTGCAAGACGCCGTGGCCACCATCGTCAGCTTCGCCGCCATCGGCATCTATCTCGCCTTCCAGATGATCGTCCTGGCCGCGCTGTACGCCCGCAGCAAAGGCTGGAAACCGAGCGGCAAATTCACCCTCGGCGCATGGGGCTGGCCGGTGAACATCGGCGCGCTGGTGTACGGCGTTGGCGCAATCATCAACATGGCCTGGCCACGCACACCGGATGCGGCGTGGTATGTGAACTATGCGATGGTGTTGAGCACGGCGATCGTGATTGGCTTGGGCCTGGTTTATATGTGGATTGGCAAGCCGTATGACCATGGCAAGGCGCCGGCTGGAGATGCTTGGAAGGTGAGTCGCTAAGAGCGTTTGATCCCGGCACCGACAAGGTGCCGGGGTTCAGGCAAGCCGTGAAACGTCATCAAAAAGAAAGCTCCGCCTGATCGTGCTTCAACAGGGAAATACGGTCGAACAATTTGATTTTTTCATTGGCTTTTTGCTTGGCGTGATCGGACATGAATGCAATCAATTCTTCGAGCTGACTGACGTCTCCGACCACTTTGAATTCCTTTTCCTTGTTGACGAAAACAAGCGACTTCTTCTTTCTCGACAACAGTTCAATGACGTTACTGAGCGTACCGGTGCTTTTTGCGTCCCAGATCATCAAACCGTAGTCAGCTGCCTCAGCCATGACAACGTCTTTCTCGGTGAAGAAGGCTCTCGACCCCTTGGAATGCTTGGAGTCGACTGTTCTGGCGGGCCACTGTCCAAGGTTATTCCTCGGAGCAGAACCGCTGCAGAACACTGTGGTTTTGGATCGTTCGAGACTCAGCAGGTACTCCTGAATGGAGGTATCGGCGCCACCTGCATCCCCAACCACCACCTCAAAATCTGACGCGACGATATTATTGATGCGCTCTTTAACCTTCGGATCAAGGTTCTTGATGTTGATAGAGCCAGCAATAAATACAGTGGTCATTGAATTCAAATCATCTGCAGCGCTTCTAGAGATTCATATGAATAACGGAAAAAATGCCGGTCAGGGATGGGCTCACCGTCATCAGTGCAAAATCAGGCATTTCCTACAGATACGGCCTTCTTGAAAAAGCCCCATTTCCTACGCTGTGCGTCGAAAGAGTAGACTTGTCGCCGCAAGCGCCTGACCGATAGGCTTCATCCCGTCGCTGTTAATTCAGCGACCCGGAGTCGAAGCCGGAAACTGTCAACGCGGTGCTTGCATGCCCTCCATTGAACTGTGGCTGTCACAGCTTCAGTTTTGCTTTATGGCGGGCCGTGTGGCGCGGGCCTTCTGGCTTTTCCGTGTTTGACTGGAAGTATCCCGACTTCGAACGCCACACGGTTCGCCACCCAACTTGTCGAAGAGTTGATGGCGACTTTCCTACTCAAACCGGAAGTCACTACATGTCTGCGCAAATCCAAAATTCATCGTCGACCCACTTCACCCCCACCATCTTCACCCGCCACAACCGCTTCCTCCACGCCTTCATGCAAGACCACGAAGCTTGGTTCTGCGTTCAGGATCTCGGTCGCTTGATGGGCTATCCGCTGAACGAACGCCTCACCCTGAAACTTGATCCCGACCAGCGTCGCAATGTCCTCCTGCGCAAGGACGGCGAAATCATCGATTGCGCGATGGTCAGCGAGTCCGGACTGTTCGCCCTGCTCGTTCACCACGTCGTCCCGGAAAACCGCTACCTGCGCCAATGGCTGAGCCACGAAGTCATCCCGATGCTGCGCGAAACCCATTCAAGTCCAGAGGAAAACCACCCGAGCCTGAGTTCGATGCATTGGGCGGGCGTCACCGTGCCGCTGCTGCACTGGCAACAGCAGGCGTGGGTCAAATGGCGGGATGTTCCAGAGTTAATAAACGGTCAGCGGCCATTCCCAGTTCAGGGGACTTGTAACTAATTCCTCGTCAAAACTAGTCTATCTCTGGCGTCGATTCTGACGTCAGAGTGTTACGCCAAGCATTTCGCAACACATCTCGACGCTTCGTTCCGCTCTGGCCCGCTACAGTTTTCTTGGACTGTCGCACGCTCACTGGTTGACGAAGCTCTGGCAGCAGCCTAGGGTGTTTACGTCGTTTACAACGTATACATAGGAATTCTGACATGGCCTCGCCAGTTCTATCTTTCCGCGTCGAAGAATTGTTGGCACAGCAGCTGGATGAACTGGCTGCGGCAACGGACAGAGACCGTCAATACCATCTCAAGCGTGCACTGGTTCGATACGTAGAAGCCGAATCATGGCATCTACAAGCTATCAGCGAAGGTATCGCAGATGCCGATGCTGGAAATCTCACCGATCTGGATGCCGTGAAGGCTAAGTGGGCAATACGTGCCGAACGTAGTACTGACAAAAAGGGCTGAAAATGATCTCGATGTTATCCATGAGTACTACCAAGGCCTTTTAGGTTCAGAGGGCTCCTTAGAAATCATCGATTCGATTCTTAAAACGTTTCGTCAACTTGAACAATTTCCTGGATCAGGGAGGCCGTCGGTCGCCCCCGATATTCGAGAGTTGGTGATGACTCACTATCCATTTATTGCCCCCTACCGGTTGATGCACGGTCGCATTCAAATACTTCGTGTTCTACACCAGCGGGCAGAACGATCGCGGGATTGGTGAACCAGCCGTAAAGGACGGCTGGTTACTTCACACCTCCCTCAAAACCGCGAAACACTCCGCATCGCATCCACCAGATACCGCATCGCGATCCGGTCACTTTCCGAAAGCTCCCGATAGCGCTCCACCAGTTTCAGTTCCTCAGAGCTCAACCGGCGCCTTCTGCGTCCGCTGCCCAGGCAGGGGAAGATGCCCAGCATGTCGGTGATGCCTTGTATTTTTGCCATGGACGATGTCCTTCTCTAGTACTGCAAAGAATTGCTTAAACACCACGTCGCCCTGCCCCTTACAGCAGCGCCGTGTGCCCTGCCGGCCAAATGGATCGCGCCGGCCATGCCCATAGAATAGAAATAAATTCGCCGCTGAAAAGCGGTTTTTAGAGTAATTAGTCAAGAAAAGCAGATATGCCGTGTAAATCAGAACGTCCTGTCAGATTTTTAACCGACATGTCTTGTTTCATTGACACACTGGCGCAGTGAATCAACGAATTTTGCATTGCGAGCGAACCGTTTAAGCTAGCCGGCATCTGTTTATAGTCCGTTGCGTTTGGCCGAAGGCTTGTCCGAACCGTTATTTCTGATCCAGCACGTGCCAGGAACGGCGCGGGATTGCACACGACAGGTTGTATTTATGCACCGCAGGAATTTGCTCAAAGCGTCCATGGCCATTGCGGCTTACACCGGTCTTTCGGCCACCGGCCTGCTGGCGACCCGTGCGTGGGCGGCCAGTGGCGGCGCCGCTGATGGCGAGGCGCAGGCGTTTGACTTCGAAGCGCTGAAGCGCCAGGCCAAGCAACTGGCTGGCAGTGCCTATCAGGACACTAAACAGGTGCTGCCGCCGACGCTGGCGACCATGACGCCGCAGAATTTCAACGCGATCCGCTACGACGGCAATCATTCGTTGTGGAAGGAAAACAAGGGCCAACTCGACGTGCAGTTCTTCCATGTCGGCATGGGTTTCCGCCAGCCGGTGCGCATGTACAGCGTCGACCCGAAGACTCGTACCGCGCGTGAAGTGCATTTCCGCCCGGCGCTGTTCAACTACGAGAACACCTCGGTCGACACCCAGCAGCTCAAGGGCGACCTGGGTTTTGCCGGCTTCAAGCTGTTCAAGGCGCCGGAACTGGATCGCCACGACGTGGTGTCGTTCCTCGGCGCCAGCTATTTCCGTGCGGTGGATGCGTCTGGCCAATATGGCCTCTCCGCACGCGGTCTGGCGATCGACACTTACGCCAAGAAACGCGAAGAATTCCCTGACTTCACCAAGTTCTGGTTCGAGACGCCTGATCAGAACGCCACGCGTTTTGTGGTCTACGCCCTGCTCGACTCGCCGAGTGCGACCGGCGCGTATCGCTTCGACATCGATTGCCAGGCCGAGCGCGTGGTGATGGAGATCGACGCGCACATCAATGCGCGCACCGCCATCGAGCAACTGGGCATCTCGCCGATGACCAGCATGTTCAGCTGCGGCAACCACGAACGACGCATGTGCGACACCATTCACCCGCAAATCCATGACTCGGATCGCCTGGCGATGTGGCGCGGCAACGGCGAGTGGATCTGCCGTCCGCTGAACAACCCGGCGACTCTGCAATTCAACGCGTTTGCCGATACCGATCCGAAAGGTTTCGGTCTGGTGCAGACCGACCATGAGTTCGCCAACTATCAAGACACCGTCGACTGGTACAGCAAGCGTCCGAGCCTGTGGGTAGAACCGACCACCGCATGGGGCGAGGGCTCTATCGATCTGCTGGAAATCCCTACGACTGGCGAGACGCTCGATAACATCGTGGCGTTCTGGACCCCGAAAAAACCGGTGGCTGCCGGTGATTCGCTGAACTATGGCTACAAGCTTTACTGGAGCGCTCTGCCGCCGGTGAGCACGCCGTTGGCGCGGGTGCAGGCGACTCGTTCCGGGATGGGCGGTTTTGTTGAGGGTTGGGCACCGGGCGAGCATTACCCGCCGGTGTGGGCGCGTCGTTTTGCTGTGGATTTCACGGGTGGCGGCCTTGATCGATTGCCACAGGGCACCGGGATTGAGCCGGTGGTGACGTGCTCGAACGGCAAGGTGCAGGATTTCAGCGTGCTGGTGCTGGATGACATCAAGGGTTACCGGATTCTGTTTGACTGGTACCCGACCAGTGACAGCGTTGAGCCGGTGGAGCTGCGGTTGTTCATTCGCACCAACGATCGCACGTTGAGCGAGACGTGGTTGTACCAGTACTTCCCGCCGGCGCCGGATAAGCGCAAATACCCTTGATGTTTCTTTAGCGTCTGATTGGGCCTCATCGCGAGCAGGCTCACTCCTACATTTAATCTGCGTCGAACACACATTCTGTGTACGGCAGAATCCCTGTAGGAGTGAGCCTGCTCGCGATAGCATCCGCCCAGTCAACACAAAACCACTCACCAAAAACAAAGCCCCGGCCATCACTGCCCGGGGCTTTTTGCTTTATCGCTAATTAATCAATCGCGCAAATCAGACTCATGAATCGGCTGATCACGGTGCGTCGCACGCTGATACTGCGCCGGCCACACCGCTTTGCGTCCACCCAGATCATCGTCGGCATGCAACGGCCAGTACGGATCACGCAGCAGCTCGCGGGCGAGGAAGATGATGTCGGCCTGACAGGTGCGCAGAATATGCTCGGCCTGCGCCGGCTCGGTAATCATTCCCACAGTGCCGGTGGCGATGCCTGACTCTTTGCGTACGCGCTCGGCGAAGCGTGTCTGATAACCCGGCCCGACGGGGATTTCGGCATTCGCTGCGGTGCCACCCGAAGACACATCGATCAGATCGGCGCCAAGCGTGTGCAGGCGTCGCGCCAGCTCCACGGTTTCATCCGGATTCCAGCCGTCCTCCACCCAGTCGGTGGCCGATACGCGAACAAATAACGGCAACTCTTCCGGCCAAACCGCCCTCACTGCCTCAGTCACTTGCAGCACCAGACGAATACGATTTTCAAACGAACCACCGTACTGATCGCGGCGCTGGTTGCTCAGCGGCGAGAGAAACTGATGCAGCAGATACCCATGCGCCGCATGCACCTCAACCACACTGAAGCCGGCCTTGAGCGCGCGTTTCGCGGCATCGACAAACGCCTGAATGACGTCGGCAATCTGCCCTTCATCCAGCTGTTTCGGTTGCGTGTGTTGCGGGTCAAAGGCAATCGGCGACGGTCCGACCGGGGTCCAGCCGCCGTCATCGAGTTTAACGCTGCCATGCTTGCCGAGCCACGGCCGATGGGTGCTGGCCTTGCGCCCGGCGTGGGCCAGTTGAATGCCGGCGACCGCGCCTTGGGAGGTAATGAAGCGAGTGATGCGTTGCAGCGGTTCGATCTGTTCGTCGTTCCACAGGCCAAGGTCTTCGGCGGTGATCCGCCCGTCGGCCGTGACCGCCGTAGCTTCGGTAAATACCAGACCGGCGCCGCCCACCGCGCGGCTGCCGAGGTGTACCAGGTGCCAGTCGTTGGCCAGGCCGTCGACGCTGGAGTACTGGCACATCGGCGAGACGGCGATGCGGTTGGGCAGGGTCAGTTGGCGAAGGGTGAAGGGTTCAAGCAGCAGACTCATGGGGCACCTCTCAAATCAGTGGGCAGGCTCCAGGGTTCTGTTTGAATAGTCGACGAGTGACAGGAAAAAGGTGCAGCACCCGCCCCCGCGGGCAAAAAATTCGACAAGACGTCACAAGGCCAATCAAGCAGTGCTTAGAGCCTAGTCGACAACGGGGGATCGGGGGAAATTCAAGAAAAGATCGCAGCCTGCGGCAGCCCCTACAGAGCGCACTTCTATGTAGGAGCTGCCGCAGGCTGCGATCTTTTGATCTTCAGCGCGGTTCGATATGAGCAATCATCAGTTGAACGGTCTCATTACCCCGAAACTCGTTAACGTCGAGCTTATAAGCCAGTTCAACCCACTTGATCGTCGGATTCGGCCAGATATCCCGGTCAATCCCAAACGCAATACCGTCCAGCTTCACCGAGCCACACTCGCTCTTCAGCACCACTTTCAGGTGCCGCTCACCGACCACCCGCTGCTCAACCAACTGGAACACACCGTGAAACAGCGGCTCCGGGAAGTGCTGCCCCCAAGGCCCGGCATGGCGCAGGGCGCGGGCCAGTTCGAGGTGGAATTCCTCCACCGCCAGCGTGCCGTCAGAGAGCATGCGCCCGGTCAGGTCTTCCTCGCGAAGTTGCCTACGCACTTCAGCGTCGAATGCCTCGGCGAACAGCGGAAAATTCTCCTGCGGCAAGGTCAGACCAGCGGCCATCGCGTGGCCACCGTACTTGGCGATCAGGGTCGGATGCTGCGCTGCAACAACGCTCAGCGCGTCACGAATATGGAAGCCCTGCACCGAGCGCCCCGAGCCCTTGAGCAAGCCATCACCCGCATCAGCGAAGGCAATGGTCGGACGGAAGTAACGTTCTTTCATGCGTGAGGCGAGAATACCGATCACGCCTTGGTGCCACTCCGGATCGAACAGGCACAGACCAAACGGCATCGACTCCACCGGCAAGTCCTTGAGCTGCGCCAGCGCTTCACGCTGCATGCCCTGCTCGATGGATTTGCGATCCTGGTTCATACCGTCCAGTTGCGCGGCCATTTCCCGGGCAACGTTGGCGTCGGCAGTGAGCAGGCATTCGATGCCCAGGCTCATGTCATCCAGACGCCCGGCAGCGTTCAGGCGCGGGCCGACGATAAAACCGAGATCGGTGGAGGTGATGCGAGTGGCGTCACGCTTGGCCACTTCAAGAATCGCTTTGATCCCCGGCCGTGCGCGACCGGCGCGAATTCGCTCCAGGCCTTGATGCACCAGAATCCGGTTGTTGGCGTCCAGCGGCACCACGTCGGCAACGCTGCCCAGCGCGACCAGATCAAGCAGTTCACCGATGTTCGGCTGCGGCTTGTTCTCGTACCAGCCGAGGCTGCGCAACCGCGCACGCAACGCCATCAACACATAAAAAATCACCCCGACGCCGGCCAGTGCCTTACTCGGGAATTCGCAACCGGGCTGGTTCGGATTGACCAGCGCATCGGCCTGCGGCAGTTCTTCGCCGGGCAAGTGGTGGTCGGTGATCAAGACCTTGAGGCCAGCCTTTTTCGCCGCCGCCACACCTTCGACGCTGGAAATACCGTTGTCGACAGTGACCAGCAAATGCGGCTCACGAGTCAAAGCGACTTCGACGATTTCCGGGGTCAGGCCGTAGCCATATTCGAAGCGGTTCGGCACCAGATAATCAACGTGCGCCGCACCGAGCAAGCGCAAGCCAAGCATGCCAACCGTGCTGGCCGTCGCACCGTCCGCATCGAAGTCGCCGACGATGAGGATGCGCTGGCGTTGCTCCAGTGCCGTCACCAGCAAGTCCACCGCCGCATCAATGCCCTTGAGCTGCTGGAAAGGGATCAACCGCGCCAGGCTCTTGTCCAGCTCCGCCTCGGACTGCACGCCCCGCGCCGCATACAGGCGGGTCAGCAGCGGCGGAATATCACCGAGAAACGGCATAGTGGCAGGCAGTTGACGAGGTTCGATACGCATGGGGTGACGGAGACTTCTCTTTAATACGTGGGATTAATCAGCTACAGGCGCGGGATCAGCCGCGCTCACCTTGCAGCCACTGCAACTGGACTTCGTGTTGACCACGGTCGTCGGTGACGAAGATCGTCCCTTCGCTGATCATCACGTCCCACTTGATAACGCGGGGCATGTCCTTGGCCAGGGTTTCCAGCACTTCTTGCGGGACGGCGGCGATGTTGACGTTTTTCAGGTTCTTGATCGCCGGGATCACTTTGGTTTCCCAGACGCGCAGGCTGCCGTAGGCCAGCAGGCTGGTGCGCTCGGTGCGGCGCGAGCACCAGGTCAGGCGATCGGCGTCGGGCTGGCCGACTTCGATCCAGTGCAGAACGCGATCGTCCAAGCTCTTTTCCCACAGCGCAGGTTCATCCACGTCTGACAGACCGCGACCAAACGACAACTGCTCGTTGTACCAGAGGGCGTAGGCCAGCAGCCGCACGGTCATGCGTTCTTCGGTTTCCGAAGGGTGACGGGCGATGGTCTGCTTGACGCTCTCGTAGACGCTGCGGTCGAGGTCGGTGAGGTTCAGTTCAAATTTGTAGGTAGTGGACGGCTGGGCCATGAACGGGCTTCTTGATACGAGGAAAGGCGGCAAGTCTAACCGATGCGGTAGGCAATCATCGAATTGATGGCGATCAACCTGCGGCGTCTGACAGCCGGCTATGTTAAAACGCTGTATCCGCACAGCCTTGTCCTACAGGATTCAGTATGCCGTTCGCCAACAAGCCGCTCAGCGGCGTGAAAGTCATTGAATTGGGTACGTTGATCGCCGGGCCGTTTGCCTCGCGCATTTGCGGCGAGTTTGGCGCTGAAGTGATCAAGATCGAATCGCCGGACGGCGGTGATCCGCTGCGCAAGTGGCGCAAGTTGTATGAAGGCACGTCACTGTGGTGGTTCGTGCAGGCGCGCAACAAGAAGTCGCTGACGCTGAACCTCAAGCATCCTGATGGCCTGGCGATCCTGAAAAAACTGCTCAGTGAAGCCGACATTCTCATCGAAAACTTCCGCCCCGGCGTCCTGGAAAAACTCGGCCTGAGTTGGGAAACCCTGCACGCGCTGAACCCGAAACTGGTGATGGTGCGCCTGTCCGGTTTCGGCCAGACCGGGCCGATGAGAGATCAGCCAGGCTTCGGCGCGGTTGGCGAATCCATGGGCGGCTTGCGTTACATCACCGGTTTTGAAGACCGCCCACCGGTGCGCACCGGGATTTCCATCGGCGACTCGATTGCCGCACTGTGGGGCGTGATCGGTGCGCTGATGGCGCTGCGTCATCGTGAGGTCAACGGCGGCACTGGGCAGGTGGTTGATGTCGCTTTGTATGAAGCTATTTTCGCGATGATGGAAAGCATGGTGCCGGAGTTCGATGTGTTCGGTTTTATTCGCGAGCGCACCGGCAACATCATGCCCGGCATCACCCCCTCCTCGATTCACACCAGCGCCGACGGCAAGCATGTGCAGATCGGCGCCAACGGTGATGCAATCTTCAAGCGCTTCATGCTGATCATCGGCCGCGACGATCTGGCCAATGATCCGACGCTGGCCAGTAACGACGGCCGCGATAATCGCCGCGACGAGTTGTACGGCGTGATCGATCGCTGGGTCAATTCGCAACCGCTGCAAACCGTACTTGACCTGCTCAATCAGGCCGATGTGCCAGTCAGCCGGATCTTTAGCGCCGAAGACATGTTCAATGACCCGCAATACCTGGCTCGGGAAATGTTCCTGCACGCCAAGCTGCCGGACGGCAAGGACTTCAAGATGCCCGGCATTGTGCCGAAACTCTCTGAGACACCGGGCTCCTCCGAATGGGTCGGACCGCAGCTCGGTGAACACAATGCGCAGGTACTCAACGATCTTGGTTATGACGAGACACAGATCGCTCGCCTGCGCGAAGACGGAGCCATTTAAGCTGAAGCGCCGGCAGACATCGCACGCCAACCGCGCCCACCATTGGTGGACGTGGCGGCTGTTCGGCCTGTTGTTTCTGCTGGCCCTGTCGACCGGGGCACAGGCTAAGCCGACGTTGATCTGGTTGCTGCGCGACCTGCCGCCCCTGACGATTTTCGAAGGCCCGAAAAAGGGCCAGGGTGTGATCGACCAATTGATGCCGCTGCTGATCGCCGGCATGCCGCAATACGAACACACGCTGATGCGGGTCAACCGCGCCCGTGGTCTGCAAATGCTCCACGAAAACCCGTTCGCCTGCGATCCCGCGCTGTTGTGGAACAAGGAACGTGCGCAGTGGGTGGCGTATTCGATCCCGGCGATTCGCGCTGTCGGCAACGGCCTGGTGGTGCGCCAGCAAGATCGCTCGGTGCTCGAACCGTACCTGGTCAACGGTGAAGTGAATCTGTCGGCGCTGCTGGCCGCTACCGAACGCAAAGTCGGGGTGGTGGCGGAACGCAGCTATGGCGAATTCATCGACAGCCTGTTGCATCAAGCGCCCAGCGCCGCGCTGACCGCACATTACGGCAACGATGCCCTGACCAATCTGCTATCGATGCAGCGTCTGGGTCGGCTGCAGGTGGTGTTGGGTTATTGGCCGGAGATTCGCTATCAGGCGAAACAGGCGCAGATCAATGAAGATGAACTGGAGTTCTATCTGATCCAGGGCAACGGCAAATACCTGTCAGGTTATGTCGCCTGTTCCGACACTACGCAGGGGCGTCAGGCGATTACCGAGATCAATCATCTGCTGCGCACCCTGCCCCATGAACACCTGAATCAGCTCTACGCCGCATGGCTGGACCCCGACCGACGTGAGGATTATTTGCAGGAAGCCCGTACATTTTTCGAGCATCAAGCCGCGCAATAGGCAAACGCCGGACAAAAGAAACCCCGAGAAGTGGGGAGACGACTCGGGGTTAAACGTGGCCTACATAAAGACCAGTAGCAGCAAGCGACAAGCACCGGAGCACAATGCTTGATCCTGCTGTTACTGGGTCTGACTGACAGGGATGCAGGAAGGTTCCCACAAAAAATATTTCATCTTTACAGCGCCGCACGTTTATCCAGCGCCGCGTTGCGCAATGCCGCAATCACACAGGGTTCCAGTCGCCCTTCGGCGATCAGCACGTCACGGTGCAAACCGTCGACGACATCGGTCAGCAAGCGCTTGTCGCTCAACTGCGCCTGATTGAATTCGCGTTCAACCACAATGGCGCCGTTGCTGTTCTTCAGGGTCACCAGGCATTCGCCATGGCTGCCACGAGGGGTCAACGTCACTTGATACGGGCTCAGAGCCTCACCGAGCAATAGACTGATACTTTCCATCTCGATCTCCACTCATTAGTCCGAAAACATAGTGCCTGGGGCGTGTTCACAATAAATGACCACCGGCCCGAGAAGAAAGTTCTGCCTGCCAATGGCTACTTCCGTGGAGCGTCACCGGTCTTGCAGAGCATGCACGGTGAAGATGACAGAAAAATAACGCCGCGCTTCAGACCTCCAGTGGCTGATGCAGGGCGTTCAGGTAGCGGTCGAGCAAATCACGCATGAGTACGGCTGAAACCGGGGTCTGCAAACGTCCGAGCAATTGCAGGGGGTGTTGCTGCAATAAGCGCTCGAGGTCGTTCTGCAGGCTGGGTGCGACCGTACCGAGAAGAACCAGCGCTCGCGCTTGCCGCTCGACCGCCAGATGCTGAATCAATGCGACGCCATCACCGCCCTTGAGTTGCGGATCGCAGATCGCGATATCGACCGCGCCTCGGTGCCCCAGAGAACACAAGGCTGCGGCCAGCGAAGGCGCGGTCAGCACGTTGTAGATACCGACGGCATTGAGCATCTGGTGCAGCGCCATCAATTGAAAGGGGTTGTGTTCAAGAATCAGGACTTTGAGCGAGCGCATGAGCAACCTCGGAAACGGCAGGTGCGGACTCTCACCGCAGATGCCGTTCACTCTAGGGCAGCCGTCCTCAGCCTCCCATCGGAAAAGTAGTCACGTGTTATAGGACTTTTCCCAAGTTCACCAAGGATGCCGACCCGGTGTGCTCACTCGCCGGTGAGTGATATCAGTCCAGCCTCCGAGCAGACCGCGCAGCTGCCCATCAGCGCTGTAAAACGGCACCGTCCATTGATAGACATCGCGAGGACCGGTCTTGAACTGCAGCTGCCGATTACTGAAGCGTGTCTTGCGCGTGCGCAATTGCTGCATGAATTCATCGTGCAACATCAGCGCCGTTGCCTTGGGCAGCGCATCGACCTCCGGCAGCGAGCGCCCCTGCACTTGATCGAAACGCACCAGGAGCGCCTCTTCGTAACTGCGATTGCACATGATCAACCGCCCGTACAAGTCGCGGACAAATATCGGATCGGGCATCGAATCGATCAGCGCATGCTGAAAGGCTAACTGATCGCCGAGGTCTTTTTCGGCCTGGCAGCGTTGTTTGATCACGGCGCTCAAGCGGCGATTCCAGATCAACGACAGCACGCCAAACAGGCCAATGACGGTCATTGTCCAACAGCCCCAACCCGTGACCCGCTGCCAGATCGAAGGCGCAGGGGTCAGGGAGACGCCGTCCAGCCACTTGAGCCGAATGGCACGCAGCTCCGCCGCAGGAAAAGCCTCGAGCGCCTTGTTGAGGATGCTCAACAGCTCCGGCTGGCCTTTGCGCACGGCCAGGTGATCGGCTTCCCATTTACCCTCCAGCAGTTCGCCGACGCGCAGCAATCCCGAGGGAAACAATTGCGCGCCGATTTCGTTTTCGATGGTGGCGTACGCCTCGCCGCTTTCGACCAACGCCCGCGCTTCAGCGTAGGTTTTGACCGAGCGGATCTCGATCGATGGATAGTCGCGCCGAATGATGCCTTCGAGTGCGTGGCGGCTCGGCAGAACCAGCACGCGTTTGGCCAATTGTTCCAGCGACTGCACCGGCGGCTCACCGATTCGGCCGACAAACACCCAACCGGCGCCGCCAAAGGCGTGGCTGAAATCCAGAAACACTTTGCGTTCATCACTCATCGCCAACGTCGTGCTGATGTCCGCTTCGGCCTTCTCAAGCCGCTCGAGCATGTGATCGGTGGAGAACGACTCCTGATGCACGAACTGCAGCCCCGTCATGGCGCTGATGCGCTGGAGCACTTCGTTGTTCAAGCCGCTCCAGTGAGCATGTTCATCCTGGAACAGGTACAACGGATATTGCACCGATGCGACGATGATCCGAGGGTTGTCGCGGATCCATTGGCGCTCCTTGGCGTCGAGTTCCACGGGCAGAAACTTGCTGCCCTCGACATCGTGCAGCATCAGTTGTGCCGCCACTCCCCAGCGCATGAACCCCAGCATTGCCAATACAAACAGCCCGACCGTCGCCGGCTTCAAATTTCGAAAAAACCACATTGCCACTTCCTTCGTGATCGACTCACCCGTCCTTCGTGGGTGAAAACCCGAGCAGTGTGGCAGCAGAAACAAAAAAGCCCGTCAGGAGACGGGCTTCAAAATGTGACAGCTTTTGCAGGCTTAAAGCGGCTTGCCGCGGTTGCCATGCTGGCTGACAAAGGCTTGCACGGCTTTCAGCTCGTTTGGCAGAACGGTGCAGCGCTCGTTTCGCTCAAACAAATCAGAAAGATGTGCAGGTAGTTCGAGCGCTTTTCCTACACCGGCTTTCTCTACGGCCTCAGGGAATTTCACCGGGTGAGCGGTGCCCAGGATGACCATAGGGATATCCAGGCTGCGACGGCATTCACGCGCAGCTTTGACACCGATGGCGGTGTGCGGATCCAGTACTTCGCCGGTCTGCTCGTAGACTTCTGCGATGGTTTCGCAGGTTTGTGCGTCATCCACGGCCAGCGAATCGAACAGTTTGCGCGCTTCGGTCCAGCGCTCTTGCTCGACGCTGAAACCGCCACCCTGCTTGAACGAATCCATCAGGCCGGCGATCGCTGCACCGTTGCGACCGTGCAGGTCGAACAACAGGCGTTCGAAGTTCGACGAGACCATGATGTCCATCGACGGCGACAGCGTGGCGTGCAGGGTTTCCTTGACGTACTGATTGCCGCTCATGAAGCGGTGCAGGATGTCGTTGCGGTTGGTGGCGACGATCAACTGGTTGATCGGCAGCCCCATGTTGCGCGCCAGGTAACCGGCAAAGATGTCGCCGAAGTTGCCGGTTGGCACCGAGAACGACACCGAACGCGCCGGGCCGCCCAACTGCAGGGCGGCGTGGAAGTAGTAAACGATCTGGGCCATGATCCGCGCCCAGTTGATCGAGTTCACCGCCACCAGACGCGTGCCTTTGAGGAAGCTCTGGTCGGCGAAGCTCGCCTTGACCATTTCCTGGCAGTCATCGAAGTTGCCTTCGATGGCGATGTTGTGGATGTTCTCGCCGAAAATCGTGGTCATCTGGCGACGCTGCACTTCCGACACACGGTTGTGCGGGTGCAGGATGAAGATGTCGACGTTTTCGCAGTGCTTGCAGCCTTCGATGGCGGCCGAACCGGTATCACCGGAAGTAGCGCCAACGATTACGACGCGCTCACCACGTTTTTCCAGCACGTAGTCGAGCAGACGACCGAGCAGTTGCAGGGCGAAGTCCTTGAACGCCAGGGTCGGGCCGTGGAACAGCTCCAGCACCCATTCGTTGCCATTCAACTGACGCAGCGGCGCGACGGCGCTGTGCGAGAACACGCCGTAGGTTTCTTCAAGAATCTTTTTGAAATCGGCGTCCGGAATGCTGCCGGTGACGAACGGGCGCATGACGCGGAAAGCCAGCTCGTGATACGGCAGGCCGGCCCAGGAAGCGATTTCTTCCTGGGTGAAACGTGGCAGGTTTTCCGGAACGTACAGACCGCCGTCGGTCGCCAGACCAGCCAGCAGGACGTCTTCGAAATTCAGGGCCGGTGCCTGGCCGCGGGTACTGATGTAACGCATAAGGGCAAACCTTCGGTTTGGGCCTCAAGCTACGAGCTACAAGCTGCAAGTAAAAGCCAGACCGCTTTTCTCTTGCCGCTTGCAGCTCGAAGCTTGCAGCTGCTTCTATTTAATTCAGGTGCTCGACGCGGATCCGTACGACCGGACCATTCACGCCGGCCAGCGCTTCGAGGGCGGCGATGGCGTCGTTGATGCGCTGCTCGACCACGCGGTGGGTCAGCAGGATCATCGGCACCAGACCGTCGTGCTCTTCGACTTCCTTCTGCATGATCGACTCGATGTTGATGCCGCGCTCCGAGAGGATGCTCGCCACCTGAGCCAACACGCCCGGATGGTCCTTGGCCTGAATACGCAGGTAGTAAGCACTTTCGCAGGCTTCGATCGGCAGGATCGGATGGGCCGACAGCGAGTCCGGCTGGAAGGCCAGGTGCGGCACGCGGTTTTCCGGGTCGGAAGTCATGGCACGAACCACGTCAACCAGATCGGCGATCACCGACGAAGCGGTTGGCTCCATGCCGGCGCCAGCGCCGTAGAACAGCGTCGAACCGGCGGCATCGCCGTTGACCATCACCGCGTTCATCACGCCGTTGACGTTGGCGATCAGACGATCGGCCGGGATCAGCGTCGGGTGTACGCGCAGCTCGATGCCGGCGGCAGTGCTGCGTGCCACGCCGAGGTGCTTGATGCGGTAGCCCAGCGCTTCGGCGTAGTTGACGTCGGCGGTGGTCAGTTTGGTGATGCCTTCGGTGTAAGCCTTGTCGAATTGCAGCGGGATGCCGAACGCGATGGAAGCCAGAATCGTCAGCTTGTGCGCGGCGTCGATGCCTTCAACGTCGAAGGTCGGATCGGCTTCGGCGTAACCCAGTGCCTGCGCTTCGGCCAGCACGTCTTCGAAGGTACGGCCCTTCTCACGCATTTCGGTGAGGATGAAGTTGCCGGTGCCGTTGATGATCCCGGCGACCCAGTTGATGCGGTTGGCGGACAGGCCTTCGCGGATCGCCTTGATCACCGGAATGCCACCGGCCACGGCCGCTTCGAACGCCACGATCACGCCCTTCTCGCGAGCCTTGGCGAAAATTTCATTACCGTGAACGGCAATCAGTGCCTTGTTCGCGGTGACCACATGCTTGCCATTCTCGATGGCCTTGAGTACCAGCTCGCGGGCAACGGTGTAGCCGCCCATCAGCTCTATGACGATGTCGATCTCAGGGTTTGTGGCCACTTCGAAGACATCGTTGGTAATCGCAATACCGGTCGTCTGGAACTGAGGCTTTGGCGTGCGCATGGCAATTTGTGCCACTTCGATTCCACGCCCGGCACGACGAGCAATTTCCTCGGCGTTGCGCTGAAGTACGTTGAAGGTACCGCCACCGACGGTCCCTAACCCACAGATGCCTACTTTGACCGGATTCACTGTGAACTCCCCATAAAACGGCCGACGCGGGGTCGGCCGGAAAACAACCGCGTGCTCGCGGCTCTCAATTGATGGCCCGGCGATGTCGCTGCCGGGCCATGATCGTCACGGCTGACCGTGACGATGCGAATTACTTCGCGCCCAGCGCCAGTTTGGCGACTTGTGGCGCAGGCTGGTAGCCCGGAATGACTTGTCCGTCGGCCAAAACGATGGCCGGTGTGCCGTTCACGCCGATCGACTGACCGAGGGCGAACTGCTTGGAAACCGGGTTATCGCACTTGGCGGCCTTGATTTCCTTGCCATCGACCATTTTGTCCATGGCGGCTTTCTTGTCTTTCGAGCACCACACGGCTTGCAGCTGCTCGTCACCCGGCGAATTCAAACCCTGGCGCGGGAACGCGACATAACGCACTTCGATGCCGCGCTTGTTCAGCTCTGGCACTTCGGCGTGCAGCTTGTGGCAGTACGGGCAAGTGGTGTCGGTGAACACGGTGATGTGCGATTTGGTTTCGCCGATGGCCGGGTAGACCACGGTTTCGGCGACCGGAATGGCATTGATCAGTTTCGAGACGCCCAGGCGTTCGGTTTTTTCGGTCAGGTTGACCGGTTTGCCGTCCTTGAGCTGGAACAGGTAACCCTGAACGATGTACTGGCCATCAGCACTGGCATAGAGCACGCGGCTGCCTTTGAGTTTGACTTCGTACATGCCTGGCAGAGGACTGGCGGTGATGGTCTCTACCGGGACTTCGAGCTGGAGGTTTTCCAGGCTTTTACGAATGGCTTTGTCGGCCGCGTCATCGGCGACGGCAAAGGTGCTGACCAACGCAATGGCTGCGGCGGCGAAAATCTGGGTCAGACGCATGAGAACTCCTGAAGGCGGACAAATGAAACGATCAGAACGCCCGTGCCGGAACACCGGGTCATAACCGTCCATCGTGCAAACCGGCAAAGCCTAACACATAAGGCCACGGTGGCCGAATGCGCCTGTCGCCATACATTCATGTGTAACTGACACAGCTGCATGCTTGTACAACTGACCCACAACCATATATGGCTGACACACATTATTGTGGCGAGGGGATTTATCCCCGCTGGGTTGCGAAGCAGCCCTAAAACCATCCATCGCGATCTTTCACGCAAAACCGAGCCAGCCGGGTTTGCGACTGCTGCGCAGCCGAACGGGGATAAATCCCCTCACCACAGGTTAGTGTTCCAACATTAGGGATGTGTCAGCCGCGCGGGTGGTGTTTGGCGTGCAGGTCTTGCAGGCGGGCGCGGGCGACGTGGGTGTAGATTTGCGTGGTGGAGAGGTCGCTGTGGCCCAGCAGCATCTGCACCACGCGCAACGCACTGCCTCTGCAACTGCTACACCCCTATGTGACTGACACACATTATTGTGGCGAGGGGATTTATCCCCGCTGGGTTGCGAAGCAGCCCCAAAACCATCCCCCCAATCTATCAGTCAAACCGAGCAGCCCAAGATGGGGGCCGCTGCGCAGCCCGTCGGGGATGAATCCCCTCACCACAGGTAAGTATTTCAAACAAAGGGGATGTGTCAGCCGCGCGGGTGGTGTTTGGCGTGCAGCTCTTGCAGGCGGGCGCGGGCGACGTGGGTATAGATTTGCGTGGTGGAGAGGTCGCTGTGGCCGAGCAGCATCTGCACCACGCGCAGGTCGGCGCCATGGTTGAGCAGGTGCGTGGCGAACGCATGACGCAAGGTGTGCGGCGACAACGACTTGCCAATCCCCGCGACCTTGGCCTGATGCTTGATCCGGTGCCAGAACGTCTGCCGGGTCATCTGCTCGCCGCGTTGACTGGGAAACAGTACATCACTGGGCCGCCCGCCGAGCAGTTCGCCGCGCCCATCGCGCATGTAGCGCTCGATCCAGACAATCGCCTCCTCGCCCATCGGCACCAGCCGCTCCTTGCTGCCCTTGCCCATCACCCGCAACACGCCCTGACGCAAGTTGACTTGCTCCAGCGTCAGGCTGACCAGTTCGGTCACGCGCAAACCGCATGCATACAGCACTTCAAGCATGGCGCGGTCACGCTGACCAATCGCTTCGCTCAAGTCTGGCGCCTGCAACAGCGCCTCCACGTCAGCTTCTGACAGCGATTTGGGTAATGGCCTACCCAGTTGCGGCATGTCGACACGTAACGTCGGGTCGACGCTGATCATTTTTTCCCGCAACAGATAGCGATAAAAGCCACGCACACCGGAGAGAAATCTCGCCGTGGAACGCGGTTTGTAGTTTTGCTCAAGGCGCCAGGCCAAATGATCAAGGATCAGCTCACGCCCGGCGTTGATCAGCTCGAGGTTTTTCTCCTGCAACCAGCCATTGAACAGGGCGAGATCGCTGCGGTAAGCGCCGCGCGTGTTGTCGGACAGGCCCTTCTCAAGCCACAGAGCGTCGAGGAATTGGTCAATCAGTGGATGGTCGATGGCAGGCATGGGCGCTCAAGACACACAGCCTCAAGGGCTGTGCGCAAATGTAGAGTGAACTGTAGGAATGGGCGCTAGTCTTTCATAGCCCGCTACTTCAAGGAACAGGGAGCATCAATGAACGAGCAGCAAATTCTATTGGCATTTGGCGGGATTGGTGCGGCAGCGCTGGGGTGCCAATGGCTGGCCTGGCGCCTGAAGTTGCCGGCAATTCTGTTTCTGTTGCTGACCGGCATTCTGGTCGGCCCGGTGCTGGGCTGGCTCGATCCACAGGAAATGTTTGGCCCATTGCTGATGCCGCTGGTGTCACTGGCGGTGGCGCTGATTCTGTTCGAGGGCAGCCTGACGCTGCACCTGTCGGAATGGAAAGAGATCGGCAGCGTCGTCCATCGACTGGTGACCATTGGCGCGATCTCGACCTGGATCGTCATCGCGGTCGCCACACATTTTCTGCTCGGCTTCGACTGGATGCTGGCCATCCTTTTCGGCAGCCTGACGCTGGTCACCGGCCCGACCGTGATCGTGCCGATGCTGCGCGTGGTGCGACCGAAAGCCTCGATCGCCAATATTCTGCGCTGGGAAGGCATCGTCATCGACCCGATCGGCGCCCTCCTCGCCGTGGTGGTTTACAGCTTCATCATTGCCAGCGCTGAAGGCCATGGTCTGAAACAAAGCCTGTTCACCTTTGGCGGCGTGATCGTCTGTGGCGCGGTGTTCGGGATTGTTGGCGGCTGGCTGCTCGGCACGGTGATCCGCCGGCAGTGGCTGCCGGAATATCTGCATAACCTCGCGTCGTTGGCGGCGGTGTTGGGGATTTTCATTGCTTCGAACACCGTGATGCACGAGTCGGGACTGTTGGCGGTGACGCTGATGGGCATGTGGCTGGCGAACATGAAGGGCGTGGATGTGCGGCACATCCTGCACTTCAAGGAAAACCTCAGCGTGCTGCTGATTTCCGGCCTGTTCATTTTGCTCGCGGCGCGCCTGGATCTGTATGCGTTGATCGGGCTGGGGCCGCTGGTGCTGATTCTGTTGCTGGTGATTCAGTTGATCGCCCGGCCGTTGAACGTATTGCTCAGCACGGCCGGTTCCAGCCTGAGTTGGCGCGAGCGTGCGTTGCTGTGCTGGATCGCGCCACGCGGGATTGTCGCGGCGGCGGTGTCGGCGATTTTCGCGATTCGTCTGCACGAGGCCGGGCATGAAGGTGCGCTGCTGCTGGTGCCGCTGACGTTTGCGGTGATCATCGGCACGGTGGTGCTGCAAAGCGCGACCGCACGACCACTTGCACGGCTATTGAAGGTTGCCGAGCCGGCGCCGAGCGGTTTCCTGATCGTTGGTGCGAACGGTCCGGCGCGGGAGCTGGGCAAGTCGCTGCAGCAACTGGGTAGCCGCGTGCTGCTGACCGATTCGAGCTGGGAAAACATTCGCGCGGCGCGCATGGAAGGTTTGCCCACGTACTTCGGCAACCCGGCCTCGCAGCACGCCGATGCGCATCTGGATCTGGTCGGGTTGGGGCATTTGCTGGCGCTGTCGCCTTCGGGTGAACTCAATACTCTGGCGGCGATGCGCTTTCGGCATGACTTCGGGCATCAGCGTTTGTTCGGGTTGGCCAGTGGGCACGAGAGTCGGCGCAGCGATAAACATCGGGCGAGCCTGGAACACCGGGGTAATCAATTGGGCAGCGAGGCGTTTACCTACGCGAAACTGGCCAGCCAGATGGGCCAAGGGTCTGAACTGTATAGCACGACGTTGACCGATGGTTTTGGCTGGGAAGATTACCGGGCGCTGCATGGCAATCGTGCGACGTTGCTGTTCATGCGCGATGACAGCGGTTGGGTGCATGTGGTGACGCCGGAGACGGCGGTGAAGCCTGGGGCGGGGTGGACGTTGCTGGCGTTGATTCAGCCTGAGGCGCAACAGGCTTAAAAGCAAAAGATCGCAGCCTTCGGCAGCTCCTACAGAGAAAACGCATGACATGTAGGAGCTGCCGAAGGCTGCGATCTTTTAAAGATTCAAGCTGCAAAACCCGGCAGCACCGGCACCGGCCGCTTGTCGTCATCGATCGCAACAAAGCTGAACTGCCCATGAATGGCCTTCTCGCGGCCATCACAGCTCATGCTCTCGACAAAGACTTCCACCTCGACCTTGAGGCTGGTGTTGCCGACCTTGATCACCTTCCCCACCAGCTCGACGATGGACCCGGCCGGGATCGCGTGATTGAAGTCGATGCGATCGGTGGACACGGTCACCAATGGCAGACGGCAGAAGCGTGTCGCGGTGATGAAGGAAACTTCGTCCATCCACGCCAGCGCGGTGCCGCCGAACAGGGTGTTGTGGTGGTTGGTGGTCGGCGGGAAGACGGCTTTGGTGACGCGTGTCACCGAGAGTTCGGTGCGGCGTTGGATTTCCTGTTCGCGGGTAGACATGTGAGATGACTCGTAAAACGTAGACTGCAAATCGAAAACAGGATCAAAAGATCGCAGCCTTCGGCAGCTCCTACAGGATGGGGGCAGTTTATTGCGGGCAACAAAAAAGCAGCCCGTAGGCTGCTTTTTTCTGCATCGGAAGCTGGACTTAAGCCAGTTTTTCCTTGATGCGAGCTGCTTTACCCGACAGGTCGCGCAGGTAGTACAGCTTGGCTTTACGTACGTCACCGCGACGTTTAACAGCCATGCTGTCGATCTGCGGGGAGTAGGTCTGGAAAGTACGTTCTACGCCAACACCGTTGGAGATTTTACGAACGGTGAACGCACTGTTCACGCCGCGGTTACGCTTGGCGATTACAACGCCTTCGAACGCTTGCAGACGGGAACGATCGCCTTCCTTCACTTTCACCTGAACGACAATAGTGTCGCCTGGGGCGAAGGTAGGGATTTCTTTGGTCATCTGCTCTGCTTCGAGTGCAAGGATGATTTTGTTGGTCATGCTGTGCTCCTAAGGTAAATCGTTCGATCTACCATCGATACGTTGTTAACTATCGTCCCGCTCGCGGATGTATTCCTCGAGCAGCTTCTTCTCTTCTCCAGAAAGCGAGCGGCTTTCCAGAAGATCGGCGCGTCGTTCAAAGGTCCTACCAAGGGACTGCTGTAAACGCCAACGCCGGATATGCGCGTGGTTGCCACTCAGCAACACGTCGGGTACACGCTGATCCGCATACACCTCAGGTCGGGTGTAGTGCGGGCAATCCAGCAGACCATCCGTAAAGGAATCTTCCTCGGCGGAGTCCGCATGCCCTAAAGCTCCAGGCAGCAGTCGTGTAACCGCATCGATCAGGACCATGGCCGGCAGCTCGCCGCCAGACAGTACATAGTCGCCAATCGACCACTCTTCATCGACATGAGCTTCAATAAAACGCTCGTCAATGCCTTCATAGCGGCCGGCAATCAGGATCAATGCATCCGATTGTGCCAACTCGCGTACCGCCGACTGAGTCAGTTGACGGCCTTGGGGGGACAGGTAAATCACCTTCGCCGCCTCCCCGGCTGCTGCCTTGGCCTGAACCAGAGCATCTTCCAGGGGCTTGATCTTCATCACCATGCCCGGACCACCGCCAAACGGGCGATCGTCCACAGTGTGATGCCGATCCGTCGTGTAATCCCGCGGGTTCCAACAGGTCAGCTGCAAGAGCCCCTGTTTGACCGCTCGACTGGTGATGCCGTAGTCGCCGATGGCGGAAAACATCTCGGGAAACAAACTGATCACTTCTACGCGCAAGTTAGCCACGCTTAGAAGTCCGCGTCCCAATCCACCTTCATCTCGCCCGCGGCCAGATCGACTGCCAACACACATTGCGCCGTATAGGGCAACAAGCGTTCGCGATCGTCCAGGCTGCCAGCGCAAGGCTTGACGACCATTACATCATTGGCGCCGGTTTCCAGAAGATGATCGACTTTCCCGAGCAATTGCCCCAGTTGATCGATGACCTTCAGACCTTCCAGCTGGTACCAGTAGTACTCGCCGTCGGTCAATTCAGGGAACAGGTTGCGCGGCACGCAGATCTCATAACCGGCCAGAAGACGAGCTTCTTCACGATCATCAAGACCCTTGAGCTTTGCGACCAGGAACTTGTCGCTCCCGCGTCCACTGACCAGCTCGACCTGTTTGACATTGCCTTCGCGCTTGAGCGTCCAGGTTTTGTACTGCAACAGGTTTTCAGTCGGATCAGTAAAGGAATAAACCTTCACTTCGCCGCGAACGCCATGAACAGAATAAATTTTGCCAATAACGATCAAATCATCGGCAACAGCAGGCGTCGCGTTCATATTGCTCAGGCCGCAGCCTTTGCAGATTCCTTCAGCAACTGAGCAACACGCTCAGAAGGCTGTGCACCAACGCTCAGCCAGTAGGCTACGCGCTCTTGGTTCACGGACAGACGGATTTCCTGACCACGGGCAACAGGGTTGAAGAAACCAACCTGTTCTTTGTGGGAGCCGTCACGCGGGTTACGCGAGTCGGTTACGGTCAGGTGGTAAAACGGGCGCTTTTTGGAGCCGCCAAGGGCAAGACGGATTGTTAGCATGTGAACATCGTTCCTGTAGTCGGTGCTGCAAATCTAAATGCACAGCGGGCATGGGTGCCCGAAAGGCCGCATATTCTAAGGAATATCCGGACTTTTGCAAATGACTTTTTCCGGCGCCTATGGCATGCCGTGCAGATCTGCATATAGAGCCGTCGATGAAAACGGCCGGTCAGCTCCCGCCAAGTGCGGGTTTGCTGTTGATCCTGCGTCCTTGCAGGGTCTGCGCCGGTGCGACGACCGGCGCGGATTCTTTACATTTTCGGCATGCCGCCGCCGGGCAACATTCCGCCCATGCCGCGCATCATTTTCGCCATTCCGCCTTTGGCGGTGAATTTCTTCATCATCTTCTGCATCTGCTTGTGCTGCTTGATCAAGCGACCGATGTCCTGCACCTGAGTGCCGGAACCCATGGCGATCCGGCGTTTGCGCGAACCGCTGATCAGCTCAGGGTCGCGGCGCTCGGCCGGGGTCATGGAATTGATGATGGCTTCCATCTGTTTGAATTGCTTCTCTGCGGCGTTTTGGGCATTGCCCATTTGCGACAGGTTGACGCCGCCGATGCTCGGCAGTTTGTCCATGAGGCCGCCGAGGCCGCCCATGTTCTTCATCTGTTGCAGCTGATCGCGGAAGTCTTCGAGGTCGAAGCCCTTGCCCTTCTTCAGCTTCTTGGCCAGTTTGTCGGCCTTGTCTTTATCGAGGGTCGCTTCGGCCTGTTCGATCAGGCTGAGCACGTCGCCCATGCCGAGAATCCGCGAGGCAATACGTTCAGGGTGGAACGGATCGAGCGCTTCGCTCTTCTCGCCCATACCGATGAACTTGATCGGCTTGCCGGTGATCGCGCGCACCGACAGTGCGGCACCGCCACGGGCGTCGCCGTCGACCTTGGTCAGGATCACACCGGTCAGCGGCAGCGCATCACCGAAGGCCTTGGCCGTGTTGGCCGCATCCTGACCGGTCATGGCGTCGACCACGAACAGGGTCTCGATCGGGTTGATCGCGGCGTGCAGTGCCTTGATCTCGCCCATCATCTCTTCGTCGATGTGCAGACGACCGGCGGTATCGACGATGACCACGTCGATGAATTTCAGTTTGGCTTCTTTAATAGCTGCGGTGGCGATGTCGACCGGCTTCTGGCTCAAGTCGGACGGGAAGAACGTCACGCCGATGTCGTTGGCCAGGGTTTCCAGCTGTTTAATAGCGGCCGGGCGATAAACGTCCGCCGACACGACCATGACCGACTTCTTCTTGCGCTCCTTAAGGAAGCGCGCAAGTTTACCGGCGGTAGTGGTTTTACCCGCGCCCTGCAGACCGGCCATCAGAATGACGGCTGGCGGTACGGCGCTCAGGTTCAAATCTTCGTTGGCCGCGCCCATCAGGCTTTCGAGCTCAGCCTGGACGATCTTCACGAATGCCTGGCCCGGCGTCAGACTGCGCGACACCTCGGTGCCGACAGCGCGCTCCTTGACCGAATTGACGAAGTCCTTGACCACCGGCAGGGCGACGTCGGCTTCGAGCAACGCCATGCGCACTTCACGCAGGGTGTCTTTGATATTGTCCTCGGTCAGCTTCGCCTTGCCGGTGACATGGCGCAGCGTCTGCGAGAGACGGTCGGTTAAGTTTTCAAACATTGCGCGATCCTTTCAGGCCCTGTGTAGACCGGGATAATGGCGGCCCAGACCGGAATCAACATGTGCTCGGCGAGCCTGCGGCGTGGGCAGGTCGCGGATTATAGCGAAGACTGCGGCTGGCGGACACCTCGCTGTCAGCTTCCTGAGTCTTTCGTGTCGTGGCGGTTCTATGCCAAACTCAGCCCCTTTCGGGCTTGCCTAACAGGATTTATGCTCCCCTTGTCACCCAGTTTGCTGACCACCCTCGCCGCCGCCCTTCTATATGCCGCTGCGACCCTTTATCAGAGCACCCGCTTGGCCACTGGCGCCAAGGCGAACAAGCGCCTGCTGGTTGGCCTCGGCGTTTTCGCCGTGGTGGCCCACGCTGCCAGCCTGCTCACGCATTTGCTGACGCCGATTGGTCTGGGTCTGGATTTCTTCAGCGCGTCCAGCCTGATCGCCGCGGCGGTGATCGCCCTGACGCTGATCGCCTGCTCGCGCATTCCGGTGGAAAACCTGCTGGTGCTGCTGTTCCCGCTGGGCGCGATCACCGTGCTGCTGGCGCAGTTCGCGCCGACCGGCACGGTGCAGATCATCGATGAAGAGCCGGGCATCCTCGCACACATTCTATTGTCGATCCTCGCCTACGGCATGTTCACCATTGCGGTGTTCCAGGCCTTGCTGCTGCTGGTGCAAGACCACCAGCTCAAGCACAAGCACCCGTCCGGGCTGATCAAGAACTTCCCGCCGCTGCAAACCATGGAAAGCCTGTTGTTCGGTTTCCTCTGGGCCGGCTGGACGCTGCTGTCGCTGTCGCTGATTTCCGGCTGGCTGTTCGTCGAGAACCTGTTCGCCCAGCATCTGGTGCACAAAACTCTATTGGCGTGCCTGGCCTGGATCGTCTTCAGCGTGTTGCTGTGGGGCCGCAACCGTCTCGGCTGGCGCGGTCACAAGGCGATTCGCTGGACCCTCGCCGGTTTCTGCCTGCTGATGTTGGCGTATTTCGGCAGCAAACTGGTTCGTGAATACATTCTGCACATCTGACGGGCGGCATAAATGGACGGTTTGCCCATAGGGCCGATGCTCGCGGTATTTGTCCTGCTGATTTTATGGTCAGGGCTGTTTACCGCCGTCGAAATCGCGCAGCAGCACCTGCTCGCACAACGCACCGCCTCGCGCGCCAGCGATAAACCGCTGGCGAAGCTGAGCTTCCCGCTCGACAGCCTGATCCTCTGCAACACCTTGTGCCGAGCCCTCGCCGTGATCATCGCGACGCTGCTGGCGATTTTCCTCTGCGAGGAAAATGGCCCGTGGGCCGCTTGCCTCGGTGCCGGGGCAATTCTGCTGGTGTTCGCCGATTATTTCCCGCGCACGGTCGCTCAGCGTTATCCCGATGCGGTGCTGACGTTCGGCAATACCTTGCTGGCGGTGCCGCTGAAGATTGTTTATCCACTGGCCTGGCTGTTCAGCCGTGCCAGCAGCCTGCTGATCCGCCCGTTCGCGCGTAAACCGCAAGTGGTGCAGCAGAGCGACGATGACGCGCCCAGCGATCGTCGTGATGATCCCGAGCATCCTGTTCACGCGCACCCGGTTTCGGGGATACATGCGCTGGACAACATCACCGTTAACGACATTCTGGTACCGCGCAGCGATGTCGACGGCATCAACCTCGACGACTCGATTGAAGAGATCATCGAGCAACTGCGCCACAACAAGCGCACGCGCCTGCCGGTGTTCCACAGCGACATCAATCAGGTCGAAGCGGTGCTCAACACCCGGCAGATCCGTCACCTGTTGAACAATGGCGATCTGACTATCGAGGCGCTGCTGGCGGCCAGTTATGAGCCGTATTTCGTTCCGGAAAGTACGCCACTGCAACTGCAACTGCTGAACTTTCATAAGCAGCAGCGGCGGCTGGGCATGGTGGTCGACGAGTACGGCGAAGTGCTGGGCATCGTTACCCTGGAAGATATTCTCGAAGAAATCGTCGGCGAGTTCGAAAGCGAGCACAGCCTCGATAACCCGCATATTCATCCGCAGGCGGATGGGCGGATGGTGATCGATGGCACCGCGTCGATTCGTGAATTGAACAAGTGCCTGGGCTGGCACTTGCCGAGCGATGGGCCGAAAACGCTGAATGGCTTGGTGACCGAGGCGTTGGAAACGATTCCTGAGAGCGCGGTGTGCTTGAAGATCGGGCGCTATCGGCTGGAGATTCTTGAGACTGAAGAGAACCGGGTGAGCAAGGTGTTGATCTGGCATACCTCTTCTGTGCCTGCTTTGCTGCCTGCCCGATAAAAGATCGCAGCCTTCGGCAGCTCCTACATTTGAAATGCGTTCCCATGTAGGAGCTGCCGCAGGCTGCGATCTTTGCTCTTGTTTGATCGTTAGCCCCCTTCCTATAATCGGATCAGCTTACCCAAGCTACGCCGGCCCTCGTGCTTACCCCGCACACAACAGGTTTCGGCCATTTCCGCTGCACTCCGGCGACTGTTCCTACCTGAAACAGCGACCGCGCCTCATCCCACATCCCTGGGTGTTCGACCATAATAATTCGCTCCAACGGAGCTCATGACTGTCAGGGATCACCGCATGACGACCAGTACCGCTTACAGCGACACCGCGCCTGCCCAACCAACCAACTCCGCCACCCGCGTGGCGACGGCGAGTTTTATCGGCACCGCGATCGAGTTCTACGACTTCTATGTTTACGCCACGGCGGCCGCGCTGGTGATCGGGCCGGTGTTCTTTCCGCAGACGTCCGGCACCGCGCAGATGCTCTCGGCGTTTCTTACTTTCGGTATCGCCTTCCTTGCCCGACCGCTGGGCTCGGCGCTGTTCGGCCACTTCGGTGACCGTATCGGGCGCAAGTCGACGCTGGTCGCATCCTTGCTGTTGATGGGCGTATGTACAACGCTGATTGGCGTGCTGCCGGGTTACGCCACCATCGGCGCGTGGGCACCGATTCTATTGTGCGTGCTGCGTTTTGGTCAGGGCCTGGGATTGGGCGGCGAATGGGGCGGTGCCGCCCTGCTCGCCACGGAAAACGCACCGAAGGGCAAGCGCGCGTGGTTCGGCATGTTTCCGCAGCTCGGCCCTTCGATTGGCTTTCTCGCGGCCAACGGTTTGTTTCTGACTCTGGCCATGACCCTCGATGATGAGCAATTTCGCAGCTGGGGCTGGCGGATTCCGTTTCTGCTCAGCGCGGTGCTGGTGATGGTCGGCTTGTACGTGCGCTTGAAACTGCATGAAACGCCGGTATTCGCCAATGCCATCGCGCGTCAGGAGCGGGTAAAAGTGCCGCTGGTCGAGCTGTTCAGCCAGTATTGGGCACCGACCTTGTTGGGCGCAGCGGCGATGGTGGTGTGCTATGCGCTGTTCTATATCTCGACGGTGTTCTCCCTGAGCTATGGGGTTTCCACGCTGGGTTACAGCCGCGAGACATTCTTGGGATTGCTGTGCTTTGCCGTGCTGTTCATGGCGGCCGCGACGCCGCTGTCGGCTTGGGCCAGCGATCGCTATGGGCGTAAACCGGTGCTGATCATCGGTGGCGTGCTGGCGATTTTGTCTGGATTTCTGATGGAGCCGTTGCTGACTCAGGGTTCGACCTGGGGCGTGGCGCTGTTTCTGTGCATCGAGCTGTTTTTGATGGGCGTGACGTTTGCACCGATGGGCGCACTGTTGCCGGAGCTATTTCCGACCCACGTGCGTTATACCGGTGCTTCAGCGGCGTATAACCTGGGCGGGATTGTCGGGGCCTCGGCGGCGCCGTTCTTTGCGCAGAAACTGGTGGCGATGGGTGGTTTGAGTTATGTCGGCGGGTATGTGTCGGGGGCGGCGGTGCTGAGTTTGATTGCGGTGCTGTGTCTGAAAGAGACGCGGGATAACGATCTGAATCAGGTTGCCTGACAGATCGCTATCGCGGGCAAGCCCGCTCCCACAGGGATTTCTGTTGATCACAATTTTTGTGTACGACAAAAAACCTGTGGGAGCGGGCTTGCCCGCGATGGACGCGACTCGGTTTAGAGTTCTACGACAACAGCCTGAGCAGCACGGGTCGCCTTGGCACGCGCTGCCTCGATCGACTCATCCCGCGCCAACGCCACGCCCATGCGGCGCTGACCATTCACTTCCGGCTTGCCAAACAGGCGCAATGCCGTATCCGGCTCGCTCAACGCAACGCCGAGATTGGCGAATGCGGTCTGCGTCGACTGCCCTTCCACCAGAATCACTGCCGAAGCCGATGGCCCGAACTGACGGATCAGCGGCACTGGCAGACCCAGAATCGCGCGAGCGTGCAAGGCAAACTGCGACAGATCCTGGGAAATCAACGTGACCAGACCGGTGTCATGCGGACGCGGCGAGACTTCGCTGAACCACACCTGATCACCTTTGATGAACAGCTCAACACCGAACAGACCACGGCCGCCCAGCGCTTCAGTCACCGCTTTGGCGACGCGTTCGGATTCAGCCAGAGCAATCGGGCTCATGGCTTGTGGCTGCCACGATTCCTGGTAGTCGCCCTTCTCCTGACGGTGACCGACCGGCGCACAGAACGTGGTGCCGCCGATATGGCGCACGGTCAGCAGGGTGATTTCGTAGTCGAAATCGATAAAGCCTTCGATGATCACCCGACCTTTGCCGGCGCGACCGCCCTCTTGCGCGTAATCCCAGGCTTTCTGCACGTCATCGGTGCTGCGCAGCAGGCTCTGGCCTTTGCCCGACGAGCTCATCACCGGTTTGACGACACAAGGGAAACCCAGGTCTTCAACAGCTTTGCTGTAGCCCTCGAAGGTGTCGGCAAAGTGGTAAGGCGAGGTCGGCAGGTCCAGCTCTTCAGCGGCCAGACGACGGATGCCTTCGCGGTTCATGGTCAGTTGCGCAGCGCGCGCGGTCGGGATCACGGTGAAGCCTTCGGCTTCCAGTTCAACCAGGGTGGCGGTGGCGATGGCTTCGATTTCCGGCACGATGAAGTGCGGCTTCTCGGCTTCGATCACCGCACGCAGAGCGGCGCCGTCGAGCATGTTGATCACGTGGCTGCGATGGGCAACTTGCATGGCCGGCGCGTTGGCGTAACGGTCGACGGCGATCACTTCAACGCCCAGGCGTTGCAGCTCGATCACCACTTCCTTGCCCAACTCACCACAGCCACACAGCAATACGCGGGTCGCGGTTGGCGACAACGGAGTTCCGATACGGGTCATCTCAGGTCCTCAAAGCAGCGGATCATCGAGGAAAGCGACGCCAGCCGCGCTTTCCATGGGGAGAAAGCGCGGCATTTTACATGAACCCGAGGCTTTGGCTTCAGCCGGCGACGGCCTGTTTGCGATCGCGCCAGGCCATGATCAGCCAGACGGCGGTGACGCCAGCGAATTTCGACAGCAGCGCGGTGATGATCACCGGCGGTGTCAGCAAGTCGATCATGCCGAAAAAGATGAAGGTGTCGAGGGGGATGCTCAGTGCCGAACTGATCCACAAGCGGTCGCGCAATGGCCGTTTGGTGATGCTGAACACCAGCCAGTCGATGCACTCGGAAACCGCGAACGCCGTGGCGCTGGCCAGCGCGATGGAGGGATCGGAGGTGACGTAAGACAGTACCAACGCTGCCAGCATCGCCGCGATCGCACCGTGACCGAAACGGATTTGCACCATGTCGCGCAGCACGAACACCAAGCCGCCCCAGGCCGACCAGATGATGTCCAGGTGCGGAGCGGTAGAGAAGGCGAAATTGATCAGCACGACGCTGCTGATGTAGGCGATGAGGAAAATCATGGAGGCGACCTGGCAGATTGGCGCACAGATTACTTCAGCCAAAGGAGAATCAAAAGATCGCAGCCTTCGGCAGCTCCTACAAGGGAACGCATTTCAAAATGTAGGAGCTGCCGAAGGCTGCGATCTTTTGCTCTTTGCTACTTGTTCGGGGTCGACCCAATCATCCACACCAAACCACTCGCCTTCGCCCGCTCATGACACAACCCCAGCACCACGCGGCGCTCGTCATTGCTCATGCGGCCCCAGCGGGTGATTTCCTCAACCGTACGCTGGCAGCCGGTACAAATATCCTCCTCATCCAGCGCACAAATATTCACGCACGGCGAGGCGACCAGTCTTTCGGGCGTGTTCATTCTTCCTGCTCAACCAGATCACGCGCATAACGCTGTGAGTTATGCACATAGTGCGCGGCGCTGGCTTCAAGCATCTTCTTCTGCGGCTCGGTCAGTTCACGCACAACCTTGCCCGGCGAGCCCATCACCAGCGAACCATCGGGAATTTCCTTGCCCTCACCAATCAGTGAGTTGGCGCCGATGATGCAGTTCTTGCCGATCTTCGCGCCGTTGAGAATCACCGCGTTGATGCCGATCAGACTGTAATCGCCCACGGTGCAGCCATGCAGCATGGCGTTGTGGCCGATGGTCACGCCGGTACCGATGGTCAGCGGATAGCCCATGTCGGTGTGCATCACGGTGCCGTCCTGCACATTACTGTTCTTGCCGATCAGGATCAGTTCGTTGTCGCCACGCAGCACGGCGTTGAACCAGACGTTGGCGCCCTCTTCCAGTTTGACCTTGCCCACCAGCACGGCGTTGGGGGCGACCCAGCTCTGCGGGTGGGTCTCGACACGGGCGTCGCCCAAGCGGTATTTCATCTTGTTTTCCTCAGGGCTCACGGTGATGGCCATTCGAACGATGGCTTACGTGCCAATAAAGCTTTTCGGCGGTTGGTGCAGACTGATCTTGGCGTCATAAAGCAGATTGATCAACTCGACGATCATGATCGCCGTCAGGCCCCAGATCTTGAAGTCGCCATAGCGGTAGCTCGGCACGTACCAGCTGCGACCTTGATAGTCGATGCGATGGGTGTGTTCGCGGGGGTCTTTGCGGAAGAATTCCAGCGGTACGCTGAACACCGCGGCGATCTCGGCATCGTTGGGCTGATACTCGACGAAATCGGGGATTACGCCGACATAAGGCGTGACCTTGATGCCGTGCAGGGAGATCAGCGGGCTGAGCGGGCCGATCACTTCGACCAGTCCCGGCGGCAGACCGATCTCTTCCTCTGCTTCGCGCAGGGCGGTGAAAATCAGATCCGGGTCTTCGGGATCGCGGCGTCCACCGGGGAAAGCCACTTCGCCGCCATGGGTCGAGAGCCCGCTGGCGCGCAGGGTCAGGACCAGTTCCGGTTGGTCACTGCGGGTGATCGGCACCAGAACGGCGGCCTCGGGGAAACGTTTGTCGGTCTCCAGCGTGCGCGGTGTGTGGTTGCTTACCCGATGCAGTAGCTCGTCCAGCATGAGTGTTCTCGATCAGTGCCTTACCCTGCATCATGCACCAATCATTGCAGCCGCCCAAGCCCCCGAATCTCGCCATGTCGCGAAACGACAACTTGCCGACCGACACCGCTGCACGCCAAGATAGGCGCAGCATTCAGGAAGCCCAGCATGAAATTTTGCAGCCACTGCGGTAACCCGGTCACCCAGCGCATTCCCGAAGGCGATTCGCGGCTGCGATTTGTCTGTGACAGCTGTCAGACCATTCACTATCAGAACCCCAATATTGTCGCCGGTTGCGTGCCGACCTGGGGCACGAAAGTGTTGCTCTGCCGTCGCGCCATCGAACCGCGCCTCGGTTATTGGACGCTGCCCGCCGGTTTCATGGAGAACGGCGAGACCATCGAACAGGCCGCGATCCGCGAAACCGCCGAGGAAGCCTGCGCCCGCGTGCGTAATCTGAGCATCTATACGCTGATCGATGTGCCACACATCAGTCAGGTGCATGTGTTCTTCCGCGCAGAGCTGGTTGATCTGGACTTTGCCGCCGGCCCCGAGAGCCTTGAAGTGCAACTATTCGACGAAGCCGACATTCCATGGGATGAGCTGGCTTTCAGGACGGTGGGGCGTACCTTAGAATGCTTCTTTGCTGATCGGCGGGTTGAGGTGTATCCGGTGCGTTCGGAATCGATTCCGCCGTTGGTGCAGCCGGTCATTGTTGGTTAGAAGATCAAAAGATCGCAGCCTGCGGCAGCTCCTACATAAATCCTGTTTGCTTCACTCCCTGGGGAATCGTTTCAATGCGCTGGTTGCTTGCCCTGTTCTGCCTGTCGTTCGTCAGCGTCTCCCAAGCGTCCTTCGTGACCACCGTGACGCCGGCGAATACCCCGCTTATCGAGAAAGTTCTGGTGCTCAAATCGGCGCATCAACTGCAGTTGATTGCCGACGGCAAGCCGCTGAAGACCTATCGCATCTCCTTGGGCAAGGGCGCGAAAAAAGGCCCGAAACTGATTGAAGGCGACAAGCGCACGCCGGAAGGTTTTTATTGGATCGACTGGCGCAAGACCAGCGACAAATTCAACCTGTCGATGCACATTTCCTACCCGAACATCACCGACTCGGCCCGCGCCCGGCGCGAAGGCGTCGAGCCTGGCGGGATGATCATGATCCACGGCACGCCGGATTCCGAAGAAACCCCGGAAGACCTGTTCCACACCCTCGACTGGACGGACGGCTGCGTCGCCATGCGCAACGTTGATATGCGCGAAGTGTGGAGCCTGGTGCCGGATGGCACGATGGTTGAAATCCGCCCTTAACCTGTGGCGAGGGATTCAGCGAAACGCCGCACCGCCCCGTTGAGTGGCGAAGCCGCCCCCGCGTTCTCTCAGCCAAACCGAGTTGGCAGGTTTTGCGACTGCTGCGCAGTCGATCGGGGATAAATCCCCTCGCCACAGAGTGCTCATTCAGCAGTACCGCTGGTCACCCGCAAAAAAATAAATCAAAAGATCGCAGCCTGCGGCAGCTTCTACAGAGGTGATACCACTTTCCACTGTAGGAGCTGCCGCAGGCTGCGATCTTTTGCTTTTTACGGCCCACCTTTAATACCACTTCAAACCATACGTGCTACAAGCCGCCATTTCATTGGGCTAAAGGCCGATTACCCGCGTTGACATGGTATTCAAGTGGTATTAATTTCCGCCTCACAAGCGAGCCACAACAATCCTATACTCGCGCCGGAAATGACCTACATGAACGACCTCCACGCCCTACGTCCAGACGACTCCCAGCCGACGCCGCTGTACCTGCAACTGGCGCGCAATCTGGAAGCGGCGATCCATGCCGGGCAGTGGAAGTCCGAGCAAGCGATGCCGTCCGAGCGCAATCTCAGTGAAATGCTCGGTATCTCTCGGGTTACCGCACGCAAGGCCCTGGAAGTCCTCCTCGATCAAGGCCTGATCCGTCGCCTGCAAGGTTCCGGCACCTTTATCACGCCGCGTCTGGAACAACCGCTGTCGCGCCTGTCCGGTTTCAGCGAGATGCTGCGTTTGAAAGGTTTCGTGCCTAGCTCGCAATGGCTGGAACGCGAAATCACCCTGCCGACCCACGAAGAATTGATCCGCCTCAGCCTGTCGCCGAACGACAAGGTCGCGCGCATGAAACGTCTGCGCAAAGCCGATGACACGGTGATGGCCATCGAGATGAGCACCCTGCCCGCCTCGATCATGCCCAAGCCACAACTGGTCGGCGATTCGCTCTACGAATACCTCGACGGCATCGGCAAACCGATCGTCCGCGCCTTGCAGCACATTCAGGCGATCAACGCCTCGGATGAATTCGCCGCGCTGGTCGGCATCGCCCCCGGCACCGCCATGCTGCTGATGACCCGGGTCGGCTACCTCGAAGACAACACGCCGATCGAAGTCACCGACACCTATTGCCGCAACGACTACTACGACTTTGTTGCAGAGCTTCGCCGTTAAGCGCAGCCACAAGCGAGAACCAAAATGTCCGAAGACAACATCCTCACCGCCAGCGGCTGGATTCGCGGCCGGCTGATCCACGAACACGGCAAAGTCGTGTCGATCGAAGGCGTACCTTGCGATCCGGCAACCAATGACCTGCCGTATCTGCTGCCGGGCTTCATCGACCTGCACGTGCATGGCGGCGGCGGCAAAGACATCATGGAAGGCGCCAGCGCTTTCGAGACCATCACCAAAACCCACGTTCGTTTCGGCACCACCTCGCTGCTGGCCACCACCATGACTGCGCCGAGCGCTGAGATCTCCAGCGTGTTGAAGGAAGTAGGAGAGTTCTGCGAACAGCGTCCGAAAGGTGCCGCCCGCGTTCTCGGCGTCCACCTCGAAGGTCCGTACATCAATCCCGGCAAACTCGGTGCGCAACCGAACTTCGCCCACACCGCGTTGATGGCCGAAGTCGAAGAGTATCTGGCACTGGCACCGATCCGCGTGATCACCATCGCCCCGGAAATCGCCGGTCACGACGGTTTGATCCGCGAACTCAGCAGCCGTGGCGTGCGCATGCAGATCGGCCACACCCTCGGCAGTTACGAGGAAGGCGTTGCCGCAATGGAGGCTGGCGCGACCAGTTTCACCCACCTCTACAACGCCATGAGCCCGTTGCATCACCGCGAGCCGGGCATCGTTGGCGCGGCACTCGCCCACGCCAAATTCGCCGAACTGATTCCGGATTTGCTCCACGTGCATCCCGGCGCCATTCGCGTGGCTCTGCGCTCGATCCCGTGCCTGTATTGCGTCACCGATTCGACCGCCGCCGCCGGCATGCCCGACGGTGAGTACAAGCTCGGCAGCCACACCGTGACCAAATGCCTGGGCGGCGTGCGCCTGCCCGATGGCACGTTGGCCGGCAGCACGCTGACCATGGATCAGGCCCTGCGCAATCTGGTGAAGATCGGTTTGCCGATCGCCGAAGCCTCGCAACGTCTGTCGCAATTCCCCGCCGACTACCTCGGCATCACCGAACGCGGGCGCCTTGCACCAGGTGCCTGGGCCGACTGCGTGCGACTCGATCGCTCACTCACACTGACCGCCGTCATGGTCGAAGGAGAAGACATTGACTTCAAAAATGCTTGAGGAGGCGCTGTCCTCCTTCGAGGCCGTGCAAGCCCAACTGCAACAACTCGACCCGCAAATGATCGAGATCGCCGGGCGCCTGCGCCGTCAGCCGCCGCAAGTGGCGATGACCGTTGCGCGCGGCAGCTCCGACCACGCGGCGAGCTATTTCGCCTACCTGACCATGCAGCAACTGGGCGTGCCGGTAGCGTCGTTGCCGATGTCGGTGGTGACCATGCAGCAGGCGCCGTTGAAGGTCAGCGGTCAGGTGGCGTTCGCGTTTTCGCAATCAGGGCAGAGCCCGGATCTGGTCAACAGCCTGCGTCTGCTGCGCAAACGTGGCGCGCTGAGCGTGTCGATGGTCAACGCCGCCGATTCGCCACTGGAAGCGGCGTGTGAATTCAGCGTGCCGCTGCTCGCCGGGACTGAAAGCAGTGTCGCCGCGACCAAGAGTTTTATCGCCACCCTCAGCGCCAGCGCCCGGTTAATCGCGCACTGGAAAGAGGACAGCGAATTGCTCGAGGCCGGTAACGCCCTGCCTGAAGGCCTGCGCGAAGCGGCCAAACAGGACTGGAGCGTGGCCATCGAAGCGTTGCGCGATTGCGAGCGTTTGATGGTGATCGGCCGTGGTGCCGGTTTCGCCATCGCTCAGGAAGCAGCGCTGAAATTCAAGGAAACCTCGGCAATTCAGGCCGAAGCGTTCAGCAGCGCCGAAGTGCGTCATGGCCCGATGGCGCTGATCGACGAACACTATCCGTTGCTGGTTTTCGCACCGCGCGGTGCTGAACAGGCTGGCCTGTTGAGCCTGGCAGCAGAAATGCGCCAACGCGGCGCCCGCGTGTTGCTGGCCGCACCGGACGACGTGAGCGAACGCGACTTGACCCTGACCCGCGCCGAACACCCGGCGCTCGATCCGATTCTGGCGATCCAGAGCTTCTACGTGATGGCGGCAGGTTTGGCCGTGGCCCGTGGCATGGACCCGGACCAACCGCGCCACCTGAGCAAAGTAACCCGCACGCACTGACACCCGTTGATCGATGCATAACCCTATCGGCGGACGCGAAAACCGTCGATTGATGCACAACCCCTGTAGGAGCTGCCGAAGGCTGCGATCTTTTGATTTTGATTCACAAAAAACAAGATCAAAAGATCGCAGCCTGCGGCAGCTCCTACAGGGGATATCGAACCGAGATTTAACCGATGAGACCGAGCCATGCACAACAACAATAAAGAGCTGACCCTCAGCGCCCCGCTCAGCGGCCCGGTGCTCACGCTCGCCAAAGTCCCGGACGCGGTGTTCGCCAGCGGCGCAATGGGTGACGGCATCGCCATCGACCCAATCAACGACACGCTGTACTCGCCGTGCGCCGGGGTGATCATCCACGTCGCCCGCACCGGCCACGCACTCACCGTGCGTGCCGACAACGGCGCGGAAATTCTCCTGCATCTGGGCCTCGACACCGTTGAACTGAACGGCGAAGGTTTCTCGATGCTGGTCAAGGAAGGTGGTCGCGTGACTCAGGGCCAGCCGTTGTTGCGCTATGATCTGGACAAGGTCGGCCAGCAATGCAAAAGCCTTGTCAGCCTGTTGATTCTGACCAACAGCCAGGATTTTCAGGTACGTCCGATTACGCTGAAGGCGGTGAAAGTCGGCGAACCGTTGCTGCACATTGTGGCGCGCAATGGCTCGGCAGCGAGCGCCGAAGTCGTCGGTGGGCCAGAGGTTCAGGGTCATGTGTTGGTGGCTCATCGCGGTGGTTTGCATGCGCGCCCGGCAGCGCTGATTCGGCAGACCGCGCAAGGTTTCAAGAGCCAGTCGCAACTGCACTTCGCCGGCAAATCGGCGCCGTGCAACAGCCTGATCGGTTTGATGGGATTGGCGGTTGGCGAACAGGATGAAGTGCAGGTCAGCTGTCAGGGGCCGGATGCTGAAGCGGCGCTGCAAGCGTTGCTCACGGCGCTGGCGACTGCCCTGCCGGATGATCATCACGCCGCGGCACCGGTCAGTATTGCCCCTCTTAAGCGCCCGGCCGAGGCAGGTGTGTTGCACGGTGTCTGCGCCGCGCCGGGACTGGTCGGTGGACCGCTATTCCGTTTGAATGCGATCAGTTTGCCGGCGGATACGGGCAATCATGACCCGCTGCAACAGCAGCAGATTTTTGAATCCGCGCTGACGCAAGTGCGCGACGAAATCGAAGGCACCCTCGCCCAAGCGAAGAAGCACAAGAATGCCGATGAAGAAGCAATCTTCGCCGCGCATTTGGCGTTGCTGGAAGACCCGGCGCTGCTCGACGCGGCACAGCAATCCATCGAACAAGGCACTGCGGCGACTCACGCCTGGAGCCAGTCGATCGACGTGCAGTGCGAAGTCTTGCAACACACCGGCAGCGCGCTGCTGGCTGAGCGCGCCAACGATCTTCGCGATCTCAAACAACGCGTGCTGCGTGCGTTGCTCGGTGAAGCGTGGAATTACGATGTGCCTGCAGGCGCCATTGTCGCGGCGCATGAACTGACCCCCTCGGATCTGCTGCAACTCAGCACGCAAGGCGTCGCCGGTTTGTGCATGGCCGAGGGTGGCGCGACTTCACACGTGGCGATACTCGCTCGCGGTAAAGGTCTGCCGTGCATGGTTGCACTGGGTTCGGCGTTGCTTGATCAGCCGCAAGGCCAATCAGTAGTGCTCGACGCTGACGGTGGACGTCTCGAACTGACACCAAATGCCGATCGTTTGGCTGAAGTTCAACAGGCGCAAATCGATCGCCAGCAACTTCGCGACGCGCAGCAGGCCAATGCTCACTTGCCAGCAGAAACGCGAAATGGCGTGCACATCGAAGTCGTCGCCAATGTCGCCTCCAGCGCTGAAGCGGCAGATGCCTTTGCCAACGGCGCCGATGGCGTCGGTCTGCTACGCACCGAGTTTCTGTTCGTCGATCGGCAGACCGCGCCGGACGTGGAAGAGCAACGCAGCGCCTACCAAGCTGTGATCGATGCGATGGGCGATAAGTCAGTCATCATCCGCACCATCGACGTCGGCGGCGACAAGCAACTCGACTACCTGCCGCTGCCGATCGAAGCCAACCCGGTGCTCGGCCTGCGCGGCATTCGTCTGGCTCAGGCCCGCCCGGAAATCCTCGATCAGCAACTGCGTGCGCTGCTGCAAGTCAGCCCGCTGCGTCGCTGCCGAATCCTGTTGCCAATGGTTACCGAAGTCGACGAACTGCTGCACATTCGCCAGCGCGTAGAAGCGCTGTGCCTGGAGATGAACATCGCTCAGCGTCCAGAAATCGGCGTAATGATCGAAGTCCCCGCCGCCGCATTACAGGCCGAACAACTCGCCGAACACGCTGACTTCCTCTCCATCGGCACCAACGATTTGTCGCAATACACCCTGGCCATGGATCGCGATCACGCCGGTCTGGCCGCCCGCGTCGACGCCCTGCACCCGGCGCTGCTGCGCCTGGTCGCCATGACCTGCGAAGGCGCGGCGGTGCACAAGCGTTGGGTCGGCGTCTGCGGCGCCCTCGCCTCTGATCCGCTGGCCACGCCAGTGTTGATCGGTCTGGGCGTCACCGAACTGTCGGTCAGCCCGGTGCAAATCGGTGAAATCAAGGATCGCGTGCGCCAGGTGCACGAAGCCGAATGCCAGCGCCTCAGCCGCGACCTGCTCAAGCTGAGCAGCGCCGCCGCCGTGCGCCACGCCTGTCATCAACATTGGCCACTGCGCTAACAAAAACAACAAGGACAAACGCCATGTATCAACTCTTTATCGAAGGCCTGCAACGCCTCGGCCGCGCGCTGATGCTGCCGATCGCGATCCTGCCGATTGCCGGCCTGCTCCTGCGTCTGGGTGACACTGACCTGCTGAACATCGCGATCATCCACGATGCCGGCCAAGTGATCTTCGCCAACCTGGCAATGATCTTCGCCATCGGCATCGCCGTCGGTTTCGCCAAGGACAACAACGGCACCGCCGGCCTTGCCGGGGTAATCGGTTACCTGGTGATGATCTCAACGCTGAAGGTGCTCGACTCGACCATCAACATGGGCATGCTCGCCGGCATCGTCGCCGGCCTGATGGCTGGCGCGCTGTACAACCGCTTCAAGGACATCAAGTTGCCGGAGTATCTGGCGTTCTTCGGTGGCCGGCGGTTTGTGCCGATTGTCACCGGGTTCGCAGCGGTCGGTCTGGGCGTGGTGTTCGGCTACATCTGGCCGCCGATCCAGCACGGCATCAACGCCTTCGGCGCCTTGATGATGGAAAGCGGCAGCATCGGCGCGTTCGTGTTTGGCGTGTTCAACCGCCTGCTGATCGTCACCGGCCTGCACCACATCCTTAACAACATGGCGTGGTTTGTGTTCGGCAACTTCACCGACCCAACCACTGGTGCACTGGTGACTGGCGACTTGTCGCGCTACTTCGCCGGCGATCCGAAGGGTGGCCAGTTCATGACCGGCATGTTCCCGATGATGATCTTCGGCCTGCCGGCGGCGTGTCTGGCGATGTACCGCAATGCGCTGCCGGAACGCCGCAAAGTCATGGGCGGGATTTTCCTGTCGATGGCGCTGACTTCGTTTTTGACCGGGGTGACTGAACCGATTGAATTCGCCTTTATGTTCCTCGCACCGCTGCTGTATCTGCTGCATGCGCTGCTGACCGGGTTGTCGATGGCGATTACCAACGCGCTGAACATTCACTTGGGATTCACGTTTTCCGGCGGTTTTATCGACATGATTCTCGGCTGGGGCAAGTCCACCAATGGTTGGCTGGTGTTCCCGGTTGGGTTGGCTTACGCGGTGATCTACTACTTCGTTTTTGATTTCTGCATTCGTCGTTTCAATCTGAAAACGCCGGGGCGTGAGGATGTGACTGTTAGCGAAAAAGCCGTACTGACTGAGAACGAACGGGCCAGTGCTTACATCAAGGCATTGGGCGGCGCTGAAAATCTGCTGACGGTTGGCGCCTGCACCACGCGGTTGCGGCTGGAGATGGTTGATCGCAACAAGGCTTCGGATGCTGATCTGAAAGCGCTGGGTGCGATGGCGGTTGTGCGCCCCGGCAAGGGCGGCAGTTTGCAGGTGGTGGTCGGGCCGATGGCGGACAGCATTGCGGATGAGATTCGTCTGGCGATGCCTGCATTGGGGCGTGCTGTTTTGGTTGAAACCGCTGTTGTTGATGAGCCGAAAGTTGTGGCCGTTGCCGGTTCCGAGGCGCAGCAATGGCTGAACGCGTTGGGCGGCGGCGACAATGTGCTGCAACTGGATTGCATTGCGATGACACGGATTCGCCTGCAATTGGCGGATGGCAAGGCGTTGTCCGAGGCGCAGTTGAAGGATCTGGGTTGTCACGGTGTCAGCCAGTTGGATGGCGGGGTCTGGCATTTGCTGGTGGGGGATAAGGCGGCGAGTTTGAGCGGGGCGCTTGAAAGCCTGGTCAACCGAAGTGAGGTCAGCGCCAAGGTCTGACCCTACACATTACCCCTGTAGGAGCTGCCGCAGGCTGCGATCTTTTGATTTTGCTTTTTTACAATCATAAGCAAGAGCAAAAGATCGCAGCCTCGTTTCACTCGACAGCTCCTACAGGGAAGCTATCTATCCGAAGAATCAGGCCGTCATCGCTGGCAAGCCAGGCTCCCACAGGTTCTTCACTGTTCTCAAAATTGTGCACGACCTTGTGGGAGCCAGCCTGCTGGCGATGAATGATGACGCGGTCGTCAGGTTTGTGGATCGACTCGATCCAGTGCCCGGTTTACTGCGAGTTCGGCGAGCATGATGATTTGCTGGATGGCCAGTGCGGTGCTGCGTTGCAAGCCGCCTAGCTCGGTTGCGAAGTTGCTGGCCATGGCATTTGCTGAGGCCAACGATTCACAGGCGTGGGCGAGCAGGCTTTCGGTGTCGACGCTGGGGTGGACGAGGAACATGGTGCTCGGTTGTCGGGGTTTGGCGGGTTCGGGGCTGAGGTAAAAATCGAGGGCGCGTTTGATGGCTTCGCGGTTTTTGGCGAGGTCTTCGGCGTGGATGGCGGCTTCGAGTGGGGTAATGGTTTCGGGGGGTGGATCTGGGATTAGCTTGTCCAAAATTCAACTCCTGCTACTGCAAGTGAGGATGCCATCGTTCGCCGGATCTCACGCGGCGAAGAGGTGGCAGCTATGTGCAGGGTGAGATCCACCGGAGCAGGCAACCGGCCAGACCGAAGTCTGCCCGCACACAGCCGCCATAACACAGGCAGCAGATTGAGCTGGCGCCAATTATCGTAGTGTTGGCGCTAGTTGCAAGCTTTCCGGGGATCTCACGCCCGGTCGCTGAATTGGCAGCGACAGGCAAAGACTAGAGAGCGGGCGTCCGACGTACAACCTGAAAACCTTGTGGGAAGGTTCTGCTATTTCTACACAAACCTAAACAGACTCAGATTCTTTGGTGATTGGACTGACCCCATCGCCAGCAGGCTGGCTCCCACAGTTTTGACCTGATGTATTCAGACAGAAATTGGTTGGGTGTCAGGCCGCCATCGCTGGCAAGCCAGGCTCCCACAGGGATTGAGTACAGGTGCGGGTGATTGGTTGCTGTGAGGTTGTTATCGCGAGCAGGCTCACTCCTACAGTTGGATTGGGTACACCTGCAAGAAACAGGTCGGCTGGCAGTACGCCTTCGCGAGCAAGCTCAGCTCCTACGACAGCAAGATCAAAAGATCGCAGCCTGCGGCAGCTCCTACAAGGGCAGAAGCCGAACGCGCCGCGCTCCTCACCACTCAACAGGATGAGCGCAAGCTCGGCTGCAGCTTTTGATCTTGATCCACAGGCCCCGTCGGCAGGCTGAGTGGAGGGATTTATCCGGGGGTGGGAGCGCAGCGACCGTTTGGCGCAGCCAAATGCATCGAGAGGAGGTGCAGCGGAGCAAACCGGAGGCGATGCGCCCGGATGGATCCCGGAGCGAAGGAACCCCGAGCTTTAGCGAGCGGGCCGAACGTTGGGGCAAGCCTTTTTGGTTACTTTTGAGGCGTTTGTCAAAAGTGACCCGCCGTAAGGGCGGAACCGTCAGCCGCAGCGCCCGAAGAATCGGATATTCACTCAGCCAGACAGAGCATGGTCGCCTGTCAGGGCGCCATCGCGAGCAGGCTCACTCCTACAGAAAAGCAAATCGGGGGCAACAAAAAACCCGCAGACAATCACTCATCTGCGGGTTTCCCGTTTCAGCCGCCAGGAAGATCAGAAATCTTCCAGCCGCCACACCTCATAAGCCGGCGTCTCGTAGGGATGACTAAGCTTCAAAGCCGCCACAACAGCAACAATCAACTCATCCGCCACCACCAGCTCAACCTTCCATTCCTCAACCCGCTCAATCTGCCCCGCCTCACCAATAAACGGCTGACTGCCGTCCAAAGGTCGAAACTGGCCAGACCCAAGCACCTGCCAGGCACAGTGGTCATAGTCACCGATCCGCCCACCACCGGCAGCGAACACAGCCCCTTTGACCACCTCGACATGACTGTCAGGAACAAAAAACGCCAGCTTATACACGACGATCAGTTAACCCAAACGCGTGCATTACGGAACATACGCATCCAAGGTGCGTCCTCGTTCCAGTCCTCCGAACGCCACGAGTTCTGCACGGCACGGAACACACGCTCCGGGTGCGGCATCATGATCGTCACACGGCCATCACGGCTGGTGAGACCGGTAATCCCGCGCGGCGAACCGTTCGGGTTAGCCGGATACTTCTCGGTGACCTTGCCATGGTTATCGACGAAACGCATCGCCACGCAACCCGACAGATCGGCTTCCAGCAGTGCCTCTTCGCTGGAGAACTCGGCGTGACCTTCACCGTGAGCAATGGCGATCGGCATACGCGAACCGGCCATGCCCTGCAGGAAGATCGAGTTCGATTCCTGGATCTGCACCATCGCCACACGCGCTTCGAACTGCTCGGAGCGGTTACGCACGAAGTGCGGCCAGAACTCGCTGCCCGGGATCAGCTCGTGCAGGTTGGACATCATCTGGCAACCGTTGCACACGCCAAGGGTGAAGCTGTCGTTACGCTCGAAGAAGCCCTGGAACGCATCGCGGGCACGGCTGTTGAACAGTGCCGACTTGGCCCAGCCTTCACCGGCGCCGAGCACGTCGCCGTAGGAGAAACCACCGCACGCCACCAGACCTTTGAACTCATTCAGATCAACGCGGCCAGCGAGAATGTCGCTCATGTGCACGTCGATCGCGTTGAAACCGGCGCGGTCGAACGCAGCGGCCATTTCCACCTGACCGTTGACGCCCTGCTCACGCAGTACGGCAACCTGTGGGCGAATGCCTTTCTTGATGTAAGGCGCGGCGATGTCCTGGTTGACGTCGTAGCTGAGTTTGACGCTCAGGCCCGGGTTGTCTTCTTCCAGCAGCACGTCGAACTCTTGTTCGGCGCAGTCGGCGTTGTCGCGCAGACGCTGGATCTGGTAGCTGGTTTCAGCCCAGGTACGTTGCAGCAGACGACGCTGGCCTTCGAAAACGGTGTCACCGTTGAAGGTGATGTTGATCTGGCCATTGTTGATCGGCTGACCGATCACCGACACGCAGTCGCCCAGACCGGCCGCGCTGAATTGCGCGAGGATGTCTGGCGTGGCGTCCTGACGAACCTGGATCACTGCGCCCAGTTCTTCGTTGAACAGGATCGCGGCGATGTCGGCGGTGGTTTCTGCCAGACCGTCGAGGTTCAGGCTCAGACCGCAGTGGCCGGCGAAGGCCATTTCCACCACGGAGGTCAGCAGACCACCGTCGGAACGGTCGTGGTACGCCAGCAGGTGACCGTCGGCGTTGAGGCCCTGGATCACCGCGAAGAAGGCTTTCAGGTCTTCGGCGTCATCGACGTCCGGTGCGTGTTTGCCGAGCTTGCCGTGGGTCTGTGCAAGGATCGAAGCACCCATACGGTTCTGACCGCGACCGAGGTCGATCAGGATCAGGTCGGTGGTGCCCTTGTCCATACGCAGTTCCGGGGTCAGAGTCTGACGGATGTCAGCCACTGGCGCGAAACCGGTCACGATCAGCGACATCGGCGAGGTCACGGTTTTTTCTTCGCCGTTGTCGTTCCAACGGGTAGCCATGGACATCGAGTCCTTGCCCACCGGAATGGTGATGCCCAGCTCAGGGCACAGTTCCATACCGACCGCTTTCACGGTGTCGTACAGACGCGCGTCTTCGCCCGGGTGGCCGGCAGCGGACATCCAGTTCGCCGACAGTTTGATGTCGGAGATCTTGTTGATGCGCGACGCGGCAATGTTGGTCAGGGTTTCGCCGATGGCCATGCGGCCCGACGCCGGAGCGTCCAGCAGAGCCAGCGGAGTGCGCTCGCCCATCGCCATCGCTTCACCGGTGTAAACGTCGAAACTGGTCGCGGTGACGGCAACGTCAGCCACCGGAACCTGCCATGGGCCGACCATTTGATCACGGGCCACGAGGCCGGTGATGGTGCGGTCGCCGATGGTGATCAGGAAGCTCTTGCTCGCCACGGCCGGGTGATGCAGAACGCGTTCGATGGACTCGCTGATGTCGAGGTTCGACGGATCGAAGTCATCGCCCAGCTCGGCTTCACGAACCACCGAACGGTGCATGCGCGGGGCTTTGCCCAGCAATACTTCCAGTGGCATGTCCACCGGGTTATTGCCGAAGTGGCTGTCGGTCACGGTCAGTTGCGGCTCGGCAGTCGCCTCGCCCACTACGGCAAACGGGCAGCGCTCGCGTTCGCAGATCGCCTGGAAGAGCGCGAAGTCTTCCGGGCCTACCGCCAGAACGTAACGTTCCTGGGATTCGTTGGACCAGATTTCGTGCGGGGCCATGCCCGGCTCGTCGTTTGGAATGTTGCGCAGTTCGAAACGGCCACCGCGGTCGCCGTCGTTGACCAGTTCCGGGAAAGCGTTGGACAGACCGCCCGCGCCGACGTCGTGGATGAAGCTGATCGGGTTTTTGTCACCCAGTTGCCAGCAACGGTCGATGACTTCCTGGCAGCGACGCTCCATCTCAGGGTTTTCACGCTGTACGGAAGCGAAGTCGAGATCCGCCGAGCTGGTGCCGGTGGCCATCGAGGAAGCCGCGCCGCCACCCAGACCGATCAACATCGCCGGGCCGCCGAGGACGATCAGCTTGGAGCCTACGACGATCTCGCCTTTCTTGACGTGCTCTTCGCGGATGTTGCCCATGCCGCCGGCCAACATGATCGGCTTGTGGTAACCACGAACTTCGTCACCGTGCGGGGTGGTGATCGACTGTTCGAAGGTACGGAAGTAGCCAGTCAGGGCCGGACGACCGAATTCGTTGTTGAACGCAGCGCCACCGAGCGGGCCTTCGATCATGATGTCCAGGGCGGTAACGATGCGCTCAGGCTTGCCGTACGGCACTTCCCACGGCTGTTCGAAGCCCGGGATCTGCAGGTTCGATACGGTGAAACCGGTCAGGCCAGCCTTTGGCTTGGCGCCACGGCCGGTTGCACCTTCGTCACGGATCTCGCCGCCGGAACCGGTCGATGCGCCCGGGAACGGAGCAATCGCGGTCGGGTGGTTGTGGGTTTCAACCTTCATCAGGATGTGCACCGGCTCCTGCACCGCGCCGTACTGGCGGGTCTCAGGGTTCGGGAAGAAACGGCCGGCAACGTTGCCGACGATCACCGAGGCGTTGTCCTTATAAGCCGACAGAACGCCTTCGCTGTGCATCACGTAGGTGTTCTTGATCATGCCGAACAGGCTTTTTTCCTGGTTCTCACCATCAATATCCCAACTGGCGTTGAAGATCTTGTGGCGGCAGTGCTCGGAGTTGGCCTGGGCGAACATCATCAGTTCGATGTCGTGCGGGTTGCGCTTCAAGCCATTGAAGGCGTCGACCAGATAGTCGATTTCGTCTTCAGCCAGGGCGAGGCCCAGCTCGGTGTTGGCTTTTTCCAGCGCGGCGCGACCGCCACCGAGGATGTCGATCGCGGTCAGTGGCTTCGGCTCGGCGTGGCTGAACAGACCGGCGGCCTGTTCGAGGTTGGCCAGCACGATCTGGGTCATGCGGTCATGCAGCACGTCGGCAATCTGCTGGGCTTCGGCTTCGCTGAACTGACCGGCAACGTAGAAGGCAATACCGCGCTCCAGACGCTGGATCTTGCTCAGGCCGCAGTTGCGGGCGATGTCGCTGGCCTTGCTCGACCATGGCGAGATGGTGCCGAAACGCGGCAACACCAGAAACAGACGGCCGGTCGGCTCTTGAACCGGAACACTTGGACCGTACTTCAGAAGGCGCGCTAGCACCTGCTGTTCGTCGCCGGTCAGGTCGCCGGTGACTTCGGCGAAGTGAGCGAATTCAGCATACAGGCCACTGACAGCTGGAACCTTCTGGCTCAGTTGCTCAAGGAGTTTGCTGTGGCGAAAGGCAGAAAGGGCAGGAGCGCCGCGCAGGATCAACATCTTCGGGACAGCCTCGGGAAGGGGTGTGCTTTGAGGCCGTGCATTCTAGCCTAAACCGCCCTCAACATCACCCGAAACGCTACGCACGGTTGCACTCGGGTATCAATCTGTGTTTCCGACTCCAGAGTCAGGTAAATCGGCTATACAGAGGCCGCTTATTTTTACTGTAACAAAAAGCCGCGAAGCCCCGTTTCCAAGGGGTTTCGTGCGGTTTTGTGATCGCTAGCAGACTGGCCCTGCGCTGTCGAGATATGGCGCCCGCAGCCGTTTGCGTATACTGCGCAGATGTTTTTCCCAACGGCTTTGCGTCCGCGGTACGCCAAATGGCTGATCGCAACCGGACTCTTCCTGATGCTCAGTGGCTGTGTTGATAAACCCAACACGCTGGAGCGCATAAAGGAGGATGGTGTGCTGCGCGTGATTACACGCAACAGCCCCGCCACCTACTTTCAGGATCGCAGCGGTGAAACCGGCTTCGAATACGAGCTGGTGAAGCGTTTCGCCGACGATTTGGGTGTCGAACTGAAAATCGAGACCGCCGACAACCTCGACGACCTTTTCAATCAGATCGGCAAACCCAACGGCCCGGTGCTGGCCGCCGCCGGCCTGGTCAGCAGCGAGCAGCGCAAGCAGCAGGTGCGGTTCTCGCATTCCTACCTTGAAGTCACCCCGCAGATCATTTATCGCAATGGTCAGTCGCGGCCAACCGACCCGGGTGATCTGGTCGGCAAGAAGATCATGGTGCTCAAGGGCAGCACCCACGCCGAACAACTGGCGGAGCTGAAAAAGAAATTTCCCGGCATCGAATACGAAGAGTCCGACGCGGTTGAAGTGGTCGACCTGCTGCGCATGGTCGATGAAGGTCAGATTGACCTGACCCTGGTCGACTCCAACGAAGTGGCGATGAACCAGGTGTATTTCACCAACATCCGCGTCGCCTTCGACCTCGGCGATGCGCGTAGCCAAAGCTGGGCGGTAGGCCCGGGCGAAGACAACAGCCTGCTCAACGAAATCAACGCGTATCTGGACAAGGTGCAGAAGAACGGCACCCTGCAACGCCTGAAAGACCGCTATTACGGCCACGTCGACGTGCTTGGCTACATGGGCGCCACGACCTTCGCCCAGCACTTGCAGCAGCGCCTGCCGAAGTACGAACAGCACTTCAAGAATTACGCAAAGAAAGAGAAAGTCGACTGGCGCTTGCTCGCGGCCATTGGTTATCAGGAATCGCTCTGGCAACCGACCGTCACCTCGAAGACCGGCGTGCGCGGGCTGATGATGCTGACCCAGAACACTGCGCAGGCGATGGGCGTGTCCAACCGCCTCGATCCGAAGCAGAGCATCATGGGCGGGGCGAAATACCTGGCTTATATGAAGGATCAGCTCGACGATTCGATCAAGGAACCGGATCGCACCTGGTTCGCCCTGGCGGCGTACAACGTCGGCAGCGGTCACCTCGATGACGCGCGCAAACTGACGGCCAAGGAAGGGTTGAACCCGGACAAGTGGCTGGACGTGAAGAAGATTTTGCCGCGCCTGTCGCAGAAGCAGTGGTACAGCAAAACCCGTTACGGCTATGCCCGGGGCGGCGAACCGGTGCATTTTGTGGCGAACATTCGTCGTTATTACGACATTCTGACCTGGGTGACGCAGCCGCAGCTTGAGGGCGACCAAGTGGCTGAAGGCAATTTGCATGTGCCGGCCATCGACAAGTCAAAACCTGCTCAAGAACCTGCCCCGCTTTAAAGCAAAAGATCGCAGCCTTCGGCAGCTCCTACAGGGATACACATTCCAATGCAGGAGCTGCCGAAGGCTGCGATCTCTTGATCTTAACCCTTCAGAGCTGCAGCCAGAATCAGCGCTTTCATCTCGGACACTGCGGACTTGAAGCCAACGAACAATGCATGCGCCACCAGCGCATGGCCGATGTTCAGCTCGTTGATCCCCTTGATCGCCGCCACCGCCTCAACGTTGTGATAGTGCAGGCCATGACCGGCATTGACGATCAGCCCCTGCGCCAGACCAAACGCCACGCCATCCGCAACGCGCTGCAGTTCTTCAGCCACTTCCGTCGGCGTTTCAGCATCGGCATAACGCCCGGTGTGCAGTTCGATCGCCGGTGCGCCAACGCGCTTCGACGCTGCAATCTGCCGCTCATCAGCATCGATGAACAGCGACACTTCGCTGCCAATCTTCGACAGACGCTCAACCGCAGCCTTGATCCGCTCTTCCTGCCCCGCTACATCCAGACCACCCTCGGTCGTCAGTTCCTGACGGGTTTCCGGCACCAGGCAGATGTGCGCCGGACGGATACGCTCGGCGAACGCCATCATTTCTTCGGTGACGCCCATTTCGAAGTTCATGCGGGTCTGCAGCACGTCTTTAAGCAAGAGCACATCGCGCTCCTGAATGTGCCGGCGGTCTTCACGCAGGTGAACAGTGATGCCATCAGCGCCCGCCTCTTCCGCGTCCAGCGCCGCCTTGACCGGGTCCGGATAACGCGTACCACGGGCCTGACGCAGGGTGGCGACGTGGTCGATGTTCACGCCAAGAAGAATGCGATTGCTGGTGGTCACGGGTGCGCGCTCCTGAAGAAAAAGATTCGGCGCACAGCATACACGGTGAAGGGTCTGTTTACGTCTGGGCGCGGCGGCAACGGGATGCTGGCTGAGTGCAGGGCAAGGCGCGAGGAACGAAGTTTGGTTGCGCCAAATGAGTTCCGAGCAACGCAGCCCTGCGCGCAGCCAGCGCCCGTTGCGCCGCGTCCAGACGTAAACAGACCCTTAGGGCTTGCGAAACAGCTCGCGACTAACGAGAGGACGGCCACCCAAGTGAACGGCGAGTGCCTGGCGCATCAGGCGCTTGGCTGCGGAGAGTGCGCCCGGTGCAGTCCAGTCGGCTTCGGCCATGGCGAGCAATTCGACGCCGTTGAACAGGCCGGGTTGCAGCAGAAAAACGCGCTCCAGGCCGGCATCCACTTGCAGGCGATAGAGGCCGTCTTCGGCTATCGGTTCGCCGTGGATATCGGTGTTCAGCGAGAAGCCATAACCGAGATCATCCAGCAAACGCCATTCGAAGGAACGCAGCAGCGGCTCCAGCGGACGGCCTTCGGCCAACGCCAGCAAGGTCGCGGCGTAGTGATCGAATACGCCCGGGTGCGGGTCTTCGGCGGGGAGCAAACGGATCAGCAGTTCATTGAGATAGAGCCCGCTGAACAGCGCCTCGCCATTGAGCCAGGCTGAGGTGCCCGAACTTTCCATGCGCCCGACATTCTTCAGCTCACCCTTGCCACGGAACTCGACTTCCAGCGACACGAACGGCCGCGCCAAGGTCCCGGCCTTGCCCCGCGCACTGCGCAACACCGCCCGCAGCCGACCTTGTGGCGTGAGGAAATCGACCAACGCGCTGGTTTCGCGGTAAGCGCGACTGTGCAGGACGTAGGCGGGTTGGGCGGGAGGTGGGGTTTGCGACATGAACGTTGTTTCCCGATCAGGGATTGCAAAAAAGATCGCAGCCTTCGGCAGCTCCTACAGGTGTACGTCATGTAGGAGCTGCCGAAGGCTGCGATCTTTTGATCTTCGAATCGCTTACAGGTCGCCGTAACCCAGCGAACGCAGCGCGCGCTCGTCGTCGGACCAGCCGCCCTTCACCTTCACCCACAGATTGAGCATGATCTTGGAGTCGAACAACAGCTCCATGTCCTTGCGCGCTTCGGTGCCGATGCGTTTGATGCGCTCGCCCTTGTCGCCAATGATGATCTTCTTCTGGCCGTCACGCTCAACGAGGATCAAGGCGTGGATGTGCAGGGTCTTGCCCTGCTGCTTGAACTCTTCGATTTCGACGGTGATCTGGTACGGCAGCTCGGCGCCCATCTGGCGCATGATTTTCTCGCGTACCAGTTCGGCGGCGAGGAAACGGCTGCTGCGGTCAGTGATCTGGTCTTCCGGGAAGAAGTGATCGTTCTCCGGCAGGTGATCCGCAATCACTTTTTCCAGCGCTTCGAGGTTGTGCCCGTGCTGCGCGGAAATCGGAATGATCTGCGCGTTCGGCAGTTGTTCCTGCAGCCAGCTCAGGTGCGGCATCAGCTCGGCTTTGTCTTCAATGCGGTCGGTCTTGTTCAGCGCGACGATCAGCGGGCCGGTCACGTACTGCACGCGCTCCAGGACCATCTGGTCTTCGTCGGTCCACTTGGTGCGATCGACCACGAAGATCACCACGTCGACGTCTTTCAACGCTGCCGAAGCGGTCTTGTTCATGTAACGGTTCAGGGCCTTTTCGCCACCCTTGTGCATGCCCGGGGTGTCGACGTAGATCGCTTGCACGTCACCCTCGGTCTTGATCCCGAGCATGTTGTGGCGGGTGGTCTGCGGCTTGCGCGAGGTGATCGCGAGCTTCTGGCCGAGGATGTGGTTCAACAACGTCGACTTGCCGACGTTGGGACGGCCGACGATGGCAACATAGCCACAGCGAGTTGCGTTTGTATCAGTCATTGCCATTCTCCACGCCCAGGGCAATCAGTGCTGCGGCGGCCGCTACCTGTTCGGCAATACGACGGCTCACACCCTGACCTCGGCTTTTTTCATTCAGTAAGACAACTTCGCATTCGACGAAGAAGGTTCGGCAGTGCGGCTCGCCCTGGATATCCACCACTTCGTAGCGTGGCAGATCGCAACCGCGCGATTGCAGGTGTTCCTGCAGGCGGGTTTTCGGGTCTTTGTTGGTATCGACCAGCGTCAGGCCTTCGAACTCGCCGGCCAGCCAGGCCAGGACGCGTTCGCGCGCCATGTCCATGCCGGCGTCGAGATAGATTGCACCGATCAAGGCTTCGAGGGCGTCGGCCAGAATCGATTCGCGACGGAAACCGCCGCTCTTCAATTCCCCGGAACCCAAGCGCAGGTAATCGCCAAGGTCGAAACCACGCGCCAGCACGGCCAGCGTCTCACCTTTCACCAGGCGTGCGCGCAAACGCGATAACTGGCCTTCGCGGGCCAGCGGGAAGCGATCGAACAGCGCCTCGCCAGCAACGAAGTTGAGGATGGCATCACCGAGGAATTCCAGGCGTTCGTTGTTGCGCCCGGCAAAACTGCGGTGCGTGAGGGCCAGAAGCATCAGCTCCTGATCCTTGAAGGTGTAACCGAGCTGGCGCTCGAGACGGCTTAGAGAAACGCTCACGGTTTACCCACGCTGAGTTCGTGGCTGGATTCCACTGCCATCGCCGGGATACGGCGCAGGCCTGGGACAATTAACGCTGTGTTCAAAAATTAAATCCTGGCGATAGCGAAGCCGATTGTGCCGGCTCCAGAAATGCATTCGGCGCTGTGGTCAACAGCGCCGTGTGTGATTACTTGATCAGGCCAACCCGCGAGAAATTCGGCAGGTGACTGAGTTTCGGTTCCGGCCAGCTCATCCAGACCGCGAAGGCCTTGCCGACGATATTCTGGTCGGGAACCATGCCCAGCAGATCCTTGGGAATGTTCGGATCATCCCAGTAGCGACTGTCGTTCGAGTTGTCGCGGTTGTCGCCCATCATGAAGTAGTGCCCGGCCGGCACGGTCCAGCTGTGGTCCGGGGTGGCACGGTAGCGGCTCATTTCCTTGCGGATCAGATGCTCTGCGGCGCCGAGTTTTTCTTTGTACAGTTCGGCGCTGCCCAGCGTGCCCGGTTCAGAGCCCACCAACTGTTCGGCAATCGACTCGCCATTGACGAACAGACGCTTGTCAGCGGTGTAGCGCACCGTGTCGCCCGGCAGACCGACTACACGTTTGATGTAGTTGACGTTCGGGTCGCTCGGGTAGCGAAACACCATCACATCGCCACGCTGTGGATCACCGACTTCGATGATTTTCTTGTCGATCACCGGCAGGCGGATCCCGTAAGAAAACTTGCTCACCAAAATGAAGTCGCCGACGTCCAGGGTCGGTTTCATCGAACCGGACGGAATCTGGAACGGCTCCACCAGGAACGAACGCAGCACCAGCACGATGAACAACACCGGGAAGAACGACTTGCCGTATTCAACCAGCAGCGGCTCTTTGTTGAGTTTCTCGACCACCACGACATCTGGCTGACCGACACTGCCCTGATAAGAGGCAATGGCAGCACGCCGACGCGGTGCAAGGATCAACAGATCGAGCAACGCCAACAGGCCGCAGACGAACACGGCGATGACCAGCAACAGCGGGAAATTTAGTGACATAGGACCTAACTATCCAACCTGAGCACTGCAAGGAAGGCTTCTTGTGGAATTTCCACGTTGCCGACCTGCTTCATGCGTTTCTTACCGGCCTTTTGCTTCTCGAGCAGTTTCTTCTTACGGCTGACGTCACCACCGTAGCATTTGGCCAATACGTTCTTTCTGAGTGCCTTGACGGTTGTCCGGGCAACGATCTGACCACCAATGGCAGCCTGAATCGCTACGTCGAACATCTGACGCGGAATCAGTTCTTTCATCTTCTCGGTCAACTGGCGACCTTTGTAGTGCGAGTTGTCACGGTGCACGATCAATGCGAGGGCATCGACCTTGTCGCCGTTGATCAGCACGTCCAGTTTCACCAGATTAGCCGATTGGTAACGATCGAAGTGGTAGTCCAGCGAAGCATAGCCGCGGCTGGTGGATTTGAGACGGTCGAAGAAGTCCAGCACCACTTCGTTCATCGGCAAGTCGTAAGTGACCTGCACCTGATTGCCGAGGAACAGCATGTCGACTTGAACGCCACGCTTCTCGATGCACAGAGTGATGACGTTACCCAAGTGCTCTTGCGGCACGAGGATATTGGCGCGCACGATCGGCTCGCGCATGTCTTCGATCGACGACACATCCGGCAGCTTGGATGGGTTGTCGACGTAAATCGTTTCACCGGTTTTCAGCACCAGTTCAAAAATCACCGTCGGCGCCGTGGTGATCAGGTCCAGGTCGTACTCGCGCTCGAGGCGCTCCTGGATGATTTCCATGTGCAGCATGCCGAGGAAGCCGCAACGGAAGCCGAAGCCCAGGGCATCGGAGCTTTCCGGGGTGTATTGCAGCGACGAGTCGTTGAGGGTCAGCTTCTGCAGCGCTTCGCGGAAATCTTCGAAGTCGTCGGAGCTGACCGGGAAAAGACCGGCGTAAACCTGTGGCTGGATGCGTTTGAAGCCGGGCAGCACTTCAACGTCCGGGGTCGAGGCCAGGGTCAGAGTGTCACCAACCGGTGCACCGTGAATGTCCTTGATGCTGGCGATGATGAAGCCTACTTCGCCGGCTTTCAGATCCGTGGTGGCGGTGTGTTTCGGGTTGAACACGCCCACGCTGTCTACCAGGTGGATCTTGCCGGTGGACTTGACGAGGATCTTGTCGCCCTTCTTCACGCGACCATGACGCACACGCACCAGGGAAACAACGCCCAGGTAGTTGTCGAACCAGGAGTCGATGATCAACGCTTGCAGCGGATCTTCGATGTTGCCGGTCGGCGCAGGAATGGTGTGCACCAGACGCTCGAGCACTTCGTCGACACCCAGGCCGGTTTTGGCGCTGCAGGTGACGGCGTCGGTGGCATCGATGCCGATGATCTTCTCGATTTCGTCCTTGACGCGATCAGGATCGGCCTGTGGCAGGTCGATCTTGTTCAGTACCGGCATGACCTCAAGGCCCTGCTCGATGGCGGTGTAGCAGTTGGCCACGGACTGGGCTTCAACGCCTTGACCGGCATCGACCACCAGCAGTGCACCTTCACACGCGGCCAGGGAACGGCTGACTTCGTAGGTGAAGTCGACGTGACCCGGGGTGTCAATGAAGTTCAGCTGATACTTGATGCCGTCTTTGGCGGTGTAATACAGGGTGACGCTGTGGGCCTTGATGGTGATCCCGCGTTCACGTTCCAGATCCATGGAATCCAGTACCTGGGCTTCCATTTCACGCTCGGCCAGGCCGCCGCACATCTGGATGAAGCGATCGGCCAGCGTCGACTTGCCATGGTCAATGTGGGCGATGATGGAGAAATTGCGGATATGACTCAAATCACTCACGGATCAACACTCAAAAAGGCTGCAGGCATAGCCCGCCGAAAAATAGCCGGGAATTGTACCTGATACACGGCGCAAGCGTCACGTTCACCTGTCACCCGGATTGCATGCAAAAACGCCCCGATCTGTCGACCGAGGCGTTTTCGAGGTTTAAAGCACGGGTATTTCGCCCGTCATCAACCGGCTCTTCGCAGCAGCCAGACACCCGCCAGCGCACAGACACCCGCCGGCACCAGCACCGCGAACAACGGCGAGAAACCGAACACCAGACTCGAAGGGCCGAGCAAATCCTGGACGATACGGAAGGTGAAGCCCACCAGTACGCCGGTGAACACACGCTGACCGAGGGTCACCGAACGCAACGGGCCGAAGATGAAGGAAATCGCCATCAGCACTAGGGCGGCAGTGACCAGCGGTTGCAACACCTTGACCCAAAATGCCAGCCAGTAGCGACCGTTGCTCAGTCCCTGTTCGGACAGATAGTGGATGTAACCCCACAAGCCACTGATCGACAGCGATTCCGGCGCCATGACCACGGTGCTGAGCAATTGCGGGCTCAGCGACACGTCCCAACGCTCGGTCGGAGTGTTCACCACCTCAGTGTTGCGCTCATGAAAAACCGTGGTCGCGACGTCGGTGAGCTGCCAATGATTACCGTCGAACTCGGCCTTCTTGGCGAAGCTCGAACTGAGCAGATGGCGTTCCTTGTCGAAGTGGTAGCGGGTCACGCCATACAGCAGGCCGTTCGGTTGCACCGCGTTGATGTGGATGAACTCGTCACCCTGACGGTGCCACATACCGTGCTTGGCACTTTGCGCATCGCCGCTGCCCTGGGCCAGCGAGCGATTGGCCTGAGCCATGCTTTCCGTGGCTGGCGCGACGTATTCGCCGATCAGCACACCGGCCAGCATCAGCACCAGCATTGGCTTCATCACCGCCCAGACAATACGGCCGATCGACACGCCCGCTGCACGCATGACCGTCAGCTCACTGCTGCTGGCCAGACTGCCGAGGCCGATCAGACAGCCGATCAGCGCCGCCATCGGCAGCATTTCGTAGAGACGGCGTGGCGCGGTCAGCAAGACGAAGCTCAGCACGTCAAGCAGGGTGTAGGTGTCGCTGACGTCGCCCATTTCATCGATAAAGGCAAACAGCGTCGCCAGACCGAGGATGATCGCCAACACGGCGATGATCGCCATGAACACGCTGCTGCCGATATAGCGGTCGAGTTTAACCACGAGCCACCTCCAGCGCAGCAGAGCGTCGGCTGGCCATCTTCAGACGCAACGGCTCCCAATAGAGCAGGCCGAGACCGATGACCAGGAAGATCGCGTGCACCCACCACAGACCGAGGGCCGGCGGGATCTTGCCTTTTTCAAGGGCGCCGCGAGCGGCAATCAGGATGGTCAGGTAAGCCATATAAAGAAGAATCGCCGGCAGCAGCTTGAGGAAACGCCCCTGGCGCGGGTTCACGCGCGACAGCGGCACCGCCATCAGGGTCACGATAAATACCAGCAGTGGCAGGGACAGACGCCACTGCAGCTCGGTGCGCGAGCGAATATCGTCGCTGCCCAACAGGGCCGATGTCGGCATGGCGTCGCGGTCGGTGACCTCTTCGCTGACGTCTGGCTTGGGCAGTTGCACGCCATAGGTCTCGTAATGAATCGCTCGGTAGTCGGCCTGACCCGGACTGCCGTCATAGCGGTAGCCATTGTCGAGAATCAGGTAACGGTTACCGTCGGGACGCACTTCCTGCCGGCCCTTCTCGGCCACCAGCACGGAAATCCCGCGATCCTTCTGATCGGCACCGAGGTTTTTCTGCGAGATGAACACGCTGCCCAGATTGACGCGATCGTCGCTCAGGGTTTCGGTGTAGGTCACCCGAGTGCCGTCACGCAGCGCCTGAAAACGGCCAGGCTCAAGGGTGTCGAATTCGGTCAGGGCATCCTGCTTGTTCAGCAGCAACTGAAACTGGTTGGCACCTTGCGGGGCCAGGCCAAGGCTCAGCCATGCCACCACCAACGCCACCAGGGTCGCCGGAAACAGGGTCATGCGAAACAGCTTCTGCTGGCTCATGCCGGTGGCCGAGAGCACGGTCATTTCGCTTTCGAGGTACAGGCGCCCGTAAGCCAGCAAGATCCCGAGAAACAGGCCCAGCGGCAGAATCAGTTGCAGGAACCCCGGCAGACGAAAGCCCATGATCAGGAACAAAGAACCCGGATCGAGCTGGCCGGCAGCGGCCTGAGCGAGGTATTTGATGAAACGACCGCTCATGATGATGACCAGCAGCACGGCACTCACGGCACTGAGGGTCAACAGGACTTCGCGGGACAGATAACGGAAGACGATCAAACCAGACACTCCAGGGTTGTCAGGCTAAGGCGGCCAAACAAGCAAACACATCGACCGGCCCGCAACGCAGAGCCGTCGAAAAAAGATGCGGCATTATCCTGTGATTGAGGGCGCCTGTCACTGCGCACACTCATCCATGTCTGTAATCCTTTGCAGATCGTACAACCGAGGGTTGTCAGGCGCGGGGAGCGAGGTTCAAACTGCGGCCCTTGTCGCAGGCTTTGGCCTGCGCCTCTTCTCTCTATAAGCAGGCGACTGCGGCCACCGTCGAACGCCTGCGTGTTGACCATTCATTCAGGGATCCGCACATGGAACTGGTTGTAAAAAGCGTTAGCCCGGAAACGTTGAAAACCGCCACCCTGGTGGTTGCCGTCGGTGAAGGCCGCAAACTCGGCGCCGCCGCCAAGCAGGTCGACGAACTGAGCGGTGGCGCGATCAGCGCCGTCCTCAAGCGTGGCGATCTGGCCGGCAAAGTCGGACAAAGCCTGCTGCTGCACAGCCTGCCAAACCTCAAAGCCGAGCGCGTGCTGCTGGTCGGCGTTGGCAAGGATGAAGAGCTGGGCGATCGTCCGTTCCGTAAAATCGTTGCTGGCATCCTCAATACGCTGAAAGGTCTGAACGGCAGCGACGCCGTGCTGGCGCTGGATGAAGTTATTGTCAAAAACCGCGACAGCTACGGCAAAACCCGTCTGCTGGCGGAAACCCTGGTAGATGGCGAATATACCTTCGACCAATTCAAGAGCCAGAAAGCCGAACCGCGCGCGCTGAAGAAAATCACCCTGCTGACCATCAAGGCCGCCCAGGCCGAAGTGCAGCGCGCCGTGAACCACGCGACCGCTATCGCCAACGGCATGGCCTTCACCCGCGATCTGGGCAACCTGCCGCCAAACATCTGCCACCCGACCTTCCTTGGCGAACAAGCGAAGAACCTGGGCAAAGAATTCAAGGATCTGAAAGTCGAAGTCCTCGACGAGAAGAAGATCAAATCCCTCGGCATGGGCTCGTTCTACGCCGTCGGCCAAGGCAGCGAGCAGCCACCGCGCCTGATCGTCATGCAATACAACGGCGGCAAGAAATCCGAGAAGCCGTACGCGCTCGTCGGTAAAGGCATCACCTTCGACACCGGCGGCATCAGCCTGAAACCGGGCGCCGGCATGGATGAAATGAAGTACGACATGGGCGGCGCTGCCTCGGTGTTCGGTACCTTGCGCGCCGTGCTTGAGCTGAAACTGCCGATCAACCTGGTGTGCATCCTCGCTTGCGCGGAAAACATGCCGAGCGGCAATGCGACGCGTCCGGGCGACATCGTCACCACCATGAGCGGCCAGACCGTGGAAATCCTCAACACCGACGCCGAAGGCCGTCTGGTGCTGTGCGATGCGCTGACCTACTCCGAGCGCTTCAAGCCACAAGCGGTAATCGACATCGCCACCCTGACCGGCGCATGCGTCGTTGCTCTGGGCGCGCACACCTCGGGCTTGCTGGGCAACAACGACGAACTGATCGACCAACTGCTCAGCGCCGGCAAGGCAGCCGACGACCGCGCCTGGCAACTGCCGTTGTTCGACGAGTATCAAGAACAGCTGGACAGCCCGTTCGCCGACATCGCCAACATCGGTGGCCCGAAAGCCGGCACCATCACGGCGGCGTGCTTCCTGTCGCGCTTCACCAAGAACCTCAACTGGGCGCACCTGGACATCGCGGGCACCGCATGGACCAGCGGCGGCAAGGACAAAGGCGCCACTGGCCGTCCGGTGCCATTGCTGACCCAATACCTGCTCGATCGCGCCAAAGCCTGACACCGCTGATGGGCGGCGGCGTCACTCTCGGGTGACGCCGCTTGCCGCTCTGGAACCGCAATGACCAAAGTCGACTTCTATATTCTGCCCAGCGCCGACCCTTCGGCTCGCCTGGACTTTGCCTGCAAGCTCACCGAAAAAGCCTGGCGCATGGGCCACCGCATCTATCTGCATTGCCGCGATGCCGCCCAGCGTGACGATCTCGATGCGCGCCTGTGGGCGTTCAAGGGCGAAAGCTTCGTGCCGCACGGCCCCGCCGACAGCGAGCCGGACGGCTTGATCGTGCTGGGTGTGGGCGATGACTGCGGTCAGCATCAGGATTTGCTGGTCAATCTCGACCTGAAAGTCCCGGCCTTCGCCAACAAGTTCGCCCGAGTGGCGGAAGTGGTGGTCGAAGACCCGACGATTCGTGCCGCGGCGCGGGAGAGTTTTCGCTTCTACCGCGAACAGGGCTATCCTCTGCAAGATCACCGTTTACAGCGACTCTGAGCATTCCAATGGACACTCCGAAACCGCAGCAAAAGCCGACACACCTGCTCGACGATCTCGAATCGATCCGTCAGCTGCTCGGCGACGACAACCTGCAACCGCCACTGCTGACCGACACGGTCGAGGATGGCGAACAGGAACAGATTCCGATGTTGTTTGACTCTGTCGGCGCTGAGCCGGCTGCTGTCGAACCACCTCCCGCGCCGGTCCCGACACCCGCCGCACCGCCTGCGGCTCCTGCAAATAAAGGCCCGGACGCCCTGCTCCACCTCGACAGCGAACTGCGCGCCGCCGCGCAATTGATCATGCAAGACGTGATCGACGACTTCGCCCCGCACATCGAAACCGAAATCAAACGCCGCCTCGATGCGCGCATGGAACGCCTCCTCAGCCAATACGAATAAACGCTCCTGTAGGAGCTGCCGCTGGCTGCGATCTTTTGATTATGATTTTAAAAAACAAGATCAAAAGATCGCAGCCTTCGGCAGCTCCTACATTTAGATCTCCATCCGGCCTGCCCCGCTCGCCCTCGGCCCCATGCCCCGCTATACTCGTCGGCTTTTCCTGAATTAATGCCAATAGGGTCCCGCCGCGCATGGATAAGACCTACCAGCCGCACGCCATTGAAACTTCCTGGTACAACACCTGGGAGTCCGAGAACTACTTCGCCCCGCAAGGCGCGGGCGACTCCTACACCATCATGATCCCGCCGCCGAACGTCACCGGCAGCCTGCACATGGGTCACGGTTTCAACAACGCGATCATGGACGCCCTGATCCGTTTCCGCCGCATGCAGGGTCGCAACACCCTGTGGCAGCCGGGCACCGACCACGCCGGTATCGCCACGCAGATGCTGGTGGAGCGTCAACTCGAAGCCCAGGGCCAGAATCGCCACGATCTGGGTCGCGAAAAATTCCTCGAGAAAGTCTGGGAATGGAAGGATCAGTCCGGCGGCAACATCAGCCGTCAGATCCGCCGCCTCGGCTCGTCCGTGGACTGGAGCCGCGAGCGCTTCACCATGGACGACGGCCTCTCGGAAGCGGTTAAAGAAGCGTTCGTGCGCCTGCACGAAGACGGTCTGATCTACCGCGGCAAGCGTCTGGTCAACTGGGACACCAAACTGCACACGGCGATTTCCGACCTCGAAGTGGAAAACCACGACGAAAAAGGTTTCCTGTGGAACCTGAAGTACCCGCTGGCCGACGGCGCGAAAACAGCTGAAGGCAACGATTTCCTGATCGTCGCGACCACCCGTCCGGAAACCATGCTCGGCGACTCCGCCGTCGCGGTGAACCCGAACGACGAGCGCTACAAAGCCCTGATCGGCAAGTTTGTCGAGCTGCCACTGGTTGGCCGCCGCATCCCGATCATCGCCGACGATTACTGCGACCCTGAGTTCGGCACCGGCTGCGTGAAAATCACCCCGGCCCACGATTTCAACGACTACGAAGTCGGCAAGCGCCACAACCTGCCGCTGATGAACATCTTCGACAAGAACGCCAACGTGCTGCCCGCAGCCCAGGTGTTCAATCTCGACGGTACGCTGAACGAAAGCATCGACGGCGCAATTCCGGCCGAGTACGCCGGTCTTGAGCGTTTCGAAGCGCGCAAGCAGATCGTCGCTGCGTTCGACGCCGCCGGCCTGCTGGTCAGCGTTGACGATCACAACCTGAAAGTGCCGAAAGGCGACCGTTCGGGCACCGTGATCGAGCCGTGGCTGACCGACCAGTGGTACGTGTCGACCAAGCCTTTGGCCGAGCCTGCGATTGCTGCCGTTGAAGACGGTCGCATTCAGTTCGTGCCGAAGCAGTACGAAAACATGTACTTCTCGTGGATGCGCGACATTCAGGATTGGTGCATCAGCCGTCAGCTGTGGTGGGGCCACCGGATTCCGGCCTGGTACGACGAGTCGGGCAAAGTCTATGTCGGTCGCGACGAAGCCGAAGTGCGTGCCAAGCACAACCTTGGCCCGGACGTGGCGCTGCAACAGGACAATGACGTACTCGACACCTGGTTCAGTTCCGGCTTGTGGACGTTCTCCACTCTGGGCTGGCCGGAAAAGACCGAATTCCTGAAGAAATTCCACTCCACCGACGTGCTGGTGACGGGCTTCGACATCATTTTCTTCTGGGTTGCCCGGATGATCATGCTGACCATGCACCTGATCAAGAACGAGGACGGCACGCCGCAGGTGCCGTTCAAGACCGTCTATGTGCATGGTCTGGTGCGTGATGGCCAGGGCCAGAAGATGTCCAAGTCCAAGGGCAACGTCCTTGACCCGCTGGACATCATCGACGGTATCGAGCTGGAAGACCTGGTGCAGAAGCGCACCTCTGGCCTGATGCAGCCGAAACTGGCGAAGAAGATCGAGAAGCAGACCCGCGACGAGTTCGCCGACGGCATCGCCAGCTACGGCACCGACGCCCTGCGCTTCACCTTCTGCTCGCTGGCTTCGACCGGTCGCGACATCAAGTTCGACATGGGCCGCGTTGAAGGCTATCGCAACTTCTGCAACAAGATCTGGAACGCCGCGCGTTACGTTCTGGACAAGGGCGAAGATTGCGGCCAGAACGGCGAAGCCTACGAGCTGTCGCTGGCGGATCGCTGGATCATCTCGCAGCTGCAACGCACCGAAGCCGAAGTGACCCGTCAACTCGATCAGTTCCGTTTCGACCTCGCCGCGCAAGCGCTGTACGAGTTCATCTGGAACCAGTATTGCGACTGGTACCTGGAACTGTCCAAGCCAGTGCTGTGGGACGAGAACGCGCCGGTTGAGCGTCAGCGCGGCACTCGCCGTACGCTGGTTCGCGTGCTCGAAGTGGCGCTGCGTCTGGCGCATCCGTTCATGCCGTTCATCACTGAAGAAATCTGGCAGCGCATCGCGCCGCTGGCCGGCATTCAGGGCAAGACGATCATGCTGCAGTCTTGGCCAGTGGCCAATGAAGAACGCATTGATCCGGCCGCCGAGAACGACATCGAATGGCTCAAGGAACTGATGCTCGGCACGCGCAACATCCGTGGCGAAATGAACATCGGCCCGGGCAAGCCACTGCCGATCTACCTGAAGAACGTCAGCGCTGAAGACCAGCGCCGCCTGACCGAGAACGAAGCGCTGCTGAAGAAGCTGGCGCGTCTGGAATCGATCACCGTTCTGGCGGCTGGCGAAGAAGCACCGTTGTCCGCCACCGCACTGGTTGGCGAGATGGAAGTGCTGGTGCCGATGGCCGGTCTGATCGACAAGGGCGCCGAGCTGGCGCGTCTGGACAAGGAAATCCTGCGTCTGCAGGGCGAAGTCCAGCGTGTGGGCGGCAAACTGTCCAACGCCGGTTTCGTTGACAAGGCTCCGGCCGAAGTCATCGAGAAGGAACGCGCCAAACTGGCCGAGGCTGAACAGGCCCTGGCCAAACTGGCCGAGCAGCACGCGCGGATTGCCAGCCTGTAACGGCGAATCGCACTGAAAAAGGGAGGCCCAAGTGGCCTCCCTTTTTCATTCCCGCACATTTCCCCTGTAGGAGCTGCCGAAGGCTGCGATCTTTTGATCTGGCTTTTAAAAACCAAGATCAAAAGATCGTCCGATCGCGGCCCGAGCCGGCGGCAGCTCCTACATGGGATCGGCGCATAGCTCGTCAATGTGGGACAATACCCGCCACTTTCAGCCATACCCGAATCGACCACGCCCATGAACGCCCCCCGCACCCCCAAACCTGCGCGCAAGAAGCCTGACTCCGCGACCCCGGCCAAGGCCGTCGAGCCGCGCGAAAAGGCCAGCCTGCACCCGCGCAATCGCCATCAGGGTCGTTACGACTTCCCGGCGCTGATCAAGACCACGCCGGAACTGGCGAAGTTCGTGATCACCAACCCGTACGGCAAGGAAAGCATCGACTTCGCCAGCCCCGATGCGGTGCGCGTGTTCAACCGGGCGCTGCTCAAGTCGTTTTATGGCATCCAGCATTGGGACATCCCGGCAGACTACCTGTGCCCGCCGGTGCCGGGCCGGGCCGATTACGTGCACTTCCTCGCGGATTTGTTGGCGAGCATGAACGACGGCAAGGTGCCGCGCGGCGCAATCGTCAACGTGCTGGACATCGGCATGGGCGCCAACTGCGTGTATCCGCTGATCGGTAACAGCGAATACCGCTGGCACTTCCTTGGCTCGGAGATCGACCCGACGGCGGTGGCTGCTGCCAAGGCCATCGTTCAGTCCAACGACCTGAGCAAGGTCATCCAGCTGCGCCAACAGGAAAACCGCAAGCACATCCTGATTGGCCTGCTGGAGCCGGGCGAGCGCTTTGACCTGACCATGTGCAACCCGCCGTTCCACGCCTCGATGGACGAAGCGACCAAGGGCAGCGAGCGCAAATGGCGTGCGCTGGGCAAGGCCGATCCGAAACGTAAACTGCCGGTGCTGAACTTCGGTGGCCAGTCGGCCGAGCTGTGGTGTGAAGGCGGCGAAGCGCGATTCGTGACGCAACTGATCGCCGAGAGCGCGAATTTCCAGCACAAGGTGCTGTGGTTCAGCACACTGGTGTCGAAGGCGTCGAACCTGCCAGCCATTGAAATTGCACTGAAAAAGGCCGGCGTGCTGGAAAGCCAGGTCGTGGAGATGTCGCAGGGCCAGAAGCAGAGCCGCTTTGTGGCGTGGACGTTCCAGACCAAGTCCGAGCAGCAGATCTGGCGCCGCGAGCGCTGGGTTCGCTAACCCTGCTCGGCCCCCTGTAGGAGCTGCGGCACGCTGCGATCTTTTGATCTTGATTGATTTTTAAACACAAAATCAAAAGATCGCAGCGTGCCGCAGCTCCTACAGGGGTAATGCGTCAAATCGCAGGCACAAAAAAACCGTGCCCGGATCACTCCGGTGCACGGTTTTTTATTGCTGCGTCTTACTTGTTCACAGCGTCGGTCAGGCCTTTGGCCACAACCAGCTTGATCACTTTCTTCGCAGGGATTTCGATGGCAGCGCCAGTCGAAGGGTTACGGCCAGTGCGGGCAGGACGCTCGGTCACTTTCAGCTTGCCGATACCAGGCAAGGTGATTTCGCCGCCGTTTTCCAGCTGATCGGCAACGATTTGGCCCAGTTGGTCCAGAGCGTTACGCGCGGTGGTTTTCGGCGCGTCGATAGCTTCAGCGATGTCGGCGATCAGTTGGTCTTTAGTAAGAGCCATGTAGTGTTCCTTCCCTATCAAATTCATATGGATTGCAGAGTGCAGTGTCAGCCATCGAGCCCGATCTTCTGGATCTGGCACCCTCGGCGATAACCACGACGAGTCGGGTTATAGATGCCGAAATCAGGGTTTGGTTCGACCTGACAAATGCTGATTGCACGCTTAACGCAGTGACTTCGCGTAAGACCGGGCAAAACTAGCACAGAGACGGGGAAATATCCGCCTCTAGCTACCCATTTGGTCAGCTTTATTGCTCTAAATCGGTAAAAAACTGCATAAGCCCGTTCGCACGCCCCGGTTTTGCCCTACAACCCCCCGTTTACGCTGCCGCCAACGCAGTTTCCCCGGTTATGTAGGAGCTGCCGCAGGCGGCGATCTTTTGATTTGGCTTTTGAAAAAAACAAGATCAAAAGATCGCAGCCTGCGGCAGCTCCTACAGGAGGCCTGTGCTGAGAATCGGGTACACTGAGCGCTTTTTCGGGGGAGCCTGCCCTCCTCCCTTCCAACAGCCGAGAAGCCCATGCCGATCCGACATTGCATCGTCCACCTGATCGACAAAAAACCCGACGGCACGCCCGCAGTTCTGCACGCCCGTGACACCGAACTGGCCGAGTCTGCAGCCATCGAGAACATGCTCGCCGACCTCAACGAAAGCTATAACGCCAAACAGGGCAAAGCCTGGGGTCTGTTCCATCCGGAATCCGGCGCGTTCCCGTTCAGCGGCTGGCTGAAGGAATACATGGAAGGCGGCCAGGACTTCACCGCGTTCAGCAAAGTTGCGGTCGAGCACCTGCAAAAGCTGATGGAAGAGTCGAACCTGTCGGTCGGCGGTCACGTACTGTTCGCCCACTATCAGCAAGGCATGACCGATTACCTCGCTATCGCCCTGCTGCACCACAGCGAAGGCGTGGCGGTGACCGACGAGCTGGACGTGACCCCGTCGCGCCACCTCGACCTCGGCCAGTTGCACCTGGCGGCGCGCATCAACGTCTCCGAGTGGCAGAACAACAAGCAGTCCAAGCAGTACATCTCGTTCATCAAGGGCAAGAACGGCAAAAAGGTTTCGGAGTACTTCCGCGACTTCATCGGTTGCCAGGAAGGCGTCGACGGCCCGGGCGAGACACGCACGTTGCTCAAGGCCTTCAGCGATTTCGTCGAAAGCGAAGACCTGCCGGAAGAGTCGGCCCGCGAGAAAACCAAGACCCTGGTCGATTACGCCAGCAGCCAGGCCAAACTTGGCGAGCCGATGGGCCTGGAAGAACTCTCCGAGTTGATCGACGAAGAGCGCCCGAAAGCTTTCTACGATCACATCCGCAACAAGGACTACGGCCTGTCGCCAGAGATTCCGGCGGACAAACGCACCCTCAATCAATTCCGCCGCTTTACCGGCCGCGCCGAGGGCCTGTCGATCAGCTTTGAAGCGCACCTGCTGGGCTCGAAGATCGAGTACGACGAAGAGGCTGGCACCCTGGTGATCAAAGGTTTGCCGACGTCGCTCACCGATCAGCTGAAGCGGCGCAACTGATGCTCGGCAATGTGCTGAAGAAGGTCGCGCTGGTTCTGCTGGTGGTCGTGGTTTATCAGAACTGGGGCAAGATCGAGCGGGTGTTCAATCCGTCACAAATGGTTGCCGAGCAGACGCGGGCGCAGGCCAACGTCGTGCTCTACGCCACCGACTGGTGCGGCTACTGCAAACAGACCAAGCGTTTTCTCGACAGCAAGGGGATTGCGTTCAAGGAGTTCGACATCGAGAAGGATGCCGAGGCGCGCAAGGCGTATGAGGCATTGGGTGGACGGGGGATCCCGTTGATCGACGTCAACGGCACGTTGATTCGTGGGTTCGACCCGGACGAGATTCTCGCCGCTCTGAAATAACAGCAAGATCAAAAGATCGCAGCCTGCGGCAGCTCCTACATGAGACATATGTAGGAGCTGCCGCAGGCTGCGATCTTTTGCTTTTAGCGAGCCTCGATGCGGAAGCCGAAGCGCGGGAAGTGCACGTGCACCACGCCGCCACGCTCGTCTTCACGACGAATGATCAGCTCTTCGCGACCGGCAAACAGCAGCTCACCCACCACCGGATCAACCCCGTAATCGGTCGCGGCAATTGCCACCTGCTGGCCAGCCTTGAACCCGTTTGGGTCAACGAACTGCTCATCCGGCAATGCCGCCGGGGTCGCGTTACGCGCCACCTCCAGCGCCTCTTCCGAGGTCATCGCACTCGCCGCGCCATGACCAAAGCCCAGCACTCGATTCAACCACGCAGAAACCGCCGGATACTCATCCACCAGCGGCGCCGTGACGTGCGTGGCCTTGAGGAACCACATCGGATGCGCCAGCGCGAAGTCGGCTATCGACGGCTCGCCGAACAGGTAGTCGCCCTGTTCGCGCTGCAACTGCTGCTCCAGACGCGCCATGATCGTCGGCCATTGGTGCTTGGCCTGTTCGGCGGACAAACGCGTGGCACTGCCACCTGAGAACAGGCCTGCACGGTCGGCGATAAACGCCTTGATCGCTTCCGGTGGCAGCTTGGCGAAACGCACGGCAACCGATTCCGGCTGGAACACCAGACTCACGGCATGCTGAAACACCACCGAATCAGCCCAAGTGGCAAAACTTGCGCTGGTGAACTCCTGACCTTCGGGGAAGAACGCCGGCAACGCCTTTTCCTGCTCCAGTCGACGCGCGATCAAGGAAGTGTCGCAATAGATATCAGCGCCGATCTGCAGCACCGGGGTCTTGCGATAGCCGCCGGTCAGGGCAGTCAGATCAGGTTTTGGCATCACCGGCGAGATATGCACCGAGCGCCAGGACAAGCCCTTGAACCCCAACAGCAGGCGGGCCTTCTCGGCAAATGGAGAGGTCGGGTAATGATGGAGAATCAACTCGGACATGCTCGGCTCCGCCGCTCAGATAGTGAGTCGGCAGCTTAGCGCGCATTTTGTTAGCAGCCTACAGATCTGGCTGATGGGAACCGATCAGTCAGATTGATAAGACGCAACCAGGCATTCCTTGGCGCTCTTGCGCAGCTTCTTGATCAACCGTTCCTGGCGCAAGGCGTCGCTCTTGTCGCGACAAAGTTCGGTATACACCAATGCCATGGCCGGGCTGGAAAGGAAGAAGCGCGCGCCCTTGCCGCTCTGGTGCTTGGCGAAACGACGCACGGGATCGTCGCTGATCCCGCAGTACAACGAGCCGTTGGCCGCACGAACGAGGTAGACGAACCAGGACTTGCTCACCGGTTCGGCAACATCGACAGATTTTTCGCTAAGGCTGGTCACTTCGGGATCAAGACGTGTAGGAAACAGGTCGCGATCTTATCAGCGACCGGCCTGAAATGCCTTCAGTCCCTTCAGTGCCTGCGCCCGCACGGCGTTGCGCACCAGCGGCGTCCAGCCGAGCAGCAGGCCTTTGAAACCCAGGGCCTGACGCGACCAGCGCCACAGATCGAAGTGATCGTGGTGCTCGCAGATCTTGCCGTCACGGAAGACGAAACGGGCCTGGATATCGTTGATGACAATGTTGCCGGTCTGACTGAACAGGTAGGTCGCGACCCAATGCGCGCCGCCGCTGCGCTCATCGGCGCGGACGTTGTCGAAGGTCAGCGAGAAGTCCTTGGCGCGGGTGGTGAGCATGCGCCACATGTCGCCGGCATCGCGCCCGCGCAGTTCGCCGAAGGCCGGGTCGCTGAACACCACGTCATCGGTGTAGCACGCGGCCATGCCTTCGGCATCCAGACGCTGGAAGGCTTCGTAGAACCGGGTGATCAACGCGGCGTGGACTTCACTCATGGGCAATCTCCAAAAGAGGTACAGATTGCCAGCACGATAATCTGCAAAGCGAAGAAACACTATCGGCATTCGTAAACCGAATACGGCAACCCACAAAACCCCGTAGGAGCTGCGGCACGCTGCGATCTTTTAATGTTGATTTACCAAGGATAAAAATCAAAAGATCGCAGCGTGCCGCAGCTCCTACAGGGGTCAGATTCGCTCGCTTTGCACTTGCACGTACAGCGCACGCCCGGCGCCAAGCCCGGCGATGATCGCGCCTGTGCCAATGATGCCAAAGATCCAGCCCACCGCATTCCAGCCGCCGGTCCAGTCATGCACCACGCCGACCGCGAACGGCCCCATCGACGCCAGCGTGTAACCGAAACCCTGAGACATGCTCGACAGGTTCGCCGCGACATGTGAGTCACGCGAACGCAGCACGATCAAGGTCAACGCCAGACTGAACGTCCCGCCCTGCCCCAGACCCAGCAGTATCGCCCAGCCCCACAAGCCTTCGATCGGTGCATAGAGACAGCCGAACAGACCGCCAAGGGTCAGCGCCATCACCACGACGATCGCCAGACGCTGATCCTTGCCGCGTGTCGCCAGCCACGGTGCAGCGAGCGAACTGGCGAGCTGGATGATCACCGAGCCGGACAGCACCAGACCCGCTTGAGTTGGCGTCAGGCCGCGACCGATGAGGATCGACGGCAACCAGCCGAACACGATGTAGGCCAGCGACGATTGCAGGCCCATGTACAAGGTCACCTGCCAGGCCAGCGGATCACGCAGCAGACCGCGCACGCGATAGGCGACATTGTGTGCGCCGTGTTTCTGGCCGACCTGCGGCAGCCAGAACAACGCCGCCACCAGCGCCGGGATGACCCAGAAGCCCAGGCCAATTGTCCAGTCGCCGCCAAAATGTTCACTCAACGGCACACTCGTACCCGCCGCCATTGCCGCGCCCAGGCACAGGGCCATGGTGTAGACGCCGGTCATGGTGCCGGCGTGCTTGGCGAAGTCGCGTTTGACGATGCCCGGCAGCAATACGCCGACGATGCCGATACTGGCACCGCCCAGTACGCTGCCGGCGAACAAACCGATTTCACCAAAGCTGCTGCGCAAAATGATGCCGCAAGCCAGTGTCAGCAGGATTCCCAGCACCACGCGTTCGGCGCCAAAACGTCTTGCCAGAATCGGCGCCAGCGGCGCGAACAAACCCAGGCACAGCACCGGCAGCGTGGTCAGCAAACCGGCTTGCGCCGCCGACAAGCCGAGGCTTTTCGACACTTCGCTGAGCAGCGGCGCCATGCTCGACAGCGCCGGGCGCAAATTCAGCGCGACCAGAATCAGACCCAGCAACAACAGCCACGGGCGGCGGACCAGCGGATGGCTTTGTTGCACTTGCTCGTCATCGGCCTCGGCGTCGATCAGCAGCTCTTCAAGCTCAGCCGTGCGTTTCGGGGTTGTGGATATCTCACTGCGGGACATGGATTTCTCGGTTTCAAGGTTCATTGATCAACTGCCTCGACAAGGCTTTGGCCCGCTCCGGGTCGCGTTGTTCGACCGCATCGAGCAACTCGATGTGCAGGTCGAACACTTCCTGACGGCGCGGGACGATGTTCAGGGTCTGGCGCAACTGCGCGCCGACGATGCTGGAGAAATAGCCGTACAGCTCGCTGAGGGCCGGGTTGTGCGCGGCGTCGACCAAGCGGCGGTGGAACACCAGATCGCAAGCGATGAAGGTGTCGAGGTCGCCGTGGTAGTGACTGCCGCTGGTGCCCAATGCTTCGCGCAATGCGACAAGGTCTTCGTCGGTACGCCGCAACGCCGCCAGGCCAATGGCCTCGACTTCAAGGATGTGCCGGGTTTCCCGTGCCTGCTCCAGCGAGCAGCGCGACAACGCTTTCAGCGTATCGAGCGGGTCGACCAACGCGCGCAGGTAACTGCCATCGCCCTGGCGAATCTCGATCAATCCGGAAAACGCCAGCACGCGCATGGCTTCACGCACCGTGTTGCGGCTGATGCCGAGCTCGGCGCACAGCTCGGGTTCGGTTGGTAAACGCTCGCCAACCTCCCAGGCACCGCTGTTGATGCGCTGACGGAGCTGATCCAGGGCCTGATCGACCAAGGATCGCTTGATGAGTGGAAAAATGTCTGACATAGGATTCGCCCTTTCATCCAATCATAGGATGAATTTTCTGACATGTTAGTCAGACCCGTGTAGGACGGCAACCACCTAGGGTCAATCGGAGACACATGAAGCGGTATTTTCGATTGGTGAAAATTACCCTTTAAGGGTAATTTCAGGGACAGGGTTTTGGTTTCTTATGGAAAAGAACACGCCCCATTATGAGCTGGCGGTGATCAAGGCTGAGGTCAGGCGGTTAGGTCAAAAAGCTTTCACCAAAACTTCGGTCAAATCAGCTGAGAAGATCGGCTTCAACCTCAGCGAAATGCTAGAGATCGTCTTCGAGCTGCAAACCAGGATGCTGTACAAATCGATGACTACTTATGACGATCATCGAATCTGGCAAGACGTGTATCACATCAATTCACGAGATCAGGAGATTTACATCAAGGTGACCTACCGCCCCGGCGGCAGCCCACCGGTAATCTCTTTCAAGGAGAAAAACCCATGAAAACCCAGCAATGTGTCAGCTGCGGTGCACGTGAGGGAATGAGACATTTTCAGGGTCGCGGAGAAACCCTGAGTGTCAAAGGCATGGAGCGCCGAGTAGACGATCTGTCCGGTTGGGAGTGCCAGAAGTGCGGTGAAGTGGAATGGGATTTCGACAGCGATAGTGCACAGCGGTACTGCGACGCCGGTGACGAGCTGGTTCTCGCTGCCAGACAAATGATCGGCGCCGAGATGAAACGCATTCGACGCAAATTGCACCTGACGCAAAAAGAGACGGTGCAATTGCTCTCTGGTGGCGGGCATAACGCGTTCTCTCGTTACGAGCGCGGTGAGTTACTTCCACCCAAAGCATTGGTGCTGCTGATGCGTTTGCTGGATCGACATCCCTACATGCTCGTCGATATCCAGACCTTGGCTGAAGGCGCAGACCTGCGCGGTTTCAAGCACACCGTTCACAAAGAACACGAAACCCTCACCGTCTCCTGACCCCAAAAAACAAACCCGGCACAAGGCCGGGTTTGATCTACACACAAACCATCAATGCAAAATCTGACTCAAGAACAACTTCGTCCGCTCATTCTGCGGATTATCGAAGAAGTCATTCGGCGCAGCTTGCTCAACGATTTCGCCCTTGTCCATGAAGATCACGCGGTTCGCCACGGTCCGGGCGAAGCCCATTTCGTGAGTCACGCAGAGCATGGTCATGCCGTCTTCAGCCAGGCCGATCATAGTGTCGAGCACCTCTTTCACCATCTCCGGATCGAGCGCTGAAGTCGGTTCATCGAACAGCATGATTTTCGGTTTCATGCACAGGGCGCGGGCAATCGCCACACGCTGCTGCTGACCGCCGGACAATTGCCCCGGGAATTTGTGCGCCTGCTCCGGAATGCGTACGCGCTCCAGGTAATGCATGGCGATTTCCTCGGCCTTGCGCTTGGGCATCTTGCGTACCCACATCGGCGCCAAGGTACAGTTCTGCAAAATGGTCAGGTGCGGGAACAGGTTGAAGTGCTGGAACACCATGCCGACTTCGCGGCGGATCGCTTCGATCTGCTTGAGGTCGTTGGTCAGTTCCACGCCGTCGACGACGATGCGGCCCTGCTGGTGTTCTTCCAGACGATTGAGGCAACGAATCGTCGTCGATTTACCGGAACCCGACGGGCCGCACAGGACGATACGCTCGCCTTGTTTGACGTTGAGGTTGATGTCTTTCAGCACGTGGAACTGGCCGTACCACTTGTTGACGCCCTGCATCTGAATAATGCCTTCAGGGCCCACTGGCTTTTTGATTGCTTCGCTCATTTACAGAGAACTCCTAACGCTTGTGGCCAGTGTCGAGCTTGCGTTCCAGATGCATGGAATAGCGCGACATACCAAAACAGAAAATCCAGAACACCAGGGCGGCGAACACGTAGCCTTCGGTGGCCATGCCCAGCCATTTCGGATCGGCAGCGGCTTGCTTGACGCTGTTGAGCAGGTCAAACAGGCCGATGATGATCACCAGACTGGTGTCCTTGAACAGCGCAATGAAGGTGTTGACGATGCCGGGGATCACCAGCTTCAGGGCTTGCGGCAGAATCACCAGGCCCATCGAACGCCAGTAACCGAGGCCCATCGCTGCAGCCGCTTCATACTGACCTTTGGGAATCGCTTGCAGACCGCCGCGCACCACTTCAGCGACATAGGCCGACTGGAACAGGATCACGCCGATCAGCGCCCGCAGCAGCTTGTCGAAGTTCATGCCTTCAGGCAGGAACAGCGGCAGCATCACCGAGGACATGAACAGCACGGTGATCAACGGCACGCCGCGCCAGAATTCGATGAAGGTCACGCAGACCACCCGAATCGCCGGCATGTTCGAGCGTCGACCCAGCGCCAGCACAATCCCCAGCGGCAAGGCGCCAGCGATACCGACAGTGGCGATCACCAGGGTCAGCATCAGGCCGCCCCATTGGCTGGTCGCCACCTGTGGCAGGCCGAACACGCCGCCGTGCAGAAGGCACCAGGCAACAATCGGGTAGATCACCAGGAAGCTCAGCCCGTACACCGCTTTACGCGGGAAACGCGAGATGAACAGTGGCGCCACGCCGATCACCGCCAGCCACACGGTCAGGTCGACGCGCCAGCGCCATTCAGCCGGGTAATAGCCGTACATGAACTGGCCGAAACGCTGCTGAATGAACACCCAGCAGGCGCCGTCCTTGGTGCAGTCGGCGCGGGTGGTGCCGACCCAGTTGGCATCAATGATTGCCCAACTGAGAATCGGTGGCACGACGAGGTAGATCAGGTAGAACGCAAACAGCGTCAGCAGGGTGTTGAGCCAGCTGGAGAACATGTTCGCGCGCATCCATGCGACCACGCCGATGCTGCTGTTCGGTGGGGGCATGTCGGGTTTGAAAGTATGAGTACTCATGCGCTTTTCCTTACCGCTCGATCAGCGCAATGCGCTTGTTGTACCAGTTCATCAGCAGGGAAATGCTGATACTGATCGCCAGGTACACGCTCATGGTGATGGCAATCACCTCGATCGCCTGACCGGTCTGGTTGAGCACGGTGCCGGCGAACAGCGAAACCATTTCCGGATAACCGATACCGGCCGCCAGCGAAGAGTTTTTCGCCAGGTTGAGGTATTGGCTGGTCAGCGGCGGAATGATCACGCGCAGGGCTTGCGGGATGATCACCTTACGCAGGGTCGGGCCGTTGCGCAGGCCGAGCGAACGCGCCGCTTCGGTCTGGCCATGGCTGACCGACTTGATCCCCGAACGCACGATCTCAGCGATGAACGCTGCGGTGTACACGGTCAGGGCCAGGGTCAACGCGAGCAGTTCCGGGATCAGCACCCAGCCACCGACGAAGTTGAAACCTTTGAGCTCGGGCATTTCCCAGTGCAGCGGTGCGCCGAAGATCAGTGCGCACAAGGTCGGGATCACCAGCAGAATCGCCAGCCCTACCCAGAACTTGTGGAACGGCACGCCGGTCGCTTCGAAGCGCTTGTTGGCCCAGCGGCACATCAGCACGATGCCGATGATCGCCACCACGATGCTGACCACGAACGCCCAGAAACCGTCGGCAGCCAGGGCGGCCGGCATGTTCAGGCCCCGGCTGCTGACGAAGAAGGTGTCGCCGAAGTTATGGCTGTTGCGCGGCCCCGGCATGGTCAGGAATACCGCGAAGTACCAGAACAGGATTTGCAGCAGCGGCGGAATGTTGCGGAAAACTTCCACATACACCGTCGCCAGTTTGCTGATGATCCAGTTCTGCGACAGCCGCGCCACACCGATGATGAAGCCGAGAATCGTCGCCAGAATCACGCCGATCACTGTCACCAACAAGGTGTTGAGCAAACCGATAACGAAGACGCGGGCATAACTGTCCGCTTCGGTGTAATCGATCAGGTGTTGAGCGATGCCGAACCCGGCACTGCGCTCCAGAAAGTCGAAACCGGAGGTAATGCCCCGGTGCTGCAGGTTGGTTTGCGTGTTGTCGAACAGAAACCAGCCCAGCGAGACCACCGCCACAATGGTGATGATCTGGAATAACCACGCACGCACTCGTGGATCGCTGAGGCTAAGCCTCTGCTTTGGTGCGCCGATTGAATTTTGCATGAAGTGCCCCGCAAGAAATGGAACAGAACATCACCCGGCGGTTGGCCCGCCGGGCGATAGAACCATTAGCGCACTGGTGGTGCGTACTGAATGCCGCCGTTGTTCCACAGGGCGTTCAAGCCACGGTCGATTTCCAGAGGAGTGCTCTTGCCGAGGTTTTTCTCGAAGATTTCGCCGTAGTTGCCGACTTGTTTGACGATCTGCACAACCCAGTCTTTCGGCAGTTTCAGGTCTTTGCCGTATTCGCCGTCAGCGCCGAGCATACGGGCGACGTCCGGGTTCTTGGTCGACTTGGCTTCGGCTTCGACGTTTTTCGACGTGATGCCGGCTTCTTCGGTGTTGAGCAGCGCGTAGCCAACCCAACGCACGATCGCCAGCCACTCGTCGTCGCCATTACGTACGACCGGGCCCAGTGGTTCTTTGGAAATGGTTTCCGGCAGTACCACGTAGTCTTTTGGCGAGGCCAGCTTGCTACGCTGGGCGAACAACTGGGACTTGTCCGAGGTCAGCACGTCGCAACGACCGGATTCCAGCGACTTGGCGCTTTCATCGGAGGTGTCGAAAGTGATCGGGGTGTATTTCAGACCGTTGCCACGGAAGTAGTCGGAAACGTTCAGCTCGGTAGTAGTACCGGCCTGGATGCAGATGGTTGCACCGTCCAGCTCTTTGGCACTTTTCACGCCGAGCTTGTTGTTCACCAGGAAGCCGATGCCGTCGTAGTAGGTAATGAAGCCCGGGAATTTCAGGCCCATGCCGGCGTCACGCGAACTGGTCATGGTGGTGTTGCGCGACAGGATGTCGATCTCGCCCGATTGCAGCGCGGTGAAGCGCTCCTTGGCGTTCAACTGGCTGAACTTGACCTTGGTCGCGTCGCCGAATACGGCAGCGGCCACAGCACGGCAAACGTCAGCGTCGATCCCGAGGATCTTGCCGGTCGCGTCCGGTACCGAGAAGCCCGGCAGACCGTCGCTGACGCCACACTGCACGAAACCTTTCTTCTGCACTGCATCCAGGGTTGCACCCGCCTGAGCGAACCCGCTGACACCGAGTACTGTTGCTGCAGTCACGATGGCCAGGGTGGATTTCAACATCTTCATTCAAACCTCCAGTTTTGCTCTTGTTGTGTCGGAGCTTGAGTCCAGTCGCACCCTTTTGAGGCGTTGTTGACCCGTGTTGGCTTTTTTTGGGGTCAACCGACGTAAGACTTTCGCTATGAGTCTAGTAGGAGACAATCCACATCATGGACAACTCACTTCTCACCAATCGGCCGAACGGGCGGTAGCCCTTTCACGTTCGCTAAGCCCGTTGCGGCCATTGGCGAACATCCATCACCGGATTCTTTGCATCCCGTCCCGAGGGGTACACTGATAGTGTTACCGCCAGGCGCGGGATCGGTTGCACGCTGGAAGCCATAGCAAAGCCCGTACCACACCGATCGCTGAAGCGTTTGAGCGACAGGTCAATAGCAAAACTTGTAACCTTGCGACATCTTCTTAACGGATCAACCGGACGCGCACTCGAATCACGCACTTAATGAGAGCGCCCGCACATATTTGGAGCAGCCATGACCGAGCCCTTGATTCTTCAGCCTGTTAAGCCCGCAGACGCCTGCGTGATCTGGCTGCACGGCCTCGGCGCCGACCGCTATGACTTCCTGCCGGTCGCCGAAGCGCTGCAGGAAAGTCTGCTGAGCACCCGTTTTGTGCTGCCGCAGGCGCCGACACGCCCAGTGACAATTAACGGCGGCTACGCCATGCCGAGCTGGTACGACATCAAGGCCATGAGCCCGGCCCGCGCCATCGACCGCGATGAGCTGGAAGCGTCCGCCGATCGCATCATCGAATTGATCGAAGAGCAGCGCGCCAGCGGAATAGACGCCTCGCGAATTTTCCTCGCCGGTTTTTCCCAGGGCGGCGCAGTGGTCTTGCACAGCGCTTTTCTGAAATGGCAGGGGCCGTTGGGGGGTGTTTTGGCGTTGTCGACTTATGCGCCGACATTTAGTGATGAACTGGAATTGTCCGCCAGTCAGCAACGAATTCCGGTGCTTTGTCTGCACGGGCAGTTCGATAACGTGGTGCAGAACTCGATGGGCCGCAGCGCTTACGAGTATTTAAAGCACCATGGTGTCACCGTGACATGGCAGGAATACCCAATGGAGCACGAAGTGTTACCCGAGGAAATTCGCGATATCGGCGTCTGGTTGAGCGAGCGTCTGCGCTGATTTTCCGGTCAATTCCTGCCCTTTGATCATCCCACTACGCCGCGCCCGATTCTTGCATTACACTGGCCGGCGTACATTCCTTAACCAATTGATGAGATGACCGTGCTCGAAGCACTCAAGAAAATGTTCGGTAAAAGCGAGGCTGAGCAGCTCGCGCCAGTTCCCAGTGCGCCGTCGCACGCCCCCGGTCATCGCACCGATGCCCCACAGGCCGACCGCCCCGCTCCCATAGCGGCACCGAAGCCAGACCCGCAACCTGCACCGGCCGCGCCCATCGCCGCCGAACCCGCCAGCAGCGAAGCGCCGAAACCGGCCAAGCCACGCCGCGAACCGAAGCCCAAGGCGCCGGTCATTCCGTGGAAACTCGAAGATTTCGTTGTCGAACCACAGGAAGGCAAAACCCGCTTCCACGATTTCAAGCTGTCTCCAGAGCTGATGCACGCCATCCAGGATCTGGGCTTTCCTTATTGCACGCCGATTCAGGCCCAGGTGCTGGGTTTCACCCTCGCCGGCAAAGACGCCATTGGCCGCGCGCAGACCGGTACCGGCAAAACCGCCGCGTTCCTGATCTCGATCATTACCCAGCTGCTGCAGACGCCGCCGCCGAAAGAGCGCTACATGGGCGAACCCCGTGCGCTGATCATCGCGCCAACCCGTGAGCTGGTGGTGCAGATCGCCAAAGATGCTGCCGACCTGACCAAGTACACCGGCCTCAACGTCATGACGTTTGTCGGTGGCATGGACTTCGACAAGCAACTCAAGCACCTCGAAGCGCGCCACTGCGACATTCTCGTCGCCACTCCGGGCCGTCTGCTCGACTTCAACCAGCGCGGCGATGTGCACCTGGACATGGTCGAAGTGATGGTGCTGGACGAAGCCGACCGCATGCTCGACATGGGCTTCATCCCGCAGGTACGCCAGATCATTCGCCAGACCCCGCCGAAGTCCGAGCGTCAGACCTTGCTGTTCTCCGCGACCTTCACCGAAGACGTGATGAACCTCGCCAAGCAATGGACGACCGATCCGTCGATCGTCGAAATCGAAGTCACCAACGTCGCCAGCGAAAACGTCGAGCAACACATCTACGCCGTGGCCGGTGCCGACAAGTACAAACTGCTCTACAACCTGGTCAACGATAATGGCTGGGAGCGGGTGATGGTCTTCGCCAACCGCAAGGACGAAGTTCGCCGCATCGAAGAGCGCCTGGTGCGCGACGGTGTGAACGCTGCGCAGTTGTCGGGCGATGTGCCGCAACACAAACGCATCAAGACCCTGGAAGGTTTCCGCGAAGGCAAGATTCGCGTACTGGTCGCCACCGATGTCGCCGGTCGCGGCATCCACATCGACGGCATCAGCCACGTGATCAACTTCACCCTGCCGGAAGTGCCGGACGACTACGTGCACCGCATCGGCCGTACCGGTCGCGCGGGCGCTGATGGCGTGTCGATCAGCTTCGCCGGAGAAGACGACTCTTATCAGTTGCCGTCCATCGAAGAGAAGCTCGGTCGCAAGATCAGTTGTGAAACGCCACCGACGCATCTGTTGCGTGCGGTCGAGCGCAAGCGTCCGCAGTAAGCGACGTTTAATAGAAAAGCGCAGCCGGCAACGGACTGCGCTTTTTTTTCGCCCGGGATTTGATCGGACGCTTGCGAGAGAATACTAAAAGTCCATAATAGACTAATAAGTTTATATTCAGATTCCGGAGCCCTACATGTCCAGTACGCCCTACGTGATCGACCAGCATCAGGCCCGCGAGTTGTTGGCGCGTCTCGATGTGCCGCAGATCCTGCGCAAGCTGTTTCGCGACCTTGCTGCGGGTAGCGCCGTGCAACCGGCGCAGCAACTGGTGGAATTCCCGCAGGGTGCTGGTGACTTCATCAACTATCTGGGTGTACTGGCTGAAGACGGTGTGTACGGCATGAAGACTTCGCCCTACATCGTTCGCGAGCAAGGCCCATTGGTGACGGCGTGGACGCTGTTGATGTCGATGAAAACCGGTCAACCGCTGCTGCTCTGCGATGCCGGTGAATTGACCACCGCACGCACCGCCGCGACCACTGCCGTGGCAGTTGACGCCCTCGCGCCGCTGAATGCCACGCGACTGGCGATCATCGGCAGCGGCAAGGTTGCGCAGGCGCATCTGCATTACGTGAAGTCGTTGCGCGACTGGCAGAGCATCAGCCTGTATTCGCCAAGCCTGTCCGCCGACGCGCAGACCCAGGCCCTGTTGAAAGCCATCACGCCCAATCTGAAGATCGCCGACAGCCGGGAAGCCGCCCTCGCCGAGGCTGACGTGATCATGCTCTGCACCTCGTCAGCCGGGCCGGTGATTGATCCGGCTGAGCTGAGCAAACCGGCGCTGATTACCTCGATCAGCACCAACGCCCCGCGCGCCCACGAAGTACCGCCGCAGCGCCTCAACGAGATGCAAGTGTTCTGCGACTATCGTCTGACCACGCCGGGTTCGGCGGGTGAAATGCTGATTGCCGCAGAACAGCATGGCTGGAGCAAGGATTTGATCGTCGGTGACCTCGCCGACCTGCTCAGCGAGAAAGTGCAGCGCCCGGATTACGATCGTCACGTGTTTTTCCGCTCAATCGGCCTGGGCCTGGAAGACATCGCCCTCGCCAATGCGGTTTACCACCTCAACAACTGACCACTGTAGGAGCTGCCGAAGGCTGCGATCTTTTGATCTGTTTTTTTAAGATCAAGATCAAAAGATCGCAGCCTTCGGCAGCTCCTACAGGGAATGTATTTCAATTGGGAGCTGCCGCAGGCGGATTCCCGGAGAACCTTGATAGCGTTGGAGTTTTTCATGAGCCAGGCAGATTTCATCATCATCGGCGGCGGGATTGCCGGCGCTTCCACCGGTTTCTGGCTGTCGCCGCACGGCAAAGTCATCGTGCTCGAACGTGAATCGCACCCGGCCTATCACTCCACCGGGCGTTCTGCTGCGCTGTTTACCGCCGCCTACGGCACACCGCAAGTGCGCGCACTGACCCAGGCCAGCCGTGAGTTTTTCGATCATCCACCGGCCGGTTTCTGCGAACATCCGCTGCTGACCCCACGCGGCGAAATGACCGTCGACTTCACCGGTGACCCCGCCGAACTCAACAACCAATACCTCAGCGCCAAAGCCACAGTCCCTGAGATGCAGTTGCTCACTGCCGACGAAGCCTGCGCGCGCCTGCCGATCCTGCGCCGGGAAAAAGTCCACGGCGCGATCTACGATCCGAGCGCCAGCGACATCGACACCGACGCCCTGCATCAGGGCTACCTGCGCGGCATCCGACGCAACAACGGCGAAGTCCATACCGATTGCGAAGTGCTTGGCCTGAGCCGCGACGCCGACGGCCTCTGGCACGTACAAACAAACGGCAAGACCTTCAGCGCGCCAGTCATTATCAACGCCGCCGGCGCCTGGGCCGACAAGATCGGCGCACTGGCCGGCGCCAAATCGCTGGGCCTGCAACCGAAACGCCGTGCCGCGTTCATCTTCGCCGGCCCCGAAGGCGTCGACATTCATCACTGGCCGATGCTGGTCAGTCTCGACGAGTCCTTCTATATGAAGCCCGACGCCGGCATGTTCCTCGGTTCGCCGGCCAACGCCGATCCGGTCGAGCCTCACGATGTGCAACCGGAAGAACTCGACATCGCCATGGGCATTTACCAGATCGAAGAAGCCACCACGCTGACCATCCGCCGTCCGACCCGCACGTGGGCCGGGCTGCGCAGTTTCGTTGCCGACGGTGATTTGCTCAGCGGTTTCGATCAGAAGGTGCCCGGACTGTTCTGGGTCGCGGCGCAGGGCGGCTACGGCATTCAGACATCGCCGGCGATGGGCCAGGCCAGCGCTGCACTGGTGCGCGGCGAGCCTTTGCCCGAGCACTTGCGCAACTTCGGCCTGAGCAGCGCCATGCTCTCCCCTGCCCGCCTCGCCTGATCGTCCCCCCGGATGACGCGCCCAACGGATTGCGGCACACTCCCAGCGCCCCCTGATCACGGGGGCGCTGACGCTGCCTGGAGCTCCACTGTCATGACCGCCCCCGAATTCGATCCAGCGCTGGATAACTTCCGCGCCATCGCCGACGCCATCGCCACGCTGTTTTTTCCCCACGCCGAAGTGGTGCTGCACGACCTGCGCACGCAGAAGGTCGACTACATCGCCAACAACCTGTCGAAACGCGAGATCGGCGACGACTCGTCACTGGAAGACATGCTCAGCGAGGATGTCAGCGACAGGAACATTGGCCCGTACGAAAAGCTCAATTGGGACGGTCAGAAGATTCGCAGCCTGAGCAGCGTCCTGCGCGACAGCGAAGGTCTGCCGCTGGCGGTGCTGTGCATCAATCTGAATATTTCGCTGTTCGAGAATGCCAAGGCGGCGCTGGACCTGTTCCTCTCGCCGAGCAAGCTGATCCCGCAACCGGATTCACTGTTTCGCGATGACTGGCAGGAACGCATCAACACCTTTCTCCACGCCTGGCTGCGCGAGCGGCAGTTGAGCTTGAATGTGCTGACCCGCGATCACAAACGTGAACTGGTGCTGGCACTGCACGCCGAGGGCGCGTTCAAGGGCAAGAGTGCCTCGAACTATGTGGCCAATGTGCTGAACATGGGGCGGGCGACGGTGTACAAACACCTGAAGGAAATGAAGGGCTAGAGATTTGCGGTGATTGAACCGGCCCCATCGCTGGCAAGCCAGCTCCCACAGTTTTTTTGTTGCACACAACATCTGTGTACGACTCAATCACTGTGGGAGCTGGCTTGCCAGCGATGACGGACTATCAGTCGCCGTAAATGTCGGACTTGAAATACTTCTCAGAAATCTTCTGGTACTCGCCACTCGCACGAATACCATCAATCGCGCCATTCAACTGGCTGACCAATTCAGTATTGCCCTTGCGCACCGCAATCCCCGCGCCCTCGCCGACGTACTTCGGATCCTTCAACTCAGGCCCGACAAACGCATAGCCCTTGCCACGCGGCATCGACAAAAAGTCATTCAGCGGAATGGTGTCGGCAAAGATCGCATCGAGCCGCCCCGCCGCCAGGTCCATGTAGATCTCTTCGTTGTTGCTGTAGCGCTTGACGTTGATGCCCTTCGGCTCGAACACCTCGGTGGCGTAACGATCGGTGGTGGTCGCGCGCTGCACGCCGACGTTCTTGCCCTTGAGGCTGGCGTACTGATCATCAACGCTGGCGCCTTCCTTCATCACCAGGCGCGACGAAGTGAAGTAGTACTTGTGGGTGAAATCCACCGACTTCTTGCGGTCTTCGTTGATGGTCATCGACGACAGCGCCATGTCGATCTTCTTCACTTTCAACGAAGGAATCAGACCGTCGAACTCACCTTCCACCCACACGCACTTGACCTTCATCTGCGCGCACAGGGCGTTGCCAATGTCGTAGTCGAAACCGACGATTTCGCCTTTGTCGGTTTTTGAGGCGAACGGTGGGTAAGCGGCTTCGATGCCGATGCGCAGGGTTTGCTCGGCGGCGAACGCGCTGGCGCAGGACAACAGGCTGAGGGCCAGACCGGTGATGAGGGGGAGTTTCTTCATGTTCGTTCTCTCGCGGAAGTTGTTGTTGGTTTGGCAAGATGAAGAAGAGCAGCTGCGAGCGGGGGAGCTTCGAGCGGCAAGATTGAAGCTTTTTTGTACTTGGAAATCCATATTGGACTCATATGTACAATGCGTCAATCGGGCTAAGATGAAGGATTTGGTGATGCAGATGACGTCATCGCGAGCAGGCTCACTCCTACAGGGGAACGCATTCCAACTGTAGGAGTGAGCCTGCTCGCGATGGCGGATTTGAAGGCGCTACAGGACTTACTACTTCCAGCGATCCGCCGCGGCATGATCACTGTCGCGCCCCTCAACCCAACGCGGCCCGTCGCTGGTGTTTTCTTTCTTCCAGAACGGTGCACGGGTTTTCAGGTAGTCCATGACGAAGGCGCAGGCATCGAATGCGGCTTGGCGATGGGCGCTGGCGGCGCCGACGAACACGATCGGCTCGCCCGGCTCCAGTGCGCCGATGCGGTGCAGCACTTCCAGCCTCAACAGCGGCCAGCGCTGCTCGGCTTCGATGGCGATTTTACCGAGGGCTTTTTCGGTCATGCCCGGATAGTGTTCGAGGAACATTCCCGCGACATCCAGCCCATCGTTGAAGTCGCGCACGTAGCCGACAAAACTCACCACCGCGCCGACGCCGACATTGGCCGCGTGCATCGCGTTGACTTCAGCGCCCGGATCGAACGGCGTGGCCTGCACACGAATCGCCATGGCTCAGCCTCCGGTCACGGTGGGGAAAAACGCCACTTCGTCGCCATCGACCACCGGCTCGTCGAGCTGACAGAGGTCTTCGTTACGTGCGCACATCAGGTTCTGTTCGCTCAATACTTCAGCGCCATCCCGTTGCGCCAGCAATGCACGCACGTCATCGACGGTGGCGAAATCACCTTCAACCTTCAGCGAATCCACGCCCAGCGCTTCACGGTAACGGGCAAAAAACTTCACGGTCAGGTTCATGGCTGCTCCGCTTGAAAGTGCCCGCTCTTGCCACCGACCTTCTCCAGCAGACGCACGCTTTCGATGGTCATGCCGCGATCGACGGCTTTGCACATGTCGTAGATGGTCAGGGCGGCGACGCTGGCGGCGGTCAGCGCTTCCATCTCGACGCCGGTCTGCCCGGAGAGTTTGCAGCGGGCGACGATGCGCACGGTGTCTTCGCCTTCGGCACTGAGTTCGACTTTGACGCCGGTGAGCATCAGCGGGTGGCACAGGGGAATCAGATCACTGGTTTTCTTCGCCGCTTGAATGCCGGCGATGCGCGCCACGGCGAACACGTCGCCCTTGGGATGGCCGCCGCTGACGATCATCTGCAACGTTTCGGGGAGCATGCGCACCAGCGCTTGGGCCGTCGCTTCACGGAACGTCACGGCTTTTTCGGTGACGTCGACCATGTTGGCGCGACCTTGGGAATCGAGATGAGTCAGCACGGGATTACTCCTGATCAGGAGCGGGGATTGTAAACCTGCGGGTCAAATTTCCGCACCCACGAATATCACTCACCTTATGTAGGAGCTGCCGAAGGCTGCGATCTTTTGATCTGGCTTTTATAGAGCAAGATCAAAAGATCGCAGCCTTCGGCAGCTCCTACATTTGGTTTTGTGTTCAGGCATAAAAAACCGGGCGGCTTTGGGGCCGCCCGGTTTTGTTGGCGATGCGGTTACAAATGGGTTTCGGCGTATTCAGCCAGGATCGAGCGAGGCACCCCTTGCAGGGTGATGTGCACACCGTTGGGGAAATCCTTGAAGCGTTCGGTCAGGTAGGTCAGCCCGGAGCTGGTCGCGGACAGGTAAGGGGTGTCGATCTGTGCGAGGTTGCCCAGGCACACCACTTTCGAACCGGCGCCGGCACGGGTGATGATGGTTTTCATCTGGTGCGGCGTGAGGTTCTGGCATTCGTCGATCAGAATCAGGCTTTGCTGGAAGCTGCGGCCGCGAATGTAGTTGAGTGATTTGAACTGCAACGGCACTTTGCTGAGGATGTAGTCGACGCTGCCATGGGTGTTTTCGTCATCCATGTGCAAGGCTTCGAGGTTGTCGGTGATGGCGCCCAGCCACGGCTCCATTTTTTCCGCTTCGGTGCCGGGCAGGAAACCGATCTCCTGATCCAGACCCTGCACGCTGCGGGTGGCAATGATGCGGCGATAACGTTTGCTGACCATGGTCTGCTCGATCGCAGCGGCCAGCGCCAGAATGGTTTTACCGGAACCTGCCGCACCCGACAGGTTGACCAGATGAATGTCCGGATCGAGCAGCGCGTACAGCGCCAGACTTTGATAAATGTCGCGCGGTTTCAGCCCCCACGCTTCCTGATGCAGCAACGGTTCCTGATGCAGGTCGAGAATCAGCAAACGGTCTTCTTCAATCTCCTTGATCCAGCCGACGAAGCCCTGTTCATCAATGATGAACTCGTTGATGTGCACCGCCGGCAAGTTGTCGATCAGTTGCACCTGGTGCCAGGTGCGGCCGTGATCCTGGCGGGTTTCGACCTTGCTCACGCGGTCCCAGAAGGAGCCGGTCATGTTGTGGTAGCCGTTGGGCAGCAGCGACACGTCGTCGACAAGTTGGTCGGTGCTGTAGTCCTCGGAGGCGATACCGCAGGCGCGCGCCTTCAGGCGCATGTTGATGTCTTTGGTAACCAGCACCACCGGTTTTTTCGGCTCGCGGGTGTGCAGGTCGATCAGTTGGTTGATGATTTTGTTGTCGTTCAGGTGCTCGGGCAGAATCAGGTTCGATTCGGCCTGCTTGCTCATCAGAATTGACAGCAAGCCCTTCGGCCCACCCTTGCCGCGCTGGATCGGCACACCCAGTTCGACATCTTCCGGGGACGCATCGCCCAGGGTCTTGTCGATCAGCCGGATGGCCTGACGGCATTCAGCGGCCACGCTGTGATGCCCGCTCTTGAGCTTGTCCAGCTCTTCAAGCACGGTCATCGGGATCGCGACGTGGTGTTCTTCAAAATTCAGCAGGGCGTTTGGATCGTGAATCAATACGTTGGTATCGAGTACATAAAGGATTGGCTGGTTGGAGGAAGGGCTACGTCCGTGATCATCCATACTCGGTCACCTTTGTCAGAGCCAGTAGACGCAATACCTGGGCGGTGCTGCGCCTCGAAGTGACTGCCGAAATCTCACCTGCGGAGATTCAAGTGACTGCAAACAAACGGGTCTTGGAAGACGCCACCTGTGTTGCAGGTTTCGGCGGTCTGTCTTCGTAATACTCCAAAACCGATGACATAAAAAAGTACTTTGACGGTTTTTTTAAGTTTATTTTGCAAAGTGACGAAAAGCCCTTGGCGGACTCCGTCGACACCGTTAGAGTCGGAAGTCCGCCTGCATCGAATCCTCTGAAAAATTCGCCCCAAGCCCAATGTTTCCGGGCTTCTGCCGTTTCTCAGCGAAACGCGTCCTGACAGTCCTCCCAACCGATACCGCTTTGCGCCGTTTGCGTCAGCAGCCACGGCATCGAGGTCTTCACCGCGTCCTGCTTGACGTTGAAATTGATCACCCCGTGGCGCCACAACAACATCAAGGTCAGCACCCGTTGCGCGCTCGCTGCGCCCTTGAGCTTGCCGGCGCCGTCCTGGGCATCGATGTCCCACAGCGCCACTTGCAGGCCCTGGCTGTTGAAGAAGTCTTGCGCGTCACTGCGGCGCTGGCCATCCGGCGGACGGAACAGCGGCACGTAGTTTTCCGGCAACTTGTTCCTGACCAGATCAGCGCTACGCCGCACCGAATCCTGCCAGTCCTGCCAGTGGCTGTGGGACCGGAACTCCCAACCCTGCACGCCGACGCACATTTGCGAGAATGCTGCTTGCAGGCTGCTCACCGAACGCTCGGCCAACCGCGCCTGAATATCCTTGCCCAAGCCGAAAAACGTAGCGCTCAGGTTCGACTTGCGCAGGTACTCGGCCAGCCAGCCGGTATTATCCGGTTGCGCATTGGCGGCGCTGTCGAACGTCAGCAGAAACAGCCGATCGTGCATCTCGTCACCATTACGTTCGTAGTCGCCGAAATGATCGAATTCATTGCTGGTCTGCGGCGACAGTGCAGCCTTGCGCATCAACTCATCCAGATACTGCAGATGAAAGATCCGGCTAGGTTCGGCCCACTTGGTGTAATAGCTGTCATCGCTGACCACGAACTTGGCGGCCTGCTCACGCAGGGTCGGCAGGTCTTCGACGAGGAAGCAGAACGAGGCATCCTGATCGCAGCTTTGCTGGGCGTAGTTATAGTTAGCCAACAGGCGCTGCCAGAGGCGTTGGCGCAGACTGTTGACCGCATCGATATTGACCGTGCGCAACCCCAGACGCTTCGCCAGGGCGGCCTCGTCCATCGATTCGGTACCGAGCAGGCCACGGGCGAACATGAGGATTTCCGCCCGCGAGGCGACGTCGAACAGGGTCGGGCTGGTCAGTTGCTCCGGCCAGGTGCTGCGATCCAGCGTCGCAATATCGCCTGGCGCCGCGACGGCACCGAAGCTCAACAGCCACGCGGTGAATAAAAGAACAATGCGCAAAGGGATGTCTCCATAACAAAACCCGCGCGGCACTATAGCTGATAAGACACGACGCTGATCCCTGTAGGAGTGAGCCTGCTCGCGATAGCGGTCTGACATTCAACAGGGTGGTGACTGATCTATTGCTATCGCGAGCAGGCTCACTCCTACAGGGAATGCGCCAAGCCGTCGATCACCTATCACGCTCATAGCTGGAGTCAACTCGGACAACCCCCTAGAATCGCCCCCACGATTAAAGGAGACGACTTCATGCTGATGGTGATTTCCCCCGCCAAGACCCTCGATTACGAAACACCGCCGGCGACCCAGCGCTTCACCCAGCCGCAATACCTTGACCATTCCCAGGAACTGATCCAGCAATTGCGCGACCTGACCCCGGCGCAGATCAGTGAGCTGATGCACGTGTCCGACAAGATCGGCGGCCTCAACGCCGCGCGTTTCGGCAGCTGGACGCCCGCGTTCACTCCGGAAAACGCCAAGCAAGCGCTGCTCGCCTTCAAGGGCGACGTCTACACCGGCCTCGATGCGCAATCCTTCAGCGAAGCCGATTTCGACTACGCGCAAAAACACCTGCGCATGCTCTCCGGCCTTTATGGCCTGCTGCGCCCGCTCGACCTGATGCAACCGTATCGCCTGGAAATGGGCACCAAACTGGCCAACGCCCGTGGCAAAGACCTGTACGCCTTCTGGGGCACGCGCATCAGCGAATGGCTGAATGAAGCGCTGGCCGATCAGGGCGACGACGTGCTGCTCAACCTGGCGTCCAACGAATACTTCTCGGCCGTCAAACGCACCGCCCTGAACGCGCGGATCATCAATACCGAGTTCAAGGATCAGAAGAACGGCCAGTACAAGATCATCAGTTTCTACGCGAAGAAAGCGCGTGGCCTGATGAGCCGCTTTGTGATTCAGGAAAAGATCAACGATCCGGCCCAGCTCAAGCAGTTCGATGTGCAGGGTTATCGCTACAGCGCCGAACAATCGAAACCCGACAATCTGGTCTTTCTGCGCGACCACGCCCCCGAATAAAGCATGCCTATTGCACGACTCTTTCTATCAAGAGTCGTGCAGCCTGCACGCTGTCAAAAATTCCCCGCCTTGTTTCGCCATTTTTATGGCGCCAAAAAATAATCCCTGCCTTTTCTAATTTTAGTTTCACTCGACACTGATCATTTTTTTCAGTAGTGGCACCTAACTTTTTTCACAGTAGTGGCACAAAACTATCTAGCGCGATTATGCCCCTATCAATAAAGGGCGAAACGGAAAGTGCTATCAAATTGAGACCAGTGCCATCTTTGCCAATATTTCAAAAAATTTCAGATGGCGCGATGAGCGGACTGGAACTATGTCCAAATGCGTAGTTCATACCACCGGTAACGATTCTCGCCGAGTTTGTACGAGATAACTTACGCGGAGCAGATAGCCATGTAACCAAGTTGTCACAGCAACTTGCCTAGATGACTAACTAGTCTCAAAACAAACGAAGGACAGGAGATACGCAGCATTAATATCCCCTGCAAGGCCATGGCCGCGCCCCTATAAACGTGCTCGCCTGAGCACCAGACCGCTTGATCTACGGGCTTCTCGCCTGACATCGAGCGCGCAAGACGAATGCACCAGAGTCTTCCAGAAAGAAGATCCGCTGCATAACAGGGCAAGTCATAACTATAAGGCCTGGTTGCGCACATCTTGAGTGCACTTATTTAGACACTCGGAACTTTGTATGCCTGCACACGGCATTGTGGCGCCTGTAAGCCGCACTTTCGAGTGCACTAGTGAACGCTGAACACCATTAACTCCGGCCTTCTAAGGCCTGATATATACAGAGGTAATTGCGATGCGCATCAGCATATTTGGTTTGGGTTACGTTGGCGCAGTATGTGCCGGTTGCCTGTCTGCACGGGGCCATGACGTGGTTGGCGTCGATGTTGCCAAAGACAAGATCGACATGATCAACGCTGGCAAATCCCCCATTGTTGAACCGGGCCTGGGCGAACTTCTGCAACAGGGTATCCAGACCGGTCGTCTGCGTGGCACGACCAACTTCGCCGAAGCGATTCGTGACACTGACCTGTCGATGATCTGCGTCGGTACGCCGAGCAAAAAGAACGGCGACCTCGAACTGAACTACATCGAAGCGGTGTGCCGCGAGATCGGTTTTGTTCTGCGTGAAAAAACCACCCGCCACACCATCGTTGTACGCAGCACCGTATTGCCGGGCACTGTTGCCAACGTGGTGATCCCGATTCTCGAAGACTGCTCCGGCAAAAAGGCTGGCGTCGACTTCGGCGTTGCGGTCAACCCTGAGTTCCTGCGTGAATCCACCGCCATCGCCGACTACGACCTGCCACCGATGACCGTCATCGGCGAATTCGACAAGGCTTCGGGCGACGTTCTGCAATCGCTGTACGAAGAACTCGACGCACCGATCATCCGCAAGGACATCGCTGTCGCCGAGATGATCAAGTACACCTGCAACGTCTGGCACGCGACCAAAGTGACCTTCGCCAACGAGATCGGCAACATCGCCAAAGCGGTCGGCGTCGATGGCCGTGAAGTGATGGAAGTGGTCTGCCAGGACAAGACCCTCAACCTGTCCCAGTACTACATGCGCCCGGGCTTCGCCTTCGGCGGTTCGTGCCTGCCGAAAGACGTGCGCGCCCTGACCTACCGCGCCGGTTCCCTGGACGTCGAAGCGCCGCTGCTCAACTCGCTGATGCGCAGTAACGAATCGCAAGTGCAGAACGCCTTCGACATCGTTGAAAGCCACGACAAACGCAAAGTCGCCCTGCTCGGCTTGAGCTTCAAGGCCGGCACCGACGACCTGCGCGAAAGCCCGCTGGTCGAGCTGGCCGAGATGCTGATCGGCAAGGGTTACGACCTGAGCATCTACGACAGCAACGTCGAGTACGCCCGTGTTCATGGCGCGAACAAAGACTACATCGAGTCGAAAATCCCGCACGTATCGTCCCTGCTCAACGCGGACTTCGATTCGGTGATCGACAACTCCGACGTGATCATCCTCGGCAACCGTGACGAGAAATTCCGTGCGCTGGCGCAACAAGCGCCGCATGGCAAACAGGTCATCGACCTGGTCGGCTTCATGGCCAAGGCCACCGACGCCGGTACTCGTACCGAAGGTATCTGCTGGTAAGGCAGACGTTGCACGGCGCCGCCCTCGCGACGCCGTGCGACAGAACCCAAATGTAGGAGCTGTCGAGTGAAACGAGGCTGCGATCTTTACCGGCAACATTTGAGTTCCGAGTGAACCGGAAAAGATCAAAAGATCGCAGCCTTCGGCAGCTCCTACATGTCCTTGCAAGTTTTTGTAAGCCTGCCTTAACCCCATCGGGCCCGCCCCGAGATAGAGACGGATGCAGATTATGCACAGGCTAAAACACGGCCTACTTCAGGCCGCCGGTTGGCTGTTTTACCTAAGTTTGTTGATGGGCATGGCCTTGATGCTGCCCACGTCCACATTCGACTCCGAGTCGAAGGACTTCATTTTCCTGATTGGCGCCGTGGGTATCTGGCGCTATTCGATGGGTGCAACGCACTTTGTGCGCGGCATGATTTTCCTCTACATCGTTTACCCGCACCTGCGCCGCAAAGTGCGCAAGCTGGGTAAAGCGGCGGACCCGTCGCATGTGTTCCTGATGGTCACCAGTTTTCGTATCGACGCGCTGACCACCGCGCAGGTCTACAGCTCGGTGATCCGCGAAGCCATCGACTGCGAACTGCCGACCACTGTGGTCTGCTCGATCGTGGAAATGTCCGATGAGCTGCTGGTCAAGGCGCTGTGGGCACGGATGAATCCGCCAGAGCGCGTCAAGCTCGACTTCGTGCGCATTCCCGGCACCGGCAAACGTGATGGCCTGGCCTATGGTTTCCGCGCGATCTCCCGTCACCTGCCTGACGACCGTGCAGTCGTCGCCGTGATCGATGGCGACACCGTGCTCGGCGAAGGCACCGTGCGCAAGACCGTGCCGTGGTTCCAGCTGTTCGGCAACGTCGGCGGCCTGACCACCAACGAATTCTGCGAAGTGCGCGGCGGCTACATCATGAGCGAATGGCACAAGCTGCGTTTCGCCCAGCGCCACATCAACATGTGCTCGATGGCCCTGTCCAAGCGCGTACTGACCATGACCGGGCGTATGTCGGTATTCAAAGCGTCTGTGGTCACCAACCCGGAATTCATCGCCGACGTTGAGAGCGACTCGCTGCAACACTGGCGTCTGGGCCGTTTCAAGTTTTTGACCGGCGACGACAAGTCGAGCTGGTTCAGCCTGATGCGCCTCGGCTACGACACCTTCTACGTGCCTGACGCAGCGATCAACACCGTTGAACACCCGCCGGAAAAGAGCTTCATCAAGGCCAGCCGCAAACTGATGTTCCGCTGGTACGGCAACAACCTGCGCCAGAACTCGCGAGCTTTGGGCCTGGGTGTAAAACGCCTCGGCGCCTTCACCTCGGTGGTGCTGTTCGATCAACGCGTATCGATGTGGACGTCGCTGCTCGGCCTGACCGTGGCGATCATCGCCAGCTTCAAATACGGCACCGCGTTCATCCTCGTTTACCTGCTGTGGATCGGCATCACCCGCCTGATCCTGACCCTGCTGCTGTCGTGCTCCGGTCACCGGATCGGCCCGGCTTACCCAGCGATTCTTTATTACAACCAGATCGTCGGCGCGCTGGTGAAGATCTACGTGTTCTTCCGCCTCGACCAACAATCCTGGACGCGCCAACCCACATCCCTGACCCGTGATCTCGCCAGCTTTCAACGTTGGTTCAACACCTGGTCGTCTCGGACCATGACCTTCTCCGCCGGCAGCATTTTTGTCGCCGTGCTGCTGATGATGGTCTGACCCGCCCCTATTGAATTAACAAGGAAATCGCCCCTATGAATACCGCCGTCAACGCCAACGTAGTGCATGAATCCGAAGCCCAGCGCCAACACGCCCGTGTGAAAATCCCGGCCAAGCTGCGCTTCTTCGGTCCCGACCGGACACCGGTAGAAGCGCGGGTGCTCGACCTGTCCGCCGGTGGTCTGGCGTTCAACGCCGGGCAAATGCCGCTGACCATCGGCGAGGTGTACAAGGCGCGTCTGCAATTCGTCATCGACAACCTCGGCCTGGCGATGGACGTTGAACTGCAAGTGCGTTCCTACGACCGCGCGACCGGCCGCGTCGGCTGCCAGTTCCAGAACCTGGAACAACAGGACATTTCCACCCTGCGCCACTTGATCACTTCGCACCTGGCCGGCGACATCGTCAGCATCGGCGAAGTGCTGGCGACCCTGCAGCGCGACAACTTCACCAAGGCGCGCAAGGTCAAGGACGGCGGCTCCGGCATGACCCCGTTCGGTCGTTTGAAGGCCGTGACCTTCAGCGCCGGTATCTTCGCGGTCGGTCTGGTCGCGGCGGGCTTCATTTTCAAATCGGTGTACGGCATGTACTTCGTCAGCCACGCGCAGGCTGGCCTCGTCAGCGTGCCGGGGATGAACATCACCATGCCGCGCGACGGCACCGTGCAGAGCCTGGTCAAGTCCGACGGCGTGGCAGCGAAAGGCGCGCCACTGGCAACCTTCAGCACCAGCATGCTCGACGTGCTCAAGGGCCATCTGGAAGAAGATCAGCTGTCCCCGGCCAAGGTTGAAGAGCTGTTCGGCAAGCAAATGACCGGCACCCTGACCTCGCCGTGCGATTGCACCGTGGCCCAGCAACTGGTGGCTGACGGTCAATACGCGAGCAAGGGCGACGTGATTTTCCAACTGGTGCCGCGCAACACCTTGGCCAACGTTGATGCGCGCTTCTCCTATCGCCAGTTCGGCGACGTGCGTCCGGGTACGCCGGTGAGCTTCCAGATCGCCGGCGAGGACAAGACCCGCACCGGCAAGATCGTCAGCAGCACCAGCCTGAAAAGCGAAGACCTGTCCTCCGACATCCGCGTGCAGATCAAGCCTGACGAGCCGCTCGACAGCAGCCTCGCCGGCCGCCCGGTGGAAGTGAACAGCGACCGTGGCCCGAACCTGAACTGGCTGATCGACAAAGCCATGGCTGCCGGTCTTTAAGTCGAGGACATGCCTGTGACTACTCATATCTTCAACACACCGCTGACCCTGTGGGAGCGAGCCTGCTCGCGATGGGAGCGCCGCGGTTTGTCTGATGTACCGAGTTGCCTGAATCGCGAGCAGGCTCACTCCTACATGGGGACGGTGTGTGCCTTGGCGCTGGCAGTGAGTCTGGCCGGTTGCGCCGGCCTGCCCGATCAGCGTCTGGCCAACGAAGCGCTCAAGCGCGGCGACACCGCCACCGCTGCGCAGAATTATCAGCAACTGGCCGATCTGGGTTACAGCGAAGCGCAAGTCGGCCTCGCCGATATCCAGGTCGACAGCCGCGACCCTGAGCAAATGAAACAGGCCGAAGCGACTTACCGCGCCGCTGCCAGTGTTTCGCCGCGTGCTCAGGCGCGTCTTGGTCGCCTACTGGTGGCCAAACCGGGTTCCACCGAAGCCGAGCATCAGGAAGCCGAAAGCCTGCTGAAAAAAGCCGCCGCCAATGGCGAAGGCAACACGTTGATCCCGCTGGCGATGCTGTACCTGCAATACCCGCACAGCTTCCCCAACATCAACGCTCAGCAGCAGATCGATCAGTGGCGCAAATCTGGTTACCCGGAAGCGGGTCTGGCGCAGGTGCTGCTGTATCGCACCCAAGGCACCTACGACCAGCACCTGGATGACGTGGAAAAAATCTGCAAAACCGCGCTCAACACCACCGATATTTGCTACGTCGAACTAGCCACGGTCTATCAGAAACGTGCCCAGCCAGAACAGCAAGCCGAGTTGATCAAGCAGATGCAGGCCGGTTACAGCCGTGGCACCGTCACCGCGCAGCGCGTCGATTCGGTGGCCCGTGTGTTGGCCGATTCGACCTTGGGCAAGCCCGACGAAAAAACCGCGCAGTCATTGCTTGAGCCGATCGCTCCAGGCTACCCGGCGTCGTGGGTGACCCTCGCGCAATTGCTTTACGACTATCCGGAACTGGGCGACGTCGACCAGATGATGAAGTACCTCGACAACGGCCGCGCCGCTGACCAGCCGCGCGCAGAACTGTTGCTGGGCAAGCTCTACTACGAGGGGAAAATGGTCCCGGCTGACGCCAAAGTCGCTGAAGAACATTTCCAGAAAGCCGTTGGCCGTGAAGTCGCCGCCGACTACTACCTCGGCCAGATCTATCGCCGTGGCTACCTCGGCAAGGTCTATCCGCAGAAGGCTCTCGACCACTTGCTGACCGCTGCGCGCAACGGCCAGAACAGCGCCGATTTCGCCATCGCCCAACTGTTCTCCCAAGGCAAGGGCACCCAGCCCGACCCGGTCAACGCCTATGTCTTCAGCCAATTGGCCAAGGTGCAAAACACCCCGCAAGCCGATGAGCTGGCGACCACTCTCGCCGCGCAATTGCCGCCCGAGCGTCTGGCCGAAGCCCAACGCCTGCTGCAACAGGAGCAAGCCAGCCGTGGCGCTCTGAACCAGAACACGCTGCAACTGCACGCCCTGCAAGAAGAAGACGGCGAGGAAAAATTATGAAGTTGAATCCATTCGTGAAGGCCGGCATTGGCCTCACTTTCGCGCTGATCTGGTCTTGCCCGACACTGGCCGCGATGACTGAAACCAAGAACTTCGGCCTCGAAGTGAAAGTCACCGGCCAGTCCGAAGACGACCGCGACCTCGGCACCGCCAGCGGCGGCGATGTCAACGGCGTCGGCCTCGACCTGCGTCCGTGGATCTACGGCGAAAGCGGCGCGTGGAGCGCCTACGCCATGGGCCAGGCCGTGACCTCGACCGACATCATCGAAACCGACACCCTGCAACAATCCGACGGTGAACAAGCCACCGACAACGGCGATCGCAAAACCAAGAAAAACTACCTGGCGATGCGCGAGTTCTGGGTCGGCTACAGCGGCCTCACGCCATACCCGGGCGAGATGCTCAAGTTCGGTCGCCAGCGCCTGCGCAATGACGACGGCCAATGGCGCGACACCAACATCGAAGCGCTGAACTGGACCTTCGACACCACCCTGTTGCGTGCCAACGCTGGTGTCGCCGAACGCTTCAGCGAATACCGCACCGACTTGAAAGAGCTGGCGCCGAAAGACAAGGATCGCCTGCACGCCTACGCCGACGCCGCTTACCAGTGGACGCCGGGCCAGTGGGTCGGCATTCGTGGTCACCATACCCACGACGACGGCAAACTCGATTACGCCGAGCCGGGTGTCCCGCGTGATTCGCTGGATAAAACCGAGAACGGCGACATCAGCTGGCTCGGCCTGACCGCCGACAGCGACGCCTACAACTGGCGCAACACCAACACCGTCAACTACTGGGGCAGCATCACCGGCATGAGCGGCGACCGCGACACGGTCAACGCGCTGAACGCCGATGGTTCGCGCCCGGCACAAGCCAAGCGCAGCGATGACGTCAACGGCTGGGCCACCGACATCGGTGTACGCCTGCGCCTTGATCCGCAATGGCAAGTCGGCGGTGCCTATGCCCGCGCCAGCGCCGATTACGAACAGAATGGTCTGGAGAGCAACCGCTCCAACTACACCGGTACGCGCTCGCGGGTTCACCGTTTCGGCGAAGCGTTCCGTGGCGAAATGAACAACATGCAGACCGCCACGCTGTTCGGTTCGTGGATGGTCAACGACGAGTACGACGCCAGCCTGATTTACCACAAGTTCTGGCGTGTCGACGGCAACAAGCCGGTCGGCAGCAACGGCATCAACGCCGTGGAAAACAACACCGACGACGCCACCGGCGCGATCCTTTCCAGCACCTCGCTGCCGCTTGAAGACGGCAACAAAGATCTGGGTCAGGAGATGGATCTGGTCGTCACCAAGTACTTCAAGCAAGGCCTGTTGCCGGCGGCGTTGAGCCAGTCGATCGACGAGCCTTCGGCCCTCGTGCGCTTCCGTGGCGGTGTGTTCAAACCGGGCGATGCCTACGGCAAGCAGGTTGATTCGTACATGCACCGCGCGTTCATCGACGTGATCTGGCGCTTCTGATGCAAACCGCCAAGGGAGTGCCCGACATGATCAGCACTAGGATAGGCTCACTCAGCCTGCTGGCCGGCGCGATGCTGCTGGCCAGCGCCGGCGCCTTCGCCAATGCAGAGCCGACGGCGCCGCAACCGGCCAAGCCGGCCACCGTGGCCAAAGAACTGCAACAGGCCAAGACCTACACCGTCAGCAGCGCGCCAACCGACGCTCTGAATCTGGCCGCGCCGAAACTGCCGGACATTTCCGGCTTCACCGCCGAAGCCGCTGCGGCGAAGATCGTCCGCAGCAAACCGGGCAAGATCAGCGTGCGCCGGATGATGCAGGAAGACGCGCTGAAGGACTTCATCGGCGGCGACAACAAGATGGCCGAATGGGTGGTGCGTCAGCACGGCATCCCGCAGGCGATCTTCGTCGACGACGGCTACATCAACCTCAAGGATCTGGCGCAGAAACTGCCCAAGCAGTATTTCAGCGAAACCTCGCCGGGCGTGTACCTGTCGAAGCTGCCGATCGTGGTTGGCCGTAAAGGCATCCTCGAAATCGATGGCCAGACCCAGGAATTGCGCCTGTCGCAAGAGGCCGGTTCGTTCCTGGTCAACGACGGTCAGCTCTTCGTGCGTGACACCAAAATCACTGGCTGGCGCGAGAAGGAAAACGGCCCGGCGACCTTCCGTTCGCCGAAGGAATTCCGTCCGTTCCTGCTCGCCTGGGGCGGCACCGAGACCTACATCGTCAACAGCAAAATGGCCAGTTTCGGCTACGCCAACAGTAAGTCGTACGGCGTGAGTATTTCCCAGTACACGCCGAACATGGCCAAGGTGCTCAAGCGCCCTGAGCCGACCGGCTGGATCGTCGGCTCCGAGTTCTCCGACATGTGGTACGGCTTCTACTGCTACGAGACCCGCGACTTCGTGGTCAAGGGCAACACCTACAAAGACAACATCGTTTACGGCATCGACCCGCACGACCGTTCCCACGGCCTGATCATTGCCGAGAACACTGTGCACCGCACGAAGAAGAAGCACGGGATCATTATTTCCCGTGAGGTCAACGACAGCTTCATCTTCAACAACAAGAGCTTCGACAACCACCTCTCGGGCCTGGTGATCGACCGGAACAGCGTCAACAACATCATTGCTTACAACGAGATCTACAAGAACCACACCGACGGCATCACGCTCTACGAGTCCGCCGACAATTTGCTGTGGGGCAACAAGGTCATCAGCAACAAACGCCACGGCATCCGTATTCGTAACAGCGTGAACATCCGCCTCTACGAAAACGTCGCCATGGCCAACGGCCTGACCGGCGTTTACGGCCACATCAAGGATCTGAGCGACACCGACCGTGACATCAAGCTCGATCCGTTCGATGCGCAGGTGTCGCTGATCGTGGTTGGCGGTGAGCTGGCGGCCAATGGCAGCGGCCCGCTGTCGATCGATTCGCCTTTGAGTGTCGAGCTGTATCGCGTGTCGATGCTGGCGCCGACCAAATCCAGCGGCATCAGCTTCAACGGCATCCTCGGCGAGCGCCAGGATGAAATTCTCGACCTGCTGGTGCGCCAGCAGAAAGCCGTGCTGATCGACCCTGTCGAACGCCAGACCGAAATGCAGGACTGAGGATAATTTTATGCACCCACACTTGATCAAATTACTCAGCCTGTCGGCCCTGACCGTGGGCATTCTCGCGGCCAGCAACGGCGCCCGTGCCGATGAAGGCGCTGCCGCCACGCCGCCAAAGTTCAGCGCCGAACCGTGCTGCAACCTGTGCCCGGCGGCGCATGACGCGAAGAACTACACCACGCGTTATCAGCAGAACTTCACCACGCTGGTGCAGGCACAAGGCGACTGGCTGTTCCGAACTCAGGAAGATTTGCGCACCGAGTTCAACACCACCCCGGCCGGCTACAAACGCCTGCAACAGCTGCACGATGCGTTCAAGGCCAAAGGCGTCGAGCTGGTGATTGTTTACCAGCCAACCCGTGGCCTGGTGAACCGCAACAAGCTCAACCCGCAGGAAAAAGCCGCATTCGATTACGAGAAAGCGCTGGGCAACTACAAGACCATGCTCGGCCGTTTCGCCAAGATGGGTTACGTCGTACCGGACCTGTCACCGCTGACCAACGAATCGCTGCCGGACACCCTGCCCGCCCACGATTTCTACTTCCGTGGCGACCAACACTGGACGCCATACGGTGCACAGCGCACGGCGAAAATCGTCGCCGAGAAGGTCAAGCAGATCCCGGCCTTCGCCGACGTGCCCAAGCGTGAATTCGAAACCAAACGCTCCGGGCGCATGGGCAAGACCGGCACCCTGCACAACATGGCCGGGCAACTCTGCGGCACCAGTTACGCGATCCAGTACATGGATCAGTTCACCACCGAGCCTAAGGGCGAGGCCGGTGATGGCGACCTGTTCGGTGATTCCGGCAATCCGCAAATCACCCTCGTCGGTACTTCGCACAGCGGCAAGAACTACAACTTCGCCGGCTTCCTCGAAGAAGCCATCGGCGCCGACATTCTCAACGTCGCCTTCCCTGGCGGCGGTCTGGAAGGTTCGATGTTGCAGTACCTGGGCAGCGACGAATTCCAGAAGACCCCGCCGAAAATTCTCATCTGGGAATTCTCGCCGCTGTACCGCCTCGACCAGGAAACCATCTATCGCCAGATGATGTCTCTTCTCGACAACGGCTGCGAAGGCAAAGACGCGCAAATGTCCGCGAGCACCACGCTCAAGCCGGGCGGCAAACAAGAACTGCTGGTCAACAGCAAGAACCTGAACCTGCAGAACAGCAGCCATCAGGTCGACATCCGCTTCGCCGACCCTTCGGTGAAAACCCTGCAAGCCACCCTCTGGTACATGAACGGTCGCCACGAGGACATCAAGATCGAGAAACCGGAAACCTCCGACACCGACGGTCGTTTCGCCTTTGAGTTGCGCACGGACGAAGACTGGGCCACGCAGAACCTGCTGGCGGTCGAAGTCCAAGGCCCGGAAGCGGGCACCGCGCCACAAAAAGTCGAAGCGAAAATCTGCAAACGCAACGTATTCCCGGGCGCTGGGCCACAAACCGCTCAGGTCGGGCAATGAGGTCTGCTATGCGAACTCCGAAACTCAAAAATCTGTTGGCACCGACGCTGTTGAGCCTGGCGATGTTCGCCGGGGCGACTCAGGCCGCCGCGCCACTGCGTCCACCCCAGGGCTATTTCGCGCCTGTGGATAAATTCAAGACTGGCGATAACAGCGAAGGCTGCGATGCGATGCCGGCGCCGTACACCGGGCCGCTGCAATTTCGCAGCAAATACGAAGGCTCGGACAAGGCGCGTTCGACGCTGAACGTGCAGTCGGAAAAAGCCTTCCGCGACACCACCAAAGACATCACCACGCTGGAACGCGGCACCGCCAAACGGGTGATGCAGTTCATGCGCGACGGTCGTCCGGAGCAACTCGATTGCACGCTGAACTGGCTGACCGCGTGGGCCAAGGCCGATGCGTTGATGTCGAAAGACTTCAACCACACCGGCAAGTCGATGCGCAAATGGGCGTTGGGCAGCATGGCCTCTTCGTACATTCGCCTGAAATTCTCCGACTCGCATCCGCTGGCGCAGCATCAGCAGGAAGCGCAGGTGATCGAAGCATGGTTCAGCAAAATGGCCGATCAGGTGGTCAGCGATTGGGACAACCTGCCGCTGGAAAAAACCAACAACCATTCCTACTGGGCCGCATGGTCGGTGATGGCAACCTCGGTCGCGACCAACCGCCGCGACCTGTTTGACTGGGCGGTGAAGGAATACAAGGTCGGCGCCAATCAGGTCGATGCCGACGGTTACCTGCCGAACGAACTCAAGCGCCAGCAACGCGCCCTCGCCTACCACAACTACGCGCTGCCGCCGCTGGCGATGATCGCCAGTTTCGCCCAGGTCAACGGGGTTGATTTGCGTCAGGAAAACAACGGTGCGCTGAAGCGTCTGGGTGATCGGGTGTTGTCGGGGGTGAAAGACCCGGATGAATTCGAGAAGAAGAACGGCAAAGAGCAGGACATGACCGACTTGAAAGAGGACATGAAATTCGCCTGGCTCGAACCGTTCTGCACGCTCTACACCTGTGCGCCGGATGTCATCGAGAAGAAGCGCGGCATGCAGCCGTTCAAGACCTTCCGGCTCGGCGGCGACCTGACCAAGGTCTACGACCCGTCCCATGAAAAGGGCAACAAAGGCTCGTAAGACCACAACCCTGTAGGAGCTGCCGAACGCTGCGATCTTTTGATCTGGCCTTTGAAGATCAAGATCAAAAGATCGCAGCCTTCGGCAGCTCCTACAGGGGGCATCGAATTTGAGTTGGCCCGCCGGTTTTTCGTGGGGGGTTTGGGGGGGCTTTGGCCCTTGACTGTTGGTTCAAACATGGAGAGATCGGGATGGTATTTTCATCCAACGTGTTCCTGTTTCTGTTCTTGCCGATCTTTCTCGGCTTGTACTACTTGAGCGGGCAACGCTATCGCAACCTGCTGCTGCTGATTGCCAGCTACGTGTTCTACGCCTGGTGGCGTGTGGACTTCCTCGCGCTGTTCGCCGCCGTCACGCTGTGGAACTACTGGATCGGCCTCAAAGTCGGTGCCGCTGGCGTGCGAACCAAACCGGCGCAGCGCTGGCTGTTGCTCGGTGTCGCAGTCGATTTGTGCATCCTCGGCTACTTCAAGTACGCCAACTTCGGCGTCGACAGCATCAACGCGATGATGACCTCGGTCGGTCTGTCGCCGTTCATCCTCACCCACGTACTGCTGCCGATCGGTATCTCGTTCTACATCTTCGAGTCGATCAGCTACATCATCGACGTGTATCGCGGCGACACCCCGGCCACGCGCAACCTGATCGACTTCGCAGCGTTCGTAGCGATTTTTCCGCACTTGATTGCCGGCCCGGTGTTGCGTTTCCGCGACCTCGCCGACCAGTTCAACAACCGCACGCACACCCTCGATAAGTTCTCCGAGGGCTGCACGCGGTTCATGCAGGGTTTCATCAAAAAAGTCTTCATCGCAGACACCCTAGCGGTGGTCGCTGACCATTGCTTCGCCCTGCAAAACCCGACCACCGGTGACGCGTGGCTTGGCGCACTGGCCTACACCGCGCAGCTGTATTTCGACTTCTCCGGTTACAGCGACATGGCCATTGGTCTGGGCTTGATGATGGGTTTCCGCTTCATGGAAAACTTCAAACAGCCGTACATCAGCCAGTCGATCACCGAGTTCTGGCGCCGCTGGCACATCAGCCTGTCGACCTGGCTGCGTGACTACCTGTACATCACCCTCGGCGGTAACCGTAAAGGCACGCTGATGACCTATCGCAACCTGTTCCTGACCATGCTCCTCGGTGGTCTGTGGCACGGCGCGAACATCACTTACATCGTCTGGGGCGCCTGGCACGGCATGTGGCTGGCGATTGAAAAAGCGCTGGGCCTGAACACCTCGCCACGCAGCCTCAATCCGATCCGCTGGGCGCTGACCTTCCTGCTCGTGGTGATGGGCTGGGTGATCTTCCGCGCCGAGAACCTGCACGTTGCCGGTCGCATGTACGGCGCGATGTTCAGCTTCGGTGAATGGTCGTTGTCGGAACTCAATCAGGCCAGCCTCACCGGTCTGCAAGTGGCAACTCTGGTTGTGGCGTACGTGACGCTGGCGTTCTTCGGCCTGCGCGATCTGTACACCAATCAACCGCCAGCCAAAACCAAACCTGAAGTCAACGTCGAGGCCAACGGCCCTGCCACTGCGACTCCGGGAATGATCAAAGCCGCGCCTGGCGAAAACCCGGCGAGCATCCACGAACCTGGCTACACCGTCGGCGTCGAAGCCCAGGTGCAACCGGCCTACTGGAGCGCGGACTGGTCGCGCTACGTGATGCGCGGTCTGATCCTGCTGCTGTTCATCGCCTCGATTCTCAAACTCTCGGCGCAAAGCTTCTCGCCGTTCCTTTACTTCCAGTTCTGAGGGATCTGACATGACCCGCTCATTACGCATCTTCTACATCGCCCTGTTCCTGGTGACCCTGTTGGTCCTCGGTGTGTGGTCGGTTCGCAGCTTCTTCGGCTTCAGCACCAATGCCGAGGCGACGGTGCTCAACGGTCGCTGGACCAAGGCTGTGGAAACGCACTACGACGATGAATTCCCGATCAAGCGTCTGGGCACCAACCTCTGGGCCGCGCTGGATTTCAAACTGTTCAACGAAGGTCGTCCGGGCGTGGTGCTCGGTCGCGATCAGTGGTTGTACAGCGATGAGGAATTCAACCCGATCGTCAACGAAGAGCTGAACCTGCAAGGCAACTACGCGCTGGTTGAAGGCGTGCGCCAGACCCTGAAAGCGAAAGGCGTGAAACTGGTGATGGCAATCGTGCCGGCCAAAGTTCGTCTGTACCCGGAGCATCTGGGTGAAGTAAAACCGGCGAGCATCCACGAAAATCTCTATCAGGATTTCCATGCTCGTGTAGCCGCCGACAAGATCCTCGCCCCTGACCTGCTCAAGCCGTTCCAGCAGGCCAAGCAAAGTGGTCAGCAAGTGTTCCTGCGCACCGACACGCACTGGACGCCGGAAGGCGCCGAGATTGCCGCCAACACCCTGGCGAAAACCATCGCCGACAAGTTCCCGCTGAGCGGCGAGCCGCAACGCTTCGTCACCACGCCGGCGGAGAAGGTCACTCACAAGGGCGATCTGCGTCTGTTCCTGCCGCTCGATCCGCTGTTTGAAAACCTGATGCCGGCACAAGAGCCGCTGCAAAAGCGCAACACCGTCGCGGCTGGCGATCAGCCTGCCGGTGACGACGCGCTGTTCGCCAGCAATGAAGTGCCGGTGGCACTGGTCGGCACCAGCTACAGCGCCAACCCTAACTGGAACTTCGTCGGTGCCCTGAAACAAGCGCTGCACAGCGACGTGGTGAGCTACGCCGAAGACGGCCACGGCCCGATCCTGCCAATGCTCAGCTACCTGAAAAGCGATGACTTCAAGAACAGCCCGCCACAGGTGCTGATCTGGGAGTTTCCTGAACGATATCTGCCTGTGAACAACGAAATCGGCGACGCCGACCCGCAGTGGGTCGCAGAGCTTAAACAAGCCGGCGCGCGCCAACAAAACGTAGCAATCAACACTAAATCCGAGACGCCCGATCGGGCGCAAAACTGAAAGAGAGGTACACCATGACTTTCACTACTACTCCTCGTCGTCTCGCAAAACGCATTGCACTGGTTGCAGGTTTGAGCGTGCTGTCGGCTCAAGCTTTCGCCGGTGGTGACGCCGCACTTTATGGCCCGACTGCACCGAAAGGTTCGACCTTTGTGCGTGTCTACAACGCCAGCAACGCTGAAGTCAGCGCCACCGTCGGCAGCACCAACCTGAGCGACGTTGCGCCACTGGCCAGCAGCGACTTCAGCTTCATGCCGGGCGGTGATTACAGTGCCAAGGTCGGCAGCCAGACCCTGCCGGTGAAACTCGCCGGTGACCACTACTACACCCTGGTCAACAACGCTTCCGGCGCGCCGCAACTGATCGAAGAGCCACCGTTCAAGAACAAGCAGAAATCCCTGGTGCGCGTGCAGAACCTCAGCGACAAGCCGCTGACCCTGAAGACCGCCGACGGCAAGACCGACGTGGTGCCGAACGTGGCCGCCAAGGGCCGTGGCGAACGGGAAATCAACCCGGTGAAAGTCAGCCTGGCGCTGTACGAAGGTGACAAGAAAGTCGGCGACGTAAAACCGGTCGCCCTTGAGCGCGGCGAAGCGGCGGTGCTGTACGTCACCGGCAGCGGCAGCAGCCTGTCGCCAGTCTGGGTAAAACGCCCGGTATCGACTCGCTAACCCATTTCCCGAGGAGACGCTGATCCGTGTAGGAGCTGTCGAGTGAAACGAGGCTGCGATCTTTTGATTTTTCTCAGGATCAAGATCAACAGATCGCAGCCTTCGGCAGCTCCTACATGTGACCGCCTCTCGGTACGAAACAAAAACAAGAGTGAAACGACACAGCGTTCGTGCCTCTAACCAATCGATTTTATGGAGTAAACAATATGATTCCGGTGATCTTGTCAGGTGGTAGCGGTTCACGTCTTTGGCCGCTTTCGCGTAAGCAGTTCCCTAAGCAATTCCTCGCCCTGACCGGCGAACACACCCTGTTCCAGCAGACCCTCGAGCGCCTGGTGTTCGAAGGCATGGACACCCCGATCGTGGTCTGCAACAAGGATCACCGCTTCATCGTCAACGAGCAGTTGGCCAATCGTAAGCTGGAATGCCAGCGCATCCTGATGGAACCGTTCGGCCGCAACACCGCGCCGGCCGTGGCGCTGACTGCGATGATGCTGGTCAATGAAGGTCGCGACGAACTGATGCTGGTGCTGCCGGCCGACCACGTGCTGGAAGACCAGAAAGCCCTGCAACGCGCCCTCGCCTTGGCCACCGTCGCTGCGGAAAACGGCGAAATGGTGTTGTTCGGCGTGCCGGCGACCAAACCGGAAACCGGTTACGGCTACATCAAGTCCACCGGTGATTCGCTGCTGCCCGAAGGCGTCAGCCGCGTCTCGCACTTCGTCGAGAAACCAGACGTCAAACGCGCCACCGAGTACGTTGCGTCCGGCGGTTACTACTGGAACAGCGGCATGTTCCTGTTCCGCGCCAGCCGCTTCCTCGAAGAACTGAAAAAGCACGACCCGGACATCTACGACACCTGCCTGCTGACCCTTGAGCGCAGCGAGCAGGACAACGACACCGTGACCTTCGACGAAGCCACGTTCGCCTGCTGCCCGGACAACTCCATCGACTACTCCGTCATGGAGAAAACCCAGCGCGCCTGCGTGGTGCCGCTGACCGCTGGCTGGAGCGATGTCGGTTGCTGGTCGTCGCTGTGGGAAGTCAACGAGAAAGACGCCAACGGCAACGTCACCAAAGGCGACGTGGTCATCCAGGACAGCAAGAACTGCATGATCCATGGCAACGGCAAACTGGTGTCGGTGATCGGTCTGGAAAACATCGTCGTGGTCGAAACCAAAGACGCCATGATGATTGCCCACAAAGACAAGGTTCAGGGCGTCAAGCAAATGGTCAACACGCTCAACGAGCAGGGCCGCAGCGAAACCCAGAACCACTGCGAGGTTTATCGTCCGTGGGGTTCGTACGACTCGGTGGACATGGGCGGGCGTTTCCAGGTCAAGCACATCTCGGTAAAACCGGGCGCGTGCCTGTCGCTGCAGATGCACCACCACCGCGCCGAACACTGGATCGTGGTCAGCGGCACCGCTGAAGTGACCTGCGATGAAAACGTGTTCCTGCTCTGCGAAAACCAGTCGACCTACATCCCGATCGCCTCGGTGCACCGCCTGCGCAACCCGGGCAAGATCCCGCTGGAAATCATCGAAGTTCAGTCGGGCTCGTACCTGGGTGAAGACGATATCGAACGCTTCGAAGATATCTACGGCCGCTCCACCCCGATCGAGCGTGGCGTGTCGGTGAAAACCATCGCGCAGTAACTGATCGGCAAAACAAGAAGCCCTCGTCCAGCCCGTTGCGTTCCCTATCCGCAGCGGGTTGGGCGGGGGCTTTTTTTTAGAAGCGAAAGATCGCAGCCTGCGGCAGCTCCTACAGGGCAAACGCGTTCCAACTGTAGGAGCTGCCGCAGGCTGCGATCTTTTGACTTTGTCCTTCCCATCGCCAACCTCACCTACGCTTAGGTAGGATGACCCTCTCTCTCCTAGAGGTTGTACACATGTTCATCGGCATCTTGCTGGTCATCACCTGGCTGATCCTGTTGCTGCGCTATCCGGCCAAAGCCTTGCCGGTGTCAGTGGCAGCCGCTATCGGCCTCGGTCTGGTAGCGATGTGGGTGGTGTGGCTGGACAACCGCGAGATCAAGCAACTGGCGCGCCTTGAGCTGCGCATCGCCTACGCGCCCGAGCAATGTCCGGCGGATCGCCCGTTGCAGTTGAAGATGAACAACGGCAATAGCGTGCCGCTGACCGAACTGCGCTGGCGCATTGCAGCCTATGCCCCCGGTGACAGCGTCAACCTCGCCGACAACCAATACACCGCACCACGCTATCGCGGCCCCGGCGAACTGCAGGCCGGCGGCAGCTGGGAAGACTGTTTGCCACTGCCGCCGCTGCGACCCGGTTATCGTCCGCAAACCCTGGAATTCCGCGCCGAGCGCTTGCAGGGCAGTTTTTCCGACTGATCTCCTTCCCCATAATTTTGCATAAGGAATGCGCCATGCCCGTCGCGTTGATTACCGGTTGTTCCAGCGGCATCGGTCGCGCCCTCGCCGATGCGTTCAAAGCCGCCGGTTTCGAAGTCTGGGCCAGTGCGCGCAAGACCGAGGACGTGGCTGCGCTCAGCGCTGCCGGTTTCACTGCGGTGCAGCTGGACGTCAATGACCAAGCCGCTCTGCAACAGCTCGCCGAGCAAATCAATCAGCAACACGGCGGCCTCGATGTGCTGATCAACAACGCCGGTTATGGAGCCATGGGGCCGTTGCTCGACGGCGGTGTGCCGGCCATACAGCGGCAGTTCGAAACCAATGTGTTTTCGATTGTCGGCGTGACGCGTGCGCTGTTCCCGGTGCTGCGCCGGGCCAAAGGTCTGGTGGTGAACATCGGCAGTGTCTCGGGCATTCTGGTCACTCCGTTTGCCGGTGCGTATTGCGCCTCGAAAGCGGCGGTGCATGCCTTGAGCGACGCCCTGCGCATGGAGTTGGCACCGTTCGGCGTTCGGCTGATGGAGGTGCAACCGGGTGCCATTCAGTCAAGCTTCGCCAAAAATGCCGGGCACGAAGCTGAACAATTGATCAACGAGCAATCGCCGTGGTTTCCCCTGCGTGAGGGCATCCGCGCACGGGCCAAGGCCTCGCAGGACAATCCGACGCCGGCCAGCGAGTTTGCCGCGGTATTGTTGAAAGCCGTACAGCAAAACCAACCGCCTCGACTGATTCGCATCGGCAACGGCAGCCGGGCGTTGCCGCTGCTCGCGGCGTTGCTGCCCAAGGGGTTGCTGGAGAAGACACTGATGAAGCGCTTCGGCTTGAATCGTCAGATCTGAGCCTGGGAAAACCCTCAATCCTCCCAGGCGAACTTGATCCCCAAAACACTCAACAGTGCAAAGATGATCAATGACAGAAACAATCCAAGTCCAAAGAACGTACCAGCGATGATTTCGCGGGGGTTGGCAGGGTTATAGAACACACTTACCGTGTCTCCCGCTTTGGCACCGGAGAACTCATCTCTGAATTCATGAATGACCGGTGTGCCGTCCGCCGTGACAAAGGCAACCGTTCGGGTAGTGGTGTAACTATGGCCGCTGCCGACATTCGTCATCCTTGAGCTTGAGGTGCTCAAGACTTGCGCCGGAGCCTTGAGGCCCCTGATTCTCAGATCAAAAAAATCGTAGCCCTGATAAACAGCGCCGACGGTACTGAGCAGCGCCATCAATGCGAAGATAAATCCCGCGATGTACTTCATCCGCTTGCTCCTTGCAGGCTGGAAAGGGCCGGCAATATAACGATCCTGCCCTGTGCCAACAACCCGATCCGCGCCATGACGGTTGTGCAGCCAGGCGCATTCAGTAAAATGCGCGCACTTGAGACCTTCGCGGCGTTTGTGCCCGGCTCATGCAGCATGGAATCGCTGGCGTAACACTGAAGCACGGATTGCTTGACCCTCCTGCCCTCCCTTGCCCGTTCCATGCGACTTTTACTCAATCGCAGATCAGGGAATATCCATTGAAAGTTTTCAACGTGCTGCCACTGGCATTGGTTGCTTTGCTGGCAGGTTGCAGCGCTACGTCCGACCAGTCCTCGCCGAAACAGTCATCGCTCAACGACACGCTGCCCAAGCTGACCTTGCAAAGTGTGCTGCCGACGCCAACCAGCAATGAACACTGCAATGCACAAATGGACAGCGACATCCTCTTTGGTCTTGGTTTTCAACTGTACGAAGATCAGGAATGGGATTCGGCCAAAAGCTGCCTGGAACTGGCCGCGCCGAAACACCCTCGCGCTTTCTGCTATCTGTCGATCATTGCCGGCCAGGACGAAAGCAAATCCGCGGAGCAACGCAGCACCGACGCCTTCAACTACATGGCCTACTCGGCAACACAGAACGACTGGTGCGCTGAATACGGTCTGTACCAGGTCTACCAATACGGCGGCGATGGCGTGAAGGCGGATCCTGCACTGGCCAGCCGTTGGCTGGAGCGTTCATCGCTGCACGGCTACCCTGAAGCGCAAAAGGAACTGATCAGCCAGTACGAAGCCCAAGGCAACCTGGCCGCCGCTTATGCCTGGACGAAAATCCTCGCCAAGGCTGATGACACCACCGCGACCGATGCGCTGAAAGCCAAGATGAGCGCTGCGCAAATCGCCGAGGGCGACAAGCTGTTCAACGAGCTAGGCACTCAGGTTACGAGCAAGAAAGCCATGTTTGCCGAAGCCCGTGAAGAAGACGTCGGCCGCTACTCCGCCGAGATCTATAAAGACTACCCGGACACCTTCAAAGGCTTGTCGTCGACTGAGCGTTATGACTACGTGAAACAGTCCATGTACAAAGCCATTGACCTGCCGTTCACCAAAAGCCGTGGCCATGTACTGAGTTACATCGTGGTGAATCGCGCCGCTCAGCTGAAAAAACCGGACGCCAATATCGCCAATGACAAGCGCATCGTCGCCCTCATGGAAGATGACGAGTTATCGGTCAATGAAACCATCGAGCAAGCGCTGGTGGTCGTGAACAAGTACTACAAGTAAAGCGTGCGTGGCCCCACAGGCCATGTGCTGCCTTCGCGGGCAAGCCTTGCTCCTACAGGTTTTGCGTTATTCCCTGATACCTCGAATAACACCGAACCCTGTAGGAGCAAGGCTTGCCCGCGAAGAGGCCAGCCCCTCACCACAAACCTTCACCCCCAGCCCTTCATGAAATCAATGAACGCGCGCACCTTCAGCGGCAAATGCCGTGTGTCCGGATACAACGCATACACCCCTTGCTGAGCAAACCGGTAATCCGCCAACAAGCGCTGCAAGCGTCCGGCGTCCAGATCATCCTGAATCAACCATTGCGGCAAAATCGCCACGCCTTGCCCGGTTAACGCAAACGCCCGCAACGTCGCCGAGTTGTCCGCGACGATGGCCGTGGTGCCCGGTTTTGGCTGGTAAAAATGCTCGGTGCCAAAGGGATCGGCCACGGTCATTTCCGGCACCCGCCCATGGCCCAATGTCGGCATTGATTCCAATACGGCCAGCGTGGCAACCGGTGCAAAACGCTCAACCAGACTCGGCGCGGCCACCGCGAATACCTCGAATGTCGACAACTGCACCGCACGCAAATTGGAGTCGTGCATGCGCCCCAGACGAATCGCCATGTCGAACCGTTCGGAGATCAGATCGGCATGGGTCGAGGACGTCGACAGGTGAATATTCAACTGCGGTTGCTGCTGACGAAACACCTCCAGCGCCGGCACCACCTGGGCCAATGCAAACTCCACCGTGGTGGTGATGCGCAACGTACCCTTGAGCTGTGAATGCTCCGAACGGGCTTCCTCGATCGCCAATCGTGCTTCGTCCAACGTACGCAGACAGCGTCGATAAAAACGCTCGCCGGCGTCGGTCAGCGCCAGTTGCCGGGTATTACGGGTGAGCAAGGTAACGCCCAATTCTTCCTCCAGCCGCTTGAGGTTGAAGCTCACCACCGCCCGCGTCTGGCCCAAAGTGTCGGCGGCAGCGGTCAACGAACCGGCCTCAACCACCGCTTTGAATGTGTCGAAACGGTCGAGACTGACCATGTTCACGGCACTCCTTGTCAAAATAATTTTGACAAACTAGCAGGCAAACCAGCGTTTTCCTATGGCCTGAAGCGCCCTACCCTGCACGCCTCATCACAGGGAAGCTGCCATGGCTTATCGCTCAAAAGTCGCGCTGGTGTATTTGTTGGGGTTCGCCCTCGACTTGCTGAACATGTTTGTCGCCAGCATTGCCTACCCCGACATCGCCCAACAACTGCACGCCTCGGTGACCGAACTGGCGTGGATCACCAACGCCTACATGCTGGGCCTGACGCTGATCATTCCCCTGAGCGTGTGGCTGGCGGCGCGGGTTGGTGAACGACGGCTGATTCTTGCCTCGCTGCTGTTATTCGCGATTGGCTCGGCGCTGGTGGCGCAGGCGGGATCGATCGAGAGCCTGATCGGCTGGCGGCTGTTGCAAGGGATTGGGGGTGGGCTGTTGCTGCCAGTGGGTCAAGCGCTGGCCTATCGAGAGTTTCCGCCGACGCAGCGCGCGCATTTCACCGGTGTGGTGTTGCTGGTGGCGCTGATGGTGCCTGCATTATCGCCAGCGGCGGGTGGATTGATCGTCCAGGCGTTGTCGTGGCGGTGGATTTTCTACCTGAATTTACCGGTGACGCTGCTCGCGTTTGGCCTGGGTCTGTTCTGGCTGAAAGCCGATCAGCCTTCGAGTGAACGCCCGACGCTGGATGCGCGCGGCTTGCTATTGGCGACGACTGCGCTGAGTTTGTTGTTGATCGCCGTCAGCATGCTGAGCGAAACAGACACCCGCATCCTCGGTCTCTTTGTCTTCGTGCTCAGCGTCCTGACCCTGTGCATTTATCTGCGTGACGGCTGGCGTAAACCCAACGCCATTCTCGATCTGCAACTGATCAAGAATCCGTCTTTGCGCCTGGCGATGCTGATCTACCTGTGCGTGCCCGGTGTCTTCACCGGCACCCACATGATCGCCGTGTTGTACCTGCACAACCTTGGCTTAGGTGCGGCGCAAATCGGGGCGTTGATGCTGCCATGGGCAGTGGGTTCGGGCGTGGCGATCATGCTCGGCAAACGCGTCTTCAACCGCCTCGGCCCCAAGCCGTTGCTGAGTGCCGGCATGCTTTTGCAATGCCTCGGTATCGTCTTGCTGATGCGCATCGAACAACCCGCCAGCACGCCGCTGATCATCGCCTACGCCCTGATGGGCCTGGGCGGCAGCCTGTGCAGCGTCACTGCGCAGACCTTGGCATTCGTCGGCATCGTGCCAGAAAAAATGGGCCACTCCAGTGCGCTGTGGAATATCAATCGTCAGCTTGGTTTTTGCCTCGGCGCGGCGTTGCTCAGCTCCTTGTTGGGGGCTTTGGGTGGTGAGGGTTTTCGCTACTGCTTCCTGGCCGCCGCGCTGCTCACGTTGCTGCCGATGGTCAGCGTGCTGCGCTTCGACTCAACCACCGTGCTCGCCCTGCTGGCGCCTAATCCCCTGAAGGAAAAATCCATATGACCGACTACAGCGAATACTTTGAAGAAGTGATTCAGGCACATGAGGCCATCGAACGATGGTTTGCCGTGGAGGGAGACGACGCTGAACTGGAGCGACTGCTAGCGCGGTTTTCGCCTGAGTTCTCCATGATTTCGCCGCTGGGCCGGATGCTGAATTTCGAGGCGTTGAGCGCTCTGTTTCGGATGGCTGGAGGTAAGAAACCCGGGTTCAGGATTGAGCTCAGTGAACTGCGCGCGATTGCGCTGCACGAACGCGGGGCGACGGTGAGTTACCGAGAGCAGCAAACCGATGCAAGCGGGTCGTATACAGATCGGCGCTCGACGGTGGTTTTTGAAAAACACCCATCCGGGCGAGTGATCTGGCGACACTTGCAGGAGACGCTCTGCCAGGGCTGAAGCCGTCGGTCGCTACCTGTTACTTCTGACAGTAGACGTATCGAAAACATCAGCCGTAGTCTTTCAGAACAAGCACCCACAGTTTCCTGCGCAGTATCGAATGAATGGTGTCGTGAATGCCTTGTACCCCACGTTCAAAACACCACATCAATCGACAACGGCGGACAACTGATGACGCTTTCACATCCCAAGGCGAACCGGTCACCCGGCACGCCAGATCCAGCATTCGGCGACGAAGACAGCATTGCCTACCTGAGTAAATTACTGGATGACGATCCAGCATTCCAAGTGCTAGCCCTGTTCATGGGACTCAGTAGTGATCTACAAGGCAAGACGATCTTCAGTGCCTACGTGCATCACGAAGAACAGTACAAATATGTCATTGGACGCACCGACAGCGACGGCACTCTCGATCGGACGTTCGCCAACAATGGCATTTTATTGGGAAGCTTCAATTCCGGGGCGGCGTGTTCCGGCGGCAAGTTGGTGGTGCAGCAAAGCGAACCTGGACTTATCTACATGCAGGGCTGGACGGAAGGCCCTTCAGGCTGGGCTGATCTGGCGATTACGTGCGTCGATAAGCACGGTCAACCCAACCCCTCCTTTGGCAACAACGGCAGCGTTGTCATCGCAACGCCCGTGTACGAGGAACTGCTGACAAACTCCTGTACCTTGCAGATTCAGCCAGATGGCAAGCTGTTGGTCACCGCCAACTACTTACTGCGCCACAATGAGTTGCAGCTGACAACGGGCGTGGTTTTTCGTCTTCTATCAAATGGAGAACCTGACACGGGGTTCAATGGCAATGGTCGCTGGGAACTGAAAATACCTGATCCCCATGCCGCGACGGCCATCAATGGCTGCCTTTCTCAGGGTGGCAATGTGGTCATTGCTGGCCATGTCCGTGCCCAGCCTGCGCACAACGTCGCGACGCTGGTACGGCTAAAGCACAACGGTGAGGTTGACAGGGATTTTGCCGATTCGTCAGGTTTTCACTTCGTGGATCTGCCCGATCATGGCTCAGTGTTCAATACCGTAATCGAAAGAGCCGACCATAGCTTGATCGCTGCGGGCGAAGCCTTTACCCGAGGTGCTCCTCACCAGTTGGGCCTGCTGGTTGCGCTGACGCCCAATGGCAGCCCCCATCTCATGTTCAACCAGGGCAAACCGCTGCTGACCCAGTTCGATGCCGAGCGTGAAAATCATTGGAGCTGTGCACTGGTACAACCCGATAACAAAATTGTGGTTGCTGCTGCTTTTTGGTGGCCATTGCTTGCCCGCTTCAATGTGGACGGGAGCCTGGACACCACCTTCAACAGCACCGGCTACACCCCTGCGGACTTCACAATAAAAAGCGCGCCGGTTCAACTGGTCTCCCGTCAGGACGGGCGAATCATTGTCAGCGCCAACATCACCGGGGTTAATCCTGAGGGCATCGGCGTCATGAAATGTTTCCTCATCTGAACCCGTCGCACCGTTGCCCCCCCGCCTATTAAAGGTGGGGGAACTCAGAGGATTACTCCACTCCCTGACTTACCACCACCGTACACGTGATCCCCGCCGCCAAGAGCACGCCCTCCGGCACTTCATCAATATGAATCCGCACTGGCACGCGCTGGGCCAGGCGTACCCAGTTGAACGTCGGGTTCACATCGGCGATCAACTCACGGCTTTCCGGGTTGTCGCGGTCGTAGATGCCGCGTGAAATACTTTCCACGTGACCCTTGAGTACTTCGCCGCTCATCAACTGCATATCGGCCTTGTCGCCGACTTTCACGTGGGGCAGTTTGGTCTCTTCGAAGAAGCCGTAAACCCAGAACGAGTTCATGTCGACCACGGCCATTTTCGCTTCGCCGATGCGCGCGTAGTCACCGCGATGCACGTTGAGGTTGGTCACGTAACCGTCGACCGCCGCGCGCACTTCGGTGCGTTTGAGGTTGAGTTCGGCAGCTTCCAGTTGCGCCTGCGCGTGTTGGTAATCGGCGAGTGCAGCGTCAGCGATGTTGCTGGCGTCGTCGCGGTTTTCCTTGGAGATCACCAGGTTGTCGAGGTCGGCGCGGCGGTGGGCGTTGACCTTGCGCATCTCCCACGTCGACTTGCGCGAAGCGACCAGCGATTGTGCTTGTTTGACCGCGATGCGGTAATGCTCGGGGTCGATCTGCATGAGCAAATCGCCCTTCTTCACCAGTTGGTTGTCACGCACCGGCACGTCGATCACTTCGCCGGTGACGTCGGCGGCGACGTTGATGATGTCGGCACGCACGCGGCCGTCGCGGGTCCACGGCGTGTTCATGTAGTGCTCCCACAACGTGCGGCCGATCCACAGCGCCAGGGCCAGCACCAGCAGGGTCGCGAGCAGGCTGAAAAACTTTTTCATCGGGACGTTCTCAACGGTAGACAGTCAGCGCCATGGCGCCGAACAGACAGGTAAACAGACTCAGACGCAGCAGCGCCGGGTGCCAGAAAAAACGGTACAGGTCGAACCCGGACAGGAACCGATCCACCGCCCAGGCCAATGCCGCAGCGATGAAAAACATCAGGGTCATGGTCGGCATGTACACGCCGTGGAAGGCGATTTCACGAGGCATGGGCAAGTCCTTCGGGCTTGGCGATGGCGTAGGCAGCGAGCGGTGATTGCGGGTCGAGCAGCGAGGTGCGGATGAAGTGCAGATAGCTCTTCACCCGGCGTAACGCGGAGGTGTCGAAATGCGGCGCGAACGGCTCATCGGTGGCTGCGACACGGCTGATTGCATGGTCGACCGCGACCAGTGCGCGTTCAAGATTGCTGGTGTTCGGTTGCAGAAACAGTCGCACCAGCGCGCGGCCCATCACGCGGATCGCCTGCCGCCACGGCTGCGATTCGGCATAGGCCGGGTGCACCGGCAAAATCGCCTGTTCCTTGCGTAACTCGATGATCGCGTGGCCGACTTCGAGCACCACGAACATCCAGCGCAGCAGATTCTTTTGCACCTTCGGCTCACCAGCGGCGAGACCGTAGGCCTGATGCAGCAAATCGCGGGTACGACTCTCGAAGCTCGAGGCCAGACCTTTGAGTTTGCCGCTGATTGCGTAAACCACTTGTCCGCGCAGATCCTGCTCCAGACGTTTCCACAGCCAGCGACTGTTCGGCGGCAGAATAATCGCCCCGGCAGCGGCACAGACCAGCATGCCCATGACCATGGCGATGTAGTCGTTGATGAAGGTGTAGGGGTTGTAGATCGTCAGGTTGTCCGGCACCGAACCGGTGCTGAAGAAGATCAGCAAACCAAGGCCGACACCGGCGTATTGCGGGCGCGACGTGAGGAACGAGCCGAGCACGATCACTGGCGCGAGCATCACGCACAGCAATGGAAAACCGTCGATCCACGGGAAGATGAAAAACATCTCGACGAAGCCGATCAGGGCACCGAGGAAGGTGCCGCAGGCCATCTGGAACGCCATGCGTTTCGGGTTAGGTGTGGCAGCTGAAAGGCCCACGGTGGCGGCGGCGATCAGGGTCATCGTCGCGCCGCTTGGCCACGCGGTGGCGACCCAGTAGCTGCCGAGCACCACCAGAATGAACGAGGCGCGAATGCCCGAAGCCGCTGCCGCCCACCAGTTGGTTTGCGGGGTGAACGGCTCGTCCCAGCGCTCGCGTTCGTGGCGGTGATCGGCCAAGGAAGCGTGGGTCTGTGCATAACTGTGCAGGTCGTCGACGAAGCGATAAAGCAGCTCGTACGCGGTGTGGAAATCCAGTTGTTCGGCTTCGCTCGGATCTGTGTCCTGAAAGACCCCGCGCAGGGTTCGCACACGTACCGGCAACCCTTCTTTGTAGGTCGCCAGCGCAGTTGCCAAACGAGCGGCATCGGGACTGGTGAGGGCGCGGCCGCTGAAGCCGTCGAGCACTTCGGCGAGATCCTGCAGGCCCGGTCTGATCGCCGCGACCACGTGTTCTTCGCCATTGACGCGCAGGCGTTCGAGCAATTGATGCAAGGCGTTGAAGCGTGTGGTGATGCCCATGAATTCGCTGTTCAAACGGCTCAGGCGACCGTTGCGCCGACGCATGTGCGGGTCTTCGAATACCGTCACGCTGCGCAAGCCTTCGAGACCCACCGCTTCGGCGATAAAGCGCACGTTGCTCGCTTCGAAAGACTCGGCTTTGCTACGCCCGCGCAGGCCATCGGTGACAAACAATGCGAACACGCCGAAGCGCTGATACAAGGCGTTGCGCATGGCGGCGCTGGCGGTTTGCGGCAGGATCGCGGCGCTGATCACGGTCGCGCAAAGGATGCCCAGCGAGATTTCCAGCACTCGCCATACGGCGGCCATGAATGCGCCGTCCGGGTGGGCCAGCGCGGGCAAACCGACCATCGCGGCGGTGTAACCGGCAAGGACAAAACCGTAGGCGCGGAAGTTACGGCAACGCGCGGCGCCGGCCGAGCAGATACCGACCCAGATCGCCAATGAGCCGAGAAACAGTTCAGTGTTTTGCGCGAACAAGGCGATCAGCGTGACCATCATTGCCGACCCCGCGAGAGTGCCGAGGAAGCGATAGAAACTCTTGGCAAACACCTGGCCGCTCTGCGGCTGCATGACGATGAACACGGTGATCATTGCGGTGCGCGGTTGCGGCAGTTCCAGGCGCATGGCCAGCCACAGCGTCAGGAATGCGGCGAGCAACACCTTGAAGATGTAGACCCAGGTCACGCCATCGCTGCGCGCCCAGTCGAAAAATCCACGGCGCCATTCCAGGGAGTAGAGCCAGCGCAACGGTGCGGGCAAGGGAGTCATTAAATTCTGCTCAATGATCGAGAATTGAAGAATTTGCTACGGCGTACACAACCCCTGTGGCGAGGGGATTTATCCCCGTTGGGCTGCGAAGCGGCCCCAAAACCTACGACCCGATTCCCACAGTCACACCGCGTGCACTGGCTTTGCGGCGGCTGCGCCGCCGAACGGGGATAAATCCCCTCGCCACAGGGTTTGGGGTCAACTCCAAAGGAGGAAATTTCCAGCAGATATTTTGGGGTCACCGCAGCAGTGCCGGGGTTTTCGGGGCCTGAGTTTTCTCGGCCGTCGGTACGTCGTTGCCGGCGCCAAGACCACCACCCAACGCAGTCACCAATTCGGCATGCGCACTCAGACGCGCCGCCTGCACCTGCTGCTGCACTTGCTGCTGCTTGAACAGCAACGTCTGCGCATTGAGCACGTTGAGGTAATCGGTAAGCCCACGCTGATAAGCAATCATCGCGATGTCGTAAGTCTTCTGCGCGGTCGCCACCGACTCGGCGGCAAAGCCTTGCTGCTTGTCCATCGATTCGCGGCGGATCAACTGGTCGGAAATGTTCTTCAACGCATTCACCAACGTCTGGTTGTAATGCGCCACGGCGATGTCGTAACCGGCCGACGCTTCACCGAGTTCGGCACGCAAACGCCCACCGTCAAAGATCGGCAGCGAGATCGCCGGGCCGACGTTGTAGTTGAGTTTCTTGCCGGTCAAAAACTCCAGCGCGCCGCCACCCGTGGCCATGTAACCGAGGCTGCCGACCAAATCGACGTTGGGATAAAACCCGGCATGCGCCACCTCGATCCCGCGCGCCTGCGCCGCCACTTGCCAGCGACTGGCGACCACATCCGGCCGCTGACCGAGCAATTCGGCGGGCAATGCCGACGGCAATTTCAGTGCGGCGCCTAGGGACAAGGTCGGACGCTGCAACTGCGCGCCCTCCCCCGGCCCTTTACCCGCCAGCGCGGCAAGTTGATTACGACTGAGGGCGATCTCTTCATCCAGCGCATCAATTTGCCGATGGGTTTCCGGCAACGGTGTTTCGGCCTGACTGACTTCGAAATGCGTGCCGATCCCGCCGTTCAAACGCTTCTGCGCCAGATCGAGAATCTGTTGCTGCTGCTTGAGCGTCGCCGCGACGATGTCGCGCTGGGCGTAATGCAGCGACAGTTCGATGTAGGCGCGGACGATGTTGTTCTGCAATTCCAGCTGCGCCAGTCGCGCTTCGGCCGCGCTCATGTGCGCCAGATCCACCGCGCGCTCGCTGCTGTTGCTTTCGCGGCCCCAGAGGTCGAGGGCATAGTTGAAACCCAGCGCGGCGTTGTTATCCCAGGTCGTGGTGTTGGCCAGATCGCCGGGGCCGTAGAACTGATCGGTCGGCCAGTTGTGGCGTTTGAGCGTCGACTCGCCATTGATCTGCAACGACTCGGCCGCCTCGGCGACACCGGCCATGGTTTTCGCCTGGCGCACTCGCGCAGCGGCCATGGCCATGCTCGGGCTGCCTTGCACGGCGAGGTCGATCCAGCGATTGAGTTGCGGGTCGCCGTAGGCTTGCCACCATTGCGCGGTGGGCCAGTTGGCGTCACGGGCAGCGTGGGCGATGGCGTCGTCGGTGGCCAGTGAATTGGCCTCCAACGCCTTGCCCTGCGGGGCAATTCCGTCAGTTGAGATGCAGCCGCTGAGACCCAGGGTAAAAGCCAGAACACTGAGCGGCAAAAGCGCTCTGTTGATGCGACGCGGCACAGCTGCGAATTCCTGAGAAGAGGGGACATGTAGGAGCTGCCGAAGGCTGCGATCTTTTGATCTTGATTCCCTTAAAACAAAATCAAAAGATCGCAGCCTGCGGCAGCTCCTACAGGGATCGGCGCAATTCTAGGGGGCGCCCTCAATGGCGATAAGCTGGGATTTCTGTGAATCTTTGTTACGGTTAACGAGATAATCCCTTGGTCGGGGGTCTCGCCCCTGAAACTTCGTGTCACAATTTGCCATCTCCCTTGAGAGCACCCCATGGACACTTTGCAAAACATGCGCGCCTTCAGTTGCGTCGCCGAAGCCGGCAGCTTCACCGCCGCCGCCGTGCAACTCGACACCACCACCGCCAACGTCTCGCGCGCGGTCTCCAACCTGGAAGCCCACCTGCAAACCCGCTTGCTCAACCGCACCACCCGACGCATCGCCCTGACCGAAGCGGGCAAGCGCTACCTGCTGCGCTGCGAACAGATCCTCGCCTACGTCGAAGAGGCCGAAGCCGAAGCCAGCGACGCCCACGCGCGCCCGGCCGGGCAGTTGAAAGTGCACACCATGACCGGCATCGGCCAGCACTTCGTCATCGACGCGATCGCCCGCTACCGCAAAACCCACCCGGACGTGACCTTCGACCTGACCCTGGCCAACCGCGTGCCGGACTTGCTCGATGAGGGCTACGACGTATCGATCGTGCTCGCCAGCGAACTGCCCGATTCCGGTTTTGTTTCGCAGCGACTGGGCATCACCTACAGCATCGTCTGCGCCTCCCCGGCCTACGTGAAAGCCAACGGTGCCGCGCAAAAACCCAGCGACCTGCTCAATCACGCCTGCCTGCGTCTGGTGAGCCCGGTGATCCCTTTGGAAAAATGGGCGTTCGACGGCCCGGAAGGCCAGGAAGTGGTCACCATCAACAGCTCACCGTTTCTGGTGAACTCCGCCGACGCGATGAAAACCGCGATCATCAGCGGCATGGGCCTGGGTGTGCTGCCGGTGTATGCGGCGATTGAAGGCTTGCGCAACGGCACGCTGGTGCGGGTGATGCCGAACTACCGCTCGCAGGAATTGAACCTGTATGCGATCTACCCGTCGCGGCAATATCTGGATGCGAAGATCAAAACGTGGGTCGAATACCTGCGCGGGTCGTTGCCAGAAATCCTCGCCGCGCACCAAGCCGAACTGGCCGCCTACGAACTCAGCGGCACCCTCGCCGGCGCCCGAGTCGCCAACTGACGTTTAAACACCCCACGCCCCTGTAGGAGCTGCCGCAGGCTGCGATCTATTGATCTTGCCGTTTAAAAATCAAAAGATCGCAGCCTACGGCAGCTCCTACAGATTGAGGATTTCGCGGATGTTTCCGACAGGTCGCGTCGGTTGTCCGTCGGAAGTGAGGTGGATAGGATTTGGGTGTCGCTGACGAATCAGCGACCGGGCTTGGTCGCTCGGGTTTAGAATGGCGCACTTTTCAAGCTTGCTTAATGGCGAGCCGTGCGTGGGAGAGCTTCGGCTCTGCCGGGTTTCCATTCCCTGGTCGACCAACCCGCGTACGGTTCGCCACCCTATTGCTTGGTCGCAGTGCTTGGCGAACTCCACTTCCCGAATGGAGCTTCACCATGATCAAACCAACACCGAATCCCCCCGAGCTCGACGACACCACCCCCTACGAATTCCCCGGCTCAAAAAGATTCCACGAAGCCGCCGAACGCGCCCTCGACCACTACCTGAAACCCAACGCACTCACCCTGCGCTTCCACAAACCCAGCACCATGTTCCAGGTCGCCCCCAATCAGGACAACGAAAGCCTGCTGGTCCACGCCTGCGAATCCCTGGCCCAAGCCAGCCTCATGACCAGCGACATCGCCGCCTACATCGAACTCCCGCAGCGAAGAACGATTCTGGCGATCCAGCAAATCATCATGCTCGCCGAACTGGCCGTGAACCGGGCGCTGGATAACCACGAAATAGCCCAAACCCCAACACACAACTGAAAAGCCCCTCACCCTAACCCTCTCCCGGAGGGAGAGGGGACTGACCGAGGTGTTTGGACGAATGACGCCGACTTGAAATACCGAGCCGAACTTGAGCTTCAAAGCCTGAATCAATAGCCCCTCACCCCAACCCTCTCCCGGAGGGAGAGGGGACTGACCGAGGTGTTTGGGATAGACACGCCGACGTGCAATACCGAGCCGAACTCACATTCTGAAAAGCCCAAAAACCGGCCCCCTCTCCCTCGGGAGAGGGCTGGGGTGAGGGGCAAGAACACCACAAATCCAAAGCCAAGCACACCAAGCTCTTGACCACTCAATAGGCCGAGTGTCAGCTCGCCTGCTTTTGATCTTGATCCACGAGCGACGTCGGAAGGCTGAGTGGAGGGATTGATCCGGGGGTGGGAGCGCAGCGACCGTTTGGCGCAGCCAAACACAGCGAGAGGAGGTGCAGCGAAGCAAACCGGAGGCGCTGCGCCCGGATCAATCCCGCAGCGAAGGAACCCCGAGCCCCAGCGAGCGGGCCGAACGCAGGAGCAAAGCCTTTTCGGTTACCTTTTCGGCGTTTGGAAAAGGTGACTCGCCGTAAGGGCGAAACCTCAATCCGCCATCACAAAAAAAACGGATATACACCCAAACCCCAAGAACATGGTCGGCCCAAAGGCCGCCACCGTCTAACTGGCGCTTAACCTCGCCCTGGATAATGTGCAAGTGACACAGCCAGCCTCGCACTGCAAATCCATAGAAGCAGCACGAATCCCACTGGACAGCGATTAATTAAAAAAACGTCATACAAATAGAGACTTTTCATTTTCCACATGCTCAAGACCTGAAACATCCCTGAATGCGCCAATAGCCTTCAACGATGGAGAATTACTAAACTCCAAGTTAAAACCAACCGCCAACGTACCTTTATCTTTGTCGAAAGCCACCTCCACAGCGCCACTACCATAAACACCTGAATAGACTCTGATTTTTGTCCACCCCCCTGAACTTTCGATCAGAAGATACATAATTGATAGTCCCGAATCCTTATTATATTCATGCACCCCATTACGGATATTAGCGTCACATGAAAATTGCAGCTTTCCAGATCGCCTGGTGTCAAATTGCTGACTCGCATTGACCTGCACACGCCTACCATCTGTTATGAAGTTTTCAACCACTCCATTGAATGGTGCAAGGCTATCAACCAGTACATTAGCTGTACCGCTAACGGCCTTTTGTTGTTTTGAAAATAAAATAAATTCGTTTTTCATAAGAAGCCTCTTCATCAAAAATCAGCTATCGCAAAATACGAATTAAAAATGCCAAAATTAAATCTCCTGCACACCTGTCAGAACTGACAGCTTCAGAGACCAATTCGCAATTAAAGTATGCAATCGAACAGCTCTCCAGTTATAAGCCGAACTACTACCCCTCCCCGCGCATGCTCGTCACTACTCAAAAATTCCACGGCGCCGCCGAACGCGCCCTCGACCTCTACCTCTACCTCAAACCCGCGCGCCGAACTGGCCGTGAATCGGGCGCTGGATAACCACAAAATATCCCAAACCCCAGCCCACAACTGATTCCCCTGTGGGAGCGAGCCTGCTCGCGAAGACGGCAGCACATTCAACATTTACGGTGTCTGACACTCCGCTATCGCGAGCAGGCTCAATCCTACAATTGATCAACACCAGGGTTAGTCTCGTATTCCAAGCCTGAAACACCTCTGAACCCGCCATGATCTTTGCGTGTAGTTGACGTACTGCCTTCGAACAATAGTTCAAAACCACCGTCAAACGTCCCCTTGGCAATATCAAAGTTCACGTCAACGTATCCAGTATCATAGAGTGCTGAATAAGGCTTAAAGGTATGCCCAGCGCCTACTTTTTCATTGATTGAATAGATCATGTGAGAAACCTTTCCACCTTTTACAAATGGATGCCTTCCATTGTCAATATCCAAGCTGAAGTAGAGACTAAGATCCAGCCACTTAGTCGGACTAAGTTCCTGTTTTGCACTCAGCACCACCAGTTTATTGACCCTACCTACTATGAATTTTACGACCTTCCCGGAAAACGGTGCAAAGTCACCTATTAGCGCATTTCCGGTACCTTGTACCGCCGACCGGGGATGATCCTTTGTAAAAAACTCGTCATGCTCCATGTTTTAACCCTTCCAGGAAATTTAAGTGGCCCTACCATTAACAGAAGTTTTCCTTCTCTTCGGGCAATTAACACCTGATATAAATGACAGTTTTTAAGTTCGAGTTGCGATAAAAAATTGGAAAACCGACTCAGGCCTCTTGCAACCTCACAGAAAATGATCGGCTGTTATACCGCCTTCGCGAGCAGGCTCGCTCCCACAGTTGGATTGAATGCATTCAACTGAAAGATGGTCGGCTGTCAGGCCCCCATCGCTGGCAAGCCAGGCTCCCACAGGGGTTGAGTACAATTGAAAGATATTGGTAGGCCGGCAGGACGTCATCGCGAGCAGGCTCACTCCTACAGTTGGATTGTGTGCAGTCTGAAAGAAATGGGTCTGCTGTCAGGCCGCTATCGCGAGCAGGCTCTGCTCTTACAAAAGCACAAGCAAGATCAAAGGATCGCAGCCTGCGGCAGCTCCTACACAGGATGAGCGCAAGCTCGACAAAGCTTTTGATCTTGATCCACGAGCGACGTCGGAAGGCTGAGTGGAGGGATTGATCCGGGGGTGGGAGCGCAGCGACCGTTTGGCGCAGCCAAACACAGCGAGAGGAGGTGCAGCGAAGCAAACCGTAGGCGCTGCGCCCCGGATCAATCCCGCAGCGAAGGAACCCCGAGCCCCAGCGAGCGGGCCGAACGCAGGAGCAAAGCCTTTTCGGTTACCTTTTCGGCGTTTGGAAAAGGTGACTCGCCGTAAGGGCGAAACCTCAATCCGCCATCACAAAAAAAACGGATATACACCCAAACCCCCAAGAACATGGTCGGCCCAAAGGCCGCCAAGCCCCCCGAGACAATCAAAGCGAGAAAATGTTAGCTTGCTTGCAATCAAGCCCGTCGAGCCCTCAGCAATGAAAAAGACTGTCCTGGCCTTCAGCCGCATCACCCCGCCAATGATCGAACGCCTGCAACAAGAGTTCGACGTCATCGTCCCCAACCCAAAAACCGGCGACATCAACGCCCAATTCAACGAAGCCCTGCCCCACGCCCACGGCCTCATCGGCGTCGGCCGCAAACTCGGCCAGGCCCAACTCGAAACCGCGAGCAAACTCGAAGTCGTCTCCAGCGTCTCCGTCGGCTACGACAACTACGACCTCGACTACTTCAACCAACGCGGCATCATGCTCACCAACACCCCCGACGTCCTCACCGAAAGCACTGCGGACCTCGCCTTCGCCCTGATCATGAGCAGCGCCCGCCGCGTCGCCGAACTCGACGCCTGGACCAAGGCCGGCCAATGGCAAGCCAGCGTCGGCGCCCCGCTGTTCGGCTCTGACGTTCACGGCAAAACCCTCGGCATCGTCGGCATGGGCAACATCGGCGCCGCCATCGCCCGCCGTGGCCACCTCGGCTTCAACATGCCGATCATCTACAGCGGCAACAGCCGCAAGACCGAACTCGAGCAACAACTCGGCGCCCAATTTCGCAGCCTCGACCAACTGCTCGCCGAAGCCGATTTCGTCTGCCTGGTGGTGCCACTCAGCGACAAAACCCGCCACCTCATCAGCCACCGCGAACTGGCCCTGATGAAACCAAGTGCAATCCTCGTCAACATCTCCCGCGGCCCGGTCGTCGACGAACCCGCCCTGATCGAAGCCCTGCAAAACAACCGCATTCGCGGCGCCGGTCTGGACGTCTACGAAAAAGAACCGCTGGCCGAATCGCCACTGTTCCAACTGAAAAACGCCGTGACCCTGCCGCACATCGGCTCCGCAACCAACGAAACCCGCGAAGCCATGGCCAACCGCGCCCTCGCCAACCTGCGCAGCGCCCTGCTCGGTGAGCGCCCGCAAGACTTGGTGAACCCGCAAGTCTGGCGCGGATAAAAGAGCACGGGCAAGTGCGACATCGTACTTGCCCGTTCGTTATCGCTATACATAACTTGAAATCGAACAAGAGACAAAATCAAACAACAGCATTATAAGCTCTGCCCGGCTGCCGAATGATCGACAAGCGCTATGGAGAGCTAAAGCTGTGAACATCTTGAACACCGACAAACTTATCCGCTACAGCAAAGTGATACTGATGGCTTACATCAGTTTCTTTGGCCTGCTGGTGATCATCCACAACTTCACCGACTACAATGCAAACTACACCTACGTGGCTCACATCCTGAGCATGGACACCACCACGGCCAGTGAAAGCATCAAGTATCGAGCCATTGAGACGCCGATGATTCATCACCGGATCTACTGGTTCATCATTACCCTGGAAGTCACCTACACCGTGCTTTGCCTGATTGGCACTTACCAGTTGCTGCGCCATATCAACGCACCCGCCGAGGTATTCCACGAGGCAAAAAAGTTCTCGGTCATGGGCATACTTGCGGCAATCTTCATTTATTACGTCTGCTTGCAAACCGTGGGAGTGGAGTGGTTTGACATGGACACTTCGCAATCATGGAATGCCAAAGACTGGGCACGGCATATTGTCGATTTCATGTTCCCGGTGATGATTTACATCAGTTTAAAAGTCGAGCACTGAAGTTCAGCACTCGTTTATTTCAAGCCAACTTTCCCTGAACTGGCACCACCACTCTTTTCGGCTTACGAAACACCAGTACATTACCCAGCATCACTAACACCAGTCCCACCAGCGCCGGCGCTGTCCATTGATAACCTTCGGCAAACGCCGAGACGTTCAGCGCCACCACCGGGAACAACACTGTGCAGTAAGCCGCCCGCTCCGGGCCCATACGCCCGACCAGCGTCAGATAAGCAGTGAAGCCGATGACCGAACCCGGAATCACCAGATACAGCAGCGCACCGACGTAACGCGGTGACCAGTCCATGTCGAACGGGATGCCTTTGACCAGACACCACACCGACAACATCGCCGCGCCGTACGCCATGCCCCAGGCATTGGTGGTCAGTGGTTTGAGCCCGGCCTTCTGTTGCAGGCTCGAAAGCATGTTGCCCGCCGAGAAACACAAGGTGCCACACAGTGCCAAACCCAGCCCCAGAAGGGTTTGTGGACTGGCCTGATGCCCGGCCAACTCAGGCCAGAACAGCATGCCCAGGCCAAACAGCCCCAGCGCACCGCCCATCAGCACATTGCGCGCAATGCGCTGGCCAAAGAACACCCGTGCATTCAACGCGTTCCACAGCGTTGCGGTTGAAAACACCACCGCGACCAGACCGCTGGGGATCCATTGGCTGGCGGTCAAAAAGCACATGAAGTTCACACAAAACAGGCACAACCCCTGCGCCACGCAAATCAGATGCCCGCGCCGGTTCATCGGCTGCAGGCGACGGCTGAGCAACAGCAAGACGAACAGCACCAGCGCGGCGAGACCAAAGCGATAGACAATCGACACCGGAATGGCGACCACGCCCAGTTGCCATTTCAAGGCAATCCAGGTGGTGCCCCAGATCAGCACGGTCAGCAAATACAACGACAGATTCATGGTGCAAGCTCCTGGAGATAACGCCGAACGCTTTTCTGTGGCGAGCGAGCTTGCTCGCGCCGGGCTGCGAAGCGGCCCCAAGAATCTGGCTGCCTGCACATTGTTGTGAGCGCTGCGCACTCAGGCGGGAGCAATCTCCCTCGCTACAGGTTTTGCGTTGGATAGGGATTGAGCGTGATGCACCCAGCGTCGGCGCGCTTGCAGATTCTTGCGCTTTTGTCTGGCGGCAGGCTGGCAGCGCGGCGTCTACGGAGTAGGATGCAAGGCGTTGAAGAGAACCGATCATGGCCGCCATCGATACCCTGCAAGTCTTTCAAGCGCTTAACCGTTCGCCGAATGCACGCCTGGTGCACAGCGCCGAGCTCGGTGACGGCTTGTCTGCAGCCTTGTGGACCAACCACCACGACGCCCAGGAATACGAAGCGCCGAGCCATCACACCCTCTCGTGCTACATCGATGGCGGTACGGGCACGTTTCGTCGCGGCCAGCCAGGCAACAAGGGCGGGCCGGACAAACTGTGCATCCTGCCGGCTGATCACCAGTCCGGTTGGGTCATCAATGGCGATATCCGTCTGGCGCACCTGTATTTCAGCCCTGAACAATTTGCCCTTGGTTGCGTCACCTTGCTTGATCGCGAGCCACGGGAAATGCAGTTGCGCGAACAGACCTTTCTCGAAGACCCGCAGCAGGCGCAGCGCTTTCGGCATTTGCTGACCCTTAACTGGGAAGAGCCCGCCGAACGCTTGCTGACCAGCAGCCTGGCGCATGAACTGATCAGCCACACCTTGCTCAGCCAGGTCGGCGCGCGTCAGGGTCTGCGTCTGAAGGGTGGGCTGGCCGCGCATCAACGCCGGCAGTTGGTGGAGTTCATCGACAGTCAGCTGGCCGAGCCGATCAGCCTCGGGCAATTGGCGGGATTGTGTGCCTTGTCGGAATACCACTTTGCGCGGATGTTCCGCGTGAGCTTCGGCCTGCCGCCGCACCAGTACCTGCTGGCGCGACGTTTGAGTCGGGCGCGGGAATTGTTGCGCAACACTTCGCTACCGTTGGGAGAGATTGCGCTGGCCTGTGGGTTTGCCAGTGCGAGCCATTTCACCAACCGCTTCAAGCAGGTGTTGGGTGGGACGCCAGGCGAGTATCGGCAGGCGTTTTTGCGGTAGAGCGGAATTCTTGTTGCCTGTCAGGGCCTCATCGCTGGCAAGCCAGCTCCCACAAATTCTTCAGTCGTTCACAAAGTTTGTGTTCGACCAATAACCTGTGGGAGCTGGCTTGCCAGCGATGAACGATGACGCGGTTGCGAATCAGAACTCCAGGGTGCTGGACAGCGAGATCTGCCGCGAATCGCCCATCGACACAAAGAACCGGCTCGCCGCCGAGGTGTAGTAAGTGCGATCAAACAGGTTCTTCACGTTGAGCTGAAACTTGATCTTCTGCCCTTCAATCTTGGTGTCGTAGGTAGCAAACGCATCAGCCACGGTGTAGCTCGGCAGATCGAAATCATTCACCGCGTTACCCGCCCGCTCACCGACATACCGCGCCCCGGCGCCGACGCGCAATTGATCGCCGCCGATCACGCTGCCGAAGTCATACACCGCCGACAACGAGCCGGTGTTCTTCGCCACGTTTTGCAGGCGTTTGCCTTTGTAGTCCGGGTCCTCGGTAACTTCGGCGTCGGTGTAGGCGTAGCTGCCGATCATGCTCCAGTGCTCGCTCAGTTGCCCGGTCAAGTCCAGTTCCAGACCGCGCGAGCGCACCTCGCCGGCCGCACTGTAAATCGTCGTCGGGCCCTCGGCGTTGGCCACCAGCACGTTGCGTTTCTTGATGTCGAACAAGGCGATGTTACCGGTGATGCGGCCCGGCATATCCAGACGCGCACCCAGCTCCCACGACTTGGCTTCTTCCGGCGCGATGCTGCCGTCGAGCACGGTGCTGCTGCCGCTCAGCGGGGCGATGGTCGAGTTGGGTTTGAACGATTCGGTGTAGCTGCCGTAGAACGACAAGGCGTCGGTGTAGCGATACACCAGGCCGGCGCGCGGCACCCACTTCTGCCCGTTGCTGTCGGTGTTGGCCTTGAACGGCACGCCTTTGCCGGCGTACTGGTCGTACTCCTGGAAGCGCCCGCCGGCGACCAGAATCCATTGATCGGTGAGGTGAATCGAGTCCTGCATGAACACCGAATCGCTGCGCAGTTCATCGGTCTGCGCGCTGTCGGCGGCACTGACCGTGGTGCCTTCGACTTCACGGCCATACACCGGATTGACGTAGCTGAAGGTGCTCAGGCTTTTCTGGCGAATCAGGTCAGCGCGGTAGATCTTGCGGTACTCGTCATCGACGCCGAACACCAGGTCATGCTGCATGCCCAGCACATTGACTTTGCCCTCGAGACTGGCGGTGGTGAAACGGTCAGTGCTGATCGCGTTTTGCGTGCCGTCCATGCTGCGGGTCAGCGTGCCTTTTTTGGTGTCGATGGCGGTTACGCGCACCTGACTGGCGTCGTAGGTCTCGCGGTTCCAGCTGTAGCCGAAATGGGCTTTCCAGTCGTCGTTGAGTTCGTGGTCGGCTTCGAAATGATAGAGATCAGACCGCCCTTCCATGTTGTTGAACGGCTCGTCGAGACGCTCGTTGCGCGAGATGTCCAGCGGATGATTGGTGCGCGGATCGATCAAGGTGCCACGGTCGAACGGCGTGAGAAATTCGCGATGCTCGTAGGCGAACAACAGCTTGGTGCTTTCACCGAACCAGGCCAGCGACGGAGCAATCAGAGTTTCGCGGTGGGTGCCGAAATTGCGCCAGTAATCTTCGTCTTCGTGATCGAGCACCATGCGATAGGCCAGCCCGGAATCGCCCAGCGCACCGGTGCTGTCGAAGGTGCCGCCGCTGCCATTCTTGCCGTCGCCGTAGGTCGAGCCGCGCAGGGTCAGCGCGTTGTACGGCGTCAGTTCCGGCTTCTTGCTGACCATGTTGACCACGCCGCCGGGGTCTTGAATCCCGTAGAGCAACGAGGCCGGGCCCTTGAGCACTTCGACGCGATCCACCGTGGCGTTCATGCCACGGCCCTGCACGATGGGCATGCCGTCGCGCATGATCGAGCCGTTACGGTTGTCGCCGAAACCGCGGGTCATCACCGAGTCCTGCGTGCTGCCCAAGGTGTTGCCCTGAGTGATGCCGCTGACGTTGGCCAGTGCGTCGTCGAGATTGCGCGGTGCCTGATCGCGGATGACCTGCGCCGGGATGACGTTGACGGTCTGCGGGACTTCCTGCAGCGAGGCCGACGAGCGCATTACCGAGCTGGTTGGCGGCGGTTGGTAGCTGGTCGATTCGTCGCGCAGCGAGGTGATGGTGGTGGCGCCGAGGTTCAGTGCGCCTTCGGTCGGTTTGGGTTCCAGCGCCAGGGTGTGGCTGTCGGTGCGGCGAAAGTTCAGACCGGAACCTGTGAGCAACTTCTGCAGCGCCTGTTCCGCACTCATCTGGCCGCTGACCGCCGGCGCGGTGAGACCGTACGGCGCTTCATCGGTATAGACCACGCTTTGCCCGGTGACGCGGCTGAAGTCGCTGAGGGCTTGCGGCAGCGGTTTGGCGGCCAAGGCGAAATTGAACTGCTTCTGCGTCGGGCTGCTGACGGTTTCAGCGGCCAGGGCGATGCTCATCGGCAACAACGCCAAAGCCGAAAAACTCAATGCCGACACGCTTAACCACTGTTTGACCGAACCCGATTTTGCCCTGGACTTCATTGCTCAATGACCTGTGTAGAACCGCAACGGATGCGAATGACTCGCAGTTTCAGTCACTACACGGATGGCGTTCGGGTTTACCTCATCACTATTTGAAAATATTTATTCGAGATCAAAAGATCGCAGCCTTCGGCAGCTCCTACAGGGGATCGCATTTCAATGTAGGAGCTGCCGCAGGCTGCGATCTTTTGACGTCGCCTCAACGCAAAATAATCAAATGCCCCAACACCTGATGCTGCTCAAACCCCAACACCCCTTGCAGAGAATTCAGAACAGCCTGCGGATCCTTGCTCGGAAAACTGCCACTGACCTTGCGCGCCGCCAGCTCATCATTGAGCAGCACAATCCGCCCCGGGTAATACCGGCGCAAATCCGCCACCACCTCCGCTAGCGTCGACTTGTAGTAAGTCAGCCAGCCCTGACGCCAGGCCAGTTGCGCCTCGCTGTCCACCGCATGGACTTTTCGCGCTGTACCGTCGGCATAAGCAACTTGCTGCCCCGCTGTGAGAATCTGCTGTTCGCCCAGATGATCCGCCTTCACGCCAACGCGTCCTGACAATACCGTGACCTGCGCGCCATGCGGCTGCAGACGCACTTCGAATTGCGTCCCGAGCACCCGCGCTTCACCTTGATCAGCCGCCACCACAAACGGATCGCCGGTGTGCGTCACGCTGAAAAAACCGCCGCCACGGCGCAACTGCACATGGCGCTCGCCACGGCTGAAATCCACGGCAATCGCACTGTCAGCATCGAGGGTGACTTGCGATTGATCGGCCAACGTCACCGTGCGAATTTCACCCGGTGCGGAAACGTAATCCGCCCCCAGATCATCGATCCAGCGCTGCGGCTGCCACCCGGTGCCGAGGCTGATCATCAACAACAGACACGCGGCCATCGCCAGCGCGCCCGACCACCGCAACAGCTGCGGACGACGCGGCCGATCCATCGCATCGAGAAAACCCTGAAGCGCCAAAGCGTCTTCATCGGCCAACGTTCGCGCCGGGCCTTCGCTCAACTCCCAGACCACTTGCGCCTGCGCGTACGCCTCGGCGTGCGCCGGATCGGCGCGCAGCCATTGGCTGAAGGTGAGTTGATCGCCCGCGCTTGGCCGATCATGCAACAGGCTCAGCCAAGCGAATGCAGCCTGCTCCTGAGCCGGTGTCGGGGTGACGTAATCGGTTGGCTTCACGGTGCTTTCCCTGGCGTGCGTGGCGCGGGTTCGCGCAGGCTGGCCTTGCAGGCCTCGAGGGCGCGCATCATATGTTTTTCCACGGCACTTTGGGACAGGCCCATGGCCTTGGCGATGTCTGCGTACTTGCGACCGTGGATGCGATTGAGCAAGAAGATCTGCCGAGTGCGCTCGGGCAACGCGCGCAACGCGGCTTCGACATGGCGCAGATCATTGCCCGCTTCAAGCGCGGCTTGCGGTTCGCTGCCGTGGCAGTCCGGCTCATCCGGTTGCCAGCCTTCGTTGACCCGCGTACGCGTGCCTTCGCTGCGCAAATGGTCGATGGCGATGTTGCCGGCGCAGCGCAAAAGATAGGTGCTGAGTTCTTCAACCTGCACCAACGGCCGCCGCCAGAAACGCAGAAACAGATCCTGCACCAGATCCGCCGCTGTCGCCCGGCAGCCGACACGCCGGTTCACCAGCGCCTCCATTTGCGAACGCTGGGACAGGAACACCTGGAGAAAATGCGCACGTGCGCCGCGCGGTTCGTCGTCGCGCGATTCCGGAGGGACACCGATCAGCACGTCAGCACTGCGCCCATGCCGCCACCGGGCTGGCCAACAGACTCAGCCCGGCCAGCGCCAACGCCAGACGCGGGCGATAAGGCAGCAGCAACACCAGGGTCAATGCGCTGAGCATCAGCACGGCGAACCAGTCGACCAGACCAAAACTCCAACCGTTCACGGTCACCGCCGCCCACAGCGACAAACACAGCAACAAACAGCCACCGATTCTCAGCCCCTGACGACGCGCGGCCGAAGGTTTGTGGCCGAGCAGTTCATCGTGGTGTCGCGGCATCGACAGACACAACGCGGTGAACCCTGCGTAACACAGCAGCAGCGCCAACAGCATCAGTTCGCTCCCTGCTCAAGGGTGATCGGCCGAGCCTTTTCACGACGGGTTTTTTTCACGTTGACGGTGCTGCCGGCACGCTGCATTTTCCATGCGGCCCACGCCAGAAACACGCCGGTGGCGAGGCAGGTCAGATCAAAACCGGCGAGAGTCCAATCGCCCTGCGTCAGGGTCGCCGCGAGATTCCACGGCGTGGTCAGCGCATTGATCACCGGCACGGCCGTAAACAGCAACGCGCCGCCCGCGAGTTGCTCGACCCAGGCCTTGCGACCCGGACGCAAAAATGCGTGTATCACGCTCAGCCCCCAAGCGATAAAGAACGCATTCACTTCCCAATCCGCACGCCCGGCGAGACCTGTCGGCAGCAGACGATTGGCCAGGAAAAACACCGCCACCGCCGTCACCAGCCCGGCCATGCTGGCGATGTTCAGCACCTCCACCAAGCGCAGCTCGAATGGCATCACGCCGCTTTTGGCATGTTTGAGTTGACGCTTGCCGAGCCAGATCACCAGCCCGGTGCCGATCATCGCGGTGCCGGCCAGCCCGCAGATGAAGTACAGCCAACGCAAGACCGGGCCAGCGAAGTGGCCCATGTGCAAACCGTAGAACGCGCCCCCGACGGCCATGGCCATCGGCTGATCCGGCGTGCTGCCGAGCATCTGCCCGCTTACGCCGTTGAACGTCACTGCACGGCCGAAATCGTGCACCACGCGATCGCCGGCACGCGACAGCACCACTGTCGCGTTGGCGTCGCCCGGATTGTTCACCGACAGTCGCGCCGTATGGCCGCCCGACCATCGCTCGCTGGCCTTGGCCAACAGCGGTGCCATGGGCGCCAGCGCCTGCGGAATGTTGGCGCGTTCCGGGGTATTGGATGCAGGAAAAACCTCATCATAAAACTTGTTCACGTCGCTACCGTACGACGCCAAAATGCTCGCCGGCATGACCATCGACATAAAAATCACCAGGCTGCTGTAAGTGATCATCAGGTGAAACGGCAACACCAGCACGCCCACCGCGTTATGCCCGTCAAGCCACGAGCGCTGGCCTTTGCGCGGACGGAAGGTGAAGAAGTCCTTGAAGATTTTCTTGTGGGTGATGATCCCGGTAATCAGCGCGACAAACATCACCATCGCGGCGATGGTCGCCAGCCAGCGCCCCCACGGATAAGGCATCTGCAGCTGGAAGTGGAAACGGTAGAAGAACTCGCCGCCCATGCTTTCGCGGCCCTGCACTTCGGCGCCGGTCTGGGCGTCGAGGGTTTTCGATTCGAAGCGGCCGCGCACGCCGGGTTGCGCGGGCGCCTGTTGCCAGCGCACGGTCAGGCCGGGGTCACGCGCATCGGGCAAGTCGATCAACCAGCGCGAAGCACCGGCCGCATGTTGCTGCAGATAATCTTGCGCCAGGCTCAGGCTTGTTTCGGCATTGATCGGCCGCGCCGGGATTTCCGGCTGCATCCAGTGCGTGGTTTCGTCGTTGAAATAGGCCAGGGTGCCGGTCAGAAAAATCGCGAACAGCAGCCAGCCGAACACCAATCCGGTCCAGGTGTGCAACCAGGCCATCGCCTGGCGAAAGCCCTCTTTCATGCAAAACCCAACCCGCGCGCGGCGCCGGAGATGGTCGCCAGAATCACGCTCGGCACCAGCAGACCGACCCACGCCGACCATGCGGTGCGGCAGGCGAAGCACCAGAGCACAGCCACCAGATAGACCAGAAACGAAACGGTCATGCCGGTCACCACGGCTTCGGCACGGCTCAATGGCAACCACATCGTCAGTGTGACACTGGCCAGCGCCGCGACCAGATAACCGCCAAACACCGCGGCCAGCACCCGTGAGGTGACGGCCAGACGATAGGACATGGGGAGTGCGGCGAGTTTGGCTTTCATGTTTCGACCCTGAAACGAAAACGTCCGGCCGACAAGCCGAACCAATAGGCGAGCAATATTAATGATAAATATTCTCATATGCAAAAGCATCTGATTGCCGGGAAGTATAACCAGCCTCTACAATGCGAACAGTTCTTGTTCTCTAACGCATGCTCTCTACCGCGTCATCACAGCGCCCGGAGTAATACCGTTGTCGTCCGTCCATTGCGTCGAATCGCTTTATCAGGCCCATCACAGCTGGCTTACCGGCTGGCTGCGGCGCAAGCTCGGCTGCCCGGACAGCGCGGCGGATCTGGCGCAAGACACTTTTATCAAGGTACTGACCGCGCGCGAGCCGCCGGTGATCATCGAACCGCGCGCCTTTCTCACCACCCTCGCCAAGCGGGTGGTGTTCAATCACTACCGCCGTCAGGACCTGGAACGCGCCTACCTCGACACGCTCGCGCAAATGCCGGAAATGGTCGCGCCGTCGGAAGAACACAAAGCCATCATCCTGCAAACCTTGATCGAGCTGGATGAGCTGCTCGATGGCTTGCCGCGTCAGGTCAAACGCGCGTTTTTGCTCGCGCAGGTCGATGGCCTGACGTATCCACAGATCGCCACTGAACTCGGCATCTCCGTGGCCACGGTCAAACGTCATCTGAACAAGGCGGCGATGCGCTGCTATTTCTCCCTATGAACCGCGCGCCGGATTTCTCCTCGCAGGTCGCCGAACAAGCGGTGCACTGGCTGATGGAAATGCAGCAAGGCGCACTGAGTCCGCACCAGCAAAGGGCGATGCAACAGTGGCTGGATGCGCACAGCGAACACCGTCGGGCGTGGGAACACATTCAGCGGGTCAACCAGCGACTGCGCGGTGTGTCTTCGCCATTGGCGCATGCGGCGTTGAACGCGCCGAAGTCCGCTAGCCGACGTCACGCACTGAAACTGCTGCTGATTCTCGGCGCGGGTTCGGCCGCCACCTGGGGCATGCGCGAACATAATCCGCTGCCGTCGTTACTCGCCGACTACCGCAGCCCTGTTGGCCAACGGCGCAAAGTGGCGTTGGGCGCGGGCGATCAATTGCATCTCAACACGGCGAGTGCGGCTGACGTGCGGATTGATCAGCGCCTGATTCGTTTGCTTGAAGGCGAAATGTCCCTGACCGCGTCGCACGCGTTTGAAGTGCGTACGGCGCAGGGAATGCTGAGAACTCAGGGAGCACGGCTCAATGTCCGGCAATTTGCCGATCGCACGCAGGTTGCACTGTTTGAAGGTCGGGTCGAGCTGACCGCCGATGGACGTGCGCCGATGTTGCTGCCAGTGGCACGGCAACTGAGTTTTACCTCGACGTCTGTTGGTGAAGCGAAAGCGCTGGATGCCAACAGTGGAGCGTGGGTGGACGGCATGTTGGTGGCGGCGCATATGCGCTTGGGGGATTTTCTCGATGAACTCGGTCGCTATCGTCGTGGGCAGCTTAATTGCGACAGGAAGGTTGCTGATTTGTTGATCTCCGGGACCTACCCGCTGGACGACAGTGAGCGGATTCTCGATCTGTTGGAAATCAGTTTGCCGGTGAAGGTGAGGCGTTTTACCCGCTATTGGGTGACCGTTGAGGCGCGGGTGTAAGGAACAAGATCAAAGGATCGCAGCCTTCGGCAGCTCCTACAGGAGATATGCATTCCAGATGTAGGAGCTGCCGAAGGCTGCGATCTTTTGATCCTTGAAAAATAAATGAGCCGTTTTTCAGATCTGGCGTGACAGAGAAGGAAAGCCCCCTTGATTCCACCTTCTCAGGATCACCCACCATGCACCCCACCCGCCTCACGCCACTGGCCCGCAGCCTGCGCAATCTCGTCCTCGGCGCCAGCCTGAGCTTCAGCGCCCTGCCCGCCGCGATGGCGGCCGACACCAAGGCTTATCACATTGCACCGTCGTCGCTGGAAAACGCCCTCAACCAGTTTGGCCGTGAAGCGGGTGTGCTGATCTCTTTCGGTTCGCAAGTCACCAGTGGTGTGCAAAGCCGTGGTCTGGAAGGCAGCTATACGCCTGAGCAAGGTCTGAATGCGCTGCTCGAAGGCACCGGTCTGCAAGCACGCGCCGAAGGTAACAACGCGTTCAGCCTGCAACCGATCGCCGATGCCGCGCTGGAGCTGGACACCTCGAAAGTCGTCGGCGACTGGCTCGGTGAAGCCGAACAGGTCAACGTCTTCGAACATCCGGGCGCTCGCGATGTGATCCGCCGCGAAGAGTTCGAACGTCAGGGCGCGACTCAAGCGCGCGATGTGCTCAACCGCATCCCCGGCGTCAACGCCCCGGAAAACAACGGCACTGGCAGCCATGACATGGCGCTGAACTTCGGCATTCGCGGTTTGAATCCGCGCCTGGCCGCACGCTCGACCGTGTTGATGGACGGCATTCCCGTGCCGTTCGCACCCTACGGCCAACCGCAGCTGTCGTTCGCCCCGATCAGCATGGGCAACATGGATGCCGTGGACGTGGTTCGCGGCGGCGGTGCTGTGCGCTACGGTCCGCAGAACGTCGGCGGCGTGGTCAACTTCGTGACCCGCGCGATTCCTGACGAGCCAACCGTCAAGGGCGGCTTCCAGACTGAAACCAGCCCTTCGTCGAGTCACGACGGCTTCAAGACCAGCGCCAACCTGTTGGCCGGTGGCACCAATGCCAATGGTCTCGGCGGCGCGTTGCTGTACTCCGGCACCCGTGGCGGTGACTGGCGCGAACACAGCGACACCGAAATCGACGACCTGATTCTCAAGGGCAAATACCAGCTCGACGAGGCCAACAGCTTCAACGCCATGGCCCAATATTACGAAGGCAAGGCCGACATGCCCGGCGGTCTGAACGTCGCCGATTACGATGCCGATCCGTATCAGTCGACGCGCCCGAAAGACCAGTTCTGGGGCCGTCGCACGATGTTCAACTTCGGCTATCGCTACCAGGAAGATCGCCGCGAATTCACCGCCAACACCTTCTTCACCAAGACCCTGCGCAGCGGCTATCTCGATCAGGGCTCGTTCCTCTCGCTGTCGCCGCGCGAGTATTGGGTGCGTGGTCTGGAAACCCGTTTCGCCCAAGGCTTCGACCTCGGCCCGAGCAGCCATGAAGTCGGCGTCGGTTATCGTTACATCAACGAGGCGGGCCACGAACTGCGCTATCGCACGCCGATCGCCAGCAACGAATACCCGACCACCAACAGCCGCAATGACCGCGACACCCGTGGCGGCACCGAGGCCAATGCGTTCTTCGTCGACGACCGCATCGACATCGGCAAATGGACCATCACTCCGGGCGTGCGCTACGAGATGATCGAGTCGCAGCAGACCAACAACCTGACCAACGTAAAATACAAGGGCGACTACAACACCGCGCTGCCGGCGTTGAATGTGCTTTATCACCTGACCGACAGCTGGAACCTGTACGCCAACACCGAAGGTTCGTTCGGCAGCGTGCAGTACAGCCAGATGCCCAACCGCGTCAGCAGCGGCGAAGTGAAACCGGAAAAGGCCCGTACCTGGGAACTTGGCACCCGCTATGACAATGGCGCGTTGCGCGCGGAAATCGGCGCGTTCCTGATCAACTTCGACAATCAGTACGAAAGCAACCAGACCAACGATTCGGTGATCGCCCGTGGCGAAACCCGTCATCAGGGCATTGAGACCAGCGTCAATTACGCGCTGGATGACTTGAGCCCGGCGCTGGCCGGTTTCGATGTCTACGCGACTTACGCCTTCGTTGACGCGACCATTCGCGAAGACGGGCCGAACAAAGGTAATCGTGTGCCGTTCTCGTCGAAGCACAAAGGCACGATTGGTGTGGGTTACACCGAAGGGCCGTGGAAGTTGAATCTGGACAGCAGTTTCCAGAGTGACCAGTTCGCCGACAACGCCAACACCTCACAAGAAAGCGCCGACGGCAGTACCGGCAAGATTCCGGGTTACATGCTTTTCAGTAGCCGCGCGGGTTATGACTTCGGGCCGCAGTTGGCGGATCTGAACGTGGCGGTGGGAGTGAAGAACATCTTCAACACGCAGTACTTCACGCGCTCGTTTGATGACAACAACAAGGGTAAATATGTCGGTGAGCCACGCACCGTGTATGTGCAGACATCCGTAGCGTTCTGAGTGTTGTTGGCACCTTGATTGATAGCCCGTCGAACCCGTGCCCGGTGCAATGGGCCGAGTTCGACGGCACACCTTAGGATTCAGGATTCAGGTTTGGGCCCGGGCGTCGTTTGCAGATCACCTGCAACCAGTCGGCCTTTGACGAATTGTTCATAGTCATAGGCGTAGCCGATCAGCTCGCGCTCGCTCCACATGCGACCGACGAAGATCAGCGAAAACGGCTGTCCTCCGGGGTACGCACCACTGGGCACCACCACACCGGGAATGCCGGCAATATTGATGATCGAAGAGGTCGTCGCGTCCATGAATCCCCCATATACATCACCCACGGGCTCGAACATTTGCGGGAATACCAGCGCATCGAGCTGATGCTCACGCATGACCCGGTTGATGATGCGCAAATAGTGCTCGCGAAGATCGGCAAACTCGGACAGGTCGGGAGCGATGGCCGGTGTCTGGTATGACCGCGCCAGCACGGGCAACTGCGTCACGTAGTACTCAAGCGGGCCATCGGATTCAAACAGCTTTACGCCGATTCGCTCCTGCAATTGCTCAAGCGAATGAACCTCTGCACTGGCACCCAGCTTGCGCAGATAACGATCAAGATCATACGCATGGGCATCCGATCCGCGCGCGTCATAACTGCCGTCAACCGGCGCCAGGTCAACCAGGCCGGACCCGCTGAACGGGTCGTCAATCACCACAGCGCCCAGCTTCTGAAGCTGACTTATCGCCTTGCGATACTGTGTTTTTGTTTCTGCCGGTAGAGTGGCAAACGCCTTGTTCCAGCCCGCGCCGAATAATCCGATACGCTTGCCGTTGAGTTCGCCCGGACGCAAATCGGTCGCATACCCCGTCTGCGGGATATTGCCAAAGGCCGCGGTGGTTTTAGGATCGTCCAGGGTGTAACCGGCCAATACGTCCAAAGTAATGGCCGCGTCTTGCACGGTGCGGGCGATGGGTCCGACAACATCGCGGGTTGAACCCGCTTGCGGAATCACGCCAGAATTTGGAATCAAACCGAACGTCGGTTTGATCCCGACAAGACTCTGCGCTGCTGCCGGATTTTGAATCGATCCGCCGGTTTCCTCGGCCAGCCCGACCACGGCAAAGTTCGCCGCGACAGCGGTGGCAGAGCCTGCCGAAGAGCCACCCGGCAACCACGCGCGATTGAGCGCGTTATACGTCACGCCCGCCCAGCTGTCATTGGCGTTGGCAGGGCTTCCAGAAAATACCGGCACATTGGTTTTCGCCAGAATGATCGCGCCGGCAGCCCGCAGTCGTTGAACCACGGCAGAATCTTTTTCCGGAATCAGGTCGATGCCACCGGCTTTGGAGGAGAGAGGGGCATAACCGGCGGTGGAGGCAAATCCAGCCATGTCCATAGTGTCCTTCACGACCACAGGAACGCCCGCCATCTGCGCAAGTTTCTCTCCGGACTTGCGCCGCCGATCAATATCACGCGCTTCATCCAGCGCCTTCGAGTTCATCACGGTAAAGGCGTTGTAATAGGGATTGTATTGATCAATGCGAGACAGGAAGGCTTTTGTCAGTTGCTCCGACGTGTAGCGCCCGTCCTCGAAACCTTGTTGAATCTGCGTAATGGTCAGTTCCCTGATATCAATCGGGCAGCTTTGAACCTGGGCGCTGAACATGCCGATCGCTGCTCCGGCCAATGCCGAAAGAATAAACCGTGGAAAAGGGGCCAGAACAAACTCCATTACAATCATCCTTGATTTGTACAACTTCTCGATAAACTTGACCGAACTAGTATTTGAAACGAACTGACGCGCGGGAAAACCAAAACAATCGTGTAATCACGCTGATACAAATGCGGTGATTCGTTTATTTGATATCAACTTGAAATCATCTTGCACAAACAAAAACGGGCCTGCTTTCGCAGGCCCGTTCTCATCGGGTGGCTTATAAAATCAGCGCATCAACTGTTGATCGCTGCCTGTTCATTCTCATCAAACTCTTCCGCCAACAGCTTGTCGTTGGCCTTGCCACTGAATGGCACTACAGCGGCGCGTGGTTTACCTCGCAGTTTGCCGAAAAGGTGCTCCAAAGCATGCTCGAGTTTTTCGGCAGCGCCGTCGATCGCCTGTTCCAGCGAATCGGCTTTATGGGTCACGGAAATCGGTTGATGGCCTTTTGGCCGCGCTTCCAGTTGGCAGCGCATGTCATGGGGACCTGGTTTGTCACCGTTCTCGTCGCTCAGGTGGACTTCGACACGGGTCAGGTCTTCTTCATAACGTTCGAGCGTGCTCTCAATGGTTGTACGTACCCACTCCTCCAGTCGTTGACTACTTTGAATATGGTTATCGCTGTTGACTTGGATTTGCATAGTTCATCCCTTATTTCAGCTAGCTCGCGAGGGGCCTTGAATTGAATTTCCTGACCCCTTGGTTACAACAATCGGCCCGACCGGCGAACATTTCAACCCCTGAAAAAAGATAAATATTCATTCGCAAAAAAAGCCGGACAACCGAGCAAAGCGCTGGTAAGGTCGGGAGTTGGGTCGCCCCGTCATCCGGCAAAATTTGCTCACAATTGCCCGTCGTTCAACGGGTGCAGACTGCGAAATATCCCCGCTTCTTCGACCAGCCAATCATGCACCGCACGCACGCCCGGATGGCTCAACGCACCTGGCGCGTACAGCAACACATAGCGTTTATGGTTGGGCACCGACAGGCCGAACGGCACAATCAGCGTGCCGCGCTCCAGTTCATCGTTAAGCAATGTGCGCCGGGCAATCGCCACGCCCATGCCGGCAATCGCCGCTTCAATGGTCAGGTGATTGCGGTTGAAGGTGTGCCCGCGCCTTACGTCGGCGCCTTCAAAACCGATCGCATTCAAATAAAACTCCCACTCCGCGTATTCATAACTGCCGCGCCAGGCGGTGATGTCGTGCAGCAACGGAAAATGCACCAGATCCGCCGGCCCGTGCAGCGGCGGTCGCCCGCGCAACAGGCTCGGCGCACACACCGGGAAAATCTGCTCGTCGAGCAAGGCTGTGGATAACAATCCCGGATAACTACCGTCGTTCAGATCGATCGCCAGATCAAAGTCACCCTCGTGCAACGGCACGCTGCTGTCTTCGGCAACCAGCCGTAGCTGAATGTCCGGATAGCGCTGTTGCAAACGTGGCAGGCGCGGCGTCAGCCACTTGCTGAGAAAAGACGGAATCGAGCGCACACGCAAGATTCCGCTGATCATCCCGGCATCGAGCCGACGCAATTCCGCATCGATGCTGCCATACGCTTCATTGACGGTAATGGCCAGCCGCTGCCCTTCTGCACTCAATTCCACACCGCGCGCACGCCGATGAAACAGGCGAAATCCCAGGCGCTCCTCCAGTTGGCGAATTTGCTGGCTGACCGCGCCGGGGGTGATGTGCAGCTCTTCGGCACATCGGGTGAACGACAGATGCCGCGCGGCACAGGAAAACACCTGTAGCCAGACGTAGGTCTGCGCATGCAATTGACGACTCATTGTTTAGTCCTGCTAAAGGCTTACTTAGGAAGTTTCGTTAGTCACGTAGGACTGAGGTAGGCAGTATCGCCGACATTGCGCTTGTCCTACAAAAAATGGCAGCGATTCCCACTCCATTGCTTGTAAGGGTTTAGCATGGCTATCAGTGTTTTCGATCTATTCAAAGTCGGCATCGGCCCGTCCAGCTCCCATACCGTCGGCCCGATGCGGGCGGCTGCGACCTTCGCTCAGGCGTTGATCGACCAGTGTGTGCTCAACGATGTGCGCCGTGTAGAGATCCGCCTGTACGGCTCGTTGTCGGCCACCGGCGTCGGTCACGCCACCGACCGCGCAACCGTCATGGGCCTGATGGGCGAATGGCCGGACAGCATCGATCCGTCGACCATCGATCCACGCATTCAGCAATTGCGCGAGACAGGCCAACTGTCCCTCGCCGGGCAAAGAGAAATTGCCTTCAACTGGCAGCGCGATCTCCTGCTGCTGGACGAGAGCCTGCCCTACCACCCCAACGCCATGTCGCTGACAGCCTTTGGCGAAACGGCCGAGCTGTTCAAGCAGACGTACTACTCGGTGGGCGGCGGTTTCATCATCGAAGCGGCCGAAGCCGAGTCCGGTGTAGCGCCGGCTGGCGACGTGGTGTTGCCGTACGACTTTTCCAGCGCTGCCGAACTGCTGGCACTGTGCAAGAAGAACAACCTGCGCGTGTCCGAACTGATGATGGCCAACGAACGCGCCTGGCGCAGCGACGCCGAAATCCGCCAGGGCCTGCTGCACATCTGGTCGGTGATGCGCGAGTGCGTCGAGCAGGGTTTGCGCCACGAAGGCATCCTGCCCGGCGGTCTGAATGTGCCGCGCCGTGCGGCGAAATTGCACCGCAGCCTGTTGGAAATAGGCAAGCCGAACGTGATCAGTTCAACACTGTCGGCGATGGAATGGGTCAATCTGTTCGCCCTCGCCGTCAACGAAGAGAACGCTGCCGGCGGGCGCATGGTCACCGCGCCGACCAATGGTGCAGCCGGGATCATCCCGGCGGTTCTGCACTACTACATGAAATTCAACCCGGATGCGTCTGACGATGACGTGGTCGCTTTCTTTCTCGGTGCGGCTGCGGTCGGCATTCTGTGTAAGAAAAATGCCTCGATCTCCGGCGCCGAAGTTGGCTGTCAGGGCGAAGTCGGTTCGGCGTGCGCCATGGCCGCAGCCGGCCTTGCCGATGTGCTCGGCGCGACCCCCGAGCAACTGGAAAACGCCGCAGAAATTGGCCTGGAACATAACCTCGGCCTGACCTGCGACCCGGTCGGCGGCCTGGTGCAGGTGCCGTGTATTGAACGCAATGCGATCGCCGCCGTGAAGGCGATCAACGCCACGCAAATGGCCCTGCGCGGCGACGGCAACCACTTTATTTCCCTCGACCGGGTGATCCGCACCATGCGCGATACCGGCGCCGACATGCATGACAAATACAAAGAGACTTCACGGGGTGGCCTGGCCGTGAGCTGGGTGGAGTGCTGAGGCGCATTCCCTGACCGCCCCGGCAGACCGCATTCGACGGTCTGCCAACCGTGAGCCCGAGCAAGAATAATAACGAGGCGATACCGATGACCGATGTACGTACACCTGCTGCCGAAAATCCCGCTGTAGAGCGCACAAGCAAAACAGAAACGGCCCACAAGGGCTGGAGCAAATCCGACACCACCTGGATGCTGGGCCTGTACGGCACGGCCATCGGTGCCGGTACCTTGTTCCTGCCAATCAACGCCGGTGTCGGCGGTTTCTGGCCGTTGCTGATTCTGGCGGTACTGGCCTTCCCGATGACGTTTTTTGCGCACCGGGGCCTGACCCGTTTCGTCTTGTCCGGGCGTTCCGGGAACATCACCGAAGTGGTGGAAGAACACTTCGGCGTCGGCGCCGGCAAGCTGATCACGCTGCTGTATTTCTTTGCGATCTTCCCGATCCTGCTGGTGTACAGCGTGGCGCTGACCAACACCCTGAGCAGCTTTCTCGAACACCAGCTGCACATCGCCCCGCCGCCACGGGCGATCCTCTCGCTGGCGCTGATCCTCGGTCTGATGGCGATTGTCCGTTGCGGCCAGACGGTGATCGTCAAAGCCATGAGCGTGCTGGTTTATCCGTTTGTCGCCGCCTTGTTGCTGCTTGCCCTTAGCCTGATCCCGAACTGGAACGGCGCGTTCTTCGCCAGCGCTCAGGAAGCGATGCCGATGTCGGTGTTCTTCAAAACCATGTGGCTGGCGATCCCGGTGATGGTGTTCTCGTTCAACCATTCGCCGATCATCTCGGCGTTCGCGGTTGATCAGAAGCAGCGCTACGGCGAGCAGGCCGAACGCAAGAGCAGCGGCATCCTCGCCATGGCGCACGGCATGATGGTCGTTACGGTGATGTTCTTCTGCTTCAGCTGTGTGCTGGCGTTGTCGCCGGCGGATCTGGCAGCGGCGAAGGCGCAGAACATTTCGATTCTGTCGTACCTGGCCAACCACTTCCAGACCCCGGTCATCGCTTACGCCGCGCCGTTGATTGCGCTGGTGGCGATCACCAAATCCTTCCTCGGCCACTACATCGGCGCCAGCGAAGGCTTCCAGGGCATGATCGTGAAAAGCCTGCGCAGCCGTGGCCGGGTGATTTCGGCGAGCTGGCTGAATCGCGCGACCGCTGTGTTCATGATCCTCAGCTGCTGGGCCGTGGCGACCTTCAACCCGAGCATTCTGGGGATGATCGAAACCCTCGGCGGGCCGGTGATTGCCTGCCTGTTGTTCCTGATGCCGATGTACGCCATCCGCCGTGTACCAGCCTTGCGCCAGTATTCGGGCCAGGCATCCAACGTGTTTGTGGTGTTGATCGGCCTGATTGCACTGTCAGCGATCATCTACTCGGTTCTGCCCTGAAAACGCGCCATAAAAAAAGGCGAGCCAAGCGGCTCGCCTTTTTTTATGCCCGTGTTCATTGTTCGACAATTTTCCCGGCACAGCCCTTGCAAACTCCCCCTGTAGGAGCTGTCGAGTGAAACGAGGCTGCGATCTTTTGACCTTCATGACCGAAATCAAAACATTGAAGATCAAAAGATCGCAGCCTTCGGCAGCTCCTACGTGAGTAACCAGGACAGGACACGGAATGGCCGGTGATCCGGTTTGGCGAACCAACCCGATCACGGCCGGTCAACAACTGCACGTTCAATCAGGCGGTGACGCATCATGGACAACCCTTTTCAAATCATTACCGATGCCTTTGCGCCGGACTATCAGATCAACCTGAGCATTCAGGGCCTGGACGGCAGCATCATGCTGACCCTGTCCAACAGCGGCCATATCGTCGCCAAGCGCATGATCAGTGCCGAACAGCGCAACGATCCGGCGCGGCTCAAACGGCTGGTGCAAAGCATTCAATTCGGTATCGCCATCGAACAGGGCCACAGCGCCATGGCGATTCTCGAAGCGATGACCAGCGGCGACGGGCTGACCCCGCCACCGCCACGTATCAACGGCCAGCCCCGACCAGCCGCCGGGCTTTAAAGCTCGCCCTTCTCCACTTCAGGATGTTCGCTGGAACCTGTACCGAGGGTGCGCTGCGGTTTCTCGATCTTCACCGAAGGAAATTGTGACGAGGCGTAACGCACCACCAGAATCGACAACGCCAGCAGCAGAATCCCGCCGCACAGGTAGATGATGCCCATGTCCGGCGGGTTGTGGTGCGAGACGTTGGAGATCAGCAGGCGCGTCAGCGCGGTGATCGCCACGTAGATCAGGAAGCGCACCGGCATGTGATTGGTCTTGAAGTAAATCCCGACCATCGCCCCCAATTCGAGATAGATGAACAGCAACAGAATGTCATCGATCTTGATGTGGCCTTCCTCGAGCATCCCGAGAAACTCCATCACCGCCGCGTATGCCGTCACCGCACCGATGGCAAACAGCGCCAGATAGTGGAAGGTTTCGACGAACAGGTTGCCCAGGGACTCGGCCAGTTGATGCACGTTTTGCCGCAGTTTCTCGGCCCAGTTTATTTTCACGATGATGTTCCTTAGCCCGATGCGAGCGGATGATGCGTGTTGGACGTGACGGTTTTCTGCACGTAACGGTTTTCATGCAGAAAAGAGGCCACGCCATCATGGCGAGCCGCCGCCAAACCCGCGCCGTGGCGTTTGGTCGCACCACGCCCCGCTCCTGCAGGTGTGAGCCTGCCCGCGATGTCCCCAGCACGACCCCTCGCAAAGCCGAAATCCGGTCTACATTAAAAAGCCACTACCCATGGCGCAGGGATTCGCTTATCCTTTTCGCTGTATATGGATACAGTAGTCGTCAAGACAACTTAATGTGAAGGCATGTGAGGTGGTGAATGGCCGTCGAAGTGGTATACCGCAGCAGCCGAGATCTGGAGCGCTTGTTCATGGATAAAGCCGAAGCTGACCGTCATGACAAAATGCTCGAACTGGCCGAATATCTGGCCGATGTGTTGCAAAAAGCCGTTCCGTCCCTGACTGAACAGCAAGTGGAAGAAGCCGGGATCTACATGGCGAAGAACCGCGATGTGTTTGCCCGAGCGTTCAAGAGCCAGCCAGACGCATTGTCGGAGTTGCTCAACGCCCCGGCCGAGGCTGCTGAACAAGCTGATGTGGTGGAAGCAGCTGAAGCGCCGGCCAAGCCTGCTAAAGCGGCAAAAGCGCCGAAGTAATCAGCGCCACATCAAAAGATCGTCCGATCGCGGCCCGAGCCTTCGGCAGCTCCTACAGGGATAAATATTCCAAATGTAGGAGCTGCCGAAGGCTGCGATCTTTTGCGTTTCAGCGATACAAAACTTTCTCCGCCAACTCATCCGCCACCCGCGCCGGCGAACGCTTCTCCGCCTGCGCATGGGCGAACACCTCGGTCAACCGCGAGCTGATCTTCGACAGATGCGCGGTAATCGTTGGCAATTCCTCGCCACGATGTTTCAACGACACATAAATCAGCCCACCGGCATTGATCACATAATCCGGCGCATACAGAATTCCGCGTCGCTCCAGTTGATCGGCGACGTCCAGATGCGTGAGCTGATTATTCGCCGACCCCGCCACCGCCGAACAACGCAGCTGCGTGACGCTATGGCTGTTCAACACCCCGCCCAGACCACACGGCGCCAGAATGTCGCAAGGCGTGCTGAGCAGCGCATCGTTGGCAATCGGGTGCGCGTTGAGCTGTTCCATCGCCAGTTGCACCTTGCCGTGGTCGATGTCGCTGACCAGCAGTTCGGCGCCCGCCGCGTGCAGCTGCTCGGCCAAGGCAAAACCGACATTGCCCAGCCCCTGAATCGCTACGCGCAGGCCTTCCAGGTTGTCGCTGCCCAAACGGGCCATGGCTGTCGCGCGGATACCGGTGAACACACCCATCGCCGCATGCGGCGCCGGATCGCCCGCCGAGGTGGTGCTGGTGACATGCTGGGTTTGCTGGGCGATGCAGTCCATGTCGGCCACTGAGGTGCCGCTGTCGATGGCGGTGATGTAACGACCGTCGAGCTGATCGATGCAGCGGCCGAAGGCTTCAAACAACGCGCCACGATTTTCCACATGGGCCGGGCGCACGATGACGGCGACGCCGCCGCCCTGCTCCAGCCCCGCCAGCGCGGCCTTGTAGCTCATGCCTTGGGCGAGGCGAATGGCGTCTTCGACGGCCGATTCGTCATTGGGGTAGGCAAGGTAACGACATCCGCCCAAGGCTGGCCCGAGGCGACTGTTGTGGATGGCAATGACCGCCTTCAACCCGGACACCGGGTCAACGCTAAGGTGCAGCGATTCCAGGCGAGTGCTTTGCATGAGCGCAAACATCGTTGGGCTCCCGAATCACTTCTTGTAGAACGCCAGTATAGGCCTGCGCCTGAAAATTGCTGGAGCGCACCGGAATAAGCGGCCTCGAAGACAGATGTTTTGCGGCATAACTCAATCGCTGCAAAATCCGCCACTGGACGAATAGCACTGACGGGGCTAAAACGAGGCATTCGAGGGAGATTTCGATGAGTCCGCGCCAACGCTTTTTCGACTGTCTGCATCGCTCACCGCCCGCGCTGTTTGAAGCCGCGTTGTGGATTGCTGCCGAGCACGATAAAGCCGTCGATCCCGCCGCACTCTTGCTCGATTTCAAAGAGCTGCAACAAAAGGTCAGCTACGGTCTGCCCATGCTACCGGTCAGCGAACTGGCGCAGCCGCTGCTGCGGCGCATGATTGAACTGGGGTTCGCCCAGGACGACTTCTTGCCGCTGCGCCCGCAGGCGGCGTTGCTGCCGAAAGTCTTGCAGACACGGCGCGGTCAGCCCCTGGCGCTGGCGTTGATTGCCCTTGAGCTGGCACGCGGTCTGGAGATTCCACTGGTCGGCGTCAATTTCCCCGGGCACTTTTTATTGCGCGTACCCGGCGCGGATCACTTGCTCGATCCCTGCGGCGGTCGACGCCTGTATCCGAATGATTGTCGCGAACTGTTGCAGCGCCAATACGGGCCGAACATGAAAATCAGCGCCGAGCACCTGTTGACCGCCACGCCGGTGCAGATGCTCCAGCGCCTGTCGCGCAACTTGCGCCAGTTGCACCTGACGCATGACGACTTCATTGCCTCGCTGATCGACGCTGAACGGGTACTCGAACTGGGCGATGCTGCTGCCGCTGATTATCTGGCGCGGGCGAGTTTGTATCAGCGGCTGGATTGTCCGAATGCCGAACGCTTCGATCTGGAGCGCGCGTTATTGTTGAGTGATGATCCGATCCAGCGTCTGCGCCTGACCGATCGGCTCAGCCACTTGCCGCCTAATTCCGTCGTCCATTGAAAGCACAAGATCTTCAGGATTTAACCGACGCCCCGACACCCACCGCCGAACCGTTTTCGGCAGGCGAGCGCACCTGAATAATCAGCAACGCAGCAATCACCGCCGGGATCGCGCAGAAGAAGAAAATCTGCTCCACCGGAATGTGCATCGCCAGCAGCAGGCTGCCGAACAGCGGCCCGAGGATTGAACCAAAACGCCCCACGCCCAACGCCCAACCGGTGCCCGTGGCGCGCACGTGCGCCGGGTAAAAGTTACTGGCGAACGCATTCAGCGTCAGTTGCCCGCCGATGATGCAGAAACCGGCCGCGAATACGCAGGCCACCAGATAACGCGGGTTGTCGTGATTGAGTCCGAGCAGAATCGTACATAACGCTGCCCCTGCCAAAACGCCAGACAACAGCCGCACCTTGCGCTTCAAACGGTCGGCGAACCAGGCCATGCAGATCGCGCCCAAGGTACCGGCGAACAGAAACATCGACGTCACCAGGTTGGCTTCGTTGAGCTTCAGGCCACTTTCCAGCAACAACGTCGGCAACCAGCTGATCATGAAATACAGCAGAATCAGGCTGACAAAAAACGTCGCCCAGATCAGCAAGGTGGGCCGTGCGTAGCCGTTGCGGAATAACTCGACCACGGTCAGTTTGCTGCCCTGCTCGCGTTCGTTCTGCTCGACGCTCGCCAGCGGCGGTTGCCAGTCCGGCAACATCCGCGCGCTGACTTTGCGCAGGCGTGCATACGGCGGCGCATCACGCAGCAAGCGCGGTAGAGATTCCGGCAGCATCCACCAGAGAAACGGGAACAGCAGCAATGGCGTCACGCCGCCCGCAAGGAACACCGCTTGCCAGCCGAACTGGTCGATGAACCCTGCCGCGACAAAACCTCCGGCCGCCCCACCGAACGAAAAACCGCACGCTGCCAGTGTCACCATCAAAGTGCGCAGGCGTGGCGGCGAATATTCCGACATCAGTGCCATGGCGCTGGGCATCGCGCCGCCCATGCCGATGCCGCAGATGAAACGCGCGATCATCAGCGTGTTCAACGAGTCGGCAAACACCATCAGTACCGTGAGGCTGGCGTAGATCAGCACACAAGCGAGCAGAATCCGTCGCACGCCAAAACGGTCAGCCAAAGGCGTTACCACCAGAGAACCTATGGTCAGGCCGAGCAGGTTGGCGCTGAACACAGGCCCGAACGCAGATTTCTCCAGGCCCCAATCCTGCGCCAGCGCGGGCACTACGTAGCCGAGCACCTGGGCGTCATAGCCGTCGGTGACCAGCAGCAAGGCGAGCAGGATCAAGAGCATCCACTGATAACGGGACACAGGACGGGCGTCGAGTGCCGCACGGAAGCTGGCAATCTGGTTGTGCATCGCAAGGTACCTGTTTTGTTTTTATGATTTTTCGGTGCATCAACCGAGCCCCCTGTGGGAGCGGGCTTGCCCGCGATGACGGCGGTAGATTCAATACAACTGAGTCTGAACGATCGCTATCGCGGGCAAGCCCGCTCCCACAGGTTTATCAGTGATCAGTTACGGGGTGTCAGGTTGATTCGCGGGATGCGCCTTGATGAACGCCGGATGTTCAGCTGCCAGCGCGGCAACGCGGCAAATTTTTGGGTAAGCCTCCAACGAAACGTTAAACCGCTCAGCCGCATACAACTGCGCAATCAGGTAAACATCCGCCACACACGGCCACTCGCCGAAACAGAAGCCCTCGTCGCCAATCAACTCCTCCACCGTCGCCAAGCCTTGGCCGATCCAGTGGCTGATCCACTCCACCACCTGCGGTTCGTCATGCCCCAACTGACGCAGACGATTGAGCACGCTGACGTTGTGCAGCGGATGCACGTCGCAGCCGATCACCGCCGCCACGCCGCGCACATGGGCGCGGGCCGCAAGGTCTTCCGGTAACAGCGGCACCTGTGGATAACGTTCCTCCAAGTATTCGATGATCGCCGGCGACTGGATCAATAACTCGCCTTCATCAGTGCGCAAGGCCGGCACCCGGCCCTGTGGATTGATCGCCAGATACGCCGCTTGCCGATGCTCGCCACCGGCCGGTGCGATCAGGTTGACCGGCAGTGCCTGATAGTCGAGTCCCTTCAATGCCAATGCGATCCGCACGCGGTACGACGAGGTCGATCGGTAGTAGGTATAGAGGTCCATGAGCCGCTCCTGTCAGCGCGCCGCCAACACTTTGCCACGGCATTCGCCGAAACCGATCGACGCGAAACCATCACGAGCACAACGTGCGCGCAGGATGATTTCGTCACCGTCCTCAAGGAATTTACGCACTTCGCCAGAGGCCAGTTCGATCGGTTTTTTACCACCCTCGGTGATTTCCAGCAGGCTGCCGAACTGACCGTTTTCCGGGCCGGACAAAGTGCCTGAACCGAACAGATCACCGGCCTGCAACTGGCAACCGTTGACGCTGTGGTGCGCGACCATTTGCGCGACGGTCCAGTACATGTAGCGGGTGTTGCTCAGGGTCAGGCGATGAGCCGGCAGATTCTGTTCGCGCATGGCTTCGGTGAGCAGCAGCACTTCCAGTTCGATGTCGAAAGCACCGCCGTCCTGATCGCGTTTGTCGAACAGGTACGGCAGCGGCTGCGGATCACCATCCGGACGCTTCGGTTGCGCAGTGCGGAATGGCGCCAGCGCTTCCGCTGTTACGACCCACGGCGAAACGCTGGTGATGAAACTCTTCGACAGGAACGGACCCAGCGGCTGGTATTCCCACGCCTGGATATCGCGCGCCGACCAATCGTTGAGCAGGCAGAAACCGGCGATGTGATCAGCGGCATCGCCGATGGCGATCGAGTCGCCCATCTCGTTGCCCTGACCGATCCAGATGCCCAGTTCCAGTTCGTAATCCAGTCGCGCGCACGGGCCGAAGGTCGGCTCAGTCTGACCGGCCGGCAAGGTCTGGCCTTTCGGACGACGAACGTCAGTGCCGGATGCGCGTACGGTGGAGGCGCGACCGTGATAACCGATCGGCACGTGCTTGTAGTTCGGCAGCAACGGGTTATCCGGACGGAACAGTTTGCCGACGTTTTGCGCGTGTTCGATGCCGACGTAGAAGTCGGTGTAATCACTGATGCGCGCCGGCAGATGCAGTTGGCAATCGCTGGCCAGCGGCAGCAGTTTCACGCCTTGGGCTTCGATGCTGCCACGGTGCGTGCTGCCTTCGCTGAACAGTTCCAGGAGGCGCTCACGCAAAGCAACACGAGCGTCGCGACCGAGTTCGAAGAACGCGTTCAGCTGACCACCGTGCATGGCTTCGACGGCACTGCGCGCGGTACCGTCGAACAGCCCGGCTTCCAGCGCCACTTGCAGATCAAAGATGTGTTCGCCAATCGCCACGCCTGCGCGCGGTGCCGAGCCATCAAGGCTGAATACCCCGAGCGGCAAGTTCTGCAACGGGAAATCAGCGTGGCCGTTGGCCGAAGCGACCCAGCTGCGGGTGATGGAATTCTGCGTCATGAGTTATCTCCGGGTCGGGTCGAACGTGGCGGGCAGCGTGGCCCAGCAGGCGTCGTAAGTGGATTGCAGTTGCGGGCAGTCGAGGGCGAAGCGGCTTGGGCGCAGCACTTGGCTGGTCTCGAACATGAAGGCCATGGTGTTGTCGATTTTCGCTGGTTTGAGCTCGGCGTTGATCGCTTTGGTGCAGGTCTCGCCGTCCGGGCCGTGGGCGCTCATGCAGCTGTGCAGCGACGCGCCGCCCGGCACGAAGCCCTCAGCCTTGGCGTCGTATTCGCCCTGGATCAGGCCCATGAATTCGTTCATCAGGTTGCGGTGGAACCATGGCGGCCGGAAGGTGTTTTCAGCGACCATCCAGCGTGGCGGGAAGATCACGAAGTCGAGGTTGGCCAGGCCGTGCACGCTGGTCGGCGACGTCAGCACGGTGAAGATCGACGGATCGGGATGATCGAAACTCACCGTGCCGATGGTGTTGAAACGGCGCAGGTCGTATTTGTACGGCACGTTATTGCCGTGCCAGGCGACCACGTTCAGCGGCGAGTGATTGAGTTCGGTGGCCCACAACTGACCGAGGAATTTCTGCACCAGCGTGGTTGGCTGCTGCAGGTTTTCGTAAGCGGCGACCGGGGTCAGGAAGTCGCGCGGATTGGCCAGACCGTTGCTGCCGATCGGCCCCAGGTCCGGCAGGCGCAGCGGCGCGCCATGGTTCTCGGCGACGTAACCGCGAGCTTGCGGATCGAGCAGTTCAACGCGGAATTTCAGGCCACGCGGCAGCACGACGATTTCCAGCGGCGCCACTTCCAGCACGCCCAATTCAGTGGCAACGCGCAGACGACCGAGTTGCGGCACCAGCAGCAGTTCGCCGTCGGCGTTGAAAAACACGCGCTCCATCGAACGGTTGGCGGCGTAGTTGTAAATGCTGATGCCGGACGGTTTTTCGGCGGCGGAGTTGGCCACCATGCTCACCAGACCATCGATGAAATCAGTCGGCTCGGCCGGGATCTCCAGCGGATTCCAGCGCAGGCGATTGGGCGTCACTTCGCCCAACGGCCCACCGGCCAATTGCCGCTCCAGTTTGACGAAGGCCGGGTGATTGGCCGACGGCTGAATCCGGTACATCCAGGTACGCCGCGCTTCGCTGCGATTCATGGTGAACGCGGTGCCGGAAAACAATTCAGTGTAGAGGCCGTACGGGGCTTTTTGCGGGGAGTTCTGGCCGACGGGCAGCGCGCCGGGCAACGCTTCAGTGCTGAATTCGTTGCCGAAACCGGACTGATACGCCAGCGCCTGAGCGGTTGAATCGAGGTTCATGGAGCCTCCTGAACAGGGAGTCGGCAGTGGCCCATCGCTCTGGCTCAGAGGTTTCGGCACGCCGGGGTTGTTATTATCGTAATTCGATTACGCATAACGTAATTTGCTCGCTATCCAGCGTCAAGCTATAAAGACGCCCATTCGTATCGGAACCCGGCCGCACCATGGAAAAAACCAGCGACAGTAACGGCAAACAGAAAGTCCGCTCCGCCGAAGTCGGCACCGACATCCTCAAGGCCCTGGCCGAGTTGTCGCCATCGACCTCGCTGTCGCGTCTGGCCGAACACGTGCAGATGCCGGCGAGCAAGGTGCATCGCTATTTACAGGCGTTGATCGCCTCGGGGTTCGCCGAACAAAACGCCGCCACCAACCATTACGGCCTCGGCCGTGAAGCCTTGCGCGTGGGTCTGGCCGCACTCAACAGTATGGACGTGCTGAAAGTCGCCGCCCTGCCGTTGGCCGAACTGCGCGACGAACTGAACGAGACCTGCTTTTTGGCGGTGTGGGGCAATCAGGGTGCGACCGTGGTGCACATCGAACCGGCAGTGCGTGCCGTGACAGTGGTGACGCAGTTGGGCTCGGTGTTGCCATTGCTGAGTTCTTCGACGGGACTGGTGTTCAGTGCGTTTCTGCCTCATAGGGAAACCGATGATCTGCGCGAGCAGGAAATCGCCGTTGCCGACCACCCGCTCAAAGACGAAAAAACTTACACAACCCTGTGCGAACAGATCCGCGAACGCGGCCTGCATCATGTTCACGGTTTGCTGATGCCCGGCGTGGATGCGTTGTCGGCGCCGGTGTTCAACGCGGTCGGCCAAGTCGCAGCGGTCGTCACCATTGTCGGTCCGACCTCGTTGTTTCACGCCGATGAAAACGGCCCGGCGGCGCAGCGTTTGTTGGCTGCGACGCGGGCCGTGAGTTGGCGACTAGGGTATGACCCCAAAGATTTATCGAATGTATAGCCGCCGTGCTGCCGTTCAACGGGTTTTAACGCACTGTGGTTTTACTGCGGCCTGATTCGGAGTTCTCAAGTAACGACTTGAAAAAACCGATCAGCATTTCATCAGGTGCTTTCTGGCCGGAAACGTGAGTAACGAATTCAGCAACAGTCCTCGCATCCTTGAAGAGGCTGAGAAAGGATCGTTGAGCGTTGGTCACGGCTTTGACCGGCGCACCGGCGGCCGCCGCTTTCCCCAGTGTTAACAGACTGGTCACAGTATCCTTGAGGTGGCCCACTGCGGCGGAGTAATCTCCTCTCCTGTCCGCTTGCGATGCGTCATAGATACTTTTCATCATCTGAACAGCTACCACTACCGTACCGATGGGTGGCACAACCAAGCTGATGAGGTTCGCGACTTTCATGACGTTATCGTAAATCAGCCCAGCGACCACTTCTTTCAAACTTGTGGTTCTCTCGTCGATATCACTCAACACACGACGCACCCTCTCATTGTGAAAGGTATAGAGATCTGGCAGTTTGGCTCGACTTTGCGTTTTAACGGGAGGCCGACTATCAACGGTGGCCACAATGCGGTCAAAATATTCATTGATGACCGCTTGATCTACCAGCAAAATCCGACCTGAGTAATAATCCCTGAACGGCCCGTACCGAAAACGAATGGACTGGACAAACTCTCCAACGGGACGAAATGTAGCCCGATCGGGAGCATCGGGCGTGTAGAGATAATCATAAAACTCTGCGCCCAGCTTGAGACGAAATATATAAACGCCTTCCACTGTACGATCGCTTGCCGCCATCAGACCCAACGGCCCGATATTGAACTTGTACAACCCCTCGTCACCTTCTGAAATATTATCGGCAATAGAAAGATAGCCACCGCTTTCTTTTAAATCGTCAATGACACGCTGAAGGGCAGTTAATATTTCAGGCGATATTCTGCCATCAATGAAATCGGAGACGGCGCTACAATGCATTTGGCAGCGGATTTTTTTTGCATGCACTGCACGCTTGAACGCGTAGCCGGCATCGCCTTTATCCAAGTACACCTTCTTAAGCATTTCGGTATAACGATCACCCGGACGAAATGTCTTGGACAGCGCTGACAAGTGGCGAATATCAAGCTCAGCCATCACGGGGTGGCCTCCCGTAACAAAGTACTTGGGATCATCTTTTGTTGCATAGGCAGGATGAGATGCCTCAAACGAAATCCCCTCCAGCAATAGATCAGTAATGCTTTTACGAAACTCGACAGTCTGAACCATGATCAGATCAGGATTAACGTCGACAACACGTCCCTTGGAACGCAATATAATCTCGATCTCTTGCTTGATCAGGTCGTAGGTAAACCGTTCAAATGAAGGAAAACCATTTTCGCGTGCGTCTACAACCGAAAGCGCCTTGAGCTCTGTGGTCAAACGGGCATAACGCTTACGACCGTTATCTCCCAGAAACCGATAGCCAATCGGAGCAATTGTTTTGTGCAACGCAACTTCTGCACGATAAGCAATAGGCGCATAATCGGACAGAAGCTTCATCCCGCCGGCAAACAGATCAGCAAATCGGTTATCCAGTTCGTATTTATAATGCACTTTTGCGCGATCAGTACCCATCAGCTTTCCGGCGTCATTCAAATACTCCGGGTGAATCAACGTTTCAGCATAGTTTCGGTCTACGCTCAAGGCCGCTTCGAGCCACCGATTCATCTCATACATTTCAGGGAATTTTTGAAACTGAAATTTCCCCTCAGGTGTTTTCAGAAACAGCAGAAACCCGTTATGAATTCCCGCAACCATAAAAACAAATACTTCTTTCAATGCTACCGATTGATTTTTTATTTTCAGGCCGCGAATAAGCACCGACGGATCGCCAGCCAACCCGCGCTGTACTACTTCTGCCTCCTTCTCACTGTAATACCCGCTGTTACGAGCAACAAAAAGAGCGAACTCCATTTGGCTGTTGAGGTAGTCGCGATAGGCCTGCTGAAATCCGGCAGATGTAGAAGCCGGGAGACTGGCTACAAACTCCAAGCGCAGGCTTCGATTGGTCAACCATTGCTCGAGTGCATTGACGGACAAACGGCTGCCTGGCGGTGTGCCTTTGAGGGTGATATTAGCCCTGTGACCGTCGTCATGCAGACCGACCACTAAATACTCGGTCAGTGTTCTGCTCTCTTCCTGCTCTATGGTGCGTCCGCCCACCTGCAATTTGTAGGAACTGTGGACCTGGATCACTTCCGGATCCAGCGCTTCACCCAGCGCGCTGTCTGACCATGCAGCGAAAGACCGCAACACATAGTCCTTGAAGGAAAAACATTTATCAAATTCAGCTTTATAGATGACGTCGTATCGTTCCATCGACTCTTCAAGTTCAGCGTAACGTTTTTGCACAACTTGAGTTGCAGACTTCAACCACAGTGGCCAATCGGTACGCTTCAAGTCGGCGAATAACCGATTGAATCGAGTCTCTATAGCGTGACGCATGACTTGCATATTTTGATTATTTTGCAACTCGGAAATTAATGTTCCAGCGAAATTCTGGCGATTTCGCAGCCGACTGGCTGCGCTTTCAACCTGGCCTTTCAGGTGGGCATCTACGCCATTTGAAATTACGCTTCCAGACATTTTAAGGCATTTAATTTCAATCGTCGGTGAGGCCTGGCGAACTTGCAATTTTTTATATAATTCGGTGCTTCTACTAAAATATTCAAAGCCATATTTTGGCGTATGCACGACATAACCAGTGTCTTCATTAAGCCATTTCATTTCCGAACCCGCACGCTCGGCGTTGTCCAGAACGAAACGTGGCCCTGGCCCGCCCAGATAATCCTCATCGGGTTGCAGCCTTACTTCAAAAGCACCCTGACTCTTCGCGGCGTTTAACAAATGAGCGAACCGCCCTCCTAGAAAATCAGGCACCGCACCGGTCATGACCGAAAGCGATAACTCAACTGTCAATACCGAGGCGTAAGCCTGATGAAAAATTTGTGTATTGGTCAATAAAGGCGATTCAACTGCAGTGGCTTTTGCGGCGGCCGCCCAATATCCAGCGAGTTCTTCCTGGAGCGTGTTTTCGAGTTCGCCGGAGAGGCTCGACACCAGACTTTCAACATCGTGAATACTGAACTCTGGCACTTTGAATTTATCACTGAACGTGTCGGCAAGATAAAAAACTCCATCCCCACCCACGACATATCCTGGCTGTACATTATTATCCAGGCAGTAGAGCACCACTTCGCTCAGCGTCCCTGAGGGCCGCCGCTTGCCATCAGCCTTCAAACTCCCTGTATTAATATAGACATTGTCAATGTCCACTTTTTTGCGCCTCTGCACCAACTCGCTTTCCAGCATTTTCCTGACGATCAGTTTAACGCTGGGGGCCCCATCAACGACGGCAAAAAGTTTATTTTTCGCAATAGTCGCCTTTTCCCATTCTTGAACCCACGTTACCTTTTCACCTTCCGAATCGCGCATCAGACTTGTGAACATCTTGCTCATGAAAACTCCTTGTCGACTTAACCCAGGCTACAGAAAAGCAGCCACTTTGGATCGTCGCAAGGTAGATTCTTTTTTGACTGGCGAAAACAGCCAATAGATTTCAAAAAATATTCACTTCAACAATTGAACAACAGCTCACTTACTGCAAAAGCTATAAAAACCCCAATGACTTAGCCTTCGCCACAGCTTGGGTCCTGCGCTCTACGCCTAGTTTCCCATTGATTCTCCTAGCGTGAGTTTTCACCGTATGCAATGAAATATAAAGTTGCTCGGCAATTTGCTGATTGGATGCTCCCTGGGCAATTAACCGCAGCACTTCAAGCTCACGGCGACTCAGCGCAAGTTCATGCATTTCTTCCGGAAACGGCGAATTACCATCCGCCATCACCTGCGATGCGATATTGGTATCTCGGCGTAACTGCCACTCTCGCAAGGCCTGATGCAAGTGACAGCGCTCGACTAATAGCTGTGCCCGTTGAAAAGCTCTTTGCGCTAAAACATGATCGCCGCTCGACTCGGCCAGTTGTGCTATTGCCAACTGTAATTCAGTTTCCATGTTCAACATTCCCTTCGCCTGGGCCTGTTTTAACAGTTGCTGAACCTGAGCAAGGCCATTTTCCGCGGGCGAAAGTTTCATACAGGCGCAGGCCAACAGATACTCGATGCGCGCAATCAATTCCAGGGTGGCGGGGGGAGCCTGACGTGCATGCGGTCCACGGTAGTGGCGCAGTAGCCGTCCCAGTGCTTCTTGCGCCAACTGCGGCCGCCCCTGTTGCAACCAGAACTGGCTGCTGACCTGCAGAAGCACCCCACGATAAACCGTGTCCGGTATCTGCCTTTGCTGCATGACCCTTTCGGCTTCGCGCAAGCGCTCGAACGCCAGCGCGTAATCGCTTTTATTTGCCGCGAGTTGCGCTTGTCCGAGATAGCCGTACAACACACGCTTGTCATGACTGCGCAGGCAATCCTCAAGGCCTTTTTGAAACAGTTCCGCCGCCTGAGTCTCGTGCCCCATGCACAGGGCCAGCCGCCCTCGGCGCAGAGAGATTCTGCCAAGCAGTGGTGTCGGTTGATCCGCCCGCGCGCGCAGCAACTGGTCGATGGCCAGAAGCAGACTCTCGGCCCGAGCCGGCGCCCCTCGTTGTTCGAGCAATTGTGCGTGATCGAGCTCGAGCAAGCCCTCGAACAGCAGCGAACCCTGGGCCCGAGCCAGGCACAATGCCTCGCGGTTGATGGCGTGGGCCTGCTCCAGTTCACCGCACAATAACGCTTGCTGGGTCTGTCCGGACAGGCATAACAAACGAACCTGCCATGCGTGAGGAGCCAGTGCGGCCAACGCTTCTCGAAAGTGCTCGCGCGCAGGCTCCATTTGCCCTTGCAAGTGCAGTAGCCAGCCTTGTTGCGCCTGCCACCGCGCAAGTAATTGCTGCTCGAGTTGAGCGCTAGGCTGTGGCATGAACCGTGACAGGTGGCCGATACACACCGCGGCGTGCTCAAAACGACCGGCGAAAAGCGCCGCTGCGGTCATCAGCCCGATTAGTTGCGGGGTGGCCAGGATCAACTCCTGCCCATGACGCTCCTGCAATCGCAACAACAGCACAACCGTTTGATCCTCGAACAGATCTTCGAGGCTCAAGTGCTGCAACAGACTCACCGCTGTCTCGTATTCATCAGCCAGCAACGCCTGTTCAAAGGCGGCGCGCCAATCCTGAGCAGCGGTAAACCACTGGCAGGCACGCCGATGCCATGAGCGTCCGGCAGGCCAGTGTTCTTCACACATGATGCGAGACAATGGCGCGAATACTTGCAACCAGTCCGCAGACTCATGCCACGGCTCGATAAAGCAGCCAAGGACTTGCAACGCGCTCAAAAGCGGCGCGCCCTCACCGGCACCAAACAAGTGTTCACACAGCTCGGTGTTGAAGCGCGGTAAATGCGCCAGTACACGCCATGCCTCAGCCTGCTCCGGAGTAAGGCCGCTGAACAGTTCGTGCTGCAGATAGTCCAGCAGCGTGTCGACGCGTTGCCGGGGGAGAATGCCTTGCGACTCATTGCATTTTTGCAACAGCGCCATACGTGCCCCGGCGCACCAGCCGCCGGTGCGCTGGACAATCCGAGTGGCGACACTGCCAGCCTGTTCCGGCGGCAAGTGGCGCAACGCTTCGGCGACCTCCTCGTGTGTAAGTGCCAGCGTCGCCTGTTCACACTCGTACAACTCATCATTGAGCAAAAGCCGCGGCCAATTGCATTGCGGACGACGTCGGGTGCTCACCCACCAGGTCAGTGCTGGACTGCTGACTGCCAGCAGGCGATCAAGCAAGGCATCCAGCAGCGGATCCGGCAAACGGCAGTAGTCGTCGATAAACAGCCAGGTGGGTCTGGACCAGAACGTCAGCATCGCGATCAACCCGGCCTCATCAATGCTTTCGGGTAGCCCCAGCGCCTGCGCCAGTCGCTGGCATAGCTGCATGCGGTTCAACATGACGCCAGCCAACGGCAACCAGGCCCGTTCACATGATGCTGGCGCCTGCAAAAAGCATTCGGTGAGTAACGCACTTTTACCACTGCCGGCGGGTGCGCAGACGAGCCGGACTCGTGCCATTGAATCAAGCAATGGCTGGCTCAATCGAAGACGCGGCTGATGATGGGAAGAAAGCCTGGGGAAAAATCCGCGGCGATCCAGGCAAGAAGTCATGGCAGTCATCGGGTCAGCCTTTTTATCGTTATGCACTCACCCTAGCCCTCTGCAGGCACCTTGTTGACGAGTATTCAGCGCGCTGATTGGCGCCCATAAAAAAGGCGACCGGGTGGTCGCCTTTTGCCTTGCCGATGTATCCAGAGCGTTACCGAACGCCTTCGGCGCGCAAGGCCGATGGTGTGTAATCCGCCGCCTTGGCTTCGAAGCCGAATTCGTAACTGTGCTTCTCTTCGTTCTTCATCCCCAAGGCAATGTAGCGACCGGCGATGATGTCGTAGAGCGCTTCGAGGGTGTAAGCCTGTGCCTGATGCTCGTAGTGATATTCGGAGTGACCTTCGGCCACGCGCCACAGTTGACCGCGCCCGTCGTAGTGATCGACCAGTGCGACTTGCCAGCTGTCCTCATCGATGTACATGTGGCGCTTGGCGTAGATGTGCCGCTCGCTTGGTTTGACCGTACCGATGACTTCCCAGACACGGTGCAATTCATAACGGGTCAGGTCCTGATTGATGTGCCCGGCCTTGACGATGTCGTCGTATTTCAGGCTTGGCGAATCGAGTTTGTAGCTGTTGTACGGGATGTACATTTCCTTCTTGCCGACCAGTTTCCAGTCGTAGCGATCCGGTGCGCCGGAAAACATGTCGAAGTTGTCCGAAGTACGCAGGCCATCCGCCGCCGTGCCCGGGCCGTCATACGCCACTTGCGGCGCACGACGCACACGGCGCTGACCGGCGTTGTAGATCCACGCCAGACGCGGCTCCTTCACCTGATCGAGGGTCTCGTGCACCAGCAGCACGTTGCCGGCCAGACGCGCCGGCGCGGTCACCGATTGCTTGAAAAAAGTCAGCACGTTGGCGGCTTTTTCCGGATCGATATCCTTGATCAATTGCGGCACGGCGATCTCTTCTTCGAAGCGGATCGGCGTGTAGCTGCCGTTGGTCTGCGGGGTCACCTGAGTGATGATGCGTTTGACGTTGCCGCCGTGATAACGGGTGATGTGGTTCCACAACACTTCGACACCGTTCTTCGGAATCGGAAACGCGTAGTAGCGATTGCCGGTGAAATTGGCCAGGCCATTACCGTCGTTGATCGTGGTCACATTGAGCGCGCTGCGCTTGGCCGATTCGTAGATTTCCGGCGGTACGGCGACGGTGCGGTGGGTGGTGTAAACCGGGATTTTGTAGGTTTGCGGGTAACGCTTGAACATCGCCACCTGACCTTCAGACAGCTTGTCCTTGTATTTGTCGACGTTGGCCGGGGTGATGGTGAACAACGGTTTCTCGTTGGCGAACGGGTCGGCGAGGAAACCTTTGCTGTCCACCGCCGCGGCGTTTTTCGGGATACCGCCGGTCCACGCCGGAATCGAGCCATCGGCGTTGCCGGCCTTTTCGGCGCCGAGCGGGGTCAGGCTGGTGCCGAGTTTGTTCGCTTCATCCGGCGACACTGCCGCCATCACGTTGGCCGCCAGCACACTCAGGGCCAGCACACCACATTGCAGAATCATTTTGCGCATTGCAGTCATCCTTCTCGGGCAGATCAGAAGTTCACGCCGAAGCTCAGGGCCACGAAGTCACGGTCTTCGAGGACGTTGTAATCACCGCCGAAGAAGTCGGTGTAGCTGAGGCTCGCGGTGTAGGTGTTGCGGTAGTCGGCATCGACGCCGACGCTGATCGCTTTCGCGCCTTCGTTGAACAGGCCGTTGGGCCCGTAACCGGCGACGTCATGCGACCACGACAGGTTGGGTTTGAAGTTGATCCCGCCGACCACGTTGGCGTAATCGAGGATTGCCCGGGCGCGGTAGCCCCACGAAGTTGAAGTGACGAAACCGTCGGTGTCGCCGCCGAAACCGTACTGGCCGTACACCGAGTCGCGGCCATAACGCAGTTGACTGCGCGGCTCCAGTCCGCCGACGTGCACCACCGCTGCTTCGCCGACCACGGTCAGACGTTCTGCGCCCAAGACCTGATCGAAGAAATGCGTCAGGGTGCTCTGGATTTGCGTGACTTCCTTGCGGCGGTAGCCCTTGTTGTCCGCGCCCGGCGACGTCGTCAGCGGCGAGGCCGCACCGCCGGCAATCGGGTTGAGCAGCGCCAGCGTCAGGTCGTTGGTGTTGACCTGCACCGGCGCGTTTGGCCGGTAGCTGACCTCACCAGTCCACGCAGTACCGGTTGGCAAAGTGGTGGAGAAACTCGCGCCATACAGGCGAATGTCTTCCGGGTATTCGAGGTAGTACTGGCCGCGCCCGAGCATCACACTCTGCGCCAGACCCGAGCCGCTGCCAGGCGCCAGACCGTTGGCAATCCCGACCATCCCCGGCAATGCCGCCAATGTCGAAAGCCCCGCCGTGGTGGTGCCCACCGTTGGCGTACGGCTGTGATAGTTCATGAAATAGAGGCCGTATTCGGTGTCGTCGCCGAGCCAGCGCAGCGCTGTGCCCCACTGCCCGGAATCCCGCGCATCACGGTCGCCGCCGCGAGGGATCACCACCCCTTCGCGAGTGACCTGAATGCCCTGACCGAAGGCCTGGGTCAGCGGCACCAACGGCGCGATTGCCGGATTGCCAACGGTGTAGCCGTTGTTGCAACCATCCGCCGCCACATCGACACCGAAGAACGTGCCGCAGTTGTCGAGAACGGTCTGATCCCACTCCAGTTGATAGAAGCCCTCAACCGTCAGCTGATCCGTCAGGCCTTGCGAACCGAACAGCATGTTCACCGGAATCAGACCTTCCTTGATCTCGGCACCGGGACGGCGAAATGCGGAAACGTCGATCGGGTTGATGCTGTTGATCGAGTTGCCGATGAAGGTACTTTCGCCCCAGCTCACCACCTGCTTACCGGCGCGCACAGTGCCCGGCAGATCGGCAATGGAATAGTTGTGATAGACGAAGGCATCGAGGATCTGCGCGCCGGACGACTTGGCGCCTTCCTTGCGACCGCTGTCGCTGATTTGCTTGAACTCGCGGTCTTCGTCCTTGAGCTCGAAGTCGTACCAATACTTGCCGCGCACAAACACACCGGTATCGCCGTACTTGAGTTCGAGGTCGTGAATGCCTTTGAAGATTTTCGAAAAGGTCTCGCCCTTTTTGAAGTTCAGGCGCCCGTCATCACCCGTGGAAGATTGCCCGGTGCCGCCGTTTACCGTGCCGACCAGCGACTTGTCGGCATCGCGCAGGCCCCAGCTCGCACCGATCGACAGCGACGAGTCGAACGTCCCTTCGATTTCGCCGATGTTGAAAGCGACCGCTTGCGCCTGGGCGCAGCAACCCAGAGCCACCGCAGCGGCCAGCGCTTGCGGCGTGAAGATGGCGCGCATTGTTGTTTTTGTCATGCGTCTTCCCCGGTGAGTGACAGAAGGCCCCACCCTACTGCCGCCGGCACGGGACGATAAGCGCACCAAGGAGGTATTCGCGCTGTCGCTCGAAAGGATGAATGCCCGCACAGGGCGGGGGTTTGCGCGATTCATCCGTGAGCTGGATGGACGATCATCAGCGCAACGCATGGTGCATGCCGGGGCGCAGCGACTGTTGCACGCCCCGCAACAGTGCATGTCTGGAATCGCTATTTTTCCTACAGGCCGAAGTGCTTATTCTGAGCGGGCTTTCACGGGATACGCCGAAAAGCGCCGAAGCACTGGCCATGAGCAACTCTGGCCATTGCTGACAGATTTCAGATGAATCGAAGTGTTCGGTTTATCGCCCCGGTGTTCACTGACGTTGATTTGTAGCTCCTTGATCCAACGTCTTACCTTGGCCGCTGCGTTTGCAGCGGCCTTTTTTATGCCTCGAATACAGTTTCTGCTCCGTCCTACGCGAATTTTCCGAAAGGGACATCGGAAATTTCTTTCTGCGTGCAATGAATTAACCGGTGAATTTCCAAAGTAGCGAAATCTCACTCAACTCCGCACAACTTGACTTACGACCTTATCGGAAACATCCGATCAAACTCTGTTGTAACTTGAAACGTATCAAGCAATGGCGAGTGACAGGGATGTCATCTTTCGACCTACAGCAAGAGCGCGAATATCAGAAATTACTCAAGGAGATGTGGTAATGAGCACCATTGAGCAAATTGTAAAAAATGAATCTTTGGATGACATCGTCACCGTATTCTCACTGTTCAACGCGAATCCGCATCTGGACATGATGATCAGACGTTATAACCGAGAGCTGATCTGCGAATACGGAGCTTTGGAAATGGCATACGCGCGCCTTCTTGATGCTGGTGTATTGGCACACGGCGACAAAGGCTTGGCAGCCAAAGGCCCAAACTGGAAAGCCACAAAATTCATGATAGAAAACAGATACTCCTAATCGGAAGATCAAGCCTGAGTTTGATGGTTCTTTTCTCAGAACGAAGACTTCTGTAAATGCGCCATCAATTGCCTAAGCGCCTCAATATTTATCTCACAGATGCGCTCACTGACTTTATATTTTTAGCTCCTTGATCCAACGTCTTACCTTGTCCGCTGCGTTTGCAGCGGCCTTTTTTATGGGCGTAGTTTTGCCCACCTCTCCTGCATTCATCAGGAAGATTTCCCATCAGTCGTAGGAAATCTCTTTTTGACCTGCTGATGCCAAGCTTTTAGTCGGGGTTAAAGATTATTCATACAAATGCGCGCGTCATTACTGACGAACGATGCAGATATGTCCGCTCAAAAGCTGATGTAGGTTAATTGCTCCGCAAAATCCGAAAAACTTGCAGCGAGTAAAACGAATGTTGGAACAAGATTTTGTAAAAGCCGCAGAGACAAAAAACGAAAGAAAAGGATCTGCTGCCGACCTCATCATGCTTGCGCGTCTTGATGCCATCCTGGAGTGCAACCTTGAGATGACCGACACCGATCGCCGGTACTATGCGCATGCGATTCGAATGATGGAGCGATTCAGAGCGATGGGGCTTGCTGACGACTACATTCCCAAAAGTAATCCGTCGCTTTGGAATAACGTCCATTCGGCCACACTTGAAGATTTCAAACTGGGTGACGATGAGGCATTGCGCTACACCGCCGAGGCGATTGACGCTGCGAAAAAGCAGGAGCTGGAAGCATTTGAATGCATCAGCAGAATCAAGAGTTCGCCTGCAAAACTCGAGAAGGCTGTCAGGCAAGAAAATCTGAGAGATTTGTTATCAGTGTTGGCAATCGGTTTGGCATTTCCCTCTATCGATACATTGTTCGGGCGTTATCGATTTGAAGTCATTGCGCGCGGCGAACTGTGTAAAACGTACGAGGAATTATTTCAGGAGGGCGTATTGGCTGAGGGCAATGAGGCTGTTGCCATACCGGGCCCGAATTGGAGACTCCCGGAATTCGTGATCGATAAACGGTACGAGGAATAAAACATAGAGCCTCGCCACGTCGAGAACGCAGCGAGGTTAAAACGTCCCTTACAGTGAATACTTCTGCAAATTCGCCATCATTTCCTTCAGCGCTTCAATATTGTCCTTCGGATGCGCCGCCCCTTCGAAATCGCAAATCTGCTGCCAATGCGCGGCAACGTCCTCAGGCGAGAAACCCTCCCGCGGATCGAATCCGGCACCCAGGCTGCGTTCCCAACGCACCTTGCCCATCCAGCCGCCACCGACTTCGAACAGTCCTGAAGTTTCCTGGCATTGCTCGCTCGCCAAGTACACCACCAGCGGGCTGACCAGTTCCGGTTTCAGTTGTCCGAACACTTGTGGCGGGATCAGGCCTTCGGTCATGCGCGTGCCGCCAGTTGGGGCGATGGCGTTGACCAGAATGTTGTTTTTGCGGCCTTCAATGGCCAGGGTGCGGGTCAGGCCGTAGAGGCCGAGTTTGGCCATGCCGTAGTTGGACTGGCCGAAGTTGCCGTAGATGCCCGAGGTCGAGGCGGTAAAGATCACGCGGCCGTAGTTTTGCTCGCGCAGGTGTGGCCATGCAGCGCGGGTGACTTTGTACGCACCTTCGACGTGGACGCGGTAAACCAGGTCCCAGTCGGCGTCGTCCATTTTGTGGAAGGTCTTGTCGCGCAGGATGCCGGCGTTGTTGACCACCACGTCGACGCGGCCGAAGACGTCGAGGGCGTTTTGCACGAGTTTGTCGCCGTCGGTGACCGAGTCATGGTTGGCTTCAGCCGTGCCGCCGGCTTCGCGAATTTCGGCGACCACGCGGTCGGCGGCGGAGGCATTGGCGCCTTCGCCCTGGGTCGAGCCGCCGAGGTCGTTGACCAGCACTTTCGCGCCTTGCTTGGCGAACAGCAGTGCGTGGGCGCGGCCAAGGCCACCACCGGCACCAGTGACGATCACGACTTTATCTTCGAAACGCACAGACTCATTCATCGAGGCAACTCCAGCAGGCCAGTATTGACGCTGAGTGTCAGGCACCGGGCGTGGTGTCACAACGAACAGGGCTGGGGCTGAATGGTGTGCGATAAGGTTGGGGGATAGTCAGGATTGAAAAGCAAAAGATCGCAGCCTGCGGCAGCTCCTACAGGGATCGGTGTAGGAGCTGCCGCAGGCTGCGATCTTTTGATCTTCAGGAACAGGCGACCTTGCGCGGCGGCAGCACCTGGCGTTCGCGAAATTCCAGATAGTGCTTGAGTACCTGCACCGGCGCCTCGGTTTGCGGATAGTGACCGATGCCCGGCAACAACACCGTATCCGCATCCGGGATCAACTCGCGATAGCGCTCGACCATGTGCGCCCCGGAGATCGGGTCGACCTCGCCATCGATCACCCGCATCGGCACTTCGCCCCGCTGCATCGCCGCGACCCAACGATCACGCTGGACGCGACGTTCCGGAATGTAGCCGATCAGTTTGTGCATGATGCGCGGCCCGCGATTGCTGTCGACCAGGCTCCAGAAATCATCCAGCTCACTTTCCGTCGGCCGGGTTTGCGGGCCGAAGATCTGGCGGAAACTTTTCACCAGCGCATCGCGGGTAAACGCGCGGCCGATCATCCACCCCAGTGGACTCAGCAACAGTTTTTGCATCAGTACCGGACGATGGGTTTCCGGAAACAGGCCACCGTTGAGGAACACGCAACTGGCGATTTCGAGGCGATCCTCGTAATGCCGGGCCAGCAACTCTTGCGCAACGCTGTCACCGTAATCGTGCGCCAGCACATGCACCGGTTGCTTAACCTGCAGATGCGCGAGCAATGCCTGCTGCAAATCCGCCTGCTCCAACAAACTGTAGGTGTGGTTGATCGGCTTGGCCGAATCGCCGAAACCGAGCATGTCACAGGCGATCACGCGATAACGCTGAGCCAGTGGCTGCCACAGGTAATGCCAGTCCCAACTGGCGGTCGGAAAGCCATGGATCAGCAACAGCGGCTCACCCTGCCCGGTCGTCCAGTAACGGATCGGCTGGCCACGAAAGACAAACGTCTGGCTGCGTTTACGCCAGACACACAGAGGAATCTCGGCAAGAGGCATTAGAGTTTATATCCCGGGTCTTGTTTATCGAGTTTGCGCAGCAGCGCTGGCCAGGCCAGCGCGCCACCCATGCCTTGAGCACTTTTGGTGACGCCGGCGATCATCGCTTTGGCGCCTGCCAGAATTTGCGGTTCGATGGCGATGAGTTCAGCGCCACCGGTTTGCGCCATCACCTGAATGTCGCAAGCGCGTTGGAAAGTGAACATCATCAAAAAGGTGTCGGCGATGGTGCTGCCACAGGTCAGCAGACCGTGGTTGTGCAACATCAGGAAATTGTTTTCGCCGAGATCGGCCTGCAGGCGCGCCTTCTCTTCATGGTTCAGCGCCACGCCTTCATAGGCGTGATAGGCCAGGCTCGACAGCACGAACAATGATTGCTGGCTGATCGGCAGCACGCCCTGCTTTTGCGCCGACACCGCGACACCGGACGCGGTGTGTGTATGCAGCACACAAACCACATCGTGCCGCACTTCGTGCACGGCGCTGTGGATGGTGTAGCCGGCAGGGTTGATCTCGTACGGGCTGTCCATGAGTTTGTTGCCGGCCTGATCGACTTTCACCAGGCTCGATGCGGTGATCTCATGGAACATCAGACCGAAAGGATTGATCAGGAAATCTTCGGTGCCCGGCACCTTGGCGGAAATATGGGTGAAGATCAGATCGTCCCAGCCATGGGCGGCGACCAGACGATAACAAGCGGCAAGATCGACACGGGTCTGCCATTCCGCAGCGCTGACCTGGTCTTTGACATTAAGGGACGATTGGACGGGGGCTACGCTCACTGTATGCACCTCTGCGTTCTTATTGTTCTGCACGTGTGAGCAGTCTAGTCAGGCGCGGGCAATCGCGTAGTTGCATTGGCAGCCAGCTTGATGACTGACCGAGTCAGCCCAGCAAACAGCCTGGATCCGCGTCAAAGCAACGACGCCAACAAAGGAGCTGCGAACAGGTTGAGCAAACCGGTGAGGACCATCACCAGCCCGGCGACAGAGCCTTCTTCGCCGCCCACTTCATGCGCTCGGCTGACGCCGGCACCGTGCGCGCCCACCCCAAACAGCGCGCCACGCGCCAGGGCACTGCGCAACGGCAGCCACTTGAGCAGCACGCCGCCGAGCATCGCCCCGAACACGCCGGTGAACATCACGAACACCGCGGTCAACTCCGGCACACCGCCGAGGTTTTGCGCGAGCGGCATGGCGAACGGCGTGGTGATCGAACGCGGCACCAGCGACATCGTCACCGAACTGTCGAGCGCCAACGCTTTGGCCAATCCGAACGAGGTGCCGATCGATGCCGCGCTGCCCGCCACCATGCCCAGCAACAACGCCGACCAGTGCCGCATCAACAAACGCCGTTGCTGCCAGATCGGTACGGCGAAGGCGACGGTCACCGGGCCAAGCACCAACATCAGCCAATGGGTGTTGCTGGAATATTCGGCATAGGCGGTGTGCAGCGGCACGGCGAGCGCCAGCAGCAGCGCCGGCACCAGAATCAGCGGCGACAACACGTAGCGACCGGTGCGCCGATAAATCCAGCGGCTGAACAAGTACGCCAACAAGGTGAAGGCGAGCCAGAACATCGGCATCCATTCAAGCTTCATGGGAACGCCTCGCGCGCACGGCCAATTCCACGGTAAACGCGGTCACCAGCATCACCATCAAGGTACTGGCGGCGATCACCAGCAAAATCCGCCAGCCGTCGTTGCGCAGCAGCGCGCCGTAATCGAGCAGGCTCATCAACGCCGGAATGAAGAACAGCAGCATCTCGGCCATCAGCAAGCCCGCCCCCAGTTGCAGCGCCGCCGGTTTGACCCAGCCGAACGCGAAGGCCAGCAGCAACAGCGCCATGCCGATCACGCCGCCGGGAATCGGCCATGCCAGCCACGCGGCGAGTTGGCAGCCGAGCAGATAAAGACCGAGCAACACGGCGAGTTCGACGAATAGACGGGAAAGATGTTTGAAGCGGGCGGCGTTCATGAGTATGGCTCCTTACAGAAGCCTATTTTACGAAGTGACCTACCATCCCTGAAGCGAATTGTTAGACTCAAAGCCATTCCAAAATGGAATCAGGCTCATGGAATTCAAACAGCTGCGCAGTTTTGTCGAAGTCATGCATCAGGGCGGTTTCACCCAAGCGGCGAAAACCCTGCACATCAGTCAATCTGCGGTCAGCAAGCAAGTCGCGCAACTGGAGCAGAGCCTCGGCACACCGCTGCTGGAACGCCTCGGTTCACAGTTGCGCCTCACCGCCGCCGGCAGCGTGGTGCTGCAACGCGCCGAAGCGATGCTGCGTTTGCGCAATGAGTTGCTGGTCGAGCTGGACGACCTCAGTCATCTGGCCCGTGGCGAGTTGCGACTGGGCCTGCCGCTGTTGGGCAGTGACGCGTTGTTCGCCGGATTGTTTGCCGAATATCGCCGGCGCTACCCGAACATCAGCGTGCAATTGCTCGAGGGCGGCAGCCGCAATATCGAGCAAGCCGTGCTCAACGGGGAACTGGAGTTGGGTGGCAGTTTGTTACCGAAGGATCCGCAGTTCGACTGTCAGCCGTTTTGCGACGAGAAACTCGATGCGCTGCTGCCCGTCGATCATCCGTTGGCAGATCGCGGCGAGATCGGCCTGGACGAACTGGCCGATACACCGTTCCTGCTCTATCAGCGCAGCTTCGTGCTCAACGATCGCTTGCTGCAGGCATGCCAGCAAATGGGCTTTACGCCGAAGGAAGGCGGGCGCAGCGGTCAGGCGGATTTTCTCGCGGCATTGGTGGCAGCCGGGCAAGGCGTGGTGTTGTTGCCCAGCGTCGTCGCGCGCGGGCTGGTGCGGCCAGGCGTGGTGCGCCTGACCTTGCGTGCGCCGGATTATCTGCGCTGGGACATTGCGTTCATCTGGCGTCAGGGCGCCTATCTGTCGAATGCCGCGCAGGCGTGGCTGGCACTCCTGCGCGAGCGGCCGATCAGCCCTTGAGGGTCTCGATCAACTGCGCCAGCCAAGGCTCGGCGTCGGTTTCCGGGGTGACGCTTTCGCTGGCGTCGATGCGCAGCATGTCCTGCACCTCACGCACGCCCAGTTCGCCGAACAGTTCGCGCATCTGCTCGCCACCGCCGCAGAAGGTGTCGCCATAGCTGGCGTCGCCCAAGGCGATGACCGCGCCCGGCAAACCGCGCCACGCTGCTGGCAGTTGATCGCGGATCGCCGAATACAGCGGTTGCAGGTTGTCCGGCAACTCGCCCATGCCGGTGGTCGAGGTCACCGCGAGGAAGGCTTCGGGGCCGAACGCTTGAATGTCGGCCAGGCTGGCGCGCGAGTTGTAGAAGGTCTCAAAGCCAGCGGCTTTCAACAGGTTCTGGGCGTGGCGGGCGACTTCTTCGGCGGTGCCGTAGACCGAACCGGAGAGGATGGCGACTTTCATCAATCTGATCCTGAAACTGAAAAAATGAGCGGCGATAGTAGCAGCCCAGGCTGCAAGCCTGCGATTGGATCTCATCTACCGATAATGGCCAGTAGACAGCGCCGACGGTTCTTCTAGAATGCGAGCCTTCGGCCAATCTGAACGGACTCACAGATGATCAATGCCAGCCTGCTGCAAATGGTGATCAACGCGTCTAACGACGGCATCGTCGTAGCGGAACAGGAAGGCGAGCAGGACACGATCCTGATTTACGTCAACCCGGCTTTCGAACGCCTGACCGGCTACAGCAGTGAAGAAATTCTTTATCAGGATTGCCGCTTTCTGCAGGCCGGAGACCGCGACCAGCAGGCGCTGGCGGCGATTCGCGAGGTGTTGCGCAGCAAGGGTTCGTGCCGGGAAATCCTGCGTAATTATCGCAAGGACGGCACGCCGTTCTGGAATGAGCTGTCGCTTTCGACGGTAACAAACGCTGACGACGGGCTGACCTATTTCGTCGGTGTGCAAAAGGATGTGACGGTTCAGGTCAAGGCTCAGCAGCGCGTCACACAGCTCGAAGCCGAGGTCGCGGCCCTGCAAGCAGAGCTGGCCGAACTGAAAGCGACGAACGGTTCAAACAAAACAGCGAACTAATTGTCATTAACTACAATCACCAATGACTTTGTAACTATATCTTTCGAGTTAGCCATGCAGCGCGACGCCCTCCTCACTCAGGATGAGCTGGATTTCATCCAGACCATGCAGCACAACCCGCAACTGAACGTGCGGGATGCGACGTCGAGTCTGCTGGTCAATGGCGGTTCGCAGATCCGTGATTTGCTCACGCGCCTGGCTGCTCACGAGCAAGTGACCATCCAGGCCAACTTCGAAAATCAACAGATGACGTTCCCGCTGCATCTGGTGGAAGACGAGTTCCACGCCCTGCATTTGCGCCTCGGTGTGCCGAGCATTTACGAAGATGGTCCGATGGTGCGGCCATGGCGACTGACGCTGGAAGAGCCGGTGGCACTGGAAAACGCCAAAGGTCAGCCGGGCGTGTTGTGGGTGCACGAGGTGTCACACAAGGGCGTGCTGGTGGAAGTGCGCAACAAGACCAAACCGCCAAAACATTTCGCCCAGTGGTTCAGCCCGTCGGGTTATGAACGCATCGCCCTGCGCGGCCATTTCGAGCGGGAAACCGAGCAAGGTTTCTTCGCCTACGAACTGAGCCAGACCGATGCGGATGAAACCGAGCGCCTGCGCCAGTTCATCCTGCAACAACACCGCCTGACCCACCCTGCCCTGCACACCTGAGTTTCAGGTATCGAGTTTCCCCGCGAGAAATTGCGACAAGCGCTGACGCATGGTCGCGCCTTCATTGCCCAGGCAACCGATCGAAGACCCGGCCAGGCTGTCCTGCGCCAGATCCGCGGCATCGCCGGCCAACAACACCTGACAATCCAGACTCAGCGCCAAACGATTCAAGCGTCGCGGCAATTCGGCGGTCGGGGCATGATTGGAAAACAGCACCAGCGCCTGCGGTTTGATCTTTTCGCAAACCAGCGTCAGTTCATCGAATGGCTGGCCCGTGGTCAACACTCGCACACCCGATTCGCTACTGCTCAAAAACAGCGCGGCCACCAACAACTCCAGCTCTCGGCACTGACCGGCGAGCGCACTGACGACGATCTTGCGCGGCTGCGCGCTGCGTAACGCGATGATGCGCTGCAACACTCGCGCTCGCAGATAGCCGTCGAAGAACAGCCATTCACTGGTTTGCCCGAACGCCTCTTGGCGCTGCAGCAGTTGCCGCCACAACGGCAGGAGAATGTCCTGGAACACCACGGGTAGCGAGTAGGAAGAAAAGATCTGGCCGTAAACCCGATCGAGCTCAAGGTCATCGAATGAGCTGACCGCACGCTGCACCTGATGCTGCCATTGCAGGTAGTCGGCCTGCACCAGATCATCGGGAATCAGGTGCGCAAGGACTTTCAACGGCTCGGTCTTGGCGAGAATCTTGCCGATCTTGCTGACGGCCACGCCACGGTCGATCCACTCGACAATGCTGCGCACACGCTCGATATCGGTCATGGAATAGAGCCGATGCCCACTTTCGGTGCGTGTCGGCTCAATCAAACCATAACGTCGCTCCCAGGCACGCAGCGTGACCGGGTTGACGCCGGTCAGTCGCGACACTTCGCGTATCGGAAAGAGTTCTTCGCGCTCGAGCGCAACAGATACCTGCGCGGCAGGGCTTGCGTCCGTCATGACGGGCATATTGCGGTCAATGTCCATTTGATTGAGTTGGATCCCATTCTAGCTGCAATGCCTCTTTCAGGTTCAAGCGATGAAATGCGACGAAAGTCGCTGGTTAAATCGCGAAATTCAGGAATAATCCTTGCTTGTAAAAACGCAGGCCACCACCCCGGCCTTCGTCTGGCGAAGCCCCTACCCGGAGCGACGCATAAGCAATACGGAGATACACAATGTCTACTTCCCCCGTCACGCTGATGGTTGCGCGTCGCGTCGCCGACGGCCGCTATCAGGATCTGATGGCCTGGCTGCGCGAAGGCGAGCAACTGGCCACCGACTTTCAAGGTTATCTCGGCTCTGGCGTGCTCGCTCCGCCGCCCGGCGATAACGAGTTTCAAATCATCTTCCGCTTCGTCGATGAGCAGACTCTGCATGCCTGGGAGCATTCGGCTTCGCGCACGGCCTGGCTGGATCGCGGCAGCGATCTGTTTGCGCACCCGAAGGAACATCGAGTCAGCGGCATCGAAGGCTGGTTCGGTGCGGTCGGTCAGCGGCCGCCACGCTGGAAACAAGCTGTGGCGATCTGGCTGGCGTTCTTCCCGGTGTCGCTGCTGTTCAACTTCGTGCTCGGGCCGCTGCTCGCTGATATGAGTCTGCTACCGCGAGTTTTTATCAGCACGCTGTGCCTGACGCCACTGATGGTTTACTTCTTTATTCCGTTGTCGACGCGGTTGCTGGCCAATTGGTTGAACAGCGTTCCAGTGCGACGGTTGCCGGCGGAACCTTCTACGCAGAATCGGTGAAAGATCGCAGCCTCGTTGCACTCGTCAGCTCCTACAGGAATGTACGCAATCCAGTGTAGGAGCTGCCGCAGGCTGCGATCTTTTCAGGCGCGTCGCTGTTATAGTTTTTGCTCCACCCGCGACGCGAGCCGTTCATGTCCACTTCCGCAGCCCCGATCCTCATCACCGGCGCCGGCCAGCGTGTCGGTCTGCATTGCGCACAGCGTTTGCTGGAAGACGGCCATCGCGTCATTTTCACCTACCGCACTGAGCGCCCCGGCGTGCAAACACTGCGAGACCTGGGCGCCATCGGCCTGTTCGCGGACTTCTCCAGCGAAACCGGGACTCTCGCCTTCATCGACGAACTGAAAAGCCATACCGACAGCCTGCGTGCCATCGTGCACAACGCCTCCGAGTGGCTGGCCGAAACGCCGGGCAGCGAGGCCGAAGCCTTCACCCGCATGGTCAACCTGCACATGCTCGCGCCCTACCTGATCAACCTGCACTGCGCCGATTTGCTCCAACGCTCGACACCGGCCGACATCATCCACATCAGCGACGACGTCACCCGCAAAGGCAGCAGCAAACACATCGGTTATTGCGCCAGCAAAGCCGGGCTCGACAGCCTGACGCTGTCCTTCGCCGCCCGCTATGCGCCGGCAATCAAGGTCAACGGCATCGCACCGGCCCTGCTATTGTTCAATCCCGACGACGACGCGGCGTACCGCGCCAAGGCCCTGGCGAAATCCGCGCTGGGCATCGAACCCGGCAGCGAAGTGATCTACCAGAGCCTGCGCTATCTGCTCGACAACCCTTATGTCACCGGGACGACCCTGACCGTCAACGGCGGACGGCACGTCAAATAACGCTGCCCCGCGAGGATGTTGCATGCCACTTTCCCTGCCCGAAAATTACCGCGAAATCCTCATTGGCCTCGGTGAAGATCCTGAGCGTGAAGGACTGCGCGACACCCCGGTACGTGCGGCCAAGGCCATGCAATACCTGTGTCACGGTTATGAGCAAAGCGTCGACGAGATCGTCAATGGCGCACTGTTTGCCTCCGACAGCGACGAGATGATCATCGTCGCTGACATTGAACTGTACTCATTGTGCGAACATCATCTGCTGCCCTTCATCGGCAAGGCCCATGTGGCTTATATTCCGACGGGCAAGGTTCTGGGATTATCGAAAATCGCGCGGCTGGTCGACATGTTCGCCCGACGCCTGCAGATTCAGGAAAACCTCACCCGGCAAATTGCCGACGCGGTGCAACAAGTCACCGACGCTGCTGGCGTCGCCGTGGTCATCGAAGCCAGACACATGTGCATGATGATGCGCGGCGTTGAAAAACAGAATTCGACGATGAACACCTCGGTCATGCTCGGCGCCTTCCGCGAGTCGAGCAACACCCGCCAGGAGTTCCTGCAATTGATTGGACGGAGCAAGTAAATGCCACAACTTCAGCCGGGAATGGCGCGCATCCGGGTCAAGGATTTGCGCTTGCGCACCTTTATCGGGATCAACGAGGACGAGATCCTCAACAAGCAGGATGTGCTGATCAACCTGACCATTCTGTATGCGGCCCAGGAAGCGGTGCGTGACAACGACATTGATCACGCGCTGAACTACCGCACGATCACCAAGGCGATCATCGCCCACGTCGAGGGCAACCGCTTTGCGCTGCTTGAACGCCTGACGCAGGAGTTGCTCGATCTGGTGATGAGCAACGGTTCGGTGCTGTACGCCGAAGTCGAAGTCGACAAGCCGCATGCGCTGCGATTTGCCGAATCGGTCTCGATCACGCTCGCGGCAAGCCGCTGAGCTTCAAGCTTCGAACTGCAAGCGTTAAGCTACCGCCACCCACAATCCAAACTTGCAGCTTGAAGCTCGCCGCTTGAAGCTGTCTCGAAGAGACCTCCATGAACGAGCAACAACGCCTCGAACTCGAAGCCGCCGCCTTCCGCCGGCTGGTCGCCCACCTGGACAGCCGCAAGGACGTGCAGAACATCGACCTGATGAACCTCGCCGGGTTCTGCCGCAACTGCCTGTCGAAGTGGTACAAGGCCGAAGCCGACGAGCGCCAGATCGAGGTCAGCCTCGATGACGCCCGCGAAGTGGTTTACGGCATGCCGTACGCCGAGTGGAAAGCCCAATTTCAGCAAGAAGCCAGCGCCGACCAGCAAGCGGCGTTCGCCAAAGGAAAAACCCATGAGTGACCTGAACACCCTGCGCGCCAGCCTGAAAAGCGGCGAACACGCTTTCGCCGACACCCTGGCGTTCATCGCCGCCGGTTATGACTACCAGCCGCAGGCCTTCAACAACGGTGGCGTGGAAAACGCCGCCGGGCAGAACGAAGGTTCGTGCAAGACCCTGGGTCTGGCGCTGCTGGAAGGGCTGAGCGATGAAGAAGCGCTGTTGGCGTTTGGCGAGCATTATCGCTCGGTGGTGGCGACGCCTGAGGGCAGCGATCACGGCAATATTCGGGCTTTGATCAAACATGGTCTGGCTGGCGTGAAGTTCACCGCACAGCCCCTGACCCGCCGCTGATCAAGATCAAAAGATCGCAGCCTTCGGCACCGTGATCGATCCCACGCTCCGCGTGGGAATGCAGCCGGGGACGCTCCGCGTCCCATCGGACGCAGAGCGTCCAGATGAGGCATTCCCACGCAGAGCGTGGGAACGATCATCACGTAGCTGAAACTCCGGGCACAAAAAAACCGGCCAATCTGGCCGGTTTTTTTGTGCCTGCGATCTTAGAACGAAGCGTTCTGCAGACCGTCCAGGTAACGCTCGGTGTCGAGTGCCGCCATGCAACCGGCGCCGGCCGAGGTGATGGCCTGGCGGTAAACGTGGTCAGCCACGTCACCGGCGGCGAAGATGCCTTCGACGCTGGTCGCAGTAGCGTTGCCGTCACGGCCGCCCTGCACCACCAGATAACCGTCTTTGAGGCTCAACTGGCCTTCGAACAGCGAAGTGTTCGGGGTGTGGCCGATGGCGATGAACACGCCGTCAACGGTGATTTCGTCGAAGCTGCCATCGTTGTTCTTCAGACGCGCACCGGTCACGCCCATGTTGTCGCCCAGGACTTCATCGAGGTTGGCGTTCAACTTGAGGATGATCTTGCCTTCGGCGACGCGAGCGTTGAGCTTGTCGATCAGGATCTTCTCGGCGCGGAAGGTTTCGCGACGGTGAATCAGGGTCACGGTGCTGGCGATATTGGCCAGGTACAGCGCCTCTTCCACAGCAGTGTTGCCGCCGCCAACCACAGCGACTGGCTTGTTGCGGTAGAAGAAACCGTCGCAGGTCGCGCAGGCCGAAACGCCTTTGCCCATGAACGTTTCTTCCGACGGCAGGCCCAGATAGCGAGCGCTGGCGCCGGTGGCGATGATCAGGGCGTCGCAGGTGTAAGTCGCGCTGTCGCCGGTCAGGGTGTACGGCTTGGCAGCGAAGTCGACGGCGTTGATGTGATCGAACACGATCTCGGTTTCAAAACGCTCGGCGTGCTCGCGCATGCGCTCCATCAGCACTGGGCCGGTCAGACCATGGACGTCGCCCGGCCAGTTGTCGACTTCGGTGGTGGTGGTCAGCTGACCGCCAGCCTGCATGCCGGTGATCAGCAGTGGCTTGAGGTTGGCACGGGCCGCGTATACCGCAGCGCTGTAACCGGCAGGGCCGGAACCGAGAATAATCACTCGCGAATGACGGACTTCAGACATGACCTGCTCCTGTTGACCGGGCCGAAAAACAGACCCGGATCGCCGGACTGCCGGCGAGAATAAAAAAGGACTGTGGATAACCTTGGGGAAGGCGTGAGCTCGACAGTCCTGTAAAAAGTTGGGTGCAGCGTATCGAGGGGGGCAAGATTAAGGAAATACGGTTTAACAATCCAGCTCATAGGTCGACTCTATGCCGACGCACTGACGAGCTGAACGTCCGGCGATCCGAATCACTCATCCACACTGGCAGCGTATTTTTACCGGCCGCTGCATTTACCGTTGGCAGCTCTCGGCAAAATCGCTTGCTGGGGATAACTCGGACACTACAAAAAAATCACTTCTCTAAAAGGGAAAAACTTCCGGATTTTAGTACCTCAACTTCCTTGTAATTTTAATAGCCACCATATAGCCATGATGCGCAAGAAGTTGCGCAACAGCCCATAATAAAACACCCCTGAAAACCGCTACAGGCCTTACAGCCAAAGGCCTGCAGCCAAGTGCGCAAGAAGTTGCGCAGTACTGCGCAACTTCTTGCGCACTTTCCGCGGTTTTTCCGTGTCCAACTAATCTGCATGGATGAGGTACTTCACTTAAATCCTTGATCCGAAATGACTATCGAATCACTGGCATGAAAGTTGATATCTCAGAACTTACACGGACAGGCAATCGTGCCTGTTTAACGTGTCATTTCAAGCAAGGAGAGCATTCCCATGGCAACACCAGCGTACATGTCGGTCACTGGCGAAAAACAAGGTCTGATCACCGCCGGCGCGTTCACCGCCGACTCGGTTGGCAACACCTTTCAGGAAGGCCACGAAGACCAGGTCATGGTTCAGGCTTTTACCCACGACGTGATCATCCCGCGTGACCCGCAATCCGGTCAGCCAACCGGCCAACGCGTGCACAAGCCAGTTGTGATCACAAAGGTCTACGACAAGGCTTCGCCGCTGCTGCAAGCTGCTCTGACTTCGGGCGAGCGCATGAGCGAAATCGTTATCCAGTGGTACCGCACTTCCGCTCAAGGCACCCAGGAGCACTACTACACCACCAAACTGGAAGACGCGATCATCGTCGCCATCAACAACAAAATGCACAACTGCCAGGACCCGGGCAACGCGCACTTCACCCACCTGGAAGAAGTGCAGTTCACCTACCGCAAAATCACCTGGACCCACGAAGTATCCGGTACTTCGGGTTCCGATGACTGGCGTGCTCCAGTCGTTTAATCACGGCTGATCGCTTCACACATCGACCAGCCTTGCTGGTCGATGTGACGGATGTCTTGCAGCGTTGATGGGCGGGCCCTCTTTCTCACCTGACCAAGGAACAGTCCAATGCGTCAAAGGGATTTGAAGTTCACGTTTTCCGTGTTGTCAGGGCAGATGAAGTTCGAGGTCGTAGAGTTCACGCTGGAAGAAGCCGTGTGTGAACCGTTCCGACTCACCATCGAGTTGGCCAGCCACAACCCGAACATCGATTTCGGCAAGGTTCTCGATCAGCCCTCATTACTCACGATCTGGCAAGGCGGCACGGCTGTGCGCCATGTCCACGGGCTGGTGTCCAGCTTCACTCAAGGCAAAACCGGCTTTCGCCGCACGCGTTATCGCGCCGTGGTCGAACCGCATCTCGCCCGCCTCGCCCTGAGTTCCAACTGGCGTATTTTTCAGCAGAAAAACGTCCCGGACATCATCAAGTCAGTGCTCAGCGAACACGGCATCCTCGACTATCAGCAACACATCAACGGCGAGCATCTGCCGCGCGAATACTGCACTCAGGTCGGCGACACCGACCTGTACCTGTTCGATCGGCTTTCCAGTGAAGAAGGCTTGTTCTATTTCTTCAAATGCAACGAAAGCACCCACACGCTGATTCAGGGCGACAAACTCTATGTGCAGGAGCGCATTCAAGGCGCTCCGGTGCTGTACACCACTGAACCGGCGGCGGACGCCACGCAGCCCGTGCTCTACGCGTTCAGTTACACCGAGAACGTGCGCACGGCCGAGCAGACGCAACGCGACTACACCTTCAAGCGCCCGACCTTCGACCAGCAACAGAATTTCACCGGCGATGACTTGCAACATCAGACGCCGAACTATGAACGCTACGATTATCCGGGTCGCTACAAGGTCACCTCGGCCGGCAAACCGTTCACCCAGAATCGCTTGCTCGGGCACCGTGGCGATGCGCGCATTGCCGTTGTCGAAGGCGACGATCCGCGCCTGATCCCGGGGTTCTCTTTTCAGCTCAGCGGCCATCCCCGGGAAGATTTCAACCGTTGGTGGCGATCGCTGAGGATCACCCACAAGGGCATCCAGCACGCCAGCCAAGAGGAAGAATCCGCCGGCGCGGATGTCGGCGTGAGCTACGACTTCGTCGCCGAAATCGTTGCCGAAGAAACCGAATGGCGCACCCCGCCGATGCCCAAACCGATTATCGACGGGCCGCAGATTGCGACGGTGACAGGGCCGGACGGGGAAGAGATTTACACCGATGAATACGGCCGGGTAAAGGTCCAGTTCCCCTGGGACAGGGAAGGCAAGAACAACGAATTCAGTTCCTGCTGGGTGCGTGTGGCGCAGAACTGGGCAGGTGCGGACTGGGGCCATATGGCGATTCCGCGCATTGGCCAGGAGGTCATCGTCGATTACCTCGACGGCGACTGCGATCAGCCGATCATCACCGGTCGCACGTACCGGGCGACGAACATGCCGCCCTATCAATTGCCCAATCACAAGATTCTCAGCACCATCAAAAGCAAGGAATACAAGGGCACTCGGGCCAACGAACTGCGCATTGACGACACCACCAAGCAGATCAGTGCCGCCTTGATGAGTGATCACGGCAGCACCGCATTGCATCTGGGTTACCTGACGCATCCGCGGCCGAGCGGCGGTGAGCCGCGCGGCGAGGGTTTCGAGTTGCGCACCGATGAGCACGGTGCGCTGCGGGCAGCCAAGGGGTTGTTGCTCAGTACCGAGGAGCAAATGAACGCCAGCGGCGGTCACCTCAATCGCGGCTCGGTCATCCAGGTACTGGAAGCGGCGTTGAAACTGGCCAAGGACTTGGGGGACTACGCCCAGGACAACCAGGGTGTCGGCCATGACAAGGCACCGCAGCAAACCCTCAGCGATGCCGTTCGCGACCTGGGCAACGGCGCGAACGACGAGTCGGGCAAGACCAACGGTGGCAATCCGGCGATCGCCATGAGCGGTGAAGCCGGCATCGCGGCGGCATCCCCCAAGAGCATCACGGTGGCGGCGGGCGAGCATATCGACACCGTTGCCCAGCAAAATCAGCAACAGACCTCGGGGCAGAAGTTTGTGCTCAATGCCGGGACCGACCTGGGGATGTTTGCCCACAGCGGCGAAATGCGCCAGATCACCCATCAGGGCGCGATGCTGTTGCAGGCGCAGAAAAACAATATCCGCCTGGAGGCGGATCAGAGTGTGGAAGTCAGCGCCAGCAACCAGCACGTGCTGGTGTCGGCCAAAGAGCACATCACCCTGATGTGCGGCGGGGCCTACATCACCCTCAAGGGCGGCAATATCGAACTGGGCATGCCCGGCAACCTGATCGTCAAAGCGGCCAAACACAGCCTGCTCGGTGCGACCAGCCTGGAGGCCGAGCTGCCGAAATTCAAAGTCGGCGATACCCAGCGACGTTTCATGCTCAAGCAAATTGACGGGACGTCGGCGATGCCCAACATGCCGTACAAAATCACCCTGTCCAATGGCGAAGTGGTCGAAGGCGTGACCGACGCACAGGGCGCCACGCAGTTGTTGCAGAAAGACGTGATGAGCATTGCCAACGTCGCCATGCTCAAGCCGCCCGCCCCGGCAGCGGCAGGCGCGGCGGGAGGAGGCGCAGGGGCAGCCGCCAGTGCGGCCGGTGCTGGTGCCGCTGACGAGGCGGAGGAAATTGTGCAGTTCTTTGAATTCAAGGACGACCAGGGAGGCCCCGCGCCGCACCACTTCAAGGTGATGTCCGCCGGGGAAGTCGTGGCCGAGGGTTCCGGTGAGCGCACGCCGGAATTTCCTGCCGACCTGCAACTGGAACTGGAATCGTGGCCGGTGAAGGACAACCAAAATGCCTGATCTCATCACGCCACAGGTGCGCAAGCTCGCGGCCATCGGATACGGCGAAGCCTCGACGGACAACAACCCGCAGGAAGTGCGCGGCATTTGCTTTACGGTGACCAACCGCATGCGCGCCTGGGAGCTTGCCGATGTCGACAGCCTGCTCAGGGAGGCCGGCAGCGGCTACGTCGTTGCCACGAAGGGCAACAATGTCCGCTACAACCAACTCATGGCGGCTTCGGAAGCGGCCATCAATGCCGACCCGAACATGCGCTCGGCCGTAGAGAGTGCACGGGATGCGCTCGCCCAGCGCGGCAATGATCCCTCCAACGGCGCGTATTGGTGGGACGGTGTCGATATCAAACAGTCGACCAACCCCCGCCACTCTTCCGGGTTCCACTACGGCTCCCCCTCGCACAACATCTTTGGTGTTGCGCAAGTCACGAAGCCGGAGAAAATCACCTATTGGACCCAGTTCAACAAAAAGACCAACACGATGGTAAATACCCGTGAGCGGGGTCGTTATACCTACAAATACCTGTCCACTGCTGCCATCGGCAAAACGATCTTCTGGACCACCAATCCGGAGTACATCAAGGCATCCGGCGCCAAGGGGCATCGATGAGCAAAGTCACCCGTTGTCTGAGCCTGTTTCTCGTTGCGAGCCTGCCCCTTCTGGTGCAGGCCGCCCCGGTACAGTTCACCGATTACCGTGCGTTCTATCAATCGTTGGGCGACAACCTGTTTGCCGGGCCCGGCAGCGAACTCGCCATGCCCTGCTCGGAATCGCCAAGGCATTGCCTCTGGGCCAACGCCATGCGCCCGGCGTTTGAAGGTTTTGAGGATGCGCAGTGGAGCGCGCCCGACGGACTGAAGCTCGACCCGCCCAAAGGCACCCCCGTCATTGTCTTGGACGGAGATGCGCTGACGGTCGGCAAACAACGTTGGCCGCTGCGCGAGGCGGTCAACTTCGCCTCGCCGCAATGGCCCATCGATGACCCCATCGACCCGGAAAACGTGGCTAGCGCAACGACCTGGCGTCAAGGCGCCTCAACGTGCCTGGAGTTGCATTACGTCAGCAGTGGCTACGGTAGTCGCTACCCCCAGGTGTTGCTGGTACACGGCCAGCATCTCTACGCGTTACCGCGACTTTTCTCCTCGTGCTCGGCCATTCGCAAGGCGCCCGGCAATCAGTTCAGCTATCCGGAAAACACCTACCTGGGGGCAGAGTTGGAAAACAACCCGACCGGGCTGCAAGTGGATTACCGGGTACCCAACGCGAAAAACCCGGTGGCGCAGTACCTGCTGCACTTCCCGAATCAGGGTGATCCCTTCGTATTTGAGGCGCAGCGCCAATAGGCGCGGACCAATCCGTCATGACCGTGCCCGCACGCGTCGAGACCAATGGAATTTTCAAGGAGGAAATGGGCGATGACTGATCCTACCCAGCCGAAAAAGATCGCTTCCAGCCAATCGATCACCATGCCCAGCGGTGGCGACATCCACCTGATTCCGCCGCCACCGAAGCCCTGTGTGACGATCCTCGTGCACGGCGTCAACGACCTCGCGGGTTGCTACGCACGTATCGAGCAGGGTCTGTGCGAGGGGCTGAACGAACGCCTCGATATGCCGCGCACTTTCCCCAACGGCGCGAACAACCCGGGCTACCTGTTGCCGGCCAGCTACACCGCGCCCGGCGATGATGGCGGCAAGGCCAATAACCCCGATGCCGTGTACTTCCGCCGCAAGGCCGGCGCCTCCAGCAACGGCAGCCAGCCACGCAGTGTGGTGGTACCGTTCTATTGGGGATTTCGCGAGGAAGAAGCCTTCATTCAGAAAACCGAAGCGCACGGTCAGTGGCTGGACCGTGACGGCAACCGCCTGGACAAGGCCGGCACCAAGGAAGGCGGCCAGTTCGCCAACGCCACCACCAACCTGCCGGACATGTGGGGCAAGGGTTTCAACGGCATGCTGCTCGGCTTCATCTCGCTCGACAAAATCGGCGGCAAGCTGACTCACCCGCTGTTTTCAGCCGCCGGTCGGCGTTACATGGTGCTGGCCGCCATGCGCCTGGCGATGTTGATCAAGATCATTCACAAACGTCATCCAAACGATACGATCAACGTGGTTGGCCACAGTCAGGGCACGCTGCTGACACTGTTGGCCCACGCGTTCCTCAAGGAGGACAATGCCAAACCGGCAGACGGCGTGGTCATGTTCAACTCGCCCTACAGCCTGTTCCAGCCGAACATGGACAAGGTCCAGAAGTGGGGTGGGCAACAGACGACCGGAGCGCGCATCGCCACGCTCAACGGCATCTTGCAATTCATCGCCGGCAGCCCTAATCCGGTGCCGGCGCTGTCGGGCGTCGCCCTGAAAAACAAGCAGGGCTACGGAGCGATTGGCGGGCCTGGCTGGACGGGCACGGCCGCGTGTCAAACCACGATCCGCGGAGAAAAGATCACCTTCAACGAGCGCGACAATCGCGGCAGCACCTTTCTCTATTTCACCCCTCAGGATCAGACGGTTGGCCTCAAGAACGTCCAGGGCATCGGCTGGCAGGGGATCGGCGAAGAGGTCGACGGCCAGCCAGCGCGCAAGATTCTTCCGCAACGTTTCCACCAACGGGTCTTTACCGTGCGTAAACGTAACGGCGAGAAAGAACTCGTCGGCAAACACGTTCCTCCATACGTCTACCTGTTGCGTCAGGACAGCGAGCAGCCCTGGGAAGACACCGGCCTGGGCTTCATGGACCGGATCCCCAATGGCAGCCTCGACAAGGGCGCCAGCGTAATCTTGACCGCGCCTCCATTGCCGGTGCCAGGCGACGTGAACTTTGCCAACGATGGTGTCGTTACCGCCCCCGGGGAAGACTCCAAAAGCGGGGTGTACCAGGTCAAGGACAAACTCGATCCCGTCGATGCCGCGATCGGCGTGGCCAATGGCGGCTGGGAGCCGGACAACCCACGTTACGCCGAAGCGGAGACCATGGAAGAAGCCCAGGCCTTCAAATATGGGCAAGACATCAAGAGCGTCGAAAAGGCCCGTAACGAGGGCAAGGAAGCCTCGGACTGCGCCCATGTGTTTGCCGCTCGGACTCAAGGCAACGGCAAGGTCCTCGTCACGCGTGGGGAAACGCCTTATCAGGCACGTATCCGCCTGCAAGGCGAGGAATACTCGCTGGCGATGTCTTTCCACTCATCCATCCCCAACAACCCTGAACACAGCCGCCAAGTGCTGGCCTATGACGTGGCGATCGGGGCCGGCGAATGCGTGGATGAAGCGTCGTTCTATGCGTATCTGTGTCGGGTGGCGGATTGGCGGCTGGACTGGGGCAAGACCGATGGCGGCGCCAACGCGCAATTTCAGGCAGAGAATGAAGATCCGGACGACTCCGTGGATCAGCACTATCAGGAAGAGGACGGTAAGAACCGCGAGTTGATTGACGCTACCGTGGCGTATCGCAAGACCGGCGCGTTACCCGCCATCAGCGACAACATGCCGAGCCTGGTGGCGACCCAGACCCGGACCGAACTCAGAAATGGCGAACCCGTGCGTTTTGGTGGAGCCCCTTGATGCGCTTTGATATTGCTCGTTTGTTTTGCACCGGCCTGCTCCTGACCAGCCCTCTGGTCCACGCGGCTGCACATCCATCGACGGCCAGCCGTTGCTTTGCCAGCGCGGCCTCACCCGTGACTGCCTATACCTCGGCCAAGGAGGCCGCCACCATGCCTGTTGATGCCCGTTACCGCGCCCCTGCCACCTCGCCACGTCTGGACACGCTGGATGTGCTCGCCATTGGCCTGAGCCTCGACGTGTTCCGTCAGGGCCAGGCCTGGAAAGCCTTGCAGGAACAGAACGCAAAACAGACCGAAGCCCTCCACGTCGGCAGCATTCTGCCCACCGACCCGAAACAGTATCCGGTGGATGGCGACGCCAAAGACCTCGCCTATGACAAGCGCAAGGCTGATGCGCTGGAACTGGGCTTGCGCGACTTCGTCGAGAAGTGGCCGATCCCGACCCTCACGGTCGTGCGTGGCTGGAATCCCGACACACCGAACCTGCGTTACGCCCCGCAAAGAACCCGGGAAATGCTCTCGGGCATGGTCAACAGTTACCGCACGGAAGCGGGCCTGCACTGGCATCGCGTGCGCAATCTGCAAGATGGCGTGGTCTGCAGCGACACCCCGGAAGGTCTGGTGGAAAACCTCTTCAACCTGTTCGAACAGAACCCTGACCTCCCCGCTGTGCTGGTCTACAACGTCGAAGGCTTCAGCATGTCGTTCGCGCTGTCGGCGAAAAAGGCGCCGCTGATTGGCGGGCCCGGCCCACGCAAGCCGGGCGAACTCACCGACGCCATGGTCGCCATGGTGGTCGGGCGTCCCGAACGCGTCGAATGGCTGCGTTACTACGCGCAATTTGCCAAGGTCAATGAGAACAAAATCGACCCGGAATTCACCGGTTGGGGCGCGAGCAAACCCGCCGTGGAGTTCCAGCCATCGACGTTCATTCCGCAACCCTGGACCCAGCGTGCGTTCGAGCAATGGGATGCGCAGCCGGTGCTGGCCAAGCTGCATCGGCCGGTCACCGTGGCGCTGCTGCGGCCAGACAATGGCGAACGCCTCAAGCGTGACGCGCTGACCGCCAAACTCGCCGCTGGCTGGAAAGACGCCACCGACGGGCTCGTGCAGAAACCGGCGCGGGTGTTCTTTGACGGCGGCGCGAACACCACGCCGCTGGCGGAGTTGCTGCCGGCGCTCACTGCCGCCCACAGCCCGCTGGATCTGCTCGATTCGCGCGAGAGCTACGACCTCACTCAGCGCATGGGCGATACCGGCTCGGCTTCGCCGTTCGTTGGCCTGACCCTGGCGACGATGGCCAGTTACCTCAACGCCGACACCAGTGTGGTCATGCCGATGCGGCGCCCGGAGCAGGCGACGATCATTGCCGTGACCTCGCCGACGCCCGGCAAGAAGCCAACGGGCAATGATCATTTCGGTGTCAACCTGATGCCGCAGACTGCGAGCACTGAGGAACCACCAGCCGTGCCTACTGCGCATTCAGCGCCGAAAATGCCGGGCATCGAGCAGGATCACACGCTGGAAGAATTCCTCGCCGACCAGAAACCGAAAACCAACTGGATGGACGATCTCTAAGAGGCCTGCTGCCATGGACATCATTCGGCTCGGCGACTCCACCAGTCACGGTGGCACCGTCCTTGAAGCTTTCAGCCAGACAGACCTGAACGGCAAACCCATGTCCGGCGTTGGCCACAAGGTAGTCTGCCCGCTGTGCAAAGGGGTGTTCCCGATCACGCAGGGCAGTGCCCTGCTGGATGTCGGCGGCATTGCAGTCGCGCTGCACGGGATGAAAACCGCGTGCGGCGCCAGCCTGATCGCGAGCAACCCCAAGGGTGAGGCTGAAAGCTGAACCCAAGCGGTGCCGCGCGGAAACAAGGCTGGATCAGCGGTGTTTGTTCATGCCCGACCAGAGCAGCGAGGGCAGCGTCCGTGAGTCCAGCAACGCTTCATCCGTCGTCACCAATCGTGGAAGCACGTGCCAGGGATGGTTGGCACTGCGGTGATGATGCAGGTGCAGATTGATGTGATAAGGCCAGATGAAAAACCGCCCTGCGTGCCCGACTTTCCAGGCATACGTCCATTCCCGCCAACCGGGGGTCACGTCCGGCCCGCCGCTGTGCTCGGCGATGCTGCGGATTTTCTGCAACAGGGTGCCCAGGGTGGCCAGTGGCACAAACCAGAAAAAAACAATCAGCAGGATCGTCTGCGCCGACGTCTGCCAGGCAATCAACGCTAAAAGGCCCAGCCAGATCACACTGGCCGCGAAGGCCGGGCCGGTCATCTTCGGTGAAGCTCCGCCCGCTGCCTTGTAGGCGCGCAGATTGCGCAGCGTGTTGATCAGCAACAGATCGCCGACTATTTGTCGCAGCAACAATTTGCCGCTCAGCGGACGGAAATCCCAAGGCTGGCGGTGATACAGAAAGCGGCGCTCCGGGTCGTTGGCAGTACCGGTCTGTTGATGATGTTCGAGGTGCAGAGGCCGATAGAATTCCACCGGGACGAGGCCCGGCACACCGATCGCCAGGTTGATCAGAAAGTCGTTGAGCCGGCGATGACGGGTCAGGTGATAGTGCGTCGCGTCGTGGTACAGGATGAACAGCGCATGTTGGCGCGCGGCAATCACCACGAAGGCCACGCCATACAAACGCCAGTCCCCCACGTACAGGGCGATGCGCAACGTCACGATGATGCACAGCCATTCCAGCAGGATCGCGGCCATGCTGCGCAGATCCACTTTCAGGCGCGTGAGCATGACGGTCATCAAGCCCACCACGCCGCCGATCGCGGCGCCATACACCACGTCGAGCAGCACGTGCTGCCCCGTGGTCAACACGGTAACCCCCAGCATCACACTCCACAGACTGAAGAGCCATGCCGCACGGACGCGCAGGTAAACAAGGACAACGCTGATCGCAATCGGCAAGGCCACGTGCCCACTGGGCGAGGCAGCCAACGGTGAGTCGAGTTGGTAGAACCACGTCAGCCACTGCGACGAGCTCTCCGGGCGCTCGATCATGGTGGGCCAGAACAAATGGCTCAGCAGGCAGGTGCCGGACGCCACTGCCGCGGCAAAAAAGGCTGGCAGCAACCATTCGCGGCGCCGCCCCAGCAGCACCAGCGCCGGCATGATCAGCCCATAGCTCAGGTACAACGGCAAGGTGAAAGGCAGTCGGGCAATGTGCGCGTCAAAACCTGTCGGTTCAATCACTCGCACCGCGCCCATCGGGTAGTGCGTGACGAGAAAATACAACGCGCCCGTCACCACGGTGTAGACCGCTAGCCAAAGGAAGGGTCGCGTCACGATCGAGGTATCAAATTGATGACTGGCCAACGTGGATGACATGAATAAGGCGCCTGATGGGTCAGAACACGTGCAACGTTTCCATACCGCCAGGAGCGGCGGCTTCTGCTCGGTTATGCCAGATTTTCAGCGTCAGTAAATGACGGCGACGAAAGGAAGTCTACGTTGCATTGACCCTTTCAACTCGCCAAACTCCAAACATCTTGCTTGCGATGCCGAGGGTCTCCATGCGTTTGAGCGCAACGTCCGTTGAATGCTCCGATCTGCATCCACATGAAATCAACCGGATGTTCGAGATTTATTCGGCGTCCTACTGCGACACCTCTCGCCCGCAGTTCGAACAGGATTTGCAGGACAAGACACACTGCATCGTGTTGCGTTGCGCGGATCAGAGCATCGTCGGTTTCACCACCCTCAAACGCTATGAGCGCACGTGGTGCGGGCGCCCGATCAGGGTGATTTTTTCCGGCGACACCATCATTGACCGCGAACACTGGGGCAGCCAGCAACTGGCCTTCGCGTGGATGCGCCTGGCCGGCGAGATCTGGCTGGAGCAACCTGACATTCCCCTGTACTGGTTTCTGATCTGCAAGGGCCACCGCACCTATCGCTATCTGGCCGCCATGGCACTGAACTACGCGCCCCGCGCTGGCGCCGTGACGGACTCTGCGGTTCAGGCACTGGCCGATTATCTGGCAGTGGATCGTTTCGGCGAGGCCTATGACCCGGCAACAGGCGTGCTGTCTTTCAAAGTGCCGCAAGGTCGGCTGACGACCGAGTTGGCACACGTCCCGGCGCCGCACTTGCGTCTGGATAACGTCGCGTATTTTCTGCAGAAAAATCCTCATTACGCGGCAGGCGATGAACTGGTCTGCCTGTGTGAATTGCACCCCGATAACCTGCGGCCCATGGCGCAGCGTCTGTTCGCCGCTGCACAACCATGCTGATCCGCCAGGCCTGCGCGGCGGACAACCAGCGACTGCTGGATTTTCAGGCGCTGCGGGCCATGCAGGGTGGTTTGCCAATGCGTTTCGATCGCGGGCCGGACTACTTTGCGCTGCACCGTTGTCATGCCAGCGACCATCGCACCTGGCTGGCCGAGAACGAGACCGGTGATCTGAAGGGCATCGCCAGCCTGGTGGTACGCGAGGGTTATCTTCAGGGTGACATTCAGCCCGTGGCCTATCTGGGGGATTTGCGACTGGTGCCTGATCGACGCCTGTCGCTGTCGTGGATGGCCGAGGTCAAAGTCCGTCTCGCCGCACTGGCCGCTGAAACGGGGGTGCAGCATGCCTATTGCTGTGTCATCCGCGACAACCGTCTCGCCACACAATCATTGCTCGGCGGACGGCGCGCCAATCCACTCGGGCTGGCGCGCTGGCGGGGTTACAGCAACGTCGCCGTGTATGCCCAGCGTGGCTGGACAAGCACCCCGCGAACGCCGGACCACGTGCGCATCGTGCAAGCGCAGCCGTGTCACGCCGACGCACTCCGGGCGTTTCTCGACCGCGAGTCGGCAGCTCAGCCCTTCGGCAACGTCTTCAGCGAGGCGCAGTTTGCCAGGCGCCTGGAGACCTGGCCGGACTTCGGTCTCTCGTCATTTCTGCTGGCACTCGACGCCCGAGACAATCTGCTGGGCTGCGTCGCGCCTTGGGATGCCGGGCGGATCAAGCGCGTGGTGCTTGAGACCTTGCCGCTGCCCCACCAGGCCCTGCGCCTGGCGTTCAACACCTGTGCGCCGCTGTTGGGGCGCCCCGCCATTGCCGCGCCCGGCGAGGCGTTGCGCGACGTTTATCTGACCCACCTGCACGTCCGCCAACGCGACCCGCAGATCTTCGCGGCACTGCTGGACGCGGCGTGGATGCGCGTTCGCGGTCAGTACGCATTGATGCAACTGTGCCTGTATGACCATGACCCATTCTGGCTGGCCATGAAGCGCTATCGCGCCGTGTCCATTGCCATGGACTTGTACACCGCGCCTTGCGTGGGCAATGCCACGGCGTTGACGCCGCAGGATGCCGAGCGCATCCCGGGCTTCGAAATCTATTTGGTCTGAGCGCAACCGTGGACGACATCCAACAGCGTCAACCAGAAACGCGTGGCGTCAAAGCCACCGCCGCCCAGCACCGGTTGACCGTGATCGAGCCGGGGCAGGCAGATCTGCGGCATGCCCGCGATGCGTTGATGTTCGAGGTAAAACTGGCCGTCATGGGCGCAACCCGGGCGTCGCGCATTGAGGCGGGCATGATGGGTATCGAAGCGTGAACTGGGGACGGTGCTCCAACTGATCACGTGCAGGCATTGCACGTCGGCGGGCAGGTGTTCGAGCAGGTCGCTGATGTGCGGGTCGCGCAGACTGCTGATATCCCGTGCGCCAGCGGCCACCCAACGGGTTTTCGCCAGCACTCGGCGAACGCGATCGAACGGATAGTCGAGGTTCGACTGCCCTGCGCTGCAAGCCAACAGGTCATCGATGACCGTCGACGGACCTGTCGGTGGTTGCACCAGCACCACACCGTCACACGCCTGGCGCAACAGGTTGTTCTGTGCCAATGCCGCGAGCGCGTCGAGCCCACCCTTGCTGTGCGCCAACACGACAAAGCGTTGCCCCTGCCTGAGTTGAGCCGTCAACACCTGACTGATATGTCGGCCCTGCGCCATGACGCCGCGAGAGGAACGCACGGGCATGCGCAAAACCGGATAGCCCAGGCGCCGCAACGTCCGCGCACAATCCTGAAAACAGCCGGGCAGCCATTCGGAAAACAGCCCGGCCACCAGTACCACCAACGTGTCCTGGGAAAGGCTGAGCATGGGCTTGTGCCAGGACGCGATAAATTGCTCCGTGCAGTCCAGCAATGCGTCGGGCGCGACGAATTCGGTCGCCGGAAAATGCCGTGACCACTCGGCAAATCCCTCAGGTGTCCAGGCGGGGGTCATCGCCGAAGGCCCTTTCATGGTGTGCGCCCAGCGTATTCGTCGAGGGTTTGCCGCGCCGTTGCCAACGCTTCACGGGTGTCGAGGTGGTTGGGGTGAAACCCCGGAATGAACCAGGCCAGCCATTTCGGAAACACCCGGGTCAGCGGGCCGGGACGGACGAATAACCAGCCGAGCAACCGCAGCCATTCGCGCCCGTTGCGGCGCTGCCCATCATTGCCTGCCAGTCGGTAAATGAAATACAGGACATCGATGGCAAAGTAGCCCGTCATGATCAGCATGACCCCGCAGCGCATCAGGTATCGCCGCAGCGGATTGCTCACCACCACGCCCAGCACATCGTAGGCAACGGCCTTGTGTTCGGTTTCTTCGATCGCATGCCAGCGCCACAGCATGGCCATCTTCGTATCGGCGCCTTCAAGGATCGCCGGATGACGCAGCAGTTGATCGGAGAGGATCGCGGTGAAATGTTCCAGGCTGGCCGTCATGGCCAGGCGCATCGCCGGGGAAAATTTATTGCCCACCTCCTGACGACGCATCAGCAATTGTTCCAGCGCATCAATCGGTGCGCCTTGGGCCGCGAGCAGCCGGTTGTACGCGCGATGTTCGCGAATATGCGACGCTTCCTGAAACACGAACGCGTCAACCGCCTGGGCCAGCGCTGGATGTTTTTCGAGGGCTTGGCGAAAGTGCACGACACTGTCGATGAAGAGTTTTTCGCCGAGTGGAAACATGATCGACAGGCCATCGAAAAAGCGCGTGACGTGCGGCCAGCCACGATACCAATAGCGCGGAACCTGCTCATCGAGCGCGAAACGCATGTCGCGTCGAGGGATGTCTGCGCCAGCGGGTTTCGTCGCCGAGCGTCTGTTCAGAAGGTGTTTTAGATACGACATACAGTGTTCTGCAGTTCCTCGTTGCCCTGACGCGCCAGCAATTGATCATTAGCGAAGCGATCAGGGCGGTATACTTTTTCGACTCGACCTATCAAGGAGCCCATATGCGCAGTTCCAGTGACATTTCGCAAACGCGTCGTTTCGACGTGGCCAATCTGTGCGTGCTGGCGCTGCAAACGCTGTTGTGGGGCGCGACCCTGACCTGGCTTTCCCACACTGAGGCGGGCGGGCTCAAATGGCTGGTGCTCATCCCGTTCTGCCTGGTCATGCAAGGTGTCTTCTCGATGATGCACGAGTCCTTTCATGGCCTGGCGCACAGTCGCAAGCCCCTCAACTACTTCGTCATGTGGTGGGCTTCTACCCTGTTTGGCGCTTCGGCGACGCTGATCCATATCAATCACCTGGGTCATCATGTGCGCAATCGTACACGCGCAGAACTGGCCGACTTCGCGGTCGCGGATGAGTCGCTGTGGCGCAAGCGCATCGAGTACTACTTTGCGGTGCTTGGCGGTATCTGGCTGGCGGCGTTTGTCGGCAGCCTGTTATTGCCGGTGCTGCCGGCGCGCATCACGGACAAATGGTCGCAAACCGCAGAGGTCAACACCTACGCCGCCGCCTTCAAGGACTTTTCCAGCGCCGACTTCAAGCGTATCCGCGTGGAAGTCATCGCCAGTGTCGCCGCGTGGTTATCGATCGGATTCTTGCTGGGATGGACGTGGCAGGTGGTGCTCATCGCCTACCTTGCTTTCGCCTTTTCCTGGTCGTCGCTGCAGTGGGTGTACCACATGCGCACACCACTGGACGTCGTCGAGGGCGCCTATAACCTGCGGGCCCCGCGGCTGGTGCGCTGGGCGTTTTTGAACTTCAACTACAACCTGACCCATCATCGGCACTCGGCCATGCACTGGCAGCAAATGCATGCCGCCTCCAACCTGAAGGAAACCCGGCCGCTGTGGTATGGCTGGCTGCAGGTTTTCCTGCCGCCGCAGCGGTTACCCGATGATTTGTCGCAACTGGACAAGACCTACTTCTGATGAGCGCCAACATGGATGTGAAACGCGCGCTGTGGCAGACCTTCCTCGAGCACGCCAAGCCCACGCTCGATCAATGGCACGCGCAGCTCGAGCAACCGCAAGCAACGCAAGAGCGCTTATTGCAGCGCCTGCTCGAAGCCAATCGCGATTGCGCATTCGGCCGCGCCCACGACTTTGCCCGACTGCAGGACTCGACGCAGTTTCGCGATAACGTACCGGTTCACACCTACGCGCAACTGCAGCCGTGGATCGAGCGCGCGCAACAGCAATCCGCAGCGATTCTGACCACCGACACACCGCTGTTCTTCGAGCGTACGAGCGGTAACAGCGCGCTGCAAAAAGCGATTCCCTACACGCGCGCCTTCCTCGCAGAAATGCACAGCGCGCTGACCGTGTGGCTCGCCGACATGCATCGCCAGGTGCCGGGCATCAGTCATGGCTCGAGTTATTGGTCGATGTCGCCGCCCCTGCAAATGCCCGTGGCCGGGCCCAATGGCATTTGCCTCGGGTCGGCCAGTGATCTGGAGTATTTGAGCGGCAGTCATCTGGCCGGTCTGGCCGGGACGTTGCTGATTCCAGAGTTTAACGGTGCGCAGTCGCAATGGCGCCGCCAGACCCTGCTGGCCTTGCTGGCCGATGCTGATTTGAGTTTTATCAGCGTGTGGAGCCCAACCTTTCTGACCAGCCTGTTACAGCCACTGTTCGACGCCGAGACACCCGAACAGCTGCAGACGTTTGCCTGGCTTGAGGCCGCCCTCCCCGCGCCGCGCCGCTCGGCGCTACGCCGCGCGCGCGCCCAGGGTGACTGCAGCGGATTATGGCCACGCCTGGCCGCCGTCAGTTGCTGGATGGAAGGGCCGAGTCGCCACTACTTCACGCAACTGGCCGCGCGTTTTCCGCAAACGCAGTGGCTACCCAAAAGTCTGTTTGCCACCGAAGGCGTCGTCAGTGTTCCCTTCGGCGACGGACCGGGTTGCCCGTTGGCGATCGGCAGCCATTATCTGGAATTCCTCTGCGAAGACGGCAGCCTGCGCCATGCGCATTCATTACGCCTGGGGGAAACGGCGCAGGTGCTGCTGAGCACCGGCGGCGGTTTGTACCGCTACGCACTGGGCGATCGGGTCCGCGTCGTCGGCATGTCGGGGGCCACGCCACGGGTCGAGTTTGTCGGCCGTGCCACGGGCACCAGTGATCTGGTCGGAGAAAAACTCGATGAACACGTCGTGCAGAACCTGTTCGAGCATTGCCCGGCCACCCAGGGCGGCGCCTGCCTGATCCCCAGCGCGTATGCTTCACCACCGCATTACACGGCGCTGGTGGCGATGCCCCGAGACCTTGATGCCAATGCCCTGGCACTGACGATCGAGGCGGCACTGGCCGACGCCTTTCATTACGGCCAGGCACGCCAGCTCGGGCAACTGGGACCGGTGCAGGTGCGCCTGCTCGACGGCGGCGCTGATCAACTCGCGCAGCTGCTGCAACAGGCGGCGGAGTTGAGCGGCATCCGTGCGGGCGACTTCAAGCCGCGCGCACTTATTAATCGGCTGGAGACAGCTCAAGCCCTTCTCGCTCTGACGGAAAGCTCATGTCGGTACCTTTGAACAACCTCCTCGAAACACCCGACGACGCGACCCTCGAACAATGGTATGTAGCCTGCGCACAAAAAGAACTGCGCAAAAACAAACCTTACCGGGCGAAGATTCTGGGTCTGAACCTGGTGCTTTTTCGTCAGCGTGACGGCCGGGTAGCGGCGTTGCTCGACCAGTGCGTGCATCGCGGCACACGCCTGTCGGCGGGCAAGATTGCCGACGATTGCCTGGTGTGCCCCTACCACGGCTGGCGCTACGACGCTGAGGGCCAAGTGGTGCACATCCCCAGCGTCGGCAAGAAGTCGTGCACTTCGACGTCCCCCGCGTATCGCTACCGCCAGCGTCACTTTGCGGTGCAGGAACAGGACGGGCTGGTCTGGGTCTACACCGGCACAGGCGACCCGCAAAGCAAAACCGTATTCAAGCTCCCGGTCTACGGCGAAAAACCCTGGCAGTCCTATTTCATGATCAACACCTTCGAGGCCGACGTCGGCAGCCTCGTGCAGAACTTCATGGACGTGCCACACACTGTTTTTGTCCACGAGGGCATCTTCCGTTCCAGCAGCGGGCGGGCGATGGAAGCCACGCTCGCGTGTAAAGCGCAGAGCATCGAAGTGACGTATCACGATGACGGCGACAAGATCGGTTTGATGAACTGGCTGAGCAACCCCGACGGCGAGCCGCTGGTGCACACCGATCGTTTTTTTGCGCCCAACGTCACCCGCTGCGACTATCGGTGGGGCGAGCGTTCGGCATTCTTCATCATCAGTCAGATCACGCCCATCGACTCACGCCAGTCGCGCGTCTACACCTACATCGCCTACCGCTTCCGCCTACCCCGCTGGGTGCTGGGCCTGTTGCGGCCGTTCATTCATCTGTACACCCACATCGTGATTCGCCAGGACGTGAAAATCATTCAGGCGCACCGCCAAGGCCTCGACAATGTCGCCGATTTCAAACCGTGCAACGTGCAGGCCGATGCCGTGCATATCGGCGTCGACCAGCTATTGGCCGCCGTGAAACGCGGAGAAGCGCTACCGCCGGCACAACGCCGTGAATCGCGGATACGCTTTGAACTCTGAGGGCGGACGCTGAACGATTCACTGACGAATAGCGTCCCTCTGATCTTGTTACAGTGAATGTCGATCGCTCTGCCGTGCTTTCGCAGCCTTTGCAAAGTCGGTAAGGTCGGCGCGTTTTCCCTTGCTCGGAGCACCTTATGCCCGCCCCTGTTCTGTCCGGCCCGCAATACCTGCGCGAAGGCCTCAAACTGGTTCTCAGCCCTGGCCTGCGCCTGTTCGTGTTGTTGCCGCTGGCGATCAACCTGGTGCTGTTCGTCGGCTTGATTTATCTGGCCGGCCACCAGTTCAGCCTCTGGGTCGATACGCTGATGCCATCGCTGCCGGAATGGCTGAGCTTCCTCAGCTACATCCTCTGGCCCTTGTTTGTGGTGCTGGTGGCGCTGATGGTGTTTTTCACCTTCACCATGCTCGCCAACGTGATCGCCGCGCCGTTCAACGGCTTTCTCGCGGAAAAAGTCGAAGTGGTGGTGCGCGGCACCGATGACTTCCCGGCGTTCAGTTGGGGCGAGTTGATCGAGATGGTCCCGCGCACCCTCGCCCGGGAAATGCGCAAGCTCGGCTACTTCCTGCCACGGGCCATCGGCCTGTTCATTCTTTCGTTCATCCCGATGGTCAACATCATCGCCGCGCCGTTGTGGCTGCTGTTCGGCGTGTGGATGATGGCGATCCAGTACATCGACTACCCGGCGGACAACCACAAACTGGGCTGGAACGAAATGCTCGCCTGGCTGCGCCAGAAGCGCTGGCAGAGCATGAGTTTTGGCGGCATCGTCTATCTGGCGCTGCTGATTCCGGTGGTCAACATCCTGATGATGCCGGCGGCTGTCGCAGGCGCGACGCTGTTCTGGGTGCGTGAGCGTGGTGCCGAGAATCTGGTGACTCAGCGCTGAACCGGCAACAGAGCGCGCGTCACAAATCCATCATCCGAACGTCACAAGCACGACATGGCCTCAGCCGACACTGAGGTCATGACGACAGCTCTACACATCACCCTCATCAGCGAAACCTTCCCACCGGAAATCAACGGCGTGGCCAACACCCTTGGCCGCTTGTGCGATGGCTTGCGCGCGCGTGGGCATCAGGTTGAACTGGTGCGCCCGCGTCAGGCCGGCGATCCGCAGCGCAGTGACGATGAGGCGCTGCTGCTGTGCCGAGGTTGGCCGCTGCCGGGTTATCCGGGGTTGCAGTGGGGGCAGTCGTCGATGCACAAACTGCTGCGGCGCTGGAAGCGCCAGCGCCCGGACGTGTTGTACATCGCCACGGAAGGGCCACTCGGCCTGTCGGCGTTGCGGGCCGCGCGGCGTTTGGGGATATCGGTGGTCAGCGGGTTTCATACCAACTTCCAGCAATACACCAGCCAGTACGGTCTCGGTTTGCTGACCCGGATGCTCACGCATTATCTGCGCTGGTTTCACAATCGTTCAGCGCTGACATTGGTGCCGAGCGTCAGCCAGCGGCTGGAACTGGAGCGGCGGCATTTCGAGCGGTTGGCGTTGTTGTCGCGAGGGGTCGACAGCCAGTTGTTTCATCCAAGCAAACGGTTGAACGCTTTACGTGAGCAATGGGGCCTCAACGAGCGCGATATCGCGGTTATTCACGTAGGACGCCTCGCTCCCGAGAAAAACCTCGGCCTGCTCAAGCGCAGCTTCGAAACACTGCGCAGCACTTATCCACAGCGTCATCTGAAACTGATCATCATCGGTGACGGGCCGCAACGCGTGGCGCTGGAAAAGGACCTGCCCGAGGCGATCTTCTGCGGCGCACACCGTGGCGAGGCATTGGCCGCGCACTATGCGTCGGGGGATGTGTTTGTGTTTCCGAGCCTGACTGAAACCTTCGGCAATGTCGTGCTGGAGGCATTGGCTTCAGGGTTGGGGGTGGTGGCTTACGATCAAGCGGCGGCGGCGCAACACATTCGCCACGGCTACAGCGGCGTGCTGGCGATGCCGGGGGATGAGCAGGCGTTTTGCGATGCGGCGGTGTGGTTGCTGGAGGAAGATGAGCGGTTGCGTTGTGTGCGGCTGAATGCGCGGCAGCATGCGAGTCGCCAGGGGTGGCCGGCGATTATTGAGCAGTTTGAGAGCCATTTGCGTGGGGCTTGTGTGGGGGAGCAAGTGGTGCCGAATGCGCAGACATTGCCTTGAGTTCAGGCGACTCGGAGACCGTCATCGCGAGCAGGCTCACTCCTACAGGGGAACGCATTCCAATTGTAGGAGTGAGCCTGCTCGCGAAGGGATCATTGAGAACGCCGCTTAAACCAGGGTCATCAACGCCTCACGGCTGAACGGCAGGATGTCCTGCTCGCGCCCTTCGCGGACTTTCAGCGCCCAGTCCGGATCAACCAGCAGCGCACGCCCCACCGCCACCAGATCGAATTCCTCTTTGTTCAGACGCTCCAGCAGGTTTTCCAGGCTGGCCGGTTGCGCGACCTTGTCGGTGTTGACCATGAACTGCAGGAACTCGCCGTCCAGACCAACACTGCCGACGGTGATGGTTGGTTTGCCAGTCAGCTTGCGCGTCCAGCCCGCCAGGTTCAGCTCGGAACCTTCGAACTCCGGCTCCCAGAAGCGGCGCGTCGAGCAGTGGAAAATATCCACACCTGCGTCAGACAAAGGCTTGAGGAATTCGCCCAGCGCTTCCGGCGTTTGCACCAGACGTGCGGTGTAATCCTGCTGCTTCCACTGCGAGAAGCGGAAGATGATCGGGAAACCTTCGCCGACCGCCGCACGCACCGCCTGAATCAGTTCGATGGCGAAACGCGAGCGGTTGGCCAAGTTGCCGCCGTACTCGTCGGTGCGCTGGTTGCTACCTTCCCAGAAGAACTGGTCGACCAGGTAACCGTGGGCGCCGTGAATCTCGACGCCGTCCATGCCGATGCTTTGTGCATCCTTGGCCGCTTGGGCGAAGGCTGCGATCACGTCCTGGATGTCTTGTTTAGTCATGCCGTGCACCACGACCTGACCGTCCTTGAGTTTTTCCGACGGGCCGTAACCCGGCACGCTGGCGTCCGGCTCGGTGCCGATGCGGCGCACACTGCCGACGTGCCACAGTTGCGGAACGATCTTGCCGCCTTCAGCGTGAACGGCGTCGACGACTTTTTTCCAGCCGGCCAAAGGCGCGTCGCCAAAGAATTGCGGCACGTTTGGGTAGCCATTGGAGGCGATGTGACCGACGGTGGTGCCTTCGGTGATGATCAGGCCAACGCCTGCGGCCGCACGACGGCGGTAGTACTCAATGACTTTCGAATTCGGCACGCCACCCGGGGAGAAAGAACGGGTCATCGGCGCCATGACCACGCGGGTCGGCAGTTCGAGGGCACCGAGGTGGAACGGTTTGAACAAGGCTTGGACAGGCATCGGGAGGCTCCACAGAGATAACTTTATGACGGCGATAATATGGAGAGCCGAGGCCTTTGAACAGCATTATTGATTTCGGTGATTAAGGATTAAAAGACGCAACGCAAAAGATCGCAGCCTTCGGCAGCTCCTACATGGGATAACGTTTCCCTGTAGGAACTGCCGAAGGCTGCGATCTTTTGATCTTGCTGTTTCAGCTCAGCGCTTTTTCAATCGCATGCACAATGGTCGGATCATCCGGCGCCGTGCGCGGCGAGAACCGCGCCAACACGCGGCCGTCCTTGCCGAGCAAAAACTTCTCGAAATTCCAGGTGATGTCACCGGGAAACTCCGCGCCCTCGCCCGCCAGCAAGCGGTACAACTGATGACGATCATGACCGTTGACTTCGAGCTTGCTCGACAACGGGAACGTCACGCCATAGTTGAGGCTGCAGAAATCCTGGATTTCCTGTTCAGTGCCAGGTTCCTGGCCGGCAAACTGGTTGCATGGCAGGCCGAGCACGCTGAAACCTTTGCCCTTGAACTGCTGATAGAGGTTTTCCAGCGCCGCATACTGGGGGGTCAAGCCGCATTTGGAGGCGACGTTGACCACCAGCACGACTTGGCCCTTGAACGGTGCCAGCGGTAGCTCCTGACCATCCAGGGCTGTCAACTTAAGGTCGTGAAAAGCACTCATGACGAACTCCAAGATTCCCGTGTTCTACTCGAAACAGCCACTTGGCGAGACCACCAAGGACAGCCGCGGACTAAAAAGGCGCCCGCAGGCGCCTCTCCAGTACTCGAAGCTTAGCGCAGAAATCAGTGGTGATGGCCACCTTCGCCATGGACGTGGCCATGAGCGATTTCTTCTTGGCTGGCGTCACGGATGTCAACGATCTTCACTTTGAAGTTCAGGCGCTGACCAGCCAACGGGTGGTTGCCGTCGACAGTCACGTCGTCGCCGTCGAGGTCACGGATGGTGACGATTTGCATCTGGCCGTCCGGCGCCGAAGCGTGGAACTGCATGCCGACTTCCAGCTCGTCAACGCCTTCGAACATGCTGCGGCTCAGGGTGCTGACCAGCTCGGCAGCGTATTCGCCGTAAGCGTCTTCCGGTTCAACGGAGACTTCCAGCTCGTCACCAACAGCTTTGCCATCCAGCGCTTTTTCCAGGCCCGGGATGATGTTGCCTGCGCCTTGCAGGTAGACCAGCGGAGCGCCGCCGGCGGAGCTGTCGATGACCTCACCAGCGTCGTTGGTCAGGGTATAGTCGATGGAGACAGCCTTATTGGCGGCGATCAGCATGGGGCGAGACCTTTTGCATAAGAATATAGAAAGGCCAAGTTTAGCGAAGCAATCGCGCGAAAGCGAACACAACCCGGACAAACGGGTTTCGACGCTCACAGGCTTGCATCAGGACGAAGACGGTCATTGGGTCGCCGAGCTTTCCTGCGGCCACACCCAGCACCTGCGCCACCAGCCGCCGTGGCAATCACGCCCCTGGGTGCTGGACCCGGCGCAACGTATTGAAAAAATAGGCCAACCCTTTGCCTGCGGTTGGTGCGCACAGGGCTCGGTTAGCGATAACCTTGGCGACTGAATTTCGGTAGGCGATCACGTATAGATTGCCGCCATTGCCATGCAACTTTAGAGAATTCGCATGCAAACTTTTTTTATCGCCCCCACCGATTTTGGCGTGGGTCTGACCTCCATCAGCCTCGGGCTGGTGCGCACGCTTGAGCGAGCGGGCCTGAAAGTCGGGTTCTTCAAACCGATTGCGCAGCCGCACCCGGGCGACACCGGCCCCGAGCGCTCCACCGAACTGGTGGCCCGTACTCACGGTTTGAAACCGCCGCAACCATTGGGCCTGGCGCACGTCGAGCGGATGCTCGGCGACGGCCAGCTCGATGAGCTGCTCGAAGAAATCATCACCCTGTATCAGCAAGCCGCCATCGGCAAGGACGTGCTGGTGGTCGAAGGCATGGTGCCGACCCGCAGCGCCAGCTACGCCGCGCGGGTCAACCTGCACTTGGCCAAAAGCCTCGATGCCGAGGTGATTCTGGTCTCGGCGCCGGAAAACGAAGTGCTCGCCGAACTCTCCGGTCGTGTCGAATTGCAGGCGCAATTGTTCGGCGGGCCGAAAGACCCGAAAGTCCTTGGGGTGATCCTCAACAAGGTCAAGACCGAAGAAAGCATGGACGCCTTCGCCGCGCGTCTGAAGGAACATTCGCCGTTGCTGCGCAGCGGTGATTTCCGCCTGCTCGGTTGCATTCCCTATCAGCCGGAACTCAACGCACCACGCACCCGCGACGTCGCCGACCTGATGGGCGCGCAAGTGCTCAACGCCGGTGATTACGAAACCCGGCGGATGACCAAAATCATCATTTGCGCGCGGACCATGCGCAACACCGTCGAGCTGCTCAAGCCCGGTGTGCTGGTGGTGACCCCGGGTGATCGCGACGACATCATCCTCGCTGTCAGCCTCGCGGCGATCAACGGCGTGCCGCTGGCCGGCCTGTTGCTGACCAGCGACACCCTGCCCGATCCGCGCATCATGGATCTATGCCGGGGCGCGTTGCAGGCCGGTCTGCCTGTGTTGTCGGTGAGCACTGGCTCGTATGACACCGCCAACCTGCTCAACGGTTTGAACAAGGAAATCCCGATCGATGACCGCGAGCGTGCGGAGATCATCACCGACTTCGTTGCCAGCCATCTCGACGCCAAATGGCTGCACCAGCGCTGCGGCACGCCACGGGAAATGCGCCTGTCGCCAGCGGTGTTCCGTTATCAATTGATTCAGCGCGCGCAGGCGGCGAACAAGCGCATCGTCCTGCCCGAAGGCAGCGAGCCGTTCACCGTGCAAGCGGCGGCGATCTGTCAGGAGCGCGGGATCGCCCGTTGTGTGTTGCTGGCGAAACCGGAAGACGTCGAAGCCGTCGCCCGCGCCCAAGGCATTACATTGCCGCCAGGGCTGGAGATTCTCGATCCGGACCTGATCCGCGAGCGCTACGTCGAACCGATGGTCGCCCTGCGCAAAACCAAAAGCCTCAATGCACCGATGGCCGAGCAGCAACTGGAAGACACCGTGGTGATCGGCACCATGATGCTGGCGCTGGATGAAGTCGACGGATTGGTTTCCGGCGTGATCAACACCACCGCCAACACCATCCGCCCGGCCCTGCAGTTGATCAAGACCGCACCGGGCTGCACGCTGGTGTCGTCGGTGTTCTTCATGCTGTTCCCGGAAGAAGTGCTGGTGTATGGCGACTGTGTGATGAACCCGCATCCAAGTGCCACCGAACTGGCCGAGATTGCCCTGCAAAGCGCCGACTCGGCGGCGGCGTTCGGTATTACGCCGCGCGTGGCGATGATCAGTTATTCCAGCGGCGAATCGGCCACGGGCGAAGAAGTCGAGAAAGTCCGCGAGGCCACCCTGCTCGCCCACGAACAACAGCACTCGCTACTGATCGACGGCCCGTTGCAATACGACGCCGCGGCCAACGCCGAAGTCGCCCGGCAACTGGCACCGAACAGCCAGGTCGCCGGTCGCGCCACGGTGTTCGTGTTCCCGGATCTGAACACCGGCAATACCACGCACAAAGCCGTGCAACGCAGCGCCGATTGCGTCAGCCTCGGGCCGATGCTGCAAGGCCTGCGCAAACCGGTGAACGATTTGCCGCGCGGCGCGCAAGTCGATGACATCGTCTACACCATCGCCCTTACCGCGATTCAAGCCGCCAACCGACCTATGGATGTGTAAATGCTGGATTTTCTACCTGCACCCGTGCGCGGCGTGATCGCCTCGCTGCTGTTGGCACTCAACACGATTCTGCTCTGCTCGTTTCTGTTCTGCGTGGCGCTGGTCAAGGCCTTGCCGTTCGCCTTCACCCAACGCATCGCCGGTTGGCTGATGAGCCACACACACGAAGCGTGGATCAGCAATAACAAGGGCTGGATGAACCTGGTACGCCGCACGCGCTGGCACATCAGCGGCCTGCAAGGTCTCGACTACCAGCACTCGTATCTGATCACCAGTAACCATCAGAGCTGGGTCGATATTCTGGTGCTGCAATACGTGCTCAACCGCCGGATTCAGCCGCTGAAGTTCTTCCTCAAGCAGGAGCTGATCTGGGTCCCGGTGATTGGTCTGGCGTGGTGGGCGCTGGGCTTTCCGTTCATGAAGCGCTACTCCAAGGCCTACCTGGCCAAGCACCCGGAGAAGAAAGGCAAAGACCTCGAAACCACGCGCAAGACCTGCGCGAAGTTTCGCCATAACCCGGTGGGGATTTTCAACTTCGTCGAAGGCACGCGCTTTACCGACGGCAAGCATGCACAGCAGCAATCGCCGTTCAAGTATCTGCTCAAGCCCAAGGCTGGCGGGATTGCCTTTGTGCTCGATGCGATGGGCGAGCAGTTGGAGTCGATCGTCAACGTGACGATTCACTACCCGGCCGGGCGCCCGGGCTTCTGGGATTTGCTCTGCGGCAATGTGCGCGACGTGGTGGTGCACTTTGAAGAGCTGAAGATTCCGCAGCAGTTCATCGGCAAGAACTACGATCAGGACGGCGAGTATCGCCTGCAGTTCCAGGGCTGGATCAATCAGCTGTGGCTGGACAAGGATGCGCTGCTGGAACAGATGCACCGCGAATACCCAGACAAGCTCTAATCCCCTGTAGGAGTGAGCCTGCTCGCGATAGCGGTGGATCAGCCACCAACAATGTTGAATGACACACCGCTATCGCGAGCAGGCTCACTCCTACAATTGACCGAGTTGGCCCGAATAAAAAAGCCCGCCGATGATTGCTCATCGGCGGGCTTTTTATTTGTCGCTAACGCTTAAATCGCGCCACGCTGACGCAGCAGATCCAGCACTTGCTTGACGCTTTCTTCCACACTCAGCGTCTGCGTGTCGATCACCAGATCGGCATTCAGCGGCACGTCGTACGGGAAGGATTCGCCCGGGATGTTGTCGCCAGCGGCGGCATACAGGCCTTGCGGATCACGCTCGGCGCAGACGGCCGGCGAGGCCTGTACGTAGACGGTCAGCAGACGATCCTTGCCGATCAGGTCCTTGGCCTGTTCACGCCCTTCAGCGCTTGGCGCGACAAACGCAGCCAACGTCACCAGACCGGCTTCGTTGAACTGGCGCGCCACGTGTGCAGCACGACGCCAGTTCTCGGTACGGCCGATACGATCCTGTGGCAGACCTTTGTTGAGGTCGTGACGCAGGTTCTGACCATCCAGCACAAACACCGCACGGCCCATGTCGAACAGCTTGCGCTCGACCGCATAGGCCAGCGTGCTTTTGCCCGCGCCCGACAGACCGCTGAACAGCACGGTGGCCGGTTGCTGGCCGAAGCGCTGAGCACGTTCCTCTGTCGCAACATGCGCCAGTTTGCCGTGGTGCGTGGCAGTGCCATGCGTCACTGGCTGCGCGACGATCATGCCGGCGCCGACGGTGCCGTTGGTCAAGCGGTCGATGATGATGAACGCGCCGGTGGTGCGGTTGCTCTCGTAACCGTCGAGGGCGATCGGCGCGTCGAGCGCGATCTTCACCTTGCCGATTTCGTTGAGCTGCAACGCGCTCGCCGGGCCTTCTTCCAGGGTGTTCACATCAACCTTGTTAACGATGCTGGCAATCGAGCCCGGCACGTAACTGGTGGCGCGCTTGATGTCGTATTTCTTGCCCGGCAGCATCGGCTCTTCAGCCATCCACACCAGCATCGCTTCGAAGCTGTCGGTGACTGGCGGCACGTTGTCGGCGTGCACCAACAGGTCACCACGGGAGATGTCGATTTCGTCTTCCATGGTCAGCGTCACCGCCTGACCTGGACCTGCATGTTCCAGCTCACCTTCGAAAGTGACGATGGATTTTACGCGGCTGCTCTTGCCCGACGGCAGCACCACGACTTCGTCACCCTTGTGCACGATGCCACTGGCCAGCGTGCCGGCGAAACCGCGGAAGTTCAGGTTCGGACGGTTGACGTATTGCACCGGGAAACGCAGATCGGTGAAGTTGCGATCGCCCGCGACTTCCACGGTCTCGAGGATTTCCATCAGCGACTGGCCTTTGTACCAAGGCGAGCGCTCGGACTTGTTGACCACGTTGTCGCCTTTGAGGGCAGACATCGGCACGAAGTGCATGCTGGTCGGCTTCATCTTCAAGCCTTCGGCGAACTTCAGGTAGTCAGCCTTGATCGACTCGAACACGCCTTCATCGAAGTCTTTCAAGTCCATCTTGTTGATGGCGACGACGATGTGTTTGATCCCCAGCAACGAGGCGATGAAGCTGTGGCGACGGGTCTGGGTCTGCACGCCGTAACGCGCGTCGACAAGGATGATCGCCAGGTCACAGGTGGAGGCACCGGTGGCCATGTTGCGGGTGTACTGCTCATGGCCAGGCGTATCGGCGATGATGAATTTGCGTTTGGCCGTGGAGAAATAACGGTAAGCGACATCAATGGTGATGCCCTGCTCACGCTCGGCCTGCAGGCCATCGACCAGCAATGCCAGGTCGATGTCGTCACCGGTGGTGCCGACTTTCTTCGAATCGCGGGTGATCGCTTCCAGATGATCTTCGTAGATCATTTTCGAGTCGTGCAGCAAGCGCCCGATCAGGGTGCTCTTGCCGTCATCGACGTTACCGCAAGTCAAAAAGCGCAGCAGCTCTTTACGTTCGTGCTGGCCCAGGTAGGCGAGGATGTCCTCGCTGATCAAATCAGATACGTGCGACATGACAACCCCTTAGAAATAACCCTGACGTTTTTTGTCTTCCATCGAGCCGGCGCCATCGTGGTCGATGACACGGCCCTGGCGCTCGGAAGTTCGCGTCAGGAGCATTTCCTGGATGATGTCCGTCAGCGTTTCGGCTTCGGACTCCACGGCGCCCGTCAACGGGTAGCAGCCCAGGGTGCGGAAACGCACTTTCTTTTTGACGATGCGCGCTTTGTCTTCATCGGACAGGTGTTCGAGGATGCGCTCGTCGTCGATCATGATCAGCGTGCCGTTCTTCTCGATCACTTCGCGTTCGGCGGCGAAGTACAGCGGCACAATCGGGATGCCTTCGAGGTAGATGTACTGCCAGATGTCCAGTTCGGTCCAGTTCGACAGAGGGAATACACGGATGGATTCGCCCTTGTTGACCTTGCCGTTGTAGACGTTCCACAGTTCTGGACGCTGGTTTTTCGGGTCCCAGCGGTGCTTGCTGTCGCGGAACGAGTACACGCGCTCTTTGGCGCGGGATTTCTCTTCATCGCGACGGGCGCCGCCGAACGCTGCGTCGAAACCATGCTTGTCGAGTGCCTGTTTCAAGCCCTCGGTTTTCATGATGTCGGTGTGCTTGGCGCTGCCGTGGGTGAACGGGTTGATGTTCTGCGCCACGCCATCGGGGTTGATGTGGGTGATCAGGTCCAGGCCCAGTTCTTCGACCATCTTGTCGCGGAACTTGTACATCTCCTGGAATTTCCAGCGGGTGTCGACGTGCATCACCGGAAACGGCAGCTTGCCCGGGAAGAACGCCTTGCGTGCCAGATGCAGCATCACGGCGGAGTCTTTACCGATGGAGTACAGCATCACCGGGTTATCGAACTCGGCGGCCACCTCGCGGATGATGTGGATGCTTTCCGCCTCCAGCTGTTTCAGATGCGTCAGTTTGTCGACCATGGCTACTCACGAAAACTTTCTTATGAACGGCCAGCGGGCCGTGTTCGAGCGGGGAATCCTAGCACAGCGACCTTCTTCTAATCAGGACGCCGGCTAGAACGAAAGGGCATATGAATATGCCCACCAGTTCGGCCAACCCGCCCCTGTAGGAGCTGCCGAAGGCTGCGATCTTTTGATCTGGCCCTTTAAAAACAAGAGCAAAAGATCGCAGCCTTCGGCAGCTCCTACAGGGGTCGTGTCAGTCAGATCGGGTTGGGGATGTCGATGAAGATGTGTTCGAGGGCGAAGCGTTTTGCCAGGTAGTCGCCCAGCGCCTGCACGCCGTAGCGTTCGGTGGCGTGGTGGCCGGCGGCGATGAAGCTGATGTCGTTTTCGCGAGCACTGTGGAAAGTCTGCTCGGACGCCTCGCCACTGAGGAATAAATCGACGCCCGCCGCGACGCCATGATCGATATAACCCTGGCCACCGCCAGTGCACCAGCCGACCCGGCGAATCATCGGGCTGCCCTCAATCACCAGCGGCTCACGGCCCATGACGTCCTGCACCTTGCGGGCGAAATCGCGTGCGGTCATCGGCTCCTTCAGGGAGCCGACCAGGCCGACGATTTTCAGATTATCCGGGTCCAGTGGCCCTTCCACAGTGATATCCAGTTGGCGAGCGAGCTGCACGTTATTGCCCACCTCCGGGTGCAGATCAAGCGGCAAGTGGTAGGCGAGCAGACTGATGTCGTGCTTGAGCAAGGTCTTCAGCCGACGCTGTTTCATGCCGGTGATGCACGGGTTTTCGCCCTTCCAGAAGTAACCATGATGCACCAGCACCAGATCGGCCCCGGCTTCAACGGCAGCGTCCAGTAAGGCCTGGCTGGCGGTCACGCCGCTGACAATGCGCATCACCTGCGGCCGACCTTCGACCTGCAAACCGTTGGGGCAATAATCGGCAATTTTCGCACTGCCAAGGTAACGGTCGGCTTCTTCGACGAGGGTGCTGAGGGCAACGGCCATGAAAGACTCCTAAATATCCCGTTCCGAGGCACGCGCGGCCTCGTATAATGCGCGACATTATGGGCGGTCTGACCCCGCCTGCAACTTTTCCAGGACGTGCTTAATGTTCAAGGCGCTGCGTTTTATGGGCTGGCCGCTGTTGGCCGGTGTGCTTATCGCTCTGTTGATTATTCAGCGTTACCCGCAATGGGTCGGGCTGCCGAGCCTCGACGTCAACCTGCAACAGGCGCCGCAAACCACCAGCGTGCAGCAGGGCCCGGTGTCCTATGCGGACGCGGTGACCATCGCGGCGCCCTCGGTAGTCAACCTGTACACCACCAAAGTCATTAATAAACCGGCGCATCCGCTGTTTGAAGATCCGCAGTTCCGCCGTTTCTTCGGGGACAACTCGCCGAAGCAGAAACGCATGGAATCGAGCCTCGGCTCCGGCGTGATCATGAGCCCGGAAGGCTACATTCTGACCAACAACCACGTGACCAGCGGCGCCGACCAAATTGTCGTCGCCTTGAAGGACGGTCGCGAAACCCTCGCCCGGGTGATCGGCAGCGACCCGGAAACCGATCTGGCCGTCCTCAAGATCGACCTGAAAAGCCTGCCAGCCATCACCGTCGGTCGCTCCGACAACATCCGCATCGGCGACGTCGCGCTGGCCATCGGCAACCCGTTCGGCGTCGGCCAGACGGTGACCATGGGCATCATCAGCGCCACCGGGCGTAACCAGTTGGGCCTGAACAACTACGAAGACTTCATCCAGACCGACGCGGCGATCAACCCGGGCAACTCCGGTGGTGCGCTGGTCGATGCCAACGGCAATCTGACCGGCATCAACACGGCGATTTTCTCCAAGTCCGGCGGTTCGCAGGGCATCGGTTTTGCCATCCCGGTGAAACTGGCGATGGAAGTGATGAAGTCGATCATCGAGCACGGTCAGGTGATCCGTGGCTGGCTGGGCATTGAAGTGCAGCCACTGACCCAGGAACTGGCCGAGTCGTTTGGCCTGTCCGGGCGCCCGGGGATTGTCGTCGCGGGGATCTTCCGCGATGGCCCGGCACAGAAGGCCGGCCTGCAATTGGGTGACGTGATTTTGAGTATTGATGGCGAACCGGCGGGTGATGGTCGTCGCTCGATGAACCAGGTCGCGCGGATCAAACCGACTGACAAAGTGACGATTCAGGTGATGCGTAACGGCAAGGAGCTGAAGCTCTCGGCTGAAATCGGCCTGCGTCCGCCACCGGCGCCGGTGCAGGAAAAAGAAGAGAATTAAAAGCAAGCTGCCCCACCGCCCGTGACGGCAACTGCCGCTGCTGGAAGAACGCGATGTATTCATACATCGCGTTTTTTTTTGCCCGTAAGAACATCAATCGCTGAAACCTGCAGCGATAGCCTTAATAGCCAATAAAACTAAAAACCTGTCATATCCGACAGTATCGACAACAGTCCCTTGAGTTTTACGCTGATGCCGTCAAAACCAAATAATCAAAACATGGGGCTGAAAATGGACATTCGAGAAGCAACGAAAGGCTTGGAGCGTATGGGTTCAGGTTTTATTACGGTTAAGCGCGATGGTGGGGAGGAGCACAGGTTCACTGCTGTTGATCTGCACGATTTCGGCAATGACCAGGGAGGTGTAATGGTAGGGGGCGATGATGGAACCTATCACACGATCGGGTTTGGTTACCCGGCGCACTCCAAGGACGGAAGCCACAAGGCATATTACAAGAAGGACTTTTTCGATTCTTATATGACGTGGAGTTACAGCGACAAGGATGGTGGGACGCATGTTGCGGATGAAGGAGAATTGAACGTGACTTTCTCGAATCATCTCAACTCGGCGAAAGGCTCCTACAGTTTCGAGACGAAGGAAGGTACGAAGTTCGAGGGAACGTTCGACCTGAAAGCCGGCTGAAGCTTCACTCCGCTGCCACGCCAGCGGCGTGAATAAGAGACTTTCTCAAAAGGCATGTTATATTGTTTCAATTAAGCCAATTGGAACAACATAACATGTCGTCTCGGACAAAGGCCTCCCTACTCGGCCTGAGCCTCGGTTTGCTGGTTGATCCAGCCTTTGCCGAAGAACCGCAACCCCTCGAACTCGACGCTATCAGTGTCGTCTCCGATTACGAATCGCCGACCGGCCCGGTAAAGGGTTACCGCGCTACTCGTTCGTCCAGCGCGACCAAAACCGACACCGCGATCCGCGATATTCCGCAGGCGATCAGCGTGGTGCCCGCCAGCGTGCTTAAGGATCTGGGCAGCAGCAGCGTCGAGCGCGCATTGGATTTTGCTGGCGGCGTGTCGAAGCAGAACAACTTCGGCGGCCTGACACTGTACGAATACAGCGTGCGCGGCTTCACCACCTCGGAGTTCTACAAGGACGGTTTCAGCGCCAATCGCGGTTATCCGAGCACGCCGGATGCGGCCAACATCGAACGCATTGAAGTGCTCAAAGGCCCGGCCGCCAGCCTGTATGGCCGAGGCGATCCGGGCGGCACGGTGAACATCGTCACCAAGAAACCGCAGCCCGAAGCGTTTACCACCCTGCAAACCAGCGCCGGCAGTTGGGATCGTTATCGCACCGCGCTGGACGTCAACACGCCGCTGGATGATCAGGGCGATGTGCTCTCGCGGATCAATCTCGCGGTCGAAGACAACAACAGTTTTCGCGATCACGTCGACAGCAAGCGCGTGTTCGTCGCACCTTCGATCAGTTGGCAACTGAACCCGGACACGTCGTTGTTGGTGGAAAGTGAAATCGTCCGCCACAGCTCCACGTTTGATCGCGGCATCGTTGCGCCGAACAACACATGGAGCGGCGTGTCGCGCTCGACTTTCCTCGGCGAACCCAACGACGGCAACATCGATAACCACAACAACCTGCTGCAAGCGACCCTCGAGCATCACCTCAACGACAGCTGGAAGTTGCGCTTGGCCAGTCATTACAAGGACGGCAAACTCTGGGGTTTCGCCTCGGAAGCGCGTCCGCTGAACGCCGACGGCCACACCGTCAACCGCCGCTATCGCGAGCGCGACACCAACTGGCACGACAGCATCACCCAGCTTGAGCTGCGTGGCCTGTTCGACCTTGGCCCTTGGCAGCACGAACTGCTGATCGGCACCGAGTACGAGAACTTCCGCAAGAACGAGCGCGTCACCACGATTGCTGGCGGCCCCTACGCCATCGACATCTACAACCCGATCTACGGCCAGCCGAAACCCAATGGTGCACGCTCGGGCACGGATACGTTCGAACACGTCGAAAGCCATGCGCTGAACCTGCAAGATCAAATCATCTTCACCGACAAACTGCGCGGGATGATCGGTGCGCGTTTCGAACATTTCGATCAACACATCGACGATTACAGCCGCAACGCCACGAGCAACCAACGGCATGACGCCCTCACCCAACGCGCCGGCCTGCTCTATCAACTGACGCCGCAAACCGGTCTGTTCGCCAACGCCTCGACCTCGTTCAAACCGAACAATGGCCTCGACGCGTCCGGCAAATCCTTTGACCCGGAAGAAGGCGTCGGCTACGAAGTCGGCATCAAGAACGAGCTGTTCGACGAGCGCCTGAGCAGCACCCTCGCCTTCTTCCACATCGACAAGGAAAACGTCCTCGCCCTCGACCCTGGCACCGACACCAGCCGCGCGATGGGCAAGGCGCGCAGTCGCGGCTTCGATTGGCAAGTCACCGGGCAAGTCACCGATGCGGTGCGGGTGATCGGTGCCTTCGCTTATATCGACGCCGAAGTCACTCAGGGTGACGCGGTGATTCCCACCGGCAGCCGCATCCTCGGCGTGGCCAAACGCAGCGGCAGTCTGCTCGGGGTGTATGAGTTTCAGGATGGCCGTTTGCGCGGCTCGGACGTCGGCGCGGCGTTCACTTATGTCGGCGACCGCTCCGGTGAATCCGGCAGCGATTTTCAATTGCCGGCCTATCACACCGTCGACCTGCTGGCCCACTACAAGGCCAGCGACACCGTCACCGTCGGCCTGAACCTGAACAACCTCTTCGACGAAAAGTATTACGAGCGCTCCTACAGCAATTACTGGGTCAACCCCGGCGAGCCGCGCAATTTCACCGTCAGCCTGACACTCAATCTGTAAAAGGACGTCACCATGCAATACGGCAAAACCCTCGTGCTCATCGCCGCCCTGTTCGCCGGCCAAGTCTCGGCTCATGGCCTGTGGACCGAACAACGGCGCGGCAATATCGAAGTGATCTACGGCCACGGCGCTGAAGACAATGCGTTCAAGGCGCAGAAAATCAGCGGCGCCTGGGCCTACGATGCGGGCGGCAAGATGATTCCGGTCAGCGTTGAACGTCTGGCCGATCACGCACGTTTGAAACCGCTGAAGTCGCCTGCGGTGATGGCCGTGGCGCTGAATAACGGCATGTGGTCGCAGATGGCTGACAAGAAGTGGGTCAATGAAGGCCGCAGCAAAGTACCGGGCGCTATTGAGGCAACCGAGACATTCAAATACAGCCTGGCGATTTACCAGCCGGGGGCGAAGTTGCCGAAGCTTGATCAGATCAAATTGCTGATTGTGCCGGAGGTTGATCCGCTGACCGTGGGACCGGGAAAATCGTTGCCGGTGCGGGTGTTGCTCGATGGCAAACCGGCGGCCGGGGTGAAGTTGATTGGCGACTATCGCAATGCGCCGAACACCCTGAGCACCGAGACCGACAAGGATGGCCGCGCGCAGGTGCTGGTGCGAAATGAAGGGTTGAACGTGATTGCGGCGCAGGTTGAGGTGCCGGTCAAGGACAGTGCTGATGTGAACAGTCGCGGCTTGTTCAGCTCACTGACCTTTCTTGGCGAACCGCATCACGAGTAATCACCACAAATCCCCTGTAGGAGTGAGCCTGCTCGCGATTGCGGTGTGTCATTCAACTCACATGTTGAATGCCGAAACGCATCGCGAGCAGGCTCACTCCTACAGGGTGCAGCGGTGGTTTAAAGCTCGCCCAGGCCGTCGATCAGCGCCTGATTCTGCTCCGGCGTGCCAATCGAGATCCGCAGGAACTGTGCAATCCGCTCCTGCTTGAAGTGCCGCACAATCACGCCCTGCTCGCGCAATTTCGCCGCCAGCCCCGCCGCATCATGCTGCGGATGCCGGGCGAAGATGAAGTTCGCCGCCGACGGCAGCACTTCAAAACCCTTGGCCTGCAACTGCGCGATCACCCACTCGCGGCTCTCGATCACCAGACGGCAGGTCTTGTCGAAATACTCGCGATCTTCGAACGCGGCAGCAGCACCGACAATCGCCAGACGATCCAGCGGATAAGAGTTGAAGCTGTTCTTGATCCGCTCCAGCGCCTCAATCAAGTCCGGATGCCCGACCGCCAGACCCACGCGCAAACCGGCCAGCGAGCGCGATTTGGACAGGGTCTGCGTCACCAGCAGGTTCGGATAACGATTCACCAGACTGATCGCTGTCTCGCCGCCGAAGTCGATGTACGCCTCATCCACCACCACGACTGAATCCGGGCTGGCCTTGAGGATTTGTTCAACCGCGTCCAGCGCCAGCAGGCACCCGGTCGGTGCGTTCGGGTTAGGGAAGATGATTCCACCATTTGGCCTGGCGTAGTCAGCCGGGTCGATCTGGAACTGCGCGTCCAGCGGCACCGCATCGTATTGGATGCCGTACAACCCGCAGTAAACCGGATAGAAGCTGTAGCTGATGTCCGGGAACAACAACGGCTGATCATGCTGCAGCAAACCGTGGAAAATGTGCGCGAGCACTTCGTCCGAACCGTTACCGAGAAACACTTGATTGCTCTGTACGCCGTAGTAGTTGGCGACGGCAGTTTTCAGCAGATCGCTGTTCGGGTCCGGGTACAGGCGCAGGTTGTCGTTGAGTTCGACCTGCATCGCCGCCAAGGCTTTTGGCGATGGCCCGTACGGGTTTTCGTTGGTGTTGAGCTTGACCAGTTTGGTCAGCTTCGGTTGTTCGCCCGGCACGTATGGCACCAGATCCTTGACGAACGGGCTCCAGAATTTACTCATGCTTTATTCCCCCTGCCCTTGAAGAAAGTTGCGTCTTTGATGCGGTATTCGGCGCTGCGCGCGTGCGCGCTCAGCGATTCACCACGGGCCAGCACGGAGGCGGTTTTCCCCAGTTCGGAAGCACCGGCCTCGGAGCAGAAGATGATCGACGAACGTTTCTGGAAGTCATACACGCCCAGCGGCGACGAAAACCGCGCGGTGCCGGAGGTCGGCAATACGTGGTTCGGGCCCGCGCAGTAGTCGCCCAGCGCTTCGGAAGTGTGACGGCCCATAAAGATCGCGCCGGCGTGGCGGATCTGCGGCAGCCAGGCTTGCGGATCAGCAACCGACAATTCCAGGTGTTCCGGGGCGATGCGGTTGGCGACTTCGATGGCTTGGGCCATGTCCTTCACGTGAATCAGCGCACCACGGCCATTGATCGAGGTTTCGATGATGGTCGCGCGATCCATGGTCGGCAGCAGTTTGTCGATGCTGGCGGCGACCTTGTCGAGGAACTCGGCGTCCGGGCTGACCAGAATCGCCTGCGCGTCTTCGTCGTGCTCGGCTTGCGAGAACAGATCCATGGCGATCCAGTCCGGATCGGTCTGGCCGTCGCACACCACGAGGATTTCCGAAGGGCCGGCGATCATGTCGATGCCAACCTGACCGAACACGTGGCGCTTGGCCGTGGCGACATAAATGTTGCCCGGGCCAACCACTTTGTCGACTTTCGGCACGCTTTCGGTGCCATAAGCCAAGGCAGCAACGGCTTGCGCGCCACCGATGGTGAACACGCGGTCGACGCCGGCGATGCACGCGGCGGCCAACACCAACTCGTTGATTTCACCACGAGGGGTCGGCACGACCATGACCACTTCGGTCACGCCGGCGACTTTGGCCGGAATCGCGTTCATCAATACCGACGACGGATACGACGCCTTGCCGCCCGGCACATAGAGACCGGCGCGATCCAGTGGCGTGACCTTCTGGCCCAGCACGGTGCCGTCAGCCTCGGTGTAGCTCCAGGAATCCTGCTTCTGTTTTTCGTGGTAGCTGCGCACGCGGGCGGCGGCTTTTTCCAGCGCTTCGCGCTGTGGCACGGTGATGCGCGTCAGCGCCAGTTCCAGACGCTCGCGCGGCAGAATCAGGTCGGCCATCGAAGCGACTTCGAGGCCGTCGAACTTCTGGGTGAACTCGACCAGCGCCGCGTCACCGCGTTCGCGCACAGCCTTGATGATGTCCAGCACCCGCTGATTGACCGAGTCGTCAGACACACTTTCCCAGCTCAGCAGATGATCCAGATGATGCGCGAAATCCGGGTCAGCAGCGTTGAGTCGGCGAATTGCAGTCGTTGCGGTCATAGCGAGAGCCTCATAGGAATGGCAAAAACTCAGGCGCCCTAACTTAGCAGTCGTTTCCGCTTGGGCACCTGAGATTCTGGCTATGAGGCGGATAGACGGGCGCGACTTAACGTCGCGCAGGTGAATCAGCCGCGGTGTCGCGATTCCACTGCGTTGCGCAGGGTATCGATCAACGCCTGGATTCGGGCGTGTTGCATTTTCATCGAAGCCTTGTTGACCACCAGGCGCGAGCTGATCGTGGCGATCAGTTCCTGAGGTTCCAGGCCGTTGGCGCGCAAAGTGTTGCCGGTGTCGACCACGTCGATGATCTTGTCCGCCAGACCGATCAGCGGCGCCAGTTCCATCGAGCCATAGAGCTTGATGATGTCGACCTGACGGCCCTGCTCGGCGTAGTAACGCTTGGCAACGTTGACGAACTTGGTCGCCACGCGCAGACGGCCCTTGGGCTCGGCCGCACCGATCTTGCCGGCGGTCATCAGCTTGCACTGGGCGATTTGCAAGTCCAGTGGCTCGTACAGGCCCTGGCCGGTGTATTCCATCAGCACGTCTTTACCCGCGACGCCGAGGTCGGCCGCGCCATGCTCGACATAGGTCGGCACGTCAGTGGCGCGCACGATCAACAGACGAACGTCGTCCTGAGTCGTGGGAATGATCAGCTTGCGGCTCTTGTCCGGATTCTCGGTCGGCACGATGCCCGCTTCAGCAAGAAGCGGCAGGGTGTCGTCAAGGATGCGGCCCTTGGACAGTGCGATGGTCAACATGGGAAACGTCAGTCCTTATCAAGGTACTCATGTCCGGTCGCAATCGGCGCCGGACACACATCGAGCCGGAAACCGGCTCGACTCTTAAAATCAGTGGACACGTCCCTGTGTCCCAATGCAGCAATCAGCCCGGAACGCGACGGATCTTGGCGCCCAGCATCTGCAGCTTTTCTTCGATGCACTCGTAACCACGGTCGATGTGGTAGATGCGGTCGATCAGCGTGTCGCCTTCGGCAACCAGTGCCGAGATCACCAGGCTGGCCGAAGCTCGCAGGTCGGTGGCCATGACTGGCGCGCCTTTCAGCACTTCAGTACCGGTGACGATGGCAGTGTTGCCTTCGACCTGGATCTTGGCGCCCATGCGGTGCAGCTCGTACACGTGCATGAAACGGTTTTCGAAGATCGTCTCGATTACCGCACCAGTGCCTTCGGCAATGGCGTTGAGCGAGATGAACTGCGCCTGCATGTCAGTCGGGAAAGCCGGGTACGGCGCGGTGCGCACGTTGACTGCTTTCGGACGCTTGCCGTGCATGTTCAGCTCGATCCAGTCCTCACCGCAGGTGATTTCTGCGCCGGCTTCACGGAGTTTTTCCAGAACGGCTTCGAGAATGGTCGGATCAGTGTCCTTGACCTTGACGCGGCCACCGGTGACGGCAGCAGCCACCAGGTAGGTGCCGGTTTCAATACGGTCAGGCATGACTTTGTAGAAGCACGAACCCAGACGCTCGACGCCATCAATGGTGATGGTGTCGGTGCCGGCGCCGGAAACCTTGGCGCCCATGGCGTTGAGGAAGTTCGCCAGGTCAACCACTTCAGGTTCGCGGGCGGCGTTCTGCAACACGCTGCGGCCCTTGGCCAGAGCAGCGGCCATCATGATGTTCTCGGTACCGGTCACACTGACGGTGTCGAAGAAGAAGCTTGCACCGCGCAGGCCACCTTCAGGCGCCTTGGCCTTGATGTAGCCGCCTTCGACGTCGATCACCGCGCCCATGGCTTCGAGACCACGGATGTGCAGGTCGACCGGACGCGAACCGATGGCGCAACCGCCAGGCAGTGCAACTTCGGCTTCACCGAAACGGGCAACCATCGGGCCCAGTACCAGGATCGACGCACGCATGGTTTTCACCAGTTCGTACGGGGCGATCAAGGTCTTGATGGTGCGCGGGTCGATTTCGACGCTGAGTTTCTCGTCGATCACCGGCTCAATGCCCATGCGACCGAACAGCTCGATCATGGTGGTGATGTCGTGCAGGTGCGGCAGGTTACCAACGGTCACCGGGCCATCGCACAGCAGGGTGGCAGCCAGGATCGGCAGGGCAGAGTTCTTTGCCCCGGAAATGCGGATCTCGCCATCAAGGCGAGCGCCACCGGTAATAATCAATTTATCCATAAGAATCTCGACGCCCTTAGGCTCAGGTGCGCTCGGCCCAGGCCGCGCTGCTGAAAAATTTCATAGTGACCGCATGGATGCTGCCATCGGTGATCCATGGGTTCAAATGGGCATAGACCTGCTGCTGACGCTTCACCGGGCTCAACGCCGCCAGTTCATCGCTAATCACGTTCAGCTGGAAATTGCAGCCTTCGCCCTCAACTTCTACCAACGTTCCGGGCAGCTTTCCTTCAAGGAAGCTCTTCACTTCTACGGCCTGCATGCTCAACCTCAATCGGCGCCCTGTGCGCACGGGTCGGACATCATACAAAAAAGCCCCGCGCCTGCGAACCCCGCATGGCAGGACTCTGACGGGGGGCTTCTTTATAGATGTGGGTTCAGGGGTGCGCCAACAGTTCGGTCAATTCACTGACCTGAGCAATTTCGCGCATGTCTTCGGGCATTGCGCGGATGCTGACGACCTTGCCGGCCGCCTTGGCATCGCGCATGAAGCACAGCAGCAACGACAAGCCGACGCTACTGGACTTCTTCACCGCCGAGCAATCGATCACCAGCGATGCCGCTTTACTGGACTTGATCAGTGCCTGGCCTTCCTTGCGCAAGTCAGGGCCGGTGCGGTAATCCAGCACTCCGCTGAGCAGAAGCTCGTCGACATCACTCATACGAACTGCGGCCTCACTCATTGTGCTGGGTTCTTTTCGGTGGATTCCTTGGCCTTGGCCACTTCACCGGCCCAACCATTGATGGTCTTGTCCAGGTCGTTGCCATTACGCTGCATCGCGTCGGCGAACTGATCACGGAACAGCTTGCCGATGTTGATGCCGTTGATGATCACGTTGCGCAGTTTCCACTCGCCATTGATCTTCTCCAGCGTGTACTGCACAGGATAGATCGCGCCGTTGCTGCCCTTGACGGTCATGTTGACGCTGGTGCGATCACCCGACTCGTCCTTCGCCGGATCAACGGTAATGCCCTGGTTGTTGTACTCGAGCAAGGCGTTGCCGTAGAACTGGAACAGGCCTTTCTTGAAGTTTTCCTGGAAGGTCTGCATCTGCGCCGGCGTGGCCTTGCGCGAATACTTGACCGTCATGATGCTCTTGGAAATGCCTTCGGCGTCGACTACCGGCCCGACGATGCTGTTGAGCGCCGCGTAGAAATCAGTCGGATCCTGCTTGTATTTCTCTTTGTTGGCCGCCAGATCGGCCAGCAACCGGTTGGTTGTGTCCTGAACCAGATCGTGTGCCGAAGTCGCAGCCGCCACGGCGTTACCCATCAACGGCAAGGCCGCCAACAGCACCAACAGGCTGCGTCGCAAGATAGAGATCATTCAAAAGCTCCTCATTTGGCGTCTTTGCTAACGGTATTGAGCAGGAATTTACCGATCAGGTCTTCCAGTACCAGAGACGACTGCGTGTCGTGGATGGTTCCGCCATCCTTCAGCGGTTTGTCTTCCCCACCGACGCTGATACCGATGTACTTCTCGCCCAGCAGACCAGCGGTCAGGATAGACGCTGTGGAGTCGGTCGGCAGGTTGTCGACCTTTTTATCCACTTGCAGGGTGACCCGACCGGTGAAGCTGTCGCGATCCAGATCGATCGCCGTGACCTTGCCGATGGTCACACCGGCCATGGTCACTTTGGCTCTGACCGTCAAACCGGCGATATTGTCGAAGTAGGCATAAAGTTTATAGGTGTCGGTGGTCGACGTCGGAGACAGGCCACTGACCCGCAACGCAAGCAGCAACAAAGCCAGGATCCCTGCCAGCAGGAACAGGCCGACACCGATTTCCAGGGTGCGGTTTTGCATCAGAAATCTCCAAACATCAAAGCGGTCAGAATAAAGTCCAGGCCGAGCACTGCCAGCGAGGCAAACACCACGGTCTTGGTGGTGGCACGACTGATCCCCTCGGAAGTGGGCTCACAGTCATAGCCTTGGAATACGGCGATCCAGGTGACGACGAAGGCGAAAACGATGCTTTTGATGACACCGTTAAGCACATCACTGGTGAAGTTCACGCTGTTCTGCATGTTCGCCCAGTAGGAGCCTTCATACACGCCCAGCCAGTCGACAGCTACCCACGAACCGCCCCAGATGCCTACCACGCTGAAAATCATCGCCAGCACCGGCAGGGAAATGAAACCGGCCCACAGACGCGGGGCAATGATGTACTTGAGCGGGTCGACACCGATCATTTCCAGGCTGGAAAGCTGTTCAGTCGACTTCATGTTGCCGATTTCGGCGGTCAGCGCCGAACCGGCACGCCCGGCGAACAGCAACGCCGTCACCACCGGCCCCAGTTCACGCAGCAAGGTCAGGGCCACCATCTGCCCTACCGCCTGCTCGGAACCGTAGCTCGACAGAATGCTGAAACCCTGCAACGCCAGGACCATGCCGATGAAAATGCCGGAGACGACAATGATCACCAGCGACATCACGCCGACCGAATGCAGTTGCTTGACCAGCAAGCCGAAGCCACCGCTGATGCCGCCACGCCCCAGCAAGGCATGAAACAGGAACAGCGTCGCCCGACCGAACACCGCAACGGCATCGATCGCCGCTTCGCCAAACCGGCGAACGCGTTCTATTAATGAAATTCTGCGCATCAGCGCTTCCCCAGAAGATCTGCGCGGTAATCCGTCGCTGGAAAATGGTACGGCACCGGGCCATCGGGATTGCCGGTCATGAACTGACGGATACGCGGCTCGTCCGAGTTCATCAGCTCATCCGGTGTGCCCTGCCCCAACACCTGACCATCACCGACGACATAGATGTAGTCGGCAATGCTCGCGGTTTCGGCCAGATCGTGGGAGACCACGATACTGGTGATCCCCAGTGCATCATTGAGCAGACGGATCAGGCGCACCAGCACGCCCATGGCGATCGGGTCCTGGCCGACGAACGGTTCGTCGTACATGAGAATCTGCGGATCGAGCGCAATCGCCCGGGCCAGCGCAACACGACGTTTCATGCCGCCGGACAGTTCGTCAGGCATCAATTCAATGGCGCCACGCAGACCGACTGCCTGCAATTTGAGCAGGACGATGTCGCGAATCATTTCTTCCGGCAATTGGGTATGAACGCGCAGGGGGAAAGCGACGTTCTCGAAGACATCGAGATCGGTGAACAGCGCGCCGCTCTGAAACAGCACACCCATGTGCTTGCGCGCATCGAACAGATCGCTGCGCGACAGCTTCGGCAGGTTCTGACCGTTGACCCAGACTTCGCCGCTGGTGGGACGCAACTGCGCGCCCATCAACCGCAGCAGCGTGGTCTTGCCACACCCGGAAGGCCCCATGATGCCGGTGACCTTGCCGCGCGGGATGCGAATATCGACGTTATTGAAAATGCTGCGCGCACCGCGCTTGAAGGAGACTCCCTTCAGCTCGACCGCGTAGGCGTTATCGGCACTCATCTAAACTCCTTGCGATGCAGCCTCTCACTCGGACGCCAGGCTTTCTTGGGAAAGCACATACATCCCGGGCAGGCCGAACTGGCGGCGAACTATATCACTGCAACCGCCAAGCGCCCAAGGCTTGTGCCGGCGCATGTTCAGTGATTTGACAGGCTCGCGGCAGGTTTTCGAAGCATTTGGTAACGAGGAATGACAAAGCGCGACGATCTTGCGTGAGGCTTTGCAACATAACCGCTATAATCGCCGCCTTTTCATCGGGCTATACGATTTCTGACATGAGCCAATCCAGCGACCTGATTCAATCGGCACAACGCACCATCCAACTCGAAGTGGAAGCCGTACAAGGCTTGTTGCCCCATATCGACGCCGATTTCGTCCGTGCTTGCGAGATGATTCTGGCCAGCAAAGGCCGTGTGGTCGTGGTCGGCATGGGCAAATCCGGGCATGTCGGCAACAAGATTGCCGCGACCCTGGCCAGCACCGGCACCCCGGCTTTTTTCGTCCACCCGGCCGAAGCCAGTCATGGCGACATGGGCATGATCACCCGCGACGACGTGATCCTGGCCCTCTCCAACTCTGGCTCGACCAACGAAATCGTCACCCTGCTGCCGCTGATCAAGCGCCTGGGCATCCAGCTGATCAGCGTCACCGGCAACCCGCAATCGCCGCTGGCCAAGGCAGCCGAAGTCAATCTCAACGTGCACGTCGAGCATGAGGCTTGCCCGTTGAATCTGGCACCGACCTCGTCGACCACCGCAGCCCTGGTCATGGGCGATGCCCTGGCCGTGGCATTGCTCGAAGCGCGTGGTTTCACCGCTGAAGATTTCGCGTTTTCCCATCCGGGCGGGGCCCTTGGCCGCCGCCTGTTGCTGAAAGTTGAAAACGTCATGCACGCCGGGCAAGAGCTGCCGCAGGTGCAGCGCGGCACCCTTTTGAAGGACGCGTTGATGGAAATGACCCGCAAGGGCCTGGGCATGACGGCGATCCTTGAAGCCGACGGCAAACTGGCCGGGATCTTCACCGACGGCGATTTGCGCCGCACCCTTGATCGCAGCATCGATATCCGCAGCGCCACCATCGACCAGGTAATGACGGCCCACGGCAAGACCGCCCGGCCCGAGATGCTTGCCGCCGAGGCCCTGAAAATCATGGAAGACCACCGAATCAACGCACTGGTAGTTGTCGACGAGGACGATCGCCCGATTGGCGCCTTCAACCTTTCCGATCTGCTGCGCGCAGGAGTCATGTAAATGAGCAACGATCTGCTGCAACGCGGCAAAGCGATCAAACTGGCGGTGTTCGACGTCGACGGGGTCCTCACCGACGGGCGCCTGTATTTCCTCGAAGACGGCAGCGAATTCAAGACCTTCAACACCCTTGATGGCCAAGGCATCAAGATGCTGATGAATGCGGGCGTACAAACTGCCATTATCAGCGGCCGCAAGACACCGGTGGTTGAGCGTCGGGCGAAAAACCTGGGTATCCCGCATCTTTTTCAGGGGCGCGAAGACAAATTGGTCGTTCTCGACGGTCTACTTGAACAACTGGGCCTAAGCTATGAACAGGTCGCCTACCTCGGTGACGACCTGCCTGACCTGCCGGTGATCCGCCGCGTGGGCCTGGGGATGGCGGTCGCCAACGCTGCCGATTTCGTCCGCGAACACGCCCATGGCGTAACCCGCGCCCGTGGCGGCGAAGGCGCCGCCCGCGAATTCTGCGAATTGATCCTGCGTGCGCAGGGCAGCCTTGATGCCGCCAATGCCGCGTACTTGTGAGTCAAACCATGTTTAGCAAAAAATTTCGCAACTTCCTGCTGTTCGGTTGCATCGCGGCGCTTTTCGCCGCGGTCGGCTACTGGAACATCAGCCCGGAACGCTTCCTCGACAAGCCGCCGGTCACGTCGACCGAAAGCCCGATCGACTGGTATGCAACCAACACACACACCCTGCAATACCTGCCGGACGGCAAAGTGCAATATGAAATGACGTCCGAGAAAGCCGAGCACGTCAAGGCGACCGACATCACGCTGGTCACCAAACCCGATCTGAACATGTACCGCGGCACGGATTTCCCGTGGCACGTGACCAGTGAGCGCGGCGAAGTGAACTCGGGTGGCACCCAGGTTGAATTGATCGACTCGGTGCGCATCAAGCGCACCGATGAAAAGAAGCGCGATCTGCTGGTCACCTCCACTCGCATGACGGTGTTCCCGCAGGAGCAATATGCGCAGACCGAGCAACCCGTTAGAATCGACGGCGCTGGCGGTGTATCGACTGGCGTTGGAATGAAAGCGTACCTGAAGGACAGCAGGATACACCTGCTATCGAACGTAAGAGGACAGTATGAGGCTCGTTAAAACCCTCCCTATTTTGCTCAGTCTGGGCGCAGCACTGGGAAGCGTGAGCGCCTGGGCTCTGCCGAACGATCAAGAGCAGCCAATCCGCATTCAGGCCGACGATGCCCAGCTGGACGACAAGAACGGCGTTGCCACCTATAAAGGTGACGTGATCATCACCCAGGGCTCGATGAAGGTCACCGGCAATACCGTGACCATCACCCGCACCCCGACCGGTGATATCGACGTGGTGACCTCGGTCGGCAACCTCGCCTACTTCGAACAGCTGCAGACCGCTGGCGATACCAAGCCTGTACAGGGCTGGGGCGTGACAATCCAGTACCACGCCGCGCAAAACCGCGTTGTGCTGATCGACAAGGCCAAGGTTGTCGATAAAGACAACAACACCACTCAGGGCGAGAAGATCGTCTATGACACGGTGAAAAAACTTGCCAGCGCCGGTCGCGCTACCGGCAGCAAGGTCACCGAGGCGCGTCCGCGCATCGACATGGTGATCCAGCCGAAGAAGAAAACCGAAGAGAAAACCCAGTAATGGCAACTCTGAAAGCTCAGCACCTGGCCAAGGCCTATAAAAGCCGCCAGGTCGTGCGTGACGTCAGCCTGTCGATCGACAGCGGCCAGATCGTCGGCCTGCTCGGCCCCAACGGCGCCGGCAAGACCACGTGCTTCTACATGATCGTCGGCCTGGTGCAGGCCGATCAGGGCCGCGTACTGATCGATGATCTGGACGTCAGCCACCAGCCGATGCACGGTCGTGCCAAGGCCGGTATCGGCTATCTGCCGCAAGAAGCGTCGATCTTCCGCAAACTGTCGGTCGCCGACAACATCATGGCCATCCTCGAAACCCGTCAGGAACTCGACAAGGCTGGTCGTCGCAAGGAGCTGGAAAGCCTGCTGCAGGAATTCCACATCAGCCACATCCGCGACAATCTCGGCATGAGCCTGTCGGGTGGTGAACGCCGCCGCGTGGAAATTGCCCGCGCACTGGCCACCGCGCCGAAATTCATCCTGCTCGACGAACCGTTTGCCGGTGTCGACCCGATCTCGGTCGGCGACATCAAGCAGATCATCCACCACCTCAAGGCCAAGGGCATCGGCGTATTGATCACCGACCACAACGTGCGTGAGACCCTGGATATCTGCGAAACCGCGTACATCGTCAACGACGGTCAACTGATCGCCGAAGGTGACGCAGAAACCATCCTGGCCAACGATCTGGTCAAGGAAGTGTATCTGGGTCACGAGTTCCGCCTGTAAGCGCGACAGCATCCTGGTGATTCGCGAGGGCGCTGTATCGATGAAGCAGCTTTTTATACGCTTTAATTGTTACAGCGCTCTAGGCAAACACTTCAGTTTCAGGCATATAATTTGCTTAAGTTTGGCGCTTCGGCGCCCTGTAGTGGATGGCGCATAGCGCCGGCGAATAAGGTGTTAAGCCCCTGCCATGAAACCATCGCTAGTCTTGAGAATGGGCCAGCAGCTGACGATGACACCGCAGCTGCAACAGGCCATCCGCCTGCTCCAATTGTCGACCCTGGATCTGCAACAGGAAATCCAGGAGGCACTGGAATCCAATCCGATGCTCGAACGCCAGGAAGAAGGCGAAGACTTCGACAATTCCGACCCCTTGGCCGACAACGCTGAACAGAAGCCCGCCGAGATCCAGGAACCGTCCTACCAGGAAACCGCGCCGACCGTCGACAACCTCGAAGAAGGCGATTGGAGCGAACGCATTCCCAACGAACTGCCGGTCGACACCGCCTGGGAAGACGTCTACCAGACCAGCGCCAGCAGCCTGCCCAGCAGCGACGATGACGAGTGGGATTTCACCACCCGCACCTCCGCCGGCGAAAGCCTGCAAAGCCACCTGCTGTGGCAACTGAACCTCGCCCCGATGTCCGACACCGATCGCCTGATCGCCGTGACCCTGATCGATTGCATCAACAATCAGGGCTATCTGGACGAAACCCTCGAAGAAATCCTCGAAGCGTTCGACCCGGAACTGGACATCGAGCTGGACGAGATTGAAGCCGTCCTGCACCGCATCCAGCAATTCGAACCGGCCGGTATCGGTGCGCGCAACCTTGGCGAATGCCTGTTGCTGCAATTGCGCCAGTTGCCGGCCAAGACACCATGGCTGGCAGAAGCCAAGCGTCTGGTCACGGACTACATCGACCTGCTTGGCAGTCGCGATTACAGCCAGTTGATGCGCCGCATGAAGCTCAAGGAAGACGAGCTGCGCCAGGTCATCGAGCTGGTGCAGAGCCTCAATCCGCGTCCGGGTTCGCAGATCGAATCCACTGAGGCCGAGTACGTTGTGCCTGACGTGATCGTGCGCAAGGACAACGAGCGCTGGCTGGTCGAGCTGAATCAGGAATCGGTGCCACGCCTGCGCGTCAATGCGCAATACGCCGGATTCGTCCGTCGCGCCGACACCAGCGCCGACAACACCTTCATGCGCAATCAGTTGCAGGAAGCGCGCTGGTTCATCAAGAGCCTGCAGAGCCGCAATGAAACCCTGATGAAAGTTGCCACCCAGATCGTCGAGCATCAGCGCGGTTTTCTGGAGTACGGCGACGAAGCCATGAAACCGTTGGTCTTGCACGACATCGCCGAAGCGGTGGGCATGCATGAATCAACGATTTCCCGGGTGACCACACAGAAATTCATGCATACCCCGCGCGGTATTTATGAGCTGAAATACTTTTTCTCAAGCCACGTCAGCACCTCCGAAGGCGGCGAATGCTCGTCCACGGCGATCCGCGCGATCATCAAAAAACTGGTTGCCGCGGAAAATCAGAAAAAGCCGTTGAGTGACAGCAAGATCGCTGGTTTACTGGAGGCACAAGGCATTCAGGTGGCTCGCCGCACCGTCGCCAAGTACCGCGAATCCTTAGGGATCGCGCCTTCGAGCGAACGCAAGCGGTTGATGTAAGCCACGTTACAGCGTTCCAGTGGCAGGCTATCCAGCCTGCCGCTTTATGCACTGGCAACGAAGGAGAAGCTGTATGCAAGTCAACATCAGTGGACACCAACTGGAAGTGACCCAACCTCTGCGTTCCTATATCGAGGAAAAACTCCAACGACTGGAGCGCCATTTCGACAAGATCACCAACGTGCAGGTCACGATGTGCGTCGAAAAGCTGAAGCAGAAAATCGAAGCCACCTTGCATATACCCGGCAGCGAAGTGGTCGCTAACGCGGAACATACCGATATGTACGCGGCGATCGACGCCTTGACCGACAAGCTGGATAAACAACTCAAAAAGCATAAGGAAAAGACCCAGAGCCTGCTCCAGGGCGCGACCGGTCGATAACCCCCCACCCCATGATCCGACTTGAAAGTATCCTGACCCCCGGCCGTTCCCTCGTGAACGTGCCGGGCGGCAGTAAAAAGAAAGCCCTCGAACAAATTGCCAACCTGATCGCCCGCGAAGTGCCGGATCTGGAGATGCAAGATGTCTTCGAGGCCCTGATTGCCCGTGAAAAACTCGGTTCTACCGGTTTTGGCAACGGCATCGCCATTCCTCACTGCCGCCTCAAAGGCTGCGAAACGCCCATCAGTGCGTTGATGCACCTTCAAGCCCCCATCGATTTCGACGCCATTGACGGCGCGCCGGTTGACCTGCTGTTTGTCTTGCTGGTCCCGGAAGCCGCTACCGATGCGCACCTGGAGTTGCTGCGTCAGATCGCCAGCATGCTCGACCGCAAGGACGTGCGTGACAAATTGCGCAGCGCCGCGAGCAACGAAGCCTTGTACCAGGTCGTTCTGGACGAGCAAAACGGGCAGTAATCATGCGCTTGATCATCGTCAGCGGCCGTTCCGGCTCGGGTAAAAGCACCGCCCTTGATGTCCTTGAGGACAACGGTTACTACTGCATCGACAACCTGCCGGCAGGTTTGCTGCCAGAGCTGGCCGAGCGCGCACTGATCCACACGGAGCTTGCGCAACCGCTGGTCGCCGTGTCGATTGACGCGCGCAACCTGCCGAGTCACCTGAGCCGCTTTCCCGAACTGCTCGAAGATGCCCGCAGCAAGCACATTCAATGTGATGTGCTTTATCTTGATGCCGATGAAGAAACCCTGCTCAAGCGTTTCTCCGAAACTCGCCGCCGCCACCCGCTGAGCAATGCCAACCGCTCGCTGGCCGAAGCGATTCACGATGAAACTGCCCTGCTCGGCCCGATCGCCGATCTCGCCGACCTGAAGATCAACACCACCAATCTGAACCTGTACCAGTTGCGCGACACCATCAAGCTGCGTCTGCTGAATCAGCCGGAGCCGGGCACGGCGTTTCTGGTCGAGTCATTCGGTTTCAAGCGCGGCATGCCGGTGGATGCAGATCTGGTCTTTGATGTGCGCTGCCTGCCCAACCCCTACTGGAAACCGGAACTGCGCGAACAGTCCGGCCTCGATGCACCGGTGGCCGAGTATCTGGCAGCACAGCCCGACGTTGAAGAAATGTTTCAGGACATCTTCACCTACCTGCACAAGTGGCTACCACGTTTTGCCGCGAGCAATCGTGCCTATGTGACCATTGCCATTGGCTGCACCGGCGGGCATCACCGCTCCGTCTACCTGACTGAACGCCTGGGTCAGGCCCTGCAGAAAACCCTGAAGAACGTCCAGGTTCGCCACCGCGACCTCACTTAAAGGATTCACACCGCGATGCCTGCTCTGGAAATCGAAATCATCAACAAACTGGGCCTGCATGCCCGCGCATCGGCCAAGTTTGTTGGAGTGGCCGGGCAGTATCCGGATTGCACGATCAGAGTGGGTCGCACGCCTGAGACCACGGTTGATGGCAAAAGCATCATGGCGATGATGATGCTGGCGGCTGGCAAGGGCACCAAGATCTATCTGAGTACTGAAGGGCATCAGGAACAGGAAGCACTGGATGCGTTGGTCGCGTTGATCAACAACTACTTCGATGAAGGCGGCTGACAGCCAACATCAAAAGATCGCAGCCTTCGGCAGCTCCTACAGTGAACGCATTCCAATGTAGGAGCTGCCGAAGGCTGCGATCTTTTGATCTTCAACCTAATGCAGTATCCATCACCATCATCAGACAAAACCCGCTCAACAAACCAAGGCTGGCCAATTTGTCATGACCATTGCGTCGCGACTCGGGGATCACTTCGTGGGTCACCACCAGCAACATCGCCCCCGCCGCCAGCGCCAAACCTAATGGCAACAACACCTGGGCCAGACTGACCAGCCACGCGCACAACAGCGCAAACACCGGCTCGACCAGGCCTGACGCCGCGCCAATCATAAACGCCTTCACCCGCGACATCCCTGCCCCGGCCAATACCAGCGCAATCACCAGACCTTCCGGCACATCCTGCAAAGCGATGCCCATGGCCAGGCTGTCCGCATCCGGCATGCCGCCACCGGCAGACACGCCGACGGCCATGCCTTCAGGAATGTTATGGGCAATGATCGCAAACACAAACAGCCAGATCCGTGGCGGAATCACCGGGTGCTCGACGGTGCCGACGAGCATTTCCGGAGACGCGCCGGAAACCTTGAGATCAACCAGATACAGCCCGAATGCGCCGAGCATGATGCCGAAGCAGATCAGGCCACTGGCGCCCCACGGCGTCAAACCAAGACTTTCGGCAGCGGCAATGCCCGGCACGATCAGCGAAAACGCCGTCGCCGCCAGCATCACCCCGGCACCAAACCCCAGCAACGTATCGCTGAGTGCCTGCGGCATGCGCCGAATCACCAGCACCGGCACCGCACCAAGCGCCGTGCCGAGCGCGCAGATCGCGCCACCCTGCAACGCCCGCAACAGCCGCGGTTCGAGATTCAGCCATGCCAGTCCGTGGGCAACCAGCAAGGTCATGCCCGCCAACAGCAATAGCGATCCCACTGCGTAACGAAACATACGCCCACTTCCGATCGCCAGTGTTTCAGTGCCCATAGTCAGCCTTGGATTGTTTTTATAGAAGACTTAAACCAGTGCGGCCTGATAGCGCGCAGCAACTTCAGGCCAATTGATCACGTTGTAGAACGCGTTGATGTATTCCGGGCGACGGTTCTGGTAACGCAGGTAGTAGGCATGCTCCCAGACGTCGAGACCGAGAATCGGCGTGTTGCCGTTCATCAGCGGGCTGTCCTGGTTGCCGCTGCTTTCCACGATCAATTTCTTCTCCGGGGTCACGCTGAGCCAGGCCCAGCCGCTGCCGAAACGGGTCAGCGCGGCTTTGGTGAAGGCTTCCTTGAAGCTGTCGAGGCCGCCCAACTGCTCATCGATTGCCTTGGCCAGCGCGCCATCCGGTTTGCCGCCGCCGCTTGGCACCATTACTTCCCAGAACAGCGAGTGGTTGGCGTGACCGCCGCCCTGATTGATCACCGCGGCACGGAGTTTCTCCGGCAACTCCTTGACGCTGGCGACCAGTTTTTCCACCGGCCATTCAGCGTACTCAGTGCCTTCTACCGCAGCGTTGAGGTTGTTGATGTAGGTCTGGTGATGCTTGGTGTAGTGAATCTCCATGGTCTGCGCATCGATGTGCGGTTCCAATGCGTCGTAGGCGTAAGGCAAGGCAGGCAAGGTAAAAGCCATTTCAATGGACTCCATGGTGATGTGGGGCAGGCGCGCGGCGCGCATTGCCGGTATCCGGGTGCAGCAGGCGCTGAGTGCGCGGGTATTCGCCGTGCTCGCTGATGAAATTCAGCAGCTCGACGTAAGTCTTGCTGCTCTGGCGCAGCGCCGCTTCACGCAGCGCCGGGCGCAGGCGCTCGTCCTGCATGGTCTGCAACAGCCGTTGGTGGATGGCGCAGAGGTATTCGGCGCTCTCCTCCGGCTGATTCAGGCGCAGGTGCAAATCCGCGAGGTTGTGGTGGGAGATGACGCAGGCCGCCACCGCTTCGTCGGCATCTGCCCAGCGCTCGTACAACACTTGCGCCAAGGCCAGGGCTTGCAGGTAAGCCTCACGGGCATCGATCAGTTCGCCCAGCATGAAGCAGCGATTGGCCCGTTCGATCGTGCGTTTCCAGTGCTCCATGGTGAGCCTCCAAAGCGGTTGCGGTGCTTACACGCCGCCGGCGGTGAGTTTCTCGGGATTGAGCAACTCTTCCAGTTGGCTGCGCGACAGGTCGGTGTGTTCCAGAGCGACATCGATCACCGCGCGACCTTCCTTGTAGGCCTGCTTGGCGATTTCGGCAGCCTTCTGGTAACCGATGATCGGGTTGAGTGCGGTGACCAGAATCGGGTTGCGCGACAACGCCTCTTTCAAGCGCGATTCGTTGACCTTGAAGCTGGCGATGGCTTTGCCACCCAGCAGGCGGCTGGAATTGGCCAGCAGTTCGATGCTGCTCAACAGGTTCTGCGCGATGATCGGCAGCATCACGTTCAGCTCAAAGTTGCCCGACTGGCCGGCAATGGTGATCACCGAATCGTTGCCGATCACTTGCGCGGCGACCATCGCGGTGGCTTCCGGAATCACCGGATTGACCTTGCCCGGCATGATCGACGAGCCTGGTTGCAGCGCCTCCAGTTCGATTTCACCGAGACCGGCGAGCGGGCCGGAGTTCATCCAGCGCAGGTCGTTGGCGATTTTCATCAGCGACACAGCGATGGCTTTGAGTTGGCCGGAGACGGCGACGGCGGTGTCCTGCGAGCCGATCAGCGCGAACAGATCCTTGCCCGGCGTGAATTGCACGTCGGTCAATTGGCTGAGCTGACGGCTGAAACGCGCGGCGAACTCAGGGTGCGCGTTGATCCCGGTGCCGACCGCCGTACCGCCCTGCGCCAGCGATTGCAGGCTTGGCAGCAGATCCTGCAGATGAGCGATATTGGCCTTGAGCTGCTGCGCCCAGCCGTTGAGTACCTGGCTCATGCGCACCGGCATCGCGTCCATCAAATGCGTACGGCCGGTTTTGACGTGGTGATGCACTTGCTCGGCTTTGCGCTCGATCACCTGCACCAGGTGCAGCAGCGCTGGCAGCAGTTGTTCGTGCAGGGCCAACGCGGCGCTGACGTGGATGGTGGTCGGGATGATGTCGTTGCTGCTCTGGCCGCAGTTGACGTGATCATTGGCGTTCACCGGCTCGTCGAGCAGGCGGCTGGCCAGGGTGGCAATCACTTCATTGGCGTTCATGTTCGAGCTGGTGCCGGAGCCGGTCTGGAAAATATCCACCGGAAAATGCTGCATGAAATCGCCTTCAAGCAAACCTTGGGCGGCGTCGCTGATGGCTTTGCCTTGCGCGGCGCTGATCTGGTTGAGTTCAACATTGGCGCGAGCCGCGGCGGCTTTGGCGAGGATCAACGCGCGGATGAATTGTTTGGGCATCGGCTTGCCGCTGATCGGGAAGTTATCCACTGCGCGCTGGGTCTGCGCGCCGTAGAGAGCGTCCACCGGCACCTGCAGTTCGCCCATGCTGTCGCGCTCAATACGTGTCTTGGTCATCTGAAAATCCTTGCACCAGTTCAATAAGAGGAATCGAGGGAAGCAATTCGCAAGTGGCGAGCTGCCAGGTGTAGCGCTGCCAGCGTTTGAGCCGGCATTTGCACAGGGACAGGCGCTCCATTTCACGCAATGGGCGCCAGGCTTGATCGAGACAGAGGCTGCGCCAGTGCCACGGCAAGGCGATGTCGGTGGCGGTGTCGAGCAGCAAACGGAAGGAGGTTTCGGCGACCGTCCACGGTGAGGTCGCAGTGCAACAAGACAGGTACCGGCCTTCGGCCAGGTAATGTTCGATCAGGCGCGGTTCATCTGGATCCATCGCGCAACGGATCTGGCGACTCATCCAGCGCCAGCTTTCGAGGTACGGCTGCTCGTGCAAGGCAGAACTCATGATCCGGGGCTCATCCGATAATGAGATTTATTATTAGATGATAATGAGAACCAAAACAAGAGTGCTTGTGTAGGAGCTGCCGCAGGCTGCGATCTTTTGATCTTGTCTTTCAAAGCAAAATCAAAAGATCGCAGCCTTCGGCAACTCCTACAGGGCAGGTATGAAAAAGGCGCGCCATCCGGGTGGATGGCGCGCCTTTTTTGTGACGGTTGGGGCTTAGCTGCCGGCTACCGTCATCCGTTCGATCAACACCGAACCCGTGCGAATATTGCTGCGCAGCTCCAGGTCATTACCCACCGCGACGATCTGCTTGAACATGTCGCGCATGTTGCCGGCGATGGTGACTTCCTGCACCGCGAACTGGATTTCACCATTCTCGACCCAGAAACCTGCCGCACCGCGCGAATAGTCGCCGGTGACCATGTTCAGGCCATGGCCCATCAATTCGGTGACCAACAAGCCACGGCCCATGCGCTTCAACAGCGCCGCCTGGTCTTCGTCGCCATGGGTGACGAACAGGTTATGCACGCCGCCGGCGTTGGCGGTGCTCGACATGCCGAGTTTGCGCCCGGAATACGTGCCGAGGATGTACGAGACCAACTCGCCCTTTTCGACGAACGGTTTGGCGTACGTCGCCAGACCATCACCGTCGTACGAAGCGCTGCCCATCGCGCGCATCAGGTGCGGACGCTCATCGATGGTCAACCATTCCGGGAACAGCTTCTGCCCCAGCGTGCCTTCGAGGAACGACGATTTGCGATACAAGCTGCCGCCAGACACCGCCGAGAGGAAACTGCCGAACAAGCCACCGGCCAGTTCCGCTGAAAACAGCACCGGCACTTCACAGGTCGGTACCGGACGCGCGCCCAGACGGCTCGCCGCCCGCTGCGCCGCACGCTGACCGATGCTCACCGGGTCGGCCAGCAAGGTGCCCTGACGGCTGACGTCATACCAATAATCGCGCTGCATCTGGCCATCGGCTTCGGCAATCATCACGCAGCTGAGGCTGTGCCGGGTCGAGGCGTAGCCACCGATAAAACCGTGGCTGTTGCCGTAAACGCGGCAGCCTTGATGCGTGCTCAGCGTGGTGCCATCGGCGTTCTTGATCCGCGCATCGGCATCGAACGCCGCCGCTTCGCAGATCAGCGCCTTCTCGATGGCTTGTTCCGGGGTGATGTCCCATTCGTGGAACAGGTCGAAATCCTGCTGCTCGCGAGCCATCAGCGCGGCATCTGCCAGGCCCGAGGCTTCGTCTTCAGAGGTGTGCTTGGCAATCGCCAATGCGGCCGCGACGGTTTCGCGAATCGCCTCCGGCCCGGTGGCGGACGTGCTGGCCGAGCCTTTGCGCTGGCCGACGTACAGCGTGATGCCAAACCCCTGATCGCGGTTGAACTCGACTGTTTCGACCTCGCGCTGACGCACCGAAGTGGACAAGCCCTGTTCCAGCGACACCGCCACTTCGCAGGCACTGGCGCCCTGACGCTTGGCTTCGGCAATGATCTGCTCGACCTGTTCCTGCAGTGCCGGCAAAGCCTGCGGGCCGACGCTTTCAACTGCACTCATGCTCATCTCCACTCAAATTCTGCTTTCGGCTGGGGCCATCGAGCGACCGGGCCGGACAAGCGGCCCCCGACTGGTTATCATGGCGGCGTTTCTTTGCGGACTGCCACCATGGTTGATTCTTACGACGACTCCCTCGATACGGGAGAAAAAAGCAAATCTCAGGTCAAACGCGAGCTGCATGCTCTGGTTGACCTTGGCGAGCGCCTTACAACACTCAAGCCTGACTTGGTGGCAAAACTGCCACTGACCGACGCGATGCGCCGTGCCTTGGCCGATGCGCCCAAGCACACCGCGAATATCGCGCGTAAACGGCATTTGCAGTTCATCGGCAAACTGATGCGCGATCAGGACACTGACGCGATTCTGACCTTGCTCGATCAACTCGATGCCTCCACTCGCCAATACAACGAGCGTTTCCATAACCTGGAACGCTGGCGCGATCGCCTGATCGCGGGCGACGACGCCGTGCTGGAAAAATTCGTCGTCGAGTACCCGGACGCCGATCGCCAGCAATTGCGTTCCTTGATCCGTCAGGCTCAGCACGAGGTTGCGCAAAACAAACCTCCTGCTTCCAGCCGCAAGATCTTCAAGTACATCCGTGAACTGGACGAGACTCAACGCGGCCTGCGTTAATCTCATCCCTTGTAGGAGCTGCCGCAGGCTGCGATCTTTGCTTTTTAAAGATCAAAAGATCGTCCGATCGCGGCCCGAGCCTGCGGCAGCTCCTACACACGTTTCTTTATGCGCCCGTGCCACCCACGGTGATCGCATCGATTTTCAGCGTCGGCTGACCCACGCCTACCGGCACCGACTGCCCATCCTTGCCGCACGTACCCACGCCGCTGTCCAGCGCCAGATCGTTACCGACCATCGACACCCGGCTCATCGCCTCAGGGCCGTTGCCGATCAACGTTGCGCCTTTGACCGGCGCGGTGATCTTGCCGTCTTCGATCAGATACGCCTCGCTGGTGGAGAACACAAACTTGCCGCTGGTGATGTCGACCTGACCGCCGCCGAGGTTGGCGCAGTAGATGCCCTTCTTCACCGACGCGATGATTTCCGCCGGATCGCTCTCGCCACCGAGCATGTAGGTGTTGGTCATGCGTGGCATCGGCAGATGCGCGTAGGATTCACGACGACCGTTACCGGTACGGGCCACGCCCATCAGGCGCGCGTTGAGCTTGTCCTGCATGTAGCCCTTGAGTACGCCATTTTCGATCAGCGTGGTGCACTCGGTCGGCGTGCCTTCGTCGTCGACACTCAGCGAACCGCGACGACCGCTCAAGGTGCCGTCATCGACGATGGTGCAAAGTTTCGATGCAACCATTTCGCCCATGCGCCCGCTGTAGGCGGAACTGCCCTTGCGGTTGAAATCGCCTTCCAGACCGTGGCCGACCGCTTCGTGCAACAGCACGCCAGACCAGCCCGAACCCAGCACCACCGGAAAAGTACCGGCCGGTGCCGGGATCGCTTCGAGGTTCACCAGCGCCTGACGCAACGCTTCACGGGCATAGCCCATGGCGCGGTCTTCGGCGAGGAAATAACGGTAATCGGTACGCCCGCCGCCGCCATGCCCGCCGCGCTCGCGACGACCATTCTGCTCAACGATGACGCTGACGTTGAAGCGCACCAGCGGCCGCACATCGGCAGCCAGACCGCCATCGGTAGACGCCACCAGAATCCGCTCCCAGACCCCGGCCATGCTTACACTGACCTGCTGGATACGCGGATCGAGCGCGCGGGTCGCGACGTCGATGCTCTTGAGCAATTCGACTTTCTCGGCCCGGCTCAGCACTTCCAGCGGGTTATCCGGCGCGTACAACTGGGCGACGTCTTGGCTGGTGAACGCCTGCACCGTGCCGTTCTGCCCGGCACGGGAGATCGAACGTGCAGCACGGGCCGCCGCGCCGAGGGCTTCGAGGGTGATCGCGTTGCTGTAGGCGAAACCGGTTTTCTCACCGGATTGCGCGCGCACGCCAACGCCCTGGTCGAGGTTGAAGCTGCCTTCCTTGACGATGCCGTCTTCCAGTGCCCAGGACTCGGAGATCTGTCCCTGGAAATACAGGTCGGCGGCATCGATGCCCGGACCGGCCAGATCGCCGAGTACGCCTTGCAGACTCTCGATGGTCACGCCGCCCGGTGCCAACAGGTGATCACTGACTGAGGACAACAACTCGCTCATAGGTTTACGCCTTAAATTCATGTTCTGAAGCAGGCCGCTGTGCGCCCTGCGAGAAAAACCGCCGATGACGCGTCACCGGCATTCGCGCCCTGATGGACGCTTGTTCACTGCTATCGCGCTCGGCCAACAACACCGCTTCGCCTTGATCCTGCTGCGTCAGCACGCGGCCCCACGGGTCGACAATCGCCGCATGGCCGAAGGTTTCGCGCGGCCCCGGATGGGTACCGCCCTGCGCTGCCGCCAACACATAACACTGGGTTTCGATGGCCCGTGCGCGAATCAGCACGTCCCAATGCGCCGCCCCGGTCACCGCAGTAAACGCCGACGGTGCGGTAATCAATTCAGCACCGGCGGCGCGCAATTCGCTGTAAAGCTCCGGGAAGCGCAAGTCGTAACAAACGGTCAGGCCCAATTTACCCACCGGCGTGTCCGCCACCACCACACCACTGCCATAAGCATAGTCATCGGATTCGCGGTAACGGCCACGATTGTCCGCTACATCGACATCAAACAGATGCAACTTGTCGTAGCGCGCAACAAACTCGCCGTGTTCATCGACCAGCAACGAACAGGCATTGGCCTTGCCCCTAGGCTGACCTACCGGCGGCAACGGCAACGTGCCAGCCACTATCCATAACTTGAGGTCGCGGGCGGTCTGTTTCAACCATGGCAGGATCGGTCCTTCGCCCAATGCTTCGGCACGGCCGATGTCGGCAACGTCGCGACGGCCCATGGCAGCGAAGTTTTCCGGCAGCACTGCCAGCTTCGCACCGCCGGCCGCAGCCTGTTCGAGCAGGCGCCGGGCCTGAACCAGATTGGCCAGTACGTCGCTCTGGCTGACCATTTGAATCACCGCTAAAGACATGGCCACTCCTCGGAATCTACACACAACCCTGTAGGAGCTGCCGCAGGCTGCGATCTTTTGATCTGGTTTTTAAAAAAATCAAAAGATCGCAGCCTGCGGCAGCTCCTACAGGGGGGTAGTGTCTGCTAGTTAAAAAGGCTTGTCGAAGGTGATTTTCGGCTCTTTCCACGGGCCTTTGACGGTGTATTTGACACTGGCGAAACGAGCCACGCGGTCACCGATCAGCTTGTCGATCAGGAACAGCGCACCGCCGACCGCCGGCGCGCCCACGAGCAGCGCAGCGATCGGCAGATTATTGGTCACCGGCAGCGTCACCAACAACTTGGCGTCGACTTGCTCGGCCACCAGATCCAGCTTGCCGTTAAGCTCCAGATTGCTCGACGGCCCGGTCAGGCGAATCGGTTCTTTCGTATCGTAAACACCGTTGGTTGCCACCAGCAGCCCTTTGACCCGGTCATAGCTCAGGCCTTTGCCAAACAAATCGGAGAAGTCCAGGCGCAGGCGGCGGCCAATTGAGTTGAAGTTGAGCAAACCGAACACCCGCAGCGCCTGGGCTCCGCCCTCCACTTCAACAAACTGGCCCTTGTTCAACGAGGCATCCAGCGTGCCGGAGAAGCGCTTTGTCGCCAGCCAGGCCGGCGAGCCTGGCCAGCGGCCATCGACGTCCATGTGGAATTCTTCGCTGGTCACGCTCGGCGCGAAGCCCCAGCCCTTGAGCACATCGGCGAGGTTCTTGCCGCCGATCCGGCCCTTGAACCAGCTGTTGGTCGAACCCGGCGCGCCTTCCCAGCCGCCGTTGCCTTGCAAGAGGATGCCTTTGAGGCCCATGTCGAGGCTGTTCAAGGCGATGCCTTTAGGCGTCGGTCGCACCTTGAGCGACCAGCCACCGACCAGATCCTGGCCCTGGAACAGTTGATTGATGGTGAGATCCAGCGCCGGGATTTTCGTCGGATCAACCGACACCAATGGATCAGGTGCGTTTTCATCGGCCTGCACCGTCGGGTCCGGCGCCGGCAATTTCACGTACTGCAGGCTCACCACAATCGGCACACCTTTGGCATCCGGCACACTGGCCGCGCCTTTGGCCTGCTGGCTGTCGAGGGCCAGCGCCCAGGTGCCGGGCTTGCGGTTCAATTGCACGGAAGCCTGATCCAGCGTAGTGCCGAACGCCGTCAACTTGCCAACCTTGAAATCGGCGCTGCTGAGCAACTGTTTGGCACTGCCGCCGGGATCCTGTCCGGCGTACTTGCTGACCAGATCCTGCCACGGCGCGACGTCCAGTTCCGAGAGCACGCCACGAATACGCAGCCCCTTGGCTCCCGGAAGTACGGCCTCACCGGAACCGAGGAACAACTCACCGCGACCGTCGGCAAAACTGGTGGGCGGCGCGGCGAAGGTGAAATTGGCCAGTTGATCGTAATTGACCCAATATCGACGTTCCTGCCCCTGCAGGGTCATGCGGAACACAGTGTCGCGGCCGACATCGGCGGCCATGCCAAACGGTGCAGGCAGATCCACCGCCACGCCTTTCATGCTGGAGCTGACCAACAATTGGCTGTCCGCACCGTCAAGGTTCAGTTGCAACTGATAAGGAATCGTCCCGGTCACCGGCAACGGTTGCGTCACGCCCAGCCAGTCGGTGAGTTTCTTCACCTCGACTTGCCCCGACGCGGCGACCCGGGTTTTCAGCTTGCCGGGGCTGCCGTCGGCAAAAATCTGCGCCGTCACCGGTTTGTCGAACGCCCGCGCGGCGATGTTCTGACCGCTGAGGCCTTTGGCGCTGTCAAAGCGGAAATCCCCCTTGAGCTGAGTCAGTTCCAGCTTCGGCTCGGCCAGTTTCAGGCGGGCATTGGCGGTTTTGAAGTCGACGAGAATTTTCGGCTGATCGCCTTTGGCCAGGGGAACATCGAGCTTCAGTTTGCCTTGCAGATCACCTGAGCCCTCCCAGCCAGCAAACGTTTCACCCGTACCGATTGGCGCGTCCTGCAAGATCTTCAAACCATCGCCCAAACCTCCGGCAAACGCGCCATCGAGGAGCAAATGCGTGTTCTGCCCGGACGGCACATGGGGAATATTGACGAAGACATCGCTGACCTGAGTGTCGAGCAACTGGCCCTTGCTGGCCCAGATGCGCACTCCGCTGTCCTCGATGAAGACATCGCCGCTGACCTTGCTCACGTGCGGCCAGCCCGGCTGGAACGCCAGTTCGGCGTCATGCACCTTAAAGAACAGGCTGATGCTGCGGTCGGCCTCGCCGGCGTTTTTGCTCAACGAACCTTGATACTGGAAGAAGCCCTGATCGACTGCGCCTTTGAGAATCGCGGTACGCAGCCACTCATCGAGCGCCGGGCTCAGGACCTCAGGCAGGTACTTGGCGGTGTAGCGACCGTCGCCATCGACCAGCCCGACCCGCAGGTCCATGTAGTCTTCCTGGCTGTGATCGAAATGCAGGCGAATCAGGAAGTCGCCAGCGATCTTGCCCTCTTCGCCCAGCACCTTCAGGTACGGCGCAATCAGGGTGAAACCGTCTTTATCGAGCTTCCAGGTCAAGCGTGCATTGGCTTGCAGGTATTGCCATGGCTTGGCGAAAATCGGATCGAGGTGCAGGACGAAATCCTTGCTGTCCATGCGCAACTCGCCGCCGTCGAGGTTGCCACTCAGGCTACCGCTGACATTTCGCGCCGCCGGAGCGCCGTGATAAGCGTCGAAACCGATCTGGTCAAGATTGGCGGCAAAGCCGAACTTGTTGCCGTCAGTGGCAGCGGGACGGAAATCCAGCAGCACATTGCGCAGCCCACCGGTGACATTCAAATGGTCGACCGCCGTGGCGAAGCCTTGCGGCAACGGCCCCAATGCATTGAGCAGCGGCGTGATGGGCGTCAGGTCGAGGCGGTCCGCCTGCAGGTGCCAGAGCTCTTCAACCTTATCGGTGGCGCGGGTCTGTTGTAGCTGTACACGCGACTCCCAACGGGTTTCGCCAAAATTCATCGCCAGCGAATCGAGCGTGATCTTCGCGCCATCGTCACTGTTCTGGTAATACGCATTGAGCGCCAGATTATTGATCTGGATCGGCTTGCGCTCGCCATACGCACCGCTCAGTTGTGGCGCGTTCAGGCGCACCACGGCACTTTGCAGGGTGCCCTTGGCCCAATCGACCCAGACTTCACCACCGGCCTTGATCTCGGAAAAATTCCATTGCTGGGTCAGGCGCTCGGGCAACCATTTCGCCCAATCGCTTTGCGGCAGGCTGGCATAGCCCTCAACCGTGCTGTCCTGCCACTGCTCCGGACGAAGGCGCGTGCGCAGGTTGATCGCGACAGGTTGACCGTCCGGCAAGGTCAAACGGGCATCGAGGCGCTGGCGACTGGCACCGGTTTTCAGATTGAGGCCGACATAAGTGAGGGTCATCGGCGCGTGATCCAGCGGCTGCAAGGTCACCTGACTGTCGAGCACCGAGAGCTGCTGAATCATTTGCGAACGGTTGAACAACTGCTGCGCATCCAGCGGCTGATCGTTCTGCACCGGCAGACCTTCCAGCGCCCAACTGCCGTCCTCGGCTTCCTTGAGGCTGATTTTCAGGCCATTGAGTTCCAGATGGGCAATGCGCACCTCGCGCGCCAACAGGCTGGCCCAAAGATCCGGCACGGCGCGCACCTGATCCAGACGCAAGGCATTGGCGCCGCTGCCGACCATTACGTCATGCGCCAGCAGGATCGGCGCGAAACCGCTCCAGCTACCTTCCAGTTCGCCAATCTGCAAGGGCATGCCGAGGGCGGCACTGGCCTTGTCTTCGATATCGGTGCGGTATTCGGCGACCAGCGGGGTCAGTTCGCGGCCGAGACTGACGTAAAGCGCCATCAACACCAGAACCAACGCGCACAGGCCCAGCCCCCAACGGGTGAGTGCGGCCAAAATGCGTGTCAGACGTTCCATGTCAGTTGGCTCCCATGGCAAAAAAACTGCGAAAAGCTGAGGCCAGCCGCGGTGAAAAAATGGTGATGCAGGGGTTCAGAGCAACACCACGTCATATTGTTCCTGGGAATACATGGTTTCCACCTGGAAGCGTATGGTGCGGCCGATAAACCCTTCAAGCTCGGCCACGTTACCGGATTCTTCATCGAGCAGACGATCCACCACTTTCTGGTTCGCCAGCACGCGATAACCCTCGGCCTGATAGGCGCGGGCTTCGCGAAGGATCTCGCGGAAAATCTCGTAACAGATGGTTTCCGGGGTTTTCAGTTTGCCGCGGCCCTGACAACTGCTGCACGGTTCGCACAGCACTTGTTCAAGACTTTCGCGGGTGCGCTTGCGGGTCATCTGCACCAGGCCCAACTCGGTAATGCCGATGATGTTGGTCTTGGCGTGGTCGCGCTCCAGCTGTTTTTCCAGAGTGCGCAGCACCTGGCGCTGGTGCTCTTCGTCTTCCATGTCGATGAAGTCGATGATGATGATGCCGCCGAGATTGCGCAGACGCATCTGGCGGGCAATCGCCGTGGCTGCTTCGAGATTGGTCTTGAAGATGGTTTCTTCAAGATTGCGATGACCGACGAACGCCCCGGTGTTGACGTCGATGGTGGTCATCGCTTCGGCCGGATCGATCACCAGGTAGCCGCCGGATTTAAGCGGGACCTTGCGTTCGAGGGCTTTCTGAATTTCGTCTTCGACACCGTAAAGATCGAAGATCGGTCGCTCGCCCGGGTAATGTTCCAGACGATCGGCGATTTCCGGCATCAGTTCGGCGACGAACTGCGTGGTTTTCTGGAAGGTTTCCCGCGAGTCGATACGGATTTTCTCGATCTTCGGGCTGACCAGGTCGCGCAGCGTGCGCAGTGCCAGGCCGAGGTCTTCGTAGATCACGCTCGGCGCACCGATGGTTTTGATCTGTTCGTTGATCTGATCCCACAGGCGCCGCAGGTAGCGGATGTCCATGAGGATTTCATCAGCGCCTGCACCTTCGGCAGCGGTGCGCAGAATGAAACCACCGGCTTCCTTGATGCCTTCTTTGGCCACGCAATCGCTGACCACCTGCTTGAGGCGTTCGCGCTCGGCTTCGTCTTCGATCTTCAGGGAAATGCCGACGTGGGCGGTGCGCGGCATGTACACCAGATAGCGCGACGGAATCGACAACTGTGTGGTCAACCGCGCGCCTTTGGAACCGATCGGGTCTTTGGTGACTTGCACCACCAGACTCTGGCCTTCGTGTACCAGCGCACTGATGCTTTCGACCGCGGGGCCTTCACGCAGGGAGATTTCCGAGGCATGAATGAACGCCGCCCGATCCAGGCCGATATCAACGAACGCTGCCTGCATCCCCGGCAGAACCCGGACGATCTTGCCTTTATAGATGTTGCCGACGATCCCGCGTTTTTGTGTGCGCTCGACGTGCACTTCTTGCAGCACACCGTTTTCGACCACCGCCACGCGCGACTCCATCGGCGTGATGTTGATCAGAATCTCTTCACTCATGGCAGGATCTCGTTCAGGCATGTTCACGATAATGGCCGCATCTGGTTTCGTACGACGCTCATTGCGCGTTCAGGTTTTGCCAACAGGGTATGCCGAAATGGCCCAACAGTTCTGCGGTTTCGCAAACAGGTAGCCCGACCACTGCCGAATAGCTGCCGTTGAGCCCCGCGACAAACACGCCACCGAGGCCTTGAATGCCATAACCGCCGGCCTTGTCCCGGGGTTCGCCGCTGGCCCAGTAGGCCGCCGCTTCTTCACGGCTGATCGGTCGAAATCGCACGCGACTGACCACCACACGCGACTCGCAGCGCTCACCTTCGAGCACGGCGATGGCGGTCAGCACTTCGTGCTCCTTGCCGGACAACATCATCAGCATGGCGCATGCGTCGGCTTCGTCCACCGGTTTGCCAAGTATTTTGCCGTCGAGCACCACTGCCGTGTCGGCACCCAGCACGCAGTACGGTTGAGCGGACACGAGCGTGCCGTGGCCGGCGCAGGCCTTGCCACGCGCGAGGCGTTCGACATAGGCCGACGGCGATTCTTCGGGAAGGGGGGTTTCGTCGATGTCCGCACTGATGGCGGAGAACGCGACGCCGATCTGCGTGAGCAATTCACGGCGTCGCGGTGATCCGGAGGCGAGGTAAAGCGGCTTCATCAAAACATCTCCCTGTTCAGTGCCCTGCTTCACCGGCTCAATTGATTTTGTAGCGGCGGCGCAATCCACGCAAAGCGAAGCTGACCCACGGCCAGAGCAAGGCACTGACCAGTGCCGGAAGCACCAGCGCCAGGGTCGGCTGGCGGTTGCCGGTCAGGGCGCTGAGCCACAATTGCACCAGTTGCGCGAGGCCGAAGATCACCAGGATCACCAGGCACTGTTGCCACATCGGGAACATCCGCAGACGTTGCTGCAACGACAGCACAAGGAAGGTGATCAGCGTCAGGATCAAAGCGTTCTGGCCGAGCAGTGTGCCGTACAGCACGTCTTCGGCCAGGCCCAGACAAAATGCCGTAACCATGCCGACTGTGTGCGGCATGTACAGCGCCCAGAACGTCAGAAGCAAGGCCAGCCACAGCGGGCGCAGGATTTCCATGAACTGCGGTAACGGCGAAACGCTGAGCAGCAGGCCAATGGCGAATGTCAGCCAGACCATCCAGCCGTTACGCGAGGCAGTCGCTCCGACCATTATTCTTGTCTCCCGGTAGTGGCAGGCGCAGTGACCGGAGGTTTCGCCGCCGGCCGTGCAGCGGGCTGCGACGCCGGTGGTTTACTGGCCGCCGGGGTCGTTGCCGGAGGTTTTGCTGCGGCGGGCGGTTTGCTTGCCGGTTTGGCAGGCGCCGTGCTTGCGGCCGTGGCCGGGGCAGCTGCGGCTGGCGTTGCAGCAGGCGTTGCAGCCGCAGGCGGGCTCACGGTTTTCGGCACGGTGGCCGGAATGATCGGGCCGCCGCCGAAGGCATCGAGATTTTCCTGCGCCTGCGCGGCATCGTTGGCGCGCTCTTCGGCGGTGCGGGTGTCGCTGAACACCAGCAGCAGGTAGCGGCTGCGGTTGAGTGCGGCAGTTGGCACGGCGCGAACGATGGCGAAAGGCTGACCGGAATCGTGGATCACTTCCTTCACGGTCGCCACCGGGTAACCGGCCGGGAAGCGCTGGCCGAGACCGGAACTGACCAACAGATCGCCTTCCTTGATATCCGCCGTGTCGGCGACGTGACGCAGTTCCAGGCGTTCCGGGTTACCGGTGCCGCTGGCAATCGCGCGCAGACCGTTACGGTTCACCTGCACAGGAATGCTGTGAGTGGTGTCGGTCAACAGCAATACACGCGAGGTGTAAGGCATCAACTCGACCACCTGGCCCATCAGACCGCGTGCATCGAGCACCGGTTGACCGAGCACCACGCCATCACGCTCACCTTTATTGATGATGATGCGATGGGTGAAGGGGTTGGGGTCCATGCCGATCAACTCGGCCACTTCGACCTTTTCGTTGACCAGTGCGGAAGAATTGAGCAACTCGCGCAGCCGAACGTTCTGCTCGGTGAGGGCGGCAAGCTTTTGCATGCGACCCTGCAGCAGCAGGTTTTCGGTCTTGAGTTTTTCGTTTTCGGCGACAAGCTCGGTGCGGCTGCCGAACTGGCTGGCAATCCCTTCCCACAAACGTCCGGGCAGGTCAGTGATCCAGTAGGCATCCATCAGCACCAGCGACGCTTGTTTGCGCGCAGGCTTGAGCAGATCAAAGCGGGCATCGACCACCATCAGCGCGACCGACAGCACGGCCAGCACCAACAGGCGCACGCCCAACGAAGGGCCTTTGGCGAAAAGCGGTTTAATAAGCCGCTCCTCCCAGGCAAATGTTCTGTTTATTCATACGGCATCAAACCGGCCTGGATGAAGACTGACAGAAGATAAACGCCAACAGGCAGCACTGCAAAGTGCTGCCCGCGCGCTCACCCACGTATTGCAATCGGCGACTTATTCGCTCGAGAGCAGGTCCATGGTGTGTTTATCCATCATTTCCAATGCACGGCCACCGCCGCGAGCCACACAGGTCAGCGGATCTTCGGCAACGATCACCGGCAGACCGGTTTCCTGGGCCAGCAACTTGTCGAGGTCACGCAGCAGCGCGCCACCACCGGTCAGCACCAGGCCACGCTCGGCGATGTCGGAAGCCAGCTCCGGCGGCGATTGCTCCAAGGCGCTTTTCACAGCCTGAACGATGGTTGCCAGGGACTCTTGCAGAGCTTCCAGCACTTCGTTGGAGTTCAGGGTGAATGCGCGTGGAACGCCTTCGGCCAGGTTGCGACCGCGAACGTCGACTTCGCGAACTTCGCCGCCCGGGTAGGCCGTGCCGATTTCCTGCTTGATGCGCTCGGCGGTGGATTCACCGATCAGGCTGCCGTAGTTACGACGCACGTAGGTGATGATCGCTTCGTCGAAGCGGTCGCCGCCAACACGCACGGATTCGGCGTAAACCACACCGTTCAGCGAGATCAGCGCGATTTCAGTGGTACCACCACCGATATCCACGACCATCGAGCCGCGTGCTTCTTCTACCGGCAGGCCGGCACCGATCGCAGCCGCCATTGGCTCTTCGATCAGGAAGACTTCACGCGCACCGGCACCGAGGGCCGATTCACGGATGGCTCGACGCTCAACCTGAGTGGATTTGCATGGAACGCAGATCAGCACACGAGGGCTAGGCTGCAGAAAGCTGTTTTCGTGAACCTTGTTAATAAAGTATTGCAGCATCTTTTCGCAGACGCTGAAGTCGGCGATCACGCCGTCCTTCATCGGACGAATGGCAGCAATGTTGCCCGGCGTACGGCCGAGCATGCGCTTGGCCTCGGTGCCGACAGCAACGACACTTTTCTGATTACCGTGTGTCCGAATGGCCACAACCGATGGCTCATTCAGGACGATACCGCGCTCGCGCACGTAAATAAGGGTGTTGGCAGTGCCCAGGTCAATGGAAAGATCGCTGGAAAACATGCCACGCAGTTTCTTGAACATGGGAAAGGGACCCTAGGCAACGCGTGGGTAAAAAAGTGCGGCAAACTCTAACAACGACAGGGATTTTGGGCAAGGCGCCAATATGTTAAATTGGCCGCTTTTCTGTGCACCAAGCCCCACAATCGCGGCCTTATGACCGTAGAAGTGCGGTAGTGTTCCGACAATCTAACACACGGACGCCGTCCGTTCTGTTTTCCACAGGAGAATCCCGATGGCGCTAGAACGCTCCGACGTGGAAAAAATCGCTCATCTGGCCTGCCTTGGCCTCAATGATGCCGATCTTCCACACATTACTTCCGCTCTCAACAGCATTCTCGGTCTGGTCGACGAAATGCAGGCTGTTAATACCGACGGAATCGAGCCTCTGGCCCACCCGCTGGAAGCCAGTCAGCGCCTGCGCGCCGACATCGTGACCGAGAGCAATCACCGCGAGGCCTACCAGTCCATCGCACCAGCGGTCGAAAACGGCCTGTATCTGGTTCCGAAAGTCATCGACTAAAGGGAAAGAGCCTGCAATGCATCAAATGACTCTGGCCGAGATCGCCCGCGGTCTCGCCGATAAAAAGTTTTCCTCCGAAGAGCTGACCAAAGTCCTGCTGGCGCGTATCACCCAGCTCGATCCGCAGCTCAACAGTTTCATCAGCCTCACCGAAGAGCTGGCCCTCGAGCAGGCGAAAGCCGCCGATGCACGCCGCGCCAACGGTGAGAGCGGCGCCCTGCTCGGCGCGCCGATCGCTCACAAAGACCTGTTCTGCACCCAAGGCATTCGCACCAGCTGCGGCTCGAAGATGCTCGACAACTTCAAAGCCCCGTACGATGCCACCGTGGTCGCGAAACTGGCCGCTGCCGGCGCCGTGACCCTGGGCAAGACCAACATGGACGAATTCGCCATGGGTTCGGCCAACGAGTCGAGCTGGTACGGCGCGGTGAAAAACCCGTGGAACCTGGAACACGTACCGGGCGGTTCGTCCGGTGGTTCGGCGGCGGCAGTTGCCGCGCGTCTGTTGCCTGCGGCGACGGCCACCGACACTGGCGGCTCGATTCGTCAGCCGGCGGCCTTCACCAACCTCACCGGTCTGAAACCGACCTACGGTCGTGTTTCGCGCTGGGGCATGATCGCTTACGCCTCCAGCCTCGATCAGGGCGGCCCGTTGGCGCGCACGGCCGAAGACTGCGCAATTTTGTTGCAAGGTATGGCTGGCTTCGATCAGAACGACTCGACCAGCATCGACGAGCCAGTGCCGGATTACTCCGCAAGCCTGGGCGATTCGCTGCAAGGCCTGCGCATCGGCGTGCCGAAGGAATACTTCAGCGCCGGTCTCGACCCGCGCATCGCCGAGCTGATCCAGAACAGCATTAAAGAGCTGCAGAAGCTCGGTGCCGTGATCAAGGAAATCAGCCTGCCGAACATGCAGCACGCGATTCCGGCGTACTACGTGATCGCCCCGGCAGAAGCCTCTTCCAACCTGTCGCGTTTCGACGGCGTGCGTTTCGGCCATCGCTGCGAGCAACCGAAAGACCTGATCGACCTGTACAAGCGCTCCCGCGGCGAAGGTTTCGGCCCGGAAGTGCAGCGCCGGATCATGGTCGGCGCGTACGCGCTGTCCGCCGGTTACTACGACGCCTACTACCTGAAAGCGCAGAAGATCCGTCGTCTGGTGAAGAACGATTTCATGGCGGCCTTTAATGAAGTCGACGTCATCCTCGGCCCAACTACGCCGAACCCGGCCTGGAAACTCGGCGCCAAGAACAGCGACCCGGTCGCTGCTTATCTGGAAGACGTCTACACCATCACCGCCAACCTCGCGGGCCTGCCGGGCCTGTCGATGCCGGCCGGTTTTGTCGACGGTCTGCCGGTTGGCGTGCAGCTGCTCGCGCCGTATTTCCAGGAAGGTCGCCTGTTGAACGTTGCCCACCAGTATCAGCTCAACACTGACTGGCACACCCGCACCCCAACCGGCTTCTGAGGAGACACACATGCAATGGGAAGTCGTGATCGGGCTGGAGATTCACACTCAGCTCACCACCCGGTCGAAAATCTTTTCCGGTAGTTCCACCACATTCGGTTCCGAGCCGAACACCCAGGCCAGCCTGATCGATCTGGGCATGCCCGGCGTTCTTCCGGTGCTGAACCAGGAAGCGGTGCGCATGGCAGTGATGTTCGGTCTGGCGATTGACGCCGAGATCGGTCAGCACAACGTGTTCGCCCGTAAAAACTACTTCTATCCGGACTTGCCGAAGGGCTACCAGATCAGCCAGATGGAATTGCCGATCGTTGGCAAGGGCCACCTGGACATCGCGCTGGAAGACGGCACCGTCAAACGTGTCGGCATCACCCGCGCGCACCTGGAAGAAGACGCCGGCAAGAGCCTGCACGAAGAATTCAACGGTGCGACCGGCATCGACCTGAACCGTGCCGGCACGCCGCTGCTGGAAATCGTTTCCGAGCCGGACATGCGCAGCGCCAAGGAAGCCGTGGCTTACGTCAAGGCGATCCACGCGCTGGTACGTTATCTGGGCATCTGCGACGGCAACATGGCCGAAGGCTCGCTGCGTTGCGACTGCAACGTGTCGATCCGTCCGAAAGGCCAGGTTGAATTCGGCACGCGCTGCGAGATCAAGAACGTCAACTCGTTCCGCTTCATCGAGAAGGCGATCAACTCCGAGATCCAGCGTCAGATCGAGCTGATCGAAGACGGCGGCAAAGTGATCCAGCAGACCCGTCTGTACGATCCGAACAAGGACGAGACCCGTCCGATGCGTTCGAAAGAGGAAGCCAACGACTACCGTTACTTCCCCGATCCGGACCTGTTGCCGGTGGTCATCGAAGAGTCGTTCCTCGGCGAGGTGCGCGCCACCCTGCCGGAACTGCCTCCGCAGAAACGCGAGCGCTTCCAGGAGCAATTCGGTCTGTCGGTCTACGACGCCAGCGTGCTGGCCACCAGCCGCGAACAAGCCGATTACTTCGAGAAAGTCGCGAGCATCGGCGGCGACGCCAAACTGGCGGCGAACTGGGTGATGGTCGAGTTGGGCAGCCTGCTCAACAAGCAAGGCCTGGACATCGACGAGTCGCCGGTGTCGGCGGAACTGTTGGGCGGCATGCTGCTGCGCATCAAGGACAACACCATCTCCGGCAAAATCGCCAAGGTTGTGTTTGAAGCGATGGCCAACGGTGAAGGCAGTGCGGACGAGATCATCGAAAAACGTGGCCTGAAGCAGGTGACCGACAGCGGCGCAATCTCGGCCGTGCTCGACGAAATGCTCGCGGCCAACGCCGAGCAAGTTGAACAGTACCGTGCGGCGGATGAAGCCAAACGCGGCAAGATGTTCGGCTTCTTCGTGGGTCAGGCGATGAAAGCGTCGAAAGGCAAAGCCAACCCGCAGCAAGTGAACGAACTGCTGAAAAGCAAGCTCGAAGGCTGATGCAAATGGAGCCAGATCTTAAGCCTGGCTCCACCCCCTGTGGGAATAATCCTCTTTGGCTGGAGGGGTTTTGTGGTGAGGGGATTTATCCCCGATGGGCTGCGCAGCAGTCCCAATTCTTGTGTATTCGGAATCTGGGGGCGCTGCGCGCCCCATCGGGGATAAATCCCCTCGCCACAAGAGCTCATCTCCATACAGGGTTGTTTCCACATTTGTTTTGTGGAGCCTTTGAATGAAACGTCTGCTCGGCGCCTGCGCCCTGCTCTCTTTGCTGGCCGGTTGCGCCAGCAGCGACATCATCGACCCGCACGGTTACGACCAGACCGGCGTCGCCTCCTATTACGGTGCCAAGCACCACGGTAAACGCACCGCCAGTGGCGAGGCGTTCAACCAGAATTCCCTGACCGCCGCCCACCGCCAGCTACCCTTCGGTTCGCGGGTAAAGATCACCAACCTGAAAAACGATGAATCCGTTGTGGTACGCATCAACGACCGCGGCCCGCATACGCGCGGACGCTTGATTGATGTTTCACGCGAAGCCGCCAAACAACTCGGTATGCTCAGCAGCGGTACCGCGCGGGTTCGCGTGCAGGCCCTCGACGACTGATGGAGCACTGACCATTTTCGGACTGACCGATTTGCCGCTGATCAGCGTGATCGAACTGCTCGCCGGGTTGTGCCTGCTGATCTTCGGTGCCGAATTGATGGTGCGCGCAGCGGTGCGTCTGGCCGAACGTCTGCATGTGCGACCACTGATCATCGGTCTGACAATTGTTGCCCTCGGCAGCAGCGCGCCGCAGATGGCGGTCAGCGTGCAAGCGGCGCTGGCGCATAACCCCGACATCGCCGTCGGCAGTGTGGTCGGCAGCAGCATCTTCAACATCCTTGTGACCCTTGGCCTGTCGGCCCTGATCATTCCGTTGCGTGTCTCGCGGCAATTGGTGCGCCTCGACATTCCGCTGATGATCGGCGCCAGTCTGCTGGTGTTTGTATTGGCGTGGAACGAAGAGATCGGCCGCTTCGACGGCATTCTGCTGCTGGCCGCTCTGGCGCTGTATCTGGGCTTGCTGTTGCGTCAGTCACGCCACTCGACGCGACCGCATTCCGCGCAACCCGACGCGGCACAAACCTCATGGCTTGCCAGCGTTTTCATGATCATCGTCGGCCTCGCCATGCTGGTTTTCGCCGGGCATTTGCTGCTCGGCGCTGCGGTTGTCGTGGCGACGGACCTGGGCTTCTCCGAACGGGTAATCGGCCTGACCGTGGTCGCCGTCGGCACGTCGCTGCCGGAACTGGCGACCTCGCTGATCGCGGCATTGCGCGGGCAACGCGACATCGCCGTGGGCAATGTGATCGGCGCCAACCTGTTCAACCTGCTCGGCGTACTCGGCCTCACGGCTTTGATCGCGCCACTGCCCTTGTCAGTGTCGCCCAACGCATTGGATTTCGACCTGCCGGTAATGCTCGGTGTCGCCGCACTGTGCCTGCCGGTGTTCTATTCGGGCTACCGCGTGACCCGTGCCGAAGGCTTGTTGCTGCTCGGTTTGTATCTGGTTTACGGGCTGCACGTGGTGTCATTCACCACCGGCATGCCACTGGCCGGCAAGCTGGAGCGCTTGATGCTGTTTTATGTTCTGCCGCCGCTGTTGGCGTATCTGTTGTTCACGTCCATCCGCGCCTGGCGCCGCCAACACCACAAGAGTGATAAGCCATGACCGAATCGAAGAAGTCCGGGGTAGATGTGCGCCGCCAGGTAATGGGCGATGCGTTTGTTGATCGCGCGCTGGGCAACGCCACTGAGTTCACCCAGCCGTTGCAGGATTTCGTCAATGAACACGCGTGGGGCGGTGTGTGGAACCGTGAAGGTTTGCCACTGAAGACGCGCAGCCTGATCACCCTCGCCGCGCTGACGGCGTTGAAATGCCCGCAAGAGCTGAAGGGCCATGTGCGTGGCGCGCTGAACAACGGCTGCACGGTGGACGAGATTCGCGAGGCGCTGCTGCATTGCGCAGTGTATGCCGGCGTGCCGGCGGCGATTGATGCGTTTCGCGCGGCGCAGGAAGTGATCGACAGCTACGAGAAGAGCTGAAAGGTCGCAGCCTTCGGCAGCTCCTACAGGGGACGTATGCCATGCAGGAGCTGCCGCAGGCTGCGATCTTTTGACCTTGCCCTTTAGATCCACCCACCCCACTGCAAAACAAAGATCCCGACATTGGTGGTAATCGCCGCCATCAACGTGGTCATCACGATAATCGCCGCCGCCAGCTCATGATTGCCCTGCGCCGCCCGGGCCATGACAAAACTTGCCGCCGCCGTCGGGCTACCGAAATACAGAAACAGAATCCCCAACTCCGCCCCACGAAAGCCCCACAACCACGCCCCCAGCGTCGCCAGCACTGGCAAACCAACCATCTTCACCAGGCTCGAACTCAGCGCCATGTTGCCGCTCTTGCGCAGCGCCGCCAGCGATAGCGTGCCGCCGATGCAAATCAGCGCCAGCGGCAAGGTGGTTTGCGCCAGATACTGCCCTGAGGTCTCCAGCCACCCCGGCAAACTGATTTTGAAATAGGCAAACGGCGCCGCCGCAATCACGCTGATGATCAGCGGATTGCTGAACACACTTTTGCAGATGCTCCACGGATCGGACTTGATCACCGGGCTGTACACCGCCAGCACAATCGTCGACAGCGTGTTGTAGAACAGGATCACCAGCGCCGCGAGAATCGCCCCGAGGGAAATCCCGTAATCGCCGTACATGCTCGCCGCCAGTGCCAGACCGATCACGCCGTTGTTACCGCGAAACGCACCCTGGGTGTAGATACCGCGATCTTCACGCGGGCATTTGAAGATCGCCCAGCCCCAGGCCAGAGCAAAGCTCACCAGCGTGGCCAGGGAAAAGTAGATCAGCAGGGACGGCTGCAACGCGGCGTGCAGATCAGCGTGCAGAATGCCGAGGAACAGCAGCGCCGGCATGGTCACGTTGAACACCAGCGAGGAGGCGGTGTGGATGAAGTTGTCGTTGATCCAGTTGATGCGCTTGAGCAGCACACCGAGAAACAGCATGGCAAACACCGGCGCGGTGATGTTCAGGGTTTCGAGGAAAATTGCCAGCATGCCGGGGAGCCTTGGGTGAGCGTCGTTAGGGGGCTAATGATAAGCCACTGACGCCTTCTGAAGATCAAAAGATCGCAGCCTGCGGCAGCTCCTACATCGGAATGCGTTTCCCTGTAGGAGCTGCCGCAGGCTGCGATCTTTCCAAGGCGACGCGGTCTCAGGTAATCGGCGCCGGGTTGAACAACGTAATGTCGTTATGCAGCTTGTGCTTCTCCGCCCACGTCTGCTGCTTGCCGCTCGCCACATCCAGATAGTAGTGAAACAACTCCCAGCCCAATTCCTCGATGGTCGCACGCCCGGTAGCAATCCGCCCGGCGTCGATATCGATCAGGTCCGGCCAGCGCTGCGCCAATTCCGTACGCGTCGAGACCTTCACCACTGGCGCCATCGCCAACCCATACGGCGTGCCACGCCCGGTGGTGAACACATGCAGGTTCATTCCCGCCGCCAACTGCAACGTGCCACAGACAAAATCACTCGCCGGCGTCGCACAGAAAATCAAACCCTTCTGCTTGAACCGCTCGCCCGGACCGAGCACGCCGTTGATCGCGCTGCTGCCGGATTTGACGATCGACCCCAACGACTTTTCGACAATGTTCGACAGCCCGCCCTTCTTGTTCCCCGGCGTGGTATTCGCACTGCGATCCGCTTCACCCTTGGCCAGGTAACGGTCGTACCAGTCCATCTCGCGCACCAGTTCCTCGGCCACAGTCTTGGTTTCAGCACGAGAAGTGAGCAGATAAATCGCATCGCGCACTTCAGTGACTTCGGAAAACATCACCGTCGCCCCCGCGCGCAACAACAAGTCCGAGGCATAACCCAACGCCGGGTTGGCGGTGATCCCGGAAAACGCGTCGCTGCCGCCGCACTGCATGCCGAGGATCAACTCGGAGGCCGGCACGGTTTCGCGGCGGCGCTGGTCGAGTTTCTTCAGGCGCACTTCAGCCAGTTCCATGATCTGCTCGATCATCTCGGTGAAACCGTGACTGGAATCCTGCAAGCGATACAGCCACGGATCGCTGAGATCGACCGAGGCATCGTCCTCGTGCATCACCTGCCCGGCCTGCAATTTCTCGCAGCCCAGGCTGATCACCAACGCTTCGCCGCCGAGGTTCGGGTTGCGCGCCAGATTGCGCACGGTGCGAATCGGGATGTAAGCGTCGGTGGCGGTGATCGCCACGCCGCAACCGTAACTGTGAGTCAGCGCCACCACGTCATCGACGTGCGGGTACTTCGGCAGCAACTCTTCCTTGATGCGTTTTACCGCGTGATCGAGCACGCCGGTGACGCACTGCACCGTGGTGGTGATGCCGAGAATATTGCGCGTGCCGACGGTACCGTCAGCGTTGCGATAACCCTCGAAGGTAAAACCTTCCAGCGGTGCCTGCGCCGCCGGCACGTCGGTAGACAGCGGCAAGCTGTCCAGCGGCGGCGCGGTCGGCATGCGCAGTTGATCTTCCTTGACCCAACTGCCCCGGCGGATCGGCTGCAACGCGTAGCCGATCACCTGACCGTAGCGAATCACCTGGCCGCCCTCAGGAATATCTTCGAGCGTAACCTTGTGGCTCTGCGGCACGAATTCCACGGTCACCAGACCATCGGCAAATTCAGTGCCGGCCGGTGCGCCCTGATCGTTGACCACTACCACTACGTTGTCCCGCTCGTGCAGGCGGATGTGGCGTGGCGAGTCGGAATGTTCAATCAACTGCATGACGCCGCTCCTCAGGAATGCGCTTGAGACAATTTGCCGGTGGCTTCAATACCGCCGTTGGTTGGCGGCTCTTTGAGTACCACACGCTTGATCGGGCCAACGATGACCAAGTAGCTGAACACCGCCACCAGTGCGTTGGCACCGACGAATACCAGCGCCCATTTGAACGAACCGGTGGAACTGATGATGTAGCCAATCACGATCGGCGTGGTGATCGAAGCGATGTTGCCGAAGGTGTTGAACAGGCCACCGCTCAGACCGGCGATCTGTTTTGGCGAGGTGTCGGAGACCACCGCCCAACCGAGTGCGCCAACGCCTTTGCCGAAGAAGGCCAGGGCCATGAAGCCGACGACCATCCATTCCACATCAACATAGTTGCAGGCCACGATGCTGCTGGAAACCAGCAGGCCGGCGATGATCGGCGCTTTGCGGGCGAAGGTCAGCGAGTGGCCCTTGCGCAGCAGGTAATCGGAAATCACCCCGCCAAGCACACCACCGATAAACCCGCAGATCGCCGGCAACGAAGCGATGAAACCGGCCTTGAGAATGGTCATGCCACGCTCTTGCACCAGGTAGACCGGGAACCAGGTCAGGAAGAAATAAGTGATGCCGTTGATGCAGTACTGGCCCAGATACACGCCGAGCATCATGCGGTTGGTCAGCAACTGACGGATGTAGTCCCATTTCGGGCCGTCGGCTTTTTTGCCTTGCTTGACGTCCATGTCGACCATGCCGCCGTTGTCGGCGATGAACTGCACTTCGGCTTCGTTGGCCAGCGGGTGTTGACGCGGGCTGTGGATAACCTTAAGCCAGATGCCCGAGAAGACGATACCGAACACGCCCATGACAATGAACACATGTTCCCAGCCGAAGGAGTAAACGATCCAGCCCATCAGCGGTGCGAACAGCACTGTGGCAAAGTATTGCGCCGAGTTGAAGATCGCCGAAGCGGTGCCGCGTTCAGCGGTCGGGAACCATGCAGCAACGATGCGCGCGTTGCCAGGGAACGACGGCGCTTCAGCCAGGCCGACCAAAAAGCGCAGCATGAACAACGCAACGATGGCGGTGGACATGCCGAATTCACCGACAAAGCCTTGCAGCACGGTGAACAGCGACCAGGTGAAAATGCTCAGGGCATAGACTTTTTTCGAGCCGAAGCGATCGAGCAGCCAGCCACCGGGAATTTGCCCGGCCACGTAGGCCCAACCGAATGCAGAGAAGATATAGCCGAGGGTAACGGCGTCGATGCCCAGATCTTTTTGCAGGCTGGAGCCGGCAATGGCGATCGTGGCGCGGTCGGCGTAGTTGATCGTGGTCACCAGAAACAGCATGAGCAAGATCAAATAGCGGACGTGAGTCGGCTTGGACGATTGCATGTAGAGGTACTCCCACTGATTATTTTTATGCGCGGGTGAATCTTCTTTGGTCCCCGGTTTTCCGGGTGTTCCTGAATCACGGGATATTCGTATTTCAGGTTCCCTGCAGGAGTTGCCGAAGGCTGCGATCTTTTGATCTTGACCTTGAAAACAGGATCAAAAGATCGCAGCCTGCGGCAGCTCCTACAGGGATCGCGGTGTCAGGGTCGACACCGCGTGCTGCATTCAGGAGCCGATGTAGCTGGTCTTCACGACCGTGTAGAACTCTTGCGCATAGCGGCCTTGCTCACGTGAGCCATAGGATGAACCCTTACGGCCACCGAACGGAACGTGATAATCGACGCCGGCCGTCGGCAGGTTGACCATGACCATCCCGGCCTGGGAGTGACGCTTGAAGTGGTTGGCGTACTTCAGCGAAGTCGTCGCGATACCCGCCGACAAACCGAACTCGGTGTCGTTGGCCATCGCCAGCGCCGCGTCGTAATCGGCCACGCGAACAATGTTGGCCACCGGCCCGAAAATCTCTTCACGGCTGATGCGCATCGACGCTTCGCTGTCGGCAAACAGCGTTGGCGCGAGGAAGTAGCCTTCGGTGTCACAGGTCACCAGACCGCCACCGCTGACCAGACGCGCACCTTCGGACTGGCCAATGTCGATGTACTTCATGTCCTGTTCGAGCTGCGCTTGCGAAACCACTGGACCGATGTCGGTACCGGATTTCAGCGCGTGGCCGACCTTGATCGACTTCATGCGCTCGGCCATCGCCTCGACGAACTTGTCGTGAATCCCGGCAGTGACGATCAAGCGGCTGGAAGCGGTGCAACGCTGGCCTGTGGAGTAGAACGCGCTCTGCACCGACAGCTCGACCGCTTGTTTGAGGTCGGCGTCGTCGAGAATGATTTGCGGGTTCTTGCCACCCATTTCCAGCTGGACTTTGGCTTGGCGAGACACGCAGTTAACGGCGATCTGACGACCCACGCCCACCGAACCGGTGAAGCTGATGCCATCGACTTTCGGGCTCTGCACCAACGCATCGCCAACCACGCGGCCGCTGCCCATCACCAGGTTGAACACGCCAGCCGGGAAGCCTGCGCGGGAGATGATTTCCGCCAGTGCCCAAGCGCAACCCGGTACCAGATCGGCCGGTTTCAACACCACGCAGTTGCCGTAGGCCAGCGCCGGGGCGATTTTCCACGCCGGGATGGCGATCGGGAAGTTCCACGGAGTGATCAGACCGACCACGCCCAGCGCTTCGCGGGTCACTTCAACGTTGACGCCCGGACGCACCGACGGCACGTAGTCGCCGGACAGGCGCAGGCATTCACCAGCGAAGAACTTGAAGATGTTACCGGCGCGGGTCACTTCGCCGATGGCTTCGGGCAGGGTCTTGCCCTCTTCGCGCGCCAGCAAGGTGCCGAGTTCTTCACGACGGGCGAGGATTTCCGTGCCGACTTTATCCAGCGAATCGTGGCGAGCCTGAATGCCCGAAGTCGAGTACGCCGGGAATGCAGCGCGGGCGGCGTCGATGGCGGCGTGTACCTGCGTCAGGTCGGCCTTGGCGTAGTCACCGATGGTGTCGCTGAGTTCGGACGGGTTGATGTTGGCCGAGTAGTCGGCACCGGCAACCCATTCACCGTTGATGTAGTTGTCATAGCGTTTTGCAGTTGTCACAGGAGCAGCCCTCACATCTCAAAGCCTTCACGCAAAAAGCCGCTGATTGCTCAGCGGCCTCGGTTTCATCGGGTGTTACTGCGCACCCTGCTTGTCGATCAGGGCGGCGAGCATTTCGTACTCTTCGCGCGTCAGATCGGTCAGCGGCGCCCGCACCGGGCCTGCGTCATAACCGGCGATTTTTGCACCTGCCTTGACGATGCTCACGGCATAACCGGCCTTGCGGTTGCGGATGTCGAGGTACGGCAGGAAGAAGTCGTCGATGATCTTGCCGACGGTGGCGTGATCTTCACGGGCGATCGCGTGGTAGAAGTCCATCGCGGTTTTCGGGATGAAGTTGAACACCGCCGAGGAGTAGACCGGAACGCCCAGCGCCTTGTAGGCCGCGGCGTAGACTTCGGCGGTCGGCAGGCCACCCAGGTAGGTGAAGCGATCACCGAGGCGGCGACGGATCGACACCATCAACTCGATATCGCCGAGACCGTCCTTGTAGCCGATCAGGTTCGGGCAGCGCTCGGCCAGACGTTCCAGCAGCGGCGCGGTCAGGCGGCAGACGTTGCGGTTGTAGACAACCACGCCGATGTTGACCGATTTGCACACGGCTTCAACGTGGTCGGCAACACCGTCCTGGCTGGCTTCGGTCAGGTAGTGCGGCAGCAGCAACAGACCTTTGGCGCCCAGACGCTCGGCTTCCTGAGCGTACTCGATGGCCTGACGGGTCGAACCGCCAACACCGGCGAGGATCGGCACGCTGGTGGCGCAGGTGTCGACGGCAGTCTTGATGATTTCCGAATATTCGCTGGCCGCCAGGGAGAAAAACTCACCGGTGCCGCCTGCGGCGAACAGCGCCGAGGCGCCGTATGGGGCCAGCCATTCCAGACGCTTGATGTAGCCCGCGCGGTTGAAATCACCCTGCGCGTTGAAATCGGTCACCGGGAAAGACAACAGACCGGTAGAGAGGATGGACTTCAGTTCTTGTGGATTCATTATTCGAACACCCTGGTAGCGACGTTTTATTGTGATTGAACCGTTCAGCCTTCGCCGAAGTTGTAGGTCATCGTACAACTTAAAAAATAACCGTCAACTGCATTTCATCGTTGAGGGCGATTTTTTGTCGGACAGGATTGTGTTTTCGGGGTGGCTTACGGGAAGGGACGGGCTTACCAGGAGGTTGATCGAAACCCGAGAGGTACGTTGTCTAAAGATAAAATTCATCGTTGGGCCGACTGGCCCCTTCGCGAACAAACCCGCTCCCACACCTGAAATGCATTCCAAATGTGGGAGCAACTGCCTTAAGCCGCCGTTCGTCGAGTCTGGTATTTCTTACAGGTGCCTGCCCCCAGATCCTCCTGACTTAATGGCGCCAGGAGAGAACAAACCGGCTCCGACAGCGCATCGCCAAAATGCGCTATTCAATGGGTTGAACAGAAGGCTAAAAGGATTTTCATGATGAATACAAAAGTAAACGTACTGATTGCACCTAAAATCGAAGAGGCTGTCGGAGACAAGCTCAGCGTAGGCAAGCTAGTAAACGACGCCACTGGGGTAGTGCCTGTTTACAGTGGGGCGACAACCGGTGATGTGATCACGCTCCGTGTGAATACGAGCACTGGCAACAACTTTCACGCTCAGCACGTACTTACCGGCCCAGAGGTCGGGTTACCAATTTCATTCCTGATCCCGGAAGGTATTTTTTCCAAAGGTCTGGTACAAGGCGCCACCGCAGACGTGAGCTATACCGTTAGCCAATCCGGCACCCCAGACCGAGCTTCGCTCGTCCTTAAATTGCACCTTGAGAAGTAAATGATGAAAAAAGTGGCCATTAAATGCGGCCACGCTCTTCACCCCTGCGCCTGCGCTTCTTCATGGGCCTGGCGCAACCGCTCGCGGCTGTTGGTCAGGTGCAGTCGCATGGCCGCGCGGGCGGCATCGCTGTCCTGACGGGCAATCGCTTCGTAGATTTCTTCGTGCTCACGGCTCAGGCGATTCATGTAGTGCTGCTGGTCGTCATGCGCCAGTCGTGCGGAATTCAGCCGCGTGCGCGGAATGATGCTGGTGCCCAGGTGGGTCATGATGTCGGTGAAATAGCGATTGCCGGTCGACAGCGCGATTTCCAGGTGGAAGGCGAAGTCGGACGCGACGGCATCACTGGCGTGGGCGACGCTGTCGTTCAATGCATCAAGCGCGGCGCGCATGGTTGCCAGTTGCTCAGGGCTGCGGCGTTGCGCGGCGAGGCCGGCGGACTCCACTTCGAGGCTGATGCGCAGTTCGAGAATCGCCAACACATCCCGCAACGTAACAACCGTGGCCGGGTCGATGCGAAAGCCGCTCGGGCTCGGCGTGTCGAGCACAAACGTGCCGATGCCATGGCGGGTTTCCACTTGGCCTGCAGCCTGCAAACGGGAAATCGCCTCGCGCACCACGGTGCGGCTGACGCCATGGGCTTCCATGATTGCCGACTCGGTCGGCAGCTTGTCGCCACGCTTGAGCAGACCATCGCGGATCTGCTCGCTCAGCACCGTCACCAGTTCCTGGGCCAGGCTGCGGCGCTTGCGTGGGAGGCGCGGGGTGTCGATCAGGTTTTCCATGGTCTGCATCTTGTCTCGAAAATTCGGCTTGGGGTGCATCATAGCTCAAGCAAGTTGTACGATCACTTTCAACACGACGTTCCTGTAGGTGCTGCCGAAGGCTGCGATCTTTTGATCTTGACCTTTTAGAATCAAAAGATCGCAGCCTTCGGCAGCTCCTACAAGGGATCCATGGCGTCAGGCGGTCACGGTTTGCTCTACCAAGTGCCCGCTGTCGATGCGCACATGCCTTGGATGAAATCGTTTCAAACTGCTGCGATGACCGACGCTGACAATGCTCAGGCCCGGCAACTGATCGATCAGCGCCTGATACAGCGTCGCCTCGTCTTCCTCATCCATCGCCGACGTGGCTTCGTCCATGTACAGCCATTGCGGCGCATAAAGCATGGCGCGGGCGAAAGCCAAGCGCTGTTGCTCACCCGGCGAGAGCATGCGCTGCCAGTGATTGGCTTCATCCAGACGCTTGACCAGATGCGGCAGACGGCAGGTTTCCAGCACCTGGGCATAACGCTCCGGTGAATAGGTGTCGCCGGGTTGTGGATAACTCAACGCCTCGCGCAACGTGCCGATCGGCAGATACGGTTTTTGCGGCAGAAACAGATAACGCGCCGCCGGCAAACGAATATTGCCGTGCCCCGCGGGCCATAGATGTCCCATCGCCCGCAGCAGGGTCGACTTGCCGCTGCCGGAACGGCCACTGAGCATTACACGCTCACCCGGCTCGACGGTCATGTCGGCGCTGGTCAACAGATGACGGCCGTCGGCCAGGTCGAGGCCAAGGTTGTGCACCTTCAATTCACTGCCCTGATTCTGCACATCGATGGCCGGCACCCGCTGCTCGTTGTCGGTCATCGCCTGACGAAAACTCAGCAGACGATCACAGGTGGCGCGCCACGAGGCCAGCTCTTGATAGGCGCTGATGAACCAGCTGAAACTCTCCTGAACGTTGCCGAATGCGGAGCTGATCTGCATCAGTTCACCGAGTTCGATCTTGCCGGTGAAGTAACGTGGTGCCGCAACGATAAACGGGAAGATCACGGCTGCCTGGCTGTAGCCGGCGGTAAAAAAGGTCAGTCGCTTGGACACTTTCATAATGTCCCAGAAGTTGTGCCAAACCAGACCGAAACGGTTGCTCAGGCGGCGGTTCTCGTTCGGCTCGCCGTTGTACAACGCGATGCTCTCGGCATTCTCACGAATTCGCACCATGGAGAAACGCAGGTCAGCTTCGAAACGTTGTTGTCTGTTGTTCAGACCGATCAGGCGCCGACCGATCAAATGCGTCAGCCAACTACCCACCCCTGCATAAATCAGCACACACCAGAACATGTAGCCGGGAATCGTGACCCCGAACACTTCGATGCTGCCCGATACGCCCCAGAGGATGATCGAAAAAGACACCAGGCTGACGACATTGCTCAGCAAGCCAATACCCAGGCTCAAGGTGGTGGCGGTGAATTTGTTGAGGTCTTCGGAAATCCGCTGGTCCGGGTTATCGGTGTAACCGCCCTGCTCCAGCTGGTAGTAATTCTTGTCGGCAAGCCAACGGGAAAAATGCTTTTCAGTGAGCCACGCCCGCCAGCGAATCGTCAGCATCTGGGTCAGATACAGCCTGTACACGGCACCAACAATCGCCACGGCCGCAATGCCGCAAAAATACAGAATCAAGCGCCAGAACGCCGCTTCATCCTTCTTCTGCAGCGCGTTGTAGAAATCCTTGTACCAGGTGTTGAACCACACCGAGATGCCCACGCTCAGCAGCGAGAGTGCGATCACCGCAATCAGCAGCGTCCAGGCCTTGCCCTTCTCTTCACTGCGCCAGTACGGCGTGATGATCGCCCACACCTTACGAAAAAACTGCCCGCGCACAGCATCGTTGACCGCGGAATATTCAGCGTTCTGATTCATGGATAAGGCTCGATATAGAAAAGAACAGACACGCACCGATCATAGTAGATCGGTGCGTTTTATCGCGAGGGCTGGCGATAGTCGTTCAGCGCAGGTTCAGCGACGAACCGGGCGCTTCTGCAGTTTGCGCTGCAGGGTACGGCGGTGCATGCCCAGGGCGCGGGCAGTGGCGGAGATGTTGCCTTCGTGTTCGGTGAGCACGCGCTGGATGTGTTCCCACTGCAGGCGATCGACCGACATCGGGTTTTCCGGCACCAGACTGTCCAGGTCAGCGTGCTCGGAGAGCAGCGCGGCCAGTACGTCGTCGGCGTCGGCCGGTTTGCACAGGTAGTTGCAGGCACCGCGCTTGATCGCCTCGACGGCGGTGGCAATGCTCGAATAACCGGTGAGGATCACCACGCGCATTTCCGGGTCCAGCTCCAGCAGCTTGGGCAGCAGCACCAGACCGGAGTCGCCGTCCATTTTCAGGTCGAGCGCAGCGTAATCAGGCAGATCGGCCTGGGCGATGGTCAGGCCTTCTTCGGCCGAACCTGCGGTGCTGACGCGAAAGCCACGACGAGCCATGGCGCGCGCCATCACTCGGGTGAACGTTGCGTCGTCGTCGACCAGCAGCAAATGCGGCAGTTCTTCGCCTTCGACTTGGATTTCGTCACTCATGTTGGTCTCCTCGGGCGCCGTGGGGCAGGCGCAGCTCGGTGAGCGTGCCGCCTTCCTCATGACTATAGAGTTTCACTGAGCCGCCGGCGCGTGTCACGCTGGCCTTGCTCAAAAACAGGCCCAGGCCGAAACCTTTGCCCTTGGTGGTAAAAAATGGTTTGCCGATCTGCTCGGCGATGGCCAGCGGCACACCGGCACCGTGGTCACGAATACTGATGGTCACGGTTTCCGCGTCCCAGTCCAGGGTCACTTTGAGATTTTCCGGGCAGGCATCGGCGGCGTTGTTGAGCAGATTCAACAGCGCCTGAGTCAGATCCGGCGGCGGCGCCATGCGCGGCACAGTGCCTTGGCCGAGGCGATGGAAGCGATAACTGGCTTCCGGGCGCATCAGGTGCCAGCGGTTGAGTGCTTCATCGAGCCAGTCGGTGACGTCCTGCATCTCGACGGCCAGACGTCGATTGGCTTCGGCGGCGCGGACCAATTGCTGCAAGGTTTCCTTGCACAGTTTGACCTGGTCCTGCAGCACCTTCAGATCGTCCTGCAACAGCGGGTCGGGATGATCCTGCTGCATCTCCTTGAGCAACACGCTCATGGTCGCCAGCGGTGTACCGAGTTCATGCGCAGCGCCAGCAGCCTGGGTGGCGACGGCCAGCAATTGCTGATCGCGCAGACCTTCTTCACGACGGATCGCGCGCAGTTCTTCCTGACGGCGCAGCTCTTCGGCCATGCGCGCGGCGAAGAACGTGATCACCGCAGCGGCCAGTGCAAAGCTCAGCCACATGCCGTAGATCTGCAGGTTCTCGCGGGCCACCGGCAAGGTTTCCAACGGATAGAAACGCGTCAGCATCACCGTGTACAGCGCCAGCGCGATGCCCGACAGGATCACCGAATAACGCCACGGCAGCGTCACGGCGGCGATGGTCAGCGGCACCAGATAATAGGAAACGAACGGGTTGGTCGAGCCGCCGGAGAAATACAGCAGCGCACTGTGGATCACCAGGTCGCAGGCCAGTTGCAGCGCATATTCAAGCTCGGTCACCGGCCACGAGGTGCGCAAGCGCACGGCGGTGAACACGCAGAGCAGAATCGAACAGCCGAGGGTCATCGCCAGTTGCACCCACGGCAACGGCAACAGCTGCAGCCAGTAGGCCAGGCCTACGGAACCTGCCTGCGCGGCGAGCACCAGCGTGCGGATGAAAGTCAGCCGCCAGAGGTTCTGGCGAGTGGCGGAAGTCAGTTGTACGGGGGCGAGCATGAGCTCTCCTGATGAGCGCTCCAGGCGGATCGCACGGAGTATAACCAAGCCGCGCCCTTCAGAGGCGAAAGTGCGGCAAACGACCACATGGCGACGATGGAGATTTCATCTGAGTTGAAAAAAATTCCGGGGCTACCGGAGATCAATTGTGGCGAGGGGATTTATCCCCGCTGGGTGGCGGAGCCGCCCCAAATCATGCGACCTCATTTAACCAGACATACCGCGTCAGCCGGATTTGCGACTGCTGCGCAGCCGAACGGGGATAAATCCCCTCGCCACAAAAGCTCTCTGAACTTGGGGTCCGCGGTATCTGTATAGAAGTTGTAACTGGGCGAACCGGAGCATAAAAGCTAGAGTCTGATGGTTTCACGCAGGCCCCCGAACCATCACCTGCGCCCTCATCAAGGAGCTTTCATGCACACATTTCGCCGCAGCGCCGCCCTTCTCGCCCTGACCGTCGGCAGCGTCGCCAGCCTCCCGGCCCTGGCCGCCGATGAGCTGCACTACAACCAGATCTCCCTGCGCGCCGAAGTCAGCACGGAAGTCGCCCGCGACCAGATGATCGTCACGCTCTACACCGAAGAGCAAAACACCGACCCGGCCAAACTCGCCGCCGACGTCAGCACCACCATGAACAAGGCCCTGGCCCAGGCCAAGCAAGTCAAAGACATCACCCTGCGCCAGGGCAGCCGCAACAGCTATCCGATCTACGACACCAAAGGCCAGAAGATCACCGGCTGGCGCGAGCGCGCCGAATTGCGCCTGGAAAGCTCCGACTTCGCCGCCCTGTCCAAACTCACCGGCGAACTGTTGGGTGACCTGAAAATGGGTGGCATGGACTTCGCCATCGCCGACGCGACCCGCAAAACCAGTGAAGACCAACTGCTGAAAGAAGCCGTCAGCGCCTTCAAGGCCCGCGCCCAATTGGCCACCGACGCCCTGGGCGGCAAGGGCTACAAAATCGTCAACCTGAACCTCAACAGCAACGGTTACCCACAACCGTACCTGCGCGCACCGATGATGATGAAAGCGGCGGCGATGGATTCGGCGCCAGTGACGCCGGAAGTTGAAGCAGGCACCAGCCAGGTGAGCATGACGGCTGATGGTTCGATTGAAGTGTTGATGCAGTGATTTGACGTGGGCTGAATGAAAGACGGGCGATCCGTGAAGGGTCGCCGGTTTTTTTGTGTCCGAATTTTGGGGGGAATGATTTGCCCTCATCGCGAGCAGGCTCACTCCTACAGAGGAATGCATTCCAATTGTAGGAGTGAGCCTGCTCGCGATGAACGATAACGCGGTATCAAGCCTGCGGATCAACCCGATCCAGCGCCCGGTTCACGGCAAGCTCCGCCAGCATCACAATCTGCTGAATCGCCAGCGCCGTGCTGCGTTGCGGACGGCTGAGCTGATCAGCGAAATCGCCTGCCATGACATTCGCCTAAGCGAGTGACTCGCAGGCATGCGCGAGCAGACTTTCCGTGTCGATGTTCGGATGGACGAGGAACATCGTGCTGGGTAGACGCGGTTTACTGGGTTCGGGGCTGAGGTAGAAGTCGAGGGCGCGTTTTATCGCTTCGCGGTTTTTGATCTGATCGTCGGCGCGGATGGCGTCTTCGAGCGGGGTTGTGGATTCGAGGGGTGGATCGGGGACAATTTGATCTTTCATAAAAATCTGCTCGTCATTCGAGCCGCCCTCAGCCATTTCTCACGTGGCAAAGGGTGGCAGCTATGTGCGGAGTGAGAAACCGGTGAGCAGAAAACCGGCCAGACCGAAGTCTGCCCGCACACAGCCGCCATAAGGCATTGCGACAGCTAATAAGCCGGCCGCAATTATGGTCTTACTGGTGCTAGTTTCAAGCTCGGCGGGTTCTCACACCCGATCACTGAACATTCAGCGACACCCAGAGCCTAGAGAGCCCACGTCCGACGGACAACCTGAAAACCTTGTGGGAAGGTTCCCCAATTTCACAACACTTTTAAACACCCCACCCCTGTAGGAGCTGCCGAAGGCTGCGATCTTTTGACGTTGATCATTCAACACCAGAAGCAAGATCAAAAGATCGCAGCCTGCGGCAGCTCCTACATGAAACTCGCGGCGCAGCCGCACCACTCGCAGGATGAGCGTTAGCTCGGCTGCAGCTCTTGATCCACGGGCGACGTCGGAAGGCTGAGCGGAGGGATTGATCCGGGGGTGGGAGCGCAGCGACCGTTTGGCGAAGCCAAACACAGCGAGAGGAGGTGCAGCGAAGCAAACCGTAGGCGCTGCCCCCCGGATCGATCCCGGAGCGAAGGAACCCCGAGCTTTAGCGAGCGGGCCGCACGTAGGAGCAAGCCTTTTTGGTTACTTTTTCGGCGTCTGGAAAAAGTGACCCGCCGTAAGGGCGGAACCCTAAGCGGCCGTTACCGCAGCAACGGATATACCCCAACAAAACCAGCCACATATACCGAGATAGACACTCCAACAGGAAAAACGATATTTCCGAAGCCCCCCAAATCCCCGCTACCCTAAAAAAACCACCACCTCCAATTTCCCCGGGGATTCCATGCCAAGATCCACCCTAAAACCGCTCCTGATCTCCCTGGCCCTGGCCACAACCGCCCCACTGGCAAACGCCGCCACCACCCTGGTCTACTGCTCCGAAGCCAGCCCGGCCGGCTTCGACCCCAGCCAATACACCAGCGGCACCGACTTCGACGCCTCCGCCGAAACCGTCTTCAACCGCCTCACCCAATTCCAGCGCGGCGGCACCGACATCGAACCCGGCCTGGCAACAAAATGGGACGTCTCCCCGGACGGCCTGCAATACACCTTCCACCTGCGCCAAAACGTAAAATTCCACACCACCGACTACTTCAAACCCACCCGCGACTTCAACGCCGACGACGTCCTCTTCACCTTCCAGCGCCTGCTCGACCCGGACAACGCCTTCCGCAAGGCCTACCCGGCCGAATCCCCGTACTTCACCGACATGGGCCTGAACACCACAATCAAATCGGTCGAAAAACTCGATGACCAGACCGTGCGCTTCAACCTCAACAACGTCGACGCCGCGTTCGTGCAAAACCTCGCCATGAGCTTCGCCTCGGTGCAATCGGCCGAATACGCCGCCCAACTGCTGAAGGAAGGCAAAGCCGCCGACCTCAACCAGAAACCGGTCGGCACCGGCCCGTTCGTGTTCAAGCGCTACCAGAAGGATTCACAAATCCGCTACACCGCCAACAAGGCCTACTGGAAACCCGAAGACGTCAAAATCGATAACCTGATCTTCTCGATCACCCCGGACGCCGCCGTGCGCCTTCAAAAGCTCAAGGCCGGCGAATGCCAGGTCAGCGGCTACCCACGCCCGGCCGACATCGAAGTGATGGAAAAAGACCCGAACCTGCGCGTGCTCAAACAGGCCGGATTCAACCTCGGCTTCCTCGCCTACAACACCACCCACGCACCCCTCGACCAGCTTAAAGTGCGGCAGGCGCTGGACATGGCCATCGACAAACCGGCGATCATCAAAGCCGTCTACCAGAGTGCCGGCCAGCTGGCGCAAAACGCCTTGCCGCCGGCGCAATGGTCGTATGACCCGAATATCAAGGACGCCCCTTACGATCCGGTCAAAGCGCGGGTGCTACTTAAAGAAGCAGGGGTTGCACCGGGTACAACCATCAACCTCTGGGCAATGACGGTGCAGCGCGCCTCGAACCCGAATGCGCGGATGTCAGCGCAGATGATCCAGCAGGACTGGGAGAAAATCGGCATCAAGGCCAACATCGTCAGCTATGAATGGGGCGAGTACATCAAGCGTGCAAAAAATGGCGAACACGACGCGATGATCTATGGTTGGACCGGTGACAACGGTGACCCGGACAACTGGCTCGGCGTGCTCTACAGCTGCGCGGCGGTGAAAGGCAGCAACTACGCCAAATGGTGCGACCCGGCCTACGACAAGCTGGTGCAGCAGGCCAAAGTCTCCACCGACAAGACGCAGCGGGTAAAACTGTATCAACAGGCCCAGTTGATTCTTAAACAGCAGGTGCCGATCACCCCGATCGCCAACTCCACGGTGTTCCAGCCACTGCGCAAGGAAGTTACTGACTTCCGGATCAGCCCGTTCGGTCTAACCCCCTTCTACGGTGTGGGTATAAATAAGTAACACCAAGCCCCAACGCGGCGCGCACAACGTGACCGGCGCACCGTTTTGGGGCTTCGTTTGCACCGTAAAAACCACGCGCAAACGGTCAAATGCGTCAAAAGTTATACAGATGCGACATTAAGGTACGTACGTGCCACCGTTTAACGCTCGCTCACACTCTGGATCTTGCAATGGGTATGGCCCCTGCATAAGTATCCGCAGGCACGACTCACGAGGTCGTACCTCACAACTAAAAAATGACAACAAATCATGAGGCCAACATGCTTAAACACGCGGTCATTCCGTTTCTAGTCGGCGCAGGCTTGTTAGCCTCCGCACCTTTCGCATCCGCTGCGACTAACCTGGTGTTCTGCTCCGAAGGCAGCCCGGCCGGTTTCGACCCGGGCCAGTACACCACCGGAACCGACTTCGACGCCTCAGCTGAAACCATGTTCAACCGTCTGACCCAGTTTGAGCGCGGCGGCACCGCCGTGATTCCTGGTCTGGCGACCAAGTGGGACATTTCCGATGATGGGCTGACGTACACCTTCCACCTGCGCGAAGGCGTCAAGTTTCACACCACCCCGTATTTCAAGCCGACTCGTGAGTTCAACGCCGACGACGTGCTGTTCACCTTCAATCGCATGATTAACAAGGATGACCCGTTCCGTAAGGCGTACCCGACCGAATTCCCGTACTTCACCGACATGGGGATGGACACCAACATCACCAAGATCGATAAAGTCGACGACCACACCGTCAAGTTCACCCTGAAAGAAGTCGACGCGGCGTTCATCCAGAACATGGCCATGAGCTTCGCTTCCGTGCAGTCCGCCGAGTACGCGGCTCAGTTGCTCAAGGAAGGCAAAGCCGCCGACATCAACCAGAAGCCGATCGGCACTGGTCCGTTCGTGTTCAAGAGCTACCAGAAAGACTCCAACATCCGTTACACCGGCAACAAGGATTACTGGAAGCCGGATGACGTGAAGATCGACAACCTGATCTTCGCTATCACCACCGACCCGTCGGTACGTATCCAGAAGCTGAAAAAGAACGAGTGCCAGGTCACCCTGTTCCCGCGTCCGGCCGACCTGAAAGCGCTGAAAGAAGACAAGTCCCTGAAGATGCCTGATCAGGCGGGCTTCAACCTCGGCTACATCGCCTATAACGTGATGGACAAGGTCAAGGACAGCAACGAGCCAAACCCGCTGGCTGACCTGCGTGTACGTCAGGCGCTGGACATGGCCGTGAACAAGCCACAGATCATCGATTCGGTTTACCAGGGCGCGGGCCAACTGGCGGTCAACGCCATGCCGCCAACCCAGTGGTCTTACGACACCACCATCAAAGATGCCAAGTACGACCCTGAGAAAGCCAAGCAGCTGCTCAAGGAAGCCGGCGTCAAGGAAGGTACCGAAATCGTTCTGTGGGCGATGCCGGTTCAGCGTCCATACAACCCGAACGCCAAACTGATGGCCGAAATGCTCCAGTCCGACTGGGCCAAGATCGGCTTGAAAGTGAAGATCACCAGCTATGAGTGGGGCGAGTACATCAAGCGCTCCAAAGGTGGCGAGAACCAGGCCATGCTCATTGGCTGGAGCGGTGACAATGGTGATCCGGACAACTGGCTGAACGTGCTGTTCGGCTGCGACTCGCTCAGCGGCAACAACTTCTCCAAGTGGTGCGACAAGAAGTTCGACGGCCTCGTCAAAGAAGCCAAGCGCACAACCGACCAAGGCAAGCGCACCGAACTGTACAAAGAGGCGCAACACGTCCTCAAAGATGCAGTCCCGATGACACCTATCGCTCACTCGACGGTGTACCAACCCATGCGCGCCAACGTGCAGGATTTCAAGATCAGCCCATTCGGCTTGAACTCCTTCTACGGCGTCAGCGTCAGCAAATAAGGCATCACAGCGGCGACGTTCATGACGTCGCCGCTGTTTTACCTGCCGGGAAGTTAGGAATTTTCTTACAGCCAATTCCACTGCGGGTGACTGCAACGGTCTAGGCGCGTCGACTTTTCCTACGAGGTTTTCAGGCTTTTACGCATTTACTGCCAGTCCCGCGGCCCCTACCGTCGGGTTCTGACCAGTGCCTGCGTGGGCCAACGGTTTGCTGTACGTATTGGATTGAGCTCAATGCGACCACAACGTTTCAGGACGAGACGCGGCGCATTGCACAACACTAAAAAAAGAGGGAGCGTCATGCGCCATACCTTGGTTTTTTCCGCATTGCTGGGCGCCGGTCTGTTGGCCGTCTCGTCCGCCAGTTTCGCCGCCAGCAAAAGCCTGGTGTTCTGTTCCGAAGGCAGCCCGGCGGGTTTTGATACCGCGCAATACACCACCGCGACCGACAACGACGCCGCCGAACCGATCTACAACCGTCTGGTCGAGTTCGAAAAAGGCGCGACCAATGTCGTCCCGGGTCTGGCAACCAAGTGGGACATTTCCGAGGACGGTCTCAAGTACACCTTTCACCTGCGTGAAGGTGTGAAATTTCATACAACGCCGTACTTCAAGCCGACCCGCGACTTCAACGCGGACGACGTGTTGTTCACGTTTAATCGCATGCTTGATCCACAGCAGCCATTCCGTAAGGCCTATCCCACCGAGTTCCCGTATTTCAACGGGATGAGCCTGAACAAGAACATCGCCAAGGTCGAGAAGACCGGGCCGCTGACCGTGGAGTTCACGCTCAACAGCGTCGACGCCGCGTTCATCCAGAACCTCGCCATGAGCTTCGCCGCCGTTCTGTCCGCCGAATACGCCGACAAACTGCTGGCCGATGGCAAACCGAGCGACATCAACCAGAAGCCGATCGGCACCGGGCCGTTCGTGTTCAAGAGTTATCAGAAAGACTCGAACATCCGCTTCACCGGCAACAAGCAGTACTGGGACCCGAGCCGGGTCAAACTCGACAACCTGATCTTCGCCATCAACACCGACGCTTCGGTGCGCGTGCAGAAGCTCAAGGCCGGCGAGTGCCAGATCACTCTGCATCCGCGCCCGGCCGATGTAGAAGCGTTGAAGAACGATCCAAAACTGCAACTGATCTCCAAGCCGGGTTTCAACCTCGGCTACATCGCCTACAACGTCCGGCACAAACCTTTCGACCAACTCGAAGTGCGCCAGGCGCTGGACATGGCGGTGAATAAACAGGGGATTCTCAACGCGGTTTATCAAGGCGCCGGTCAGTTGGCCGTCAACGCCATGCCACCGACTCAGTGGTCCTACGACGACACCATCAAAGACGCCGCCTACAACCCGGAAAAGGCCAAAGAGCTGCTCAAGGCTGCCGGCGTCAAGGAAGGCACGGAAATCACCCTGTGGGCGATGCCGGTGCAGCGCCCGTACAACCCGAACGCCAAGTTGATGGCCGAAATGCTTCAGGCGGACTGGGCCAAGATCGGTCTGAAAGTGAAGATCGTCAGCTATGAATGGGGCGAGTACATCAAGCGCACCAAGAATGGCGAGCACGACATCAGCCTGATCGGCTGGACCGGTGACAATGGTGATCCGGACAACTGGCTGGGCACGCTGTACAGCTGCGATGCCATTGGCGGCAACAACTATTCCATGTGGTGCGATCCGGCTTACGACAAGCTGATCAAAGAGGCCAAGGTCGTTACCGACCGTGACCAGCGCACCGTGCTCTATAAACAGGCCCAGCAATTGCTTAAACAGCAAGTGCCGATCACGCCTGTCGCCCACTCGACGGTCAACCAGCCGCTGAGCACGAAAATCGAAGGGTTCAAAGTCAGCCCGTTCGGTCGCAACGTTTTCTCGGGTGTCAGTATCGATTAAACCAACCGATTAGCCGCAACGCTGAGGGGGCTGTCTACCCCCTCACGCAAGCGCTTTGCCGAAATTCGCCCATCCGGCCTTCTGCAAACGTTTGCGATGTGTGAATGAGTTCTAAACCAATAACCGGCCAACCCAAAAAAGCCGGCATAAAAAGAAAGTAAAGGAGCTTCACCCATGAAACTGAGCAGCACCGCGATACTGGCCCTGGCCATCAGCAGCATCACCGCCGGGGCCCATGCTGAAAGCGTCAGCCAGGACTTCATTCCGACGCAACTGGCCAGCACCAGCGCCCAATCCGAAGCCAAGGGTTTCATCGATGGCCAGAGCCTGTCGGGTTCGACCCGTAACTGGTACGCCAACGAAGACAAACAGCGCGGCGGCACTTTCAGCTATGAACGCCACGGCGAAACCCTGACCGGCTCGCGCCGGATCAACTGGGTTCAGGGCACCATCCTCAACTACACCTCGGGCTTCACCCAAGGCACCGTGGGGATCAGCACCGAAGTCGCGGCTTACAACGCCATCGCACTGGATCGCAGCCGCGAAGACATCAAGGGCGGCTCCAACCGCACCCTCGCCCACTCCAACGGCGACGCCGTCGATCAATGGAGCAAACTGGGTCTGGCCAACGTCAAGGCGCGTATCTCCAACACCACCCTGACCGCCGGCCGCATGAACTTCAGCAGCCCGATCGTCGACGTTATCGGCAACCGTCCGCTGCCTTCGAGCTTCGAGGGTGTGGCGATCCACAGTGAAGAATTCGACAACCTGTCGTTCGACCTCGCAACCTTCGACCGCGTGTCGCCACGTACCGAACAGAGCCTGTCGAAATTCCGCACCGAATACAGCAACACCGGTGTCGAAACCGACCACGTCAACACTGCAGGCGTGAACTATCAGCCGCTCAAGAGCCTGAAAACCAGCCTCTACGCGACCCAGGCTGAAGATTTCTGGAACCAGTACTACTTCGGCGCCACCCACGAACTGGGTGACAGCTCGGTACTGAGCCTGACCACCGGCCTGAACTACTACAAGACCGTCGACGAAGGCAAAAAGTTGATGGGTGAGATCGACAACGACACCTACTCGCTGTCGTTCGGTCTGACTCACCAGGCACACACCCTGACCTTCTCGTACCAGGAAGTGAACGGTAACGAGTACTTCGACTACCTGCACGAAACCAACGGCATCTACCTGGCCAACTCCCTGCTGTCGGACTTCAACGGACCGAACGAGAAATCCTTCCAGATCGCCTACGGCATCAACATGGCCGAGTACGGCATTCCGGGCCTGAAGTTCAACGCCTACAGCGCTCGCGGCTGGGGCATCGACGGTACTCACTACGTCGGTACCGCTTATGACGTGCGCAGCATGGACGGCGAACACCATTACGAATACGGCATCGGCTCTTCGTACGCCGTGCAGAGCGGCCCGCTCAAGGCCACCACTATCCGCGCGACCTACACCACCCACCGCGCCAGCGAAAACCAGGCTGACGGCAGCATCAACGAGTTCCGTCTCGTGACCACTATCCCGTTCAACATCCTGTAAAAACGCCAACCGTCGGCTGACTCATGAAGAGTCGGCCGTGCGGTTTTTTGTCTTCAACCGATTGCAGAGGGTTATCGATGAAAATGCTTCCCCTACGTGCGGCCATCGCTGCCGCCTTGCTGAGTGCCGCCCTGGGCGTCTCGGCCAAACCCTTGGTGGTCTGCACCGAAGCCAGCCCGGAAGGCTTCGATATGGTCCAGTACACAACTGCAGTCACTGCCGATGCGGTGGCCGAAACCATCTTCAATCGTCTGGTCGACTTCAAGCCCGGCACCACGGAGATCGTACCGGCGCTGGCAGACACCTGGGACATCAGTGAAGACGGCCTGACCTACACGTTCCACCTGCGCCAAGGCGTCAAGTTTCACACCACCGAATACTTCAAGCCGACGCGCGACATGAACGCCGACGACGTGGTCTGGAGCTTCCAGCGTCAGCTGGACCCGAATCACCCGTGGCACAAACTGTCGAGCGTGGGCTTCCCATACTTTGAAAGCATGGGCTTCAAGGAACTGCTCAAAAGCGTCGAGAAAGTCGACGACAGCACCGTCAAGTTCACCCTGACGCGTCGCGAAGCACCGTTCCTCGCCGACGTCGCCATGCCGTTCACGGCCATCTATTCCGCTGAATACGCCGACCAGTTGCTCAAGGCCAACAAGGCTGGCGACCTGAATAACAAGCCGATCGGCACCGGCCCGTTCATCTTCCAGCGTTACGCCAAGGATGCACAGGTGCGCTTCAAGGCCAACCCTGAGTACTTCCGTGGCAAGCCACCGGCCGATGCGCTGATCCTGGCGATCGCCACCGACAACAACGTGCGCCTGCAGAAGCTCAAGGCCAACGAGTGCCAGATCGCGCTGTACCCGAAACCGGATGACATCCCGAGCATCAAGAAAGACGACAAGCTCAAGGTCGATGAACTGAACGCCATGACCGTTTCGTACATCGCCATGAACACTCAGCACAAATACATGAGCGACGTGCGCGTGCGTAAGGCGATCGATATCGCTTTCGACAAAGCGGCTTACGTCAACGCTCTGTTTGGCCCGGGCAATGCAACCGTTGCGGTCAACCCGTACCCGGACACGCTGCTGGGTTACAACCACGACCTGAAAAACCCGCCACGCGACCTCGACAAGGCCCGTGCCCTGCTCAAGGAAGCCGGGGTTCCTGACGGCACCGTGTTTACCCTGTTTACCCGCAACGGCGGCGGCCCGACCAACCCGAATCCGATGCTCGGCGCGCAGATGATGCAGGCTGACCTGGCGAAAGTCGGGATCAAGGTCGACATCCGCGTGATGGAATGGGGCGAGATGCTTAAACGCGCCAAGGCCGGCGAACACGACATGGTGTCGGCCGGATGGGCGGGCGACAACGGTGACCCGGATAACTTCCTGACGCCTATGCTCAGTTGTGAAGCGGCCAAGAACGGCGAGAACTATGCACGCTGGTGCAACGAGAAATTCCAGACACTGCTGGATGAAGCACGGGCTAAAGTAGATCCGGCCGAACGCGCCGCGCTCTACGAACAGGCACAAGTGCTGTTTAATCAGGACCAGCCATGGATCAGCATGGCCCACACCAGGATGTTTACCGCAATGCGCAAGAATGTAGAGGGCTATCACATCAGCCCTCTCACCACTAATAACTTCGCCACCACCCAGGTGAAGTAGATAAGAAACTCCCGGCCTCCCTGACCCCAGGGAAGCCGGGCACGCCTAACCGGCTGATGAGGTACCACACAAGATGTTTAGTTTTATTGCCCGCCGACTGGGGTTGTTGATCCCCACGTTTTTCGGCATCACCTTGCTGACCTTCGCGTTGATTCGCATGATCCCTGGCGACCCCGTGGAAGTGATGATGGGCGAACGTCGGGTCGACCCCGAAATGCACGCTCAGGCAATGGAACGCCTAGGTCTGAACAAGCCGCTGTATGCCCAGTATCTGGACTACATCGGCAAACTGGCCCACGGCGATCTCGGCGAATCCCTGCGTACGCGTGAGAGCGTATGGACCGAGTTCACCTCCCTTTTCCCGGCGACCCTGGAACTGTCCATGGCCGCCCTGCTGTTTGCCGGCATTCTCGGGCTTCTGGCCGGGGTGATTGCGGCACTCAAGCGAGGATCCCTGTTCGACCACGGGGTGATGGGCATCTCCCTGGCGGGGTATTCGATGCCGATCTTCTGGTGGGGCCTGATCCTCATCATGTTCTTCTCGGTGAGCCTGGGCTGGACGCCGGTCTCCGGGCGCATCGACCTGCTCTACGACATCGAGCCGCGCACCGGTTTCATGCTGATCGACACGCTGCTGGCCGATGACGTCGGTGCGTTCTTCGATGCGCTGCATCACCTGATCCTGCCAGCCATCGTGCTCGGCACCATCCCGCTGGCAGTGATCGCGCGGATGACCCGTTCGTCGATGCTCGAAGTGCTGCGCGAAGACTACATCCGCACTGCCAAGGCCAAAGGCCTGTCGCCGTCGCGCGTGGTGTTCGTCCACGGTCTGCGTAACGCGCTGATTCCGGTACTCACCGTGGTCGGCCTGCAAGTCGGCACCCTGCTGGCGGGTGCCGTCCTGACCGAAACCATTTTCTCCTGGCCCGGCATCGGTAAATGGCTGATCGAAGCCATCGGCGCCCGGGACTATCCGGTTGTGCAAAACGGCATCCTGTTAATCGCCTGCCTGGTGATTCTGGTCAACTTCGTAGTGGACATCCTCTACGGCTTTGCCAACCCACGCATCCGTCATCAGCGCTGAGGTCCAATCCAATGAGCACTCCAACTTCCTCAGTAGCGACTTCCGCCACCAACGCGGATCAAAGCCTGCTGTACCCGTCGCCGTACAAAGAATTCTGGCAAGCCTTCTCGAAGAACAAAGGCGCGGTTGCCGGCCTGCTGTTCATGTTGCTGGTGATTTTCTGCGCGCTGTTCGCCCCTTGGGTGGCACCGCATAACCCGAGCGAGCAATACCGCGACTTCCTGCTGACGCCACCGGCGTGGCTCGAAGGCGGGCAGATGCAGTTCCTGCTCGGTACCGATGAACTCGGTCGCGACCTGCTGTCGCGTCTGATCCAGGGCTCGCGCCTGTCGCTGCTGATCGGCTTGTCTTCGGTGGTGATGTCGCTGATTCCGGGGATTCTGCTGGGTCTGTTCGCCGGTTTCTTTCCGAAGATGATCGGCCCGACCATCATGCGTCTGATGGACATCATGCTGGCCCTGCCATCGCTGCTGCTGGCTGTGGCGATTGTCGCCATCCTCGGCCCTGGCCTGATCAACACCGTGATCGCCATTGCTGTGGTTTCGCTGCCGTCCTACGTGCGTCTGACCCGTGCCGCGGTGATGGGCGAACTGAACCGCGACTACGTGACCGCCGCGCGCCTGGCCGGTGCCGGTCTGCCACGCCTGATGTTCATCACCGTGCTGCCGAACTGCATGGCGCCGCTGATCGTTCAAGCGACCTTGAGTTTCTCCTCGGCGATTCTCGATGCCGCCGCACTGGGCTTCCTCGGCCTTGGCGTACAACCGCCAACCCCTGAGTGGGGCACCATGCTCGCTTCGGCCCGCGACTACATCGAACGCGCCTGGTGGGTGGTGAGCCTGCCTGGTTTGACCATTTTGCTCAGCGTGCTGGCAATCAACTTGATGGGCGACGGTCTGCGCGATGCGCTGGACCCGAAACTCAAGAACGCCGCCTGAGGAGATTCCCATGTCACTGCTAGAAATCAAGAATCTCAACGTTCGCTTCGGCGACAAGACCGCGACCCCGGTGGTCGACGGCCTCGACCTGAAAGTCGACAAAGGCGAAGTACTGGCCATCGTCGGCGAGTCGGGTTCGGGTAAATCCGTGACCATGATGGCGCTGATGGGCCTGATCGAGCATCCCGGCATCGTCACCGCCGACTCGCTCAGCTTTGACGGCAAAGACATGCTCAAGCTGAGCAATCGTCAGCGTCGGCAGATCGTCGGCAAAGACCTGTCGATGGTTTTTCAGGACCCGATGACCGCGCTGAACCCGAGCTACACCGTCGGTTTCCAGATCGAAGAAGTGCTGCGCCTGCACCTGAAAATGTCCGGCAAGCAGGCGCGTAAACGTGCGATCGAACTGCTGGAAAAAGTCGAAATCCCGGGCGCTGCCAGCCGTATGGACGCCTACCCGCATCAACTGTCCGGCGGTATGAGCCAGCGCGTTGCGATCGCCATGGCGATTGCCGGCGAACCGAAACTGCTGATCGCCGACGAACCGACCACTGCTCTGGACGTAACGATTCAGGCGCAGATCATGGATCTGCTGCTGGCGTTGCAGAAAGAACAGAACATGGGCCTGGTGCTGATCACGCACGACCTCGCGGTCGTGGCTGAAACCGCCCAGCGCGTCTGCGTGATGTACGCAGGGCAAGCCGTTGAAGTCGGTCAGGTACCGCAACTGTTCGACATCCCGGCGCACCCGTACAGCGAAGCGCTGCTCAAGGCGATTCCCGAGCACAGCCTCGGCGCCGCACGTCTGTCGACCCTGCCGGGCATCGTTCCGGGCCGTTACGACCGTCCGCAGGGTTGCCTGCTGTCGCCGCGCTGCCCGTACGTGCAGGACAGCTGCCGTGCGCAGCGTCCAGGCCTTGATCCGAAAGCCCACAGCCTCGCCCGCTGCTTCTTCCCGCTGAACCAGGAGGTGGCGTAATGGCCGTCGTACTTACCGCCCGCGACCTGACCCGTCACTATGAAGTCTCCCGTGGCCTGTTCAAGGGCCACGCGACCGTGCGCGCACTGAACGGCGTGTCGTTCGAACTGGAAGCCGGCAAGACCCTCGCCGTTGTTGGTGAATCGGGCTGCGGTAAATCCACCCTCGCCCGCGCGTTGACGCTGATCGAAGACCCGTCGTCCGGCTCGTTGAAAATCGCCGGCCAGGAAGTCGCCGGCGCCGACAAGGCCCAGCGCAAGCAACTGCGCAAAGACGTGCAAATGGTCTTTCAAAGCCCGTACGCGTCGTTGAACCCACGGCAGAAAGTCGGTGACCAGCTCGGCGAGCCGCTGCTGATCAACACCAACCTGAGCGCTGCCGAACGTCGCGAGAAAGTCCAGGCGATGATGAAGCAGGTTGGCTTACGTCCTGAGCACTATCAGCGTTATCCGCACATGTTCTCCGGCGGTCAGCGCCAGCGTATCGCCCTGGCGCGCGCAATGATGCTGCAACCGAAAGTGCTGGTGGCAGATGAACCGACCTCGGCACTGGACGTGTCGATTCAGGCGCAGGTGCTCAACCTGTTCATGGATCTGCAGCAGGAGTTCAACACCGCTTACGTGTTCATTTCGCACAACCTCGCGGTGGTGCAGCACGTGGCCGATGACGTGATGGTGATGTACCTCGGTCGCCCGGTGGAACTGGGTCCGAAAAACGACATCTACGAGCGTCCGCTGCACCCGTACACCCAGGCGCTGTTGTCGGCGACCCCGACCATTCACCCGGACCCGAACAAGCCGAAAATCAAGATTGTCGGCGAACTCCCCAACCCGCTCAATCCGCCGCCCGGCTGTGCTTTCCACAAGCGCTGCCCGTACGCGACCGAGCGTTGCAGCACTGAAGAGCCGTTGTTGCGCCAGCTCGACAGCCGGCAGGTGGCTTGCCACTACGCCGAGCAATTCCTCGACGGCGCGGCGTAAGCAAAACTGGAGACCGACACAAAACCTGTAGGAGCTGTCGAGTGAAACGAGGCTGCGATCTTTTGATTTTCAGATTCAAGATCAAAAGATCGCAGCGTGCCGCAGCTCCTACAGGGGTCGTGTTTATCCAGGGTTGAAGTGTGAGCAAACCCCTTCTGCATCGACTGCGCATCAGTCGAGGCGCAAGGGGTTTTCTTTTGGCTGTCGGCTCAGACTTTGCGGGCTCTCGCTCGCGGCAGTCGTTGTTAAAACTGTAGGAGCTGCGGCACGCTGCGATCTTTAGATTCTTATTGATAAAATCCAGATCAAAAGATCGCAGCGTGCCGCAGCTCCTACAGGGATATCGCAACCAGGGGTTTATTTGATCTTTGATCTACGTCTGGCTGTCGCCTTCGTCCGGATCATCAGTGTCCGGCTCGTCGGTGGTCGAGTCGTCATCATCGGCGCTGCCGCCCTGATCCTGGTCACCCGGTTCGGACTCCGACTTGGCGAGCATCATCGAGCTGTGCCCGACCTGCCCGTTGAACGCCTGAGAATCGTGATCCTCGCACTCGGCCCAGGCCGTCGCGGTGCCGAGGGACAGCATCACCATCACTTTCAACAGCAATAAAACGCGTAGCAATCTGCTCTTCATAACCGACTCCATCCTTTTGCAGGTGAGACATACGTGCCTGACTGGTGCTGTGTGAAATCTAGTTCCGATCAGCCGGGTTCACCAGATAGGACGCTAAGGGAATGGAGAAAATGCCGGGCGATGAAAGACCGGTTTTGAATAGCGTTAATAGCGATGACAACTAAGCCGGATTTTTCGCGTTTCTTAATGTTTGAAGATAAGTAGCGCTGGCAGGTGAGGGGTCGGTCGTGAAGCCTTTAAGCCAGCCTGAACCGGCTAACGTTAGGCAATCCCCATCATCGACGTTTTTTTTGTGACGAACTCAAATTTAATGATCACTGTTTCCATGGCCAGATCAATCTGCAGGATCGTGAGCTCGCCGCCAGGCTGCGTCGTCCAGGTCTTGCCGAACTGATCGTTGTAATAAGCTTCGGTGTCTTTATCGAGATTGATTGGGTGAACCCCTGCCAACCAATACTTCTTGGGAATGTAAAAGTGCAGGCGCTGGTCAAAGCTTCCATTGACCTCGCCCCCCACCCAAATCGCGGTAGAGTCCGGTTGCAAAAACTGTAGGTCCTGGGCTTCGAATATTTGACTGCCTTGCTCATTTTTTGCCCAAAGCTCCCCCTGCGTATTCGATGCGGTTTGACGGGTCATCAGCAATCCCTTCTGCATGATCGGCGACGGCGCCGTTCACTCATCTAACGTCCTCGCAAAACCAGCGTCTACTGTCAGACCTGACAGTGGACAACTAAGCCAGAAAGCAAAAAAGCCCCACAGGCAAATGCCTGTGGGGCTTCTTTCGCACCAGCACTACTCAACGTTCAACGTCGCGAAATGCAGTGACTTCTACTTAGTGATGCTCACGCGTCGCACGGAATTTCACATCCGGCCAGCGCTCTTCCATCAACGCCAGGTTAACCCGCGTCGGGGCGAGGTAGGTCAGGTGACCACCGCCGTCGACTGCAAGGTTTTCCACCGCCTTGTTGGAGAATTCCTCAAGCTTCTTCTTGTCGCTGCACTCAATCCAACGAGCGGAGTACACAGTGATCGGCTCATACGAGCACTCAACCTTGTATTCCTCCTTCAAACGGCTGGCGACCACGTCGAACTGCAGCACACCGACGGCGCCCAGAATGATGTCGTTGCTGCGCTCCGGGAAGAACACTTGCGTTGCGCCTTCTTCGGCCAGTTGTTGCAGGCCCTGACGCAGTTGCTTGGATTTCAGCGGATCACGCAGGCGTACGCGACGGAACAGTTCCGGGGCGAAGTGCGGAATGCCGGTGAAACCAAGGGTTTCGCCTTCGCTGAAGGTGTCGCCGATCTGGATGGTGCCGTGGTTGTGCAGACCGATGATGTCGCCGGCGAACGCTTCTTCCAGCTGCTCACGCTCGGAGGAGAAGAACGTCAGGGCGTCGCCGATGCGCACGTCCTTGCCGGTGCGCACGTGGCGCATCTTCATGCCTTTTTCGTACTTGCCGGAGCAGATACGCATGAAGGCGATGCGGTCACGGTGTTTCGGGTCCATGTTCGCCTGGATCTTGAAGATGAAGCCCGAGAACTTCTCTTCGACCGGCTCGACGGTACGCTCGTTGGCCACACGGGCCAGCGGGCGCGGCGCCCAATCGACAACGGCGTCGAGTACGTGATCAACACCGAAGTTGCCCAAAGCCGTACCGAAGAACACCGGGGTCAGCTGACCGTCGAGGAATTCCTGCTGGTTGAATTCGTGGCAGGCGCCTTGAACCAGTTCCAACTGCTCGATGAAACGCTCGTACTCGTCGCCCAGGTGCGCGCGCGCCTCGTCCGAATCGAGCTTTTCGATGATCTTGGTTTCGGTGCGCTCGTGACCATGACCGGCGGTGTAAACAATGATGTAGTCGTCGGCCAGGTGGTACACGCCTTTGAAGTCGCGGTAGCAACCGATCGGCCAGGTGATCGGCGCCGCCTTGATCTTCAGAACGGCTTCGATTTCGTCGAGCAGTTCGATCGGGTCGCGGATGTCACGGTCGAGTTTGTTGATGAAGCTGACGATCGGCGTGTCACGCAGACGGCAGACATCCATCAGCGCGATGGTCCGTGGCTCGACACCTTTACCGCCGTCGAGGACCATCAATGCCGAGTCCACCGCGGTCAGGGTGCGGTAGGTATCTTCGGAGAAGTCTTCGTGGCCCGGGGTGTCGAGCAGGTTGATCATGTGTTCGCGATACGGGAACTGCATGACCGACGTGGTAATGGAAATACCCCGCTGCTTCTCCATCTCCATCCAGTCGGATGTCGCATGGCGATCGGATTTACGGGATTTCACCGTACCGGCCACTGCAATCGCCTTGCCCATCAACAGGAGCTTTTCGGTGATCGTGGTTTTACCGGCATCGGGGTGGGAAATAATGGCGAAAGTGCGGCGTTTCGCGACTTCGGCGGCCTGGTTGGTCATGGGAAATCGCCTGGCGGTGATTCAAAAAAGGGCGGCGAGTATAGCTTAAAAAGTAACCGCCGAACCACCGTCCCTCGGACCCGCAAAACCCCGCAGGAGCTGCCGCAGGCTGTGATCTTTTGATCTGTTGCTCTAGAACAAAGTCAAAAGATCGCAGCCTTCGGCAGCTCCTACCGGTGGCCAGATGGCATCTTATGTGGGAACCTTTTAAAGCACGGAGACGTCCATCCCCTGTTACGAATTTTCGTCAGGGGCTGAAAAATCAGCAAGTTAGCCTGACGAGGCTGCGCTCATGGCTCGCTTTCAGACCGCTTTTTGCCGGTGCTGAGGGAGCTGCTTCTCGCGAACGTTCACTCCCGGCAGCCAAGGCTTGGCATGCCACACGGGAGAGCGTTCGCCGACTACAAAAAAAGGAGTCCGCCTGTGGCTATCCGCTATGGCAAAGGGCTGATGGGAGGTGCGGTGGTGATCGCGCTCCTGGCCCTGCTGGTCCACTGGATCGGCATCAACACGATCGAACACTACCGCGACGATTTGTTGTTTTACCTGCAAGCTCATCTGATTCTCGTCCTCGCTTCAATGCTGGCTGCCCTTGTCGTGGGCATCCCTGCCGGCATCTTCCTCAGTCGCCCGACCATGGTCGGCCGTGCTGAACGCTTCATGCAGATCTTCAATATCGGTAACACCGTGCCTCCGTTGGCCGTGCTCGCGATTGCCCTGGGCGTCCTCGGCATCGGCAGTGGCCCGGCGATCTTCGCTTTATTCCTCGCTTCCTTGTTGCCGATTGTGCGCAACACCTACGAAGGCCTGAAAAACGTCCAGGGCTCGCTCAAAGAAGCGGCCGTCGGCATCGGCATGACGCCGCGCCAAGTGCTGTGGAAAGTCGAATTGCCCAACGCGGTGCCGATCATTGTCGGTGGTGTGCGCGTGGCGTTGGCAATCAACGTCGGCACCGCGCCACTGGCGTTCCTGATCGGCGCAAACAGCCTCGGCAGCCTGATCTTCCCCGGCATCGCCCTGAACAATCAGCCGCAACTGCTGCTCGGCGCCGCGTGCACCGCGCTGCTGGCCTTGCTGCTCGATGGCGTCGTCACCCTCGCCAGCCGCCTCTGGCTGGAACGCGGTTTGCGCCCGTCTTAAGGCTTTTGCGAAGGAATGAATATGAAACGACTTTGTTTGATCTTAGGTTGCGTCCTGCTGTTCGCGGGCATCGCGCAAGCCGCTGAAAAACCGGTGATCCGCCTCGGCGCCCGGGTCTTCACCGAGCAGACCCTGCTCGCCGAAATCACCGCGCAATACCTGCGCAGTAAAGGTTATGACGCGCAGATCACCGGTGGTCTGGGCAGCAACCTCGCCCGCAGCGCCCACGAAAGCGGACAACTGGACATGCTCTGGGAATACACCGGCGTGTCGCTGGTGGCCTACAACCATGTCACCGAAAAACTCGACAGCGCCCAGTCCTACGCCCGGGTGAAAGAACTCGACGCAAAAAAAGGCCTGATCTGGCTGACGCCGTCGAAATTCAGTAACACCTACGCCCTCGCGCTGCCGAAAAAGGTCGCTGAAGAATATCCGCAGATCAACAACATCAGCCAGTTGAACGAAGTGCTGCGCGCCGAGGCCAAGACTAATCACTTGGTAGCGCTGGATACCGAGTTTGCCAACCGCTCCGACGGCCTGATCGGCATGGTCGACCTTTACGGCATGAACCTGAGCCGCAAGAACATCCGCCAGATGGATGCGGGTCTGGTCTACACCGCGCTGCGCAACGGTCAGGTGTTCGCCGGCCTGGTTTACACCACCGACGGTCGCCTCAACGCCTTCGGCCTCAAGCTGCTGGAAGACGACAAGCATTACTTCCCCGACTACACCGCGGCGCCGGTGGTGCGTCAGGCCTACCTCGACGCGCACCCGCAACTGGCCGAGCAACTCAAGCCGCTGGCCGAACTGTTCGATGACGAAACCATGCGCCAGCTCAACGCGCGGGTCGACGTCGATCACGAAAGCCCATCGAAAGTGGCCGCCGATTTCCTGCGCCAGCATCCACTTAACTAAGGAGGAAAAGTCATGGAATTTTTGAACGCCTTTTCCCACCTCGACTGGCAGCAGGTGATGCACCTGACCTGGCAGCACATCACCCTCGTCGGCATCGCCGTGACCCTGGCAATTGTCGTTGGCGTGCCGCTGGGCATTCTGATGACGCGGTTTCCGACCCTCGCCGGCCCCTTGCAGGCCAGCGCCACGGTGCTGTTGACCGTGCCGTCGATTGCCCTCTTCGGTCTGCTGCTGCCGTTCTACTCCAAATTTGGCCAGGGCCTCGGCCCGATGCCGGCGATCACCGCCGTGTTTCTCTATTCATTGCTGCCGATCATGCGCAACACCTACCTCGCCCTCACCGGCGTAGAACCCGGTATTCGTGAAGCCGCACGCGGCATCGGCATGACCTTCGGCCAGCGCCTGCGCATGGTTGAATTGCCGATCGCCGTGCCGGTGATCCTCGCTGGCGTGCGCACCGCCGTGGTGATGAACATCGGCGTGATGACCATCGCCGCGACCATCGGCGCCGGTGGCCTCGGTGTGTTGATCCTTGCTTCCATCAGCCGCAGTGACATGTCGATGCTGATCGTCGGCGCGCTGCTGGTCAGTCTTCTGGCCATTTTCGCTGACCTGTTTCTCCAATGGCTGCAACGCTCGTTGACTCCAAAAGGACTGCTCAAATGATCGAACTTCAAAACCTCAGCAAAACTTTCCAAAGCAACGGCAAAGATGTCAAAGCCGTGGACTCGGTAAGCCTGACCGTCAATGAAGGCGAAATCTGTGTGTTCCTCGGGCCATCGGGTTGCGGCAAAAGCACCACGCTGAAGATGATCAACCGCCTGATCAAACCGACCTCGGGCAAGATCCTCATCAACGGTGAGGACACCACTGATCTCGACGAAGTGACTCTGCGTCGCAACATCGGTTACGTGATCCAGCAGATCGGTCTGTTCCCGAACATGACCATCGAAGAGAACATCGTCGTCGTGCCGAAACTGCTCGGCTGGGACAAACAGAAATGCCACGACCGCGCCCGCGAATTGATGAGCATGATCAAGCTGGAGCCCAAGCAGTATCTGCATCGCTACCCGCGCGAATTGTCCGGTGGTCAGCAACAGCGCATCGGCGTAATCCGTGCACTGGCCGCTGACGCGCCGCTGCTGTTGATGGACGAACCGTTCGGTGCGGTCGACCCGATCAACCGCGAGATGATCCAGAACGAATTCTTCGAGATGCAGCGCGCGCTGAACAAGACCGTGATCATGGTCAGCCATGACATCGACGAAGCCATCAAGCTCGGCGACAAGATCGCGATTTTCCGCGCCGGTAAACTGCTGCAGATCGATCATCCGGACACGCTATTGGCGCATCCGGCGGACGATTTTGTCAGCAACTTTGTGGGTCAGGACAGCACGCTCAAGCGTCTGCTGTTGGTGAAAGCGGAAGATGCGGCGGACAACGCGCCGTCGGTGAGCCCGGAAACCCCGGTGGCCGATGCGCTGGAATTGATGGACGAGCATGACCGTCGCTATGTGGTGATCACCTGTGCCGAGAACAAGGCGCTGGGTTATGTGCGCCGTCGCGACCTGCACCGTCAGACCGGCACGTGCGCGCAGTACTTGCGCGAGTTCAACGCCACGGCCGCCTACGACGAGCATTTGCGCATTCTGTTGTCACGCATGTACGAGTTCAATCGTTCGTGGTTGCCAGTGATGGACGCCGAGCGCGTGTTCCTCGGTGAGGTGACGCAGGAGTCGATTGCCGAGTATCTGAGCTCGGGTAAATCCCGAGGGGGTAAAACCAGCATTGTCTCGCCAGCAGAGACGGCGCTGGCCTGATACGGCGAACCGGGCCAGTCTCCACGGAGAATGGCCCGGTTGTTCGTTCAGGAGGTAATGGCCTGGTCGGCCGCGAAAAACTCGAACTTGGCTTTTTCGGTGGGCGTTTGGGGCAGGGTGATTTTGATCACCGGAATCCAGATATCGGTGTGGGTCTTGAAATCCTTCTGATCGGCCTGGGCCGAGGCCTTGCCAGAATCACTGATGTAAAAAACCGCTTCGATCGGCAAGGTTTTACCCAGGCCCTGAGCCCATTTACCCATGCGGAATTCGTTTTGCGTATTGAAAGCAAAGGTGCCGCCCATGCCCTGCGCCTTGAGCGCCTCGTTAAATGCAGTGGTTGCCCCTTCATTTAAGCTATCGCGCACATTAAATCCGCACAGGCTTCCATACTTCACCGTCGACTTGTTGTAGTGATCAATATATTGGGCAGCGGTGTTAATACCTTGGGACTGGCATGGTTTGCCAACGACAGGATAAGCCACTTGTACTCCACAGCCTTGATCATCGCGCAAGTCGGCACCCGCATCGACCGGAAAGAAACATAAGACCGTTGGGTAGACCTTACCCACCGGAGAGAAAAACAATGGATAGAAAATAAAGCCGTTTTTATAACCAAACACCAACTTGTTGAAATTTGCATCGGTACGGAGGAAGGAAAACGAAACGCCGGTCGACTGGGGGTTCGGATCCCAGAATCGGTAACTGGCAGAATGGTTCGTAGCACGCAAGAGTACGCCAGAGCACAGAAACGCTGGGGCTGACGGACGATTTTTACACAGGGTCGCCGTGTCGTTGTAGGCCTTGGTCAAGTAAGCCGCGATCTCCGGGCCGGTGCCATTGGCTCTCACGTTGATCGGCGCTGAAGCAGTGACGAGTGTCGGCTGTTCCTGCGGTACTTCATGTGTTGCGCAACCGGACAGGGTCAGCGCAATCAATAACGCACTTATTCTTTTCATCCTTTGATCCCCGACGTGATAGTTCGATAAATCAGCAGCGCACGGGCACGTGGGTGCGGATAACTTTAAAGTTCCGGCACGCTTGCTTGCACTTGGTTAAAAGAGAGTTACCGGTGCCTACCTTAGGGATATAAAGAACAATAAACACCTGTCAGAAATGACAGTCTTAACAGCGTCATTGATACTTTTTCGAAATAAACTTCAAGGGCCGTTATTACGCGAGCTTGAGGATGCTGGCGGAAGGAAAGAATTCTGCGAGGGGAACATCCTTCTGTCATCTCGGTCGGTTACATCAGGAGTCAGGGAAGACCGCACGACGGAAGCGTGCAGAAATGCGACATTTTTTGTTGATCTCAGGCCCCTCACGCCCTAAAGTTCGCGCCGAACGTCCATGCTGGAAACGATCCATCCGGCTCAAGTACTGACGACGAGACAGCAAGGCCAAGGGCAGCAACGCACCCATGGCCTTTTTGCTTTCGGCGACATGCCTTGGGAAGTAGGCGAACCAAAGTGGGGATACGGAGGACGTTCATTTGCACCCATTGTTTTTACACGTTTGCCATAGGAGCTCCCTAGCATGTCGATCCAGGTCGAAGATTATTTCGCGCGCGCCACTTTTGACAAAATGAAGGCGTTCGCCGACAAACAGGAAACCCCGTTCGTGGTGATCGACACCGCGATGATCAGCCAGGCCTACGATGACCTGCGCGCCGGTTTCGAATTCGCCAAGGTCTACTACGCGGTCAAGGCCAACCCGGCCGTCGAGATCATCGACCTGCTCAAAGAGAAAGGCTCGAGCTTCGACATCGCCTCGATCTATGAGCTGGACAAAGTGATGGATCGCGGCGTCAGCGCCGACCGTATCAGCTACGGCAACACCATCAAGAAATCCAAGGACATCCGCTACTTCTACGAGAAGGGCGTACGTCTGTTCTCCACCGACTCCGAAGCCGACCTGCGCAACATCGCCAAGGCTGCGCCGGGTTCGAAAGTTTATGTGCGCATCCTCACCGAAGGCTCGACCACGGCAGACTGGCCGCTGTCGCGCAAATTCGGCTGCCAGACCGACATGGCCATGGACCTGCTGATCCTCGCCCGCGATCTCGGCCTGGTGCCTTACGGCATCTCCTTCCACGTCGGTTCGCAGCAGCGCGACATCAGCGTCTGGGACGCGGCGATCGCCAAGGTCAAAGTGATCTTCGAGCGTCTGAAAGAAGAAGACGGCATCCATCTCAAGCTGATCAACATGGGCGGTGGCTTCCCGGCCAACTACATCACCCGCACCAACAGCCTGGAAACCTACGCCGAAGAAATCATCCGCTTCCTCAAGGAAGACTTCGGTGATGATCTGCCGGAAATCATTCTCGAGCCAGGCCGTTCGTTGATCGCCAACGCCGGTATTCTGGTCAGCGAAGTGGTGTTGGTTGCGCGCAAATCGCGTACTGCCGTCGAGCGCTGGGTGTACACCGATGTGGGCAAGTTCTCCGGCCTGATCGAAACCATGGACGAAGCGATCAAGTTCCCGATCTGGACCGAGAAGAAAGGCGAGATGGAAGAAGTGGTCATCGCCGGCCCGACTTGCGACAGCGCCGACATCATGTACGAAAACTACAAGTACGGTTTGCCGCTGAACCTGGCGATCGGTGATCGTCTGTACTGGCTGTCGACCGGTGCGTACACCACCAGTTACAGCGCGGTCGAGTTCAACGGCTTTCCGCCGCTGAAGTCGTATTACGTGTAAGCGTCTTACCCGTAACGCAAAAAGCCCATGACCTGTCATGGGCTTTTTTATGCGTTACAGCCGGGGCAATTTGCCCAGTTGGTCCGACATGCTTTGCACATCGTTCAACGGCCCCTTGAGCATCGGCAGCGCAGATTTCGCCCGCGCCATCGTCATCGCCGGATAATGGTTTCGAAGCATCTGTTGCGCTTCATCCAGCATGCACGACATCCGATAGCAGAAATCGCTGAGGTTGTTCGCCGCACTGGCAGCGCGCCGGCGCAGGTTGAACAGAAACTCGACATGTTCTTTGGACTGCGCGATTCGCTCCTCCTGCGAATACAACCGGCCTGGCTCATAAGTCGTGCCGGGCAGACCGATTTTACCCAGACTGTAATAGGCCTCGATCTTGGGGATCGGTTTATCGCACGTGCATATCGGCATCGTCAGGCACTCGATGAAACGCACGAAGATGCCGTGGATCGACTCGGCCAGTCCGATCACCCGGGTTTTGAAATTGAGCACCATGCCCCGATATTGCTCAAGCCGGCGATCCATTTCGCGCAGCACATCGATGATGCTTTCGGCAGGTGCATTGCCCCAGGCAGGCGACCTCACCAGTGAAAATTGCCGCGGATCGATCGTGACGATCGTCTTTCGGCGATTGTCGGCCTTTGAAACGACGACCTGAAACTCTTCGATGAAGGCAAAAATCTCACGCAACACCTGCGCAGAATGGCTGCCGAGCGCCGGTGTGGCCACCTGTATCGCCCGCCAACACATTTCACTGGTTTGTGCAGCCTGCCTCAGGCTTTGAACATTCGGCGGCGGCACCATGATGTGCTTTTGCCGTTCGAAGATTTCAGTAAACTCCGTCATTTCCTGCAAGGCAGGGGGTAGATCCTGCAGAAACTTCACGTACTGCTTCAATGCAGCGAAGTTTTTTTCTGCCAGTAAATATTCAAGCATCAGCCTCTCCTTAGTCTGATCGTACTTTCATTGCCGATGGAACCGTGCCCATCGGCAATCCTGCGCCGGACTCTGATATCACATACAAATGCAGAGCACGCCTACCGGCAGACTCAGCGCTGCGGAACGGACAGCGGATTAAGGAAAGCGATAAACAGTGGCGCATGCTGTTTCAACGCGGCACTGAGTGCATCACAGTCGTCCGACACGTCGGCATCGATTGCATCGCGCAACTGCTCAAAAGCATTCACGGCAGGACGGTAGGTGGCGGCATATTCGGCGCGACAGTCTTCCATGGCGTGAATGGCCTTCAGGTAAGTGACCTTGCCTTGCGAATCACGGATACCCGCGCGCTCGCGTTCAATCTCGGCCTGCACGCCATCGATTTTCAGCTTCAGCTTGTCGCTCTCACGCACCATGTCCAGGAAGCGCACAGACTCACTAATGCCAATAAGTGTTCGCTTCAGTTGGTCGATGGCCGCCATCACCAGTTTGATTTCCGGCGGAGCGAGGCCCAGTTCGGTGATCTTGGCGATGGTCAGCTCAACGTCCTTGCCCAGATTCTCGATACCGCTTTTTTCCAGCAGATTGACCCCGTCAATGATGACCTTTCGATCAGCCGCAAGCTCTGCAAGTTTGCTGTCCAGCTGCGCAATTTCTGCATCGGCCACGAGCGCGTCGCGCTGGAAATCGGCGATGTAAGCCTGCGTCAGGCGCATATCAAACCGTGCATCAATATTGCGCAAGGCGTTACGCACCAGAGTTGCCTGCCTGGTCATGGCAGAGGAAATCGAACGCAAAATATCCTTGCGCTCATCGTCGATTTCTTCAATGACCTCAGGATCGGTTTCTTTCAACCGATCCTTCTCGTTGCGGGCGAGACGTCGCAGGCTGTTTTGCAGATCATTCACTCCGGTCTGGGCCGAATCCTGCAATTGGTTTTGGCATTGCCCCATGCCACTCACAGTGCGCTTGAAGCGGTCGAACAGATCGGGCAGGTAACCCAGTTTAGTCTTCAAGACTTCTGCCTGAGTGCGAGCTTCACGCATCTGTTCGACAGTGGCGGCCAGGGTGGCCATGTCCACAGGCTGATAGCTCACTGTCGCGCTGAGACTGATCACACGCGAGGTTCGCGTGCTGAACGAATAGTTGCGCTCGTATTCTTCATCAGCCTCTTTGAAGACCTGAATAAGCTTGTCCGAGTCGGTCTCGATGGCTTTCCATGGCAGCACGACTTCTTCGAACTCGGTACCGAAGACCCGCAGGCTCAAGGCATCGTTGACACGGCCCATCGCAGCGACCGAGTTGGAAATGTGCAGGTAGAGGCTTTTCCAGACATGCATCAGGTTCTGCGTGGCGATGTCGGCATCGATGGCCACGATCATCAGACTTTGCAGGTCATGTTTGACGCGGGCAAGAGAACCGAGTGTCTGGTTCTTGCTCGCCAACACCTGGATATCCCGTTCCTGTTCGGCATACAACGCTTTGCGTGCAGCACGAATATTTTCCGCCTCCACCCCCATGTAGATAGCCATGGCCAGGCCCACGATGTTCATCCCGGCGGCAGATTTCAATGCCTCCTGAACAGCGGCCTTGTATTCAGTGTTTTTAATATCGATTTCTTTGGCACGATTATCGATGTCGTTCTTCAATACCTTGATATCTGCTGCCAACGAACTGCTGTCGATCAAACCGACCCTGAGTTTTATACTGGGCAGGACATGCTCGCGCAGATCATAACCAAATAGGTCCAGGTCATTCTTGATGCCTTGCACATCGCTGAGGTTTTTATTGATCCGCTCGAATATTCGCTGCAGGTAATAGCCCAACGTCGCGACGGTATCCGGATCAATTTCAATATCTGGAAACTTGTCACCCAATTCAATTTCGAGTGCTTTAAGCTGGGCAAGTGTTTTAATCTTGTTTTTCTTGAGGAACGCGACCGAATCATCGTCGCTCAAGACTTCCTGAATCGCCTTGCCATAATTGAGCATGCTGCTGGCAAAGCTCTTCAGCCCCTGCCCGGTCATCATGATGCGTTCACGCAGCGGCGACCAGCGTCTTGCGTGGTTGCGGGTGTTTACAAAGGTCGAGAGGAAATCTGTCGGATTCAACCCTGGGCCGCCGTTCTGCCCCGCGCCATAGCGCAGATAATCTTCGACATCCTTCAGGGTATGCGGCAGCGCCAGGCCGGCTGCTTCATATTTACGCAAATCAATGATCTGCTTTTTAGTGAGGAGCAACCCTCTGTCGCGTACTACATCATCGCCATCCGACGTCGATGCGTCACTTAGTAACTTTGGCGCCGCTGCCGCCATCTGCATAACTTGTTCAGGCGAGGCATTATTCAGGGCATCGCCCCATAAGCTGGAAGAAGACATGATCATTCCTTTAATCAGTTTTAAGTTAAGTAAATCAAAAACAAGTCAGAACCCGTAAGAACTTAAACTTGCCAGACAGACTTAAACATAAAAGCCGCACTTAAAAAAAGCGTTTCATGCCTTCAATATATTTATAAAGAATACTAACAACTGGACATACGACTCGATACTTGCGAACAGCGCCTTGAATTCAACTAGACGCTGATGTGCCCTGCGCGCTCTTTATACTCTTGAGCCAATGCCTGAATGGCCGGGTGTGCTGCGCTCTCCAAAGTCTGGGCAGCCACGCCGAGAAACGCAGCATGCCCCCCGAACATCGCCTTGCGGTACCAGCCTGACGCCTCTTCAATCTGTGAGCGCTCGGCCAGCACGCTGGCATAACTGAACTGGCCACGGAAGTCGCCGGCCTGCGCCGAGCGGCGATACCAGTCGAAGGCTGCGGCAGGGTCCGCGCGACAATGGCGTCCCTCTTCAAGATAACGCCCGAGCAGGTTCATCGACTTGGCGTGTCCGGACTCGGCGGCCTGGCGATAAAGCGCCAATGCTTGCGGCTGATCGACCGCCACGCCGCGCCCGGTCGCCAAGAGATTGGCCAGGTTGTACATCGCCCAATCCAGCCCTGCCTGCGCCGCGACTCGATAATGCTGCGCGGCAACCCCGGCATCGGCGACACACCCCCAGCCATGCTCATGACAACGACCGAGCATGTTGCGCGCCATCAGGTGCCCGCGTCCGGCGGCGATGCCGAACCAGCGCAGCGCCAGCGGCGGGTCCTGCGCGATACCCTGGCCGTCCAGCAGGATTTGCCCGAGCAATGCCTGCGCTTCAACCTCGCCCTCGCCCGCTGCCAGCAAAATGGCTTGGGCCGCACGGGCCGGACTTTCAGTGAGCATGGCGCTGAGTTGCTCGCCGTCGAGGACTTCCTCGCGACGCAATAGAAAACTCATACCTCAACCCAGCGACGCAGCAGGTTGTGATAAGTACCGGTTAAGCGAATCAGCGAAGGGTGATCGGGCATGTCCTGGGTGAGTTGCTGGATTGCTCCGTCCATCTCGAACAGCAAAGCGCGCTGGCTGTCTTCGCGCACCAGGCTTTGCGTCCAGAAGAACGACGCATAACGCGCGCCGCGAGTGACCGCATTGACTTTGTGCAGGCTGGTGCCGGGGTACAAGACCATGTCGCCGGCGGGCAATTTCACTTGTTGGGTGCCGTAGGTGTCCTGGATTTCAAGTTCGCCGCCGTCGTAATCCTCAGGTTCGCTGAAGAACAGCGTCGCCGACAGATCGGTACGCACCCGCTCGATGCTGCCCTTGGGCTGGCGCACAGCGTTGTCGATATGGAAGTCGAAACTGCCGCCGGCCGTGTAGCAGTTGACCAACGGCGGGAAGACTTTGTGCGGCAGTGCGGCAGACATGAACAGCGGATTTTTCCACAGCCGTTCAAGCATCGCCGCGCCGATTTCCTTGGCCAGCGGATGACCTTCAGGCAACTGAAGATTGTGCTTGGCTTTGGCCGACTGAAAGCCCGCGGTGATCTTGCCATCGGCCCAATCGGCCTGCTCCAGAGCTTCGCGAATGCGCTGCACTTCTTCTTTCGCGAACAGTGCGGGGATGTGCAGCAGCATGGCGATGTCACCTGATGGCAAAGAGGCGGCAATGGTATTGATTCTTATTGGCCGTGTAAAACCCGGGAGACGAATGAACTGGCAGAAACCGTAAGGTTAAATTGTAAAGAATGTAAATTCAGTGCGAATAACAATGTTTCGCAATTGATACGAATACGTGTTTACCCTATATTCCGCCGCCTCAAATCCTTGGGGAGGGGAATAAAAATGGCACGTCAACACGCACAATTACCGGTCAGTTCACCACGTCTGCTCGCCTCTGCAATCGGTGTAGCGATTACCGCCGGCTCCGCTGGCCACATGGTGATCGCTGCCGAAAAGACCGACAGCAAAGCCTCCGGCAATGCCATCGCCCTGGACGCCACCGCCATCACCGGCGAAGCGCAGGACGCGACGTCCTACCAGGTCGAAAAAGCCTCCTCGCCCAAGTACACCGCGCCGCTGGTCGACACGCCGCGTTCGGTTACCGTAATTCCGCAACAAGTGCTCAAAGACACCGGCGCCCTGAACATGCAGGACGCGCTGCGCACCGTGCCGGGCATCACTTTCGGCGCCGGTGAAGGCGGCAACCCACAGGGCGACCGTCCGTTCATTCGTGGTTTCGACGCGCAGGGCGACACCTACCTCGACGGCGTGCGCGACACCGGATCGCAGAGCCGCGAAATCTTCGCCGTGGAAAACATTGAAGTCAGCAAGGGCCCGAACTCCGCTATCGGTGGTCGTGGCGCAGCGGGCGGCAGCATCAACCTGGTGAGCAAGAAAGCCCACCTGGGCAACTCGTTCGACGGTGGTTTCACCTGGGGCTCCGACCAGACCCAGCGTTACACCCTCGACGGCAACTACCAGTTCAGCGACACCGCGGCTGGCCGTCTGAACCTGATGAGCCACGAGAGCAATGTCGCCGGTCGCGACAAGGTCGATTACGACCGTTGGGGTATCGCCCCGTCCTTGGCCTTTGGCCTGGGCACCGACACCCGCGTCAACCTCGATTACTACCACCTGGAAAGCAACGACACCCCGGATTCGGGCATCCCTTACACCATTCCAACCGGCGGCTCCGCGGCACGCACCAAGTCCAACCCGGACAAACCTTACGCTGGCGGTGATCACAGCAACTTCTACGGTCTGGATCGCGACTTCCGCAAGGGCCGCACCGACACCGCGACCTTCGCCATCGAGCACGACCTGAGCGACTCGCTGACGATCAAGAACACCCTGCGTCACGGCACCAGCATGCAGGATTACATCCTCACCCAGCCGGACGACAGCAAGGGCAACGTCAACAACGGCACGGTCTGGCGCCGTGCGAATACGCGCGTGAGCAACACCGAGACCACCACCAACCAGACTGACCTGTTCGGCAACTTCTACGTCGCCGGCTTCAAGAACAGCTTCTCCACCGGTGTTGAATACACCCGTGAGGAAAGCCAGAAGTCCTCGTACAACGTCAACGTCGACACCACGCCGCGCACCACCAACGTGCCATCGAGCAGCAACTGCACGCCGTCGATGATCGGCGCGTCGAGTAACTACAACTGCACGTCGCTGTCGAATCCGAACCCGAACGATCCGTGGAACGGTGCGATCTCGCGCAACTACGCCGGCACCGACACCCAGTCCGATACTTACGCACTGTATGCGTTCGACACCCTGGAGCTGTCCGAGCAATGGCTGGTGAACATGGGCCTGCGTTACGACCATTTCGAAACCGGCTACAAGACTTACACCAACGCCGGCACCACCACTTCGAAGGGTGCTGACACCAGCGAGTTCGTCACCGGTCAGTTCGGCGTGGTTTATAAGCCAGCGGAAAACGGCAGCATTTATGCGTCTTACGCCACCTCCGCCACGCCACCGGGCAACACCCTGGGCGAAGGTCAGGAAGGCAACCCGTTGGGCGGCAGCACTGATCGTGCCGGCAACCTGCTGAGCAGTGACATGGAGCCGGAAACCACCAAGAACTACGAAATCGGCACCAAGTGGGACCTGCTCAATGATCGCCTGTCGCTGACCGCTGACATCTTCCGCACCGAGAAAGAAAACGCTCGCGTGCAAGTCGACACCTCGTCGTACGAAAACGCCGGCAAGACCCGTGTGCAAGGTGTCGAACTGTCGGCCAGCGGCAAGATCACTGACAAATGGCAAGTGTTCGCCGGCTACGCCTACATGGACAGCGAGCAAGTCGACGGTGGTCCACTGGGCCGCGCCAACGACGGCAACGAACTGCCTAACACACCGAAGAACAGCGCCAGCCTGTGGACCACTTACCAAGTCACGCCGAAGCTGACCATCGGTGGTGGTGCGTTCTACGTGGATGACGTGTTCGGCAGCGTGGCCAACACCACCATGGTCGATTCGTATGTGCGTTATGACGCGATGGCCGCGTACAAGCTGACCAAGAACGTCGACCTGCAACTCAACGTGCAGAACCTGACCAACGAAAACTACTACGACAAAGCCTTCTCGACCCACTTCGCCAACCAGGCGGCGGGCCGTACGGCACTGTTGAGCACCAACTTCCACTTCTGACCCTGTAGGAGCTGCGGCACGCTGCGATCTGTTGATCCTGATCTTTAAAAGCAAAATCAAAAGATCGCAGCCTTCGGCAGCTCCTGCAAAAACAGTCGGCCCCGTTCATTCAGTTGAACGGGGCTTTTCTGCGTAATAAAGAACGCTTCTCGATAACCCACGGCATAATGCGCGCCGTGAAGACAATTTCCGAATGGACGGCGAGTGACGTGTTGAAGAAAACCCTGTTCCAGTTGCACTGGTTTTTTGGCATCACCGCAGGCCTGGTGCTGGCCCTGATGGGCATCACCGGCGCGGCCTATTCGTTTCAGGATGAAATCCTGCGGGCGATCAATCCCTCCGTCCTGCAGGTGGAAAAACAAGTCGCCGGCGTCCTCCCGCCGGTCGAACTGGTCGAGCGCATCGAAGCCACCTCCGGCAAGACCGTATCGATGCTCTGGGTCGAAACCGACAGCGGCAGCGCAGCGAAAGTGTTCTTCACCCCGCCCAAGGGTGAGCGTCGCGGCGAGATGCGCTACTTCGATCCCTACACCGGCGAGTTCATGGGCGAAGCCGTCGGCCAGGACTTCTTTGGCCTGATGCTGCAACTGCACCGCTTCCTCGCGATGGGCGATACCGGGCGCAACATCACCGGCGCCTGCACGCTGATCCTGCTGTTTTTCTGCCTCTCCGGTCTGTACCTGCGCTGGCCGCGCCAGTGGAACAGCTGGCGCGTGTGGCTGACCCTCGACTGGAAGAAAAACGGCCGCGCCTTCAACTGGGATTTGCACTCGGTGGCCGGCACCTGGTGCCTGTTGGTCTATCTGCTGCTGGCGTTGACCGGGCTGTCCTGGTCTTACGAGTGGTACAACAAGGGCCTGACCAAACTGCTTTCCGACGCGCCGCAAAACGAGCGCGTGCGCGGTGGTCGTGGCCCGGCACCGCAAGGCCCGGCGCCAATTGCCGATTACGCGGCGATGTGGAGCAGCATCTACAGCGCCGCCGGCCCAGGCCTGTCGGCGTACAACATCCGCATGCCGGCCGTGGCTGGCCAACCGGCGACCGTGTTCTATCTGCTGGAAAGCTCGCCGCATGAACGCGCGCTGAACCAGATCACTCTCGACCCCGCCACCGGCATCGTCAAACGTGTCGACCGTTACGCCGACAAGAGCTTCAAGGCGCAACTGCTGACCAGCATTTATGCGCTGCACGTCGGCAGCTATTTCGGCCTGATCGGGCGGATCATCGTCACCCTCGCGGCGGTGTGCATGCCGCTGTTTTTCATCACCGGCTGGCTGCTGTACCTCGATCGTCGGCGCAAGAAAAAGCAGATCAAGGACGCGCGCAAAGGTCTCGAGCAACCGGCCGGCGATGCGTCGGCGTGGCTGATCGGTTTTGCCAGTCAAAGCGGTTTTGCCGAGCAATTGGCCTGGCAAACCGCCGGGCAATTGCAGGCCGCCGGTTTGCCGGTGAAGGTGCAGCCGCTGGCGAATGTCAGCGAGCAGGATCTGCGTGAGTCGAACAATGCGCTGTTCGTCGTCAGCACCTTCGGCGACGGCGAAGCGCCAGATAGCGCCCGTGGCTTCGAGCGCAAAGTGCTGGGCAAGGCCTCGACACTCGACAGCCTGAACTACGCCGTGCTCGGGCTTGGCGATCGTCAGTATCAGCACTTCTGCGGCTTCGCCAAACGCCTGCATCAATGGCTGAGTGAACACGGCGGCAAGACATTGTTTGCGCCGGTGGAAGTCGACAGTGGCGATCCCTACGCGCTGCGTCACTGGCAGACACAACTTGGTCTGCTCACCGGACAAGCGCCGGTCGATACCTGGCAGGCGCCGAGCTACGACAACTGGACGCTGACACGCCGCGAACTGATGAACCCGGACAGCAGCGGTTCGCCGGTTTATCTGTTGGGCCTGAGCGCCCCGAACACCAGCAGCTGGATGGCCGGTGACCTGGTGGAAGTGCTGCCCCGCAACTGCCCGTGGGCCATCGAACATTTCCTCGACGGCCTGGGTATTCGTGGCGAGACCACGGTGAAAATCAACGGCCTCGACGAGCCGCTGGAAGTCGCACTGGCTTCGCGTCAATTGCCTGAGCACCGCGCGCATCTGGTCGGCCTACACGCACAGTCGCTGGTCGACGCGATGGTGCCGCTGGCCATGCGTGAATACTCGATTGCCTCGATTGCCGCCGACGGTGTGCTGGAGCTGATCGTACGTCAGGAACAGCATGCCGATGGCAGCCTCGGCATCGGTTCCGGCTGGTTGACCGAGCATGCGCCGGTCGGTGGCGCCATCAGCCTGCGCGTGCGCCGCAACAGTGGTTTCCACCTGCCGAACGAGCCAGTGCCGATGATTCTTTTGGGCAACGGCACAGGTCTGGCCGGGCTGCGCAGTTTGCTCAAGGCACGGATTGCCGACGGCCAGCAGCGCCAGTGGTTGCTGTTTGGTGAGCGCAATCGTGAGCACGATTTCCTCTGCCGCGCGGAGCTGGAAGAGTGGTTGATCAATGGTGATCTGCAACGTCTGGATCTGGCGTTTTCGCGCGATCAGGTCGAGAAGGTTTATGTGCAGGATCGCTTGCGTGAGTCGGCTGACGAATTGAAGGAATGGTTGGCTGACGGCGCCGTGATCTACATCTGCGGCAGCCTGCAAGGCATGGCCTCGGGCGTGGACCAGGTACTCAACGACGTTCTCGGCAGCGCCGAAGTCGAACGCCTGATCGAACAGGGCCGCTACCGCCGCGACGTCTATTGATCCCCCCCTGTAGGAGCTGCCGCAGGCTGCGATCTTTTGATCTTGATCTTCACAAAGCAAAATCAAAAGATCGCAGCCTGCGGCAGCTCCTACGGTCAGATTGGTTGCAACTTCTGTTCGAAAACGGCTACGCCATTCAAATCCCGCAACACCACGCTCATCTCCCCGCTCTGCCCTTCGATATTCACCTCGCCAAAAAACTGAAACCCGGCAAACGGTGATGCGTTCTGCACCGGTGGCGCTTTCTCGAATACCACCTCAGGGCCAAAGGTTTTATCCAGCGGATTAGGCCCAAAGCTCCCGGCATTCAACGGCCCCGCAACAAACTCCCAGAACGGCTCGAAATCCTGAAACGCCGCACGATCCGGGTGATAGTGATGCGCCGCGCAGTAATGCACGTCGGCGGTGAGGAAGACGAAATTGCGTACCTGCTGCGCACGCAGGTAGCCGAGCAATTCGGCGATTTCCACCTCGCGCCCCTGCGCCGGTCCCGGGTCACCGTTAGCTACCGCTTCCCAGCGCGCCACACCCGGGCTGACCTCGCCATCCGGCACACCCAAACCGATCGGCATGTCGGCGGCAATCACCTTCCACTGGGCTTTGGATTTCTTCAAGCCGCGCTTGAGCCAGTCCAGTTGCTCACGCCCAAGGAACGGTTTAGCGGCGCCAAGGTTGTCGTCATTGGCGCCGCGATAACTGCGCATGTCGAGCACGAACACATCGAGCATCGGCCCGTAACTGAGCTTGCGATAAATCCGTCCGCCACCGTCGGCGGCCTGCAGGCGCATCGGTGAATATTCCAGCCAGGCTTTTCGCGCGCGACCGACCAGGGTGTGGATATCTTTCTCCTGATAACGCTCGTCGAGCTGCTTGCCCGGCGACCAGTTGTTGACCACTTCATGGTCGTCCCACTGCCAGATCTGCGGCACTTCGGCGTTGAAGCGGCGGATGTTTTCGTCCATCAGGTTGTAGCGATAGTTGCCGCGATAATCGTCGAGGGTTTGCGCGACTTTGCTCTTGGCTTCGGTGGTGAGATTGCGCCAGATGCGCCCGCCTTCGGTGGTTAGCTGCGCGGGCACCGGGCCGTCGGCGTAGATGGTGTCGCCGCTGTGGATAAAGAAGTCCGGCAGGCGCAGACGCATGGCTTCGTAGATGCGCATGCCGCCGATGTCCGGGTTGATCCCAAAGCCTTGGCCGACGGTGTCGCCGCTCCAGACGAAACGAATATTGCGCCGCGCCGTCGGTGCGCTGCGCAGGTGGCCCAGCCACGGTTCGCTGGCGACGCCGGTGCGGGCGTCCTTGAAATACACGCGATAGAAAATCGCCTGATCGGCGGGCAGTCCGGTGAGCTCAACGCGGGCGGTAAAGTCGCTGCGGGCATCGGCAAGCGCCGAGACCAACCGACGCGGGTTGCGAAACTGGCTGCGGGTGTCCCACTCGACCACCATCCTCGCCGGGCGATCGCTGCGACTCCAGATCATCGCGCGATCGCCTTGCAGGTCGCCGGACTGCACGCCATCGGTCAGTTGCGGCCGATCCTTGACCGAAGCAATCACCGCCGGCGCCAGCCCCGGCAGCAGCAGCCCGGCGCCAATCCCTTGCACGACACGCCGACGACCAGGATTGAAATCGCTCATGCTGTTCTCCCTGAGAAAAGGAAAACTTAAGCACGACATCATGAAACACACATGACACCAGACACACCGCAGAACCCATTGTAGGAGTGAGCCTGCTCGCGATATCGGTATATCTGCCAACATTCATGTCACTGACAGACCGCTATCGCGAGCAGGCTCACTCCTACAAAGGTTTTGTGGTGTCGGTTAAGCCTTGGCGGGTTCCAGGGCCAGCTCGACGGCTTCGGGGCGTTTGACTGTGGCATAGACCACCGCGGTCAACAGGCTCCCCGCGACAATCGCCAGCAGATACAACAGCGCATGATTGATCGCATTCGGAATCGCCAACACAAACAAGCCACCGTGCGGCGCCATCAGTTTGCAGCCGAAATACATCGACAACGCGCCGGTCAGCGCACCGCCGGCAATGCTCGCCGGGATCACCCGCAACGGGTCTTTCGCGGCAAACGGAATCGCCCCTTCGGAGATAAAGCACAACCCCAGCACCAGCGCTGCTTTACCCGCCTCGCGTTCAGTCTGGGCAAACTTGCGCCGCGCAATAAACGTGGCGATACCCAGACCAATCGGCGGCACCATGCCGGCCGCCATCGTCGCCGCCATAGGTGCATAACTCTGCGACGCCAATAGCCCCACCGAGAACGCATACGCGGCTTTGTTGATCGGCCCGCCGAGGTCGACGCACATCATGCCGCCGAGTACCACACCGAGCAGGATCGCGTTGGTGGTGCCCATGCTGTCGAGAAAACTGGTCAGCGCCAACAGCATCCCGGCGACGGGTTTGCCAACCACGTAAATCATCACCAGACCGGTGAACAGACTGGCAAACAGCGGGATGATCAGAATCGGTTTCAGCGCCTCAAGACTTTGCGGCAGAGCGACATAACGGCTAATCGCCTTGGCCGCATAACCGGCAATAAAACCGGCGACGATGCCACCGATAAAACCAGCGCCCAAGGTGCTTGCCAGCAAGCCACCAATCATCCCCGGCGCCAGGCCCGGACGGTCGGCAATCGAATAAGCGATGTAACCCGCCAGTAACGGCACCATCAGTTTGAACGCGGTCTCGCCACCGATCTGCATCAGCGCCGCCGCCAGCGTGCCTTCTTCCTTGAACGCGGTGATGCCGAAGACGAACGACAGCGCGATCATCAAACCGCCGGCCACCACCATCGGCAGCATGAACGAAACGCCAGTCAGCAGGTGTTTGTAGACGCCGGTTTTCTCCTGCCTGGCCGGTGCTTTGCCGTCAGCCGCCGCGCTTTCCACAACAGCTTCGGCCAAGGCTTTTTTCAGCGTGGCTTCGGACTGCTTCAACGCGATGCCAGTGCCGCAACGATAGATTTTCTTGCCGGCGAAACGCTCGGTGGCGACTTCAATATCAGCCGCCAGCAACACCACTTCAGCTTCAGCAATCGCCGCTGCGCTCAACGGGGTTTTCGCGCCCACCGAGCCTTGGGTTTCGACTTGCAAGTCATAGCCCAGACGCTTGGCAGTTTGCTGCAAGGCTTCGGCGGCCATGAAGGTGTGAGCAACACCAGTCGGGCACGCGGTGATGGCGACGATGCGCGGTGCACGTGGCGCATCCGCAACCGGCTCAGCCGAGCTGGCGACGTAGACCTCAGCCTCTTCTGCACCACGACGCAGCACCGCTTCGACGTCCTGCAATGCCTGCGCCGGGGCAATCTGGAAGACCCGTTTGCCGACAAAACGCGTCATGTCGATCGCGCCTGTGGCGACCAGCAAAACCCACTCAGCCGCTGCAATGGTCGCTGCCGACAATTCGCGTTCCGGGTGCGCCGCATCGACCACTTCCACGCTGGTGCTCCAGCCCTGACGCTGCGCCGCCGCATCGAGCAATCGCGCGCACAGCACACTGGTGACCATGCCGTTCGGGCAAGCCGTAACAATGGCTAATTTCATGACAAACCCTCTTATTGTTCTGTCAGGGGGCGCACGCGCACGCCCTGTTCGAGCTGCGCCAGTTGCGCACGGTCGTGGATGCCGAAACCGATCTGCGTCACCGCCATCGCCGCAATCGCAGTGGCTGTGCGCAGGGTTTGTTCAGGCGTATCGGCGCTGAGCAAACCGTGGAGCATGCCGGCCAGCAATGAATCACCGGCACCGACCGTGCTGGCGACGCTGACTTTCGGCGGCGTGGCGTGCAGTGCCGAACCGACGCTGAACCAGTTCACGCCGTCAGCACCGTGGGAGATCACCACGTGCTCGATGCCTTGCGCATGCAATTGCGCCGCTGCTTGCGCTTCGGCGGCGTGAGAAACCACCTCGCAACCGAGCGCATCGGCGAGTTCTTCGGTATTGGGTTTGATCAGCCATGGACTGGCTTTCAACGCTTCGCGCAACGCTTCGCCGCTGGAGTCGAGGGCGACTTTCAAGCCGAGCTGATTGAGATGCTCGATCAACTCACGCAACCACTGCGCGGTCACGCCACGCGGCAAACTGCCGGCGACCACCACCGCGTCATGACCTGGTGCGATCTGCACCAGTCGATCGAGCAACGCCTGCTGCGCGGCGGCATCAACCACCGGCCCCGGGCCGTTGATGTCGGTGATCCGTCCATCCTGTTCAGCCACTTTGATGTTGCTGCGCGTCTCGCCCGGCACGCGGATAAATGCGTCGACAAAACCGCGCTTGGCGAACAGGGTTTCGAACGCTTGCAGATTGTCTTCGCCGAGAAAGCCACTGACCGTCAGTTGATGACCGAGGTCGGCGAGCACCTGCGCGACGTTCACGCCTTTGCCCGCAGCGTGGGTGTGCATCTCGTCGCTGCGGTTGACCTGACCGGCGTCCAGCCGTGGCAGTTCGACGGTAAGGTCGAGCGCCGGGTTGAGGGTCAGGGTAAGAATCTTGGCCATTACAGGGCCTCCACTAATGCGCGCACTTCGTTGGCGCTGCCCACGGCCAGGGCGTGTTGAGCAAGGGTTTGCGCCTGCGTCAGGCTGAGTTCACGGATGCGCGCCTTCACTTCAGCAATGCTGCGCCCGGACACGCTGAGCTCATCGACACCAAGGCCAACCAGCACCGGCACCGCCAGCGGATCTGCCGCCAGCTCACCGCAGACGCCGACCCATTTGCCATGGGCATGGGCCGCACGCACGGTGATGTCGATCAGTTGCAGTACCGCCGGGTGCAAGCCGTCCGCCTGCGCCGACAGCGTCGGGTGACCACGGTCGATGGCCAGGGTGTATTGCGTGAGATCGTTGGTGCCGACGCTGAAGAAGTCGACTTCCTTGGCCAGCACCGGCGCCAGCAATGCGGCGGACGGCACTTCGATCATGATCCCCAGTTGCAGATCGGCGACCGGGATTTCCAGGCGCAGACGTTCGGTCATGTCGCGGGCCTGACGCCATTCTTCAACGCTGCCGACCATCGGGAACATGATCCGCAACGGACGGTTATCCGCCGACCGCAGCAGGGCGCGCAGTTGCGCTTCCATGATCTGCGGACGCTGCAAGGTCAGGCGAATGCCGCGCACGCCGAGGAACGGATTTTCTTCTTTGGCGATCGGCCAATACGGCAGCGGTTTGTCGCCGCCGACGTCCAGCGTACGCACCACCAACGGCCGCCCGGCGAGACCATCGAGCACACGACGATATTCGGCTTCTTGCGTGGCCTCGTCCGGCGCTTGCGGATGGGCCATGAAAATCAGTTCGGTGCGCAGCAGACCAATGCCTTCGGCGCCCTGCTCCACCGCGCTGATCACACCGGCGCTTTCGCCGATGTTGGCGAACACTTCGACGGCGTGGCCGTCAGTGGTGTGCGCCGGTTGATGGCGTTGTTCGGCAGCAATCTTCAAGCGTTGCTCGCGGGTGTCGCGTTCTTCGGTGGCGCGTTGCAACGTCGCGGCATCCGCATCAACGTGCAGGCGACCGCGCTGGCCGTCGAGCAGCAACGGCGTGCCCGGCGCCAGCAACAACACCGCTACGCCAGCGCCGACCAGCGCCGGAATCCCGAGGGCTCGCGCGACGATGGCACTGTGCGCGGTGGCGCCGCCGCGTGCGGTGAGAATCCCCGCCACGCGCGCCGGGTCCAGCCGCGCGACGTCGGACGGACCGACCTCATCCATCACCAGAATGTACGGTTGCTCGGGTTCGCTCGCGGTCTGCACGCCACACAGTTGCGCCAGCACGCGGCGACCAATGTCACGCAAGTCCGCCGCACGCTCGGCGAGCAACGCGTCCTGCAGCGATTCCTGTTGTTTCGCCGCCGCTTCGATCACTGCCATCCACGCCGCTTCGGCGCTCTCGCCTTGCTTGAGGCGGGTGTCGACTTCGTCGGTGAGTTCCGGGTCGTCGAGCATCTCCTGATGGGTGATGAAGATCTCGCGGATGGCTTTGGCTTTGCTGCGCTCGATCAGGCCCTGAATGTCGCTGCGCACGTCGCTGAGCGCTTGCTTGAGGCGCTCGCGTTCGATGGCGGCGGACTCGCCCCGCATTGGGTAATCGATGGTTTGTTGTACTTGAATATGCGCCGGGCCGATGGCGATTCCGGGCGCGGCGGGGATGGCTTGCAACTGAGTGCCAGAGGCCGGGGCGACCAGCACTTCGGCGATGTCGGCAAAGACTTCGCGCTGCTCGCTGATGGCGGGCAGCGGCTCGACTTCTTCGCCAAGGCCTTCTTCGATAGCAGCGAGCAACGCCGGCAAGGCGTCGGCAGCGATGCTCGGCTCGGCGATCAGCTCCAGCACCTGACCGCGACGGGCGCCGAGGCTGAGCAGTTTGCTCAAACTCTTCACCGACACAGCACTGTCCTGACCGTCGACGATGCGCACGCGAATCTCACCATCAAAACTCTTCGCCAGCTGCGCGAGGATTTTCGCCGGGCGCGCATGCAAACCGTGGGCGTTGGCCAGCGCAATGCGTGCGCTCGGCCAGTCGGCAGGCAGTTCACCGCCGAGCACTTCAAGGACTTTGCGGCTGCTGGTGGCGCGGCCCAATTCATGACCGCGACCTTCAATCAGCAACGCACACAGACGTTCGAGCAGCGCTTGGTGCGCTTCGCCGAGGCTGGCCAGGCAGAACAGACCACTGAGCGGCTGGCCGAGGTAGCGCATCGGTTTGTCCGGCGTGACAAACGCCAAGCCCGGACGTTTCACGGTTTGTTCGCTGTGCAGCCACCACAAGCCGTCGCCCAGCGGCAGCGCTTCAACTTGTTGCAGCACCGCCGAGAAACCGTTGCTCACACAATCAGCCTGACGCAGCAGACGCGCACCACGCCAGACCAGTTCTTCGAAATCGTCAGCCGACACGCCGAGGCCGATCATCTGTGCATCCAGCGCCAGTTCCTGCGGCGCGCCTTGCAGCAGTTTCAGCAGCGCTTCCGGAGAACTGGCGCGACGCAGGGCCTGGCCCAGATCGGTCTCGCCGAGGGCGCGGGTCAGCAGTTGCAGCAGGCGCAGGTGCTCGTCGGATTTGGCGGCGATGCCGATCGCCAGATAGACGATCTGGCCATCGCCCCAGTCCACGCCCTCGGGGAACTGCATCAGGCGCACGCCGGTGGCGAACACCTGATCGCGGGTTTCCGGGGTGCCGTGAGGGATGGCAATACCTTGACCGAGAAAGGTCGAGCCCTGGGCTTCCCGGGCCTGCAAGCCGGCGAGGTAGCCGTCAGCGACCAGACCATCGGCCACCAGGTGATTGGCCAGCAATTGCAGGGCGGCGGGTTTATCCACGGCCGATTGGCCCATGGATATCTGCTCTATAGTGAGCTCGAGCATGCGATCTCCTTTTTGGCATCGGATGACGCCAGGTATTGTTTTGAATGGTTGCAGCTTAGGCGCTGGATTGCTTCGCTTTTCAGCGGCAGTTTTGGCGGTTTCACGGCAGAACCGGCCAAAGGCGTCTAAAACGTAGAAAATACGCTTGCTGAAACGTTTAATCTAGATTGATCGGCACGTTACTCGATAATGTCCCATCCTTGAAGTCCAACTTGTCGGATGCGTTGCGACAATAGTCGTCTGCCCTAATCGGGTAGGATTGGCGAAAATGTTGCGGCAAGCTCGAAAAAACAAGGAAATCCCGGGTTGAAACTCAGTGATATCGCGCGGTTGGCCGGAGTGTCCGTGACCACCGCCAGCTACGTCATCAACGGCAAGGCCGAACAGCAGCGCATCAGTACCGCCACCGTCGAACGTGTGCGCGCGGTGGTCGATCTGCATGGCTTTACGCCCAATCCTCAAGCGGCCGGGCTGCGCAGTCGGCATACGCGCACGCTGGGTTTTATCCTGCCGGATCTGGAAAACCCCAGTTACGCGCGGATCGCCAAGCTGCTGGAGCAAGGTGCGCGGGCACGCGGCTATCAGTTGTTGATCGCCAGTTCCGACGATGCGCCGGACAGCGAGCGGCAACTGCTGCAACTGTTCCGCGCGCGCCGTTGCGATGCGCTGATCGTCGCCAGTTGCCTGCCCGCCGGCGATGACAGTTACCGCCAGTTGCAGGCCAAGGGCACGCCGATCATTGCCATCGACCGGGTCATGGAGCCCGAGCATTTCTGCTCGGTGATCAGTGACGACCGCGAGGCGAGTCAGCACCTGACGCAAAGCCTGCTCGAACCGCAGCTCAAGCAAATCGTGCTGCTCGGCGCGCGTCCGGAACTGAGCATCAGCCAGGAACGTGCCGCCGGTTTCAAACAAGCCTTGGCCGATTTCAAAGGCGAAGTGCTCGTGGAGCACGCCGAAGCCTTCAGCCGCGAATGTGGCAAGCAGTTGATGGAAGAACTCCTGCAACGTCTGGGGCATTTGCCCGACGCGCTGGTGACAACTTCCTACGTGCTGTTGCAGGGCGTGTTCGATGCGCTGCATGACTTCCCGCTGAAATCGCGGCCGCTGCGCCTCGGCACATTCGGTGATACGCAGTTGCTCGATTTCCTGCCGCTGCCGGTCAACGCCATGGCCCAGCAGCACCAGTTGATTGCCGACAAGGCGCTGGAACTTGCGCTGGCGGCCGTCGAGCAGTCGCAATACAAGCCCGGCGTGCAGGCCATTGCGCGGACCTTCAAGCAGCGTATTCACCGAGACTGAACCGTGGAGCTGATCGACAGCCACACCCACCTCGACTTCCCCGACTTCGACGCCGATCGCCCGGCATTGCTGGCCGAAAGCCGCGCCCTCGGGGTGCGGCGGATCGTGGTATTGGGTGTATACGAGGGTAATTGGCAACGGGTGTGGGATCTGGTGCGCAGCGATGTCGATTTGCACGCGGCGTTCGGCTTGCACCCGGTGTATCTCGATCAGCATCGTCCGGAAGATTTGACGGCACTGGGTGATTGGCTGACCCGGCTGCGCGGTCATCGACAGCTGTGCGCGGTGGGCGAAATCGGTCTGGATTACTTCATCGAAACGCTGGATCGCGAGCGCCAACAGTCGCTGTTCGAAGCACAGCTGCAACTGGCAGCGGACTTTGCATTGCCGGCGCTGATCCATGTGCGCCGCAGCCACGCCGCGGTGATCGCCACGCTCAAGCGCTTCAAGCTTGAACGCGCGGGGATCATCCACGCCTTTGCCGGCAGCCGTGAAGAGGCGCGGGAATACATCAAACTGGGTTTCAAACTGGGTCTGGGCGGCGCACCGACCTGGCCGCAGGCGTTGCGTATGCATCGGGTATTGGCGGACTTGCCGCTGGAATCGATCGTGCTGGAAACCGATTCACCGGACATGGCGCCGGCGATGTTCCCAGGTGTCCGCAATACACCGGCGCACTTGCCGGCGATTTGCACAGCGTTGGCTGAATTGATGAAAATCACCCCGCAACAACTCGCCGCCGCCAGCACCGCCAACAGCTGCGAAGTGTTTGGCTGGTAACACTTCTCCCTGTGGAATCGGGCTTTTGTGGTGAGGGGATTTATCCCCGATGGGCTGCGAAGCGGCCCCAAAACCATAGTTCACGTTTTATCAGATAAAACTCTGTTTCAGGTTTTGGGGGCGCTTCGCGCCCCATCGGGGATAAATCCCCTCGCCACAAAGGTTCGCACAGGGTTTTAAGATACGACTCAGACGCGGAAGGCGCTGATCAGTTGTTTTAGCTCGACGACCTGGGCAGAGAGCGCGCGGCTGGCATCTTCGGTCTGGTGCGCGCCGTGGGCGGTGCGCTCGCCGGCGCGGTTGATCTCGACGATGTTCTGGTCGATGTCATGGGCCACAGCCGTTTGCTGTTCCACTGCTGCCGCAATCTGCTGGTTCTGATCGACGATCATGCCCACAGCGCCAAGGATGTTTTCCAGCGCCTGCTGGACTTTTTCCGACTGCCCGACCGTGCCGCTAGCCATTTGATGGCTGACCCCCATGGCCTTCACCGCCGCGCCGACCCCACCATGCAGTTTGGCAATCATCTGCTCAATCTCTTCGGTGGACTGCTGGGTGCGTTTGGCCAGCGTGCGCACTTCGTCCGCGACCACGGCAAAACCACGGCCCTGCTCCCCGGCGCGAGCCGCTTCGATCGCAGCGTTGAGCGCCAGCAGATTGGTCTGTTCGGCGATGCTTTTGATCACTTCAAGTACCCGGCTGATCGACTGGCTGTCACTGGCCAATTGGTTGATCACCCGCACCGACTGGTCAATTTCGCTGGCCAGCGCGGCAATGCTGCCCTGCTGAGACTCGACCAGACCACGGCCACTGATGGTTTCATCATTGACGCTGTGGGCGCTGCTCACGGCTGCGGCGGCACTGCGCGCGACTTCCAGTGAGGTCGCCGACATCTGGTTCATCGCCGTCGCCACTTGTTCAATCTGCGTGCGTTGCCCGGCGACCGCCTGATTGCTCTGCGCCGAGACGTTTTCGACCTGTCCGGCTTGCCGCTCGACTTCACCGACGGTGTGGCCGACACGTTCGATCAAGTCGTGAATCTTCTTCACGGTGCCATTGAACACTTCGCCCAACTCGCCAAGTTCATCGCGGCTGTGAGCAACAAAGTTGACCGTCATGTCCCCCGCCGCGACCTTGTCCATCATCGCGCCGAGGCGCTTGAGCGTGGTGCGGGTCGAGGCGTAGAAACCGCCATAGAGATAGAAAATCAGCACAAACACCACCGACAACGCCACGGCCTGCAAGACCATGTGCGTGCGGTTATGCGCCAGACGTTGTTGCAGTTGAGTGTCGAGAAATTTCAGCGAGGCTTCGTTAAGCGCATAGGTCTTGTCCATCAGCGCGGTGACCTGATCGTAAAACCCCTGCCACGGCGCATCGAGGGTGTCAGCCATCACCACCTGTTCTTCGAACAGTTCGCTGGCCTGCTTCAGCGAGGCCCCGCTGTCGTCGGCCTGAGCGCTGAGGGTGTCACGCGCAGCTTTGCTGGAGCCGAGGGCATCCTGCAGCTTCAAGCCGTACTCGGCCTGGAGTTTTTCAATCTTCCCCAGCAACTCATCGAAACGCGTGCTGGAGGCACTGTTGAGAAAACCCTGTGCCAGCGAATACGAGCCTATCGCCCGACCTTCGCCGAGGGCTTGGGTAATGCCTGGCGTGATCAGGGTCACCAGCTCGCTGAGCTGGCGGATGTCACCCTGATTGTCACGGCTCAGGCCGGCCTGGCTGGTGATGATCTGGCTGAAGATCTGCGCACTGCTGAGCAGCTTGCCAATCAACGCACTTTTGCTTTGTAGCGAGTTTTCCGCTTGCTGGGCCTTGAACGCGGCGATCATTTCATCGCGCTTGCCGTCGAACACCTTGATCTGCTCGGGATCGTCGGTCATCGCCGTCAGCCCTTGCAGACGCGCCAGCACGGTTTGCTCAAGGGTACTGATCTTGGCTTCGACAGTGCCGGCCTTGCCGGATTGGCCGAGGGTGACGTTGATCTGCACCAGATTGTTCAGGGTCTCCAGATCCCGGCGCAGGGTCAGGCTGCTGCCGAGCAGATCGAGACTTTGCAACTCGACCCGAGTGCCCTGGAATTCACGGTAGGAATCGCGCACCAGATAGAAATTGGTCACCAGCATCGGCACCAGGAACAGCACGCTGATCAAGCTGAACTTCATGCCGAAGCTCAGACGGTTCATCAGCGAGACGGCGGGATAGAGCAAGCTCTTCACTGGAAGTCTCCCTTGGTTTTTCTTGTTTTTATTGGCAGGCGCGGGGCGACGGCAGATAGCCACTATCGGGCGCCATCACTGTATAGCGCAAATCGGCGGGAGGTTTTGTAACTTAAGGTTAACGGTGCGAGGACAATACAAAACCATTGTGGCGAGGGGATTTATCCCCGATGGGGCGCGAAGCGGCCCCAATAGCTGAACAGGCGTTGTATCTGATAAATCGTGGAGGATGGTTTTGGGGCTGCTGCGCAGCCCATCGGGGATAAATCCCCTCGCCACAAAGGAGTTCGCTTTAGTTGGTTAGTGAATCAGGACTGTCCACATAGGAGTTCGCCCCAACTGGCTAGTGGATCAGAACAGTCCACAGGGCAAACCCGGCATACCACAGCACCGCCGCACGCAGCAGCAGTTCCCACAGGCTGTCGAGGGTGGTGATGCCTTCCGGCCCAACCACCGGCGGCGGGATCTCGCCCGCGACCAAACCGACCTTGTTGATCAGTTGTGCGGCGCTGATGTGCCAGTTCAGCAGCTCATGCAGCATGACCCGGCCAACCGCGACGAAGTTGCCGACCAAGGCAAAACTCGCCGCCAGCAGACGTACCGGCACCCAGTCGAAGGCGTGGCGCAGTTGCGCGGCACGTTCAACCAGCGCCGGGTTCTTGCCGTGCTCCTCGGCCAGCGCCAGCAAGCGATAGGCCAATGCGGCCACCGGACCGAGCAGGAAATACCAGAAAATCACTGCGAAGAAGCTTTGATAGGCCTCCCACAACAAATGCCCCTGCACCCGATCAAGCAATTGCTCGCCGCTGTCGGCGCAAATATTCAGATCGCGCTTGGCCACGTGGGCCGCTGCCTGCAGATCCTCACGGCGCCAGGCATCACGAAACGGGCCGAGGCCGCCGAGCAGATCGCCGCGCCCCAGACTGTAAATCACCACCAGCAAATGCACCGGCAACGCCAACAGGCCATAAGCCACCGGCTCCAGCACCACCAGCAACAGCGCCAACAATGCCACCGGCAACAGCACCAGAATCGTCAGCACCAGCCAGGGTTGTTTCGCCAACCGCTGACTGCTTTCGAGTTTGTTCAGTTCGCGGATCCATCCGCCATCGCGTTGAAGCCGATGGCGCAGGGCCGAAAACTTCTCGATCCAGACCGCCAGCAGTAACACCAGAAAACTCATTGTCCTTCCTCTTGTGCCAGGGCTGCGCGGTAACGCGCCCAGTCGAATGCCGGGCCAGGATCGGTCTTACGCCCGGGTGCTATGTCGCTGTGCCCACAAATGCGGGCGCCGGTGATGGCCGGAAATGCTGCTTGCAACTGCTGGGTCAGCGTCGTCAACGCCTGATACTGCGCGTCGGTGAACGGTAGATCATCGGTACCTTCGAGCTCGATGCCCACGGAAAAATCGTTACAGGTTTCGCGGCCGTCGAAAATCGACACGCCCGCATGCCACGCCCGCTCAAGACAGGAGACAAACTGGGTGACCTTGCCGTCACGTTCGATCAGAAAGTGCGCGGAGACGCGCAAGTCGGCGATCCCGGCAAAGTACGGATGTTCAGTGACATCCAGACGATTCTGGAAAAATTCCTGCACCTTGCCGGTGGCGAACTGCGCCGGTGGCAGGCTGATGTTGTGGATGACCAACAGGGAGACTTCGCCCGCAGGGCGCTCATTGAAGTTGGGCGATGGGCAGACCTGCACCCCGTGACACCACCCGCTAGCGGGATCCAACTGCATACCGATTCCTTCAACGCCGACTGTGTTGGCGCCCAGTATGCCGTGATCGGCCCCCGGCGCGCGATCACTTGGCGCGATTGAGTCGCCGCAGATTGCCCAGCACTGACTCCAGCGCCCGGTCGAACAGCAAGGTATCGTCCAGCGCGCGCACTGCGCCGCGACGAAATTCCAGGGCGAGCCCGGTGCGACTGCGCTCGCGCACTTTCATCCCGGTGCGATCGACAAAGACGTATTTGCCCGTGGCCTCGATGATGGCAGCCAGTTTGCAGCGCAAGCTGTGTTCATCGTCTTCCTGAAACGCCACCCAACTGCCAAGGCGCAACTGATCGACCTGGCGCAGACCCGCGTCGTCATGGGGCAAACGGACCGAGGTCAGCTCCAGCGAGCCCTCGTCGGCGGCCTGCAAAACGATCTGCTGCGACACCTCGACCATCATCGCGGCCTGATCCGTCTCGGCAGAACGCTCCAGCACCCGCACATGCAGGGCTTCGAGTTCGCTGAAAAATTCGCTGGTTGCGAACGGATCGAACGCCGAACTGCTCAGGCCATCGCGCAGTGACTTGAGCAACCCCGGCACCAACGCCAGCAGGCGCAGGCTCGACTCGGCGTGGTCATGGCGCTGCACACTCCAGATCAGTTGTTCCATGGTCTGCACATCGGCCTGCCACTCGGCGGACTGATCGCCATGTTTGAGGCAGGTCAGCAGCAGCACTTTGCTCCAGGCATTCTGGACGAAGGTCACCACCGCTGGCGGCAGGACTTTACCCAGCAAGGCCTGATTCAACGCCTGCTCGACCCGGCGCCGGGCCAACTCGGTTTTCGCGCGTCCCTCTTCGGCATCGCGCAAACGCTGCTCAAGCAATTCACTGCGGCGGCGTTCATCGCTGGTGAATGCGAGGAAGTCGGCGAGCAACTCGGAAAAAATCGCCGGGTCATCGACAAAATCGGTCAGCAGGCGTTGCACCACTTGTTCGATGCGCACGTACAAACTGTCGCGCGCCTCACTGTCGCAATCGCTCCAGCCCATGGCCGCGTCGGCAATTTCGTTGAGCAGGCGCCGCGCCGGATGACTACCGCGGCTGAAAAAGCTTTTGTCGAGCACCGCGACCTTGAGCATCGGAATCTGCAAACGGGCGATCAGCGCCTTCAGCGAATCCGGCACGTTGCGATCGTCGAGAATGCAATCGAAGACCATGGCGATCAGGTTGATCACATCTTCATCTGCCCCGCCGACAATCCGCGACTTGCCGCTTCTGACGCTGACCCGCGTCAGCAGTTGTTCCAGCTGATTGCGCAGATCGAAGTCGTCCTGCGCGGCGAGTGCGGGCACGTATTGCTGCAAATGCGAAAGCAGACGCAGCAAATCGCGCGTGGTGATCGGTTGGGTGGCGCCACTTGGCTCCAGCGTCGGAGCAACGCTGCCGCGCACATGCAACAGCAACTCCTGCAGTGCGGCGAAGACCTCCTGCACGCTTTCGTCAGCGGGCGTCGGCTCGTGACTTTCTTCGCTGTAGACGCTGGCAGCCGCGCGATCAATGGCGCGCCGCGTCGGTGCTGGCTTCAACGCCGGAAGCACACCGGTGGCAAGCAGGAGCTGGTTGGCCTGCGCGTAAAGCTGTTCGGTGTCGGCGAGCACATAGCGCTCGAACAACTTGAGCAGGATCAGCTTGACCTTGATCTCCACGCCCAGATTGCGCCCGGCCTGCAAGAAGTACTCGCAGAGCATCGCCGGGCCGAGCGGGTTGTGCTGATCGTCGAGGGTATTGCCGAGCAAGGCGTTGAGCCGCGTGGTCAATTGATCGAGCGCGAAGCCGTCCCGCTTGAGCACACGACCGACCATGGTCTCGACCGCCACGCTGCGCTCCATGTCATCGGTGCGCGGCGCCGACTCTTCGAACATCAGCGTGCGCGGCAGCGCGTTGTGCGTGGGGGCGTATTGGGTGAGGCTGACGAAGGCCTCGAAAAACAGCTCGAGAAAGCCCCGCTCGATATTTTTGCGCTTGAGGCGCAGGTCGCGCATGGCCTCGAAAAAGATGTTCTGCTCGACATCATTCCGCGCCCGATCAGCCATTTCAAACAGCGTGTCATCGGCGTTATCAAACAGCTCCTGCAATCCATGGCGCAGCTGCTGCGCGGCCTTGTCGCGAACCTGAAGCAGAATCACAGGCAGGCGGGCGAGCGGCGAGTGATTCGCCTGATCGGTAGCGGCCTTGTGCAAAGGCACTACTTTCCCGTCGTTGTGCATCCAAGCCTCCTGAAACGGTGATTCTTCTTGGCAGAAACATCGAGTGCGCTGCGGCAACACGATTCCCTGTGTAGGAGTGAGCCTGCTCGCGCTCGCGTCCTGTCTGTCAGCGCAGTAACGGTGGAACGAGCCTGATTGCAATCAGCCTCGCGCCTCTCGGCGTCATTCGGCAGATGCAGCCTTTACGTCAAAGCTATGACGTCAAATGCAAGGCGGATTATCTTGCAAAAGATGTCCCCGAATCTATAGCCGTCAGGGTTTCCCCTAGGTACCGGTACCTTGCACAGACCACGCTCGCCGGGTGTTTGCTCAAAGAAATTCGACCGGATGCAGTCAAGCACGCGAGTTCTCGCCTTGGGTTGGCCGATGCCATGCCCCTATAATCGAACCACTTTGTTTGTGGAGCCCGTTATGCCGAATCTACGTCTCGCCGATTTGACCGCCGAAATCGAAGCCAACGTGCGCCGTGCGTTACTCGAAGACGTCGGCAGCGGCGACATCACCGCGCAACTGATCCCGGCCGAACGCCTGGCCAAAGCCACCATCATCACTCGTGACGAAGCCGTCATCTGCGGCACTGCATGGGTCGATGCGGTGTTCCGTCAGCTCGATCCGCGCGTCGCGGTGCATTGGCAAGTGGTCGATGGCGAGCGGGTCAAACCCAATCAGCCGCTGTTTCATCTGGAAGGCCCGGCGCGCTCGCTGCTGACCGGTGAGCGCAGTGCGCTGAACTTCCTGCAACTGCTATCAGGTGTGGCCACGCGCGCGCAGTACCTCGCAGACTTCGTCGGCGCTACTGACGTCAAGCTGCTCGATACCCGTAAAACCCTGCCGGGCCTGCGCCTGGCGCAGAAATACGCAGTAACCTGCGGCGGCTGCCACAACCACCGCATCGGTCTGTACGACGCCTTCCTGATCAAGGAAAACCACATCGCAGCCAGCGGCGGCATCCCGCAAGCCATTGCCGCCGCGCACAAGATCGCGCCGGGCAAACCGGTGGAAATCGAAGTGGAAAGCCTGGAAGAACTGAAGGAAGCGCTGGCGGCCGGCGCCGACATCATCATGCTCGACGAACTGAGCCTGGATGACATGCGCGAAGCCGTGCGCCTGAACGGCGGCAAGGCGAAACTGGAAGCGAGCGGTGGCATCAACGAAAGCACGCTGCTGCCGATCGCCGAAACCGGGGTGGACTACATCTCGATCGGCGCAATGACCAAGGATGTCAAAGCGGTCGACCTGTCGATGCGTCTCAGCCTTTAAACAGCAGCGACAAGATGCGAGCTACAAGCTACAAGCCAAAGCGCTTTTGCTTTGACTTGTAGCTTGAAACTTGTAGCTCCTGGCTGCTCTTAGACGACAAGATTGTTCATCTCGCAGTACTCATCCCACTCGACACCCAGTACTTCGGCCGCCTCTTTGTGCAGCACGAGGCGCTGCGCCTCGAACTCCTCCGGCGTGCTCGTGTACTTGAGCGTCAGCTCCCACGGCTGCAGGCCCTGAGCTTCGGCTTCGTCTTCGAAGGCCCACTGGATCTGATCTTTTTGATCATCAGGACTCAGGTCCTTGATCTCGTCCTTCAGGTCCGGTACGTCCAGAATGTACTTTTCCAGCGCTTGTTCGTGACGTTGCTCTTGAGTTAGTTCGGTCATGGCGTTCTCGTTGATCGTAAGAATGGAGGATGGATCTGGATCATCAAGGATCTCTCTGACGCGGATTTGTCCGGCCTTCGGAACCATTCGGGATCATCTGAAAACTGCTAAGCGATGCTCATGCAGGCACCGAATATAGGACGTTTGCATGACGAATTACACGGCTCTTTACATCTCTCGCACAAAAAGTTGACCTGCGGAACATAAATGCACTTTTCCAGTCATAGCGATGTGCCAGTTCGGCACTCATCTTCGCTGTTCACAAGGAAAACCAGTGATGCGCAGCTTTTCAAAAATCTCTTCTGTTGTGTCCGCTACCACGCTGCTTGCCGTTCTGGCGCTTCCCGCCAGCGCGATGGCGGTTGAGCTGAGCTCCAGTAGCCCGTCCTACGGCGACAAGGTTTCGCTGATTCACAACGATTACGGCAAAGACGTGGTGATCAGAAGCGATATCAGCATCGATGAACTGAAAAAAATGCGTGACACGATCAGCGAGCAATCGCGCCAGATCGAAGACCTCAAGCGCAGCGGCGGTTCGAGCTCAAACTCCAGCAGCAGGGACATCGATGACCTGAAGAACAAGATCAAGGAACAGGATCGTGAGCTGGACACGCTCGGTCGTCAGGTCGAAGACCTCAAGCGCAACAGCGGTTCGAGCTCAAGCTCGAGCAGCAGCGAGATTTCCAATCTGAAACAGAAGATCAATGATCAGGATCGGGCCATGGATCAGCTCAAACGTACCGTCGAGGACCTGAGCCGCAAGGTGAAATAAAGAGGTTGGTGCCCGAGACAGGAATCGAACCTGCGACCTTCGCGTTACGAGTGCGCTGCTCTACCGGCTGAGCTACACGGGCGGTGGGCTAAACCTAGCACCGGTCGTGTGCTGCGGCAAATTTGTGGGTTGCCTGATGGTTATCTCTTGAAACTCCCATTTGTGGCGAGGGGATTTATCCCCGTTCGGCAGCGCAGCGGCCGTGAATCCAACACCTCGGTGTTTCAGGCAGTCCGCAGTGTCTGGTTTTACGACTGCTGCGCAGCCGAACGGGGATAAATCCCCTCGCCACAATTGCTTTATGCCAGACAAAAAAATGCCCCGCCGTTTTCACGGCGGGGCATTTTCATTGCGCTAACGCCTGGGGGTAATTAAACGCCCGAAGCCTTTGCAGCTGCCACGTCTTTGATGGACAGCTTGATACGGCCGCGGTTGTCCACGTCCAGTACCAGCACTTCCACTTCCTGGCCTTCTTTCAGGATGTCGGTCACTTTCTCTACGCGAGCGTCGCTCAGCATCGAGATGTGCACCAGACCGTCCTTGCCCGGCAGGATGTTGACGAATGCGCCGAAGTCGACGATGCGCTCAACCTTGCCCACGTAGATCTTGCCGATCTCGGCTTCAGCGGTGATACCCAGAACGCGCTGACGTGCAGCTTCAGCAGCTTCCTTGGTTTCGCCGAAGATCTTGATCGAACCGTCGTCTTCGATGTCGATCGAAGCCTTGGTTTCTTCGCAGATCGCACGGATGGTCGCGCCACCTTTACCGATAACGTCACGGATTTTGTCGGTGTCGATTTTCATCGCGATCATGGTCGGAGCGTTGGCCGACAGTTCGGTACGCGACTGGCCGATGATCTGGTTCATCTGACCGAGGATGTTCAGGCGCGCTTCCAGGGCTTGGCCCAGAGCGATCTCCATGATTTCTTCGGTGATGCCTTTGATCTTGATGTCCATCTGCAGCGCGGTAACACCTTTGGCGGTACCGGCTACTTTGAAGTCCATGTCGCCCAGGTGGTCTTCGTCACCGAGGATGTCGGTCAGGACGGCGAATTTCTCGCCTTCTTTAACCAGACCCATGGCGATACCGGCAACCGGCGCCTTCATCGGCACGCCAGCGTCCATCAGGGCCAGGGAAGCGCCGCAAACGGAAGCCATCGAGCTCGAACCGTTGGATTCGGTGATTTCCGAAACCACACGGATGGTGTACGGGAACACGTCAGCGGCTGGCAGCATGGCCGAAACCGAACGACGGGCCAGACGGCCGTGACCGATTTCACGACGACCAGCGCCACCCATGCGACCACACTCGCCCACCGAGAACGGAGGGAAGTTGTAGTGCAGCATGAACGGGTCTTTTTTCTCGCCTTCCAGGGTGTCCAGCAGCTGTGCGTCACGGGCAGTGCCCAGAGTCGCGACTACCAGAGCCTGGGTTTCACCACGGGTGAACAGCGCCGAACCGTGAGTCTTCGGCAGAACGCCGACTTCGATGTTCAGCGGACGTACGGTTTTGGTGTCGCGACCGTCGATACGTGGCTTGCCGTTTACGATGTTTTCGCGAACGGTGCGGTATTCGATTTCGCCGAAAGCAGCTTTGACTTCGCTGGACGAAGGCTGGCCTTCTTCACCGGACAGCTTGGCAACCACCTGATCCTTCAGCTCACCCAGGCGAGCGTAACGGTCGGCCTTGATGGTGATGGTGTAAGCCTGGGAGATAGCGTCGCCGAACTCGGCACGGATAGCGCCCAGCAGTTCGGTGGCTTCTGGAGCAGGAGCCCAGTTCCAGGTTGGCTTGGCAGCTTCAGCGGCCAGTTCTTTGACGGCGTTGATCACCACCTGGAACTCGTCGTGAGCAAACAGTACCGCGCCCAGCATCTGGTCTTCGGTCAGCTCTTTGGCTTCCGATTCAACCATCAGGACGGCGTCGGAAGTACCGGCAACGACCATGTCCAGGCTCGAAGCAGCTTGTTGCTCGTAAGTCGGGTTCAGCAGGTAGCCGGTGCTTTCGTGGAAAGCAACGCGAGCAGCGCCGATCGGGCCGTCAAACGGGATGCCCGAGATCGCCAGGGCAGCCGAGGTACCGATCATCGCAGCGATGTCCGGATCGGTCTTCTTGCTGGTGGAAACGACGGTGCAGACAACCTGCACTTCGTTCATGAAGCCTTCTGGGAACAGCGGACGGATCGGACGGTCGATCAGTCGGGAAGTCAGGGTTTCTTTCTCGGAAGGACGGCCTTCACGCTTGAAGAAACCGCCAGGGATCTTACCGGCAGCGTAAGTCTTTTCCTGGTAGTGAACCGACAGAGGGAAAAAGCCCTTGCCTGGATCAGCTTGTTTTGCACCGACTACAGTCACCAATACGCTGACGTCGTCGTCAACGGTGACCAATACTGCGCCGGAGGCCTGACGGGCGATACGGCCAGTCTCGAGGGTAACGGTCGATTGACCGAACTGGAATTTTTTGATTACCGGGTTCACGGTGTCCTACCTTCTTTGTGGCTCTTGGGGGAACTGGTTTCTTGCGAATTCTTGGGCAATGTCGGGAATCGGCCCAACGCCTGTCCAGGGTAAAACGAGTATCCAGATAAAACTTGAGGCTGGGAGCCTGCAAGCCGCCGGCGGTAAACCGCAGACGTCCGACAGACAACCAACCTCATAGCGCAATCGCTGATTAGCGACGCAGACCCAGGCGACCGATCAGAGTCTGATAACGACCCAGATCCTTGCCTTTCAGGTAGTCCAGCAGCTTGCGACGCTGGTTTACCATGCGGATCAGACCACGACGGGAGTGGTGATCTTTACCGTTGGCCTTGAAGTGACCTTGCAGCTTGTTGATGTTGTGGGTCAGCAGTGCAACTTGCACCTCTGGCGAACCAGTGTCACCAACAGCTTGCTGGTAGTCAGCAACGATTTGAGCTTTTTCTTGAACGTCGAGAGCCATGAGGCAATCCTTTTATCAGGAAACTGTTTCAGGGAAACAGCTTCAACAGGCCAGGGACAAATCCCTGTATCTATAAATGAGTCGTGACCGTGCCTGTTAACAGCCACACTCGCCGACCTGCTGTGACACAGGCCGGTTCCGGTCATTCTGACCGAATCAAACGACGTGGCGCGATGCGCCCGTCTTCGCTCACTTCACCGATACCGATGAAGCGACCATTGTGATCCTGTACCCGCACCATGCCGAACTTCGGAGCATCCGGGGCACGTACCGGCTGGCCGTTGAGCCAGTAGAACGCGCTCGCTTCGGAGAAGTGCAGCAACGGCCAATCCTGCAGGCCGCTGTCCGATGGCATCAGGAAGCGATCCACCGCTTCGTTGCCGCCTTCGGCATGTACCGCTTCAAGCTCTTCGAGGGTCACGGTCTGCGCCAGGGTGAAAGGCCCGGCCTGGGTACGGCGCAATTCAGCGACGTACGCACCACAACCGAGTTGCTCACCGATATCCTCCACCAGGGTGCGAATATAGGTGCCTTTGCTGCAATCCACCGCAAGGCGCGCAGTATCACCTTCGAAGGCCAGTAATTCCAAGCGCGCAATAGTAACAGAACGCGGTTCACGCTCCACTACTTCGCCTGCACGAGCCAACTTGTACAGCGGCTGGCCATCACGCTTGAGTGCCGAGTACATCGGCGGTATCTGACTGATTTGCCCACGAAATTTCGGCAATGCCGCTTCGACATCGGCGCGACCAACGGTCACCGGGCGCTCCTGCAAAACCTCACCTTCGGCATCCGCCGTGGTGGTGGTCTTGCCCAGTTGCGCGAGGGTTTCATAAGCCTTGTCGGAATCGAGCAGGTATTGCGAGAACTTGGTCGCCTCGCCAAAGCACAGCGGCAAGACGCCAGTGGCCAGCGGATCGAGGCTGCCGGTGTGACCGGCCTTCTCGGCGTTGAGCAACCAGCGAACCTTCTGCAACGCGGCGTTGGAGGTGAACCCCAGCGGCTTGTCGAGCAGGATGATGCCGCTGACGTTACGACGGATACGTTTGACCTGAGCCACCGAATTACTCCTTGGTGTCTTCAGGTTCAGCAGCGACCGGATGCTGATTGTCTTCAGCCACCGCACGCTCGATCAGCGCCGACAAATGCGCACCACGAACGACGGATTCGTCGTAGTGGAAGTGCAGTTGCGGCACGCTGCGCAGCTTCATTTCGCGGGCCAGTTGCATACGCAGGAAACCTGCGGCGGAATTGAGCACCTTGATGCTTTGCGCGATGTCTTCAGCGTTGTCCTGCCCCATCACGGTGATGAAAATCTTTGCGTGACCGACGTCACGGCTGACTTCCACAGCGGTAATGGTGACCAGACCCACACGTGGATCTTTGACTTCACGACGGATCAGTTGGGCCAGCTCGCGCTGCATCTGATCGCCGATACGTTGGGTACGGCTGTATTCTTTTGCCATGATTTTGTTACCTGTTACTGCCAGGCGGTGAAACCCGCCAGGTCTGAAAGCGGCAAACGCCCGGCCTGACAAAAGCCAGACCGGGCGTTGCGTTTAGAGTCCGGGTGATGCGCCACACCCTTGAGTGCGGCCGACCATCACGGCTCCTGAAGTGCGCGAGTTAGAGGCTGCGAGCAACCTGAACCTTCTCGAAGACTTCGATCTTGTCGCCGACTTTGACGTCGTTGTAGCTCTTAACGCCGATACCGCATTCCATGCCGGCACGTACTTCGGAAGCGTCATCCTTGAAGCGGCGCAGGGATTCCAGCTCGCCTTCGAAGATAACGATGTCTTCACGCAGTACACGGATTGGACGGTTACGGTGCACAACACCTTCGATCACCATGCAACCTGCGATCGCGCCAAACTTCGGCGAACGGAACACGTCACGCACTTCGGCCACACCCAGGATGTTCTCGCGAACATCGCTGCCGAGCATGCCGGTCAGGGCTTTCTTGACGTCTTCGATGATGTCGTAGATCACGTTGTAGTAACGCATATCCAGACCTTCCTGCTCGACGATCTTGCGTGCGCCAGCATCGGCACGCACGTTGAAGCCGAACAGTACAGCGTTGGAAGCCAGTGCCAGGTTAGCGTCGGACTCGGTGATACCACCGACACCGCCGCCGACTACGCGCACTTGTACTTCGTCGTTGCCCAGGCCATTCAAGGCACCGTTCAACGCTTCCAGCGAACCACGGACGTCGGATTTGAGGACGATGTTGAGCGTCTTCTTCTCGGCCTGACCCATGTTTTCGAAGATATTTTCCAGCTTGCCGGCGTGAGCGCGAGCCAGTTTGACTTCGCGGAACTTGCCTTGACGGAACAGAGCCACTTCACGGGCTTTCTTCTCGTCAGCAACTACGCTCATCTCGTCGCCAGCGTCCGGGGTACCGTCCAGGCCGAGGATCTCGACAGGGATGGATGGACCGGCTTCTTTGATTGGCTTGCCGTTCTCGTCGAGCATGGCGCGAACACGACCATAGTTCGAACCGACCAGGACCATGTCGCCTTGGCGCAGGGTACCGTCTTGAACCAGAACGGTTGCAACCGGGCCACGACCTTTGTCGAGACGCGATTCAACCACAACACCACGACCAGGAGCCGATGGAGTTGCCTTCAGTTCGAGAACTTCAGCTTGCAGCAGAACGGCTTCGAGCAGCTCGTCGACGCCAGTACCGACTTTCGCCGAAACCGGTACGAACGGCGTATCACCGCCCCACTCTTCAGACGTCACGCCGTGAACCGACAGTTCGCTACGGATGCGATCGAGATCGGCGCCCGGCTTGTCGATTTTGTTCACTGCAACAACCAATGGCACGCCAGCCGCTACCGCATGCTGAACAGCTTCAATGGTCTGCGGCATCACGCCGTCGTCCGCTGCAACTACCAGAATCACGATGTCAGTCGCCTTGGCACCACGAGCACGCATTGCGGTAAACGCGGCGTGACCCGGGGTGTCGAGGAAGGTGACCATGCCGCGTTCGGTTTCAACGTGGTACGCACCGATGTGCTGGGTGATACCACCGGCTTCGCCAGCAGCTACCTTGGCACGACGGATGTAGTCGAGCAGGGAAGTTTTACCGTGGTCAACGTGGCCCATTACGGTCACGACCGGTGCACGGGAGAACGACTCACCTTCAAACTTCAGGGACTCGGCCAGGGAATCTTCCAGGGCGGTGTCGCTGACCAGGGTCACTTTGTGGCCCAGTTCTTCGGCTACCAGTTGAGCAGTTTCCTGATCAAGCACCTGGTTGATGGTCGCTGGGGTACCCAGTTTGAACATGAACTTGATGATTTCAGCAGCCTTGACCGACATCTGATTGGCGAGATCGCCAACAGTGATGGTCTCGCCGATCTGCACATCACGCACGACAGGGCCGGTTGGGCTCTGGAAACCGTGGGCGTTGCGCTTCTTCAGCTTGGCCTTGCCGCGACCACCACGACGGAAGCCATCACTTTCTTCGTCGGTAGTGCGTGGTGCCACACGTGGCGCCGGCGCTTTTTCTTTGACCGAGGCGCGATGCGGAGCGTTTTTGCGCTCGCCATCACCACCGCCGCTGCGACGATTGTTATCGTCGGCACGTGGCTTGTCCGGACGGCGCTGTTCGTTCTGCTTGTTGCGAACTTCGGCAGACGGCGCTGGAGCAGCGGCAGCGACCGGTGCGCTTTCGCGTACAGGTTCGGCAGCGGCAACCGGCGCCGCAACGGCAGCGCTGTTAGCGTTCTGCGCAGCAGCAGGCTGGTTACGCGCTTCTACTTCGGCGCGTTGCTTGGCTTCTTCTTCAGCCTTCTGACGGGCAGCATTTTCTACTGCGCGACGCTCATCCAGTTCACGCTTGCGCTCGGCTTCGATTTCTTCCGGGCTGCGCTGTACGAAAACTTTCTTTTTGCGGACTTCAACGCTGATGCTCTTGCTGCCAGCAACACGCAGGGTGCTGGTGGTTTTACGCTGCAGCGTGATCTTGCGTGGTTCTTCCACTTTCGCCTTGTGGCTGCTTTTCAAGTGAGTCAGCAGGGACTGCTTCTCACTGTCAGTCACATTTTCTTCGGCGGCGGTGTGCGGCAGACCTGCCTCACGCATCTGCTGCAACAGGCGCTCTACCGGTGTTTTGACCTCATCGGCCAGTTGTTTCACCGTGACTTGCGTCATGCACTTCTCTCCTCAGGCCGCGCCTAATTACTCGAACCAGTGGGCTCGGGCGGCCATGATCAACTTGCCGGCACGATCATCGTCAATGCCGTCGATGTCGAGCAGGTCGTCAATAGACTGCTCGGCCAGGTCTTCGCGGGTAATTACGCCGCGCACCGCCAGTTCCATCGCCAAATCCTTGTCCATACCCTCAAGCGAGAGCAGGTCTTCGGCCGGATGGGCGTCTGCCAGCTTTTCCTCAGTAGCGATGGCTTTGGTCAACAAACGATCCTTGGCACGAGCGCGAAGCTCGTTGACGGTATCTTCGTCAAAGCCGTCGATGTTGAGCATTTCTTCCAACGGTACGTAGGCAATCTCTTCCAGGCTGGTGAAGCCTTCATCTACCAGCACCTGTGCCAGGTCTTCGTCGACTTCCAGCTCGTCGATGAAGTTGCGCAGGATGTCGCCGGTTTCTGCTTGCTGCTTAGCCTGGATGTCCGATTCGGTCATCACGTTCAGGGTCCAGCCAGTCAACTGGCTAGCCAGACGCACGTTCTGACCACCGCGACCGATGGCCTGAGCCAGATTGTCTGCGCCAACGGCGATGTCCATTGCATGGGCATCTTCGTCAACGATAATTGCCGCAACCTCGGCCGGGGACATGGCGTTGATTACGAACTGAGCCGGGTTGTCGTCCCAAAGAACGATATCAACACGCTCACCGCCCAACTCACCCGACACTGCCTGGACGCGCGAACCGCGCATACCGATGCAAGCACCTTGTGGGTCAATGCGTTTGTCCTTGGAGCGGACGGCGATCTTGGCACGCGAACCCGGATCGCGGGACGCAGCCATGACTTCGATCAGGCCTTCAGCAATTTCCGGCACTTCGATGCGGAACAGCTCGATCAGCATTTCCGGCGCGGTACGCGACAGGATCAGCTGCGGGCCGCGGTTCTCGGTGCGGATTTCCTTGAGCAGCGCACGCAAACGCACGCCAACACGGAAAGTTTCGCGAGAAATGATGTCTTCACGGGCCAGCAACGCTTCAGCGTTGTTACCCAGATCGACAATCACGTTGTCGCGGGTGACCTTTTTCACGGTGCCGGAGATGATTTCTCCAAGGCGCTCGCGATAAGCGTCGACCACTTGTGCGCGCTCGGCTTCACGTACTTTTTGCACAATGACTTGCTTCGCAGTCTGTGCAGCAATGCGGCCGAACTCGATGGATTCGATCTTTTCTTCAACGACGTCGCCAACGTTGGCACCCGGATGCGTTTCGGCAACCTTGCTCGGCCAGGTTTCGATGGCCGGATCGTCGAGATCATTCTCTTCAACGACCGTCCAGCGACGGAAAGTTTCGTATGCCCCGGTGTGGCGGTTAATTTCCACACGCAGGTCAACTTCGTCTTCAAAACGCTTTTTGGTAGCAGTGGCCAAAGCCAGCTCCAGCGCTTCAAAAATTACGCTTGCCGGTACGCCCTTTTCATTGGATACCGACTCAACAACCAGCAGTACTTCTTTGCTCATCGTACGCCTCGCCTTTCGCAAGCCATTGGATCCGCGGGATCCGCGTCTCAGTCAAAACTGGGAATAATGTTGGCCTTGTCGATCATATCGATCGGCAACAGGAACTCATGGTCGTCTACCTGCACCACGACATCCTGTTCTTCTACACCGCGCAGAAGGCCCTGAAAGTTGCGTCGACCTTCGAAAGGCGAGCGCAGCTTGATCTTCACTTGTTCACCGACAAACTGGGCGAACTGCTCAATAGTGAACAGTGGGCGCTCCATGCCAGGCGAGGAAACTTCAAGGGTGTATTCAACGGTGATTGGATCTTCAACATCCAGGACACCACTGATCTGACGGCTGACAATGGCGCAATCGTCCACCAGCACGCCACCCTCTTTATCGATATAAACGCGCAACATCGAGTGACGACCCTGAGCCGAAAACTCGATACCCCAGCATTCATAGCCCAGGGCCACGACCACCGGGGCCAGCAAGGCCTGCAACTCTTCTAGCTTGCTCGACACCTGAACCCCCTAGTGCATGATATGTGCATGCTTTGCAAAATAAAAAAATGGGCGAAACGCCCATCCTTGAAACGCCGTCGAACAGCGGCGTTGAAAGTGTCCAGCTAACAAAAAGCCCCTTAAAAGGGGCTCCTTAAACTGGTTGCGGGGGCCGGATTTGAACCGACGACCTTCGGGTTATGAGCCCGACGAGCTACCAGACTGCTCCACCCCGCGACAAAGCTGGGGCGGAAGTATACGACCGATCCCTTATAGGGTCAATGTAACCTTCCACCTGCAAGAAAGCCCGCAACAGCGGGCTCTCCTGACTAATTGGTACCGAGAAGGGGACTCGAACCCCTACACCCTATGGGCACAACCACCTCAAGGTTGCGTGTCTACCAATTCCACCACCTCGGCAAAACTACGTTTGAAACCCTTCTTACTTCTGCTCTTGAGCTGGAGGTACGTCAGTCGCTGGAGTAGCCGACTTTTGCTCTTGAAGCACCGGGACATCATCAGAAGCCGGCTGTTGTTGCTTAGGTACTTCCAACACTGCTGGGTTTGGGAGACCTGCCTGAGTTAGCTGGTGAGCCTTCTCTTTAGCAAAGTAACCTAACCCCAAGCTGGTTATGAAGAAACCGGCGGCAAGTATAGCAGTAAACTTACTAAGAAAGGTAGAGGAACCTTGGCTTCCGAACACAGTATTTGAAGCACCTGCTCCGAAAGACGCGCCAGCGTCCGCACCCTTACCCTGCTGCAGCAAAACCAGAGCAACTACGCCCAATGCACCCAGCAGATGAAAAACGACTACGACTGTTTCCAGCATTTTTTCAGTTTCCCGCGGCGCGACAGATCGCACCGAACTCATCTGCATTCAGGGAAGCTCCACCAATGAGCCCCCCATCGATATCCGGCATGCCGAACAGTTCGACCGCATTGGCCGCCTTCACGCTGCCGCCGTATAGAAGCCGCACACCTCGTGCGACTTCAGAATTCTCTGCCGCCAGCTGCTCGCGAATGGCTTTATGCACATCCTGAGCTTGCTGCGGCGTTGCAGTCAGTCCGGTACCAATAGCCCAGACCGGCTCGTAAGCGATGACTGCCTTGGCAAAAGCACCTACACCCAGCTCCTCGATGATGCTGCCCAGCTGACGCCCGACAACCTCAAGAGTTTTTCCAGCTTCGCGCTGTTCAAGGGTTTCCCCTACACACAACACCGGAATCAAGCCACATGCCTGTGCAGCTGCGAACTTGCGATTCAGCATCCCGTCTCGCTCACCCATGATCTGGCGGCGTTCGGAGTGCCCGACAAGCACAAGGGAACAACCTGCATCCACCAACTGACTCGGTGCAATCTCACCGGTCAATGCACCTTGCATGGATTCCACCGCAGAATTCTGCGCACCGACCGAAATCGATTTACCTTTCAAGCCATCAACCACTTGGTTGATATACAAGCAAGGCGGGAATACCGCGACATCAACACCGCTTGGCAAGGCCAGATGACGAAGGCCGTTGATCAGCTCAGCGACGCTGGCGCGGGTACCGTGCATCTTCCAGTTACCAGCTACCATAGGGCGACGCATGCTGTACCTCGTCGGTCAAAGTGGGCGCAGATGTTACCCAACACAATCATGCCTTGCAAGCCGTATCAGGCAGAAACTTCAGTTACCAGTTTTGCCAGTTCTTCGGCATAGCCGCGAACCTGTGCTTCGTCCTCGCCCTCGACCATTACACGCACCAGAGGCTCTGTGCCGGACTTGCGCAAAAGAACACGACCGCGACCCGCCATTGCCTGAGTGACTCGCGCACTGGCTTCCTTGACAGCCGGATGCTCCAGCGGGCTATTGCCACCAGCAAAACGTACGTTGATCAGCACCTGAGGGCACTTGCGCAGCGCCTGACGCGATTGCGCCAAGCCTTCATTGCGAGTCTTCAGCGCCATCAACACCTGCAACGCGGCGATGATCGCATCACCGGTCGTGGTGTGGTTGAAGCAAACGATATGCCCCGAATTCTCACCGCCGACCAGCCAATTACGCTCAAGCAACTCCGCGATCACATAACGGTCGCCGACGTTGGCACGAATGAACGGAATCGAAAGATCCGCCAGCGCCAACTCCAGGCCGAGGTTACTCATCAGGGTGCCAACCACGCCGCCCTGCAGCTTACCGCGCTCATGCAGATCGCGAGCGATGATGAACAACAACTCGTCTCCATCAACAATGGCGCCAGTGTGATCGACCATGAGAACCCGATCGCCATCGCCGTCAAAGGCGATCCCCAGATCAGCGTGCTCTGCGAGTACAGCCGCCTGCAACTGGCCCATGTGGGTCGAGCCGCAGTTATCGTTGATGTTCAGCCCATTGGGCTGGGCAGACAAGACGACAACTTCTGCGCCCAACTCCCGGAAGACGCTTGGCGCCACCTTGTAGGTTGCACCATGCGCGCAATCGATAACGATCTTGAGCCCGGAAAAGCTGGTGCCGGTTGGCACGCTGCTCTTGCAGAACTCGATGTAGCGACCCGAGGCATCGTTGATGCGCGACACTTTGCCGATTTTGCTCGACTCAACCACCGTCATCGGCGCATCCAGCAACTCTTCGATCATCAGTTCCAGCTCATCCGGCAACTTGGTACCTTTGCCGGAGAAGAATTTGATGCCGTTATCGTCGTGCGGATTGTGTGAAGCACTGATAACGATCCCTGCTTCCGCCTGGAAAGTTCGCGACAGATAGGCAATGGCCGGCGTCGGCATCGGCCCCAGCAACATCACATCGGCACCCGCCGAGGTCAGCCCCGCCTCAAGTGCAGACTCGAACATGTAGCCGGAAATTCGCGTGTCCTTGCCGACAAGCACCTTGCAGGCGCCCATCTTGCGAAACGCCATGCCTGCGGCCCAACCGAGCTTGAGCATGAAGTCAGGAGTAATCGGGTATACACCGACGCGACCACGAATGCCGTCGGTACCAAAGTATTTTTTGCTCATAAGTGCTCCATCATTCTTATTCGGCTGATTCCACGGCCGCGATCATTCGCACCACGTCTACCGTCTCCGCAACATCATGGACGCGCAATATACGCGCGCCTTTGACAGATGCCAGCGCTGCCAGGGCCAGGCCACCGAAAAGGCGCTCGCCTACCGGGCGATTTAGGGCATGGCCGATCATACTTTTTCGCGAAACGCCGACCAGCAAAGGTCGACCGAACGCATGCAGGGCTTCCATATGCTTGAACAAGCTTAGATTGTGCTGCAGGGTTTTGGCGAAGCCGAAACCGGGGTCGAGAATGATGCGCTCAGCAGGAATGCCCGCCAGCGCACACGCCGACATACGTTCAACGAGAAACTCGCCCACTTCCCGGGTGACATCCTCATACTGCGGGTTGTCCTGCATGTCGCCGGGCTCACCCAGCATATGCATCAGGCAAACCGGCAAACCTGTAGCCGCCGCCGCATCCAGCGCACCATCACGCTGCAACGACCGCACATCATTGATCAAACCAGCGCCCAGCCGCGCGGTTTCGCGCATCACGGCAGGCGTCGAAGTATCAACCGAGATAATGACGTCGAGCTCGCGATTGATCAGCTCGACGATGGGCGCAACGCGCTCCAGCTCTTCGAGCGGCGATACCGCCCGCGCGCCAGGCCGGGTCGACTCGCCACCCACATCAATCAGCGTGGCACCCGCAACAACCATGGCTTCGGCGTGGTGCAACGCCGCATCGAGCTGGCTGTATTTGCCGCCATCAGAGAAGGAATCGGGAGTGACATTGAGAATGCCCATGACATGCGTCTGGGCCAAATCAAGAACCCGGTTGCCACAAGGCAACCGGGTCAGGGACTGAACAGAAGTCATTTCAAACCTTAAACGTCAGCAGCCGGACCGCCAATCGGTGTTTGCGGACGCTCGCCCTGAACCACTGGTGGCGGTGGCGTACCGGTGCCACCCGACCAATCGCGCGGTTCGCGAGGCGTACGACCGGCCATGATGTCGTCGATCTGCTCGGCATCGATCGTCTCGTACTTCATCAGGGCGTCAGCCATTGCATCGAGCTTGTCGCGGTTATCCGTAAGGATCTGCTTGGCGGTGCCATAGCACTGGTCAATGATGCTGCGTACTTCGGAGTCGATCAGCTTGGCTGTCTCACCCGAGAAGCTGGCAGCCTGACCACCACCGCCACGACCGAGGAATACTTCACCCTCTTCTTCGGCGTACATCAATGGACCGAGTTTTTCCGACAGGCCCCACTTGGTCACCATGTTCCGTGCAATCTGACTGGCACGCATGATGTCGTTGGAAGCACCGGTGGTCACACCGTCGAAACCCAGGGTCATTTCTTCAGCGATACGACCGCCGTACAACGAGCAGATCTGACTGATCAGTGCGCGCTTGGAAAGGCTGTAGCGATCCTCTTCCGGCAGGAACATGGTCACACCCAAAGCACGACCGCGCGGGATGATCGACACTTTGTAAACCGGATCATGCTCAGGCACGACGCGACCCACGATGGCGTGGCCAGCTTCGTGATAAGCAGTGTTCTGCTTTTCCTTCTCGGACATGACCATCGATTTGCGCTCGGCGCCCATCATGATCTTGTCTTTCGCCAGTTCGAATTCTTTCATCTCAACGATGCGCTTGCCGCTGCGTGCAGCGAACAGCGACGCTTCGTTGACCAGGTTAGCCAGGTCAGCACCGGAGAAACCCGGAGTACCACGCGCGATCACGGCCGGAGCAACGTCGTCACCCATTGGCACTTTGCGCATGTGAACCTTGAGAATCTGCTCGCGACCACGGATATCCGGCAGCCCCACCACAACCTGACGGTCAAAACGGCCCGGACGCAACAGCGCAGGGTCGAGCACGTCAGGACGGTTGGTTGCAGCGATAACAATGATGCCGTCATTCATCTCGAAGCCGTCCATCTCAACCAGCAACTGGTTGAGGGTCTGCTCACGCTCGTCGTGACCGCCACCCATGCCGGCACCACGGTGGCGACCGACGGCGTCGATTTCGTCGATGAAGATGATGCATGGCGCGTGCTTCTTCGCCTGCTCGAACATGTCACGTACACGGCTGGCACCGACACCGACGAACATCTCGACGAAGTCAGAACCGGAAATGGTGAAGAACGGCACTTTTGCTTCGCCGGCAATTGCCTTGGCGAGCAAGGTTTTACCGGTACCCGGAGGACCGACCATCAGTACGCCGCGTGGAATACGACCACCCAGACGCTGGAACTTGCCCGGATCACGGAGGAATTCAACCAGCTCGCCAACCTCTTCCTTGGCTTCGTCACAACCGGCAACGTCAGCCAATGTGGTTTTTACCTGATCTTCGGAGAGCAGGCGCGCCTTGCTCTTGCCAAAGCTCATCGGCCCGCCCTTGCCGCCGGCTCCACCCTGCATCTGGCGCATGAAGAACATGAACACTGCGATGATCACCAGGATCGGGAAGCTGGCCACCAGAAGCTGGGTCCAGATGCTTTGCTGCTCAGGCTGCTTGCCTTCGACCACAACGTGGTTGTCGACCAGATCGCCGATCAGGCCATTGTCCTGGATTGCCGGACGAATGGTCTTGAAGCTGTCGCCGTCGTTACGCTTACCGGTAATCACATAGCCATCAACGGCTACGCGCTCGACCTTGCCATCCTTGACCTGCTGGATGAAGTCGGAATAGTTGAGGGTCTGCGGCTCGTTAGGGCTGGAGAAGTTGTTCATCACCGTCACCAGGACAGCCGCGATGATCAACCACAGGATCAGATTCTTTGCCATATCGTTCAATTAACTACCCTCTGAAGCAAGCTCCGCTACTGGCGCGCGCTTCGCATGATATTCACCGGCCTAACTTACTACATTACCTACAGCTCTGGCAGGCGCCGTCTGTAACCCTTTGTGAAACACTTTCTACACAATATTCGTTAATGCTGGCCGGGCGAAATACTAAAAACCTATCACCCTGCCAAAAAAACTCGTTTTATTCACTACGACCGCGGTAGCCCCAAGCCAGCATGTATTGCTCGCGGGAGGAGCCACGAGAGGAGTCCGGCTTGATCATCTGGATCTTGTCGAACTTCTTGCGAGCGTCCTTCAGGTAAACATCAAACCCTTCACCCTGAAAAATCTTGATCACAAAATTACCACCCGGCTTGAGGATACGCTCCGCCAAATCAAGTGCCAGCTCGCAAAGGAACATGGCTTTCGGCATATCCACTTCAGGCGTACCACTCATATTGGGGGCCATATCGGAAATCACAAGGTCCACCTGCGAATTACCCACAGCCTCCAGGATCTGAGCGAGCACCGCGTCTTCAGTGAAGTCGCCCTGGATGAAGGTCACGTCAGGGATGCTGTCCATCTCCAGAATATCCGAAGCGATCAAGCGCCCCTGACCGCCGATCAGACGACTGGTGACCTGCGACCAGCCGCCGGGCGCCGCGCCTAGGTCGACAACGCTCATGCCCGGACGGATCAGCTTGTATTTCTCCTGGACTTCCAGAAGCTTGTAACTCGCACGCGAGCGGTAGCCATCCTTCTGCGCTTGCTTCACATAGGGATCGTTGACATGTCTTTTCAGCCAACCAAGGCTTGTCTTGGAACGCGCCATTGGGCACCTCAGTGATTAGGGTCGTGATTAATTGGGCGGATCCACGAACCCTCGGGTAAAATGGCCGCCATTTTACAGAATCCAGACGAAAGGGTCAGATTATGCCGCTCACTCCAGAGCAGAAGAAACAGTACAAATCCATTGGTCACCACCTGAAACCGGTTTTGACGGTGGCTGACAACGGTTTGACTGAAGGTGTGCTAGCCGAACTTGAACGCGCTTTGGCGGATCACGAGCTGATCAAAATCAAGCTCAACATCCTCGATCGCGAATCGCGCCTGGCGCACATTGCAGAACTGTGCAAGGTTGGCAAAGCGGATCTGGTACAGGTCATCGGTAAGATGGCACTGGTTTACCGCAAGAACTTCAGCGTCAACAAGCAGCTGTCGAACGTTCATCGCTTCAAGTGATGAAAAGGGTCAAGGGTGTGCTTCGCGCACCCTGCCACTCCATCCCGGCACCGGCTGCATCACCAGCACCAGCCCGGAAAAGCCCAGCACCAGATAACTGAACACCTGCCAGCGCTGCGCATCCGGCCAGCCGACACGCACTGCGACAAACATCGCACACGCATACAACGCCATCAGCAGCACCTGCCCGCGAAAATCTCGCCATAGACTGGCAAGGCCCTCGGCCTGTATCAGCACCAAAGCCTGAAAAACCACACAAGCGGCAGCGAATCCCACCACCAGCACTTCAAACATGCTTGAGATTTCATCGATCAACAGCGGCGCCAGTTCAATCTGAACCAGCACCGGCTGCAAACCGAGATGAACCAACCATAGACCGCCGACCCACAACATCTGGGTCAGCTGCCAAAGCATGGCGCCCGCATGCAGCGGGCGCCTTCTTTCAGATGTGACGGACTTCGACAATCTCGTACTCGATCACGCCACTTGGCGTTTTCACGGCGACTACATCGCCCTCTTCCTTGCCGATCAAGGCACGGGCCAAAGGCGAGCCGACGGAAATCTTGCCGAGTTTGAAGTCAGCCTCATCCTCACCCACGATGTGGTAAGTGACGCTTTCATCAGTCTCGACATTGGCGATTTCGACGGTAGTGCCGAAAATCACCTTGCCAGTATGAGGAATGGTCGTGACGTCAATGATGACCTGATTCTGAATCCGGCCTTCGATGTCACGAATCCGCGCCTCGACCATGCCCTGCTGTTCGCGCGCGGCATGGTATTCGGCGTTTTCTTTCAAGTCACCCAACTCGCGGGCCGTACCGATGTCCTGGCTGAGCTTCGGACGAACGACCTTGGTCAGGTGAGTGTGTTCTTCTTCCAGGGCTTTAGCGCCCTGGACGGTCATTGGGTATTTGATCATGCCTTCAATCCTGCGTGTAGATCCTGCAAGCGGCGCACGGTCTTTTCCGGACCGAACTTCAGCGCTTCGCAGATAGCTTCGCCAGCAGCAATGGTGGTAGTGCAGTAAATCTTGTGCTGCAAGGCATTACGACGAATGGAGTACGAATCAGCGATCGACTGACGACCTTCGGTGGTGTTGATGATCAGGGTGACTTCGTCATTCTTGATCATGTCGACCACGTGCGGACGACCCTCGGTCACCTTGTTCACACGGCGCACTTTCAGGCCTGCGGCTTCGATCAGCTTGGCAGTCCCGGCAGTGGCAACCACTTCGAAACCCAAGTTGATCAGATCACGGGCCACGCCTGCAACCAGTGGCTTGTCGTCGTCACGTACGCTGATGAACGCAGTACCGCCGGTCGGCAGCACTTCGCTGGCGCCCATCTGGGCTTTGGCGAATGCTTCACCGAAGGTGTCACCCACACCCATCACTTCACCGGTCGACTTCATCTCTGGGCCGAGGATCGGGTCAACGCCAGGGAATTTGGCGAACGGGAAGACCGCCTCTTTCACGCTGTAGAAGTTCGGGATGATTTCTTTGGTGAAGCCGATTTCTTTCAGGGTTTTACCAGCCATCACGCGGGCAGCGATCATGGCCAGGGAAACACCGATGCACTTCGATACGAACGGTACGGTACGCGAAGCGCGCGGGTTGACTTCAATGACGTAGATGTCTTCGCCTTGCAGCGCCAACTGTACGTTCATCAGACCGACAACACCCAGCTCCAATGCCATTTTCTTGACCTGTTCGCGCATCTCGTCCTGGATATGCACAGGCAGCGAGTAAGGCGGCAGCGAGCACGCGGAGTCACCGGAGTGAACGCCAGCCTGTTCGATATGCTGCATGATCGCGCCGATCACTACATCTTTGCCGTCGCAGACTGCATCCACGTCCATCTCGATGGCGCAGTTGAGGAAGTGATCGAGCAGCACCGGGCTGTCGTTGGACACTTTCACCGCATCACGCAGGTAGCGCTTGAGCTCTTCTTCTTCGTAAACGATTTCCATCGCGCGACCACCCAGTACATAGGATGGGCGTACGACCAGCGGGTAACCGATCTTGCTGGCGGCACGAATTGCTTCGTCTTCGCTGCGCACGGTGGCGTTAGGCGGCTGACGCAGATTCAGACGCTCAACCATTTGCTGGAAGCGCTCGCGGTCTTCAGCGCGGTCGATAGCGTCAGGGCTGGTACCGATGATCGGCACGCCAGCGGCTTCAAGAGCGCGCGCCAGTTTCAGCGGCGTCTGGCCGCCGTACTGGACGATCACGCCTTTTGGCTTCTCGACGCGGCAGATTTCCAGCACGTCTTCGAGGGTTACCGATTCGAAGTACAGACGATCGGAGGTGTCGTAGTCAGTGGAAACAGTTTCCGGGTTGCAGTTGACCATGATGGTTTCGTAGCCGTCTTCGCGCAGTGCGAGGGCAGCGTGAACGCAGCAGTAGTCGAACTCGATACCTTGGCCGATACGGTTCGGGCCACCGCCCAGAATCATGATCTTGTCGCGACCCGAGGGCGCGGCTTCGCACTCTTCTTCGTAAGTCGAATAGAGGTAAGCGGTGTCGGTGGCGAACTCGGCGGCGCAGGTGTCAACGCGCTTGTAGACCGGGAACACTTCCAGCTTGTGACGGTGAGTCCGCAGGTTCTTCTCGGTCACACCCAGCAGCTTGGCCAGACGCTGATCGGAGAAGCCTTTGCGCTTGAGCTTGTACATCACGTCACGGTCGATCGCGGACAGACCAAGGGTCTTGACCTTCTCTTCGTCCTTGATCAGATCTTCGATCTGTACCAGGAACCAAGGGTCGATCATGTTCATCGCGAAGATTTCTTCGACGGTCATGCCAGCGCGGAAAGCGTCTGCCACGTACCAGATGCGCTCGGCGCCCGGCACGGTCAGTTCACGCTTGAGCACGCTCATGCTTTCCGGGTTGCTCAGGTCGAGCTTCTCGTCCAGACCGCAAACACCGACTTCCAGACCGCGCAGGGCTTTCTGCAGGGATTCCTGGAAAGTACGGCCGATGGCCATGACTTCACCGACCGACTTCATCTGAGTGGTCAGACGTGCGTCAGCCTTGGCGAATTTCTCGAAGGCGAAGCGTGGCAGCTTGGTGACGACGTAGTCGATCGACGGCTCGAAGGACGCCGGGGTTTTGCCGCCGGTGATGTCGTTCGACAGTTCGTCGAGGGTGTAGCCCACAGCCAGTTTGGCCGCGACTTTGGCGATCGGGAAACCGGTAGCTTTCGAAGCCAACGCCGAGGAACGCGATACGCGCGGGTTCATTTCGATCACGACCATACGGCCAGTGTCCGGGCAGATACCGAATTGCACGTTGGAACCGCCGGTCTCGACGCCGATCTCGCGCAGTACCGCCAGGGAGGCGTTACGCAGGATCTGGTATTCCTTGTCGGTCAGGGTTTGTGCTGGAGCCACGGTGATCGAGTCACCGGTGTGCACGCCCATCGGGTCGAAGTTTTCGATCGAGCAGACGATGATGCAGTTGTCCTTTTTGTCGCGGACAACTTCCATTTCATATTCTTTCCAGCCGATCAGCGATTCGTCGATCAGCAGTTCTTTGGTCGGCGACAGGTCGAGACCGCGAGCGCAGATTTCTTCGAACTCTTCACGGTTGTACGCAATACCACCACCGGTGCCGCCCATGGTGAAGGACGGACGGATGATGCACGGGAAGCCGAGGGTTTCGAGAACCGCGTTGGCTTCTTCCATGCTGTGGGCGATACCGGAACGCGGGCACGCCAGGCCGATGGATTTCATCGCCTTGTCGAAACGCGAACGGTCTTCAGCCTTGTCGATGGTGTCGGCGTTGGCGCCGATCATTTCTACGCCGAACTTCTCCAGAATGCCTTCGCGCTCCAGGTCCAGGGCGCAGTTCAGAGCGGTCTGGCCGCCCATGGTTGGCAGCACCGCATCCGGACGCTCTTTTTCGATGATCTTGGCAACGGTCTGCCACTTGATCGGCTCGATGTACGTGGCGTCAGCCATGTCCGGGTCGGTCATGATGGTGGCCGGGTTGGAGTTCACCAGGATGACGCGGTAGCCCTCTTCGCGCAGGGCTTTACAGGCCTGGGCGCCGGAGTAGTCGAATTCGCAGGCCTGGCCGATAACGATCGGGCCAGCGCCGAGAATCAGGATGCTTTTAATGTCTGTACGTTTTGGCATGGGTTTGTCACTCAAATCCGCAGGTCAGTCGGCAAGCCGTCTTGATCGATTTCTGAAGTCCCGAGGGGGCCACCGCTGTCGGGGCCGCCCTCGAGGGGCTTCTCTCTACAGTCTCAAGGCGAACGCTTAGCGTCGCTTGGCCATCTCGTTGATGAAGCGGTCGAACAGTGGCGCGACATCGTTCGGGCCCGGGCTCGCTTCAGGGTGACCCTGGAAGCTGAACGCACTCTTGTCGGTGCGCTCGATGCCTTGCAGGGTGCCGTCGAACAGCGATTTGTGAATCGCACGAACGTTGGCTGGCAGGGTTTCTTCGTCCACCGCGAAACCGTGGTTCTGGCTGGTGATCATCACAACGCCAGTGTCCAGATCCTGCACCGGGTGGTTGGCACCGTGGTGGCCATGGCCCATTTTCAGGGTCTTGGCGCCTGAGGCCAGAGCCAGCAGTTGATGACCGAGGCAGATGCCGAACACCGGAATCTCGGTTTCCAGGACTTCCTTGATCGCCTTGATCGCGTAGTCGCATGGCTCCGGATCACCAGGGCCGTTGGACAGGAACACGCCGCCCGGCTTCAGTGCCAGTACGTCGGCGGCTGGCGTCTGAGCCGGCACCACGGTGACACGGCAGCCGCGCTCGACCAGCATGCGCAGGATGTTGACCTTGACGCCGTAGTCGTAGGCAACCACGTGGTAAGGCAGCTCGGAAGCGTCGATGGTCGCGTGGCTGTCGGTCTTCAGATCCCAGACAGTCGAGCGCCATTCGTATTGCTTCTTGGTGCTGACGACTTTCGCCAGATCCATGCCCTTCAGGCCCGGGAAGCCTTGCGCAGCAGCGATTGCAGCCTCTTCGGAGATGTTGTCGCCGGCCATGATGCAGCCGTTCTGAGCGCCTTTTTCACGCAGGATGCGGGTCAGGCGACGGGTGTCGATACCGGCGATGGCCACAACGTTGTTGGCTTTCAGGTAGTCGGACAGGGACATCGTGTTACGCCAGTTGCTCGCTACCAGCGGCAGGTCACGGATGACCAGGCCAGCGGACCATACGCGGTCGGACTCGGCATCTTCCGGCGTGGTGCCGGTGTTGCCGATGTGCGGGTAAGTCAGGGTAACGATCTGTTGGGCGTAGGAAGGATCGGTAAGGATTTCCTGATAGCCGGTCATTGCGGTGTTGAACACCACCTCACCAACGGTTTGACCGTCGGCACCAATGGCTTCGCCGCGAAAAATGCTGCCATCAGCAAGGGCAAGTATGGCTGGCTTAGTCAAGAAGACCTCCCGTAAATAACGCATGAAAGGGCGATCGCAGGTTGTAAAAAAGCGGAGTGACGTATGGACACGTCACCCCGCTTCTTCACTGAATTATTCTGCGCGCTTTTAGTGGACACACTAAAGCTGTAGCTTACAGAAAAAGGCTTTTTTGGTCCACCGCTAAAGAGCCTAAAAGGCCGGAGAATGCGACAGGACGTCGCCAGGCGGAGAAAAACCAGCGCAAACAGGGCGTTTGCGCCGGATTCAAACGATCAATCAACGCAGGTCGAGTACGTCTTGCATGTCGTACAGACCCGGCTCGCGACCATCCAGCCACAGCGCAGCACGCACCGCCCCCTTGGCGAACGTCATGCGGCTCGACGCCTTGTGTGTGATCTCCAGACGCTCACCTTCGCAGGCGAACAGCACGGTGTGATCACCCACCACATCACCGCCGCGCACGGTGGCAAAACCGATGGTTTCGCGCTCACGAGCGCCGGTATGACCCTCGCGACCGTAAACCGCAACGTTCTGCAGATCACGATCCAGCGCACTGGCAATCACTTCACCCATACGCAACGCCGTACCCGACGGCGCATCGATCTTGTGACGGTGATGAGCCTCGATGATTTCGATGTCGGCATCATCACCCAACACGCGCGCCGCCATGTCGAGCAGCTTCAGCGACAGATTGACACCGACGCTGAAGTTGGCCGCGAAGACGATCGGAATATCCTTGCCCGCCTCGACCAGCAACTGCTTTTGCGCCGCATCCAGCCCAGTGGTGCCGATGACCATGGCCTTGCCTGCCTTGCGGCAGAACGCCAGATTTTTCAGCATCACCTCCGGCAGCGTGAAGTCGATCAATACGTCGAACTCTTCAGCCACAGCCTCGATATGACCGGACAGCGGCACGCCGATACGACCCAGCGACGCCAACTCACCGGCATCGACGCCGATCAGCGTGCTGCCGGGACGAACCACCGCAGCGGTCAACCCGGTCAGCGGTGCGCGCTGCTGCACGGCCTCGACCAGAATCTTGCCCATGCGCCCGGCGGCGCCCATCACAGCTATACGTCGCATGCAGACTCCTTACAGATCGCCGAAGAAGCGCTTCACACCGTCAAACCAACCGGTGGTTTTCGGCGAATGGCTGTTGTCGTCCGCCAGCGAGCCGCGGAACTCTTCCAGCAGTTCGCGCTGGCGACGGTTCAGATTGACCGGTGTTTCCACCGCGACGCGGCACATCAAGTCGCCCGCACCGCCGCCACGCACTGGCGCAACGCCTTTGCCACGGACACGGAATTGCTTGCCGGTCTGAGTGCCTTCAGGGATTTTCAGTTTGACGCGACCGTCAAGGGTCGGGATTTCCAGCTCGCCACCCAGCGCTGCGTCGACGAAGCTGATCGGCACTTCGCAGAACAGATGCTTGCCGTCACGCTGGAAGATGTCGTGCTCGCGCACGTTGATGACCACGTACAGGTCGCCCGTCGGGCCGCCCTGCGTACCCGCTTCGCCTTCGCCGGACAGACGAATGCGGTCGCCGGTGTCGACGCCGGCCGGCACTTTGACCGACAGGGTTTTGTACTCTTCAACGCGACCGTCACCGTGGCAGGAATCACACGGATCGGAAATGATCTTGCCCTGGCCATGGCAGCGCGGGCAGGTCTGCTGCACCGAGAAGAAGCCTTGCTGCATGCGCACCTGACCGATGCCGCCACAGGTCGGGCACGTCGATGGCGAGGAGCCTTTCTTGGCACCCGAGCCGTCGCACGGCTGGCAATTGACCAGTGTCGGAACGCGGATATTCACCGACGTGCCGCGCACCGCTTCTTCCAGATTCAGCTCCAGGGTGTAGCGCAGATCGCTGCCACGCTGAGCGCCGCCACGGCCACCGCCGCGACCGCCACCGAAGAAATCACTGAAGACATCGCCAAAGATGTCAGAGAAGTTCTGACCGCCGAAACCGGCACCGCCGCCACCCATACTTGGGTCAACGCCGGCATGACCGTACTGGTCGTAAGCCGCACGCTTGCTGGAATCGGACAGCACTTCATAGGCCTCGTTGGCCTCTTTGAACAGTTCTTCCGACGCTTTGTCATCGGGATTACGGTCCGGGTGGTGCTTCATCGCGAGACGGCGGTAGGCCTTCTTCAGGTCTGCATCGCTTGAGCCACGCTCAACACCCAACACTTCGTAATAGTCACGCTTTGCCATAAGTCTTCTGCACTCTTGAGGACGTCCGGCAAACCCCTCCTGAGGATCGCCAAACTCGTTGAGCCCCAATACAGGCCCGGACCCAACTCACGTCAATTCAACGATCCTGGTCTTTGTTTCTTGCGGTACTTTCGGCGTGAAAAGCAGGAGCATCTTCAGCTATACCGCCAGCATCCGAACGTTGTCGCATGCTGTAAAAATTCGCGTATTCCAGATACGCCAACGCGGGAGCTAGCTCCCGCGCGGCGACATCCTACCAGTCACTGCCTGAAGGCAGTCAACCGGCCGACCAACAACTTACTTGTGGTCTTTGACTTCTTCGAACTCTGCATCGACAACGTCGTCAGCCTTCTCAGCCGATTCGCCTTGCGGGGCTGCGCCATCAGCTGGCTGCGCCTGTTCGGCATACATCTTCTGAGCAACCGGAGCGGAGACTTTCGACAGCTCTTCAACCTTCGCTTCGATAGCAGCCTTGTCGTCGCCTTTGACAGCGGCTTCCAGTGCAACCACAGCAGCTTCGATCGCAGTCTTCTCTTCAGCGGTGACCTTGTCGCCCGCGTCGGAGATCATTTTGCGAGTCGAGTGAACCAGTGCGTCGCCCTGGTTACGGGCAGCGGCCAGCTCTTCGAACTTGCGGTCTTCCTCAGCGTTGGCTTCGGCGTCACGCACCATGCGCTCGATTTCTTCGTCGGACAGACCGGAGTTGGCCTTGATCACGATCGACTGAGTCTTGCCGGTAGCCTTGTCTTTCGCGCCAACGTGCAGGATGCCGTTAGCGTCGATGTCGAAGGTCACTTCGATCTGCGGCACGCCACGTGGAGCTGGTGGAATGTCGGCCAGGTCGAACTTGCCCAGGGACTTGTTCTGAGTGGCTTGCTTACGCTCGCCCTGCAGCACGTGAATGGTCACAGCGCCCTGGTTGTCGTCGGCAGTCGAGAACACTTGCGATTTCTTGGTAGGAATCGTGGTGTTTTTCTCGATCAGCGCGGTCATCACGCCACCCATGGTTTCGATACCCAGGGTCAGCGGGCTGACGTCGAGCAGCAGAACGTCTTTCACGTCACCGGCCAGAACAGCACCCTGAATCGCGGCACCCATGGCAACCGCTTCGTCCGGGTTAACGTCTTTACGAGCTTCTTTACCGAAGAAATCAGTAACCAGCTTCTGTACCAGCGGCATACGGGTCTGACCACCGACCAGAATCACGTCGTTGATCGCGCCAACGTCCAGACCGGCGTCTTTCATGGCGATGCGGCAAGGTTCGATGGTGCGTTGAACCAGGTCTTCAACCAGCGCTTCGAGCTTGGCGCGCGAGATCTTCACGTTCAAGTGCTTAGGACCGGTCGCGTCTGCAGTGATGTACGGCAGGTTGACGTCGGTCGACTGAGCGGAAGACAGCTCGATCTTGGCTTTCTCAGCGGCTTCTTTCAGGCGCTGCATGGCCAGCGGGTCACCTTTGAGGTTCATGCCGCTTTCTTTCTTGAATTCGTCAACGAGGTAGTCGATCAGACGAATGTCAAAGTCTTCACCGCCGAGGAACGTGTCACCGTTGGTGGCCAACACTTCGAACTGGTGCTCGCCATCAACTTCAGCGATCTCGATCACGGAAACGTCGAACGTACCGCCACCCAGATCATAAACGATCACGGTGTGATCGCCCTTGGCCTTGTCCATTCCGTAAGCCAGAGCGGCTGCGGTTGGTTCGTTGATGATACGTTTTACGTCCAGACCGGCGATGCGGCCGGCGTCTTTGGTCGCCTGACGCTGGCTGTCGTTGAAGTAGGCCGGAACGGTGATCACCGCTTCGGTCACTGGCTCGCCGAGGTAGTCTTCGGCGGTCTTCTTCATTTTCTTCAGAATTTCAGCCGAGATTTGTGGCGGCGCCATTTTCTGGCCGTTCACTTCAACCCAAGCGTCGTTGTTGTCAGCCTTGACGATCTTGTAAGGGACCATCTGGATGTCTTTCTGCACAACTTCTTCGTCGAAACGACGACCGATCAGACGCTTTACTGCGTACAGAGTGTTGTGCGGGTTGGTCACAGCCTGACGCTTGGCCGACTGACCTACCAGAATTTCGCCATCGTTGGCGTAAGCGATGATCGACGGCGTGGTACGCGCGCCTTCAGCGTTTTCAATAACTTTTGCTTTGCCGTTTTCCAGCACGGAGACGCAGGAGTTGGTGGTCCCCAGGTCGATACCGATAATTTTGCCCATGTTAACTCTCCCGAAACTTTGGATTTGGATGCCGCAGCAGTGGTGGCTGACTGCGGTAGCACTTAAACGCTTGACTTCTAAATGGGGGCCTTGCGGCTAATTTCAAGCCTTCTCGTCAATCGAAGGCGAAATTGGCGCAGGCGCCTTGCTGACCACAACCATGGCCGGGCGCAACAGGCGACCGTTGAGCTGGTAGCCTTTCTGAAACACCTTCAGAACGCTGTTCGGTTCTACGTCGGCGCTTTCTTGTGCAGCCATCGCCTGATGGTAAACAGCGTTGAACGGTTCGCCATGCGGATCGATCGCTTCAAGCTGATAACGCTTGAGGGTGTCGTGGAACATTTTCAGCGTCAGCTCGATGCCTTCGCGCATCGGACGAATATTTTCGTCGTCCGGGTTCGACAGCTCGAGACCACGCTCCAGGCTGTCGCAGATCGGCAGCAGGTCGGTGGCGAATTTCTCCAGGGCGAATTTGTGCGCCTTCTCGACGTCCAGTTCGGCACGGCGGCGGACGTTCTGCAGATCGGCAGCTACGCGCAGAGATTGATCTTGCGCTGCGGCCAACTGCTCTTCGAGCACTTGCACACGGGTCGCCAGGTCATCACTCGAACCTTCCGGCGCCTGAGGGGCATCTGGGTTTTGCGTATCTACTGTCTGTTCGTCAGCCATAGAATTCTCCTTTCAATTTCGTCCGCGAGCCTGACTCGCGCTTCTGTCCCGATATATGGGGCCGCAAAATCAGGCTTCAAGGGCCTTCAAGCATTAACCCTACAAAAAAGTGCCGCATTTTCATTCCCTGATGCACTAAGAAGTTTTGCGGTTCAAGCAAATCGAGCTAAGCGAGGGCATTGTCAGGCCGAAACAAAACACTGTATAAATAACCAGACCTAAAGCCTGGGAGCGGCCTTTATGCTGGTGCACCTGTCCGTACATAACTACGCCATCGTCGAACATCTCGATCTCGAACTTGATCGCGGGATGAGCGTGATCACAGGGGAAACCGGTGCCGGCAAGTCGATCATGCTCGACGCCCTCGGCCTGACCCTGGGCGATCGCGCCGACAGCGGCGTGGTTCGCCCGGGCGCCGACAAGGCCGACATCCTTGCAACTTTCGATCTGGTCGACATCCCTGAAGCCAGCGCCTGGCTGGCCGAGCGCGATCTGGACATCGAAGGCCCATGCATCCTGCGCCGGGTCATCACCAGCGAAGGCCGTTCGCGCGGCTACATCAACGGCACGCCCTGCCCGCTTGGCGATCTCAAAGCGTTGGGCGAGTTGCTGATCGATATCCACAGCCAACACGAACACCAGTCGCTGTTGAAAACCGATACCCATCGCCGCCTGCTCGACGAATACGCTGGCGCGACCGATCTGGCCCGGCAAGTGCAGCTTGCAGCCCAACGCTGGCGCCAGACCCGTCAGGAGCTGGAGCGACTCTCCAATTCCGGCGACGAACAGCGCGCCCGCCATCAATTGCTCAGCTATCAGCTCGAAGAACTGGAAAACCTCGGCCTCGGCGATAACGAGCTTGAGCAACTGGAGCAGGAACACAAGAATCTGACCAACGCTGAGACCTTGCTGGGCATTTGCCGGCAAGTGGTCGAGCAGTGCAGTGAAAGTGACTCCGGCAATGTGCTGAACGCACTGACCGCCAGCCTCAATCGCCTGTCGAGCGTGAATAATTCGGTCGGCGCGCTGGGTGAGGCCAGCAGCCTGCTGACCAGCGCACAAATCCAGGTCGAAGAAGCGGTCGGCGAACTCAACCGCTTCCTCGACAACTTCGACGCTGATCCGGCACGCCTGCAATATCTCGAAGAACGTCTCGACGCTATTTATACCCTGGCGCGAAAACACCGAATCCAGCCAACCGAAGTCGCGGAAATGCAGCAGAAGCTGCTGGATGAAATCGAAACCCTTAACGCCAACGATGAATCCATCGAGCGCTTGGGTGAGGAACTGGCGTCCTACGCTCGTCATTATCAGGAGAAGGCCCGCGAGCTGAGCGATTTGCGCCATCAGGCGGCGGGCAGTCTTGCCAGTGCAGTAGAGCAGGAGATTCAGCGCCTGGGCATGCCCGGCGGGCGATTTACCATTGAACTGCGCGCCAACAGCAGTGACGAACTGCTGCCGAATGGACTGGAACAGGTTGAATTGCTGGTCAGCGCCAACCCAGGTCAACCGCTTAAAGCACTGGCGAAAGTGGCATCGGGAGGCGAGCTGTCACGGATCAGTCTGGCGATTCAGGTGATAACGGCGCAGACATCGCGCGTGCCTACACTGGTCTTCGACGAAGTGGACGTGGGGATTGGTGGCCCGACCGCTGAAATTGTCGGTCAACTGCTACGTCGCCTGGGTGATCGCGGCCAGGTTCTGACGGTGACGCACTTGCCGCAAGTGGCGGCGCAGGGGCATCAGCATCTGTTCGTGCACAAAGTCCGCGGCGAACAGGCAACCCACACGGCCGTATCCAAGCTCAGCAAGAACGACCGTATAGAAGAAGTGGCGCGCATGCTCGGCGGCATCGATCTGACCAAGGAATCCCTGGCTCACGCGAAAAAGATGGTTGTCACCGCGAAAGTTTAAGATTTTGAAACAATAGAAAGCACGAAGGCGACCCTTGGGTCGCCTTCGCTCGTTTCGCGAACCTGAAATTCGCGCGACATGCTTACTTTTTCTTGCGCACGTACAGCACCAGGTTGTGATCAACCATCTCAAAGCCATGCTTCTCGACGATCGACTTCTGAAGTTTTTCGATTTCTTCGTCGAAGAACTCGATCACTTCACCGGTTTCCACGTTGACCATATGGTCGTGGTGGCCACCGTCAGCCAGTTCGAATACCGCGTGGCCGCCGTCGAAGTTGTGACGGACCACGAGGCCAGCTGCTTCGAACTGGGTCAGAACACGGTAAACCGTGGCCAGACCGACGTCCTCGCCAGCTTCCATCAACGCCTTGTAGACGTCTTCGGCACTCATGTGACGCTGCTCGGTAGAGTCGAGCATTTGCAGGATCTTGACCCGTGGCAGGGTCACTTTGAGGCCGGCTTTGCGTAGTTCGCTATTTTCAACCATGGTCAGCTTTCTCGCGATGCTGCTTCGCAGCTTCTCTTAATGCGGGTATGATCGGCGTTTACGTTGTCCCAGCCAAGATAGTGGAAGTCGCCCACCGATGCAAAACACCAAGCTCTTGCTAACCAGTTTCACCTTTGTGGGACTGCTCGCACTCGCCGGTTGTTCATTCCCCGGGGTTTACAAAATCGACATCCAGCAGGGCAATGTCGTCACGCAGGACATGATAGACCAGTTACGCCCGGGAATGACCCGGCCGCAAGTACGGTTTATCATGGGTAACCCTCTGCTTGCCGACACGTTCCATGCCGATCGCTGGGATTATCTGTACAGCCTGCAACCGGGTGGCGGTGAACGCCAACAGGAACGCGTCAGCGTTATTTTCAACTCAAACGACCAGCTTGTCAGCCTGTCCGGTGACTTTATGCCGGGCGTCAGCCGTGACGAAGCCATTCTCGGCAAGGACAGTGGCACTTCTGTGACCGCTCCTGCTGAAAACGCCGAGAAGCCAGCACCGGAAAAACCGGTCAAGCCAGGTTCCTTGCTGGATCAGATCCAGAAGGATGTCGATGGTGTGGAAACCGTTCCGGTTCCAACACCAGAGCCGCTGGACACCTCGCCGCAGTAATTGGCGAGGCAATAAAAAACCCGGAAATTCCGGGTTTTTTATTGTCTGGCGTTTGGCGCTCCTAAAGATTCCGGGCTTTAGCCTCGGCCGCTTTGGCCGCGCGCAGGCGCCGAACCTCTTTCGGATCGGCGAGTAACGGGCGGTAAATCTCGATGCGATCCCCTGCTTGAACCAGCCGCGAATCAGCATCGGCAACCACTTTGCCGAAAATACCCAACGGGCATTGCGCCAGATCCAGCTCGGGAAACTCTACGCCAATCCCCGATGCAACGACTGCCGCCCGAACTGTCGCGCCCTCTGCCACGCTGACCGAGCGCAAAACCTGACGATCAACCGCGGCATACACCACTTCTATCTCGATCACCGGCTTAACCATGCATCTGCTTGGCACGCTGGCAGAACGCATCCACCAGCGTATTGGCGGCCTGATTGAACAGCGGCCCCAATGTGGCACGCACCAGCGGCCCGGCGTAATCGAACGACAAGTCCAGACTGATCTTGCAGGCTTTTTCGTTCAACGCCTTGAACACCCAGACGCCGTGCAGTTGATTGAAAGGCCCCTCTTCAAGGTTCATCTCGATCGACTGCCCTGGCACCAACGTATTGCGCGTGACGAAATGCTGGCTGAGCCCGCCCTTCGCCACCCCCACGCTGGCGCGCATGTGCTCGGGCGAGCTTTCCAGCACCTCGGCGGCCGAGCACCACGGCAGAAACTCCGGGTAACGCGCCACGTCGTTGACCAGGTCATAGAGGAATTGCGCCGGGTACGGCAGCAGTGCTGATCGTTGAATATGTGTCGTCATGTAAGCGTTACTTCCAGAGCTGAGCGGCAAACACTACAACAATGCCGATAGGCGCCACGTAGCGCATCAAGAACAAAGACAGGGCAAACAGTGCCGGGTTGCGGATCGACAATTCGTCACGCACCGCCTCACGCCCCATCACCCATCCGGCGAACAATACAAAACACAGGCCACCGAGCGGCAACATGATCCGCGAGGTGAAGAAATCGATCACGCCGAAGAAGTCCAGGCCGCTCTGCGCACCCCATTGGTAGAGGTGGAACGCTCCGCCTTCGTTCACGAAAAATTTGGCTTCCTTCCAGATATTGAAGGAGAAAACTGTACCCAGACCGACGAACCAGCAGATGAACGCCAACCAGAACGTCACCCAGGCGCGACTGACTTTCGTGCGCTCAACCAGATAGGCAACCATCGGCTCCAGCAGGGAAATCGCCGAACTCCAGGCAGCAATCGCCACCAGCACAAAGAACACCACGCCCATCAACTGACCGAATGCCACATTACCAAACGCAAATGGCAGGCTGACGAACATCAGGCCAGGTCCTTCGCTAGGATTCAGGCCTCCGGCAAACACGATCGGGAACAACGCCAGACCGGCGACCAGCGAAACAAAGGTATCGAGCAGCGCCACGCCGACCACCGTGCCGGACAGCGAAGCGTTTTTCGGCATGTAAGCGCCATAGATCATGATCGAGCCGACGCCGACGCTCAGCGAAAAGAACGCGTGCCCCATCGCCGGCAGCAAGCCGTCGAGGACTTTTTCCGGGTGGAAGTCGAACATGAAATGCACGCCTTCCATGAAATGCCCGGTGGTCATGCTGTAGCCCAGCAGTACCAGCACCATCACGAACAACAGCGGCATCATGATGCGCAAGCTGCGCTCAAGCCCGGCAACCACGCCTTTGGCGATCACATACGCTGACAGCAGCATAAAAATCGTGTGCCAAAGTGTCAGGCGCCATGGATTGGAGATGACATTGCCGAAATAAGCGCCGACCTGCTCGGCCGTCGCGCCCTGGAAGTCGCCTCGCCCCATATCGACGATGTAGTCCAGCGACCAGCCACCGACCACACTATAGAAAGACAGAATCAACAATGCCGTGATCATCCCGGCAAATGCGCCCCACGACCACTTGCCCGAGTGCCCGGCTTCCAGCGCCAGCACCTTCAAGGCGTTCGCCGGACTTTGCCGGGCGCGCCGGCCGATCAGGGTTTCAGCGAGCATGACGGGGATGCCGATCAGCGCGATGCACGCCAGAAACATCAGTACAAATGCACCGCCGCCGTAGACCCCGACCATGTACGGGAACTTCCAGATACTACCCAGTCCCACGGCCGAACCGGTCGCGGCGAGTATGAATACCCAGCGGCTAGCCCAACTGCCGTGGACAGAAACCTTGTCTGTCGACATCGTTTATCACGCCCAAGCGTTAGAAAAAGAGGCCGCATTGTCCGGGATTCACTCAACCTGCTCAAGCACGCAGCATCACCGTAGCCGACAGCCGTTTATCTCCATATAATGCCGCCCCTATGGCTAAACAGAAGAAACACCCAACAGGGACCATCGCGCAGAATAAAAAGGCGCGACACGATTACTTCATCGAACATAAGTTCGAGGCTGGTCTGGTCCTGGCCGGCTGGGAAGTAAAAAGTCTGCGGGCAAGCAAGCTACAGCTGGTCGACAGCTATGTCCTGCTCAAGGATGGCGAAGCGTGGCTGCTCGGCAGCCACATCACGCCTCTGATGACCGCAAGCACCCACGTCATCGCCGACCCGGTGCGCACGCGCAAATTGCTGCTCAACCGCCGCGAGCTGGAAAAGCTTGCTGCGATGGTGCAGCAAAAGGGTTACGCCTGCGTCTGCCTGTCCTGGTACTGGAGCAAGCACATGGTCAAGTGCGAGATCGCTCTGGGCAAGGGCAAGAAGGAATACGACAAGCGTGACACCGAGCGCGAGCGCGACGCCGGTCGTGAACTGCAGCGCGCTGTGCGCAACAAGGGTAAGGAAGACTAGTCCTCCCCCCTGAAAGCAAAGATCGCAGCCTGCGGCAGCTCCTACAGGAAAACGCAAATTCCTGTGTGGGAGCTGCCGCAGGCTGCGATCTTTTGCTTTGAAAAAATCACATCCCCTTGCGCCGCTCCGCCCGAGCCATGCGCTGAACCTCCTGCCGCACCTCTTCCAGCACTTCCTGCACATACAAAATGTGTCGGCTGGAGACTTCGCGCGCCTGCTCCGCACGTCCTTCAATAATCGCCAGATACAATTCCCGGTGCTGGGTGATCAGCATGTCGCGGGTTTCCGCGCGCTGCTTGTACATGCCGCCAATGTTGGTCACCACGTTGCGCTTGAGCAGATCAAACAGTCCACGAATGGTGTGCAGCAACACCGCGTTATGACTCGCTTCGGCAATTGCCAGGTGGAATTTCGCATCCGCCGCGCCCTCCTCCGCCCGACCGACCTCGTCGTGACGCGAATAGCAGTCCTGCAGTTCTTCAAAGGCTGCGGTCAACCGCTCACGATCGACATCCGTCGCGCGCAATGCGGCGTAATAGGCGCACGATGCCTCCAGAGTATGCCGAAACTCCAGTAGATCGCGCTGCGCCTCGGGGTTGCTTTCGAGCAGCTGCAGCAGCGGATCACTGAACGTCGAGCCCAGGCTTTCGACAACATAGTTGCCACCGCCCTGACGGCTGACCAGCAGACCTTTCGCTGCCAGCTTCTGAATCGCCTCACGCAACGACGGCCGTGATACGCCGAATTGTTCAGCCAGCGTGCGCTCCGCCGGAAGCCGCTCACCGGACTTCAGCGTGCCCTCAAGGATCATCCCCTCGAGTCGCTCGACAATATCGTCAGACAAACGGCGCTGACGTATCTGATCAAACCCCATAACTCATTTCTCCACGATCCCGACCGCTCGCCGGGCTCTCTATTCTGGCCTATTGGCGCCTCGCCGACACCTACCGGACGCCATTTGCCGAAACCGGATCAGATGCGATCTGCACCGCTGATTCGACAAAAGTTTTAGGGCGACAAATTGACACACCGACATCAAGGCTTTTACCCTAGCCAACAGCGATTGTAAATTGGTATTACCAATTATCCAAGAACGCTGACAGTGCCTGACCAACAACAATTAGGGGCCACCCCATATGCAAACCTGGCAACAGCTCTATAGCCCGCTCGGCAGTCTCGGCGTGTCCGCACTCGCGGCCGTCATTCCCATCGTGTTCTTTTTTCTCGCCCTGGCGGTGTTCCGCCTCAAAGGCCATGTGGCCGGCAGCATCACCCTCGCTCTGTCGATTGCCGTGGCGATCTTCGCGTTCCAGATGCCGGTCGACATGGCCTTCGCCGCCGCCGGTTATGGGTTCGCCTACGGTCTGTGGCCGATTGCCTGGATCATTGTCGCCGCCGTATTCCTCTACAAACTGACGGTCAAAAGTGGTCAGTTCGAGGTCATTCGCAGTTCGGTGTTATCGATTACTGACGACCAGCGCCTGCAAGTGCTGCTGATCGGTTTTTGCTTCGGCGCGTTCCTGGAAGGTGCTGCCGGTTTCGGCGCGCCAGTGGCAATTACCGCCGCACTTCTTGTCGGCCTGGGCTTCAACCCGCTGTATGCCGCCGGCCTGTGCCTGATCGCCAACACCGCACCGGTGGCGTTCGGCGCACTGGGGATTCCGATCATCGTCGCAGGCCAAGTCACCGGCATCGACGCCTTCAAGATCGGCGCCATGACCGGCCGCCAACTACCGCTGCTGTCGTTGTTCGTGCCGTTCTGGTTGATTTTCATGATGGATGGTCTGCGCGGCGTGCGTGAAACCTGGCCGGCCGCACTGGTTGCCGGCTTGAGTTTCGCCGTCACTCAGTACTTCACGTCCAACTTCATCGGCCCGGAATTGCCGGACATCACCTCGGCGCTGGCCAGCCTGGTCTCGCTGACACTGTTCCTGAAAATCTGGCAGCCAAAACGCACCGCCGGCGCGCAAATCGCCGGTGCCACGTCGAGCGCTGCGATTACCGCCAGCGTCGGCGGTTTCGGCCAGAAACGCACCACCGTGGCTTCGCCTTACAGCCTCGGGGAAATTTTCAAGGCCTGGTCGCCGTTCCTGATCCTCACCGTGCTGGTAACCATCTGGACGCTGAAACCTTTCAAAGCGATGTTCGCCGCCGGCGGCTCGATGTACAGCTGGGTGTTCAACTTCGCGATTCCACACCTTGATCAACTGGTGATTAAAACTGCACCGATCGTTGCTGCTCCGACCGCCATCCCGGCGGTGTTCAAACTCGATCCGATTTCCGCGACCGGCACGGCGATTTTCTTCTCCGCACTGATCTCGATGCTGGTGCTGAGGATCAATTTCAAAATTGGTCTTACCACTTTGAAAGAAACCTTCTACGAACTGCGCTGGCCAATTCTGTCGATCGGCATGGTGTTGGCATTTGCCTTCGTCACCAACTATTCCGGCATGTCGTCGACCTTGGCACTGGTGCTGGCCGGTACGGGCGCGGCGTTTCCGTTCTTCTCGCCGTTTCTCGGCTGGCTGGGCGTGTTCCTCACCGGCTCGGATACTTCGTCCAACGCGCTGTTCAGTTCGCTGCAAGCGACCACGGCACACCAGATCGGCGTCAACGACACCCTGCTGGTCGCAGCGAATACCAGCGGCGGCGTGACCGGCAAGATGATCTCGCCACAATCGATCGCCGTGGCCTGCGCCGCGACCGGCCTGGTCGGCAAAGAGTCGGATCTGTTCCGCTTCACCCTCAAGCACAGCCTATTCTTTGCAACGATTGTCGGTCTGATCACTCTGGCTCAGGCCTACTGGTTCACCGGCATGCTGGTGCATTAAACCGATAAGAAATAGAGAAAAAACCGACGCCGGTTGGTGATGCCGGCGTCAGCAATTCACAACCCGGTCTGTAAGGCTGCTGAAAGCAACGTTCTCTATATTCAGCAGCCGCAACAGACGGATAACCGGGCCCACCCGGAGACACGCCTGATGAGCGAGCTTTTTTACAACGCTGTGCCGAACGCGACCCGCGTGGCACCGCCACTGCCCGAACCTCGGCAATACCCCAGCGAAAAACCGTCGCGGGTGTACCTGTTCGGCACTTGTGTGGTCGACCTGTTCTATCCCGAAGCCGGGATGGACGCGATCCACTTGCTGGAGCGCGAAGGGATCCGGGTCGAGTACCCGCAAGGGCAGAGCTGCTGCGGCCAACCGGCCTACACCTCGGGTTACACCGAGCAGGCACGGACGGTAGCGCGCTCGCAACTGGCGCTGTTTGCCGGCGATTATCCGGTGGTGGTGCCGTCAGGTTCCTGCGCCGGCATGCTGCGCGAACATTACGCCGACTTGTTCAAGGACGAGCCGGACACGTTGAAACAGGTTCAGGCCCTCGCGGCCCGCACCTACGAACTGGCCGAGTTCCTGTTGTTTGTCTGCAAGGTGCAGCTCAAGGACAGCGGCGAACCGGTCAAAGTCGCCCTGCACACTTCGTGTTCGGCACGCCGCGAAATGAACACCCACCTGCACGGCCGCGAGTTGTTGGCGCAGTTGAGCAACGTGGAACGGGTCAACCACGACCACGAAAGCGAATGCTGTGGCTTCGGCGGAACATTCAGCGTCCGTATGCCAGACATTTCCGGCGCGATGGTGGCTGACAAGACCCGTTCGCTGAAGGATTCCGGCGCACATAAGGTGTTGAGCGCCGATTGTGGCTGTTTGATGAACATCAACGGCGCATTGGAGAAACAAAAAGAAACGCTACGCGGGCAACATCTCGCCAGCTTTCTGTGGCAACGAACCGGAGGTGCGCAATGAGCACTTCCGCGATTATTCCTACGGTCGCCGTAGAAGAAGATTTCCGCACCCGGGCGCACAACGCCTTGGGTGATCAGCAGTTGCGGAACAACTTCCGTACTGCGATGGATTCATTGATGACCAAACGGGCAGCGGCTTTCGGCGATGCCCACGAAAGAGAACACTTGCGTGCTCTGGGCAACTCGATCAGAGCCCGCGCGCTCTCCAAGTTGCCCGACCTGCTCGAGCAACTGGAAACAAACCTGACCCGCAACGGTGTGACAGTGCACTGGGCGGAAACGGTGGACGAGGCCAATGGCATCGTCTTATCGATCATCCGCGCTCACGAGGCGCGGCAAGTGATCAAGGGCAAATCGATGGTCAGCGAAGAGATGGAGATGAACCATTTCCTTGAGGCTCAAGGCATTGAATGCCTGGAGTCCGACATGGGGGAATACATCGTCCAGCTCGACCACGAGAAGCCTTCACACATCATTATGCCGGCGATCCACAAGAATGCCGGTCAGGTCGCGTCCTTGTTCCACGACAAACTTGGCGTGGAATACACCAAGGACGTTGACCAACTCATTCAAATCGGTCGCAAAGTCTTGCGGCAGAAATTCTTCGAAGCGGACATCGGCGTCTCCGGTGTCAACTTCGCCGTGGCCGAAACCGGCACCCTGCTGCTGGTGGAAAACGAAGGTAACGGCCGCATGACCACCACCGTGCCGCCGGTGCACATCGCCGTCACCGGCATCGAAAAAGTCGTGGAAAACCTGCGCGACGTGGTGCCGTTATTGTCCCTGCTGACCCGCTCGGCGCTCGGCCAACCAATCACGACCTACGTCAACATGATCTCCGGCCCGCGCAAGGAACACGAACTCGACGGACCGCAGGAAGTGCACCTGGTACTGCTCGACAACGGTCGCAGCCAGGCCTTTGCCGACAGTGAATTGCGCCAGACCTTGAACTGCATCCGCTGCGGCGCCTGCATGAACCATTGCCCGGTATACACCCGCGTCGGTGGTCACACTTATGGCGAGGTGTATCCGGGACCGATTGGCAAAATCATCACGCCGCACATGGTTGGTCTGGCCAAGGTTCCGGATCACCCGAGTGCATCTTCTCTATGCGGTGCCTGCGGCGAAGTCTGCCCGGTAAAAATTCCCATCCCGGCGATCCTGCGGCGCCTGCGCGAAGAAAACGTCAAAGCCCCCGGCAGCCCGCACCAAGTGATGCGCGGTCAGGGCAGCAAGTATTCGCGCAAGGAACGCTTTATCTGGAACGCATGGGCCAGGCTCAACAGCTCGCCGACCTTGTATCGATTGTTCGGTTTCTTCGCCACGCGCCTGCGCGCACTGACCCCAAGCAACGTCGGCCCGTGGACGCAAAACCACAGCGCGCCGAAACCCGCCGCACGCTCACTGCACGACATGGCCCGCGAGCATCTGGCCAAACAGGGAGACCGCTGATGAGCGCCAAAGAAAATATCCTCGGCAAACTGCGCAAAAGTCTGACGGGCGCCACGCCGATTGCCGACGACTTCGATGTCGATCTGGTGACGCAGCCCTACACCTACAGCGCCGAACAACGCATCCCGCAACTGCGCAAATTGATGGAAGCGGTACACACCGAAATCCACCTGACCTCCGGCGAAGAATGGCCGGCGCTTCTCGCGCAATTGCTGCGCGATCGTCAGTTGCCGAGCCTGTTGATCGCGCCGACTACTGGCCACGGGCAGAAAATCGCACAGCACTGGGCGAACAATCCTGATCTGCCGACGCTGAAATCCTACGACCGGCCGATGGAAGAGTGGAAAGCCGAGCTGTTCAACGACACCCCGGCCAGCCTCACCGGCACCCTCGGCGCCATCGCCGCCACCGGCAGCCTGATCATGTGGCCAACCCGCGAAGAGCCACGGCTGATGAGTCTGGTGCCGCCGGTGCATTTCGCCCTGCTCAAGGCCAGCGAAATCCGCGACAACTTTTATCAGGTGCAACAGGAATTCGAATGGGCCCAAGGCATGCCGACCAACGCATTGCTGGTGTCCGGCCCGTCGAAAACCGCCGACATTGAACAAGTCCTGGCCTACGGCGCTCACGGCCCGAAAGACCTCGTGGTGCTGATCCTGGAGGACCAATGACGCTGCCAGTGAATTTCCTGCGTGATGCGCAGCAACTGATTCCGGCCGAGCGCCGTTTTGATGATCCGTTATCGACGCTAGCCTTCGGCACTGATGCAAGTTTTTATCGGCTGATTCCGCAGTTGGTGATTCGCGTTGAATCTGAAGACGAAGTGGTCGCACTGCTAAAACTGGCTCAACGTGACCACGTCCCGGTTACGTTCCGTGCGGCGGGCACCAGCCTGTCAGGTCAGGCAATCAGCGACTCGGTTTTGATTGTGCTTGGGGATAACTGGAACGCTCGCGAGATTCGTGGCCAAGGTACGCAAATCCGCCTGCAACCGGGCGTGATCGGTGCGCAAGCCAACGCGTGGCTGGCGCCGTTCGGGCGCAAGATCGGCCCGGATCCGGCGTCGATCAACGCCTGCAAAATCGGCGGCATCGTTGCCAACAACGCCAGCGGCATGTGTTGCGGCACTGCGCAAAACACTTATCACACGCTGGCCGGGATTCGTCTGGTGCTGGCCGATGGCACGCGGCTGGATACTGAAGACGCGACGAGTGTTGCGGCATTTCACGCCAGCCACGGCGAACTGCTCGAACGCTTGGCGACTTTAGGCCGAGAGACCCGCGCCAACGCCGAACTGGCTGCACGAATCCGCCACAAATACCGTCTGAAAAATACCACCGGCCTGTCACTCAACGCCTTGGTGGATTTCGATGAGCCTGTGGATATCTTGAGCCACCTGCTGGTCGGCTCCGAAGGCACGCTCGGCTTCATCAGCGCGGTAACTTACGACACGGTGATTGATCACCCGAACAAAGCCTCGGCGCTGATCGTCTTCCCCGATGTGGAAACTTGTTGCAACGCGGTCACCGTGCTGAAAAGCCAACCGGTATCCGCTGTGGAACTGCTGGATCGGCGCAGCCTGCGCTCGGTGCAGGACAAACCGGGAATGCCCGCTTTCGTACAACAGCTGTCGAACAATGCCTGCGCATTGCTCATCGAATCCCGCGCCGCGTCTTCCACTTTGTTGCAGGAACAACTGGCACAGATCATGGCCTCGCTCAGTGATTTCCCGGTGGAGAAGCAGGTCGACTTCACCGAAGACCCTGCCGAGAACGCCAAGCTATGGGCGATCCGCAAGGACACCTTCCCCGCCGTTGGCGCCGTGCGCAAAACCGGCACCACGGTGATAATCGAAGACGTGACCTTCCCGGTCGAGCAATTGGCGATTGGCGTAAATCGCTTGATCGAACTGTTCGAAAAACATTCCTACGACGAAGCGATCCTTTTCGGACATGCACTGGAAGGCAATCTGCATTTTGTCTTCACCCAAGGCTTCAACAACCCGGAAGAAGTCGCACGCTATCAAGCGTTCATGGACGACGTCGCGCAACTGGTGGCGGTGGAATTCGGCGGCTCGCTGAAAGCTGAACACGGCACCGGGCGCAACATGGCGCCGTTCGTGGAACTGGAATGGGGCAGCGACGCCTATCAACTGATGTGGCAGCTCAAGCGTCTGCTCGACCCGAATGGCATTCTCAACCCGGACGTGGTGCTCAGCGAAGATCCACAGATCCATCTCAAGCACCTGAAGCCACTGCCCGCGGCCGACGAGATTGTCGATAAGTGCATCGAGTGCGGCTTCTGCGAACCGGTCTGCCCCTCGAAAGGCCTGACCCTGAGCCCGCGCCAGCGCATCGTGATCTGGCGCGATATTCAGGCGAAAAAACGTGCCGGTGTCGACACCACCGAACTGGAAAAAGCCTACGAATACCAAGGCATCGAAACCTGCGCCGCCACAGGGCTGTGCGCGCAACGTTGCCCTGTAGGCATCAACACCGGTGAGCTGGTGAAAAAACTGCGTGGCCGACACGCGACGCATCAGAAAACTGCTAACTGGATTGAAGGAAATTTCGCCAAGACTCTGCAAGGTGCACGCTTCACCCTGCACGTGGCCAACGGAGCGCGGATGATGCTCGGCGCGCCGCGTCTGGCGAAACTTTCGGCAACACTGACACGCTTGTCCAAAGGCCAGGTGCCGCTGTGGACAAATGCGATGCCTCAGCCGGAGAAAGCCATTCGCTTCAGCCCGAGCGTGTCGGACGAACGCCCGCGCGTGGTGTATCTGGCCGCGTGTGTTTCGCGTGTCATGGGGCCGGCGGCGGGCGATAAAGAGCAGATGTCGCTCTACGACAAAACCCGTGGTCTGCTGGAAAAGGCCGGTTACCAAGTGGTCTTCCCGGACAATCAAGACAACCTCTGCTGCGGTCAGCCGTTCGCCTCAAAAGGCTACGCCGAGCAAGCCGAACACAAGCGTCAGGAGTTGATCAGCGCGTTGCTCCACGCCAGTCGCGGCGGCCTCGATCCGATCTACTGCGACACCAGTCCGTGCACCTTGCGGCTGGTGCAGGACGTAGGAGAAACCCGTCTGGATCTGTACGACCCGGTGCGTTTCATCCGTACGCACCTTCTCGATCGACTGGACTTCACCCAGCAAGACGCACCGATTGCCGTGCACGTGACCTGTAGCACTCAGCACTTGGGCGAAAGCCAGGCGCTGATCGATCTGGCGCGCAAATGCAGCAAAACCGTGGTGATCCCGGAAGGTATTCATTGCTGCGGATTTGCCGGCGACAAGGGCTTCACCACGCCGGAGCTGAACAGCCATTCGCTGCGCACCTTGAAGGACGCGGTGCAGCATTGCAGCGAAGGTATTTCCACCAGCCGCACGTGCGAAATCGGCCTGACGCAACACGGCGGCATCGACTATCACGGCCTGGTTTATCTGGTTGATCGAGTCACTCAGGCGAAGGCCAACTGAAGAAAATCAGAACCCTTGCGCAAGACCGCAGTCCACAGAACAGGCCCCGAACACTCGGGGCCGTTCCTTCTTTCGGTGACCGGCGCTCAGGGTCAGCGAAGTCTGGATCCCTCAGCGTAAGGAGATACCCATGAAACGTTCTGTATTGCTTGGTCTGTTCGTGACTGCCTCGATGATGGCCTCCACTTCGTTTGCCGCCGACAAGCCCACCAGCCTCTGCGAAGCCAATCTGCAGACGATAAACAACGCTAAATCGCAATATCAGACCTCGCCCGATCTGAACGCGCGCGTCTCGGCCAGTGTGCAAAAGGCCCAGGATCTCAAGTCCCAAGGCAAGATCGACGACTGCCTGGCGGAAACCCAGCGCACCATTCTGGAAATCCAGAACGCCTCGGGCGACACCAAGAAGTGATCTCGGCGAGATGGCGTTTTCATACTAAATGTAAAAAAAACCGAATTCCTGCGTAGCGTGGCGGTCGATTGAACAGGCACTACACTAACGTGGCCTGTCATGACCTCGGCATCGCCGCCAGACCGTCCGGCAGCACCGAGCCCCCATCGTTCAAGGAGATACCCATGAAGCATTCTGCAATTGCTGGATTGTTCATCGCTGGTGCACTTCTGGCGTCGCCGGTGTTTGCGGCGGATAAAGACCTGTGTGCCGGGAATCTTCAAGTTATCAAAGACTTTATCACCAGCTCGCCTTCGATTCCGGAGACCTCGCTGGAGAACGTCAAGACCGCGCACGAAGACGCCACCAAGGCGCAGGCTGCCGGGAATGACAAGGAATGCGTCGAAATCACCAGCGGCATGATCACGAAAATGCAGATCCGCAATCCAACGCGTAACTGACACGCCCGGAAGCCAACCTTCGGGTTGGCCTTCCCGGCCGTTTGACGTACACTGCACAGGCTTGTTGCTCAAACAGATGTACTGAGCAATGAGTTCGGGGCCGTTTAGGATTCGACGCCGGTTGCGAAACTTTAGGTGCATGCCGACTTGGTAACAGAAGTCGTAAATCCACTGTTGCAACTACTTATAGTTGCCAATGACGAAAACTACGGCCAGGAATTCGCTCTCGCTGCGTAAGCAGCCTTAGCCCTGAGCTTCTGGTACCTTCGGGTCCAGCAATCACGAGGGGATGTCTGTAAACCCAAAGTGATTGTCATATAGAACAGAATCGCCGTGCAGTACGTTGTGGACGAAGCGGCTAAAACTTACACAACTCGCCCAAAGCACCCTGCCCTTCGGGTCGCTGAGGGTTAACTTAATAGAAACGGCTACGCATGTAGTACCGACAGCGGAGTACTGGCGGACGGGGGTTCAAATCCCCCCGGCTCCACCAACCCAACGAAAAAGCCCGCCCAGTGCGGGCTTTTTCGTATCTGGGATTTGGATAACGCGCCTCAAAAGCCACCGACCGCATCCATCCTGCACCGACCTGCTACCGAAAAATTCTCCTCAGCGCCCCTTCAGGCCCATCAATCAATGCCGATGCCGATGATGCACATCCGGAAAATGCGCATGGCTATGACGGATCGGCGCGTGCGAATGCGCGTGGCTATGCGGCTCCAAACCGTCCCACTCAAACTCATGGTCATGCTGATGATGTTCATCATGCACATGGCGATGTTGGTGCTCGAGCGGTTCATGCTGGTGTTCGTGGGCATGGTGCTCCCTCAGGTGAATCCACACACCAAGGGCCATCAACGCCGCAGCGATCGAAAACATCACCGAGACCGACTCACCCAGTATCACAATCGAGATGACTGCCCCCAGAAATGGCGCCGTTGAAAAATACGCGCCAGTACGCGCGCTGCCGAGTCCGCGAAGCGCGAGTACGAACAGTACCAGGCTGACGCCGTAGCCGAGAAAACCCACCAGCAGGATTGAGATCAGTGGACCGGTGCTGGGTAGTTGCGAACCGATGGCCAAGGCTAGTGAACAATTAACCATGCCGGCCGCCAAGCCTTTGCTGCCGGCGATAAACAGCGCGTTCGAGGCCGAGACTTTGCGCGTCAGGTTGTTATCGATTGCCCAACACAGGCAGGCGAAAGCCACGGCCAGAGGGCCGATCCAGTCCTGAGTCGTGACCGCTTCTTGCGGCCAGGACAGAACAACGCCGCCCAAAACAATGGCGATCATGCCGATCACAATGCGTCGGTCTGCATTCTCTTTGAAGACGATCCACGCCAGCAACGCCGTCAGCACTGACTCAAGATTGAGCATCAGCGAGGCGGTCGCCCCCGCCGTTCGAGTCAGACCGAACATCAGCGCCACGGGCGCCAGCACACCGCCAAAGGCGATCGCGCCGATCAACCAAGGCCATTCGCCAGCGGCGAGTGCTGGCGCGCGCCAGCCTTTATCGCGAACAAACCGCACAATCGCCAGGCCCACACCGCTGCCGAGATAGAGCAGGCCGGCTAACAGAATGGGCGGAGCATTCACGCCCAAGAGCTTGGCCAATGGCGTGCTCGCGCCAAACAACGCCGCGGCGGCCAATGCGTAGAGCACATTCATGTTCATGATGAAATCGCCCTGTCAGACCCGAGGTGCATGCGTCGGATGGTAGCTTTGCTGGCGTAGGAATTATGTGAAGACCGCTTCTTCATCGGATCGCTGGAAAGGCTTGAGCATCCGCCTGCGGGAACACCCCTTCAAGTACACGCTCAAATCCAGCAACATTTAATCCGCATCGCAGCCCGGCGAGCGCTCGTTACCGGCTCTATGCTGCAAACATCGAAGAGCAATGAGGCTGAACATGAAAACCTGGATCGCCGCCGTCATGGTGGCAATGATTTCGCTGTGCGCCCACGCGGCGGACACTCCCGCTCCACGGGTAGAACCCATCGCTTTCAAGGCTGGTGTCGGCAGTGTTGTGATTAAACAGTCGATCAAGGGCAATCAAACGGCGGAGTACACGTTCAACGCCAGGGCCGGGCAGGTTCTGACGGTCGATTTCAAACCGTCGAAAACCTCCGCCTACTTCAACATCAATGCCAAAGGCGCAGATTCGGCGTTGTTCAACGGTTCGATCATGGGGAATCACTTCCTCGGCCCATTGCCCGCCGACGGCGAATACACGGTGCAGGTCTATCTGATGCGCAATGCGGCGCGGCGTGCTGAAGTGGCCAATTACGCGCTGTCGGTAAGCCTTGCCAAAGGTGATGCGGCAGACGCAAAAACCAAGCGCTGAATTCATTCCCGAGGCCGCGTCGCCGGGCAGTTGCGGCGGCAGAGCAGATGAATTTTTCTTCACAGCCCCTTCACAACCAACCCTGTACAGTCCACTCGCTCATTCAAGAAACTACGGTTCGCCCGCGCTCCTGCGGGCTTTTTTTTGCCTGGCGTTTGGCGTCGAGGCGATACACGTAGGTGTCCTGCACGCCATGGCGGGGTGAGTGGCGGGCTTGCGGATGAACTCTGACCCGCACAAAACCCGCCGCTTGGGCCAGTCGCTGGCTACGCGTGTTTGCCGACGAGGTGGTCAGGTAAAACGTTGAATCAGGCAAGCGCTTCACCAATTGAGTGAGGGCGGCGCGCAGGTAACCCTTGCCCGAATACTCGGTGTTGGCCCAGTAACCGACAACAAAGCGCTGGCGCGGACGCGGTTTCAAGCCGATGCAGCCGAGGATCGATTGCCCGTCCGCGCTGATGATGAACAACCGGCGCTCACCGGTTTCACTGCTGAAGTCATCACGGGCACGCGATAACGATTCCAGCGCCTGCGCCTCAGTGGTGTGCGGCCGGGCCCAGGTGAGGAATTCCGCGTGCTGTGGATAACTGACGTTCAGCGCCTGCTGGAACGCCTTGGTCATCGCCGGATCAGGCGATCGCAATGTCAGCGACTCGGTACCGACAGTAAACGCAAACTCCATGCCCCACTCCCTGAACATCGACCAAACCTCTCATGTAGGAGCTGCCGAAGGCTGCGATCTTTTGATTGTAAAAACAAGATCAACAGATCGCAGCCTTCGGCAGCTCCTACAGGGCATCATCGTTATCTGGATGTGCAGCGGGTGGCCAGAATTTATAGAGCGGTTTGTATTTTCCGCCGCGTCGGTCAATTCTGTCCTTTGATATCCCTGACCGGAGCGCCCGATGCCGCTGCTGACCCTGCCCTGCCAACGCCTGACGCTGGCGATTCTTGCCCCGGATCAGGCCGCGCTGGAAAGTGATTTCTATAAGCGCAACCTGCGCCACCTCGCGCCCTGGTCGCCGATCCGCACCACGGAATATTTCTCCACCGAACAGATTCGTCGACGCCTCGACATCCAGGCCAGTGCTTTCGAGGCCGGACTGGCCATGCACTTCGCCCTGCTGACGCCGGACGGTGAGCAAATGATCGGCGCGTGCAATTTCAGCGGGATTATTCGCGGCGCGTTTCAGGCGTGTTATCTGGGTTATCACATCAACGAAGCCCATCAGGGCCAAGGCTTGATGCAGGAAGCGCTGGAGGCCGGCATCGGCTACATGTTCGAAAACCAGAATCTGCACCGGATCATGGCCAACTACATTCCCGGCAACGACCGCAGTGCGCGCTTGCTTGAGCGCCTGGGTTTCGAGCGTGAGGGCTACGCCAAGGCGTATCTGAACATTGCCGGACGCTGGCAGGATCACGTGCTGACGGCGTTGGTCAATCCGCTGTTCGAAACGCCGGAAAAGCGCTGGTCGCGACAACTGGGTTGAGCTTCACGATTTGTTCAGCAATGGCGACGTATGCTCAAGGTTCTCGCCCCTTCCGGTAGCCTGAAAGCCATGTCGCGTGCCGCCACTTCGCTGTTTCTGCTTGCCGCCCTGCTGTTCTTTTTCGCCTTGGGCAATCACCAGTTGCAAGGCTCTACCGAGGCCCGCGTCGCCGGGATCGCGATGGAGATGCACCTGGACAACGACTGGGTAACGCCGCGTCTGTTCGGCGAGCCTTTTCTGGAAAAACCCCCGTTGAGTCTGTGGCTCGACGCCGGCGCCATGCGCGTGTTTGGCATTTCACCCTGGGCGGTACGACTGGCGTCGGCGGTGGCCGGACTGCTCAGCGTGATGCTGTTGTACGGCATGTTGCGGCGTTTCGGGCGGCCAAACATCGTTGCGTGGACAGCAGGGATGCTGTTGGCGACCATGGCCAGTTATTGGAGCAACGTGCGTGGGGTTGGCGAGGATGCGCTGCTGGCGCTCGGTGTAACAGCGGCGTTGCTGGCATTTTTTAAGGCACAACGCGCATCGAACGTGGGTAACTCGTTGCTGTTTGTCGGCGGGATTGCCATCGCCACGTTGAGTAAAGGAGTGCTGGGGCTGGCGATGCCGGGGGTGGTGATTTTTGCTTATCTGCTGGCCGACAATCTGCTCGACAAGCGTCTGAAAGTCGCTGACTGGCTGTGGCCAGGATTACTGACTCTGGTCGGGCTGATTCCGCTGATGATCTGGCTCGCAGTGCTCTATCAACATGGCGGCGCGCAAGCGGTGAAGGAAGTGCTGCTGACCAACAGCGTCGGACGGTTCAGCGGATCGTTCGTCGAGGCCGGGCATTACGAGCCGTTCTACTACTACTTGGCGAAACTGCCGGAAGCGTTTTTACCGTGGAATATTCTGGTGTATCTGGGGCTGTGGCATTTCCGCAAAGAGTTGACGGCCAACCGGTATCTGCTGTTTTTCAGCCTGTGGATCGTCGCGCAATTCGTGATGCTGACGTTGGCGTCGAGTAAACGCACGGTGTACCTGATGTCGATGACCCCGGCGGCAGCGGTGATTGCGGCCGAGTTTGCGGGGGTGTTGTTCGACAAGCTGAAAGCGTACGAATCCGCCCAGGGTTTTGTCAGCCGAATCGCGAGGCATCGCCAGGCACTGGCCGCTGCTGTCCTTACCGTAGTGATCGGCAGCTATCTCGCTGCCGCACAGTGGACGTTGCCGAACGCCGATAAACACCTGTCGTTCCTGCCGCTGACCGAACACATTCAAGCGTTGCAAGCGGACGGTCATCAGGTTGCATTGTTTCAAGCCAATGAACGAGTGGGCGGTGCGAGTGTGTTCTATACGCAGAGCGTGCTTAAAGGTCTGGATACAGAGGCGCAGTTGCGGGACTTTCTCGCTGCGGCAGCCACCAATGTGGCGGTGATCTCGGCGGACACCGAACCTGCCGCACCGCTGAAAGTGTTGAAGACCATGATGGTGGGGCGCCAGGCTTACTACTTTGTAAGCGACTGAAGCAGACTGAATACAACCTTTGTGGCGAGGGGATTTATCCCCGTTGGGGTGCGCAGCGCCCCCTCTTTTTATTCAAGAAAGAAGGGGACTGCTGCGCAGTCCAACGGGGATAAATCCCCTCGCCACAGGGTTATTCGTTGCTCAAGGGAGTTGCCAAGTTGCTGGCGGGCACTCGCTGTTGATGCTTTTCCAACACCGGCCGCTCCAGCCGCGCCCGCCCATAAAACGCCAACGCCGTCAGCAAACACGCCAACCAAACGAAGATTCCCGCCCAGAACGTGTGGGACATGTAGTGCCAGCCTTGCAGAACCCGCGTCGTGCCATACACAAAACCAAGCAACAACGAACCCCACAGAATCGCGCTGGAAAACCGCCACTGATAGCGCCGTGCGACGAAGTACAACGCCAGCATGGTGAAACCGCCCGACGCATGTCCGCCCGGCCAGCAGCGCCCCTCGCCTGCTTCATGGAACAGCTGAAAATTGTTGTACCACTCAACGTGAGCCATTTTCCCACCGTACAGCGTGGTTTCGATCGGGCAGTAAACGCTGGTGTGCGCCTTGAGGAAATGAATCACGCCGGTGCAAACAGCAAACGCAACAACGACGAAGAAAAAATCCCTACGGTGATCGGCGGCAAATCGCAGCAGCGGAGCGACCTTACTTCGCTCAAGAAAGGCCCCGAGTCGCGGGCGCTTTTGCGGAGTGACCAACGGCCAGACCACCGACAACATCGCGCCGATCAGGGCGATTTCCGCCGTCCAGTTCGGAATGATCCGCGCCCACTTGTGAGTCAGTTTTTCAAAGAAATGAATCTTGTCGAGCGGGAAGGTTTGGGTCAGCGGATCGAACAGCAGGTTGCTGAAAGCGATGTCGATGTTGGTCATGTCGAACGTCAGGAACACCAACGTCGCGCAGGCCAGCGGGATGCCGAAGTTGTAAGCGTAAAAACGAGTATTCATTCGGTAGTCACCGTGTGCCAGTCAGAGGCCTCAATGAAGCCGAGCATTTTCGGAGCCGCCGGGCTGGCAGCAGAAACAAACAGTGACGAGCCATAGCCGGGATCGGACGCCGGCACTTTCAGGTCTTTTTCGATTTGCGCCATGCATTCGCTGTGGGTCACCAGAATCAGATTACGACCCGGTACTTTGTGCGCGAGCGCCTCCTGCAACATGCGGCCCTTGCAACTGATCAACCAGTCTTCGCCCACTGCGGCGCGGTTGAACATGTACCCGGCGGTCTGCACGGTGCGCACCATCGGGCTGTTATAGATGTCGGCATTGTTCAGCCCCAGTTGCTCGTACCGCGCACCGACCGCGACCGCGACACTGCGCGAGCGATCGGTGATGCCGTCATTACCGCTCAGGCACACCGCTTTGGAGTGATCGCAGCGCTCGACGTGGCGCACCAGCACGATCATCTCGCCCTTTTCCCAGCCAGTCGCCAACGCCTGGGCCCCGGCCACATTGCCATGCGCCAGATCAGGGATCGCCGCCGGGGCGAGCAGCCACAACGTCAGCGGTATCACCAGTGCCGATGCCGCCAACACCACCCAGGTGTTGCGAAAACGCGCCAGAGCGCTCAGATCGACCGAGCGTTTGACGCCGAACAGACTCAGTCTCAATTCCACAAAAAGCCGCCTCGCCAGCCTGCATCACTTGTCATTCGATGCGGCGAAGGTACAGAGGCGGGCGTCGGCAGCCAGTGAAACCCATGTGAAAAAAGTCTTGGGCCGGTCTGTTACAAATTCTGTCCGACAAAAACCTTTCAGCTCTCGCATTTGCGGCCGATAAAGACCTGCTAACACCCTTGCTGGCTCAAAAAAACAACAATCTTCCAGCCTAACTGACGACTAAGAAACCTTACGTTTCTGGAGGATTTTTGATGAATAGCTGGTTCGGCAACATCAGCGTGAACATGAAACTGGGCCTGGGCTTCGGCCTTGTGCTGGCCCTGACCTGCGTGCTGGCCCTGACAGGCTGGACCAGCCTCGGTGGCCTGATCGACCGTAGCAACTGGATGAGCGACATCACCCAGCTCAACGCCGGTCTGACCAAACTGCGCGTGGTGCGCCTGCAATACATGCTGACCAATGGCGATGAAACCGCCGCGCAGAACGTGCAGACCACCCTTGAAGGCTTCGCTGCGCAACAGCAGAAGCTGATCAACAGTTTCAAGAGCCCGGAAAACGTCAAACTGCTCAAAGAGCAGGCAGCGACCATCGCTGAATACCAGACCTCGCTGAACAAAATGCGCAATTCGTATCGCACCGGCAACAGCGCGCGCGACACCATGAATACCAATGCTCAGACCGCCTACAACCTGATCGAATCGATCAGCAAAAGCGTGCAGCAAATGGACATGAGCGAACAGCGTTTCGCCCAGTTCCAGGCGATCACCACCGCCAAGGAAGCGTTCATCCTCGCGCGCTATGAAGTACGCGGCTACACCGCGACCACCAATGCCGAAACCGAGCAGAAAGCAGTCGGCCAAGTCGACGTGGCAATCGCCAGCCTCAAGCAACTGAATGTGCATTTCGCTGACTCTCAGCAGGACGCTCTGCGCCAGTTAGAGACAGCGCTGGGCAACTACCGCAGCGCGTTGATGGCGTATAAAAACGCCAACTCCGAAGCCGTGCAGGCCCGCAAGGAAATGACTGATCAGGGCGCCACCATCGTGACCCTGAGCGAGCAGCTGTACCAGATCCAGCTCGACCGTCGTGACATCGAGAGCGCCCAGGCGCGCACCTTCCAGCTGATCAGCACCTTGCTGGCGCTGTTGGTTGGCGTGATTGCTGCGGTGATCATCACCCGTCAGATCACCCGTCCGCTGCAAGAAACCCTGGCCGTGGTCGAGCGCATCGCCAGCGGCGACCTGACCCAGAACGTCACCGTCACCCGCCGCGACGAACTCGGTGTGCTGCAACAAGGCATCGCGCGCATGGGCGTGACTTTGCGCGACTTGATCAGCGGCATCCGCGACGGCGTCACCCAGATCGCCAGCGCCGCCGAAGAGTTGTCCGCCGTCACCGAGCAAACCAGCGCCGGGGTGAACAGCCAGAAAATCGAGACCGATCAGGTCGCCACCGCGATGCACGAAATGACTGCCACCGTGCAGGAAGTCGCGCGCAACGCTGAAGAAGCCTCGCAAGCCGCTGCCGCCGCTGACGGCGAAGCCCGTGAAGGCGACAAAGTGGTCAACGAAGCCATCGCGCAGATCGAACGTCTGGCCAGCGAAGTGGTGCGTTCGACCGAAGCCATGAGCGTACTGCAACAGGAAAGCGACAAGATCGGCAGCGTCATGGACGTGATCAAGGCTGTTGCCGAACAGACCAACCTGCTCGCCCTTAACGCTGCGATCGAAGCGGCACGTGCCGGTGAAGCCGGTCGCGGTTTTGCCGTGGTTGCCGACGAAGTGCGTGGCCTGGCCCAGCGTACGCAGAAATCCACCGAAGAAATCGAAGGCCTGGTCGCCGGTCTGCAGAACGGCACCCAGCAGGTTTCGGCGGTGATGAGCAACAGCCGCGCACTGACCGACAGCAGCGTCGCCCTGACCCGCAAGGCCGGTGCATCGCTGGAAAACATCACCCGCACGGTGTCGAATATTCAGTCGATGAACCAGCAGATCGCTGCGGCGGCTGAACAGCAAAGTGCAGTGGCTGAAGAGATCAGCCGCAGCATCATCAACGTACGCGACGTGTCGGAACAGACCGCAGCGGCGAGTGATGAGACGGCGGCGTCGAGTGTTGAACTGGCACGTTTGGGTGGTCAGTTGCAGCAGATGGTCAGCCACTTCCGCGTTTGATCCTCGTACAGCGCTGAAGCAAAAAACCAATCGCGGGCAAGCCCGCTCCCACAGGGTTGGAGTCGTTCACAGATGTTGTGTTCGAATCATGAACTGTGGGAGCGGGCTTGCCCGCGATTGCGTCAGGCCTGTCACCCCGATGCCCCGGAAAAAACTCCGCATCATGTAGGAGCTGCCGCAGGCTGCGATCTTTTGATCTTCGATTCGGAGCAATCATAAAAAAGATCAAAAGATCGCAGCCTTCGGCAGCTCCTACAGTGCCATGTGGGTAGCGAACTTTTTCAGGGGCCATCTACTTCGCTATTGTGATCCTCAAGCTGCCCACGGGTTAATCATCTCTACACCGCTAAACTCGAAATCCTTCACGTTACGGGTAGCTATGGGGAGGCCATGGGTTCGGCAGATCGCAGCAATTTGCGCATCGGCCATCGAAACCGCGCGGCCTTTTGATTCGCAATCCGCAACAAGCGTTGCGTACTCGACAGCGGCATGAGCGTCGAAAGACAAAATACGTCCGGCAAAGTCTTCTTCGAACATCGCCATCGCATGGGCCTCAAGTTTTTGTTTGCGCTTTCCGGAAGGCAGCCGAGCAATACCGTGAAGTATTTCTGCCACCGTCACGGCACTCACTGCCAGCTCCATCGCAGGTTGCGCATCAACCCAGGCAAGCACACGGGACTCTGGCTCGACTCGCATAAACTCCGAAAGAACGTTGGTATCAAGCACTATCATTCAGAGAAATCCACCGTAGTAGCTTTTTCTGAACGCTCCGGCAAATCGAGGTCTATTCCGCCGACAGCACTGAATCTGTTGCGGATTCGGCTGCCGAGACCACCGGCACGGTCAACCGTCGTCAGAGCCCTGCCTAAAATGAGTCGAGCTTCTTCCTCCATGGAATGCCCATTGTGAGCCGCGGTGATGCGCAGCTGTTCCTTGAGCTTTTCATCGAGGTTTCGAATTGTAATGCTGGCCATGATGCCTCCTGCAATCAATGAAATCATTGATTGCAGGCTAGCACATCTTCAACTATCAAAACCCGGCGACTTCCCGAGCGGTATCCCGCTTAACGCGTCCCACGCTGCCGCAATGCCGACGGCATGAAGTACGCATCCTCCGGCACCGGTTGTGCAAAATCGACAGTCTCCGCTTCCTCGTTATCAAGGTTCTGCACATAGTAACGACGCGCCTGCAGATCATGGAACACGTCCAGCGCACTCCACGTGGTCGGCAGGTCGTAGAAGTTTTTCAGGTAGGCCATCGACACGCGCCACAACTCCCCTCGCCCATCGTATTGATCGACCAGTGCCGCGCCCCAGCTGTCTTCATCGAGGAACAGCACGCGTTTCGAGTAGATATGCCGCGAGCCCGGTTTCAGGTTGCCTTCCACCACCCAGACCCGGTGCAGTTCGTAGCGGGTGTATTGCGGGTTTAGGTGGCCCGGGGTGAGCAGTTGCGCGTATTTCACATCGGGGCTGCCGACTTTGTAATTATTGTAGGGAATGTAGATTTCCTGTTTGCCCTTGAGCTTCCACTCGTAGCGATCCGGCGAGCCGTTGAACAGGTCGGTGTCGTCGGCAGTGCGCAGGCCATCGGAGGAAGCGATCGGCGTGTCGTACGCAAGGTTCGGTGCACGGCGCACGCGGCGTTGGCCGGCGTCGTAGATCCAGGCCTGGCGTGCGTCTTTGAGCTGGTCGAGGGTTTCGTGCACGAGGGCAGCGCTACCGGCCAGTCGCGCCGGGCTTTTCACGAAGGCGAGGTAGTAGAACAGGATGTTTTTCAGATCGGCGAACTGGCCGTTCGGGCGGTAGTAGTTGAACAGCGCTTCCTGCTGTGACGTCACCAGCGCGAAGCTGCCGTTACGTTGCACTGGCGCTTCGGAAGCGCGGCGCACGACGTAGATGCCGCGATAGCGGGTGATGTGGTTCCACAGCACTTCAACGCCGTCCTTTGGCACCGGGAATGGCACGCCACCGTAGGCATCGGAGAAGCCGCTGCCGCCTTCGAGCAGCTTGGCCGAGGTGGCGTTTTTCAGGGTGTTGTCGTACAGCCATTGCGGTGCCGAACCGGAGCGACGGGACGGATAGATCGGCATCTGGAAGGTGTCGGGGTAGCTGTTGAACAGGGCGATCTGGCCGGGGCTGAGGTGCGCTTTGTACTGGTCGAGATTGGCTTTGGTGATGGTGAACAGCGGTTTGTCGGCCGCGTATGGATCGGGGTGGTGCTGGCCGGGTTTGTAGCCGGCGGGCGCCTGAGTGATGCCGCCAGTCCAGGCCGGGATGGTGCCGGCGGCGTTGCCGGCCCGCTCGGCGCCCATGGGGGTCAGGGTGGTTTTCAGTTGTTCGGCTTGTTGTGGGGTGATGGCGGCGAGAACGCTGCCAGCGGCCAGACCTAAAACAAGCCCTAGCGAAGCCTTGGTCAATCTTGAAGTGCGAACCATGATCTTCTCCAAAGTACAAAAACCTGTGGGAGCTGGCTTGCCAGCGATTGCGGTGGGTCAGCCACCATTGATGTCGAATGTGCTGCCGTCATCGCGGGCAAGCCCGCTCCCACAGGGGGACGGGGTGCCGCAAGTTTTGTTCTGGGCAATCAAAGGAAATACTTGAGGTTGAACCCGACGTTGTCGCGGTCGCGGATGCCGTTGTTTTGCCCGCCACCGTAGAACTCGGTGTATTGCAGTTCGGCTTCGAGCTTGTTCTGGTAGTTGGCCTTGATCCCCAGCGTGTAGGCCTTGCGACCTTCGATGGTGTTGCCGGCCTGGTAGCTGTTGCCTTGGAAGTCGTCCTTGTAAACGATGTAAGGCGAGACGTTGACCCCGGCGTACACGTCGTTCCACGTGCCGTTGAGCATCGCCGTGTAGCTGTAGGAATCACGGTTGACCTGATCGTCGCGATCACCGCCCGACACATAGGAATAGTTACCGGTACCCGCGTAATAACGCGTGCTGCCGTCATAAGCGGTGTATTGCAGGCTGCTGCCGCGCAGGTGTTCGGAGGCCAGTTCGAAGATACCGAACAGCGAGTCGAACGAAGCCGTCGGGCCGAAGTTGTAAATGGTGCCCAGCGAGGTGTTGAACGCTTCGACGCGCTCGGCGTTGTTGATCTCGCTGTTGAGATTGACCATCTGCCCGCCGACGTTGATTGACCGGCCCGTCACCGCCACAGCCGCACCGTTGGCCAGGTCGCCGATCAAATCGTTGGTCGCCGCGACGCCGATCGGCAGGTTCGGCCGATAAGCGATTTCACCGAACACCGAGGCCTCGCCCAGCGTGGTGTTGAAGCTGAAACCGTACATGCGAATGTCTTCGGCATAGCGACGATGCGCCTGAATGTTGCCCATCACATCGGCGGTGGCCAGACCGTTGGCGAGCGCTCCCGCCTGATCGCCCGCAACACCGGCCAACAGGTTGGTCAGGGCGTTCATGTCGATGCCTTTGTAGCCGCCCAGATCTGCCGCAATGGTCGGTTCCTTGGCGTGGTAATTGACCATGTACAAACCGAACTCGGTGCTGTTGAGCTGCTCGGCGATGTAACGAAAGGCGAAGCCGAACTGGCCATCGTTGCGCGCGTTGTAGTCCTTGCCGACCGACGCCACCTTCAGCGTATTGCCGTAAGCCGGCGTCACGCCGTTGGCGTACAGGCCAGTGGTCTGCAAAACCGGACTGAGCAACGGGTTGTTGCCCAACGCGCTGTACAGACCGATGACATTGCCAAACCCCGGCACCGGCGTGTCGAGCGCCGTGCCGCTGAAGTTGTTGTAACCGGTGTTGCCGCCGTCAGCGAACAGGTCGGTTTGCGAGTAGAAGGTGCCGACCGGATCGATGCGGGTTTCCTTCCAGTTGGTCTGGTAGAAACTCTCCATCGTCAGCGAATCGGTGAGGCCGACGTTGAAGCTCAGCGCCTCCACCGGCACCAACACTTCCTTCACTTCCGCGCCGGGCAGTCGGTACTTGGCCGCGTCCACCGGGTTGGTGGTGTTGATCCCGCCGCGATAGAAAATCCCCTCGCCCCAATTGAACACCTGCCGGCCGACACGCGCGGTCACCGGCATCTGCGCAACGTCCCAACTGCCATGCACGTAGGCGTCGAGCATCTCGATGCGGCTGCCGGCGATGTCACGGGTCTGGCCGGTGAAGTGGTCGTCCTGCGGGTAGCTTTGGCTCGGTTGCGAGGGGCTATTGTTGTCGTAGTAATTGTTGCGTTTGTCCATCAGTTGCGTGTCGTAGAACGCGGTGCCGCGCATGAACACGCCGTAGTTCTGGTAGTTGGCCTCAAGCTCGGAGGTGATCTTGTACACCTCGGAAACCAGCCCGGTGTCGAAGTTGCGATTGCCGTCGTTGGTGTTGACGTCGTCGTTGGTTTTATCGCGGCCCTGCACCCGCCACAAACGGCCATAGGACAAAGTCGTGTCGAACGAGCCGGTGACCTGTTTGTCGAGCACGCTGAATTCCACCGCGTGTGCGCCATCGACTGCGCACAGTTGCAGCAGCCCGGCCAGGCCGACACCGGGGAGCGCGGCGCCCGTCAGGCGCAATCGAGTGTTGATCATGTGTTCCTCCTTCCCTGTTTTTTTATTTTTTTTTGTCCTGCCGCGAGGGCTAGGGCGCCAATCCCGCGCTGACGTAGATCCGGCTGTGCGCGCCGAAATGGCCGAGCAGTTTGAACAGCTGTTGATTGAGTGCCGGATGGTCGAAATCTTCACTTTTCAGTTGATTGCCACCGCTGAAATCGCTGGTCGCTGGCGCCGTTTCCAGCCACTGGCCGATCGCTTCGTCGAAGGCGGCGGAGTCATCGACCGACTCAGCGCTGACCACTTCGCGCAGGTAGTCGACCGAGTACGGCGGATAGCTTTTGTCTTGCGCGACATCGGTGTAAGCGTCGAGCATCGGATGCGGCTGGCCGGCGCGCAGCAAACGGCGCAGCCACGTCGATTGGTACTTTTCGACTTCCATATGCCGGGTCGCAACCCGCTCGATGGAGGCCTGTTTGTCGGCGGCGAAACCGGCCAGCGCCTTGCCTTCCAGCAGCAGCAGACTGGCGAGGTCGACGCCCGGCAATGGCTTGGCGTGATAGGGCTGGGTCAGGTCCTGAATGTGGTGCAGGCCCCAGCCAAGAAAGCGATAGCCCCAGTACGGATGACCGCTGGCAAACGCCAGTCGCGCCAGGCCCATGTATTGATACGCGCGCCAGTCCGGCCAACTCCGTTCAAGGAAACCGGCAGCGGCATAGACCACCGCGCTTTCATGGAAGAAGCCCATGTGAAACGGCGCCTGCGAGCTGTACTGGAAACGCGCATCGCCGAACGGCTGCGGGCCGAAGCCATAGACCGCGCCGACTGCACCGGGGTTGTCGCTGAACAGGTTGATGTCGTGGCCGTAATCCGGCTCATCAGCGGCGCTGGCCAGCACCGCAAGCGGCGCGACTTTTTCGCGGTCGGCGACAACGATGAAGCGCTCGCGATTCCACGGTGAGAGGGTTTGCTCGACCATGACTTGATTGGCCTGCAAATGCTCGCGCTCGGCCAGGTCCTTGCCGGGCAATGGCTGGATGACCATCGCCAGGTAAATCTCGGGATTGATGCGCAATGCCGTGAGGAAGTCGTGGCGCAGATTGTCACTCGGCGTGGCGGGTAATTTCAGCGCGTCGGGGCGTGGTGGATATTGGACGAAGTGTTCGCGGGCGAAGGTTTCCTGTTCATCCAGCAGCGCACTCACGGCCTCGTATTGCTGCACAAGAAAGGCTTCCAGCGGCTCGGCTTCGACCAGCGGCGCGTCGCGCAAGGCCGGCAGATCCTGCAACGCCAGATAGCTGCCCACCGTATGGTTCGACCAGCCCCAAGCACTTGGGGCCGTTGCACAAAGCAGCAACAGGAGGAAGGTCAGCTTCATGGCTTGTGGTTCTTATTGGAGAGGCTGTGGGGGATGAGCCTAACAACCGACCTCGCCGCTGACACTGTCCGATCTCACCAGAAAAACTCTCCGATGGCGCCAATTCAAATCTCAACACGATCCCTGTAGGAGCTGCCGCAGGCTGCGATCTTTTGACGTTGATCTTGAAAAACAAGATCAAAAGATCGCAGCCTTCGGCAGCTCCTACAGGGGGATTTGTGGCGTTCTTTCAGGCGGGATAGCCGGTGATTTTGCGGATGCTCTGGTAGTGCGGTTTGAGCTGGCGGTACGCCATTTCAGATCACGATACGATTTATGTAGGAGCTGCCGAAGGCTGCGATCTTTTGACGTTGATCTTGAAAAACAAGATCAACAGATCGCAGCCTTCGGCAGCTCCTACAGGGGGAATTGTGGTGTGTTTTTCAGGCGGGGTAGCCGGTGATTTTGCGGATGCTCTGGTACAGCGTTTTGAGCTGGCGGTACGCCATTTCAGATCACGATACGATTCCTGTAGGAGCTGCCGAAGGCTGCGATCTTTTGACGTTGATCTTGAAAAACAAGATCAAAAGATCGCAGCCTTCGGCAGCTCCTACAGGGGGAATTGTGGTGTGTTTTTCAGGCGGGGTAGCCGGTGATTTTGCGGATGCTCTGGTAGTGCGGTTTGAGCTGGCGGTACGCCATTTCAGATCACGATACGATTTATGTAGGAGCTGCCGAAGGCTGCGATCTTTTGACGTTGATCTTGAAAAACAAGATCAACAGATCGCAGCCTTCGGCAGCTCCTACAGGGGGATTTGTGGTGTGCTTTTCAGGCGGGGTAGCCGGTGATTTTGCGGATGCTTTGGTAGTGCGGTTTGAGCTGGCGGTACGCCATTTCAGGTGACGATACGATTCTTGTAGGAGCTGCCGAAGGCTGCGATCTTTTGATGTTGATCTTGAAAAACAAGATCAACAGATCGCAGCCTTCGGCAGCTCCTACAGGGGGATTTGTGGTGTGCTTTTCAGGCGGGGTAGCCGGTGATTTTGCGGATGCTCTGGTACAGCGGTTTGAGCTGGCGGTACGCCATTTCAGATCTCGATACGATTTATGTAGGAGCTGCCGAAGGCTGCGATCTTTTGACGTTGATCTTGAAAAACAAGATCAAAAGATCGCAGCCTTCGGCAGCTCCTACAGGGGGATTTGTGGTGTGTTTTTCAGGCGGGGTAGCCGGTGATTTTGCGGATGCTTTGGTACAGCGGTTTGAGTTGGCGGTACATGCGTAGGTAGACGTCTTTGTACAATTGCTCGTAGATTTTTTGTGCCTCGGGTTGGGGGTGGAAGACCGCGCCTACACGGGTCATTGCCGCGATGGCCGTGGGGAAATCTGTGTGCAATCCCAACCCCACCGCACAGCAGATCGCCGCGCCCAGGCCAGACGCTTCGTAGACATGCGGACGCTCCGCCGGCAGGCCGAAAATATTTGCCGTGAGCTGCATCGCCGCATCACTCTGCGAACCGCCACCGGCTACGCGCAGGCGCTTGATCGACACCTTCGAACGCCGCTCGATGTTCTCCATGCCCTGACGCAACGCATACGCCAGCCCTTCGAGAATCGCCCGGTAAATATGCGCGCGGGTGTGCACATCGCCGAAGCCGATCATCGCGCCCTTCGCCTCCACGCCCGGCTCACGAATCCCCGGCGACCAGTACGGTTGCAGCATCAGGCCCATCGACCCCGGCGGCACCGCATCGACCAGCGCATCGAACAACTGCTCCGGCTCGATACCTTGCTCTTGCGCCTGCTGCATCTCGCGCAAGCCGAACTCGTTCTTGAACCAACTGACCATCCAGTAACCGCGATAAATCATCACCTCGCAGTTGAACTGATCCGGCACCGCCGAGGGGTACGGCGGAATCAACGGGACGATTTCCAGATAGCGCGAACGGGTACTGGTAATGGTCGCCGTGGTGCCGTAAGACAGGCACACCGTGCCCGCATCGACCACACCGGCACCGACCACTTCACACGCCTTGTCGGCACCCGCCGCAATCAGCGGCAAGCCCTCGGGAATACCAGTGTGGCGAGCGGCTTCAGCGGTGATGTAGCCGAGGGTTTCACCGGGTTTGTGCAGGGTCGGCAATTGCTCCGGACGTACCGCCAGCGCCTGCCATTTCCAGTCACTCGGCGCGGCCCATTTCAGCCGTTTGAAATCGAACGGCAGATAGCCAACGCAGCAACCCACCGAGTCGACAAAACGCCCGCACAGTCGATGCGTGAGAAACCCCGACAGCAGCAAAAACTTGTCGGTCGCCGCCCACACCTCTGGCTGATGCTGCGCAATCCAGTTCGCCTCAGCCTGGGCACGAAAATAATCCACCGTACCCTGCGCGCCGACCAGTTTGAACAGCCAGCCCCACGGCCCTTTGATCCCGCCCTCGACTTCACTCTGCCGCTGATCAAGCCACAAAATCGCCGGGCGCAGCGGTTTGCCCTCGGCATCAACATTGATCACTGTGCCGCGCTGAGTGGTCAGGGAAACGCCAGCAATCTGCGAACGATCAATGCCGGTTTGCGCCCAGACCTGCTGACACGCCTCGCCGAGTTTCGCCCAGTAATACTCCGGATCCTGCTCGGCCCAACCCGGTTTCGTCGAGTAATACGCCTGCAATTCAACCTTGCCTTTACCGAGCAAATTGCCTTGCAGATCGAAGAGCAGCGCACGCACGCTCTGGGTTCCGTTGTCGATCGCCAGCAGGTAACGCTTGTTCGGGTGGTTATCCATGGAGCTCTCTTCAAGGGGCATCAAGGCGTGGCATCCGGCAGACCGTGATGGCGTTGCCACAACGCCCGATAACGCTGAATTTCCTGCTGCCAGTATGCGTCGCTCCAGCCGAGTCGTGGCTGGCAGATTTGGCGGATGGCGGTGAAATAGTCTTCGCCACCGTGAGGCAGCAAAAGGCCGAGACGCGTGCGGCGCAACAGCAGATCGTCGAGGTGCAGAACCATTTCCGCTTCGCAGGCGAAGGCCAGTTCCGCCCACAAGGTGTCCGTGGCGCCGACCGTTTCGTGGCCGATGTCTTTGATCATCTGCGCCAGCTTCGGCAGGTTGCGGCCATGCCGTCCGGCCAAGCGTCGCCATTGATGGTTGCTCAACTCTGGAATCGGCAGCGCAGGAACGGCGGCAAACACCGGCGCGGCATCATCGACGAAGGCACGTTCGATCATCGCCGCGCAGGCCTTGAGCACTTCGATGGCTTGCGGGCGGAACGTGGTCAGTTTGCCGCCGGCCAGGGTCACGCAACCGGGCTCCTGCCACAGCACATGTTCGCGGGTTTCGTTCGACGGTTTGTCCTGATGCGCACCTGCGCTGCCGACCACCGGACGTACGCCCGACCATGTCGACAGCACGTCATTCGCCGTCACTTCGGCACCGGGAAATTGTTGTGTGCAGGCCGCCAGCAGATAGTCGAGTTCTTCGTTAGAGATGCTCGCGCTCTGATCGAGATCTCCGCGATGATCGAGATCCGTGGTGCCGACCACCGTCGCGCCTTCCCAAGGAAAAACGAACACCGGACGCCGGTCGCGTTCATGCAGAAACGTGAACGCCTGCGCCACTGGCAAACGCCAGTTCGGCAGCAATAAATGACTGCCGCGCAACGGCCGCAATTGCCGTGGTGCCTCAGTCGGCCGCAAGCGCTCAGCCCATGCACCGGTGGCCACAGCAAGCACGCCACAACGCAATTGCAGGGTCGCCCCGGCCTCGCAGTCTTCGATCTGAACGCCGCACACTCGCCCGTTTTCTCGCAGCAAATGCTCGACGCGAACGCCATTGACCACGACAGCGCCATCCGCCCGCGCCTCGCTCAACACGCGCATCACCAGTCGCGCGTCATCCGTCAGCGCATCGACAAAACTGGTGCCGCCGAGCAAGTCACTTTCCTTCACGCCCGGCGCCAGATAACGCAGCTGCTGCGCATCATGAAAACGATGGCTGCGCCGCCCCGCCAAGGCGTCGTAAACGCTCAGCAAGCCACCCAACACCCGAGGCCCGGGAAAGCCGCCGCGATAGTGCGGCATCATGAAACTCATCGGCTCGACCAGCCCCGGCGCTTCGTCGAGCAAGCGCTGACGCTCGCGCACCGAATCGCGGGTCAGACGCCACTGGCCCTTGGCGATGTAACGCAAACCGCCATGGACCATTTTCGACGATCGACTGGACGTGCCCCAGGCAAAATCACGTTGCTCCAGCAACAGGCAGCGCCAGCCTCGGCGTGCCGCTTCACGCAGGATGCCGGCGCCGCTGATACCGCCGCCGATGACGATCAGATCCCAGGTTTCATCCGCCAGTGTTGGCAGAGTCTGCTGGCGCCATGCGGCGTTCCAGTCCTGACTCATGGCCGTCACTCCGGCAACAGCGTGCCGGGGTTGAGGCGCCCGGCCGGATCGAAGTGTTTGCTCAGCGCCTGCAAGGTATCCATCGCCAGTGCGCCCTTCTCGCGCAGCAGATACGGCGCGTGATCCTTGCCGACACCGTGTTGGTGGCTGATGGTGCCGTGGTTGTCGACGATGGTCTGGCTGGCCGCGTGTTTGAGCGCTTTCCAGCGTGCCAGCGTTGCCGGATAGTCAGCCGCCGGGCGAAACACGTAAGTGGTGTAGATGCTCGAACCTTCACCGTAGACGTGGGACAAGTGGGTGAAGACATGCACGCGTTCGCCTTCGGCGGCCAAGGCCTCGCGCAGGCTGTTTTCGATGAGGTTGAGCAGGTTGTCGACGTTGCTCCAGTCGGTGGCGGTTTCCAGGGTGTCGACCACGTAACCGGCGTTCCACAGGTTCTCGCGCAGGTAAGGGAAACGGAAGCGGTTCTGCGCCCATTTCTTGCCGAGCAAAGTGCCGGTGAACACGCCACCGAACGCCTTCAGATGCTGCCGCGCCTGGGTCAGCGACAGCGCGTTTTGCCGACGATTGCCGGTGACGCCGAAGGTCAGCAGGCATTTGCCCTCTGCTGCCCCCCTTAGCTTCAGATACTTTTCCAGCCAGGCGATTTGTTGCGGATGACCGGCCAGCGCCAGTTGCGTTTCGGTTTCCACGGCGTTGGACAGGCGCAACATCGACAGCGGTACGCGTGCCTGGGCCAATTGGCGGATGGCTTGCAGGGCCTTGGTCCAAGAGGGCAGAAACACGCCGTAGAAACGTTCATCGGCGGGCAGCGCGCTGACCCGCACTTTGACCTCGGAAATGATCCCGAAACGGCCCTCGCAACCCAGCACCACTTCGCGCAAATCTGGCCCGGCAGCCGAAGCCGGAAAGGTTGGAATGTGCATCGGCCCGGCAAAGGTTTCCAGCGTTCCGCCCGCAAATAGTTGCTCGATCCGGCCATAGCGCAACGACTGCTGACCGCTGGAACGACTGGCAACCCAACCACCCAATGTCGACAACTCCCACGACTGCGGAAAATGCCCCAACGTGTAGCCCCGCGCACGCAACTGACTTTCCACCTGCGGCCCACTCGCACCGGGGCCGAACGTTGCCAGCAGGCTTTGTTCGTCGAGATCGATCAGGCGATTCATCCGCGCCAGCGACACCGTCACCACTGGCCGCGCTGAATCCGGCGGATTGATGTGCCCGGCCACCGAGGTGCCGCCGCCATACGGGATCAGGCACAAGTCCTGTTCGTGGGCGAGCGCCAGCAATTGGCGAATATGTTCAGCGGTCTCGGGAAACGCCACCGCATCGGGATAATTGCCCAGCGCACCTTCGCGCAACGCCAGCCAGTCCGGCAGGCTCTGGCCCCGCGCATGCAACAAACGATCATGAGCATCAACGCTGTACAACGTGTGCGCCGACAACCGCGAGGCCGGCACACGCGCCAATGCAGCTTCAAGGGTCGCATCGGGCAGCGCGCGCCCCTCGCCCAGTCGTTCATGAAGAAACTCCGCGCCCTGGGCCGGCAGTTCGACCACCGTGGTTGCATCTCCCCAGCCGTTCCAGCGTCGCATGCGTGTGTCCTTTTTTTGCCGTCAGATCAGTGATATTTCAGGCCCCCATACTAGCCAGCGGCCGTAAAGTGTCACGGTCGCATCCGGCCAGTTCGTGTAGCCAATTGAGTCAAACGTCGCGCAAGCGTCAGCCATTTACTTTAGTCGGGGTTTCAAATTACCTTTCAGGCTATTCGTCCGCCCTCGCCGCCGTTGATCAAAGGAATGGGATCATGCAATCGCTTGGCTTCACCTCGGTTCCGCCGCTGCTCAAATACCTGCGCCATGCCGAGCAACTGGGCATGGCCGTCGAACCGGCGTTGGCGGCGGCGGGTTTGCAGGCGCAGCAGTTGAGCGACAACACCCTGCGCTTGCCCGGTGAGGCGCATGAGCGGCTGCTGGATTATTTCTGCGAGCACTCGGGGGATCCGTTGTTCGGGCTCAACGCGGCGAATTTCGTCCTGCCCAATTCGTGGAGCGTGCTCGGTTACATCACCATGAACTGCGCGACGTTGGGCGATGCGATGAGCCGGATCATGCCGTTCGAAAAACTGGTCGGCGACATGGGCGTGAGTCGTGCCGAAGTGCTGGATGGCCACGTGCATCTGATCTGGACGTGCCGTTATCAGCGCCCACGGATTCGCCGGCATCTGGTGGAGAACGTGCTCGGCTCATGGCTGCAATATGCACGCTGGATCGCCGACACGCAGATGTCGCCGGCCGCTGTCTGGCTTGAACATGCGTGCCCGGCCGAGGCGACGCCTGCGCAGTACGAGGCGTTTTTCGATTGCCCGGTGGTGTTTGATCAGGCGTATTCGGCGCTGATCGTGCCGCTGGCGTATTTGCAGTTGCCGCTACGTCAGGCCGATGCGCAGTTACTGCGCACCCTGGAGGAACATGCGCTGGGGTTGATGGCAACGCTGGAGGATGCGTCGCTGGAGCAGCAGGTGAAGAACATTCTGCGGCAGTTGCTTAAGGAAGGCTTGCCGCGCAAGGAACAGGTGGCCGAGCATCTGGCGGTGTCGGTGCGTACGTTGCAGCGCCAGTTGCATCAGGCGGGGACGTCGTATCAGCAGATTCTCGATGATTTGCGTCAGGAGCTGGCGGAGCATTATTTGCTCAACAGTACGTTGCCGATTCAGGACATTGCGCAGTATCTGGGGTTTACCGAACCGAGGTCGTTTCACCGCACATTCAAGAGCCGACGCGGGATGCCGCCGGGGGAGTTTCGGCAGATGCATCGGGGGTGAATGTTCTGGCCTCATCGCGAGCAGGCTCACTCCTACAGAGGTTTGTGTCGGACACAGAATTTGCGTTCACTGAAGATCAATTGTAGGAGTGAGCCTGCTCGCGATGAGGCCTCTCACCACAACGCAATAAACACTTTCGATAATGCTGTTTAAGGACACCCGGCGTTACGCGAAACAGCCCACAAATCCTTGCGCCATAACCTACGCCTACGCCAGAATCCGCCGGCTTGTGCGCCCTGAGCATGCTGCGTAACTTGATTGCGTCACTGATTTCCAGTGATCGGGTTTAGTAGCCCGGAATATTTGGGGCGTATAGCTCATCAAGCAATCGGGTCTTGCCTGAACGTTATGGTGGCTGTGCGTAGGGCGCCCTCGGGCGCGCCGGTTTCCCAGATCCCCGGTCTACTAACCTGCGCATAGCTGCCTCCACTTCTTTTAGTAGAGAAGCGGTGGCCAGCTTAATTTGAGGATCTGGTTAATGTTCAAAGTTACGCCAAACCCGCCGGCCACCGACCCGGCATCCCCCTACGAATCCCCCGATTCGAAGAAATTCCACGAAGCCGCCGAGCGCGCGCTCGACCACTACCTCGGTCCGACGAACGCCGACCTCATGGCCACGCCCTACTCGCCCAACACGCTGTACATGGCCAACCCCGCGGCGAACACCGAATCCCTGCTGACCGACGCCAGTGAAACCCTTGGCTCGGCCACCGTCATGCTCAACAACCATGCCGCGCAGGTTGAAGGCACCCATCGCAAGACTTTGCAGGGCATTGCGCAAGTGGTGATGGTGGCGGAAATGGCTGTTAATCGCGTGCTGGACCAGTTAGTGCCGACCGAGTAACGCAAAAGCCCGCGGCCCAACAGGAAGGGTTGGATGGCGGGCTTCTTTTTGCGGTGTGCCATTTCACCCTCACCCCAGCCCTCTCCCGAGGGAGAGGGGGCCGACCGAGGTGTCTGGCGCTATACATTGACCTGAATGACCGAGTCGATTATGAATTCGACCGAGCTGGTTCAGGTTGGTGTATCTCTCAAGCATCCCCGGATCTGTCCCCTCTCCCTCTGGGAGAGGGCTAGGGTGAGGGGCTTTTCAGCTCAGAGACAAATCGCGTTGGTAAACACCAACCGATTACCAAACGGATCCGCAATGGTCATGTCCTGACTCCCCCACGGCATCGCCTGAATCTGCGGATGCGAGAACTTGTAGTCCTTGGCGATCAATTGCTGCTGAAACACCTCCAGCTCATCCGTCTCAATACGCAGCGCCGAACCCGGGCTCGCATCGCCGTGATGTTCGGACAAATGCAACACGCACTCACCGCGAGACACCTGCAGATACAACGGGAAATTCGCTTCGAAACGGTGCTGCCAGTCGATCTTGAAGCCGAGGAAGTCGACGTAGAATTCAACGGCTTTGGCTTCATCGAAGATCCGCAGGATCGGGGTGGTTTTGCCGAAGCTCATGGGGTGCTCCCTGACTGGTTGGCCCGACAGTGTAGTTGGGCTGGATGTCAGCACTTCGGCTTGGTGTCGACAATCTTTAATTGCACAGTGCCACTATGAGATGTGGATCAAAATATCGCAGCCTTCGGCAGCTCCTACAGGGGGGATTTCGCCTGATGAAATCCTTTGCGTAAATCACCTTCGCGCGCCAGAAACCGCCCTTCCCTGCGCCCGTTCGCCTGCCCGTCGCGATAACTCAACACGCCATTGATCCACACCCCGTCAATCCCCTGCGCCGCCCGTTGCGGATCATTGAAATCCGCGACATCACGCACGGTCGCGGGGTCGAACAACACCAGATCCGCCCAATACCCTTCACGAATCTCGCCGCGCTCCTTCAAACCAAACCGTGCCGCCGACAACCCGGTCATCTTGTGTACGGCGGTGTGCAGCGGAAACAGGCCGACATCGCGACTGAAATGGCCCAACACCCGTGGGAAAGCGCCCCACAGGCGTGGATGCGGGAACGGATCTTCCGGCAGTCCGTCAGAACCGACCATCGACAACGGATGCGCGAGGATTCTTCGTACATCCGCCTCGTCCATGCCGTAGTACACCGCGCCCGCCGGTTGCAGGCGTTTCGCGGCGTCGAGCAACGGCACGTTCCATTCGGCGGCGATGTCGATCAAGTCGCGACCGCTGACTTCCGGATGCGGCGTCGACCAGGTGATGGTGATGCGATGCGCATCGGTAACTTGCTTCAAATCCAGCGTCGAAGAACTCGCCGCATACGGATAGCAATCGCAGCCGACCGGATGGGTTTTCGCGGCTTCTTCCAATGATGCGAGCAGCTCGGGACTGCGCCCCCAGTTACCCACGCCGGCGCATTTGAGGTGGGAAATGATCACCGGCGATTTGGCGTGACGACCGATCTGAAACGCCTCGTCCATCGCCTCCAGAACCGGGGCGAACTCGCTACGCAAATGCGTGGTGTACACCGCGCCGAATGCCGTGAGTTCTTCAGTCAATTGCATGACTTCATCGGTGGAGGCGTTGTAAGCGCTGGCGTAGGCCAGACCTGTGGATAAACCTAACGCACCGTCCTCAAGGCTTTCACGCAATTGCTCGCGCATCGCGGCGATTTCATCCGGGGTCGCGGTGCGCAACAGGTCATCCAGATGATTGCTGCGCAGCGCCGTGTGGCCGATCAGTGCGGCGACGTTCAGCGTGGTATTCGCCGCTTCAACCGCCGCGCGGTAATCGCTAAAACGTGGATAAACAAACGCCGCCGCGGTGCCGAGCAGGTTCATCGGGTCCGGCGGATTGCCCTGCAGCGTCACCGGCGAAGCGCTGATCCCGCAGTTGCCGACAATCACTGTGGTCACGCCCTGGCTGAGTTTTGGCAGCATCTCTGGCTGACGAATCACTACCGTGTCGTCATGGGTGTGCACGTCGATAAAACCCGGCGCCAGCACGCGGCCGGCGGCGTCGATTTCTTCGGTCGCCGTGGCCTCGGACAAATCGCCGATGCGCTCGATACGGCCATCGCGGATTGCCACGTCGGCCTGGTAGCCGGGCGTGTTGCTGCCGTCGATGATCAAGGCGTTGCGAATCAGGGTGTCGTACAGCATGTCAGTCTCCCAGCGGCAGGTGATCGTCGCCGCCACGGTATTCGTCGAGGGCGAGTTTGATCCGCCGCAGACGTTCTTGATTGTCTTCAGGATTGGCCAGCGCCAGCTCGGTCGCGAGCACGTCGATGGCGAGCAGCATGCCGTAGCGCGCCGCCGTCGGTTTGTAGATGAACGAGGTTTCCGCACTCTGCAGCGGCAGCACGACGTCGGCCAGTTCGGCCAGCGGCGAGTCAGCGCGGGTGATGGCGAGAATGCGCGCGCCGTAGTTGCGCGCCAGTTCCACCGTTTCCAAAAGCTCCGGGGTGATGCCGGTCAGCGAGCAGACGATGACCACTTGCTCGGCGTTGAGGCTGGCGGCGGTGACGCGCATCATCACCGCGTCATGACACACCGCAATCGGATAGCCGAGGCGCACCAGCCGCACCTGCAATTCATCGCTGCACAGCGTCGAGCAACCGCCCATGCCGAAGGCGTGAATCATCCGCGCCTGGCCGAGCAATCTCACTGCATCGGCGAAGCGTGATTCATCGAAACCGGCCAGATGCTGACGCAAGGTGGTTTCGATGTCGCCAACGATTTGCCCGTAGAACGCTGACTGTTCAGGCGTGCCCGCCGGGTCGAGAAAACGGCTGCCAACACCGCTGGCCTGAGCCAGTTGCAGGCGCAGATCACGCAGGTCACGACAGCCGACGGTGCGCGCAAACCGCGACAGCGTGGCGGTGCTGACTTCGGCGCGTTGCGCGAGGTCTTCGAGGCTGGCGCTGGCGGCGAAACCGACGTCGTCGAGCATCAGCCGGGCGATACGGCCTTCGCCGGCGCTGAAGGAATCCTGACGGGCGCGGATCTGGTAGAGGATGTCCATGGGCGGCGGGCTCCGGTTACAGCAAGTAAGAAAGGCCGACGGTCAGGCCGAACGCGACTACCGAGATCAACGTCTCAAGCACGGTCCAGGTCTTGAACGTCTGCGCGACCGTCATGTTGAAGTATTCCTTGATCAACCAGAAGCCGCCGTCGTTGACGTGGGAAAAGATAACCGAGCCGGCGCCGGTCGCCAGCACCAACAGCTCAGGGTGTGGATATCCCAGACCAATGGCCACCGGCGCGACCACGCCGGACGCGGTGGTCATGGCCACGGTCGCCGAGCCTGTAGCGATGCGCATCAGCGCTGCGAACAGCCAGCCCATGATCAGCGGCGACAGGTGGAATTCGTGAGCGAGGCCGACGATCTGATCGGTCACACCAGCGTCGACCAGAATGCGGTTCAAACCGCCGCCAGCGCCGACCAACAGAGTGATACTGGCCGTTGGCGCCAGGCATTCGTTGGTGAATTTGAGAATCGATTCACGGCTGAAACCCTGGGCGATACCCAGCGTCCAGAAACTCAGCAACGTCGCCAGCAACAGCGCGATCACCGAGTTGCCGATGAACAGTAGGAACTGGTTGAAACCGCTGCCCGGCGTGGAAATCAGGTTGGCCCAACCGCCGATCAGCATCAACACCACCGGCAATAAAATGGTCGCCATGGTGATGCCGAACCCCGGCAGCTTGTCGCGCGGTTCGCGGTCGAGGAATTGTTTTTCCAGCGGGTTATCCGCCGGCAAGTGAATGCGCGGCACGATGAATTTGGCGTACAGCGGGCCAGCAATGATTGCCGTTGGAATGCCGATGGCAATCGCGTACAGCAAGGTCTGCCCGACCGACGCCTGATAAGCCTGCACCGCCAGCATCGCCGCCGGGTGCGGCGGCACCAGCGCATGTACCACCGACAGGCCGGCGACCATCGGCAAACCGACCATCAGAATCGACACACCCACGCGGCGCGCCACGGTGAACGCAATCGGCACCAGCAAGACAAAACCGACCTCGAAGAACAGCGGCAGCCCGACCAGAAACGCGATGCAGACCATCGCCCAGTGCGCATTCTTTTCACCAAACTTGTCGATCAACGTGCGCGCCAACTGCTCGGCACCGCCGGACTCGGCCATCATCTTGCCAAGCATCGTCCCCAGCGCAACCACCAGCGCAATATGCCCCAGCGTCTTGCCCACCCCGGCCTCATACGCCCCTACCACACCCGACGGCGGCATCCCCGCGACCAGCGCCAGGCCGATGGAGATCAGGGTAATGACGATGAACGGATTGAGCCGGTAACGGGCGATCAACACGATCAGCGCGATGATGGCAACGGCGGCATACACCAGCAGCCAATAGCCGAAGGAAGGCGTCATGCGGTACTCCTCGAAAGGGTCACGTTCGAATGGGTTGTGAAACTCATAAATCATTTCGAGATCGAGATTTCAAACCGCATGAAAGTAATTTTCGTGGAGAGGTAAGGTGTGTCGTAAATGGATATGTCTTGTCGTGATTAATGAAAATCGCGGGGCGCGATTTACATACTTGTGCAGCCACAAAGCCCCCCTGTAGGAGTGAGCCTGCTCGCGATTGCGTCGTAACAGTCAATATCATCATTGGCCGAATGACCGCTATCGCGAGCAGGCTCACTCCTACAGTTTGATTGCATTGCGTCAGATAGAACGCGGATAACCTGTGGGAGCTGGCCTGCCAGCGATGACGGCTGCACATTCAACTTAGATGCTGAATGGTGAACCGCTATCGCTGGCAAGCCAGCTCCCACAGGTTCGCGTCCAGCCTTACGTTGTGTTTCTCTAAGCCAGCCAAGCGCTATACTCGCCTTACAAATTCCGTAGAGTCCCCGCCATGACCTCCGCGCGTCGCACCAGAAAAAAACTGACAGCCGATACTCTGATCCGCGCAATCGCCAGCTCGACAGCCATAGAGACGGGCCAAAGTGTCGAGGCAATTGAGCGCAAACTCAAAGTCAGATCCAGTAAGTTTCTAAATTTGTCCCTGGCCAAGTAGCGTCGACTTCAAGTCCACAATGCCTGCCGAACCCAATACTCCATGGGTTCGTAGTTGCAGTTCAGCCCCTGACTGATCGCTGCAAAATAAGCCTCTTTGTTTCGTTCCCAACTGCTGTAATCCAGCGGCACGTAGCCCGCCTGCACGGCCATGACGTCCGCCAATAATCGCGACAAGCGTCCATTACCTGTACCTGCTGAACTGGCGACGTTCAGAGCACCATAGGTCTGACGCAATACAAGCGCAAAGCCTTAAACGAAAACGGCTGCCCGATGGCAGCCGTTTTGAAGATTTTGAAGGGTGATAGCAAAGCCTGGCGGGGCTCAAACACCCATCACACCATTTCGTTACGAATCCATTCAACCACTGACGTGCGTTTCGGCGCCCAGCCCAGCAGTTCACGCGCCTGTTTGCCGCGCACTCGGCTGTTGGAGCCGAGGCCGTAGTTGGCCATTTCGTAGCCCCATTCGGCTTCGGCGTCTTTCAATGGCCAGTCTTGCGGTTGGCCCAGGTTCAGCGCTTGGGCCATGGCGGTGGTCATGTCGATGAACGACGCTTCGCCGCTTTCAACGAAGTAGAAAGTACCCGGAACGTTTTTGGTCAGTGCCAGCAGGTAGAGGGCGACGACGTCTTCGATGTGCACGTTGGACCAGATGTTCTGGCCGCTGCCGACGTGGCGTACCACGCCGCTTTTGCGCGCCTGCTTGAGCAATCGCGGCAGTTGCACGCTGTCACGTTTGACGCCCAGGCTGTGGCCGTAGATCAGCGTGTTGCAGATGACGGCGGAATTCACGCCATCCTTTGCCGCGGCGAGGATCAGGTTGTCGATGGCCACGCGTGCGGCCTTGTCGACGGTCGGCTCCGGCAGGTTGTCTTCAAAGTAGATGACGTCACTGGACTTGCCGCCCGACGCATCGCCAACGATGCTCGAACCGCTGGTGTGCAGAAAGACTTTGTTGGTACCGCGCAAAGCATCGAGCAAGGCTTCGACGGCGCCGCGATGGTCGCTGCTGGCGGCGTTGATGACGGCATCAGCGGCGCTGGCCTGTTCGGCGAGCAGTGCTTTGTCATCGAGGGTACCGATGACCGGGGAAATGCCGAGTGCTTTCAGCTCAGCAGCCTGTTCGGCGCTGCGCACCAGCCCGGTGACGTTATGCCCGGCCTGAACCAGACCGGTAGCGATCGAGCCGCCGATAAAACCGGCAGCGCCGGTGACGAATACGTTCATGGAGTAACTCCCTGCGTGAGTAAGTGATGGGACGAGTATCGGCCCGTGAGACCGGGGGAAAAACCCGCTCCCGCCCAATTCACTCTTGCGCAGAGGTCACGAATCAGCCCTTGAAATCGGCGCTGGCGTAGGCGGCGAGTTTGCTCTGGATAAAGTCGAGGAAGCACTGAATGCGCAACGCCAATTGCGAGTTACGGTAGTACACCGCGTTGATCGGCTGGCGATAACCGCTGTTGAATTCGCCGAGCAGGACTTTCAAACGGCCGGCACGGATGTCGTCGATGGTCATGAAGTGCGACAGGCAAGCGATGCCCTGCCCTTCCAGCGCCAGATGCCGCACGGTCTCGCCGCTGGAGGCGCTGATCGCCGGGGTGATCGGCCAGCGGTCACCGTGCACGTAACGCAGCGGCCATTGGTTGAGGCCTTCGTTCTGAGTGAAGCCGAGCAAGGTGTGCTCGCTCAGATCGGCGACTTGCTGTGGCGCGCCGTGTTTTTCCAGATACGCAGGGCTGGCGACGATCAGCAGCGGACTGCAACCGAGCGAACGCGCGTGCAGCGTCGAATCGGCGAGGGTGCCGATGCGGATGGCGATGTCGGTGCTTTGTTCCAGCAGGTCAATGATCAGGTCATTGCTGTTGAGTTCGAGCTGGATGTCCGGGTAGAGCCGGCGAAATTCGTCGATGTAGGGGACCACCGCGTGGAGCATGAACGGCGACGCGGCGTTGATACGCAGACGCCCGGACGGGGTCTGCTGGCGCGAGGACAGGCGTTCTTCGAGTTGATCCATCTGATCAAGAATCAGCTTGGCGTGCTCGAAGAAGTACTTGCCCTCCTCGGTCAGATCCATGCGCCGCGTGGTGCGGTTGATCAGCGTGGTGTCGAGTTTGGCTTCCAGCTTCGACAGCGTGCGGCTGACGGCCGACGGCGTCTGGCCGACTTGCTCGGCGGCGGCGGAGATGGAACCGCACTCGATCACACAGACGAAAATCTGCAACTCATCGGATCTGGCTTTCACGGGTGTCCCTTAGGATGGTCATCACCCCTGTATTGTGGTGAAGGAATGGCTTGAGCGGGTGGGGAATTTTCTGTTCACAGAGATCCACTTGTGGCGAGGGGATTTATCCCCGATGGACTGCGCAGCAGGCCCGCTCTGTTTCAGGATCAAGCGCGGGGCCGCTGCGCGACCCATCGGGGATAAATCCCCTCGCCACAATAAATCCCATCAACACAGGTACATCCCCTCAACAATGAATCCCATCAACACAGATAAATCCCCTCAACAATAAATCTCTTCACCACAATAAAACCCATAACCCCAGATTAATCCCCTGGGCACAGGTGGTAGCCTCAAGCCTTAAGGCCAAACACCTCGGTCAGATGCTGCTCGTAACGCGCCACATCACCCTCGATGTTCGGGCGTTTCATCACGTCCACGCACAAGAACGTCGGCAATGCGGTCATGCCCAAAAATTCGTTGGCCTTGTGGAACGGGAAGTACACCGCATCAACACCTTTGGCCTCGAAGAAATCCGTCGGGTCATCGAACGCTTGCTGCGGTGCGTTCCAGGTCAGCGACAGCATGTATTGCTTGCCCTGAATCAGACCGCCGCTGCCGTACTTCTGCGAGGCGTCGGAGCGGGTGCGGCCATCGCTGGCGTAGAGGCTGCCGTGGCCTTCGGTGAAGACTTCGTCGAGGTACTTTTTCACCGTCCACGGTGCGCCCATCCACCAGCCCGGCATCTGATAAATGATCACGTCGGCCCAGAGAAATTTGGCCACTTCTTCCGCGACGTCGTAACCCTCGTCGATGAAAGTGGTTTTGACGTCGAGCCCGCCACGATCAAGCACGCTCAGCGCAGCTTCGTGCAGGGTGGCGTTGTAGCGACCGTCGGAGTGGGCGAATTTTTTACCGCCATTGAGCAACAGCACTTTTTTCATGACAAAACCTCGGCGCAGCCACTGGGCTGGGGTGAGAAGAGAAACTGGAATGGCGGCAGATTAACCGTCCGCCTCGCGCGGAATAAGCCGTGATTACGCAAAATACATTTGACTGAAAAGCACGAATCGAATGCCGATTATTGCCATAGCATGCGCGGCCATCTGCATTTGAGGAGGTATTTGAGATGAGTGAACGCCAGGGTTTCATCCTGCACGCCAAGACCCGCCCGGAAAAATCCGCGGCCTTCGAGGCGCTGTTTCGCGCCTATGTTGAACCGAGCCGCGCCGAGCCTGGTTGCATCGAATACCACATGCTGCGCGACAAGGAAGATCCGTCGCTGTTTATCTTTTACGAGATCTGGGAGAGCCAGGCGCACCTGGATGTGCACTCGAACCTGCCGCACATGAAGGCATTTTTCGCCGAGCGCATGGACTATCTGGAGCGCGATTTCGATATCCGCCCGATCGACATGCTCAGCGCAGCCTCGGCTAACCGCTGATCAACAAATGGGCGCCGAGCGCGCCCAGACCGATGAAGAACACTCGCTTGAACAGCACCGCGCTGATGCGTTGCCGCAGCCATTGGCCGAGCAACATGCCCAGCACCGCCGGAATCAGCGCCAGCAACGAAGCGCTCAATTCACCGCCGCCGAGTGCGCCACGCCAGAGCAAGCCGCCGGCCAGCGCCAGGGTCGAGACAGTGAACGACAGGCCAAGCGCCTGCACCAGTTCGTCACGGCTCAAACCCAGCGCCTGCAGATAGGGCACCGCCGGAATCACGAACACGCCGGTGGCGGAGGTGATGATGCCAGTGATCAAACCACAGACCGGGCCAAGCCAGCCTTCATGGCGGGGTTTTACACTGAGCGTCGGCAGCAACAAGCCGCTCAGCGCATACAGCAACAACGCCGCACCGAGTCCGCGCACCACCCAATGTCCGCCGGCCATGCCGATCCATAAGGTGCCGATGCCGGTGCCGAGGATGATCATCAGCAACATCGGCCAAAGGCGTTTGATCAGGCCTTGCAGATGCCCGCCGAATGCCAGTTGCCAGAGGTTGGTCAGGGTCGCCGGGATGATCAACAGCGCGGCTGCCTGCGAGGGTGCCATAGCCAGACCGAGCAGACCCATGGCGACGGTGGGCAGGCCGAGGCCGATGATGCCTTTGATCAGGCCGGCGAGAATGAAGGTGGCGATGACCAGCCAGGACAGGGTCAGGCCGAGATTCTGGTAGAAGTCTGCGAGTGTGTTCATGGCGTTACTGTGCGCCAGTCGGGACGGGGTGAAAATCTGCCATATACTGAGGCTGCCTCTCTATTTGCAAGAGGCTGTAATTTTTATTGCGGCTTCTGGCCTCATCGCGAGCAGGCTCACTCCTACATTAGATCTGTGGCCAACACAAAACCTGTAGGAGTGAGCCTGCTCGCGATGAGGCCGGCATAATCACCACAAAACCGGCTGCCGACATGCACTTCGACCTCACCGACCTGCGCCTCTACCTGCACATCCTCGACACCGGCAACATCACCGCCGGCGCCGCTCGCAGCCATCTTTCCCTCGCCGCCGCCAGCGCCAGAATCCGTGGGATGGAAGCCTCGCTGGGCGTTGATTTTCTCCAGCGTGGCCGTCGCGGTGTCACCCCCACACCCGCCGGCACCGCGCTGGCGCAACATGCTCGCGTGCTCCTGCAACAGGCCGAACGCATGCAGCAGGATCTGGCGGATTACGCGCAAGGTGTCAAAGGCCAGGTGCGCCTGCTGTGCAACACCACAGCGATCACTGAATACTTGCCGGAAGTGCTCGCCGAATTCCTGCAACACCATCGCAATCTCGACATCGATCTGCAGGAGCTGCCCAGCGCGCGCATTACCCACGCATTGCGCCAGGGCGCGGCGGACATCGGCATCGTTTCCGACGCGGTTGACACCACCGATTTGCAGACCCGAGCATTTCGCGACGATCCACTGGTGCTGATCCTGCCCTGCGATCATCCTTTGTCCGGACCAAGCGAAGTCAGTTTCAGCGACACCTTGCGCCACGACTTCGTCGGGCTGCGCGCCGACAGCGCACTGGCGGTGTACCTGGAAGAGCAAGCGCTGCACGCCGGCGCACGGATGCAGATTCGCATCCGCGCCGACGGTTTTGATGGCGTGCTGCGCATGGTTGCGATGGGCGCAGGCATTGCCATCGTGCCCCTGGCAGCCATCGAGCGCGCGCCCTCGCAATCGTTGAAAAGCCTGGCGCTGAACGAGCCGTGGGCGCGACGCAAACTGCTGCTGTGCGCCCGCGAATTCGACACGTTGCCGGCGTATGCCAAGTCCCTGCTGCAGACCTTGTCTGACACTTGAGAACAGAGCACTGGCGACCGATCAGGCTGGCATATTTTTCTGCAAAATAAGCACAAGGAATAGCTTGCAAGGTACGTATACATACGTACTATATCGCCAGAGCGAACGTGTTGCCCGATACCGTTTTCGCACAACGACAACGGACAAGGAAGAACGGATCGGCTCCCAATGACCTACATGGAATGAGGTGACGCTGTGGTTGATTCAACGGAGTTTCGTAATGCAATGGCGATGCTGGGGAGTGCCGTCACCATCGTCACAACCGATGGCCCTGCCGGGCGTTTCGGGTTTACCGCTTCGGCGGTGTGCAGCGTGACGGATTCGCCGCCAACGCTGCTGGTGTGTGTCAATCGCTCGTCGTCCAATCACGAGCATTTCAAAACCAACGGTGTGCTGTGTGTGAACGTCTTGACCGGTGGGCATCAGTCGACGTCCGGGGCGTTCGCCAACCGACAGTTGACCATGCAGGAGCGCTTTTCCAGCGTCAACTGCCAGACCCTGGTGACCGGTTCGCCGGTTATCGCCGAGGCGTTGGTCAGCCTTGACTGCCGTGTCGCGAAGATCGACGAGGTCGGCACTCACAGCATCTTTTACTGTGAAATCCTCGAACTGCAGCACAGCGAAGCCACGGAAGGCCTCGTCTATTTCAATCGCAATTACTACCGTCTGAACGACGAGTTGCGCCTGGCCCCGGATCAGTGATTATCCCTGAAGGCCGGCGTGCGGCAGTCTGCACGCCGGCCTCCAGGTCTAAACAGGGAAGTGACCATGCTATTCAATGAAGACAACTTCGCGGATATCGACCTGAACCTGATCATCATCTTTCTGGTGTTGTTTCGCGAACGCAGCGTATCGCGCACGGCCGAGCGGCTGAACGTCAAACAACCGGCCATCAGCGGGTCGCTCGCGCGGTTGCGCAAGCGCTTTGATGACCCACTGTTTCTGCGCTCGTCGAGAACCATGCACCCCACCTGCAAAGCCCAGCAACTGGCGCAGGCATTGACGCCGGCGATCAGCCAGATCGAAGCGGTGATTCGGCTCTGAACTTGCGGGAGCTGGCTCCCGCAAGGCTTTAATTCACGAGGCGGATTTCAGGCCCGAGGCGTACTCGACCCGCACCCAGAACGCGGGCAAAAAACATTCACTGACCAACAGCGGCGAGCCATTGCGGGTGAAACGCGAGCGCCGCGCCAGCAGGCGTTTGGCCTGCGGCGCGAAGCGATGGGAGAGTGCCGTCAGCGGCGCGCCGGGGGCTAACACGGCGCACTGAAACGGCTCGCGCAGGGTCTGCTCTGACGTGTAGAGAATCTCCGCCAATGGTCGTCCGCCGTAGTTGTTCAACTCCGACCAGTCGCTGTGCAACGCCGGCATGCTGGTCAGGCTGCGCGCGGTCACGCACGCCTCGCCATCGAGTTTCATCACCACTTCACGCACCCAGCCAGTGCTGGCCGCGGGGACGTTCAAGGCTTGCGCCTCATCCGGATTGAGCGCGCCGTGGAACTGCTCGACCACTTCGATCGAATAGGCGCCCATGGCTTTCAGACGCGGCGTCAGCGCTCCCGGCAGAAACAGCCAGTGCTGTTCCGCGCCGCTCAGTTGCGCCAGTGGTCGTGACGACCAGTAATGACTCGTATCCATAACCGCACTCAACCTCCCTGTTGATCGTCATTGTATTGCTGGCGCTGAAGAACAAGGCCTTCAGCGCAACGTCGTGGTCATTGCGTACTGCTGTCTTCGGTCACTTCGTGCTTGCTGATGACATCGACGGTCTGCTCGTCGAACTTGACCGCCGTGAGCAGCGAATCAAGCAAGCCGGGAAACCGCAGGTCCATGTCTTCGCGACGCAGCGACAGCAGGTTTTCCCGACCGTACGGCCGTTGCCAAATCAGACCGCTGTCACGCAGGACCCGCCAGTGGTGAGTCATGGTCGACTTCGAGGCGCCCTTGAGGATCCGGCCGCAAGGATGTTCCTGGCCATCGGCCAAGACTTTCAAGACAGTCAGACGCAACGGACTGCCCAATGCGGACAGAACATTCTCTAAAAGGATCTGGTCCTGATTGGGGTGATTCGGGACGTTCATAGGTAGGTACCTTTGATGATATAGGCGGGAGAAAACTTGCTTGAATTCGTCTATACGAGAACAGTAAGACTATACACAACAAGCCCCTCCCGGCGACAGCCGTCCCGCTGGCTACGCCACGTCTGTCACTACAGCCCGGCGCTCTGCGCCGCCTGCAACGGTTGCTCCTGGAACCCGCCGCCCAGCGCTGCCATCAACGAAATCGAGCTGTCGATGTGCTTGCTGTTGAGGAACGCCAGACGCATTTCGTCCTGAATCAATTGTTGCTCGATGTTTAGCGCATCGAGGAACGTGTCCTCCCCGGCCTTGTAGCGCGACTGCGACAGATCGTAAGACGACTGGGCAATCGTGCAGGCGTCACGCTGCACGACAATCTGCTGCTCGAAAGAGCGCAGTTGCGTCACCGAAATCGCCACTTCGTGCAGGGCCGAACTGAGCACGCGGTTGTACTGCGCGATCGAGCTGTCCAGTTGCGCATTGCCGGCCTTGAGGTCGGAGCGCAGGCGCCCGGCATCGAAGATCGGCAGCGTCACGGTCGGCGCAACGTTCCAGAACTTGCTGACGCCGGCGAACAGCGCATCCCCGGTCAGCGCGTGCGAGCCTGCGGCGGCGACCAGATTGATGTTGGGATAGAACGTGGTCTTCACCGCTTCGATGTTTTTGTTCTCGGCTTCGACGCGCCAGCGCGCCGCGACGATGTCCGGGCGACGCCCGAGCAGTTGCGCCGGCAATTGCGCCGGCAACGCCACGACGCTGGCTTGCAGACTCGCCGGACGCTCGATGGTGTGCGCACGATCAACGCCTTTGCCGATCAGCGCCGACAACTGCAAGCGAGCGATTTCGATGTCCTCGTTGGCGCCGATCAGCGTCGACTCCGAACGCGCCTTGAGGCTTTGTACCTGCTTGAGTTGCGACAGGTTATCCAGCCCCGAGCCGTAGCGTGAATCGGTCAGCTCGACCAGTTTGCTCAGGCGCTCCAGATCGCGGCGATTGAGCTCCGAAACCTGCCAGGCGTAAGCCAACTGGTTGTAGGCCTTGACCACGTTGACCGTCAGAATCAGGCGCGACGATTGCAGATCGACTTCGGCCGCCATCGCGCCGTTCAGCGCCGACTCCCAGGCGGCACGCTGGCCGCCCCAGAGGTCGAAGGTGTAGTTGAAATTGACCGCCAGATTGCGTGCGGTGAAGTACTGGTGCCCCTCGCCGCTGTAGTCCTCGAACTTCGACAGACGACCACGGGTGACACCGGCCGCCGCGTCCATTTGCGGGTAGCGCTCGGCGTCGCGCAAGTCGAGAAACGCATTGGCCTTGGCCACCCGCGCCGTGACTTCCTGCAGGTCCGGGTTGCTGGCATAGGCCTCCTCGATCAGCGCGCCGAGGCGTGGATCGCCCAACGTCGCCCACCAATCGCTGCGCGGCCATGCGGCCGGCGGCAGGGTGTCCTTGAGACTGTCGGAAGACGCCTCGCCAAGCGACAACAATTTGCCCTGGTGATTGATCCCGGCGTAGTTCACACAGCCTGCCGACAACAGGATGGAAACGGCTAGGGGCGCCAGCATGAAGCGTGTAATCCGATACATGAAAACGTCCTCACAAGGTGGGTTGCGGCGCACCGGCCATGGCGGCTTCAGTGACGCGGGCCGGCTGCTTGATCGAACTCAGCAGGGTGTAGACCGACGGCAGAATGAACAGGGTGAACAACGTACCGATGAGCATCCCCACCACAATCACCAGGCCCAGGCCGAAACGGCTGTTGGCGCCGGCACCACTGGCGAACAACAACGGCGCCAGACCGACCACCATCGCCGCGGTGGTCATCAGGATTGGCCGCAGGCGTACTTGCGCGGCGTGCTGAATGGCTTGCACGCGGTCCATGCCCTGCTTGCGTTGCAGTTCGTTGGCAAACGCGACCATCAGAATCCCGTGCTTGCTGATCAAGCCGATCAGCGTGATCAAACCGATCTGCGTGTAGATGTTCATCGAAGTCATGCCCAGCGCCAGCGGCACCAATGCGCCACAGATCGACAGCGGCACGCTGATCAGGATGATGAACGGATCGCGGAAGCTCTCGTATTGCACGCTCAGCACCAGGTAGATGATCACCAGGGCCAGACCGAAGGTGAACGCCAGGCTGTTGCCTTCCTGCACGTATTGGCGCGCGTCGGACTGCCAGTCGAAACTGAAACCGGCGGGGAAACTTTCCGATTGTTTTTGCAGGAACTCCACCGCAGCACCCAACGTCACGCCCGGTGCCGGAATGGCCTGGAACGTCGCAGAGTTCTGTTGGTTGAACTGGGTCAGGCGGTTCGGTTCGACCTTGACGCTGAGGGTGGCCAGCGTCGACAACGGCACCGGATTGCCCTTCTGATCCTTGACGTAGTAGAGCTTGAGGGTTTCCGGGGTCAGGCGGTCCGAAGAGATCGACTGTGGAATCACGTCATACGAACGCCCGTGGAAGGAGAACCGGTTGACGTACTTTTCGCCGATCAGACTGTTCAGCGTCTCGCCAATGTCCTGCATGCGAATGCCCAAGGCGTTCGCCTTGGCGCGATCGACCTGAATCTCCACCACGGGATTGTTGAAGTCCAGATCACTGTCGACCACCGCGAACAGACCGCTGGCCTGCGCCGCTTGCTTGAGCTGATCCATCACGTTGAACAGCGCCAGGTATTCCTGATCGCTGCGAATCACCATCTGCACCGGCAAGCCACCGGTGGAGCCCGGCAGAGGCGGCATCTGGAAGACGAAAATGCTCGTGCCTTCGATCTGGTTCACCCGGGCCTGCAAGTCCGGCTGAATGGTATTGGCATCGCGGCCACGTTTTTCCCAATCGACCAGGTTGATCCCGCCGACGCTGTTGGACAGGCCGTCAGTGCCGTTGGCCACCCAGTTACTGTAACCCTCGGGAATTTCGTTGAAGGTCTCGTAGAGTTTGTGCGCGTACGCTTCGAGGTAATTGAGGTTGGCGTGCTGCGGCGCCTTGATCGCGGTCAGCAGAATGTTCTGGTCTTCCAGCGGTGCCAGTTCGGTCTGCGCCGAGCGATAGAGGAACGGCAGGCTGAAGAAGATCACCAGCGCCACGGTCAGACTGATCCAGCGCTTCGCCAGCGAACCGCCGAGCAACGCGCCGTAACGGCGAGCCAGATTCTGGAAGAAGCGATCGGCCTTGACCGCCATGAACCCTTCACTGGTTTTCGCATCCAGCAAACGCGTACTCATGATCGGCGACAAGGTCAGCGCGACGATGCCGGAAATCACCACGGCGCCGGCCAGGGTCAACGCGAACTCTTTGAACAGCGTGCCGGTCAGGCCGCCCATCAAGCCGATCGGGGCATACACCGCCGCCAGCGTGAAGGTCATCGCCACCACCGGCCCGGCCACTTCCCGCGCACCGATCAACGCCGCATCAAACGGTGTCTTGCCCTCCTCGATATGCCGGTGGACGTTCTCCACCACGACGATGGCGTCGTCCACCACCAGCCCGATGGCCAGGACCATGGCGAGCAGGGTCAGCAAATTGAGACTGAAACCGAACATCTGCATGAGCATCGCCGCGCCGAGCATCGACAGCGGAATCGTCACCAGCGGAATCAATACCGTGCGGAACGTGCCCAGGCAGAGGTAGATCACCAGCACCACGATCACCAGCGCTTCGAGCAGGGTGTAAGACACCTCATCGATCGACGACTGAATGAAGTGCGCCACTTCGAAAGGAATCTGTACGGTCACGCCCGGTGGCAGGGTTTCCTGGATTTGTGGCAGCAATTCGCGCACACGCTTGACGATCACCAGCGGGTTGCCGGTCGGCGCCGCGTCGAGGCCGAGGAACAGCGCCGGCACATCGCTCATCGCGCCGCTGGTATCGGTGGATGCCGCATTCAGCTCGACCGTGCCGACATCGCGCACACGAATGATGTGGCCGTTATCGTTGCGCAGCACCATGTCGCGGAAGTCTTCCACGCTGTTCAGGTCCGTGTTGACCCGCAGGTTACTGACCACATACAAACCTTTGACCTGACCGGGTGCGGCCTGGAAGTTGTTGCCCTCGATGGCGGTCGAAACGTCCTGGCCGGTCATGCCGTAGCCAGCCAGGCGTTGCGGGTCGAGCCACAGGCGCATGGAGAGTTTCTGCTCGCCCATGATGTTGATCTTCGCCACCCCTTCGATGCCGGCGAACATCGGTTCGACGACGCGGGAAATGTAGTCCGACATTTCCGGAATGGTCAGGTTGGAACTGGCAAACGCCACGTAAGCCACGCTGGTGAAACCGCCCGAGGTGCGTTCCACCACCGGGTCGTAGGCATCCTTGGGCAAGCGATATTTGATCTGGTTGACCTTGGCCATGACCTCGGTCAGCGCCGCGATGGAGTCACTGTTGAGCGCCATGCGGATCGTTACCTGGCTGCGCCCCTGAGTCGAAGCCGACGACAGATAATCGATCCCTTCGACCGAGGCCACCGCCTGACTGATCGGCTGAGTGACGAAGCCTTGCATCAGTTCGGACGAGGCGCCCGGGTACTGGGTGGTGACCGTGATGGTCGACGTTTCCAGCATCGGATACTGGCGAATCGGCAGGTTCATCAGCGCCCGGACACCGAACAACAGAATCAACGTGCTGACCACCACGGCCAGCACCGGCCGGCGAAGAAAGAGGTCGGTGAAATTCATTTTTCCAGCCCGCTGAGTTTGAGAGCAATGGTGTCCGGGATACCTTCCACGGCCACGCCGTCATGCAGTTTCAATTGACCCGAAGTCACCACCTGCGCACCGTCGTCCAGGCCCTTGTCGACCACGGCCCAACCGTCGCGGCGCTCGCCGACCTTGATGCTTTCACGCTTGACCTTCTGCACACCGGCTTCGTCGGTGTAGACCGAGAACACACTCTCGCCGTAGGCGTTGTAGGTGATGGCGGTTTCCGGGATGAGCAATTCGGCGGTCTGCGGCAACGTCACCGAGACCCGCGCATACATGCCTGGGCGCAGGAGTTTTTTGGTATCGGTGATGACCGCTTGCACATTGATGGTGTGGGATTGGTTGATCTGTGGGTCGACCGCAACGATCTTCCCGGCAAACGTCTGATCCACCCAGGCATCGACCTTGGCCTGCACGGTCTGGCCCAGTTGCACCCGCGAGCCATCGCGCTCGGCGAGGGTGAAATTGACCCGCAGCACACCGGGATCCGTCAGCGTTGCCACCGCGCTACCGGCCTGCAGATATTGGCCGAGGTGCGCCTGGCGAATACCGAGGGTGCCAGCAAATGGCGCACGAATATGACGCTGGGCGATCTGCGCCTGCATGCGCTCCATGTCACCTTTGGCTGCGTCGTATTGCGCTCGGGCGCTGTCGAAGGCGCGGCGGCTTTCTGCACCGCTTTTGGCCAGTTCCTGAACCCGGGCAAATTGCGCCTTGGCCGATTCGAACTCGCCTTTGAGGCGCACCAGTTCACCCTGCTCCGGCGCGTCGTTGAGCTTGAGCAACACCTGCCCCGCCGCCACTTGATCGCCGGACTCGAAATCGATGTCGACCACTTTGCCGCTGACTTCGGCCGAGACCAGCACCTGACGCTGCGCTTCCAGTTTGCCGATCGCTTCAAGGTAGTAGGTGTACGGTTGTTTTTTGGCCACGGCCAGACCAACCCGCGTACTCGGGATGCGCTGGTCGGCAGCGGCTTGCGGTGGCGCCCAGAAGCGCCAGCCGAGCACAGCGGAAAAGATCAGTACGAGGAGAAGAAAAACCAGCGATTTAATGATATTTCGGGCAAGCATATGGCACTCCCTTGACTCTTTATTGCGAGCACAAAAGTTCAGTTATTAAGAAAATAAAGGTTGTTGCACAAAACAGGCGCGCTATATATCCCTGTGGCAATTCACGTGTAACGCGCCTGTTTTGTTAGTTATCTGTCAAGCCGCTGCCAGCGCATTGGTTTTATCCAGATAATATTTACCGATACCGTGCAAGTTCAAAGGCGACAACGTGAAGTGCTTCGAACCGGTATGAATATCGCGGAAGCAACGTTCCAGAAAGTGCGACTTGTAAACCGCCTTCGAACCGGCCATCGAAAAGATCTGATTGACTGCGTTCACCGAGTTTTCGGTGAGCACTGACGCCGCCAGGCCGACGCGCGCACTGACCGGTTCACCGAAGGTTTCACCGCGATTGATCACTTGGTGAATCGCGTCTTCGAGCAGCAACTGGGCGGTGTGCACCGAAGAGATCGCCCGACCGGTTTTTTCGAAAATCACCCCTTCAAGGCCTGGATCGGCGTTGACGGCGCGGTCGTTGCGGAAGTGGTCGACCGCCGCGCGGGCAACGCCCAGCACGGTGGACATCGCTGCCAGCGTACCGAACTCGTAGTAACCGGTAGCGTAGGCACGCGAGCTGCGCGCTTCGGGCGATTGCTTGAGGCTTTCGGTGTTCAGGGAGAAGGCCTTGTTGACCAGCACCTGCGAACATTCGAAGTGATGGCTGCCGGTGCCGCGCATGCCAAGGGTGTCCCAGGTCGGCAGGATCTGGCACTGGCTGGCCGGCACAAAGAACATCCGCACTTCGGGTGTGGTGTTGTTTTCCGTGCCTTTGACGGTTGCGGTGCAGACCAGCCAGTCGGCATGCGCCGAACCGCTGGCGAACGCCCAGCGGCCGCTGAGCAGGTAATCGTCGCCCATCGGCAGCGCTTCGCCACCGGAGTGAATGGCGCCGATCACAAAACCATCGCAGTGGTTGTAGATCGCTTCGGAGGTGCTTTCCGGCAAGTAATCGGAGAGTCGGCCCATGGCCACCTGCACGGCCAACTGCCAGGACAGCGAAGCGTCATGCCGGGCAAATTCCAGCAACAGTGCCGAGGTGGTCTGAATGTCGACCTGGGATCCGCCGAATGCCCTGGACACTGAAGTGCGGCCAAAACCATCCTTGAAAAATTGAGACATCACGTCCTTGTGCGTCGCGTTCGTCTGCTCGCTGTAATCTCGGTGCTGAACGATCAGCGGGTTCAGTGCACGCACCTTCTCGAGCCATTCATTGGATTCGGAGGGAAGGCTGTTCCATTGCATTAGATTCTTCATAACGGCTCCTAGCTATTATTTATTGAGGGTCAGCAGATGAAAAAACAGACAGAACTTTTATTGTTGTTAAACCCCGGCAAAAATGTACGTCTACAGTCGTACATTGACAAGCGTTATTATCAGACTTCTTGCATATTTCAGAAAAAGACAACTAACACTCAAACTAATACTCAAGGCGCAAAGTGCCCACCGAACTTGCACTGAAGTTACGGCTTGCCCTACCGCATGATTACTTTGAGCCAGCGCGTCGGTCACTGACCTGCGAAAGTGACGCCCAGTCCTGGTCGGCCTGACCGTGGGCCATGCCATCGAGCAAGTTGTCCTTCAACACACTGGCAAACGGCAGCGGCACGTGCGCAGCTTCGCCGGCCTCCAGCGCCAGGCGGACATCCTTGAGCCCCAGCGACAGCTTGAACCCGGCGGGCTCGAATTGTTTGTCGACCATCAGTTTTCCGTAGCCCTGATACACCGGCACGGCGAACAGGGTCGAGGTGATCATCTCGATGAAATCCGCGCGACTGATGCCGTAGCCGTTGGCCAGGGTCGACGCCTCGGCGGTTGATTCAATGGCTGCGGCAATCATCAGATTGGCCGAGAGTTTGGCGACGCAGGCGCGTTCTGCGTCTTCGCCGAACGGCCAGGTCTTGCGCCCCAGCACATCGAACAGTGGCTGCACCCGCGCCAGCGCCTCGGCATCGCCTGAGGCGAGGATATTCAGATTGCCGGCGGCCGCGACATCCACACGCCCCAGCACCGGCGCCGACACATAAGCCACACCGCGCACCTTGTGCAGGGCCGCCATTTCCCGGGCGAGGGCGACAGACACCGTGGACATGTTGACGTGAACGCTGCCGGGCGCCAGACCGTCGATGGCGTGGGCATCCAGAAACACCGCACGAATCGCCGCATCGTCGCCCAGCATCGAAATCAGCACCTCGGCGCGAGCCGCGAGCGCCGGGCTGTCGACGGCTTCGGCACCGGCATTGACCAGCGCCTGCAACGGCGCCGCCGAGCGGTTCCACACACGCACCTGATGCCCAGCCTTCAGCAGGTTCAGCACCATCGGTGCGCCCATCGTGCCCAAACCGATAAATCCCAGTTCCATGTCGCGCTCCCGTCTAGATGAGGTGGTCGAAATCCGTTCGAACGATGATGCACAATTGCGATTGTACGTGTACAGGCGTACATTTCAAGTACCGCGACGATTTAACCTTCGCGGCAGGGTTTCAAACATACCCTTTACCCAAGGCAAGGAGGCTTTATGCAATTCGGGATCTACACCGTTGGCGACGTCACACAAGACCCTACCAACGCCCGTACCCCCAGCGAATCGGAACGCATCCAGGCCACCCTGCAAATTGCGCAGAAAGCCGAAGACATCGGGCTGGATGTGTTCGCTACCGGCGAGCATCACAATCCACCGTTCATCACCTCCTCTCCCACCACGCTGCTGGCCTACATTGCCGCGAAAACCCGACGCATCATTCTGTCGACGTCCACTACCCTCATCAGCACCAACGACCCGGTGCGCCTGGCTGAAGAATATTCGCTGCTGCAAAACCTCTGCGGCGGGCGCATGGACTTGATGCTCGGGCGCGGCAACACCGCACCGGTCTATCCGTGGTTCGGCAAAAACATCACCGACGGGCTGCCGCTGGCGATGGAAAACTATCGCCTGCTGCATCGGCTCTGGCGCGAAGAAGACATCAACTGGAGCGGTCGTTTTCGTACCCCGTTGAACAACTTCACCTCCATTCCGCGTCCGTTGGATGACCTGCCGCCCTTCGTCTGGCATGGCTCGATCCGCACCCCGGAAATCGCTGAACAAGCGGCGTATTACGGTGACGGCTTTTTCGCCAGCCACATCCTCTGGCCGCGCGAGCATTTCATGGCCCTGGTCGAGTTCTATCGGGCGCGTTTTGCCCATTACGGCCATGGCACGCCGGAGCAAGCCATCGTCGGCCTTGGCGGGCATATTTTCATGCGCCGCAATTCCCAGGATGCCCGCCGCGAGTTCCGCCCCTACTTCGACAACGCGCCGGTGTATGGCCACGGTCCATCCCTGGAAGAGTTCATGGAGATGACCCCGCTGGCCGTTGGCAGCCCGCAGGAAATCATCGACAAGACGCTGACCTTCCGCGAGTACTTCGGCGACTATCAGCGCCAACTTTTCCTGTTCGACCATGGCGGCATTCCGTTGAAAACCGTGCTGGAACAGCTCGACATGTTCGGCAAGGAAGTGCTGCCGGTGCTGCGTGAAGAAACCCGCAAACGCCGCTCGCCGCTGGCCGCCGAAGCACCGACCCACGCCAATCGCCTGGCACATCTGCAATCGCTGCAGATGCCGCCAGCCGACTCACACCCGAACGCTAAAACGCCACAAGCGGACAGCGTAACCGGCCACTAAAACCGCAGAGAGCGAGCTTGCTCGCCAGTGCGCTCGTGCGGGGTGTTGACCCTGCCGAGCGCTTGGCGCGCGCACTGAAATGCCCGGACAATCAGGCCGCGCCCTTCAGCGAACGCTGGGCATCCAGCACCGTCAGCACGTCATCGTTGATCAGTCGTGCCAGATACTGACCGTAACCGGTCTTGCTCATGCTCCCCGCCAGCACCAGCAACTGCGCGTCATCGATCCAGCCCTTGTTGTAGGCAATCTCTTCGAGGCAGGCGATTTTCAGGCCCTGACGTTTCTCGATGGCCTGGACAAAATTGCCCGCTTCCATCAACGCGTCGTGAGTCCCCGTGTCCAGCCAGGCCATGCCGCGGCCCATCACCGACACGTTCAATTGCCCACGTTGCAGATAGACATTGTTGACGTCGGTAATTTCCAGTTCGCCGCGCGGCGACGGCTGGATCTCGGCGGCAATGCGCAGCACTTCGTTGTCGTAGAAATACAGGCCGGTAACGGCGAAGTTGGACTTCGGCTCACTCGGTTTTTCACAGATGCTCAGGGCCTTGCCGCTGGCGTCGAACTCCACCACGCCGAAGCGTTCCGGGTCCGCCACGTAGTAGCCGAACACGGTCGCGCCCTCTTCGCGGGTCGCAGCCTGCAACAGCGTTTCACCGAAGCCGGCGCCGTAGAAAATGTTGTCGCCGAGCACCAGGCAGACGTTGTCATCGCCGACAAATTCGCGACCGATGATGAACGCCTGGGCGAGGCCGTCCGGGCTCGGTTGCACGGCGTAACTCAGGCTCAGGCCCAATTGGCTGCCGTCGCCGAGCATGCGCTGAAAGCCCGGCAGATCTTCGGGAGTGGAGATGATCAGGATCTCGCGAATTTCCGCCAGCATCAGCACCGACAGCGGGTAGTAGATCATCGGTTTGTCATACACCGGCAGCGACTGCTTGGAGACGCCCAAAGTGATTGGATGCAACCGCGAGCCAGCGCCGCCCGCCAACAGAATTCCCTTGTACTTGGCCATGCCTGTTTCCTTTTCAGCAATAGATGACTGACGCCAACCGGCGTCATTGACGGGGGGTGATGTCAAGCCACGTGGGCTTCTTGCAACTGGTCGCCGAGACGTTCGAGGGCGTAGGCGCCGGAGATCACACGAATCCACCAGGCGCGATTATCGAGGTACCAATCAACGGTTTTTTTCATGCCGCTGTCGAAGGTTTCCTGCGGCGTCCACCCCAACTGCGCGTGGATCTTGCCGGCATCGACGGCATACCGTTTGTCGTGGCCCGGGCGATCCTTGACGAAGGTGATCAGGTCGCGGAAATGCGCGACCCCGGCCGGTTTCTGCGCACCCCGCGCCTCAAGCAGATCGCACACGGTGTGCACCACTTCAAGGTTGGTTTTTTCGTTGTGACCACCGATGTTGTAGGTCTGCCCCACTTCACCGTTGCTGACCACCGCGTAAAGCGCCCGGGCGTGATCTTCGACAAACAGCCAGTCGCGGATCTGCGCACCGTCGCCGTACACCGGCAGCGGCTTGCCTTGCAGTGCATTGAGAATGACGTGCGGAATGAGTTTTTCCGGGAAGTGGTACGGCCCGTAATTGTTCGAGCAATTGCTCATCACCACCGGCAGCCCGAACGTGCGATGCCAGGCGCGCACCAGATGATCCGAACCGGCCTTGGTCGCCGAGTAAGGTGAGCTGGGCGCATAGGCGGTGGTTTCGGTAAACGCCGGATCTTCAGGCTCCAGATCGCCGTACACCTCGTCGGTGGAAATATGGTGGAAACGGAACGCCTGCTGACGCGCAGCGTCCAGACGGTTCCAATAGCCGCGCGCGGCTTCGAGCAGGGTGTAAGTGCCGACGATGTTGGTTTCGATGAAGGCTTGAGGGCCATCGATCGAACGATCCACATGGGATTCGGCCGCCAGATGCATCACCGCGTCCGGTTGCAGACGCGCGAAGAGTTCGTCCAGCGCCGGCTTGTCGCAGATGTCCACCTGGCAGAAACGGTAACGCGGCGAGTCCGCGATTTCAGCCAGCGACTCCAGATTGCCGGCGTAGGTCAGTTTGTCGACATTGATCACTTCGCACTCGGTTTCATTGAGCAGAAACCGCACCACTGCCGAGCCGATAAAGCCCGCGCCCCCTGTCACTAAAATTTTCATCAGCGCCTCCCCTGGCAAAATGATGATTCACAGTCCTTCGATGCTGCCCGCCTTCAGGGGCGGGTCAGTTCAGCAATGCCACCCAGTATTGCGACAGGCCTTGCTCAAGAATCAGCAGCGTCTGGATGCAGACGAAGCTTTCGTCGGTGGTCGCCGAGGTCGAGTTGAGCGGGCCGAAACCACCGTCCTGTTTCTGGTGAGAGGCGATCCAGTCTTTCGACGCCTGTAAATGTGTCGGCTGCGCATCGAGCAGGTACATCGCCGCAATTGCCATATACGTGCCGACCAGACTGACCGCTTTGCCCGGCCGATAGTGGAACGAGCCATTGGCCAATTGCAGGCTCTGCAGCCACTCCACGGTCTGCCGTACATCGACGAGGCGGCGGTCGAGAATGAACAGCGTGGACACCACGCGGTACACCGAAAACGCATCCGGTGGATAACCCGGCTTGTTGCCGAATCCGCCGTCGGCCGAACGGCAACGCAAGGCGAACGCCATCACCGCTTGCTCATCCACGGCCTTGGCGCCCAGCGCGTGCAGCGACAGCACCGCAAGGTTGGTGTGCCAGATATCGGAGCCGAAACCCGCCACGTCGCCGAACCCGCCATCGCTGTTCTGACACGCTTGCAGGTAGCGCACACAACCCTCGATATCGCCCGGCAAGGCACCCAGCACACGCAACGACAACACCGCGCAGTACGTGGCAAAGACATCACTCAAGTGCCCCGGCTGTTCGGCAAAACCGCCGTCGATATTTTGCGAGGCCTGGATGCAATCGATCAGGCTCGCCTTGTTTTCGATTGGCAGGCCCAGTGCGTGCAGGTCGCAAATCACATGCAGGCCGGAAAACACCTGCCAGGTCTTGTCGGCGCGAAAGCCCAGCGGCGTGGTTTCGGCAGTCAGGCCGTAAGGGGTCTGAGTCGACGCCCGGGCCTTGGCCAGCCACGCGAGATAACGCTGCAGATCAACATTGATCGACGGTACGCCGCGTGGATGAATGTCCTGCACGTCGCCCTGCCCATCGATGACCTCCAGCTCGCGGTTCACCCGCTCGGCGTCGTCGTGTGCCGGCGTAATCGTTACCGGCGCGATGGACTGCAAGGCATGCGCCGCGGCCAGTTGGGTTTTCAGACTCTTCAAATGCAACGGCAAGTACGTCAGGTTGCCGATGCTGAAAATCCCTGGCTGACGCGGCGGCGCCCAGAACTGACGAATGAACGGCACAGTCGGGTCATCGGGCGTCGACCAGAAATAGCCTTTGCCCATGAACAGCCCACCGTTGCGGGTGTCGTGAAACTCCAGCAACGCAGCCGTCACCGAGGCTCGGTCACTCTCGCTCGCACCGCCCGGCAACGCCTGGATCGCCTGCATCAGCAACGCCACGTCGTACGCTGTCTTGATCGGAAATGGCGACTCATGACGTTTGTACGACGTGTGCCAATCGCAGCGGACCTTGCCGTTGATGCCGACCCGGTCCCAGTAGCCGCCGTAAGCCGGATCGCGGAACAGTGCCAACGTTTGCAGTACAAACGAGCGCGCCAGGTTCGACAACGCGTTGTCGTCACGCACGTTGGCCAGACGCGCCAGCACCAGGCTGACGTGTGCTCGCACCGCGCAACGGCTCAACGCAATATCAACGCACGACTCGCTGTCGCTGCCGGCTACCCGGGCTATCAGGTTTTCGGCGTGCACCTGCAAATGCCCGAGCAAACCGAGGCCCAAAGGCTCGTTACCGATGTGCGCCAGCAGTGCCGTGGCGCTGATGTCGAGGTCGATCGAGGTCGCCAGTTCCAGCGGCGTCGACCAGTCGCTGCTGTACACGCCAGCGACGGTAGACCGGGCATAAAGCGCTTCGACCTGCTCCAGCAGACCGGCAATCGCCGCGCGGTTGGTGACGTCTTCCGGCACCCGCCGTTGGTAGGCGATCAATGCCGCCAGCGCATCCAGTTGCAGCGCCAGGGTTCTGCAGCGACCGGAGCCGTGCGGCGTCCAGTAGCGATCGGCAAGTTCGTGAAAACCTGCATTCAGAGCATCGTGCAGACGCATCAGCCCGGCATGGGCAAAACGCAGTTGTGCGTCATCGCCGTGTTCGGCCTGATACAGCGTTGCGTCGATCTGATCCTGCAACTGCTTGTCGCTGGAAATCGCGACCTGCCCACTGGCATCGGTGACGGCAAAAAAACCACCGAACTCGATGTCCTTGAGACCTTGATCAAATAGAAACTGCGGATGCAGCGCCATGGTGAATCCCTCTTCCTTGAGGTTAAGCCGCTTTGCTTTCGGTCAATGGCACAACAGCGCCGTTGCACAATTCGATGATGCGCGTTGCAGCACGGGCCGCGCCTTCGCCGTCCGGTGCAGCGACCTGTTGATGGGGCGCGTAGTACGCCGCCGACTGGGTGTCTTTCTCCAGCTCGCTTTGCACCAGTTCGACGAGGCGGTCGCGATCGTGTCCCAGGTGTGTCGGAAAACCGAGCAGCTCCAGACGACGCAGGGCTTCAAGCTCGTGGTACTCGGACTTGGACGGCAGCACGAACAAGGTCGGAATGTGCAGGGCGGCAATTTCGGTGACGGTGATCCAGCCCGGCGCCGAAATCAGCAGGCTGGCTTCGCGCAACAGGCCCATCCAGTCGGGGTAGTAAGGCACGCACACCACACCGTCCTGGGCGGCGATATCCTGACGGCCGAGCAACACCAGTTTCAGATCCGGATTGCGTTCGCGCAGGACCTTGAAGCTGTCCAGATACGCGGCGAGCAACGCATCCTTGTTTTGCGCAAACATGGTGGTGCCGCTGATCGACGCGACAATGAACGGCGAATCGCCAAGGTTCAGTTGCTCGCGCACGTTCAGGCCGCTCTGCACATTGATGTCGCGAATCATCGGCCCGACAAAGTGCGCCTTGCCGCTGAGCAGCGCTTCGGCGACCGGCGTGCCCTGATCCAGAGAAGCCACGTACGGCTTGTCGGTCAGCACCAATTGGCTCTGGTTGATCATCCAGTTGAACTGGCTGTGCAGTGCGGTGCGGGCCCGGGCCATTTCCAGCGCATTGACCTCGAAGCCGCCGTCGGCCAGGTCATGGTCTTCCAGCTGGCAGAGGGTGAAGTCATATCGCTCGGTGACGAACACCAGCGGCGTACCGCTGAAAATCGCCGCCAAACAGGCTGCCATGTTGTAGTCCGAGACCAGTACGGTCGGTTTGTATTCGGCGATCAGCGCCAGATAAGAGAGAATTCGCTCACCCGACAAGAAGGTATTGGCGATATAACCGCCAATGTAATTGGCCCAGTCGAGTTCTTTCGACAAGTTGCTCTTTTTCGAGTAGTCGACCAAACGACCGGCAATATCCACCACCTCGACACCGGACTTTTCAAACAACGGTGTAAACGTCGGCTGCAACGAAGCCAGCGCCACGGTCAGGGGCATGGCCGGACACTGCTTTTTAATCGCCTGAGCGATCGACAGCGCACGCATGTTATGACCGGAACCGGTTGGATTGGGGGCAAATAAAATCATTCTTGAATCTCCATTAGTTGAACAACGCCATGAACCACAGTGTTTTCCAATACATCCCTTATAACCACTGAGTGGGGCTTTATAACTGCACCATCACCGACATTCAGTGGACCTACCAAGAGCGCGCCTTCACCAATCACGCAACGACTTCCAATCCGCACCGGGGCTTCTTCCCAAGGCAGCGAGCGGAATGAATGGTCGTGAGTTGAAGCCACAATCGTGACGTTGTCCGCCACTTCGCTGAACACGCCAATCGACACGCCGCCAGCGGCTTCGATGACCACACCTTCGCCGAGCCGGACACCCGTGCCGAGTTCGATGCCGCCCAGTTGCGACATCCCGCCCTGACGGCTGCTGCGCCCGATCAGAATGCAATCGCGGGCGATTTCCACCGACGCACCACCGCGTAATTCCGCGTCGATCAAAGCCTCGTCGCTGATTTCCCAGGTCGCGGTGTCGGGGTTCAGCGATTTGAGCCGGGAGACCGACTGCGTTGAGCGATCAAGCATCGAAGGCAAGCCGGAACGGGCCCTTTCCCGCACTTTCGCCAACACCTGCCGGGGGCTCGGGCGACCGTCCTCGACCACCGAACGGAAGCCGATAAAGCGCGCCGGGCGCCCAACCATGATGGCGTCGGCCGGTACATCTGCCGTCACCAGAGCACCGGCGGCGATCACTGCGCCAGCACCAATACTGACACCTGCGTTGACGGCGACCTTGGCGCCGAGCCAGACATTTTCGGCGATGCGGATCGGTGCCTGCGCGGTGCCGCTGCATTGCACACCCGTGGCTAACATGCTGGATTGACCGATCGCGGCAAACTGCACATCGCAGCGGAAACCGATAAAACAGTCATCCGCCACCTGAACATTTTGCAGACGAGTGCCTGCTCGCACCCACACATGCCGGCCGAGCACACTGCAACTGTCAACGGAGGTTGAAACTTCAATTACATTTACGTCGTCCACAATCTAGCCTCATTCCATGATGCCGAGCACAAGTGATTTTTTCGGCGCAGTAATACCGCGCACGCCGTCAATCAATGCAGATCAATCATTAACGATTTATTTAAATGCTTATCTCAAAGCACGCATGACATTGCGCCTGCGCCACTTATTAACTGACTGTTCCATTCAATTATCGTTATTCATTAACGACAGGTGAAAGTTCACACTTGGGCCAATGGCCAAGTCTGTTGTCGGTCCGAGAAAAAGCGAGTTCAAGTCTGTCCGTGACTCAGGTGTAACTCCATCAGGGTGGGAATGTCCTTTAGTACGAATGTTATAGTACAGACGATTTTCTTTTGCAATAGGTGTCCGAATGGTTATCTCGTTTTAGTCTAAAAATTTATTGAACTTTTATGGGGCAAGACTGTATTAAATTCGTCATATATGCACAGCATTGGTGCAAATCCCCGGCGTTACGAGAAATTTCCGCTCAGCGCTCCTAAGCATCCCGAGGTCGACCCCAGACATCTGGGCTGCTTCACCAGACGTTAGGGTGATGATTCAACTCGTCATTTGTCTGGAGCCACCATGTCCGCCCCTATCACCGTTCTGCGCGACACCCACCCGCTGCCGGTACTCGACGCCTGCAAATGGGAAAAACTCGAAGGCGACCCGCACACCGTCAACCTCAACGCCTACACCAGCGAAGACGGCAGCAAGATCATGGGCACCTGGATCTGCACACCGGGCAAGTGGCGCGTCGAATACGTGAAGTGGGAGTACTGCCATTTCCAGGAAGGCTACTGCGTGATCACTCCGGACGGCATGGCGCCGATCCACCTGCGCGCTGGCGACATCTTTGTGATTGAGCCGGGGATGACAGGGACGTGGGAAGTGGTCGAGACCGTTCGCAAGTATTTCGTGTTTGCCTGATAAAGCAAAAGATCGCAGCCTTCGGCAGCGCCTACATGGGAATGTGTTTCTGTAGGAGCTGCCGCAGGCTGCGATCTTTTTTGGCACAAAAAAGCCGGGAGATCACCCGACGTGATGTCCCGGCAACACCTACTGCAAATTTCTTAACCACACCCCAATGATCCCTGTGGAAACAGGAACCCTGTGGCGAGGGGATTCAGCGAAACGTCGCACCGCCCCGCTCGGCTGCGCAGCAGTCGCAAAACCTGAGCACTCGGTTTACCTGACACACTGTAGGGGGCTGCTACGCACCCCAACGGGGATAAATCCCCTCGCCACAAAAAGCCCTTTCACCTCAGGTTTTTGAAGAGTTACTGCGGTTTCCGGTAGCTGTTGATAATCGCCGAGAAGTCTTTCCCGCCTTCCCCTCGCTGACTCATCGCCTGATACAACTGCTGCGCCACCGCGCCGAGCACCACTGGCTGGTGCGCCTGACGCGCCGCTTCCGTCGCCAGGCCCAGATCCTTGAGCATCAGCTCCGCACCAAAGCCACCGGTATAGCCACGCGAGGCCGGCGCCGTTTCGACGATGCCGGGCCACGGGTTGTACATTTCCGAACTCCAGCAACGCCCGGTCGAACTGTTGATGATCCCGGCCAGCACCGAGGTATCAATCCCCAGCGCATCGCCCAGCGCCATCGCTTCACTGACACCGACCATCGAAATCCCCAGCAGCAGGTTGTTGCAGATCTTGGCGATCTGCCCGGTGCCGACGTCACCGCAATGCACGATGTTGCGGCCCATCTGCGCCAACACCGGTTGCAGGGTGGCAAACAGTTCCGGGGTGGCGCCGACCATGAAGGTCAACGTCCCGGCGGTCGCGCCACCGGTGCCACCGGACACCGGCGCATCGGCCACGGTCACGCCATGCTTGGCGGCAGCGGCGGCGACATCGCGCGCCGTCTGCGGATCAATCGTGCTGCAATCCACCGCCGGCACGCCTTGGCCGATGCCGGCCAGCACGCCATCTTCACCGAGCCAGACACTGCGCACATGCACGGCCGCCGGCAGCATGGTGATCACCAGCTCGGCATCCTCGGCCGCCTCACGCGCCGAAGCGCGAATGGTGCCACCCAGTTGCTGCAGTTCCGCCAGCACGGTTTTGTTCAGGTCGACCAGGTTCAGCGAATGGCCAGCCTTGATCAGGTTGCGCGCCATCGGCGCGCCCATGTTGCCCAGCCCGATAAATGCGATTTTCATGGCCATTCCTCAGCGCAGGTTGATGGTGGTGTTCACGCCGTCGTTGACGCTGTCGTCATCGAACCAGCGCGCCGTGACCGTTTTGGTCTGCGTGTAGAACTGCACCACTTGCTTGCCGTACGGGCCGAGGTCGCCAAGTTTCGAACCGCGCGAACCGGTGAAGCTGAAAAACGGCACTGGCACCGGAATCGGGATGTTGATGCCGACCTGACCGACGTCGATTTCCGTCTGGAATTTGCGCGCCGCCGCACCGCTCTGGGTGAACAGGCCGGTGCCGTTGCCGAACGGGTTGGCGTTGACCAGCGCGATGGCCTGATCGAGGGTGTCGACTTCCAGCACCACCAGCACCGGGCCGAAGATTTCCTGGGTGTAAATCTGCATGTCGGTGGTCACGCCCGAGAACAGGGTCGGGCCGACAAAGTTACCTTGCTCGTAACCCGGCACCTTGATGTCACGACCGTCCAGTTCCAGCTTGGCGCCTTCCTTGATGCCGCTTTCGATCAGCTCGAGAATTCGCGCCTTGGCTTTCTTCGAGATGACCGGGCCAACGTCGGTGCCCGGCTCGCTGCCAGCGTTGACGGTAAGTTTCTGCGCCAGCGCTTTCAGATCCGGCAACCATTGTTTCGCCGCACCAACCAGCACCACCACCGAAGTGGCCATGCAACGTTGTCCGGCCGCACCGAAACCGGCGCCGACCAAGGCATTCAGTGCTTGTTCGCGATTGGCATCGGCCAGCACCACGGCGTGGTTCTTAGCGCCCATCATCGATTGCACGCGTTTGCCGTGTTTACCGGCCAAGTCATAAACGTGAGTGCCGACAGCGGTGGAGCCGACGAACGACACCGCTTTGATGTCCTTGTGCGTGCACAAGCCATCGACCACGTCTTTACCGCCATGCACCACGTTCAACACGCCCGCCGGAACGCCAGCCTCGACCGCCAGTTCCACCAGCAGCATGGTCGACAGCGGATCCTGTTCCGAAGGTTTCAAGACGAAGGTGTTGCCGCAGGCGATGGCCATCGGGAACATCCACAGCGGAATCATCGCCGGGAAGTTGAACGGGGTGATGCCGGCGCACACACCGATTGGCTGGCGCAGGGTGTAAGTGTCAACGCCGCCGGCGACGTTCTCGGCGAACTCGCCCATTTGCAGAGTGCCGATCGAGCAGGCGTGCTCAACCACTTCAAGGCCACGGAAAATATCGCCCTCGGCGTCGGCAATGGTTTTACCCTGCTCGGCGCTCAGGACGACGGCGATGCGTTTGGAGTGTTCGCGGATCAGCGCTTGCAGCTTGAGCATGATGCGCATGCGCGCGCCGATCGGGGTCAGTTTCCAGGTCTGGAAGGCACGCTGTGCGGCGCTGACGGCGGCATCGACTTCAGCGGCAGTGGCGAACGGGACTTTGGCCAGCACTTGCTGGGTCGCCGGGTTGACGATGTCGTGCCACTCGGTGGTCTGCGATTCGACCCACTCACCATTGATCAGCAGTTTGACCTTTTGCAGCGTGGTGTCGTTGGGCGTAAGCGATGCGTTCATGCTGGTCTCCGAAACTTGTTTTTATCGTAGGAGCCAAGGCGAAGGGTTCGCCTTGAGATGAGGCGTGTGTCACGAATTGGTTGTCGGACTGTTTTTGGAGTATAGATGTGCAAACTTCTAATAAGAACGCACATATAAGCCCGTCCATCATGCAAAAAAACATCACCTCTCTAGGTTCGCTGAACTGGGACGACCTCAAGTTTTTTCTTGAAGTCGCCCGCACCCGCAAGGCCAGCACGGCGGCCAAACGGCTGGCTGTCGACTACACCACGGTGTCGCGACGGATCAGTTCGCTGGAAGCGGCGCTCGGCACGTTGTTGTTTGAAAAGTCGCGCACCAGCGGTTTCGTCCTGACCGCTGAAGGCCAGCGTTTGCTCGGTTATGCCGAGTCGATTGAAAGCACGTTGCACATGGCTTGCGAGCAGGTCTCCGGCTCCGGCGTCGCCTTGTCCGGCCACGTGCGCATGGGCTGCACCGAAGGCTTCGGCAGTTTTTTCATCACCCCGCAACTGAGCCATTTCGTCGACGCCTACCCGGCGATCTCGGTGGACATCCTGCCGCTGCCGCACTTCATCAGCCTGTCCAAACGCGAGGCCGACATCGTCATCGCCCTCGAACGCCCGGAGCACGGGCCGTACGTCTGCTGCAAACTCTGCGACTACCGTTTGCAGCTCTACGCAACCCAGGACTATCTGGACAAACACCCACCGATCCGCCGCCCGGCAGATTTGGGCAAGCATCAATTCATCAGTTATGTGGACGATCTGGCGTTCAGCTCGGAGCTGCTCTACCTGGCCAACGTGCTGCCCGGTGCCCACGCAAATTTGCGCAGCACCAGCGTGATCGCGCAATTCGTTGCTGCACAGCAGGGGCGTTCACTGGCGATTCTGCCGTGCTTCCTCGCCGCGCAGGATCCGCGTTTGCTGCCCGTGTTGCCGGAGGAAATCAACATCACCCGGCAGTTCTGGATGTACTGCCGGGAGGATCTGAGGAAGTTGAAGCGGATCACCCTGTTGTGGGATTACATCCGTGAGGTGACGGAGCGCAATCAGGCGCTGTTGATGGGCGAAAGCCGTGAGATGCAGTTCGCCGATTAATCGGCGCTGACCACAATCGCCACCCGACGGTTTTCCGTGCGGCCCGCCGCCGTGGCGTTGGAGGCCACTGGCTCGCTGCTGCCCAAGCCTTGCAACTGAATGTTTTCCTGCTTCATGCCGACGGTGCCGAGTACGTTGGCGACACTTTTGGCGCGGCGCAGTGACAACTGCTGGTTGTACGTTTCCTTGCCCGACGCGTCGGTGTGGCCATCGACCCGCACGCGCTCGATGCCGACACCCAGCAGGGCCTTGCCAATGCGTTCGACGATTTCGGTGCTTTGCGCATTCAGGCTTTCAACGTCGCTGCCAAACAGCACTTTGCCGGACAGGCCAAACTCCCAGCCCTCGTCGGTCAGCTCGAAGCCCTGTTGTTGGAGCACGGCGACTTGCGCTGGGGTCAGGCCTTTTTGTGGGGCAGTCTGGCAACCGGTCAGGGCCAGTGCGGCCATCAACAACAGCGCGGAAAACAATCGGATTGCAAGTGTGAACACGGGCATCAGCTCCTGGTTTGAACGGGATCGACCGAGTGCTCCGACCCAGCCGTGAATTGGGCGCCGCGCGACAGGCGCTTGGCCTGATACATCGCCGCATCGGCGGCATTGAGCAGGGCACCGGGGGTGGCGCCATGATCGGGGAAAACCGCGATGCCGATACTGAGCGACGTCACGACACTGGTATCGCCCGGCAGCGCGATGGGCATGTCCATGCTGGCGAGGATCTTGTCGGCAATGCGCTCGGCATCTTCGATCCTGTGCAAAGGCGTCAGCAGCACGGCAAACTCGTCACCGCCCAGGCGCGCCACCAGATCTTCCTCACGCAATTGCGCGCGAATGCGATTGGCGATGGCCACCAACACGGCATCGCCGGCGGCGTGGCCGAAATTATCGTTGATGCCTTTGAAACGGTCACTGTCGAGAAACAGCACGGCCACTCGCTCGTTGAGTTTGCCGCCACTGCGCAAAGCGCGGATCAGTCGCCCCTCAAAAAAAGCGCGGTTCGGCAGACCGGTGAGGCTGTCGTGACTGGCCTGGTGGGCGAGGGTTTCGTTTTCGCTCTGCAGGTGGCTCTGCCAGGACTCGAGTTCGTCGAGCAAGGCATTGAAGTCGTTGCCGAGGTTGTCCAGCTCAGCGATTTGCGCCGGCGGCACGCGCCGGTCCAGCGCCCGTTCGCTGCGAGCAGCGTGGGCCACGGTGGCGAGGCTGCGCAGCGGGCCGATGATTTCGCGCAGTTGCCGCCGCGCCAGATAAATCGCCACGCACGCGCTGATGGCGGTGCAGAGCAGAATCCCGGCCAGACCGCTCAACAGAAAGCGCATCAGGCTGCCGCCGTGTCCGATGAGCAGCACGCGACCGATTTCCCGATCCTGATGGACAATCGGCAGGCTGATCGGTCGCTCCAGCAAAGCGCGGGTGATGAGCATTTCCAGCTCGGAGAACAGGCCGTTCTCTGGTCGCTGCCAACGTGCCAGCAACCGCCCCTGTGCATCGAGCACCTGCGCATCGGCCACTTCTTCAGTGGACGCGATCAACTCCAGCGCTTCCGTGGCAGCCGTCTTGTCGTTGAACACCACTGCAGCTTCAACGGTGTAGCTGATCGAGCGAGCAATCAGGTGCAGGTTGTGATCGGCATAGACGCGCAACGCCAGAACGCCTAGCAGCGTCAGCGAGACACTGGCCATCGCCACCGCCATCAGCGCGACGGTCAAATGTCCACGGCCTAGCACCGAGCCCAGGGTTGGGCGGGTATTCGATCGAAAGAGTCTCATGGTGCCGCCGGTTTGCGACGCGACAACTGCAGCACGCTTGGATGAATGCGTACGCCGCTGCGGGCAACGGAGTCGAGATTGACCTCGAAGGACACTTGATCGTCGCCCACGCGCAAGCAGAACAGACTGCCGACCGTGCACTGATCGTCGCCTTCGCTGATGCTCAGCACCGGGTGGCCGATCAGCGAGGCGAACAGGCGACTGCGTTCATCCGAGGTGAGTTTGCCGATGTACACCGCATCGCATTCACTGACGATGGCCGGGTTATCGGCCAACAGCCGACGCACGATGACCGGGCGACCGGTCGCCTGCGTGGTGCCTTTGACCAGGTCATCGGTGTATTCGGTGGGGCCGACGATGCACAGACGCAACTGCGCAGGTTCGACCGGCCAGCGCGCATAGCTGAGGATGCCAAGAACCACCTGCGTGACAGATTTGGCCCGTTGTTCGGCCATGCCTGTCGGCGCTTGTGATTGCGCGACGGCTAAGCCCGTCAACAACCAGAGCAGAGCGCCAAGCAACGCGTGTTGGCAGCCAACTACGCGCCCTGTCGCCCAGACAGACACCTTCATGCAGGGATTCTCTTGGATCTATCGAAATGATGCCGCAACGATAGCACAGCGGCTAAACGCCAGCGAGGCGCCGACCACTGACCGGTTGGTCAATAATCGTCGCCGGCCCCGCGCGTTTTCACTGCTGAGGCTCGACGCCTTCCTCCAGTTCCAGCATCAGGCCGCTCAGGCGTTTGACCTTGCGTAACACCGCTTCCTCAAACACCCCGGCGCGGGGCTCGATCAAGGTGAACCAATGCTTGGCACGCGTGATGCCGGTGTAGATCAGCTCTTTGGTCAGCACCGGATTCAAGGCGTCCGGCAAGATCAGCGCGGTGTGGGCGAACTCGGAGCCCTGGGATTTGTGCACGGTCATGGCGTAGACGGTTTCGACATCGTTGAGCCGGCTCGGCAATACGAAGCGCACCCCGCCCTGCCCGTCGTTACGCGGAAAAGCCACACGCAACACCGCTTTGCCAGCGTCAGGTCCTTCACGCTCAGGCAACTTGAGGGCGATGCCGATATCGCCGTTCATCAAGCCCAGGCCGTAGTCGTTGCGGGTCATCAGCACCGGGCGGCCCTCGTACCATTGCTGGTCGTTTTCGATCAGTCGCGCTTTGAGCAATGCGGCGGTAACGCGCTGATTCAAACCTTCAACGCCCCACGGCCCTTTGCGCACGGCACACAGCAACTGGAAGGTATCGAATGCCTGCAAGACCTCACGCGCCCAGTTGATCCAGTCCGGGTGTTCCAGCGGTCTGCCCAGCGGCGGACGCTGATCGCGCAGCACGCTCAGATAATGCCGATAGCCTTGCGGGCCGTCGCCATGGCCCTCAAGCAGCAAGCGCTCCAAGTGATGATCGTGTTCACCCTTGAGCGCGAGGGAAAACACATCGGCGTAGTGCCCGGCCGCGAGGAGCTGACGCGCCTCGTCCGGCAACTGCTGATTGACCCGCCGCGCCAGTTGACCGATGCCGCTGCCTTCGCCGAAGCGCCGCGAGTGACGCAGCATCACTACTTGTTGAGCCAGCGGATGCGCACCATCGAGGTCTTCGTGCAAACCACTGTCCTGCAAGGATTCGCCACTGACCGACTCCAGCCACTGGCGTGTTTGCGGGCTGTACCAGCCACTCTCGGCATCACGACACAAATCGCCGAGCACTGCGCCGGCCTCAACCGAGGCCAGTTGATCCTTGTCGCCCAGCAACACCAGCCGCGCATGAGGCGGCAAGGCGTCAAGCAGGTTGGCCATCATCTCCAGATCGATCATCGAAGCTTCGTCGACGACCAGAACATCCAGCGGCAAACGGTTGCCCGCATGGTGACGGAAGTGCCGGGTGCCGGGACGGCTGCCTAACAAACGGTGCACCGTGGTCACATCGCAGGGAATTTTCGCCCGCACCTCTTCACTGACTTTCAGCGACTGCACCTGTTGACTGATGGACTCGGTCAACCGCGCAGCGGCCTTGCCTGTCGGTGCGGCCAGACGAATGCGCAGTGGCTGACCGGCCTCGACGGCCGGCGCCTGCAATAACGCGAGCAACCGCACCACGGTGGTGGTTTTACCGGTGCCCGGACCGCCCGTCACAATGCTGAAAGCGCCGCGCGTGGCGAGGGCGCAGGCGAGTTTCTGCCAGTCGATGACTTCACCCGCCGTGGCTGAGCCAAACAACTCATTCAGCCGTTGCGACAGATCAGCCGGCGTCGCTTCGGCCTGGGTGAGACGTTGGCGCAACGCCGTATCGATGCGCCGTTCGTAGGCCCAATAGCGCCGTAGATACAGGCGTTTTCCGCAGAGCACCAGCGGACGCTGCTGGGCCGCTGGCCGGGTATCGGCCGCCAGCGCGACCAGATCGCTGCTCGCCAGGGCCTTGCACCAATGCACGCCATCAAGCGCTTCAAGCAATTGCGAGGGCAGTAACAACACGCCACCTTGCACATCGCCTTCGGGTGGCAGTGACAGCGCGAAATCCGGGGCTTTGAGGGTTTCGAACAGATCCAGGCAGACGTGGCCATGACCGAGTTGATGACTGGTCAGGGCTGCGGCGAGCAGTACCAGCGGATCAGTGCCTGGCTCAAGTTCGTGAAGAAAAGCGACGAAGGCCTTGTCCAGTGCCCGCAGCCAGCCACGCTCGACCCAACGCGTGAGCAACAACAGCAAATCATCGGCTTTGCTCAGTGGTGATAACGTCGACAGGCTGTCGGCGGTCAAAGGCGTTGGCAGCAGATCGGCAAAGGTACGGCTCATAGCAGGACTCCCTGTTCCCATGCGGGTTCGGCTTTGGGTTCAGGTTTGCCCTGGAACATCCGGTCCAGGCGTTCGATCAACGTGCGCGGCGGACGGGCGAAATACACGCCGCGACTATCGGCTCGCGTGCCACGCAGGAACAGGTACAGCGCGCCACCGACATGCCGGTCGTAATCGTAGTCGGGCAGTCGCGCCTTCAACTGACGATGCAACGCCAACAGGTACAACACGTATTGCAGGTCGTAGCGGTTATCGAGGATCGACTTTTCCATGGCTTGCTCGGTGTAGGCCAGATCGTCCACGCCGAGCCAGTTGGATTTGTAGTCGGCCACGTAATAACGACCATCGTGTTCAAACGTCAGGTCGATAAAACCTTTGAACATGCCGTTCAGTTGCACCGGTTCCGCCGCCACACGGGCCACACCATTGTGCGTGTGCTGGCGCACGAGTTCGTCGAGTTTGAGCACATCGACCTTGTGGCTGGCGAACCAGAATTCCATCTCGACGCGATATTGCTTGAGTTGCTCAAGCACCACCGGTGCTTGCCCGCTGCCTACCGGCAACGGCGATTTGAGCAGATGCTGCAACCAGTCACTGAGGGTCGTGATCCAGCCTTCCCAGCCGCGCAGGTTGCAGCGACGGGCAATCGCGTCGACCAGCGCTTCACGGGAAACCGCGAAACCGTCATCCCCTGCCCACTCAAGTAAACCGTGGAGAAACGTTCCCGGATTGGGTCCGCGAGGAAAGCGATGGATGTCCGCACCGCCAGCAATGATTTCTCGCGGCGCATCCGGGTCGAGGCGTTCGTCATCGAACAGCTTTTGCGCTTGCGGGCTGTCCGGGGCTTCATCGCTGCCGACACTCAACACGTCACTGATGCGCAATGCACTGTAGGACGCAATCCACCAGTTTTCGCTGGCCCTGCGCTTGGGCAGCAGCGTGGCACTAAGGATGGCCTCATTGCGCGGAGCCTGGTAGTGCTCGTCGGCAGGCGTGGGCATCTCGCCGATGCTGATGGCCGGGCAGTCCTGTTGCAGGTCTTGCAACCAACGCTGCAATCCGCTGGATTCACCCAGCGATGCGCCGCCGCCCAGCAAATAGCCCAGCGCAGAAAGGTGCAGCACCGAGCTGTTGTTATTGCCTCGCTTGAGATCCGTCACGCCCAACCAGCAGGCATGCTGCGCGCGGGTCAGGGCGACATACAAAAGGCGCAGGTCTTCAGCCAGGCGCTCGTCATCGGCTTGCGCGATCAACTCGGCCGTCGGCTTGAGGCTGACATGCGCCTTGCCTGCTGCGTCGTGGTAATGCAGCGGCAAACGACTGCCGTCCACCGGTTTCGCCGAGCAGATGAAGGGCAGGAAGACCAACGGGTACTCAAGGCCTTTCGATTTGTGAATGGTCACGACCTTGACCAGCTGCTCGTCACTTTCCAGGCGCAGGATCTGCTCTTCGCCGGCTTGACCGGACAACGCCAGCAGCTCGGCCAGATGACGAATCAACGCCTGCTCACCATCAAGCTCCGCAGCGGCCTGCTGCATCAACTCCGACAGGTGCAAAAGGTTGGTCAGCACACGTTCACCGTCGGTGCGCGCGATCAATCTCTGCGGCAAATGGAAGTCATGCAGCAGACGCCGCAGCATCGGCAACACGCCCTGTTTGCGCCACAGTTCGCGATAGCCGCGGAACTGCATGACCCGGGTTTCCCAGACCCGCTCATCCTGATTCAGCCGCTCCAGTTCAACCAATGGCAGGTTGAGGGTGATGCACGCCAGTGCGGCTTTCAGCGAGCGCTCGACATCCGGTTCGGCACAGGCCTTGAGCCAGGCCAGCAGGTCGTGGGCCTCTTGCGCGGCGAATACCGAGTCCTTGTCGGAGAGATAGACACTGCGTACACCGCGCGCGGCGAGTTCACCGCGCACGGCCTGGGCCTCTTTGCCATCACGGACGAGGATCGCGATGTCGGATGGCCGCAGCCCTCTGAAGTCCTTACCGTCCTGAGTGAATCCGGCGCTGGCGGTTTGTCCGCCGTTGAGCAGCGCGGTGATTTCACTGGCGCAGGCTGCGGCCAATTGTTGGCGATAGACAGCGCCGGAGAGTGGCTGATCAGAGGACAAGTGCCAGACGTTCAGCGCCGCAACGTCTTGTCCGGCAATTTGCAGTTTTTCCTTACGGCCTTGTGCGTCGACCGGCTGAAACGGCACGGGATTCTCACCGTTTTTTTCCCGGAACAAAAACGCACCGCGCCCCAGTTCTCGGGACTCGGCGCGTTCGAAAACATGATTGACCGCTTTGACCATGCCGTGGCTGGAGCGGAAGTTGGTGCCCAGCGTATGCAGCCGGCCGGTGGTGGCCTGACGCGCGCGCAGGTAGGTGTAGATGTCCGCACCGCGAAACGCGTAGATCGCCTGCTTGGGATCGCCGATCAGGAACAGGCCGGTGTCTGGGCTGTTGTCTTCGATGCGGTAGATGCTCTCGAAAATCCGGTACTGCACCGGGTCGGTGTCCTGGAATTCGTCGATCAGCGCGACCGGGAACTGCTCGCGGATCAACGTCGCCAGACGCTCGCCGCCCTCCGATTGCAGCGCCGCATCCAGGCGCAGCAACATATCGTCAAAACCCATTTCAGCGCGACGGCGCTTCTCTTCCTCGAAGCGCGCACCGACCCATTTGGCGGCGTGTTGCAAAACAGCTGCGTCGGGCGTCGGCAAGGCATCGAGACTCGACTTGAGCCCGGGCATGGCATCCAGGCCCGGGTGGCTCGGGGCCTGGCCCTTCCAGGCTTCCGCCATGCCGTCGGGGGTCAGCCGACTGAAGCCAGTGCCGATGTCGAGTTGTTCGAGGGTCTCGTCTTCAGCCCAGGCCTTGAGCTTCTCGAACCACGGTTCGAAATAACGCGCCTGCATCTTGCGACCGTCGACGGTTTTGCTGGCAACGCCCTGATGACAGATGGCGAGCAACTCGTCCGCCCACTGACGCCAGGGCATTTTCAACTCGACCAACGCCGCGCGACGCTCCAGCAGACATTCTTCGATCAGCTCGGCCGGAGACTTGGTTTCATCACTGTCACGTTCGCTGGCAAACAGCCCGCGTACCCGAGGCAACAACGCCGCCGGCCCGCCCCAGTTGCTGCGCACCCAATTCAGCGCATCGCCGTGCATCGGATAGCAGAACAGCCGCCAATAATCGCGCAACACCTCGCCCAGCAAATCACTGTGATCGGTTTCCAGGGATTGGGTAAACAGACTGCCACTGTCGAACGCATGCTCACGCAGCATGCGCTGACACCAACTGTGAATGGTCGAGACGGCGGCCTCATCCATCCACTGCGCAGCGATATCCAGTCGGTTGGCGCATCCCGGCCATTGCTGAGGATCGAATTGATCGCGCAGTTCAGCGATCAAGCCGTCGGGCGCTGGGATTTCGTCACGCATGTAGCGAGCGGCTTCGGCGAGGCGTGTACGAATCCGCTCACGCAGTTCTTTGGTCGCCGCATCGGTGAACGTCACCACGAGGATCTGCGGCGGCAACAATTCACGGGCGAACCCGCTCGATTCGCCGCCATGCCCCAGGATCAGCCGCAGATAGAGCGCAGAAATGGTGAAGGTTTTACCGGTGCCGGCGCTGGCTTCGATCAACTGGCTGCCACGCAGCGGGAAGGCCAGGGCGAGCGGTGTTTTGCTGCTCATGCGCGCGCCCCTTCACTGGACAAAGAGCGCCATGGCGCTTCAAACAAAGGCCGATACAAAGCGTCGCACCAGCCGGTGAACGTTTCGTCTTCGAGCAGGGCATCAAAGTTGGCATATTGTCGCGACAGCGCCGGGCTTTCGCGGCGCTCGCCTTCGCTGGTCTGACCGTCACCTTCGTAGGCTTTACGGGCAGCGGTTTCGGCCTTGAGCGGGTCGGTCTGCGACAGCCAGGCAAATGCGGTCTTCACTGCGATTGGCAATGGTTGACGCATGCCCGCCTGCCAGGCGAGAAGCATATCGCCGAGCAAACTCACGGATCGGTCTGGCGCCATGGGCTCCAGCAGCAGCGTATCGTCACTGGCCACCAGCGCGGTGCTCAATGAAAGCCCGCTGGCGCAGGCGACCAGATGATTGACCCAGGACTTGGTCAGTCGATGCCATTTGCGGCTTTTGATCGAGCCGATACTGTTGGGAATGGTCGTGACCGACAACACACCGCCATCGGCTCGCTGATGCAGGCCTGAGAGCCAGCCTTCAAGACGTACGCCCTGCAACTCGTGACTGATCGGGATGGCGCTGGTCAGCGGGGTCGGCCACAACGTCAAAAGCTGTTGATAGCGCTGCAGCAAGTCCGGCAGTGGTTCTATCAATTCGCGTTGCAGGCATTCACCAAAGCCTGCCATCGGCAGCAAACCGCTGTTTTGCAGACGCCGAGCCTGAGCTTCGAGGGCCTGATTGATGTTATCCGGTTGCCGCAGCGCCGCTTCGAGCAGGCTGTCGCTGAGCGTGTAGCGCTGCAACGCGTCCAGCACGAAAGGTTCTTCGTCGGCCAGCGGCGCTTCGGCCGCCTCGAAATAGACTTTGAGTCGTTGGGTGAAAAAATGCCGTACCGGGTTACGCAGGAAGTCCTGCAACAGAGCAAGGCTCAGCGGTTCCTCCTGAACATAAGGTGTCAGCAACTGCCCGCTGGTTTGTGGCACAGGCTGTTGATGCAAGACCTGCCATTCACTGGCGTAGCTGAACAACTGATCACCTTCATGGAAATAGCGTGCGCTGAACGGTTGCAGCGGATGCTCTTCAGTCATTGCGCTCAACAGGTCCTGGCTTTCATCGTGCAGTCGCCAACCGCTGGCGAGGTGATCGCGCAACTGGCCGATCAACACCGAAGCAGGTCGCTCGCTGTTGTCGCGAATGCTGCGGCCTACCCAACTGATGTAAAGCTGATGGCGCGCCGACAGGAGCGCCTCGAGCAAGAGATAACGGTCATCTTCACGTCGGGAGCGGTCGCCCGGACGGTAGTCGCTGCCCATCAGATCGAAGTCCAGCGGCGGCTGCGCGCGAGGGTAATCGCCATCGTTCATCCCCAGCAGACAGACCAGTTTGAACGGAATGGCGCGCATGGGCATCAGCGTACAAAAGTTCACCGCACCGGCCAGAAAGCGTTGAGACAACCGGCCCTGATCCAGTCCGGCCAGCCACGCTTCACGCACGACGGTCAGCGGCAGCGCATCGACCAGACCAACCGCTTCACAGGTCTGTAGCCAAGTTTCGCGAAGCTCTTCCAGTTGGGTCAGCAAATAATCGTCGTGCTCATTGCTGGCTTTGAAAAACAACTGCATCAGCGCTTGCAGGCGCTGGCCCCACTCCTTGGGTTGAGTCGGTTGTGTGAGCTGCTGATGAGCGAGTTCCAGCGCATCCAGCAAGGCCACCAGCGGGCCGATCAATGCCGCGTCGAGGCCACCGATTTCGTCATAGGGCTCAATACCTGCGCAGGCATCGGCGCTGCCGACCGCGTACCCCAACAGCATACGGCGCATGCCGAAATGCCAACTGTTCTGTTCCAGTTCTTCTGGTAATCCGAGGCCCGCACGTTGCTCGGCATTCATGCCCCAGCGCACGCCCGCGCCTTCGATCCAGCGGTGCAACGTCGGCAGATCGCGCTCTTCCACACCAAAACGGGCACGCAGTGCAGGCACATCAAGCAGGTCGAGGATCTCACTGACCGGGAAGCGGCTGTCTGGCAATTTGAGCAGGTGTTCGACGGCGATCAACAGGGGATCACGACCACGCTGGCCCTGATCCGCCAGTGTGAAGGGAATGAAACGCGGGTCATGCCGATCAAGCTGACCAAAAACGGCGCGAATGTGCGGGGCATAACTGTCGACGTCCGGAACCATTACGATGACATCGCGCGGGCGCAGATCCGGGTTGGCGCTGAAGCGTGCCAGGAGCTGATCGTGGAGGATTTCAACTTCACGTTGAGCGCTGTGGGCTATGTGGAAGCGGATCGAATCGTCCTGTTCCAGATCAACCGCCGGCCAATGCTCGCGAGTCTCGTCGAGGGGACGCAACTCAAGGATGTCGTTCTGCAGTTGATTGAGCAGATTGTCTGGCTGCGTGTCACTGAACAGGTCGATGCGCCCATCGCGAAAAGCCGCGCGATAGCTGTTGGGATCATCATAACTGTCGAGCAGGTTGATGTAGTCGCGACCTTGTTTGCCCCACGCAGCCAACAGCGGATGGGCGTGTTGATGCATCGTGTCCGGGTCGAGTACTACGGGCATGCCACTCTTGCGCGATTGCCGTTTGTACTGGTGACGCAGCAAATCCTTGTCGGCGACGATATCGGCCCAGTGGTGACGGCAAGGGTTGTGTACGCACAGCAGAACCTGACTGAAACGCGCAAGCCCTGCGAGCGCTTCGAGTACCTGGGCTGGTAGCGAAGAGATACCGAAAACGATCACTCGCGAGGGCAGTCCCGCCGGCGCCTCGGTGAGGTTGTTGATGCGCTCAATGAACCGCTGATGGACGCCGGCACGGCTCTGCGCCATGCCTTGTTCACCGACGTCCCCCAGCAATGCTCGCCATAACTCGGCTTGCCAGCAGCTGGTCGGAGGCAGTGGCTTTACTTCACCTCTGACATTGCGCAACTGGTGTCGCCCTTCCGCCCAATCTTCAAGCCAGTCCGCCCGGTACACCTGGTATTGATCGAAGAGATCCGCCAGACGTTCGGACAGCTGATAGCGCTTGCGCAAATCAGTGTCGTGGGTGAGAAAGCGCTGCAACGGTTCAAAGTGAGGGCGATCAATGACCTGGGGGAGCAGGCGCATCAGACGCCAGGTCAGCGGGGCCTTATCGAGCAGGGACTTGGCAGGAATCTCTTCACGACCCAGAACCATCCGGTAGAGCTGCCACATGAAACTGCCGGGCAACTGCACATCAATTGCTGCAGCGATACCGCAGCCACCGAGGTCGTCGTCTTCGGGGTCCTCGGCCAATGCCAATTTCAGCCATTGGGCAATGCCGTTGCTTTGCACGAGGGCTATTTCGTTTTCCAGGGGCGCCAGTGGATAACGCCGCATTATGCTGATCACAAGGCTGCGCAGTTCGTCCAGGCTATTGCTCTGGACCACCATGAATGCAGCGTTGAGGGACTGGGCGCCCGGCATAAAGGATTCCTTGGAAAGTACGAAAGCCAGGGCAGAACCTTAGCATTGTCGGCAGGTTGTAGCAGCCGGACGGCGTCCGTGAATGCTGTAAGAACTTTCCTGCGGGCAAAACAAAACCCCAACTGCTTTCGCAATTGGGGTTTCGGAATTTAATCTTGACGATGACCTACTCTCACATGGGGAAACCCCACACTACCATCGGCGATGCATCGTTTCACTGCTGAGTTCGGGATGGGATCAGGTGGTTCCAACGCTCTATGGTCGTCAAGAAATTCGGGTACTGAGTCGTGGCCAGATGGCCTCGCTTCAGCAAATTGGGTATGTGACAGCTTTCGGTGTTTTGTGAACATCGAACTTTCGGTTCGTTTCGTCTTCACACACCGCAATCTGGCCTTTCGACTCAAATTGCTTGGGTGTTATATGGTCAAGCCTCACGGGCAATTAGTATTGGTTAGCTCAACGCCTCACAGCGCTTACACACCCAACCTATCAACGTCGTAGTCTTCGACGGCCCTTCAGGGAACTCAAGGTTCCAGTGAGATCTCATCTTGAGGCTAGTTTCCCGCTTAGATGCTTTCAGCGGTTATCTATTCCGAACATAGCTACCCGGCAATGCCACTGGCGTGACAACCGGAACACCAGAGGTTCGTCCACTCCGGTCCTCTCGTACTAGGAGCAGCCCCTCTCAAATCTCAAACGTCCACGGCAGATAGGGACCGAACTGTCTCACGACGTTCTAAACCCAGCTCGCGTACCACTTTAAATGGCGAACAGCCATACCCTTGGGACCGGCTTCAGCCCCAGGATGTGATGAGCCGACATCGAGGTGCCAAACACCGCCGTCGATATGAACTCTTGGGCGGTATCAGCCTGTTATCCCCGGAGTACCTTTTATCCGTTGAGCGATGGCCCTTCCATACAGAACCACCGGATCACTAAGACCTACTTTCGTACCTGCTCGACGTGTCTGTCTCGCAGTCAAGCGCGCTTTTGCCTTTATACTCTACGACCGATTTCCGACCGGTCTGAGCGCACCTTCGTACTCCTCCGTTACTCTTTAGGAGGAGACCGCCCCAGTCAAACTACCCACCATACACTGTCCTCGATCCGGATAACGGACCTGAGTTAGAACCTCAAAGTTGCCAGGGTGGTATTTCAAGGTTGGCTCCACGCAGACTGGCGTCCACGCTTCAAAGCCTCCCACCTATCCTACACAAGCAAATTCAAAGTCCAGTGCAAAGCTATAGTAAAGGTTCACGGGGTCTTTCCGTCTAGCCGCGGATACACTGCATCTTCACAGCGATTTCAATTTCACTGAGTCTCGGGTGGAGACAGCGCCGCCATCGTTACGCCATTCGTGCAGGTCGGAACTTACCCGACAAGGAATTTCGCTACCTTAGGACCGTTATAGTTACGGCCGCCGTTTACCGGGGCTTCGATCAAGAGCTTCGCGTTAGCTAACCCCATCAATTAACCTTCCGGCACCGGGCAGGCGTCACACCCTATACGTCCACTTTCGTGTTTGCAGAGTGCTGTGTTTTTAATAAACAGTCGCAGCGGCCTGGTATCTTCGACCGGCATGAGCTTACGGAGCAAGTCCTTCACCCTCACCGGCGCACCTTCTCCCGAAGTTACGGTGCCATTTTGCCTAGTTCCTTCACCCGAGTTCTCTCAAGCGCCTTGGTATTCTCTACCCAACCACCTGTGTCGGTTTGGGGTACGGTTCCTGGTTACCTGAAGCTTAGAAGCTTTTCTTGGAAGCATGGCATCAACCACTTCGTGTTCTAAAAGAACACTCGTCATCAGCTCTCGGCCTTAAGATCCCGGATTTACCTAAGATCTCAGCCTACCACCTTAAACTTGGACAACCAACGCCAAGCTGGCCTAGCCTTCTCCGTCCCTCCATCGCAATAACCAGAAGTACAGGAATATTAACCTGTTTTCCATCGACTACGCTTTTCAGCCTCGCCTTAGGGACCGACTAACCCTGCGTCGATTAACGTTGCGCAGGAAACCTTGGTCTTTCGGCGTGGGTGTTTTTCACACCCATTGTCGTTACTCATGTCAGCATTCGCACTTCTGATACCTCCAGCAAGCTTCTCAACTCACCTTCACAGGCTTACAGAACGCTCCTCTACCGCATCATCCGAAGATGATACCCGTAGCTTCGGTGTATGGTTTGAGCCCCGTTACATCTTCCGCGCAGGCCGACTCGACTAGTGAGCTATTACGCTTTCTTTAAAGGGTGGCTGCTTCTAAGCCAACCTCCTAGCTGTCTAAGCCTTCCCACATCGTTTCCCACTTAACCATAACTTTGGGACCTTAGCTGACGGTCTGGGTTGTTTCCCTTTTCACGACGGACGTTAGCACCCGCCGTGTGTCTCCCATGCTCGGCACTTGTAGGTATTCGGAGTTTGCATCGGTTTGGTAAGTCGAGATGACCCCCTAGCCGAAACAGTGCTCTACCCCCTACAGTGATACATGAGGCGCTACCTAAATAGCTTTCGAGGAGAACCAGCTATCTCCGAGCTTGATTAGCCTTTCACTCCGATCCACAGGTCATCCGCTAACTTTTCAACGGTAGTCGGTTCGGTCCTCCAGTTAGTGTTACCCAACCTTCAACCTGCCCATGGATAGATCGCCCGGTTTCGGGTCTATTCCCAGCGACTAGACGCCCTATTAAGACTCGCTTTCGCTACGCCTCCCCTATTCGGTTAAGCTCGCCACTGAAAATAAGTCGCTGACCCATTATACAAAAGGTACGCAGTCACAGAACGAAGTCTGCTCCCACTGCTTGTACGCATACGGTTTCAGGATCTATTTCACTCCCCTCTCCGGGGTTCTTTTCGCCTTTCCCTCACGGTACTAGTTCACTATCGGTCAGTCAGTAGTATTTAGCCTTGGAGGATGGTCCCCCCATATTCAGACAAAGTTTCTCGTGCTCCGTCCTACTCGATTTCATGACTAAGAGATTTTCGCGTACAGGGCTATCACCCACTATGGCCGCACTTTCCAGAGCGTTCCGCTAATCTCAAAGCCACTTAAGGGCTAGTCCCCGTTCGCTCGCCACTACTAAGGGAATCTCGGTTGATTTCTTTTCCTCAGGGTACTTAGATGTTTCAGTTCCC
>NZ_OZ409829.1:4972500-5660000 GCF_979258015.1 Pseudomonas sp. AC247
CGAGGCGCGCATTCTACAGCAGCCTCATTTGCTGTCAAGTGATTATTTTCAGAAGTTTTCGAAGAATTCTTCAACAACTTCAACCACTTGCGCTTCAGATCCCTCATCAGCGGGAGGCGAATTCTACAGCGTTACACGCTGCTGTCAACACCTCTTTTTCAACTTCTTTCTGGCTTCGATGAACTGAAGCACCTGCTGCCGAAACCTACATAACTCATTGAATCTCAAGGAGTTTCCGTTTCGACTGCGCCGGAAGTGGGGCGAATTATAGACATCTGAAATCTGCCGTCAACACCTATTTTCACAAATCTGTCACATCGGTCAAAAAAGCCCGAAAACGCGAAGGCCGACCCCAAGGGGTCGGCCTTCGCTGCACTGCCCTTCTGCTTACAAGCTAGGGAACGCGAACTGCGAGGCTTCATGGCTAGCACGCTGTGGCCAGCGCTGGGTGATTGCCTTGCGACGGGTATAGAAGCGCACACCATCCGGACCATAGGCATGCAGGTCGCCGAACAGCGAACGCTTCCAGCCGCCGAAGCTGTGATAAGCCACCGGCACCGGCAGCGGTACGTTGACGCCAACCATGCCGACTTCGATTTCGTCGCAGAACAGACGCGCCGCTTCACCGTCACGGGTGAAGATGCAGGTGCCGTTGCCGTACTCGTGATCGTTGATCAGTTGCATGGCCTCTTCCAGGCTGTTCACGCGAACGATGCACAGTACCGGGCCGAAGATCTCTTCTTTATAGATGCGCATCTCCGGGGTGACGTTGTCGAACAGGCAGCCACCGAGGAAGAAGCCTTCCTCATGACCGGCCACGCTGAAACCACGACCGTCGACCACCAGGCTCGCGCCCGCTGCCACGCCGTCATCAACGTAGCCGCTGACTTTGTCGCGCGCCTGACCGGTGACCAGTGGGCCCATGTCCAGACCGCAAGAAGTGCCGGCACCGATTTTCAGCGCCTGAATCTGTGGAACCAGTTTCGCTACCAGCGCATCGGCCACCTGGTCGCCAACACACACGGCAACAGAAATCGCCATGCAGCGTTCGCCGCACGAACCGTACGCCGCGCCCATCAGTGCGCTGACCGCGTTATCCAGATCGGCATCCGGCATCAGCACCGCGTGGTTCTTCGCGCCGCCCAGTGCCTGAACGCGTTTGCCGCGTTTGGTGCCTTCTGCATAAATGTATTCAGCAATTGGCGTCGAACCAACGAAGCTCAGCGCTTTGACTTCCGGCGCTTCGATCAACGCGTCCACCGCAGTCTTGTCACCGTGGACCACGCTCATCACACCTTTCGGCAGGCCGGCTTCCAGCAGCAGCTGAGCGATCAGCAATGTCGAGCTTGGGTCACGCTCGGACGGCTTGAGGATGAAGCAGTTGCCGCAGACGATCGCCAGCGGGTACATCCACAGCGGCACCATGGCCGGGAAGTTGAACGGGGTGATACCGGCTACGATGCCCAGCGGCTGGAAGTCCGACCATGCGTCGATGTTCGGGCCAACGTTGCGGCTGTACTCTCCCTTGAGGATTTCCGGGGCGGCGCAGGCGAACTCGACGTTCTCGATGCCGCGTTTCAGTTCACCGGCGGCGTCTTCGAGGGTCTTGCCGTGTTCTTCGCTGATCAGTTGCGAGATGCGCGCTTCGTTCTGCTCGAGCAGTTGCTTGAAGCGGAACATCACCTGGGCACGTTTGGCCGGCGGCGTGTTGCGCCAGGCCGGGAACGCAGCTTTGGCAGCATCGATGGCTTTCTGGATGGTTTCGCGGGTGGCCAGTGGCAGCTTGTGGATAGCCTGACCGGTGGACGGGTTGAACACATCAACCGCGCGACCGTTCTCGGTCACCAGTTCGCCATTGATCAAATGCGGGATAACGCTCATCGAAAACTCCTGAATTTTTGTTCAGCGGGCGCCCATTGAAGGGCGCCTTCTATATATAGGTAGCTTTGTGGGGGAGCCGGATGTCTTTGGCGCTCTTCAGAACGCCTTCGCGAGCAAGCTCGGCTCCCACAGGTTCTGCGTGAAATCAGTCGAGCTTGTTCAGCACTTCGCCGACCGCGTCGAACAGACGATCGAGGTCTTGCGGCTTGCTGTTGAAAGTCGGGCCGAACTGCAGGGTGTCGCCGCCGAAGCGTACGTAGAACCCGGCTTTCCACAGCGCCATGCCCGCTTCGAACGGACGCACGATGGCGTCGCCGTCACGCCCAGCGATCTGGATCGCACCGGCCAGGCCGAAGTTACGAATGTCGATCACGTGCTTGGAGCCTTTCAAACCATGCAGCGCGTTTTCGAAGTGCGGCGCGACTTCGGCGACGCTCTGCACTAGGTTCTCTTTTTGCAGCAAATCGAGTGCAGCCAGGCCGGCGGCGCAAGCCACCGGGTGCGCCGAGTAGGTGTAGCCGTGCGGGAATTCCACGGCGTACTCCGGGGTCGGCTGATTCATGAACGTCTGATAGATCTCGGAGCTGGCAATCACCGCGCCCATCGGGATCGCGCCGTTGGTGACTTGCTTGGCGATGCACATCAGGTCCGGGGTCACGCCAAAGGTGTCGGCGCCGAACATGTTGCCAGTACGACCGAAACCGGTGATCACTTCGTCGAACACCAACAGGATGTTGTGCTGATCGCAGATCTCGCGCAGACGTTTCAGGTAACCCTGTGGCGGCACCAGTACGCCAGCGGAACCGGCCATTGGCTCAACGAATACCGCAGCGATGTTCGAAGCGTCGTGCAGTTCGATCAGCTTCAGCAGTTCATCGGCCAAAGCGATGCCGCCCTGCTCCGGCATGCCACGGGAGAACGCGTTGCTTGCCAGCAAAGTGTGCGGCAAGTGATCGACGTCCATCATCGCCTGACCGAACAGCTTGCGGTTGCCGTTGACGCCGCCGAGGCTGGTGCCGGCGATGTTCACACCGTGGTAACCACGAGCACGGCCGATCATTTTGGTTTTGGTCGCCTGACCTTTCAGGCGCCAGTAGGCACGCACCATTTTCACCGCGGTGTCGGCGCACTCGGAGCCCGAGTCAGTGAAGAACACGTGATTCAGATTGCCCGGGGTCAGCTCGGTGATTTTCTCGGCCAGTTGGAACGACAGCGGGTGACCGTACTGGAAGCCCGGCGAGTAATCGAGGGTGCCCAACTGCTTGGAGACTGCTTCCTGAATTTCCTTGCGGGTGTGGCCGGCGCCGCATGTCCACAGACCGGACAGCGAGTCGTATACCCGGCGGCCCTTGTCATCGATCAGCCAGCTGCCTTCGGCGCCAACGATCAAACGCGGATCGCGCTGGAAGTTGCGGTTGGCGGTGTACGGCATCCAGTGCGCGTCCAGCTTGAGTTGGCTGGCCAGTGGCGACTGAGCGTTTTCAGGCATGTTCATCGGGCAAAACCTCGCAGGGCATAAGCGTCAGGGAGATAAAAAGCGTTGTTGCAGCTAAATTGCCACGGCGATAAAGTCGGTGAAATCCAACTCTTCTAACCTTCAGTTAGAACTTTGCTAAACAATGAGAACAATAAGATGAGCAGTCGCCGCCCCGATCCGCTAGCCCAGGTCAGTGATTTTGATATTCGCCTGCTGCGGATTTTTCGCAGCGTGGTGGAGTGCGGTGGCTTCTCGGCGGCGGAGACTGTGCTCGGCATCGGTCGCTCGGCGATCAGCCAACAAATGAGCGATCTGGAGCAGCGCCTCGGTCTGCGACTGTGCCAACGTGGTCGTGCGGGGTTTTCGCTGACCGAGGAAGGTCGCGAGGTTTATCAGTCGGCGTTGCAGCTATTAAGTGCGCTGGAAAGTTTCCGCACCGAGGTCAACGGCCTGCACCAGCATTTGCGCGGCGAATTGATCATCGGCCTGACCGATAACCTCGTCACCCTGCCCCACATGCGCATCACCCACGCCCTCGCGCAGTTGAAGGAACGCGGGCCGGATGTGCAGATCCAGATTCGCATGATTGCGCCGAACGAAGTCGAGCAAGGTGTGCTCGATGGGCGCCTGCATGTCGGCGTGGTGCCGCAGGCCAGTGCGTTGTCGGGACTGGAATATCAGCCGCTGTACAGCGAGCGTTCGCTGCTTTATTGCGCGGTGGGGCATCCGTTGTTTTATGTCGATGACAAGCAACTGGATGACGAGCGCCTGAATAGTCAGGACGCGATTGCGCCGACGTTTCGTTTGCCGGCGGATATCCAGGCGCATTATCAGGCGCTCAATTGCACGGCCAGTGCTTCTGACCGAGAGGGCATGGCGTTTTTGATTTTGACCGGGCGATACATTGGTTATCTGCCGGATCATTACGCCAGCCTTTGGGTGCAGCAGGGGCGTTTGCGTGCTTTGAAAGCAGGGACGCGGTTTTACGATTTGAGTTTGGCATCGGTCACGCGCAAGGGGCGGCGCCCTCATTTGGTGCTGGAGAGCTTTTTGGAGAGTCTGGCGGCGACGCGTTGATCGGGATTGCGATGTTGGTGAAGTACAGCAAGATCAAGGGATCGCAGCCTTCGGCAGCTCCTACAGAGAAAATAAGTTGAGCAAGTGGACAGGTTTTTGCAGAGGGGGAATTACTTCGTTCCTTTGATAAGAAGCCTTCAGCCATGCAGCCAGATTCCGCACCGTCCAGCGACTTGATCTACGGCCTCAACGACCGCCCCAAACCACTCGCCGCCACCCTTGCCGCGCTGCAACACGTGCTCGCCAGTTTCGTCGGCATCATCACTCCGCCGCTGGTGATTGGTTCGGCGCTCGGGCTGACCGCGTATTTGCCGTACTTGATCAGCATGGCGTTGATGGTGTCGGGCGTCGGCACCTTTATTCAGGCGCGGCGGCCGTTCGGGATTGGCGCCGGGATGATCTGTCTGCAAGGCACCAGTTTCGCCTTTCTCGGTGCGGTGCTGTCGGCGGGTTTTCTGGTCAAGCAACGTGGCGGCAGCCCGGAAGACATTCTGGCGATGATCTTCGGTGTGTGTTTCTTCGGCGCGATCGTGCAGATCGTCCTCAGCCGTTTCATCGGGCAATTGCGTCGAGTCGTAACGCCGCTGGTGACCGGGATCGTTATCACCCTGATCGGCATCAGTCTGATCAAAGTCGGCATCACTGACCTGGGCGGTGGCTTCAACGCGCCGGACTTTGGTGCGCCGGGCAATCTGGCGTTGGGCGTGTTCGTGCTGCTGACGATCATTCTGCTCAACCGCTCCAATACGCCGTGGGTGCGCTTGTCGGCGATCATCATTGGTTTGGTGCTCGGCAGTCTGGCCGCGTGGTTCAGTGGGAAACTGGTGCCGCAGCCGTTGCCTGACTTGCCACTGGTGAGTTTTCCTACCCCGTTCAAGTTCGGATTCAGCTTCGACTGGACGGCTTTCCTGCCGATCGCGCTGATTTATCTGATCAGCACCATCGAAACCGTCGGCGACCTCACTGCCAATTGCATGCTCGCCCGCCAGCCAATCAGTGGCCCTTCTTATATAAGCCGCCTGCGCGGTGGCGTACTCGGCGATGGCGTCAGCTGCATGATCGCCGCGACCTTTAGCGCTTTCCCCAACACCACGTTCGCGCAGAATAACGGCGTTATCCAGTTGACCGGCGTCGCCAGCCGCTACGTCGGGCTGTACATCGGCGCGATCCTGTTTTGTCTCGGCTTGTTTCCGATGATCGGCGCGGTGCTGCAACAGATCCCGAAACCTGTATTGGGCGGCGCGACTCTGGTGATGTTCGGCGCGGTGGCTGCGGCCGGGGTGCGCATCCTCGCGCAGTCGTCGCTGGATCGGCGCAGCATGTTGATCATCGCCACTTCGTTCGGCGTTGGTCTGGGTATCGCCGCACAACCGAACCTGTTGCACCTGCTGCCGAAACTGGTGCAAAACCTGTTCGACTCGGCGATCACCAGCGGCGGTTTGACGGCGATCATCCTGTGCCTTTTGCTGCCGGAGTCAAAAACCCAGGTCGCCGAAGCGCACGCGCCGCTGAACAAGATCGAACAGGCGTAACGGTTTTATCATTTCAGGACTTGTCGGGTCTCTGTGGATGCGCTATCAACGCAACTGGTTGCACCCACAGACAAACCCGGAAGTGCCTATGACCTTTGAAGTCCCAGCCCACGGCGGCAAACCCGCCAGCCGCATTCGTCAGAAAAACGAAGAGACCATTCTCAAAGCCGCCGAAGACGAGTTCGCCCGTCACGGGTACAAAGGCACCAGCATGAACACCATCGCGCAGAATGCCGGGCTGCCCAAGGCGAACCTGCATTACTACTTCACCAACAAACTCGGTTTGTACGTGGCGGTGCTGAGCAACATCATCGAGCTGTGGGACAGCACCTTCAATACGCTCACGGCCGAAGACGACCCGGCCGAAGCGTTGACTCGTTATATTCGCGCGAAAATGGAATTCTCCCGACGACAGCCGCAAGCCTCGCGAATCTTTGCGATGGAAGTGATCAGCGGCGGCGAATGCCTGACCGAATATTTCAATCAGGATTACCGCGCCTGGTTCACTGGCCGCGCGGCAGTGTTTCAGGCGTGGATCGATGCCGGCAAAATGGACGCGGTTGATCCGGTGCACCTGATCTTTCTGTTGTGGGGCAGCACTCAGCATTACGCCGACTTCGCCACGCAGATCTGTCGCGTCAGCGGTCGCAGCAAGTTGACCAAGCAGGACATGGAAGACGCCGGCAACAACCTGATCCGCATCATTCTCAAAGGCTGCGGCCTCACTCCTTCTCTATAAGACGTTTATGCCTTTCACCCTCAGCGGTTTTTGCGAGTACCGCGAAGAGATTCGCAAAAGCCGCTTTATCACCTTCGCCACGCCGATCGGCAGCCCTGCTGATGCGCAGGCGTTCTTTGAACAGCACAGCGATTTGAACGCTTCGCACAATTGCTGGGCGTGGAAACTCGGCGATCAATATCGCAGCAATGACGATGGCGAACCGGGCGGTACTGCGGGGCGACCGATTCTGGCGGCGATTGAAGCGCAGGATTGCGATCAGGTCGCGGTGCTGGTGATTCGTTGGTACGGCGGCATTCAACTGGGGACCGGCGGTTTGGCCCGGGCGTATGGCGGTGGTGCGAACAAATGTTTGCAGACGGCGGCGAAGGTTGAGTTGGTCAGTCGGGTGGCGTTGAGTTGTGCTTGTGGGTTTGCCGAGTTGGCGTTGGTGAAGTTGCGGGTGGCGGATTTGGCTGGGTTGGTTGTTGAGGAGAATTTTACGGCGAATGGCGTTGAGTTGAAGTTGGCGGTGGGTGAGGCGCAGATTGCGGTGTTACAGGGACAGTTGGCGGATTTGAGTCGTGGGCGGATTTTGTTGCAGCGGTGAAGCAAGGTCAAAAGATCGCAGCGTGCCGCAGCGCCTACAGGGCTGCGATGTTTTGGGGCGGATGCGAAATTTCATATTTCGCAAACTTGCCCACATCTGCTGTGCACCCGACTGTGGATAACCTGAGCACATAACGCTGTAACCCTTCTGTCACGTGGCTTTGCGCGGTTTGTTCACTTTTCGTTCAATTTGCCCGACGAAATGTAATTTTCAAGCAGAAACAATCAGTTAGCCGCGTTTATCACCATTAGAAGAAAGCACCACAGTGCTTATGCCCGACGTTTCGGCTTGCGCACAATAACTGTGGAGCAACCTGTGGATAACCCGTTCATGACCGTCGCAGTCGCAGGTTCTGCCTAGCCCCCACGGGTTTGCTCGTTTTTTGATCAGTTGCCAACGGGCAAAACTGGAGCCCGATCAACGGCTTTGCGCTGTAATGGTGCTGCGAATCCCGCCGATTTTCACCGCAATGCTCTGCGCCGAGCGCCCGCACCCGCAGCCCGCTCGGGTTCCTGACTCAATGGCCAGGAAATTGCTTTATCCACAGGCACAACTTCAAGCAAGTCGAGCCTGTCATGCCAATTGCTTCTACTCCTGCGCGCCTGCAGCTGCGCCACATCAGCAAACGTTATCCCGGTTGTCTGGCCAACGATGCCATCGACCTGAGCATCGCGCCCGGAGAAATTCACGCCCTGCTCGGGGAAAACGGTGCGGGCAAAAGTACCTTGATGAAAATTATCTACGGCGTCACCCAGGCCGATGCCGGGGAAATGCTTTGGCAGGGCCAGCGCATCAACATCCGCAATCCGGCGCAGGCCCGGCAGTTGGGCATCGGTATGGTGTTCCAGCACTTCTCGCTGTTCGAAACCCTCAGCGTCGCGCAGAACATCGCGCTGGCGATGGGCGCCAAGGCTGGCACGCCGAAACAACTGGAACCGAAAATTCGCGAAGTGTCGCGCCGTTATGGCATGGCGCTGGAGCCGGAGCGACTTGTCCACAGCCTGTCGATCGGCGAGCGGCAACGGGTGGAAATTATCCGTTGCCTGATGCAGGACATTCGTCTGCTGATTCTCGACGAACCGACCTCGGTGCTGACCCCGCAGGAGGCCGACGAGTTGTTCATCACCTTGCGCCGTCTCGCCGCCGAAGGCTGCAGCATTCTGTTTATCAGCCACAAGCTCGGCGAAGTACGCGCGCTGTGTCATAGCGCGACGGTTCTGCGCGGCGGGCGCGTGGCCGGGCATTGCGTACCAGCCGAATGTTCCGATCAGCAATTGGCGCAGTTGATGGTTGGCGAAGCGGCGGCGTTGATTGGCGACTATCCGAAAGTCAGCGGTGGCGCGGCGTTTTTGCAGGTGAAGGGCTTGAGCTGGCACAACCCCGATCCGTTCGGCTGCTCGCTGACTGACATTGATGTGCAGGTGCGCAGCGGTGAAATCGTCGGTATCGCCGGGGTTGCCGGTAATGGCCAGGATGAGTTGCTCGCCTTGCTCAGTGGCGAACAAACCTTGCCTCGGGCGCAAGCTGCAACCATTCGATTCGCCGAGCAAAACGTCGCCGATTTACGCCCGGACGCGCGACGCAAATTGGGCCTGGCGTTCGTCCCCGCCGAGCGCCTCGGCCATGGTGCGGTGCCGGAATTGAGTCTGGCCGATAACGCTCTGCTCACCGCGTTCCAACAAGGCTTGGTCAGCCACGGTTTGATCGAACGCGGCAAAGTCGAAGCCCTCGCCCAGCAAATCATTCAGCGCTTCGGCGTGAAAACCCCGGACACGCAAACCGCTGCGCGCAGCCTCTCCGGCGGCAACTTGCAGAAATTCATCCTCGGCCGGGAAATCCTTCAGCAACCGAAACTGCTGATCGCCGCGCACCCGACCTGGGGCGTCGACGTCGGCGCCGCCGCGACCATCCACCGTGCGTTGATCGCGTTGCGCGATGCCGGCGCGGCGATTCTGGTGATTTCTGAAGACCTCGACGAACTGTTCCAGATCAGCGACCGCCTCGGCGCCTTGTGTGGCGGACGCCTGTCGGCGCTGCATAACACCACCGATACGCAACTCAGCGACGTCGGCGGCTGGATGGCCGGCCAGTTCGACAACCCACCTTCTGCCGCCACGGTTTAACGGAGTTTTCCACATGCTGCTTTCCCTCGAACCCCGTGGCCAGCAATCGCGCCTGATGCTGTGGTGCTCGCCGTTACTGGCGGCGGCGCTGACGCTCGGTTGCGGCTCGCTGCTGTTTATCGCCCTCGGCCACGACCCGCTGCAAACCTTGCATACGCTGCTGATCGCGCCGGTCAGCGATTTGTATGGTGTCTCCGAATTGCTGGTCAAGGCGCTGCCGATTCTGCTCTGCGCACTGGGCCTGGCGGTGGCCTATCAGGCGCGGATCTGGAACATCGGCGCCGAAGGTCAATTGCTCCTCGGTGCCCTCGCCGGCAGTGCGTTGGCGGTGAACATCATCGACATGCAAAGCCGTTGGGCGCTGGTGTTGATTCTGCTCACCGGCACCCTCGCCGGCGCGGCGTGGGCCGGACTGACCGCGTGGTTGCGCACACGCTTCAACGCCAACGAAATCCTCACCAGCATCATGCTCAATTACATCGCGCTGAACCTGCTGCTGTTCTGTGTGCATGGGCCGCTGAAGGATCCGGCCGGATTCAACTTTCCCGAGTCGGCGATGTTCGGCGACGCCAGCCGTTTGCCGTTGTTGATGGAGGATGGCCGCGTGCACGCCGGGGTGTATTTCGCCCTGCTCGCACTGGTCGCGGTGTGGGTGTTGTTGCAGAAAAGCTTTGTCGGTTTCCAGATCAAAGTGCTTGGGCTGGACAAGCGTGCAGCGGGGTTTGTCGGCTTTCGCGAGAAGCGTTTGATCTGGCTCGCGCTGTTGATCAGCGGCGGCTTGGCTGGGCTCGCTGGTGTCTGTGAAGTCACCGGGCCGATTGGCCAATTGGTGCCGCAGGTGTCGCCGGGTTACGGCTATGCGGCGATTACCGTGGCGTTTCTTGGGCGCCTCAATCCGATCGGGATTCTGTTCTCCAGTCTGTTGATGGCGCTGCTGTACATCGGTGGCGAGAGCGCACAAATGACGATGAATCTGCCGCAGGCGATCACCCAGTTGTTCCAGGGAATGATGCTGTTTTTCCTGCTCGCCTGTGACGTGCTGATCCTCTATCGGCCACGCCTGAATTTGCGTTGGGTGAAGCGCACTTCGACCACCGCTGTAACCGCCGGAGCGCTGTGATGGATATCGACCTGTTGAGCAATATTTTCTACGCCATGGTGCGTTGCGGCACGCCGTTGTTGCTGGTGGCGCTGGGTGAACTGATCTGCGAGAAGAGCGGCGTGCTCAACCTCGGGCAGGAAGGGATGATGCTGTTTGGCGCGGTGATCGGTTTTATCGTCGCGCTGAACAGCGGCAACCTGTGGCTTGGCGTGTTGTTGGCGATGTTGGCCGGGATGTTGTTGTCGTCACTGTTTGCGCTGGTGGCGCTGGTATTCAATGCCAATCAAGTGGCGACCGGGTTGGCCCTGACGATTTTTGGTGTCGGGCTTTCGACGTTTGTCGGCGCGGCTTGGGTGGGTAAACCGCTGGCCGGTTTTGAGCCGTTGGCGATTCCTTATCTGAGTGAAATCCCGCTGATCGGGCGGATGCTGTTTGCGCAGGATCTGCTGGTGTATCTGTCGTTCGCGCTGTTTGCGCTGGTGGCGTGGGTGATCATCAAAAGTCGTGTCGGGTTGATCATTCAAGCCGTGGGTGAGAACCCGGATGCGGCCAGTGCGATGGGCTTGCCGGTGTTGACCGTGCGTACCTTGGCGGTGCTGTTTGGCGGGGCAATGGCCGGGTTGGCCGGGGCTTATTTGTCGCTGGCGTACACGCCGATGTGGGCGGAAAACATGACCGCCGGGCGTGGCTGGATTGCGTTGGCGCTGGTGGTGTTTGCCAGTTGGCGAGTGTGGCGGTTGTTGCTGGGGGCTTATCTGTTTGGCCTCGCCAGCATCCTGCATTTGGTAGCGCAGGGGTTGGGGCTGGCGATTCCGTCGAGTTTGCTGGCGATGCTGCCGTACGTGGCGACGATTTTGGTGTTGGTGTTGTTGTCGCGGGATGCGGTGCGTACGCGGTTGTATGCACCGGTTTCGCTGGGGCAGCCTTGGCAGGCAGGGCATTAGTGCGGTGATTTCAATGGCCCTATCGCTGGCAAGCCAGCTCCCACAGGTTCAGTGGTGATCACAAATTTTGTGCACGGCACAGACACTGTGGGAGCTGGCTTGCCAGCGATGAGGCCCTGACAGGCAACACCTGAGCAATGCCCCACGCCAGTTCAAAGACCAGGAAAACCAGCAGAATCGAACTGGCGCCGTGCAGCAAGGCATACCCCTGCCAAGCCGCAAACAAAAACCGCGCCACCGCGTCATACCGTCCATAAAGCGCCTGCGGATCACGAATCCGCAGCACCGCCCACACGCACACCACCGACCCCAACAGATTCGCCATCAACATATGCACTGGCTGAAACACCGGCAATTCGCCGGGCAAATCCAGCGCACTCAACAACCCGTGCACAAGCGCAAAACTCCACGGCGTGGCAAAAGCCACAGTAACGATCAAGTCATACCAGGCACTGCCGCGCACCACGTTGCGATATTGCGTTGAAGTCCACATCGTCCTTGCTCCAGAAATTCAGGGAGCAAGTACGTTAAAGCCTGGAGTATGCTCCAGGGTCAATAGCCCTTTTGAGAGTCGCCATGCGCATCGGTGAATTAGCCCTGGCCAGCGCCGTCAGCCGTGACACCCTGCGTTTCTATGAGCAACGCGGGTTGATTGCGGCGCAGCGTAGCGCCAACGGTTACCGCGACTATCCACCGGAGATGGTGCAACTGGTGCTCTATATCAAAACGGCGCAGCGTCTGGGATTTACCCTCGGCGAGATCGGCGACAGTGTCGCGGCGTTATGGAACGCCCCCGATCCGGACAACGCCGTGGCGCAGTTGCTGCGCGACAAACTGCAACTGATCGAAACCCGCATGAGCGAACTCGACGTACTGCGGCAAGAGCTGCAACTTCGGCTCGGTCAGGCCTGTCCATTGAATCCATGATCCTCATTCATCAAGGAAGCCCCTCATGTCTGCAAAAAACGCACTGATCATCGGCGCCTCCCGGGGCCTTGGCCTCGGTCTGGTGAAAACCCTGCTGGCCGACGGCTGGCAAGTCACCGCCACCGTGCGCAATCCTGCCAATGCCGATGCGCTTCAAGCATTAGGCAAGGTGCGGATCGAGAAGCTCGACATGGACGATCAGCAAGCGGTGATCGCATTGAGTCAGCAACTCAAGGGCGAAACCTTTGATCTGCTGTTCGTCAACGCCGGGGTCAAAGGCCCGGCCGATCAGACCCCGGGCGGCGCGACATTGGCCGAAGTCGGTCAGCTGTTTTTCACCAACGCCGTGGCGCCGATCAATCTGGCCCAGCGTTTTGTCGGGCAGATTCGTGACGGCAGCGGTGTGCTGGCGTTCATGAGTTCCGGGCTGGGCAGCGTGACCGTGCCGGACGCCCCGGAACTGGCGCTGTACAAGGCCAGCAAGGCTGCGCTGAATTCGATGACCAACAGTTTTATCACGCAATTGGGCGAGCAGAAGATGACCGTGTTGTCGCTGCATCCGGGTTGGGTGAAGACAGACATGGGTGGCGAAGGCGCGGATCTGGATGTGGAAACCAGCACTCGTGGGCTGATCGATCAGGTGAATGCGTACACCGGCAAGGGCGGGCATCACTTCATCAATTACAAGGGTGAAACGATTCCCTGGTAAGCAGCGAAATCGGAATCCCCTGAAGATCTGCATGACTGGCTAACTGTAGGAGCTGCCGAAGGCTGCGATCTTTTGATTGTAAAAAAAAAAGATCAAAAGATCGCAGCCTTCGGCAGCTCCTACAGGGTTGCGTATTTTGTTGGAATGGGCGTTGTCGGATTACATCGCCATTGGGTTGTGTATTTTGGTGATGTTGTCCTGTCGGGTTGGGCTTGCCCGATGCAGCGTTTTGTTTGACACTGCGCACCTCGTCCCCGCGGCGACCCTGGATCAGCAGACAGGGCATCACTGAGCTGGCAACCCTGAACCCATTTTCAGAGGAGCCGGCAACATGCCCGCGACCCGTACCTGGTTAAAAAATCCCCTCGCCATTTTCACCTCCAACGAGCTCGATGCCCGTGGCGGTCTAGTCGTGCAAGACGGTGTCATCGTCGAAGTGCTGGCTGCCGGCCGACAGCCGTCGGCGCCGTGCAATGAAGTGTTCGATGCCCGCGAGCATGTGATCCTGCCGGGCCTGATCAACACCCATCACCATTTCTATCAAACCCTCACCCGCGCCTGGGCCCCAGTGGTCAATCAGCCGTTGTTCCCGTGGCTGAAAACCCTGTACCCGGTGTGGGCGCGTCTGACACCTGAGAAACTCGCCCTCGCCACCAAAGTCGCGTTGGCCGAGCTGCTGCTGTCGGGCTGCACCACCGCTGCCGACCACCACTATCTGTTCCCGGACGGCCTGGAAAACGCCATCGACGTGCAAGTCGAAACCGTGCGTGAACTGGGCATGCGCGCCATGCTCACTCGTGGTTCGATGAGCCTCGGCGAGAAGGACGGTGGCCTGCCGCCGCAGCAGACCGTGCAGGAAGGTCAGGTGATTCTCGACGACAGTCAGCGCCTGATTCACGAGTACCACGAGCGTGGCGACGGCGCGCAGATCCAGATCGCGCTGGCGCCGTGCTCGCCGTTCTCGGTGACCCCGGAAATCATGTCGGCCAGTGCTGAACTGGCGAACAAACTCGACGTGCGCCTGCACACGCACTTGGCCGAAACCCTCGATGAAGAAGATTTCTGCCTGCAGCGTTTCGGCCTGCGCACTGTCGATTATCTCGACAGCGTCGGCTGGCTCGGCCCGCGCACCTGGCTGGCCCACGGCATCCATTTCAATCCGGACGAAATCGCTCGCCTGGGTCAGGCTGGCACCGGGATTTGCCATTGCCCGAGTTCGAACATGCGTCTGGCTTCCGGCATCTGCCCGAGTATTGATCTGACTGACGCCGGTGCACTGTTTGGTCTGGGCGTCGATGGTTCGGCGTCTAACGATGCGTCGAACATGATTCTCGAAGCGCGTCAGGCGCTGTACATCCAGCGTCTGCGTTATGGCGCCGAGAAGATCACTCCGGAACGCGTGCTGGGTTGGGCAACCAAGGGCTCGGCGAGCTTGTTGGGCCGTACCGACATTGGTGAGATTGCTGTGGGCAAGCAGGCGGATCTGGCGTTGTTCAAGCTCGATGAGCTGCGTTTCTCCGGCAGCCATGATCCGATTTCGGCGCTGCTGTTGTGCGGCGCGGATCGTGCGGATCGGGTGATGATTGGCGGCAAGTGGCGCGTGGTCGATGGCCAGGTTGAAGGCCTTGACCTCAAAGGCCTGATCGCCGATCACAGCCAGGCGGCACGCCAACTGATCGCCGGCACCTGATCCCCCTCCCCATATGATCGTTCCCACGCAGAGCGTCCATGGCGGCATTCCCACGCGGAGCGTGGGAACGATCATCCGGCGCTAGAGGCCGAGCAGGGACAGCATGATGAACGTCGCAAACAGCACAAAGTGCGTCATGCCTTCGATGGCATTGGTTTCGCCGTCATTGAGGTTGATCGCGCTGACGATCAACGTCAGGAAAATCATCACCGTCTGCACTGGCGTCATCGCCATCTGAAACGGCTGGCCGGTATACAGCGCCATCGCTTCCATCACCGGCACCGTCAGAATCACCGTCGACAGCGACGCGCCCATCGCAATGTTCACCACCGACTGCATGCGGTTGGCCAACGCTGCACGCAACGCGGTCAAAATCTCCGGCGCGGCTGAAATGGCCGCCACCAGAATCGCCGTGATCACCGGCGGCGCGCCCGTGCCTTCCAGGCCCAGATCGAGGGTCTTCGACATCACTTCGGCCAGTGCGCCGATCACCACAATGCCAAACACCAGAATGCCGATCGACAGGCCGATGCTCGGTGCTTTCACCTGCGCGTCCTGTGGTTCTTTCTTGCGGCGTTTGTCCGGGTAGCTGTAGCTGAAAAAGTAACTGTGCGGGCCGACCTGCATGCGCAGAAACAGCGCGTAAAGCACCACCATCGCACCGATGGTGAACGCTGAATAAATCTTCCAGTTGGCCTCGGGAATAAACTCCGGCACCACCATTGACACGCCCATGGCGGTGAGGATCATCACGCTGTAGCTGCGCGCGGAATCGTCGTTGTAGGACTGTTCGCCGTGCTTGATCCCGCCCATCAGCGCGGCGAGGCCGAGGATGCCGTTGATGTCGAGCATCACCGCCGAATAGATCGTGTCGCGCACCAGCGTGGGCGACGCTTCGTTGCTCATCATGATTGCCAGAATCACCACTTCGACCAGCACGGCCGCGAGTGTGAGGATCATCGTGCCGTAAGGGTCGCCGACCTTTTCCGCGAGCAATTCGGCGTGATGGGCGACGCGCATCGAGGCGGCGACGATGAAAGCGATCAGTATCAGGCCGGCAGTCAGCGCGACGATCTGGCCGCTGTGCAGCATCCAGTGTTCCAACGGATAGGCGACGCACGCGGCGATGACGGCCAGTAGCAGAAAACTTTCTTGCTTGAGGATGGTGAGCATAACGGGCCTTTTGCCGAAGAGTGCGAATGAGCTACTGACTGCGGGGCGACGCTAACGTTTCGTTACACCTTAGCGCACCAAGCAATGGCGTGAACTCGCGAACTTGCACTGCGTTGGTTCTGGCGCTGAAAAGATCGCAGCCTTCGGCAGCTCCTACAGGTTGCGCATTCCCATGCAGGAGCTGCCGAAGGCTGCGATCTTTTTTGTTTGTTGTCCTGTTGGTCAGCAATTTGCATTGGCCCTGACCACACACAACAAAATGGAGTTCGAATTCATGCAAATACGTCCGCTGCACAAACTGCTGTGCGCCGCCCTCGGTCTGGGGATCAGTCTGAGCGCCAGCGCTGCCGATCCGCTCAAGGTCGGTTTCGTCTACATCGGCCCGATCGGTGACCACGGCTGGACGTATCAGCATGAGCAGGGGCGCAAGGCACTCGCCGAGAAGTTCGGCAATCAGATCACCACCAACTACGTCGAGAACGTCGCTGAAGGCGCCGACGCCGAGCGGGTGATCCGCAACATGGCCAAGGACAATTACGACCTGATCTTCACCACCTCTTTCGGCTACATGAACCCGACGCTGAAAGTCGCCAAGCAGTTTCCCAAGGTGACCTTCGAACACGCCACCGGCTACAAACAGGACAAGAACCTCGGCACCTATCTGGCGCGCACCTACGAAGGTCGCTACGTCGGCGGCTTCCTCGCGGCCAAAATGACCAAGACCAAGAAAATCGGCTACGTCGCCTCGTTCCCGATCCCCGAGGTGATCCGCGACATCAACTCGATTCAGTTGGCCTTGAACAAATACAACCCGGGCACCGAGATCAAAGTGGTGTGGGTCAACTCCTGGTTCGATCCGGGCAAGGAAGCGGATGCGGCCAACGCGTTGATCGATCAGGGCGTCGACGTGGTGTTCCAGCACACCGACAGCCCGGCGCCGATTCAGGCCGCAGAACGTCGTGGCGTGTACGCGGTGGGTTATGCCTCGGACATGGCGCACTTCGGCCCGAAAGCAGTGCTGACCTCGATCGTCAACGACTGGGCGCCGCACTATATTCAGGCCACGCAGAGCGTGATCGATCACACTTGGAAATCTCAGGATTACTGGGGCGGGTTGAAGGAAGGCACGGTTGAACTGCCGATCAGCGATCTGGTGCCGGCACCGGTGAAAGCCGAGGCCGAGCAGATCATTGCCGACATCAAGAGCGGTGCGTTGCAGCCGTTTACCGGGCCGATCAAGGATCAGGCCGGCGTCGAGAAAATCCCGGCGGGCGTGAGTGCGACCAATGCGGAGCTGGCGTCGATGAACTACTACGTTGAAGGCATGAAGGCCGAGATGCCGAAGTAACCCACCTGACCCAGATCGTTCCCACGCTCTGCGTGGGAATGCCGCCCGGGACGCTCCGCGTCCCTGCCAAAAGCGGACGCAGAGCGTCCATTGAGGCATTCCCACGCGGAGCGTGGGAACGATCTCCCGTACTTTTCAAGGATTGTGTATGGATCAGCTTCCGATCATCGACATCAGCCCGCTCTATTCCGACGACGAAAACGCCTGGCCTGCGGTGGCCGAGCAGATCGACCTGGCCTGCCGCGAATGGGGGTTTTTCTACATAAAGGGTCATCCGATTTCAGCGCAGCGCATCGCCGCCGTGCTCGATCACACCCAACGCTTCTTCGCCCTGCCCGCCGCAGAAAAACTCAAGATCGACATCACCCAGACCCGCCACCATCGCGGTTACGGCGCCATCACCACCGAGCAACTCGACCCGAGTAAACCCAGCGACCTCAAAGAGACCTTCGACATGGGCCTGCACCTGCCGGCCGAGCATCCCGAAGTACTCGCGGAAAAACCGCTGCGCGGCCCCAACCGCCATCCGGCACAACCGGGCTGGGAAGCGCTGATGGAGCAGCACTACCTCGACATGCAAGCCCTCGCACAAACCCTGCTGCGCGCAATGACCCTCGCCCTCGACATCGAACGCGATTTCTTCGACAGCCGCTTCGTTGATCCGGTCAGCGTGCTGCGCATGATCCATTACCCCCCGCGCCACACCGCCAGCTCCGCCGAGCAGCAAGGCGCCGGCGCGCACACCGATTACGGCTGCATCACCCTGCTCTATCAGGACAGCGCCGGCGGCCTGCAGGTGAAAAACGTCAAAGGCGAATGGATCGACGCGCCACCGATCGACGGCACTTTCGTGGTCAATCTCGGCGACATGATGGCGCGCTGGAGCAACGACCGTTATCGCTCGACCCCGCACCGGGTGATCAGCCCGCTGGGCGTGGATCGCTATTCGATGCCGTTCTTCGCCGAGCCGCACCCGGACACGCGCATCGAATGCCTGCCCGGTTGTCAGGACGCACAGCATCCAGCGAAATATCCGACGACCACTTGCGCCGAATTCCTGCTGTCGCGCTTCGCCGATACCTACGCTTATCGCCGTGAGCAGGAAGCCGTTTGATGGATCGCTTGGTCAGGTTTTGCCAATTGTTTCGGCGAGCATCTGTAGAATGCCGCCATTGCACCTGATGAGAAAAGAATATGTACGACTGGCTCAACGCCTTGCCCAAGGCTGAACTGCACCTGCACCTGGAAGGCTCGCTGGAGCCCGAGCTGCTGTTCGCCCTGGCCGAACGCAACAAGATCGCCCTGCCGTGGAATGACGTGGAAACCCTGCGCAAGGCTTACGCCTTCAACAACCTGCAGGAATTCCTCGACCTGTATTACCAGGGCGCTGATGTACTGCGCACCTCGCAGGATTTCTACGACCTGACCTGGGCGTACCTGCTGCGCTGCAAAGCACAGAACGTGATTCACACCGAACCGTTCTTCGACCCGCAGACTCATACCGACCGGGGCATCCCGTTTGAAGTGGTGCTCAATGGCATCGCCGCGGCATTGAAGGATGGCGAGCAGCAACTGGGTATCACCAGCGGTTTGATCCTCAGCTTCCTGCGCCACTTGAGCGAAGAAGAAGCGGAGAAAACCCTCGATCAGGCGCTGCCGTTCCGTGATGCGTTTGTCGCGGTCGGCCTCGACAGTTCCGAGATGGGCCACCCGCCAAGCAAGTTTCAGCGCGTGTTCGATCGTGCCCGTCACGAAGGCTTCCTGACCGTTGCCCACGCCGGCGAAGAAGGCCCGCCGGAGTACATCTGGGAAGCCATCGACCTGCTGAAAATCCAGCGTATCGATCATGGCGTACGCGCCATCGAAGACGAGCGCCTGATGCAGCGGATCATCGACGAGCAGATCCCGCTGACTGTGTGCCCGTTGTCGAACACCAAACTCTGCGTGTTCGATCACATGTCGCAGCACAACATTCTCGACATGCTCGAGCGTGGCGTGAAGGTCACGGTGAACTCCGATGACCCGGCGTATTTCGGTGGTTACGTGACCGAGAACTTCTATGCGCTGCATGAGCATTTGGGCATGACTCAGGATCAGGCCAAGCGCCTGGCGCAAAACAGCCTCGATGCGCGCCTGGTAAAACCCTAAAAGCAAAAGATCGCAGCCTTCGGCAGCTCCTACAGGTGTACACATAACCCTGTAGGAGCTGCCGCAGGCTGCGATCTTTTCAGACGACCTCGGTCAGTTCCTCCAGGGTTTTACCCCGCGTCTCCATCCCGAACAACCACACCACCCCCGCCGCAATCGCGAAGCACGCCGCGCCCAGCGCAAACACCCCGCCCTGCCCGGTAATCGGGAACACCAACCCGGTCACCAACGGCCCGAGCAGCGAGCCCACGCGGCCAATCGCCGAGGCGAACCCCGAGCCCGTCGCGCGCGCCGAAGTCGGATACAACTCCGGCGTGTAGGTGTAAAGCACCGCCCACATACCAAACAGAAAGAACTGCATCAACAACCCGGTGCTGATCAGCAGCGCCACGTTGCCGCCGAACACCGCGCTCTGCCCATACAGAAACGCCATCACCCCGCCGCCGAGCAAGGTGACGATGCACACCGGTTTACGCCCCCAGCGCTCGACCAGCCACGCCGCCATCAAAAATCCGGGAATCCCGCCCAGCGAAATCAGCACCGTGTAATACACCGACTGCGTCACGGCAAAACCCGACTGTTGCAGCAGCGCACTCAGCCACGACGTCAGCCCATAAAACCCCAGCAGGGCGAAAAACCACAGGCTCCAGATCATCGTCGTGCGCTGGCGATATTGCGGCGACCAGATCTGCTTGAGCGCCGAAAAGAAGTTGCCCGGCGGCGTCACGGTGCGCGGCAAGCGAATCGGTTCTGGCAGCGCCACACCACCCAGCGAGGATCGCACCCGCGCTTCGATGCCGTTCAACACCTTGTCCGCCGCTTCATCATGCCCAGCCTGTTCCAGCCAGCGCGGCGACTCGGGAATGAAAAAACGGATCGCCAACACAAACACCGCCGGTATCGCCAACACCAAAAAGATGTCGCGCCAGCCAATCAGCGGCAGCAGGAAGTACGAGAGCACGCCCGCCGCGACAAACCCCAACGGCCAGAAGCCGTCCATCAACGCGATGTAGCGCCCGCGCCGCTGCGCCGGAATCAGCTCGGAGAGCATCGACTGTGCAATGGGGAACTCCATGCCCATGCCGATCCCCAACAGGATGCGGAACAGCGTCAGTGCCTCGACCGTTTGCGCCGTCGAGCACAGGTAACTGGCCACGCCCCACAACACGATGCTCCACTGAAACACCGGTTTACGCCCGAAGCGGTCGGCGAGCATGCCGGACAGCGACGCGCCCAGCACCATGCCGAAAAAACTCGAACTGGCGAGCAGCCCGGCCTGCGCGCTGCTCAGACCGAACTCGGCCTTAATCGAGCCGAGCAGGAACGTCATCATCGCCAGGTCCATCGAATCGAAGAAAAATGCCAAGGCAATGATGATGAAAATGATCCGGTGATAACCGCTGATCGGCAGGCGTTCCAGCCGCTCTGCCGCACTGAAGCTTCGAGTTTCCATGCCGCCTCTCCCCATCCGAAAAGTCCCCGGATCGAGTGTGCGCGATAGCGTTCAGGCGCTCGTGCTGGATGCGACCTGTTCGCAGTCGTGGGCGACGCGACGATTGCTCTACAACGCCATTTCCAGCTCGGTCTCCTTGGCGAATCGATGGATTTCGCGCTGCCCGGTGGCGGTCAATTGCAGCGCACGGGAATCGTGAGGCAAGGTCAGCCAACCGGATTGCATGAACAACTGCAACAACGCCGCACCGAGCGTGCCGCCCATGTGCGGGCGTCTTTCGCTCCAGTCCGGACAGGCGCAAGCCACTTGCACATTGCGGTGGGCCAGCGCCTGGATAAACACACCACGCTTGGCCAGTTGCGTCGAGCCCTTGAGCGTGACCACGACCCGTTGCTCGATCTGTTCGATCCAGCCAGCATCGAGCAGGCGCTGGTACAGATCGGCGGCCAGCGTGCCGCCCAAATGGTCATCGCAGAAACGTGCGCGCAACAATGACGACGGTGCTGCCGGCGCCCTGGCAATGGGTGTGGAGCGCTTGAACACGGCGGGGATGTCGCGCGGTGCACTGGCGATGGTAGCGCTCGCCAACGCCTCTATCGCGGCCCCGACCTCGGGAGCCGAGAGCCGGAAAAACCGCTTGCGACCGCGCATTTCGACTTTCAACAGGCCCCCCGTGGCCAGCCGCGTCAGGTGAGCGCTGGCGGATGACGGCGACAGCCCCGCCAGCAACGCCAGTTCCTCGGTTTGCCGGGCCGAGCCGTCCATCAACGCCCACATCATCGCGCTGCGCTTGGGGTCAGCCAGCAACGTGGCGATCTGGCTGATGCAAGGTGCATGTTCCATATATTCACTCCCTGTTGAATCGTATCGTCTACTGCTCGCGGACATCTTGACCAGTAATGAGTCGTCGGCCAAGACGCGAAATACGCCATGAACCGGGGCCACGCAGGCCACTGACGCAACCTGCTGCGGCGCTCGATCGCGGCAGTTGCGCGCCCGTCAATCAAACCCGGGCGACTGGGCACAAAGGTCTGCAGGCCCGGGTGTCAGTGCGGGCATGAGGCGGTCGCTAGTATAAGCGTGTTACCTGCCGCGTCCCGCGCCGGGGCCTGCGCAGGTGGTGATTGTTGCTGAGTGAAATTTCTCTATTTACCTGCGACTAATGATCAACTTTCGAGAAAGCGGGAAATTGACTACTCAATTCAGCGCATCGGCTGGCGAGCATTTCCCTCAAAAGGTTCACCGGCTTACTCAATTGAGCGCGATGGGCGCACAACAAATTCAGCGGTGCGCGCTCACACAACAGTTCAGGCAGCAGCACTTTCAGGCGACCGGCGAGGACATCGGCGCCCACGTCGAGCCAGGACTTGTAGGCGATCCCGGCCCCGGCCACCGCCCAGAGACGCACCACGTCGGCATCGTCACTGAAGCGGTCGCCGCTGACGGTCAGGCCGACTTCGCGCTTGCCGTCATGGAAACTCCAATGGTCATGCACGCGGCTGCCGAGCATGTACAGCAGGCAATTGTGTTGAGCCAGTTGTTCGAGTTGGCGCGGTTCACCGTGACGGGCCAGGTACGCCGGGGAGGCGCACAGCACGCGACGGTTATGCGGGGCGATGGGTAATGCGACCAGGCTGGAATCTTCAGGCTCGCCATAACGCAAGGCGATGTCCACCGGCTGGCGAAACAGGTCGGCGATGCGGTCACCGAGTAACAGCCGCACGGTCAGTTTCGGGTGCTCGCGCTGAAATTCATCGAGCCATGGCAATAACAAATTGCGACCGAAGTCCGACGGCGCCGACAACTGCAAGACCCCACTGACCTGATCCTGCCCGCTGGCCAGCAGACGCCGGCCTTCATCAAGGTTACTCAGCGCTGCCCGGGCATATTCGAGAAAACCTTCGCCCTCGGCGGTCAGGCGCAAACTACGCGTCGAACGCGCCAGCAAACGCGCGCCGAGTTGCTGCTCGATGCGCTTCAACGCCGCGCTGGCCACGGCGGCGGACATGTCCATCACCCGCGCTGCCGCCGACAGACTGCCCAGATCCGCCGCCCGGACAAACAACTGCAAGTCATCGAAACGCAGCATTCCCAGCCTCGATTATCAAAAAAATATTGAAAGAGACTGCTCTTTTAGCCGGTTTTATCTTGCAGAGAAATAGCCAATCATCTGCCCATCGAATTCATCCCGCGTCTCTGGAGCCGAGCATGTCCCAGCCATTCACCGCCATCGCCACCCTGATCGCCAAACCCGGCCAACAGGATCTTCTCGAACAGGGCCTGCGCGCACTGGTTGCACCGAGCCGCGCCGAAGACGGTTGCAGCCAGTACGACCTGCACCGCGATCTCGCCGACCCGCAGATTTTCTATGTGATCGAACACTGGGCCAGTGAAGAAATTCTCCAGGCGCACAACGCCAGCGCGCACTTCCTGCACTTCCAGGCCACTGCCGGCCAGACCATCGAACACTTCGAGCTCAAGCGCCTCGGCGCGATTGCCTGATTCCTTCTTCCATTACCTGTACGGAGCCACTCATGAAAGCCATTGCCTATTACGCATCTCTGCCAATCACCGACGACAACGCCCTGCAAGACATCGAACTGCCAGAACCGGTCGCTGGCCCGCGCGACCTGCTGGTGGAAGTCAAAGCCATCTCGGTCAACCCGGTCGACACCAAAGTGCGGCAGAACGTGGCGCCGGAAAACGGCGCGGCGAAAGTGCTGGGCTGGGATGTCGCCGGTGTGGTCAAAGCCGTCGGCAGTGAAGTGACGCTGTTCAAGGCCGGTGACAAAGTCTTCTACGCCGGCTCCATTGCCCGCGCTGGCGGCAACAGCGAGCTGCACACGGTTGATGAGCGCATCGTCGGCCATATGCCGAAATCCCTCGGTTTTGCTGAAGCTGCTGCGCTGCCGCTGACCGCAATTACCGCGTGGGAGTTGTTGTTCGAGCGCCTGCAAATCCGCGAGGGCAAGAGCGATGAAGGCCAGAGCCTGTTGATCGTTGGCGCGGCCGGGGGTGTGGGTTCGATTCTCACGCAATTGGCCAAGCAGTTGACCGGGCTGAAGGTGATTGGCACCGCTTCCCGCGAGCAGACCCGCGATTGGGTCAAAGCGTTGGGCGCCGACTTGGTGATTGACCACAGCCAACCGCTGAGCGAAGAGCTGAAACGCGCCGGGATCGACAACGTCACTCACGTCGCCAGCCTGACCCAGACCGAGCAGCATCTGGATCAACTGGTCGAGGCGCTGGCGCCGCAGGGCAAACTGGCGTTGATCGACGATCCGAAGTCGCTCGATATCATCAAGCTCAAGCGCAAGAGCCTGTCGCTGCACTGGGAGTTTATGTACACGCGCTCGCTGTTTGAGACGCCGGACATGATCGAGCAGCACAAGCTGCTCAATCGTGTGGCTGAGCTGATTGATGCCGGGACGTTGAAGACCACGGTGGGTGAGCACTTCGGTATGATCAATGCGGCCAATCTGCGTCGGGCGCATGAGTTGCTGGAAAGCGGTAAGGCCAAGGGGAAAATTGTTTTAGAAAGTTTCTAAAGTCAAAAGATCGCAGCCTTCGGCAGCTCCTACAGTGGCTGGCGGGGGCTGCGCGCCCCCTTTTGCCGTCAGTCAGATGGCTGACCCTTGTCACAATTGCGATCGTATTCAGGACTACAATCGAAGCCTCTGCGATACATCTTTTACGCAAGGGAGGTCAGCAATGAAGATCCTGATAAAAGAAGTGGCAAAGTCTCAATGGCAGGTTCGACTGGACCAACACGCCGTGACATTCCGCAGTGAAGCCGAAGCACTGGCCTTCACTCGCACCCTTGAAGCGCGACTTTGCGCGCCCCATCAGATTCCCGACCGCAGCCAACAGCGCGCTGCCGGCTGAGGTTTTCTAGGCCTCGGCCTCGGCCTGCGCTTGCGCCAGCGCCCGGGCATTTTGCAGGCGCCGGGTGAGCAACGCGACGCACACCACCAGCAAACCGCAAACGCTGATGACGATGGCCATCGGCACGGCGGTGCCGTCGTGCAACACGCCGACCAGCGCCGAAGCCCCGGCGGCGACACTGAATTGCATGCAGCCGAGCAACGCCGAGGCGCTGCCTGCGCGCGCGCCTTGGCCGTTCATCGCGCAGGCTGCCGCATTCGGGCTGATGCAACCCAGGCTGGACACGCAGATAAACAAAGGAATCAGCAGCGGCCACAGGGATGCGGTGTGCAACGCGCTGACCGCCAGCAAGGTCAGCCCCGCCGCCAGATAAACCCACACCGCCCGCGACAGCAGAAACGCCGGACCGCGCTTGGCCAGCAGCCGCGCATTGACTTGTGCCACCAAAATGAAGCCCGCCGCGTTGGTGCCGAACAGCCAGCCGAAGTGCTCAGCCGGCACGCCATACAGCTTGATAAAGATGAACGGTGAGCCGGCGATATAGGCAAACATCCCGGCGATGGCGATGCCGCCGGTCAGGGCATGGCCGAGATAGACGCGATCCTTGAGCAGGCGTCCGTACTGACGCAATGCACCGGACAACGGCTGACGCGGCATGTGTGCCGGCATGCTTTCCGGCAGACCGAGCGCTACCGCGAGGCCGGCCAAAGCGCTGAACCCGGTGAGCACCAGGAAGATCGACTGCCAGCCGGTGGTGTTGACCAGCAAACCACCGAGCATCGGCGCCAGAATCGGTGCCAGGCCCATCACCAGCATCAGTTGCGAGAAGACTTTCGCCGAGCCCACTGCATCGCACTTGTCGCTGACCACTGCCCGGGAAATCACCATGCCGGCACAGCCACCCAGCGCCTGCACGAAGCGCGCACCAATCAGCCATTCCAGGTTCGGTGCATAGGCGCAGGCCAGGGATGCCAGGGTGAACAGTGCGAGACCGACCAGCAGCGGAATCCGCCGTCCAAAGCGATCCGCCACCGGGCCATACGCCAGTTGACCAATCGACAGGCCGGCAAAATACGCCGCCAGGGTCATCTGCACGTGTTTCTCATCCGTGCCGAAGGCCAGCGCCATCGCGGGAAATGCAGGCAAATAGAAGTCGATGGCCAAGGGCCCGAAGGCGGTCAAGGCACCGAGAATCAGAATGGTACGGAAGTTCATCAGGCATCCAGGTAGGCAAGTCGGCAGCCCGACAGTCTAGCTGCGGCTGGACGCCTTGAACATTCCGATAGCTCGCTAACAATTAAAAAAGCAGGATCAAAAGATCGCAGCCTTCGGCAGCTCCTACATGAATGCGTCTCCTGTAGGAGCTGCCGAAGGCTGCGATCTTTTGCTTCTAGGCGAGTTTGACGGCGTAGCCCTCGTCGCTGATAACCTCAATCACCTGCTCGGCACTCAGCGCACTTTCAACGCCAACCTCTTTCGCCGCCAGATCGACCCGCACGCTGGCTGCCGGATCCTTGGCCTGCACCGCGTTGGTGATGGCTTTGACGCAGTGACCGCAGGACATGCCTTGAACGTTGAACACTTGCATGGAATGACTCCTTTGAGTGAGGTTGCCGGCAGTGTCGAGCTTGCCACGATGGCAAGGTCAAGTTCTTGAATAAACTGCCGGGCTGGCAATCGGCGCCGCGCTCGGCCAAGCTGCGTGCATCAATGACTCGAATTCAGGAGATTCAGCCATGCGCTGGTCAGTTTTCAGCCTGTTTGGCTTCCTCAGCCTTTTTGCCGCCCTCCCCCAAGCGCAAGCCGCCGGCGAGGATTACGCGGTGCTGATCATTTCCCGCGAGCGCCTGGAAGTGTCGACCTCCTGCGAGATCGGCGTGTACATCCAGGATCAGCTCTCGGCGCGACTGCTGCAGGAGCAAAGCATTTCCTTCAACCTGCCGCCGGGCACGGTGTCGCTGCGTTTGAAGTTGCTGCCGGGCCAGGTCGCCGGTTGCAATCCGGGCATGCTCGCGCCGGGTTCGCAGGAGATCAAATTGCATGCCGGTGACGTGTTGAAGTATCGGTTGGCGATGAATTCCGAAGGCGTCTACCTGAAACGCGCCGATCTCGAATACTAAGAAAATCCAGATTGTGCGCAGGCCTTTGTGGCGAGGGGATTTATCCCCGTTGGGCTGCGAAGCGGCCCTGTTCTTTTCAGCTAGACCGATAGCGACTGCTGCGCAGCCGGACGGGGATAAATCCCCTCGCCACAATGAATTTCACCTGAAAATGTCTGCGCATTGAAGGTAGAAGATTGGCGCTTGACCTTGCCCGCATGGCAAGGTTGATCCTTGTAGGCATCTACTACAGGGAGTACGACCGATGTCCGATTCCATCACGTTCGATCTGCCGATTGCCGGCATGACCTGCGCCAGTTGCGCCGGGCGCGTCGAGCGCGCCTTGAGCAAAGTCAGCGGCGCCAGTGCCGTCAGCGTCAATCTCGCCACTGAGCAGGCCCGAGTGCAGGCGCCCGGCGACAGCCTTGCGGCCTTGATGGAAGCGGTCGAACGCGCCGGTTACAGCGTCCCGCAGCAAACTATCGAACTGAACATCGAAGGCATGACCTGCGCTTCCTGCGTCGGTCGCGTCGAGCGGGCCCTGAACAAAGTCCCCGGCGTGAAAAGCGTCAGCGTCAACTTGGCCAACGAACGTGCGCACCTCGAATTGCTGGGTCACGTCGACTCACAGACGCTGCTCGACGCCGTCAGCAAGGCCGGTTACTCCGCCAGCGTCTGGCAAGCCGAACACCCGCAAACCGATAACCAACAGCAGAAGCTGAAGCACGAACGCTGGGCGCTGATCTGCGCGATCGCCCTGGCCTTGCCGCTGGTGGCGCCGATGTTGCTGCAACCGTTCGGCATTCACTGGATGCTGCCGGCCTGGGCGCAATTCGTCCTCGCCACGCCGGTGCAATTTATCTTCGGTGCACGGTTTTACGTGGCTGCGTGGAAAGCCGTACGGGCCGGTGCCGGCAACATGGATTTGCTCGTCGCCCTCGGCACCAGCGCCGGTTATGGCTTGAGCCTTTATGAATGGGCCACCGCCGCCGGGCGCATGCCGCATCTGTATTTCGAAGCGTCGGCGGTGGTCATTGCCTTGGTACTGCTCGGCAAATACCTTGAGAGCCGCGCCAAACGCCAGACGGCCAGCGCCATCCGCGCCCTCGAAGCCTTGCGGCCGGAACGGGCGATTCAAGTGATCGACGGCCGCGAACAGGACGTCGCCATCAGCGCCCTGCGTCTCGACGATCTGGTGCTGGTCAAACCCGGTGAACGCTTCCCGGTCGATGGCGAAGTCATCGAAGGTCAGAGCCACGCCGACGAAGCGCTGATCAGCGGCGAGAGTCTGCCGGTGCCGAAACAACCGGGCGACAAAGTCACCGGCGGCGCGATCAACGGTGAAGGTCGCCTGCTGGTACGCACTCAGGCGCTCGGCGCCGAAACCGTATTGGCGCGGATCATTCGTCTGGTCGAGGACGCCCAGGCAGCGAAAGCACCGATCCAGAAACTGGTGGATAAGGTCAGTCAGATTTTCGTGCCGACGGTCTTGGTACTGGCGCTGGCCACGTTGATTGGCTGGTGGCTGTACGGCGCGCCGCTGGAAACCGCACTGATCAATGCGGTTGCGGTTCTGGTTATCGCTTGCCCTTGCGCGCTCGGCCTCGCCACCCCGACGGCGATCATGGCCGGCACCGGCGTCGCCGCGCGCCACGGCATTCTGATCAAGGACGCCGAAGCCCTGGAACGTGCCCATGAAGTCAGCAGCGTGGTGTTCGACAAGACCGGCACGCTGACCTCCGGCACGCCGCGCATCGCCCACCTCAGTGCGGTCGATGGCGACGAAAATACCCTGCTGACGCTGGCTGGCGCGCTGCAACGCGGTAGCGAGCACCCACTGGCCAAAGCCGTGCTGGATGCGGCGGCAGAACGCAATCTGCAGGTGCCCGATGTCAGCGACAGCCAGTCGCTGACCGGTCGCGGCATCGCTGGCAATCTCGATGGCCGACGTCTGGCACTGGGCAATCGGCGGATGCTCGAAGAAAGTGGTTTGAGCGCCGGCAACCTGAGCGAGTCCGCTCAAGCCTGGGAAGCCGAAGGCCGCACATTGTCGTGGTTGATCGAGCAAAGTCCTCACGCGAAAGTGCTCGGTTTGTTCGCCTTCGGTGACACCTTGAAACCCGGCGCCCTGCAAGCGGTGCAACAACTCGCCGCGCGAGATATCCACAGCCATTTGCTGACCGGCGACAACCGTGGCAGCGCTCGCGTGGTCGCTGAAGCCTTGGGCATCCGCAATGTCCACGCCGAAGTCCTCCCGGCTGACAAAGCCGCCACCGTCGCCGAGCTGAAAAAAACCGGCGTGGTCGCGATGGTGGGTGACGGCATCAACGACGCCCCGGCCCTCGCCGCTGCCGACATCGGCATCGCCATGGGCGGCGGCACCGATGTCGCCATGCACGCAGCGGGTATCACCCTGATGCGCGGCGATCCACGGCTGGTTCCGGCGGCGCTGGAGATCAGCCGCAAGACCTACGCGAAGATCCGTCAGAACCTGTTCTGGGCCTTCGTCTATAACCTGATCGGCATTCCGCTGGCGGCGTTCGGCTTCCTCAATCCGGTGCTGGCAGGGGCGGCGATGGCGCTGTCGAGCGTCAGCGTGGTGAGCAATGCGCTACTGTTGAAAACCTGGAAACCCAAGGATCTGGAGGAGCACCGATGAACATCGGTCAAGCGGCCAAACACAGTGGCCTGAGCGCGAAAATGATCCGCTATTACGAGTCGATCGGTTTGCTCAAAGCGGCCCATCGCACCGACAGCGGCTATCGCGTCTATGGCGACGATGACCTGCACACCCTGGCCTTCATCAAGCGTTCGCGTGACCTCGGCTTTTCTCTGGAAGAGGTCGGCAAACTGCTGACCCTCTGGCAGGATCGCCAACGCGCCAGCGCCGATGTGAAGGCGCTGGCGCGTCAGCACATCGACGAGTTGAACCAGAAGATTCGCGAACTCGGCGAGTTGCGCGACACCCTGCAAGACCTGGTCGAACACTGCAACGGCGACCATCGCCCGGACTGCCCGATCCTCAAGGAACTGGCGTCGGGCTGCTGCGCGCAACCCGCTCGCGCTTGAAGGCGAGCATTTTCACCGTGAGCAAGGTGCACAGCGGAATGCCGTGGAACAACAGGACCACGGCACCCGGCGTCCACCACGCGTAAAACGGCGCAGCGATCAGCATGCCGATACCAAACCCGGTCATTTGCAGCAGGGTTAAAAAGCTGAAAATCGGCAAGCGCAAATGCTCCGGCTCACGTTGCAGGCGCGACATCAGGCCGACTTCGGAAAAGCCGTCACCCAACCCCGCCGGCAGCGAGAACAACAGCAATCCGTAGAGGCTGTGTTGCTGGAACATCAGGATAAAGCCGCAGGACATCAGCGCCACGCCGAAGAAAAACCGCCGTTCAAGGTTGATGTTGCCCGAGCCTTTCAGGCGGCTGGCGATGCGCGCGCCGAGCAGTTTGCCGCTGGCCCACACGGCGAGCATCAGGCCCAGCGTGGTACTCGCCGAATCAGGTGTGAGCAGTTTAGAGAGGATCGGGAAACCGACGTTGTGCGCCGCGCTGCCCAAGGTGTCGGCCATCGTTACCGCGAGCATGGCGGCAACCACTGGCGTCGCGCGCAGGCCTTGCTTGAGGACTGACCATTCGCCGCGTGCAGATTCTTCATGGACGGTCGGAGCATCGAAGCGCAGCGGCACAATCAACAGCGCCGCCAACACATAGGTCAGCGCATTCAGTGCAAACACCGTTTCAAAACCAAACGCTGCGACCAGCAAACCCGAGACCAGACTGCCACCGACCATTGCCGCCGAAGAGGCCGAGGTGATCCAGGCGTTGGCCTTAAGCAATTGATCGGCGGGGATCAAACTCGGTAACTGGCTGTTCAGGCCAATGGCGAACATCGAGTTGCCAAAACCCAGGCCGAAGGCAATCACCGGCAGCAACAGCCCTTGTTGACTGACCGGGGTGATCAGCAGCAAACCGAGCAGGCAGGCGCGCAACAGATCGAACGCAATCAACGGCAGCCGGCCATTCCAGCGGCGGTAGAACCGCGTACCGATCAGGCTGGCAACAATCCCCCCGCCGACGCGACTGGCGAGGAAAATGCCGACGCTCATGGCGCTGTTGCTGAGCAAATAGACGTAAGTCGCCAGCGCGACCATGTTGAGGAATGCGCCGAAATCGGAGATCAACCGGGCCGTAATAATCAGGTGTGTGTTGCGTAAGGTACTCACATACGATCCTTGTAGGAGCTGCCGCAGGCTGCGATCTTTTGATCGTGTTTCTGATCGATCGCCAGGATCAAAAGATCGCAGCCTTCGGCAGCTCCTACAAGGGATTAGTGGTGTTCTGAAGACAAAAAACCCGGCCGAGGCCGGGTTTTTGTTTATGCGGTTACTGCATCCACGGGGGTGGAGGCGGTTCCTCGGACTTGCCTTTTGGCTCGTCGTCCGCCGCACGGATCGCCTGCTTGCGCTCTTCGTCGAGTCGCGCCGCTTCGATCTCGCGGATAACGCCGCCGACATCCGCCAGCTCTTCCGGCTCGTCGAACTCGCCGGTCAGCACACTGTTCGGGTGCAAGGTGCCGGCTTCGTACAGCGCCCACATTTCTTTCGCGTACTTGGTCTTCTTCAACTCCGGCGCAAAGCGACCGAAATACGAAGCCATGTTGCCAACGTCACGCTCAAGCATGCTGAACGCGTGGTTGTTGCCGGCAGCGTCGACCGCTTGTGGCAGGTCGATGATCACCGGGCCGGTCGGTGTCAGCAGCACGTTGAACTCCGAGAGGTCACCGTGCACCAGACCGGTACACAACATCAGCACGATCTGCGAAATCAGGAACGCGTGATATTCACGGGCCTGATCCGGCTCCAGTACCACGTCGTTGAGACGCGGCGCTGCATCGCCGTATTCGTCGGCCACCAGTTCCATCAGCAGCACGCCTTCGAGGAAGTCGAACGGCTTGGGCACGCGCACACCGGCGCCAGCCAGACGGAACAGCGCCGCCACTTCGGCGTTCTGCCAGGCGTCTTCGGTCTCTTTGCGACCGAATTTCGAGCCCTTGGCCATCGCGCGCGCCTGACGGCTGTTACGCACCTTGCGGCCTTCCTGATACTCGGCTGCCTGGCGGAAACTACGTTTGTTTGCCTCCTTGTAGACCTTGGCGCAACGTAACTCGTTGCCGCAGCGCACCACATAAACAGCTGCTTCTTTACCACTCATGAGTGGTCGCAGCACCTCGTCAACCAGACCGTCTTCGATCAGCGGTTCAATGCGTTTTGGAGTCTTCATCAGCTTTTATTGTGGGTCCTTTATTACCAAACACGCGAATGTCACTCGTTATACGGCAATCCTCGCATCTCGGGGAAGGGTTGCCGACCTGTGAACCTGTGAATGCACACACTGTGCCGAAAAAATCGACCGTTGCGAATCATAGCCGAGCCGGCCTTGATTGTTGTTATCGGCCGTCGAGGGCATTTGCGACAGAATCTGACATCCGCCGGTACGCGTCCTCAGGCACAGACCTACAAACCTGTGGGAGCTGGCTTGCCAGCGATGGCTGTGGCAGCGTCAATACAGAGATCGAATCTGATGGCCTCATCGCGGGCAAGCCCGCTCCCACAGGTCCGATTCATCTTTCGATAATGGCGGTGACGCCTTGGCCGCCTGCCGCGCAGATCGAAATCAGGCCTCGGCCCTTGCCTGCTGCATCGAGCAGTTTGGCCAGGTTGGCGACGATACGTCCCCCCGTAGCGGCGAATGGGTGCCCTGCCGCCAGCGAACTGCCTTTGACGTTGAGGCGGCTGCGGTCGATCGAACCCAGCGGCGCCTCCAGGCCCAAGCGGGCTCTGCAGTATTCAGGATCTTCCCAGGCTTTCAACGTACACAGCACCTGCGCGGCGAACGCCTCATGAATCTCGTAGTAATCGAAATCCTGCAAGGTCAGCCCGTTGCGGGCCAACAAGCGCGGCACCGCGTACACCGGGGCCATCAGCAGGCCCTCGGCGCCGTTGACGAAATCCACCGCCGCCGCCTCGCCATCGCGCAGATACGCAAGGATCGGCAAACCGCGTTCCCTGGCCCATTCCTCACTGCCGAGCAGCACCACTGAAGCACCATCGGTGAGCGGCGTGGAGTTGCCCGCCGTGAGCGTGCCCTTGGCGCTTTTTTCGAACGCTGGCTTGAGCGAAGCGAGCTTTTCCAGGGTCAGGTCAGGGCGCAGATTGTTGTCGCGGGTCAGGCCGAGGAACGGAGTCATCAGGTCGTTGTGCCAGCCTTCGCTGTAGGACGCGGCCAGTTTGTGATGACTGTCGAGGGCCAGTTGATCCTGCTCTTCACGCGGGATGTTCCAGGTTTGCGCCATCAGCTCGCAATGCTGGCCCATCGACAGGCCGGTGCGCGGCTCGCCGTTGCGCGGGAATTCCGGGATCAGGTGTTTCGGGCGCAGTTGCAGGAAGGTTTTCAGTTTGTCGCCGGTGGTCTTCGCGCGGTTGGCTTGCAGGAGGATTTTGCGCAGGCCTTCACTGACGCTGATCGGCGCGTCCGAGGTGGTGTCGACGCCGCCGGCAATGCCGCAATCGATCTGCCCGAGGGCGATTTTGTTGGCCACCAGCAGGGCCGCTTCAAGCCCCGTGCCGCAAGCCTGTTGAATGTCATAGGCCGGGGTGGCCGGCGACAGGCGCGAGCCGAGCACGCATTCACGGGTCAGGTTCATATCCCGTGACAATTTCAGCACCGCGCCTGCCACCACTTCGCCGATGCGCTGGCCGTGCAAGTTGTAGCGTTCGATCAGGCCTTCAAGGGCGGCGGTGAGCATCACCTGATTGCTGGCCGTAGCGTACGGGCCGTTGGAGCGGGCGAAAGGGATACGGTTACCGCCAATGATCGCGACGCGGCGCAGCTGACTCATGAATGACTCCTTTTCAAATTTCACATAGAACCCTGTGGGAGCTGGCTTGCCAGCGATGGGGCCAGAACCTCCAATATCTTCAGTGGCTGAAACTCCGCCATCGCGGGCAAGCCCGCTCCCACAGGGACGGTGGTCTACTCTGCTGTTCTAGCGTAGGCCTTATTGCGTGGATCGAACGATTGATTGCCGTCGGTAGTCCACACTTTGAACCCCAACTTCTGGAGAGCGTTCCATGTCTGACCGCTATATCGACTTCGCCAACTCGTCCATCGGCCATCGCCTGGTCGGGGCACTGGGCCTGCCGTCGCCGGTGCGACTGGAGCGCTGGCAGGCCGGACGCCTGCGGCCGGTGGAAGGCGCGCTGCTGATTGGCGGGGGGCCGCTGGCCGAACGCGTCAGTGCCTTCGCCAACCGTTTGACCGAAAGTATCTACCGCTATGGCGAGCAGCCCGCGAGCGCCACCGAATGGATTCCCGGCCACGGTCCGAAACTCAAGGCCGTGGTGTTCGACGCCAGCGAGTTGCAGCACACCGACCAGCTCAAACAGTTGCGTGAATTCTTTCAGCCGTTGATGAAAAACCTTGAGCACAGCGCGCATCTGGTGATTCTCGGCCGCGCTCCAGAAACCCTCGACGATCCGTTTGCGTCCAGCGCACAACGAGCGCTGGAAGGCTTCTCGCGGTCGCTGGCCAAGGAATTGCGCAGCGGCGGCACACTGCAATTGATCTACGTCGGTGACGGTGCCGAGGATCAACTCGAAGGCCCGCTGCGCTTCTTCCTCTCGCCGAAAAGTGCGTTCGTCTCCGGACAGGTGCTTCGCCTGACCGCCTGCGCGACGCCGGTGACCGACTGGACGCGGCCACTGGCCGGGCGCAAGGCACTGGTCACCGGCGCAGCGCGGGGCATCGGCGCGTCCATCGCCGAAACCCTGGCCCGCGACGGCGCCGAGGTGATCCTGCTCGACGTGCCGCCGGCGAAAACCGATCTCGATGCCCTCGCCGCACGGCTTGGCGGACGCAGCATCACCCTCGACATCTGCGCCGAAGACGCGGGCGCCCAACTGATCGAACAGTTGCCCGACGGCCTCGACATTCTGGTGCACAACGCCGGGATCACCCGCGACAAGACTTTGGCTAACATGACCCCGGAATTCTGGGATGCAGTGCTGGCCGTCAACCTCAACGCCCCGCAAGTGTTGACCAAAGCCCTGCTCGACAGCGGCACGTTGCGCGACAACGCGCGGGTGATCCTGCTCGCCTCGATCAGTGGCATCGCCGGTAACCGTGGGCAAACCAATTACGCTGCGAGCAAGGCTGGCTTGATCGGCCTGGCCCAGGCGTGGGCGCCGACACTGCTGCCACGCGGCATCAGCATCAACGCCGTGGCGCCGGGTTTCATCGAAACGCAGATGACCGCACACATCCCCTTCGGCCTGCGCGAAGCCGGACGCCGCATGAGTTCGCTGGGCCAGGGTGGCTTGCCGCAAGACGTTGCCGAGGCTGTCGCATGGCTGGCGCAACCGGGCACCGGCGCGTTCACCGGGCAGGCGTTGCGGGTCTGTGGGCAAAGTGTTCTGGGGGCGTAAGCATGAGCATCGAATGGCACACGCTGGACCGTGAACCGAGTCTGCCCGGGCTGTACGCGCGGGCCGCGACACGACGCAAAATAACCGGCACGCAACTGCCCGACAGCGGCTTGCGCTGTTGGGTCGACGTCGACGGCAAGCGCTTGGCGGACTATCGCAAAGTCTGTGGCTTTGCCGACGATGGCCTGCTGCCGCCGACGTATCCACACATCCTCGCCTTCGCCCTGCAAATGCAATTACTCACCGCGAAGGACTTTCCCTTTCCGCTGCTGGGGCTGATTCACCTGAGCAACCGCATTCGCGTGTTGCGGCCAATGGGCGCGATCAGTCGAGCGCAGGTCAGCGTGCGCGTGCATAACCTGCAACCGCACCCCAAAGGCGCGACGTTTGATCTGCTGACCACGCTGGACGATCAACTCGGGCCGTTGTGGGAGGCCGAAAGCCAGATGCTTTGTCGCGGCGTCAAGCTTGAGGGCGAGGCCGTCGAGCAGGCCTGGGAACTTGCGCAGTCGCTGGTGGAAGTGGCGCACTGGAAAGCCCCGGCGGACATCGGACGGCAGTACGCCAAGGTTTCCGGCGACTACAACCCGATCCACCTCAGTGCGGCGAGCGCCAAACTGTTTGGCTTTCCGACGGCGATTGCCCATGGCTTGTGGAACAAGGCTCGAACACTCGCCGCGCTGGCCGATCATTTGCCCAAGGCCAACGTCGAGATAACGGTGCACTTTCGCAAACCGGTGCGGCTGCCGAGTGAGGTGACTTTACTGGCGAGTGCGCCGGGGTCCAGCGGTGAATTGCGACTGATCGGCGCGAAGGATCTGGAACACATGGTCGGCCAATGGCAGCCGATTGCCTGATCCCACCACTTAGCACTTTGTGGCGAGGGAGCTTGTTCCCTCGCCACAGGTTTTACCTAAGCCATCGGAAGAGTGACGCGGCTGACCTGTTAATTGTGTGTATATCACTTAAGTTTTTCCGCACCCTGCCCCGGCCGATGGAAAACACCCAGCCTTGATTTTCAAGGCTTTTTTTTGCGCGTTTATACCTTGGGTATTAGTCCTTAGGCGTTGCACTGCGCCTTATATATAAAGGCGTTAATACCAACTTGAGAATGGTGGGATTCGCACCATCGGCTGAGATTGCAGCAACGGGCGAGGCATTGCCGGCGACAGATCGGCAGGCCATCGAAGGCAACGAACGTTGCGACAGGTGCAAGGAATCTCAATCATGAAAACTCAAGACGTGTGGTGCAAATCAGCAATCGCGCTGGCATTGATTCTCTCCCTCGGCCTTACCGGTTGCAGCAGCGGCGGTGGCGGCCATCACAGCAGCTCCGGCAGTTCTGCGCCGTCCAGCGATACTGCTGGCACAGGTGGAACCGGTGGTACTGGCGGCACCGGTGATACCGCAGGCACCGGCGGAACCGGTGGTACTGGCGGCACTGGCGGCACCAACCCAACTGATCCGACCAATCCAACCAACCCGACGGATCCTACCGATCCGACCAACCCAACCAATCCAACCCCGACACCGCTGGTGACCACCACGCTGGTGCAGGATGTCGGCACCACGGTTGCCGGCGTCGGCGATGGCGTTGGCCAGATCGGCGACTCCCTGAGCACCGTTCCGGTGGTCGGTGGCGTGGTGCAAAGCGCCGCCAACACTGCTGGCAACGTGGTCACCACCCTGGGTGACGGCGTGGCCAACGGCATCGGCAAACTGGCGACCGATCCTAAAGGCCTGACCACTACGGTTGCATCGGTTGGCGGAGTGGTCACCGATGTCGGCAACGGCGTGTCCGATCTCAGCGGCAAACTGGCGACGGCGACCGGCAGTGTTCCCGTGGTCGGTGGCGTGGTCACCAAAGTGGCGCCGCTGCTCGACGGCGTCGGCGAAAAAGTCACCATGCTTGGCAATACCCTCGACACCACCCTGACCAATGGCCCGACCAGCCAACTGACCAACAAACTTGGCGGCAGCCTGGTGCCAGTGATCGCCATGGTGGAGAGCACCACCGACAAACTCGGCAGCGCAACCGGTCTGGGCGATCCGCTCAAAGGTGTGATTCAGAAAGTCGGCGATACCGTCAACGGCGTGGGTGACAAAGTGACTGACGCTGGCAACGGCAATGCCCTGACCAACACCCTCGGCGGAGCGCTGAGCAATGCCGGCACTGCGGTCGGCAAGGCTGGAGGTCTGGTATCCAACGGCACTGGTTCCGGCTCTGGCGGCGGAGTTGGCGGAGGCCTCGGTGGTGGCCTCGGCGGCACCGGTCTGCTGCAAACTGTCGGTGGTGCAGTGGTCAACGTCGGCGCAGGCCTGAATGCCGGCAACACCAACGGCGTGGTCAGCGCCGGCGGCGTCAGCGCTGTCGGTCTGGGTAATACCGTCGCTTCGCTGAACACTGTGCTGGGCGGCTCGGGCTCACCGATCACCGCTACGACTTCACCACTGGCCACCGTGGGCGCCACTTTGGGCACAGCGCTGAACCCGGTTACCAGCGGCGTCACCAACGTGACCCAACAATTGGGCGCCGCCACCGGTATCGGCTCGCCAGTCGCCGGTCTCACCAGCCAGGTTGGCGGTGCGGTGGGCAACCTCGGTGGCGCGATTGCCGCCACCAACAATCCGGTTACTACCGCCGTCGGTGGGCTGGTAACCAACGTCGGCAGCACCGTCACCGCGGTCGGCGGGCTGGTCAACGGCGGTGCCAGCGGGGGCACCACCGGTGGTGGTCTGGGCGGTGTGCTCGGTGGTCTAACCGGCGCCCTTGGTGGCAACAAACGCTAAATTGCACCTGGCCGATTCGACGGCCTCACCTACAGCGCCTACGCTTGGTTGAGGGCGGAAGATTCCCACGAGTCTTCCGCTTTTTTCTTAGGAAAAAACAGCCCCGAGCTGCGACCTGACCATGGAGTGTCCTATGCGCGTTATGGCGTCCCTGCTGTTCCTCAGCCTCAGTTCCGCTGCCCTCGCCGACACCCTGCCCAGCTTCCTCAACAGCAACGAAACCATCCGCAACCTGCCCGTGCCCAACTTGCCGGCCGACGCCTATCGCCCCAGCGCCGCCCCGGTGCAAGTACCGGATGCCGGTGCGACTGCGGCGCAGCCGTTGATGATGAGCACCAAAATCAGCCTCAAGACCGTGCAAATCGAAGGCGGCACGATCTACCCACTGAACGAACTGGCCGACAATTACAAACCGCTGATTGGCCACGAAACCAGCCTCGCCGACCTGATCGAAGCCACGCGCAACATCACCCGGCGTTATCAGCAGGACGGCTACCTGCTCTCCTACGCATTTCTGCCACAGCAGAATTTTGATGACGGCGTAGCTCGCGTGGTGCTGGTGGAAGGCTATGTCCGCGATATCCAGATCCAGGGTGACATCGGCCGGGTCAAAGGCCTGCTCGACAAACTGGCGGCGAAAATGCAGGCCGAGCGGCCGCTGACGCGCAAGACGTTCGAGCGCTACACCACGCTGATGACGCGCATCCCCGGGGTGACCGTTCAGGCCCAAGTGCCACCACCGGGCACCACCGACGGCGCGACGACCCTGGTGGCCGAAGCCAGCCGCAAGCCGTTCACCAGTACCCTGAGCACCACCGAAGACAACCGCAACGGCACGCAGGCGCTGCTGGGTGTCAGCAGCAATTCGCAGACGTCGATGGGCGAGCAGTTGTCCCTCAGCGGACTGTTTCCGCCGGGCGACGACAAAGAACATTACTACCGTCTGGACTACAACCAGTTCCTCAACGACGAAGGCGCGCAACTGGCGTTGTCGGCTTCACGTTATCGCGCCGACCCCGGCACCAACGTGCTGCTCAACAATGGCCTGGAGCTCAAACCACATCGCGAGAACGACCGCTATTCGATCGGCTTCACCCTGCCATTGATTGCCGCCTCCAACGAACTGCTCACCGCCGGTTCGCGGCTGTATGCGGTCAACGACAAGACCCGCTACAACGTCATCGGCTACCCGCTGAGCGTCGAAGAGCGCACCGACATCCGCGCCCTCGCCTTCGAAAGCGACTGGCGCAAAGCCGACGCCCGGCAACTGCGGATTTTGAGTGGCGGCGTGTATCAGGGCCTGGACAGCATGGGCGCAAAAACCAACAACAGCGCCATCGATCTGGACTTCTTCCGCGTGCGCCTGTCCGGGGTGCAGAGCGACAAGTTCTTCGACAACTGGCAGGGCGTGTTGTCGGCGGCGCTGTACTGGAGCGACGACAGCTTGCCCGACAGCGAGCGCGCAGTATTCGGCGGGCAGAATTTCGGTCGCGGTTACCCGGATGATCAGGCGTCCGGCGACAAGGGTTGGGGCGTGGCGTATGAGGTCAACTACAGCTTCAACCGCGACGGTAACTGGGTGAGGATTCTGCAGCCGTATGTTGTGCTGGACCGCTCGCGCAGCTGGTTCAATGAACTGCCGGTACAAGCCAACAGCCTGTCATCGGCAGCGATCGGCCTGCGCTTTGGCGATGCCAAGTACTACAACATCGCCCTGGAAGCGGCGAAAGCCATGTCCGACGAAGCGCTCGACACCTTCAACCGCCGGCCGCGTTACAGCATCAGCTTCAGCTACCAACTCTAAAACCCTCCCCTGTAGGAGCTGCCGAAGGCTGCGATCTTTTGATGTTGTTTTTTTACAAAGCCAGATCAAAAGATCGCAGCCTGCGGCAGCTCCTACAGGGGTGGTTCAGGATTGTGGGTCAACCTGATCGAGCGGGCGGCTGAGCTGGTCGGCAAAATCACTGGCCAAGGACTCACAAGCGTGGGCGAGCCCGGAGCCCCCAAAGACCGCGACCAATGTAGGAGCTGCCGCAGGCTGCGATCTTTTGACGTTGTTTTTTAAAAAGCCAGATCAACAGATCGCAGCCTGCGGCAGCTCCTACAGGGGTGGTTCAGGATTGCGGGTCAATCCGATCGAGTGCCCGGCTCACTGCCAGTTCGGCGAGCATGACGATTTGCTGGATCGCCAGCGCCGTGTTGCGCTGCGGGCGGCTGAGCTGGTCGGCAAAATCACTGGCCATGACGTTGGCCGACGCCAGCGATTCACAGGCGTGGGCGAGCAGGCTTTCGGTGTCGATGTTTGGCTGCACGAGGAACATCGTGCTCGGCTGGTAAGGTTTTGAAGGGGTGGGGCACAGGTAGAAGTCGAGGGCGCGTTTTATGGCTTCGCGGTTTTTGACTTGATCGTCGGTGCGGATGGCGTCTTCGCGTGGCATAGCAGCAGTGTCGAGTTTTGAATCGGAGTTATCGTTATGCATGCTCAGCTCCAGAGTTTTATTGGAGCCTTCACGTCCTAATGAACGCCAGGCTTTCGCCTACTTGAATTTCAGGTTTCCACACTTGGCCGCTGCAATGGCAGCGACGACCCAAGACTAGAGAGCGCACGTCTGACGGACAACCTGAAAAGCTTGTGGGAAGGTTCGTCAATTTTGGAATAACTTTAAACACCCACATGATTCGGTGGCCGGCGGGACCTTTGCGGGCGAGCCCGGCTCCCACAATGACCGCGACCAATGTAGGAGCTGCCGCAGGCTGCGATCTTTTGACGTTGTTTTTTAAAAAGCCAGATCAAAAGATCGCAGCCTGCGGCAGCTCCTACAGGGGTGGTTCAGGATTGTGGGTCAACCCGGTCGAGTGCTCGGCTCACCGCCAGTTCGGCCAGCATGACGATTTGCTGAATCGCCAGCGCCGTGTACATCAGTGGAGATTGGTTGGGTGTCAGGCCGCCATCGCTGGCAAGCCAGCTCCCACAGGGATTGCATGCTGGCTGCAAGGAATGGGTTGGGCGGTAGGCCGCCTTCGCGAGCAAACTCAGCTCCTACAAAAAGCGAGAGCAGAACGCGCATCGCTTTTGCTTTTCACCACTCAACAGGATGAGCGTTAGCTCGGCTGCTGCTCTTGATCTTGATCTCCCACAGGGATTGCATGCTGGCTGCAAGCAATCGGTTGGCCGGTAGGCGCCATCGCGAGCAGGCTCACTCCTACAGTTGGACTGGGTTCATCCAGGCAGAAAATGGTCGTCCGTCAGGCCGCCATCGCTGGCAAGCCAGCTCCCACAGGGATTGCATGCTGGCTGCAAGCAATGGGTTGGGCGGTAGGCCGCCTTCGCGAGCAAGCTCAGCTCCTACAAAAAGCGAGGGCAGAACGCGCATCGCTTTTGCTTTTCACCACTCAACAGGATGAGCGTTAGCTCGGCTGCTGCTCTTGATCTTGATCTTGATCCACGGGCGACGTCGGAAGGCTGAGTGGAGGGATTGATTCGGGGGTGGGAGCGCAGCGACCGTTTGGCGCAGCCAAACACATCGAGAGGAGGTGCAGCGAAGCAAACCGTAGGCGATGCTCCCCGGATCGATCCCGGAGCGAAGGAACCCCGAGCTTTAGCGAGCGGGCCGTACGTAGGAGCAAGCCTTTTGGGTTACCTTTTCGGCGTTTGGAAAAGGTGACCCGCCGTAAGGGCGGAACCCAGAGCGGCCGTTACCGCAGCAACGGATATGTACTCGGTTCCCCTCCAAAAAGAGCAAAGATCGCAGCCTTCGGCAGCTCCTACATAGGTCAACCGCCGCTGCCGGAACCGCTGTCGACCTTACCCCCCTGCTCCTGATCGAAAAACTGCGGAATCTCATGTTGATAACTTTTCAACCACCGCTGCATGGCCAACTCGCGCTCGGTCGAAGTCACCGTTTGCGGTTTCGGCGAGGCAACCTTATTGCGCGCCTGCAATTGCAACCAGCCCTCGGTTTCCTGTTGCTGGGCCGAGGCGGGGCCGGCGTCGATGGCGTGACTGGTCAGCGGCAAGGTCAGCAGGCCCAGACAGACAAGGATGGCTTTCATCATCGCGCTCCTTACTTGAGCATCGCCGTGACGGCGACAGTGGATCGGTTCGGCAGCTTGAGCTTTTCCGCGCGACCTTGCGCTTCGCTAAATTGCGCAGGACTCAAACCAAGCCGGCTGACCAGTTCGGCAGCACGGTTCCAGTCATCCTGATACAGCAGCAACGTCACCAGATTCAGCGCCGCCAACTGATCGCTCTGCTTGAGCTCCATGGCGGTCAAAAACTCGAAACGCGCATCTTCGATACGCAGTTGATTGAGGTAAACCACGCCAAGGTCATTGCGAATTTTCTCGTCGGTAGGTGCCAGCCGCGCGGCGCGTTGCAAATGCGCCTGCGCCTGACCGTAATCGGATTTGGCCGCAGCGAGTTGCCCCAGACCGTGCTCGGCTTCGGCCGCCAGACACGAACCGAGCAGGCTGCGATACAAAGGCTCAGCCTCGCTGCGCCCGAGCAAACGATAGACCTTGGCCTTGCGCAGACGCACGTCGGCGATGTTGTCCGGCAGGCTTTGCAGATTCGCAAGGCTGGCGTGCAGCTTGCCATCGTTGGCCATGTCATCGGCGAGGTTCAGCGACAGTTGCTGATCGGAACTCAACTTGCCACAACTGGCCGAATTGGTCAGCGCATCCCACGGCGTTTGTCCGGTGTTGGCACAACCGCCGAGCAGCAAAAAACACGCACCTGCAATCATTGCTTTCATCACGATCCCTCTAGGCTCCCAGCGCTTTCGCCAGGGCGGTGAAGCCCGGGCCGGCCAGAACAATCAATAACGCCGGGAAGAGAAACAGCATCATCACGACGGACATTTTTGCGGACATTTTGGAGATGTATTCCTGCAGACGCGTCAGGCGCCGGTCATCAAGCAGTTGCTTGAGCGCCAGCAGCGACTTCATCGCCCCGCCGCCCTGATACAGCAACTGCTGGAGAATCACGCAGGTGTCGGTGAACTCATCCACCGCCAGCAACTGCGTGGCTTTGTTCAGCTCTTCACCCAACTCCAGGCCGGAGTCGACACGGCTCAGCACCAGGCGCAATTCATACGTCAGCACCGGCAACAAGGCCTGACCTTCATGGCTGAGAACGCGCAACGCCTGCTCCACGGCCATGCCGGATTCGAAGAGGATGCGCAGCAGCGGAATGAACGTGCCGATCTCGCTGGCCAGTTGTTTTTGCCGACGCGCCACGGCAATCACCAGCAAACGCTTGGGCAACAGATAGCCAACACCAAGCGCAAACAACGGCGCGATCCACTGTTTTTCCACCGCCGGGAAAAACACCGATTGCAGCAACACCGTCAGCGCCAGCAGCAACAGCGGCGAGCCAATCTGGCAGGCCGCGAACAACGAACGCTGACGCGCACTGCGCCAGCCGAGCCGATTGAGCAGCGACTGGGTTTCGTTATCGAGTTTGACGCTGCGTTGACCGACCTTGCTGTCGCCAAGCACTTGCAGCAGGTTGCCGAAACGGTTTTCGCGAAGCAGATCACCCTCCAGCCGACGACTGATCTGCCGCGCACGCCGGCGCTGTTCCAGCAGGCTGGTGAGGAGTAACGCGGCGGCGCCGAGAAGAAACAACGCGCTGATCATCAAGGGTGTGGTCATAGGCTGCGCAACATCCGCCAGAGCAACAGACTGCCGATCACCTGCATGCCGAACGCCGTGGCCAGCATTCGCTGCCCGGACGGGTCATGCCACATGGCGACCAGATAAATCGGATTGGCCATCAGGAAATAACCGGCCATGACAATCGGCAGCAAGCCGAGTACCCACGCGGTGAGGCGGGTTTCACCGGTCATGGCACGCAACTGGCGCGAAGCCTGATCGCGCTCGCGGATCATCTTGATGAGGTTTTCCAGCAGCTCGCTGGCGTTGCCGCCGTAACGGTGATTGACCTTGAGGCCGAGGGCGAACAAACGGAATTCATCACGCTCGTACAGCTCCGCCAAGTCCGACACCGCATCCGGCAGGCTCACGCCCAACTGCACATTGCGCTGCACCCGGCCCATGGCGTTTTTCAGCGGATCTTCGCTGGTCTCGATGCCGCCCAGCACCGCGTCGGCCAAGGTCCGTCCGGACTTCAGACTGCGCACGGTGTAGTCGAGCAATTGCGGCAGTTGTTCGATCATCCGCCGCAAGCGCCGTTGGTAACGCCAGTTGACGTACAACCGCACGGCCACTGGCGGCAGCACCAGCATCACCAGTACGCCAATCCATCCGGCGAGCGCCAGACTGAGCACGACGGCGAACATCCAGAGCAAAATCCATGCACCAAGACGCTCGGTCGGACGTCCCAGGCCTGCGCGCAAGAATGCCCGTTCGAGCCCCGCCCAACCGGGTCTCGGCAAGGGGTCCTGCGGCTGTCCCTCATTCAATCGTTCCATCACCCGAGTGACGCCGCTCATACGCCATGCTTTATAGAACAAACGCATGGATTGCCCGAGCAAAGCCAGACTGAGCAGGTACAGCAGCAACGGTTTGAGCATGCCGTGGCCCTCAGTGCGCAAGCGTAGATTCGCGACGCAGCTTGTCGCCCGCCGGGTTGACCGCTTCGCGCAGGAAACCGAAGCCGGTGCGCCGGTCGAGGCGGAACAGCGTATTGGTCACATAGACGTCGTCACGCACGCCGACCACCTCGACCACTTCGCTGACGCAGCGCCGCCCATCAGGCATGCGCGTCAGTTGAATCACCACATCAAGGGCAGCACAGATCATCTGCCGCAAAGTGCGTTCGGCGATGGTGCGGCCGGTCAGGCCGACCAGGGTTTCCAGACGCAGCAAGGCGTCTTGCGCGTTGTTGGCGTGGACGGTACTCATCGAACCGTCGTGGCCGGTGTTCATGGCGGTCAGCACATCGACCACTTCGACGCCGCGAATCTCGCCGAGGATGATCCGGTCGGGGCGCATGCGCAGGGCGTTGCGGATCAGATCGCTGGCCTTCACTTCGCCGTGACCTTCGGCATTCGGCGGACGGGTTTCCAGGCGCACGACATGTGGGTGGCCGAGCTGCAATTCGGCGACGTCTTCGATGGTTACCAGACGCTCGTGCGGATTGATCAATTGGCTGAGAATGTTCAGCAGCGTGGTCTTGCCGGTGCCGGTACCGCCGCTGATAAGGATGTTGCAGCGCTTGCCCACCGCCTCTTCGATGAAATCGTAGATCGCCTGATCGATGGTTTGCATCGCCATCAGATCGGTGCTTTTGAGCATGTCCTTGCGAAACTTGCGAATCGACAGGCAAGGCCCGTCGAGGGCAATCGGCGGGATGATCGCATTGACCCGGCTGCCATCCGGCAGGCGCGCATCGACCATCGGCGACGATTCGTCGAGACGTCGCCCGAGTGGCGCAAGAATGCGCTGCATGACCCGCTCGACATGGTGCGCATCGATAAAGCGCAGGTCGCTCAAGTGCAATACGCCGTCACGTTCGATGAACACCCGGTGCGGGCCGTTGACCAGAATCTCGGTCACGGCGCTGTCGCGCAGCAGCACTTCGAGCGGGCCGAAACCGGTCAGCTCGTCGACGATTTCTTCAGCCAGACGCTCCATTTCATAACGGGAAATCGCCAGGTGCAGGCGCGCGATGTATTCGGCGACTTTGTCGATGACGAACTGCGAGAGCACCTGCCGCGAGCCTTCCAGCAGGTTTTTCCCCGACTCTTCGATGGCGTCGATGATGTAGCGGTGCAGCACCAGTTTCAGGCCATCGTGGTCGGTGTTGCCGCTCGCAGAGCGCTGCGGGCCGCCGAACAGTTGCTCGCCGTTCATGAAGTGCCTCGCAGGCGGTTGAACCAGTTGGCCTTGGGTTTGGCCAAGCCCTCAGAGCGTTTTGCCAGACGTTCGCCGAGGGTGCGCAGGCTTTGGCTGATGGCTTCGCGCGGGGCCAGTTCGAACAGGGTTACGCCCTGGTTTTTCGCGTTGAGACGGACTTCCGGACTGTAGGCCAGCACGGCAATCACTTCCAGGCCGAAGGTCTTGCCGAGGGTCTCGGAATCCGGCGCAACGTTGCGCAAATAGCGGTCGATCAGCAGCCGGCCATGGTCGAGTTTCATGCCTTTCTCGCGCCACAGATTGAGCACCGCGAGATTGCGCCGACAGTCGAGGACGTTCTGATCGGTGTACCACAGCAGCTTGTCGCAATGGCTGACAAACGTGCGCAGCGCTTCGCTGTCGGGCTGGCCGGTGAGGTTGACGACAATGTGCTGGAAATGTTGGCGCAAGGCGCTGAGCAACATGTACAACTCGGCGGCGCTGGTGCGCTCCAGCGGCTCGTCGGAACCGGCGTAAGCAAGGATGCGCAAGCCTGCCTCGGCGCTGGTGAAGGCGCTGTCGATCAGCGTTGCATCGAGCCGGCGCAAGTGGCGCAGCGCGTCGCCGAAATGAAACGAGCTTTCCAGCCCGAGCAGGGCCAGGCTGTCGCCGCGCGGCAAGCCCAGATCGAGCAGCAACGTCTGCTGTCCGCTCTTCTGCACCACCAGCGCCATGTGGTTGGCCAACAGTGCGCCGTCAGCGTTGCTTTGCACGCCATAAAGCACGGTCAGACCACCGAGTTGGGTATTCGGCGTGACGGCTGGCAGACGTTTGCTCAAGCGCCGTACCAGCCCGGCGACTTCACTGGAGCGCGAGCCGTAAGCGACGAAATCCCGCGCACCGGCACGCATCGCGTTGAGCACCAACTGATTGTCCATGCCGTCGCCAAGGGCGACGATGGCGAGCATCGGTTTGGCTTCAAGTACGCCTTCGATCAACGCGCTCTGCGCCACCAGATGATCGCGATCCAGCCCGACGAACACCAGGCTGGCGAAGGTCACGTCGACCAGTGCGAGCAACTCGTCAAGGCTGCCGCCACCGGCGCTGACCACTTGGCCAAGCGGCGCCAACGCGCCCTGCAACCACTCCAGATCGGTGTCGTTGCGGGTGATGGCGAGAAAGGTCTGACTGAGGCTCTGGCTCATTGCGATAACCCGCTGCGTTTATCGAAGTTGCCGTTTTCGAGGAAGTACAGGCGATACCAGTTCGGGTCGTAGTTGCGCAGTTTTTCGCCCGGCAGCGAAGGCAACGGCGCGTTGACTGCCAATGGCTGGACCAGGTGCGGGGTGACGATCATCAGCAGTTCGCGCTCTTCGCGATTGATCGACGAATTGCGGAAAAACGCGCCGAGCACCGGGATGTCGCCAAGCCCTGGGAACTTGTTCACCTGCGAAGCGTTTTGCGTGCTGATCAAACCGCTGATCACAAAGCTTTCGCCATCGGCCAGCGAGATGCTGGTGTCGGTGCGGCGGATGGTGAACGCCGGCACGGTGGTGCCGCCGATGGTCACGCCATTGTTGTAGTCCAGCTCGCTGACTTCCGGCGCGACCTTGAGGGCGATGCGGTCGCGGCCAACGACGGTCGGCGTCAGGGTCAGGCGAATGCCGAATTCCTTGTACTCGATGGAGTAGCTGTTGCTGTTGGCGCTCGGTACCGGAATCGGAATTTCGCCACCGGCGAGGAAGCTCGCGCTCTGCCCGCTCAACGCCACCAGGCTCGGCCGCGCCAGGGTGTAGGCGAAACCACTGCCTTCCAGCGCATTGACGATGCCGAGGAATTTGCTGCTGCCACCGCCCCAGACAATGTTGAACACATCGTTGGCCAGCGGAATGCTCGGCGCTACGCTCGGCACCAAACCGGGCCTGACACCGCTGCCTGGCACCGTGCCCGGTGCGCCGAACAGAAAGTTGTTCGAGCCCTTGCCGTAAATCGAGGTGCCGGCCTCTTTGAGTTTGGTGCGGCTGACTTCGACAAAGCGAATATCAGTCTGCACTTGCGAAGGCAGAGTCGGGTCATCAGTCGCCGGCAACGAGACCGTCATTGCCGCACTGGCCTTGCCCTGCACAAACACCATGCTCTGACGCGGCGCGCTGGCACAGGCCGTCCAGATCATCAGCGTGGTCGCGCCGGGCCCAACGCCGGTGAGCAACACGCCTTGATCGCCGGTCACGCGCACGTCGGCAATTTTCGGATCGCCCACTGCCACGCGGGTGATCGCCACGGGTGATTGCAATGCCTGTTGCAGACCTTCACCGACTTCCAGAGCCGCCGGCAAAGGGCCGAGCGCGGCGCAATTGCTGGCAGCGGCGACGGCGCTGCCGATCGAAGCAACGCTCAGCAGCGAGGCCCGGAGCAAGCCGTTGAACAGGGGCGTGAAGCGTATGCGCATGTAAAGGCGTCCTTGCTCGAATCAGGGAGTGGGTTGAGCGTTTTCGGCACCGCGGATGACTTCCACGGTCGGTTTGCGCGCCGTCGGCTGACCCGCCACGGCGAGTGGTCGGGGCGGCGGCGAGAGTGACAGTTGGCTGAACTCGATCAACTCGCGTCTTGGCGTATCGAGCTGTCTGGCGACATCGTTTTCACCGGCCCAGTATTTCGCCAGTTGCTGTTCATCGGCGCTGCGCACCGCCAGGCGCAAAACGCCGCTGCCGGACGCCAGCATCAAGCGGCTGAGCAACGGTTCCGGCACCGCCAGAATCACGCTGCGCGCAGCCATTCGTTGTTGTTCCTGCTTGAGTCGTTCATCGTCGCTGCGCGCAGGGCTGGTGGGCTGACCGTCATTGGTCAGGCCCATCTGGCTGCCAACGCCAAGCACGCGCACCGCCGGCACCACCAACTGCGCTGACGGCTGTGGATTGTTTTCGTCCTTGCGCAAAAACAGCAGCACATCGACGTAATCGCCCGGCGCCAGTTGCCCGCCGGCATTGATCACTTCATCCACGGCCACCGCCAGTGCACGCTCACCGGGGCGAATCATTCGCGCCAGTTGGCTGCCCGGTTCGAAGCTTTCTTCACTCAGCCAACTGCCGGCGCTCAACGGCCGCCATGGCGTACGGCCGATGACTTGATCGACAGTGGCGAGGCTGCCGGCAGGAGCGGTGCGCAGTTTTTCCACAGCAACGTCCGCCGCGGTTATTTTCACGAAGGGCGCGATGTCGCGCAGCAACACCACCACCGGTTGGCGTGTCGGATCTTCAACAGGGGGCGCCGGTGCGGCGGCGGGTACCACTGACGTCTCCGCAACCGGTGCGGCAACAGGTTCGACGGCCGGTTGGCGGCTCAACGTCAGCCCCCAATATCCGGCGATGATCGCGCCCAGCAGAAATAATCCGGCCAGGCCCAGAGTGACGCGACTGTTCATGACGGCTCTCCCTTTCCCGCTGCGCGTTCTGTCTTTTGCAATGACCCGTAACTTCCAACGAGATAAATTCGCAATCAGGCAGCTATGAACAAGTAACTATTTCGCTATTTGACGGTAGTCCAGCGCGAACAAAACGCCATTAACAGCGATGAAATATCCAACGAAAGTAGGAGGCTAAAGCGCCAAACATGGTTTTTTAATGTAATTACGCCAACTAATACTTTCTGGTTAATTCGTTCTTACAGTTGTAGGGCCGGGGAATGCCGACAATGCTGATGCTGGCACAGGGAAATCATGTTGCGAACGCGCAACACCTGGCGTGCTCAAGGAGAGTCCTCATGTCGTATTCCCACATTGCGCAAAAAATCAAATCGCAAGTTGCCTTCTTCAAAGGCCTGGCCAAAGACACCGAGGGCGCATCCGCCATCGAATACGCGCTGGTGGTCGGCCTCGTGGCGCTGGTGATCGCAGCCTTCGGCAACGGCATCGGCACTCAGGTCACCGCGATCCTGACCCGGATCCAGACTGCACTCACCTGATCGGACCGATAACTTGTCAATGCGGCCATTGGGTTCTAACGTCAGCACTCAGTCCATTGCAGGTGTTGCCTATGAACTCTCCACACACTTCTCGCCAGCAGTTGCTCCTCGTCGACGATGAAGAGGACGCACTGCTGGAGCTGGCGGAGTTGCTGGAGGGCGAAGGCTTTACTTGTCATACCGCGACGTCGGTGAAACTGGCCCTGCACCATCTCACCCGCCACCCCGATATCGCGCTGGTGATCACTGATCTGCGCATGCCGGAGGAAAGCGGCATGTCGCTGATCAAGCGCCTGCGTGAACATACCTCGCGCCAGCATCTGCCGGTGATCGTGACGTCCGGGCATGCCGACATGGAAGATGTCAGCGACATGTTGCGCCTGCAGGTACTGGACCTGTTTCGCAAGCCGATCTATCACGTGCGCCTGCTGGAAACCCTGGACAACCTGTTTCCCAAGGCCAAGGCGCATAGCGGTTGAGGGTTGGCACCCCGGCGGTGGCCGGGGTCAATTGAGTTAGTGCGCTGTCACTCGTTGGCGCATGCCAGAGTTGCTGGGCGATAACGCCAGGGCCAATTGAGTGCGGTTATGCATGTGGGTCAAGCGCAGCACTTGCGAGACGTAGAGTTTGACCGTGTTCTCGGTAATCCCCAGCTCACAGGCGATCTGGTAGTTGGTCTGGCCTTTGCCCACCAACCGCGCGACATCGAGCTGACGCGGCGACAACTGATTGAAGATCGCCGGGATCTCCACGCCTTCGCCCTCAACGGGCGCCTCATCGCTAGTTGGCGCCGGGCCACGGCGGACTTTGTCGAGGTCCTGGTAGAGGTCGTCGATCGACTCGGAGAGGTATTGCAGCTTCTGATTCAAATGCCCCAGTTGCAGGGTTTTCTGCCGTTCTTGCAGCACCGCTTCCTGACGACGCAGGCCTTCGAGCAGTTCGTTGAGGTCGACCGGTTTCTGGTAGTAGTCAGCGATGCCGGCACGCAACGCTTTGATCACGTCCTGCTTGTCGGCACGCCCGGTGAGCATGATGGCTTCGAAGATTCTTTGCTTGCCTGCCAGGCGTTGCAACTCCTGCACCAGTTGAATGCCGTCCATGTCCGGCATGTGCAGGTCACACAGCACCAGGCCGATGGCAGGGTCTTGAGTGAATTGTTCGATCGCCTGCTGGCTCGATTCGCACGGCACACAGCGGTAACCGCTGCTCTCGATGAATTCGCAGAGTTCTTCGACAATCAGCGGCTGATCATCGACCACCAGAACTTTTACAGCAGACGTAAGCTTGTTCACTTGCTACTCCATGCCCAGGCCAAAGGCTGACCGTTCCTGTACTGACAGCGCGAAGCTGTACAACCGTTGATTTGAAAGTAGACCCACTTTCCGACTATGTACATAGCAGTAGTGGCACCGGACGACTAATGGATCCAAAGCAAAGTCAGGAGCATGCCAACGAGCACGAACGGCGCAAATGGCAGCTTTTTTGACTTTTCAGGGGCCATAAATCGAAGATGATCGCTAAGCCGTTGACGCATATGCAGCCAGAGTTTTGGCGCAAGCAATAGCCAGACGACGCTGGCGAGTGCCGCGCCGATAAACACGCCGAGCAGATGAGTACCGTCCGTCGCAAGGCCCAAAGCTGTCATTAATTTCACATCGCCGGCGCCGAAACGCTTCAGCGCATAGCCGGGCAATGTCAGCAATAGCGCGAGGATGACTGCCCAGCCGCCCTGCGCCGCGTCGGCGCCCAGCCAGGTGTGGCCGGTGACCAGAACATAGATGGCCGCCAACCCGCCCACTCCCAGGGTCAGCGCATTGGCGATATGGCGCTGCCGGGCATCCTGCGCCGCGCACAACGTCAGCCAGATCAGCAGGACAAAGCTGTGCATGCGGTAAAAACCGTCCGTTTTGGCCGAATGATTCTATGCTGATATTACGTAGTGATTGTCAGGGTAGACGCACTCATGAAATCCGGCCTCCCCCGCAAGCAAAAAGGCGCTGTCGCCATCGAGTTCGCCTTGGTGTTCGTCATCTTCTTCGCTGTGTTTTATGGCTTGGTGAGTTACAGCCTGCCGCTGTTGTTGATGCAGTCATTCAACGAGTCCACCTCTGAAGCGGTGCGCCGCAGTGTGGCGCTGGACCCTGCCTCGGCCAATTACTCGACCGCCATCACGGCGAACGCGCGCACCGAGTTGACCCGGCAACTGGCCTGGCTGCCCAACGCTCTGAACTTCAATGCCGCCACCGACAGCACCATCACCTTCACCGGGGGTTTGCTGACGGTGACCATCAATTACCCCACGAGCAAATTGAATCAGGCCTTGCCGTTTCTGGTGCTGCCGGGCGTCGGCACGGTGCCGCGCCTGCCCGCGACCCTGCGCGCCTCGTCGAGCCTGCAATTTTGAGTTCCGGTGACAAGCTGTTCAGCCGCCTGCTCAATCGCCCTACCGGCACCACCCAGCCCCAGCTAAGTCCGCTGCTGCCCAGCGTCGGCCTGCAGCTGTATCTGGACGGCGACGGCCAGGTCAATCACTTGGGCGGGCCGATACGGCATTTACTTGCGCAGCGCATGACCCGTACGCAGCCCGCGCACCTGCTCGATTACCTGTTGCCGCACAGCGGCCTGGCCGTCGAAGGCCAACCGGCGGACTGGCAAGGGCAACTGCTCGATCTGGATTTTTTCAGCCTGGCCGGCCCACCACTGCACTTGCGCGGCTGGCTGCAGGCGCAGGGCGACGGCTGGCTGTTGCAGATGCTCGACATCGGCGACTTGCTCGGCGAACGGCGCCAGGCACGCAGCCGCGAGCAGGCGCAATTACTGGCCACGCAGGTTCGCGATCAATTGCGCCTGTGCAGCCTCGCGCGTCTGCCAACGGTGTTGGGCGAACAATTGCAGCGCCTCAGTCAGCATCTGCACATCCCTTGTCTGGCAGTGGCGCTGCTCGATGAGCAAGGTCTGGGCTGGCAGATTCATCAGCGCTACGCAGGGTTGAACGCGCCGCAACTGTGGCGTGAACAGCAACAACTGGGCACCGGCCTCGACAGCCTCAACGGTGCGTCACCGCAGCGCTTTCTGGCCAGCGAACAGCCGCGCCTGAGCGCCATTTTCGGTCCGAGCGAAGGGTTTGCCGTGCCCTATCGCGACGCGCAGGGCGTGGCTGCCTGGCTGTTGTGCGCCGACTATAACGCGCCGCAACAGGCGCCCGACCTCAGCGATCACGACTGGCTTCTACTCGCCGCTGCCGTGGCGGCGCCGTTACTGGAACGGCTGCGCGAGCATCGTCATCAGCAACAGCTGGAACGCCTGGAAACCCTGCAAGCGTTGCTCGGCACCGGTTGGTGGGAAGTGTTCAGCGCCAGCAATCAGGTGCAACTGGCTCCGACACTGGCGCAGAGCCTGGGTTTGCCCACGGCGCCGTTACCGCTTCAGGACTGGTTCAATCAGGTCCACCCCGCCGACCGCGATGAACTGCGCAGCCACCTGCAAGCCTTGCAGGATGAAGGCACCCCACTGGAATTGTGCGTGCGCTGGCAAACCGCCGATCAAGCGCTGCCGCTGTGGTATCGCCTGCAAGGACGGTCGTTGGGCATCGGCGCCGAACGTCGGCTGATGGGGTTCATGCTCGACATCAGCGACATCAAGAATCAGCAACAACAGGCGGCCGCCGCCCATGCGCGGCTGGACAATCTGATCGCCAGTTCCCCCGCTGTGATTTATGTACAGCGCTATGCGGAAGGCGCGCTGCAACCGAGCTTTTTCAGCGCCAGCCTGCAAGCGCTTTTAGGCTGGAGTCTCGCCGACTGTGAAGACGGTCGACTGGTTGAACATGTGCACCCCGAAGACCGTCCGCGTTATTTCGAACGCACCCGGCAGTTGTTGCGCGAAGGTTCGGTGAGTGCGCGCTATCGAGTGCTCGATCGCCAGGGCAATGTGCACTGGCTGCTCGACGAGGCCAAATTGCTGCGCGATGACCTCGGCCTGCCGGTGGAAGCCGTCGGCCTGTGGCTGGACGTGACAGACGCGACCCTCGCCGCTGAACAGGTCAAGGCCAGCGAAGAGCGTTACCGGATTCTGGTGGAAGACTCACCCGCGATGATTTGTCGTTATCGCCCGGACTTGACCCTGACCTTCGGCAACCGGCCATTGGCGACCTACCTGGAATGCACGCCGGCGCAATTGCCCGGGGTCAACCTGGGCAGCTGGATGTCGGATGAACAGCGCGAAGCCTTCGTCCAGCGTCTGGCGCAACTGACCCCGGAACTGCCCGTGAGCACGGCTGAAATCAACCTGCGCCTGCCCGGCCGTGAACATGCGTGGTGGGTCTGGTCGGATCGCGGGGTGTTCGATGAGCACGGCACGCTGGTCGAAGTACAAGCGGTGGGCCGCGACAACACCGAAGTGCGGCGCTCGCAGCAGCAACTGACGCAGAGCGCAAAAATGGCCACCCTCGGCGAAATGGCCACGGGGCTTGCCCACGAAATCAATCAGCCGCTGAATGTGATGCGCATGGCCATCGTCAATGTGCTCAAGCGCCTGAGCAATGGCGATGTGCAGATCGACTACCTGACCGACAAACTCAATCGCATCGACGCGCAAGTGCAACGCGCAGCGCGGGTGGTCGATCACATGCGCGTGTTTGGGCGGCGCTCGGAAATCGAACAACATCCGTTCAATCCGCTGGACGCGATCGAAGGCACGCTGTCGCTGCTGTCGGAAGGCTTGCGCGGCAAAGGCGTTGAGCTGCGGATCAAAGAGGCCGGTTTCCAGGTTCAGGTGCGCGGCTACGTCGATCAACTGGAACAAGTGCTGATCAACCTGATGGTCAACGCCCGTGACGCGTTGCTCGGCAAGCGCGAAGCCAACCGCGACTTCCAGCCGTGGATTGCCTTGCACGCCGAGTGCGACGAGCACGTGGTGCGGCTGTGGGTCGAGGACAACGGTGGCGGCATTGACCCGCGTTTGCTGGAGCGGATTTTCGAGCCGTTTTTCACCACCAAACCGGTCGGCGTCGGCACCGGCCTGGGCTTGTCGGTGAGTTACGGCATTGTCGAAAACATGGGCGGACGCCTGAGCGTGCGCAACGGCGATGAGGGTGCACGGTTCTGTATCGAGTTGCCAATTGCGCTGGCCGATTAGATCGCCAGCATCGGCTGCCCCGGTGGCTTGCAACTGAGGTTGGCGCCGACGTCAACCTTGTTCAGGGTAATGCCGAGGTTGGCCAGCAAGCCATCGAGAATCGGGTCGAGCACCGGGCTGAGCAGATTGTCGATGACCACGCCCAGCGTGCTGTTGACGCTCGCCAGTACGTCCGCCGTGGTGGTGAGCAAACCGCCCAGCAAACTTGAACCGGTGGGTTTGTACGCTTGCACCTGAACCCCGCTCAATGTGCTTTTCAGGCTATTGACCACGCCTTGTGTACCGAAGCTGTAGTTCAGTGGCGGCTGCTTGATTTCCGGTGGCTGATTGTAGGTATGGACGTTCTGCATGCTCGCCACCGAGGTGTCGACCATCACCCCGAGGCCGCCGCCATAAAACGGTTTGCGCGTGCTCTGATCGCAGGTCGCCGAGCCCAGCCCGAGCAGCGGAATGGTGCAGGTGATGACGCCAACATCGATCAACGCCAGTGGCTGCACGGTGACATCCGCCGAGGAGGAAAAGGCGTTGGTGGCGTCGATCTTGCCGACCTTGAGTTTGACCAGCGAGGAGTTGGTCTGGGTGGTCAGGCTTTTGCTGGCGTCGCTGACGCAGTTGAAGTCGGTGACATGGCTGTCGGCAGCGGCGGCCTCCAGCAGGATGTCGATGCTGGAGGTGGGCAGGATCTGCAGATTAGTGCGCTGACAGGTGCCGCCCAATGCGCAGAACAGCGAGTTCAGCGTGCCGGCTATGTTCAGGTGCAAGAGGTTGTTGAGGGTATCGGTCAGCCCGCCCACCAGCGGCGTGCTGACAATGGCATTGGCCAGGCCGGCCACCCCGGACAGCACCGGCAGGTTCAGCGAGATCAGTGTGCGTACCTGCGCGGTTTTCACATAGATACGGTTGGCGCCCATCGGGTCGGCCTTGGCCAGCGCCGGATTGCCCACCGCCGATAACTGCGGTGGCTGGATCACTTTGACTTTCACCGAACCGTTGACCAGCCCCGGAATGCTCAGCGGCACAGTGGCTGTCAGGGCGTTCTGACTGTTGGCCAGTTGCACCACGGCTTCGAGCAACTGGAAGACTTGCAGATTGGCATTGAGAGCAGCCGAGGTAGCGCCGGTCTGCAATTGCAACAACTGCCCGAGTACCACCGAGGTGTTGCCGACGATGGCCTTCAATCCGACTAGCCCACTGACCGCGACGCTGGTGGTAGTGCCGCCCTTGGTCAGCACGGTGATGGCGGTGTCGATCAGTTGTTTGATCTGCACGCTCTGACTCAGTACCTGCGTGTAGTTGCCGGCGTCCACGTGCAGATCGACGGCCAGTTGGTTGAGGTAACCGAGCAGGCTGATGTTGGTGTCGACCAGGCCTTGCCAACCGGCGACGCTGAGGTTGAGGCTGCCGCCGAGAAGGCCGCCCCACAGCGCATTCAGTGCCGCTGATTTGCTGGCATCGACAGTCAGGGCGGTGGTGCCGATGGTCAGTTGCGCCAATGGCGGCAGGGTGGCCGATGTACCGACCGCCGTCGCGTGCAGACGCGTGGTGGGCGAGACACTGCCTGGCTGGAACAACGCGTACAGCGCGGCGGCGACGCTGGTGGTCACGACGCGTGTGGCGACGACGCTGATCGCTTCTTTTTTGCTGGCATCCACGGTGAACGCGCGCAGGTTATTGGCACCGGTTTGCACGGTGCCACAGGTCACGGCAAGGGTTGTGTCCGCCGCCACGGCAAAACCATTGCGCGCGGCGCTGGCGGTGGCAAAAGCGGCGGCGCTGAGCCCTGTCAGGCAATCACCGCTGCGCGAAATCGCCTCTAGAGCGGCAACATCGACCACCCGCTGCAAGCGACGTTGCTCCATGTACAGACGACCGCTGTCGACCACCAGCACCATGCACACCAGCGCCAGGCCGAGGGTCAGCGCCGCCATCAGACCGATCGCCCCGCGTTGCCGGGCCGGGCCGTTGAAATGCGAACGAGGCGACATGGCGCACTCCTTTGCCGTGACCTCCATTGATGCAACTGAGTGTAGACGCGCCCGGGCCTGACTGCTGGCAACACGCCAGCCTCCAAGCAAAAACCCTGCGTTCTGTTGAAACGGCCCTTTCAAAATCAACAGATCGCAGCCTTCGGCAGCTCCTACAGGGGAAATGTTGTGTGAAGACTTATGCGCCCCGAACAAACAGGTAGGAGCTGCCGCAGGCTGCGATCTTTTGATGTTGCCGTTTTAAAGATCAACAGATCGCAGCCTGCGGCAGCTCCTACAGGAGATTAGCGTGGGGGGTAGTTGGTGAGGATGCGGGCGACCGTCTCGCGGATGGCGTTGCTGCGGTCCTCGGGGTTGGGCTTGCTGGCGAGCATCTGCTCGTCGCTGCCGCGCCACACCAGTTTGCCGTCCTTGCCGTCGAGCAGGTCGATCTGGATGGTCGCGACCTTGTAGGTGATGTTGCGCGTTTCGTTGTACATCGGCGCGCCCCAGTAGCCATTCCATGGGCCGCCCCAGCCGCCGCCGTAATTGGTCGTCACTTGTTGCTGACGATCCTCGACGATCAGATAAGTCTGCACATTCAAATCACCTTTGGCGCCCGCAGCCGCCGGGCGCAGACCACGCTGATCAAGTTGATCTGTTACCGCCTGGCGAATGCGTTGCTCGGTCAGGTCGCTTTTGATCCGTGGATCATCGGGACGATATTGCAGGGCGGGGTCTTTCCAGCTCCAGCTGCGATAGGCGGCAAAGTCGCGGCTGGCGTCGAAGTCATGATTGACCTGGTTGGCGGCGCAGGCACTGAGCAGTGCGGCCATGGCCAGTAAAGCAAGACGGCGGAACATGATTTTTCTCCGGTTGAAGACATGAACCTGCTAGAGCTTCTCATTTGCAGCAAGCTAACTGGGAGGATACGCCGACATGGCCTTTTCCACAGCCTCGCGAATCGAATCCGTGTGGTCGATCTGACTGCCCTTGGCGCCGGTCTCCGCGCTGGCACTCCACACCGGTTGCCCCGTTCCGGCGTCGAACAGATCGACTTGCACCACCACGACCTGCTCGGAATAGGTGCGCACCACCGGCACGCTGTTGTACATGCCGTAGCCGCGCCCATAACGATCATAGCCGCCGTATCCGCCGCCGTAGTAGCCGTAATCGTCCTGCACCTGACGCAAGCGGGTTTGCAGGCTCAGATGGGCGCTGACCAACAGGTCGGCCGGACGATTGTCATGCAAAGGGCGCAGGCCACGCTGATCCAGTGCATTGCTGACCGCCTCGGCCACTTGCGCCGAATCCGCCCACGCCGTACCCGGCGGCAATTGACCATTAAGCCAGGCCCAACTGCGGTAGCGCCCGTAATCACGCGGCGGCGCCGGGTAAGCGCTGCGGTCAAAGGTGTTGGCGGCTTGCGGCGGTGCCGGCGGCAACGGCCGCGACTGCGCCACGTAAGGGTTGCTGCCCTGACAGGCGGCCAACCCCAGACAGATCAGCAATAACCCGGATTGAGCTTTCATGTCGCGCTCCGATCAGATCGGCCGGCAGATCCAGTGCAAGTAGCGCCCAAGCCCGGCGAAGCTTGGGTGACGACGATGAGCGAGCTCCATCTCGAGCAAATCGACAAGTTCGGCGCGGGCCTGAAACTCCACCGGCATGTAGTCGTGGAAAACCCGGATCCCGCTCTGAGTTTCGACCTGCCACAACCCTTCGAGTTGCGTTGCCAATTCGCGCGGATCGAGCGGTTGCTGCGGGGTCAGGCTCTGCTTTTCACCGGCCATGTCGTTCTTGCGCATTTTCTTGAAATGGCCTTTGAGCAGGTTGCGGTAGATCAGCGCATCGCGGTTGTAGAACGCCAGCGACAACCAGCCACCGGGCTTGGTCAATTGATGCAGCACCGGCAGGATCGCGTGGGGTTCGGCGAGCCATTCGAGGACGGCGTGGCAGATCACCAAGTCATACGGCTCGGTGAGTTGCCCAAGCAATTCCTGCCACGGCGCCTGAATGAACGTTGCGGTCTGCCCGGCTTCGGCGAAACGCTGGCGCGCGCCGTCGAGCATCGGCTCGGCCGGCTCGGTGAAGGTTACGTCGTGGCCACGCTCGGCCAGCCACAGCGACATGTGGCCGAGGCCTCCGCCGATGTCGAGCACGCGCAACGGACGATCCGGCAGCGCTTCCGCGAGGTCAGCCTGCAACACCGCGAGGCGAATCGCGCCCTTGGCGCCACCGTAGATTTTTTCGGCGAAACGCGTCGCCAACTGATCGAAATGCCGGTCGCTCATCAGCTGAACCGCCGTTCGCTGTCGGCGAGCTTGGCGCGCACCACTTCATTCATGTCCAACCCCAACTCGCTGCACAGCAGCAACAGGTACAGCACGATATCGCCGACTTCCTGCCCGGCGTGGGCGAGTTTGTCAGCGGGCAACTGGCGCGACTGGTCTTCGGTCAGCCACTGGAAGATTTCCACCAGCTCGGACATTTCGACGCTGGCGGCCATGGCCAGATTTTTCGGGCTGTGAAATTGCCGCCAGTCATTGCGGTCGCGAATGGCGTGCAGGCGTTCGGTCAGTTCAACAAGGTTCATCGGGCTCTCCTGAAGGCGTATAGCTTCAAGCGGATATCGACCGAAGGCAAGCGCAAACCCTGTAGGAGTGAGCCTGCTCGCGATGACGCCATTACATTCAACATCACCGTTGACTGACACACCGCTATCGCGAGCAGGCTCACTCCTACAAGGGCGGTGTAAACCCACTATCATGCAGGGAACTCGGCCACCTGCGTTGTGGCCCAAGGCTCAGCTCTTTCATCAGGATGAACACATGCAGGTAGAAAGCTTTTTCGAATGGCTCGGCCAGGCACTCGGTTCGGTCATCCGCTTTATCGTCGATGGCCTCAGCGGGCTGTTCAATATTTTGAGTAACGCCGGCGGCAACTTTGTCGACGGGCTGGCGAAGACCCTGGGCATGGACACGTCGATCATCAGCATCATTGCGCTGATCGTCGGGTTGATGCTGTTGTGGTCGGCGATTCGGGCGTTCATGAATGCGTCGATCATTGCCGGGATCATCTGGTTGCTGCTGGGGTTGTGGTTGCTGAGCTGGATCATCCACTGACACCACCGCCCTCCTGTAGGAGTGAGCCTGCTCGCGATAGCGGTGTGTCATTCGACGCTGTTGTGACTGGACCGACGCTATCGCGAGCAGGCTCACTCCTACAGGGGATAGCGTTAATCGCTACAATGCCGCTCCCCCAAGGAGCCCGCATGTCCAACCTGATCGCCGACTGGCGCGACCGCCCGACTCACCGCAAGGTCTGGGCGCTGGCCGCGCCGATGATTCTTTCGAACATTTCCGTGCCGCTGGTGGCGCTGGTCGACAGCACCGTCATCGGCCACTTGCCCCACGCGCATCAATTGGGCGCGGTGGCAGTCGGCGCCAGCCTGTACACCTTTCTCGCCTGGGCCATGGGTTTTCTGCGCATGGGCACCACCGGTTTTGCCGCGCAAGCGGCCGGGCGTAGTGACGGCGCGGCGTTGCGGCAGATTCTGTTGCAGGGCCTGTTGCTGGCGATGGGCCTGGCGCTGGTACTTGGCACTCTGGGCGTACCGCTGAGTGGCGTGGCGCTGCACTTCATGCAACCGTCGGCTGAGCTTGATCAGCTCACCCGGGATTTTTTCCATACGCGGCTGTTTGGTTTGCCGGCGGCGCTGGCCAGTTATGCGTTGGTCGGCTGGTTCCTCGGCACGCAAAATGCGCGGGCGCCGCTGGCGATTCTGCTCAGCACCAACCTGATCAACATCGCCCTGAACCTGTGGTTCGTCATCGGTCTGGACTGGGGCGTGGTCGGTTCGGCCCGCGCCTCGGTGATCGCCGAATGGAGCGGCGCCCTGCTCGGCCTGTTCATGACCCGCAAGGCGTTGCGCGCGTATCCGGGCCACATCGTCTGGGCCGCGCTGAAAGTCTGGCAGAGTTGGCGCCCGCTGCTGGCGGTCAACCGCGACATCTTCATCCGCAGCCTCGCCCTGCAATCGGTGTTCTTCATGATCACCGTGCAAGGCGCGCGTCTTGGCGATGCAACCGTCGCCGCCAATGCCCTGCTGCTCAACGGCCTGCTGCTGACTGCGCATGCGCTGGACGGCCTCGCCCACGCCGTCGAAGCCTTGTGCGGGCACGCCATCGGCGCTCGAGATCGCCTCGCGCTGCGCCGTTCGCTGGTGGTGGCCGGCGGTTGGTCACTGATCGCCAGCCTCGGTTTTGCCGCGCTGTTCCTGCTCGGCGGGCATCTGTTCATCGAGATGCAAACCAACATCCAGAGCGTGCGCGACACCGCGTTCATCTACCTGCCCTACCTCGCTGTGCTGCCATTGATTGCGGTGTGGAGTTATTTGCTCGATGGCTTGTTCATCGGCGCCACTCGCGCCCGCGAAATGCGCAACGGCATGCTGATGACGGTGGTTCTGCTGCTGCCGTTCGCCTGGGCGCTGCAAGGCCTGGGCAACCATGGCCTGTGGATATCTTTCCTGTTGTTCATGGTGTTGCGCAGCCTCACCCTCGGCGCGCAAGCCTGGTGGCTCAAGCGCAACGATGGCTGGTTTAGCGGTGCGGCTCACTGAGTCGGCGTGTGTTCGATGAAGCCGACCACTTGATCAAGCACCGGCGCCAGCCGCCGCAATGGGCGTGACAGCGTGGCCACCAGGGTGATGTGACTGGGCCGCGAGTAGTACAAATCCTGCACCGGCACCGAGGCTTCGCGCAGCTTGCTGGCGAGGCCGCCGGTGTTGCGCGTCGGGTTGACCAGGTTGTCCTTGCTCGCCGCAATCAACAAGGCCGGCGGCGCGCCCCGGCTGACGTGGTTGATCGGCTGCGATTGCGGCGGAGAACCCGGCCAGAAAAACACCGGACGCACGTCGGGGTTTTCGATCGGCAGAAAATCATACGGCCCGGCCAACCCGATCCAGCCGCTGAGGTCCTTGGGTGACATCCCGACCGCCCCGAGCAAATTCGTATCCAGCGCCAGCATTGATGCGTTGTAGGCACCGGAACTGTGGCCCATCAAATACAGGCGCTGCGGGTTACCGGAATACTCGCTGATGTGCGCCTTGGTCCACGCCACGGCGCGCGCGCCATCTTCCAGAAACAGCGGATAACGCACCTGTGGATACAACCGATAGTCGGCCAGCACCGCGACAATCCCGCGCGACGCCAGCGCCTCGCCGACAAAGGTGTAATCCCCACGATTGCCGCTGTTCCAGCTGCCGCCATAGAAGAACACCACCACCGGCGCGCCCTTGAGCGGATGGCGCGGCACGTAGACATCGAGCTTCTGCCGTGGATCATCGCCGTAGGCAATGCCCACCGTTTTGTCGAAGGTGTCGTCCGGCGTCAGGGCATTGAGCACTTTCACCGGCGAGCAAGCGCCGAGCACCAGGAGCATAAGCCCGCCGATCAGTGCGCCGAACCGTTGCCCAAACGTACCTGCCATAAGCGCCGAACCTCTGTTTCACGGTTGATCGTTCTGCCATTGGCGGCGCACATGATCGAGCCCTGCCTGCTGGGTCAGCCCCGCTGGCGGCGGCACCAGCACAGCCCGCGGATGCAGCAAGCGTAGCCACAGCCAGCCATCGAGCACGTCACGATCGCTGAAACCCAGCGCCAGCCCCTGCTGAACATGGGAGGACAGCGTTGCGTAATCGGTTCCCATTGATTGGCACCAGCGCCAGATGTGCTGCTCAAGCAGACAGCTTTGCAGACGCTCGCGTTGCCGCGCCGAGAGGCTTTCCTCAACGGCCAGCGGCGCCACCGCCAGGCCTGGGTTACGCAGTTGCTGCCAGCCCTGACTGCCGATCGCCCGGTCTGCCCACGTGCCGCCGAACCAGCGCAACTGGTCGATCGGCCCGAGCCAGCGGCTCAACTCACGGGCATCACAGGCATCGAAGAAGTAACTGGCAGTCTGCCGGTTGTAATAGCCGAGCATGGCGCGATGGTGCAGGCCGAAGGAAACGGTGAGCATGCGCCGCAAATGCGCAAGCAGCGCTGGTGTCGAAGCGGCGCTCTCCAGCAATAGGCCGCGCCAGAGCTGTGGGTCGCGCAGACATAACGCTTGCAGCGCTTCGCTGTCCTGCAATTCGATCAGCAACGGCCCTTGCTCACGCACGGCCTGAAACTCGGTGCTGTCGAACAGCCAGAAATACTTGAGCCCGGCGAATGCCTGCCGCAACACCTTCAGCGCCTGTGGCGACTCCTGGACATCCAGCAACAACCATGACGACATCGGGTCGAGCGCTACGGCGCTCATCCGCGACCGCTCTGATCAAGCGCACTGACCAGCCGACAGCTGCAAACCGACTGCCGACAATGGTTGTAGCTGCCACCGCCAGGCATCAGGCACAACAGCACCAGCGGTTGCGCGCTCTTCAACAGTTGCGGCAAGCCTTCACTGTGCAAATGCTCCGGCAGCGGGGCCGGTTCCTGCGGTTTTTCTTCATCGGCAAGCGGCGCCTGCAGCACGCCACTGATCACCGGTTGATCCGGATCACCCTCAAGAAAACTCACCACCACCTCGACCCCTTCACGCAACCACGGCAATGCCTTGTCGGCCAGTGCTGGCGCCAACGGCAGCCAACAGTGGCTGGCGGCGGCGCCTTCGCCCTGATACAGCCAGTCGAATTGCACCGCCACCGGCCGCGAGCAGTCGGGACGAGGCTCATCCACTTCCACCACCCAGGCGCGTTGCAGGCTGTGCATCCGCGGCTTGACGGGTTGGATGTCGGGGACACGCGATGGGTTATTAAGGGTGGCGAAAACCCGGTTGCCATACGGCGGATCCTGCGAAAGATCAGCATGGTGTTCAACCCGCGACAACAGCCACTGGCGATTGCATTCGGCAAACGGATGCCCCGCCAGCGGCAGCCAGCGTCCACTGCGCAGGCTCGGCACATCGGTTTCGCCCTCGGCCATTTGCGCAACTGGCGCGCCGTGGGCATCGGGCGACCAGACATCCTGCAGGCGCCATCGGCGGACCGCTGGCGCCTCGTTCTCCGCCGCGCCAGCAAAACGCGCCGCCCCTGCGCGCGGCAGGCGCGCGACATCGTCGCCGAACACCAGGCAATGACCGTCGCGTCGATGCTCGAAGTGATAATGGATGCCGGCTTGCGCACACAAGCGCTGCAGCCATTGCAGATCCGATTCCCGGTACTGAGTGCAGAAAGCCAGCGCCGGATAGTCACCCGCCAACTCAAAGCGTCGCTGGGCACCGACGATCCCGTGCTCCTTGAGCACCTGCGCGAGAATGTGCGGTATCGAACAGGCACTGAACACCCGCTGACTGAAACGCAGGTCCAGGCAGTTCAGCCTCGGGCCAAGCCGCACCCGGCACAGCCTCGAACCCTGGCCGTGCTCGTGCTGGACAACACTGTGCAATAGCCCGTGAACGCCGTTGCACGCGGCGCCGAACTGCAAAAACACCGAACGGTGCAACAAGCCAGCGAGATCCAGTTGCGCATCCTCGACCAACACATCGATGTCGAAGGCGAACGGCTCGCTGAGGGCCTCGCTACCGGAAAACGCCAGCACTTCGAAGGCGTCGGACAAGCCCGCTACATCGAGACGAAACATCGGCTCGTTGACTGGATCAAACATAGGCGGATCTCTACAGGAGGGGCGGCCGGGGATTCTCGCCGAGAGCCATGGCCGAGTAGAGTGCCGAAGTACAACTTAGGAAATGACCTACGAGAAAAGCAGACCAAATGAGTTTGCGGGCAGGGATAAGCGAGGATTTGGCAGGGAATTTAGGAGATATCCCACCGGGTTATCCGAATTTTCCACAGCGTGTGGGAAAAATTCAGACAACCCGGCGAGATCACAGCCGATGTCAGGAAGACAGGTAGGAGGAACGGGTCAGGCCCAGACGCAAGGCATCGAGGAACTGCGTGCGCTCGCTGGCACTGATGCGCGCACTGGCGCACTTGTCGCGGTAGTGGGTCATCAGTTCTTCCGGCGACAAGTGCACGTAACGCAGCATGTCTTCGATGGTGTCGTGGGTCTCGATGCCGGCGTGGTACACGCTGCCATCGGCGTTCTGGTAGATGTTCACCGAGTCGGTGTCACCGAACAGGTTGTGCATGTCGCCAAGGATTTCCTGATAGGCGCCGACCAGGAACACGCCCAGCAGGTAGTCTTCGCCTTCGTTCAAACCGTGTACCGGCAGGCTGGTTTCGATGCTCTGCTCGTCGACGTACTGGTTGATCTTGCCGTCGGAATCACAGGTCAGATCCTGCAGCACGGCGCGGCGCAGCGGCTCTTCGTCGAGACGGTGCAGCGGGATGATCGGCAGGACCTGATCGATTGCCCAGGTGTCCGGCAGGCTCTGGAACACCGAGAAGTTGCAGATGTACTTGTCGGCCAGCTTGTCGTTGAGCTCGTCGAGCACTTGGCGGTGCGAACGCTGACGGGCTTTCAGCGAGTTGTGCAGGCGACGGCACACCGCGAAGTAGCACTGCTCGGCCAGGGCTTTTTCAGCCAGAGTCAGTTTGCCGTCGGCGTACTGCGCGGCCACGTCGCTCATGTAGTGAGTCGCGCGCCAGTAGGTTTCGGTGACCATTTCGATGTCGGTCGGGCCGAGCAGGTCAACCAGCCACTGCACGGTTTCCGGCAGCGCTTCCTTGTTTTCGATCTGCGGGATTTCGTCGTTGTGTTTCTCGACGTCGGTCACCTGCACCACCAGCATGGCGTGGTGCGCCGTCAGCGAACGGCCGCTCTCGGAGAAGATGTGCGGATGCGGCAGGGCCTGCGCGTCGCAGAATTCCTTGAGCATGCCGACCACGACACCGGCGTAATCGTCCATGTCGTAGTTGATCGAACTGGCGTTACGCGAGTGCGTGCCGTCGTAGTCGACACCCAGACCGCCACCGACGTCGATGTGATCGACCGGCAGACCGAGGTTGCGCAGTTCGCCGTAGTAACGAATCGCTTCCTTGAAACCGTGCTGATAGTCAGCCAGGTTGGCAATCTGCGAACCCATGTGGAAGTGCAGCAGGCGAATGCCTTGATCCAGGCCAGCCGCGCGGAAGCGCTCGACCACCGACAGCAACTGTGCTGCCGACAGACCGAATTTGGATTTCTCGCCACCGGTGTCCGCCCACTTCGACGACGCCAGCGACGACAGGCGCACGCGCAGGCCAACCTGTGGCTTGACCTTCAGCGAGGCGGCTTCTTCGATCACCAGGGCGACTTCGGATTCTTTCTCGATGACGATGAACACGTTGTGGCCAAGCTTCTGGCCCATCAGCGCCAGACGAATGAACTCGCGGTCCTTGTAACCGTTGCAGACGATGGTGCCGCCCTTCGGCGCCAGCGCCAGCACGGCCAGCAGCTCAGGCTTGGAGCCGGCTTCCAGACCGATGGAGACGTCCTGGGTGGCGATGATGTTCTCGATCACCGCTTCTTGCTGGTTAACCTTGATCGGGTACAGCGCGGTGTACTTGCTCTGGTATTCCAGGCGCTCGATGTTCGCATCGAAGGCGCCGGTCAACTGGCGGACACGGTCTTGCAGGATGTCAGGGAAACGAACCAGCAACGGCAAGGACAAACCGCTTTTGCGCAGTTGGTCGACTTGCTCGAACAGGTCGATAGGCGAACTTTTCGGGCCGTTCGGACGAACTTCGACGCGACCGGCTTCATTGATCGCGAAATACCCGGCCCCCCAATGGCGAATCCCGTAAACACTGCGGCTGTCCGCAACTGTCCATTGGCTGCCATCGTCTTTACGTGTGCGTCGTACGGACATCGAAGTCCCCTATAAAGAAGTCATAGTGCGTCGCCTGATTGCAGGCCGGCGCAGTCTAAAGAATGAAAATGACGATTCGTCAGCGCGGCGGTAGACCGCGCTGACCGCGTGGAGTTTAGAAACCGGTCATGAACAGGCTCTGTGAAAACCATGGAGACGACGCCGGATCTGAAGTATTTCAGCGCCGGATCAAGCCGCAGATGGATTTCACAGAGGCTGCTAGCCGCCGGACTTCTTCGCTTTGAAACCGTGCTTGATCAGCTCAGCCAAGAGTAGCTCGACATGATCGCCCTGGATTTCGATGATGCCGTCTTTCAACGCCCCGCCAGTGCCGCAACGTTTCTTCAACGTTGTCGCCAACTCTTTGAGCGCGTCTTCGGCCAGGGGCACGCCGGTGATGGTGGTCACCGTCTTGCCGCCACGGCCTTTGCTCTCGCGTCGCACGCGGGCAATGCCGTCGCCTGCCGGGATCACGGTTTGTTTGCAGATACAGGCGTCCACCGGCTTACTGCATTCCGGGCAATGACGACCTGCGTCGGTGGAAAATACCAGGCCACCAAGGGCGGCGAAGGATGCGGCTTTTTTGGCCACCGGCAATCCTCTTGGGAGGACAAAGACTGATCGCAACCTTGGGCAAGGTCAGCGACCGCGAAGCCCCACTCAGGCAGGGGCAGCGCTACTGCACCAGAATATCGATCATGGACTGCTGACATGTAGGAGCTGCCGAAGGCTGCGATCTTTTGATCCTGCTCTTGAAAAACAAGATCAAAAGATCGCAGCCTTCGGCAGCTCCTACAGTGGGTCAGCAGGCCAACCTCAAACTATCCGGTGCAGTTTGAAAAAAGGTCGCGCAGTGTAACGGCAAAAATCCCGATTGCTAAGTGCCAATCGGCGCCAATTTATGTGTTCTTTGCGACGTCGCTTTGCTGCGCCTTCAGATAGCGCTTCAAAGCGGCCAAGGAGTCCGGGCAGTAGGGCTTTTGCTGGATTTCCTGCATCACCTGCCCGACCGGAATAAAGCGCGCTTCCAGCACTTCTTCCGGTTGCAGGATCAGCGGGCCGTCCCACACGGCGGAAAACGCCGAACACCAGAGCCGGTTACCGGTGTCTTCGAAAAAGAAATGGTCGTGCGCCGTGAGTTCCACGCCGCTCACGCCCAACTCCTCTTCCAGCTCACGGGCCGCCGACTCGGCGTAGGTTTCGTCGGCCTGCACCATGCCGCCCGCCGCGACGTCCCAGTAACCGGGATAAATCGCCTTGCTCAAGGTGCGCCGATGCACGCAAAGCTCACCGGCGGAATTGAACAGCATGATGTAAGTGCCCCGCCCGATCAGCCCGCGCTCGCGCAGCTCGGAACGCACCAGCGCGCCGAGCAGGTTGTCCTGCTCGTCGACCCAGGCGATCTGTTCGGCATCCGAAGCGGCACGGTGCGCCGCTTCTTTCACGCTATCGGACATGACTCATCCCTGATTGAGCAGTTGACGCAGATCGATCACAGCGGCGTTGGCACGGGAAATATAGTTGGCCATGACCAACGAGTGGTTGGCCAAGACGCCGAAGCCGCTGCCGTTAAGAATCATCGGGCTCCAGACCGGTTCCTGCGAGGCTTCCAGCTCACGGATGATCTGACGCACGCTGACCGTGGCGTTCTTCTTCGCCAAAACATCGGCGAAGTCGACTTCAATCGCGCGCAGCAAATGCGACAGCGCCCACGCCTGACCGCGTGCTTCGTAGAACACGTTGTCGATCTGCATCCACGGTGTCTCGACAACTTCTTCGTCAACCTGCGGCACTTCGCCGACCGCCGGAACCTCGGTTTTCAGCGCCGTGTTGAGCTTGACCCGGCCAACGCTGGCCGACAGCCGTTGCGACAGCGAACCAAGACGAGTGCCGACATCGCCCAGCCAGTTGTTGAGGTTATCGGCGCGCGCATAGAACAGGGCGTTTTTCTGGGTAGGGTCAGACAGACGTGCCTGATAGCGGCTCAGGGAATTGATGCCTTCCTGATATTCCGACTCGCTGGACGGCAGGATCCAGCTCTTGTTGTCGAAGTTGAAGCGCGGCTCGGCCTTGGCCAGATCGGCATCTTCAGCCGACTGCGATTGCGAGCGGGCGAAGTCTTTGCGCAGGGCGCGCGTCAGGTCGCGGACCTGGACCAGCACGCCGTATTCCCAGCTTGGCGTGTTGTCCATCCACAGGCCAGGCGGAAAACGATCGTTGGAAATATAACCGCCCGGCTTGTCGAGCAAGGTGCCGGCGACAGTCTTCAGGGTTTCCACCGTGGTGTAGCCGACCACCATTTTTTTGCCTTCTTTCTCGGCTGCCGCCTGGGCATTTTGCGCCACCGGAAACAGCGCGGGCTCCTGGCTCCAGTACCAGCCGAGGCCAATGGTCACCAGCAGGTAAATGCCGATCAAGGTGGCCAGTGCGCGGCTGAACAACAGCCCGCCAACGTAGCTGCGGGTGGCCGACTTGGGTTCAGCGGCACGTTCAGGCGCGCTGCCCGCGCGGTTTTTCCAGTCCAGCATGGCGATATCCTTTCAATCACTTGGGTTCAACGGTTCGACCACAACCATACAACAACGTGCCAAGGCCGGGCACCCGCCGGCAAAGATAAGCCGCAAATGATGTGGGCGAATGACGTATCGATCAGAACTAGGGGAATCCCTGAGGCCGCCATGTGTATCCGGGCTGATGCGGACCTTGGAAAATCCGCCAAACGCTCATTCAGCGCATGGATACGAAAGCCCGCGAGAAATCACCCTGAGTTAAGCACCTGACCGGGAATACGCCCGGTTAGCGGGGACTTCGTCGACGAACAGGTCGAAAACAGGACTCTTCGGTCAGAAACTGAATTGTGTCGTACTGCAGATTATTGATGTACGACACTCGTCTAAGGGAAAAGAGGTGCTAGCATAGAGCCACCAGTCGATCTCAGCATGCAGCCTAACTAGTAGTCAGGATATGACCGAGCCAGAAGACCCCAGCCGTGAGCGTCTCAAGCACCACTTTGCCCAGCGGGTAATTCATCAGGCACGTCAGATTCTTGAGATATGGCAGCGCCTGCAACGCAGTGAATGGTCCACCGTCGACCTCGCCGAATTGAGCGAGGCGAACTTGCGCCTGCTGCGTTTTGCCGAGCGTTTCGAACAGCCGGAACACACGCAACTCGCGCACCACATCAGCCAGTCGCTGGAAGCGGTGGACGCCAATCGCGGCCGCCTCAGCAGCGGCCTGATCACCGACCTCAATCGCTTGATGCAGCGCTTGTCGCGCACCGGCCTGCGCCATGGCGATCAACTCGACCAGACGTTCCTGCCGCCGCTGCGCAAACCGATTTACGTGATGCTGCAGGATCACGACCGTGCCGAGCGTCTGGCCAAACAACTGGAATTCTTCGGGTTGAGCGCGCAGGCGCTGGACAGCGTTTCCGCGTTTCGCTCCTCGATGGTCGAGCGCTTGCCCGCGGCGATCGTCATGGACGTGGATTTCAGCGGTACCGGTGTCGGCCTGAAGCTCGCCGCCGAAGCCCAGGTCGGTCTGGATGAACCGCTGCCGTTGCTGTTCTTCAGCCTGCATGAAACCGACACCCCGACCCGTCTCGCCGCCGTACGCGCCGGTGGCCAGGAGTTCCTCACCGGCACCCTCGAAGCGTCGAGCCTGCTGGAAAAGATCGAAGTCCTCACCTGCGTCGCCCAGTACGAACCTTACAAAGTGCTGATCATCGACGATTCGCGCGCACAGGCCCTGCACACCGAGCGCCTGCTCAACAGCGCCGGCATCGTCACCCGCACTTTGATCGAACCGATTCAGGCGATGGCCGAACTGGCGGATTTCCAGCCTGACCTGATCATTCTCGACATGTACATGCCGGCCTGCACCGGCACCGAACTGGCCAAGGTGATCCGCCACAACGACCGTTATGTCAGCGTGCCGATCATCTATCTGTCGGCCGAGGACGATCTGGACAAGCAGCTCGACGCGATGAGCGAGGGCGGCGACGACTTCCTGACCAAACCGATCAAGCCGCGCCATCTGATCACTACCGTGCGCAACCGCGCCGCCCGCGCGCGCAATCTGAAAGCGCGAATGGTCCGCGACAGCCTCACCGGTTTGTACAACCACACACACATTCTGCAATTGCTCGAAGACTGCTCGTTCCGCGCCCGCCGCGAGAACAAGCCGCTGAGCTTTGCCATGCTCGACATCGACCACTTCAAACGGGTCAACGACAGCCACGGCCACCCAATGGGCGACCGCGTGATCAAGAGCCTCGCACTGTTCCTTAAACAGCGCTTGCGCAAGACCGACTTCATCGGCCGCTACGGCGGTGAAGAGTTCGCCATCGTCATGCCCGACACCGATATGGAAGCTGCGCACAAAGTGCTCGACGAAATCCGTCAGCGCTTCGCCGAGATCCATTACCCGGCGCAACCGCAGGATTTGTGGTGCACCTTCAGCGCCGGCGTGGTGGAGATGCATGACGATTGCGACAGCCTGATGATGGCCAGCCAGGCCGATGAGGTGCTGTACCGTGCCAAGGGTGCCGGGCGCAATCGTGTGCAGACCGCGCGCGAATCAAAGCAAAGTGCCACTTTTTCATCGGATTCCGCCGAATCGGTCATAACCCTGTAACAGAACCGCAATAAATTCAGGCGCTTACCATTTCTGCCGTTGGTAGCCGTCATGCGCCTGAAGTTGCTCACCAATCTCAATACGCTGCTGCTGGTCGCCGTGTGCCTCGCACTCGGCGCCACGTTGTGGTGGTCGCAAAAAGCCCTCGAACGCCCGTATCTGTTGATGGAGCGGTATCTGGGGTTGTCGCAGCAATTTCAGAATGACGTGGCGCGCAACGTCGAGGATTACCTCGCCAGCGGTGATGCCTTGCGCCTGAGCGCCGCCAGCCAAGCCATCGCCGGCCTGCAGACAGAACTGAATGAATTACCGCCAGCGCTGGCCGACACCCTGCGTCCGAGCCTGACTGGCCTGGAAGAATTCAGCAAAACCGACCTGCTCGCTGCCGGCAAACTGGCCGGTGACCCGCAAGCCTTGTTGTTGCAGGCCGAACGTGAACTGAGCGCCAGTCTCGATCAACTCAGCACCTACGCCAATGGCAATGCGGCTTATCTGACGCCGCTGCTCGCCGCTTCGCAGCACCTGGGCAAACTGTCGCTGGCACGGGACAAACTGGTCAGCAGCGGGCGCAGTGAACTGGCCGCCGACGTTGAGCGCGAAGTCACTAATATCCGCTCCCAGGCTCAAGCAATCGATGCCCTGCCCTTGCTCGGCGTCGTCGCCAACAACGAATCTGGCAGCGACGATTTCGCCGCGATGATGGGCATCGAAAGCAGCGAAAAAACTGTCGCCGAAGATGCCGGTGTCGGCCTCAAACGTGAACTCAACAGCCTGCTCGGGCGCTATCCGGCGGAGCTGGCGCGTACCCGGGAGCAGATCCAGAAACGCACCGAGCTCAGTACCGCCACCCACCAGAAAATCACCGCTGTGCAGCAGGCCATCGCCGGCCTGGAACCGGTGGTGCGTGCGCAACACGGGCAAATTCAAGGCGAAGTACGCCTGATGCAAGGTGTGATGATCGGCTTGATTCTGCTGATCGCGTTGCTGATCGATACCTTGCAGCGGCGGCTCTCGCGCACCCTGACCAATCTCGCCCCGGCGCTTTCAACCTGGGCCGAGGGCGACTTCAGCCGCGACATTCATTTGGGTAAGACCAACCGTGAACTGCACGACATCGAGGCTTCGCTCAATCGCTTGCGCGCCTATCTGGTGGACCTGGTCGGCACCATTCGTGGCAATGCTGAACAAGTCGCGGGCAGCAGTCGCACCCTCGCCGAACTGAGTAACGATCTGCACAGCGGCGCCGAACATCAGGCCGGCGATACCGCGCTGATCCGCGATTCCCTCGGTGAACTGGAAGCGACCATTCAGCAAGTGGCCGGTGACGCGCAGCAGGCCGCAGACGCCAGCCGTCATGCCGGACTGGCCGTCGAACATGGCCAAACCGTGATCGGCCAGAGCCTGACCGGACTGCATGCCTTGGTCGGTGAAGTGCAAGGCAATGCGCAGATGATCGAGCATCTGGCTGAGGAGTCAGCGACCATCGGTGGTGTGTTGACGGTGATTCGCTCGATTGCCGACCAGACCAATCTGCTGGCCCTCAACGCGGCGATTGAAGCGGCGCGGGCTGGGGAAATGGGTCGTGGTTTTGCTGTGGTCGCCGAGGAAGTACGCTCACTGGCGCAGCGCACTGCCGGGGCTACGGCGGAAATTCAGACGCTGATTGCCGGACTGCAAACGGCGGCGCGGCAATCGGTCGAAGGCATGCGCGCACAGGTCGAACACGCCGAAGCCACGGCCAATCAGGCGCAGGCGGCGGATGGCGCGCTGGATAAAATTGTCGGTGCGATCCAGACCATTTCCGACACGGCCATCCGCATTGCCGACGTTACGGCGCAACAAAGTGGCGCAGTTAGCGAGATTCGCAACCACAGCGAGCGGATTCATCAGTTGGGTGGGGATAATCTGCTGCGGATCGGTCGCGGGCGCGAACAAGGCGAGAACTTGCTGGTACTTGGCGGCCAACTGCATACAGCCGTACAGGCCTTTCGCGTCTGACGAAAATCCCTGTAGGAGCTGCCGAAGGCTGCGATCTTTTGATCTTGCTTCTAAAAATCAACAGATCGCAGCCTTCGGCAGCTCCTACAGGGATTACCGCAAATGACCGGATCTAATCACTCGGTCACATATTTTGCGCAAACATCGGCCATCGTGCTGGCTATTGCATAGAACTGGACAGTCACAAAGTCTTTGCGGCATAGTCGCCGGGTTCTGAACTTTGCTCACCCATAACAAGGACAACGCAGATGGCAACCCTTCTGGTGCTGCACGGCCCCAACCTGAACCTGCTCGGCACCCGCGAACCCGGTACTTACGGTTCTACGACCCTGGCGCAGATCAATCAGGATCTGGAGCGCCGCGCCCGTGAAGCCGGCCATCATCTGCTCTATCTGCAAAGTAATGCCGAGTACGAATTGATCGACCGCATCCACGCCGCGCGCGGCGAAGGTGTGGATTTCATTCTGATCAATCCAGCAGCTTTTACACACACAAGTGTCGCATTACGTGACGCGTTGCTGGGAGTGAGCATCCCATTCATCGAAGTGCATTTGTCCAACGTGCACAAACGCGAACCTTTCCGCCATCACTCTTACTTCTCCGACGTAGCGGTGGGAGTGATCTGCGGCCTTGGCGCCAGCGGTTACCGACTGGCCCTGGAGGCTGCACTAGAACAGCTTGAAACACCGGCAACGACTTGAAATACAAGCGTTAAGCGCCCCTGACCGACCCTTGGGAGTTGATGATTCATGGATATCCGTAAAGTTAAGAAATTGATCGAATTGCTGGAAGAGTCCGGCATCGACGAGCTCGAGATCAAGGAAGGCGAAGAGTCCGTACGCATCAGCCGTCACAGCAAGACCCCGGCTCAGCAGTACTACGCGCCGGCCCCGATGCAAGCGCCGGCTGCCGCACCTGTTGCTGCTCCGGTAGCTGCTGCAGCCCCGGTTGCCGCTGCTGCGCCAGCGCTGAACGGCACTGTTGCCCGTTCGCCGATGGTCGGCACCTTCTACCGTAAATCTTCGCCAGCCTCGCCAGCCTTCGTTGAAGTCGGCCAGACCGTGAAGAAAGGCGACACTCTGTGCATCGTCGAAGCCATGAAGATGATGAACCACATCGAAGCTGAAACCAGCGGTGTGATCGAGTCCATCCTCGTCGAAGACGGCCAGCCGGTTGAGTACGACCAACCGCTGTTCACCATCGTTTGAACTGCGGAGAGCCTTTGATGACTGCGAAGTTGGAAAAAGTTCTGATCGCGAACCGCGGTGAGATCGCCCTGCGGATTCTGCGTGCCTGCAAAGAGATGGGCATCAAGACCGTCGCCGTTTACTCCAAGGCCGACAAAGAGCTGATGCACCTGGGCCTGGCAGACGAATCCGTCTGCATCGGCCCGGCGTCTGCCGCTCAGTCCTACCTGCACATCCCGGCCATCATCGCGGCCGCCGAAGTGACTGGCGCTACCGCCATTCACCCAGGCTACGGTTTCCTCGCGGAAAACGCTGATTTCGCCGAGCAGGTCGAGAACTCCGGCTTCGCGTTCATCGGCCCGAAAGCCGACACCATTCGCCTGATGGGCGACAAGGTATCGGCCAAGCACGCGATGATCGAAGCGGGCGTTCCTACCGTTCCAGGCTCCGACGGCCCACTGCCGGAAGACGAAGAAACGGCGCTGCGCATTGGTCGTGAAGTCGGCTACCCGGTGATCATCAAAGCCGCTGGCGGCGGTGGTGGTCGCGGCATGCGTGTGGTGCACAAGGAAGAAGACCTGATCGCCTTCGCCAAACTGACCCGCACCGAAGCTGGCGCGGCGTTCGGCAACCCGATGGTCTATCTGGAAAAATTCCTCACCAACCCGCGTCACGTCGAAGTTCAGGTGCTGTCCGACGGCCAGGGTCATGCGATCCACCTGGGCGACCGCGATTGCTCGCTGCAACGTCGTCACCAGAAAGTTCTCGAAGAAGCGCCGGCACCGGGCATCGACGAGAAAGCGCGCGAGGAAGTACTGGCTCGCTGCGTCAAGGCGTGCATCGACATCGGCTACCGCGGCGCGGGTACTTTCGAGTTCCTGTACGAGAACGGTCGTTTCTACTTCATCGAAATGAACACCCGTGTTCAGGTGGAGCACCCGGTTTCGGAAATGGTCACCGGTATCGACATCGTCAAGGAGATGCTCAGCATCGCCGCTGGCAACAAGCTGTCGTTCACTCAGGATGATGTGGTTATCCGCGGTCACTCGCTGGAATGCCGGATCAACGCTGAAGACCCGAAAACCTTCATGCCGAGCCCGGGCACGGTCAAGCATTTCCACGCTCCAGGCGGCAACGGCGTTCGCGTCGATTCGCACCTGTACAGTGGCTATGCCGTTCCGCCGAACTACGACTCGCTGATCGGCAAACTGATCACTTACGGCGCGACCCGCGACGAAGCCATGGCACGCATGCGCAATGCCCTGGACGAAATCGTGGTTGACGGGATCAAGACCAACATCCCGCTGCACCGCGATCTGGTTCGTGATGAAGGCTTCTGCAAGGGTGGTGTGAACATTCACTACCTCGAGCACAAGCTGGCTGGCGAGAAGCACTAAGCTTCGGCCCGCACCAGACAAAGCCGCCTTCGGGCGGCTTTGTTGTTTCTGCAGATTGCATAAATCCCTGTAGGAGTGAGCCTGCTCGCGATGAGGCCGGCACATTCAGCATTTATGTTGACGGCAACATCGCCATCGCGAGCAGGCTCACTCCTACAAGGGATTGGCGCTACAAATCCAGCTCCCACAAACCGCCTGCGCTCGCGTAAACTTGCGCGCTTCTCGCCGGCCGCTAGGCTGCAATCAATATTTTTCAAAGGTGCCCGCCATGCCTTGGCTGCAAGTACGTCTCGCCATCAGCCCGGAACAAGCCGAAACCTACGAAGACGCTTTCCTTGAAGTGGGCGCCGTGTCGGTGACCTTCATGGACGCCGAAGATCAGCCGATCTTCGAACCGGAACTCAATACCACCCCGCTGTGGGCGCACACTCATTTGTTGGCGCTGTTCGAAGGCGGCACTGAACCGGCACCGGTTCTGGCCCATCTGGAACTGCTGACCGGCAGCCCGCTGCCCGAGCATCACAGCGAAGTCATCGAAGATCAGGATTGGGAACGCAGCTGGATGGACGGTTTTGAGCCGATGCGTTTCGGTCAGCGCCTGTGGATCGTGCCGAGCTGGCACGCCGCGCCGGAACCTGACGCAGTCAACCTGCTGCTGGATCCGGGTCTGGCCTTCGGCACCGGCACCCACCCGACCACCGCGCTGTGCCTGGAATGGCTCGACGGTCAGGACCTGAAAGACTGCAACGTGCTCGATTTTGGTTGCGGCTCGGGGATTCTGGCCATCGCTGCCCTGCTGCTCGGCGCGAAAGAAGCTGTTGGCACCGACATCGACGTGCAGGCGCTGGAAGCGTCGCGCGACAACGCCGGGCGCAACAATATTGCCGAAGCACTGTTCCCGCTGTACCTGCCGGAAGATCTGCCGCAAGTGCAAGCCGACGTGTTGGTCGCCAATATTCTCGCCGGCCCGCTGGTTTCGCTGGCGCCGCAGTTGTCCAGCCTGGTGAAATCCGGTGGCCGTCTGGCGCTGTCGGGCATCCTTGCCGAGCAAGGCGATGAAGTGGCCGCCGCTTACGCGCAGGACTTCGATCTCGATCCGATCGCCAATCGCGATGGCTGGGTGCGCATCACCGGCCGTCGGCGCTAGAATGACCGCCTGCATAATCCGGATCGCCGCATGACCGACAGCTTCGTCACCCAGTGCCCGCATTGCCAAACCAGCTTCCGTGTCAGCCACGCTCAATTGAGCGTGGCCCGCGGGGTGGTTCGCTGCGGCTCCTGCCTGCAAGTGTTCAACGCGGCCAAGCAGCTGCTGGAACAACACGCCGGCAAGGACGCGGTGACAGCGGTCGCGCCGCCGCTTGCCGAGCTGCCTGCCGCCGAGCCGCCGAGCCTGGCCAAACTTCCTGTTGTCGAGCCGCCAGCTATTGAGCCAGTGGCGCCGCGTGCCATCAGCCAGAAGCAGTGGAGCGCCTCGGAGCTGGATCTTGACAGCCTCGATCTGGACGAAGAACTCGCTCGCCTCGAACAACGGGAAATCCAGCCGACCACCGAATTCGGTCGTCAACGCGAAGATTCCCTGAGCGCACGCCGCGATAGCCCTGAACCGGATGAAACGCTCTGGCGCGACAGCCTGTTCAGCGCACGCTCCGATGAGCACACTGCCGAACACGAAGAAGACGAGCCAGAAACCGTCGACATCGAGCCGGTCAAAGCCGCACGCACCGAGCCTTCGTTGTCGCTGGAACCGGTGGATCTGGACGACGAACCGGCCATTCCGCAACTGCGCCTGCACGATCCGATTGATCCGAAGGTCCGTCGCGAACGCTTCACGGCCAGCGACGAAAGCGATGACGACGACCTGCCGACGATCGAACCGTCGCGCAAAAAACGTGACCGCGCCGAGCCGGGCGTCCGCGCTGAAGTATTGCAAGACCTGACCGACGACCCGCTGCAACTGGACTGGCAGAAGCGCCGTTCGCCATGGGGCCGACGCCTGCTGTGGCTATTGTTGGTACTGCTGGCGGCGGGCGGTCTCGTCGCCCAATACGTGTCTTATCATTTCGACGAACTGGCGCGACAGGATCAATACCGTCCGTGGTTCCAGCAGATTTGCCCGCAGATCGGCTGCAGCGTGCCGTCGAAGGTAGACATCGCCAGGATCAAGAGCAGCAACCTGGTGGTGCGCAGCCATCCCGAATTCAGTGGCGCCCTGGTGGTGGACGCAATCATCTATAACCGTGCGACGTTCTCCCAGCCGTTTCCGCTGCTGGAACTGCGCTTTGCCGATCTCAACGGTCACTTGATTGCCAGTCGTCGCTTCAAACCCGGCGAATACCTCAGCGGTGATCTCGAAGGCCTGGCGGAAATGCCGCCGCAGACGCCGATCCACATCGCGCTGGATATTCTCGATCCAGGCCCCAAAGCGGTGAATTACAGCCTGAGTTTCCACTCGCCCGAGTGAATCGCTTCATCGTTTCTGAATTGACGGCAGTTTTCTGACTTTGCAGCGCGTAACCAAACCGCTGGCAATAACAGAATAACTGTTCAGATTTTGTTCAATTCAGCCTTTATCCAGTCATCGAGAGCGGGTATCATGCCAACCCTTTTTCGAACTCTCATGATCCGGCCCCACTTCAGGGAAGTCCTATGTCGGCGGTACGCATCGGCCCATACACATTGCAGAACGGCTTGATTCTCGCCCCGATGGCGGGTGTCACCGATCAGCCCTTTCGTCAGCTGTGCAAGCGTCTGGGCGCAGGGCTTGTTGTCTCGGAAATGGTCACCAGCGACATGAGCTTGTGGAACACCCGCAAGTCGCGCATGCGCATGATCCACGAAGGCGATCCCGAGCCACGCTCGGTACAGATTGCCGGTGGCGACGCGCAGATGCTGGCGGATGCAGCCCGGGCCAACGTAGAGCTGGGCGCACAGATTATTGATATCAACATGGGTTGCCCGGCAAAGAAGGTCTGTAACAAGGCCGCCGGTTCCGCGTTGTTGAAAGATGAAGCACTGGTGACCGAGATCCTGCAGGCCGTTGTGGCTGCGGTTGATGTGCCGGTCACCCTGAAGATCCGCACCGGCTGGGATCGCGACAACAAGAACGGCCTGACCGTGGCGAAGATCGCCGAGCAGGCCGGGATCACCGCGCTGGCCGTGCATGGCCGCACGCGCGCCGATCTGTACAAGGGTGAAGCCGAGTACGACACGATTGCCGCGATCAAGCAGGCCGTGTCGATTCCGGTGTTTGCCAATGGCGATATCGATTCGCCGGAGAAGGCCCGTTACGTGCTTGATGCGACCGGTGCCGATGGCCTGTTGGTAGGCCGTGCCGCCCAAGGGCGGCCATGGATTTTTCGCGAGATCGAACACTTCCTGCGTACCGGCGAGAAATTGCCGGCGCCGAAGCTGATCGAGGTGGAACACATACTGCTTGAGCATCTGGCCGCACTTCACGCTTTCTATGGGGACGTGATGGGCGTGCGAATTGCTCGGAAGCATGTGGGCTGGTATCTCGCAACCTTGCCGGGCGCCAAGGAGTTTCGCGCCCACTTCAATCGTTTGGATGGTACGGAAACACAATGCGCCAATGTTCGGGAGTTCTTCGCCGAGCATTACAAGAGCCTGACAGGGGACGAAGAAGGGGTGGCCGCATGACGATGATGACCGAGACTTTAGTGAGTGGAACAGCACCCGTGAGCGACAACGTGAATTTGAAACAGCACCTCAATACCCCGAGCGAAGAAGGCCAGACCCTTCGCGGGAGTGTCGAGAAGGCGCTGCACAATTATTTCGCCCACCTTGAGGGCGCATCCGTCACGGATGTGTACAACCTGGTGCTCTCCGAAGTCGAGGCGCCCCTGCTCGAAAGCGTGATGAACTACGTCAAGGGCAACCAGACCAAGGCCAGTGAGCTGCTCGGTCTCAACCGCGGCACGCTGCGCAAGAAACTCAAGCAGTACGATCTGCTGTAAGCATTCAATCAAACCAGAAAGGCGCCCGCGTAAAAAACGGTCGCCTTTTTTGCTGACTTCCTTTGCTTTTGATGGAAATTGAGATGACCGACCAGACTACCCGCCTGCCGATCCGCCGCGCCTTGATCAGCGTTTCCGACAAGACCGGGATCCTCGAATTCGCCAAGGAGCTTGAAGCTCTGGGCGTCGAGATCCTCTCCACCGGCGGGACGTTCAAGCTGCTGCGTGACAACGGCGTTGCCGCAGTGGAAGTCGCGGATTACACCGGTTTCGCCGAGATGATGGACGGTCGGGTGAAAACCCTGCACCCGAAAATCCACGGCGGCATCCTCGGTCGTCGCGGTATCGACGACGCAATCATGAGCGAGCACGGCATCAAGCCGATCGATCTGGTGGCAGTCAACCTGTACCCGTTCGAAGCCACCATCAACAAACCAGGCTGCGACCTGCCGACCGCGATCGAGAACATCGACATCGGCGGCCCGACCATGGTCCGTTCGGCAGCGAAAAACCACAAAGACGTCGCGATCGTGGTGAATGCCAGCGATTACGCCAGCGTGCTGGAAGGCCTCAAGGCCGGCGGCCTGACCTACGCTCAGCGTTTCGACCTGATGCTCAAGGCCTTCGAACACACTGCTGCCTACGACGGCATGATCGCCAACTACATGGGCACCGTGAACCAGGCCGCTGAAACCCTGAGCACTGAAGGTCGCAGCGAATTTCCGCGCACTTTCAACAGCCAGTTCATCAAGGCGCAGGAAATGCGCTACGGCGAGAACCCGCACCAGAGTGCAGCGTTCTACGTTGAAGCCAAGCCTGCCGAAGTCGGCATCGCCACCGCGACCCAACTGCAAGGCAAAGAGCTGTCGTACAACAACGTGGCCGACACTGACGCTGCGCTGGAATGCGTGAAGAGCTTCGTCAAGCCAGCCTGCGTCATCGTCAAGCACGCCAACCCGTGCGGCGTGGCGGTCAGCCCGGACGCTGAAGGCGGCATCCGTCAGGCCTACGAACTGGCTTACGCCACCGACACCGAATCGGCGTTCGGCGGCATCATCGCTTTCAACCGTGAACTGGATGCCGAGACCGCCAAGGCGATCGTCGAGCGTCAGTTCGTGGAAGTGATCATCGCCCCAAGCGTCAGCGAAGAAGCCCGCGCCATCGTTGCGGCCAAAGCCAACGTGCGCCTGCTGGCCTGCGGCGAGTGGTCGGCTGACCGCGCTTCGGCTTGGGACTACAAACGCGTCAACGGCGGCCTGCTGGTACAGAGCCGTGACATCGGCATGATCAGCGCCGATGACCTGAAAGTCGTGACCAAACGTGCGCCGACCGAACAGGAAATCCACGACCTGATCTTCGCCTGGAAAGTTGCCAAGTACGTTAAATCCAACGCCATCGTCTACGCCAAGAACCGTCAGACCATCGGCGTCGGCGCGGGCCAGATGAGCCGCGTAAACTCGGCGCGTATCGCGGCGATCAAGGCTGAGCACGCTGGTCTGCAAGTGGCCGGTTCGGTGATGGCCTCGGACGCGTTCTTCCCGTTCCGCGACGGTCTGGATAACGCCGCCAAGGTCGGCATCACTGCGGTGATCCAGCCGGGCGGCTCGATGCGTGATGCTGAAGTGATTGCCGCCGCTGACGAAGCCGGCATCGCCATGGTCTTCACCGGCATGCGCCACTTCCGTCACTGATTCCCCGCTCCCTCTGCACGCAGGAGCCATGTAGGAGCTGACGAGTAAAACGAGGCTGCGATCTTTTGATCTTGTTTTTGAAAAGCAAGATCAAAAGATCGCAGCCTTCGGCAACTCCTACAGGGTTTGAATGCTGAGGTTTGGTAGCGCCCACAGAATTTTGAGGTTTTTGAAATGAATGTTTTGATCATTGGCAGCGGTGGCCGTGAACACGCCCTGGCCTGGAAAGTGGCTCAGGATCCGCGCGTGCAGAAGGTTTTTGTCGCGCCAGGCAACGCTGGCACCGCCATTGAAGCCAAGTGCGAGAACGTCGCCATCGACGTGCTGGCCCTTGAGCAACTGGCCGACTTCGCCGAGAAAAACGTTGCCCTGACCATCGTCGGCCCGGAAGTGCCGCTGGTGGCTGGCGTTGTTGACCTGTTCCGCGCCCGTGGTCTGGATTGCTTCGGCCCGACTGCCGGCGCTGCACAGCTGGAAGGTTCGAAAGCCTTCACCAAGGATTTCCTCGCCCGTCACAAGATTCCGACTGCCGACTACCAGAACTTCACCGAGATCGAGCCGGCCCTGGCTTACCTGCGTGAAAAAGGCGCACCGATCGTGATCAAGGCCGATGGCCTGGCCGCCGGTAAAGGCGTGATCGTCGCCATGACTCTGGCTGAAGCCGAGGACGCGGTGCGCGACATGCTGGCTGGCAACGCTTTCGGTGACGCCGGTTCACGCGTGGTCATCGAAGAATTCCTCGACGGCGAAGAAGCGTCGTTCATCGTCATGGTCGACGGCAAAAACGTTTTGCCGATGGCCACCAGCCAGGACCACAAACGTGTTGGCGACGGCGACAGCGGCCCGAACACGGGCGGCATGGGTGCTTACTCCCCTGCCCCGGTGGTCACCGCCGACGTACACAAACGCGTGATGGATCTGGTGATCTGGCCGACCGTGCGCGGCATGGCTGAAGAAGGTAACGTCTACACCGGCTTCCTGTATGCCGGTCTGATGATCGACAAGGCCGGTAACCCGAAAGTCATCGAGTTCAACTGCCGTTTCGGCGATCCGGAAACCCAACCGGTGATGCTGCGTCTGCAATCGAGCCTGGTGCTGCTGGTCGAAGCCGCGCTGGCGCAAGCGCTGGACAAGGTTGAAGCGCAGTGGGATCCACGCCCGAGCGTCGGCATCGTACTGGCCGCCGGCGGTTACCCGGGCGACTACGCCAAGGGCGCGGCGATCAACGGTCTGGATGCAGCGGCGAAGCTGGAAGGTAAAGTCTTCCACGCCGGTACCGCACTGAAAGACGGCAACGTCGTCACCGCCGGCGGTCGCGTACTCTGTGCCACCGCGATGGGTGCAAGCGTGGGTGAAGCTCAGCTGCAAGCGTACAAGCTGGCAGCGGCCATCGACTGGGAAGGCTGCTTCTACCGCAAGGACATTGGCTACCGCGCCATTGCCCGTGAACGTGGCGAAACCCAGGAATAAGCTGTCGATCAAGCCTGGCGGGGGAGGCTATTCCCTGCCGGGCTGTTCCGCCGCCGCGCATCGTTATATTCTGGCATCAACCTACGAAGGGATTTCGCCGTGCGCTGGCTCAGGATTGCCATAAGCTTCACCGTCACGCTGCTGACTTTGCTCTGCATGCTTCCGGCCCAGGCCGCGCAAGGCAGTGGCTGGTCGGTATTGCTTGACGATCAGGGCAATTTGCAACTTAGCGACATCCGTTCCGCTCGCTACACCAATCAATTCAGCCCCATTGAACTTGATCGCCTCACCGCGTCCGAGCCCAATGGCGCACAGTGGCTGCGCTTTCGGTTGGCACCGGGCAAGCATGAACAAGTGCTGCGTATCTTTGCCCCCGACCTGTCGCAGCTCAGTCTGTACGTGCTCGACGGCGACAAGCTGATCGAACAACGCAACACCGGCACCGACCAGCCCCAGGCCGAACGGCCGTTGCCGAGCAGCGACTTCCTGCTGGCGCTGCCGCAAAGCGACAAACCCCTCGATATCTATTTGCGCATGGTCTCCGACCATCAGTTGCGCCCGCACGTCACCCTGCAATCGGCGGTGATGAGCGCAGCCAATCACAACCAGACGCTGATCTTCGGCCTGCTGTTCGGCTGCCTTGGCATGCTGCTGTTGCACAACCTGGTGCGCTACGCCTATTCGCGCTCGCGCAGCAGCCTGTGGCTGGCGGTTTGCGAAGGTTTGCTGGGGCTCAGTCTGCTGCTGCTGCTTAACCTCGCCGGCCCCTGGCTGCCGAACTGGCATGCAATCCAGACGCCGGGCGCCTATCTGGCCCTGCTGCTGACGGCCCCGGCCGGGTTGATGTTTGCCTACCGCTTCTTCGCCCCGCTCGGCCCGCACCCGCTGAACAAGCTGCTGTTGGGCGACATCCTGTTTATCGTGACATGCAGCCTGCTGTTGTTATTCGTCAACACGCTGCCGCTGAATATAATCACCTACGCGCTGGTGGCACTGGCCGGGCTGAGCATGTTGTTCGTTGCGTTTTATCACTGGCAGAAGGGCTACCGCCCGGCGCGCCTGTTCGTCGCCGCCATGGTCGTGTTCAACATCGGCACGCTGATCATCCTGCCTGCGCTGCTGGGGCTGACACTGGTGTCGCCGCAGGGCCTGATCATGACGCTGATGGCGTTCATCTGCATCAGCGGCCTGCTGATGAGCATCGCCCTCGGCGAACGTCAGCGCAGCATTACCGAAAGCCGCTTCAGCGTCAGCCGCGACCTTGCCGCGAGCAACGCCGAAATCAACGCCAAGGCCGAATTCCTCGCCAAGATCAGCCACGAAATCCGCACGCCGATGAACGGCGTGCTGGGCATGACGGAACTGCTGCTGGGCACACCGCTGTCGGTCAAGCAACGCGACTACGTGCAGACCATCCACAGCGCCGGCAACGAGCTGCTGACATTGATCAACGAGATCCTCGACATCTCCAAACTCGAGTCAGGGCAGATTGAACTCGATGACGTGCAGTTCGACCTCAACGCCCTGATTGACGATTGCCTGAGCATCTACCGCGCCAAGGCCGAACAGCAGAATGTCGAGCTGATCAGTTTCATCCAGCCGCAAGTGCCGCGCGTGATCAGCGGCGACCCGACGCGTCTGCGCCAGACACTGTTGAGCCTGCTGGAAAACGCCCTGAAGAAAACCGAGGAAGGTGAAGTGCTGATCGTCGTCGCCCTCGACGAGCGCAGCAGCAAACCGCGTCTGCGCATCGCTGTGCAGGACAGCGGCGCACCGATGGAACAGGAAGAGCGCGACGCGCTGATGCACGCCGAACTGCACAGCAAGCACTTCCTCTCGGCCAACCGTCTGGGCGGTAACCTCGGCCTGGTCATCGCCCGCCAGTTGATTCGTTTGATGCATGGCGAATTCGGCATCAAGAGCGGCGCCACTCAGGGCAGCACCTTGTGGCTGACCCTGCCGCTCGATCCTGATCGCCTCGAACACCCGACCTCTGACCTCGACAGCCCGCTGCAAGGCGCGCGCGTGTTGGTGGTCGACGACAACGACACGTGCCGCAAAGTGCTGGTCCAGCAGTGCAGCGCCTGGGGCCTGAATGTCAGTGCCGTGCCGTCGGGCAAGGAAGCGCTGGCGCTGTTGCGCACCAAGGCGCACCTGCGCGATTACTTCGACGTGGTGCTGCTCGATCAGAACATGCCCGGCATGACCGGCATGCAACTGGCCGCCAAGATCAAGGAAGACCCGAGCCTCAATCACGACATCCTGCTGATCATGCTCACCGGCATCAGCAATGCGCCGAGCAAGATCATCGCGCGCAACTCGGGGATCAAGCGCATTCTGGCCAAACCAGTGGCCGGGTATACCCTCAAGACCACGCTGGCGGACGAGCTCAACCAGCGCAACAAAGGTCAGGTGGTGTTCCAGCCGCAGGTGGTGACCGCCGCCACGGCCGCCAAAGTACCCAGCGACTTCCGCATCCTCGTCGCCGAAGACAACACGATTTCGACCAAGGTGATTCGCGGCATGCTCGGCAAGCTCAACCTGCAGCCGGACACCGCCAGCAACGGCGAAGAAGCCCTGCAAGCGATGAAAGCCCAGCGTTACGACCTGGTGCTGATGGACTGCGAAATGCCGATCCTCGACGGGTTCTCCGCCACCCAGCAACTCCGCGCCTGGGAAGTCAGCAATCAGCGTATCCGCACGCCGATCGTCGCGCTGACCGCGCACATCCTCGCCGAACACAAGGAACGTGCACGCCAGGCCGGAATGGACGGGCACATGTCCAAACCGGTGGAGTTGTCGCAGTTGCGTGAGTTGATCGAGCATTGGGTGGCTGAGCGCGATCAGCAGAATCGAGCGACAACCCAACCGTCGTAGCGCCTGATAGACTCCCCCACGACTACCCTCGCCAGTGAGCCAGCACCATGCTCCACGTGTTGTTCAGTGTTTACCTGAAGATGCTGGTGCTCTACAGCCCGTTCTTCGTGTTGTCGTGCTTCATTACCCTCACCCGTGGTTATTCACGCAAGGAACAACGGCGCCTGGCCTGGAAAGTGGCCCTCGCCACGCTGATCTCCAGTGTCCTGCTGTACTTGTTCGGGCGGGTGATTTTCGACGTCTTCGGCATTACCGTTGACGCGTTCCGGATCGGCGCCGGTAGCGTGCTGTTCATTTCGGCGCTGGGCATGGCGCAGGGCAAATCAGCGGTGCAGGCCGATAACGTGCAGCAGGACGTGACCATCGTGCCGCTGACCATTCCGATCACGGTCGGCCCCGGCACCATCGGGGCGCTGTTGGTGATGGGCGTGAGCCAGCCGCACTGGGACGACAAGCTCACGGCAATTCTGAGTATTGTGCTGGCCAGTTTCACCGTCGGCGTGGTGCTGTACCTGTCGAACCGGATCGAGAGAATTCTCGGCGATCAGGGTCTGCAGATCGTCAGCCGTTTGATGGGCCTGTTTGTCTGTGCGCTGGCCGCGCAAATCATCTTCACCGGGGTCAAAGGCTACCTGGTGCCATAAGCCCCGAACGTCGAGGTGTGTCGTCACGCGACAGGTCAGTGCTTTTCGCTGAACAACGGGCCGATCTCGACCGAGGGTGGATGTAACTCAGCCGCCAGCCACTCCCGTGTGTCGGCTCTGAATTCGTCGTATAAAGCCTGATTGAAACGGGCCGAATAACCACGGCGAATGACGTTGCCGACGGGCGTGTGCCGCGCAGCCCCACTCTCCCAATAACACGGGTCAATTTTGCCTTGCGTGTCGAATGACACGGACACCATGCCGAGAAAACCACCCGCCTCGACCACCCCGGCCATTGCCCTGAACCGCACGCTCCCGGCCTCTGCGGACAAGCAATGACGCTTGAGGCTTTGCATCAGCGCCGCATCGCTGGAGGCTGACGCCAGCCTGCGCAAAGCCGCCGAGATCAACAGCCCCTGCCCGGAAGGCAAATGGGTTTCAGCCAACTCGAGCATTTCCTCCTGGCCTGAAACAGTCGACTCCGGCCCCAAAAGGGCTAGATCAGTCTGCTGCTCGGCGAAAAAACTCCAGCCACAGGCCGACAGGATCCCCGAGTAGATGTCGAACCACCGTGAATCCTGCACGCCCTGCGGCACATCTTCGTCAGCCGCCAGCCGGGCAAATGCCAACGTGTCCAGCACATCCTGTTTGATCGTCGACGGCAAGGCGCTGGATACCACCAGAAGCACGCCCGCATTGACATAAACCGAGTAGTTCATCTATTTACTCCGATAACTGCCGGCGATAGTGCCGGCAGCCTGTCTCTACGGATTACTTGGTTTTACGGCGCTGGAAGCGTTTGCTCAGTGCGGCCTTGAAGTGCTCGCCCAGGTACTCTTCAAGATCGCCTTTCAAGTCTGCATAACGCAACGGATTGAAAGTGATGTAAGCACTGCCGCGAAAGATGCTGCGATTGGTTGTTTTCCAGTTGAAAAACAACGGCGAAGTTTCATTCCCGCCGCCCACACTGTCGATCGACGACAGCGACGTCAGGATAATTCCATTTTTTAGTTGATCGCACGGCATTACTGCAAGCCGAACACCTTTATCCTTGGTCACTTCACGATTCAGCAGATTGATAGCTTCCGGCTCTTTCTTCAAGGCATCCAGGGTCGAGTCGGTAATTGCCGAGAGCACTGTTGCCCCCGGAATGGCCGCTTTGGCTGCCGCGATGCCGGCCTTGACAATATCAACCACAATATTATCCATGGTCAGTTGCTGGGTGCTTTTCTTGTATACCGAATAACCGGAGTCGGCCACGAAGCAGCCGGCATCTTCCATGCATTGTACAAAGGCGCGGTACCACGCTTCAGGATCGTTCCCAGGAACTTCAAAGTTGGCTTCAAGCTTGGAGAACTTGATGATGTTTTCGATGATCGCCATGTTCTCCAGAGAGATATTGTCACCGTAACCCACCAGGGTATTGGCCAATACGATAGCGTCCAGATCCCTGGTCGGGCTGTTTGGATCGACGGCGCCGAACGCCTGCACACGGGCGCTACGGAAAACCTCCACAGGCAGCGACTGGCGTTTGCCAATACGTGCCTTGACCAGTGCGTTGCTTTCTTTACACGAAATCTTGCATTCCATAAAAATTCAAACTCCTTTTGATTAATAACGCATCGAAGTGACAGCGCAAAACGAAACTAACCCATCAAACAAAAACCAACAACATCAAGTTAATTCACAATGTTATTAACCACCCTAGAACGCCAACACAACCAACAAATAATTTCTCACAACAACTTCAAGCCAGAACCAGTAATACTTGCCAATATCAACCACAACAAACAGCCACCACACCGAACAGAACTTAACCCTAAAGAGAAAACAATGAACAACGAAACACCAACGGGCATCCTCGAAAACCACAACTTGATCTCGCTCATCGGAAGCCTGCCGATAGAAGATTATGACTATCTGACGGATTGCACTCGCATCGTAACAATGCTCTCCGAAAGAAGTACCAGTCGTTTTGGCGATTCTCTGGAGTGGGCTCAAGAGTACTATTCCAACCTGCAATATTTTGGATGGAAAGCCTTGGACGGGGGGCGATATACAGAGACCCAAAAACACAATATCTCCGGGACCATCGCCGATCATTTGGTGCAAAATATTGAATTATTCAATGGCCGCCCTCAGGGAAACGCGATGATTGATACCTTGGACGCATTGAGTTCGGACGAGACGGCCCTGGTTTCATTCGATAAAGAGAGTTCCATGGGGCGGCGCTTTCAAGTGGCCCCCACTCATTATGATTCCAAAGGAAATCTTCATCTGGCGGTCTTCCAACTCGAACTGATCAGCAAAGTGAAGCAAAGCAAGTTTCTATTCTGGAAGTGGGAGGAGACATCGACGACCCTCCTTCAACGCAAGGCTTTTTTTGTTCTTGATCGAAATATCCTTGATGAACAAAAAATGCGTCTATTTGAAGTTTTACGCAAAAAACTGACTGCACAGCGCTTTGCCTTGCGCAAGAAACGCTCATAAACCGGCCAGGAAAACCCGGTTTGGCGGCGCTGGCCAAACCGGGGCACGCACAATGGCGTCATTTTCAATCGATCAAGGCATCCAGGTCGGCAGGCGCCACCTCGACCGAATTGGTCGCACGCCCCACCAGTTCATCCAGCGACACGCCTGTTGCGGCGGCCCCCAAATCAGCGATCGCCGCGACCAGCGCAGACACAAGCAGCGAGCGATAGCCGGCAAACGCCAGGACAACCTCGCCACGCAAGCTGACATCAGCTGCGCAGGCTTCCCGGATGATCACCGCGTGACCACTGTCCGGTTCGATCAGCACCAGATGTTGGCCAACGATGCTCAGCAGCAACTTGCCGGGATCATCCAGCTCCCAGATCAACTTGCCGGGAATCGCTGGCTTACCGGCCAAGGCCGGTCGGCAATCGAGCACCAGCGAATCCAGCCTCAGCCAGGCCCCCCGCGACAGTCGATACGTCACGGCGCCCTGCCCCAGGCGCAATACCAGGGTTTTGACATCGTCGGGAAGCAAAGGCAAAACATCGCCGATCAACTGCTGACCTTCCAGCGTCATCACGTCAGTGTCACGTCGAGCATAAGGCAGTGGCCCGATTCGGGTTTCGCCCGGAAAGGCTTGAACCACACCCCGCGCCGGGTCATGAATCATCAGTGCATGGCCTTGCTGCCGCGTCCCAAGCAAAGCACTGGAAGGCTGCAGCAAGGCACGATCAACCCCGAGCAACTGCCCGCTGGCGGCGACGTACCATTGGACTTTCTGCGGCGTGTCGACGGACAGGAAATCCACGTGTCGATGGGAGTTCGCCAGTGCCGCAAGGTCAGCCAGCAACCTGTCTTCATGCGTCGAAACCCACTGGCTTTCGACGCCGGTCAGCAACGCGGGCTGGTCCTGTTGCAAGGTCAACATCAGACCTTGCGCAGTAACGCCTCTAAGCTCTGCACCCTTGGCTGTCACATCGACAAAAGGCCAATCCGCCCACAGCCGTTGGGGTGCCGGCAGTCTGTCAGCCTGTAACAGCCGAGTCCCCTGACCGAACGCTGCTGACAGTCGATCAGCCGCGATGAAACCCTGGCGATAGATGACGCCGCTATCAACCTCGAACAACCAGGCGGCCTGCCGGTCCGGCGTAACCCCGAGCAGACGCACATGGGCACCCGGCCCCAGGTCGGCGAGCAACAAACGATCGTCGACGTACCAGGCACACAACTTTGCATCACCGGCGGCGTTGCTCAATCCCAGCAGCGCAAAACGGGTAACGGGATGTTGCGCCGCGACCTCTGCCAAGCGCGCCCACCACTCAGGGCGCTGTTTGAACCACGATTCGGCCAGGCCACTGAGCGCCAGCTGACCATCATTCGTCACGTCGAAGCACAGCCCGTTCTCACTCAGCGCCACGTAACCGTGGTCTGTGGCCAGAATGTTTTGCAACCCGTCGACCCAGATATTTGCCTGCGACCAGTGTGCCCCCGCTTGCTCGCTCTGATTGCGCTGCAAGCGCAACAGGCGTTTGTGCAGTTTGTCGTACACGACGAACAGATCCTGCTGTCCGTCTGCGGGCACTATCAACAACAGGTCCTGCATATTCTTGATCAAGTCGGCCCAACCACGGTCATGGTGCCGCCGCGCCGGCGGACGAATGATCAAACGATCCTCATGACGCACCCACGCCATATCGCGCTGGTTCGAATCGATCGCCCAGCAGACCGAGACTATCGGCGCCGGCTGCCAATTGACGACGACAGCGGTTGCGGTGTGTTCGCGCTCGCGCAATTTATAGAATTCACCGAGCACCAGCGACCAGTCGGACAACGTCGGTGTCGCACTGAAAAGCGCCTGCAATGCACTGTCCGGCCCGCGTACCAATGAAGTCAGATACACCTCGCCATCGCGGATCAGGTAGCTCAGCACATCTGCAGCCTGACCGGCGCGAGGTATCTCCTGCGTCACCTGTACGGCGCCACCGGCAACAGGCTCGCAGCGAGTGATGCGGCTACCCGTGACGCTCGCCAGCAGACGGTAGTGATGGCTGATCAGACCGGTGACGACATCGACCTGCCAAACCAGGAAACTGTCGGGTTGATAAAAGAACGCATCCTGGCCCATGACCATACCCAACTGGGCCTCATCGGCTAACGGCAGGTCTTCATCGCGAATGTAGATGAAGCGATCCTCCCGGGCGTCGTAGAACGCCGTCGTGTCGCGCGGTTGGCCAGGGTCTTCGAAGGGCACCCGATAGTTATGCACCGGCGTGTAAGGCAACGCCAGGCGATGCTCATGGGCGAGTTTCTTGAAGTGCCCATGCAGCGTGCGCGGGTCCATCATGCCCGGCTGCAGATCTGCCGAGACCAGCAGCAACGTCTGCTGCGTGAAGTCGACGCGAAGAACCTGATCGGCCAGTTTGAGGCTGACCTCATGCAGATTGACGTCGTCGAAGCACAGGCTCATCTCACCGATATCCAGCCGGTCGCCGGACAAGCTGACATCGGCTTGCGTCGCCCAACTCGCCAGCAATGTCCAGCGTGTGGTGGCCATATGAGTGCCGGCGAATGTCAGGCTGACCCCGGGATTGAGCAACAAAGTACACGGCGCTCCACAGCCCTCAATGTCGTAACTGATCAAGCCGTGCCAGTTTTTCGGCAACACCGGCACCACCAGCGTTCGTTCGACAGTGTCCAGCCGCACTTCAATCGATGAGGGTTTGTAGACCGGCGCCATGTCTGCGACCAGGTACTCACTGGGAAACGAGTAGAACGAAAACAGAAACCTGCGCTTGCCATCGGCCTCGGGTTTCTCCAGGCGACGCGCCAGCTCGAAGCCTTCGGTGTGTAATTCATTGGCGAACGGAAAGGCTTTGTAGCCGTAGCCATACCAGGTTTTCGGCGTACAGGGCAGGACGATCAAGTCGCCTGCCTGCGGCGAAAAAGCCAACGTCTGCGGCAACTCCAGGCCTTGGCGAATATCCACACTACGGGTGAAATCGACCTCGTAGTCCGGAACACCGAAATGATCACGCAGCGGAAACAGTTGAGGGCTGCCCAGGCGTAGCTGGCCGGTCAGCAGGTCAACGGACTCGACCACCAGCGAGGCGTGGGCCGTCCACGCCTTGCTCTGCGGATCCAGACGATAACCGCCCTGCCGCACGGCTTTATCGAACTCGTAAAAGAACAACCCGACTTGTCTGGCCCGTTCAAAAATACCGGCGAATCCTTCAACCAATGCGCCGACACCGATGGCCAGTCCACCCAGAATCACCCCGGCGCCGCCGAGCACCGCCGCCGCTGTGCCTGCGCCGGCGGCTGCCGCGATCAGTCCGGAACCGGTGACCAGCAAACTGGCGGAGTCAAACGCCAGTTGTGTGCTGAAGCGCGCCTTCTCGGCATCACTGCCCGCCTCGCTCAACTGATAGATATCAAACCCGACGTTGGCCAGCCCCAACACCGCGCCAACGCCTTCGCCGGCGGCATGCCCGAGGGCTTCACCGACCACCGAGGAGCTGGTTTGGGCGATGAGTTTTTCCTGTGCCAGCGCCTGACGCACCAATTGGATGACACCGGCGATATCCACCAGGTTGCCGTGCAGCAACTGCGCGTAGTTGATGTAGGCGTGCAAACGCACCGCCATGGTCAGCTCCCGCGTATCAACCTCGCGCGAACGCAGTGCATGCATCAGTGCCTGAATGGTAAACCCGGCGTTGAGGGTGTGGACGCTGCCGGCTTCGGTCGGATCCGGCGGACTGCCAGCGGACACAGGCTGTCGGGCGAGACTGGCAAAACGCTCGCTCAAGAACTGTTTGATGCGCAAGAACCCATGATCGCGGGTGGTGACTTTCACCCACTGCTGCGGATCCTCGAGGTTGACCAGGCTGAGGTGATAGTCACCGGTCGGCGTCACCTCCAGCGAATCAAACACCGGCGCAAAGCTTGCTGTCAGCTGGTTGTCGATTTGCAGTTGGCGGGTGGCCTGCTCGATCTGTTGTGCCCACCAGTGACCGTCCAGATCACGCAGACTGTTGCCCAGATTGATGTTGCTCACCAGCGACTGCCCGCGCGCACTGGTCAGGCGCTGGCGCCCGGGCAACAGCGGCCTTTCGCGCAGTGCTCCCGGCGCCAGCAGTTCGTTCACCTGCAACCCCGACGGCACGACGAGCGCCCCGACGCGTTCAGCATTCAGCTCGATCAGATCAAATGTCGGTGCGGACAATTCGCCGAACGTGGCGTAGTGACGAGCCATTTCATGCTCAATGAAAAAGCGTTCCAACGCCTCGCGAAACGGCTGCGCCTGGGCAAATTCGAAGACGCCAAAGTTGGGATCGTAAAATTGATAGGCGCTGCCCTCGCCAGTCCGCGTTTTAGCGACCAGCATGGCGTGATTGTCAGAGTTGAGCATGATCGTGCGAGTAGCATCGGCGTCCTCCAGCAGGCCCACCACCTGCTCCAGCGTTGAACGCTCAAGGGCGCTGCCGGAATCAGCCAGGCTTTCATCGCGCAATTCTTCAAGTACTTGCAAAAACGCCATCGAGTCGCGATCAGAAGGCTCGATCACGCCCAGGTAGAAACGCTCGCGCAGGGTGTTCATGGCGTCAGCGCCCTGATGCAGGGCAGCCGCCATCACCAGCGCCAGCGGGTAGCAGCGGCCACCGATGGTGTCGCCCGCCCCTTCCAGCAACAGATCCTGAGGCACCAGTTTGGTGTCGGCACCGTGGAAGCTGTCGAGCACATCACTCAGGCGCTCGACGATACGGTCGCGAAACTCGAGCTTCGCCACCTGCTGGATGCGCGCGACATGTTCCCCCCACTGACTCAGTGTCAGTGGTTGCTCCAGCGCATACTTCTTCAACGCCAATGCCGTTTCATCATGGGCCGGAGGCGAGGCCGGCGGGCGTTTCAGCCCGGCGAGAAACGCCGGTGCCTGACGCTTGAACAGCTCACGCTCGATGACCGCATAACGATTTGAGATGCCCAGCTCCGAAACACCGTTGGCGATGTTATCGAGTTCCACGACAAGCGCTTCAAAGCTGTGTTTGTCCAGGCTCGGCGCACCCAGCAACGAGCCGAGCAACAGGCGCTGGCAAGGACTGAGTTGCTCTAGCCCGAACGTGCCCTTGGCGTATCGCTGCAGGAATTCATCCAGTGGCAGATCGCGCGTCTCTGCGGTAGCGCCTGAAGCAGGGGCGAAGACGTTGGCCTTCTGCGCGACAATGGCCTGACGCTGATCAAAACCCAGCGGCACCAGACGGGCAAAGCCCACGGTGCCGGTGAAGCCTTCACGCATCGCCCGCAAGAAAGGTTCGCCAAGCCCTTCGGCGAGGTCCTGAAGGATATCGGTTGCCAGCACATAACGACCTTCGATGACGGGCCAGCCTTCATCGAATTCGATGCTCTGGCGTTTGAGCAGCTCAGCGACATCGCCGACATAGCGGGCCTTGAATACGCCTTCCTGCGATTTTTTCTGTTCACTCAAACGCCACTGTTCGAAGTCAGAAAACTTCTCGTGCCAGCTGTGATCCTGCTCTTCTTCAGTGAAGTAGTTGAACCCGTCCTGCAACTTCGCCTGCTCGCTGAACACCGCTGCAGCGCGGGGCGTGAAATGGGCTGCTTCGTAGACTGACATCCCCGTGCGCATGACGCCCGGCCCGGTCAAATGAATGGTGCCTTTGGCATTGGGTGTCACCCCTTCGCCAAAGTAACCGAGGAGATCTTGTATTCGAGCCTGAAGGTAGTGCTGAATTTCACGAGGTAGCTCATTAAACCCCGGTGCGCCAACGATCACATCAGTAGCAATCCGAATTTGGGTGTCACCGTCGAGCGCAGGTACTCGCTGCTCAATCAATGCATCTCTGTACTGATCCATCAACTCGTACATGAATCGCACACGCGATGTAACAGCCTCCAAACTCGCCGCGCCTGCGTGAGCGATCAAAAAAGCATTGCTCAAAGCGGAATTATCAACGTAAGCAGCCCGCAATGCGTCTGGAATGGCTACACGAGGTTCGGGGGCGGCAAACACGTCCTTCAACAAAGGGCCGCTGGCAGCAAACGCCTCAATTTCAGGTAATAACTCCGCCGGAATATCCTCTGCATAACTGTTGTAGCGGTCGCGTAAAGCCTGACGACCAGGCATAAAATGCGGGTTACGATCAAGGATCAATTGCAGTACCGCCAGCGCGGGCTTATCTCCCCGGATCATATCGACGTGAACTTCGCCCAGCATCTTCTTGAACGGCGGCAAGTAATCTACATCGCTGTAAGTTCCGCCTTCATTGAATAACACCTGGTAGCGTAGAACATCGCCCGCCGCCGCCAGATTGCCACGCATGTTCAATTCACGTTCATAGATATCCACAAGCGGGAATGAATAGTCCTTCTCACGCACATCAACTAACCGCAAAAAATCCTGGTTCATGGCCTGCAGTGTCACCAGGTTCTTCTGCCGCAGCTCTCGTAGCCTTGTTTCGTCCTGACCGTAAGCACGTACCAGCAAGTCTATTCGCGCTTCATCGGCGCCAGATTTTCCCGCCTGCACATGCTCGAACAGTTGTAGTTTCAAAACTTCCAGACGCGCTTCGTAGAGATCGGCCAAATCATATCCCGCGGAAACGCTTGCGCCTCCGGCCGCCATGGCATCAGCCTTTGCCGCTTCCACCACAATCCGATTGGTTTCATGAACCAGCAGTGCATCACTGTCGTACCAAAGCTTGAAGGCATAGCCTTCGGGGCCCAGCACCTGCGTCCAGACATTGATGTAATCACGCTGGATATCGCCGATCCCGCCGCCAAGCCAGACAAAGTGCTGCAACTTCACCACTTCCCTGGCCGAGGCATTCAGTTGCTCGACGCTGTTGGCCAGGCGAGTGGCGTATTCATCGATTCTGTTGCTGATAACCGTCAACTCCGCATCAGCCTTGGTTTCTTCCGCTACAGGAGCAGCGGGCTCTGTTGAACGTCGACGGCGACCACCAGGAGAATCAGTCAACGAGGCAAGCGCCTGCTGTAACAATCTCACCGGCTCAAGTAATTCAGAGGCCGTATCTGCCGCAACGCAGCCGGCGTAATAACGCAAGATCGCGTCATGCTGCTTACTGCTCTTATAGGCCGACAATGCATCTTCCAGCGTTTGCAGTTTAAAAAGTTCTACAAATTCAACATAGCCGTTCGCCGGCGAGACTTCTGACTCACTCATACACTAAAATCCCTTTTATCAACCATTGACTTGAGTAACACAAGGCCGCTTTGACCTTTTGAACAAGGAAAAACTATTCCTCCCCGCCAACGCGATCAAGCCACAAGGAATTCAATTGTTTTCAGGAACACGGCTACATGTCGAATCAATAAACAGCGGCATGGAAACACAATACACAATATGAATTTCAAGCCAGCACGCAAATAGCGCTCACAGCGTAAAACAACAAAAACATTACTTACATCTGCAATCAGTCGGAAACAACTTCAATCAAGGCAGTAAATAGACTGACAACCCAATGTAAAAAAACCTGCACCCGCCAGCTGGCTTTACGTCGGCATTCAGGAAGATGCCTACAGCGATAAGCGAATAAATACCTGAGCGAGGCTGACGCAGGAAGGGATAGGCGGCCCAGCGCGGGCCGCATGATTTCAGGAGGCGGGTTTTTCACCGTACCAGCGTGGGGTGTAAACCCAGCTGCTACCGTCGGCACGCGGGAACGTGCAGGTGGTGGACGAGCCGATCAGCACCATCGTGCGCATGTCCACCTGATCCGGGGTCAGCGCCCCCAGCGTCGTGGCGCGCAGTGTCTGCCCTGGTCGGCCAATGTCGCGCCCCAGTACCACCGGGGTTTGCGCTGTGCGGTGCTGGCCGACGATTTCCAGCGCGCGGCCCAACTGCCACGGCCGAGCCTTGGAGATCGGGTTGTAGAAGGCCAAGGCCAGATCCGCCTCCGCAGCCAGGTCCAGACGTTTCTCGATGATCGACCACGGCTTGAGGTTGTCCGACAGCGACATCACACAGAAGTCGTGCCCCAGCGGCGCACCGGCCTGTGCTGCAGTGGCCAGCGATGCCGAGACACCCGGCAGGATTTCCAGGTCGACGCTGTGCCAGGCCGGATCATCCGACTCGTGCAACGCTTCGAGCACCGCCGCCGCCATGGCGAATACGCCCGGATCACCCGACGACACCACGATCACCGAACGGCCCTCGGCCGCCAGCCTGAAGGCGTGGCGGGCGCGCTGCATTTCTTCGCGGTTGTCGGTGCAATGTTGCACCTGGTCATCGCGGAACGGGCCGGCCATGCGTACGTAGGTTTCATAACCGAGCACGTCGGTGCAGCGCGCCAGTTCGGCCTTGACCGCCGGCACCATCAGTTCGGCAGCGCCGGGGCCGAGGCCAATGACGGCGAGACGCCCGCGTCGACGACCGATCGTTGCAACGTCCAGCGGTTGCTCGGCAATCGCGACGGCAAGGTTGTCGGCAGTGACGATCTTTGCGTCAGATACGGCAACGGCTGCCAATGCGGCAAGGTCACTTTGCGCGGCGACAAACCGCAGCGGTACGCCGAGTTCAAGCGCTGCCTCGTGCAAGTTCATCGAGGCCATTTCAGTGTCGGCGGCCAGCAGGCAGGCGAGCGATGGCAGCGCAATGTTCGCGTGCAGCAACGCCGCGCGAACAGCTTCCGGCAGATCCCCAACGTCGGCACTGATCGCCACCGCCACACTGCGCGGATAGATCAGCAATTCATTGGCGCTCGCTTGACGCGCGGCACTGCCCACATGAATCGAACGCTGCGCCTGTGGATCTTCCGGCAACTGCGCCTGATCCAGCCACGGCGCCGCGCCTTCGATACGCACGCTGTGCCCGGCCAACAGATCCGAGACAAAGCGCTTGCCCGACTCCAGGTCCGCCAGCGCATAACCGCTGGGCGGGTTGAGCAGGCACGTGCCAAAGCGCAATTCGCCGCTGGTGGTGATAGCGGCGGCGACTTGCAACGCCGCCGCGATTTCCCGCGCCATGACGTTCACCCCGCCCAAGCCACCGAGCAGCGGCACCACAGCGCTGCCGTCTTCAGCCACGGCGAGCACGGCAGGCTCGGCGCCCTTCTCCAGCAACAGCGGCGCCAGCGTGCGGATGACAATGCCGGCGGCGCACAAGGCAATGATCGGCGTGTCCTGCTGATACAGCGCGCGCAGGGTTGCGCCGAACTCCTGATAACTGCAATCGGCGCCCTCGACCCGCCCGGCGAGGCCATGGATCTGCGCCGCCGGATAGACTTGTTGAACGCGACGGGCCGTGGCCAGGCTGCCCTGACCGAGAATGACAATGGCTGGCGTTGATTGAGTCATCAGCCTTGCCACCGTTCGCCGGGCACGATGATCAGCGAGAAATACGGCGAGGACATCGGCTCGACCTGATCCATCGGCACAATCTTCTGATTGGCCATGGTCGCGCGTTCGACATACAGCGCACGCTCGGCCAGACCGAGTTCTTCGAGCACCTGACGGACTTTCGGGAAGTTGCGCCCCAGCTTCATGATCACGGCGGCGTCGGCATCGGCCAGACGGCGCTTCAGTTCTTCATGAGGCAAGACGCCGGAGAGCACCGACAGGCTCTGATTGCGATACACCAACGGCGCGCCCAGCACCGAAGCGCCGCCGAGCATCGAGCAGACGCCCGGCACCACTTGCGCTTCATAGCGCGTGGCGAGGCGATCGTGCAGGTACATGTAGGAACCGTAGAAGAACGGATCGCCTTCACAAATCACTGCGACGTCGCGACCGGCATCCAGGTGTGCGGCCACCGTTTCGGCGGCTTCATCGTAGAAATCGCTGATCACCTGTTCATAGGAGAGCGGCGCCGGCAGCGCTTCGGTGGTCACCGGGTAGACCAGCGGCAGCAGGTTCTGCGCTTCCTGCAAATGGGCTTCGATGATGCCGAACGCATTGCCCTTTTTGCCCTTGGCGACGAAGTACGCGACCACCGGCGACTCACGCAACAAACGCAGGGCTTTGACGGTAATCAGTTCCGGATCACCGGGGCCGACGCCCAGGCCAATCAAACGTCCTTGAGCCTGCATCATTCGATCTCCGTGGCGAGGGCGTTGACGGCAGCCGCAGCCATGGCGCTGCCACCGAGGCGGCCTTGCATGATCACGAACGGCACGCCGCGGCTGTCGGCGGCCAGTGCCGCTTTCGATTCGGCAGCGCCGACGAAGCCCACCGGGAAGCCGAGGATCAGCGCCGGTTTCGGTGCGCCGGCATCGAGCATTTCCAGCAGGTAAAACAGCGCGGTCGGCGCGTTGCCGATCACCACAACGCTGCCTTCCAGGTGCGGACGCCAGAGCTCCAGTGCGGCGGCGGAACGAGTGTTGCCCAGTTCACGCGCAAGTTCCGGCACGCTGTCGTCGCGCAGGGTGCAGATCACTGGGTTGTTGGCCGGCAGACGCGCACGGGTCACGCCTTCGGAGACCATCCGCGCATCACACAGGATCGGCGCGCCAGCGGCGAGCGCCTCGCGCCCGGCCTTGCCGGCACCTTCGGAAAATTGCAGACCGTCAATGGCCTCGACCATGCCGCAGGCGTGGATCACCCGCACCGCGAGTTTTTCCAGATCGGCCGGGATTCGCGCGAGATTGGCCTCGCTGCGAATGATCGCGAAGGAGTTGCGATAGATCTCCTGACCGTCGCGGATGTAATCAAGCATCAAGGGGGCTCCGAGCGCGGACGTCGAGCAATATCGCGGCCGCTTCAATAGTAAGGTTGCGTGCGTGCAGCGCGCCGAAACCCGGCTGCGTTGCATCGCGAAAATAGAGGTCGTAATGACCGGGGCTGACCGCCAGCAGGGTCACCGGTGCACGATGGGCGGCGGCACAGGAGCGCGGGCAACCGCTCAGGTGCACACTGACGCCCGATGGCAGCAGCGTGGCCAAATGGCGCGCGTCCTGTTTGGTGTCAGCGAGGCCTTTGCCGCATCCGCTGGCTCCGGTGCAGGCGATCAGACGGGTCAGCGCTTCGCTGGTACGGGTCAGCAGGTTCGACTGTTCAAGCGCCTCAAGCACAATCGCCGCGTCGGCCGTTTCAACATTGGGCAGCAGCAGGCTTTGCCATGGGGTGAAGCGCAGGCTGCCGTCACCATACTGGCGAGCCAGTTGCGCCGCCGCGCGCAACATCGCCGGATGAAGACGCCCGAGCGCTGGCACGGCGCCGATGTACACCCGCCCCGAGGTATTTTGCGGATGAACACCAATGTGCAGATCTTGCGCAACGGCGCAGCGCTGCCAATCGCCAATCGGCTCGATCGGCAAGCGCGTTTTCAGTGCGTCGAGAAAGCCCGGCATCGGCCGTTCATCGAGCAAATGCCGCATCCGTGTTTGCTCGGGGCGGGCCAGTTGCAGGAACAACTCCAGCACAGCGACCACCAGCGCATGACCATGCTCCGCCGCCACCGCACCGATGGCGCGATCTGTCGGGCATCCGGCCAGGCTAAACGCCCACAATCGTTCACCGTCGCGCTCGAACGCCGACAACCACAGGTCATGCGGATGTTCGAGCATCGCCAGCGCTTCGCCGCCGTCCAGTTGCACGGCGAATTTGGCGCTCAACTCATGAAAGCGTGGATGGCTCTGCAAGGTGTCGAGGATCTGCTCGGCCAGTGCGCGGGTATCGACGCGCATCTGCCGATCGATGCCGGCAGCCGGGCTGAGCATCAGGTTACGCACGTCATCACCGGCGGCGGTGCGCGGGCCGAGCCCGGCGGCGAGCAGACGTTCGATCAGCGCAGCGGATTGCTCACCGATCCCGCGAATCTGCAGATTGGCCCGGTTGGTTGCCTCAATGGCCCCGCCAGCAAACTGCTTGGCGGCCTCGGCCACCGCGTCAGCCTGATCGGCGCTGATCGAGCCGCCATTGAGCTTGATCCGGCAGATGCCGCCATCCAGTGCCTGGACGATACGCAGCAACCCCGGGCAGGCCGAGGGGCGTAAGGCGGTGGACATCGGGCGTTCGTTCAAGGGGCGGACCGGCTGCGTGGGAAAGGCGCTTCGCGGGCGAAGGCGCGGTATTATGCCTGCTTTGTCCGGTGGCATGAAAAGTCTGCCCGTCGGAACGGCGTGTTTAGAGGAATATAGATGTCACCCTGGCTGACGGTAGTGGGAATCGGTGAAGACGGCTTCAAGGGCCTGGGCAAAAACGCCCGGCGTGCCCTGATGGGCGCCTCGCGGATCGTCGGTGGCCAGCGTCAACTGGATTTGCTGCCGGTGTGTATTCGCGGCGAGCGGCAGTTGTGGCCTAGCCCGTTTGCCCTCGCGCCGGTGCTGGAGCAACGTGGCGAAGCAGTCTGTGTGCTGGCCAGTGGTGATCCGATGTTCTACGGCGTCGGTGCCAGCCTCGCCCGCCAGGTGCCGAGCGAGGAAATGGTGATTCTGCCGGCACCGTCGTCCTGCTCACTGGCCGCCGCACGTCTCGGCTGGCCGTTGCAGGACGTGGTGACGCTGTCGCTGGTGGCCCGACCACTGGCCGCGCTCAATGCCCAATTGTTCAGTGGCGTGCGGTTGTTGTTGCTGAGCAACGACGGTCAGAGCCCGGCGGCGGTTGCGCAATTGCTCCGCGAGCGCGGTTTCGGTTCGAGTCGAATGAGCGTGCTGGAACATTTGGGGGGCAGCGCCGAACGTCGCGTCGACGCTAGCGCATCCGAGTGGAATGACCCGTTGATTGCCGATCTCAATGTGATCGCCATCGAATGCCTGGCCGATTCCGGCATTGGCGGCCTGTCGCGCCTCGCCGGGCTGCCCGACTCGGCATTCCAGCATGACGGCCAACTGACCAAGCGCGACGTGCGCGCCATCACCCTCGCCCGCCTCGCCCCGAGACCCGGCGAACTGCTCTGGGATGTCGGCGCCGGCAGCGGTTCGATCGGCATCGAGTGGATGCGCGCGCACCCGAGTTGCCGCGCCTTGGCCATCGAAGCCGATGATGGCCGTCAGCAATTGATCGAGCATAACCGCGATGCGCTGGGCGTGCCCGGCCTGCAGCTGATTCGCGGCAAAGCCCCGCAGGCATTGGCCGGACTGGAGCGCCCGGACGCGATTTTCATTGGCGGCGGCGTGACCCGTGAAGGCGTCTTCGAAACTTGCTGGGAACACCTCAAACCCGGTGGCCGACTGGTCGCCAACGCGGTGACCCTGCAAAGCGAAGTCACCCTGATGAGCTGGCGTGAACGTTACGGTGGCGAGCTGACGCGTATCCATGTTGCCCAGGCGCAGCCGCTCGGCGAGTTTGACACTTGGCGTCAGGCGTTGCCGATCACCCTGCTCGATCTGGTCAAACCCCTCGATGCGTGACGAAACCGCCGAACAACCCGCGCCTCTGCGCAGCGGCCTGACCACCGGCAGTTGCGCCACCGCCACCAGCCTCGCCGCCGCACGCCTGTTGCTCGGTGGGCTGTCGGCCGATGCCGTGCAAATTGTCTTGCCCAAAGGCAAGCAGGTGCAGATGCGCCTGGAGTTCTGCCGATTGACCGAGGACGGTGCCGAGGCCGGCACGATCAAGGATGCCGGCGACGATCCCGATGTGACCCACGGCGCCCTGCTCTATTCGCGGGTACGGCTGATAGCCGAGCCGGGCATTCGCTTCAATGCCGGTGCCGGCGTGGGCACCGTGACCCGGCCGGGACTGGTGCTCGGCGTCGGTGAGCCGGCGATCAATCCGGTGCCACGCAAAATGATCAGCGATCACCTGACACTGCTCGCCGCCGAGACCGGTTATGCCGGCGGTTTCGACGTCACGGTCAACGTCGAGGGCGGCGAAGCGCTGGCACTGAAAACCATGAACCCGCGTCTGGGCATTCTTGGCGGGCTGTCGATCCTCGGCACCAGCGGCATCGTCCGGCCGTTCTCCTGCGCGGCGTACATCGCCTCGATTCATCAGGGCATCGATGTGGCGAAAACCAACGGCTATCTGCACATCGCCGCCTGCACCGGCAACGCCAGTGAAGACACCATGCGCCGGGTCTACGATATGCCGGAAATCGCCCTGATCGAAATGGGCGACTTCGTCGGCGCGGTGCTCAAGCATTTACGCAAAGTACCTGTGGATAAACTCAGCCTGTGCGGCGGCTTCGGCAAGATCAGCAAACTGGCGGCCGGGCACATGGATCTGCATTCGCGGCATTCGAGTATCGATTTGCCGCAACTGGCGGAGTGGGCCGCCGCGATTGGCGCCGATGAGGCGTTGCAGCTAGGCATTCGTGAAGCCAATACCAGTCAGCAGGCGTTGGCGATGGCCAGTGCGGTGGGGATCGCGCTCGGCGATGAGGTCTGTCGCCATGCGTTGAATTTCGCCCGCAGCGTGGTGCCGGCGCAGGTGCAGGTCGAGGTGTTTGCGATTGATCGTCAGGGCGGCATTGTCGGGCATGCCGGAGGTTTTGCATGAAGCGGATTCTGCTGCTGGGCGGCGTCACGGAAGCGCTGGCGATTGCTCGCACGCTCGGGCCGGAACATATCTATAGCTTGGCGGGCGTTGGCCGGGTACCGACGGATCTGACCTGTCAGGTGCGCGTCGGTGGCTACGGTGGCGCCGAAGGTCTGGCGCAGTTCATTCGCGACGAAGGCATCGACCTGCTGCTCGACGCCACGCATCCCTATGCCGCACAGATCAGCCAGAACGCTGCGAACGCCGCACAACTGACCGGCATCCCTTGCTGGGCATTGCGCCGTCCGGCGTGGCAGCCGCAGCCCGGAGATGACTGGCGCGAAGTCAGCGACTGGGCTGAGCTGATCACTGCGCTCAAGCCGTTTCGCCGACCGCTGTTCACCCTCGGCCGCGAACCACTGCAGCACCTCAATGAAATCCCTCAGGATCAGTTCTGGACTCTGCGCGCCCTCGACGTCTACCCCGGCAACCAACGCTGCGAAGTCATCGGCGCGCGCGGGCCGTTTCTGCTTGAGGATGAGCGAGCGCTGTTCGAGCGGCGGCAGATCGATGTGTTGATCAGCAAGAACAGCGGCAGCACCGCGACCGAGCCGAAGCTGGAAGTGGCGCGCGAGCGTGGGATTCCGGTGCTGGTGTTGAAGCGGCCGGGGTTGCCGGGGGTTGATCGGGAGTTTGCCTCGATTGACGAAATTCTCGCTGCCCTCGCGACCTTCAATCGTATTTAAATCATTCGTAACGTCACTCCGGTGTACACAGATCATCTGGACGGCACACACAGTGTAGGAGTGAGCCTGCTCGCGATGACGTCAGCACAGCCAGCACCTCATTGCCTGACACACCGCTATCGCGAGCAGGCTCACTCCTACAACGTCCCGGGTTCGACTGAAGATCTGTCCTGCGTGATAAACGGGAGCAACGATTCGATTTGCCGGCGAAGACGTCGGGTCTTGCGGCATATGACTTGAATCCTACAAACGCGCCGGACACTGCCCACAACAACTTAACGAATCACTGACTATCGGCAGTCAGCGTCCACCTCTACGCTCAACGTCTTTGATTCCAAGGGCGTACACATTCAATGTCAGAGAAATTCTCCCGTTTCGACGTCAAGGATTACCTCAAAACACCTGCCGATCTTGGTCATTATATGAAGGGTTGTGAGATCGAAGACTCCGGCGATGGGCAGCTCAACCGAGTAGCGCTCCGAGACGTCAAGCAGACAATTCGCGCACGAATAGAAAGCGACTCGAATTTCGCCCAGGCAATGCGAATCGAAGCCGCTACACTCATTTACAACGGCGAAATCGAGCTGGGGCGCAGGCTTCTCAAGCTCTTGCACGAAGCGCTGCGACACCAAACCGCACGAGGCTTTTTTACTTATCGGCCCTGATCAGGCTAAATAGCCGCGCCTGATCGCCCACCCAATGGATCTGTCCCATGAACCGACACCGGCTAGCAATTGCCTGGATCGCCTGCTTTGCAGTGCTGTTCAACATGCTCGCCATGCCGATGACCGGGGCGATGGCGCAGGCGGCCAATTCACCGGCCGAACAATTGCTCTGGAGCAGTTTTTGCACCGGCAGCGGGACCAAGATGGTGGCGATCAACATCGGCACCACCGAGCAAAAAGCCCCGGGCAACGACACGCATTCGAACATGCAGCATTGCTGGTGCTGCTCGGGCTCGGCGCCATTGGTGGCGCTGCCGGGGCATTCGCCGCAGCTGTATTTCGCCCGCTACGAAAGCAATCGCAGCGTCGCGCCCGCCTTGCTGCAAACACCCACGCCGCGCCAGCAATGGCCGAGCCTCAATCCCCGCGCCTCCCCTCTGGTTTGATTTGTTCGCGCAATTGACCTGCGTTTCAAATCGTTCTGGAGAACTGCCATGTTGAACAAATTCATCGTAATCGCTGCGCTGCTGCTGCCGGCGTGCTTTGCCCATGCTCACGAATACAAGGCCGGCGAGCTGGAAATCGCTCATCCGTGGTCGCAAGAGCTGCCGCCGAATGCGCCGACGGTCGCCGCCTATTTCATCATTCACAACGCCGGCAAGACGAACGACCGCCTGCTCAGCGTCGACTCGCCCATCGCTGCAGAGGCGCAACTGCACGAACACGTCATGCAGGGCGATCTGATGAAGATGCAGCAAGTGCCTAGCGTGGAAATCCCGGCCGGCGGCAACGTGACGTTTGCGCCGATGGCCTATCACGTGATGCTGCTCAACCCGACCGATCGCAGCCTGCTCAGCGACGGCAAACGCTTCCCGCTGACCCTGCACTTCGAGAAGGCCGGTGACGTCACCGTCGACGTCTCGGTGCAGAAGAAACCGCCGGAAACCACGCAGGCTCACGCGCACGCTCAGTAAGCCCTCCGGCAGACTCCGCCCATGCGCCCGCTGTGCGCCAGGCCGCCACTGCAACGCCGTCAGACTCAACCCCTGACCCGCGGCAGCTGGATCGCTCTGTTCGCCATGTTGATGATCTTCATCGGCCCACTGATCTCTCAGTCGATGCCGATGGATCAACACGCCTCGACATCGATGCCGATGAGCATGGACATGTCGATGGCCATGCCGGGCATGGATCACAGTGGCCATGACGCGAAACCAAATGCCGAACACTGCCCGCCGCAATCCTCGCACCACGTGCTGTGGGAAAAGTGCGGCTATTGCAGCCTGCTGTTCAACTGCCCGGCGCTGACCGGTGGCGGCGATTTCGTTGCCTTCAATATTGCGCCGCTGAACACCTTCACCCCACCCTCCCCCCGCCTGGGCCACGCCCGGCAGACCTTCTTCCCCGGCGCCCGCACCCGCGCCCCGCCCATCGCCGCGTAAACACGCACCTTTGATTGCACACGGTTGAGAAGACAGCTCGAGGCTGCCGGCCGTGTCGTTTACGACTGTTTGATGGAAATTGTCATGTCCAGGTTTGCTGCTGTTCCACGCTCGGGTTCTGCCCCGGCGTCCTTCGCTTTGAACGAATCGCGGATTCGTTTCAGGCACGCTACCGCCGTCCTTTGCGGCGTCCTGCTGTCCCCGCTGGTGCTGGCCGATGATCACGCCGGCCACAATGATGAACTCAGTCCGACGGTGATCACCGCGATTGCGCCGAGCTCGCCGCTGACCATCGTCACCAATCCCAAGGACCCGCGCCAACCGGTGCCGGCCAGCGACGGCGGTGATTATCTGAAGACCATTCCGGGCTTCGCGCTGGTGCGCAATGGCGGCACCAACGGCGATCCAGTACTGCGCGGCATGTTCGGCTCACGTCTGAACATCCTTACCAACGGCAGCATGATGCTCGGTGCCTGCCCGGGTCGGATGGACGCACCGACCTCGTACATCTCGCCGGAGACCTACGACCAACTCACCGTGATCAAAGGCCCGCAAACCGTGCTTTGGGGTCCGGGCGCATCAGCGGGCACGGTGCTGTTTGATCGCGAGCCGGAAAGCTTCGGCGAACTCGGTACTCGAGTGAACGCCAGCGTACTGGCTGGTTCTCACGGACGCTTCGACAAAGTCGTCGATGCTGCTGCCGGCGGGCCGTTGGGCTACGTGCGAGTAATCGGCAACACCGCGCATTCCGACGACTACCGCGACGGCAACAACGACATCGTCGCCTCGCGTTACGACAAGTGGAACGGCGACGTCGCCGTCGGCTGGACCCCGGACGCCGACACCCTGATCGAACTCACCGCCGGCAAGGGCGACGGTGAAGCACGCTACGCCGGGCGCGGCATGGACGGCTCGCAGTTCCTGCGCGAAAGCCTCGGCCTGCGTTTCGAGAAATCCAACATCACTGACGTGCTGGAGAAACTCGAAGCGCAGGTCTACTACAACTACGCCGACCACGTGATGGACAACTACACCCTGCGCACACCGTCCGGCACCGGCATGATGGCAGGTCCCATGGCCTCCAACGTCGACCGCCGCACCCTCGGCGCGCGGATCAAGGCGACCTGGCGCTGGGCTGATATTCAACTGATCACCGGCCTCGATGCGCAGACCAACGAACACCGCCAACGCAGCGGCATGGGCATCGATACTTACAAGAATCAGCCGTACACCAAGGACGCCGACTTTCATGACTACGGCGTATTCAGCGAGATGACCTGGTACGCCGCCGACCGTGATCGCCTGATCACTGGCGCCCGCGTCGACCGCGCTTCGGCCAAGGATTATCGGCAGGCCTCTGGCTCGGGAATGATGAGCCGACCGAATCCGACCGCCGACGATACCCGCGCCGACACCCTGCCCAGCGGTTTCGTCCGCTACGAGCATGACTTGGCCGACAGCCCGACCACGCTTTATGCAGGGTTAGGCCACGCGCAGCGCTTCCCGGATTACTGGGAGCTGTTTTCGCCCAAGTCCGGCCCGGCGGGATCGGTCAACGCGTTCGATTCGATCAAACCGGAAAAAACCACGCAGCTGGATTTCGGCGTGAACTACAAGAGCGCCGAACTCGAAGCCTGGGCGTCGGGCTACGTCGGTGTGGTCCGCGACTACATCCTCTTCGACTACACGCCCGGGATGATGGGCATGAGCACCTCGCGCGCCGAGAACATCGACGCGCGAATCATGGGCGGTGAACTCGGTGCCGCGTACAAACTCACCGATCACTGGAAAGCCGATGCGACCCTGGCCTACGCCTGGGGCAAGAACAGCAGCGATGGCAAAGCCCTGCCGCAGATGCCGCCGCTGGATGCACGCTTCGGTCTGACCTATACCAAAGACAACTGGAGCGCCGGCGCACTGTGGAGGGTGGTTGCCGCACAAAACCGCATCGACCAGAACAAGGGCAACGTGGTCGGCAAGGATTACGACAAGAGTTCGGGCTTCGGCGTGTTCTCACTCAACGGTGCCTATCGGATCAACCAACACTGGAAGGTCAGCAGCGGCGTCGACAACCTGTTCGGCAAGGCTTACGCCGAACACCTGAACCTGGCGGGCAACGCCGGCTTCGGCTACCCGGCCAACGACCCGCAAGCGATCAATGAGCCGGGGCGCACGCTCTGGACCAAGGTCGACATGAGTTTCTAACAAGAAAAGTCAAAAGATCGCAGCCCGCATGTCCCCCTGTAGGAGCTGCCGAAGGCTGCGATCTCTTGATCTAAAAAAATTCGCCCAGCGGAGCACACGTGATGAAACAGCCCAAACCGAATTTCTACAACCTGGCCTGGCGTTGGCATTTTTACGCCGGTCTCTTCGTTGCCCCCTTCATGGTGATGCTGGCCCTGACCGGCATCATCTACCTGTTCAAACCGCAGCTCGATTCACTGATGTACAGCAGCCTGCTCAACGTCCCGGCCGGCCATCACACCGTCTCGGCCGATGACCTGCTGCAACGGGTGAAGAGCGCTTATCCACAAGGCCAGGTCACCCAATACCTGCCACCGGTCAACGCCGAACGCAGCGCGCAATTCGTCGTGACCAACGCCGGTCACGAACTCAATGTGTTCGTCGATCCGTACCACGGCGACATCCTTGGCGAACAGGATGCCAAGCAGAACCTGCAAGCCATCGCCCGCGCCATCCACGGAGAATTGATGATCGGCACCGTCGGTGATCGGCTCATCGAAATGGCCGCCGGTTGGGGCGTGGTGCTGGTGGTGTCCGGGCTGTTCCTGTGGTGGCCGCGCGGTCAGGCCGCAGGCATTTTGTGGCCACGGCTGAACAGTCGCGGTCGTGTGTTGTGGCGGGATCTGCACGCGGTCACCGGTTTCTGGGGCGCGACACTGCTGTTGGTGATGTTGCTCAGCGGCATGACCTGGACCGGTTTCTGGGGCAAGCAATACGCGCAAGTGTGGAACGTCTTCCCGGCAGCGATGTGGGACAACGTGCCGACCTCCGATGTTGAAGCCCGCAGCCTCAACAGCGCCACGCGCCAGACCGTGCCTTGGGCAATGGAAAACACGCCGATGCCGATGTCCGGCGACCACGCCGAACACATGGCCCACGGTGGTGCCAACGCAGGCCCGGCGGCACCGACCATCAGCCTGCAAAACGTGCAGAACATCGCCACCGGACACAACGTCGAACCCGGCTACAGCATCACGTTGCCGACCACCGCCACCGGCGTGTTCACCATCGCCGTGTTCGCCGATGACCCACGCAACGACGCCACCCTGCACGTCGATCAATACACCGGCAAAGTCCTCGCCGATGTGCGTTTCGAGCAGTACGGCGCAGTAGCGCGTGCCACGGAAATTGGCGTGATGCTTCACGAAGGCAAAATGTTCGGCACCTTCAATCAGATCGTTGTGCTGCTGATCTGCCTGATGATTCTGCTCAGTGCCGTCAGCGGCGTGGTGATCTGGTGGAAGCGCCGGCCACAGGGCAAAGTCGGCGTGCCGCCGCTGCGCCATGACCTGCCGAAGTGGAAAACCGGCGTGCTGATCATGCTCGCGCTGGCGGTGATTTTCCCGCTGGTGGGGGCTTCGCTGGTGGTGGTGTGGTTGCTGGATCGCCTGCTGCTGTCGCGCCTGAGCAGGCAAACCGAGTCCGCCTCGACCCCATCCTGATCCACCCCATACAGGAGCTGCCGCAGGCTGCGATCTTTTGATCTTGTTTTAAGAGCAAGATCAAAAGATCGCAGCCTTCGGCAGCTCCTACACATGATTTTTCGCGCCCCAAAGTGGCGCGACCGCATGCACCAACGCGCCCTGCGCGTCCCTTCGTGGTGCAGCGCAAAACCGCGCAAGCGCTCTAACACGACATTTTCCTGCCTGAACCCGACCGGGCACAGCCCTTGCAAAACACACCTTCAGTCGTCCGCATCTGCCAACCATAAAAAACTTTAACGTTCATGGAGATCGCACAATGAAGCGTCGCAGTTTGATCAAGGCTTTCACACTCTCGGCATCGATTGCCGCGATGGGCATGACCTGGACTGTCCAGGCCGCCGAGACCATCAAGGTCGGGATTCTGCATTCGTTGTCCGGCACCATGGCGATCTCCGAAACGTCGCTCAAAGATATGGCGCTGATGACCATCGACGAGATCAACGCCAAGGGCGGCGTCAACGGCAAGATGCTTGAGCCGGTGGTGGTTGACCCGGCATCGAACTGGCCGCTGTTCGCCGAAAAGGGCCGGCAGTTGCTGACTCAGGACAAGGTTGCCGTGGTGTTCGGCTGCTGGACCTCGGTGTCGCGTAAATCGGTGTTGCCGGTGTTCGAAGAGCTCAACGGCCTGCTGTTCTACCCGGTGCAATACGAAGGCGAAGAGATGTCGCCGAACGTCTTCTACACCGGCGCCGCGCCAAACCAGCAAGCGATCCCTGCTGTTGAATATCTGATGAGCGAAGAAGGCGGCAGCGCCAAACGCTACTTCCTGCTCGGCACCGACTACGTCTACCCGCGCACCACCAACAAAATCCTGCGTTCGTTCCTGCATTCCAAAGGCGTCGCCGACAAGGACATCGAAGAGGTCTACACGCCGTTCGGTCACAGCGACTATCAAACCATCGTCGCCAACATCAAAAAATTCTCGGCCGGCGGCAAGACTGCGGTCATCTCGACGGTCAACGGCGACTCCAACGTGCCGTTCTATAAAGAACTGGCCAACCAAGGCCTGAAAGCCACCGACGTACCGGTGGTGGCGTTCTCGGTCGGCGAAGAAGAACTGCGCGGCATCGACACCAAACCGCTGGTGGGCAACCTCGCGGCGTGGAACTACTTCGAATCCGTCGAAAACCCGCAGAACAAGAAATTCGTCGCTGACTGGAAAGCCTACGCGAAGAAACACAACCTGCCGGGCGCGGACAAAGCCGTGACCAACGACCCGATGGAAGCCACTTACGTCGGCATCCACATGTGGGCGCAGGCAGTTGAAAAAGCCAAATCCACTGACGTCGACAAGGTGCGTGAAGCGCTGGCCGGGCAGACGTTTGCGGCGCCGTCGGGCTACACGCTGACCATGGACAAGACCAACCACCACCTGCACAAACCGGTGATGATCGGCGAGATTCAGGCCGATGGTCAGTTCAACGTCGTGTGGCAGACCGAAGGGCCGATCCGTGCGCAACCGTGGAGCCCGTTCATTCAGGGCAACGACAAGAAGCCGGATTATGCGGTGAAGAGCAACTGAGTCACTGGATGTCGGGCTGACGAGGATTATCGGCCCGACACAATCCCCCTGTAGGAGTGAGTTTTTGTGGTGAGGGGATTTATCCCCGATCGGCTGCGAAGCAGTCGCGAAATCAGTCGACGCGATCATTCTGATACACCGCGACTGCTGGATTAGGGGCTGCTTCGCAACCCATCGGGGATAAATCCCCTCGCCACAAAAGCTCGATCCGACAATGTCCGCGTCAAGGCGACTGACTATGCCCACTGCTCTCTACCGCTTTATCTGTGCCATCGCACTGTTGCTGCCAATGCTCGCCCATGCCGGCGATGCCGGCGATGCCGAAGACTTCGTCGCGGCCAATCCCGTGCAACAGGCCAAACTGCTGGAAACCTGGGCCGCGCAGCCCGACCCGGCGCGTATCGAACTGATCAACGCCCTGCAACAAGGCGAGTTGACCATCGACGGCCAACCGAAAACCCTGCGCCTGAACAATCGCCTGCGGGGTCTGATCGACACCGCCATGGCCAGCCATCAATTGCTCGCTGCCGACGCCAAAATCCGTCTGACTGCCGCGCAGCAATTGCAGAAAAGCGCGAAACCCGCGCAGCTGAAATTCCTCGACCAGCAACTCGCTGGCGAAAAAGATGACAGCGTCCACGCCGCCCTCAGCCTGGCGCTGGCCAATCTGCAACTGGTCGACACTGACCCTACCGTGCGCCTCGCCGCCGTGCGATTGCTCGGCGAAACCGGCGATCCACTCGCCCGCACTCGCCTTGAAGGCTTGCTCGAACCCGGCGTCGAAGCCGACACCAACGTGCGCACCGCCGCCGAAACCAGTCTCGCCCAGGTCAAACGCAAACTGCTGATCGGCGAGATCCTCGGTCAGGCCTTCAGCGGCATGTCCCTCGGTTCGATCCTGCTGTTGGCGGCACTCGGTCTGGCGATCACGTTCGGCCTGCTCGGCGTGATCAACATGGCCCACGGCGAGATGCTGATGCTCGGCGCCTACTCGACGTATGTGGTGCAACTGATGTTCCAGCGCTACGCACCGCAAGCGATTGAGTTCTACCCGTTGATCGCGCTGCCGGTGGCGTTCTTCGTCACGGCGGCAATCGGCATGGCACTGGAGCGCACGGTGATTCGTCACCTCTATGGCCGACCACTGGAAACCCTGCTCGCCACGTGGGGCATCAGCCTGATGCTGATTCAACTGGTGCGCCTGTTGTTCGGCGCGCAGAACGTTGAAGTCGCCAACCCGGCGTGGCTGTCCGGCGGTATTCAAGTGCTGCCGAATCTGGTGCTGCCGTACAACCGCATCGTCATCATCGCTTTCGCACTGTTCGTCGTCGTGCTGACGTGGCTGCTGCTGAACAAAACGCGCTTGGGCCTCAACGTCCGCGCCGTTACCCAGAACCGCAACATGGCGGCTTGCTGCGGTGTGCCGACCGGTCGCGTCGACATGCTCGCCTTCGGTCTCGGCTCGGGCATCGCCGGCCTCGGCGGTGTGGCGCTGAGCCAGATCGGCAACGTCGGCCCGGACCTCGGCCAGAGCTACATCATCGATTCATTCCTGGTGGTGGTACTCGGCGGCGTCGGCCAGTTGGCCGGTAGCGTGCTCGCGGCATTTGGTTTGGGCATCGCCAACAAAATTCTCGAACCGCAGATCGGTGCGGTGCTCGGCAAGATCCTGATCCTCGCGCTGATCATTCTGTTTATCCAGAAACGTCCGCAAGGCCTCTTCGCACTGAAAGGACGGGTGATCGACTGATGAACCAGCCTCTGTTAGTCACGGCCACGCAAAAGGCCGGGCCGAAAGTCACCATTGCCATCGGTGCGGTAATCCTCGCCCTGCTGATCGCCTTGCCGCTGCTGTCGTTGTTGTCGCCCGACAATGCGCTGCACATCTCGGCGTACACGCTGACGCTGGTCGGCAAAATCCTCTGCTACGCCATCGTCGCTTTGGCGCTGGATCTGGTCTGGGGTTACGCCGGTTTGCTGTCACTGGGCCACGGTCTGTTCTTCGCCCTCGGCGGCTACGCGATGGGCATGTACCTGATGCGTCAGGCTGCCGGCGATGGTCTGCCGGCGTTCATGACCTTCCTGTCGTGGAGCGAATTGCCATGGTACTGGACCGGCACCAGCAGCTTCCTCTGGGCGATGTGTCTGGTGGTGTTGGCCCCGGGTTTGCTGGCGCTGGTGTTCGGTTTCTTCGCCTTCCGTTCGCGGATCAAAGGCGTGTATTTCTCGATCATGACCCAGGCCCTGACCTTCGCCGGCATGCTCCTGTTTTTCCGCAACGAGACCGGGTTTGGCGGCAACAACGGCTTCACCAATTTCCGCACGATTCTCGGTTTCGGCATCACTGAACCGGGCACCCGTGCGGTGCTGTTTCTGGCCACGGTGTTGTTGCTGGTAGCGAGCCTGTTCATCGGTTGGCGTTTGGCGCAGAGCAAGTTCGGTCGCGTGCTGACCGCGTTGCGCGATGCGGAAAACCGCTTGATGTTCTGCGGCTACGATCCGCGCGGTTTCAAGCTGTTCGTGTGGGTGTTGAGTGCGGTGTTGTGCGGTCTGGCCGGCGCCTTGTATGTGCCGCAAGTGGGCATCATCAACCCGAGCGAAATGTCGCCGACCAACTCGATTGAAGCGGCGGTCTGGGTTGCCCTTGGCGGGCGCGGCACGTTGATCGGCCCGCTGCTCGGCGCCGGTGTGGTCAACGGCATGAAGAGCTGGTTCACCGTGGCGTTCCCGGAATACTGGCTGTTCTTCCTTGGCGCGCTGTTCATCGTCGTGACGCTGTACCTGCCCAAAGGCGTGATCGGTCTGCTGAAGAAACGAGGTGAACAATGAGAGTCACGGCGAGCGCTGAATTCATGTTGGAGCCAGCCTTTTTCCCTGTCGAGCCGAACAAGGACGCCGGCACCAGCCGCGACTCGATCGGCCTTGGCCAACGCGTCGGCCCGGGCCTCGACACACGTCACGGCACCATCCTCACCCTGGAAGACATCAGCGTCAGCTTCGATGGCTTTCGTGCGCTGAATAATCTGAATCTGTACATCGGCGTCGGCGAATTGCGCTGCATCATCGGCCCCAACGGTGCGGGCAAAACCACGCTGATGGACGTGATCACCGGCAAGACTCGCCCGAGTCACGGCAAGGCGTGGTTCGGCGAAACGCTGGATCTGACGCAAATGAGCGAAGTGCAAATCGCTCAGGCCGGCATCGGTCGCAAGTTCCAGAAGCCAACGGTGTTCGAGGCTTTGAGCGTGTTTGAAAACCTCGAACTGGCGCAGAAAACCGACAAGTCGGTCTGGGCCAGTTTGCGTGCGCGACTGAGTGGTGAGCAGAAGGATCGCATCAGCGAAGTGCTGGAGACGATTCGCCTGACCACCTCGGTCAATCGCCCGGCAGGGTTGTTGTCCCACGGGCAGAAGCAGTTTCTCGAGATCGGCATGTTGCTGATGCAAGACCCGCAACTGTTGCTGCTCGATGAGCCGGTGGCGGGGATGACCGATGCAGAAACCGAGTTCACCGCCGAGTTGTTCAAGAGCCTGGCGGGCAAGCATTCGCTGATGGTGGTGGAGCATGACATGGGCTTTGTCGGCTCCATTGCGGACCATGTCACCGTGCTGCACCAAGGCAGCGTGCTGGCCGAAGGCTCGCTTGAGCAAGTGCAGGAAAACGAGCGCGTGATCGAGGTCTACCTCGGCCGCTGAAGACCTAGATCGTTCCCACGCTCTGCGTGGGAATGCATCCCGTGACGCTCCGCGTCACACAAAAGCGGACGCAGAGCGTCCATGTCGGCATTCCCACGCAGAGCGTGGGAACGATCACCGGGGGAGATTTTGGACATGCTGCAAGTCGACAAGCTGCACCAGTATTACGGCGGTAGCCACATCCTGCGCGGTCTTTCGTTCGAGGCAAAAGTCGGCGAAGTCACCTGCCTGCTCGGCCGTAACGGCGTCGGCAAGACCACCCTGCTCAAATGCCTGATGGGCTTGCTGCCGGCCAAACAAGGCGCGGTGAACTGGGAAGGCAAACCGATCACCACCTTCAAGCCGCACCAGCGTGTTCACGCCGGAATTGCCTACGTACCGCAGGGCCGGGAAATCTTCGGGCGCCTGACCGTGGAAGAAAACCTGTTGATGGGCCTGTCGCGCTTTCCCGGCAGTGAAGCCAAAGAAGTGCCAAGTTTCATTTATGAATTGTTCCCGGTGCTGCTACAAATGAAGCAGCGTCGCGGCGGTGATCTTTCTGGCGGTCAGCAACAGCAATTGGCGATTGGTCGCGCACTGGCCAGCCGTCCGCGTTTGCTGATCCTCGACGAGCCCACCGAAGGCATTCAACCGTCGGTGATCAAAGAGATCGGCGCGGTGATCAAGAAACTCGCGGAACGCGGCGACATGGCGATTCTGCTAGTCGAGCAGTTCTACGATTTCGCCGCGGAGCTGGCCGATCAGTACCTGGTGATGTCCCGGGGCGAAATCGTGCAGCAGGGTCGCGGTGAAAACATGGAAGCCGAGGGTGTGCGCGGGCTGGTAACGATCTAGTACAACGAACTAATCTGTAGCTTCCTAACGATAATTACACACCATGAATTCGACTGTTGCACCTGCCCTGTTTACCCCGAGCTGGCACGCCGAGCTGGAACTCGCCTACGCCCGTTTCGGCGACTGCACACGTCCGGTCATGCGTCGGCACCTCGGCCCGCTGCGGGTGCAAAAGCACCTGTACGCCGAAGGCCCCGAAGTCTGCCAGCACATCATCGTCCACCCGCCGGGCGGGATTGCCGGCGGTGATCGTCTCGATATCAGCGCCCGCGTCGAACCAGGCGCCTGGGCACAGATCACCAGCCCCGGCGCGGCCAAGTGGTATCGCGCAGGCGGGCCGGCCTACCAGAAGCTCGATTTGAAAGTGGCTGCCGGGGCGACGCTCGAATGGCTGCCACAGGAAACCATCGTCTACAGCGCCGCCCAGGCTGAGCTGAGCACGTCGATTGATCTTGAAGGTGATGCGCGGCTGTTTTACTGGGACGTGGTGGCGTTGGGTCGCCCGGCCAGTGGCGAGCGCTTTGATCGCGGACATTTTCAGGCGCATCTGGATATTCGCCGCGACGGCCGATTGCTCTGGCATGAGCGCCAGCGCATTGTCGGCGGTGATGGTTTGCTTGATTCGCCGATCGGGCTGGATGGCCATCCGGTGTTTGCGACGTTGTTGGTAACCGGTGAGATTGATGCTGAGCTGCTCGAGCGCTGCCGCTCGCTGGGCCATGACGTGCGCGGGGATTTGACCCAGTTGCCCGGCCTGTTGGTTGCTCGTTGCCTGGCAGGCGAGGCGCTGTTGGCACGCGCCTGGCTCATCGATTTATGGCGCTTGCTACGCCCGGTGCTGCTGGACCGCGAAGCCCAGCCCCCCCGAATCTGGAACACCTGAAATGCATTCCCCTGTAGGAGCTGCCGAGTGAAACGAGGCTGCGATCTTTTGATCCTCAACAGCAAGATCAAAAGATCGCAGCCTGCGGCAGCTCCTACAGGGTGTACGTCATTATTTTTAACTGCCGATACTGGATTTGCACAATGGACCTGACCCCACGCGAAAAAGACAAGCTGCTGATCTTCACCGCCGGCCTCGTCGCCGAACGGCGTTTGGCGCGCGGCGTGAAACTCAATTACCCGGAAGCCATGGCCTACATCTCCGCCGCCCTGCTTGAAGGCGCGCGTGACGGCCGGACGGTGGCCGAGCTGATGCACTTCGGCACTACCCTGCTCAGCCGCGAACAAGTGATGGAAGGCATCCCGGAAATGATCCCGGAGATCCAGGTTGAAGCGACGTTCCCCGACGGCACCAAACTGGTCACCGTCCACCAACCGATCGTCTGAGGCCGCGCCATGACCTACTCCATTCGCGATGCCCTGCATGCCGATCTGCCAGCGATCCGCGATATCTACAACGATGCCGTGCTCAACACCACAGCGATCTGGAATGAACAGGCCGTCGACCTCGGCAACCGCCAGGCGTGGTTTAGCGCGCGTCAGGCCCAGGCCTATCCGATTCTGGTGATCGTCGACGCCGACAACACTGTGCTCGGCTACGCTTCGTTCGGTGACTGGCGGCCGTTCGACGGTTTCCGCCACACCGTCGAGCACTCGGTTTATGTGCGCAGCGACCAGCGTGGCAACGGCCTCGGCCCGCAACTGATGACCGCACTGATCGAACGGGCGAAGAACTGCGGCAAGCACGTGATGGTCGCCGCCATCGAAAGTGGCAACGCCGCTTCGATTCGCTTGCACGAGCGAGCCGGTTTCATCACCACCGGACAGATGCCGCAAGTCGGCACCAAGTTCGGCCGCTGGCTCGACCTGACCTTTATGCAACTGACCCTCAATCCTGGCGCGGAGCCGCCTGAAACCATCAAGGAGTGACACCGATGAACGCCGCCCAACTGCGCCGCGTCAACGCTGAAAGCTTTGCCCATTATCGTCAGGGCCTGATCGATCTGCTGTTGGACGCGGTGGGTTATGGCGCCAGCGTCGGTTTCATGGCCGATCTCGATGCGGTACAGGCGCGCGCGTATTTCGATGAAGTTCAGGACAACGTCAACAAGGGCAGCGTGCTGCTCTGGGTCGTGGTCAAGGACGAAGAAGTACTGGCCAGCGTGCAATTGGGGCTCTGCCAAAAGTCCAACGGACTCAATCGTGCCGAGGTGCAAAAACTGCTGGTGCGCGAAGGCGCGCGGCGTCGCGGTCTCGGTCAACAATTGATGAGCGCGCTGGAACTCGAGGCGCCCAAGCACAAGCGCGGCATGCTTTACCTCGACACCGAGGCCGGCTCTCCCGCCGAAGATTTCTACAAGGCACTGGGTTACACCCATGCGGGTCAGATTCCCGATTACGCCTGCGACCCGAACGGTACTTATCGACCGACCGCCCTCTATTACAAGATTCTGCAAGGAGCCCAGCGATGATTCCTGGCCAGTACCAGATCCAGCCCGGCGACATCGAACTCAACGTTGATCGCCGCACTATCCGCCTGAAAGTCGCCAACAGTGGCGACCGGCCGATTCAGGTGGGGTCGCACTATCACTTTTTTGAAACCAACGACGCGCTGGCGTTTGATCGCGCGGCCAGTCGTGGCATGCGCCTGAACATTCCGGCAGGGACAGCGGTGCGTTTTGAACCGGGGCAGAGTCGCGAGGTGGAACTGGTGGATTACGCCGGGCATCGGCGGGTGTTCGGGTTTGCCGGAAGAATCATGGGTGATCTCGACTGATTGATCGTTCCCACGCTCTGCGTGGGAATGCATCCCGTGACGCTCCGCGTCACATAACGGCGGACGCAGAGCGTCCATGGCGGCATTCCCACGCAGAGCGTGGGAACGATCATTGAATCCCAAGGCAAGCACATGAAGATTTCTAAACAAGCCTACGCCGACATGTTCGGCCCCACCGTCGGCGACAAGGTGCGCCTGGCCGACACCGAACTGTGGATTGAAGTCGAAAAAGACTTCACCACCTACGGCGAAGAAGTGAAATTCGGTGGCGGCAAAGTCATCCGTGACGGCCAGGGCCAAAGCCAATTGCTGGCCGCCGAAGTCGTCGACACACTGATCACCAACGCACTGATCATCGACCACTGGGGCATCGTCAAAGCCGACGTCGGCCTCAAGGACGGGCGCATCGCCGCGATCGGCAAGGCCGGTAACCCGGACGTGCAGCCCAACGTGACCATCGCCATCGGCGCTGGCACCGAAGTGATCGCCGGCGAGGGCATGATCCTCACCGCTGGCGGCATCGACACGCACATCCACTTCATCTGTCCACAGCAAATCGAAGAAGCGCTGATGAGCGGCGTTACCACCATGATCGGCGGTGGCACAGGACCTGCCACCGGCACCAACGCCACCACTTGCACCTCGGGCCCGTGGCATCTGGCGCGCATGCTTCAGGCCGCCGACGCCTTTCCGATGAACATCGGCCTCACCGGCAAGGGCAACGCCAGCCTGCCGGAACCGCTGATCGAGCAGGTCAAGGCCGGCGCCATCGGCCTCAAGCTGCACGAAGACTGGGGCACCACCCCGGCGAGCATCGACAACTGCCTGACTGTCGCCGACCAATACGACGTGCAGGTGGCGATTCACACCGACACCCTCAACGAGTCCGGCTTCGTCGAAACCACCCTCGGCGCGTTCAAGGGCCGCACCATCCACACCTATCACACCGAAGGCGCCGGTGGCGGCCACGCACCGGACATCATCAAGGCTTGCGGCTTCCCCAACGTGCTGCCAAGTTCGACCAACCCCACCCGCCCGTTCACCCGCAACACCATCGACGAACACCTCGACATGCTGATGGTCTGCCATCACCTCGACCCAAGCATCGCCGAAGACGTCGCATTCGCCGAAAGCCGTATCCGTCGCGAGACGATTGCCGCCGAAGACATCCTCCACGACCTTGGCGCGTTCTCGATGATCAGCTCCGACAGCCAGGCCATGGGCCGCGTCGGCGAAGTCATCACGCGCACCTGGCAGACCGCCGACAAGATGAAAAAACAGCGCGGCCCACTGCCGCAGGACGGCGCAGGCAACGACAACTTCCGCGCCAAACGCTACATCGCCAAATACACGATCAACCCGGCGATCACCCACGGTATCAGCCATGAGGTCGGTTCGATCGAGGTCGGCAAATGGGCCGACCTGGTGCTCTGGCGTCCGGCGTTTTTCGGCGTAAAACCGACGCTGATTCTCAAGGGCGGAGCGATTGCCGCGAGCCTCATGGGCGACGCCAACGCTTCGATCCCGACGCCGCAACCGGTGCATTACCGCCCGATGTTTGCCAGTTACGGTGGCTCGTTGCACGCCACCAGCCTGACCTTTATCAGTCAGGCGGCAGAGGAAGCCGGACTGCCTGAAGCATTGGGACTGAAGAAGAAAATCGCTGTGGTCAAAGGTTGCCGCGACGTGCAGAAAACCGACCTGATCCACAACGACTACCTGCCGAACATCGACGTCGACCCGCAGACTTATCAGGTCAAGGCCGACGGCGTATTGCTGTGGTGTGAGCCCGCGGAAACATTGCCGATGGCGCAGCGCTACTTTCTGTTTTGAACCACTGAGGCAAAGCACCTGGAGGCGCCCCAACGCCTCCAGATTTTATTACGGCTGAACCGTAAACGGCGGATACACCGTTTGCAGCTTCGCGCGATCAATCGCTTTTTGCGTCAGGCTTTTCTCCAGCGTCTGCAAGGCTTCGAACTGCGCCATATCGTCCTCATCCTTGAGAGAGGTCAGCAACTCATCGAACTCTGTGCGGTAAGTACGCTTGAGAAATTGCTGCCAAAACGGCTGTTCAAGAATTCGTGGCGCCAGCAGATCTCCCTCCTCCAGCGCAATCACTCGCTGATAAGCATCCTCGATCATCTTCTCGGTGACGCCGGCGACTTTGCGGAACAACATGCCGCGCGACTGCCACGGCAGGTCCAGGCGGTCGGCCAGATCGGTCATGTAGGCCATATGAACCTCCACTTCATCAATGCTGCCGGTGACTCCGTCAGCATTCTCGCGGCGAAATGTCTCGCCAGCTTTCAAGCGATCGGCCACACGCTGTCGGGCGATTTGCCCCAACTCGTCGAGGCGCGATTTACCACGAGCCAGCGCCACCAGTTCGGCCTCCACCAGATCGGTGCTGATCAACCCGTAGGCCTCATGCACCAGCACCTCGACGCCCATTGCATTGAAAAACTGCGCACCGGCATCCGCACAGGTTGTGGAGGCGACGGCCTCGGCGAAAATTTTCTCGCGCAGCGCGGTGTTCTCGTTCATGGCGAAAATCATTCGCCAGACCTTGGCCGTGAGGTCGGTTCGGTAAGTCGAATCCGTGGTACCGAAGTCGGCGGAGGCCGTCAGCTTGCGCAACTCGTTAAAGAACGGCTCGGCACCGAACTCATCTTCGACCTCATCCCATAACGGCTGGCGTGCATTCCATTCAGCCTCACTCATGCCTGCATCCCAGTAGGAGCTGTCGATGGTGCCCCGCGACGGATAGGGACGGTCCGGGTCGAGGCCGACAGACTCGATGTACCGCTTGAGCTTCTCGAGATTCTCTGCAGACAGATGGAAGGCGTCACGGCTGACGTTGGTGCGCGCAATCAGTTCGGCGTATACCGAACCTGGCGCAACGTCCGGAAGCTCGCTGAGCTGGTTGAAGCGCAAGTCCAAATACAGATTGCGCGGACGTTGCTTGGCAAACAGACCGATCGGCCATGTGTCGATACCGGTACTGTCCAGGGTCAGTATCAGCAAGGCCGGCATTTGGCTGATGTCCGGCACTTGCCCAAGTGGGTTGCCATCAAGCTTGAGCACATGCAACCGACTCATCGCGCGCAACCTTGCGGCGCTTTCAGCGGTCAGCGAGATCTGATTGTCCGAAAGCGTCAGCACACGAAGGTACGCCATGTTGCTGATCACCTCTGGAAAATCGCTCAAACGGTTCTTCCACAGATCGAGGTCGCGCAACTGACGAAAGCTGCCTAGAAAGTGCTGTTGGTCGCTGAGAATCTGGCCGTTCTGCAGGCTCAATGAAGTGACATGATCGAAACTGGCGGTGAGCCGGGGCATCGTCAGCAGATGACGGTCCATCGGCAGGCCATTGAGTACCAACGCCTGCGCGCGGATCACTCCCGATGCCGGGGGGCCAGCAGGGCCGGTGCGTTGCCAGCATTGGCGCAGAAGCTGATAGACCCGGTTGCGCGACGTCCACTCCGCCACGCCTTCGGGGCTGAAGCGATAGGCCAGGCTCATGTCGTTCAACCAGCGCTGGAACGCCAGGTTGAACCTGCTGAACTCTTTTTCCAGCGCCGCTACACGCATTTCCATCACGTTGGCGCCGAAGCCGTCGAGCAGGCTTTCCACCTGTGCGTCCGTGAAGGCGGGATACAGCGACCCGACTCGGCGCTTGAGCGCTGACCAGTCTTTAGGCCGTAGCGGATAACCTTGCATACCGCCACGCAAGCGCATGTTTTCGGGATCATAAGCGGGCTTGCGAACAGGGTTTTCCAGCAGCACCTGTTCGAATTGCTCGTGACTCAGAGGCGAACGCTGAATCGCCTGTTTCAGCAAGTCCCCCTGAAAAATGTCGAAACCCAGCGCCTGACGCTGCGCATCGGGCAAGGCGTGCAGTACCGCGCTATAAAGATCCTCGGCACTGTGCAGCTGCAATCCTTGTTCATCGCGTGCACTGTAGAGGCCGTCCTCATCAGCGATCAGCACTTTGCGAATCGGCGCATCCGCCGCGCCAACGCTGGCCTGCAACCGGCCGTCGAAAGCGAGCTCGCGAATGTCGATGCGCACTTGCGCCGACCAGCCCGGCAGGCTCTCCATCGAACGCAGTACCAGGCGATGGCTGTCCGTACTCTCCAGTTGTTCCAGGTACAAACCTTCGTAGGCGCGATTCAGACGAACCTTTTCACCCGCCGTGCGCAGTTGCTGACGCAGCTTGAGGACGACCTGCCCGCTCTCCTCGAACACCCGCACACTCTGCGGGTCGGCGTCCTTGAGCACTTGTTCGATCACACTGCAGGGTAACTCGGGGTAATCGCTGTGCAATCTGCGCACACGCATGTCGGCGGAAACATCCGAGGTTTTGTATTGCGACTCGAACACCCGTGAAGCACGCTTGGTGGCACGCTGCGCCAGCGCTTCACGCAATGCCTGGACACGCACGGTTTTGTCGGTGGAGATGGCGCGGCCGAGCAGCGCTTCGATTTCCGTCTCATCCAGAAACGCCAGTACCCGGCCTTCAAGATTGCCCGTCTGAATGTCTTCCTGGCTGACGATAAGCGTGTCGACCGCAGCGGCGTTGGAGTTGCCGTAGGTGATCGAGTCTCGACCGGTCGGCAGCGGATCTTTCAGGGTGATGGCTTTTGACTCGGGCCAGCGCGGCAACTCAGTCAGCAGCCCCGGCAGATAACCGCTCAGGTGATCGCTGATGTGGCCGTTGCGGATCTGTTCACCGAACTGGCTGATCGAGGCGTAGAGATCGAAGCGATTAAGGGTATCGGTCAACAAGGGCGGCGGCAGCTCATGTTCGACATGCAGGCGGCGCAGCACACCGTCATCGATACCGCTGACCTTGAGCACTTGTGCCAGCGTTGATTCACTGAAGGTGGCGGCCAGCGGATTGAGACGGCGCAACAACTGAATCTGTTCCCACTCAAGCGGACGTTCGACTTCGCTCTTCCAGGCGCCCGCCCGGTTGTGCTCGACCCGAGGCGCATAGGCGTCGGCTCGCGTCGGGTGTTGCATGCGGAACTGGCCGTTGAGTGGATCCTCCTTCACCACGTACTGCCTGCCCTGCAGGTGCAACACTTTTTTTCCTTGATGCGGATACAGCCCGGACTCGTCAGCCCAAGTACCGGCAGGAAGCGCCAGATTGTGCGCATAGGGGGCCAGATCGGGGTTCCACATTTTCGTGCGGCCATCGGCCAGGGGCACCGCCTTGAGGTTGTCGACAAAAGACGAAGGTTTAATGGCTACAGCGCCTTTGGGCAGAATATGCCCGGCGCTCATCAATGCCAGTTGCGTAAAGTTGAGGATCACGCTGTTGATGTGTGCGCACGCCTCCTCCTTGTCACCGTGACTCCAGTCCTCGATGCCCTCGGCAAATTCGGCCAGCAACTGGGCGACCATCACCCCGAGCATTACCTCGCCGACGCCCGGTACCAGCATCACGACGAAGTTGAAGATGTTCCAGCCATAGTCCAGATAGCTGATCAGTCGGTTCCAGCGGCTTTTAGCATCTTCATCCCCCGTAGGCACAGCGATCAGTCGTGCATCGCTGATCGACTTGTCGCGTTTGCGCAGGTACAGGTGCTCCCAGAGACCGCCCTGGATCGGCACGGTGATCGGTTCCGCATGGGGGGTTTCAATCGGTGTCTCCCGCCACCACGGTCCCATGTCGAGAGGCTCGCGCTGATGCCAGGTGATTTCCTTGAGACGCTCATTGACCCGTCTGAAAAATTTCGGCTTGTCCTTCTGCGCCACAAACCGACTGAAAAACTGTTGATAGGATTTTTCCAGCAACTGCGTGGCCAAGGCTTTCATGAACGCGGTCAGCGACGGGTATTCTTTCAATGGATGCAGCGGATCATCCGGGATATAGGCAACCAACGGCCCATTCAGAATACTTTGATCGTAGAAGTCGTTACGCCGGGACATTTCGTCAGTGACAGCACTGGGTCCATTGGCGAACACATCACTGAGCACTTTGTATTTTTCATACAGATTATCGTTGAGGCCGGGGATACGCCGCGACCAGTCAAACAGGAACTGAAGTTCTGGCGATACTAGCCCCAGCAGGAATTTCTCGATCTCGTTTTTTTCTGCAACGGCACTGAACAGCACGATACCGGACAACTCCAACCCCATGATCCGCAAACGATGCGCCTTCAACGCACGCCCGTGAAAGCTGATCGATCGTTGTCCGCTGATCACGTCGCTGATGACGGCCTGAGCGTGCATGCCCAGATCGGCGTTCATTCCAGCAATGGCCGCGGCGACTTGCAGCGCGGACTTTTCGACCGCCACCGATTGCGTTCTCAATGTCGCTTGCTTCGTCACATCGTCGGGCAGCAACAACGCCTTGAGGTGTTGCTGATATTGCGCGCCAATATCCAGCGAGCGGCAGACGCTGGCAACCTCACCGACCGTGATAGCGTGCTGCACAGGCGCGCCGTCAGCGTCGGCGACGTACACACCGGAGCCGCTGCGAAAGTAGCCGTCCTCGGTTTCCGCCTGTTCGAAATTGTGCAACGCCGCGGCCAGCAATGTGGAGTGCTGCGAGCGCGTGGCCCCTCGGTCGATGCCGAAAATGATTTTGTCCGGGACGTAAAGCCTGAGCATCGTCGCGTCGACGTCCAGATCGACCTTCAATTGGCTTTTCAGGGCCTCGGTCAGCAAGGGCCGGGCAAAGTCTTCGATGTTCTGTTCAAGGTGCTTCAGGGAGGCATCGACGCCCCCCTGAAGCTGCCAATGGGTGTGTACCAGTTGCTGCAAACGCACGCGGCCTGCTGCTGGCCATGACGAATAGTGTTTTGCAACGTTGAGGTTCGCTTCCAGCGATTGAAGCCGATGGGCCGGAGCCTGTTTGATAGCCTCTGGAATAAGCCCGATTAATACATCGTGATGCGGGCCGTTATCTGTCGAAACTGTGTTTGTCACAATATCCATATTGAGAACCTCGTCATCCAATAACTGGCGCTCAGATTACGGATGACGAGAAAAAACAAAAAACCAAAATCCTGCTCAAGAACACGCTGAAAAAGCCATAACCGCGCAGTTATTAAAGAGCCGAAAATACATATGTACCGCACTAAAAAAAATTCCCCGGGAGCCGGGCACCAGCGGTCGTGTATTTCTCGCCAGAGAGGCTAATATGCGAATCGCCGTCCATCGATTCATACGCAGGTAACCGCTTATGCGCCTTTCCGAATTCATCGTATGCAACGTGGATCCCATCGTCGCGGAGTGGGAGCAGTTCGCCGCCTCTATCACTCCCGCTGCCGATTACATGGACGCAGAAGGCCTGCGTGATCACGCCAAAGCCATTCTGTTGGCCGCCGCCCGTGACATGAACAAACCGCAGAGTGCCGACGAACAAGCCGCCAAAGCCAAGGGCGAAGGCCCGGAGAAAACCCCAAGCCTGGATCAGGCCGGCGCCAGTCATGGTGAGTTGCGCCACATCGCGGGCTTTGATCTGGTACAGATGACCTCGGAGTTTCGTCATTTGCGCGCCTGTGTGATCCGCCGCTGGGTCGACAGCCTCAAATCACCGGACATGACTTACTTTCAGGACATGATTCGTTTCAATGAAGCCATTGATGAAGCGCTGGCCGAGTCGACGGCGGCGTACGCAGAACAGGTCAACCGTTCGCGGGACATCTTTCTGGCGATCCTTGGCCATGACCTGCGCGCGCCGCTGCAAGCGGTGAGCATGTCCACCGAGTTGCTATTACGCAAAGCGGCGCTGGAAGGCGAGGCGCTGACCTGCGCCCACAACATCAAGCGCGGCGCTCGGCACATGGCCGCGATGGTCAGTGATTTGCTGGAGTGGGTGCGCAGTCGCCTCGGCAAAAGTCTGCCGATCGAACCCGCCCCGATGGATCTGGCCGAAGCGGCGCGAGCGGCGATCGCCGAGGCGTGCGCCGGCAACCCGAATTGCTCGCCAGTGCTGCACATTCACGGTGATACGCAAGGTATGTGGGACGCGGGGCGCATCGATCAATTGCTGCAGAACCTGATCGGCAATGCGCTGCAGCATGGCTCGAACACGCAACAGGTGACGCTGACGTTGCAGGATGAGGCGGACGCGGTATGCCTGTCGGTTCACAACTTCGGCACACCGATTCCGGAAGACGCGCTGGCGACGATTTTTGATCCGTTGGTGCGCAGCGCCGATGAAGCACTCGGGCAGCCTTCGACCAGTCTGGGGTTAGGCTTGTTTATCGTCAGGGAAGTGGTCAATGCCCATGGCGGGACGATTGAAGTCAGCTCGAATGAGGCTGACGGCACACGGTTCAGCGTGGTGTTACCGCGAACCCTGTAGGAGCTGCCGAAGGCTGCGATCTTTTGACTTGTCTTTAAAAACAAAATCAACAGATCGCAGCCTTCGGCAGCTCCTACAGGGGGTTATTCGATGACCAGGCGTGCCAGGCGTTGTTTGAGCATGCGGTTTTCGGCTCGCAACTCATGGACTTCTTCGAGCAGATCGAGCGCCAGCGCCACACCTTCCCACTCCAGCTCCAGATCGCGCCGCAGCTTCGCGGCGCGTTTGGCCAGGGCCAGTTCGTAGTCGGTGAAGCGCCATTCCCGGGGCTGCGCACCCTGAGGTTCGAGGATGCCGTGTTCGACGATTTCGATCACGTAGACGTCCGACAAATCGGCCGCCTCACAGAATTCTGCCAAGTCCAGTTGAACGATCAGGGGGCTGCTCATGATGGGCTACTCCGTCGTCGAATTCAGAAGTTCTCTCGCGGATTGAAAGCGGCTTTCTTCGCCAGTTCCTGCCACAGTGCCTTGACCTCATCGTCGGACGTTTTCGGCATCACGGCTTTGAGCTGCACGAACAGATAACCGCGCTCACCCGCCTTGTTTTTCAGGCCATGGCCTTTGGCGCGCATGCGCTGGCCGTTCTGGCTGCCGGCCGGGACTTTGAGGTTGATCTTGCCGGTCAGGGTCGGCACGGCCACCTCAGTGCCCAGCGCCAGTTCCCACGGCGCCAACGGCAAGGTGATGATCAGGTTTTCACCTTCGACATCAAATTTGGGGTGCGGCGCAAAACGAATGGTCAGGTACAGGTCGCCATTCGCCCCGCCACCGACGCCCGGTGCGCCCTGGCCCTTGAGGCGAATACGCTCGCCGTCGGTCACGCCCGCCGGGATCTTCACGTTCAGGCTCTTGCTGGTGTTGCTGACGTGCTGGCCGTTGGCGTTGTATTGCGGCACCTGGAAGGTGACTTTCTTCGATTCGTTGGCGAGCGTCTCCTCGAGGAAGATCGGCAGTTCCATTTCCACGTCTTGCCCTCGGCGCCCTGCACTGCGTTGTTGCCGACCTTCACCGCCACCGAAACCGGGGCCGCGATTGCCGAAGATCGAACTGAAGAAGTCCGAGAAGTCGCCGGTGTCAGCACTGCCGCCACCAAAGCCGCCACGGCTCTGCCAGCCCGGTGGCCCCTGGAACGGCTGACCGTGCTGGCCATAACGGCGCAGCTCGTCGTATTCGGCACGTTTGTCGGCGCTTTTCAGCGCTTCATAGGCTTCCGAGGCGTCCTTGAATTTCTCCTCGGCGTCTTTTTCCTTGCTGACATCGGGGTGGTATTTGCGCGCCAGCTTGCGATAGGCAGCCTTGATTGCCTTGTCGTCTGCTGTCGGCTCCACGCCGAGTATCTTGTAATAGTCTTTGAAGTCCATCGAAGGAGTCACCGTCCGTTATCGATTTCGCGCCGATGCCAGCATGCGCCGATTCGCGCGTGCCAGGTTGACCGATCTCAAGGTTGTGACCGGGTGGCGCAGCAGAAGTTTATCGGCAGTGGACGGCGGTTCTTGTGACCGCCGGTGGTTCTGCCGGCCCATGCCAGCAAGTTTGGGGCGAAGCTGCGATTTTCAACCAGTTTAGTCGCGAAATAGCAGATGACCGGCCTTCGATTCTGGCGCGCACTGACATACACTGCGCGGCCGTTTTTTTGACCGGAACCGAAAGACATGAAAGACGCCTCTCCAGCCCGTGCCTGCGGCATCGACTTCGGCACGTCCAACTCCACCGTCGGCTGGCTGCGCCCCGGCATGGAAACGATGATCGCGCTGGAAGACGACAAGATCACTCTGCCGTCGGTGGTCTTCTTCAACATCGAGGAACGCCGCCCGGTTTACGGTCGTCTGGCGCTGCACGAGTACCTGGAAGGCTACGAAGGCCGGCTGATGCGCTCGTTGAAAAGTTTGCTCGGTTCCAAGCTGATCAAGCACGACACCAGCGTTCTCGGCACCGCAATGCCGTTCAAGGACTTGCTCGGTCTGTTCATTGGCCAACTGAAGAGCCGTGCCGAAACTGCCGCCGGTCGGGAATTCGAGCAAGTGGTGCTCGGTCGCCCGGTGTTCTTTGTCGATGACGATCCGCTGGCGGACCAGGAAGCTGAAGACACCTTGGTCGACGTGGCGAAGAAGATTGGCTTCAAGGAAGTGTCCTTCCAGTACGAACCGATCGCCGCGGCCTTCGACTACGAGTCGACCATCGAAAAAGAAGAGCTGGTGCTGATCGTCGACATCGGCGGTGGTACCTCCGACTTCTCGCTGGTGCGCCTGTCGCCCGAGCGTCGTGGTCTGGATAACCGTCACGACGACATCCTCGCCACTGGCGGTGTGCACATCGGCGGGACCGACTTCGACAAACAGCTGAGCCTGCAAGGCCTGATGCCGCTGTTCGGCTACGGCAGCCGCATGAAGAGCGGCGCCTACATGCCGACCAGCCACCACATGAACCTGGCGACCTGGCACACCATCAACTCGGTGTATTCGCAGAAATCCAGCCTGGCGCTGGGCAGCATGCGTTACGACATCGAAGACACCGGCGGTATCGATCGCCTGTTCAAGTTGATCGAACAACGCGCCGGCCACTGGCTGGCGATGGAAGTCGAAGAAACCAAGATCCAGCTGACCCACACCGACAGCCGCCATGTGCCGCTGGATCGCATCGAGGCCGGGTTGAGCGTTGAGCTGAGCCGAGCGCTGTTTGAATCGGCGATCGATGCGCTGCTGGAGCGGGTACGCGGCAGTGTTACGCAGCTGTTGAGCGATGCCGGTGTGGCGGTCGATCAGGTCGACACGGTGTTCTTCACTGGTGGCTCGAGCGGGATTCCGGCGCTGCGCAACAGCGTCTCGGCGATGCTGCCGAATACGCGGCATGTTGAAGGGAACATCTTCGGCAGCATTGGTAGCGGCTTGGCGATTGAAGCGATGAAACGCTACGGCGCCATGAACTGATGATCGTTCTCACGCTCCGCGTGGGAACGCCGCCATGGACGCTCTGCGTCCGCTGTTGAGGCTGTGACGCGGAGCGTCACGGGATGCTTTCCCACGCAGAGCGTGGGAACGATCACGGGGTGGTTACACCATCCCGCCCAGCTTCAACTCACTCTTCAAATACGCGTAATAAATCGGCCCCGCCACCACCCCCGGCAGGCCGAACGCGGCCTCGAACACCAGCATCGCCAGCAACAACTCCCACGACTTGGCACTGATCTGCCCGCCGACAATCCGCGCGTTGAGGAAGTATTCGAGCTTGTGGATAACGATCAGATAACCCAACGCCGCCACCGCCACCCAGATCGACAGTGACAGGCCGACGATGGTGATCAGTGTGTTGGAAATCAGATTGCCGATCACCGGCAGCAAGCCAAGCAGGAAGGTCAGCACGATCAGGGTTTTGGTCAACGGCAGCTTCACGCCGAACATCGGCAGGATCACCGCGAGGAAGATCCCGGTGAAGAAAGTGTTGAGCAAGGCGATCTTGATCTGCGCGAAGACAATATTGCGAAACGCCTGAACCAGCAGGTGCAGACGGTCGAACAGCGCCGCCGCCAGCGGTTTGCGCTTGGTGACGTCGGGCACGCGCTGCAGGGCGATGATCGCGCCGAGCACCATGCCGATCAGCAGCGTCACAAACATGTGCGCCGCGTCTTTGCCGACCAGTTGCAGTTCGGAGAGATGCTTGCTCAGCCATTCGCCGATCGCCACGCGAAACTCACCGGCGCTGGCCGGCAGATAAGCGTCGATAAACGGCGGCAATTGCCCGCGCGCACGGTCGACCACGCCCATGAATTTGTCGAGCGAAGCGCCAGGGTTTTCCGCTTCGTGCAGCAGGAAACTGATCGCGCCGGCAAAGAGCAGCGCCAGCACACTGACCACCAACGTACCCAGTAGCGCCACCGCCAGCCAGCGCGCACGTCGACCTTCAATCAACCGCTGCAATTGCGGGGTGAGCATGTTGACCAGTTCGAACACCAGCAACCCGGCCAACAGGCTCGGCAACAAGCGCAACGGCAACACCAACAGCAATCCGCCGAAAATGATGATGCAACTGACCCAGAACACAACATGACGCTCAGAAAACGTTGGCATACAGCCTCAAAACGAACGGCGTAAAAGGATTGGCAGTCTGCCAGCGTTCCGGCGCCGAAGCGAGCACAGGCCCGGGGTGCCCGTCGCGCCGAAAAGATCGCAGCCTGCGGCAGCTCCTACATTCATCTCCTGTAGGCGCTGCCGCAGGCTGCGATCTTTTGATCTTATTTTTTCTTCAGGCAATCACTCATGAAGGTCTTGCGCGCATCGCCGGTCAGCGCTTTGGTTTTCGCATCGGCGTTGCAGGTTTTCATTTTTTCCTGCTGCGGGGTCAGGGCCTTGCCATCGTTGGCCGCAGGCGCTGCCTTCAGGCAAGTGCTCATAAAGGTTTTGCGTTCATCGCCTTTGAGGCTCTTGGCGGTCGCATCGGCATTGCAGGTGGTCATCTTGTTCTGTTGCGCCGTGGCGGCGAAACCCTGAGAACACAGGAGCAAACCAATCATCAACAAAGGCACACGCAACATCTTCATGGAGTTTTCTCCTTGTCGCCGCACCGAGGGGGGCGGCCTCTGCCGAAGTGTAGTCAAAGCTTGTTACACCTTCCTGCCTTCACGGTGGCTGCGTCGATACTGCTCCGGCGTGCAACCGGCCTGGCGGGCGAACATGGCGATAAACGCCGAGCCGCTGCTGTAGCCGAGGTCGAAGGCAATTTCCTGCACGCTGCGCGAAGACTCCAGCGCTTCGATTGCCGCGAGATAGCGCAGCCGCTGGCGCCATTCGCCAAAACTCATGCCCAACTCGCGCACAAATTGCCGCGCCAGCGTGCGCTCGCTGACATGCACCTGCAGCGCCCAGTGTGCCAGCGGCTGGTTGTTGCCCGGCTCGGCTTGCAGGGTTTCGAGGATCGCCAGCAATCCCGGACTGCTCGCATAGGGCAGATAGCACTCATGCACCGGCGCCTGCTGCAATTGATCGACCAACACCTGCGCCAGTCGCTGGTCGGCGTCGAGTACGGGAATCTTCACGTCACGGGCGGCGAAGTCCTTGAGAATCGCCTTGAGGATGTCGCTGATCGCCAACGTGCAGGCACGCCGGGGCAAATCGGCGCAGACCTTGGGATCAAGGCACACCGCACGATAGTTGACCGGTTGATGACTGTAGAAACTGTGCTCGACCTGCGGCGGCACCCACACCGCGTATTGCGGCGGTGACATGAAGCGGCTGCCGTCGACGTCCATGTGCAGCACGCCGTGCGCCGCGTATTCCAGCGTGCCCCACGGATGACGGTGCGGTGCGGCGAATTCATGGGCGTTGAAATCGGCGTAACGGAAGTACACCGCCGAAGGCAGCTCGCTAAAATCCAGCAGATCGATGTGTTTACTGTTCATGCTGTCCGGTTTCAGAGGCAGGTTGTCCGGTTTGAAGTATAGGCCTGCATCCAGACAAGGGATAATTGCGACTCATCAACGTACTGGTTTCAACTCATGCAATACGCGTTTCCGCTGCTGGCGATTTTTATCTGGGCCGGCAATACCGTGATCAACAAACTGGCGGTCGGGGCGATTTTCCCCGCCGAGATCGGTTTCTATCGCTGGCTGCTCGCCGGGTTGTTGTTCACCCCGTTCATGCTCAAAGCGGTGATCGCGCACTGGCCGCAGATTCGCCCGAATCTGAGCAAGATCTTCGTCCTCGGCGTGCTTGGCATGGCGGTGTATCAGAGCCTCGCTTACTTCGCCGCAACCCTGACCACCGCGACCAACATGGGCATCATTCTGTCGCTGATGCCGTTGATGTCGCTGGCCATGGCGATCATCAGTCTCGGTCAGCGCCTGACTGCCGGCGCATTGGTGGGCGCGGTGCTGTCGTTTGCCGGCGTATTGGTGGTGGTGTCGTCCGGCAGCCTCGGCGCATTGCTGCAGCACGGCGTGAACATGGGCGATGCGATGATGTTGATCGCGACTTTGGCTTACGCGATTTACAGCACGTTATTGAAGAAATGGCAGCTGCGCCTGCCGCCGCTGGTGTTGCTGTACTTGCAGGTGCTGGTGGCGATTGTCGTATTGTTTCCGTTGTATGCGGCTTCACCGAAAACCGGTTTGACCCTGCAGAACATTCCGCTGGTGTTGTATGCGTGTCTGTTGGCTTCGATGCTTGCGCCGTTGGCGTGGATGCAGGCTGTGCAACGCCTGGGGCCGAGCCGGACGACGTTGTTTTTCAATCTGCTGCCGTTGATTACTGCGCTGATTGCGGCAGTGGTACTGAAGGAGCAGTTGGCGATGTATCACCTGGTCGGCGGATTGCTGACGTTGGCTGGGGTGATTCTGTCCGAGCGTTGGACGACGGCGTTAGGCCGAAAGTTAAGCGTTGCCTGATTTGGCCTTTGTGGTGAGGGGATTTATCCCCGATGGGTCGCGCAGCGGCCCCAAAATCTCAAGATCGACGACTGCTTCGCAGCCGATCGGGGATAAATCCCCTCGCCACAAAAGCTCATCTATCTCAATGATAGTTAAAGGCCGGCAGCTTCTAGTCGCGCCGCATGCTCGACAAACAGCCGCACCGGCTCCGCGCCTTTCCCCACCAGCCCCAGCGACTGGTTGACGATGTCGAAATGATCCAGTGGATAGTCATCGCCAATCACCGTGCCCAGATGCGAGCTGTAGCGCCCGACCATCCCGTCGCACTGCCCCGACTCACGCACGAATGTCCTGGCAAACAATCGACAGCTGCGGTGGGTCCCATCGAACAGATTGCCGCCGCGATCGGTCTTGCCCGGCTGCAACGTCCCCGACCACGAGTAGTACCGCACACCGTTGACCTCTTCCGGCCCGTGCCCGCCCCAGGTTTCGGGCAGGCCCTGTGGATAACGCTGGTTGAACAGCGCCACGCCGTCAGTGGTCAGCGACTGGTGCGAGGCGCGGATATCCACCGGCAGTTTCGGCCCGCGATAGCCGGTGTCCAATAACGCCATCAGCCACCCGATAAAACGCAGCAGCACCTCCAGCAAGCGCCCCTTGGCGCTGTTGGCCGGGTAGTGTCGTTGCAGATAATCGGCCAGTTCCGAACCATGATTGGGCCCGGCCACCGACGTCACCGAGGCGACCAGATCCGGGCGTTTCGCCGCCGCATACCGCGCCGTCAACGAGCCCTGACTGTGGCCGAACAGGTTGACCTTCTGCGCGCCGGTGTCGCGCAGGATCTCGTCGATGCGCGCCAGCAACTGTTCGCCGCGCACCTCAGTCGAATTGAGCGGCGACACCTGCACGGCAATCACCGTTGCACCACCACGGCGCAACGCTTTGACGATTCCATACCAATACGGATAAAGCACCAGCCGGATAAACCCGAGCATGCCCGGGACCAGCACCAGCGGATAACGCGTGGACATGGGCAGACATCCTTGTGGTCGGTGAGTGGATGCAAGGCCTGCAAAACGCTCGCCAAGCATCCTCCGTGATCATGACAACTCAACCACCAGCCTACTTCAGCCCCACCACCCCCGCCACAATCAGCCCGACCGACAGCAGTTTGACCAGCGTCAGGCTCTCGCCCAGCAGGGCAAAACCGAGGAACACCGTGCCCAGCGAGCCGATGGCCGTCCAGATCGGATAAGCAATGCTGACCGGCAATTCACGCATGGCCAGCGTGAGAAAGTAGATGCCGCCTACCGCCGCAATCACCGTGATCACCGACGGCCATGGCCGGGTGAAACCTTCGGCGTATTTCATGCCCATGGCGAAGGTGACTTCAAACCCGGCGGCGATCAGCAAGCACAGCCAGGCCACCTAGAACGCCCGGGCGAGGTCGAGCAGACGCTGCTCGGCATCGGCCACCGACACCGCGAAGGTGCGCTCGGCAGATTCTTCGCCCTCGGCGGCGACCACGCTGATGTCGTTGATGCCGACGAAGCCCAGCGCTGTGCGCAGCCATGGATCAGCGTGATTCAGCGCCTCCAGCTCGCCACCCGGGCCGAAGCCGAAACCGCCGCGACTGGTGACGATCAAGGCTTTCTTGCCCTGTAATAGCGGCGTGTATTGAGCAACGCCGTTGTCCAGGGTGTGATCGAAGGTCAGGCCCAGCCGCACGATCTGATCGACCCAGGCCTTGAGGCCGCTGGGCACACTGAAGTTGTACATCGGCGTGGAAATCAGCAGCAGATCATGATCGAGCAACTCGCCAACCAACTGGTCGCTGAGTGCCAGGTCGGCCTGCATCGACAGTGGTCGCGCCTCGGGTTCCGGGTAAAACGCTGCCGCCACGAACGCCTCGTTTACAGCTGGAATCAGTGCCCGGCCAACTTCACGACGGGTGATGTGAGCCTGCGGATGGCGCGCCTGCCAGGCGCTCAAAAAACTTTCCGCCAGACGGCGCGACGTTGAACGGTCACCACGCGGACTGGCATGAATCGCAAGAATCTTACTCATCTGTATATCCTCAGGACTAGAATCAAACGGCTTGTAGCTCGCAGCTTGAAGCGCGTCACTGCGTGCCTTCAAATGAGTAAAAATCAGTCGGGATGAATTTATTTCACCCATGGAGTATTGAATGTTCGCCTCGCTGCCACTGACCGCCCTGCGCGCCTTCGAATCCGCTTCGCGGCTGTTGAGTTTCAAGGCGGCGGCCGAAGAACTGTCGGTGACGCCGACTGCCATTTCCCATCAGATTCGCGCGCTGGAAGACTGGCTGGGGGTCGCGCTGTTCGAACGCCTGCCACGCCAGGTGCGCCTGACCGAGGGTGGCGAGCGGCTGTTTCGCAGCCTGCACGGCGCGCTGCTGGAAGTGGCGCAAAGCGTCGACACCCTACGCCCGCAACGCAGCGGCAGCAGCCTGACGCTGTCGACCACCGCCGCCTTCGCGGCGCTGTGGCTGGTGCCGCGTCTGGGGCGGTTTTATGCGCAGCACCCGAACATCAATGTGCGCCTTGATACCCATTGCGAAGTCATCGACTTGCACCAGGACGCCAGCGTCGATCTGGTGTTGCGTTACAGCCTCGACGATTACCCCAACCTGTATGGCCTGTGCCTGTTCGATGAATCATTCGGCGTTTACGGCTCGCCCGAGCAAGTGGCGCTGGCCGCACGGCGTACGCCGACATTGATCAGCGTGCATTGGCACAACTCGAAGCTCTACGCTCATGGCTGGGAAGCGTGGTGTGCAAAGTCCGGCGAAAACTGGTTGAAGCCGCAGCCGGCGATCCGTGAATACGACGAAGAGCATTACGCCTTGCAAGCGGCCATTGCCGGGCAAGGGTTGGTGCTGGCGAGCAATATTCTGGTCTCGGAGAGCGTCGCCAGCGGTTTGCTGGTGCCGTACAAGTCAGAGGTTGTGGTGGATGGCGCCGGGTACAGCGCGTTGTGTGTGCCGGGCCGCGAGCGACATCCGCCGGTGCGGGCGTTTTTTGCCTGGTTGCGAGAAGAGGCTGTGTTGTCCGGGCTGACGCCAAGATCGCAGCCTTCGGCAGCTCCTGCTGGGGTGGTGTAAAACCGATAAAACTTTTTCCTTCGCTCATGACTCACAACTTGGGTAGCGACCACGGCCGCAGAACGTGGCGCCCATCGGATTAGCCTCCAGGAGATTGAAATGAGCGACGACCTGCATCTGTCAGATGTCCAAACCCTGCGCGATCGTGCGCGCCAACACGTCGAGAACGGCGCGGTCACCGAGGGCTACAGCGCCGACCGTGAAGAGGTGCTGCGCTTGCTCAACGAATCGCTGGCCACCGAACTGGTCTGCGTGTTGCGCTACAAGCGCCACTACTTCATGGCCAATGGCGTGAAAGCCCACGTGGCCGCCGAAGAATTCCTCGAACACGCGAATCAGGAAGCCGAGCACGCCGACCGTCTCGCCGAGCGGATCGTGCAATTGGGCGGTGAGCCCGAGTTCAACCCCGACCTGCTGTCGAAAATGTCCCACGCGCAATACGTGGCCGGGAACACCCTCAAGGAGATGGTCTACGAAGACCTCGTAGCCGAGCGGATCGCCATCGACAGCTACCGCGAGATCATTCAGTACATCGGCGAGAAAGACCCGACGACCCGCCGGATCTTCGAAGACATTCTCGCGCAGGAAGAAGAACATGCCGATGACATGGCTGACATCCTGAACGACCTCTAACCCCCGATAACTGATCGTTCCCACGCTCCGCGTGGGAACGCAGCCCGGCACGCTCTGCGTGCCTTTTTAATGCCGAACGCAGAGCGTCCGTAGAGGCATTCCCACGCAGAGCGTGGGAACGATCGGTGTAGGAGCTGCCGAAGGCTGCGATCTTTTGATCTTGCCCTTATTTAGTGGGTTTAACCGTTACCGGGGCTTTCCCTTCCTTCATCTGCTCCAGCAGCGGCGCACACTGATTCGGCTCGCCGCCACTTGGTGCCACCAGCGCCAACAGCCCCGCCGCCGGCGCTGCAATCACACCCAAGGCAACCATCCCCGCCCCACGCAACATCAGCGGCACGGCCTTCACCCCGGCGTCCGGCTTGATGAACTTGCCGCGCACGTACAGCGGCGAACGCAGGGAGATCAAACGCCAGCCCTTCGATTCCGGCGTCACTGTCAGGTCGAGTTGCTCGGTAGCCATGTTCGCCGTGCCATCGATATAGATGATCGCGTTCTCGGTATCGAAGACAAACAGCTGCGTGGTAGCCAAACCGGTCTTGATATCGAAATCCGCCGCCGCGCAGTTGATCTTCACTTCCTTGTCGCCAAAGATCTTGCCGACCACGTAGTTGCCAACGTTGAGTCCGGCCAGCTCCATCAGTTCACGGCTGATCGCGCCGTCGTTGATCAACATCTTCAACTTGCCGTTGGCGCCACCCAACAGCGCCGCCACCGAATTGCCACGCCCGCTGATATCGGCATCGCCATTGAGTTCGCCGAAACTGGTCTTCATCGGTTCAAACGTCGGGAACAGTTCTTTGAGCTTGAAGCGGCGTGCGGTCAGTTTGGCCCGGCCTTCCATGGGCTCGGTGCGACCGTTGAGACGAATCTGCGCATCAAGATTGCCGCCGGCGACGCCAAAGCGCAGCGGCTGCAAACTCAGTTCGCCGTCGTTCAATATCAGATGGGTATAGAGATCATTGAACGGCAGCTTCTCGCTGTGGACGATGCGCTTGCCGGTGAATTCAACGTCGGCATCCATCGCGCGCCAGCGGTCAGTCTTGAATTCCTCAACCGGCAGCACTTTGTCCGCCGGTTGCTTGCTGTCGCCGCCACGGGCCTTCTGCTTGTCATTCGAATCGGCGCCGATCAGCGGCGCGAGGTCGGCAAATAACAGTTGATTGGAAACCAGCGCACCGCTGAGTTTTGGTCGCGGCTGGGTTGCGGCGTAAGTCAGGTCGCCGTGGATGTCGCTGTTACCGATCTTGCCGTTGAATTTCTCGTAGGTGAATTTCGCGCCGGCAGGGTCATGCAGTTTGGCGATCAAATGACCGTCGGTGGAATACGGTGGCGTATCGGGCAGCGTGACGCCAGTCAGCGGGTAGAGATTGCCGAGGCTGTCACCGGCCAGTTTCAGGCGCAGGTCGAGCGCGCCGAGATTCATCGGATCGGTCAGGGTGCCGGCCAGTTCGATGCGGGTGTCGCCGATCTTCGCCTGGGCTTGCAGCGGGAACGGCTTGCTCGCGTCCTGCAAGGCCAGCAGCCCGCCGATCTTGCCTTGGCCGCTGAGGCTCTGGCCGTGGTATTGGCCTTTGACCTTCAGCGCAAATGCATAGTCTTGCGGTGCGCCGCCCTTGTCCTGCGCGGTTTTCGCCGCTTTGTCACCGACGATGTCGCTGTACGGAATCGGCTTGCCCAGTGGATCGATCAGCACATCCAGATTGGTTTTCAGGGTCTGGTCATCGAGGGTGACGTGGCCCTTGTCGAAACCGATGGCGCCGATGTCGACCACCCAGCTCGACGGCTCGGCGTTCGGGTCTTTGGGATCGAACTTGAATACCCAGTTGGCGCGACCATCCGCCAGCCGTTGCAGATCGGCGTTGGGCTCGGTCAGGTCGATACGCGGAATCACCACGCGTTGCGCCAGCAGCGCCAATGGCGAGATGCGCAGTTCGACGCGCTTGAGGGTGACCATCTGCGGTTTCTTCGACCAGTCCGGATTGCCCAGGCTCAAATCTTCAGCAACCACGTGCGGCCACGGCAACCAGGCGCGCCAACCGCCCTCGTCGGGCTCGCGCTGCCAGATCACTGCGAGGTTGCCATTGATGGCAAACGGTCGATGCAGTTCTTCCGAGACTTTGGCGTTGAGCGGCGGTTTGATCCGGTTCCAGTCGAAGAACACGATGATCAGTACCAGCACGGCCAGTAGCAGCACGAGGGTGGCGAAGGTCCAGCTGAAGATTTTTCCAGTGCGCGTCATGCACAAAGCTCCTGATCACGACCACTCACCCTTGAAGAAAGCGGCGAACGGCTGAAACGGCGGGCCAAAGCGGCCCCTATGAAAACTGTGACTGGCAAAAGGCCCGCAGGTTTAACCGAAAAGTCGATTAAGACGGAAAAACCCGGGTGAATTCTGACCGGTCAGTCGAACCGCGTTACCGCGACCCGCACGTTTGCGAGGCACGAGTGAGTCGAAAATACCCACCTCGGTGCAAAACCGTCGCCCTGAAAGGCCCGATCTAGAGCCTCGCGCCAGAACAATCAATTCTGTTGATTATTACCATTGCGTTTATGAACTTTTATATCGACTTATCGAGAGTAGCATTGCCCTCGTACCCACTTTATCGCCCTCCCAAGGAGCAACCCATCATGAAACGCCAATTACTGCTTAGTCTTACCCTCTCGATGCTGGCCAGCACTGCTTTCGCCCTGCCTGCTGCCGATCAAGCCACGCCACAAGTCAAAACCAGCTACTCGGTGTTCAGCCAGACCGTGGCCGCTGATGGTTCCGACCACACCAAAGGCACCCTTGCTGAAGATGGCTACGACAAAACGCCACAAGGTCAGTCGGTAGCGGAAAACGGTCGCAACCGTCTGGAAGAAAAAGGTCTGGTCGAAGACGGCTACGACAAAACCCCTCAAGGCCAGGCTGTCGCCGAAAACGGTCGCAACCGCCTCGAAGAAAAAGGTCTGGTTGAAGACGGCTACGACAAAACCCCACAAGGCCAGGCTGTTGCCGAAGGCGGTGGTGATCGTGTGATCGAACGCAACAGCGCTGTGAGCTGAGCCCATGGTGGCCCGGAAAAAAAGCCCAATCGACGGATTGGGCTTTTGACTTTTCAGGTTCTGGTAAACGCCCCGTAAAAACCCTCGCTTTACTGCCCCGCCGTTCGACGCCGATAAAGCCGATTTGCTAGAGTGCGGCGCTTGTCCTGCCGAAGAACACACCCTGCGATGCTGCCCCGCGCCGAACAGAAGCAACAGACCCGCAACGCCCTGATGGACGCTGCCCGCCATTTAATGGAAAGCGGCCGAGGATTCGGCAGCCTGAGCCTGCGCGAAGTCACCAAGACCGCCGGGATCGTGCCCACCGGTTTCTACCGGCATTTTGCCGATATGGACGAATTGGGTTTGGTGCTGGTCAGTGAAGTCGGCCAGACCTTTCGCGAAACCATCCGCCTGGTACGCCACAACGAATTCGTCATGGGCGGCATTATCGATGCCTCGGTGCGGATCTTTCTCGATGTGGTCAGTGCCAACCGCTCACAATTTCTGTTTCTCGCCCGCGAACAGTACGGTGGCTCGCTGCCGGTGCGTCAGGCGATTGGTCGATTGCGCGAAAACATCAGCTCCGACCTTGCATCGGACCTGACGATGATGCCCAAACTTCAGCATCTGGATGCCGAGGGCCTGAGTGTGATGGCTGATCTGATCGTCAAATCGGTGTTCGCTACCCTCCCCGACATCATCGACCCGCCCGCTGAAGCACTGCCAGAGCATCTGACGCCGCAGGCGAAGATCACCCAGCAGTTGCGTTTTATCTTTATTGGCCTGAAGCATTGGCAGGGCCTGGGCAGTACCGAGTAATTCCCCCTTCTCTCAAAAACATAAATCCCCTGTAGGAGTGAGCCTGCTCGCGATAGCGGTTGATCAGTCAAATATATGTTGAATGACACACCGCTATCGCGAGCAGGCTCACTCCTACAGGGGTGCAGCATCATGGCCTCCATTTGGTGCATGTAAAAACCTTCATGCACCAAAACCTTCCAAATCTCCGCAACATCTTGAAACATCCACTACGCTCCGACAGGGATTTCCTACATCTCGTCCGATTGGCAAGCCCCTTGCTCTAACCCAATCATTGTCCATAGCTGGAAGTTTCCCGATGCTGGTGATTCACCGCAGAATCGACCCTCAACCCGTCTGGGCCGCCGAGTTGCACCTGACCTTCGAAGCGCGGAGCAAAAGCCGTCTGCGCTGTTTCAGTGCCGAGGGTGAAGACGTCGGGTTGTTTTTGGAGCGTGGCCAGCAGCCGCTGTATGACGGCGAATGCCTACAGGCTGAAGACGGTCGCATCGTTCGCGTCTGTGCCCGCCCCGAGCAACTGCTGCATGTCACTTGCGCCAACGCTTTTGAATTGACTCGCGCCGCTTATCACTTGGGCAATCGGCATGTCGCTCTGCAAGTCGGCGATGGCTGGCTGCGCCTGCTCGATGATTACGTGCTCAAGGCCATGCTCGAACAGCTCGGCGCACAGGTTGAGGCGATCGAAGCACCGTTCCAGCCGGAACACGGTGCTTATGGCGGCGGCCACCACCATTCACGCCACGGCGACGAAGACTTCAACTACGCGCCGAAACTCCATCAGTTCGGCGTCCGCCTGTGAATCCGGCCTGGGCGCTGCTGCGCCTGGCCAGTCCGCAATTGCCGATTGGCGGCTACAGCTATTCGCAAGGCCTGGAAATGGCGGTGGATAACGGCCGGGTGAAAAACCCGGACGACGCCCGCCGCTGGATCAGTGACCAGTTGCTGCTGAATCTGTCGCGCTTTGAGGCGCCATTGTTGCTTGCGCATTGCCAAGCGGCGGCGGATGAAAACTGGAGCGAGTTGCTGATCCTCTGCGAAAGCCATCGCGCCAGCCGCGAGACTCGCGAGTTGCATCTGGAAAGTCGGCAGATGGGCTATTCGTTGCAGCAACTGCTCAACGGTTTGCCGGAACTCGACGCCTGCGCTCGTGACTTTCTCGATCAATGCACCGAACCGCATCTGGCCTTGTGCTGGGCGCTCGCCGCACGCGCGTGGGGCATCAGTCCGCAGGACGCGCTCGCCGCGTGGCTGTGGAGCTGGCTGGAAAACCAGCTCGCCGTGCTGATGAAAACCCTGCCGCTGGGCCAGCAAGCAGCTCAGCGCCTGACCAGCGAATTGCTGCCGCTGCTGCAACAGGCGCAGCAGGACGCGAGCCGAATCAACCCCGAACACATTGGCAGCGCCGCGTTTGGCCTGTCTTTGGCGTGCATGGCCCACGAGCGCCAGTACAGCCGCCTCTTTCGCTCCTAGGAGAAACATTAATGAACACACAACCTCTGCGCGTCGGCATCGGCGGCCCGGTCGGTTCCGGCAAAACCGCATTGACCCTGGCCCTGTGTCTGGCCCTGCGCGAACGCTACAACCTCGCCGTGGTGACCAACGATATCTATACCCGCGAAGACGCCGATTTCCTCGTGCGCAATGAAGCCCTCGCCCCCGAGCGGATCATCGGCGTGGAAACCGGCGGCTGCCCGCACACGGCGATTCGTGAAGACGCCTCGATCAACCTGGAAGCGGTCGATCAACTCAATCGGCGTTTTCCGGGGCTGGATCTGATTCTGGTGGAGTCCGGCGGCGACAACCTGTCGGCGACCTTCAGCCCGGAATTGTCCGACCTGACTATCTATGTGATCGACGTCTCGGCCGGCGACAAGCTGCCGCGCAAGGGCGGGCCGGGGATCTGCAAGTCCGACCTGCTGGTGATCAACAAGATCGACTTGGCGCCGCTGGTGGGCGCCTCGCTGGAAATGATGGACAGCGACACCCAACGCATGCGCAACGGCAAGCCGTTCGTCTTCAGCAACCAGAAAACCGGTCAGGGCCTTGAAGCCATCATCGCCTTCATCGAACGCCAGGGCCTGCTGACCGCAGCCTGATTCACTGCTCAACAAGGAAGCTTATCCATGACACTCAAACGTATTCTTGGCGCGGTTGCGCTGCTGCTGACTCCGGCCTTGGCCTTTGCCCACCCGGGGCATGGCGACAGTGGCTTGATCGCGGGTATCAGTCACCCGATCGGTGGTCTCGACCATCTGCTGGCGATGGTTGCGGTCGGACTTTGGGCAGCGCAGCAGCAAGGCGCGGCGCGTTGGGCGCTGCCGTGCACGTTTGTCGGCACCATGCTGATGGGCGGCATGCTCGGTTTTGAGGGGCTGCAATTGCCGGCGCTGGAAAGCGGGATTGCGGCGTCGGTGCTAGCGCTGGGCCTGGCGGTGGCACTGGCGGTGCGTCCGCCGCTGGTGATGGCGGTGGTGGCGACGGCGGTGTTTGCCTTGTTCCACGGTGTGGCGCATGGGCTGGAGTTGCCGGAGATGAGCAGCCCTTGGGCGTATGCCGCCGGTTTCGTCGCCGCGACAGCTGCACTGCATGCCGCTGGTTATGCCGTAGTGCGTTTCCTGCCTCAAGCTGCTGCACCGTTGGTGCGTCTTGCAGGTGCGGCTTCGGCAATCACCGGCGCCTGGCTGCTGGCCGGCTAAACGCCTGATCTCCTGTAGGAGCTGCCGCAGGCTGCGATCTTTTGACTTTATAAAGCCAGATCAACAGATCGCAGCCTGCGGCAGCTCCTACAGGGTTCGTCACCCGACTGATGCTCTCTGCTACCATGTCGCGCAATCGCCCCAGCCCGTGACGACGTCCGCCCATGCCCCACGCTTCCCGCTCCACTTCCCTGCCTGAATTGACCGCCCTGTTCGGCGCTGTGCAACAGCACTTCGTCAACGTGATCGTGCCCCTCTGGCAAGGTCCGGGCTGGAATGCCGACATGGCGTTGCCCTTTGAGGCGCTGGACGCCGCGCATCAACCGCTGCCACCGCAACGCTATCGAGCGATGGCCTGCGCGCGCCAGTTGTATCTGTTTTCCAGTCTGATCGGGGTTGTGGATAACGCTGACGTACGCGCCGCGGCGCTGTTTCGTTCGCTGCAACGGCATTTCCATGATGCCGAGCACGGGGGCTGGTTCTACAGCATCGACGCGCAGGGCAAGCCGCTGGATCAGCGCAAGGATCTCTACACCCACGCCTTCATCCTGTTCGCCTGCGCACATTACTGGGCAAAGTCCGGCGATCCGCTGGTCGAGTCGACCCTGAATGCGGCGCTGGAAATCATTGGGCGACGCTTTGCCACGGGTGATGGTTTGTACGAGGCCTGCCTTGATCGTGACTGGATCACCCTGGAAACCGGCCCTTTGCAGAACCCTTTGATGCACTTGGCCGAAGCCTTCCTCGCCACGCTCGCCGCTCGCGAAGATGCCCAGACCCAGACCGCGTTGCTGGAGTTATGCACAGCCATGCACAAGCGCTTCGTCGATCCGCAACATGGTGTGTTGATGGAGAAGCCGCTCGGGGCTGTGGATAACTGGTACGAACCCGGCCATCAATTCGAATGGTATTTCCTGCTCGAATCGTCAGCGTTGTTGCGTGGTTCGAAACTGCATGCAGCGCTGGATCGGGCGTTTGCGTTCACCGAGCAATACGGCGTGGTGCAGCCATCCGGCGCGGTGCGGGCGATGCTCGATCTGGAATCAAACGGACGTCCACGAGATTCGACCCAACGGATCTGGGCTCAGGCGGAATATTTGCGTGCGCTGACCTTGCGTCAGGGCAGTGAAGCGGTGGTGCTGCGCCAATTGCAGGCGCTGCAGCAACGGTTTCTGCATGCGGGTGGCTGGTATGAGTGCCGGGATGAATTGGGTGAGGTTAGTCGCAAGGACATGCCTTCGACCACGCCGTATCACCTTGCGACTTGCTATAGCGGCCTGGCTGAATATTTACGCTGATCTCATGGCACATGAGATCCAGTGTGCTGAGGAGATCTACTGTGGCGAGGGGATTTATCCCCGTTGGGCTGCGCAGCGGCCCCGCTCTTTTAGGGCCGCTTCGCGCCCCAACGGGGATAAATCCCCTCGCCACAATAAATCCCCTTCTCCACAACAGTGTTCTCAACAGAGATCCGGGTTACATCAGGCAATCCACTTCTTGTCCCCGGTGAAGCTGATGGTCAGCCAGCGCGCCGCATCCGGTTTGCCCAGCCTCGCCGAAATCGCCTCGCGCAACGCATCCAGCTGCCCGACATTGCTCAGCGCATAGTCCGCCGGCAACACCACATGGATCTCGATAAACCGCGCCCGCCCGTGCTTCTGCACGTATGACACGTAGTCGTCGAAACCATGCTCGATCTTCGCCTCTTCCATCACCTGACGCACTTGATCATCCAGCGTGTCCGGGGCAATCCCCAGTACATCGCGCAACGCCGGGCCAAGAATCTTGAACGCCGGTGGCAGCATGGTCAGGGCCAGCACGATCAGAATCAGCGGGTCGACATACACCGCCCACTGGCCATAGCCCTGGGACTTGAGCAGCAGCGCCGCAAGGAAACTGATCAACAGGCCCACGGACAACATCGCGTCCACCAGCCAACTGATGTTGTCGAACTGGATCAGACTGGATTTGAGTTTGCGGTTACGCCGGCGCACGTAGAAGAAGTAGGCGAACTCGACAACGGTAAACACCGCGGCATAGATGATCACCAGCCCCAGTTCGATCTCCCGACCACCGTTGATGATGCCAAACACACCGTTGAGAAACGCGTAGATCGCGATCAGCAGCAGGAAACTGCCTTCGATCACCAACACCATGGGCTCCAGATGCCAGAAACCAAACTGGAAACGGTGGTTACTTTTTTTGGCGATCAACTTGGCGGTGATCAGCATCAGGACTTTGATGAACGTTGCGATCAGCGAGAAAAAACCATCGAACAGGATGGATTGCGAACCTGAAACAAAACCGGTGACGATCCCGGCAATCGCCACGGCGAACATCAGAATGGTCGATTGTTTGAGCAGTGCCTGCTCACCTCGGTTACTCACTTTAACTCCTCGAAAAACCTTGAAAACCGCGGGGTGCGGTTGGGTTGTTGCGAGGGGAGTTTACCTTATCGCCCTGTTTTGGCCGATTTGGCCTCATCGCGGGCAAGACTTGCTCCTACACCATCGTACAAATCCGTAGGAGCAAAGCTTGCTCGCGAAGAACGATAACGCGGTGTTAAACCTTGTTACGCTCAATCGCAAAGCCAGCCCAGGTCTGGCTCACCGGCATCAACTCCAGGCTGTTGATGTTGATGTGCGCCGGCGCATTCATCACCCAGAAAATCGTCTCGGCAATGTCTTGCGGCTGGATCGGCTCGGCACCGGCGTAAGTCGCGTTGTATCGCTCCTGATCGCCGGCAAAACGCACCAGCGAAAACTCGCTCTCGCACAAACCTGGCTCGATGTTGCTGACCCGTACGCCAGTGCCCTGCAAGTCGCAGCGCAGGTTCAGCGAGAACTGTTTAACGAACGCCTTGGTCGCGCCATAGATGTGACTGCCCGGATACGGGTAGTTGCCGGCGATGGAGCCGAGGTTGACGATGCCGGCGCCACGGCCATGGGCGATCAAACGCGGCAGCAGCAAACGCGTGGCGTACATCAGGCCTTTGACGTTGGTGTCGACCATGGTGTCCCAATCGTCCAGATCGCACTTCGGTGCAGGATCAACGCCCAACGCCAGACCTGCGTTGTTGATCAGGCCACGCAGCTTGACGAAGGACGGCGGCAGGTTGGCAATCGCCTCTTCCATCGCCTTGCGATCACGCACGTCGAGCACCAGACCATGCACTTCGGTCTGCTTCGACAATTCTGCGCACAGCGCGTTAAGGCGTTCTTCACGACGACCGGTCAGCACCAGTTTCCAGCCAGCCTCGGCGAAACGACGGGCGCAGGCTTCACCAAATCCGGACGTCGCGCCGGTGATAAACAGGGTGTTGGACATCGTGTTCTCCTTGCTTCGGCCACCGAGGCAGCCCTTGGAATAGAAAATCAGCCAGCAGCATGCCCGGCCCGCGAATATCGGGCAACCACCGCCTCCATGTAGGAGCTGCCGAAGGCTGCGATCTTTTGATCTCGAAAAACAACATCAAAAGATCGCAGCCTTCGGCAGCTCCTACATGATCGAACAAAAAATGATCAACCTTCGCAACGCTATACAGGGCGTGGCCTGTAGCCATATGCACGCATGTTATCCACAGTCCCTTCCACAGTTTCCGGGGGCAAGTGCAAACGCGCAAAGCCGCGCCACACAAGGCTTTGCGGGGGAAATAGAAAGTTTTTTGCTTGACCCTGAAGCGGCAGATGTGCGGCACATGGCATTCTGCACGACTGGCCGGTCAGCACAGTGATTGCGCGAGGCCAGTAATTACGGCCCTCAGCGCGGTCTTTCCAGAGTTTAATCACAGACTTATCCACAGGATCACTGCCACTGAATTGCCTCTGAGGCGATGTCCAAAAAAAGGTTGACAACGACGCCTTCAGCTCGCGGAAAAACGCCTGATCAAAAAACAACCACACTCTTGCAAGCCACGGATTACAAGGCGTTCAGCCAGATACACCCACGTTATTCACAGCCAGTTCCACAGTAACCGGGGACAAGTCAAAACTGTGGAAAAACAGCCATTTGCAGCGTCTATATGTCGCGCTTTGGCAGCTTGGGGAATTTGTTTTCCACAATTTGACGGAACAGCCGTTTTCCCTGTAGGAGCTGCCGCAGGCTGCGATCTTTTGATCTTGAAAAACAACATCAAAAGATCGCAGCCTGCGGCAGCTCCTACAGGGGATTGTGGGTATTAAAAAGCCCCGGGACTTGCGTCGCCGGGGCTGTGTATAACCATGAAAGAATCAGTGCCCGCCCAGATAGGCGTTACGCACCTCCTCATTCACCAGCAACTCCTTGCCGGTGCCGGTCAGGCGAATCTCGCCGTTGACCATCACATACGCGCGATCCGACAGCTTCAGCGCATGGTTGGCGTTCTGCTCGACGAGGAAAATCGTCATGCCGGTTTTCGCCAACTCCCGCAGGGTCGCAAAAATCTGCTTCACCACGATCGGCGCCAGGCCCAGGCTCGGCTCATCAAGCAGCAACAGCTTCGGCCGACTCATCAACGCGCGGGCAATCGCCAGCATCTGCTGCTCCCCACCGGACATGGTCATCGCCCGCTGGGTGCGCCGCTCTTCCAGCCGAGGAAACAGCGTGAACATGCGCTGCATGTCCTCTTTGGCGTACTTGTCGCCAATCGGGATGGTGCCCATCAGCAGGTTTTCCTCGACGGTCATGTCGGGGAACACCCGCCGGCCTTCCGGCGACTGCGCGATGCCGTGGGAGGCGATGTAGTGCGAGGACTTCTGGGTGATGTCGACGCCCTGATAAATGATCTGCCCGCCGGCCGCCCGTGGCTGGCCGAAGATCGACATCAGCAACGTCGATTTGCCGGCACCGTTGGAGCCGATCAGGCTGACGGTTTCCCCCTCGTTGATCTGCAGCGAAACACCTTTAAGCGCCTGGATCGGTCCGTAGAACACGTCGAGGTCTTTGAGTTCGAGGATCGGTTGCGTCATACCAGCTCCTCTTCGTCGGCGCCGAGATAGGCGGCAATCACTTTCGGGTCGTTACGAATCGCTTCAGGCCCGCCTTCGGCGATGACGATGCCGTGGTCCAGCACCACGATGTGGTCGGAAATGCTCATAACCATGCCCATGTCGTGTTCGATCAGCACCACGGTCAGATCGTGCTCGTCACGCAGCAGCCTGATCATCGCGCTCAGCGCTTCGGTTTCCTGAGGGTTGAGGCCGGCGGCCGGTTCGTCGAGGCAGATGATCTGCGGGCGCGTGCACATGGCCCGAGCGATCTCCAGACGGCGTTGCTGGCCGTAGGAGAGTTCACCGGCGAGACGGTTGGCGCAGTCGACCAGATCGACCACTTCCAGCCAGTAGAACGCAACGTCCAGCGCGTCGCTTTCAGCCTTGCGGTAGCCCTTGGTATTGAGGATGCCGGCGAGCATGTTGCGGTTGACCCACATGTGTTGGGCCACCAGCAGGTTTTCCAGCACCGACATTTCCTTGAACAGGCGAATGTTCTGGAATGTCCGCGCCAGCCCCGCACGGTTCACCAGGTGCGTACCACCGAACATCTTGTAATACAGACGGCTGAGGAAGGATTTCGGCGAAACGAAGTCGGTCGCTTTAAACGACTCGCCCAACAACTGGATCACGTTGGTCTGCTGGCCGCGCACATTGAGTTCGATCTTGCCGCCGGAGGCTTTGTAGAAACCGGTCAGGCAGTTGAACACTGTGGTTTTGCCAGCGCCGTTGGGGCCGATCAGGGCGAAGATCGAGTTGCGTTTGACCTTCAGGCTGACATCGCTCAAGGCCTTGATGCCACCGAAATGCATCATCAGTTTTTCAACAGAGAGTACGACTTCACTCATGGCGCAGTCCTCTCATAGTGAATGGCACCTTTGCGTGGAGTGACCCCGGTGCGGCTGATGCGGATCAGCCCGCGAGGTCGCCAGATCATCATCAACACCATCAGGATGCCAAACAGCAGCACGCGATATTCAGCGAAACCGCGCAGCAGTTCCGGAGCGACGGTGAGCACGAACGCGGCGATCACCACGCCGATGGTCGAGCCCATGCCGCCGAGCACGACGATGGCCAGAATCAGCGCCGATTCGAAGAAGGTGAACGAGGTCGGGTTGACGAAACCTTGATAGGTGGCGAAAAAAACACCGGCCAGACCCGCCGTCGACGCGCCAATGGTGAACGCCGAAAGCTTGACCAGCACGTGGTTGAGGCCCATCGAACGGCAGGCGATTTCGTCTTCACGCAAGGCTTCCCACGCGCGACCGACCGGCATCTTCACCAGACGATGCTTGATGTACAGCACGGCCAATACCACGAGGAACAACACCGCGTAGATGAAGTAGTACTTCACGTCCGGGTTGTAGGCGATGCCGAAGAACTCGTGGAACGGCACCCCGCCATCCTTCGCGCGTTTGCCGAACTCCAGACCGAAGAAGGTCGGCAGTGGCGCCGGCATGCCGTTCGGGCCGCCAGTCAGCGACAACCAGTTATTGAGGATCAGGCGAATGATTTCACCGAAGCCCAACGTCACGATCGCCAGATAGTCGCCATGCAGACGCAACACCGGGAAACCGAGGATGCAACCGGCCAGGCCCGCCGTAATCGCCGCCAACGGCAGCACCGTCCAGAAACCCAGACCGAGATACTGGTAACCGAGCGCCAGACCGTAGGCACCGATGGCGTAGAACGCCACGTAACCGAGGTCGAGCAGACCGGCCAGACCGACCACGATGTTCAGCCCCAACCCCAGCAGCACGTAGATCAACCCGAGGATGACCACGCCCAGCAGATAGGAGTTGGAAACAAACGGCACGATGACCGCCAGCACAATCAGCAGCGGGATGATCCAGCGCAGGCTCGATTTGTGATCGCTGGGCAGTACGTGCACACCGGAACCGGTGCTCTCGAATCCGTCGAGAATCTTCAGGCCCTTGGGCGTTTGCAGGAACAGACTGAGGGCGAAGCGGCCAATCATGACGATGCCGATGATCCACGCCACGCGGGTCGGTTCGAGATTGAAGCTGTACCCCTCAAGGACGACACCGACAATCGGCCCGAATACGATCAGGGCAATCAGGCCGGCCAGAATCGCCTCAACCAGGCTTTTTTTGATATCAATGCTTTTTTTGGTGGTTGAAGACATCGCTTACACCTTCGACACAAGAGGACGGCCCAACAGGCCCTGCGGCCGGAAGACCAGAACAAGTACGAGCAGCGAGAAGCTGAACACGTCTTTGTAGTCGGAGTTGACCAGGCCGGAGAACAGCGACTCGGAGATGCCGAGGATGATCCCGCCCAGCATCGCACCCGGCAGCGAACCGATCCCGCCGAGTACCGCAGCGGTGAAGGCTTTAATGCCGATGACGAAGCCTGCGTAGAAGTCGAACGTGCCGTAGTTCATGGTGATCAGCACGCCGGCCAATGCCGCCATGGCTGCACCGATGATGAACACGTAGGAGATAACGCGGTCGGTGTTGATCCCCAGAATCGAGGCCATCTTGCGGTCTTGCTGAGTGGCGCGGCACATACGGCCGAGCTTGGTGTATTTGATCACATAGGTCAGCAGACCCATGCCGACGAACGCGGCCACCAGGATGAAGATCTTGGTGTAGGTGAGCTGAACGAAACCGGTGCCGATGTCGACGCGCCAGGCGCCAGTGAGCAGCGTTGGAACACCCTGTTGACGGGCGCCCTGGCTGATCTGGGCATAGTTTTGCAGGATCAGGGAGATGCCGATGGCGCTGATCAGCGGTGCCAGTCGAGTGGAGTTGCGCAGGGGTTTGTAAGCGACTCGCTCAATCACCCAGCCATATACCGCCGTGACGACGATGGTGAAGATCAGCGTGCCGAGCATCAGCAGCGGGAAAGATTCGATACCGAAGTAAGCCAGCAGAGCCAGACTGATTGCCGCCAGGTAAGCGGAAATCATGTAAACCTCGCCGTGGGCGAAGTTGATCATGCCGATGATGCCGTAGACCATTGTGTAGCCGATGGCGATCAGGCCATAGACCGACCCGAGGGTCAGGCCGTTGACCAGTTGCTGCAGGAAAATACCATCCATAACGCAATCTCACGCAGTGAGAACCTGCACACCTGTGGGCGGGCGGCTCTTCTAGGGAAAATACAGATTTACGTCGGAGCAATGTCAGAGCGCGATTGACCCAATCACTCCAAACCCTGTGGGAGCTGGCTTGCCAGCGATAGTGGTGGATCAGTCAACCTGTGTGTCGACTGACCTGACGCCATCGCGGGCAAGCCCGCTCCCACAGTTATGGGAGGGGATCAACTGATCGCGTCAGCCCTTACTTCTGTTTTTCCAGCTGGTGATATTTGCCAGTCGCATCCCACTGGTACACCACGTAGTCGGAGACTTTCAGGTCACCCTTCTTGTCCCAGGCCTTCTCACCCATGACGGTTTTCACCGGATTGGCTTTCAGCCACTCGGCGGCTTTTTCGCCACTGTTGGACTTGGCGCCATTGAAGGCGGCCGCCAAGGTCTGAACCGAAGCGTAAGCGTACAGGGTGTAGCCTTCAGGCTCGGTGCCGGCCTTGCGGAAGGCATCCACCACGGTTTTACTTTCCGGCAGCATGCGCGGGTCGGCGCCAAAGGTCATCAGCACGCCGTCGACGTATTGCGGGCCACCAGCGGTGGTCACCAGTTCGTCGGTGACGATGCCGTCGTCAGACATGAACTTCACGTCTTTCAGGCCTTCAGTGCGCAGTTGTTTGACCAACGGGCCGGCTTCCGGGTGCAGGCCGCCGAAGTAGACGACATCGGCGCCGGCGGCGCGGATTTTGGTGACCACGGCGCTGAAGTCTTTCTCGCCACGGGTCAGGCCTTCGTACAGCACCGGTTTCACGCCGCGCTTCTCAAGTTGAGCCTTGGTGGCATCCGCCAGGCCTTGGCCGTAGGTGTCCTTGTCGTGCAGCACGGCAACCTTTTTGCCTTTGAGCACGTCGACGATGTAGTCGCCGGCGACGATGCCCTGCTGATCATCACGGCCGCACATACGGAACATGGCGCTGAGGCCGCGTTCGGTCACTTGCGGGTTGGTGGAACCTGGAGTGATCGCGATCACACCGGCTTCGTCATAGATTTCCGACGCTGGAATGGTCGAAGAAGAGCAGAAGTGACCGACGACGCCAGCGACTTTCTGGTTGACCAGGTCCTTGGCGACCGTCACCGCCTGCTTCGGTTCGCAGGCGTCATCGCCTTTGACCAGAACGATTTTTTCCCCGTTGACGCCACCTGCCGCGTTGACTGCGTCAGCCGCTGCCTGTGCACCCTTCATGTACTGCTCGCCAAATGCCGCGTTGGCGCCCGTCATTGGACCCGCTACGCCGATTTTGATATCAGCCTGAGCAAACGCAGAAACACCCAACGCAGTAGCCACTGCGAGGGCCAGAAAGCCTTTCTTGTAAAACGTCTGGGACATGAGGTGGTGCTCCAAGGTTTTTTTTAGTTGGCACTGCGACTTCACTTCACTGAATGCTCAGAGCAAGGGCCGTGCCATCGGTTTTTTATTCTTCAAAAAGTCGCTGCTTTCTTGTTATTTCGACTGTTTCGTTCCCATTTTCATTGGGCGTGCAACCGTCTAAACCGCGGAAGGTGAAACCATTTATTTCTAAAGGCGCAACCCGCTTGCGCCATCATTGCAACCGCGGCACCAAACGACGTGCAACCAGCCTGTAACAGCCCGCGTCACCGAACTGCACACTGCTGGTGCGGGACTGCTACAACCCGCACCATTACAGGCTAGTCGCTGCATCGGAAAGCGCCGCTTCCGGCAACATATTTCAACACTCAAATGACGATGCGCAGGCACTGGCCCGCGTGATACAGCGAGAACCCGGCCTCGTACAGGCAACTGCGCAATCCTGCGCCCGCCAAGGGCTGCATCGGTGCGAAGGGGATTGGCAGTGCTTGTGGATTGCCGTTACACAGATAGTCGGCGAAGGCCTTGCCAACCACCGTGCCCGTCGTGACGCCACGGCCGTTATAGCCAGTGACGGCCACCAGTCCCGGCGCTGGCTCGAACAGACGCATCAGGTGATCGGGCGTAAACGCGATGCGCCCGGTCCAGGTGCATTCCCATTCGACCGGTTTCAAATTGGGGAAGTAATGCTGTTGCACGCGGTCGGCCCAGGCTTTCAGGAACCATGTCGGTTTCTGATTACCGTTGCCCAGGCTACCAAGCAATAACCGCCCTTCTTTGTCGCGGCGAATGCTGCTCAAGACTTGGCGGGTGTCCCACGAACCTTGCCCGCCGGGAAGAATCTCCTGCGCAGCGTCTTCGGTGAGCGGCACCGAGGCGACCTGATAGTAATAACCGGGGAAGAAGTTGCGCTTGAGTTCGGTCCAGTCGCCCTCGGTGTAGGCGTTGGAAGCGATGACCACTTGTTCGGCGAGCACCGAACCGTGCTCGGTTTGCACCGACCATTTCGCGCCCTGACGTTCGAGTCGGGTGACCGGTGAATGGTCGAACATCTGCCCGCCGAGACCGATCACGGCATTCGCCAGCCCGGTGACATAGGCCATCGGATTGAGCGTGCCGGCGCGACGATCAAGCAGTGCGGCGGCGATTTTTTGCGTCCCGGTGGCTTGTTCGCAAGCCTTGCCGGTGAGTAGCTCGACCGGTGCGCCGCGACGTTTCCATTGTTGCTCGCGACTGCGCAGATCGGCCTCGCCCTTGGCGTTGTGCGCCATGTGCAGCGTACCTTCGCGGCGTAACTGGCAATCGATGTTGTACTTGTCCACAAGGCTGAAGACCAGCGCTGGCGCCGCACCGAGCATGCGGTTGAGTTGACTGCCGACCGCTTCGCCGAAACCGGCCTCGATCTCGTCCGGCGGAATCCACATGCCGGCGTTGACCAACCCGACGTTGCGCCCGGAGCCGCCGTGACCGGCGCGATGCGCTTCCAGCACGCAGACGCTTTTGCCTTTTTCCAACAGATGCAGCGCCGCCGACAACCCGGTGAACCCGGCGCCGATCACGCAGACATCGACTTTGACTTCACCCTTGAGCGCCGAATTATCGGGCCTTTGCGGTGTGAGTTTTTCCCACAGACATTCTTCGCGTAACGGCATTGCCAGACTCCAACAGAAACCTGCCAAACACACAATTCAATGTAGGAAAGAAACCATTTGTGATGTAAACCCTGTGGCGAGGGGATTTATCCCCGATCGGCTGCGAAGCAGTCGTCGCTCTTAAATTTTCAGGGCCGCTGCGCAGCCCGTCGGGGATAAATCCCCTCACCACAAAAGCCCGCTCCCACAGGGGATCGGTGTCATTCCAAACTCAGTCGAACGTAATGCCCTGCGCCAGCGGCAACTCCAGCGAATAATTCACGGTGTTGGTCTGGCGGCGCATGTACCCGCGCCAGGCGTCGGAGCCCGACTCACGGCCACCACCGGTTTCTTTCTCGCCGCCAAACGCACCACCAATCTCCGCACCGCTCGGGCCGATGTTGACGTTGGCGATGCCGCAGTCACTGCCGACCGCCGACATGAACTGCTCAGCCTCGCGCACGTCCGTGGTGAAGATGCACGACGACAAGCCTTGCGGCACCGCGTTGTTCAGGCGCAGCGCTTCCTCGAAATCGTTATAGCCAACCACATACAGAATCGGCGCGAAGGTTTCGCTGCAGACCACATCACTCTGTTCGGGCATTTCAACAATCGCTGGCGACACGTAGTAGGCGTTGGGGAACTGATCTTCCAGTTGGCGCTTGCCGCCAAACACCCGACCGCCCTCACTCAACGCCTGCTCCAGCGCATCCTGCATGTTTTCGAAGCTGTGCTTGTCGATCAGCGGGCCGACCAGATTGCCTTCCAGCGGGTTGCCGATGCGTACTTTCGAATAAGCAGCCTTGAGGCGAGTGACGATTTCTTCCTTTACCGATTCATGGGCGATCAGACGACGCAACGTGGTGCAGCGCTGGCCTGCGGTACCGACGGCGCTGAACAGAATCGCGCGCACGGCCATGTCGAGATCGGCGCTCGGGCCGAGGATCATCGCGTTGTTGCCGCCCAACTCCAGAATGCTGCGAGCAAAACGTGCGGCGACTTTCGGCGCCACTTCGCGGCCCATGCGCGTGCTGCCGGTGGCGCTGATCAGGGCGACACGCGGATCATCGACCAGCGCTTCACCCGCGTCGCGACCACCGATGATCACTTGGCAAAGATTCGCCGGTGCATCGGTAAAATTCTTCACCACACGGTCGAACAGCGCCTGACAGGCCAGCGCGGTCAGCGGGGTTTTCTCCGACGGCTTCCACACCACCGGGTTGCCGCAGACCAGTGCCAGCGTGGTGTTCCACGCCCACACCGCGACCGGGAAGTTGAACGCACTGATGACGCCGACCACGCCCAGCGGATGCCAGGTTTCACGCATGTGGTGGCCAGGACGCTCGGAGGCGATGGTCAAGCCGTACAGCTGGCGAGAAAGACCGACGGCGAAATCGCAGATGTCGATCATCTCCTGCACTTCACCCAGACCTTCCTGGGTGATCTTGCCCGCCTCCCACGAAACCAGTTCGCCGAGGTCGGCTTTGTATTCACGCAACACTTCACCGAACTGACGCACCAATTCGCCGCGACGCGGGGCCGGAATCTTGCGCCATTGCTCGAACGCATGATCTGCGCGACTGATGTGCTGCTCGACTTCGGCCGGGCCTTCCCAGTTCACAGCGGCGATGCGGCTGCCGTCGATCGGCGAATGCACCGGCACTTTGCCGTTCTGATACAGGGCCGGGTTCACACCTAGACGATCAAGCAATGCGGCAACCATGGGTCACTCCTCAAGCAAAAAACTGAATGTGTGCGGCCGCTGTTTGCACGACCGGGCAGGCCTTTAGTTGTAGCGTCACATTGGCAAGGCAACAAACGACCTTTACGCGAGATATCATTCCGTTTATTCATGCTGAGCATAGAAAGACAAGAAAAGGATCGGCCATGCTGAACAAACGCCACTTGCCCTCGATCACTGCCCTGCAGTGCTTTGAGGCCGTGACCCGGCACCTGAGCTTCACCCGCGCCGCCGAGGAACTGAACCTGACCCAGAGTGCGGTGAGCAAGCAGGTCGCGCAGCTTGAGGAATTGTTACAACACTTATTGTTCCTCCGGGTGCGCCGACGTTTGCAGATGACCCCGGCCGGGGATTTGTACTTGGTCGAAGTACGAAAAATTCTCACGCAAGTGGAGATGTCGACTCATTACCTGCGTTCCTACGGTGGCGAGACCGAAGTCTTACGCGTATCGACACCGTCGACCTTCGGCGCGCGCTGGCTGGTGCCGCGCTTGAAAGGCTGGCGGCTACGTCATCCGTCGATTCATCTGGACCTGTGCAACGAGCAGGAAGCGGATGATCTGCTGCAGGGGCGCAGCGATCTGGCGTTTTATTTCGGCCAGGGTTCGCGGCCCGGCACGGAATGCCTGAAGCTGTTCGGTGAAGAGCTGGTGCCGGTCTGCGCGCCGGGCAGCCTGCCGGATACGCCGTTCACTGATCCGACGCAACTCACCGATCTGGTCTTGCTGCAAAACGCCTCGCGCCCACAGGCGTGGCACGACTGGTTCGACAGTCAGGGCTACCAGACCGAACACAGCTATCACGGCCCACGTTTTGAAACCTTTTATATGTGCATTCGTGCCGCGCAAGTGGGATGTGGTGTGGCACTGCTGCCACGGTTTCTGGTGGAAGAGGAATTGGCCGACGGCAAACTGGTCATTCCCTGGCAGCATGCAATGCCGAGCACTGACGCGTACTACCTGGCGTACCCGGAGCACGCGGCGGAAGTACCGAAGGTGCGCGACTTCGTCAAATGGATGCTCGAACAGATCGACAATCCCTGACCGACCTCTCCGTAGGAGCTGTCGAGTGCAACGAGGCTGCGATCTTTTGATCTTGAAAACCAACATCAAAAGATCGCAGCCTGCGGCAGCTCCTACAGAAGCCCAGCAGAAATTGCTGGCAATCCCCACCGCTGATATGCGCCACTAGCGCCATTGATTGAGACCGCGCCACAGCGCGGCGCACCTGGAGACCCCGTTATGAGCGAGAGCGTGTTTGCCGATCGCATCGTGCAGAACCTGCTCGACACCGACTTCTACAAATTGACGATGATGCAGGCGGTGCTGCACAACTACCCCAACGTCGAAGTCGAATGGGAGTTTCGTTGCCGTAACAGCGAGGATCTGCGCCCGTATCTGGCCGAGATCCGCTATCAGATCGAGCGCCTGGCCGAGCTGAGCCTGAGCGCCGACCAGTTGAATTTCCTTGAACGCATCAGCTTCCTGAAACCGGACTTCCTGCGTTTCCTCGGTCTGTTCCGCTTCAACCTGCGCTACGTGCACACCGGCATCGAGAACGGCGAGCTGTTCATCCGTCTGCGCGGGCCATGGCTGCATGTAATCCTTTACGAAGTGCCGTTGCTGGCGATCGTCAGCGAAGTGCGCAACCGCTATCGCTACCGCGAAACCGTGCTCGAACAGGCGCGCGAGCAGCTCTATCGCAAGTTCGACTGGCTGACCGCCAACGCCTCGGCCGACGAATTGTCGCAACTGCAGGTCGCCGATTTCGGCACCCGCCGCCGGTTTTCCTACCGCGTGCAGGAAGAAGTAGTGAACGTGCTCAAGCACGATTTCCCCGGGCGTTTTGTCGGCACCAGCAACGTGCACCTGTCGCGCGAACTCGACATGAAACCACTGGGCACCATGGCCCATGAATGGATCATGGCCCACCAGCAACTCGGCCCACGGTTGATCGACAGCCAGATCGCTGCGCTTGATTGCTGGGTGCGCGAGTACCGAGGTTTGTTGGGGATCGCCCTCACCGACTGCATCACCACCGATGCCTTCCTCGGCGATTTCGATCTGTTTTTCGCCAAGCTGTTCGATGGCCTGCGCCACGACTCCGGGGATCCTGTGGTGTGGGGCGAAAAATGCATCGCGCATTACCACAAGCTCGGCATCGACCCGATGAGCAAGACGCTGGTGTTCTCCGACAGCCTGACCCTGCCCAAGTCGCTGGAGATCTTCCGCGCGCTGCACGGTCGGATCAACGTCAGCTTCGGCATCGGCACCAACCTCACCTGCGACATTCCGGGTGTCGAACCGATGAGCATCGTGCTTAAAATGACCGCCTGCAACGGCCAACCGGTGGCGAAGATCTCCGACGAGCCAGGCAAGTCCCACTGCAAAGACCCGAATTTCGTCGCCTATTTGCGACACGTGTTCCAGGTTCCTGCCGATTCCCGTCTATCTAGCAAGGAGTGAATTCATGCAAGCCGTACAGCGTGAGATTGCGCAGCAGCTCAAAGTGCAACCGCCGTTCGCCGACTACCAGGCCCTGCAGGCCGAAGTCGCCCGGCGCATCGCCTTTATTCAGGATTGCCTGGTCAATTCCGGGCTCAAGACGCTGGTGCTGGGCATCAGCGGCGGCGTCGATTCGCTGACCGCAGGCCTGCTGGCCCAGCGCGCGATGCGCGAACTGCGTGACCAGACCGGCGACAACGACTACAAATTCATCGCCGTGCGCCTGCCGTACGAAACCCAGTTCGACGAGCACGACGCCCAGGCCTCGGTGGATTTCATCGCCCCGGATGAACGCCACACCGTCAACATCGGCCCGGCCGTGAAGTCGCTGGCCAGTGAAGTCGCAGCCTTCGAAGGCAAGCACGCGGTCTCGGTGGATTTCGTCCTCGGCAACACCAAGGCGCGGATGCGCATGGTTGCTCAGTACACCATCGCCGGCGCAGCGCACGGGCTGGTGATCGGCACCGACCACGCGGCGGAAGCGGTGATGGGTTTCTTCACCAAGTTCGGCGACGGTGCCTGCGATCTGGCGCCGCTAAGCGGCCTGGTGAAAAATCAGGTGCGCGCGATTGCCCGCAGCTTTGGCGCGCCGGAGTCGCTGGTCGAGAAAGTGCCGACGGCGGATCTGGAAGACCTGTCGCCGGGCAAACCCGACGAAGCGTCCCACGGCGTGACCTATGCCGAAATCGACGCCTTCCTGCATGGCGAGCCGGTGCGCCAGGAAGCGTTCGACATCATCGTCGCGACTTACAACAAGACCCATCACAAACGCGTGATGCCATTCGCCCCGTAAGTCGCGGCGGAGCCTGTAGGAGCTGTCGAGTGAAACGAGGCTGCGATCTTTTGATCCTGATCTTCAAAACCAGATCAAAAGATCGCAGCCTGCGGCAGCTCCTACAGAAAACAAAAAAGCGTCCCGAGGGACGCTTTTTTTATGCCTGACTCAATTACTTGACGGTAATCGTGCCTTTCATCATCGAGATGTGGCCAGGGAACGAGCAGAAGAAGCCGTAGCCACCGTCTGCAATCTTCGCAACGTCGAAGGTCAGCGAGTCGGTTTCCTTGGCGCCGATGATCTTGGTGTGGGCGATGATGCGCGCGTCACCTTCCGGCAGGTAGTTCTTGTCGATACCGGCGGCCAGGCCAGCGGTAGCGATTGGCTGCATGTCAGCTTCTTTGCTGATCACCAGGTTATGGCCCATGACGTTTTTCGGCAGGCTGCCGGAGTGGGTCAGTTCGACGGTGAAGGTCTTGCAGCTCTTGTCGATCACGATTTCCTTGGTGTTGAAGGACATCTGATCGGTGGAGTCAACGGTGGTTTTGCACTCGGCAGCCATCAATTGGCTGCTGGCCAGGGCCAGCAGGGATACCGCAACAACTTTGGAAAACATGGTGAATCTCCAAGGCAGGGTTAACAAAAACACTAATGGTGGAAAGACTGCCTGAAATCTTCGCAAGTTCCTATGACTTGAGTCAAAAATTGTATACAACTTTCAGGCTATGACACTCATCGAGACAATCTAACGGCCAGATTCCCCGGCCCGCCCTATGATCGGCGCATCTACTGAGACGGAGTGCCTGTCATGTTCTTTAACGGTCTGTTGTGCAGTTTGCTCGCCGCCTACGCCTGTGGCGCCAGCGGTACCTTTGAATCACCGGAGCGCGAAGTTTAGTCCTTGGATCGAGGCCTGCCAGCCATTACCCTGTGACGGATTGACCCAGGAGGAAGGCATGTCTGTGAAATCCGTGTGTGTATTTTGTGGTGCCAACGCCGGCACCGTCCCGGCTTACACCGAAGCCGCCATCGCCCTTGGCCAAGCCCTCGCCGAGCGTAAGCTGACGCTGGTTTACGGCGGTGGCGCCGTGGGTTTGATGGGAATTGTCGCCGACGCTGCCCTGGCCGCCGGCGGCGAAGTGATCGGCATCATTCCGCAGAGCCTGATGGACAAAGAGATTGGCCATAAAAGCCTGACACGCCTGGAAGTGGTCGACGGCATGCACGCGCGCAAGGCGCGCATGGCTGAACTCAGCGATGCGTTCATCGCCCTGCCCGGCGGCCTCGGCACGCTGGAAGAGCTGTTCGAAGTCTGGACCTGGGGCCAGCTCGGTTACCACGGCAAACCGCTGGGGCTGCTGGAAGTGAACGGTTTTTACAGCAAACTCACTGCTTTTCTTGACCACATCGTCGGCGAAGGCTTCGTTCGCGCGCCACACCGTGACATGCTGCAAGTGAGCGAATCGCCACAAACGCTGCTCGATGCCCTGGATAACTGGAAGCCGACCGGCACGCCAAAATGGGTCGACCAAAAACCCGGCTAACCGCAAGGCACCGATACAGGGCAGAATACGCGCCGCTCAACCTCACCTTCGACCAAGAGGAACGCCCATGGCCAAACCCAATTACTCCTTCGCCAAACGTCAACGAGACCTGGCAAAGGAACAGAAGAAAGAGGAAAAGCTTCAGCGCAAGAAACAAACAGCTGAAGAAGCAGCACTGAACCCTGAGGGTGAAGTGGCAACAGAAGATGATGTTGATGCAACTGAAGCACCGAAAGATCAGGCGCCCAACGCCTGAGCCCCACCGGGTTTGATGATCGAATCAGACCCTGCGGATTTGTGACGGGGCTGGCGGTTCCACCGCCGGCCCTCACAGCCCTTCCCCAAATACACCCGAATCCCTTGTAGGAGTGAGCCTGCTCGCGATAGCAGTGTGTCATATGAAATATTTGCTGCTGACACACCGCTATCGCGAGCAGGCTCACTCCTACAGTTTGATCTGCGTTAATCCAGGGGCATTACGGTGACGCGCACTTCCGGGTCGTGATTGCCGCCGCCAAGGATCACTCCGCGCAACGGCGATACATCGGAAAAATCCCGCCCCCACGCCAATGTGATGTGTTCCAGCGCCGGTTGCACATTGTTGGTCGGATCGAAATCCACCCAGCCCAGCACCGGACAAAACACCGACACCCAGGCATGCGACGCATCGGCGCCGATCAAGCGTGGCTGCCCCGGTGGTGGCTGAGTCAGCAGATAGCCACTGACATAACGCGCCGCCAGGCCTCGCGAGCGCACACACGCCAGCATCAAATGAGCAAAGTCCTGACAGACCCCGCGACGCCGCTCCAGCACTTCCACCAGCGGCGTCGCCACCTGGGTCGCTTCGGCATCAAAAGTGAATTCGCTGAAAATCTTCTGCATCAAGGCTTGCACGCCGAGCATCAATGGCTGCCCAGGTGAAAAGCAGCTTTGCGAGAACTCGACGAAGCTGCGCTTCAAATGTACATACGGTGACTGGAACCGATAGCGACACGCCTCAAGTATTTCGGCGGACAACGGCTGACTGCTGTAGGTCAACGCATCGCGGGTCTGTTCCCACGCCGGCGACTGCGTGAAATCCAGTGCAGGCCGCGCCAGCACTTCCACGGTCAGCCGTGCATTGACCTGCAATTCATCGTGCGGCCGTTCGAAGGCCAATCGGGTCAGCGGGTTGCCAAACACATCCAGTTCATCGCGGCGCGCCGTCGGCTCCGGGCTGATCAACAACGCTTGTTCAGTGCAGCGCTGCCAGGCGCATTCGCGTGGCCAAAGATGCGCCAGTTGCTGTGCCAGCGACACCGGGCTGTCGTAGTGATAACAGGTGTCGTGGAAGATCTGGTAATGCGCGCTCATCAGACGGACACCGTTCGCTGGCTGACATCATCGACATGGGCGAAATGGCGCAACGCCAGACGATCCGAGACCTGACCACTGGCCTCGGCGATGGCTTGCAGTAGATCCGCCAGGCCATCGAGGGCCGCACGCACACTGTTCTCGCCGAACAACGGGTTTTCCAGGCAGCCCAGATCGAACCGCGCCAGACGTTCGACCAACTGCGGCAATCCCGCCTCCCGTGGCGCACCGAAATCATCGTTCAAACGTTTCAAGGTACGCGTCACCAATTTCAACTGGAACAACACCGCGTGCGGGTTTTGCTCATCAAGCAGCAACAGATCAAGCACTGGAATCAATTGCGCCACCGCCAGATAACGCGAGCGATAGGTGATGCTGCTGTTGCCCAGTTCCAGCAGCCATTCCAGCCCCGACTGATCGAACGCGCCGGCGCCGCGTAGAAATGCCGCCAGACTGCTGCTGAGAAATTGCAGACGCTCAATGCGTCGACCAATCATCAGAAAGCGCCAGCCTTCGTCGCGGGTCATGTCGTCGAGGGCAAAACCGGACAACGCCGCCAGCGACATCACCAGGCGGTTGAGAAAATCCAGCAACTCGCCGAAATCCGGCTCGTCGGTGTCCAGCTCAGTGGCTTCGCGCTGCAATTCGACCAGTGCCTGCCAGTTCTCCCGCGAAAGCTTGCCGCGCACCTGCGAGGCGGCCCACTGCAAGCGTTGCAGGTTGGAGCGCAGGCTGAACGACCAGTCATCGCCGAGCAGTGCGGCCAGCAAACGTTCAGGCAACTCACCTTCGTCCGGTAACAGCGTCAGTCGCTCGCCGAGGTCGACGGCTGCCTGCAAGGCTTGCGGGTCATCGCCGTCGACATATCGCGCGAGCATGATCCGCAGCAGTCGCGCACTGTCGTCACAGCGCTCGCAATAACGGCCGAACCAGAACAGGTTTTCCACCACCCGCGACGGCAGATAGGGATCGCGCCTGACAAGATCATGCACGCCAACATTGCGCTGGGTTTTCCATTGTTCGCCGCTCGGCGCCCGCTCGCCGAGCACCCAGGTGTCCTTGCTTGCGCCGCCGCGCTGCATCGACACCACTTCGGCATCAGCCTCGGCGGCCACCCGGGTCAGGCCACCGGGCAGCACACGATAACCGTCGCGACTGGCGACGGCGTACATGCGCATGCCGATCGCCCGGGGTTGCAGTTGACCGTTCTCGGCTTGCCAGATCGGCGCGTGGGACAATTGCGCTAATTCTTGCGCCACGTAGGCATAAGGCCGCGCTTGCATGCGCAAAGCGAGATCCTGGCGCTGTTTTTCGCTCAGATCCCGGCCAAATACGGGCGCAAAAGTCTGTGAGGGAAACGCCGGTTTGATCAACAGCTCCGGCAGTTTTTCCAGCGCCTGCGCCAGCACCGGCGCCTCGCCGCACCACCACGTGGCAATCGACGGCAGGATCAGTTCTTCGCCGAACAGGTATTGATTGATCTTCGGCAGAAACCCCAGCAACCCCGGCGACTCCAGCACGCCGCTACCCAACGCGTTAGTCACCAGCACACGCCCCTGACGCACGGCTTCAAGCAATCCGGGCACGCCGAGTGCCGAGTCCGTGCGCAACTCCAGCGGGTCGCAGAAGTCGTCGTCGAGCCGGCGCATGATCGCGTGTACGCGGCGCAATCCGCTGAGGGTTTTCAGGTAGACCGTGGCGTCGCGCACGGTCAGGTCGCCGCCCTCGACCAAGGGATAACCGAGTTGACGGGCGAGATACAAATGTTCGAAGTAGCTTTCGTTGAAGCGCCCCGGCGTGAGCAAGACCACCAGCGGCGCGTCATCGCCGCTCGGCGCCTGACGCACGAGGGTTTCCTGCAAGGTGCGGAAGAAACCGGCCAGGTGCTGCACCTTCAGGTCGCGGTACAGCTCGGGAAAGGCGCGAGAGACAATGGTGCGATTTTCCAGCGCATATCCGGCACCCGAAGGTGCCTGAGTACGATCAGCCGTAACCCACCAGCGGCCGTCCGGCGTGCGCGCCAGATCCACCGCGTAAAGATGCAGGAAAGCCCCTTCGGGCGGCGCAATGCCCTGACACGGCCAGAGAAAATTGTTGTGGCCGAAGACCAGTTCCGCCGGCAGCAACCCTTCGCTGATCAGCTTTTGCGGGCCGTAGAGATCGGCCAACACGGCATTCAGAAGACGCGCACGCTGGGCGATGCCGGCCGACAGCTGCTGCCACTCATCCGCCGCAATCACATGCGGCAGCAAATCCAGTTCCCACGGCCGATCTGCGCCTTTGGGATCGGCATAAACGTTATAGGTGACGCCGTTTTCCTGAATCTGCCGCGCCAACAACGCCTGCCGCTGCATCAACTGCGTCGGGGTGCTGCGCTGCAACTGATCGAACAGACGCTGCCAGTGCGGGCGCACCGCGCCACTGCCGTCGAGCAGTTCATGATAAGTGCCCGCCGTCAGCGGGTAGCGGTCTAGCAGGTCAGGCATGGAAAGCTCGGCAGACAGCAGGGAACGGTCAGACTAACGCAGGCACATGACGTGCGGATAGACGAAAAATCCGCATGTCGTGTAGGCCTTAGAAACGTCGTAAATCGATTGTCATCGGCAGTTCGTCACTGATTTCCACGTTCGGTATAGGAAGTTTCCCTGGCGTGTGTCCGACACGGAAGAATCGCGCCATGCGCCGGCTCTCCGCTTCGTTGGCATTGACCGGCAACGTCTCGTAATTACGCCCGCCGGGATGAGCGACATGGTACTGACAGCCGCCCAGCGAGCGTCCCATCCAGGTATCGAGCAGGTCGAACACCAGCGGTGCGTGGACAGGTATCGTCGGTTGCAGACAGTTGGCTGGTTGCCAGGCGCGGTAACGCACACCGGCGACGAATTCACCGACGCGCCCGCTCGGGTGCAACGGCACCGCGACGCCATTACAGGTCAGCAGATAACGCTGCGGCGGCAGCCCTTTGACCTTGACCTGCAAGCGCTCCAGCGATGAATCGACATAACGCACCGTGCCACCTGCCGCGCCCTCCTCACCCAATACATGCCAGGGCTCCAGCGCCTGACGCAGTTCCAGTTCAATGCCGTTTACGGCGTAATCGCCAACCTTGGGGAACCGAAACTCCAGGTGCGCGGCGAACCATTCCGCCCGCAGCGGATAACCGGCATTGTTCAGTTCGACGATAACGTCAGCGAAATCCTGCTCGATAAAGTGCGGCAACAAGAAGCGATCGTGCAGCTCGGTGCCCCAGCGCGCCAGTTTCGGCGGCGCATAAGGTTCACGCCAGAACCGTGCGACCAACGCCCGCAGCAATAACTGTTGAGCCAGGCTCATGCGCGCATGCGGCGGCATTTCGAATGCGCGCAACTCCAGCAAGCCGAGACGCCCGGTGGCGCCGTCCGGCGAATACAGTTTGTCGATGCAGAACTCGGCGCGATGAGTGTTGCCAGTGACGTCGATCAGCAAATTGCGCAGCAGTCGATCGACCAGCCACGGCGCGCACTCCTCGCCCGGTTCGGGCATCTGCGCGAAAGCGATTTCCAGTTCATACAGCGCGTCATTGCGCGCCTCGTCAACGCGCGGTGCCTGCGATGTCGGACCGATGAACAGGCCTGAAAACAGATACGACAGCGATGGATGGTTGTGCCAGTAACTGATCAGGCTGCGCAGCAGATCAGGGCGGCGCAGAAACGGTGAATCCGCCGGCGTCGCGCCACCGAGCACAAAGTGGTTACCGCCGCCGGTACCGGTGTGGCGGCCGTCGATCATGAACTTCTCGGTGGTGAGCCGCGTCTGCCGCGCTTCTTCATAGAGGAATTCGGTGCGCTCGACCAACTCGTCCCAGGTCGCCGACGGCTGCACGTTGACCTCGATCACGCCAGGGTCCGGGGTGATGCGGAAGTTGCTCAGGCGCGGGTCGCTCGTCGGCTCGTAGCCTTCCAGCAGTACCGGACAATGCAGTTCTTCGGCGGTGGCCTCGATGGCCGCCACCAGTTCCAGATAGTCTTCGACCCGCTCCAGCGGCGGCATGAACAGGTACAACCGCCCCTCGCGGGCTTCGGCACAGAACGCGGTGCGGGTCAGCCAGTCGGCGGATTCGTCGATCTTCGGGGCCCGCTCGTCAACCAGCGCCGGTTCGCCGTGACGGTTGAGCTGCGCGGTTTGCGGCAGTTCGGGAAAGTCCTGATTCGGATCTTGAGGGTGAATAAACGGGTATTCGGCGGCCTTTACCCACGGCTGCGAACCGAGCGGCAGGCGATAGCCCAGTGGCGAATCCCCTGGCACTAAACGGCAGTGCTCATCGCGCAGATACCAGCGGCCGCTTTGCCATTGATCGCCCTTGGCTGTGCGCGCTAACGGCAGCACTTGGCCGATCACCTTGTTCAGGCCCTGACTGAAGACTTTGCGCAGGCGTGCACGCTCCAGCGGTTCCTCCAGACGTGAATCTTCGGCACTGACGTTGCTCGGCAACGTGCCCTCGCGCCAGAGGTAATAGAAGTTGTCTTCGTAGGCCGGAAACACAAAGCGTGTAGGCAGTTTCAGGCGTTCGGCGACACTGGCGAGAAAACGCCCGGCCAACTCACCCGTGGCACCGTAATCCTGTTGTTCGTCAGCAATCAGCGCGTCGTTGTGCCAGATCGGTATGCCGTCGCGGCGCCAATAGCAATTGAGCGACCAGCGCGGCAGTTGCTCGCCGGGATACCACTTGCCCTGACCGAAATGCACCAGGCCCTCCGGCGCGTAGTGCTTGCGCATGCGCTGGAACAGTTCGGCGGAGAGCCGGCGTTTATCGTCACCCAATGCAGCGGTGTTCCACTCGGCGCCATCGGGGTCATCGATAGAGACGAAAGTCGGCTCGCCGCCCATGGTCAGGCGTACGTCGTCTGCCAGTAGATCGGCATCGATCTGCCGGCCCAGTGCCTGAATCGCCAGCCATTGCTCATCGGTGTAAGGCTTGGTGACGCGCGGCGCCTCCCATATTCGTTCCACCGACATTTCGTGGCTGAACACGCATTCGCACGGTTCGACCAAGCCACTGATTGGCGCCGCCGAGGACGGATCGGGACTACAGGCCAACGGGATATGCCCTTCACCGGCGAACAACCCGGACGTGGCGTCCAGACCAATCCAGCCAGCACCCGGCAAGTACACCTCACACCAGGCGTGCAGGTCGGTGAAATCCACGTCGGTGCCGGACGGCCCGTCGAGACTTTTCACGTCGGCCGTCAGTTGAATCAGATAGCCGGAGACAAATCGCGCAGCCAAGCCGAGGTTGCGCAGCAATTGCACCAGCAACCACGCCGAGTCGCGGCACGAGCCGGACGCATGTTCGAGAGTGTGCTCCGGGGTTTGCACGCCGGGCTCCATACGAATCAGGTAGCCAATGTCTTCGCTCAGGCGCTGATTGAGCGCCACAAGGAAGTCCACTGCCGGCAGCGGCGTGCGGTCGATGGCGTCCAGATAGGCTTTGAATTTTGGTGTCAGCGGCAGGGTTTCGAGGTACGGCGCCAGTTCCTTGCGTTCATCGGCGGCGTAGGCAAAGGGGATTTTCTCGGCGTAGGGTTCGAGGAAGAAGTCGAAGGGATTGAACACGGCCATTTCGGCCAGCAGATCGACTTCGATGCGCAATTCATCGGTTTTCTCCGGGAACACCAGCCGCGCGAGGTAGTTGCCCTGCGGGTCTTGCTGCCAGTTGATGAAATGCTGCTCGGGCGAGACTTTCAGCGCATACGACAAAATCCGCGTGCGGCTGTGGGCGGCCGGGCGCAGGCGAACGATCTGCGGGCCGAGTTCGACAGCGCGGTCGTAGCGGTAATGCGTGACGTGATGCAATGCGACATGAATCGACACGGCGTGCCTCCTGCGAGCCTAAGCGTATTCGAAAGCGCGCAAGACTTATGCCATGCAGAGGCTTGGGCGCTTTCCCGGAATGCTCAGGGCAGTACAGCACCAAAATCGGGCGATGCGGGGAAATGGTTGGGCGAAGTTGCGCCTAAATGTGGCGAAGATCAAAAGATCGCAGCCTGCGGCAGCTCCTACAGGGAAACGCGAATCCCACTGTAGGAACTGCCGCAGGCTGCGATCTTTTGACTCAAAAAAAAACGCCAACCCGAAGGTTGGCGTTCTGTTCAGCTAAAAAGCAACTTAGCGCGGTACGACCGGCTTGCGGGTCGGCTTCGGCCCTTTGCCTTTCGCGGCGTCCTTACGTTCCTTGGCCGCCTGCTGGTTGCGGGCAAACGCCGCGGCCTTGGCCTGTTCACGCTTGTCCCAAGGATTACCACCATCACTGGCACGTGGCGGCAAGCCGGTGTGCTGGGTGAGGATCTTGGTGGTCTTCTCTTTGCCTTCCTTCGCCACTTTATGGCTGCCGGCCGGCGTCGAGTTCTTGCGACGGGCGCTCTGGTAGCTGTCGGTGGTCGGCTGGTGCGTCGGGATCAACTGATCCTTGCCCGAACCGATCAAGTCGGCGCGACCCATGCGGATCAGCGCTTCACGCAGCATCGGCCAGCCTTTCGGGTCGTGATAACGCAAGAACGCCTTGTGCAGACGACGCTGCTCTTCGCTCTTGACGATGGTCACCGCGTCACTCTTGTAAGTGACTTTGCGCAGCGGGTTCTTGCCCGAGTGGTACATCGCGGTGGCGGTGGCCATCGGCGACGGGTAGAACGCCTGCACCTGGTCGGCGCGGAAGCCGTTGCCCTTGAGCCACAGAGCGAGGTTCATCATGTCTTCGTCGGTGGTGCCCGGGTGGGCGGCGATGAAGTACGGAATCAGGTACTGCTCTTTGCCCGCTTCCTTGGTGTACTTCTCGAACATGCGCTTGAACTTGTCATAGCTGCCAATGCCCGGTTTCATCATCTGGTTGAGCGGACCTTCCTCGGTGTGTTCCGGGGCGATCTTCAGGTAACCGCCGACGTGGTGGGTCACCAGCTCTTTGACGTACTCCGGCGACTCGACCGCGAGGTCGTAACGCAGGCCGGAGGCAATCAGAATCTTCTTCACACCCGGCAACGCACGGGCGCTGCGGTACAGCTGAATCAGCGACGAGTGGTCGGTGTTCAGGTTCGGGCAGATGCCCGGGAACACGCAGGATGGCTTGCGGCACGCCGATTCGATTTCCGGCGTCTTGCAGGCGATGCGGTACATGTTCGCGGTCGGGCCGCCGAGGTCGGAGATGACGCCGGTGAAGCCCGGGACCTTGTCGCGAATCTCTTCGATCTCGCGAATGATCGATTCTTCGGAACGGTTCTGGATGATCCGGCCCTCGTGCTCGGTGATCGAGCAGAAGGTGCAGCCACCGAAACAGCCACGCATGATGTTCACCGAGAAACGGATCATGTCGTAGGCCGGGATCTTCTCCTTGCCGTACGCCGGGTGCGGAACACGGGCGTAAGGCATGCCGAACACGTAGTCCATTTCTTCGGTGGTCATCGGAATCGGCGGCGGATTGAACCAGACGTCGACTTCGCCGTGCTTCTGCACCAGCGCACGGGCGTTGCCCGGGTTGGTTTCCAGGTGCAACACGCGGTTGGCGTGGGCATACAGAACGGCGTCGCCACGCACTTTTTCAACCGACGGCAGACGAATCACGGTCTTGTCGCGGGTCATGCGCGGGCTGGCCAGGATCTGTACGACCTTGGCTTCCTGCGGATCTTCAACCGGACCTTTTTCCTGCTCGATGGCGCAGGCCTGGGTGTCCTGGGTGTTCACGTACGGGTTGATGATCTTGTCGACCTTGCCCGGACGATCGATGCGCGTCGAGTCGACTTCGTACCAGTCTTTCGGCGTATCGCGACGAATGAACGCGGTGCCGCGCACGTCGGTGATGTCTTCGATTTTGTGTCCGTAGGACAGACGCTGGGCGACTTCGACAATCGCGCGCTCGGCGTTGCCGTACAGCAGAATGTCGGCGCAGGCGTCGATCAGGATCGAGTTACGCACACGATCCTGCCAATAGTCGTAGTGGGCGATACGACGCAGGGAAGCTTCAATGCCGCCGAGGACGATCGGCACGTTTTTGTAGGCCTCTTTGCAGCGCTGGCTGTAGACCAGGCTCGCGCGATCCGGACGTTTGCCGGCCATACCGCCTGGGGTATAGGCGTCGTCGGAACGGATTTTCTTGTCGGCGGTGTAGCGGTTGATCATCGAGTCCATATTACCGGCCGCGACGCCGAAGAACAGGTTCGGCTCGCCGAGCTTCATGAAGTCGTCTTTGGACTGCCAGTTTGGCTGGGCAATGATCCCGACGCGGAAGCCTTGCGACTCCAGCAGCCGGCCGATGATCGCCATGCCGAACGACGGGTGATCGACGTAGGCATCACCGGTGACGATGATGATGTCGCAGGAATCCCAGCCAAGCTGATCCATCTCCTCCCTGCTCATCGGCAGGAATGGCGCTGGCCCGAAACATTCGGCCCAGTACTTTGGATAGTCAAATAACGGCTTGGCTGCTTGCATGTCGATAACCGGTGTTGGCTTTCATTGAATTTCGCGGGCGCGGAATATAGCACAAATTTTGACCAATTCCGACGGCTGTAGTCGGAAATTGGTGGCGACCCTATCGCTGGCAAGCCAGCTCCCACAGGACCGATGCGATCCCTGTGGGAGCTGGCTTGCCAGCGATGGGGCCCTTCAGGACGCTAAATTACTCGTCGTCGTCGAAGTTATAGCTGCCCGGCGCAAGGTTTTCGAAACGGGTGTACTTACCGATAAACGCCAGGCGGATAAAGCCGATCGGCCCGTTCCGCTGCTTGCCGATGATGATTTCGGCAATACCTTTATGCTCGGTCTCCGGGTGATAAACCTCGTCCCGGTACACGAACATGATCACGTCAGCATCCTGCTCGATCGCTCCGGATTCCCGGAGGTCGGAGTTGATTGGACGTTTGTTCGGCCGCTGCTCCAAGGAACGGTTGAGCTGGGACAGCGCCACCACCGGGCAGTTGAATTCCTTGGCCAGGGCTTTCAAGGAACGCGAGATTTCCGAAATCTCGTTGGTCCGGTTGTCGCCACCGGAGCCCGGAATCTGCATCAACTGCAGGTAGTCGATCATGATCAGGCCGATCTCGCCGTGTTCACGCGCCAGACGCCGGGTCCGCGCACGCATTTCCGACGGGCTGATACCAGCCGTGTCGTCGATGAACAGTTTGCGGTCATTGAGCAGGTTGACCGCCGAGGTCAGCCGCGGCCAGTCGTCGTCTTCCAGTTGGCCGGAACGCACCTTGGTCTGGTCGATGCGGCCCAGCGAGGAGAGCATACGCATGACCAGCGATTCGCCTGGCATCTCGAGGGAATACACCAGAACGGCCTTGTCGCTGCGCAGTACGGCGTTTTCCACCAGGTTCATCGCGAAGGTGGTTTTACCCATCGATGGACGACCGGCGACGATGATCAAGTCAGCCGGCTGCAGGCCACTGGTTTTCTCGTCGAGATCGGTGTAGCCAGTGGACAGGCCGGTAATCGCGTTGTCAGTGTTGAACAGCGTGTCGATGCGATCGATGGCCTTGGTCAGCAAATCGTTCACGCCTACCGGGCCACCGGTTTTCGGCCGGGCCTCGGCAATTGCGAAGATCTGCCGTTCGGCTTCGTCGAGGATTTCCTCGGCGGTGCGCCCTTCCGGGTTGAAGGCGCTGTCGGCGATCTCGGTGCTGATACCGATCAGTTGGCGCAACGTCGCACGCTGGCGGACGATCTGCGCATAGGCCTTGATGTTGGCGACGGACGGCGTGTTTTTCGCCAGTTCGCCGAGGTAACCGAGACCGCCGACTTGCGAGGTCTGACCTTCCTTGTCCAATTGTTCGGCAAGGGTCACGACGTCGATCGGCGAGTTCTGATCGGCCAGCTTGGCGATCGCACGGAAGATCAGGCGGTGGTCATGTCGATAGAAATCGCCGTCGGAGACTTGATCGAGCACGCGTTCCCAGGCGTTGTTGTCCAGCATCAGACCACCGAGTACGGCCTGTTCGGCCTCGATGGAATGCGGCGGCACCTTCAGGGCAGCGGTTTGCAGATCGTATTGCTCGGGAGCGGAGATATCGTTCATGGCCACTTGTGTTGTTTGGAAAAACAGGGAGTTCAGAAAGACAAAGGGCACGACCTGTAAACAGGATCGTGCCCGATGTTAACCGTCTGACGGACAAGCCGCCAGCCGATCAGGTGTTGCTTAAGCTGCTACCACGACAACGCGTACGGTGGCTTCAACTTCGGCGTGCAGGTGCACAGCCACGTCGAATTCACCTACGTTGCGGATGGTGCCGTTCGGCAGACGAACTTCGCTTTTCGCAACTTCAACGCCGGAGGCGGTCAGTGCGTCAGCGATGTCGTGAGTACCGATCGAACCGAACAGCTTGCCTTCGTCGCCAGCGGTGGCAGTGATGGTCACTTCCAGCTCGGCCAGTTGGGCAGCACGGCTTTCAGCCGATGCTTTACGGTCTGCAGCAGCTTTTTCCAGCTCGGCACGACGCTCTTCGAACGCAGCGATGTTCGCTGGGGTCGCGGCGGTAGCTTTGCCGTAAGGCAGCAGGTAGTTACGACCGTAACCGGCCTTAACGTTTACTTTGTCACCCAGGTTGCCCAGGTTGGTGACTTTTTCCAGAAGGATCAGTTGCATGTGAAAATCCTCTAACTTTTAACCTTCACCGTTCGCGCTGTCGGTGTCTTTCGACACGTGACGACCGCGAAAATCAATCAGGCTGTCGACAATGGCCAAGACCACGAGCAACGGATAGATCAGCTGCATGAACAGCAACAGCGTGACGTACAACCCCACCAGCCAGAACCCGGCCAGTCGCTTCTGCCCGACCAGCCCGTGAATCAGGGCCAGTCCGGCGAACACCAGCGGTACACTGCACAACGGCGTCAACATGGCCATCTGTGCACCGAGATTCGGGCCCAGAAGCATCAACGCCAGCAGTAACATCGCCGGCCCCAGCGGGATCCGGATGGCGCGAAACTCGCGACCAAAACCACCCGGGTTGTACAACAACGCCTGCCAATGACGCCCGACAATCAGGCTCAGCACGCTGACGATCTGCAACAAAGCCGCAATCAGTCCGGTCAGGACTGGCGCAATCAGGGACGCGAAACGCGCTTGCTCTTCAACCGACAATTGCTTGTAGGTCTCACCGAGAAGCGCAGGCATGACCTTTATCAAGGCTTGCGCGAGCATCTCGATCTGGGCTGCAAACGCTGCCCCGAGCACCACCGAAAACACCACCCCTACCGCCACGCTGACCAGCAGCGTGCGAACCCAGGATTCACTTGCGCGCAAAACCAACGCAAGTCCCGAAGACCCCAGCAGCACCAGAAGTGCCCGTGGATCATCGGCGTACAACCACCAGACCAAGGCCGGCAGCAGTCCCAGGGACAGAACGCCAAGAGCGTCCGTCAATCCGCGCCGCAGCAGCACAAGGCTCCCGGCGGCAGCGCCCAACCAATACAACAACGGCAATGTTGCACATCCGGCCACTACAAGAGTGGCCTGCATGCGGCCGCGCATGATGAACTCAGCTAAGGCACGCATGCATTCAATCCTTTGCTACTTGTCGACTGCCCGGTCTCAGCGGCCGTGGCTGTCGGTGTAGGCCAGCAGGGCCAGGAAGCGGGCGCGCTTGATAGCGGTGGCCAGCTGACGCTGATAACGAGCTTTGGTACCGGTGATGCGGCTTGGAACGATTTTGCCGGTCTCGGATACGTAGGCTTTCAGAGTGTTGAGATCTTTGTAATCGATCTCCTTCACGTCTTCAGCGGTGAAGCGGCAGAATTTACGACGACGGAAGAAACGTGCCATTTGATAGGCTCCTTAAAAGGTCCGTGGATTACTCGTCAGCGTTATCGCTGTTGTCGCTGTCATCACTATCAGCGCTATCAGCGCCTTCGTGCTCAGGACGGTCGCGACGCTCACGGCGCTCACTGCGGTTTTCTTCAGCCTTGAGCATCTCGGATTGGCCGGTAACGGCTTCTTCGCGACGGATGACCAGGTTACGGATCACTGCATCGTTGTAGCGGAAGTTGTCTTCCAGCTCGGCCAGGGCCTTGCCAGTGCACTCAACGTTCAGCATCACGTAGTGAGCCTTGTGAACATTGTTGATTGCGTAGGCCAGTTGACGACGGCCCCAATCTTCCAGACGGTGGATTTTGCCGCCGTCTTCTTCGATCAGCTTGGTGTAACGCTCAACCATGCCGCCGACTTGCTCGCTTTGATCCGGGTGGACCAAAAAGATGATTTCGTAATGACGCATGAATGCTCCTTACGGGTTGTAGCCTGCCGCTCAAAAACGGTCAGACAAGGAGTGAATGACACTTATGGACTTGCTGGCGCGGGGCACATGCGTGCCTGCCGTCACAGCAAGGGGCGCAATTGTAGAGAAGGGACAGGAGAGGTGCAAGGCAATTGGTGATTATTTGAACAATCACCAAAGAACAGCTGTAGGAGCTGCCGAAGGCTGCGATCTTTTGATTTTGCTTTTAAAGACAAGATCAACAGATCGCAGCCTTCGGCAGCTCCTACAGGGGGGTTATTTCTTGGTGGCGGTCTTGGCCTTGGCGCCGCGTTGGCGCTGGGCTTCGAACAGGCACACGCCGGTGGCGACCGAGACGTTGAGGCTGCTGACGCTACCGGCCATCGGCAGTTTCACCAGATAGTCACAGTGCTCGCGAGTCAGGCGACGCATGCCTTTGCCTTCGGCGCCCATGATCAGAATGGTCGGGCCCGTCAGATCCTGGTCGTAAATGCTGACTTCAGCTTCGCCTGCCGTGCCGACAACCCACAGACCGCGCTGCTGAAGTTTTTCCAGCGTACGCGCCAGGTTGGTTACAGCGACCAACGGAATCACTTCCGCCGCGCCGCAAGCGACTTTACGCACCACCGGAGTCAAGGTTGCCGACTTGTCTTTCGGCACGATCACCGCCAGCGCACCGGCCGCATCGGCCGAGCGCAGGCAGGCACCGAGGTTGTGCGGATCGGTCACGCCGTCGAGCACCAGCAGCAACGGTGCGCCGTCGGTGCGATCGAGCAACTCATCGAGCATCGCTTCGCCCCAGACCTGGCTCGGACTGACCTCCGCGACCACGCCCTGGTGAACGCCTTCAACCCAGGCGTCCATCTCGCGGCGCTCGGCCTGACCGACCTGGACACGGTTTTCGTTGGCCAGCTCAACCAGCGTCTGCACGCGCGGATCGTTGCGGCTTTCCGCCAGCCAGATCTGCTTGACGCGCTTCGGGTGGTGACGCAGCAACGCTTCTACCGCGTGAACGCCGTAGATTTTTTCCAACTGACTCATGACTTCGCCTTCGGTTTACGTGCCCCGCCACTTTTGGCTGGAGCAGAACCCGCTTTTGGCGGGCCTTTACGATGTTTGCTCGGTTTTGCTGGCTTGCCGCCGGAGGCCTTTTCAGGCGCCGACCGCCCGGTCTTTCCCCCAGGCGCCGCTTTACCACCGTTTTTGGCGTCGGAAAGCAGAGCCTTCTTCATTTCACGGCTTTTACGCAGCTCGGCGTTTTTCGCCACAGCGTCGCTTGGACGATAGGCTTCAGGAGCTTTCTCTTTCGCTGGACGGCGACCTGCGGTTTTTGCAGGAGCCGCTTCGGCTTTTTCCTTCGCGGCTGGCGCAGCAGTTTCAGCACCACGCTTTTTGCGACCGATCGGCGCGCTGATGGTTTTTTCGGCCATCTCGAAGTCGATCTTGCGCTCGTCGAGGTCAACGCGCATGACGCGCACTTCAACGGTATCGCCGAGACGGAAGCTACGACCGGTGCGCTCGCCCGCCAAGCGGTGATGCACAGGATCGAAGTGGTAGTAATCGCCCGGCAGCGCGGTGACGTGCACCAGGCCTTCGACGTAGATATCAGTCAGTTCGACGAACAGACCAAAACCGGTCACCGCCGTGATCACGCCAGGGAACGACTCGCCCACGCGATCCTTCATGAACTCGCACTTGAGCCAGTTCACCACGTCGCGGGTCGCTTCATCGGCACGGCGCTCGCTCATCGAGCACTGCTCGCCGAGCTGCTCCAGCGCCGCTTCGTCGTACGGATAGATACGCGCTTTCGGAATGGTCATCGCACCGGCACGGCGAACGTGCGGGGTGTCCTGTTTCGAATGGATCACGCTGCGGATCGCGCGGTGCGTGAGCAAATCCGGGTAACGACGGATCGGCGAGGTGAAGTGGGTATAGGCTTCGTAATTCAGGCCGAAGTGGCCCTGATTGTCAGCGCTGTACACCGCTTGGCTCAGCGAACGCAGCATTACAGTCTGGATCAGGTGGAAATCCGGACGATCCTTGATGCTCGCCAGCAATGCCTGGTAGTCCTTCGGCGACGGGCCGTCCTTGCCTTTATGCAGGGACAGACCGAGCTCACCAAGGAAGGCACGGAGTTTTTCCAGACGCTCCGGTGGCGGGCCATCGTGGACGCGGTACAGCGCCGGAATTTCGTGCTTCTTGAGGAATTCGGCGGTGGCCACGTTGGCCGCCAGCATGCATTCTTCGATCAGCTTGTGCGCATCGTTACGGGTGGTCGGACGGATTTCGGCAATCTTGCGCTCGGTACCGAAGATGATCCGGGTTTCCTGCGTTTCGAAATCGATCGCGCCACGTACGTGACGAGCAGCCAACAGAACCTTGTACAGCGCATACAGCTGCTTGAGGTGCGGCAGAACGTCGTTGTACTCACCGCGAAGCTGACGCGCCTCGGTGATTTTCGGCGTTTCCAGCATCGCGCTGACTTTGTTGTACGTCAGGCGAGCGTGGGAGTGGATCACCGCTTCATAGAAGCAGTAGTCGGTCATTTCGCCGGATTTGGAGATGGTCATCTCGCAAACCATGGCCAGACGATCGACGTGTGGGTTCAGCGAGCACAGGCCGTTGGACAACTGCTCAGGCAGCATCGGCACCACGCGCTCGGGGAAATACACCGAGTTGCCGCGCACTTGCGCTTCGTTGTCCAGCGCCGAACCGATTTTCACGTAGCTGGAAACGTCGGCAATCGCCACGTACAACTTCCAGCCGCCGGAGAACAGGCGCAGCTTGCCCGGTTTGGCTTCGCAATAAACAGCATCGTCGAAGTCGCGGGCATCTTCGCCGTCAATGGTGACGAACGGCAGATGGCGTAGGTCGACGCGCTTCTCTTTGTCTTTTTCTTCGACTTCCGGCTTGAGCTTGGCCGCTTCTTTCAGTACGGCTTCAGGCCAGACGTGCGGAATGTCGTAGGTGCGCAGGGCGACATCGATTTCCATGCCCGGCGCCATGTAGTTGCCGACCACTTCGACCACGTCGCCTTGCGGCTGGAAGCGCGGCGTCGGCCAGTGGGTGATTTTCACCTCGACGAACTGACCGATCTGCGCGTTGGCGTTGCGGCCCGGCGTGACCAGCACTTCTTGCTGGATCTTCGGGTTGTCGGCAACGACGAAACCAATGCCGCCTTCTTCAAAGTAGCGACCGACGATGGTTTCGTGAGCACGCGACACGACTTCGACGATCACGCCTTCGCGGCGACCACGACGGTCAAGACCGGAAACACGGGCCAGCGCACGATCACCGTCGAACACCAGACGCATTTGCGCCGGGCTCATGAACAGGTCATCGCTGCCGTCGTCCGGCACCAGGAAGCCGAAACCGTCACGGTGACCGCTGATGCGACCGAGGATCAGGTCAAGCTTGTCGACCGGCGCGTAGGTACCACGACGGGTGTAGATCAGTTGTGCGTCGCGCTCCATGGCGCGCAGACGGCGGCGCAGGGCTTCGATCTGGTCTTCGGTGGTCAGACCGAACTCTTCGACCAGTTGCTCGCGGGCAGCAGGCGAACCCCGATCGGCGAGGTGCGCCAGGATCAGTTCGCGGCTAGGAATAGGGTTTTCATATTTTTCCGCTTCACGAGCGGCCTCGGGATCGAGGGACTGCCAATCGGCCATTAGAGAGTTTTCACCTTGTCTATATGCGGGTTAGTTTGGCATAGGCGCCATGAAACGGGAAATTTCCGACTCTATAAGGCCCATATCAGGGCCTGCAGCGTCACTTGGAAGCCGTTTTGAACACCGCCGGTAAAAAAAATCATGTTTTTTGCTGAGAGGGGTTTACAGTTAAAAAGACGCTCCGTATAGTGCGCGCCATCGACGACGCACAAGCGTTGCCGATACTGCCCAGATGGTGAAATTGGTAGACACGCCAGCTTCAGGTGCTGGTGACCTTACGGTCGTGGAAGTTCGAGTCTTCTTCTGGGCACCAATTTCGAGATTGAGACTAGATCAGTTTCAAGGCTCACACAAAAACCCGCGAAAGCGGGTTTTTTGCATTCTAAGCCCAGGTTTTCTTAAAACTGATTTATTAAAATTAAATCAGGGGTTTACAGATCAAAAGACGCTCCGTATAGTGCGCCACATCAACAGCGGCAACGCTAGCGATGATTGCCCAGATGGTGAAATTGGTAGACACGCCAGCTTCAGGTGCTGGTGACCGCAAGGTCGTGGAAGTTCGAGTCTTCTTCTGGGCACCAATTCAAATCCAAGGTTACGACCATGGATTTCACAAAAACCCGCGAAAGCGGGTTTTTGCGTTTCTGCCTTCCAGAAAACCAGAATCCCACTGTAGGAGCTGCCGAAGGCTGCGATCTCTTGATCTTGCTTGTGATTGCCCAAAAACAAGATCAAAAGATCGCAGCCTTCGGCAGCTCCTACATGAACGCAGAGCCTCTCGCAAGGCGCACTTGAGAAACAATATCGTTTATCATTGTTGCAAGTTTTTGCAATGCGACAGTGAGGAACCCTGCGAATGACGTTTCGAAATACCCTGCGCCGAGGCCTGACCTTCACCCTCCTCGGCCTGGCGCTCGCCACTCCCCTCACCCAGGCTGCCGATGCGGTTTCCCTGACTCTCTATAACGGCCAGCACAAGGAAGTCGGCGACGCGATCGCCAAAGCCTTCGAAGCCAAGACCGGCATTCACGTCAATGTCCGCAAAGGCAGCAGCAACCAGCTCGCCAGCCAGGTCATCGAAGAGGGCGACCGCTCCCCCGCCGACGTGATCTACACCGAAGAATCGCCGCCACTGAACAATCTCGGCGAACTCGGCCTGCTGGCAAAAACCGATGACGCCACTTTGGCTGTGCTTCCGGAAAAATACGTCGCCGGCAACGGCACCTGGATCGGCGTGACGGCGCGCGTTCGCGTGGTTGCCTACAACCCGAAACTGGTCGATGAAAAAGACTTGCCGAAATCGGTGATGGAATTCTCTGATCCGCAGTGGCAAGGCAAAGTCGGCTTCGTACCGACCAGCGGCGCATTCCAGGAACAGGCCGTAGCCATCATAAAGATGCACGGTCGCGACGCCGCCGAAGAATGGCTGACGGGCCTGCGCGCGTTCGGCAAGACCTACAGCAACAACATGGTCGCCCTCAAAGCCGTGGAAAACGGCGAAGTCGCTACCGTGCTGGTGAACAACTACTACTGGTTCGCCCTGCAACGCGAGAAAGGCAAACTCGACTCGAAACTGCATTACTTCACTGGCGGCGACGTCGGTGGTTTGATCACCGTATCCAGTGCTGCCGTGCTGAAATCCAGCAAACATCCAAAAGAAGCCCAGCAATTTCTTGCCTACATGGCCAGCGAAGAAGGTCAGCGCGTGATCACTCAGACCACCGCCGAATACCCGCTGCACAAAGGCATGGAATCGGATCGCGGGCTCAAGCCGTTCAGCGAACTGGAAGCACCGAACGTAACGCCGGCCGACCTGGGCAATGCCGAAGAAGCGCTGGAACTGGAACGTGAAGTTGGCTTGAACTGATGGCCGCATCGTTATCCGCCCCCGCCGCGCGCGGGGGTTACGTACCAAAGCGCAAGCGGCCGTCGATCTGGCTGGTACTGCCGGTGTTGCTGCTGGTGGTACTGAGCTTGTTGCCGCTCGCCTACGTCGGACTGAAAGCCTGGCAGGCCGGCTGGGCCGAGGCTCTGCATTTGTTGTGGCGCCCGTATGTGTTCGGCCTGCTAAGCAATACCTTGGCATTGATGGTTGGCGTAACCCTCACCTGCGGCGTGATTGGTCTGTCGCTCGCCTGGCTGCTGGAACGCAGCAATTTGCCGGGCCGGCGTCTATGGGGCGTGATTCTGTGCCTTCCGTTCGCAGTGCCGGCATTTGTCAGCAGTTTCACCTGGGTTTCGCTGAGCGCGCAGTTCGAAGGGCTGGGCGGGGCGATTCTGGTCATGAGCCTGTCGAAATACCCGCTGATCTTTCTGCCGGTAGCGGCAACCCTGCGCAATCTTGATCCGTCGCTTGAAGAGTCTGCCCGCACGCTGGGGCAGAATCGCTGGGGGGTGTTTTTCCGCGTCACCCTGCCGCTGCTTTGGCCGTCGTTGTTGGCCGGTTCGCTGTTGATTGCCTTGCACATGCTGGTGGAGTTCGGCGCGCTGTCGATCATCGGCCTGCAAACGTTCACTACCGCGATCTATCAACAGTTCGAACTGGAATTCAGTAACGCCAACGCGGCGATGCTTTCTGCGGTGCTGCTGGCGCTGTGCCTGGTGTTGTTGTGGCTGGAGCTGCGTGTGCGCGGCAAAGGCCGGCACGTGCGCACCGGCCAAGGCGCGGCGCGTCAGGCTGAACAGGTTCGATTGGGGCGCTGGGCTTCGCTGGGTCAGTTGTATTGTCTGGCGCTGGCGATTGTCGGCAGCGGGATTCCGCTGGGGATGCTGGCGTACTGGCTGGCGGTGGGTTCGTCGGCAGCCTTTCCGGTAGCGGCGATCACCGAAGCATTGCTGTCGTCGCTGGCGTTGTCGCTGGGCGGCGCGGCGCTGTGTCTGGTGCTGGCAGTGCCGGTGGGTTTGCTGGTGGTACGTTACAAAGGCCAATTAGCGATTTGGGCTGAGCGTCTGCCGTACCTGTTGCATGCGCTGCCGGGCTTGGTGATTGCGCTGACGCTGGTGTATTTCGCCCTGCATTACGTGCCGGCGTTGTATCAGACTTCGGGGTTGTTGCTGATCGCTTATGCGCTGCTGTTTCTGCCGCTGGCGCAGGCACCGATTCGTACTGCACTGAACAAGGCTGCGCCGCAGCTTGAAGAGGCTGCACGGACGCTGGGCGCTTCGTCGTTTACGGCGTTTTGTCGGGTGACGTTGCCGATTATTTTCCCGGCATTGGGCGCGGCGTTTGCGCTAGTGTTTCTCGATGCAATGAAGGAATTGACGGCGACGTTGCTGTTGAGTCCGACCGGGCTTAATACGCTGGCGACCGAGGTGTGGGCGCATACTGCGAATGTCGAGTTTGCGGCGGCGGCGCCTTATGCGGCGTTGTTGATTTTGGTGTCCGGGTTACCGGTTTATCTGTTGACGACGCGGATGTATCTGAGCCGCTAAAAGATCGCAGCCTGCGGCAGCTCCTACATGGGATTAATGTAGGAGCTGCCGCAGGCTGCGATCTTTTGATCTTAAGCCCTGAACTGCCCCAGACTGGCTTTCAGCTGTGCAGCCAAACCATCCAACACCTTGCCACTCGCCGTGGTTTCCACGACCGCCTGCGCCGCCTTCTCGGCCTGCGCATGAATCGTCTCGACTCGCCCGCGCACCGCCTGCGCACCCTGCGCCTGATGCGCTGCAGCCTGCGTCGCCAGGCCAATCGCCGCGTGCACCTGCTCGACCGACGTCTGCACCGATTGCTGCAACCGCGCGCTGTCACGCAACACCAGCAAACCTTCGCTGGCCTGACGCCCGGCCTGACCGATCGCCTCGACCGCCTCACGCGCACCCTGCTGCAAAGCGACGATGTGCGCCTGAATATCGCCGGTAGAACTTTGCGTCTTGCTCGCCAACGCACGCACCTCATCCGCCACTACCGCGAACCCACGCCCGGTTTCACCCGCGCGCGCTGCTTCAATTGCCGCGTTCAGTGCCAGCAAATTGGTCTGCTCGGCGATCCCGTGGATCACCGTCAGCACCACTTCAATCTGTTCACTCTGCTGCGCCAGTCGCTGGATGACTTTCGCTCCAGTGTCGACCTGCCCAGCCAACGCCTCAATCAAGCCGCCGACCTTGGCCGACGTGCGCGTGTTCTCATCCGTGGCCTGACGAATATCCACCACCTGCTTCAGCGCCGCTTGCATGGCATGGCTTTCCGATTGCGCCTCATCAGCCATTTGCGACAGCGCGCGCAGGCTTTCCGCCACTTCGTCACGCTGCATCCCGGCCGCCGCATCGGCACCGGCATTGCGCAGAGTCATTGCGCCAATTTCGACGCCGGTGCGCTGCGCGACATCGCCCGCCTCGCGCACGATCGGCTGCAACTTATCCACAAAGCGATTGACCGCCGCGGCCATGTCGCCGATTTCGTCCTTGCTGTTGATCTGCACACGCTTGGTCAGATCACCCTCGCCCGCCGCCAGGTCATCCATCGCGGCATTGAGCATCTTCAGGCGATTGACCACGCGATGGCCCAACACCACAGCCAACAACAGCAGCACACCGCAGCCAACCAGCGCCAGGCCCAAGCCGATTCTCCAGCGCAGGGTCGCCGCTGCTTCTTGCACCGTGCTCGCGGTATTGGCCTTCATCTCGGCGGCGGTGGATTGCGCCGATTGCAGACGCGCTTGCATCGCCGTGGCGCTGTCCGCTGCAGCGCCTTTGAGGCTGTCGCCGACCAGTTGATCGCTGCTGGCGATCAGCGCCGAGAAACGTTTGTCCAGCGCTGCCAGATCAGTTTCCACCGAGGCCGTGGAAACGCCCATCAGCACCTTGCCGATTTCCACGCCATTGGGGTTGATCGAGGCTTCGAGGTAGTAGACCGACGGATCGTTTTTCGCCGCATCCAGCACTTTATCCAGCGCACGCTCGCCCTGGCCTTTTTCCAGCAAGGCCTTGTTGATCGGGTTTTCGCGATTGAGATAACGGGTCAAGTGCTGGCCGGTGGCGTCGTCGTAGACCACGAACAGCACATTGGGATTACGCTGGGCCCGGCGGGCGAATTCAGACAAGGTCGGCACGTCGCTGTCCCACATGGCGCGCGGTGCGACAGAGGCCAGCAACTGCGCCATGTCATTGGCCGAATCCTTCAGATCCTTTTCCAATGTCGTACGCAGTTGCGCCTGCTCGTCCTTCAGCCGCGAAGACAGACCAGCGGTCAGGCGCTGACGGGTGCTGGCGGACAGGGCGTCGAGACTCGACGTGACTTCACGCCCCGCCTGCTCCAACTCGCCCGAGAGTTTCTGGCTGTCGGCGCCGAGGCGCACAGCCAAATCCGCTTCCAGCGCCGTGACGGTGCTCCGTGTCAGGGCGACGGCCACCAACACTTGCACCAAAAGAGCGATACCAAGGGTAACGAATACCGGGCGCAACAAACGGCTTTGTAACAGTGAGAGAACGGCCGACACTGTGAATACCTCTACTTCTGACGCCATTAATTTGATGGCACTCTTGTAGGAAGATTCACAGCAAAGGTCATGCCGTCCAACAGGCATAAACGACAAAGGCCCCGATTAAGGGGCCTTTGTTTTTTACATCAACGACTTATCAAGCGAACGGATGGCGCAGAACGATGGTTTCGTTGCGGTCCGGGCCCGTCGAAATAATGTCGATCGGTGCGCCGATCAACTCTTCGACGCGTTTGATGTAGGCACGAGCGTTAGCTGGCAGCTCTTCCAGGGTCTTGGCGCCCACGGTCGATTCGGTCCAGCCCGGCACTTCTTCGTACACAGGCTGCAGGCCTACGTAGCTGTCAGCGTCGGTCGGAGCAACGGCGTTGCCTTGCGCGTCTTTGTAGCCGACGCAGATGTTGATGGTTTCCAGGCCGTCGAGTACGTCCAGCTTGGTCAGGCAGATGCCCGAGATGCTGTTTACATCGATCGCGCGACGCAGGATAACGGCGTCGAACCAGCCGCAACGACGGGCACGGCCGGTGGTAGCACCGAACTCGTGACCTTGCTTGGCCAAGTGTGCGCCGACTTCGTCGAACAGCTCAGTCGGGAACGGGCCAGAACCGACGCGAGTGGTGTAAGCCTTGGTGATGCCCAGGATGTAGTCCAGGAACATCGGGCCAACGCCCGAACCAGTCGCCACGCCACCGGCGGTGGTGTTGGAGCTGGTCACGTACGGGTAGGTACCGTGGTCGATGTCGAGCAACGAACCCTGGGCGCCTTCGAACATGATGTCCTTGCCGGCGCGACGCAGGTCGTGCAGCTCGGCAGTGACGTCGAGCATCAGCGGCTTGAGCAGCTCAGCGTATTCCTTGCACTCGGCCAGGGTCTTTTCGAACTCGATGGCCGGCTCTTTGTAGTAACCGACCAGCATGAAGTTGTGGTAATCCACCAGTTCACGCAACTTGTCTTCAAAGCGCGGCATGTTCAGCAGGTCGCCGACACGCAGGCCACGACGAGCGACCTTGTCTTCGTATGCCGGGCCGATGCCGCGACCGGTGGTACCGATCTTCAGCTCGCCACGGGCCTTTTCACGGGCCTGGTCCAGCGCCACGTGGAAGGACAGGATCAGCGGGCAGGACGGGCTGATACGCAGACGCTCGCGCACCGGTACGCCTTTCTCTTCCAGCTTGGTGATCTCGCGCAGCAGGGCGTCAGGTGCAACCACCACGCCGTTGCCGATCAGGCACTGCACGCCTTCGCGCAGCACGCCCGACGGGATCAGGTGCAGGACGGTTTTTTCGCCGTCGATCACCAATGTGTGACCAGCGTTGTGGCCACCTTGGTAGCGCACTACGGCGGCAGCATGTTCGGTCAGCAGATCAACGATCTTGCCTTTGCCCTCATCACCCCATTGGGTGCCCAGGACTACGACATTCTTACCCATAACACTTGTCCTCATTCGCGCAAACTTGGTGCCGGCGATGGCCGGCAGGAAAACTCAAGAAGCCAGTGGCGATACTTGCCAAAGCCCGTTCTGCTGAATCAATTGCCGGTCGCAGTCCGCATCACGGGCGGCGGCCAAAGGTTGCCCAGGCAAAGCCTGAACGACACGCTGACCCTCACTGCGCAACTGGCAAACCTGCTGCCAGAGTGCCGCATCCGTACTGTCAGGCATCCAGATACCGCCAGACGGTAGCTCGATCTCAGCACGCCCCAGGGTCACCAGGGTTTTCAAATCGGTGGAGAAGCCTGTCGCCGGACGGGCGCGACCAAAATCCGCGCCGATGTCGTCGTAGCGACCGCCCTGAGCGATGGACTGGCCCACGCCCGGCACGAACACCGCGAACACCACACCGGTGTGGTAGTGGTAGCCACGCAATTCGCCCAGATCAAAGTACAGCGGCAGCTCCGGGAAACGCGCCGACAGACGCTCGGCGATGGCCAGCAAATCTTCCAGTGCCGCCAGCACCGGCGCCGGCGCATTGGCCAGACGCTCGCGCGCAGCGCTCAACACTTCACGGCCGCCGCACAGATCAACCAGCGCACGCAACATGCCGGACAGGTCGGCCGGCAGGCCTTCGGTCAAGGTAATGACCTCGTCGATGGCCTTGCGTTGCAACGCATCGAACAACTGCTGCTCGACTTCACCGGACAGACCGGCAGCACGCGCCAGACCACGGTAGATACCGACATGACCGAGGTCCATGTGTACATCCGGCACATCGGCCAGTTGCAACATGGCCAGCATCAGGCTGATAACTTCAACGTCGCTGCTCGGGCTGGCGTCGCCGTAAAGCTCGGCGCCCAACTGGATCGGGCTGCGCGAGGACGACAATGCCCGCGGCTGCGCATGCAGCACGCTGCCGGCGTAGCACAGACGGCTCGGGCCTTCGCGACGCAGGGTGTGCGCATCAATGCGCGCCACTTGCGGCGTGATGTCGGCACGGAAACCCATCTGCCGGCCCGATTGCGGGTCGATGACCTTGAAGGTACGCAGATCCAGGTCCTGGCCCGCGCCGGTCAGCAGGGATTCCAGGTACTCGATATGGGGAGTCACGACAAACTCGTAACCCCAGCTCTGGAACAGATCCAACACCTGACGACGCGCGACTTCAATGCGCGCCGCTTCCGGTGGCAGTACTTCTTCGATGCCATCTGGCAGCAGCCAGCGGTCTACCGTTGCCATTACGCCATTCCCCTTTGATCCGGGCGGCCAGCCTGCGGGCGAGCCTTGAGTGAAGCAGAAAATGACCGATCCGTTCAAAACGCACGCGCATGAACGACGCGGCGAAAGGCCTGTTACCGGCTTCGCCCATCACTTTCCTCGAAATACTCTCGGGCCATTCAACCCGATGCCTGCAACAAAAAACAGCAATCAAACGTGCAGACGCAAAAAAGCCGGGAATTTCCCGGCTGCCGCATCATACACACGTTTTCCCAAAGGATCACCCCGCCCGAGGTTTTAGCCGCCGGGCGGAATGATTCAGGTCAACGTCGTATCAAGGCTTGGACTTTTCCAGGTAACGGAAGAAGTCGCTGCTTGGGTCGAGGACCAGGACGTCGGATTTGTTCGCGAAGCTTTCACGGTAGGCGCGCAGGCTACGGTAGAAACCGTAGAACTCCTGATCCTGACCATAGGCCTTGGAGTAGATCGCAGCGGCCTGGGCATCACCGTCACCGCGAATCTCTTCGGATTCACGATAGGCTTCAGCCAGCAGCACGCGGCGTTGACGATCGGCGTCGGCACGGATGCCTTCAGCCAGTTCGTTACCCTTGGCGCGGTGCTCGCGAGCTTCACGCTCACGCTCGGTGCTCATACGTTCGAACACGCTGCGGTTGACTTCTTTCGGCAGATCAATGGCCTTGACCCGGACATCGACGACTTCGATACCCAGCTCTTTTTCCGCCATCTTGTTCAGCGAGGCCGTAATGTCAGCCATCAGCGCGTCACGTTCACCCGACACCACTTCGTGCAGAGTGCGCTTGCCGAACTGGTCACGCAGACCGGATTCCAGACGACGCGACAGACGCTCGTCGGCGATTTGCTTGAGGCCCGAAGTTGCGGTGTAGAAGCGCTCGGCATCTTTCACGCGCCACTTGGCGTAGGCATCGACCATGACGGCTTTCTTTTCCAGCGTCAGGAAGCGCTGTGTCGGTGCATCCAGCGTCATCAGCCGCGCGTCGAATTTACGCACCTGGTTAACGTAAGGCACTTTCACATGCAGGCCCGGCTGAACATCGGCCTGAACCACACGACCGAATTGCAGCAGCACCGCACGCTCGGTCTGAGCGACGATGTAGAAGCAGTTCCAGCCAACCAGTAGCACGACGACGCCAACAATAAGGGCGATCAGCGATTTATTGCTCATCAGCGGGTCTCCCTTGTGCGCGACTGCGGCAGGTCAGTGACGTGCGGCGTGACATCCGTGTTGCTGGCGGCAGCCGAACCGGTGACCGGCGCATTGCTGCCCGAGCTGTTCTGAATCATTTTGTCCAACGGCAGGTAAAGCAGGTTGCTCTGGCCGTTCTTGTTACCGGTCACGAGTACCTTGCTGGTGTTGCTGAAGACTTCCTGCATGGTGTCCAGGTACAGACGCTGACGGGTCACTTCAGGGGCCTTGCGATACTCGGCGACCAGTTTAGTGAAGCGATCAGCCTCACCCTTGGCGCGCGAGACCGTTTCGTCGCGGTAACCGTTGGCATCCTCAAGGATACGCTGGGCCTGACCACGGGCTTCCGGCACGACGCCGTTGGCGTAGGTTTCAGCCTGGTTGCGCGAACGCTGCTCGTCTTCACGGGCGCGGATCACGTCATCGAAGGCTTCTTGCACTTCACGCGGTGCCGCTGCGCTCTGTACGTTGACCTGAGTGACGGTGATACCGGTGCGATAGGTATCGAGGAAGCGTTGCAGACGCTCCTTGATTTCGCTGGCCATCAGCTCACGACCTTCGGTCAGCACCTGGTCCATGGCGGTGGAACCCACCACGTGGCGCAGGGCGCTGTCGGTCGCGTGCTGCAGGCTGATTTCCGGCTGATCAACGTTCAGCACGAAATCCTGCAGGTTGCTGATCTTGTACTGCACGGTCAGCGGTACTTCGACGATGTTCTCGTCTTCGGTCAGCATCTGGCCCTGCTTGGTGTACGCCCGCTCACGCGTGACGTTTTCCATGTACTTCTTGTCGATCGGCGGGAAGTAGATGTTCAGGCCCGGGCCGACGGTCTCGTAGTACTTGCCGAAGCGCAGCACCACGGCTTGCTCCTGCTCGTCGACCACGTACACCGCGCTGTACAGCCAGACAGCCGCGAGCACGACCAGACCGATGCCGAGCAGGGCGCCGAAGCCACCCCCACTGCGACCCGAACCACCGCCGTCATCACCGCGTTTCTTACCACCACCGAACAACCCGTTCAGGCTTTCCTGCAGCTTTCGGAAGGCCTCGTCGAGATCCGGTGGCCCCTTGCGGTCGCCGTTATTGCGGCGCTTGCCACCCCAAGGATCCTGATTATTCGAGTTGCCACCCGGCTCATTCCAAGCCATAGCGCTCTCCATCTGATAAAGCAAAGACGCACCCACGGCGCGCCGACCAATGCTACAGAATGCCTGCCGTTACGGCACAACCGCTTCTTCAGGCTTTTATTGCAAAGTGTGTTGCTCGATGAATTCCATCGGCTGCAATCCTTCGCGGCTTACCAGTCGATTCAACTCGACACGGGGCAAACGAACGGCCAGCAAACTGATGCCTTCTTCGTCGTGTTCTTCTTTCTGCACCGCACCGAGTTCGAAAAACTGCGCACGCAGTCGCGCGAATCGTTGCGGCAAGCGCAAGGTACCGATAAACAAATCACTGCCAAGTAACTCGGCGATGGCTTGCTCAAGCAATTCCAGACCACTGCCATCACGCGCCGACAGCCAGACCCGCTGGGGCTTGCCGTTTTCGTCGCGCTGGATTTGTGGCTCAACGCCTTCAAGCAAATCGAGTTTGTTATAGACCTCGAGGATCGGCAAGTCCTGGGCTCCGATCTCGCCCAGCACCAGCATCACCTGCTCGATCTGCAACATGCGATCCGGTTCGGCCGCATCGATCACGTGCAACAGCAGGTCGGAATTGCTCGACTCTTCGAGCGTAGACCGAAATGCCTCGACCAGCTTGTGCGGCAAGTGACGAATGAACCCCACCGTGTCCGCCAGGACAATCGGCCCCAGGTCGTCCAGTTCCAGACGGCGCAGGGTCGGATCGAGCGTGGCGAACAACTGGTCGGCCGCGTACACGTCGGACTTCGTCACGTTGTTGAAGAGCGTGGATTTGCCGGCGTTGGTGTAGCCCACCAGAGACACGGTAGGAATGTCCGCACGGGAGCGGCCGCGACGCGATTGCTCGCGCTGGCTGCGCACTTTCTCCAGCCGGCCCTTGATCTGACGCAGGCGCACCCGCAGCAGACGACGGTCGGTTTCGAGTTGGGTTTCACCCGGGCCGCGCATGCCGATACCGCCACCTTGACGCTCAAGGTGAGTCCAGCCACGAACCAGGCGCGTGCTCATGTGGTCAAGCTGGGCCAGTTCGACCTGGAGCTTGCCTTCATGGGTACGGGCGCGTTGGGCGAAGATATCGAGAATCAGACCGGTACGGTCGATCACGCGACACTCGAAAACACGTTCGAGGTTACGTTCCTGGCTGGGCGTGAGGATGTGATTGAAAATCACCAGATCGGCTTCTTCAGCCTTGACCAGGTCGCGCAGCTCCTCGACCTTGCCGCTGCCGATCAGGAATTTGGCGGTTGGCCGATGACGCGGCACGTTAAAAAACGCAACGGTCTCGGCGCCCGCCGAATTAGCCAATTCCTGAAACTCCTGCGGATCTTCGCGCGCCTCAGGGTCCTGTCCATCCAAGTGAACGAGGATCACTCGTTCACCACCACCGTGGCGCTCAAAGAACAAAGGAGACTCCTATCAGGCGTTACCTGGCTCAGCGTCACCTGCTTCGGATTCGGTTGCGCTAGGCAGACGAATTGGACGAACCGGCACGACTGTCGAGATAGCGTGTTTGTAAACCATCTGGCTCACGGTGTTTTTCAGCAGGATCACGAACTGGTCGAACGACTCGATCGTGCCTTGCAGTTTGATACCGTTGACCAGGTAGATGGAAACCCCAACTTTCTCTTTACGTAAAGTATTCAAGTAAGGGTCTTGTAGCGAATGCCCTTTTGACATGTGCCGCACTCCTTTAAGGATTCAATAATAAAAAATAGGTAATTCAGATGGCTTTGGCCGCCACACCCCCAAGGATAGACGGCAATTGCAAGGACTCAGCTCAATATGGAGATGGTCCCAAGGTATTTCAAGGCGCGTGGCAGATTGTCGCAATCAAGACTGTCCAGCCAGTGTAAATCTTCCCAGCTGCGCAGCCAGGTGAACTGGCGTTTGGCCAATTGGCGCGTGGCGATGATGCCGCGCTCTTGCATTTCGGCCAACGTCAGCTTGCCATCCAGGTAATCCCAGACTTGGCGGTAACCTACTGCACGTATAGACGGCAACCCGGCATGCAGGTCACTTCTTTTACGCAGGGCTACGACCTCGTCGATGAATCCCTGTTCCAACATATTTGTGAATCTTTGTTTAATGCGCTCGTGCAATACCTGACGATTTGCCGGGGCAATGGCCAAGTTCGCGACAGTATAGGGCAATTGTTGCAGTCCCGAAGCGGCTGCTTCAGTACTTTGCGCAGATTGTTGCTGACGCAGGGCAGTCATGCTCTGACCGCTGACCCGATAAACTTCCAGCGCCCGACTCAAGCGCTGCGGATCGTTCGGGTGAATCCGCGCCGCGGACACCGGGTCGATGATCGCCAATTGATCGTGCAAGGCTTGCCAGCCAAGGCGTGCAGCTTCTTCTTCGATCTGCGCGCGGATCTCCGCATCGGCCGCTGGCATATCCGCCAGACCTTCAACCAAAGCCTTGTAATAGAGCATCGTGCCGCCGACCAGCAGCGGAATTTTTCCGCGTGCGGTGATTTCAGCCATGGCTTGCAGGGCATCGCGACGGAAATCCGCAGCCGAATAGGCTTCGGCCGGGTCGAGGATGTCGATCAAACGGTGCGGATATTCGGCCAGCAGTTCTTTCGAAGGCTTGGCGGTGCCGATGTCCATGCCGCGATAGACCAACGCCGAATCGACACTGATCAGCTCGCACGGCAGCACCTTGGTCAGCTCGATGGCCAGATCGGTCTTGCCCGCAGCGGTCGGGCCCATCAGAAAAATCGCTGGAGGGAGCTGATTCATCAACGACCGCGCAGGAACAGTTTGTCCAGATCGTCCAGGCCCAGTTGGGTCCAGGTCGGTCGGCCATGGTTGCATTGACCGCTGCGCTCGGTGTTTTCCATGTCGCGCAGCAGGCCGTTCATTTCCGGCAAGGCCAGGCGCCGGTTGGCGCGGATCGCGCCGTGGCAGGCCATGGTGCCGAGCAATTCGTTGAGGTGTGCCTGAATCCGGTCGCTGGTGCCGTATTCCATCAAGTCCGACAGCACGTCACCGACCAGGCGGTTGGCTTCAGCCTGCTTCAACAAGGCCGGAATCTGACGGATCGCCAGGGTTTCCGGGCCCAGACGCTGTAATTCAAAGCCCAGACGCTGGAACCATGCCGCGTGCTCTTCAGCACAATCGGCTTCGCGCTGACTGACGGCCAGCGACTCCGGCACCAGCAATGGCTGGCCGCTCAAGCCTTCGCTGGCCATGGCGATCTTCAAGCGTTCATACATGATTCGCTCGTGGGCAGCGTGCATGTCCACCAAAACCAGGCCTTGAGCGTTCTCAGACAGAATGTAGATGCCCTTGAGTTGCGCCAATGCGTAACCAAGCGGTGGAATGTCTTCCTGACCGGCGGGCAGCGCGTTGGCGTTGGCTTCAGGCAACGGCGCGAAAAACTCGCGATATGCCGCCTGCGCCTCGGCGGCCGGCGGCATGCCTGACTGCGGCCGCGGCGTGTACTGATACTGATAAGCGCCGCCAGCGCTGGCACCGGACGAGGTGCTAAACGCCGGTTGTGCCTGCGGTTGTTCCAGCAGCGCATTGGCCGCCAGACGCATTTCACCTTGCGGGCCGAATTCCCCGGCATCGAGGCCGCTTGGACGAACGATGGCGGTGGTTACTGAACCGGCCAGTTGATCTTCCGGACGCACATCGCCCAACGCGCGATGCAGCGTGCCATACAGGAAGTCATGCACCATGCGCCCGTCACGGAAGCGCACTTCATGTTTGGTCGGGTGCACGTTGACGTCGACGGCTGCCGGATCGACCTCGAAAAACAGCGCAAACGTCGGGTGGCGACCATTGAACAGCACGTCGCGATAGGCCTGGCGCACGGCGTGGGCGACCAGTTTGTCGCGCACTGCCCGGCCATTCACAAAGAAATACTGCAAATCCGCCTGACTGCGGTTGAAGGTCGGCAAACCGACCCAGCCCCACAGATGCAAGCCGTTGCGCTCGATCTCGATGGGCAGCGCCTGCTCAAGGAACCCCGAGCCACAGATCGCCGCCACACGCCGGGCGCGGGCCGCATCATCGTGGGCCTCGTGCAGGCTGAGGATGGTTTTGCCGTTGTGACGCAGATGGAACGCAACGTCAAAACGCGCCAGCGCCAGACGCTTGATCACTTCTTGCAGGTGATCGAATTCGGTTTTTTCGGTCTTGAGGAATTTGCGCCGCGCCGGAGTGTTGAAGAACAGGTCACGGACTTCCACCGAAGTACCGACCGGATGCGCCGCCGGTTGCACCCGCGGCGCCATGTCACGGCCTTCGGTTTCGACCTGCCAGGCTTGCTCGGCATCGCGGGTACGCGAGGTCAGCGTCAGCCGCGCCACGGAGCTGATCGACGCCAGTGCCTCACCCCGGAAACCGAGGCTCATCACTTGTTCGAGGTCTTCGAGGTTGCGGATCTTGCTGGTGGCGTGACGGGCCAGCGCCAACGGCAGGTCATCGGCGGAAATGCCGCTGCCGTCATCACGGACGCGCAGCAGCTTGACGCCGCCCTGCTCGACGTCGACATCGATGCGCTTGGCGCCGGAGTCGAGGCTGTTTTCCAGCAACTCCTTGATGACCGAAGCCGGACGTTCAACCACCTCACCGGCGGCAATCTGGTTCGCCAGCCGTGGGCTGAGCAGTTCGATGCGCGCGGCAGCGTTCAGCACTTCGTTCATTCTTTGGACGCCAGTTCGGTGCCAGGAATGGTCAGGTGCTGGCCGACTTTCAGCTCATCGCTTTTCAGGTTGTTCGCACTGCGCAATGTGGCCGGCGACACCTGATAGCGCACACCGATCATCGCCAGCGTTTCACCCGGGCCGACGCGGTGATCACGCGGGCCTTGGGCGATCTTGCCGGAGTCACGCAGCCAGGCAATGTAGGTGCCCGGTGGCGGATTCTGCTGGAAGAACTGCCGCACGCCGCTGCTGATCGAGCGCGCCAGCGCTTGCTGGTGGCCCGAGGCCGAGAGCTTGTTGGCTTCGTTGGCGTTGGAGATAAAGCCGGTTTCGACCAGGATCGACGGGATGTCCGGCGACTTCAGCACCATGAACCCGGCCTGCTCCACACGCTGTTTGTGCAGCGGCGTGACGCGACCGATGTTGGTCAGGACTTTCTGGCCGACGTTAAGGCTGGAGGTCAGCGAGGCAGTCATCGACAGATCGAGCAGCACGCCCGCGAGCATGCGGTCCTTGTCGTCGAGGCTGACGTTGCCGGCACCACCGATCAAGTCGGAACGGTTTTCGCTGTCGGCCAGCCAACGCGCGGTCTCCGAGGTTGCGCCGCGATCAGACAGGGCAAATACCGATGCGCCAAAAGCGGCCGCCGAAGGCGCGGCGTCGGCGTGAATCGATACGAACAGGTCAGCGCCCTTCTTGCGGGCGATTTCGGTACGGCCACGCAACGGAATGAAGTAGTCGCCAGTACGGGTCAGTTCGGCGCGGAAGCCTTTCATGCCGTTGACTTGACGCTGCAATTCGCGAGCGATCTGCAACACCACATCTTTCTCACGCTGACCGCGCGAGCCGGATGCACCCGGGTCTTCGCCACCGTGGCCGGCGTCGATCACCACAATAATGTCGCGCTTGCCGGCCGGGGCTGGCGGCAACTTGATCGCCGGTTCTGTCGGGGTCACCGGCACGGCTGGTACGGTTGCGACCGAAGGTGTCGGCGCAGGTGCAGGTTCGGCATCGGCTGCGTTATCGAACAGATCGACCACCAGACGGTTGCCGTATTGGCCATTCGGCGCCAGCGAGAAGCTTTTAGGGGTGACGGCTTTCTTCAGGTCAATGACCACCCGCAGATCGGTCGGCGTGCGCTGAGCCGAACGCATCGCGGTGATCGGCGTGTTCGCGGTCTGCACATTCAATGGTGCACCGAGGGTGGCACCATTGATGTCGATCACCAGCCGGTCAGGCGCGGTCAGGGTGAAGACGCTGTGCTGCACCGGTCCGCTGAGGTCGAAGACCAGTCGCGTGTTATCCGGCGCTCGCCACAAGCGCACGCTGTTGACCTTTGAATCGGCCACAGCGTTGACGGTTACTGCCATCAACAACAGTCCAACGGCAGCCACCAACGCGCGAAAGCGCATACCTAACCCCATCATTTAATTGGATTCCAATGCCAAAGCGGCACACCAGGCCTCGCCACGCGAGCCCTGGGATAAAATTTTCAGCGAACGCCCGCTGTCTTGCGGGCTAATGGTAATGGTCAGGTCAGGCTTTGGCAAAAAGCCTGCACCTTTATCGGGCCACTCGATCAGGCACAGGGCATCGTCTTCGAAATAGTCGCGAATGCCGAGAAACTCCAGCTCTTCCGGATCGACCAGTCGATACAGGTCGAAGTGGAAGGCGCGGACGTCGCCGATCTCGTAGGGCTCAACCAGGGTGAAGGTCGGACTTTTTACTGCGCCGACATGACCGAGCCCACGAATGATGCCCCGCGACAGCGTGGTTTTGCCCATTCCGAGGTTGCCTTCAAGGAAGATCAGGCCATGGCCCTGGGTCACGCGGGCGATCCGTGCGCCAAAGTCGCTCATGGCTTGTTCATCGGCCAGGTACAGGGTTACTTCAGACACGGTGCATGCTCCTCCAACAACTGACGAATGGCTGGAATCAGATCACTGGCCGCCAGCCCACGGCCCAATTTGCCTTGTTGCATCCCCGCATTGGCGTGCAGCCAGACCGCCAGGCAAGCGGCATCAAAACCGTCCATGCCTTGCGCCAGCAGCGCACCGGTCAAACCGGCCAACACATCACCGAGTCCCGCAGTGGCCATAGCGGGATGGCCTTGGTGACACAACGCCAGACGGCCATCGGGATGAGCAATCAGGCTGCCCGCGCCTTTGAGCACGACCACCGCTGAGTATTTTTTGCTCAGCGCCAGCGCCGCCGCCGGACGATCCGCCTGCACCTGCGCTGTGCTGATTCCCAGCAAGCGCGCCGCTTCACCCGGATGCGGGGTGATCACACAGTCCTTGGGCAGATCAACGAAACCACTCGCAAGCAAGTTGAGCGCGTCGGCGTCCCACACTTGCGGCAATGCCGCATTGGCTGCCGCCGACAACAACGCGCGCCCCCAACTGGCCTGCCCCAACCCCGGCCCCACCACCAGCACCGAGACTTTCTCCAGCAACGCCATCAACTGATTGGCCGACGAAGTCCCGAGCGCCATCGCTTCTGGCACTCGCGTCAACGCTGCCGGGACATGTTCAGGACGGGTCGCCAGCGAAACCATGCCCGCGCCGCTGCGCAGGGCCGTTTCGGTGCTGAGTAAAATCGCCCCGCCAAAACCGTGATCGCCACCGATCAACAGCACGTGGCCGAAACGGCCCTTGTGCGCAGCCGGTGCTCGCGGTGCCAACCTTGGAAGGTTAGCCGCGTTAAGCCGCTGAGCGATGAGCGTTAGGTCACGATAGATGTCGGCACTGGCCTGTAAATCGTTAAACAGCAATTCACCGATGTGATCCGCCGCGTCCCCGGTGAACAGGCCGAGTTTCAGGCCGATGAAGGTAACCGTCAGATCAGCTCGTACGGCGACACCCAGCAGGTGCCCGGTGTCAGCACTCAGTCCGGAAGGAATATCGACGGCCGTCACCGGCAGGCCACTGGCGTTGATGGCCTTGATCGCCGACACGTAAGGCTCGCGCACATCCCCGCTCAGACCCGTGCCGAGCAATGCATCGAGAATGATCCCGCGCAGTTCGCTGTGAGCCTGCCAGCCTTGAACCGCGACGCCTTCAGCCAGCGCCTCGGCATGGGCCAGCGCGGCATCGCCCTGCAATCGCTGCGGATCGCCGACCGCCAGCACCCGCACCTGCCACCCGGCTCGCTGCGCCATGGCGGCAACCAGATAACCGTCGCCAGCGTTGTTGCCATGCCCGGCCAGCACCGTCAGTTCAGTCGCCGACGGCCATTGCCGCACCAGCGCTCGCCAGGTCGCATGCGCAGCGCGCTGCATCAGTTCGAAGCCCGGTGTACCGGCGGCAATCAGCCGTGCATCGAGTTCGCGCACCTGTGCGGCGCCATACAGCGCGTCGGGTAATTGATCTTTCGTGTGCGGCATGCGTCTTCGGGCTCCGATGTCTGGCAGAATTATACGCACCTCAGCTCCGGTTTCTCTCGCCTCATGTCCGCCATTACCACAGACCTGCCCGCCCTCGCCCAATCGATCAAGAATTGGGGCCGCGAGCTGGGCTTTCAGCAAGTCGGCATCAGCGGTCTGGATCTCGCCGAGCATGAACAGCATCTGCAGCGCTGGCTCGAAGCGGGCTACCACGGCGAAATGGACTACATGGGCGCCCACGGCAGCAAACGCTCGCACCCGGAAGAACTGGTGCCGGGCACGTTGCGCGTGGTTTCGCTGCGCATGGACTACCTGCCCGGCGACACCGAAATGGCCAAACGCCTGGCCCAACCGGAAAAAGCCTACGTCTCGCGTTATGCCTTGGGCCGCGATTACCACAAATTGATCCGTAAACGTGTTCAACAATTGGCCGACAAGATTCAATCCGAAATCGGTCCGTTCGGTTTCCGTGCCTTTGTCGACAGCGCGCCGGTGCTGGAAAAAGCCATCGCCGAACAGGCTGGACTGGGCTGGATCGGTAAAAACACCTTGGTATTGAATCGCAAGGCTGGCAGTTATTTTTTCCTCAGCGAATTGTTCGTCGATCTGCCGTTACCGGTGGATGAGCCGCACAGCACTGAACATTGCGGCCGCTGCACCGCGTGCCTCGACATCTGCCCGACCAACGCGTTCGTCGGCCCGTATGTGCTGGACGCGCGACGCTGCATTTCGTACCTGACCATCGAACTGAAAAACGCAATTCCTGAAGACCTGCGCCCGCTGATCGGCAACCGCGTGTTCGGCTGCGACGACTGCCAGATCGTCTGCCCGTGGAACCGCTTCGCCAAACCTTCCGGCGAAAGCGACTTCAAGCCACGGCACAATCTCGACAACGCGGAACTGGCTGAGTTGTTTATGTGGGACGAGGATAAATTCCTCAGCAGCACCGAAGGCTCACCGCTGCGCCGCGCCGGGTATGAGCGCTGGTTGCGTAATCTGGCAGTGGGACTCGGTAACGCCCCGTCGAGCATTCCGGTGCTGGAAGCGTTGAAGGCGCGGCGGGACTATCCGTCAGAGCTGGTACAAGAACACGTCGAATGGGCTCTGAAACAACACGGAATCGCATAATCCCCTGTAGGAGCTGCCGCAGGCTGCGATCTTTTGATCTTGAACGTCAAAAGATCGCAGCCTTCGGCAGCTCCTACATGGAATATCGCGTTACGGTTGATCGTTGTAAACGAACTTGGGCATTTCCCAGTGGAAGCGGATCGCCAGCAACCGCAGCAGGAAGCCGCCGAACAGGGTGATGAGGATCGCCTGCTCGCCCGGCACGTTCAGATACAGGCAAAGCATGTAGCACCACGCTGCCGCGAACGAGACGCTGGCGTACAGTTCTCGGCGGAAGATCAGCGGGATGTCGTTGCAGAAGATGTCACGCAGGATGCCACCGAAGACTCCGGTGATCACACCGCTGACCGAGGCAACCAGCATGCCGTGGCCCATTTCCAGTGCGGTCATGCAGCCAATCAGTGTGAACGCCACCAGGCCGACGGCGTCGAGCACCAGAAACAGTGAGCGCAGGTGACGCATCCAGCGCGCGGTAAATACGGTGAACATCGCTGCGACCGAGGTCAGCACCAGGTATTCCGGGTGTTTGACCCACGTCAGCGGGTAGTGCCCGAGCAGCACGTCACGCACCGAACCGCCGCCCAACGCCGTGACGCAGGCGATCAGCACCACGCCAAACCAGTCCATGCCACGACGCCCGGCAGACAGCGCGCCAGTCATGGCTTCAGCGGTGATGGCAATCAGATAGAGCATCAGCAACATGGTGGCGATCCAGTCAGGAAGGCGCGCAGTCTAGCCATTTCGGCGCGGCACCAAAAGAGGGCGCCACAGCAAACACAAAACCCTGTAGGAGCTGCCGAAGGCTGCGATCTTTTGATCTTTGTTTTGAACCTGAAAATCAAGATCAAAAGATCGCAGCCTTCGGCAGCTCCTACCGGGATCGCATCAGAATTTGATGAAGTGCTTGCGGTAGTGCTGCAGTTCGGCGATCGATTCGCGGATGTCGTCCAGCGCCAAATGCGTGCTGCCCTTTTTGAAGCTGTCGCGCACGTCCGGTGCCCAGCGTGCCGCCAGTTCCTTGAGCGTCGAGACGTCGAGGTTGCGGTAGTGGAAGTAGCTTTCCAGCCCTTTCATGTGGGTATACAGGAAGCGGCGATCCTGGCAGATGCTGTTGCCGCAGATCGGCGACTTGCCTTTCGGTACCCATTTCTCGAGGAAGGCGATGGTCTCGGCTTCGGCTTCGGCCATGCTGATACGGCTGTCGCGCACGCGCTGGGTCAGGCCGGAGTTGCCGTGGGTGCGGGTGTTCCACTCGTCCATGCGAGCGAGCACTTCGTCGCTGTGGTGGATGGCGATCACCGGACCTTCGGCCAGGGTATTGAGGTCACTGTCGGTGACGATGGTGGCCATTTCGATGATGACGTCGTTGTCCGGATCCAGACCGGTCATTTCCAGGTCGATCCAGATCAGGTTCTGCGGGTTTTGCATAATGGGGCTCCTAGGCAATGCTGCGCAGTTTAGCCTAGGCAGCTTGCCGGGCGTGCTAAACTCGCGGCCGTTTTACCTAATCGCTGCATTCTTCAGACGGAACACCCATGGCCAAACGCCAACTCAATCGTCGTCAAAACTGGCGCATCGAAAAGATTCAGGGCGAACGCGCCGCACGCGCCGCCAAACGCGAGTCCTCGGCTGTCGAAGCCCTTGAGGGCGGCGACCTGGGCCCGGAACAAACCGGTCTGGTGATCGCTCACTTCGGTGTGCAGGTCGAGGTCGAGGCCATTGACGGCGAACAGGCTGGCCAGGTTTTCCGCTGTCACTTGCGCGCCAACCTGCCGGCGCTGGTGACCGGCGACACCGTCGTCTGGCGCGCCGGCAATCAGGGCATCGGTGTGATCGTCGCGCAATTGCCGCGTACCACCGAGCTGTGCCGTCCGGACAGCCGTGGCCAGTTGAAGCCGGTCGCCGCCAACGTCGACATGATCGTCATCGTCTTCGCGCCGCTGCCCGAGCCGCATGCCAACCTGATCGACCGTTATCTCGTAGCCGCCGAACACGCCGGCATCCGCCCGTTGTTGCTGCTGAACAAGTTCGACCTGATCGACGAGCAGAACGCACCGGCGCTCAACGCGCTGCTGGCGGTGTACCGCACGCTCGGTTATCCGGTGCTGGAAGTGTCGGCGCACCACGGTGACGGCATGGAACAACTGCAAAAGCAGCTCGACGGGCGCATCAGCGTGTTCGTCGGTCAGTCCGGTGTCGGCAAGTCGTCGCTGGTCAACAGCTTGCTGCCTGAAGTGGAAACCCGTGTCGGGCCGTTGTCCGAGCTGTCCGGTCAGGGCACGCACACGACGACCACCGCGCGGTTGTTCCACTTCCCAGGCGGCGGCGAACTGATCGACTCCCCGGGTATTCGCGAATTCGGCCTCGGCCACGTCAGCCGCGCCGACGTTGAAGCCGGTTTTATCGAGTTCAATGATTTGCTCGGCACTTGCCGTTTCCGCGACTGCAAACACGACCGTGAACCGGGCTGTGCGCTGCTCAAGGCGCTGGAAGATGGCCGCGTGCAGCAACAACGCATGAACAGCTACCGCTCGATCATCGCCAGCCTGCCTGAAAACGGCTATTAAACAGTTGCACCGGCGGCCCTTTCCCCGAGGGCTGCCGGATGTCGGTTTTCACCTGACACCTCCCTACCGCTTTTAAACATCAGGCTTTTCTGTAGGACTTCTGCACGCCTGTTTGCAGGACATTTCTCTTTATCCGCCCAAGCCTTGTAGGCTCATTTCATGGGCCTACATTGAGTTCCTCGTCGCACGTTCGCGCCAAAGAGGAACCCCCATGCAAACCTACCATTTGTTCATCAGCCACTCGTGGAACTACTCCCACGCCCACGACAACCTGGTGCGCCTGCTCAGTGCCCACCCCGACTTCACCTACAAGAATTTCTCGGTGCCGACGCACAACCCGATCATGGGCGCACAGACCGACCAGCAGCTCGAAGAAGCCATCGAAAACAAGATTCGCCCCTGTTCCGCCGTTCTGATCATGGCCGGCATGTATTCGACCTACAGCAAGTGGATCAACAAGGAAATCGAGATCGCCAAGCGCATGGGCAAGGTGATCATCGCGGTTAAACCGTTCGGCGCCGAGCGAATTTCCACGGTGGTGCGTAACGCCGCAGACGCCGAATGCGCGTGGAACACTAACAGCATCGTCGGCGCGATCCGTCTGCACACGGCGGCCTGATCATGCGCAAGGGACTGTTTATCGGCATCAACGACTACACCCATATTTCGCGCCTGAGCGGTTGCAGCAATGACGCCATGGCCATGGCCTCGGTGCTGAAAACCGACGCCGACGGCGACCCCAATTTCAAAAACGTCGTGCTGACCTCGGCGGAGGATTACCTGGGCCGGGAGATGCTCGAAGACCAGATCCGCGAGCTGTTTTCCGGCGACTGCAATGTCGCCCTGCTGTATTTCGCCGGGCATGGCGGTTTCGATACCGACAATGACGAAGGCATGTTGCTGCCCCAGGATTATCGCAACGCCAAGGACGGCATCCGCATCAGCGACATCCTCAACTGGGCGAGCAAAGCCACGCGCATCAAGAACAAAGTGATCATCCTCGATTGCTGCCAAAGCGGCGCCGCCGGTGAGGTACGCGCCTTACGCAGCGAAAGCAGTGTGGTCGGCGAAGGCATGACCATTCTGACCGCGTGCAAAAAGGAAGAACCGGCCATGGAAGGTGCGCAACACGGCGTGTTTACCGGTTTACTGCTGCAGGCTCTGCACGGCGGCGCGGCGAATATCCTCGGCAAGATCCCCCCCGGCAGCCTCTATTCCTTCGTCGACAACGCCCTCGACGCCTGGGAACAACGCCCGGTGTTCAAGACCAACGTGTCGCAGTTCATTTCCCTGCGCGAAGTCTCGCCGCTGATCCCCAAAGAGATCCTGCGCAAACTGCCCGAATGGTTTGCCGAGGCCGAATCGACCTATTCACTCGACCCCAGCTACGAGCCGACCGAAGCGACGTTCAACCCCGAGCACGGCGAGGTCTTCGCCCAGCTGCAAAAGTGCAATCGCCACAGCCTGATCGAACCGGTCGACGCCGAGCACATGTACTACGCCTCCCTCCACTCCACCGGCTGCCGCCTCACCGCGCTCGGCGCCTACTACCGCGAACTCGCGATTAAAGGACACTTCTGATGCCTGTCTTCATCAGCTACCGCCACATGGATCGTATGCAGGCCATGGCGATCAACAGTCGCCTGAAACAGGCGAACATCAAGACCTACCTGGATGTGCTCGATCCGGAATCGCAGACCACCGACGACATCACCAGCGTCATCACCCGCAACATCACCGAGTGCACGCACTTGCTCGCGGTGGTGTCGGAGAGGACCGCTTTGTCGTGGTGGGTGCCGTTCGAGATTGGTGAGGCGACGATCAGCAACCGGCGGATCTGCTCATTCAAGACCGGGCCGGCGCAGTTGCCGTTGTATCTGGATAAATGGCCGAAGTTGAGTACGGACAGAGATCTGGATTTCTTTATCGATGCTTATCGCGAGGAAGTGACGAACAAGCGGTCGGTGATGCTGGATTCGATGAGTGAGTCGATGAAGGGGACTTACAAGAGGAATGCCGAGCAGTTTCATGATCAGTTGAAGAGCAGGATTCGGCGGGGGTTCTAAGACCTCACTTGTCTGGCTCCCGATCAATTTCGTAACGTTACGCAATTGATCGGCGAGGTGAAATTCCAGCCACAAAAAAGCCGACATCGCTGTCGGCTTTTTTGTGCGTCACTGCTTCGGCGCGGGGGCCGGGGCAGTGGCTGGCGGAGTGGCCGGCGCTGGCGCCGCACTCCCCGGTTCCGCCGGTTTCGGCGCGGCGTCATCAAACAGGTTCAACCGTTCGCGCAACTCATGCGCAGGCACCGGTTGCTGATCCGCCGGCAGCGCATTTGGATCAACCGGGGTTGCCGGAGCAGCGCCGTTTTGACCTTGTTCTGCCGGTTTCGCTGGATCGGCACCTTGCGCACCTTCGATCGCGGCTTGAGCCTTTTTGGTCAGGACGACGATGTCGATGCGGCGATTGACCGGGTTGAACGGGTTTTCCCGGTCGAACAACGCCGACGAGGCATAACCGACCACCCGCGCCACTTGCGCATCCGGATAGCTACCGGCAACCAAGGCACGACGAGCGGCGTTGGCACGGTTGGCCGACAGTTCCCAGTTACCGAAATCGCCGGTGCCGATGTACGGCTTGGCGTCGGTGTGACCGCTGATGCTGATCTTGTTCGGCACCGCTTTGATGGTGTCGGCCATGGCCAGCAAAATGTCTTCGAAGTAGGGCTTCAGGCGTGCAGAACCGGAATCGAACATCGGCCGGTTCTCGGCGTCCATGATCTGGATGCGCAAGCCGTTCGGCGTGATCTCGAAGAGGATCTGATCCTTGAATTTCTGCAGCTGCGGGTTTTCGTCGACCTTGTTCTGCAGTTCTTGCAGGAGCAGTTCGAGGCGCTCTTTCTCGACCATTTCGGCCATGCCTTCGACTTGCTCGGCGTCGACCGTGACCTTGTCCGGTTGCGGCTGGGACTTCACCTCAGGGTTGAGGGTGTTTTCCGGCGCCAGCGTCGGCGTGCCGCCCAGATCGATAATGTACGGCGTGCCGCTTTCGGAGAAGCCGACCGGGTCCTTGAAGTAACCGGCGATGGCGATCTTCTGCTCAGGCGTCGCGGTGGACAGCAGCCACAGCACCAGGAAGAACGCCATCATCGCCGTGGCGAAGTCGGCGAAGGCGATTTTCCACGCTCCGCCGTGATGCCCGCCGGCTATGCGCTTGACGCGCTTGATGATAATCGGCTGATTATTTTCCATGGCTTAGCGACCGCGAACGGCTTGTTCCAGCTCGGCAAAGCTTGGACGGTGGGCCGGGTACAGCACCTTGCGACCGAACTCGACCGCCAGCGACGGCGGCATGCCGGAAGCCGAAGCCACCAGCGAGGCCTTGATGGCTTCGTAGACGTTCAGCTCTTCCTTGGCATCGTGGGCCAGGGAGTGCGCCAGCGGGCCGAAGAAACCGTACGCCGCGAGAATACCGAAGAAGGTACCCACCAGTGCCGCACCCACGTGCAGGCCGATGGACTTCTGGTCGCCTTCACCCAGCGAGGCCATGGTCACCACGATACCGAGTACCGCCGCGACGATACCGAAACCGGGCATGGCGTCGGCAATGCCGTTTACCGCGTGGGACGGGTGTTCGAGGTCTTCTTTGAGGCTGTACAGTTCCATGTCGAACAAGCCTTCCAGCTCGTGCGGGGCCATGTTGCCGGACGACATGATGCGCAGGTAATCACAGATGAACGCGGTCATGCGTTCGTCTTTGAGCACGGCCGGGTACTTGGCGAAGATCGGGCTCGCGGCGGCATCTTCGATGTCGCCTTCAATGGCCATCATGCCTTCGCGGCGGCTCTTGTTGAGGATCTCGTAGATCAGACCGAGCACTTCCAGATAGAAAGTGTGGCTAAAGCGCGAACTGAACATGCTCAGGGATTTCTTGAGCACGTGCATCGTCATGTAGCCAGGGTTGGCCTGCAGGAATGCACCGAGTGCAGCACCACCAATGATCATCACCTCGAAAGGCTGGATCAGGGCGGCAATCTTGCCGTGGGAAAGCACGTATCCGCCGAGCACGCTCGCGAATACGACGATGATGCCGATAATTTTAGCCATAGGTAGGAAAGTACTTACTGAGTCGGGTTCAAGGTCATATTCGGAAGTTAAAAAATCTCTTCTTCTACTTATCGGCAAAACTGCGCCAGACTATAGCCAGTTCAGGCGAAAAGCCAATTTAGCCCATGCCGGGCGCGTCTACAGTCAGTGAAGATCCCGTCCAGACATGGCTAATGAAACGAACGTCCCACACGCAAAACCGACCACCCTCGAAGGCTGGGTCAAACTGCTCGACAGCGTCCGCCTGCCCGTGCCGCAAGAGGCTCACGATAAAGTCTGCCGGGCGATCCGCGACAATCGCAGCTCGCTGCGCGACATCGCCGACCTGATGCAAGACAGCCCGGCGCTGGCCTTGAGCATCATCCGTGAGGCCAATCGTCACACCCACGGCACCATGGCCACGCCAGCGGAAAATCTTGAGGTGGCGATCAATCGCCTGGGCCTTGCCCGCACCGAAGAATTGCTCGCGCGCCTGCCCGCTGAACCGCAAATGCAGATCCCCAAGGCTCTGCGCCAGTTACAGATGATCAGCCAGCACGCGACGCAACAGGCCAACGGTTTTTTCGCCAGTCGCCTGGCGCGGCTGTGGCAGGACATCCATTGGGGCAGCCTGCTGTTTCTGTCGCCGCTGTGGCCACTGGCGCTCACTTATCCACAGTTGCTCGAAGAATGGGAGCTGCGGGTTATCCACAAGGGTGAATCGGCACGCGTGGTCGAGAAGCAATTATTCGGCGTGCGCCTGCTGCGGATCGCTGAAGCGCTGGTGGCGGTCTGGCATCTACCGATCTGGGTGCAGCAAGGCTATAAATTGCTGCTCAGCGAACAGCGTGAACTGGTGAAAGTGCTACGCATCGCCCGCGACAGCGAACATCCGCTGCGCCAGCAGAATCGCCTGGATGACGATCCGACCTTGCGCCGCTGGCTCAACCAGCCGGCCAACACTGTGCTGCTGGCCAACGGTCTGGCGCTCTCGGCGCAACAGGCCTGGGACAGTCCGCACAGTGAACGCTGGCAGTACCTGACCAGCCTTTATCTGCAAATCTCGATGGATGACGTGCAGCAACAACTGCACCAGCAGGCGGCCAACAGTGCGCGTCAGCATACGATGCCGGATCTCTGGCACCCGGCGGTTTCGCTGCTGTGGCCGTGGGGCACGCACCGTTTGCCGGCGGGCATGTTGCCCGCAGCGGCGCCGAGCGCTGAAGACCTCGGCCAATGGCGCCGCCAATGCGCCGAACTGCTCGCCGAACCGAGCCGCTTCACCAATGCCATGAGCCTGACCGTCGCCGCCCGCGATGCGCTGATTGCCAGCGGCATGCGTCGAGTGATGATCCTGATGGCCGACCGCACGCAGTCCAATCTGCGCGTGAATCAAACCGCTGGCCTGCCGAAAGAAGCGGCGGCGCTGAATTTTGTCGTCAGCCAGAGCAGCGTCCTGCAACGGCTGCTCGCGCAACAAGCGCAGGTGCGGATCAACCCGGACAACAACGCACAGTTTTCCGCGTTGCTGCCGCCTGGCCTGCGCACGTTGTTTCGCGGTGAGCATCTGTTCCTGCGTTCATTGGTCAACAATGGCCGGGTGATCATGATCGTCGTCGCCGATCAGGGCGGCGGGCCGTTCGCCGACATCACCGTGCAAGCCTTTGGCAAAACCGCGCAGTGCATCGAAAAAGCCCTGCACAGCTTTAGCAGCCGCGGCCGATGAGGCTGCGCTACAATTCCCCCCTTTGTGCTCTGGAGACCTCGCATGTCTGACTTCTCTGGCTTGCCGCTCGTCATCGAACCGAGCGACCTGCTGCCTCGGCTTGAGTCTGAAGAGCTGATTCTGGTGGATCTGACCAGTGCCGCGCGCTACAGCGAGGGACATCTCCCCGGCGCGCGCTTTGTCGACCCCAAGCGCACCCAGCTCGGCCAGCCGCCGGCGCCGGGGCTGCTGCCGGCCAAAGCCGATCTGGAAGCGTTGTTCGGTGAGCTGGGCCATCGCAAGGACGCGGTCTACGTGGTTTACGACGATGAGGGCGGCGGCTGGGCCGGACGCTTCATCTGGCTGCTCGACGTGATCGGTCACGACAAGTACCACTATATAGACGGTGGTCTGCCGGCATGGCTGGCGGATGGCATGCCGATGTCGATTCAGATTCCACCGGCAGCCGGCGGCCCACTGCCGTTGACCCTGCACGACGAGCCGACCGCGACCCGTGAATACCTGCAAAGCCGTCTCGGCGCCGCCGATCTGGCGATCTGGGACGCGCGCGGGCCGCTGGAATACTCCGGCGAGAAAGTCCTGGCCGCCAAGGCCGGACACATCCCCGGCGCGGTCAACTTCGAATGGACGGCCGGCATGGACAAGGCGCGCCAGCTGCGCATTCGCACGGACATGCCGCAGATCCTCGAAGACCTCGGGATCACCAAGGACAAAGAAATCATTACCCATTGCCAGACCCATCACCGGTCGGGCTTCACTTATCTGGTGGCCAAATCCCTCGGTTATCCGCGGGTCAAAGGCTACGCCGGTTCCTGGGGCGAATGGGGCAACCACCCTGACACGCCAGTCGAGATTTAAGGTTTTTAAGGACAACTAATGAAAGAGCGTCTGTTTATCCTCAGCCAGTACCTGCTGCCTCATCACCTGCTGTCGCGCCTGGCCGGCTGCGTTGCCGAGTGCCGCGTGCGCTGGTTCAAGAATGCGTTCACCCAGTGGTTCGCCAAGCGTTATCAGGTGGACATGTCGCAAGCGCTGGTTGAAGACCTGACCGCTTACGAACACTTCAACGCCTTCTTCACCCGCGCCCTGAAAGACGGCGCACGTCCTCTGGACCAGACTCCGGGCGCGATCCTCAGCCCGGCCGACGGTGCGGTGAGCCAGCTCGGCCCGATCGAACACGGTCGCGTGTTCCAGGCCAAGGGCCACAGCTTCAGCGTGCTGGAACTGCTCGGCGGTGATGCGGCCAACGCGGCACCGTTCATGGGCGGCGACTTTGCCACCATTTACCTGTCGCCAAAGGACTACCACCGCGTGCACATGCCGCTGGCCGGCACACTGCGCGAAATGGTCTACATCCCGGGCCGGATCTTCTCGGTCAACCAGACCACCGCTGAAAACGTGCCAGAACTGTTCGCCCGCAACGAGCGCGTGGCGTGCATCTTCGACACCGAGCGCGGGCCGATGGCCGTGGTGCTGGTGGGCGCGATGATCGTCGCTTCGATCGAAACCGTGTGGGCCGGTCTGGTCACCCCCCCGAAGCGTGAACTGAAAACCTTCCGCTACGACGAAGCCGCCCGTGCTCCGATCCACTTGGAGAAAGGTGCTGAACTGGGCCGCTTCAAACTGGGTTCGACCGCGATCGTGCTGTTCGGCCCGGATCAAGTGAAATGGGCTGAAGAACTGGTTGCCGGTTCGCCAGTACAGATGGGCCAAGGTCTGGCACTGCCAAAAGCCTGAGTACGCTTCGACCGTCATGGATTCCCCTGACGTTCGATACCTCTGTAGGAGCTGCCGAAGGCTGCGATCTTTTGATCTTTGGACGCGGAGCGTCCACGGCTGCATTCCTACGCAGAGCGTGGGAACGATCAAGATCAAAAGATCGCAGCCTGCGGCAGCTCCTACACGTTGTTATGTGTGCATCGTCAATGACGAAGCGTTGAGGCAGAACACCAGTTCGCTTATTTGCTGCTATGGTTTTTGGCATGAGCCAAACCATATCCTCCCCACAGCTACGTGCGCCGACCCCGAGTCAGCCGCGCCTGTCGTTTTGCGAAGCCACCCCGCGCGACCTCAAGCGCTGGATTGCCGGCCTGCCCAAGGCCAATATCGGCGAAACCGCCCGCCAGTTGTATCAAGGCCTGGGCGAACTCAACCAGTTGCTCACCCCCAGCGACAATCGCCTGCAACTGCTCGAGCTGCTGCGTCCCGAGGTGTATTACGTCTGCCAGCATCTGGAGCGGCACTTTCTGCATCAGGCGATCATGCTCGACGAACGCTCGCGCAAGGTCAGCAACCTGTGCCAGGCGCTGCAAAGTCATCTGGCGACGGGTTACAAACAGATCGTCCTGCGTATCGCGCCCAAGTACAGCAAGGATCGTGCGACGTTGCTCAGCACTGCCCTGCAACGGGCGGCTCATGCGCTGAAAGGCCAACTGGTGCGCGCGACGCAACTGTACAGCCCGGCGCCGGAACAGCTGTGGTTCGAGCTGCATCAGCTGTATCGTTGCGCCTGTGATTTACAGCTGCAACATCGGCGCGTACCGGATGCTCTGGCCAGCCTCACCGCCGAGCTGAGCCTCGAACAGACCTACATCGCCGCCCTGCTGCTGGGTAGCGCACGCTGCAATCAGTTGCGGCAGAACCAGATCGCCCGCCTGGCGGAAGTGCTCGAACCATGGAGCGCCCTGCTCAAACTGCATCCCGGCCGCGCGGACGATGGCTTGTTTGCAATCAGCGCGCAAATCGACGCCGGGCCGCGTTACCGCAACATGTTCCGCAGCGAACAAAAGGCTGGATTGCTCGGTTTCGATCCCCAGCCGCTGGTGAGCACCCTCGAAGCGCATTTGCTGCATCAGGACACGTCGACACCCTTGCCGATCCCGACCGGGCTCAGCTTCGACACTCTGCAACACCTGCATGCCGCGTGGGGCCAGACCGCCGAACGCAGTTTCCAGCGCACCGTTGGCCAGGGCAGCCTGACCGTGTGCGTGGGCATGAGCGCCCTGCACTTCCACCTCGGCGGCGAGCGCAGTTTCAGCGACATGCTCAAACATCCCGCCGCCCGCGCAGCGAATTTCAGCAACGCCGTGGCCAAGGGTGAAAAGGACAGCTGGAGTCAGGCGTTCGACGCGGCACCGCAAAACAATGAGCAGTTTCTGCCCTACGAAGAAATCCAGTACGACCACCTCGTCGAAGACGAAAGCAGCGCCGACGCTGCACCGCACTATCCGACTTATGCCTTGCCCGTGATCAATCACAGCCCGGGCGGCTATTGCCTGGCGTGGCCAAAAGAGGTGCCCGCCGAATTGCAGGCCGGGGAAATGCTCGGCATTCAGGACAGCGTCAGTCTGGGCTGGAGCATTGCGGTGATTCGCTGGATTCGTCAGGTGCGCGGTGGCGGCACGCACATGGGCATCGAGTTGGTGGCACCGCATGCGCAGCCGTGCGGCTTGCAGTTGGTGCGCTCGCGCGACGATCACAGCCAGTATTTGCGCGGGTTGTTACTGCCGGAAATCAGCGCGATCGACTTACCGGCAACCTTGCTGGCACCGCGATTGCCGTTTCAGGAAGGCAATAAAGTACTGATCAACACCCAGGGCGAAGAACACCGCGCCGGCCTGGATCGGCGGGTGGCGAGTACGCACAGTTTCAATCAGTTTGCTTATCGCTCGCTGGAGGCCGCGCAGAATGGCGCGAGCGAGGAGGATTTTGATTCGTTGTGGAAATCACTCTAAAGCAAAAGATCGCAGCCTGCGGCAGCTCCTACAGGAAAACTATGTAGGAGCTGCCGAAGGCTGCGATCTTTTGCTCTTTATTTACAACTGCCCGTCACGATCGCGAAAGCCCAGCAGATACAGCACACCATCCAGACCCAACGTCGAGATCGCCTGCTTCGCCGACTGCTTCACCAACGGCTTGGCGCGGAATGCCACGCCCAACCCGGCAATCGCCAGCATCGGCAGATCGTTCGCGCCATCGCCCACGGCAATGGTCTGCTCCAGACGCAAACCTTCCTTGTGCGCCAACTCTTTGAGCAAATCAGCCTTACGCTGCGCATCGACAATCGGCTCGATCGCCACGCCCGTGCACTTGCCATCCACCACTTCCAGTTCGTTGGCGAACACGTAGTCGATGCCAAGCTTGGCCTGCAATTGCTTGGCGAAATAGGTGAAGCCGCCGGACAGAATCGCGGTCTTGTAGCCCAGACGCTTGAGCTCGGCGAACAGCGTTTCGGCGCCCTCGGTCAGGCGCAACGATGCGCCGATCGAATCCAGCACGCTGACATCCAGGCCCTTGAGCAAGGCCAGACGCTCTTTGAAACTGGCACGGAAATCCAGCTCGCCAGCCATCGCCCGTTCGGTGATTTCCGACACTTGCTCACCCACGCCGGCAGCCTTGGCCAGTTCGTCGATGACTTCCGCTTCGATCAGCGTCGAGTCCATGTCGAACACCGCCAGACGCCGGTTGCGGCGAAACAGCGAATCTTCCTGGAAGGCGATGTCGACATTCAGCTCTTGGGCGACGCTGAGGAATTCGGCGCGCAAGGCCTGCGGATCAGCCGCTTCGCCACGCACGGAAAACTCGATACAGCCCTTGCCCTTGTCGGCTGGAGTGTCCAGCGGCATGCGACCCGACAGACGGTCGATATGGTCGATGTTCAAACCGTATTTGGCGGTGATCGAGCTTACGGCCTGCAATTGGCCGGCGGTCACTTTGCGGGTCAACAGGGTGACGATGTGGCGCTTTTTGCCCTGATTGCCCACCCATTGCTGGTAATCCTCTTCGGACACCGGGGTGAAGCGCACCTGCTGGTCGAGCTCGTAGCCCTTGAACAGGATGTCCTTGAGCACGGACTTGCCCTGCTCGGAATCGGGAATTTCCACGAGGATGCCGAACGACAGCGTGTCGTGGATCACCGCCTGACCGATGTCGAGAATGTTCACACCACCCTGTGCCAGAACACCGGTTATGGCTGCCGTCAGACCCGGACGGTCGACTCCCGTGATGTTAATCAGGACGATTTCGCGCAACGCGCACCCCCGCAACTGGAAAAAAACCGCATTCTACCCACTTTCAGTGACCATCGGGCACCGCGAGCGCTTTGCCGGTCTAGGGCCTGTCGCTATACTGCGCGTCAACTTCACGGACAAAAGAGCCGAGCTCAGTGAACCGGCCCACGCCAGTTAAAACCGATAACTTCTTCCTGCTGATCTTCCGTGCACTGCGCCACCGCCGTGTACCGATTGCATTGCGCATTGCCAGCCATAACGTGATCCTGGTCGCTCTGGCCCTGGTGATCTATGCCGGCGTGATGGGTTTGCAATTCAAGCAGGCCATGCACGAGCAGGCCGATGCGCTGGGCGAAAGCCTGACCACGCAGACCGCCACCTCCGCCACCGAGCTGTTGGTGTCCAACGACATCCTCAGCCTCAACGTGCTGCTCAACAACCTGACCAAAAACAAACTGGTGGCCCACGCGGCAATCTATAGCGTGGATAACCGCATCCTCGCCGAATCCGGTCAGCGGCCCAAGCACAGCCTGCTGGGCGAAGCCGAAGGCATGTACGAGAGCAAGATCACTTTCCAGGACGTGACCGCCGGGCAACTGCGCATCAGCCTGGACATGGATCAGTTCCAGCAGCCGATGACCATCAGCCTGCAAAGCATGGGCATCCTCAGTGCGATTCTGTTGGCACTGTCGCTGGCCTTGAGCCTGCGCATGGGCCGCTACCTGACGACACCGCTGCTGCAATTGCGCGTCTGGCTGCGCCGCATCGACGAACATACGCCGGGCACCGACCGTCAGGACGAGATCGGCGATCTTGCCCGTCAGCTGCACGCCGACTTTGCGCCGGAGCCTGCGCCAATACCTGAGCCGGAACCCGAATTCGAAGAAGAGGAGGACGACGAGCCTGAGTTCGAAGTGCGCAACCTGCGCGATCCGAGCTTCGATGAAAGCCGTCCGATGGCCGCGCAAAAACCGACGCCTCGTCATGTAGTCAGCACCGTTGAAGACGACGATGACGACGACGCGTTTGCCGACCTGCGCGACGAATCGCTCGATCAGGCCCCGCACCCGACTCTGCGCAAAGCCACCCCGAGCGTGCCGCAACACAGCGCCGTGCTCGCTGTGCAACTGGGTTCGCAAGAGCAACTGCGACGCCTGCCGCGCGCACGCCTGGAAGAGCTGCTGGAGCGTTATCGCGACTGCCTCGATCAGGCCGCTTCGCTGTATCAGGGCGAAATCGAAACCTTGAACGACGGCAGCACGCTGATGCTGTTCCACACCGAAGACAGCGGCGACGATTACCTGACCAATGCAATCTGCTGCGGCGAGCTGCTGCGGGCGCTGGGTCATCAGTTGCAGATTGAAGTCGCGGACAGCGGCATCACCCTGCAATTGCAGTTGGGCCTGACGTTGGGCGATGAGTTGTTCGGTTTGAGCCAGATCGATCTGCTGCTGACCGATTCGGCGCAGGATGCTCTGGCCCTGTCGCAACACAGCCGCAACCTGTTGCTGGTTGAACGCAAGATCGGTGACGACGCGCTGATCCGCCAGCGTGCGCGGATCCGCCCGATCGCCAGCCCTGAAGGCGCGTGCTGCGTGGAGCGGTTGATGGAGCCTTATCCGTCGATGCTGGAGCGGCAATTGGCGCGGATGCATGAACGCCGGGCGTAAGCCACAGGCCTGAAACACAGAAGCCCGCAGACAATCGATTGTCTGCGGGCTTTTTTGTGGCCGAAAAGATCGCAGCCTGCGGCAGCTCCTACAGGGGTAATGTTTCGCTCACAATCCCCTGTAGGAGTGAGCCTGCTCGCGATAGGGCCAGCACTGACGAAAAAGATCTCCGCCCTCCAGACACAACAAAGCCCGCACAAGGCGGGCTCTGTTCTGACTCGATCCAGGCTTAGAAGCGAAACACTTCCATGTCCGTACGAATCGGCGATGCCATCGGGATCTTGGGCTGCTTCTCGGCTTCCGCCGCCGGTGCTGCTGGCTTCGGTGCCGATTTACGCGGTGCTTCAGCGACCGGAGGCTGGTTGGCCAATGGTTTCAGCGCTACCGACAATTGCTCGGCCAGACGCTGCAACAAAATCCCCTGCGCCTGAACCTGCGAAGCCGTGCTGCCAGCGTGCAACTCTTGCAGATGAACAATGCGGTTATCACGCACCTGACCACGGCGGTCGATCAAGCGCCACTGCGCATCAAGAATCGCCGGCTGTTTCACGCCGGAATCCAGACGCGTGATGGTCAACAACACCTGCACATCCGGGGTAAACCCGCTGGTGGCCGGTGCCAGCACCACACGTTGGCTGTCCAGATGACCGGCGACCTGACGCATCAGCAATTGATCGATATCCGACGAAAGGCTGCCAGCCCAACGACCATCGGTCGCCGCTTGCAGGCTGCCATCCGGTTGACGTTGCAGCAGTGTTTCACGTTGCAAGTAGTCAGCGACGACCACCGGGCCCAACAAAACCGCCATGCCTGCGCTTTGCGCAGGCTGAACCGGACTTCCGCTGTCCAGTTGATACAGCGACACCGGCTGGTGAACGCTGCAACCCGCCAGGCCAAGAACGCCGGCGAGTAACAAAATAAGTGGAAGGCGCAGAGCAGTCATCATCCCGTCCAGGTGGCCGCCACAAGGCTGACCACAGTGAAAATACTCAATAAATATGAAGAACGCTCGGCCACGCCGGCGCTTGGAAAGGCCATATCATCCGTGAATATGCGTTCCGACTCCAGCGCCAAAGCGTCGATCTACGCGTTAAATCGTAGATCGAACGCTCTAGGGCGCCTAATTGAGGTTTTCGACGAGCAGCGCATCCACTCTCTGGAAGCCCCTTGGAAGCTTGTTGCCGCGACGTCCACGCTCACCTTTGTAGTGTTCGAGGTCATCGGCCTTCAGCGACAAGGTTCGTTTTCCGGCCTGCAACACCAACGTGGCGCCTTCCGGAATAACGGCGATGTCCGTGACATATTCTTCGCGACTGGCCACACGTTCACCGGAAATACCGATGATCTTGTTGCCTTTGCCCTTGCCTAATTGTGGCAGATCGCTGATTTTGAAGATCAGCAGGCGACCTTCGGTCGTGACCGAAGCCAGCCAGTTGTGCTCACGATCGGCCACCGGGCGCGGCGCGATCACCTTGGCGTTGTTCGGCAGGCTCAACAGGGCTTTACCGGCCTTGTTCTTGGCTTGCAGGTCTTCGCCTTTGACGACGAAACCATAACCGGCGTCGGAAGCGATCACGTACAACGCATCGTCTTCCGGCATCAACACGCATTCGAAAGTCGCACCCGGTGGCGGCGTCAGACGACCGGTCAACGGCTCGCCCTGGCCACGCGCCGACGGCAGCGTATGCGCGGCGACCGAATAGCTACGGCCGGTGGAGTCAATCACCACGGCTGACTGGTTGGAACGCCCCGCCGCCGAGGTCTTGAAGCCGTCGCCAGCCTTGTACGACAGGCCGGTGGCGTCGATCTCGTGGCCCTTGGCCGAACGGATCCAGCCCTTTTCCGACAACACCACGGTGACTTTCTCGTTCGGCAGCAGGTCGTGCTCGGTCAACGCTTTGGCTTCGGTACGCTCGACGATTGGCGAACGGCGGTCGTCGCCATAGGTTTCGGCGTCCTTGATCAGCTCGGTGCGCACCAGTTTTTTCAACTTGGCTTCGCTGCCCAGCAGCGCTTGCAGTTTGGCTTGTTCCTTGAGCAGTTCGTCCTGCTCGTCGCGCAGCTTCATCTCTTCCAGTCGCGCCAACTGACGCAGACGGGTATCGAGGATGTAGTCAGCCTGAATCTCGCTGAGAGCGAAACGCTCGATCAGCTTGGCTTTCGGGTGTTCCTCGGTACGGATGATGTGGATCACTTCATCCAGGTTGAGGTAGGCAATCAACAAACCGTCCAACAGGTGCAGACGACGCTCGACCTTGTCGAGGCGGAATTGCAGGCGGCGACGCACGGTCAGCACGCGGAATTCCAGCCACTCGACCAGCAAGGCGCGGAGGTTTTTCAGCTGCGGCTTACCGTCCAGACCGATGATGTTGACGTTGACCCGATAGGTCGACTCCAGCTCGGTGCTGGCGAACAGGTGCTGCATCAGCGCTTCGTGATCGACGCGGCTGTTGACCGGAATGATGACGATGCGGCACGGATTTTCGTGGTCCGATTCGTCACGCAGGTCAGCGATCTGCGGGGCTTTCGACGGTTTCGCCTGCATCAACGCGGCGATCTGCTCCAGCACTTTCGCGCCGGAGACCTGGTGCGGCAGCGCGGTGACGATGATGTCGCCGTCCTCGACGTGGTACACGGCGCGCATGCGTACCGAGCCCTTGCCGGTTTCGTACATTTTCAGCAGGTCGGCGCGCTGCGTGATGATTTCCGCTTCGGTCGGGTAGTCCGGCCCCTGAATATGCTCGCACAGCTGCTCGACCGTGGCTTTCGGCTCATCGAGCAGACGCACGCACGCAGTGGCGACTTCGCGCAGGTTGTGCGGCGGCACGTCGGTGGCCATGCCCACGGCAATACCAGTGGTGCCGTTGAGCAGGATGTTCGGCAGACGCGCCGGCAGCACCAGCGGTTCCTGCAGGGTGCCGTCGAAGTTCGGGCCCCAGTCGGCAGTGCCTTGGCCCAGCTCGCTGAGCAAGACTTCGGAATAACGCGACAAACGCGCTTCGGTGTAACGCATGGCGGCGAAGGACTTCGGATCGTCCGGCGCCCCCCAGTTACCCTGGCCGTCGACCAGCGTGTAGCGATAGCTGAACGGCTGGGCCATCAGCACCATCGCTTCGTAGCACGCCGAGTCGCCGTGCGGGTGGAATTTACCGAGCACGTCACCGACGGTACGCGCGGATTTCTTGTGCTTGGAATCGGCGTCCAGCCCCAACTCGCTCATCGCATAAATGATGCGACGCTGTACCGGTTTCAGACCATCGCCGATATGCGGCAGGGCACGGTCCATGATCACGTACATGGAGTAATTGAGGTAGGCACTTTCGGTGAAGTCAGCCAGCGACCGGCGTTCTACACCGTCCAGGCTGAGATCAAGGGGATTGCTCATGCAGGCCTCATCGGTTCGTTGTCTGGCGCAGCAACATGGTGCCACCGCGCTGAGTAAATTCAAGTTTGTTCAAGGCGCTCATGCCGAGCAGCACCTGATCGCCATGCAGCCCAGGCGCCACCAGTGCGCGGACGTCCCGCAGCACGATGTCGCCCAGTTGCAGACGGGCAATTTTGGTCCGATAGCCCTGGCTCAGGCCGTTGGCCGTGCTCAGGGTCACACCGAAACCTTCTTCCAGCTTCAAGCGTTTGGCCAGATCCGCCGGGATCGCCACATCGGTTGCGCCGGTGTCGAGCATGAACTCCACCGGCTCGCCGTTGATCTGGCCGCTGGCGACAAAGTGCCCTTGGGCGTTGCCGGCCAGCTTCACTTCGATAAAACCTTCGCCCTGTTCCGAACTGACTACCACGTTCGGGTTCTGCTGGCGTTGCTCCCACTGGCCAAAAAAGCGCGTCGCCAGAAACAGCGCCGCGCACCAGGCCATAATCATCAGCACCCGACCGGCGCGCTTGCCCGGGGGTTGCTCACTCATGTTCAGCCATTCCAGCCACCTGCAGGGACGGCAAACCGCCAGACAGTCGGGCGTGCCTCGCCATCGTTGCGCACAACGCCATTGTTGTCGGTGCCGATCCAGGCGCCCTTGTCGTCGACAATCAGCGCTTCGGTCAATCCATGCCGGCCGGGGTATTGCCGATGTGCAACCAGTGCATCGGCAGCAAATGACCAGCACCGCTCCTGAGCACCACTCAACGCATGCCGACAGACCTTGAAGGCATTGCGATCAAGCAAAAACAGTTTGCCGTTGAACAGTGAAATATCGGAAAAATCCATCTCTACCGGCGTCGAGCCAGGAAACTGTGGCGGCTGCGGCGCGAGCCCCCCTTCACTCAGGGTCACGCAGACTGGCGCGCAGGCCCATTTGCCCTTGGGTTTTGCAATGTGCACCAAGCCCCTTTTCTGCCGCTCGCCAGCCAGCCAGATGTCGTTGCCGGCACCTGATATCGCCAGCCCCTCAAACAGGGCATTGGCATGCAGCAACATGCCCGCCTTGCGCGCCTCTTCTACCATCTGCGGCGCAATGTTGAGCCACGACGTCTGGCCCTGCGGGGTGACTTGCAGCAACGCTGAATAGGTTTCGCTGAGAATGTAACGATTTCCCGCGTCATCGCAACTGATGCCTTCAAAGTCGAGGGCGGCGTTGCGCACCAGCGAGCGGTACAGCGTATGAATCTTCATCGCCAGCGTACGCCCGGCATCGGCCGGTACCGGCGGGACATTGATCGCCACCGCTTCAGCCTTCCAGACATCTGCCCGGGAATCGAGCCGATAGATCCGATCGTCGTCGCGGTCCGATATTGTCCACAGATGCTCGCCGCACAGGGCCAGCCCCGACAGATTACCGCCGCGCATGCCGTCGACAGGGTGTTCTGAAAGCAGATGCAATTCAGGATCCCCGGCCAACGCGAACGACGACCAAATTACACAAGTAGCAGCAATACCTTGCCTGATGTTCATCCCTGACACTCCAATGTCTTTCGTGATGTTCCTCACGGAAGTATTGCAGGGATTGCCCTTGGCACCGGATTACTTTGCCGCAGCGCCCCTTCACGGCTTGGCGCTCCAGCCACCGTCAGGTGCGGCGAAGCGCCAGATGATCGGGCGCTTTTCGCCGTCGGCGCGCGCGCCGTCATTGTTGTCGATACCGATCCACGCACCCTGCGCATCCACCACCAGCGCTTCCGCCAGGCCATAGGCTTGTGAATACAGGCGCTGTGGCTGCAGGGCATCTTCAGCGTACGACCAGCATTGTTCGACTTTGGCGGTCACCGCATCACGGCGGCAAATCTGAAACGCATTGCGCTCAAGGGTGAACAGCCTGCCGTTGAACAGTGACAGATCAGCGAAGTCGCGGGTGACGGCGCGGGCCTTGGGGAACTGCGGTGGCTGCATTTCGACGCCGGCTTCGCTGAGCAACACACAAGCACCGTCACAATCCCAGACCGTTTGCTGACGCTTGATCTTCAGCAGCCCCCGGCGCTCGCGCTCGGCAGCGAGCCATAACTGATCGCCTGCAGGGTTGATCGCCAAGCCTTCGAACAGCGCATTGAAGTGCAACAACATGCCACTGGCGCGGGCTTCTTTCACCAGCATCGGCGAGATTTTCAACCATGACGCCGGGCCTTGTGGCGGCACTTGCAGCACGGCGGCATGGGCCTCGCTGACGATGAAACGATTGCCAGCGTTGTCGCAGGTGATGCCTTCGAAATCCAGATCACCGCCACGGATGAACGAGGCGGCCCAGGTGCGCGAGCTGATACCCCACGGCAGACCACTGTCCGGCACGGGCGGGACATCGATGCGCACCGTTTCGGCTTGCCAGACCTGATCGGCCGTCTTCAGACGGTAGATCTGATCGTCATCGCGATCGGACACTGTCCACAGTTCGTTGCCGCACAGCGCCAGCCCAGAGAGGTTGCCGCCGCGCATGCCGTCGACCGGATGCTCGGCGAGCAGGCGCAGTTCTTGTATCGGCTCGGCCGACACGGTCATTGAACTCAGCAGCAACGCACCCGCCAAGGCCCAGCCAAACTGCATCAGGTCAGCACCTCGGCGAGGTTGCCTTTGGATTCGAGCCAGGTTTTGCGGTCGCCGGCGCGTTTCTTCGCCAGCAGCATGTCCATCATTTCCGAGGTCTCGGCGTAGTCTTCGCCCAGCGTCAGTTGCACCAGACGCCGAGTGTTCGGGTCCATGGTGGTTTCGCGCAGCTGTGGCGGGTTCATTTCACCCAGACCTTTGAATCGGGTGACCTGCGGTTTGCCGCGTTTCTTCTCGGCAACCAGACGGTCGAGAATACCGTCGCGCTCGGCTTCGTCGAGGGCGTAGTAAATTTCTTTGCCCAAGTCGATGCGGTACAGCGGCGGCATGGCGACGTAGACGTGACCGGCATCCACCAGCGGGCGGAAATGCTGGACGAACAACGCGCACAGCAAGGTCGCAATGTGCAGACCGTCGGAGTCGGCGTCGGCGAGGATGCAGATCTTGCCGTAGCGCAGCTGACTCATGTCCGCCGCGCCCGGATCGACACCGATGGCCACGGCGATGTTGTGCACTTCCTGACTGGCCAGAACTTCGCTGCCGTCGACTTCCCAAGTGTTGAGGATCTTGCCGCGCAACGGCAGGATCGCCTGGAACTCCTTGTCCCGCGCTTGCTTGGCGGAACCACCGGCGGAATCACCTTCGACGAGGAACAGCTCGGAACGCATCGGATCCTGCCCGGCGCAATCCGCCAGTTTGCCCGGCAATGCTGGACCTGCGGTGACGCGTTTGCGCTCGACTTTCTTGCTTGCCTTGAGACGACGGCCGGCGTTGTTGATCGCCAGTTCAGCCAGGGCCAGACCGGTTTCCGGGTTGGCGTTGAGCCACAGGCTGAACGCATCCTTGACCACACCGGAAACGAACGCCGCCGCTTCACGGGACGACAGACGCTCTTTGGTCTGGCCGGAGAATTGCGGCTCCTGCATTTTCATCGACAGGACGAAAGCGATGCGCTCCCAGACGTCTTCCGGCGCCAGCTTCACGCCGCGTGGCAGCAGACTGCGGAATTCGCAGAATTCGCGCATCGCATCGAGCAGGCCCTGACGCAAACCGTTGACGTGGGTGCCGCCCTGCGCCGTCGGGATCAGGTTGACGTAGCTTTCCTGCACCGCGTCGCCACCTTCCGGCAGCCACAGCAGCGCCCAGTCGACGGCTTCTTTATTACCGGCGAAAGCGCCGCAGAACGGCTCGTTCGGCAGGCGTTCGAATTCGCTGACGGCGTCGACCAGATAGGAGCGCAAACCGTCTTCGTAATGCCACTCGACTTTCTCGCCAGTGCCTTTGTCTTCGAAGCTGACCAACAGGCCAGGGCACAACACAGCCTTGGCCTTGAGCACGTGCTTGAGGCGGCTGATGGAGAATTTCGGTGAGTCGAAGTATTTCGGGTCCGGCGCGAAGTACACGCTAGTGCCGGTGTTGCGCTTGCCGACGGCGCCGACGGTTTCCAGCTCGGTGGCCTTGTAGCCATCGGCGAACGTCATCTGGTATTCGTTGCCATCACGCTTCACGCGCACCCGGACTTCGGTCGACAAGGCGTTGACCACGGAAATACCCACGCCGTGCAGACCGCCGGAGAACTGGTAGTTCTTGTTGGAAAACTTGCCGCCCGCGTGGAGTTTGGTGAGGATCAGTTCGACGCCCGACACGCCCTCTTCCGGGTGGATGTCGACCGGCATGCCACGGCCGTCGTCACTGACTTCCAGCGAGTGGTCGGCGTGCAGGATGACCTGCACCGATTTGGCGTGGCCGGCCAGGGCTTCGTCGACGCTGTTGTCGATGACTTCCTGGGCGAGGTGGTTCGGCCGACTGGTGTCGGTGTACATGCCGGGGCGTTTGCGCACCGGGTCGAGGCCCGAGAGGACTTCGATGGCGTCGGCGTTATAAGAGCTAGCGCTGGGAGTGGCCATAGGGTCTCGTCGTCAGTCATTCATGAAATAGGGGCAAGACTTCACAGTGCGGTGAAATCGATTGCCTGATACACATCGGCACCAATGCCGGCAAAACTCAGCAACGCCGGCAATTGACCGGCAAAGCCTTGGAAACTGTGGTCGCCGCCGGCCTGAATGCGCAAGGCACAGGCGCGGTAATACTGCTGGGCGAGGCAATAATCCAGTGTTTCATCGCCGGTCTGCAACCATACCTGATAGCGCTGGGCGTCCACAGGTGCTGGCACTTCCAGCTCGGCCAGGGCCGTTACATGGTCGAGGGTCAATTCCCAGGTTTCATCGGTATACAGGTTTTTCTGCGTGCCCAGATAGCCGTCGAACATCCGGTGCGGGCTGACCGCCGGGTTGACCAGCAGGGCTTTCAGGCCATGGCGCTCGGCCAGGTGAGTCGCATAGTAGCCGCCGAGGGAGCTTCCCACCAGCAATGGGCTGCCCAGCTCGGCGATTGCCTGCTCCAACTGACCGATGGCTTCGCGCGGATGATGATGCAGGGCCGGCACACGCAGTTGATCGCTCAAACCCAGTTGCTCCATCACCGTCACCAGCTGACAGGCCTTTTTCGAGGCCGGAGCGCTGTTGAAACCGTGGATATAGAGGATCGAACCGGACATTTGAGCTCCCTGAGTGTCGGCAAAAGATAGCGGAGTTTACAGGGAGTCAGGGCAGGATGGGCCATACAAATGCCCCCTGCCTGCATCCTGTAGGAGCTGCCGCAGGCTGCGATCTTTTGATTGTTTTTGAAGATCAAAAGATCGCAGCCTGCGGCAGCTCCTACAGGGATTATCAATATCCGTTGGAGCCGTAGTCGACGGTGAAGGCGAAATTGATGACGCGTTCGACGCCGGTTTCCAGGCGACCATCCGGTAACAACCGCAACCAGCGATACCCCGGCGCCTGCTCACCGACCTTGAAGTCTTCACTGCCCGGCTCGAACTGAATGCACGTCGAAGGTGAAGCCATCAAGCGCACGCCGTTACGCTCGCGATCAATCTCCTGATGCACGTGCCCCCACAGCACCGCGCGCGCTTGTGGAAAACGATCCAGCACCTCGAAAAACGCTTCAGGATTGCGTAAACCGATCGGCTCCATCCACGCGCAACCGATCGACACCGGATGATGGTGGAAGCACACCAGATGATGCCGCTGCGGCGCTTCGCTCAGCGAGCGGGCCAGCAGTTGCAGCTGATCATCCTGCAAATACCCTGGCACTGAGCCGGGTACAGCCGAATCAAGCATCGTCACGCGCCAGTTGCCGATATCCACCACCGGTTCCAGCAGCGAGCTCTGCACGGCGGCCTGCGCCATGATAAGCGGTTCATCGTGATTACCGGGAATCCAGCGCGCGGGCGCATCGATCTGCGCGCTGATCTGGCGAAACTGCTGGTACGACTCCAGCGTGCCGTCCTGGGAAATATCCCCGGTGGCCAGAATCAGGTCGATCTGCGGCTGCTGGCCCAACACCAGCTCGATGACCTTTTGCAGGCTCTCGCGGGTGTTCATGCCCAGCAGCGTACCGTCCGCTTCCGCGAACAGATGGCTGTCGGACAACTGCACCAGCAGCGCCGAATCGGCGGGGGTCAACGTGGATACGCTCGGCAAGGCGTTCTCCCAAGGCAAGAGCACGGAATCGATCAAGTGCCGCAATTATGCTGGGGGATCAGTGAAAGAGGAAACCGCCTAACCGGACACAGTTCACAACTAGCGTACGACTTCGTACTCATGCCCCAATGCCAGGCAATGGCTCAGCCATTCCCCCAGGAACAGATTGAGCTGAGCCTTTTCATCCGGCTGGTGCATCGCCGCGTTAGGGTAAGGATAGATGCCGCGAAAGCGCCGTGCATGTTCGGCGCTGACCACTTCGGCCATGCGCGCGTCGTGATAGACCTGAACTTCCAGTTGCGGCACCGGCAGCCACGGCAGGCTGTGTTCCTGACGTACCTGCAACGTGGTGGTGTAAGGACAGGCCTGCAACACTTCGAGGGCCAGCACGCCGAGCATCTGCTCGCCCTGGGTCACGGCGATGCGCCGCGCCTCGGGTTCGTTGCGCATGTCCGGCAGCAGTCGCATCAGGCGCGCGTAGTTGGCCTCGCAGGCGGCTTGCAGCCCCGCGAGGTCGACTCGATAACGATCGCGCAACTTGTTTACAACCATAGCCCCCTCACTTCGGCGCGGTTCAGCGCCAGCCACTGCAAGGCGATGATGCTCGCCGCATTGGCAATGCGTCCATCACGGACGGCCTGCAAGGCATCTTCAAAGGCCCAGACCGTGACGCGGATATCTTCTGCCTCTTCTTCCAGGCCATGCAGGCCGCCTGCGCCTTCGGTGCTGCAACGCCCCAAGTACAAATGCACGAACTCGTTGCTGCCGCCCGGCGACGGGAAATATTTGGTCATCGGCCACAGGGCCTTGATGTCCAGCCCAGCTTCCTCCTGCGCCTCGCGGTGAGCAACTTCTTCCGGTTGTTCATCCTTGTCGATCAGACCAGCGACCAGTTCGACCAGCCACGGGTTGTCGGTCTTGCCCATGGCGCCGATGCGAAACTGCTCGATCAGCACCACTTCGTCGCGCTGCGGATCGTAGGGCAGCACGCACACGGCATCGTGGCGCACGAACACTTCACGGTTGATCTCGCGGCTCATGCCACCGGCAAACAATTCATGGCGCAGGTGCACACGGTCGAGCTTGTAAAAGCCCTCGTAGCATTTTTCGCGCCGCACGATATCGACGGCGGTCGGAATGGCGTTGGCAAAATCAGTCATGAGCATCCTCTTTACTGCAGATCCATTACGAGGTTGCTGTGTGATTGGCAACCTCGACTTCGCGCCATCCTAACGCGCCCGCACCGTTTGATGCAGCCCCTTTACCGTCAGCGGGATGGACGGTGGAGGCGAAACCCACTCTAATTAGCTTAGTGGCGAACTGACTGCTTCTGCGAGAGTCGAAGCGGATATCTTTTTGCCTTCCCTTGCTTTCGAAAGGACGCCCATGTCGCTTTTCAAAATTGCCTCCGTGGCCGCCATCGCCCTGACTCTGGGCGCCTGCGCCAGCCTGTTCCAGCCCAACTACCGCACGCCGCTGGAGACCACCCGCGACGCCTCGGAACAACTGAAACCCGGCTGTTCCAACCCTGATTGCCCGCTGGTGAACATCGACACCCTGCGCTTCCCGGCAGAACCTGCGCTGGACGGCATCATCGAAAAACGTCTGCTGCAAATGACCCGCACCGAGAAAAATGCACCGGTAGCGCCAACCCTGGCGGCCTATCGCGAGCAGTTTCTGGCCAGTGCCGGCCCGCGCAACAGCAGCTACCTGCAAGCGAAAGTACGCGAGCAGCATGACGGCTTGGTGATCATCGAGTTGTCGAGCTACCTCGACACCGGCGGCGCGCATGGCACACCGGGCCGTGGTTTCATCAACTATTCGCGCCAGCAGCACAAGGTACTGAACCTGTCCGACATGCTGATGCCGGGTCAGGAAGAGGCGTTCTGGAAGGCGGCGCAGGTCGCGCACAACAGCTGGTTGATCAGCACCAAGCTCGATCAGGAAGCGGAGTTCGTGAAGAACTGGCCGTTCGTGAAAACCCCGAACGTGGCGCTGACCTATGGCGGCGTGATCCTCAAGTACGACGTGACCACTATTGCGCCTTATGCGCTGGGCCACGTCGAACTGAAGATTCCTTATCCGCGTCTGAACGGCATTCTCAAGCCTGAGCTGTTTCCCGGCCGTAACTGAAGGCCCGACCGAGCACTAGCTGCAACAGCCCTGCCAGCACCAGCGCCGGCAGGGTTGCGCCGACATCCGGATACAGATTCGCCAGCAAGTGGTAGGTGCTCACGCCACCCAGCCACGCCAACAATGCCGGCCAGCGCAATGCGGCTGACGCGACCTGAGCACTGCGCTTGCGCAGAATGAAGTGATCCACCAGCACCACGCCGAACAGCGGCGCAAACACCGAACCGATCAACAGCAGGAAATTCTGGTACTGCGCCAACGGCGCCAGCAGGGCGATCAGCGTGCAGATCACGCCGATGGCCAAGGCCAGATGCTCGACTTTCAGGCGCAACAGAATCCCGCTCGAAACCGCTGCCGAGTGAATGTCGGCGAAGGCGTTTTCCGACTCATCCAACAGAATCAACAACAGCGGAATGCCCAGACCGGCGCCAGCCAAGGCCAACAGCAACGCATTGACCTCACCGCTCGGTGCGAAGGCCAGGGTGTAGGCGACGCCAAGGCTCATCAGCCAGAAGTTGCCGATGAAGAAACCGACCGCAGTGCCACCGAAGACATTTTTCGCACGCTTGCCGAAACGCGAGTAATCGGCGATCAGCGGCAGCCACGACAGCGGCATCGCGATGGCAATGTCGAAACCCACGGCGAATGGCATCGAACCGTCACCGGCACGCGACCAGAGATCCGCCAGATCGGCTTTGGCGAACAGGTTCCAGGTCAGCCAGATGCACGCTGCCAGCAGCAGCCAGATGCCCCACTTGCGCAGGATCTGCCGCACGAAGGTCAGCGGGCCGCTGACCGCTAGCAAGGTCGCCAATGCGCCGAAAAACAGCGTCCACAACACCGGGTTCGACCACAGCGAACCTTCGCTGAACGCCCGAGTGCCGAGCAGGCTGGCGGCGTCACGCATGACGATGATTTCGAACGAGCCCCAACCGATCAGTTGCAGCAAATTGAGCAGCGCCGGCAGGCTTGCGCCTTTGCTGCCTAGGCTGAGTTTGAGGGCAGCCATCGACGACAGGCCGGTGTCGCTGCCGATCACGCCGACAGCGGCCAGCAGCAGAACGCCGACCAGCGTGCCAAGGAAAATCGCCAGCAGCGATCCGGACAGGCCCAGCCCTGGCGCGAGCAAGGCGCCGGTCTGCAAGACCATCAGGCCGATGCCGAGGGAGAACCACAGGGAAAACAGATCGCGACCGCCGAATACACGCTTGTCGGCGGGCACGGCGAGGTCGGGGGAATAAGTGCTGGGTTGAATGCTCAAGGGTGTTATCTCAGAGGGACATTTGTTGTTGTGTGATCGTTCCCACGCTCTGCGTGGGAATGCCTCTAGGGACGCTCCGCGTCCAGTGACGCGGAGCGTCACGGGCTGCATTCCCACGCGGAGCGTGGGAACGATCAGTACGGGGTCAAACCTTTTTGTACAGCTGACTGCCTTCCTTCTTGAACCGCTCGGCCTGTTCCGCCAGGCCTTGGGCGACGTCCACGTCAACCGCGTCGATCCGCTGGTTGGCCGCGTATTCGCGGACTTCCTGAGTGATCTTCATCGAGCAGAATTTCGGCCCGCACATCGAACAAAAGTGCGCGACCTTGGCCGAGTCCTTCGGCAGGGTTTCATCGTGATACGAACGCGCGGTGTCCGGATCCAGACCGAGGTTGAACTGGTCTTCCCAACGGAATTCGAAACGCGCCTTGCTCAAGGCGTTGTCGCGAATCTGTGCGCCCGGATGCCCTTTGGCCAAGTCCGCCGCATGCGCCGCAATCTTGTAAGTGATGATCCCGGTCTTCACGTCATCCTTGTTCGGCAGGCCCAAGTGTTCCTTCGGCGTCACGTAGCAAAGCATCGCGCAACCGAACCAGCCGATCATCGCCGCACCGATACCCGAGGTGATGTGGTCATAGCCCGGCGCGATGTCGGTGGTCAGCGGGCCGAGGGTGTAGAACGGCGCCTCGTCGCAGCACTCCAGCTGCTTGTCCATGTTCTCTTTGATCAACTGCATCGGCACGTGGCCCGGGCCTTCGATCATGCATTGCACGTCATGCTTCCAGGCGATCTTGGTCAGCTCGCCCAAGGTCTCCAGTTCACCGAATTGCGCTTCGTCGTTGGCGTCGGCAATCGAGCCCGGACGCAGGCCGTCGCCCAGCGAGAAGCTGACGTCGTAGGCCTTCATGATTTCGCAGATTTCGTCGAAGTGGGTGTAGAGGAAGTTCTCTTTATGGTGCGCCAGGCACCACTTGGCCATGATCGAACCGCCACGGGAGACGATGCCGGTCACGCGCTTGGCGGTCAGCGGCACGTAGCGCAGCAGTACGCCGGCGTGGATGGTGAAATAGTCGACGCCCTGCTCGGCCTGCTCGATCAGCGTGTCGCGGAACAGCTCCCAGGTCAGGTCTTCGGCGACGCCATTGACTTTTTCCAGCGCCTGATAAATCGGCACGGTGCCGATCGGCACTGGCGAGTTGCGGATGATCCACTCGCGGGTTTCGTGAATGTGTTTACCGGTGGACAAGTCCATCACGGTGTCCGAACCCCAGCGAATGCCCCAAGTCAGTTTCGCCACTTCTTCTTCGATCGAAGAACCCAGCGCGCTGTTGCCGATGTTGCCGTTGATCTTCACCAGGAAGTTACGGCCGATGATCATCGGTTCCAGTTCGACGTGGTTGATGTTGGCCGGAATGATTGCGCGGCCACGGGCGATTTCTTCGCGGACGAATTCGGCAGTGATTTCTTTCGGGATGCTCGCGCCGAAGCTGTGCCCGGCGTGTTGTTGCGTCAACAGGCCGGCAGCGCGGGCCTCTTGCAGCTTCATGTTTTCGCGGATGGCGACGTATTCCATCTCGGCGGTGATGATGCCTTTACGGGCGTAGTGCATCTGGCTGACGTTGGCCCCGGCCTTCGCGCGGCGCGGGTTGTTGACGTGGGCGAAACGCAGCTTGGTCAACTCGGCATCGGCGAGACGTTGTTGGCCGAAGTTCGAGCTCAGGCCTGGCAGGCGCTCGGTGTCGCCACGGTCATCGATCCACGCCGAACGCACATCGCCCAGACCTTTGCGCACATCGATCACCACGTTCGGATCGGTGTACGGGCCTGAGGTGTCGTAAACGGTGACCGGCGCGTTGATTTCACCGCCGAAGTCGGTCGGCGTCACGTCGAGGCTGATTTCGCGCATCGGCACGCGGATGTCCGGGCGGGAGCCCTGAACGTAGACTTTTTGCGAACGGGTGAACGGCTTGACCGATTGCTCGTCGACCTTGGCCGAGTCACTCAGGTTGATCGCGTTTTTTGATTTTGTAGTCATCACGGGCTCTCCAGACAGCATCCAGGCAGTGGATTGTCGGAGCAGAACCTGAAAGGCACGGACGCACCAGGACTGGTGCTGTGCATCGTCGTCGAGCGTTCGATTGTCGAACAATTTCCCGGACGAAGCACAAGAGGACTCGCCGGGTGACGAGAAATCTTGTTCCCTACGCAGGCGCTAACCTGATCAGGTTCAACGGGATCCGAAATTATTCGATCTCAGCCTCATAGCAAGGCACCCCGACAAGAACCCGGCCAGTCTAGACACAACCGGCAAAGAACGCCAACACCGCAGCAAACACCATGATGAATGGCGCAAATACACAGGTTGGGCCGATTGTTGTGATCGGTTTGCGCAACTACACTCGCTTTGCCCCGCCACGCCTTGACGCTGTGGGGCCTGCGCCTTACCTTTGGCGCCCGGATTACTTCCATAATATTAATGCTAGGGATCGCCTCATGCTGCGCAAACTCTCACTGGCTGTTGCCGTGTCTTGTGCGTCCAACGCAATGGCCTGGGCAGCAGAAGCGCCCTTGTCGACCAAAACCGATCTGGTCAGCGTCTATCAGGAAGCGGTCGACAACAACGCCGATCTGGCCGCCGCCCGCGCCCAGTACGGCGCACAGAAAGAAGTGCTGCCACAGGCCCGCGCCGGCTTGCTGCCGAACCTGTCCGGCGGCGCCGAAACCGCCAATGTGCGCACCTCGATCGATCAGCCTTCGGCCATCGCCAACCGCAGCGCTCACTCGTATCAGGCGACCCTCGCCCAGCCGCTGTTCCGCGCCGATCGCTGGTTCCAGTACCAGGCCGCCAAGGACGTCAACGAGCAAGCCGCGCTGCAACTGTCGGCAACCGAGCAGAACCTGATCCTGCAATCGGCAGAAAGCTATTTCAACGTGCTGCGCAGTCAGGACAATCTGGCCTCGACCAAGGCTGAAGAAGCCGCGTTCAAGCGCCAGCTCGACCAGTCCAACGAACGCTTCGATGTCGGCCTGTCGGACAAGACCGACGTCCTGCAATCGCAAGCCAGCTACGACACCGCACGGGCCAACCGCATTGTGGCGCAGCGTCAGGTCGATGATGCGTTTGAAGCGCTGATCACCCTGACCAACCGTCAGTACAACTCGATTCAGGGCATCGTCCACTCACTGCCTATCCTGCCGCCAGCGCCGAACGATGCCAAATCGTGGGTTGATACGGCGGCGCGTCAGAACCTGAATTTGCTGGCCAGTAACTACGCCGTCAGTTCCGCCGAAGAGACCTTGAAGCAGCGCAAGGCCGGTCACTTGCCGACCCTCGATGCTGTGGCCAAATACGAAAAGGGTGACAACGACGCCCTCGGTTTCGCCAACCCGAACTCGTTCGGTGCGCCTTACGGTGGCAACGTTGAACAGACCACCGTCGGACTGCAGCTGAACATCCCGATCTATAGTGGCGGCCTGACCAGTTCGCAAGTGCGTCAGTCGTATGCGCAACTGGATCAGAGCGAGCAGCAGCGTGAATCGCTGCGTCGGCAGATCGTTGAGAACACCCGCAATCTGCACCGCGCGGTGAACACCGACGTTGAGCAGGTGCAGGCGCGCAAGCAATCGATCATTTCCAACCAGAGCGCGGTGGAAGCCACGGAAATCGGTTATCAGGTGGGCACGCGCAACATCGTTGACGTGCTCGATGCGCAGCGTCAGCTGTACACCTCGGTGCGCAACTACAACAACACGCGGTATGACTACATTCTCGACAACCTGCGCTTGAAGCAGGCGGCGGGGACGCTGAATCCGGGGGATCTGGAAGATCTGCGCCGTTATCTGAAAGCCGACTACAACCCGGACAAGGATTTCCTCCCGCCGGATCTGGCCAAGGCTGCAGAAGAACAACTCAAGGCCCGCCCATAAACAATCTGGAATGAATCCCCTGTGGCGAGGGGATTTATCCCCGTTCGGCTGCGCAGCAGTCGCAATACCGGTGAACAGGGTTTTGCTGAATCACCGCGGTGAATGGTTTTGGGGCTGCTTCGCAACCCAACGGGGATAAATCCCCTCGCCACAGTAATATTCCAAGCGACTATTTGACCAGCCGCGCCAAGCCATCCAACAAGCGCTGCAACGCGCCCTGGTTACGGCGCATCACCGCCAGCCCGGCCTCGGCCATGCGCTGCGCATCACGCGGCAATTCGAACAAACGCTGCACTTCCACCGCCAGCCCTTCAGCATCATCGACCTCTGACAACGCCCCGGCTTCACGCAATTGCGCGGCGATGTCGAGGAAGTTGAACAGGTGCGGGCCGCTGAGCACCGGTTTCGCCAAGGCTGCGGGCTCCAGCAAATTGTGCCCGCCATTAGCCACCAGGCTGCCGCCGACAAATGCGCTGTCAGCCAAGGCATACAGAAACAGCAATTCGCCCATGGTGTCGCCGAGCAGTACAGAAGTCTGCGCATCGACATTCGCCCCTGTCGAGCGTCGCAGCGTGGAAAAACCTTCGCGCTGACACAGTTCGAACACCGAGTTGAAACGCTCAGGATGACGCGGCACCAGAATCAGCAACGCATCCGGGTGATTGGCCAGCAAACGGCGATGGGCATCGAGCACCACTTCGTCTTCGCCTTCATGGGTGCTGGCGGCGATCCACACCGGACGCTCCAGCGCCTGCCATTGCCCACGCAATTCAGCGGCACGTTGCAGCAGTTGCGGGTCGATGGTCAGGTCGAACTTGATCGAACCGGTGACCTCAACCGTCTCCGGGCGCGCGCCCAGATCCCGGAAGCGCTGGGCTTCGGTTTCGGTCTGCACGGCAAACAGGCTCATCTCGGCGAGCATCGGCGCCGTCAGTTTGCGGAACCGCCCATAACCGCGTGCCGAACGCTCGGACAAGCGTCCATTGGCCAGCGCCACCGGAATCCCGCGCTTGGCGCACTGATGAATGTGGTTGGGCCACAGTTCGGTTTCCATGATCACTGCCAGTTTCGGCTGTGCGCGATCAAGAAACCGCGCCGCCGCACACGGCAAGTCATACGGCAGATAGCAATGCTGGATGCGCGGCTCATTGGCGAACAGCGCCTGAATGCGTTCCGAACCGGTCGGCGTCATGCAGGTTACGGTGATCGGCAGTTGTGGATAACGTTGCAGCAGAGCGCGGATCATCGGCGCCGCAGCGATGCTCTCGCCCACCGACACCGCGTGCACCCAGATGCCGCCGGGTTGCAGCGTCGGCATGCCGTAGGAGAAACGTTCGCCAATCCGCTTGGCATACGCCGGCGCCTTGCGCGCCCGCAGCCACAGCCGAATCGCCACCAATGGCAGCCCCAGGTAAAACAGCGCGGTGTACAGAGTTCTATTCATGGCGGCGGAGTTTATCGACTTTTGTCGCCGATCGCCCGCAAGTGCACGGCAAAACGCTCCGCCAGCCAACGCGCCGCCGGGCCAAGCGGCTCGTCACGGCGCCAGACCAGTTCCACCACCAGCGCCGGCGGCGTCCATTCGCTGTCGAGTTCGACCATCAACCCTTGATACGCCGAGTACTGCACGACGTGGCGCGGCAACCACGCCCAACCGAGATCGCGCACCAGCCATTCGGCCATCACGTAGTAGCTGTCGGCGCGCCAGACTTGCGGGCTGGCCGGTTCGTTGCCGGGGTAGACGCTGGTTTGGGTCGACATCAACAATTGCCGATGCTGCGCCATCTGCTGACATGTGACGTAGCTTTGCGTCGCCAATGGATGATTGATCCCGCAGACGGTGACCATTTCGACGCTACCAAGGACTCGGCGCTCCAGCGCTTCGGGGATTTCATCGTGATAGAACAGCAAGCCGAGATCGGCACGACGCTCGACCAGTTTGCGCGCGACTTCGCCCTGGGCGGCACTGGTCAGTTGCACTTCGAGGCTGGGAAATTGTTCGGCCAGGGCGCCGAAGCTTTCCACCAGCGCCTGATACGGCATCGCTTCATCCTGCGCCACGCGCAATTGCGCTTCCTGACCGCGCATCATCGCCATGGCCCGGCCGTTGAGGCGTTCGCACTGGCGCAGCACTTCCCGCGCTTCTTCGAGTAACGCTTCACCTGCTTCAGTGAGGGTTGGCTGACGACCGCTGCTTCGCTCGAACAGGCTGACGCCCAGATCGTCCTCGAGCATCGCGACAGCACTGCTGATCGCCGACTGCGCCTTGCGCTGCTGACGCGCCACGGCGGAGAACGAGCGTTGATCGGCGACCGCGATAAATGTGCGTAATTGATCTAGATTCCACTGCATGCTGCTCGCCCAACCCATCTTTCAAACAGATAGGTAATGACTTTACCGCATCTGAAGAATCACTAAAATGCCGACCTCAGACAGTAACGCTCCACTTGAGGAATACCCATGAACGCCTACGCCTACCTTGCCATCGCTATTTGCGCCGAAGTCATGGCCACCGTTTCGATGAAAGCGGTCAAAGGCTTCAGCACGCCGCTGCCTCTGCTGGTGGTGATCGTGGGCTACGCCATCGCGTTCTGGATGTTGATCCTGGTGGTGCGCACCGTTCCCGTTGGCGTGGCCTACGCGGTATGGGCCGGGATGGGCATCGTGATGGTCAGTGTTGCGGCGCTGTTCATTTACGGGCAGAAACTGGATATCCCGGCGATGCTCGGGATGGCCTTGATCGTGCTGGGCGTCGTCGTCATCCAGCTGTTCTCGAAAACCGCCGGCCACTAAAGACAAAACACATCCCCCTGTAGGAGTGAGCCTGCTCGCGATAGCGATCTGTCATTCAACATTTATGTCGTCTGATAGAACGCATCGCGAGCAGGCTCACTCCTACAGGTTTGCGCTCCCTCTGTTGATCATCGACAAATCCCCCTCTTTCCCGAGTCTGTATACTGCGCCCTCGTCTTGAACACCTGAGGTCGCTGCATGCCATCCGTTATTTCCACCGACGTTCTGATTGTCGGCGCTGGTGTCGCCGGCCTCTGGCTGAACGCGCGTCTGCGCCGTCAGGGTTTTTCGACCGTGCTGGTGGAAAGCGCCAGCCTCGGCGGCGGGCAGAGTGTGAAGTCGCAGGGGATCATCCACGGCGGCGCCAAGTACGCGCTGCACGGTGCGCTGACCGGCGCCTCGGAAGCCATCGCCGACATGCCGCGCCGCTGGCGTGAAGCGCTGGCCGGCAACGGCGAGCTGGACCTGTCCGGCGTGCGCCTGCTCTCCGAAGCTCACTACCTGTGGTCGCCCGGCACCCTCGCCGGCAACCTCACCAGTTTCTTCGCCAGCAAAGCCGTGCGCGGCCGCGTCGATCAGGTCAAGGGCGAGCAATTGCCGGCGGCCCTGCAAGACAAACGCTTCAAGGGCAAGGTCTACCGCCTCGCCGAACTGGTGGTCGATGTGCCGAGCCTGATCCAGCGCCTGGCCGATCTGGCCGGTGATGGCCTGCTCGCCGGGCAAACCATCGAGCCGCTGCTGGAAGCGGGCGTGCTGGTCGGTTTGAAAGTCGACGGCCGCGAGATCCGCGCCCAGCGCATCGTCCTCAGCGCCGGCGCCGGTACCGCGCAATTGCTTGAAGACCTCGGCCTGAGCCAGCCGGCCATGCAACGCCGGCCGCTGCACATGATCATCGCCAAAGGCCCGGGCCTGAAACCGCTGTACGCACACTGCCTGGGCGGCGGCACCAAACCGCGCATCACCGTGACCACGCACCCGGCGGCTGACGGTCAGTGGGTCTGGTACATGGGCGGCGACATCGCCGAAAGCGAAGGCGTACACCGCGAACCGGCCGAGCAGATCGCCACCGCGCAAAAGGAAATCGCCCAGTTGCTGCCGTGGATCGACCTCAGCACCACGCAATGGGCGACCCTGCGCGTCGACCGCGCCGAACCGCTGCAAACCGGGCTGACACGCCCCGATAACGCCTTCCTCGCCGAGCAGGGCCGGTTGCTGGTCGGCTGGCCGACCAAATTGGCGCTGGCGCCGGACTTCGCTGACCGTGTGATCGCCTCTCTTGAGCGCGACGGCATCCAGCCACAAGCCAGCGAACCATTGCCGGCCTTGCCGAAACCACCGATGGGCGTTCCCGCCTGGGAGCAATTGCTGCCATGAGCCTTCCAACCCTGCACGACTTCCACCGTCCACTGGGCAGCACCGGTCTGACGGTTTCGCCGCTGGGCCTGGGCACGGTCAAACTCGGCCGCGACCAAGGCGTGAAATACCCCAACGGTTTTCAGATCCCCTGCGACGACGAAGCGCGGATGTTGCTGCGCCAGGCGCGCGAACTGGGCATCAACCTGATCGACACCGCCCCGGCCTACGGTCGCAGCGAAGAACGCCTCGGCCCTCTGTTGCGCGGTCAGCGTCAGGACTGGGTGATTGTCAGCAAGGTCGGCGAGGAGTTTGCCGATGGCGTGTCGCACCACGACTTCAGCGCTGCGCACACGCGCATGTCGGTTGAGCGCAGCCTGAAACGTCTGGAAACGGATTTTATCGATCTGCTGCTGGTGCATTCCGACGGCAACGACATGGCGATCCTCGAGCACGAAGAGGTTTACGCAACCCTCGCCGCGCTCAAGGCCGAGGGCAAGATTGGCGGCTTCGGCTTTTCCGGCAAAACCGTCGAGGGTGGCCTGAAAGCACTGGAGCAGGGCGATTGCGCGATGGTCACCTACAATCTGAACGAACAAAACGAGAAAGCTGTCATTGACTATGCTGCTGCCCACGGCAAAGCCATTCTGGTGAAAAAAGCCTTGGCCAGCGGTCACGTTTGCCTGAGCCCGGGCGTAGATCCGGTGCGCGCCAGTTTTGAGTTGCTGTTCGCGCAGCCTGGCGTGGCCAGTGCTATTGTCGGCACGATCAATCCGCTGCACCTCGCCCACAACGTTGCGACCGTAGCCCAGGTCCTGCGTGGTCACTGACGCCGCTTCGCGGCCTTAAGCAGGAGCCGATATGCCGCGCACGCTCATCAGAAAGAACCCGAGCAACTTCAAGACCCTGCCGCTGTTCGTCGAAGCCACGCCCGAAGGCCTGACCTACCAGAGCGTCGGCATGCCGCTGAACTTCGCCCAGACCTTGCAGCGGCGCAAACCGGTGAGCGTCGCCGATGCCGAGCGCTTCTCGCTGGAGTTGGCCAACCTCGGTGTGTCGGTGCGCCTGACCCTGCATTGGCAGAATCGCGACTACTGGGTGCTGGTGCGCCAGCGCCGGCAAGATCGCGGCGACGTGGTGCTCAAGCTGATTTCCGGCTACGTACCGGCGCACGAATTGAACATTCCGCTGCACACGGCGATTCAGGAAATTGCTGAAGAGTGTTTGCTGGAAACGCCTGAAGGCTGGCTCGGCGGGCGTTTCAACGACACCTGGCTGCCGGCGCCCTACTCATCTGCCCTGCATTATCGTGAGGCCTTGCCGTTTCGCCTGACCCCGTTGTCCGGGTCTGCACGGCCGGTGCGCTGCGCCAATCTGCAATTGCTGGAACGACCACGCGCCTATGTGCATCTGCCGACCGCATCATTGCAATTGATCTACGACCTGCGCCTGGACGTGCCCAAGGAAGCCAAATCCCTGAGCCTGTTTCATGTCGATGAACGACTGGAAGGTGATCAACTGGTGGCGCGACTGGATCGCAAGCGGCCGGATCTTTATCTGATGCCGTTGCAGGACGGCCAACCGTTGCCGGAGTTGTACACCCTGAAAAAGGATCAACTGTACCCGGCGAGTACCCGTGGTTTGTATCTGGCGGAAAGCTTTGCCCGCCAGGAGGGCTGGCTGGTGCGCGATGAGCGGATTCGCTGGAAGGACTGGTTGCGTCAGCAGGGACTGACGCCACCGGAGAAGGCGACTGGTCTGGCGCGGTTGCGCGGCAAGGCCAGGCAACTGCTGAAAAAAATCGTACCGCGCAAAGCGATTTGAAATCTTCACATAATCTTGTGGCGAGGGGATTTATCCCCGTTGGGTGGCGAAGCCGCCCCAAAACCCGTGACCGCGGTGATTGAGATTAATCGCGGTGACCGGTTTCACGACTGCTGCGCAGCCGAACGGGGATAAATCCCCTCGCCACAATTGTCCTTCATCAGGACTTGCGGATTTTTTCCACAATCGCCGTGGTCGAGCTGTTTTCCACCAGCCCCAGCACTTTCACCGTACCGCCGTAAGCGGTCACGATATCCGCGCCAACCACCTGCTCGATGCCGTAATCGCCACCCTTGACCAACACATCCGGCTTGACCTCGCGCAGCAGGTTTTCCGGCGTGCCTTCAGGGAAGCTGATCACCCAATCCACCGCGCCCAGACCGGCGAGTACCGCCATGCGCCGGTCGACACTGTTGATCGGACGACCCGGCCCTTTCAGACGGCTGACCGAGGCGTCATCGTTGATCGCGACGATCAGGCGATCGCCTTGCGCGCGCGCCTGTTCCAGGTAGGTCACATGGCCAGCATGGAGGATGTCGAAGCAGCCATTGGTGAAGACGATCCGCTCGTTGTGCGCACGGGCATCGTCAACCGCCAGCAGCAGTTGCTCCAGCCCCAGCACGCCACGCTCGGAGCCTTCTTCACGCTGAATCGCGCGGCGTAGCTCCGGGGCGCTGATCGCCGCCGTACCGAGTTTGCCAACAACAATGCCGGCCGCCAGATTGGCCAGCGCCACCGCGTGAGGCAGTTCTTCGCCCGCTGCAATTGCTGCCGCCAACGTCGAAATCACGGTATCGCCGGCACCGGTGACGTCGAACACTTCACGGGCACGTGCCGGCAAGTGCAGTGCCGGATGATCCGGGCGCAACAGGGTCATGCCGTGTTCGCCACGGGTCACCAGCAACGCGCCGAGCTCGAGGTCGTGCATCAGGGTCGCGCCCTTGCTCACCAACTCGTGCTCATCGGCACAGCCGCCGACGATGGTTTCGAATTCGCTGAGGTTCGGCGTGATCAGGCTGGCGCCACGGTAGATCGAGAAATCCTTGCCCTTCGGATCGGCCAGCACCGGAATGCCTTTGGCACGTGCGGCCTGGATCAGCACCTGATGGTTTTTCAGCGCGCCTTTACCGTAGTCCGACAGCACCAGCACTTTGATGCCTTCCAGCAGGTCATCGACCTGCGAGGCCAGGGCCAGGGCATCGGTGGCGAACGGTTCTTCAAAGTCGATACGCAGCAATTGCTGGTGGCGACTCATGACCCGCAGTTTGACGATGGTCGGTTGATGCGCAATGCGCTGAAACAGCGCACGCACACCCGCGCCCTTGAGACTGTTGCTCAGGCTGTCGGCGGCTTCGTCATCGCCGGTCACACCGACCAGCGACGCCGGCGCACCCAGCGCGGCAATGTTCAAGGCAACGTTGGCAGCGCCGCCCGGACGGTCTTCGATTTGCTCGACTTTAACGACCGGCACCGGCGCCTCAGGGGAAATCCGTGAGGTACCACCATGCCAGTAACGGTCGAGCATGACATCGCCGACCACCAAGACAGGGGCTTGATCGAATCGCGGCATGGACAACTTCATGGAGCAACCCACATACAAAATGAACAGGGGCGCGATATTAACACAGGGTTGGCGCCGGCTTGCGCGCAGGCTGCAACAGGATGAAACAGGTGGGTTTTCTGCTCATTTTTTGAGCACAAACGCCGCCAACTGCTGGCACGCCTCAGGCAGTTCAAGGGCGTCGGTGTCGATTCGACACTCCGCATTCAGCGGCGCCTCGTAGGGACTGTCGACGCCGGTGAAGTTGCTGATCCGGCCCTCGCGAACCGCTTGATACAACCCTTTCGGATCGCGCCGCGCACAGACCTGCAACGAGGTACTGACATGCACCTCGATAAAATCCTCCGGCGCAAACAGTCGGCGCGCAGCCTCACGCTCGGCGCGAAACGGCGAGATGGCCGCGACGATCACGATCAACCCGGCATCGACCATCAGCCGCGCCACTTCGGCCATACGCCGAATGTTCTCGCGGCGACAGGCATCGCCCATGCCCAGATCGCAGCACAGCCCACTGCGCACATTGTCGCCATCGAGCAAAAAGGTGTGCAGACCAAACTGATGCAGATATAACTCCAGCGCGTTGGCCAGCGTCGATTTGCCGGCACCGGAAAATCCGGTCAGCCACAGGCAACGCGGACGCTGCCCCTTGATCATGGCGCGGGCCTGATGCGACAGCGCCAGACCATAAGGGCGAATGGCCGGCGCTGGCGCCGGCAGCGACAGCGATTCATTCATAGCCGAGCAACTCGTAGTCACGCTGATAGGCCCGCTTCACCAGTCGCCGGGTGCGCGCGGTGCAAAATTCACGTGCGGGCATGGGCTGACGTTGCCGGGAGCTGTTGACGTGGGGCAACTGGCTGGCCAGCCCCAATTGCTCGCAGACCAACTGAAAGTCGCGCTGCAAATGCTCCTGATAGCCGATGAAATCCAGTGCCAGATGCCCCAGCGAGTCGGTGAGGAAATCGGTTTGCGCAGCAAAGTGCAATTGCCGGGAGATATTGTCGGGATGTAGCCAGCGCAAGACAAAATCGTCGAAATCCCGGTACTGCCTGACCAGTTGCTGCGCGGCCTGATCGCGGCCACTCAGTTCATTACCGCGCAGAAACGCGAAAGCCGAGTACGCGCGCTCCAGCGGGTCGCGCACGAAGGCAAACTTCCACGCCGTGGCGAACTGTTGCGGAAACTGCTCCTGATACCAGTACAACGGCAGATGCCCCGGGCGCCAGCCATCGAACATCGCTTCGCAGACACTGCTACCGGCGCACTTGGGCACATGAATGAATAAACAGGAGTGCTGCTGGAAAGCCTTTGGAAACGCCACGCTGGCCGACATCGACTTGTTCACGACCTGCCGATCAACCACCGACAAGCGCCCCAGCAGGAAGGCCCGCTGCGGTTTGGGCAGCAGTTTCCACAGATAGCGTTGCAACATGAGAGTACCCGCGCGACGGGGATGTCCCCCTCGATAGATGTAAGAGTTCGTTGAGGAACCTTAACAAGCGCGGTGCCCGGTTTTATGCCGGTTTGGTCAAGAAGGGTAAAGGTCTGGATACAAACAACGTCCCACAACTGCAATCCACTTTCCATGTAGGAGCTGCCGAAGGCTGCGATCTTTTGATCTTGCTTCTATGAAAACAGATCAAAAGATCGCAGCCTGCGGCAGCTCCTACCGGGCCGCGTGAACATTATCAGGCGATGTCTTCAGCCGGGGCATCCAGGCCCATGGCGTTCAAACGGGCGTAGTAGCCATTCTGCGCCAGCAGCTCATCGTGGGTGCCGCGCTCAACGATGCGGCCCTGATCCATGACCAGAATCAGGTCAGCCTTCTCGATGGTCGACAGACGGTGCGCGATCACCAGCGTGGTGCGACCCTTCATGACTTGATCGAGTGCCGCCTGAATATGACGCTCGGACTCGGTGTCGAGGGCCGAGGTGGCCTCGTCGAGAATCAGCAGCGGCGCGTTCTTGAGCAATGCACGGGCAATCGCCAGACGTTGACGCTGACCACCGGAAAGCAGCACGCCATTCTCGCCGACCTGAGTGTCGAGGCCCTCGGGCAGTTGCGCGATGAAGTCCATGGCATAGGCATCACGCGCGGCTTTCTCGATGTCCTCACGCGGCGCGCCGGCCAGATCGCCATAGGCAATGTTGTTGGCCACGGTGTCGCTGAACAGGGTCACGTGCTGGGTCACCTGAGCAATATGACGACGCAGGTTGAGCAGTTTGTAGTTTTCGACTTCGACACCGTCGATGAGGATCTCGCCCTTGTCGTGGTGATAGAAGCGCGGAATCAGATTGGCCAGGGTCGACTTGCCGCTGCCGGAGCGACCGACCAGCGCGACCATCTGCCCTGGTTCCACCGAGAAGCTGATGTTGTCGAGCACCTGACGCTCGGTGTCCGGGTAGGTGAAGCTCAGGTTGCGCACATCCAGACGACCGGTCACGGCATCGCGCTCGACGGTGCCGGTGTCGACTTCCGGCGTCACGTCCAGTTGTTCGAAAATGCTTTCCGCACCGGCCACGCCTTTCTGGATGGTCGAGCTGACTTCGGACAATTGGCGAATCGGTTTCGGCAGCAGGCCCGCCAGGGTGATGTAAGCCACCATGTCACCGGCCGACGCGTCACCGCGCAGGTACAGCACGAGGAACATCAGCACCGCCATGGCGCTGTAGATCACCAGTTGCAGCATCGGCGTGTAGATCGCGCCAGTGCGGGTCATGCGCAGCTGTTTGTCGGTGTTGCTCTGGCTGGCCTTGAGGAAGCGTTTTTCTTCGTAGATTTCACCGCCGAAGCTGCGCACCACGCGATAGCCCTGGATGGTTTCCGAGGCCACGTGAGTGACGTCGCCCATGGCCAGTTGGATCTTCTTGCTCTGCTTGCGGAATTTCTTGCTCGCGGTGCGCACCATCACGGCGATCAGCGGCAGGATCGCGACCATCACCAGCGTCAGTTTCCAGTTCATGAACAGCAGGGACGCGAACAGGAAGATCACGGTCATGCCTTCACGAATTACGACCTTGATCGCATCTGTTGCCGCCCCCGTGACCATGGTCACGTTGAAGGTGATACGCGAAATCAGATGACCGGAGTTATGCTTGTCGAAGTAGCGGTTGGGCAGGACCAGCAGGTTGTTGAACAACTGCACGCGCAGGTCATGCACCAGGCCGAGGGAAACCTTGGCCAGAAAGTAGTTGCCCAGATAAGATCCCAGCCCCTGCCACGCGGCGATCAGGATGATCAGCAGCGGAACGGCCTGCAACAGTTGCAGGTCACGCAGGTAAGGTACGGTCGGAAACAGCACCGCTTCAGGGTTCGACAGGCCGTCGACGAAGTACTTGAGAATGTAACCAAGCATCGGCTGGGTCGAGGCGAAAATCAGGAATCCGACGATGCTGATCAGGAACAGACTGATGTACGGCCGGACATAGCCGAGCAGGCGGAAGTAGATTTTCAAGCTCGAAGGGCTTGCGGCAGGACTGGAGTCGGTCATATCACGCGAGAGTCGATAAAAAGGACGCTGACTTTAGCACAGCTTCTTCAGGGTTCTGGCAATCGGCGAAAGGCTGTTATTGTTAAGCAACTTTTTCAGCATCAAATAGCCATCATCCGAATGGTCGATCAACTTCAGGATTGAATCTCACAGCATGCAACTTCGCGGCTTCAGCAGTACGTCCAATCGAGTCTTCGATTTCATTAGCCTGTGGATTCTTCCCACCGGCTATCTCTTGCTCTTGTGCGCGCTGTTTTTCCTGCCGGGCCGAAGTCTGCATCACAAGCTGTTTTACGGGCTGTTCAGCATTCCCACGCTGATTGCCCTGTGCCTGCGTCCGCGCGAGCTCAAGGAGCTGCTGCGCGAGCCGATCTTCATCGCCCTTCTGCTGTTTGTCGCCTGGGCCTTGCTCAGCCTCAGTTGGGGGCCTGGCGGAGAACCGGTCGGCGGCATGTTCAAACCGCCGCTGCACACCTTGCTGCTGTTTGCCGGCTCTTATCTGCTGGTGCGGTACCGCAATGACATCCTGCAGCCGCTGCTGTTTACCGCCGCCCTGGTCGCACTGATTGCCACGACGTGCTTCCTGTTCCAGTTCGCCCGAGTCTATGAACCCGGCATGCGCCTGGTGGGCGGTGGGGCCTTCGACAACCCACTGCTGAGTTCGCACCTGTTCGGTTTTTTCAGTGCCTACTGGCTCGCCGTGACCATGACCTGCAAGCGCCGCCAGATGATGTGGCTCAGCGTGCCGGCCATGGCGATCATGTTCATGGCGGTGATTGGCACTGGCTCCCGGACGCCACTGGTGGCGCTGACCATAGCCGCGCTGTGGCTCTGCTTCATCTGCTGGAATCGGCGTTCGCTGGGTTTGCTGGCAGCGCTGGCAGCCAGCGGCATTGCAGTGCTGACCCTGTTCTCGCAGATGATCATCGAACGAGGCGACTCTTACCGGCTGGAAATCTGGCAACAGGTTCTGCACCTGATCGGCGAACATCCGTGGATCGGCCATGGCTACAACGCCAGTCTGGCGATCGACCCGGGCGTCGGTTACAACTTTCAGGAACCGCACAGCTTTGTCCTCGGCGTGCTGTTTTACGTCGGCATCTTCGGGCTGCTGCCGTGGCTGTTCTTCCTTGCCTGGGGCTTGCTCAGCAGTTGGCGCCAGCGCGTGCAGCCGCTGTTGATCATGGCCTCGACCCTGCTGGTGTTCGGTATCGGCGCCGGGCTGACCGAGGGCGGCGGGATCATTTCGCGGCCCAAGGAGCACTGGTTCCTGCTGTGGATCCCGCTGGCACTGATCGCGGCACTGAGCATCAATCAGCGCGCACGCCGCCTGCTCACCTTGCCGGTGCAAAAGCTCTCGGCAACCGACCTGCAAGGCATGAGTCGCGATGCGCAAATCATTGAAGAGGACGGCCTCGGCCCGAAAGTCCTGCGCCTGAACGACGGCACGTTCCTCAAGCTGTTCCGCCGTCGCCGCTGGTACACCTCGGGCAGCTTCAACCCGTATTCCGAACGCTTTGCAGTCAATAGCGAACAATTGCGCCAGATGGGCATTCCTACCCCGCAGGTGTTGAATCTGTATCGCCTGGCCGACGGCAGCAGCGCGGTGCATTACGCACCGTTGCCGGGCCACACGCTGCGCCAGGTGTTGCAAAGCATCACCGCGCCCGCGGTTCGCCAGGCGCTGGTCGAGCGCTTTGGCAAGTTCATGGCGCAACTGCATGAGAAGGGTGTGTACTTCCGCTCGCTGCATCTGGGCAACGTACTGGTGCTGGAGGATGGCGAATTCGGCCTGATTGATCTGGCCGACCTGCGGGTCTACCCTACCCCGCTCAGTCTGTCCTTGCGTCAGCGCAATCTGCGCCACATGCAACGTTACACCGTCGACAAGCGCTGGCTGTTCGAGGATCACTTCGAAGCGCTGCTCCAGGGGTACGCCACGATGGCGTCGAAATCCGCTGTGGATAATCTGCACAAGCAAGTGCTGGCCGGCAACACTCCGGCCCAGGTTCATTGATGAACGAAACCAACCCGTTGATTGCGCTGGCAGCCTATCTGCTGGCGATCGTATCCGCTGCGCTGTTGTTGCGCGCGGTGCCAAAAATTGCCCGTCACCTGCAGCATTCCGGCGAAAGCCGCTATGCAAGCATCGATGGTCTGCGCGGCTACCTGGCGTTTGGCGTGTTCGTGCACCACTCGGTCATTACCTGGATTTTCCTGCGCACCGGGGTGTTCGAGTTTCCGCCGAGCAACTTTTACTCGATGCTGGGTCAGGGCAGCGTCGCGCTGTTTTTCATGATCACCGGGTTTCTGTTCTGGAATCGCCTGCTGGCCCAGGGTCGACAGCATGACTGGCTGGCGTTCGGGATTTCGCGCGTGTTTCGCCTGTATCCGTTGTACCTGCCGCTGATGCTGATCGTCTTCGTCACCGTGTTCCATCTGCAGAACTGGGAACTGAAAGAGCCCGGCGTACAACTGTTCAAGCAGATTCTGGCGTGGCTGACCTTCGACCGACCCGACATCAACCAATACCCCCAGACCGGCATGCTGATCTCCAACGTCACCTGGACGCTGGCTTATGAGGTGTTTTTCTATTTGGCACTGCCGCTGGCCGGATTGGTCTTCATCTATCGCGGCAGCTGGCTGCAAGTAGTGCTGTGCCTGATCGGCATTTACGCCCTGTATCAGGTCGTGGGCTGGGAGCACTCGCTGAAGAAGCATTTCCTCGCCAGCTTTCTCGGCGGTATCGCCGCGGCGTACTGGATTCGTCGACCCGCACTAGTGGCGTGGAGCCGCACGCGTCTGGCCGGGTTTATCGCTTTGCTGGCACTGGTGATCGCCTTTACTGCATTCAATCGTGCGTTCAAGGCAGCGCCGCTGTTTCTGCTGTCGTTGTTCTTCGTGATCGTCGCTTCCGGCAATTCCCTGTTCGGCGTATTGAAGCCGCGCAGCATCCGCTGGCTCGGCGAGATCAGCTACAGCACCTATCTGCTGCACGGTTTCGTACTGTGGCTGATGGTGCAGCGCCTGCCGCTGATGCTGAACCTGGACGCTACTGAAGCGTGGGTCTACCTGCCGCTGGTGGCGGCATGTACCTGCCTGTTGATTGTGATCAGCAGCGCGACGTTCCTGTACATCGAACTGCCAGGAATGGCCGCCGGCAAGAAACTCCTGCACTGGCTGCGCCAACGCCAGAAAGGCGAAAAGCGCCTGTCGGAGAAAGCCGCTCGCTGATCGCGAGCGGCAGCGGCTTCAGTCCTTTTCCAGCGGCGAAAACAGCAAACGCCCCAGACCGCGCCAGGTCTTCTTGTTCCACGCCTTGAACGGGATCTGCGCCAGCAGCTCGCGGGCCAGCTTGCGATTGCGGTTGGCGGTCTTGAGGAACATCGAATTCAGTGCCTTGTAACGCACTTCGTCGTACAGCGGATGATCGCTGAACAACGCATAGATGCGCAGGATGCTTTCGATCATGAAGCGGTGATTCTTGTACGAATTGGTGGCGTGCTTGCGATAGCGCGCCATCACCACGTTCAAGCCGTCGATGAAGTAACCGGCACGGGTCACCTTCAACTCGATGTACAGGTCTTCGAGGCGAATCGTCGGATCGAAGCCACCAACCTTGTCCAGCGCTTCGCGGCGGATCATCAAGGTCGGGGCCGGCGGGTAAGGCTTGCGCTCAAGGAACATGTCATCGAAGTCGAGGCGACGGAACGGCACATCGCGACGCTGGCGTTTTTCCGGGTAGAGGTTGCCATCGGCGTCCATCAACTCGATGTTGCCGGCGCAAATCCCGACCTCTGGCTTGCCGTCCATGTACGCCACCTGAGTCGCGATGCGCTCCGGATACATGATGTCGTCGGAGCCGAACGGCACGATCAGGCTGCCCTTCGCGCGCGCAATGGCGCCATTGAGCGTGTTGGTCAGGCCCTGATTCTGCTGCACACGGAAATCGAAACCGTACTGCGCCTGCAAGGCGTTGATGCGCTCGACGCTGTCATCCTTCGAGCCATCATCGATCACCAGCAGTTCGATGTTCTGGTAGGTCTGCTTGAGGACGCTGAGAATGCTTTCCTCGATATACGGGCCGTGGTTGTACGAAGCGATGATCACGGTGACGAGGGCATTGGCTTTGCTCATGGCTTCCTGTTCGCTCATGGCTGCACCTTGCGCGCTTGTTCCAGGCCAGAGTCGATCAGGTCCAGGTACTCCTGACGGAACACCTCGATGTCATGCTGTTCCTGCAGATAGCGGTAGGCTTGTTCGCCCTTGGCCTTGAGTTCGTCATCGGACAACGCGAGGTACTGATCCAGCGCCGCGACAATACTCGGTACATCCTTGGGCGTAATTGCCAGACCGCCAGCGCCTTCGATCAGCGGCAACATCGCCGGCACGTTCGAGGCGATCACCGGCAAATGCCCGCTCATGCCTTCGAGCAGGGCCAGCCCCAAACCTTCGGCCAGCGACGGCATGGTCCAGAGATCAAAGGCACGCACGTATTGCAGGGCGTTTTCCTTGAAACCGAGCAGGTGCGCGCGACCGCTCAGGCCCAGTTGCTCGATCTCGGCGGCCAGCGGCGCTTGCAGGCGCCCGGCACCAATGATTGCCAACTGGGTGTTCGGGTATTTGTCTTTCAGCGCGGCAAAGGCCTGCAACAGATAGGTATGGCCCTTGACCGAGACCAACCGCCCCAGCGCACCGATCAGGCGCACATTCGGGTCGATGCCGAGCAGCTCGCGCGCTTTTTCCCGGCTGTGCTGCAAGCCTTCGGCCTGTTCAATATCAATAGCGTTGGTGATTGCATACGTGTTCTGGTCGGTGAACCCGCAATCGCAGTCCAGCAGGTATTGTTTAACCGCCGGAGAGACACCGACGAAGCGCCAGTGGCGGTCGATCAAACGCTGAGTCTGACGACGACGATAGAAGCGGTCGTACTCGCCAAAACCGTGGGAGATGCCAATGCACAGCGGCACCTTCAACCAGCGGTTCAGGGTGAGCATCATGTTCACCGGTTTAAAGCGGTTGCAGATGACCACGTCGAACTTCTCGCGGCGGCAGAACTTGTACAGCTCCCACATCGCGCGCAGGCGCATGCCTTTGAGGGATTTGTCGGAAAACTCGAAATACACCGAACGATCGGCGCGGCTGACCGGCTCGCCAGGTGCGGGTTTGCCACGCAGAAACGCAGCGGTGATCTCATAACGATCCGACGGCAGCGCCTTGACGATCTGCTCGGCAAGGTCGGCGAAATCATGGGCTTTGACGTTGTAGTCAGGCTGCAACTGCAGCACCTTCGACCGTTGACTCATAACTCTCCCCGATTGACGCCTGATTCACCCGGTTTCAGCAGCCAAAGCAATTCCTGGCGTCTGACCGCTTTTCGAAAAAATTCGTTTTCGCCGTACACCGACGGCTTGCGACCGGCCAGCAAACGCTGGATCACGCGGCGCAAACGGCGCTTGAACGGTGCTGGCGGCTGCAAGTCATGCATCATGCCCAACGCCATGGCCTTGTCACGTTGCAGCTCAACCGTCAGTGGCAGGCACAACGGCTGCATGGGTACGGCGGCGTCGAAAGCCGGCGGCAGCGCGATGCCGTCACCGGCATTGCCCATCGGCCAGCGATCGTTGTCGTGCAGATGGTTGGCGTAACCGAGCAGGGTTGGCTGCCAGTCGAGGCTGCTGAGCACCTGCAACACGGCTTGTTGGCTGCAAATATGATCGGGGTGCGGATCAAGCGTCGGATGCGGCAGGACGATCACGTCCGGACGTGCGCGCAGCAGCACTTCGCGCAGGTCGGCCAGCAAATTGTTCCAGGTCGGCGCGCCATCGACATCGCTCGGCAAGCTGAACGGGTTCAACTGACGGAACAGGCGGGTATCGCTCAGATCGGCTTCGCGTGAAGCAATCGCCTGATTCGGCGCTGCCTGCATCGCTGCCAGTTGCAGACAGAAGTAACCGAGTTGCACGCAATTTTCCGCCGGCACACCGGCCCAGCGCGGCACCGCGAGGCTGTCCCAAGCGCGCAATCGACCCTTGAGTCGCGCGGCTTCGACCTTGTTCAGGCCCATCTGCTGATAGTGTTCGGCTTCGATTTCGCCAGCGGTCAGGGTGACGATCCAGGCTTCGTCTGCCTGACTGTACAAACCGTAGGCTGCCAGCTCGGCGTCGTCGGCGTGCGGGGCGATCACCATCACTCGCGAGCGGCGATAGTCCGCTTGTTCAAGCGCCCAAAGCACCGGCTCGCCGGAGACGCGACAGAAACGCCCGCGCAAGCGCAGCCCGCCTTGCGACAAGGCTTGCGCCTGACCACTGAGGTTCAGATAGCGCAGGCCGTTGACGCCGCGCTCGAAGGTCTGCGCGTCAGGATTTGTACCGCCCACCAATTCGATACGCGGATCGAAGAAGCGTCCCAGCCACGTGCTTTTGACCTGCACCGCGAGAATCAGGGTGGCGTCATCCACCAGCATCACGCCTTCGTCCAGGCGCAATTGCTCGCCGTTCAGATGCACCTTTGGCTGCGGTGTATACGGTGGAAAGTTGTACTGGTAATCGTCTTTCGGCGAATAAAACAGGTGATCGGCGAACCACGCTTCATGGGCGATCCAGCCGACCACCGCCAGCAGCAGCGGCAACCACCAGGCGACCAGCACACCGATGGCGATCAACACGATCAGTGCGATCAGCAGGCCGATGCGTTTGTTGCGCCGGTGGCGCTTGAGCAGTTGCTGTTTGCGGCTCATGGGCTGACTCATACGGTGAACACCGGCACAGGATTGCACCAGCGATCCTTGTATTCACGGTCGGCGCGACCGAAGGAAAAGCGCAGCGGCTTGTTCAGCGCGCGCGCATGCTCCCAGGCGCTTTGCGTATTGAGGAAGCTCAACACGCTGCCGGGGCTGAATTCACGGGTTTCGGGGTCGACGCCGCCATTGATGTACTCGACGCTGATCCACTCCGGCGCTTCAACGCGATAGACCAGTTGAATCGCGATCGGCGCCTCGTTGAGGAAGATCACCGAACCGATCAGCAGCTCGCGCAGCAGCTCGATGACATCAGCCATACGCGCTGCGCCGGTAGCGGGGAAACCCCAGCGGCGCTGAAACAGATCGCAGTAGATCGCCGCCAGTTCAACACTGGAGAAGTCGCTGACCGGACGCACCACGCCACCCGCCTCTTCCAGCAGACGCAATTCGCGGCGCTGGTTGTAGCGAAACTTCTTCGACAGTTCTTCGGGGGTACGGGCCATGGCCAGTTGTTCGGCCTGCAACTTCATGCCGCTGAAGCGGGTTTCATTGAGGGCCGACAGGTAGCGCGCGCGATGGCGCAGCGGGGCTTGGGCATCGACGGCGGCCGGCAGGATCAGCTCGGCGTTGCCGAGGTCGAACAGGCCTTTTTTGCCGTTGCGTTTGAGCACGTCCTTGGACAGGGCCAGATCGCGGCCCCAGGTCGGGATCGCCGCTTTGACTTCGCCCTGCTGTTCCCAGGCCAGATAGCGCACTGGAATGCCGGCGAGATCCGCCAGGCGCTCGACCACCAGCGGATGCGTCGCGACACTGCCGCCAAATTGCTGCCAGGCGCTGGCATAGGTGGAGGCGTCAACGGGCGACCAGCCACGTTCGCGCCAGCCTTGGAATCGGTTGAGCATCAGCCCCTCGGTGCCAGATCGATAACTTGCGGCAGACGCCAGAAGGTGTCGCGCACCGCACGGTCGGAGAATTGCTCACGCAGACGTTCGAGCATCATCTCGGCGCACTGATGGCGCTGTTGATCATCCATACCGGCCAAATGTTGCAGGCCTTGGGCTAGACGCTCGGCATCGCCCAGCGGGAACAGAATGCCCACGCCTTCGACCACTTCCTTCGCCCCGCCGCACGCCGTGGCCAGCAACGGTACGCCGGCGGCCATGGCCTCCAGTAGCACCATGCCAAACGGTTCGTGATCGGAGCTCAGGGCGAACACATCAAAGGCACGGAAGTAATTGCGCGCGTCCGGCACCTGCCCGAGGAACAACACGCGATCGCCGATACCCAGCTCGCGCGCCAGCTCTTTGAGATCCTGTTCCAGACGGCCCTTGCCGAGAATCACCAGTTGGCTGTTGTCGGGCAAACCCGGCAGCGCGGCGGCGAAACCGTGCAGCAATGTCGCCTGATCCTTGTCCGGGTGCAGCCGACCGACGTTGCCGACAATCCACGCATCCGCCGCCAGACCGAGCGTCTCGCGGGCTTCGCGGGCGGACACCTGGGCAAATTGCAGGGCAGGCAGATCGATACGGTTGTACAGCGTCTGAATTCGCGCTTGCGGCCATTTCGGCAGGCAACGACGCATGTCGTCGCGCACCGCATCGGACACGCCAAGCAGGCTCAGGCGCTTGCGGAAAATGTGCGCAAAGAGTTTGCGCGTACCGCGTTTGTAATCGTCAAACGCGTGGTGCACGCCAATCACCGGCAGCGACGTGCCGAGCAAGGCGATGTAGATCGGCTTGAAGCGATGGGCGATGCAGAAACTGAAATTGCGTGAAGCGGCGATCTTGCGCAGATCGCCGATGGCGCCCAGCTTCAGGCCACGAATGGCCTTGGAGCTGTATTCCATGAACAACACTTCATCAGAGGCACACGCTGCGGCCACCTCGCTATCGGCGGCCCCGGTCAGAAAGACCGTGGTCACCCGATAACCGGTGCCCGCGAACAGGCTGGCGTACTGCCGTGCGCAGTCGAGGAACGGCCCGTCATAGCCGTGACAGAACTGCAGCACATGGCGTTCAGCCGAGCGAGTCATAAGCGTTTGCGCCCTCTTTGACCACCAGAATGTCTTCCATGATCAGGTACTGCAGATCGGAGCCGAAGAACATGTTCAGCGCATCGGTCGGCGAGCAGATCATCGGTTCGCCACGACGGTTGAGCGAGGTGTTCAGCGACACACCGTTGCCGGTGAGGACTTCCAGCGCTTTCATCATGTCGTAGTAGCGCGGGTTGTATTCGCGCTTGAGCACCTGGGCACGGGAGGTACCGTCTTCGTGGACGACTTCCGGCACGCGGGTTTTCCACTCATCCGCCACTTCGAAGGTGAAGGTCATGAACGGCGCCGGGTGATCGATCTTGATCATCTGTGGCGCAACGGTGTCGAGCATCGACGGGCAGAAAGGCCTCCAGCGCTCGCGGAACTTGATTTGATGGTTGATGCGGTCAGCCACGCCAGGGATGCTCGGGCAACCGATGATCGAACGACCACCGAGTGCGCGCGGACCGAATTCCATGCGGCCCTGGAACCAGGCCACCGGGTTGCCATCGACCATGATCTTGGCGATTTGCTCAGGCATGTTGTCGAGCTTGCGCCAGGTCGGTTTGTTCTCGTGACGGGCACACGCGGCGATCACGTCTTCGTTGCTGTACGACGGGCCGAGGTAGACGTGTTCCATCTTCTCGACCGGCACGCCACGGGCGTGCGACACGTAAGCGGCGGCGCCAACTGCGGTGCCGGCATCGCCGGACGCCGGCTGTACGAACAATTCTTTGACGTCATCACGGGCGATGATTTTCTGGTTGAGCTTGACGTTCAAGGCACAGCCGCCGGCGAACGCGAGTTTGCCGGTTTCCTTGAGGATGTCGCCCAGGTAGTGGTCGATCATCTGCAGCGAGATCTTTTCGAACAGCGCTTGCATGCTTGCGGCGTAGTGGATGTACGGCTCGTCAGCGATATCGCCTTCGCGTTTCGGGCCCAGCCATTCGATCAGCTTCGGCGAGAAGTAGAAGCCTTTGCCCTTCTCTTTGTAGCGACGCAGGCCGATCACGTTGGCGTAGTCGGTGTTGATCACCAGCTCGCCGTTCTCGAACGAGGCCAGACGCGAGAAGTCATATTTGCTGGCATCGCCGTACGGCGCCATGCCCATGACCTTGAACTCACCGTCGAGCATCTCGAAACCGAGGAACTCGGTGATCGCGCCGTACAGGCCGCCGAGGGAGTCCGGGTCGAAGAATTCCTTGATCTTGTGGATCTTGCCGTTTTCGCCGTAACCGAAGAAGGTCGTCGCGTACTCGCCCTTGCCGTCAATGCCGAGGATCGCGGTTTTCTCTTGGAAACCCGAGCAGTGGTAGGCGCTGGAGGCGTGAGCCAAGTGGTGCTCGACCGGCTCGATCTTGATCTTTTTCGGATCAAAACCCAGTTGTTCGAGGCACCAGACGATCTTGTTGCGATAGCGCTTGTAGCGACGGTTGCCCATCAGAATCGCATCGAGGGCGCGATCCGGCGCATACCAGTAGCGTTTGGCGTAGTGCCAGCGGGCCTCACCGAACAGGCTGATCGGCGCGAACGGAATCGCTACAACGTCAACGTCGGACGGCTTGATGCCAGCCTGTTCGAGGCAGAACTTCGCCGATTCGTAGGGCATGCGGTTCTTTGCATGCTTATCGCGTACGAAACGCTCCTCTTCAGCCGCCGCCACCAGCTTGCCGTCGATGTACAACGCGGCTGAAGGGTCATGGCTAAGGGCGCCGGACAGGCCAAGAATCGTCAATGCCACAGGGGTCTAGCCTCTTTAGTCTGCATTCAGGCGCGATGCGCCTTGAAAATTGATGTGCCCTCGCACCGGGCGAGAGACAGCTAAAGGGCGGGATTATAGCGTAAACGTGGCGGGAATGACCCAGAGCTATTTGCCGAACAGCGGTGAGGATCAAAAGATCGCAGCCTTCGGCAGCTCCTACAGGAAATCGCATTCCAAATGTAGGAGCTGCCGAAGGCTGCGATTTTTTAAGTCTTCAGACTCGATCAATACTTTTCGGCAAACGCTGATCAATCACTTGATACAGCGCACTGCTTTCTGGCCAGTTGCGCATGAAGCGTGCGCGGTCGCGGGCGTAGGCCGGGGCGAAGCTGCCGAGGGAGCGGTGTTGGCACATTGAGTCGAGGTCGATCAGGGCCCAGCGATCGTCCTGCCAGAACAGGTTATGGCCCTTGAAATCGCCATGGCTGATGCGCTCGGCGATCAGGCGGGCGAACAGTTGATCCAGTGCCTGCAGCTCGGATTCCGGCGCCTCGCCGTTTTCAACATACGGCGCAAAGCGCTCGATGATGTCCGGACCCGGCAGGTATTCGGTGATCAGATACGCTCGACTGCGCAGCCACAGGAAACGTTTTTCCAGCACCGCCAGCGGTTTCGGCGTGGCGATGCCGAGGAACGCCAGGCGATTGCCTTCACGCCACGAATGCCAGGCGCGGCTCGGACGCCAGAAGCGCTTGAGCCAATGCGCGAAGTTCTTGATGTTGTAGCGTTTGATCACCAGTGTGCGCCCGGCCACGTCGACCTTGCCGACACTCGCGGCGCCACCGGTTTTGTACAAATGGCCCTGATCGAGCAGCGCATCGGCCTGTTCCAGCACCGGCACCATCGCCGCCTCTTCTTCGCGCCGAATAGCCCGCAAGGCGAACGCTCCGCGCTGCACGGCAAACAACGTGCACTCACGACCGACCTTGATCAGGTAATCGCGCAGACGCCAGGCGCGCACCTTGTCGATCTGCTTCTGCAACGCTTCCAGCGGCAGCGCGTGCTCGGCGTTGCTCAGCAGGTAATACACCAGCAATTCTTCGGTAAACGGCTCCAGCGCCTTGGGCAACTGGGCGAAAAACACTCCGAGGTTTTCCAGGACTTTCTGCCGCGACAATGGCTGACCAGCGGTTTCCGCGCAGATCCCGGCGCCGTCGATCAAATACAACTGACCGCCGTGACGCAGCAGATTATCCAGGTGCAAGTCTTCCTGCCACAGGCCCTTGCTGTGCAACTGCGCGATCGCGCCGAGTGCGTCGCCCAACACCGCCGATTGTTCATCCGCCAGCACCGGCAACGACTCGACCTGCAACCAGGCATCACCAAGGCTTTCCGCATCTTCAAGGAATTCGAACAGCAGCCAGCCGCCCTCGCCTTCCTTCAAGCCATCGGCCAACAGCAGCGGCGTAGTCAAGCTTTGCGCCGCCAGCAGCTTCACGCCATTGAGTTCACGCTGAAAATGCCGCGCCGCCTTGCTGCCGACCAGCAATTTCGCCAGCACCGGCCGACCGCGCCAAACACCGGCACCGACATAACGCTGCCCCGGCAGCACCCGCAGCAGACTTAGCAGCTGCAAATCGGCAGGCCCGGCGGCATCGGCCAGGGCAATCGTCAACGGCAGACTTGGCGTGCGCCCGGCGTTTTTCAGGTCGGACAACTGCATCAGCGGGTCTCCTTGCGACTGCGTCTTGCGGTCAGACGCGTAACCCAACTGTCGACCAGCGAACTGTCGCTCGGTTGATCAACATAGGCCGCGAGCAATTCGCGCAGTTGCGCCTCGCTCCACTGCGGCGCACGGCGCAGCAGCGGCTCCAGATCCTTGACCCGGTCGCGCTGACCGAACAACAAGGGCCGGGTCTTTTCCAGGTCGATCAACTGCGCGCGATATTCAGCGCCGTCGGCCTGCAAAAAAATATGTTTCGGGTAAAAACAACCGTGCACCTGACGCAAGCCGTGCAGCAGCCGCGCCAGTTGCCCACAGGCCTTGAGGATCGCCGATTGCTGCGTGGCGGTCAGTTCCGACCAGCGCTGCAACAACGAATCGAGATCATCCCAGCCATCAAGGGCGCGGGTCAGCAGGATCGCGCGGACTTCACCGTCGACCTTGCGCTGCCCGAAGAACGCCGCTTGCAACGCCGGAATCCCCAGCGTGTTGTAGCGGCTGATGTTGCGAAATTCGCGGGCAAAACTTGGCTCGCCAAATGGCGCGTGCAAGGTGCGCGTCAGGTAGTTGCTCTGGCGCTTGAGGTAATAAGCGTGACCTTCCAGTTCGAGGCGAAACACGCTGCTCCAGCCACCACCATCGGTGTTCGGCTCGTCCACCGCTTCAAGCTGTTTGGCCCAGAGCGCGTCGAAGGTGCCGAGGCCATGGCGCTCAAGCAGCGCACGGTCTTCAGCGGCCAGAAAATCAGTCATTCGCGTCCCTCGAAAAATCTCACCACGTGGCGAATGCGCTTCTTGTCAGCGGCATCCAGGCGATCACGCCCACGGTATTGCAGATAGAAGCGCAGGCGCTGGGTGTTCGACAGATGATATTTGGCGACCTTGTCGAGGCAGGCCAGATCCTTGGTGATGCGGTACTTGAGCCAGAAACCGCGCCAGAAATCACCGTTCGGGCAGTCGATCAAAAACAACTGCGCCTGATCGTCGATCAGTAGGTTGCGCCACTTCAAATCGTTATGGGTGAAGCGGTGATCGTGCATGGTCCGCGTGTAAGCGGCCAGTTGCCGACTGACGCCATCGACCCAGGCGCGATCCTTGAGCTTGGGATCGTTGCGCTCGGCCAGCGCCGAGAGGTCTTCGGTGCGCGGCAATTCGCGGGTGATCATCGCGCCACGGTCGTACGCCGCGCCACGTCGCTCCAGACCCCAGGCCACCACTTCAGCGGTGGGAATGCCCCACTTGGCGAAGCGTTTGAGGTTCTGCCATTCCATCTTCACCCGCGGCTTGCCGAGGTAACGGCGCAAGCCTTTACCGGCGCCGACGTAGCGTTTGACGTAATAGTTGACGCCGTTGCGCTCGACACGGACGACTTCGGACAGTGGATCGCGAGTCAGCCGTTCGCCTTGCAGGGCAAACACCGCTTCGAGGCTGCCAAAGTCTTCGGCGAGTTCACTGTATTGCGGCTCCAGAATCCAACCCGCCATCAGAGCGCATCCCCGTAACGCTGCTTGCGCGCATAGAGCTTGTTGGCCTTGCCTTCCAGCCAACTCAGCAACGGCGCTTCTTCCGCGAGAATCTGCCGCAGCGGTTGCTGGAAATAGCCTTTGAGGAAACGCAGCTTGTCGCGGCGAGTCAGACCGATGTCCAGCGCGGAAAAGTACAGCGCGGCCAGATCCTTGTTGCGCCAGCGCTGGGTGATTTTCGCGCGGGTCTGGGCACGGTGCAGGTCGATCACCGAAAGCCTGAAATCGTCTGCCGTCACCGGTTTATCGGTGTGCAGCAGAAAGTGGCAAATGTAGCAGTCGCGGTGATTGACGCCGGCGCGGTGCATCATGCCGGTCATGCGCGCGACTTCGGCGATCAGCGCGCGCTTGAGTTTCGGCTCCGGCGGCTGCTTGACCCAGTCGATGCTGAAGTCCTCAAGGCTGACGGTAGGCGCCAGCTCTTCGGTGACGATGAACGAGTGCTGATCCGCCGGGTTGCTGCCCTTCTCGCCGTACGCGACGGCGGTCATGGTCGGCACGCCGACTTCCTGCAGACGCTGGATAGCCTTCCACTCCTGACCCGCGCCAAGTACCGGCAGCTTGGCGGTCAGCAGGTTCTTGAAGATTTCGCCCCAGCCGATGCCACGGTGAATCTTGACGAAGAATCCGTTGCCGTCGACTTCCGTGCGCAGTGTCCGGCGTGCTTCCAGCTCGCGGTATACCTCGCCCTGCAAGCCTTCGACTTCGGCGAACGGGTCGCGTCCGGCCCAAAGGCTTTTGAACGGTTCAGCCAGCATCAACTTCATTAAGCGTGCTCCGCCAGAATCACATCGGCCGCGTGCTGCGGCATGCTGTAGAGGTCGGCCGTCTCGGCGAAGGCCAGACCATTGCGGCTCCAGGCCGCGCGTGCAGCGTCGTCTTTCAACATGTCAGTCAGGTATTGCGTCAACTGCGCTTGATCGAACGGCTCGTCCAGCACTCGCCCGGCGTCGGCCTCGGCGATGTAATGGGCATAACCGCAGACCGCACTGACCAGCACCGGCAAGCCGGCGACCAGCGCTTCAAGCAACACAGTACCGGTGTTTTCGTTGTACGCCGGGTGAATCAACAGGTCAGCGCCGAGCAGGAAACGCGGGATATCGCTGCGCCCTTTGAGGAACGTCACGTTATCGCCCAGACCCAACGTCGCGCTCTGCATCTGGAATAATTTGGGGTCATCCTGGCCGATTACAAACAGCCGGGTACGCTTTCTCAGTTCAGCGGGCAATGCGGCCAGTGCTTTCAGGCTGCGATCGACGCCTTTGGTTTTGAAACCGGAACCGATCTGCACCAGCAGCAGTTCGTCATCCTTCAGATTGAATTCCGCGCGGAAACCGGCGCGGATTTCGTCAGCATCCGCTGGACGGCGACGATCCTGAGCGATGCCCGGTGGCAGCAAGTGGAAGCGCTCAAGCGGCGTGTCGTAATGCTTGATGAACAGCGGCTGCTGCACTTCGGAAATCATCAGCACTTCGGTCTTCGCGTCTTTGGCGAACACCGCGCGCTCGTACTCGGCGAAGTGGCGATAACGGCCCCAGCGGCGGTACAGCGAGTTGCGCAGATTCTGCGCCTTGTCTTCGAAGCAGCCGTCGGCGGCGTAATAGACGTCCAGCCCCGGCATCTTGTTGAAGCCAATCAGGCGATCAACCGGGCGCTTGGCCAGATCCGCTGCCATCCATGCGCTGAGTTTTTCGTTGCGACGATGATTGAAGAACGCTTTCACCGGCGCCACCAGCACCTCAAAACCGGGCGGCACGTCGCCTTCCCAGATCAGCGTGTAGACGCGGATCTGATGCCCGCGTTTCTGGCATTCGAGGGCGATACGCATGAAGTCGCGCTGCAAGCCACCGAACGGGAAATATTTGTACAGGACGAATGCCAATTGCATCAGCGCAGCTCCTCAGCCATTAACAACGTGCTCAGTCGGCTGGCGACACGCTCGGGATTCAGACGCGTGAAGCACAGAGGCTGTTCACGCTTCAGGTCAAACTGACGGGCATCCTGCGCGGTCGGTTGATAGGTACATTTCTTTTGCAGGCACGGCGCGCACGGGAAGTCGCTGGCCAGGTGAATCTGCAATTTGCCGTAGGCGCCGGTCAGGCCCGGATTGGTCGGGCCGAACAGCGAGATGGTCGGCACGTCCAGTGCCGCCGCCAAATGGCCGAGGCCGGTGTCTACCGCGACACAGGCTTGCGCCCCGGCGAGGACTTTGCCGACGCCGGCCAGATTGAGCTTTGGCAGCACTTCGGCGTGTTTGAAACCGGCAGCGATGCGTTCGGCGCGGGCCTTCTCCTGCGGATTGCCCCACGGCAGTTTGATGCCGACGCCGAGGTAGCCAACGCGTTCGGTCAGTTCGCGCCAATAGGCTTCCGGCCAGTGTTTGGTGTCCCAGGTGGTGCCATGCAAGAACACCACGAAGGCGTTTTTGCGCGGCAGCTCGACCAGACGCTCGACGTTGAGGCCGTAATCGCCCAGGCCTTTTGGCAGGTCGTAACCGAGGGCGATGGCGAACAGTTGACGCACGCGTTCGACGGCGTGTTGGCCACGGGCCACGGCCAGTTTGCGATCGTAAAAACGTGCGGCCATCGGCTCACGGGCCGAACCTTTGTCGAGACCGGCCACCGGCGCTTTGACGTAACGGGTCAGCCAGGCACTTTTCAGCAGGCCCTGAGCGTCGATCACCAAGTCGTATTTGTTCGCGCGCACGCTTTGCTTGAAGCGCTTCCACTCGCCGCTGGTGATGGTTTTCCAGATGTTTTTGCGCCAGCGGCGGATCGCCACTGGAATCACTTTGTCGACGGCCGGGTGCCAGGCCGGGATCTCGGCGAAGCCTTCTTCCACGACCCAGTCGAATTTGATCCCGGGGATCGCCCTGGCGGCGTCGGTCAGCGCCGGCAACGCATGGATCACGTCGCCCAGCGATGAAGTCTTGATCAGCAGTACCCGCAACTTAATGAACCTCGACCACGGAGCCCTGCAATTTCTGCAAGGCATCGTTGACCGCGTCCGGCATCAGCTGGCGCAGGCAGTTGTAATGGCCGAAGCGGCAGGTACGGTCGAAGCATGGGCTGCATTCGAGACCCAGACGCACCACTTCGACGTGCTCGGCCAGCGGCGGAGTGAAACCCGGCGAAGTCGAGCCGTAGACGGCGACCAGTGGGCGGTTCAGCGCAGCGGCAACGTGCATCAGGCCAGAGTCGTTGGAGACCACCGAGTCGGCGCAGGACATCAGGTCGATGGCCTCGGCCAGCGAGGTGCCGCCACTGAGGTTGACCGATTCTTCGCGCAGGCCAGGGATCAACCGGGCGCGAATGTCTTCGCCAACCGCGTGATCGTTTTTCGAGCCAAACAACCAGACCTGCCAGCCTTCGCGAATACGCGCTTCGGCGACTTTGGCGTAGTGCTCGGACGGCCAGCGTTTGGACTCGCCGAACTCGGCGCCGGGGCACAGGGCCAACACCGGACGATCGAGGGACAGGCCGAATTTGGCCAGTGCGGCTTCGCGGGTCACCGGGTCGATTTGCAGGCTTGGGCGCGGATAGGGCTTCGGCAGCTCGACGTTCGCTTCATAGGCCAGGGCCATGAAACGCTCGATCATCAACGGATAGCGCTCTTTGTCGAGGGTGCGCACGTCGTTGAGTAGGCCGTAACGGAATTCGCCGCGCCAGCCGGTGCGTTTCGGGATGCCGGCGAAAAACGGCACCAGCGCTGATTTCAGCGAGTTGGGCAGCAGGATCGCCTGATCGTACTGACCGCGCAGGGATTTGCCGATGCGCCGACGCGTCGCCAATTCCAGCGCGCCGTGGCCGAGCGGGAAGCTCAAGGCCTGGCGCACTTCGGGCATGCGCTCAAGGATCGGCCGGCTCCACTCGGGGGCCAGCACGTCGATTTCGCATTGCGGGTGGCGCTGTTTGAGACACTGAAACAGTGTCTGCGCCATCACCATGTCACCGACCCAACTGGGCCCAACGATCAGAATATTCATGTGGTTTCCAAAAACGAACCGGGGAGGCATTTACGCCTCCCCGCCTCAAGAATCACTGAGGGAACGGCGCTGCTTGCGATGGGTCATTACCTTCAACATAACTGTCGACTGTCACTCCGCTATCGCGAGCAGGCTCGCTCCCACATGGTTTTTTCGTCTTGCCTTGATTCTGCGTACACCGCAGATCCATTGTAGGAGTGAGCCTGCTCGCGATGGGGCCGTTACATTCAACATTGATGTTGTCTGACACTCCGCTATCGCGAGCAGGCTCGCTCCTACAGGGTTTTGCATACGTTCCAACATCTGCGTTTCAGCGCAGATCACTGTGGGAGCGGGCTTGCCCGCGATGGGGCCGGCACATCCAAAATCAATGTCGCCTGACACGCCGCTATCGCTGGCAAGCCAGCTCCCACAGGGTTTTGCATACGTTCCAACATCTGCATTTCAACGCAGATCCCTGTGGGAGCGGGCTTGCCCGCGATGGGGCCGGCACATCCAAAATCAATGTCGCCTGACACGCCGCTATCGCTGGCAAGCCAGCTCCCACAGGGTTTTGCATCCGTTCCAACATCTGCATTTCAACGCAGATCCCTGTGGGAGCGGGCTTGCCCGCGATGGGGCCGGCACATCCAAAATCAATGTCGCCTGACACGCCGCTATCGCTGGCAAGCCAGCTCCCACAGGGTTTTGCATACGTTCCAACATCTGCATTTCAACGCAGATCACTGTGGGAGCGGGCTTGCCCGCGATGGGGCCGGCACATCCAAAATCAATGTCGCCTGACACGCCGCTATCGCTGGCAAGCCAGCTCCCACAGGGTTTTGCATACGTTCCAACATCTGCATTTCAACGCAGATCACTGTGGGAGCGGGCTTGCCCGCGATGGGGCCGGCACATCCAAAATCAATGTTGCCTGACACGCCGCTATCGCTGGCAAGCCAGCTCCCACAGGGTTTTGCGTCCAGTCACACATCTGCGTTTCAGCGCAGATCTATTGTAGGAGTGAGCCTGCTCGCGATGGGGCCGTTACATTCAACATTGATGTTGTCTGACACTCCGCTATCGCGAGCAGGCTCGCTCCTACAGGGTTTTGCATTCGTCCACACATCCGTGTTTCAGCTTAGCCCCATCTCTTTCCAGATCCGCAACACCTGTCGCCGTTCTTCGACAAACTGGTCGCCTGCAATCACCCCCGGGTCCTTCTGCAAGGCCTGCCGGTGGGCGGCGGAGCGATAGGCTTTGTAGGCCTCGCGCAACAGGCTGGCGTCTTCGGCTGGCATCAGCCCTTCGTGCTCCAGCTCTTCCGAGATGCGGATGTTATCCGTCCAGCGCAGCAACGGCGGATGGCTGTGCGACCACGCCAGGGCCGCGTATTGCACCATAAATTCAATATCGACGATACCTCCGGCGTCCTGCTTGAGGTCGAACGGCGCCGTGGCGTCGAAGGCATTCGCCGCGGTGCCGGCCGCGGTGCTCTTGGTGCCGAGGTTGTCGCGCATCTTCGCGCGCATCTCGCTGACTTCCTGTTGCAACTTGGCCAGATCACGGGATTTGCCCAACACCTGCGCGCGAACCTTCTCGAACGCCTGACCGACATCCTGACTGCCGACCAGCACCCGCGCACGCACCAGAGCCTGATGCTCCCACGTCCACGCTTCATTTTCTTGATAACGAGCAAACGCGCCGAGCGAACTCACCAACAGCCCGGAAGCACCGGACGGCCGCAAACGCATGTCCACTTCATAGAGCTGGCCCGAGTTGGTCTGCGCCGTCAGCAAGTGAATGATCCGCTGCCCCAGCCGGGTAAAGAACTGCGCGCCATCAATCGGTTTCGCCCCGTCGGTTTCCGCCTGCGGATCACCGTCATGGATAAACACCAGATCCAGATCCGAACCATGCCCCAGTTCCAGCCCGCCGACTTTCCCGTAACCGACAATGATGAAGCCGGGATCGCACAAGGTGCCGTCGGTGCGCAGCGGCGTGCCATGTTTGGCCACGGTCTGGCGCCAGGCCAGAGCCAGCACTTGCTCCAGAATCGCTTCGGCCAGCCAGGTCAGGTAATCGCTGACTTTCATCAACGGCAGGCTGCCGGCGATTTCCGAAGCGGCGACGCGCAAACGGTGCGCCAATTTGAAATGACGCAGCGCTTCCATTTGTTGTTCGAGGTCGTCTTCGGGAATTCGCGTCAGCCGCTCGCGCAATTCGGCGGCCAATTCCGGCGCCAGGGGCGGCTTGAACAAACGCCCTTCGTTGAGCAATTCATCCATCAGCAGCGGGAAGCGAGTGATCTGCTCAGCAATCCACGGGCTCGCCGCGCACAACGTCAGCAAGCGGCGCAGCGCACCGGGGTTCTCCGTGAGCAAGACCAGATAAGCCGAACGCCGAGCGACCGCTTCCACCAGCGGCAACACCCGCTCAAGCACCAGATCCGGATTGGCATGCTCAACCGCTTGCGCCAACAGGCGCGGAATAAACGCATCAAGGCGCTCACGCCCTAGCCGCTGCATCGCGCGCAATTGCGGGCTGCCGCGCAAACCGGCCAGTGCCTTCAGGGCTTTGCTCGCATCAGCGAAACCGCCCTCTTCCAACTGACGGCACGCGGCCTCTTCGTCCTGTTCCTCTTCCCACAACGGTAACCATTCACCGCCAACCACCACTTCGCTTTCGGTGCCTTCTTCCTCATCGGGATCGGCAATCACCTGCGCAAAGTGCCAAGCGACGCGGCCGCGCCAGAACATCAGTTTTTCGTGGAAAGCCTCCCAATCGGCAAACCCGAGCATAAAGGCAATGCGCGCCTGATCCTGCGCGCCGTCCGGCAGCATCTGCGTCTGGCGGTCGGCAATCGCCTGAATCGCATGCTCGGTGTAACGCAGAAATTCGTAACCTTCACGCAACTCGCTGATCACCGCTGGCGGCAGGTAGCCCTGCCCCTCCAGCGTGTTCAACACCTTTAATAGAGGACGCTGTTGCAGGCTCAAGTCGCGGCCACCGTGGATCAACTGAAAGGCCTGAGCAATAAACTCGACCTCACGAATCCCGCCGGAGCCGAGCTTGATATTGTCGGCCATGCCTTTGCGCCGCACTTCCTGCTGGATCAGCTGTTTCATGGTGCGCAGCGCTTCGATCGCCGAGAAGTCGAGGTAACGTCGATAAACGAACGGGCGCAGCATGTCGAGCAACTGCGCACCCGCGACCTGATCACCAGCCACTACCCGCGCCTTGATCATCGCGTAGCGTTCCCAGTCGCGGCCCTGATCCTGGTAATACTGCTCCAGCGCGTTGAAGCTCAATACCAGCGCGCCGGACGAACCGTACGGGCGCAGGCGCATGTCGACGCGGAACACAAAGCCGTCGACGGTCATCGGGTCCAGTGCCTTGATCAAGCGCTGGCCGAGACGAATGAAGAACTCCTGATTATCCAGCGAGCGCTTCACGCCCACCGTTTCGCCGCCCTCGGGGTAGGCAAAAATCAAATCGATGTCGGAAGACAGGTTCAACTCGACGGCGCCGAGCTTGCCCATGCCGAGGATGACCATCGGCTGCGGCTCACCGCTGCGGCGGCCGGTCGGCGTGCCGAATTGTTCGCAATGGCGGCTGTACAACCATTGATAGGCTTGATCGATGGTGGCGTCGGCCATGTCTGAGAGGTCGCGGCAGGTCTGCACCAGATCGGCCTGACGGTTGAGATCACGCCAGATGATCCGCACTTGATGGCGCGCACGCTGGCGACGCAGGGCGCGACCGAGTTCGTCTTCGGTCTGTGCCGCGTTCACCGCAGCGGAAATCTGCGCACACAATTCACCCGGGGCATACGGCCGGTCGAGTTCGCCGGACTGCACCAGCGCCAACAACATCAAAGGGTCACGAACGCTCTGTTCAATGACAAACTCACTGGCGGCGGTGACGCGGGCGAACTGTGCCCAGCGCTCCGGCGTCCAGTTGGCGAAGCCGTGATCGTCTTCCAGCTCGGCGACGGCCGTACGGAACGACTGCTCGGATCGAGTGACCAACGGCAGGAGAATGGCAGGCAGTTCGGCAAGCACGGGCAGGGTCATGGTCTATCCTTGATCGGCGTGTAAATGGCCGCTTGTAGTGAATGTTGAAAACCCGCTACGTGAAGGACTGTCGAACAAAAGTTAGAAATAGCTGAAATTTCTTCTTCTTTAGCATCCAGCATCAAAGTTTCACCTTTTACGGATGGTAATCGACCAACCTTAACGATTATTCTCACAACGCAGTCGGAGGCCACAAGCCTTTCATCTGTAGTTTTACTACTCGTCTATACATCCGAAAGGCTGAAATGCCGGAAGATTTGTAGTAAAACTACACGCCGCCGGAACAACCTGTCGGCAATCCAAGAATTTTAAATCGTCTGCCCACAAGGCCAGTCGCAAACTCAGGCAACCGATTCTGGAAGCCTTTCCGCCCTGGAGCAAGCCATGCAAGACCTCGATCCCGTCGAAACCCAGGAATGGCTGGACGCCCTGGAATCGGTTCTCGACAAAGAAGGCGAAGACCGTGCTCACTATCTGATGACCCGTATGGGTGAACTCGCAACCCGTAGCGGTTCGCAGCTCCCTTACGCCATCACCACGCCTTACCGCAACACCATCCCGGTAACCCACGAAGCACGCATGCCTGGCGACCTGTTCATGGAACGCCGCATTCGCTCGCTGGTGCGCTGGAACGCGATGGCCATGGTAATGCGTACGAACCTGAAAGATTCCGACCTCGGTGGTCACATCTCCAGCTTCGCTTCCAGTGCGACCCTGTATGACATCGGCTTCAACTACTTCTTCCAGGCCCCGACCGACGAACACGGCGGCGACCTGATCTACTTCCAGGGCCACACCTCGCCAGGCGTTTACGCCCGTGCGTTCATGGAAGGCCGCATCACCGAAGACCAGATGAACAACTTCCGCCAGGAAGTCGACGGTCAGGGCCTGTCGTCCTACCCGCACCCTTGGCTGATGCCTGACTTCTGGCAGTTCCCGACCGTATCGATGGGTCTGGGTCCAATCCAGGCGATCTACCAGGCACGCTTCATGAAGTACCTGGAACACCGCGGTTTCATCCAGCCGGGCAAACAGAAAGTCTGGTGCTTCCTGGGCGACGGCGAGTGCGACGAGCCGGAATCCCTGGGCGCGATCTCCCTGGCCGGCCGCGAGAAGCTGGACAACCTGATCTTCGTCATCAACTGCAACCTGCAGCGCCTCGACGGCCCGGTTCGCGGCAACGGCAAGATCATCCAGGAACTCGAAGGCGTGTTCCGCGGTGCTCAGTGGAACGTGACCAAAGTCATCTGGGGCCGTTTCTGGGACCCACTGCTGGCCAAAGACGTCGACGGCATCCTGCAACGTCGTATGGACGAAGTCATCGACGGCGAGTACCAGAACTACAAAGCCAAAGACGGCGCGTTCGTTCGCGAGCACTTCTTCAACACGCCAGAACTCAAGGCGATGGTTGCTGATCTGTCCGACGACGAGATCTGGAAACTCAACCGTGGCGGCCACGACCCGTACAAGGTCTATGCGGCTTACCACGAAGCGGTCAACCACAAAGAACAACCAACCGTCATCCTCGCCAAGACCATCAAAGGTTATGGCACCGGTGCCGGCGAAGCGAAAAACACTGCGCACAACACCAAGAAAGTCGACGTCGACAGCCTGAAGTTGTTCCGCGATCGTTTCGACATCCCGGTCAAGGACGAAGAGCTGGAGAACCTGCCGTTCTTCAAGCCAGAGCCAAACAGCGCCGAAGCCCGCTACCTCAGCGAGCGTCGCACTGCACTGGGCGGTTTCGTGCCTCAGCGCCGCGCACAAAGCTTCAGCGTACCGACCCCGGACCTGGACACCCTCAAGGCCATCCTTGACGGTTCCGGCGACCGTGAAATTTCCACCACCATGGCCTTCGTGCGAATCCTCGCGCAACTGGTCAAGGACAAGGAAATCGGCCCGCGCATCGTTCCGATCATCCCGGACGAAGCCCGTACCTTCGGTATGGAAGGCATGTTCCGTCAGCTCGGCATCTACTCGTCCGTCGGCCAGCTCTACGAGCCAGTCGATAAAGACCAGGTGATGTTCTACAAGGAAGACCAGAAAGGTCAGATCCTTGAAGAAGGCATCAACGAAGCGGGCGCCATGAGTTCCTTCATCGCTGCCGGTACTTCGTACTCCAGCCACAACCAGCCGATGCTGCCGTTCTACATCTTCTACTCGATGTTCGGCTTCCAGCGTATTGGCGACCTGGCCTGGGCTGCCGGCGACAGCCGTACCCGTGGCTTCCTGATCGGCGGCACCGCCGGCCGTACCACCCTGAACGGTGAAGGTCTGCAACACGAAGACGGTCACAGCCACCTGCTGGCGGCGACCATCCCGAACTGCCGCACCTACGATCCAACCTACGGCTACGAGCTGGCGGTGATCATTCAGGACGGCATGAAGAAGATGACCGAAGAGCAACAGGACATCTTCTATTACATCACCGTGATGAACGAGTCGTACCAGCAGCCAGCCATGCCGGCCGGTGCCGAAGAAGGCATCAAGAAAGGCATGTACCTGCTCGAAGAAGACACCCGCGATGCGGCGCACCACGTACAGCTGATGGGCTCCGGCACCATCCTGCGTGAAGTCCGTGAAGCGGCGAAGATCCTGCGTGAAGAGTTCAACGTTGGCGCTGACGTCTGGAGCGTTACCAGCTTCAACGAACTGCGTCGCGACGGCCTCGCTGTAGAGCGCAGCAACCGTCTGAAGCCGGGCCAGAAGCCTAAGCTGAGCTACGTCGAAGAGTGCCTGAACGGCCGTAAAGGTCCGGTCATCGCTTCTACCGACTACATGAAACTGTTCGCCGAGCAGATCCGTCAGTGGGTACCGTCGAAGGAATTCAAAGTCCTCGGCACCGACGGTTTCGGCCGCAGCGACAGCCGCAAGAAACTGCGTCATTTCTTCGAAGTTGACCGTCATTTCGTGGTGTTGGCAGCCCTGGAAGCATTGGCTGACCGTGGTGATATCGAACCTAAGGTTGTGGCTGAAGCCATCACCAAGTTCGGCATCGACCCGGAAAAACGCAACCCACTGGACTGCTGAGGAGACATTTTGTGAGCGAACTCATTCGCGTACCTGACATCGGCAGCGGTGAAGGTGAAGTAATTGAACTGTTTGTGAAGGTCGGCGACCGTATCGAAGCCGACCAGAGCATCCTGACCCTGGAATCGGACAAGGCCAGCATGGAAGTGCCGGCCCCGAAAGCCGGCGTCATCAAAAGCCTGAAAGTGAAGCTGGGCGACCGTCTGAAAGAAGGCGACGAACTGCTTGAGCTGGAAGTCGAGGGCGCCGCTGAAGCGGCCCCTGCTCCGGCTGCTGCACCGGCTAAAAAGGCTGAAGAAAAACCGGCCGCCGCTCCTGCTGCTGCCGCGCCCGCCGCTGCCCCTGCTGCCGCTTCGGTTCAGCAAGTGCACGTGCCGGACATCGGTTCGTCGGGCAAGGCGCAGATCATCGAGATCCAGGTCAAGGTCGGCGACACTGTCGAAGCTGATCAATCGCTGATCACTCTGGAATCCGACAAGGCGAGCATGGAAATCCCGTCGCCTGCCGCTGGCGTGGTCAAGGCCATCAGCGTCAAGCTCAACGACGAAGTCGGCACTGGCGACCTGATTCTGGATCTGGAAGTGGCGGGTGCTGCGGCCCCTGCTGCTGCCGCTCCGGCTCAGGCTACTGCACCGGCCGCTGCCGCTGCGCCTGCTCCGGCAGCCGCGCCAGCAGCACCGGTGGCTGACAGCGTTCAGGACATCCACGTTCCGGACATCGGTTCGTCGGGCAAAGCCAAGATCATCGAAGTGTTGGTCAAGGCTGGCGATACCGTTGAAGCCGACCAGTCGCTGATCACCCTGGAATCCGACAAGGCGAGCATGGAAATTCCATCGCCTGCCGCTGGCGTGGTGGAAAGCGTTTCCATCAAGCTGGATGACGAAGTCGGTACCGGCGACCTGATTCTGAAGCTGAAAGTCAAAGGCGCGGCCCCTGCTGCTGCCCCGGCGCCAGCTGCCGCCGCTGCTCCGAGCGCTCCGGCACCTGCCGCTGCTGCTCCGGCTGCCGCTGCACCTGCTGCCGCACCAGCCGCCGCACCGGCCAAGCCGGGCGCCAAAGTTCACGCCGGCCCAGCCGTGCGTCAACTGGCTCGTGAGTTCGGCGTCGAGCTGAACGCTGTCGGCGCCAGCGGCCCGCACGGTCGTATCTTGAAAGAAGACGTGCAGGTTTACGTCAAAGCGATGATGCAGAAGGCCAAGGAAGCCCCGGCCGCTGCTGCTGGCGCAACCGGTGGCGCGGGCATCCCGCCGATTCCGGTCGTCGACTTCAGCCGTTTCGGCGAAATCGAAGAAGTGCCGATGACTCGCCTGATGCAAATCGGCGCGTCGAGCCTGCACCGCAGCTGGCTGAACATCCCGCACGTGACTCAGTTCGATTCGGCTGATATCACCGAGCTGGAAGCGTTCCGCGTGGCGCAGAAAGCCGTTGCCGAGAAGGCTGGCGTCAAGCTGACCATCCTGCCGCTGCTGCTCAAGTCGTGCGCGTACATGCTCAAGGAGCTGCCGGACTTCAACAGTTCGCTGGCGCCAAGCGGCAAAGCGATCATCCGCAAGAAGTACATCAACATCGGCTTCGCCGTCGACACTCCGGATGGCCTGCTGGTACCGGTCATCAAGAACGTCGACCAGAAGAGCCTGCTGCAACTGGCAGCCGAAGCCGCTGCGCTGGCCGCCAAAGCCCGCGACAAGAAGCTCACCGCTGACGACATGCAGGGCGCCTGCTTCACCATTTCCAGCCTCGGCCACATTGGCGGCACCGGCTTCACGCCGATCGTCAACGCGCCGGAAGTGGCGATCCTCGGCGTTTCCAAGGCAACCATCCAGCCAGTCTGGGACGGCAAAGCCTTCCAGCCGAAACTGATGCTGCCGCTGTCGTTGTCCTACGATCACCGTGTGATCAACGGCGCCGCTGCCGCACGCTTCACCCAACGTCTGGGCAGCCTGCTGGCGGACATCCGCACCATCCTGCTGTAATCCCAAGTGGCCCTCCAGCAATGGAGGGCCGCTTGCGTTTCACGTTTTCGAGCGCCACACGCTCGTACCTCAACCCCGTCAGTTTGGCGGGGCTTTTTTTTGCCTGAAGATTACTGACGGGGGCTTTTCCCACATAAGCCGCTGACATCGGCTACAGCTTCAGTCAACTTCGCGCCATTCTTTTTATCCCGCCGACAACTAGTCTTGCCAGCACCAGAACAACTTACTTACTTGTCTGCCACTTATAAATTATTTATCACTCATTCGAATGGATTCGAACATGTTAAAACCCACTGTCGGCCCGATAATCGGCCACACGACAACTAACCACGCACGCATATTAATCCGTGGCGAACCGCAAAAAAACTTGCAAGTCTTTGCCGGCCTGCGTTATCGGGCCAGTAATACAGCGCAATGGTCAAACGCCCTGTTTATCAAACTTGATGAATCACGCGATCTATCCGACGTGTTCATCTTGAATAATTTACTGGAGGACACCGAGTATGAGTTTCAAACCGGCTGGTTCTGCCCGATGAGCCCGGTACACACCGTCGACAGCGTTGCAGAACTGCCGCTGCAGTGGCCCCGCGAGCTCTATCGCTTGCGCACCCGTTGCAACAAGCCCTTGCAGGCACGGGCTTATATTCTCGGCTCGTGCCGCTATCTGCGACTGACGGCAGGCGTACCGATCCTGCCATTGCTGGGAGACCGGATCTTCACCTCGATCAATCAATTGATCGAGGGCGCACAACCACCGATCAGCGCAACGGTCATGAGCGGTGACCAGATTTATGCCGATGACTTGAACCTGATCGCCCCCGACCGAAGTTATAAAGACATTCTGTGCAAGTACCGTGCAGCGTTTTCGCAACCAGGCATACAACGACTGATGTCCGGCACATCAACTTACATGATCCTCGACGATCACGAAATCGAAGACAACTGGCCGGCGAATGCAGACGCTGCAGACGATGAGTTATATCGCAACGCCATGACCGCTTATGAGTTATATCAAGTCAGCCACAGCCCGGCGTACGCACTGACAACTAACGGGCAACTTGATCATGCTTCGCTTGAGCACTACTGGTATCAATTCAGTGAAGGCGATATCGAATGGTTCGTGACCGACACGCGCACCCGACGCGACCTGTCTGGCGATGAACCCCGCATCCTCGATGAAGCCCAGGAACAGACCTTGTGCAATTGGCTGATCAATAGCACGGCGCGGGTCAAATTCGTCGTGACCAGCGTGATGTTCTTCCCGGATCGCCAACTGAATGGCGACGATGCCTGGCAAGGCTTTGCCCAGCAGCGCCTGCGCCTGCTGGAAACGGTGCGCACGCACAGCATCAAAAATGTCGTGATCGTTTCCGGTGATGTGCACGGTTCGCTGACGTCGCGGCTGAGTCATAGCGAAGATGCTGATTTCGAAATTCACACCGTGGTGTCTTCGCCGCTGTGCAACAGCAAACTGTTGCCGTACGCCAAGGCGTCGACGTTTGTCCTCGATCAACCGCTGGTACGCACGGCGGCAGGCGACTATTCGCATGAATTGACCAGCGAAGTGATCAGTGAGGATAACTTTGCACACATGGTGGTTGAGGTTGATCATATTTTGATCAATTACCATGATCGTGATGGCAAACAATTGCAGTCAATTGCCATAAAGCTTCGCTAAGCCATAAAGATCGCAGTCTTCGGCAGCTCCTACATGGGGAGCGTTGCCCTGTAGGAGCTGCCGCAGGCTGCGATCTTTTGCTCTTTTCACCCCCACGCTGGAGAAATGTTCAGCGCAGCCGACACATTCTTATAGCACTTGGCCTTCATGTCTCTTGTCAGTCAGTGCCGCAATGATGCAACCTTGCCGCAGGCAACGTTTAAGAGGGCGAGAGCCCGGCGCGTTCAGCATATTTCCAAGCGAGTTCCCTTCATGAAGAGCCAACCCGATGCCGCCAGCCGTATGGCGGCCGAGGTAGTGACGCAGTTGCCTGTGCCCTCGCGGCTCGGCATGCTGCGTTTCGAGCGCTTGAATGAAGCCAGTTGGGCAATGCTGTTCCTCGACCCCAACTGCGAACGCCAATTCGGGCAACCGGCTGTCGAGCTGTGCGCTCTGGTCGGCGCCCCCTACGCCAGCCTGATGGAGCCGGAAGCGCGCTATCAGCTGCACGACACCATCCAGCAACAACTCGGCGCCAGCCCGCATTATCTGGTGCGCTACACCCTGCACACCCCGGCCGGCGCACTGAGCATCCTTGAACTCGGCGAAGCCTATAAACAACATAACCGCCATTTGCTGCGCGGCTACTTGTTGGCCGTCGGTGAAGCGCTGGATGAAGCATCGCCACTGCCTTCCGTCGACCTTGAAACCCAGAATTCACGTCTGCAAATCGCTCTGGAGCTGAACCAGCGCGCCCAGCAAGAGCAACTGCAACATCTGGAACGCGTGCGCGCCCAGCAGGACTTGATTCTGCTGCTCGCCCGTCAGCGCTACAGCACGCACAATTCGCTGCAAGAAGCCGCCGAACTGATCACCCGCTGCGCCTGCGATATCTATGAAATCGACTGCGCCAGCCTGTGGAATCTCGAAGGCCAGCAACTGGTGCCGATCTCGGCGTACCACCGCGCGACGCAGGAATACCTGCTGCCAGACGTGATCGACATCAGCAGTTTCCCCGACTACATGGAAGCGTTGCACAGCAGCCGTGCGATCGACGCGCACAACGCGATGCGCGACCCGCGCACTCGCGAGATGGCCGAGGCGCTGCGCCCGCGCGACGTCAACGCGATGCTCGACGCCAGTATCCGTGTCGACGGCCAAGTGGTCGGCGTGTTGTGCCTGGAGCAGACCGGCGTCACCCGCGCCTGGCAGTCCGATGAAATCGCCTTTGCCGGCGAGCTGGCCGACCAGTTCGCGCAAGTCATCAACAATCACAACCGCCGCACCGCCACCAGCGCCCTGCACCTGTTCCAGCGTGCGGTCGAGCAAAGCGCCAACGCGTTTTTGCTGGTCAATTGCGACGGCGTGGTCGAGTACGTCAACCCGAGCTTCACCGCGATCACCCAGTACACCACCGAGGAAGTCCACGGTCAGCGCCTGTCCGAGTTGCCGGCCCTGGAGAACCTCAGCGAACTGTTGTTCGACGCGCCCTCGGCGCTGGCCAAGAGCAACAGTTGGCAGGGCGAATTCAAGAGCCGCCGGAAGAACCTCGAACCGTACTGGGGCCAGTTGTCGATCTCCAAGGTGTATGGCGATAACCGTGAACTGACGCATTACATCGGCATCTACGAAGACATCACCCAGACCAAACTGGCGCAACAGCGCATCGAGCGCCTGGCCTACACCGACAACCTGACCAACCTCGGTAACCGCCCGGCGTTTATCCGCAATCTGGACGAACGCTTCGCCCGCGATAGCGATACCCCGATCAGCCTGCTGTTGGTCGACATCGACAACTTCAAGCGGATCAACGACAGCCTCGGCCACCAGACCGGCGACAAACTGCTGATCAGCCTGGCCCGACGTCTGCGCAACAGCCTTAGCCCGAGCGGCAGCCTCGCGCGTTTCGCCAGTAACGAATTTGCCGTGCTGCTCGACGACACCGATCTGGCGACCGGTCAGCAGATCGCCAACCAACTGTTGGCGACGCTGGATAAACCGATGTTCGTCGACAACCAGTTGATCAGCGTCACCGGCTCGGTCGGTCTGGCTTGCGCGCCGCTGCACGGCCGCGACCCGCAAACCCTGATGCGCAACGCCGGTCTGGCGCTGCACAAGGCCAAGGCCAACGGCAAACATCAGGTGCAAGTCTTCACCGAGGCGCTGAACGCCGAGGCCAGTTACAAACTGTTCGTCGAGAACAACCTGCGCCGCGCCCTGACCCAGAATGAGCTGGACGTTTTCTACCAGCCCAAGCTGTGCCTGCGCAGCGGTCGTCTGCTGGGCATGGAAGCGCTGTTGCGCTGGAACCACCCGGAACGCGGGATGATTCGCCCGGATCAGTTCATCAGCGTCGCCGAAGAGACCGGCCTGATCATTCCGATCGGCAAGTGGATTGCGCGTCAGGCTTGCCGCATGAGCAAAGCGCTGACCGCTGCCGGCATGGGCAATCTGCAAGTGGCGATCAACCTCTCGCCGAAGCAGTTCTCCGACCCGGACCTGGTCGCCTCCATCGCCAACATCCTCAAGGAAGAAGCGCTGCCGGCCAATCTGCTCGAACTGGAACTGACCGAAGGCCTGCTGCTGGAAGCCACCGAAGACACGCACTTGCAGCTCGATCAGCTCAAGCGCCTGGGCCTGACCCTGGCCATGGATGACTTCGGCACCGGTTATTCGTCGCTGAGCTATTTGAAGAAATTCCCGATCGACATTATCAAGATCGATCGCAGCTTCATCCACGAAATCCCCGACAACCAGGACGACATGGAAATCACCTCTGCGGTGATCGCCATGGCACACAACCTGAAGCTCAAGGTCGTGGCCGAAGGCATCGAGACCGCCGAGCAATTGGCGTTCCTGCGCCGGCACCGCTGCGACGTCGGCCAAGGCTACCTGTTCGACCGGCCAATCCCCGGCGCCGAACTGATCCAGGCGCTGAAACGCTACCCACGCGGCCCGCTCTGCCTCTAACCCCCGCCGCCCGTTCATGTAGGAGCTGCCGCAGGCTGCGATCTTTTGATCCTGTTTTTTAAAGACAAGATCAAAAGATCGCAGCCTGCGGCAGCTCCTACATTGGGTAGTGCGAAGTCGGGCATCATTGGGCACACTGGCGGTCTGACTTTTTACATCCCATCCTGACTGAGAGGAACGATCATGGTTCTGCGCTCGGAAATTCTGGTGAACAAAAACGTGCTCCCGACTAAAGAACAAGCTCTGCCTGGCCGCGAAACCGCAATGACCCTGCCTGAAAAGCACTTCGTCTTCGAAGAAACCCCGCTGCTTGGCCCGTTTTTCCAGGACGTCGACTTTGCGATTTTCGGTCTGGGTTGCTTCTGGGGCGCAGAGCGTCGCTTCTGGCAGCGCGAAGGCGTGGTCAGCACGGTGGTCGGTTATGCCGGCGGTTTCACGCCGAACCCGACGTATGAAGAAGTCTGCTCGGGCCTCACCGGCCACGCCGAAGTGGTGCTGGTGGTGTATGACAAGGATAAAGTCAGCTACGAAGAGTTGCTGGCGATGTTCTGGGAACTGCACAACCCGACGCAGGGCATGCGTCAGGGCAACGACATCGGCACGCAGTACCGCTCGGTGATCTACGCGACCTCGCCTGCGCATCTGGATGCGGCGCTGAAGAGCAAGGCGACCTATCAGGCTGAACTGTCGAAGGCCGGTCTGGGTGAAATCAGCACCGAAATCGAACAGGCGCCGACCGTGTACTTCGCCGAGACGTATCACCAGCAGTATCTGGCAAAGAATCCTGAAGGCTATTGCGGGATTGGCGGCACCGGCGTGTGCATGCCAGCGAGTTTGGCGGGTAACTAAAGCCTGAAAGCAAAAGATCGCAGCCTGCGGCAGCTCCTACATGTCCGTGATCGTCCGCACATTGGTGGACGACACTAACCACTGTAGGAGCTGCCGCAGGCTGCGATCTTTTGATCTTGCCGTTAATCAGCTCTCGGCAATCAACCAGTCCATCTGCCACCCGCCCTGGGTCTGCCCAAGCTTCTTCGACAACCACGGCAGCAGCTCGCGCAATTCTTCCTCAAGCCCCCACGGCGGATTGGCTATCGCCATGCCCGAGCCATTCAGGCTGTTCGGCGTGTCCAGCGGATGCACCAGTAACTCCACGCGCAGCAACTTCGGCGCACCAGTGCCAGCCAAGTCCTGATAAAAACGACGCAGCGCACGCTGGTCCTTGACCGGGTACCAGATTGCCGCCACGGTTTGGCGCATCCGGCCAATCGCCTCTTTCAACGACGCCGCGCAACGTTGCATCTCGTCGAGTTGCTCGAACGGCGGATCAATCAACATCACCGCCCGCTTTTCCTGCACCGGCAACATCGCCCGCGGCACGTGCCAGCCCTCACCCAGATGCACCTTGACCCGACGATCACCGGCCATGTTGTCCTTGAGCAGCACGCCGTCTTCCGGGTGCTTCTCGTTGAGCATCACCCGATCCTGCGGCCGCGTCAGCCGTCGCGCCAGCTCCGGCGAACCCGGGTAATAGCGCAACTGGCCATCCGGGTTCATCTCGTGCAGCACCTTCATGTAGTCGGCGGTCAGCGCCGGCAGATCCGGCTGCTCCCACAAACGCGCGATGCCTTCCAGGTATTCGCCGGTGCGATTGGCCTGATCGCCCTGCAAGTCATACAGACCGATGCCGGCGTGTGTGTCGAGATAGGCAAACGGCTGCTCCTTGCGCGACATCAGGGCGATGAGGCGGGTCAAGGTCAGGTGTTTGAACACATCGGCGTGATTGCCGGCATGGAAGGCGTGACGATAATTCATGGCTGCTCCTGCGAAGGGCGCAAAGTTTACCTTTTACCGGGCGGCAAGTCAGGGCCTCACAGCCGAGCGGGCAATCACAGACAACAAGATCCTCTCGCCAAAGGGTCAGTTACTCGCTTAACTGACGCGTATTTCCCGACAGGACGTCAGAACTTCATGCGGCATCCGATCATTTTCTCTCTGTGCCTACTGTGCTCATCCCAAGCCCTGGCGGACGAGAACCACACCGATCAAGCCCGGCAAACCCTCAAGAATTACGGCTTGAGCCACTGCCTCCTGGCGCCATTCAATGAGCAATCCGCCCTGAGAAAAGACATCGCATTGGCCGCCGGTGCCTACTCGTTCATGGGCAAGGGCATGCACACAGTCCTGCAAAATGAAGACACGCTGCAGGTACTGCACGATCCCTATGAAGAGACGAGGAACCATGTCTCTGCGGCGTATGACCTGACCTCCGCCAACAGCAAATACTCCGATGAAAAAATGGTCTTCCATGCTTGCCTGCAGGTTTACAACTCAGAGGCGTTCGAGCGTTTCATTCGGGCTCAGGATGCTTACATCGTTGTTGATTGAGCCTTTTTGAGAGTCAAAAGATCGCAGCCTTCGGCAGCTCCTACACGGCGATTCATGTAGGAGCTGCCGCAGGCTGCGATCTTTTGATCTTGAGCCGTCAGGACGGCATGCCGCCCAACCTGCGCCCAATAACATCCAGCACATCACAGCCATCGCGCAGCGGGATCGCACAGAGCATGGCGAAGTCGCTGAGGATGATCGAATCGCACTCGACCGAGCCGCGCATGCACAGGTTCTCCAACACTTGAACCACGGCGCGGAGGCGGTAGTTGGCGGCGTCCAGGAGGATGTCGAGGGGCGCGTGGGTGTCGACGAACAGGGTGGGCATGTCGCTGCAATTGCTGGTCAGGGCCATGAAGCGGTTGGCGGGATGGGGGATGAATTTTTCGTAGGGAGGATCGGGCTTGAGCGTCGTCATTTGTTCTTCCAAGGGATGTGAAAATGAACTGCCACATTCCTTCCTACGGGATTGGGTGGCAGCTGTGCGCGGGAGTAGGAACCGACCCAAGGAATTCGGCCACGCCGAAACGTGTCCCGCACACAGCCGCCGCTAACGATATTGCTGACACGAACTACGTGCCGCAGATTAATCAACAGCGCTGATGCACCTTAGGTAGGGCTCCTACACCCTGCCACCACTCTCGCAGTGACAACGAAAAGACTATCCCTGCAACCCACCGCCCACCAGTTCATGAAAACCGCCGCAACTCGAAGGAAACGTCCGAAGCCTTCGCCCGGAAAACTCACACCGACTCTGCCAGCAAAAACGCCAATAACGCCGATTGCGTCGAATCTTCCGACGCCGAAACCTGAAAAAACTGCCTGACCTTGCAGCGCAAAACCGGGTCGGGAAACGCCTCGAACAGCGCCGGATGCTCTTCACTCAGCCACTGCACAGCATTACCGACCTGAACATCAGCTCCGCCCGCCGCCAATACCGAATCAGGCACTGTCCACCATGGAAACACCCGCCCGCCAACCGGCGCCGCTCCTCCAATATCAATGGCCTGACCGTTAATCAGCCCACGCGAAATCACCGGCAACAACTGCGCCGCGCTGACCGCCTCGGACTGCAAGATCGGCGACAAAAACCGCCCATCCCAAAACCGGAAAAACACTGCTTTGCCGTCCGGCATCAGCACCTGAGTCAGACTGCGAAAATGCTCAACCACCGCTTCAAGGCTCGCCGAGGAAACCGCCAGCCACCCCCAATCAACAGACTCGGTAGCCGCCACCCAATGGAGAAACTCACTGTCCACAGCGACAATTCCCACGAAGGGCATCACCGCATCCCACTCGGCGTAAATAGTGTCCGCCCAGATTGGGCTCGACGCCCCTTGCCAAGCCCTGGATGGATTGGCGTCGCTGGTTTTGCTGAAAATCGCGAACAATTGCTCCGACGGTTTCAGCGGTACGTTCGCCAGCCACGCCGACGGCGCTAGACATTCAGACGGCACAAACACCCTCCTTACACCGCGCGCACTCTTCGCAGAACGGTGCATCGCCTTTCAGGCTCATGATCTGTGCCGGCGTGAGCATGGCGGCGGGCGCTGCCGCCAGTTTCTCCGGCAACCCCGGCATAACGGGCGCGGCACTCATGGGCACCATCGGTGCGCCACCGACCATGATCGGCACGCTGCTGAAAATCCCCCCAGGGCCGATGTTGATCCACTGCCCACCGGCCTGAATGGTTGCGCTCGCACCACCATCGATGACCACTTGCTGGCCAGCGCTGACATGAAATTGCCCGCTGGCACTGAGCGCCTGACTGCTGACGCGAATATGTCGGTCGCCGGTCACGGTCAGGTGATCGTCCTGCCGCACTGCGGTTTGCCGCTGGCCGTGGGTGATGCGTTGTTCATCGGCCTTCAATTCATGCCGCGCGGTGCCGGTGACGACAATGCTGCGCTGGTTATCGACCTGCACCTGTTGATCGTGCAACACGTGCTGCGTCCAGTTGCGTTGGGCGCGCAGGTAGATTTCTTCGGCGCCTTTGCGATCCTCGATGCGCAGTTCGTTGTAACCGCCGCCGCCAGGGCTGCTTTGGCTGCGGAAGATACTGCGAGTCTTGTCGGCCGGAAGATCGAGCGGCACCGGCGTCGCGGCGTTGGGCAGACAGCCCATCACCAGCGGTTTGTCGGCATCGGCGTCGATGAAGCCGACCAGTACTTCCATGCCGACCCGTGGAATCAGCACGCTGCCATAACGATCATGGGCCCAGCCGGTGGCAACGCGCAGCCAGCAACTGGAATGCTCGTTCAGCTCGCCATCACGATCCCAGGCCAATTGCACTTTGACCCGGCCGTACTCATCACAGTGGATCTCGGTGTCTTTCGGGCCGGTGACAACCGCCGGTTGATAACCGAGCATTCGCGGTTTTTCCGGGCCCAGCGGCGGGCGAAAGAACACTGCCCACGGCGTGGCGAGAAAGGTATTACGGTAACCCTGGAATTCTTCCCCATCACTGGTGACCGATTCCTCCAGCACTTGCGGCTGTCGGCCATGGTGCTCGACGGCGGTGAGTAGCCACAGATCATTCCAGTCGTGGCGCGGATGGTCAGTGAGCTGTAGGAAATGTCCGCACACCAGCGAGGATTCGTCGCTGATGCCTTCGGCCTGACGGTAATCGGCGACATGCCTTTCGAGCGCGCGCTGGGCGAGGTGCTTGCCGGTTTCACGGTCGTTGAATTGGCCGGGAAAGTGGTAGTCCTCCAGTACCGGGCGTTGCTCGCCGTCAATACGGCTTTCCAGTTGCAGGCGCGGCTTGATGAAGTTGTAGTCGCGCCGCGTGACCACGCTGCTGCGGGTTTCCACGCGCACGTTGAAACGCTTGATCGCCGGGGCGCCACCGGCCATGCCGCTGCCGGGCAGATACAGCGTCGGCTCGGCGAGTCGCGGAAACACGGTCTGGTCATCGCCGAACACCAACAAGTGGCCTTCCGGGCTGTGCTGAAAGTGGTAATGAATGCCGACTTCGGCGCACAAGCGCTGGATGAACGCCAGATCACTCTCGGCGTACTGCACACAATAATCACGCGGCGGGTAGTCGCTGCCGAGGTGGAACTGGAAGGCATCGCGCAGGATCGCGTGATCCTTGAGGATCCGCTCAATGATTTGCGGAACGCTGAGGTGCTGAAAAATACGCTGATTGATCCGATGCCCAAGGTACGTCAGACGCGGTACCAGGCTCACGTGATAACGCGTCAGACGTTTCCCGGAATCGCCCTGCCCGACCTGATAAATCTGACCGTGGACGCCGGAACCGTCGGCATCAAAACTCAGAAACGCCTGACAGTGCAGCAGGCTTTCAAGGTCCAGATCGGGTCGCTCACTGACCAGCTCCAGCTCGAAACGAAAGGGTTGGCTGATGGCTTCCTTGCCCGTGAACTCAAGGACCTTGAGGTCATGTTGGGCGCCTTCGAGGGTCAACGTGAAGCGCGGTTGATTGGCAGGCGCGAACATCCGATGTTTCTCTGCAGAGTGAGGGCGGGCGATTCTGCATGAGGGGCAAGGGGTATTGAGTGGGTGACGGGGAAATCAGATTTGCCCTACTTCCATTTACGAAAGCCCCTGCAAAAACCGGCGCCTTCGACTACAGACAAATCCCCCAACTTCACCACCAAACCCTGTGGGAGCTGGCTTGCCAGCGATGGCGGTGTGTAAGTCACCCAATGTGTTGGATGTGTCGACCTCATCGCTGGCAAGCCAGCTCCCACAGGTTTCTCCAGTGTCCGCAAGAAATTGCAGGCAATAAAAAACGGCCCGTCTCCTGTAGGAAACGGGCCGTTTTCAGGTGAGCGTCAGCTCAGAACAATTACTTGTTCAGGTGGAAATCTTTTTCCGCCGCTTCGAAGCGCTGCACCATGCCAGTGGTCGGCGAGCCAAGCTTGCTGACGATGAAGATGGCCAGGCTGGCGAAGATGAAGCCCGGGATGATTTCGTACAGACCCATCACCTCGAAATGCTTCCACACCACAACAGTGATCGCGCCGACCAGGATACCGGCCAGTGCACCGTCGCGGGTCATGCCTTTCCAGATTACCGAGATCAGCACCACCGGACCGAACGCGGCACCGAAACCGGCCCAGGCGTAGGACACCAGGCCCAGTACGCGGTTTTCCGGGTTGGCCGCCAAGGCGATCGCGATCAGTGCAACCAGCAGCACCATGGCGCGGCCGACCCAGACCAGCTCCAGTTGCGAAGCGGATTTACGCAGGAAGGTTTTGTAGAAGTCTTCGGTCAGGGCGCTCGAGCACACCAGCAACTGGCAGCTCAGGGTGCTCATCACAGCGGCCAGAATCGCCGACAGCAACACACCGGCAATCCATGGGTTGAAGAGGATTTTCGCCAGTTCGATGAACACACGCTCGTGGTTCTCGGTGACGGGACCGGCCACTTCCGGGTGCGCCGAGAAGTACGCGATACCGAAGAAGCCCACCGCCACGGTGCCGCCCAGGCACAGGATCATCCAAGTCATGGAGATGCGACGCGCCTTGGCGATCGATTTCACCGAATCCGCCGCCATGAAACGCGCGAGGATGTGCGGCTGACCGAAGTAGCCCAGACCCCAGCCCATCAGCGAGATGATGCCGATGAAGGTGGTGCCTTTAAGCATGTCGAAGTTGCTTGGGTCCTGTGCTTCGATCGCCAGGAACGTGGTGTCGACGCCACCGGTGGCCAGCAGCACGATGATCGGCGTGAGGATCAGCGCGAAAATCATCAGCGTGGCTTGTACGGTGTCAGTCCAGCTTACCGCGAGGAAACCGCCGACGAAGGTGTAGGCAATTGTCGCTGCAGCACCGGCCCACAGCGCGGTCTCGTAGGACATGCCGAAGGTGCTTTCGAACAGACGGGCGCCAGCGACGATGCCGGATGCGCAGTAAATGGTGAAGAACACCAGAATCACGATCGCTGAAATAATGCGCAGCAAGCCGCTTTTATCTTCGAAACGGCTGGAAAAGTAGTCCGGCAGGGTCAGGGCATCACCGTTGTGCTCGGTCTGCACGCGCAGACGGCCGGCGACGAACAGCCAGTTCAGGTAGGCACCGACGATCAGGCCGATGGCGATCCAGCTTTCGGACAGACCGGACATGTAGATGGCGCCCGGCAGGCCCATCAGCAACCAGCCGCTCATGTCGGAAGCACCGGCAGACAGTGCAGTAACAACGCTGCCCAGGCTACGGCCGCCAAGAATATAGTCAGAAAGGTTGTTGGTGGAGCGATAGGCCATGAAGCCGATCAGCACCATTGCTGCGATGTAGATCACGAACGTGATCAGTGTTGGATTGCTTACGCTCATTAGTTACGCCCTGGCTTTGTTTTTATGTAGCAGCGGTGATCAACCGCACGCAAACGACGACGTTTGGCAGACGATTTCAGATCCCGCGCATTTAGGACTGATGTTTCCCCAGGAAAGCCACCAGCCGATGCACCGGTTTATACCGGTTGCACCTTGGGCGCGAATGCTATGCAACAAAGTAAAAAAGGTGCAACCAGTTTCGTGAGAATTAGTTGCACCTAGTCGGATATACCGAGAAATAAGCCGTTTTTGCTCCCTTTTAGCGCAGTCCGAGCGCTTTGCTAGAAGCAAAAGCACCAAGCAAGTGCGGCACTTCAGTACCAGAAAATAATTCCTGACGAAGCGTTTATTTTTCCGACAAAAAAAGGGTTGCACCCGGTTGCACCTCTTTCAGCGCGCGGCTAATCTTGCGGCCAGCTGATGCCACGCAACTGTGGCAACCATGAGGATAAAAATATGGCTACCACCACCCTTGGGGTCAAACTCGATGACCCGACCCGCGAGCGCCTGAAGGCGGCCGCGACCTCGATTGATCGCACACCGCACTGGCTGATCAAGCAGGCAATTTTCAATTACCTGGAAAAACTCGAGGGTGGTGCAACCCTGACCGAGCTGAACGGTTTGACCGCCAAGGACGCCGATGAGGCAGGCGAAGTCCACACCGATCACGCCCACCAATGCTTCCTCGAATTTGCCGAGAGCATCCTGCCGCAGTCCGTTCTGCGCGCTTCGATCACCGCTGCTTACCGTCGCCCTGAGCCGGAAGTGGTGCCGATGCTGATCGAACAGGCTCGCCTGCCGGTCGCCATGGCTGAAGCCACCAACAAGCTCGCCGCTTCCATCGCGGAAAAACTGCGTAACCAGAAAAGTGCCGGCGGTCGTGCAGGCATTGTTCAGGGCCTGCTGCAGGAATTTTCCCTGTCGTCCCAGGAAGGCGTGGCGCTGATGTGCCTCGCCGAAGCGCTGTTGCGTATCCCGGACAAGGGCACTCGCGACGCGCTGATCCGCGACAAGATCAGCACCGGCAACTGGCATCCGCACTTGGGCAACAGCCCGTCGCTGTTCGTCAACGCCGCCACCTGGGGCCTGCTGCTGACCGGCAAACTGGTCTCGACGCACAACGAAGCCGGCCTGACCTCGTCGCTGAGCCGCATCATCGGCAAGAGCGGCGAGCCGATGATCCGCAAGGGCGTCGACATGGCCATGCGCCTGATGGGCGAGCAGTTCGTCACCGGCGAAACCATCGCCGAAGCACTGGCCAACGCGAGCAAGTTCGAAGCCAAGGGCTTCCGTTATTCCTACGACATGCTCGGTGAAGCAGCGCTGACCGAGCACGACGCGCAGAAGTACCTGGCGTCGTACGAACAAGCCATCCATTCGATCGGCAAAGCCTCCCACGGTCGTGGGATTTATGAAGGCCCGGGCATTTCCATCAAACTGTCGGCACTGCACCCGCGTTACAGCCGTGCGCAGTACGAGCGCGTGATGGACGAGCTGTACCCGCGTCTGCTGTCGCTGACCCTGCTGGCCAAGCAATACGACATCGGCCTGAACATCGACGCAGAAGAAGCCGACCGCCTCGAACTGTCGCTGGATCTGCTTGAGCGCCTGTGCTTCGAGCCGCAACTGACTGGCTGGAACGGCATTGGTTTCGTTATCCAGGCTTATCAGAAGCGTTGCCCATACGTGATCGATTACGTGATCGACCTGGCTCGCCGCAGCCGTCATCGCCTGATGATCCGTCTGGTGAAAGGCGCGTACTGGGACAGCGAAATCAAACGCGCCCAGGTCGAAGGCCTGGAAGGCTATCCGGTGTACACCCGCAAGGTGTACACCGACGTTTCCTACATCGCTTGCGCACGCAAACTGCTGTCGGTACCGGAAGTCATTTACCCGCAGTTCGCCACGCACAACGCCCACACCCTGTCGGCCATTTACCACATTGCCGGTCAGAACTATTACCCCGGCCAGTACGAATTCCAGTGCCTGCACGGCATGGGCGAACCGCTTTACGAACAAGTTGTAGGCAAAGTTTCCGAAGGCAAGCTGAACCGTCCGTGCCGCGTGTACGCGCCGGTCGGTACTCACGAGACCCTGCTCGCCTACCTCGTACGTCGCTTGCTGGAAAACGGCGCGAACACTTCGTTCGTCAACCGTATTGCCGATCAGTCGATTTCGATTCAGGAGCTGGTGGCCGATCCAGTGGCGCAGATCGAGCAGATGGCGACCGTGGAAGGTGGTTTCGGCCTGCCGCACCCGCGCATTCCGCTGCCGCGTGACCTGTACGGTGCCGAACGTGCCAACTCCAGCGGCATCGACATGGCCAACGAACATCGTCTGGCTTCGCTGTCCTGCGCCTTGCTCGCCACTGCCCACACCGACTGGAAAGCTGCGCCGATGCTCGGTTGCGCGTCCAGCACTGAAACCCCTGCGCCAGTGCTGAACCCGGCCGATCACCGTGATGTGGTCGGTCACGTTCAGGAAGCCACTGTCGAAGACGTCGACAACGCCATTCAATGCGCGCTGAACGCTGCACCGATCTGGCAGGCCACCCCGCCCGCCGAACGTGCGGCGATTTTGGAACGTGCCGCTGATTTGATGGAAGGCGAGATCCAGCCGCTGATGGGCCTGTTGGCTCGCGAAGCCGGCAAGACCTTCGCCAACGCCATCGCCGAAGTCCGCGAAGCCGTCGACTTCCTGCGTTATTACGCGGTGCAAGCGCGCAACGATTTCAGCAACGACGCCCACCGTCCATTGGGCCCAGTCGTGTGCATCAGCCCGTGGAACTTCCCGCTGGCGATCTTCAGCGGCCAAGTGGCTGCGGCACTGGCTGCCGGCAACCCGGTATTGGCCAAGCCTGCCGAGCAAACTCCGCTGGTGGCCGCGCAAGCCGTGCGCTTGCTGCTCGAAGCCGGCATCCCGGAAGGCGTGCTGCAATTGCTGCCGGGTCGCGGTGAAACCGTCGGCGCCGGTCTGGTTGGCGATGAGCGCGTCAAAGGCGTGATGTTCACCGGTTCCACCGAAGTCGCGCGTCTGCTGCAACGCAACATCGCTGGACGTCTCGATAGCCAGGGCCGCCCGATTCCGCTGATCGCCGAAACCGGCGGGCAGAACGCGATGATCGTCGACTCCTCGGCACTGACCGAACAAGTTGTGATCGACGTGGTGTCCTCGGCCTTCGACAGCGCCGGTCAGCGTTGCTCGGCGCTGCGGGTACTGTGCTTGCAGGAAGATTCCGCGGATCGTGTCATCGAAATGCTCAAAGGTGCCATGGCAGAAAGCCGTCTCGGCAACCCGGAGCGCCTGTCCGTGGACATCGGCCCGGTGATCGACGCCGAAGCCAAGGCGGGCATCGACAAGCACATCCAGGGCATGCGTGATAAAGGTCGCAATGTGTACCAGGTCGCGATTGCCGACACTGAAGAGGTCAAACGCGGCACCTTCGTCATGCCGACCCTGATCGAACTGGAAAGCTTCGACGAGCTGCAACGCGAGATCTTCGGTCCGGTGCTGCACGTGGTGCGCTACAAGCGCAAAGAGATCGATCAACTGATCGGCCAGATCAACGCGTCCGGTTATGGCCTGACCTTGGGCGTACACACGCGCATCGACGAGACCATCGCCAAGGTGATCGACAACGTCAATGCCGGTAACGTCTACGTCAACCGCAACATCGTTGGCGCTGTGGTCGGCGTGCAGCCATTCGGCGGCGAAGGCCTGTCGGGTACCGGCCCGAAGGCCGGTGGCCCGCTGTACCTGTACCGTTTGCTGGCGACCCGTCCTACCGATGCCATCGAACAATCCTTCGCTCGCGGTGATGCTGTTGTCGCCCCGGACGTTCGTTTGCGCGATGCCATGAGCAAACCGCTGAACGCCCTGAAAGCCTGGGCTGAAAGCAGCAAGTACGCCGACTTGAGCACGCTGTGCGTGCAGTACGCTGCGCAATCGCAGAGCGGCATCACCCGCGTACTGGCCGGCCCGACCGGTGAGAAAAACAGCTACGCGATTCTGCCGCGCGAGCACGTGCTGTGCCTGGCCGAGGTTGAAGGCGATCTGCTGACGCAACTGGCAGCAGTGCTGGCGGTAGGAGGTTCGGCGGTATGGCCGGAGTCCGACATCAGCAAGGCATTGTTCGCACGTCTGCCGAAGGACATTCAGGCGCGGATCAAGCTGGTTGCTGACTGGAATAAAGACGAAGTGGTGTTTGATGCGGTTCTGCATCACGGCCATTCCGACCAGTTGCGCGGCGTTTGCCAGCAGATTGCCAAGCGTGCCGGCGCGATCGTTGGGGTTCAGGGCTTGTCCCAGGGCGAGACCAACATTGCGCTGGAGCGTCTGGTGATCGAGCGGGCGTTGAGCGTTAACACTGCGGCAGCGGGTGGTAATGCGAGCTTGATGACGATCGGCTAAACCGCTGTAACTCCAGGCGCCCGCAACGGTCGCCTGGAGTGCGATTCCCTGTAGGAGTGAGCCTGCTCGCGATAGCGGTCTGTCAGTTAAATAAATGTGTCTGATAGATCGCTATCGCGAGCAGGCTCACTCCTACAAAAGATCGAAAGATCGTAGCCTTCGGCAGCTCCTACAGAAGGCTGCGATCTTTTGCTTCCGTATCACGCCCATCAATCATCCTGTTCAGCCTTTATCAGCACGCCTAGACTCGGCCCAACCCCAATTTCAGGTAGGCCGCCATGTCCGAGACGCTGCTCAGTTCCCGCAATCTGGCTTTCGAGCTGTATGAAGTCCTTGATGCCGAGGGCCTGACCCGGCGTGAGCGCTTTGCCGAGCACAACCGCGAGACCTTCGACGCCGCCATCGGCACCGCGCGCAACATCGCCGAGAAGTACTTCGCGCCGCACAACCGCAAGGGTGACGAGAACGAGCCGCGCTATGAAGACGGCAAGGCGATTCTGATTCCTGAAGTGAAACCGGCGGTGGATGCCTTCCTTGAGGCTGGATTCCTCAACGCCGCGAGAAGTTTCGACGCCGGCGGCATGCAACTTCCTACATTGCTGTCGCAAGCCTGCTTCGCGCATTTCCAGTCGGCCAACGCCGCTTCGACGTCTTACCCGTTCCTGACCATGGGCGCGGCAAATCTGATTGAAAGCTTTGGCACCGACGAGCAGAAACAACGCTTCCTGCAACCGATGATCGACGGGCGCTTCTTCGGCACCATGGCCCTGACCGAACCCCACGCCGGTTCGTCGCTGTCGGATATTCGTACACGCGCCGAGCCGGCGTCTGACGGCAGCTATCGCCTCAAGGGCAACAAGATCTTCATTTCCGGCGGCGATCACCCGCTCTCGGAAAACATCGTGCACATGGTCCTGGCCAAACTGCCGGACGCGCCTGCGGGCGTTAAAGGCATTTCGTTGTTCATCGTGCCGAAGTTTCTGGTCAACGATGACGGCAGCCTCGGCCAACGCAATGACGTGCTGCTGGCCGGGTTGTTCCACAAGATGGGCTGGCGCGGCACCACCTCCACAGCGCTGAACTTCGGCGATAACGGTGAGTGCATCGGTTATCTGGTCGGCGAGCCACATCGCGGTTTGAGCTACATGTTCCAAATGATGAACGAGGCGCGGATTGGCGTCGGCATGGGTGCGGTGATGCTCGGTTACGCCGGTTACCTGTACTCGCTGGAGTACGCCCGCGAACGTCCACAGGGTCGCGTACCGGATAGCAAGGACCCGACCACTGCGCCGGTAGCGATCATTCAGCACGCGGACGTCAGACGCATGCTGCTAACGCAAAAATCCTACGTCGAAGGCGCCTTTGACCTCGGTTTGTATGCCGCTCGGTTGTTCGATGACACCACCACGCTTGAGTCTGAAGCCGAGCGTAAACAGGCGCATGAGTTGCTGGATTTGCTGACACCGATCGTCAAATCCTGGCCATCGGAGTTCTGCCTGAAAGCCAACGAACTGGCGATCCAGATTCTTGGTGGCCACGGTTATACCCGTGAATACCCGGTGGAGCAGTACTACCGCGATAACCGCTTGAACCCGATCCATGAAGGCACCCACGGTATTCAGTCGCTGGACTTGCTCGGGCGTAAATTGGCGCAGAACGGTGGTGCGGGGCTTAAACAACTGATTCGCCTGATTGCCAACACTGCTGAGCGCGCGACAGCGTATGAATCGCTGACCGCACTGCGTGAACCACTGGAAAAACTGGTGGCGCGCCTGCAAACGGTGACCATTGGTTTGCTGACCGATCTGGCGCAGGGCAAGGTCAACAGCAGTCTGGCGAATTCGGCGTTGTACCTGAAAGTGTTCGGGCACACGGTGATTGGCTGGCGCTGGCTGGAACAGGCGATTCGTGCCGAGGAAGGATTGGCCAAGGGCAATGCGGCGGATGCCGACTTTTATAAGGGCAAGTTGCAGGCGGCGCGGTATTTCCTGACCTGGGAAGTGCCGGGTTGCCATCATGAGCTGGCGCTGCTGGAGACGCGGGATGATACGTGCCTGGCGATGCAGGATGCGTGGTTCTGATCCGGGATATTTGTAGTGGCTGAAATCTAATCGCGAGCAGGCTCACTCCTACATTTGGAGCGCTTTCCCCTGTAGGAGTGAGCCTGCTCGCGATGGCGTCAGCTCAAACAATGCACCTCTCAGCTCAACTTGAACCCACCCATCTGCCGCGCCAGATCATCCGCCAGTTTCTGCAACATCTGGCAGTCTTCACGACAAGCCCGAACCTCCCCCGCCGTCGCCCGCGCCAGATCGGAAATCCCCTGCACATTGCGGTTGATCTCTTCAGTCACCGCCGACTGCTCTTCCGTCGCCGTCGCCACCTGATGGTTCATGTCGCTGATGCGCTCGACCTGCCCGGTAATCGCAGTCAATGAAGCCCCGGTACGCTGGCTCGACTCAACCCCGGTGCCCGTCGCGGCCTGGCCGGTGCGCATCGACGACACGGCATTTTCCGCGCCCTGTTTAAGGCTGCCGATCATCTGCTGAATCTCGTCGGTTGACGCCTGCGTACGCCGCGCCAAGGTGCGCACTTCATCGGCGACGACGGCAAAACCCCGGCCCATGTCGCCAGCACGCGCCGCTTCGATCGCCGCGTTGAGCGCCAGCAAATTCGTTTGCTCGGACACCCCGCGAATCACCGCCAGCACCGAGTCGATCGATGCCACTTGATGCGCCAGCTCACCCACCGCGCCTGCCGCCAAGCCAATCTCGTCCGACATGCTTTCAATATGCCGAATCGAACCACCGACCACTTCCCGCGCCTGCATCGCTTCATCTCGCGCAGTTTGCGAGGCGAGCGCCGCGTTGCCAGCGTTCTGCGCGATTTCCTGCACGGTCAGGCCCATTTCATGAACCGCCGTCGCGACCATGTCAGTCATTTCCTGCTGACGACCGGAACGCTCTGCGGTGTTCTCGACGACTTTCGCCACCTGCCCGACAGCGGTGCGCAAACGCTCGCTGGTGGCCAGCACTTCGCCGATCATCCCGCGCTGGCTGTCGAGGAAACTGTTGAAACCCCGGGCGAGGTCGCCCAGTTCGTCAGCGCGACTGGAATCTAACCGGTGGGTCAAATCTCCCCCACCGCTACCGATTGCTACCAGCGCGGCTGTTACCTGACGAATCGGCCGCACCAGACCTTGCGCCAGCCACACCACCAAGGCGAGGCACACCAACGCCACCGCCAGACCGATTCCGCCGCTCATCCACATCGCTTTGCGGGCCTCGGCGTAGATCTGTGATTGCGGCACTTCGGCCACGAGGGTCCAGCCTAAATCACGCAAGGGCAGGCTGAAGGCGAGGAAGTCTTCGCCATCCCTCTGGAAGCTGCTGCTGATCGCCGTTTTTTGGCCCATGACGGCCTGCGCTGCATTGGCGCCGATCTGCTCGGTCAAGGTGCGTTTACCACTGAACTGCGCTTCGGGATGCACCTGAATCAAACCGTCGGAACGCACGAGATAGACCTTGCCGCGCTCACCGAAGCTGAAGTTGTGGATCAGCTCCGAGAGCTCTTTCATGCTCAGCCCAAGCCCCGCCACACCCACCACTTTGCCGGCCTGCTCGACCTTCAAATCGATGAACAGCGCCAACTCTCCAGTGGCCCCGTCGTTGTCGATATTCAAGGTGCGCGGCTGATTGCTGTCGAGGAAAGAATAGAACCAGGCATCGGCCGGTTTGGAGCGACTGAGGGTGCGATCCAGGCCTTTTTCGGTGATGTAATGATTGGAATCGGTGCCGATGATCAAAGCGGTAAACGCTTTGTGTTCGGCGCGGATGCCTTCCAGATACTGCGCAAAGGCTGCTGTTTTGCCGCTGTCTTCACCCGACGCGAGCCAGTCGCGAACCATGGTGTTGCTGGCAATGTCCTTGGCCGCCGTCAGCGGCTGAACAAGGATACGTTCGATGTCGTTGCGCGTCGCTTCGATGCTCGACGGCAGGGCTTGCTCGACCAGATAGCTCTGGGCGAGGCGATTGACTACCAGGGTATAAATGCCAACCACGATCAGGATACTGACCAGTAGGGCGGTGCCCATGCTGAGAATCAGCTGCCATTGAATACTGCGTCGCCACAACTGCATGGAGCACCCCCAGGAGATAAGAGGCGGAAACACTGCAACTGTCGTGCCGACTGTATACAAAGACGCAGAAAATCAATCTCAATCAGCAGCTTGTTTCGCATGCAAACAAGAAAAAACTGTCATATCTAACAGGTTACAAGCATCGAATAGCTGGGTATGTTTTGAGAAGTGCCAATCTGGGCACGCACAACTCGATTGCATTAAGCAGAGAGGGGCCGTCATGCACGACGAACCATTGCAATCCTCACAGCCACTGACCACCCAGGAAACCGACGCCGTTCTAAAATTTGTGAATGTTGGAGACGAGGTCAGGATCGCCGGAGAAAAACACAGTGTCGTCAAAAAAGAATTTCAGGTGAGCGGCAGCCATTATCTCGTCCAAATTACCTTGGACACTGGCGAAACCTCCACCACCACACATTCAATTACCCACGAGGAGCTCAGTAATCTTATACGCGAGGGTGACTACATAAACTCGAACGGAAACATCAGCGTGGCAGACTCAGTGTGGTACCAAAAAGACGGCCACCTATGGGTCAAATACGCCACTTGGGAAAAGGGATGATCATTTGCCTGCTTCGAAGATAGTGACGCCTCCTGACCCAGAGGCGCCCTTTACCTTCATCAGCCTTGCTGGCCGATAGTCTTGGCGATGGTGTCGACCGTGGCGCTGACTTGCTCTTGGTAACGGTCGAGTTCTTCCTGATGCAGCTTCTTCATTTCGATCTGCTGCGAACACAGATTCATCGCTGCCAGCACCAGCAAGCGGTCGCCGATCAGCGTCGGGTATTTGCGCTTGGTGTCGGCCAAAGCGGCCTTGAGCATCAGTGCCGCGTCCAGCAGGGTCTGTTCTTCCCCGGCCGGTGCCTTGATCGAATAGTCCTCCCCGAGAATGGAGATGACTTTTACCCCTGCTGTGTGGTGGTTCATGCGCTGACAGGACCGGCGTTGACGCGATCAACCAGGGCTTGAATACGTGCTGCGGTGGCGCCGTGCTTTTCTTCCTGTTCCATCAGGTTCAGTTGCAGGCTTTCGTTTTCATCCTTGGCCTGAGCCAGTTCCGTGGACAGATTCTGGTTGGTTTGCGCCAGGGTCTGGTTCTGTTGCACCAGGTCGCTGACGAGCTGTTCCAATTGACTGAGGGATGCTTCCAACATTTTGATCTTCCAGGCATTTTCAAAGGGCGCGTACGATAAAGAAAAGTCACCACGGATGCCAGGGTTAAACCGGCGCAAGGCCTTGATTTTCCTGGCGGGCGAGCGTTCCCGCGAGCTTTAAAGACTGTGATTTGCCGATCTTGTTCCTGCACTTCGTCGATCAAGGCTGTCTGCGACAAATACGCACATGGACTAAAGAGTTCATTGGGCTGACCGATAAGTCACCCATACAGCAGTTTCAGCCCGCATGGACGCGGCCCTTCCTGGTATCCGCACATGTCCCTTCGCAATATGAATATCGCCCCTCGGGCGTTCACCGGCTTTGCCCTGATCGGCGGCCTGATGTTGATTCTTGGCGTGTTCGCCCTGAACCAGATGAGCAAAATCCGCGGCGCCGCCGAGGACATCTCGTCGAGCAGCGTACCGAGCATCAAAAACCTCGACGAGTTCACCCAACTGACCCTGCGCCTGCGGGTGTTGTCGTACCGTTTGCTGGTCAACCGCGAACCGGACGTGCAGCAGAAGACCGTTGAGTTGCTGGACATGCGCAACCAGCAGATCCGCGCTGCTCAAACGGCCTACGAGCCACTGATCGGCAGCCCCGAGGAACGTTCGGCCTACGACCAGTACGTGCAATTGCTTGGTCAATATCGCCAGATCGAAGACCGCATGAAGAGCCTGTCGCGCAACAATCAGGTGGACGAGCTGCGCAACCTGCTCAACACCGAGTTGCTCAACAATTCCGAAGCGATGAACACCGTGCTCAACCGCCTGATGCAGATCAACGGCGAGCAGATCAGCGAGACCAATCAGCAAGCAGCCGATCAGTATTCGTCGGCGTTCGATCTGGTGGTGACGTTGCTGGTGATCGCGACCGGCCTGACCTTTCTCTTCGCCTGGTTGCTGACCACCAGTATCACCAAACCAATCTCCAAAGCACTGGACGCTGCGGAAACCATCGCCGAAGGCAACCTGACCCAGCCGATTCACGTCGATGGCAGCGACGAAGCCGGTCGCCTGCTGGCGGCGATGGCCAAGATGCAAGCGAAACTGCGTGACACCCTGCAGCGGATTTCCGGTTCGGCCACGCAACTGGCGTCGGCAGCAGAAGAGCTGAACAGCGTCACCGATGAAAGCGCACGCGGCCTGACGCAGCAGAACAACGAAATCGAGCAAGCGGCCACCGCGGTGAATGAAATGACCAGCGCCGTGGAAGAAGTCGCACGCAACGCCGTGAGCACGTCGGAAGCCTCGAAGAACGCCACAACGTCGGCCGGTGACGGTCGTGATCTGGTTCAGGAAACGGTCAGCGCTATCGAACGCATGAGCGCCGATGTGCAGAGCACGGCCTCGTTGATCGGTGATCTGGCCAATGAATCCCGTGACATCGGCAAGGTGCTCGACGTGATCCGTGGCCTGGCTGACCAGACCAACCTGCTGGCCCTGAACGCGGCGATCGAAGCGGCGCGTGCCGGTGAAGCCGGTCGTGGTTTTGCCGTGGTAGCGGATGAAGTGCGTGCCCTGGCGCACCGCACCCAGCAGTCGACCAGCGAAATCGAACGGATGATCGGCAGCATTCAGAGCGGCACCGAGCACGCCGTGGATTCGATGCGCAACAGCACCGAGCGCGCCGAATCGACGCTGAACATCGCCCGTGGCGCCGGCATGTCGCTGGACACCATCAACACGGCGATCGTCGAGATCAACGAACGCAACCTGGTGATCGCCAGCGCGGCCGAAGAGCAGGCGCAAGTGGCGCGCGAAGTGGATCGCAACCTGGTGAACATTCGTGATTTGTCGGTGCAATCGGCGACCGGCGCGAACCAGACGAGCGCGGCGAGTAACGAGCTGTCGCGGCTGGCGCTGGATCTGAACAACATGGTTGGGCGTTTCAGCCTCTAACTGCTGAAGAAGCTCCTTTGTGGCGAGGGGATTTATCCCCGATCGGCTGCGCAGCAGTCGTAAATCCCTCGCGCGAGGTGTATCTGATACACCTCGCACTCAGCGTTTGGGGCGGCTTCGCCACCCATCGGGGATAAATCCCCTCGCCACAGTCATCACTCGGCAAACGTTCAATGTGATGCCAACGCAAAAAGCTTTTTGACAGCATCACATTTCAACAGGTTAGAATCGCTGGCACGCAGACTGCATGGTCAGTTTGCGCCCGTCTTTATGTCTTTGGAGTAGTGCCTTTGAATGCGACGACCATCAACAGCCTGTTCTTGATCGGCGCGTTGCTGGTAGGTGCAAGCATTCTCGTCAGTTCTCTCTCCTCCCGTCTCGGCATTCCGATTCTGGTCATTATTCTTGCGGTCGGCATGACCGCCGGGGTCGATGGCGGCGGGATCATTTTCGATAACTACCCGACGGCCTATCTGGTCGGCAACCTCGCACTGGCGGTGATCCTCCTCGACGGCGGTTTGCGCACGCGGGTGTCGAGTTTTCGCGTGGCGTTATGGCCGGCGTTATCGCTGGCCACGGTCGGGGTGTTGATCACCACCGGGCTGACCGGCATGGCGGCCGCATGGCTGTTCGACTTGAACCTGATTCAAGGCCTGCTGATCGGCGCCATCGTCGGCTCCACGGACGCCGCCGCGGTGTTCTCGCTGCTCGGCGGCAAAGGCCTGAACGAACGGGTCACCGCCAGCCTGGAAATCGAATCCGGCAGCAACGACCCGATGGCGGTGTTTCTCACCGTGACCCTGATCGACATGCTCGCCAGCGGCCAGACCGGCCTGCACTGGAGCCTGCTGACGCACCTGATCCGCGAGTTCGGCATCGGCGGTGTGATCGGCCTCGGTGGCGGCTGGCTGATGTTGCAAATGGTCAACCGCATCAACCTCGCGGCGGGCCTGTATCCGATTCTGGTGATCGCTGGCGGTCTGGTGGTGTTCGCCCTGACCAACGCCCTCCACGGCAGCGGCTTCCTCGCCGTTTATCTGTGCGGCCTGGTGATCGGCAACCGCCCGGTGCGCAGCCGTCACGGCATTCTGCACATGCTCGACGGCATGGCGTGGCTGGCGCAGATCGGCATGTTCCTTGTACTGGGGCTGCTGGTGACGCCGCATGATTTGTTGCCGATCGCCCTGCCCGCCCTCGGTCTGGCGCTGTGGATGATTCTGTTTGCGCGGCCGCTGTCGGTGATGGTCGGCCTGCTGCCGTTCAAGGCCTTCCACGGTCGCGAAAAAGCCTTTATTTCTTGGGTCGGCCTGCGTGGCGCGGTGCCGATCATTCTGGCGGTGTTCCCGCTGATGGCCGGGCTGCCGAATGCGCAGCTGTACTTCAACCTCGCGTTCTTCATCGTGCTGGTGTCGCTGCTGGTGCAGGGCACGAGCCTGCCGTGGGTTGCCAAGCTGTTGAAAGTGACGGTACCGCCGGAGCCGGCGCCGATTTCCCGGGCGGCGCTGGAAGTTCACGTCACCAGCGAGTGGGAGTTGTTCGTTTATAAGCTCGGCGCGGAGAAATGGTGCATCGGTTCGCCCCTGCGCGAGCTGAAAATGCCCGAAGGCACGCGCATCGCGGCCCTGTTTCGTGGCCAGCAATTGCTCCATCCGTCGGGTAGTACGGTGCTGGAAGTCGATGATTTGCTGTGTGTTATCGGCCATGAACATAACTTGCCGGCGCTCGGAAAACTCTTCAGCCAAGCGCCGCAACGCGGTCTCGATCTGCGTTTCTTCGGCGACTTCGTGCTCGAAGGAGACGCCCAGCTTAAAGCGGTTGCAGCGCTTTACGGGTTGCCGGCTGAAGGCATTGATCCGGACATGACCCTGGGCACCTTCATCGCCCATAAAGTCGGTGGTGCACCGATCGTCGGTGACCAGGTGGAGTGGAATAACACCCACTGGACGGTCGCGGTCATGGACGGGAACAAGATTGGCAAAGTGGGCGTCAGATTCCCCGAAGGAAGTCGCCCGGGCCCCGGACTCTTCCTCTAAACTGCGTCCACTCTCACTTGCTTGACCGGTCTCTATGCCTACCCTGCGCTCCTTTTTCGCCGCGGCCCTGCTGGGCCTGAGTCTTACTGTCGGCCCGCTGTACGCCGCCGAACCGCCGTCCAGCGAAGCCGTACAGGCCAGCCTCGACAAGCTTGCCGACAGCAAACTGCCGGATGCCGACAAAAAGACCCTGCAATCCGTCCTGCAGAACACCCTCAATCAGCTGAACAACCAGCGTGATTACGAACAGAAGCTGATCGATCTCAAACAGCAACTGGCGACGGCGCCCAAGCAGACCATCGAAAACGCCCGCGAGCTGACGCGTCTCAAGGCCACCGCCGTGGTGCCGGTGGCGCAGCGTTTCCCGCGCGAATCGATTCCGCAGCTGGAGCAGATCCTCACCGATCGCTCGACCCAGCAAAGTGACCTGCAAAAAGCCCTGGCCGACGCCAACAGCCTGATCATCACCGCGCAGACCCGCCCGGAGCGTGCGCAGGCGGAAATTTCCGCCAGCCAGACGCGCATTCAGCAGATCAACAACATCCTCAAGTCCGGCAAGGACGCGGGCAAGACCGTCAGCGCCGAGCAGCGCGACCAGTTGAACGCCGAGCTTGCCGCGCTGAATGCGCTGATCCCGCTGCGCCGTCAGGAACTGGCCGGCAACAGCCAGTTGCAGGATCTGGGCAATGCTCAGCATGACTTGCTCTCGGAAAAGTCCGACCGCCTCGACCGCGAGATTCAGGAACTGCAGACCCTGATCAACCAGAAGCGTCTGGCGCAATCGCAGGAGACCGTGACCCAGCAATCGATCGAAGCGCAGAAGGCCGGTGGCAGCAGCCTGCTCGCCAGCGAAAGCACGGCCAACCTCAAGCTCTCCGACTACCTGCTGAAAAGTACCGACCGCCTCAACGAAGTCACCCAGCAGAATCTGCAGACCAAGCAGCAACTCGATACCTTGACCCAGAGCGATTCGGCCCTCGACGAGCAAATCAACGTGCTCAAGGGCAGCCTGCTGCTGTCGAAGATCCTCTATAAACAGAAACAAGCCCTGCCGCGCCTCAAGGTCGACCGCGACCTGGCGGACCAGATCGCCGACATTCGTCTGTATCAGTTCGAAGTCAGCCAGCAACGCGAATTGCTCAGCAACCCGGCGACTTACGTCGACAACCTGCTGGCGACCCAGCCGCCGGAACAGATCACCCCGCAACTGCGCAAGAGCCTGCTCGATCTGGCCAATACCCGCGCCGACTTGCTGGAGCGCCTGAACCGCGAACTGAGCGCGGTGCTCAACGAATCGATCACCCTGCAACTCAATCAGAAACAACTGCTGAGCACCGCGCAAAGCCTGCGCGCGACCCTCGATGAGCAGATGTTCTGGATCCCCAGCAACAAACCGCTGGACGTGGAGTGGATGCGCGGTGTGCCGGAGCGTCTGAAGCGGCAGGTCGACACACTGCCGTGGGCATCCAGCCTGAGTGAGCTGACCGACGGCCTGACCCAGCGCCCGCTATTGTTCCTGCCCCTGGCATTGCTGATCGGCGCGCTGTTGTGGCGTCGCAAAAGTCTCTACGGAAAACTCAACAAGGTTCACCAGGACATCGGTCACTTCAAACGTGACAGCCAATGGCACACGCCGCAGGCGATTCTGATCAATATTCTGCTGGCGATGCCAGTAGCCTTGGGTCTGGCGCTGTGTGGTCTGGCCCTGCAGATCGATGCCCGGGGACAAAACGCCAACATGGGCGCGGCACTCCTGCAAATGGGTCAGGCGTGGCTGGTGTTCTACACCGCTTACCGGATCCTGGCGCCGGGCGGCGTGGCGGAACTGCACTTTCGCTGGGAAAAACCCCAGGTCGAATTCCTCCAGGGCTGGGTCCGTCGTCTGGGCCTCGTGGTTCTGGCCTTGGTGGCGGTGGTCGCCGTGGCCGAATTGCAACCGGCGGCATTGGCCGACGACGTGCTGGGAATGCCGGTGGTGCTGATTTGCTACGCCCTGATGGCATGGCTGCTCAGTCGTCTGCTGATCAGCAGCCCGGCCCACGAAAACGCCTCGCTGTTCCGTAAAGTGGTGGGCGTGATGTTCACCTTGCTACCCATCGCCCTGTTTGTGGCGGTGTGCTTCGGTTACTACTACACCGCGCTGAAACTCAGTGACCGCTTGATCAACACCTTGTACCTGCTGATGTTCTGGCTGGTGATCGAAGCGACTTTCGTCCGAGGCCTGAGTGTCGCCGCGCGTCGCCTGGCCTATCAGCGCGCCCTGGCCAAACGTCAGGCGGCGAAAGAAGCCGGCGACGGCGAAGCGGTAATCGAAGAGCCGACCCTGGACATCGAAAAGGTCAACGAACAGTCCCTGCGCCTGATTCGTCTGGCCTTGCTCGGCGGTTTCATCGCCGCGCTGTACTGGGTCTGGTCGGACCTGATTTCGGTGTTCTCGTACCTCGACAACATCACCCTCTACGAATACACCAGCGGCACCGGCGCCAACATGAGCATGGTGCCGATCAGCATCGGCGACATGCTCGGCGCGCTGATCATCATCGGCATCACGTTCGCCCTCGCGCGCAACTTGCCGGGTCTGCTTGAAGTGTTCGTGTTGTCGAAGCTGAATCTGGCGCAGGGCAGTGCCTACGCGACCACGACGCTGCTGTCGTATGTGATCGCCGGTGTCGGTTTCGTCTCGACCCTGTCGACGCTTGGCGTCAGCTGGGACAAGTTGCAATGGCTGGTGGCGGCGCTGTCGGTCGGTCTCGGTTTCGGTATGCAGGAGATCTTCGCCAACTTCATCTCCGGCATCATGATCCTCTTCGAACGCCCGGTGCGGATCGGTGACACCATCACCATCGGCAACCTCTCGGGCACGGTGAGCAAGATCCGCATCCGCGCCACGACCATCACCGACTTCGACCGCAAGGACATCATTGTCCCGAACAAGACGTTCATCACCGGGCAACTGATCAACTGGTCGCTGACCGACACCATCACCCGCGTCACGCTGAAACTCGGCGTCGACTACGGCTCCGATCTCGATCTGGTCAAGGAACTGCTGCTCAAGGCTGCCCGCGAGAACCCGCGCGTGCTCAAAGAACCCGAGCCGCACGTGTACTTCCTCAACTTCGGCGAAAGCACCCTCGACCACGAATTGCGCATGCACGTGCGCGACCTTGGCGACCGCAACCCGGTGCTCGATGAGGTCAACCGCTTCATCAATCGCGAGTTCAAGAAGCAGCACATCAACATTTCGTTCCGCCAGATGGAGGTTTACCTGAAGAACCTGCACGGCCAGGAATACAAGTTGGTGCCGATCGAGGCGGACGCGAAAACCATCGTGGCGGTGCCCGACGAGCAAAAACCGCTGCAAGAGCCGCCGTCGAGCAAACTCGACTAACCGGTCTATTCCCAGCAGAATGCTCGGACATTCTGCTGGAGCCGGCCCTTGAAAGCCCTCGACGAACTGACCTTCGACAATCGCTTCGCCCGCCTCGGCGACGCGTTCTCCGCCCACGTGCTGCCCGAGCCGATCGACAATCCGCGCCTGGTCGTCGCCAGCCCGGCAGCCCTGGCCTTGCTGGATCTCGATCCGGCGACCGCTGAAACACAGGAATTTGCCGAACTGTTTGGCGGCCACAAACTGTGGGCCGATGCCGAGCCGCGCGCGATGGTCTACTCCGGGCATCAATTCGGCGGCTACACGCCGCAATTGGGTGATGGTCGCGGTTTGCTGCTGGGCGAGGTCTACAACGCAGCCGGCGAGCACTGGGACTTGCACCTCAAGGGCGCCGGGCAGACACCGTTTTCGCGCATGGGCGACGGTCGTGCGGTGCTGCGCTCATCGATCCGCGAGTTCCTCGCTTCCGAAGCCTTGTACGCGCTGAACATTCCGTCCTCGCGGGCAGCCTGCGTGATCGGCTCCGACACCCCGGTCTGGCGCGAAAAGCAGGAACGCGCGGCGATGGTGCTGCGTCTGGCGCCGAGCCACATCCGCTTCGGTCACTTCGAATATTTCTACTACACCAAGCGTCCCGAACAACAGAAAGAACTCGGCGAGCACGTGCTGGCCATGCATTTCCCTGAATGCCTTGAGCAGCCGGAACCGTATCTGGCGATGTTCCGCGAGATCGTTGAGCGCAACGCCGAACTGATCGCCAAGTGGCAGGCCTACGGCTTCTGCCATGGCGTGATGAACACCGACAACATGTCGATCCTCGGCATCACCTTCGACTTCGGCCCGTTCGCTTTCCTCGATGATTTCGACGCCAACTTCATCTGCAACCATTCCGATGATCAGGGCCGTTATTCGTTCAGCAATCAGGTGCCGGTCGGCCAATGGAACCTCAGCGCGCTCGCGCAGGCATTGACGCCGTTTATCAGTGTCGAAGCCCTGCGCGAGACGCTGGGTTTGTATCTGCCGCTGTTTCAGGCGCACTACCTGGACCTGATGCGCCGACGCTTTGGTTTCATCACGGCTGAAGACGATGACCAGAAGCTACTGGAAGACTTGCTGCAACTGATGCAGAACAGCGGCGTCGACTACACGCTGTTTTTCCGCCGACTTGGCGAAGACTCACCTCAGCAGGCAGTCGCCCGCTTGCGTGATGATTTCGTCGACATCAAAGGTTTTGATGCTTGGGGCGAGCGCTACATCGCCCGGGTTGCCCGCGATGGCGACGCCGATCAAGAGCAGCGCCGAGCGCGGATGCACGCGGTGAATCCGCTGTACATCCTGCGCAATTACCTGGCGCAAAAGGCTATTGATGCGGCGGAACAAGGGGATTACGCCGAGGTACGCCGACTGCATGCGGTGCTGAGTAAACCGTTTGAGGAGCAGCCGGGGATGGAGGGTTATGCGGAGCGGCCGCCGGAATGGGGCAAGCATTTGGAGATCAGTTGTTCTTCGTAGGCGCTTCAGCTTAGCGGGTCGATTGCGCTGATTACACGGTCGACGATGTCAGACATTGTCACGTCATCCAGTCGCTCGATGAATTTGGCCGTGCCGTCTCGCACCCGCTGTTCTATGTCAAAACTGCGAACCTGATTACACACCGCTACACCATTGGTTTCGTGGCCAGTAATGGCCACCGCCAAACCCATATTCCGGCTGAAATTCCCACCGCTAGTAACAGGCACCGTCATGCTCACGCCCAATGCGTTGATCTCTCTGGGCGTAATCACCACAAAGCGATGTCTGTTCATCATCTCCCGCCCCGCCACCGGGTTTGGATCAATCCAGTAAACGTCACCCCGCTGAGGGGGCTGTCGGCGCACCATCAACCCAGCTCCCGGCCGACAGAATCACCTTCAAGAGTCTCGCTAGTCTGAGCGTTAAGTTTCTGCAATTCTTCTGCGCCTTCGAGTAGCTCGGACAAACTATAACGCTTACGCGTAGCGGCTACGGCTGGACGAGCAATCAGTTCGCCATCGACCACATTCAGCTCTAGCTGTGCGCCAACCTCCAGATGCAACAACTTTAAAAGCGTGGGCGGAATCGTAATGACGGCAGCGCCGCCTTGGCGGCGTATCTTGGAAGTTACGGACATTATGGCGCTCCGATTTGATGCATGGGAATCATCGATTCCTGGATTAGTGCAACAAAAGTAGCACGCAGATAAAGACAAAGCGATCTCCTCACGACAAGCGTAAAACGCCGAATTGGTCTTCAGACTAGCCATCGATCCCGGAACGGTTTTGAGAAAAATGTGAGCAGTTGCGACATTGATAAGTTGGCAGATCGACTCCAAATCAGTTCTATAGACTGCCTATCAGAGAACCAATCATGACCACCCCACTCCTCATCCCCTGCCCCTCCTGCAACGGCCTCAACCGCATTCCCGCCGAGCGTCTCGCCGATCAACCCAAGTGCGGACGCTGCAAATCCGCAGTACTGCTGAGCAAGCCTTTCGAACTCAAGCAAGGCGATTACGCCAGTCAGATCAAGGGCGATCTGCCGTTGTTGGTAGATGTCTGGGCGGATTGGTGCGGGCCGTGCAAGTCGTTTGCGCCGGTGTTCGAGCAGGCGGCGGCACAGTTGGCAGGCAAGTGTCGGTTGGCCAAGCTCGACAGCGAGGCGAATCAGCAGTTGTCGGCGCAGTTGGGGATTCGCTCGATTCCGAGTCTGATTCTGTTCAAGAACGGCCGCGAGGTGGCGCGGCAGAGTGGTGCATTCCCGCTGCCGCAATTGATGGCGTGGCTGCGTAGCCAGGGCATCTGACACACCACCGAACCAATTGTAGGAGTGAGCCTGCTCGCGATGGCGTTCGTCCAGCCAACATCTATGTGACTGACACACCGCTATCGCGAGCAGGCTCACTCCTACAGGGGATCTGCGTTGCTCAGGGAATCAATGGTCTTCGAGCAGGTTGTGCAATTCGACGAATTGCTGGGTCAGCTTGTGGCGCGGATCGAGGTGGATCAGCGGCGTGCTGGCTTGGTGCGACTCGCGCATGCGCACCGAACTGGTCAGGTACACCGGCAGCACCGGCAATCCTTCGGCAATCAGCTCGTCGAGAATCTGTTGCGGCAGGCTGGCGCGGGCCTGGAACTGGTTGACCACGATGCCTTCGACTTCCAGGCCTTCGTTGTGGTCATCTTTCAGTTCCTCGATCTCAGCCATCAAACCGTACAGCGCCTGACGCGAGAAGCTGTCGCAATCGAAGGGAATCAGCACTCGATCAGCAGCAATCAGCGCTGATACCGCGTAAAAATTCAGCGCCGGCGGCGTATCCAGGTAAATCCGGTCGTAATCTTCGGCCAACTCATCGAGCAACTTACGCAGCTTGTTGATCTTGTGCTTGGCCTCAAGCTTGGGCTGCAAGTCGGCCAGTTCGGCGGTGGCGGTGATGATATGGAGGTTGTCGAACGGGGTTTCGTAGATATCCGCCTGATTCTTCTTCGAGAACGGCCCCGAGGACAGCGTCTGCTTGAAGAAGTCGGCAATGCCCATCGGGATGTCGTCGCCGGTGAGCCCGGTCAGATACTGAGTGGAGTTGGCCTGGGCATCGAGATCCACCAACAGCGTGCGATACCCCTCGCTCGCGCTGACCGCCGCCAGATTGCAGGCAATGCTGGATTTGCCTACACCACCTTTCTGATTGAACACCACGCGCCGCATGACAAAACCTCCGTGTATCAAAGAATGACCGAGTGTAGATGCGCGCGACCTCGCTTCGCTACCTTCACGGACATGGACTACAGGGTCAGGTGCAAATATCCACAGACTGACGGCGTAAAAACTGCCTTTGATCGCGAGATGGCCGACAGACAGGCCGCTGATAATCTGGATAATGGCCAAGTGACAGTTTTTTCGCGAACCAATCGGTACATTTCGTTGGGCAATATGTAACCAGCATTTGCTACACACTCCCCGCACCGGGATAATGCGCGCCACCCGGCGCCCAGCGCCACGTCAAGCCTGCTGCGGCTCCGGCGACTCAACGCGTCAACAAATGCCCGCAGGGGCGGGATGAATGTCCGTGATCAACTTCAACATCGCCCAATGGCGCGCGTGGGCTCCCGGGCTCGACAGCGTGGACGCCTGGCAGGCCTGGAGCCGACAGCCGGTGGTGCTCCAGCGCAGTGATGCCGCGCCCGATGTGTCGTTTTTGCCGGCCATGCAACGCCGCCGTCTCAGTCGCCTGGCACGCATGGCTTTCAGCGTGGGCTGGCCGCTCGCCGACGGACGGGACAACCTGCCGCTGGTATTCGTCTCCCGTCACGGTGAAACCCCGCGCACCTACGAGATCCTCAGCGATCTGGCGACCCATCAGCCACTGTCTCCAACTCAGTTCAGCCTGTCGGTGCATAACGCGATCATTGGCCTGTGGTCGATCATGCGCGGCGAAACCAGCGAAATGACCGCCCTCGCCGCCGCGGGCGACGGCCTTGAACACGGCATGCTCGAAGCGGCGGCGCTGCTCAATGAAGGCGCGCCGGCGGTGCTGCTGGTGATCACCGAAGAACAACCGCCCGAGGCCTATTCGCAGTGGATCGATGACGTGCCGTTTCCCTACGCGCTCGGTCTGTTGCTCACCCCCGGTACCGACTGGCGGCTGACCCTGAACAGCACTACTGAAGCACTGTCCAAAACGCACTGGCCCCACGCACTCAATCTGCTGCGAACCCTGCTCGGCCAGCAAACCCTTTGCCAACATGCCTGGAAAAATCGTCTATGGACCTGGCAACGCAGCCCGTGACCGAGAAAAACCGCGACGCCTATTACTGGCGGTTGCTGGCCACCGCCGCAAGCTTCGCCCTGTTCGGGCTCGGCGGGCTGTGCCTGCGCCTCGTGGTGTTCCCGATCCTCGGCTGCCTGCCCGGCGATGCCTTGGCTCACCGCCGGCGCGCGCGGCAGATGGTCAGTCGGCTGTTCTGGTTTTTTGTCCGGTTCATGGCCCGAACAGGCGTGCTGACTTACGACATTCAAGGCGCCGAACGCCTTGGCCGTCCGGGACAGATGATCATTGCCAACCACCCGTCGCTGATCGACGTGGTGTTTCTCATCGGCCTGGTGCGCCAGGCCAATTGCGTGGTGAAGAAAAGCCTGTGGGAAAACCCCTTCACCCGCGGCCCGCTGCGCAGCACCGAATACATCAGTAACGACGGCAGCATGGACATGCTCGACGCTGCCGCCGAGTCCCTGCAAAACGGCCAGACCCTGATCATTTTTCCCGAGGGCACGCGTACTCAGCCGGGACAGGCACCGGCCTTTCATCGGGGCGCCGCGGCGATTGCCTTGCGCGGTGCGAAAATCCTCACGCCGGTGATCATCAAGGTCAGCCCGACCACCCTGACCAAAGCCGAACCCTGGTATCGGATCCCTCATCGCCGCGTGCACTTCAGTTTTCGTGTCGGGGCCGATATAGACCCACAGACTTTCGCTGCGCAGGGGCCTGCACCGCAGGCATCGCGCAAGCTCAATGACTATTTGCATACCTACTTCATCAAGGAGCTCGCCGAAGATGAGCGAACTACACCGTGAAATCAAACTGCTGATCATCGACGCCCTCGGCCTTGAAGACATCAGCGCCGACGACATCGGCGACGACCAGACGCTGTTCGGCGAAGGCCTGGGCCTGGATTCCGTCGACGCGCTGGAACTGGGTCTGGCGATCCAGAAAAAGTACGGCATCAAGATCGACGCCGACGCCAAAGACACCCGCAACCATTTCACCAACGTGGCCAGCCTTGCGGCGTTCGTCACGGCCAAACAGGCAGCTTGAGACCGGACCATGCAAACTCGTGACGACATTTTCAACACCCTGCGCGATGCCCTGGTCGAGCTGTTCGAACTGGATCCGGCCCGTGTGAGTCTGGAGTCCAACCTGTATCAGGATCTGGAAATCGACAGCATCGACGCGGTCGATCTGATCGACCACATCAAACGCCAGACCGGCAAGAAAATCGCCGCCGAAGAATTCAAATCAGTGCGCACCGTCGGTGACGTGGTCGAGGCGGTCTACCGTCTGGTTCAACCCGCCGCATGAGTCGATTGATCGGCCTCGGCCTGCTGCTGGCCGGTCTGCTTTACCCCTTCGCGGTGTATTTCGGCATGGAGCACTTTGCCCCGTGGCAGTTCGGCTTGCTGCTGGGCGGCCTGTGGCTGGCGCGAGCGCTGACCGGCGAGCGCAAACCCGGCAGCTTGTGGATGGCCTGTGTGGCGATCGTCTTCTGCGTGTTGCTGGCGCTGTTCGACAGCCCGCTGTTGCTGCGCTGGTACCCGGTGCTGATCAGCGGTTTCATGCTGGTGCTGTTCAGCCTGAGCCTGAAATACGGCCCGCCGATGGTCGAGCGCCTGGCGCGCCTGCGCGAGCCAGAGCTGCCGGACATCGCGATTCGCTATACGCGCAAGGTCACCGTGGCCTGGAGCGTGTTTTTCTTCTGCAACGGTTTGTGCGCCGCCCTCCTGACCCTGTGGGCGCCGCTGAATTGGTGGATGTTGTACACCGGCCTGATCTCCTACGGATTGATCGGCCTGATGTTTGCCATTGAATGGCTGATACGACAACGGGTAAGAGGCCGTACATGAACTGGATAAAACTTGAGCAGCTGTTGCTCAAGGCCCTGCCGGCGCGGGCGATCTGCGCTGCGCCGGCACTCGATCACGCGCAACTGCACGCTCAGGCGCTGAGCGTTGCCGCCGGCCTGCAAGCGCAGGGCGTGAAGCGTTTGGCCGTACACCTGGAAGACGCCGCTGATCTGGCCATTGCCCTGTTGGGCGCGTGGCGCGCAGGCGTTAGCGTGTTATTGCCGTCTGATTTGCAACCGCAGACCCGCCAGCGCTGGTCGAGTGAAGTCGATCTCTGGCTGACTGATCAAGCCGAAGACGCACAACTGAACGACTTCCAGCAGCCAGCATTGCCCGCTGCGCAATTGGATCTCGATCAATGTCAGTTGAGCCTGTGCACTTCCGGCTCCAGCGGTGAGCCCAAGCGCATCGACAAAACCCTGCGCCAGTTGGCCAATGAGGTCGAGGCGCTGGAACAACTCTGGGGCGCGGATCTCGGTGAAGCCTGCATCATCGGCAGCGTCGCCACCCAGCACATCTACGGACTACTGTTTCGCGTGTTGTGGCCGCTGTGCGCCGGACGGCCGTTAGTGCGCAAGCAACTGGCATTCCCCGAAGACATGCAGCGCGCCAGCCGCGAGCATCCGGCCTTCGCCTGGGTCGCCAGCCCGGCGCTGCTCAAGCGCATGGGCGACAACCTCGACTGGCCCGCGCTGAGCCCCGTGCGCCGGGTGTTTTCCTCCGGCGGCGCGCTGCCAGCAGAAGCCGCGCAGAGCCTGCAGCAACGCTTGCAACAATGGCCGACGGAGATTCTCGGCAGTTCGGAAACCGGCGGTATCGCCTGGCGTCAGGGCGAACAACTGTGGCAGCCGTTCGCCGGTGTTGAACTCAGTCAAGACGCCGACGGTGCACTGCTGATTGCGTCGCCTTATCTACCTGCCGGCCACATCGAACACACCGCCGATGCCGCGCGCATCGCCGCCGACGGTCGTTTCGAGCTGCTCGGACGTCTGGACCGGATCGTCAAACTGGAAGAAAAACGCATCTCCCTGCCAATGCTTGAGCAAGCCCTGGTCGCCCACGCCTGGGTCGCCGAAGCGCGGCTGGGCGTGGTGCAGGAAAATCGTGCATCGCTGGGTGCACTGCTGGTTCTCACCGAATCAGGCCTGTTTGCCTTGCGTGAACACGGCCGGCGCAGCCTGACTGAAGGCCTGCGCAAGCATTTGAGCCAACACTGTGAAGCGCTGGCCCTGCCACGACGCTGGCGTCTGGTGCGGCAATTGCCGCTGAACAGCCAAGGCAAACTGCCGCAGGCCGAGGTCGAGGCGTTGCTGCTGGCCCCGCGCCCGAAAGCGCCGCAAGTCCTCGAGCAAATCGAAAGCGAAGGCGAGTGGAGCCTGCAACTGAGTGTGCCCCCGGATCTGGCCTACTTTAGCGGCCACTTCCCCAAGGCCCCGGTGCTGCCAGGCGTAGTGCAGGTGGAATGGGCGCTCAATCTTGGGCGGCAATTGCTGAATCTGGGTGGCGCGTTTGCCGGGATGGAAGTGCTGAAATTCCAGCAACTGGTGCGGCCAGGGGATGAAATCCAGCTGCATCTGCGCTTTGATCCGGAGCGCAGCAAGTTGTATTTCGCTTATCGCAATGACACGGCGACATGCTCCAGCGGGCGGATTCTTTTGGATGTAGAGCATGATTGACCTTGGTGAGTGCTGCGCACTCAATCGCGAGCAGGCTCACTGCTACAGGGATCGCGGTTTTCCACAGGAGAACTGTTATGCATAACCCTTGCGCGGTGATTCCGGTTTATAACCACGAAACCGCGATCGGTACGGTGGTCGATGCTCTGCTCGCGCAAGGTCTGCCGTGCATTCTGGTCGACGATGCGAGCACGCCATCCTGTGCCCGCGTGCTCGATGCTCTGGCCGAACGCGACAATGTGCATCTGGTGCGTCTTGCTGCCAACCAGGGCAAGGGCGGCGCGGTGATGACCGGTCTGCGTGAGGCCTCGTTGCTGGGGTTCAGCCATGCGTTGCAGGTCGACGCCGACGGTCAACACGACCTGCACGACGTCGCCCGTTTCGTCGAAGAATCCCGAGCTCACCCCGACGCGATGATCTGCGGCTATCCGTTGTTCGACGAGAGCGTGCCGAAAGGCCGTTTGTACGCGCGCTATCTGACCCACGTGATGGTGTGGATCAACACGCTGTCGCTGCAGATCCGCGACTCGATGTGTGGCTTTCGCGTGTACCCGTTGGCGCCGACACTGGCGCTGATCGACACCGCGAAAGTCGGCAAGCGCATGGATTTCGACTCGGACATTCTCGTGCGCCTGGCGTGGCGCAATCAGCCGATGCGCTGGTTGCAGACCAGCGTGCATTACCCGCTGGACGGCGTGTCGCACTTCCGGCTGTTCCACGACAACGCACTGATTTCGAGCATGCACACGCGCTTGTTCTTCGGCATGCTGCTGCGCTTTCCGGTGATCCTCTGGCGGCGGTGGCGAGCATGACCGGTGAAACCGACAAGAAGCACTGGGCCGACCGCGAAGAGCGCGGCAGCTTTCTGCTGATGAAATTCACCGCGTTCGCCGCCAAAGTCCTCGGCCGCCGTCTGCTCAGTCCGTTGCTGTACGGCATCGTTCTGTACTTTTTCCTGTTCGGCCGCACGGCGCGCCGCAGCGCCTGGCAGTACCAGCAGCGCTTGGCCGACTGGAATCAGCGCGAGGACTTGCGCCCCACTCATTGGCGAGTGTTCGCTCAGTTCATGGCCTTCGCCGATTCGATGCTCGACAAGCTCGACGTGTGGAACGGCAAGCTGCGCATCGAACAGATCGAAATCGTCGACCCGGCACTGCTGCGCAATCAATTGCGTGGCAGTCGCGGGCAACTGCTGGTCGGCGCGCACCTGGGCAACCTCGAAGTCTGCCGCGCGCTGGCGGAGATCGGCGAAAAGGTCACGATGAATGTGCTGGTGCACACCAAGCACGCTGAACAATTCAACCGCCTGCTCGGCGAAGCCGGAGCGACCAACCTGCGCCTGATTCAGGTCAGTGAGCTCGACCCGGTGATCATGCTGCAACTGCACGAACGGCTGGAGCGCGGCGAATGGCTGGCGATTGCCGGCGATCGCGTGCCGCTGCACGGCGGGCGCAGTGTCACCGTGGACTTTCTCGGCCACCCGGCACCATTCCCGCAAGGTCCGTGGTTGCTGGCCGGTCTGCTGAAATGCCCGGTCAATCTGTTGATGTGCCTGAAACAGCCGGACGGCCACTATCGCCTGACCCTCGAACCCTTTGCCGACACCATCGTGTGGAAGCGCAGCGAGCGCGAGCAGGTCATTCATCAGTGGGCCACCCGCTATGCGCAGCGCCTGAGTCACTATTGCCTCGAAGCGCCGCAACAATGGTTCAACTTTTACCCTTTCTGGAAGACCGATGACGACGCCAACCCATGAGCCGGTAACCTTCGGCGAACGCCCATTGCGCATCGAAGACGTGCTGGCCCTGGCCAACCGTCAGGCGCCCGTGCAGTTGCAGAGTGACGCCGACTATCGCGAGCGCATCGCCAAAGGCGCGCGGTTCCTCGATTCGCTGCTGGACAAGGAAGGCGTGATCTACGGCGTGACCACCGGTTACGGCGATTCCTGCGTGGTCGCGGTGCCGCTGCATCACGTCGAAGCGTTGCCGCGTCACCTCTACACGTTCCACGGTTGCGGGCTGGGCAAATTGCTCGACGCACAAGCCACCCGCGCGGTGCTGGCGGCGCGTTTGCAGTCGTTGTGCCACGGCGTGTCCGGGGTGCGCGTGGAATTGCTCGAGCGTCTGCACGCATTCCTCGAATACGACATTCTGCCGCTGATTCCTGAAGAAGGTTCGGTCGGCGCCAGCGGCGATCTGACGCCGCTGTCTTACGTCGCCGCCACCCTCTCGGGTGAACGCGAAGTGATGTTCCGTGGCGAACGCCGTCAGGCCGCCGAGGTGCATCGTGAACTCGGTTGGACGCCGTTGGTGCTGCGCCCGAAAGAAGCGCTGGCACTGATGAACGGCACCGCCGTGATGACTGGCCTCGCTTGTCTGGCGTTCGCCCGCGCCGATTACCTGCTGCAACTGGCCACGCGCATCACCGCGCTCAATGTCGTCGCGTTGCAAGGCAATCCGGAGCACTTCGACGAGCGTCTGTTCGCCGCCAAACCGCATCCGGGGCAAATGCAGGTTGCCGCGTGGCTGCGCAAGGATCTGGCGATCGATGCGCCGACCGCGCCACTGCATCGCTTGCAGGATCGCTACTCGCTGCGCTGCGCTCCGCACGTACTCGGTGTGTTGGCCGACAGCCTGAACTGGCTGCGTTCGTTCATTGAAATCGAACTGAACAGCGCCAACGATAACCCGATCATCGACGCCGAAGCCGAGCGCGTTTTGCACGGCGGACACTTCTACGGCGGGCACATTGCGTTCGCCATGGACAGCCTGAAAAACCTCGTGGCCAACGTCGCCGACCTGTTGGATCGCCAGCTCGCTTTGCTGGTCGACGAGCGCTACAACCACGGTCTGCCGAGCAACTTGTCCGGCGCGCCAGCGGATCGCGCAATGATCAACCACGGCTTCAAAGCCGTGCAGATCGGCACCAGCGCCTGGACCGCCGAAGCGCTGAAAAACACCATGCCGGCCAGCGTGTTCTCGCGCTCCACCGAGTGCCACAACCAGGACAAGGTGAGCATGGGCACCATCGCCGCCCGCGATGCGATCCGCGTGCTGGAACTGACCGAACAGGTCGCCGCCGCGACCCTGCTCGCCGCCAATCAAGGCGTATGGCTGCGTGCGCAGGCTGAAGACGCCCGTCCGCTGCCACCATCGCTGGCAGCGATGCACGAAGAACTCGGAAAAGACTTCCCGCCGGTCATTGAAGACCGCGCACTGGAAGGCGAACTGCGCCTGTGCCTGCAACGCATCGCCGCGCAACACTGGAGGCTGCATGCGTAGCGCCGGAGTACTGCACGCCGACACCGAAATCCTCGTGCCGTTTTTTGACGTCGACACCATGCACGTGGTCTGGCACGGCCATTACGTCAAATACCTCGAAGTCGCGCGGTGTGCGCTGCTGGACAAGATCGGCCACAACTACACGCACATGGTCGAGTCCGGTTTCGCCTGGCCGGTCATCGACCTGCAACTGCGCTATGTGCGCGGCGCGGTGTTCGGTCAACGGCTGAATGTGCGCGCCAATCTGGTCGAGTGGGAAAACCGTCTGAAGATCAATTACCTGATCACCGACCTGCAAACGGGTGAGCGCCTGACCCGTGCCAGCTCTGTGCAGGTCGCCGTCGACGTGAGCAGCCGCGAAATGCAGCTGGCTTCGCCGAAAGTTTTCACCGATGCCGTGGAAAGGATGCTGCGATGAATGTTTTTGTTAAAAGTTTGAGCGTATTGGCGCTGCTGACGATGTCAGCGCTGGCCAACGCCTTTGACCTGCAACAACTCAGCGAGCAACTGGCGAAACCGGACGTAATCCACGGCCAGTTCATCCAGGAAAAACACCTGCGCGCCCTGCCGCAACCGTTGATCAGCAAGGGCAGCTTTGTCCTCGCGAAAAATCACGGCCTGCTCTGGCTGCTGAAAATTCCGCTGCAGCAGGATTACCGCATCAGCGCCAACGGCATCGCCCGCCGCGACGACAACGGCTGGCAAATGTTGCCGAACAAGAGCGCCGGGGCTGAGCAGAACCGCTTGTTCCTTGCCGTGCTGCAAGGCGACAGCAGCGGCCTGCAACGCGACTTCGAACTGGCCCTGAGCGGCGACGCCCAGCAGTGGAAACTCACGCTGACCCCGCGCTCGCTGCTGCTCAAGCAAGTGTTCAAGCAGATCAACATCGACGGCGGCGCACTGGTGCAAACCATCGAACTGCTGGAAACCCAGGGCGACAGCACCGTGCTGCGCATGCAGGACAGCACCGCCGGGCAACCATTGAGCGACACGGAGCAACATGACTTTGCCGAGTGAACGCAGGCTGCCCTGGCTGTTTCTGATCCTGCTGCTGGCAGTTGTGGCGCTGGCCGGTTGGCAGTGGCGCGACGGCGCGCCGCTGTCGGCGAACCTGATGGAGCTGGTGCCCGGCACCAATCCTGACGCCCTTGAACTGCGCGCCGAACAGCGCATGCAGGAGCCGCTCAATCGCGAAATGCTGGTGCTGGTCGGCCATGCCGATCGCCAGCAAGCAGTGGCCATGGCGCAGACGCTGGGCGAGCAATGGCAAGCCAGCGGCCTGTTCGAAAAAGTCCAGTGGAACCTGCAAGCGGATCTCCCCGCGCTGCGCACGCAATTGCTGCAAGGGCGATTGGCGATGCTCTCGGCGGATGATCGGCAATTGCTGGTCGAACACCCCGACGTCTTTATTCAGCAGCGCGTACAAGCGTTGTTCGACCCGTTCAACGGCTTTAGCCTGGTGCCGAGTCAGGACGATTGGCTGGGCCTCACCGGGCGTATCCAGAACAGCCAGCCGAAACACGGCGCGGTGCAACTGGACATCGGCAGCGGCGCGTTGATCGCCGACGCCGATGGCAAGAGCTGGGTGTTGCTGCGAGCACGCACCACCGGCAATGCCTTCGACATGAACCTGCCGTTGCAAGTGGCGGCTCTGCTCCAGCACAGCCGTGAACAGGCGGCCAAAGCCGACGTGCAACTGCTCGCTGCCAGTGGCCTGCTGTACGCCGCCAATGGTCAGCAACAAGCGACTCGCGAGATGACCTGGGTCGGCGGCGGCGCCACCGTCGGCATTCTGTTGCTGCTGTTGCTCGCCTTCCGCCGTTGGCGCGTGCTGCTGGCCTTCGTGCCGGTGTTGGTCGGCATGTTGTTCGGCGCAGTCGCTTGCGTGGCGTTGTTCGGGCACATGCATGTGATGACGCTGGTACTCGGCTCAAGCCTGATCGGCGTGGCGGTGGATTACCCACTGCACTATCTGTCGAAGAGCTGGAGCCTGAAACCCTGGCGCAGCTGGCCGGCGCTGCGCCTGACCTGGGTGGGCCTGACGCTGAGCCTGATCACCAGCGCCATCGGCTACCTGGCGCTGGCCTGGACGCCGTTCCCGGCACTGACGCAGATTGCGGTGTTCTCCGCTGCCGGGCTGCTCGGCGCCTACCTGTCGGCGGTGTGCCTGCTGCCGGCACTGCTGAACAATCTCGAACTGCGCCCGGCGCAATGGCCGCTGCGCCTGGCCGAACGCTTGGTGACGCTGCGCGAAAAACTTCTCGAACATGTGCGTACGCCGGTGCTGCTGGCGTTGTTGATCGCCTTCTGCGCCGGCGGTCTGGTGCAGTTGCAAAGCAAAAACGACATCCGCCAATGGGTCGGTGCACCGCAGCACCTGACCGATGAAGCACAGACCATCGCGCGGATTACCGGCTATCAGCCGACCAGCCAGTTCTTCCTCGTGCGCGCGGCCAACCAGCAACAACTGCTGGAGCGTCAGGCTGCGCTGAGCGAGCGTCTGGAACAGTTGGTCAACCTCGACAAGTTGCAGGGTTATCTGGCCCTCGATCAACTGGTCAGCCCGCCGAGCCAACAGGAGCAAGTGCGCGCCGCGCTGAACAAACTGCCGCAATACTGGCAACCGCTGCTCGACCTCGGCGTGCCGCTCGCGGCGCTGCAAACCGAGCTGCAAAAGTTGCAGACGGTGCCCGCCGAAGACATCGACGCCGCACTGGCCGGGCCGCTCGGCGAGCCTTATCGCACCCTCTGGCTCGGCGCGACCGAAGACGGCGTGGCGGCGATGACCAGCCTGCAAGGCTTGAACAACCCGGCCTTGCTGCGGGTGCAGGCGCTGGACTTGCCGGGGGTGATGCTGGTCGATCGGCTCGGCGAACTGAATGAAGTCTTCGCCGCGACACAGATCAGCGCTGCCGAACTGAAACTCGCCTCCTGCGTGCTGATCGTGCTGGTGTTGATCCTGCCGTTCGGCCTCGGTGGCGCGTTGCGCATCGTCGCGCTGCCGCTGCTTGCGGCGCTGTGCAGCCTCGCCAGCCTCGGCTGGCTCGGCCAGCCGCTGACCCTGTTCAGCCTGTTCGGCCTGCTGCTGGTGACGGCGATCAGCGTCGATTACGCCATCCTCATGCGCGAACAGGTCGGCGGCGCGGCGGTCAGCCTGTTGGGCACCTTGCTAGCAGCGCTGACGACATGGTTGTCGTTCGGTCTGCTGGCGGTTTCGAGCACGCCGGCAGTGAGCAACTTCGGCTTGTCGGTCAGCCTCGGCCTGGCCTTCAGCTTCATGCTCGCGCCGTGGGCCGGACGCCAGCCACACGCCGTCAGCGCCACCGAGTCGGCAACATGATGGTCGTAGCGTTCTGGTTACTGGCCTTGGCGTTGTTTGCCGTGGCCACCCGTGTCGGTCGCCACTTCGGTCTGATCCCGATTGTCAGCCAGTTGCTGCTGGCGAGCTTCGGCCTGCCGCTGTTGATGTATTTCTGGATCGAGCCGGGCTGGCAGCTCAGCGGCGCTGCCCTGATCGCGCCAGACTGGTTGAAAAACCTCTACAGCCTGAGTTTTGCCGTGCTGCTCGGGCATATCCTCAGTGACGTGATTGACCTGCGCCTGGATCGCCAGAGCGTGAAAATCGCGCTGCCGAGTTTCGCCGTGCCGTTTGCCTGCGGTGTCGCCGTCGCGGCCTGGCTGTTGCCGGCGCAACCGTGGCTGAACTCGCTGGCGATCGGCCTCGTGTTCGCGATTACCGCGATCCCGGTGCTGTACCTGTATCTGCGCCATATCGACTACCCGCCCGCCGCCACGCGACGGCTGGTGCAGACAGCGATCCTGATCGACCTCACCTGCTGGACCGTGTTCGGCCTCGCTCAGGGCAGTTTGCACCTGAGTAGTCTGTTGCTGCCGCTGGGGCTCGCGTGCGTGCCGCTGTTGCTGCGTGTGGTCGGGGTGCGCCGGCCGCTGACCTACAGCCTCGGTTTTTTCGCCCTGCTGGTGATGGCCGAGCATTACAAACTCAATGCGTTGATCTTCGGCGTTGGCTATCTGCTGTGCATGGCCGCGCTGAAAGTGCCGCTGGTGCTGCCGTTGCCGGCGCGCTGGATGAGCCGTTTGCAGACGTGGATCGCGATCCCGCTGATCCTCACTTTCGGCATCGTCCAGATCGATGTGCACAGCGCCCTCGCCAGCCTCGGCGCACTGCAATGGGCGGCGCTGCTGCTGTTGCCGATCGCCAGTAAACTGCTCGGCAACTGGCTCGGCCTCGGTTGGGCCGGCGCCTCGTTCGAGGGCGCCAGCCGCTGGCGCGAAAGCGTGCTGCTGAACATCCGTGGCCTGAGCGAAATCGTCTTTCTGAATTTATTGCTGCAACAACAACTCATCACCCCGGCGCTGTATTTCGCGCTGATGCTGATGGGTCTGATCGCAACGCTGTTGCCGGCCGTGATCGGCCTGCATCGCGCCCCGCTTAACCTTGAACATCATTTGCCCCGGAGCTCGCGTGCCAATCGTTGAAATGGAATCCCGTCAGGTCGTGATCATCGGCGCAGGCCCCTCCGGCGCTATCGCTGCTGCATTGCTCAAGCGCAAGGGCCACGATGTACTGGTGATTGAACGCCAGCACTTTCCGCGCTTTTCCATTGGTGAAAGCCTGCTCAGCCATTGCCTGGATTTCGTCGAGGAGGCCGGCATGCTCGAGGCCGTCAATGCCGCCGGTTTCCAGCGCAAGACCGGTGCGGCGTTTGCCTGGGGCGAGCGCTACAGTGCGTTCGATTTCAGCGACACCTTCAGCGAAGGCAAGCCGAGTACTTTCCAGGTGCAGCGCGCCGATTTCGACAAGCTGCTGGCGGATCAAGCCGCCCTGCAAGGCGCCGAGATTCGTTATGGCGATGCCATCGTCAGCGTCGATTTCGACCGGACAAAACCGCACCTCGACGTGCGCCGCGAAGACGGTAGCGAATACCGCGTTGAAGCGGATTTCGTGTTGGATGCCAGCGGTTACGGTCGCGTGCTGTCGCGCCTGCTCGATCTGGAAGCACCGTCGAACTTCCCGGTGCGCCAAGCGGTGTTCACCCACGTCGAAGATCACATCGACCACCCGGCGTTCGACCGCGAAAAAATCCTCGTCACCACCCATCCGGAGCATCGCGATATCTGGTTCTGGACGATCCCGTTCAGCAACGGTCGCTGCTCGGTAGGCGTGGTCGCTGCCGCCGAGCATTTCGCCGGTCGCGATGCCGACCTCGACGCCTGCCTGCGCAGCTTCATTGCCGAAACTCCAAGCCTCGCCGGCGTGCTGAACAACGCCGTGTGGGACACCCCGGCGCGCACCCTCGGCGGCTACGCGGCCAACGTTAAAACCTTGCACGGCCCGGGTTTCGCACTGCTGGGCAACGCCGCGGAATTCCTCGACCCGGTGTTCTCCTCCGGTGTGACCATCGCCATGCGTTCGGCGAGCATGGCGGCGGCGGTGCTGCATCGCCAGTTGCAAGGCGAAACGGTCGACTGGCAGGGCGAATTCGCCGAGCCGCTGAAGCGCGGCGTCGACACCTTCCGCTGCTACGTCGAAGGCTGGTACGCGGGCACCTTTCAGGACGTGATTTTCTACGAGGACAGCCAGGCCGAGATTCGCCGGATGATCTGCTCGATCCTCGCCGGTTACGCCTGGGATGAGCGCAACCCGTTTGTCAGCGAAGCGCGCCGTCGCTTGAAGATGATTTCCGAACTCTGTGCAAAGGACGCCACATGAATTACTTGAGCGACAGCTACGTCGAGGAAACCCGTTTCGGCTTCTGGTTCCTGCGCAGCCATACCTGGCAGCACCATGTCTTGCGCGTGGCGATCAATGACTTGCGCGGGCTGTTCAGCGAAGCGCTGCCGGAGCATCCGGTGCTGCTCGACGCCGGTTGCGGCCAGGGCAAGTCGTTCGCTCATCTGCGCCAGACCTTTGCCCCGCAACGCCTGATCGGCGTTGACGCCGACCCACACAGCCTTGAACTGAGCGGCGAAGAAGCGGCGCGTCAGGGCCTGGACGTCGAACTGATCGGCAGCGATTGCGCGACACTCAATGTCGCGGACGCCAGCGTTGACCTGCTGTTCTGTCACCAGACCTTTCATCATCTGGTCGAGCAGGAACAAGCGCTGGCCGAGTTTTATCGCGTACTCAAACCCGGCGGTTATCTGCTGTTCGCCGAGTCCACCGAGGCTTACATTGATACCTGGGTAATTCGCTGGTTGTTTCGCCATCCGATGCACGTGCAGAAGAGTGCCGCGCAGTACCTTGAGATGATTCGCGGGCAGGGTTTCGAGTTTGCCGAGCAGAACGTCTCGTACCCGTATCTGTGGTGGAGCCGGTCGAAGGATTTTGGCTTGCTGGAGCGGTTTGGATTGCGCAAGCCGAAGCCGTTTGGGCAGCGCGAAGAGACGTTGGTCAACGTCGTGGCGCGCAAGCCTTTGACAGAGGTTTCCTGATGTACGCAAATCCTTGTAGGAGTGAGCCTGCTCGCGATAGCGGTGGGTCAGCTGACTTTTTTTTTGAATGTATGACCGCTATCGCGAGCAGGCTCACTCCTACAGTTTGCGCAGTGCTGCGGATGGTAATGGTCGGCGGAATACTTCTGTTGAGTGCCTGCGCCAGTCACGCGCCATTGCCAGCAGGCAACCCTACATTGCCCCTGCCCCTGCAACTGCACATCGAGCGCGAGCAAGCCGGGCAACGCCAGGACTGGCTGCTGGTGATCCAGCGCGAAGGCCCCGGCATTCGCTGGTCGATGATGGACCCGCTGGGCATTCCCCTGGCGCGTCAGCAACTGATCGACGGGCAATGGCAGGCCGATGGTCTGCTGCCGCCGAACCCGGAGGCCCGGGAATTGTTTGCCGCGCTGCTGTTCGCGCTGACGCCGTCGGGCGAGCTGTTGCGCAACTATCCTGCGGCCGTGCAACAGGGTCAGCAACGCTCCCTGCCAGCACGTTGGGACGTGCGTTATGCACAACCGTCGAGCTTCGAATTGAACCTGCCCCAAGGCCCGCACTATCGCGTTTCTCCGCTGAGTGAATCGACGCCATGACCGCTTACCTGAATGCCCTCGGCGTGATCTGCGCCCTGGGTCGCGACAAGTCGCAAGTCGCACGCCATCTGTTTGCCGGCGACTGCTCGGGCATGCGTCGCGAGCCTGGCTGGGTGCCGGAGCGTGAATTGCCTGTGGCGGCGGTGCGGGGTGAGCTGGCGCCGATTCCCCCGCAACTCGCAGAGCAAAGCAGTCGCAACAATCAACTGCTGCTCGAAGCCGCGTTGCAGATTCGCGATGACATCGACCAGGCGATCCACATGTATGGCCGCGAACGTATCGGCGTGGTACTCGGCACCAGCACCTCGGGGATCGACGAAGCCAGCCGTGGCCTGGCGCATTTCATTCGCGAACAGCAATTCCCGGCCGAGTACGACTATCGACAACAGGAACTCGGCGCCCCGGCCAACTTCCTCGCCGACTGGCTGCAACTGAGCGGGCCGACCTACGTGATTTCCACGGCGTGCACCTCCAGCGCTCGCGCACTGATGAGCGCCCAGCGCCTGCTCGATCTGGGCCTGTGCGACGCGGTGCTGTGCGGCGGCGTCGACAGCTTGTGCAAACTGACGCTCAACGGTTTCTCGTCGCTGGAGGCGGTATCGGACGAGCGCTGCAATCCGTTCTCGGCCAATCGCAACGGCATCAACATCGGCGAGGCGGCCGTGCTGTTTCTGATGAGCAAGCAGCAAGGCGACGGCCCGGCCATCGCCCTGCTCGGCGCAGGCGCCAGCTCCGATGCGCATCACATTTCCGCTCCGGAGCCGAGCGGTCGCGGCGCCCTGCAAGCGATGCAAAAAGCCCTGGGCCGCGCCCGACTGCAGGCCGATCAGATCGACTATCTGAACCTGCACGGCACGGCCACCCAACACAACGACGCCATGGAAAGCCTGGCGGTGGCCGCGCTGTTCCCCGACGGCGTCGCCTGTTCCTCGACCAAACCGCTGACCGGCCATACCCTCGGTGCGGCTGGCGCGCTGGAAGCGGCGTTCTGCTGGCTGAGCCTGAGCGCCGACAACATCGATCACGCCTTGCCGCCGCACGTCTGGGACGGCCAGGCAGACCCCGCTCTGCCACCGCTGAAATGGGTGACCGCGAGCCAACGCCTGTCGTCCATTGCACCCCGCTACCTGATGAGCAACTCGTTTGCCTTCGGCGGCAACAACGTCAGCCTGATTATCGGAGACGCCCCATGACTGATTGGCCGCTCGCCGAACTGCTGCCCCACGCCGGCGACATGATCCTGATCGATACGATCCTCAGTTTCGACGATGAGCAGATTTTCACCCGGCTCACCGTCAAGCCTGACGGTCTGTTCAACCTGCCCGACGGCAGCCTGCCGGCCTGGGTCGGCGTCGAGCTGATGGCGCAAAGCGTCGCCGCCTTCGCCGGTTGCCACGCCCGCCAGAAAGGCAATGCGGTGGAGTTGGGTTTCCTGCTCGGCACACGCAAGTTCGAGTGCAACGTCGCCGCATTTCCCGTGGGCAGCGAGCTGACCATTCATGGCATCCGCTCACTGGAAGACGACAACGGCATGGGCGTTTTCGAATGCCATATCAACGCCCCCGGCATCGCAGCGACTGCCCGGTTGAATGTGTTCCGTCCGCCTGAAGCGGCTGATTATCTTGTGCAAAAAAAGGAGTCGAACGATGACTGAATCCGTACTGGTCACCGGCTCCAGCCGTGGCATCGGCCGCGCCATTGCCCTGCGCCTGGCGCAAGCCGGCCACGACATTGTCCTGCACTGCCGCAGCGGCGTGACTGAGGCGCAAGCGGTGCAGGCTGAAATCCAAGCGCTGGGGCGCCAGGCGCGCATCCTGCAATTCGACGTTGCCGACCGTGCAACCTGCAAAAGCATTCTGGAAGCCGACGTCGAAACCCATGGCGCCTATTACGGCGTGGTGTTGAACGCCGGGCTGACCCGCGACGGCGCATTCCCCGCGCTGAGCGATGACGATTGGGATGTGGTGCTGCGCACCAACCTCGACGGTTTCTACAACGTCCTGCACCCGGTGATGATGCCGATGATCCGTCGTCGCGCCGCCGGTCGCATTGTCTGCATCACTTCCGTCTCGGGGTTGATCGGCAACCGTGGCCAGGTCAACTACAGCGCCTCGAAGGCCGGCGTGATCGGCGCGGCAAAGGCGTTGGCGATCGAGCTGGGCAAACGCAAAATCACCGTTAACTGCGTCGCGCCCGGTCTGATCGACACCGCAATGCTCGACGAAAACGTGCCGGTGGAAGAACTGATGAAAATGATCCCCGCGCAACGCATGGGCACACCTGAAGAGGTGGCCAGTGCGGTGAATTTCCTGATGTCGGCGGAAGCCTCGTACATCACCCGCCAGGTCCTGGCGGTCAACGGAGGCTTGTGCTGATGAAGCGCGTCGTCGTCACCGGCATGGCCGGCATCACCTCGCTGGGCAGCGACTGGCCGACCATCGCTGGCAACTTTGCGGCCAACCGCAGCGGCATTCGCCGGATGGACGAGTGGGATCGCTTCAGCGAACTCAATACGCGCCTGGCCGGGCCGATCGATGATTTTGTCGTGCCGGCGCACTGGACGCGCAAACAACTGCGCAGCATGGGCCGGGTGTCACGGCTGGCGGTCGGCGCGGCGGAAAAAGCCCTCGCCGATGCCGGTTTGCTCGGCGATGAATCAATCAAGGACGGGCGCATGGGCGTGGCCTGCGGCTCGTCCACCGGCAGCACCGACGAGATCAAGGCCTTCGGCAACATGCTGCTCAACTCGGTGGCCGAGGGGCTTAACGCCAACTCGTACGTACGGATGATGCCGCACACCACCGCTGCGAATATCAGCATCTTCTTCGGCCTCACCGGGCGCCTGATTCCGACGTCCAGCGCCTGCACCAGCGGCAGCCAGGGCATCGGTTATGCCTACGAGGCGATCAAGTTCGGGCGCCTGCCGTTGATGCTCGCCGGCGGTGCCGAAGAGCTCTGCCCGACCGAAGCCATGGTCTTCGACGCACTGTACGCCACCAGCCTGAAAAACGATGCGCCGCAGACCAGCCCGCGTCCGTACGACAAGGGCCGCGATGGTCTGGTGATCGGTGAGGGTGGCGGCATGCTGGTCCTCGAAGAGCTCGAACACGCCCTCGCCCGCGGTGCGCACATCCACGCCGAGATCGTCGGTTTCGGCAGCAACGCCGACGGCCAGCACACCACCCGCCCGGAGCAAGTGACCATGCGCCGCGCGATGGAGCTGGCGCTGGAAGACGCCGGGCTGACGGCGGACGCGATCGGCTACGTCAACGGTCACGGCACCGCTACAGAACAGGGCGACATTGCCGAAACACTGGCGACCAGCAGCCTGTTCGGCGAGCGCATGCCGATCAGCTCGCAGAAAAGCTTCCTCGGCCACACCCTTGGTGCCTGCGGAGCGCTGGAATCGTGGTTCAGCATCGAAATGCTCAACAGCGACCAGTACGTGCACACGTTCAACCTCGACGAGGTCGACCCGCACTGCGGCAAACTCGATTACCTGCGCGGCGAATTTCGCCAGATGCACCACGACTACGTGATGAACAACAATTTTGCTTTTGGTGGCGTCAACACCTCGTTGATTTTCCGCCGCTGGCCGCAACCGAATTAATCCGGGTCAAGGAGACCTCCATGCACTTCAAGAAACTCGCTGTCGCCACCCTGCTGCTCTGCGCCCTGCCGACCGTCAGCCAGGCCCGTGACACGGCGGTTTACCTGCCGTTCGACAAAGCCGTCGCCGAAGCCACGCGTTCCGGAAAAATCGATGGCAGCGTCAAGTTCTACCTGGCCGGCAACACCCCGGCCGGCAAAGTCAGCGTCATCAGCCCCGGCGCCGTGACCAACAAGAAGACCAACGCCTTCAACAAGTCCGACGCAGAAGCCTGCCAATGGGTTGCACAGTCGGCCATCATCAGCCTGCACCAGGCCGCAAAAAGCGCCGGCGCCAATGCCGTGACCAACATCGTCAGCTTCTACAAGAGCAACGAGCGCAAGGACGCGCAGACCTACGAATGCCACGCCGGCGCCATCATGGCCGGTGTTGCGTTGAAGGGTGATCTGGCCAAGGTTCAGTAACCGCCAGAAACGACAAAGGGCGCCTTTGGGCGCCCTTTCACAAACAGGTTGGCTTGTCATGGCCGATTACCTGTCTGGCTCTGCGATGGCTGGTTACCCAGGATCCTCAGAGTCTCACAAGCCCCTTACGGGAACCCCCACAGTATTGCCTGAATTGGATTGCCGGACAACGGCTGGCGTTTGGCCTTGCCCTACCACCCCTGCTGCCATTACAGCCCAAGCGCGAGTCTAACGGCGGCTTTGACCGCAGAAAACTCGTCTATTGCAAGATGTGAAATCAGGTAAACGCGCCGTCCTTCTCGATCCTTGCTTTTTATACGGTCAAGCCGAGAAAGGCTAACTGTCGCCACCATGTCGCACTTTGCCCAGCATGTGGGGCTGGCGCCCTGCAGATGACTTGCGAGTTCAAGGTGGTGACCAAGCATGATATCGGGCGCCGTAGTACTCAGTGGCACGACGGTTACCAACAAGCTGTTAGTCCTGTGTTTACGTATGACAACTACGGGTCTGATCTTGACCATCTCAGGGACTTCATACCCCCTAAAATCACAAATCAGCACACTGCCCTCCTTGGGCTGGTAACGAAGTGGCATCCGTTGCGCTCACTGAAAAGAACCGATTTTGCGCAAAAAACGGAGTTTTCACTAAGGCTGTTCCGTTACTGAAAATGTAAGTTTCGCTACTGACTTCAACCTGCAACCTGAACAAGCAGCATCTACACTCCCTCAAACCACATCAGCACCATGCCTGCCCGCGCTTCTCTTTCACCGTCAAGGAGATGACCATGCAAGTGAAAGCTCTGATCGCCGCCACGCTTTTCGCTCTGTTACCGGGCGCCAGCCATGCCACCAACCTCATGTACATGCCGTTCGAAACCGTCGTGTCGGACGCGTTGCGGGCCGGGCGTCTGGATGGCAGTGTGAAGTTTTATCTGGCCGGCAATGGGCCGCAGGGGACTCAGCAGTTGCTGCGCCGGGAGGTGATCAGTGATCTGGGTACCAATGGTTTCAACAAGAGCGATCATGATTCCTGCGAGTGGGTGTTGCAGTCGAACCTGATCAAGTTGCAGGCGGACGCCAAACGGGTCGGGGCGAATGCGGTGGTCAATCTCGTCAGTTATTACGACCAGCATGTGCGCAAGGATCTCAATACGTACGAATGCCGGGCGGGGATTTTTGTCACGCGGGTGGCGTTGAAGGGGGATTTGGTGCGGTTGCCATAACGGCGAGATCAAAAGATCGCAGCCTGCGGCAGCTCCTACAGGGCTGCGATCTTTTAGGCGGACTCGACCTTGCGCGTGAGCAGGTCAACAAACGCCTTGGCCATCGGCGACTTCTGATCCTTGCGCTGCACCAGCCACACCGCCGTCATCGCTTCTGGATCGAGCAATGGCCGATAGACCACGCCATCGATGCGCATCCGCTGATACGACGCCGGCATCACCGACACGCCCAACCCCGCTGCCACCAGGCCGATAATGGTCATCGCCTCGCCGGCCTCTTGCGCGAAATGCGGACTGAACCCGGCGTCGCGGGCCAGGCTGAGCAATTGCGCATACAAACCGCTGCCGTAACTGCGCGGAAAGAACACAAACGGCTCATGCGCCAGCGCCGCCAGAAACAATCCCTCTTCCGAGCCCTGCGCCAGCGGATGCTTGGAACTGAGCACTGCTACCAGCGGCTCACGCATCAACTCGACTACGCTCAACGAATCCGGCAATCCCAGCGGGCGCATGATCCCCACCTCGATCGACTGATCAACCAAGGCATCGGCGACCATCGTGCTGCTCATCTCGCGCAGGTTCAGGTGCACCGCTGGAAAGCGTTGGCGAAAGGCAAAAATTGCTTGCGGAATGGTCGAGTTGAACGGTGCCGAGGAGGTAAAGCCGATCTTCAACTCACCCAGTTCACCGAGTTGCGCACGCCGGGCCACATCCGCCGCTTTATCAACCTGCGCCAGCACCAATCGCGCCTCTTCGAGAAACAATCGGCCAGCCTCGCTCAACTCGACCCGACGATTGGTCCGCTCGAACAATCGCGCGCCGACTTCTTGCTCCAGCGCCTGAATCTGCTGGCTCAGCGGGGGCTGCGAGATGCCCAGCACCTGAGCGGCACGGCCGAAATGCAGTTCTTCGGCGACAGCGATGAAGTAGCGCAGATGACGCAATTCCATGGAAACCCCATTAGGTCGTAAAAGCTCTCAAACAGGTCGAACAATATATTGGATAGAAACATTAGCCAGCTATATGATTTTTCATTGCCTGCCCGGCCGTGCCCTCCGAGGTCTGAAGTGAAAACTGCTGTTGCGCCCCTAGCCCATGAAGTCCCGCCTGCTGCGGCGGACGATGTCGTCGCCGAACTGCAAGAGATCTACATCGAAAAAGGCACGCCGATGTTCATGCGCACGGTGCTGGCGCTGTTCAGCGGCGGCTTCGCGACGTTCGCGCTGTTGTATTGCGTGCAGCCGATGATGCCGTTGCTGTCCCACGAATATGGGATCAACGCCGCGCAGAGCAGCCTGATCCTCTCGGTGGCCACCGGCATGCTCGCCATCGGCCTGCTGATCACCGGGCCGATTTCCGATCGGGTCGGGCGCAAACCGGTGATGGTTGCCGCTTTGTTCGCGGCGGCGCTGTGCACCATGGCCAGCGCGATGATGCCGAGCTGGCACGGCGTGCTGATCATGCGCGCGCTGATCGGGCTGTCGCTGAGCGGGCTGGCAGCGGTGGCAATGACTTATCTGAGTGAGGAGATTCACCCGCAACACATCGGCCTGGCGATGGGTTTGTACATCGGCGGCAACGCGATTGGCGGGATGAGCGGGCGCTTGATCACCGGCGTGCTGATCGACTTTGTCAGCTGGCACACGGCGATGCTGGTGATTGGCGGTCTGGCGATGATTGCCGCAGCGGTGTTCTGGAAGATCCTTCCGGAATCACGCAACTTCCGCTCGCGTTCGCTGCATCCGCGCAGCTTGCTCGACGGCTTCACCATGCACTTTCGCGATGCCGGTCTGCCGCTGCTGTTTCTAGAAGCGTTCGTGCTGATGGGCGCGTTTGTCACGCTGTTCAACTACATCGGCTATCGCTTGCTGGCCACGCCGTACAACCTCGATCAGGTGTTTGTGGGCTTGCTGTCGGTTGTGTATCTGTCCGGGATCTACAGCTCGGCGAAAATTGGTTCGCTGGCGGACAAGCTGGGGCGCCGCAAAGTGTTGTGGGCGACCATAGCGCTGATGTTCGCCGGCCTTGCCCTGACGATGTTTACGCCGCTGTTGCTGGTGATTGTCGGCATGTTGATTTTCACCTTTGGCTTCTTCGGCGCGCATTCGGTGGCGAGCAGCTGGATCGGTCGGCGCGCGACCAAGGCCAAAGGGCAGGCGTCGTCGTTATACCTGTTCAGCTATTACGCCGGGTCGAGTATTGCCGGCACGGCGGGCGGGGTGTTCTGGCATCTGGGCGGGTGGAACGGGATTGGTTTGTTTATCGGTTCGTTGTTGCTGATCGCGCTGCTGGTGGCGTTGAAGCTGGCGAAGTTGCCGCCTCTCGGTGGTGTCAAAGCCTGAAAGCAAAAGATCGCAGCCTTCGGCAGCTCCTACATTAATCCCATGTAGGAGCTGCCGAAGGCTGCGATCTTTTGATCTTGAAAAAACGCCCGGCATAAGCCGGGCGTTTTGTTTTCTGTTATTTAGAGCTGTGTGGCGATCACTCGTGATACTGCGCCGACAACTCATGTACCGCGCGCAAAAATGCACCGGCATGTTCCGGATCAACCTCAGGCGTGATGCCATGGCCAAGGTTGAATACGTGACCGCTGCCCTTGCCGTAGCTGGCCAGAATGCGTCCGACTTCAATGCGGATCGCTTCCGGTTTGGCGTAGAGCACGGTCGGGTCCATGTTGCCTTGCAGGGCAACCTTGTCGCCAACGCGGGCGCGGGCGTTGCCGATGTCGCAGGTCCAGTCCAGGCCCAATGCGTCGGCACCAGCCTCGGCGATGCTTTCCAGCCACAGGCCGCCGTTTTTGGTGAAGAGGATTACCGGCACTTTGCGACCGTCGTGTTCGCGGATCAGGCCGCTGACGATTTTCTTCATGTAGGCCAGCGAAAACTCCTGATACGCCGCCGCCGACAGGTTGCCGCCCCAGGTGTCGAAGATCTGCACCGCTTGCGCGCCGGCCATGATCTGGCCGTTGAGGTACGAGGTCACCGACTGCGCCAGTTTATCCAGCAACAGGTGCATGGCTTGCGGGTTGTCGTAGAGCATCGCTTTGGTCTTGCGGAAGTCTTTCGACGAGCCGCCTTCGACCATGTAGGTCGCCAGGGTCCACGGGCTGCCGGAGAAACCGATCAACGGTACACGCCCGTTCAGCTCGCGACGGATGGTGCTGACCGCATCCATCACGTAGCCGAGGTCTTTGTGCGGATCAGGGATCGGCAGGGCTTCGATATCGGCGAGGGTGCTGACGACTTTCTTGAAGCGCGGACCCTCACCGGTCTCGAAGTACAGGCCCTGGCCCATGGCATCGGGGATGGTGAGGATGTCGGAAAACAGGATCGCCGCGTCCAGTTGTGGATAGCGGTCGAGCGGTTGCATGGTGACTTCGCAGGCGAATTCCGGATTCATGCACAGGCTCATGAAATCACCGGCCTGGGCGCGGCTGGCGCGGTATTCCGGCAGGTAGCGGCCGGCCTGGCGCATCATCCACACCGGGGTGACGTCAACGGGTTGCTTGAGCAGGGCGCGGAGGAAACGGTCGTTCTTCAGGGCAGTCATGTCGGCATCCGGAAAAAAAGTGCGGGCATTTTCTCAGAGCGCGACGCAAAAGGCACGGATGCAGGTCAGCCTTTTGTCTATCGGGTCAATTTATCGTTATAAATACAGATCTTCGCAACACCACAAACAACTGTGGGAGCTGGCTTGCCAGCGATAGCATCACCTCGGTTTGCCTGACAAACCGAGGTGTCTGCATCGCTGGCAAGCCAGCTCCCACAGTTATTGCATTGCAGTCAGCTAGACGGGTTTAGACGCCCAGGTAATCAAGGATCCCTTCGGCAGCATTGCGGCCTTCGAAGATCGCCGTCACCACCAGGTCGGAACCGCGCACCATGTCGCCACCGGCAAAGATTTTCGGGTTGCTGGTCTGGTGCTTGTACTGACCCTGTTCAGGCGCAACGACGCGGCCCTGGCTGTCGGTCTGGATCTCGAACTGTTCGAACCACGGCGCCGGGCTCGGGCGGAAACCGAAGGCGATAACCACGGCGTCGGCCGGGATGATCTCTTCGGAACCCGGGATCGGTTCAGGGCTGCGACGGCCACGGGCGTCCGGTTCGCCGAGACGGGTCTCGACCACTTTGACGCCTTCGACCTTGTCTTCACCGACGATGGCGATCGGCTGGCGGTTGTAGAGGAATTTCACGCCTTCTTCCTTGGCGTTCTTCACCTCTTTGCGCGAGCCGGGCATGTTCGCTTCGTCACGACGATAAGCGCAGGTCACCGATTTGGCGCCCTGACGGATCGACGTGCGGTTGCAGTCCATCGCCGTGTCGCCGCCGCCGAGTACCACAACCTTCTTGCCTTTCATGTCGACGAAATCTTCCGGCGACTTTTCAAAGCCCAGGTTGCGATTGACGTTGGCAATCAGGAAGTCCAGTGCGTCATAAACGCCCGGCAGATCTTCACCGGCAAAACCGCCCTTCATGTAGGTGTAAGTGCCCATGCCCATGAACACCGCATCGTATTCTGCGAGCAGTTGTTCCATGGTCACGTCTTTGCCGACTTCGGTGTTGAGACGGAACTCGATGCCCATGCCAGTGAAAACTTCGCGACGATTGCTCAGCACGGTCTTTTCTAGCTTGAACTCGGGGATGCCGAAGGTCAGCAGACCACCGATTTCCGGGTTCTTGTCGAACACTACCGGTGTCACGCCGCCACGCACCAACACGTCGGCACAACCCAGACCCGCCGGGCCTGCGCCGATGATCGCGACACGTTTGCCGGTCGGTTTGACCTTGGACATGTCCGGGCGCCAGCCCATGGCGAACGCGGTATCGGTGATGTACTTCTCGACCGAACCGATGGTCACCGCGCCGAAACCGTCGTTAAGGGTGCAGGCACCCTCGCACAGACGATCCTGTGGACAGACCCGGCCGCAGACTTCCGGCAGGGTGTTGGTCTGGTGCGACAGCTCGGCGGCCTGAAGGATGTTGCCCTCGGCCACCAGCTTCAGCCAGTTTGGAATGAAGTTGTGCACCGGGCACTTCCATTCGCAATACGGGTTGCCGCAACCCAGGCAGCGGTGGGCCTGATCGGCCGACTGTTGGGGTTTGAACGGTTCGTAGATTTCGACGAACTCTTTCTTGCGTTGACGCAACAGTTTCTTCTTCGGATCTTTGCGCCCGACATCGATGAACTGGAAGTCGTTATTCAGACGTTCAGCCATTGTTAAAACCTCATCAAACTCTTCAGGCGCATATCACTGCGGGTTGGCACGAGTGCTGGAAAGCAACGATTTCAGGTTGGCAGCCTTGGGCTTGACCAGCCAGAAACGGCGCAGATAGTCATCGAGGTTTTCGGCGAGTTCACGACCCCACTCGCTGTCGGTTTCCGCGACGTACTCGTTCAGCACGTTTTGCAGGTGGCTGCGATAGGCTTCCATCGCCTCGCCGCTGATCCGCTGGATTTCCACCAGTTCGTGGTTGACCCGGTCAACGAAGGTGTTGTCCTGATCGAGCACGTAGGCGAAACCACCGGTCATGCCAGAGCCGAAGTTGTAACCGGTCTTGCCCAGAACGCAGACAAAACCACCGGTCATGTACTCACAGCAGTGATCGCCAGTGCCTTCCACAACCGTATGGGCACCGGAGTTACGCACGGCAAAACGCTCGCCTGCGGTGCCGGCGGCGAACAACTTGCCGCCGGTGGCGCCGTACAGGCAGGTGTTGCCGATGATGGCGCTTTCCTGAGTCTTATAAACGCTGCCCTTCGGCGGCACGATGGTCAGCTTGCCACCGGTCATGCCTTTGCCGACGTAGTCGTTGGCATCGCCTTCCAGGTACAGGTTCAGACCGCCGGCGTTCCACACACCGAAGCTCTGACCAGCAGTGCCCTTGAAGCGGAAGGTGATCGGCGCTTTCGCCATGCCCTGGTTGCCGTGCTTGCGGGCGATTTCGCCGGAGATCCGTGCGCCGATCGAACGGTCGCAGTTGCAGATATCCAGATCGAACTCGGCGCCGCTCATGTCGTTGATCGCCGACGAGGCCATCTCGAGCATTTTCTCGGCCAGCAGGCCTTTGTCGAACGGCGGGTTGCGCTCAACGCCGCAGAACTGCGGTTTGTCTGCCGGGATGTGATCGCTGCCCAACAGCGGCGTCAGATCCAGATGGTTTTGTTTGGCGGTCTGCCCTTCGAGGATTTCCAGCAGATCGGTACGACCGATCAGCTCTTCGAGGGAGCGCACGCCGAGCTTGGCCAGCCACTCACGGGTTTCTTCGGCGACGTAGGTGAAGAAGTTCACCACCATGTCGACGGTACCGATGTAGTGATCCTTGCGCAGCTTCTCGTTCTGAGTGGCGACGCCGGTGGCGCAGTTGTTCAAGTGGCAGATGCGCAGGTATTTGCAGCCCAGCGCGATCATCGGCGCAGTACCGAAGCCGAAGCTTTCAGCGCCGAGAATGGCTGCCTTGATCACGTCGAGGCCGGTTTTCAGGCCGCCGTCGGTCTGCACCCGAACTTTGCCGCGCAGGTCGTTGCCACGCAGGGTCTGGTGGGTTTCGGCGAGGCCGAGTTCCCACGGTGCGCCGGCGTATTTGATCGAGGTCAGCGGCGAAGCACCGGTACCACCGTCGTAGCCGGAGATAGTGATCAAGTCCGCATAGGCCTTGGCCACACCGGCGGCGATGGTGCCGACGCCTGCTTCAGCCACCAGCTTCACCGAAACCAGTGCTTTCGGGTTGACTTGTTTCAGGTCGAAAATCAGCTGCGACAAGTCTTCGATCGAATAGATGTCGTGGTGCGGCGGTGGCGAAATCAGGGTTACGCCTGGCACTGCGTAACGCAGCTTGGCGATCAGACCGTTGACCTTGCCGCCCGGCAGTTGCCCGCCCTCACCGGGCTTGGCGCCTTGCGCGACCTTGATCTGCAGCACTTCGGCGTTGACCAGATACTCCGGCGTTACGCCGAAACGGCCAGTCGCAACCTGCTTGATTTTCGAGCTCTTGATGGTGCCGTAACGTGCTGGATCCTCACCACCTTCGCCGGAGTTGGAACGCGCACCGAGGCGGTTCATGGCTTCGGCCAGGGCTTCGTGAGCTTCCGGCGACAAGGCGCCCAGCGAGATACCGGCGGAGTCGAAGCGCTTGAGCACCGATTCCAGCGGCTCGATTTCACTGATGTCCAGAGGCGTGTCGAGGGTCTTGACCTTGAACAGGTCGCGGATCATCGACACCGGACGGTTGTCCACCAGCGAGGTGTATTCCTTGAACTTGGCGTAGTCGCCCTGCTGCACGGCGGCTTGCAGGGTGTTGACCACGTCCGGGTTGTACGCGTGATATTCGCCACCGTGGACGAACTTCAGCAGACCACCCTGCTGGATCGGCTTGCGCGGACTCCAGGCTTCGGTGGCGAGTGCTTTCTGCTCGGCTTCGATGTCGACGAAACGCGCACCCTTGATGCGGCTCGGCACGCCACGGAAGCTCAGGTCGCAAACTTCTTCGGACAGGCCGATGGCTTCGAACAGCTGCGCACCACGGTACGAAGCGATGGTCGAAATGCCCATCTTCGAGAGGATCTTCAGCAGACCTTTGGTGATGCCTTTGCGGTAGTTCTTGAACACCTCATAGAGGTCGCCCAGCACTTCACCGGTACGGATAAGGTCGCCCAGCACTTCGTACGCGAGGAACGGATAGACCGCCGAGGCGCCGAAACCGATCAGCACCGCAAAGTGATGCGGGTCACGGGCGGTCGCGGTTTCAACAAGGATGTTGGAATCGCAACGCAGGCCTTTTTCGGTCAGGCGGTGGTGCACGGCACCGGTCGCCAGCGAGGCGTGGATCGGCAGCTTGCCCGGGGCGATATGGCGGTCGCTCAGGACGATCTGGGTGCGACCGGCGCGCACGGCTTCTTCAGCCTGATCGGCCACATTGCGGATCGCCGCTTCGAGGCCAACGCTTTCGTCGTAGTTGAGGTCGATGATCTGCCGCTCGAAACCCGGGCGGTCAAGGTTCATCAGCGAGCGCCACTTGGCCGGCGAAATCACTGGCGAGCTGAGGATCACACGCGAGGCGTGTTCCGGCGACTCCTGGAAAATGTTGCGCTCGGCACCGAGGCAGATTTCCAGCGACATCACGATCGCTTCACGCAGCGGGTCGATCGGCGGGTTGGTGACCTGCGCGAACTGCTGGCGGAAATAGTCGTACGGCGTGCGCACGCGCTGCGACAGCACGGCCATCGGCGTGTCGTCGCCCATCGAGCCAACGGCTTCGTAGCCTTGTTCGCCGAGCGGACGCAGGACCTGATCGCGCTCTTCGAACGTGACCTGATACATCTTCATGTATTGCTTGAGCTGATCGACGTCGTAAAAAGCCGAACCGTGATCGTTGTCTTCCATGGTCGCCTGAATGCGCAGGGCATTCTTGCGCAGCCATTGCTTGTACGGATGACGGGACTTCAGACGGTTGTCGATCGCGTCGGTGTCGAGGATCTGCCCGGTTTCGGTGTCCACGGCGAGGATCTGACCCGGGCCGACACGGCCCTTGGCGATCACGTCTTCAGGCTGGTAATTCCAGACGCCGATTTCCGAAGCGACAGTGATGAAACCATTGGTGGTAGTGACCCAGCGTGCCGGGCGCAGACCGTTACGGTCGAGCAGGCATACCGCGTAGCGACCGTCGGTCATCACAACACCAGCCGGGCCGTCCCACGGCTCCATGTGCATCGAGTTGTACTCGTAGAACGCACGCAGATCCGGGTCCATGGTTTCGACGTTCTGCCACGCTGGCGGAATGATCATCCGCACACCACGGAACAGGTCGATGCCACCGGTGACCATCAGCTCGAGCATGTTGTCCATGCTGGAAGAGTCGGAACCGACACGATTGACCAGCGGGCCGAGTTCCTCCAGATCCATCAGATCGTTGGTGAACTTGGTCCGACGGGCCTGTGCCCAGTTGCGGTTACCGGTGATGGTGTTGATCTCGCCGTTATGGGCGAGGAAGCGGAATGGCTGCGCCAGCGGCCATTTCGGCAGGGTGTTGGTGGAGAAGCGCTGGTGGAACACGCAGATCGCGGTTTGCAGGCGCTCGTCACTCAGGTCTGGATAGAACGCGGCCAGATCGGCCGGCATCATCAGGCCTTTATAGATGATGGTCTTGTGCGAAAAGCTGCAGATGTAGTGGTCGGAGTCGACGGCGTTGGCCACCGACGAACGACGACGCGCACTGAACAGCTTCACGGCCATGTCCTGATCGCTCAGGCCTTCGCCGCCGATGTACACCTGCTCGATCTGCGGCAGGCGCTCAAGAGCGAGGCGGCCGAGGACGCTGGTGTCGATCGGCACTTTGCGCCAGCCGATCAACTGCAGGCCTTCAGCGAGGATCTCGCGGTTCATGTTCTCGCGAGCGGCTTCGGCCTTGACCGGGTCCTGGTTGAAGAAAACCATGCCCACCGCATATTGCTTGGGCAGCTCGACGCTGAAGGTTTCCTGGGCAATCGCGCGCAGGAACGCATCAGGCTTCTGAATCAGCAGACCGCAACCGTCACCGGTCTTGCCGTCGGCATTAATCCCACCGCGGTGGGTCATGCAGGTCAGGGCCTCGATGGCCGTTGTCAAAAGGGTATGACTGGGTTCGCCCTGCATATGGGCTATCAGGCCGAAACCGCAGTTATCCTTGAATTCATCTGGTTGGTACAGACCTGCTTTCATAGACACTTTCTCACCAGGCTGCCTCTTTTCGAGGCAAATTTCTTTTCAATTCAACCACTTGCATTCCGCGCCGAACGTACGCCGGCTTAGCGGGGGCAAAAGGGTGGTCATTGTACACAGCGACACAGAGGCTCACAAATTTGACGACGAAATGTCGCAAATTCATGTCGCATTTGTGAAAGGTTTAAAGCGATCTGCTGTGCTAGTCAAAACTTTTTTAATTCTGACTGCAACGACTCAAAGACTACTATGACGCAGACACCACAAGGCACGCGGCCTGTGAAGGCGGCGCGCACTCGTAGAAATTTTGAGGTGCTTGGAGAGGCGGCCTGGGTAAGGCCGCCGAATCTTCAGCGAGTTGTTGCCAGTTCCTGTTGGACGCTGGCGACAGTGCGAGGCCAAGGTTTACCAGCCTGAACCTTCGCTGGCAAGGCCTTGATGGCAGAAACGGCTGCATCACGATTGGCGAAGTTGCCGTAGGTGATCACGTAGAGCGGCTTGCCGTTGAGGACTTTCTTGAAATAACGGTACTCGCCGCCCTGCTCCTTGACGAAGTTTTGCGCGGCCGCTTCGGAACTGGTGCCGAGGATCTGCACCACGTAGTTACCGGTTGGCTGACCGGCGTACCAGCTGCCACCGGCGGCTTTGGCGACGGTCACCGGCTTCTCGGCAGGCTTGGCTGCTGCAACTGGCTTGGCTGGCGCAGGAGCCGGTTTTGCCGCTGGCGCTACCGGAGCAGGCTTGGCAGTGGCAACCTGAGTCGGGGCCGGCGCTGGCTTGGCGGCAGGCACCGGAACCGGTGTCGGTGCAGGACCGGCTGGAACGCCCACTGGAGGCGCCGACGTGGTCACGGTAGGCGGTGTCGCGCTGGAGCCTTCCAGAGGCACACCGTCGTCGCCTTCAGTGATACCGCCAGCCGCTTCAGCCAGCGGGCCGCGCATGACCGGTTGCGAGTTGCCGACCAGCGGCAACGGCATCGGTTGCGTATTGCCGGCGAACTCGACGTTCGGCGCGGCGCCATTGGCACCTTGACCCAATGGCAACTGTGCCTGTTCATTGGCCGGCGCGCCGGTGGTTGGCGCCTTGTTGCGACCCGGCATCAACCAGGCGGCGGCGACCGCGACCACAACGACGGCGGAAATCGCCAATACGTGTTTCTTCGGCATGTTGAACCCCATACTTGGACGCTTGACCGCAGAGCGGCTGGCAATCATGACTTCGATCAGAGCATCGCGAGCGACCTGGTTGATGTTGCCCGGCCAACCCTCGGCACTTTCGTGAATATCAGAGATCTGATCCGCGGTGAAAAGTTCGACACCCCGGCCTGCACCTTCGAGCCGTTGGTCGAGATATTCGCGGGTTTCTTCTTCGGTGTACGGCTGCAATTCGATGACGTGGAAGCGCTCCTCTTCGAGGTGCAAAGCCTCGAGCTGAGCGATCAGCGACGACTCACCGAACAGGAATACGTGCGGTCGACCTTCCGGTGCACCGGCACCCAGCGCCATCAACGCTTCGAGAGCGGATTCGTCGAGCTGCTCGGCGTCATCCACCAGCAGATAGACTTCCTGGCCGGTCAGCGCGAGCTGCACTACCTGATCCAGAATCGCACCGACCTCGGCCTGGGCCACGTTCAACGCCTGAGCCACTTGGCGCAGGACGCCAGCAGCATCGCCGGCACCACGGGCGGAAACCACCACGCTCTGCACCGATTGCTTGTTGGTGCTGGCGACCAGCGCCTGACGCAACAGAGTCTTGCCACTGCCTTGCGGGCCGGTAACCACCAGCAGCAACTGGCTGTAACGCGCCAGATGATGCAGTTGACCCAGCACCGGTTTGCGCTGGGCCGGGAAGAATTTGAAGCCCGGCACGCGTGGCGCGAAGGGGTCGTGACTTAACTGGAAATGGCCGAGGAACGCCTCGTCGGCATGCAAACTAGTCATCGGAATCTTATTAACCTTTAAGCTGAGCCAGGGCGCGGTAATCCGCTCCCAGCGTGGCCTGTAGAACCTCTTTCGGATAATCGGCGGTCACTACCGCTTCGCCCATCCGGCGCAGCAGCACCAGGCGCAGACGACCGTCGATCACTTTTTTGTCGATTGCCATGTGTTCGAGAAAATCGGCTTCGCTCATCTCTTCCGGCGGCACCACCGGCAGACCGGCGCGCTGGAACAGACGGATGCCGCGATCGCGCTCCTCATCACTGATCCAGCCCAGGCGCGCGGACATTTCCAGCGCCATCACGGTACCGGCCGCGACCGCCTCGCCATGCAGCCAGACACCATAGCCCATGTGGGTCTCGATGGCGTGGCCGAAGGTGTGGCCAAGATTCAGCGTGGCGCGTACCCCGGTTTCCTTCTCATCGGCGCCAACCACCGCAGCCTTGGCCGCGCAGGAACGTTCGATGGCATAAGTCAGGGCTTTCTGATCCAGCGCACGCAGGGCGTCGACGTTGTCTTCGAGCCAGGTCAGGAACGGCTCATCGCAGATCAGGCCGTATTTGATGACTTCTGCCAGACCGGCGGAGAGTTCGCGCTCAGGCAGGGTTTTCAGGGACGCGGTATCGATCAGCACGACGTTCGGCTGATAGAACGCGCCGACCATATTCTTGCCCAGCGGATGATTGATGCCGGTCTTGCCACCCACCGACGAATCGACCTGGGACAGCAATGTCGTTGGAATCTGGATGAAGTCGACGCCGCGCTGGTAACAGGCGGCGGCGAAACCGGCCATGTCGCCGATCACACCGCCGCCGAGGGCGATGACGGTGGTGCGGCGGTCATGACGGGCGGTCAGCAGACCGTCGAAGATCAGTTGCAGGGTTTCCCAGTTCTTGAAGGCTTCGCCGTCCGGCAACACCACCGAGATCACCGAGAACTGCGCAAGACTGCGGGTCAGACGCTCAAGATAGAGCGGCGCAACGGTCTCGTTGGAGATGATTGCCACCTGCCGCCCGTGGATATGCGGCGCCAGCAGTTCAGGCTGATCCAACAAACCTTCGCCAATATGAATCGGGTAGCTGCGCTCGCCTAGATCGACCTTGAGTGTCTGCATGTGTCCCCACAGTGAAGATGGAAGCAGGCGTCCTGCCCTGAATTATTGGTTATCTGCGGCCTATAGCGGGTATGACGCCGCTCGCACGCCATCCGCCACAACCTCGACGGGCTGTGACAGGACGCCGAGGATAGCGCATTTCGAGCGATGCTTTAACGGGGCGGCAGTTGCGCCAGACGATCGAGAATGTCGAGCACCACCATGCGTGGCGGCCGTTCGTCGGTTTCCACCACCAGATCGGCGATTTCCCGATAAAGCGGATCACGGATCGCCAGCAAATCACGCAGGGTTTTTTCAGGATTGGCGGTGCGCAGCAACGGCCGGTTGCGGTCGCGCGAGGTGCGGCCGACCTGCTGTTCGACGGAGGCGTGCAGATACACCACGCGCCCACCCTCATACAGGGCCTTGCGATTGGCATCGCGCATGACGGCACCACCGCCGGTCGCCAACACCACGCCATCGAACGCGCACAGCTCGGCGATCATCGCCTGCTCACGGTCACGAAAGCCGGGCTCGCCTTCCTTGTCGAAGATCCACGGGATATTGGCGCCCGTGCGCAGTTCAATTTCCTTGTCGGAATCTTTGAACGGCAGGCGCAGCTCTTTGGCCAGCAACCGGCCGATGGTGCTTTTGCCAGCGCCCATCGGTCCTACAAGAATCAAATTTCGCACAGAATCAACGACTCACAGCAATCGCCTGGTTATTCATGATACGTGGTGTGAGAAATACCAGCAGCTCGGATTTTTTCTCCGAAACCACATCACGCCGGAAAAGGCGGCCAAGATACGGCACATCGCCAAGAAATGGCACCTTATCTACGACCTTGCTTTGAGTATTTGAGAAAACGCCGCCAATCACGATGGTTTCGCCGTCATTGACCAGCACCTTGGCGTTGACCTCGTTTTTCTTGATCGGCGGTACATCCTGCACTTTGTTCAAGTAGTCCGGTTCATCCTTGGTGACCTTGACCTCCATGATAATGCGGTTGTCGGGGGTGATCTGCGGGGTGACTTCCAGCGACAGCGAGGCCTCCTTGAACGACACCGAAGTGGCGCCGCTGGAACTGGCTTCCTGATACGGAATCTCGGTGCCCTTGAGGATTTTCGCGGTTTCCTTGTCGGAAGTGACCACTTTCGGCTGCGAGACAATTTCGCCGTTACCGGTTTTTTCCATCGCCGTCAGTTCAAGATCGAGCAACACGTTGTCGGTGATGAAGGCGATACCGATTCCCGAGGTATTGCCGACCGTACCCATGTCGACGAACGGTGAGTTGGTACTGGTGCTGCCCGGCGTGCCGATGGTTGTCGATGAACCGTTGCTGACCCCGGAGGTGTTCCAGTTGCCCTTGTTCTGGATCGAACCGCCCCAGCGCACGCCCAGGCTCTTGTCGTAATCGACGTTGGCCTCGACGATGCGCGCCTCGATCATCACCTGCCGCACCGGAATATCCAGTTGCGCCACGATCCGCCGCAGCTCATCGAGTCGGTCCTGGGTCTGATAGGCAATGATGTTGTTGGTCCGCTCATCGACGGTGATCGAGCCACGTTCATCGATTTTCGCTTCGGCACTGGTGACCGACTGGAACAGTTTGGCAATGTCCGCAGCCTTGGCGTAATTCACTTGCAACAGTTCGCGGCGCAGCGGCGCCAGTTCGGCGATCTGTTTCTGCGATTCCAGTTCCTGGCGTTCGCGGGCGGCGATTTCATCGGCCGGCGCTACCAGCAGCACATTGCCGATCTTGCGTTTATCCAGGCCCTTGGTTTTCAGCACCAGATCCAGCGCCTGATCCCACGGCACGTTTTGCAGGCGCAAGGTGATGCCGCCCTGCACCGTGTCGCTGGCGACCAGATTGAGATTGGTGAAGTCGGCGATCAGTTGCAGCACCGAGCGCACGTCGATGTCCTGGAAGTTCAGCGACAGCTTTTCGCCGACATAGCTGTTGCGATCGGCATTGCGCTTTTGCAGATCGTCGACGGTCATCGGACGCACGCTGACGGTCAGCTTGTTATCCGTCTGGAAGGTCGAGTACTCGTACGTGCCACTGGGCTCGACGGTAATTACCGTGCGATCACCGCTCACGCCGGCATTGACGAATTGCACCGGGGTGGCGAAATCCTTGACGTCGAGACGCACGCGCAATTTTTCCGGCAACTGCGTGCGGGCGAAGCTGAGGATGATTTTGCCGTCATGTTCCTGGATGTCCGGGGCGATGGTCGGGTCGGCCAGATCGATGACGACATTGCCTTCGCCCGCCGTGCCGCGCTGGAAATCCACGCCGCGAATGGCGCGTGCTTTCGCTACGGACGCCTTGACCGGCGCCGCTGGCGCCGCTGGCGCCGCACGCGGTGCAACGGTAGCCGGGCGCGGTGCTGCAACCGGCGCGCCTTGCCCCACCACCACGAACAAATTATTGCCTTCGACCCGCGTGGTGTAAGGCGCAAGCTGTGTGAGGCTGACGATCAGCCGCGTGCGGTCCTTGGCTTCAACCACCGTAGCGGTGCGCGCGTTGCCGCTGCCCAGATCAAGATTCTTGCTCGCCAACTGGCTGGCGACACCCGGCAAATCGAGGGCGATCCGCGCCGGCGATTCGGTGGTGTAGCCCTTGGGCGGTGGTGGCGGGCCGTCGAACGACAGCTTCAACTCGACGCGATCCCCCGGCAACGCCGCCACGTCGAGCGTCTTCAGATTGGCCGCGAGTACCATCGGCGACATCAGCGCTATCCATAGCGAAAAACCGAGGGTGGAGAAAATCCTGTTCATTGTTCGACTTCCACTATGAGTGCTCTTTCAAAGGAATGGTGCGCGGACGCTCCAGCCAGGCGCCTTCGCCGTCGGGGACGATTTCGACGACTTCGACCTGAGTGGCGCTGATGGCGACGATGCGGCCGTCATTGCGTCCCAGGTAATCGCCGACTTTCAGCCGATGCACCCCGCCCGCCCCACGCAATAGCGCAAAGGAGCCGGAAACATTGGAGATCGTGCCGACCATCTCGAACTGCTCGATGTTGAAACCTTCGAGGTATTGCTTGACCCGGTTGGGGTCGGGTTTGACGTTGCGCGAGCCATGCCGCTGCCCGGCCAGATCGACGCGCACCTGCCGCGAAAACGGGCTGCGCAGGTTGGCGGCGCTGTAAGTGAATGTGGGGTAAGACCGGAATGTCGGCGTAGGTTCAATCTTGCCGGCCGGGCGCAGGCGCACTTCATTCATGTAGGCGTCGAGGTCGCTGAAGTCATCGCCACCGCCACAGCCATGCAGCACCAGCAAAACCATCGACAAGGCCAGATAACGCATCGGGGTCATTTCGCCAGCCCCTTGTCGTTGTAGCGGTACGTCTTGGCGAGGATGCTCATGCGCAGCTTCGGCCCGCCCTCGGGGTTGGCCGGCGCCAGCTCGAAATCATGCAGGGTGACGATGCGCGGCAGCCCGGCCACACCACTGACGAAGGTGGCGAGGTCGTGATAGGCACCGGTGACGGTGATCTGAATCGGTAGCTCGATGTAAAACTGCTGGGTGACCTCCGGCAGCAATTTGATTTCTTCGAATTCCAGCCCGCTGCCCAGACCGGTGCGGGTGATGTCTTCGAGCAGGCCCGGCACTTCGGTGTCACTGGGCAATTGCCGCAACAACACGCCGAACGAGTTTTCCATCTCCCTCATTTGCTGGGTGTACAGCTCCAGATTGGCCGACAGATGCGCCTTGCTGGCGAACTGTTCCTTGAGCGTGGCCTCCTCTTCTCGCTTGGCCTCGAGCTGGTTCTCCATGTCGCTGATGAAAAAGTTATAGCCAAGCGCCAACACCAGCACCATCAACAGCGCACCGGCCATGGCCTTCACTGCGGCCGGCCAGGAACCGATATTGCTGGTATCCAGATCGTTGAAGTCGATGTTGCGCAGACTCTCCAGCCATTCGGACGGCTTCATGGCTCGTCCTCCGCAGTCTTCGGCTGGGTCTGACGAACGGTCAATTGAAACACGTTGGCCTGCTCGACCTGGTCGGCCGAGGTCGCTTTCACTTCGTTCAGGCTCGGCGCGTCAAACCAGTCGGAAGCATCAAGATTGCGCATCAACTCGGAAACGCGATTGTTCGATTCGGCAGCACCGTTGATCGACAGGGTTTTGCCGGCCATTTTCACGTCGGTGAAATACACCCCGTCCGGCAACGTGCGCGCCAGTTGATCAAAAATCCGCCCGCTGATCTGCCGGTTGCCCTGCAGGTCCTGGATGATGCGCATGCGTTCGACCAGTTGCTGGCGGCGCGCCTTGAGCTCGCTGATCTGTTTGATCCGTTCGTCGACCACGGCGATCTGCTTGCTGATGTAGTCGTTGCGCGCCATTTGTCGCTCAATGGCGGCACTGATGATCTGATCGGCAATCAACACCGCTCCCACCGAGCCGACCACCACCCCGATCAGCGTCAGCAGGAAGCGTTTGCGCCGCTCCTCTCGGCGCTCTTCGCGCCAGGGTAAAAGGTTGATCCGCGCCATCAGTCGAAACTCCTGAGCGCGAGCCCGCAGGCAATCATCAGGGCCGGCGCGTCGCTCGCCAGGGCCCCGGCGTTGACCTTGCTGCTCAGGGCCATGTCGGAAAACGGGTTGGCGACCTGGGTCGGCGTATTCAGGCGCTGCTCGATCAGCCGGTCCAGCCCGGGCACTGACGCCGTGCCACCGGCCAGCAGAATGTGATCGACCGCGTTGTACTGGCCGGAAGCGAAGAAGAATTGCAGCGAGCGCGACACCTGCTGCACCAAAGCCTCGCGAAACGGCTGCAAGACTTCTCTGATGTAATCGTCGGGCAAACCGCCCTGCTTCTTCGCCAGCCCGGCCTGTTCAACTGTCAGGCCGTAACGACGCTGGATTTCTTCGGTCAGCTGGCGGCCGCCGAACAACTGTTCGCGGGTATAGATGATCTTGCCGTTGTGCAGGACGCTGAGGGTGGTCATGGTCGCGCCGATGTCGACCACGGCGACGGTCAGGCGCTCCTGCGAAGCAGCCAGTTGCGTCGCCAGCAGGCCGAATGATCGCTCCAGCGCGTAGGCCTCGACGTCGACCACCCGCGCCGTCAGCCCGGCCAGCGCGAGTGCCGCCTCACGGACTTCGACGTTTTCCTTGCGACAGGCGGCCAGCAACACGTTGACCCGTTCGGGGTTGCGCGGTGACACGCCCTGGACTTCGAAATCGATGGCGACTTCGTCCAGTGGATAGGGAATGTATTGGTCGGCTTCGATCTTCAGCTGGTTCTCCAGCTCGTCCTCGGACAGCCCGGCGTCCATTTCGATGATCTTGGTGATCACCGCAGAACCGGCCACCGCCACCGCCACGCTTTTAAGCCCGGTGCGCGCCTTGACCAGCACGCGACTCAGGGCCTGGCCCACGCCTTCAAGCTCGGCGATGTTTTTCTCGACCACGGCATTCGCCGGCAATGGCTCCACCGCGTACGCCTCGACCCGGTAGCGATCACCCTGACGGCTCAGTTCCAGCAGCTTCACCGACGTGGAGCTGATGTCGATCCCCAGTAACGTATTGGTCTTTTTATTGAAGAGTCCCAGCACTACCAATTCCCTATGACTTTCCGTGAGTTACGGACTCTGTAATACGCATTGCGTTCCTTCACCCCGTCTTGACAGAAGCGCCAATGACGCCTCCGACGGAAAAGTGCTTATAATGCCCAGCGTTTTTTTCCGCTTTTTACTGCCTGCGCGGGCCGTTCTGTGTGTAACCGGAACCCCGTCGCCAAATTCATTCTTTGCCTGGATGTCCAAACGCCTTGATTCGTCTGCTGAAATTTTTCGGTTGGTCCATCGTCGCCGTTTTCTGCGGACTGCTTTTAGGTCTCAGCGGCGCCTATCTTTACCTTAGTCCGGGTTTGCCGTCTGTGGAGGCCCTGAGAAGCATTCAGTTGCAGATTCCGTTGCGGGTCTACAGCAGCGACAACAAGTTGATCGCAGAATTTGGCGAAATGCGCCGTACGCCGATCCGTTTCGCCGACATTCCACCCAATTTCATTAATGCGTTACTAAGTGCTGAAGACGACAACTTCGCCAACCACTATGGCGTCGATCCGAGCAGCCTGATGCGCGCCGCGACCCAATTGGTCAAGAGCGGGCACATTCAGTCCGGCGGCAGCACCATCACCATGCAGGTGGCGAAGAACTTCTTCCTGACCAGCGAACGCAGCTTCTCGCGCAAAACCACCGAAATTCTGTTGGCCCTGCAGATCGAGCGACAGCTGACCAAGGACGAAATCCTTGAGCTGTACGTGAACAAGATCTATCTGGGTAACCGTGCCTACGGCATCGAGGCGGCGGCGCAGGTGTATTACGGCAAGTCGATCCGTGACGTCAGCCTGGCGCAGATGGCGATGATCGCCGGCCTGCCGAAAGCCCCGTCGCGCTTCAACCCGCTGGCCAACCCGGCGCGCAGTAAAGAACGCCGCGACTGGATCCTCGGGCGCATGTACAAGCTCGGCAAGATCACCGAGGCGGATTACACCGCCGCGATCAACGAGCCGCTGAACGCCAGCTATCACGTGCCGACCCCGGAAGTGAACGCACCGTACATCGCCGAAATGGCCCGTGCCGAAATGGTCGGCCGTTATGGCAGCGACGCTTACACCGAAGGTTTCCGCGTCACCACCACGGTGCCGAGCAACCTGCAGGAAATGGCCAACACCGCGCTGCACGAAGGCTTGATGACCTACGACCAGCGTCACGGCTACCGTGGCCCCGAGTCGCGCCTGCCGGGCAAGACCCGCGAAGCCTGGGCCAGCGAGCTGACCAAGCAACGCACCATCAGCAGCCTGGAGCCGGCCATCGTTACGCAGGTCGACAAGAACGGCCTGCAAGTGCTGACCCGCACCGGCGAAGAGCATGTCGCCTGGGACACCATGAAATGGGCGCGCCCATTCCTTAACACCAACAGCATGGGCGCCGCTCCGCGCCAGCCGTCGGATGTCGCGCAGGTGGGCGATCTGGTTCGGGTGCAGCGTCAGAAGGACAATTCGCTGAAATTCAGCCAGATCCCGCAGGCGCAGGGCGCACTGGTGTCGCTGGATCCGCAGAACGGCGCGATCCGTTCGCTGGTCGGCGGTTTCGCCTTCGAGCAGAGCAACTACAACCGCGCCATGCAGGCCAAGCGTCAGCCGGGTTCGAGCTTCAAGCCGTTCGTCTACAGCGCCGCACTGGATAACGGCTACACCGCTGCCACCCTGGTCAACGACGCGCCGATCGTGTTTGTCGACGAGTACCTGGACAAGGTCTGGCGTCCGAAGAACGACACCAACACCTTCCTTGGCCCGATTCGTTTGCGCGAAGGTTTGTACAAGTCGCGCAACCTGGTGTCGATCCGCCTGTTGCAAGCGATGGGGGTGAGCAAGACCATCGACTACATCACTCGCTTCGGCTTCAACAAACAGGATCTGCCGCCAAACCTGTCGCTGGCACTCGGCACCGCGACGCTGACGCCGATGGAGATTGCTACCGGCTGGAGCACCTTCGCCAACGGCGGCTACAAGATCACCCCGTACATCATCGACAAGGTTGAAAGCCGTAACGGCGATACGCTGTTCGTCGCCAACCCGCCGACCGTACCGCAGGGTGCTGCAGCGACCGACGGCATTGCCGCACCACACACCGACTCGATTTCGGTCAACGCCACTCCAGGCGAAGCGCCGGGCACGGCGGCGGCACCGCAAACGCCCGCCGTGGCTGAACGGGTTGTCGATGGCCGCACCACCTACATCCTCAACAGCATGTTGCAGGACGTGATCAAGCTCGGCACCGGTCGCCGCGCATTGGCCATGGGCCGTAGCGACATCGCCGGTAAAACCGGTACCACCAACGAATCGAAGGATGCGTGGTTCTCCGGCTACAACGCCGATTACGTGACCACGGTCTGGACCGGGTTCGACCAGCCGGAAAGCCTCGGTCGTCGTGAGTTCGGTGGCACCGTGGCGCTGCCGATCTGGATGAACTACATGTCGGCGGCGCTGAAGGACAAGCCACTGCACGTGCAGCCTGAGCCGGAAGGCTTGCTGAGCCTGCGCGTGGACCCGGTCAGTGGCCGTGCGGCGACGCCGAGCACGCCGGGCGCGTACTTCGAGCTGTTCAAGGCTGAAGACACGCCGCCGTCGGTGAATGAGCTGGGCAATGGCACGGCGCCGGGCAGCCCGTTGCCGGCGGATGAGCAGGCACCGATCGATTTGTTCTGATCCAGCGGTATTGAAAAGCCCCGCCTTCGTGAGAAGTGCGGGGCTTTTTATTGCCTGGTGTCCAAGATCAAAAGATCGCAGCCTTCGGCAGCTCCTACAGGGGGAGTGCAATATTCATGTAGGAGCTGCCGAAGGCTGCGATCTTTTGATCTGCCCAAACAAAAGCCCCGACTCTCACGAGCCGGGGCTTTGGGTTGAAGCGCTACAACGGCTTAGCCGTTGAACACGTCATCCACGCTTTTCAGCGGGTAGTTCTTTGGATACGGCAGGGTCGCCACACCAGTCTCGATCGCAGCTTTGGCCACAGCGTCGGAGATCAGGGTGATCAGGCGCTTGTCCATTGGCTTCGGAATGATGTACTCACGGCCGAATTCCAGCGGAGCACCGCCGTAGGCGTCGCACACGTCTTGTGGAACAGGCAGTTTGGCCAGTTCACGCAGGGCGTTGGCGGCCGCCACTTTCATTTCTTCGTTGATGCGCTTGGCGCGAACGTCCAGGGCACCACGGAAAATGAACGGGAAGCCCAGTACGTTGTTGACCTGGTTCGGGTAGTCCGAACGGCCGGTGGCCATGATCACGTCGCTACGGGTGGCGTGTGCCAGTTCCGGGGAGATTTCCGGATCCGGGTTCGAGCACGCGAACACGATCGGGTTGGCCGCCATCGACAGCAGGCCTTCAGCACTCAGCAGGTTCGGGCCGGACAGGCCAACGAACACGTCAGCACCTTGCAGAGCGTCAGCCAGGCTGCGCTTGTCGGTGGCGTGAGCGAATACTGCTTTGTACTGGTTCAGGTCGTCACGGCCGGAGTGGATCACGCCGGTACGGTCAACCATGAAGATGTTTTCGATGCGAGCGCCCATGCTCACCAGCAGTTTCATGCAGGAGATGGCGGCAGCGCCGGCACCCAGGCAAACGATCTTGGCATCAGCCAGAGTTTTGCCGGCGATTTCCAGGGCGTTGATCATGCCCGCAGCGGTCACGATCGCGGTGCCGTGCTGGTCATCGTGGAATACCGGAATGTCGCACTGCTCGATCAGAGCGCGCTCGATCTCAAAGCACTCAGGCGCCTTGATGTCTTCCAGGTTGATGCCACCGAAGGTGATGGAGATGCGTTTTACGGTGTCGATGAAGGCTTGCGGGCTTTCCGAGTCGACTTCGATGTCGAAAACGTCGATGCCGGCGAAGCGCTTGAACAGCACGCCTTTACCTTCCATCACTGGCTTGGACGCCAACGGGCCGAGGTTACCCAGGCCGAGAATCGCGGTGCCATCGGAAATGACTGCAACCAGGTTGCCCTTGCCGGTGTATTTGTAGGCCAGTTCAGGATCGCGAGCGATCTCACGCACTGGTTCAGCTACGCCGGGGCTGTAGGCCAGCGACAAGTCGCGAGCGGTAGCAGTGGCCTTGGTGAGCTCGACACTCAGCTTCCCTGGACGAGGATTGGCATGATATTCGAGAGCGGCAGTTTTCAGATCAGACATTTTGGCATTCCGCTTTTTACTGTTGGACAGACTGGTCAGCGAGGATACGCGCCTCGCAAAGTCCCCACAAGACTGAGCGGTCACCCCTGTCAAGCGCCCTGCCCTACGACTTTGGGCCAAGAGCCACGGCGCACAAGGGCTGGACTGTTCACAATCGACAGAAAAAATGTCTACAATTTTATTTCAGCGAGTGCTTTGCAACATCGACGAATCTGTCAGTGGAAGCAGCCAACGCGGCTGTCCCTGTTTCAAGCCGCCGCGCCGTGATCGATCGACAATCCAGCCGCGCGCCTCGATCTGCTTGCCCTTCAGCGCTTGCAGGCGGGCATTGTCGAATTGTCCGACCAGATTGGGTGCAACGCGCAATACAAGCGAGCTCTGCAACTCGATCCAGATTCCCCCGCGATTGCGCTGAACCTTGCTCACACGGCCACTGACCACGGCGAAACCCGAGCGCTGGATCTGCTGCGCTTTCAGTACAGGTGTTTGCCGCCAGAGGCCTCGGCCTGCCTGCCGCGCGCTGCGTTCGGCGGCTTGCTGACAGGCGACAAGATCGACATTCGGTGCCACCGCGACCTGGAAACCCAGGCCATCGGCGAGCATTTGCGCTTCGAGATTGACACCGCTGACACTGTAAATATGTGCAAGCGTACGCCCGTAATGGTCTTTGCCCTGCTTGCCAAGGCGTATACCGACACGTCCGCCACTGGCGTCGATCAGGGCTTGCAGGCGTTGGCGCGACGCCACTGCGAACGGCTCATCACTGCGACCCTGCTTGCCCAGCTCGGGCGTGTTGAGGCCGATCATCCGCACGCTGCGCCCGTCGCTCAGGCGCAAGGTGTCGCCGTCGACCACGCGCTGCACGGCGACACTGGTCAGCCCGGAAGGCACCGGACAGAAAGCTTGCGCGTCTGAAAGCCAAATCGCAGACACAAAAAAGGCGCCCGCAAGGGACGCCTTTTTCAACAGCAAGGAAAAGCCCAACGGGCCCTTCAACCTTACTCTGCAGCAGCTGGAGCTTTCTTGCCGAAAGCGCCAAAACGGTCTGCGAAGCGCTGTACACGACCGCCAGTATCCAGAGTCTTCTGCTTACCGGTGTAGAACGGGTGGCACTCGTTGCATACGTCAGTACCCAGTGGCTTGCACAGGTTCGAACGAGTTTCGAACTTGTTGCCGCAGCTGCAAGTTACTTCGATGGTTTCGTACGCTGGATGGATATCGGCTTTCATGGTGTATTCCTCAGGCTAGCGTGCCGCCACTCAACACTATTGTTGAATACCGCACGTAATTAGGCCGCGGATTCTACCAGACCTTTTCAATCACGCAAGCTGTCACCGAGACCGACCGTCTGCTAGGCTCCCGGCCCAATACGCGATCCCCTGTAGGAGCGAGCCTGCTCGCGATAGCGGTCGGCCATTCAACATTGATGTCGTCTGATACACCGCTATCGCGAGCAGGCTCACTCCTACATTAGGTATGTGCCATGCCCTTGTTCTGCTTATAGAGATCCCCCCGCGTGCCCGACGCCATTCTGCGCCTTGCCTTGCCTTCGCCCCTGCGCCGCCTGTTCGACTATCGAGCGCCGGCCGGCGTGCTGCGCGAGCAATTGCAGCCGGGCATGCGCCTGCGCGTACCGTTCGGTCGACGCGAAATGATCGGGATTCTGGTCGAGGTCACTGACACCAGCGAAGTGCCGGTGGAGAAACTCAAACCGGCGCTGGCCCTGCTCGATACCACGCCGCCGTTGCCACCCGCCCTGTTCAAGCTGTGCCTGTGGACGTCGCAGTATTATCAGCACAGCCTCGGCGACACCCTGAGCTGGGCACTGCCGGTGCTGTTGCGCCAGGGCGAACTGGCCGAAGCCCGGCAAGAGCGCTTCTGGTCGATCACCCCCGGCGCCAGCCTGGATGATCCGCGCATTGCCCGCGCGCCGCGCCAGCGTGAAGCGCTGGCAACGCTGGCCCAGCACCCGCACGGCGTCGCCCATCAGTTGCTGAGCAAACTGATGTTGAGCAAGGACAGCCTCGATCTGCTGCTGGCCAAAGGGCTGGTGCAGGTCGAGATCCGCCGCCATGCACCGGGCGCGCGCCACGAACACTGGCTGGCGCAGCCGGAGTTGCCGCTGAACAGCGAGCAACGCGCCGCGTACGAGGCGATCCGCGCCGGTTTCGACAGTTATCACGCGTTCCTGCTGGCCGGCGTCACCGGCAGCGGCAAGACTGAAGTTTATTTGCAGTTGATCCGCGAAACCCTCGAGGCCGGCAAGCAGGCGCTGGTGCTGATCCCGGAGATCAACCTCGGCCCGCAAACGCTGGCGCGTTTCGAACAGCGCTTCAATGCGCGCATCGCCCTGTTGCACTCGGCAGTCAATGATCGCGAGCGCCTCGATGCCTGGCTCGCGGCGCGCGATGGCGAGGCCGACATTATTATCGGCACCCGCTCCGCGCTGTTCACGCCGATGAAAAACCCCGGGCTGATCATCATCGATGAAGAGCACGACGGTTCTTATAAGCAGCAGGAAGGTCTGCGCTACCACGCTCGCGACCTGGCGCTGGTACGCGCACGGCAGGAAAACATCCCGATCGTCCTCGGTTCCGCCACGCCGTCGCTGGAAAGCCTGCACAACGCTTACACCGGTCGTTACGGCCTGCTGCGCCTGAACGAGCGCGCCGGTGGCGCCAAGCAACCGCGCTTCCTGCGTCTGGACGTCAAAAGCCGTCCACTGGACAGCGGGATTTCCGGGCCGATGCAGCAAGCCATCGGTCAGACGCTGGCGAATGGGCAACAAGTGCTGGTGTTCCTCAACCGTCGCGGTTTCGCGCCGACGTTGCTCTGCCACGATTGCGGCTGGATGTCCGAGTGTTCGCGCTGCGATGCGCGGATGACCGTGCACCAGCGTTATGGCGAACTGCGCTGCCACCATTGCGGTAACGTCGAGCGCACGCCGCGCCAGTGCCCGAAGTGCCACAAGGTCGATCTGCGGCCGGTGGGCGCCGGCACCGAGCGCGCCGAAGAGCGCCTGGCGATTCTGTTCCCGGACTATCCAGTGCTGCGCGTTGACCGCGACAGCACGTCGCGCAAAGACGCGATGAATCAGCTGTTCGCGACGATTCAGAAAGGCCAGCCGTGCATTCTGGTCGGCACGCAGATGCTCGCCAAGGGTCACCACTTTCCCCGGGTGACGCTGGTGTCGATCCTCGATGCCGACGGCGGTTTGTTCTCTGGTGACTTCCGCGCCAGCGAGCGCATGGCGCAGTTGATTGTGCAGGTCGCCGGACGTGCGGGCCGGGCCGAAGAGCCGGGCAAGGTGATTATTCAAACGCACCTGGCTGACCATCCTTTGTTGGTGCAACTGACCGAGCAGGGTTACTTCGCTTTTGCCGAACAGGCCTTGAGCGAGCGCCGGGCGGCCGGGCTGCCGCCGTTTGCGCACTTGGCGCTGTTGCGCGCCGAAGCGCATAAACCGGGGCAGGCTGAAGGGTTTCTCGATGAGGCGTGCAGCGAGGCTGAGCGCTTGCTGGCGGAGCAGAATCTGGGCGGGATCGAATTGCTCGGGCCGGTGCCGGCGCCGATGGAGCGCCGTGCTGGCCGCTATCGCGCGCAACTTTTGTTGCAGGCGAACGCGCGTGCGCCGCTGCATCGGTTGCTGACCAGTTGGCTGTTGGCGCTGGAGCAGATGCCGAGCGGGCGGGCGGTGCGTTGGTCGCTGGATGTCGATCCTGTCGATTTGTATTAAGGATCAAAAGATCGCAGCCTTCGGCAGCTCCTACATAGGATCTGGGTTTTCCTGTAGGAGTTGCCGAAGGCTGCGATCTTTTGATCTTGATGTCACCACATATCCATAAGCTGCCTGCTAAGGTTGGCAAGCCCGTCTTCGCAACGGATAATGCCCAGTTTTTCCACCCGCGCATCGATGCGCCCGCCGCGCTTGCGGTCGAAAGAGAAGACCATGAAAGACACCATTCGCCAGCTGATCCAACAAGCCATCACCCAACTCGTCAACGAAGGTGTGTTGCCTGAAGGCCTGACGCCGGCGATCCAGGTGGAGAACGCCCGCGACAAGACCCACGGCGACTTCGCCAGCAACATCGCGATGATGCTGGCCAAGCCTGCGGGGATGAAGCCCCGCGATCTGGCGGAAAAAATCATCGCCGCGCTGCCGGCTGACGAGAACGTCACCAAAGCCGAAATCGCTGGCCCGGGCTTCATCAACTTCTTCCAGAACACTCAGGCGTTGGCCTCGCGTCTCGACGCTGCCTTGGCTGATGCCCATGTTGGCGTGCGCAAGGCTGGCCCGGCGCAACGCACCGTGGTCGACCTGTCGGCACCGAACCTGGCCAAAGAGATGCACGTCGGCCACTTGCGCTCGACCATCATCGGCGACGGCGTGGCCCGCGTCCTCGAATTCCTCGGCGACGAAGTGATCCGTCAGAACCACGTCGGCGACTGGGGTACCCAGTTCGGCATGCTGATGGCTTATTTGCAGGAAAACCCGATCACCAGCGACGAGCTGTCTGACTTGGAAAACTTCTACCGCGCCGCCAAACAGCGTTTCGATGAATCCGCAGAATTCGCCGACCGCGCCCGTGGTCTGGTGGTCAAGCTGCAGGCCGGCGATGCCGAGTGCCTGGCGCTGTGGAGCAAGTTCAAGGACATCTCGCTGTCGCACTGCCAGAAGATCTACGAACTGCTCAACGTCAAACTGACCATGGCCGACGTGATGGGCGAAAGCGCCTACAACGACGACCTGATCAACGTGGTCAACGACTTGAAAGCCGCGGGCATGCTGGTCGAGAGCAACGGCGCCCAGTGCGTGTTCCTCGACGAGTTCAAAAATGCCGACGGCGACCCGCTGCCGGTGATCATCGTCAAGGCTGACGGCGGTTACCTGTACGCCACCACTGACCTCGCGGCCGTGCGCTATCGCAGCGGCAAGCTGAAAGCCGATCGCGCGCTGTACTTCGTCGATCAGCGTCAGGCCCTGCACTTCCAGCAAGTGTTCGCCGTGGCACGCAAGGCCGGTTTTGTGACCCATCCGATGGAGATGGAGCACATGGGCTTCGGCACCATGAACGGCGCCGATGGCCGTCCGTTCAAGACCCGTGACGGTGGCACCGTGAAGCTGATCGACCTGCTGACCGAAGCGCAGGAACGTGCCTACAACCTCGTGAAAGAAAAGAACCCGACGCTGGCCGAAGACGAACTGCGCAACATCGCCAAAGTCGTCGGCATCGGTGCGGTGAAATATGCCGACCTGTCGAAGCACCGCACCAGCGACTACAGCTTCAACTTCGATCTGATGCTGAATTTCGAAGGCAACACCGCGCCGTACCTGCTTTACGCTTACACCCGCGTCGCCGGTGTGTTCCGTAAACTGGGCAAGGACTTCAGCGAAGTCGACGGCCAGATCGTGCTGGAAGCGGCGCATGAACAAGAGCTGGCGGCGAAACTGGCGCAGTTCGGCGAAGTGCTGAACAACGTGTCTGACAAAGGCACGCCGCACATTCTCTGCACTTACCTGTACGACGTTGCCGGTCTGTTCTCCAGCTTTTACGAGAACTGCCCGATCCTCACCGCCGAAACGCCAGCCCAGATGCAGAGCCGTCTGCGCCTGGCCGCGCTGACCGGTCGCACCCTCAAGCAAGGCCTGGAGCTGTTGGGTCTGGAAACTCTGGAGCGTATGTAAGTTGGCTGCCAAGAAAAAACCTGCACCCAAGCGTGGCGCCAGCCGTTACCAAGCTCCTGCGAAGCAACCGATTCCGGGTTGGCTGTGGATGGCCATCGGCCTGACGGTCGGCGCGTTCATCGTGTTTCTGATGAAGCTGGAGCCGGGCAAGGGCAGCGACACGGTCAAGCGTGAGAAGGTCGAACAGGCGCAACAGCAGAAAGCGTCGAAGATCGCCGAGGCCAACAAGACCCCGCCGAGCCCGACGCAACCGGTGAAGCCGAAATACGACTTCTACACCTTGCTGCCGGAATCGGAAGTGATCGTGCCGCCGGACGCCGTGCCGGAGAAGACCTTGCCGACGCCACAAGTGCCGGCCATCCCGACCACGCCGGTGACCCCGGCGGAAGCGGCGAAGATCGACACCGCGCGCGCTCAGGCAGCCTTGGCCGGGATTACCCCGCCGCCAGCGCCACCGGTGAGCAAAGCGGCGCCGGTGACCAAGTTCTTCCTGCAGGCGGGTTCGTTCCGCAAGGAAACCGATGCCGACAAGGTCCGTGCGCAGATCATTCTGCTCGGTCAGGCGGTGGCGGTTGAATCCGGCACGGTGAAGGATGAAACCTGGTATCGCGTATTGGTCGGCCCGTTCAGCAACCGTGAACAACTGACCACGGCCCAGAAACAACTGGCCGGCGCCGGCTTCAGCAACCTGTTGTTACAACAACGCCAAAGCCGCTGACTTTACGTAGAAAACCGTTCCCACAGGCGACGCAAATCCCCTGTAGGAGCTGCCGCAGGCTGCGATCTTTTGATTTTGCTTTCAGCTCAGGATCAAAAGATCGCAGCCTTCGGCAGCTCCTACAGTTGATCACCGCTCGTCTCCTCTCCCGCGCTACGGTTGAAATCCTCTCCAGCACCCCCATATGAATGGGCATAAGGCACTTTCGCCCCGCTGTGTGGAGACTCTTCCCTTGACCACCATCGTTTCAGTCCGCCGTCACGGCAAAGTCGTCATGGGCGGCGACGGCCAGGTTTCTCTCGGCAATACCGTGATGAAAGGCAACGCGAAAAAAGTTCGTCGCCTGTACCACGGCCAGGTCATCGCCGGTTTTGCCGGTGCCACCGCTGACGCCTTTACCCTCTTCGAACGTTTCGAAGGCCAGCTTGAAAAACATCAGGGCCACCTGATCCGCGCCGCTGTCGAACTCGCCAAAGAATGGCGCACCGACCGCTCCCTGAGCCGCCTCGAAGCCATGCTCGCGGTCGCCAACAAGGACGCCTCGCTGATCATCACCGGCAACGGTGACGTGGTCGAACCCGAGAACGGCCTGATCGCCATGGGTTCCGGCGGCGGCTACGCGCAAGCGGCTGCCAGCGCCCTGCTGAAAAAGACCGACCTGTCGGCCCGGGAAATCGTCGAAACCGCACTGGGCATCGCTGCCGACATCTGCGTATTCACCAACCACACTCAGACCATTGAGGAGCAGGATCTCGCTGAAGAAGCCTGATACGGCCCCTGTGCCACGGCTTGTTTCTGCTTGAGGACCGCCAATTATTATGTCCATGACTCCCCGCGAAATCGTCCACGAACTCAACCGCCACATCATCGGCCAGGACGATGCCAAGCGCGCCGTCGCGATTGCCCTGCGCAACCGCTGGCGCCGCATGCAGCTGCCTGAAGAGCTGCGTGTTGAAGTGACCCCGAAGAACATCCTGATGATCGGCCCGACCGGTGTCGGTAAAACCGAGATCGCCCGTCGTCTGGCAAAACTGGCCAACGCGCCGTTCATCAAAGTCGAAGCGACCAAGTTCACCGAAGTTGGTTATGTTGGCCGTGACGTCGAATCGATCATCCGTGATCTCGCCGACGCCGCGATCAAGATGCTCCGCGAGCAGGAAATGACCCGCGTGCGCCACCGCGCCGAAGACGCTGCCGAGGATCGCATCCTCGACGCGCTGCTGCCGCCGGCCCGCATGGGCTTCAGCAACGAAGAAGCGCCGAGCTCCGATTCCAACACCCGTCAGCTGTTCCGCAAGCGCCTGCGCGAAGGTCAGCTGGATGACAAGGAAATCGAGATCGAAGTCGCCGAGGTTGCCGGCATCGAAATCGCCACACCGCCCGGCATGGAAGAGATGACCAACCAGTTGCAGTCGCTGTTCGCCAACATGGGCAAGGGCAAGAAGAAGTCGCGCAAGCTCAAGGTCAAAGAAGCGTTGAAGCTGGTGCGTGATGAGGAAGCCGGGCGTCTGGTCAACGAAGAAGAGCTGAAGGCCAAAGCGCTGGAAGCGGTTGAACAGCACGGCATCGTGTTCATCGACGAGATCGACAAAGTCGCCAAACGTGGCAATGTCGGCGGTGCCGATGTTTCCCGTGAAGGCGTACAGCGCGACCTGCTGCCGCTGATCGAAGGCTGCACCGTCAACACCAAGCTGGGCATGGTCAAAACCGACCACATCCTGTTCATCGCCTCCGGTGCGTTCCACCTGAGCAAGCCGAGCGATCTGGTGCCGGAGCTGCAAGGTCGTCTGCCGATTCGCGTCGAACTCAAGGCCCTGAGCCCGGAAGATTTCGAGCGCATCCTCAGCGAACCGCACGCATCGCTCACCGAGCAATATTGCGCGCTGCTGAAAACCGAAGGCCTGAACATTCAGTTCCAGCCGGAAGGCATCAAGCGCATCGCCGAGATCGCCTGGCAGGTCAACGAGAAGACCGAGAACATCGGTGCCCGTCGCCTGCACACCCTGCTTGAGCGCTTGCTGGAAGAGGTATCGTTCAGCGCCGGTGATCTGGCCAGCACCCACGATGAGCAGCCGATCCTGATCGACGCGGCGTACGTCAACAGCCACCTCGGCGAATTGGCGCAGAACGAAGACCTGTCCCGTTATATCCTGTAGGTCACCGTCCCTGTAGGAGCTGCCGCAGGCTGCGATCTTTTGACTTGAGTTTTTAAAAAGCAAGATCAAAAGATCGCAGCCTTCGGCAGCTCCTACGGGGTGTTCCTCTAGTCGGATGACCTGCAATGACTACTATTCCTACCGACATCAAACTGCACAAAGCCTCGAAAACCCTGACGCTCACCTACGCGTCCGGCGAGGAATACACCCTGCCCGCCGAATTCCTGCGCGTGCATTCGCCCTCCGCCGAGGTCCAGGGCCACGGCAAACCGATCCTGCAATTCGGCAAGCTCAACGTCGGTCTGAGCAAGCTGGAACCGGCCGGTCACTACGCACTGAAACTGACCTTCGACGACGGTCACGACAGCGGCTTGTTCACTTGGGAATATCTCTACGAGCTGGGGCGACGTCATGACGCACTCTGGGCCGATTATCTGGCCGAGCTGAAAGCGGCCGGCAAGACCCGCGATCCGAACGAGTCAGTCGTCAAGCTGATGCTCTAGCCCGTGCCTTGCGCTCATTAGAGGGCATTTTCTAAATTCATCTGTTTGAATGCTCCGCTGTGTGGCCGAGGATCGGCCCGCTTGCGAAAAAAATTAAACTCGGGTAACCAATGGAGCTGGCAAGTTCCCTGCAGTGCTCTACGACTGTAAAGCAGCTATGCAGAATTAACGGTCACCCGAGCAGTAGTACCTGGCATTGGCTGTGGAACTGCACAGCAGAAAACCGGGTACTCGTCTCAGGACAATGGAGCGTCGTAGATGAGTAACAAGAATAACGATGACCTGAAGTACCAAGCCTCGGAAAACACCCTGGGGCTTAATCCCGTCGTTGGGCTGCGCGGAAAGGATCTGCTGGCCTCTGCTCGTATGGTGCTGAAACAGGCCATCAAACAACCGATCCATAGCGTCAAGCACGTCACCCATTTCGGCCTCGAACTGAAGAACGTGCTGTTCGGCAAATCCGAACTGCAACCGGCTGGCGATGACCGTCGCTTCGCTGATCCTGCGTGGAGCCAGAACCCGCTCTACAAACGTTATCTGCAAACCTACCTGGCGTGGCGCAAGGAACTCCACTCCTGGATTGATGACAGCAGCCTCTCCCCCAAAGACATCGCGCGCGGTCACTTCGTCATCAACCTGATGACTGAAGCCATGGCCCCGACCAACACCGCCGCCAACCCGGCTGCGGTCAAACGCTTCTTCGAAACCGGCGGCAAGAGCCTGCTCGACGGCCTCTCGCATCTGGCCAAGGATCTGGTCCACAACGGCGGCATGCCGAGCCAGGTCAACATGGGCGCGTTCGAGGTCGGCAAGAGCCTCGGCGTGACCGAAGGCGCGGTGGTGTTTCGCAACGACGTGCTGGAGCTGATCCAGTACAGACCAATCACCGAGCAAGTCCACGAGCGTCCATTGCTGGTGGTGCCGCCGCAGATCAACAAGTTCTACGTATTCGATTTGAGCCCGGACAAAAGTCTGGCGCGCTTCTGCCTGCGTAATAACGTGCAGACGTTCATCGTCAGCTGGCGCAACCCGACCAAGGCGCAGCGCGAGTGGGGCCTGTCGACGTATATCGATGCGCTGAAAGAAGCGGTCGACGTGGTCACCGCGATCACCGGCAGCAAAGACATCAACATGCTCGGCGCCTGCTCTGGCGGCATCACCTGCACCGCCCTGCTCGGCCACTACGCGGCGATCGGCGAGAAGAAGGTCAATGCCCTCACGCTGCTGGTGAGTGTGCTCGACACGACGCTGGACAGCGACGTCGCCCTGTTTGTCGACGAGCAGACCCTGGAGACCGCCAAACGCCACTCGTATCAGGCCGGCGTGCTCGAAGGCAAAGACATGGCCAAGGTCTTCGCCTGGATGCGCCCGAATGACCTGATCTGGAACTACTGGGTCAACAACTACCTGCTCGGCAACGAGCCGCCGGTGTTCGACATCCTGTTCTGGAACAACGACACCACAAGGTTGCCAGCGGCGTTCCACGGTGACCTGATCGAGATGTTCAAAAACAACCCACTGATCCGCCCGAATGCACTGGAAGTGTGCGGCACACCGATCGACCTCAAGCAGGTCACCGCCGACATCTTCTCGCTGGCTGGCACCAACGACCACATCACGCCGTGGAAGTCCTGCTACAAGTCGGCGCAATTGTTCGGTGGCAAGGTGGAGTTCGTGCTGTCGAGCAGCGGGCACATCCAGAGCATCCTCAATCCGCCGGGCAACCCGAAATCGCGTTACATGACCGGCGAAGAGATGGCCGCGAATGCCGATGACTGGCAGGAAAACTCGACCAAGCACACCGATTCCTGGTGGCTGCACTGGCAGGCGTGGCAGGCCGAACGCTCGGGCAACCTGAAAAAGGCCCCGTTGAAACTGGGCAACAAGGCACACCCGGCCGGAGAAGCTTCGCCGGGCACTTACGTACACGAGCGGTAACTGACACCACCCCTCCCTGTAGGAGCTGCCGAAGGCTGCGATCTTTTGACTTTTGATTTTTAAACAACAAGATCAAAAGATCGCAGCCTTCGGCAGCTCCTACATGGGGGTGGTGAATTTAAATCCACAGGGCCTGACGCATGCCGCAACCGTTCATATTCCGTACCGTCGATCTGGATGGCCAGACCATCCGCACGGCGGTGCGCCCCGGCAAGCCTCACTTGACGCCCTTGCTGATTTTCAACGGCATCGGTGCCAACCTGGAGCTGGTGTTTCCGTTTGTCGCGGCGCTGGATCCGGATCTGGAAGTGATCGCCTTCGACGTCCCCGGTGTCGGCGGCTCTTCCACGCCTAATCGGCCGTACCGCTTTCCCGGCCTGGCCAAGCTGACCGCGCGGATGCTCGATTACCTCGACTACGGCCAGGTCAACGTCATCGGTGTGTCGTGGGGTGGTGCGCTGGCGCAGCAATTCGCCTACGACTACCCCGAACGCTGCAAGAAACTGGTGCTCGCGGCGACTGCGGCCGGTGCGGTGATGGTGCCGGGCAAACCGAAAGTGCTGTGGATGATGGCCAGCCCGCGGCGCTACATTCAGCCTTCGCACGTGATTCGGATCGCGCCGCTGATCTACGGCGGCTCGTTCCGCCGCGACCCGACGCTGGCGGCCAGCCACGCGGCGAAAGTGCGTTCGGCCGGCAAGCTCGGTTATTACTGGCAGCTGTTCGCAGGCTTGGGCTGGACGAGCATTCACTGGCTGCACAAGATCCATCAGCCGACGCTGGTGCTGGCCGGTGACGACGATCCGCTGATCCCGCTGATCAACATGCGCATGCTCGCCTGGCGCATTCCCAACGCGCAGTTGCACATCATCGATGACGGCCATCTGTTCCTGATCACCCGCGCCGAAGCCGTGGCGCCGATCATCATGAAATTCCTCCAGGAGGAACGGCAGCGCGCGGTGATGCACCCGCATCCGACACCGCTCGGCGGTTGACCCCGGCGGCAGGCTTTATGCAGGGCTTAAGCAAAGAGTGCGCGGCAGGACGCCGCGCAGGCAGTAACCCGTAACAGCGTCTATGGTGTTCTGGTTCGGTGAATGTGTTTTTGACCTGAAGACGAAGGAGTGTTGAGTCATGCGCGAAAAACCAGCGACGGGCGTGGTGCCCAGCCCCGCCGTGTTCATCAATGCACAAAGTGCGATCACCGGCCTGCGCGGCCGGGACCTGATCTCGACCTTGCGCAGCGTCGCCGCCCATGGCCTGCGCAATCCGATTCACAGCGCGAAGCACGCCTTGAAACTCGGCGGCCAACTGGGCCGCGTGCTGCTCGGCGACACCCTGCACCCGACCAATCCGAACGACAGCCGTTTTGCCGACCCGGCATGGAGCCTCAATCCGTTTTACCGGCGCAGCCTGCAGGCGTATCTGGCCTGGCAGAAGCAAGTCAAAAGCTGGATCGACGACAGCGACATGAACCCGCAAGACCGCGCCCGCGCGCACTTCGCCTTCACCTTGCTCAATGACGCCGTGGCGCCGTCCAATACGTTGCTCAATCCGCTGGCGATCAAAGAGCTGTTCAACTCCGGCGGCCACAGCCTGGTGCGCGGCCTCAGCCATTTGTTCGATGACTTGCTGCACAACGATGGCTTGCCCCGGCAAGTAACCAAGCAGGCTTTTGAAGTCGGTAAAACCGTGGCGACTACTACCGGCTCGGTGGTGTTTCGCAACGAGATGCTGGAGCTGATCCAGTACAAGCCGATGAGCGAAAAACAGTACGCCAAGCCTCTGCTGGTGGTGCCGCCGCAAATCAACAAGTACTACATCTTCGACCTCAGCCCGCACAACAGCTTCGTCCAGTACGCGCTGAAAAACGGCTTGCAGACGTTCATGATCAGTTGGCGCAATCCGGATGTACGCCATCGTGAATGGGGCCTGTCGACGTATGTCGAGGCGGTGGAAGAGGCGATGAACATCTGCCGGACGATCACTGGCGCCCGCGAGGTCAATCTGATGGGCGCTTGCGCCGGCGGGCTGACCATCGCCGCCCTGCAAGGGCATCTGCAGGCCAAGCGGCAACTGCGGCGGGTCTCCAGCGCGACCTATCTGGTCAGTCTGCTCGACAGCGAAATCGAAACCTCGGCCACGCTGTTCGCCGATGAGCAAACCCTCGAAGCGGCCAAGCGCCGCTCGTATCAAAAAGGCGTGCTCGACGGTCGCGACATGGCCAAGGTCTTCGCGTGGATGCGCCCCAACGATTTGATCTGGAGCTACTTCGTCAACAACTACCTGTTGGGCAAAGAGCCGCCGGCCTTCGACATCCTCTACTGGAACAACGACAACACCCGCCTGCCCGCCGCGTTTCACGGCGACTTGCTGGACTTCTTCAAGCACAACCCGCTGACCCATCCGGGCGGGCTGGAAGTGTGCGGCACGCCGATCGACCTGCAGAAAGTTACCGTCGACAGTTTCAGCGTCGCCGGCATGAACGACCACATTACCCCGTGGGACGCGGTGTATCGCTCGACCTTGCTGCTCGGAGGCGAGCGACGTTTCGTGCTGTCCAACAGCGGCCATGTGCAGAGCATTCTCAACCCGCCGAGCAACCCGAAAGCCGCGTACGTCGAGAACGGCAAGATGAGCAGCGACCCGCGCGCCTGGTACTACGACGCCAAACACGTCGACGGCAGCTGGTGGCCACAGTGGCTGGAATGGATTCAACAGCGCTCCGGCGCCCAGCACGAAACTTCATTCACCCTCGGCAACCCGAACTATCCACCGATGGAGGCAGCGCCCGGTACCTACGTGCGCGTGCGCTGACGCTTAACCGAACTTTTCTAAGAAGACTGGATGAAAACCCGCGACCGGATTCTCGAATGTGCTTTGCAACTATTCAACGAAAAGGGTGAGCCGAACGTCTCCACCATGGAAGTTGCCAACGAAATGGGCATCAGCCCCGGCAACCTCTACTACCACTTTCATGGCAAGGAACCGTTGATTCTCGGGTTGTTCGAACGCTTCCAGAATGAACTGGCGCCGCTGCTGGATCCGCCGTCCGACGTGGAGTTGGCGCCGGAGGATTACTGGCTGTTTTTGCATTTGATCGTCGAGCGGCTGGCGCAGTACCGCTTTCTGTTTCAGGACCTGTCGAACCTGGCCGGGCGGCTGCCGAAACTGGCCAAGGGCATTCGTCATCTGCTCAATGCACTGAAGCGCACGCTGGCGTCGTTGCTCGCGCGGTTGAAGGCGGCGGGGCAGTTGGTCAGCGATACCCAGGCGCTCGGGCAACTGGTGGAGCAGATCACCATGACGCTGCTGTTTTCGCTGGATTATCAGCGGATTCTGGATCGAGAGGGCGAAGTTCGTTTGGTCGTGTACCAGATCATGATGTTGGTGGCACCGCACCTGCTGCCGCCGGTAAAAGTCGCCACCGAACGCATGGCCTTGCAATACCTCGAAGACCACGAGTAACCCGGAATCAAAAGATCGCAGCCTTCGGCAGCTCCTACAGGGGGAATGTGTACCTCTGTAGGAGCTGCCGAAGGCTGCGATCTTTTGATCTTCAAACAAAAACGCCCGACCTTCACAGGCCGGGCGTTTTGTTTTGCCCTGATGAATCAGGACTGACTGGTTGGCGTCGACGGCGTCGATGCAGCAGTCGGGGTTGCTACTGGAGTCGGTGCGGCGGCGGAGTTCGACGCGCTCACCGGAGCTGCCGGGGTGGCCGGTTTGGCTGCAGCAGGTGCTGCTGGCTTCGGCGCTGCGGCTTTCGACGCGGCCGGTTTTTTCACTGCGGGTTTTTTCGCTGCTGCGGGTTTGGCCGCAGGCTTGGCAGCCGGTTTGGCGGCAGCGGTTTTCGCTGCTGGCTTGGCCGCTGGTTTCGCTGCAGTTTTAGCTGCAGGTTTAGCGGCCGGCTTGGCAGCGGCTTTGGCGGCAACCGGTTTGGCTGCGGCTTTTGCTGCTGGCTTGGCGGCGGCCGTTTTCGCAGCAGGCTTGACCGCTGCTTTTGCTGCGGGTTTAGCCGCCGCTTTGGCCAGAGGCTTGGCAGCGGATTTTGCCGCTGGTTTGGCCGCTGCGGTTTTGGCTGCCGGTTTTGCTGCTGCGGTTTTCGCCGCCACAGGCTGAGCTTTCAGACCGGTCAGTTTTTCGATCTGTTTGGTCAGTGTGTCGACCTTGCTGTTGAGCGCTTTGACTTCATTGCGGCTCGGTACACCGAGGCGCGAAATCGCGCTGTTCAGGCGCTTGTCGAAAGCCCCTTCCAGCTCGTCCCACTTGCCCAGTGCGCGATCTTTCACGCCGCTGATGCGCGACTTGGCCGACGAAGCGGAATCCTTGGCGGCATCGACTTTTTTGCCGACTGCAGACTTGGTGAGCTTCTCGGCTTTCTCGCCGTCTTTGACCAATGTATCGAAGAGCTTGCTGCCGTCAGTGTCGATCTTCGAGTACACGCCTAAACCAGCCAGCCAGATTTTGCGGGAGTAGTCTTCGACTTTCCCGATCCACGAGCTGCCTTCTTTATCGGTGTTCTTTTTACCAGCCATCCCGTTCTCCTTAAGATTTACGCGCGACGCGTTCGAGCAATGCCGTCAGCTCATCGAGCTTAGCAGAGAGTGTCTCAACGTCATGTTTAGACGGAATGCCGATACGATTCAAGGCGCTTGCGACACGGGAGTCGAACGCCTTCTCGACCTTGTCGAGTTGAACTTCGACGCGACCTTTGAAAGAACTCACTTCACCCTTGGCTTCATCGATCTCGGCGTTGGCCGCTTCGAGCTTTTCGGTGACGGCTTTTTTGCCTTTCTTTTCAACAGTTTGACCAGCTTTGATCAGCTCTTGAAAGTAGTCGCTGCCCTCTTGGCCGACCTTGGCGTAGGCACCCAGGCCTGCCAGCCAGATCTTGCGGGCATAGGATTTGACGTCGCTCAGAGCAGTTGTCGAAGCGTCGATTTTTTTCTTCAAAATAACTTTGGCCATGGTGCACCTCACGCGCAGAAGGTTTGAGGAACTGCCCGGACAAGTGTCGGGCTCAGGCACAAAGTAGGCAGAAAAATTAGAAACGGCACCCTAACAACTGACATGAATCGGTGTTGCCTGAACGAAAAGATCGCAGCCTTCGGCAGCTCCTACAGGGGAATGTGTACCTCTGTAGGAGCTGCCGAAGGCTGCGATCTTTTGATGTTCAGACCAACGCTTTGTCGAGGGCTTTTTCGATTTCGGCTTTGATCATGCCGCTCATGGCCGACATCATGATGCCCAGTTCAACGTCGACCTTGATCGAATCGTCCGCCACATGCACCGCGCCTTTCACGCCCGAACGTTTGAGGTTCAGGGTGTCGCCCGACCATTGCGGCTCCAGGCCATATTGCTCGGAGAGTTTTTGCGCCAGCTTGTCGGCCTTCTCGCGGGCGGCTTCCTTGCCCAGGCTGTGGGCACGTTCAACAGTGATTTTGGCCATTGCATGACTCCTGTTTTAAAAAGATGTGTCGGTAAATCTTGACCGCCGCTGCGGCAAATCGTCCCGAAGGTTGCCCATCTTACCTTTAGCCATTCCAAGACAAAGCATGGCTTGGGGATTAGAATGTCGCGCATTCTCTTTTGGTGACAGCGATATGACTGATCAGCGCAAAGGCAGCGATGCCGAACCCACCACTCACTTCGGCTTCAAAAACGTTCCGGAAAGCCAGAAAGCGGAAAAAGTCGCTGAGGTTTTCCACTCGGTAGCCGCCAAGTACGACCTGATGAACGACCTTCTGTCGGGCGGCATGCACCGTTTGTGGAAGCGCTTCGCGATCGAACTGTCGGGCGTGCGCAGCGGTAACCGCGTGCTGGACATCGCCGGCGGTACCGGTGACCTGACCAAAAAATTCTCGCACCTGGTCGGCCCGACCGGTCAGGTGGTCCTGGCCGACATCAACGAATCGATGCTCAAGGTCGGTCGTGACCGCCTGCTGGATCTGGGTGTCGCCGGCAACGTCGAATTTGTTCAGGCGGATGCCGAAAAGCTGCCGTTCCCGGACAACCATTTCGACTGCGTGACCATCGCCTTCGGCCTGCGCAACGTGACGCACAAAGAAGACGCTCTGCGCTCGATGCTGCGCGTGCTCAAGCCTGGCGGTCGTCTGCTGGTGCTGGAATTCTCCAAGCCGACCAACGCGCTGATGTCGAAAGCCTACGATGCCTACTCGTTCGCCTTCATGCCGCTGATGGGCAAGCTGATCACCAACGACTCGGAAAGCTATCGCTATCTGGCCGAATCGATCCGCATGCACCCGAATCAGGAAACCCTGAAGTCGATGATGGTCGACGCCGGTTTCGACCGCGTGACCTATCACAACATGACCGCAGGCATCGTCGCCCTGCACCGCGGCATCAAGCCCTGATGTTGCTCACCGGGCTGCTCGCCAGCGTTGAACTCGGCCTTAACCGGGTGCTGCGTCTCGACAGCACGGCGCTGCCGCGGCTGGCGCATTTGACCGGCAAGGTAATTGCCGTCGACTGCCGCAGCCCGGCGCTGCAACTGTTCATCCTGCCGAGCGACGAAGGTCTGATGCTGGCCTCGCACTGGGAAACCGGTGTCGACTGCACCCTGCGTGCGCCGGCTTCGAGCCTGATCAAACTGGCCGTGAGCAAAGACAAGACCGCGGTGCTGCACGCCCCGGAAGTCGAGCTCGATGGCGACAGCGGCGTGCTGCTGGAGCTGGCCGGCGTGTTGCAGGATCTTGAGCTGGACTGGGAGTACGAACTCTCACGCTGGCTCGGCCCGGTCGCCACGCAACTGGTCGGTGGCCATCTGCGCAGTCGCGCACGCTGGTATCAACAAGGATTTGCCAGCCTCAACCAGAATCTCGCCGAATACCTCGCCGAAGAATCGCGCACCCTCGTCGGGCAGCGCGAAGCCGAAGCACGGTTCAGCGAACTGGACCGGATCAAACTTGATCTGGAACGTCTCGAGGCGCGTTTCGAGCGCCTTTCCCGATCCCTCGACCCAAGCGATAACGCATGAAGCTGCTTGCCGTCCGCCGTCTGTTGCGCATCCAGCGCGTCGTGATCCGCTACCGCCTCGATGACCTGCTGTTCGATCTGCCGTTGCCGTGGTTCCTCCTGGCGCTGCGCTATGTGTTGCCGTGGCGCTGGTTCCCGCGCAAGCCGCTGGACCTGAGCCGGGGCGCGCGTCTGCGTCTGGCGTTGCAGGATCTCGGGCCGATCTTCATCAAGTTCGGGCAGATTCTCTCGACCCGCCGCGATTTGCTGCCGGAAGACATCGCCGATGAGCTGATGCGCTTGCAGGATCGCGTGCCGCCGTTCGACTCGCAGTTGTCGATCAAGCTGATCGAAGAACAGCTCGGCAAGAAGATCAGCGACGTGTTCAGCCGTTTCGACGTCGAACCGCTGGCCTCGGCGTCGGTGGCGCAGGTGCATGCCGCGCAGCTGAAAACCGGCGAAGAAGTCGTGGTCAAAGTGATCCGTCCGGGCCTGAGACCGATCATCGCGCAGGATCTGGCGTGGCTGTTCATCCTTGCCCGCGCGGCTGAAAAACTGTCTGCCGACGCGCGTCTGCTGCACCCGGTCGACGTGGTGCAGGACTACGAAAAAACCATCTACGACGAACTCGATCTGCTGCGCGAGGCGGCCAACGCCAGCCAGTTGAAGCGCAACTTCGAAGGTTCGCCGCTGCTGTACGTGCCGCAAGTCTATTGGGACTGGTGCCGGCCGAAAGTGCTGGTGATGGAGCGCATCTACGGCATTCAGGTCACCGATCTGGCGACCCTCGCCGATCAGCGCACCGACATGAAAATGCTCGCCGAGCGTGGCGTGGAGATCTTCTTCACCCAAGTGTTCCGCGACAGTTTCTTCCACGCCGACATGCACCCGGGCAACATCTTCGTCAGCACCGTCAACCCGTGGAGCCCGCAATACATCGCGATCGACTGCGGCATCGTCGGCAGCCTGACCCCGGAAGACCAGGATTATCTGGCGCGCAACCTGTTCGCCTTCTTCAAGCGTGACTACCGTCGCGTGGCGCAGTTGCACATCGATTCGGGCTGGGTGCCGGCAGAAACCAAACTCAACGAATTCGAAGCGGCAATCCGTACGGTGTGCGAACCGATCTTCGAAAAACCGTTAAAAGATATTTCATTTGGCCAGGTGCTGATGCGCCTGTTCCAGACCGCACGCCGCTTCAACATGGAAGTGCAGCCGCAACTGGTGCTGCTGCAAAAGACCCTGCTGAACATCGAAGGTCTTGGCCGTCAGCTGTATCCGGATCTGGATCTGTGGAACACCGCGCAGCCGTTTCTGGAGCGCTGGATGCGCGAGCGCGTCAGCCCGAAAGCCTTGCTCGGCAACGTGCAGAGCCAGTTTGAACAGTTGCCGCATCTGGCGAATATGGCCCGCGACCTGCTCGAACGCATGTCCCAGCCGCATGCCTATGACCCGCCGCCGCCGTGGCACAAACGCAAGGACGACTGGTTCCTGCGCCTGCTCGGTTGCGCGCATCTGGCCGGCGGGGTGATCCTCGCCATCGGTGGCCCGCTAAACGAATTGGGACATTGGCCAGCCGGAATCATGGTGGCCGTGGGCTTGTATCTGGTCGTTCGCCGATAGCACGAATCAGCTGCAAGTTATAAGCTGCGAGCTGCAAGCCTGACGATACTGGAACACCGCAATCTGCTTTTACTTGCAGCTTGAAGCTCAAAGCTTGTAGCTGCGTTTCGGGAATTGAAGATGAAAAACTGGCTGGACGAGATCAAGTGGGACGCTGATGGCCTGGTGCCGGCGATTGCCCAGGATCACAAGACCGGACGCGTGCTGATGATGGCCTGGATGAACCGCGAAGCGCTCGAACTGACCGCCGCGGAAAACCGTGCAATCTACTGGTCACGTTCGCGTGGCAAGCTGTGGCGCAAGGGCGAAGAGTCCGGCCATGTGCAGACCTTGCATGAGATGCGTCTGGACTGTGACGCCGACGTGATCATCCTGATGGTTGAACAGATCGGCGACATCGCTTGCCATACCGGTCGTCAAAGCTGCTTTTACCGTGTCTTCGAAAACGGCGACTGGAAGACAGTCGACCCGGTCCTGAAAGACCCGCACGCTATCTATTCTGCAGGACACAAACATGAGTGACACCCTGACCCGCCTCGCTCAGGTACTTGAAGAGCGCAAAGGCGCAGCCGCCGACAGCTCCTATGTGGCTAGTCTGTATCACAAGGGTTTGAACAAGATTCTGGAGAAAGTCGGCGAAGAGTCGGTCGAAACCATTATTGCCGCCAAGGATGCCGCGATCAGTGGCGACTGCAGCGATGTGATCTACGAGACCGCCGACCTGTGGTTTCACAGCATGGTCATGCTCGCCCAACTGGGGCAGCATCCGCAGGCTGTGCTCGATGAACTGGATCGCCGCTTCGGCCTGTCCGGACACGTCGAGAAAGCCTCGCGTCCGTCCGCCTGAACAATTTTTAGAGAGGAACAGCAACATGGGCATTTTTGACTGGAAACACTGGATCGTCATTCTGGTAGTCGTGGTGTTGGTGTTCGGCACCAAGAAACTGAAAAACCTCGGCACTGACGTTGGCGAGTCGATCAAGGGCTTTCGCAAAGCCATGAACGACGATGAAAAACCCGCCGCTGATCCAACCGTGACGCCTGCGCAGCCAGTGCCACCGGTGCAGCCGCAAGCCACCGCTCAGGCCAACCCGCCGCACACCATCGATGTGCAGGCGCAGAAAGTCGAAGAGCCGATCCGCAAAGACGTGTGAGCACTGACTAATGTTTGGTATCAGCTTCTCTGAACTGCTGCTCGTCGGCCTCGTTGCCCTGCTGGTGCTGGGCCCCGAGCGTCTGCCGGGCGCTGCGCGCACCGCTGGCCTGTGGGTCGGACGGCTGAAGCGCAGCTTCAACGCGATCAAACAGGAAGTTGAACGTGAAATCGGTGCCGACGAGATCCGTCGGCAACTGCACAACGAGCACATTCTGTCGCTGGAGCAGGAAGCGCGGAAGATTTTCAGCCCGGTTCAGCAAGAGCCGACGCCGGTTGAGCATGTAGGTCAGCAGACGATTCATGCGCCGACTGCACCTGTTGTGCCTGCTCCGACACCTGCACCTGCTGCCGTTGTAGCACCGACAGAACCGGCGCCAGTCGTTGTCGCGGAACAGTCTGTTGAACACGTTGCGCCAAACGCCGCGCCGATCACCCCAGCGCCTCAAGACTCCACTTTGCCGCCGCGAGCCCCATGAGCGATCTCCCCGAAAACGACCAGCACATGCCGCTGGTTTCGCACCTCACCGAGTTGCGCACCCGCCTGCTGCGTTGTGTGGCGGCGATCTTCATTATCTTCGCCGGGTTGTTCGCCTTCACCCAGCAGATCTACACCTTCGTCTCGACGCCGCTGCGCCAGTACCTGCCGGTCGGCGCGACGATGATTGCCACGGATGTGTCGTCGCCGTTCCTGACGCCACTGAAGCTGACGATGATGGTTTCGCTGTTCCTTGCGATCCCGGTGATCCTGCATCAGATCTGGGGCTTTATCGCGCCGGGCCTGTACAAGCATGAGAAGCGCATCGCGGTGCCGTTGCTGGTGTCGAGCATCCTGCTGTTCTACACCGGCATGGCGTTCGCCTATTACTTCGTGTTCCCGCTGATCTTCAAATTCTTCGCCGCTGCCACCCCGGCCGGCGTGGAAATGATGACCGACATCGCCAGTTACCTCGATTTCGTCATGACGCTGTTCTTCGCCTTCGGCGTAGCGTTCGAGATCCCGGTGGCCGTGGTGCTGCTGGTGTGGATCGGCGTGGTCGACGTCAAATACCTGAAGAAAATCCGCCCGTACGTGATCATCGGCTGCTTCGTGGTCGGCATGATCCTGACGCCGCCGGACATCTTCTCGCAGACGCTGCTGGCCGTACCGATGTGGATGCTGTTTGAAATCGGCATTCTGTTCGGTGGTTTGATCAGCAAGCGCGAACGGCCGGAAGAAACCCCGGCCGACGACCACAACGACCAGCCGCCAGCGACCCAGGCATGAACCTGCTGTTGCTCGAAGAGGCCGATTTCATTGCGGCCGACCGCGTGGTGCTGCGTGATCGTCGCCTGACCCATATGCAGGAAGTTCACCGCTCGGAAGTCGGTGACAGCCTGCGCGTCGGGCGCATCAACGGGCTGATGGGTTCGGCCGAGTTGCTGCGCCTGGAAGCGGGTGAAGCCGAACTGCGCGTGACCCTCGATCAGCCGCCACCGGCCAAACTGCCGCTGACTCTCGTGCTGGCGCTGCCGCGTCCGAAAATGCTCCGCCGGGTGTTTCAGACCGTGGCGACCATGGGCGTGTCGAAGGTGATTCTGGTCAACAGCTATCGGGTCGAAAAAAGCTTCTGGCAGACACCGTTTCTGGAGCCTGAGGCGATTCGCGAAAACTTGATCCTCGGCCTCGAACAGGCCCGCGACACGGTGCTACCGGAAATCATCATCGAAAAGCGCTTCAAGCCTTTCGTTGAAGACCGCCTGCCGGCGATTACCGAAGGCACTCTCGGTCTTGTCGGCCATCCCGGTAACTATCCGCCGTGCCCGCGCGCCCTCAGCGAACCGGTCACCCTGGCGATCGGCCCCGAAGGTGGCTGGATTCCCTACGAGATCGACCTGCTGGGCAAGTCCGGCCTGCAACCGGTGCAACTCGGCGAGCGCATCCTGCGCGTCGAAACCGCCGTCACCGCCCTCCTCGCCCGCCTCTTTTAAGCGTCGCCCAATCCCCGGCAGGAGCTGCCGAAGGCTGCGATCTTTTGATGTTGTTTTTTAGAAGCAAGATCAAAAGATCGCAGCCTCGTTTCACTCGACAGCTCCTACAGGATGGCGGCGCCTCGGATAAATGGTGTTACAGATTGCCATCACTCGGCCGATACCCTCCCCATAAGTCCAATTAGTGGGTCGGGGAGTGGTCGCATGTACCGTTGGTTAGCCGAGAATCTTGGAAACGTCAGCGTCAAACGCAAGTTGGGTATTGGTTTCGGCCTGGTGCTGTTGCTGACGCTGTTGATCACCTTCACCGGCTGGACCGGCATGAACGGCATCATCAGCCGCGGTGACAAACTGGGGTTCATCTCCAGCCTCAATGAGCTGACCAAGGACTTGCGTCTGGCGCGCCTGGACTATGAAGCGCGCCGTGGCGAACAGGGCCCTGGCGCGGTGAACGAGTTGCTCGGCAAACTCGACAGCGGTCTGCAAACCGCCCGCAGCCTGATCGAACAACCGTCCGATGCCGCCATGGTTGATCAGCAACTGGCCGCCGTCGCCGAGTACAAACGCGCTTTTGCCGACATGGCCCAGGCCACCGTGCAACGCGAAGACGCGCGCAGCAAGCTCGGCGCCAGTGCCGACAACGCCGCGGCCAAGGTTGCCGAAGTGGAAAAATCCCTGCTGCAGGGCGACAGCGTCGCGCAATTCAACAGCGTGATCGAGCTGAGCAAACTGCTGCAACAGGCGCGTTATCAGGTTCGCGGCTACACCTACAGCGGCAAGGCTGAAGCCGAGCAACCGGCGCTGGACGCCATCGACAGCGCTCTGAAAAACCTCGAGAGCCTGCCGGCGAAACTGCCGGAACAGCACATCGCCAACCTGCAACAGGCCACTGACTCGATCAAAGCCTATCGCGCGGCGGTCGCTCAGTTCCGCGACTCCCAGGTCACCAACGCCAAGTCCCTCGCGCGAATGTCAGCGCAAGGCGACATTCTGATCGACCTCAGCAAGAAGCTCACCGCCTCGCAGACCATCGTGCGCGACACCGACGCCGCCCACGCCAAAAACATGCTGCTGATTGCCACTGCGCTAGCCCTGGCGTTCGGCCTGCTCGCTGCGTGGGCAATCACTCGCCAGATCATCATTCCGCTGCACCAGACCCTGAAAGTCGCCGAGCGCGTGGCCGCTGGCGACCTGACCCACAACCTTATCTCCCTGCGCCGCGACGAACTCGGGCAGTTGCAACGCTCGATGCAGAGCATGACCCAAGGCCTGCGCGAGTTGATCGGCGGCATCAGCGATGGCGTCACCCAGATCGCCAGCGCTGCTGAGGAACTCTCGGCCGTGACCGAGCAGACCAGCGCCGGGGTCAACAATCAGAAGATCGAGACCGACCAGGTCGCCACTGCCATGAACGAAATGGCTGCCACCGTGCAGGAAGTCGCGCGCAACGCCGAGGAAGCCTCCGAAGCAGCCGTGGCTGCCGACCAACAGGCCCGTGAAGGCGACAAAGTCGTCGGCGAAGCCATCGCGCAGATCGAGCGTCTGGCCGTTGAAGTCGGTCACTCCACCGAAGCCATGGGCGAGCTCAAGCGCGAAAGCGACAAGATCGGCAGCGTCCTCGACGTGATCAAATCCGTGGCCCAGCAAACCAACCTGCTGGCCCTCAACGCGGCCATCGAAGCGGCGCGTGCCGGTGAGGCCGGGCGTGGTTTCGCCGTGGTCGCCGACGAAGTGCGCAGCCTCGCCCAGCGCACGCAGAAGTCCACCGAAGAGATCGAAGAGCTGATCGTCGGCTTACAGAACGGCACTCAGCAAGTCGCAACGATCATGGACAACAGCCGCACCCTGACCGACAGCAGCGTCGAGCTGACCCGCCGTGCCGGCGGTTCGCTGGAAAGCATCACGCGCACCGTGTCGGCGATTCAGGCGATGAACCAGCAGATTGCCGCGGCGGCCGAGCAGCAGAGCGCGGTGGCGGAAGAGATCAACCGTAGCGTGCTGAATGTGCGGGACGTGTCGGATCAGACGTCGGCGGCGAGTGAAGAGACGGCGGCGTCCAGCGTTGAGCTGGCGCGGTTGGGGACGCATCTGCAGATGCTGGTGGGGCGATTCAAGGTTTGAGGTGATTGATTTGCCTCGGTTCACTGTGGACCGAGGTGATGCTATCGCGAGCAGGCTCACTCCTACAGGTTTGGTGTTGTTGCATAAATGCCGTGAACACCATAAATCCCTGTAGGAGTGAGCCTGCTCGCGATTAGCGGCCCCCAAGGCCGCTGGTTTAAAGGACCTGGCGCAGGAAGGCCTGAGCCCTCGGGTCTTTCGGTGCATCGAAGAATTCCGCCGGCGCGGCATCTTCCAGCAATTTGCCGTGATCGAAGAACAACACCCGATCCGCCACTTCCCGGGCAAAGCCCATCTCGTGCGTGACGCAGACCATGGTCATGCCTTCCACGGCCAGGTTCTTCATCACGTCCAGCACCTCACCGACCATTTCCGGGTCGAGCGCCGAGGTCGGCTCGTCAAACAGCATCACCTTCGGCTCCATCGCCAGCGCCCGGGCAATTGCCACGCGCTGTTGCTGACCGCCGGACAGGCGTGACGGAAACTCGTTGGCCTTCTGTGCAATACCGACTTTCTGCAGCAACTCCATCGCCTTCGCCTCGCGCTCTTTCTTGCCGCGCTTGCGCACGACTTTCTGCGCCAGACAGAGGTTTTCCAGCACGGTCATGTGCGGAAACAGGTTGAAATGCTGAAAGACCATGCCGACTTCGCGGCGGTAGGCGTTGACGTCGGTTTTCGGGTCGGCCAGTTGCAGGCCGTCGATGCTCACCGAGCCGGAGTCGAACTCCTCCAGGCCATTGAGGCAGCGCAGGAAGGTCGACTTGCCGGAACCCGACGGGCCGATCACCACCAGCACTTCGCCCTTGGCGACCGTGGTGCTGACGTTATCCACTGCGCGCACCACTTGGCCACGGGTGTCGAAGACTTTTACCAGTTCGCGGACTTCAATCACTTTGCGCGAGCCTCCGCTCAAGCCGGCTGGCGATTTTCGACAGCGGCAGGTTGATCAACAGGTACAGGCCGGCGACGCAGAACAGAATTTCGAACGGCGAGAACGAGGTGGTGATGACTTCACGGCCACTTTTCAGCAGTTCGGTGATGGCGATCACCGACACCAGCGAGGTGTCCTTGACCAGACTGATGAACTGCCCGGCCAGCGGTGGTAGCACGCGTTTCAGCGCTTGCGGCAGCACCACGTGGCGCATCGACTGACCGGCACTTAGACCGAGGGAGCGCGCCGCTTCGTTCTGGCCACGGGCGATCGATTGCACGCCAGAACGAATGATCTCGGCCACGTAGGCGCCGGTGAACAGCGACAGCGCAGCGATCCCGGCGAATTCGCGGGACAGGTTCATCACCGTGCCGATGAAGAAGTAGAAAATGAAAATCTGCACCAACAGCGGCGTGCCGCGTACCAGTTCGACGTAGATGGTCGAGAGGTCGCGCAAGGTCGGGTTGTTGGACAGACGGCACAGGCCGGTGACCAGGCCGATCAGCAATCCCAGAATCCCCGACACCACCGACAACCAAAGCGTCGTCCACAGGCCCCACAACAGCGGCCCTGCCGCCCAATGGCGAGTGACACCCACGACGTCGCCTTCGGCCACATCGTCGCCCTGAGCGAATTGCAGGCTGTTCTCGTCGACAGTCAGGTGCTGCTCGTCACCGGCGTCGTTGCGCAGGGTGACTTGCGCGCTGCTGCCCTTGCGCACGAGTTCAGTGACGGTGGAAATGTCCGTGGCACGCTGGGTTTCTTCAGCCTGATAGGCGAAGTACTGCGGCACGCGGTTCCAGCGCCATTCGTAGGACATCAGCGACGTCGCGTAATACAACGCGCCCGCGAGGCCGACCAGCACCAGCACGGTGAGGACGTGCCAGGGCCATTGGGCTTTTTTCTGTTTCATTGCAGGTTCTCGGATGATCGTTCCCACGCTCTGCGTGGGAATGCCGCTCGGGACGCTCTGCGTCCCTGCCTGATCGTGACGCGGAGCGTCACAGGATGCGTTCCCACGCAGAGCGTGGGAACGATCAGCAGATGCACGTTATTCCATGTCCTTGAGCCACTCGGTGCTCTTGAACCACTTGTCATGGATGCGATCGTAGGTGCCGTCTTCGTGAATCTGGTGCAGGAAGTTGTTGATGAAGTTGATGCTGTCGTAGTCACCCTTCTTCAGACCAAACGCCAATGGCTCGTAGGTGAACGGCTTGTCGAGGAACACCAGTTTGCCGGCGCCGACCTTGTTCACCGCAACAACGTTGTACGGGGCGTCGTAGATGAAGGCGTCAGCCTTGCCGTTGACCACGTCGAGCACGGCTTCCTGCTCGTTGTCGTAGCCGTGGTACTTGGCTTTGGAGATCAGCTTCTTCGCGACCATTTCACCGGTGGTGCCGAGCTTGGAGGTGATGCGGTAGTCAGCGGTGTTCAGGTCTTTGTAGGACTTGATGGTGCCTTCCAGCTCTTTGCGGATCAGCAAGGTCTGGCCGACAACGATGAATGGTTCGCTGAAGTTCAGGCGCAGGTTGCGCTCCTGAGTCAGGGTCATGCCGCTGCCGATCATGTCGAATTTGTCAGTCATCAGCGCCGGGATGATGCCGTCGTAACCGGTGGAAACCAGCTCCAGTTTGACGCCCATGGCCTTGGACATGGCTTTGAGGATGTCGACTTCGAAGCCGATGATTTCGCCGCGCTTGTTGGTCATTTCGAACGGCATATAGGTCGGATCCATACCGACTTTCAACGTGCCACGCTTGACCGCGTCATCGATTGCGCCAGCCTGGGCCGCATTGACTGCAACCAGTGCCGTGACGCCGACCAGCAGCATCGACAGATACTTCTTCATCTTCAAGTCCCCAAAACCATTGCGTTTGCGGCGCGAAAAACCGACAGAAATGGGCCAAAAAGCCCGGGCGCGCCAATTCGGGGACGGATGCTAACGCACTCGTTCGTTTGCACAAGGTTTTTTGCCGGGGATTGTTGTTACGGGGAGGGATTAAAAAGCAAAAGATCGCAGCCTCCGGCAGCTCCTACAGGTGTTCACATAATCCTGTAGGAGCTGCCGAAGGCTGCGATCTTTTTATCAGGCTGGCTGAACCTGCATGTTCACCGGTTGCAACGGCAACAACGGCGCATGCGGATCGGCTTTCACCGAAGCGCGCCAGGCATCCAGCCACTCGGCGTGACCTTCCGCCCAGACCTGCTCATGCAAACGGGCCAGGGCAACAGGGTCGCTCAGCAGTTGCAGACGATCATGGTTGTTCAGCCCGGCCGGGCCGACCTTGATCGCGTGACGCACACGTTCCTGACGCAGCCACTCGATCGGTTCAGCCTGACCGTGACGCGAGGTCGCCAGCGAGCACGCCAAAGCGTTCTGCTGCGGATCGACCACCGCGCGGACGAAGCCGTCGTTTAGAGCGTGGTAACGATTTTCGTGGGTGTACTGATCGGTCGCCAGCAGCGCCTGTGGCGGATTGTATTCCTCAGGGATGAGGAACAGGCTCTCGTCACGGGACTTCAGGCCCAGGCCGACACGGCTGGAGATCACCGACACCGGGATCGACAGCATCAGCGAACCGACGATCGGCACCAGCCACCAGAGGAAGCTCGGGTTCAGCCAGATCACCAGTAGCGCCCAGCAGAAACCCAGCAAAGTTTGCGGGCCGTGGCGTTTGACCGCTTCGCTCCAAGGCGTCGAGTCGTCGTCACGCTGCGGCGAGTTCCAGGTCGCGGCCCAGCCGAGGAACGCGGCCAGCACGAAACGCGTGTGGAAAATCATCCGCACCGGCGCCAGCAGCATGGAGAACAGCATCTCCAGCAGCATCGACAGGGTTACCTTGAACTTGCCGCCGAACTCTTTCGCGCCCTTGGCCCAGATCAGGATGATGCTCAACAGTTTCGGCAGGAACAGCAGCACGATGGTCGTCGAGAACAGCGCGATCGCCTTGTCCGGGTGCCATTGTGGCCACAGCGGATAGAGCTGACGCGGTTCGAGGAAGTACTGCGGCTCCATCAGCGTGTTCACCGCCAGCAGCGCAGTCGACAACACCAGGAAGAAGAACCACAACGGCGCCGACAGGTACGACATCACGCCGGTCAGGAACACCGCACGGTGCACCGGGTGCATGCCTTTGACCAGGAACAGACGGAAGTTCATCAGGTTGCCGTGGCACCAGCGACGGTCACGCTTGAGTTCGTCGAGCAGGTTCGGCGGCAGTTCTTCGTAGCTGCCCGGCAAGTCGTAGGCAATCCACACGCCCCAACCGGCACGGCGCATCAGCGCGGCTTCAACGAAGTCGTGAGACAGGATCGCACCGGAGAACGCCCCTTTACCCGGCAACGGCGCCAAGGCGCAGTGGTCGATAAACGGCTTCATGCGGATGATCGCGTTGTGACCCCAGTAGTGGGATTCACCCAACTGCCAGAAGTGCAGACCGGCGGTAAACAACGGGCCGTACACGCGGGTCGCAAACTGCTGCATGCGCGCATAGAGGGTGTCCATGCCCGACGCACGCGGCGCGGTCTGGATGATCCCGGCGTCCGGCGTGGCTTCCATCAAGCGCACCAGACTGGTCAGGCACTCGCCGCTCATCACCGAGTCAGCGTCGAGCACGACCATGTACTTATAGTCACCGCCCCAACGACGGCAGAAGTCGTCGAGGTTACCGCTCTTGCGTTTTACCCGACGGCGGCGGCGGCGATAGAAGATCTTGCCGAAACCTTTGGCTTCACGGCAGACGTCCAGCCAGGCCTGTTGCTCGGCGACACAGATGTCGGTGTCATTACTGTCGCTGAGGACGAAGAAGTCGAAGCGATCCAGATCACCGGTGGCAGCAACCGATTCGAACGTAGCGCGCAGACCGGCGAAAACACGCGGTACGTCTTCGTTGCAGATCGGCATCACCAGCGCGGTACGCGCGTCTTTGGCAATCGGCTCATTGCCGGCGCTTTTGCCGGAGATACGGTATTTATCGTGACCGGTGAGCAACTCGAGGAAGCCCATCAGCGCCGTCCAGAAACCGGCCGATACCCAGCAGAACAGAATCCCGAACAGAATCAGAATGCTGGTTTGCAGCGCATACGGCAGCACTTGCGTGGCGGTTTGCAGCAGCGGCTGGTGCAGAACTTCATCAAGGTCGACGAACGACCAGCCCTGGTACGGCATGATGCCTTTCATGTACCAGCCAGCGACGATGGTCTGGCCGAGCATCAGCAGCAACAGAATGTAGCGACGAATCGAACCGACGGTACGCCAGCGCGCGGCCGGCAGAACGTTTTCGTCCTTCGGCGGCTGTGGCGGGTTGGTGCGACCGGTCATGCGGCGCCAGCCACGCACCAGAATATTGGTGCGCCACGGCTCCGGTACCACCTTGGTGCGGCGGATCGGCGGCGTCGCCTTCAGGCTGACGCGACCGCTGGCGTCGAGCACCAGCATCTCCGCTTCTTCCAGCTGTTCGGCAGTGCTCAGGACCAGGCGCTTGCCCACCGAAGCCTGGGCGGCCTCGGCAGGTGCGTCGAAGGTTGAAGACGACAGGCGTTCATGCAGCTCGCTGAACGACTGGCAGCCCGCGAGTTCCGCGCGCTGCTCGTCGGTCATCGGCAGATGCGCCAGATACTCGGACAGAGTCTCTGGCTGTACTTGAGAGTTACTCATCGGCAGGCAACTGATAGCTCCAGGTCTCGGTCAGGACTTCTTCAGTCGGTGCCGATTCCGGTGTGGCTGGGGCCGCGTCGGCAGCAACTGGCTGCTTGGCGTCTTTGTTGGCCTTGTCCTTGGCATCTGCAGCTGGCTTGGCGTCGGCCTGTTTGGCCTCGGCAGCCTTGGCTTCCTTGTCGAGTTTCTCTTGTTGCTTGGCGGCAACCTTGTCGGCCTTGGCGACGGACGAGTTGGACGCCGGCACCGATTTCGCCAGATCAGCAGTTACCACCGGCTGAACCAGGGCAGCACGCATCTCGGTCGACTTACTCGCGTCCTTGATTTTCATCCGCAGGGTCAAGCGCCAGCCTTTGGTTTCCGGGTTGTAGCGCACGCTGTTTTCGACCAGTTCGGCGTTGTCGCCAACACTGACCTGACTGCGCACGTCGGCATCCGGGGTCAGCGCGGCCAGCGATGGACCTTCGAAGTCGACCAGATACGCAACGCTGCCGTCCGGCTGACGGATCAGGTTCGATTGCTTGACGTCACCGGTCGAACGCAGAGTCTGCGAAACCCAGGCGCTGTCCGGCGCATGAATCGCCGCTTCGTCCATGGTCCAGTGCATGCGGTAAGCGAAGTCCAGTGGCTGGCCCGGCTCCGGCATTTTTTCCGGGCTCCAGAACGCAACGATGTTGTCGTTGGTTTCGTCAGCGGTCGGAATCTCTACCAGATCAACGGTGCCCTTGCCCCACTCGCCCTTCGGCTCGATCCAGGCGCTTGGGCGCTTGTCGTAGCGATCGTCGAGGTCTTCGTAGTGGCTGAAGTCGCGGCCACGTTGCAGCAGACCGAAACCACGCGGGTTCTCGATGCTGAAGTTGCTCACGGCCAGGTGTTTCGGGTTGTTCAACGGGCGCCAGATCCACTCGCCATTGCCGGCATGGATCGACAGACCGCTGGAGTCGTGCAGTTCACGACGGTAGTTGAGGACTTTCGACGGCTGGTTGGCGCCGAACAGGAACATGCTGGTCAGCGGCGCGATGCCCAGTTTGCCAACCTTGTCACGCAGGAACATCTGCGCCTTGACGTCGACAATGGTGTCGCTGCCCGGACGCAGGATCAGGCGGTAGGCACCGGTGGCGCGCGGCGAATCGAGCAACGCGAAGATCACCAGATGCTTGTCGCCCGGCTTCGGCTGTTGAATCCAGAACTCGCGGAAACGCGGGAATTCTTCGCCCGACGGCAGCGCGGTATCAATCGCCAGACCACGCGCCGAGAGGCCGTAGGTGTGGCCCTTGCCGACAACGCGGAAGTAACTCGCGCCGAGCATGGTCATGATTTCGTCTTGCTTGTCGGCCTTGTTGATCGGGTAAAGCACACGGAAACCGGCATAACCCAGTTGTTCGGTGGCTTTCGGATCGAATTTCAGGTCGCCGAAATCGAAGCGCGTCGGATCATATTTGATCTCTTCGACGGTGTTCGCTGTGATTTCATTGATTTTCACCGGCGTATCGAAGTGCATACCCTGGTGATAGAAGGAAAGTTTGAACGGGGTCTTCTGATCAGCCCACTCAGCCTTTTCGGTGAGGAAGCGGATTTTCTGATAGTCCGCGAACTTCATGTCGCGGAACTCGTTCGGCAGATTGCTGCGCGGGGCTTCGAACTTCTGCCCGGCCAGTTCTTTAGCTTTCGCCGATACATCGTCAAGATTGAACGCCCAAAGCTGGCCGGCGCTGAGCAGGCACAGGAGCGCCGAGCCCGCTACCAGAGCACTTCGCACGCGTTTGGCAGACAATTTTGCTGCATTACAGGGACTAACAATCACGAGCAACCCTCGCCGAAAACAGATCAAAAAACCAACGGCCAGCAAGCCGTCTGTGTGGCCATTTTTGTCAGCTTATTTCGGTTCCAGGGAGTCAGATACTGCGTTGCTGCTCCTCCCCATAGCAAGCTATGAGTCGTCGCAGCGCCTTGTCTCTGACTCCCTGGCCCTCGAAATAATGCTGGCAAAAATGGCCGTACAGACCGCTCATACCAGGTTGGCGAGCATTGTTCCGACTCCGCTGGGGCAAAATGATTCCCCAATCGGATCCGGACAAGTCTCTACCTAAGTCAAAATGGACCAACGAACGCTGATCCCCGTAGCGCGCGATTATCTAGTAGCCCGCATGACAACGCATCAGGGGTAACAAAGTATTTATCGCGAAAAATGCCTGTTTTCAGTCGAAATGCCCTTAAAAAGATGTTTCAAGCGCTTTCAAGTCTGTAACAGGAAGGTTACCGGTCCATCATTGACCAGGTGCACCTGCATATCCGCGCCGAATCTACCTGATGCCACAGTGCCATGCACCTGTTTCGCTTGGCTTAATAGATAGTCGAATAATTCCTCGCCCAGCGCCGGAGGGGCGGCGCTCGAGAAACTCGGTCGCAACCCGCTTTTGGTGTCGGCAGCCAGGGTGAACTGAGAGACCAGCAGCAACCCGCCACCAACATCGGCGAGGGACAGATTCATCTTGCCCTCGGCGTCGCTGAATACCCGATAGTTAAGCAGCTTATGCAGAAGTTTGTCGGCGCTGGCACGCGTGTCGTCGGGTTCTACCGCCACCAGCACCAGCAAACCTTGATCGACCGCCCCGACTACCTCACCCGCGACTTCAACACGCGCACCGCGAACGCGCTGTAAAAGCCCCTTCATGCTTCTTCGGGCGGCAGGTCGAGCAGACGCCGGGCCATGTTGCCCGCCGCACGCACCAGTGCATCGGTGATGCCCGGTTCGGAAGCGGCGTGGCCGGCATCGCGGATCACCTGCAGTTCGCTGTTCGGCCAGGCTTGATGCAATTCCCAGGCATTGTCGAGCGGGCAGATCACGTCATAACGACCGTGAATGATCACGCCCGGCAGATGGGCGATCTTGCCCATGTCACGAATCAGCTGGTTCGGCTCCAGGAAAGCATTATTGGTGAAGTAGTGGCACTCGATCCGCGCAATCGACAGCGCGCGTTGCGGCTCGGAGAAGCGATCGACCACCAGCGGGTTCGGTCGCAGCGTTGCGGTGCGCCCTTCCCACGTCGACCAGGCTTTGGCCGCGTGCATCTGCGCAATCTGGTCGTTGCCGGTCAGGCGTTTGTGGAAAGCGCTGAGCAGGTCGTCGCGCTCGTCAAGCGGAATCGGCGCGATGTAGTCCTGCCAGTAATCGGGGAACAGACGGCTGGCGCCAGCCTGATAGAACCACTCGATTTCCTGCGGACGGCAGAGAAAGATCCCACGCAGAATCAGACCGTGGACACGCTCAGGGTGGGTTTGCGCGTAGGCCAGCGCCAGGGTCGAACCCCACGAACCGCCGAACAGCACCCATTTGTCGATGCCCAAGTGTTTGCGGATGCGCTCAAGGTCGGCGACCAGATCCCAGGTGGTGTTGTTTTCCAGGCTGGCGTGCGGCGTGGAGCGCCCGCAACCGCGCTGGTCGAAGGTGACAATGCGATAGAGGTTCGGATCGAAATAGCGACGGCTTTGCGCGTCGCAACCGGCGCCGGGGCCGCCGTGAATGAACACAACCGGCAAACCCTCCGGTGAACCGCTTTCGTCGACATACAGCGTATGGGTGTCATCGACAGCCAGATCGTGCCGGGCGTGAGGTTTGATCTGCGGAAACAAAGTCTGCATTGCGCGCTCCGTAAAGGATCGAGGTCATCCCTGGGGGGACATCTATTATTCTGCCGTTGGGCATCATAAACCCGATTTACGTCAATGAGCATGCTCCGGGGCCTGATCATTCCCACGCTCTGCGTGGGAATGCCTCTTGGGACGCTCCGCGCCCAGTGACGCGGAGCGTCACGGGCTGCATTCCCACGCGGAGCGTGGGAACGATCAAGATCGCAGCCTTCGGCAGCTCCTACAGGGTGAGTCAGCCGCGGTAGTGTTTTTCGCCCCAGGCCAGATAGTGCTGCAGCAATTCCTTGAGTACCACCCGCGTTGGCTCGGCCAGGTCGGGGCGATAGCGGAACGGTTCGAACTCTTCCATGTAGGTGCTCTGGCACAACTCCAGCTGCACCGCGTGGATGTTCTCGGCCGGGTTGCCGTAATGACGGGTGATGTGGCCGCCCTTGAAGCGGCCGTTGAGCACGTGGCTGTAATCGTCATGGCGCGCGCAGATCGCTTCCAGTTGCGTAGCGAGTTGCGGATCGCAACTGGCGCCGTTGAACGTGCCAAGGTTGAAATCCGGCAGTTTGCCGTCGAACAGGTGCGGAATGATCGAGCGAATCGAGTGCGCATCGAACAACAGCGCATAACCGAACTCGGCCTTCAGCCGTGCCAGCTCTTGCTGAAGGGTGCGGTGATACGGCGTCCAGATTTGCTCCAGATATGTCGCACGCTCTTCGTTCGAAGGTTCGTGCCCTTCGCGGAACAACGCAATGCCATCGAACAGCGTCGCCGGGTACAGCCCGGTAGTGGCGCCGGTGTACAGCGGTTTATCGTCGGACGGTCGATTGAGGTCGATGACGAAGCGCGAGTACTCGGCAGCCAAAGTACTGGCGCCCAGTTCTTCAGCGAAATCGTACAGCTGCGGAATGTGCCAGTCGGTGTCCGGCAGGCTTTTCGCGTCCGCGATCAATCCGGCCTCGACCACCGGGGTCAAGCGCAGGCCCGCATGCGGCATGCTGATCAGCAACGGCACGCGGCCTTGTTTGAAATTCAGAACTTTATCCACAACCGCTCTCCTACAGATTTGATTCGACGCCGTGACGCACGACGCGTTTGTCCAGATCACCACCCAGCCAATAGGCCAGGTCCGCCGGACGATCGATGTGCCAGGCGACGAAATCCGCAACCTTGCCGACTTCCAGCGAACCATGGGTGTCGGCCATGCCCAGTGCTTGCGCGGCGTGAATGGTGGCGCCGGCCAAGGCTTCTTCCGGGGTCATGCGGAAACAGGTGCAAGCCATGTTCAACATCAGCCGCAACGACAGCGCCGGCGAGGTGCCGGGGTTGAGGTCACTGGCGATGGCGATCTTCACTTTGTGTTTGCGCAGGGCGTCCATCGGCGGCAACTGGGTTTCGCGCAGAAAGTAGAACGCGCCCGGCAGCAGCACTGCGACGGTGTCGGCTGCAGCCATGGCGATGGCGTCGGCCTCGTCCATGAACTCCAGATGATCGGCGGACAACGCCTTATAGCGCGCAGCAAGACTGGAGCCGTGCAGCGACGACAATTGCTCGGCGTGCAGCTTCACCGGCAAACCGAGTTTTTGTGCGGCGATGAACACGCGCTCGACTTGCTCCGGCGAGAACGCCAGGTATTCACAGAAGGCATCCACGGCATCGACCAGGCCTTCGGCAGCCAGTGCAGGCAGCATTTCCTTGCAGATCAGCTCGATGTATTCGTCAGCGCGATCCTTGTATTCCGGCGGCAACGCGTGGGCGGCCAGACAGGTGCTGTGTACGCTGATCGGCAGCTCTTTCTGCAGACGACGAATGACCCGGAGAATCTTGCGCTCGTTGACCAGATCGAGACCGTAGCCGGATTTCATTTCGACCGTGGTCACGCCGTCGCGCATCAGGCTTTTCAGGCGTTTGGCGGCGCTGGCGAACAGCTCGTCTTCAGTGGCTTCGCGCGTCGCGCGCACGGTGCTGGCGATGCCGCCGCCGGACGCTGCGATCTCCGCATAGCTGACGCCTTGCAGGCGTTTTTCGAATTCACCGCTGCGGTTGCCACCAAACACCGTGTGGGTGTGGCAGTCGATCAGGCCGGGAGTGACCCACGCGCCTTGCAGGTCATTGACCGCCGGGTATTCGCCGGACGGCAATTGATTGCGCGGGCCGATCCACTCGATGAGCGCACCGGACGTCACGATGGCCGCATCCTCGATGATCGAGTAGACGCCTTGCGCCATGGTTGCGACGTGGCAGTGTTGCCAGAGGGTTTTCATCCCAAATCCTCGTCTTGTGATCGTTCCCACGCTCTGCGTGGGAATGCAGCCCGTGACGCTCCGCGTCACTGGACGCGGAGCGTCCCTTGAGGCATTCCCACGCGGAGCGTGGGAACGATCAGTGGGTGGGTTAAAGGCTAGGCAAAAGCTTCGCCGGAACCAGATCGGTCAGGCAGCGCGAAGCCAACAACTCAGTCGCCGCATTGATGTCCGGCGCAAAGAAGCGGTCCTTCTCGTAGAACGGCACTTCCTCACGCAAAATCGCCCGCGCTTGTTCGAGCTTCGCCGAAGTCTTCAGGCCGTTACGCAGATCCAGACCCTGCACCGCCGCCAGCCATTCCACCGCAAGAATCCCACGGGTGTTTTCGGCCATTTCCCACAGACGTTTGCCGGCCGCAGGCGCCATGGAAACGTGGTCTTCCTGGTTGGCCGAAGTCGGCAGACTGTCCACCGAATGCGGATGGGACAGCGCTTTGTTCTCGCTGGCCAACGCCGCTGCCGTCACCTGCGCAATCATGAAGCCGGAGTTCACGCCGCCATTGGCCACCAGGAACGGCGGCAGCTGCGACATGTGCTTGTCCATCATCAGCGAGATGCGGCGTTCGCTCAGCGAACCGATTTCGGCGATGGCCAACGCCATGTTGTCAGCAGCCATGGCCACCGGTTCGGCGTGGAAGTTACCGCCGGAAATCACGTCGCCCTCAGCGGCGAAGACCAGCGGGTTATCAGAAACGGCGTTGGCTTCAACCGCGAGCACTTCAGCAGCCTGACGGAACTGGGTCAGGCAAGCGCCCATGACTTGCGGCTGGCAGCGCAGCGAGTAAGGGTCCTGCACCTTCTCGCAGTTCTGGTGCGAATCGGACACTTCGCTACGCTCACCGAGCAGATCACGGTAAGCCGCAGCGGCGTCGATCTGACCTTTCTGGCCACGCGCGGCGTGAATGCGTGCGTCGAACGGCGAGCGCGAACCCAGTACAGCTTCAACGGTAAGGCCGCCCAGCGCCAAAGCACCGGCAAAAAGGTCTTCACCTTCAAACAGACCACGCAATGCAAACGCGGTGGAAACCTGCGTGCCGTTGAGCAGCGCCAGACCTTCTTTAGCCGCTAAAGTCAGCGGCGTCAGGCCGGCGACTTTCAGCGCTTCAACAGCCTCCATCCACTCACCCTTGTAGCGCGCCTTGCCCTCGCCCAGCAGCACCAGCGACATATGCGCCAACGGCGCCAAGTCGCCCGACGCGCCCACCGAACCTTTCAGCGGAATGTGCGGATAGACCTCGGCATTGATCAGCGCGATCAGCGCATCAATCACCACGCGACGGATACCGGAAAAGCCACGGCTGAGGCTGTTGACCTTGAGCACCATGATCAAACGCACCAGCTCATCGCTGATCGGCACGCCAACACCGGCAGCGTGGGACAACACCAGCGAGCGCTGCAGGTTTTCCAGGTCTTCGCTGGCAATGCGCGTCGAGGCCAGCAGGCCGAAACCGGTGTTGATGCCGTAGGCGGTGCGGTTCTCGGCGAGGATCTGTTCAACGCAAGCGACGCTGGCTTCGATCTGCTGCGATGCGCTGTTGTCGAGCGTCAGCTTAACCGGGTTCTGGTAGACGTCACGCAGTTGGGCCAGGCTCAGTTGGCCGGGAATCAGGTTCAGCGCAGTCATTTTGTGCTCCTTTTGAGAGTTTGTTATTAACTCGCCAGACGCTCCGGAGATGTCCGTTGTCCGTCGCGTCTCGCCTTTTGGGGAGTCGCGCCTTGGCACGCTGGCGTGGGTATTTTTCAGTGCAAATTCGGTAAAACGTTGTGCAGCAGATTCGGCGCTTTCAACACGCTCGCAGCGGCGGCGATATCCGGCGCCAGCCAGCGATCCTGATCGTAGGCGGGGACTTTTTCGCGCAGCAGTCGCCAAGCGATATCGGTGCCCGCGCCGAAGCATTGTTCCTTGAGGAATTCAAACGCCTGCGCCGCCAGCAGGTATTCGATGGCGAGGATCTGCGTGCAGTTTTCCAGGGCGCGATGCAGCTTCAGCGCGGCGTTAGTGCCCATGCTCAAGTGGTCTTCCTGCAGACCCGAAGTGATGTAGTTGTCGAGCACCGCCGGTTGCGCCAATTGACGGTTTTCCGCACACAGCGACGCGGCGACGTACTGGACGATCATCATCCCCGAGTTCACTCCCGGATTGGCCACCAGAAACGCCGGCAGACCGCTGACGTGCGGGTTGACCAGACGATCGAGTCGACGCTCGGCAATCGAGCCGATTTCGGCCATGGCAATCGCCAGCAAATCGGCCGCCATCGCCACCGATTGGCCGTGCGGGTTGGCTTGCGACATCACCCGGAAGTTGTCCGGCGTACCCAGCAACAGCGGGTTATCGGTGCAGCCATTGAGTTCGGCTTCGACCTGTTTGATCGCATGATCGAGTTGATCGCGCGCGGCACCGTGTACCTGCGGGATCGAGCGGATACTCAGCGCATCCTGAGTGCGAATGCCTTTGCTCGACGCAATCACTTCACTGCCATCGAGCAATGCGCGCAAATTGATTCCGACCTGCTGCATGCCCGGGTGCGGTTTCAACGCGATGATCTCGGCATCGAAGGCGTCGATCTGGCCGCGCTGGGCTTCAAAACTCATTGCGCCGATGACATCGGCCCATTGCACCAGACGCGTGGCATCGGCAATCGCCAGACAGCTGAGGCCGGTCATGCACGGCGTGCCGTTGACCAGGCACAAGCCGTCTTTTGCGCCGAGCTGCACCGGTTGCAGGCCCTCTTCGGCCAATGCTTGTTGTGCGGAGATAATCTGCCCGCGATAGCTGACGTTGCCGACGCCGAGCAGCGTGATGCCAATGTGCGCCATGTGCGTCAGGTAACCGACCGAGCCTTGCGACGGCACTTGCGGGGTGATGCCACGATTGAGCAGCGCCAGCAGCCCTTCGACGACCCGGCGATGCAGCCCGGATTTGCCGTGGCTGTAGTTGTGAATGGCGGCGCAGATGATCGCGCGGGTCTGCTCGTCGGCGAGTACCGGGCCGACGCCGCAGGCATGGCTGAGCAAGGTGTTGCGCGAGAGCTGGCTGAGTTGTTGGTCTTTAAGCGAAACATTGGACAAACCACCCAGGCCGGTGTTGACACCATAGGCACGCTCACCGCTGGCGACGACGCGCTGGACGATGGCCTGGGCGTTTTCGATGCGCGCCCAGGTGTCGCTCGACAATTCGAGATGCGCGCCGTGACGGGCGACGGCGACCACGTCCTGCCAACGCAAGGGGCTGCCGGTGATAACGATTTTTTCAGCCTGGGACATCATTAACCTCATTCGAACATTGATGCAGCATCACCGACGCTATCGCGAGCAGGCTCACTCCTACAGGGGTACGCATTCCAACTGTAGGAGTGAGCCTGCTCGCGATGAGGCCAGCCCAGCCAACACAAATCTCTCTAAACCACCGCAGCACGCCGCTGAACGAATCGGTCAACGTACTCATCCGCCGGCGAATGCAGAATCTCGCGTGGCGTGCCGACCTGAATCAACTTCCCATCCTTGAGAATCGCAATGCGGTTGCCGATACGCACCGCCTCATCAAGATCGTGAGTGATAAAGACGATGGTCTTGTGCAAAGTCTTTTGCAGCTCCAGCAACTGATCCTGCATCTCGGCGCGGATCAGCGGATCCAGCGCACTGAACGCTTCGTCCATCAAGATGATGTCGGTGTCCGCCGCCAAGGCGCGGGCCAGACCAACACGCTGACGCATGCCGCCGGAGAGCTGGTGCGGGTATTTGTTTTCGTAGCCCTTCAGGCCCACGGTGTTGATCCAGTGCAGCGCACGTTCCGCGCACATTTGCTTGCTCTCGCCGCGCACCTTCAGGCCGTAGGCGACGTTGTCGAGTACGCTCTTGTGCGGCAACAGGCCGAAGCTCTGGAACACCATGCTGATCTTGTGCCGGCGAAACTCGCGCAGGGCGTCCATGTCGTATTGCAGGATGTCCACACCGTCGACGAGGATCGCGCCGCTGGTGGGGTCGATCAGCCGATTGAAGTGACGCACCAACGTCGACTTGCCGGAGCCGGACAGGCCCATGATCACGAAGATCTCGCCGGTGCCGATGCTCAGCGACAGGTCGTTCACGCCGACCACGCAACCGGTTTCGCTCAGTACCTGATCCTTGGTCTTGCCCTGGCCGACCATCGCCAGTGCATCCTTGGCGCGGTTGCCGAAAATCTTGAAGACGTTTTTGACCTCGATCTTGCTCACGGTTGCGTTGCTCATTTGCTCACCTCATGCCGTGGCCGACCGTACGCCTGAGTAATGCGGTCGATGACCACTGCGAGAATCACGATCGCCAGACCGGCCTCAAGGCCACGTCCAACGTTGAGGGTCTGAATCCCCACCAACACATCTTCACCCAGGCCACGGGCGCCGATCATCGAAGCGATCACTACCATCGACAGGGCCATCATGGTGGTCTGGTTGATCCCGGCCATGATGCTCGGCAGGGCCAGTGGCAATTGCACACCGAACAGTTGCTGCCAGCGGTTGGCGCCGAACGCGTTGATCGCTTCCATCACTTCGCCGTCAACTTGGCGGATGCCCAGATCAGTCAGGCGAATCAGCGGTGGCGCGGCATAAATCACGGTGGCAAAAATCGCCGGCACCTTGCCCAGACCGAACAGCATCAGCACCGGAATCAGGTACACGAAACTCGGCATGGTTTGCATGATGTCGAGCAGCGGCATCAGCACCGAACGCAGGCGATTGCTGCGTGCCGAGAGAATCCCCAGCGGAATGCCGATCAGCACCGAAATGATCGTCGCGACCATCATCAGCGCCAGCGTTTGCATGAGTTTGTCCCACAGGCCGACCGCGCCGACGAGGAACAACAAACCGACGATGACCGCAGTGGTCACCACTTTGCGCGTGGCGTGCCAGGCGATCACACCGACGATCGCCAGCATCAGCCACCACGGCGCTGCGCGCAGCATGCCTTCAAGGTTGACGATGGCCCACAGCAGGGTGTCGGAGATGTGGCGGAACACATCACCGTAATTGGTGACCAGCGAATCGACCCAACCGTTGACCCAGTCGGCGATGGAAAAGGTAAAGCTCTCGGGAAACATAAGCGGCTCTCAATCAGAAATCTCAATCAAGCGTTTACGGCATATCTCCCGGCCTGCCTCGCGGTTGGCCGGGAGGTATCGACCTACAGCGCCGCGTCGATTTTCTTGGCAGCGTCGTCACTGACCCACGCATGCCAGACCTCAGGATGTTCCTTGAGGAAGATTTTCGCCAGTTTCGGCGATTCGATACGTTCCTTGGCCATGCGTCCCAGGTTCTGGTTCAGCAGGTCGATCGGCAGGTTGACCTTTTCCAGCACGGCGACCAGTTCCGGGGCTTCGTCGTGGAAGGTCTTGGACAGGCCGACCTTGATGCTCACAGACTTGTCGACGCCGGGTTTTTCTTCGAGTTTGACCAGGTCAACCTGGCCCATCAGCGGGGTTGGCGACCAGTAGTAGAACAGGATCGGCTCGCCACGCTTGTAGCTCGACAGCACCGCCGCATCCAGCGCCGGCCCGGTGCCCGGGCGGAAGTTGGTATAGCTGCTTTCGAGGCCGTAGCTTTTGAGCATTTCGCTGTTATCCAGCTCGCAGGTCCAGCCGGCCGGGCAGTTGTAGAAACGGCCCTTGGAAGGCTCTTCGGCGTCTTTGAACACGGCGGCGTATTTGCCCAGGTCAGCGATATTTTTCAAGTCCGGGGCTTTCGGTTCCAGCTTGCGCTTGGCGTCGCCTTCGATCACGTAGCGCGGCACGTACCAGCCTTCGACAGCGCCCACCACAGGTGCGCCGACACCGACGACCTTGCCGGCCTTCTCGGCCTTGTTCCAGACCTCGCTGCGGCCGACCCACTCTTCGGCGAACACTTGAATATCGTTGCTGCTCAGGGCGTTTTCCATGGTGATGGAGTTGCCCGGCAAACTGTCGGTCTTGCAGTCGTAGCCTTTCTCCAGCACCACTTGCAGGACGTCGGTCAGGAGCATGCCGCTTTCCCAGTTCAGCCCGGCGAATTTCACCGGTTTGCCCGATTCGCACCAGCCGGCGGCTTGAGTCGCGCCGGCACTGGCCAGCAGGCCCATGGACAGCAATGTGGTCAGCAGGGTCTTGTTCGATTTCATTGTTGTGACGCTCCTAATCATGAATTGGCTTACGGCAGTCAAGAGGCATCCAGCCCTGTCCACGTCCAATCAGGCCTGCGCCGCAGCGCGACCGGCCCCGCTTGTTTTAGGTTGTACAACGCTGTTCTGCTCGACCGGCAGAATCAGTTGATCGGGCACCGCGCTGTGCCATTTTTTTGCGCACACGTAGTAGACGACGGCCGGCAGCACCAGGCCGATGATCCAGGAGATATCCACATCACCGAGGGCCGCCACCAGCGGGCCGGTGTAGAACTTGGTGGAGATGAACGGCAACTGCACCAGCACACCGAACACGTAGACGCTGATGCCGAGCAAATTCCAGCGACCGTAGCGACCGTTCGGATCGGCCAGCGCCGGCACGTCGTAGCGCTCACGGGTGATGCAGTAGTAGTCGACCAGGTTGATCGCGCTCCACGGGGTGAAGAAGGCGAGCAGGAACAGGATGAAAGACTTGAACGCACCAAGGAACGAGTGCTGACCGAGCAGCGCAATCAGCGTCGCTGCGCCAACGATCACCAGCACGAACACCAGACGCTGCATACGCGTAACGGTCAGGTGACCTTTGAAACCACTGATGATGGTCGCGATGCACATGAAGCTGCCGTAGGAGTTCAGCGTCGAGATGGTCACCTTGCCGAATGCGATGCTGAAGTACAGCAGCGCAGCGGTAGCACCGGTGCCGCCCAGACCGACGATGTAGGCAACTTCGTGACCGGCGAACTGGCCGTTGGCCGAAGCCGCCGCGAACACGCCGAGGATCATCGCCACCTGCGCGCCGACCACTGAACCGGCACCGGCGGCGAAGAAGGTTTTGACCGCCGAGGTATTGCTCGGCAGGTAACGGGAATAGTCAGCCACGTATGGGCCAAACGCGATCTGCCAGGAGGCCGCGAGCGACACCGCGAGCAGGAAGCTGCTCCAGCTGAAATGACGGATTTGCAGGAGTGCGCCAACGTCGGTCTGGCTCATCAGACGCCAGAACAGGAAGACGAAAGCGATCACGCCAATGACACTGGCGACACGGCCGATCCAGTGGATCACTCGGTAACCGAGCACCGTGACCACCACGATCACGCTGGCGAAAATCAGGATGCCGACGCTGTCGCTGACATTAAACAACTGGCCCAGCGCCTGACCGGAAAGCACGGTACCGGTCGCGGTGAAACCCAGGTACATCAGGCACACCAACACGATTGGAATCGCCGCGCCATACACGCCGAACTGCACACGGCTGGAGATCATCTGCGGCAGACCGAGTTTCGGCCCTTGCGCGGCGTGCAGCGCCATCACGCCACCGCCGAGCAATTGCCCGATCAACAGACCGATCAGCGACCAGAACACATCACCACCGAGCACCACGGCCAAAGCCCCGGTGACAATCGCAGTGATTTGCAGGTTGGCGCCCATCCACAGGGTGAATTGGCTGAACAGACGACCGTGTCTTTCCGCTTCCGGGATGTAGTCAATCGAACGCCTTTCGATCAACGGTTTGTTGCTTGCACGATCGGTGTTGACAGCCATGATTCAACCTCTGTGGATTGTTAGATTCTCTGTAGGAGCTGCCGCAGGCTGCGATCTTTTGATCTTGAAAAACCAACATCAAAAGATCGCAGCCTGCGGCAGCTCCTACAGGGCTTTTGCATTTATTTGCCGGTAATCATCGGCAGGTTCAGGCCCTTTTCCTTGGCGCAGTCGATGGCGATCTGGTAACCGGCATCGGCGTGACGCATAACGCCAGTGGCCGGGTCGTTGTGCAGTACGCGCGCAATGCGCTCGGCCGCTTCGTCCGTACCGTCGCAGACAATCACCATGCCCGAGTGCTGCGAGAAGCCCATGCCGACGCCGCCGCCGTGGTGCAGGGAAACCCAGGTCGCGCCGCTCGCGGTGTTCAGCAGAGCGTTGAGCAATGGCCAGTCGGAGACGGCGTCGGAACCATCCTGCATCGATTCGGTTTCACGGTTCGGACTGGCCACCGAGCCGGAGTCGAGGTGGTCGCGACCGATCACGATTGGTGCGGACAATTCACCGCTGCGGACCATCTCGTTGAAGGCCAGACCAAGCTTGGCGCGCAGGCCCAGACCGACCCAGCAGATACGTGCCGGCAAACCCTGGAAGCTGATGCGCTCGCGGGCCATGTCCAGCCAGTTGTGCAGGTGCGCGTCGTCGGGGATCAGCTCTTTGACCTTGGCGTCGGTTTTGTAGATGTCTTGCGGATCGCCGGACAGCGCCGCCCAACGGAACGGGCCGATGCCACGGCAGAACAGCGGACGGATGTAAGCCGGTACGAAGCCCGGGAAGTCGAATGCGTTTTCGACGCCCTCTTCCTGTGCCATCTGACGGATGTTGTTGCCGTAGTCGAAGGTCGGAATGCCTTGCTTCTGAAATTCCAGCATGGCTTTGACGTGCACGGCCATCGACTGCTTGGCGGCTTTGATTACGGCGGCCGGCTCGGTCTTGGCGCGGGCGCGGTATTCGTCCCAGGTCCAGCCGGCAGGCAGGTAACCGTTGAGCGGGTCGTGGGCGCTGGTCTGGTCGGTGACCATGTCCGGGCGCACGCCACGCTTGACCAGTTCCGGCAGGATTTCTGCAGCGTTACCCAGCAGCGCGATGGAGATCGCTTTGCCTTCTTTGGTGTACTTGTCGATGCGTGCCAGAGCGTCGTCGAGGTCTTTGGCTTGCTCGTCGACGTAGCGGCTTTTCAGGCGGAAATCGATGCTCACTTGTTGGCATTCGATGTTCAGCGAGCACGCGCCGGCCAGGGTTGCCGCCAGCGGTTGTGCGCCGCCCATGCCACCCAAACCGGCGGTCAACACCCACTTGCCGGTGAGGTTGTCGTTGTAGTGCTGGCGACCGGCTTCAACGAAGGTTTCGTAGGTGCCTTGAACGATGCCCTGGCTGCCGATGTAGATCCAGCTGCCGGCGGTCATCTGGCCATACATGGCCAGGCCTTTGGCGTCGAGTTCGTTGAAGTGCTCCCAGCTCGCCCAGTGCGGGACGAGGTTGGAGTTGGCGATCAGTACGCGCGGGGCGTTGCTGTGGGTCTTGAACACGCCGACCGGCTTGCCGGATTGCACCAGCAGGGTCTCGTCGTCATTCAGGTTGGTCAGGCTTTCGACGATTTTGTCGTAGCACTCCCAGTTACGCGCAGCGCGACCAATACCACCGTAAACCACCAACTCTTTCGGGTTCTCGGCGACTTCCGGGTCGAGGTTGTTCATCAGCATGCGCAGCGGCGCTTCGGTCAGCCAGCTCTTGGCGGTCAGCTTGTTGCCGCGGGCGGCACGGATTTCGACGTCGCGAAACTTAGTCATTTTGTTATCAGTCACGAAAGAGACTCCTCAGCGATCAATTCAAACCAACCCTGGCAGTGGGCAAGCAGCCTGCGCGCTTCGCTGCGCGACAAGCGAATCAGTGGACGCTGCGGAGAGTCTCGAACGACTCATACGCATACGTCTTTACTTGTACATACAAGCATATGCAATCAAGCGGCCAACTTGCTGGTGGGGTGTTCAAGAAAAAATGCGGACAGGGCTGGAGAGCGCCTGAATCAAGGGTTCAGGCGTGGATGAAATATTTCGAGGGTATTGATGGAAGGGATTGGGGATTTTTTCGAAAGCGAGGTTTTGCGCCACGCTGGGGCGTTCGGTAACAAGTTGGTGCGCATTGGGGAACAGGAGTGGGATGGCTGTTGTGGTGAGGGGATTTATCCCCGATGGGTCGCGAAGCGGCCCCATTTACAATTAAGAAGAAGTGGGGCTGCTGCGCAGCCCATCGGGGATAAATCCCCTCGCCACAGGGGGTTGTGTTCAGTTTTGGAGGAGTTCGATTACGCAGCAAGGGGCATTGGTGGATATTTCGATCAGGCCACTGTTACCGTCCAGTTGCAGGCAATCATGGCGACCGAGTTGCGACGCAGTGTCACCGACCTGCACTTCCAGCAACTCACTGACACTGAACACCAACACCGTCCCCGCCGAGCTGAAGAATCGCTGGTCACCGTCCAGCCACTGCAACCGCGCGCTGTAACGCTGTGGCGCGTAGATCAGGTTGAAGTCGCGAATCGCGCCACCGAGCAGCGTGCACGACACCTGGCTTTCACCGCTGAAGGCAAACGGGTCGAGCGGTAACAGCGGCCGCGTATCGTCGCCGTCGACGCACAGGGTCATGCCATCACCCTGCAATACGGTGATCACCCGCTGATAACCGGCGAAGGTCGAAAAACCACCGGACTCGGCGATGTCGGCAATCGACAGGCGCCAGCCGAAACCATCCAGCCCGGCACCGGCATCACGGGTTATTTCCTCAGTGCTGCCGCCGCCGTTTTTCCACGGCATGCGCGGGTAGCCTTCCGCGCGTAAAACCTTCACTTCACTCATTTATGAAAGCGTCCTTCCAGACGATGACGAGAACCCGGGTGAATCAATCGTGCAGCGGTCACCGGTTGACGCCCCGACCACGTGCGGCGACGAATCAGCAAGCACGGCTCGCCCTTCTCGATCTGCAACAACTTGCACTCGGAGGATTCGGCGAGGATCGCTTCAACCACGTGCTCACCTTCGGTCAGCGGTGCGACCTGATTGAGATAGGCGTAAGGCGTTTGCAGGGTGAAGTCCTGCTTGAGGTATTCCGGGGCGACCAGCGCGTTGACGAAACGGTCTTCGATTTGCACTGGAATGTCGTTTTCGTAATGCACGATCAACGAGTGGAACACCTTCTGCCCTTCACGCATGTCCAGCGCCAGTGCGCGCTCGGAACCGGCGGCCTCTTCTTCGAGGGTGATCACCTGGCAGGTGTGGCGATGGCCACGGGAAGCGATTTCGTCGGCGATGTTGTGCACTTCGAACAACGCGGACTGGCTCTTCGGTTCGGCGACAAACGTGCCGACGCCTTGCATGCGCACCAACAGACCGTCGGCGGTCATCTCGCGCAGCGCGCGGTTGATGGTCATGCGGCTGAAACCGAGTTGATTGACCAACTCGCTTTCGGACGGCACGCGGTAGTGCGGCGGCCAGTTTCCGCTGTCGATCTGCTGGGTGATCATCTGTTTGACGCGGGCGTACAAGGGCGCCGGACTGTCGCCCATGTTCGCGGCCAACGGGGAGACTGGAGGCGGAGTCGGCACGGTTGATCCCTGTTCTTTGGATGAAAGTGGCTAGCTTGCCGGAGTTTACCGGGCAGGCAAACGTCTGTATATGTATATACAAATAACACACGATGGGGTGCTGAACCATGTCCGCCTTCTTTGCCGAACGCGCACTGCTGCCTAACGGATGGGCCAACAATGTACGTCTTGAGGTCAGCGCCGAGGGCCTGCTGACCCAAATCCAGGCCGATTCCACCGCAGATGGCGCCGAACGACTGAGCGGGCCGTTGCTGCCGGGGATGCCCAATCTGCACTCCCACGCCTTCCAGCGTGCGATGGCCGGACTGGCTGAAGTGGCCGGCAATCCGAACGACAGTTTCTGGACCTGGCGCGATCTGATGTATCGCCTCGTCGGAAAAATCAGCCCGGATCAGCTCGGCGTGATCGCCCGTCAGCTGTACATCGAAATGCTCAAGGCCGGTTACACCTCTGTCGCCGAATTTCATTACGTGCACCACGACAGCAATGGCCAGCCTTATGCCGATCCGGCTGAGCTGGCGTTGCGCATCAGTCAGGCCGCAAGCGAAAGCGGCATCGGACTGACACTGCTGCCGGTGCTCTACAGCCACTCCGGTTTCGGTGGCCAGACGCCCAACGATGGCCAGCGTCGCTTCATCAACAGCACCGAAAACTACCTGAATCTGCAGTCACGCTTGCAGCCAATGTTGGCGCAGCAAAAGGCGCAATCGCTGGGCCTGTGTTTCCACTCGTTGCGCGCGGTGACGCCGCAGCAAATCAGCGAAGTATTGGTGGCCAGCGACAAGCAATGCCCGATTCACATCCACATCGCCGAACAGCAGAAAGAAGTCGATGACTGCCTGAGCTGGAGCGGTCGGCGTCCTCTGCAATGGCTTTACGAGAACACCGAAGTCGATCAGCGCTGGTGCCTGGTTCATGCGACCCATGCCAATCCGGAAGAAGTCACGCTGATGGCCAAGAGTCACGCCATTGCCGGGCTGTGCCTGACCACTGAAGCGAACCTGGGCGACGGGATTTTCCCGGCGGTGGATTTTCTCGCGCAGGGTGGACGCATGGGTATTGGTTCCGACAGCCATGTGTCGCTCAGTGTGGTGGAGGAATTGCGCTGGCTGGAATACGGCCAGCGTCTGCGTGATCAGCGGCGTAATCGTTTGTATGGCGCGGAACAGCCGATGGTCGGGCGCACGCTCTATGACGCGGCGCTGGATGGTGGTGCGCAGGCGTTGGGGCAGCCGATTGGTGCGCTGGAGGTTGGCAAACGTGCCGACTGGATTGTGCTCGATGGCAACGATCCGTATCTGGCGACGGCCAATGGCGACGGGATTTTGAATCGCTGGTTGTTTGCCGGTGGCGATCGGCAGGTGCGCGATGTGCTAGTCAATGGCCAGTGGGTGGTGCGCGATGGTCGCCATGCTGGCGAAGAAGACAGCGCCCGCGCGTTCACCCAAGTCTTGCGCGACCTCCTCGGCTAGAAAAGCAAAAGATCGCAGCCTTCGGCAGCTCCTACAGGGTGAACACTTTCCCATGTAGGAGCTGCCGGAGGCTGCGATCTTTTCGCTCTTAATTTGAAGTCTTGGCCATCTGCCGATCCGACGCTCGCCAGATCAGTCGCGTGGTGTCATAGCCCTGCTGACGCGCCTTGCTCAACAGCTCCTCGCGCACCACACCGTTGACGGTCGGCGTGCGCGACAGCAACCACATGTACTTGCGACTCGGGTCGCCGACGATGGCGGTCTTGTAGTCATCGCTGACGTACAGCACCCAGTATTCGCCTTTCGCCACACCCGGAATCAGGCGTGAGAACCAGGTATCGAATTCGACCCAAAGCTTGTCGGTCTTGCCCGGCACCTGTGGAGACGCCGTGCCCTTCACTTCTTCCCACTGCCATTGCGGGGTCAGGCAGCGATTGAGCACCGCGACATTGCCGTCAGGCTTGAGGGTGTAATGGGCTTCGGATTGCGCGCAATTGCGCTGGAAATACATCGGCAAACGCGCCAGCTCGTACCATGTGCCCTGATAGCGCTTGAGATTGACGCTGTTGACGGTTTTCGGCGCCAACGGGTCGACGCCGGAAGTGGCGCAGCCGGCCAGTACCAGGCCGGCAAAAAGGATCAGCAATAACCGCTTCATTTTTCTTCTCCGTGGGCGCGAAGCCCCGGTTTACTTCAGGCCTTGGCCGGAAAACATCAGCACTTTGTCACCGGCGTACTGCACGCTGATAAAGCTGTTCTTGTCGCCCCAGGTGCAACTGGACATGCCGAGCGCGCCCGAGCAATCAGTCGGTTTGCCGAGCAGTGTCTCGACTTCGGCCTTGGCCATGCCGGCCGAGAGCTTCGAGTAGTTTTCCTGATTGACCTTGCTGCATGCGGCCAACAGCACGCAAAACGTCAGAAGGGCGATAGATCGCAACGACATGGTGTAACTCCTGGAACGAGGGGGGATGGCATGGTGCCAACCAGAAGCTTAGAAGAGAAAACCCTCATCTGGTTCCGTGGCCGGACGGCTATTTATTAGCCCGCCCGTCCGGCTTTTGCCGATAAATCAGACACTTTGTAGGGCTATTGAGCATTTCGTCGCATTTCGCAAAAGACGCCTAATCTTTGGCGCGCCGCGGTCGAAATAAGAGCAGCGCAAAGCCCCCGAGTGTGGCAAATTGCCGCCCTTTCTTGACCAGCCCCTTCGCGGTAGCTCATTCGATGACCAGAAACATGAAATTCAGCCACAAGATCTTGTTGGCGGCCGCCCTCGTGGTGGCCGTTGCGTTCGCCTGTTTCATTTTCTTCAACGACTATCGACAGCGCGAAGCCCTGAGCAGCAGTACCGAAGCGTCGATGCAGGAACTGGGCAGCCTGACTACCAGCAACATCCAGACCTGGCTGGAAAGCCGCATTCAATTGCTGCAATCGCTGTCGCAGCAAGTGGCTGTCGACGGCAATGCCCCGGCCAGCCTGAAGCGCATCATCGACCTGCCCGCCTACACCGGCAATTTCCAGCTCAGCTATTTCGGCGGTGCCGACGGCGTGATGTTCTCGGTACCGGCCGGCAACCGCGCACCGGATTACGATCCACGCGCACGCGGCTGGTACAAAGCCGCCAACAGCGCGCAACAGACCATCGTCACCGAACCGTACATCGCCGCGTCCTCGGGCAAACTGGTGATCACCGTCGCCACTCCGGTACAACGTCAGGGCCAGATGCTCGGCGTCGCCGGTGCCGACATCGACCTGACCAGCGTCAGCGCGATCATCAACTCGCTGAACTTCGGCGGCCATGGCCATGCCTTCATCGTCAGTGCCGATGGCAAGATCCTGATCCACCCGGACAGCAAACTGGTACTAAAAACCCTCGCCGAGGCCTACCCGAACGGTGCGCCGAAAGTCAGCCCGGGCCTGAAAGAAGTCGAGTTCGACGGCAAGACTCAGTTGATCTCCTTCACCCGCGTCAACGGCGTGCCGTCGGCCGACTGGTACGTGGCGCTGGTGCTGGACAAAGACACCGCGTTCGCCATGCTCAGCGAATTCCGCACCTCGGCGCTGATCGCGATGATCATCGCGGTGGTGATCATCATCGCCCTGCTTGGCATGCTCATCCGCGTGTTGATGCAACCGCTGCTGACCATGGGCCGCGCCATGCACGACATCGCCGAAGGTGAAGGCGACCTGACCAAACGCCTGGTGATTCACGGCAACGATGAATTCGGCGCGCTGGGCACCTCGTTCAACCGTTTCGTCGAACGTATTCACACCTCGATTCGCGAAGTATCCTCGGCCACCGGCCAGGTCAACGAAGTCGCCCTGCGCGTGGTCGCGGCATCGAACTCGTCGATGTACAACTCCGACCAGCAATCCAGCCGTACCAACAGCGTCGCTGCCGCGATCAACCAGCTCGGCGCCGCCGCTCAGGAAATCGCCCAGAACGCCGCCCTCGCTTCGCAGCATTCGAGCGATGCGCGCAGCCTCGCGGTCGACGGTCAGCAGGTGGTGGATAAAACCATTCAGGCCATGCAGCAGCTGTCGGCGAAGATCAGCGATTCGTGCGGCAACATCGAAACCCTGAACAGCAACACGGTGAACATCGGCCAGATTCTCGAAGTGATCACCAGCATTTCCCAGCAGACCAATTTGCTCGCGCTCAACGCCGCGATCGAAGCGGCGCGTGCCGGTGAGGCCGGTCGTGGTTTTGCCGTGGTTGCCGATGAGGTACGCAACCTCGCGCACCGCACCCAGGATTCGGCGCAGCAAGTGCAGAAGATGATTGAAGAGCTGCAAGTCGGCGCGCGTCAGGCGGTCAGCATCATGACCGAGAGCCAGCGCGAGAGCGAAAGCAGCGTCGGCATCGCCAACCAGGCCGGCGAGCGTCTGGGCAGCGTGACTCAGCGTATCGGCGAGATTGACGGGATGAACCAGTCGGTGGCAACTGCGACCGAAGAGCAGACCGCTGTGGTCGAGTCGATCAACGTGGATATCAACGAGATCAACACACTGAATCAGGAAGGTGTGGAGAACTTGCAGGCAACGTTGCGCGCGTGCTCGGATCTGGAGCAGCAGGCGGCGCGTCTGAAACAGTTGGTCGGTAGTTTCCGCATTTAAGGATCAAAAGATCGCAGCCTGCGGCAGCTCCTACATAGATCGAGTTCACTGTAGGAGCTGCCGTAGGCTGCGATCTTTTTTGGGATCAGAACCGCGAACCCGGTTCGGAAAGAAACACCAACTCCTCCACCGTAGACTCCCGCCCCAACACCGCATTGCGATGCGGAAACCGGCCAAACCGCGCAATCACTTTCTGATGCCGTTCGGCATAATCCAGATTATCGGCAAACACCGCCCGCTGCGCTTCCGGCTGTTCAGCCACCAGTTCGATAAATCGGGAAACCGCCTCGTTCTGCACCGCGAGGTTTTCGCAGTGTTCGAACACCAGATAAATGAACACTCGCTGGATCGGTTTCAACTGCCGATCAAAATCCGCCGCAATGCCTTGGGCGACGAGTTTCTGCGCGCGCAGATCACCGGAAAATGCTTTGGGGGTGTCGCGAAAAATCATTCGCGGCAGTTGATCGAGCAGTAACACCAGCGCCAGCCAACCTTCGGGACGTTGCGTCCACTCGGTCAATTCGCCGGCCAGGGCCTGATCGACAAAGACCCCGAAACGCGTCTGCGCTTCGAGGTCTTGGCTGTCTCGCTTACCGAACCACAACTTGCCCTTGTCAGCCGAAATGTCGTCCGGTGATTCGGCATGTCCGAACCACCAATCGAGCAACGGCTGCCAGGGCGCGGTCATGGTTTATTCCTTGTGGTAGGCCGTCGCGCGTGCGACTTCTTCTTTCGAGCCGAGGAACACCGCTACGCGCTGGTGCAGGCCTTCCGGCTGGATGTCGAGAATGCGCTGATGACCGTCGGTGGACGCGCCGCCCGCTTGTTCCACGAGGAACGACATCGGGTTGGCTTCGTACATCAGACGCAGTTTGCCTGGCTTGGATGGCTCACGGCTGTCGCGCGGGTACATGAACAGACCGCCACGGGTCAGGATGCGGTGTACGTCGGCAACCATCGCCGCGACCCAACGCATGTTGTAGTTCTTTTTCAGCGGACCTTCTTCACCGGCCAGCAGCTCGCCCACGTAACGTTGTACCGGGGCTTCCCAGTGACGCTGGTTGGACATGTTGATGGCGAATTCCTGGGTCGATTCAGGAATGGTGATGTTTTCGTGAGTCAGCACGAAGCTGCCCATTTCACGGTCCAGGGTGAAACCTTTGACGCCGTCGCCCAAGGTCAGGATCAGCATGGTCTGTGGACCGTAGATCGCGTAACCGGCGGCTACTTGCTGGGTGCCTGGCTGCAGGAACGCTTTCTCGTTCAGCGGCTCGTTCTGGCTCAGGTATTCGTTCGGGCAACGCAGTACCGAGAAGATGGTGCCGACCGGGGCGTTGATGTCGATGTTCGACGAACCGTCCAGTGGGTCGAATACCAGCAGGTACGCGCCTTTCGGGTATTTGCCCGGGATCTGGTAGGCATTGTCCATTTCTTCGGACGCCATGCCGGCCAGATGACCGCCCCATTCGTTGGCTTCGAGCAGAATCTCGTTGGAGATCACGTCGAGCTTCTTCTGCACTTCGCCTTGCACGTTTTCGGTGCCCATGCTGCCCAGAACACCACCCAGGGCGCCTTTGGACACGGCGTGGTTGATCTCCTTGCAGGCACGCGCCACCACTTCGATCAGGAAACGCAGATCGGCAGGAGTGTTATTGCTGCGGGTCTGCTCAATCAAATAGCGACTCAGGGTAACGCGGGACATGGACGGCTCCGGTGGAATGGGGGGCTAAAAACCCGCGCAGTTTACAGGGAGTCTGAAAACGTAGCGAGCGAAGACGCCCGGTAACGTGCGTTGGGGTGTAATTGCCTGCATGAGACGTGATTGTCGGTGGAGAGTTCAGGTAGCGGATTTAGCGTAGACCGGTTCGGGACGGATGGTGCAGGGTGCGCGCGACAGTTTGTGGATTTTTGTTGTTTGGGAAAACGCTATCGCGAGCAGGCTCACTCCTACAGTTGACGGTATTCCAACTGAAGAAATGCGATCCCCTGTAGGAGTGAGCCTGCTCGCGATCGGGTGCGCAGCACCCGCCTTTTCAGGAATTGGCAGGCGGCTTGCGCAACAAGCTAAACGCCATAGCCCCCAAAAACACCACACTCAACAACAACACTGCCCACAACCCGATCTTCTTCCAATTGGTCTGCGCCACCGCCGCTGTGGTCGCCGTCGATGTCTGCGTACCAACCGCTTCACCCTGCACCGACGCCTTGCCCAACGACGCCAGCTTCTGCGGCTTGAAATCCGGAATCAGCGTCGCCAACGGCAGATTCCCCGTCTTCACCGTCGCATTGCCCAACGCCAGACTGTACGGCCCCTCGCCCCGCGCGAGGAAAATCACCTGCGTCGCCCGCACCGCATATTTCACGCTCGGTGCCTGCGCGCCCAGACCACCGCCGCGTTCATCGACCGTCAGCTTCAACTGCTGCACGGTCTGCCCGTAGAGCTGCAATTCGTTCTGCACCACGTCCTGGCCGTTCTGCGTCAGGCGATAGAGCAAGCCGCTGCTCAGTTCCTGCCACGGCAGACTGCTTTCACGTCGCCCCGCCAATATCACTGGCGCCAGACTGTTTGGCTGCTTCAGTTCCACCTGCACACGCTCAACGTTGAGCCCCATCGGCAACTGCCAGGTGTATTCCCCGGCCTTGGTGCTGCTGCCGGCCAATGCCTGCGACCAGACCAATGGCAGCGGTAGATCGCGCGGGTCGCTGCTTTTCAGCTGTGCCGCTGTCAGGATCGGTGCCGAATTCGGCGACTCCCACAGCAACCGCACATAACGCGCCGATTGCCCCGGCAACGTCACTTCGTGCTGCTCGATGCGCTCATCGGAAAAGGTCAGCCGCGCCACCTGGCCTTCGCCCCACGGCTGCCAGTGCTGCAAGTCGTCGCTGGCTTCGATGCTGAAACGCTGAAAGCCGTCGCGTTCGCTGGTCCAGTCGAGGATCAATTGCTGCAACGGCGCCTTGATCGCGCTGGCATCGAGCAGCCAGCCGCGCAGCACTTCTTCACCCGCCTCCAACTGGCTGGACGGTTGCACTTCGACCAGTGTGCCGTTGGTGGTCGATTGCACGCGCACGTTCGGCGCGCGTTCGCTGGCTTCAGCGGCGGTGTACAGCGGGAACCATTTCACCTCGTGCAACTTACCGTCGTCGCGGGTCTGCGCCGACTCGCGCGCCAAGGCGTAAGCCTGTGGTTCACCGGCGGCGTTGAACACGCGCAGGTCGCTGAGATCGGTCTGGCGTGCCTGCAATTGCACGCTCAGCGGCAGTTCAAGGCGATACCACGGGCCGTTGCCGCTGACCGCCAGCGGCACCTGCGTGGCGAAGTCCGCCGGCTTTTCCTGGGCGCCGGCCACCATCACCACGCCCAACGCCAACCAACCCAGATTTCGCATGCGACTCAAGATGAAACTCCTTCGGTGACCGCGGCCGGTGTGTCCGCCGCCGGTTCCGCCTCGACGCGTTTGGGTGGCAGCGGCGCGAAATAGCCAACCACCAGCAGCAACACGCCGACGCCGATAAACGAGACGATCCGGGCAAGGCCGCCACGGTTGCTCAGTTCGACAAAAATCAGTTTGGCCACCACCAGCGCAATCAGCGCGGCGCCAATCAGCCACACTTCGCGGCGATGGCGCAGATGCCCGCCGATCATCAAACCGAGCGCCATCAGCGTCCAGACAATCGACAATCCAGCCTGCACCAGCATCGAGGCGAGCAGCGTATCCAGCTCAAACGGAATCCCCGCCCAATGGTGCGCGGCGCGAGTGACCAACGCGGTGCAGAAGGCGAACAGCGAAACCCCGGCGATCAGTTGCGTGGCGTAATCGGCATAGTCCTGACGAATCGACAATTGCGAAATCGCACTGCGCGACCACACGTAAACGCCGAACAACGCGAACAGCAGGCCCAATTCCAAAGGGTTGAGTAAAGGCACATACGGCAGCGGTTCGGCGTTGCCATCGCTGATGCCATTGGCCAACCAGAACCACGCGAGCATCAGCACCGCCAACGGCGCAGCAGCGTACAAGCGGTATTCGCGAGCAAACGCTGCGACCGGCCACGGCCAAGAGCGCGGGGCCGCTGCCAGCAACAGATAAACGCTTGGCAGAATCGCCCAGCCCAGCCAGCGCCAGGCGTTGTATTGCTCGGACAACAGCAGCAGGCCGTAGCGCAATTCCAACGCCAGCACGCCGATCAGCAGCCAACAGCCGAGCACATGCGCCGTACTCAAGGCCCGCGCCGGCAACATCGGCGCCAAGCGTCGCAGACTGAAGAAATGCACGGTGAATACCGCCGCCCACGCCAGCCAACCGAAATCCGCCGCCGGGTGATAACGCGAATGCCAGGCCCCGAGCAGCACCAGTGCCGCAGCCGGAATCAACAAAGTGCACAGCAGACCCAGTGCCGGCCATTTCAAGCGCAGCGACAGCAACGTCCACAACGCCACGCTGACGGCGGCAACCAAAAGCAGCAACGTGCCTTGCAGATTCGGCGAGGCAAACCGCAGCACTTCACTGACCCACGCCAGCGTCCACCAACCGGCGCCCCACACCAGCAACACTTCGGACAAGCGCTGCAAACTCAACGCATCAAATGCCGAGGCGTGATTGCCCAGCTGCAGGCGCCACGCTCCGATCATTGCCGCCAGCCCCAGCACCAGCGGCGTCCAGAATCCGCCGTGGGCCAGCGGTCTCAGCCCTTCGCTGGACAGCGGCCCAAGCAACTCGGGACCGGCCAGTAAAAACGCCGCGCCGCCAATCACCTGCAACAGCAGACCGAAAACAAAGCTCACGCGCTGCTTGAGGTACAGGCTCAACCAGATGATCAGCAAACCACTCGCCGCCCACACCGCGCTCGCCGTTTGCCACGGCAGCACAAACAACACCGCCAGATTGATCAGCACCAACCCGGCCAGCAGCACCACCGACAGACCGCGCAGCAGACGCACGTCACTGCGCACCATTTCATCGCGAGCGGCCAACAGCATGCCGGCGATCAACGCCAGACCGATCAGCGAAGCACTGAGCAAACCGCTCCAGCCAGCGCTGAACACTGCGGCGGAATCTTCCCCCGCACCTTGTAGACGCAGCAGAAACAACGCGCCACCCAACAACTGCACGGCAAACGCGGTGAACAGGAATGTCCGCGACTGAATCCGCAGGCCGACAAACAACGTCGCCAACCCGGCCAGCGCCCAACTGATCGCCGTGCCCTGGATGAAGAAGAACAACGGCGCCAGCAAGTAGAGGAACGTCAGGCCCAGGCACGCCAGCACTGGCAGGCCTTGGCGCTCCCAAGGCGATGCCTGTTCCGGGGCAGCTTTGCGCAGTTGATAGAAACTGAATAGCAGCGCAATGCCGAGCATCAACGCGCCCAGCGGAGCGCCGTCGAGCAAACTGCTTTCGCCGACGCGCAATTGGCTGAGGAATACCAACGCCGAGCCCAGTTGCAACAGCAACGCAAAGGCCCGCGCGAACGGTCGATGCTGACGCAGGCCGAGCCAGAAAATCCCCGCACCTTCCACCGCCCACGCCGCCGACGTCCAGCGAGCGTCCAGCCCCAGCGGAATCGCCAGACTGGCGAAAATCACCCCGAGCGCCAGACAGGTTTCACCCAGCAGCACCGCGCGACCACCCATCAACACTTTGGCCAGCGCCATGTAGATCATGCCGAGTGCCAGCGCACTGAACGCGGCGGCAAATTCCAGATGCTGTACCAGTGCGAACTGCAAACCGAAACCGATGATAGGCGGACCGAACAGCATCGTCCCGTCGACGTAGTCGCCCTTGCGCGCCGACCAGTGCAGTAACGCCTCGCGATCGCCGTCCGCTGGGGCATCGGGCATGTCGAGCAACTTGCGCCGGGCAAACAACAGGCCGATAGCCAGGTACATCAGGAAGAACAGAATCAGGAACGGCTCGGTGCTCCACAACAGCTCTGGCGTATATGAGCGCAAGCCCCAGGCGAAACCGATGCCGAAGGTGCCGACGAAGCCGATCAGGTTGAGCAGGCGCCAGGCCTTGAACCAGGCGATGGTGAGAATGCCGGCGTTGAGCAGCGCGAAATAACTGAACAGCGCGACGTGGTTGCCGGCGCCGGTCGAGGTCAGGATTGGTGCGGCGAATCCGCCCAATGCGGCCACTGCCGCCAACGCGAGCGAGTCCTGGGTGATCGCCAGAATTGCCGAGAAAACCGTCACCGCCACCAGTAAGCCCAGCGCGGCAGATGGATCAAGCAGCGGATGCAAACGCATCGCCGCAAACACCGTCAGGTACAACACCGCGATCCCGGTGCCTTGCAGCATCAAGGCGTAATTGCTGTTGCGTTTGCGCAGCCACCAACCCAGTGCAAGCAGGCCCAGCGCAGCCGCCGCCACGCCGGCATAACGCAACTCGATCGGCACGACCATGCCTTCGGTGGCGTAGCGCAGCAGGAACGCCAGACCGAAAAACAGCAACACCACGCCAACGCGCAGCACGGTGTTGCCGCCAAACAGCCAATTACGCGCAGCACTGATGCCGCGTTCGATGAGGTTGGGGCCACGGGGTGCGGCAGGCTGTTGCGGCTCGCGCGGCGCCGGTTCGGCGCTCCAGACATCGGCCGGCAAGGGTTGGCTGGCCTGATTGGCCACGGCAGCAATCGGTTCGAGGTCGGGCGGCAGCTCCCAGACCAGCTCCGGCGCAGGGGCCGGTTCGACGATGCCGACGGGGTCTACGACAGGCTCGGCGACAGGTTCCACCGTTGGCGGTGGCGGTGGCGGTGGCACCGCATGCGACGGTGAGCCTTCGAGCAGAAACAGACGCTGGGCGACACCCTGCAGAGCCTCCTTCAGCTGTTCATATTGCTGCTGTTGCTCAGCCATTTGTGAGCCGAGCCGCGTGATGCGGATCGTCTGCCCGATCGCCAGCCCCAGCAGCGCGCCCAACAGCGCATCACTGAGCGACTCGTCGAGCAGCCAGCCGAGCACCAGCCCGATCAACATGAACATCCATTGCATGGTCGATATCCCTAAGCGCGAAGGCCAATCCGGGAAGATTAGCGCAGCCTGACCCAAAAAGATCGCAGCCTGCGGCAGCTCCTACATAACCCTGTAGGAGCTGCCGCAGGCTGCGATCTTTTCTGGCGCGCGATTATATCGAGCCGAGCGGAAAGTTACTCCAGTGCTTTCCAGATCTCCGTGGCGTACTCACGAATCGTCCGGTCCGACGAGAACCAGCCCATCCGCGAAGTGTTCAGCACCGCCGAACGCCACCAGTTATTGGCGTCATGCCAGTGCGCTTCAACACGCTTCTGCGCTTCCCAATACGAGTCGAAGTCGGCGCAGACCAGGAAGCGGTCGTAATCCACCAGCGAATCGATCAACCCGGTGTAGCGCGAGGTGTCATCCGGCGAGAACACCCCACTGCGGATCGCTTGCAGCACATCGTTCAGACGATGCGACGCAGCAATATCCGGCAAGGCGCTGAACTCGTGGTTCTGTTTACGCGCCTCGACCTGCTGCGCGCTGAGGCCGAAGATGAACATGTGCTCGGCACCGATGCGCTCACACATTTCCACGTTGGCGCCGTCGAGGGTACCGATGGTCAGCGCGCCGTTGAGGCCGAACTTCATGTTGCTGGTGCCCGAGGCCTCGAAACCGGCAGTGGAGATCTGCTCGGACAAGTCCGCCGCCGGAATAATGCTCTCCGCCAGGCTGACGTTGTAGTTGGGCAGGAACACCACCTTCAACAAGCCGCGCACAGTCGGGTCGTTATTCACCACCCGCGCGATATCGTTGGTCAGCTTGATGATCAGTTTCGCTTGGTGATAACTCGCCGCCGCTTTACCGGCAAAGATTTTCACCCGTGGCACCCAGTCGACTTCCGGCTCGGCGCGAATTGCCTGGTACAGCGCCACGGTGTGCAGCAGGTTGAGCAACTGGCGCTTGTATTCGTGGATCCGTTTGACCTGCACGTCGAACATCGCTGCCGGGTTGACCGCGATGCCCAGGCGTTCATGAATCAGATAGGCCAGCGCCTTTTTGCTGTGCAGCCGTTGCTCGGCGAAAGCTTTGCGGAACGCGGGTTTCTCGGCGAACGGTTCGAGATCGAGCAAGCGCTCTTCAGGGTTATCCAACAAATCCGGGCCGAGCGCATCGACCAGCATCGAGGTCAGTTCCGAGTTGGCCTGATACAGCCAGCGGCGGAAAGTAATGCCGTTGGTTTTGTTGTTGATCCGCTCCGGGTAGAGCTTGTGCAGTTCGGCGAACACGGTTTTACGCATCAACTGTGTGTGCAACCCGGACACGCCATTGACGCTGTGCGAACCGAGGAACGCGAGGTTGCCCATGCGCACCCGGCGACCGTTGTCTTCTTCGATCAGCGACACGGCACGGAGCACGTCGAAATCGTGAATGCCTTTGGCGCGCAGCGAATCGATGTGCTGGGCATTGATCAGGTAAATGATCTGCATGTGCCGTGGCAGCATGCGTTCCATCAAGCCCACCGGCCAGGTTTCCAGCGCTTCCGGCAACAGCGTGTGGTTGGTGTACGACAGCGTGTCGACCGTCACTTGCCACGCGGCATCCCACGCGACGTCGTAGACATCGACCAATTGCCGCATCAGTTCGGCGACGGCAATCGAAGGGTGGGTGTCGTTGAGCTGGATCGCCGCGTGATCGCCGAGGGTCAGCACCGAGGTGTGCATGTTGCGATGACGGCGCAGCAGATCCTGCAGCGAGGCGGCGACGAAGAAATATTCCTGACGCAGGCGCAGCTCTTGCCCCGCTTCGGTGCTGTCCGCCGGGTAAAGCACGCGGGAGATACTCTCGGCGCGCGCCACTTCGGCGACGGCGCCCAAGTGGTCACCGGCGTTGAAGCGCTCCAGGTGCAAATCTTCCATGGCGCGGGCACGCCACAGGCGCAGGGTGTTGACGCTCGCCCCGCGCCAGCCAACCACCGGCGTGTCGTAAGCGATCGCGCGGACGGTTTCTGCCGGCGACCAGACTTGTTTGGATTTGCCGGAAGCATCGGTGACGGTTTCGACGCTGCCGCCGAAGCCGATGGAGTAGACGACCTCTGGCCGCTCAAACTCCCACGGGTTACCGAAATCCAGCCAGTGCTCGGTCTGCTCCTGTTGCCAGCCATCGACGATGGCCTGGCGGAACAAGCCGTGCTCATAACGAATGCCGTAACCGTGGCCGGCGATGCCGAGGGTCGACATGCTTTCCATGAAGCACGCCGCCAGACGCCCGAGACCGCCGTTGCCGAGCGCCGCATCGGGCTCCAGCAAACGGATGCGTTCCAGATCAACGCCGAGTTCGGTCAACGCTTCACGGGCGACATCGAGCAGGCCGAGGTTACTCAGGCTGTCGTAGAGCAAACGGCCGATAAGGAATTCCAGCGAGAGGTAGTACACCCGTTTCTGGCCTTTGCGGTAGATCTGCCGGGTGTGGTCCATCCAGTGTTCGACCATGTGATCACGCGCAGCCAATGCGATGGCTTCGAACCAGTCATGGTCGAAGGCGTGATCGGGGTCTTTGCCCACCGCGTAGGTGAGTTTGGTCAGGACGGCGTCGCGGAATGCGGCCACCTCTGCTTCGCGAACTAGTGGTTCTTGAGTCATCAATGGGACCTCGAGCGAGCGGGGAATTGTCTGAGCCTAGACGGTCTGACCGACGGTCGAGGCTCTGGTTCGGCAGTATTTCCTGAGACTGTGAGATAGCCCGGCATTACCCTGGCGGATGAGCTAATGAATGCAGGGGCCGTGCCGAATTGTCCGGCAATGTGCCTGCACGCAGAAAAAATCTGGCGAAAGGTTGTTCAAAAATCCACCAGTCCCGGTATGATCGCGCGCCCTGATGCACACACGCCTGGTAACTCCCGATGATGAAGCCCAACCTGATTGCCGCCGCCGAGATCGATCGTCTCGATACGTGGGCAAAATATTCAGCCCCGATGTGCGGTTCCTGCGTGTCCAGCTGCTGCACGCTGCCGGTTGAGGTGAAGATCAAGGATCTGGTGCGCATCGGTGTGGTCGACGAGTTCGAACTCGGTGACCCGCCGAAGAACATCGCCAAGCGTCTGCAAAAGGAAGGCCTGGTCGAGCGCTTCAATCAGAAGTCCGGCATCTTCACCCTGCAGCGCATGAGCAACAACGACTGCTACTACCTGGATCGTAAGAGCCGCCTGTGCACCATTTATGACAAGCGCCCGGATACCTGCCGCAATCACCCGAAGATCGGGCCGCGTCCGGGGTATTGCGCTTACAAGCCGAAGGAAGTGGTGCGCGAGCAGAATTTCCGCGCGATCGAGAAGTTTTAAACGCTTGATCGTTCCCACGCTCCGCGTGGGAACGCAGCCCGGGACGCTCTGCGTCCCAAAAAGCCGAACGCGGAGCGTCCGTGGAGGCATTCCCACGCAGAGCGTAGGAACGAGATCATCAAACCCCAGACAAACAAAAACGCCCCCGGGCTCGCGACCGGGGGCGTTTTCATTCAGCCTGAACTAATGACTCAGTTCTTGGCTTTCTTGGCAGCGCGGGTACGCTCGCTTTCGTCCAGGATCTTCTTGCGAAGACGGATGGACTTAGGAGTAACTTCGCACAGCTCGTCTTCCTGGATGTATTCCAGAGCCTGTTCCAGAGTGAACTTCACTGGTGGAACCAGAGCGATGGTTTCGTCTTTACCCGAAGCACGCATGTTGTCGAGCTTCTTGCCCTTGGTAGGGTTAACGCCCAGGTCGTTGTCGCGGCTGTTCTGACCAACGATTTGACCGTTGTAGATCTCTTGACCGTGTTCTACGAACAGCTTGCCACGAGCCTGCAGGGTTTCCAGCGAGTAGGTCAGTGCCTTACCGGTTTCAACCGAAACCAGAACGCCGTTCTGACGGCCGGACATGTGGCCCGACTTGACGGTGTCGTAGCGATCGAAGATCGAGGTCAGGATGCCAGCACCGTTGGTCAGGGTCAGGAACTGGTTACGGAAACCGATCAGACCGCGAGCAGGGATGTTGTATTCCAGACGAACACGGCCCTTGCCATCAGGAACCATGTTGCTCAGGTCGCCCTTACGCAGACCCATCTCTTCCATCACCTTGCCCTGCGCTTCTTCAGGGATGTCGATGGTGACGTTTTCGAACGGCTCTTGCTTGACGCCGTCAACTTCACGAATGATCACTTCAGGACGGCCCAGGGCCAGCTCGAAGCCTTCGCGACGCATGGTTTCGATCAGTACCGAGAGGTGCAGCTCACCACGGCCGGAAACCTTGAACTTGTCAGCGGAGTCGCCTTCTTCAACGCGCAGTGCAACGTTGTACAGCAGCTCTTTGTCCAGACGGTCCTTGATGTTACGGGACGTCACGAACTTGCCTTCTTTACCGCAGAATGGCGAGTCGTTTACCTGGAAGGTCATCGAAACGGTTGGCTCGTCAACGGTCAGAGGCTTCATCGCCTCGACGGTGTCCGGGTGGCACAGGGTGTCGGAGATGAACAGCGAGTCCATACCGCTGATGCACACGATATCGCCTGCTGCAGCTTCTTCAACGTCGATGCGGTGCAGACCGTGGTGACCCATCAGTTTCAGGATACGGCCGTTACGGCGCTTGCCGTCGGCACCGATCGCCACAACCGGGGTGTTCGGCTTGACGCGACCACGAGCGATACGGCCAACGCCGATAACACCCAGGAAGCTGTTGTAGTCCAGAGCGGAGATCTGCATCTGGAACGCGCCATCACGGTCAACGGCCGGAGGCGGAACGTGGTCGACTACCGCTTGGTACAGCGGGGTCATGTCTTCCGCCATGGCGGTGTGATCCAGACCGGCAATGCCGTTCAGGGCCGAAGCGTAAACAACCTGGAAGTCCAGTTGTTCTTCGGTAGCACCGAGGTTGTCGAACAGGTCGAAGATCTGGTCCAGAACCCAGTCCGGACGCGCGCCTGGACGGTCAACCTTGTTGATCACCACGATCGGACGCAGGCCGGCTTCGAAAGCCTTCTTGGTCACGAAACGGGTTTGCGGCATAGGGCCGTCTTGAGCGTCAACCAGCAGCAGAACGGAGTCAACCATCGACATTACGCGTTCAACTTCGCCGCCGAAGTCGGCGTGGCCCGGGGTGTCCACGATGTTGATGTGGTAGCCGTTCCAGTTGATGGCGGTGTTTTTCGCCAGAATGGTAATACCGCGCTCTTTTTCCTGGTCGTTGGAGTCCATCACGCGCTCGTCGTTGAGCTCGTTGCGCTCCAGAGTGCCGGATTGACGCAGGAGTTTGTCTACCAGGGTGGTTTTACCATGGTCAACGTGGGCAATGATGGCGATGTTACGTAGATTTTCGATCACTTGTGTATCTCGATCAGAGGATTCGGTTTGCTGACAAGTCTTGGCAGCGATTAGCAGTAGTGTCCGGCATGGCCGTTACAGCTTGACGGCGGTGTCGGGGGGCCGGTGACGCAGGCCACAGGCAAACAGCCCCGGGCACTTAGCTCGGTCGATAAACGCGCACATTGGCATGCCCCTCACTGAGCAAATGGTGAGCATGCAGGCGACTCATCACGCCTTTGTCGCAATACAGCAGGTACTGGCGAGTCGGATCCAGCTCCTTGAAACGAGCGTTCACTGCGTAGAACGGCATCGTCTGTACTTCTACGCCAGCGAGTTCCAGCGGCTCATCCTCGGCGGCATCCGGGTGACGGATGTCGATCACGATCTGGCCGGCCAGTGCTTCGCTGACTTCTTCAATCTGTACGTCCTGGCCCAATTCGTCGATCACCCGATCGATCGGCACCAGTTTGGCGTTTTCGAGCGCACGCTCGAGCACCGCCATGTCGAATTCTTTCTCTTCGTGTTCAACGCGACCGCGTTTGGCGGCGGTCTTCGGGTTGACCGAAATGACCCCGCAGTATTCCGGCATGTGCCGGGCAAAATCGGCGGTGCCGATCTCGTTGGCCGTGTCGATGATGTCCTGCTTGTGCGCCACGATCAGCGGACGCAGGACCAGTTTGTCGGTCACGCAGTCGATCACCGACAGGTTCGGCAGCGTCTGGCTCGACACCTGGGAGATCGCCTCGCCAGTGACCAGCGCCTCGATCTGCAGGCGGTCGGCGATGTTGGAGGCCGCGCGCAACATCATACGCTTCAATACGACGCCCATATGACTGTTATCGACTTTGCCGAGAATTTCGCCCAACACTTCTTCGAACGGAACACTGACAAATAGCACGCGTTGCGAGCTGCCGTACTTCTTCCAGATGAAATGCGCGACTTCCATCACGCCCAATTCATGGGCACGACCGCCCAGATTGAAGAAACAGAAGTGGGTCATCAGGCCGCGACGAATGATCTGGTAGGCCGCAACGGTCGAGTCAAAGCCGCCGGACATCAATACCAGCGTCTGCTCCAATGCACCGAGCGGATAGCCGCCGATGCCGTTGTGCTGGCTGTGGATCACAAACAACCGTTTGTCGCGAACTTCGATACGGACTTCGATTTCCGGCGCTTTCAGGTCGATTCCGGCGGCACCGCACTCACGGCGCAGCTTGCTGCCGACGTATTTTTCGACGTCCATCGAGCTGAAGGTGTGCTTGCCGGCACGCTTGCAGCGCACCGAGAAAATCTTCCCGGCCAGCGCCGCGCCGTAGTGCTCTTTGCACTTCTCGGTGATGTCGTCGAAGTCGCCCAGCGGGTACTCGTCGATCTGCAAAAAGTGCGCGATGCCCGGCATGCAGGTCAGGCGCTCACCCATCTCTTTCAAGGCTTTGGCGTCGGTAATGCGGGTTTCCAGCTCGAGATTGTCCCACACACCGTTCACCACCACGGCCGGGTCCAGGTCGCGGAGCACGGTGCGGATGTTCTTGGCCAACTGGCGGATGAATTTCGTCCGGACAGGTCGGCTTTTGATGGTGATCTCGGGGAAGACTTTTACGATTAGTTTCATGAAAACAGCGCGCGAACGGCCAGCCGAAAAAGGGGGGCGCGGATTATAGCGGAAATTGCTCAAGGTTTAACCAGTTAATGTGCAGAAGGTTTTGCATGCACCAAAACGGGTCATTTTCGATTTATAACGCTACATTAGAGGGCGAGATTTTCCACTTTCAGGCGCGCAGCACCTTAATAAGCGTGAATTTGGGGCAAAAAACCCATGCTGGGGCACTGGCATGCAATTTGCTCCCTTGTGAGGCAGGTTGCCTTGGCAGAGTATTCGCGCCGGCATCAACCAAATTCAAGGGCATCCACTACCAAGCCCGAAGCCACCCGGAGGACATATGTCGAAGACGGTTCAACTCATCAAAGATCATGACGTCAAGTGGATTGATCTGCGCTTCACGGACACCAAAGGTACTCAGCACCACGTGACCATGCCGGCCCGCGATGCTTTGGACGACGACTTCTTCGAAGTCGGCAAAATGTTCGACGGTTCCTCCATCGCTGGCTGGAAAGGCATCGAAGCCTCCGACATGATCCTGATGCCGGTTGACGAAACTGCCGTTCTCGACCCGTTCACCGAAGACGCCACCCTGATCCTGGTGTGCGACATCATCGAACCTTCGAGCATGCAAGGCTACGACCGCGACCCACGTGCGATCGCCAAGCGCGCCGAAGAACACCTGAAAGCCACCGGTATCGGTGACACCGTGTTCGCCGGTCCAGAGCCAGAATTCTTCATCTTTGACTCGGTGAAATTCAAGTCGGACATTTCCGGCTCGATGTTCAAGATCTACTCCGAGCAAGGTTCGTGGATGTCCGACCAGGACATCGAAGGCGGCAACAAGGGTCACCGTCCAGGCGTCAAAGGCGGCTACTTCCCGGTTCCACCGTTCGACCACGACCACGAAATCCGTACCTCCATGTGCAACGCACTGGAAGAAATGGGCCTGACCGTCGAAGTTCACCACCACGAAGTGGCGACTGCCGGCCAGAACGAAATCGGCGTCAAGTTCAACACCCTGGTGAAGAAAGCCGACGAAACCCAAACCCTGAAGTACGTTGTGCACAACGTTGCTGACGCTTACGGCCGCACCGCGACCTTCATGCCGAAGCCACTGTACGGCGACAACGGTTCGGGCATGCACGTACACATGTCGATCTGGAAAGACGGCAAGAACACCTTCGCAGGTGAAGGCTATGCCGGCCTGTCCGATACCGCTCTGTACTTCATCGGCGGCATCATCAAGCACGGTAAGGCCCTGAACGGCTTCACCAACCCGGCGACCAACTCCTACAAGCGTCTGGTACCAGGCTTCGAAGCTCCAGTGATGCTGGCCTACTCGGCTCGCAACCGCTCCGCTTCGATCCGTATTCCTTACGTGTCGAGCCCGAAAGCCCGCCGTATCGAAGCCCGCTTCCCGGATCCGGCTGCCAACCCGTACCTGGCCTTTGCAGCTCTGCTGATGGCCGGTCTGGACGGTATCCAGAACAAGATTCACCCAGGCGACGCTGCCGACAAAAACCTGTACGACCTGCCGCCTGAAGAGGCGAAAGAGATCCCGCAAGTTTGCGGCAGCCTGAAAGAAGCCCTGGAAGAGCTGGACAAGGGCCGCGCGTTCCTGACCAAGGGCGGCGTATTCTCCGACGACTTCATCGACGCTTACATCGCGCTGAAATCGGAAGAAGAAATCAAGGTTCGCACCTTCGTACACCCACTGGAATATGAGCTGTACTACAGCTGCTGATCCGGTAGCGCCGCGCTACGCGGCGTGACAAAAAGAGGCCTCCTTCGGGAGGCCTTTTTTGTGCGCGCGCATCCATGGATAATCCGCCGCCTCAGCGCCCGTTACCGGCGCCTTGACGAAGGGATTCGCATGAAGTGGTTATGGGCCATCGCCCTGACGGCCGGCCTCGCCTGCCAAACGGCCGGAGCGGCAGCGTTCTATGAAAACAAAACCCTGGCGCATCCGCTGATCGAGGGTTTGCAGGAAAGCTCGGCGACGTTGGCGTTCATCAAGGAAGCGGGGGGCGTCAAAGGTTATTACTGCATTTGCAATATGCCCAATGCCGAACCCCGTTTGCTTGACGATTTCGGTCAGGCGACCATCGAATCGGTTTTCCTCATGTCGCTCGACAGTGAGGATCCGACCCGCTTTGTGCTGTTCCGGCAGAACGAGCAATACCGAATCTACGCCTACAAGTACAACGACAACGATCACCTCTACAGCCGCGTCATGGGTCTGCAGCCAGCGCTGGATCGCATTACCGCAGGCCAGAAACACCTCGATGCCCTGACCATCAAGAAAGCCCTGAGCCAAAACACCCCGCTGAACTATCGCTTCTACTATGAAGAGTCCGGCGTACCGGAGTTCGACCAACTCGATTTCAGCCAAGGAACACTGGTGAGCTATTACGGCCAGTACTACGACCCTCTGAGCAATCCCACACCGGACGACGAACCGTATTTCTACAAGAAAACCTATCAGGAAAAAGACGGTCGGTTTCTCACTGTTACCTTCTGGCGTTGGCTCGATGGCACCCTCGTCGAGGGTAACCGCACGCTCTACAACTATCAGGTCAGACGTATTGCCTGGGAAACCGCTCCGCTTAAATTCACCGGCAGCGAGGACGGCCAATCGGTGTCTTATGACTCCGGATCGATCTCGGCCAAAGGTGCCTACAAGCAGGGCGTACGTATCGGCCCGTGGTCTATTTCCAAAGACGAGAAATATTCGGCGTCCGGTCACTTTGCAGAGGGTAAACGGGAGGGGCAATGGAGCATTTACCAAGACGGGCAGACGCTGGACGGCGAGTACCACAATGATTTGCGCGAAGGCCGCTGGCAGCTTTCCAACTACGACGAGATGGAATGGGTCGCCACCGGATTCCAGACCTATGTCCATGGTCAACTCAACGGCCCGAGCGAACTGACCATCGCCGGCAACACCGAGCGCGGCAATAATGTCGACGATAAACGCCAAGGCCCGTGGGAAACCAAAGCAGGAAACGGCGACTACACGAATGACCTGCAAAGCGGCCCGTGGACACTCAAGACTGACAACGGACACACCCAAACCGTGAACTTCGTCGCCGGCAAAAAAGAAGGCGAGCTGCGCGATTTCGACGCCAATGGTGTGTTGACCTACATCGAGCATTACAAGGCGGGCGTCCTGTCCGGCAGTCGCGAGAGCGTGCTTGCGGCGGGCGCCTCACGATAAGGCCTGGGGCCATTTGTGTGAGCTGATGTTGAGGCGGTTGGGCTTACCGCCGCCTCTGGCCTATGCTGCAAGCCAATCTCACTGCTGATCGGTTGCATCCATGGGTCGTGGTTTTCTAATCCTCCTGCTGGTGATCGCCCTGCCCGTCGCGGCGCAGATCTACAAGTACACCGACGCCAACGGCCACACGGTGTACAGCGATCACTCGCCGGACGGCGTGCAGGCGCAACCGGTGGACTTGCCGCCGCTCAATCGGGTCGAGCCGCAAGCGCCGAGCGCACCTGAGCCCGACAATCGTGAACCTGCGCGCAACGCCTACGACATTCTTGAACTGGCCGGCCTGCCCACTGAAGAAGCCTTGCGCGCCAACAACGGCACCTTCACCGTCAATGTGCTGATCAAACCGCGTCTGCAGGCGCCGCATCAATTACGGCTGGTGCTCGACGATGAACCGTACGGTCAGCCGAGCAACGTGCCAATCCTGCAGTTGGTGAATGTTGACCGGGGTGAGCATCGACTGGCCGTCCAGGTCATCGACGGGCAAACAATCGTTCAGCAAAGCCCGCCCGTGGCCTTCACTGTGCAGCGAGTACACAAGCCATGATTCGCGCGTGGCTGGTCGCCGCTTTTGCCCTGATGACGCTACAAGCCTCGGCAGAGGTCTTTACCTACGTCGATGCGCAGGGCAATCGCGTCTACACCGACCAGCCACGCGGCGATGCCAAGCGTGTGCCCATCGCCACCAGCAATCGCATGTCGGCCAATCCAACGGCCGCCGCGCCGATCACCACGGCGAAGAAATCCCCGGAACAACCGCCGTTCCACTACGACATGCTGCGCATTCTGGTGCCCGAACCCGATGCCACGATTCGCAGCAGCGCCGGCGAAGTCATCGTCAGCGTCACCAGCGAACCGGGCCTGCAAAAAGGGCATCGTTATCGGTTGCTGCTGGACGGTCAGGCCACTGGCGAGCCCGGCCTGACGCCAGTCTTCCCGCTGAGCAATATCGATCGTGGCAGCCACAACCTTTCGGTGGAAATCCTCGACGCCGAAGGGCGGACGGTCGAGCGCACCGCTAACCAACCCTTCCACATGCTGCGCATCTCCCTTGCGCAGAAACGCCAGGTCAAACCGTGCGTTGCCGACGATTACGGGGTTCGCCCGGAATGTCCGCTCAAAGACAAACCCGAAGAGCCGAAAAACCCCTTCCTGCGTTTCTTCTAACGCCGTTCAGCTTTGCGCACTATATTGGTGCAATAGGCTGCACCGTACTCATATTCCAACCCATTTTGGTTCGAAACTTCCCGTTCGCGCTGGCCGAATGCCACGCAAACGAGCGTCAAACGCCCGTTTCAGGCGTCGAACGCTTCTTTTCAGAGCCTTGGTTTGGTTTTTGCATTTTCCCGATACCGACGCTTGCTTGTTGCGCACGCTCCGCCCCCAAAAGAGGCTCCGATGACCATTAGCGACGCAATCCACCGTTTGCTGCTCGACAACCTGACCACCGCCACCATCCTGCTCGACGCCGAATTGCGCCTCGAGTACATGAACCCGGCGGCGGAGATGCTGCTCGCCATCAGCGGGCAGCGCAGCCATGGGCAGTTCATCAGCGAGCTGTTCACCGAATCTACCGAGGCGTTGAATTCCCTGCGCCAGGCCGTGGAACAGGCGCATCCGTTCACCAAACGCGAAGCGATGCTCACCGCCCTCACTGGCCAGACGTTGACCGTGGATTACGCGGTGACGCCGATCCTCAGTAATGGCGCGACCATGCTTCTGCTGGAAGTCCACCCGCGTGACCGCTTGCTGCGGATCACCAAGGAAGAGGCGCAAATCTCCAAACAGGAAACCAGCAAAATGCTGGTGCGCGGCCTCGCCCACGAGATCAAGAATCCGCTGGGCGGCATCCGTGGCGCCGCGCAATTGCTGGCCCGCGAACTGCCGGAAGACAGTCTGCGTGACTACACCAATGTGATCATTGAAGAGGCCGACCGTCTGCGTAATCTGGTCGATCGCATGCTCGGTTCGAACAAGCTGCCGTCGCTGGCAATGTGCAACATTCACGAGGTACTGGAACGCGTCGGCCATCTGGTCGAGGCCGAAAGTCAGGGCTGCATCACCTTGGTGCGCGATTACGACCCAAGCATTCCCGACGTGTTGATCGACCGCGAGCAAATGATTCAGGCCGTGCTGAACATCGTGCGCAACGCGATGCAGGCAATCAGCAGCCAGAACGAGCTGCGCCTGGGCCGCATCAGCCTGCGCACCCGCGCCATGCGCCAGTTCACCATCGGCCACGTCCGCCATCGTCTGGTGACCAAGATCGAGATCATCGACAACGGCCCGGGGATCCCCGCGGAACTTCAGGAAACCATTTTCTTTCCCATGGTCAGCGGACGCCCGGACGGTACCGGGCTCGGCCTGGCCATTACCCAGAACATCATCAGCCAGCACCAGGGCCTGATCGAGTGTGACAGCCATCCAGGCCACACCACCTTCTCGATCTTTCTGCCACTGGAACAAGGAGCCACATCGACATGAGCCGTAGTGAAACCGTGTGGATCGTCGATGACGACCGTTCTATCCGTTGGGTGCTGGAAAAGGCCTTGCAGCAGGAAGGCATGACCACCCAGAGCTTCGACAGCGCTGATGGCGTAATGAGTCGCCTGGCCCGTCAGCAGCCTGACGTGATCATTTCCGACATTCGTATGCCGGGTGCCAGCGGCCTGGACTTGTTGGCGCGGATTCGCGAGCAGCACCCACGGTTGCCGGTCATCATCATGACCGCTCACTCCGATCTGGACAGCGCTGTCGCCTCCTATCAGGGCGGCGCTTTCGAATACCTGCCCAAGCCGTTCGATGTAGACGAGGCGGTGTCGCTGGTCAAACGTGCCAACCAGCACGCGCAAGAACAGCAAGGCCTGGAAGTTGTACCGGCGCTGACCCGCACCCCGGAAATCATCGGCGAAGCGCCGGCGATGCAGGAAGTGTTTCGCGCCATCGGGCGCTTGAGCCACTCCAACATCACCGTGTTGATCAACGGTGAATCGGGTACTGGTAAAGAACTGGTCGCCCACGCCCTGCACCGCCACAGCCCGCGCGCGGCCTCGCCGTTCATTGCGCTGAACATGGCGGCGATCCCCAAGGATCTGATGGAATCCGAGCTGTTCGGTCACGAGAAAGGCGCGTTCACCGGCGCGGCGAATCTGCGTCGCGGCCGCTTTGAGCAGGCTGACGGCGGCACGCTGTTCCTCGATGAAATCGGTGACATGCCGGCGGATACGCAAACCCGTTTGCTGCGCGTTTTGGCCGACGGCGAGTTCTACCGCGTCGGCGGGCATGTGCCGGTCAAGGTCGATGTGCGCATCATCGCCGCGACGCACCAGAATCTGGAAACCCTGGTGCACGCCGGCAAATTCCGTGAGGATTTGTTCCATCGCCTCAATGTGATCCGCATCCACATCCCGCGCCTGTCGGACCGTCGCGAAGACATTCCGACCCTGGCCAAGCATTTCCTCAGCCGTGCCGCGCAGGAACTGGCGGTCGAGCCGAAACTGCTGAAAAGCGAGACCGAGGAATACCTGAAAAACCTGCCGTGGGGCGGCAACGTACGTCAGTTGGAGAATACCTGCCGCTGGATCACCGTAATGGCGTCCGGACGTGAAGTGCACATCAGCGACCTGCCGCCAGAGCTCCTCAACCTGCCGCAGGACTCGGCACCGGTGACCAACTGGGAGCAGGCGCTGCGCCAGTGGGCCGACCAAGCCTTGGCGCGTGGCCAGTCGAGCTTGCTCGACAGCGCGGTGCCGGCGTTTGAGCGAATCATGATCGAGACGGCGCTGAAGCACACGGCCGGACGTCGGCGTGATGCGGCGGTGTTGCTGGGTTGGGGGCGTAATACCCTGACGCGCAAGATCAAGGAATTGGGGATGAAGGTTGATGGTGCGGATGATGATGAGGGGGATGAGGGTTAACTCGGCACTCTAGTCGTCCGCGAAAAGATCGCAACCTGCGGCAGCTCCTACATTGAACCCATGTAGGAGCTGCCGCAGGCTGCGATCTTTTTGTTTGCGTGCACCGCCAAAAGGCACGACGACCCGCAATCGGGCATAACAACCGGATCAAAAAACACCCAAACAGAGCTCGAAAAACAACCGTCCAAAACCACGAAAGCCCCGAATTCCGGGGCTTTCGCGTTTCTGCTCAGATTTTTTGTTTCAACAGATTAAAACCTGGCACGCCCCCTGCAATAACTCTCACAGGTGATTCGTTTCACCACCCGTTTCGGGGACCTTGGTACAGGCAGGCCGGGGATTCCCCTCTTTACATCGGGCTCACACCGCAACGCGGCGAGCTCACCCTTTTGGGGCTCTTGGTACAGGCAGGCCGGGGGTTCCCTCTTTACACCGGACCGACGCGTCACGCGAAGTCCATCCCGTTTTGGGAACCCTGATACAGGCAGGTCAGGGATTCCCGCTTTTATTGCTCCCTCAGATGAATCTCCAGGCGCCAGCGGTCATCGACCGCACTGCCGGCCCAGTCACCCTGCAGCGGCCGCGCCGCCAGCACCGTCAGCAACAACCCACCGTCACTCGCTCGCGTCCGCCAATTGACGTCTTTGCCATTGAGCTTGAGCTGGCCCTTCTGCGCCGGCCCCTCAGCCTGGAACAGCAGCGCCACCGTGCCGTCGATGACTTCGCCATGCAGCTTCGGCTCGTTGTTGAACCACACCAGCAAACCGCCGTCAGTCACCTCGATCTGCTGCAACACCGTCGGATCCGGCGTGGTCAGGCGGCCGATCATCAAGCCGATCATCACGCCGACAATCGCCAGCGAAGCGATCACACGCGGGAATAGTTTCGAACGGTTGTCCACAGGCGGCGTAGAATGCCGCTCATCTTTACCTTCGGAGCCGTGCATGTTTCACGTCATCCTTTTTCAACCAGAAATTCCGCCGAATACCGGCAACGTTATCAGGCTGTGCGCCAACAGCGGCTGCCACCTGCATTTGATCGAACCGTTGGGCTTCGAGATGGACGACAAGCGCTTGCGCCGTGCCGGTCTCGATTACCACGAATATGCCACGCTGCAACGTCACGCCGATCTCGCCAGTTGCCTGGCAAGCATCGGTAACCCTCGGGTGTTTGCGTTCACCACCAAGGGCTCGCGACCGTTTCATGATGCAGCGTTTGTCCCGGGCGATGCGTTCATTTTCGGCCCGGAAAGCCGTGGCTTGCCGCCGGAAGTGCTCGATGCCCTTGCGCCGGATCAGCGCCTGCGCCTGCCCATGCGTGAAGGCTGCCGCAGCCTGAACCTGTCCAACACCGTGGCCGTCGCTGTATACGAAGCCTGGCGCCAGAACGACTTCAAATAACACCGCAAATCCGCACTTCCTGACTCCATTGTAGGAGCTGCCGAAGGCTGCGATCTGTTGATCTTGATCTTGAAAAGCAGGATCAAAAGATCGCAGCCTTCGGCAGCTCCTACATGAGGCTTGTTTCAGCCCAAGAAAAAAGCGCCTGTTACGGCGCTTTTTTCGTTGTAGCCAGGACCGTTTATTGAACGGTTGGCGTCTCGCCGCTTTCCTGCATGCGCTGCAATTCTTGCGCGTACAGGGCGTCGAAGTTCACCGGAGCCAGCATCAGCGCCGGGAACGAACCACGGGTGACCAGGCTGTCCAGGGTTTCGCGTGCGTACGGGAACAGGATGTTCGGGCAGAACGCACCCAGGGTGTGGCTCATCGAAGCCGCGTCGAGGTTCTTGATCAGGAAGATACCGGCCTGTTGCACTTCAGCGATGAAGGCCACTTCGTCACCGTTTTTCACGGTCACGGACAGGGTCAGTACGACTTCGTAGAAATCGCCTTCGAGTTCTTTCTGGCGAGTGTTCAGATCCAGACCAACGGTCGGATCCCACTGCTGACGGAAGATCGCCGGGCTTTTCGGGGCTTCGAAGGACAGGTCGCGAACGTAGATGCGCTGCAAGGAGAATTGCGGTGCGGTTTCTTCTTCGCTGGCTGCAGTGTTCTGTTGGTCAGTCATCTCAGATCCTTTCTGATCTTGGGTCTTTTAGGGAGTGCTGTACGTGGGTGCAGCCGTTCAGGCCTTGAGCAGCGCGTCGAGCTTGCCGGCGCGCTCCAGGGCATACAAATCGTCACAACCGCCGATGTGCTTGCTGCCGATCCAGATCTGCGGCACGGACGTGCGTCCGGCTTTCTGGGCCATTTCGGCGCGCACCTGCGGCTTGCCATCGACCTTGATCTCTTTGAACGCCACGCCTTTGTTCTCGAGCAGGTACTTGGCTCGCGAGCAATAAGGGCAGTAATCGCTGGAGTAGACGATGACTTCGCTCATATCACTTCACCAGCGGCAGGTTGTCGCCTTTCCAGCTGGAGATCCCGCCGGACAGCTTGGCGGCGGTGAAGCCGGATTTCATCAGCTCGCGGGCGTGGGTGCCGGCGGTCTGGCCCAGGGCGTCGACCAGAATGATGGTCTTGGCCTTGTGCTTTTCCAGCTCGGCGGTGCGCGCAGCCAGTTTGTCCTGGGGAATGTTGATCGCGCCAACGATGTGGCCGGCAGCGAAATCCTTGGCCGGACGGATGTCCACCACTACGCCTGCGTCTTTGTTGACCAGTGCAGTCAGCTCACCGGTGCTCAGGCTTTTACCGCCGCCCTGCATCGTGTGCGCCAGCAGCAGGGCCAGCAGTACGACGAAGATACCGACAAGAATGTAGTGGTTAGTGGCAAATTCAATCAGGTGAGCAACCATCGAAGGAGGTTCCAGGGCGTTAAAATGTCGGCCAGTATACACAGCCACTATGGTCGGCCAAACCCCGTCCGGCGGTGACGCGGTCGGAACTTAGCTTTAAACTCCAACTCCCTTTTCCATCGCCCTCTTCTTTATTAGCCACGAGTGGATTCCATGACGACTACGCCTAAACCTTTGGTCCTGATGATTCTCGACGGCTTCGGTCACAGCGAAAGCCCCGAATCCAACGCCGTTTTTGCGGCGAAGAAGCCCGTCCTTGATCGCCTGTGGGCCACCGTGCCGAATGGCTTGATCTCGGGCAGCGGCATGGACGTCGGTCTGCCGGACGGCCAGATGGGCAACTCTGAAGTCGGTCATATGAACCTTGGCGCTGGCCGCGTGGTGTATCAGGACTTCACCCGCGTGACCAAGTCGATCCGCGACGGCGAGTTTTTCGAGAACCCGACCATCTGCGCCGCTGTGGATAAAGCCGTGGCCGCCGGCAAAGCCGTGCACTTCATGGGTCTGCTCTCCGATGGCGGCGTACACAGCCACCAGGATCACCTGATCGCCATGGCCGAACTGGCCTTCAAGCGTGGCGCTGAAAAAATCTATCTGCACGCTTTCCTTGATGGCCGCGATACGCCGCCGAAAAGCGCTGCGTCGTCGATCGAATTGCTCGACGCGACCTTCCAGGCACTCGGCAAAGGTCGCATCGCCAGCATCATCGGCCGTTACTTCGCCATGGACCGTGACAACCGCTGGGATCGCGTTGCTCAGGCGTACAACCTGATCGTCGACGGCCACAGCGAATTCAACGCCGCCACCGCACAGGAAGGTCTCGACGCTGCTTATGCGCGTGGCGAGAGCGATGAATTCGTCAAAGCCACGACCATCGGTGAGCCGGTAAAAGTCGAAGACGGCGACGCTGTGGTGTTCATGAACTTCCGCGCCGACCGTGCCCGTGAGCTGACTCGCGTATTCGTTGAAGACGATTTCAAGGATTTCGAGCGCGCCCGCCAGCCAAAACTGGCCGGTTTCGTCATGCTGACCCAATACGCGGCAAGCATTCCGGCACCGTCGGCGTTCGCGGCGGGCAGTCTGGAAAACGTGCTGGGCGATTATCTGGCGAAGAACGGCAAAACACAGCTGCGCATCGCTGAAACCGAGAAATACGCGCACGTGACGTTCTTCTTCTCCGGTGGTCGTGAAGAGCCGTTCCCGGGCGAAGAGCGCATTCTGATCCCGTCGCCGAAAGTCGCCACTTACGACTTGCAGCCGGAAATGAGCGCGCCTGAGGTGACCGACCGCATCGTTGAAGCCATCGAAAACCAGCGTTTCGACGTGATCGTGGTCAACTACGCCAACGGCGACATGGTCGGCCACAGCGGCGTATTCGACGCGGCGGTGAAAGCGGTTGAATGCCTCGACACCTGCGTCGGTCGCATCGTTGAAGCCCTGGAAAAGGTCGGTGGCGAAGCGCTGATCACCGCAGACCACGGCAACGTCGAAAAAATGGCCGATGAAGAAACCCACCAGGCACACACCGCGCACACTACTGAGCCGGTGCCGTTCATTTATGTCGGCAAGCGCGACCTCAAGGTCCGTGAAGGCGGCGTGCTGGCGGATGTGGCGCCGACCATGCTGAAACTGTTGGGCCTGGAAAAACCTGCGGAAATGACCGGCACTTCTATCCTGGTCTGACCCCAATCGCCAAAACACCGCAAAACCCTGTGGGAGCTGGCTTGCCAGCGATAGCAATCTGACAGCCAACATCTATGTTGAATGTGCAGACGCCATCGCTGGCAAGCCAGCTCCCACAGTGGTTTATGGAGTTTTCGAAATGGAATTCGGTGTATTGCTTGGTCCAGTTATCACACAGCCCCAATTGGGCGTTTTTTTTGCAGCCTCGGGCGGGCATACTAGGCCGTCCCTTACCCTGGTGCCGCCCGCCTCTATGCTCCGCGTCCTGATCGCCCTCGCTCTGACCTGCCTGCTCCAACCGGCCTTCGCTGACGAGCGCGCGCAAACCCAACAGCAGTTGGACGCCACGCGTCAGGACATTGCCGAGCTGAAAAAACTGCTGAGCAAGGTCCAGGAAGAAAAATCCGGCGTGCAGAAAGAGCTCAAGGGCACTGAAACCGAGCTGGGCAAGCTGCAGAAACAGGTCGATGCGCTGCAGAAAGAGCTGCAGAAAAGCGAATCCGAGTTGCAGCGACTCGATGCAGAGAAAAAAAAACTCCAGAGCGCGCGCACTGAACAGCAGCGACTGATCGCCATTCAGGCCCGTGCGGCCTATCAGAACGGTCGCCAGGAATACCTCAAGTTGCTGCTCAACCAGCAGAATCCCGAGAAATTCGCCCGCACCCTCACCTATTACGATTACCTGAGCCAGGCCCGCCTGGAGCAGTTGAAGAACTTCAACGAAACCCTGCGCCAACTGGCCAATGTCGAAAAAGACATCGCCGCCCAGCAAGCGCAATTGATGGTGCAGAAAAGCACCCTCGATACGCAGCGCGACGAACTGGAAAATGTTCGCAAGGAACGCCAGCAAGTCCTCGCCAAGCTCAACGATGACGTGAAGGCCCGCGATCAGAAACTCGCCGCCCGCGAGCAGGATCAGGCAGACCTGTCTAAAGTCCTTAAAACCATTGAGGAAACCCTGGCTCGCCAGGCTCGTGAGGCAGAAGAAGCGCGGCAGAAAGCGCTGATCGCCCAGCAGGAAGCGGAAAAAAAGCGTTTGCGTGAGGCGCAGGCTGAAAACAGCGACGCCCCACGAAAACCTGCCAGACCCACTCCCGGCGCGCTGGTTTCCAGCAGCGGCGAGACCTTCGGTGGCGCTTTTGCTGCAACCCGGGGAAAACTTCCTTGGCCGGTTGATGGTCGACTATTGGCGCGCTTCGGTGAAAGCCGTGGCGACGACGCCCGGACCAAATGGGACGGTGTGATGATCAGCGCCTCCGCCGGCAGCCAGGTACATGCCGTGCATGGTGGTCGCGTGGTGTTCGCCGACTGGTTGCGCGGCGCCGGACTGCTGGTGATCCTTGATCACGGCAATGGTTTTCTGAGTCTTTACGGTCACAACCAGACGCTGCTCAAGTCGGCTGGGGACGTGGTTAAAGCCGGTGAGTCGATCTCCACTGTCGGTAACAGTGGCGGTCAGGACACACCAGCACTGTATTTCGCAATTCGTCAGCAGGGTCACCCGAGTGATCCGGCGCAATGGTGCCGTGCGCAAGGATAAGCGCACCGCCTAATTCAGGAGTTCGTTCGACATGCTGCATTTGTCCCGCCTTACCTCGCTGGCCCTGACGATCGCTCTGGTGATCGGCGCGCCTCTGGCGTTTGCCGCGCAACCAGCCCCGGCCGTCGCTCCGGCAGGTACAGCCGCGACCTCCAAGGCGCCGCTGCCGCTGGAAGAGTTGCGCACCTTTGCCGAGGTCATGGACCGGATCAAAGCCGCTTACGTCGAACCGGTAGACGACAAAACCCTGCTCGAAAATGCGATCAAGGGCATGCTCAGCAACCTCGATCCGCACTCGGCCTATCTCGGCCCTGAAGACTTCACCGAACTGCAGGAAAGCACCAGCGGTGAGTTTGGCGGCTTGGGTATCGAAGTTGGTGCTGAAGACGGCTTCATCAAGGTGGTCTCACCAATCGATGACACCCCGGCGTCGAAGGCCGGTATTCAGGCCGGCGACTTCATCGTCAAGATCAACGGGGCGCCAACGCGCGGCCAGACCATGACCGAAGCCGTCGACAAGATGCGCGGCAAGATCGGCCAGAAAATCACCCTGACCCTGGTGCGCGACGGCGGCACGCCGTTCGACGTGACCCTCGCTCGTGCGGTGATTCAGGTGAAGAGCGTCAAGGCACAACTGCTGGAATCGGGCTACGGCTACATCCGTATCACCCAGTTCCAGGTCAAGACCGGCGAAGAGGTTTCCAAAGCCCTGGCCAAGCTGCGCAAGGACAACGGCAAGAAGCTCAACGGCGTGATCCTCGACCTGCGCAACAACCCGGGCGGCGTATTGCAGGCGGCGGTGGAAGTGGTCGACCACTTCATCACCAAAGGCCTGATCGTCTACACCAAGGGCCGGATCGCCAACTCCGAACTGCGCTTCTCGGCCACCGGCAAAGACGAAAGCGAAGCGGTGCCGATGGTGGTGTTGATCAACGGTGGCAGCGCCTCGGCGTCGGAAATCGTCGCCGGTGCCCTGCAGGATCAGAAACGCGCCGTGGTCATGGGCACCACCAGCTTCGGCAAAGGCTCGGTACAAACCGTGCTGCCGCTGAACAACGACCGCGCGCTGAAGATCACCACGGCGCTGTACTTCACGCCGAATGGCCGCTCGATTCAGGCGCAAGGCATTGTTCCGGACATCGAAGTGCGCAAGGCCAAGATCACCAACGAGGCCGACAGCGATTACTTCAAGGAAGCCGACCTGCAAGGTCACTTGGGCAATGGCAACGGCGGCGCGGACAAACCGACCGGTTCCGGCGGCAAGGCCAAAGCGATGCCGCAGGATGACGATTACCAACTGGCCCAGGCCCTGAGCCTGCTCAAAGGCCTGAGCATTACGTCCGGCCGTTGAGGATGTCTTTGCGTTTCGTCTTCGTTCTGCTGTGCTGTCTGGCGGGTGCTGCTCACGCAGAGCCCGTCAGCTCAAAGCCACACAAAGCCTACCTGACACTGATCATCGACGACCTGGGGCAGAACCTGCCCCGGGATCGCCGCGTGCTGGCCCTGCCCGGCCCGGTAACTACGGCGATCATGCCCGACACCCCGCACGCCACCGAATTTGCTCGCGAGGCTCATCGCGCCGGCAAGATCGTCATCCTGCACATGCCGATGGACCCGGCCACCGGGTCGTACGCCTGGCATCCGGAACTGCCGATCGAAGAACTGCAAAAACGCCTCGACGCTGCGTTCAAAATGGTCCCCTACACCGCCGGCATCAATAACCACATGGGCAGCCGCATGACTGCGCAACCGGTGGCGATGGCGTGGCTGATGGCCGAGTTGCAGCGCCGGCACAAGTTCTTCGTCGACAGCCGCACCAGTGCGCAGACCGTTGCTGCGCAGCAGGCGCAGAAGATCGATCTGGCGAGTGTTTCGCGAGATGTGTTTCTTGATGATGAGCGAACTGAGGCGGCGATTTCCACGCAGTTGCAGACGGCGATCAGCCTGGCGCACAAACAGGGTTCGGCGGTGATGATCGGCCATCCGTATCCGCAGACGCTGGCGGTGCTGGAGCGCGAATTGCCGAAGCTGAAGGCTCAGGGGATTGAGTGGATTGATATTCGGCAGATGATCAGCGTGCGCAGTAACAAGGCCACGGCGGCTCACGGCAAGGATGGCGTTTACCGCTGAAAAGATCGCAGCCTTCGGCGGCTCCTACATCGGCAATGCATTCCCCTGTAGGAGCTGCCGAAGGCTGCGATCTTTTAACAAGCGCTACAAATACCGCCCCATAATCTCGTCCACCACGCCATCCTTGCGCATCTGATCCAGCGCAGCCTGAAGCTTCTTCACCGTCTCTTCCGGCACGTCTTTATTCAGCGCCAGATACAGCTCGGCGCTGTTGAAGCGCAGCACCGTCTTCAACCCCGTCACCCCATCCTGCCGCGCCAGATAGCGCCCGGCCGGGTCGCCCGTGGCCCACAAATCAATCTGCCCGTTGACCAGCTTCTTGGCGTTGTCCTGATCGCGCAACACCACCACCGGCTTCAAGCCCTGCTTGGTCAGCGTCTCGGCAATTGCATCGCCCTTGTAGGCGCCAATCTTGTATTTGCGCGCGTCATTGAGGGTTTCGAGGGTGATCTTGCTGTCAGCCTTGGCCAACAGGATCCAGTCGTCCGGGCCGATCGGGCCGACCCATTTGAAGAGCTTTTCGCGATCCGGCAGGCGCGCCATCACAAAGGCACCGTAGCCAGGATTTTCCAGAGCGAGCTTGTACACGCGCTCCCAAGGGAAACGCAGGGTCAGGCTGTAGGTGACGCCGGCACGCTGGAACATTTCGCGAACGATGTCGGTAGCGATGCCGTTGATGTTTTCGCCTTGGGCGAAATTTTTGCCGTTCTTCGCCATGTTGTACGGCGGGAAGTTTTCGGTGAGGAGCACCAGATCGGTGTCGGGACTGGTTTCGGCGCGGGCCGTGTTGATGAGCAACATCGAGGCGCTGGCGAGAACTAGAAGCAGGCGTTTGATCATGTCGGGCTACCGAAATCCATGGCGTGCCCAAGAGTGCCTTGGGTGCGCCATGGTGTCCACTGGCCTGTATCGATTTTGACGCTTAACGCATCGTGATGCCGCGTTTGGCCATGTAGGCCTTGGCTTCCTGCACGGTGTATTCACCGAAGTGGAAAATACTCGCCGCCAATACAGCACTGGCGTGGCCTTCGAGAATGCCATCAGCCAAGTGCTGCAGATTGCCAACGCCGCCGGAAGCGATCACCGGAATACCCAGCGCATCGCTGATCGCGCGGGTCACGCCGAGGTCGAAGCCGTTTTTCATGCCGTCCTGATCCATGCTGGTCAGCAGGATCTCGCCGGCACCGAGGCCTTCCATTTTCTTCGCCCACTCGACCGCATCGAGGCCGGTTGGCTTGCGCCCGCCGTGGGTGAAGATTTCCCAACGCGGGGTTTCGCCCGGGCCGGAAACTTTCTTCGCGTCGATGGCGACGACAATGCACTGCGAGCCGAAATGCTGCGCCGCTTCACCGACGAATTCCGGATTGAACACGGCAGCGGTGTTGATCGATACCTTGTCCGCGCCGGCATTCAGCAGGTTGCGGATGTCCTGCACGGTACGCACGCCACCGCCGACGGTCAGCGGAATAAACACCTGGCTGGCCATGCGCTCGACGGTATGCAGCGTAGTGTCGCGGCCATCGACGCTGGCGGTGATGTCGAGAAAAGTAATCTCGTCGGCACCCTGCTCGTCATAGCGACGGGCGATTTCCACCGGGTCACCGGCGTCGCGGATGTTCTCGAACTTCACACCTTTAACGACCCGGCCGTTGTCCACGTCCAGGCAAGGGATGATGCGTTTGGCCAGCGCCATGGTCAGTCCTCAGCCTTGGTACGAATCGCAGAAAGCTTGCGCTTCGGCGACGTCGAGGGTGCCTTCGTAAATCGCCCGGCCAGTGATGGCGCCGATGATGCCCGGCGCCTTGGCGTCGAGCAGCGACTTGATGTCACCCAGATTGTGGATGCCGCCGGAAGCGATCACCGGGATCTTGGTAGCGGCAGCCAGCGCAGCGGTGAAGGGCACGTTGCAGCCCTGCATCATGCCGTCTTTGGCGATGTCGGTATAAACGATCGAGGAGACGCCGTCGGCTTCAAACTGCTTGGCCAGGTCGATGACCTGCACGGTGCTGATTTCCGCCCAGCCATCGGTGGCGACGAAGCCGTCTTTGGCGTCCAGACCAACAATGATCTTGCCTGGGAACGCGCGGCAGGCTTCAGCGACGAATGCAGGATCTTTCACCGCTTTGGTGCCGATGATCACGTAGCTGACGCCAGCCTTGACGTAGTGCTCGATGGTTTCCAGCGAGCGGATGCCGCCACCGATCTGGATTGGCAGGGTCGGGTAGCGCTTGGCGATCGCGGTGACCACTTCGCCGTTGACTGGCTGGCCTTCGAACGCGCCGTTCAGATCGACCAGATGCAGACGGCGGCAACCGCCCTCCACCCACTTGGCAGCCATGCTCACCGGATCATCGGAGAACACTGTGGAATCTTCCATGCGGCCCTGGCGCAGACGTACGCAGGCACCGTCTTTAAGATCGATAGCGGGAATAATCAGCATCTGGCAAACCTTCAAATTTGAATGTTCAGCTTGGCTCGGAAATCAGTTTTTCTCGAGCGCCCACAGGTCGCTTTCGATGCTTTCAAACCGCTCTTTGAGGTGGGTCTGCACATCGAAAATCGCCCTGTTGTAATAGTGCGGAGCAATTTCGCGGGTAAACAGCTCAAGAATTTCCGCCGCTTCGAACGACCCCAGGTCCAGTTCGAAACGGTCTTCCATGAACCGCTGAATCTTGCGATTGGCGTCGCTCTCCTGCTCGGCAGTGAGGGTCAGGATCGGCGGTTTGGATTTCTTGGCAGCCATTTACCAGCGACCGTCCCACGCGGCGAAGTTCTGCAGCAACTGCAGGCCATGGGTATGACTTTTCTCCGGGTGGAATTGCACGGCGAAGCGCGAGCCATCGGCCAGCGCCGCAGCGAAATCGACACCGTAATGACCGCCACCGACCACTTGCCGCGCATTGGCGGCAGCGATGTAGTAGCTGTGTACGAAGTAGAAACGCGCCATGTCCGGAATGTCATGCCACAGCGGGTGGCTGACCTTCTGCTTCACCTCGTTCCAGCCCATGTGCGGGACTTTCAGGTGCTCGCCGTCTTCATGCAGGTCTTTGCCGAAGAACTTCACCGCGCCCGGGAACAGGCCGATGCAGTCGACGCCATCGTTCTCTTCGCTGGTGTCGAGCAAGGCTTGCATGCCGACACAGATACCGAGGAACGGACGATCCTGACTGACTTCACGCACCAGCGAATCGAAGCCGAGGCGACGGATCTCCGCCATGCAATCGCGAATCGCACCAACACCCGGGAACACCACGCGGTCAGCTTCGCGAATCACGTTGGCATCGCTGGTGATCAACACCTTGCCGGCGCCGACGTGCTCGAGGGCCTTGGCCACCGAGTGCAGGTTGCCCATGCCGTAATCGATTACTGCAACCGTCTGCATTACAGAACGCCTTTGGTCGATGGCATTTGCCCGGCCATGCGCTCATCCAGCTCGACGGCCATGCGCAATGCGCGGCCGAAAGCCTTGAACACGGTTTCGATCTGGTGGTGGGTGTTGGTGCCGCGCAGGTTGTCGATGTGCAGGCTGACCAGCGCGTGGTTGACGAAGCCCTGGAAGAATTCCTGGAACAGGTCAACGTCGAAACCGCCGACGGTGGCGCGGGTGTACGGCACGTGCATCTGCAGGCCTGGACGACCGGAGAAGTCGATCACCACGCGCGACAGCGCTTCATCGAGCGGCACGTAGGCATGACCGTAGCGACGGATGCCTTTTTTATCGCCAATGGCTTTGGCAAATGCCTGGCCGAGGGTGATACCGACGTCTTCCACCGTATGGTGGTCGTCGATATGCAGATCGCCCTTGCATTCAATATCCAGGTCGATCAACCCGTGACGGGCGATCTGATCCAGCATGTGCTCAAGAAAAGGAACACCGATATCGAATCGGGCCTTTCCGGTGCCATCAAGGTTGATCGAGGCTTTGATCTGGGTTTCCAGAGTGTCGCGCTCGACAGAAGCCTTACGTTCGGCCATCACCAGCTCCGCAAAATCATTGGGCGAAAAAGGCAGCCATTATAGGCACGCGGGGCCGAAACAGAAACACGAGAGGTGAGATGGCTGACGGATAGAACCCCCGGCTGTCGCGGGTAGACATGTCCATACAAGCCATTACAGGTAGCGCAAAAACAACTGTAGGAGTGAGCCTGCTCGCGATGAGGGCCTCACAGTCAACATTTCTGTGACTGTCAGACCGCTATCGCGAGCAGGCTCACTCCTACAGGGGTACTGCGTTTTTACTTAGTGAAACAGTACCGCCGTTTTCTGCAGGGTCACCCACACACCCCACGCCAACGGAATACCCACCGCCAGCCACGCTGCAATCGCCAACGGCTTGCTGCCCGGCGCGGCTTTCCACTCCAGAACGGTGCTGGCGTCAGCACCTTTGTCGTGGCCCAGCGCCTGTTCGGCCGCCAGTTCAGCGTCGGTCATGAAGTATTTATCGGCCACCGGACGTACCAGCAGGTTGCACAGGAAGCCCAGCACCAGCAGGCCGGCGAGGATGTACAAGGTGATGTCGTAAGCCGCCGCACGTTCAACGCCGATGCTCAACTGATATTCACGCAGGTAGTTCACCAATACCGGCCCCAGCACGCCCGCCGCTGCCCAGGCCGTCAGCAGACGACCATGAATCGCGCCAACCATCTGCGTACCGAACAGGTCGGCCAGATACGCCGGAACCGTGGCGAAACCGCCGCCGTACATCGACAGAATGATGCAGAACGCCGCCACGAACAGCGCAACGTTGCCCAAGTGACCGAGGTTCGGGATCAGCGCGTACAGGGCAAAACCCAGGGCGAAGAACACGAAGTAGGTGTTTTTGCGGCCCAGGTAGTCCGAGAACGAGGCCCAGAAGAAGCGGCCACCGATGTTGAACAGGCTGAGCAAACCGGTGAAACCGGCAGCGATCGCCGCAATCGAAGCCAGCTGCCCGGCATCAAGTTGGCCAAACGGCACATCAACACCCAGCAGTTTGCCGCCGAACACTTCCTGCAGCAGTGGCGAAGCCATGCCGAGGATGCCGATACCGGCAGAAACGTTCAGGCACAGCACCAGCCAAACGAGACGGAATTGCGGGGTTTTCCACGCCACATTCACGTGAACGTGACGGTGCGTGATCATCGAGTTGGAGGCTTTTTTCGCCGGAGCGGTCCAGCCTTCAGGTTTCCAGCCGGTTGGCGGCACGCGGTAAGCGAGGGCGCCACCGATCATGAACACAAAGTAGATCGCGGCCATGGCCACGAAGCTCTGCCAGACGCCAACGCCTTCAGCCGAGGCGAAGTGGCTCATCAGCGCGGTCGCCAACGGTGCACCGACCATCGCGCCGCCACCGAATCCCATGATCGCCATGCCGGTCGCCATGCCGCGCTTGTCCGGGAACCACTTGATCAGGGTCGACACCGGCGAAATGTAGCCCAGACCGAGACCGATACCGCCGATCACGCCCGAGCCGATCCACATCAGCCAGATCTGGTGGGTATAAATACCCAACGCCGAGATCAGCAGACCGCCGCACCAGCACAGTGCCGATACAACGCCAGCCTTGCGTGGCCCGGCGTGTTCCAGCCAGCCACCCCAGATCGCTGCCGAGCAGCCGAGGAAGATGAAGAACAGCGTGTAGATCCAGCCAAGCATGGAGATCGGCCAGTCGCATTGCGACGAAAACACTTGTGCGATGAAGCTCATGTCCGGCGCGCAAGCCACCGGAGCGGTTACGCCCAGCGCCTTGGACAGCGGCAACCAGAACACCGAGAAGCCATAGGCCATGCCGATGCACAGGTGGATGGCCAGAGCGGCCGGTGGTACCAGCCAACGGTTGAAACCGGGCTTGGCGATGATGCGTTCCTTGGACAGGAACGCAGGCTGGGCGGCGCTGAGGCCGTCCGCCGTGATGCTCGTGCTCATTGTGTATCCCCCAATTATTAGTATGGTTCGCCAGCCACTGTTCACCCTCGGCCTTATGCACGCAGGCATGACCGTTTTTTAAGGTGAAGCTCCTTGAAGGCGCGACGTTAAGTCGCAGAAGGGCGGACGAACGGGCGAAGGTTACCATTTGCAGGTGACAGAAAAACCAAACTGATATCACCTTTTTTCAGTCATCTGATCTCTACACCTGTGTAGGAGCTGCCGAAGGCTGCGATCTTTTGATCCTGTTTTTGAAAAACATCAAAAGATCGCAGCGTTCCGCAGCTCCTACACGGGGCGATTTTTGCTGAACGACGGGTGAACCAAGCGCAGAAAATGGCGTCGCAAGCGGGGGCGGAACTGCACCTGTTGGCGCCTGCCGGGCATCTCGAAGCTCAGGCCGTCGCGGCGAAGCCAAGCGTGCCGCTGGAGGTACTGGCAACATGACGCCACACCGAACCGGGCATTTGCAGCGCTATACTCCCCGGCTAAATTACGAATTCGACTAATTACAAGGACTCGCCCATGAAAGCGTTCGGCAAAATCCTGGGTCTGGTACTTCTCGGGCTGTTGCTGATCATTGTGGCGGCAGGTTTTGCCCTGACCCACCTCTTCGATCCCAACGATTACAAAGACGAGATCCGCCAGATAGCCCGCGACAAGGCCCACATCGAGCTGACGCTCAATGGCGATATCGGCTGGAGCCTGTTCCCGTGGCTCGGCCTGGAATTGCACGAGGCCAGCGTCGCCACACTGGTCAAGCCGACCGAACCGTTTGCCGATTTGCAGATGCTCGGCCTTTCCGTGCGCGTGCTGCCGCTGCTGCGCCGCGAAGTGCAGATGAGCGACGTGCGCGTCGAAGGCTTGAACCTGCGGCTGAACCGCGACAAGGACGGCCATGGCAACTGGGAAGACATCGGCAAGGTGCCCGCTCCGGCCGGCACGACGCCGCCAGCCGCTACTGCGGGCCAACCGGCGAGCGAAACCACCGCCGCCGTGGAAAAACCGCCGCAGCCAATCCGCCTCGACATCGACAGCCTGACCGTCAACAACGCCCGCGTTGAATACAACGACGAGAAGACCGGCAAGCAGTTCAGCGCTGAGAGCATTCAGTTGAGCACCGGCCCGGTGCACGATTCGACCAATATCCCGGTGAAAGCCACGGCGTTCCTCGGCACCAATCAGCCGGTGCTGCGCGTGCGCACCGAGCTCACTGGCGAGCTGCGCATCGAGCGCGCCCTGCAACGCTACAAGTTCGAGGACATGAAACTGTCCGGCGAACTGGCTGGCGACCCGCTGCAAGGCAAGACCATGACCTTCGCAGCCCAAGGGCAGTTGTTGCTGGATAAAGCGGCGAACGTCGCCGAATGGACCGGCATCAAGATCTCCGCCAACCAGTTGCGCGCCTTGGGTGAACTGAAAGCCAACGACCTCGACAAAACCCCACAGATCAGCGGCGGCCTCTCCATCGCCCAGTTCGATCTGGCGAAGTTCGTCGACAGCATCGGCCAGAAACTCCCGGCCATGGCCGAGGGCAGCCTGAGCAAAGTCGAACTGGTCAGCCGCGTGGCGGCCACGCCAACCAGCGTCGCTTTCGACAACATCAATCTGAAACTCGACGACAGCAGCTTCAGCGGCCGCATCGCCGTCGAAGACTTCGCCAAACAATCGCTGCGCGCCGTGCTCAAGGCTGACACGTTCAACGTCGACCGCTACCTGCCGCCGAAATCGGAAAAAGCCACGAACGCTACGCAAGTACGCCAGGCCGAAGTGGCCAGCACCGAAGCCGATGCCATGGCCGGCGCCGGTTCCACGCCGCTGCCGGACAAGCCGAGCAAAACCGCCTGGAGCACCGAGCGCCTGCTGCCGGTCGAACGCCTGGCCAAACTCGACGTCGATGCTGACCTGACCTTCGGCCAGTTGACCCTCGACAAACTGCCGATTCAGAACGCCGCACTTAAAGCCACCGGCCAAGGCGGCTTGCTGACCCTGACCAACCTGAGCGGTGAGCTGTACAACGGCGGCTTCGAAGCCAAAGGCACCCTCGATGTACGCCAAAGTGCGCCGGTGCTGAATTTGCAGACCAGGCTCAACCGCGTGCCTGCGGAAAAAATCCTCGAAAGCCAAGGCAAAAACCCGCCGGTCAAAGGCCTGGTGACCCTCACCAGCAACGTGACCAGCAGCGGCAATAGCCAGCAAGCGCTGATCGACACCCTCAACGGCAATGCCAGTTTTGTGATCAACAACGGCGTGCTGCTCAACGCCAACCTTGAACAGCAACTGTGCAAAGGCATCGCCACGCTCAACCGCAAAACCCTCAGCGGCGAGCCACGCGGCAAAGACACGCCATTCCAGGAGCTGAAAGGCAACCTGACCTTCCGCAACGGCATCGCCAGCAACCCGGACCTGAAAGTGCGCATCCCTGGCATGACCGTCAACGGTGACGGCGACATCGACCTGCGCGTGCTCGGCATGGACTATCGCGTCGGCATCATCGTTGAAGGCGATACCAGCGCCATGCCGGATCCAGCCTGCCAGGTCGGCGATAAGTTCGTCGGCATCGAGTGGCCACTGCGCTGCCGTGGCCCGCTGGAACTCGGCGCCAAGGCCTGCCGTATCGACAATGATCGCCTCGGCCAGGTCGCCACCAAAATGGCGGGCAACAAGCTCAGCGAGAAGATCGACGAGAAACTCGGCGACAAGGTCAGCCCGGAATTGAAAAACGCATTGAAGGGGCTGTTCAAGCGATGAGAGCGGAGCAGTTTTCCACGGCGGTGCTGGAGTGGTTCGACCGCCATGGCCGCCATGATTTGCCTTGGCAACAGGACATCAATCCGTATCGGGTGTGGGTGTCGGAGATCATGTTGCAGCAGACCCAGGTCAGCACCGTGCTGAATTATTTCGACCGCTTCATGGCCGCGCTGCCGACGGTCGAAGCGCTGGCCGCAGCGCCGGAAGACGAAGTGCTGCACCTGTGGACGGGGCTGGGTTACTACACCCGCGCGCGCAATTTGCAGAAGACCGCGAAGATCGTCGTCAGCCAGTACGGCGGCGAGTTTCCGCGTGACGTTGAAAAGCTTACCGATCTGCCGGGCATCGGCCTGTCCACTGCCGGCGCGATCGCGAGCATCAGCATGGGTCTGCGCGCGCCGATCCTCGACGGCAACGTCAAACGCGTGCTGGCGCGCTTTACTGCGCAAGAGGGCTACCCCGGCGAGCCGAAGGTCGCCAAACAGCTCTGGGCCAACGCTGAGCGCTTTACGCCACACGATCGGGTCAACGCCTACACCCAGGCGATGATGGATCTCGGCGCCACACTCTGCACGCGCAGCAAGCCGAGTTGCCTGCTGTGTCCGCTGGAGCGCGGTTGCGAAGCGCACATGCTCGGCCTCGAAACCCGCTACCCGATCCCCAAGCCGCGTAAAGCCATCCCGCAGAAGCGCACGCTGATGCCGATGCTTGCCAACGGCGACGGCGCGATTCTGCTCTACCGTCGCCCCTCGAGCGGTTTGTGGGGCGGTTTGTGGAGCTTGCCGGAACTCGACGACCTCGACGACCTGCAACACCTCGCCGATCAGCACGCGCTGACCATGGGCGAGCAGCAGGCACTGCCGAGCCTTGTCCACACGTTCAGCCATTTCCAGCTGTCCATCGAACCCTGGCTGGTTCAGGTGCAGGAGGCCGCCCATCACGTGGCCGAGGCCGACTGGCTCTGGTATAACCTCGCCACCCCGCCGCGCCTGGGCCTCGCCGCCCCGGTCAAAACCTTGCTCGAACGCGCGGCCGCCGTCTTGAATGCAGGAGAGTCGCCATGACCCGCACCGTAATGTGCCGTAAATACAAAGAACAACTGCCCGCCCTGGAACGCGCCCCTTTCCCGGGCGCCAAAGGTCAGGATATTTTTGACCACGTCTCGGCCAAGGCCTGGGCCGACTGGCAGAAACACCAGACCCTGCTGATCAACGAAAAGCGTTTGAACATGATGAACGCCGAAGACCGCAAATATCTTCAGGGCGAAATGGACAAGTACTTCTCCGGCGAGGAATACGCTCAAGCCGAAGGCTACGTTCCGCCTGCCGAGTAAACCCCGGAAATCGGGGGTCGGATCGTAAGCGACGGAATTAATTTAAGAAATTTTAAAAAAGTCGTTGACGTAAATCCGAAAAACCCTTTTAATGCGCCCCGTTGCCCAGATAGCTCAGTCGGTAGAGCAGGGGATTGAAAATCCCCGTGTCGGCGGTTCGATTCCGTCTCTGGGCACCAAATACCGAAAACCCTGAATCGCAAGATTCAGGGTTTTTTTATGCCTGCGATTTGATAAACACTGAATCCGCGCTACTTTGCCCGCCCCTTACGGAAGAGGGTCATCAAGCTGATGAACCAGAAACGAACCCGCGTGCCCCTGCCCCATCCGCCGCCGTATCGCCCGAGCCGCACGACTTACTGGCTGACGATCCTCGCTGCCCTGCTGATTGTTTTCGGCATCGGTGCATCAATCTGGATGCTGGTCGACAGCTGGCTCACAGGCTCCATCACCACCAACAATCGCGGCCCGCGCAGCACCTACACCCTGGCTCTGCAACCGCGGCGATTCTGGGTTGAGTTTGTGTCGCAAAGCATCGGCACGGTGTTTCTGTTGGCGTTTTCTGTGTTCGGCTTGTGGGTCTACCGCAAAGTGCAAGAGCCCGTGCACACACCGAAAAGCAAACGCCGCACAAAGAAAACCTAAAGTGTATTGATGTAATCGACAGGCAGCAGAACCGTGTCCAGCGCGGCGTCTACTGGCAGGGATACAACGGTGATGATCGGACAGACAATCATCATGTAACAGATCACGGCCGCCGGCATGCCACTGCTGCCGCCTCCGCGCACACCCAGCAGGTGCAGGTTGCCATCAACCCCTCGGTAATACTGAGCATCGGACAAACCGTCATTCAAACGGCCGATGAACGTTCCGCAGCCAACCAACTGCAACACCAGGCCTGCTACACAGCCAACACGCAAAATCCCTTTCAAACCGGCGCTTCCTTACATCACAAAACAAGAGGCGCGGGATTGTACCGGCGCCTCAACCTGACAAACACCCATCGCTATCCAGCATCATTCCAGTGGAACACCAGATTGCGCGCAGTGCCGCTGCCAACGTCTGTGACATCGTGCCGTGTTTCGCCGTTACGAGTGGCCACCACCGTGTACTTGCCGGGCGGCAATTTCACGTACAGCAGCGGCCCCGTCTGGCGGAGGGTCAGTACGGTTTGCCCCGGCGACTGTTCAATCGTCACATCGACATCTGCGGTGTACTCATCCTGCGGCCCCACTGCGAACGTCATGTGCAGGTTGTAACCGGTGGCTTGTTGAATGGCCTTCGCCTCATCCTCACCGACCCCACCGGCCAAATAGCTGATGCCGTTCTGTTGTTGCTGCTGAACTTGCACCCCGGCACTGTCGATGGGCTCAAGACTGGCTGCCTGCAACATCACCGGAAACAACAATGCAATCACAGCGGCGACGGGCAGCATGAAGGTTAGAACGCGTTTCATGATGACGACTCCCGGGCTCTGGCAGAGCCCAACCGTTACTCCTTTTAGATTTTGCCGGCGAGAGTGGGTTTCAGATTGATTGGCACTTGGCGGGTGTACGAAATGGACTACAGACCTTTGCCCGTTAAAGCCGTTTGACTCGGCAATGTCCTGCAACACCCACCGCCTCTTCCTGCGGATTTCGTCGCCTCTCCCGACATACCGCAACGGCAACTCTTGGCATGCTTTTGCCTCTGTTCCCAATAACGCGGAAGACCGATGAGCCAGCTAAAACCTGCTGACACGCAAGACCCGAAAATCGATTCATTGCCGGGAGAGCTGGGCGAGTTGATTCGTCAGGCGCGGCAAAAAGTGCTGCGAGCGGTGGATACGATACAAGTGCAGACCTGCTGGCAGATCGGCAGGCATATCGTCGAGTTTGAACAGCAAGGTGCCCAGCGTGCGGGCTATGGAAAGCAGTTGCTTGCCTTGCTGGCGAAGGATTTGACGGCGCAGTTTGGTAAAGGGTTTGATGATCGTAATCTGCGATACATGCGCAGCTTTTATCAGCTGTTTCCAATTTGGAACGCAGTGCGTTCCGAATTGAGCTGGACCCACTACCGTCGGCTGTTGGGAGTGAACAATGAAAAGGCTCGCCATTGGTACATGGACGAGTGCGCCAACCTGAACTGGTCAAGCCGCGCCCTCGATCGCCAGATCCTGACGCTCTACTACGAGCGGCTCCTCATGAGTCGAGACAAAGCCGACGTGATCGAAGAAGCCACCACCAACATCGAGGCAATGAAGTGCAATCCGCGAGAATTCATTCGTGATCCGGTGATGCTCGAGTTTCTCGGTCTGCCGTCAGCGGGCAAGGTCAGGGAAAGCGGCCTGGAACAAGCCCTCATCGACCACCTGCAGGGCTTTCTGCTCGAACTGGGCAAAGGCTTTTCCTTCGTTGCTCGCCAGCAACGCATCAGCACCGACGGCGTCGAGCTGTACATCGATCTGGTGTTCTACAACTACCTGCTCAAATGCTTTGTGATCATCGACCTTAAACGCGGCAAGCTCAGCGCCCGCGATGTCGGGCAGATGGACATGTATGTGCGCATGTACGACGAGCTCATGCGCAGCGAGGGCGACAAGCCGACAGTCGGGATCATCCTCTCTGCCGAGAGCAACGATTCGGTGGCGCGCTACTCAATGCTCAAGGGCAATGAGCAATTGTTCGCCAGCAGTTACAAGACGATCCTGCCGAGTGAAGAGGAGTTGCGCGCAGAACTCAATCGCGAACAGGCCTTGATCGAGGAACGCATGCTCACTGAATCCACTGAATAAACCTGCGGATTGTTACTGGGCGGCGCGCGGACTATCGTTGGCAGCTTACCCGCCCAGGTCGATTGTCATGAGCTGTCAAGACATGCCCGCAATGCAGGACACGCAGTCAAAGTCGCCGACTTTGGCTGCGACGCAAGGTGAGCCTTTCAAGGAAGCGGCTGCCGACGGCTTTGTTTTGGGTGGTTTCACTTGGTGCCATTCCCTGCCCGACGCCGAGCGCCCTGTCGTCATCATCAACGCGGCTACGTCTGTGCGCTGTCGTCATTATTCGCGCTTCGCGGCTTATCTGTTCGCCCATGGTTTCGACGTGATGACTTACGACTACCGTGGCATCGGCGAATCGCGACATGCTTCGATCAAAGGCTTGAACGCTTCATGGACAGATTGGGGCGCGCTGGATTTCGAAGCGATGCTCAAGCGCGCGCAACGCGAGTTTCCCGGCCAGCCCATTGATGTGGTCGGGCACAGTTTTGGCGGATGCGCGGCGGGTTTGGCCGAGTCGGGGCGAGCTATCCGACGGTTGGTCACCGTCGGCGCACAGTTCGCCTACTGGCGAGATTACGCACCCGAGCAGCGCTGGCGCATGTTCGGCAAATGGCATGTCGTGATGCCGTTGATAACGCTGTTCTGCGGCTACTTCCCTGGCAAACGCCTCGGCTGGCTGGAAGACACGCCAACGGGCGTCGTGCGCGACTGGAGCACGCCTGCCGCGCGTTTCGAAGGACGCCCAAGCGGCCGCGCATTGATGGAAAAAAGCGGCGCCCTGCCCTTCGCCAATGTCCGCGCCCAAACTCTGGCCATCAGCATCAGCGACGATCCCTACGGCACAATTGCGGCCATCGAACGCCTGCTCGGCTACTTCAGCAACGCGGCAAAAACCCACCTGCGCATCGAACCGCAGGACATCGGCGAACAACAAGTCGGACATTTCGCCTTTTTTCGCAGCGCATACCAAGCCACACTATGGCCCATCGCTCTGACCTGGCTGCAAACCGGCGCACTGGCCCCCGACACACCCGGGCGGCAAGTCCCGCGCAGCTGAGCCCTCTCAACGCACGACGGAACACATCATGGCCTCCGCCAACAAGCAGCAAAAACGCGCCACCCGGGCCAAAGCCAAGGCCAAGCAGAACCGCACCAAACGCGCTGAAGCGCCGGTCGAGCTGGACCCGAACGACGATCGAATCGACTTCGAGTCGGTGGATCTGACCGAGCTGTTCAAGAAAATGATCGACGCCGAGAAGATCAGCCAGCAGGCCCTGTGCACCGCGTTCCTCGAAGACCCGCTGCTGGAGCTGGTTTACGAGCAGGAAGGCGAAGAAGGCGCGATGGACTTCATCCTCGCCGCGCTGATCGAGTATCGCCAGTGGTCGCAGGAAACCGACGAGGCCGGCGCCTTGGCATGGATCGAATCCCCGGCCTTTCAGGCCGACTATGTGGCGGCGTCCGACGCGATCGCCGCGCAAACCCAACAGAAGAACTGAGTTCCCATGGCATCCCTGAACAAGCAACAGAAACGCGCCAAACGCGCCAAGGCCAAAGCCAAACAAATCCGTATGGTCGGCCGCAAGCCGCTGGAACAGGACGAAGACCTCGACCACCTCGCCGAGCCGGTACCGGAATACGTCCTGGCGATGTTCAGCAAAATGCGCGACGCCGAAGCCATCAGCCGCAACGAAATGCTGCTGACGCTGCTGCGCGAACTGGCGTTCGTCATCGTTGACCATCCAGAGCTGCTGGACATGGAAAACGCCGACAACGAAGGCATGGCCGCCACCCACCTGGCCGCCGACATGCTGATCGACTACCGCATGTGGGCCGAAGGCGTAACGATCGAAGAAGCCCAGGCCTGGCTGAGCGAACCACAGTTCATCACCGATTTCGGGGTTGCGCTGGATGCTTATGGCAAGTCGGTGGAAGCACAGGAAGACAAGAGCGAATAAACATCGCTCACAAATAAAAACGGCCGCTAATCATCACTGACAGCGGCCGTTTTGCATTACGCGTTACGGATCAGTTCAACACCACCGCGCCACGTTTTTCCAGCTTGCGACGGCGTGCCACCAGCAGACCGGCAGCCACCACCATCAAACTCAGCAAACCAGTCGCGAGGATTTCCACGCGATGCGCTTCCTGGAACAACATGATCGTCAGGGCCGCGACGATGAAGATGATCACCGCGTAGGTCAGGCCCGGGAACAGCCACATGCTGAATTCGATTTTCTCGCCGCGCGCCACGCGTTGTTTGCGCATGCGCAATTGCGAGAAGGCGATTACTAGGTACACCAGCAGCGCGATAGCACCGGAGCTGGCCAGCAGGAATTCAAACACGGCGGCCGGGGCCACGTAGTTGGCGAATGTGCAGAGGAACGCTGCGCCAGTCGACAGCATCACCGCCCAGTAAGGCGTGCCGCTTTTGTTGGTGCGGGTCGACATGGCCGGGGCATCGCCACGCTTGCCGAGGGAGAAGAGCATGCGCGACGAGGTGTACAGCGCCGAGTTCAGGCAGCTGGTCACTGCGACCAGAACGACGATGTCGACGATCATTTTCGCGTTAGGAATGCCCATGCGCTCAAGCACGGTCTGGTAGGAACCGAGGTTGGCCAGCGTAGGATCGTTCCAAGGCACCAGCGCTACAACGATGAAGATCGATACAAGGTAGAACAAGCCGATCCGCCAGATCACCGAGTTGGTGGCTTTGGAGATTTGCTTGCCCGGGTTCTTCGATTCCGCGGCCGCGATGGTCACGATTTCGGTACCCATGAAGGAGAACATGGTGGTCAGGATTGCACCCAGTACCGCGCCCATGCCGTTTGGCAGGAAGCCGCCGCTGTCGAACAGGTGCGACACACCGCTGACCTGGCTGTTCGGCAGGTAGCCGAAGATCGCTGCAAGACCGAGGGCGATGAAGCCAATGATCGCCAGCACTTTGATCAGGGCAAACCAGAATTCGAATTCACCGTAGTTCTTCACGCTGAACAGGTTGGTGACGGTCAGCAGCATGGTGATGATCAGCGCGAAAGCCCAAATGCCTACGCCCGGGAACCAAGCGTGGAGGATGGTCGCGGCGGCGTTGGCTTCCAGTGGAATCACCAATACCCAGAACCACCAGTACAGCCAGCCGATGGTGAAACCGGCCCAGTGTCCGATGGCACGGTCGGCGTACGTCGAGAACGAACCGGTGTCCGGCGAGGCAACAGCCATTTCGCCGAGCATGCGCATCACCAACACCACCAGCGTACCGGCGGCGGCATAAGCCAGCAGCACCGCAGGGCCGGCAGCAGCGATGGCGTGGCCGGAGCCAACGAACAGACCGGCGCCGATCACACCGGCGATCGACAACATGGTCACATGACGCGGTTTGAGCCCCTGTTCGAGGCCATTGGAGCTTGGGGTACTGCTCATCGAAACTACCTTTGCGAGGAAAGCGATTCAGTCCGTCCTGTCTGGCGTGTTCTTTCTCGTAAAAAGAAACCAACAGGGCGTTCCGGATTCTGCACGCAATAAATGCGCCAAAATGTTTCAAAGTCTTCTGGATCGCGGCTTTGCGTGCGACCGGACATTCATCGCAACTCATTGAGATTAATGGCTATTCGCCAGAACGTTACCCTGCGACTCACTTTCAAGACGAATCAGCGCACCAGAAACACACTGAAAAAGTGTGGGATGCACAATAAAAGGGCGAATCAGGAACGTTCGGCCGGATAGCGCTTCCAACACCCCGCCAAAGCTGGCAACATCGCGCCTTTTTTTACGCGACACCCGCGGGTTTGCACGATCAAACACCCGTTCGGTTGTTGATGGGGCGACAGTCTGCTGTGCCGATGCGACAACCTGCCACACGCCACCCGTTAACCGCTCGCAGCGCTGTTGGCTGCCATTGAAACGCTATGCTAGCTTGGCCGCCTCGCCAGGAAGGCCATCCAACAGCTGGAGCGCAACATATATGAGGAACGCACATGGCTGAGGCCACGCCCGCGCTTGAAATCCGCAACTTGCACAAACGCTACGGAAAGCTTGAGGTGCTCAAAGGCATCTCGCTGACCGCCCGCGACGGCGATGTGATCTCGATCCTCGGTTCTTCCGGTTCCGGCAAGTCCACGTTCCTGCGGTGCATTAACCTGCTGGAGAACCCGCACCAGGGCCAGATTCTGGTGGCCGGTGAAGAACTCAAGCTCAAGGCCGCCAAAAATGGCGAACTGGTTGCCGCCGATGGCAAGCAGATCAATCGCCTGCGCTCCGAGATTGGTTTTGTGTTTCAAAACTTTAATCTGTGGCCGCACATGAGCATCCTCGACAACATCATCGAGGCACCGCGCCGCGTGCTCGGCCAGAGCAAAGCCGAGGCGATCGAAGTCGCCGAAGCGCTGCTGGCCAAGGTCGGCATCGCCGACAAGCGCCACGCCTACCCGGCGCAATTGTCCGGTGGTCAGCAGCAACGTGCAGCGATTGCCCGCACGCTGGCGATGCAACCGAAGGTGATCCTGTTCGACGAACCCACCTCGGCGCTTGACCCGGAAATGGTTCAGGAAGTACTTAGTGTTATCCGCGCATTGGCCGAAGAAGGCCGCACCATGCTGCTCGTGACCCACGAAATGGGCTTCGCCCGTCAGGTCTCCAGCGAAGTGGTGTTCCTTCATCAAGGTCTAATAGAAGAGCAAGGATCGCCTCAGCAGGTGTTCGAAAACCCGCTTTCGGCGCGCTGCAAACAATTCATGTCCAGCAACCGCTAACGGAGCAACATGCATGCAGAATTTCAAGAAGGTCTTCCTGGCCGCCGCTGTCACCCTCGCGTTCAGCGCCGGTGCCATGGCTGAAACCCTGAAGATGGGCATCGAAGCGGCTTACCCGCCATTCAACAACAAAGACGCCAGCGGCAACGTGGTCGGCTTCGACAAAGACATCGGCGACGCCCTGTGCGCGAAGATGAAAGTCGAGTGCACCGTAGTCACTTCCGATTGGGACGGCATCATCCCGGCACTGAACGCGAAGAAGTTCGACTTCCTGATCTCCTCGCTGTCGATCACCGACGAGCGCAAAGGCGCGGTCGACTTCACCGACCCGTACTACTCGAACAAGCTGCAGTTCATCGCCCCGAAAAACGTCGACTTCAAAACCGACAAGGACTCGCTGAAAGGCAAGACCATCGGTACTCAGCGTGCAACCCTGGCCGGTACCTGGCTGGAAGACACCTACGCCGATGACATCAAAGTCAGCCTCTACGACACCCAGGAAAACGCCTACCTCGACCTGACCTCCGGTCGTGTCGACGCGATCCTCGCCGACAAGTACGCCAACTATGACTGGCTGAAAAGCGACGCTGGCAAGAACTACGAGTTCAAAGGTGACCCGGTCGTAGAAAGCGACAAGATCGGCATCGCTGTGCGTAAAGGCGATCCACTGCGTGAGAAGTTGAACGCTGCCCTGAAGGAAATCGTCGCCGACGGTACCTACAAGAAGATCAACGACAAGTACTTCCCGTTCAGCATCTACTGATTCTGACCTGTGGGACTGGCGCCGTGATCGAACGGCGCCGGCTCCCGACTTTGCCTGCCGCAATTTGAACAGAACTCCATGATTATCGACCTCTACGGATTCGGCCCGGCCCTCGCTGCCGGCGCGCTGATGACCGTCCAACTGGCCCTTACGGCCCTGTGCCTGGGATTGGTGCTCGGTCTGCTCGGCGCCTTGGCCAAGACTTCCCCGTACAAGCCGCTGCAATGGCTTGGCGGCACTTATTCGACCCTCGTGCGTGGCGTCCCGGAATTGCTCTGGGTGCTGTTGATCTACTTCGGTACGGTCAACCTGATGCGCGCCCTCGGTGAGTTCTTCGGCAACCCCGACCTGCAACTCAACGCCTTTGCCGCCGGTGTGATCGCTCTGGGCCTGTGCTTTGGCGCCTACGCCACGGAAGTGTTCCGTGGTGCGATCCTCGCCATTCCCAAAGGCCACCGTGAGGCCGGCCAGGCCCTGGGCCTGTCGAAATGGCGGATTTTCACCCGGTTGATCATGCCGCAAATGTGGCGTATCGCCCTGCCCGGCCTGGGCAATCTGTTCATGATCCTGATGAAAGACACCGCGCTGGTCTCGGTGATAGGCCTGGAAGAAATCATGCGTCACGCGCAAATCGGCGTGACCGTGTCGAAACAACCGTTCACCTTCTATATGGTCGCCGCGATCATGTACCTGGGCCTGACCGTGCTGGCGATGACCGGCATGCACTTCCTGGAAAAACGCGCCGCTCGCGGCTTTGCGAGGAGCGCTTAAATGAACTGGGAAGTCATCATCAAGTGGCTGCCGAAACTGGCGCAGGGCGCGACCCTGACCCTGGAGCTGGTAGCCATCGCGGTAATCGCTGGCCTGCTGCTGGCAATTCCGCTGGGCATCGCCCGCTCTTCGAAGCTGTGGTACGTGCGCTCGCTGCCTTACGCCTACATCTTCTTTTTCCGTGGCACGCCATTGCTGGTTCAGCTGTTCCTGGTTTATTACGGCCTGGCGCAGTTCGACGCGGTACGTGAAAGCGCGTTGTGGCCGTACCTGCGCGATCCGTTCTGGTGCGCAACCGTAACCATGACGCTGCACACGGCGGCGTACATCGCCGAGATCCTGCGCGGGGCGATCCAGGCGATTCCGCCGGGCGAGATCGAAGCGGCGCGGGCCTTGGGCATGTCCAAGCCGAAAGCGATGTTCTACATCATCCTCCCGCGTGCCGCGCGTATCGGCCTGCCGGCCTACAGCAACGAAGTGATCCTGATGCTCAAGGCCAGTGCGCTGGCCAGCACCGTGACCTTGCTGGAACTGACCGGCATGGCGCGCACGATCATTGCCCGCACCTATCTGCCGGTGGAAATCTTCTTCGCGGCGGGCGTGTTCTATCTGCTGATGGCTTACGTGCTGGTCCGCGGCTTCAAGCTGCTGGAGCGCTGGCTGCGCGTCGATGCCTGCCAAGGGCGTTGATTCTTCCTACGTGCTGACGGGCGAGGACTTACTCGCCCGCTTCACGGCGCTGGATGCTTTTTTGATTGAGCATCAGGCGCTGTGGAAACCTCGACCGTTCACACATCTTTCGCTTGCTTGGGAAGCGTCCTACCCGGAACTGGCCTTGTGGCTGCGCGGGCGGTCGCTGGAAGACGCGGAAAACGCTCACAACCAACCTGCTGATCTTGTTGATGCGCCGGAGCCGTTTGCTTCACTGGCCGGGTTGTCGGCTGAGTTGAGCGCGGTGGGTGAGCTGCCGGGGCATACGCTGGACGCTGCGGGGCATCGGTTGAATGTCGATGTGCCGGGGCGCAAGTGGCAGCAGATCGAGGCGTTTGCCAGTCGTTTGTCCTTCGCTTCGCAGCCGACGCACTGGCTGGATTGGTGTTCGGGCAAGGGGCATTTGGGGCGGCGCTTGTTGGGCTCGGAGCAGCAACTGACTTGCGTTGAATATGATCCTCAATTGGTCGCGAGCGGACAGGCGTTGAGTCAGCGCCATCATCTGCACGCTTTGCATGTGCAGCAGGACGTACTGGCGGCGGACGCCTCTGCCTTATTGAGCGCGACTCAAACGCCCGTCGCACTCCACGCCTGCGGCGATCTGCACGTGCGCTTGATGCAACTGGCCAGCGCTGCCGGTTGCCGGCAAATGGCGATCGCGCCCTGCTGCTACAACCGCATCAGTCGCAGCGAATATCAGGCTTTGTCTTCGTCCGGTTCGGGATCGCTCCTACAGCTCTCGCTGGAAGATCTGGCGCTGCCGATGAGTGAAACCGTTACCGCCGGTGCACGCGTCCGACGTCAGCGCGACACCTCGATGGCCCGTCGCCTCGCTTTCGACCTGCTGCAACGGCAAGTGCGCGGCGTCGACGAGTATTTGCCCACGCCATCGTTGCCCAGCGCATGGCTGGATAAATCCTTTGACGATTACTGCCACAATCTGGCCGATCTAAAAGAGTTATCCACAGTTGGCACGCCTGATTGGGCAGCGTTGGAATCAGCCGGTTGGCAACGATTGGCCGAAGTGCGCAATCTGGAATTGCTGCGCGGATTATTCCGACGACCGCTAGAGCTTTGGCTGAGCCTTGATCGGGCACTTTTCCTCGCTGAACAGGGATACGTCGTACGCCTCGGCACTTTCTGCGAATCAGCGCTGACGCCGCGCAATTTTCTATTGTTGGCAGAACGCGAATAAACCACCGCCAGCCTGTGGATAACTCTGTTGATGGATTTTGCTCGGATCCAATATCCACGCCTGTTTCGGCGCTGAAACAGCTCTGGTCATTTTTTGTTCACATAAAGAAAAAACCAATAAAACAGGGATTTGCGAACAAAATGAGAACGCATCCACAAAAACTGGCCTAAGCGCGTATTCGGGCTACTCAGTTGTGCATAAGCCGCCAATCAAAACGACATAACCGCCGAAAATCAGCAGCGCCCAGCGAATAATTGCAGCGCCTTGTAACCCTTGCTATACAGGTACGCAGCGCGCCGGCAGCGCACATTCAAACAAGAAAAATCTGACCGACAGGAAGCGACCGTGACGTTCATTTCTTATGCACAGAATTTTGAAGACGTCCGCCTGTGGCGCGCACTCAAGCAGTTCGAACACGGTTTCTACATCGATGTCGGCGCCAATGACCCGAGCCACGACTCGGTCACCAAAGCCTTCTACGATCACGGCTGGCACGGCGTCAACGTCGAGCCGATGCAGGATTACTACGACGCGCTGTGCCAGCAACGCCCGCGCGATACCACCGTGCAATGCGTCGCCAGCGACCAACCTGGCGAAAGCACTTCTACGGCATCCCCGGCACCGGCCTCTCCACCGCGGACCCAGCCGTCGCCCAGCAACGCAAAGACCTAGGCATGAAGGTGCGCAGCCTCACCGTCGAAGCCCGCACACTGACCTCCATCTGCGAACAATATGCTGCCGATCGGCCGATCCATTTCCTCAAAATCGACGTTGAAGGCCACGAAGAAACCGTCCTGCGCGGCATGGACTTCAGCCGCTTCCGCCCATGGATCATCGTCATCGAAACCCCATGGCTGCGCGATCACACTTGGGAACACCTGGTCACCGACGCTGGCTACCAGTCGGTCCTGTTCGATGGCCTCAACACGTGGTTCCTGGCCGAAGAACACCTGAGCATCAAGCCGGCCTTCGACCTCCCGCCCTGCAATCTCGACAATTTCCGGCTGTGCCAAGGCCATGCCCTCGCCCACCCACTGAGCCCCGGCGAACTCGACACCATCCAACAACTCGACACCACCCAACAACTCGCCACCGCCCTGCACCGCGCCGAACAGGCCGAAGCGCAGTTGTTTGCCCTGCAAAACAGTCGGACTGTGAAGGCAGTGCGAACGCTGCGAAATGTACTGAGAAAGGCTTGATTTACAGAGATGCAAAAATAGTCTGAATTCAGGGGTTTACAGAAATTATCCAGTCGCTATAATCGTCGCCCACACGCCGGTATAGCTCAGTTGGTAGAGCAACTGACTTGTAATCAGTAGGTCCCGGGTTCGACTCCTGGTGCCGGCACCATACAAAACGAAGCCCCTGCAGAAATGCAGGGGCTTCGTTGTTTCTGGGGTGTTTATATTTTTGGCAGCGTTTCTGCTTCAGTAGAAATAGCGCCTCTCCTCCGCACACATCGATCTAATCGCCAGACGCCCTTCTCCCACAAAACACGGCTTTTGCCCAAAACGCCCGAATTTCCGCTTTTATGCCAAATTATGAACTGGCAATAATTTTGGTGCGCCCATAAAAAAGCGTAATTGCATGAGCAGTGTTTCTCAGCTCACTGAACTGGCGGAGTCAATGGCAACGCGGTTTCCCAGTCCAGAGTGCTTGATGCCTCGACGCTTTGTTTCTCCGCCGCAGAGGGCAGCATCTGCGTTACGCGCGCGGCCTCACCGGCCTTCATCTGACGTACAGACTCCAGTAAGTCCTGCTGGAATTGCTCCAATTCAACGACCATCGCTGATCTCCTCGTTTTGTTGCTTAGAAAAGGTTAAGGACAAGTCGTCACCGACAAAACACATGCCGCGAAATCCTGAGAAATCTGCTGTAACGAGAAGCCAGGCAAAGCCATTACTGGCCACGATTGTGCATCGGCTCTTCCCCAAGCTACCGTCAAACCCGTCGCTGCCAATTCAGCGACCGGGCCTGATAACCCGCGTAAGATACAGGCGCACCAGCGCCCCAACTCACGTTTGCCGGCGCATTTTTTGTGTCTGCATTACCGTGCAATGGCGGCTGTGCGTGGGAGACCTTCGGGTCTGCCGGGTTCCTGTATCTCCGGTTTATCAGCCCGCGCATAGCTGCCACCCATTCGTCTGATAACGTATTGGCAGCTCTCATTTGATACAGGGAGTTCACAAATGAAAGCCATTGATCCGTCAGTAACCCCGGTCACTTCACGCCGCCCTTCTCGAACTGCAGGTGAAGCGAAATGACCCATTCTCAAGATCTGAAAACACTCGGCCTCACCCACTTTTCCTTTCAATCCAATCAAGCGATGTTCCGCACCAACCGTGGTGTGCCGGTAATAGCCGCCCTTTCCCACGCATCCCACTTGCTTCACATCTCACGTTTGCTCACTGCGGACACTTCAATCTCGCGAGACCCTGATCTTCACGCTTATGCCTCGCAGTATCTGCAGGAGTTAAGCAAAGCGCTGATCGATGATGTAGTGAAAGTGATGGATGCGCCGCCGGACAAGCCGTTGATGTAAACGCCGGTTTCAGGCCCTCGCCGATGCGAGGGCTTATGCGTTTCAGACCTGACTGATCTCAAGCACAAACGAAATCTTCTGCTGAGTCGCACTCCACACATACCGCAAATGCTTGCCCTGCTTTGGAATCGACACCGCAGGCGGCCGGAACGCGGCGATGCATTCATGGCCCGGCAGGCGAACGCTGTTGTAAAGCAGTCCCCACGACTCTGTTTCGCGTAGCTGCCGGGCGAATAGTTGAGACGGCCCATAAGCGTCCGGATCCGGATTGTGCAGCTCGGGGTGATCGTGACGAATATCGTGCAACGGTTTAACCACCCGATTGACGTAAGTGCGCATGGTCAACTCAAGATCAGCTTCTTGAGTCGCCGCAAGAAATCGCTCCTGGTGATAACAGGTCTCGGCGATCGCAGCAGCCTGACTGCTCGCGGCGTAGTAAACACCGAAGGTGCCGTCGCAGAAACGACTGCGTTTGCCGATGTGGGTGAACGCAGCCATCACCGGAGTAGAGCCGGGGCCAGAGAGTCGATCTTCGGGCCGCACTCGGGCGAGAACCCCGGCCTGCTCTATCAACCGATCATTGGTCAGCGCTTCAATTGCGTAGGCAACTTCCAGATCTTCGGGATCGAGCACGTCTTCGAACAACGCGATCGGCGGGAAGCTGCTGTTGACGATCCGATAGACTCGCGGCCAGGCCACATCAACCAAATCGAGCGCCTTCAACCGCGCACCCCATCGAGGTAGCGGCGTACATCGGCGATATCGACCACTCGCCCGGCCAGCATGTAATCCAGCGCCGTTTGCCCATTGAACGGCGCCGCGGTGTTCGGACTACTGACCCATGTGTACGCGCGCTCACGGCTGTTGCTGAAGATGATGCTCAACGCCTTGTGAATGCCCATCAAATAAGAGATGCGCTCAAGGGTATCGTTAGGCAGACGTATGTTCGGCAGGTGTTTGTATTTATAGAACGTGGTGTTACCTACACCGCCCAGCAATGTGCGTTGCTGCTCAGCGCTGCAGCCCCAGCGCTCCATGAGGTTGAAGAAGAACTTCAGCGCAACGCGACCAGCTTCGGGGGCGTCGAGTTGTTCGCGTGGAGTGAGGGCTTGGGATGAGGTAGTCATTGCGCCTCTCCTGATTTGGCTTGCTTTAATACTAGTACAGATATGAACCAATCTATAAATCTGATTCGCAAGCGTAGTAACAATGACCTAGCTCCGGATTGACAGTTTTACTCGCGATGCCGAGAATCGGCCCAAGAGCGCGAAACCGACTGCCATCAGGTGGCGATAGTCGGCGTTAGGAACCCCACTGATGACCTGAGGATCAGTGCCCGGGTGAGACCTCTTTCCCTATTTGGGGAGTAAAAAAAGACCGACAGCGATGTCGGTTTTTTATTGCCTCAATTATTTGAGCATTCCGTCGACCGACTCAAACCGCTGCAGAATATTCAGTGCTTCCAACATCGCTTGAGCTGTCTTATCCGTAGGGATTCGTGCAACGGAAGGCCGCTCTCGAATCTCAATAACCTGGTGCCGCCGGGTGCCATTTGGGCAGTCCAGATCAACCGCTTCTTGTGATGCAATCACTTCGCTCACCTCATTCAGATCCGCAGCCACATAGGCTCGATGTCTCGACGCTGCCACTTCATCTGCTTTAACAATTCGCCGCTATCAGCTCGGTCGCAAGTTCGCCTAGGACGCATCCACGTATTTCGCAGGCCAATACCACTAACGTTGTCAGCCTTTTCCCCGTGAAAAATCGCCCCCTCGCACCAAAACCACGCACTTTTTTTGACCCCCATCACCCCCATCCCCCCAAAAACCCCGATCCTGTGTCAGCCTCCAGCCATCGGCAGGGACATCAATTCGCTACTAAACCCGCGACAACTATGCTCAGGTGCAGGAATATACCCAGCATATGGCCGCCGGACCGGCGGTCTCGTAAACAACAATACCCAGCCCACTTTAGAGGGCATTACCCATGGATAGCAGAACCTTACGCAACCTCATGCGCATCGTGCAGACCGGCTCGTTGTCGGCCGCAGCCGAGCATTCGTGCCTGACTGTGCAGGCGCTGGCCGCGCAGTTGAACAAGGTCGAAGAGCAGTTCGGTTTCCGCTTGTTTCGTCGTTCCAACAAAGGGCTGACGCTGACGCCGCAAGGCACTGAGCTGACGCCTTATATGGACAAAGTGCTGATTGCCACGCGACAGATGGAAGAAAAGGTCGAGGCGCTGAAGGTGCCGGGCCAACGTACGTTGAAGGTGGCGCTGAACAACACGTTGTCGCCTGATTTCAATCGGCGAATGATCGGGCGCCTGATCGAGGTGTTCCCCGATTATCAGATGGAATTCAGTTATGCCGAGTCGATGGAAAACCTCAGTAAGCTGAAGAACGAAGACTTTGACCTTGCGGTGCTGATCGGCCCGCAGCGGCCGGGGTTGCCGAGCATTGTCTTGCCGGATGTTCAGGTGCAGGTGGTCGGCGCGCATTGCGGCCAGGAAAACGATCCACTGACGTTGCTGGGCAACAAGTTTCAGGTGCGTCCTGCGGAAGATTGTCCTTATTCCCACAGCTTTTTGCGCTTTCTCGACGCCGGTCTGGGCAATCACGAGAACGGCCAGCGCATGGTCTATTCGTGCAGTGAAACGTTGACGCTGTCGCTGATCACGCAAATGGACGCGGTCGGCATGGTTTCGCGTGAGGCCGCGCAGAAGAACGGCCTGACGATTTTCCCCGGTTTCGAGGATTTCCTCGAGGTACGCCTGGCGGTGAACAATCCGGAGTTGTCGAGCCAGGCGTTGAGTGACGTCGTCGATCTACCGCTACATGAACGAGCCGAGCGCAATGTACGCAGCCGTCCCAACCGCCACACTGAGAAAGAGGTTTTTGCTGAAATACGCACATAGCAACGTCGGAATCGCGGCATAGAATTCCGGGCGATCGAGCTGTATGTGCTGATCCTTGATCAACAAGGGAGTCAGGCTGATCGCAGCGACGATCGCCACCGGCAAGTATTCCAGCGCCCGCGCAACAAACGGCGGCCAGTGCTCGGTATTCACTTGCAATGGCAAGGCGCGTGGCAGGAAGGTCACGGCCATCATCAGCGCGACCACCAGAATCAGGAACGTTTGGTCAGGCATACACCCACTCCGCAGCCCACAAACGTGGCGATGAAAACGTTGAATGGCGAGCTGCCGACCAGGCTCAGTGCGCCCATGCAAATCACCGCGGCCCCGGCGGCGATGAGTTTGTTGCGCGTGTTGCACAGCGACACCAGCACGTAGAGCATCATCGCCGTCAGTGCGTAGTCGAGCTGATATTTGATCAGGTGCGCCGCGTACTGCGCGCAGACCGCGCCAAGCAAACCGCCGAGCACCCACGAGGTGTGGCAGAACAGGTTGAAACCGATCAGATAGCGCACGTTGACTGGTGCGCCGGTGCCGAGCTTGACGCTGTGGAAGGCGAAGGATTCATCGGTCAGGCCACCGGCGTATGCCCAACGTTCCATGCGACTCAAACCGAGTGCGCGCAGGGCCTTGGCCATGTACACCGACATCAGCATGTGCCGCGCGTTGATCAGAAACGTGGTCAGCACAATGGTGGTCAACGAGGCGCCGCTGGAGATCAGCGCCAGCGCGGCGAATTGTGATGCGCCGGCATACACGAACAAGCACATCGCTACCGGCAGCCACATCGGCAACCCGGCGTTGACGGCCATCAGCCCGAACACGAATGACACCGTGAAGTAGCCGGCGACCACCGGGCTGGCTTCGGCAAACGTGCGCGACGGCTGATGGGTGACCATCAGCGGCGCACTGCCGGACCTTTCATTCATAGATCCCTCTCAAAAGTCCGTTCGCCGTGGGGCTCGCAAAAACCCTGGGCAGTCCAAAAACGCTTGCCCGCGAGGTTAGCATCGTCGACAAACAGAAACATCCGCAACACACCGACACGCTTCATGTCGGACGACGCCGCTTCAACCAGACGTTGACCGACGCCCTGGCTGCGATAGCGCGGGCTGACGGCCAGATGATTGATGGTGCCGCGACTGCCGAGCATGCCACCGAGCACCGCGCCGACGATTTCGCCGGCGACGTCGAAGGCGAGATAGGCCGTCGTGGTTTTCTGGATCAGCACGCCGCGCAGGCACTTGGCGTCCTGCCATTCACAGAAGGACACTTCGTCGAACTGGCGGAAGAAGCGCTCCATGCGCTGCGCATCCTTGGCCGTGGCACGTCGCAGCACCACAGGCGTCGAGCACTCGACGCCATCGATTGGGGTGATCTGATTAGCGAACAATGTCGAAAGCGGTCCCGGGCCGCGAGAAAGAAATCGCCAGAATCTGCCGATACGCCATGGCATGGGTGTGGCTGTTGCGCGCCGGGGTCACGTAGTGGCGCATGTCGCGGTCGAGGAAGTAGGTAGTGTCGAGAATTTCCTCGTAAGTGGTCGACGCCAGTTGATGCTCGTGGATGTCGTACAGACGACTCTCCGCACCCTCGACGTTGTTGCGGCCCCAGAAGTGCACGCCGCTGAACGGGTAACCGTCGCAGTGAATGCCTTCAGGGGTAATTTCCAATTGTTTGCCGGGTTTGATCTCGATGCGGATCTGATGGATCTGGCACTGCCAGATTTCATCGTGCAGCTCTTCCGGCAACACGCTTTTGTACACTTCGAAATCGGTGTCGATCAGGCTGCGCATTACCGGCGAAGAAATCACTTCATCGGAGAAGTCCTGGAAGTGTCGTACCAGGCCGCCAACGTAGGCGTTGTTCTCTTTCGATTGCACGTACGCGCGATGCTCGAGTTGCGTCAGCTCGCGGGTTTTCGGGTTGTATTCAAAGTCGCTGTAACGACGGTAACGCATGCCGGCTTCGGCCTGACCGTAGTAGCTGTCAGGCTCCATGTTTTCCCAACTTTTGGTCAGTCTGACGAAGTCGGCAAAATGACCGTAGAGATTGAAGTCACCACCCTGGACGTTGACATATTTGTCGCGCCGTAGCGATTCGCCCACTTCTCTGTTCAAAACGATCATTACCAAATTCTCCGCTGCGTTGAGCGGCCTAATCTATTAGGTGGAGAATTTGCGTCCATGAGAAAGAATTTGAGGCATTTAAAGCCCTGTTTGAAACGGTGATTGAAGCGACTTAAAAACAACTTTTACATGACAAAAACTCGGGTTTTTTCCGGTTTTCATCGAAAAACCGTCGAAAAAAAACTCCGAACCAGTCGGAGTTTTTTCACGTTTCTTACACCGGATCGGGCATCAGAAGATGTTGATCGGGTAATCCACGAATACACGCACTTCGTTGCCGCCCACGTTGTACTCGCTGGACTTCTGCGACACGCGCAGGATCGAGCTGCGCAGTTTCACGCTGAGGTCTTTGGCCGGGCCACTTTGCACGACGTACTTGAACTGGTTGAAGATCTCGCGCTCGGTGCCACCGGTGCTGGTTGAGGTGGTGATGTTGTCGCCACGCACGTAAGCGAAGTTGTAGCTCAGGCCCGGTACGCCGAATGCGCCGAAGTCGAGGCCGTAGCCCAACTGCCAGCTGCGTTCGTCTTCAGCGTTGAAGTCCGACCAGTAGGAGTTGGCCAGGTAGATGGTGTTGCCGCCATCGCCGACACGGTTTTGATCTTTCTGGTAGCCGCCGTAGGCGTAGCCCAGGTTGCTGTCGCCAGTGGAGCGCTGGTGCGCCACGGTGAACGAGTGTGGGCCGGTGGCGAAAGTGGCTGCCAGGCTCCAGATCTTGTTGTCGTCGCCGGTCACACCGTTTTCGCGGACATAGGAGTTGTCCAGCTTGGTGCGGTAGCCGTTGAAGTCCAAGGTCAGCGATTGATCCTTGTTGAACGGCAACACGTAGTTGGCGTTCACGTATTGTTTCTTCAATACGTCTTCAACGTCGGAAGCGTACAACGCACCTTTGAAGTGTTCAGTGAACTGGTAACTACCGCCCAACACGTTGATCGACTTCAGACCACCGCTGTCACGGCCTTCATCGCTCTTGCGCGATTCGGCAGTGAATCGGCCGGCGTTCAGTTCCAGGCCCTTGATCTCACGGGAAGTGATCAAAGTACCGGTGTAGCTTTCCGGCAACAGACGCGAGTTGTCATAGTTCAGCACCGGCAGTGCCGGCATCTGGTCGCCGTACGTCAGCACGGTGTTGGAGAAGCGGAATTTGACCGCTGCGCCAGCCTTGGCCAGATCGTTGGCGGCATCGCCGTGCTGGCCGGCAACGTTGCCGTTGTCTTGCTTGAAGAAGTCGATACCACCGGCGCCGCTGCGGCCTTTGCCGCCATCCAGACGCAGTGCGTACAGACCGAAGGCATCCACGCCGACACCGATAGTGCCCTGGGTGAAGCCGGACGAGAACGTGCCGATGGCCGCTTGGCCCCACTCGGCTTTGTCGTCGTTACCGTCTTTGTAATCACGGTTGATGTAGGCGTTGCGCAACAGCACTTTGAGGCTGCTGTCTTCTTGAAAACCCTTGGACTCGGCCTGGTCGTTAGCCATGGCCTGTGTGGCGCTCAACATCCCCAGAGCGATCAGGCTGATTCGCTTGTTCAACATTTTGTTTTCCTTATTACGGGTTGAAACGCGCTGTGTCGAACGGCTGAAACGGCGCTATTGCACTCTTTTTTCATCCCGAAACAAAAAGACCCGCCCACGACAATGCCGTGGCGGGCCTTCTTATTATTTTGAGTCATGGCGGTTGGCCACAGGCGTTGGGCCGAATCGTAGCCGCGCCCTGAACTATGTGTCAATTTCAAGAATCGTCTTTAAATAGGCGAAAATCGTCTAAGAAACGTAAATTTTGCGCTGACTCCTTGCACGGAAATGCCTGCAACCAGTGAATACAGTGCCCTCAAGCGCATCCTTCGAGCCCGCAAAGCGCAGCGGTCACATCGGCCTCATCGACGCTGATCGATTGTTTCAGCCAGTCCGCGAAAGGTTGCGGCTTCCCCAGCCAGGGACTGATGTCGACTAGTTTGAATTGCCCGTCTTGCTCCAGGGCGAACGTAGGAAAACCCTGGCCGCCCAGTTGTGCCAGCAACTGGCGACTGGCTTTTATGTGCGCCTCGGTGTCGACCGATTCAAAGGCAATGTGGAAGTCCTCCTGTGCATAACCCCTCTCGACCGCCAATTCCAGCAGCACTGTTGAATCGGCAATGCGCCGCCCTTCCACATAGTGCGCAGTCTGCAATCGCCCAAGCATCTGCACACCGCCACCGTCGATGGATTCGGCTGCCATGACCGCAGCAATCGGCGGCGTCGAATCGAAGACGGCTGAATGATCTCGCAGCAAACCTTCGAAATACGCCTCGCCAAATGGCTGCCCGGTGAATTCGGCGATACGCCGGTCGTGGGGAATTACGTAATTGCGCAGCTGCGGCGAAACACACTGGCGATTGGCGCCGCTCATCATCCCGCCGGCATGCGCCACGACTGGCAGCACGTTTTGCGCAGCCTGCACCAACGGTTTGGCGCCGTAACACCAGCCGCACAACGGGTCGTAAATGTAGTGAAGGATCATCTGTCATCTCCGGCAGCCAACAGGCAAAAATTGATGCCGGGAGACTATGCCTCCAGCCGAAACGGAAAAACCTCAAAACGGCTTTCAGTCTGTTTCGTGGATCGGGCGAATGGTCTGCTCGGCCAACTTGTATCAACATCGACACAAATTGAAACAATCACGCAGGGGAACTTCTCAGGAATAATTAACGGAAGTAAATAGCAAGCATTATCATCCGCACCCCTACACGCTACAGCCTAAAAATCCTACGGATGTTTTCTTCAATGCCTGCCCCCTTTCGCCTTACGTCCTACAGCGTTGGCCTTTCTGCCCTGCTGTCTGCCGGTTTTTCCTACGCTGCTCCTACAACATTGCCCGAGACATCGATCAGCGCTGCCGAAACCGAAACCGATGATCCACGGGTAAAAGTCAGCAACACCGCGACCCGCACTTCGACGCCGGTACGTTATGTGCCGCAGGCCATTGATTCGATCAAGACGTCGAACGTCGCCGACTACGGCACCAACGATATCGCCGACGCTCTGAGCGGCATGCCCAACGTCAGCAGCAGCGCCGACACCCGCTTCGACAGCCTGCGCATCCGTGGTTTCGACGCCAGCAACGACTTCTATCTGGACGGCATCCGCGACGACAGCCAATACAAGCGCGACCTGCACAATATCGAACGCGTCGAAGTGCTCAAGGGGCCGGCCGCCGTGTTGTACGGCCGTGGCAGTCAGGGCGGGATCGTCAACCGCGTCAGCAAGACGCCGGAAGCCGGCCGCCGCTCGACCCTCGAAGCCCAGGGCGGCAGCGAAGATTTGCGCAGCCTTTACGCAGACCTCAGCACCGACCCGAGCGACAACATCAGCCTGCGCCTGAACATGGGCAACATGGATGAAAACAGCTTCCGCGACGGCGTCAGCGGCAATCGCCAACTGTTCGCGCCGTCGATGAGCTGGCAATTGACGCCGGATCTGAACTGGCTGGTGCAGTACGAATACAGCCGTTACAACCGCACCCCGGATCGCGGCATTCCCGGCGTCAACGGGCGCCCGGCGGATGTCGGTCGCGACACGACCTATGGCAACGATCACGACTTTATCGACGACAAGTCGCAGTCGCTGCGCTCGAAACTCACTTACGAAATCAACGACAACTGGCAGCTGCGCCAGACCCTCGGCGTGTTCAAGCTCGACAGCGATTTCGACAACACTTACCTGACCGGTTTCACCCCGGCCACCCGCCAGGTTACACGCCAGCACTGGCAGCAGGATCTGACCACTCGCAACATCTACAACAACCTCGAACTGGAAGGTGGTTTCGATACGTTCGGCCTCGAGCATCGCCTGCTCACCGGCGTTGAAACCGGCAGTCAGCGCCGCGACCCGACGCTGTACAACGCCGCCACCGGCAGAACCCCGGGCGCACGCCCCGTGCCGTCGCTTGACCTCTACAGCCCCAATCGCGACCTGCGCCACACCGGCAGCATGCAGGTTTCCAGCAGCAGCCATACCGAAGTCGAAAGTCGCGCGGTGTACGTGCAGGACCAGCTGCGCCTGAACGATCAATGGCAACTGCTCGGCGGTCTGCGTTACGACACCTTCGACATCGAGTCGACCAACAAGCTGCGCAACATCTCCGAAGACCGCGACAGCCACAGCACCAGCCCGCGCGTGGGCCTGGTCTGGACGCCGCTGCAGAATCACTCGTTCTACGCCTCTTGGTCGAAGACCTTCTCGCCCGTCGGCGGTGGCCTGATCGGCATCACCCCGGGCGCGGCCGGCAACAGCAACGACCTCAGTCCCGAGCTGACCAAGCAAAAAGAAATCGGCGTGAAGAGCGACTGGCTCGATGACCGTCTCAGCACCACGCTGGCGATCTATGACCTGGAACTCTACAACCGTCGTACCACCGATCCCAACGACCCGACCCTGACCGTATTGTCGGGCCTGCAACGTTCTCGCGGGATCGAGTTGACCGCGACCGGCAACATCGTCGGCAACTGGTACATGCGCGGTGGCGTCGGCATGCAGGATGCGACCATCGAGAAGGACAACAATGGCCTGGAAGGCAAACGCATCAACAACGTCGCCAAGCATAACGGCAGCCTGTTCCTGACCTGGAAACCGGAGATGGGTTGGTACGGCGAAACCGGTCTGACCCTGGTTGGCCAGCGTTATGCCGACAACGCCAACACCACCGTATTGCCGGGATATGGCCGCTGGGATGCGTTGGTGGGTTACCGGATGAAGGATTGGGATTTGCGGGCGGCACTGAACAACATCACCGACCGTGATTACTACGCGTCGGCGACCAGCCAGTATCAGATTCAGCCGGGGGCGCCGCGTAGCGTCGTGATGACCGGGACTTATAGCTTTTAAGAAACAAGATCAAAAGATCGCAGCCTGCGGCAGCTCCTACAGGGAAATGTACATCTCAATGCAGGAGCTGCCGCAGGCTGCGATCTTTTCTTTCGTGCATAAAAAAGCGCCGCCATCCCGGCAGCGCTTTTACCAATCCCTGTTGTTGTTCTTATCCTTCCATCACAGCCCATAACGCTTCCAGTTCGGCCTCGCTGAACAGGCCAGCGGGGTAACGCTCGATCATCATCCGGCGCGGATCAGGTTCCCTGATCTGACGCGTTCCATTGGACTTCAACCAGTGCGCGACAATCTGCAGCGATTCGCCATTTACGGCCATGGGATGCAACGTCCGCTCGCTGACTACGTTCACTTCGGCGTTCATTTCAGCGCTCTCTCCCCGTTCATGAGCGGCTACGTTATCCAAGGTTTATGACAGAACTGTTGAAGTTCTTCCCCCTCCCTAGTGCACGGGTGATGAATACAAGAGCTATGCCAATGTTTCTCTGTTGTCGACAAGTGGATACAAAGAAGCCCGCCATCCTGTCGGAGTGCGGGCCTCGGTTGATATATAGCGAGCTAATCATTGCCCGGCTGATTTATTAATCAACTCAAGCTGTTACGACTCAACTCACTCTTTGTGCGGCGCGGGCTGCTGCTGGGTAAGGCAGTGGATATTGCCGCCACCCAGTAACAGTTCGCGGCCCGGCACCATCACCACTTCGTGCTGCGGGAACAGCTTCTGCAGGATTTCTTTCGCCCCAGCGTCCATCGGATCGTCGAAGCTCGGCGCGATGATGCCGCCGTTGACGATCAGGAAGTTCACGTAGGAACCGGCCAGGCGCACGGACGGATTGCGCTCTTGCGTGCCGTCCACCGGATCGACCCCGGCGCACTCTTCTTCGGTCGCGTACAGCGGCCCCGGAATCGGCATTTTGTGCACCGTGAATGGGCGACCCTTGGCGTCGGTGCTGCTTTGCAGGACTTTCATCGCAGCCTGGCAGCGCGGGTAGTTCGGATCCTGCGGATCGTCGGTCCACGCCAGCAGCACTTCACCCGGACGCACGTAGCAGCAGAAGTTATCCACATGACCGTCGGTTTCGTCGTTGAACAAACCGTCCGGCAGCCAGATGATTTTATCCACAGACAGATTGGCGCTCAGTACCGCTTCGATTTCTTCGCGGCCCAGGTGCGGGTTGCGATTGCGGTTGAGCAGGCATTCTTCGGTGGTGATCAGCGTGCCTTCGCCGTCGACGTGAATCGACCCGCCTTCGAGCACAAAACCTTCAGTGCGATAGCGTGGGCTGCGTTCGATCTCGAGGATCTTGCCGCCGACCTGCGAGTCGCGATTCCACGGCGAATACAGACCGCCGTCGAAACCGCCCCAAGCGTTGAAGTCCCAGTTCACACCGCGCACTTCGCCGTTGTTATTGATGACGAAGGTCGGACCGCTGTCGCGTACCCAGGCGTCATCGCTGGACATCTCGACCACGCGGATATTCGGCACGTCGAGGCGTGCACGGGCGTTTTCGTATTGGCCGGCGGACACGGCCACGGTCACTGGTTCAAAGCGCGCGATGGCCTTGGCCACCGCTGCGTGTGCGGCTTGCGCCGGTTTGCCACCCAGACGCCAGTTGTCCGGGCGCTCGGGCCAGATCATCCAGGTCTGCGTTTGCGGCGCCCACTCGGCCGGCATGTGAAAGCCGTCGGCGCGCGGGGTACTTTTCAATGTGGTCATCGGGATCAGGACTCCAGGGAACCGTCGAGGGTTTTCAACGCACCGTACAGGTTCGGACGGCGGTCACGGAATGAACCCCACGCGCTGCGAATATGTTCGAGCTCGTCGAGGTTGAAAGTGTGCACAAGAATACCTTCTTCGGTTTTATTCAGCTCCTGCACTTTTTCGCCGAACTGGTTGGCGATGAACGACGAGCCGTAGAACGTGATGTCGTAGCCGTCCTGTTCTTCGTTGCCGATGCGGTTGCTGGCAATCAGCGGCATCAGGTTGGCGCCGGCATGGCCCTGTTGCACACGCTGCCAGTGATCGCGCGACGAAATAGTCTTGTCGTGCGGCTCGCTACCAATTGCCGTTGGATAGAAGAGGATTTCCGCGCCTTGCAGGGCCATGCTCCGCGCGGCTTCCGGGAACCACTGATCCCAGCAGATGCCCACGCCGATTTTCGCGTAACGGGTGTTCCACACTTTGAAACCGGTGTCGCCCGGGTTGAAGTAATACTTCTCGTGGTAGCCCGGGCCATCCGGGATGTGGCTTTTACGATAAATCCCGAGGTTGCTGCCGTCGGCATCGATGATCGCGATGCTGTTGAAACGTGCGCGGCCGGCCAGCTCGTAGAAGCTGATCGGCAGCACCACTTGCAGTTCCTTGGCGACTTTCTGGAAATGCTTGATCGCGACGTTGTCTTCCACCGTCGTCGCCAGTTGCAGGTAGTCCGGGTTCGGCTTCTGGCAGAAGTACGGCGCCTCGAACAGCTCCTGAATCAGGATGATCTGCGCGCCTTTCGCAGCGGCTTCGCGCACCAGCCTTTCAGCGATTTCGAGGTTGGCTTCCAGATCCCACGAACAGGCCATCTGAGTGGCAGCAACGGTAACGATACGGCTCATCAATCATCTCCGGGCAAGTACTTTGGCGGTCGACCATTCGACCGAAAAGAAAAACGCGCGCACCGGACAAGCGATCGCCAAGCCGGAGCAATGGCGACTTTATAGCCGATAAATATCGGCTTTAGAAGCTACGAAAATGCATTTCGTCTAATTTAGCGCGCAGAAAGCCGATACAAATCGAATTACAACCGTACCCATGTAGGAGCTGCCGAAGGCTGCGATCTCTTGATTTTGCTATTGAAAGACAAGATCAAAAGATCGCAGCCTTCGGCAGCTCCTACATGGGGTGAGTGTCAGAGGCCCTCGGTGAGCACCCGATCCAGCATGTCGACGAAGAAGTCGACACTGCGGCGCGACGTCACCATCGGCGGCTTGATCTTGAGAATGTTCAGATCATCGCCGGTCGGCTGCATGAAGATCCCCAGCTCGCGCAGGCGATCGCAGAGCACGGCGGTCTCCTCGGTCGCCGCCTCCAATGTCTCGCGATTACGGATCAGCTCAAGCCCCAGATAAAACCCGGAACCATGCACCGCGCCCACCAGCGGATGTTTATCGATCAGCGCTTCGAGCCGCGCCTTGAAGTGGCCACCGACCACCTGCGCGTTCTCCCAGAGTTTTTCTTCCTCCATGACATCGAGCACCGCCATGCCGATCTGGCAACTGACCGGACTGCCACCCGCCGACGAGAAGAAATAACCCTCGGCCTCCAGCGCCTCGGCGATCTCCCGGCGGGTAATCACCGCACCGAGTGGCTGGCCGTTGCCCATGCCTTTGGCCATGGTGATGATGTCCGGCACCACGCCCTGATCTTCAAAGCCCCAGAAGAAGTGGCCCATGCGCCCATAACCGACCTGTACTTCGTCGGCAATGCACACCCCGCCCTGCGCGCGCACCAAGGCATACACCTGTTGCAGATAACCCGGCGGCAGCGAGATGCCACCGGCATTGCCGTACACCGGCTCGCAGATAAACCCGGCCAATTGGCGTTTTTGCTCAGCGAGCTGTTGCAACTGATGCTCAACGCTGTGCACGTAATCCGGCGCCGAATCGAGGCCACGGAATTCACCGCGATAGGTGTTCGGCGCCGTCACGGGGTGTACCCAGTCCGGGCGACTTTCCAGAGCTTTCGGGTTGTCGGCAATCGACGTCGAGACCGCATCGGCACCGACCGTCCAGCCGTGATAGGCCTCAAGCACGCTGAGCATGTCGCGACCGCCGCTGTACGCCCACGCCAGACGAATCGCCAGGTCATTGGCCTCGCTGCCGCTGTTGACCAGAAACACCCGGTCCATGCCTTCCGGCGCCAGTTTCAGCAGGCGTTCGGAAAACTCGGCGACCGCTGCATAGTTGAACCGCGAGTTGGTGTTGAGCAACGACCACTGCCGTGCCGCGACCGCCGCCATGCGCGGGTGGCCGTGACCGAGCACCGCGACGTTGTTGAGCATGTCCAGATAGGAGCGGCCCTGCATGTCGATCAGGTGATTGCGCCAGCCGCGTTCGATGCGCGGCGGATCGACGTAATAGTGTTTTTGCGTGCGGGCAAAACTGGCCTCGCGCCGTTGCAGCAGGGTTTTACCATCCAGCTCCGGCTCGGCATCACAGGCCAGCCCCAGCAACGCAGCAGGCGATGGACACAGTGCCTGCCATGCCGGCGCATGGGATGGCGTGCAAAACAGCGGCGCATTGAGTTGCGCGCCTCGGCACAACTGCACACGCAAAGGCCCGCTGACCGCGCCCAGCACCTGGCCTTTGACCAGCGCCGCGCCACTGTGCAGCGAAGGTGTCACGCCCCACAGGCGAACGCTGAGCTGCGGGCCGTCGAGTTGCAGCGCGCCATCAGGCGCCTGATGCACCACGCCCGCGAACGGCGACTCCACAGCAGTGCCATTCGGCACAAGCAATTCGACGTGCAGCGGGAATGTGTCCGGCTCATCGGCGCTGTCGACACGCGTGCGCGACAAACGGTACTGACCATAACGGCTCGCCGCCAAACCATGGGCGGCCGCCGCCTCGTTCAACAGCCGCTGATCGATGCCCTCCTGCTCCCAATTACCGGCCTCGAAATGCGGGCTCAGAACACCAAGATCAATCAGCGCAAATTCACGCCCGACCAGACCCGGCAACAATGGCGCAAAGCCTTCGCTGTCGATCGCCGGCAAGGCGTGGCCGACAGCGGTAAGAATCGCCGCTTCCATCAGCGCCAGTGGCACCGACGTGGCCACGCGGAAAATTTCCCACTCATGGCTGAGGTTGTCGCGGCTGTAGGTATTCGAGGGATCGATGCTGACCTGCTGCTCGCCACTGAGCACCAGCACCGCCGCACGCGCGACGATCAATGGCCAAAGCGCCTGCAATTCTTCGTGTTGCAGCGGGTTGACCGCGTGATACGCCTGCACGGCCGGCAGGATGACAAATGGATCGCCGCCCGCGTGATGCAGCAACGCGGCGCAGGTCACCGACAAATCGGTAATGCGCCAGGTGCGCACCAGATCGCCGAAATCGATCACCCCCTGCAACTGCCAGTGACGCCCGGCATCGCGCGCCCACACCGCATTGTCATCGGTGATGTCCATGTGGATCGCCTGCACCGGCAACGTGTCGAGCAACGGCTGCAAACGTCGCTCGGCCTGTTCGGCCGCCGCGGCGATCAATGCCCGCTGACGTTCATCCTTGATGACCGGCAGCAAATGACTGATCAGCGCACTGGCGTGGCGCGCATCCCATTGCAGCGTGCGCTCCAGCCCCGGATGGTCGAAGCCGGCCAGCGCCAGGTCCATCTCACCGCAGAGTCGACCAAACCCGGCCACCACCGCCTGGCCCAGATGATCGAGATGGGTCAACGACTGGCCCTCGATGTAATCGAGCAGGCGCACATGCACCGCTTCACCGCCGACGTGCAGCGACAGCAGATCGGCGCCGCTATTGGCCGCGATCACCCGTGGCACCTTCACCGCCGAATGCTCGGCCAGAAACTTCAGGCCCGCATGCTGGGCCTGCAACTCGACAAGCGCGTAATCGCCACGGCAGATTTTCAGCACGAACCGGCCACGCGGGCTGTCGACGCGATAATTCAGATCCTGCTGACTGCCGAGCGCCTGCAACGTACCGCTGAGCCCGTAATGTTCTGCCAGCCATTGCTGGGCCTGCTCTGCAGAAACCTGCGGACTGGGCAAACTGGCGCGATGAATCAACGTGGCGAGCGGCATGAAACGACCCCTGAAATTTTATTAGGCGCTTATATCGCCATTGCTGCTGACGAGACGCAACCCCTAACGGTTGTTACAGCACAGACGGATATTTGTATCTGAACACTCGCGCCCTCCGGCACTTTGCGCAAGAATGTCGGCCATTCACACCTGCCTATGGAAATCCTCATGAATGTAATCACCACCGATCTGCCCGGTGTTCTGATCATCGAACCCAAGGTTTTTGGTGACGAGCGCGGTTTCTTCTACGAGAGTTTCAACGCCAAGGCGTTCCAGGACGCCACGGGTCTGGACACGCAGTTCGTCCAGGACAACCACTCGCGCTCGCAAAAAGGCGTATTGCGTGGCCTGCATTACCAGTTGCAAAACACTCAGGGCAAACTGGTCCGCGTCACCGTCGGTGAAGTGCTCGATGTGGCCGTGGACATTCGTCGCAGTTCGCCGCATTTCGGCAAGTCTGTGGCCGTGCGCCTGTCGGCTGAAAACCATCGCCAACTGTGGGTACCGGAAGGTTTCGCCCATGGTTTCGTGGTGCTGAGCGAGTTCGCCGAATTCCTCTACAAGACCACCAATTACTATGACCCAGCGTCCGAGCGCAGCATTCGCTGGGATGACCCTGCGCTGGGCATCGACTGGCAGCTGGACGAAGCGCCGAAGTTGTCGGCCAAGGATCAGGCTGCCGCGTTGTTCAAGGACGCTGACGTCTTCGCCTGAGCCTAGGCATAATGCGCCTGTCACCCCAGGCGCATCCGGCTCATGAAACCAACCCTTCCCCGCAGACCTCGCTGGCGCAGCCTCGCCCTGCTGGCGCTGTGTCTGGCGCCGCTGCTGTGGCCGCTGGAACACCTCGCCGAACGGTATTACCGCAGTGAGCTGGCCGGCCAGAACCGCCAGACCCTCGACCTGTACGTCGCCAACCTGCTGGGCACCCTGCATCGCTATGAAGTGTTGCCGCAAATCCTCGGCGACCTGCCGGCCCTGCGCGCCGTGCTCGGGGCGCCGGACGATGGCGTCACGCAGGGCAATGCCAACCGTCTGCTGAAAAACATCTCGGCACAGACCGGCGCCGAAGTCATGTACCTGATGGACACCAGCGGCCAGACGCTGGCGGCGTCGAATTGGGACAAACATGACAGCTTTGTCGGGCGCAATTTCTCCTTCCGGCCGTATTTCAGCGAAGCCATGGCCGGGCGCCTGGGGCGCTTCTTCGGTCTCGGTACAACGTCTGCCAAACGCGGTTATTTCTTTGCCGCCGCCGTGCGCAATGGCGAAAAAATCGTCGGCGTGCTGGTGATCAAGGTCGACCTCGACCACACCGAAAGTCTGTGGGGCAAAACCCCCGAACAATTGCTGGTCACGGATCACAACGGCGTGGTCATCCTCACGTCACGCCCGGAATGGCGCTTCCGCTCGACCCGCATCCTGAGCGATGCCGAGCGCTCCGCGATCACTGCGATCCAGCCCTACCCGACCCGCGAACCACGGCCGCTGAACCTCAGCCCCAGCGCATGGCTGACCCAGACCCACGACATTGCCGAAACCGGCTGGAGCGTGAGCATCCTCGCCCCGCGTACGCTGATCGACCGCCCGGTGCGCACGGTGGTGGCCATCGGCGGCGCCACGCTGCTGGTGGTGATGTTGCTGCTCGGTTTGATGATGCAACGCCGCCGCCACTACCTGGAACGCATCGCGTTCGAGGCCAAGGCGCGCCGTGAGCTGGAAGGCCGCGTCGCCGAGCGCACCAGCGATCTCGAAGGCCTCAACCGGCGCTTGAAACAGGAAGTGCTCGAGCGCGAAACGGCGCAGCAGGAGTTGGTCCGCGCCCAGGATGATTTGGTGCAGGCGGGCAAACTGTCGGCACTGGGGACGATGTCGGCGAGCATCAGCCACGAACTCAATCAGCCGCTGGCAGCGATCCGCAGCTACGCGGAGAACGCCGAGGTGCTGCTCGATCATCAACGCACCGACGACGCGCGCGGCAACCTCAAGTTGATCAGCGAACTGACCGGGCGCATGGCCTCGATCATCGCCCACTTGCGCGCTTTCGCCCGCCGCGATCGCCACGCCCCGGAAAGCGTCGCCCTGCAGCCGGCGCTGGACGATGCGCTGGCACTGTTGGCCAAACGACGCCGAAGCATGGAAGTCGAACTGATCCGCGATCTGCCGGCCGCCACCCTGTGGGTCGAGGCCGGGGAAACCCGACTGCGCCAAGTCCTCGGCAACCTGCTCGCCAACGCCCTCGACGCCCTCACCGAAAAAGGCCCGCCGCGCAAATTGTGGCTGAGTGCCGAATCCACCGCCGAGGGCGTCAATCTGTACATTCGCGACAACGGCCCGGGGTTCTGCATGGAAGCCCTCGGCCGCGCCAGCGAGCCTTTCTACACCACCAAGACGCGCACGCAGGGCCTCGGTTTGGGCCTGGCCATCTGTGAAACGCTGATGCGCGCCTTCGGCGGTGAATTGTCGTTCGCCAACCACAAGCAAGGCGGCGCCTTGATCACCCTGCGGCTGCGCGCCGGTGCGCCCGGGGTCAGCCTGCAACCGTCCGAGGATCGAAGTGCATGACCATCGACAATCGCATTCAGGTGGTGTTGATCGACGACGATCCGCACCTGCGTCAGGCCCTCGGGCAAACCCTGGATCTGGCTGGCCTGAAAATCCTGCCGCTGTCCGAAGCCAAAGGTCTGGCCGGGCAACTGGAGCGTGACTGGCCGGGCGTGGTGGTCAGCGATATCCGCATGCCGGGCATGGACGGCCTGGAACTGCTCAGCCAATTGCACGCCCAGGATCCGGAGTTGCCGGTGTTGCTGATCACCGGCCACGGCGACGTGCCGCTGGCGGTGCAGGCGATGCGCGCCGGTGCTTATGACTTCCTCGAAAAGCCCTTTGCCAGCGACGCGCTGCTCGACAGCGTGCGCCGCGCGCTGGCCCTGCGCCGGCTGGTGCTGGACAACCGCAGCCTGCGTCTGGCCTTGAGCGATCGTAATGAGTTGAGCGCGCGGCTGGTCGGTCATTCAACGCCGATGCTGCGCCTGCGCGAGCAGATCGGCGCGCTGGCCGCGACCAAGGCTGACGTGCTGATCCTCGGTGAAACCGGTGCCGGCAAAGAAGTCGTCGCCCGCGCTCTGCATGATCTGTCGAGCCGGCGTAACGGCCCGTTCGTGGCGATCAACGCCGGTGCGCTGGCCGAATCCGTGGTGGAAAGCGAGTTGTTCGGCCACGAGCCCGGCGCATTCACTGGCGCGCAAAAACGCCGGATCGGCAAGTTCGAATTCGCCAATGGCGGCACGCTGTTTCTCGATGAAATCGAAAGCATGAGCATGGACGTGCAGGTAAAACTGCTGCGCATGTTGCAGGAGCGCGTCGTCGAACGGCTGGGTGGCAATCAGCTGATCCCGCTGGACATCCGCGTCATCGCCGCGACCAAGGAAGACCTGCGCCAGGCTGCCGACCAGGGGCGCTTCCGCGCCGACTTGTATTACCGCCTCAACGTCGCGCCGCTGCGCATTCCGCCGCTGCGCGAACGCGGCGAAGACGCACTGGTGCTGTTCCAGCATTACGCCGACGAAGCCAGCGCTCGCCACGGCCTGCCGCCCCACGAGCTGCAACCGGCACAACGCGCCCTGCTGTTGCGTCACACCTGGCCTGGCAACGTGCGTGAACTGCAAAATGCTGCCGAACGTTTCGCCCTCGGCCTGGAACTGGCGCTGGACAACAGTGACGCCGATGGCCATGGCGCCAGCACCGTGCAGGTCATCAATGGGGGCCTCAGCGAGCAAGTGGAAAACTTCGAAAAGTCGTTGATCGCGGCCGAACTGGCGCGCTCCCACAGCTCGGTGCGCAGCCTCGCCGAGGCGCTGGGGATTCCGCGCAAGACCCTGCACGACAAACTGCGCAAGCACGGCCTGAACTTCGGCGACAGCAGCCATGGGGAGGAGAACGAATGAGCACCAGCAGCGACGCTCTGGAAGCCATTCTGCACCATGACATCCCGCTGACCCGGGACATGGGCCTCAAGGTGCTCGACTGGCGTGATCAGCAGTTGAGCCTGCATTTGCCGCTGGACCGCAACGTCAATCACAAGAGCACCATGTTTGGCGGCAGCCTCTACTGCGGCGCGGTGCTGGCCGGCTGGGGCTGGCTGCATTTGCGCTTGAAGGAAGCGGGGATCGAGGACGGGCACATCGTGATTCAGGAGGGGCAGATCAGTTATCCGTTGCCGGTGACGGGCGATGCCACGGCGATTTGCCCGGCGCCCGATGCGGTGATGTGGAAACGGTTTTTGGCAATGTATCAGCGGTATGGGCGGGCGCGGTTGGTGCTACAGACGCGGATCGTCAATGCCGGGAGTGATATCGATGCGGTGACGTTTACGGGGCAGTACGTGTTGCACCGTTAAAGCAAAAGATCGCAGCCTGCGGCAGCTCCTACAGGAACGTGCCGAAGGCTGCGATCTTTGATCTTAACCGCGCGCGAGTTCCAGCAACTTCGCACGCCACGCAGCCTTCGCCGGCAATGCCAGGAACGACGTATTCAGCAGCGATTCCCGCGGCGGATAGCAGAACGCTGCACCGCTCAGATCCAGCACCGCACCGCCCGCGCCTTCGAGCACACCCTGCGCCGCCGCCGTGTCCCACTGCGAAGTCGGCGCCAGTCGCGGATAGCAATCGGCCGCCCCTTCCGCCAACAGGCAAAACTTCAGCGAGCTACCAATGCTCGTCAACTGCAATTCACCCAGGCTGGCGCTCAGGCCGGCGAGCAAACGCTCCTGCTCAGGGCTGGAATGCCGGCGGCTGGCGACGACCGTAAACGCCTCACCCGGCCCAGGCACGTCACGCACCTGAATCGAAACCGGCGTGCCGTCCTTGTCGCAACGCCATGCGCCGAGACCCGCACCACCGACATAGAAACGACCGTTGGTGGGCATCGACACCACGCCAAATACCACCTGACCGTTTTCAATCAGCGCGATGTTGACGGTAAATTCTTCACTGCCACTGATGAACTCCTTGGTGCCATCCAGCGGATCCACCAGCCACCAGCGCTGCCATCCGGCGCGCACGTTCTGCGCGATGTTGGCGTCTTCTTCCGACAGCACCGGAATGCTTGGGTCCAGCGCCGTCAGGCCCGCCACGATCACATGGTGTGCCGCCAGGTCGGCAGCGGTCACCGGCGAGTCATCGGACTTGGCCGTGACTTCGACGCCTGCGCGCCAGAACGGCAGAATCGCGTCGCCTGCCTGCAATGCCAGCGCAACCACCGGCGCCATCAACGGATGGGGAAAGTTCATCGACATCTCACTCATAACTGAAAGAACCCGCGCTGGGTCAGCAGGTCACGGGTCAAATAAAGCGCCGCCAGTGCGCGGCCTTCGGAGAATTGCGGGTTCTGCGCCAGCATCGACAAGTCGCGCAGGTTGACCTTGTCGACCCGCATCGGCTCCGGCTCATCCCCTTCCAGGCGCTCTTCATACAAATCGGTGGCCAGCACCACTTGGATCTTCTGGCTCATGTAACCGGGCGACAACGACAGCTCGGTCAGATGTTCCAGTTGTCGCGCGCCAAAACCGGCTTCTTCCTTGAGCTCGCGCTCGGCCGCCGCCAGTACATCTTCGCCCGGCTCGATCAAACCTTTAGGCAATGACAGCTCATACTCGTCAGTCCCACCGCAGTATTCCTCGACCAACACCGCGTGTTCGGCATCGAGCATCGCCACGATCATCACCGCGCCGTAGCCGGCGCCCTTGCCGACCAATCGTTCGTAGGTGCGCTCCACGCCATTGGAAAAACGCAGTTTCAGCTCTTCAACGCAAAACAGACGACTGGTGGCGACGATCTCGCGGGCGAGTACGGTAGGTTTCTGGCGCATGCAAAGCTCCTTGGCGTGAACGCGCTACTATAACGCGGCTTTCCCGATTGTTTACGTCGGATATCTTTCTACCGCTCGAGACGTTGCCATGCCTTCTTTACCCTGGTCCGACATCGATACCGTCCTGCTGGACATGGACGGCACGCTGCTGGATCTGCACTTCGACAACCATTTCTGGCTGGAACACCTGCCCCAGCGCTACGCCGAACTGCACGGGGTCAGCCGGGCGATGGCCGACATGGAATTACAGCCGCTGTTCCAGCGTCATGCCGGCCAGTTGCAGTGGTATTGCCTGGATTTCTGGAGCACTGAACTGAAGCTGTCAGTGCGCGAGTTGAAGCAGGAGACCGCACACCTGATCGCCTTGCGGCCGGATGCCGACACCTTTCTCGAGGCGATCAAACGGGCCGGCAAACGGGTGATCATGATCACCAATGCGCACCGCGATTCGTTGTCGCTGAAACTGGAGCGGATAGAACTGGCGCCGTACTTCGAGCGGCTGATCAGCTCGCATGATTACGGTTTCCCAAAAGAGAATCCGCAGTTCTGGGATGCCTTGCAAGCGGACATCGGTTTTGATCCGGCCCGCAGCCTGTTTATCGACGACACCTTGCCGATCTTGCGCAGCGCGCGGGATTTTGGTGTGGCGCATTTGCTGGCAGTCAGACAGCCCGACAGCCGCAAAGGACCGAGGGACACCGCCGAGTTTGCCGCCGTCGAGGATTACCGCGACCTGATCGCCAACCTCTGATCCCGTATAGGAGCTGCCGCAGGCTGCGATCTGTTGATTTTTAAACCGCAAGATCAAAAGATCGCAGCCTGCGGCAGCTCCTACAGGTTTGCGGGTTATTCAGGGATACGCAGTGTCTGGCCTGGGTAGATTTTGTTGACGTCCTTGAGCAGCGGTTTGTTGGCCTCAAAGATCTTGTTGTATTGATTGGCGTTGCCGTAGACCGCCAGCGAAATTGCGCTGAGCGTATCGCCTTTCTTCACCACGACAAAACGTGCAGCTGCGACCACTGGCCCGGTCACCGTAATCTGATCATCAACGCTGCCCACGCCTTCAATATTGCCCACGGCCAGCAGAATCTTCTCTTTCTCTTCCTGGCTCGCCACCTCACCGGTCACGGTGACCTTGTCGCCGTCGACAGTCGCCTGCACATTCGGATTGCCCAGCCCGACCTTGCTGATGTGCTCCTTCAATTGCTCACTGGCATTGGCGTTGCCTGGGGTCAGCAGATCGATCAGCTTTTCACCGGCTTCTTTCACAAAGCTCAAAAGACTCATAGCGCACACTCCTTGATTTGGGTTCCAGACGTCCAAGCCTAGACCACGCCGGACAAACCCGGTTCCTGGCCGACCAATGACCCTGCCGGGCGCCAGGCGGTAGAATCGCCTACCCCTGCCAGCCCCCCGGAGTGAAGATGGACATCAAGCAGCTGAAATTCCTCATCGCCCTCGACGAAACCCGCCACTTCGGCCAGGCCGCCGCGCGTTGCCACATCACCCAGCCAACCCTGTCGATGCGCCTGCGCAACCTTGAAGAAGAACTCGATCTGCCACTGGTCAACCGTGGCCAGCGCTTCGAAGGTTTCACCGCGCCCGGCGAGCGCGTGCTGGCGTGGGCGCGTTCGGTAATGGCCGCTTACGACGGCTTGCACGCAGAAGCCGCGGCCTGTCGCGGCAACCTCATCGGCACGTTGCGTCTCGGGGTGGTGCCGCTGTCGAGCTTCGATCCGCTGCCATTGCTGCAACGCCTGCACGCCGCGCACCCGAACCTGCGCTTTGAAATGTCGGCATTGAGTTCCGAGCAGATCCTCGAACAGTTGGCCAACAATCGCATCGACATTGGCGTGTCCTATCTGGATCGGCTGGATAACGAACGCTTCGAATCGCACGCGTTCAGCGAAACCCGCATGGGCCTGCTCTACGACCAGCGCACCTTCACCTTTGGCGAGGCGCCGTTGAGCTGGCAAGCGCTGATCGAATTGCCGTTAGGCATGCTCACCAGCGGCATGCATTTTCGTCAGTCCATCGACCACAACTTCCACAGCCGTGGCTTGACCCCGCAGCCGTTGCTGCAAACCGACGCGGTGCATCAATTGTTACAAGCCGTGCACGGCGGATTCTGCTGCGCAATCATGCCGCTGGACGGCGGTCTGGAAAAACTCACCGACCATCTGCGTCTGCAACCGATCGAAAACGCGCAGACCCTCGCCCCGCTGGGCCTGATCATGCGGCGTGGCGCCCCGCGTTCAGCGCTGGCCGAGGCCTGTTTTGCGCTTTATCAACAATCGCCAGGCGGCGCTTGATCGACGGCATCTATCGATAGATCGACAGTAGCAATTAGACGCGACAACTTGCCGCGCCTAGTCTTAACGTTGATCAATCCGTCGGTGATGCCATGAACGCCAAGCGCCCAGCCTGCGCGGCGCCTGCACTTGAAACGCCCGCGCCCGCCGCCAGCCAGACCTACAGCTACAGCGATTTGCCCCGTGAGGAATCGGCCAGCACCGCGCTGGCCGAGGAAGTCGCATTGGCGATCGCCTACAACGGCATCAGCCAGGCCGTGATGCTGGTAACGCCGACCGACCTTGAAGATTTCATCGTCGGCTTCAGCCTCGGCAGCGGCATCATCGGGGACGCGACCGACATTTATGACCTGCAATTGACCGGCGCCGGCTCCGCGCAATACGCGCAAGTGACCATCGCCAACCGAGCCTTCTGGAACCTCAAGCAACAACGTCGGCAAATGGCCGGCACCAGCGGTTGCGGATTGTGTGGCGTCGAGGCCGTGGAACAGGCATTGCCTGAGCTGAAAGTCCTGCCCGGTGCGCCGTTGCCACCGATCGCCTGGCTCGACGGCCTGCGCCAGCGCATCAGCGCGTTTCAACCTTTAGGCCAGTACTGCGGCGCGGTACACGCCGCCGTATTCATGAATGCCAGCGGCGAGTTGCTGCTCGGTCGCGAAGACATTGGCCGGCACAACGCCCTCGACAAACTGATCGGCGGCCTGATCCGGCAAAAGATATCCACAAACGGCGGTCTGGCAATTGTCACCAGTCGTTGCAGCCTCGAATTGATCCAGAAAGTCTTGCGCGCCGGCATCCAGACCCTGGTCAGCCTGTCCGCGCCCACGGGCCTTGCCGTGCAATGGGCCCGTCGACACAACCTCAATCTCATCCACCTGCCGCAGAAAAGTGCGCCGCGGGTGTATAGCCCCGCGATGGAGAATCAAGCGTGAGCCAACATCATCAAGCCGACCAAAAACCTGTCCCGCGCTACAAGCCATACAAAGGCGCCGCCGGTGGTTGGGGTGCCCTGATCAGTGTGGCCCAGGCCTGGTTGACCAGCGACAACGCCCTGAAAAACCTGCGCATGATGCTCAAGACCAACCAGAATGGCGGCTTCGACTGCCCGGGTTGCGCGTGGGGCGACTCGCCGGAAAGCGGCATGGTCAAGTTCTGCGAGAACGGCGCGAAAGCGGTGAACTGGGAAGCGACCAAGCGCCGTGTGGACGCCAAGTTCTTCGCCAAACACAGCGTGACCTCGCTGCTTGAGCAGAGCGACTACTGGCTGGAGTATCAGGGTCGTCTGACCGAGCCGATGGTTTACGATGCCGAAAGCGATCGCTACAAGCCGATCAGCTGGGACGATGCCTACGCATTGATCGCACGGCACCTGCAGAGTCTGCCGAGCCCGGACCTGGCCGAGTTCTACACCTCGGGTCGCGCGAGCAACGAGGCGGCGTATCTGTATCAGCTGTTCGTGCGCGCCTACGGCACCAACAACTTCCCGGATTGCTCGAACATGTGTCACGAGGCCAGCGGTGTCGCGTTGGCACAAAGCGTTGGCGTCGGCAAAGGCACCGTGACCTTCGACGATTTCGAGCACGCCGATGCAATTTTTGTCTGGGGCCAGAACCCCGGCACCAACCACCCGCGCATGCTCGAACCGTTGCGTGAAGCGGTGAAGCGCGGTGCTCAAGTGGTGTGCGTCAATCCGTTAAAAGAGCGTGGACTGGAGCGTTTCCAGCACCCGCAACACCCGATCGAAATGCTCACCAACGGCGACAAGCCGACCAACACCGCGTATTTCCGTCCGGCACTCGGCGGTGACATGGCGGTGCTGCGCGGCATGGCCAAGTTTCTCCTGCAATGGGAACGCGACGCACAAAAGGCTGGCGAACCTGCCGTGTTCGATCACGACTTCCTCAATGAACACAGCGCCAACGTGCTGGAGTATCTCGGTGTCGTCGACGACACATCGTGGGAGCAGATCGTCGAGCAATCCGGCCTGACGCTGGTCGAGATCGAGCAAGCCGCGCGCATGTACGCCAAAGGCAAAAACGTGATCATGTGCTGGGCGATGGGCATCACCCAGCATCGCCATTCGGTGCCGACCATCCAGGAAATATCCAACCTGATGCTGCTGCGCGGCAACATCGGCAGACCGGGTGCCGGTCTGTGCCCGGTGCGCGGTCACAGTAACGTACAGGGCGACCGGACGATGGGCATCAACGAGCGTCCGCCGGTGGCGTTCCTCGACTCGCTGGAGCGTCGCTTCCAGTTCAAGGTGCCGCGTCATAACGGCCATAACGTGGTCGAGGCGATCCATGCGATGGCCGAAGGTCGCGCCAAAGTTTTCATCGGTCTGGGCGGCAACTTCGCGCAAGCGACGCCAGACAGCCCGCGTACATTCGCAGCGCTGAGCAATTGCGACCTGACCGTGCAGATCAGCACCAAACTCAACCGCAGCCACCTGGCGCACGGTAAAGACGCGCTGATCCTGCCGTGCCTCGGTCGTACAGACATCGACATCCAGACCGAAGGCCCGCAAGCCGTCACTGTCGAAGACTCGTTCAGCATGGTGCACGCCTCCAACGGCCAGTTGCAGCCGCTGTCGAACCAGATGCGTTCGGAGCCGTCGATCATCGCCGGCATCGCTGCCGCCACTTTGGGCAGCAAGCCGGTGGACTGGAATTGGCTGGTAGCCGATTACGGACGCATTCGCGAACTGATCGCCGACACCATTCCGAATTTCAAAGAGTTCAACGAGAAAATCAAAAACCCGGGCGGTTTCTACCTCGGCAACAGCGCCGGCGCGCGCAAGTGGAACACGCCGTCGGGCCGCGCCAATTTCCGTGCGAACATGCTGCCCAAGGATCTGGTGCACGAACGCACCCGCGCCACCGGGCAACTGCCGGATTTGATCCTGCAATCGATGCGTTCCCACGATCAGTACAACACGACGATTTATGGCCTCGACGATCGTTATCGCGGGGTGAAGGGTCAGCGTGATGTGTTGTTCGCCAACGAGGCGGACATCATTCGTCTGGGCTTCCGGCCGGGGCAGAAGGCTGACATCGTGTCGCTGTGGGACGATGGTCGCGAGCGTCGGGTGAAGGGCTTCACCTTGTTGTCGTTTGATATTCCGGCGGGGCAAGCAGCGGCTTACTATCCGGAAGTGAACCCGCTGGTGCCGCTGGAGAGCACCGGGGATGGCAGCCATACGCCGACATCGAAGTTCATTGCGATCCGGTTGGAAGCGGCGAGCGAGACCGGGTTGATCATGGCCAAGTCGGCTTAACACAAGATCAAAAGATCGCAGCCTTCGGCAGCTCCTACAGGGATCACTGTAGGAGCTGCCGAAGGCTGCGATCTCTTCGTTTTTGCATTTCAATCGCCCACAAAAAAGGCCGCTTTTTCACAAAAGCGGCCTGTCCGAAGTAGTTAAAGACCGGCGAAAATCGGTTAAGTTCCGCATACAAAACAGCAACTTGCGAAATTGTATACAAGTCGTGTTATTCGTCGGATTTCGATTGTCACGCTTGTTACACAGCCTCAGGATCGGCGCCGTCATCCCTTTGAGGCTCCTCTATGAAGTTCTCCCAGATTCTCTTGTTGTCCCTTGGCCTGGTCAGTGGTTTTGCGTCGGCAGGCGGCACCACCGAAGCAGGTGTCGGCGGCGCATTGGGCGGGGTTCTTGGCTCGGTCGTCGGTCAGTCTTTAGGCGGCAATACAGGTTCCACTATCGGTGCAGCCTTGGGCGGCGCGGGTGGTAGTGCGGTCGGTGCCGACAAACGCAGCCGTGGCGAAGCCGCCATCGGTGGTGCATTGGGCGCGGCCGGCGGTAACGTGGTTGGCCGCAGCATGGGCGGCACCACCGGCAGCCTGATCGGCTCCGCAGCAGGTGGCGGCGCCGGTGGCGCGCTGGGCAACTACATGGGCAACAAAAGCGATGACGATGATCGTCGCTACGACCGTCGCCATGACGATCGCCGCTACTATCGTGACGACCACCGTGGTCGCGGCCATGCCTACGGCCATCGCAAGCATCACAAGTATTATCGCCACCGCTGATTGCTGATTGCTGATTGGCGGCACGTAGATCAAAAGATCGCAGCCTGCGGCAGCTCCTACACAGATCAATGTAGGAACTGCCGCAGGCTGCGATCTTTTTGCTTTACCCCACCACCAGACGCTCCAGCGCCTGCCGCAATTGACCTGGAATCGGCACCGGCTGATTGCTCGCCCGATCCACGAACACATGCACGAATCGCCCGGCCGCACACGCCTCACTTTCGCCGACCTTGAACACCGCCAGTTCGTATTGCACCGAGCTGTTGCCCAACTTGCCGACCCGCAGGCCGACCTCGATCAGATCCGGAAAGGCGATCGACGCAAAGTAATCACACGCCGAACTGACCACAAACCCCACCACTTCACCGTCATGGATATCCAGACCACCGACCTGGATCAGGTAAGTGTTCACCGCCGTGTCGAAAAAACTGTAATAGGTGACGTTGTTGATGTGGCCGTAGGCGTCGTTGTCATGCCAGCGCGTGGTGATCGGCTGGAAGTGTGGATAGTCGCTGCGTTGAGGAATCGGGGTGGACATCGGTAATGATCCATTTAGTTTGATCAGCAGTTTAAAGCGAACTACGCGTTGCCCCTATCGCGAGCAGGCTCACTGCTACCTTGGAATGCGTTCCCTGTAGGAGTGAGCCTGCTCGCGAGCGGTGGCTGATGCAGAGTATCTCTCACTGGTCAGCAAAGCCCTTGCCCTGCGCCGCCAATTCACCAATCAACCGCGCCGGATTCCACTGATCGCCCTGCCGCGTCTCCAGCGCCAGCAAGCGCTGATGAATATCCGCCAGCCCCTGTTGATCCGCCCAGGCCATTGGCCCGCCCTTGTCCGCCGGGAAGCCATAGCCATTCAGATACACCAGGTCAATGTCATGGGCCGACTCGGCAATGCCTTCCTGCAGAATCTTTGCACCCTCGTTGACCAACGCCAGCAGGCAACGCTCAAGAACCTCCTCCGGGCCGATCTCTCGACGCTGGAAGCCCAAGCCCTCGCTGACCTGCAACACCAACGCATCGATCTCAGGATCGTGCTCGGCCTGACGACTGCCCGGCTCGTAGTGGTAATAACCGTTACCCGACTTCTGGCCAAAGCGACCCATCTCGCACAAACGGTTATCGACTTGAACCTCCGGTGCGTCCTGGCCTTTGCCGGCCAACTCGCGGGCACGCCATTCCAGGTCAATACCGACCACGTCGTACATGCGAAACGGGCCCATGGCAAAACCGAAACCCTGCAACGCTGCGTCGACCTGCTGTGGGTAAGCGCCCTCAAGCAACATCTTGCGCGCCTCCAGCACATACGGGTGCAGCATGCGGTTGCCGATAAAACCGTGACAGTTGCCCGATACCACGCTGACCTTGCCCATGCGTTTGCCCAACGCCAGTGCGGCATCCAGCGCCGCTGGCGAAGTCCGCGCGCCACGAACGATCTCCAGCAGTTTCATGATGTGCGCCGGGCTGAAAAAGTGCAGGCCCAGCACCTGCTCCGGACGCCGGGTTACGGCAGCAATCGCATCGATATCCAGCGCCGACGTATTGCTCGCCAACAACGCTTCAGGCTTCAACAAGCCGTCCAGCTCACGAAAGATCTTCTGCTTCAGCTCAAGATTCTCGTACACCGCTTCAATCACCAGATCGACATTGCGGATCGCCGCGTAATCCGCCGCTGCAGTGACGCGAGCCATACGCGCATCAGCCTCGGCCTGATCAACACGGCCCTGACGCACATTGTGGGCGTAAGTCTCGGCCACGCTGGCGAGGGCTTGCTCAAGCATCTGTGGATTGTTATCGACCCACTGCACACTGACGCCGGCATTCGCCAGGCACATGACGATGCCCCGGCCCATGGTGCCGGCGCCGATCACGGCCGCTTGCTGAATATCGAAGGATGTCTGGCTCATGTTGTTCTCTTGTTGGCGATCCAAAGACTGGTCTCACCATAGTCAGCGAACGACGCTTTTTGAAGTTTATTACCGTGATGATCGACATTCAGCGAATGGATAAACCACTCAAAGTAGGAGCTGCCGCAGGCTGCGATCTTTTGATCTTGTTTTTTGATCTGAACATGGAAGATCAAAGGATCGCAGCCTTCGGCAGCTCCTACATAGAGTTTAGAGGTGTGTTTGGCTCCAGTGGCGGACTTCGGCGTAGGGGTATTCTTCGAGGGCTGCATAGCCGGCAATCGTCCGCGCCTTGAGCTTGGTAAACAACGGCACGCTGATCCCGCACAAAAACCGCGTCAACCGTTCCGCCGTCGGTGCGACGCCGGTGAGTTGCTCATGCCTGTGGATAAAATCTCCACACAGTGCCGCGAAGTTTTTATCCACAAGCGCTGGTAATTCCGGCGGCGCCGGCAACCGCGCAACTTGCCCGTGGCATACCGAACAATGCCCACAGTGCTCAGGCGCATCGTGATCGCCAAAATACTCCGCCAGTCGATAACCCAGGCAGCGTTCGGTCGCGAATACCTCAAGCATCGCGTGAATTCGTGCGACCTCGGTCTGTTCATGGCGGGTGAAATAATCGTGCAATTCGCCACCCAGAACATCACTGTCGAAGTCACTGCGCAGCACGCTGTAGACCTCGGTCATCTGCTTGCTCTCAAGCTCGACCCAGCCCTTCTCCTGGAAATAATCCAGCGCCTTGACCACCCGATTGCGTTCTGCCGAATACTGTTCGTACATCGACTCGAAACTCACCGTCGCCCAAGTACGCGCGCGGCTTGAAGTCTGGATAATCGCCGCGACAAAATCCCTGCGCTCACCTTCAAAACGCTCAAGCAATGCCTCAGGTTCCAGCAGGTATTTAAAACGGTATTCGGCGTAATAGGCGTAGCGCGGCGCGATCAGCCCACGCAACTCCAGTTGCACCAGCAAGGTCTTCAGCGGCAACGCACGAATGTTGCTTTGATCCGCCAGCGGCCCGAGCAAAAACTCCCACTGCCCTTCCGGCACCGAAGCTTTCAATTCGTCGAGCACATAACGAATGCCTTCGCGCTCGGGCGTGTCGCCGTAGACGAAATTCTCCAGCACATTGAGGCTGTCGCGGTTGGCCAGCACCAGACAGTCCGATGGCTGCCCGTCACGCCCGGCGCGGCCGATTTCCTGGCTGTAGTTTTCGATGGATTTGGGCAGGTCGAAGTGCACCACATTACGGATGTCACTCTTGTCGATGCCCATGCCGAAGGCGATGGTGGCGACGATGCAATTGGACTGTCCGGCCATGAAACGTTTCTGGATCGCTTCACGTTTATCGTGGGGCAAACCCGCGTGATAGGCCTCGGCCTGAATGCCGTTGCGTTCCAGATGTTCAGCGATGTGCTCAGCGGTTTTCTGCAGGGTCACGTAAACGATGCTGGGCTGGCCGGGGCGCTCGCTCATCCACTCCACCAGACGCCGACGCTTGTCCTGACCGCGCACCGGTTCCACCAGCAGATTGAGATTGGGCCGGTAGAAACCGGTGGTGACCACATCCTCAGCGGCAATGGCGAATTTGGCCTGCATGTCGGCGATGACCTGGGGGGTCGCCGTAGCCGTCAGCAGCAGGGTCTGCGGGATGTTGAACTGGCGCTGATAGTCCGGCAGTTTGAGGTAGTCGGGGCGGAAGTTGTGGCCCCATTCCGAGATGCAATGCGCCTCGTCCACCACCAGCAACGAGATCGGCACCTGCTGCAAAAAGTTACGGAAACGCTCGTTTTTCAGGCGCTCTACCGAGATCATCAAGATCTTCAGCTCACCCGATCGGGCACGCGCCATCACATCGTTGGCGTCCTCGCGACTCTGTGCCGAATCGATGCTGCCCGCCGAGATGCCATGGCGTTGCAGGAACGCCAATTGATCCTGCATCAGCGCCAGCAACGGCGAGACCACCAGCGTCAGATGCGGCAGCAGCAACGCCGAAATCTGGTAGCAAAGGGACTTGCCGGAACCGGTGGGGAAAATCGCCGCCGCCGAGCGCCCGGCCAGCACCGCGCTGATCGCGGCCTCTTGCCCGGGCCTGAACTGTGGATAACCAAAAACCTGTTCCAGGGTGTTGTGCATTCGCTGTCACTCCTTTGACCGCTGCCATGCCAACAGCCTAGCGGGCGATCGCAGCGAGTCGAGAAAAGGTCGGGGCCAAATCGATTCGGAATGATACAGCGGATCACGCAGACCCTGTGGGAGCGAGCTAGCTCGCGAAGGGCTCAAATCAGAAACTCAAGGGCGCAGCACCGCCACCCGCAGTTGTTCATTCAACACCTGCTCATGCACGCCCTGGCTCTTGCTCGCCCACAACGCATGGGCCGGGCTGATATCACCGGTGAACGCCGCCGCCAACTGGCGCAGATCCGCGACGCTGCGCACGCGCGGGCAGAAGGGCTGCTCGTCACAGTTCTGACTGGCGTTGCGATAGGTGCTCAGCAAACGATCCCACAAACCGTCACGTACTTGTCGGATCGATTTGAGTTGCACGTGCGGCACGCCGAGTCGCTGCTCCAGCCCTTTCTCATCCAGTGCTTCGCTGGCCAAAAGGGCTTTGGCGAACGTCAGGACCTCACCACGCGAAGCGGTGTCCATGTCGGCCTGGCTGGTCAGCGCATCCGGCCAGCCAGTGCGGTGCAGATTGTTGAACATCGGTGCGTTGTTTGCGTCAGACGCCATTGTCAGACGGCAACCGCTGGCCCACAGCAATAAAATCGAGGCCATTCGTAGCCATTGCATACCTAATTCCCTTTAAGCGCGTGTCAGACGTTTAGAAACGTCCTACAGATTCTGGCGCGCACCATACAGAGGTTTACCGCGAATAGCCTGACAAACCTGTGGGATTTTTTACGCCTAAGGGTTTTGCCTTGAATAAGCCATGAAATGCCGTAGGGAATATCCGTAAACCCGGGAAAAACCCCTACGAATGCTGTCCATTGCAGCTGTCTTGTCCCACCGCGCAACGCCCTTCTATAGTGGCCGGCGCGGCTGAAAATACTCTGTCGGCCGGCCCGAGCGTCTTCGAACAGGACAAGCCTCACCATGATCAACCGCTATCGCCCACTCAAGACCTGCTACAGCGAAAACCCCGTCATAGTGATCGACACCGGCGCCAGCCACCGCGAACTGCTCGATGCCGCCGATCAACGCCTGCGCGCCGCCAGCGATCTGTTGGAAACACTTTACTGTGTGTGTTTCAAACAAGCCGACGCCAAAGACATCCCCAACATCGTCAATGCGCTTTATCTATTGGTTCAAGATGGTTGCGACTTGCTTGAAGTTGCAAAGTTACAAACTCCGTAATGCAAAGATTGCAGAAAACTCACAAACCTCGAAACAACCCAGCACTTTCTTTATCAACTCATTCAACATTAAGTTGTTTGCTCTTATATTCAACAAGAGCAAGACCATGACAACAGTCACTATATTTTTCTGCGGCACCGGCTCCAACAAGTTCGACGTTACACACGAAAACTTCTGGGATGGCGAACTTGTATCGACGCTGGCATCTCATCACGCCGGACGCGAATTCGCTGAATGGATTGTGGTCGACGGACCAGGCAGCGGCAACCTGCAGGCTGACGACCTCTTCACCCAAACCAAGGATTACGGCCTCAGCGGCACGCTGTTCGGCAAGGGCTGGGAAGAAAACGTACAACACGCCATGAACATCCTCAAAGGCCAATGCGACTGGCAGCGCCAACAATTGACCGAGGCCGAATACAACCGTCTGAAAGCCGCCGGCATTCCCATCGAAGATGTAAAGGCAGAGGGTTCCTGGTTTTGGCGCAAATACAACTACGGCGACCGAAGTGTCACTCAACAGAAGTTGCAGGAACAAATTATCAAGACGTTCCGCAAAGACGCAGTCATCCCCACTCAAGTTAACCTGGTCGGCTGGAGTCGCGGCGGCATTAGTTGCCATATGCTGGCCAATGCGATGTTCAAGGACAGTGCATTGAAAAACATTCCGGTTAATATTTTCGCCCTTGATCCCGTACCAGGCATTGGCAACTTTCAGGATGAACGCGTCAAACTCGCGGCCAACGTCAAAGAGTATGTCGGGTTCTACGCTCGCGACGAGCGCTCCAAAGGCTTCAGCTGCGTCATTCCACAAACCGCTACGGGCACCAAAACCTACATTTACCCGATGGCCGGCCGCCACGCCACCATGGCCGGTAACGCCACCGCCAGCGGCGGCGTTCCGACCAGCGCCAACGACCGCAAAGCGCTGATCGAGCCCGGCCGCATCGTCCGCCACCTCGCCGAGGTCTGCCTCAAGCGCTGGGGCGTGCAACTAAACAAAACCCTGAACCTGACCCAGGCCGACCTGCAAAATTTCACCAATGCCATCGCCCGCGACGAGGCGAAATACAAGCTCATGCACAACCTTTCCTACACCTACTTCACCGAGCTGGACAAAGGCGAACGCTATGTTTCGCTGGGCAGTAAAGGCGTGGCGTTCTCGACGGTAAAAGGCCCGATCTACAAACCGGCGACAGGGTTGGCGACGAGCTTGCTGGATATTTCGGCGTATGCGCATTTGCGTTGAAAAGTGTTGAAGGTTCGGTAGGAACGTCCGATGAAATCTTCGTCCCGTTCCTACAGCGACAGACGCTTTGTCGACTATCGGGATTTGAGGGGGCGAATCTATAGTCGTGCCTGTCGCTGCTAATCAGCGGCTCGGGCTTGGTCACCCGTATTAGATGTGCATTCACAGTCGTTGTATGCTGCTGGCGCTTTTTTGTGTCAGTACGCTTTATGGCGGCTGTGTTCGGGACGCTTTCGGGCGTGCCGGTTGTGAATGCCTCATCGGTTGACCAACCCGAACGCAGTCCGCCACCTATCGCTTGGTCACGGTGGGAGTGGATTCTCATGACGCAATACGAGGCAAAAATAATGAAAACATGGAATCAATTCACCACCGATCGCTACCGCTCACTCGAGTCCAGTCTCACTGACACCAACCCCCTGATCATCGACACAAAAGCCAACCCGCAAGACATCCTCGAATGCGCCGTCCAGCGCTTGCGCGCATCAAGCGACCTGCTACGCACCCTCCATTGCCTCAACTTCAAACAAGCCGACGTCGAAGACATCCCCCACATCACCCACGCCCTTTATCTGCTGACGCAGGATGGCTGTGACCTGCTGCAAGTTGCGCAGCAGCAAATGCTCAACTGGAAAGCCCCGGCTTAAAAATCTGCCACACCCAAGAGCATGAATGCTCGACAGCCAATGTCAAAAACAGGAGTTGAAATTTGCAAACTACTATTGATTGCGTACGATGGGAGCCACTGTTCAATCAAGGGCTCAACTTCATGACCACTGAAACTATCGATCACAGCACCCTCGCTCGCTTGATTGAAAACGGTTCCGTCAGCAGCACAAATATCGTCGCTCAACCGGGTGGCTGGTCGATTCAAATTTCGCAGGGAGGAAAAGAATGCTCACTGGCAGCGCAGCGTAGTGGTCAGGTACGTCTGTTCAAGCGGCTTGAAACGCTGGTGACCTATTTGCAAGGATTGGGTATCAACCACTTCAATGTAGACGCCTCCAGTTACGACCCCCAGCAATTGAAAACCTACGCTCGGCCTGATCGTGCCGAAGCAATGAAACACGCCCATGAGGCGGCCGCTTATGAGGAATGGTTCAAGCGACAGGTGCAACTCAGCATTGATGACCCAAGGCCGAGCATCAGCGATGAAGACAGTCGCCGAATATTTGCTGCCAAACGCGATGCTCTCCGTAAACGAGCGCGCTGATGAAGTTGGTCTGGCGCCCTGAGGCGCATGACGACCGAGACCGAATAATGGATCGAATTAGTCAGGACAACCCTGTTGCAGCTGCCGATCTCGACGAGATATTCGAATCAAAAGGGGAAGTCGCCCGACAGCGCCCGACCTTGTACAGAAGAGGCAAAGTTGAGGGCACACGAGAAATCGTCGCAGCCTCCAATTACATCATCGTCTACATGATTAAAGATGAATGCGTGCAAGTTCTACGAATAATGCATGCCCGGCAACAGTGGCCCTGAGCAATCAAAAGAGCCAATAGGACCCCAACTGCCAGATCAACCAACCACCTGCAATTATTCTGGCGTTTTGACCCACCAAGCGAAGGAATACTAGCGTTATGGCCAGAAAAACCGCACCGCTGCTTCCAAGGATCGTACGCCTACTGGTCGATCTTGGTGAGCGCTTGGAACTCGCCCGGCTGCGACGCAGACTCACAGCGAAGCAAGTCGCCGAGCGTGCAGGAATGTCTGTAATGACTTTGCGGTCGCTGGAGTCGGGCAGTTCGGGCGTAACAATGGGAGCTTACTTGGCAGTGATGCAAGTTTTGGGGTTAGAGCAAGATCTGACGCTACTGGGAGCCACGGATGAACTCGGGAATCGAATGCAGGATGCGAAGCTTCTCTCCTCCAAGAACTCCTCAAGTAACAAATCAGCGAGAGAACTCAAACGCGAGATCCAAAAAGTAAAAAAATTCCGAGGTCAAAGACCAGTGTTCTCGATGCGGCACTCGTTAGCGAGGACCGTCTGAAAAGCTTCCCGCTGAATACTCATTCATTATCTGCACTGCTGACGAAAAATCGACAGCGGACTCCATGATGAAAAATCGCTCACAAAAAAAAGCCGCCCCGAAGGGCGGCTTTTTCATTCACAACAAACCAATCTTACAACTTCGGCCCTGCAGCCTTGATCGCGTCGCTCACTTCGAACTTCTTGAAGTTCTCGATGAACAGACCGGCCAATGCCTTGGCAGCCTCGTCGTACGCAGCCTTGTCAGCCCAGGTGTTGCGTGGGTTGAGCAGGTTGGTTTCAACGCCCGGTACGGCCAGTGGCACGTCGAGGTTGATGGTGTCGAGGTGTTCGGTGGCAGCACCGATCAGCGCGCCGCTCTGGATCGCTGCGATCACCGCGCGGGTGGTCGGGATGTTGAAGCGTTTGCCGACGCCGTAGCCGCCGCCGGTCCAGCCGGTGTTGACCAGGTAAACCTTCGAACCGAAACCGCGGATGCGCTTGATCAGCAGCTCTGCGTATTCGCCAGCCGGGCGCGGGAAGAACGGTGCGCCGAAGCAGGTGGAGAAGGTCGACTTGATGCCGCTGCCGGAACCCATTTCGGTCGAGCCCACCAGCGCGGTGTAGCCAGACAGGAAGTGGTAGGCCGCTTGTTCTTCGTTGAGGATCGACACTGGCGGCAGGACGCCGGTCAGGTCGCAGGTCAGGAAGATCACCGCGTTTGGCTCGCCACCGAGGTTCTGCTCGGAACGCTTGGCTACGTGCTCCAGCGGGTAAGCCGCGCGGCTGTTCTGGGTCAGGCTGACATCGGCATAGTCGGCGTGCTTGGCGTCGTCGATGACAACGTTTTCCAGCACAGCGCCGTGCTTGATGGCTTTCCAGATAACCGGCTCGTTCTTCTCGGAGAGGTCGATGCACTTGGCATAGCAACCGCCTTCGATGTTGAACACCACGCCTTCGCCCCAGCCGTGTTCGTCGTCACCGATCAGGTAACGGCTTTCATCGGCCGACAGGGTGGTTTTACCAGTGCCCGACAGACCGAAGAACAGGGTCACGTCGCCTTCTTCGCCGATGTTGGCAGCGCAGTGCATTGGCAGCACGTCAGCGGCCGGCAGCAGGAAGTTCTGCACGGAGAACATGGCTTTCTTCATCTCACCGGCGTAACGCATGCCGGCGATCAGCACTTTCTTCTGGGCGAAGTTGAGGATCACGCAACCGTCGGAGTTGGTGCCGTCACGCTCAGGCACGCACTCGAAGTTGGCGACGTTGAGCACTTGCCATTCTTCACGGCCAGCCGGGTTGTACTGGGCCGGGTTGATGAACAGGCAACGACCGAACAGATTCTGCCAGGCAGTCTGGGTGGTCATTTTCACGGCCAGGTAGTGATCTTCAGCTGCGCCTACATGCACGTGGGATACAAAGTGCTCTTGCGCGTTATTGAATGCCTCGACGCGAGCCCACAGGGCGTCGAACTTGTCGGCCGGGAACTTGCGGTTGATCGGGCCCCAAGCGATAGCAGCCTGGGTGGAAGGCTCTTCAACGATGAAACGGTCAACAGGCGAACGACCGGTGCGGTGACCGGTGCGAACAACCAGAGCGCCGGTATCGGCAAGCTCGCCCTCACCGCGATTCAAGGCTTCTTTTACCAGATCATCAACACTCAGATCGGTGTACACGGCGTTATTGGCTTGCGTCATGAGATTCCCCGTCGGCCAGTGGCCGAGTGTGCTCCAAACGTTTTGTAGTAGAAAGTCGTGCACTACTACCGCGACAAAAAGTGGGCCGGATTATGCCAGAAACGCCCAAAAAGAGTAGGGTCCTCCCGTCGTAACGGCGATATTCCGTCGTTACGCAGTGAATTTACCTGCGCTGAACCGTTTTAGTGCCGGGTATCTGACGGGGTGTCGACACCTGCGCCAGCGAACAATTGAGCAATATCGGCTGCGTCGAACAGATAACGCTCGTTGCAAAACTGGCAATCGATCTCGACGGTGCCACCCTGTTCGGCGACCAATGCCTGCGCGTCTTCCAGACCCAGACTGACCAGCGCATTGCCGGAACGATCCCGCGAGCAGCTGCAACGGAAGCGCAGATTCTGCACATCGAACAGACGCACCTGCTCTTCGTGGTAGAGGCGATGCAGCACGGTTTCGTTGTCCAGGCTGAGCAGTTCATCGGCGGTCAGGGTAGTGGCCAACGCGGTGATGTGCTGCCAGCTGGCGGCGCGATCTTCTTCGTCTTTCAGACGGTCAGCCGGCAGTTGTTGCAGCAGCAAACCACGGGCACGACGACCGTCAGCGAACAGCTTGAAGCGGGTGCCAACCTGTTGCGACATGACGAAGTAGTTGGTGAAGCAATCGGACAGGGTTTCGCCGTCGAGGTCGACGATGCCCTGGTAGCGCTGGCCGACAGTCGGGTCGACGGTCAGTGCCAGAACACCGTTCGGCATCAGGTCGGCGAGGGTCGCATCCGGCGCGATCTGCTCGGCGTGATAACGCGCCAGACCACGGATGTCGCGGTCGCTGGAGCACTCGATCATCAGCATCGGGATCGGTCCTTCGGAACGCGCCTGCAGAATCAGCAAGCCGTCGAACTTGAGGGTGCCCACCAGCAACGAGGCGGCCGCCATCAGTTCGCCCAACAATTGCGCGACCGGCTCCGGGTACGGGTGCTTGGCAAGGACTTCGGCGTAGCTGCGCTCAAGCGCGACCAGTTCGCCGCGGGTGTCGCTGTCATCGAAGATGAAGCGTTGGGTGAAATCGGTATCCGGTAGGTCGGTCATAGGTCTGGGTATCTGAATGTGGTGACAAAATGGTTACAAGACGTGAAAATTTGCATTTCTGGCACCCTTTTTGGTGCCGACTGCTCTGCCATGGGAGGCATTTTATGAACAATCCGGGTTTGTTCCAATCAAGGTGGAACCTCGGCCGGCTGGTTCTGTGCAACGTAGTGCCATTAGCGCTACTGGCTTTCTGGTTATGGCCTACGGGCAACGCGCTGTGTGTGATTTTCGACGAGTGGCTGTTCCGCTCGCTCAATGCTCCACTGGCCAGCAACCCGATATGGCTCCACATATGGGCAATTGCAAGTATGCGGCCGTTCGACATCGTCGTCGGGCTGATTCTGCTGACACTGCTGATCAAGGGCGACTGGGTGTTCAGGGCGATTGACGTACGTCGGGCTTTTTTCGGTTTTCTGTCGATCCTGTTGTTGATGGTGGTGATTCGCGCACTGTTTTCCAAGTTCGCCGACTACATGGATTGGCAGCACAGCAGTCCGTCGATGGTGCTGGAAGGCGCTGTGCATATCAGTGACTACTTCCCGGATCTGGAAAAAACCTGGGAAATTAAAGATCGCTCGAGCCAGAGTTTCCCCGGTGATCACGCCTCGGTGTTGTTGATCTGGGCGCTGTTCATGGGCGTGTTCAGCCGTACGGCCGGGCAGTTTTTGACGGTGTGGGGTTTGGCGGTGTTGTTCATGTTGCCGCGTCTGGTGGCCGGTGCGCATTGGGGCCAGGACGATTACATCGGTGGGGTTTTGCTGGCGGTGTGGGCGCTGGGCTGGGGCTATTACACGCCGTTTGCCTATCACGCGGCGAACTTCTGGCTGAAGGTGACGGCGCCGGTTTTCGCGTTGCTGGGCAAATTGCCGGTGGTTTCGCGCATGAGTGTGGTGCGTAGCGCCTGATACCGCGTCGTCCATGGCGAGTGCTGCGCACTCGATCGCGGGCAAGCCACGCTCCCACAATGATTTTCAGCGAACACAAATCATGTGAACACCTGATAACCCTGTGGGAGCGGGCTTGCCCGCGATGGCATCAGCACCAGCAACACAAAAATACCGTCTTTACTCGTCGTTGCTGCTGCCGCGAAACTTGAACAAATCCCGCCGCTGTTTCTTGCTCGGCTTGCCGTCGGTACACACCCCCAACGCCCCGGCCTTGCGCATTGCCGCCGCCGCTTCACGTTTGGTGACACTCTCGTCAGTCTCCACGTACAACGTCTGCGCTTCGGGTGCGCCACGTCGCACGATCGACAGCGCCTCAACCCTCACCGTGCGCACCTCAAAGCCGGTACGAATCTCGAACTCATCGCCAATGCGTGGCTCTTTGCCAGGCTTGCAGCGATCACCTCGACAATGCACCTTGCCACTCTCGATCGCCGTTTTGGCCAAGGCGCGGGTTTTGTAAAAGCGCGCGGCCCACAGCCATTTGTCGAGACGGACCTTGTCGTCCTCTTCGCTTTTTTGAGCCATATGAATTCCTCGTTCAGCCAGTAGTCGGAACTCTACTACCGTTTCTGTCGGGCGCAACAACTCCGCCCTCCAGATAAACTGTGATCTGGGCCGGTTCATCGGCATGGAGTGATCGAGTGACTAAATTTCCGTCTTCATTAACCTCACCCAAGGCCGGTTGCCAAGGGTGTCAGCAAAACGAACCCTTGGGCTTCGATTTTTCCTTCGCTTATCAACCGATCGTGGATCTGCGCGATCAGTCGATTTTCGCCCATGAAGCGCTGGTCCGTGGCGCTGCCGGTGAAGGCGCATTGACGGTGTTGGATCAAGTAACAGAAGAAAACCGCTACCGCTTCGACCAGCTATGCCGGACCCGTGCCATCGAAGGCGCGGCCAATCTAAATATGCAGACACACTTGTCGATCAACTTCATGCCCAACGCCGTCTATCGTCCAGAGTTATGCATTCGCAGTACGCTCGAAGCGGCAAAAAAACACCATTTCCCGATCAACCGATTGATTTTCGAAACCCTGGAAAGCGAGCACGTAGATAACTATCGCCATTTGACCAATATTCTGCGTGAATACCGCGAATTCGGCTTCAAGACCGCCATCGATGATTTCGGTGCCGGTTATTCGGGGCTCAATCTGCTGGCTGATTTCCAACCGGACCTGATCAAACTCGACATGGCGCTGATCCGCGATGTCGATCAAGACCGTGTTCGTCAGGCGATCGTTCGGGGGATTGTCACAATCTGTGCGGAGTTGGACGTTACAGTCATTGCCGAAGGCATTGAGAGCGCCGGTGAACGGGACTTCCTGGCGGACTGTGGAATATTTCTGATGCAGGGCTACTGGTTCGCCAGACCTGCATTCAAAGCGTTGGCCCAGGTCACACCTGAGGCCTGGAAGCGTTAATCGTTGGTTGCTCCTATTGAAGACATTTGACCATTTGACCGTTGTCGGTCTGCGCGAGTGGGTGGCGCTCCCGGATTTGGGAGTCGCGGGCCTGCGGGCGAAAATCGACACCGGTGCCAGCACCTCCAGCCTGCACGCCACCGACATCGAGCCGTTCGAACGCAACGGCGAGAAGTGGGTGCGCTTTACCGCGCACCTGGGCACGGTGGTGCAGTTGCGTCATCGGCGTTGTGAAGCACCGCTGGTCACGCGCAAAACCATTAAAAGCTCCAACGGCCATGCGCAGGTGCGTTATGTGATCAGCACCACCCTGGCCCTCGGTGATCGGGTCTGGCCGGTCGAGTTCACCCTCGCCTGCCGCAAGTCCATGCGTTATCGCCTGCTGCTCGGTTCCAAAGCCCTGATCGATGGCCAGTTGGTGGTCAATCCGGGCATCAAATATGTACAAGACAAGCCGGTGTTCCCGGTATCTACCTCCTCCACAGGTGTTGCATGAAGATCGCTGTGCTGTCGCGGAACCCGCGTCTGTATTCCACCCGCCGTCTGGTCGAAGCCGGAACCGAGCGCGGGCATGAAATGGTAGTGATCGACACCTTGCGCGCCTACATGAACATCGCCAGCCACAAGCCGCAGATCCACTATCGCGGCAAACCGCTGGAAGGCTTCGACGCGGTGATCCCGCGCATCGGTGCGTCGGTGACGTTCTATGGCTGCGCTGTGTTGCGTCAGTTTGAAATGATGGGGGTGTTCCCGCTGAACGAATCGGTGGCGATTGCCCGTTCGCGGGACAAATTGCGTTCGCTGCAATTGCTTTCGCGTCGCGGCATCGGTTTGCCGGTCACCGGGTTTGCGCACTCGCCGGATGACATTCCCGACCTGATCGACATGGTCAACGGCGCGCCGCTGGTGATCAAAGTGCTGGAAGGCACCCAGGGCATCGGTGTGGTGTTGTGCGAAACCGCGACCGCGGCCGAATCGGTGATCGAGGCATTCATGGGCCTAAAGCAGAACATCATGGTTCAGGAATACATCAAGGAAGCCGGCGGCGCGGATATTCGTTGCTTTGTGGTGGGTGACAAAGTCATCGCGGCGATGAAGCGGCAGGCGAAACCGGGGGAGTTCCGCTCCAACCTGCACCGTGGCGGCAGCGCCAGCCTGATCAAGATTACGCCGGAAGAACGCATGACGGCGTTGCGTGCAGCGAAGGTCATGGGGTTGTCGGTGGCGGGCGTGGATATCCTGCGGTCCAATCACGGGCCGCTGGTGATGGAAGTGAACTCGTCGCCGGGGCTGGAAGGGATCGAAACCACCACAGGGAAGAATGTGGCGGGGATCATCATTGAGCATCTGGAAAAGAATGGCGGGCCGAATATGACGCGCACCAAAGGCAAAGGCTAAAAGCAAAAGATCGCAGCCTGCGGCAGCTCCTACATGGGAATGTGTTTCCTGTAGGAGCTGCCGCAGGCTGCGATCTTTTTTCAGCCGTTAAACGGCATCCCGAGGCAGCATCAACCCAAGCGGCAACCTTACCCGCGCCTCCAGCCCACCGCCGGAACGATTACGCAGCTCAACATTGCCGCCGTGCATCGAAGCAATCCGCTTCACGATCGCCAAGCCCAACCCTGTGCCCTTCCCGCCTCGCGCACGATCACCACGAGTAAACGGGTTGAAGATCGCCTCAAGCTCCGAAGGATCAATCCCAGCCCCCCGGTCCATCACGCTCAACACCACGTACGGCGCGCTGACGTCGCCGGACACATACGCAGCAACTTCAACGCTACCGCCCGCATGGTTCAAGGCGTTGCCGATCAGATTGTTCAGCAAGCGTTTCATCGATACGCGACGCAACGGAAACGGCTGGATCGGCTCCAGACGTAAATGCACCTTCTCTTCATTCTGGTTGTACGGCGCAGCCACTTCGCGCACCAGATCCGTAAGATCGACCTCTTCCACCGACTCGTCACGACCATCGCGAATGAATGCGAGGAACTGGTCGAGAATCGCGTCCATGTCCTCGATGTCACGCACCATGTCGTCAGTCAGGTCGTTGCGATCGCCCATCAGTTCCAGCGACAGCCGCAAGCGGGTCAACGGCGTGCGCAAGTCGTGGGAAACCCCCGCCAGCATCAACTCGCGCTCGCGGCCGGCCTGCTCGACGTCTTCGGCCATCTGGTTGAACGCGCGATACACCTCGGTCATTTCGCTCGGCGTATCGCTGATCGGCAGACGCACACTGCGGCCCTGACCGAGTTGCCGGGCGGCAAACACCAGACGCTTCAACGGCTGGTTGAGCTGGCTGACGAAAATCCATGCCGACGCCGTCGACAGCAAGCCGATGGCGAGGAACCAGCCGAGCACGTTCCAGATTTTCTGGCCGCGCAATGGATGCGGATACAACGGCACTTTCAGCCAGCCATCACCGAGGCTCGGCGCGCGGACCCACAGCGCTGGCGGCGAATGCATGCGCAAACGCACTTCGGTGTCGGCACCCAGCTCCGCCTGCATCTGCCGCTGGTAGATTTCGCTGTACGGCCAATGCTGTTCGCCTTCCGGCACACCGGCACCGACCACGCGGATCAGGGTCGCGGCATCGGCAATCTTCGCGCGGTTTTCTTCGTCGGCGGCCCAATAGGCGCGCAGCGTCAGGGCGACGCCGTGGCTGTATTGGCGATCCACCAGCACGTCTTCGTTCATCAACAGATAAACCAGAGTCAGCGCCTTGGAAAACAGCACGACGATGAGCACCAGCCAGAGGGTGCGGGAGAAAAAGCTTTGGGGGAACCAGACGGGGGTTTTCATGAATAACCGCTACACACTTGCAGGAGCGAGCAATGCTCGCATATTGCGGATTGCGAGTCTGCGGGGCAGGTCATTCAACCCGGCCCACAGACCCGCTCCTACAAATCGCCGATCACTTGGTGGCGGCGCCATCCGGTACGAACACGTAGCCCACGCCCCAGACAGTCTGGATGTAGCGCGGCTTGGATGGATCGGGTTCGATCATCCGGCGCAGACGCGAGATCTGCACGTCGATGGAACGCTCGAGGGCATCCCATTCGCGGCCACGGGCCAGGTTCATCAGCTTGTCGCGGGTCAGCGGCTGACGCGCGTTCATCACCAGGGCCTTGAGTACCGCAAACTCACCAGTGGTGAGCATGTGCACTTCGTCGCCGCGCTTCAGTTCGCGGGTGGCCAGCGACAACACGTAATCACCGAAGGTGACGTTTTCGTCTTCACTGCCCGGCGCGCCCGGCACCGGTGCGGCCTGACGACGCAGAACGGCTTTGACCCGGGCCATCAGCTCGTCCGGGTTGAACGGCTTGGCCAGATAGTCATCGGCGCCCAGTTCCAGGCCCTTGATGCGGCTGATCTCATCGCCTTTGGCGGTGAGCATGATGATCGGGATCTGATTGTTCGCGGCGCGCAGACGGCGGCAAGCGGTCAGGCCGTCTTCGCCCGGCAGCATCAGGTCGAGTACGACCAGATTGAACACCTCACGCGACAACAGACGATCCATCTGCTCGGTGTTCGGAACGGTACGGGCGCGGTAGCCCTTGCTGACGAAGAAACGTTCCAGCAGGCTGCTCAGCCCCGGATCGTCATCAACGATAAGAATTTTTTCGCCTTCAGCAGTTTGTGCAGTGCTGCTCATTGGATGCTCCTTTTAGCTCGGCGCGCATTATGGCGTAGCTGCCGTTATACGCACCGTGTGCATTGTTAGCAGATTTTTCCTTCACTGCCAGAAAACCGGGGTTTATGCCTACAGACTGCAACGCCCCCGAATGACAGAACGCTGGTTATAATGCGCGGCGTTTTGTGCCAGGCAACGTCTGAATCGTTACCGCAGGTGGCAGCCGGTTTTTTTCATGGCAACCGCAGTAATTGTTCGATTTCACGGGTCAATGGGGTGCCTTTTGACCCAGGCAGCGGCCATCTTCATGCCGCTCAACCAGACTCCGGGCCTTTATTTCCGTGCCTGCGAGCCTGCTTTCACAATATGTCAGGTGGTTTTATGGACAGCATCAACAGCCGCATCGCCGAGGAACTCGGCGTACGCCCACAACAGGTCGAAGCGGCCGTCGCGCTACTCGATGAAGGCTCAACCGTTCCCTTCATCGCCCGTTACCGGAAAGAAGTCACCGGCAGCCTCGATGACACCCAGTTGCGTCATCTGGAAGAGCGCCTGCGCTACCTGCGAGAACTCGACGAACGGCGCATCAGCATCCTCGCCAGCATCGAAGAGCAAGGCAAACTCACCCCGCAGCTTGAGCGCGACATCAAGCTTGCCGACACCAAAACCCGCCTCGAAGACTTGTACCTGCCGTACAAGCAGAAGCGCCGCACCAAGGGCCAGATCGCCCTGGAAGCCGGCCTCGGCGACCTCGCGGACGGTCTGTTCAACGACCCGAACCTGGCCCCGGAAACCGAAGCCGCACGCTTCGTCGATGCCGAAAAAGGCGTGGCCGATGTCAAGGCTGCCCTCGAAGGCGCCAAATACATCCTCATGGAACGTTTCGCCGAAGACGCCAGCCTGCTGGAAAAACTGCGTAACTACCTGAAACAGGAAGCCACTCTCAGTGCCCGCGTTATCGCCGGCAAAGAAGAGGAAGGCGCCAAGTTCCGCGACTACTTCGAACACGACGAACCACTGAAAAGCATGCCGTCGCACCGCGCGCTGGCGATTTTCCGTGGCCGCAACGAAGGCATCCTCAGCTCCGCGCTGAAAGTCGGCGACGAGCTGCCGGGCAGCATGCACCCGTGCGAAGGCATGATCGGCCAGCAATTCAATATTCAGAACCAGAACCGTCCGGCCGACAAATGGCTCGGCGAAGTGGTGCGCTGGACGTGGAAGGTCAAGCTCTACACGCACTTGGAAACCGACCTGCTCGGCGAACTGCGTGACGGCGCTGAAACCGAAGCGATCAACGTGTTCGCCCACAACCTGCACGACCTGCTGCTGGCCGCCCCGGCCGGCCCGCGCGCTACTCTGGGCCTCGACCCGGGCCTGCGTACCGGTTGCAAGGTTGCCGTGGTCGACTCCACCGGCAAGCTGCTTGATCACGCCACGGTTTACCCGCACGTGCCGCACAACAAGTGGGATCAGACCATCGCCATCCTGGCCGCCCTGTGCGCCAAGCACTCGGTTGACCTGATCGCCATCGGCAACGGCACCGCCAGTCGCGAGACCGACAAACTGGCAATCGAGCTGATCAAAAAATACCCGGCGATGAAAATGACCAAGGTCATGGTCTCCGAGGCCGGCGCGTCGGTGTACTCGGCATCGGAACTGGCGGCCAAGGAATTCCCGGATCTCGACGTATCGATCCGTGGCGCCGTGTCCATCGCCCGTCGTCTGCAGGATCCATTGGCAGAGCTGGTGAAAATCGATCCGAAATCCATCGGTGTCGGCCAGTACCAGCACGACGTTTCGCAACTGAAACTGGCGCGCGGTCTGGATGCAGTAGTTGAAGACTGCGTAAACGCCGTCGGCGTTGATGTAAACACCGCTTCGGTGGCGCTGCTGGCCCGTATCTCCGGCCTCAACTCGACGCTGGCGCAGAACATCGTGACTCACCGCGATGAGCACGGCGCGTTCAAAACCCGTGCAGCCCTGAAGAAAGTCGCGCGTCTGGGCGAAAAAACCTTCGAACAGGCGGCCGGTTTCTTGCGCGTGATGAACGGCGACAACCCGCTGGATTCGTCGGCGGTTCACCCGGAAGCCTATCCGCTGGTGCAGCGCATTGCCGCTGAAACCGACCGCGACATCCGCTCGCTGATCGGCGACGCAAGCTTCCTCAAGCGTCTGGATCCGAAGAAATTCACCGACGAGACCTTCGGTCTGCCAACCGTCACCGACATTCTGCAAGAGCTGGAAAAACCGGGCCGCGACCCGCGTCCGGAGTTCAAGACAGCGGAGTTCCAGGAAGGCGTTGAAGACCTGAAAGACCTGCAACTGGGGATGATCCTCGAAGGCGTCGTCACCAACGTGACCGCGTTCGGTGCCTTCGTCGACATCGGTGTGCATCAGGACGGTCTGGTGCACATCTCGGCGCTCTCGGAGAAATTCATCAAGGATCCACGCGAAGCGGTGAAGGCCGGTGACGTGGTGAAAGTGAAGGTCATGGAAGTCGATATCCCGCGCAAACGCGTTGGCCTGTCGATGCGCATGGGCGACACCCCGGGCGAGAAAATCGACGGTGCGCGTGGCTCGCGTCCGGGCTCGGCGCAACGCCAGCCGTCGAACAACGCGCCACGCAAGGAAACCGCCACCGCCGCCCCGGTGAACAACGCGATGGCTTCGCTGTTCGCCAACGCCAAGCAATTGAAGAAACGCTGATGGAAATTCCGGCCGGGCTCGTCGAGAGCGCGTTTTTCAAGCTGTTGGGCTGCCGCCTGCACAGCCTGGAAACCGGGGTGGCGCAAGTCGCCCTGGTGCTGGAACCGGAACTGCGCAATCGCGGCGGCAAATTGCACGGTGGCGCGCTGTTCAGCCTGGTCGACATCGCCATGGGGCTGGCCTGTTCCAGCACTCACGGCTTCGATCAGCAGAGCGCGACCATCGAGTGCAAGATCAACTACATCCGCGCCGTTTCCGACGGCGAGGTCATGTGCACGGCGCGGGTCATCCACCCGGGCCGCCGCACGTTGGTGGTTGAAGCCGACGTGATGCAGGGCGACAAACTGGTCGCAAAAGCACAAGGCACGTTCGCTGTCCTGTAGCTAGACGCCATCATTTTGAGTTAATTTCGGCGCAACGAATCCTGTAGGAGCTGCCGCAGGCTGCGATCTTTTGATCTTGCTATTGAAAAACAAAATCAAAAGATCGCAGCCTTCGGCAGCTCCTACAGGTATGTGTGCGGCTGACCGGTTAGAAAAACCAGGCGAAAACGCCAGTTTTAACTTCACCCTTGTAGACCGTCCTGCCCACCCCCATATTGGGGCGACTGACGCGTGAAGGAATCCAAATTGAGCGAACTTCTCAACCGCCGCCTGGCTCTGCTCGGCGAGCGCGCTAACCTCTCTCTGCTCGAGCAGTGCCTGCACGGTATCGAACGTGAATGCCTGCGCGTGACCAGCGAAGGTCGCCTGGCGCAAACGCCGCACCCCGAAGCCTTGGGTTCCGCGCTGACCAACGAACAGATCACCACCGACTACTCCGAGTCGCTGCTGGAATTCATCACGCCCGCCCTGCCTGACCCGGCTGATACGCTGGCGAGCCTGGACAAGATTCACCGTTTTGCCTACAGCAAACTCGGCAACGAGTACCTGTGGAGTCCATCGATGCCGTGCCCGTTGCCGGCTGAGGAAGACATCCCGATCGCCTATTACGGCACCTCCAACATCGGTCAGCTCAAGTACGTTTACCGCAAGGGCCTGGCCCTGCGCTACGGCAAGACCATGCAGTGCATTGCCGGGATTCACTACAACTTTTCCCTGCCGGAAAAGCTCTGGCCGCTGCTGCGTGAAACCGAAGGGTTTGTCGGCACGGATCGCGATTTCCAGTCGGTTTCCTACATCGCGCTGATCCGCAATTTCCGTCGCTACAGCTGGCTGCTGATGTACCTGTTCGGTGCCTCGCCAGCGCTGGATGCCGGTTTCCTGCGTGGTCGTTCGCATCAGCTGGAACAGCTCGATCCGGACACCCTGTATCTGCCGTACGCGACCAGCCTGCGCATGAGCGACCTCGGTTATCAGAGCAACGCCCAGGCCGGTCTGACGCCGTGCTACAACGATCTGGCGAGTTACACCGACAGCCTGCGCAAAGCCGTCGCCACGCCGTACGCGCCGTACGTTGAAGTCGGCACGCACAAGGATGGCGAGTGGGTGCAACTCAACACCAACATCCTGCAGATCGAAAACGAGTACTACTCCAACATCCGCCCGAAACGCGTGACCTACACCGGCGAGCGGCCGATTCAGGCGCTGGTGGCCCGTGGCATTCAGTACGTCGAAGTGCGCTGCCTGGACATCAACCCGTTCCTGCCGATGGGCATCGACCTCACCGAGTCGCGCTTCCTCGACGCGTTCCTGCTGTTCTGCGCGCTGAACGATAGCCCGCTGCTGACCAACACCTCGTGCGGCAATGCGACGTCGAACTTCCTCAGCGTGGTCAAGGAAGGTCGCCGTCCGGGTCTGGAGTTGCAGCGTGACGGTGAGTCGGTCGAGATGAAGACCTGGGCGGCAGAATTGCTCGAACAAATCGCGCCAGTGGCGGCGTTGCTGGATCAGAGCCATGGCGGCGATGCGCACAGCAAGGCACTGGATGCGCAACTGGCCAAAGTCAGCGATCCGTCCCTGACCCCGTCCGCGCAGGTTTTGGCGGCGATGGCTGAGCATAAGGAAAGCTTTGCGCAGTTCTCGTTGCGTCAGAGCCAGGCGCATGCGGAGTTTTTCCGTAGCGAGCCTTTGGCGGCGGATGAGCAGGCGAAGTTTGAGGAGTTGGCGCGTACTTCGCTGGCCGCGCAGGCTGAGCTGGAGCAGAACGAGGTGGGCGATTTTGATGTGTTTGTCGGGTCGTATCAGGCGAGCATTCTGGCGATCAGTAATTAAACGTTGGCAGTAAAAAAGATCGCAGCCTTCGGCAGCTCCTACATGGGAACGAGATTGATCGTTCCCACGCTCCGCGTGGTAACGCATCAGGGGACGCTCCGCGTCCAGGTGACGCGGAGCGTCACCGGCTGCATTCCCACGCAGAGCGTGGGGACGATCTGCTCCCTCGCTCTTAGATTTTTCCGCTCATAAGCTCATTCGAAAAAGTTATTTATTTACTGATTCTTAGATCATTTAGTCTCCTTTCACGCCGACGCTCGGTCGCCTGATATGGAGCTTTTCAATGAAACTGAATTTTCCGCTTCGCCTGCTCGCCGCAGCCTCCCTGGCCGCCGCGAGTTTTCTGGCTCAGGCCGCCGACCTCACCGTCGCCTACCAAACCACCGTTGACCCGGCGAAAGTCGCTCAGGCTGACGGCGCTTACGAAAAAGCCACCAAAGCCGATATCGCCTGGCGCAAGTTCGATAACGGCGCCGACATCATCGCCGCCATCGCTTCCGGTGACGTGCAGATCGGCTACCTCGGTTCGAGCCCGCTGACCGCCGCGATCACCCGCAAAGTCCCGGTCGAAACCTTCCTCATCGCCACTCAGATCGGCGCTGCCGAAGCGCTGGTCGCCCGCGACGGTTCCGGCATCAAGACCCCGCAAGATCTGGTCGGCAAGAAAATCGCCGTGCCGTTCGTGTCCACCGGTCACTACAGCCTGCTCGCGGCGCTGAAGCACTGGAACATCGATCCTTCGAAAGTCACCGTGCTCAACCTCGCCCCTCCAGCGATCATCGCCGCGTGGAAACGCGGTGATATCGACGCCACCTACGTTTGGGATCCGGCGCTGGGCGTGGCCAAGGAAAACGGCAAAGTGCTGATCACCTCCGGCGAACTGGCCAAGTTCGGCGCGCCGACTTTCGATGCGTGGATCGTGCGCAAGGACTTCGCCGAGAAGCACCCGGAAATCGTCACCGCGTTCGCCAAGGTCACCCTCGACGCCTACGCCGATTACCGCAAAGACCCGAAAGCCTGGCTCGCCGATCAATCCAACGTCGACAAATTGGTGAAACTCTCCGGCGCCAAGGCCAGCGATATTCCGCTGCTGCTGCAAGGCAACGTCTACCCGCTCGCGGCTGATCAGGTCGTCACCCTCGGCGCGCCGACCACCAAAGCCATCACCGACACCGCTGCGTTCCTCAAGGAACAAGGCAAGGTCGAAGCCGTTCTGCCGGACTACGCGCCGTACGTCAGCGCCAAATTCATCACCAACTGATCGGGAGTTAACCGCGATGGCCTTGCTACAGCTGGAGCGCATCAGCGCACAGTACCCGGGCAGCCCGACACCGGTGCTGGCGGATATTTCTCTGACCCTGGGGCCTCAGCAATTGCTGGTCGCCCTCGGCCCGTCCGGCAGTGGCAAGACTTCGCTGTTGAACCTGATTGCCGGTTTCGTTGAACCGAGTGCCGGGCGCATCACCCTCGACGGCGTGCCGGTCAAAGGCCCGAGCGCCGAACGTGGCGTGGTGTTCCAGGACGACGCGTTGCTGCCTTGGCAGGACGTGTTGGCCAACGTCGCATTCGGTCTGGAGCTGGCCGGTGTCGCCAAAGACAAACGCGAAAAGATTGCCCGCGAAATGCTCGCGCTGGTCGATCTTTCCGGTTTCGAAAGCCGCCGCATCTGGCAACTCTCCGGTGGCCAGAAACAACGCGTCGGCCTCGCCCGCGCCCTCGCCGCTGACCCGCGTGTATTGCTGATGGACGAGCCTTTCGGTGCCCTCGACGCATTCACCCGCGAACAGATGCAGGAGCTGTTGCTGCAAGTCTGGCAGCGCACCGCCAAGCCGGTTTTCCTGATTACCCACGACATTGAAGAAGCGGTGTTCCTCGCCACTGACCTGATTCTGCTCGCGCCGAATCCGGGGCAGATCGTTGAGCGTCTGCAGCTGGATTTCGGTCAGCGTTACGCCGCTGGCGAGTCCGCCCGCGCGATCAAATCCGATCCGCGCTTTATCGAAACCCGCGAACACGTGCTGAGCAAAGTGTTCTCGCAACGCAGCGCCGGGCAACGGCAGGAGCGCGCATGAGCAGTTACGACGTTTCCTCGGCTGCGGTAAAACCGGTCAGCGCATCGGTGGTGATTCCGGTGCGCCGCAGCCTCAGCACGCGCTGGATCAGCCTGCTGACGTTGTTTGCGTTGTTGGCGATCTGGTGGGCGGTAACTGCCACCGGTTTGATCGAACCGCTGTTCTTGCCGCCACCGTCAGCCGTGCTGCAAAAAGGCTGGTTGCTGGCGACCACCGGTTACATGGATTCGACGTTGTGGCAGCACCTTGGTGCGAGCCTGAGCCGTATCGGTCTGGGTCTGGGTTTTGCGATTCTGACCGCTGTGCCGGTGGGCATTGCGATCGGCGCCAACCGCATCGCTCGAGGTGTGCTCGATCCGCTGATCGAGTTCTACCGCCCGATTCCGCCGTTGGCTTATCTGCCGCTGATTGTGATCTGGTGCGGCATCGGCGAGTTGTCGAAAGTGCTGCTGATTTATCTGGCGATTTTCGCGCCGATTGCCATCGCTACCGCCACCGGCGTGCGCACGGTTGACCCGGCGAAATTGCGCGCGGCGCAGTCGTTGGGTGCGACGCGTTTGCAGCTGATTCGTCATGTGATTTTGCCAAGCGCTCTGCCGGACATTCTCACCGGCGTGCGCATTGGTCTGGGTGTTGGCTGGTCGACGCTGGTCGCCGCTGAATTGATCGCCGCCACCAGCGGCTTGGGTTTCATGGTGCAGTCGGCCGCGCAATTTCTGGTCACCGACGTTGTGGTGCTGGGGATTCTGGTCATCGCCCTGATCGCCTTCGCCATGGAAATGGGCCTGCGCGCCCTGCAGCGCAAACTGGTGCCGTGGCACGGCCAGGCCCACTAAAACATCTTTTTTAATCACCCCCCTGTAGGAGCTGCCGCAGGCTGCGATCTTTTGATCTTGCTTTTAAAAAGATCAAGATCAAAAGATCGCAGCCTGCGGCAGCTCCTACATAGGGTGATGACCGCAATTGAAGAGAAAGACCATGAGCAGCCTCACCATCACCCCATTAAGCTCGGCCCTCGGCGCGCAAATCAGCGGCGTCGACATTAGCCAGCCACTGAGCCTGGAACACCGCGACGCGATCGAGCAGGCGCTGCTCAAATACCAGGTTTTGTTCTTCCGCAACCAGCCAATCGAACCGCCACAACAGGCGCGCTTTGCGGCGTACTTCGGTGACCTGCATATTCACCCGATCTACCCGAACGTGCCGGAACAGCCGGAAGTGTTGATCCTCGACACCGCCGTCACCGACGTGCGCGACAACGCGATCTGGCACACCGACGTGACCTTCCTGCCGACGCCGGCGATGGGCGCGGTGCTCAGCGCCAAGTTGCTGCCGGAGTTTGGCGGCGACACGTTGTGGGCCAGCGGGATTGCTGCGTATGAAGCGCTGTCAGCGCCGCTGAAAGGTTTGCTTGAAGGCCTGACTGCGACTCACGACTTCACGCGCTCGTTTCCGCTGGAACGTTACGGCAACACGCCAGAAGCATTGGCGCAGTGGGAAGAAGCACGGCGCAAGAATCCACCGCTGTCACACCCGGTGATTCGCACGCATCCGGTCAGTGGGCGGCGCTCGCTGTTCGTCAACGAAGGCTTCACGTCGAAGATCAATGAGCTGTCGGAAACCGAGAGCGAGGCGATTCTGAAGTTCCTGTTCGCCCATGCAACACGGCCGGAATTCACCATTCGCTGGCGCTGGCAGCAGGACGATATTGCTTTCTGGGACAACCGCGTGACGCAGCATTACGCGGTGGATGACTACCGCCCGGCGCGGCGGGTGATGCAGCGGGCGACAGTGCTGGGGGATGTGCCTTTTTTTTAGGATCAAAAGATCGCAGCCTGCGGCAGCTCCTACCTTGATCGTTCCCACGCTCTGCGTGGGAACGCCGCCCGGGACGCTCTGCGTCCCATCTAAAGCCGAACGCGGAGCGTCCGTGGATGCATTCCCACGCGGAGCGTGGGAACGATCAGCTTCGAGAGGCTCACTCCGCCGTCGAAGGTTTCTCCCACAGATTGATCCCGCCCTCCTGGGCAAACCGGTCAATCTCCGCCAGCTCTTCCGCGCTAAAACTCAGATTCTTCAACGCCCCGACGTTCTCGATAATCTGCTCCGGCCGGCTAGCGCCGATCAGTGCCGAGGTCACCCGAGGATCGCGCAGCGTCCACGCCAGCGCCAGTTGCGCCAGACTCTGACCACGACGCTTGGCGATCTCGTTCAGCGCGCGCACATGAGCGATGTTGGCCTCGGACAAGTGCGAAGCCTGCAACGAACCACCGCCAGGACGATTGACCCGCGCATCCGCCGGCACGCCGTTGAGGTATTTGTCGGTGAGCAGACCTTGCGCCAACGGAGTGAACGCAATCACGCCCGTGCCGAGTTCATCGGTGGTATCGAGCAGATCCTTTTCCACCCAGCGATTGAGCAGGTTGTACGCCGGCTGATGGATCAGCAGCGGAACTTTCCACTCTTTGAGCAGCGCAGCGATCTCACGGGTTTTCACGCCCGAATACGACGAGATCCCGATGTACAACGCCTTGCCCTGCTGCACGGCAGTGGCGAGGGCGCTGGCGGTTTCTTCCAGTGGGGTGTCCGGGTCGAAGCGGTGCGAATAGAAGATATCCACATAGTCCAGACCGAGGCGTTGCAGGCTCTGGTCGAGGCTGGCCAGCACGTATTTGCGCGAGCCGCCGCCCTGACCGTAAGGACCGGGCCACATGTCCCAACCGGCCTTGCTGGAGATGATCAGTTCGTCGCGGTATTGCTTGAAGTCTTCACGCAGCAGACGACCGAAATTGATCTCGGCGCTGCCGTACGGCGGGCCGTAGTTGTTGGCCAGGTCGAAGTGGTTGATACCCAGGTCGAACGCGGTGCGCAGCAGGGAGCGCTGGGTGTCGATCGGCGTGCTGTCACCGAAGTTGTGCCACAGGCCCAGCGACAGCGCCGGCAGCACCAGACCGCTGCGGCCGACGCGGCGGTAAGGGATGGAGTCATAGCGATTTTCGGCAGCGGTGTAAGTCATCGAATCCTCTCTTGTCTGTCTTTTAGTCATCAGAAACCGAACACCTTTGTGGCGAGGGGATTTATCCCCGATCGGCTGCGAAGCAGTCGTAAAACCAGCGCACTCGGTACATCAGGTTGACCGAGGTTTCAGGTCTTGGGGCGGCTCCGCCACCCGTCGGGGATAAATCCCCTCACCACAAAAGCCCTACCAATCATGCGAAACGGTTTACAGGTCGGGCCAGGCCAAGGTTCTGGCGTAACGTCCGGCCCTCGTATTCCGTTCTGAACAACCCACGCCGTTGCAGTTCCGGGACCACGCTGTTGGCGAAGTCTTCGAGCCCGCCCGGCAGGTGCGGCACCAGCACGTTGAAGCCGTCCGCAGCGCCCTGTTCAAACCATTCCTGCAAACGATCAGCAATCTGCTCAGGCGTACCGACCAGGCTGTAATGCCCGCGCCCGCCAGCAATCTTGCGGCCCAACTCGGCGAGGCTGAGGTTCTCCCGCCCCGCCAGCTCAGTGAGCAATTTCTGCCGACTCTGCTGGCCGCTTTCGGTCAGTGGCAATTCGGGCAACGGCCCGTCCAGCGGGTACTTCGACAAATCGAAGTTGCCCAGCATACGCCCAAGCAACGCGACGCCAACCTCGGGTTCGACTAATTGCTGAAACGTTTCACATTTTTCCTGCGCTTCGGCTTCGGTACCGCCGACCACGACAAAAACTCCAGGCATGATTTTCAACGAATCTGCGCTGCGACCATACTTGGGCAGGCGCCCCTTGAGATCGGCGTAAAACGCCTGAGCGTTGGCCAGCGAGGTCTGCGCGGTAAACACCACTTCAGCCGTCTGCGCCGCCAATTCACGCCCAGTCTCGGAAGAGCCGGCCTGCACGATCACCGGTTGCCCCTGCGGCGAGCGCGCAACGTTCAGTGGCCCTTTGACCCGGAAGTGCTCACCGACGTGATCCAGCACGTGCAACTTCGCAGGGTCGTAGTACGCCCCGCTCGCCTTGTCGCGCACAAACGCATCGTCCTCCCAGCTGTCCCAAAGCCCGGTGACCACCTGATGAAATTCGCGCGCACGGCTATATCGTTCGGCATGACCGATATGCTCATCACGACCAAAATTCAGCGCTTCGGCAGCATTGTCCGAGGTCACCAGATTCCACCCCGCTCGGCCACCCGATAAGTGATCAAGTGAGGCGAATTTGCGCGCCACGTGATACGGCTCGTTGTAACTGGTAGTCGCCGTCGCAATCAGGCCGATGTGCTCGGTCACCGCACTCAGCGCCGAGAGCAATGTCAGCGGCTCAAAGTGATCAGAGCGCGCCATGCGACTGGCGATGTCTTGGGTCGGCGCGGCGACGCTGTCAGCGACAAACAACGCATCGAATTTCGCTGCCTCGGCAATTTGCGCCAGCCGTTTGTAATGGGCGAAATCCAGACCTGCATTCGCCGGCACATCCGGATGACGCCACGCCGCCACGTGGTGCCCGGTGGCCATAAGAAATGCACCGAGTTTCAACTGTCTGCTCATCTCAGAAATCCTTGCGCAGTTGCACGCCAAAGTAGCGCTCGTCATCCCGTGGCACGGCGCGGTAGATGTAGTTGCCACCGCTGGCGAGCACCGGCGAGTAAGACTTGTCGGTGAGGTTTTTGCCGAGCAACGCAACACGCCAGCCATTGCTGTAATCGGCCAGAGCGACGCTGGCGTTCCAGATACCGTAAGCGCCCTGTTTGGTGTCGACGTTCTGGCTGATGTCGTACTGCACTTCGCTCTGCCAGCTGTAGTCGGTGCCGAGTTCGATATCCAGGCCGTTATCCAGCGGGATCGTGTAGTCGGCGCGCACGTAGCTTTTCCAGTCCGGGCTGAATGGCAGCGGTTTGCCGTTGACGTTGCACGACGCCGCCGCGCCCGCCGGGCAGGCGAATTCGTCGATCCGTGCGCGGGTGTAGGCCAGTGCGCCGGACAACTTCAATTGCTGGGTCGCTTGTACGGCGTAATCGAGTTCGACGCCCTCGGTGCTGACGCTGCCGGCGTTGATCAAACGCGTCACAACCTGGCCGGCGACGGTATCGAAGAAGTTCGCCTGGTAGTTGTCGTACTCGCTGTGGAACACCGCGAGGTTGGTGGTCAGGCGATTGTTCCACGACGTGGCTTTGATGCCCGCCTCCCAGGTATTGGAGGTTTCCGGTTTAAGCGCTTCGGTGTCGCGCGGCTGCATGTTGAAAAACACGTTGTAGGCCGGGCCTTTGTAGCCGCGCGAATAGGTCAGGTACGTGGTGACCGCATCGCTCAAGTCGTACTGCACACCGAGGCGGCCGGACCAGCCATCTTCATCGACAGAACCTGAGCTGCTGGTCGCCGGTTGGATACCGCTGACGGTGGTGGCCGACGTCGACACGCGGCGGTGATCGTATTCAAGATCATCGTGGGTGTAGCGCAGGCCGGCGATGCCGCGAAAGTCCGAAGTGAAGTTCAGCGTGCTCTCGCCGAACACCGCGTAACTGTCGCTGGTGGTGCTGTAATCGGCGACGCCACGGTCGGTGCGCGTGGTGGTGGTCAGCGTGCGCTGATAGGTCTCTTCGTCCTTGCCGTGCATGTAGAACAGGCCGCCGACGTATTCAAGAAATTCGCCTTTCGGTGAAGCCAGACGTAGCTCCTGTGAGAATTGATCGAAGGCCAGATCGCCCTTGTCAGCCGTGCCGGGAAACGCTGCGGTCACCGTGCCGAGACGGTCGCCGTCCTGATACTGCGTGTTGTCCCAGCCACGCCACGCGGTGATCGACGTCAGCGTGTAATCGCCCAGTTGCCAGTCGAGCTGGCCGGACAAACCTTTGTTGATGTCTTCAACGTGAGAGCGAGTGTCGGTGTTGATGTCGCGGTTGTGGCTGGAGGCATACGCCGGGCTCAGCGCGTTGGCGAAGGCCGGGGTCAGTGACTTGCTGACCACGCCATTGGGGCCGTCGTCGTGGGACTGCATGTAGTCGGCAATCAGGGTGAAAGTGACGTCGTCATTCGGCGTGAATTCGAGTTTGCCGCGCACGCCGCGATGGTTGTAGCCGTTGACCTCCTGACCGTTATGTTGGTTGTCGACGTTGCCGTCGTAGGTGCCGAACAGCGTGCTGATCGAGCCTTTCAAGGTGTCCGGAATCAGGCTGCCGCCGAGGCCGAATCGGGTGCGGCTTTCGTTGCCGCTGTAGTACGACTGATCGATGTAGCCGTGGGTCTCGGCGGTGGGTGCCTTGCTGGTGATGTTGAGCACGCCAGCCGAGGCGTTCTTGCCGAACAGCGTGCCTTGCGGGCCACGTAAAACCTCGACGCGCTCAAGATCGAGCAGATCCATGGTCGCCTGTCCCGGACGCGCATACACCACGCCATCGATCACCGTCGCCACGGTTGGCTCAACGCCTGGAGAAGTGGAAATTGTGCCAACGCCGCGCACGAACAACGAGGTGTCTTTGTTCGATGCGCCGGTGCGGAAATTCAGCGACGGTACTTGCTGGACGATGCTTGCCACGCCGTTGCGGTTATCGCGCTCGAGCTGCTCGCCGTCGATCACCGAGACCGCAACCGGCACCTTTTGCAGCGACTCTTCGCGGCGGGTCGCGGTGACGGTGACCGACTTCAGCGTCGGCTCCTGATCGCTGCTGTCAGCAGCGAATGCATTGGGCAACGGCAGCGCCGCCAGCCCCGTCAGTAACCAGCCAGCGGCGCGAATCGACTGCGCCAGTTTGTGTGTCGCCCCAGGAATGTTGTGCATGTTCTGCCCGCTCGAAATTGGCCCTGATCCGCTGCCGTTCTGCGACGACAGCGCCTGAATCGGTGTCTTGGGCATTCGCTCGAGCGAGTAGCAGACAACGCGCTTTGTTAGCGCTAACATCGCCAATATTGGCTAACCTCACATAGACCGTCCAATACTGAAAAATTAGTTTTATATGCGATTTGGTTTTTAACAAGGATCGAACCATGAGCGAAGATAAACCGCGCAAACGCCGTGGCGCCGGACGCGTGACCCTGAATGCCGTGGCGCGCGAGGCCGGAGTGTCCGCGATCACCGTGTCGCGGTATTTCAATCAGCCCGAACAGGTTTCGCCCGAGCGTCGCGAGCGGATTGCGGCGGTGGTAGCAGAGTTGGGTTATGTACCGAATCTGGTAGCCGGCGGGCTGGCCTCGGCGCGGGGGAAAATCGTCGGCATGGTGATTCCGAACATCTCCGGGCCGATCTTCGCCAATACCATTCAAGGCTTCAGCGACACGCTCAGTCGTCATGGTTATCAGCTGTTGCTGGCGTCGAGTTACTTCAGCACCGAGCAGGAAGAAAATGCCGTGCGCGCGTTTCTCGGCTGGTCGCCGGCGGCGCTGGTACTGACCAGCCATTTTCACAGCGCAGGCACGGAAAAGATGATCGCCGAGGCGGATATTCCGGTGATTGAAACCTGGGATTACCAACCGGATCGCGAGCCGATGCAGATCGGTTTTTCGCATTTCGACGTAGGCGTGACGGCAGCGAATTATCTGCTGGGAAAAGGTTATCGACGCATTGCCTTCGTGCAGAACAGCGCAACGGGAGACTTCAGCGCCCTGGAGCGCCGCGACGGTTACGCGGCGACCTTGCGAGAGTCTGGCCTGGAGCCGTGGGTGTTCGCCCCTGACGCTGACCGCGCACCATTCGAGGCCGGCAAACAGGCGATGGACGCCTTGATGAACACCTCTCCGCGCCCCGACGCAATCATCTTCGCCAACGACAACCTCGCCGCCGGCGGCCTGCTCGCCGGGCAACGCGCGGGCATTAAAATCCCTGAAGACTGCGCCGTTCTCGGCTTCGGTGATTACCCGTTCGCCGAGATGCTGCTGCCGAGCCTGAGCACGATCAAACCGCCGGCGCTGGAGATAGGTGTGCTGGCGGCGACACGCGTGCTGGAAAGTCTTGGTATGTTGCCGAGCGACGAGGTGCAACGATTGAATCTGTTGCAGTGCCAAGTCATCGAACGCGAAAGCACCTGAAACGGACATCTCAGTAGGAGCTGCCGCAGGCTGCGATCTTTTGATCTTTAAAAACAAGTCAAAAGATCGCAGCCTGCGGCAGCTCCTACAGGGTCATCTTTACATCGAGAGTTCGCGCAAGGCGGCTGCCGCGAGGAAACCGGAGCGGGAGCTATAGCGTTGGTCACGTCGGACAGTTTGGTCGATGCGCTCAAGCAACTGCTCAGGCAGCGTGGCGTTGAACCGCACTGACTTACCGAAATACGGGGTGATATCAAAATCGACCACACCCCAGATCCCTCCCGCGTAATCCGGGTTATCGAGATGAGCATCAATCTCCCGCACTTGAGGCAACGGCGCACCGTCGGCGACCAAGCCTTCATAATGAAGCGCCAAAGCTTCCTGAGTATTCTCAAACGCCTCGGCGACTGTAGTGCCCGCAGAGAAGCAGCCCGGTACATCCGGGATGATCACGCCGTAGTCTGAGTCGGCATCCTTGTGCAGAACGACCGGGAATTTCATGTGAGTGAGTCCTTCCTCTGACAGGCCCTTAAAACGGCCTTCGTTTCCAATAACGGGCCTCATTTCAGGCCCGCCTGTTTCAAAATGCTGTTGATCGTGCCCTTGGGCAGATCGGAGTCGGGGTGTTTGATCGTCACCCTTCCCTGCTTGAACGGATGCTTGTACTGGTGGTGACTGCCTTTCACCGCTACCAGATACCAACCATCGTCCTCGATCATCCTGATCATTTCCCGACTGCGCATTTCCTTTGCCCTGTTCGACCGCTAGAGCTATTCACTCTAGGGGACGCAGGCGACTTTTATACACACGATACACACCAAGATAAATATTAGCTCACGGAACGGACGCTCGGTTAAGGGCCAGTTCAACGGCAGGCGCGAGCCGGCGAACACCACACCTCGTGAGCCGTGCACATCTGGATGAGTCGCGAAATGTGTCCCGATGGAGAGGATCGGTGTTTTAGTGGCGGGGGCCGGATTGTCTATGCTCTAAAGGACACCGAGGTGACCCTATCGCGAGCAGGCTCACTCCTACAGGGGCTGCGTTGTACATAAAATTCATGTCCAACCACGCTCCACTGTAGGAGTGAGCCTGCTCGCGATAGCGGTCTTTCAGGCAATACACATCCACCAGGCAGAACCCGCCATGCACACCGCCATCATCATTTTCTTCGGCCTGGTCCTGCTCGCCCTGATGCTGTACATCGGCGAGCGCATCGGTTTCAGCCGGCAGACCATGGCCTACAGCTTCGCCGCCTTGTGGCTGGCGTTGACGGTGATTAATGGCGCGGTGGATGTGGTGCATGCGAGGCAACCGCTGGGTTCGGAAATAGCGATTGGCAGTGCGGTGTTCGGCGTGCCGATGGCGGCGATGGTGTTGTTCATGGTGCTGAGCGCCGAGTCGTAAAACGTCCCGGCGCCCAGCTGCCAATCAACGCACCAGATGCAGGAACTGCATGTGGCGTTCGTACTGGTCGAGGATGTCGTTGATGATCTGCTCTTTGGTGTAGCCGACCAGATCGTAGTCCTGACTGCCCTCACTCAAATGCACTTCGGCGCGGTAGTAGCGACGATTGTTGAGCTGCTTCGAGCCCATCCCGCCACGCGCGAACGACGGCGTGAAGTAGCCGCGCATTTGCACCTGATAGATGAACGGATGAGCATCGCCATGGCCGATTTCGAGGCTGACGCTGTCATTCGCCGGATCCGGCTGGGTGACCACGTTCAGGCCTTTCTCGACGAACACCGCCGTCACTTCTTCAATCGCCGGACGCACCGTGGTGTCCATGAAGCGGTACACCTCGTCGCGTGACGGGAAGTGCACGGCCTGACTCAGACGCTGACGCCAGCCGCCCGTGCCGCGCCGCGAACCCGAAACCGGTGCCAGCGAATGCAGTTGCGCGATCTGCTTCTGCGACTCCAGATAGAACGCCTTGTGCAGGCCCCACATCATCAACAACAGAATCAGCGAGAACGGCAACGAGGTCAGTACCACCGCTGACTTCAGTGCATCGATGCTGCCGGAGAACAGCAGCGCACTGGTGATCAGCGCAGTCATCGCCCCCCAAAACACCCGCAGCCATTTCGGCCCGTCTTCGTCCGGGTTGCCACCCTTGGCCGACAGGGTCGAGAGCACCACGGTGCCGGAATCGGCAGAGGTGACGAAGAACACGAAGCTGATAAACACCGTCACGGCGATGACGGTTTTGCTCCATGGATAAGTTTCCAGCAGCAGGTAAATACTCATCGACGGATTGTCGAGGGCCGACATGCCCAGCGCGCTCATGCCGTGGTTGAGCACCTGATCGATAGCGCTGTTGCCGAAGATCGACATCCACGCGAGGGTGAAACCGAGCGGAATCAACAGCACGCCGAAAACGAATTCGCGGATGGTGCGGCCACGGGAAATCCGTGCGATGAACAGACCCACGAACGGCGACCATGCAATCCACCAGGCCCAGTAGAACACCGTCCAGCCGCCGAGCCAGTCGCTCGGTTTGTCGTAGGCGTAGAGGTCGAAACTCTTCATCGGCAAGGCGCCGAGGTAGTCGCCGATGTTCTGGATCAAGGTGTTGAGCAGATGCTGGGTAGGCCCGGCGAACAACACAAACAGGAGCAGTGCACAGGCCAGCAGCATGTTGATGTCGGACATCACCCGCACGCCTTTATCGACGCCGGAGACCGCAACAATGATCGCCGCGCCCATCATCAGCGTGATCAGGCCGACCTGAATCCACTGGGTGTGAGCGATGCCGAACAGGTAGTCGAGACCGGAGTTGAGGTGCAGCACGCCGAAGCCCATGTCGGCACCGAGGCCGAACACCGTGGCGATGATGCCGAAGCCATCCACTGCGTAACCGATCGGGCCATTGATGCGCTTGCCGATCAGCGGGTACAGCGCCGAACGCAGGGCCAGCGGCAGGTTGTGGCGGTAAGCGAAATAGGCCAGCGCCATGCCGACGAAGGCGAACACGCCCCAGCCATGCAGGCCCCAGTGCAGAAACAGAACCTGCATTGCCTGACGCGCCGCATCCGCCGTGCCGGCCTCGCCTTGCGGCGGCTGGAGCATGTGGGTCAGCGGTTCGGACACGCAAAAGAAGAACAACGTGATGCTGATCCCGGCGGCGAACAGCATGCCGGCCCAGGACAGGTAACTGAATTCGGGCTCGTCGTGGTCGGCACCGAGTTTTATCTTGCCGTAGCCGGATAAGGCGGTGACCACCACGAAGACCAGATACAAGGTCATCGCGAGCATGTAGTACCAGCCGACCGTGTTGGCCGCCCAGTTTTGCGCTTCCAGCAGCCAGGCGCCGGCCTGTTCAGGCATGGCGATAACGACGAGACCAAACAGCAGAATGACCGTCGCGGCGAAGTAGAACACCGGCGGATTCATGCGCACCAGACCGCTGGCGGGGGTAGACGATGCACTCATGAAACGTGCACCTCGAGGGGTTGAAACGTGGCTGAAATGATCGGACTCAGCAAAGGCAAGCCTCCTGTTGTGAGCGGGCAGCGAACCACCGGTTTAACTTGAATGAACGTTCAAGTTAAACATGGATAGGGTGGTAAGGACTAATCGCAGGGCTGGGCGGTAGTTTTCCTACAGTAGCCCAAGGAGGTGTATGACGCGGGTTTGGAGGAATTCGTTCAACAGCAACATGGCCTTATGCCCATACCTGTAGGAGCTGCCGAAGGCTGCGATCTTTTGCTGTGGTTTTTGTAGAGCAAAAGATCGCAGCCTTCGGCAGCTCCTACATCGGATCTTACTTTTGCGTGCCGTCATCGTGCTGCAGGTTGGCCTGGGTCAGATTGCATCCGGCCGGCACGCTGCGCGTCAGCCACACGTTGCCGCCAATGGTCGAACCCTTACCGATGGTGATCCGTCCGAGAATTGTCGCCCCGGCGTAAATCACCACATCATCTTCCACGATCGGATGACGCGGATGGCCCTTCTGCAACTGACCGTCTTCATCTGCCGGGAAGCGTTTGGCACCCAACGTCACCGCCTGATAAATCCGCACGCGCTCGCCAATGATCGCGGTTTCACCAATCACCACACCGGTACCGTGATCGATAAAGAAGCTACGGCCGATCTGCGCCCCCGGGTGAATATCGATGCCCGTCGCCGAATGGGCGATTTCCGCACTGATCCGTGCCAGCAACGGCAGCCCGGCGCGATACAAATGGTGCGCCAGACGATGGTGAATCACCGCCAGAATCCCCGGATAGCACAGCAACACCTCATCAACGCTGCGCGCCGCCGGATCACCGTGGTAGGCCGCGAGCACATCGGTATCGAGCAGCGTGCGCAAGCCCGGCAAGGCCAGGGCAAAGTCCTGAATTATCTCAATCGCACGGGCCTCGACTTCGGTATCGGCCTGCGCGCTGTGGCGAGCGACATAACGCAGCTCCAGGCGCGTTTGCGCCAGCAAGGCATTCAGCGCGACATCAAGGGTATGACCGACGTAGAAATCCTCACTCTCTTCGCGCAGATCCACCGGCCCCAGACGCATCGGGAACAACGCGCCGCACAGCGCCTCCAGAATTTCCGCCATCGCCGCCCGCGACGGCAACTCGCGACCACCCTGCTCGCCGGACGCCCGGCCGTTCTGTGCCCGCCACTGATCCCGCGCGCTGCGCAGTTGACTGACGATGGTCTGCAATTGCCAATGGCTGGAACGCTCGCTCACGGTAAAGACTCCTCACGGGCGGCCGGACTGTCTGGCCGCGTCAACGGCGACTACTTTACGGCATGCTCATGAGGGCGAATTAAGAACCGATAGTGCTGGGCTCAGTTCATTTAGCTATAAGCGATTCACGGTTGCCCCTGCAAAAGCGCGTGCCTATAGTCCTTTCATCTTTCTCCGCCAGTACGGACTCATGATCAAGAATCAGCTGGAACGCTTTAACCGTCTCGACCTGCTCGGCCATCCGACGCCGCTGGAAAAACTTGAACGCCTGTCCGCGTGGCTCGGCCGCGAGGTGTACATCAAGCGCGATGACCTGACGCCGCTGGCCATGGGCGGCAACAAACTGCGCAAACTCGAATACCTCGCCGCTGATGCCTTGGCGCAAGGCGCCGACACGCTGATCACCGCCGGCGCGCTGCAATCGAACCACGTTCGCCAAACGGCTGCGCTGGCCGCCAAACTCGGTCTCGGCTGCGTGGCGTTGCTGGAAAATCCGCTGGGCACCGACGACAGCAACTACACCGGCAACGGCAACCGCCTGCTGCTGGATCTGTTCGACACCAAGGTCGAGCTGGTCGACAACCTCGACAACGCTGATGAACAACTGGCCGCCCTCGCCGTGCGTTTGCGCAGCAATGGCAAGAAACCGTATCTGGTGCCAATTGGCGGCTCAAATGCGCTCGGTGCGCTGGGTTATGTGCGCGCCGGCCTGGAACTGGCCGAGCAGATCAAAGACACCGGCCTGAATTTCGCCGCCGTGGTGTTGGCCTCGGGCAGTGCCGGGACGCACAGCGGTCTGGCCCTGGCGTTGAGCGAAGTACTGCCGCAATTACCGGTGATCGGCGTGACGGTTTCGCGCAGTGAAGAAGACCAGCGGCCGAAGGTGCAGGGTCTCGCGGAACGTACGGCGGCGCTGCTCGGCGTCGAACTGCCGGCCAGTTTCAAGGTCGAGTTGTGGGACGAATATTTTGGTCCGCGTTATGGCGAGCCGAATGCCGGGACGTTGGCAGCGGTGAAGCTTTTGGCGAGTCAGGAAGCGGTGCTGCTGGATCCGGTTTATACCGGCAAGGCGATGGCGGGATTGCTGGACGGGATCGGGCGTCAGCGTTTTGATGAGGGACCGATCATTTTCTTGCACACCGGCGGCGCGCCGGCGTTGTTTGCCTACACGGAGTTTCTGTAACGAGATCGTTCCCCACGCTCTGCGTGGGAATGCAGCCTGGGACGCTCCGCGTCCCTTTTAGAGCTGGAACGCGGAGCGTCCCCAGAGGCATTCCCACGCAGAGCGTGGGTACGATCAATATTCAAATAAGATCTAACAAATTAAATATTAAGTATTTTCAAGTCTAACGCAGACATCTTATAGTCTCGCCGCAGGCGAATTTCGCGCAAGACGCATAAGCTGCTTTAGGGCACGATAACGCAGGCGCACGAATCACCCATTCGCCAACTTTCCTTTAGCGTCTTCCATAAGAAAACACAGGGGCTCGTCATGAATTTTTCCGCACTACGTCGCAATCTGCTGGTGGGTTCACTGGGCCTGGCGCTGAGCGCCGGCCTGATCAGCCAGGCAGTCGCCGGTGAGCAGCTGCAACAGATCAAGGACAAAGGCGTTATCAACGTCGGCCTGGAAGGCACTTACCCTCCATTCAGCTTCGTCGATGCCGACGGCAAACTCTCCGGTTTCGAAGTCGAGCTCTCCGAAGCAATCGCGCAAAAACTCGGCGTCAAAGCCAAGATCCAGCCGACCAAGTGGGACGGCATTCTCGCTGCGCTGGAATCCAAGCGTCTGGACGTCGTAGTCAACCAGGTGACCATCTCCGACGAGCGCAAAAAGAAGTATGACTTCTCCGAGCCGTACACCGTTTCCGGGATTCAGGCGCTGGTGCTGAAGAGCAAAGAGTCCGCACTGAACATCAAGACCGCCAATGACCTGTCCGGCAAGAAAGTCGGTGTCGGCCTGGGCACCAACTACGAACAATGGGTTCGCGCCAACGTGCCGGGCGCTGACGTGCGCACCTATGACGATGATCCGACCAAGTTCGCCGACCTCAACAACGGCCGCACCGACGCCATCCTGATCGACCGTCTGGCCGCGCTGGAATACGCCAAGAAAGCCCCGAAAACCGTAGCCGCCGGTGAAGCCTTCTCCCGTCAAGAAGCCGGTGTTGCCCTGCGCAAAGGTGAGCCGGAACTGCTGGCTGCCGTGAACAAGGCCATCGACGAACTGCGTGCAGACGGCACCCTTGCGAAGCTGTCCACGAAGTACTTCAACGCTGACGTCACTAAATAATGGAAGAAGCTTTCCAACTCGCACTGGACTCCGCGCCCTTTCTGCTCAAGGGCGCGTATTACACGGTAGTCCTCAGTCTCGGCGGGATGTTCTTCGGCTTGCTGCTGGGCTTCGGCCTGGCGTTGATGCGCCTCTCGCGCTTCAAATCGGTGAGCTGGCTGGCGCGCATCTACGTGTCGTTCTTTCGCGGCACGCCGTTGCTGGTGCAACTGTTCGTGATCTATTACGGCTTGCCGCAATTAGGCCTCGAACTGGATCCGCTGCCGGCGGCGCTGATCGGCTTCTCGCTGAACATGGCCGCTTACGCCTGTGAAATTCTGCGCGCTGCGATCGGTTCGATCGAGCGTGGCCAGTGGGAAGCTGCCGCGAGCATCGGCATGACCCGTGCGCAAACCCTGCGCCGGGCCATCCTGCCGCAAGCGATGCGCACGGCGTTGCCGCCGTTGGGCAACAGCTTCATTTCGCTGGTCAAGGACACGGCACTCGCCGCCACCATTCAGGTGCCGGAGCTGTTCCGTCAGGCCCAGTTGATTACCGCCCGGACTTTCGAAGTCTTCACCATGTATCTTGCCGCCGCGCTGATCTACTGGATTCTGGCCACGGTGCTTTCGCACTTCCAGAACAAGTTGGAAGAGCGGGTCAATCGGCACGACCAGGAGTCCTGACGCGATGATTGTCGTGGAAAAACTGACCAAGCAATTCAAGGGTCAGGTCGTGCTCAACGGCATCGACCTGGAGGTCAAGGAAGGTGAAGTCGTTGCGATCATCGGCCCCAGCGGTTCGGGGAAAACGACGTTCCTGCGCTGCCTGAATTTCCTTGAACAACCCACCAGCGGCCGGATCAAGGTCGGCGATATCGAGATCGATACCAGTCGCCCGCTGAACCAGCAGCAAGCGCTGGTGCGCAACCTGCGCCAACACGTCGGATTCGTGTTCCAGAACTTCAACCTGTTCCCCCATCGCACCGCGCTTGAGAACGTCATCGAAGGCCCGATCGTGGTCAAGAAGATGGCGCGTGAAAAAGCCATTGCCCTGGGTAAAGCGCTGATGGCCAAGGTCGGGCTGGCGGGCAAAGAAGACGCCTATCCGCGTCGTCTCTCCGGCGGTCAGCAACAGCGTGTGGCGATTGCCCGGGCGTTGGCGATGGAACCGGAAGTGATCCTGTTTGACGAGCCGACTTCGGCCCTCGACCCGGAATTGGTCGGCGAAGTGCTGGCGACCATTCGTGGTCTCGCCGAAGAAAAACGCACCATGGTCATCGTCACTCACGAAATGGGTTTTGCCCGTGACGTGGCCAACCGTGTGGTGTTTTTCGACAAAGGCGTGATCGTCGAACAAGGTGAGGCCAAAGCGTTGTTTGCCAACCCGAAAGAAGAGCGTACCCAACAGTTTCTCAGCAAGTTCCTGAATCACGCCTGAGAACTTTTATCTGTACCCGCCACCAACTTCCACGGATGGAAGTTAGGCGATTTATAAAGTCCCCCGCCCCTCACAAACACCATCCCAGCCAATAATGCGCGGCACATATATATGTTCTGCAACAGATATAACTCACTTTAATTTAGTGGCGCACTATCGATCGGTGTGCAAATGGCTGTGCATTGCACGTGATAAAAAATCGCTAAAACTGTAGCCTGTTTCGCCAGCACACCTAGGCAGACTGCCTCATCACTGTAGGAAGCTTCTGATTAAACTGTAATTCCCGGATTAACTAACTCCCTCTATTGACTCCCCTCTCCGCTTCTTCTTATCTAGTCTCCAACCGGCGCACTTAATGAACTCAACAGTCTTTTGATAACAGCAAAACGCATTGTTTTATTGCCTGTTAATTCACGCCTTTTGTTTTTTCAGAAACGGACTTCGTTGCAACGCTTCAAGGAGAGAAACCGATGACTCGCACTTCGCATACCCTCGAGCTGGCAGCGCCGACCCTGGCGCCCGCACAACAAACCGGCATCAACCTGGCAGCGGCGGCGCACCTGCTGGTCGATGTGCCGCCCTATCCCGGTATGGACACGGGGGATCTGATCGAGCTGTTCTGGAACAACTGCTACGTCGCCTCGCACGTATTGACCGCCGAGGACGTCGACCTGGCGGTGAGCCTGCGCGTCCCGGAAAGCTTCGTCATCAGCGGCTCGGCACGCGTTCACTATCGAGTGATGCAGGTCGGCCACGGTCCGGCACTCTCGGCGGCGACGCGCGTACAGATCAAACTCGACTGCCCCGGCGGGCAGCCCTCGGCGCTGTGCGAAGACGAAAACCAACAACTGGCACCTGTGACTTTGCCCGAGACTATTCGCCGTCAGGGCGTGAACCCGAACCAGATCAAACGCGGCGTACCGCTGACCATCGAGCCATACCTGAACATGGCCGAAGACGATGCCATCACCTTGCGCTGGGGCGATGTGCGCATGGATCTGGCGCCGCTGACGGCAACAGATGTCGGATTGCCGATTCAGGTCTGGGTGCCGCCAGCGGTGATTGTCGAAGCGGGCGAAGACCTGCGGCTGGACGTGACCTATTGCGTGATTGATCGGGTCGGCAATAACTCACGCTGGGCGCCGCCACGGGCATTGAAGATTGGATGCGCGAATCCTTATCTGAAAGTGCCGCTGAGGCCGGAGTTCAAGGCCGCCGAATCCCGCAAATATTGACTTCACTCCCCTGTGGCGAGGGGATTTATCCCCGCTCGGCTGCGAAGCAGTCGTAAACCCATAACACGCGGTGTATTTGATGCACCGCGTTGTCTGATTTTGGGGCCGCTTCGCAGCCCAACGGGGATAAATCCCCTCGCCACAGGGATCGCATTGGCGCTTACAAATATTGTTAACCAACCCGACCATCACCCCTTCTATGCATATTCCTAAAAGTTAGTTTATTTAATATTTATACACGCTTAGGGTATATGAACCGGACCACCGGACATTCTTTCGTTCGTCGCACTTTTGCGGCGTTTTTCATGAGATGTGAGGTAGGTAGTATGGTCCGGAACACAATCACCCCAGTGCAGATCGCCAGGGCATTGCGTGCAGCCAAGGAGCGGCACTGATGTCCAGTCTGGCAGACGCAAACGTCCAGTCGGATCTGGACATCGCCCCGTTATTGTTGCCCGCGCAGGTTTTGCGCAACGACGCCCAAGCCATCAAGGCTGCCCATGAACTGGCGCAAGTCGCCCGCCTGCAGGCCGCCAAGCGCGATCGTCAGCGCAAGCTGCCATGGTCGGAAATCGAACAGTTCACTCGCAGCGGCCTGGGCAGCATTGCCATCCCGCGTGAATACGGCGGCCCGCAGGTTTCATTCGTGACGCTGGCCGAGGTGTTCGCGATCATTTCCGCCGCCGACCCGGCGCTGGGACAGATCCCGCAGAACCAGTTCGGCATCATCAATCTGGTGCTCGGCAGCGCCACCGAAGCGCAGAAAAAGCAGCTGTTCCAGAGCGTTCTGGAAGGCTGGCGCATCGGCAATGCCGGCCCGGAACGCGGCACCAAAAACACCCTGGAATTGAAAGCGCGGATCACCGCCGACGGCGACGATTACGTGATCAATGGCCAGAAGTTTTACTCCACTGGCGCGCTGTTTGCGCACTGGGTGGCGGTGAAAGCGCTCAACGATGACGGCAAGCAAGTGCTGGCCTTCGTCCGTCGCGGCACGCCGGGTTTGCGCATCGTCGATGACTGGTCGGGTTTCGGCCAGCGCACCACCGCCAGCGGCACGATTTTGCTGAACAACGTTCGGGTCGAATCGAGCCTGGTCGTCGACAACTGGAAGATCAACGAAATCCCGAACACCCAAGGCGCGGTGTCGCAGCTGATTCAGGCAGCGATCGACGCCGGCATCGCCCGTGGCGCCATCGATGACGCCATCGAGTTCGTCAAAACCCGCGCCCGGCCATGGATCGATGCCAAGGTCGAGCGGGCCAGCGATGACCTCTACGTGATCGCCGACATCGGCAAACTGAAAATCGAACTGCACGCCGCCGAAGCGCTGCTGCGCACGGCCGGCAAAGTCCTTGATCAGGTGCACGCAGCGCCGCTCACCGCCGAATCCGCCGCGCGCGCTTCGATTGCCGTGGCCGAAGCGAAAGTGCTGACCACCGAGATTTCCTTACTCGCCAGCGAAAAACTGTTCGAACTGGCCGGCAGCCGCGCGACCCTCGCCGAATTCAACCTCGACCGTCACTGGCGCAACGCCCGCGTGCACACCTTGCACGACCCGGTGCGCTGGAAATATCACGCGGTCGGCGCTTATCGCCTCAACGGCACTTTGCCGGCTCGCCATTCCTGGATCTGACGACCAGACATCTGGAGAAAAAAGCATGACTCTTTCCCATCACGTCGCGGTCATCACCAGCGATGAGCAAGCCCTGATTGTCGCCAGCGACCTGGCCGAAGATTTCAAACGCGACAGCGCCGTGCGCGACCGCGAACGACGCCTGCCACTGCCGGAACTCGACGTGTTTTCCCGCTCGGGCCTATGGGGCATCAGCGTGCCCAAGGAATACGGCGGCGCTGGCGTGTCCAACGTGACCCTGGCCAAAGTCATCGCCCTGATCGCTCAGGCTGATGGCTCGCTCGGGCAGATTCCACAGAACCATTTTTATGCGCTGGAAGTGCTGCGGGTAAACGGCAGCCACGCGCAAAAACAACGGCTATACGCCGAAGTACTCGCCGGGCAACGCTTCGGTAATGCGCTGGCGGAACTGGGCACCAAAACCGCTCACGACCGCGTCACCAGCCTCAAGCGCGACGGCGACGGTTATCGCATCAACGGTCGCAAGTTCTATGCGACCGGCGCGATTTACGCGCAGCGCATTCCGACCTCGGTTGTTGATGAAAACGGCGTGCAGCAACTGGCCTTCGTCCCGCGCGACAGCCAAGGCCTGACCGTGATCGACGATTGGAGCGGCTTTGGTCAGCGCACCACCGGCAGCGGTTCGGTGGTGTTCGAAGACGTCTACGTTGCGGCTGAAGACGTGTTGCCATTCCAGAGCGCCTTCGAACGCCCGACCACCGTTGGCCCGTTGGCGCAGATCCTTCACGCCGCCATCGACACCGGCATCGCCCGCGCCGCGTACGAAGACGCGTTGCATTTTGTGCGCAGCAAAACCCGGCCGTGGATCGATTCCGGCAATGACAAAGCCACCGAAGATCCTCTGACACTGAAAAGCTTCGGCCACTTGAGCATTCGTCTGCACGCCACCGAAGCCTTACTCGAACGCGCTGGCGAATTTCTCGACGCTGCACAAGCCGAGAGCAATGCCGAAACTGTCGCTGCGGCATCGATTGCCGTCGCCGAAACCCGCGCGATCAGCACTGAAACTTCCCTAGCCGCCGGCAGCACATTATTCGAACTGGCCGGCAGCCAAGCCACACTGATCGAGCACGGTCTCGACCGTCACTGGCGCAACGCCCGCGTGCACACCTTGCACGATCCGGTGCGCTGGAAATATCACGCGGTGGGCAATTATTACCTCAACGATGAAAACCCTCCGCTGCGAGGGACGATCTGATGAGCGCGGCGAAAAAGAAGATCCTGCTCAACGCGTTCAACATGAACTGCATTGGCCATATCAATCACGGCTTGTGGACGCATCCGCGCGACACCTCAACGCGCTACAACACCATTGAATATTGGACTGAACTGGCGCAATTGCTGGAGCGCGGGTTGTTCGACGGGTTGTTCATCGCCGACATCGTCGGCGTGTACGACGTCTACCAGAACTCGGTTGATGTGCCGCTGAAAGAGTCGATCCAGTTGCCGGTCAACGACCCGCTGCTGCTGGTTTCAGCCATGGCCGCCGTGACCAAAAACCTCGGCTTCGGCCTCACCGCTAACCTCACCTACGAGCCGCCGTATCTGTTCGCCCGCCGCATGTCGACGCTCGATCATCTGAGTCGCGGACGCGTGGGCTGGAACATCGTCACCGGTTATCTGGACAGCGCCGCGAAAGCCATGGGCCTCAGCGAACAAGTCGAGCATGACCGTCGTTACGATCAGGCCGATGAGTACCTGGAAGTGCTCTACAAACTCTGGGAAGGCAGCTGGGAAAACGGCGCAGTGCTCAACGACCGCGAACAGCGGATCTACGCGCAGCCGGAGAAAGTGCACAAGGTCGAGCACAAGGGCGAGTTCTATCAGGTCGAGGGTTATCACCTCTGCGAGCCGTCACCGCAGCGCACGCCGGTGTTGTTTCAGGCCGGCAGTTCCGATCGCGGTTTGCTCTTCGCCGGGCGTCATGCCGAGTGCGTGTTCATCAGCGGCCAGAACAAACCGTCGACCAAGGTTCAGGTCGACAAGGTGCGCGCCAGCGCGGTTGAAGCGGGGCGCAATCCTGAGGACATCAAGGTGTTCATGGGCCTCAATGTGATCGTCGGCGCGACTGAAGAAGCGGCGTGGGCCAAGCACGCCGAGTACCTGAGCTACGCGAGTGCCGAGGCCGGCGTGGCGCATTTTTCCGCGTCGACCGGCATCGACTTTTCTCAGTACGAAATCGACGAACCGATCCAGTACGTGAAGAGCAACGCCATTCAATCGGCGACGAAAAACCTGCAGAACAACGATTGGACCCGGCGCAAATTGCTCGACCAGCACGCCCTCGGTGGCCGCTACATCACCGTGGTCGGTTCGCCTCAGCAAGTGGCGGATGAGCTGGAGTCGTGGATCGCCGAAACCGGTCTCGATGGTTTCAATTTGACCCGGATTGTTACCCCGGAAAGCTATGTCGATTTCATTGAGCTGGTGATTCCGGAGCTGCAGCGACGTGGCTCGTACAAGACCGCGTATGACAGCGGCAGCTTGCGCGAGAAGCTGTTTCATGGGGAGGCGCAGCTTCCCAAGCAACACACCGGCTCTTCGTACCGCCGCTAAAAGCATCGCTGGCAAGCCAGCTCCCACAAGGTTCTGTGGCGTTCACAAAACCTGTGGGAGCTGGCTTGCCAGCGATGAAGCCGCAACAGACACCAAAAATTCATGCACTGACTGGAAAACCATCATGACCAAGAAAACCCTGTCCCACCCAGTCAAAGCACTGGCCCTGGCCCTCGGCCTGTTCAGCTCGACAATCTTCGCCGCCGACGCCCCACTGAAAATCGGCACCACCGCCGCCTTCGCCATCCCGCTGGAAGCCGCCGTCGAAGAGGCCTCCAAACAAGGCCTGAAAGTCGAGCTGGTGGAGTTCACCGACTGGATTGCACCGAACGTCAGCCTCGCCGCCGGCGACATCGATGTGAACTACTTTCAGCACATCCCGTTCCTCGAAAACGCCAGGGCTGCGTCAGGTTTCGACCTGGTGCCGTTCGCGCCGGGGATCATCAACAACGTCGGCCTCTACTCGAAAAAATACAAAAGCTTTGATGAGCTGCCAGAAGGCGCCAGCGTCGCCATCGCCAACGACCCGATCAACAGCGGCCGTGGTCTGCAATTGCTGGCCAAGGCCGGTTTGATCACGCTGAAACCGGGCGTCGGCTACAAGGCCACCGAAGACGACATCATCGCCAACCCGAAGAAAATCAAGATTCTGCAAGTCGAAGCCGTGCAACTGGTACGTGCCTATGACGACGCCGATCTGGTCCAGGGTTATCCGGCCTACATTCGCTTGGCGAAGACCTTCGATGCCGGTTCCGCGCTGCTCTTCGACGGCCTCGACCACAAGGAATACGTGATCCAGTTCGTCATCCAGCCGAAGAGCAAAACCGACCCGCGCCTGATCAAATTCGTCGACATCTACCAGCATTCGCCGGCCGTTCGTGCAGCGCTGGATAAGGCCCACGGCAAGCTGTATCAAGCCGGTTGGGAAAGCTGAGCATGACGGCCGCGATCCAACGGCGACTGGATATTCCAGAGCCACACAATGCTGAAAAAACCGAACTGCATCCGGAACTGAATCGCGCTCATGTGCGCTTCATCGGGCTGGGCAAAACCTACAACGGTCGACAAGGCCCGGTCGCCGCGTTGCAAGGCATTGATCTGGCGATTCAGCGCGGTGAAGTGTTCGGCATCATCGGCCGCAGTGGCGCCGGCAAGTCGTCGCTGATCCGCACGATCAATCGCCTGGAACAACCGACTTCGGGGCGGGTGCTGATTGATCAGATCGACATCGGCGAGTTCGATGAAGACCGCCTCGTGGCGCTGCGTCGACGCATCGGCATGATCTTCCAGCACTTCAATCTGATGTCGGCCAAGACCGTTTGGCAGAACGTCGAACTGCCGCTGAAAGTCGCTGGCGTTCCCAAAGAGCAACGCGATAAAAAAGTTCGCGAATTGCTCGAACTGGTCGGCCTGCAAGAAAAGCACAAAGCCTATCCGGCGCAGCTTTCCGGCGGGCAGAAACAGCGCGTCGGCATCGCCCGCGCACTGGTGCATGACCCCGATATCTTGCTCTGCGACGAGGCCACTTCGGCGCTCGACCCGGAGACCACCCAGTCGATCCTCGGCCTGCTGCGCGAGATCAACCAACGCCTGGGCCTGACCATCGTGCTGATCACTCACGAAATGGCGGTGATCCGCGAAATCTGTGACCGCGTCGTCGTGCTTGAGCATGGCCGCGTCGTCGAGCAAGGCCCGGTGTGGGAAGTGTTCGGCAATCCGCAGCACGAGGTCAGCCAGACCTTGCTCGCGCCGTTGCAGCACGCCTTGCCGGAAGAATTGCAGAGCCGTTTGCACCCGCAGCCGCCCTCCTCCGACGCAGCCGTGGTGCTGCGTTTGCAGTTCACCGGCAGCGCCCGCGACGAACCGGATCTGGCCGCGCTGTTCACCGCTCTCGGCGGCCGGGTGAAGCTGCTGCAGGGCGGCGTCGAACGGATTCAGGGGCACGCGCTGGGGCAACTGCTGTTAGCCGTCAGCGGCTCAGCGTCAAGCGCCGAGCAATTGCGCGAGCGTGCCACGCCATGGGCGCAACGAGTGGAGGTATTGGGTTATGTGGCTTGATCGCTTGTGGCAGGGGTTTATCGACACGTTTCTGATGGTCGGTGTGTCGTCGCTGATCGCCCTGCTGATGGGCATTCCGATGGCGGTGATTCTGGTCACCAGCGACAAGGGCGGGATCTACGAAGCGCCGGTGCTGAACCGCGCGCTGGGCGCGTTCGTGAACCTGTTTCGCTCGATCCCGTTTCTGATTCTGATGGTCGCGCTGATTCCGTTTACCCGGTTGATTGTCGGGACAACGTATGGCGTCTGGGCGGCCGTGGTGCCGCTGACGATCGCGGCGACGCCGTTCTTTGCGCGGATTGCCGAAGTGAGTCTGCGTGAGGTCGATCATGGTTTGATCGAGGCGGCGCAGGCGATGGGATGCCGGCGTTGGCACATTGTCTGGCATGTGCTGTTGCCTGAGGCGCTGCCGGGGATTGTGGGCGGGTTCACGATTACGCTGGTGACGATGATCAACTCTTCGGCGATGGCCGGGGCGATTGGTGCGGGTGGGCTGGGGGATATCGCTTACCGCTACGGCTATCAGCGCTTTGACAGCCAGATCATGTTGACGGTGATCGTGTTGCTGGTGGCGTTGGTGGCGCTGATTCAGTTGGGTGGGGATCGGTTGGCGCGGGGGTTGAACAAGCGCTGAGGCAAGATCAAAAGATCGCAGCCTGCGGCAGCTCCTACATAGGCAACACATTCCAATGTAGGAGCTGCCGCAGGCTACGATCTTTTCGCTTATAGTCGGCACATCTTTACCTGAACGTGCAGCCGACCATGAAGCAAACCCCCACCGACCTCGAGCAGATCACCGCCACCACCCTCGGCCATTACAACTCGGTGGCCGCAGACTTCCGTGAAGGCACCCGCGATCACGATGTCAGCCAGAACATCGATGCATTGTTGCGACATATTCAGGGCACGGCGCCGTTGACGATTCTCGATTTCGGTTGCGGGCCGGGCCGGGATTTGCAGACGTTCACGCGCATGGGTCACGTTGCGGTCGGGCTGGACGGTTCGCAGGAATTTGCGCGGATGGCGCGCGAGGACAGTGGCTGTGAGGTGTTGCAGCAGGACTTTCTGAAGCTGGATCTGCCGGCTGAACGCTTTGACGGGATTTTTGCCAATGCGGTGCTGTTTCATGTGCCGTTGCAGGAGTTGCCGCGAGTGCTCAAGCAATTGCATGGCGCGTTGAAGCCCGGTGGGGTGTTGTTCAGTTCGAATCCGCGTGGGGACAACCGTGAGGGCTGGAACGGGCCACGGTATGGCTCGTATCACGATCTGGAGGCGTGGCGCGGGTTGTTGACGGCAGCGGGGTTTGTCGAGCTGGAGCATTACTTCCGGCCGGCGGGGCTGCCGCGCGAGCAGCAGCCTTGGTTGGCCAGTGTCTGGCGGCGTGTGGGTTGAAGAGCAAAAGATCGCAGCCTGCGGCAGCTCCTACATGGGGTGATATGTAGGAACTGCCGCAGGCTGCGATCTTTTGCTTTTGCCTTAGGCCGCGTCTTTTTTCGGTTCGCGAATCTTGTACCAGGCCACATACAGCGCCGGCAGGAACAGCAGCGTCAGTAACGTCGCAATCACGATCCCGCCAATCATCGCGTAGGCCATCGGCCCCCAGAACACTTCCCGGGCAATCGGGATCATGCCCATGCTCGCCGCCGCAGCGGTCAGCAGGATCGGTCGGCGGCGGTGCTCGGTGGCTTCCACCACCGCGTCCCACGGTTCATAACCCTTCTTCTCGTACTCATCGATCTGCGTCACCAGAATCACCGAGTTACGGATGATGATGCCGATCAGCGCCAGAATCCCCAGAATCGCCACAAAGCCCATCGGCGTGCCCGTCGGCACCAGCGCCAGCACCACGCCGATCAGCCCCAGCGGCGCGACACTCGCGACGAGGAACATCTTCTGCACGCTGTGCAACTGGATCATCAGGAAGGTCGCCATCAGAAACAGCATCAGCGGCAGCACCTTGGCAATCGGCCCCTGGGCCTTGCCGCTTTCCTCGACCGTACCGCCGGTGGCGACTTTGTAACCGACCGGCAGCTTGGCGGCGAAGGCGTCAATCGACGGCTTGAGGACTTTCACCAGGTCGGTCGGCTGGATTTCGTCACGCACCGAGGCCTTGATGGTGATGGTCGGCAACCGGTCGCGACGCCACACCAGCGGCTGCTCCAGTTCATAGCGCACAGTGGCGAATGCCAATAGCGGAATCGACGTGCCGCTCGGCGTGACGATCTGCAGATTCTGCAGGGTTTCCGGTGTACCGCGTTCGGAATCCACCGCGCGCCCGACCACATTGATCAGGTAGATGTCGTCATCGACCTGAGTCAACGGCGAGCCACTGACGATGCTGTTCATCAGGTTGGCGACGTCTTCGGACGACAACCCGAGCTGGCGCGCCTTGTCCTGTGCAATATCGATGCGCAGGACTTTGCCCGGCTCGTTCCAGTCGTAAATGATCTCGCCGATGTGCGAGTTCTTGTCCAGTTCGGTGGCGAGGTCGATGGCGTGCTTGCGCACCTGATCGATGTCCTTGCCGCTGACCCGGTACTGGATCGGACGCCCCACCGGTGGGCCCATTTCCAGCGCCTGAACGTAACTGCCGATGCCGACAAACTCCTTGTGCAGGCGCTCGCGCAGGCGTTGGCTCAAGGCCTCGCGAGCTTCGAAGTCTTTACTGACGATGACCAGTTGCGCGTAGTAAGGGTTTTGCAATTGCTGGTCGAGGGGCAGGTAGAAACGGATCGCGCCCTGACCGATGTAAGTGCTCCAGCGCACGATGTCCGGGTCACCCTTGAGGGTTTCTTCAAGCTTGTCGACAGCCTTGCGGGTCTCATCGATCGAGGCGTTTTGTGGCAGGTTCAGGTCGACCAGGATTTCCGGGCGGTCGGAAGATGGAAAGAACTGATTCTGTACAAAACGCATGCAGAAAATCGACAGCGCAAACAGCAGCACGGTAAAGCCGATTGCCCACCAGCGGTTGCGCATGGCCCACAGCAAACCGCCATTGAACGCACGCCCGACACGCCCCGGCTCGGCGGAATGGGGTTTCACGTTGGCACTGAGGATGTGCACACCAATCACCGGCGCAAAGAACACCGCCACCACCCACGACACGAGCATCGCCACAGCGATCACCGCAAACAGCGTGTAGGTGTACTCGCCGGCCGAGCTGGCGTTGAGGCCGATCGGCACAAAACCGGCGACGGTCACCAGCGTACCGGTGAGCATCGGGAACGCCGTCGAGGTGTAGGCGAACGTTGCCGCCTGCTCTTTGGTCTCGCCCATTTCCAGGCGCGTGACCATCATCTCCACGGTGATCATCGCGTCGTCCACCAGCAGGCCGAGGGCGATGATCAACGCGCCGAGGGAAATCCGCTGCATGGTGATGCCGCTGTATTCCATGTACACAAACACCATGGCCAGCACCAACGGGATCGAGCACGCCACCACCAGTCCGGCGCGCACGCCGAGGCTGATAAAGCTCACCACCAGTACGATGATTACAGCTTCGAACAGCGCGCTGGTAAAGCCGCCAACGGCTTCTTCGACCACCACGGCCTGATCGGAAACGGTGTGCACGCCAACACCGACCGGTAAATCGGCAGTGAGTTGGTCGATACGTTCGTGCAACGCTTTACCGAACGCCTGAACGTTGCCGCCCTTCTGCATGGCAATGGCCAGGCCGATCGCCGGCTTGCCGTCGAAGCGGAACTCCGGTGTCGCCGGGTCGACGTAACCACGACTGATCTCAGCAATGTCGGCCAGACGATAAAAACGATCATTGAGCTTGAGATTGACCTCGGCGAGGTCCTTTTCCGAGGCGAACTGCCCCGAGGTGCGCACGGAAATCCGCTCGGGACCGGCCTCGATCACCCCGGCCGGGGTTACGGCGTTCTGCGATTGCAGGCTCTGCACCACCTGACGCTGATCGATGCCCAGCGCGGCGAGTTTGCGCGTGGAGAAGTTCAGGTAGATCACTTCGTCCTGCTGGCCGACCATTTCGATCTTGCCCAGCCCCGGCACGTTGCGGATCTCGGCTCGCGCCTGCTCCACATAGTCGCGCAGCTGGCGCATGGTCAGTCCGTCGGCGGTAAACGCATACACGGAACCGAAGACATCGCCGAACTCGTCGTTGAACCCCGGCCCCTGAATACCCTGAGGAAACTGCCCGCGAATGTCGTCAATCTTCTTGCGCACCTGGTACCAGATTTCCGGAATGTCCTTGGCGCTGGTGGTGTCGCGCAGGTACACGTACACCGTCGATTCGCCGGGGCGCGTGTAGCTTTTCACGTAGTCGAGGGAGTCCAGCTCTTCGAGTTTTTTCTCGATGCGATCGGTGACCTGCTTGAGGGTTTCTTCCTGGGTCGCGCCCGGCCATTTGGTCTGGATGACCATGGTCTTGATGGTGAACGAGGGGTCTTCTTCGCGTCCGAGGTTGAAGTACGAGAACACTCCCATGAGCAATCCGACGAACATCAGATACCAGACGAAAGACTGATGCTTGAGGGCCCATTCGGAGAGGTTGAAAGAGCCTTTCATTGACTGTCCTCGTCAAGTTTCACGGATTGTCCGGGTTTGAGACTATTGACGCCGGCGCTGACCACACGCTCGCCGTTCTTCACCCCGCCGGCCAGCACCACGGTGCTGTCGGTGCGGCTGATGACGCTGACGTCGCGAGGGCTGACGGTTTTGTTTTGTGTGTCGATCACCCAGATGCGCGGCTTGCCGTCGACCTCCTGCAGCGCCGTGGCGGGCAATTCGATACGCGGTTTGATCGCCGAACTGAGGGTCACGCTGATCGCCGTGCCGAGACGGAAACCGTCCGGCGTATCCGCCAGGGTCAGCCGCGCGCGACGGGTGCGCGTGGCGCTCTGGGCCTGCGGTTCGATCTCGCGAATGACGGCGGTGGTGTTGATGCTCGGATCAAGTTGCGCCGCCACCGAAAACACCACGTCGCTGGGGATCTGATCGACCAGGGTGTCGGGCAGATCGATCACCGCCTCCTTGATGTCCGGTTGCGCCAGCGTCACCACTTGCTGGCCGGCGGTGACCACCTGCCCGGCTTCGGCATTCCATGCAGTGACCACGGCTTTATGGTCGGAACGCAGTTCGGTGTAGCCGAGTTGATCCTTGCTCTGATTGACCGCAGCGCGAGCCTGATCGAGCGACGCCTGGGTGGTTTTCAAGTCGGTATTGGCGACGTCCAGTTGCGCCTGCGCGCCAACACCGCGATCGAACAGCGCCTGCTGGCGACGAGCGTTAGCCTGAGCGTTGATCAATTGCGCCTGGATTTTCGCCAGATCGCCCTGAGCCGAGCGCAACTGATTCTGCTGATCCGACGGGTCGAGGGTGGCGAGCAACGTGCCCTTCTCGACCTCGGCACCGACATCGACATTACGGCTGGCGATACGGCCACCGACGCGGAATCCGGTGTTGCTTTCGTATCGGGCCTGAATGCTGCCGGCAAAGCGCCCGAGGCTTTCTTCGCTCAACGCTTCGACCGTCACCGACAACACCGGGCGAACCGGCTCGGGCGGCGGTTCTTTCTTCGAGCAGGCCGCCAGCAACACCGCCATGGGCAATAGCCAAAGACGCTTCATGGCTGGGCTCCCGGTTGCAGATCCTTGTAGGTGTTTTCGGCGATCTCGACTTTCATCCCCGGGTGCAACAATTGCCCGCCGGCGACGATGACTTTCTCGCCGCCCTTCAGGCCTTCGCTGATGATGACTTTGCCGGTCAGGTAACGGCCGACCGTGACCGTGTGCAATTGCGCTTCGCCGTTGTCGTCGACCATCCACACTGCGGGGTCGCTGATGTTTTTGGTCAGTGCCGACCACGGCAATTCGACGGCTGATTTACCGGTGCCCTTGGCGGTGGCGCTGACCACCGAACCGAGCTGCATGCCCGGCGGCAGTTTGTCGAGGGTGACTTTGACTTGCACGGTGCCCGATTGCGCGGATACCGCCGGGGTGACTTCACGCACGGTGCCAGTCGTTTTGATCTCGGGATTGTCGAGCAGGCTGACGGTGATCTTGTTATCCGTGGGACGCTCGGCAAGCAGCGACTCATAGACGTTGAACACTGCGTCGCGGTCGCCATCGCGGGCCAGACTGAAAATCGGCGCGGTGGCCTGCACCACTTGGCCAACTTCGGCCTGGCGCTCGGTGATCACGCCCGGCGCATCGGCGATCAGCGCGGTGTAGCTGAGTTGATCCTTGGCATTGGCCAGTTGCGCCTGCGCCGCGCTCAAGGCGCTCTGACTGCTGCGCAAGGCGGCTTGCGCGGAATCGTATTCGCTCTGGCTGGTGTAGCCCTTGGGCAAAAGTTTTTGCTGACGGACGAACGCCGCTGCGCTCTGCTTCACCCGCGCCTGTTCGGCGACCACTTGGGCTTGAGCGGAATCGACATTGGTCTGCAAGTCCTTGGGATCGAGCTTGGCGAGTACCTGTTTGGCCGTGACCCGGTCACCGACGTCGACCATGCGCTGGATGATCTTGCCGCCGACACGGAAGGACAATTCAGTTTGCACGCGTGCCTGCACATCACCGGTCAAGGTCACCGAAGCCGCGTAATCCGTAGGTTTGACTTCCTGTACGAAGACCCTCGGCAAGTATTCCTCAGGGGCTTTTTTCTCGCCGCAGGCGGTCAGCAGGGTGAACAGACTCAGCATGACCGCTGTTTTCAATCCGGGACTCACCATGCAGACTCCTTCCTGTGTACGAACGTGCAAGTGACGATACGACTGTGAGCTTAGAACAGGGTTCCGCCTTCGCCTGCGCGATCACAACATTTCCCTGTAGGAGCTGCCGCAGGCTGCGATTTTTTGATGTTGTTTGCAAAGATCAGAAGATCGCAGCCTGCGGCAGCTCCTACAATGGGCGTCCAGGAGAAGGATATTCATGCTCAAGACTCTGGCGGTGGCCAATTACCGCTCGATCAATAAATTGGTGATTCCACTCGGCCGGTTGAACCTGATCACCGGCCCCAACGGCAGCGGCAAGTCCAACCTGTACCGGGCGTTGCGCCTGTTGGCGGAAACCGCGCAGGGCGGTGTGGTCAATGCGCTGGCGCGTGAGGGTGGCCTGGATTCGACGTTCTGGGCCGGGCCGCAAACCCTCAGCCGGCGCATGCGCAACGGTGAAGTGGCGATCGAGCCGACCGTGCGTCAAGGCGTGAAGCGCCTGCGCCTGGGCTTTGCTGGCGAGGACTTCAGTTACTCGATCGCCCTGGGTTTGCCCGAACCGAGCCGCTCGTTTTTTTCCCTCGACCCGGAAGTCAAACGCGAATGCATCTGGGCCGGGCCGGTGTATCGCCCGGCCAGCCTGCTGGTGGATCGCAATGGCCCGATGATCCGGGCCCGTGAAGACCGCAGCTGGGACGTGCTGGCGCAGCACACGCCGAACTTCGACAGCCTGTTCGACCAGGTCGGCAGCCTGCGCAGCTCGCCGGAGGTGTTCCAGATGCGCGAATTCATCCGCCGCTGGCGCTTTTATGATCACTTTCGCAGCGATGCCGACGCACCGGTGCGCCAACCGCAACTGGGTACGCGCACGCCGGTGCTGCATCACGATGGCCGCGATCTGGCGGCGGCGTTGCAGACCATCATCGAGATCGGCGATCCCGAGGCTTTGCAGAGCGCCATCAGCGACGCGTTCCCCGGCGCACGGCTGCGGATCGAGCCGTTGGCGGGAGGACGCTTTGCCATTGAGTTTTATCAGGAAGGATTGTTGCGGCCATTGTCGGCGGCGGAGTTGTCGGACGGGACGTTGCGCTATTTGCTGTTGGTCGCGGCATTGCTGACGCCACGGCCGCCATCGCTGATGGTGTTGAACGAACCGGAAACCAGTCTGCACCCGGATCTGCTGCCGGCACTGGCGCGATTGATTATCCGTGCCTCGGAGCAGTGTCAGGTGTGGGTGGTGTCGCATGCACGGCGGTTGATATCGGCGTTGCAGGAAGATCCAGAATGCAATTGCATCGTGCTGGAGAAAACCCTGGGCCAGACCGGGATGGTCGAGCAGCGGGTGCTGGATGAGCCGGCGTGGCATTGGCCGGATTGACTCCCCACTGATCGTTCCCACGCTCTGCGTGGGAATGCAGCCGTGACGCTCCGCGTCACTGGACGCGGAGCGTCCCCAGAGGCATTCCCACGCGGAGCGTGGGAACGATCATCCCTGCAAATCAGCCCTGCCACTTGCCGCCTTCAACAATCACGCTCTCAGGCTTGGTGTCATCGCTCAGTTCTTTACGCACATATTGGTCATACAGCTTGAGCAGGTATTTCTCCTCACCCAGCTTGGTCAACTCGGTATTCACCCAGTCACGCAATTCGATATTGCCCTTCTTCACCGCCGGCGCGATCGGTGCCTCGGCGCCGAGCTTGTCATCCAGCACGCGGTAGCCCGGGTTCTGCTTGGCCCAACTGAACAGCACCAGGTTGTCTTGCGCGTAGGCATCGCCACGGCCATTGGCCAGGGCTTGCAGCGACTCGGAGTTCTTTTCGAACTTGAGCAGTTTCCAGTCAGGGTGGTTCTTGGTCAGCCAGATATCGGCGGTGGTGCCGGTGGTGACGATGGTGGTGCGGGTCGCCAGGTCATCAAGATTTTTCACCGAGCTGCTCTGCGGCACCAGCGCCTGCACTGCGACCTTGAGATTCGGGTTGGTGAATTCCACCGCTTCCTTGCGCTCCGGCGTCACGGTCATGTTGGCGAGGATCAGGTCGACCTTGTCGCTCTGCAGAAACGGAATGCGACTCGCCGGTTCGACGGCAACGAACTCGACCTTGTTTTCATCGCCGAGCAGATCCTTGGCGAAACGCCGGCCGATGTCGGTATCAAAGCCGACGTAACGCCCGGCCTCATCGACAAAACCGAACGGCGGCTTGTCGGTAAACACGCCGACGATCAGTTTGTCGCGGGCCTTGATCTTGTCCAGGTAGCCCGCCGGCGCGGTGCTTTCGCTGGCGACTTTCGGCTTTGGCGGTTCTTCGGTTTTGCTGCAACCGGCAAGTAAGGCGAGGCTCAGTAGGGGCAGTAAAAAAGCGGCAGTTTTCATAACAGTTCCAGTTCCTTTGTCGGATTCGTTTTTGGCAGTGTTGCAACGAAGGAGAACTTCTCCAGAAACTGCTGCGCGCGTGCGGTTTGCGGGTTCGTAAAGAAAATCTCGGGTGGGGTCTGTTCAAGGATGCGCCCGGCATCCATGAATACGATGCGGTCAGCCACCGCGCGGGCGAAGGCCATTTCGTGGGTGACGATCAACAGGGTCATGCCTTCGCGGGCCAGGCCCTGGATGACCTGCAAGACTTCCTTGACCATTTCCGGGTCGAGGGCGGCGGTGACTTCATCGAAGAGCATCACGCGCGGGTTCATGCACAGCGAACGGACGATGGCGATACGTTGCTGCTGACCACCGGAGAGCTGACGCGGGAAGGCGTCGCGCTTGTCCAGAAGTCCCACGCGCTCAAGCAACGCCTCGGCTTGCTGCTGCGCTTCGCGGCGCTGACGCTTTTGCACTTTCAGCGGGCCGAGCAGCAAATTGTCGAGCACGCTCATGTGCGGGAACAGGTGATAGCTCTGGAAAACCATGCCGATCTGCTGGCGGATCTCGCGCCAGTCGGTGGCCTTGTCCAGCAGCTCGCGGCCGACAAATTTCAGGCTGCCGCTGTGCGCCTCTTCCAGACCATTGAGGCAACGCAGCAAGGTGCTTTTGCCGCAACCGCTGGGGCCGAGGATGACGATCACTTCACCGCTCTGCACCTGCAGATCAATGCCGTTGAGCACTTGCTGCTCGCCATAGAATTTGTTGAAACCGTGAAACTCGATCAATGCGCTCATGCTTGTGTCCAGCGCCGCTCCAGCACGCGCGAAGCGGCCGAGAGCGGGTAGCAGATGAAAAAGAAAAACAGAAACAGCGCGCCGTAGATCAGCACCGATTCGTAGGTGCGTTCGATGATCTGCTGGCCGACCTTGATTACATCCACCACACCGATCAACACCGCCAGCGAACTGGTCTTGATGATCCGCGTGTAGACGTTGATGGTCGGCGGCGTCATGCGTTTCAGCGCTTGCGGCAGCAATACGTAGCCGTAGAGTTGCGCGGCGTTCAGGCCAATCGACAGCCCCGCTTCACGCTGCCCGCGCGGCAACGAATGCAGCGCACCGCGCGCCACTTCGCCGACCTCGCTGGCGCCCCACAGCGACAGCACCAGCACTGCGCACCAAAAACTCGGAATGCTCAGGCCGAAGAAAATCGGCAAGCCGAAGAACAACAGGTACAACCAGACCAGCACCGGAATCGCCCGGAACAGCTCCAGATACACCCGCAGAATCGCGTTAAGCCACGTCACGTTGAGCGTGCGCAACACGCCGTAGAGCACGCCGCCGACGGTACTGATGGCGATGCTCAGAAACGAGATCGACAAGGTTTGCCCGGCGCCTTTGGCCATTTGCGGCAACGACACCCAGAGCAGTTCAAGACCCGAACTGGCCATGCTGGAGCCTCCTTTCCAGACGGCTGAGCAACAGCGACAGCGGCAAGAACAACAGCACGCAGATCAGTGTCAGCACGGCGAGCATTTCGTAGGTTTTGTAATAGAGCGCGATGTAGCTCTTGGTGGTGTAGAGAATTTCTGGCACCGCCACCGCCGAGACCACGGTGGTTTCCTTGAGCAGAAAAATGAAATTGGCGAACAACGACGGCAGGCTGAGGATCCCCGCTTGCGGCAGGATCACGTAGCGCAGCAACTGACCGTGGGACAGGCCGATGGAACGCCCGGACTCCAGTTGCGCCTGCGGCACCGCATCGACGCCGGCCCGCAGCACTTCGGTGAGGTAGGCGCCGCCGAGGAAGGTCATGGTGATGATCGCAGCGGTGAAACCGGACACTTGGATTCCCACTGCCGGCAAGGCGAAGTAGACGAAGAACAACTGGATCAGCAGCGGCGTGTTACGCGCCAGCTCAACGTACAGGCCAACCAGTTTTTGCAGGTAAGGCGTGCGGAACACCAGAATCGTCGCGTTGAGCAGCGCCACCAGCAATGAGGTGCCAATGGCGATAAAACCCACCTGCAGCGTCACGCCCACGGCTTTGAGAAACGCCGGCAGGGTGCTGAGGATAAAAACGTAATCGAAGGTCATGAAACGTCCTGGACGTCGCTCGGTAAGCGACGGTGGTGCAGTCCGTGGACAGCGGATGGCTGCCCGGCAAGCACCGACTTTATAGGTATAAAAACAAGAATTTAAATACCGTTAAAGCATATTGATATCACCCAAAAAACTATCCTGTGGATTTGCCGGGAAGAAAGAAGAAGGCTATTTTCCCTAGCGCTGTAGGAAGGATCTTTTTTTCATAAAAGCCCTCCAAGGACGAACAGCTTTTGGCCAGACTCCCCGGCCGAACCCATTACAAGGAAGACAACATGGACGTAAAAGTGCCGCAGCGACTGGATCCGCAGGAGATTGTGAAATTGTTGGTGGCGTTGCGCCGGGCGTTGAAGGCTGGTGTGGCCTGAGCAATAAAGATCAAAAGATCGCAGCCTTCGGCAGCTCCTACAGGTGTTCATTTCCCTGTAGGAGCTGCCGAAGGCTGCGATCTTTTGCTTCTGGCTGCTGATTTTGTGAATTTACAAATCCAGCACACACAAAAACGCCGATGCCCATCGCTGGCCATCGGCGTTTTCACACCTTGAAGGGGGTGGTTCAAGCGTCAAATCAGAACGCCGGCAGTACCGCGCCGTTGTATTTCTTCTCGATGAACGCTTTGACTTCCGGGCTGGTCAGGGCTTTGGCCAGTTTCTGGATCGCGTCGCTGTTCTTGTTGTCCTCACGGGCCACCAGGAAGTTCACGTACGGCGAGTCAGCACCTTCAATCACCAGCGCATCTTTCTGCGGGTTCAACTTGGCTTCCAGCGCGTAGTTGGTGTTGATCATGTCCAGATCAACTTCCTTCAGAACGCGTGGCAGCAGCGCCGATTCCAGTTCCTTGAACTTGAAGTTGTGCGGGTTCTTGGCGATGTCTTTCGGCGTTGCCAGAGCGTTTTTCGGGTCTTTCAGCTCGATCAGGCCGGCCTTCTGCAGCAGGATCAGCGCACGGCCGCTGTTGCTGCCTTCGTTGGGGATGGCGATGGTCGCGCCGTCCGGCAGTTCAGCCAGGGTCTTGTACTTGCTCGAGTAGCCACCGAACGGTTCAACGTGCACACCTTGCACGGTCACCAGGTACTTGGACTTGTCGTCCTTGTATTTACCCTGGTTGAAGCTGTTCAGGTACGGCAGGGTCTGGAAGTAGTTGGCGTCCAGACGCTTCTCGCCCACTTGTACGTTCGGCTGAACGTAGTCGGTGAACACTTTGATTTCCAGATCCACGCCTTCTTTGGCGAGGGTCGGTTTGATCAGCTCAAGAATTTCAGCGTGCGGGACCGGGGTCGCGGCAACCACCAGTTTCTCGCCGGCGTTGGCCAAAGAAGCAGTCAGAGCGGCCGCCAATGCGGTAAACAACAGAACCTTTTTCATGCAGTGTCCTTATCGAAAATCACGGTCGCAAATGGCGACGGCATTTAATACGAGTGCCAGTGAAGTGCTATCTCTGGCGTGAAGCGGACAATACCGGGATTTTTTATTCCCGGACAATAACGTTTATTCACGTTGTTATTCCATTTTGCTCATACACGCAGGCTAGACATGTAGGAGCTGCCGCAGGCTGCGATCTTTGGATTTTCAACAAGTTAAAACGTTGAAAAGCAAGATCAAAGGATCGCAGGCTTCGCCAGCTCCTACAGGAGGCCGGTGTTTTTCAGGAGTTTTTTGAGGGCGGCTTGGTCAGCCGTGGAGCCGGTGGCGATGATCTGGTTGATCTGGGCCTCGATCTGCGTCAGTAGCGGCGGCAGGTTCAGGTGTTCCGGGAGGATTTCGTCGCCGGTGCTCACCAACAAGGCAAAGTGAATGACGTTTTCCAGCTCGCGGGTGTTGCCCGGCCAGCTGTGTTGTTCGAGCACGTGCTGCGCCGCTTCGCTGATCAGCGGCACCGGCAGATCCAGACGCTGGCTGTAGATGCCGAGAAAATATTCGGCCAGCGAGAGGATATCGCCGGTGCGTGCGCGCAAGGCCGGCAGTTCGAGATGGCCTTCGCTGAGGTAGTGATAGAGGCGCTCGTGGAATTTCCCGGCGTCCACCGCTTGTGCCAGATCAATGCTGGTGGCGGCGACCAGACGCACGTCGACCGGACTCGGCTGATGCGCACCGACACGGGTGACTTCATGGTTTTCCAACGCGGCGAGCAATTTGATCTGGATCGGCAGCGGCAAGTCGCCGATTTCATCCAGGTACAGGGTGCCGCCATTCGCCGACCCGAACCAACCGGCGCGACTGCTGGCCGAGCCGCTGAACGTGCCAGCGGCATAGCCGAACAACTCGGCATCGGCGTAAGTCGGGCTGATCGCGCCGCAATTGACCGAGACGAACAAACCGCTGCGATCACTGGCGCGATGGATATGGCGGGCGAGCAGTTCTTTACCGGTGCCGGTCTCGCCGCGGATCAACACCGAGATCGAGCGCGGTGCCAGTTGTTCCAGTTCTTCACGCAACTGACGCGAGCGCGGATCGACGAACACCAGCGCCTTGGCGCGAATGCTCAGGGGGCTTTTTTCCGCATCGGGAAAGGTCAGCAACGGCTGACCGAAAGTTTCAAAACTCATGGCAGACTCCCGCCCAAAACCGCCGGGAGACGGGGGCGATCAAAGAAAAAAATCAGGCGCGACGGCGGGCGTGGTGTTCCATACGGTTTTGCAGGCGATAGAGATACGCAAAACCCTGCTCCCAACGCTGATGCCCGGACTTCACATTGATGTGCCCGGCACCGGCAAGAATTCCCGCCTCGGCGCCCCAGTTGCGCGCCAGCTCCATGGCACGCGGCGCACTCACCGCGGCATCGTTGTCGGAGCTGACCACCTGGCTCGGGAATGGCAGCAAATCCGTCGGGATCGGTGCGAAATTGCGCAGCGCGGGTACGCAGGCCGGACGTTCGACATCGGCCGGCGCGACCAGCAAGGCACCGCGCACCTGACGCAGATAGTGCAGCGGCGCAGTGGCTGCCCAATGGGCAACGGTGATGCAGCCGAGACTGTGAGCGATGAGGATCACCGGCGTGCTGTCGGCGGCGATCGCCTCGGCAAGGGCCGCGACCCAGTCTTCACGACGCGGCGTCAGCCAATCGGCCTGTTCGACCCGCGCACTGTTCGGCAGGCTGTTTTGCCAATGGCTTTGCCAATGATCTTCTGGCGATCCTTGCCAGCCCGGCACAATCAGGTAGCGGATTGATTCGTTGCGCATGGGGAGCTCTCCTGCGTCGTGTCTGTTCCTGAACGAGTATAGGGATGGGATTTATATTCGTTAAGGAATAAGAAGCTATTTATTAAGACCTGAATTGCATATACAAAACCCTATGTAGGAGCTGCCGAAGGCTGCGATCTTTTGATCTTGTTTTTTAAAAATCAAAATCAACAGATCGCAGCCTTCGGCAGCTCCTACAGGGTTGGTGTTCGACCAATAAAAAAAGGGCCGCACCCTGCCAAGGAGACGGCCCCGGAAAAACGTAAAGCCTGTTACCGCGCGGTGATCACCGACAACTTGGTAATCCCCGCCCGCTCGATCGAAGCCATGGCGCGCGCCACTTCGCCGTAGTTCACCCCATCATCCGCCTGCAACTGCACGCGCACTTCCGGGTCCTTGGCCTTGGCCGACTTCAGGTTGAATTCCAGCAAATCCGGCTGAATCTCATCCTTGTTGATAAACAGTTTGCCGGCGCCATCGATGCTCACCACCAGCGGGTCCTTCTGCTCAACAGGCGCCACCGCTTCGGTCTTCGGCAGGTTGATCGGTATCGCGTTGGTCAGCAGCGGCGCGGTGACGATAAACACCACCAGCAGCACCAGCATCACGTCCACCAGCGGGGTCACGTTGATCTCGCTGAGCACCTCATCACTGTCTTGCGTGGAGAAGGCCATATCAGGACGCCTCCTTCACTTTTGCCGCGTTGCCCGGCGCTGCAACCTTGTGTGCCGTCGGGTGGATCAACACGCGGAAAGCACTCTTTTGCGCCAGGCTGTAGAAGTCGTGGGCGAAGTCATCCAGATCCGCCGCGGTCAGTTTCAGACGACGCAAAAAGTAGTTGTAAACCAGCACCGCCGGCACCGCGACGGCAATCCCCACACCGGTCGCGACCAGTGCCGCACCAATCGGGCCGGCGACTGTTTCCAGGCTCGCCGAACCGGCGGCGCTGATGCCCTTCAACGCTTCCATGATTCCCCACACCGTGCCGAACAAACCAATGAACGGCGACGTACTGCCGATACTCGCAACCACCGCCAGACCGGTTTCCAGCGAACGGCGTTCGCGGACAATCTGCTGACGCAACGCACGCTCCAGACGATCCTGATGGTTGATCGCCTGGCTCAAATCATTGGCCTGCGGCGCCTCGCCTACTTGAATCGCTGCGTAACCAGCCTGCGCTACTCGCGCTGCGGCACCGGGTTGGGTCTCGCTCAATTCAGCAGCGGAATCGAGACTCGACGCCGCCCAGAAGCGTTTATGAAAACGCCGATCCTGCGCCTTCAGACGACCGAACTGCACAGCCTTGAGCAATGCCAGCCCCCAGGTGGCGACGGAAAAAACCACCAGCAGCCAGATCACCGCGCTTTCGATGGATTCCAGTGGAGATGCCAGTAACGTCATGATGTATTCCCTCGTGTAAACGTTTCGCGCGAATTTGGTTGCGGTTTAATGAATCTTGAAATCGATGGGTACGCTGACCCAGCCGTCCTGGGCGACATCGCCCTGCTTGGCCGGGACGAAACTCCAACGTTTGACGGCGCTTAAGGCCGCGTCGTCGAGCTGTTGCCTACCACTACTTTTTGCTATCTGAATCTCACCCGGTTTGCCGCTGGCCAACACATGCACGCGCAGCAGCACCGTGCCTTCCCAACCGCGACGCTGAGCCAGTGACGGGTATTCCGGCGCCGGGTTTTTCAGGTACGCGGCGTTGGCCGAAGCGGGCGTCACCGGAGCAGGCGCCGGTGGTGCCGGTGGCGCGGGCGCAGCGACCGGGGCTGCCGGTTGGGGTGGCGCCGGTGGTTGCTCGACCGCTTTCGGTGCCGGTTTCGGAGGTTGCTTGACCACCGGTTTCGGCTTTGGAATCGGCTTCGGCGGCGGTGGAGGTTTTACCGCCAGTTCGTCTTCCACCGGCGGCGGAGGCTCGACCACCGGTGCCGGTGGTGGCGGCACGACGACCGGTGGCGCAGGCGGTGCCGGACGCGAGAATTCGATGGTCATCGGTGGAATTTCCGGCGGTACGATCGGCAGCACCGGCGTCGGCTTCTGGCTGATCCAGTAGATCACCGCGCCATGCGCCAACAACGCCAGCACACCCAGCAGAATCGCTTCGCGCCGGCTCAGAATGCCCTTGGGTGCACGTTGCAGGCGCAACTGCCCCAACGGCACACGATGGGGCCGGCCGAGATCGACCAATTCGCCACTCGGTGCCTGGCGCCACAGCACCTCCTGTGCACTGGCGGCGGTCTGGACATTGCCCATTGATTAACTCCCTGCGGTCTTTTTGCGAAGTACCGGACCGATCGCCGCTACATCCCCCGGGCGAACGGTCGTTGGGTGAATCATTGGAGCAATCGTTTATCTCCGAAAGTAATTTTTATCGATTTATTTAGATCATTAAGGAATATTAATTCTGCTCGTTTCGCTGTGAGCCCCGGCGGGTAAAGGCTTGCGCCACAGTGGAAATTTACAATGCTTTTCAAGCATGAAAAATATTCGGCGAAGGCATGTGAAAACCCTCGTTTCAAGGCGTTTGGCGGATAAATTCGCGGGCTGTCAGGCCGACGTTTCCGTTATTTGCGACATCAGTCCCCATGGCCCTCAGCCGCGTGTACCGCTGATCAGCAGAAAACAGCACCCAGGCCTGCGCCATGCCCGAGGCAAATCCGACACTGAAACTGATGGCTACCGGGCCAGAGGAAAGGCCATGCTTGAAGTGATAATTGGCAAATCCCAAGGGATATTCGATCCCAGCCAGCGACAGCGTTCCGCTGCAAGTGCCGTGGCTGTCGTCGCCCTCTTCGAGGGTCAGCGTCGTGTTGGAAGATTCGTGGCGATACACGCCGTTGATTGCGGACATGGTCAGCATCCTTGCTAAAGATTGAAAAAAACACGGTAGGCGCTGCCGACGGCTGCGCCTGAAGAGTCAGGGGTGACGACGGAAGTCAGCGGGCAGGCTACTGAGCACGCCATCGAAGGTGACCCGGACGCAATGCCCACGGAGTTCGTGGGTACCCCGCGTCGATGAAAACAGTGACAGGGCGAAATACCCGTGGTCTTCCTGCGCTGCGATCAAGGTGACCGTGGTGGGGGGCTGATAGCCGTTCAGATGGGTGTAACGACCATTGATGATCGCGTAATCAACACCACCGTAATGCAGGGTGCCGCGAAAACTGCCGGTGCGGTCGTCAGAGTCGACGATCGTCAAGGTGGGGCCAGCAAACGTGCTGGAATAAAAAGCGTTTTGCATGGGAAGTGTCATCGCTGCGTGCGGGATTGCGAAACGAGCTTAATAGCGTCTCGCGGTAAACGCTGTCATCCACAGGTAGCCTGCTTCATATGAAAACTACTTATTTCCTGTACGAAAAAGCCGCCAGGCTTCTTGAAAGTCTGGCGGCTTTTTTATTACAAGGGGATTACTGTTTTACAAACTCTCCGGCCAAACCCACTACATCACCATCAAAGTTAGTACGTGAGCCCACCGCACGAACTTTTGAATAGTTATGATCCGGCGAGAACAAGGTCCAGGACTGATAACCCGTGCCTTCATTCAACGCCGCGAACGTGATGATCGTAGGCTGCCCGGTGCTGTTCTGGAAATGGTAGTGACCGTACGCAATGTCGTAATTCACGCCGTTCTGGCTGAACTTGCCGCTGAACGTGCCGTTGGAGTCGTTGCCATCGGTAATCGTCAGTTTGGCGCCAGCGTTAGCGTTTACATAATTGCCATTAATGCTCGACATGATGCGACTTCCTTTATCGTTGGGATAAGTGTCTTCCGATGAGAGCAAGTTTCCTCCTGGAAACTCACGACTCAGAGAATGGTTCGACATTCCCCTGCTGTCCATGTGAGCAACTAACTAAATTGCAATAAGTACTGTTCGAGTTACTCATAACTTATTGCCAATCAGTCGAACATTAATTCCAAATCAACTAACGGCTGGCGTTGCTCTGTTGCACACCGATGGCAGGCGCAATCACTGCCGTTTCCGAACGTGGCGTGCCGATGGGCACCCAGTCATAACTCACAGGTAACGCGCGATAGACCCAATTGCTGATGGCGTCGCTGCCCGGCGCCTTGCCGAGGTACGGACTGACATATTCCCAGACGTTTTCGCCGCTGGCCGTGACCTGGAAAAACCGCCCGTTCATGCCTTCGTCGATCAACGTGTTGCCGTTGGGCAAACGCCGCGCGCTGCTGATGAACGAGCTGTAAAACGCCCACCCCGGTTGCTTCGAATTGGCGGCGCTGTACTGCCAGACGATTTCGTTTTTCAACGGGTCGATTTCCAGCACCCGTGAACCGGAGATCAGCCCCAGAGTGACGTTCGGATAACCTGCCGACCCCTGATTGTCGAACACCAGCACATTGCCGGCGCCAGGCAGTCCGGCAGGAATGATGTGGGCGTCATGCTGGCCGACAAACTGATCCACTGGGCGCGGCAGTGTCCGGGGCGCTTTCGGATTGATCAGCGGCAGATTCGGCCCGAGGCGCCAGACCACTTTGCCGCTGCTTTTGTCGATGATCGCGATGAAGTTGGCGTTGCGTGAATCAAACAGCAGGTTGTCCGGATTGAAGCGTTTATCACCGGCATCGAACCATTTGTTCGGCCCGACCACACTGAGGTTGTTGATGTGCAGGTAATCGGCATCCTCGCTCCCTCGCACCAGTTTCAATTGCTCTGGCGTAAAGCCGAATTCGTTGAGGTGCTCCGACGCCAGCCACTGCCATTTCACCGCACCGTCGGGACCGACCTCATAGATCGCATCGTCGATCACCTCGGGCACTTTGAAGCCTTTGACCTTGTGCACCTTGTTCGCCAGAACGACGGTGTTGCCGTTGCTCAAGCGGCGCTGATCATGATGCTGCTGCGCCGCGCCACCGGGCGCCTTGTCGCCCCACTGCCAGACGACTTTGCCGTTCCAGTCCAGCTCGCCGACGCTCTGATTGCCCAAGCCATTGCCGGCCGAACCGAGTTTGCCGGGGTCCTTGTCACTCAGTTGCAGCAGCACATGCCCGCGCTCACCGCCGATCAGTTTCGGGTCGATGATCGCTGAGGGAAAACCGGCTTGCGGCCAATTCTTGACCTCGTTGCCGTTCATGTCGATCAGGTGCGTCTGCTTGTCGGCGCCACTGAAAATCACGTACTGATTGAAGGCTTTGTCCGGGTCGTAACGGGTGACACCGGTCGGGTATACGCTGGGCGCGGCGAAGGCGCCCGCGCTGAACACCGCGCCGGACAACAACAGCGGAAAAGCCGTTTTGATGCGCAACATGATGCAGCTCCTTGAGTGACGAATCAGAAGTCGTAGCGACCGGTGACGCCGAGGGTGCGCGGTGTGCCGAGCAGGCCTTCATAGCCGCCGTTGCCGCCCGTCCACAGGGTCGTGTAATAGGTTTTGTCGAAGGCGTTTTTCAGCCACAGCGAGATGTCCCACTGCCCTTGGTTGAAGTCGCCGCGCAGGCCGGTGGAAAGGTTGACCACGGCGTAGCTCGGGATCTGCCCGTAGTCGGAATCCTCGACCGTGCCCACCGCTTTCGAGCGGAAGGCGTAGCTGCCTGTGACGTACGGTTCAAAGCCGTTATCGAGATTCCATTTGTATTCGCCGTTGGCGTTGCCGATCCATTTCGAAGCACCGACCACTTGATGACCGCTAAGGTCGCAAGAGGCTGGAGCACCCGGTGCCTGGCTGATTTCCGGCGGGCACGGCGCGTCTTTGTAGGAGAGGTAACTGACGTCGTTGAAAGAGCCGTTGAAGTTCAGGGTCAAGCCGCGCAACGGGATGATCGTGCTTTCAAACTCGACGCCGCGCGAGCGCACGGAGCCGGCGTTGGTCAGGTATTGCACGCGGTTGACGTCGTCGTAGGCGTTGGTCTGGTAGGCGTTGACCTGGGTCCAGAACACGTTGGCATTAAGCTGCAGGCGGTGATCCCACAGGGTGCTTTTAAAACCGAGTTCGGCGTTGTTCGCGCGCTCGGTGCCGATCAGCAGCGAGTCGGCGCCGGCAGTCGGTGCGGAGCCGACCGCGAGGTTAACGCCGCCGGATTTTTCACCGTGGGACAACGTCGCGTAACCGAGCACATCGTCAGTGATGCGATAGCTGAGGTTGAGCAATCCGGAAGGGCTGGAACTGTACTGATTGAGATCGCCGGAATCGTAGGCACCGGTGCGACCGCGCCGGGCCGTTGCCGCGGCGCCTGTGACAGCCGCGCCACCGACCGGCGCATCGCGAGTGACCCAGGCATTCTTCTCTTCGTAGGTGCCACGCACGCCAGCGGTGAAATCCAGACGCTCGCTGAGGTGCCAGGTGCCTTGTGCGAATAGCGCGAAACTGTCGGTCTTGATGTGACCGTTGCCGACACTGCCGACATTGGCCAACGCACCGCGCGGCGTGCCGTTCCAGATGTCCGCTTGCGGGCCGTAATAGGCGAAGGATTTGTTGTCCAGATCATTGCCGAAGTAGTAGGCGCCGACGACGTAGTCAAAGAACTCGCCCTTGGGCGACGCCAGACGAAATTCCTGTGAGTACTGTTTGTCTTCTACCGAAACACCAGCGTTGTAAGTCGCCGCGACATTGAGACCGTCGTCATTTTTCGGGGTGAAATTCCAGAAGCGATACGAGCTGATCGAGGTCAGGGTGAAATCGCTCGGCAGCGTCCAGTTGGCCTCGACTGACGTACCGCCCTGATGCACGGTGACGTGCTGGTCGTTGTCCAGGTTGACCTTGCGGTGCGAACCGTTGACCAGGGTTGCGCCAGCGGCCGCCGCGCGCGCCGAGTAGAGATTGACACCATTGATCGTCGGCCCGGTGTTGTACAACACGCGGGTGCCGGCACTGGAATCCTCTTCGTTGTAGTCGCCGATCCAGCGCAGGTTGAAGTCTTCGTTGGGTTTGAACAGCAACTGCGCGCGGAAGCCATCGCGCGAGCCGCCGTTCAAATCATGGCCGTTGTATTCGTTCTTGATGTCGCCGTCGCTACGGGTGCGATAAGCGGAAAAACGCCCGGCCAATTCATCGTTGAGCGGCCCGGAAATCGTGCCCTTGGTTTGAAAATAACCGTCCTCGCCGACCGAGGTTTCGATGCTGCGCTCGGGCGTGAACGTCGGCGCGCGGGTGCTGATGTTGATCACCCCGGCGGTGGTGTTTTTGCCGAACAGCGTGCCCTGCGGCCCGCGCAGAACTTCGAGTTGTTCGATGTCCATCAAGTCGAACACCGCCATGCCCGGACGGCCAAGATAAACGTTGTCGATGTACAAGCCGACGCTGCCCTCCAGACCATCGCTCGCCGGGTTGTTGCCCAGGCCTCGGATCGACACGCTGGATTGCCGCGCATGCATGTAGGCGACGTTGACGCTCGGCACCAGTTGTTGCAAATCCTGAATCCGGTAAACCCGCTGCGTTTCCAGATTCTGCCCGCTGACCACGCTCATCGGCGTCGGCACGTCTTGCGAACTTTCTTCGCGGCGGCGGGTGGTCACGGTGACCGTTTCCAACTGCGAACTGTTCGCCGCTGGTTTGCCTGCGGGTACCGGCGTCGGCGCCTCCGTTTCCGCCGCGTAGCTGTGAGTCCAGCTGGCGCTGCCTGCCAGCAACAGGGCCAGGGGCAGGCGTTTGAGCCGTCGTGGTGTTAGGGGTGACGCGAGGTTCAACGGACTCATGGCGCGGCTCCTGGTCAAAAAACACACAGACATCTTCAGTGCTGCATATTCTTTTAAGTTATTTATTTATGGATTTACAAATATTTACTGCATAAGAGATTGCCTTTATAAGGAGTCGACCTAATGCATATCCAATGCATTTCCCGGATATTTTTTATGTGAAAAATGCATATCGACTTGCGGCAACTTCGTCACTTCATCGCCCTGGCTGAGCAACGCAGCTTTGTCGCCGGCGCGCAGGCCGTGAACCTGTCGCAGTCGGCGTTCAGCCGCAGCATTCAGGCGCTTGAACACAGCGTCGGCTGTCAGTTGGTCGACCGTGGGCGCAAGGAATTGCCGCCGACCAAACAGGGCCAGGTACTGCTCGAACACGCGCGGCGGCTGGTCAGTGGCGCGCAGCAAATGGCCAACGAGATCAGCCAGTTCAATGGACTGGAGGCCGGGGAATTGCGTTTCGGCTGCGGGCCAGCGCCGGCGGCGGGATTGATCCCGCGAGCGATCGGCAGCTTTATCGGTCGCTATCCGAAGGCGCGGGTGCAGTTTCAAGTCGAGGATTGGCAGAGTCTGAGCAAGCGCTTATTGAGCGAAGAGTTTGAATTCTTCGTTGCCGACACTCGGCATTTCGAGGCGGATCCGGATTATCTGACGCATCGGTTGCGCCCGCGTAAATGGCATTTCTGCTGCCGCGCCGGGCATCCGTTGGCGGCATTTGATCGAGTCACCGCCGAGCAATTGATGAGTTATCCGTTGGCGGTGAGCATCCGCCCGCCGAACCTGCGCAAGGTGATTGTCGACCTCAGCGGCCGCCCGGATTTCACCCCGAATGTGGAGTGCGAAAACAGCTCGAGTTTACTCAGTGTGGTGCTGCGTTCGGAGGCGATCGGGATTGTCGGCGCGTATTCGGATGCGTTGCACCAAGCCAAGGGTGAGTTGGTGTGTTTGCGCATTGAAGGGTTGGCGGATGATCTGGAGGAGTTGTATACGCGTTACGGGATTGTCAGCCGGGCGGGGTATCGGTTGTCGCCGCTGGCGGAGGCGATGATTGAGCAGATCAAGGCGATTGATGCGGTGGATGAGGAGGTGTGCTCACTGGATAGACTTGCCGTCTGATCGACCGCTATCGCGAGCAGGCTCACTCCTACATTTGAAATGCATTCCCCTGTAGGAGTGAGCCTGCTCGCGATAGCGTCAGTGCAGGCACCGATGCATTCCCTGCATAAAACCCATTCCCCAAATGCACTTGCCGAACACCCCCGCCGACAGCGAAAACCCTCACCTGTCCCACTGACCGGTGAAACCCATGTCCACCCCGCCAAACCCCGTGCGCAACGTGCTGTACATCATGTGCGATCAACTGCGCCGCGATTACCTGTCCTGCTACGGTCATCCGCATTTGCACACGCCGAACATCGATCGCCTGGCCGCCGCCGGCGTGCGGTTCAGCCGCGCCTACACTCAAGGCACGATCTGCGGACCGTCGCGGATGTCGGCGTATACCGGGCGCTATGTCAGCAGCCATCAAGTCGCCTGGAACGCCGTGCCGCTGCCGCTTGAAGAGCTGACGATCGGCGATTACCTGCGCCCTCACGGCATCCGCACAGCGCTGGTTGGCAAGACCCACGCGACCGCGAACATCGACGCCTTGCAACGCCTGGCGATCAACCCGGAGAGCGAACAGGCCGAAGTGCTCAACGAAGTCGGCTTCGAACCGTACTTTCGCCACGACGGCATCTTTCCCGATGACCCGCTGTTCGACGACAAACGCGAATCCGCGCCCTACACCCATTACCTGCGCGAACAAGGTTTCGACGGCAAAAACCCTTGGCACGACTGGGCCAACGCCGCCGAAGGCGAAAACGGTGAAATCCTCAGCGGCTGGAAAATGCGTCATGCGAATTTGCCAGCACGAATTCCCGAGCAACACTCAGAGACTGTCTACACTACAAATCGAGCCATCGACTTCATCACCGAGCAAGGCGAGAAATCCTGGTGTTTACACCTTTCCTATATCAAACCGCACTGGCCCTACATCGTACCGGCGCCGTACCACGCCTTGTACAGTACGAAATCGATTCTCGAAGCGGTCCGCGCGACGCCCTCCGAAGCCAGCAAACACCCCGTATACACTGCCTTTCGCCAGCATGAGGAAAGCCTCAACTTCTCCCGCGACTCAGTACGATTGACTGTAATCCCCACCTACATGGGCTTGATCAAGCAAGTGGATGATCAGCTCGGGCGTCTGTTCGACTTTTTGCAAAGCAACGGCCGTTGGGACGACACACTGATCGTGTTTACCAGCGATCACGGCGACTTCCTCGGTGATCACTGGCTCGGCGAGAAGGAGTTTTTGCTGGAGCAGGCGGTGGGCGTGCCGTTGATCGTGCGCGACCCTCGGGCAGCGGCGGATATCACGCGCGGCACGGTGGATGATCGACTGGCGGAAACCATCGATGCGTTGCCGACATTTCTTGCGGCATTGGGACTGCCGGACGCGGCGCATCGGCTCGAGGGGCGCTCGTTGATTCCGCTTCTTCACGGCGAAAATCCGGACTGGCGCCGCTATGCAATCAGCGAATACGACTACGCCTTTCAGGCGCCGGCGCGCGAGCGACTGGGCCAGCCGATCGACCGTTGCCGGATGACCATGGTGCGCAGCGAGCGCTGGAAATACCTGGCGTACGACGGCTTTCGGCCGCAGCTGTTTGATCTGTTGAATGATCCGCAGGAGCTGCGTGACCTGGGTGATGACCCGGCGTTTGCGGCAGTGCGCGAGGAGCATGCGGGGTATTTGTTTGAGTGGGTGCGGGGGTTGAAACGGCGCACGACTATCAGTCATCAAGAAATTGATTTGCGCGGGCAGCGGTTTCGCTACGGTGAGCCAGAAACCGAAAAGCTCGTGCAAATCGGCGTTTGGTGATTAAAAGCATCGCTGGCAAGCCAGCTCCCACAGGTTTTGCGTCGTTCACATCCTTTGTGTCCAACAACAATCCCTGTGGGAGCTGGCTTGCCAGCGATGGGGCCCGATCAGACGCCGACGATATCTGCGCCTTTGATGGTTTGACTGCGCTGCCCGTTCGCACCCACCGGCACTTCACCTTTGAGCGTCACCCGACGCACCACCCGATCCTGAGTGCCGTAATCATCAATCGCGTAATGCTGCGTCGAGCGGTTATCCCAGATCGCCACGTCACCGGCCTGCCAGCGCCAGCGCACGGTGTTTTCCTGGCGGATCACATGGCTCTGCAACAACCCGAACAGGTGTGCCGAATCCGCTTGCGAATAACCCTTGATGCGTTTGACGAAATGCCCCAGCAGCAAGCTCTTCTCGCCGCTGATCGGGTGTACGCGCACCACCGGGTGCTCGGTCTCGTAGACGGTGGAGGTGAAGACCTTGCGATAGCGCTCCAGCTTCTCCGCCGACACGTCAGGCTTGGCGCTGGCGTAGTCGTATTCGTTGCTGTGCACGGCGACCAGTTTGTCGGCCAGTTCGCGCAGCTCGGTCGGCAAGCCGTTGTACGCGGTGGCGGTGTTGGCCCACAGGGTATCGCCACCGAATGCCGGAGCCACCACCGAGCGCAGGATCGAGGCTTTCGGATAGGCGTCGACGAAGGTCACGTCGGTGTGCCAGGAGTTGGCGCGCTGACCTTCAGCGCCGTCCAGTTCGAGCAGATAACGCGTGCCTTCACGCGACGGCACGGTCGGATGCGCCACCGGTTCGCCGAGCAAATGAGCAAAAGCTTCCTGACGCTGATCGTCGAGCTGAGTCTGTTCGCGGAAGAACACGACTTTGTACTGAACCAGTGCCTGTTGAATGGCTTCGACGGTGGCGGCGTCCAGTTCACCGGACAAGTGCACGCCACGAATCTCGGCGCCGATACGACCGGCCACCGGGTGAATTTCCAGCGCGTGGACAGCGGGTTTTACGGCGAGTGCGGCATTGCTCATGGGTAGACCCTCATCAACTGCTTACGGTTGGCGGCAGCGAAACAACGCTCTATCTATATTCCATTTACATCTAATAGATATTCACATGCTTCGTTGACGGAATAAGAGCTTGCATTTAAAACCTCTAGCAACCCTCGTCGCAAATGCCTTCGAGCTATTTTTAGGATGCCGGAAAAGCATATGGATCTTCGCCAGTTGCGCTACTTCATCGCCCTCAATGAACACCGCAGTTTTGTCCGTGCGGCGGACGCGATGGGCATCACCCAACCGGCGTTCAGCCGCAGCATTCAGGGGCTTGAACAAGAGTTCGGCTGCGTGCTGGTGGATCGCGGCAACAAGGATTTACGCCCCACCCCCGAAGGCCAAGTGGTGCTGCAACACGCCCTGAGCCTGGTGCAAGGCGCAGCGTTGCTCAGCGCGGAAGTGACGCAGATGACCAAGCTCGATGCCGGCGAAGTGCACTTCGGTTGCGGCCCGGCGCCGGCGGTGAAACTGGTGCCGGATGCGGTGGCGCAATTCATCAACGCGCACCCGAAAGTGCGCACCTGTTTTCAGGTGGATAACTGGGAAAAACTCAGCCGCGCGTTGAGCCGCGAAGAGATTGAATTCTTCATTGCCGACATTCGCCATTTCGAGTCAGATCCGAACTTCCAGACTCAAGCGCTGACGCCCAAACGCGGGGTGTTTTTCTGCCGGCCCGGGCATCCGTTACTGGCCAAGGAAAGCCTGTCGACCAACGACATGTTCGACTACCCGTTGGCAACCACGCTGATCCCGCCGGGCATTCGCAAATTACTGGCGAACCTCAGTGGACGCATCGATTTTTCCCCGACCATCGAGACCGAACATTTTCCGGCGTTGGTGAAAGTGGTGCTGCAATCGAATGCGATTGGCGTGGGCACGGAAGAGGCGTTTGTCGAGGACATTGCCAAGGGTTCGCTGGTGTTGCTGCACTGGCGCAATCTGCCGCAGAACCTGGAGAGCATGAATGCACGCTGCGGGATTGTCAGCCGTACCGGGTTTCGGCTGTCACCGGCGGCGCGGGCGATGATCGAGACGTTGGTGGCGGTGGATCGGCAGGAAGTCAGCCTCGCTGTTTAAAGATCAAAAGATCGCAGCCTGCGGCAGCTCCTACCTGGATCGATGTAGGAGCTGCCGCAGGCTGCGATCTTTTGCTTTTAGAGCTTGGCCGCTGCCAACTCAGGCGCCACCCAATCGTTGACTTTGAACGGCTTGCGAATCAGCTTCTGCTGCGCCGCCAGATCGACCTTGTCCTGCAAGCTACCCAGGAACGCCGGATCCAGGGTCGACGGGAATACTTCGCTCAATTTCTGATCCTTCAGATCCTCGGTGAGGATCACCGGTGGATAACTCGCCAGCCCTGACACCAGCTGCACATAGGCATCCTTGTTGCTGTCCTGGGTCAGCCATTCCACCGCCTGCTGCTGCGCCTTGAGCAATTTCGCGACTACCTCCGGGTGCCCGTCGACAAACTTGCCGCTACCCACCAGCACCGACTGCACACTGCCGGCACCGCCCAAATCCTTGGTGTTCAACGGCAACTCGGCCAAGCCCTTGACTTGCAACGCCGCCAACCCGGAACTGCCCCACGATGCATCAATCTGTTTGGCCGCCAGCGCTGCGGTCGCGCCGGTGAAGTCGAGGTTGATCACCTTCAAATCCCTCTCGCTCAAGCCCTGACTGGCCAGCGCCGCGTCGAACGACAACTGCGTCGCGGTACCCTTGAAGATCGCCACACGCTTGCCCTTCAGATCCTGCAAGGTCTTGATCCCGGAACCCGGCACCACGCCGAGATACTGCTTCACTCCACGCGCACCGGCACTGAGCAATCGCGTATCGAGGCCGTTGGACTTGCCAATGATCGCCGCCAGATCGCCCAGATACGCCAGATCGACCTGACCATTGGCAAACGCCTCATTGATCACCGGCCCGGCGCCCTTGAAGAAGCTCCACTGAATCTTGATGCCTTGGTCGGCAAAGGCCTTTTCGAAGATCTGCTGATCGCGCAGTACGTCGACCACTCCGCCACCGCTGTGCTGGGTGCCGGCGCTCAGATCGGGCACGGCGATACGAATTTCCTTTAGCTCATCAGCCTGCGCGGTGAACGCAAGCAGGCCCGCCAGCGCAGGAACGGCAAACAGACTGAAAACGCGTTTAAAGGGAAGGTTCATGGGTGCGGCTCCTTGATCACGACGGGCGTTGAGGAACCGAAAGTAGGCTGAAGCGATGCATTCACTTAAATACTATAAATGCACATTTTTATAGCTTTTTGAGCTAAGCAAGGCATAACGGGGCTTGCGGCGGCGTATGCATTAACAGCATCGAAAATATTCTTCGAATGCATTGGATGCGCATGGGCTGGAGGCCTTAAATGGCCTCGCTTATCTCTCAAATGAATCTTTATCAGGTTTGTTATAACCATTTGTTTTTAGCTAATACCGCTAAAGATCGCAGCCTTCGGCAGCTCCTACAGGAGCATCGCAATCCCATGTAGGAGCTGCCGCAGGCTGCGATCTTTTGATCTTGACTCGATCTCGATCCAACCCGACAACGGAGGTCACCCATGGCCCGTCAATCCCTGCTCAGCCTGCCGCTGCCGGTGCCGCCGCTGAAACGCCGACGCACCTGGCCCAGCATCAATCAACGCGTGTTGCCATGGCTGCTGCCGCTCAGTCTGTTCGCCCTGTGGTGGCTGGCCGCGCGCAATGCCTGGATGAGCGAGCAGATCCTGCCCGCGCCATCACTGGTGTGGAACAGCGCCGTCGAGCTGGCGCATGGCGAGCTGTGGAGCCATCTGTGGATCAGCCTGCAGCGCTTGTTCTGGGGTTTGCTCGCAGGGATTTCGGCCGGTGCGGTATTGGGGGCGGCGCTGGGTTTCAGTCCGCGTCTTGAACGCTTGATCTTCCCGACCTTCGCCGGTCTGTCGCAGGTGCCGACGCTGGCGTGGATTCCCTTGTTCATGGTGTTTTTCGGCATCGGCGAAGTGCTGAAACTGGTGGTGCTGATCAAAGCCATCGTCGTTCCGGTGACCTTGCATACATTGGTCGGCGTACGCGATGCACAGCCAAAATTGCGCGAAGCCGCCGCCGTCTTGCGCCTGCCGCCGCACCTGTTGATTCGTCGACTGGTACTGCCCGCCGCCCTCCCCGCATTCATGGCCGGCGTGCGTCTGGCGCTGGCGGCCGGCTGGACCTCGTTGCTGGCGGTCGAGCTGCTCGCTTCCAGTGAAGGCATCGGTTACCTGATGGTCTGGGCACGCCAGCTGTTCATGCTCGACATCGTCTTTGTGTGCATTGTGGTCATCGGTGTGATCGGCGTGGCGATGGATCGCGGCATCGGCCTGCTGGACCGAAAACTGGTGCACTGGCCGCACCCGGCCACTGCTGAAATTCGTCGCGGCCCGCGCTATCAAGGCTGGCAGAGTCTGCAACCGTGGCTGTTGCCGCTCGGTTTGCTGGCACTGTGGCAACTGGCCAACGATCAGCAATGGGTCGACGCCAATATTCTGGTCAGCCCATTCGCCGTGTTGAGCACCACGTGGGATGGCTTGCTCGACGGCACGCTGATCAGCGGCATGGCGCTGAGCCTGGGGCGTACCCTTGGTGGTTTGCTGTTGGGTGGTGGCCTCGGTTTCGCCCTTGGCCTGCTGCTGGGTCTGTCGCGCACCAGTGAAAGACTGCTCGGCCCGACCCTCGCCGCCCTGCGCCAGATTGCCATCTTCGCCTGGGTGCCATTGCTCACCGCGTGGTTCGGTCTCGGTGAACTGGCGAAGTGGGTATTCGTCGCCCTCGCCGCTTTCTTTCCGCTGTTTATCGCCACCCAGCGCAGCGTCGCCAACCTCTCGCCGCAACTCAACGAAGCCGCGCAAGTACTGCGCCTGAGCCTCGGCCAGCGCCTGCGCCGCCTGGTGCTGCCGGGCGCCGCACCGGGGATTTTCGCCGGCCTCCGGCTGAGTCTGATCTACGCCTGGCTCGGCACCATCGGCGCCGAATATTTCATGCCGTCGAATGGCGGCATCGGCAGCCAGATGATCGGCGCACAACAACTGCTGCGCATGGACCTGATCATGGCCGGCATGCTCCTCGTCGGCTTGACCGGCGCCCTGCTCAACCTCATTGGCCAACGCCTGGAAATTCGCGCGACCCGCTGGAGACACGCATGAACGCACCCATTGTCAGCTTCAACCACGTAGGCAAATCCTTCGACGTCGACGGTTTCGAACTGGAGGCGATTCGCGAATTCAACCTGGACATTGCCGAAGGCGAATTCGTCGCCATTGTCGGTTCCAGCGGTTGCGGCAAATCGACGTTACTGCGCTTGCTGGTCGGTCTCGACACGCAATTTCGCGGGCAGATCACCGTCGACGGCAAAGCCGTCAGCGGCATCGGCGGCGAGCGCGGCATTGTCTTCCAGGAACACCGTTTATTCCCGTGGCTGACCGTCGCCGACAACATCGGCCTGGGCCTGGTCAACGAGCCGCTGAGCACTGCGCAGAAACAACAACGGATCAACGATTTCATCGATCTGGTCGGCCTGCGCGACTTCACCCGCGCCTATCCGCACCAGCTCTCCGGCGGCATGGCGCAGCGCGTGGCGATTGCTCGTGGCCTCGTCGCCAGCCCGCGCATTCTGCTGCTCGACGAACCCTTTGGCGCGCTCGATGCGTTGACCCGCCAACAAATGCAGGACGAGCTGTTGGCGATCCGCGCCCGCGCGAAAATCACCACAATCCTCGTTACCCACGATGTCGAAGAAGCGATCTTTCTTGCCGACCGCGTGGTGGTGATGGAGCCGCGTCCGGGGCGGATCAAGCAAGTGGTCGACATCGCCCTGCCCCACCCGCGCCAGCGCAGCAGTTTCGACTTCCATCAGTTGCGTGAAGAGCTGCTGCACGAGCTGACCAGTGATGACCATTACCAACCGAGCGTGCCGGTACAGATCCGCGATCTGCCGCTGACGTTCATTGCCTGCTGAACAGGAGTTTTCGATGCCGCAACGTCCCAATTTTCTGGTGATTCTGGCCGACGATCTCGGCTTCTCCGACCTCGGCGCGTTCGGCGGTGAAATCGCCACGCCGCACCTCGATGCCCTGGCCAGCAACGGCCTGCGCCTGACCGATTTTCATACCGCACCGACCTGCTCGCCGACTCGTTCGATGCTGCTGACCGGCACCGACCACCACATCGCCGGCATCGGCACCATGGCCGAAACCCTGACCCCGGAGCTGATCGGCAAACCGGGTTATGAGGGTCACCTCAATGACCGCGTCGTCGCGCTGCCCGAGCTGCTGCGTGAAGCCGGTTACCAGACGTTGATGAGCGGCAAGTGGCACTTGGGCCTGACCGCCGAGCTGGCCCCGCATGCCCGGGGTTTCGAGCGTTCGTTCTCGCTGCTGCCCGGCGCCGCCAACCACTATGGCTTCGAACCGACCTACGACGAACAGACCCCGGGCCTGCTGAAATCGACGCCGGCGCTGTACATCGAGGACGACACCTTCATCGACGAATTGCCCAAGGATTTCTATTCCTCCGATGCCTTCGGCGACAAGTTGCTGCAGTACCTCAAGGAGCGTGACCAGACCCGGCCATTCTTCGCTTACCTGCCGTTCTCTGCGCCGCACTGGCCGTTGCAGGCGCCGGCCGACCTCGTCGAGAAGTACCGTGGCCGCTATGACGCCGGCCCGGAAGTGCTGCGTCTGGAGCGCCTGGAAAAACTCAAAGCCCTGGGCCTGATCGAGCCGGACGTCGAGCCGCATCCGCTGATTCAATTGACCCAACAGTGGGACGCGCTGAGCGAGGAACAACAACAGATTTCGGCGCGGGCGATGGAGGTCTACGCAGCGATGGTCGAGCGCATGGACTGGAACATCGGCCGGGTCGTCGAATACCTGCGCCAGCAGGGGCAACTCGACAATACGTTCATCCTGTTCATGTCCGACAACGGTGCCGAAGGCGCGCTGCTCGAAGCCTTTCCCAAATTCGGCCCGGAACTGGTCGCGTACCTCAGCCAACATTACGACAACAGCCTCGACAACATCGGTCGGGCCAATTCCTATGTCTGGTATGGGCCGAACTGGGCGCAGGTGGCGACCGCGCCATCGCGTTTGTTCAAAGCGTTTACCACCGAAGGCGGGATTCGCGTGCCGGCGCTGCTGCACTATCCGCAGCTGGCGATCAAAGGGCAGATCAGCCACGGCTTCGGCACGGTGATGGACATCACGCCGACGATTCTCGATCTGGCCGGAGTACGCCATCCGGGCAAGGTCTGGCACGGCAAACCGGTGGCGCCGTTGCGTGGCAAATCGTGGCTGGGGTTCTTGTCGGGCGAGACGGCGCAGGTGCATGACGAGCACACGGTGACGGGTTGGGAATTGTTCGGGCGAAGGGCGATTCGGCAGGGATCGTGGAAAGCGGTGTGGATCCCCGGGCCAGTGGGGCCGGCGACTTGGCAGCTTTATGATTTGAGCAGTGATCCGGGGGAAATTCATGATCTGGCGTTGAGTCGGCCGGAGAAGCTCAGCGCGTTGATCGGGCATTGGCAGCAGTATGTCGAGGAGACCGGGGTGATTCTCAGCGAGTCGCCTTTCCAGCCGGATTGAGGGTGCCTGGTATAACGCTATCGCTGGCAAGCCAGCTCCCACAGGGTGCGATGCCGTTCACAAAACCAATGAATGACATAAAACTTGTGGGAGCTGGCTTGCCAGCGATGAGGCCCTCAAATTCAACCTTCAAGCCTGAGCTGTACGCACCTCTTCCTGCGCAACCGCATCTTTGCGAACAAACCGGTTCGCCCGCCCAAACGTCCCAAAATCATTAAACCTCACGCCCATCTCGCGCATCACCTTATGCGCCACCGGCACGGTCATCTGGCGGATATAAAACGGCTCCTTCACCACAAAATGATGAATCCCGTGACTGCTGCCAAAGTTGAAGCAGAACGCCTGCAGCGGCCACAACCACCAAGGGTTCAACACCTGGCACTGTTGCAGCACATTGCCCAGTTCAACATCGCCGTAGTAATGCATGTTCGAGCTGATGAAGTGCAGGCAAAACGTACGCAAAACATTCGGGCCGATGATCACCACAGCGGCGATATCGATCACCTGCATCACCGACAACGTCGTCGCTGACCATTCGATCGGCGCACCCAGCAGGTACGCGATGCCATTGGCCGCATGAAAACCGAGAAACACATACCACGCACCCCAATGCACCAGCGCCAGCGGCGCGTACACCTTCAACGTGCGCTTGATGATGCTGAACTTGTGCGCCCAGGTCTTGGCTCGCAGCATGCGGATAAACGCCGACATCACGTTGTCGCCAACCATCAGCAAACGCGCAAAACCCCACGGCTCGCCGTTGGTGATCGCGCGTTCTTCCATGTCGGTTTCGGTGCCGGAGACCTTGTGGTGATTGAGGTGCAGATGGCGACGAATCCACGGGTTGATCGTGCTCGGCCGCGCCAGCCACACCAACCCCATCATCAAATTGTGCGGCACGCGCTGCTTGCGGAAATACATGCTGTGGATCAGGTCGTGCTCCAGCTCATGGGTCAGCGAAGCGAAAAACGCGTTGAGCAACAGACACGCCCACCACGCCATGTGGCCTGTGATGTACAGCGTCGCCGAGCCAACCATCCCGATCAGGGCAAACGCCAGAATCCCCGCCCCCAGCGCGTCCTGATGCTGGAGAATCGGGTAGCGCTCACGCAATTCAACGCCTTTGGCCAGCACCACTTGGCGAATGTGTGCTGATCGCTGGGCCGCATTGTGTCGCTGGGGACTTGCAGAAGTACCGCCCATGCTTCCATCCTCGGGTTTATGATGTTCGCATCGTGCCTCGCCGGGGCTTGAATCGCGGTAGCCGAGAACGCCAACCTGTTGACCGGAAGCGCCAATCAGCATGAAGGAACCGACCTCCCTCGCCAGCTGGACCCGTGCCTTGCGCAAGCAACTCGATGCGCTGGGGCTGGACAGCATTGCCCTGTGCCAACAGGCCGGGCTCGACCCCAATTTGATGGACGACCCCAATGCGCGCTATCCGCTGTCCGGCACCACGCGCCTGTGGGAAATTGCCGTGCAGGTCAGCGGCGACCCGGCGATTGGTTTGCGCGTGTCGCGGTTCGTCAGCCCGACCACGTTCCATGCCCTCGGTTATGCGCTGGTGGCCAGCGGCAGTTTGCGCGAGGTGTTCGAGCGCATCGTGCGTTATCACCCGGTGGTCAGCGATGCGCTGGAACTGGAACTGAGCCGCAGCGACGACCGCTATCAATTTCGTCTGAAAATTCCGTCAGGCAATCCGGCGCCAGCCTTCGAAGCCATCGATGCCTTCACCGCGATCTACGTGCGCACCTGCCGCAATCGCCTCGGCCGCGATTACGCGCCACTCGCCGTGTATCTGCGCCGTCCGGAACCAACCGACGCGCACCAATGGCACAAAGTCTTTCGCGCCCCGGTGCATTTCGGCTGTGCCGAGGATCGCCTGGAGTTCGCCCTCGCCGACTTCGACAGCCACCTCGACGACGCCAACCCGGAACTTGCCGAACACAACGAGGCTGTTCTCAAACGCACGATGGCCCAACTCCAGCCGCTGACCTGGGAGCGCAAGGTGCGCGATGCCATTGAAGAACAACTGCCGGAAGGTGAGCCGAGCGCAGAACGGATTGCCCAGGCGTTGCATTTGAGCTTGCGCAGCTTGCAACGGCATCTGGCGGATGAGGGTTGTCGCTTTGATACGTTGTTGAACGAGAGCCGCGAGAATCTGGCGCTGCTGCACCTGCGCGATCCGCAGTGTTCGTTGAGTGAGGTGAGTTATCTGCTCGGGTTCGCTGATACCAGCAGCTTCAGCCGCGCCTTCAAGCGCTGGACGGGGATGACGCCGGGGCAGTTTCGTGATGGGTTGCGTTGATCCAGAACCGGGTTGTCTGATCTGGCGCCATCGCGAGCAGGCTCACTCCTACAGGAGGAACGCATTCCAACTGTAGGAGTGAGCCTGCTCGCGATAGCGTCCTTTAATTCACCACAAACCCCAGCTCAAAAACAGTGCCGTCAGCATCACTAATCACCCGCACCTGTCCCCCATGCAGTTGCATGATCGACTGCACGATCGCCAACCCCAACCCACCCGAATCCCCCGGCTCCGCCCGTGAAGGATCGACGCGGTAGAAGCGGTCGAACAGCTTGCTCAGATGCTCCTGCGCAATCGCCGGGCCATGGTTGTGCACTTGCAACCAGCACGCACCCGCCTCGTCCCGGCGACGCAAACTGATCACCGATCCTTGATCGGCATGACGCACAGCATTGGCCAACAGATTGCCAAGCGCCCGTTGCAACAACTGTTGATCAGCAAGCAACTCACCGTGCAGTTGATTGTCCAGCCGCAGATCCCGGTCATCCGCCAACGCTTCAAAATAATCACACAGCTCACCGCCAACGCTGGGCAAATCCAGGGTTTGCAGATTGAGCGCTCGCTCGGCCTGTTCGGCACGGGCAAGGAACATCAGGTTTTCCGCCATGCGCTTGAGCCGTTCGAACTCTTCCATGTTCGACGCCAGCACTTCCTGATATTCCTCGGTGCTGCGCGGGTGATTCAGCGCCTGGCCGTTGCTCGCCAGCAAAGTGTGCAGTGGCGTGCGGATTTCGTGGGCGAGGTCGGCGGAGAACTGCGACAGGCGCTGCACGCTGTCGTCCAGTCGCGCGAGCATGCCGTTGAGCGCCTGCACTGGTTCAAGCAGTTCGGCGGGCGTGCCATTGGCGGGCAGGCGTTGGTCGAGGCTGCGCAGGTCGATGCCGCGCACTGCTTCGCTCAACTGACGCAGCGGTTGCAGGCCCCGGCGCAGCAACAGCAAGCCCAAGGCAAAAGCGAGCAACGCACCGAGGCCAACCGACAGATACAAGCGCATGCGATAGCTGCCGAGCATCTGCTCGCGCTCGCTCAGCACCTTGCCGGCGATGATCGTCAGCGGCTCGCCGTTCGGCCCCTGCGCTTCGCCGGACAAGAGCGCCAGTTCAGCACCGTCCGGCGCTTGCCACGTCAGCACATCGGGACGCTGTGGCGTTTGCTCGCGGGGGATCGCGTTCAGCGGTGGTAGATCGCGTTGGCGTGGATTGATCGCGATCACGCTCGACCCATCCGCACGCCGCACCAGCAACAGGCTGTCGAGATTGCCGAGCATGTTCTGATACAAACGTGGTCGAGCCTGCAAAGCCCCTAGGCTGTCGCTGTCGGCGAGTAAGGCGCGCACTTGCTCCAGCCGACCGAGCAACGCGAGGTCGTCGCGGTAGGCGATTTCCGAGGCCAGCGAGCGATAGAGAAACACGGCAATGGCGCTCAGCACCAAAGCGCAGACCAATGCGAACGCCAGCGCCAGGCGCCAGGCGATCGACCTAGAGCGCATCGTCAGGGGCTTCCAGCTGATAACCGACGCCACGCACCGTATGGATCAGTTTCGGCATGTACGGGTCATCGACTTTCGCGCGCAAACGGCGCACCGCGACTTCGACCATGTTGGTGTCGCTGTCGAAATTCAGGTTCCACACCTGCGAAGCAATCAGCGTGCGCGACAGCACTTCGCCCTGGCGACTGGCGAGCAGTTGCAGCAGGGCGAATTCCTTGTTGGTCAGGGCGATGCGCTGGCCACCACGGCTGACGCGGCGGCGCAGCACGTCGATTTCCAGATCGGCGATGCTGTACGACTCGGCTTCGCGCATCGGCCCGCGCCGCAGCAAGGTGCGCACGCGCGCGAGCAGTTCGGCGAAGGCGAAGGGTTTGAGCAAGTAATCGTCGGCGCCCAGTTCGAGGCCGCGCACGCGGTCTTCAATGGCGTCCTTGGCAGTCAGGAACAGCACCGGCGTGGCGCCGCGCTGGCGGATCAGTTGCAGCAATTGCCAGCCATTGAGACCGGGGAGCATCACGTCGAGGATGATCAGGTCATATTCCTGCTGCTCGATAAAGTAGCGCCCATCGAGACCGTTGAGCGCCACGTCCACGGCAAAACCCGACTCGCCCAGGCCTTTGGCGAGGAAATTCGCGGTTTTGGCTTCATCTTCTACGACCAGCAAACGCATGGCACACCTCGATTGATAGGCACACAGGCTAGGCGCCTTCGGCGGCGTTGCCCATTACAAACTTGTAATCAGACTGACGAGGTTCTGACGAAGACCGGCGATTAAGGTGGCGACCTCAGCTTTTGGAGCCTGCCCATGACCGTCAAATACTTCGTTGCAAGCCTGATGATCGGCCTCAGTGGCGCGGCTGTCGCCAGCCCTGAACTGCCACGTCACGCCGACCTCGACCTGAAAACTGCACGCCTGCTCGCCGACACAGCGATGAGCAATTGCACCGGCACGGTGTCGGTGCTCGACCGTGGCGGCAATCTGCTGGTGACCCTGCGCGGCGATGGCGTCGGCTCGCACAACACCGCTGCCAGCCAGCGCAAGGCGTACACCGCGCTGTCGACCAAAACCGCCACTCGTTTGTTCGCCGAACGCGCTCGCAGCAATCCGCAAACCGCCAACCTCAACACCCTCGACGAATTGCTGCTGCTTGGCGGCGGTATTCCGCTGTTCGCGGCTGATGAACTGGTCGGTGCGATGGGCGTGGCCGGTTCCGGCGGCGGCGAGCAAGACGAAAACTGTGCAATCAAGGCGGCCGAGAAGGCCGGTCTGGCCACTACCCGTTCCCAATAAGGAGATGCATCGATGAATACTTTGCGCATGACTTTCGCCGCGCTCGGCCTGAGTGCTTTTTCAAGCCTGGCGCTGGCCGCCGGTAATCCGTTGAGCGTGCATGTGCTCAATCTGGAAAACGGCCTGCCTTCGCCGGGCATTAACGTGACCCTGGAAAAACATGTCGGCGAGAACTGGCAGCCTCTGGCTCAGGGTACAACCAATGAACAAGGGCGGATTGCCGAACTGTTCCCGGCCAAACAGCCTTTTGAAGCGGGCGAATACCGCGTGGTGTTCAAGACCGGCGAGTACTTCAAGAAGGTCAAGCACGACACGTTCTTCCCGGAGATCCCGGTGATCTTCGAGGTAAAACAGACCGATCAGCATTACCACATCCCGCTGCTGCTCAGCCCGTACGGCTTCTCGACCTATCGCGGCTCCTGATCCCCACAAAAATCCCCTGTTGGAACTGGCAACTGTGGCGAGGGGATTTATCCCCGTTGGACTGCGCAGCAGTCCCATTTTTCAGGGCCGCTGCGCGCCCCAGCGGGGATAAATCCCCTCGCCACAAGTATGGGTTTCCACTGTGGATGAATGTGGCGCCGTTAGATCGTGGCCAGGGCGCGCAATCGTGCGGCGTCGAGGATTTCGATCTCGCCGTACCCGAGGCCGATAATTCCCTGTCCCTGCAAATCCTTGAGGATCTGGTTGGTGGTCTGCCGCGACAGCGACAGCATCGACGCCAGTTGCTCCTGCGGCAGCTGCAGCACTCGGCGCGGCGCGTCGAGTTCGCCGTAACCTTCGGCAATCATCAGCAAGCGATGGGCCAGACGCGCCGGGGCCGGCAGCAAGCTCAGTTGTTCCAGATTGATAAAGGCCAGGCGCAGTTTGTGGCTCATCAGCAGCGCCAGATGTCGCCAGTACAGCGGCTGTTCTTCGAGCAGTTTCAGCATCGTTGCCTGCGGGATATTCAGCAGCGTACACGGCCCGACTGCATACGCATCATGGGTGCGCGGCTGACCATCGAACAGGCAGATTTCGCCGAACCAGTGCGGCGCCTCCACCAGACTCAACAACGCCTCCTTGCCCTGCTCGCTCACCGCGCCGATGCGCACCGCACCCTCGAGCACCGCGTACAAACCGCACGGCGCGTCGCCGCGCTGGAACAACCGTTGCCCCGCCGTCAGCCGCCGCTCCCGGGCCGCCGCCAGCAGGCTATCCTGAAAGGATGCCGGCAGATGGCTGAACCACTGGCCGCTTATCAGCCGTGAACGTATTTGCATAAACACTCCTGGATTGTCGCCTGCCTGACAGAGCGAACCCTGATCCCGAGGGATGATGCGATCAACCCTAACGGAGGAACAACAATGAAAAGCCTCGTCGACCATCTCAGTCAATACGCCGCCTACCACCGTGATCCGCGCAACATCGCCAGCCACTTTATCGGCATTCCGCTGATCGTGGTGGCCGTCGCGGTATTGTTGTCGCGGCCGGAATGGTCGCTGGGCGGGTTGTGGATATCTCCAGCCGTTATCGTGGCGCTGGCCTCGGCGTGGTTTTACCTCAGATTGGAAGTGAAGCTCGGCGTATTGATGACCGTGCTGATGGGCCTTTCCGTCTGGGCCGGGCATGCGCTGGCGCAGCAGAGCACCCTGATCTGGCTGAGCAGCGGCCTGGCGATGTTTGTGATCGGCTGGGTGATCCAGTTTGTCGGGCATCACTACGAAGGGCGTAAACCGGCGTTTGTCGATGACCTCAGCGGGCTGATCGTCGGGCCGCTGTTTGTGGTGGCGGAAGTGGCGTTCATGCTCGGTCTGCGCCAGGAATTGAAGCAGGCGATTGAACAGCGCTCAGGCCCGGTGACCCTGCGCGAACACAAAATCGCTCATTGAAAATTCAGGCGAGGTGCACCGCCGCGCACCTCGCCTGACGGGTTTTACAGCGTACCGAACGTCACCTGCACCGTCAGCGCGCCCTGATTGTCGGCGAGCCCGACACCGTAGCGGCCGTCCAGATCGTCGTTGATGCACAGCTGCAATTCGCCCTGCTGCCCCGGCGGAATCGGCGCCAGATCGCCGATCAGAAACGGCGCCCCGGTACTGCCGATCCGCCCGATCAACGCACCCTCATTGGCGCCCGGCAAGGTGTAACCGGGTTTGGCGATCAGCCCTGCGCTGCCGTTGCCATCGACCATGCCCCCGACCGGACTAGCGAACCAGCGCCCGCTGAGGTAACGCACCAGGCGCGGGCTCGGCCCGTTGATCTGCACGCCGGTGCCCTGCCAGGGCTGATTGGCCTGAACCTGCACCGTGGCGGTTTTCAGGTCGTTGGCCAAGGTGTCGCCGGCCTGAATTGATAACGCGGCGATGGTCAGGCTCGGGTTTGAAGTGCCGGTGCTGGGAAACACGCCATCGCCGACCAGGAACAGGTTTCGGTGATCCCAGCTGCGCTGATCCTTGTCGACCACCGAGGTCAGCGGGTTGTCGCCCATGCGGTAGGTGCCCATCAAATGGCCGGCGCCCTGGAAGCTGTATTCGTCGCCCTTGTAGGTGAACCGTCCCGGTGGCAGAAGCTTGGTCAACTCGGTGGCGCCGAGCAGTTCAGTGATGATGTGCGTGGCGAGGAGTTTCGCCTGGCGGAAGCCTTCCTTGGTGTAGTCGGACAAGTCGTAGTGAATCTCCGGGCGCGGAATGCCCAGGCGATCCTTGTACTGCGTCGACGGCACGATGTAGCAGTTGGCGTTATCCGGATCGTCCTCGACTTGTTCCACCAGAAAACCGATGCGGAACTGGCGGGTCAGCAAGTCGTTGAGTTTTTGTACCAGCGCTGTGCCATACAACACTTGCTGCGGGCCCTTGGCCGGAGGCAGTGGATTGGTGGCGCTGCCGTTGCTGCCATCGATCAGGTCGGCGACGGTGACGTAGGGATCGCCCACCGGCCAGTTGAAACCTTCATTGCCGATCTCGATCCGCCACGCCGCACGCTGACTGCGAAAGGCACCGTCGCGCAGGCTTTCGATACCCGCCGTCGATACCGGGCCGCGATAGGGAAATACCGCTTTGCCTTCCGGCATCAAACCCCAGGCCAGGTAGATCGGATGATCCGCCAGGCTGCGCCCGACCTGTCCGCTGCTGTTGGCCACGCCTTTGGGCCACGCGGGGCTGGTGGAGTTGAGCAGCAGTTTCGGCGTCTCGATGGCATGGGCGGCAATCACATAGCGCTGGCCTACCGCGACACCAGTCCCGGTCGGTGGGCCATCGCCCAACTGGTATTGAATGAACTCGATGCCACTGATGGATTTGTCCGCCGCCACCGTGACTTTGCTCGCCACGGTTTTGTACAGCACCCGCACATTGCCGGTGTTCAGCGCGTTGTTCAGGGTGACGGTGGCGTCGTACTTGGCCTGGATCGGGCAGATCGGTGTGCAGTTGGTGTTGCCGGCGCACACCCGACGTCCCGCGTAGGGCTGCGAATTGCGTCCCGCCGGTGTCGGGCTGACCACCAGTGGCAAGCCGTCAAACGACTGGCCCTGAACCGCCGCGACAAAACTGCCATCGACCAGTGACAACGGAATGCTGGTCATCGGGAATTGATAACCATCGGGGAACGTCATCCCCAGATACGCCTGATCCGCCACATTGGCGGCCACGCCGATTTCCGCCTCGGCCCGGCAGTAAGCGCTTTGCAGATCGTTGTAGCTGATCGGCCAGTCGACGCCGACGCCGTACAGTGACTTCAGGCGAAAGTCGTTGGGCACCATGCGCAGGCAGGTCGCAACCCAATGCCAAGTGGTGCCGCCGCCGACCCGTTCATAGGTGCTGGTAAAGGCCAGTGGGCCCTTTTGCACCAGGTAGCTGACCTCGGGATTGTCCCAGCCGAGAATCAGGTCGGCGATGGTCGCGCGCGGCGCATTCTGCTCGGCCGGCTTGCGCGGCGTGTCCAGCGTGCTCACCGGTGGATAGGGCGATTCCGGGGTCTTCAGGGTCGCCGTGTAAAAGCGTTCCAGATACTGATTACGGTTGGCCGGCACTTCCGGCCCCGATTCCAGTACCAACACTTTCACCCCGGCCAGACCCAATTGATAGGCGATGATGCTGCCGGCCAGACCGGCACCGACGATCACCACGTCCGCTTGTTCGGTACTCATGACGACGCTCCTTGTTGTCCGCTGGCGGGAACCCCGGTGAAGTCTTCAAGGCTGGGCGGTACTTCGTTCCAGTAACCGAAGAAGAACTCGCTGTAACCCATGGGATGCGCCTGGGCGATTCTCCATGCCCAGCTCTGCGTGTAGGCCTGATCGGAAACGACCATCTGATCACCGGGCTGGTGGCTGCCGACGGCATACGGCTGATACCAGACGCCCAGCAACCACAGCTTCATGATCGAACGGGCGGCTTGCGCCGTTTGCGTGGTGGCCGGTTGCGCGCCGTTCATCAATACGGCCTCGGCGATCTGATCGGGCGGCACTTTATCGGCGAGCAGCGTTGCGTACTGGGTCAACAATGCCTGCAACACCGAGGTGGTGATGCGCGGTTCGATGAAGGCCAGAAACTGCGTCGGCAGATCGATCGGGTCGACCGAAGGCGCGATAAAGGTGAGCGGGATGCCCGTCAGGGCCGATGACAGCCCGGCGAAATTTTTCAGATCGGTGCTCATGGCTGACTCCTTGTCGCGCCCGTCGATTGTGCGCGTTCGAGCAAGTAGGTGAAGTCCGCGAAACTGGTGCGCGGCGATTCGGTGACGTGGGTGGCGGCATTACCGTGACAGGCGATGCAACTGGACGAGGCTTGCGGCACGGTGCCCTGGATGTAGGTTTCCAGAGTGGTGTTGGCGAGGAACGAAGGCGCCGGGCGGCCCAGGGGCTCGGTTTTCGAGATCTGGCACGGTGGCTGCGGCGTCAATGTCGGCCATTGCGTGCTGATCAACTGATAGTTGGCCCAGACACTCTTCGGGTTCACCGTGCGCAACAGCGTCTGATAGGTGCTGTTGAGGGTTTTGGTGGCCGGCGTCAGTGAGGCCTCGCGAACGATCTGCGACGGCGTGGCCTTGACCGCCGGGTTCCACGGGCGCGGCGGTGGCTGATTGACAGGAGCCTGACTGCTGGCGTTGTAGAACAGATACGGGCCTTTGCGCTCGGCCACCGGGGTGGACTGCTCCGGCACGTTGTCGACATGTTCGAAGGTCGACCAGACCCACTGCGGCGCGCTGCTGGTCTTGTGCACGATGTGCAGACCGACCAGCCCGACGGGTTCGGCCTTGCACGATTCAGGCACCACCGGGCCCTTGCTCGGGTCGCTGTTGCCCGGGGTGTAAACCAGCGCATCGACCGTATGGAAGTTCTCGCGACGGTCGCTGCCATCGAGGACCTTCCAGGAGGCCTTGACCATCAGCGAGCCGACCTGGCGGGTGTCGCTATTGCCGCAACTGAACGCCACCGTGTTCTTCGGATCCGCCGCGAAAAACTTCTGCTGGCCCTGAACGCTGTACAGACCGTTGTTGACGATGTCGTCAAACATCGGCTGGTTGACCACTATTTCGTTGCGCGTATACACGCCGCTCTGATCGACCAGCGGCCCGCTCTCAAACGGCTGGATAAACTCATCGAGTACGTCCGGTACTTTGCCCATCTGTTGCAGCAAACGTCCGGAACCCAAACCTTCACAGGCTTTGGGAAGGGTCGCTGGCGCATTCCAGGGGTTGGGTGTCTGGCCGTTGGCGAGGAATATCTGATAACTCTCTTTCCAGCTCTCCCAGACCGTCGCGCCATCCTGTTGGCCGATCGGCGTGCCGGTGTTCGGGTCACCGTTGTCCAGCGCCGGCCAGTTCAAGGCGATAAACGTCTGCCACGACATTTCATCGAAGTTCTGCTGCAGGCTGGTCAGGGAAAACGGCGGGGTCGCCGTAACATCGAAAGGTATCTGCGTGGACAGCGTCGGGTCGGCGCTGGCCAATGGGCTCAACATTGCGCCGAACAGCGCGCAGCCGAGCCACGGCGCGGGCCGGTGGACTTCCATTCTCATCGTCATCTCCTTGGCATCAGGGCCCAGGAGATACGCCGGTCCGTCATGGACTCTTCACTGCGCCTCCTGGCACAGACAGGAGATTAGGCAAGGAACCGCTCAAGGTTGTCGGGGGCGTTAGACCAAATCGAGTTAAGTCCAATAGCCACACGACACACCTCCCTGTAGAAGCTGCGGCACGCTGCGATCTGTTGATATTCAAAATCACTATCAAAGATCGCAGCGCCCGCAGTTCTTTGGCGTTAGAGACTGGCGACTTTCTGCCAGACCTTCGGCTTGAAGAACAAGGTTTCACCCTTGGCCAAGCCGATCAGGCTGTCGTGGTCTTTCACCACTTCGGCTTCGATCAGATCAGTCTGCCCTTCGACCTTCAACGTCACCCGCGTGGTCGCGCCCAACGGCCGGATGTCGCGTACTTCGGCGGCGTGGTGGTCTTCCAGTTCGTGTTTGGACAACGACACTTCGTGCGGGCGGAACAGCACGTGATTGTCGTCGCTCAGCAGCAAGCGGTTCGAATCGCCGAGGAAGTGATAAACGAAATCGCTGGCCGGGTTCTCGTAGACGTCGCCCGGTGAACCGATCTGCTCGATCACGCCTTTGTTCATCACCACGATACGGTCGGCGACTTCCATCGCTTCTTCCTGGTCGTGGGTCACGAACACGGAGGTCAGGTTGATGTCTTCGTGCAACCGCGCCAGCCAGCGGCGCAGCTCTTTACGCACCTTGGCGTCAAGGGCGCCGAAGGGCTCGTCGAGCAGCAGGACCTTTGGTTCCACCGCCAAGGCACGGGCCAAAGCGATGCGCTGGCGCTGACCACCGGACAACTGCTCCGGATAACGATCCGACAGCCAATCCAGTTGCACCATGTTCAGCAGTTCGTGAACCTTGGTCGCGATCTGGCTTTCGCTCGGGCGCTGGTTTTTCGGTTTCATGCGCAGGCCGAACGCGACGTTGTCGAACACGGTCATGTGGCGGAACAAGGCGTAGTGCTGGAACACGAAACCGACGTTGCGATCACGCACGTCGTGGCCGGAAACGTCTTCACCGTGGAAAACGATATTGCCGTTATCCGGGGTTTCCAGACCGGCGATAATCCGCAGCAGCGTGGTCTTGCCGCAGCCCGAGGGGCCGAGCAGCGCGACCAGTTCACCGCTGTGGATATCCAGGCTGATGTTGTCCAGCGCCTTGAACGCATTGAAATTCTTGCTGACGTTACGCACTTCGATCGACATGAATTATTCCTCTGCGGCGCTGGCGCGCAGGCGGTTGATACGGTTTTCGCTCCACTGCTTGGCCAGCAGGATGAAGAGCGCCAGGATCAGCAACAGGCTCGCCACGGCGAACGCGGCCACGTGGTTGTATTCGTTGTAGAGGATCTCGACGTGCAGCGGCAAGGTGTTGGTCACCCCACGAATGTGCCCGGAAACCACCGACACCGCACCGAATTCACCCATGGCCCGCGCGGTACACAGCACCACGCCATAGATCAGGCCCCACTTGATGTTGGGCACGGTGACATGCCAGAACATCTGCCAGCCATTGGCGCCGAGCAGGCGAGCGGCTTCCTCTTCCTGCGTGCCTTGTTCCTGCATCAGCGGGATCAGCTCACGAGCCACAAACGGCACGGTGACGAAAATCGTCGCCAGCACGATGCCCGGCAAGGCGAAGACGATCTGGATGTCGTGATCCTGCAGCCACGGCCCGAACAGGCCTTGCGCGCCAAACATCAGCACATAGACCAGACCGGCGATCACCGGCGAGACCGAGAACGGCAGGTCGATCAGCGTCACCAGCATGCTCTTGCCACGGAACGAGTATTTGCTCACGCACCATGCGGCGCTGACGCCGAACACCAGGTTCAGCGGCACCGAAATCAGCACGGCGAACACGGTGAGTTTCAGCGCCGACAGTGCGTCCGGTTCAAAGATCGCGGTGAAGAATGCGCCGAGGCCATTTTTCAAACCCTGCGATACGACGATGAACAACGGCAACAGCAGAAACAGGAAAAACACCAGCCAGCCAAGGCCGATCAGGATTCTGCGCGAAGTGGCACTGCCACGGCGTGCAGCGTTGGCCGAAGAGGCGGCCGCAATAGACGATTGGGACATTGTTCGCGCCTCCTTATGGGGTTTCGATGCGCCGCTGCAGCAAGTTGATCAGCAGCAACAGGACGAAGGAAACCACCAGCATCAGCACGCCGATGGCGGTAGCGCCGGTGTAATCGTATTGGTCGAGTTTGACCATGATCAGCAGCGGCAGAATCTCGGTTTTCATCGGCATGTTGCCGGCGATGAAAATCACCGAACCGTACTCGCCGACGCCACGCGCGAACGCCAGGGCAAAACCGGTCAGCCAGGCGGGCAGCAGCGCGGGGACGAGGATGTGGCGGAACACCTGCAAGGGTTTCGCACCGAGGCACGCGGCGGCTTCTTCGACTTCACGAGGGATGTCGGCCAGCACCGGTTGCACCGTGCGCACCACAAACGGCAGGGTGACGAAGGTCAGCGCGAGGGTTATACCGAGTGGGGTGTAAGCGATTTTGAAACCGAGGTCGGCAGCGAATTGCCCGACCAGACCGGCCGGCGCGTACAGCGCGGTCAGCGCGATACCGGCAACGGCTGTCGGTAGGGCAAACGGCAGATCGATCATCGCGTCGATCACCTTGCGCCCGGGGAAGGTGTAGCGCACCAGCACCCACGCCAGCAGCGTACCGATGATGCCGTTGATGATCGCGGCACACAGCGCGGTGCCGAAGCTCAGCTTCAATGCCGCCAGCACCCGCGGTGCGGAGATGATCGCCCAGAACTGATCCCAGGTGAGTTGAGCGGCGTGGACGAACATCGCCGCCAGCGGGATAAGCACAATCAGGCTGAGGTACACCAAGGTGTAACCCAGCGTCAGCCCGAAGCCGGGTATGACGGGGGAGATACGACGCGACATAAAAGTCCTTGGTTAAAAACGCATCAATGTGGGAGTGAACTTGTGGTGAGGGGATTTATCCCCGTTGGGCTACGCAGTAGCCCCAAAATCGGCAAATGCGGAAAACCAGATACACCGCATGTGATGGTTTTGGGGCAGCTTCGCTGCCCAACGGGGATAAATCCCCTCGCCACAAAAGCCCGCTCCCACAGTTTTGTAGTCAGATTACTGCGCCTGATAAATCTGGTCGAACACACCACCGTCGTTGAAGAATTTCGGTTGCGCGGTTTTCCAGCCGCCGAAGTCCTTGTCGATGGTCACCAGATCCAGTTTCGGGAACTGCTGGGCGTATTTGGCAGCGACTTCTTTGTCACGCGGACGGTAGAAGTTTTTCGCGGCGATTTCCTGCCCGGCCGGGCTGTACAGGTGCTTGAGGTAGGCTTCGGCGATCTGCTCGTTGCCTTTCTTCTCGGCGTTCTTGTCGACCACGGCCACTGGCGGCTCGGCGAGGATCGACAGCGAAGGCACGACGATGTCGAACTTGTCCGCACCGCCATCTTCTTTCAGCGCCAGGAACGCTTCGTTTTCCCAGGCCAGCAACACGTCACCCTGACCGTTGTTGACGAAGGTAATGGTCGAACCGCGTGCACCGGTGTCGAGAATCGGCACGTGCTTGAACAGGGTCTGGACGTATTCTTTGGCTTTGCCTTCGTCACCGCCGTTGGCTTTCAGGCCGTAGGCCCACGCGGCGAGGAAGTTCCAGCGGGCGCCGCCGGAGGTTTTCGGGTTCGGGGTGATCACCGAGACGTCGTTCTTGACCAGATCGCCCCAGTCCTTGATGCCTTTCGGGTTGCCCTTGCGCACCAGGAAGACGATGGTCGAGGTGTACGGCGTGCTCGCTTCCGGCAGACGCTTCTGCCAGTCGGCGGGCAGGGTCTTGCCAAGTTTGGCGATTTCATCGATGTCGCCAGCCAGCGCCAGGGTTACTACGTCGGCGCGCAGACCGTCGATCACCGCACGGCCCTGCTTGCCCGAACCACCGTGGGATTGCTGGATTTTCACGGTGTCGCCGGCGTGATCTTTCTGCCAGAACTTGATGAATTCAGCGTTGTAGTCCTGATACAGCTCGCGCGTCGGGTCATACGACACGTTGAGCAGTTCGTAATCCTTGGCAACCGCGGAACCGGCAAACACAGCGCTGGCCAGGGCGGCCAAAGCGTAACGGCGAATCGACGACATGGTGAAAGCTCCTGGAATTCTGGTGGTGGCTTTTTCTTATGACTATCTGGAATCGGGTGTGCCGGCTAAAGATCGCAGCCTTCGGCAGCTCCTACATAAATCCCCCGTAGGAGCTGCCGCAGGCTGCGATCTTTTGATCTTCACTCAGCCCGGTTGCTTACCCGGTTGCTGCAAACGAAATTTCTCTTTGCGTTCGATCTGCACGACTTGCGCGTTGTGCACAGTGATCTCCACCGCGCCAAATCGCAGATCGCGCAGTGCGCTCTGGATTTCACGCAAGATGGTGCTTTCGTCCTGACCGTCAACGCTGCGAAGGGATGCGCTCATGGTGCTGCTCCTTTGAATGGGATATGCCTGGCAGTGGGCGGCACTGCGTTCGGCGTGGGAGCAATATAAGAGAGGCGCGGATATTCTTAAAAAGACTATTTAAGAATGTTTATATAACTGAAAAACATTATGTGGCGGGGCAAGGGTTTGCGCCGATCTCAGAGCGACAGATAACCCTGTGGCGAGGGGATTTATCCCCGTTGGGTTGCGAAGCGACCCTGAAAATTTGGGACTGCTGCGCAGTCCAACGGGGATAAATCCCCTCGCCACAGGTTTTGTATTCACCACAGATTTTGTGTGCACCTCAGGTTTTGTGTCAGCTGTCAGCCAATAACAGGTGCTTTCATCCAATCAATCTCCAACGCCGGCACCGGCCGGCCAAACCAGTACCCCTGCCCCAGATCACATGCCTGCTCCAGCAAAAACACTGCCTGTTCCGCCTGCTCGATCCCTTCCGCATGCACCTGCATGCCCATGCTCCGCGCCAGCGCGATGATCACCCGAACAATCGCCGCGTCGTCCTCATCCCACGGCAAACCTGCAACAAATCCCTGATCGATCTTCAATTTCTGCACCGGCAAACGCTTGAGCCTCAGCAGCGACGAATAGCCGGTGCCGAAATCATCAATGGCCAGGCGAATTCCCAGTTCACGCAAACGGTGCATCTGCTCCAGCGCCACTTCCGGATCATCCATCACCGCGCTCTCGGTGACTTCCAGCTCCAGGTAGGCCGGATCCAGCCCGGTATCGCGCAGCACCTGCGCCACTTGTTGATACAGCTCACGACGGGCGAACAATCGCGACGAAACATTCACCGCAACAAACGACAACACCACGCCGGCCTGCTGCCACTCACACATCTGCCGACACGCCTGCTGCATGACCCAAGCGTCGATTTCGGCGATCAGCCCGGTGCGCTCGGCAATCGGGATGAATTCTGCCGGTGATACCAGACCGCGCTGCGGATGCTGCCAGCGCACCAACGCTTCGACGCCGATCAGGCGACTGGTTTTCAGGTCATGCACCGGCTGGTAGTAGACACGCAGTTCCTGTTGTTCCAGCGCGCGGCGCAGTTCAAACGCGATTTCGACGCGTTGCTGGGCGTGGACAGTGAGTTCTTCGGTGTACAGGGCGTAACCGTTGCGTCCGCTGCTTTTGGCCTTGAACAGCGCGGCATCGGCATTGCGCAGCAACTGCTCGGCGCTCAGTGCATCGCTGGGGAACAGGCTGATGCCGATGCTGGCGTTGATGAACAGTTCGTGACCGTCGATGCAGAACGGCTCCTTCAGCGCATCGAGAATGCGCTGGGCCAGTGCCGCCGCCTGCACCGGCTGTGGACAACTTTCCGCGAGCACGGCGAACTCGTCACCTCCGAGGCGCGCCAGGGTGATCCCCGGCCCGAACAGTTCCTGCAAGCGCGCCGCCACCGCCTTGAGCAAGCGGTCGCCGACGTTATGCCCGAGGCTGTCATTGATCATTTTGAAGTGATCGAGATCGAGCATCAGCAAGGCACAGCCGCGCTTGTGGGTCTGCGCCGACGCCAGCGCCTGCTCGGCGCGGTCGCTGAACAGCAGGCGATTGGGCAGGTCGGTCAGCGGGTCATGGTGGGCGAGGCGCTTGAGCTCGGACTCCGAGTCCTTGATCGCGCTGATGTCGGAGAACACCGCCACATAGTGGCTGATCCGCGCCTGATCATCGTGAATGACCCGGATGGTTTGCCACTGTGGATAAATTTCGCCGCTTTTACGCCGGTTCCAGATCTCGCCGCTCCACTCGCCCTGCGACTCCAGCGTGGCAAACATTGCCTGATAGAAACCCGGCGGATGATGGCCGGACTTGAACAGGCTCGGCTGCTGCCCGAGGACTTCTTCGCGCTGATAACCGGTGATCTCCATGAAGGCGCGATTGACGTGCACGATCAACCCCTGATGATTGGTCACCAGCACCCCTTCTCGCGTGCAGTCGAACACCGCTGCCGCCTGACGCAAGCGTTCACGGTCTGCGTGGCGCTCACGCAAACGCGCACCGATTCCCAGAAACGCACACAAACGCGCCCGCGCGAGGAAAATCAGCCCGGCGCTGACCGCCGCAAACAGGTAACCGTTGATCAGTTGCCAGCGGGCAAGATCGACGGAGCTATCGAAGAAATTGTTTAATAAATGATCAGAACCTTGCAGCCAGACAGCGGCAAGCACGAGATAGAGCAGCGCTGCACGCAAGGCATCGCGATAAGTGGCAGACATTCGGCTGTCCATGTCCCTACAAAAAGGTTGGAATTATAGGTCAAGAAACATCCAGCGACTCTTATCTGAAAGGGCGACTGGTTTTATCTGTGTGCTTAGTGATAATGCAACGGCTGTTTTTATCTTTATCGAGGGCCCTATAGCCTATGTGGTACGAAGGTTTTCTTGGCTTGTCGGCCTGGTCTCTGGTCGCAGTCACCCTGCTGATGACCCACGTGACAATTGTCGGCGTCACGGTTTATCTGCACCGTTACTCGGCCCATCGCTCCCTGGAGCTGAATGCTGGCCTGAAACACTTTTTCCGCTTCTGGCTGTGGCTGACCACGGCGCAGAACACCCGCGAGTGGACCGCCATCCACCGTAAACACCACGCCAAATGCGAAACCGAAGACGACCCGCACAGCCCGGTCATCAAGGGTTTGTCCACGGTACTGCGTACCGGCGCCGAGTTGTACCGCGCCGAAGCGCAGAACCCGGAAACCCTGCGCATTTATGGCAAGAACTGCCCGGACGACTGGATCGAGCGCAACGTCTACACGCCGTATCCGCTGTTGGGTGTGGCGATCATGGGCGTCATCGACCTGCTGCTGTTCGGCACCATCGGCATCACCATCTGGGCGATCCAGATGATGTGGATCCCGGTGTGGGCCGCCGGCGTAATCAACGGTCTGGGCCATGCGGTCGGCTATCGCAACTTCGAATGCCGCGACGCGGCGACCAATCTGGTGCCTTGGGGCATCCTGATCGGTGGCGAAGAACTGCACAACAACCATCACACCTACCCTAACTCGGCCAAGCTGTCGGTGAAGAAGTGGGAGTTCGACCTCGGCTGGGCGTGGATCAAAGTCTTCAGTTTCCTGCGTCTGGCCAAGGTTCAGCGTGTCGCACCTATTGCCCATCGCGTGGAAGGCAAAGGCAGTCTGGACATGGACACCGCCATGGCGATCCTCAACAACCGCTTCCAGATCATGGCCCAGTACCGCAAATTGGTGATCGGCCCGCTGGTCAAGCAAGAGCTGGCCAAGGTCGATCATTCGGTACGTCACCAGTTCCACCGCGCCAAGCGTCTGCTGTCGCGGGAAACCAGCCTGCTTGAAGATCGTCACCACTTGCGTATCCAGAACATGCTCGAGCACAGCCAGGCGCTGAAGGTAATTTACGAAAAACGTCTGGCCCTGCAGCAGATCTGGGTCAAGACCAGCGCAAACGGCCACGATATGCTCGCGGCCATCAAAGAGTGGGTTCACGAAGCAGAAGCCAGCGGCATCCAGTCCCTGCGCGACTTTGCCGGCCAACTGAAAACCTATTCTCTACGCCCCACCGCCTGACGGTGTAGCAGCTGCCGCAGGCTGCGATCCTTTGTTTCTGTTTGTTGAAATCAAAAGATCGCAGCCTCGTTTCACGCGACAGCTCCTACAGGCGTGCAGCGATGGCCGCTTGGCAGTATCCGCTAAACACCGGGAACTTCGCCCAAAATCCCCTATCTCAAAGACACTTCGCCATCCCGGCGGGCTGTACTGTGGCCGTTGTCGATTGCGGCACGCCCTTTGAGACTTGTGCCGATGGTCAATAACAACCAAAAAGACTCATCCTTCCCGCAGTGGCCCGAGGCCGCGCAAACCCTTATGGCGTTGATGCACGCGCAAGGCGAAGTCGCCCGCCTGAGCGAACGCGAGCAGCTGTTCAGCTCGCTGCTGGTCAGCGTCAACGCCGTGCTTTGGGCTTTCAACTGGGAAACCCGTCAGGTGCTGTACGTCAGCCCCGCCTATGAACGGATTTTCGGCCGTTCCGCCGGCCTGTTGCTCGCCGACTACAACCAGTGGCGCGACAGCATCTACCCCGACGACCTCGAATACGCCGAACGCAGCCTTGCCGAAGTCCTGCACAAGGGCGCGGTGGAAGATCGCGAATACCGGATCATCGCCGCCGACGGCCAAGTGCGCTGGCTCAGCGACAAATGCTTTATCAATCGTCAGGACGAGCCCGGACAGCCGGTGATCATCGTCGGCATTGCCGAGGACATCACCGACAAGAAGCAGATGGAAACCGAACTGCATCGTCTGGCGACCACTGATGTGCTGACCCAAAGCAGCAACCGCCGTCACTTCTTCGAATGCGCCAACCGCGAGTTCGACGAGGCGCGTCTGCAAGGTTCACCGATGGCGTTCCTGCTGCTGGATATCGATGATTTTAAAATGATCAACGACACCTATGGCCACCCTGAAGGCGACAACGTGCTGCAACGGATTGCCGAGTGCGGGCGTGGATCGTTGCGCCGCGGCGACCTGTTCGGACGCATTGGCGGGGAAGAATTTGCTGCGGTGTTTCCGGGTTGTGCGCCGGACATGGCGATGCAGGTGGCTGAACGGTTGCAGCAGGAGATTCAGCGGTTGAGTTTCAACCACGACGGCCAGACCTTCGCTATCACCGTGAGCCAGGGCCTGACCAGCCTCACCGAAGATGACGAGAACCTCGACAGCCTGTTCGCCCGTGCGGATGCGGCAATGTACGAGGCCAAGCGCCAGGGCAAGAACCGCATCATCTCTGCCTGAATATTCGATTTGAAATGCGACCTGTGGCGAGGGGATTTATCCCCGCTGGACTGCGCAGCAGTCCCCTGCTTTTTTAAATCAAAAGAGGGGCCGCTGCGCAGCCCAACGGGGATAAATCCCCTCGCCACAAAGGCTCGACTCTTAAGAAAGGTGTGGGCGGGTTACTTACGCATCCGCATCAGCTCCGGCAAGCCGATCTTCAGCAGCCGCGCCGTGCGGCTCTTCGCCAGCTCCTCAACGCCTTCATGCTCGGTCAGGCGCGCCATCTGCGCCGCCATGTTCATCACCAGTGCTTCGCGTGAATAGACCCCGCCGCCGAGCTGGTAGACCGAGGCAATCAACTCCCGCAATTCCAGCGGCAAACGCCAACGTGTACGCAAGGCCGAACCATAAGCCGCACCAAACTCAGCCAGCGCCTCACCGACTTCCTCCAGCTCATCCAGCTCACCACCGGCCTGCTGCCACTCCTGCAAGCAGCGCAACAGCGCCAGATCACCGAGCCGATGGAGCATGCCCGCGCAATAGCAGCGTTCCTGATCCAGGTCGAGCAAGCGCGCCAAGGTGCGCGCGTATTCAGCGGTGTGCAGCGACAAGCCCCAATAACGCTCGGCATAGTCGGCCAGACACGGATCACTGAGTTTGGCACTGCGCTTGAGCGCCAAGCCGAGGATCAGGTTCATGCTCTGCCCGGTGCCCAGTCGATGCAGCGCCTGAGCCAATGTCTGCACCGGCGCGCCATGGTGCTGCGCGGCGCTGTTGGCCGCCGCGATCAACACTGCGGTGATTTGCGGATCGGTTTTTATCTCATCTTCCAGCAGCTTCAGGTCGAGGCCATTGGGATTCAGGCTTCGCTTCACGGCCACTTGAACGTCGGTCATCAACGGCGCGCCATCGGCTTGCTCACGGCGACGCTCAAGAAACACCGACAAGGTCATGCCCGGCGCCAGCGCCGGCACTTCGCAGAACACCTCTTCCCCGGCATTGAGCAGCAAACCCTGCAAACGGGCGGTCAGACTTTCCATGTTCAGCGGTTTGGTCAGATACGCCGTCGGCGCCAACGGAATGGCTTCGCGCACACTGGCGCTGTCATTGCGACTGCTCATCAGAATGAACGGCAGCGGCGGATTGCGTTTGCGCTGGCGCACGCTGCGCAGCACGTTCAAACCATCGACGCCGGGCAGCTCCCAATCGACGATAGCCAGGTCATACGGAATTTCGCTGAGCATCGACATGGCTTGCTGCCCATCGGCACACAGATCCAGCCGCGCATCACAACGCACGTTCAGCAATACTTGTTTGAGCAGGTCGCGCGACCACGGGTCAGCCTCGGCAATCAACACTCGCGGTACGGCGGGTAATTCAACGGCAGTCATGCGCGCTCTCCCTTGCAATGCCTGAACCTTAGCCAATGCTGGCCATTCGATACAGTGCTAAAGCGCTCGATGTGTTTCAAGGGGCGTAAAAAAACCCGCCGAAGCGGGTTTTTTGTCGATCAGGTCACACGGGGAGATCAGAGCTCGGAGAAGCACTCTTCGATGATCGCCAGACCTTTGTCCAGTTGCTCGTCCGGCGAGGTCAGCGGTACCAGTACGCGCAGAACGTTGCCGTAGGTGCCGCAGGACAGCAGGATCAGACCCTTGTCGCGCGCTTTGGCCACAACCGATGCCACAGCGGCAGCGTTTGGCTTGTGACTGTCGCCGTTTTCGAACAGCTCGACGGCGATCATCGCGCCCAGCGCGCGGACTTCACCGATCACCGGGTACTTGGCCTGAATAGCCTTCAGACCAGTGACCAGACGCTCGCCGACTGCCTTGCAGCGATCCAGCAGGTTTTCTTCTTCGAACACTTCCATCACTGCCAGCGCAGCGGCGCAAGCGATCGGGCTACCGGCGTAGGTGCCACCGAGGCCGCCTGGAGCAATGGCGTCCATGTATTCGGCCTTGCCGCAAACACCAGCCAGCGGGAAGCCGCCCGCGATGGATTTGGCGAAGGTGGTCAAGTCGGCAGCAACGCCCATCTGTTCCATGGCGAAGAAGGTACCGGTACGGCCAGCGCCGGTCTGTACTTCGTCAGCGATCAACAGGATGCCGTGCTGGTCGCACAGCGCGCGCAGGCGCTTCATGAATTCCTTCGGCGCGACGTAGAAACCACCCTCACCCTGTACAGGCTCGATGATGATCGCGGCGATGTCTTTCGGCTCGGCGTCGTTCTTGAAGATGCGTTCGATGGAAGCGATCGAGTCGTCGATGCTCACGCCATGCAGTTCGTTCGGGTACAGCGCGCGGAAGATGCCGCCAGGCATCAGACCCATGCCGGCCGAGTAAGGCACGACTTTACCGGTCAGGCCCAGGGTCATCATGGTGCGACCGTGGTAGGCGCCAGTGAAAGCGATCACGCCAGCGCGGCCAGTGGCGGCACGGGCGATTTTCACGGCGTTTTCTACCGCTTCGGAACCGGTGGTGACCAGCAGGGTTTTCTTGGCGAAATCACCCGGGATCTTCGCGTTGATCTTTTCGCACACTTCTACGTACGGCTCGTAAGCCAGCACCTGGAAGCAAGTGTGGGTCAGCTTGTTCAGCTGTTCGGTCACGGCGGCGATGATTTTCGGGTGCACGTGGCCGGTGTTCAATACAGCGATACCGCCGGCGAAGTCGATGAACTCACGACCTTCAACGTCCGTCACGGTAGCGTTCTTTGCCGATTCAGCGAAGATCGGGTGAATCTGGCCAACACCACGTGGAACAGCTGCGGTCCGGCGGGCCATCAGTTCAGCGTTAGTCTTGCTCATTACAGTCCTCATTCGCCGCTCATCGGGCGGCGTGGTTCAAGGATTAAGCGGGAGGAAGCGACGGTGGCAGCATGCGATGATCGACTGCCACAGCGTTCCCGGCCGCAGAGAAAATTCCGGTTTTGAAACGACGCAAAGGGGCAGCGCTCTCGTGCCCTTTGCGTTTGCAACGATCCCTTTCTCGGCTTTAGATGCCTAGGCAGAGGTATTTGATTTCCAGGTAATCTTCGATGCCGTACTTGGAGCCTTCACGGCCCAGGCCCGAGGCCTTGATGCCGCCGAACGGCGCGACTTCGTTGGAGATCAGCCCGGTGTTGACGCCAACCATGCCGTATTCCAGCGCTTCCGCGACACGGAACACACGACCGAGGTCGCGCGCATAGAAGTACGAAGCCAGACCGAACTCGGTGTCGTTGGACATCGCGATCACTTCGGCTTCGTCTTTGAAGCGGAACAGCGGTGCCAGCGGGCCGAAGGTTTCTTCCTTGGCCACGGCAGCATTTTTCGGCACGTTGGTGAGGATGGTCGGCTCGAAGAAGTTGCCTTCCATCGCCTTGCCGCCAGCCAGCACGGTGGCGCCTTTGGATACGGCGTCAGCAATGTGTTCTTTGACCTTGGCCACGGCTTTTTCGTCGATCAGCGGGCCAGTGGTGGTGCCGTCTTCCAGACCGTTGCCGATCTTCAGTTTGGCCACGGCCACTTTCAACTTCTCGGCGAACGCGTCGTAGACCGAATCCTGAATGTACAGACGGTTGGCGCAGACGCAGGTCTGGCCGTTGTTGCGGTATTTGGAAATGATCGCGCCTTCGACGGCCTTATCCAGGTCCGCGTCGTCGAACACGATGAACGGCGCGTTGCCGCCCAGTTCCAGCGAGACTTTCTTGATGTCCTTGGCGCATTCAGCCATCAGTTGACGACCGATTTCGGTCGAACCGGTGAAGGACAGTTTGCGCACGATCGGGTTGCTGGTCAGCTCGCTGCCGATGTCGCCGGCGCTGCCGGACACCACGCTGAACACGCCCGCAGGAATGCCCGCACGCTGAGCCAGTTCGGCCAGGGCGAAAGCGGAAAACGGCGTTTGCGAAGCAGGCTTGAGCACCATGGTGCAACCAGCGGCCAGAGCCGGGCCGGCTTTACGGGTGATCATCGCCGCCGGGAAGTTCCACGGAGTGATCGCCGCGGTCACGCCGATTGGCTGCTTGATCACGATCAAGCGCTTGTCTGGCTGGTGGCCTGGAATCACGTCACCGTAGATGCGCTTGGCTTCTTCGGCGAACCACTCGATGAACGAAGCGGCGTAAACGATTTCGCCCTTGGCTTCGGCCAGCGGCTTGCCCTGCTCGAGGGTCATCAGGCGCGCGAGGTCGTCCTGGTTCTCGATCATCAGTTCGAACCAGCGACGCAGCTTGCCGGCACGCTCTTTGGCGGTCAGTGCACGCCAGGCTGGAAGCGCTTTCTCAGCGGCTTCGATGGCACGGCGGGTTTCGGCGGCGCCCATCTTTGGCACGGTACCGAGGATTTCGCCGGTGGCCGGGTTATTGACCTTGATCGTCTGACCGTTGTCCGCATCAACCCAAGCGCCATCAATAAAGGCTTGCTGGCGGAACAACTGGGTGTCTTTAAGCTGCATGTCGGCTTTCCTTAACAGCACCGCGGCCTGCGCGGAGCAAATTATGATTGTAGAAAGGCGCCTCGCAAGGCTGCCGTCAGGGAAATCAGTGACCGGGTGTGGCGCATCAAGCGTGGACGTTTCGAACCACCAGCGCTGCAACACCCAGCCTAAGAGCGTTTGAAATCTCAAACGGATCGTAGGATCAAAGGGGGTAAAGGACAATAGGTCGTTCGAAAAAAAGAACAAAAACGCCGCGTTTGTGGAAATTTTCAGATCAACGAGCAAAAAGCCCTCGCGGCAACAGAACCATAGATCAGTCCCGTGAAAGCGCCAAGCGAGGGTTTTGCAGGACGTTACAGCTTTAAGGAATACAGTGATTTCAGCGGACACGCGCACTGACAAACCCCAGCATGGACGCCCCGAGCCGACCTAGGTATGATGTCGCCCGCTGCACCAGTAGCTCAGCTGGATAGAGTACTGCCCTCCGAAGGCAGGGGTCGTGGGTTCGAATCCCGCCTGGTGCACCATTGATTTAAACGAGAAAGCCCCGGACTGTGATGGTCCGGGGCTTTTTTGTGGGCGATTGCATTTCAAGTTTACTGAGGCTCACGACCTACAGCTTCAAACAATCGGGCAAGATCTCGTGCACTGTGCAAAACCCGCTCTACCTGAACGTCTCCCTCCATGATCGAGTAAAAAATCAAATAACGAGCGTGAGTGATCATTTTCAGACCCTTGGCGCAATCCTCTCGCGAAATGCCTTGATTAGGCTGAGTGATCATGTAATCACACCGTACGCGTAACTCGCCAACGAAAGAACGTGCACGCCGGGGATTATCACGAGCGATAAAGCGGGCAATCTGCTGCAAATCCTCCCGTGAAAGCGCGGAAAAAAACAACTGCCTCATAAACGATTTTGCTCAGCTTCAACATCATCTATAAGCGCATCAAGCTCATCGAATACAGTGTCAGCGGCTATGGCCGGACGGGGATCATTGCGGCTGGCCGCAATTGCCTCGCGTAACTCGGCAGCTCTAAGGCGATCCAGCAACTCCTGATAAGTCGCATGCGCCAACAGATAGGCAGCGGGACGATTATGATTGAGAACGGCAATAGGTTCTGAGCCCGCCTGCTCAATCACCGTACTCGGGCTCCGTTTCAGTTCGGTAATACTTACCGAACGACTAGCAAGCAACTGCTCCATGGCGGCTCCAAAAGGTACATAAAAAAGTACTTTATAGTGCCCTTTTTAGAGAAGGGGGGTCAATGCTTATGAATCTGCGTAAAGAAATCAGGACAGCGAGTGTGTTTACAAATTAAAGCCAGAGTCTGCCAGAGCGGGGGTTACTCCGTCGTCCAGTCAAACTCATCATATTCATCGTCATCTTCTTCCCCCTCAACCTCCTCAAAAACCTCGTCTTCCTTAACGACATCTTCTTCCGGCTGGTTCAGCAGAAATTCCTTACGTGCTTCAGTAATCGCGCGGCGCATCTCTTCGCCCTTTTCCGGGCAGTTGAGGAGTTGGGCGATGCGGTCAATTTTCGATGCCACGTTGTCCTCCAGCGTATTGGCAATGGCCCGATAGTGCGCGTTTTTGCGGGGCAATGCCAAATGGCTGAGGGTTCAGGGGGTCATTTTTTCTGCAACTGTTCGAGTCGCGCGTCGAGGTCGGCGTTCGGGTAGCGTTTGTGCAGGTTGTTGAACAGGCTGTCGGCCGCTTGCGACTGGCCGGATTCGCGCAGGCGCAGGACTTCGCGCAATTGTGCGTCGAGGCCATTGGCCGGTGCGGCGGCGCGCTTGCTCAGTTTGGCTTCATCGGCGCTGATCGCCTGGCTTTGCATCGGCGCGGCCATTTCCGCCATGGGCGCAGGAGCGGACATGGCGCCAGCGGGAGCGCTCAAGGCTTCGGGCGCGTGTTTGCGCGCCAGTGGCGCCGGAGCTGCGGGAGCGTAGTCGAATTGCGGCTGCGGTTCAGGCGTGCGTTGCACCAGCGACAACATCAGCGCGACGCCGACCAGGCTGGCGAACGCGACTTGCCAGCGCGGCTGGCGGCAGGCGTCGAGCCAGCGTTGCCACAGGCCTGGCTTTGGCGTTGGAGTTTCGCCGCGTGCGGCATTGAGAATGTACGCATCGATATGCGCTGGCGGTTCAGCGTTGTGCTGTTCGCGCACATGTTTGATCAGCGGATCTTCGGGTGTCTGGCGGGCGTCAGTCATGTCAGTACCTCCTCGGCCAGCAGCCGACGCAGTTTTTGCTGGGCGTAGCGCAAGCGGCTTTTGACGGTTTCCAGCGGTGTGTCGGTGAGGCTGGCGATTTGTGCCAGGTCGAGGTCGCCGTGGGCGCGCAGCAGAAACACTTCGCGCTGGTCGGCCGGCAGGATTTGCAGGGCGCTGTCCAGGCGCTGGCTGTCGCGGCTGAGGCTGAGCAATTGTGCAGGATCGTTGGTGTCGTCGCTGACCGCGTGGGCCTGCTCGTCGTAACTGTCGTGCAGCGGTTGTTGGGCGCCATGCTTGCGCCAGTGATCGATCAGACGATTGCGGGCAATCTGGAACAACCACGTACGAAAAGTCGCCCTCCCTTGTGGCTGACTGCTGCTGCGAATCAGGCTCAACCAAGTCTCCTGAAAGACTTCGTCAGCGAGTTCGGCTTTGCCGCTCAAGCCGAGCAGAAACCGGTACAAACCCTGACGATGACGGGCGTACAAAATCTCGAACGCCGCGCCGTCGCCCTCGCGATAACGCGCCAGCAGCGCTTCATCGCTGCTGGCGGTTGAGCTGTCTGCCGAGGCAAACAGCTGGCTGATAAAACCCTTTAGACGACTCACTATTCAATCCGTCGCTCAGTGGGCAACGCATTCGCGACGGTCGAGGCGCGCAAGCTCTGCGCCAGTTCCACCAGTTGCACGAACTCGTTACGCAAGCCAAAGCGATCATCGCCCCGCGCACCACGGGCCAGTGTTTCGGTGTCCTTCAGGCTGAAGTCGCCGGTGTAGCGGCCATCCTTGAGTTGCTGGGAAAACGCCGCGACCGCAGCAGCAAAACGCAGATCTTCACTGGCGGTTACGACTTGATCGGAAATCGGCCGCTCGATCAGCAGACTTTTCCCACCTTCAGGCTGTTGATAACGCACACGCAGCATCGCCAATTCTCCGTTTTTGCCGGAAACAACCGCGGCTGATTTACCGTAGCGCAGCGGCTCCAGCCACCCTTTTTCGCCCGCCGGGACAATTTCGTACAGCGCGGTCACCGTGTGCCCTGCGCCGATCTCGCCGGCATCGACTTTGTCATTGCTGAAATCCTCACGCGTCAAGGCACGATTTTCGTAGCCGAGCAGGCGATATTCACTGACCTGCGCCGGGTTGAACTCCACCTGCAACTTGACGTTTTTCGCCACCACGGCGAGGGTCGAGCCGAGTTGATCGACCAACACTTTGCGTGCCTCACGCAGGTTGTCGATGTAGGCGTAGTTGCCATCGCCGGCATCGGCCAGTTGTTCCATCAAGTGTTCATTGTAGTTATCCACACCAAAACCCAGGGTGGTCAGGGAGATCCCGGTTTTGCGTTTATCCACAGCCATTTGCTTGAGGCTGTCGAAGTCGCTGACCCCGACGTTGAAATCACCGTCGGTGGCCAGCAGGATGCGGTTGATGCCCTTGGGGATAAAGGCTTGCTGGGCCATTTGATAAGCCAAGTCGATGCCGGAGGCACCAGCGGTCGAGCCGCCGGCGGTCAATTGCTCGATGGCTGTACGAATTTTGGCTTTCTCGCGCCCGGAAGTTGGCTCCAGTACCACCCTCGACTCACCGGCATACACCACCAGCGACACGCGATCCTGATCGCGCAATTGATCAACCAGCAACTTCAGCGTGCTTTTGACCATCGGCAGCCCTTCGCGGCGATCCATCGAACCGGAGACGTCGACCAGAAACACCAGGTTGGCCGGGGCCAATTGCGCCACGGCCCGATCAGAGGCTTTGATGCCGATGCGCAGCAGGCGCGTGTGCGGGTTCCACGGTGACGCGGCCAGCTCAGTGGTCACGCCGAAAGGCGAGCCATCGCTGGGCAATGCATAGTCGTAGGGAAAGTAATTGACCATCTCCTCCAGGCGCACCGCGCCTTCCGGCGGCAGCCGCCCTTGATTAAGCAAACGGCGCACGTTGGCGTAGGCACCGGTGTCGACGTCGGCACTGAAGGTTGAAACCGGCGTTTCGGCAACGCTGTGGATCGGGTTGTCGGCGAGGGTTTGATACTGCTCGCGCGACTCGTCGCGATAGCCCTGTGGATAACTGTCGGCGGCGGGCATCGCCGCGAAACTGGCGACCGGTGCCGGACGCGCCGAGCGCTTGGCCATCGAGCCTGCGGCCATGACCGCTTCGTGTTGAACCTGAGCTTCTTCAGGTTGCGCCGGTGCTGGCACGGCGGCCGACTCCGGATGCGAGGAAACGCCACAGCCACCGAGGGCCAGCAAAACACCGACCGCAAGGGGGCGCAGGAAAGGCAGAGGAAGGGACATGGGGGCTGACCTCGGGATGAAATTGAGCATTCATCCACTGAGACGGCCAGCCCTTGCGGTTCGGGTTAACCCTGCTGAAAAAATTTTTCGCGGATTATTCAGAACAGATTGAACGGCACGTTCGCCACCAGCCGAAACTCGTCGTAGCTGCCGTCAATCTGCCCGCCACTGGCCCTATGGTTGTAGACAATACTGCGCAACACGGTGTTTTTCAGGCTGCCAGACTGCACGACGTAAGCGACCATCAAACCGTTTTCATTGTGTTTGGCGCCATCCAGCCCGCGCACGTTGTAGCCGGTGTTGTGGCCGTCGCGGTCGCCGCTGTAATGCGTGCCGTCGATGCCCCAGCCCTTGGCGTGCCAGAGGCTGGCGGTCAGGCCCGGCACGCCATAGCTGGCCAGGTCGAGGTCGTAGCGCAACTGCCAGGATTTTTCGTTGGGACCGTTGTAGTCCGAGTACAGCGAGTTGGCCATGTAGTTGCCCGTGGACTCCCACACATAGTCAAAGTATTCGTCGCCAAACACTTGTTGCCACGCTGCGGTCAGGCCATGGGCACCGTGGGCGGCCGTCACCGCCAGGCTGTAAGCGTCGTTGTCGATGAAACCCAGACGCTGTTCGCCCTGATCGCGGGTGCGGTAATAGTTGAAACTGGTTTTCAGCGCCAGGTCTGCGCGATTGCCGACCAGGTGCGTCGCGCCCAGATAATATTGTTGCCACATGTCTTCGAAGCGCGAGCCATAGGCGCTGAATGTCAGCCCGGCCGGGGCTGTCGCCGTACCGCCGGCGTAGCTGATGCGCGAACCACTGTAGGCGCGATTACCGAACGTCGTGGTCAGCCGTTCGCTACCGCTGCCGGTGCGCGGGATGGCGCGTTCGAAGCTGCCGGCTTGCAGCGCCAGCCAGTCGAGTTCGTTGCTGTTGACCGCAACGCCTTGAAAGGTCGACGGCAAGGCGCGGTTGTCCTTGTAGCGCAGGATCGGGTTTTCCGTGAGCATCCGGCCGGCCTTGAGTTCGGTGCTCGAAACGCGCAGCTTCAGATCCCCCACGCCCAGGCGGCTCCAGGTCGGCACGGCGTCGCCATCACTGTCGACCAGCACACGATCGCCACCGTTGGCCACTGCACCATGGCCGCGCTCCAGCGTGACCGCGCTGAACAATGCCGCATCAATCCCTACGCCCAGCCAACCCTGGGTGTAGCCGGAGCTGTAATTGAGCATGCCGGTCTGCACCCAGGTGATGCGCTCGCGGGTCGGCTCGGCGACGCCGTTTTTCTTGATCACCAGGTGCGTGCTGCGCTGGGTGTGCTGATTGGAATAGTAGTGGCGCAAGTTGAGGCTCAGGTGGCTGCCGTCCAGCAGCCCCGTGGCCTGATCCTGCGCAGTGACCGCTTCGGCGGCCCAGCCGGGCGGAACAACCGCCAGCATCGCGACCATCGCGCGAAGTGCATGTGATTTCATCGGAACGCCTGCAAAAAGAAGGTGCACCGCCGCAAGCGCCAGAGGCTTGTGCGGTGTACCACAACCATCGGGATTCAGCGGGGTGGCGCGGACGGCCAGTGTTTGATCGGACCGCGCCAGTTTTCATAGGCCTTGGCGCACTTCAGCAACCACTGATCGGAGAAGCGCGGGGCAATCATCTGCAAGCCGATCGGCATGCCCTCAGACGTGAAACCACAGTTGATCGACAGGGCCGGTTGCTCGCCCATGTTCCACGGCACCGTGAACACGATGTGTTCGAAAGGCTGGCGCGGATCGTTGCCCGGTGAAGGCCATTCGGCCGGGAAACTGCTGACCTGATTGGTCGGTGACAAGACCAGATCGAGATCCTCGAACACCGCCGCGCAGCGTCGGCGAATCTCGAACGTCTGGTTGAAACCTTCGACCGCTTGCACCGCGCTCATCTTCGCCGCCGGCGCCGCCCAATCCTCGATGTATGGCAAGACTTTGGCGCGTTGCTCCGTGCTCAGGGCTTGCAGTTGCGACAACTGCCGGGCCCGCCAGAAATCATCGAGGCCGTCGAGCAAACGGCGATCCATCACCGGCCCGATCAACTCCACGTGCGCACCATTGGCCTCGAACAGCCGTGCAGCCTGCCGTACCGCCTCACACACTTCGTTGTCGGGCTGGAAGCCGCAACCGGGGTCGAGCATCAAGCCGATTTTCAAGCCCTGCATCGACGGTGCCTGCAGGTTCCAGTCCAGCGCCTGCGCGGCGAGACTGGTCGCATCGCGAGCGTCCGGCTGCGCCAGATAGCCCATCATCAAGGCGCAATCGTCCACCGTGCGGGTCATCGGCCCGGCACAGCGGCCGGTGTAATACGGGTCTATCGGAATTCGCCCCAGCGTTGGCTTGAACCCTACCAGGCCACACCAGCCCGCCGGCAGCCGTACCGATCCGCCGATGTCGGTACCGACATGCAGCGGGCCATAACCGGCTGCCGCCGCTGCTGCCGCACCGGAACTCGAACCGCCCGGGTTGCAGCGGATGTCCCAGGGGTTGCGTGTGATGCCATGAAAGCTCGACAGTCCCGACGACAGCATGCCGAAGTCCGGCACCGTGGTTTTGCCGAGGATGATTGCCCCGCTCTCGCGCATGCGGGCGGCCGGTGGCGCGTCTGCGGTTGCCGCCATCAGGCTGCTGGCGCGCGACCCTTGAGGAATGCAGTCGCCTTGGGTGGCGATCAGTTCCTTGAGGGTCACCGGCACACCATCGAGCCAGCCGCGCGGCGCGCCTTTGCTCCAGCGCTCGCTCGACGCCCGCGCCTGCTCGCGCACACGCTGCGGATTGAACGCATACAGCGCACCGATGCTCGGCTCCCACCGTTCGATGTGGGCCAGCAGGTGATCGTAATACTCCAGCGGAGACAACTCGCGACTGGCGAACAGGGCCAGCAGTTGGGTCGCCGGTAATTCGTGTAATTCCATCATCCAGTAGCCATCCGTGCCAAGTCCAAGGTGCGCACTCTGCATCGTTTGCCTCAACGCTCCGCGACCATTGCCGACGCGGTCTGGGCAGGCTCACGCCCGCCAAACCAGGTCGCACAGCCGACACCCACCGCGCCCATCACCACGCAGTACGCCACGCACACCCAAGGGCTCCATGGCATCAACGCGATCAGCAGCAACGGCGTGGTACTCGCCCACAGGGCATAGGCAATGTTGTAGGTAAAGGAAATGCCCGACACGCGGATGTGCGCCGGAAACAGGCTGACCATCACTGACGGTATTGCGCCGACCACACCACAGCTCAAGCCCGCCAACGCGTACGCCAGCCCCAACCAGTTGCCGCCGCTGATCAGGCAGCCATAAAGCACGGCAATGCCCATCGGCAGCAGCACGCTGTACAGCTTGACCGTGCGCCAGGCGCCGATGCGGTCAACAATCAGGCCGGCAATCACGCAGCCGATGTTGAGAAAGACGATGCCCAGGCTGCTCAGGCCAAAGGTATGGCTGGGGGTCATGCCAAAACTCTTTTGCATGACGGTCGGGGTGATCACCACCAACACCACCACGGCCGAGGTCAGTACACAGGTCAAAATGAACGCCGGCAGCAACATCCCGCGGTGTTCACGCAGCACGGTGCGCAACGGCAGTTCGGCATCGGCTTCACGGCGTGCCTGCAAGGCCATGAACACTGGCGTTTCGCTCAACCAGCGACGCAACCACACGCCGATCACTCCGAACAATCCGCCGAGCAGAAACGGCAGTCGCCAGGCGTAATCGAGGATTTCCGCCGGGGTAAACAGTTGCGCCAGCAGGGTCGCGGTCAGCGCCCCCAGCAAATAGCCGAAGGTCAGACCGGCCTGGAGAAAACCCAAGGCGTAACCGCGATGCCCGGCAGGCGCATGCTCGGCGACGAACACCCAGGCACTCGGCACTTCACCCCCCACCGCAGCGCCTTGCAGCACGCGCAAGAGCAGCAACAACAGCGGGGCGAAATAACCGATGTGCTCGTAGGTCGGCATGATGCCGATCAGCAGGCACGGCAACGCCATCATCAGGATGCTCAGGCTGAACACGCGCTTGCGGCCCAACTGATCGGCGAAGTGCGCCATCAGGATCCCGCCCAGCGGCCGCGCCAGATAACCGGTGACGAAAATGCCGAAGCTTTGCAGCAGTCTCAGCCATTCCGGCATCTCTGGCGGAAAGAACAACTGGCTTAAGGTCAGGGCAAAAAACACGAAGATGATGAAGTCGTAGATTTCCAGCGCGCCACCGAGCGCAGCGAGGCTCAGGGTCTTGTAGTCAGACCTGGAAAACTGGTGGGGCCGCGAGCCATTTAGGGCAGTCATGGGCGAACTCTGAATAGACGAACTGGAGAGAGCGGCGCCGGCTGACAAGGTCTGTAGGAACCTGCCCACTGGTGCGCCACCCGATCAATTTCAGCAGCGCGATATCGTCCATGCAAAAGCGTCGTCGGACAACCAAACCCGAGCTCTGTGCTGCTTTTTAGTCGAAATCTGTACATTGAGTTTTCGTTCGATTAAACAATAATCAGGGCCTCCCTAACTCCCTGAATATCTGGCCAATCATGGAAGAAATTACCCGTAACTTCGTCGATTTTGCTAATCCAGACATAGAATCCATTGCCATCATCCGGGGCCGCGTCCTACAAGCTTTGCAGCAATATTTGCTGGAGCGCGACTTCAAACAGTTGATGCCGATCCTGATGTCGCCGATCACCGATCCGCTGAACCACGCGGTGTATCCGGCCGAGATCCAGTACGAAGAACGACGCCTGAAACTGACGGCGAGCATGATCTTCCACAAGCAGTTGGCATTGACCGCCAAGGGTCACGAAAAGATCTTTATCGTGGCGCCGAACATTCGCCTGGAAAAAGCCGAGATCAAGGATTCCGAGAACCACTTGCTGGAGTTCTCGCAGTTCGATTTCGAGATCCGCGACGGCGACATGCACCAGGTCATGGCCCTGATCGAAGGCCTGATCAAGCACGTGTTCAGCGAAGTCAGCCAACACTGCGCCGCCGAACTGGCGCAACTCGGCCGGCAACTGCCGCACTTCGCCACCGCCTTCCCGATCTACAGCTCCGACGCGTTGCGCGCCGAGCATGGTGACGACTTCGAGAAGATCATGTCCGCGCAAGCGCACACGCCGTTCTTCGTCACCAACTACCGCCGCGAATTCTACGATCGCGAAACCCCGGACAAGCGCGGGACCTACAACAACTATGACCTGATCTATCCCGATGGCTACGGCGAAGCTCTGTCGGGCGCCGAGCGCGAATTCGAATACGAACAGATCGTCTACCGCATGAACGAACTGTCGATGGACCTTGAGCCGTTCGCCAACTACCTGGAAGTCGCCCGTCGCGGCTTGCTGCACCCAAGCGCCGGTGGCGGCCTGGGCATCGAGCGTCTGCTCAAGTTCATCTGCGGCAAACGCCGCATCCGCGACGTCGCGCTGTTCGACCGCACCGTCGGTACCAGCTTCCTGTTCTGACCCGCACTGATTGCCCACGCCTGCTCCCGCTCCGGCGGCGGCAGGCTGTGCCATGGAGAAACACAATGTCTGCACCACTGCGCATTCACTGGTGCTCACCGCTGGACAGCGGTCAGCAAAAGGCCTCGGAAAAATACAACACCGGCGCTCTCGATTTTGCCGGCATCGTCGACTTTGCCCAGGAAGCCGATGAGTTGGGCATCGACTCGCTGTTGATGGGCATCAGTTATCACATGCCCGATCCGCTGCCGATGATTGGCGCGCTGGTGCGTGAAACCGAGCGGGTCAAATTCATCCTCGCCTACCGTCCCGGCCTGGTGCCGCCGACGTTGTTCACACAGCTCGTCAACACGGTTTCGTGGATGTCCGACAAGCGCATTTCGCTCAACCTGGTGGCCGGTATTTCGCCGGACGAGCAAGCTTATTACGGCGACTTCGTGGCCCACGACGGACGCTATGAACGCACCGGCGAATTCCTCGACATCCTGCATCGGTTCTGGAACGGCGAATCGCCGCTGACCTATCACGGCGCGCACTACCGCATCGAAAAAGCCCAGTTGGGCCTGCCGTTCAAAGACGCTGAGCGCCCGCGTATTTACCTCAGCGGCGCTTCCGACATCGCCCAACAGATTGCCATTAAACACAGCGATTGCTGGCTGCGTTATGGCGATACGCCTGAAGGCATTGCCGAGGCCAGCCGCACTGTTCTGGAATCGGGCTGCTCGGTCGGCATCCGCATGCACGTACTGGCTCGCGAAACTCGCGAAGAAGCGCTGGCGGCTGTCGAAAGCATGATGGAAAACCCCGACGAACAGCATCGTGAATGGGTCCGTGAATTTGTCGGACGCTGCGATTCCGAAGCGGTGAAAACCTCGTTCCGCCTGGCGGAGAAGGCACAGCACGACTGGTTGTCGCCAATGCTCTGGTCGGGGGCGGTGGCGTATCGCGGCGGCCCGGCGCTGTGCGTGGTCGGCAGTTATCAGGAAGTCGCCGAGTACTTGTTCGAATACAAAAAGGTCGGCGTCAGCGAGTTCATTTTCTCCGGCTGGCCAACCCGCGACGAAATGCGCCGTTTCTGCAAGTACGTGCTGCCTTACCTGCGCGAACTGGAAACGATCTGGGATCGCGATCATGCCTGAGGCCCGCGCCGATGCCCGCCACAGCGCCATCCGCTGGTTTGGCGCCGGTCTGCTGTGCGCCTTGCTGGCGGAACAGACCGTGCTGTTTGCTGTGCCGCTGATGATTTATCAACTGACCGGCAACGTGCGCTATTCCGGCGTCGCGTTTGCCCTTGAATGGCTGCCGGCACTGATTGCCTATCCGTTTGCCGGGTTATTGGCCGACCGTTTTGGCGGCCGACTGCTGTTTCGCACGGCCAACACGGCGCGCGCGCTGAGCCTGGGCGTCACGCTGTGGATCTGCTGGTATCAGCCGCAGTGGATGATCTGGGCGTTGATCGGCAACGGCATCGTGCTTTCAGTGTTGATGGCGCCGGTGCGCATGGCGGTTGAAAAAAGTGTGCCGCTGATCGCCGGTCCCGAGCGTCTCGCGCACTGTCAGTCGCTGGTGCAGAACATGGAATTGCTCGCGATGGCGCTCGGTCCGGCACTCGCCGCTGGCCTGGCGATGTACACCGACAAGCGCTGGCTGCTCGGCCTGGCGGCGGTGGCACTGTTTGCCGCGGCGCTGTTCTGGCGCGGGCTGCCCACGGCGCGCACGGCGGCCAGCGGCCCGAGCAGCGTGTTCAAGGATCTGGCCCTCGGCTGGCGCCTGCTGCTCGGCAATCCACCGGTGCTGACCCTGGCCGGGCTGAATTTCACCATCAACCTGGCCTTCGCCGCGGTGCTGAGCGCCAATGCGTTTGTCATCAGTGGGGTGTTCAGTGCCGCCGACGGTGTCTTTGGCCTGATGAACGCCGGGGCCGGCGCGCTCGGGCTGCTGAACTTCATTCTGGTGCCGCGCCTGCTGGCGCGCATGTCGATTTATCGACTCGGTGCGCTGGGTTTTGCCTTGCTGTGTCTGGGCCTGCTCTGCATGGGCGTGGCCAACGGCGTGTTGCTGTATGCCCTGAGCTTTCTGCTGGCAATGGCCGGTTGTGCGTTGTTCAACGTGTTCAACCGTACGCAGCGCATCAAAGCGATCGACCGCGCCCACCTGGGCAAAGTCATGGGACCGTTTTACCTGGTCAACCTGCTGTCCTACCCGCTGGGCGGCTTGTTGACCGCCAGTGTCGGCCACGTCTACGGCGCGCAGGTGCTGATTCTGGTGCTGGCACTGGTGCTGACCATCCCCGGCACTTTGCTGTTCATCCTGACCACCCGGCGCTTTCAACTGGCCCTGGGTGGTCCGTCGCTCGCCATGGAGGCGTCTCAATGAAAGCCCTGCCGCACTGCGTGCTTGCCACGGTCGAGTCCGACTCGCACATGTGGAACCTGGTGTATTTGCAACTGTGGCTCGCCGAGCATGGTTTGAACGTGAAAAACCTTGGCAGCTGCACCCCGATCGACGCCGTACTCAATGCGCTCGAACAGCGCCGGACCCAACTGCTGGTGGTCAGCAGCGTCAATGGCCACGGCTACTCGCAAGGCCTGGAGCTGATTCGCCAGGTGCGCCAGAAGCACCCGCACCTGCCCTGCGTGATCGGCGGCAAGTTGACCACCTCCGAGGATGAAACCCTGGCGGTTCGCCGACCGTTGATCGAGGCCGGCTACCACCAGGTGTTTGTCGGCCCCGACGCGATCGAATCCTTCAGCGGTTACCTGGCCACGCTGCATGCGCCAGCTGACGCCGAACCTGCACCCGCCGTTAGCGTGCCGTCCTGGGGCTGATCCCCACCACGGCTGACTTCGCTCAATCAAGGATATCCCCAATGCACATCGTTATCGTCAACCGCTGGCCGCGCTTTCGTGATGAGCGCCGCTGGGACAACGAACTGACTCGCTACGAAGACTTCTTCGATCATCAACAACACCGCATCAGCTACGTGGTCGATGCCCCCGGTGCCGAAGGCGTGCTTGCCCCGGCGCAGCACATTGCCCATCAGGTGCAGGTCAGCGACGTCAATCAATACGAGCAGCTGCTGGGTGCGGTTCAGCAAGTCATCGAGCGGGTGGGCCCGGTCGATCAGTTGATCGCACTGTCGGAGTTCACCCTGGAAATCGCCGCGCGGGTGCGCCAGACCCTGAACATTCCCGGTGACGGGCCGGACGAAGTGGCGGTGTACCGCGACAAGGCCCGCATGAAGGAAATTCTTCAGGCCCTGGGCCTGCCGGTGCCGGCATTTGCGCGCTGCCAATCGGCGGAACAGGCCCTGCACTTTGCTCGCGAGATCGGTTTTCCGCTGATCGTAAAACCGGTCGACGGTGCCGCCAGCATGGGCGTGGAAAAGGTCGAAAACGAAGCGGCGCTGCGCAACCTGCTCGACACCCTCGACCTCTCGCGTTACGAGATCGAAGCGTTCATGCACGGCCAGACCTACCACATCGACGGCTTCGCCGATGTCGACGGCAGCGTGCCGTTTCAAGTGGTCTCGCGCTACATCAACAGTTGCCTGGATTTTGCCAAGGCGCAGCCATTGGGTTCGGTGATTGTCCAGGCGTCGCCACTGCGCACGCGGATCGAGGCGTTCAGCCAACAGATCCTGCGCGCGCTGAATTTGCGCTGCACCGCGTTTCACCTGGAGATTTTCGTCGAGCCGGACGACTCGCTGGTGTTCCTCGAAATCGGTGCGCGGGTCGGCGGCAGCGAAGTCCCGCACCTGATCAACAAGGTCTTCGGGGTCAATCTGTACGAGCACTGGCTGCGCCGCCTGGCTGGCGAGCAAGTGCCATTGCCGGCGAACGACGAAGATCCGAGTGGCGGCTGGCTGGTCATCCCCAAACCGGCACAGTTGCCCTGCCGCGTCGTGCAGGCGCAATCGCTGCGCGACACCCTGCCCAACCTGTGGCGCGAGTTGCTCCCCGAACCCGGGCAGATCCTCGAAGCCGGCGGCAGCTACGACGCGCTGCACAGCGGCCGCTTCATTTTTGTCGGTGGCAGTGAAGACGCAACTGAACGCGACATCCACCACACCACCCAGACGTTCCAATTCCAGGCAGAACCGCTATGAACGCCAATACCTCCCAAGCCTGGAACGACGAGCCGTTGCTGGGTCAGCTCAATCATTACCTGCGCGCCGATGAACGCCGCGCCGTCGCAACCATTGGCGAACGCCTGATCGATGCGGCGGGTGGTCTCGACGGGCTGACCGACTACAAACTGATGGTCGCCTACGGCGGCGGCAAGGACAGCTCCTACACCGTGGCCATGCTGCGTGCCACGCAGTTGCACCTGTCGGTGCTGCATGGCCGTACGTTCCAGCTGCGCATCGCCAACATGCGCCACGCCGGTGTGCCGGATGCGGTGATGGCGAACATCGACCGGGTCTACCGCGCCTTGCACCTGTTCGACGATCCACGCGTGGAAATGCTGGTGGTCGATCACCAGCAGATCCGGCCGTTCGAGCGCCACTTGCCATTCCCGGACGATGTGCAGGCGATGAACCGTTTCGACGTGTTGATGAATGGCCATCGCACCGCCGGTGACGGGCGACCGACCTTCTGCAACAGCTGCAACCTGGCCGTGGCCGATTTCTATGGGCGGGCGGCATGGTGGCAGGGCGGCGTCGATGCCGTCGTCACCGGCGACTCGCGCAAGGAACAGAAGCACTATTTCACCTGGATCATGCGCCTGGCGCAGCGTCTGGGCCTGAATGTCGATGAATGCCGCCGCCAGGGTTTTCGCGGCCTGCTGCAAGCGCTGGACGGCGTGGCGCAAAGCTATTTTGTCGAGCTGTTCGGTGAAGGTTTCGATCAGCAGCGCGAGGAACGACGCGTCGCTTGCGGTGATGAGCATGCTGATCCGGAGTTCGTCAGCATCTACGATCTGGTCAGCTACAAGGTCGAGGATCACTGGGAACTGATCACCGAGTTTCTCGATTTCCGCTTCGAAGAACTGGCGTTCAGTTTCACCGAATCGGACTGTGCCAACCCGATGTTGATGGCGCACTTTCGCGGCCTCAAGGCCGAGTACGTACAGGGCCGCCCTTACAACCAGGGCATTGCCGAATACCTCGAACTGGCGCAGGCATTGATGCGCAAGAAAGAGATGCCACAGCGCCTGATCGATCTGGCCATGGCCGCGTATGCCGACGAACAGGGCATGCAGGCTCGCCGCGATCTCGCCGCACGCTTCGCCGTGCAGGCGTTCGGCCTCGATGAGGCGCAACTGGTGTGCATGCAGTTTGCCCCGTTCGTTGACCGTGGCCGTGAGCTTTCAAGCTTTCTCGGGCTGTGCCACGCGCAGCACCTGGGCAACCTCGATGCCCTGCACCGGATCCTCGCCGGCGAACACAACGAGCCGGCCCTCAGCCAGTGGCTGACCGAGGTCAGCGGCCTGCCGTTGCCGGCCTTGCGCAGCCTGTACGCGCATCAACGGATCGATTTCGACAGCGACGCGACGCTGATTGCCCGGGTTCGTGCCGGCGATCCGCACAAGGGCCGAATCAGTCGCTACGACCCGGCCACCGGCGAAACCGTGGTCGAACTGGTCTCGGGACGCTGACGCATGACAGCGTTCAGCGGCGGCCATTTTCAACAATTCATCGAGCGTGCCCGCGCCCGCGACGAGCTGGTGGTGCAGCCGCGCATGGGCTTTGGCGCACTGAGCCAGATGCGCGCCGGGCTGGCCAGTGTCGCCGCCCTGCCCTGCGCGGCCATCGGCACCATCACCCTCGACAGCTACACGCGGGTCGGCGATTACCAGAGCGCGCTGCAGTGCCTCAACAGCTCGGCGCCAATGAACGGTTTCCCGATCATCAGCCACCCGATCGAAGCGGTGCGCAGCATGCTCGCCGGGCTGTATGGCGCAGACTTTCCGATCCAGATCCGCCACGGCACCGCCAAACCGCAGAATGTGTTCCAGCGCCTGGCCGCTTTGGGCCTCGACGCTACCGAAGGCGGCCCGGTGTCGTATTGCATGCCGTACAGCCGCTTGCCGCTGGCCGAGGCGGTCAGCGCCTGGGCCGAAAGTTGTCAGTTGCTGGCGGGCGCGACCGAGCATGCGCATATCGAGAGTTTTGGTGGCTGCCTGTTGGGGCAGTTGTGCCCGCCCTCTTTACTGATTGCCATGACACTGCTCGAAGCGCTGTTTTTCCGCCAGCACGGGGTTCGCGGGGTTTCGCTCAGTTATGCCCAGGGCACCTCGATGGAGCAGGATTTCGGCGCCTTGCAGGCCCTGCGCGAATTGGCCGCCGAGTATCTGGACGGCGATCACTGGCATGTCGTGGTGTATTCCTACATGGGCGTGTTTCCGACGACCAACCATGGCGCGCGGCGCTTGATTTGCGACAGCGCGCGCCTGACCCGGGCCGCTGGTTGCGAACGGCTGATCGTCAAGACTGTCGCCGAGTCGCGGCAGATTCCGTCCGTCGACGACAACCTCGACGCCCTGCGCATGGCCGCCGACGTGGCCGCCGGCGACCTGCCGACGATCGACGCGAGCAGCGCCGGTTACTACCAGGAAACCCTCTTCGAAGCGCGGCAACTGGTAGACACCGTGCGCAATCTGCACGCCGACATCGGCCTGGCATTGATCCAGGCGTTCGCGCGCGGCTTGCTCGACATCCCTTACTGCCTGCACCCGGACAACCCCGGCCGCGCCACCACCCGCATCGACGACAAGGGCGCGCTGCGCTGGGGCAATACCGGCAGCCTGCCGTTGCCCCGCAGCAGCGGCTGGTCGCTGAACGGCCCCGGCGTCAGCTCCAGCGAACTGTTTCAGATGTTGCATTACACGGTGAATCGTTATGACCAACCCTTGCATTGATTTAAGCCTGGCGCCGTTGATTCTGGTCGACGCCTATTCCACCGGCGCGCTGTTGGCGCGCGCGCTCGCCGGGCAACGCCGCTTGCTGCATGTACGCTCGCGCGCGCACATGCCCGATGCCTTTGCGGCGAGCTGCCCGAAAGAGCTGTTTGCCGAGGACTACAGCGTCGCCGACGCAGGCCTCGATGCACTGGTCGCGACACTCGCCGTGCAACAACCGGCGGCAGTGCTGACCGGCAGTGAATTCGGCGTCGAACTGGCCGATTTGCTGGCCGCGCGGCTGGGCCTGCCCGGCAACGATCCGGCCACCTCCGCCGCGCGTCGTGACAAATCGCTGATGGCCGAGCACGTGGCGCAGGCCGGCCTGCCCGTGGCGGCGCAACTGCGCACCCGATCGATGGCTGAGGCACTGGCCTGGTTCAAGGCACGCGGCGGCACCCGCGTGGTCGCCAAGCCGCTGGACAGCGCCGGTTCCGACAACGTGTTCATCTGCGACGATGCGCGGCAATTGCAGGCGGCCGTCGAGTCGATCCTCGGTGCGACCAACCTGATGATGCTCAACAACGAGGCCCTGCTGTTGCAGGAATACCTGAGCGGCGATGAATACGTGATCAACAGCGTCAGCCATCAGGGCGAGCACTGGATCACCGACGTCTGGAAATGCTCGAAAACCTTCGCCGCCGATGGCCGCAAAATCTACGACCGCGAAGACCTGGTGCCGGCCGAAGCTGCGCAGCTGCCAGCACTGATCGAGTACGTGCAAGGCGTGCTCGATGCCTTGGGCATCGTGCACGGCCCTGCGCACACCGAACTGATTCTGACCGCCGACGGCCCGCGCCTGCTGGAAAGCGGCGCGCGGCTCTCCGGCCTGGCTTGCCCACCCGCGCTGCAAGCCGCCACTGGCAACGATCAAGTGGCGCTGACGTGCCTGAGCTATCTGGACCCGTTGCGCCTGGCGCAATGGCCCAAGCGTTATCGGCTGCTGCAACACGCCAAGTGCCTGAACCTGATTGCCCATCGCCCGGGCCTGTTCGCGCAGAGCCAGGCGCGCCAGCGCCTGGAAAGCCTGCCGAGTTTTCATAACGTCAGGTTTCGTTTCGCCGAGGGGGCAAGGATGGCCCCCACCATTGACCTGAACAGCTCCCCGGGCGCGGTGTTTTTGCTGCACCCGCTGCTCGAACGCATCGACGCCGATTACGCCGCGTGGCGTGGATGGGAAAGGGACTGGTTGTAACCACAGACACCCCTGACAACGGGGTTTAACAAGGAAGAGAGCCATGAGCCTGCATACCCGAACCAAACGACTGAGCGTTCCTCAACTGGTCGCGATGAAGGGGCAACAGAAAATTGTCTCCCTGACCGCGTACACAAGCCATATCGCCAAATTGATGGACCCCATCGTCGACTTCATCCTGGTGGGGGATTCCACCGCCATGGTCGGTTATGGCCGCACGTCGACCCTCGACATGAGCCTGGAGGAAATCATCGCGCACACCCGCGCCGTCGTCAGCAGCACACGGCTGGCCTGTGTGATCGCCGACATGCCGTTTGGCAGCTATCAGGAATCGCCCCAGCAGGCCTATCGCAATTGTGCGCAGGTGATGGCGCGCACTGGCTGCGACGCCATCAAGCTGGAGGGTGGCGCGGTGCTCGCCGACACGGTGGAGTTCCTGGTCAAACGGGGCATCCCGGTAATGGCGCATATCGGCCTGATGCCGCAGTACGTCAACGCCATGGGCGGCTTCAAGGCCCAAGGCATGAACGAGACGGCCGCGCTGGCGATTGAAGCCGATGCACGCGCGCACCTTGAAGCCGGTGCTTTCAGCCTGCTGCTTGAAGGGGTGGCCGAAGGGGTCGCACGCCGGGTCACCGACTTCTCGCCAATGCCGACCATTGGCATTGGCGCTTCACCGGCGTGCGACGGCCAAGTGCTGGTGACAGAGGACATGCTCGGGCTCGGTGGCGATCATGTGCCACGCTTCGTCAAACAGTACGCCGATGTCGGCGCGCTGATCACGCAGGCGTGCGAAGCGTTTGCTGCGGAAGTTCGCGACGGTACCTTCCCCGAGCCCAAGCACTGCTACGGCATCAATTGAACGTCAGGGCCTCAGCTTTCATCCTGAATGGCCTGAGTGAGCATCTTCAACGCCTGGGTAATGTCCTTGCTCCAGTCGATGGTGTAGCTCAGGCGCAGGTGATGCTGCCAGGCCCCTTGCTGGCTGAATATTTCGCCGGGAGCGATAACGATGCGTTTGGCCAACAGACGCTCGAACACCCGGCGCATGTTCACCGGCCGCGTCGCCTCGACCCAGAACGCGGCACCGCCCAGCGGCGCGACGATGCGCAACTGGCCTTCGGTGTGCTCGTGCAGCATGCCTTGCATGCGCTGCATGCGCCCGATCAACAGGCTGCGCAACATCTGCGTGTGCTGATCGATGCGTCGCGTGGTGAACAAGCGGGCAATCGCCTTCTGCCGAATCGGCGACAGGCGAAAGGCTCGCTCGAGAAAAAGACGATGCAGCTCGGGCCCCTGAAACCGGCTCAACACATAGCCGTAAGGGGCTTCCGAGCCGATGATCTTGTCGAACGTCGAAAACACCACGAGGCGCTCGGGGTCGGCAAAATCACGATAACGGGTGGCGCCCGGCTCGAAACAGAACTCGCCGTAGCTGTCATTTTCAAACAGCCAGATACGCCGCTCGGCCAACCAGCGGCAGATCAGTTTTTTATCTTCGCCAGGCATCAGGCTGCCGTGGGGAATACTCACCGTCGACGACAACACGGCCAGGCTGATGGGCTCGCGCTGCAACAACAGTTGCAGCTGCGGCAAGTCGAAGCGGCCATCGTCGCCCAACGGCACTTCGATCACGCGGATCTTCGCCGCATGCAACTGGCGCAAAATCGCCCAGGAACACGGCGACTCCACCAGCGCCACGGTGCCCGTCAATTGCAGGGCTTCGAGGGACAATTCCAGCACGCTGCGCAAATCGGAGCCGATATACACGTGTTCGGCACGCCAGTAGCAGCGCGTCGAGCGGGTGTAGCGATCAGCCAGAACACTGCGCAGCTCGGTTTCGCCAAACGGTTGATAAAGCGGCGCATGGCTGCGTGGATATTGACGCGTCAGCTCGCGCTCGGTCATCAGCAATGGATTTTCCAGCGACAACAACATGGCCGGGGCATCACTGCTCAGCGCCAGCATGCCGGGTTGCCGGGCACTGGCGAAAACGCTGTCGAGCAGGTTCGGCGAACCCTCGCTGACCAGTGCCGAAGGCATTGCCCGGGTGTAGTAACCGAGCTTCGGTCGGGCGTAGATCCGCCCCTGGTCTTCCAGGAGTGAATAGGCGTATTTGGTGGTGGACACCGACACGTTCAAACGCTGCGCCAGTTGACGCAGTGACGGCAGTTTCTGCTCTCCCTCGGGACTCGCGGCTTCGATCAGTTCGACGAGATAGCGGTAAACAGCCTGGTAGGCAAATGTCGAATCTTTACTTGGGTTCATGCTCAATCGCTTTAAATCCTGGTGCGTTAGGTACTGCGCTCGCCCCCGAGGTCAAGACCACGGGGCAAACACTTGCACTCGGCCATCCATGCCAACGCTCGGACATCGTACAGATGCCAGTCGGTCTAAAAGCGTTTTCAGCAGTGGGCGTTTTCGATAGTCACACATGTGCCCGAAGATGATCGGCACGGCATTCTCCCCGGACCCGCGTCGAGTGCCAGACACATGGCATCTTCGACAGTCCCGGTGACCATTTCCAGCGTTCAGGGTTAACCCGTTTGCAAAGGGTAGCGTACACCCGCATCGGCGCGAGGCGAGGAACAGACCGTCAGCACGAGCCTGCGAATGGGCCTGCAGCGCGAAGGGGGGGCGCTGGGATAGTGCTCGCTTTCAGCGGCCGACGCCAACCGTTAGCGCGCGCCCCGAACGGAGCGCGCACTTTTTCAGCGTTTCATCAGCGGTGATAACGCCGCACGGCACTGCTGTTGCGCAGGACATGGCCTTTGATTTTTTCCATCAGCTCGGCGCGGGTCAGGCCGGCGGGCAAGGCGTCCGGGGCCAGGTCCAGGGCGTAGATCTGAATGATGTAGTGGTGCGCACTGTCGCCTACCGGCGGGCAAGGCCCCATGTAATGCGTGTTGCCTTTGCTGTTGGTACCGCCGACGCCTTCCAACGCCGACTTGGCGCCGACACCTGCCGCAATCTGCCGGGTGTTGGCCTTGATGCCGTAGTGAATCCAGTGATCGACGCCCAGGCCTTTCTGCCCGTCCGGATCATGCATGACGATCGCGTAGCTCTGGGTCCCTGCGGGGCCGGCGTTCCAGCTCAGCGCCGGCGACTGGTTCTTGCCGCCGCAACCGGCGGCATCACTGGCAGCCGCTGAGGTGAACAAGCGGTTATCGGACACGCCAGGGATGCTCAGGGTGAAACGCTCCTGGGCCTGCGCCGGAAACTGCACGCAAAGGGTGACAGCGAGCGCCGCCAGCCATGGGTTGAGAGAGGTCAATCGGGTCATTCCGGGAGCACCTTGTGCAGTTGGGCCATCGTCGGCCTGCAAACTATAGCCGTACCGTTCGTGCCGTGGCAGTGGCAAATGGCTGAACCTCACACCGTGGCGCAAACTCGTAAGAGAAATGCCTGCGAGGAAGCCGAACATGTCCCTGCACCGAGTCGCCCGTGTCGCCGATGTTCCTGAAGACCGTGGTCTGCAAGTCGAAATCGCCGATTGCAAGATCGTCCTGCTGCGCACCGGCGGCCAATTGCGGGCGTTTCAGGGCGAATGCCCGCATGCCGGCGCGCCGCTGGCGGAGGGCGCGTTGTGCCACGGACGGCTGATCTGTCCATGGCATAAAGCGGCTTTTCGTGCGGAGGACGGCGCGCTGTGCGAACCGCCGGCCCTCGACAGCCTCAAGCGTTACCCGCTGGAGCTGCGTGGCGAGGAGGTCTGGGTCGACGACCAACCGCTGCCGGATCCGCACACACCGCCGGCGGACGACCCACGGACGTTCGTGATTGTCGGCGCCGGGGCGGCGGGCACCGCGTGCGCGGCAGCCCTGCGAGAAAAAGGGTTTGGTGGGCGCATCCTGATGATCGACCGCGAGCCCGCTGCCGGTTACGACCGCACGGTGCTGAGCAAATTTGTCCTCGCCGGAGAAATGTCGCCGCAGGAAACCCCAGCGCTGCGAGATGAAACTTTCTATAGAGAGCAACGTATCGAGCGCCAGCACGGTGAAGTCGTCTCACTCGACGCCACAGCAAAAACCGTGCATCTCGATAATGGCCAAACGTTGAGTTATGACGCCGCCGTGCTGGCCACGGGTGGCGAGCCCAATCCCTTGAAGCTGCCCGGCACCGACCTGCCGCAAGTGTTTTTACTGCGCTCAAAAGCCCAGGCCGAGCAGATCATGAAAGCGGCCAGCCCCGATCAGCGCGCGGTCATTATCGGCGACAGCTTCATTGCCCTCGAGTGCGCCTCGGCTCTGCGCCAACACGGTCTCGACGTCACGGTACTGGCGCGCCACGATATTCCTTTCGCCGCACAATTCGGCGAGGCGGTGGGTAAAGCAATCCGCGCACTGCACGAAGAAAAAGGTGTGAAATTCATCACCGATCACCAAGCGACAGAGATCATCGGCGACGGCAAAGTAGAGGCCGTGCTGCTGGACAATGGCCTGCGGTTGTCGGCGGATCTGGTGTTGGCGGGGGTCGGCGTACAACCGGCCACGCAGGCATTTGCGTCGCTGCCGAGGGAGGAAGACCAATCATTGCGCGTCGATGACGGCATGCGTGTAAGCGAAGGACTGTGGGCTATCGGCGACATCGCCACCTTCCCGTTGAACGGCCTGCCGCAACGCATCGAACACTGGCGCCTGGCCCAGCAGCACGCGCGCATCGCCGCGGCGAACATGCTCGGCGGCGAGGAACATTATCTGGACGTGCCGTTTTTCTGGACCTGGCATTTCGGCAAGAACTACGACTACCTCGGTCATGCCGAACACTGGGATGAGGTCGAATTTCTCGGCGAGCCGGAGCACCCGCCGTTTATTGGGCTGTTCGGCAGAAAGGGTGTGCTAGTCGCTGCAGTCGCCTGCGAAAAAGAACGCGCCATGGCTTTGCTCGCCGAACGCATGAAACAACCATTGCCGATGGAAGAAGCCCGAACACTGATCATCCACCTGTAGGAGCTGCCGCAGGCTGCGATCTTTTGACGTTAAAGATCAAAAGATCGCAGCCTGCGGCAGCTCCTACAGGGGTTGGATTGTTCGTACGGTTAGCGGGTCAGAGGCTCGCGGTTGTCGTCGTCTTCGGCATGCAGAAAGATCACGCGCGGATGCTCCAGCGGTGCCAACGGCGGTGGCAATTCCTGCTGCTGCACCGGCCAGAAATGCGTCACCACATGGCTGATGTCGCCTTCCTGATCGTTGTGAATGGTCATCACCCCGGGGCTGCGCAATTTCTGAAAGCGGTCATCGCACAGCTTGAAGCTCTTGCTCAGCCCTTCATCGTCGATCACTGGCGACGGCAACCGGCGCTGGGCGAAGCTGCGACTTTTGCGCTGCTGGTAACGCGCCCAACTGATAAGAATCACCGCGTTGACCAACGCCACCCACAGGTAAATCTGCAAGGTACCCAGCGCATCGAACGCCGAGTTGTCGATGCGCGGCCCGCCCGCGTGCGTTTCGATCAGCGGCCATAACCCGCGGATCAGCAGAAACAACAGACCAACCCAGGCTATGACCGTAAGGATCACGTCGACCACAACCAGGAAGGGCCGCTGGCGAGTCCGGATGATTTTCATTTGATGACCTCCTCTTCGTCGTCGCCAATCGGCTTGATACCCCGATCCGGGCTGACCCAACGCGCACGTTTCTGATGTTGGCCGAACAGCACTTTCGGGAAGCTGACCAGCGTGGTCAGCAGGCTGATGAGCCAGAACACCAACGGATACCAGACCACCCAGAACATGGTCTTGCCCAGCCCCGGCTCATAGCGCCGGTCGATGATGATGCTGACCGCGAACTGCACCAGGCAGACGAAGGCCAGCAGCAAACCGGTGAAGGCCGGCGGCATCAGGTGATCCACCGCAATCGCTTCCGGCATGACGACGAACTTGCCGACGCCCCAGAAAATCACCGACAACAGGAAGGTGAACGCCCAACCGGTCGACAGGCAGTATTCGAACAGCAGCGGCCACAGGTAACGATGGCGGTACTGCCAGATGCCGCGAATGTTTTTGAACAGCACTTCGGCGCCGCCCTGAGCCCAACGCAGACGTTGCTTCCACAAGCCGCCAAGGGTTTCCGGCATGAGGATCCAGCACAGCGCGCGCGGCTCGTAAAAGATGCTCCAGTGATCGAGTTGCAGCTTCCAGCTTATGTCGATGTCTTCGGTGATCATGTCCGGGCTCCAGTAGCCCACCCGGTTCAGCGCGGTACGGCGGAACGCGACGATCACCCCGGACACGGTGAAGATCCGCCCGAACACCCGCTGCGTGCGCTTGATCAGGCCGATGATCGAGGAGAACTCGCCGACCTGTACCCGCCCGACCAGCGTCGAACGTGTACGAATCCGTGGGTTGCCGGTCACCGCGCCAAGGCGCGCGTTATCCAGCATCGGTGCGACCAGATACGCCGCCGTGTTCGGCGCCAGCAACGCGTCGCCGTCGATGCACACCAGATATTCGCTGCGCGCGGCAATCGCACCCATGCGCAGGGCCACCGCCTTGCCCTGGTTTTCCGCCAGATGCAGCACGCGCAACCGAGGGTCTTCTTTGGCCAGTGCGTCGAGCACTTGTGCGGTGTTGTCCTTGGAGCCGTCGTTGATCGCGATGACTTCGATATTCGGGTAATGCTGGGCCAGCGCCGCGTGAATCGTATCGGCGGCGTTATCACCCTCGTTGTAGCAAGGGATCAGGATCGAAATCAGCGGCTCGCCTTCCAGCGGCGGCGGCAAGGTATCGTCCTTCCACGGCCAGTGCCGCTCCCAGTGCAGCCAGAAATACAGGCCACCGGCAATCCACAACCCGGACATGAACAACGGGTAGAAGAACACGAAGTCCATCAGGAACTGCCCGGTCACCAGGAAGATCAGCCCCAGCGGAACGCCGAGGACAATCGCCAGAACAAGCAGGGCTAACAGTCTATCCAGCATGTTATGGATTCCATTTGTTGGAGAGCGCAGGCCTTACGGTTTTCAGGTCCGGCAGGTTGTCGAGGAAGTTGTCCGGGTAGTAACCGAAACTGGTCGCGCCCTGACGCTTGAGACGGCCCATCCAGTCGGCCAGATGCGCACCGTCGATGTCGGCTTGATCCTTTTTCGTCCAGTCACGTGCCTGCAATTCGAACACCGTGCGGTCCAGTGCACCGGGGCGTTTCTTGACCGTGGCCACCAAGGCTTCGAGCCACGGGCCGGACTCTGCCTGGGTCTGTTTCTCCATCAGCGGCATGGCCATCGGCGCCGTCCAGTCGTAGGTCGCGAGGAAGTCGTCGAGGTTCTGCGCAAACCACGCTTCACTCTGCGGATTGAGGATCGGCTCGGCGAAAATGTTGCGTGCGGTGAGCACCTGCGGACCACGAATCGCGCGGACTTTGGCAGTCAGTTCGTTGGTGAAATCGATGAGGTATTTGCTCTTGAAGCGCGTCCAGCGCTGCATCGCGGCAGGATCGTCGCGCAGGGCGGCGATTGAGCTTGGCAAGCCCTGGGCGGCGTAGGTTTTCAAGGCTTCAGGGCTGGCGTCCTCGAAATCCGAGAGCACCGCATCATCGTGGTAAAGAATGCCGTCGACCGAGGTCAGGCGCGCGACGTCTTCGTAGATTTCGCCAATGATCCGCCGTACTTCCGGATCGAACGGCGACAGGCGCTTGTACTGGTCCGGGTCGACCGACGTGGTGCCGGTTTTCGGGTCCCAACGGGTGACGCGCGGCAGCTTCGAATCGAGACCGAAACTCAGCACCGGCATCCACGCGAAGACTTTCACGTGGGCACGGGTGCGCAGTTGCCAGGCGACCCGGTCGAAAATATCGGCGCGCACCGGCAAGTGGCGGTTGGGGAAGTACAGCGAATGCACCAGGCCGTCGCCCTGCGGATCGGCGAAGGCCTGCAGGAACACCGTGTTGGCGCCCATGTCAGCCATGCGCTGCACCAGCTTGCCGAGGTTGATGTCCTGTTGCGCCGGGTCCGGGTCGTAGACATTGTCCAGATCGACATGCACCACGCGCATGGTGAAATCCGACTGCACCCCGACGACACTGTTGGCGAAATGTTCGCCGTCAGGATCGGAAGCGACGAGGAAGCGTGGGCTGCTCATCAGGTTGTCGAGGGCATCGAGGCCGTCGTCCAGCGTCAGGGCCATTTCGTAGCCCTGTTCGCCGACCACGGTCAGCGAAGTACCGTCCGCCGTGCCGTAAGGCCAGACCCAGACACGCGGTTTCTTGCCGGTGACCTTGCGGATTTTCTCCGAGATGTTGTTCACGTCAGTGCGAATACGCGCCTGGAAATCGGCCTCGGATTCATAGCGTTTAGTGACGGGATCGTAGCGCCGTGTCGCGGCGGCAGGCTGCATGTTGCCTTGCGGGTTGGCCAGAATCCCTTTGTGATTGGCGTCGGTGTGCGCGGCAATTTCCACCAGACCCGATTGCGAGATTTCACGCACCTGATCCCAGGTCAGGAAGTCGGAACGCGCACGCGGCGCACCGGCAAAATCCACCGGTTGATTGAGCGGTGTGTCGATCCAGCTGCCGACCGGCGCCAGCAGCGCATGCCAGTTGTAGGCGCGCAGCACTGGCAGCACGCGGGTGTAAAAACTCGAATAGCCGTCGTCGAAGCTGAGCAGAATCGCTTTCGCCGGCAGCTCCGGGCCGCCCTTGCGCGCGGCCATGATCTGGTCGACCGTGACCGGCTTGTAGCCGTTTTCGCGCAGCCAAGCGAGTTGCTCAATCATGCGTTCGGTGCGCACCGCCACCACGGCCTGATCGGGGTCGCGGTCTTCGATATCGTGGTAGGCAATGCCGAGCACGTGATTTTTCGGCCACGGTTTTTCACTGGCCGCCAGCGGACGCTCGGACGGCGGCGCGAAGGCCGGAGCTTGCTGGGCGCAGGCGCTGATCAGCAGCACTCCCAGCAGAAGGATGAAACGCGAAATCAAAGGCATCTTCAAACTCTTCTAGAAGCGGAAAGTGAGGTCGACGAGCAGACGCAGATCGGTCTCCCGATCACCGTCGTAGGGCCGGTTGATCACACTGAACAAACCGCCCACCTCGAACACGTCGTTCCAGGCATAGCGTTGCCCGTAACCGAGCAGGGCCATGCCGCCGGTGCCGTGATCACGCTGGCTGTACGTCCCCGCGCCGGCCTGGAATTGCTGACTCCAGGAAGTTTCGTAGCGGTGGTAGAGCACGTGATTGACGTTGACCAGCGGCATCACGCTGAAGTCGGATTTGGGGTTGAAGTACGGCACGTCATCAGACTTGGAGTTGTGGCTGGTGCCGACCTCCAGACCGGCGTCGACCTGCACGTTCGGCGCGCTGTAAACGCCTTCGCGGCCAGTGAGCAAAGCTTCGACGCGGTTGTTGCCGTCACTGAAATGCGACGGGCTCACCGCCAGACGCCACTCGCGGCTTTCGTTGGCGCGCCAGCGAATGAAACCGCTGCCACCATTGGCCTTGATGTCGCTGTTGAGCGCGCGCAGCGGTGTTTCAGCCGAGAGGTATTCAAGGCTGCCGCCGTACTGCCAGTGGTCGTTGATGTCGCGGGCGATCGCCAGACGCGCGCCCTGTTTGTCGCCGTAGCCGTAATCGTGATTGGAGACTTCGGCTTCGAGGGTCATGTCGCGGGTGCGCCGCTCCAGGCCGACACGCTGGAAGCGATGGTTGCCGGTGCCTTCGGCAAAGTCGCCGGTGGCGTATCCGACGCCGGCAAACACGCGCCAGTCTTCATCGATTGGCGGGCTGTATAGCGTGCTTTGAATGCCGAAATCGCGGCTGCCGCTGACCGCCCCGGCACCGCTGCTGCCGCCACCGTTGGCCTTGCCGCCGTAAGCTTCGACGCGCAGCTCGGACATGTCATGGACTTCGCGCTCACGCGCCAGACGCTGCACTTGGCGGTTGTCCGGGTAACGCGCGACGACGTCGTCAGTCAGCGCATCCATTTGCCGCCATTCCTGCAACTCCATGGCCGTGTGCGCCTGGCCAATTTCCAGACCCATGTCGCGCGGCACGATGCTCTCGGTTTCCTTGAGCTGCATTTCTGCACGGCGCGGCCAGTTGCGGGCCAGGTACAAATCGGCCTGGGCCAGGCGCAAGCCGATATTGCCCGGGGCCTGATCGACCAAGGTCTGCAAGCGCTCTTCACCGTGCGGCAAATCGGAACCGTAGGTACCGGCCTGCGCGGCGAGTTGCTGGGCGTCCATCCATTCATCGTTGGGGTTGCCGATCGGCAAGCCCTTGAGCTCGATACGCGGGCGCTGCGACTTGGCGGCGTCTTCCGCCACTTTACGTGCCTCGTCGGCGCGGTCGCTTTCCAGCAACGCGTAATACAGCGCGGTGGTGTCTTCGAGGCGGTCGCCGACATCGGCGTCCGGTGCAGCCAGCACCTGGCGATAGAGGTCGGTGGCGATTTCCGGTTCGCGCTGATCCAGATAGGACGCCGCCACCCAACGCAAGGCATAGGTCGGAATCTTCACGCCTTCGGCTTGCAGCTTCTGGTACTCCGTGATGACGTCGGCGGTGCGCGCGCGGGCCTTGAGTGCGCCCATGCGGTCGATGCGCCAGCGGGTGACGTCGTCATGCGCGGTCGCGTCCGGTGTCCAGGTGGCGAGCAGTTTGTCGTAGTCGGCCAGGGCGCGGTCGGCGATGACGTAGCGTTCTTTTTCACTGCGGGTAGCGAGTTCGGCGAGGCGCACGCGTTCGGCGGCCAGATCGCCTTCGAGGCGGCGCAGCGTGACCGGATCAATCAGACCCGGGCGTTGGTTGGCCAGGCGCAGTGCTGGCTCCGGGAGTCGCGCTTTTTGCAAAGCGACCACGTATTCGCGGGCGACTTCCGGTTTGCTGCCGGCGCGTTTGAAGGCCTGATCGTATTCGAACAGCGCGTCGTATTGCTTGCCCGCGCGGGTCAGTGCATAGCCCAGCGCGAGGCGACGGGAAGGATCATCGGGTTTGGCTGCGACCAGCGCCTTGGCGCGGGTCACCGCTTCGTCGGGCTTGCCGGCATCCGCCTGCGTCAGGGCCAGGCCCAGTTGCAGGTCGGCGTTGTCCGGTTCCAGCGCCAGGGCCTTGTTATAGACCTGGGTCGCCTGATCCCAGCGCTTGAGGTTGCGATAGGCGCGCGCCGTTGCAGTCAGCGCCTGCACCGGCAAGACGCGATCGCGACCCTGGGTTTCATAGACCTGCACCACTTCAGCGTCGAGCCCGGCCCAACTGGCGATTTGCAGGTGATCGCTGATCTGCCCGGTGGTCGACTGGCCCGGCGGCACCTGACGCAGCACCGTCAGCGCAGGCGTGGTTTGCCCGGCACGGGCGTCGCGCACCATCTGATCGTAGGGTGTGTCGGCAAACGCCAGTGCCGGCCAGAGCAACTGGCTGCACAGCGCAACACGGAACAAAGGGCGTAAACCACGATGCAATACAGGAACATCAATACGCGGCATTCGTCAGCATCCTTACATGGCCAGCCGGGTCGCAATGCCCTCCTTGCCCATTCGTAACGGTGGCCGCCAGTGCACATCCAACGGCCAAGCTTAGTCAGGCAGTCTTGCACGCAAGCGTAGACCAGAATTCAGAACACAATAATTGTTCAGAATCGTCACGACGGTTGCGCCGCAACAGCCAAAACCCGAACGCCAGACAGCAAAACGCCCGGCGTCTGTTCAACACAGAGGCCGGGCGTTGCTATTAAGAGCGCAGGATTACTGCACTTGCGTGACGCCGGCGAACTTGCTCATCAGGAATCCGACGAACTGCTCGACGGTCATCTTCTGGCCGTTGAATTCGACCTGATTGGCGGCGTAATGCAGTTTGGTCACGACGTTGCTACCGTCGACCACGGCCAACTGCGAACCGACTGCCATACCGGCGAACATGTCCGCCGCTTCCTTGGACTGATCGACGATGGCTTTGGCGTCAGTCTGGCCATCCAGTTGCGCCTGCACGCTGAGCAAATCGACCAGCATCGGCTTGGACACCTGAATATTCAGATCAAGCAATGCGATCAGCTGTTTGCCCAACTGATCCGGCGGCAAATCCATCGATTGCGGTTTGGTCAGGTCGATGACCAGATTGGCTTTGCTCTCGCCGTTGGCAGTGTTGAACGAGAGGTTTTCCAGCGCAAACTGTGGGCCGGCGGCCAGCAGTTTTTGCAGATCGGCTTTGACCTGGGCGTTTTCAGCTTCAGTCAGGTTCAGCTCCGGAGCCGGCAAGCCTTGAGCTGCAGCCTCGGCGGCGGCTTTTTCGTACGGCTGCAGTTTGGTCTGGTAGATCTGCATCAGCGACATCGTCGACGGGATGTCGAGGTTTTTCAGGCTCATGGCCATGTTCGCCGAACCGATTTTCTTGTCGTTGAGCGACACTTCGCCAACTTTGTAGTCCGCGCGGCCGGAGGCATTGCTGCCGTTTTCTTCGGTGAGGTTCTTCATTTCGAAGTTCTTCACGCCGAGCACCGATTGTTTGGTGCCGAAGGTGGTTTTGCTGTTGGTCAGCACCAGGGTGTTTTCCCCGGTGTAATAGCCGTAGCTGCTCTTGGCGAGATTGCTGGCCAGGGTCAGACCGTTGAGTTCAACCTGCACCGGCGCCTGATCTTCGGCCACAGTGACCAGTTTCAGGTTGTCCATGTAACCGTCCGCCTTGACCTTCTGCGCCTGGGCGCTGGCGGAGATGTTCATGGTCAGGCCGGAGAATTTCAGGCTCGATTGCTCATCCAGCGCGGTTTCGAACGGCAGCAGATCAAGGGTGCTGGTGGTGGATTCATCGTAGCCAATGTTGGTCACGCCTTTGAGCGGCGAGGCGCCTTTGGTTGCGGCGAACCACTTCTCGGTGGCGGCGTTCTTTTCCAGCTCGTAGTTGCTGGTGGCCATGACCGGCAGCCATTTCAGCGACACCAGACGCGAGAACGGCAGCGGGCCGTGTTCGATGTGGTCGACGAAGAGCAATTCGACCGGCTTGTCGCCAAACATCTCGCCTTCGCCCTTGAGGCGATAGTGCGCGGTGCTGGTGAAAGTGTGGCGATCGAGGGACACCAGTTCCAGCGACGCGGTGCCGTTGGACCCGGCCATGGCGGTCTGCAGCTCTTTGTTGGCGTTGCTGACGGCGTTGTTCAACACGCCTTCGATCTTGGTCCCGGTGTACCAGGCCCCGCCTGCGCTGATCGCGCCGATGGCAACAACAATTCCGAGAAGCACGCCTGCTGATTTATTCATGAATGACCTGATCGATTTCCGTGGCTGTGAGTGTGGTCGTCTTCCCTGAACCCGTCACCGGGTCGCGGCTCGACTGCGCTGAATTCAGCGATGGAGATTAGCACCGGGCGCGCAAGACGGCCCAATGTTTAAAGGTGAAAGAGTGTCTATGGGGAGAATGGACAGTCGCCAGGCTGGAAGAGTTTCGCTGTTTTTTAGGGCGCTATCGCGAGCAGGCTCACTCCTACAGGGGAACGCATTCCAAATGTAGGAGTGAGCCTGCTCGCGATGAGGCCGGTCGATTCAGCCGAGAATCAGGAATACTGAACCTCGATTTCATCCAGCTGATGATCAAAGCTTTTCAGTCGCGCGGTCCAGGTGTAGACCAGCACTTCGAAATCCCGATCAATCACCGCCCCACCCGGCCCATCAGCGCGCGGGTCGCAGAAATCCAGCTGATAACGCTCACGGGCCATGGCTGTGGCGACATCCGACAATTCACGGGCATTGTTCAGCCAATGCCAGCCCTCGTCATCAATCTGCTTGTCGAGTTCCAGGCACTGCTTTTTCAGCGCTTCGAGGCTTTTCTCCAGCGGTGTACCGGTGAGTTCGCCCATGACTTCGGCGAACGTTCGTCCCGGCTGCCAGTAGCTGCCCCAGAAATACCGGTCGAACACGGTTTCGACCCGACGCAGGGCGACTTTGGTGTCCCAGATCAGCACGAGGGTCTTGCCCTGTTCAAGCTGCCGTTTCTTGACGCGCTGAACCTGAATCGAAGCCCAGGCCACCACGACGATCGCCATGACCGCGATCAGCGCGACAGTGCTGTCGAGAAAGATCATGGCCTTGTCGATCTGGTGGGCCAGCATGATGCCGTAGAAATAGGTGGCCGAAAGCAGCACCAGCGCTGCGAGGGCGCACCAGAAGCCGAGAGCGTAAGGGTTTTTCATTATTGGTTTCCCCTAGACCAGCGCTAGCAATGTGCGCTGGAAGGGTGCTTTGCACGGGGCGCCCTTCCAACACTTCAAAGCATAGCAACGGCCTCAGGGTTTGCCGGGGCTTGGAGCGTGCGTTCGTCCGCTTTCCCAACCGCCGCCGAGGGCGAGGAACAAATCGACTTGGCTCATCGCAACCTGGGTGTTGGCAGCGGCCAGTTGCGCGGTGACATCGGTGTAGGTGCGGGTCGCTTGCAGATCAGCCAGGAACGACTCGCGGCCGGCCTGGAAGAAGCGGTGCGTCTGGTCTGCCGCGAGTTTCGCCGACTGCTCGGCATCGGCCAGCGCGTCGCGACGTTGCAGCAGCGCGCTGTACTGGGCGAGGCCAGTCTGGGTTTCGCGAATGGCGTTGAGCACCACGCCATCGAAATGCGCCAGAGCGCCTTGGGTGGTCGCTTCAGCTTCGCGAATGCGCGCTCGGGCGCCGTTGGTCGGTACTTTCCAGCTTAGCGACGGGCCGAAGCCCCAGCGGTTGGTCGAGGGATCACCGAGGTCGTCGATGATGCCGACGGTGCCGATGGTCGCGCCGATGCTGATGTCCGGATACAGCTCGCCGGTGGCGACGCCGATTCCGGCAGTCGCGGCAGCAAGACGTCGTTCAGCCTGACGAATGTCCGGACGACGCTTGAGCAGCGCCGCGCCATCACCGACCGGCACCAGTTGGGCGATCTTCGGCAGCTCGGCGCACGTCGCAGTGCCAGCCGGCAATTGATCGACCGGTTTCGCCAGCAGCATCGACAGACGGAACAACCCGGCCTGACGCGCCGCTTCATAGCGCGGCATGTCGGCGCGCAGGGATTTGAATTGGGTTTGCGAACGGGTGACCTGGGTTTCGTCGCCACGGCCGGCGTCGCGCAGACGCTGAATCAGCGTGGTGCCTTGCGATTGCAGGTCGAGGGAATGCTGAGCAATTTCGCGTTCTTCGTTGGCCGCGCAGACTTGCGTATAAGCGCGAACCACGTCCGCGACCAAGGTGATGCGTGCGGTGTCAGCGGCGGCTTGAGTGGCATCGGCGTTGGCCTTGGCGCCTTCGATGCCGCGCTGCAAGGTGCCCCACAGATCGAATTGGTAAGAAGCGCTGATGCCGATGTCGCCGATATTGGCCACCGGGACTTTTTCCGGCAGCAAAAACGCCTGTCCGGATTCCTGCAAACGCTCGGCGCCCATTTTCACGCCAGCACTCCAGCCACCAGCGGCCTCGGCTTCGTCGACTTGGGCGCGAGCGCGCTGCAAGTTGGCAGCAGCAACGCGAAGATCGGTGTTGGAGGCCATCGCCTGCTGCACCAGTTGATCGAGGCGCGGGTCTTTATAGAGCCGCCACCAGTCCGCCGGCACCGGTGCCGAGACCACAGGCTTACCGTCGACGGCCAGTTCGCCCTGAAAATCCTTGCGCTGAACCGCCGAATTCTCAGGCACGTGATAGTCCGGCCCGACCATCTGGCAAGCCGACAACATCACGCCCAACCCGGCGATCATCAGGGCCCTGCTCATTGCGCGGGCTCCTGCTTTTTATCGTCGACTTTCGAGTCTTCGATGATGGATACCGTGGCAGTGCGCCCGGCGATCATGCGGAAATCTTCCGGCACGTCATCAAAGGCAATCCGCACCGGAATCCGCTGCGCCAGCCGCACCCAACTGAACGCGGGGTTGACGTTTGGCAGCAGGTTGCTACCGCTGGTGCGGTCGCGGTCTTCGATACCGGCAACGATGCTTTCGACATGCCCGCGCAGTTTGGCGCGGTCGCCGATCACGCGAATGTCCACCGACTGACCGACATGAATGCCGTCGAGTTTGGTCTCTTCGAAATAGCCGTCGATGTGGAACGAATTGCTGTCGACCACCGACAACACCGGACGCCCGGCGGTGACGAACTCCTGCGGACGCGGCGCGCGGTCGTTGACGTAGCCGTCGACCGGGCTGCGAATCACCGAGCGATCGAGGTTGAGCTGGGCGCTGTCCACGGTGACCATGGCTTCGGCCAGTGCTGATTGCGCACGGGCGACCTTCGATTGGCTTTCTTCCAGTTGCTCGGCCGGTACCAGATTACCGAGGCCACGGTTACGCTTGGCTTCGCGCTGGGCTTGAGCCAAGGTTTCTTCGCGGTCAGCGACAGTCGCTTTGGCCTGACGCAACGCCAGCTTGAAGCGATCCTGATCGATGCTGAACAGCACCTGACCGCGCTTGATCAACTGGTTGTCCTTCACGCCAACCTGCTGGATCAGCCCGGACACGTCCGGGGCGATCTGGATGATGTCGGCGCGAATGTGGCCGTCACGGGTCCACGGCGCGAACATGTAATACATCACCATGCGCCAGACGAGGACAACGGCAAAAGTCACGATCAGCAGGGTCAGTACCACGCGACCGATGGTCAAAAACGGTTTTTTCATGTCATCAGGTATCGACTGAGTGAGTCCACGCCGTACAGAAGTACCGCGTAGAGCGCCACGTTGAACAATGCCCGGTGCCAGACCAGACGGTAAAAGTGCACGCGCGTAAGCACGGCATGCACCAACAAAAACAGCACATAAGTGATGCCCATCAACACCAGCAAGGTCGGCAGGAAAATGCCGCTGATGTCCAGATCACCGATCATAGGGGCGCTCCATCGGGCAGCGGTTCTTCGGGCTCGGCGCTGGAAACGAATTCAACGCCGGGCAGTAACGCCAGACGCAAACCGCTCAAGGCGTGCAGCAGGTTTAGCCGGGTTTCATCGTCGCCGTGGCCATTGAGCGCACGGCGGGTGCGATCCAGGGTCATCAGCAAAGGAGCAGGCGCCGGCAAGCGTTCGCCGGCCTTGAGGCAAGCGCGGAAATACTCACCGACTTCACTGACCACTTGCTGCAACAAAGCGTTCGGCGCGCCAGTCACCCGTGGCGTGTAGGCGAGCAAATCGAGCAGGTTCAGACCGACGCGCACTTCGCGCATGGCGATGCCGGTGTCCTGGCCAGTAAGTGCCAGACGCGGCAGGTGCTGCATCAGCCGATCGAGCAATTGCACGCCCAATTTGCGGTGCTCGGCGAGGTTGGCCGGCTCGGTCATGTGCACGATGTCTTTCCAGCTGAAACGGGTCAGGCGTTTCGCCGCCAGTTCGGCACCAAACGGGCGCGCCACCAGCGTCCAGATAAACGCGAACAACAGACCGATCGGCCCCGCGAGGTTGGAGTTCACGAAGGCGAAAAAGTCCGCATCGTAAGCGCCCTGAATACTGATGAACGACGAGGTGTTGACCAGCGTCAGCAGCATGCCGAGGTAGAAACGCGGCTGCACCGTCAGCGTGCCGACGCAGATAAACGGGATGGAAAACGCCAGCACCAGCATCGGGAAGTCGTGCAGGTTGGGCAGAATCAAAAACAGATAAAGGCTGGCGAACAGCACCGACATGCCAGTCCAGAAAAAGAACCGGTATATCTGCGGCGCCGGGTCGTCCATCGAGGCGAAGAAGCTGCACGCCACCGCCGCCAGAATCACCGCGCTGCCGCCGTCCGGCCAGCCGAGCAGAATCCACAGCACCGAGGCGGTGATGATCGCCAGAATCGTCGAAGCGACCGAGTAAAGCATTAGCCCACGGTCGATAAACGGTGTCAGCCGACCCAGTCGCCAGTGACGGTAAACCGCGCGCCAGTTGTCCTGACGCTCGCAGACAATCGCGTCCTGCAGGCTGCGGCAGTCCTGCCACAAATCGATGAATTCACCGAGCCGGTAGATCGAGTTGGAGAACAGCAGTTGCCGGCGATCTTCCAGCGCTTCAGCGCTCGGCTGCTGGGCTTCGAGCTGATCTTTCAGCGCTTGCCAGCGATCGAGATCGGCGTCTTCATGGCAGAGCCATTCGCGGGTCGCGACGAGCAGCGGTTCGAATTTTTCCACCAACTCAGGCGTGCGCCGTTCGAGGGCGTAGAGCGAATCTTCCAGCGCATCGATCACCGGTAATAGATGAATCATGCGCCCGCGCAATTCTTTGGTGTTGCGTACGGTTTGTGGTCGCGAGCCTTCGTGGGGCAACTGGCCGATCATCAATTCGAGGCTGTTGAAGTTGGCGACCATGGCCATGCGCAGCGCGGTGACTTCTTCTGGCTGCACGTCGCGGCTGAGGAATTTCAGGCTGTAGGTGGTTGCGTCGGCGAACCACTTGCTCACGGCGTCGTTGAACACCGGCGCCAAGCGTCGCGGCCAGAACATTGCGCCGACCACGGCGGCGACAGCGATGCCGAGGAAAATCTCTTCCGTGCGTGCTTCGGCCACGTCCCACACCGCCAGCGGGTTATCCACCACCGGCAAGGCAATCAGCGGCAAGGTGTAACCGGCGAGCATCAATGCGTAGCTGTTGGCGGTGCGCAAATGCAGGGACATGAACAACAGAATCCCCGTCCATAGCGCGATCACCACCACCAGCACATACGGGCTCTGCACGAACATCGGCACGAAAAATACCGCCGCTGCCGCACCGAGAAAGGTGCCGATCGCACGGTATAAAGCCTTCGAGCTGGTAGGGCCGAGGAACGGGCTGGAGACGATGTAAACCGTGGCCATCGCCCAATACGGACGCGGCATTTGCATGAGCAAGGCGATGTACAGCGCAATCATCGACGCTGCAAAAGTCCGCACCCCGTAGAACCAGTCCCGGGCCGGCGGAATGCCGGAGAAAAAACCGTTCAAGAATTAACCACCAATGGCGGGTTGGCCGCCTCAAAAGCTCTGAGTACCCGAAGCGTAGCTTCCAGATCGCTCTGGTCGATGCCCTCAAGCACTTCATGACGCAGACGCACCAGTTCGATCTCCACCGCTTGCACCAGTTCACGCCCGGTGTCGGTCAGGCTCAAGCACTTGGCGCGGCGATCGTGGGCATCTTCGGTACGGCAGACGTAACCCGAATGACACAACTGATCGAGCAGACGCACCAGCGACGGACTCTCCATCCCGGCCGCCTGCGCCACCTGCACCTGCCGCACACCCTCGCCCAAACGGCCGATCATCAAGAGCGGCACGGCGCAGGCTTCGGAGATTCCATAGTTGACCAGCGTGGTCTGGCAGATCTTCCGCCAATGCCTGGCGGCCACCACCATGGCACTGCTGATGTTCATCTGGAGAGCGTCGAGGGAATCGGGCACGGGAAAATGCACACTGTTAGTTTGCTAACTATCAATATCGCATTGGAGGGGAATTTCAGTCAAGTTTTGAAACAAATTGCCTATTCGGGCGGAGAAAATCTCTCCGAAAGTCATTCAGCGCTTTTTAGCATTCTCATAAACGCTACTGCGCTCCCGTTTGCCGACCGCAACAACGGAAACGACTACGCGTTCGTCGATCACTTGATAAACCAAGCGATAGCCGCAAGCCTTCAATTTTATTTTGTAACAATCCGGCATCCCATGCAGCGCATCGGCAGGCACTCTAGGCAGATTCAGCCGTTCGCCCAGCTTCTTTTTGAATTGCTCTCGTAGTGTGTGACCCAACTTGTTCCATTCTTTGTAAGCAGATGGCAGAAATTCGAGCTTATAGGTCATCCAGGCTTACCGAAATTGGCGTCTCGTGGCTGCGGGCGCGAACGACTTCAGCAAGCTCCAGATCATCAAGCCGCTCCATCATTGCTTCGTACACATCCGCTGGAACCATGTAGCCCATAACGCGATTGTGGTTGAGAACCGCCACTGCTCCACCATGCGCGCCGTTCAGCACGGCAGAAGGGTTTTTCTTTAACTCGGAAACACTGACAGCCATATCGGCGAGAACACTTTGCATAATAAAAGACCTCAATTGAGGTCGTGATTTTGGTCTATTTTTTGAACTGCAACAACCATGGTTCTGAGTTGAATGACCAGAGGTCACCGGTCTTAGCCCTGTCTTCCCTTGCGCAACAACACATTCAACTGATCCACCACCTCCGCCCAATCGGCATCCTCCAGAATCTCATCGCGTAAAAACTGCGACTGGCTATCCGTCCAGAAAAACGCATCGGCCAAGTGCAGCTCGGGTTTGAGCGGGGAATGGGCGGCGATGAATTGGTCGATGCTGACCGGGTCGTTGTCCAGGCCGAGTTGTTTGAAGAGAGATGGGAGGCTGTGGTTTGGGTTTTCCATTGCAGTGATCCTTGGAAATAGCGGTGAATGGAAGATCATTCGCGGGCAAGCCTTGCTCCTACAAAGGTTGTGGCGGTCACACAATCACTGAACACCCAAAACCGTTGTAGGAGCAAGGCTTGCCCGCGAAGGCGTCAATGAAAATGCCACAAAAGCCTAATGACTCAACTCCCGCACCTCAGCATGCGGCACCATTTTCAGAAACTCCGGCATGCTCATGTGCAGCAGATAATTGTGGTTGCCCGCCTCCAGATAAATATCTTTCTGCCGCGTCAGCAACGGGTCGATGACCATGTCCAGCCCGTAGGAATCGCCCAGCGGCGGCACCGCGCCGCGTTCGCAATCGTCGAAGATGTGCGCCAGGTTGCTTTCGCGGGTCAGTTGCCATTCGCCGCTGTTGCGCACCTTGCTCAGATCCAGATGACGGCTGGCCGGCAGCACGGCCATCAGGTAGTGCCCGTGGTGGTCGTCGAGGATGATCGATTTGGCCACGCGCTCGGCGGGCACCCCGGCGACCCGTGCGGTTTCCAGGCTGCTCGATGAGTGCCGGTGAGCGACGACGTCATATTCGCAATGCGCCCGGGTCAGGCTGCTTTGCACCTTTCTTGCCATTCGCATGATGCACCTCGGTGTCGCGCGGAAGGTGGTTGCTGTGTTTTTAGTCTAGTTCGGCGGGCCGCTGGCGACGGGAAATCCGCTCACTGGACACATCCGCACATTGATCAAAATTCATCCAGACCAACCCTCAACTAGACTGAAAGAACCCGCCACTGACGCTCATGGAGAGTCACGTGAACAGCCGATGTTGTGTCTTTGCCTTGCTCCTGCTGAGCAGCGCGTCCGCTTTCGCCGCCGAGAGCTCGTTGCCAGCGATGAGCCCGGTCGGCCTATGGCTGATCACCCTCGGCATCGTGTTTCTGATCGCTGAAGCCGCGCTGCCCAATTACGGCGTGATCGGCCTGGGCGGGATCATCATGTTCGTCATCGGCGCGCTGATTCTAAGCAACGCCGAATTGCCAGTGCCGATGATGATCGGCCTCGGCCTGATCAGCGCGCTGCTATTGATTGCACTGGTGATTCGCGCCCTGAAAACCCGCCCGCGCCAAGCCGTCAGCGGTGATGCCGGCCTGCTCGGCAGCGTCACCGCGATCACCACCGTGCAACCGGGCGATGCGCGCAATGGCTGGATTCAACTGCAAGGCGAACGCTGGCAAGTGCTCAGCGCCACCCCTTTGCACACCGGACAAACGGTGCGCGTGGTGGCTCGCAAGGGATTGTTGCTGCAAGTGGCCGCGGCTGACGCGGCGCCGCTCGGAGGGTGATCATGGGTCTGCAAATCGGTTTTGTTGCGCTGCTGCTGTTGGTGATTGCCCTCGCCGGTTCGACGTTCCGCATCCTGCGTGAATACGAGCGCGGCGTGGTGTTCCAGCTCGGACGCTTCTGGCAGGTCAAAGGACCGGGGCTGATCCTGCTGATTCCGGTAGTGCAGCAAATGGTTCGGGTTGATCTGCGCACCATTGTTCTCGACGTACCGCCGCAGGACGTGATCACCCGTGACAACGTTTCAGTGAAGGTCAATGCCGTGCTGTATTTCCGCGTGCTCGACCCACAGAAGGCGATCATTCAGGTCGAGGATTTCCTGTCCGCCACCAGCCAATTGGCGCAGACCACTTTGCGCGCGGTGCTCGGCAAACACGAACTCGATGAGTTATTGGCCGAGCGCGAGCAGTTGAACATCGACATCCAGCAGGTGCTTGATGCGCAGACTGATGCATGGGGCATCAAGGTCGCCAACGTCGAGATCAAACATGTCGACCTCAACGAATCGATGGTCCGCGCCATCGCCAAGCAGGCTGAAGCCGAACGCGAACGACGGGCAAAAGTCATCCACGCCGAAGGCGAATTGCAGGCCTCGGAGAAACTGATGCAGGCTGCCGAGATGCTCGGTCGTCAGCCTGGGGCGATGCAGTTGCGTTATATGCAGACGTTGAGTTCGATTGCCGGCGACAAGAGTTCGACGATTGTCTTTCCGTTGCCGATCGAGTTGCTCAAGGGCATGGCGGATTTGTCCGGCAAGTCCTGAAGAGTAAAAGATCGCAGCCTGCGGCAGCTCCTACAGGGGATCACATTCCAATGCAGGAGCTGCCGAAGGCTGCGATCTTTTCAGGCACCACGCAATTTTTCCAAAGCTTCGTAGGGCGCTCGCGCGCACGTCTGCACACGCGCATGCAACAGCGCCGAAGCCTTGCGGCGCTTGTCTTCACCATCGGCAACAAACACTTGCGAAGGCTGTTTCGCATGCTGCCCGGCAGCGGCAAACACCTGCTGAGTCTGCACATCATTCAATCGAAAGAACCGCGCCAAGCGCCCAGCCATCGCATCGGGCAACTCGCTGTAATTCACCGCCAAACCGGCCGAATCCCGACAATGTAGCAACCCCGCCTCCAACAACCGCCCCAAACGCCGCGCGATAAAATCTTCACGGCCCTCGAACTGCAACCCATCCTCCAATACGCAATCACCGAGCATGCCCGGCACCATGTGCATGCCCGGACGGCGCAGATGGGAAACAGCAATTTCCAGCGGATCACGATAGAGAAACAGCCACGGCGTGTCCGGGAAACAGGTCTGCAACAGCGGCCATTCACCGATGTTCCAGGCATCGAGTTTGACCACTAAACGCTGTTCAACACCGCGTCGGCGCTGACCATACGCCGAGAGCAAGCCGACGATGGCGGCCCGGCGTTCGGCATCAGGCAAATCACCGCGCAGCAACGCATCCAGCGGTGGCGGTTCGGACACCACGATGTGATCGTCGAGTTGCGCGAGCATCTGACTGATCAACGTCGAGCCACAGCGCGAGGCGTGCAGAATAAAAGCGCTTGGTGCGAGGCCGGGGCTTTGCGCTTGCCATTCGGTCAGCGCCGACAGCGGCGTCTGCCGTCGAAACGCCTGATTGAAGGGCAGTCGCAGTGCATCGTCCACCGCCTCACGGAAAAACGGCTGATGCAACGGCGTGTCACCGAACCAGCACCAATCCACCCGCCACTGCCCGTCGACCGGCCAGACACGAATGGGCAGCCAACCGTCGAAACTCAACAGCTCCATTGTTCGTGCCATTGCCGACGACCATTGCGCATCGCGGTACGCAGTTCTTCGCGAGAAAATACCAGGCCGCGTTCCACCGCGAGTTCCAGCGTTCGGGCGATAAACATCTCAGGGTCATGCAGCGTGCGCAAGGCCAGTGACAGCGAGTCATCCTCAGTCACCAGCCTCTGAAAGCGCTGCAAGTCGGTATCGGCCAAACCCGGCGCTGGTGTGTCGGGCAATCCTTCGACGATCATCTGCTCAAGCCAGGCATCGGGTTTGCAATCGATGACCAGATGAATACGCGCAGCGGTATCGCGGTTATCCACTCGGTGCGGACGGGCGAGATCGAGAAACCAGCATTCCCCGGCAGCCATCGGCACGCGTTGGCCGTCGAGCCAGAAGTCGACATTGGGCGGACTGAGCAACGGAATGTGCAAACGGCGATCGGCGTCCGGGCCATTCAGATCGTAATCGCGATGTTCGTGAACGCGCGCGCCAGGGCCCAGGCGCAGCAGTCGAGCGCTGACGATATTCAGCGACAGATTGCGCAAGCCGTGGCGCCAGCGCTCATCACGCAACCACGGTTCGCGTAGCAACGGCTCACCGCGACCGGGCGACAGTTCGGTCAACGCATCGGCTGCCGAAATCAGCGCGACGCCACTCCAGTCACCCGAGAAATACTCGCTGTTGAAGTGACTGCGCCAGGCGTCGTCGGCAATCGCCGCCAGCGCTTGCAGCAACAGCGGCAAATCCACCGTCACCGGCAAACGCGAGAACGCCGGCCGGCTCATGTCCTGGGCAACACCGCGCACTCGCCGAGCCAGGTCAGCAATCGATCAAGGCAGGCTTCGACCGTTTGCGCACCGGTGTCGAGCACCAGCGACGCCTGCGTTGGCGGCTCATACGGTGCCGACACTCCGGTAAATCCAGCGAGGTCACCGCGTCGCGCCCGTGCGTAATGTCCTTTCGGGTCGCGCTGTTCGCAAACAGCCAGAGAGGCGCTGCACCAAACGTCGCGATAGTCCTCACCTAACCGTTGCGCGAACACCTCACGTAGCTCAACCAGTGGCGCAATCATCGCCAAAATCACGATTTGCCCGTTTTCCACCAGCAACGCGGCGAGCTCGCTGGCGCGACGAATATTTTCCTGGCGGTCAGCGTCGGTGAATCGCAGATCCCGATTGAGCCCGATGCGCAAACCGTCGCCATCCAGTACCACGCTTTGCAAACCTCGCCCGAACAACTCGGCGTGCAGCGCCTGCGCCAATGTCGACTTGCCCGCCGCCGGCAGGCCGGTCAACAGAATCGCTGCACCGCGATGCCCATTTCGAACCTCGCGTTGGGTGCGGCTGACACTGGCGCTCGGCGCCAGTACATCACTGCGCCGGAGCATGCGCCACCACTGGCGTCGAGATATCCCCCGCCGCCCAAGCCGATTCACGGTTGGCCAGCGCGGTGGCAATCGACTGCACTTCGGTCGACTGCACCTGATCCGGCAGCGGATCGAGGCCGGCACTGGCGAAGATCTGGCCATAAGCATTGCGCAGGTCGGCGTACGACAGATCGCGGCGCAGATCCGCTTGCAGGTTGTTCAGTTCGCCCTGAATCAGTTCCAGCTCACCGATCCCTGCCGCCTGATGACGGTTGCGCAACTGGCCGACGATTTGTCCGTCGATGTCCGACAGTTGCTGATTGGTCTTGAACTGGCGCAACGCTTCTTGATAGTTAGCGTTGGCCACATAGAGCTGCGCAAGCACCGCGATCGACATCGCCTGACGCCGCGCGGTGGCGACTTCTTCACCGGCCTTGGCGACGTTGATTGCAGCGGGTGCGGAGATCACGTTGAACAGGTTCCACGTGATTTTCACGCCGTAATCGGCCCAGCCCTGCTCGACGAGGAACGAGTTGCTGTCGTAATGGCCACCGGCGGAAAACTCCAGGCCCGGCAGCAGGCGCAGCATGGCCTTGCGGGTTTCGGCAGCGCTGATGCGCGTCTGGTAGTCCTGCTCGCGCAGTTCCGGGCGACTGGTCAGGGCTTCCTGCTCCAGTTTCGCCAGATCGACCTTGAGTTCGGGAATCTGATAACCGTCATCGGTGGCCAAGGTCAGGTTGGTGCCCAGCGGCAGGTTGATCAGGGTGGCCAGTTCGGTTTTCGCCAGCGACAAGGCACGACGCTGCTCTTCCAGTTGGCGGGTCGCTTCGATCAGCGAACGCTGATAACCGAGCGATTGCACCGGATCACCAATACGCTGATCACTCAGGGTCTGGCTGTTGTCGCGGGCGGTCTGCACGCGCGCCATCAGGCTGTCGATTTGTTTGAGCAGACGCTCGGCGGCCATCGCTCGCCAATAGGCCGAACGTACGTCCTGGACGATGGTGTTGATCACCTTGCGGCGCCGTTCCTGAACGATCAGGCGCTGGTCGCCCTGCTGCTTGGCGCTGATGTAGCTGACGCCGAAGTCGAGGACGTTCCAGACCATGGTCAGATCGGCAACGTCGCGGTCACGGTCCTGCGAGGTCGATGGTTCAAGAGACTGGGTGCCGGTGCGCACACTCTGGCTGCTGGAGGCGTTGACGTTGTTGCGCCCGACGTAACCGGCGTCCAGCGCCATGCGCGGCAGCATGTCGAAACTGGCGAGGTCGAGCTGCCGCTTGGCCAGCGCTTCCTCCATGATCTTCAAGCGACCTTCGAGGTTGTATTTCACCGCGCGGGCCATGGCCTGGTGCAGGGTCAACGGGCCGCGCAGCGGTTCCTGATCCTTGTACATGCCTTGCAGATCGCTTTTGGCGCGCTGCTCGCTGACGCTGCGTTCAATCGGGTCACTGGTCACTGCACATCCGCTGATCGCCAGCGCCAGCAGGCTGGCGCCGAACAACTTCTGACTTTTCTTCATCCCTGGATCGCCCCTAGGTCCTGCACAGTGTTGAGTAATGGTGAGTTCAGGCTGACATTTCGCTGATGCCGACCTGTTGCAGCGCTGCCGCCAGGTTGTCGACCCGGTGCTGCTCGGTGTCTTTGAGTTGTTGTAGTTGTTGCCCCAGTGTCGGCGCGCCAAACACACCGCGCAGGCCTTGGGAAATATCGCCGGCCTTGAGCGACTGGCTGCCGAATGCGTTCAGCGCATCCCGCTCGGCAGCACGGTCCTGACTGAACAGGCTCGCCAGTGTGCTGCTGGCGAATACGCCGCCATCACCACCGCCAAAACCGAGGAACCCGTGGCCGGAGCCATCGCCGCTGCTGTCACTGCTGCTGAACACTTGCGCGATGTAACTGCGGCTGAGAGCACCGTGATTGATGAAAATATCGCCAAGCGGACGAATGCCGTTGCCGATCACCCGTTGTTCAAACAGCGGCGCAAAGGTCAGCGGTGAACCGAGTTCGCCGGTTGGCGGAGTGAAGATGAACGGCTGCAGCGGCACGTTTGATGGCGGTGCCGGCACCACCGGGTCGCTGCTGCGAATCAACGGATCCGGGATCACGACACTGGTCGGCGTGGTCGGCACAGTGGGCACGGTGGGCGGCACGACCACCGGCACCGTATTAATCGCGTAGTTGTTGGAACTGCTGACGCCGCTGCCGCTGTTGCCGGACGCATCACTGACGCCGGCACTGTTGACGCTGATCGCGTTGTTCGCACTGTTGACGTTGGCGTTTGGTGTCAGGGTGGCGGTCCAGCTCTTGCCGCCGTCGCTGCTGCTCAGGTTGGACAAGGTGCCGTTCGCCACCGCGATGTCTGACAGATCGAAACCGCTGACCGCCTCGTTGAAGGTAATGGTCACCTGCGAGGTCTGGCCGATGCCGATGTTCGGGTTGGCAATGACGACCGTCGCACTCGGCCGCTCGCTGTCGAGCGCGTAGTTGTTCGACACCGCCACTGTGCTGCCGACGTTGCCGGCCAGATCGGTGACATTGCTGGTGTCGAGCGCAATGAAATTGCTCGGGTCGGTGACATTGGCCGTTGGCGTGAAGGTCGCGGTCCAGGTCTTGCCGCCATCGCTGCTGCTCAGGTTGCTCAAATCGCCATTGGTCACGCTCAGGTCGGACAGGTCGAAGTTGCTCACCGCCTCGCTGAAGGTGAACGTCACCGTGGTGGTCTGGCCGATGCCCAAGTGGGGATTGGCGACCACGATATTCACCGTCGGCCGGGTCGCGTCGAGCGCGTAGTTGTTGGAAATCGCAATGCTCGCGCCGAGGTTGCCGGCCAGATCCTGCACACCGGCCGTGTCGACGATGATCAGGTTGGTCGTGTCGTTGACGTTGGCCGTCGGTGTCAGCGTGGCGGTCCAGGTGATGCCGCCATCGCTGCTGGTCAGGTTCGCCAGCGTGCCGTTGGCGACGCTGATGTCCGACAGGTCAAAACCGCTGACCGCTTCACTGAAGGTGATGGTCACCGTGGTGGTTGCACCGATGCCCAGGCGATTGTCGGCGACCACGATGGTCGCGGTCGGCAGCGCCGTGTCGATGGCGAAATTGTTCGAAGCGGTGGTGCCGACGCCGCTGTTGCCGGAGGCGTTGGTCACGCCACTGTTGTCGAGGGTAATCAGGTTGGTAGTGTCGGAGATGTTGGCGGTCGGCGTGAGTGTCGCCGTCCAGGTGATGCCGCCGTCACTGGAGGTGAGGTTACTCAGGATGCCATTGGCGATGGTCAGGTCCGCATTGGTGAAACCGCTGACGGCCTCGCTGAAGGTGATGGTCACCGTCGAGGTTTCGCCGGCCTTGAGCGCCGTATCCGCGACGACGATGGTCGCGGTCGGCACTTCGGTCTGCACCGCATAGTTGGCCGAGTTGGTGATGCCGCTGCCGGCATTGCCCGCCAGATCGCTGATGCCAGCGTTGTTCAGCACGATCAGGTTGGTGGCGTCACTGACGCCGATGGTCGGCGTGAAGGTGGCCGTCCAGGTGATGCCGCCGTCGCTCGACGAGACATTGCTCAGCGTGCCGTTGGCAACGCTCAGGTCGCTGTTGTCGAATCCGCTGACCGCCTCACTGAAAGTAATGGTGACGAGCGCGGTTTCACCGGGACGCAGATCGGTATCACTGATGACGATGGTGGCGGTCGGGCGCTGACTGTCGATCACGTAGTTGGCGGAATCGGTGGTGCCGCTGCCGGAATTGCCCGCGATGTCAGTGACGCCGGTGTTGTCCAGGGTGATGATGTTGCTGGTGTCGGTGATGCCCGCCGATGGAGTGAACGTCGCCGTGTAAGTGATGTTGTCCGAGGTGCTCAGCCCGGAGAGCGTGCCGTTGGCCACGGTCAGGTCGGCCAGGGTCAAACCGCTGACGGCCTCGCTGAAGGTGATGGTCACGGTGGTGGTCTGGCCGACGCCCAGCGCTGAATCGGCGAGCACCACGGTGGCGGTCGGGCGCTGGGTGTCGATGGCGTAATTGTTGGAGTTGGTGGTGCCATTGCCGGCGTTGCCGTCGGCGTTCTGCACACCGCTGTTGTCGAGGGTGATCAGGTTGCTCGCGTCCGTGATGTTGCTGGTCGGGGTGAAAGTCGCCGTCCAGGTGATACCGCCGTCGCTGCTGCTCACCGCCGTCAGCGTGCCGTTGGCAATCGTCAGGTCGGCGTTGTTGAAACCGGTGACGGCTTCGCTGAAGGTAATGGTCACCAGCGACGTTTCGCCGATGGTCAGGCTGTTGTCCGCGACGACGATGGTCGCGGTTGGCGCCACGGTGTTGATGGTGAAGTTGCCGGAGTTGGTCGTGCCCGTGCCGGCGTTCCCGGTCAGGTCAGCGATACCGGTGTTGGCCAGGGTGATGATGTTGCTGGTGTCGTTGATCCCGCCGGTCGGCGTGAAGGTCGCCGTCCAGGTGATGCCGCCATCGGCGCTGCTGACCGCCGTGAGCGTGCCGTTGGGGACGGTCAGGTCGGCGTTGGTGAAACCACTGACGGCTTCGCTGAAGGTAATGGTCACCAGTGTCGTTTCGCCGGCGCTCAGCGCGGGATCGGCGATGACGATGGTGGCGGTCGGCCGCTGGGTATCGATGCTGTAGTTGTTCGAATCGGTGGTGCCACTGCCGGCATTGCCGGCCAGGTCGGCGACGCCAGTGTTGTCCAGCGTCACCAGGTTGGTAGCATCGGTGATGTTCGCGCTCGGTGTGAACGTTGCCGTCCAGGTGATGCCGCCGTCCGCGCTGCTGACCGCCGTCAGGGAGCCGTTGGCGATGGTCAGGTCGGCATTGGTAAAACCGCTGACCGCTTCGCTGAAGGTGATGGTCACCAGCGAGGTGTCGCCGATTTTCAAGGTACTCTGCGTGAACACCACGGTGGCGGTCGGCCGCACGGTGTCGACCGCGTAATTGTTGGAATCAGTGGTGCCGCTGCCGGTATTGCCCGCCAGATCCGCGACCCCGGTGTTATTCAGGGTGATCAGGTTGGTAGCGTCAGTGATGCTGCTGGTCGGCGTGAACGTCGCCGTCCAGGTGATGCCGCCATCCGCGCTGCTGACAGCGCTCAACGTGCCGTTGGCAATGCTCAGGTCGGCGTTGGTGAAGCCGCTGACTGCTTCACTGAAAGTAATCGTCACCAGCGAGGTTTCACCGATTTTCAGCGCGTTGTCGGCGACCACGATGGTCGCCGTCGGCCGTGCGGTGTCGATCGCGTAGTTGTTGGAGTTGGTGCTGCCAGTGCCGGCGTTGCCGGACAGGTCATTGACCCCGGTATTGTCCAGAGTGATCAGGTTGGTGGTGTCGGTGACGCTCGTGGTTGGTGTCAGCGTGGCGGTCCAGGTGATGCCGCCGTCGCTGCTGCTCAGTCCGGTCAAGGTGCCGTTGGCCACCGTCAGGTCGGCGGCGGTGAAACCGCTCACCGCTTCGCTGAAGGTGATGGTCACCAGCGACGTTTCACCGACTGTCAGCGCCGTGTCGGCAACCACGATGGTGGCGGTCGGACGCACTGTGTCGATGGCGTAATTGGACGAATCGGCTGTGCCGCTGCCGGCGTTGCCGGCCAGATCCGCCACCCCGGTGTTGTCCAGGGTAATCAGGTTGGTGGCATCGGTAATGCTCGCGTTCGGGGTGAACGTCGCCGTCCAGGTGATGCCGCCGTCGGCGCTGCTGACGTTGGTCAGCGTACCGTTGGCAATGGTCAGGTCAGCGTTGGTGAAACCGCTCACCGCCTCGCTGAACGTGATGGTCACCAGCGAGGTGTCGCCGATTTTCAGGGCGGTGTCCGTCATCACAATGGTGGCGGTCGGACGTTGGGTATCGATCGCGTAATTGTTGGAATTGGTAGTGCCGACGCCTGCCACGCTGTCGGACACCGCCGTCACCCCGGTGTTGTCGAGGGTGATGAGGTTGGTGGTGTCGGTAATGTTGTTGGTCGGCGTAAAGGTTGCCGTCCAGGTGATACCGCCGTCGGCGCTGGACACATTGGTCAGCGTGCCGTTGGCAATGGTCAGGTCGGCGTTGGTAAAACCGTTTACGGCGCGGCTGAAGGCGATGGTCACCAGCGAGGTTTCGCCGATTTTCAACGCGGTGTCGGCGACCACGATGGTGGCAGTCGGCGGTTCCACGTAAGCGGTGTTGAGCGTACCGCCGTTGTTGTAGATGTCCACCAGTGCGCTCGGCGTTGTGCCGGTCGAACCGCCGTTGGAAAGCCCACCACCACCGCTGGCAGCGCCGTTGCCACTGATCGCGGCAAAGTTGCTCGCGGTGATCAGCACCACGCCGCCGTTGTTCCAGATCGCGCCGACGCCGCGACCGCCAGCCCCGCCATCGGCACCGTTGCTGCCGACCCCACCGCCACCACCACCGCCGCCACCGGCAGCAATGTTATTGCTGATGACCGAGTTGCCGATGACTTTCAGGGTGCCGCTTGCAGCGTTGTAGATACCGCCGGCCGCATTGCCGCCGACGCCACCGACTTTGTCCCAACCGGAACCACCGCCGCCGCCACCAATGGACAGCGTGCCGTTGCTGGCCGAACCGCCGTTGCCGCCATGACTGTAACCGGCACCGGCGCTGCCGCCATTGCCGCCGACGCCACCGGTGCTGGTGCCGCCGCGGCCGCCCATGTCGGTCGGGCTGTAACCACCGCCATAACCGCCGGCATTGGCACCGCCCGCGCCGCCGGCATAGGTGCCGGTGCCCGGGCCAGAAGTACCGCCATGGCCACCGGTCTGGCCACCGATACCCGCACCGCCGCCACCGCCACCGCCGACATAACCGCCGGTCACACCACCGCCGCCACCACCGCCGGAAGCGGCGTTGGCAGTCACCGTGACGTTGTTCAGGGTCAGAATGCCGGCGTTGAAAATGCCGCCGCCCATGGCGCCCGCCGCCGCCGAGCCGCCGTTACCTCCGTTGCCGGCCACCAGGCCTTTGGTGATTACCAGGCCGTCGAGGGTCACGGTGCTGCCGGAGGTGACTTCCACCACGCGGGTTTTGTATTGGCCATCGAGGGTCACGTCGGCCACGCCGTCGTTGTTCAGGTCGCCATCGACGGTGATGTTCTTGTTGATCAGCAGCTCCGAAGTGAGCTGAACGGTCATGCCCGAACTGAACGTGACAATGTCGCCGTTCTGCGCCGAAGCCAGCGCCGCGCGCAACGAGCCGACGCCCGAGTTGAGATTGTTGGTCGCCGTCCACGTGGCCAGTCCCCACTGGTATTCGCTCATGGCTTTGCTCGACAGCACATTGGCGCTCTCGATGGTGCCGGTGGCGATCTCCAGATCCCAGTCGCCACCCACGCCGGTGCGGTTGTTCGATGCCGCCACATCACGCCCGGTCAACTGCGCCAGCGAGTCGACGAAACTCAAGCCGCGATCGCCCTCGGCGGTGTAGCAACCGTAGATCAGGATGTCGCCGCCGACGTTCATGTCCTTGCCGATCTCGCCAAGAATCGCGCTGCGTTGCGCGACGTTGTCGGCGGACAGATAGCTGTTGCCCAGCCACAAATCACCGGCATTGCCGTGGGCAATGATCTGCACCGAACTGACGCCGTGATGTTGATCAAGGTAATCGGCGATCTGCTGCAGACCGTCCTTGGTAGCATCGAGCTTGACCACTTGCGTGCCGGGCGCGATCCCTTGCAGCAGGGCGTCAGCATCCTTCACTCGTGAGTCGACGAAGACCACGCTCTGGCCCGGTACGGCAACAGGACTGGCAGCGGGTGCGGCATCAGCCTGACCGTGGGTGTCTTTGCTCGCGACCGGGTGATCGGCCGTCGGCGCCTTGGCCGCATCGGCAGCGGTAGGGGCATGGCTGTCCGCTTGAGCGGCCGTGTCGGCCACGGTGGCGGCGACCGCACCGTCGAACAGCATGCGCGGCTCCAGCGACATGATCAGCGGCGAGGCCAGCGGACGCTGACCTGCGGTTGCCTGAGACTTGACCTTTGCCCCACCAAAAAGGGTCCACCACATGTTGCTCACCCGAACTCGAACGAAGGTACGTGACGCATCAATGAAAAACGCCGCGATCAACTGATCGCGGCGTCGGACTTCATACGAATGACATTGGCGGCGCTGGCTGAGCCATCGAGCCAAAAAGACAAATCGGCGTATTGCTTGAACAGATCCGGCGGCAGAATCGTGCGCCGTGATTGCAAGGCAACCTTGGGTTTGACCGTGTGCAGGCCGGCCAGGCCAAGGCCCTGGTCGAACGCTGGCGCGTCATAGGCCAGGTGTTCGAAATCGTGCTCGAACCACGGCTCGCCAATAAAGTCGTAGACCAGTCGCAGCACCCGTTCCGGGGCCTGGCTGAGCAGGTCGTAATCGACGATCAGCAACGATTCGGCATGCTCGCCGTAATAGGCTTCCTTGAGCGCCGCCCAGGCAAAACCCACCAGTCGATTGCGCTGGGCCAGGGTTTCGCAGCGGCTGTAAACGGTGTTGCGTTCGGCAGCGTCGCTGAACAGTTTGGTGTTTTCGTAGGGATTGGCGCGATACAGGCGTTCGAGGCTGTCCATCACCCAAGCCACGTTGCGCACGCAGGCGATGACTTTGGCCTGAGGAAACAGATCGCGGATCGCTGGCAGACGCGAGCTCCACTGCCGGTTGGTGTCGAACACCAACGGCTTGTCGGCCTTGTCGGCATAGAAGGATTCGAACAGGCCACGCAGCAGGCGCCGACGCATGGCAGTGTCGATCACCGCGCCGTACTCACTGCCGGCGCTGCATTGTTCAAGGACACTGGAGAACAGAGAACCGACCGGGCTGGTCATGCCGGCATGAAAGCGCGGGTTCTGCAAAAGGATCGCAGAAAGCAGGGTCGAGCCTGAGCGCGGCAAGCCGGAGATAAAGTGGAACTGCTGCAATCCCTTCACCGTAATCGGAAGTCCTTTTGTCCGACAGAGCGTAGTTCAACTAGTAACCCTGCGACTAGTAGTGTTTTGATATCACTCAGAGCAAAAAGAACTAACTGATTAACTTTTAATCGCGAATAAGCAGATGAATCGTTTTAGTCCCGTCACGGCTCAGTTGGCCGGCGATCTGGCCACGAACAATCGTGCTTGTACGCCACCCGCGTGAACCTCCGCGCCGACGGTCCAGGCAGGCGGCAGCGGCAGAAATTCCGCCGGATCATCGAACGACCCGACCAGCCAGACCCGGCCATTGCCGATCAGCTCGGCAAGGCTGTCTAGGTACACATCGGGCGTCACCAACGTGCCAAAACCGTACTCGTTCGGCCGCGTCGGACGGCCATCGGCAGTCGGCGGCGTGTAGAGGCGCACCAAGGCGCCGGTGCGATCGTAGTAGACGTAGCTCAAGTACCAGAGCATGTCGCTGGTGACGATGCGATCGCCGGGCTGGAAATGCTGATTGACGTAGTTCACCACCCGGTCGAGCTGGTCATTGCTGTCGACCGTGGCGTTGTTGTTCACACCGACCAGTTCAACCGCCACCAGCGACACCAGCACCGCCAGCGCCAACACCCGCACGCGGCTGTACAAACGGTCGATGGCCAGCGCCGCCAACAGCGGCAGGCCCAGCGCATAAGCGGTCAAGTAGCGTTCGATGAACACCGGCGTGATGAACGACACCGCAAACACCAGCAACAGCGGCACGCCGGTGTACAACGCCAGCAGGACACTGCCCCGCGACACGCTGCGATCACGGATCACCGCCACCGCCGCCAGCGTCAACAGTGCCAGAGGCAAGGCGCCGAACACCGGCAGCGGCAGGTTTTCGCCATCGTCCTGAATCAGCCAGGACCAGATCATCGACGGCAACGAGCCGAGGCTCACCGGCGGCTCCCAGCCCACGTCCCCGCCCACCTTCAGTTGCTCCATGTGCTGGGTCAGATCGAGCAGATGGGGCAACCACGGCAGGTACAACACGACGATGGCCAGATTCGCCAGCCACCATGCCGGGCGCTGGATATGCCGGAAGCGATAGCCACGCTGGACCCGGATCAGCGCCAGATAAATCCAGTGGCACAGCGCCGCCAGCACGGCGAAGTAATGGGTGTAGAACGCTGCCGTCATCAACAGCAGGTAAAACAGCAGATAAGCATGACGCTGCGGGCGCCGGATCCAGTAGACCAGCGTCAGCGTCGCGGCCATCAGCAACAGCCCGAGCAGCGCATACATGCGCACTTCCTGGCTGTAGCGCACCGCCGTCGGCAACAGCGCCAGCAGCAGGCCGGCGAAGATCGCGGCGCGACGGGTGGCCAGTCGATCCACCAGCCAGATGCCCAACCCGACGGCGGCGATCCCGGCGAGGGCGCTGAAACTGCGCAGGGCAAAAATGCCGTCGCCGAATAAATCGATCCAGCCGTGCAGCAGCATGAAGTACAGCGGCGGGTGCACATCGTAGGCCGCGTGGCGCCAGATCTCGCCCAGCGAGTAACGCGCCAGCAGCAGACTGGAACCCTCATCGCCCCAGATCGCCGCAGCCGTCAGATCGTAAAAACGCACGGCCGCCGCCAACAACAGGATCGGCAGCAGCCAGTGTTCTCTGGCCCAACGAAGCAAGCGCAAACCGGCAAACCACGGCCCTGGTGTCGCGTGCGGATCCTGGGTGTCGCCCACCGGGGTTACTCTGTTCAGCGCCATCGTTTCCTCTCGCCGCACCACATCGCCACGACCGTATGAACCGCAAAAACCTGCCAGTCACTTTAGGTCAGCCGCACAAGCACCGTCGATGCCGGTTTGCCTTTTCACGACATCCGGCAACCTTGCCAATCCGCGTCTACGCTCTGGCGTGGCGTGACCTGGCCACGGAGTGCCAAGGCAACTGCAGCAGCCTGAATTCACTAGCGGCCCGCCGACAACCAATCAGAAGGATGAGGACTTTATGGACGTTTACATGGGCACTGTTCTGACGTTTGCCTTCAACTATGCGCCCAGCGGCTGGGCCTTGTGCAACGGTCAGATCATCGGAATCAACCAGAACCAGGCGCTGTTTGCACTGCTGGGGACGGTGTATGGAGGCAACGGCCAGCAGACGTTCGGGTTGCCCAACCTGCAAAGCCGCCTGCCGATCTGCCAAGGCAACGGCCCCGGCCTGACACCGAGGGTGATGGGGGAAATTTCCGGCGCCGAGCAAGTCACCGCCACCCTCAACAACTTGCCGAACCACACCCACACCCTGGCCGGGCTCACGGCCACCACCACCGTGCAACTGGCCAACCCGGCGAGTAACCCGGCGGGCGCGCCGACTGCGACCAACGCCTACATCGGCGCTTCGGGCACCGGGCCGGGCCTGGCGAATATTTTTTCCGACGCTCAAGGCGCATCGCCGGTACCGCTCAAAGGCGCAGCCACCACCATCAGCGGGACCATCACGCCGACCGGCAATGGCCTGCCCCTGCCGATCATGAACCCGTATCTGGTGCTCAACTTCAGCATCGCGCTGAACGGCATTTTTCCTTCGCGCAACTGACCGAACGCCGGGGGAGCCACCTCCCCCGACACCTCACCTTGCTGGAGCGAGACCATGCTGCAATCGGTTCATAGCCAACATTTCCAGGCACTGCTGGGTCGCGTTGGCACCCTGCATCTGCCCGATGGCAGTGCGCTGCAGATCCACATCGGAGAACTCGAAGAAAAACCGCTGGCGAAAATGCGCTACAGCGAGCGCATGCCATTCTGCGTCGAATTGAGCAGCCTGGAACCGACTGAATTTGTCGACGGTTTGTGCGCCCTGGAGCTGCCGGAACTGGGGCGGGTCGAAGGGATCTTCGTCTCGCGGGTACCCGCGATGGGGCGCGACCCGGCACTGGCTTACTTCCACGTCACCTTCAACTGACCCGGCCATCGTTAAACCAACATCAATAGCAGCTCCTACAGGGGGTTATTGGGGGTACCAGACGAGGCGTTCGGCGGCGGGGTTGCGTTCTTCGACGGCAAAACCCAATGCCAGATAATGCCGGCGCGCGTGTGGATTACTGGTCCAGACCACCGTCGCCACCGGGCAACGAATCTGTTGCGCGGCTTTCTGCACGCCTTGCAATACGGCACGGCCGAAGCCCTGGCCGCGCGCCTGCGGGATGAACGCCAGGTACAACACGCGAATTTCATTGGCGCCGAAATCGGTGCTCAGCGCGCCGATGGCGGTGCCGAGTTTTTCCACCACGTAGTGCATGGCGTTGGGGTAGTTGTCGCCCATGCCCTGCTCTTGCACCTGAAACTGCTGGGCGACGACTTGCTGCACGTGTTCCGGCTCGCCGTCGATCCATTGCAGATCCGGCCGCGCCGTTTGATAAAGACTTTGCAAAAACGGCCCGTCGGTTGCCCGCGAAGGCCGTACCACCAATCCCTCTGCCGCCACTGCTGCGCTGTCCGTCATCCTGCTCTCCCTAAAAACCGCTTTCCCTGACGCCCAGTGCCGCCACCCGGCGCCACGCCACACCGAGCAGCGATTCGCCGCTGCCCTGCAACACCACCACGCCGCGCAACGGTTGCGTCGGGGTCGATGCCGTCGTCAATACACTCAGGCGCACGCCGTATTGCGCCTGCACCGGCTCCGCCCGCTGCTGTTGATCGCGACGCACGGCGATCGGCCCGTGGTGATCGGAGGTCAACGCCTCCTGATCGACGTAAGCCACGCCGTTGGTGTCGATTTCATTCAATTGCACGGCGAGCGCCGGGTGCATCGGGTCATCGGCGATGAAACGGCCATTGGCCCCCGGTTTGACTCGCCACAACTCGGCTTCGGCCAGATATCCGCGCAGCCGTGCACCGTCTTCGACCACCCGGGCCAGCGCATCGCGGGTCGATAACCAGCGCCCGACCGTCATATTCGGCAGCAGATCGCGCACGCTGCCGGCATGCGGCGCACGCAACAGCAAGCGTTCACGCTGGGCGTTCAAGCCACGGTACTCGGCCACCGCTTCTGCCAGGCGTTGCTCAACGATGCCGGCGTCCGCGGCGGTTTCACTGCGACTGGCCTGGCGGCGCATCAACAACTGCTGAATCTTGATTTCGCGGCGGACAATCGCCAGACGCGATTCGAGATCCGGCGACTCCAGCTCGATCAGCACATCGCCCTGCGCAACCTGCTGCCCATCCGTCACCTTCACTGCTTTGACCCGCGCTGCCGTCGGCGCATGCAAGGCACTGGCGCGTCCGGCCTCAAGCATCGTCGGCAGCTCCACCGAACTGCGCCACGGCACAATCAGCAGCAGCAACAGCCCGAGCAGCGCCAATGCACTGAGCAACACGCGCGGAGCGTGCGCCTGCTCGCGACGGCTCCACCACTGGCGCCACTCACGCATGATCGGCAGAAAGATGAACCACACCAGTTCCACCAGCATCAGGAAGATCCCCAACACCTTGAAGAACAGGTGATAGACCGCCAGCGCGATCCCGAAAAACAACGCCGCACGCCACAACCACGAGCCATACCCCCAGATCAGCAAACGCCGTTGCATCTTCGGCGACCAAGGCTCCGGCGCGGGTGCGCCATAGCCAAACAAAAACTCCCGCAGGCGCCAGCGACACAGGGCAAACGCGCGACCCTGCAAGTTGTCGACTTGCCAAAAATCACTGATCAGAAAATACCCGTCAAAGCGCATGAACGGATTGAGGTTGACCACCAGCGTGGTGATCCATGTCGCGCTGGCGAGCATGAACGCCGCCGTGCGGGCGGGACCGTCAGGCAACAACGACCACGCGAGCAACGCGATACACGCCAACAGCAATTCCGCGAGCACACCGCCGGCACCGATCAGCAACCGCGCGCGGCGGTCATTGACCCGCCAGGCGTCGCTGACATCGGTATAGAACATCGGCAGCAAAACCATGAATGCCACGCCCATGCTCTGCACCCGACAGCCCGCACGCTTGGCCATGAACGCATGACCGAATTCGTGGCAGAGCTTGGCGAAAAACAGCGCCACACCGAACGCCATGGCGCCGCCGAGGCTGAACAGGTGGGGAAACGTCCCGACAAAGCGTTGCCAGTCCCGCGACACCAGAAATACGCCCAACGCCAGCGTTGCCGGCAAGCCGTAACGCAGCAGACGCGGACCGAAGCGCTGCAGCCATGGCCAGGCACGATTGAGAAAAGCGTCAGGGCGCCACAGCGGAATGCGGAAAAACAAATATTGATGCAGAAGGATTTGCCACAGACTTTGCTGCTGCGCCAACGCCTTGAGCCGGTAGCTGGCGCGCTGCTGGTCATCGAGCGCGCTGATCAAATCGTGACCGCGAAGAAACTCCAGCAACTGCTCAAGCTCGCTGCCATCCAGCGGCAGACCGGGTTCGCGATTGGCCGCGCGCAAGACCTGTTCGGCATCGCCCAACGACCAGTGGCGCAACAGGCGCATCGCCGCCGTGCCGAGTTTGAAATAACGTCCGCGCACCGGATCGGCCAGGGTCCAGCGCGGCGAACCGTCCAGGGCCGGCGCCGCGGACGACAATTGCAGGTCGGCACGCAGGCTCGGCAGGTTCATTTACAGGCCCACGCTCTGACGCAGGCCTGCCAATGGCCGACGCAGCAGATACAGCGCCAAGGGCGCGCGATCACCGAAAATCTTCGCCGTACCGCGCAGGCCGATACGTGGCGGCGCCTCGGCGAAGTTGGCGTCGAGCCGGTAAGCGAGTTGCCCGCCCGCCGTCGGTTGCGCTTCGTAAGCCGAGCGTTCCAGCGTGGCGAGATGGCGCTTCAACGGATCGCTGTCGAGAAACAGCGCCACCTCGGCACCGGGCTCAAGGGCAATCGCATCGCCCACGGCCAGTTCGATGCGCAGTTCGGCCTGGCTCGGATCGGCGACTTCCATCAGGCGCTCGCCGGTCTGTACCGGTCTGCCGGTCAAACGTTCGGCGTCGGCGAACACCGCAATGCCGTCGCGTTCGGCGCGCACTTCGCTGCGGTTGAGCAACTCGCGGGCGTAGTCGCGTTCGGCGCGTTTCTGTTCGGCGCGGGCGGCGAGCAAATCGACCTTGGCACTGGATTCCGCGTCGGCAAACGAGCGCTGCGAGTTGGATTTCAATTCCGCCTCGGCCACGCCCAGCGCACGCTCGGCGACATCGGCCTGCGCCTTCAGCGTGGTGCTTTCAAAACGCACCAGCACATCACCGGTTTTCACTGTTTGATTGGGTTTGACCAGAAACTCGGCGATCACCCCGTCCAGCGGCGCCGCCACCACGCGGCCGCCCAGCGGCACCACTTCAGCCGGGGCCAGCACCGATTGGCGCACCGGGATCAACAGCCCGAGCAACAGCACCGCGACCAGCGCCACTTGGCGTTTACGTGTCCAGCGCAACCGCCACGGTTTGCGCGGTTGCAGCGCCAGCCAGGCGTGGCTGTAGGTGTCGCCCAATTGCGACAGCAAGACTTGTTCGGAAGGGTTCCACGGCACATCGCGCGCCAGCCACAAACCGCCAAACACCTGAGCGTCGCGGTCGATCAGCGGCAGCCAGAACACCTGCGCCGCCGACAGCGTGCGCCAGTCAGCCTGGATGCTGTCATTCAGCAATTCCGGGGCAATCACCCGCGCCTGCTGCAGCACACCCTGTTTGAACAACTGCGCCACGGCCTGCTCGACGAACGCCACGAACGGCGCGTTCGGCTCCACCGCACTGACCCCGGTGACCGCCTGCACCTTGCCGGCAATCAACAACGCCGCATGACGAAAGCCGAACAGCGCCTGGCCATCGTTGACCAGGCTGTAGGCCAGTTGCGAGGCGTCGCGGGCAGCGCGGGTCTGGCGTTCCAGGTCAAGAAACCTGGCGAATACCTGCTCGGCGCCGCCGCTCACCGGGGCGTTCACTTAAGCTCCGGGAAACGTGCCGTGCCGCTCATGCCGGCCAGCAAGCCTTTGGCTTCGGGAAGTGTGGCGACCAGCAACAGGGTCTGACTGCCCTCATCGATTCGCGCGCCCAGGCGCTTGACCGTGGCATCGATCGGCTGGCCGGTTTCATCGGGAACGAAGCTGAAGGTCTGGCCGGGCTTGAGCCGTGCCATCCACCGTGACGGCACCAGCAAATGAATTTCGAGGGTACGGTTATCGACGACATCAAGCAGTGGTGCGCCGGCCGGCACGCTTTCATAGCGCTGCACTTTGCGTTCGACCACTTGCCCGTCGAACGGCGCGACCACGCTGCAGCGCTTGACCTGCACTTGATAAACCTGGGATTGCGCCTGGGTTTCGCTGACCTTGGCCTCGGCCCGCGCCACTTCGAATCGGCCGACAGAATTGAGGGCGGCCAACTGCTTGTTGTGCGCCAGCTCTTCACCGGCACCACGACTGGCCGCCTGCGCGGCATTGAGTTGCGCCTGATAGGCCGAGCAATCGAACTTCGCCAGCGTATCGCCCTTCTTGAACGACTCGCCCTCGCTGAAGGGCAACTCAACAATCCGCCCGGAAAGCTCACTGGCCAGCGTCGCCTGATCACGCGCCCGCAACACCCCGCGCGCCTCACTGCTCACGGTGGCCGCCGCCGTCCCCGGATTATCCAGCAGCGGATCGTCTGGCCCGGGCGTTTGCGCCTGAACTGCACACGTAACTAAGGTCAATCCGACAACCCAACCACGAAAACGCTGCATAACCGCTACTCCCTGACGGATGTGCGGAGTCTACGACAGCGGGGGTTAGCGTCAAGCGAAAGGCCATCATTGCATCGCAATCCTTGCTGTAGCGCGAGTGAAGAGCTATGGTCAACCTATCGAAAATATAACCTTGATGGAATATTCCATAACGTTCATATTCGATACCCATGAATTGGGATATCGAATACACCGACGAGTTCGGCGACTGGTGGGAAGATCTGACTGAAAACGAGCAGAGCTCGGTGGCTGCGAGCGTGAAACTGCTGGGTCAATTTGGCCCAGGATTACGCTTTCCGCACAGCAGCGCAATCAATGGCGCGCGGCATGGGCATTTAAGGGAACTGCGTGTTCAACATGCCGGAAGACCGTACCGGATACTGTATGCGTTTGATCCCAGGCGCTGCGCCCTGCTATTGATCGGTGGAGATAAAACCGGTCAGGATCGCTGGTATGAAGTCAACGTCCCGATCGCCGATCAACTGTACGATGAGCATCTCGAAACATTGCGCAAAGAGGGTTGTAAAAATGGCTAAGAAATTTGCCGAACTCGAGGCGCGCATGACCCCCGAAGCCCGGGAGCGCGCCCATTCGATCTACGAACAACACATCAAGGAAATGCCGCTGAACGAGCTGCGACAGGCCAAAGCGCTGAGTCAGGCAACGCTTGCCGAAACGTTGCATGTCAATCAGGCAGCGATTTCGAAGATGGAGCGACGTACGGATATGTACATCAGCACACTGCGTAATTACATCCGTGCAATGGGCGGAGAACTTGAAATCATCGCGACGTTTCCCGACGGACAAATCAAAATCGAAAATTTCGCAGGCTGAGGTTCCACTCACTCAGCCGTTGAAATGCTCTATTAGCCAAATTCGTCCTCTAGGGGAAACCTCAAAGCTGCGCCATCCCTCCTGCCGGATACACCGACTCCCATCCCCCACCCAACGCCTTATACAACCCGACCATCGCCAGCGAAACACCGGTCGAACTCTCCACCCACTGTTCCTGCGTCGCCAGCAACGCGCCTTGCACAGTAAGAACGTTGACGAAATCAACCACGCCTTCGACGTATTGCTGTTGCGCGGTGCGCAGGGCGATCTGGTTCTGGCGTACGGCTTCGGCGAGGCTGTCGCGGCGGCGTTGGCTGGCGTTGTAAGCAGTCAGTTGATCGTCGATTTCGTGCCAGGCACGCAACACGGTTTGCTGGTAGGTGACGGCGGCTTCCTGCTGTTGAGCTTCGCGCAATTGCAACACGCCGCGCAGGCGTCCGCCGTCGAACAGCGGCAGGCTGAATTGCGGGCCGATGCCGAAGGCGCGTGAGCCCCACGAGCCAAAGTCGCTGAGTTGCATGGCTTGCGAGCCGAGGTTGCCGGACAGGGTGATGCGCGGATAGAAATCACCCTTGGCCACGCCGATATTGGCAGTGGCCGCGTGCAGGCGCGCTTCGGCCTGGCGGATGTCCGGACGGCGTTCAGCCAGTTGCGACGGCAAGCCGATAGCGACTTGCAGCGGCGACTGCGGCACGGCGGCGTCGGTGGATAAGTCTTTGGCCAAGGCTTGCGGTGGTTCGCCCATCAACAGGCTGATCGCGTTGATCAACTGTGATTGGCGTTGCTCCAGTGCCGGCAAGCGCGACTCGATGGCGGCGACTTGCGCGGCGGCTTCAGCGACATCGAGGTCAGTTGCCACGCCATCGGCCAGGCGCAGTTGCGAGAGTTTCAGGCTGTGCCGGGCGACGTCGAGGTTCTGCTCAGTGACGGCGCGAGTGTTCTGTACGCCGCGCAACTGGATGTAGTTCTGCGCGGTGTCGGCAAGCACCGCCAGCAGTACACCGCGCCGGTCGTTTTCGGCAACTTCGAGATTGGCGTCGGCGGCTTCGGTTTCGCGGCGCACGCGGCCCCAGAAATCCAGTTCCCATGACGCGGAGAAACCGCCGTCCCACAGATTGAACGCGGAATCGCCGTTGTGTCCGGACGGATCGCTCAGACCTTTGCCGCTGTTGCGCTCGCGGCCGTAACTGCCGGTGGCGGCGGTGTTCGGATAGCGGTCGGCGGTGATCACTTGGCGGGCGGCGCGGCTTTGTTGCAGGCGGCTGCTGGCCAGTTGCAGGTCAAGGTTGCTGCGGACGGCGCGCTGGGTGAGCGCGGAGAGTTGTGGGTCATGAAAGACTTCCCACCAACGTTCGTTCAACGGTTCGTTGACGGCTTGGCTGGGCGCGGACTTGGCCGGTTTGGCCCAGTCGGCGATTTGTGTGGCTTCGGGTTTCTGGAAGTCCGGGCCGACGGTGCAGGCGCTGAGGCTTGCTGTCACCAAGGCACTGAAAATCAGTGGCTGCCACTGGCCCCATCGCTGGCAAGCGAGCTCCCACAGGGACTTTGCAGGTTGTGCGAAAACTCTAGTCCCACCGAGAACCCCTGTGGGAGCTGGCTTGCCAGCGATGAGGCCAGTCGAATTACCACAAATCATCGCTGAGTCACCTCACGCACCGACGTCGCCGAGCTGCGCGTATCAATACTCGCCTCCACCGACATCCCCACACGCAACCGCTCGGCCAGCGGCTGACCCGGTTCCAGCATGATCTTCACCGGAATCCGCTGCACTACCTTGGTGAAGTTGCCGGTGGCGTTATCCGGTTTGACTGCTGCGAAGGTCACGCCAGTCGCCGGGGCGATACTCTCGACACGGCCACTCAACGCTTCGCCACCCAGGCTGTCGACGCGTACTTGCACCTCTTGCCCTGGCTGCACGTCGGTCAGTTGCGTCTCCTGGAAATTCGCCACCACATAGGCCTGCTTCAATGGCACCACCGCCAGCAGCTTGCTGCCCGGCGTCACATACGCGCCGACGCGCACTGCACGCTCGCCAATCATTCCATCCTGCGGCGCAGTGATGCGCGTGTAGGAGAGTTCAAAACTGGCAATTTCCAGCGCCGCTTGCGCATGTTTCAAGCTGCCTTCAGCCGCGTCACGCTGAGCGGTGAGGATGTCGACCTGCTTGCGCTCAGCCGCCAGTTTTGCCGTGGCGGTGTCGAGATGAGCCGTGGCCTGATCGATGCGAGTACGTGCCTGTTGCGCGTTTTGCACCGTGCCGGCACCAACGCCGGCCAAATGGTTGTAGCGATTCAACTCCTGCTGGGCGAAGGCCATTTCAGCCTTGGCCGACACCACCGAAGCTTGCGCCTGGGCGATCACCGACGTCTGGCGTTCCAGCGTCGCTTTGGCGTTCTGCAACTGCGCCCGCGCGACCAGTGTCTGCGCATCCGCCGCCTCGGCTGAAGCACGCAAGTCGCGATCATCGATCAGCGCCAGCAACTGGCCCGCCTTCACTTGCTGGTTGTCCTCCACCAAGACTTCCTTGATGAACCCGGCCACGCGCGGCACGACGAGCGTGTAATCGGCGGAGACAAAGGCATCGTTGGTGTTTTGCTGAGTACGTTTGCCAAACACGCCGGGCAGCGCCAGGTACACCAGCACGCCGACCGCCAGTGCGGCGGCGATGGCCACCGCGAGTTTTTGCTTTGCTTGAGTCGTCATAAAAACCTTCTGTTTCAGTGAAGCAATCAGGTCGGCGCGCGTGGCGGAAAGATCCGCGTCGGCAGCCAGAAAATCAGCAGGATCAGCGCCACTGCGACGCCAGCCATGCACACATAGAGATCGGAAGAAGTCAGCACCACAGCCTGTTCGTGCAGGCGATGGGCGAGGCCCGGATCGCTGTGATCGGCCAGCGGCGAATTACCGAGGTTGTCGACCAACATGGTCGAGTGGAAATGCAGACGCGCGGTGGTCAGCGCTTCGATCACCCCGGTAGCGACCACGGCCGCCAAGCCTTTTACCGTGTTGAACCACGCCGAGGCGAACGGCCCGTCCTGCGGCTGGATGCTGCCGGTGGACAACATCAACAGCGGCAACACCGACATCGGTTGACCGAAGATCTGCAGCCATTGCAGGACGTAGAAATTGTCGCGAATCCATTCAGAAGTCAGCAGCGATCCGCCCAGGCAGGACAACGTCAACATGCTCAAACCGATGCCAAGCACCCAGCGGCAGTCGACCCAGCGCAGGTTGCACAACGCTGCCACCATCGGCAGCGCAATCAGTTGCGGCAATGCAGCGATCAGCATGATCGGGGCAGTCTGCGCCGGCCGATAACCCTGCACCTGCGCCAGATAACTCGACGGAATCAACACCACCGCCTGCAGAACTATCAGCACCCCGGCCAGGGTCATCAAGGCGAACGACAGGTTGCGGATACCGAGCATCTGCAACTTGAAAAACGGAATCGGCTGCGACCATTCATTGATCAGGAACGCCACCAACAGCAGCGAGCCGGCACCGAGCAATCCACAGATCAGGCTCGACTCGAACCAGTCCAGTCGATTGCCCTGCAACAGACCGATCACCAGCATGCAGATCGCCGGAAAACCCAGCAGCAGGCCTTTCCAGTTGAACGACTTGAGGCGCTCCAGGCGCAGCGGATCCTGCGGCAAGCCATACGCGACGGCGGCCATGGCAATCAGGCACGGCACGATGATTTGCCAGAACGTCCACTGCCAGCCGACGTATTCAGTCCACAAACCGGCCAGCGGCGTACCGAGGCCCGGGCCGAATGTCGCCGTCAATGCATAGCCGGCCAAGCCGTACAGTTTGATGTTCGCTGGCAAAAAGCGCAGGGCGACGGTCATCAGCATCGGCGGCAATGCGCCGCCGGCCAGACCTTGCAGGATGCGCATCAGCAGCAGGCTTTCGTAGTTCGGTGCGAACGGGCACAGCACGCCGAGCAAGGTGAACAAGCCGATCGCGCAGAGGGTGAAGCGGCGCAACGAGAAGGTCACCGAGCACCACGGCGCGAAGGCCATGGCCGCGACTGAGGTGGCGGTGTAGCTGGCGACCAGCCAAGTGCCTTCGTCGTAGCCGATGTGCAACGCACCGCGAATGTCGGCGAGGGCAACCTTGGTCACCATCTCGTTGAGGCCCGACACCAATACCGCCAGCAGCACGCCGACCAGGCCGATGATGATCCGCGCCCCGAACTCCGGTGGCGTCACCGCCTTCGCCGGGCTGGCCGCAGCGATGGACGCTGCCGCCGTCAGGGATGTCATGAATACACACTCCGGAGGGAAAAATACCGGAGCATCTTAGTCGGGCTTGGCAATGACGAAAATTGACTTATTGGCAGCTTATAAGTGCGCCAGACGCAATCATTAAAAGCGAAAGATCGCAGCCTGCGGCAGCTCCTACAGGAATATGCATTCCAATGTAGGAGCTGCCGCAGGCTGCGATCTTTTGATCTTCAGGGTTGTGCCGCCAGCCACGTCTCGTCGCAGCAGGCCTTGAGTGTCTCTCGCAACCAGCGGTGCGCCGGATCTTTATCAAAGCGCGGATGCCAGGCCTGAGTCAGCATCAACGTCGGCAACGGGATTGGCAGGTCGAACGAACGCAGCTTCAATCCGAGCCGGCGTACGCTGAGCAGCGCCTCTTTAGGTACGGGCAAGATCAGATCGGAATCAGGCAAAGCAAACATCGCCGCATGGAAACTCGGCGCGATGACCGCCACCCGCCGCTCCAGGCCCAACGCGTTCAGCGCGGTATCAATCGGGCCACGGGCGATACCGCGTCGCGACATGCTGATGTGCGAAAACCCGGCGTAGCGTTCGGCGGTAATTTCGCCATCGAGCAACGGATGATCTTCACGCACCAAGCCAACGAAATGCGTGGAAAACAGGTTCTGCACTTTCACTTCCGGGGAGACCGGGCGAGTGTTGCTGACGCTCAGGTCGATGCGCCCTTCACGCAGCGCTTCATCATCGCCATCACCCTCCGGGACGAAACGCAGCTCGCAATGCGGCGCCAGTTGATCCAGCGTGTCGAACAGCTTGCCGCCATATACGCCAATGAAAAAGTCATTGGCGCGAATGCTGAAACGCCGGCGCAACGTGCCCAACTCCACCGCATCGGCCGAGCGAAACAGCAACGCAGCCTGCTCGACCACGTCGCGCACCTGTTCGCGCAACTCCAGCGCCTTGGGGGTTGGCACCAGGCCGCGGCCGGCGCGCACCAGAATCGGGTCGCCGATGGCTTCGCGGATCCGCGTCAGGGTGCGGCTCATGGCGGCCGGGCTGAGGTTCATCCGCCGCGCGGCGCCGACCACACTGCCCTCGTCGAGCAACGCGTCGAGGGCGACCAGAAGGTTCATGTCCGGGAGTTGCATGCTGAGCACTCATGGCTAATCAGGATTGATCTGGGTGCAATGCTAGCAGATCAAAAGATCGCAGCCTTCGGCAGCTCCTACATGGAATGCGATCCCCTGTAGGAGCTGCCGAAGGCTGCGATCTTTTCAGGTCAGCGCTGCATCCCCCAACGCTTCACGGTCACGCGTTCCAGCGTGTCGAACACCAGATTCTCCACCAGCAACCCGATCAGAATCACCACCGCCAACCCGGCAAACACCTTGTCGGTGTACAGCTCGTTGCGATTCTGGAAGATGTACCAGCCCAGCCCACCCTTGCCACTGGTCGCGCCAAACACCAACTCCGCCGCGATCAACGTGCGCCAGGCGAACGCCCAGCCAATTTTCAACCCGGCCAGAATCGACGGCAGCGCCGCCGGGATCAGGATGAACAACACCAGCCGCAAACCCTTCAAACCGTAATTGCGCCCAGCCATGCGCAGCGTCTCGGAAACCCCGAGAAACCCTGCATAAGTGTTCAACGCCAGCGCCCACAACACCGAATGCACCAACACGAAAATCAGGCTGTTCTGCCCCAGACCAAACCACAGCAGCGCCAAGGGCAACAAGGCAATCGCCGGCAGCGGGTTGAACATCGAGGTCATCGTGCTCAGCAGATCGCGGCCCAACTGCGTCGACACCGCCAAGGTGGTCAAGGCAAACGCCAGCACAATGCCAATCAGATAACCCTTGATCAGCACCACCAACGAGATCCACACCTTGGCCAGCAGTTCACCGCTGAGCACACCATCGAACAGCGCATGGCTGGTCTGCAGGAAACTCGGCAGCATCAGGTCGTTGTTCTGAATCCGCGCGACCACTTCCCACACGACAGCGAGCACAATCAGGATCAGACTTTTACGCAGCCAGCCCTGTTGCCACAGCCGCGTGCCGAGCGACAGCTCTCGCTCGACCGGCACTTCGGTCAGCGGCTCTAAAACAATTTCGAACTCTTCACGCACAGATGATGAATGGCTCATCGGGTAGTCCTCCTGGCCGCTCAATAGGCGATGCGAATGTCGTTGAAGTCGTGGTCACGCTCGGTTTCCGGCGACTGGCCTTCATCGAACAGCAAACGATGAATGCGCCGCGCCGATTCCTGAAACGCCACGCCACCGAGGCTGTGCAAATCGTATTGATGGCTGTGCACTTCGGCGCGCACCCGCCCCGGATGTGGCGACAGCAAAAGGATGCGATTGCCGACTACCAACGCCTCTTCAATCGAGTGCGTGACGAACAACAAGGTGAAGCGCACTTCTTCCCAAAGCAGCAGCAATTCTTCCTGCATCTTGCGGCGGGTCAGCGCATCGAGTGCGGCGAACGGTTCGTCCATCAAGAGGATTTTCGGCTGCATCGCCAACGCCCGGGCAATTGCCACGCGCGCTTTCATGCCGCCGGACAGCGTATGCGGATAAGCGTCGGCAAACGCCGCCAGACCGACCTTGTCCAGATAGTGCAGCGCACGGTCTTCGGCCTCTTTTTTCTTCAGCGTGCGCGAGGCCAGCAGTGGAAACATCACGTTCTGTTTGACGGTTTTCCACGGCGGCAGTTGATCGAATTCCTGAAACACCACAATCCGGTCTGGCCCCGGCGCGTCGACGCGCTGGCCTTGCAGACGGATCTCGCCTTCACATGGCTGAATGAACCCGGCGACCGCTTTGAGCAAGGTAGATTTGCCGCAGCCGGACGGGCCGAGCAGCACGTAGCGATCGGCCGGGTCGATTTCAAAACTGACTTGGTGAGTGGCGCGCACCACACGTTGCGGCGTGCGGTATTCGAGGCTGACGTGATCGACGGCCAGCAGCGCTTCGCTGCGGGCGACCGGGTTGCTGGCCGCGTGGCCTGGCAAGGGAGCGTTCATGATGTGATCAATCTCCGGCGAATCAGAAAGGCGCGTCGCCCTGAATGGTCGTGCGATACAGCTTGCGGCGCAGGTGCGCGGGGCAACCGGCGGCAAGGTGAATCAGCGAACGGTTGTCCCAGAACACCAGGTCGTGGGGCTGCCACTGGTGGCGGTAGATGTTTTGCGGCAGCACGCTGTGGGCGTACAGCTCGCTCAGCAGTTGCTGGCTTTCGTCATCCGGCAGGCCGACGATGCGCGTGGTGAAACCCTCGCTGACGAACAGCGCCTTGCGGCCGTTTTCCGGGTGCGTGCGCACCACCGGGTGCACCACTTCCGCGACTTGGGCGAGTTGCTCCGGGGTCAGGGTCGGGCGCCAGTTGCCTTCGAATTTGGTCTCGCTGTAACGCGCCGTGTAGGAGTGCGCGGCGCTGCGGCCTTCGACCGCTTTGCGCAACGCTTCGGGCAAGTTGTCCCAGGCTTTGTGCATGTCGGCGAACAGCGTGTCGCCGCCCTCCTCTGGCAACTCCTGTGCGTGAAGCATCGAGCCGAGGCTTGGCAGCGATTTATAGGAGAGGTCGGAGTGCCAGAATTTGCCGGCATCGCCGAGGCCGATGTTCTGGCCGTTTTCGATGATGTTGGAAACGATGAGGATTTCCGGGTGGTCGGCCAGCAGGAACTGCTTGAGCACATGGATCTGCAGCACACCGAAGCGGCGGCTGAAGTCGATCTGCTGTTGCGGGGTGATCTGCTGGTCGCGGAACACCACGACGTGGTGATCAAGGTGCGCGCGATGGATGCGCGCAAAGTCCTGATCATTGATCGGCCGGGTGAGGTCAAGGCCAATGATCTCGGCGCCAACGGCACCGCTGAAGGGACGAATCTCGAAGGTTTGCGGCGCGGCGGTCGCGACGCCAGGGGAAGCAGTAGCTGCGGACATCTTTCCATCTCCCACGCACGGCGCGCTCACGGGCGCGCTCGTCGATCAGACACTCACGCTGGATTGCGTGTTGGTTCAGGTCGTGCGGCGCGCCGATTGGTCGGCAGGTACGCAGGGGATGACTTTATAGCTATAAGAATTGGAAATTAAATACCGTTAATGAATAACGATATGGCGGAATGGACTGGATGGTGAGTGACGGTTTTTGTCACTTATTCACACTTTGCGGACATCCCTGTAGGAGCTGCGGCACGCTGCGATCTTTTGATTCTGCTGTTAAAAAACAGGATCAAAAGATCGCAGCCTCGTTCCACTCGACAGCTCCTACAGGATTATTGGGGGATCAGCGTTCGTGTAACGCCTCGGCCCGCGCGCGGATGATCGGTTTGAGCAGGTAGCTCAACACCGACTTCTTGCCGGTGATGATGTCCACCGACGCGACCATCCCCGGGATGATCAGCAATGGCTTCTCGTCCGTGCCGAGGTGGCTGCGTTCAGTGCGCACCTTGATGATGTAGTAAGTGGTTTTCTTGTCTTCGTCGGTGATGGTATCGGCACCGATCTGCTCCAGCTGGGCCTTCAGCCCGCCGTAAATGGTGTAGTCGTACGCAGTGAATTTGACGATCGCTTCCTGCCCCGGGTGCAGGAACGCAATGTCCTGCGGACGGATCTTCGCTTCGACCAGCAAGGTGTCATCCAGCGGTACGATTTCAACCATGTCGCTGCCCGGCTGGATCACGCCGCCGATGGTGTTGACCAGCAACTTGTTGACGATACCGCGCACCGGCGAGGTCACCAGCGTACGGCTGACGCGGTCTTCCAGCGCCTTGCCGGTGGCGCTGGCCTTGTTCAGGTCGGTGCGCGCTTCGTTGAGTTGGGTCAGCGCTTCGCTGCGGAATTTGCCGCGCGTTTCGTCGATCTTGCGCTGCACTTCCTTGATCGCCGATTCGGCACGCGGTATCGCCAGCGTCGTTGCATCGAGCTGACCACGGGTTTCCACCTCGGCACGCTTGAGACGCAAGACTTCCACCGGGGACACCGCACCCTGCGCCACCAGCGGCTCGGACATGTTGATTTCCTGACGCTGCAAGCCGAGTTGCTGACGATACTGCGCTTGCTTGGAAGCGAATTCGCGCAGCTCTTGCTGACGCTGAATCAACTGCTCCTGCAAACCACCGATCTCGTCGTGCAACTGCTGACGGCGGCTGATGTTCAGCGACTCTTCGCTTTTCGCCTGTCCCGGCACAGCCTTGAGCACGTCCTCGGGGAAATTCAGCGGACGATCATCGACTTCGGCGCTCAGACGCTCAACGCGCAGCAGCATCGACAGGCGATCGGCCTCGGTTTCACCGACGTTGGAAGCAAATCGCGTGTCGTCGAGACGAATCAGCGGTGCGCCGGCTTCGACGATCTGGCCTTCCTTGACGAACAGTTCAGAGACGATCCCGCCCTCAAGGTTCTGGATTTTCTGAATCTTCGACGACGGAATCGCCTTGCCGTCGCCCTTGGTCACTTCGTCGATCACGGCGAAGTTGGCCCAGAGCATGAGGAAGACGAAGAAGCCGATGATCGCCCAGATGGTCAGGCGCACGACGCGCGGGGCGTCCTCGATCAGCGCCTTGTTGACCTCCGGCAGTGGCTGGCCCTGCAACGATGCCGAGCCCTTGAAGTAGCGACGAATCGAATCCTTGAAACCCGACTTAAGCAACACTGATCTGCCCCTTCTTCAACGCTTCCATCACGGCGGCTTTCGGGCCATCGGCGAGAATTTGTCCACGGTCGATCACCAGCAGACGATCGACCAGCGACAACAGTGAAGCCCGGTGCGTGACCAGCACCACGGTCTTGTTTTCGATCACGGCGGCGAGGCGTTGCTTGAGGCGTTCTTCGCCGGTGTTGTCCATCGCGCTGGTGGGTTCATCCATCAACAGGATCGGCGGATTGAGCAATAGCGCTCGGGCCAGCGCGACGTTTTGTCGTTGGCCACCGGACAGATTCTGCCCGCGCTCACCGACTTGCAGCTCATAGCCTTGCGGGTGCAGACGGGCGAATTCGTGGACGCCAGCCAGTTCGGCGGCTTGCAGCACCAACTCGTCTTCTACATAGCGTGCGCCGGACACCAGGTTGTCACGCAGGGTGCCCGCCAGCAGTTGGATGTCTTGCGGTACGTAGCCGATGTTGTAGCGCAGTTCGCTGACGTCGATTTGGCGGATGTCCACACCGTCGACCAACAGCGCGCCGTCGTCCGGCTGATACAGGCCCACCAGCAGTTTGGCCAGCGAGCTTTTGCCCGAGCCGCTGCGGCCGATGATGCCGATTTTTTCGCCGGGACGGATCACCAGGTTGATGTTCTTCAGCGCCGGGTTCTGTTGTTCCGGGTAGGTGAAGTTGAGCTGGCGGCATTCGATGGCACCCTGCAACACCTTGCGGCTCAGCGGACGCTCTTCGAAATTGCGCTCTTGCGGCAGCTCCATCATTTGATCGACCGAAGTCATGGTCACCCGCGCCTGTTGATAGCGCGTGAGCAGACCGGACAGCGAGGCCAACGGGCTCAGCGCGCGACCGCTGAGCATGTAGCAGGCAATCAGACCGCCCATGCTCAAGTGACCATCAATGATCTGGTACACGCCGAAGACGATCATGATCACCCCGGCCAGTTGCTGGATCAGCAAGGTGATGTTCATCGCCAGGCCGGAGAGCATTTTCACCCGCAGTTCGAGGCGGCTGAGGGTGCCGATGGTCTGCTCCCACTGGTACTGACGCTCGCTCTCGGCGTTGTTGACCTTGACCGCGTCGAGGCCGGCGAGGGTTTCAATCAGGCTCGACTGGCGCTCGGCGCCGAGGGCCATGGTGCGTTCCATGGTTGCCACCAGCGGTTTCTGCAACGCGTAGCCGATGGCCAGGGCAATCGGGAACGCCAACACCGGAATCCACACCAGATGCCCGCCGAGAATGGCGATGACAATAAAGATGAGGATAGTGAACGGCAGATCGATCAGGCTGGTCAGGGTCAGCGAGGCAAGGAAGTCGCGCAGGCTCTGAAACTCGTGGATGTTTTGCGCAAAGCTGCCGACCCGCGCCGGGCGGTATTTCATCGCCATGCCGACGATGCGTTCGAACAGCGTCGCCGAGATGATCAGGTCGGTTTTCTTCCCGGCCAGGTCCAGGCAGAGGCTGCGCAGGCTCTTGAGGATCAGGTCGAAAATATAGGCGCCAGTAATACCGAGGGCCAATACCCACAACGTCGCTTCGGCCTGGTTCGGCACCACGCGGTCGTAGACGTTCATCACGAACAGCGGCGCGGCCATCGCAATGATGTTGATCAGGAAACTCGCGGCAATCGCATCGGCGTACAGCCAGCGCGAACGCTTGAGGGTGTCGCGGAACCACGAGCGGGCGCGCGGAATCAGCGTGCCGTGGTTGACGTCGAATTTGTGTTGCGGCTGGGCGAAGAAGACTTTGCCGGTGTAGTCGTCGGCGAGCAGCTCACGGCTGACGATGGACTCGCCGCCGTCGGTTTCGCTGAGCAACACCCGCGCTTCATTGTCACCCTGCCAACCGAGCAGGACGGCGCTGCGGCCATCCTTGAGCAGCAGCAACGCGGGCATGGCGATCGCCGGAATTTCTTCCAGTTTGCGCTGCAGCACTCGACCTTGCAGGCCGGCGCGAGCCGCCGCGCGGGGCAGCAACTCGACACTCAAGCGTTGTTTGGGCAGCGGCAGGCCGGTTGTCAACATCGCCGCGCTGGCAGGCTTCTGGTGCAGCATGCAAAGGGCAAGCAGACCGTCCAGTAACGGATCGTCGTGCAACGCGCGTGGATCATGACTGAGATGAACTCGACTGACTTCTGATTCCACGCTCGACACTCTTAACAGTTGAAAAGGGACAACTCAATTCATCCCAGGCAGCTGAACCTTGGGCTTCACGTCGTTCTGCACAACGGATGCCAACGGTGCGACCACTCCCTGGCTTCTGAGCAATTCGCCCATGGTCGCCTTGATTCGGTACTGAGTAAATAACTGAATGTTTTTGATGTCAGCCAGACGCCGCGACGCGGTGAACAACTCGTTTTCGCTGTCGAGCAAATCGAGCAGGGTGCGTTCGCCGAGGCTGAACTGACGCTGGTAAGCGGTGCGCACGGCGGTGCTGTGATCAACGTATTGCTGCGCGATCGGCACCTGCGCGTTGGCATTGTTCAAGGCGTTCCAAGCCAGGCCCAGCTCTTCGTTCAACTGGCGCAGGGCGTTGTTGCGGATGTCCAGCGCCTGGTTCGACAGGTACGACTTGGATTCCAGATCGGCCTTGTTGCTGCCGCCCGAATAGAGGTTGAAGCGCATGCGCAGCATGGCTTGCCACTCGTTGTTGTGACCGTTCTGGCCATCGAGGTCGTTATCGGCGGTGCGGCCCAGTTCGGCGTCGAAACGTGGGTAGAAGGTCGACTTGGCGGTTTCGTACTGCTTCTCGGCAGCGGCGATGTCGGACTCGGCCGAACGCAGGATCGGGCTGTTTTCCAGCATCTGCGTACGCGCTTCATTGAGGTTGGCCGGCATCATCGCGATGAACGGCGCCGGACGCTCCAGTTGATCGGGCATCTGGCCGACGGCGCTGAGGAAATTGGTTTCCGAGTCCGCGAGGTTGGTCTGCTCGGTGATCAGGTTGTTGCGGGCCTGGGCCATCCGCGCTTCGGCCTGATCAAGGTCGGCACCGCTGCCGACGCCGCGCTGGGTGCGCAACTGGATCTGGTCGTAGATGCGCTGGTGGCTCTTGAGGTTTTCTTCGGCCAGACGCACGAATTCGCGACGGGTCAGCACGTCCAGGTAGACCTGGGCAACGGTCAGCGCGGTGCGCTCGGAAGTGCCGAGCAAGGAATAAGCGCGGGAGTTGACGGTGGCTTGTTGACGCCCGACCTCGCTGGACGTGGCAAAACCGTCAAAAACCATTTGCGAGAGACGTAAACTTGACTCGCTGCGGTTCAGGGTTTCCCAGTGGTTGTTGTTACCGGCGGCACGGGTGGTGACGCTGTCGGTGCCTTCACGGCCATAACCGCCGAGCAGATCGACCTTGGGCAGGTATCCCCCTTTCGCTGCCTTTAATTGATAATCCGCGGCCAAACGACTGTTGACCCCTGCCTGGATTTCCGGATGGACATCCAATGCCTGTTGCATGGCTTCTGGTAAGGATTGTGCTTGTACAAAAGAGGCGGCGAGAGCGAAAGGTACAGCCAGAAACAGGGGCGAACGCATGGTAGGAATTTCCCAGAACTTCTTGTCTTGAATCACAGCAAAACGTGGCGCTGCGTCGGATGATGGCAACCAGATTGACCGTATGTCGGAAAGTTCAAAACAGGAACTGGATCACACGCTGAAGGACAGGTCGCCGCGGAAATATCAATGTGACATTAGTGGGGCGATTGTTTAGGATGGCACCCATAAGGTCAATAGTTTGGCATAAAGTTAATAGCGAAAGAATCTAGCCAAATTATTGACGAATAGACGCGTCAAACTTGTTTCGCAAATTTTTAAAGTACGTCCAGACTGAATCGGCGCCCATGCCATCAGGTCCATGGAAGTCAACTGAACGTGACACCCCGGAGAGTCTTCAATGAGCAGTGTTGTTGCCATCGTCAAAAGCATTGTTGGTCAGGTATTCGTGGTGTCTCCAGAGGGCGTACGTCGCGTACTCGTTGAAGGCGATCGCCTGTATGTCGGCGACCAGATCGACACCGGCCTCTCCGGCGCCGTGTCGCTTGAGCTGGCGGATGGCCGCACACTCGACCTGGGCCGCGAAACCCAGTGGAGCGCCAGCGCGCCCGACTCCAGCACCGACTTGGCTGAAGCCACCGCGCAGGCTGCGCCGTCGGTAGCAGAACTGCAGCAAGCCATCGCCGCCGGTGTCGACCCGACCACCGCCCTTGAAGCCACCGCTGCCGGCCCGAGCGCCGCAGGCACTGGCGGTGCCGCCGGGGGTGGCCACAGCTTCGTGATGCTCGACGCCACCGCTGGCCGCGTCGACCCGACCATTGGCTTCCCGACCGCAGGCATTAACTCTGCAGGTCAGGCCGCGCAAAACATCACCGGCGGGCAGACCACCGATACCACCACCAACGCCCTGCGTGAGTCGACCCTGAGCCTCAGCGCCACGCCGACCATCACCGAAGCCGGCGGCGTGCTGGTGTATACCGCGACCCTGACCCAGGCACCGCTGACCGACCTGACCATCACCCTGTCCAACGGCGCGGTGATCGTGATTCCGGCCGGTTCCACCACCGGCACCGTCAACGTGCCGCTGGCGCCGAACGACACGGTTTATAACGACCCGACCCAAATCGACGTGACCGTCACCGGCACCACGGGCGGCAACGGCATCACCGTGACCCCGCCGACCACTCCGGCGACGACGCAGGTCACCGACACCATCGACACCACCACCGTCACCCTGACGGCGGGGCCGAGTGTCACCGAAGGCGGGCAGATCACTTACACCGCGACCCTGACCAATCCGGCGCAGACGCCGGTGACCGTCACCCTGTCGAACGGCTCGACCATCACCATCGGCGCAGGCCAGACCACCGGCACTGTCAACGTGCCGACGCCGGCCAACGACGTCTATAACAACGGCAGTACCGTCACCACCACCATCACCGGTGCCACTGGCGGCAACTTCGAGAACCTGGTGCCGAACCCGACGCCAGCGGTGACCACCATCACCGACTCGATCGACACCACCAACCTGACCCTGACCGCCACCGGCACAGTGGTCGAGGGTGGCCAGATCACTTACACCGCAACGCTGACCAACCCGGCACAGACACCGGTGACCGTCACCCTGTCGAACGGTTCGATCATCACCATCGGCGCGGGTCAGACCAGCGGCAGCGTCAACGTGCCGACCGCAGCGAACGACGTCTACAACAATAGCGGCACCGTCAGCACCACGATTACCGGTGCAACCGGCGGCAACTTCGAGAACCTGGTGCCGAACACGACGCCAGCGACTACCACCGTTACCGATTCGATCGACACCACCAGTGTGAGCCTGACCGCTACCGGTACTGTCGTCGAAGGTGGCCAGATCACTTACACCGCGACCCTGACCAACCCGGCGCAAACGCCGGTGACGATCACCCTGTCGAACGGTTCGACCATCACCATTGAGGCCGGCAAAACCACCGGCAGCGTCAACGTGCCGACTGCGGCCAATGACGTCTACAACAATGGCAGCACCGTCAGCACCACGATTACCGGTACCAGCGGCGGCAACTTCGAAAACCTGGTGCCGAACACCACGCCAGCGACCACGACCATTACCGACTCGATCGACGATACCAACCTGTCGCTGACAGCGACCGGAACTGTGGCCGAAGGTGGTTCGATCGTTTACACGGCAACCCTGACCAATCCTGCCGGCACACCGGTAACCGTGACTCTGAGCAACGGCTCGGTGATCACCATCGATGCGGGCAAGACCACCGGCACTGTGACCGTCCCTGCACCGGCCGATGACGTTTATAAAGACGCCGGCAAAGTCGAAGTGATCATTAAGGATGCAACGGGCGGCAACTTCGAGAATCTGGTGCCGAGCACCGTTCCAGCCGTGACCGAAGTCACCGATACCATCGACACCTCGACCGTTAAATTGACTGCCGATACCTCCGTCGCTGAAGGCGGCACGGTCACCTACACCGCCACCGTTGGCGCGCCAGTCACCGGTTCGCCGGTCACCGTGACTCTGGCCAACGGCCAGAGCATCACCATCGAAGTCGGCAAAACCACAGGCACCGTGACCACCACCGCGCCAAATGACGCGTTGACCGGCAATGCGCCGCTGACCAACTCGATCACCGGTGTTACGGGTGGTAATTACGAAGATCTGGTGGCCGACAAGACGCCGGTTTCAACCACTGTTACCGATGTTGCTGACACCACCAACCTGTCGCTGAGCGCCACCGGTTCTGTGGCTGAAGGCGGCCAGATCACTTACACCGCGACTCTGACCAACGCAGCAGGTTCGCCTGTCACCGTGACACTCTCGAATGGTTCTGTCATCACCATCGAAGCGGGTAAAACCACCGGCACCGTGACCGTCGCAGCGCCAGCCGATGACGTCTATAAAGACGCCGGTAAAGTTGAAGTCAGCATCAAGGATGCAACGGGCGGCAATTTCGAGAACCTGGTGCCGAGCACCGTTCCGGCAGTGACCGACGTCACCGATACCGTCGACACCACCACCGTCAAACTGACCGCCACCGAGTCGGCTGCTGAAGGTGGCACCGTCACCTACACCGCCACTGTCGGCGCGCCGGTCACCGGTTCGCCAGTCGTGGTCACCCTGGCCAACGGCCAGAACATCACCATCGAAGTCGGCAAAACCACCGGCACCGTGACCACCACCGCACCGAACGATGCGCTGAATGGTCATGCACCGCTGACCAACTCGATCACCAACGTCAGCGGTGGCAACTACGAAGACCTCGTTGCAGACAAAACTCCGGTTTCGACCACGGTCACCGACACCGTCGACACCACCAACCTGACCCTCAGCGCCACCGGCACTGTGGCTGAAGGCGGTTCGATCGTTTACACCGCGACCTTGAGCAACCCGGCCGGCACCCCGGTCACCGTGACCCTGAGCAATGGCTCGGTGATCACCATCGAGGCCGGTAAAACCACAGGCACCGTGACTGTCGCTGCACCTGCCGATGACGTCTACAAAGACGCCGGCAAAGTCGAAGTGACTATCAAGGACGCCACCGGCGGCAACTTCGAGAACCTGGTGCCAAGCACCACGCCAGCGGTGACCGACGTCACCGACACCATCGACACTTCGACCGTTAAGCTGACTGCAACCGAGACTGCGGCTGAAGGCGGCACCGTCACCTACACCGCTACCGTGGGTGCGCCAGTCACCGGTTCACCTGTGGTCGTGACTCTGGCCAACGGCCAGAACATCACCATCGAAGTGGGTAAAACCACCGGCACCGTGACCACCACCGCACCCAACGATGCGCTGAATGGCCATGCACCGTTGACCAACGCGATCACCGGCGTCAGCGGTGGCAACTATGAAGACCTCGTTGCCGATAAAACCCCGGTCAGCACCACCGTCACCGACACCGTCGACACCACCAACCTGACGCTCAGCGCCACCGGCACCGTGGCAGAAGGCGGTTCGATCGTTTACACCGCGACCCTGACCAACCCGGCCGGCACCCCGGTGACCGTGACCTTGAGCAATGGCTCGGTGATCACCATCGAAGCCGGTAAAACCACCGGCACCGTGACCGTCGCAGCACCGGCCGATGACGTTTACAAAGACGCCGGCAAAGTCGAAGTCACTATCAAGGACGCCACCGGCGGCAACTTCGAGAACCTGGTACCAAGCACCGTTCCAGCGGTGACCGACGTCACTGACACCATCGACACCTCGACGGTGAAACTGACCGCCACCGAAACCGCTGCTGAAGGCGGCACCGTCACCTACACCGCGACTGTTGGTGCGCCAGTGACCGGTTCGCCTGTCGTCGTGACCCTGGCCAACGGTCAGAGCATCACCATCGAAGTCGGCAAAACCACCGGCACCGTGACCACCACCGCACCGAACGATGTGCTGGCCGGCCATGCACCGCTGACCAACGCGATCACCAACGTCAGCGGCGGCAACTACGAAAATCTGGTCGCCGACAAAACCCCGGTCAGCACCACCGTGACCGATACCGTCGACACCACCACCGTTTCGCTGACCGCCACCGGCAACGTCAACGAAGGCGGGCAGATCGTCTACACCGCGACGCTGACCAACCCGGCCGGCACCCCGGTGACCGTGACCCTGAGCAACGGTTCGACCATCACCATCGACGCCGGCAAGACCACCGGCACCGTGACCGTTCCTGCGCCTGCCGATGACGTCTACAAAGACGCCGGCAAAGTCGAAGTGACCATCAAGGAAACCACCGGCGGCAATTTCGAAAACCTGGTGGCCAATCCGACGCCAGCAGTGACCAACGTCGCCGACACGATCAACACCACGCACCTGACCCTCAGCGCTGAAAGCTATGTGCTCGAAGGCACCTCGATCACTTACACCGCGACCCTGACCAACGCAGCGCAAACGCCGGTGACCGTCAACCTGAGCAACGGTCAGACCATCACCATCGAGGCTGGCAAAACCAGCGGTTCGGTGACCATCGCCGCGCCGAGCGATGACGTGTACAAAGACGTCAGCAAGCTCACCGTGACCATGACCGATGCCACTGGCGGCAACTTCGAGAAACTCGACGTCAGCAAGACCCCGGTCAGCACCACCGTCAATGACACCGTCGACAAAACCACGCTGACCCTCAGCGCCAGCGACACCGTCAGCGAAGGTGGCCAGATCACCTACACCGCGACCCTGAGCAATCCGGCCGGCACCGCCATGACCGTGACCCTGGCCAACGGCGCGGTGATCAACATCGCTGCCGGCGCCACCAGCGGTTCGGTGAATTTCGCCGCGCCTGCCAATACTCCGTACATCGACGGCGGCAAGGTACAGACCGCGATTGCCAGCCACAGCGGCGGCAATTTCGAGCTGGTCGATGCCAACCGCTCGGCCGTGGTCACCACCGTTACCGACACGGTCGACACCACCAATATCAGCCTGAGCGCCACCGGGTCGGTCGCCGAGGGCGGCTCGATCGTCTACACCGCAACGCTGACCAACCCGGCCGGCACGGCCATGAGCGTGACCCTGAGCAATGGCGCAGTAATCAACATCGCCAAGGGCGCGACCACCGGCACCGCGACCGTCGCAGCACCGGCCGATGACGTCTACAAGGACGCCGGCAAGGTCGATGCGAGCATCACCAAGACCACGGGCGGCAACTTCGAAAACCTGGTGGTCGACAAGACCCCGGCCGTCACCGACGTGACCGACACCATCGATAACAGCACCGTTTCCCTGACTGCCACCGCCAGCACTACTGAAGGCGGCGTAGTGGTTTACACCGCTTCCGTGACCGCGCCAGTTACCGGCGCGCCGGTTGTGGTGACCCTCTCCAACGGCCAGACTATCACCATCCCGGTCGGCGCCAGCAGCGGCAGCGTCAACTTCACCGCACCGAACGATGCACTGGCTGGCGGCAACACGCTGAGCGTGAAAATCGACGGCGCCAGCGGCGGCAACTACGAAAACCTCGTCGCAGATAAAACCCCGGCCGTGACGTCGGTCACCGACACCGTCGACACCACCAACCTGACGTTGAGCGCAACCGGGTCTGTGGCTGAAGGCGGTTCGATCGTCTACACCGCGACCCTGACCAACCCGGCAGGCACGCCAGTCACCGTGACCCTTTCCAACGGTTCGGTGATCACCATCGAAGCAGGCAAGACCACTGGCACCGTGACCGTTGCTGCGCCAGCCGATGACGTCTACAAAGACGCCGGCAAGGTCGAAGTCACCATCAAGGACGCCACCGGCGGCAACTTCGAGAACCTCGTTCCGAGCACCACGCCTGCGGTCACTGACGTCACCGACACCATCGACACCACAACCGTCAAACTGACGGCCGACACCACCGTGGCAGAAGGCGGCACCGTCACTTACACGGCGACCGTCGGTGCCCCCGTGACCGGTTCGCCTGTCGTGGTGACGTTGGCCAACGGTCAGAGCATCACCATCGAAGTGGGTAAAACCACCGGCACCGTGACCGTCACCGCGCCGAACGATGCGCTGAACGGTCAGGCGTCGCTGAACACCTCGATCACCGGCGTCAGCGGCGGCAACTACGAGAACCTCGTGGCCGACAAGACACCGGTTTCGACCAGTGTCACCGACACCGTCGACACCACCAACCTGTCCCTCAGCGCCACCAACTCGGTCGCCGAGGGCGGTTCGATCACCTACACCGCGACCCTGACCAACCCGGCCGGTACTCCGGTGACCGTGACGCTTTCGAATGGCTCGGTGATCACCATTGAAGCGGGTAAAACCACCGGCACCGTGACCGTTGCTGCGCCCGCCGATGACGTCTACAAGGACGCCGGCAAAGTCGAAGTGACCATCAAGGACGCTACTGGCGGCAACTTCGAGAACCTGGTGCCAAGCACCGTTCCAGCCGTGACCGATGTCACCGATACCATCGACACCACCACCGTGAAGCTGAGCGCTACCGAGTCGGCTGCTGAAGGTGGCACCGTCACCTACACCGCCACTGTTGGCGCTCCGGTAACCGGTTCGCCAGTCGTGGTCACCCTGGCCAACGGCCAGAACATCACCATCGAAGTCGGCAAAACCACCGGCACCGTTACGACGACCGCACCGAACGATGCGCTGAACGGCCACACACCGCTGAGCAACGCGATCACCGACGTGAGCGGCGGCAATTACGAGAATCTGGTTGCCGACAAAACCCCGGTTTCGACCACCGTCACCGACACCGTCGACACCACCGATCTAACGCTGAGCGCGACCGGCACCGTGGCCGAAGGCGGTTCGATTGTTTACACCGCGACGCTGACCAACCCGGCCGGCACGCCGGTGACAGTGACTCTGTCGAACGGTTCGACCATCACCATCGAAGCGGGCAAAACCACGGGCACCGTGACCGTTGCTGCGCCAGCCGATGACGTCTACAAAGACGCCGGAAAAGTCGAAGTAACCATCAAGGATGCGACTGGCGGCAACTTCGAGAACCTGGTGCCGAGCACCACGCCAGCCATTACTGACGTCACTGATACCATCGACACCTCGACGGTCAAACTGACCGCGACCGAGTCTGCTGCTGAAGGTGGCACCGTCACTTACACCGCGACTGTCGGCGCGCCAGTCACCGGTTCGCCGGTTGTGGTGACCCTTGCCAACGGTCAGAACATCACCATTGAAGTGGGTAAAACCACCGGCACCGTGACCACCACGGCACCGAACGATGCGTTGACCGGGCATGCGCCGCTGACCAACTCGATCACCAACGTTTCCGGCGGTAACTACGAAAATCTCGTGGCCGACAAAACCTCGGTCAGCACCACCGTGACTGACACCGTCGACACCACCAATCTGTCGCTGACGGCGACCGGCGCGGTGAACGAAGGCGGTCAGATCACCTACACCGCGACCCTGACCAACGCTGCTGGTTCGCCAGTCACCGTGACCCTGAGCAACGGCTCGGTGATCACCATCGAGGCCGGTAAAACCACCGGCACCGTGACTGTCGACGCTCCGAAAGACGACGTCTACAAGGACGCCGGCACTGTTGAAGCGACCATCAAGGGCGCGACCGGTGGCGACTTCGAAAACCTCGTCACCAGCACTGTCCCGGCCGTCACTACCGTCAACGACACCATCGACACCTCCACCGTGTCGCTGACTGCCACCGCCAACGTCGCCGAAGGCGAAACCGTGGTGTACACCGCCACCGTGACCGCGCCAGTGACTGGCACGCCGGTGGTCGTGACCCTGTCCAATGGCCAGACCATCACCATCGCCGTCGGTGAAACCAGCGGTTCGGTAAACTTTGTGGCACCGAACAGCCCATTGGCCGGCGGCAGCTCGCTGAGCGTGACCATCGATGGCGCCACCGGCGGCAACTACGAAAAACTCGTGGTCGACGGCAAGTCCGCGGACACCGCGGTTTCCGACACCACTGACACCACCAACCTGAACCTGACCGCAACCGATTCGGTAGCTGAAGGCGGTTCGATCGTTTACACCGCAACCCTGACCAACCCGGCCGGCACGCCGGTGACCGTGACCCTTTCGAACGGCGCGGTGATTACCATCGAGGCCGGCAAGACCACCGGTACTGTGACCGTTGCGGCGCCAGCCGATGACGTCTACAAGGACGCCGGCAAAGTCGAAGCGACCATTGCGACCGCCACCGGTGGCAATTTCGAGAACCTGGTGCCGAGCACCGTTCCAGCCGTGACCAACGTCACCGACACCATCGACACCACCACCGTCAAACTCACCGCGACCGAGTCGGCGGCTGAGGGCGGCACTGTTACTTACACCGCGACAGTGGGCGCGCCAGTGACCGGTGCTCCGGTGACCGTGACCTTGGCCAACGGCCAGAACATCACCATCGAAGTCGGCAAAACCACCGGCACCGTGACCACCACTGCACCGAACGACGCGTTGACCGGCCATGCGCCGATCAGCAATGCGATCACCGGCGTCAGCGGCGGCAATTACGAGAACCTGGTAGCGGACAAGACCCCTGTTTCGACCAACGTGACCGACACCGTCGACACCACCAATCTGTCGCTGACCGCGACCGGTTCTGTGGCCGAGGGCGGTTCGATTGTTTACACCGCGACGCTGACTAACGCCGCTGGCTCGCCAGTCACCGTAACGTTGAGCAACGGCGCCGTGATCACCATCGAGGCCGGTAAAACCACCGGCACCGTAACCGTCGCAGCGCCGGCCGACGACGTTTACAAAGACGCCGGCAAAGTCGAAGCAACTATTTCGACTGCTACTGGCGGCAACTTCGAGAACCTGGTGCCGAGCACTGTTCCGGCCGTCACTAATGTGACCGACACCATCGATACCACCACCGTCAAACTGACCGCCACCGAATCGGCTGCTGAAGGTGGCACCGTCACCTACACCGCCACTGTTGGCGCTCCGGTCACCGGCTCCCCAGTCACCGTGACGCTGGCCAACGGTCAGACCATCACCATCGGAGTTGGCCAGACCACCGGCACCGCGACCACCACCGCGCCTAACGACGCATTGACTGGTCATGCGCCGATCACCAACGCGATTACCGGTGTTACCGGCGGCAACTACGAAAATCTCGTGGCTGACAAAACCCCGGTCAGCACCACTGTGACCGACACCGTCGACACCACCAACCTGTCGCTGTCCGCGACCGGTTCTGTGGCCGAAGGCGGTTCGATTGTTTACACCGCAACGCTGACCAACGCCGCTGGTTCGCCAGTGACCGTAACGTTGAGCAACGGCGCCGTCATCACCATCGAAGCGGGCAAAACCACTGGCACCGTAACCGTCGCAGCGCCGGCCGATGACGTTTACAAAGACGCCGGCAAAGTCGAAGCGACGATTTCGACTGCTAGTGGCGGCAACTTCGAGAACCTGGTGCCGAGCACTGTTCCGGCTATCACCAGCGTCACCGATACCATCGATACCACCACCGTGAAGTTGACGGCAACGACCACTGCGGCAGAGGGCGGTAACGTCGTCTACACCGCAACTGTCGGCGCTCCAGTGACCGGCTCGCCGGTTGTCGTGACCCTGTCGAACGGTCAGACCATCACCATCGGAGTTGGCCAGACCACCGGCACCGCGACCACCACCGCGCCGAACGACGCGTTGACTGGCCACGCACCACTGACCAACGCCATCACCAACGTCAGCGGCGGCAACTACGAAAACCTCGTGGCCGACAAGACGCCGGTCAGCACCACTGTGACCGACACGGTCGACACCACTAACTTGTCGCTGAGCGCGACGGGCTCGGTCGCTGAAGGCGGCTCGATCGTCTACACCGCAACGCTGACCAACGCCGCTGGTTCGCCAGTGACCGTGACCCTGTCGAACGGCGCCGTGATCACCATCGACGCCGGTAAAACCACTGGCACCGTCACCGTTCCAGCGCCAGCCGACGACGTCTACAAAGACGCCGGCACCGTGCAGGCGACAATCAGCACCGCCACCGGTGGCAACTTCGAAAACCTGGTGCCGAGCACGACTCCGGCTATCACCAGCGTCACCGATACCATCGATACCACCACCGTGAAGTTGACGGCAACGACCACTGCGGCAGAGGGCGGTAACGTCGTCTACACCGCAACTGTCGGCGCTCCAGTGACCGGCTCGCCGGTTGTCGTGACCCTGTCGAACGGTCAGACCATCACCATCGGAGTTGGCCAGACCACAGGCACCGCGACCACCACTGCGCCTAACGACGCATTGACTGGCCACGCACCGCTGACCAACGCCATCACCAACGTCAGCGGCGGCAACTACGAAAACCTCGTGGCCGACAAGACGCCTGTCAGCACCACTGTCACCGACACCATCGACACCACCAACCTGTCGCTGTCGGCGACCGGCACCGTGGCTGAAGGTGGCCAGATCACTTACACCGCGACCCTGACCAACGCCGCTGGCTCGCCAGTCACCGTGACCCTGAGCAACGGCGCCGTTATCACCATCGATGCGGGCAAGACCACCGGCACCGTGACCGTTGCAGCGCCAGCCGACGACGTTTACAAAGATGCCGGCAACGTTCAGGCAACAATCAAGACCGCCACTGGCGGCAACTTCGAAAGCCTGGTGACCAGCACTGCGCCAGCCGTAACCAGCGTCACCGACACCATCGATACCACGACGGTGAAACTGACCGCGACAGGCTCTGCGGCTGAAGGCGGCAACGTCGTCTACACAGCGACTGTCGGTGCGCCGGTGACCGGCTCGCCGGTTGTCGTGACCCTGTCGAACGGTCAGACCATCACCATCGGAGTTGGCCAGACCACCGGCACCGCGACCACCACCGCGCCGAACGACGCGTTGACTGGCCACGCTCCGTTGACCAATGCCATCACCAACGTTAGCGGCGGCAACTACGAAAACCTCGTGGCCGACAAGACGCCGGTCAGCACCACTGTGACCGACACGGTCGACACCACAAACTTGTCGCTGAGCGCGACGGGCTCGGTCGCTGAAGGCGGCTCGATCGTCTACACCGCAACGCTGACCAATGCCGCTGGCTCGCCAGTTACCGTGACCTTGTCGAACGGCGCCGTGATCACCATCGAGGCCGGCAAAACCACCGGCACCGTGACCGTTGCAGCGCCAGCCGACGATGTCTACAAAGATGCCGGCCCTGTGCAGGCAACGATCAGCACCGCCACCGGTGGCAACTTCGAAAACCTGGTGCCAAGCACGACGCCGGCCATCACCAGCGTCACCGACACCATCGACACCACCACCGTGAAGTTGACGGCAACGGCTACAGCGGCAGAGGGCGGCAATGTCGTCTACACCGCGACGGTCGGCGCACCTGTGACGGGCTCGCCGGTCGTGGTAACGCTGTCGAACGGTCAGACCATCACCATTGGCGTTGGCCAAACCACCGGCACCGCGACCACCACAGCGCCTAACGACGCGTTGACCGGTCACGCACCACTGACCAACGCGATCACCAACGTAACGGGCGGTAACTACGAGAACCTCGTCGCCGACAAAACCCCGGTCAGCACCACCGTGACCGACACCATCGACACCACCAACCTGACGCTGTCCGCGACCGGCACCGTGGCCGAAGGCGGTCAGATCACCTACACCGCAACCCTGACCAACGCCGCTGGCTCGCCAGTCACCGTGACCCTGAGCAACGGCGCCGTTATCACCATCGATGCGGGCAAGACCACCGGCACCGTGACCGTTGCAGCGCCAGCCGACGACGTTTACAAAGATGCCGGCAACGTTCAGGCAACAATCAAGACCGCCACTGGCGGCAACTTCGAAAGCCTGGTGACCAGCACTGCGCCAGCCGTAACCAACGTCACCGACACCATCGATACCACGACGGTGAAACTGACCGCGACAGGCTCTGCGGCTGAAGGCGGCAACGTCGTCTACACAGCGACTGTCGGTGCGCCGGTGACCGGCGCGCCGGTTGTCGTGACCCTGTCGAACGGTCAGACCATCACCATCGACATCGGCAAAACCACTGGCACCGTGACCACCATCGCACCGAACGATGCGCTGACTGGCCACGCACCACTGACCAACGCGATCACCAATGTCAGCGGCGGTAACTACGAAAACCTCGTCGCCGACAAAACCCCGGTCAGCACTACCGTGACCGACACCGTCGACACCACCAACCTGACGCTGTCCGCGACCGGCACCGTGGCCGAAGGTGGCCAGATCACCTACACCGCGACCCTGACCAACGCCGCTGGCTCGCCAGTCACCGTGACCCTGAGCAACGGCGCCGTCATTACCATCGACGCCGGCAAAACCACTGGCACCGTGACTGTTGCGGCCCCGGCTGACGACGTCTACAAAGACGCCGGCACCGTTCAAGCCACGATCAGCAATGCAACGGGCGGCAACTTCGAAAACCTGGTGACCAACACCGCGCCAGCCGTGACCAACGTCACCGACACCATCGACACCACCACCGTCAGCATCACCGGCAGCACCTCGGTGACCGAAGGCCAGACTGCCAGCTACACCGTCAGCCTGAACCACCCGGCGCAAACCGAAGTGACCCTGAAAATCGTCTACAGCGGTACCGCCGCCGACGGTTCGGACTTCACCGGCGTGTACACCGTGAAGATCCCGGCAGGTGCGAGCAGCGCGCAGTTCAACGTCGCCACCATCGATGACAAGATCACCGAAGGCACCGAGAACTTCGTGGTCAAGATTGATTCGGCCACCGGTGGCAACTTCGAGAACCTCGCGGTCAGCAGCACCAATGGCAGCGTCAGCACCTCGATCATCGACAACGATGCGCCGCCAGTCATCGACCTGGACGCCAACAATTCCAGCGGCGCCACCGGTGCCGACTACAAGGTGACGTTCACCGAAAACACCCCGGGCGCGGGCGTGTCGATTGCCGACACCGATATCAAGATCACCGACCCGGACAGCACCATGCTGACCGGCGCCACCGTGGTACTGACCAACCGTCAGGACGGCGATGCGCTGAACCTCGGCAACAGCGTCAACGGCATCACCATCAATGCCAACAGCACCAACGGCACCGTGACCCTGACCTTGTCGGGCAACGCGACGCTGGCCGACTACATGCAGGCGATCAAGAACATCAGCTTCACCAACAGCAGTGAAGACCCGAGCACCGTGCCACGCATCATCACGGTGACCGTGACCGATGGTGGCAACTACTCCAACGTGGCGACCACTACGGTCAACGTCGTGGCAGTCAACGATGCGCCGGTTGCAGCACCAGTCAACGTCACCGGCACGGAAGACACGCCGCTGATCCTCGGCTGGTCGACCTTCGGTGTGACTGACGTCGACAGCCCGGCCAGCAGCCTCGGGATCAAAATCACCCAGCTGCCGGGTGAAGGCAAACTGCAGTACCTGGATGGCTCGACCTGGAAAGACGTCGCCAACAACCAGACTTTCAGCAAAGCGGACATCGACGCTGGCAAGCTGCGCTTCATGCCGGATGCCAACGAGTCGGGCGTCAACGGTTACGGTGGCACAGGTCTGGGTAACAACCAGGCTGACTACGCGCAGATCAAGTTCCAGCCAACCGACGGCCAACTGCTGGGCAACACCGGCACCGTGAAGATCGACATCACGCCAGTGGCGGATGCGCCGACCGTGAGCGTGGCCGACAACAGCGTGAAGTCCACCGGGCTGATCAAGGAAGTCTGGACTGGTCTGTCAGGCCTTGGCACCAACGGCAACGGCGCGGATTCGACCACGTTGAAAAACGTCATCGACGGTGCCGGCACTCCGAACACCAGCACCAACGTCAACAACGTGCAGTCCGACGGCAGCGTGACCGCCGGTACCGCGTCGAAAACCTCGGGGCTGATTTATCTGGAAGCCGGCAAGACCTACACCTTCAGCGGCATCGGCGATGACAGCCTGCTGGTGACCATTGGCGGCAAGAGCGTGGCATCGACCACGTGGGGCGCGGGCGGCAACCTCAACGGTTCGTTCACCCCGACCACCAGCGGCTATTACACCCTGGACATCTACCACCACAACCAGAGCGGCCCGGGCAGCTACGACGTCAACCTGTCGGTCAACGGCAGCACGCCGATCGACCTGAGCAGCGCCGGCGTGCCGATCTACACCGGCGTGCAGGATCTGGTGAACTCGGGCGTGACCGTTTCCGATCTGCACGGCACCAACGGTGAAGGTTATTACGACGGCTACAAGCTCAACACTGGCGCCGAAGGCACCACCGTGAAACTGTCGGCCGTCAGCACCGCGCTGACCGATACCGACGGTTCGGAAACCCTGAGCGTGAAGATCAGCGGTGCACCGGTCGGCTCGGTACTCAGCGATGGCGCAGGGCACACCTTCACCGTCACCGCCAGCAGCGGCGACGCCAACGTCACCGGCTGGAACCTCGGCAGCCTGACCGTGACGCCACCGCCGTACTACAACGGCCAGTTCAACCTGACCGTGACCTCGACCTCCACCGAACAGGTTGGCGGCTCGGCGAGCAGCACGGCGACCATTCCGGTCACCGTGGTGCCGGCGGTCTACAACGCCATTGTCGCCACCTCGGCCGATGACACCGTCACCGGTACCGATGGCAACGACATCATCGTCGCCGACATCGGTGGTCTGACCGTGGTGCCAGGCACCAACTACAACATCGCGTTCATGGTCGACAGTTCCGGCAGTATGAGCAGTTCGTCGATCAACGCGGCGAAGGACTCGCTGACCGCGGTGTTCAACACCCTCAAGCAGAGCCTGGGCGGCAGCAACTCGGGCACGGTGAATATCTTCCTGGTGGACTTCGATACCCAGGTCAACAAGTCGGTGTCGGTGAACCTCAACGACCCGAATGCGCTGACCCTGCTCAAAGCAGTTCTGGATTCGATGAGTTCCGGCGGCGGCACCAACTACGAGGACGTGTTCAAGACCACGGCCAACTGGTTCCAGAGCACAGAAGCTGTGGCCAACACCGGGGCGAAGAACCTCACGTACTTCATCACCGATGGCCAGCCGACCTACTACCAGAGCGGCGAGCAGACCAACCCGACGCTGTACGGCAGCGTGAAGTTCGATAGCGTGGTGACGACCAGCAACTACAAGCTGGGCGACACCTTCAGCACCTACATCGACAACACGCATTACCTGAGCATCAACGCCAGCGGTTTCGCCCAGTTGCAGACCTACACCAACCGCTACGGCTGGAGCACTACCAATCTGGGTACCGTCCACGCGCAGGGCGACGGCACTTACGAGTTGTCGAGTCTGGCGGGCAGCGGCAGCAGCACCAGCACGACCACCACTGACAACTCCACCAGCAGTTTTGCCTTGCTCAGCGGTCTGTCGAACGTCGAGGCCATCGGCCTCAACAACGGCGTCAGCCTCAACGATCTGAAGCCGTACGATTCGGATAAAACGCCACAGACCAACATCGATCCGAAGGATCTGGCCAACTCGATCATCGGCCACACCGAAGCGACGCTGCCGGGCAATGACACCGTCAGCGGTGGCGACGGTAACGACATCCTGTTCGGCGATCTGGTGAGCTTCAACGGCATCGCCGGCGAGGGTTATCAGGCCATGCAGGCGTTCGTGGCCAAGGAAACCGGCGTCGACGTCAGCAAAGTCACTACCAGCAACGTGCACCAATACATCACCGAGCACTATCAGGCGTTCGATGTGTCCGGCGCGCACGACGGCAATGACACGCTGCTGGGTGGTGCGGGCAATGACATCCTCTTCGGCTCGGGCGGCAACGACTGGCTCGATGGCGGCAAAGGCAATGACATCCTGCTCGGCGGCACCGGCAACGACACGCTGATCGGCGGTCAGGGCAACGACATCCTCATTGGTGGTTCCGGCGCCGACACCTTCGTCTGGAAGGCAGGCGACACCGGCAACGACGTGATCAAGGACTTCAAGGCCAGCGAAGGTGACCGCATCGACCTGCGCGATTTGCTGCAGGGCGAGACCGGTAGCACCATCGATAACTTCCTGAAGATCACCACGGTCGACGGCACGTCGTCGCTGCAAGTCAGCTCGGCGGGCAAGTTCAACTCCGGCGACGCTGCGGCGGCAACCCCGGACGTGACGATCAAACTGGAAGGCAACAACTGGTCGAGCGCCAACATTCATAACCTGATTGCCGGGAGCGACCCGACCATCAAGGTCGACCACAACAACAGCTGATGCGTGAACACAACGGCCGCCCTTCTCGGGCGGCCGTCACGTTTGCAGTCACCGCAACGGTGACGATTGCATCGGCGCACCGCATACTTGCGCGCAGTTGGCTATGCTGCTGACAGCATGACGCTGGTTCATTTCTGAGGGATGCTCAATGTTTTACGTGCAACGCGATGCGCAAGGTCTGTTGATTCGCGTGGAAGCCGCGGCCTACGCCGAAGCCACGGAAACGCTGCCGGCCGACAGCCATGAAATCCAGGCCTGGTTCGCCAACGAGGTCGTGGAAACCAGCCTCAAACAGCTCAAGCAGAGCGACTTTGAAATGATTCGGGTACTCGACGACCTGATTCAGGTGCTGACCCAGAAAGGCGTGATCCGCGTCACCGACCTGCCGCCGGCGGCCCAGGCCAAACTGATGGACCGGACCCAGGCGCGTGAAGCGTTGGGTGGGTTGAGTCAGTTGATCGATGATGACGAAACCGGGTTGATCTAAAAGCAAAGATCGCAGCCTTCGGCAGCTCCTACAGGTGAATGCATTCCATGTAGGAGCTGCCGAAGGCTACGATCTTTTCGCCTTTAAAATCTGAAGATTACTGCCAAGGCTTGGGTTCACCCAACAACTGCCCCTGAACCCCATACAAGCCCATCTCGCGAATCACCGACAACTCCCCTTCCGTCTCGACCCGCTCGGCAATCAGCGGCAGATCAATGCTGTGCGCCGCGCGCTGAATCGCTTCGATAAACAGGCGCTTGTCACTCTCCTGATCGATCGCCCGGATGTAGCTGCCATCGATCTTCAAGTACGCCAGACCCAGCCGCGCGAGGTTGCCGATCATGCTGAAACGGCCACCAAAACGTTGCAGACTGAGGGAGAAGCCGAGTTCGCGCAGGCGCCGGGTCAACTGCTCCAGCACCGCTTGCTCGGGCAATTGCTCTTCGCCAATCTCAAGGGTCAGCCGCGCGCCGAGGTTGGAATGCGCCCGGAGGATTTCGAAGACTTTGTTCAGCGCCTGCGGATCGGCCAGGGTCGCCGAAGACAGGTTCAGCGCCAGCGAATCTTCATGGCCTTTCATTTGTTCCAGCACCCGTTCAAGCATCAGTCGATCGAGCCGCGCGGTCCAGCCGAAGCGCTCCAGCCACGGCAGGAAACGTCCGGCCGGTATGGTCTGGCCCTGTTCGTCGAGCAAGCGCGAAAGCACTTTGTAATGCAGCACCAGTTGCGTGTCCTGCGCGGCGACCACCGGTTGGAAATACAGCTCGAAACGTTGCTGACTCAAGGCCTGATCGAGCAAGCGATGCCAGGCGTGGTGATCGTCGCCAACGTCTGCGGTCAGGCTCTGATCGATGCAGGCCCAGTTCTGTTCACCCTGCCCTTCAGCCTGCGCCAGCGCCTGATCACCGAGACTGAGCACCGACTGCGGCGAATCACCGTGAGCAAACGGTGCCAGACCGATCGAGGCCACCGCCGCCACGTCCGTCGCCCCTGTGGCGTGCAAGCTGCTCAGCGCACTGTCGAGGTTCTGCGCCAGTTGCAGCGCTTCTTCACGCACCAGCCCAGGCGCCAGCACGGCGAATTCACCACCGCGAATACGCGTGACGAGGTTCTGAGTTTCCGGGTATTTGGCGCACTCGCGCGACAGTTGCTCACCGACGGCCTTCAACAATTCATCGGTGCGCTGCCCGCCCAGACGCTGGTTGAGCCCGGCCAGATCCTTGACCCGCAACAGCAGCAGATAACCGGAACTGGCCTGCTCCGGATTGCTCACCCGATTGTTCAGTTGCATCTCGAAATAACGCCGGTTGGCCAGCCCGGTGAGGTTGTCCTGATAAGACTCGGCACGCAGTTTTTCACTGCGTTCAGCCTGTTCCTGAAACAGCGCCTTGAGCTTCTCGACCATCTGGTTCATCGCCTGCACGACGCGACGCAATTCCGGCGTGCGCGGCAATTCGGGCAAGCTGAGAAATTCGCGACGGGCGATGGCGTGGGATTGCTTGACCATGTAATCCAGCGGCTTCAATTGCCGGCGCAACAGCAGCGCGCCGAGCAGCGCACTCACCGCACCGCAGATCAGCAGCCAGCCAAGGCTGCCCAACGCGCTCTGCCACAACTTGGCCACGGCAAACATCGGGTGACTGACCACCTCGACCCGCGCCGCCTGTTCCCAGCCACGGTTGACCAGCGCATCGCCGCCAGCCGGTTCCAGGCCAATCAGTTTGACGAACCAGTCCGGCACATTGCTGACGGCGGGGATGCCGTTGCGCTCGACGATGGTTTGGTCGGTCTTCAGATCAACCACGCGAATGCTCGCGTAATAACCGCTGTCGAAAATCGAACTGACCAGCAATTCAACCATCGCCGGGTCGTCGATATTCGGTGTCAGCGACAACGCCAGCGCTGTCGCGGCGTCCTGCGCGTGGGAGCGCAACTGGTTGACGTATTGAGTGCGCGAGCTCTCCAGGCTGACCATGAAGCTGCCGGTGAAGGCGACCACCAGGAACAGACAGATAGCGATCAACAGCTGTTTGAACAAAGACATCTGAGCGCGTGCTCCTAGTTAATCGTTTCGACCGGAAAACCTTCGGCCTGCATTTTCTTCAACACATCCTGCCAGCGTGACAGACGTTTAGTGTCACCGACCTTCTTGTTGCCCTTGGCCCCAGGCAGATACAGGCCCTCAGCATTGAAAGAGTAGACCGGCAGCAAATCGGTTCGCTGCGACGCCGGCTGGATCGGGTCGATCAAGCTGTCGAGCACCAGCGGCATGGCATCCGGTGTTGCATAGTAAGTCAGCACCATGTGCGCGCGGTTCTGGCGCAACGCCTTGACGTAAGTGATGCGCAGCTTGTCACTGGAAACCCCGAGGTGGCGCAGGCTGAAATACTTGGCGATCGCATAGTCTTCGCAGTCGCCAGCGCCTTTCCACAGCGCCTCGATCGGGGTTTCCCAATAGTCGACTTCGTGCCACAGGTCGATGTCTTCGACGTAGCGCATCTGTTTGTTGAAAAACAGGTTCACCACTTTCAGCTTGTCCATTTCGCTGACTTGCTTCTGCGTCGCCAGCAGATTCTGCCAGGCATCGATGCGCTGCTGCCCGGCACCCAGCGGGCCGTACAGCGCCGTAGCCTTGCGGCTGATCGCGGAAAAATCCCAATCGGCATGCAGACCGCCCAGCATGACGCCGGCCAGCAGCAGTGCGCAGCCTAGCCAGCGCAGAGTCCGGGGGATCGCGAAACGTACCGCCACAGCAGATTTCCGGGGGCAGGAAGGAAAGCGTTTGATGGTGAAGCTTAGCCGGGTAAAAAACAATGGCACCCTGAGATCATCGACGCCGCGCTAAACTTGTGGAATACGGTATTCCTCTGCACGGTTTGACAACCTGTAGAGCAATCACTAGTGTCATTTGGATCCAATTCAGTCGAAAGACAGGGTGCGTAGTCGTGACACAGAAGCCCAAACCGCTGCACAGCATCAAAGTCGACGGGCCCATTCCCGTGCATTTGGCCCGCTCGATCATAGAAGAAACCTTGCGCGCGGCGATCCTCGACGGTCGCCTGCCGTGCGGCACGGCCCTGCGCCAACAAGATCTGGCCGACCTGTTCGGTGTCAGCCGTATGCCGGTGCGCGAGGCCTTGCGCCAGCTCGAAGCGCAAGCGCTGCTGAATGTCACTGCGCACAAAGGCGCGGTGGTAGCCGCGCTGATTCAAGGCGATGCCGCGCAAACCTATGAGCTGCGGATCCTGCTGGAATCCGCAGCGTTGCGTCAGTCGATTCCGCTGCTGGTGGCGGCTGATCTCGAACGCGCCGCCGACCTGATCGATGAACTGGAAAACCAGCAGGACTACAGCGAAATCGGTCGGCTCAATCGCTTGTTCCACATGGCCCTGTACAGCAAGGCACCGAACAAGCGCCTGCTGCGCCTGGTCGAAGACGGCCTTAATGAAGAGGAGCGGTTCCTGCGCTTCAATCTCGAAGCCATGGGCCTGGGCAAGATTTCTCAGGATGACCACCGCGCCCTGCTGCAAGCGGCGAGTGATGGGGATGTCGAGGGTTCGGTGACGTTGCTGGTGCAACACCTCAACCGGGGTGTCGAAGTGATCACGCGTTTCCTGGCCAGCCCTGCCGGACAAACCCGCAAAGCCGCAGACTAAGATCGCGACTCACTCCTACCGGAAACCCGATTAATGTGTAGGAGTGAGCCTGCTCGCGATGAACGATAACGCGATCTAACCGACCTTCACTCAGATCTTGAAGCTATCAACCAATTGCTTCAGGCGATTGGCCTGTTGCGACAATGCATCACAATCCTTCAACGTCTCGTTGAGGTTGGCGACGCTCTGCTGGTTCAACAGGTTGATCTGGTTGACGTCGACGTTGAGGGTCTCGACCACGGCGGTCTGCTCTTCCGTCGCGGCGGCTACCGACTGGTTCATGCCGTCGATTTCGCCAATGCGCTGAGTCACGCTGACCAGACGCAGACCGGCCTGATTGGCCACTTCCACGCTCTGCTCGCTCGACGCCTGACTGGCGTTCATGGTGCTCACCGCTTCACGCGAACCGACTTGCAGGGAAGTGATCATCTTGTGGATCTCTTCCGCCGATTCCTGAGTACGGTGGGCGAGGTTGCGCACCTCGTCCGCGACCACGGCAAAACCACGCCCGGCTTCACCGGCACGCGCCGCTTCGATCGCCGCGTTGAGCGCCAGCAGGTTGGTCTGTTGCGAGATGCCCTTGATCACATCGAGGATGTGGCCAATGTTGTCGGTACTCGCATTCAGTGTTTCGATTTGCGTGCACGACAGGCTGATTTTCTGCGACAACTCGGTCATCGCCAGAATGGTTTGTTCCACCACCTGACGACCATCGTCAGCCTGCTCGCTCGCGCCGCTGGCGTGCTGCGAAGCATCGGCGGCGTTACGGGCGATTTCCTGCGTGGCAGCGCCCAACTCGTTGATCGCCGCAGCGACGCTGTTGGTGCGCGCACTTTGTTCGTCGGAGCCGACGATCGAAGCGTTGGACGAGGCCATTACCCGCTGCGACAAGTCATGTACGTGGCGAGTGGCCGAGGACACTTCGGAAATCGAGGCGTGAATTCGCTCAACAAACTGGTTGAACGCGCTGCCCAGCTCACCAAACTCATCCTTGCTCTCAACCACCAGACGGCGGGTCAGATCGCCCTCGCCCTGAGCGATGTCCTGCATCGCACGGCCCATGGTGGTCAGCGGACGCATCAGCACATTGATCAACAGGCTCAGCAGCAATGCGATCGCGGCCACGGCCACGAACATCGCGATCAGCGCCGAGGTACGGAATTGGCTGAGTGCGGCGTAGGCCTTGTCGCGATCGATCGACAGACCGATGTACCACTCGGCATTCGGCAAATCAGTGACCGGGGTGAACGAGAGAATACGTTCCTGACCGCTGAGCACGACGTTCTGGTTGCCCTTCTCGATGCGTACGCTGGAGTTCGGGTAGATGTCTTTCAGGTTCTTCATCACCTGATCTTTGTCCGGGCTGACGATCACCTGGCCGTCACCGCTGACCAGGAACGCATGGCCGAGACCACCGAAGTCCACGGAATTGATGATCTTCACCAGGGTTTCCAGGCTCAAGTCACCGCCAACCACACCGAGCAGCTCGCCGTTCTTTTTCACCGGCATGGCAATCGTCACCACCAGACCACCGACGGCAGCCATGTACGGCGGCGTCAGCATGGTTTTGTCGGCGACGACCGCTTGCTTGTACCAAGGGCGCTGACGCGGATCGTAGCCGTCCGGCATCTTCGCGTCCGGGCGCTGGGTGAAGACACCGTTGGCCTGGCCGACGTAGGTGAACTGGAAGTTCGAGGTAAACGCCGGTTGATCGACCAGCCCCGGGAAATCGGCGTCCTTGCCCTGATGGGCAACGTTCTGCGCGAGGTTTTCCAGCACCAGAATTCGCCCGCTCATCCAGTTCTGCACGCTGCTGGCGGTCAGATCGCCGGCCTGCTGCACAGAGGATTGGAGGTTCTGGCGAATGGTGTTTCGCTGCAGATAGTCGTTGTAGAGGGTGAATAGCGCGAACGCCAGGACCACGACGCCCGAGGCGGCCAACAGGATTTTATGGCTGAACTTGAGATTCATTTCATGGGACTTCTTATGCGAAAAGTGGGGATGCGTTCCGGATGCAACATTCCATGTACAGCGCAGGCAGCGTTCTTCTGGCCGCTCTACTTTGGTGCACGCATGTCTCACCAGTCTGTCGGCACGCGCGGGAGAAATCTTAGGGCTATGTAGGAAATGGATGGCATTTCTGCCGAATTCCCGCCGAACGGCGTGCCAGAGCGTCCGCTGATGATTTTTTTCCGAGCGATGTTCGAGTGGCAGTTGCAAATTCGCCAACCCTTGCTGACAATGCGACTAATTATCATTTGTGACGTTCGGGCTGTCGCGTTCATGTCCTCACCTGAGTTTGCAGTACAGGCGCTCTACAGTACTCATCACGGCTGGCTCAATGCCTGGCTGCGTGCGCGGCTGGGCAACGCTGCGGATGCGGCGGATCTGGCGCAGGACACGTTCGTGCGTCTGCTGCAACGCACCGAACGCCTGGAGCTGAAAGCACCCCGCGCGTTTCTGCGCACGATTGCGCGCGGTCTGGTCATCGACCACTGGCGCCGTGAAGAGATCGAACGGGCGTATCTGGAAACCATCGCTCACTTGCCCGAGGCTGAAACGCCGAGTGCCGAATCCCGGGCACTGGTGATCGAACTGCTGGAACACATCGCGCGCATGCTTGAAGGACTGAAACCAAAAGTGCGTCAGGCGTTTCTGCTGGCGCAGTGCGAAGGTTTGAGCCACAAACAGATTGCCGAGCAGATGAACGTATCGTTGCGTTCGGTCGAGCGCTATGTCGCCGACGCGCTGTATCACTGCTACGTGCTGCGGTACGAAAGCTGATGGCTGTGGATAACCTCTCATTGGGCCGGCGCGCCGAACCGCAACAGAAGGTGGTCAAGCAAGCCATTCACTGGCTGCTGCGCCTGCGTAACAACCATGGCAACGCACGGCTGAACCGCCAGTGCGAGCAGTGGCGTGCCGAGCATCATGAACATGAACTGGCCTGGCAACGGGTGCAGTCATTACACGCCGAATTGAGCAACAACCTGCGCGCGGTACCCGGTGCGCATGTGGCGTTCAACACATTGGAAAACAGTGCGCAGGGGCTGGGCCGTCGTCAGGCCTTGAAGCTGTTGTCCGGCGCATTGCTGATGGGCTCTGCCGCGTGGTTGGCGAAAGACACCGCTGCCTGGCAGCAGTGGCGCGCCGATTACGCCACGGCGACCGGCGAGCGGCGCGGTTTTCAGTTGCCAGACGGCACGCGAATCGAGCTCAACACCGCCAGTGCAGTGGATCTCGATTACACCGCAGAGCAGCGCCTGATCAAACTGACCCGCGGTGAAATCGTCGTCACCTGCGGCGGCGCTGACGAAGGCGCGACCTTTGAACGGCCCCTGCGCGTACAAAGTCGCCACGGTATTTATGCGCCACAAGACGCGCGGTTCGTCCTGCGTCAACAGAGCGATTGCACGCAACTCAGTGTCACCAGTGGCCGGGTGGCCATTCATTCCGGCGGAACATCGATTGAAGCGCTGGCCGGACAAAGCTATCTGATCGATCACCATCAGGTGCGTCCAGCGCCGGCGCTGGATATGGATGTCGGCGCCTGGGTCGACGGCCTGATCGTCACCCGCAATATGCGTCTGGGCGACTTCCTCAGTGAAGTCGGGCGCTATCGGCAGGGCTTTCTGAATTGTGCGGCGGATGCTGCGGACCTGCGTCTTTCCGGGGTATTCCGACTGGAGGACACCGACAAGCTGTTGGCGATTCTGCCGCAGACCTTGCCGGTGCAATTGCGCTATCGCACACGCTGGTGGGTGACGCTGGAACGTGCGGTCTGAAAATATTTTGGCGGGTTTTCGCGGTCAATCCGGCTTGGTCAGTAAGCACTTCAATTCAAGCGTTTGCGACTTCCTACGGAAACCTACAATGACTGTCCGCGCCACCTGTAAGAACTCTCTGAATTTCACTGCCGAATCGGCCGTGTTGCGCCACGCGGTTCGCGCTGCGTTGTTGTCCACCGCGCTGGGCGTGTCGGTGTTGCCTAACCTGAGTGTGGCGGCCGCAACCGCTGCCAGTGAAGTCAGCCATCGTTACAACATCGCTGCCGGCCCTTTGGGTGAGGCGCTGAATCAGTTCGCGCGTCAGGCGGGCATCACCTTGTCGATGACGCCGCAACAAACTCAGGGTCAGCAGTCGCCCGGCGTACAGGGCGAGTATTCGACCGATCAGGCGCTAAGTCATCTGCTCGGTGGTTCCGACCTCGAAGCGGTCAGCCAGGATGGCAGCAGCTACACCCTGCGCCCGCTCGCTGAATCCGCAGCGCTGGCCTTGCCGACCACCGATATCAAAGGCTTTGCCCTCGGCAACGCGCTGGGCAGCATGGACGGCTACAACGCCACGCACAGCCAGATCGCCGCCAAAACCAGTACCGCGCTGCTGGAGACTTCGCAAAGTGTGTCCGTGGTCACCCGTGAGCAAATGGACGACCAGGGCTCGCAAACGGTCTCCCAGGCGATGCGCTACACCCCCGGCGTGCTGACCAATCCTTACGGCGCCACGCATCGCTACGACTATGTGGCGATGCGCGGTTTCAACGATGGCTCGGTGGACAACATCTACCTCGATGGCCTCAAGTCGATGGGCGACAGCGGCACTTACAGCACCATGCAGGTCGACCCGTATTTCCTTGAGCGCGTGGACATTCTCAAGGGGCCTTCGTCGGTTCTGTATGGTCGCAGCTCGCCCGGCGGCCTCGTCGCACTGACCAGCAAGAAACCGTTGTACGAGGCTTACCATCAGGTGCAAGCCACGGTCGGCACGCAAGGTCAGCGCGGGGTCGGTTTTGACTTCAGCGGACCGGTCGATGACGACAAGCGCGTTGCCTATCGTCTGACCGGGTTAACGGATCAGTCCGACACGCAATTCGACCACAACAAGGAAAAACGCTTTGCCTTGGCGCCGACCGTCAGCATCGACTTCAGTGAAGACACCTCGCTGACCCTGCAGGCGTATCTGCAACATGACCCGGATGGCGGTTATCACGGCGGCGTCCCGGCCGACGGCACGATCCATCAGCGCAATGGCAACCGGATCTCGCCGCACTTCTTCGAGGGCGAGCCGGGCATCGATGGTTATTCACGTGATCAACAGTCGTTCGGTTATCAGTTCGAGCATCGCTTCAACGATGTCTTCACGGCGCGGCAGAATTTCCGCTACCTCGATTCCAAGGTGAACATGGACCAGGTCTACGCCTATGGCTGGACCACGCCGACCAGTAACGAACTGAACCGCTATTACACCGGCGGTGATGAGCGTCTGCATGCGTTTATCGTCGACAACATGCTGCAGGCGGAATTTTTCACCGGCGCGACCAAACACACGGTGCTGATGGGCGCGGATTATCAGCGGCGTAAAACCGTGGTCGACTGGACCAGCGGCGGTCTGGCGCCGATTAACGCGTTCAACCCGGTGTACGGCAACTCGGCAATCGATATGTACGGCGAGACCAGTTACCTGCGCCCCCTGGAGCAGACCGGCGTCTACCTGCAAGACCTGATCGAGATGGACAAATGGCGTTTCTCGCTGGGTCTGCGCCAGGACTGGGTCGAGACGTCGGATGAAAACCGCATTGCCGAAGCGGGGCGTCCGCTGGGCACCGAAATCAATGACCGTCGCACCAAATTGACCGGCCGCGCTGGCGCCCTGTATCTGTTTGATAACGGTCTGGCGCCCTACGTCAGCTATTCCGAATCGTTCAACCCGAACTCCTATGCCGACAGCGCCGGCAATCCATTGGCGCCTACCGATGGCACGCAGTGGGAAATGGGCTTGAAGTATCAGCCGCCGGGCACCGACAACCTGTTCACCGCGTCGCTGTTCCGCATCGATCAGGAAAACCTGGCGACCAAACTGCCGCAGGAAAACTTCTATCGCGCTGTCGGTGCTGTCCGCTCCCAAGGCCTGGAACTGGAAGCGCACATGCAACTGACCGACAACCTGAAAGTGCTCGGCAGCTACACCTTCACCGACATCGAATATTCGAAGTCGATGGTCAGCACGCTGAGCACCCCGACCGATGTGATCGAGAACAAAGGTAACTCGCCGACTCAGGCACCGCGGCACATGGCGTCGCTGTGGGCCGACTATAAGTTCGACAGCGCGGCGCTGGATGGCCTGCGTCTGGGCGGCGGTGTGCGTTATGTCGGCTATAGCTGGGCGGATGCGGAAAACACCTTGAAGGTGCCGTCTTACACGCTGTTCGATGCATCGATCGGGTATGACCTGGGCAAGGTTGGCCTGAAGGGCGTCGATGTACGGCTGAATGCAAACAACCTGACCAACGAGTCCTACGTGGCTTCCTGTGCCAGCCTGAACTTCTGCTACATGGGCGAAGAGCGCAACGTCGCGGCGACGGTCAGCTATCAGTTCTAAACCTTTGTCCTGTGCATAAAAAAGCCAGCCCCTGAAATGTCAGGGGCTGGCTTTGTCGTTTCAGTGGGGAAATTTTAATGCGTGCGTTTCTGGTGTTGTTGCATCGCTATATCGGCTTGGCCACGGCGGTGTTTTTGCTGTTGGCCGGGATTACCGGAAGCATTCTGGCGTTCAATCATGAGCTGGATGAGTGGCTCAATCCACAGTTCTACTCAGCGTCTGCGCAGGGTTCACGATTGCCTCCGGGCGAGTTGGTCGACGCGGTGCAGTCTGCGCATCCGAAGATGCAGGTCTGGTACATGGAGTATCCGCATGAGGCTGGCCACACGGCGCTGTTGGCGGCGGTGCCGCGCAATGACCCAGCGACCGGCAAGCCGTTCGATGAGCGCAATCAGGTGTTCTATCTCGATCCGCTGACGGCTGAACAGAAGGGTCAGCGTTATTGGGGTGAGTGCTGTTTTCAGCGGGAGAACTTTGTCCCGTTCATTCTGGAATTTCATTACAACCTGACGTTGCCAGGCAACTGGGGATTGCTGTTGATGGGCCTGGTTGCAATCGCTTGGGTGATCGATTGCTTTGTGGCGTTGTGGCTGACCTTGCCGCGCGGCAAACCATTCTGGAAGAAGTGGTCGACGGCGTGGAAGGTCAAGGGCGGACACGCCTATCGGCTTAACTTCGATCTGCATCGGGCTGGCGGATTGTGGTTATGGCTTTTGTTGCTGCCGATCGCTGTCAGCAGTGTGGCGATGAACTTGCCGAGCCAAGTGTTCAAACCTGTGGTGTCGCTGTTTTCACCCATTGAACCGAGCGTCTATGAAGCCCGAGGGCGAATACCTGCCAGTGAGGTTGGGGTGACCCAACTGAGTTATCAACAGGCGTACGAAAGGGCATTACAGGAGGGTGAAAGGCTAGGGCTGACAGCGGCGATCGGGGAGTTGTATTACAGCTTTGAGTACAACTTCTACGGGGCAGGATTCGGACAGCACGACACAGAGGCACATGGCAAATCCTGGTTGTTCTTTCACGGTACGGACGGGCGATTGTTAGGGCAGGAGATTGCAGGGCAGGGAACGTTGGGGGAACAGTTTTACCGGTTGCAGTTACCGATACACGGTGGACGGATCATAGGTATCACCGGGCAAATAATGATTGCGCTGCTAGGCATTTTAATTGCGGGATTGTCAGGGACTGGCGTCTACATCTGGTGGCGCAAGTGGCAGGCTCGACGCATCAGCAAGGCTCGTAAAGCCATTTGACCGTGTGTTTTAGTGAACCTGAAATGACAAAATCCCTGTCTGCTTACGCAGACAGGGGTTTCGGAATTGAATCTTGACGATGACCTACTCTCACATGGGGAAACCCCACACTACCATCGGCGATGCATCGTTTCACTACTGAGTTCGGGATGGGATCAGGTGGTTCCAACGCTCTATGGTCGTCAAGAAATTCTGTATCTGGCCCGTCAACACGGTAACAGGCCAGCAAAAACGGATACTTCTACTAAAACAAAACCCCAACTGCTTTCGCAATTGGGGTTTCGGAATTTAATCTTGACGATGACCTACTCTCACATGGGGAAACCCCACACTACCATCGGCGATGCATCGTTTCACTGCTGAGTTCGGGATGGGATCAGGTGGTTCCAACGCTCTATGGTCGTCAAGAAATTCGGGTACTGAGTCGTGGCCAGATGGCCTCGCTTCAGCAAATTGGGTATGTGACAGCTTTCGGTGTTTGTGAACATCGAACTTTCGGTTCGTTTCGTCTTCACACACCGCAATCTGGCCTTTCGACTCAAATTGCTTGGGTGTTATATGGTCAAGCCTCACGGGCAATTAGTATTGGTTAGCTCAACGCCTCACAGCGCTTACACACCCAACCTATCAACGTCGTAGTCTTCGACGGCCCTTCAGGGAACTCAAGGTTCCAGTGAGATCTCATCTTGAGGCTAGTTTCCCGCTTAGATGCTTTCAGCGGTTATCTATTCCGAACATAGCTACCCGGCAATGCCACTGGCGTGACAACCGGAACACCAGAGGTTCGTCCACTCCGGTCCTCTCGTACTAGGAGCAGCCCCTCTCAAATCTCAAACGTCCACGGCAGATAGGGACCGAACTGTCTCACGACGTTCTAAACCCAGCTCGCGTACCACTTTAAATGGCGAACAGCCATACCCTTGGGACCGGCTTCAGCCCCAGGATGTGATGAGCCGACATCGAGGTGCCAAACACCGCCGTCGATATGAACTCTTGGGCGGTATCAGCCTGTTATCCCCGGAGTACCTTTTATCCGTTGAGCGATGGCCCTTCCATACAGAACCACCGGATCACTAAGACCTACTTTCGTACCTGCTCGACGTGTCTGTCTCGCAGTCAAGCGCGCTTTTGCCTTTATACTCTACGACCGATTTCCGACCGGTCTGAGCGCACCTTCGTACTCCTCCGTTACTCTTTAGGAGGAGACCGCCCCAGTCAAACTACCCACCATACACTGTCCTCGATCCGGATAACGGACCTGAGTTAGAACCTCAAAGTTGCCAGGGTGGTATTTCAAGGTTGGCTCCACGCAGACTGGCGTCCACGCTTCAAAGCCTCCCACCTATCCTACACAAGCAAATTCAAAGTCCAGTGCAAAGCTATAGTAAAGGTTCACGGGGTCTTTCCGTCTAGCCGCGGATACACTGCATCTTCACAGCGATTTCAATTTCACTGAGTCTCGGGTGGAGACAGCGCCGCCATCGTTACGCCATTCGTGCAGGTCGGAACTTACCCGACAAGGAATTTCGCTACCTTAGGACCGTTATAGTTACGGCCGCCGTTTACCGGGGCTTCGATCAAGAGCTTCGCGTTAGCTAACCCCATCAATTAACCTTCCGGCACCGGGCAGGCGTCACACCCTATACGTCCACTTTCGTGTTTGCAGAGTGCTGTGTTTTTAATAAACAGTCGCAGCGGCCTGGTATCTTCGACCGGCATGAGCTTACGGAGCAAGTCCTTCACCCTCACCGGCGCACCTTCTCCCGAAGTTACGGTGCCATTTTGCCTAGTTCCTTCACCCGAGTTCTCTCAAGCGCCTTGGTATTCTCTACCCAACCACCTGTGTCGGTTTGGGGTACGGTTCCTGGTTACCTGAAGCTTAGAAGCTTTTCTTGGAAGCATGGCATCAACCACTTCGTGTTCTAAAAGAACACTCGTCATCAGCTCTCGGCCTTAAGATCCCGGATTTACCTAAGATCTCAGCCTACCACCTTAAACTTGGACAACCAACGCCAAGCTGGCCTAGCCTTCTCCGTCCCTCCATCGCAATAACCAGAAGTACAGGAATATTAACCTGTTTTCCATCGACTACGCTTTTCAGCCTCGCCTTAGGGACCGACTAACCCTGCGTCGATTAACGTTGCGCAGGAAACCTTGGTCTTTCGGCGTGGGTGTTTTTCACACCCATTGTCGTTACTCATGTCAGCATTCGCACTTCTGATACCTCCAGCAAGCTTCTCAACTCACCTTCACAGGCTTACAGAACGCTCCTCTACCGCATCATCCGAAGATGATACCCGTAGCTTCGGTGTATGGTTTGAGCCCCGTTACATCTTCCGCGCAGGCCGACTCGACTAGTGAGCTATTACGCTTTCTTTAAAGGGTGGCTGCTTCTAAGCCAACCTCCTAGCTGTCTAAGCCTTCCCACATCGTTTCCCACTTAACCATAACTTTGGGACCTTAGCTGACGGTCTGGGTTGTTTCCCTTTTCACGACGGACGTTAGCACCCGCCGTGTGTCTCCCATGCTCGGCACTTGTAGGTATTCGGAGTTTGCATCGGTTTGGTAAGTCGGGATGACCCCCTAGCCGAAACAGTGCTCTACCCCCTACAGTGATACATGAGGCGCTACCTAAATAGCTTTCGAGGAGAACCAGCTATCTCCGAGCTTGATTAGCCTTTCACTCCGATCCACAGGTCATCCGCTAACTTTTCAACGGTAGTCGGTTCGGTCCTCCAGTTAGTGTTACCCAACCTTCAACCTGCCCATGGATAGATCGCCCGGTTTCGGGTCTATTCCCAGCGACTAGACGCCCTATTAAGACTCGCTTTCGCTACGCCTCCCCTATTCGGTTAAGCTCGCCACTGAAAATAAGTCGCTGACCCATTATACAAAAGGTACGCAGTCACAGAACAAAGTCTGCTCCCACTGCTTGTACGCATACGGTTTCAGGATCTATTTCACTCCCCTCTCCGGGGTTCTTTTCGCCTTTCCCTCACGGTACTAGTTCACTATCGGTCAGTCAGTAGTATTTAGCCTTGGAGGATGGTCCCCCCATATTCAGACAAAGTTTCTCGTGCTCCGTCCTACTCGATTTCATGACTAAGAGATTTTCGCGTACAGGGCTATCACCCACTATGGCCGCACTTTCCAGAGCGTTCCGCTAATCTCAAAGCCACTTAAGGGCTAGTCCCCGTTCGCTCGCCACTACTAAGGGAATCTCGGTTGATTTCTTTTCCTCAGGGTACTTAGATGTTTCAGTTCCCCTGGTTCGCCTCTTGCACCTATGTATTCAGTACAAGATAACCATCTTATGATGGCTGGGTTCCCCCATTCAGACATCTCCGGATCAAAGTCTGTTTGCCGACTCCCCGAAGCTTTTCGCAGGCTACC
>NZ_OZ409829.1:5662500-6556029 GCF_979258015.1 Pseudomonas sp. AC247
TACATAACTCATTGAATCTCAAGGAGTTTTCCGTTTCGACTGCGCCGGAAGTGGGGCGAATTATAGACACCTGAGATCTGCCGTCAACCGTTAATTTCGCTTTTCTTTCAATCACTTGCAGATTGGTTAAAGAACGACCAAATGCATCTATATAAAGGAAGCAAACGTGATCCCTTCTATATAGAAGGGATCTTTAGAGCACCCCAGCCGCCTTCAGCTCAGCCACCGCACCCGCGCCCAAGCCCAGCACACCTTGAAGAACCTCCAGCGTATGCTCACCCAATAAAGGAGGGGCGCGCCGATACTCAACCGGTGTCTGCGACATGCGGATAGGGCTGGCCACTTGCGGCACCATTCCCGCCAGTGCGTGCGGCAGCTCTATCGCCAGACCACGCGCCTTCACCTGCGGATCCTCGAATACCTGCGACAGATCATTGATTGGCCCACAAGGCACGCCCGCCTGCTCCAGCTCGGCAACCCACTCGGCAGTCGTCTTGAACACCGTCGCCTGGCGAATCAGCGGAATCAACACCGTCCGATTCGCTACTCGCAGCTTATTAGTAGCAAACCGCGGATCGTCAGCCCACTGCGGCTGCCCGGCCACTTCGGCAAACTTGCGGAATTGCCCGTCATTACCCACGGTAAGAATGAAATCGCCGTCAGCTGTAGGAAAGTCCTGATAAGGCACGATGTTCGGATGCGCATTGCCCAGACGCTTCGGCGCGTTGCCCGTCGTCAGGTAATTCATCGCCTGGTTCGCCAGACACGCAACCTGCACATCCAGCAACGCCATATCGATGTGCTGACCACCCCCGTCGTGATCGCGATGAGCCAACGCCGCCAGTATCGCGACAGTCGAATAAAGCCCCGTAAGGATATCCGTCAGTGCCACACCGACCTTCACAGGCCCGGCACCTTCATCACCCTCGGGACGACCGGTCAGACTCATCAGCCCGCCCAGCCCCTGAATCATGAAGTCATAGCCAGCACGCTTGGCATAAGGCCCGGTCTGGCCGAACCCGGTGATCGAGCAATAGATCAGGTTCGGATTGATCGCCTTCAGCGATTCATAGTCCAGCCCATAAGCCGCGAGACCACCGACCTTGAAGTTCTCGATAAGAATATCGGACTTCAAAGCCAGCTCACGCACCAGCTTCTGACCCTCGGGGCGGGTGAAGTCGATGGTCACCGATTGCTTGTTGCGGTTGGCCGACAGGTAATAAGCCGCTTCCGAGGTGTTCTCGCCATAAGCGTCTTTAAGGAAGGGCGGCCCCCAGGCGCGAGTGTCGTCACCATTACCCGGGCGCTCAACCTTGATCACCTCGGCGCCAAGGTCGGCGAGGATCTGCCCGGCCCACGGCCCGGCCAACACGCGCGATAAATCCAGTACCCGCAGATGCGACAGCGCGCCCATGGTCGCTCTCCTATTAATAGAACGCCTGCAGACCGGTTTGCGCACGCCCAAGGATCAGTGCGTGAACGTCATGAGTACCTTCATAGGTATTCACCACTTCCAGGTTGACCAGGTGACGCGCCACGCCGAATTCGTCGGAGATACCGTTGCCGCCGAGCATGTCGCGCGCCATACGGGCGATGTCCAGCGACTTGCCGCAGGAGTTGCGCTTCATGATCGAAGTGATTTCGACCGCAGCGGTACCTTCGTCCTTCATGCGACCCAGGCGCAGGCAGCCTTGCAGCGCCAACGTGATCTCGGTCTGCATGTCGGCCAGTTTCTTCTGGATCAGCTGAGTAGCGGCCAATGGGCGACCGAACTGTTGGCGATCCAGCGTGTACTGGCGGGCGGTGTGCCAGCAGAACTCGGCAGCGCCCAGTGCACCCCAGGAAATGCCGTAGCGCGCAGAGTTGAGGCAAGTGAACGGGCCTTTCAGACCGCGCACGTCCGGGAAGATGTTCTCTTCCGGTACAAACACGTTGTCCATGACGATCTCGCCGGTGATCGACGCACGCAGGCCGACCTTGCCGTGAATCGCCGGAGCGCTCAGGCCTTTCCAGCCCTTCTCCAGGACGAAGCCACGAATGTCGCCGGCATCGTCCTTACCCCAGACTACGAACACGTCGGCGATCGGGCTGTTAGTGATCCACATCTTCGCGCCGGTCAGGCTGTATCCACCGTCGACTTTGCGGGCCCGGGTAATCATCGCGCCCGGGTCGGAACCGTGGTTTGGCTCGGTCAGACCGAAGCAGCCGATCCACTCGCCGGAAGCCAGTTTCGGCAGGTATTTCTGTTTCTGTGCTTCGGTGCCGAATTCGTTGATCGGTACCATTACCAGCGACGATTGCACGCTCATCATCGAGCGATAGCCGGAGTCGACCCGCTCCACTTCGCGAGCAATCAGGCCGTAGCTCACGTAGTTGAGGCCGCTGCCACCGTATTGCTCAGGGATGGTCGCGCCCAACAGGCCGACTTCGCCCATTTCGCGGAAAATCGCCGGATCAGTCTTCTCATGACGGAAAGCTTCAAGAACACGCGGCGCGAGCTTCTGCTGAGCGAACTGCTCGGCGGTGTCGCGGATCATGCGCTCTTCTTCGGTGAGCTGTTGATCCAGCAGCAGGGGATCGATCCAGTTGAAGCTAGCTTTAGCGCCCATGAGTGTGTCCTCGCAAATCGGGTGAATTAACGTGGCATTGATCCTAGGCGTGGTTCGCCGTCGCGGCAAACGAGGATTTCGCATTCTGTTGTGCTAATTTCTCACTCCGAAACGTCGCGAAATGCCTTTTATGCGGCGCATTAGTGAGGTTGACGTACATGCGCAGGAAGATCCCCAGCACCACCGCCCTGATCAGCTTTGAAGCCGCTGCACGCCACGAGAGCTTTACCCGCGCCGCCGAAGAACTTTCCCTCACCCAGGGCGCCATTTGCCGACAAATCGCCAGCCTTGAGGAGTTCCTCAGTGTGGAACTGTTCCGACGCTCGCGACGTGGAGTGAAGCTGACCGAGGCAGGACTTTCCTACAGCCGCCGAGTCGCCACGCAACTCGATGCAGTTGAGCGCGACACACTGTCGGTGATGGGCCAGCAAGGCACCAATGTGATCGAGTTGGCGGTGGTGCCAACCTTCGGTACGCAATGGCTGCTGCCGCGCCTCAAGGATTTCCAGCTCAAGCACCCGGAAGTCACGGTCAACCTGACCAACCGCACCCGGCCCTTCCTGTTTGCCGACACTGAATTCGATGCGGCGATCTACTTCGGTGACGCCGATTGGTCAGGTACCGAATCCCACAGGCTGATGGGCGAGAATCCGATGCCGGTGTGCAGCCCCGCCCTACTCGGCAACAAGACGCTTCTGACCGCCGACGAGATTGCCGAGCTACCACTACTGCAACAGACCACCCGCCCTTACGCCTGGCGACAGTGGTTCAACTCGCAACACCTGAATATCCCCCGCGACATGACAGGCCCGCGCTACGAGCTATTCTCCATGCTCGCCCAAGCGGCCATGCACGACATGGGGATCGCGCTGATTCCACCGTTCCTGATTCAGCGCGAGTTGGCTGAGAACCGCCTGGTGATTGCCAACCCGCAGGCACTCGCCAGCATCAAGGCCTATTACCTGATGATTCCCGAACGAAAGGTCGAATCGGCGTCTTTAAAGGCATTTCGCGACTGGCTGGTAAATCAGGCACAGAGCTACAGCCTAGAAGGGTGAAGGCTTTCAGCGATTATTGACCTCGTAGTCAGAAAAACCAAAGCCCTACAGATATAAGTATTTGTCGCATATGCGCAGACTGTATCCGAAAGTCGTACAGACGTCCTACAAGCGCCTGAAGACGTGGCTTTGAGCCTCCATTCACGACGTATTGCGGTCTATTCACGTCACCGATGAGAAATTTTTCCATATTGCGCCAGAATCCTTGCAGGGCACGGCCTGTAAGGGATTCGACAGGGCATGTGCGACATTCGGTCACGGCATGACTTGTAGTTAATTTTCCGTCACCCGTCATAATCCCTTGAAGGGCATAAAGTTCGCCTGCAAAATGCCGCGCCCCGCCCTGATTTGGCGGGATCGTGCTGATCGGCCGCCCCAGTCGCACCATCCGTAGTGCATGGGTTTACTCAATAAGATCACGCAGGAGATTTGACGTGCACATTGGTGTTCCTCTCGAAACCCAGACCGGTGAAACACGGGTTGCTGCAACCCCGGAAACCATTAAAAAGCTGATCGGCCAAGGTCATAAGGTCACTGTGCAAACCGGCGCCGGCGTTAAAGCCAGTGTGGTCGACAGTGCCTATGAAGCGGCAGGCGCAACCATTGGCAGTGCCAATGACGCGTTTGGCGCCGAGCTGATTCTCAAAGTGGTCGCGCCAAGCGATGCCGAACTCACGCTGATCAAGCGCGGTACGGTGTTGGTCGGCATGCTCAACCCGTTCAACAACGAAACCATCGCGAAGATGGCCGAGTGCGGCATTACCGCGTTCGCCCTCGAAGCGGCGCCGCGCACCTCGCGAGCGCAGAGTCTCGATGTGTTGTCGTCGCAGGCGAACATTGCCGGCTATAAGGCTGTGTTGCTGGCCGCTCACCACTATCCGCGCTTCATGCCAATGCTGATGACGGCTGCGGGCACCGTGAAAGCGGCGCGCGTGCTGATTCTCGGTGCCGGTGTGGCCGGGTTGCAGGCGATTGCTACGGCGAAACGTCTGGGTGCGGTGATCGAAGCGTCCGACGTGCGTCCGGCGGTGAAAGAGCAGATCGAATCCCTCGGCGCTAAGTTCGTCGACGTACCTTACGAGACCGATGAAGAGCGCGAATGCGCCGTCGGTGTCGGCGGTTACGCGCGGCCAATGCCGGCGAGCTGGATGCAGCGTCAGGCGCAGGCCGTGCACGAGCGCGCCAAGCAAGCTGACATCGTCATCACCACCGCGCTGATTCCGGGCCGCAAGGCACCGACGCTGTTGAGCGCGGACACCGTGGCGCAGATGAAACCGGGTTCGGTGGTCATCGACCTCGCGGCGGCTCAGGGCGGCAACTGCCCGCTGACCGTGGCTGATCAGGTTGTGGTCGAGAATGGCGTGACCATTTGTGGCCCGACCAACCTGGCCGGCGAAGTCGCTGCAGACGCTTCGGCGCTGTACGCACGCAACCTGCTGGACTTCCTCAAGCTGGTCTTCACCAAAGAAGGCCAGTTCGACGTCAACCTCGAAGACGACATCGTCGCCGCGTGCCTGATGTGCCGCGACGGCCAAGTCATCCGCAAAAACGCCTAAGCAGGGATTCAGACGATGGAAGAGCTTATCTCCCCCGGTATCTACAACCTGATCATCTTCGTGCTGGCGATTTATGTCGGTTACCACGTGGTCTGGAACGTTACACCTGCGCTGCACACGCCGTTGATGGCGGTAACCAACGCCATCTCGGCGATCGTGATCGTCGGCGCCATGCTGGCGGCCGCACTGACCGTCACGCCACTGGGCAAAACCATGGGCACCCTCGCCGTGGCACTGGCCGCGGTCAACGTGTTCGGTGGCTTCCTGGTCACCCGCCGCATGCTTGAGATGTTCAAGAAGAAAGCCCCGAAAGTAAAAGAAGAGGCGCCGAAGTAATGAGCATGAATCTCGTCACGACGCTCTACCTGATCGCGTCGATCTGCTTTATCCAAGCCCTCAAAGGCCTGTCGCACCCGACTACTTCGCGGCGCGGCAACCTGTTCGGCATGCTCGGCATGGCGTTGGCCATCCTGACCACTGTCGGTCTCATTTATAAGTTGGGCGCTGAGCTCGCGACTGCCGGTATCGGCTACGTGATCGTTGGCCTGCTGGTCGGCGGGACCGCCGGTTCGATCATGGCCAAGCGCGTTGAAATGACCAAGATGCCGGAACTGGTCGCCTTCATGCACAGCATGATCGGCCTCGCGGCAGTGTTCATCGCGATCGCTGCGGTGGTTGAGCCGCAATCGCTGGGCATCGTTAAACAGTTGGGCGACTCGATCCCGACGGGCAACCGCCTGGAGCTGTTCCTCGGCGCGGCGATCGGTGCGATCACCTTCTCCGGTTCGGTGATTGCGTTCGGCAAGCTGTCGGGCAAGTACAAGTTCCGTCTGTTCCAGGGCGCACCAGTACAGTTTGCTGGTCAGCACAAGCTCAACGCAGTATTGGGTCTGGCCACGCTCGCTCTCGGCCTGACCTTCATGTTCACCGGCAACCTCACCGCGTTCGCGCTGATGCTGGCGCTGGCGTTCGTGATGGGCGTGCTGATCATCATCCCGATTGGCGGTGCAGACATGCCGGTGGTGGTGTCGATGCTCAATAGCTATTCGGGCTGGGCGGCGGCGGGAATCGGCTTCTCGCTGAACAACTCGATGCTGATCATTGCCGGTTCGCTGGTGGGTTCGAGCGGTGCGATCCTTTCGTACATCATGTGCAAGGCGATGAACCGTTCCTTCTTTAATGTACTGCTCGGCGGTTTCGGCAACACGGCCGATGCAGGCCCTGCCGGTGCGAAAGAAGCCCGTCCGGTGAAATCCGGTTCGGCTGACGACGCGACTTTCCTGCTGACCAACGCCGACACCGTGATCATCGTGCCGGGTTATGGCTTGGCAGTAGCGCGTGCACAACATGCGCTGAAGGAATTGACCGAGAAGCTGACCCACCGTGGCGTGACCGTGAAGTACGCGATCCACCCGGTTGCCGGTCGTATGCCGGGGCACATGAACGTCCTGCTCGCCGAGGCCGAAGTGCCTTACGATCAGGTGTTCGAGATGGAAGACATCAACTCCGAGTTCGGCCAGGCCGACGTGGTGCTGGTGCTCGGCGCGAACGACGTGGTCAACCCGGCCGCGAAGAACGATCCGAAGTCGCCGATTGCCGGCATGCCGATTCTCGAAGCGTTCAAGGCCAAGACCATCATCGTCAACAAGCGCTCGATGGCCAGCGGCTATGCCGGCTTGGACAACGAACTGTTCTATCTGGACAAGACCATGATGGTCTTCGGCGACGCGAAGAAAGTCATCGAAGACATGGTTAAAGCGGTCGAATAACTCCCCGCTGCAGTAGCGAACGCCCCGACTTGTCGGGGCGTTTTTGTTTGCGCAAACAGTCGGACAATTTGCCGCGTTGTTGCAGATCCGGTAACGGTGTTTTACTTGAAACCCGCTGAATAGACGCCTCGTTTGCGACCTTGGTAGCGGGACAGGCGCCCGTCAAATTCACTAGACTGCGCATCCTGCTACTCGCTTCCCGAGATAATAATCCATGTACCGTGACCGTATTCGCCTGCCTTCGTTGTTGGATAAAGTGATGAGCGCCGCCGACGCAGCCGCTCTGATTGAGGACGGCATGACCGTCGGCATGAGCGGTTTCACCCGTGCCGGCGAAGCCAAAGCCGTCCCTCACGCACTGGCCGAGCGCGCCAAGGTCACGCCGCTGAAGATCAGCCTGATGACCGGTGCCAGCCTGGGCAACGACCTCGACAAGCAACTGACCGAGGCCGGCGTACTGTCGCGACGCATGCCGTTTCAGGTCGACAGCACCTTGCGCAAGGCGATCAACGCCGGCCAGGTGATGTTCATCGACCAGCATCTGTCGGAAACCGTCGAGCAACTGCGCAACCAACAATTGAAGCTGCCGGACATCGCGGTCATCGAAGCCGTGGCCATCACCGAACAAGGCCACATCGTGCCGACCACCTCGGTGGGCAACTCGGCGAGCTTCGCGATTTTCGCCAACCAGGTGATCGTCGAGATCAACCTGGCGCACAACGCCAACCTCGAAGGCCTGCATGACATTTATATCCCGACCTACCGCCCGACGCGCACGCCGATCCCTCTGGTAAAAGTCGACGACCGCATCGGTAGCACCGCAATTCCGATTCCGCCGGAGAAGATTGTCGCCATCGTCATCACCCAACAGTCGGATTCGCCGTCCACCGTGTCGACGCCGGACGTCGATACCAACGCCATCGCCGAGCACCTGATCACCTTCTTCAAACAGGAAGTCGACGCCGGGCGCATGACCAACAAGCTCGGCCCGTTGCAGGCCGGTATCGGCAACATTGCCAACGCGGTGATGTGTGGCCTGATCGATTCGCCGTTCGAAGACCTGACCATGTACTCCGAAGTGTTGCAGGATTCGACCTTCGATCTGATCGACGCCGGCAAGCTGAGCTTTGCTTCGGGCAGTTCGATCACCTTGTCGGAGCGCCGCAACAGCGACGTGTTCGGCAATCTGGAGAAGTACAAAGACAAATTGGTGCTGCGCCCGCAGGAGATCTCCAACCACCCGGAAGTGGTGCGTCGCCTGGGCATCATCGGGATCAATACGGCGCTGGAGTTCGACATCTACGGCAACGTCAATTCGACCCACGTTTGCGGTACGCGGATGATGAACGGTATCGGTGGCTCGGGCGACTTCGCGCGCAACGCGCATCTGGCGGTGTTCGTAACTAAATCGATCGCCAAGGGCGGCGCGATTTCCAGCGTGGTGCCGATGGTCAGCCACGTTGACCACACCGAGCATGACGTCGACATTCTGGTGACCGAAGTCGGTCTGGCTGACCTGCGTGGCCTGGCGCCACGGGAACGTGCGCGGGTGATCATTGATAACTGCGTGCACCCGGACTTCCGCCAGGCACTGAACGATTACTTCACGGCAGCCTGTGCTATCGGCGGCCACACGCCGCACATCCTGCGTGAAGCGCTGAGCTGGCACATGAATCTGGAAGAAACCGGGCGCATGCTGGCCGTGTAATTCACACAGATAAACCGCTGATGCAAACACAGTTTGCGTCAGCGAACTTCCGCAAGTCATGCTTCCGACAAAAACTGTACTGCTGTACTGGTCATTTCCTACGGCATTTGCCTACGTTTCCTGCCGAAATAAGCAAAAATGCACCACTTAAGTGCGCATAGGTACAGTTTGCCCAATTTTGACCCGTACACCGCGTATAAACAGTTAACTGGTCACTCACAATACAGTTGAACTGTATCTAGAGAGACTAGGCAAACGAGAGGATCATGGGCACCAGTCAAACCACTACCTGATCCCGCCACAAGCGGAAGGATGTCAACCATGGAACGTACACTCAGTTCCGAACTGTTCTTCGAAGACAAAGCTGTAAACACCCAGGCTTCCCTGCCTCTGCGCGTTCTCGCCAACCTGATGTTGTGGCAGCGCCGCATCTCCAGCCGCCACCAGTTGGCCCGTCTGGATTCGCGTCTGCTGGCTGACGCCGGTATCAGCGAAGCACAACGCTACGAAGAGCTGAGCAAGCCGTTCTGGCGCTAAGCAGCGTCGCTGGCTCTGGTCGTTAGACCCACCGCCAGCAACCCGAATTGAACAAGCAAAACCCGTCGTGGGAAACCACGACGGGTTTTGTCGTTTTAGCTCTTGAAAAGCAATACCAGTACAGTTCACATAATTTGAAATAAGACCACTACAATTGTAGGAGCTGCCGAAGGCTGCGATCTTTTGATCTTGAAAATCCAAAGCAAAAGATCGCAGCCTTCGACAGCTCCTACGGTTTTTCGTCTGGATGCTGGTTTGGCGAACGGATCTGCGCCTAATATCCACACAGAACGTGGCGAATGATGCGCAACAGGCGTCTGACTCCTCAGATACCGAGCCACCTCTCAATACGGTTTATTCACAGGAGTTACCCTATGTCCCGTCTTCGTCTGCTCAGCGCTGCCGCCCTGCTGGCCGTGGCTGCCAACGCCAGCGCCACCAGCTTCATCGTTACCACCGACGCCGTCGTGGGTGCGCTGAAATCTTCCTCCGACGCCACTTCCGACGTGACCTCGTCGTTCCGTGACGACAAAATCGTCCTCGCTGCCCGTGATGACGCGGCCAGCTTCGTCGCCACCCAAGGCGACATCCGTGGCGTGAAACTGGAAAGCGCGCTGGATCACATTCGCCACCAGGCTCCACAACTGAACGCGACTGACGCGGAGCTGGCTCAGGCCATCCTGACGATCTAATCGCTGCAAGGCATTACGGGACACGCCGGGCGTGTCCCGATGTTTCGAGACTGGCTCTGGCCCGGGCATTGCGCTAGCCTTGCGGCTCGCTAATAGTTACCGAGTCCGATGCGCTTTCTTCCAAATCTGCTGATCCCTTCCGTTTTGCTGAGCGCCTGTTGGGCGACGTCGGTCGATGCCTATGATGCTTTCAACGCGTCGACGCAAGGCATTGTCGTCAGTGGTTACGCCACCAGCATGGTGTCTTCCGCGCCTTTCGACCGTAAACTGCTGTTCGCCGCTCACGATGACGCGGCAGCGTTCGTGGCCAGTGACGGCCAATTGCGTGGGGCGCAGCTGGAATCCGCGCTTAATTACCTGCGTAAAAAACGGCCGAAACTTCATGTCTCTGACCTTGAACTGGCAGAAGCAATTCTCGTCCAATAGTTAACCTAGCCCTTAGTTAACCTGCCCCTTCGGAGTCGTTCCATGCGTAGCCCGCTGATTGCTGCCGCCCTTGGCCTGTTTTTGCTGGCCGACGTGGCTCAGGCACACACCCTGGTAGCCACCAGTAACATCATCGTTCGTGCCTCCCAGCGCACCATCGATTTCACCTCCGACACCACCACGTCGATTCGCGACTCGAAGATCATCCGTGAAGCGCACGATGACGCCGCCAGTTTCGTTGCCACCAACGGTGATATCCGTGGCGCGCACCTGGAAGCCGCACTCAACACTTTGCGCACGCGCGTCCCGGAAGCGCGCGACGCCAGTGATCAGGTACTCGCCGAAGCCATCCTCGCACTGTGAAGTCACTCGGCGCCTGGCTGCTGGCCGGCGCGTTGTTGCTACTTGGCAACAGCGCCCACGCCGGCCTGCAATTGCGGCTCAAGACCGACGGTCTGAGCCCCGCCCAACAACAGGCCAGCCAGGCGCTGATCGATGAGGCGATGCAAAAACTGCCGCCGAGCTTTATCGAGCGGCTGGATCGGCGCATCGATGTCGGCTGGACTGACGACATGCCCGCCAATGCCTACGGCCAGGCGACGCTGGTTGCCGAACTCGATCTGAACCGCAAACTGCTCGCCGGCCTCACCGATGGCAGCGCAGCGAAAGAAAAAACCAATCGCCCCCACGGCACAGTGCGCCAGGAATTGCTCGCCACGGTGCTGCACGAAATCACCCACATTTATGACCGCGCGCGCTTGTGGCCAGCCGCCGAGCGCACGCTGATCCAGCGCTGCACACGCCGCTTCAACAGTGCCGGGCTGATTGGCATTCCTGACGAATGCCGTGGCCAGAACGGTCGCCGCTTCACCCTCAGCGACGACCCGCGCCTGCTCGACCTCGCCGGTTGGCAGCAATACGTCGGCCGTCGCGGTGAACGCGAGCAGCACAACCGACAGATCGCCCGCAGCCCCGATCTCTACGAGATTTCCAGCCCGAAAGAATTCGTCGCGGTCAACATGGAGTATTTCCTCCTCGACCCGAGCTACGCCTGCCGCCGCCCGGCGCTGTACCGCTATTACCAGCAACACTTCGGCTGGGCGCCGCCGGCCAAGGACACTTGCAGCAAGACCTTTGCGTTTTTGAACGCGGGTAACGATTTCGCCAAACAGCCTTTAGGGCAGGTCGATCCGGAGCGGGTTTACGCGGTTGATTACTTGTTGGCCGAAGCCAATCAGAACTGGGTCAGCCGCTGGGGCCACAGCATGTTGCGCCTGGTGATCTGCGCGCCGGGCCGTCCGCGTGGGCCGGATTGCAGGCTCGATCTCGATCAGCATCTGGTGCTGTCGTACCGCGCCTTTGTCGGCGATGTGCAGTTGTCGAGCTGGGACGGATTGGTCGGCAAATACCCTTCACGGCTGTTCGTCCTGCCGCTTGCGCAGGTGATCGACGAATACACCAAGACCGAATTGCGCAGCCTCGCCTCCGTGCCAATCAACCTGTCACGGGAAGAGATCGAAGGCGTGGTCGAGCATGCGGCCGAAATGCACTGGAGCTACGACGGCAACTACTTCTTCCTCTCCAACAACTGCGCGGTGGAAGGTTTGAAACTGTTGCGCAGCGGCAGTGATAACAGCCGGTTCGTCGGGTTGGACAGCATCATGCCCAACGGCTTGCTGGAAGTGATGAAGGGGCGCGGGCTGGCCGATACCAGCGTGCTCGATGATCCGAAAGAAGCGCTGCGTCTGGGTTATCGTTTCGACTCGTTCCGCGATCGCTACCAGGCGATGTTTGATGTGTTGAAGAAGCAGTTGCCGATCAAACAGACCACCGTTGAGGAATGGCTGTCGCTCACTGCCGAAGAACGCCGCGAGTGGTTCGAGCGTGCGGATCTGCGCACCAGCGCCGCCTTGTTGTTGCTGGAGCAGGCGAGTTATCGACGTCAGTTGCTGTTGGCTCAGGATGAGGTCAAGCAACGCTACCTCGGCGCGCGCGAGCTGGAAAATGGCGGCATGGACAAGGCCAACGCGACGTTGCAGGAAATCCTCGCCAACAGCGGCTTCCTCAGTCGTCCGGCAGAGCTTCTTGATAGTCGTGGTTATGGGTTGCCACAGCCGAGTGAGTTCAAGCGACTGGAAGATGAAAGCAGCCAGCGGCAGAAGAAGTTGCTGGTGCTGTCGGGGGATCTGGACGCGGAGGTGCGCAAGTTGCTGGAGCCGAAGCGCGCTGCCGAGATAGCGGCGAGTGAGGAGAACGTGAAGCAGATCGGCGCGCATTTGCGCAAATTGCACAAAGCCTCTGGCGGGCTGGAACTGCCCTGAGCCTGATGCTGATGCTGATGCTGATGCTGAGTGCATACCTTGTGGCGAGGGGATTTATCCCCGATCGGCTGCGAAGCAGTCGCAATCCCAGCGAACACAGTTTGACTGAAAAACCGCATTTGCCGGATTTGGGGCTGCTTCGCAACCCGTCGGGGATAAATCCCCTCACCACAGTTGATGGCCTGCCAGTTAGATCAGACGGTCAATAGAGGACACCATCCAGGATTTCGTACACGATCCCGGTACCCACCGCGATCAGCACGATATCGCCGCCAGCCCGGCGCCATTCATACCCCGGATACACCGGCAAACGACCCAACGCGCGACTGTCCAGACGCTCGCCGTAATACCCGTGCGGCAACGGCCGGCCACGCTCCAGATGAATCCCCGGAGGCGGCGGCGCTCCGCGGACAAAGTAGCCATGATTGTCGCGAATGGTCTGGCGCACCGGGCCAAAGTCGCGCGGTGGCGGGCCACCACGGTGGTTGTTCTGCGGGCCGTGGTGATCATCACCATGGTTGTCGCCGCGGTTGTCGTGTTGGCCCTGCTGCGGGCCGCCGTGGTCGTGATCATCGCGCGGATCGGCGCTGGCCAGCAGCGGAGTTGCACTGATCATCAGTACGCCCAATCCGGCTATCAGACGTTTCGGCATTTTCATCGGGTCTTTCCTCACGGCACAAACAGCAAAAAGGGCCTCAGAACGATGTTCTGAAGCCCTCGGTCTTGCTGGATTAGTCTGCACTTTGAGGTGCTAATTCCTCTGTATCAGGAACTTTACCTTCAGCTGACGCGGGCCTTACGCACGCCTTCGGAGAGTGCCGAGCACAGGCCCAACACACCGTCGACGGCTTGGGCTGGCGTGGTCGCGTTGGCGATGTGATCGATCAATGCCGAACCCACCACCACACCATCAGCCAGACGCGCGATGGCCGCCGCTTGCTCCGGGGTACGGATGCCGAAACCGATGCTGATTGGCAGATCGGTATGCCGACGCAGACGGGTCACCGCCTCTTCGACATGCTCCAGCGTTGCAGCGCCAGCACCGGTCACACCGGCCACCGACACGTAGTAAACGAAACCGGAACTGCCATTGAGCACTTTCGGCAGACGCGCATCGTCGGTGGTCGGCGTGGTCAGACGGATGAAGTCCAGACCGGCAGCCTGCGCCGGATCACACAGCTCGGCATTGTGCTCAGGCGGCATGTCGACCACGATCAGGCCATCGACGCCGGCCTCTTTCGCGTCAGCGATGAAGCGCTCAACGCCATACATGTGGATCGGATTGTAGTAGCCCATCAGCACCAGCGGGGTATCGCTGTTGCCTTCACGGAACTCGCGAACCATTTGCAGGGTTTTCACCAGGTTCTGCTTCGCGCCCAAGGCACGGATGTTCGCCAACTGGATCGCCGGACCGTCGGCCATCGGGTCGGTGAACGGCATGCCCAGCTCGATCACATCGGCACCGGCACCCGGTAAACCTTTGAGGATCGCCAGCGAAGTGTCGTAGTCCGGATCACCGGCGGTGACGAAAGTCACCAGCGCGGCGCGGTTCTGTTCTTTGAGGTCGGCAAAACGGGTTTGCAGGCGGCTCATCAGTGTTTCTCCTGCTTGGATGGCTCTTGTTGAGAGTTTTCCATGTGATGCATGACGGTCTGCATGTCTTTGTCGCCACGGCCCGAGAGGTTGACCACCATCAGGTGATCCTTCGGCAGCTTCGGTGCGCGTTTGAACACTTCAGCCAAGGCGTGGGCGCTTTCCAGTGCAGGAATGATCCCTTCCAGGCGGCAGCATTTGTGGAACGCGTCGAGGGCTTCGTCGTCGGTCACCGAGGTGTACTGAACGCGGCCGATGTCATGCAACCACGCGTGTTCCGGGCCGATGCCTGGATAGTCGAGGCCGGCGGAAATCGAGTGGGCGTCGATGATCTGGCCGTCGTCGTCCTGCAGCAGGAAGGTACGGTTGCCGTGCAACACACCCGGAACGCCGCCATTCAGGCTCGCCGCGTGCTTGCCGGTTTCAATGCCGTAACCCGCAGCTTCAACACCGATGATCTCAACGCTCTTGTCGTCGAGGAACGGGTGAAACAGGCCCATCGCGTTGGAACCACCACCGATGCACGCCACCAGGCTGTCCGGCAGACGACCTTCCTGCGCTTGCAACTGATCGCGGGTTTCCTTGCCGATCACGGCCTGGAAGTCGCGAACCATCGCCGGATAAGGGTGCGGGCCGGCCACGGTGCCGATCAGGTAGAAGGTGTTGTCGACGTTGGTCACCCAGTCACGCAGGGCTTCGTTCATCGCGTCTTTCAGGGTGCCAGTGCCGGCAACAACCGGAATCACTTCAGCGCCCAGCAATTTCATGCGGAAGACGTTGGCCTGCTGACGTTCGATGTCAGTGGTGCCCATGTAGATCACGCAATCCAGACCGAAACGGGCGGCGACGGTGGCCGTGGCCACGCCGTGCATGCCGGCGCCGGTCTCGGCGATGATGCGTTTCTTGCCCATGCGTCGCGCCAGCAGGATCTGGCCGATGCAGTTGTTGATCTTGTGCGCGCCGGTGTGGTTCAGCTCTTCGCGCTTGAGATAAATCTTCGCGCCGCCGCAGAATTCAGTCAGGCGTTCAGCGAAATACAGCGGGCTCGGCCGTCCGACATAGTCACGCTGGAAGTAGGCCAATTCTTCTTTGAAGGCCGGATCTTCCTTGGCCGCTTCGTATTCGCGGGCCAGATCGAGGATCAACGGCATCAGGGTTTCCGCCACGTAGCGGCCACCGAAGGAGCCAAACAGGCCGTTATCGTCCGGGCCGTTACGCAGATCAGAGGTGTTCGAAGTCTGGGTCATGAGTCGCTCCAGGTGAATTCGGGTCAAAAGACAATGACGACCACTCTACCCCTGACCTTCCAGGCTGAAAACCGATAAGATCGCCACAACCTGTCAGGAAAACTCACAGATACCATGAGCCATGACCTTCCCCCGCTGAACGCCTTGCGCGCGTTCGAAGCGACCGCCCGGCTGAACAGTGTCAGTCAGGCTGCCGAGCAGCTGCACGTTACCCACGGCGCGGTCAGTCGTCAGCTCAAAGTGCTGGAAGAACACTTGGGCGTCAGCCTGTTCGTCAAGGATGGTCGCGGCTTGAAACTCACAGATGCCGGCATGCGCTTGCGCGATGCCAGCGGCGAAGCTTTTGATCGGTTGCGCAGTGTTTGCGCCGAGTTAACTCAGAGCACCGCCGATGCGCCGTTTGTGTTGGGATGCTCGGGAAGCCTGCTGGCGCGCTGGTTTATTCCGCGTTTGGGACGATTGAATGCTGATCTGCCGGATTTGCGTCTGCATCTTTCAGCGGGTGAAGGCGATCTCGATCCTCGGCGTCCGGGGCTGGATGCTTTGCTGCTGTTCGCCGAACCGCCATGGCCGGCAGACATGCAAGTTTATGAATTGGCCGCAGAACGTATCGGCCCGGTCATGAGCCCATTGTTCAGCGGCTACCAACGTCTGCAAACCGCGCCAGCCTCGGCCCTGCTCAATGAACCGCTGCTGCACACCACCTCGCGCCCACAAGCGTGGCCAAGCTGGGCTCAGCAAAGCGACCTCGACGCAAAAGCGTTGAAGCTCGGGCAAGGTTTCGAGCATTTGTATTATTTACTGGAGGCAGCCGTCGCTGGTCTCGGCGTGGCAATCGCGCCGGAGCCGCTGGTGACGGAAGATTTGAAGGCCGGTCGCCTGGTTGCGCCATGGGGTTTCTGTGAAACCCCGGCGCAACTGGCGTTGTGGCTACCCAAGCGCGCCGCAGACGGACGCGCTCGGCAACTGGCGCAATGGCTCAAGAATGAGCTGCGCCAGAGCGATCACTCGCCGCGCTTGAACAGCAAGTAAGCAGCGAGCAGACCGATTGCACCGACCGCGACACCGGCAGTCGTCCACGGATGTTCCTGCGCGTAGTCGCGGGTGGCGATCCCGGTCTCGCGGGTTTTCACTTTGACTTCTTCATAGGCGTCGCTGAGCAGATGACGCGAATGTTTCAGTGCGCTTTCGGCGTTGCTTTTCAGCGCCTTGAGGGTCTTGCGCGACTCGTCCGAAGCGTCGTCCTTCAGGCTTTCCAACGACTTGAGCAGACTCTCGATCTCGGCTTCCATGCTTTGCAACGAGGCTTTACGTAAAGAGGTGTTGGCCATGGTGGCTCTCCTGCATTGGTGATGAGTGGCGTGTGTTGTTTGGGACTTCAACGGTTTGAGAAAGTGCAGAAAATCTGAACTTCGCCTGCGCAGAGCCACCGAAATCAACAGTGCAGATTCACTGCTAGTCTCAATTCCACACGCCAAGGAGTTCGTTATGAGTGACCACCACACGTACAAGAAAGTCGAGCTGGTCGGTTCGTCGACCACCAGCATCGAAGACGCCATCAACAACGCAATTGCTGAAGCCAACAAGACCATTCGCAACCTGGAATGGTTTGAAGTGACCGAAACCCGTGGTCACATCAAGGACGGCAAGGCCGCGCATTTTCAGGTGACATTGAAAGTCGGTTTCAAGATTGCCAGTAGCTGAGTTTGGTCTAGTCTTCTGAACTTGCGCGCTGGCCGAGTGCCATAGGAATGGCAAAGCGCTACAGGGTGAGTGCATCGGGTGAACGCTCGATGCCCGCCTCTTTTAATCCGACCAGGGAGTGCGACCGATGAAGAAGTTCATGTTGGCAGTAGGTTTGTTGAGCCTTGCGGGTGGTGCGTTTGCTGCCGGTAAGCCTTGTGAAGAGCTGAAAAGCGAGATCGCGGCGAAAATTGATGCCAAAGGTGCGTCCAATTACTCGCTGGAGGTTGTCGATAAAGGCGCAGCGGCTGACGGTAAAGTGGTCGGCACCTGCGAAGGTGGCACCAAGGAAATCGTCTACAAACGCGGTTGATCGCGCCTGAAATACAAAAGCCGACGCCAATGCGTCGGCTTTTTTGTGTCTCATGTAGGAGCTGCGGCACGCTGCGATCTTTTGATCTTGCTCTAAAAACCTGGATCAAAAGATCGCAGCCTCGTTTCACTCGACAGCTCCTACAGGGGGGGTGCGCGTTATCCCTTCATGGCTTGTGCCAGCAGTTCGTAGGAATGCACGCGATCGGCGTGTTCGTAGAGATCACTGGTGAAAATCAGCTCATCCGCCTGCGTCTGCTCAATCAGCACTTCCAGCTTCGCGCGGATTTTCGCTGGGCTGCCGACCATCGCCAGCCCAAGGAAATCACCCACCGCCTCACGCTCATGCGGCAGCCACAGGCCGTCCATGGTTTTCACCGGCGGACGCTGCACCAGACTCTGCCCACGCATCAACGCCAGAATGCGCTGGTACACCGAAGTCGCCAGGTAATCAGCCTGTTCATCGGTATCCGCTGCCACCAACGGCACACCGAGCATCACGTACGGCTTGTCGAGCACCGCCGATGGCTTGAAGTGATTGCGATAGACGCGGATCGCCTCGTGCATGAAGCGCGGGGCGAAATGCGAGGCGAAGGCGTACGGCAAACCACGCTCACCGGCCAGTTGCGCACTGAACAGGCTGGAACCGAGCAACCAGATCGGCACATTGGTACCCGTGCCCGGCATCGCAATCACCCGCTGATCCGGGGTACGCGGGCCGAGGAAACGCACCAGTTCGGCGACGTCCTCGGGGAAATCATCAGCGCTACCGGAGCGTTCACGGCGCAGCGCACGCGCGGTCATTTGATCGGAACCGGGCGCACGGCCCAGACCCAGATCGATCCGCCCCGGGTACAGGCTTTCCAGCGTGCCGAACTGTTCGGCGATCACCAGCGGTGCGTGGTTGGGCAACATCACGCCACCGGAGCCGACACGAATGGTCGACGTACCGCCGGCCAGATAGCCGAGCAGCACCGACGTTGCCGAGCTGGCGATGCCGTCCATGTTGTGGTGTTCCGCCACCCAGAACCGCGTGTAGCCGAATTTCTCGACGTGCTGCGCCAGATCCAGCGAATTGCGTAGCGCCTGCGCCGGGCTGCCGTTTTCGCGCACTGGCACCAGGTCGAGAGTAGAAAATTTTACGTCGGACAGTTGCTTCATAAACCTGCGTCTCCGAGTGAGGCGGCAGGTTTTTCTTTGCGAACGAAAACCTGCCGAATCCATAAGCGTGTTTAAGCAATAAGGGCATATACCCGAGTTTCAATAGCGGAGCCGAAATTTCCTACTAAAAAAGTCAACGATTCAGACGGGCTGAACTTTGTCCCGGCGTCTATCCTCAGAAGCCTTGCAAGCAAAAACCACGACGGCGCGGCGTTTCCGCGTCAGATCTTGAGGAGGCAGACATGGCTATCGTGAAGAAAGCATCCGCACATTGGGCAGGCGATCTGAAAACCGGCATTGGCTCGATCTCCACTGAAACCGGTGTCCTCAGAGAAGCACCGTACGGTTTCAAGGCGCGCTTCGAGGGCGGCAAGGGCACCAACCCGGAAGAACTGATCGGCGCTGCACATGCCGGTTGTTTCTCCATGGCGTTTTCGATGATTCTCGGCGATGCGGGCCTTAAGGCTGACAGCATCGAGACCCAGGCTGAAGTGACCCTCGATCAGGTTGAGGGCGGTTTCGCAATTACTGCGGTGAAGCTGATCCTCAAGGCGAAAATCCCGGGGGCCACACAGGCGCAGTTTGATGAGCTGAGCAAAAAGGCCAAGGAAGGGTGCCCGGTGTCGAAAGTGCTGAATGCGCAGATCAGCCTTGAGGCGACGTTGGTCAGTTGATCGCGCGCGATCCAGCCACAGCAACATAATCCCTGTGGGAGCTGGCTTGCCAGCGATAGCGGTGTATCTGGCGACCTCAATGGTCGCTGTGCCGACGCCATCGCTGGCGAGCCAGCTCCCACAGGTTTTTCAGGGCACCTGATATTTCGTCAATTCCTCCACACATCTTGTGAGCGAAGTCAGAACTCGTTTTATGAAAATATGGTCGAATACATGACAGCAGCTTCAGCGCACACCCGTGCGCGCTGCCTCAGGGAGCTTCACTCATGAAACGTATTGGCTTGGCGATCCTTTGCAGTGCACTGGCCACCTCGGTAGTTGCAGCACCGAAAGACTGCGAAGAACTGAGAAAAGAAATCGAAATCAAGATCCAGGCCAAAGCCGTGCCCTCGTACACGCTGGAAATCGTCAGCAAGGAAGAGGCGGCCAAACACGACATAGCCATGGTGGTGGGTTCGTGTGAGAACGGCACCAAAGCGATCATCTATCAGAAGAACGACTCCTGATAACGCCTACGGCACGCAGTTGATCTGCCGTTCTTCGGCAACGATCTGCCCCTGACGATTGATCAACCGGGCGCTTGGTGTGAAGGCCAGCGAGCGGGCTTCGAGCCGGTAACGTTGCCCGGCTTCGAAGTGGTCATAAGGCACGGTCATGTAGCACAGCCGCTCCTGCGGGTCGGTGTCCATGCCCTGGCCGCCGCCGAAAATCTCGAAATCGAAGCGCACCGTCAGTTCATGGCTGCCCGGCGCGACCTGAAAAAAGCGTCCGTCCTGCAGGCGCACATTGTCCAGCCGTTCCGCCATCAACACCTTGCCGCCGGGTGTCGGCATCGCAAAGTCGACCCAGGCTTTGCCGGGATCCGCCGCTGGCAGCGGGCTCTGACAGCCGGCAAGCACACTTCCTACCAGCAACAACGTCAACCTGCGCATGATCAATGTCCTTTGATGTGGACAGCCAGCATAACGCCGATCAAGTCTTCTGGCAGCCCGCCGGTGTGCCCTGCCCCACCACGTTGCGCTGCTCATCATAAAGTTTGGCCCATGGCCGGAAACCGATGCTGCCGGCCTGTAATTGATAACGCTGACCGGCATTGAAATCCTTGAATTTCACGTTCATCCGGCAATCACGCCACAGCGGTTCGGCATCGGGGCCGATGTTGGTGGCGTCGACCGGAAACTGATAGCGCACCGTCAACTCATGGCTGCCGGGCTGTACCTCGAAGTAACGTTTATCGACGGCCGCGCTGCTATCGACCTTCAGCGCTTGCAGTGCCGTGTCCTGCTGCCGTGCATCAAGATCAATCCAGGCTTGCGAAGGGTCCGGATCGGGCATTCCGAAATGGGCACAACCGGCCAGCGTCAGCAGGCCTCCCGTCAGCATCAACATGCGCATAGCGGTGCTCCTTAAGGCGGGATAGTCTTGCGAGCAGACTCTCCGGGGGGATTTCTTATTTTGATCAGGCCGTTTCCAAGCCATGGGTTACTTGATCGCGTTTTTCGGGTTTTGTTTCCGGGTGTGATGTTTTTGTTGCTCAACGGTTGCGCCAGCGTCAGCTATTACGGCCAGTTGGCCAGTGGCCAACTGCAACTGTTGCGGGCGCGTGAGCCGGTGGCAAAGGTCATTGCCGACCCCAGCCGCGACGCCACGTTGCGCGCGCACCTGAGCCAATCGCAAAAGGCCCGTGCATTCGCCAGCGAGCATCTGCACCTGCCGGACAACCAGAGCTATCGCCTGTACGCCGACATTGGCCGGCCGTTCGTGGTGTGGAATGTGTTCGCCACTCAGGAGTTTTCCCTGACGCCGCAGAATCATTGCTTTCCGATTGCCGGGTGCGTGGCCTATCGCGGCTATTACAGCCAGGGCGCGGCGCGGGGTGAAGCGGCGATCCAGCGCTTGCAGGGCATGGACGTGTCGATTGGCGGCGTCGAGGCTTACTCGACGCTCGGCTGGTTCAACGATCCGATCATCAACACGATGCTGGGCTGGGGCGATGAACGCCTGGCCACGCTGATCTTTCACGAACTGGCGCATCAGCGTTTCTATGTGAAGGATGACACCGAGTTCAACGAGTCCTTCGCCACCTTTGTCGAGCAGGAAGGCACACGGCAGTGGCGCGCGTTTCGCGGGTTGCCGGCGGATAAAAATTCTCGGCTCAAGCAACGCGATCAATTCATTGAGTTAGTCCTCGATACCCGCTCACGGCTTGAAAAGCTGTACGCACAGCCATTGCCGGCTGAGCGGATGCGCGAACGCAAAGCGGCCGAGTTCGAACAGTTTCGCCGGGATTATCGGGTGAAGAGGGACAGCCAGTGGGCCGGGGACAAGCGCTATGACGCTTGGGTGAACGCGCCGCTGAACAATGCACGGTTGTTGCCGTTTGGGCTGTATGACCAGTGGGTGCCGGCGTTTTCGGCGTTGTTCAAACAAGTCGGGGGGGATTGGCTGAGATTTTATGCGCAGGTTGAACGATTGGGTGGGTTGCCGGTTACTGAGCGCAAGGCGGCGCTCAAGGCATTGGCGCAATCCTGATTTTGCATTGGCTGGGCCGGCCTCTTCGCGGGCAAGCCTTGCTCCTACAGATGAATCGCGGGTGCGCTTTTTGTAGGAGCAAGGCTTGCCCGCGAAAGGGCCTCTGAATGCTCATACCCAAATGGCATCCCAAAGCGGATAGTCGCCAATCTTCTTGACCAGTCCAGCACGCAGCGGGTTAGCAACGAGGTATCGGGCAACCGCTTGAAGATCCTCTTCTCGCCTGATTGCTCTGTCATGAAAGCCTGACTGCCACAGGGTTCCCTCCATTTTAAGCAACCGATTCAAGCCAACCGTGGTGCGAGATTTTGTTCGCCCCATCAACGACGGTAGCGTCGAGTTTTGCAGCTCAATCAGCCAATGAATATGGTCAGGCATGACCACCCAGGCCAATGATTTCGCCAGTTGCTCTTGCTCTGCTTTCTGGAAAGCATTGACGGCCAGTCGGCCGGCCGCAAACGTAGAAAAAACCGGGCGACGGTTTCGGACTACTGCAGTCAGCAGATAAATCTGTCCTTCACCGGAATAGCGGCCGAGGCGCAGGCGGTGGGCGTGGCATGGGCTTTTCATAAGCGATCCTCCTTGATCGTGAACTCTGCATTCACAGTAGATCGTTGGAGGAGGACTCGATGAAGAACAATTAATCGGGATGTTACTGAGGGCCTCTTCGCGGGCAAGCCTTGCTCCTACAGACCATGTTTCCTTTGTAGGAGCAAAGCTTGCTCGCGAAGACTGACTGATCAGCGCCGCAAAAACGCCTGATGCATCTCATCCAGTGTTTCAAAGTGATAAGCCGGCGCCTCGGCATTCAGCTCTTCAAAACTGCCAAATCCATAACCGACCGCCGCCGCATCCAGGCCATTGCTGCGCGCACCGATCAGGTCGTGTTTGCGGTCGCCGATCATCAGCGTATTCGCCGGAACCAGCCCCTCTTCCTTCATCAGGTGCGCAATCAGCTCGACCTTGTTGGTGCGCGTGCCATCCAGTTCGCTGCCGTAAATGACCTTGAAGTGCCGGGCGAAATCAAAGTGCCGGGCGATCTCGCGGGCGAATATCCACGGTTTGGACGTCGCGATATACAACTGCCGACCTTGGCCACCGAGGGTTTCCAGCAACGGTGTGACGCCGTCAAACATACGGTTCTCGTACAGGCCAGTGACCTTGAAGCGCTCGCGATAGAAATTCACCGCCTCCCACGCCTTGGCCTCATCAAAATCATAGAACTGCATGAACGCCTGCAACAGCGGCGGGCCGATGAAGTGTTCGAGCTTGGTCAGGTCCGGCTCATCGATGCCGAGCTTGGCCAAGGCAAACTGAATGGAACGGGTGATGCCTTCACGCGGGTCGGTGAGGGTGCCATCGAGGTCGAACAGTACGGTTTGGTAATGCATGGGAATTCCTGGGCAGTCGCCAATTCAGTTCAGAGTGTGTCGTAGCCTTCGGCCAGATGCAGATCCTTGAGCTTTACGTAATTGGCGGCGCTGTAGGTGAAGAAGGCGCGTTCCTTGTCGCTCAACGAACGGACCTGTTTCACCGGGCTACCCACGTAGAGGAAACCGCTTTCCAGGCGCTTGCCCGGCGGCACCAGGCTGCCGGCGCCGATGATCACGTCGTCTTCAACCACCGCGCCGTCCATGACGATGCTGCCCATGCCGATCAGCACGCGGCTGCCGACGCTGCAGCCATGCAGCATGACTTTGTGGGCGATGGTCACGTCGTCGCCGATCAGCAGCGAAAAGCCGTCGGGGTTGAACGGGCCGGCGTGGGTGATGTGCAACACGCAGCCGTCCTGCACGCTGGTGCGCGCACCGATGCGGATGCGGTGCATGTCGCCACGGATCACGGTCAGCGGCCAGACCGAGCTGTCTGCGCCGATTTCGACGTCGCCGATCACCACCGCCGAGCTGTCGACAAATGCGCCTTTGCTCAGGCTGGGGGTGTGATTCTGGTACTTGCGAACGGACACGATAATTTCTCTCTCTGTCGCCGATAGCTGCGGTGAATGCCGATTGTAATTAAGATGGGGCAATGTTTCCCCAGCCAAGGTGCCAACCGTGAGCGTGAACAACCCTCTGCTGCAGTCCTACGACCTGCCACCGTTCTCCACGATCCGTGCCGAACACGTCCTGCCCGCCATCGAAACGATCCTGGCCGACAACCGCGCCGCCATTGCCGAAATCCTCAAGACCCAAGTGCAGAACCCGACGTGGGCCGGCCTGGTACTGGCGATGGACGAACTCAATGATCGCCTCGGCGCTGCCTGGAGCCCGGTCAGCCACCTCAACGCCGTGTGCAACAGCGCCGAACTGCGTGAAGCCTACGAATCGTGCCTGCCAGCCCTGAGCGCCTACTCCACCGAGATGGGCCAGAACCGCGAGCTGTTCCAGGCTTATGAAGCCCTGGCCAACAGCCCGCAAGCCGCCGGTTTCGACGTGGCGCAGAAGACTATTCTGGAACACGCCCTGCGTGACTTCCGTCTGTCGGGTATCGACCTGCCGGAAGCCGAACAGAAACGCTACGCCGAAGTGCAGAGCAAACTGTCCGAGCTGGGCAGCCGCTTCTCCAACCAGCTGCTCGACGCCACTCAGGCGTGGACCAAGCACGTCACCGACGAAGCCGCCCTCGCCGGCCTGACCGATTCGGCCAAGGCGCAAATGGCCGCCGCTGCTCAGGCCAAAGGCCTCGATGGCTGGCTGATCACCCTGGAATTCCCGAGCTACTACGCGGTGATGACCTACGCGCAAGACCGTGCGTTGCGTGAAGAAGTCTACGCCGCCTACTGCACCCGCGCCTCGGATCAAGGCCCGAACGCCGGCCAGAACGACAACGGCCCGGTGATGGAAGAGATCCTCGACCTGCGTCAGGAACTGGCCAAGCTGTTGGGCTTCGCCAGCTTCTCCGAACTGAGCCTGGCCACGAAAATGGCCGAGTCCAGCGATCAGGTGCTGAGCTTCCTGCGCGATCTGGCCAAGCGCAGCAAACCGTTCGCCGCACAGGATCTGCAACAGCTGCGCGCCTACGCCGCCGAACAGGGCTGCGCCGATCTGCAAAGCTGGGACAGCGGTTTCTACGGCGAAAAACTTCGTGAACAACGCTACAGCGTTGCTCAGGAAACCCTGCGCGCCTACTTCCCGATCGACAAAGTGCTGGGCGGTCTGTTTGCCATTGTTCAGCGTCTGTACGGCATCGAAATCGCCGAACAGAAAGGCTTCGACACCTGGCACCCGGATGTTCGCCTGTTCGAAATCAAGGAAAACGGCCAGCATGTCGGCCGCTTCTTCTTCGACCTCTACGCCCGCGCCAACAAGCGTGGCGGTGCGTGGATGGACGGTGCCCGCGATCGTCGTCGCACCATTGACGGTGTGCTGCAAAGCCCGGTGGCCAATCTGGTGTGCAACTTCACCCCGGCCGACAGCGGCAAACCTGCGCTGCTGACCCACGATGAAGTGACCACGCTGTTCCACGAATTCGGCCATGGCCTGCACCACCTGTTGACCCGCGTTGATCACGCCGGTGTTTCCGGGATCAACGGCGTGGCGTGGGACGCGGTCGAGCTGCCAAGTCAGTTCATGGAAAACTGGTGCTGGGAGCCGGAAGGCCTCGCGCTGATTTCCGCTCACTACGAAAGCGGTGAGCCGCTGCCGCAGGATCTGCTGGAAAAAATGCTCGCAGCGAAGAACTTCCAGTCCGGCCTGATGATGGTCCGTCAGCTGGAATTCTCGCTGTTCGACTTCGAACTGCACGCCACCCACGGTGACGGCCGCACTGCCGCGCAGGTGCTCGAAGGCGTGCGTGACGAGGTGTCGGTGATGCGTCCGCCAGCCTACAACCGCTTCCCGAACAGCTTCGCGCACATCTTCGCCGGCGGTTATGCGGCGGGTTACTACAGCTACAAGTGGGCTGAAGTGTTGTCGGCCGATGCCTTCTCGAAATTCGAAGAAGACGGCGTGCTTAACGCAGAAACCGGTCGCGCCTTCCGCGAAGCGATTCTGGCGCGCGGCGGTTCGCAGGCACCGATGGTGCTGTTCGTCGACTTCCGTGGCCGTGAGCCGTCGATTGACGCACTGTTGCGCCACAGCGGCCTGAGTGAGGACGCGGCAGCATGAGTGACGGGCCTGTGATTACCAAGAAACGCTTTATCGCCGGGGCGGTCTGCCCGGCGTGCAGCGAGCCGGACAAGTTGATGATGTGGAACGAAGACAGCGTGCCGCACCGTGAATGTGTGGCTTGCGGTTACTCCGACACGCTCAACGAGCAAGGGCTGTCGGTGCCAAAGGAGTTGGGCACGCGGGTCAACACCAGCGCGATCAGCAAACCTGCGCCGGACAAGACTGTGCAAGCGGTACAGTTTTTCCCCAACCCGAAGTTGAAGAAAAAGCCTGACGAGCAACACTGACGGCTAACCCACCTTTCACCGTTTTTGCGGTGAAAGGTGGTAACTATGTACCACCCTTCCCCTGCGCTTCCTGATTAGGCTGGCTCTTCAGCCATCCTTCAAGGAAGACGTCATGCCTGATTCCAATCCGCTGTTACAACGCTGGACGCTGCCTCCGTGGTCGACCGTGCGTGCCGAACATCTGCTGCCCGCGATTACCGCGATCGTGACCAATAACCAGCAAAATATTGAGCAAGTAATCGCCAGCCAGACCGAACAGCCGAACTGGGATGATGTGATCCTTGCCGTTGATGAAGCCGATGCCAGATTGGCGGAAGCGATGGCGGTGATCGAATACCTTTCGATGGGGAAATCCGCCGACAGCGCGTGGGGAAAAGCCAACGCGCAATGCAGCCAGATCGCAGGGCAATACCGAACTGACAAGTTGGCGAGCGTGCCGTTGTTCCGTACGTTTCAACGCTTGGAAAACAGTGCGGTTGCCAGCCATTTCGATGCTTCGCGCAAAGCCTCACTGGCGAAAATCCTGCGCCGCTTTCGCTTGTCCGGGGTGGAGTTACCTGCGGCACCACAGGAGAAGCTGGCACGTTTGAATCGCCTTATCGGCCGGCTCGAACAACTGTTTTCAAGCCAGATCGAACTCGCCAATGCCGCGTGGATCAAGCACATCACCGATGTCACGTTGCTCGCCGGTCTCAGCCCGCACAGTCAGGCGCAACTGGCGCTCAAGGCCAGGCAAGCCGGGCTCGACGGCTGGCTGCTCACGCTGGATCAAAATACCTGCCAGCAAATCATGACCTACGCTCGCGACCGTGCATTGCGCGAGGAATACTTCATTGCCTGGAGCACCCGCGCCTCCGATCAGGGCCCGCAGGCGGATCAGTTCGATAACGAGCCGGTGTTGAGTTTACTGCTGACGTTGCGTCACGAGAAAGCCCAAGTGCTGGGCTTCAACAATTTCGCCGAGTTGCGCCTCGACAACCGGGTGATCACCAACACCACTCAGGTCAGCGCCTTTCTGCGCCAGCAGGTAGCGCTGGCGAAACCTTTGCTGGAGCAGGAGGCGCAAACGCTGCGGACGTTCGCCGATCAGCAGGGCTTCGGGACGATTCAGGCGTGGGATGCGGATTTTCTCGCCGAGCAATTACGTGTGCAGCAACTGGACGGCGCCCTGCAGGGCTTACGCCAGTACTTCCCGCTGGAGAGCACGTTGCGCGGGTTATGCCGGTTCAGCGAACACCTGTTCGGTATCGCGATTCGCGAGCAACTCACGTTTGATCGCTGGCATGAGCAGGTGCGCCTGTTCGAGGTCAGTGAGCACGACCAAGTGATCGGGCACATCTATCTGGATCCGTACGCGGCTGAGAATGCGCCCGACTATGCCTGGACAGGCACCGTGCGTAATCGGCGAATCAATGCCGAAGGGCGCTTGGCGACGCCGATAGCCGTGCTGTCGAGCAATTTCACCGCCCCGACGGCTGAGCACCCGTGCCTGCTTTCGCATCACGATCTGCGGGTGCTGCTCCATGAATTCGGGCATTGCCTGCAACAGGTGCTGACGCGCTCGCCGCACTTCAATTTGTCAGGCATTTCACAATTCGCCCGCGATACCGCCGAATTCACCGGGCAGTTGTTTGAGCAATGGTGTTTGTCGCAGGAGTTTCTCTTGTGGCTGGCGGCGCACCATCAAACGGGTGAGCGCCTGACCGCAGAGCGGGTCAACACCGCACTGACCGCGCTTGAGGCACAGACCAGCAGGGCCACGGCGATGTTGCTGATGGGGGCGTTACTGGATTTTGAATTGCACCAAAGCCACGGCGACGGCCGCAGTATTGCGCAGGTATTCGAGGCGGTGCAGCGCGAATTTCCCACGCTACAAATGCCGGACTATTGCCGGTTCGCCAACAGCTTCGATTATCTGGCCACCGGCTACGAAGCCTCGGTGTATGCCTACAAGCGGTCAGGCGTGCTGGCGACCGAGGCGTTCAAACGTTTTCAGCACGATGGCGTGTTCAACCCGCACACCGGGCGGGCGTTTCGCGAAGCGTTTTTATCCGGCGATTCGTCTTCGCTACTGAGCGCCATGCAAATGTTCCTCGGTCAGCCCGTCAGCCTTGAACCCACGGCAGTCGAAGGCGAATTGAACCCTGCGCTTACTTGAGATTCACCGACTGCAACCAGCTCTTCATCGAGCAGGTAGCGAATGCGCTGGTGCTGCAATCACCATTGGCCAGCGCCGTGCGCAGTTTGTCGACATCAGCCTGCATCACGTAGCGCACGCTGTCGCGAAAGTGGCCGCTCTCGCCGAATCCGCCTTGGGTCATTTCGCTCAAGGCGTCTTCTTTGCTCCAGCCTTGCACCACCACGCGGTACATCGCGGCCATCAGGCCGGTGCGGTCGGAGCCGTGTTTGCAATGCATCAGCACCGGGCCGTTGGCTTCAGCAGCCTGAATGGCGCGCAGGGCTTTGAGGACATCGGCGTCGTCGACGTGGTTGGTGCGATACGGCAGTTGTACTTGATTGATGCCCGACTCCGACAGCCAGTTGCTGTCCGCTTCCGGGAGGAAGTTGATCACGGTGGCGACCTTGAGATTTTTCAGCAGCGGCACCGCGCCGCCATCGGGTAATGCGCTGCGATAGAGCGTTGGCGACATCTGGAACAGGTTGTATTGCACCTCGACCGGCTGCGCCCATTCAGTCGGGCGAACAGCCGTTGCCGACGCGGCGTGGGCCGGCATCCAGGGCAGCAGCACTACAAGCGATAAACACAAAGCAGAGAACAAACGCACTCGGGACATGCTGGTGACCGTGTCGGGATTCATCGATGAGAGGAACCATAGCTTCGATGTTCGGCGGTCAAAGCCCCGTGAGCCGTTTGTAAAAGAATCGTCAATCAGCGCTGTTTCATGGCGTACAGCCAACAAAAACCGCTCTTTTTTCCACTGAATCGGTTCATCCCGAAGCTTAGCCTGCTACCATTTGTCACACGATGTTGCAGACGCGGCCCCCTTTTCCGGGTCATCCGGCCGCGTCGCGACGAAAAATCCTCAAGCCGTTCGCAGAAACGGTTACCCCCTGATGCCTGATGAGGTGCACCCCATGTCTGATGAAAGTCGAGACAACCCGCGGCGTGAGTTTTTGCGCAAATCCCTGACCCTGATCCCGGTGGTCACCCTGGCCGGCACCGGTCTGGGCAGCAGCGTGCTGCAAGCGGCGCCCGCAGCTGCGCCTGCTGCTCCGGCCGGGCAAGCCGCTCGCGCTGACGCCGGCGCGTATCAGCCGAATTACTTCACCGCCGAAGAATGGGCGTTCATCAATGCCGCCGTCGCGCAATTGATCCCCAACGATGCCCAAGGCCCGGGCGCGCTCGAAGCCGGCGTGCCGGAATACATCGATCGCCAGATGAATACGCCGTACGCCGCCGGCGCCCTCTGGTACATGCAAGGCCCGTTCAACGCCGACGCCGCTCCGGAAATGGGCTGGCAGAGCAAACTGGTGCCCAAAGAGATCTATCGCCTCGGCATCGCCGCCACGGATCAGTGGGCAAAATCCCTCAACGGTAAAGTATTTGCTGAGCAAGACAGCGCTACCCGAGACGATTTGCTCAAGCAACTTGAAGCCGGCAAACCACAGTTCGATGCGGTTCCGGCGAAGATTTTCTTCAATCTGCTGCTGCAAAACACCAAGGAAGGGTTCTTCTGCGACCCGATCCACGGTGGCAATAAAGGCATGGTCGGCTGGACCATGATCGGCTTCCCCGGCGCCCGCGCCGATTTTATGGATTGGGTGGAACGCAACGAGCAATACCCCTTCCCGGCAGTTTCGATTCGCGGCGAGAGGGCGTAAGCATGGCAACGGTAATGAAGAAGGTTGACGCAGTCATCGTCGGTTTCGGCTGGACCGGCGCAATCATGGCCAAGGAACTGACCGAAGCAGGTCTCAACGTGCTGGCGCTGGAGCGCGGGCCGATGCAGGACACCTACCCCGACGGTAACTATCCGCAGGTAATCGACGAACTCACCTACAGCGTGCGCAAAAAACTCTTTCAAGACATCTCCAAAGAGACCGTCACCATTCGCCACAGCGTCAACGACATCGCCCTGCCGAACCGCCAGTTGGGCGCGTTCCTGCCGGGCAACGGCGTCGGCGGTGCCGGCCTGCACTGGTCGGGCGTGCACTTCCGGGTCGACCCGATCGAGTTGCGCATGCGTAGCCACTACGAAGAGCGCTACGGCAAAAGCTTCATCCCCAAGGACATGACCATCCAGGACTTCGGCGTCAGCTATGAAGAGCTGGAGCCGTTTTTCGATTTCGCCGAAAAAGTCTTCGGCACCTCCGGCCAGGCCTGGACCGTGAAAGGTCAATTGGTCGGTCAGGGCAAGGGCGGCAACCCGTACGCGCCGGATCGCTCCAACCCGTTCCCGCTGGAAGCGCAGAAGAATACGGTGTCCGCACAGCTGTTCGGCAAAGCGGCTACAGAGGTCGGTTACAAACCTTACAACCTGCCTTCCGCGAATACGTCGGGGCCGTACACCAACCCTTACGGCGCGCAGATGGGTCCGTGCAACTTCTGCGGTTTTTGCAGCGGTTATGTTTGCTACATGTACTCCAAGGCTTCGCCGAACGTGAACATTCTGCCGGCGCTGAAACCGCTGCCGAATTTCGAGCTGCGCGCCAACGCCCACGTGCTGCGGATCAACCTCGACAGCACCAAGAGCAAAGCCACCGGCGTCACCTACGTCGACGGCCAGGGCCGCGAGATCGAGCAACCGGCGGATCTGGTGATCCTCGGTGCGTTCCAGCTGCACAACGTGCGGTTGATGCTGCTGTCCGGCATCGGCAAACCGTACGACCCGAAGACTGGCGAAGGCGTGGTCGGGCGTAACTTCGCCTACCAGAACATGGCGACCATCAAGGCGTTCTTCGACAAAGACACCCACACCAACAACTTCATCGGCGCTGGCGGCAACGGCGTGGCGCTGGACGATTTCAACGCCGACAACTTCGACCACGGCCCGCACGGCTTCGTCGGCGGCTCGCCGATGTGGGTCAACCAGGCCGGCAGCCGGCCGATTGCCGGCACCTCGAACCCGCCGGGCACCCCGGCCTGGGGCAGTGACTGGAAACGCGCGACCGCCGATTACTACACCCACCAGGTGTCGATGGACGCCCACGGTGCGCATCAGTCTTACCGTGGCAACTACCTCGACCTCGATCCGGTGTACCGCGATGCCTACGGTTTGCCGCTGCTGCGGATGACCTTCGACTGGCAGGAAAACGACATCAAGATGAACCGCTTCATGGTCGAGAAAATGGGCAAGGTCGCCGAAGCGATGGGCCCGAAAGCCATCGCGGTGATCGGCAAGAAAGTCGGCGACCACTTCAACACTGCGTCCTACCAGACTACCCACCTCAACGGTGGCGCGATTATGGGCACCGATCCGAAAAAGAGCGCTCTGAACCGCTACCTGCAGAGCTGGGACGTGCATAACGTCTTCGTTCCGGGCGCCTCGGCGTTCCCGCAAGGCCTGGGCTACAACCCGACCGGGCTGGTCGCGGCACTGACCTACTGGTCGGCGAAGGCGATTCGCGAGCAATACCTGAAAAACCCCGGCCCGCTGGTTCAGGCTTAAGGAGCGATGACCATGAAAAATTTCGTTATCGCCACCTTGGCGCTGCTCGGCAGCGCCTCGATTCATGCGGCTGAGGTTGATCAAAATTTGATCAACCAAGGCGAATACCTCGCCCGCGCCGGTGACTGCGTCGCCTGCCATACGGCCAAGGGCGGCAAGCCGTTCGCCGGTGGTCTGCCGATGGAAACGCCGATCGGCACGATCTATTCGACCAACATCACCCCGGACAAAACCGGCGTCGGTGAATACAGCTTCGAGGACTTCGATCAGGCCGTTCGCCATGGCGTCGCCAAAAACGGTAGTACGTTGTACCCGGCGATGCCGTATCCGTCCTACGCGCGTGTCAGCGAAACCGACATGCAGGCGCTGTACGCGTACTTTATGCACGGCGTCGAACCCGTCGCGCAGGAGAACAAGGCCAGCGACATTCCGTGGCCGTTGAGCATGCGTTGGCCATTGATGGGCTGGCGCTGGATGTTTGCGCCGAAGGTCGAGGACTACCAAGCAACGAGTACCGACCCGGTGATCGACCGTGGCGCGTATCTGGTTGAAGGCCTCGGCCACTGCGGCGCCTGCCACACGCCACGTGCGCTGACCATGCAGGAAAAATCCTTGAGCGCGGCCGATGGCAGCAACTTCCTCGCCGGCAGTGCGCCGCTGGAAGGCTGGATCGCCAAGAGCCTGCGCGGCGATCACAAGGACGGCCTCGGCGGCTGGAGCGAAGAGCAACTGGTGCAATTCCTCAAGACCGGACGCAGCGATCGCAGCGCGGTGTTCGGCGGCATGAGTGATGTGGTCACCCACAGCATGCAATACATGACCGACGCCGACCTGACCGCCATCGCCCGCTACCTCAAGTCGCTGCCGGCCAATGATCCAAACGATCAACCGCACCAGTACGAAGAGAAAGCCGCCAAAGCGCTGTGGAACGGCGACGACAGCCAACGCGGTGCCTCGGTGTACATCGACAACTGCGCGGCGTGTCACCGCACCGATGGTCACGGCTACACGCGAGTGTTCCCGGCACTGGCGGGCAATCCGGTGCTGCAATCGGAAGATCCGACCTCGCTGATTCACATCGTGCTCAAGGGCGGTACCCTGCCGGCGACGCACACCGCGCCTTCTACTTTCACCATGCCGGGTTTCGCCTGGCGTTTGTCGGATCAGGAAGTCGCGGATGTGGTGAGTTTTATTCGTGGCAGTTGGGGCAACAAGGGTGCGCCGGTGAAGGCTGCTGATGTTGCCGAGCTGCGCAAGGAGGATATGAAACACACCTCCAGCGATGATCTCGGTCAGGTAACACAGCACAACTGACCAGTCGCCCGACGGCACTAGCCAGATGCGCAACGCCCCGATACTGTGTGCATATACAGTATCGGGGCGTTTTCATGTCTACTCCATTGCCACCTCGCGGCCGCGGCACCGCGACCAACCCGCACAACCGCTTCGCGCCGAGCCGTTCGGTAGCTGAGGACGACGGCTGGTATCAGGAAGTGCCCGAAACACAAAACACCGAGGTGATGATCGAGACCGCGAAAACCATCATCACCCGCAACACCTCGCCGGATCTGCCCTTCGATCGCTCGATCAATCCCTACCGCGGCTGTGAACACGGCTGCATCTATTGCTACGCGCGGCCCAGCCATGCCTATTGGGACATGTCGCCGGGGCTGGATTTCGAAACCCGGCTGATCGCCAAGACCAACGCCGCCCAGGTATTGGAAGAACAGCTGAGCAAGCGCGGTTATCAATGCGCGCCGATCAATCTGGGCTCCAACACCGATCCATATCAACCGATCGAGCGCGAACACAAGATCACCCGCCAAATCCTCGAAGTGCTGCTGCGCTACAAGCATCCGGTGACCATCGTCACCAAAGGCTCGCTGATCTTGCGTGATCTCGACCTGCTCACCGAGCTGGCGCAGCAGCGGCTGGTAGCGGTGATGATCAGCCTGACCACGCTGGACGATGAACTCAAACGCATTCTGGAACCGCGCGCGGCGGCGCCCAAGGCGCGATTGCGCGCTATTCGGGTAATGCGCGAAGCAGGGATTCCGGTCGGTGTGCTGTGTTCGCCGATGATTCCGATGATCAACGACAGCGAGATCGAAAACCTGCTCAACGAGGCCCACGCCGCCGGCGCGCAAAGTGCCGCCTACATGATGTTGCGTCTACCGCTGGAAGTGGCGCCGCTGTTCGAAGAGTGGCTGCAGGCGCACTATCCGCAACGGGCGGCGCATGTCTTGAGCCTGATCCGTCAGAGCCGTGGCGGCGAGCTGTACGACAGTCGTTTTGGCGCACGCATGCGCGGCGAAGGAGTGTTTGCCGATCTGTTGGCTCAGCGGTTTTCGAAGGCGATTAAACGTCTTGGTCTGAATCATCGCGAAGGCTACAACCTCGATTGCACAGCCTTCTGTCCGCCGGGTCGCCAGATGTCGTTGATTTAGCGACAATTAGCTCTGGGTTGAGGGGTTGGAATCCTTCCGTCGAAAGTCGCCAGTCACGTTTTTTGTGACCTGGAACACACGTTCTAGAGCGTTTGATTCAGTTTGAGTTAAGTTTCGGCGGCTACCTTGTTCATCGAGTGACTGACCGGTCGGGATGACCGGGATAGTTTAAACAGCCACTGGCTTCATACCGGAATACCGGGGAAGATTCCCTGAATCCGTCAAAGAGGATGAATCATGAGTGATAAGGATAAACAGCCGCTGGCTGCGTCGGCGCAAACCCCAGAAGCGGAATCCGCCGATGCAGCGCTGCGCCAGATCGTAGATGGCTTTTTGCATTTTCATCATGAGGTTTTTCCGCAGCAGGAAGAACTCTTCAAGAAACTCGCCACGGCCCAGTCGCCAAAAGCGATGTTCATCACCTGCGCCGACTCGCGCATCGTCCCCGAGCTGATCACCCAAAGCTCGCCTGGCGACCTGTTCGTGACCCGTAACGTCGGCAACGTTGTCCCGCCTTACGGCCAGATGAACGGCGGCGTGTCCACCGCGATCGAATACGCGGTATTGGCCCTCGGCGTGCAGCACATCATCATCTGCGGCCACTCCGATTGCGGCGCCATGCGTGCGGTGCTCAACCCGGACAGCCTGGAAAAAATGCCGACGGTCAAAGCCTGGCTGCGCCACGCCGAAGTCGCGAAAACCATGGTGCATGACAACTGTCACTGCGCCGACGAAAAAGAAAGCATGCCGATCCTCACCGAGGAAAACGTCATCGCCCAGTTGCAGCACTTGCGTACCCATCCTTCGGTAGCCTCGCGCATGGCGAACGGTCATTTGTTCATCCATGGCTGGGTCTACAACATCGAAACCAGCGAAATCAAAGCTTACGACGCGGATCAGGGACGCTTCCTGCCGCTCGATGGCAGCCATCCGATTCCGGTGGCGACGCCCAAAGCGCGCTTCTAAATCCTCCTAAACATCTGTGTGGTTTGACGCCGGTCGCTGATTCAGCGACCCGGCCTTGCCATGCCTGAAGAAAACTTCGGGAGAATCGCCATGCGTGCGGCTCAATTGAAAGCGGTGTTGCCACGGGAGCTGCTCGCTTCAGTGGTTGTGTTTCTGGTCGCCCTGCCGCTGTGCATGGGCATTGCGATTGCCTCAGGGTTGCCGCCGGCCAAGGGTCTGATCACCGGCATCATCGGTGGTCTGGTGGTCGGTTGGCTGGCGGGTTCGCCGTTGCAGGTCAGTGGGCCAGCGGCGGGTCTGGCGGTATTGGTCTTTGAACTGGTGCGCCAGCACGGCATCGAGATGCTCGGGCCGATTCTGCTGCTCGCCGGTTTTCTGCAACTGGTGGCCGGGCGCTTGAAGCTCGGGTGCTGGTTTCGGGTCACGGCGCCAGCGGTGGTCTACGGGATGCTGGCGGGGATTGGTGTGTTGATCGTGCTGTCACAGGTGCACGTGATGCTCGATGCATCGCCGAAACCTTCAGGGCTGGATAACCTCACGGCGTTCCCGGCGGCCGTGGCGCAGGCCTTGCCGTCGTTCGGCTGGCAGGCCGGGTTGCTCGGCCTGTCGACGATTGCGGTGATGTGGTTGTGGGAGAAGTTTCGCCCGCATTCGCTGCGCTTCGTGCCCGGGGCATTGCTCGGTGTCGGCCTGGCGACGGGGGCGAGTCTGCTGCTGGCGTTACAGGTGAAACGCGTTGAAGTACCGGCGAATCTGGCGGAAGCGATTGATTGGCTCAGGCCTGCCGATCTGCTCAGCCTGGCTGACCCGACGCTGTTGATCGCGGCGTTCGCCGTGGCGTTTATCGCCAGTGCGGAAACCCTGTTGTCTGCCGCCGCGGTGGATCGTATGCACAACGGTGTGCGCTCGGACTTTGACCGTGAGCTGTCGGCGCAAGGTATCGGCAATATGCTCTGCGGCCTGGTCGGCGCGCTGCCGATGACCGGGGTCATCGTGCGCAGTTCGGCCAACGTTCAGGCCGGTGCGACCACGCGGTACTCGACGATCTTCCATGGCCTGTGGCTGTTGGCGTTCGTGCTGTTGCTGTCGAGCGTGCTGCAAAGCATTCCGGTGGCGAGTCTGGCGGGCGTGCTGGTGTATACCGGTTTCAAACTGGTCGACCTCAAGGCGTTTCGTGGTCTGGGTCGTTATGGACGGATGCCGATGTTCACTTACGCGGCGACGGCGCTGGCGATTATCTTCACGGACCTGCTGACGGGTGTGCTGATCGGTTTCGGTATGACCCTGCTGAAACTGGCGTTCAAGGCTTCGCGGTTGAAGATCAGCCTGATCGATCTGCCGCAGGAAGGCGAAATGGAGTTGCGTCTGGTCGGCGCGGCGACCTTCCTCAAGGTGCCGGCGCTGACGCAGGTGCTGGGCAGCATTCCGCTGGGCACGACGGTGCATGTGCCGCTCAATAACCTGAGCTACATCGACCATTCGTGTCTGGAGTTGCTGGAGGAGTGGGGCCGGGCGAATGCGGCGAAGGGCTCGAAACTGTTGATCGAATCGCGAGGCTTGAAGCGCAGACTTGAAGGACGGATTCGCACAACAACAGGCATCGGTGCAGCCGGCTAAATCTCCGGGTTGAACTCAACCCCCGTAGGAGCTGCCGCAGGCTGCGATCTTTTGATCTTGATTGTAAAAAACAAGGTCAAAAGATCGCAGCCTGCGGCAGCTCCTACATTGGATCGTGTGAACTCAGGCGGCGGGCTGGTCGAGTTCCAGGCCCACACCCAGGCGGCGGCCCATGCACGGCCAGCGTTTCCACGCGGCGCCGGTGTCCGGACTGCTGAGTTTGTCGCGGTAGGCTTCTACCGACTCCAGGGCAAAACTCTCGTCGTTGAGCATCTCGTCGATGGCGTGATGCACCGCTTCGTCCAGTTGGTTGGCAAATTCCTCACCGATCAATTGGTGAGCAATCAAGTTGGCGACCGTCATGTCCAAGGGGATCAATGGCTGGCCGAAATGCTTGATGTACAGGTCGTTGACCTCTTCGACAAAACGGTGCGCCAGATAGGCTTCGTCGAGCAGGCTGTCCAGGCCAACGTGCCCGGCCATGATGGCCGGCGGCTGAAGGAAATACTGCTCGGCGATTTTCAGCACCGGTTTGATCTGCGATTCGATTCCCGCTTCCCTGGCGACTTCATTGGCTGCGTCCAGCAGGTCCGGCACTTCATCGATGTAGGCGGCGACAAAACGCGTCAGCACACCATTGGCGTCGGCTTCCGGTAACTGGATCGACGGGTGTAGATGCGGCAGCTTGCTTTCCAGCTGACGGGTCAGCAGGCCAGTGTCTTTCTCATGTTGTTGGGCTGTTTGGATCTGCTCGCGCAATGCGGCGGTGTTCATGAAAACTCCAGGAAACAAGGCAATGAAATAGGGAAGACATAAGTTAGCTGGCTTACGAAAAATGCTAAGACGCATTTGTCATAATTATTTCATCCTTGATGCAACTGCGTTATATCGATTTGCCACCACTCGTCTGCATCCTTCTCCATTCGTGCCCTCGAATGCAAGCACCCGCTGTTTCAGATCATTTACTTCAGCACATTGCATTTCTCAGCCGCTGACTATACTCGCCAGTGAATGGAGTTAGCTGATGACGCCCGACTGCACCCGCAGCAAGGCCCGGCGATTCAAGTTCGTAGTCTGATGCAGCCGCTCCCTTGCCGCAGGCGAAAGCCGGCGGGATAACAAGAACGATAAGGGGAACCCGCAATGATGCGACATCCACACGTCTGGATGGGCCTCCTGTTGTGGTCGATTTTCAGTCCGGCAGACGCTGCCTGGACTGTGAATATGGCGCCTGGAGCGACTGAAATCAGTCACGCAGTATTCGACCTGCACATGACCATTTTCTGGATCTGTGTGGTGATCGGGATCATCGTCTTCGGCGCCATGTTCTGGTCGATGATGGTGCACCGCCGTTCTACCGGGCAGGTCGCCGCAAAATTCCACGAAAGCACCACCGTCGAAATTCTCTGGACCGTCGTACCGTTTCTGATTCTGGTGGCGATGGCCGTGCCGGCGACTGCCACCCTGATCAAGATGTACGACACCAGTGAGCCGGATATCGATATCCAGATCACCGGCTATCAGTGGAAGTGGCACTACAAATACCTGGGGCAGGACGTCGAGTTCTTCAGCAACCTGGCCACCCCCGCCGAGCAGATCCACAACAAGGAAGCCAAGGGCGAGCACTACTTGCTCGAGGTCGATAAGCCGTTGGTGTTGCCGACCGGGGCCAAGGTGCGCTTCCTCGTGACCTCCGCCGACGTTATCCACTCGTGGTGGGTGCCGGCCTTCGCAGTTAAACGCGATGCGATTCCTGGGTTCGTCAACGAAGCGTGGACGCGCATCGACAAGCCCGGAATTTACCGTGGCCAGTGCGCCGAACTGTGCGGCAAGGATCACGGCTTCATGCCGATCGTGGTCGAGGTCAAGGACAAGGCCGACTACGACAAATGGCTTGCCGAGCGCAAAGCCGAAGCCGCGCAGCTTAAAGAGCTGACCAGCAAGGAATGGACGCTCGACGAACTCAAGGAACGCGGCGACAAGATCTATCACACCACCTGCGTCGCCTGTCACCAGGCCGAAGGTCAGGGCCTACCGCCAATGTTCCCGGCGCTCAAGGGCTCGAAAATCGCCACCGGCCCGAAAGAAGGCCACTTGAGCATTGTCTTCCACGGCAAGCCCGGTACCGCCATGGCGGCGTTCGGCAAGCAGCTGTCGGAAGTCGATATCGCAGCGGTCGTGACTTACGAACGTAACGCCTGGGGCAACAACAAGGGCGACATGGTCACGCCAAAAGAAGTGCTGGAGCTGAAACAGGCGGAAAGCAAATGAGCCGGTCTATCGCGTACTTCGTGAACCGGCCGGGGCAACGCGCCCCGGCCTGCCCCGCCCACTCACGTAAAGGAGACCGGCCATGAGCGCTGTCATCGATGACCATGGTCATGCCGACCACGCCCACGGCCCCGCCAAAGGCCTGATGCGCTGGGTGCTGACCACCAACCACAAGGACATCGGCACGCTGTACCTGTGGTTTGCGTTCTGCATGTTCCTGCTCGGCGGTACGTTCGCGATGGTGATTCGCGCCGAACTGTTCCAGCCGGGGCTGCAAATCGTCGAGCCGGCGTTCTTCAACCAGATGACCACCATGCACGGTCTGGTGATGGTCTTCGGTGCGGTGATGCCAGCGTTCGTCGGCCTCGCCAACTGGATGATCCCGTTGATGATCGGCGCGCCGGACATGGCCCTGCCGCGGATGAACAACTTCAGCTTCTGGCTGTTGCCGGCGGCGTTCCTGATCCTGGTGTCGACCCTGTTCACCCCCGGTGGCGGGCCGAACTTCGGCTGGACGTTCTATGCGCCGCTGTCGACGACCTACGCGCCGGAAAGCGTGACCTTCTTCATCTTCGCCATCCACTTGATGGGCATCAGTTCGATCATGGGCGCGATCAACGTCGTCGCGACCATCCTCAACCTGCGCGCCCCCGGCATGACGCTGATGAAAATGCCGCTGTTCGTCTGGACCTGGCTGATCACCGCGTTTCTGCTGATCGCGGTAATGCCGGTGCTGGCCGGGTGCGTGACGATGATGCTGATGGACATCCACTTCGGCACCAGTTTCTTCAGTGCGGCCGGTGGCGGTGACCCGGTGTTGTTCCAGCATGTGTTCTGGTTCTTCGGGCATCCCGAGGTGTACATCATGATCCTGCCGGCCTTCGGCGCCGTCAGCTCGATCATTCCGACCTTCTCGCGCAAGCCGCTGTTCGGCTATACCTCGATGGTCTACGCCACGGCAAGCATCGCCTTCCTGTCGTTCATCGTCTGGGCGCACCACATGTTCGTGGTCGGCATTCCGCTGGTGGGCGAGCTGTTCTTCATGTACGCGACGCTGCTGATCGCGGTGCCGACCGGGGTGAAGGTGTTCAACTGGGCCAGCACCATGTGGCAAGGCTCGCTGACCTTTGAGACGCCGATGCTGTTTGCCGTGGCGTTCGTGATCCTGTTCTCCATCGGCGGTTTCTCCGGGTTGATGCTGGCCATCGCCCCGGCGGACTTCCAGTATCAGGACACCTACTTCGTGGTCGCGCACTTCCACTACGTGCTGGTGCCGGGGGCGATTTTCGGGATCTTCGCGTCGACCTATTACTGGCTGCCGAAATGGACTGGCCACATGTACGACGAAACCCTCGGCAAGCTGCATTTCTGGCTGTCGTTTGTCGGCATGAACCTGACCTTCTTCCCGATGCACTTTGTCGGACTGGCGGGGATGCCGCGACGGATTCCGGACTACAACCTGCAGTTCGCCGACTTCAACATGGTCTCGTCGATTGGCGCGTTCATGTTCGGTGCGACGCAGATTTTCTTCCTGTTCATCGTGATCAAAACCATTCGCGGCGGCCCGCCAGCACCGGCCAAACCATGGGATGGCGCGGAAGGTCTGGAGTGGAGCGTGCCGTCACCGGCGCCGTACCACACCTTCACCACACCGCCGGAAGTGAAATGAATATCCAGCCTTTTGTGAAATTTGTGCAAAGGCACAGATCCCCTGTGGATGCTCACAACTCTTATTGGGCAGTACACAGATCCCCTGTGGCGAGGGGATTTATCCCCGCTGGGTTGCGAAGCAGCCCCAAAATCTGCAACCGAGATTTATCAGGCAAACCGTGTGCGCTGGATTCAGGGCTGCTGCGCAGCCCAACGGGGATAAATCCCCTCGCCACAAAGGCATCACCGATAGGGGGTGGAAGCCATGGCTGACTCGGTATCGATGAAGAAGCTCGTCACCCGCCTGCTTGGGGTGGTGGTGGCGATGTTCGTTTTCGGCTTTGCCCTGGTGCCGATCTACGACGTGATGTGCAAAGCCTTCGGCATCAACGGCAAGACTGCCGGGCAGTACGAGGGCGAGCAAGTGGTCGACACTTCGCGCCAGGTACGCGTGCAGTTTCTGTCGACCAACACCGCCGACATGCCTTGGGATTTCTACCCCAAGCATGACGAACTCACCGCCAATCCCGGCGCAGTCAACGAAATGATCTTCATCGCGCGCAACCCCACCGACAAACCGATGAGCGCGCAAGCCGTGCCGAGCATCGCGCCGAGTAACGCGGCGGCGTATTTCCACAAGACCGAATGCTTTTGCTTTACCCAGCAGGTGCTGCAGCCCGGTCAGCAGATCGAGATGCCAGTGCGTTTCATTGTTGACCGCGACATGCCCAAGGAAGTGAAGCACCTGACGCTGTCCTACACGCTGTTCGATATCACCGCCCGACATCCGCCGGTGGCTGCAAACACTGGCGGTTGAGCGTGCCCGATAAGGAGAACAATAAATGGCAACTCATGAGCATTATTACGTTCCGCCGCAAAGCAAATGGCCGATCATCGCCACCTTCGGCATGGCCATCACCGTGTATGGCCTCGCTACGTGGTTCAACGATCTGAAGGCGGCGCGCCCGGAATCCCACGGCCCGTACATCTTTTTCGTCGGTGGCCTGTTGCTGGCGTACATGCTGTTCGGCTGGTTCGGCGCGGTGATCAAGGAAAGCCGCGCGGGACTCTACAGCGCGCAGCTGGATCGCTCGTTTCGCTGGGGCATGAGTTGGTTCATCTTCTCCGAGGTGATGTTCTTCGTCGCCTTCTTCGGCGCGCTGTTTTACGTGCGCCACGTCTCCGGCCCGGCGCTCGGCGGGGAAGGCACCAAAGGCATCGCGCACATGCTGTGGCCGAACTTCCAGTTCACCTGGCCGCTGCTGCACACGCCGGATCCGAAACTGTTCCCGCCGCCCAAGGACGTCATCAGCCCGTGGGGCCTGCCGCTGATCAACACGATCCTGCTGGTCAGCTCCAGCGTGACCATCACCATCGCCCACCATGCCTTGAAGAAGGGCCATCGCGGCGCGTTGAAAATCTGGCTGGCGATCACCGTGTTGCTTGGCTGTGCGTTTCTTGGTTTCCAGGCTGAGGAATACATACACGCCTATCACGAACTGGGGCTGACCCTCGGTTCGGGCATTTATGGCGCGACGTTCTTCATGCTCACCGGGTTCCACGGCGCCCACGTGACCATCGGCACGATCATTCTGTTTGTGATGCTGATGCGGATCATGAAGGGCCACTTCGACAACGAGCACCAGTTCGGCTTCGAAGCGGCGAGCTGGTATTGGCACTTCGTCGACGTGGTGTGGATCGGCCTGTTTATCTTCGTTTACGTACTCTGAGGAACAACCCTACCAAGGTGCATGCGAGACCAATTGGCCGCTGTAAAAGCCCCAGGCGATCAAGCCGACGGTGCCAGCGGCCAATGCCACCCGAACACTCAAGGCGATGACCAGGCGATTGGAACTGCTGTCGTCCTTGACCAGGAAAAACAGGCCGCTGAACAGGCTGATCACCGTGGCAATCAGCATCAGGACGATCGCTGTTTTGAGCATGGGAAGAACTCCGGGGGACAGGCGATGCAATTGAGTATAGCGAGCGCAACGACTGACTTTGTGGCGCGGCCATGAAGCACTTTCGTCCGGGCGTGATTCCGACCGTGGTGGTGGCGTTGTTGCTGCCGCTGCTGGTGTCGCTGGGCTTTTGGCAACTGAGCCGGGGCGCCGAGAAAACCGCCCTGCTCGCCAGTTACGCCGAACGTCGTGCGGCCGAGCCGATGGCCAGCACTGAGTTGCTGAACGGCGCCGATCCGGCGTATCGCCGCGTGCATCTGCACGGCCAGTTCGATGCCGCGCACAGTCTGCTGCTGGATAACCGCCAACGTAACGGCAAAGTCGGCGTCGAGTTGCTGCAACCGTTTCAGGATCAACGCAGCGGTTTGTGGCTGCTGGTCAATCGCGGCTGGTTGCCGTGGCCGGATCGCCGCGTACCGCCGCAATTCACCACGCCCACTGAAGCGTTGAATGTCGATGCCTGGGTCTACGTCGCCCCCGGCGCCACTTTCCAGTTGCACGCTGATCCAGTCAGCAGCACCTGGCCGCAAACCATCACCGCCGTCGAACCCGCCAAGCTGTGGCAAACCCTCGACCGCGACGGCTTCGCCTACGAATTACGCGCCGAACCCGGCCCGGCCAGCTACGAGGCCGATTGGCCGGTGGTTGCGATGGGCCCGGAAAAACACCTCGGTTACGCCGTGCAGTGGTTCGCCATGGCCACCGCCCTGCTCGGCCTCTACGTCTATTTGGGCTTGCACAATGCAAAGGAGAAACACCATGGGAACGGCCATGAATCCACCCAGCATGTCTGAGGCGAAACCTGCCGCCAGCCGCCGTCGCGGGCGCGTTCAGCTGCTGCTGATTTTGCTTGGCGTGATTGGCCCAATGGTGCTCGCCACCGGCATGTACAAATTGCAGTTCTGGGTGCCGGAGGGTCGCAGCTATCACGGCGAGCTGATCGGCAACGGCCAGACCCGCGCCGACCTCGGCGTGCAGGCCGATGAAGAGCGCTGGCAGATGCTGGTCACTGCGCCGAAGGATTGTGCGGTCGATTGCCAGCAACTGGTATATCTGGCGCGGCAGATTCAGATCGGTCTCGGTCGCGATGCCGGGCGCGCCAGCCATGCCCTCGCCGTGGCGCAACCGGTCAGCACTGATTACGACGCCAAGCTGAGCCGCGAATACCCGCAACTGCAACGCTATCCGCTGGACGCCAATGTGTTCGGCAAGACCACGGGCGACAAAGCCACGCCGCAACTGTGGATCATCGACCCGCACGGCAACCTCGTGCTGCGTTACGAGCCGAATGTGAAAGGCAAGGATCTGCTCAACGACCTGCGGCACCTGCTGAAACTGTCGAACATCGGATAAGGGCATCGTCATGGCCAAACCTGGATTTCGCCTCGCGCTGTTTGCCACCCTGCTGGCGCTGATTGTGGTGCTGCTCGGCGCCTATACGCGCCTGACCCACGCCGGCCTCGGCTGTCCGGACTGGCCGGGCTGCTACGGTTTTATCAGCGTGCCGAAAAGCGAAGCGCAACTGGCCCATGCCGAACTGCATTACCCCGACTCGCCGGTGGAGGCGCACAAGGGCTGGAACGAGATGATCCACCGCTACTTCGCCGGCACCCTCGGCCTGCTGATTTCGATTCTGGCCGGGCGGGCGTGGGTCAATCGGCGTCATCCGGGGCAGCCGGTGAAGCTGCCACTGTTTCTGCTGACGGTGGTGTTTGCGCAAGCAGCGTTCGGCATGTGGACGGTGACGCTCAAGCTCTGGCCGCAAGTGGTCACCGGGCATTTGCTTGGCGGTTTTGCGACGTTGAGTCTGCTGTTTTTGCTGACGCTTAGATTGTCCGGCGTGCTGCCGGCGCTGACCGTGCCCAAGCGTTTGCAGTATTGGGCGACGGCGGGACTGTTGTTGGTGATTGGCCAGATCGCACTGGGTGGCTGGGTCAGTTCCAACTACGCGGCGGTGGCGTGTATCGACTTCCCGACCTGCCACGGGCAGTGGTTGCCGCCAGCGGATTTCGCCAATGGCTTTCATCTGACGCAACACATCGGCCCGAATTATCTCGGCGGGCAACTCGACAGCGATGCGCGCACGGCGATTCACCTGACTCACCGTATCGGCGCGTTGCTGGTGACGTTGGTGCTGCTCGGTCTCGCCTGGCAACTAAAAGTGGTTGGCATGACGCGGTTGGCCGGTCTGGTGCTGATTGCCCTCGCGGCGCAGATCACCCTCGGCATCAGCAACGTGTTGTTCCATCTACCGCTGCCAGCGGCGGTCGCACATAACGCTGGCGGTGCGGCGCTGTTGCTGACGATGGTGCTGGTCAATTACCACGCGCGCACCAGCCTGGTTCGGGTCAAACAACCGGTGCTCGCGCGCTGGCGCCTGAGCCCGCGCAAACATTCCGCCGCGCCCATCACTATTAAAGGAGAAACGCCGTGGCGATTCTGATTGGCGAACGTCCGCATCAGGCGATCTGGCGTGATTACCTGGAACTGACCAAACCGAAAGTCGTGGTGCTGATGCTGATCACCTCGCTGGTCGGCATGTTCCTCGCGACCCGCGCCGGGGTGCCATGGACGGTGCTGGTGTTCGGCAATCTGGGGATTGTGCTATGTGCCGGCGGCGCGGCAGCGGTCAATCATGTGGTCGATCGGCGCATCGATGCAGTGATGGCGCGTACGCATAAACGGCCGTTGGCTGAAGGTCGGGTTTCGCCTGCAGCAGCGCTGACCTTTGCATTGGCATTGGCGCTGCTTGGTCAGGCGTTGTTGCTGGCTTTCACCAATCCGCTGACGGCGTGGCTAACGCTCGCTTCGCTGCTCGGTTACGCGGTGATCTACACCGGTTTCCTCAAACGTGCGACGCCACAGAACATCGTCATCGGTGGCCTCGCCGGCGCCGCCCCACCTCTGTTGGGTTGGACCGCCGCCACCGGCCACGTCAGCGCCGAACCGTTGTTGCTGGTGCTGATCATCTTCGCCTGGACGCCGCCGCACTTCTGGGCGCTGGCGATCCATCGCAAAGAGGAATACGCCAAGGCCGACATCCCGATGCTGCCGGTCACCCACGGCGAGCACTACACCAAGGTGCATATTCTGCTGTACACGTTTGCGCTGCTGGCGGTGAGTCTGCTGCCATACGTGATCCACATGAGCGGCGTGCTCTACCTGATTTGCGCGCTCGCCCTCGGCGCAAGGTTTCTGCAATGGGCCGTGGTGCTGTACCGTGGCACTCGGCCGCACGCGGCGATCAACACCTTCAAGTACTCTATTTGGTACTTGTTTCTACTGTTCATCGCCCTGCTCGTAGACCACTACTTACTGTTGAACCTATGACTCGAACCCAGAAAACCGTCTTCATCCTCGTCGCCGTGATCGCGCTGATCCTCGGCCTGACCGTCAACAAAGTGCTGAGCGGCAAGGGCCAGGGCGACCCGACCGCGTTGATCGACGCCGGCATCATCCTGCTGCCACAGAGCCGCAATCTGCCGGACGTGACGATGACTGATCAGGACGGCAAACCGGTGGCGATCAATGAGTTGAAGGGTAAGTGGAGCCTGTTGTTCTTCGGCTACACCTTCTGCCCGGACATCTGCCCGACCACCCTCGCCCAACTGCGCCAGATCAAGAGTGAACTACCGAAAGACGCTGTGGACAAGTTGCAGATCGTGCTGGTCAGCGTTGACCCGAACCGTGATAACCCGAAGCAGTTGAAGCAGTATCTGGGCTACTTTGATCCGCAGTTCATCGGCCTGACGCCGACTTCGATTGAAGAGCTGCAGAAGGTGGCGAATGCGGTGAGTATTCCGTTTATTCCGGCGGATACCAGTAAGCCGAATTACACCGTGGATCACAGCGGCAACCTCGCGGTGATTGGCCCGGATGGCACCCAGCGGGGGTTTATTCGTGCGCCGCTGAACAACGCCAAACTGGTGGCGCAACTCCCGGTGATGCTAAACCGCAAATAAGAACACCGCCGATCCCTTGTAGGAGTGAGCCTGCTCGCGATGACGTCGGCACATCCAATATTGATGTGACAGCTATACCGCGATCGCGAGCAGGCTCACTCCTACAGGGTCGGTATTTCATGTCTAGTCCTGAAATAGGTTTACACCTGTTTCAGTCTCAAAACGCCCGATGCACCGCATCGGGCGTTTTGTATTTCAGCGACAGATGAGGTCGCTCGTTGTTATAGATCTGCACCGACTCGTCCACCATCCGGATGGCCTCTGCAAAATCTTTGGGGCGATGCAGCAATAACTCGTTTTTCAAAATCCCATTCACACGCTCAGCCAACGCATTTTGGTAGCAGTCGTAGCCATCGGTCATTGAGCAGGTGATGCCGTATTTGGCATGCAGCCGCTGATAAAGCTCGGAGCAGTACTGGACGCCTCTATCCGAGTGATGCACCAGGCGTTGCTCCGTCATCCGTTGCTTGAGGGCTTTGTTGAACGCCTGGATCACCGATTCGGTGTGCAAGCTTTCATGGACATGGTGCCCCACGATTTTTCGGGAGTACGCATCGGTGATCAAACTCAGATAAACCACACCCGTTTGCGTCGGTAAGTAGGTGATGTCCGCAACCCATACTTGTTCTGGCACCTTGGCAACTACCTGAATCGGCCCATCTTTGAGCAGGTTTGGATGCCGGCGAAAGCGATGATGGCTGTCTGTCGTTTTGTGATAGGCCCGTCTGCGGGGAACCAGTTCGCGCCGATCTCGCAAGATATCGAATAAACGGTCTCGACCAACCTTTACGGACACTTCTGGCTCAGTGCGCATTAGATTGTGAAGTTTTCGGGTGCCAAGGCGCGGTTGCCTAAGTCGCTTTTCCCTCACGAACCCCATCACTTCCTGGGCATGACGAGCCCGGGCATCACATGCCCGGTTGCGCTTGTAATAAGCCTGACGGGAAATCCCTATGAACTGGCAAGCCCGACTAATGCTCAGGTCTTGGATCTGCCCTTGGGAGAGGACTTGCCGGATCGCTTTTTTACGACAGAAACACCGAAGTCGTTCTTCAAAACATCAACGACGGCTTCGAAAAACTGAGCTTTCTGGTTGGCTTGGGCAAGCTTTTCTTCAAGCTCTTTGATTTGCTGTTCGGGTGTCAGCGGTTTATCGGGCTCATCCATGGAACGGGGTCTCTTGGAGCGAATGGACGCGCCTTGACTCCAGTCCTGCCGACCATGCCTGCGTAACCAGTTCAGCACAGTCGTTTTACCCTGAATGCCATAGCGCTCTTGAGCCTCTTTATAACTCAACTCGCCTTTTTCGACCTGATCGACGACCGACAATTTAAAGGTCAGCGTGTAATCACGCTGGCTGCGCCTTTTTCCCGTGTTCATTACGTCCTCCTGAGAATGGGTCAGAAGGTGTAAACCTTATTCAGGACGGGACATCAGACACAAAAAAGGGACGCCAGTGGCGTCCCTTTTTCGTTACAGCAATCTAAATCAGAACGCCGGCAGCACCGCGCCTTTGTACTTCTCGGTAATGAATTTCTTCACTTCCGGGCTGTGCAGGGCTGCAGCCAGTTTCTTCATCGCGTCGCTGTCCTTGTTGTCCGGGCGGGACACGAGGATGTTCACGTACGGCGAGTCATTGCCTTCAATCACCAGCGCATCCTTGGACGGATCGAGCTTGGCTTCCAGCGCGTAGTTGGTGTTGATCAGCGCCAGATCGACCTGGGTCAGCACGCGCGGGATGGTCGCGGCTTCCAGTTCACGGATCTTCAGGTCTTTCGGGTTGGTCGCGATGTCTTTGACGGTCGACAGAATGTTGGTCGGATCCTTCAGCGTGATCACGCCCGCCTTGGCCAGCAGCAACAGCGCACGGCCGCCGTTGGTGGCGTCGTTCGGAATCACCACGTTGGCGCCGCTTGGCAGATCCTTCAGATCCTTGAGCTTGCTCGAATAAGCGCCCAGCGGCTCCAGGTGCACACCGGTCACGGCGACAAGGTTAGTGCCCTTGGCCTTGTTGAACTCATCGAGGTACGGCTGGTGCTGGAAGAAGTTGGCGTCCAGACGCTTTTCCGCGACTTGTACGTTCGGCTGAATGTAGTCGGTGAAGACCTTGACCTTCAGCTCCACGCCTTCTTTGGCCAAGGCTGGTTTCACGAACTCGAGGATTTCTGCGTGCGGCACCGGGGTGGCGGCAACGGTCAGGGTTTCGGCGTGGGCCGAGAATGCTGCAACGGCAGCAAAAGCAGCGATCAGTTTTTTCATTCAGCTAACTCCTTTTCAAAGCGCCCGTCTGGCGCCTGCCAGCGAATGGCCGGCTCATCTCTTGATTACAAAACCGGTTATTTGCGCGAGAAATGCACGACCAGTCGATCACCGACCATCTGCAGCACTTGCACCAGAATCAACAGCAACACCACGGTGACGATCATCACGTCGGTCTGGAAACGCTGGTAACCGAAACGGATCGCCAGGTCACCCAGACCACCGGCGCCGACCACACCGGCCATCGCCGTGTAGGACACCAGTGTAATCGCCGTCACCGTAATCGCCGCGAAGATGCCCGGGCGGGCTTCCGGCAGCAAGGCGTTCATGATGATCTGCCGCGTGGTCGCGCCCATCGACTGGGTCGCTTCGATGATGCCGCGATCGACTTCACGCAGCGCGGTTTCCACCAGACGCGCAAAGAACGGTGTCGCGCCCACCACCAACGGCGGAATCGCACCGGCCACGCCCAGCGACGTGCCGGTGATTAGCACGGTGAACGGGATCATCACGATCAACAGAATAATGAACGGCAGCGAACGCAGGATGTTCACCGCCAACGACATGAACGCGTAGAGGCCACGGCTTTCCAGCAACTGGCGCGGGCTGCAGAGGAACAGCAGCACGCCCAGCGGCAGGCCGAGCAACACGGTGAACAGCAGCGACCCGCCAAGCATCAGCATGGTGTCGCCAGTGGCCAGCCAGATTTCGTACCAGTCGATATTGGTGAAGAAACTGATCAGGTCTTCCATTAGCGCAATACCTCCATGTGAACGTCAGCGGCGGTGAAGCGGGCGAAAGCCGCCTCCATGTCGCCACCGGTGACGGCGAGGGTCAATTGCCCGTACGGAATGTCTTTGATGCGGTCGATACGGCCGGCAAGGATGCTGTAGTCGACGCCGGTTTCCCGGGCGACGGTACCGAGCAACGGCGCGTAGGTCGCTTCGCCCTGGAAGGTCAGACGCACGATGCGGCCTGGCACGTGAGCGAAGTCATCACGCTGTTCACTTTCGTCGATCTGCTCGCTTTCCTGAACGAAACGCTTGGTGGTCGGGTGCTTGGGATGCAGGAACACATCGGCCACCGAACCTTGCTCGACGATCACGCCAGCGTCCATCACCGCCACTTGATCGCAGACGCGACGGATCACATCCATCTCGTGGGTGATCAGGACGATGGTCAGCTTCAGCTCGCGATTGATCTCGGCCAGCAGTTGCAGGACCGAAGCGGTGGTCTGCGGGTCGAGGGCACTGGTGGCCTCGTCGCACAGCAGAATCTTCGGCTTGGTCGCCAGGGCGCGGGCGATGCCGACGCGCTGCTTCTGGCCACCGGACAATTGCGCCGGGTACTTTTTCGCGTGGTCGGACAGGCCGACGCGCTTGAGCAATTCGGCGACGCGCTGATTCACCTCGCTGCTCGACAACTCCCCCGCCAGGGTCAGCGGCAACGCAACGTTGTCGGCCACGGTCTTGGAGGCAAGCAGGTTGAAGTGCTGGAAGATCATCCCGACTTGCTGGCGGAAACGGCGCAGGCCGTTGGCATCCAGCGCGGTGACTTCTTCGCCGTCGACGAAGATCTTGCCGCCACTGGAGTCTTCCAGGCGATTGATCAGACGCAGCAGGGTACTTTTGCCCGCACCGGAATGGCCGATCAGGCCGAACACCTGCCCGTTCTCGATAGAGAGACTGGTCGGGTGCAGCGCGGGAATATCCTTACCGGCGACGCGGTAAGTCTTGTGGACGTTTTGAAACTCGATCACGTAGCGAACCTTGTGGGGCGCGTTAGAAAAGGATCAGCGGTTAGCCGGGCGCGCATTTTAGCCTGTCCGTATAGAGGTTCTTAGCATTTATTTCGCAATTAACCTTCGATTTGGCAATAACAAGATCAAAGGTCATAAAAAAGGAACGCCCCGAGTGCCTCATCAGTCACTAAGTAAGCGACTTGAAAACCCTGGGTGCCGTGCCTGGGAACCACTCAAGAGTCCCCGGCAAGCATCGGGGTCAACCGAGGAGTTTACGACTGATGAGCAAGAAGCCTACGACCGATAAAAGCCAGATGGCCGGAACCGATACCCCGGATCGCGCCAACACCAACGCCAAACTCGACAGCCTGGAAAAATTTCGCTCCGACGCCACCGGCCAGGCCCTGCGTACCAATCAGGGGGTCAAGGTTGCTGACAACCAGAACACCCTCAAGGCCGGCCCGCGCGGACCGTCGCTGCTGGAAGACTTCATCATGCGGGAAAAGATCACGCATTTTGACCATGAACGCATCCCGGAGCGCATCGTCCACGCGCGCGGCACTGGCGCTCATGGTTTCTTTCAGGCCTACGAGAACCATTCGACGCTGACCAAGGCCGGTTTCCTACAGGATCCGGGGAAAAAGACGCCGGTGTTCGTGCGCTTTTCCACGGTGCAGGGCCCGCGTGGTTCCGGCGATACCGTACGCGACGTGCGTGGCTTCGCGGTGAAGTTCTTCACCGATGAAGGCAACTTCGACCTGGTCGGCAATAACATGCCAGTGTTTTTCATTCAGGACGCGATCAAGTTTCCCGACTTCGTCCACGCGGTGAAACCCGAGCCGCACAATGAAATTCCCACCGGTGGCTCTGCTCACGACACTTTCTGGGACTTCGTCTCGCTGGTGCCGGAATCGGCGCACATGGTCATCTGGGCGATGTCCGACCGCGCGATTCCGAAAAGCCTGCGCAGCATGCAGGGCTTCGGCGTGCACACCTTCCGGCTGATCAACGCCGAGGGCAAATCGCGCTTCGTCAAATTCCACTGGCGCCCTACTGCCGGCACTTGCTCACTGGTCTGGGACGAGGCGCAGAAGCTCGCCGGTAAAGACACCGACTACCACCGTCGCGACCTCTGGGAAGCGATCGAGATGGGCGACTACCCGGAATGGGAACTCGGCGTGCAGATCATCGAGGAGGAAAACGAACACGACTTCGATTTCGACATCCTCGACCCGACCAAGCTGATCCCCGAAGAAATCGTGCCGATCACGCCGTTGGGCAAAATGACCTTGAACCGCAACCCGGACAACTTCTTTGCCGAGACCGAGCAGGTTGCGTTCTGCCCTGGCCACATCGTGCCGGGCATCGACTTCTCCAACGACCCGCTGCTGCAAGGTCGGCTGTTTTCCTACACCGATACGCAAATCAGCCGACTCGGTGGGCCGAACTTTCATGAGCTGCCGATCAACCGCCCGGTGGCGCCGTTCCACAATGGCCAGCGCGATGCGCAGCACCGCACGGTGATCGATAAGGGTCGTGCCTCTTACGAGCCGAACTCGATTGATGGCGGCTGGCCGAAAGAGACACCGCCGGCCGCGCAGGACGGTGGTTTCGAGAGTTATCCGGAACGCATCGATGCGAACAAGATCCGCCAGCGCAGCGAATCGTTCAGCGACCATTTCTCCCAGGCGACGTTGTTCTTCAACAGCATGAGCGACCATGAGAAAGAGCACATCATTGCCGCCTACAGCTTCGAGCTGGGCAAGGTTGAACGCGAGTTCATCCGGGCGCGCGAGGTGAACGAGATTCTGGCTAACATCGATCTGGAACTGGCCAAGCGTGTGGCGGCCAATCTGGGTCTGCCTGCACCTGCCAAAGGCACGGTGGATGCGCGCAAGGTGTCGTTCGATCACTCGCCAGCACTGAGTCAGGCGAACCTGCTGCCGGAAAACATCAAAACGCGAAAAGTGGCGATTCTTGCTGCTAACGGTGTCGATGGCGCGGCGATTGATGCGATGAAGAAAGCATTGGCGGCTGAAGGTGCGCATGCCAAGTTGCTGGGGCCGACTTCGGCGCCGGTGAAAACGGCGGACGGCAAGAGCCTGCCCGTGGACGCTTCGATGGAGGGCATGCCGTCGGTGATCTTTGACGCGGTGTTTGTGCCGGGGGGCGCGGCGTCGGTCAAGGCGTTGAGCGGCGACGGCGTGGCATTGCACTACGTGCTGGAGGCTTACAAGCACTTGAAGGCAATTGCGTTGCAGGGCGAAGCCAAGCAGTTGCTGGATGTGTTGAAGCTGGAGAAAGATGCCGGGCTGCTGGAGGGCAAGGATGTGGGTGCGTTGACCAAACCGTTCTTTGCGGCGATCGGGCAGCATCGGGTTTGGGATCGTGAGCCTAAGGCGAAAGCCATTCCGGCTTAAAAAGCAAAAGATCGCAGCCTGCGGCAGCTCCTACAGGGAATGACTGTGTAGGAGCTGCCGCAGGCTGCGATCTTTTTACGGTTTACGCGGACTCAACACCATCTGCGCCGGCACCGTGCGCACCGTCTGCTTCACAATCTTCAGATCAAAATCCGGATTCAATTTCTTGACCCGCTTGGTCAGCAACGTCGCCAACCAAGGATAATCATTGGTTCGTGGCGCCTGAATCGTCACCCCACACTCATAATTCACCACATCGGCGGCGATCGCATCCAGTTGCCGGCGAAGTTTGCGGCTATCAGTGATATTCAACGCAACCGTGGTGCTCTCGGCAGTCGGATCGATCACCTTGGCTTTCGGCTTGGCTTCGGCCGCCAGCAGCGCCGCTTCAGCTTTTTCCAGCTCAGCCTTGCGCGCTTCAGTGATGGCGCCGTTGACGCCACCGGTCAGCGCCGGCGCTTTCGGCATCAACGCACGGGCACGGCTTAACGCCGTAGCAGCGGCATTCACATCCCCCTTCTGCAGCACGATCTGGCTGCGACGCAGATACGCTTCGGCAAGCTGCCGCTGGTATTGCTCAAGGGATTGATCATTGGGAGTTTCTTTCTGCAAAGCAGCCAATTGGTCTTCGGCGGTGGCCAGTTCGCTGCTGGCCAGGCTTTGCTCCAGCTGTGCGATGGCCGTAGCCCGCGCATCGGGGACTTCGGCCACCGGCGGCGTGCTTTGGCAGGCGCCCAGCAGCACTGAAAATGCGACAAGGAGCAGATAACGGGAGGCGAACGGCTTCATTCCTGCGACTCTCTAATTGCGCAAAAAGCGGCCAAGTCTACACCCCACGACGGGGCAGAACAAAACTCAACAGAAACAGTGCGGCCGCCGTCACAACGATTGACGGCCCGGCCGGGGTGTCCTTGAACCACGACAGTGCCAGCCCGCCACACACGGCGAGCATGCCCAGCAGGCTCGCGCCAACCGCCATCTGCTCCGGCGAGCGGGCGTGACGCTGTGCCGCAGCTGCCGGGATGATCAGCAGTGAAGTAATCAGCAACACACCGACGATTTTCATCGCCACGGCGATCACCACCGCAATCAACAACATCAGCGCCATGCGCAGACCTGCAACCGGCAGGCCTTCGACCTTGGCCAGCTCTTCATGCACGGTGATCGCCAGCAATGGCCGCCACAATGTCACCAGCAACACCAGCACCGCCGCGCTGCCGCCGAGAATCCACGCCAGGTCGGTCGGGCTGATCGCCAGCAGGTCGCCGAACAGATAGGCCATCAGGTCGATCCGCACTTCATGCATGAAGCTTAGTACCACCAGGCCGAGAGAGAGCGTGCTGGGTGCGAGAATTCCCAACAGCGTGTCAGACGCCAGCGGTTGGCGCTGTTGCAAGGTCACCAAAAGCACCGCCAGCAGCAGGCAGCCTACGGTGACCGCGACCGTCGGGCTGACATCCAGCAAAAAGCCCAAAGCCACACCGAGCAACGCGGCGTGGGACAGGGTGTCGCCGAAATAAGCCATGCGCCGCCAGACCACAAACGAACCGAGCGGCCCGGCCACCAGTGCCAGCGCCAGACCTGCAAGCAGGGCATACAACAGAAAATCAGCCATGCTTGCAGTTGTCTCCGTGAACGTGAGGTTGGCCAATAACCGGCCCTTTGACCACCGAACCGTGCAGGTCGTGAGCGTGGTCGTGATGGTGGTGATAGACCGCCAGGCTCTGCGCGTTCTTGCCGAACAGTTCGACAAACGCCGGATCGCCGCTGACCTGCTCGGGATGCCCGGAGCAGCAGACGTGACGGTTGAGGCAGACCACCTGATCGGTGGTGCTCATCACCAGATGCAAATCGTGGGACACCATCAGCACGCCGCAGCCATGGCGATCGCGCAGACGGGTGATCAGGCTGTACAGCTCGGCTTGCCCGGCGACATCGACGCCCTGCACCGGCTCATCGAGTACCAGCAATTCCGGCTCGCGCAGTAGCGCTCGAGCGAGCAGCACGCGCTGCATTTCACCGCCGGAAACGCTTTGCACCGGGCTGTCGATGACGTGTTCGGCGCCAACTTCTTTCAGCGCCGCCAGCGCACGCGGACGGTCAACGCCCGGGACCAGGCGCAGAAAGCGCAGCACCGACAGCGGCAAGGTCGGATCGACATGCAGTTTTTGCGGCATGTAGCCGACGCGCAGTTTCGGCTTGCGCCAGACGCTGCCGCTGTCGGGCTTCAATAAACCCAGCACGGCGCGCACCAGCGTGGTCTTGCCGGCGCCGTTGGGGCCGATCAAGGTGACGATCTGCCCCGGTTCGACGCTCAGCTCGATGTTGTCCAGCACGGTCTGCCCGGCAAACGTGACGGCGACCTGTTCCAGACGAATCAGCGCATTGCTCATCAAGCCCCCTGGCAACCGGAGCATAGGCCGACGACTTCGACGGTTTGTGCTTCGACGATGAAACCGACGTCTTTGGCGCTGTTGATGATCGCGTCGCTGATCACTTTTTGCTCAAGTTCGATGGCGGCGTGGCATTCGCGGCAGATCAGGAACTGGCCCTGATGCGCATGCTCGGGGTGGACGCAGCCTACGAAGGCGTTCAGCGAAGAGATGCGGTGTACCAGGCCGTTTTCCAACAGGAAATCCAGCGCGCGGTACACGGTTGGCGGCGCGGCGCGGCGGCCGTCCTGCTCGCTGAGCACGGCGAGAATGTCGTAGGCGCCCAGCGGCTTGTGGCTCTGCCACACCAGTTCCAGCACCCGGCGGCGCAACGCGGTCAGGCGCAAGCCTTTCTGGGCGCACAAGGTATCGGCCTCGGACAAAGCGCTATGCACGCAATGAGAGTGGTCGTGGGGACGGCTGGCAATCGGTGTAATAGGCATGGGCGGCGACGAGTTTTGATAGAGACGTTATTATGTTACCCGTTCTCGCCTCCTTGAGTGGTCATCGTGTCCCGACTTTTTTCTGTTTTTGTGGCTTTTGTCGCCAGTTTTCTGTTGATCGGTTCGGCTCAGGCCGAGGTCAAAGTCCTCACCAGCATCAAACCGTTGCAGCTGATTGCAGCGGCCGTGCAGGACGGCGTGGCGATTCCCGAAGTGCTGCTGCCGCCGGGTGCGTCGCCGCACAATTACGCGCTGCGGCCATCCGACGTACGGAAGGTGCAATCGGTCGATCTGCTCTACTGGATTGGCCCGGACATGGAAGGTTTCCTGCCGCGCGTGCTGAATGGTCGTACGCTGCCGAGCGTCGCCGTGCAGGATCTGCCGGGGATGAAACTGCGGCGTTTTGCTGAAGACAGCCACTCCCACGCGGAAGAGGCCGACGAGCATGATCACGACCACCGTCCGGGCACGCTGGATGCGCATTTGTGGTTGTCGCCGGTCAATGCGCGGGTGATTGCCGACAAGATGGCGGCAGACTTGAGCGCTGCCGACCCGGCCAACGCCGAGCGTTATCAGAGCAATGCCAAGGCGTTTGACGCGCGTCTGGATGCGCTGGATCAGCGTTTGAAGCAGCGTCTGGCCAGTGTTGAAGGCAAGCCGTACTTCGTCTTTCACGAGGCGTTTGATTACTTTGAAGAGGCTTACGGCCTGAAGCACGCTGGGGTATTCAGTGTTGCAGCGGAAGTGCAGCCAGGTGCACAGCATGTCGCGGCGATGCGCAAGCGTTTGCAGGAAGTGGGCAAGACTTGTGTGTTCAGCGAGCCGCCGTTGCGTCCGCGTCTGGCGGAGACATTGGTCGCTGGCCTGCCAGTGAAACTGGCTGAGCTGGATGCGTTGGGCGGGTATACACCGGCGACGGCTCAGGGCTATGAGCAGGTGTTGGAGAAGCTGGGTAACGATCTGGCCGGGTGCCTGGAATCTCTGTAAACCCATAGAAAAAGATCGTCCGAAGGCTCGGGCCGCGTTCGGACGATCTTTTGATCTTAAAGCGCGAAAGGCAAAGGTGTATTGACCTGCTGCCGCTGCGCCAAGCGCTGCTCAAATTCCCGCGGATCGTGAATCAGCACGTCCTGCCCGGCAAACTGCTCCGCCGCGATCAACCGCGACAGCCAGAACCGCACACACGCCACACGCAGCATGGTCGGCCACAACTCAGCCTCCGCCGCCGTGAACGGCCGCAGCGCCGCATAAGCGTCAAGGAATGCGCGGGCACGCGGGCCATCGAGCAAACCGTCCTCGTCCGAGCACCAGTCATTCAAGGCAATCGCCACGTCGTACAGCATCGGCCCCGAGCAGGCGTTGTAGAAGTCGATCAAACCGGTCAGGTGCGTGCCTTCGAACATCGCGTTATCGCGAAACAGGTCGGCATGAATGTTGGCCCGAGGCAGCGCGAGAATCTTGTCTTTGCGCTCAGTGATTTCATCCAGCGCCTTTTGCAGCAAGGCACGCGGCTCATCGCTCAGGTGCGAGAGAAATTCGCTGCCCTCTTCCAGCATCCAGTCCAGGCCACGATCGGTCTTGCGCTTGATCATGCGCTCGCCCTGCGTCGCCAGGTGCAGGTGCGCCTGCAATTCGCCGACCTGCACGCAATGCTGGGCATTGGCGACTTTGATGTGTTTGCCGGACAGGCGCGGTTGTAGCAGCGCCGGTTTGCCTTTCAGCTCACGCAACGCCACGCCGTCAGTGGTGCGCAGTGCGTACGGCACCGGCAGATCGGCTTCGTGCAGCACGTCGAGCAGGTCGATGAAAAACGGCATCTCCTGCACCGGGCCGCGCTCGACCAGGGTCAGGACGAATTCGCCCTGCTCCAGACTGATAAAGAAATTGGTGTTTTCGCTGCCGGCGGCGATCCCCTGGAAATCAAGCAGACGGCCAAGCCCGTAAGGGGCGAGAAAGGTTTCCAGCTCGGGCCGAGCCAGGGGAGTGAACACAGACATGGTTAAAAACTGCTCAGTTCAGGCGTCGCGGTCAGGCGACGCCGATTAAAAGTCGGGAAACTTACTTCCAGGTAAAGATTTCCCACGACGGAATCAGCATATCCGGCTGGTCGGAGCGAATGTAGTTCGCGTCCGTGCCATCGGCGCGCACCAGGAAATACGGTTTGCCACCCTTTGGCGTGACCTTGATCGCGTAGACGAAGCCACTGCGACTGTATTCCTGGATGACCTTGTCGCCTTCCGTGTGCGTGTTGATCGTAACTTCCGGCTCCGAGGCGGGCGCATCATCCGCCGCCATCGCGGCCAACGGTGAGGCAGCAATCAGACCGACCAGCAGCAAGCGATTTAACGTACGCATGATAACCTTGTCCCTTTGTCGTCAACGGTCCCGCTATTCTAGCGCCGGACCCGCCGAAAAGGTTGATCCTGCTCATGAGCCAAGCCCCCCTCGTCCTGGTGGACGGTTCGTCTTACCTGTACCGCGCCTTTCACGCGCTGCCACCACTGACCACTTCCAAAGGCCTGCCGACCGGTGCGGTCAAAGGCGTGCTGAACATGCTCAAGAGTCTGCGCAAGCAGTACCCGGACAGCCCGTTCGCCGTGGTGTTCGACGCCAAGGGTGGGACATTTCGCGATGAGATGTACGCCGAATACAAAGCCAACCGCCCAAGCATGCCCGACGACATGCGCGTGCAGATCGAGCCGTTGCACCAGAGCGTGATCGCCCTCGGTTTCCCGCTGTTGTGCGTGGAAGGCGTCGAGGCCGATGACGTGATCGGCACCCTCGCCCGCAGCAGCGCGGCGGCGGATCGTCCGGTGATCATCTCCACCGGCGACAAGGACATGGCGCAACTGGTCGATGGCCACATTACCTTGGTCAACACCATGTCCGGTAGCTCGATGGACGTGGAAGGCGTGAAGGAGAAATTCGGCGTCGCACCGGAGCAGATCATCGATTATCTGGCGCTGATGGGCGATTCGTCCGACAACATTCCAGGCGTTCCGGGCATCGGCCCGAAGACCGCTTCCGGCTTGCTGGTCGGCGTCAACGGTGGCCTCACCGAGTTGTACGCCAATCTCGACATCGTCCCGACCCTGCCGATTCGCGGCGCGAAAACCCTGCCGGCCAAGCTCGAAGAGCACAAGGAGATGGCATTTCTCTCCTATCAACTGGCGACCATCAAGGTCGACGTGCCGCTGGACGTCGAACTTGATGATCTGCAGATGGGCGCGGAAGACCCGGCCAAGCTCTACGAGTTGTACTCGCTACTGGAATTCAAAAGCTGGATCAATGATCTGGATCGGGACGCCAAACGCCTGGAATTGAGCGCGGCCAGCGAGCCTGCACCGGCCGGCGATCTGTTCAGCGCGCCAGAAGCCGAAGCGCCTGCCGCTTCGACTGAAGCGGCGTACGAAACCATCCTCGATCAGGCACGTTTCGACGTCTGGCTGGAAAAACTCAATAACGCCAAACTGTTCGCCTTCGACACCGAAACCACCGGCATCGATGCGCAGCAGGCGCACCTGGTCGGTCTGTCGTTCGCCGTGCAGGCCAACGAGGCCGCGTACATTCCGCTGACCCACTCCTACATCGGCGTGCCAGAACAGCTGGATCGCGACACCGTGCTGCGTGCACTCAAACCAATTCTGGAAGACCCGAACAAGCTCAAGGTCGGCCAGCACGCCAAGTTCGACATGAATATCCTGGCCAACTGCGCCATCGGTGGTGATCAGAGCCAAGGCATCAGCGTGCGCGGCATCGCCTTCGACACGATGCTTGAGTCCTACGTGCTCAACTCCACCGCCACCCGCCACGACATGGACAGCCTCGCGCAGAAGTACCTGGATCACACCACCGTGAGCTTCCAGGACATCGCCGGCAAAGGCGCCAAGCAGCTGACCTTCGACCAGATCGCCTTGGAACAGGCCGGGCCGTACGCCGCCGAAGACGCTGACGTCACGTTGCGTTTGCACCAGACTTTGTTCGAAAAGCTCAGCGCCATCCCGAGTCTGGCCAGCGTGCTGACCGACATCGAAATCCCGTTGGTGCCGGTTCTCGCACGCATCGAACGCCAAGGCGCGTTCGTTGACGCGGAGCTGCTCGGCATCCAGAGCATCGAGCTGGGCAACAAAATGGTCGCGCTGGAGCGCGAAGCGTTCGAGATCGCCGGGGAAGAATTCAACCTCGGCTCGCCGAAACAACTGGGCGTGATTCTCTACGAGAAACTCGGCCTGCCGGTACTGAAAAAGACCGCCAAGGGTCAGCCGTCCACCGCTGAAGAAGTGTTGGCGAAACTCGCCGAAGACGATCACCGCTTGCCGAAGGTGCTGATGGAGCACCGTTCGATGAGCAAGCTGAAAAGCACCTACACCGATCGTCTGCCGGAGCAGATCAACCCGCGTACCGGGCGTATCCACACTTCGTATCATCAGGCCGTGGCGTCGACCGGTCGCTTGTCTTCCAGTGATCCCAACCTGCAGAACATCCCGGTGCGCACCGCTGAAGGCCGTCGTATCCGTCAGGCGTTCGTCGCGCCGAAAGGCTACAAACTGCTGGCGGCGGACTATTCGCAGATCGAACTGCGGATCATGGCGCACCTGTCCAAGGACGAAGGCCTGATGAATGCCTTCCGCAACAATCTCGACGTGCACACCGCCACCGCTGCCGAAGTGTTCAAGGTCGAACTGCACGAAGTCAGCTCCGATCAGCGTCGTGGCGCCAAGGCGATCAACTTCGGCCTGATCTACGGCATGGGCGCGCAGAAGCTCGGCAAGGACATCGGCGTAGACACCAAGACTGCCAAGGCTTACATCGACACTTACTTCGCCCGTTATCCGGGGGTTCGCGAGTACATGGATCGCACCCGCGCGCAGGCAGCGGATCAGGGTTATGTCGAAACGTTCTTTGGTCGTCGCCTGTATTTGCCGGAGATCAACTCGAACAAGCCGCAGGAACGCGCTGCCGCCGAGCGCACGGCGATCAACGCGCCGATGCAGGGCACGGCTGCCGACATCATCAAGAAAGCCATGGTCGCTGTGGATGAATGGCTGGCGACGTCCGGGCTGGATGCCAGAGTCATCCTGCAGGTACACGATGAATTGGTGCTGGAGGTTCGCGAGGATCTGGTCGAGCAGGTCAGCGCCGAAATTCGCGTGCACATGAGCGAAGCGGCGAAACTGGATGTACCGCTGCTGGTCGAAGTCGGTGTAGGCAACAATTGGGATGAGGCTCATTGAGCCTTTTGAACACGGTTTGCCGCGACCTGTTGTCGCGGCGAGCCCGGTAAAACCTGCATATTTCGAAAAGCACTTGAGATTATTCCAAAGCTTTTTGAAAAAAATCTGAACTAATCTGGAAGGACACTACTCAGAGTTACTGAATGGCTGGTGAAGCCCTTCGATGCTCCTATGTTGTGTTAAGTGTTGGCAGATATCTGAACCCCGCCCTAGCGGTTCGGAACTTAAACCCCGGAATTTCTCCCTCCCCAATGAAATCCGGGGCTTTTTTTGCCCAAAATTTGTCTGTAGCGCGTTCATGCTGCGTTGAAAGATCAGCTCAAATGCTCATTTAGGTCCCCTAAACTCCGCTTTTCACTGCCCTTTCGCCTTGCCTGAACACACTACAAACAAATTTCCATATCCCGACTTACTCGGCTGCCGCCTCGGCGCCTTTGTCTGCGAGTTCCATCCAGCCTGCCAATACAGTGTAGGCCTCTTCCAGGCCCATGCGTTTTGGTGCCGAGAACAGCTGGATGGTGACCAGGTCGCCCCAGCCTTTACGGATTTCCGACTGCACTTTGAGCAGGGTGTTCTTGGCTGCGCCGTAGGTCAGTTTGTCCGCCTTGGTCAGCAGGATGTGCATCGGCATGCCGGCCGCAACGGCCCAGTCGAGCATCAGCAGGTCGAAGTCGGTCATTGGATGACGGATGTCCATCATCAGAATCAAACCCTTCAAACTCTCGCGGCCACCGAGGTAAGCCTCAAGGTGACGCTGCCAGTGCATCTTCAGTGGGATCGGTACTTTTGCGTAACCGTAGCCCGGCAGGTCGACCAGACGGCGATCTTCGTCTAGCTTGAAGAAGTTCAACAGCTGTGTGCGACCCGGAGTTTTCGAGGTGCGCGCCAGGCTGGCGTGAGTCAATGTGTTCAGCGCGCTGGATTTACCGGCGTTGGAACGGCCGGCAAACGCTACTTCGAAGCCTTCGTCGTCAGGGCATTGATCGACTTTGGCAGCACTGAGCATGAACGTGGACTGTTGGCACAGGCCGAGGATGGGATTCTTGAGTTGCATGGGATTTCCGATGTGGGCGGCGCCGGGATTGGGCGCGGAACGCGGTGTCGCTTCCGTTTCAGTGACGCCAGTATATAATGCCGCAGATTTTGTGTGTGCTTTGTCCCAGCGAAGGATGAAGTTCACGAGAGCGACAGACTTTGATTGCGCATTAGAACGCAGAACGCTCTCAACCCTGAAAAGGTCGTTTTATGACGAAATGGCTGCTGGCTGCCGGAGTCTTGATGCCGCTTTACAGCGCACAGGCTACACAGGATCCGGAAGCCGTGTACAACCGTGTTTGTGGTGCCTGTCATTCCGGCCAACTACCCATGGCGCCCGAAAGAGGCGATCAGGAAGCTTGGACGCCGAGGTTGGCGAAAGGTATGGGGACGCTGGTGCAACACGTGACCCAGGGTTTCAAGGCGATGCCGCCGCGTGGTTTGTGCATGGACTGCAGTGCCGAGGATTACCAAGCCATCATCCTTTGGATGAGCGCGAGTAAGCCCGGTCCATAACTTAACCCTTAGCCGTAGTTGGATTAGCTGATGAACAAATTGATCGTGAGTCTGCTGTTGACCGTGGGAATTTCAGGCTTCGCCCATGCTGCCGGTGATGCCGCAGCGGGCCAGGCAAAAGCCGCCGTTTGCGGAGCCTGCCATGGCCCGGACGGCAACAGCATGGCGCCAAACTTTCCGAAACTGGCCGGTCAAGGTGAACGCTACCTGACCAAGCAACTGCACGACATCAAGTCAGGCAAGCGCACCGTTCTGGAAATGACCGGGCTGCTGACCAACCTGAGCGATCAGGATCTGGCCGACATCGCCGCCTACTTCGCCAGCCAGAAAGGCAGCGTCGGCGCCGCCGATCCGAAGATCGTCGCTCGCGGTGAAGCACTGTTCCGTGGCGGCAACCTCGCCAAAGGGCTGCCAGCCTGCACCGGTTGCCACTCGCCGAATGGCGCCGGCAACGCCGCTGCCGGCTTCCCGCACCTGGGTGGCCAACACGCTCAATACATCGCCAAGCAGCTGACCGATTTCCGCAAGGAAGAAGGTGGCCGCACCAACGACGGCGACACCATGACCATGCAGACCATCGCCAAGCGCCTCAGCGACGAAGACATCGCGGCGGTCTCCAGCTATATTCAGGGTCTGCACTAAGCGCGTCGTATCAGGCGTTGAGCGGGGCTGAAGATCAAAAGATCGCAGCCTTCGGCAGCTCCTACAGGGGTGTTGCGTGATTCAATGCAGGAGTTGATATCTCCGGCAATGTTAACGCTCGATTAATCCGTCGCAGCAAGTATAAAAAGGGTGGCTTTGGCCGCCCTTTTTTGTGGCCGCTGCCGTTACACTACAGAACTCATGCCCGCCAGGATCTGTCTGAAAACAGGTCGCGCGAGGCGACCAAAATTGTCCAGGAGTAAAGCATGCGTAATCTGATCATCAGCGCCGCTCTCGTCGCTGCCAGCCTGTTCGGCGTGACCGCTCAAGCCGCCGAAGCCCCTGCCGCCCCTTACGTGGAACTGGCCAACCCGGTTCCGGTTGCAGAGCCTGGCAAGATCGAAGTGGTCGAGCTGTTCTGGTACGGCTGCCCGCACTGCTACGCCTTTGAGCCAGTGATCAACCCGTGGGTTGAAAAACTGCCCAAGGACGTCAATTTCGTGCGTATTCCGGCGATGTTCGGCGGCCCGTGGGACGCTCACGGCCAGATGTTCCTGACCCTGGAAGCCATGGGTGTCGAGCACAAGGTTCACGCGGCGGTTTTCGAAGCCATCCAGAAACAACACAAAAAGCTGACCGACAAGAACGACATGGCTGACTTCCTCGCCACCCAAGGCGTGGACAAGGACAAGTTCCTCGCCACCTTCGACTCGTTCGCCATCAAAGGTCAGATCGTCAAGGCGCGTGAACTGGCCAAGAAGTATGAAATCACCGGGGTGCCAACCATGATCGTCAACGGCAAGTACCGCTTCGACATCGGCTCTGCCGGTGGTGCCGAACAAGCGCTGCAACTGGCTGATCAACTGGTCGCCAAAGAGCGAGCGGCAACCAAGGCTGCTGCCAACTAAGCGCGGCAACCGCCATGCGCCGCTGGAAGTCTGAACGCCTCGTTGGCCTGCATGATCCGCAGGTCAACGAGCATCACCTGGCGTCAACGGGCCTGCCCGCGGACCAGCGTCTGCGCCTGCTCAGTTTCAATATCCAGGTCGGCATCAGCACCGAGCGTTATCGACATTACCTGACGCGCAGCTGGCAGCATCTGCTGCCGCACAATGGGCGCTCGGGCAATCTGCAAAAGATCGGCGATCTGCTCGGCGACTTCGATCTGGTCGCCCTGCAGGAAGCCGATGGCGGCAGCCTGCGTTCGGGCTACGTCAATCAGGTCGAACACTTGGCCCACCTCGGCGCCTTCCCCTACTGGTATCAACAACTCAATCGCAACCTCGGTCGACTGGCCCAGCACAGCAATGGCGTGCTCAGTCGCCTGAAGCCGTGGGCGATCGAGGATCATCCCTTGCCCGGCCCGAAAGGTCGTGGCGCGATTCTGCTGCGTTTCGGCGAAGGTCCGGAGGCACTGGTGGTGGTGATGATGCACCTGGCCCTCGGCGCGCGAACGCGCAGCCTGCAACTGGCCTATATTCGTGAACTGATCGGTGGTTACAAACACCAGGTGTTGATGGGCGACATGAACACCCACGCCAGCGATCTGCTACAACACTCACCGTTACGCGATCTTGGCCTGCTGGCCCCACAGCTGGAAGCGACGTTCCCCAGCTGGCGCCCGCAGCGTTGCCTTGATCATATTTTGCTCAGCCCGACCCTGACCCTGGAAAGAGTCGAAGTGCTGGCCCAACCGATTTCCGATCACCTGCCGGTCGCGGTAGAGATTCGTCTGCCGGGTTCGCTCACGGCTGATGCATTGCCCGCGTTGAGTCCTGACCCTCGCGGAACCCCTGAATGAGCGACGACGCCCAGCGCTGGAAAGAGAAGTACCTCAAAAGCATCGAACAGCAGGACAAGCTCGAACGGCGCTGGGCCGCCAGGCTCGATTTGCTGCGTCGCGGGCTGGTGCGCAGCACGCTGGCGGCCGAAGGCACCGACAAGGTCGTCGATCAGTGCATGAAAGAGATGCGCGACGTTGTGCGCACCGACGACATGGATGCCGGCCTCGCCGCCCTGTTGCCGCGCCTGGAAAAAGCCGTGCTCGACTCCGAGCAGCGCCGCGAAACCCGCATCGATCAGGTCAGCACGGCGCTGACCTCACTGGTGGCTCAGTTGCAGGCCTTGCCGTTGCCCCGGGAAGTGGCGCAACCGCTGAAGAAATTCGCCAAACAACTGGATGGCCGCGTCGGCCAGGCGCGCGAGATGCCGCTGCTGCTCAGCGAACTGAGTGGCTTGCAGGGCAAGGCGTTGAGCCAGCTGGAAACGCCAGCTGAGCCGGGGCGTCCGGGATTGTTGCAGCGACTGTTTGGCAGCCGGGAAAACGAAGAAACGCCCGCCCCAACGCCAGAAGCACCACCAGCTCCGGCGGCCGCGTCCGTGCCGGCGGCGCCCTCACCCGTTGCGCCGCAAGCCGATACAGTGCCCGAGCAGACGACCCCCGTCGCAGCTACTGAACCGGTGATTACAACGACGCCGCCCGTTCAGCAAACTGCACCAGCCATCGAACCAGCGACACCCGCACCCGAGACTTCAACGCAACCGCCAGTGGTTGCCTTCGTCCCGCCGACCGTGCTCAACGAAGCGCCCAGCACCCCGGCCGAGACCGAAGCCCTGCCTCTGGAGCCCGAACTGGAACCAGTTTTCGCGCAGGCGCCGGCGGCGATTGCACCCGCCCCCTTCAATCCGGACGAATTGATCCACCCCGGCGATCCCGTTCCGCTGATTCTCGACAGCCTGCCGCTGCCCGAACCTATCGCGCAGGCATTGGCGGCCATCGACCCGGAGCAATCCGAGCACGACATCCTGTTCGCCCTGCCGGATTCCCCGGAGCCGTCCTACAGCTCCGTGGCTAAGCACATCGAAGACACCCTGATCGGCCTGCTCGACGACCTGACCTTGCCCGAACGCCACCGCCCGCAAGCCGAGGCCATGCGCGAACGTTTGCAACACGGGTTGAACTGGTACGAACTGATCCCGATCCTCGACGATCTTGCCACTTTGATGCTGGCGATTACCGACAGCGGTCAACACGAATTCGAAGTCTATCTGCAACAGCTCAACGAACGCCTCGAAGCGTTCCAGAGCAACCTGCAGGCCGCCAGTGAAGGCCATGCCGACAACAGCTCGGCGGCGCGGGCAATGGACACGCAAATTCGCGAGCAGGTCGACGGTTTGCAGACCAGCGTGCAGGAAGCCGCCGATCTGGATGACCTCAAGCAAGTCCTGGAGAATCACCTCGAAGGCCTGCTCGGCACCATGGATCAACACCAGAAACAGCGCGATGCCCGTGAACAGGAAGTCGCGACACGGCTTAAAAGCCTGTCCGAACGCGTGGCGCACATGGAACAGGAAGCCCAGGGTTTCCGCGAGCACCTTGAAGTGCAACGGCAGAAAGCCCTGATCGACCCGCTCACCGGCTTGCCCAACCGCGCCGCATGGAGCGAGCGCCTTGAGCATGAAATCAAGCAGTGGCAACAACACGGCAATACCTTGAGCCTGGCGATGCTCGACCTTGATCACTTCAAGCGCATCAACGACAACTACGGTCATCTGGCCGGTGACAAAGTGTTGAAGATTATCGCCACCGTGCTGCGCAAGCGCCTGCGCGGCACTGACTTCATTGCCCGTTTCGGCGGTGAAGAGTTCGTGCTGTTGCTGCCGGCCACGCCACCGGCAGTCGGTGCCAAGCTGCTGGAAACCCTGCGCGCGGCCATCGAAGCTTGCCCGTTCCACTTCAAGGGCGAACGCGTGACCATCACCATTTCCATGGGATTGGCGTCCTTCCGAGCGGGAGAACACAGCGATCTGGTGCTGAAAAGAGCCGATCAGGCGCTGTACCGCGCGAAAAATGCAGGGCGCAACCGGGTCGAGCTGGGCTAAGCAATGTGTTCCATTTTGTTTAAATCCGCCCGCTGACCGTCGAGACGCAAGGCAGTACGTTACACTGTTGCATTACTGTCTTGCGTGTATTGTCCTCTGCCATGAAATTCTTTGCCCTCCTCGCTTCGCTGCTCGTTCTGGCCGGTTGCGCCAGCAGCCCGCGTTATGACACCAGCCACCCTTCGGCCAATTACGATAGCCGCATCCAGTTTGTGATCGTCCACTACACCTCGACATCGCTGGAGCGTTCGCTGCAATTGCTGACCCACGGCGAAGTCAGCAGCCATTACCTGATCGGCGACGACAAGAGCGCCACCGTCTACAAACTGATGGATGAAAACCAGCGCGCCTGGCACGCCGGCGAAAGCCAATGGCAGGGCCGCACCTGGCTCAACTCCAGCTCGATCGGCATCGAAATCGTCAATCCGGGCTTCAAGGACACCCCGACCGGGCGCCTGTGGTATCCATACAGCGAAGCACAGATTCAATCGTTGATCGCCCTGCTCAAGGACATCAGCAAACGCAACGGCATCAGCCCGCGCCACATTATCGGCCACAGCGACATCGCGCCGCTGCGCAAGCTCGATCCAGGCCCGCTGTTCCCGTGGCAGCGCCTTGCCGCTGAAGGCCTTGGCGTGTGGCCCAACGAGCAAGCCGTGGCACGCCAACAGGCAGTGTTCAACAACAGCGAACTGCCGAGCGTCAGCTGGTTCCAGGCGCAACTGGCGCACCTTGGCTACGACACGCCGCAGACCGGCGAACTCGACGTCGCCACTCGCCACGTCCTTGCCGCTTTCCAGATGCACTTCCGGCCTTCGCGCTTCGACGGTACGCCGGATGCGCAAACGGCAGCGCTGTTGTTGGTGCTCAATCAGACAAAATAATGACGCCCGCCCGACGGTCAGGGCGAAATTGCAATCAGCAGCTATAACTCATTGGTAATTCTTCGGATATTCCATGATGGTTGCTACCCGAGAGACGCTGCGTAGCTGGTTTTATCGCCCCTGGTTTTTGGCGATGATCGCGGCTGTCCTCAGTGCCTGCCTGCTGATCGCCGGCGCAATGTTCGTGGCGATGCATCAGGTGGAGCAAAACGAGAGCCGGGAAATGAACGCGCAAGGCGAACGTTTCCTCGCTCGCCTCGAACAATTGTTCGGCCAGTTGCGCGAAAGTCTCGACGACCTCGAAGCGCAACCGTTGCGCAGTTGCGACGACGAAATGATCGCCACCCTGCAACAAGTCACCTTCAACTATCGCTTCGTTTACGAAGCCGCTTATATGGACGCCTCGCGGATCTGTTCGAACCGGCCGCGCCAGGAAGGCTTATCGGTTGTCCGCGCACCAGACATCAAAGGCCCGACCTACAGCTACTGGCTGAACACCACCACCGAACCCGACGAGAACCGCGCCGCGCTGATGCTTGGTCGGGGAAATTTTCGTGTGGCCACCTCGCGCGGCCATTTGACCGACATGGTCGACCTGTCGCCTGGCAGCAGCCTGTTGGTGGTGCTCGACCATGGCTCCCGGGCAATCCCGGTACTGGGTACCGAGCAGGACTGGCCGCCGACGGCAAACTGGCCACCGAAAGGTCGCGATGCCCTGCAAGTCACGCAAACGCGACTGATCTACCGCATGCCCACAGACAACCCGGAATATCAGCTGGTGTTGATCACGCCGCGCACCGGCATGCACATCCCCACCATTTGGTGGTGGATGATTCCGGTCTGCCTGGTGGCCGGTGCCATTGTCGGCTTTCTCACCTTCCTGCTGGTGCGCCAGCGGCAATCATTGGATGCCGAGCTTCACGGCGCGATCCGCCGCGGCGAGTTGCAGGTGCTTTATCAACCGATCTTCGACCTCGACAGCCGCAACTGCGTCGGTGCCGAAGCCCTGCTGCGCTGGCGCCGCCCGGACGGCACGCTGACCAGCCCCGACCTGTTTATCCCGATGGCGGAAAACACCGGGCAGATTCGGCAAATGACCGACTTTGTCCTGCAGCGTTTGCTCGAGCAGTTGGGCCCGGTATTGCGCGCCAACCCACAACTGTATATCTCGGTGAACCTGGCGGCGTGCGACGTCATGGTGCCGCGCATCGGCCAGGTCATGGCGCGCTTGCTGACCTTGCACCGGGTCGCCGCACGACAGATTGCCTTCGAGGTCACTGAACGCGGTTTGATTGATGTGGTGGTCGCGCGGGAAAACCTGCAAGCCCTGCGTGATGTTGGCCATCAGGTGCTGATCGACGATTTCGGCACCGGCTATTGCAGCCTCGCCTACCTGCAGACCCTGCCGGTGGACTGCCTGAAAATCGACAAGGCGTTTATCGACGCCCTCGGCCATGACGCCGCCAGCAGCGGCGTCGCCCCGCACATCATTCACATGGCGCAAGCGCTGGACCTGAAGGTGATTGCCGAAGGCATCGAACTGGAATCACAAGCGCAATTGCTCAGCAGCGAAGGCGTGAAGTTCGGTCAGGGCTGGCTGTTCGCCCATGCGCTGAGCGCGGTGCAGTTCATCGAACTGATCACGCGCGGCCGCCGGCTCGCCGGTCGGCGCATGGACGACGAAGCCTAAACGGCTAACGCCATATAGAACTGCGTGCCCTGCCCCGGCCGCGAATACACGCCCATGCGCCCGCCATGCAACTGGACGATTTCCTTGCACAGCGCCAAGCCGAGCCCGGCTCCACCCTTCTTGCGCCCGACCTGGACGAAGGGCTCGAAGATCCGCCCCTGCTGGCCGTAGGCAATGCCTTCGCCATTGTCCTCGACGCTGATGATCACCCGCTCGCCGTGTCGCCGCGCCTGCAGACGAATCAATCCGTCGCGGGCGGTATGGCGCAGGGCGTTGTCGATCAGGTTGTCGAGCACGCGGTCGAGCTGCGCCTGATCCGCCTGCAAACGCGGCAGCGGGCCTTGCACTTCGACCTCCAGGGCGATGCCTTTGGCCGCCGCCGACTCGGCGAAACGCAGCTGGGCCTGCGCCAGCAGATCTTCGATGGAGCACGGTGCCAGCGTGAGTTTCTGCAAACCGTTCTGGTAGCGCGAGAAATTCAGCAAGTCGTTGATCAACTGCATCAGGCGCTGCATTTCCTCATTCACGGTATCGAGCAGATCAGCCTCGCGTGACTCCGCCGGAAACTTCGCCCGCTCGCGGAACAGGCCGAACGCCATGTGCATGCCGGTGACCGGCGTGCGCAGCTCATGGGACGCGCGCAGGACGAACTCGCTGCGCACCCGCTCGAACGCGCGCTGCTCGGTGACGTCGTGCAAAACCATCACCGCGCCGAGGATATGACCTTGTGTGTGGCTGACCGGCGTCAGGCTGTAAGTCAGCAGGCGCGATTCGCCGTCGACCTCAATGCTCAAATCCTCCGGCGCGCGCTCCAGCGTGCCGCCGCGCAGCACCAGTTGCAGCTGCGCATCCAGCTCCGGCCGCTCAAGCGCCGCGCCCAGACCCTGGCCGAGTCGATCATCGTCCCAACCCAACTGGCGTTGAGCCACCGGGTTGAGGTGCTCCAGGTGACCTTCGCGGTCAATCATCAGCAGACCATCGTCGATGCTGTCGAGCACCGCCTGCAGACGCTGCTGGCCGGCCAGCAGCTCGTCGACGTTGGTGGCCTGGTGCTCACGCAGCGCTTCGGCCATCAAACCGAAGCGACGCGACAACAGGTTCACTTCCATCGCCGAGGAAATCGGCAGGGTCACTTCATAGTTGCCCTGACCAATGTTGTCCGCCGCTTTCGCCAAGACTTCGATCGGCACACCGAAGCGTCGAGCGATACCGTGCGCGGTGACGAAACCGATGATCAACACCGCCAGCCCTACCAGCCCGAGCAGGCCGGCGATCAACAGTGCACGGTCGCGCGCTTGATGCTGGACCGCGTTGATGTTGTCCAGCGCATGCTTGTGTTCGGTGATCAACCCGTTACGCAGCGTGTTGAAGCGCTCCCTGAGATTGGCGTTGCTGCTCAACGCCGTCGCCGGGTCACGGGACACATCGAAGGCCTGAAGAAAACTCAGGTAATCAGCCTTGGCCTGACTGAAACCATACTGGCGACCATCGCCGATGTGCTCTTGGGCGATACCGTCATCGAGCAACTTGAGGTATTGCTGCTTGGACGCCTCGAACGCGACCGGATCGGGTTCTTCGGCAAGCATGATGACCAGTTGATCACCCAAAGTTTGTCTCAGCTTGAGGCCCAGATCGAGCGTGACGAAGTTGTTACGCAGCGTGGTTTCCTGTGTACCGGCCATCTGCATCACGCTGACCAGCCCGAGCAGCAACCCGAGCAAGGCCACGGTGATCAAGGCGGAAATGCTCAGGAACAACCGCGTGCGCAACTTCATCGCCAGTTTCATCGCCCGGCACTCACAGGTTGTACTGCTTGCGCTTGCGATACAGGGTCGAGGCGTCGATGCCGAGGGTTTTCGCTGCTTGATCCAGGGTGCCGGCGGTGGCGAGAACCGCGCCGATGTGGGCTTTTTCCAACTCGTCCAGACTCAGCGCGGCGCCGACCCGAGGCGCGTTGTTGGCCGGTTGCTCGGCCATGCCGAGATGGCTGATCTCCACGCGCTCCTGCGGGCAGATGATGCTCGCGCGCTCGACCACGTTGCGCAGCTCACGAATGTTGCCCGGCCAGCGGTAGCCGAGCAGTGCCTCGCGAGCCTCGTCGCTGAACCCACGCGCCGGACGTGCGTACTCTTTAACGAAGCGCGCCAGAAAGCGATCAGCCAGCGTGAGGATGTCCTCGGCACGCTCGCGCAACGGCGGCAGGTGCAGGGTAATGACGTTCAGGCGATACAGCAGGTCTTCACGGAAACGACCGTCACGGACCATGTCCTCCAGATTGAGGTTGGTCGCCGCCAAAATACGCACGTCGGCGCGACGGGTGACCGGGTCACCTACGCGTTCGTATTCCTTGTCTTGAATGAAGCGCAGCAACTTTGGCTGCAATGTCAGCGGAAAATCGCCGATCTCGTCGAGAAACAGCGTGCCGCCGTCGGCCTGGTTGACTCGACCCAGCGTACTTTCGCTGGCCCCGGTAAACGCACCACGGCTGTGACCGAACAGCTCGCTTTCCATCAGCTCTGCGGTCAGCGACGGGCAGTTGATGGTCACGCAGGATTTCTTCTCGCGCTTGCTCCAGCCGTGAATCGCACGGGCCAGCTCACCTTTACCGGTGCCGGATTCACCAAGGATAAGAATGTTGGCGTCGGTGCCCGCGACTTGGCGCGCGGTTTCCAGGACAACTTTCATTGCCGGGCTGTGGGAGTCGAGACCGTCCTTCGGTTTGCGGATCTCGCCTTCAAGCGCTTCGAGGCGCGCCGACAACTGACGCACTTCCAGCTGCTTGGCGGTAGCCAGACGCAGCTGATCAGGGCTGCACGGCTTGACCAGATAATCAGCGGCGCCCGCCTGAATAGCATCCACCGCAGTATCGACAGCCGAATGCGCGGTGACGATCACCACGCGCATCCACGGTGCCTGAATGCGCATTTGCGCCAGTACATCGAGACCGTTGTCTTCGCCCAGGCGTAAATCAAGGAAGCACAAATCGAAGACCTGGCGTTGCAGCAGTGCGTCGGCCTGAGCCGCGCTGTTGGCGGTAGCCACCGTATAGCCTTCGTCTTCAAGGCAATAACGGAAGGTACGCAGGATGGCGGATTCGTCGTCCACCAGCAGAATGCGGCCTTGATGCTCAGTGGCAGATTCCATTTTTCCTACGCTCCATAGTGATTGGTCTGAGGTTAGTCCCGGAAAAATCGGGCAAGTTGCATGGTTGATTCTGAACGATGCCAGCCATAGGAGGGTAGCTCTCTCCTGCCATTACGGCCAATACGTTGATTTTGTTGGTTTTTTAAACAATCAGCGGTTTACAGGACATTGCCTGCGTCCTTTTCTGACATCTGCGCCCTGCTCTCAATTCCATAAGAATGAATTCTCCTACGAAAAAATCGTGCATTGCGCACGATCCCAGACGACCCATCGTGCAGGATGCGTCGCCGACTCTTTTCGCATCTCTTTTAAGTTATTGATTTTATTGAATATTTTTCAATGAAAAAACTGGCATGCAGGCTGCAATAACTCATTCAGCCCGGGCAGATCAGAACTGCCCCAACCGAATAAGAGTGAGGAACCCAGGATGACTCGCCAACGCGCCGCTCAAGTACGCATCTCGCCACTGCATCTGCAACAAGCTCTGTTTGGCGTACTTGCGCTGTTGATCACCCTGATTGCTTGCCAGCAATACCTGCGCTGGGAAAACAGCCAGCAGCCGGAAGCACCGCTGATTTCCATGCAGCACGCTACCCAGAGTCATTTCAGCGCTGTCAGCAGCAGTGTCCAGGATGACAACGCGACGATGCGCATGGTCGATGTCGACCAGGCGCAGCCACTGGATCAAATGCCACGTGAAGAGCGCTGGGTTTTCTGATTGAACAAACGGATTCAGGCGCGATGCGCCGGAACACGCAATATCCCTAAATAGAGAAGTAAGGAGAATCACCATGTTGAGCTGGGCAATCACATTCTTGATCATTGCCATCATCGCTGCAGTACTGGGCTTCGGTGGTATCGCGGGCACCGCCACGGGTATCGCCAAGATTCTCTTTGTCGTGTTCCTGGTGATGTTCATCGCTTCCTTCTTCTTTGGCCGTCGCGGCCGAGGTTAACGATGACTGTTTTAAAAACACTGGCAGCCGCCCTGCTTCTGGGCGGTAGTGCCATGGCGATGGCGGCCAACGATGGCCAGGCGCGGGTCAACGAACTGTTGAGTTCCGACCCGCAATATCGCGAAACGTGGGAAGGCGTGGTGAAGAAGGAAGAACGCCTGCCGGAATGGGTAATGAACCTGTCCGGCACGCCAGACCAACAGATGAATGCCGTGACTGAAGACGGCGATCAATATCTGGTCGGGCCGCTCTGCGAATCTGCGGACAAGTGCCTCAACCACCGTTTGATCGTCGCCTTCAGTTTCGACAAGAAAGACGCTTACGCCATGCTCGTCGATGTGCCCGAAGGACTGCCGGCCGACAAGTCGCCCACGCGACATGCCACCTACCGCTTCCTCGGCAAACCCGATCAGGGCATGCAGGATCTGCTGATGGAAACCCTGAAGAAAGATCCGAACTGGTATTGAACATGAAGGCAGCAGCCCTGCTGCCTTCCATTGCACCGATCCGAGGAGGCTCGGCGCATGACCAAGGGGCCGGGACGTTCTGACTGTTACAGGGTCGGAGTGACCTACGGGTACAGGGAGTGCCTGCGCGAGGGCCGGGTCAGGGCAAGTAAAAGCTGCATCGCAGGTTCGCCGACTCACAGCAGATCGACGGACTTGCGTTGAGCTTCCTTTTCAGCAAAACATTGATCCAGAGCGTCCAGCTCGCCTTTTTTATCGTCGACACTGCGCGCGAAAACATTACGCGGTGTTTCCTGGCGACCGTATATCGACAAAGAAACCTTTTAAACAGTGGGACTTCTAGGCTTCCCACGTAGGCTTTTTCCTAAATTTTTCGTTGATTTTTCTCGTTCAAAAAATAACCAACCTACGCTGTGATGGCCGGTTCACGGCACTTATGCCGGCCGAAATGTCACAATCGAACCGGTTGGGACGCCAGTTTCAATTAAAAAAGCTCATGCCGATTCGGCATAGGGTAGGCGTTTACGGCATTAGACGGCGCAACCTTGCATCGGAATAGTTGCGCCTTTTTTCGCCTGCCGAAGAGCCGTAAACACGCGCTTCGGGGCACCTTATACGGAGGCAGATGCACAGACTTTTCCGCTAAAGAGCGTTCCAGTTCCTGCATGTGCCTGAGTCAAACGCAAGTAAGGGTAAAGATAATGAAGAAGGCAAAAATTAGCCTCGCCTGGCAGATCCTCATCGGTCTGGTTTTGGGTATTGCAATTGGTGCGTTGCTCAACCACTTCAGTGCCGAAAAAGCCTGGTGGATCAGCAACGTCCTGCAACCGGCAGGCGATATCTTTATCCGTCTGATCAAGATGATCGTGATCCCGATCGTCATCTCTTCCCTGATCGTCGGCATTGCTGGCGTGGGCGACGCCAAGAAGCTCGGGCGTATCGGTCTGAAGACGATTATCTACTTCGAAATCGTCACCACCATCGCCATCGTCGTCGGCCTGCTGCTGGCCAACCTGTTCCATCCGGGTGCCGGCATCGACATGAGCACGCTGGGCACCGTGGACATCTCCAAGTACCAGGCGACTGCCGCCGAGGTACAGCATGAACACGCGTTCATCGAGACCATTCTTAACCTGATCCCGTCGAACATCTTCGCGGCCATGGCCCGCGGCGAAATGCTGCCGATCATCTTCTTCTCCGTGCTGTTCGGTCTCGGTCTGTCGAGCCTGCAGTCGGACCTGCGCGAGCCGCTGGTGAAGATGTTCCAGGGCGTCTCGGAAAGCATGTTCAAAGTCACCCACATGATCATGAACTATGCGCCAATCGGCGTGTTCGCCCTGATCGCGGTGACCGTCGCCAACTTCGGCTTCGCCTCGCTGGTGCCGCTGGCCAAGCTGGTGATCCTGGTTTACTTCGCCATCGCCTTCTTCGCCTTCGTGGTGCTGGGCCTGATCGCCAAGCTGTTCGGTTTCTCGGTGTTCAAGCTGATGCGCATCTTCAAGGATGAGCTGGTGCTGGCCTACTCCACCGCTTCTTCGGAAACCGTGCTGCCGCGCGTGATCGAGAAAATGGAAGCCTACGGCGCACCGAAAGCCATCTGCAGCTTCGTGGTACCGACCGGTTACTCGTTCAACCTCGACGGCTCGACTCTGTATCAGTCGATCGCGGCAATCTTCATCGCGCAGCTGTATGGCATCGACTTGTCGATCAGCCAGCAACTGTTGCTGGTGCTGACCCTGATGGTCACCTCCAAAGGCATCGCCGGTGTTCCGGGCGTGTCCTTCGTGGTGCTGCTGGCTACCTTGGGCAGCGTTGGTATTCCGCTGGAAGGCCTGGCGTTCATCGCCGGTGTCGACCGCGTCATGGACATGGCCCGTACCGCACTGAACGTGATCGGCAACGCGCTGGCCGTACTGGTTATCGCACGTTGGGAAGGCATGTACGACGACGCCAAGGGCGAGCGCTACTGGAACTCCCTGCCGCACTGGCGCAGCAAGACCCAACTGCCAGCGGGCGAAATCTCGAAAAACTGACACACCCCTGTAGGAGCTGCCGCAGGCTGCGATCTGTTGATCTTGCTTTAAAAAAACAAAATCAAAAGATCGCAGCCTTCGGCAGCTCCTACATGAGATTGGGGCCACGAGCCTGTAGACGAACCCCGGAGAAATCCGGGGTTTGTCGTTTCTGGCGACCCCGCTATCATTCGCGGCATTCTTCGGGGGATTTGACTGATGCTTAATGGCCTGTGGCTTGGCTTCTTCATCGTGGCAGCCGTGTCGGCGCTGGCGCAGTGGCTGATCGGCGGCAACGCCGGGATCTTTGCGGCGATGGTGGAGAGCATTTTCGCCATGGCCAAGCTCTCGGTCGAAGTCATGGTGCTGCTGTTCGGCACCCTCACCCTGTGGCTGGGCTTTCTGCGCATCGCCGAGAAGGCCGGGATCGTCGAATGGCTGGCCAAGGTGCTCGGCCCGCTGTTCTTGCGGCTGATGCCGGAAGTCCCGGCGGGTCACCCTGCCCTTGGCCTGATCACCCTGAACTTCGCTGCCAACGGTCTCGGCCTCGACAACGCCGCGACGCCGATCGGCCTGAAAGCCATGAAGGCGCTGCAGGAGCTCAATCCCAGCGCGACCATCGCCAGTAACGCGCAAATCCTCTTCCTGGTGCTCAACGCCTCCTCCCTGACCCTGCTGCCGGTGACGATCTTCATGTACCGCGCCCAGCAAGGCGCGCCGGACCCGACGCTGGTGTTCCTGCCGATTCTGTTGGCGACCAGTTGCTCGACGATTGTCGGCTTCCTCTCGGTGGCGTTCATGCAGCGCCTGCGGATCTGGGATCCGGTGGTGTTGGCTTATCTGATTCCCGGGGCGCTGATCCTCGGTGGATTCATGGCACTGCTCGGCACGCTTTCCGCCACGGCTTTGGCGGGATTGTCGTCGATCCTCGGCAATCTCACGCTGTTTGGGTTGATCATGCTGTTTTTGCTGATCGGCGCGTTAAAGAAAGTGAAGGTTTACGAGGCGTTTGTCGAAGGCGCCAAAGAAGGCTTCGACGTGGCGAAGAATCTGCTGCCGTATCTGGTGGCGATGCTTTGTGCGGTTGGCGTACTGCGTGCTTCCGGGGCGCTGGACTTCGGGCTGGACGGCATTCGTCATCTGGTCGAGTGGGCCGGTTGGGACACGAGGTTTGTCGATGCGTTGCCAACGGCGATGGTCAAACCGTTCTCCGGCAGTGCGGCGCGAGCGATGTTGATCGAGACCATGAAGACCTCGGGGGTCGACAGCTTCCCGGCGCTGGTCGCCGCGACGATCCAGGGCAGTACCGAGACCACGTTCTATGTGTTGGCGGTGTATTTCGGTGCGGTGGGCATTCAGCGGGCGCGGCATGCGGTGGGGTGTGCGTTGCTGGCGGAGTTTGCCGGCGTCGTTGGCGCTATCTTTGTCTGCTACTGGTTCTTTGGCTAACCACAGATCAAAACTGTAGGAGTGAGCCTGCTCGCGATAGCGGTTTATCAATCGCCATCATCGGTGACTGATACACCGCTATCGCGAGCAGGCTCACTCCTACAGGGGTTTTGTGTTGGGCTTAGGGTTTTGGGGGAGCGAGTTTCTGGCCTTGGTCGACGGCCCACGCGACGACCTTGGCGGTCAGGCGATCACTGGCCTGGCCAAAGCCTGCGACCACCGCCGGCACCTGCACATCGTTCAGAGGCTGACGCTCTTCAAAGCGCCGACTGGCCAGAATCCGCTGGTCATAACCGCGCACCAGCAACGCATCAACCCGCACCACGACGCTGGCCTGCGATCCCTGATACTCGGTCTGAAACGCCTGCAAACTCCCGCCCAATTCGAGATCCGCCGCAAAGTTGCTGTCATCGGTACTGAGCAACGTCACCCGGCCATCACGCGCAAACCCATCCAGCAGACGATTACGCACCAGCACCGGCGCCGGATCGCTCCAGCGTGAGCCCTTGTAGCTGCTGATCACGTCACCCTGCGGGATCACCGCAATCGTCGGCCTGTTCAAAGCCTCACTGGCCTGCCATTTGTTCAGTCGCAACGACCAATGCTGTGCTGCCGCCGAACTGGCCGAGGCGGGCGCCTGTGCCGTCGGTAGGCGATAGACATCCGAAGGCTCGGATTTGGGCAAAATCGAGCATGCGCTGATCAGGGAAATGCCGGCGGCGAGAAGGGCGAGGCGAGTCAGCTTCATGGCGTGAATTCCTTGTTCTTGTCACGGCCCAGCAGATAGCCGCTGGGGTTGGCCTCAAGGCGTTGCGAAATGGCGCGCAACGAAGTCAGCGTCTCGCGCAGTTCGCGGATCGCCGGGGCCAGGCCATTGAGGCCCTGCATGCCGTTGTCGAGGGAGTTTTCGTTTTTGCTGAGCAAGGTGCTGATGGTCGTGGTGCTTTGCTCCAGCGACTTCATTGCCTGCTCGGCACTGCCCAGTGCTTGCTTGCCTTGGTCGTTGATCAGGCCGTTGGCGTTGCGCATCAGCAGCGAAGTCTGTTCGAGCATGCTGCCGGCCTGTTTGCCAACGGTCGCCAGTTGCTGCATCGCCTGTTTGATGTCGCCGCGCTGATCGTTGATGGTGCCGGTGGTTTGCTCCAGATGGGCGAGGGTCTTGCTGACGCGCTCGACGTTCTCTGGGGAGAACATCTGATTGGCGTTCTGCAGCAGCGCGCTGATGCCGGTCATCAAATCGTTGCTGTCATTGAGCAAACGCGAAATCGGCGAAGGCGAGGCGACAATCAGCGGCAGTTTGCCGTCATGGCCGGTCAGTTTCGGGCTTTCGGGCGTACCACCGCTGAGCTGGATGATCGACGTGCCGGTGATCCCGGCCAGTGCCAGTTTCGCCTGGGTGTCTTCCTTGACCGGGGTGTCACCGGCCAGACGAATCCGCGCCAGCACCCGCCGTGGGTCTTTCGGATCAAGGCGCAAATTGATCACATCGCCGACCTTGATCCCGCTGTACTGCACCGGGCTGCCCTTGGACAGGCCACTGACTGCCTCGCTGAAGACAATCTCGTAATCCTTGAACTCGGTGTCGACACTGGACTTGGCCAGGAACAGGCCGAAGAGCAGGGCGCCTGCCACCACAATCACGGTAAACAGGCCGATCAATACATGATGCGCTCGGGTTTCCATGTCAGACCTCGTTGAGCAATTTGGCGGCGTCCAGCGCCGAGCGACCGCGCGGGCCGTGGAAGTATTCGTGAATCCACGCGTCGTCGGTTTCCGAAACGACGTCGATCGGGCCGGCGACCAGGACTTTCTTCTGCGCCAGCACCGCGACGCGGTCGGTGATGGTGTAGAGCGTGTCGAGGTCGTGGGTCACCAGAAACACGCTGAGGCCGAGCGCATCGCGCAGGGTCAGGATCAATTGATCGAACTGCGCCGCGCCAATCGGATCGAGGCCGGCGGTGGGTTCGTCGAGGAACAGAATGTCCGGATCCAGCGCCAAAGCCCGCGCCAGAGCAGCGCGCTTGATCATGCCACCGGACAGCGACGCCGGGTATTTATCCGCCGCCGACAATGGCAGCCCGGCCAACGCCAGCTTCACGGCGGCCAAATGTTCGGCGTCGTTACGGCTGAGGCCGGCGTGTTCAATGAGGGGCAGGGCGACGTTCTCGGTGACCGTCAGGGAGGAAAACAGCGCGCCTTTCTGAAACAGCACGCCGAAGCGTCGTTCAACCATCGAACGCTCGTGCTCCGACAGGCTCGGCAGGTTCTTGCCGAACACTTTGACGATGCCTTCGCTGGGCCGACGCAAACCGACAATGCTGCGCAGCAGCACCGATTTGCCGCTGCCGGAACCGCCGACCACGGCGAGGATTTCGCCTTTGTACAAATCCAGATCGAGATTCTCGTGCACGCTCTGGCTGCCGAAGCGATTGCACAGGCCACGGACTTCGATCACCGCCTCCGAGGGCGCGCGGGGTAGACGACTCACCAGCCCATCTCCATGAAGAACAGCGCGGCCACCGCGTCGAGCACGATCACCACGAAAATCGACTGCACCACGGCAGACGTCGTGTGCGCGCCGACCGACTCGGCGCTGCCGCTGACCTTGAAGCCTTCCAGGCAACCAATCGCGGCGATGATGAAGGCGAAGATCGGCGCCTTCACCAAACCGACCAGAAAGTGCTGAACGCCGATGTCCGACTGCAACAGTGTCAGGAACATCGCCGGCGAGATATCCAGCGACACCGCGCAGACCACGCCGCCACCGATGATCCCGCAGAGCATCGCGAGAAAGGTCAGCATCGGCAGCGCCACCAGCATCGCCAGCACGCGCGGCACCACCAGCAGCTCCATCGGGTCGAGGCCGAGTGTGCGGATTGCGTCGATTTCTTCGTTGGCCTTCATCGAGCCGATTTGCGCGGTAAAGGCACTGGCGGTGCGCCCGGCCATGAGGATCGCCGTGAGCAGCACGCCGAATTCCCGCAAAAACGAGAAACCGACCAGATCCACGGTAAAAATCGTCGCGCCGAAACTGGCCAGCACTGTCGCGCCGAGGAACGCCACCACCGCGCCGACCAGAAAGGTCAGCAGCGCCACGATGGGTGCAGCGTCGAGGCCGGTCTGTTCGATGTGCGCGATCATTGGCGTGATGCGCCAGCGCTTGGGCCGGAACAGACTGCGAGCGATGGTTTCCAGGATCAGGCCGATGAAACCGAGGAGTTGCAGGGTGTCTTGCCAGATGGTGTCGACAGCGCGGCCGATGCGCGTCAGCAACTGCACGCTGACGCTGATTTCCGGCTCCTTGATCGGCACGCAGAAGTCGGTCATCGAGCGATACACGGTCTGCAGCAGCGCGCGGTCGGCGGTGGAAATCGTGCAATCAGGATGCTCGGCAGATTTACCGAGGCGCTCGGAGCCGAGCAGTTCGACCAGCAGCGAAGCGCCCGCGGTGTCGAGGGCGCCGAGGCTATTGAGGTCGATCTCGGTATTGGCGTCGTACTGGCCGTGGAGCTTTTCGCTCAGTTGCTTGAGCTCGGCGTAATGGGCAAGCGTCCAGTCCCCGGTGACCCGCAGGCGGGCAGGGCTGATCGACGTGTCCAGTTGGGCATTGCCGCTGATCGAGCTGCTGGTCATAAGCTCCGTGCTTGTTCGTCTGCTAAGCGAACTAACGTAATAGCACGAACCGGATTACTTTTCTTTGATCGCTGTGCTGTCGGTGACTTCGAAACGCAGCACGCCGATCACCTGGCCATCCTCGGTCAGCACCCGCACCTGCCATTTGCCCGCCGGGTTGCCAGGGAAATTCTGCTTGTGCGTCCACGCCCGGTAGCCTTCCTTGCGCCCGCCATGGATATCGAGGGCGATGCGGTCGACCTCTTTGCCGTTGAACTGCCAGACGTGATAAATCCGCTCATCAAGGCCGCGCGGCGCGTTGATCGCGGTGTAGGCATAGAGCCCGCCGTTGCGGATCTGCTCGGCGCTGACCGTGTCGAGGCTGGCACCGGGGGTGCGATCCTGCATTTGCGTGCTGATCGCCACGTCGGTCATCCACAGCGTCGCCGGCGGCACCCACGAACGCAGCGCCCAACCGACGCCGCCAATGCCGACGGTGATGCACAGGATCGCCAAAGCGTTGCGCAGCGTGCGGATCGGGAAGATCGACGCCAGGCTGGGGAACGACAACAGCACGGCAATGCCCAGCGCCCATTTGAAGCTCTGCGCCGTGGTCAGGTGCATGATCACCGGCAACGCGGTGAGCAGGGCGGCGAACAACGTCAGTGTGTGCAACGCCAGAAAAGCCCAGCGCCGTGGCGCCAGCCATTTGTAGTAGAGCGGATCGACGATCGAGATCAGCGCCGCGACGCTGAGCAGGCCGGTGAAGAACAACTGGCCGCTGTTCCACGTCGTGGTGATGAAGAAGAACGGCAGGACGAAAAACAGGCTTTCCTGATGGATCATCTGCGTCGCGTAACGCAGCAGCGGCTGGGGAATCTCGCGTTTGAAGATGCGGGTGAAGAGGCCGGTGAGGGTGTTTTCCAGCATCAGCCAGATCCAGCTGAGCAGCATGATCACCGTGATCCAGCTCGCCAGCCCCTGCTGACGGTCGACCATGATGAAACTGCCGACGCCGGAGATGAAACCGCCAAGCGCAATGACCCCGGGATAGCGCTTCATCAGTTCGAGAATGCGCTGGATCAGGAGCTGTATTTTCGGCATGTCGGGGGTTCACAACTGGATAGGAAAAAACCTCGACAGAGTAGCGCCCGCCGGGCGATGTGGCGAGGCTGCCGGTCACTTAAAACCAACGCATTCCCTTGTAGGAGTGAGCCTGCTCGCGATAGCGGTGTATCAGCCGAAGCAATGGTGACTGAAAGACCGCTATCGCGAGCAGGCTCACTCCTACAGGGTTAGTGTTCGGCCGGCCGGCGGCGGTGGTGCAAACGCCAGCCGATCAGAATCAGCAGCAACACACCGATTCCACCCGCACTCAACCACAACACCTGATCATCACTGATCAACGGCTTCTCGATCCGCAAATACCCCGGTTGCAGCAGCAACTCGCGCATGGCTTTGTTCGCCGCCTCCAGCGTCACCCCTTGCAGCTCGCGGGCCGGGTTGGCAAAACGGCCGTCCTCGTAATCGCCCAGCGCGCTCCAGTAATAATCCGCCATCGCGCTATTACCCTGCACCGCCCACGCCTGATGGGCGATGGACGCCTGTTTGATCCGCGCAAAGGTGTCCGGGTCGAGGCCGTTTTTCAGCAGATCGGCCTTGAGGTCTTCCAGCACCTGAATGGCTTCGTCGACGTCATCACGATCGAGATCGGCATTCAGGCTCATGAAACCGACACCACCGAACACTTCGCGCTCGGCCCACGGCCCGTAGGACAAGCCATGATTGAGGCGGATCTGCCGATACAGCGCCCAATCCAGATAATCCTTGAGGATGTCGAAGGTCTGGTCGTACTGATCGTCAATCACCGGTTCCGGCACCAGCCAGTGCAGCTTGGCGCTGTCGCCGATGAAACCACGGGTGAGGGTGCGTTCATGGGCCGCGCTGGTGCGGATGTCCGGCAGCGGTCGATGCTCGCTCGGATCGACCGCTTCGAGCGCGCCCCAGGTGCGTTCCAGGTAGGCCGGCAGCAGCTTGTCGAGTTCGCCGACGACGATCAGCGTCATGTTGTTCGGCGCGTACCAGGCCTTGCGCACCTTCTCCAGTTGTTCCTGAGTCAGGTGACCGACTTCGGCGCGTTGCGGGCATTTCAGGCCCAGCTCGACGGCGAGCTGGTTGCTCGCGGTGTGGCCGAGATCCTGGCGATCGAGGAAGCGTTGCAGACGCGTGTAATGGCCGCCGTCCTCGCGTTCGACCACGCGTTTGGCGGCGTTGATCGCGTTGTCGTCGATGCGCGTCTGCGTCAGCAGGTCGAGCAGCAGGTCGAGCACCTTGCGCTGGTTCTTCGCCGGGGCTTCGATGACGAACGTGGTGTCGGCGTTGCTGGTAAAGGCATTCCAGTCACCGCCCAGTGCCTGCATGCGTTCCTCTAAACCACCTTCGCCAGTGGCGTCGATACCACTGAACAACAAGTGTTCGAGCAGGTGCGGCAGCTCTTTGTCCGCGCAATCGAAATCATCAAGGCCGACGCCGACCACCAAGCGAATCGCCACATGCCCACGTTCGGTGCCGGGTTTGAGCATCAGCTGCAAACCGTTGGGCAGCGCATAGCCTTCGACCTGAAAGCGATCCAGGGCAAAGGCAGGCAGGGAACCGAGCAACAGACAGGCGAACAACAGGCAACGCATAACAGGCTTCCATACGGCTGATTTGGAGATCCGTGTCGTCAGTCAGGGCCCCATCGCGAGCAGGCTCACTCCTACATTTGGAATGCGTCCCCCTGTAGGAGTGAGCCTGCTCGCGATAGCGGCCTGAAGGCTGAATCAATGTAACTGACTAAATCCAGCCGTAAAACGTTCAAGGCGAATGCGTAATGTCGGCAATATCATCCGCCGCCAGCGCCCCAGTGTCCGCGGTTTCCAGCACCACATACGCACTGCCGCAAAACAGCGAATTGAGCCGCTTCATGTCGGCAATCAACTCCAGGTGCAGCGAACTGGTTTCAATACTCTGCACGATCTTGCGTTGCAAACGGCTGACATGCGCATGGGCCAAACGGCGTTCCTGTGCGCGGAAGCGACGTTTCTCGCGCAGCAACTGGCGAGCGCTTTCACGATCGCCGCTGAGGAATACCGACAGGCCCAAACGCAAGTTGGAGATCAATTGCTGCTGCAACCCGGCCAGATCCTCCAGGCCTTCCTCGGAAAACGAGCGACGCTGCGAGGTCTTCTGCTGCTGGATTTTGCGCAGCATGCGTTCGATCAGGTCGGCGGCGAGTTTCAGGTTGATCGCCAGCTCGATGATCTCCGCCCAGCGCCGACTGTCCTGCTCGCCGAGATCCTCGCGGGGCATCTGCGCCAGGTACAGCTTGATCGCGCTGTACAACGCTTCGACGTCGTCGGTCAGCCGGCGTATCTCCTGAGTGACAGCGGTCTGCTTACCGCGCAACACATCAAGCGTGGCGTCGAGCATGTTCTCCAGCAGATCGCCCATGCGCAGGGTCTCCCGCGCGGCGTTGGCCAGCGCCAGACTCGGCGTGACCAGTGCGGTGGCGTCGAGATGACGCGGCTTGGCGGTGCCGTTGACCTCCGGGCGCTCCGGCAGCAGCCAAGCGCACAGACGTGCCATCGGCCCGACGCTCGGCAGCAGAATCAGGCAGCGCGCGGTGTTGTAGAGCAGGTGGAAGCCGATGACCATTTCCTGCGGGCTGAAATCGAGACTGTCGATCCAGTGCACCAGCGGGTCGAGCACCGGGATGATCAGCAGCAGGCCGATCAGTTTGTACAACAGGCTGCCCAGCGCCACTTGCCGGCCGGCGGCGTTCTGCATGCTGGTACTCATGAACGCCAGCACGCCGCTGCCGATGTTGGCACCGATCACCAGACCGATCGCCACCGGCAAGCTGATTACCGCTGCGCCGGCCAGTGTGGCGGTCAGCAGCACGGCGGCGAGGCTGGAGTAGGAAATCATCGCGAACAGCGCGCCGACCAAGGCGTCGAGGAGGATGTCGCCGGTCAGCGAAGCAAAAATTACCTTCACGCCCTGAGCGTGGGTGATTGGCGCGGCGGCCTCGACGATCAGTTGCAGCGCGAGAATGATCAGCCCGAGACCGATCGACACCCGACCCATTTGCCCGAGCCGCGTCTGTTTGCGCGACAGAAAGAAAATCACCCCGAGAAAAATCAGCAACGGCGACAGCCACGACAGGTCGAAGGTCAACACCCGCGCCATCAGCGCGGTACCGACGTCGGCGCCGAGCATGGTCGCCAGCGCCGGGGTCAGCGCCATCAGGCCCTGACCGACAAAGGAGGTGACGAGCATGGCGGTGGCGTTGCTGCTCTGCACCATGGCGGTCACGAGGATGCCGGCCACGAACGCGAGCCAGCGCCTGGACATGTTCTGGCCAATCACATGGCGCAGATTGGTGCCGTACACCCGCAGGATGCCGGTTCGAACGATGTGCGTGCCCCAGATCAGCAGGGCGACGGCGGAAAGCAGATTGAGCAGGGTGAGCATGCAGACCCCCTGTAATAGCAGTGCCCCAAAGGAGCAAGTTGACGGTACCGCGCGGTTTCTACGTTTTTGATACTTAAGCTGTAGTTGGCTAACGGACTGGGCGCCAGCATTGCACAGCTAAAGTGTCGATTGAAACAAAAGTGTCATGAAAAGCGCTTCATCCACCCTTCAGATTTCGAATCCACCAATGATCCTGTGGCGAGGGGATTTATCCCCGATGGGTCGCGCAGCGGCCCCCGTTGTTTAACCCAAAAGCAGGGGACTGCTGCGCAGTCCATCGGGGATAAATCCCCTCGCCACAGGTTTTTGCGGGTACAAAAAAGTCTGGATATAGCCCAAAACAAATGCAGGAGTGAGCCTGCTCGCGATAGGGCCATCAGCTTCAACATTGTTGTTGACTGACAGGCCGCCATCGCGAGCAGGCTCACTCCTACAGGGGTGTGGCGTAGGGGTTACTGGCCCGGGATGTCCTTGCGCAGTTTCACCGGGTCCTGCTGCTTTTTCTTCTTGGCCATCGCGCCGCGCAACTTGATGTTGATCGCCTCGACCGCCAGCGAGAACGCCATGGCGAAGTAGACATAGCCTTTCGGTACATGCACGTCGAACGACTCGGCAATCAGCACGGTACCGACCACCAGCAGGAACGACAGCGCCAGCATCTTCAGCGACGGGTGCTTGTCGATGAATTCGCTGATCTTGCCCGACGCCAGCATCATCACCAGCACCGCCACAATGATCGCGGCGACCATCACCGGCACATGGGAGACCATGCCCACCGCCGTGATCACCGAATCCAGCGAGAAGACGATGTCGATGATCGCGATCTGGATGATGGTGTAGAGGAAGTTGCCGCCCTTGCCGCCAGGCGAATCGTCGCTTTCGTCTTCGCCTTCCAGCGCGTGGTACATCTCTTGCGAGCTCTTCCACAGCAGGAACAGGCCACCGAAGAACAGGATCAGGTCGCGGCCGGAAATGCCCTGGCCGAACACTTCGAACAGGTCGGCGGTGAGGCGCATGACCCAGGTGATCGACAGCAGCAACATGATCCGGGTGATCATGGCCAGGCCAAGACCGAAGATCCGGGTGCGCTGCTGCATGTGCTTGGGCATGCGGCTGACCAGGATCGAAATCATGATGATGTTATCGATGCCGAGGACAATCTCCAGGGCAGTCAGGGTAAAGAAGGCAACCCAGATTTCGGGGTTGGTCAGCCATTCCATGTGTATTCCTTTGAGCGTGTGTTAAACCAGAACGCCAGCCAGCAGCTGGCGCCTGGTGAGTTGATGCCGTTACAACGTGCTGAACAGCGGGAAAGTCCCCAACAGCAGGGCTGCAACCAGAATGCACAGGCACACCAGCACGGCCCATTTCAGGGTAAAGCGTTGATGGTCACCGAACTCGATACCGGCCAGCGCCACCAGCAGGTACGTCGACGGTACCAACGGACTCAGCAAGTGGACGGGCTGACCGACGATCGAGGCACGGGCCATTTCCACGGCTGTGATGCCGTAATGGCTGGCCGCTTCGGAGAGCACCGGCAGCACGCCGTAGTAGAACGCGTCGTTCGACATGAAGAACGTGAACGGCATGCTTACCAGCGCCGTGATCACCGCCAGGTACGGGCCGAGGAAGTCCGGAATCACTGCCAGCAAACTTTTCGACATGGCGTCGACCATGCCTGTTCCGGAGAGGATACCGGTGAAGATACCGGCAGCGAAAATCAGACTGACCACTGACAGCACGCTGCCAGCGTGGGCCGCGACGCGGTCCTTCTGCATCTGCAGGCACGGGTAGTTGACGATCATCGCGATACTGAACGCGACCATGAACAGCACCGGCAGTGGCAGCAGGCCAGCGATCAGCGTGCACATCAGCGCCAGGGTCAGCAGGGCGTTGAACCAGATCAGTTTCGGACGGCGGGCATCCGGGAACTGCGACACGCTGATTTCGCTGTGATCGATTTCGTCGCCGATCAGGTGCAGCTCACCCAGACGCGCACGTTCACGTTTGCCGTAGAAGTAGGCAATCAGCAGGATCGCCACGACGCCGGCGGCCATCGCCGGGATCATCGGCACGAAAATGTCCGACGGATCGACATGCAACGCACTCGCGGCACGGGCGGTCGGGCCACCCCACGGGGTCATATTCATCACGCCACCGGCCAGAATGATCAGGCCGGCCATGATCCGCGGGCTCATGCCGATGCGGCTGTACAGCGGCAGCATGGCGGCCACGCAGATCATATAAGTGGTCGCGCCGTCCCCATCGAGGGAGACGACGAGCGCCAGTACGGCGGTGCCGACCGAAACTTTCAACGGGTCGCCCTTGACCAGTTTGAGGATCTTGCGCACGGCCGGGTCGAACAGGCCGGAGTCGATCATCAGGGCGAAATACAGAATGGCAAACATCAGCATCACGCCGGTCGGCGCCAGCTTGGTGATGCCTTCGAGCATCATCGGGCCGATCTTCGGGGCGAAACCACCGAACAGGGCGAACAGAATCGGGATGATGATCAGGGCGATCAGCGCGGACAGGCGCTTGGTCATGATCAAAAACATGAACGTGATGACCATGGCGAAGCCAAGGAAAGTCAGCATGGGAATACTCCAGGCGTAGCGCAGCTAGTTGAGTGAGCGGATCGGTGAGGGATCAGCGCAGAACGGCAAGCACGAAACGTACGGGCGGAGTGGGAGCGAGGAGGCGGGCTACAGAGGACATCGGAATCACCATTGTTGTTGTTAATTGGGCCTTGCGTGCGAGCGATCACACGGTTTGGCCAACCGGTCTGTTGCCGGAAGTGGGGCGATCCTAATCGGGGAAGCTTTCAGCCAGCTTTCGCTGGAGAAAGCTTTGAATGAACGGTCAACCGGCCGTCGGATGCGAACTAGAGTCAATGAACACGGGAAGGAGGGCTTCAGCCATGAGCCAATTGCACAGCGGCGGCTGCCATTGTGGACACATTCGTTATCAGTTCAGCGGGGCGCTGCAGGACATCGCCCATTGTCATTGCTCGATCTGCCGCAAGGTCAGCGGCGGGATTGTGACGACGTGGATCACCGTGCCGGCGGCGAGTTTCCAGTGGTTGGCGGGTACGCCGTCGCGGTATGACTCGTCGCAGAGTTGCGCGCGGTTCTTCTGCCCGAACTGCGGCGCGCAACTGGCGCTGGTGACGTTGCTCAGCCCGGAAAGCATCGACGTGACCATCGCCACCCTTGATCACCCGGAACTGGCGCCGGCCGAGCGGCATATCTGGACCGACAGCCAACTGCCCTGGCTGCATCTGGACGAACAACTGCCGAGTGAAGCCGAAGAAACCATTTGATCAAAAAATAGACAGGTCCAACGGTCGCACGGCGCCCATCCAGATCGCGTGCTCAGTGTGATCGAGCAAATCAGCGCCAGTGTCCGGGTGCAGAAACACCACCAGGCCTTTGCGGTTCAGCGCCAGCCACGGCAACACCTCGCCGATCAGCTCGGGGCCGAAGGCCAGTTGGCAACTCCAGTCCGGGTGCGGGCCGACCGGGCGTTCGTGGACCCGGCCCATTTTCAGCGCAAACAACTGCGCTGCCTGTTCGCACAAATCCCGCGCCTGCCCAATGCTGCTGGCGTCGAAATAGACGTGGGCGTGGTATCCCTTGATCACTTGCATCTGAAAGCCTCTGAATCGGTTCGAACCCTCGGCGTTGCCCGTATGTCACACGCCATACAAGGGAAAACAAAAGGGATCAGCCATGAAAAATGCCGAAACCCCGGCGGTAAAAGTGGTGCTCTATGGTGCCATGAGTAGCCTGGGCGGTGCGTTGATGGCTGAGTTGCTGCGCCGTCAGCACGAAGTCATCGCCATCCTCGACGACCTCACCGCGCTCGCGCCGCGTCCGGGTTTGCGCACCAAAAGCGGTGATCTGTTCGATTCCGAGCGGGTCAATCAAAGTGTGGCAGGCAGTTCGGCGGTCATCTGTTTATTGGATGCGCCGGGGTTGCCGTTCAGCAGTGATCACGTTGAACGCTCGGTGGTGCTCGGGCCGGTGGAGCAGGTACTAGCCGTAGATGCTTTGGTCGATGGCCTACAAGCGGCGAATGTTTCGCGACTGTTTTTGGTAGGAGAGTTCTCGGTGCTCGACGAAACGGAACTGGACGATCGCCTGCAACGCCACGCCGCCGAGGAAATCCGTGAAGCGCTGCAAAGCAGCCCGCTGCAGTGGACGCTGGTCAATGCGCCCCACGGCGTGGCCGGGCTGACGATTGAGCATTTCAGTCAGGTCGGCGGGAATCTTGAACCGGGGCTGGCGGAACCGCTGGAACGCCTGAATCGCGTAGCGGTCGGCATTGCCGATGAGCTGCGGCTGAATTTGCACGTGGGCCAACACGTCAATTTCATCGCCGCCACAGATCCCATGTAGGAGCTGCCGAAGGCTGCGATCTTTTGATCTTCAAACCGCAATCGAAGGCAGCGCCAACCCGTTCAGGGATTCGGCGCTGCTCGCCTGCTCCGCCATCAACCACTCCACAAACTGTTGAATCAACGCCCCACGCCGTTTGCGCTGCGGCAATACCACGTAATACCCCAGCCGCGACAGCGTCGTTTCAGCAATCGGCCGACACAACAAACCTTGACTGAGCAAGTTATCCACAAGGTGCCGCCAGCCAATTGCCACGCCTTGCCCGCCAATGGCCGCCTGAATCAACAGCGTGTAATTGTCGAACCGCAACTGCCCCGGCGCCGGCGGCGTGCTGATCCCCAACTCGCGAAACAGTCCGCTCCAGTCAAACCAGTTGCTGCTGTTTTCGCCACGCAGGTGCAGCAGCGGCAACTCCAGCAACGCCTGAGCGGGCAAGGGCAGGGCGCGTTCCTTGAGCAATTGCGGGCTGCACACCGGGAATACTTCTTCGCTGAACAACCAATGGCTCTCGCCCTGCTTGAAGCGCCCGTCGCCAAACAGGATCGCCACGTCGATGTCGGTGCGCAGCATGTTGTGGTTGCGTTCGCTGGTAACCAGGCTGACGTCGACGTGGGGATTGGCCTCATGGAAGCGGTGCAGACGCGGCATCAGCCAGTACGCGGCGAAGGCGAAATCGGTAGCGACTTGTAGCACTTCATGTTGCTGCTGCGCGCTGATCGCGCTCAATCCTGCGTTGATATTCTGCAAACCCAAGCTAACTTGCTCGAAAAGGATCGCACCGACTTCGGTTAACTCGATGCCTCGGTAGATGCGATCAAACAGCCGCGTGCCGAGCTGTTCCTCCAGCCGCTTGATCTGCTGACTGATCGCCGGTTGCGTGGTGCCCAGCTCGACCGCCGCCGCAGTAAAACTGCGATGACGAGCGGCGGCTTCGAAGGCGCGCAGCAGGTCGAGCGACAGATCGCCCAAAGCTTCATACATAAGCTGTGCTTATCCTAGTCATTGCCCGGTGCGGGCTTTACCCGACACAGCATGGACTCCATGCTCGATCGCAGCAATGTCGCATAAATATTCACTATGGAATGCCGCGATCACATGAAGCGCAAGAATATTCTTTTCATCATGGCCGATCAGATGGCCGCGCCAACGTTGCCGTTCTACGGCCCATCGCCAATCAAACTGCCGAATCTTTCCCGCCTCGCCGAACAAGGCGTGGTGTTCGATGCTGCGTACTGCAACAGCCCGTTGTGCGCGCCGTCGCGTTTCACCCTGGTCAGTGGCCAGTTGCCGAGCAAGATCGGCGCCTACGACAACGCTGCCGATTTCCCTGCCGATGTGCCGACCTACGCCCACTACTTGCGCCGTCTCGGCTACCGCACGGCGCTGTCGGGCAAGATGCATTTCTGCGGCCCGGATCAGTTACACGGTTATGAAGAGCGTCTGACCAGCGACATCTACCCGGCCGATTACGGTTGGGCGGTGAATTGGGATGAGCCGGACGTGCGGCCGACCTGGTATCACAACATGTCCTCGGTGTTGCAGGCCGGGCCGTGCGTGCGCACCAACCAGCTCGATTTCGACGAAGAGGTGGTGTTCAAAGCGCAGCAGTACCTGTTCGATCACATACGCGAAGATGGCGATCAGCCGTTTTGCCTGACCGTATCGATGACCCACCCACACGACCCGTACACGATTCCCAAGGCTTTCTGGGATTTGTACGACGATGCCGATATCCCTTTGCCTACAACCCCGGATCAACACGAACTCGATCCGCACTCGCAGCGCCTGCTCAAGGTTTATGACCTGTGGGATAAACCGCTGCCTGTGGATAAGATCCGCGACGCGCGCCGAGCCTACTTCGGAGCGTGCAGCTATATCGATGCCAACGTCGGCAAACTTCTGCAAACCCTCGAAGAAACCGGGCTGATCGATGACACCATCATTGTGTTCTCCGGTGACCACGGCGACATGCTTGGCGAGAAAGGCCTCTGGTACAAAATGCACTGGTATGAAATGGCCGCCCGCGTGCCTCTGTTGATCAGTGCGCCGGGCCAATTTGGTGCCGGTCGGGTCAGCGCGGCTGTGTCTACCGCTGACCTGTTGCCGACCTTTGTGGAACTGGCCGGCGGCCCCCTGGAGCCGGGCTTGCCACTGGATGGCCGTTCTCTGGTCTCGCATCTGCAAGGGCTGGGTGGGCATGACGAAGTGTTCGGCGAATACATGGCCGAAGGCACCGTCAGCCCGTTGATGATGATCCGTCGCGGCGCCTACAAATTTATCTACAGTGAAAGCGACCCTTGCCTACTCTTCGACGTAAGCAACGATCCGCGCGAACTGGAAGAACTCGGTCAATCACCGCAACATCGCCAGCTGTTCGACGATTTTCTCGCCGAGGCGCGGGCCAAATGGGACATTCCGGCGATTCACCAAGAGGTACTCGCCAGCCAGCGCCGCCGCCGTTTCGTTGCCGAGGCATTAACCATCGGCAAGCTGAAGAGCTGGGATCACCAGCCGCTGGTGGACGCCAGTCAGCAGTACATGCGCAACCACATCGACCTCGATGATCTGGAACGCAAAGCACGTTATCCACAACCCTGCCAAAACCAATAATGTTAAGGGGAAGTCCATGCGTAAGTTATCCACAGTAGTGACGGTTGGCCTGCTATCGCTAAGCAGCGCTGCGGCCTTCGCCGAGCAGAGTTGCGACACGGTGAAAATGGCCGACCCGGGCTGGAGCGACATCGCCGCGACCAATGCGATCACCGGGTTTCTGCTGGACGGCATGGGCTACAAGGCCAAAGTCGACACCCTCGCGGTGCCGATCACCTTTGGCGGGTTGAAGGACGGCCAGGTGGATGTCTTCCTCGGCAACTGGATGCCGGCGCAGCAGGGCTTCTACGACAAGTTCGTCGCCACCGGCGACGTCACGCAATTGGCGAAGAACCTCGACGGCACTGAGTTCACCCTCGCCGTGCCGGACTACGTGTGGGATGCGGGTGTGCATAACTTTGCCGACCTGAACAAATACGCCGACAAGTTCGACAAGAAGATCTACGGCATCGGCTCGGGTGCGCCGGCGAATATCTCGTTGCAGGAAATCATCAAGAAGAACGACTTCGACCTGGGCCAGTGGAAGCTGATCGAGTCCAGCGAGCAGGCGATGCTGGCCGAAGTGTCGCGGGCGGTGAAGAAACAGAAATTCGTCACCTTCCTCGGCTGGACGCCGCACCCGATGAACGTGCAGTTGAAGATGCATTACCTGAAGGGTGGCGAGAAGTATTTTGGCGATACTGGCAGCGTGTTCACGTTGACGCGTAAGGGCTATGCCGAGGCGTGTCCGAATGTGGGTAAATTGCTGACCAATCTGTCGTTCACGCAGGAGATGGAGAACAGCATCATGGCTGAGGTGGTGAACAAGAAGGTCACTAATGCCGCGGCGGCGAAGGCGTGGATCAAGGCGAATCCGGCGGTGTTGGACAAGTGGCTGGACGGGGTGAAGACGGTTGACGGGAAGGATGCGTTGGCGGCAGTAAAAGCCAAGCTGTAATGCTTTCTACTTGATGATCGTTCCCACGCTCCGCGTGGGAATGCAGCCCGGGACGCTCCGCGTCCCATTCAAAGCCGAACGCGGAGCGTCCGTTGAGGCATTCCCACGCAGAGCGTGGGAACGATCAGCGTAACGGGCTGATACCCTAACTAAAAATTTCAACCGCGAGGACCCATGGCCTTCCCCAGCCGCCACTCTCTCTTCCCCTTCCTGACCTGGCTACCGCGGCAAACCCGCGCCAGCGTAGGACGGGATCTGATCGTCGGCCTCAGCGGCGCAATTCTCGCGTTACCCCAGTCGATTGCCTACGCACTGATTGCCGGTCTCCCACCCGAATACGGTCTCTACGCTGCGATCATCCCGGTGTTGATCGCCTGCCTGTGGGGTTCGTCATGGCACCTGATCTGCGGCCCGACAGCGGCCATTTCCATCGTGCTGTTCGCCAGCGTCAGCCCGTTGGCCGTGCCGGCCTCGCAGGACTACATCACGCTGATCCTGCTGCTGACCTTACTCGCGGGGATTTTCCAGTGGCTGCTCGGCCTGCTGCGCTTCGGTGCGCTGGTGAATTTCGTCTCACATTCGGTGGTGCTCGGTTTCACCCTCGGCGCGGCGGTGGTGATCGCCATCGGGCAATTGCCGAACCTGCTGGGGCTGGAGTTGCCGGCCAAAGCCACGGCGCTGGCGAGTCTGATGGATCTGCTGCAACACCTCAGGGCTGTGGATAAGCCGTCATTAGTTCTGGGCGTAGCCACGGTGGTGGTCGGCGTGGTGTTGAAACAACTGCTGCCACGCTGGCCAACGCTGTTGATCACATTGGTGCTGGCCAGTCTGCTGGTGTGGCTGTGGCCAGCGATGTTCGGCCATGTGCATCTGGTCAGTGCGTTTGTTGGTCGCCTGCCGCCGTTCAGTGGCTTGCCGCTGGATCTGGACTTGATCCTGCGCTTGCTGCCCAGCGCTGTGGCGGTGGGCATGCTCGGTTTGGTCACCAGCCTGTCGATCGCGCGCTCGATTTCGGCGCGCTCGCAGCAGTTGCTCGATGCCAATCAGGAAGTTCGCGCGCAGGGCTTATCGAATATCGTCGGGGCGTTCTTTTCCGGGTCGCTGTCAGCCGGATCGTTTACCCGTTCTGGGTTGAGCTACGAGGCGGGCGCCTGCTCGCCATTGGCCGGGATCTTTTCAGCGATCTGGGTGGCGTTGTTTGCGATTTTCGGCGCCGGGCTGATTTCGCACATTCCCATTCCGGCGATGGCCGGCAGCATTCTGCTGATCGCCTGGGGCCTGGTCGATCATCGCGGCATCCGCGCATTGCTGCGGGTCAGCCGTGCCGAGTTTGTGGTCATGGCGCTGACTTGCCTGGCGACATTGCTGCTGGAATTGCAGACGGCGATTTATGCCGGGGTGCTGGCGTCGCTGTTCTTCTACCTCAAGCGCACCTCGCAACCGCGCGTGCAGCATTGGCGCGACGGTGAGGACGATGTGTTGCGGGTTGGCGGCTCGATCTTTTTCGGCGCCAGCCATTACCTGCAAGTGCGCCTGCAACGGATGCACGGCGCGCGGGTGGTGATCGAGGCGCAGCAGATCAACTTCATCGATTATTCGGGGGTGGAGATGCTGCATCAGGAGGCGCGACGCTTGCTCAGCCAGAGTCGCAGTTTGACCTTGCGCCGGGCGCGACCGCAGGTGGTGGAGGAATTGAGGAAGCTTGAAGGGCCGGAGAAATGTCCGATCCGGTTTGAGGATTGATCTGATAGCACCGCATAACCCTGTAGGAGTGAGCCTGCTCGCGATAGCGGAGTGTCAGATAAAACCCTATCAACTGACACTCCGCTATCGCGAGCAGGCTCACTCCTACAAGGATTATTGCGCTAGTTGGCGGCGTAGCTCGGCCAATACTTGCGCCGTATCGGGGCGCACACCGCGCCACAGGAAGAACGCCTCAGCCGCCTGCTCGGCGAGCATCCCCAAACCATCCATCGACACCGCCGCGCCATGCTCGCTGGCCCAGCGGCAGAATGCCGTCGGCTCCTTGCCGTACATCATGTCGTAGCACAGGGTTTTACCCGGCTCGATCAGGCTCGGCGCAATCGGCGGTACATCACCGGTCAGGCTCGCCGACGTGGCATTGATGATCACGTCCACCGGCTCACGCAACCAGTCAAACCCGCTCGCCGACACAGGCCCCAGATCGCAGAACAACTCGGCCAGCAACTCAGCCTTGTCCACCGTGCGATTGGCGATGATTACCGAGGCCGGTTGCTCCGCCAGCAACGGCTCCAGCGCGCCACGCACTGCACCGCCCGCACCGAGCAGCAAAATGCGTTTGCCGGTCAGGCTGAACCCGGCGTTTACCGTCAGATCCCGCACCAGTCCGGCGCCGTCAGTGTTGTCGCCGAGCAATGAACCGTCGGCGAGTTTGCTCAAGGTGTTCACCGCGCCAGCACGTTCTGCTCGGGCAGTGAGGCTGTTGGCCAAGCGATAAGCGTCTTCCTTGAACGGCACGGTCACATTGGCGCCGCGACCTTGTACGAAAAAGGCTTTAGCGCAGCCGGAAAAATCGTCGAGCGGCGCCAGCAGGGTGCCGTAGTCGAGGCTCTGACCGGTCTGCTCAGCGAACAACTTGTGAATCATCGGCGATTTGCTGTGGCCGATCGGGTTACCGAAAACGACGTAACGATCCATCAGAAATCCTCAGGCCTCGGCCAACCAGTCGCGGTCTTGCAGAAAGTACTCGGTCAGGCGCGCTTCTTCGCTGCCCGGCTCGGCTTTCCAGTCGTAGCCCCAGCGCACTTGCGGCGGCAGCGACATCAGGATCGATTCGGTACGCCCGCCCGATTGCAGGCCGAACAATGTGCCACGGTCGTAGACCAGGTTGAATTCAACGTAACGGCCACGGCGGAATTCCTGGAATTCACGCTGCTGCGCGGTGAACGCAGCGTTTTTACGGCGCTGCACGATCGGCAGATAAGCATCGATGTAGGCGTCGCCGATCGCGCGCATGAAAGCGAAGCTGGTGTCGAAGTCCCACTCGTTCAGGTCATCGAAGAACAGCCCGCCGATGCCGCGCGGTTCGTGGCGATGCTTGATGTGGAAGTAGGTGTCGCACCAGGCTTTGTAGCGCGGGTAGACGTCCGTGCCGAACGGCGCGCAGGCCTGTTCGGCGACGCGATGCCAGTGGATGCAGTCTTCTTCGTTGCCGTAATACGGGGTCAGGTCGAAGCCGCCACCGAACCACCAGACCGGCTCTTCGCCTTCTTTTTCAGCGATAAAAAAGCGCACGTTGGCGTGGGACGTCGGCACATGCGGGTTGTGCGGGTGGATCACCAGCGACACGCCGAGGGCTTCAAAACCGCGACCGGCCAATTCCGGGCGATGGGCGCTGGCGGACGGCGGCAGGCCGCTGCCGAAGACGTGGGAAAAGTTGACGCCGCCCTTTTCGATCAGCGTGCCGTTCTCGATCACGCGGGTGCGACCGCCACCGCCAGCCGGCCGGGTCCAGGCGTCTTCGACGAAGCGCGTGCCGCCGTCTTCGAGTTCGAGGGCGGCGCAGATGCGGTCTTGCAGGTCGAGCAGATAGGCCTTTACGGCGTCGGTGCGGGTCGTCATGGCTTCACCTTGAATCGGGCGGCGCCCCGCAGGCGGGCGACGCAAATGGGCGCGTAGCATACCACCGCAGACTGACGCGCCGCAGTTGACGAAGATCAAGCATGGGAGTTGGATAGGGGGCTCACGAAAGACCCAAGGAGAGCAGGCAGATGGCAAAGCGTATCCAGTTCCGCGCCCACGGCGGCCCCGAAGTGCTCGAATTTGTTGACTACGAACCCGCCGCGCCCGGCCCCAACCAAGTGCGCGTGGCCAACAAGGCGATCGGCCTGAATTTCATCGACACCTATTTCCGCAGCGGTCTGTATGCGCCACCAGCGTTGCCGTCCGGCCTCGGGGCCGAAGGTGCAGGCGTGGTTGATGCCGTCGGCAGTGGCGTTACCCGTTTCAAGGTCGGTGATCGCGTGGCGTACGGCAGTGGGCCGTTGGGCGCTTACAGCGAGTTTCACGTGTTGCCTCAGGACAATCTGGTGAAACTGCCGGATGAAATCAGTTTCGAAACGGCGGCGGGGGTGATGCTCAAGGGCCTGACCGTGCAGTACCTATTACGCCAGACCTATGAGCTGAAGGGTGGCGAAACCATTTTGTTCCACGCCGCAGCCGGTGGTGTCGGTTCGCTGGCCTGCCAATGGGCCAAGGCCCTGGGCGTGAAGCTGATCGGTACCGTCAGCTCGAAAGAGAAAGCTGAACTGGCCAAGGCCAACGGCGCTTGGGCAACCATCGATTACAGCCATGAAAATGTTGCCGAACGTGTGCTGGCGCTCACCGATGGCAAGAAGGTCCCGGTGGTTTACGACGGTGTGGGCAAGGACACGTGGCTGACGTCGCTGGACAGCGTTGCACCGCGCGGTCTGGTGGTGAGTTTTGGTAATGCGTCAGGTGCGGTGGACGGGGTGAACCTGGGGATTCTTGCGGCGAAAGGCTCGCTGTACGTGACCCGGCCGACACTGGCGACTTACGCCAATAACGCCGAGAACCTGCAGCGGATGGCCGATGAGCTGTTTGAGATGATCATCAGTGGCAAGTTGAAGGTGGATATCAGTCAGCGTTATTCACTGGCTGAGGCGGCCAAAGCCCAGACCGAGTTGTCGGCTCGACGGACGACAGGGTCGACAATTCTGTTGCCTTGATTGGCCCCATCGCGAGCAGGCTCACTCCTACAGGGGAACGCATTCCAAATGTAGGAGTGAGCCTGCTCGCGATGGAAGCGACGCGGTATCAGGCCGGGCGCACGATGTTGCCCGTGGCCAAATCACGAATCAGGCTCGGGTTCTTGCGCCCACCCAACTCCCCGCCCAGCACCAGATCAATCTGCCCCCGGAAATACTGCTCGACGCGCAACCGCGTGCGCGCTGCCGGACGTCCTTGCGGGTTGGCCGAGGTCGAAATCAGCGGCCCGACCATCGAGCACAGATCACGCACCTGCGGATGATCGCTGACGCGCAGCGCCACCGTGTCGTGCACACCCGTCACCCATTCCGGCAGCAAGCATTGGTGCGGCACCAGCCAGGTGTTCGGCCCCGGCCAGGTGCTGGCCATGCGATCGAGCCATTCCTGCGGGAAGTCTTCGAACAGGAAGTCGAACTGGCGAATGTTGTCGGCGACCAGAATCAGGCCCTTGTCGACCGAGCGATTCTTGATCGCCAGCAGCCGATCCACCGCCTCTTCATTCCACGGGTCGCAACCCAGCCCCCAGACGGCTTCGGTTGGATAGGCAATCACCGCCCCGGCGCGAATCTCTCGTGCGGCTTGTTGCACACGCCAACTGTTGACCATGAAAAAACTCTCCACAAACAGGTTTCGCGCAGTTTACCGATCTTCCTTGTAAAACCTAGCTCACCCGCGCAAACCAGCGTCCGTTTTCACTCACCGCGCGGCCATCCATTTCCAGTTCGGTCAGCGCTGCCAGCACTTTCGGTAACGCCCAGCCGCTGCTGTCGGCCAGACCTTCGCTGGTGTGCGGCGCGGCGTGCAGCAACATAAGCAGTGGATGATCGACTTTCGGCGTGTCTGCGGACAGCGGCAAACGCTGCCAGCCGCGCAGCGCTTCGAGGATGTGCTCGATAGTTTCCACCAGCACCGCGCCATCGCGAATCAACTGGTGACAGCCCCGTGCGCCGGGGTGATGGATCGAGCCGGGAATCGCGTAAACCTCGCGCCCCTGTTCTGCCGCCAGCCTTGCCGTGATCAAGGATCCGCTGGCGACACTGGCCTCGACCACCAACACGCCGAGGGACAAACCGCTGATGATCCGATTGCGCCGGGGGAAGTTGCTCGCGGTCGGCCCGGCATCCAGCGGAAACTCCGAAAGCACCGCGCTGCCGGACGCAATCATCGCGTCGGCCAAGCGTCGATTGCGCTGTGGATAAAAGTTTTCCAGCCCGGTGCCGAGCACCCCGACAGTCAGCCCACCGACATCCAGCGCGGCCTGATGCGCAGCGGCATCTATGCCCAGCGCCAGACCGCTGGTGATGACAAAACCAGCCCCGGCCAAGCTGCGGGAAAACGCCGCTGCGGTGTCCATTCCCGGACGCGAAGCGCGGCGGCTGCCGACCATCGCCAGTTGCGGTTTTTCGAGAATCAGCGGATCACCGGCGACAAACAGCAACGGTGGCGGATCCGGAATTTGCGCCAGCAGCGCCGGGTAATCTGCCTGATCCCACATCAGCAAATGATGCTCCGGCCGCTCTAGCCAGCGCATTGCGTGGCTGGCGCCATCGCGCACTTCGGGACTACGGCGCGCTTCGGCACTCGACGTTGGCAAGCCCAACGAGCGCCAGGCACTGGCCGGCGCGCTGATGGCTTTCGAAGCCGAGCCAAAGGCTTCGAGCAATTTTGTAAAACGCTTGGGGCCGATGTCCGGCAAGCGGTGCAGGCGCAGACGCGCTTCCAGTTCCGCCGGCGAAACCGACGTGCAGACAGACAGCATGATTGGATCATCCTTGATCGTTATAAGCCCCGAACCATTCGGAACAAGCTGTGGATAACTCTGTTGGTAACTTGTGAAGCAAGCTTACGGATTTCGCACCTTGTCGAGCACCGCCAGCGAGCGCGATGCGTTAAGGACGAGGCCGTAACTGAGTTTGTCGTAGGTACGGAACACCATCAGCAACCCGGCGCGTTCGTCAGGAATTTTCAGCGGTTGGCCGGTGACGCGGTCGCGCACGGTTTCGCCGGTTTTCATCACCTCCAGCACGTTGCCTTCGACCAGCCCGTCGCGTTTGCCCTTGTTCAGGGTGACCACGTCCATCACGCCGATCTGGGTGACGCCGCGTGGTACGTCAATGATCACGCCGTTGATGCCCGTGGTCGGCGCGCTGGGCATGAAGGTCGAGTTGATTGAGCGCTCTTCACCGCTGAACAAGCGGTCGCCGAGGCGCACTTCCTGCGTGGTGCGTTGCAGGGCGAGGGTGGCAACGTCGCCTTCGGTCGCGACGATTTCACCGCCGCCGATGTCGTCGGCGTTGATGCCGAGAAACTCCTTGGTCTGCGGATCGGTGTAGACCTTGCCCTGGCGGAAGATGCCGTAGACCGGTTGATTCGGGTCGAAATGGCCGCGCGCGTAAATACGGTCGCCGGTGCCGCTGAGCACTCGTTCGGCATCGCCGGCGACGATGTACGGCGCCTTGTCGAAATCTTCGGCCTTGTCGACGATGCGGTTGCTCAGCAAAAAGCTGTTGATCGATTTCAGTGGAATGCTCGGAATCGCCTCGGCCACCGGGCTGGTGCGAATCCGTGGCGACAGTTTGATGGTGCCGCGCGACTCGCCGCGATTGAGCGTCAGGCGCGGTTGGCCGTTGACGTAGCTGAGCGTCAGCGTGTCGCCGGGATAGATCAGGTTGGGGTTTTCAATCTGCGGATTAGCCCGCCACAACTGTGGCCATTGCCAGGGCTCGCGCAGGTATTTGCCGGAAATGTCCCAGAGTGTGTCACCCGTAACCACTGTGTATTGCTGTGGAAAACCATCCCTGAGCTGCACTTGCCCTTGCGCTACGCCGGCCGAAGCCAGCAACAGCAGGGCGAGTAGTGTTTTCCTCATGCAGTGAATCCCTTTATCATGTGCGTTCGCGTGAACCGTCAGAGCCCCCGTGGCTCGCTTGTGCAAAATGCACAAGCTACGCTTCACAACGGTAGCCTGCATCTTCGGACCTGCCAGGCCATCGCCCGACTTTACTCAACACGTGCAGCAATCAGCCTATGGCCATTTTAGACATCCTCGAATTCCCGGACCCGCGTCTGCGCACTATCGCCAAGCCTGTGGCTGTAGTGGACGACGAAGTGCGTCAGTTGGTCGATGACATGTTTGAAACAATGTATGAAGCGCCGGGCATCGGCCTAGCCGCGACCCAGGTCAACGTGCACAAACGTATCGTCGTGATGGACCTTTCCGAAGACCGCACCGAGCCACGGGTGTTCATCAACCCCGAGTTCGAATCGCTGACCGAAGAAATGGAGCAATACCAGGAAGGCTGCCTCTCGGTACCGGGTTTCTACGAAAACGTCGACCGCCCGCAGAAGGTCAAGATCAAGGCGCTGGACCGCGACGGCAAGCCCTATGAACTGATCGCCGAAGGCCTGCTCGCGGTGTGCATCCAGCACGAATGCGACCACCTCAACGGCAAATTGTTCGTCGATTACCTGTCCACGCTCAAACGCGACCGGATCAAGAAGAAACTGGAAAAGCAGCACCGCCAGAACGCTTGATGCCCCTCTTCAAAGGCTTGCTGCGGCAAGCCTTTTTCTTTTTATGAGACTCCCTTCATGACTGAGCCACTGCGCATCGTTTTTGCCGGTACCCCGGAATTTGCCGCCGAACACCTCAAGGCCCTGCTGAACAGCCCTTACGAGATCGTTGCGGTCTACACCCAACCGGATCGTCCGGCCGGTCGCGGGCAAAAACTGATGCCGAGCCCGGTCAAACAGCTCGCGCTGGAAAATAATATCCAGGTGTTGCAGCCTCCGACGTTGCGCAACGCTGACGCTCAAGCCGAGCTGGCCGCGTTGAAGCCGGATTTGCTGGTGGTGGTCGCCTACGGCCTGATCCTGCCGCAAGTGGTCTTGGATATTCCGCGCCTGGGTTGCATCAACAGTCACGCCTCGTTGCTGCCACGCTGGCGCGGTGCGGCGCCGATCCAGCGCGCCGTCGAACACGGTGATGCCGAGAGTGGCGTAACCGTGATGCGCATGGAAGCCGGCCTCGACACCGGGCCGATGCTGCTCAAGGTCGTCACGCCGATCACTGGCGAAGACACTGGCGGCTCCTTGCATGATCGCCTCGCCGAGATGGGCCCACCAGCCGTGGTGCAAGCGATTGCCGGTCTGGCCGCAGGCACGCTGGAAGGCGAAGTGCAGAACGATGAACTCGCCACTTACGCGCACAAATTGAACAAAGACGAAGCACGCATCGACTGGAGCCGTCCGGCGGTTGAACTGGAGCGACTGGTGCGCGCCTTCAATCCATGGCCGATCACCCACAGCACCCTTAACGGTGAAGCGCTGAAAGTGCTCGCGGCGACCATTGCCGAAGGCAACGGCGCGCCGGGTGAAATCCTCAGCGCCAGCAAGGACGGCCTGGTCGTCGCCTGCGGCGAACAAGCGCTGTGCCTGACCCGCCTGCAATTGCCCGGCGGCAAAGCACTGAATTTCAGCGACCTGTTCAACAGCCGTCGCGAGAAATTCGCTGTCGGCACGGTGCTCGGCGCAGCGGTGGACGCGCAATGAACCCGCGTCTGGCCGCCGCCAAGGCACTCGCCGCCGTGCTCAGCGGCAAAGCCTCGCTGAACAGCTCTCTGCCGACACAACTGGACAAGGTCGAGGATCGCGATCGCGGTTTTACCCAGGATCTGGCGTTCGGCACCGCGCGCTGGCAGCCACGCCTGTCGGCACTGGCGGAAAAACTTCTGCAGAAACCGTTCAAGGCTGCCGACGCCGATGTAGAGGCGTTGCTGCTGGTCGGTCTCTACCAATTGCTTTACACCCGCGTGCCGGCCCACGCCGCCATCGGCGAAACCGTCGGTTGCGCCGACAAACTGAAAAAGCCCTGGGCCAAAGGTCTGCTCAACGCTGTGTTGCGTAACGCTCAGCGCGAAAGCGAAACGATTTTTGCCGAGCTTGAGCGCGATCCAGTGGTGCGCACCGCTCATCCGCGCTGGCTGCAAAAATCCCTGAAAGCTTTTTGGCCGGAACAGTGGGAAGCCATCTGTGAGGCGAACAACGCGCATCCGCCGATGATCCTGCGCGTTAATCGTCGCCACCACAGCCGCGACGCTTACCTCGGTCTGCTGACTGAGGCCGGCATTGCTGCGACACCGTGCGTGTACAGCCGCGACGGCATCATTCTCGAAGCCGCCGCCGACGTGCGCAGCCTGCCGGGTTTCGCCGAAGGCTGGATCAGCGTGCAGGACGAAGCCGCGCAACTGGCCGCCGACCTGCTCGACCTGGCGCCGGGCCAACGCGTGCTCGACGCCTGCTGCGCGCCGGGCGGCAAGACCTGCCACATCCTCGAAGCCGAACCGGCGCTGGCCGGCGTGGTCGCGGTGGATCTGGAAGCCAAGCGTCTGGTGCGCGTGAAGGAAAACCTTGAACGCCTCGGCCTCAACGCCGAACTGATCGCCGCCGACGGTCGCGACACCGAGAAATGGTGGGACGGCAAACCGTTCCAGCGCATTCTGCTCGACGCGCCATGCTCGGCCACCGGCGTGATCCGCCGCCATCCGGACATCAAGCTGACCCGTCAGCCCGACGACATCGCCGCCCTCGCGCAACTGCAAGGCGAACTGCTCGACGCCATGTGGAAGACCCTCGAAGTCGGCGGCATTCTGCTGTACGCCACCTGCTCGACGCTGCCGACCGAGAACACCGAAGTCATCGCCGCGTTCCTTGAGCGTACGCCGGGCGCCCGTGAACTGGATCTGGCCACCACGGCCGGGATCAAGCAGCCCCATGGTCGCCAATTGCTGGCCCAGCAGGGCGGGCATGACGGGTTCTACTACGCCAAGCTGATCAAGATCGCTGCCGCGCGCGGCTAAACGGATTCAATGGAGTGACTGGATGAAAATCATCATCCTCGGTGCGGGACAGGTCGGCGGTTCGCTGGCCGAGCATTTGGCCAGCGAGGCCAACGACATTACCGTCGTCGACACCGACGGCGAACGCCTGCGCGACCTCGGCGACCGCCTCGACATCCGCACCATCCAGGGCCGTGGCTCGTTGCCGTCGGTATTGCGCCAGGCCGGCGCGGATGATGCCGACATGCTGGTGGCCGTGACCAACAGCGACGAAACCAACATGGTCGCCTGCCAGGTCGCTCACACGCTGTTCCACACCCCGACGAAAATCGCCCGGGTGCGCGAAGCGTCCTACCTGAACCGCGAAGAGCAACTGTTCCAGAACGAAGCGATTCCGGTCGACGTGCTGATCAGCCCCGAGCAAGTGGTGACCAACTACATCAAGCGCCTGATCGAGTATCCGGGTGCGTTGCAGGTCATCGACTTCGCCGAGGGCCAGGCGCAACTGGTGGCGGTGCGCGCGTATTACGGCGGGCCGCTGGTCGGTCAGCAACTGCGGCAGTTGCGTGAACACATGCCGAATGTCGAAACCCGCGTGGCGGCGATCTTCCGCCGCGACCGGCCGATCCTGCCGCAGGGCGACACGGTGATCGAGGCCGACGACGAAGTCTTCTTCATCGCCGCCCGTGAGAATATTCGCGCGGTGATGAGCGAAATGCGCCGTCTCGACGAAACCTACAAGCGCATTGTCATTGCCGGCGGCGGGCAGATCGGTGAGCGTCTGGCCGAGGCCATCGAAAGCCGTTATCAGGTGAAGATCATCGAGATGAACCCGGCGCGCTGCCGCTACCTCTCCGACACCCTGGACAGCACCGTGGTGTTGCAGGGCAGCGCGTCCGACCGCGATTTGCTGCTGGAAGAGAACATCGCCGACGCCGATATCTTCCTCGCCCTGACCAACGATGACGAAGCCAACATCATGTCGTCGCTGCTGGCGAAACGGCTGGGGGCGAAGAAGGTCATGACGATCATCAACAACCCGGCCTACGTCGACCTGATTCAGGGCGGCGACATCGACATCGCCATCAGCCCGCAACTGGCGACCATCGGCACGCTGCTGGCCCACGTGCGCCGTGGCGATATCGTCAGCGTGCACTCACTGCGGCGCGGTGCGGCGGAAGCCATCGAGGCAATTGCCCACGGTGATGCGAAGTCGAGCAAAGTGATTGGTAAACCGATCGAGAAAATCGGCCTGCCGCCGGGCACCACGATTGGCGCGGTAATCCGCAACGAACAAGTGATCATCGCCCACGACCACACGGTGATCGAAGCGGGCGACCATGTGATTCTGTTCCTTGTGGATAAAAAGCATATTCGTGATGTGGAGAAGCTGTTTCATGTGGGGTTGAGCTTCTTCTGAGGTTGATCGTTCCCACGCTCCGCGTGGGAATGCAGCCCGGGACGCTCTGCGTCCCAAGAGCGGACGCAGAGCGTCCATTGAGGCATTCCCACGCGGAGCGTGGGAACGATCACTGAAGCGAGGGTGCAAAAATGCTCGAATCCCTGGAAAAAATGCTCGCCAAGGGTGTGGATAACTCTCTGCTGCGCTTCGGCCTGGGCAAGGGCTATCTGGATCTTGGGGAAAACGCTAAGGCTGCCGAGCATTTCCAGCGTTGTGTCGGCTTTGATCCCAAGTACTCGGCCGCGTGGAAACTGTTGGGCAAGGCGCAACTGGCGCTGGGCGACACTGCCGCCGCACGTCAGGCGTGGGAACAAGGTCTGGAAGCCGCCCGCGCCCATGGCGACAAGCAGGCCGAGAAGGAAATGACGGTGTTCTTGAAGAAGCTTGATCGTCAGGCGCAGTGATTTTCTATAGATAGCGCAGGCCGATGCCTTCCGCATCGACCGTCACCACTTCCATTCGCACCCGTGGCGCGCCTGTGGGTAAGTCCTGCACCTGGCCATAGACGACCGCGCCTTTGGGCAATGATGCCAGGCTCGGATGCTGCACATAGACCCCGGTTGGCGACAAATTGCGGGTTTGCCCGAGGCATTCGCCGAAGCTGTCGTGGGTGATTTTAATGCGGAAGGATTTGCGGTGTTCGGACATCTTGGTGCGCCCTTTTTTTGAACGGTTCTGTGGATAACCTCAAGCAAGATCAAAAGATCGCAGCCTGCGGCAGCTCCTACAGGTTATCCACAGAGTGTGCCAACTTTTTCAGTACCAGCGTTCTTCGCCGGGTGGACGCTTTTTGAAGCGTTTCATGCTCCACATGTACTGGCTCGGATAGGCGGCGACATAGCGCTCGACGACTTTGCTCATTGCTGCGCAGGATTCGGCGGTATCGGTGCTGTACATGGCTTCGGGCGCGGCTTCGAGTATCACTTTGTAGCCAGAGCCGTCCGGCAGGCGCAGTGCATGCAGGAACACGCCGACCGCTTTACCACCGGCCAACATGTTCGGCACGAATTTGCTGGTCAGCGCTTGAGTGGCGAAGAACGGCACGAAGATCCCGGCGGATTCGGCCGGTTCCGGGTCAGCGGGGATGCCCACTGCACCACCTTTGCGCACTTCCTTGATGACGCTGAGGATGCCTTCCTTGGTGGAGGCGGCGACCTTGTTGCCCAGTTGCACGCGCTGTTTGCGCAACAATTCATCCACAGCCTTGAGCTTTGGCGGGCGGTAGAAAATGATCGGTTTGCACTGGCTGCAATAGAAGTGGTTGAGCACTTCCCAGTTGCCGAGGTGGCTGGTGATGCCGACCACGCCTTTGCCCGAGGCCAAAGCATCTTTCAGCACGTCGAGGCCTTCGACTTCGCGCACCAGATCGATTGAGCGCTGCGCCGGCCAGATCCACGCGCAGGCGCTTTCGGTCAGCGACTTGCCGATGTCTTTCAAACTCTGCCCGACCAGACGCTCACGCTCGGCCGGATCCATCTGTGGAAAACATTTGGCGAGGTTGATCCGCACCACGTCGCGGGAGCGGTTGGGGGTTTTCCACATGATCCAGCCAATCGCCGAACCCACGGCCTGCACGGCCCGCCATGGCAGCAGGGCAAACAGCCGCAGAGCGCCTACCAGCAAGGCGCCTTTAAACTTTTCCACAGGTCACTCCTGATCTTGTGCGGTGCGCGAGGCGGCCATTCTAACCGCCGTTGGCGAGCTGCGCGTAGCGGTCGCAATCCTGGGTGTGGTCCATGACCATCCCCGAGGCCTGCATCAGCGCGTAGCAAATGGTCGGGCCGACGAACGTGAACCCGGCCTTTTTCAGGGCTTTGCTCATCGCCAGCGCTTCGGCGGTGATCGCCGGGACTTCGCTGCGATCCTTGAAATGATTGATTATCGGTTGGTCGTTGACGAACGACCAGAGGAAGGCCACCGGATCCTCCAGCGCCAGCCAGGCCTGGGCATTACGCCGGGCGGCATTGAGTTTGAGGCAGTTGCGGATGATCCCCGGATCGAGCATCAATTCGTCGATTTCGGCGTCGCTCATTTGCGCCACGCGCTGTACGTCAAAGCCGAACAACACCTCGCGATAACGCTCGCGTTTGCGCAGCACGGTGATCCAGGACAGGCCAGCCTGGAACCCTTCGAGCAAAAGCAACTCGAACAAACCCTGCGCATCGCGTAGCGGCGTGCCCCACTCCTGGTCGTGATAAGCCATGTACAGCGGATCTTCGGTACACCAAAAGCAGCGTGGCATAAGGCTCCAGGGGGCGTGCGCAGCAATGAATCGGGTATACTCCCGCTCTTTAAATCGCAGCCCAAGAAACAGGTGAATTTCGTGAGCCAGCCTACGCCAGCCGTGCGTACCTTCCAAGACTTGATCCTCGCGCTCCAGCAATACTGGGCCGAGCAAGGTTGCGTGGTACTTCAGCCCTACGATATGGAAGTAGGCGCCGGCACTTTCCACACCGCGACCTTCCTCCGTGCCATCGGCCCGGAAACCTGGAACGCCGCTTACGTGCAGCCAAGCCGCCGTCCGACTGACGGCCGTTACGGTGAAAACCCGAACCGTCTGCAGCACTACTACCAGTTCCAGGTCGTGCTCAAGCCGAACCCGGACAACTTCCAGGAACTGTACCTGGGCTCGCTCAAGCATGTCGGCCTGGACCCACTGGTCCACGACATTCGCTTCGTCGAAGACAACTGGGAATCGCCGACCCTCGGCGCCTGGGGTCTGGGCTGGGAAGTCTGGCTGAACGGCATGGAAGTGACTCAGTTCACTTACTTCCAGCAGGCGGGCGGCATCGAGTGCTACCCGGTGACCGGCGAGATCACTTACGGTCTCGAGCGTCTGGCCATGTACCTGCAAGGCGTGGATTCGGTCTACGACCTGGTCTGGGCTGACGGCCCGATGGGCAAAGTCACCTACGGCGACGTGTTCCACCAGAACGAAGTGGAGCAGTCCACTTACAACTTCGAACACGCCAACGTCGACAAACTGTTCGAACTGTTCGACTTCTATGAAAGCGAAGCCAAGCGCCTGATCGAACTCGACCAGCCGCTGCCGTTGCCGAGCTACGAAATGGTGTTGAAGGCGTCGCACACCTTCAACCTGCTGGATGCGCGCCGGGCGATCTCGGTGACCGCGCGTCAGCAATACATTCTGCGCGTACGCACCTTGGCGCGTTCCGTTGCGCAAGCCTACCTGCTGGCGCGTGCCAAGCTGGGCTTCCCGATGGCGACCCCGGACCTGCGTGACGAAGTACTGGCCAAGCTGGAGGCAGCACAATGAGTGCGCAAGATTTTCTGGTTGAACTGGGCACCGAAGAACTGCCACCGAAAGCCCTGAACACCTTGGCTGAGGCGTTCCTCGCCGGTATCGACAAGGGCCTGCAAGCCGCAGGCCTGAGCTATGAGACTAAAACCGTCTACGCCGCGCCGCGCCGTCTGGCTGTGCTGATCACCGCGCTGGCCACCCAGCAACCGGATCGCAGCATCAACCTCGACGGCCCGCCACGTCAGGCGGCGTTCGACGCTGACGGCAATCCGACTCAGGCAGCGTTGGGTTTCGCCAAGAAATGCGGCGTTGATCTGAGCGAAATCGATCAGAGCGGCCCGAAACTGCGTTACAGCCAGAGCATCGCCGGCAAGCCGACCGCGAGCCTGCTGCCGACCATCGTCGAAGATTCGCTGAACGACCTGCCGATCCCGAAACGCATGCGTTGGGGTGCGCGCAAGGAAGAGTTCGTGCGTCCGACCCAGTGGCTGGTGATGCTGCTCGGTGACCAGGTCATCGACTGCACCATCCTCGCGCAGAAGGCTGGCCGTGACTCCCGTGGTCACCGTTTCCATCACCCGGAAAGCGTGCGCATCGGTTCGCCGTCGAGCTACCTCGCCGACCTGCGTGCCGCTTACGTGCTGGCCGACGCCAACGAGCGTCGCGAGATCATCAGCAAGCGCACCGAAGAGCTGGCCACCCGTCAGGAAGGCACCGCAATCGTTCCGCCGGCACTGCTCGACGAAGTGACCGCGCTGGTTGAATGGCCGGTGCCGCTGGTGTGCTCGTTCGAGGAACGTTTCCTCGACGTGCCGCAAGAAGCGCTAATCACCACCATGCAGGACAACCAGAAGTACTTCTGCCTGCTGGATGCCGACGGCAAGTTGCTGCCACGTTTCATCACTGTGGCCAACATCGAAAGCAAAGACCCGCAACAGATCATCGCCGGTAACGAGAAAGTGGTTCGCCCACGTCTGACCGACGCCGAGTTCTTCTTCAAGCAAGACAAGAAGCAGAAACTCGAAGCCTTCAACGATCGCCTGAAAAACGTGGTGTTCCAGGAAAAACTCGGCAGCGTCTACGACAAGGCCGAGCGTGTTTCCAAGCTGGCCGCGTACATCGCCGCTCGCATTGGCGGCAACGCTTCGTGGGCTGCTCGCGCTGGCCTGCTGTCGAAGTGCGACCTGGCCACTGAAATGGTCGGCGAGTTCCCGGAGATGCAAGGTGTCGCCGGTTACTACTACGCCCTCAATGACGGCGAGCCGGAAGACGTCGCGCTGGCGCTGAACGAGCAGTACATGCCACGCGGTGCCGGTGCTGAACTGCCAGCCACCCTGACCGGTGCGGCCGTCGCGATCGCTGACAAGCTCGACACCCTAGTCGGTATCTTCGGTATCGGCATGCTGCCAACCGGCAGCAAAGACCCGTATGCCCTGCGCCGTGCGGCACTCGGCGTGCTGCGTATCCTCATCGAGAAGAAACTCGATCTGGACCTGAACGACGCCGTCGCATTCGCGGTGAATGCGTTCGGTGCCAAGGTCAAGGCTGCCGGCCTCAACGAGTCGGTGCTGGAGTTCATCTTCGAACGTCTGCGTGCACGTTACGAAGACGAAGGCGTTGAAGTCGCCACTTACCTGTCGGTACGTGCCCTGAAGCCGGGTTCGGCGCTGGACTTCGACCAGCGCGTGCAAGCGGTGCAGGCCTTCCGCAAACTGCCGGAAGCGGCAGCGCTGGCGGCGGTGAACAAGCGTGTATCGAACCTGTTGAGCAAACTCGAAGGCGCGGTACCGACCGAAGTCCAAGCCAAGTATTTCGACAACGCCAACGAGTTCTCGCTGTACTCGGCGATCCAGCAAGCGGATCAGGCCGTACAGCCAATGGCTGCGGCGCGTCAGTACAACGAATCGCTGGCACGCCTGGCGGCATTGCGTGAGCCGGTGGATGCGTTCTTTGACGCGGTAATGGTCAATGCCGACGACGCCAATGTGCGGGCCAACCGTTACGCGCTGCTGGCGCGTCTACGTGGTCTGTTCCTCGGCGTTGCCGACATTTCGCTGCTGGGTTGAGGGATTGCTGTTGAAACTGCTGATTCTCGATCGGGACGGAGTGATCAATTACGACTCCGACGCTTACATCAAGTCGGTGGCGGAGTGGATTCCGTTGCCCGGCTCGATCGAAGCGATTGCGCAGTTGAGCAAGGCCGGCTGGACGGTGGCGGTCGCCACCAACCAGTCGGGCATTGCTCGCGGCTATTACGACCTCGCCACCCTCGATGCCATGCACGCACGCTTGCGTGAGCTGGTTGCGGAGCAGGGCGGTGAGGTCGGGCTGATCGTGTATTGCCCGCATGGGCCGGACGAAGGCTGCGATTGCCGCAAGCCGAAACCGGGGATGTTGAAAACCATCGCGGCGCATTACGACGTGGAGTTGACGAATGTCTGGTTCGTCGGCGACAGCCTTGGTGACCTGGAGGCCGCCAAAGCCGTCGATTCACAGCCAGTTTTGGTAAAGACCGGAAAAGGCGCAAAGACTCAGGGCAAAACCCTGCCGGTTGGCACTCTGATTTTTGACGATCTGGCGGCGATTGCCGCAGAACTTATCCACAACTAGAGTACTTCTGAAGTTCCTGACCAGGGATTGATCGGGAGTGCGCTTGAACACTCGGGCATTGCCCCGTCACGGTAAACGTCACTATGTCGATACTGCGGGCCATCAGAATTTTTCTCTTTTACCTGCTGCTGGGCACCACTTCCCTGCTGTGGTGCAGTTTGAGTTTTTTCATCGCGCCGTTTCTGCCGTTCAAGGCGCGTTACCGTTTTATCAACGTGTACTGGTGCCGTTGCGCCTTGTGGTTGACCAAGGTGTTTCTCGGTATCCGCTACGAAATCAAGGGCACGGAAAACGTGCCTGACCGGCCCTGCGTGATTCAATCGAACCACCAGAGCACCTGGGAGACGTTCTTTCTCTCCGCTTATTTCTCGCCATTGAGCCAAGTGCTCAAACGCGAACTGCTGTACGTGCCGTTCTTTGGCTGGGCAATGGCCATGTTGCGGCCGATCGCGATTGATCGCGACAACCCGAAAGCGGCGCTGAAACAAGTCGCGGCCAAGGGTGATGAGCTGCTGAAGGACAACGTTTGGGTGCTGATCTTTCCGGAAGGCACTCGGGTGCCGTTTGGCACTGTCGGCAAGTTCTCGCGCAGTGGTAGCGCTTTGGCGGTGAATGCGGCGCTTCCGGTGCTGCCGATTGCACACAATGCCGGCAAGTTCTGGCCGAAAATCGGCTGGGGCAAGAAGTCCGGCGTGATCACCGTAGTCATCGGTGAACCGATGTACGCCGAAGGTACTGGGCCTCGCGCCATCGCCGAGCTTAACGACCGGGTGCAAGCCTGGAACGAGAAGACTCAACGCGAAATGGGCTCACTGCCACCGGCTCCGCAGGCACCGGCCGCCAATGATCAGATCGCTGTCTGAGATTTTGTGGATAACCTGTGTACGGTTTTGTTGAAAAGGCTTGAATATTGAAATTAAGTGATTGATTTACTTATATATTTCTCAAGCTCATAAAACGCCGTAAAACGTGCATAAGTTTTTTTTGGATGTAAAAAAACCGGCAGATATAGCCGGTTTTTTTGTGCCTGATCACTCGGGGATCAGCGGCAGTTCCAGCAGGAACGTAGTGCCTTGATCGACCACACTCAGGCATTCGATTTTACCGCCATGGTGATCGATCACTGCTTTGACCATCGACAGGCCCAGGCCCACGCCATCGATGCCCTGAGCCGAGGAAAAACGGCGGTACTGACTGAACAGATCGGGCAATTCATCGGCGGCGATGCCCTTGCCTTGATCCGACAGTTCGCAACGCAACCATTCCTCCTGACAGCTCACATGCAACCGGACAGTGGTGTCTGGCGGACTGTACTTGATGGCGTTTTCCAGCAAGTTGAACAGCGCACGGGTCAGCAAGCCTTGGTCAGCCGAGATCAGCCGCTCCTGGGATTCCTCATCCATGTTGTGGAGCAGCTCAATGCGTTTCTGCTGGGCGATGGGCAGTGCCTGGTCCAGCACGTCCAGCACCAACATCGCGAACAGACTTGGCTGGAACTGGTACGCCTCGGATTCGGCCCTCGCCAGCAAAACAAAACCGTCAGTCAAATCCAGCGCGCGACGCACCTGACGTTCGATCTGTTCGAACAGCGGTGTATCGGCGCCAGCCTGGTGCCGGTGGACATCGAGCAAGGCAAGGATCGCCGAGTGCGGGGCACGCAGATCGTGCGAGAGGAACCGCAGCAGAACTCCGCGTTGCTCTTCGGCGGCCCGTTCGGCGCTGAGGTCGGTCAGGCTGAGCAGCCAGCCGATCGGGGTGTCGCCGTCCACCGGCAGCAACGCGGCACGCTCCAAGCGCAGGCTGCGCTCCTTGTTGTCGCGGAATTCCAGCAGCGGCAGGGCGGACAGCGTCGGTCGCGCCGCTGTGGATAATTCCGGATAACCCAGGCGCGCCAGCTGATCAAGCACGTCATCCCCCACCAGCGCATGATCAAACAGCGCGCGGGACTTGCGGTTACCCAACAGGATCTGCCCCTTGGGATCAGTAATCAGCGTGGCGACGGGCAAGTACTCCAGGCCATCGGCAATGAACCGCCGCGTATCGCGGGTACGGCTCATGGCCTGCTCAAGCGCCATGATCTGGCCCTGCAGGCGATCAGCGCCGGTGAATTGCGAGCGACGCCGTTCAGGAAACACTTTCGGTTCGCGATCCAGCCGCGCCAGTTCCCAACCGAAGTAGGTCAGCACCACGCTTAAGCGCCGCCAGTTCCAGATCAGATAACCGAACAACATCCCCAGCACCGCCGGTGTCGGCGACCACCAACGGCGCATTTCCGCTAACCCCGCACTGGCCAGCAGCGCGCACGCCATGCCGATCAACGTGATCCAGAGCGCCCAACGCGGACGCCATAACAGCAGGCCAAGACTGCCGGCGACCAAGGCAACCGACAACAGGGCGCCGATGGCGGGAGTCGCATCGTGCAAGTTGATCTGCGCGCGATAAGACAGCAGCGCAGTCAGCGGCAACAGCACTAGACTTATCCACAACCATTCGCGCACCAATTGGCGAAACAGGCGCTGCACCTGACTCGGCTCTCGGCTTTCACGCCGACGATCGTGGTTCATGTGGAAAAAGGGCAGGGCAGTGTGAATGGTTTCATAGGCCACAGGTCTGAGACGTAGACCCGAAGAATCATAGCGGACGTCGACCAACGGCGGGCCGCTTACTTTCACTGCGAGGGCCGAGCGACTATGGTTGTCCGCCAACTGCCCAAGCAACAAGGAATAACCGCGAATGCGCGTTGCGATTCTGGACGACGAACCCGCCGAACTGCGCCGGGTCGAGCAAACCCTGCAGCAAATGGCCGATGCCGGCGAACAGCCGTGGTCACTGCACAGCTTCGAGCGTGGCGAAGACCTGCTGCGCCAACTGCGCCGGGAAACTTTCGACCTGCTGATCCTCGACTGGCAACTGCCCGACCTCACCGGCCTGGCCCTGCTGCGCTGGACCCGCGAACACATGGAAGCGCCACCGGCGGCAATCATGCTCACCAGCCGTGATGGCGAGAGCGATATCGTTCAGGCGTTGAATGCGGGGGCGGATGATTATGTGAGCAAGCCGTTTCGGCCGAATGAGTTGAAAGCGCGGGTGGCTGCGGTGCTCCGACGGCATAGCCAGCAACGGGCGGCGGCGACGGAAGTGCTGAGCTTCAATGATCTGACGTTTGATGATGCTGAACTGACGGTAACTCGCGAGGGAAAGCCGATCGTTATGACCGAGCGCGAGTATCGGCTGGCGCGGTGTCTGTTCAGCAATCTCGGCCGGCCATTGTCGCGGGATTATCTGTATGAGCGGTTTTGGCCGCATGAGGAGATGGCTTCGTCGCGGCCATTGGATACGCATATCTATCGGCTGCGCAACAAGCTCGGCCTGACGGCGGATCGGGGTTGGCAACTGTTGACGATTTATGGGTATGGGTATCGGTTGGAGAGTGTGGCGACGGGTAGCTGACTCCAGTACCTCCGAAAGCATGGACCATATTGCTGCAATCAACAATATGGTTCGCTGGCTAGCTTAAAGTCATTGCTCCGCCAGCATCGACTAGTCATAAAAAAACCCGGTGAATATGATTCACTGGGTTTTTATTTCTCAATGCATTACTTATGTAGGCTTACAAAATAGATGCTTTAACAGCAATTTCAGCTAATCACGAATTATTTAAAACTCCCAATATATTCACTGATTAGGAATTTCACCACTGTCCTCAAGCCCCTTAAGTGCGACCTTACTTTCTACATCCAGATACGAATCTAGGTATTCGTGAGAAATCAACGAAGCATCTTTCCCAACAATACGTACAGCTTGACCCTTGTCATTTTTACGACGATGACTAAAAGCGAACAAGGTAGTATATCGAGTTGGAGAGACGCCTTGGAAGTTTTCAAATAAGACCTTTCCCGAAGAGGACTCATCGACGGAAATCGCATCGGAGTGCAATTTCATCGCTAGGCTTTTCTCATATGGTTCGATATATACCACACGTGAAATTCCCGAAGCAATGATATGTCGAGCACAATTATGGCACGGATAAGTAGTTGTATACATTACCGAACCAAGAGTAGAAATTTTTCCACTTCTAGCGATATTGAGAATTGCCTCCATCTCTGCGTGAATAGCTCGAGAATATTCAATGATCGAGCCAAGTGCAGTGATTTCAAGGATTTGAGTCGCCAGTCTTGAAGCATCTGTCGAACTTAAAAGAGATTTTTCACCGCTAATTTTTGCGCTTTCCCCGATATCTTTGGCTTGTATGAGGATCGGCGAAACTTCATCCATCACTTTGGTAGCCAGCTTCGGATTAATTTTAAATTTGGATAGTATAGTTACTATATCTTTAGCTAAACGTTGCTTCGTATCATCGTTGTAGCATTTCTTACCATGTACTACACAACGTTGGTCATTTTCAGAATCCTCATTATAGAGGCCTCCGCCTCCGGCAGGAACGTCGTTCCAACCGACAGATATGACATCACCCGAAACGTTAGCGATGGCGGCCCCAACTTGGCGACTTAGGCATGCTGATTTTAAAGAAGCCGCATACGCTGCATACATACCCGCTTCGTCCCGGGTTGGAGTAATCCCATTCTCACCGTGCACCAATCCAACAAATCTTTTACACGGCTTCGTAATATTGCCAGAACTCTTTAAGCTATGTTTCACGAAATAATCAGATTTGTGGATCGTTTTTTCCAGTTGCTGCCCGTGAGTTACATTTTCTTTCCGATCACGTTCAACTAAATTCTGTGCATCGACAGGGCTCAATCCCTCCGATTGCAAATATTCCAAACGAGCGTTTTGGGGGCTCATCACGCCTACGAGAAAGAACGCATTTCGATAGGTGAGACGAAACAGCTCCACTTCTGCGGGGTGTTTAAGCTGATCAACAATATAGACTGCCCGAGGAGGAACCGCATCACCACTCTCGTTCATTTTTACTTGACGATTGGCAGATATATATTTTATGGCTTGAGTAGCTAATGTATCATCTGTGAACTTATCACGGATTGCATTGCCAAGATCTTGAAGCGCGGTATAGCGTGAAAAAAAATCGAGAGCTTCGATGGATCCAATGTCCGGGCCAACCTCAGAAAGATCATCGTGGTTCGCTGCAAGCTCTTTGATCAGACTACTTACCTTGACAATAGTCACTTCATAAGAGAATGCACCAAATTGATCTTTTAGTTCAGAAACTACATCTTGCAAATTGCAACCAACTGCGCCGCACACACCAATCACGATTTCATTGGTACGCCGAGACTTAATTTTTTCTTTTAAGTTTTGGTCTCTATCAGCATGATTGCTTTCGGACATTCCTTTGTTAACAATACTCTTAACTATCCCTGTCGCCATAATTTAAACTACCAGTCAAGTTTTTTAGCACGCTCAGCAATTTGTATGATCGCGTGTTGGTATTCTTTTTGCTTTCTACGCTGAGTAAATGCGTCCGAGAAAATTACGGAGTTGTGATGCTCCTCGCCGGGAACGACCTTGGCTACAGGTTTTTCAATGCGTTCTTCAGTTCTCATCGGCGGAGTTTCCTTAGTTTTAGGGTCCAACTGAGCTTTCGCTATACCGACATAAAGTCAAGATTAGACCATGTAGAAATTTTATCTAGTCTAGCTTAGCGTTTGCCGGTAGGCTGGCGCCGCCGCGCCAGCCTACCGGAAAACGCTAAGCTGTCAATGACCGCTCATCCAAGACCGCATACGGTACTGCAACCAAACCTAGCAAAATATCCTCACAGATCTGACAAACGTGTTGAGTTGACAGCAACACTCATGGTTGGTCGAAAAATGTACTGCGGTCTCCCTATCCTTCCACTGCTAAACCGAAAAGGTTTTTAGTGGAGAAACAGGACTACGGAAAATGGTGTACAGGTAAAGACTGAGCTTTGCGAAAGCTCAGGTGCCAAATTCTTTTCTTGCCCATACAAATGTCCGTTAGGCTTGCCCATCAGTATGCTATTGGGCAGACCAGATACATAATGAGCATAATCCACCAGCATGCCACCACTGTCCCAATTGGGTCATACACACTGCGGCCGGTTAATATGCAATCAGCTGTTCACCAATTGGATCCCGAAACAGCTTGGCAACGGCCTAGGTACTGTAGATCTTGGACGGGAACGACGTCATGACTGTTTTACTTCGCCTTGAGTTTCATAACTGACTTCACGCCCCCCCAATGTGTGGGAAGCGTCGGATTTCACTTTCTCGCTTGAGACTACACTTTCACGCGCACCAAACAATCATGCTGGTCGTAACGGGCGACATCTTTGCAAATCACTTCCTTTTTTGCCGGCGTCAGCCAGTGGCGGAAATGCCCTCGCGGCTCAGACTGAGCATGAGATCGAAGCTTCAGAAATCCTTGTCGAACAGCGTCACGGAATGGTCGGCGATCTGCTGCGAAAACTCATCGGCCAGAATCATCTCGCTGTTCCGGTAAGGGCTAAGTTGTGCCTCAAGATCAGAGGCCAACGCAGATTCATTAGCGCCACCAGACGCATCAGTGGAAAGCGAGTTTCACGGTCGGTTGGGTGTTTCCCGAACCGGAATGTTCTCGCAATTCAAGCGCGCCGCCATCCACCGCAAATACCTGATAATCCTAAAAAGTATCCTCGGGATAACGCTCCGCGCCCCATTGAGTACCTGTTTTACGAAACACTCAACTGGTTCGGCGCCGAGCCATTTGCGAGCCTGGGTCAAACTGCTACGGGCCAAGATGGTCAGAAGCCAGACCTTGGGCGCAGATGTTCAAACGTCGGGCGACCTCATGAACAGGCTCATCGCGAAACAACGCCATTCCGAGCACTAACCAGAGCACTTTGTCGGCGGGCAAGCGACGCCGACGGATAGTGGCTTGGCTGGACAGATCCAGCGCAGATGCGACCCACTCGATGGGAGTATTTTGAGTCAATGTACTCAAGTCGCAGAAGTTGAAAAGGTCGCCGAGGTCGAGCAAGTCCTGTTGAACAGACATAAAAAAATCCGATGCCAGAGATCTGACATCGGATTTTCGGAGAAGCCCGGCGAGGATTCAAATGTTTAAGTGAACAGCATTACGCTTTTTAAGCGGGCCTGCTTTGCAATGGCTTCCTAATCCACAGGTTAGGTGAACCATCTATTTGTGAAAATGAGCAACTATTCTGGGATCCTACACCGGATCAGAAATCCAGGTTCGAAACCGCCAACGCATTGCTCTCGATGAAGTCACGACGAGGTTCGACCGCATCACCCATCAGGGTGTTGAAGATCTGGTCTGCGCCAATGGCGTCTTCGATGGTGACTTTCAGCATGCGGCGCACGCTTGGGTCCATGGTGGTTTCCCACAGCTGATCCGGGTTCATTTCGCCCAGACCTTTGTATCGCTGAATGGTGTGGCGCTTGGTGCTTTCAGCCATCAGCCAGTCCAGTGCTTCCTTGAACTCGGTGACTGCTTTCTTGCGTTCGCCACGCTGGATGTACGCGCCTTCGTCGAGCAGGGTGCTCAACTGAGCACCGAGGGTGACGACGGTTTTGTAGTCGTTGCTGCCGAAGAAATCGCGGTTGAAGGTGACGTAGTTCGACAGGCCGTGGGAGATCAGTTCGACCTCTGGCAGCCACACGCCACGTTCGCGGTCTTCACGCAGACTGGCCTTGTAGACCAGACCGGACTTCTCGACGGTACGCAGACGCGCTTCGTACTGGGCCAGCCACTCTTGCATCGCTGCGTGGTCGCCGAGCTTTTCCAGGCTCACGGCCGGCAGGTAGATGAAGTGCTCGGTAAGTTCCTGCGGGTACAGGCGCGACAGACGCTTGAGCGTCTTCATCACCATGCGGAAGTCGTTCACCAGACGCTCAAGCGCTTCACCGGAAATGCCCGGGGCTTCTTCGTTCAGGTGCAGGCTCGCATCTTCCAGGGCCGACTGCGTCATGTACTCTTCCATGGCGTCGTCGTCTTTGATGTATTGCTCTTGCTTGCCTTTCTTGACCTTGTACAGCGGCGGCTGAGCGATGTAGATGTAGCCACGCTCGATCAGCTCCGGCAACTGACGGAAGAAGAAGGTCAGCAGCAGGGTACGGATGTGCGAACCGTCGACGTCAGCATCGGTCATGATGATGATGTTGTGATAACGCAGCTTGTCGATGTTGTACTCGTCGCGACCGATACCGCAGCCCAGTGCGGTGATCAAGGTGCCCACTTCCTGGGAAGAGATCATCTTGTCGAAACGCGCTTTCTCGACGTTGAGGATCTTGCCCTTCAACGGCAGGATCGCCTGGGTCTTGCGGTTACGTCCCTGCTTGGCAGAGCCGCCCGCGGAGTCACCTTCCACGAGGTACAGTTCGGACAGCGCCGGGTCTTTTTCCTGGCAGTCAGCGAGCTTGCCTGGCAGACCGGCGATGTCCAGCGCGCCTTTGCGGCGGGTCATCTCACGGGCTTTACGCGCGGCTTCACGGGCACGGGCAGCGTCGATCATCTTGCCGACGACCAGCTTGGCTTCGTTCGGGTTTTCCAGGAGGAAGTCGGAGAAGTACTTGCCCATTTCCTGTTCGACCGCGGTCTTCACTTCGGAAGAGACCAGCTTGTCTTTGGTCTGCGAGCTGAACTTCGGATCCGGCACTTTCACCGAAATTATCGCGGTCAGGCCTTCGCGCGCATCGTCACCGGTGGTGGCGACTTTGTGCTTCTTCGCCAGGCCTTCGGCTTCGATGTAGGTGTTCAGGTTACGCGTCAGTGCCGAACGGAAGCCCACCAGGTGAGTGCCGCCGTCGCGCTGTGGAATGTTGTTGGTGAAGCACAACAGGTTCTCGTTGAAGCTGTCATTCCACTGCAGGGCGATTTCCACGCCGATGCCGTCTTCACGCTGAATGTTGAAGTGGAACACCTGATTGACCGCAGTCTTGTTGGTGTTCAGGTATTCAACGAACGCACGCAGGCCGCCTTCGTACTTGAACAGCTCTTCCTTGCCGCTGCGCTCATCCTTGAGGACGATGCCGACACCGGAGTTGAGGAAGGACAGCTCACGAATACGCTTGGCCAGGATGTCCCAGCTGAAGTGGATATTCTTGAAGGTGTCAGCCGATGGCTTGAAGTGAATCTGGGTGCCGGTGGTTTCGCTGTCGCCAACGATGGCCATCGGTGCCTGAGGCACGCCGTGGACGTAGGTCTGTTCCCAGATCTTGCCGCTGCGGCGAACGGTCAGAACCAGTTCTTCGGACAGCGCGTTCACTACCGAAACACCTACACCGTGCAGACCGCCGGAAACTTTGTAGGAGTTGTCGTCGAACTTACCGCCAGCGTGGAGGACGGTCATGATGACCTCGGCGGCGGAAACGCCTTCCTCTTTGTGCACGTCGACCGGGATGCCACGACCGTTGTCTTTAACGGTGATGGACTCATCCGGGTGGATGATGATGCTGATATCGTCGCAGTGGCCAGCGAGGGCTTCGTCGATCGAGTTGTCGACCACTTCGAACACCATGTGGTGCAGACCGCTGCCATCGTCGGTGTCACCAATGTACATACCGGGACGTTTGCGTACGGCATCCAGGCCTTTCAGCACTTTAATGCTCGTTGAGTCGTACGTATTTTCTTCGCTCAATGCCTTCACTCCCGATGGTCGTGGGTCTGGGTGATACGGCCCTGTTCCACGTGGAACAAAGCGACTGGCGTTTCCGTCTGCCAGCCTTCCCTCAATAATTCGTGATCTACACAGGTGATAAACACCTGGCAGCGTAAGTCTTCCAGCAAGCGGCACAGCGCGCGACGGTGGCTCTCGTCCAGCTCGGACGGCAAGTCATCCACCAGATAAATACACTGACCGCGGCGGGCCTGGCTGACCAGGTGACCTTGGGCAATCCGCAGTGCACAGACCACCAACTTCTGCTGACCCCGGGACAAAATGTCCGCGGCGTTGTGTGCGCCCAATCTAAGACGCAAATCAGCCCGTTGCGGTCCGGCCTGGGTATGACCCATTTGCTGATCCCGTTGCAGGGACCCAGCCAGTACGGCGCTCAATTCCCGGTCTTTGTCCCAGCCTCGGTAATAGCTGAGCGTCAAACCTTCGAGCTCAACCAGTTCGCTCAAGGTTTGTTCAAAGACTGGTTTCAAGGCTTTGATGTAAGCGCGGCGGTATTCATCGATTTCAGCGCTGGCCTGGCACAGTTCCCTGTCCCAAACCGCTTGCGAAACGGCGTCAAGTGTACCATGCCGCAGCCAGGAGTTTCTCTGGCGCAAGGCCTTCTGCAAACGCTGCCAGGTAGCCATGAACCGTGGCTCAACGTGGAACACGCCCCAGTCGAGAAACTGCCGGCGAATCTTCGGTGCACCTTCGAGCAGGCGGAAGCTGTCGGGGTTGATCAACTGCAGTGGCAGGATCTCCGCCAGTTGCGCAGCGCTGCGGGCGTTCTGCCCGTCGATGCGGATCTGGAACTCGCCTTGACGATCGCGCGAGATTCCCAACGCACTGTGGCCACCCTCGGCCAATTCAACCTGACCAAACACGGTACAGGCGAGTTGTTCGTACTGGATGACCGGCAACAGACGCGTGCTACGAAACGAACGGGCAAGCCCCAGCAGATGAATGGCTTCCAGAACACTGGTTTTGCCGCTGCCGTTGGCGCCGTAAAGAATGTTGATGCGGGGGGAGGGGGAGAAGGTCACCGGGTGCAAATTGCGCACCGCGGTGACCGAAACACGACTTAAGGACATCCAGGGTCAGCTGATTACAGACGCATCGGCATGACAACGTAAGCCGAATCGTCGTTGTCGGACTCTTGCACCAGCGCACTGCTGTTGGAGTCGGACAGGATCAGACGAACCTGCTCGGTGGTCATCACGCCCAGCACGTCGAGCAGATAGCTCACGTTGAAACCGATTTCCAGCGAGCCGCCGTTGTATTCAACGCCCACTTCTTCTTCCGCTTCTTCCTGCTCCGGGTTGTTTGCCTGGATTTTCAACTGACCGTTGGCCAGTTGCAAACGGATACCACGGTACTTCTCGTTGGACAGAATCGCGGTACGGCTGAACGCTTCACGCAGCGCCTGACGATCGCCCAATACCAGCTTGTCGCCGCCCTTCGGCAGAACGCGCTCGTAATCCGGGAACTTGCCGTCGACCAGTTTCGAGGTGAAGGTGAATTCGCCGGTGGTAGCGCGGATATGGTGCTGGCCGAGAACGATGGCAACCGTGCCCTCCGGCTCAGTCAGCAGGCGCGCCAATTCCAGAATACCTTTACGCGGAACAATGACCTGATGACGATCAGGGTGGTCGATCGCGGCTTTCATGCTGCACATGGCCAAGCGGTGACCATCGGTGGCAACGGCACGCATCAGCCCACTCGACACTTCCAGCAACATGCCGTTGAGGTAGTAACGAACATCCTGCTGGGCCATGGCGAAGCTGGTGCGCTCGATCAGGCGACGCAGTTTGCTTTGCTCAAGGCTGCAAGTCAGCGAGCCCGGACCTTCTTCAACGGTCGGGAAATCGTTGGCGGGCAACGTCGACAGGGTGAAACGGCTACGGCCAGCCTTCACCACCAGCTTCTGCTCGTCGACCTTGATGTCGATCAGCGCATCGTTGGGCAGGCTTTTGCAGATGTCCATCAGCTTGCGCGCAGGCACGGTGATGGAACCTGTTTCCGCAGGCTCTTCAAGTTGCACACGACCGACCAGTTCGACTTCGAGGTCGGTACCGGTCAGCGACAGCTGCTGGCCTTCGACTACCAACAGCACGTTGGACAGTACCGGCAAGGTCTGTCGACGCTCGACGACGCCTGCGACCAGTTGCAGGGGTTTCAACAGGGCTTCGCGTTGAATGGTGAAATGCATGGTCTAGTCCCTTGCCTTAATAAGCTGCGCTGGTGTTCATCAAGTGGTCAGTGTACGCAGCAGGTTCTTGTAGTCCTCGCGGATGTCCGCGTCGGATTCCTTAAGTTCGTTGATCTTGCGGCAGGCGTGCAACACGGTGGTGTGGTCACGGCCGCCAAACACGTCGCCGATTTCCGGCAGGCTGTGGTTGGTCAGTTCCTTGGACAACGCCATGGCCACCTGACGCGGGCGCGCTACCGAGCGCGAACGGCGCTTGGACAGCAAGTCCGAAATCTTGATCTTGTAGTACTCGGCGACGGTGCGCTGAATGTTATCCACAGAGACCAGTTTGTCTTGCAGCGCCAACAGGTCTTTCAGGGATTCGCGAATCAACTCGATGGTGATGTCGCGGCCCATGAAGTGCGAGTGGGCGATCACGCGTTTCAGCGCGCCTTCCAGCTCTCGGACGTTGGAGCGAATGCGTTGGGCAATGAAGAATGCGGCGTCGTGCGGCAAGTCGACTTTGGCCTGGTCGGCCTTCTTCATCAAGATCGCGACGCGGGTTTCCAGTTCCGGCGGCTCGACGGCAACGGTCAGGCCCCAGCCGAAGCGGGATTTGAGACGTTCTTCAAGGCCTTCGATTTCTTTCGGGTAGCGGTCACTGGTGAGAATGACCTGCTGGCCACCTTCAAGCAGGGCGTTGAAGGTGTGGAAAAACTCTTCTTGCGAGCGCTCTTTGCGGGCGAAGAACTGAATGTCGTCAATCAACAGAGCATCCACCGAACGGTAGAAACGCTTGAACTCGTTGATCGCGTTCAGTTGCAGCGCCTTGACCATGTCGGCCACGAAACGCTCGGAATGCAGGTACACGACCTTGGCATTCGGGTTCTTCTTTAATAGGTGGTTGCCCACCGCGTGCATCAAGTGAGTTTTACCCAGGCCAACGCCACCATAAAGGAACAGTGGGTTATAGCCGTGCTTTGGGTTATCCGCCACTTGCCAGGCCGCCGCACGGGCGAGCTGGTTGGACTTACCTTCGACGAAGTTTTCAAAGGTGAAGGTGCGGTTCAGGTAGCTGGTGTGTTTGAGCGCACCTTCGACCTGCACGGTGCGCTGTTCGGCGCGAACCGGCGCCTGTTGCGAAGCCGCGCCGGACATTGGGTCGAAACTGTCGCGAGACGGTTCGTCGCTGACCTCGGGGCTTTTCTGCGTCGAGCGCTTGGCCGCCGGTGCTGGCGCTTGGGTAGGTGCGGGTGCGCTCACAGGTGCGGCATTTGCCTGGGCCTGGGAAACCTGCGCGGCCGCCAGCGGCGCGTTCGGTGCGGCACGCGGAGCGGAACTGCGTTTGCTGCCTATTAATAAGGAAAGCGCGGGCGCCATGCCGTTGCCATGCTCATCCAGCAGTTCAATGACGCGGCCCAGATACTTTTCGTTGACCCAGTCCAGCACAAAACGGTTCGGTGCGTAGACGCGCAACTCGTCGCCTTCGGCTTCGACCTGTAGTGGACGGATCCAGGTGTTGAATTGTTGGGCAGGCAGCTCCTCGCGCAAAAGCTCCACGCACTGCTGCCAAAGTTCCACTGACACGGATATCCCCTAAGTTGAAAGCCGGTGAGGCAAAAACAAGCGGCCATTGTAGCGGCGAGCCGCCCACTTATCCACATGCAGGTTGCGCGGTGACCATGATTTATCAATGCGTTAACCGATGAGAAAGCGACCAACGGTGTGTGAATAAGCTCTGTGGATAACCGCCTCTAAGGGCACTGGAAAACTGGGGGTTGAACTCGGTGGATAACCTGCCTGTGGATAACAGGCCATTCCACACACAGGTTATCCGACAGCGCAGCACAGGCTGAACACGGTTTTCCACTGTAGTTGTCATTCGCTGTACATCAGGTGAAACAAGGCTTGATGGCAGTTATCCACAGAGGATGGCGTGCCTAGCTTTTATAAGCTTTACAGAAAAGCTTTAAATAATTCCCTTCTTTATTTTTATGTATGGCGAGCGGGTGATCAGGCAAAGAACACCTCGAGATCTATTTATAAGGAAACGCTGGTTGGAAATTGACCTGAGGGCTTGCTTTCTCTAGAATCCCCGGTCTCTTAAAACGGGGGCCATTCCGGCCCGTTGTGGACGAACCAGGTAACACGACAATGAAACGTACTTTCCAACCAAGCACTATCAAACGCGCCCGTACCCACGGCTTCCGTGCTCGCATGGCTACCAAGAACGGCCGTGCTGTCCTGTCGCGTCGCCGCGCCAAAGGTCGTGCGCGTCTGGCAGTTTGATAATCCGGTACTGGAGGTGAGTCAGGACTTCAGTCGGGAAAAGCGTTTGCTTACCCCCCGGCATTTCAAGGCAGTCTTTGACTCCCCTACCGGCAAGGTTCCGGGGAAAAATCTCCTGCTCCTTGCACGCAACAACGATCTTGATCACCCCCGTCTCGGGCTGGTTATCGGGAAAAAGAGCGTAAAGCTCTCCGTTGAGCGCAATCGCCTCAAACGTTTGATGCGCGAATCGTTCCGTCTGCACCAGGATTCACTGGTCGGCTGGGACATCGTTATCGTCGCGCGCAAAGGTCTGGGCGATGTAGAAAACCCCGAATTGATTCAGCATTTCGGCAAGCTCTGGAAGCGTCTGGCACGCAGCAAGCCAGTTCCAGAAGTCAAAACCGAAACTGTAGGGGTAGACAGTACCGATGCGTAAACTGGCCCTCGTTCCGATCCAGTTTTATCGCTATGCCATTAGTCCTTTGATGGCCAGCCACTGTCGTTTCTACCCCAGTTGTTCCTGCTACGCGTATGAAGCCATCGAAAATCATGGCCTTCTGCGCGGTGGCTGGCTGACCTTTCGTCGTTTAGGTCGCTGTCATCCGTGGAATCCCGGTGGTTATGACCCGGTTCCACCTATCCCTACCTCCCGTTCTTCTTCGATGGCCGAGTAATCATGGATATCAAACGCACGATCCTGATCGTCGCCCTGGCAATCGTGGCCTACGTTATGGTCCTTAAATGGAACCAGGACTACGGTCAGGCTGCCCTGCCGACTCAGAATGTTGCTTCCAGTACGACTACATCCGGTTTGCCGGACACCGCCACTGGCAATAATGCTGCCGCCAGTGACGATATTCCGCGCGCCGCTAGCGATACCAGCGCACCTGCCGAAACGCCGGTAGCCGCCAGCAAGGATCTGATCCAGATCAAAACCGACGTGCTCGATCTCGCGATCGATCCACAAGGTGGTGATGTTGCTCAACTGACCTTGCCTCTGTATCCACGTCGTCAGGATCGTCCTGATGTTCCGTTCCAGCTGTTCGATAACGGCGGCGAACGTGTTTATCTGGCCCAAAGCGGTCTGATCGGCACCAACGGCCCGGACGCAAATCCGGCCGGTCGTCCGATCTACTCCTCGGAGAAGAAGACTTATCAACTGGCTGACGGTCAGGACCAACTGGTCGTAGACCTGAAGTTCAGCAAGGACGGCGTCAATTACATCAAGCGTTTCACCCTGAAACGCGGCCTGTATGATGTAGCCGTTTCCTACATTGTGGATAACCAGAGCGCTCAGCCCTGGAACGGCGCAATGTTTGCTCAGTTGAAGCGTGATAACAGCGCTGACCCTTCGTCCACCACTGCTACTGGCACCGCGACTTACCTAGGCGCTGCCCTGTGGACAAGTTCGGAGCCGTACAAGAAAGTGTCCATGAAGGACATGGACAAGGCGCAACTGAAAGAAACCGTCACCGGTGGTTGGGTAGCCTGGCTGCAACACTACTTCGTGACCGCGTGGATTCCGGCGAAAGGCGAAAACAACGTCGTTCAGACCCGTAAAGACAGCAAAGGCAACTACATCATCGGTTACACCGGTCCAACACTGACCGCTGCACCAGGTGCCAAAGTTGAAACCAGCGCTGTGCTGTATGCCGGTCCGAAAAGCCAGGCTGTGCTGAAAGAGTTGTCCCCAGGTCTGGAACTGACCGTCGACTACGGCATTCTGTGGTTCATTGCCCAGCCAATCTTCTGGTTGCTGCAACACATCCACGCGATCGTTGGTAACTGGGGCTGGTCGATCATTTTCCTGACCATGCTGATCAAGGGTCTGTTCTTCCCTCTGTCGGCTGCCAGCTACAAATCGATGGCGCGCATGCGTGCCGTTGCACCGAAACTGGCTGCGCTGAAAGAGCAACATGGCGATGACCGGCAGAAAATGTCGCAAGCCATGATGGAGCTGTACAAGAAAGAGAAGATCAATCCGCTGGGTGGTTGCTTGCCAATCCTCGTGCAGATGCCGGTTTTCCTTTCGCTGTACTGGGTTCTGCTGGAAAGCGTGGAAATGCGCCAGGCGCCGTTCATGCTGTGGATCACTGACCTGTCGATCAAGGATCCGTTCTTCATTCTGCCGATCATCATGGGCGCAACCATGTTTATCCAGCAGCAGCTGAACCCGACTCCTCCGGATCCGATGCAGGCGAAGGTCATGAAAATGATGCCAATCATCTTCACCTTCTTCTTCCTGTGGTTCCCGGCGGGTCTGGTGCTGTACTGGGTTGTGAACAACTGCCTGTCCATCACCCAACAGTGGTACATCACACGTAAGATCGAACGGGCTACCAAAGCAGCCGCTTGATTTACACTGTGGATAACCACTCAAAACGCCCCCTAGTGGGGCGTTTTGCTATCTGTCATTTTTGTCTGGATTCCGGTTAATGAGCGTACCTCGTGAAACCATCGCCGCTGTCGCCACCGCTCAAGGTCGTGGTGGTGTGGGCATCGTCCGTATTTCCGGGCCGTTGGCCAGCGTGGCGGCAAAAGCCATCAGCGGCCGCGAACTGAAACCGCGTTACGCCCATTACGGCCCGTTTTTCACTGACGACAAACAGGTGCTCGACGAAGGTCTGGCGCTGTATTTTCCCGGGCCGAACTCGTTCACCGGTGAAGACGTTCTGGAACTGCAGGGCCATGGCGGCCCGATCGTTCTGGACATGTTGCTCAAGCGCTGCCTGGAACTGGGCTGCCGTCTGGCGCGCCCGGGGGAATTCAGCGAACGCGCCTTCCTCAATGACAAACTCGACCTGGCGCAAGCCGAGGCGATTGCCGATTTGATCGAAGCCAGTTCTGCACAGGCTGCACGTAATGCGCTGCGTTCTCTGCAGGGCGCGTTCTCGCAACGTGTGCATAACTTGACCGAACAGCTGATCGGCCTGCGCATCTACGTCGAAGCCGCCATCGATTTCCCGGAAGAAGAAATCGACTTCCTCGCCGATGGCCATGTGCTGAGCATGCTCGACAAAGTGCGCGATGAATTATCCACAGTGCTGCGCGAAGCCGGGCAGGGCGCGTTGCTGCGCGATGGAATGACCGTGGTGATTGCCGGTAGGCCGAATGCTGGCAAGTCGAGCTTGTTGAATGCGTTGGCAGGACGGGAAGCGGCAATCGTTACCGAGATCGCCGGCACCACTCGCGACATCCTCCGTGAACATATCCACATCGACGGCATGCCGTTGCACGTTGTCGATACCGCTGGCCTGCGTGATACCGATGATCATGTGGAAAAGATCGGGGTTGAACGGGCATTGAAAGCCATTGGTGAAGCCGACCGAGTGTTGTTAGTGGTCGATGCGACCGCGCCGGAAGCGCTGGATCCGTTTGCCCTGTGGCCGGAATTCCTCGAAACCCGGCCGGATCCGGCCAAAGTCACCTTGATCCGCAACAAAGCCGATCTAACTGGCGAGGCCATTGTTCTGGAAACCAGTGAAGACGGGCACGTGACCATCAGCCTCAGTGCTAAGTCGGCCGGTGAAGGCCTGGACCTGTTGCGCGATCATCTCAAGGCGTGCATGGGTTACGAGCAAACCTCGGAAAGCAGTTTCAGCGCACGCCGCCGGCATCTGGAGGCTTTGCGCCACGCCAGCGCGGCACTGGAACACGGCCGCGCCCAGCTGACCTTGGCTGGCGCCGGAGAGTTACTGGCGGAGGATTTGCGCCAGGCTCAGCATTCCCTCGGCGAAATAACCGGGGCTTTTAGCTCTGATGATCTGTTGGGACGAATTTTTTCCAGTTTCTGTATCGGTAAATGACAAAGGGGGCCGTGGACAATTTATCCACAGCCCCTTTTTCGTTTTACCAGTTATAGGAAACCGTACCGAGCAGGGTGCGATCTTCACCCCAGTAGCAACGGCCCGCGTCGTTGCAACCCGACACATATTCCTTGTCGAACAGGTTCTTCGCATTCAGGTCGACGCTCCAGTGCGTATCGATCTGATAACCGATGGCCGCATCCACCAAGGTAACGTCGCCGGCATCCAGCTTTCCGTACAGAGAAGGCGAGGTGTAAGCGAAGGCACTGTCGAAATAACGCACACCGCCACCCACATATAAACCTTTCAGATCGCCATCGAGGAAGCGGTATTTCGCCCAGACCGAGGCCTGATTACGCGGCACGCCGGTCATTTGATGGCCTTTGACCAATGACGTCGCGGCATCCTTGGTGATTCGCGCGTCGGTGTAGGTATAAGCCGCAGTGACGTTGAGGTTCTGCGTCAGGTTGCTGTTGAGCTCCAGTTCCACACCCTTGGAACGGCTTTCGCCCACCTGGCGGTAGCTCGATGTAGTGGCGTCGAAGTAGGTGTCGTCCTTTTTGCGCAGGTCGTACACCGACGCCGTGAACGCGGTGTCCCAGCCGATCGGTTCGTACTTCAGGCCCACTTCATATTGGCTGCTGGTGATCGGATCGAGCGGCGCGCCGGCATTGGAGATCTGCTGCACCGGCACGAACGAGGTGGAATAGCTGACATACGGCGTCATGCCATTGTCGAACTGATACATCACCCCGCCCTGATAGGTGAACTTCTTGTCCTCGGAACTGATGTCGCTCGACTGAGCGACCTTGTCGCGAAAATCACTGTCGACCCAATCCTGACGGCCACCGAGCAGGAACAGCCAATGGTCATACTTGCTCTGGATCTGTGCATAAACCCCTTTCATCTGTTGCTCAAGCAAGGTGTTTTGCACCGCAATCGGTGTGGTCGGATCGCGCAGGTAAATCGGGTTATACACATCGATTGGCCCGACGATGCCAGCGTTCCAGTCCTGATTGAACGAGGTACGGTCATAGCTGGCGCCGAACAGCACGGTGTTCTCCAGACCACCGACCTGGAATTTGCCTTCCAACTGGTTATCCAGCGAGTACACCATCGATTTGTTGAAGCGATCGTACGCCGTCATGTTCAGGCGTGTGCCAAACCCGGCGTTGTTGAGGTTGCCCGGCCAGGTTTCGTGGCGGGTAATGCGCGACTGCATGTAGCGCGAATTCTGGCGGAACTGCCAATCGTCGTTGAACGAGTGGCTGAACTCGTAACCTGTGCTCCAGGTTTCCCGTTCGAAGGTATTCCAGTCCGGGTCGCCGAGCATGGTGCCCTTGGATAACTTGCCGTTGGGGTTCGTCAGCAAAGTGCCGGCGGCCGGTAGGCCAAGTTCCATGTTGGTGTGATCCTTCTGGTAGTTGGCCAGCAGGGTCAGCGTGTTGTAATCGTCGAAATTCAGGGTCAGCGATGGCGCGATGTAGATTCGGTCATCCGGTACGTGGTCGGTCTGGGTGTCGGACTTGCGGCCAAGCATCACCACGCGTCCGAGCACGTTGCCGCTGTCATTGAGCGGGCCGGAGACATCGACGCCGATCTGCCGGCGATTGTTCGATCCATAACCCAATTGCACTTCGGCTTGCGGTGCGGCGGTCGGTCGTTTGCTCACCAGATTGACCAGACCGCCCGGAGCGTTTTCCCCATACAGCAGAGAAGATGGGCCGCGGAAAATCTCTACCCGCTCCAGCCCGTAAGGCTCGGTGCTGGTGTCATAACGATTGCCCTGAACGCGTAGTCCATCGCGCAACAGACCGTAGCCGTAATCGGTGGCGTTGAAACCGCGAATATAGAACAGGTCTCCGGCCAGGCTGTCGCCGGCGGCGAACGGTGGGGCAAAGATCCCCGGCACGTAGCCGAGCACCTCGGTGAGTGTCTGAGATTTCTGATCTTTCATGCGCTGGGCGGTGACGACTGACACCGAACGCGGCGTTTCCGACAAAGGCGTACTGGTTTTCGTACCGATTCGACTGTTCTGCGCCTTGTATCCGACGTCCGCCGCGTAATCCAGATTCATCGGGTTGGCCAACTGACCATTGATGTTGGTTGGGGCCAGCTCTAGCGAATCACCGTTTGGCAGCGCCTGCATAATGTAACTGCCCGGCGCCTGCGGTACGGCTTGCAAACCCGAGCCTTGCAGCAGTTGGGCGAATCCCTGGTCGACGGTGAAATTGCCGTTCAACCCGGCACTGCGCAATCGGCTGGTTTGTTGCGGCGAGAATGACAGGATCACGTTTGCGGCCGAGGCGAACTGGCTCAATGCATTGTCCAGCGGGCCGGCGGCGATGGCATAACGCTGGGCTGCCGATGCAGCAACGGCGTTATGGCTGACCACCAGGCAGGAAGCGGCACTGGTCATTAGGAGGCTGTAAGCAATGCAGTGGTAGGAAAAACGCTGACGAAACGTGGGAAGACGCATGTGTGGATAAGCCCTGAAGGTGGCAAAGAGCCGCGTTTATCGCGATTACCTGTAGGGCCGGGTCAGGGCAAAAAAAGATAACCCTGTTGTCGATTTATTTTGCCCAGGTGACATTTCGATCAAGCGTTGTGGCTGATCGATACCCAGTAACGGCTGAAATAGCGCACGTTGATCGGCAGTGACGCCTGAAGATTGGCCAGGACAGCGTCGGTTGAATTGAGGCGGAATGTCCCGGAAACCCGCAGCTCCCGGGCACGCGCGTCGCAATGCAAAACCCCGCTGCGATAACGGCCCAATTCTTCAATCACATCGCCCAAGCGTGCATCGAGGACGATCAATTGACCGTTGATCCACGCCACTTCGGAGGATTTGAACGGATGAATGAGTCCTATGTGCTGACGATCAAAATTAGCGCCTTCGCCTGCCTGCAAGATTTTTGCGGTCGTTGAAGTATCACCGGGCTGAACACTGACCCGGTCTTCCAGCACTCCAACACGGGTTGAGCTCGATAACTGGTGAACGGAAAAACGGGTGCCCAATGCTTGAATCCGGCCATCTCGGGTTTCGACGAAAAAGGGCCGTTGATCACCCAGTTTTCCGGTTTGAATGAGGATCTCGCCGGAGCGCAGGCGAATCAGTCGCTGTGCCGGGTCGAAAGACACGTCAATGGCAGTGTCGGTGTTGAGTTGAATCTGGCTGCCATCCGCCAATGTGATATTGCGACGCTGGCCAACGCCGGTTTTGTAGTCGGCCCAGACATTTCCCAAGGAAGTGTGTTGCTGAACATTCCAGCCAACGAACCCCGTTCCCGCTGCGAGCAGCAACAATTTCAGCACTTGGCGACGTTGCTGACCGGTATTTAATGCGCGACGTTTCAGATCCTGTGGCAGCGTGCCGAGGTGGCGCTGCAATTGTTCCATCTGGTTCCACGCCGCCAGATGCGCCGGGTCGCTATCTATCCACAACTGCCAGGCCTTCTGTTCGGCGAGCGTTGGTGGATCTGCCTGAAACTGTACGTACCAACTGGCGGCTGCTTCGAAGATCTGGCGATTGGGGGCGATGGCCATCAACGTTGCGCCATGATCAGGGCACACTCCGTCAGGGCGCGGATCATGTGCTTCTTCACCGTGGTCAGCGAAACCTTCAATTGCAGAGCGATCTGTTGATAAGTCAGGCCATCGATCTGCGAGAGCATAAAGATTTTTTGGCTTCTGGCGCCAAGCCCGGCCAAGGCTTTATCCACAGCGACCAGGGTTTCGATGATCAGCGCCTTGTCTTCCTCGCTGATGGCAGTGGCTTCCGGTCGAGCCGCGAGGGTCTGCAAATAGGCGGCTTCGATAGCCTGTCTTCTATAGCGGTCAATCACCAGACCGCGTGCAATGGTCGCCAGATAATCACGTGGCTCGCGAATCTGTGCGGCATTACGTGCCGCCAGAATCCGCACGAACGTGTCATGCGCCACATCGGCTGCATCGCAGGCGTCATGCAATTTTCCCTTGAGCCAGCCATGTAGCCACGAATGGTGTTGCTCGTAGATTCGCTCGATCGCAGCAGTGTGGGCGGGTAGGGACATGGGGAAAACTGACGAGTTAATGATAATGCCTATTATTAGCCCCTGTTACGTTCTCTCACAATAGCCCGCGCACTTCCCTCCATCGGCTTCTTTATCGCCAGCGAACCCTCGCTGGTGTTTTTTTGCACTCTGGAAAAGGCGTTTTATCGTTTTTCTGTGGATTAAGCCCTGTGAATAACTGCCACTAAGGGCAGTTGATAACAGGGCCTGAAAACTGGACATAAACCCCTCTGTGGATAACCACCCCTTTCATCCACAGGCTTAAACCGGTTATCCAAGGCCCTCATTGGCACATGAACACAGGGTTTTGAATCTCTGTACATATTGAAAACAAAGGCCTGTAGAGATCTATCCACAGAAAGTAGGCTCAGTAGAAATAAACATAAAAACAAAGGTTTTATAAATTTCTCTCTTTTTTATTCTTTTAACCTCGAGTTCTCCACAGCTGGTTAAATTTTGTGCAAAGGGTTCTTTAGGAAGGGCGAAGTCCCTATACTTGTCGACCAGGTTCAAAAACCTGATCTCAAACTATTCCTGAATTACCTACTTAAGCAGGCACGAGGTGCGTGGTGGATTTCCCTTCCCGTTTTGAAGTGATCGTCATCGGCGGCGGTCATGCCGGTACCGAGGCAGCACTGGCCTCAGCACGTATGGGGGCAAAAACCCTGTTGCTGACGCATAACGTGGAAACCCTCGGTGCCATGAGTTGCAACCCGGCCATCGGTGGCATTGGCAAAAGCCATCTGGTCAAGGAAATCGATGCCCTCGGCGGCGCGATGGCCATGGCTACCGATAAGGGCGGCATCCAGTTTCGCGTGTTGAACAGCCGCAAAGGCCCGGCTGTACGGGCGACCCGTGCGCAAGCTGACCGGATTTTGTACAAGGCCGCTGTCCGCGAAATTCTGGAAAATCAGCCGAACCTGTGGATATTTCAACAAGCTGCTGATGACCTGATCGTCGAGCAGGAACAAGTCCGCGGTGTTGTCACGCAAATGGGTCTGCGGTTCTTCGCCGATTCCGTGGTGTTGACCACCGGTACGTTCCTCGGCGGACTTATCCACATCGGTTTGCAGAATTTTTCCGGCGGTCGCGCCGGTGACCCACCGTCGATCGCCCTGGCTCACCGTCTGCGTGAGATGCCACTGCGTGTCGGTCGCTTGAAAACCGGTACACCGCCGCGTATCGACGGCAAATCTGTGGATTTCTCGGTGATGACCGAGCAACCGGGCGATACGCCGATCCCGGTGATGTCGTTCATGGGCAACAAAGAACAGCATCCACGCCAGGTCAGTTGCTGGATTACGCACACCAACGCCCGCACCCACGAAATCATTGCTGCGAATCTCGATCGTTCGCCGATGTATTCCGCTGCCGGTGAAATCGAAGGCATCGGCCCGCGCTATTGCCCGTCGATCGAAGACAAGATCCACCGCTTTGCCGACAAGGAAAGCCATCAGGTGTTTATCGAACCGGAAGGTTTGACCACCCATGAGCTGTATCCGAACGGGATATCCACAAGCTTGCCGTTCGACGTGCAATTGCAGATCGTGCAATCGATTCGCGGCATGGAAAACGCGCACATCGTGCGTCCGGGTTATGCGATCGAGTACGACTACTTCGATCCGCGAGATTTGAAGTACAGCCTCGAAACCAAAGTCATCGGCGGTCTGTTCTTCGCCGGGCAAATCAACGGCACCACCGGTTACGAAGAAGCTGGCGCGCAAGGTTTGCTCGCTGGCGCCAACGCCGCACTGCGCGCCAAGGGCAAAGAAGCCTGGTGCCCGCGTCGCGATGAAGCGTACATCGGTGTATTGGTCGACGACCTGATTACCCTCGGTACCCAAGAGCCGTACCGCATGTTCACTTCCCGTGCCGAATACCGCCTGATCCTGCGCGAGGACAACGCCGACCTGCGTTTGACCGAAAAAGGTCGCGAGCTCGGTTTGGTCGATGACGCGCGTTGGGCGGCCTTCTGCAAGAAGCGCGAAAGCATCGAACTCGAAGAGCAGCGCCTGAAAAGCACCTGGGTTCGCCCGAACACGCAGCAGGGCGATGCGATTGCCGAGAAATTCGGCACGCCGCTGACCCACGAATACAACTTGCTCAACCTCTTGAGCCGTCCGGAAATCGACTACGCTGGTCTGGTCGAAGTGACCGGCAACGGCGCCGAAGATCCACAGGTTGCCGAGCAGGTTGAAATCAAGACCAAATACGCCGGTTACATCGACCGTCAACAGGACGAAATCGCCCGTCTGCGCGCCAGTGAAGACACGAAATTGCCTGTGGATATCGATTACACCAACATTTCCGGTCTCTCCAAGGAGATCCAGAGCAAGCTCGGCGCGACTCGACCAGAGACGCTGGGCCAGGCTTCGCGGATCCCGGGTGTGACCCCGGCAGCGATTTCGCTGTTGATGATTCATTTGAAAAAACGCGGCGCGGGCCGTCAGTTGGAGCAAAGCGCTTGAGTTCTAAGGTCACTTCGCAACACGCCGAAGAGTTATCCACAGGAGCCCGCGAGCTCGGTGTCAACCTCACTGAAACCCAGCACGAATTGCTGCTGGGTTATCTGGCCCTGTTGATCAAATGGAACCAGGCCTACAACCTGACCGCTGTGCGCGATCCGGACGAAATGGTTTCGCGCCACTTGCTCGATAGTCTCAGCGTGATGTCGTTCATCGAAAACGGTCGCTGGCTCGACGTCGGCAGCGGCGGCGGCATGCCGGGGATCCCGTTGGCGATCCTGTATCCGGACTCGCAAGTGACCTGTCTGGACAGCAATGGCAAGAAAACCCGCTTCCTGACTCAGGTCAAACTCGAACTCAAACTGGATAACCTGCAAGTTATCCACAGTCGTGTCGAAGCTTTCCAGCCTGCAGAGCCGTTCAACGGGATCATTTCCCGGGCGTTCAGCAGCATGGAGAACTTCACCAACTGGACTCGCCATCTCGGCGATGCCGATACACGCTGGCTGGCAATGAAGGGCGTTCATCCGGCCGATGAGCTGGTAGCATTGCCGGCAGACTTCAAACTCGATAGCGAACACGCCCTGGCCGTACCCGGTTGCCAAGGCCAACGCCATCTGCTGATACTGCGCCGCACGGCATGATTGGGAACACAAGCAAGAATGGCTAAGGTATTCGCGATAGCGAACCAAAAGGGTGGTGTGGGCAAGACCACCACCTGCATCAACCTCGCAGCATCCCTGGTCGCGACCAAGCGCCGGGTGCTGTTGATCGATCTCGATCCACAGGGCAACGCCACCATGGGTAGCGGTGTGGATAAACACGGCCTGGAAAACTCGGTCTACGACCTGCTGATCGGCGAATGCGATCTGGCCCAGGCCATGCACTATTCCGAGCATGGCGGTTATCAACTGCTGCCGGCCAACCGCGATCTGACGGCGGCTGAAGTGGTGCTGCTGGAAATGCAGATGAAGGAAAGTCGTCTGCGCAGCGCGCTGGCGCCGATCCGTGAAAACTACGATTACATTTTGATCGACTGCCCACCGTCGCTGTCGATGCTGACGCTGAACGCACTGGTCGCTGCTGACGGGGTAATTATCCCCATGCAGTGCGAGTACTTTGCGCTCGAAGGTCTGAGCGACCTTGTGGATAACATCAAGCGCATCGCCGAACTGCTCAATCCGAACCTGAAAGTCGAAGGTTTGCTGCGCACCATGTACGACCCGCGCCTGAGCCTGATGAACGACGTTTCGGCGCAGCTCAAGGAACACTTCGGCGATCAGCTTTACGATACGGTGATCCCGCGCAACATCCGTCTGGCCGAAGCGCCAAGCTACGGCATGCCGGCGCTGGCTTACGACAAGCAATCGCGCGGCGCCCTGGCTTACCTGGCCCTGGCCGGCGAGATGGTTCGTCGTCAGCGCAAAAATTCACGCATCGCCGCCGCTCAGGCAACTTAAGGAATCCCCATGGCCGTCAAGAAACGAGGTCTCGGACGTGGACTGGATGCACTGCTGAGTGGTCCGACCGTCAGCGCGCTGGAAGAACAAGCCGCGCAGGCTGATACCCGTGAGCTGCAGCACCTGCCGCTGGATCTGCTGCAGCGTGGCAAGTACCAGCCGCGTCGCGACATGGATCCGCAGGCGCTGGAAGAGCTGGCGCTGTCGATCAAGGCACAAGGCGTGATGCAGCCGATCGTGGTGCGCCCGATTGGCGGTGGCCGCTTTGAAATCATCGCCGGTGAACGCCGCTGGCGCGCGAGCCAGCAGGCCGGCCAGGAAACCATCCCGGCGATGGTCCGTGATGTACCGGATGAAACCGCGATCGCCATCGCGCTGATCGAGAACATCCAGCGCGAAGACCTCAACCCGATCGAAGAAGCGGTGGCCTTGCAGCGTTTGCAGCAGGAATTCCAGCTGACGCAGCAACAGGTCGCCGAAGCGGTGGGCAAGTCCCGCGTCACAGTGGCCAACCTGTTGCGTCTGATTGCGCTGCCGGAAGTCATCAAGACCATGCTGTCCCACGGCGACCTGGAAATGGGTCATGCCCGTGCATTGCTCGGTCTGCCGGACAATCAGCAGGTCGAAGGGGCGCGACATGTTGTCGCACGCGGCCTGACCGTGCGCCAAACTGAAGCACTGGTTCGCCAGTGGTTGAGTGGTAAACCGGAGCCTGTGGAAGCCAGCAAACCCGACCCGGATATCGCCCGTCTCGAACAGCGTCTGGCCGAGCGCCTAGGCTCTGCGGTGCAGATTCGCCACGGCAAGAAGGGAAAGGGTCAGTTGGTGATCGGTTATAACTCGCTCGATGAGCTTCAAGGTGTGCTCGCACACATCCGCTGAAACATTTCCTCATGTAGCGCGCAGTCGGAAATCACTACCTGACAGTTGAATAGGGGCAGAACCGCCCCTATACTCTGCGCGCATTTTGTCGGCACAAATTATGCCAAGTTATTGAATTCTGGCAGCCGACCATTGGAGAGCAATAGTGATGGAAACCCGCAAGCCAAACCGCCTGCCGTTCCATCGCCTGGCAGTTTTTCCGGTGTTAATGGCTCAATTTGTCATTTTGCTGATTGCCGCTTTGGCGCTCTGGCAATGGCACGGAGTCGTTGCCGGATACTCGGGACTTTGCGGAGGCCTGATAGCCTTGCTGCCCAATGTTTATTTCGCTCACAAGGCATTTCGGTTTTCCGGCGCCCGAGCAGCCCAGTCCATCGTCCGGTCTTTTTATGCCGGCGAGGCAGGCAAACTGATTTTGACAGCAGTGCTTTTTGCGCTGGTGTTTGCAGGTGTGAAGCCACTGGCGCCGATAGCTGTATTCGGCGTGTTCGTGCTGACTCAGTCGGTCAGCTGGTTCGCTCCCCTGCTGATGAGAACAAGACTTTCGAGACCTTAGGGCGTTTGAGGCAACCATGGCAGAAACAACCGCTTCGGGCTATATCCAGCACCACTTGCAGAACCTGACCTTCGGTCAGCTACCTAACGGCGGCTGGGGCTTTGCCCATACCGCAGCAGAAGCCAAGGAAATGGGCTTCTGGGCTTTCCACGTCGATACTCTCGGCTGGTCGGTCGCGTTGGGTCTGATCTTCGTTTTTCTTTTCCGCATGGCGGCAAAGAAGGCGACTTCGGGTCAACCGGGTGCTTTGCAGAACTTCGTTGAAGTATTGGTCGAATTCGTCGATGGCAGCGTGAAAGACAGCTTCCATGGCCGTAGCCCGGTGATTGCACCGCTGGCACTGACCATCTTCGTCTGGGTGTTCCTGATGAACGCCGTCGACCTGATCCCGGTCGACTGGATTCCTCAGCTGGCCATCCTGATCACCGGTGATCACCACATCCCGTTCCGCGCCGTGTCGACCACCGACCCGAACGCGACCCTGGGCATGGCGTTGTCGGTTTTCGCACTGATCATTTTCTACAGCATCAAGGTCAAGGGCATCGGCGGCTTCATCGGCGAACTGACCCTGCACCCGTTCGGCAGCAAGAACATCTTTGTTCAGGCCCTGCTGATCCCGGTGAACTTCCTGCTGGAATTCGTGACCCTGATCGCTAAACCGATCTCTCTGGCTCTGCGTCTGTTCGGCAACATGTATGCCGGTGAGCTGGTGTTCATTCTGATCGCTGTGATGTTCGGCAGCGGTCTGCTCTGGCTGAGCGGCCTGGGCGTTGTTCTGCAGTGGGCTTGGGCTGTGTTCCACATCCTGATCATCACCCTGCAGGCGTTCATCTTCATGATGCTGACCATCGTCTACCTGTCGATGGCGCACGAAGAAAACCATTAAGACCAGTCTCGACTAGTCTGATGTCCTTCCCGGTCAAACGGGAAGGGGCTCTTCACAGGGCACCTGAAACGATTTGTTTTACCGCTTTAATCTAAAAAACCTAAACCATACGACGTAAAAGTCGGGAGGAAAGATGGAAACTGTAGTTGGTCTAACCGCTATCGCTGTTGCACTGTTGATCGGCCTGGGCGCACTGGGTACCGCAATTGGTTTCGGCCTGCTGGGCGGCAAGTTCCTGGAAGGCGCAGCGCGTCAGCCAGAAATGGTTCCAATGCTGCAAGTTAAAATGTTCATCGTTGCCGGTCTGCTCGACGCCGTAACCATGATCGGTGTTGGTATCGCTCTGTTCTTCACCTTTGCGAACCCGTTCGTTGGTCAGATCGCTGGCTAATTACCCGGATTCTTCCGAGTAATTTGATGTGATGGACAACGTAACTGCGAGGTGTTGGCGTGAACATTAATGCGACCCTGATTGGCCAGTCCGTTGCGTTCCTGATTTTTGTACTGTTCTGCATGAAGTATGTATGGCCTCCGGTCATCACTGCCCTGCACGAACGTCAAAAGAAGATCGCTGATGGTCTGGACGCTGCCAGCCGAGCAGCTCGCGACCTGGAGTTGGCCCAAGAAAAAGCGGGTCAGCAACTGCGCGAAGCGAAAGCTCAGGCAGCTGAAATCATCGAGCAAGCCAAGAAACGCGGTAACCAGATTGTCGAAGAGGCCGTTGAAAAGGCCCGTGTCGACGCTGACCGTGTGAAGGTTCAGGCTCAAGCCGAGATCGAACAGGAACTGAACAGTGTCAAAGACAAGCTGCGCGCCCAAGTGGGTATGCTGGCTGTCGGCGGCGCCGAGAAGATCCTGGGTGCCACAATCGATCAAAACGCGCACGCAGAGCTGGTTAACCAACTGGCTGCTGAAATCTAAGCGAGGGCGATCATGGCAGAACTGACCACGTTGGCCCGACCTTACGCTAAGGCGGCCTTCGAGCACGCTCAGGCCCACCAGCAACTGGCCAATTGGTCAGCCATGCTCGGCCTGGCTGCAGCGGTGTCACAAGATGACACCATGCAGCGCGTGCTCAAGGCCCCGCGACTGACGAGCGCAGAAAAGGCCGCCACGTTTATTGACGTGTGCGGCGACAAGTTTGATGCCAAGGCACAGAACTTCATCAATGTCGTTGCCGAAAACGACCGTCTCCCGCTTCTGCCGGAGATTGCCGCTCTTTTCGACCTGTACAAGGCCGAACAAGAGAAGTCGGTAGACGTTGAAGTGACCAGTGCTTTCGCATTGAACCAAGAACAGCAAGACAAACTCGCCAAGGTTCTCAGTGCACGACTCAACCGGGAAGTGCGCCTGCAAGTTGCGGAGGATGCTGCCCTAATAGGTGGTGTCGTCATCCGCGCCGGCGACCTGGTTATCGATGGCTCGATTCGCGGCAAAATCGCGAAACTTGCCGAAGCATTGAAATCTTGAGTTTGAAGGGGCAGCAGAGCAATGCAGCAACTCAATCCTTCCGAAATAAGTGAAATTATCAAGGGCCGCATCGACAAGCTCGATGTGACCTCCCAAGCCCGTAACGAAGGCACTGTCGTCAGCGTATCTGACGGCATCGTGCGGATTCACGGTCTGGCCGACGTCATGTACGGCGAGATGATCGAGTTTCCGGGCGGCGTCTACGGTATGGCCCTCAACCTGGAGCAAGACTCCGTAGGTGCCGTTGTATTGGGCGCTTACCAGTCTCTGGCTGAAGGCATGAGCGCCAAGTGCACCGGCCGCATCCTCGAAGTTCCTGTTGGTAAGGAACTGCTGGGTCGCGTAGTCGACGCACTGGGTAACCCTGTTGACGGCAAAGGTCCACTGGGCAACACCGAGACCGACGCGGTCGAGAAAGTTGCACCGGGCGTGATCTGGCGTAAGTCGGTAGACCAGCCTGTACAGACTGGCTACAAGGCTGTCGATGCCATGATCCCTGTCGGCCGTGGCCAGCGTGAGCTGATCATCGGTGACCGTCAGATCGGTAAAACCGCTCTGGCGATCGACGCGATCATCAACCAGAAAGACAGCGGCATTTTCTGCGTCTACGTAGCCATCGGTCAGAAACAATCGACCATCGCCAACGTGGTTCGCAAGCTGGAAGAAAACGGCGCCCTGGCCAACACGATCATCGTGGCTGCCAGTGCTTCGGAATCTCCTGCGCTGCAATTCCTGGCACCGTACTCCGGTTGCACCATGGGTGAATTCTTCCGCGACCGCGGTGAAGACGCGCTGATCGTTTATGACGATCTGTCCAAGCAAGCAGTGGCTTACCGCCAGATTTCCCTGCTGCTGCGCCGTCCACCAGGCCGTGAAGCTTACCCAGGCGACGTGTTCTATCTCCACTCCCGTCTGCTGGAGCGCGCATCCCGCGTTTCGGAAGAATACGTAGAGAAGTTCACCAACGGCGCAGTGACCGGCAAAACCGGTTCGCTGACCGCACTGCCGATCATCGAAACCCAGGCTGGCGACGTTTCCGCGTTCGTTCCGACCAACGTGATTTCGATCACCGACGGTCAGATCTTCCTGGAATCGGCCATGTTCAACTCGGGCATCCGCCCTGCAGTGAACGCCGGTGTTTCGGTATCCCGTGTGGGTGGTGCCGCTCAGACCAAGATCATCAAGAAGCTCTCCGGTGGTATCCGTACCGCTCTGGCTCAGTACCGTGAACTGGCAGCATTCGCCCAGTTCGCTTCTGACCTGGACGAAGCGACCCGTAAGCAACTTGAGCATGGTCAGCGCGTTACCGAGCTGATGAAGCAGAAGCAATACGCACCAATGTCGATCGCTGACATGGCGCTGTCGCTGTATGCCGCTGAGCGTGGGTTCCTGACTGACGTTGAAATCGCCAAGATCGGCAGCTTCGAACAAGCGCTGATCGCTTTCTTCAACCGCGATCACGCCGATTTGATGGCCAAGATCAACGTTAAAGGTGACTTCAATGACGAAATCGACGCTGGCATGAAAGCCGGTATCGAGAAGTTCAAGGCCACCCAAACCTGGTAAGCCGCAGCGGGAGCCGCGAGGCTCCCGCTTGCTAACCTGATAGGTGTTACATGGCAGGCGCAAAAGAGATTCGCAGTAAGATTGCGAGCATCAAAAGCACGCAAAAGATTACCAGCGCCATGGAAAAAGTGGCGGTCAGCAAAATGCGCAAGGCACAAATGCGCATGGCTGCTAGCCGTCCTTATGCGGAGCGTATCCGCCAGGTTATTGGGCATCTGGCCAACGCCAACCCGGAATACCGCCACCCGTTCATGATCGATCGCGCCATCAAGCGTGTCGGTTATGTCGTCGTGAGCAGTGACCGTGGTCTGTGCGGCGGCTTGAACACCAACCTGTTCAAGGCCCTGGTCAAGGACATGGCGGTAAACCGCGAAAACGGCGTCGAGATTGATCTGTGTGTCGTTGGTAGCAAGGGTGCGGCCTTTTTCCGTAACTTCGGCGGTAACGTCGTTGCAGCTATCAGCCACCTGGGTGAAGAGCCGTCGATCAATGATCTGATCGGCAGCGTCAAGGTGATGCTGGATGCCTACCTGGACGGCCGTATTGACCGCCTGTCCGTGGTGTCCAACAAGTTCATCAACACCATGACGCAACAGCCTACCGTGGAGCAGTTGATTCCACTGGTGGCCACCCCGGATCAGGATCTCAAGCACCACTGGGACTATCTCTACGAACCGGATGCCAAAGAGCTGCTTGACGGCTTGATGGTCCGCTACGTTGAGTCGCAGGTCTACCAGGCGGTGGTCGAGAACAACGCGGCTGAACAAGCTGCGCGGATGATCGCGATGAAGAACGCTACCGACAACGCCGGTGATTTGATCAGCGATTTGCAGCTGATCTACAACAAGGCGCGTCAGGCTGCGATCACCCAAGAGATCTCGGAAATCGTCGGCGGCGCTGCCGCGGTTTAACGGTTCAAATATTCAGAGGATCCAGCTATGAGTAGCGGACGTATCGTTCAAATCATCGGCGCCGTTATCGACGTGGAATTTCCACGCGACAGCGTACCGAGCATCTACAACGCTTTGAAAGTAATAAGCGATGCCGGCACCACTCTGGAAGTTCAGCAGCAGCTGGGCGACGGCGTGGTTCGTACCATTGCGATGGGTTCCACCGAGGGCTTGAAGCGCGGTCTGGAAGTTACCGATTCTGGCGCAGCCATTTCCGTACCGGTCGGTAAAGCGACCCTGGGCCGGATCATGGACGTCCTCGGTAACCCGATCGACGAAGCTGGCCCGATCGACACCGAAGAGCGTTGGGGCATTCACCGTCCAGCGCCTTCGTTCGCTGAACAGGCAGGCGGCAACGATCTGCTGGAAACCGGCATCAAGGTTATCGACCTGGTTTGCCCGTTTGCCAAAGGCGGTAAAGTCGGTCTGTTCGGTGGTGCCGGTGTAGGCAAAACCGTAAACATGATGGAACTGATCCGTAACATCGCCATCGAGCACAGCGGTTATTCCGTGTTCGCCGGTGTGGGTGAGCGTACTCGTGAGGGTAACGACTTCTACCACGAGATGAAGGATTCCAACGTTCTGGACAAAGTGGCACTGGTTTACGGTCAGATGAACGAGCCGCCGGGTAACCGTCTGCGCGTAGCACTGACCGGCCTGACCATGGCCGAGAAGTTCCGTGACGAAGGTAACGACGTTCTGCTGTTCGTCGACAACATCTATCGTTACACCCTGGCCGGTACTGAAGTATCCGCACTGCTGGGCCGTATGCCTTCGGCAGTAGGTTACCAGCCGACCCTGGCTGAAGAGATGGGCGTTCTGCAAGAACGTATCACTTCCACCAAGGAAGGTTCGATCACTTCGATCCAAGCGGTATACGTACCTGCGGATGACTTGACCGACCCGTCGCCAGCGACCACCTTCGCCCACTTGGACGCCACCGTCGTTCTGTCCCGTGACATCGCTTCCCTGGGTATCTACCCAGCGGTAGATCCACTGGATTCGACTTCGCGCCAGCTGGACCCGAACGTAATCGGCCAGGACCACTACGACACCGCTCGCGGCGTTCAGTACGTTCTGCAACGTTACAAAGAGCTGAAAGACATCATCGCGATCCTGGGTATGGACGAGCTGTCGGAAGCCGACAAGCAGTTGGTAAACCGTGCTCGTAAGATCCAGCGCTTCTTGTCGCAGCCGTTCTTCGTGGCTGAAGTCTTCACCGGTGCTTCGGGTAAATACGTTTCCCTGAAAGACACCATTGCTGGCTTCAAAGGCATCCTCAACGGTGACTACGACCACCTGCCAGAACAAGCGTTCTACATGGTTGGCGGCATCGAAGAAGCGATCGAGAAAGCCAAGAAACTGTAATCCCGGCGCCCGGCAACGGGCGCTAATTTAGGTTGAGGCAATCAGATGGCTATGACAGTCCATTGCGATATCGTCAGCGCGGAAGGGGAAATCTTTTCCGGCCTGGTCGAGATGGTGATTGCGCACGGTGCACTGGGTGATCTTGGTATCGCTCTGGGTCACGCGCCGCTGATCACTAATCTGAAGCCAGGTCCTATCCGCCTGATCAAGCAAGGCGGGGAACCCGAGGTGTTTTACATCTCCGGTGGTTTCCTCGAGGTTCAGCCGAACATGGTCAAGGTGCTTGCCGATACCGTGCAACGTGCCGCCGATCTGGATGAAGCTCAGGCTCAAGCAGCTCTCAAGGCTGCCGAGAATGCCTTGCACGAAAAAGGCGCGGATTTCGACTATAGCGCTGCATCAGCACGTCTGGCCGAGGCTGCAGCTCAGCTGCGCACCGTCCAGCAGATCCGCAAGAAGTTTGGCGGTTAATCCGTCAGCCGCTTGTTGTGCGATTGATAAAAAAGGGTAGCCTCGGCTACCCTTTTTTCTTTTCCGATTTTTACAACCCGGTCGCAGTTGCTGACCACCCAGGATTGGTAGCCAGTCATGTCTCTTGAAATCGTTATCCTCGCGGCCGGTCAAGGCACTCGTATGCGTTCGGCCCTGCCGAAGGTGTTGCACCCGATTGCCGGCAACTCCATGTTGGGCCATGTTATCCACAGTGCCCGCCAACTTGATCCACAGCGCATTCATGTGGTCATCGGCCATGGCGCCGACGTGGTGCGTGAACGCCTGGCGGCTGACGATCTGAATTTCGTCCTGCAGGACAAGCAACTGGGCACCGGCCACGCTACCGCCCAGGCTGTGCCGTTCATTACTGCCGACACCGTGCTGATCCTTTACGGTGACGTACCGCTGATCGAAGTCGAAACCCTGCAACGTCTGCTCAAGCAAGTCGTGCCCGGGCAAATGGGCTTGCTCACCGTTGAGCTGGATGACCCGACCGGCTATGGCCGCATCGTTCGTGATGCCGATGGCAAAGTCACGGCAATCGTTGAGCACAAAGATGCCAGCGAAGCGCAACGCGCGATCACCGAGGGCAACACCGGCATTCTCGCAGTCCCGGCCAATCGTCTGGCCGACTGGATGAGCCGCCTGTCGAACAACAACGCTCAGGGCGAGTACTACCTGACCGACGTGATCGAAATGGCGGTCAACGATGGTCTGCTGGTGGCCACCGAGCAACCGCACGATGCGATGGAAGTGCAGGGCGCCAATGATCGCAAGCAACTCTCCGAGCTGGAGCGTCATTATCAGTTGCGTGCCGGTCGCCGTTTGATGGCACAAGGCGTGACCCTGCGTGATCCGGCGCGCTTTGATGTGCGTGGCGAAGTGACCGTGGGTCGCGACGTGCTGATCGATATCAACGTGATTCTCGAAGGCAATGTTGTCATCGAAGATGACGTGGTGATCGGTCCGAACTGTGTGATCAAGGACAGCACCCTGCGTAAAGGCGTGGTGATCAAGGCCAACAGTCATATCGAAGGTGCCATCCTCGGCGAAGGCAGCGATGCCGGTCCGTTCGCGCGTCTGCGCCCGGGCACCGTACTGGAAGCGCGTGCGCATGTGGGTAACTTCGTTGAATTGAAGAACGCGCACATGGGCGAGGGCGCCAAGGCCGGTCACCTGACGTATCTGGGCGACGCTGAGATCGGTGCGCGCACCAACGTTGGCGCCGGCACCATCACCTGCAACTACGACGGCGCCAACAAGTGGAAAACCGTGTTGGGCGCGGACGTGTTCATTGGCTCCAACAACTCGTTGGTGGCACCTGTGGATATCTCTGACGGTGCTACCACGGCGGCTGGGTCGACGATTACGCAGAATGTGGATAACGCGCAATTGGCGGTAGGGCGTGCGCGGCAGAAGAACATTGATGGCTGGAAACGGCCGGAGAAGATCAAGAAGGGCTGAGTTATCCACAGCGCTTTAAAGATCCAAAGATCGCAGCCTTCGGCAGCTCCTACATGGGACCTGGCGATGGCTGCGATTTTTTTTGTCTGGCGGGTTGACGATTTGTGGCTGATAGGTTTTGATTGCTTCCGTTATCTTTCGAATCGAAACTTAGGTCGTCATGTCGAAACGCAATACGCCCCAGCGCCGCCATAACATCCTTGCCTTGCTCAATGAGCAGGGTGAAGTCAGTGTGGATGAGTTGGCCAAGCGCTTCGAAACCTCCGAAGTTACGATTCGCAAGGATCTGGCTGCCTTGGAGAGTCATGGTCTGCTGCTGCGCCGTTACGGCGGGGCGATCACCATGCCGCAGGAACTGGTCGCGGAAACCGCGCAAAGCATTTCCAAATATAAGCAGGCGATTGCCCGCGCAGCGGTGAAACGCATTCGCGAGCACGCGCGCATCATCATCGACAGCGGCAGCACCACCGCTGCGATGATCCCAGAACTCGGTCAACAGCCGGGTCTGGTGGTGATGACCAATTCCCTGCATGTTGCCAACGCCCTGAGCGAACTCGAACACGAGCCGGTGCTGTTGATGACCGGTGGCACCTGGGACCCGCATTCGGAGTCCTTTCAGGGTCAGGTCGCCGAGCAAGTACTACGCTCTTACGACTTCGACCAGTTGTTCATCGGCGCCGATGGCATCGATCTGGTGCGTGGCACCACGACCTTCAATGAGCTGCTCGGTTTGAGCCGGGTCATGGCTGACGTGGCGCGGGAAGTCATCGTCATGGTCGAGGCCGACAAGATCGGCCGCAAGATTCCCAATCTGGAACTGCCATGGAGCAGCGTCCATACCCTAATTACCGATGATCGCCTGCCCCAAGAGGCACGGGATCAGATACAGGCCCGCGGTATCAACTTGATTTGCGCGGCTGTCAGTCAGGAGAAATAAGCATGTGTGGAATTGTCGGCGCAGTGGCTGAACGTAACATCACCGCCATCCTGCTCGAAGGCCTCAAGCGCCTCGAGTACCGCGGCTATGACAGCGCGGGTGTAGCGGTCTACACCAACGAGGAAACTCTCGAGCGCATGCGCCGTCCGGGCAAGGTCAGTGAACTCGAAGCGGCACTGGCCGAGCATCCACTGGTGGGTCGTCTGGGTATCGCCCACACCCGCTGGGCCACCCACGGCGCACCGTGCGAACGCAACGCCCACCCGCATTTCTCCGGCGACATCGCCGTGGTGCACAACGGCATCATCGAGAACCACGAAGCCCTGCGCGAACAACTGAAAGCGCTGGGTTACGTGTTCACCTCGGACACTGACACCGAAGTCATCGCCCATCTGCTCAACCACAAACTCAAGGATCAGCCAGACCTGACCGTCGCACTCAAAGCGACCGTCAAGGAATTGCACGGTGCTTATGGTCTGGCCGTGATCAACGCCAAGCAGCCGGATCGTCTGGTTGCTGCGCGCAGTGGCAGCCCGCTGGTGATCGGCCTGGGTCTGGGCGAAAACTTCCTCGCTTCCGACCAACTGGCGCTGCGTCAGGTTACCGACCGCTTCATGTACCTGGAAGAAGGTGATATCGCCGAAATTCGCCGCGATAACGTGCAGATCTGGGACGTCGACGGCAATGCGGTCGAGCGCCAGACCGTGCAATACACCGACGGCGCCGAAGCCGCCGACAAAGGTGAATTCCGCCACTACATGCTCAAGGAAATCCACGAGCAACCGGCCGTTGTCCAGCGCACCCTCGAAGGTCGCCTGAGCAATGATCAGGTGCTGGTTCAGGCGTTCGGCCCACAAGCGGCCGAGTTGTTCGCCAAAGTGCGCAACGTGCAGATCGTTGCCTGTGGCACCAGTTATCACGCCGGCATGGTCGCACGTTACTGGCTGGAAGAACTGGCCGGCATCCCGTGCCAGGTCGAAGTCGCCAGCGAATTCCGCTACCGCAAAGTCGTGGTACAGCCGGACACCCTGTTCGTGACCATCTCGCAGTCCGGCGAAACCGCCGACACCCTGGCCGCCCTGCGCAATGCCAAAGAGCTGGGTTTCCTCGCCAGCCTGGCGATCTGCAACGTCGGCATCAGTTCGCTGGTGCGCGAATCTGACCTGACCCTGCTGACCCAGGCCGGCCGCGAAATCGGCGTCGCTTCGACAAAAGCCTTCACCACGCAACTGGTCGGCCTGCTGCTGCTGACCCTGTCGCTGGGCCAGGTGCGCGGCACCCTGGACAAAGGCGTCGAAGCCACACTGGTCGAAGAATTGCGTCGCCTGCCAACCCGCCTCGGCGAAGCGCTGGCGATGGACAGCACCGTGGAAAAAATCGCCGAGCTGTTCGCCGAGAAAAACCACACCCTGTTCCTCGGCCGTGGTGCGCAATTCCCGGTCGCGATGGAAGGTGCCTTGAAGCTCAAGGAAATCTCCTACATCCACGCCGAAGCCTATCCGGCCGGCGAGCTGAAACACGGCCCGCTGGCGCTGGTGGATAACGACATGCCAGTGGTCACCGTCGCGCCAAACAACGAACTGCTGGAAAAGCTCAAATCCAACCTGCAGGAAGTCCGCGCCCGCGGCGGCGAACTGATCGTGTTCGCCGACGAGAAAGCCGGGATGACCAATGGTGAAGGTACTCACGTGGTGCAAATGCCGCACATCCACGACATCCTTTCGCCGATCCTCTACACGATTCCGCTGCAGCTGCTGTCGTACTACGTTGCAGTGCTGAAAGGCACGGATGTGGATCAGCCGCGTAATTTGGCGAAGTCGGTGACCGTGGAGTAAGTTATCCACAGCTGAGTTAACCGCAATGATTTTAGAGAATTAAAGCTGTCTCAGGAGAATTAAACCTGTCACAGGAGCCGGTAAGCGCACCCGCCTCGGCTCCTGCTACTACTCTCTGCTTCGAACCCATCACCACCTTCCTGCCAGCCTCGTCGAGCGCTCTGATGTTGTTACGAATCCAGAAAGATGAATCCCTTCGTTCATATGTGGAACGAAACCTTTTCATCCCCAATACAGTCCTCGATAATGACGCTGCGGAAAGTTTCTCTTGCTGTAATTGGAATTCTAGCCAAGTAAAACTAGTTGCTGATCTTCTAGGTTGGCATGGTTGTTATGGCTTCAACAAACTGCTTCATCAACACACGGCGTATCCTTGGAAAGTCGCGCTTAAATCAAGATTCAATTACTCCTATTCTGATGATGCGTACTTAAATACACAGGAGAACTTCGACAGCTTGTCGAAAGTTAGGGCCTATTGCCCTGTCTGCGCTAAAGAGGACAAGCAAAATCTTGGATACTCTTATTGGCGTCGAATACATCCTGACGTTCAAGTGTGCGCCAAACACAATGTCGTATTGCTCACGACATGCCAGTTCTGCAACAGGCCATTTGCTAGGGGTGGCCATACCGTTAGCGTCATGTGGAGCGGATGCGCCGGCCGCCACCTAGGTGAAGCGCAGCCCCTGGTTAACGTGAACCTGGGCGCACTCCGCTTGGCACAATTCTTCGACAAGCTCTGTCGGGTTGATGACCACATATACATCGACACGGCAGCGGCAGTAATTGAGGAGAGGATAATTAAAAATCATGTGAGTAACTCTGCCGCTTTGGGAGAGTTAGAAAATCTTACTGGGTTTAGAGGTTATATTGAACGCTGCCGGTTAAATGACCCTTGTGTGTCATGGAAGTATTACTCTCTCTCCAATAAATTAATTGAACTCGCTATTTCATTATACGAATCGTTTGATGATTTTCTACATGACTGCCATCAACTGCAGCCTAATGCACCAAGCATTAGTTGTTTTTGGGATACATACTGCTGCTTTAGCTCAGATACACAAAATTTTGTCCGGGAGGTTTACGAGCATGGTGTCGCCGAATGGTCGTGGCCAGCTTTCGGGCACTTGAGCCGTAACCCGTCTCATAGGAATTCTTTCCCTATGATGTGGAGCCCGGAAAGCGATCTCTGCTGCATTCCATCTGACACGCATCCCCCTCGCAATCGCTACGATGCCCCCTATCCTAGAGTGCTCCGCTTAACACAATATGAGCTGGTGGCGATGACTGCCATGCCTACCCCGGGGTGATGTACTACCGGCCGTCCCATTGTCACAGGGGAGCGAAGCTATTGTCGTATGGTTAGTCTATCCCCAGAAGCAAATGTTGGCGGAGGCAATATGGCATCGATAGCTCTTCAGGGATCCTGCCTCTCATCACCGATCGGATGCTGGAGCGCCACTCACCGCTGTTCTGTTGCTCGTGCCGATCAGGTTTTGGGCCAAGCAACTGGAGTCTTAGGCGGGCGTCAGAGTGCCATTGATTGGTTAACAAGGCCTGCGTACGGTTTGGATGGGTGTCCTCCCTGTCAGTTGCTCGCAGACGCAGACGGGTATCAGCAAGTTATGCGTTACTTGGAGCGCATAGAATACGGGGTTTACTGAAAGCATCCCGCATCTCTCTCATTCGAGGCGAGGTATCGTAGCCTGGGTGTTCCACGGCGCAGCAAGCAGCATTGATGGTGTTGACCAGACTTTACCTCCTCAGAGTATTTCCAATCTTGGGTAATCTGATCTGCGTGCGCTGACACCGTGAGAAAATTCTCTTGGTCTCGCCATCTCAGTGAATTGATTTTATTATTTCAGTGGAGCAATTCTTATTGTTTGGGATCGAAGGTTTTCGGTACTGACGAAACTCTAACAAAAAGAAGTTCGTATTCATAAATAGCTTGCTAGCAGTCCTCATAGAAAATACTGAATGGATGAATTTCACATGCTGATTTATAGGTGGAACGCGGCCGTTATCACGGACGGACGTGAGAATTAGACTTAGTCACCTTAGCGAGCAAAGCTCGAGCTTTAGGATAATGCGGTTTGCTTTCAAGAGCGGAGAACAATCCTGGCACCAATTGGTACAGTTCGTATTTCCACAGATGTACCGAGTTTAGATCTCGCTGTGTGATTACGTCATTGATTCTAGTGCATAGTTCCTCATCTCTACTCTTCCAATCGATTTTAGAATTATTTCCAGATCTTCCACTAGGCAGGTTAGTTGCTTGTTTAGAAAGCCAAACTTTGTCATTGCGATAGAGCCACGCATAAATATTTGGAATCAGGCGCCTGACTTTATTTACGCAGAAGCCCGGGTTTTTACCCACAGCAAAGGTCCACTGTTTCCTATGGTGCTCAATTTTTTCGTGATTCGTCCTCTCATTTTTAGTTTCTTCAATTGTGGGATTTAACCTTAGGAGCCGGTTCACTGTGCTTATTGATATCCCAAAATCGAGACACACCTCTGCTTTGGATGTGCCGCTTCTCAAAGTATCCAAAACTCTATTTCTAACTTCCTCAAACATTTTCTTAGGTTTGAGTATCGGCGTATGGATGACAGGTTTTATGCGTTGTATAGATTTATGATGTTCCATCTTCGGGATTTCGTTGTTTTTTATATCTGCACGCTGTTCTGCTTGGTACTCATAAGCGCTAATAAACACATCGATGCTCCCAAATAGCCACGAGATCAGCACAAGGTGTTTCAATGGATGGCAATAACCGCGTGCCTTGCGACTCATTTGAGAGGTGAACGCTATTGCACACATGACGGAATCTGGTAGGGATGAAAATTGCGGGTGTTTGCGAAGCATCGAGCAGTAATGCGCGAAGCTTTGTGCAGCAGCATTTTTCTCGCGCCCGGACTTCCCGAGACGGACCATCGCCGCGCTATAAACTTGGGCAACTAGCTCCGGTTCGTATCGGGTTCTATCCCCCAGTTTTCCAAGTTTCGTGGCGGCATCCGATACAATTTTAAACGCTTCGAAAACATCGTCGTTAAATGCTAGGGGGCCGCTTTCAATAAGAATGGACTCTGAGGGAGTGAACAAACTAAACGCTTTGGACCATTGCCTATTTTCTTTCGACTCTCTAAGTAAGCAGTTGTGTATTGGGCAGATCGTTACTCCTGGAAACTGGTGAGATAGATGCCAATATGCGACGCCGTACGTACGCCGATCACAAATGATGCACTCACTACAAGCCTTTAGCGGATGCTCACCCCCAAATCGGCCAGTGATGAGTCCGATCTTATATTTGATAGGCCCCAGGCTTTCACCATTCATTGCTTCTTTAAGAGCCGTCATATGTTCTAGTGACTGAAAAGGAAAGAATATTGGCGCTATCGTATGCTCATCAATAATTCCCTGTGCACTTCCCCATGCGGATATCGCATTCTTATTCAGACTGTTAAGGTTTCTTGGGAAATCATGGGAATAAGTGTCAATAGGGCATTCAAATAGTGATGCAAGAGTTTCTTGCGGGGAGCTATTTGTCCAAAAAATATGCTGTCGGCTGCAAAGACTAAAAAAGCATTCGTCTTCGAGCCAGTTTAAATAAGTCTCTGGTCTCCTGTTGGTGCCCATGCCACTCACCAGTTAAATGAAATCAAACTAAGCCTAAGTTTTGAAAATGGGAAATTTCTAAATGGCATTAACCTACAGCTTTATATAACTGCAGCCTAAACAGATGGGGATGTGTCGGTTTCAGATATATTTTTGGGCTCCCCGACACCTGCCTATCCGATCAGCGAGCTGTGGAACTTCTGTCGCTGACGGACCGTAGTTTTGTGTGCGGTGACCGGATTCCTGTGTGCGCTCTAACGAGGCGGAGAATTTTTAACCCAATTAGTTTGATCGAGGTACGTAAAAATGTTGTCAGGCAGGAAAATCCAGCGTTAACATGTTTAACTTTATCAATATGGATTCGGGACGAACCGCATGCTCAATGTTCGGTCACAGGCAGTGGGCTGAGTACATTCCGATTTCGGCGATTACGCCTAAGGTTTGAGCTATACGAACAGACTTCAGATGCCTGCCAGCTCCTGCTAGCTAAATGAGAGCGCCGTAGTCAGTTAGACAAGGGCCCAAGTGCGACCTTGGGCCCCTGTGGACAAGTCAAGTAGAACCCTGACCTGTTCATTGTCTATCCCTTGCATGTAGGACGTCAAGTCTTGCACGACTTCGCTCATCCACAGGAAAGTTTGCGTTATCCACAGGCTAACGCGGACCAACCCACCCGTAGGATAAGGATTTCGCCTGTGCATAAGCTGTTATCCCCAGCGCGTGCACGGCGGGCGATCTCCATGTGATTGGATTGCTTGGATGAAACCGCAAGAACGATTTGACCTCATTATGAGCCGCCAGTGCTGGTTCGAATGGGGCGGAGAATACGTGCCATCTATTCTGGCATTTCCCCGCGAAGCTCCGAAAGGATCGCGTATCAGCAGGTTGCATAGCCGCAAGCTGGGCCGCACGATCCATCTTCTCTCTGGCCCGGAAAGGCTGTTTGCGCAGCTGGCGCTCTACCACCCAGGCCTGTTTGAGCTGCATGAGCAAAAAATGCTCTGGCCAGTACATGCTCCTCATCCTCTGCGAGGGCATCCGCTTGTAAAGGGAACCTTTCCGCCCCCACTAAGCGGTACTGTTGAAATCGCCAGGGATCTTGGGTTCAAACACTATGAAATTGTGAAGGAGGATGCGGGCGGTGTATGGCGGAAAATGCCTTATCCGTACCTAGGGGATCTGCTCCTATATCTCCGTAATGACCTTGGCGCGCCTTTCGCCATCAACTGGACCGTGAAGGACGATAGTACTGCCTTCCATGAGCGTCGGCGTGGTAAGCCTAAAACGGCTATTCAGCAAAAAAAAGATCGTGAGCATGCCGAGCTCCGGAGTGAATTGGAACGTCGTTATTACGCCAGCGCCGGCATTCGTACCGTCGAAGTGTCAAGCGATCTTTTACCGCCAGTTGTTCAGGCCAACCTCGACCTTTTGTTTGGCATGCATGACCTCGACTTCTCGGTCGGAAGCTGTCTGCTGGATGACTTTAGTGCTGAGGTAGTGGATGCCGTAGAACGTGGTGATCCCGTGGCCTACGTTGCGATTGAATACGGCGCTCGGTGGGGCTTCAGGGATCAGTTTATTGCGAAAATTTATCAGGACATCTGGAATCGCAAGATCCTCGTGGACTTCCACGAGCCTATCTTGATAGATCATCCGCTTGTCACTGGCGGTCGCGATCCGCTTGTGGAGTTCGGTTCGTTCTTTGAAGGGACTGCACCATGAGGGCGGGGTCACGGATTATTGCGCCCGATGGGTTTCTCAACCTTTGCAAGGGGGTTACCTATCATTTCCTCATCAGCGATGGGCAACGAAACCGCATTCGTTTGGTCGAGTTCGTCGAAAGTAGCCAAAAAATAAGTGCTGACCTGGTTGAGCTGAGCCAATTCGACTTTGAAGAAGCGATTGAGAATGGTTGGATCGTGGAAGATGGCCCCGCTGAGTCGAGTCCCCCTTGGCTCTCCCTACGAAAGGGCGTGGCGATCGCGTATTTGGAAGAGCGCAGAGTTTCCAAAAAGACGAGCTACGAGCAAATGGTGAACAAGCGCTTTGCAGCCATTGCCGATCTTATGACTCGCCGCGATGAAATCTTGGCAAGTGATAATCCTGCGGCACTCATCAATGCTGATGCTAAAGCTCAGCGGCCTAAACAGAATCCTGGCAGATTGCGACTTTGGTTCTACACCTACGTAGTTTTCGGCTACAACAAATGGGCGTTGCTCCCGCCTCTCAGCCGAATTGGGAGATGGGATCGTGAGGGACCTGGTCAGACGATGAAGCTTGGTCGGCCCTCGTGCAAGGGGAAACGTCAGGGCTACCGTTGCAACACAGAAATGCAGCAGACCCTCTTGAAAGGCTTCATCGGCCACAAGTCGCCTGCCAAAACTCAAGGGACGATCTACAGAGAAATTCTCACCGACAACTTCGGCTGCGTCTCCTTCAAAAAAAAGAACCAGCCGATCGAGTTCCGACACCCTCAAGGTAAACCTTTTCCGTCCTTCCCTCAGTTTCGTTATTGGATTTCAAAATTGATCAGCCCTAAAGAACTGACAATTGCGTTGAAGGGAACGCATGGCGCCCGTGCAAAAGCCGGGTCGCAAGGGAGCTTTGCGGATAGCGTCATTAACGTAAACCAGCGCGTGGAGTTCGACGGCTACTACATCTCGGAGAAGATCTCCGGTCTGACAGAAGGGAGTGCCGTTGACAGCTTTTGCGTGGTCCGTGCGGTCTGTGCTTTGTCAGGGATGGTATTGGGTGTTGGCTTCTCGGAAGGGAAGGAGAACATGGAGGCCTATCGAATGGCCCTCTATTGTATGGCATGCGACAAGGTTCAGTTTTGCGAGCAATACGGTGTTCAAATAGGCGCTGACGACTGGCCAAGCATCGGTTTATCCGGGGGGATGGTGCTGGACCGTGGTCCCGCTGCGAGCTATGACAGTGAATTAGAGATTAACTGGTTGAAGTCTGTTGAGCTCACACCTATCTACTCCGGTCAATCCAAGGCAACGGTGGAATCGTCGCACCCCAGGGATAAGAAAACGCTTGGTCAGCCGACCCATATTCATAGCAAGCTGGATTTTGTGCAGATGGCGAAGCGCGAGATCATAAGGGCTATAAGGAATAATCATCTATCCGACGCGAGCCGTCGCATGGACGATGACATGTACCACGCGGGCATCAAGCCGACGCCGCATGACATCTTCACCTACTGGAGCATGCGCGGTCGCGACTCATCAATCGGGATGCCCTTCGACACGGCCGTAAGAGAGTTTCTTAGCCGGCGGCCGGCGGTGATTCGAAAAGACGGGGTCTATTTTTACGGGCGTAAATACAGATCGCGCGCATTAGCGGACACGGGTGTATTTGACCAGATCGCGCGCGACGGAGTGATCAAAACCTCAGCGTACGCCTTGACCATGTGCGTCCGTCATATCTGGGTTGAAGTGAAGGGAATTCTGTATGAGTTGGACTTCGTTCGAACAGCTCGTACGTCGTTGGGCACTATAGATATCTCGCTACGCGATCTGCAGCAAATCGATGAGATGCGACGGCACAGCGGTGCTGATCTTCGTGATGAGCAGCCTGCACATGAGCAGTATTTTGATGATCTGTTCAAAGAGAACACTGGCGAGGATTGGGGCGCCGGCGAGCGGAAGCTTGGGCGACCGTCCAAGGGGGGGCAGCCCGACGCGATACCGAAGACTTCAACCGATTCAGGGGAGCGACCAAATGAACGCTGCCATCGAAATGCGGTTCGATGGGTATATGGACATCGAGAACATCCGCAAGCGAGTTACTTTGCATCCAGACCCTGTCGAAGGTTTGGAGGCACTGCAGCCATGGGTCGCCGCAGAGAAATTCGCCGAGAAGATCATGGAGATTTATCTCCCGAATGAGTTTTCCCTCCATTTCATTCAGGAAATGATCAACCTTGCGAATTTGCATAGTCTTAAAACGTTCAGCAGTGCTGCAGGGTACGCTGAAAAGGTCTTCACTCCTCCCGACACTGAGGTGTTCCCGATCTGTCTGAACGGCTTAGCGGGAGTCGGTAAGAGTCAAACGATCGCTGCTTTGCTGAGGGCTCTGCCCCCATCGATAGAATTTGCGTGTGATTTGTTCCAAGGCACCGTTGATCTGACTACCTATTGGTATGCCAGTGCTCGGGGCAAAGCCAGTGGTAAACAGCTTCTTTTGGATTTTGTCATCGGTGGTGAACATGACGGGCGCGGAGGAAATCTGAAAAAATTGCTCGTCCAAAGCAGGCAGATTTCAAGCAGGGATGGCGTATCAATCGTGGTCTTGGACGAAACCCAGCATATCAATACCGGTCAGGGCGCCTCCAAAGTCACCGATATCCTGCTGACTATGGCGGGCATCGGCCCTCCGATGATCTATGTGTCGAACTTCAGCCTTGTTCATAAGCTCTTTCGGCGCAACAGTGAGGATAAACAGAGGCTGCTTTCGGAGCCTCGGATCATGCTGCCGGATACTCCGAAAAGCCAGGATTGGCATGACTATGTCAAAGAATGCGTGAGGGTCAGCGGTGGCCGAATTAAAGCATCCACGGACGAATTCGCTGCCGAGCTTTACCGCTCGACTTTTGGCATCAAGCGGCTCGCCATGTTCTTGCTCAAGGCTGCCTACATCGAATGCCGTACTGCGGGGAGAAAGCAGATTGAGGTCGATGACCTCTATAGGGCATATCGCTCCAGTGGATACACTAGCAATGCTCGCGATGTTGAAGAGCTGCAATTGCAGATGATCAATCAAGGCTCCAAGCGAGCGCGCCTGGACTTGGTTTGCCCGTTTGATTTGCCTGCAGAATATAAGTCGAATGTGGTGAGCTTTACGCGCGCCGAGCGGGACAAGCGAGTTCAAGCTCGAGCTTTCGACTCCTCAACCACCCCTGCGGAGCGGTCAGTGTTAAACAAAATCCTTGTCCCTGAGGAGAAAGCTGCTGCCAAAAAAACTCGTCGTGCTCCGGTTCCAAAAGCTACGGACGAGGATTTGATGCGGGCGTTCCACCAATACATGGATTCGCAACCGGGACCACCGGGTCATAAGAAACCGACGTAAATGGCGTAACGTTGGTTACTTAGGGCTCCGGTAGGCATATCTGAGGTCTTGAACTAATCTCGGGCACTGGCAAGGAGACCGGCGTCCAATGGCTTAAGCTAGACCTTATCCTGTGCAACATCATCGAGCAGTTTCCACGCGATCATCTGAGGAGGTGTCACTCCGGCGACTGCGCTGAGTTTTCCGATCAATAGCGATCGCCAAGTCTGCGCCCGATCGCCTTTCCCGTGTTTACTGAAAATAGTCGTCCGTGCTTAGGGAGGATATTTCATGGACCAGATGCACAGAGCTTCCGAAGCCATTCGCAGGTCTAAGAAAATTGTCTTTTTCACAGGCGCGGGAATTTCAGCAGCCAGCGGCATCCCGACATTTCGGGACAAGCTTACCGGGTTGTGGGAAAAGCATGATCCAAAGCGTCTGGAAACAGCCAATGCCTTTCGTAAAAACCCCGCGCTTGTATGGGGGTGGTTCCTGTGGAGGCGGCGCCAAGTCACCCAGGCACAACCAAATTCAGCTCACCTATGTATTCCTCAGCTCGCCAAAGCAGGGTGGGAAGTATCAGTTGTTACCCAGAACATTGATGACTTGCATGAGCGAGCTGGTTCTGCGGAGGTATTCCATCTGCATGGCAGCTTGATGAGCGTTAAGTGCTTCGCATGTCACCGGCCTAGCGATTTGACGTTTGAACAGATGGAAGTACCTGATGGCGATCGACTAATCCAGCCTCCCCGGTGTAGCCGCTGCAACGGCAGACTTCGACCAGGGGTCGTGTGGTTCAAAGAGAACTTGCCTGAGGACGCGTGGCGATCGGCCGTGAGGCTTGTAAAAAGTTGTGATTTGCTAATTTCCGTTGGTACCTCCGGCGTGGTGACACCTGCAGCGGATATTCCGGAAATGGCCCTATCAGCGGGGGCCACAGTGATTCATATCAATCTTGAGGACGTGGGTTTAGGCGGAGCGAATGAGATTATGCTGCTTGGGAGCGCTGGAGAGGTGTTGCAGGCTTTGCTTCTAACAGTAGGCGTCAAATGAGACCCTGTTGAGACCCTGTCAGGTCAGCCATTTTCGCGGTCGCGAGCGCAACGTGGTACGTGCCAAAGCGAACCTTCCTTGCCGGAGCCATTAGCTCGGGTGGCGCGTTTGATCGTTACGGAGGATTGGCTGGGTGCGTATAGAGACTTTTCGATGATCGGCCATGGGCTGGATGTCATATCCAAAAGATTATCGGAGCCTGAGCAGCTACGTAGCGCATTTGAGGAGTTGACCGCCCTCTATGAGCCGCTGAGTTCAGATTTTGCGGAGTTTTATCTACTGCTGGAACGATTTGCGAGGCTCAGGTATGCAGAAACGGAGGGCGCATTAATTTTGCGATGAGAACAAGTCGAGGTTAGGCCTTCCATTGAAAGCAGATGTCGTCAACGGAGGTCCCTCGGCAAATCAGCTTAGGGGAGTGGCGGCTGGCGAGGCTACCCCGCCGGATGAATCATGGGCGTCACATCTACCAACATGCGGTCTTTCGGTCATCACCGGAGGTTCCGCCTCTCTCTAAAAAGACTTCACTCAAAATTGACGAGGATCCGATCTGAAGTCATGTCGGCGACCTCTGCGAAGCTATTGCAGCAATACCGGTGCGAGAAGACCTCCACTAGTAATACGAGCCATACCGAGAATCACTTCTAAGCATCTCAAGAGAAGAAAAGACGTCCAGTTCTTGTATTGCCCGTGTAGCAAAACGAAAAGTGCTGCGACGACGCTTGGTCGAGTATTGGTTGATCTAGGTACAGTGTGGTGAATCAAAATTCGACAAAAGCGAAACGATTCTAAGGCTATGCGCTACACTCTCGCCAAATTGCGTAACAGAACACTCCCTGAGCGAATCAAAACCGTGGAATATCTTTCCGAAATCTTGAAGATCCTGGATGGAGCTCTCAAGGCAAATGCCAGCATGGCCTCCAACTATGCTGGCCTCTTGGCTGACAAGCTTGAGAGTGATGGTGATAAGAAACAGGCCCGCATGATCAGAGAGCGACTGGCGCGAGCACCTGTCGCTCTAGCCAGCGCGCAAGATGCTGCCAACGGGCTCAGCTTGTCGAATCTGCCTACCGACGGTGAAAGCCACCTGCATACGGTGGACGTAAGCTATCCGGCGCTGGACCATGAGTTGCTGATTCTTTCGAGCGCCGTAGATAGCCGCATTCAGGAGTTCCTGGCGAACATCAATCGATATGATGATCTAGCCAGAGTCGGTGCCGCTATGCCAAGTCGACTGCTGACCTATGGGCCTCCAGGCACTGGCAAAACACGTCTTGCTCGTTACGTCGCTGCCAATCTTGGGATGCCACTTCTCACTGTTCGATGCGACACTCTGATCAGCAGTTTGCTGGGCCAGACCAGCCGAAATCTGCGTCGGGTGTTCGAATTCTCACAGCAGCGGCCCTGCGTCTTGTTTCTGGATGAGTTCGATGCGCTGGCTGGAGCTCGTGGCAATGAGCGCGACGTGGGCGAACTGCAGCGGGTGGTCATCGCATTGCTTCAGAACATTGATGCAGTGCCTGATAACACGATTATTATCGCAGCAACCAACCACGATCAGCTTTTGGATCCTGCTGTATGGCGTCGTTTTAGCTTCCGGATCCCGCTGGGCGAACCAGACTTTGCGCTGCGTACCTTGCTATGGAAGCAGTTCCTAGCACCGTTTAATTCCGAGGAATTGGATCTCTCTAACTTGGCTAAGGTTTCCGCAGGTATCACCGGTGCAAACATTGAACAGGTTTGTCTTGATACAAAGCGCGCGGCAGTGCTTTCTAACAAAACAGAAATAGATGAGGGCCAGTTGCTCCGCCGATTGGGTTTAAATCTTGCGCTGAGTGGTGGCCGGGTGCTATCTACTGTGGAGTCTGAAATACGGTGGCTTAATGGATGGGCACCTCGATACTTCTCCCTAAGAACATTAGGGCGGCTGTACGACCTGTCGACTAGGCGTATTACCAAGATCCTTAAGGAGGAGATCGTAAGTGGCCCGGAAGAACTTGCCCCCGGGGCATTCGCTGAATGCCAAGGTTGAAAACCCCTTTATCCATATCCCGTTCCAAGCACGGGATCTCAACGCTGTAGATGCCAACGCCAGAAGCCCAAAACCGCTACTGGATGTTGATGAGGCATACCGCCAGGCCCTCTCGAGGGGCTTGGCAAGCGCTATGACAGCGCTTTCGCGAGAGAAAGCACTTCATCCCCAAGCACTGACGCACTTGGTTCTCAAGCTGCGAGAACAGGGAATCGCTAAAACCCACAGACCTATAAAGTTGGCTGAAGAAGCCAGCCTCCAACCTGCAGGCCATGCTCGTATCAACGAAATGCTTGTCGGTGCGTCGTCGAAAAGCCTGAACGAATTGAACAGAGTGATTCTCCAGCGCGGAACGCAGAAAATTCTTCATAACCTGAGCGTGATCGAAGAAATTCAGCCTTGGAGCCGTGAGCGACGTAATCCAGAAGGCAGTGCGCGACTGTTGGAGCACGGCCGAGCGGTGTTGCGACTTTTCCAATATCAGCACGATGCTTTCAATGCCTATAACTACGAGACCGTGCAGCGCACGCTTAAGTTGTTATCACTCCCGTTTATTGAAATTCCCCAAGGCCGAGGCTTGCCAGTATTCGCCATTCGAGAGCTAGACAAGATTCAAAATGACCATCTTGAGTTGCTGCTCGATTTCCCCGGTATACGAACAGTCTTCGCCGAGCCGGTATTCAGGCCACGCCAGGCTGTTGCCACACCTCAAAGCGGCGGGAATGCCGCTCAGGCTTCAGCCGATCTGGACGGTCTGCCGACAGTTGGGGTTTTCGATACCGGGGTGAGTCCCTCGGCCAAAGCAATCGCTCATTACGTTACGTCGCGTGACCCATACGTACTGCCCCCGGATACCAACTACGAACACGGCACTGCGGTTGGATCATTGGTCGCCGCCGGAGCTCATTTCAATAATAAGCACACGTGGCTGCCTTCAACGCCCGCGCTGATTCATGACGTATGCGCGTTGGAGGTAGGTGGTTCCAACATGTCGGATTTGGAGCTGCGTCTTAGCCAAGCAGTACGCCGGCGCCCCGACGTTAAGATTTGGAACATTTCGATCGGTGGCGATCCATGTGACGAAAGCCTATTCAGCGATTTCGCCATGACGATGGATGAGCTAAGCGACAAGTACCAAGTGCTCTTCGTGGTTGCAGCTGGGAATTACAATGACGAGCCTCGGCGGCAGTGGTTAACGCCTGCGACTTTGGCGGACAGGATTTCTTGCCCAGGTGAGTCCGTGCGGTCACTGACCGTCGGCTCTATCTCGCATATTGATGCGGCTGACGCGCTGTCTGCCGTCGGCCATCCAGCTCCATACTCGCGCTCAGGTCCTGGACCGGTATTCACACCCAAACCCGACATCACCCATGTAGGTGGAGGCGTACATGCCCCGTGGAACGCCGGTCAGGCAAGCCTCTTAGTTCTAGGTCCTACCGATCAGCTGCATTATTCGTTCGGAACTAGCTATGCGGCACCGTTGGCGTCGAGCATGGCGGCTCATGCTTGGCGAGCCATTGCCGGTCGTCCTGGTCTTGATCCGTCGCCATCGCTGGTCAAGGCGTTAATGATTCATGCCGCTCAGCTTTCATCGCCCGATTACGATGCCTACCATCGCCGCTACCTCGGCGCTGGGCGGCCAGATGATGTATTGAAAGCGCTCTACGATTCCAATGACAGCTTCACCTTGGTGTTCCAGGCCAATCTAGTTCCTGGAAACATGCGTTGGCGGAAGGCCAACTACCCTATGCCGGACGTGCTGATGGATGGGGACAAGTTCCGCGGCGAAATCATCATAACGGCCGCTTATGCTCCACCGCTAGATCCGAACGCAGGAAGTGAATACGTACGGGCGAACATTGAGTTGAGCTTCGGACTCATCCATGGCGAGACAATCAAGGGTATGGTTCCTATGGATAGTGATGAGGGACGAAGTGGATATGAGGCTGCTCAGATCACATGCGGTAGCAAATGGTCACCCGTAAAAGTGCATCGCAACAGCTTCCCGAGAGGCGTCACAGGTGAGCAGTGGGGGCTACAGGCGACTGCTCTGCTGCGTGCATATGAGCCAGCTCTGATAGAGCCTTTGCCAGTCCACATCATTGTCACTGTTCGCTCACTGGATGGAGATCCCCAGGTTCGCGCAGCGGGCCTTCGAGCCCTTGCCCAGACCAACTGGGTGAACACACCATTGCCTGTGCGAGTACCGCTCCGCGTGTGACCAAGATTATTGGCGTAGCCTGATAGATATCGAACGTAGACTCTGGGTCGTATTTTTCTATCTACCAAGTCAAGAGGCCCATGAGGAGACAGGGATGTTCAATTTGCTAGTTGCTGGCCATAGCGAGATGTGGGAAACGCCGCCGTATTCATTTGGGTTAGGACGATTCAAAGAGTACAGCGGTATTGATGCCGCTGCGATAGATCCGGCTCGCCCTGAGTCTATGCGCCGCCTGGAGGAGGTGCCAACCCTACTGATGTATGAGGTTGGCGCCGGCGGACCTCATGCCCGAGTAGTTCGTCATGGACGTATACGGAATATCTCACGCAGGGCGAACGAACTGACATTTGCTTTTGAACTTGACCAACAACATGCCTTCCTAGATAGATCACAGGTTCTCGGCATTGCTGATCGTCTTGGAATCGATCAATTCGAGAAGCATCGTACACACTGGGCAATCAAGGATGGTGAACTCCCCCCTGAACTAATTGCGACGGGAGCAGCTGAACGTGTACAGCGTCCTGTCACCGTTGTCGCCGCCGAATTCACTGAAGCAAAACGCGAGCACCGAGGTCCTGAAGCGGCCGACCTCGAAGAAGAGCTTGGGGGTTATCCGCCATCGCTGGAGAAAGCGATGGCATTGCTCCCAGCTCGAATTCTTCAGCACCCAACACCCGAACTCTTTCCAATTCTTGGAATTGAACCTCGTACAGCCGAAGGACGTAATGCATTGGTGGCTGTACTCGCCCGAGATGCCAGGGGCCGGCAATTGCCCCAGGACTGGTCCTTTTCCATTGCTTGGTTCCTTAGCCTTTATGGCAGCGCCACTGAGAGAGCTCGACTTAACACGGCCCTATCTGATTGCGCGCAACGCATGATCGAGCTAGGAGGGGATGAGTCAGAACGAGACGGGCTAGTCGAGGAGATTGGATATGCGCTTTGGCGAAGTAGTAGAAACCGCATGCTTATCGGGCGTCTTCGCCGAGAAACCGCCGTCCTTACTGATCGGCTGATCAGGCGACAGGAGCCGTTAGGTTGCTGGCGGGATCGATCTGGCGGTGATTCCATTGAAAGCGTACGAGCCACGGCGTTCGCTACAGTTGCCCTACAGCGCATAGGGGACGACCGGTATCATCAAGCGATTGGGCAGGCCGTTGCTTGGCTTTTGACCACAATCTTGCCCGAGAGCGGAGCTTTTCCACGCGATACTGTCAACAGCGAGCCCGACCTCATCAGCACAGTTTTGGCGCTGGAAGCAATTCGTAGGTCGGATCAAGCGGATGAAATTCCTCATGTTCTCGAAGCTGGAGAGACTTGGTTAGTGGCTGGGCAGACGATTCTCGGGGGGTGGGAGGCTGAACCATGGACTGAGAATTTTACGGCTGGGGTAATTTTGGATTATTTGGCTAACAGGGGCCAAATGCTTGCGCAAGTAGACGGGTTTCTGTTGATGGCCCGAGATTTCTTCAGAAAAGCGGAAGAACTGCAATTGGAGGGTGGAGCGAATAATCGCCGGCTTGCTGCGATTGCCACTGTTCACGCTGTCGAGATGTTTCTTTATGGACTCTTCGAGCGGCGCGAAGATCTGGCCCTTTCAGCCTTCAAAGAGAATGGAACTGAGACTCTTGGGCCCCGTGAGGCATTGCGGGCGTTGCAAGACGCTCTTCAGCGAATTGGCGTATTAACACCTCCTCAGCGCCTACCCCATCGCGATAGGATCAGCGCCCTTATCGGTCGTCGGGACGGCATCATCCATCGCGCTCATGAGGTGAGTGAAGCTGAGCTGTCGGAAGGCATGCGAGATGCAAGGAGCTTTATAGACCGTTTCGCAAAATTATTGTTGAACCTAGATCTATTGCAATAGAAGGGCGGCGCGCCCAAGGAACAACGGCGATTCAATCCCTCCACGGTCCTCCGGTGCCCTGAGTTCCGGAGGATCGCACCGGAGGTTCGGGCGGGCGCCTACTGCGGTCCGTAGAGTTAATATTTGGGAATGAAAAGCTAAAAAATCACTGTTCGTGAACCAATTCAAGATCACAGAAGACCTTGGTTTTCTCTCGCAATCTTTTGATTTTAAAGTGTTTTTCTGTATTTTTTTTTGAAATACGCGTCACCTATATCTAGAGAGAGATGTTCTGAATTCGGTAGAAAGGTCTCATCAGAAGCCATTTTGAGATCTACCAAAATGAATAACTTTCGCAAAGCTGTAGAAGCACTGGTAAGACTCGCATCTAAGGCAGACAAACTAGTACCGCTCGTTCTGTCTTTTGCAATCTTCGCTGCGATCATCGTCATCGGTTTGCAACAAGGATTAGGCAAATGAGGATTCTCCCTTGGGTGAAGATGCCAGCACTTTGGATTAAGGCAGGGGGACTGCGAGACTTCGGGTGGGCTAACACGAGCAATGTGTCGCGTTCCTCAGCCATCGCAGCGTTGCAGCTGTACATCGCACTGATGACTGTCGCAGAGGAGGACTGGCGGACTGATGGCTGCAAGCTGGTTGCAGACATTACGTACAGCGATCTGATGCGGATCACCAATCTAAGTCGGCAGCTGGTTGCAGCAGGTCTGGAGGGTTTGGTGAAGGCTGGCCGGATCACGAGTGAGAAACAAGGCCGGAAATGCCGGTACCTGATTATCGGCTACGACTTCAGCGGCAATTGGTGCAAGCTGCCGGCTAGGGCACTGTACATTCCGCTGAAACAGACGCTGATCGAGCCCTTCCAGTTGTTCCAGAAGCGGTCGGTTTGCGAACTCGATGCGCTCAAACTATTCCTTTATTTTGCTTTCGCCCGGGATAACAAAACGCCATACACGATGGCGTCGTTCGAAACGATCTGTGAAAAGACAGGCGTGCCCGAAAAGCGCATTCCCCGAGCAAACGCGTTTCTCATCAACTGCGGCCTTCTGGCCAACTTGTCGCGAGAGCATTCAGAGGACGTCAAGAAGAAGGAGCCGAACAAATACTTTTTGCGTGGTTACAGGGAGCTTTTTGTAGGCCAGCAAGCTCTGACGCCAGCGCCGGCAGCCTGATAGGCTGAGCCCGATCTAGTCAGATTCTTGGCATCGTGGAATGCTTTCTCCCAGCAGAACAATTTTGGTGACCGAGCCACTAATTAGCCATATGACTTAGTCCCATCAGTCCGGTAAGCTCAGACTGCACCTACGCGTTCCAAGTACGGATACTTTTGTAATGAGGGCTTCAGATGATTAGTCGGGGATCTGAATGGCATCGGTGGGAGCGGCATATTCACGCTCCAGGTACGGTGTTGAACAATCAATTTCGCTCAGACAATCCGTGGGAGAACTACCTTCGCTCACTCGAAGAGCTAAAGCCTGCAGTCGAGACGATAGCCGTTACCGATTACTACGTTACGGAGCGTACGAGGAGTTTATCGAGCAAAAAGACGCTGGCAGGTTACCGGGGGTTCAGCTCATTTTTCCGAAATTCCGAATAACGGTAATTTACCGCCGAGCAAAGTAGCCGTCTTTTAGCTGCCGTTCGCGATTTTTCATTATCTCGGTTTTCTTAAGATAAGCAAGATTATATAATACCGTCGAAGATCCACCTATATTCACTGTAAAATGTTATTCCCAAACTTTATGGAGTTTCTCTGAAAATGAATTTCACGCTACCAACAGACCCCCACGAGCTCGCTTGGCTTACTGATGTTGCTATTGACGCACATTGTGAGGTGAATTCTTTTGAGCGATTCACTGTAGGGTATAATATTTGGTGCCGTTCGGCTGTATCTATGTTGTTAGCAGAGACCAAGAGCGCGAGTCTAAGAAGATACTCTGGAGAGCTCCTACCTCTACTTGGTGCTTTGAGCGCCTTGGATCAGTATGGAGCCTGTTATGCACCAGTTCCTTCGATTTTGCCGAAAGGGCTTTCGAGTAAATCCGGCGTTATAAAGTCTGCACACAATTTTTTAAATATACCAGTCGATTCAAAGGATAGTGACGCTCTTTATGCTATCCGCAATTCACTTATGCACCAGTCAAGTTTGATTTCCGTGGACGTGGTCAAAAAAGTTAAAAACTTCTGGTTTGAGATTGATAACAATATTGATGAGATTTTTGTACATGCCTCTACGCCTTGGGACGGCATCTACAGCTCCCGGTCTGATTCAAATCGAACGCTTGTAAATTCGCGTAAAATTTTAGATCTCGCTTTTAAGCTTACAAAAATTCTTAAGGAGAAGCACAAGCTTGGCCAGCTGAGTTTAGATCTCAAAGGTGGATTAGAAGAGCTTTTGACTAATTATGTTGATCTTGATTTTTTTGTATCGAGACGAGACTCCTACATTATGTACGTAGGTTATAAAATTCATGAAGAACTATTCAGTCAGCCAGGTGGGGTTGCGCTTGCCAAGCAAGTGTTGACCTCGGTGCCGCAGGCCGTAAAGGACGAGGCGGCTAGGTGGCTTGTCTCACAACCAGGAGCTCCTAAGCTGGAGTTGATCGCTCAATATTACCCGTCGGTTAAACTCCATCCTTAAGCTCAGACTAGCGTTGAATACTCCGTAGTTGGTTGCATCTCCCCGAGCAGCCAGCCGCGGAGCGATACCTTTATCCATTCAGTTTTCAAGCGTTAGAAGCAGGCCGGTGGCTACGGCCATTGCTTGGTAGGCGTACAGCAGCCCGAACCGAATTTTTCAATGCTTGTGCTTTTTAGCCTTTTTCTTACGCTGCTCTAGCTTTTTATCAAATACAATTTTATTCCATTGTTCTGCCATTTCGCCAGCCTGCCTATAAACGCCTCTGCTCATTTTAATACTTTCAAATAGTCCAAGTATCGCAGGAGAGATCTCCATTCTCTGCTTTGTAAGAATGAAAACCATCTGGTGTGAAAACACACAAAGACACAGGGCAGTCAATAAGAGCGTTATCTGAATCCACAGGGATTCTGCGGGCGCGAATGCACCGGAGTTAATCTGTATCAGGTAATAGTTAAATACGCCTATGATGAAAAGCTGAAGTCCAATCATGGAGCGCGTCATGGCCTTAGGAAGCCGGACACCGACGATCTTTCTTTTTTGCAACGCAAAGCTGTCGTGCACGCTTAACAATAAAAATGGGAATCCAGCAAAAGCTATGTCAATGCTTGACAGGCTGTAGTCCGCCGAAGAGATGTTTATAATGAATGTAAGTGATAAGCCGCTAAGTAGTGCTATACAGAAATCTTTATTCAGCTCACCATAAAACTCCCTGTAATAGGGGGAGCTTCGTCCAGTCAAAGCTTGAATACAGTCATAGGTGTATACCGTGCCGAGAATCCATGAGACGGATATTGCTGACAGCAGAAAAAAACTCCACCAGGAATGGTATTGAAAACTCAGCTGCCACAAAGTCGATGCGGCAGCGACGAAAAAAAGGATGTATTTCATTAGGTTCAGCAATCTCTCATTGGTACGAGTGGTACGTTTGGCGGCTCTCTGAAACCTGCTTAGATCAGCAGTGAATCGCCCCGGATTCTCTAGATAGTTGACTAGAATAGGGGGGCGAATTGCCCTCCTGCTCGTTGACGGCTGAGGTTTGCTTTATACCTCCTCAAGTTCCCATAGGCCCTTTTCCGCCCGTCACGTAAGATCCTCTAGCCAACAATTTGCCGGGAGCTGTTTGTGAACGATTCCTTCTCAACACCAGATTTGCAAACTCTGCTTGAGGCTATGGCTGAGAATGCTGCTTGGGCAAGTCCCAGCCACACGCTGGATGATGTTGCGAAGGACAACGCTGGACTTGTCGCCGATCTCGCTAACTTCGAACGAAGCGGCACAGTGGCTTTGCTAGCCAGTTTGCTGACTCTCCCTGTGCATCAGTCCGAATGCTTGCGATTAGAGTTGATGGCTGCTCTGGCTCTCATTCATTGTCATGGCGCACAGGTAGCTACCGTCGATGATGCGCGGCGCTGGTATGCGATCATTGGTGAGTCGAACAGCGTCATTGGGGAAGATCCTGCCGAGGACGTATTTGTCTCGATAGTCGGGAACGAGAAAGGCGATTACCGCATTCTGGAAGGCATCTGGGAGGCCGCAGGCTTCTACACACAGTTGATGGTCGACGTTGTCTTCAGTATGCCCGAAGAGGGCTACTTCATCTCGATTAAACGTTCTACACAGGCGCTTCTACGGCTATCGGACGTGATTTGCGCTAACTCTTCTCTACGACGATTCGAGCCGGGTGTTGAAACCAACACCAACTCGCTCGAAACTGGAGGCCTTGACGCAAGCGTCCTCCGTTCACGTGTCACCCTGACGAAGCACATGCTAAAGGCCGCCGGTGTGGCAATAGCAGATCTTTCCCCCTTCATTCTTGATCACACGCAAATCGGTGCTCTCGTCAGCCAAGTGCCTAGTGCGGGAATGCTGGAGCAGCGCCCGCTTCTTCGCGTACATGATGGCCTTGTCGTCGTGCTGCCCACGGCTCTATCCATTGCGCTTCGCCATGCGGTGATAGCGTTCGCCGTCCAGAAGCGAGAGTTGAGCAACCTTGACAGGGCACTAGCCCAAGCCCATGTACATACTCTTTCTCAGAAACCGGCGTTTGGTAACGGTGAGCGAATTCGGTTGTCTTGGGAGAGGATTGGGACTACCCAATCAGCGACCTCTTACTCTTCAGTCGATGTGGGCCACTTCATGGTGCTCCAATTCGTCTTGCCCTCAGTGCAGCAGCACTCGGCCGAAGGTTTCAGCAGCATGCTCCGGCTCGATGAGAAAACCGCGAGTATCCTCGACGCCCGTGCTGCAAAATCCGCTCTTGAACTTTCCAAACAACCAGGCTTCCAGCGTGGCATCGTCGTGCGGGTAGGCTGTGGCTGGGGTGCGGGTTTTGTTGGCTCGGTGCCGGAAATGCCTGCGGCATGGCAGTTCGAGTCGATGTCGTGCGCAGACTTTTTCCGCTTAGGCTCGCTGCCAGAGATGTCCCCACTTGCCTTCTGGCGTGTGCAGGACGCAGTGGAAATAATTTCGCGAGCCGGTGTTCAATTAATCAATGTCAACGGCATTCTCAATCTCCTTGGCTGGGCACGCGCCAATGATGGTCATATGGTCCCGCACGATCAATTGCCAGAGGGGCGCATCACACCTGAGCGGCCTCTGATGCTCTCAATTCCTACAGATCTCCTTCGTGATGTACGGTTAGCCGCAGACACGGGGTATGACTGGCACCGCATTTGTGACAACAGTGGCAGATGGCATAGGGTAATGCGGCCCTCAGCAGGGGACTACTTCCCGACCGAGCGCGAAAGCCGGTGCTATGCATCAATCGATGAGCTCGAGGCACGACGTTTGACTTGTGTCTACGAGGGGCAGCTCACCCTCTGGGTGACGATCGAGGCACCTGATGTGGAGGATCAAGCGCTCCTTGTCGAGTTGGCCAAGATAGTACGCACGTGGGCTGGGCGAATTGGCGAGGCGGTCGAAGCCATAGGCAATGAGAGGATAAGGAAGTCGATAAAGGTCTATCTCTGCTTTGAGGGTGACGGCGACATTAGCGGGTTCGACGGTAAGGCGATTCCCCGTAACCTAAATGCTTTCTGGAGGCTCGAGCGGGTCCGTGAGCATGGGGCACTAAGGGTAGTGCTCATAGACGGATTTCTTGCTGGCTTTCGAGCTTCGGACAATCGTGCAGAACGCGCATTGGTCCGCGCGCTCGGCACGGCGTTTGCCACTCTGCTTCGTTTCAATGCACCAGCCGACCAGGGCTTTGCGATCGAGAAGATCGCGGTTCCCAATGACGCCGCGCGCAGCTTCCACATTATGGAGACATTCGACTTCAGTGATAGGGTGTCCAGCTCGTTGAGCCGAAGCCTTTTGACCATCGAAAACACTGAGTCGGGTGCCGCCAGAATTGAGCTCGGGTGGCGTGCGGTTGCGGCCGATGCACCGGCGCAGTACGAGGGGAAGAAGGCGGTCGGCAAGCTCCTCAACGATGTAGTGGATGTGCTCTTGAAAGACATGCAGGATGAGCTTTCCCAATTCGATCGGCTGAAGACTCTTACCCGCCTGCTCGAGAATTGCGAACGAGCACGCCGTGAGGAGAACCATTGGCATCGGACGGCCGCTGCGGTACTCGGTCTGCATGCTGGTGAAGTCGGTGTCGAGACAACCGTCGCCAAGCAGTTAGGACGTTTTTCCGGCGCGGCGCTGACCTCCCGGTTAGTCATTGAGCTAGCAATTTGCGCGTGCCCTATTGAAGGAGGGATGGAGCCTTCCGATATGGCGCTCGGGCGGCTCCTTGCACAAGCAGCATTACTCTTTCGCATCGGCGGCATGTCTGACGCCGTGCGCTTTGGAGCACTACCTGCCCAAGTGCAGATATCTCCATTAGGTGACCTTCTCTTCCGCGACGAGCTTGGAGAAATGGTGCTTGACCCTTTGTTGTCTAAGGCGACCAACGAGCGGTTCGAAGCCCACGCTGCTCGGTTCAAACAGCATTACGCCAAAGCGGAAGAGATCGAAGAGTTGATAAGCGAAGAAGGCACCACGGATGCTGCCACAGACGATGACGATACTGAGAGCTTTCTCGCGTTCTGGAACGCAGAAATGGACTTTACGCTAGAAGAAGGCCTCGAATTCGTCCATGCACTTGAGTTGATTGGGATCGCTAATCAGGCGGCAATCCTCACCATGAAGCGGAGCCAGTTGGAGCATGCCGGTCAGTCCGCCGGACTCGACGATAACGTCGTTTCCGCGTTCCTTGACCGATTCGTGCTCAAAACTCGTCCGAAGTGGGCTGAGGTGACTGACGAGTTTGACCTATCCGACATCTATCCTTGGCGGTTCGGTCGACGCTTGTCAGCCGTCGCCAGGCCGTTGCTACAGATAGACGATAGCCAAGACCCGTTAGTGATCGTATCCCCAGGGCAATTGCGCAACTCGCTGCAATACGTGTTCGACGGAGCACATTCGGGGCGGCTCAAACGAGACTTCTTCCGTACCGACGGAATGAGGGACGAATGGTTGGGTGAGGCCCGGGAAGGGCATACCTTCGAAAAGTCTCTAGAAAAGGATCTTCAAGGTGCGGGGTGGACTGTACGGCGCGGAATCGGATTTCCAGAGATATTGGGCCGAAAACTGCCCACTGATCCTGGCGATATAGACCTGCTTGCTTGGCGTGCGGATCGAAACCAAGTGCTCATCGTCGAGTGCAAGGATCTTTCCCTTACTCGAAACTACTCAGAAGTCGCTTCCCAGCTTTCCGATTATCAGGGTGAGGATATAAAGGGCAAACCAGATAAGCTCAAACGGCATCTGAAGCGTGTTGCACTCGCGCATGAAAACCTTGCTGAGTTTGCACGGCTCACGGCAATCAAAGATCCCGAGCTCGTCTCCTGGCTTGTTTTCAGCGGAGCATCTCCTGTCGCTTACGCACAGTCCCAGATCGCTGCATTGCAAGGTACTCATGTTGGGCGGCCAAACGACCTTCTCGAATACTGAACTGTAGCCCTGATACTCAATGTAGGACACTCTAAGTCAGAGGCTGAGGGTGAGCAGTTGCGCGAGTACCTAACGGTGTTTGATAACCGCTTTGGCAAGCGTCAGGGGAATTCTTGGCGCAAGGTTGTGCTTAATAGAGAGCTTGGCGTAGGGGATCTTGTTCGTAAGCTTGAGGAGCATGCAGGTCGTTTGAGGACGGTTTGCGCGTAGGGGCGTGCGATGCGAGAGAAAGGGGGCGGGTGTCTTTTGATACTGTGCTGCGGTGAATGGTATGTGGCAAGTCGTATCTCTTAGGGCGATACGTTGCTCTGCCGTAGCAATAGGCTGAGCTTCCTTGCTACTGGGGATCTATTGCTTACTGCATTGGGATTGTGGCACGGGTCGCTGCAGACCACTATCGGCCAAAACGCACGCCCATGTAACTAAAGCTCTTGAAGCTTCTGGTTATGCAGCTCGTTGAGAGCGATAAATGGTAGACTAAGAATAAGATTAACGGCTGAGTGGTTGATAAAAATGTCGAAACTTACATTAGAACTAACTTACGATCTTGATAGAAGCAAAAAGCTACCTTTTCACTTGACCCGGGATCAGCTAAAAACACTTTACTCTTTTCTTTGCGGGCCCAGCCAAAAAACAATTAAAATCGCCAACTATTATTTTTACTACAGCGGCTTTCACCTAGGGTCCAATACAAATAAAGAACAAGCGTCCAAATATGGATGTTATGAGAAGCCTGCCGAGATTAAGGATAAGATTAGAAAACTATTATTGCAGTAATCTAAGAAACGATTTCGTTGAGAAGGCTGCTGTAGATAAAATCTAATCTGACTATGCAGCTTGTCCAAGCTGTAACGTAGCTTCGATCGCAGCACAATACTCACGCCTCGGGAAAATCGTACTATCTGTACTGCGAACTAGGGGGTTAGTTATTTCTAGCCCCACAAAATCCCTCGCCAGAACGGTTGCGGAATGCTATGGCATGCCGAAGGCCCCAAACTCATAGTCTCTGCACACGAAGTCGAGCCTGACGCCGAGCAAACCCAACCTACTTACCCAGAATGCCGACACTGAGGTGATCCGAGTACGTGATATTAGACGGGGCTCAGTCGGGGCGGATGAGCGCTCACTCACACCTGTCGTTTAACGGTAGAAGACGCCATCTTATTCCGGCTCATTTTTTTGGGTCAAACATTAATGCACTTTTTCCCCAGCCAGTCTGCCACTCCACCATCCCGAAGCCGTGCGGCGACGTTTTTGCGTAGGCGGTTGCGCACTCACGCCCGGGGTTCTGCTCCGTTGACTGTTTTGGCCCAACAGCCAAACCGCAGGGTTGTTCCTCCTTCTTTAGTTTCTCAACCATCGATAAGCTGCTGGCGATGAGGAATCTGGCCGGAGAGAAATCACTCAGCTGAAATGCCTCCACGTGTGCCCAGCGCGCTATAGCGGTCCCCCAGTCTAGAATTGGAACAAAAACCCAGTCCGGCTGATAAAGCTTAATAAGCTGAGAAGCCAACGGGCTGGATTTTATATCCTGGCAAATGAGTACAACGCATCGCCCAAACCCATCTAAATCAGCGACAACAACTTCGTCACCTGCGTGATTATGCTCCATAAGCCGACCATTATGGCCAGGAACAAGCCCGAGATCTTCTGAGCGGGACGTGTCCAATCCAGCCTGCCAAATTTTTCTTTGGCGCCAAAGCTCAACTCCGGAGCCATTGAACACGCGAGTTTCATTCCAAGGTAAGCCATCTCGAGTTTCGATTGTATTGCCAGAACCTGCGAGCAGAATCCGCGTGCGACCAGGTTTAGCGCTGATCAGGTGACTAAGTCTATCCGCTGCGAGAGCATCTACCATTAATTCAGCAGACATCACAATATCCGCGTAACCAATGTCACAAAGGACGGAGTCAATTACCGCAGCCGCGTCAATGTCCTCGCTGAGTTTGAAGTCAACATATGCATGCCCATTTCGCTCAACTCTTTCTATTAACAAATGTTCATCTAATTGCGCGATTGGGATAAATGCGACTTTTTCAGAGCCGCTCGAACTAGGGGCTAGCCCAATACCTTGACTAAGAGAGCGATCTTTAGCGATCGTACTCACTTTGATTGGCCTCTCGTCTATTAAGAGCTCTGTTCGTACTACCGTCAGGAATCCGAACTGGTCGAGGAAAGAGTACGCACTTGATGCGAAATCACCGCGAGGTGAGCGAACCAAAGGTCCCCTTGGAACCAACTGGTGAGTCTGCGTAGAACTGAATGCCCCGTTATCTAGTCGCTCAAGAACAATTTTTCGCATCCAGTGTGATAAGGGGATCCGATCAAACAACTTACTTCGATTTAACGTTCGAGGATGAACGATCTCGAAAAAATCATCTATTGCAGCAAGAACATACATTATCCTGCCGTTCAGAACAGCAGGATCATCTCCACGCTGTAAATTCTTGAGCGCCGCATAAGAGTCCGAAGCACTAGGAATTAATAACGACTCGCCGACGGCGCGCTTAAATTCTGCGCATGGTAATTTAAAATTTTGCACATCGGGACCACTCCACTTGCGGGCAAGCTCCCAATTTTCGATGAATAAGTCAGCAGGAGAAGGCATTATTCAATCGTCCTCGGGCGAGTTACTATCGTGGCTTTTTCCTCGCACAAATAAGCGATTCTCCAACACGCTATTATGAGATTCTATATGTACACCCACGCGATCAAATAAAGTAGAAAGTAAGTCAAACTCATTCGTCAACAATGTCCAATCTTCTTCTTTGACACTATGCCGACGACGAATAAGCCCTTTAAGTACAAGCGACGCCGCTTCAGAGAAGGCTGTGCATATCACAAACGAGCGTGACCGATCTTCATGCTTTATAACAACTGACACCAACTCGCGAGCAATTTTGAAGAAATCTACAGCCTGCTCTGGGTAGCGCCCATAATAATTACCAAGTTGAACTCTAGCTCTGTTATCTCCTCCAAATAAGGCTTCACAGAACTTTACGGTTAAGGTGTCACTGCCGCTCTCAATTATTACTCTACTCAAAGTTATAAAGCGAATAACTATCCTCTGAATAGACCACCCGCTAGCAGCTGCTTCAACAGCATGCTCAGCTGCTTCTCGCACGCTTAAATAAGGCCTAGGAAACTCAGTAAATCTGATGTGAATATTGAATTTTATTCTGGACAGCACACTTGACGCGTTGTTTCTTAACGTATACTTTTTAATCAGACTAAGCGATTCAGTAAGATCACTGCGTGCAGCTTGATAATTCCCCATCTGAATTTCTATTTCAGCTTTAAGCCGGCAAACGTCAACATCGATCGCTACAGTTTCAGCTAATTGATCTTGGGCAAGTTTATGTCCTGTGAGATCTTTGCTAAGAGCGACAATTTCCCCTATCGTTCTCTTGACTGCCTCAATCTTCTTCATTTCGACGTAGATCCACGCAGCCTTACGTCTGTGTTCTATACGCCGAATTTTCAGGTTGATGGATGAAAAGCCCGCTAGGATTATGTCGAGCTCCTCCAGAAGGGCCAGTTGAACTTCATGCTCAAGCATATAACCGTGAAAATCCACTACTTCAGAAATCTTACTCTCAAGATCGATATTCCACATATCAGGTTCAACGCTGGCAATCGCGCGAAGCAAATCCACAGCAGCCATTTTAATTGAAATTATTTCGGCGAGATCATCCATATTTTCAGCTACGTTATCGCATGCTCGGACTAATGCTTTCACGTAATCTGGATCAAGATACTCTTCGTTTACAATTAATTCTTGAGCGCTTTGAGTAAGCTGTTGTAGCTCCGCAACCGCCGATTCTGAATCGCGGGTTGCAAGGTTCTCTAGAAACTCTTCAGTAGCATGTCGAGGCAATAGTCTGCGCTTAACTAAATCTATTGTTTCGGATGTAATGACTGGAACGTTAATGCTCTTCCCTACAAGCTCGCTTGCCAATTTCGTATAATTCAACGTTAACTGATCGAATTTCGGGTCGGTTGCAACAAATGGTGCGAGAGTTTCATAGGATGGAATACTATCAATCGCAGGTATTGCCAGATTCTTAATGTCTTCTTGAATCGCTACGTTGGAAAAACCTCCAATTCTGACCAGCTCACTAACAGCGCGAGCTTTGGCGTCGCTTACTTCAGAAGATTCAGTACCAACAACGCGCATACGCATGGGGACAGCCCTTAGAGAGACCTCTTCTTGTCGACGCTCTCTAATTGCAGAAGCAACACGTGCAATACCATCGATATTTTGACGGTTGAGCACAAAGCACAACGCAACCTCGTCAGGCATTTGCATTGTGCAAATACCAGCAACATCAGCAAAGCCCGTGCGACTATCAATAAGAACTAAATCGTAATTAGATTTTGCCCATATCTTCAACTGTTCTAGTAGTGCTCCACCTGCATACTTATCAAAAAAATCGGTCCAAGAAAATTTAGATAGTGCATCCTCATAAAAAAGCTGCTCTTTCCCTACCGTTAATCCACCTGCACTAATATAGTCAAGCTTAATATTCTTTTCGAAGAGTCCTGGCCCAATTAGAGGTTTAACACACTCCTCAAATATGTCACCTGAACTCGCCTTATCAAAAAGTAACTCCACATCTTCAGAACTTTGCGCCTGCTCGGCACCTGCACTCCAATCCCAAAAGATATTTAGCAATCCTCGGGTGTTTTTTAAGGCTTTTGCTTCTGCTCCGTCGTGAAGGCCGCGAAAATAATAAGCTAATCCTGGCGCTTCCATATCCCAGTCCATGACAAGCACTTTGTAACTATCCAACGCCGCTAAGAACGCGACGTTAGCAAGACTCATAGTTCGGCCTACGCCCCCTTTGTATGAGTAGAAAGTTACGATTTTCGATTGATTCATGCTGACATCCTCTCAGCACGATTGCTAACAGAACGACTGAAAGCAATTTGGCGTTGCATAAATGGTTGTGAGGATTCCTTCCTAGTTTCAAGTGCAAATAGAGCGCTATCTCTAGAGGCTTTAGGAACTAGTGCATCGAAACTCTTATGCAATCTTTGCTCTTCCTGTATCTGTCTAGCCGCTGCAGAAAGAGAATTAATTACAGTTGTACCGACCTTTTTGGATGTAGTAATTCCCAATTCTCTAAATCTTCTTAGCTTGCGGCTGACGTTTTCTTCTGTTTGGCCTACAATTTTAGAAAGCATTTTGTTGCTAAGTGACTGTTCAAACAAAGCACTTATATATGAAACATTCGCCGGATCATTCAAAAATTCATTGAATTCGGCACTAACTTTTCTATCCACACTCTGTGCAGCCAAAAGTTGGGCAAGGCTCAGCATACCCATCTGATATGCCTCCCTATGCAATGAATCTGCCTTGTTGGCTGCTTGGACAGCAAGTTGGACATCAGAAGAGCAACGGGTTAATGCACTCTGATAGAGCTGCACTATCGCGTCGTGAATTTCGCCTGATTTTTGGCGTGATGCGCTTAGCATGGCTTCCTCGAGCCAATCGGCGAGGATGGTGCCTGAATGCCGACTAAGGCCCAGTGGTTCCTTCGGATTTTGCAGCAGTTCCATAAGAACGTTACCGGCCGTCATAGTATTCCCCTCTTGGTCTAGGGGGACTATAGGCACAAATCAAGTAACGATCAACGATGCGCTGGCATCAGCGAGAGCCTTTCGTCCTCTTTTTATTCGGATTGACGCCGTACAATTGACTTCGAGGTTATTCTTGTGATCATAACAGTGACTTTTGCTGAAATCGCCGGATTTTTGTCACATGTCATTGATCATAATTTGATCTCAATAATTAGCAGGCCGCTACCTTTACGAACCCGCCCAAAACAGTAAACAGGCACGCTCAATACGCAGACCGCGCTCATCAGCGCTCAGATTGCGAACTCAGCCGTCCGAAGCGCTACAGCAGAAATCCGGCGGATGCCCAAGCGGGGGTCATTGATGCATAGGCAGTCGTGCAAGAAGCCATCAGGGCCAAACACCAGTGCGGTGCCCGAGCATCAGTCGCGCACTTTGCCATACCGAAATTGGATAGCGATTATTTCGATGATGTAAAAGAGTTTTGAGCCTCGTCATTCGTTTCTCGGCAACGGGGAGGGCGGGTAAATACGAAGTTAGGACGGTCACTAGTCAATTCCGGCTTTGACCCTTCCCTTGGCCGGATAATCGGTCCATTTACACCATGACTCTTCCCCAAATGACACCCCGGTCGACAGTTCAACCCACGTCTGGTTGATGACCATCGGTCTCGTTGCCTATTTCATCCCTCGTCGGTCATTCACGCCCCGGCGGTTGACCAGACGCCGGGGCTCTTGAATGTACATTAAAGCCGCGTCGTTTCTGGCTGCGACAGTTTTAATTCTCTAGAATATCTGTCCGAACCGGATTTTTGGGTGGTTGCGACAGTTTTGCGTTTCCTCTACAAGAGGCTGCAGGCCGCTAAAACAAGGCCCTCCCGCGACAGTTTTAATTCTCTAAATTCAGCAAAAGATCGCAGCCTGCGGCAGCTCCTACATGGGAATCGTATTTCACCTGTAGGAGCTGCCGCAGGCTGCGATCTTTTTTGATTTTGAGGTGAGCGTCGACCCTATGGATCGCTTCCAGGAAATGCACATCTTCACCACCGTCGCCCAAGAGCAAGGCTTCTCCGCGGCCGCTCGGCGTTTGGGCCTGTCCGCAGCTAGCGTCACCCGTGCGGTGGCAGCGCTTGAGTTGCGCATCGGTACGCAGTTGTTGATTCGGACCACGCGCAGTGTGCATTTGAGCGAAGCGGGGCAGCGTTATCTGGAGGATTGTCGACGGATTCTTGCCGAGGTGCAGGAGGCCGAGGATTCTGCGGCGGGCAGCCATGCTCAGCCGCGCGGGCAATTGACGGTGACGGCGCCAGTGTTGTTCGGTGATTTGTTTGTCACTCCGGTGATGGCGGGTTATCTCGCGCAGTATCCGGATGTCACGATTAACGCCGTACTGGTTGATCGGATCGTCAACATGGTTGAGGAGGGCATTGATGTGGCGGTGCGCATCGGTGACCTGCCGGACAGCAGTCAGCATGCGATTCGGGTGGGCGAGGTTCGCCGGGTTATTTGCGGTTCGCCGGCTTATTTCGCTCAGCACGGTCGACCGGTTCATCCTCATGCGCTGTCAGGTGTGCCAGTGGTCGCGACTTCTGCGATTGGTCAGCAACGCAGTTGGCCGTTTCTCGACGCAGGAGAGCCGCTCAGCGTGCGTCCCGAGCCGCGCCTGATCGTCACCGCCAATCAGGCTGCGATTACCGCCGCCAGCATGGGTCTGGGCATGACCCGCGTGTTGTCCTATCAAGTAGCGAGCAAGGTTGCGGCCGGCGAGCTGGAAATCGTCCTTGCTGAGTTCGAACTGCCGCCACTGCCGATCCATGTGGTGTATCAGGGCGGGCGCAAGGCGCCGGCGCGGATCCGCAGTTTTGTCGATTTCGCCGCCAAGGCATTGCGTGAACACCCGGCGCTGCAAAATGCTGCGTTGTTGCACGAGATGAAATAATCGATTGCGGTTGCTGGTGATTCTGTTCTTTTCGCAGTAAGGGGATGATGGCCTGCATCGGCGCTCTCACCCTCGCAGTGGCGCCCCTGTTCAGCGGAGTCGACCATGCAAGCGATCAAACTCTACAACTTCCCACGCTCTGGCCACGCTCATCGCGTCGAGTTGATGCTGTCCCTGCTGCAATTGCCCACCGAGCTGATCTTCGTCGACCTGGCGAAAGGTGAGCACAAACAGCCGGCGTATCTGGCGATCAACAGCTTTGGCCAGGTGCCGGCGATTGATGACGGCGGCGTGGTGCTGGCCGATTCCAACGCGATTCTGGTGTATCTGGCGCAAAAATACGGTCACGGTCGCTGGCTGCCTGCTGACCCGGTCGGCGCGGCGCGGGTGCAGCGCTGGTTATCCGCTGCCGCCGGGCCGATTGCGTTCGGGCCTGCTGCTGCACGGTTGGTCACGGTGTTTGGCGCACAACTGAATGCTGAAGAGGCGATCAGCCGTGCGCACAACCTGCTCAAGGTGATGGACGTTGAGTTGGGCAAGACTGCGTTTCTGGCCGGCGACGAACCGAGCATTGCCGACGTTTCCGCCTACAGTTATATCGCTCACGCACCCGAGGGCAACGTGTCGCTGGACGACTACGACAACGTGCGCGCCTGGCTGGCCCGGGTCGAAGCCTTGCCCGGTTTTGTCGGCATGCCGCGCACCGTCGCCGGTCTGCAAACCACCGCCTGATTTTCGCTATCCACACTGTGCCGTCGGCGCAGGGGAGAGGTCGTGATGGAACGTTCACCGTGGCACGCTGGCGAGCAACAGTTACAAGCCCATGTCGGCGTTGCCGAACGCATGGAAGCATTCGGGCGTAAGGTGATTCGCACCTGGATGCCGGACCAGCACCGCGAGTTCTATCAGCAATTGCCCTTCCTGCTGTACGGCGCCGTCGATGCACAGGGGCGCCCGTGGGCCAGCGTGCTCGAAGGTGCACCGGGGTTCGCGCATTCGCCGGATCCCGAGCACCTGCATTTCGCCAGTCAGGTCGCGGCTGATGATCCGGCGCAACTGCGCAACGGTGAGCCGATCGGTCTGCTCGGCATCGAATTGCACACCCGCCGGCGCAATCGCCTTAACGGCCATGTCGGCAATCTGAACGCTCAGGGTTTCGCCGTGAGCGTGGATCAGGCTTTCGGCAATTGCCCGCAATACATCCAGCTGCGTCAGTTCCAGCGCGTGCCGCTGACGGATCCGCAGACTCGCCCGGCTGAACATCTCAACGCGCTGGATGACGCGGCCACCGCGCTGATCGCGGGAGCCGATACGTTCTTCGTCGCCAGTTATGTCGATGTCGACGGTCAGCGTGCGGTGGATGTTTCCCACCGGGGCGGCCAGGCCGGTTTCGTACGCGTGGATGGCAATCGTCTGACCATCCCTGACTTCGCCGGCAACCTGCACTTCAACACTCTCGGCAATCTGCTGCTCAACCCCAAGGCTGGCTTGCTGTTCATCGACTTTTCCACAGGCGATTTGCTGCAACTCAGCGGGCGCACCGAGATCCTGCTCGACGACCCGCAGATCGAAGCGTTTCAGGGCGCTGAGCGTTTGTGGACGTTCGAGGTGGAAACACTGGTGCGGCGCCCGGCAGCATTGGCGTTGCGCTGGCGCTTCGACGGCATGTCGCCGACCAGTCTGTTGACCGGCAACTGGACCGAGGCGGCGGCGCGTTTGCAGGCGCAGGCACTGGGCAACCAATGGCGGCCGCTGCGCGTGGCGAAGATCGAGGCAGAAAGTCGCAGCATCCGCTCCATCTACCTGGAGCCCGCCGATGGCGCCGGTTTGCCGGTGTTTCTCGCTGGCCAGCATCTGCCGCTGCGTTTCACGATTGATGGCGAGGTACACATTCGCACTTACAGCCTTTCGAGCGCGCCATCGGACGGTTTCTACCGGATCAGCGTCAAGCGTGAAGGCCTGATTTCATCCCATCTGCATGAGCAGATCCGCGTCGGCGATGTGCTGGAAGCGCGGGCGCCGCAAGGGCATTTCACCGTGGCGCCGCTGGAGCACCGACCACTGGTGCTGCTGGCCGCCGGTGTGGGAATCACGCCGTTGCTGTCGATGCTGCGCGAGGTGGTGTACCAAGGCTTACGCACGCGCGGGATTCGTCCGACGTTATTGCTGCAGAGTTCGCGCAGTCTCGCGGATCAACCGTTTCGCAAGGAGCTGGACCGTTTGCTCGAAACTTCAGGCGACTCAGTCCGCGTCCTGCGTTTGCTCAGCCAACCGGAAGCCGATCTGCAGGAGGGCGAGGATTTTGATCTGCTGGGCCGAATTGACGGCACGGTGCTGAGGAATTTGCTGGAGGCCGAGGATTTTGATCAGCTCGACTTTGTGCTCTGCGGCCCCGGTGGTTTCACCCAGGGGCTGTACGACATCCTGCGCGAACTGGATGTGCGCGATGCGCAAATTCACGCGGAAACCTTTGGCCCGTCGACACTGAAACGTCAGGCCGACCCGGACGCCATCGTGATCGAACAACCGCCCGCCGCGACCACTTCGGTGCCGGTGGTGTTCGAGCGCTCGGCAAAAGAGGCGCGCTGGCAGCCCGATGGCGGCAGTCTGCTGGAGTTGGCGGAAAGCCGCGGATTGCGTCCGGAGTTCAGTTGCCGTGGCGGGTCATGTGGCACCTGCAAAACCCGTCTGGTCAGCGGCGCGGTGAATTATCCACAGCCCCCGGCGGACATCCCTGAAGCCGGCCACGTGCTGATCTGCTGCGCCGTCCCGGCACAGAGCCCCCACCCGCTGGTCTTGGACCTATAAACCGCCCCTCTGTAGGAGCTGCCGCAGGCTGCGATCTTTTGATCTTGGTGTCCTGAAAACAAGATCAAAAGATCGCAGCCTGCGGCAGCTCCTACAGGGCGATCCGGTTTCGAATCAGGCGTAGGACAGGGATTTTTCTTCCAGCAGTTCCTGATACAACTCCGTCCATTTGCGGCCCATGTCATCCGCTGTGAACAACTGCCGATAACGGGCTTCTGCTTTCACGCCCATCGCCGCGGCGCGCACCGGATCGTCCCACAAGGTACGCATCGCCTCGCGAAATGCCTGTGGATTACTGGGGGGCACAACCAAACCGGTCTCGTTGTGGATATTGATGTAGCTGGTGCCGGTGCCGATCTCGCTGGAAATCATCGGTTTGCCGTACATCGCCCCTTCGAGCAAGGAAATCCCGAACGCTTCCGAACGCAGGTGCGAAGGGAAGACGATGGCGTAGCTCAGTTGCAGCAGCGCGACCTTGTCTTCATCCCCCAGGCGCCCGAGGAAGTGAATGTTGCGCAGGCCCAACGCCTGCGCCTGCGCATGCAGTTCCAGCTCCAGCGGCCCGGCACCGACGATGACTACCGGGTAATCGACGTCTTTCAGTGCATCGAGCAGGATATGCAGGCCTTTGTAATAACGCATCACCCCGACGAACAGGAAAAACTTATCCCCAAGCTGCTGGCGCCAGCGATTCATGCGCTGCGCGTCAGGCTGTGGATAACCGGCCTTGTTCAAGCCGTAGGGAATGACCCGGGTCTTATCCTGGAACTGCTGCAACACATCGCTGGTGTGCAGGTAGTTCGGCGAAGCGGCGACGATACGGTCGGCGCTGGCGAGAAAGCGGTTCATCAGCGGCCGGTAGAGTTTGAGCAGGTGCTTCTGACGGATGATGTCCGAGTGGTAAGTGACCACGCTCGGTTTGTTCAGGGCGCTGGCGAAATGCACCAGGTCCATGAACGGCCACGGGAAGTGGTAGTTGATCACGTCGGCCTCGGCCGCCAGTTCGCGAAACTGTTTGAACACGCTCCAGGAAAACCCGGTGGAGGCGAATTGAATGTCGAGTCTGGCGCGGTGCACTTCGTGTTGGCCGAGTTGCACCACCGGCGGTGTCGGGTCGGCGCTGAGGGTCAGAACCTGACCGTCGATGCCGTGCTGGGCGCCGCTTTCGCAGAGTTGGAAGATCACTTGTTCGATGCCGCCGACCGAATCCGGCAGGTACGTTTTGAAAAAATGAAGAACTCGCATTCAACCTCCCATGGCCTGGTGGTAGGCACCGGCCGTGGCCCGTGCACAACGCTCCCAGGAAAAAAGCCGTGACTGCTGCAACCCGGCTTCTTGGCATGCCTGCCAATGCGCTTGATCATCGATCAGTCGGCTCAGCGCATCACGCAGGCCTTCTGCATCGTCAGCTTCAATATAGTTGCCCGCGGCGCCCGCGACTTCCGGCATGGCCGAAGACTGTGTGAGCACCACCGGTGTGCCGCTGGCCATGGCCTCCAGTACCGGCAGACCAAACCCCTCATACAGCGATGGAAAAATCAGCGCACGGGCCCCGGCCAGCAGCTGCGCCACCTGTTCATCGGGCAGATAACCAAGCAGGCACACATGCCCGCTGGCCAGTGCCTGGCGCAAAGGTTCGCTGAACTGATCGCGCTCCCAGCCGGCCATGCCGACGATCAGCAACGGATAACGCTGACGCACGGGCTCCGGCAACAGGGCATGGGCGCGCAGGGCGAGGCCAAGGTTCTTGCGCGGCTCCAGCGTGCCGACGCACAGAAAATACTCCCGCGCCGCCACCGCATGCGCCTTGAGGGCCGCGTCGATGGCGCTCGGCTCACGCGGGTGAAAACGCTCGGCGACGCCCAGTGGCGCCACCACGAAACGTTCACTGGGCAGGCCGAAATAGGCTTGCGCCTCGTCGGCAATCGCCTGCGAGTCGGTCAGGATCACTTGCGCCTGTTGCACCCCCAAGGCCAGCCGCCGCTCGATTTCCTTGAGCCGTGCCGGTGGCTGGGTCTCGGGGAAATGCAGGTGGGTCAGGTCGTGCAGGGTGATCACGGTCGGGCCGTCGAAGGCCAGCGGCCACAGGCTCGGTTCGTGATAGAGGTCGATGCCCTGCGCGCGGCCCTGATCGAAGCGTTTCTGCTCCAGCCAGCGGCGCGCCTGATAGGCCCCGGGAATTTGCCGCAACAGTGGCGTCAGGCGTGAGTAACCGGGCATGGCCGCTTCCGGCAGTGCCGAACTCCAGCCCCAGCCGTGGAACAACGTCACCTCGATATCGGGTTGATGGCGCAAGGCGCTGACCAGTTCGGCCACGTAATGGCCGATGCCGGTGCGCGGCGCCTGGAGAATGCGAGCGTTAAGAGCAATGCGCATGCTGACTCTCTATGGCAGGCTGCGCCGTGTTCAGGTTGCGCTCGATGCGCTCGACCAATTGCGCGCTTGCTTCGCGCCAGCTCAGCCAGCGCCAGTGTTCCAGGCTCAGCAGTGCCGGGAATGTCGGGTTGCGGTCCATGCCGATCACCAGATCCGTCAGGCGCTGTGGGTCAGCAAGGTCGAAATAAGCCATGTAGTCGCCGCCGATTTCACGGAACACCGGAATGTCGCTGCCCATCGCCGGCAATCCGCGTTGCATGGCCTCCACCAGCGGCAGGCCGAACCCTTCGACGTGCGACGGGAACACCAGCGCCGTGGCGTGCTCGTAGGCGTGTTCGAGGCTTTTGTCCGAGAGTGAATTGAACATGAACAGGCGTCGATTCAATTCGCGGTGTTGGCGGATGCGGTCGATCAGCGCCTCGCACTTCCAGCCGATTTTGCCGACGATGCACAACCTCGCGCGGGAGCCGTCAGCCCAGGCACGATCAAACGCATCCAGCAGGTAGGCATGGTTTTTCCGCGGTTCGATGGTGCTGACCATGAGGAACACCGGCTCCGGCGTTTCGAACAGTTGCAGCAAGCCGCGGTCGACAGCGGCATCGGCGTCGCTCAAGTCCAGCTCGGAGCCGAGATGGAAATAATCGAACCAGCGCTGCGCCACCTGCTGTGAGCCGATCCGGCGTTGCATCTCCTGGCGGACCTGATCGCGGATCGTGGTCGAGATCGCCACGTAGCCATCGGCGGTGCGCGCAATCCAGTCGAACCAGTCATTGAAGACCTTGACCAGCCCGGCGTCGCAAAACTGCGGATGGGTCAGCGGGATCAGGTCGTAAATCACCGAAATGATGCCGACCCCTTCGCGCTTGAGTTGCTCGGCGAGGGGGAAAAAGTTGGCGTGCCACGACGAGTCGAGCAGCACCAGTTGATCGCCGGGGCGATGCGCCAGCGGCACGCAACGTTCGGGGATGTGTTTGCCCTTGAGGGCGCGTCCCAGCAGGCGCATCGGTAAGCTGAAACAGGCAAGCGCGGTGAGCCGGCAGCCGACGTACAAAACCCGCCGGGCAAAGTGCGACTGGCTGAACGGGCGACGACGCTCGACGGCACGGTGGCGCAACCAGAAGGCGTTGGCCCATTGCTCCAGTTTTACCCGCAGGCCGATCAGGTCGAGCTTCAACGATTTCAGCGGCGCCAGGCTTTTAACCTCATACAAACCGCCATCGATCATCACCACCGGGATGCATTCAACGGTGTCGTCGGCTGCCGGCAGTTGCTGGATGACGTTGCGCACCACGCGCTGAATGCCCGAGTTGGCGGAGGGGTGTTCGAAAACGTACGTGCACTCCACCAACAATCGCGTCATCGCAAGGTCTCCGTGGCAGGCGTTTGCAGAAGTGTTTCGCTGGAGCGGGTGATTTCGGTTTGTGCCTCCAGCCACGAACAGCCGACGAAGTCTTCCTGGCGATTGTTGATCACATGGAACACCAGGCCGTAGTCGCGCCATTCGAAATTGCGGTCCAGGTGCGAGTCCAGGCGCGACAGGCTCAATGCCACTGAATAACTGCCCTTGCCCAGGCGCATGTCGAAGGCGAAGCGGAAGGTCACGCGCTCGCCGGCGCTCAGGTCGGTCACGGCTTTGTCGAGGCGATGGGTGTTGATGCCATAAATCGCCTGGCCGAGGCGATCCTTGATCATGAAACCGAGAATCAACCGTTCGATGTCCTGACGAATTTCCGTCTGCACTTCCAGCACCACCGGTTGACCGACTTCGGCCACTTCAAGGCTGCGGCCCTGCGCGTCGAGCAGGCGTACGCTGACAATCCCTGCTTCGCCGGTACCGGAAATGGTCCGTACCTGGCCGTTGGCGAGCATCTCCTGACGGACGATCTGGCCTTCGCGCTGGGCGAGCATGGCGTTGTAGTAATCCATCACTTCTTCAGGCTTGCCGCGCATGGCCAGGCGACCGTTTTCGAGGAGGATCGCGGTATCGCAGATCGACTGAATGGCGGAGCGGTCATGGGACACGATCAACAACGTGGTGCCGGCCTTGCGGAAGCTGCGGATGCGCTCGAAGCTTTTGTGCTGAAAGTAGGCGTCGCCCACCGACAGGGCTTCGTCGACGATGAGAATGTCCGGGCGTCGCGCAGTGGCGACGCTGAAGGCCAGGCGCATCTGCATGCCGCTGGAGTAGGTGCGTACGGGATGATCGATGGCGTCGCCGATTTCGGCAAAACCCTCGATCTGCGGCATCAACGCTTCGATTTCTTCAACCTGCATGCCGAGCAACTGGCCGGCCATGAAAGCGTTCTGCCGACCGGTAAAATCCGGGTGGAAACCCATGCCCAGTTCCAGCAGCGCCGCCACCCGGCCTTCCAGTTGAATCTGTCCACAGGTCGGTTGCGTGGTGCCGGTGATCATCTTCAGCAGGGTGCTTTTGCCCGCGCCGTTGACGCCAACGATGCCGACCGACTCACCGGGTTTGATCTCGAAATCGATGTCCTGCAGGACCCAGTGCAGGTGATGGCGCCTGGGGGAAAACGGCACCAGCCATTCGAGCAGACGGCTCCAGCGGTTCGGGTATTGTTTGTAGGCCTTGGCCAGGCCGCTGACGCGAATATGTCCCATCAGAGTTCGTCCACCATTTCACCGACACGCTGGCGAAACAGCCGCAGCGCCATGGCGCAGAGCAGCAGGCCGATGACCAGCAGCGGGGTCAGTGAGGACCAGACCGGCCATTGGTTGTAGAGGAAGACATTCTGGTAGCTGGTCATCAGGGCCGTCATCGGGTTGAGCCCGATCAAGTGCTGGATCCCCGGGGGCAGGATCGACAGCGGGTAAACGATCGGCGTCAGCCAGAACCAGAATTGCAGGCAGATGCCGAACATCTGCCCGACATCGCGAAAAAACACATTGAGAATACCCAGCAACATGCCCAGCCCGGCCGCAAAGATCACCTGCAGGATCAGCAACGGTATCAGCGCCAGCAAGGCCATGCCGGGCAAGCGCCCGCTGATCAGCAGGAACCCGAAGAACAGGCCCAGGATGATCGCGAAGTTGATGCCGGCATTTAGCAGCGCAATGACCGGCAGGCAGATGCGCGGGAAGCTGATTTTCTTCAGCAGGTTGGCGTTTTCCAGAAACATGCTCTGGCTGCGCGTGGTGATTTCAGCGAACAGGCCCCAGGTCAGCAGGCCGGCGCAGAGATAGACGCTGTAGGCCAGGCCATCGTCCACGCCCGGCAGGCGGGCGCGCATGATCTGGGAAAAGATCACCGTGTACACGATGATCATCGACAGTGGATTGAGTACCGTCCACAGGGCACCGAACAACGAGTTGCGATAGCGTGCTTGAAACTCTCGCTTGACGCTGCCGAGGATGAATCCACGGTAGCTGCGCAGCGAGCGATACAGGGAAAGCAGCATTCAATCCGTCCTGCCGTATTGGTCTTCGAAGCGAACGATGTCGTCCTCTCCCAGGTATTCGCCGCTTTGCACTTCGATGATCACCAGATCGATCACGCCGGGGTTTTCCAGGCGATGGCGATGACCGGCGGCAATGAACGTCGATTCATTCTTCGCCACCAGGTGGGTGCCGGAACCGTTGTTGGTAACCTTGGCCATGCCTTCGACCACCACCCAGTGTTCGTTGCGGTGATGGTGCATCTGCAGGGAGAGTTTGCCGCCGGGCTTGACCACGATGCGCTTGATCTTGAAGCGCGGGCCTTCCTCAAGCACGGTGTACGTCCCCCACGGACGGCTGACCGTGCGGTGCAGCCGATAGGCCTCGTGGGAGGTGTCCTTGAGTTGCTTGGCCACGCGCCGTACATCCTGCGCACGGTCGGCATGGGCCACCAGCACCGCGTCGGCGGTATCGATGACGATCAGGTTATCGACACCGACGGCGGCCACCAGCCGCCCTTCGCTCTGCACGAAGTTGTTGTGGCTGTCGATGAAGATCGCTTCGCCACTGGCGCGATTGTTGTCGGCATCGGCCGGCACCAGGGCGGCGACGGCGCCCCAGGAACCGATGTCGCTCCAGTCGAAACCGGCCGGCACCACGACGACTTTTTCCGAGCGCTCCATCAGCGCGTAGTCGATGGAAATGTCGGTGATTTCAGCGAACAGTGCCGGCGACAGTTCCTGTTGCAGGCAGCCAACGGTTTCGATCGGCGCGCTGGCGGCCATGCAGGCGCGGGTCTGCTCCAGCAACTCAGGCGCGTGCAATTGCAATTCGGCAATGACCGCCGCGGTGGTGAAGCAGAACATCCCCGAGTTCCACAGGAAGTTGCCGCTTTCCAGGTAATGCGTAGCGGTTTGCAGGTCGGGTTTCTCGACGAAACGCTGCACTTTGGCGGCGCCCCTGGCGTCCAGCGGTGCACCGGTCTCGATGTAGCCGAAGCCGGTTTCCGGCGCTGTTGGTGTGACGCCGAAGGTCACCAGGTAACCGTCCTTCGCCAGATTGACCGCGTGCTCGACGGCGGTTTTCAGCGCGTCCTGATTGACGATCAAATGGTCGGCCGGCATCACCACCATGATTGCCTCGTCGCCGTGCAACGCTTGCAGTGCCAGGGCGGCTGCGGCAATCGCCGGGGCGGTGTTGCGCCCGGTCGGCTCCAGCAGGAAGTGCCCGCGATGGCGCGACACGTGGGCGGCGCAATAGTGATCCTTGCTCTGGAAGTAGTACTCGCGGTTGGTCACCGTGACAATGTCGCCCCAGCCGTCCAGCAATGCGGCGGCACGCTGGTAGGTCTTGCCGAGCAGCGACTGGCCGTCGGGCAGGGTCATGAACGGCTTGGGATGGCCCTCACGGGACACCGGCCACAAACGGGTGCCGGCACCGCCGGACAGAATCACGGGGATCAGCATGGCCTACTCCTTGGCGACGCGTTTCATGTCCGCATCCATCATCATGCGGATCAAGGTATCCAGGTCGGTTTTCGGCTTCCAGCCCAGCACGCGCTGAGCCTTGGCCGGATTGCCGAGCAGCACTTCAACTTCGGCCGGACGGAAGAATGCCGGGTCGATCTTCACGTAATCGCGGTAGTTGAGGCCGACGTGATCGAAGGCGATGCGGCACATTTCGCGCACCGTGGTGGTGACGCCGGTGGCGACCACGAAATCGTCAGGCTTGTCCTGTTGCAGCATCAGCCACATGGCTTCGACGTAGTCGCCGGCGAAACCCCAGTCGCGTTTCGCGTCGATGTTGCCCAGCGCCAGCTCCTGCTGTTTGCCTTGCTTGATGCGAGCGGCGGCGTCGGTGACTTTGCGGGTGACGAACTCGATGCCGCGCAGTGGCGATTCATGGTTGAAGAGGATGCCGCTGCTGGCGTGCAGATTGAAGCTTTCACGGTAGTTGACGGTGATCCAGTGGCCGTACAGCTTGGCCACGCCGTAAGGGCTGCGCGGGTAGAACGGCGTGTTCTCGTCCTGCTGTTCGGCCTGGATCAGGCCGAACATTTCGCTGGTCGAGGCCTGATAAAAGCGGGTGTGCGGGCTGAACTGGCGGATCGCTTCGAGCACGTGGGTGACGCCCAGGCCATCGACGATGCCGGTGGTCACCGGCTGATTCCACGAGGCGGCGACAAAGCTCTGCGCGGCGAGGTTATAAATTTCGTCCGGCGCCGATTGAATGACCGCACGCTGTACCGAGCAGGCATCGGCCATGTCACCGTCCAGATAGACAATGTCGGCTTCGACGCCCAGCTCGCGCAGGCGCCAGCGCGAATCGCTGCTGCGCCGTGCGACGAGGCCGTGAACCTTGTAGCCCTTGTCGAGCAACAGCTTGGCCAGATACGCGCCGTCCTGGCCGGTGATCCCTGTGATCAGTGCACTTTTTGTCATTCTTGGCTTACTCGCGTCTCCCAGTCGGACAGGATCGCCCGCAGGGATTGTTGTGTAGTGATTTCAGGCGTCCATCCTGTGGTCTGGGTCAGCCTGGCATGGCTGCCGCAAACGCGACGCTGATCGGCGCGCCGCATGCGCGCCGGGTCCTGAACCAGTTGCAGCTCGACCTCGGCCAGATCACCGAGCTGCTCGATCAGGCTGCGGATGCTCTGTTCACGGCCCGAGCAGATGTTGTAGACCTGCCCCGGTGTGCCTTTTTCCAGCAGCGCGAAGTAGGCCGAGATCACATCGCCGACATCGAGAAAATCCCGTGTCACGTCGATATCGCCGACTTCCAGCTGCGGTGCCTGCAGGCCTTGTTTGATGCGATTGATCTGGCGGGCGGCACTGGCAATCACAAAGCTTGGGTTTTGACCGCTGCCGATGTGATTGAACGGCCGCGCGACCAGTACCGGCCAGGCTTCGCTCAGGCCCCATTGCAGGCTGAGGAATTCCGCCGAGAGTTTGCTCACGGCGTAGGGGTTGCGCGGGCAGGGCGGTTGTTGCTCGGTGATCGGCAGGTGGTTTTCGCCGACTTGGCCATAGACGTCACCGGAGCTCACATACAGGAATGTGCCGGCAAAGCCGCGCGCCTTGAGGGCTTGCAACAGGTTGAGGGTACCGAGCAGGTTGATTTCGAGGGTGCGCGCCGGATCGCGGAAGGCTTCGGGGACGAAGGTCTGGCCGGCCAGATGAATGACGGCATCCGGCAGTTGCGGCCAAAGGTCGGTGAGGCTGTGCGGATCGGTGAGGTCGTAGGGCGCAGCGGCAGGCAGCAGCTCCCACGACGAATCCGCCAACGCCAGACGCGACTGAATATGTTGTCCCACGAATCCACTGAGACCCGTGACGAACAGACGCTTTTTCAAACAGCGACCCCTTGGTCTTGAACTTGCGCCACTTTCCCACAGGCTTTGGGGGAAGGTCTTACAGACCGAAAGAAAAACCGGCTAAAAGACGGGCGAAGTCAGTTGTTGTAGTTGTTTGTTAACAATCTGTGCCAATTGCTCGGCAATTTCAACAGGCCAAACCGTGACTGGTCAGTTCTCGTCAGCGTAGCCAAATTTATTCTCGCCGGGCGGTTCACGGATCCTTGATGGATGTGTTTAGAATGCCCTTCGCCGCCATCCTTCAAAGTTCGCCGGAAGGGTTGCGAGCCGGAGTGAAACCGACCACTAAAACAAGAACGAAGACGTACTCCATGACGACGGACGATTGCCGGTAATACCGACTCGATCCGACGCTTGGCCGTCATAGCATGAGACTGCCGGGATGGTGGTTTCATCGTGGGATGCCATGAATTTCATTCTTTACTCGGACGTCAACGACCGCTCCATCAGCCAGAGTCTCGGGCGTCCCGAATACAGTTACTACTTCGTACTCAAGGCCTATCGCCCGGTGCTGGAAAGCCTTGGGCGAGTCCACGTGGTGGCGTCGGCGTCTGAAGTCGATCCGCTGTATCGGCAGTTGCAGGAGGCCGGTCAGGACTGTCTCTTTCTGTCGTTCTCGCCGCCGCACAAGACCCCGACCGACCTGCAATGCCCAACGGTGTGCGTGATTGCGTGGGAGTACGATTCGATCCCGTCCGAGTGCCACGACGATGATCCGCGCCAGGACTGGAGCCAGACCCTGGCGCGTCATGGTCGGGTCATCACGTTGTCCAGCCACACGGCCGCAGCGATTCGCCGCACGATGGGTGAAGACTTCCCTGTGCTGGTCCTGCCGACACCGTTGTGGGAGGGCTTTGCCGGTGTACGTCAGCACTACCCGGCCGCCGCTTCGAGCGCGGGGGCGACGTTGCAGATCAAGGGCTGCATCATCGACAGCCGGGCATTGGGGTTGTCTGCTGATGGCCTGATCGCGCCGATTCACAGTGAACAGGAGCTGGAAGTGCGCGGTCTGGCTGAACCGGTTGCCGAGCCCGCGACAGCACCGGCGTTGACCTTGCGGCGTCGGGCATTCATCACCAAACATTACCTGCGTGAGGGCTATCGCGGCCTCACGAGCCCGTCCGAGCATGGGCCGCTGTTTTTGCTCAAACACCATGCGCTGCTGTGGTACCGCGAAGCGGTCAGCGACCTGCTGCCCGCCGCGCTGCGCGAGAAAATCGCCGCACGGCGTGCCTCCTCTGCTGCCTCCTTGCCGCTGGCGACCAGCGTCACGGAGGCCCTTGAACAGGCCGAACACCCGCAAGCCGTGCTGCCCGATACCCAGGAACAGGTGCAGATCGACGTCAGTGGCGTGGTCTACGTCAGCGTGTTCAATCCCGAGGACGGGCGCAAGAACTGGCATCACCTGATCACCGCGTTCTGCTGGGCCATGCGCGATGCCGAAGATGCGACGCTGGTGCTGAAAATCACCCAGAACGACCTGTCGAGCTACTACGTTCACCTGATCACGCTGCTCTCGCAACTCTCACCGTTTGCCTGTCGTGTGGTGGTCATGCACGGCTATCTGGAAGATGAAGAATTCGCCCGGTTGTATGGCGCGGCGAGTTTCTACGTCAACGCCTCGCGCTGCGAAGGCTTGTGCCTGCCGTTGATGGAATTCATGTCGTGCGCACGGCCGGTGATTGCGCCGAATCACACGGCGATGGGCGATTACATCGACGAACACGTCGGCTTCATCGTCAAGTCGAGCCGCGAGCCGACGATCTGGCCGGAAGACGTGCGCATCCTCTATCGCACCCTGCGCCATCGCCCCGACTGGGGATCGTTGAAAGCCGCTTATGAGGACAGCTACGCGATGGCCAAGAACCAGCCTCAAGCCTATCTGGCCATGGCCGCCGCCGCTGAGCAACGCATGCACGATTACTGCAGCTTTGCCCCGGTGCAGCAGCGCCTGGCGCAATTTCTCGGGTTGACGCCGATGCGTACCACAGCGCCACAGGCAGCCGAAGCGGGGACCGCCGCATGCTGATCATCATTCATTCGGAAACCAACAAGAGCAATATCCAGCAAAACCTCGGGCGGCCCGAGTACAGCTATTACTTTGTGCTCAAGGAATTTCGCCCGGTACTGGAGCGCATCGGTCAGGTGATAGAAGTCAGTCACCCGGACGAGTTGGTTGATCGTCTGTATTTCGACTGCCAGAGCCGGGGCGAGGCGTGTGTGTACCTGTCGTTCTCGCCGCCTCATCGCACACCGACGCATTACGCCTGTCCGACCATCCCGGTATTCGCCTGGGAGTTCAGCACCATCCCGACCGAAAGCTGGCAAGGTGAACCGCGCCACGATTGGCGCGTGGTGTTGGCGGCCAGCGGCAGGGCGATCACTCATTCGACGTTCACCGTCAACGCTGTGCGTGCGGTGATGGGCGAGGATTATCCGATCTGTGCCATCCCGGCCCCGGTGTGGGATCGCTTCGCCGCACGCGGTGAACACCTGAGCAAATCCCCGGTGGTCGAGGCCGTGCAGCTGAACCTGCGCGGCCTGTTGATCGACAGTCGCACGACCGACCTGCGCGCCTACGGCCCGGCCGAATTGCGCGAGGGCATTCCCCTCTCGTTCAGTGGTCCGCCGCAGGATTGCACGTTGCAACTCGACGGCGTGGTCTACACCTCGGTGTTCAACCCCTACGATGGGCGCAAGAACTGGCAGGACATGATCAGCGCGTTCTGCACCACGTTCCGCGATACGGCGGACGCGACGCTGGTGCTGAAGCTGACGCACCATGACATCGCCAATGCGTTGAACGACATGCTCCATCACCTCTACAAAAACCAGGCGTATCAGTGCCGGATCGTGCTCATCCACGGGTATCTGGCCGACCCTGATTACGAACGCCTGGTGGAGGCCACGAGTTACGTGGTCAACAGTTCCTACGGTGAAGGGCAGTGCCTGCCGCTGATGGAATTCATGTCGTGCGGCAAACCGGCGATTGCCCCGCTGAACACGGCGATGGCCGACTACATCGACCGCGACTGTGCATTCATTGTCGACTTCACCGAAGAACTCACGGCCTGGCCCCATGACCCACGAGCGGCCTACCGCACTCTGCGCTACATGACCGACTGGGATTCCTTGTGTGCGGCGTATCGCGCCAGTTATGCGGTGGCGAAAAACGATGTCGAGCGCTATGCCGCCATGTCCGCGCGGGCAGTGCGTAACCTCGAACGGTTTTGCAGCCAGGCCAGCACCGAGCAGCGTCTGCGGGCGTTTTTCGAAGCGCACCTGGAGCCAGCCAAGACGCTGACTGTGCAAGCGTCGACCGCATGATTCGTCGTCTGCTCGCCCGGTGGTTTGCGCCCCCTCTGCCGACGCCTCTGCCGGCCCCGGAGCCGCCCGCGACGGTGTCGCCGCGCATGGTCGGCCTGCACGATGCGGTGCTCGACGGCTGGTTCTTGAATGCCACCGGCGAATTGCTCAGGGGCTTTGCCATTACGGCTGACGACACCCTGCTCGACGTCGGTTGCGGTGAGGGGGTGGCGACGTTGTTCGCCGTGCGTCAGGGCGCCTCGGTGATCTTCACCGACAGCGAATACGACAAGGTGCGCGAGCTCGCCCGGCAAGTCGAGGCGCAAAGCCAGCAGGCGAATCTCGGGCTGGTCAGCAACAGCCTGCCGTTGCCACTGGCCGCCGGTTGCGCCAGCAAAGTGGTGTGCATGGAAGTGCTCGAGCACATCACCGAGCCTGAACCGTTCATGGCTGAACTGGTGCGCATGGGCCGCCCCGGTGCGCAGTACCTGCTCAGCGTGCCGGCGCCCATGGGCGAGCATTTGCAGAAAGGCATCGCCCCCGATAGTTATTACCAGGCCCCTAACCATGTGCAGATCTTCACCCCCGAGCGCTTCGCCGCGTTGGTCGAAGACGCCGGGCTGGTGATCGAGCACCGTCAGGCCAGCGGGTTTTTCTGGGTGATGGGCATGATTTTTTTCTGGGCCAGTGAGCGTGCGGCCGGGCGTGATCCGGGCGGCGCGGTGCGCGACCGCATCCAGGCGCCGTATCCACCCTTGATGGAGAGTTGGGCGCGCACCTGGCAAGACTTGCTCACGCAACCCGAGGGCCTGGCCATCAAGCAGACGCTCGACCGCTTCATGCCCAAGAGCCAAGTGATCATCGCCCGCAAACCGCTGGCCACCGGAGACACGCCATGAACGGCAAACGAATCATGGACATCGAAGTCCTGCGCGCCATCGCGGTACTCGGTGTGTTGTTTCATCACCTGCAGGGCAGCCTGTTCACCGATCCGGTGCCGCTGCTGGAAAAAATCCATGCCTGGGCGCAGCCGTGGTGGGGCGTCGATCTGTTTTTCGCGATTTCCGGTTTCGTCATTGCGCGCAGCCTGATTCCGGCGCTGCAAGGCTGCACCAGCCGCCAGCAATACTGGGCGCAGACGCGCAATTTCTGGCTGCGCCGGGTGTTTCGCTTATTGCCGTCGGCCTGGTTATGGCTGGCGCTGATTCTGCTGGCGTGCGTGTTTTTCAATCGCTCCGGAGCGTTCGGAACATTGGCCGCGAACTGGCAGGCGACGTTGGCCGGGGTCCTGCAATACGCCAACTTCCGCTTTGCCGACAGCTTCTTTCATTACGAGTACGGCAGCAGTTTTGTCTACTGGAGCCTGGCGCTGGAGGAGCAGTTCTATCTGTTGTTCCCGCTGCTGATCGTGCTGTGCCGCAAGCACTTGGTGTGGGTGTTGCTGGCGCTGGTCGCGGTGCAGATCTACACCTTGCGCACGCCGTTGCTGATGGTCGTGCGCACCGATGCGCTGGCACTCGGTGTGCTGTTGGCGATGTGGAGCGCGCAGCCGAGTTATCAGCGCTGGCAGCCGACCTTTCTGCGTCGACCGTGGGCCGGCATCGCGGCGCTGATCGGAATCGGCGCGCTGTTGAGCTTCATGGCCACCGACCGCTTTACCTTCACCAATTACCGCATCGGCTCGATCGCCGTGCTGTGCGCCGTGCTGGTATGGATTGCTTCCTACAACCGTGATTACCTGATGCCGGCCGGCGTGGTCCAGCGTTTGTTGGCGTGGGTCGGCAGTCGTTCCTATGGCATTTATCTGATCCACATTCCCGCTTATCTCACCGTGCGTGAAGTGATTTTCCGCTTGCAGAGCGCCGGCCTGCCGAGCCCGGCCGGGCACCCGATCCTCACGCTGGTGATGGCCGGCGGCCTGATCGTGCTGCTCAGCGAGCTTAATTACCGCCTGATCGAAATGCCCCTGCGCAATCGCGGAGCTGCGTTGGTCAAGCGCCTTGGCACCACCCCAACCGCCGTCCCATCCCCTGGAGCCACCTCATGCTGAGACTGTTGAAGAAACTCACGGCGGCGACGCCCGTGCCGGCGCCGGCAGAACCCGTTGCCCCGGTCGTCGGCAAGGTCGATCCGTACATGCTCGGCCTCTACGATGCCAAGCTCAGCGGCTGGTTCAACCAGGAGACCAACGAGTTGTTCAAAGGCTTTGTGGTGTCGGCCGATGACACCTTGCTCGACGTCGGCTGCGGCGATGGCGGTAACGTGCATTTCTGCGGCATGCGCGGGGCGAAGATCATCATTGCCGACATCGACGGCGCCAAGGTCGAGGCGACCCGCCTGCGCCTGGGCGATACCCCGGCGCGTGACGTCGAATGCCACGTCACCGACTGCAATCCGTTGCCGATTGCCGACGCTACCGCCACGCGCGTGGTGTCCACGGAAGTGCTCGAACACGTCGACGATCCCGCGCAGTTTCTCGCGGAACTGGTGCGTGTCGGCAAACCGGGCGCGTTGTACCTGCTGAGCGTGCCGCACCCAAGCTCCGAAGACCTGCAGAAAGACATCGCCGCGCCCGAGTATTTCCAGAAGCCCAACCACATTCGCGTCATCAGCGAAGAGCAGTTCAAGGCGATGGTCAGCGAGGCGGGGCTGGAGATCATCAGCCACAGCCAGTACGGTTTTTACTGGTCGTTGTGGATGCTGTTGTTCTGGGAAGCCAAGGTCGATTTCAGCAACCCGGATCATCCGCTGCTCAATCATTGGGCCGAGACCTGGCAAGCGGTGCTCGATTCGCCGCGTGGCGCGCAGATCAAGCAGGCGCTGGACGCGGTGGTGGCGAAAAGTCAGGTGATCATCGCGCGCAAGCCTTGAGTTCCGAGTGCCTGTAGGAGCTGTCGAGTGAAACGAGGCTGCGATCATTTGATTTTGAAGATCAAAAGATCGCAGCCTCGTTTCACTCGACAGCTCCTACAGGTCGCAGAGTGTTTTTGTGTAACCTGCGGTCTTTTGTCGGCAGGGATTGGCGATTTGATGCGGTTCGGTTTTTCGATGCTGATCACGGTGTTGTTGCTTGCAGGCTGCGAGCAGCACGATGCACCGGTGCTGGACCAGCAACTGTATGTCTGGCAACGCCAGTGGACGCCCGCCCATGAAACGGCGCTGCGTGATAGTCACAGTGACTTCTCGACGCTGCGCGTGCTGGCGCTGCAAGCCTTTCCCAATGCAGGCTGGCGCCGCGCGCGGGTTGATTCGTCGTTGTTGAAAGCCGATGGGCGCCCCGTGATCGCGGTGATCCGCCTCGACGGGCAACTCAAGGCGCTGGATCAGGATCAAGTCACTGCGCAGATTCTTCAGGTGCTCGCCGATTGGCAGGCGCAAGGCCTGACGCCGAGCGGCGTCGAGATCGACCACGACGCCGGTAATGCGCGATTGCCGGCCTATAGCGAGTTTCTTCAGCATCTGCGGGCGGCATTGCCGAATTCGCTGCCACTGAGCATTACCGCGTTGCCGGCGTGGCTGTCCAGCGCGCAACTGCCAACCCTTCTGCACACCGTCGACAGCAGCGTGCTGCAAGTGCACGCCGTCAGCGATCCACGCCACGGTCTGTTTGATCCTGAGCAGGCGTTGAAGTGGAGCAAGGCCTGGGCGCGCGTCAGCGACAAGCCGTTTTATCTGGCGCTGCCGGCCTATGGCGTGGCGCTGTTGCCGGATGACGGCGGCGCGCCGCTGGTGGAAAGCGAAGTGCAGCTTGAGCGAGCCGGTGAACGCCGCGAACTGCTCGCCGATCCGTTGGCATTGAGCCAACTCGGCAAGGCTTTGCGTGAAGACCCGCCAGCGCATCTGGCCGGGCTGATCTGGTTTCGCTTGCCGCTGGCCAACGATCGCCGCGCCTGGAGCCTGACCACCCTGCGTGCGGTCGCGCGTGGTGATCAACTGGTCAGTCAGCTCGGCCTGACGTTCAGCGAGCACCACGGCCTCTACGACATCAGCCTCGACAACCGCGGCAATCTCGACAGCGCTTGGCCGGCGCGGATAACGCTCAAGGCGCGAGGCTGTGAAGGCGCCGATGCGCTCGCCGGATATGCATTGCAACAGAGCGCCGATCTGCTTACCTTCACCCGCCTGCGCGACGGCCGATTGCCGGCGGGCGGGCAGCGCGCCATCGGTTGGGCGCGTTGCGCGACTATTGATCAAGGAGGTTCGCATGTTGACCCGTAACTGGCCCCGCCATCTGCTCTGCCTGAGCCTCAGCCTGCCGCTGGGTTCCGCGCTGGCCTGTGGCCCGGATTTTCCCAATCGTCTGCTCGACGATCGCGGACAGACCCTGGCCAATCTGCCGGCGGGCAACTTCAAGTTCGAGATCAGCCGCCTCGGCCAAACGATCGCCGGGCTCAAGAATGTCACCGCAGCGACTCACGATCCCGACGATATGTACGGTGACGACAGTGCGCCAACCCAAGCCCGCGACAACGCCGAACAGCTCGGATTGAGCAACGAGCAGGCCGCGCTGGTCGCGCAACTGCGTGGCCTGACCGATGCACATCAGGTTGCAGAGCAGGGCGCCAGTCTGCCGCCTGAAATTCGACTGTACGTGGCGGGCGCGGTGGCGTTTGCCACGGGCGAACATGCGCTGGCGGTCGAGTATTTCAACAAGCTGTTGGCGCTGCCGGCTGATCAGCGGCCGTTGCGCAGCACCTGGGCGGCCTATTCCCTGGGGCGTACCTGGTTTGCCATGAGCAGTGAAGCCGACGACGCCGTCGCAGCCTTGGAGCAATCGCGCGCAGCGTTTCGCCAGGCGCGGCAAATGAGCATCGATGGTTTCAGTGATCCGCTCGAGCTGGGCGTGGCCAGCCTTGGCGAAGAGGCGCGGGTATTGCGCACTGCCGGCGACTGGAGCGGCGCCATTGAACTGTATGAGGCGCAAAACCTGCACGGTTCGGCCGTGGGGTACACGTCGTTGAAGCAACTGACGAATGAGCTGGCCGAGTTGCCCGAGGCTGAGCTGGCGAAGCTGCTGGAGCGTAAGCCGGTGCAACAACTGGTCACCGCATCGTTGGTCAGCCGAATGGGCTGGTCGTTTGGCGAGCAGCCGCCGAACGAGAAAAAACTCATTACGCTGCTGCAGCAGAGCACGCGCGGCACGCTGGAAAACGCCGATCGGCTGGCGGCGATGAATTATCAACAGGGTGATTACGCCAGCGCCAGGGCCTTCCTCGAGAATGCCGGCGATGGCGGGCTGGCCTGGTGGTTGCGGGCCAAACTGGCGGTGCGCGATGGCGATAAAAATGCCGCTGCCGCCGCTTACGCCAAAGCTGCGCAGGCGTTTCCGCAAAGTGAATCGTGGGGTTACCAGCTCACGGCAGACTGGGCGTTTGAAACCGTGCAACCGAAATGCCGGGTCGAGGGCGAAAGCGCGATTCTGGCGTTGCAACGCGGCGAATACCTGCAAGCCTTTGTGCAGTTGTATCGCAGCAACAACATCTATTGGTTCGATGCCGCCGCCGTCGCCGAGCGGGTGCTGACGGTCGAAGAGCTCAAGCAGTACGTCGATGAAAACGTCCCGCCCCCGGCAGCGCCGATTGACGATGGGCGAGCTGACGCCGAGCAGCTGCACATAGCCGAGAACCTGCGCTATCTGCTGGCCCGGCGCTTGTTGCGCGAAGGCCATTACGCCGAAGCCGTCGACTATTTCGCCAACAGCACGATGCAGGAAGAAGCCAGGTATTACGGTGAGCAGCGCCTGGCGGCAGAGAGCGCCTGGTGGCCGACGAAACGTGCCACCGCACTGTTCAATGCCGCTGTGGTTGCGCGTGAGTCTGGCTTCGAGATTCTCGGTTACGAGATGGCACCGGACTACGTGTCGTTTGGCGGCTTCTACCAGCTCGGCAACAAGGAGCTGGTCGCCGGGCCGCTGGTCAGCGAAGACGAAGTGCAACGGCAGAAAGCCAGTGAAGCCCTGACGCAGCATCGTTTTCACTACCGTTTCGTTGCGACCGAGTTGGCCGATCGTGCTGCCGATAACCTGCCGCACACCAGCCAGGCGTTTGCTGCGGTGCTGTGCAAAGCCGTCAGCTTCAACAGCAGCGTGGAAGAGCAGAAAGCCCTGTATCAGCGTTACGTCAAGGAAGGCCCGTACGTGCAGTGGGCGGAGGATTTCGGCCGACAGTGCCCGAGCCCGGACTTCGCTAACGCCGACAAACGCTACGTCACCCAAGTGACCGATGCCGTGCGCGCGACGCTGCGACCGTACAAATGGCCGGTGCAGATCGGCGCCGCTGTGTTGCTCATCGGTGTCGCGCTGGCGCTGTTCATGCGTCGCCGGCGCAAGGCCGGCAAGGGCTAAGCCTGCTGGACGAAAGTCAGCCGCAGCGCAAAGCCGATCAACAGGCTGCCAAACAGCCATTGTTGAACGCGTTGCGCCGTTGGACTGTGTTGCAGCCAACGGCCCAATGCGGCGCCGGTCAGGGCGTAGGCGCTGTCGAACAGCAGGCCAACGCCAACCAGCAGCAGGCCGAGGACGGCGAACTGGTTGAGGACCTGCGCGCCGTCATTGACGATGAATTGCGGCAGCAGCACCGAGCAGAACAACAGCGCCTTGGGGTTGAGCAGGTTAGTCAGCAACCCCCGGCGAATCGCCTCGCGCCATTGTCCGGGTGTCGCGGTGAGGGCGCCGGTGGCCAAGTCTGGCACCAGTGAGCTGCGCAGGCATTGAACGCCGATCCACAGCAGATACGCCGCGCCCGCCAGCCGCATCACATCAAACGTCCACGGTGCCGCCTTGAACAGCGCCGCCAGCCCCAGCGCGGCCAATGCGACATGGCAGCCCCGGGCGATTGCCAAACCGATCGCCGTGGCCAACGCCGCGCCGCGACCCTGCCGTGCGCCGGTTTGCAGGAGCAGGATCATGTCCGGGCCGGGCAACAGATAGACCACCGCCAAGGCGAGGAAAAACAGCCAGAGATTTGCCACGTCAGCGTCCTTTCGTTGTCGATTCGGTGACGTCAGTCTAGGGCTGGAGGGCGGGGCAGGTGCTTGCGTAGTCAGCTTCAAAATCACCTTGTTTTAGCATAACCTGCTGGTTTTCAGTGCTGAAACTCTGTGGATCTGCCAAACATGAAACTCGACGCTTTCGACCGCAAGATTCTCGCGGCCCTGCAACGTGACGGACGCCTCAGCAACGTTGAGCTGGCCGATGAAATCGGTCTGTCGGCCTCGCCGTGTCTGCGCCGGGTGCGCATGCTGGAGGAGGCCGGGGTGATTCGCGGCTATCAGGCCAATCTGGATCGCGACGAAGTCGGCTTGGGCCTGACGGTGTTTGTCGGGGTCAAGGTCGAGCGCCACAACGACGAACAGGCCGAGGCGTTTTACGCAGCGGTGACGGCGTTGCCGGAAGTAATCTCGGCATTTCTGGTCTCGGGGGAATCGGATTTTCTGTTGCAGGTGGTGGTGCCGGATTTGCGTGCGTACGACCGTTTTCTCAGTGGTTGCCTGCTGAAACTGCCGGGGGTGAGTGACATTCGCAGCAACTTCGCGATTCACACGGTGAAAACGCCGGGGGCGTTGCCTTTGGGACATCTTCCGGCCTGACAAGCAAAGATCGCAGCCTTCGGCAGCTCCTACATGAAATGCGTACCCCTGTAGGAGCTGCCGAAGGCTGCGATCTTTTGATCTTCCAAACGATTACATCTGCGTCGCCATCCCCTCGACATTCATCGCCGCCTGGCGCAATGCCTCCGACCGCGTAGGGTGCGGGTGACACGTCAACGCAATGTCCTCAGCCGAGGCACTGAACTCCATCGCCACACAAAACTCGCCAATCATCTCGCTCACGCTCGGCCCGACCAAATGCACGCCAAGCACTTCATCCGTGCGCTCATCCGCAAGGACTTTGGCGAACCCCTCGGTTTCGTGGTTGATCTTCGCCCGGCTGTTGGCGGTGAACGGAAACTTGCCGACCTTGTAGGCGCGGCCTTCGGCCTTGAGCTGCTCTTCGGTCTTGCCGACGCTGGCCAGCTCCGGTCTGGTGTAGATGACGTTAGGGATCAAGGCGTAATTGACCTCGCCGGCCTTGCCGTGGATCTGCTCGACGCAGGCCATCGCTTCGTCTTCAGCCTTGTGCGCGAGCATCGGTCCGGACGTCACGTCGCCGATCACCCAAACGCCAGCGGCTTCGGTGCGATGCTGTTTATTGGCGAGCATGCCGCGCTTGTCGGTGCGCAGGCCAACGTTTTCCAGACCGAGGCCTTGGGTGTACGGACGGCGCCCAATCGCCACCAGCACGTAATCGGCTTCGAGCAGTTCAGCCGTGCCACCCGCCGCAGGCTCGACGCTCAGTTGCACACCGCTGGCAGAAGACGTGGCGCTGGTGACTTTCGAACTCAACCTGAAGGCGATGCCCTGTTTGCTCAGCGAGCGTTGCAGGGTCTTGCCAGCCTCGGCATCGACGCCGGGGCAGATGCGGTCGAGGTATTCAACCACCGTCACTTGCGCGCCCAGTCGCCGCCACACCGAGCCTAATTCGAGGCCAATGACGCCGGCACCGATGACCACCAGATGCTTGGGCACTTCGCTGAGCGACAGCGCGCCGGTTGAATCCAGAATGCGTTGGTTGTCGATCTCGACGCCGGGCAGGGGAGTGGGCTCGGAGCCGGTGGCGATGATGATGTCCTTGGCGCTCAGCTCGACCTTGTTGCCCTGATCGTCAGTCACGGTGACCTTACCCGGGCCATCGATGTGGCCCCAGCCCTTGATCCAGTCGACCTTGTTCTTGCGAAAGAGAAACTCAATGCCTTTGGTCAGGCCGGTCACGCTCTCGTCTTTCTGTTTCATCATTTGCGCGAGGTTCAGCGTCGGTTTGACTTCGATGCCGAGGTTGGCGAATTCCGCACCCATGGCCGCGTCGTACAGCTCCGAGGCGTGCAGCAGGGCTTTGGACGGCATGCAACCAACATTCAGGCAGGTGCCGCCGAGGGTCGCCCGACCTTCGACGCAAGCGGCCTTGAGGCCCAACTGGCCGGCGCGGATCGCCGCGTTATATCCACCGGGGCCGCCGCCCAGAATCACTACGTCATAGTTGCTCATGCGCTTGCTCCTGATGAATGGATGCGGATCGCTAAAAGTAGCTGTCGATAAAAATTACGAACGTAATATGTGCGTTTCCAGACATTTCGGTCAAGGCTTCAGGCAAGCGACAGGTTGAGCATCTTTGAATACGGGTAATTGTGTACGAATATTTCACGCTTTTCGTTATATCGTAACGATATGAACCGTGAGCCAATGATTTTGGGGTGATATGCAAGTTGATCTGGAGGTGGATGGCACGCAGGTGACCGGACTGCCGCGTTTTCAGCAGGCGACCACGCAGGGCAGGCGACTGCGGCGTTGGGCGTTGGGCCTTGGCGGATTGGCCGGGCCGGGCTGGTTGTCGGCGTTTTTCGTCGGGCTGTTTGCGCCGCAATCATTGTGGCTGCCGCTGCTGGTCAATCAGAGCGCGGCGTTGCTGGTGCTGGTCGCCGGGCTGCAATCGGCGTGGTGGGTGACGCAGTGGCGCGCGCGGGTGATCAATCCTGGTGTGCTGACGCCGACTGCCGACGATCAAGCGATTGCGCCAGAAGGTTGGTACGAACGCCTGCTGGATCGCCTCAGTCAGCGCGGTTTGCATGTGCTTGGCCAGATCGGTGCAGCGACGCTGTGGTTGGGCGGTTGGTCGTTGCTGGTGGCGCTGAGCATCGAACAGGTGTGGAACCTGACGTTACCCGCCGCAACCGTTGGAGTGTCCGCCTCCGTCGGTGCGGCGTTGGCGTTGCTGCTGGCGTTCGGCTTGCTGGTACTGGAGCGGCAACTCGCTCAGGAGAATCCAGCGCAATGGCCAGAAGCCGGAGCGCTGGCGCAACTGACGCGCGTCGCGATCATCAGTCTGCTGCTCGGCGCGCTGTGTTTATTGTTCGCTGGCGAGAACGCGGTTTGGCCGGTTCGCGTGGCAGTACTCATCGGCATCTTGCCGGGATTGGTCGCGATCGAGCTGCTATTGCGCGCGGTACTCTCGGTCTTCAGCCCACGCCTCGAACAGCTCGAACCGACGCTATTGGCGCGCAGTTTCGTCGCCGACATGCTGCGCTGGCCGCCGCAGCCGTTGCTCGCGTTGCAGCATGAATTACACAACCGTTTTGGTATCGATTTGCGTCAAATCTGGGCGTTCAGATACATGCGTCGAGCGTTTCTGCCGGTGCTGGCGCTGGTCGCAGCGGTGGGCTGGTTGCTCACCGGCATCCATGAAATCCCGCTGCAAGGTCGGGGCATTTATGAGCGCTTCGGCAAACCGGTGCAGGTGTTCGGCCCCGGTTTGCACACCGGTTTACCGTGGCCGCTGGGTCGCGTGTTGATCGTCGAAAACGGCGTGGTGCATGAACTCGCTACCAGCGTCGGCGAGAGCCCGGCACCGCCACAAGCCGATCCTGCTGAAGGCCCGGCACCGATGACGGCCAACCGTTTGTGGGACGCCAGTCACGTCAACGACAAGTCGCAAGTGATCGCCAGCAGCCGTGGCGATCAGCAGAGCTTTCAAATCGTCAACATGGACGTGCGCTTCGTCTATCGCATTGGTCTGACGGATCAGGCGGCGCTGGCCGCGACTTACAACAGCGCAGATGTGCCAACGCTGATTCGCAGCACCGCCAGCCGGATTCTGGTGCACGACTTTGCCTCGCGCACGCTCGACGGTTTGCTCGGCGAAGACCGGGTAGGGCTGGGCGAAGAGATCGGTCGCGCGGTGCAAAGTGATCTGCAACAACTCAACAGTGGCGTGGAAATTCTCGCCACGGTGGTTGAAGCCATTCACCCGCCGGCCGGTGCCGCCAATGCTTATCACGCGGTGCAAGCGGCGCAGATCGGCGCCCAGGCGTTGATCTCCCGCGAGCGTGGCGCAGCGGCCGAAGCGAGTAATCAGGCGCAATTGCAGGCCAGCCTCGCTCGCGATCAGGCCAGCGCCAACGCCCGCGAAACCAGTGCCACGGCGCAGGCGGCGGATCTGAAATTCAGCGCCGAACAAAAAGCCTACGCCAGTGCCGGCCAGGCCTTTGTGCTGGAGCAATACCTCGCGCAGCTCAGCCAAGGTCTGAGCAAAGCCCAATTGCTGGTACTCGATCATCGCCTAGGTGGCAGCAGCAATGCGCCGACCATCGACCTGCGTACCTTCACGCTGCCGGCTGACCCGACGCCCGCGCGCACCACCGCTCAACCAGGAGTCGCCCATTGAGCCAGTCGCACACGCACGAACCGCATGATCACAGCGGCCACGATCACGGCCACGGCGGACATCACCATCATCACGGGCATCATCACCACGGTGCGCCGGAAGAGGCGGGGCCTTTCCCGTGGCGGCGCATGGGCTGGGCAGTCTTGCTGGTGGCGTTCGCCATTGCCGCAGCGAGCCTGGTGCAAGTACGCTCCGGTGAAGCCACGGTCATCACGCGATTCGGTAATCCGTCGCGGGTATTGCTTGATCCGGGTTTGAGCTGGCGTTGGCCGGCACCGTTCGAGGCGGCGATCCCTGTGGATCTGCGTCTGCGCACTACTTCCAGCGGCTTGCAGGATGTCGGCACCCGGGATGGTTTGCGCATCATTGTGCAAGCCTACGTAGCGTGGCAGGTGCAGGGCGACCCGGACAATGTGCAGCGCTTCATGCGCGCAGTGCAGAACCAGCCGGACGAAGCGGCGCGGCAGATTCGTACCTTCGTTGGCTCGGCGCTGGAAACCACCGCGAGCAGTTTCGATCTGGCGAATCTGGTCAACACCGATGCCAGCCAAGTGCACATCGCTGACTTCGAAGCGCAGTTACGGCAGCAGATTGATCAGCAATTGCTCGCGACCTATGGCGTGCGTGTCGTGCAAGTCGGCATCGAGCGTTTGACCTTGCCGTCGGTGACGCTGACTGCCACGGTCGATCGCATGCGCGCCGAGCGTGAAACCATTGCCACCGAACGTACGGCGATCGGCAAACGCGAAGCGGCGCAAATCCGTTCCGCGGCCGAACGCGATGCGCGAATTGTCCAGGCTGACGCCACGGTGAAAGCCGCAGAAATCGAAGCGCAATCTCGCGTCGAAGCCGCGCAGATTTACGGTCGTGCCTACGCCAGTTCGCCGCAGCTGTACAACTTGCTGCGTTCGCTGGATACCCTCGGCAGCATTGTCACGCCGGATACCAAACTGATTCTGCGCACCGACGCCGCGCCATTCCGCGTGCTGGTCGATGGCCCGCCGACACTCGACAGCAAATCCGGATCGCAGCCATGAGTGAAGAAGTTCCACGTGGAACACATTCGCTGAACAGTCCGTGGATTCAGGCCGGGCGTTTGGCATTTTTCGCCCTGTACGCGGTAACCGTGTTGGCCGCATTGGCATGGGCATTTTCCAACGTGCGGCAGATCGACCCGCAGAATCGTGCCGTGGTTTTGCACTTTGGTGCACTGGATCGCGTACAAAACGCCGGTCTGTTATTGGCTTGGCCACAGCCCTTCGAACAGGTGATTTTGTTGCCCGCAGCGGATCGAGTCATCGAACGCCGGGTGGAAAACCTGTTGCGCAGCGATGAGGCGCTGAAGGCTGATCGCGTCGCTTCGTTCGCCACACCGCTGAGCGATGCGCTGGCCGGGTCTGGTTATTTATTGACCGGTGATGCCGGCGTGGTGCAACTGGATGTGCGGGTGTTTTACAAAGTTACCGACCCCTACGACTTCGTCTTGCAGGCCGATCATGTGCTGCCGGCGCTGGATCGATTGGTCACCCGCAGCGCCGTCGCACTGACGGCCGCGCGCGATCTCGACACTATTCTTGTCGCTCGCCCGGAATTGATCGGCGCCGACAATCAAGCGGCCGAACGCCGTGAGCGGCTGCGCGGTGATCTGGTGCAAGGCATCAACAAACGCCTCGCCGAGTTGAAGGCGAGCGGGCAGGGCATCGGCATCGAAGTGGCGCGGGTTGATGTGCAATCGAGTCTGCCGGATCCGGCAGTCAGCGCGTTCAACGCCGTGCTGACCGCCAGCCAGCAAGCCGACAAAGCCGTGGCCAACGCGCGCACCGACGCCGAGAAACTCACCCAGACCGCCAACGAACAAGCCGACCGCACGCTGCAAGTGGCTCACGCACAGGCGGGTGAACGCCTGGCCAAAGCCTCGGCCGACACCGCCACGGTGTCGAGTCTGGCCAGCAGCACCGACCCGCAAATGCTCTTGCGCCTGTACCGTGAACGCATGCCGAAGATTCTCGGCCAGGCCGGATCGGTGACCACGGTCGATCCGAAAGACGATTCCCGCCTGATCATTCAGGGAGCCAGTAAATGACTGCGACGACCGCCGCACCGAGCCTGTTGTCCTCGGCCGAACAACGCCGCGCCGCCCGGCAACTGACCCTCGCCATGCTCGCGTTGGGACTGCTTGGACTGGGTTTGATCTGGCGTTGGCTGGTGCCGGAGCAAACCGGTGTCAGCCAATTGCTGCTGGGTTTTGCTTCTTTATTAGTCGCCGTGCCGGTAATGCGCTCGGCGTGGTACAGCCTGCGATATCCGAGTCTGCACGGCATCACCGATCAACTGATTGCCTTGGCCATGCTCGGCGCGTGGGCGACGGGCGATCTGCTCACGGCGGCGTTGCTGCCGATCATCATGATCTTCGGCCATGTGCTGGAGGAGCGTAGCGTCATCGGTTCGCAGGAAGCGATTCATGCGCTCGGCCAACTGACCCGCAGCCACGCACGCAAGGTTCAGGCTGATGGTTCGATCATCGAAGTGGACAACGGCACACTGAAGTCCGGTGATTGCGTCGAGGTGCGCGCGGGTGACCGAGTACCGGCGGACGGCCGGGTGTTGTCGGGTCAGGCCAGCCTCGACACCGCTTCGATTACCGGTGAGTCAGTGCCAGTGGAGGCGGGCGTCGGCATGACGGTGTTCGGCGGTGCGATCAACCTTGATGGACTGCTGCGTATTGAAGTTACCCGCACCGGCGATGAGTCGACCCTGGGCAAAGTCATCGCACTGATGCAAAACGCCGAGCGCTCGAAACCCCCGATCACCCGGTTGCTCGAACGTTACGCCGGCAGCTACATGGTGCTGGTGTTGCTGCTGGCGGCGGTGACCTGGTTTGTCACCAACGATGCGCAAGCCATGCTCGCGGTGTTGGTGGCGGCATGTCCGTGTGCGCTGGTGTTGTCTGCACCGGCGACGGCGATTGCCGGGGTGGCCGTGGCGGCGCGGCACGGGATTCTGATCCGCAGTTCAGCGTTCCTTGAAGAGCTGGCCGACCTCACGTCGCTGGTGGTCGACAAGACCGGCACGCTGACTTACGGCACTTTGCGCCTGCAATCGATCAACAGTGCTCAAGCGGATAACGCTACCGTGATGGCGCTGGCCGCCAGCCTCGGCGCGGCCAGCAGTCACCCGGTCAGTCGCGCATTGGCCGGGTTGGTCAGCCCGGAACACTCTGTGCCTTTATCCGACATTCACGAGCGCCAGGGCCTCGGTGTCGTTGCCATGACCGGGCAGGGCGAAGCGGCGCTCGGGCGACCGGAGCTGTTCGCGCAACTGGGCGTCACCACCACGACGGTGCCCGAACACGACGGGCCGATTGCCGGGCTGGCCCTGAACGGTGAATTCCTCGCTTGGCTGCTGCTGGCCGATAGCGTCAAACCGGAAGCCCGCTTTGCCCTTGCTGAGTTGCGTGAACTGGGGCTCGGTCGACAACTGTTGCTGACGGGCGATCGGCACAGCGTGGCTCAGTCGCTGGCGCGGGACGTCGGTTTGCACGAGGTCGAAGCGCAAGCCTTGCCGGAAGACAAACTCAATCGGGTGCTCAAGGAAATCGAAGACGGCTTCCGGCCGATGGTGGTCGGTGACGGCATCAATGACTCGCTGGCGTTGAAGGCTGGCGTAGTCGGCGTGGCAATGGGCGCGGGCGGGGCGGACATCGCACTGGCCTCGGCGGACATTGTGCTGATCGGCAGCGACCTGCGCCGCCTCGGCACCTGCGTACGCCTCAGCCGCCAGTGCCGGAGGACGCTGCAGGTCAACGTCATCATCGGTCTGGGCTGGACGCTGGCGATCGTCGTGTTTGCGGCATTTGGCTGGCTCGGTGCTGCCGGGGCGATGATCGCCGCGTTGTTGCATAACCTCAGTACGTTGCTGGTACTCGGCAACGCGGGGCGATTGTTGCGTTTTCAGGAACCGCTGCTCAAGCTCAAGGAGGAAATCGTTTGAACTCTTCGACCCCCACGCTGCATTGGCTGAACTGTGCGCCGCGTTAGCAGTCATTTAGGGTGAGGGCGCGCCGCTGCAAGCTGTTAGCGGGTTGAAACAGTCGGTTATGGAAGGCCTGCTGGAGCGTCTGCAACGATAGTTTTGGCTAATTAAATCGATAGCCTGCTATTTTTTCAGGATGGTCTACCCTCAGATCTGACGGTCTGAAACAAGGGGGATTTTCCATGCTCGCGCAACTTCCACCGGCCTTACAGAATCTGCAGCTACCGCTTCGCCTGCGACTCTGGGACGGCCATGAGTTCAATCTGGGGCCGGCGCCCAGCGTCACCATCGTGGTCAAGGACCCGCAGATGGTCACCCAGTTCACCCACCCAAGCCTCGATGCACTCGGAGCGGCATTCGTCGAAGGCAAGCTTGAACTGGAGGGCTCGATCAGCGAAGTCATCCGGGTCTGCGACGAATTGAGTAATGCGTTGCTCGGCGACGATGACGACAGTCATCCTGTGCGCACCTTGCACGACAAGGAAACCGACGCCAAAGCCATCTCCTACCATTACGACCTGTCCAACGCGTTTTACCAGCTCTGGCTGGACAGCGACATGGCGTATTCCTGCGCGTATTTCGAAACGGGCAGCGAAACTCTTGAGCAGGCGCAGCAAGCCAAATTCCGCCATTTATGCCGCAAGCTGCGTTTGCAGCCGGGCGAATACCTGTTGGATGTCGGTTGCGGTTGGGGTGGTCTGGCACGTTTTGCCGCGCGCGAATTCGGCGCGAAAGTCTTCGGCATCACCTTGAGCAAGGAACAACTGGAACTGGCGCGCGAGCGCGTGAAGGCCGAGGGCCTGGAGGATCAGATCGAACTGCAACTGCTCGACTATCGCGATCTGCCCCAGGACGGGCGTTTCGACAAAGTGGTCAGCGTCGGCATGTTCGAGCACGTCGGCCACGCCAATCTCGCCGAGTACTGCAAAACCCTGTTCGGCGCGGTGAAGGAGGGCGGTCTGGTGATGAACCACGGCATCACCGCCAAACACACCGATGGCCGTCCGGTAGGTCGCGGTGCCGGGGATTTCATCGAGAAGTACGTATTCCCCAACGGTGAGTTGCCACACCTGGCGATGATCTCGGCCGAGATCAGCGAAGCAGGATTGGAGATTGTCGACGTCGAAAGCCTGCGCCTGCACTACGCGCGCACGCTGGATCACTGGAGCGAACGGCTGGAGGACAACCTTGAAGCCGCCGGCAAACTGGTGCCGGATCAGGCGCTGCGCATCTGGCGTTTGTATCTGGCTGGTTGCGCCTACGCGTTTGCGCGCGGCTGGATCAATCTGCACCAGATCCTCGCGGTGAAGGCTCACGCGGATGGCAGCCATGAACTGCCATGGACGCGGGACGACATCTATAACCCATAAGCGGGTTCCCTCTCCGTGCGGGAGAGGGCTTTCAGAGAATCGGTGAAATCAGCCGGGCGATCCGCATGCCGAGTTGTTGCAGGCGGTGGATCTCCCGGCTTTCTTCTTTGGCGATTTCGTAGGACTGCTCGAAATCCTGATTGAGCATCTGTTCCACGCTGGCAGCGAAGTCGCTGTCGACTGTCAGCAGCATCACTTCGAAGTTCAGGCGGAACGAGCGGTTGTCCAGATTGGCGCTGCCGATGGCGCTGATTTCGCTGTCGATCAACACCACTTTCTGATGCAGGAACCCGGGTTCGTAGCGGAACACGCGCACGCCTGCGCGCACCGCTTCAAAGGCATAAAGGCTGGAGGCGGCATAGACGATGCGGTGATCGGGGCGCGATGGCAGCAACAAACGCACATCGACGCCGCGCAGTACCGCCAGTCTCAGCGCAGCGAACACCGCTTCATCGGGGATGAAATACGGGCTGGTGATCCACACCCGTTCGGTCGCCGCATGGATCGCCTCGACGAAGAACAGCGAGCAGGTTTCGTAGGCGTCTGCCGGGCCGCTGGCAAGCAGTTGGCAGAGCACGCCATCTTCGGGGTATTCATCCGGCAGGATCAGCGGTGGCAGGGTGCGCGCGGCCCAGAACCAGTCTTCGGCAAACGACTCCTGCATGCACGCCACCACCGGGCCACGGACTTTGACGTGGGTGTCGCGCCACGGTGCCAGCGGTGGTTTTTCGCCCATGTATTCATCGCCGACGTTGTGCCCGCCGACGAAACCGACCACGCCATCGACCACGACGATCTTGCGGTGATTACGGAAGTTGACTTGAAAGCGATTGAGCCAGCCGCTGCGGGTGGCGAAGGCTTTAACCTCGACACCGCTATCACGCAGCGCCTGCACATAACTGTGGGGCAGGGCGTGGCTGCCGATGCGATCGTAGAGCAGGTGAATGGTCACGCCATCGGCAGCTTTCTTCAGCAGCAGATCACGCAGGCGCTGGCCGAGGCGGTCATCGTGGATGATGAAAAACTGGATCAGTACCGCTTCCTTCGCCTGCTCGATGGCGTGGAAAATCGACTCGAACGTCGCGGTGCCGTTGATCAGCAGCTGCACTTCGTTGTTCGCCAGACACGGCATGCGCCCAAGCTTGGGCATCGCCCGCAGTGAGGCGTAGGCATTCGAGGCGCGCGCAGTCAGGGCTTCTTCCACCCAAGGGCGCCAGTTCAGTTCGGAAATGGCCTGACGCATTTGTTCGTTGGCCTGGCGCCGCGCCTTGATGTAACCATCAAACGTGCTGCGGCCGAACACCAGGTACGGAATTAGCGTGAGGTAGGGAATAAAGATCAGCGACAATGCCCAGGCGATCGAGCCTTGAGCCGTGCGCACGGTGAGCACCGCATGAACGGCGGCGATCAAGCCGAGGGTGTGTATCAGGGCGATCAGATAACCGAAAATGTGCGGTCCAAAATAATCCATGGGGCAGCCTTGCTCCGGAAGATTCAATGCGTAACAGACCATGTTCTGTCGTGAATGTCGCTAATTAATTGGCGCATGAACCGAAGCAACCGGCCGACGTCTAACGGCCACTACTGATCAGGAGTTTTTCGATGAACGTTCGTCTGCTGAGTTTGGCGCTGGGCCTGGGTTTGGCATTGCCGCTGGTTGCGCAAGCGCAGATGCTGCAGCCGGGGCTGTGGGAAATGACATCGAGCAACGTCAAGGTCGATGACCAGCCGATGGATGTGCAATCGATCCTCGGTCAACTGCAAGGGCAGATGACCCCGCAACAGCGCGCAGCGCTGGAGAAGAACGGGATCAATATCGGCGGCAAGGGCATCCGCGCCTGCCTGACGCCAGAGCAGGTGGCGACAAACAACATTCCATTGGCGGACCCGCAGTCGGGCTGCAAACAGCAGATCACCGATCGCACCGGCAATCAGTGGAAATTCCGCTTCAGCTGCCCGAAAGCGCAGGGTACCGGCGTGGCGACGTTCCTCAGTGATCGCGAGTTCACCACCGTGGCCAACGGCACGTTCAATGCGATCGGGATCAACCAGAAGGGCAGCCTGGAAACCCGCGCTGTCTGGCTCGGCCAGGATTGCGGCGCTGTAAAACCAAGAGCTTAATGCGATCCCTGTAGAAGCTGCGGCACGCTGCGATCTTTTGATCTTGATTGTCAAAAACAAGATCAAAAGATCGTAGCCTCGTTGCACTCGTCAGCTCCTACAGGGTTTTTGAATCAGCGCATAAATCTTAGCGCCAGCCCGCGACATCCCTCATTCACCCGACCTTCCCGCCAGGCAATCTGCCCCGAGACAATTGTCGTGCTCACCCGATGCCGAAAGCAGCGCCCGGCGAACGGCGTCCAGCCGCACTGCGACAGAATCGGTTGCCGATCCACCTCCAGCGTCTGCGCTTCAACCAAGACCAGATCCGCCCAATATCCCTCCCGCAAATACCCACGATCCGGAATCGCAAACAGGTCCGCGACGCGATGGCTGGTCTTCGCCACCAAGGTCGTGATCGGCAAAACTCCATCCGCCACCAGTTCCATTAACGCGGGCAATGCGTGTTGCACCAGCGGCAATCCGGCCGGCGCCTGCGCGTAAGGCCGTTGCTTTTCTTCCCAGGTGTGCGGCGCATGATCGCTGCCAATAACGTCCAGTCGATTGCTGTTCAAAGCCTCAAGCAAGGCATCGCGATCGTTCTGAGTCTTGATCGCCGGGTTGCATTTGATCAGGTTACCGAGGCTCGGGTAGTCGCGATCATCGAACAACAAATGATGCAGACAGACTTCAGCGGTGATGCGTTTCTGCGCCAGTGGTTTGTCCTCGAACAACGCCAGTTCGCGCGCCGTGGTCAGGTGCAGAACGTGCAGCCTTGTACCGTGACGTTTGGCCAACTCAACCGCCAGTGAAGAGGATCGATAACACGCCTCGGCGTTGCGGGTGAGCGGGTGAGCATCGGGCGGGATTCGTTCGCCGAACACCTCACGCAGGTTGGCTGCGTTGGCATCAATGCTCGGCGTGTGTTCACAGTGTGCCAAGAGAATGGTCGGCACCTCGGCAAACAGTCGCTCAAGGATTTGCGGATCATCCACCAGCATGTTGCCGGTCGACGCGCCCATGAACACTTTTACCCCGGCCACTTCACAAGGATTGAGCGCGGCCACTGTATCGAGGTTGTCCCGACTCACGCCAAAGTGAAAGCCGTAATTGGCCACCGAATTGATCGCCGCCCGACGCTTTTTATCCGCCAGGGCTTCGAGGGTGAGGGTGGCCGGGTTGGTGTTGGGCATGTCCATGAAACTGGTGATGCCACCGGCCACGGCCGCACGCGACTCGGTGTGAATGCTGCCCTTGGCCGGCGCGCCCGGTTCACGGAAATGCACCTGGTCATCGATCATCCCCGGCAGTAACCATTGGCCGTTGGCGTCGATTTCTATCATGGCGTTTTCACCTTGGATGCTGCGGGTGATCTTGACGATGCGCCCGTTGCTGACCAACAGATCACCATCGAACTCGCGTCCCTCGTTAACCATTCTGGCGTTGCGAATCAGCACGCTGCTCATGGTTTCAGAACTCGTTCTGCAAGGCTTTGTAGCCGCGCACCAGATCGACGTTGGTGCGCGCCACGTCTTCGGAAAACTCCGAGGCGCTGACGCTCACCGGTGGGAATAACGAGAGGTCGGTGTTCGGGCCGATGCGGGTGGTGGAGGGCACGTAGAACGCGTCCGGCAAATCGCGACCATCGACCACCGAGTTGTGCCGTACCACGCAGCCGTTGCCGACGATGCAGTTGAACAGCACGCTGTTGAAACCGATGAACACGCGGTCGCCGACCACGCACGGGCCATGCACGATCGAGCGGTGGGCGATGGAGCTGAGCTCGCCGATGGTCACCGCCGCACCGGATTTTGAGTGGATCACCACGCCGTCCTGAATGTTCGAATTGGCGCCGATGGTGATCGGCTCCATCTCGCCTGAGGCGTCCACTTCGTCGGCGCGGATCACCGCGTAGGGGCCGACGAAGACGTTCTCACCGATCACCACTTTGCCGCAGATGATTGCGGTTTTATCGACGTAAGCCGACTCGGCAATTTGTGGCAAATCACCTGAAGGATTCTTGCGGATCATGGTCGGCTCAGCGCGTCGTAAAGGGTGTTGAGGTTGTATTCGAACAGACCGGTGAAGGTGCTCGCCGGACCACTCGTGGCGAGCGCGTCGGAGTACAGCGTACCGCCGATGTGCGCGCCGCTTTCGTCAGCGATCTGCTTGAGCAGGCGTGCATCCTTGATGTTTTCCATGAACACCGCTTTGACCTTGGCCTGACGGATCTGGGTGATCAGCGCGGCGACTTCGGCGGCCGAGGGTTCACGCTCCGTCGACAAACCCTGCGGCGCCATAAAGTCGATGCCGTAGGCCTGACCGAGATAACCGAAAGCATCGTGGCTGGTGACGATCTTGCGATTGCCTGGTGGCAGTGAACCGAGTTTGCTTTTGGCTTCGGCGAGCAGAGCGTAGATCTGCTTCAGATAGGCTTTGCTGTTGCGTTCGTAGTCGGCTTTGTTCGCCGGGTCGGCAGCGGTCAGCGCCTTGGTGATGTTGGCGATGTACAACTCGGCGTTCGCCAGATTGTGCCAGGCGTGCGGGTCGGGAACGGTTTCGCCGTCCTCATCCAGCGAGCGCGGAATTACGCCATGACTGGCATTGATGACCGTGGCTTTGGTTTCGGTGCTGGTGACCAGTCGATCCAGCCACGGCTCGAAACCGAGCCCGTTCTTGATGATCAGTTTGGCGCCGAGCAACGCTTTGGCATCGTCCGGTGTCGGCTCGTAGGTGTGCGCGTCGGCGTCCGGGCCGACCATGTTGGTGATCTGGATATGCTCACCGCCGACCTGATGGACCATGTCGGCGAGGATGCTGAAGCTGGTGACCACCGGTAATTTTTCCGCCGCCGACAATGACATCGACAGCATCAGGCTGAACAACACGAGTAGAACGCGCATCGGGAAACACCTCATTGGGATGTGAGCAAAGGCGGGCGGCGCAACAAACCGTGAACCGGCCCGAACACCACCGACAGCAGATAACCGACGCCGGCGACCAGCACGATGGCCGGGCCGCTCGGCAGCGAGTAGTAAAACGACAGGAGCAAACCGAACCACACCGAGAGGCTTCCGATGACGGCGGAGACGGCTATCAGGATCGGTAAGCGGCGGCTCCAGAATCGCGAAGCAGCGGCGGGGAGCATCATCAGTCCGACCACCATCAGCGCGCCAATGGCCTGGAAACCGATCACCAGATTGAGCACCACCAGCGTCAGGAACACGCCGTGGGCGAGTGGGCCGAGGCGGCTGACGGTTCTCAGGAACAGTGGGTCGAGGGTGTCGAGCAGCAGCGGTTTGTAGATCAGCGCCATGGCGATCAGGCTGAATCCCGAGACCCACAACATGCCGGTGAGGGTCGGGCCGTCGACGGCCAATGCCGAGCCGAACAGCAGGTGAAGCAGGTCGAGGCGTTTGCCGGCGATGCCGAGAATCAGCACGCCGCTGGCGAGAGAGATCGGATAGATCGCGGCGAGGCTGGCGTCTTCGCGCAGACCGGTGCGGCGGGTGATCCATGCGGCGAGTCCGGCCATGCTCAGACCGGCGCCCAGACCTCCGAGTGTGAGCGCGGGCAGGCTCAGGCCGGCGAACCAGAATCCCAGTGCGGCGCCGGGGAGGATGCCGTGGGCGACGGCGTCACCGATCAGACTCATGCGTCGCAGGATCAAAAACACACCGAGTGGCGCCGTACTGCACGCCAATACCAGGCCGCCGATCAGGGCGCGGCGCATGAACACGAACTCGTTGAATGGTTGCCATAAGTGGGCGACGGCGTGCATCAGGCCACCTGCGTGTTAGGGGTTTGCTGGATCAGTTCGACGCTGGCGCCGAATACGCATTCGCGGTTTTTGATCAGCAAGGTGTGCGGAATGTGTTGGCGCACGGCGGCGAGGTCATGGCAGACCACGACGATGGTTCGACCTTGGTTATGCCAGGCGTGGATGTGTTGCCAGAGCAATTGTTGGCCAAGTTCGTCGAGGGCGGCATGGGGTTCGTCGAGGAGCAGAACCGGGGCATCGGTCAGGCTCAATCTGGCGAGCAGGGCGCGTTGTAATTCGCCGCCGGAGAGGGCCATGAGCGGGCGGTTTTCCAGTCCGCTGAGGTGCCAGTTTTCCAGTGCGTCTTTCAGGCGTTGCGCGCGCAATTGGGTTGAGAGTCGACGTCCCCAGAATCCGGCGGCGATCAGTTCTTCGAGGCTGATGGGGAATTGGCGGTCGAGGTGTTGTTGTTGGGGGAGAAAAGACACGCCGCTTTGACGTGGAACACTCAGGGCGATGTTGCCCGTCAACGGTTTTTGCAGTCCGGCGATGACTTTCAAGAGGCTGCTTTTGCCGCAGCCGTTTGCGCCGATGATGGCCGTGAGGCTGCCGCTTTCCAGTTCTAGATTCAGGGGCGTGGTCAGCGGTTGACCGGGTGCGCCCCAGATCAAGGATTGGCAGCGGATCATGCTTGCTCACGCTGCCAGTGGCTTTCGGCGACGGCGTCGTGGGCGTGCAGGCTCTCTGCGTGGATCACTCGCAGGTGGAACTGGTTGACGCCCGGCGTGCGGCGAAGCGCGAGATTCAAGCGGCGTGCGGCGTCTTCGCAGAACATCAGGTTCTGCCCGTTGGCGAGGGCGAAGGCTTGCTCGTCGGCGCGTTTTACGGCGGTTTGTACGGCGGTGCCTAGGGCGGCTTCGGCGTCGTTGATGATCACGCTCAGCGGTAATTCATCGATGAACTCGTCGAGGTGTAGATGCAGTTGTGCGGTGCTGCGTTGGCTGTGAGGCGTGGCGACGATGCCTTGGGTTGAGCCGAGCCAGGCTAGAACGCCTGCGTGCTGAAGGGCTTTATTGGCGAAGTCGTCGACGAATTGTTGCTGGATTAACTGTCGAGCCAAGGCTGCTGAACACGGGCAAGTCGAAGAGTAGGGCACTTCAATTTTGAGTTCCACGTGGAACATCTTGTTTTTCAGACTGGCTGAAATGGTCGCTGGATAGGATTTCCAACCGGCCAAGGGACTGATCAACGCAGGTCTTTTCAACAGTAGATCGGTGTGGATATTCAGGTAGGCACAGTTGGATAAACCTTCGTGGCTAGCCAGAAAACGTTTGAGTACCAGGTGCAGCAGAGCGGGGGAAAGGCTCTGTTGTTCGAGCGATTCCAAGGCCAGATAAAGCCGCGACATATGAATGCCCCGCGCTTCGCCATCATCCAGGCTTACCCCAGCATCAGCCTTCGCACTTAAGCGTTGGCCTTCCAATAAAACAGGTAACGCGATGCCGTGCATGCCCACCCATTCGAGGGGCAAAGCTTGGCGAGCGGACTGCGCGGCGATATCCGGAAGTGTCAGCGAATTCATGTTCGGAGCCATCGTGATGAATGAATTGGATGTTACATTATAACAATGCAATCCACGATGCCTTTTTCATGAACAGGTTTTCATATGCACAGACGCCATCTGCTCAATTTGATTCTGGCGAGCGCTGCCTTCGCCCTTCCGTTCAGTGTTTCGGCCGCGCAAATTCGCAACGCGCGGCTTTGGCGATCTGATGAAAAGCTGCGATTGGTTTTCGATTTAAGTGGGCCAGTGCGTTACAAAACTTTCACCCTCAGTACTCCTGAGCGGCTGATCATTGATGTGTCTGGTGCCAATCTGAGCGGTGATTTCAGTCAGTTGGCACTAAATGGCACGGTGATCCGCTCGATTCGATCCGGACCTTTTGGTCAGGGCGATACGCGGATTGTTCTTGATTTGAGTCATCCAGTGCTGCTGAACAGCTTCCTTTTGGCGCCTCAAGACGGCCAAAGTTATCGCTTGGTTGTGGATTTATTCAGTGCGAAAACGACGCCAGTAACAGCAATGGTTCCACGTGAAACACCCAAGCTCGGTGCTCACCCCAAGCGCGACATCATCGTAGTCGTCGATCCAGGGCATGGCGGAAAGGATCCCGGCGCGGTCGGTGCCAAGGGTGAGCGGGAAAAAGATGTGGTGCTTTCCATTGCTCAGCTACTCGCCAAGCGTCTGAAAAAAGAAAAAGGCTTCGACGTGAAACTGGTGCGCAATGACGACTTTTTCGTGCCTTTGCGTAAGCGCGTGGAGATCGCCCGTCAGCACAAGGCCGACATATTCATCTCGGTGCATGCCGATGCGGCGCCACGGCTGACAGCGTCTGGAGCCTCGGTATATTGCCTGTCTGAAGGTGGCGCGACATCGGCGACGGCGCGCTTTATGGCGCAGCGTGAGAACGGTGCGGATCTGCTCGGTGCTACCAGTCTGCTCAATCTTAAAGATAAGGATCCGATGCTCGCTGGGGTGATTCTCGACATGTCGATGAACGCGACTATCGCCGCCAGTCTGCAGCTTGGAAACACCGTGCTGGGCAGTCTGGCCGGCATCACCACCCTGCATCAGAAGCGCGTGGAACAGGCCGGATTTGCCGTTTTGAAGTCACCAGATGTGCCTTCAATCCTGGTAGAAACCGGCTTCATTTCCAATGTTCGCGACAGTCAGCGATTGGTCACGGCGCGGCATCAACAGGCCGTGGCTAATGGTTTGTTTGAGGGATTGCAGCGTTACTTTGAGAAAAACCCACCGATCGACAGCTACATAGCCTGGCAGCAGGAACAGCAAAAAGCGCAGGTCTAGCAACCGTCGATTCGACTGCAGGTAAATTCCGCGCGGCTGCCGCCCGAGCTGGAGAAGCGATTGATGGTCGTCCAGCCGACTCGGCGGGTGTAGCCAACCCAGGCTTCACCGTCAGAGGCGACGCCGGTGAAGAATGTCAGTTGGCCAAAGCGACTATTGGTCTGCGCCCAATAACGCTGCCCAATCTTTTCAAATCCACGCAGGTAAAGCGTATTGCCGACAGTGTTGACGCTATACGCGTTGCCCTCGGCATCGACGCACGCCAGAAGATTAGCGCTGCGTGTGCAACTCGCCAGCGCCGGTAACTGCGCTGACGCTTGGCCAGCCATCAACAACCCAAGACTCAACAACGAGCATTTCAGCGCAGTTTTCATTACCAATTCCGGGTGTGGGTTGGGCTCAGCTTCCTGCTGTTTATCGCTCAGGACAAGAGCAGGGCTGGTTAATTCATGTTGTTATACTATAACATAAATAATAACTGAGCCTGAGCAGGCCGATTTCACGCGTTTAGCTTCAACGAAACCCTCGTATGAAGCCTCAAAACGCCAAGCGCTAGTAAAAGCGTCGATCGGCTGCCTTCCTATGAGGATTATCCAATGTCAGCCGAATTGCCCGTCACCGTACTTTCAGGATTTTTGGGCGCTGGAAAAAGTACACTTTTGAATTACGTACTACGTAATCGCAAAGGACTGCGCGTCGCTGTAATCGTCAATGATATGAGCGAGATCAATATCGATGGCAGCGAAGTCCAGCGTGATGTCAGCTTAAACCGTGCAGAAGAAAAAATAGTCGAGATGAGTAACGGCTGTATCTGCTGTACGTTACGCGAAGACTTGCTTGAAGAAGTCAGCAAGCTAGCCCGTGAAGGTCGCTTCGATTATTTGCTGATCGAATCCACCGGAATCTCCGAGCCACTACCGGTCGCAGAAACTTTCACCTTCCGCGATGAACATGGCCAAAGCCTCTCCGACATCGCCCGTCTCGACACCATGGTTACTGTAGTCGACGGCGTGAATTTCCTGCCGGACTACCAGGCGGCTGAAAGCCTCGCCTCCCGTGGCGAGATGCTTGGCGAGGAGGACGAGCGCTCCATCACCGACCTGTTAATCGAACAGATCGAGTTCGCCGACGTGCTGTTGATCAGCAAGATCGACCTGATCAGCCAGCCCGAGCGTGAAGAGTTGATCGCCATCCTCAAACGCCTCAATGCTCAAGCCGAAATCATTCCGATGGTGATGGGCGAGGTGCCGCTGGAGAAGATCCTCAATACCGGTCGTTTCGACTTCGAGAAAGCCGCGCAGGCGCCGGGCTGGCTGCAGGAGTTGCGCGGCGAGCACGTACCGGAAACCGACGAATACGGCATTGCCTCGACGGCCTACCGTGCGCGCCGCCCGTTTCATCCGCAACGTTTCTTCAACTTCATCGATCGTCCGTGGCTGAACGGAAAATTGCTGCGCTCCAAAGGATTCTTCTGGCTGGCGAGCAAACCCACAGACGCCGGTAGTTGGTCGCAAGCCGGCGGTTTGATGCGTCACGGTTTCGCCGGGCGCTGGTGGCGATTCGTACCGAAAAACCAATGGCCACAGGATCAGCAAAGCACCGCCGCGATCATGGAAAACTGGATACCGAGCGTAGGAGATTGCCGTCAGGAACTGGTTTTCATCGGTCAGAACATCGATTTCCTACAGCTCTCTGACGAACTGGATGACTGCCTGCTCACCGATGAAGAGATGGCCCTCGGCATAGAAGGCTGGCGATTGTTGGCGGATCCGTTCGGCCCTTGGCATGAAGAGGCCGCCTGATGCTCGCCCTCAAACTCATGCAAAACCGTACGCGCCATCAGCACCAAGGGCCGACACCTGAAACGCTGACGAAAATCCTCCAGGACGACAGCAACCTCGCCGTGTGGCAGCGGCAACTGCCGTTGCACATCAGTGATTTTGCGCAGTTACTGCTGTCGCTCAACGAACGCTTGGCGGAATCGTTATGCCTGGAGCTGGCGAACGAGGACGCCGAGCCTGATCTGACCGGGTTGGCCTCAGGCTTCCGTGATCTGGAAGGCTACGAAGGCTTTGTCGCCGATCTGAAATGGCTGGTCAGCGGCTTCGCCTGCTTGCTGGGAGCCAAGCGCATCGGGTTGCGCCTGCGGGTACTCGATAAAGCCATGTGCCCGCGTTTCCACGTCGATCACGTGCCTGTTCGGTTGATCACCACTTATGCCGGCGTCGGTAGCCAATGGCTCAAGGAAGGTGCGATGGATCGTCAGCAACTGGGGCAGGCCAACGCCGAACCCCACGCGAACATTCAGCAACTGAGCAGCGGAGACGTCGCGCTATTGAAAGGCGAGAAATGGCACGGCAATGAAGGCTTCGGTCTCATCCATCGTTCGCCGCAACCGGCTGCTGGCGAGCGCCGATTAATACTGACGCTAGACTGGCTCGGTTAAGGCTTGAGCCACGATCCTTGGCTCTGGCCTTCGCAATACGGCTGCAAATACGCCGCATCCGTGGCCACGCCGTAATAGTGGATGTCCTGGCGATAAGGCATATTGGCGACTTGCGCGTTGCTGCACACGCCAAACGCACCGCTCGGGCACTGATCGACGTACTGCACCTCGACTTTCTGCCCGGCCAGCGATGGCTGGCAGAAGCCGTCGTTAAACAGTTTCTGCGGAATGTTTCGATTCTGCTGGCAGACTTTTACGTCGAGCCGCTCGCTTTGGCTGTGCACCACGCAGGCCTGCGCCCACGCTTCGCTCGACAGCAGCGCCAACAGCAACGACCATCCCATCCAACGCATCTTTGCATCTCCCAAGAAAGCTCCCGGCCATGTTGCAGAACATTCCTACCCATGTCATTGCTGGCCCTTTGGGCGCCGGCAAAACCAGCCTGATTCGTCAGCTCATGACGCAGCGTCCAGCAGGCGAGCGTTGGGCGGTGTTGATCAACGAGTTCGGCCAGATCGGCCTCGACGCCGCACTGCTGACCAGCGACGCCGATGGTATCGCACTGGGCGAAGTGGCCGGGGGCTGCCTGTGCTGCGTCAATGGCGCGCCGTTTCAGATCGGCCTCGGGCGTTTGTTGCGCAAAGCGCGGCCCGATCGGCTGTTCATCGAACCGTCCGGGCTGGGGCATCCGGCGCAGTTACTCAAGCAACTGAATGAGGCGCCTTGGACAGGTGTGCTGGCGGTGCAGCCGTGTGTGTTGGTGCTGGATGCTCAGGCGCTTGAAGCGGGGAAAGCATTGCCGGCAGCGCAACAGGAAGCGTTGGAAACTGCAGGCCTGTTGCTGTTGAACAAGGCTGAAAATCTTGACGACGCGGCCCGGGCAAAAATCGCCAGCCAGTTACCGTCCGTTCCGCTGATCTGGACGCAACAGGCGCAACTCGCCCTGAGCGAACTGCCGGGCCTGGCTGTAAAAGCGCTCAACGGTGTGGATAACCTGGTCATCCCCAAGGGATCAGGGCCAATGCCGGCCGTCTGGACTGATCCGACGCAGCCGATTTGCCTGAGTCAGGCGCAGGAGGGTGGCTGGAGCATTGGTTGGCGTTGGCATCCGCGGCAGATATTCGACAAGCAACGCATTGCTGACTGGCTGACCCGCCTCAATTGGCAGCGGGCGAAGCTGGTTATCCACAGCGCGGAGGGCTGGGTGTCTGCGAATGCCTTGGATAATGCCGAGTTGAGTTGGCAGGCCAGCGAGTGGCGAAAGGATTCACGGATTGAGCTGATCTTCGTCGATCCGCAAAACATCGATGAGTTGCAGCGGGGGTTATCGGGTTGTCGAGAGGATTAGATCAAAAGATCGCAGCCTTCGGCAGCTCCTACAGGGAATCCCATGTAGGAGCTGCCGAAGGCTGCGATCTTTTGATCTTCAAGGCTTCCACTTGGTATGTTCCTGCCGCCACTGACTCAACTCGATAACTTCCGCACGCGGCCTCTGCACCTCAACCACCGGCGGCGTATCGTCGAACGGTGCCGGGTAGGGCGCCAGTTCGATCTGCGCACTGTGCGCACCAAACTGGGTAATCGTGCCGTTATGCCGGGTTTCACCGGTCACGGTGAACTCGAAGTTGTACACCCGCGCCAGCCGTCGGCGACCGTTGGCGTCCTTGATGAAACCGATCTTCTTCAGGGCAACGTTGCCGTCGAGCAATTCGACGCGCACGTTCAGGCAATGCTGCTTGACCCGCTCCAGCGCCCGCTCGCGCAAGCCGTGGTTGTGCCATAGCCAGGCGCCGGCAGCGGCGAACAGCATCAGCACAAAGATGTTTTCGAGGGTCAGCATCAACATCAAACTCCAAAAGATAGCGTCAGCTTAACTGCGTCGCCGGTCTGTCGTACAGGCTGTGTTTCGTCGCATACTGCGCGGCTTGAATTTCAATCGTTTTACGGAATGACCCGAATGAAACGTACGCCTCATCTGCTCGCCATTCAGTCCCACGTCGTGTTCGGCCACGCCGGCAACAGCGCTGCGGTTTTTCCGATGCAGCGGGTCGGCGTGAATGTCTGGCCGCTCAACACGGTGCAGTTTTCCAACCACACCCAGTACGGCCAGTGGGCCGGCGAAGTGCTGGCGCCGCAGCAGATTCCTGAATTGGTCGAAGGCATCGCGGCGATTGGCGAGCTGGGCAACTGCGATGCAGTGCTGTCCGGTTATCTTGGCAGCGCGGCGCAGGGCCGGGCGATTCTTAGTGGGGTCGAGCGCATCAAATCGGTCAATCCGAAAGCGTTGTATCTGTGTGATCCGGTTATGGGCCATCCGGAGAAGGGTTGCAGCGTGCCGACCGAGGTCAGCGACTTCCTGCTGGAAGAGGCGGCGGCCGTGGCCGACATCATGTGCCCGAACCAGTTGGAGCTGGACAGCTTCTCCGGGCGCAAACCGCAGTCGCTGTTCGATTGTCTGGCGATGGCGCGCGCGTTGCTCGCGCGTGGGCCGAAAGCGGTGCTGGTCAAGCATCTGGATTATCCGGGCAAACCGGCCGATGGCTTCGAGATGTTGTTGGTGACGGCTGAAGGCAGCTGGCACTTGCGTCGCCCGCTGCTGGCGTTTCCGCGTCAGCCGGTGGGCGTGGGCGATCTGACGTCTGGCCTGTTTCTGGCGCGGGTGCTGCTGGGTGACAGCCTGGTGGCGGCGTTCGAATTCACCGCGGCTGCAGTGCATGAGGTGCTGCTGGAAACTCAGGCGTGTGCCAGTTATGAGCTGCAACTGATCCGGGCGCAGGATCGGATTGCGCATCCGCGGGTGAAGTTTGAGGCGACCGCGATCAGTCTGTAATCGTGTAATCGTTCAAAAAGATCGCAGCCTGCGGCAGCTCCTACAGGGTTTTGCATTCCCCTGTAGGAGCTGCCGCAGGCTGCGATCTTTTGCTTTTGATCTCAGGCGTCGCCCTTGATCTCCTGATAGCGCTTTTCCAGTTCCTGACGAATCTGCCGACGCTGCTGCGCCTGCATGTAACGACGCTTGTCTTCACTGTTCTGCGGTTGCAGCGGCGGCACGGCGGCCGGTTTGCGCTGGTCATCCACCGCGACCATGGTGAAGAAGCAGCTATTGGTGTGGCGTACCGAGCGTTCGCGGATGTTCTCGGTCACGACTTTGATGCCGACTTCCATCGACGTGTTGCCGGTGTAGTTGACCGACGCGAGGAAGGTCACCAGTTCGCCGACATGGATCGGCTCGCGGAAAATCACCTGATCCACCGACAGGGTCACCACGTAGCGGCCGGCATAACGGCTGGCGCAGGCGTAGGCCACTTCGTCGAGGTATTTGAGCAAGGTGCCGCCGTGGACATTGCCAGAGAAGTTGGCCATGTCGGGGGTCATCAGTACCGTCATCGACAGCTGGGCGTTTCCGGGTTCCATAACGTTCTCACGGATCAAGGCTGGTTTCTGGAAGCACCTCTGCGGGTGCCTGGTCACTTTTCAAAAGCACCGTTATCGGGACGCCGGGCGACTGGCCGCCGTCACGCCGGGATCGATCTGTTTCCATATATTGCACCGCCTTCCAGCCGCAAGTCGCGGTGTTAACCTGCAAAAGCCTCTCCCAAGGGCAATTCCCACACGAAAATCGGATTTTTACTTTGCTCGCTCAGACCTTTCTGACGTCTGACTGCGAGCCTCGTCATACAAGGAGCCCACGCCATGCATGCCATCAGTTTTATTCAGGACCTGGCAGTGATCATGTTGGTCGCAGGTGTGGTGACCGTGTTGTTCCACCGCTTCAAGCAACCGGTGGTACTCGGCTACATCGTTGCCGGGTTCATCATCGGCCCGCACACGCCACCGTTCGGCCTGATTCACGACGAAGAAACCATCAAGACACTCGCCGAACTCGGGGTGATTTTCCTGATGTTCTGCCTCGGGCTGGAGTTCAGCCTGCGCAAGTTGTTCAAGGTCGGCGCCACCGCGTTTATCGCGGCGTTCCTCGAAATCGTCCTGATGATCTGGATCGGCTACGAAATTGGCCGCTGGTTCGACTGGAACACCATGGACTCGCTGTTCCTCGGCGCGATTCTGGCGATCTCCTCGACCACCATCATCGTCAAGGCACTCAATGATCTGAAGATGAAGAACGAGCGCTTTGCGCAGTTGATTTTCGGCGTGCTGATCGTTGAAGACATACTCGGCATCGGCATCATCGCGCTGCTGTCGAGCATCGCGGTCAGCGGCACGGTCAGTTCCGGTGAAGTGTTCTCCACGGTCGGCAAGTTGTCGTTGTTCATGATCGTCGCGCTGGTCATCGGCATTCTGTTGGTGCCGCGCCTGCTGGCTTACGTGGCCAAATTCGAAAGCAACGAAATGCTGCTGATCACTGTGCTGGGTCTGTGTTTCGGTTTCTGTCTGCTGGTGGTCAAGCTCGAATACAGCATGGTGCTCGGCGCCTTCCTGATCGGCGCGATCATGGCCGAGTCGCGGCAACTGCTGAAAATCGAACGGCTGATCGAGCCGGTTCGCGATTTGTTCAGCGCGATCTTCTTTGTCGCCATCGGGTTGATGCTCGACCCGTTGATCCTTCTCGAATACGCGTGGCCGATTGCGGTGATCACCGTCGCCGTGGTGCTCGGCAAGATGTTGTCCTGCGGCCTCGGAGCGTTTATCGCCGGCAACGACGGACGCACCTCACTGCGCGTGGGGATGGGGCTGTCACAGATTGGCGAATTTTCCTTCATCATCGCCGCGCTGGGCATGACCTTGCAGGTCACCAGCAACTTCCTCTATCCGGTCGCGGTGGCCGTTTCGGTGATCACCACGCTCCTGACGCCGTACCTGATTCGTGCGGCTGATCCGCTGTCGCTCAAATTGTCGGCAGCGGTGCCCAAGCCTCTCGGGCGCGTGCTCGGCATGTACGGTGAATGGCTGCGCAGCATTCAGCCGCAAGGCGAGGGCGCGATGCTGGCGTCGATTATTCGCAAGATCTTGCTGCAAGTCGGGGTCAACCTGGCGCTGGTGATCGCGATCTTCTTCGCCGGGGCGTATTTCGCCGAGCGCATTTCGCTGTGGCTGCAGGACTGGATCAGTGATCCGAGCTGGCAGAAAGCATTGATCTGGGGTGGGGCGTTGCTGGTGTCGTTGCCATTCCTGATCGCCGCGTATCGCAAGCTCAAGGCGCTGTCGATGCTGCTGGCGGAGATGGGCGTGAAACCGGAGATGGCCGGGCGTCACACGCAGCGAGTGCGCCGGGTGATCTCAGAAGTGATCCCGATTCTCTCGCTGCTGGTGATTTTCCTGCTGTTGGCAGCCTTGTCGGCCAGTATTCTGCCGACCAACAAGTTGCTGGTGCTGATCGCCGTGGTCGCGGCCGCCGTAGCGGCGCTGCTCTGGCGCTGGTTCATCCGCGTGCACACGCGGATGCAGGTGGCGCTGCTGGAAACCCTCGACAACCACAAGGAGTCGTCGGGGCATTGACCCACCGGGGCGGCTGGCGATCAGCTTTCCAGCCAGACGTCCCGCGCCCAGTGCCACACCGATTCCCAGGATTCTTCGGTGATCAGCTCTTCTTCGCCGGACCACAGCACCACGGTGCCGTCTTCTTCGACGCAGTAGTAGTTCTCGCCGTCCTGGCAGATCGGGATCAGGTCACGCGGTACGCCGATGTCCCACGCATTGGCCGCGACATCCGGCAAATAGGTGTGCGATTGCGGGTCGGTGACGGTCACCGGCTCCAGGCTGCCGTAGACCACATCGCTGACGGTCAGCAAAAATTCTTTGAAGACAAACGGGATGTTGATGAAGAGTTCTTCTTCGACTTCCACCAGTTGGTCTTCGTCAGGCAATTCCAAAGGAACCGGCACGGGTTCGTTGGCTTCACGCAGTTGTTCGATGATTTCTTCCACGTCCGGGATCCTCTTGCTTGAATGGCGCGGTTTATATGGGCCGGTTTATACAGTAGCTCGCTATAGATGCAACCGCGAAATAGAAAACCCCAGCCGAGGCTGGGGTTTTTATGACAGCAAGTGAAGCGCGCGAGGGGATCAGCCGTTCTGGCGGATACCGGCGACCAGCCAAGGCTGGTTGTCGCCCTGCGGACGTTCCATGTTCCAGCTTTCGCTGAATGCTTCGCCCTGATCGAAGCGCGAAGACTTCGACACACCGTTGAAGGTCAGGGTGGCGATGGTCTTGTCGGCACGGTCATCGACGCCGTCCAGTTGTACCTGGAGATTGTCGATAAAGGTCGACTGGAACGCGTCGCCCAGGTCCGCACGCTCACGCTTGAGAAACTCGAGCATTTGCGGGGTCACGAACTCGGCAATCTTGTCCATTTCGTTGGCGTCCCAGTGCTGCTGCAGCGCCTGGAAATGGCTGCGTGCAGCTTCAAGGAAGCGCTGTTCGTTGAACCAGGCTGGCGCGTTGATCACCGGACGGGCGGCAGCGGGTGCAGCCGAACCACCGAAGATCGAACCCATGGCAGGCGGGTTCTGCTGGAAGGCTTCACGCTGCATCGGTGCGCCCGCTGGAGCGAATTGCTCCTGTTGCTTGCGGCGACGAGCGGCGATGAAACGGAAGATCACGAACGCGATCAGGGCCATGATCAAAATGTCGAAGATCTGCATGCCCTGGAAGCCGTCGCCCATGAACATGGACGCCAGCAGGCCACCGGCGGCGATGCCGGCCAGCGGGCCGAGCCAGCGCGAAGCACCGCTGGCCTTGGCCGCAGCGCCGGCGGCACCGGCAGCACCTGCGGTCGCTGCAGCGCCGCCCATGCCTGGAGAGGAAGGAGCCATCTGGCTGGTCTGGTGCGTCGGCGCAGCGCCGGCGCTTTTGCCACCACCGAAGCGCTTGGCAGCATTGACGTCGAGACTCATCGTCAAGCCAATGCACAACGCCATGGCGATGCTAAGAAAACGTTTCATAAAGGGAATTCCCGTTTGTGGAGACACGCGCGCCATGTTGCACAGCTCAACTGTTACTGGCTAGCGAGAGAGTGTTTCGGGCTTTTGCCTGACAGGTCGCGTTCAGCTCGGAAGAGGCAAGAGGGCCTTCTACCTTTTGGCTGTAGGAAAGCGCGACAGGTTCAGTGGGAAATCTACTTAGCGACGAAACGCCAGCATCACCACACCCGCCGTGATCAGAAGATCAAAAGATCAAAAGATCGCAGCCTGCGGCAGCTCCTACAGATACACAATCCCCTGTAGGAGCTGCCGCAGGCTGCGATCTTTTCGCTTTTAGATAGCTTCCAGCTTGGCGTAACCGAGCATCAGCCACTTGCTGCCTTCGCTGAAGTTCACCTGCACCCGTGCCTGCGCACCGGCGCCCTCGAAGTTGAGGATCACGCCGTCGCCGAAGATCGAATGGCGAACCGCCTGACCGAGGCTCAACCCGGTCTCCGGGATTTCACTGCCGGCGAACAGGTTGCTGCCGCTCATCGACTGATTGCCGCCGAACGGTCGGCTGACGCTGTTCGACAAACGCACTTCCTGAATCAGACCCTTCGGCACTTCGCGTACGAAGCGCGAGACCTTGTTGTAGGTTTCGCTGCCGTACAGGCGTCGGGTTTCTGCGTAGGTCATCACCAGATTCTGCATCGCCCGGGTGATGCCGACGTAGGCCAGGCGCCGCTCCTCCTCAAGACGTCCCGGTTCTTCCAGGCTCATCTTGTGCGGGAACAGGCCTTCTTCCATGCCTACGAGGAACACGTAAGGGAATTCCAGGCCTTTGGCGCTGTGCAGGGTCATCAACTGAATGCTGTCTTCGTGCTCGTCGGCCTGGGTGTCGCCTGCTTCCAGCGAAGCATGGCCGAGGAATGCCGCCAGTGGCGTCAGCTCTTCGTCTTCTTCGTTGTTCTCGAAGTTGCGCGCGGCGCTGACCAATTCCTCAAGGTTTTCTGCCCGGGCCTGGCCTTTTTCGCCTTTTTCCGCTTGGTGATAAGCGATCAGGCCGGATTGCTCGATGACGGTTTGCGTCATCAAGTGCAACGGCATTTCCATGCACTTGGCGGCGAGGTTCTCGATCAGCTCGATGAACGCGCCCAAAGCACCGGCAGCGCGACCGGTCAGGCCTTTATTGGCGACCAGTTGGCGCATCGCTTCCCACATCGACACATCGCTGTGGCGCGCGTGCTCGCGGATGGCTTCGACGGTTTTCTCGCCGATGCCACGGGCCGGTACGTTGATCACTCGCTCCAGCGCCGCATCGTTACCGCGACCTTCAAGCAAACGCAGGTACGCCATGGCGTTCTTGATTTCCGCACGTTCGAAGAAGCGTTGACCGCCATAGATGCGATACGGAATACGCTCGCGCAGCAAGGCTTCTTCCAAAACGCGCGATTGGGCGTTGGAGCGGTACAAAATCGCTATATCGCTACGGGCCAAGCCGGTTTTCAGCGCGCTTTCGATGGTTTCGACAACGTAGCGTGCTTCGTCGTGTTCGTTGAACGCGGCGTACAGATTGATCGCTTCGCCATCGCCGCCATCGGTCCACAGCTCTTTGCCGAGGCGCCCGGTGTTGTTGGCGATCAGGGCGTTGGCAGCCTTGAGGATGCCGGCGGTGGAGCGGTAGTTCTGCTCAAGACGAATGGTCACCGAGTCGGCGAAGTCGGACGAGTACTGATGAATGTTCTCGATCTTCGCGCCGCGCCAGCCGTAAATCGACTGATCGTCGTCGCCGACTACCATCAGGCTGTCGCCGCCCTTGCCGAGCAGGCGCAACCAGGCGTACTGCACGGCGTTGGTGTCCTGGAACTCGTCCACCAGAATATGGCGGAAGCGCTTTTGGTAATGCGCCAACAGGCCCGGATGATCGCGCCACAAATCGAGGGCACGCAGCAGCAGTTCGGAGAAATCGATCACGCCGGCACGCAGGCACGCCGCCTCGTAGGCCTCGTAAATGCCGCGCATGGTCGCCAGGTACAGATCGCCGCTGGCCTGAATGTGTTGCGGACGCAGACCTTCGTCTTTCTGGCCGTTGATGAACCACTGCGCCTGACGGGCCGGCCAGCGCTGCTCGTCGAGGCCCAGCTCGCGGATCACCCGCTTGACCAGCCGTTGCTGGTCGTCGCTGTCGAGAATCTGGAAGGTCTGGCTCAATCCCGCTTCCTGCCAGTGCGCCCGCAACAAGCGATGCGCCAGGCCGTGGAAGGTGCCGACCCACATGCCGGCCGGGTTGATCCCCAGCAACTGCTCGATGCGATGACGCATCTCGGCAGCGGCCTTGTTGGTGAAGGTCACCGACAGAATGGAGTGGGGCGAGGCGTTTTCGACCTGGATCAACCAGGCGATACGGTGCACCAGCACTCGGGTTTTACCGGAGCCAGCACCGGCCAGGACCAACTGACGGCCAACGGGGGCTGCTACGGCCTGGCGTTGGGCATCGTTGAGGGAGTTCAGCAGAAGGGAGAGATCATCGCGCATCGGGGCATTCTAGGGTGCGCCGCAGGCCCGGGCAAACCGAGCTTTGCATTAGCCGATGAAAGTGCTGCCGATGACGACCGGTCGGTCACCGGCTACAGGCTTGAGCCCGCCTCACTCTGCGGGTTTTACCGGGGCTTGAAGGCGGAAAAGTTTCGATGAAATTATGATCTGGGGCAGTTTGGCAACGGGGTCGGCTTGTGTATGCTCCGTCCACGTTTCGGGCGCACGCCCTCCTTATAAGAACAAGAACGTTGCCCATGACCCTCAGCGCCGAACTGTCGGGCCCCTCTGTGGAACCCCGGGTTATCCGCAAGCACTATGCCGTCGAAATGGCGGTGGAGCGCACGCGTCTGCTGTATCAGGGCTCCTTGTTGCCCACTCTTTTCATGCTCATCAATGGTCTGGTCTGCGCCGGTTTGCTCTGGAGCCCGCAGCGCTACTTCGTGGTCAGCGTCTGGCTGGTGTGGCTATTGTCGCTGGTGGCGTTGCGGGTGATCCAGGTGGCGGCGTTCGACTCGGCAATCCCTGATCGCCAGGCCCAACCCATCTGGTTGCGGATGTTTCTGCTCGGCTCGACCCTGACCGGGCTGACGCTGGCCGGTGCCGGCATCGCATTGGTGCCCGCCGATAATTTCATGCAGCAAGCCTGGGTGTTCGGCCTGATCGGTGCCGCGACCCTGTCGGCCAGTGTCGCTTACGCGGTGAGCCTGCCGGCGTTCCTGTCCTTTACCTTGCCGTGTCTGCTGCCAGCGATCGGCTTTTTATTCTGGGGCGGCGATGAACAGGCGTGCGGTTGGGGCTGGCTCGGGTTGATTCTGCTCGGCTCGCTGAGCGTGGTCGCGTGGCAGGTCAATCGCCTGATCGATCGTGGTTTGCTGCGGCGCTTCCAGAATCAGCACCTGATCGAACACCTGCAGCAAACTCAATCGCGCAGCGAGCACCTCAATCAGGAACTGGCCCGGGAAATCGATCACCGGCGCTGTGCCGAGGGCAAGTTGCGCGAAGCGCAGGTCGAGCTCGAAGACCGCGTCGCCCAGCGCAGCCGCGAACTCGATGCTGCCAATCAGGCCCTGAGCAAAAGCGAAGCGCGGCTGGCGCTGGCGTTGAAAGCCAGTGAGCTGGGGCTGTGGGACTGGAACCTGCAAACCGATGAAGTTCATCACACGCAGATTCAGGAGCTGTTCGGCCTCGCCCCGGAATTTGTCACGGCACTGCTGCGCGACCTCAAACCGCGCTTGCACCCGGAGGACGTGCCCACCCTCAAACACGCATTGATCGAGCATTTGAAGGGTCGCACCGAGGATTATCAGATCGAGTACCGCGTGCGTCATGGCGACGGTCATTGGGTGTGGATCGAAGACCGTGGTCGCGCCGTGGAGCGCAGCGAAAGTGGTCGTGTGATCCGCATGGTCGGTACTCGCCGTGACATCAGCGCCAGCAAAAGCCTCGAAGAGCAGCAACGCCTGGCGGCGACGGTGTTCGAAGCGGCCAGCGAAGGCATCGTCATTCTCGACCCAAACTACGCGCTGATCGCAATCAATCAGGCGTTCAGCCGCGTGACTGGCTACGACATCGACGACATGCTCGGGCGCAACGTCGTCGAGCTGCCGTGCAGCCGCGATGCCCGGCGTCATTACGTCGCGATCCGCCATGCGCTGGAACAGCACGGCAGTTGGCAGGGCGAACTGGTGGAGACGCGCAAGAATGGCGAGTTGTACCCGCAGTGGCTGCAGCTGAATGCAGTGCGCGACAGTCGAGGCAATGTAAGTCATATCGTCGGCTTCTTCGCCGATCTGTCAGCGCGGCGCGAATCCGAAGAGCGCATGCGTTACCTGACCCATTACGACGAACTCACCGGGCTGGCCAATCGATCACTGTTCCGCGAGCGCCTGCATGAAGCGCATCAACGCGTGCGGCAGGGCGGGCGGCGTAGCCTGGCGTTGCTGCACATTAATCTGGATCGCTTCAAATTGCTCAACGACAGCCTCGGCCACGAGGTCGCTGACCAGATGTTGCAGAAAATGGCGCGTCGGCTGGTCAATGCCTTGCCGGAGGCCGACACCATCGCGCGGTTGTCCGGTGATGAGTTCGCAGTGTTGTTCGATGCTTACGGCAACCTGTCGAGCCTGGCCCGTGTCGCCACCCGACTGTCGAGCAAGTTGCGCTTGCCACTGACCGTCGAAGGGCATGAGCTGGTCGTCAGTGCCTCGATGGGCATCAGCATGTTGCCGGACAACGCGCGGGAGATTTCCGCGTTGGTCAGCCAGTCGAACATGGCCATGCAACACGCCAAGCACTTGGGCGGTAACAACTTCCAGTTCTACACCGACAGCTTGCAGGCCAGCACCCTTGAGCGCCTGCAACTGGAAAACCAGCTGCGCAAAGCCATCGAAGAAAAGCAGCTAAAAGTGTTCTATCAGCCGAAGCTCTGTCTCGCATCCGGGCGACTGAACGCGGCGGAAGCACTGGTGCGCTGGGATCACCCGACCATGGGCCGGGTGCCGCCGGGGGACTTTATCGGGCTGGCTGAGGAAACCGGCCTGATCGGACCGATCGGCGAATTCGTCCTGCGCCAGGCTTGCTGGCAAGCGTGTGAATGGCAGCGGCAAGGGCTGGAGCCGATCCGCGTGTCGGTGAACCTGTCGGTGCATCAATTGCGTCAGGGCAAACTGGTCAGCCTGGTGCGCCAGGTGCTGGAAGAAACCGGTCTGGCGCCGCACTACCTTGAGCTGGAACTGACCGAAAGCCAGTTGCTCGACAGCGTCGAACACATCATCGCGACCTTCCAGCAACTGCGCGATCTGGGGGTGAAGCTGGCCATCGACGACTTCGGCACCGGCTATTCGTCATTGAGTTACCTCAAGCGTATTCCGGTGGATTACGTGAAGATCGATCAGGCGTTCATACGCGGATTGGGTGAAGGCAGTGAGGATGCGGCGATTACCCGCGCGATCATTGCCATGGCCCACGGGCTCTCGCTGAAGGTGGTCGCCGAAGGCGTTGAGCGCCAGGATCAGTTGGAATTTCTGCGCGCCGAACGTTGCGATGAAGTGCAGGGCTATCTGATCAGCCGTCCGGTGGAGGCTGCCGCGCTGGCCGGGCTTTTGCGTGAACAGGAAAAACCGTTTTAAGGGCTACATGCACCTCATCGCGCCTGATATGGGGACATGGAGTTACGCATTGAGCAGGCAAAAAGCCAATTCATGTAGTATAACTACAAGCGTGCTACATCCTTGCCCATAAGAAGAGTCCAGCCCCTTGAATCTGCTGCAACACATCGCCCAATCACGTCACCTGTTACGCAAGTCGGAGCTCAAGGTCGCCGACCACGTGCTGCTTGACCCTGCGGCGGTGATGCACAGTTCCATGGCCGACCTGGCCCACAGCGTCGGCATCAGCGAGCCGACCATCGTGCGCTTCTGTCGCGCCATCGGTTGCTCCGGTTTTCAGGATCTCAAACTCAAATTGGCGCAAAGCCTGGCCGCTGGTGCCAGCTTCGGTCAGTTCGCGATCCACGAAGACGACTCGGTTGCCGATTACAGCCTGAAGATTTTCGACACCACGTTGCACACCCTGATGGAGGTTCGCGAGAAGCTCGATCCGATCGAGTTGCAGCGCGCGGTGACGTTGATGTCGCAGGCGCAGCGCGTCGAGTTCTATGGTTTTGGCGCTTCGGGCGCGGTGGCGGCGGATGCGCAGCACAAGTTCTTTCGTTTGCTGCTGACGGCAGCGGCGTATTCCGATCCGCACATGCAGGCGATGTCGGCGGTGACGTTGAAGCCCACTGATGTGGCGATCTGTATTTCGCAATCGGGGCGTTCCAAGGATTTGCTGATCACCGCCAATCTGGTGCGCGAGAGCGGCGCTTCGTTGATTACCTTGTGCCCGAGCCAGACTCCGCTGGCCGAGTTGTCGACTGTGAATCTGGCGATCGATGTGCATGAAGATACAGAGATCTACACGCCGCTGACCTCGCGTATCGCCCACCTGGTGGTGATCGACGTGTTGGCGATGGGCGTGGCCATGGCGCGTGGGCCGAGTCTGGTCAACCACCTCAAGAGCGTGAAGCGCAGTCTGCGCAGCTTGCGCTTGTCGCCGAAAGCGGCAAAAGCCCTCGACGATTAAGATCAAAAGATCGCAGCCTGCGGCAGCTCCTACACGGTCAATGTAGGAGCTGCCGCAGGCTGCGATCTTTTGCTTTCTTGCCGGCAACTTTCATCAAACCGTCATCCCCCGCGCCTATCGTGAAACTCCCGTCATCGCCTTGGGAGACTCGAAATGGCTCAGCCCTACGAAGAACGCAACAGCGCCGCGAAAACCCGTCGTCAGCAGGAAGACCAGCGCCGCATGGAATTTCGCCGCGCCATCGAAGATCGCTTCGAACTCCGTCAGCTTCAAGCCGAGATCGGCGACTTTCCCGAGATCACTCACTGGCAGGCGGCACCCGCAGCTTCCCGTCGAAGCGCTCAACCAGCGCGCTGATCTGCACGCGCTCGCTGCGGATAAACGCCAGGAAGGCGTGCGCCACCGGTGACAAGCGTTTGGCTTTCGCTTGCACCAGGCACCAGCTACGCAGCAGCGGCAATTCCTCGACCGGCAGCTCGACGAGCCCACCGGTCGCCAGCTCCAGGTTCAGGGCATGGCGCGTCAACAGCGCCAGGCCCAGACCCGCCTGCACACATTCACGTTGTGCTTCGGCCGAGGCCACTTCCTGGGTCTGGGTGAAGTGCACACGTTTCTCTTTGAAATATTCTTCACACGCCAATCGCGTTCCCGAGCCGGGTTCGCGGATCAGCAACGTGTAGGGCTCAAGATCCTGCAGGCGCAGCGGGCCCATGTGCGCCAACGGGTGATCCGGGCGCGCTACCGCGACAATCGGATTGTTAAGGAACGGCAAAAATTCCAGGCCCATGTCCTGCGGCACCATCGACATGATCACCAGATCATCACGGTTATCGGACAGCCTGCGAATGACCTGGCCACGGTTGACTACGGTCAGTTGCAGGTTCACTTCCGGGTGCTGGCGCTTGAACGCGGCGAACAGGTGCGGGACGAAGTATTTGGCGCTGGATTCCACCGCCAGTTTCAGCTGACCTTGCAGCGAGCCCTGCATGTCCGAGAGTTGCATATCGAGGTTTTCCAGGCGCCCGAAAATGTCCCGGCTGGCGCGCTGAAGAGCTTCAGCGGCTTCGGTCATGTAGAGTTTTTTGCCAACATAATCGAATAATGGCTGGCCGATCAGCTCTTCGAGCTGCTTTATTTGCAGGCTGACCGCCGGTTGGGTGAGCGACATTTCCTCAGCTGCGCGACTGTAAGAGCGTAAATCACACACTTCGTTGAAGATCTGCAATTGACGCAATGTCATACGCATCAAGGACTTACGCATTTTTTATAGGCTCTGACGGCTGGCTGATGTTTCAACTATAAGTCTTTGCTTATGCCTGACCCAATTTTTATTCATTTTTGTTAATCCCTCATGAGCGCTAGTGTGGAGCTGCGACTAAATTGAAACATTTGGTCACGCGTCGACCTGGGTCTAGCAGGTCGTGGTGCCACCGGCTCAAGGGAACCTCCAAGTGATAACAAAGATCCTGATCGCCAACCGTGGTGAGATTGCCGTACGAATCGTACGAGCCTGCGCCGAAATGGGTATTCGCTCGGTTGCGATTTTTTCCGACGCCGACCGTCATGCGTTGCATGTGAAGCGTGCGGACGAGGCCCATAGCATCGGTGCCGAGCCACTGGCCGGTTACCTCAACCCGCGCAAGCTGGTGAACCTGGCCGTGGAAACTGGTTGCGATGCACTTCACCCTGGCTACGGTTTCCTCTCGGAAAACGCTGAGCTGGCAGATATCTGCGCCGAACGCGGGATCAAGTTCATTGGCCCGTCGGCAGAAGTCATCCGCCGCATGGGCGACAAGACCGAAGCGCGCCGCAGCATGATCAAGGCCGGCGTACCGGTGACGCCGGGCACCGAAGGCAACGTTGCCGACATCGAAGAAGCCTTGGTCGAAGGCGACCGCATCGGTTACCCGGTGATGCTCAAAGCCACTTCCGGTGGTGGCGGTCGCGGTATCCGTCGCTGCAACAGCCGTGAAGAGCTCGAACAAAATTTCCCTCGCGTCATATCCGAAGCGACCAAGGCGTTCGGTTCTGCCGAAGTGTTCCTGGAAAAATGCATCGTCAATCCCAAGCACATCGAAGCGCAGATCCTCGGCGACAGCTTCGGCAACGTCGTGCACCTGTTCGAGCGTGACTGCTCGATCCAGCGTCGCAACCAGAAGCTCATCGAGATCGCCCCGAGCCCGCAACTGACCCCGGAACAGCGCGCCTACATCGGCGACCTGTCGGTGCGTGCGGCCAAGGCAGTGGGTTACGAGAACGCCGGCACCGTGGAGTTTCTGCTCGCCGAGGGCGAGGTGTACTTCATGGAGATGAACACCCGGGTGCAGGTGGAACACACCATCACCGAAGAAATCACCGGGATCGACATCGTCCGCGAGCAGATTCGCATCGCCTCCGGTCTGCCGCTGTCGGTGAAACAGGAAGACATTCAGCACCGTGGCTTCGCGTTGCAGTTCCGTATCAACGCCGAAGACCCGAAAAACAACTTTCTGCCGAGCTTCGGCAAGATCACCCGTTACTACGCCCCCGGTGGCCCGGGCGTGCGCACCGACACAGCGATCTACACCGGCTACACCATTCCGCCGTTCTACGATTCGATGTGCCTGAAACTTGTTGTGTGGGCACTGACTTGGGAAGAGGCGATGGACCGTGGTCTGCGGGCGCTGGACGACATGCGTCTGCAAGGCGTGAAGACCACCGCCGCGTACTACCAGGAAATCCTGCGCAACCCGGAATTCCGTAGCGGCCAGTTCAATACCAGCTTCGTTGAAAGCCACCCTGAACTGACCAACTACTCGATCAAGCGCAAACCCGAAGAGCTGGCCCTGGCCATCGCCGCCGCCATCGCCGCCCACGCAGGCCTGTGAGGAATACAACAATGTCCAAGAAGATCTTTGTCACTGACACCATCCTGCGCGACGCTCACCAATCGCTGCTCGCCACCCGCATGCGCACCGAAGACATGCTGCCGATCTGCGACAAGCTCGACAAAGTCGGCTACTGGTCGCTGGAATGCTGGGGCGGCGCGACGTTCGACGCCTGCGTACGCTTCCTCAAAGAAGATCCGTGGGAGCGTCTGCGCCAACTGCGCGCGGCGCTGCCTAACACCCGTCTGCAAATGCTGCTGCGCGGGCAGAACCTGCTGGGCTACCGTCACTACAGCGACGACGTGGTCAAAGCCTTCGTCGCCAAAGCTGCGGTGAATGGCATCGACGTGTTCCGCATCTTCGACGCGATGAACGACGTGCGTAACCTGCGCGTGGCCATTGAGGCGGTGAAAGCAGCCGGCAAACATGCCCAAGGCACCATCGCTTACACCACCAGCCCGGTGCACACCATCGACGCGTTCGTCACCCAGGCCAAGCAAATGGAAGCCATGGGTTGCGACTCGGTGGCGATCAAGGACATGGCCGGTCTGCTGACCCCGTACGCTACCGGTGAGCTGGTTCGCGCACTCAAAGCCGAGCAGTCGCTGCCAGTGTTTATCCACTCCCACGACACGGCGGGTCTGGCGACGATGTGCCAGCTCAAGGCCATCGAAAACGGCGCCGACCACATCGATACCGCGATCTCCAGCTTCGCATCCGGCACCAGCCACCCGGGCACCGAGTCGATGGTCGCTGCGCTCAAAGGAACCGAGTACGACACCGGTCTGAATCTCGAACTGCTGCAAGAGATCGGCCTGTACTTCTATGCCGTGCGCAAGAAGTACCACCAGTTTGAAAGCGAATTCACCGCCGTCGACACCCGTGTGCAAGTCAACCAGGTGCCGGGCGGGATGATCTCCAACCTTGCCAACCAGCTGAAAGAGCAGGGCGCGCTGAACCGCATGGGCGAAGTGCTCGCGGAAATCCCGCGCGTGCGTGAAGACCTCGGCTTCCCGCCGCTGGTGACCCCGACTTCGCAGATCGTTGGCACCCAGGCGTTCTTCAACGTGCTGGCCGGTGAGCGCTACAAGACCATCACCAACGAAGTGAAGCTCTACCTGCAAGGCGGCTACGGCAAGGCGCCGGGCGTGGTCAACGAGAAGCTGCGTCGTCAGGCGATCGGCAGCGAAGAAGTCATCGACGTGCGTCCGGCCGATCTGCTCAAACCGGAAATGACCAAGCTGCGTGCCGACATCGGCGCACTGGCCAAGTCCGAAGAAGACGTGCTGACCTTCGCCATGTTCCCGGACATCGGCCGCAAGTTCCTCGAAGAGCGTGCCGCCGGCACCCTCACGCCAGAAGTGTTGCTGCCGATTCCTGAAGCGGGCGGTGTGACCAAGGCGGGCGGCGAAGGCGTACCGACCGAGTTCGTCATCGACGTGCACGGCGAAACCTACCGCGTCGACATCACCGGTGTCGGTGTGAAGGCTGAAGGCAAACGTCACTTCTACCTGTCCATCGACGGCATGCCGGAAGAAGTGGTGTTCGAACCGCTCAACGAATTCGTCGGCGGTGGCAGCAGCAAGCGCAAGCAAGCATCCGCACCGGGCCACGTCAGCACCACCATGCCGGGCAACATCGTTGATGTGCTGGTCAAGGAGGGCGACTCCGTCAAGGCCGGCCAGGCTGTGTTGATCACCGAAGCGATGAAGATGGAAACCGAAGTCCAGGCCGCTATCGCCGGCAAGGTCACGGCGATTCATGTGGCCAAGGGTGATCGGGTCAATCCGGGCGAAATTCTGATCGAGATCGAAGGCTGAGATAACGGCCGCGATTCAACGCTTTAAACCTCGGGGGGGCATGTGCTCCCCTTTTTTTTGCTTTTTTCCCTGTAGGAGCTGCCGCAGGCTGCGATCTTTTGATCTTGTCTTCTAAAAAACAACATCAAAAGATCGCAGCCTGCGGCAGCTCCTACCGGGATCGGTTAGAACGCCATGCGCCATTGGCCCATTACGCCGGTGTTGCGGCTGTCTGATGCGACGTCCCCGGTGACGCCCATGCCCAGCGTGTGGTTGGCAGACAGGGCCAGGTCGAGGCCGGCGTCGACTGACAGGCTGTTGCGATCCAGTTGTGCTCCGGCGATTTCGAAATCGATGCCACCGTTGAGCAATTGCTGGCGGGTGTGCAGGTCGAGTTCGCCGTAGGTATGTTTCCAACCAGCACTCAGGCGCGGCGTCAGGTGCATGCCGTTGTCCAAGGTATTGGTTTTTGCCACACGCAGGCCGAAGGTGCTGGTCAGGTTGTTTTGCGATTGCCCGTGGACTTTCAACGCCGCATCACCACCTTTTTCGCTGTAGCTGTCGCGTTGATAGCGCTGGTAACCCAGATTGGCGAAAGGTTCGAGCGTGATGTCACCCTCGCCGAAGTTGTAACCCGCTTCGGCAAAGGCCTGTTGGGTGCTGGCGTCGTAACTGCCCTTGAGACGATCGCTGAAACCATTGAACGCGACTCGACGTTTGCTGCTGCCGTCGTGGCTGGCGTAAGTGGCACCGAAACGCAGCGCCAAGGGGCCGTCCTGGCGAACGGCATAAGCACCGAGGTGCCAGCTGTCGAGGTCGCCGTCCGAATGACGGGCATCGAGTTTCGTCTGCGATTTGCCACCGATTATCCCGACATGCCATTGCTCATCGAGACGCCAGTCGGCACCCGCGACCAGACCTTGGGTGGCGTATTTCAGTGTGCTGTCGGTGTCGCGATCGATCTTGCCGCCGTTGCCCAGTGCCTGGACCCAGACTCGGCCATTGCCGTCGTTTGCGCGGGTCGATGGCTTGCCAGGGTCCAACTGGCGCATCGCCGACAGCAGGCTGTCGTTGACCGGGGTCACGGCACTCAGTGTGGCTTTGGCCAGGTTGGCGTTACTGCCGGCGGCAAGTTGCTCAAGTGCGAGGGCGGCGGTGTTTCGGTTACTGCCGAGCAGGGCGACAAGGGCTTTGTTGGCCGGCGGGGAAAATTCACTGCGTTTGGGGGCCGCCGCAGGAGTGGAAACCACAGCGGATGCGGCCACCCCGCTAGCCACGCCGGAAGTCGTTTTCGCGGACGCTACCGCAGAGGGGGCTGCATTGGGCGTCTGATCAATGCTTTTGGCAATCTCACGAGCACTCGTGGTGTTTGCTGCGCTTTCGACGGGCACCTCATTGCGAGCGTAGGTCAGGCTGACATCCTGAGCGTTGTAGTGGGGTGTTGGGGTCATGTATGCGAGGTTGTGTTCGATTGCACCAAAGCGACCTTCAACCTTTTCGGCTTTGAGCAGGGTGTGCTCGCTGCTCTGAGGGTAGTCCCCGGCAGTCAGCAGTTTAAGGGTCGCATCGCCGAGATTGGCTGTCCCACGTACCAGGATGGTTTCACTGACACCGGCAGCGTCCACCTCGTAAGCCAGTGTTGCGCTGTGCGACAGGTTCAGATCGCCGTTGATTTGCGGTGCGCCATAAGCGTGATCAACTGTCAGGCGGCCGTGCAGGTTCAATGTGCCGGTCGCTCCTCGACCGGCAAAGTGGCCGTTTTCGTTGACGGTGACCCCACCGCCGATGATTCCCAGGTTGGTCAGATCACCGCCAGCCACCACAAGTGCTTCGCCACCTATCCCGCCTCGGTTGACCAGAATGCCTTGGACAATGGCATGACCTCTGATGTCTCCTTCGTTAGTAAGGTTGGCTTTCGGCCGAACCATCGCGCCTTTTTCGAAGCTCCCCAATCCTTCCTTGCTGAGCGTCCACTTGCCTTTCATCACCTCCAGCCCGTCAATATTGCGCGTTTCCCCCAAGGTACCTTTCGCTGCATCCAGTTGTAGAACGTTGATGCCCCCGGCTCCATCCAGTAGGCCGGCCAGACTGCCACGACCGGTGACGGTGATCAGGTCATCCCGATCATCGAATGGCTCTGAGTAGCCCTTTGTACTGACGGATGTTTTATGAGTCGCCGGATCGCTGGTGAATTGGTCGAGCAGACCGATCAGCTCCTCAGGCGTCGGCATCGGAGCCGGCGGTTCTTGTGCCTGCGCAAATTGCGCGCAACCCACTGCGAGGGTGATGGCCAAGGCCAGTTGTTTCGGTCGAAATATGTGTTGAGCGGGCATCAAGTAAGGCCTCTTTTGACAGGAGGCCAAACTCTATGTGGAAGGACTGTGGGGGCGATGTCAGCTGCTTCCCACAGGTTTGCGGCTTCTATCAGTTTCCTCTGTGGAAAATTTCCGCGACCGTGAGAACGGCTGGTTTTACCCCGCCGTTGCGGCGTGTTTTCCTACAGCGAATACAGATGTAACCCGCTGGCAAACTCAAAAACTCGTCTGCCTCTGTCCGATCAGCCTGTGATTACGGCTGTTAAGTGGACGGCCTTGTTGCAGCACACCTCACGTCCGGCGTTCGTACGCCTTGCCGTAATGCCGCTCCATTCGCGCCTGAATCAACTCCAGACCGATGGACATCACCCAGTAAATGATCGCCGCAGTGGTGAGCATTTCGATATAACGATAGCTGGAGCGCCCATACGACTGCGCCAGAAACATCACTTCCCAGACCCCCATCACCGAGATCAGCGACGAATCCTTGAGCATCGAGATGAACTGGTTAGTCGTCGGCGGGATGATCGTGCGCATGGCCTGGGGCAGGGTGATGCGCCAGAAAATCACCGATTCGCGCATGCCCAGCGCCAGTGACGCTTCGCGTTGGCCATAGGGAATGCCGAGGATACCGGCGCGGAAAATCTCGCTGAGATAGGCACCGTAATTCAATGACAGGGCGATGATGCCCGCGACAATGGCGCCGGGCACGATGCCCAGTTGCGGCAGCCCGAGATAGATCAGCAGGATCTGGATAAGCAGCGGCGTGCCGCGAAAGAACGACGCGTAGAAACTGGCGATGCCGAACGCCACGGCGCTTTTCGACAGGCGTGCCAGCGCGGTGACAAAGCCCAGCAGTGACGAGGCGACAATCGAGCAGACACACAGGAAAAGCGTCAGCGCAGCGCCCTGCAGAAAGCCGTTGGGGGCCAGATGCAGGCCGACCAGATTGGGCAGTTTGTCGAGGATGATCGAGAACTTCAGGTCGAAGCTGAGGAAAAATCCGCCGAACAGGCAGACCATCGCCGCCCACGTCAGGTACAGCCGCGTGCGAAAACCGAAGAGTCGTTGCAGACGTGATTCAGCCACCCGCTGCGGTGGCTGTGGAGGTGTAGGGAAAGAGGTCATTGGCTGATATCGGCGCCGATCCATTTTTGCGAAAGTTTGCTCAGGGTGCCGTCCTGTTTGAGCTGCGCGAACACTTCGCGCACTTTGGCATTCCATTGTGCGTCGCCCTTCTCGATGGCGACCGAGTTCGGCTCCGAGTACAGCGGCGCGCCAGCCAGTTTGAAGCGTTTGTCCTGGTTCAGGCGTGGTTGCGCGGTGACGAGATTGGTGAGAATCGCATCCAGCCGCACCCCTGCGCCAAGCCCCAGGTCCTGGAACGCGACGTTGTCGGTATCGTACGGCGCGATCTGCACGTCCTCGAACGGGTACTGCAACTGCGTGTCTTCAGCGCCTTCGATCACCAGGTTCTTGTTCAGATAGCTCTCGTAGCTGGAGGCACTGGTGAGGCCGACTTTCTTGCCGCTCAGATCCTTGGCTTGGTGGATCCGGTCATCCTTGGCATTGACCACGATCACGGCCGGCGAGGCGTAATACTCGACCGGGAAATCGAACACTTCGGCGCGCGCCTTGCTCGGTGTCATCGAGCAGATGCAGATGTCGTAACGGCCGCTCCAGCGACCGGCGGCGATGACATCCCAGGACGGCGTTTCGAGGCGCAGCTTGACCCCGAGTTTGTCGGCTACGTCTTTGGCGACATCGACATCGAAGCCGTCGAGCTGGTTCTGATCGTTGAGAAACGAGAACGGTGGATAACTCTCCATCAGCACGCCGACCAGTTGCTTTTTCTGCTCGACACGGTCCAGCGTGGTGCCCGCAAAGGCTTGCGTCGAGGCGGCCAGAATCGTCAGGCCCAGGGCCAGTAGCGGTTGAAATTTCACAGTCGATCCCTGAGTAAAAAAGAGGTTGTTATTAACCGAATGGTGCGTATTAAATAGTTATAAGAACGACTCTGATAGTGAGTTATTTTCATAAGCATATGAGTGAAAAGCATATGGGCGCAGGCAGCACGATTATTCTCGATGGCGGTATGGGCCGTGAGTTACAGCGCGCCGGGGCGCCATTTCGGCAGCCGGAGTGGTCGGCGCTGGCCCTGAGCGAAGCGCCGCAAGCGGTTGAGGCCGTACACGCGGCGTATATCGCCAGCGGTGCCAATGTGATTACCACCAACAGTTATGCGGTGGTGCCATTTCATATCGGCGCAGAGCGCTTCGCCGCTGAAGGGCAGGCGTTGGCGGCATTGGCGGGTGAATTGGCGCGGCGGGCGGTGCAGGCGTCGGGAAGAACCGTGCGCGTGGCCGGCTCGTTGCCACCGCTGTTCGGCTCCTATCGACCGGACTTGTTCGAAGCCGCACGCGCGCCCGAGTTGCTGGCGCCGCTGGTCGACGGCCTGGCGCCGCACGTTGATCTGTGGCTGGCGGAAACCCAGAGCTCGATCATTGAGGCGCGAGCCATCCACAATGGTTTACCGCAGGACGGCAAGCCGTTCTGGCTGTCGTTCACCTTGAAGGACGAAGACATCGATGAAGTACCGCGCTTGCGCTCTGGCGAGCCGGTCGCCGAAGCGGCGGCAGTGGCGGCTGAGTTGGGCGTCGAGACGTTGCTGTTCAATTGCAGTCAGCCGGAAGTGATCGGTGCCGCGATTGACGCGGCGCGTGAAACCTTCGAACGCCTGGGGGTGAACATTCATATCGGCGCTTACGCCAATGCGTTTCCGCCGCAGCCAGAAGAGGCAACGGCCAATGATGGGCTTGATCCGTTGCGCGAGGATCTTGATCCGCCGGGTTACTTGCACTGGGCGATAGATTGGCAGCAGCGCGGTGCCAGCCACTTGGGCGGTTGCTGCGGGATCGGCCCCGAGCACATTGCGGTGCTGGCGCAAAAGCTGGGGTGAAAAACAGATCAAAAGATCGTCCGAAGGCTCGGGCCGCGTGCGGACGATCTTTTGCTTTGCGCCTCAGCTACGGCACTCAACCAACCCTTTCACCTGGCCATCCGGTGTCTGGTTTTCATCGCTCAACCAACGCGCGAACCCGGCGCCAATCGCCGGCCATTCCGAATCCACAATCGAGTACCACGCGGTGTCGCGGTTCTGGCCCTTGACCACCATGTGCTGGCGGAACACGCCCTCGAAGCTGAAGCCCAGACGTTCGGCGGCGTATTTGGAGCGAGCGTTGCCGTTGTTGCATTTCCATTCGAGGCGGCGGTAGCCGAGGTCGAAGGAATGTTTGGCCAGCAGGTACACCGCCTCGGTGCTTTTCGGCGAGCGCTGCATCGGCGCGCCGAAGGTGACGTGGCCGATCTCGATGCGGCCCTGCGCCGGGACGATCGACATCAGGCTGAGGATGCCTTGCACCTGGTTGTTCGCACGGTCGATGACCGCGAAGAAATACGGGTCGCTGGCGGCCGCATGGTTGTTCAGCCAGGCGTCGAAAACGCTGCGTTCCGGGAACGGGCCGTAGGGCAAATAATCCCAGAGTTTCGGGTCGGCGCCGGGGCCTTCGAGGGCGGCGAACAGTTGTTCGCCATGGCGTGCCGGGTCGAGTCGTTCGAGGCGAATAAAACGGCCTTCAAGCAATGTGGCGGTAGGGGCGGGGACGCCTTTCCAGTCAGCCGGTGAAATGATCATGGGTGCCTCTCCTTAAATGGCTTTGCGAAACTGGATGAAGCCCGGGCGCTCGGCGATGCGCTCGTAGAGCTGGATCGCGGTGGCGTTGGATTCGTGGGTCAGCCAGTGCACTTTGCAGCAACCGTCAGCCTTGGCGGTGGCGTAAACGTGTTCGATCAGCAGGCGGCCGACGCCGGTACCGCGTGTTTCCTCGGTCACCAGCAAATCCTGCAAGTAGCAGGAGTTTTCAATGCTCCAGTTCGAGCGATGGTAGATGTAATGCACCATGCCGACTGCTTTGCCATCGGCCCAGGCCAACGCCGCGTGGGTCGGTTCGCTCGGGTCGAGGAAGCGCTGCCAGGTGCTGTCGGTCACGGCGTCCGGCAGGTCGGTGTTATAGAAACGCAGGTAGGCCTGCCACAGCGGCAGCCACGCGGCGCGGTCGGCGGCGCTGACCTGGCGAATGTCGATCTGACTCATGGTGATTTCCTTAGCGCATCAATCGGGCGAGGGTTTGATCGTTTATTTCGGGGCTGGCGGCCAGGCCTTCACGCACGCCGGCAATGTCTTCGGCGCTGCGGTTCTGACTGAGCTTGCGCTTGCCCTCGAGACGGTCGATGGGAATGGCGAAACCGACAATCGCCTTGAGCATGCCGTCGATGTAGTCAGCGGGCGCATCGGCGACGGACCACGGCTGGGCGCGGCCGGCTTCATGGCGGTCGGTGAGGGTGCTGACGATGTCGAGCAGGCGTCCACCATCGCTGAAGGTTTCGGCGTGGCCATAGGCGTGCACGGCGATGTAGTTCCAGGTTGGTACGACTTTGCCGTGCTCGGCTTTGCTCGGGTAAAAGCCCGGGCTGACGTAGGCGTCGGCACCGGCAAAGATCAGCATGGCTTCGGCGCCGTCGCGCAGGTCTTTCCATTGCGGGTTGGCGCGGGCCAGGTGCCCGTACAGCGTGCCGTACTCGCCTTGTTCACAATGCAGTAGCACCGGCACGTGGCTGGCTTGCAGACCGTTTTCGCCGTGGGTCACCAGAATGGCGAGGCGGGTGGCGAGGATCAGTTCGTGCAGTTGGGACAGTTCTTCGATGGCAAAGGCGCGCGGCGTGTACATGGACAGATTTTCCTTGGCGAATGCCTGCATCCTAGGCAGGCTATTGGTCTGTTGTAAGAGCCATTGCCGACCAATTTCATAGGTCCATTGCCATGCCTGACTCGCCATCGCTGTCCATGCCCTTCAATCCCGCCGGTATCGAGCTGGATCGGCGCCAGGGTTTGAGCCGCCAGCTGTATCAGGCGCTGCGTTTGCGCGTGCTCGATGGACGCCTCGCCAGCGGCACGCGGCTGCCGGCCAGTCGCGATCTGGCGGCAGCGTTGGCGATTTCGCGTAACAGCGTGGTGCGCGCTTACGATCAGTTGTATGCCGAAGGGTTTATCGAAGGCCGCGTCGGCGACGGTACTTACGTCGCGCAATTATCGGCGCCGCCGCCCTCGGCGAAAAAACTATCCACAAAAGTATCCACAGGGTTTTCAACAGGCTTACCCACAGCCTTATCCACAAATTGGCTGGATTTACCTGTGATTCCATCCAGTAAAGTTATCCACAGCGCTACTTTTTCGCGTATTGAAAACAACCATTTGGCCAAGCCGCCGAGTGGTCCACCGCGTGCTTTTCGTGTCGGTGTGCCGGCCTTCGATCTGTTCCCTTTTGAGGTCTGGGCCAAGCTGAACGCGGCTTTCTGGCGCAAGCCGGATTTGCAGCAGCTGTGTTACGGCGACCCGGCCGGTGATGCGCGTTTGCGCGCGATGATCGCCGCCTATCTGCGCAGTTCGCGCGGCATGCAGTGCAGCGCTGAACAAATTGTGATCACCAGTGGCGCGCAGCAGGGTATTAGCCTTTGTGCACAGTTGCTGGTGGAGCCGGGCGATGGCGTCGGAATCGAAAATCCGGGGTATCGCGCCGCTGGTCACGCATTCGCCGTTGCGGGTGCGCGATTGCGTGGGATTGCGGTGGACGAGGAGGGGATTGATTGCGCGGCATTGGCAGCGGCAACGGATTGTCGCGTCGCCTACGTGACGCCGTCTCATCAATACCCGACCGGCGTGGTGATGAGTCTGGCGCGACGTCTGGAGTTATTGGCCTGGGCCGAACGCACGCAAGGCTGGATCGTCGAGGACGATTACGACGGCGAGTACCGTTACACCGGCGCACCGCTGGCGCCATTGGCGGCGCTCGATCGACAGGGCCGCGTGTTGTACGTCGGCACCTTCGGCAAAGTCGCATTCCCGGCGCTGCGCCTGGGTTATCTGGTGTTGCCGCCAGCGCTGGTGGACGCCTTTTCCCAGCGCCGCGCGGTGGACGTGCGCCACTCGGAAGTGAGCACCCAGGCCGTGATGGCCGAGTTCATGGCGGCCGGGCATTTTCAGCGGCACATCCGGCGCATGCGTCGTGCAGCGCTGAGCCGGCGCAATACGCTGCTGGCCGGTTGGCCGAGCGATATTCCCGGCGTTGGCAGCTTGCCGAGTGTCGCGGCCGGTCTGCATCTGACCATTCCCGTGGACACATTGGCCCGTGAGCAACAGTTGATTGCTCTGGCCGCCAGCGTCGATGTCGAGATCAACGGTTTAAGCAGTTACTGGCTGCCGGATTCAACTTTGCCGGCGGATCAGCGCGCCGGCCTGGTGCTGGGTTTTGCCGCCGTGCCCGAGGCCGCGATCACTGCGGCACTCGGGCGTTTACGAAAGGTTTGGCGGGGCTGAGCTCAAGGGTTTTCTTCGACGGCAGGTTCCTCCAGCACAGGCAGATCGAGGAACAGTTTGCGCAGTGCCGGATCAGTCAGTTTGCGCAAAACACCGTTGACCCGATCGAACGCATTCAATGATTTTTGCTGATCCACGGTGAGCGTTTCCAGGTAGCCGTCGGCGACTTTCAGGTGAGCCGTCGTCGGTTGGTCGGACGGTGTCTGCAGCGTTTTGTAGTGGAAGTGCGCGACCCACAGCGGCCGATCGTGATTGGCTTTGTCCAGAATCCGGAATTCCTGAAAGTAATCGCCGAACTGTTTCGTTGCAATCCGTCCGCGCTCATCACGTACGAGACTGACCTGCGCTTGCTCGTACATCCAATTGAAGGCGGTTTGCGTCGGCTTGCGCAGTTTGTACAGGCTGGCGCGGATATTCACGCCTTCCTGCCTGACATGTCGGGCTGCTTCACGCAGTTCAGCACTCAGCTCTGCCACTGGAGGCTGCTCTTTTTTGGCTTCGCGCAAGTTTTTCAGCGCTTGTTCGACCTCGTCAGCACTGCGCTCCAGTTTCAGCGCGTACTGATCATGGATGTCCTGCATGTCGGCAGGAATACGTGAGGGCCGCAGCGCATCCTTGCGGGTACGCTTGAGAAAGTTGGGGTAATCGAGAGTGAGATCCAGGGCATTGTTTATGGTGTCGATATCGTCGCGAGCCGGCGTCGGTGGCGAAGATGATTTTGGCAGTATTTTATTCACTGCTTCAGCGGGTTTTTGCGCCGGGGCTGCGGGGGCTGGATCGCGTGGTCGGGACTTGTGCACCTTGATCATCGCCCGCGATGGACCGGGGCGCTCGGATTGTGACGTCTCGGTGATCTGCAGGGATTCTTCATTGAGCAGCAGAGAGTCGAGACGGGTCTGCGCCACTTGCCGAAACTCTTCGATCACCGTGCGCAGATGCATCACCGCGGCGCGCTTGACCAGTCCCGGGTGAGTATCGGGCAGCTCGAGCAAGCGCTCGTCGGCATCGTTGAAGGTTTCGAGGAAGTGGTTCATCCGTTCCAGCTCCGCAGCGGGTGTCGCTGAGGGTGTTCCGGGATTGATCTGCACAGCCAGCTCATGCGCTGCTCTCGCCGCACTGATGATAATGCTACTGACATCTTCGCGAGCCTGAGCCATGAGCGGGCCACCGCGGTCTTCCAGACACAGCTCGTTGGACATGCCGATTTCATTGGCTTTGAAATCCAGCGCGGTAGCACGGGGCATCAGGTTTTCAAGTCTTGTCGCTGTGATGATGCCGGTTTTACCAAGCGCCTTGAGCTGCTCAAGGGAAGTACGAGCCAGGGTCAGTTTCTCTTCCAGTTGCTGGCCCAGATGGATCGAACGGGTGATGGTGTCGACGTAGATCTGGCGGGGGATTGGTTGATCGGCGGGTACGTTGAAGGCCATTGCATGCGTGGCTGCATCGTAGGCATTCCTGTTGATTAAAAACCAGGCCGAGATGTTTTTGTGCAGTTCTGTGGTCATGCGCACCATGTCGTACACATAACCGACCGTGCCGCCCTTGGTGCGCCATTCGCGCAGTTGATCCAGCGCCGTTGCGTACTCGTTGATGGCCGTTTCCACTTTTTGCCCGTAAGCGCGCGTGGCGGCTGCGCTTGCCGGTGGGGCTGCCCTGAGCTTTTCGTTGAACGTCGTGTTCAACTCGGCCTGGAGGATTTTTTCGCGCTCCTTGAACGCCTTCAATGCGTCTTCGAGTTGTTGTTTTCGGTGTTCGTTGGCGTGCTTGAAATGCTGCAGACGACTTTTGCGGCCACCCCCGCGCAGGCGCAAACGGGTGTCGATGTACCACAATCCCTGCAGACCGTGGGTTAACAGCGGGCCACTGCGTGTCGGATCGCCAGGCACACACAGGGTGACTTGATCCTCGGGATCCAGACGCACTTCAAACCAGCGTTCGCGCACCTGCGCGTAGGTCTTGTCACCGAGCTGGTAGAGGTGAGGCGGCTCTACGTTGAGCGTGATCAACGCTTCGTGCTTCAGGTCGGGCGGTGTCACTTTCAGCGAATCCAGATAGCGCCCCAGTTCGGCGGAGTTGCGTCGTGGCACTGAGCCGCCGACTTCAAGCGATGAACTGTGTTCAGGCGGCAGTTCATTGAGCAAAGGCATTGGCTGAAAACGTGAGCTCACCGGGGCAACCTCGATTTTGTGCGGGACTTCAATGACCGTTCGTGGGGTGCCTGCCGTGCCCGAAATCCGACGTCGTTGCCGCACGGCGTGGTGGGTCAGAATGATCCCCAGCGTCAACAGCACATTGCCCAGTGAAGTCCACTCGCCGAGGCGATTACCGCGCTCATGCGCGTCGAGCGCCTGCTGGATTTCCTCAATGCTTTGCCACACCCAAACGGCTGTCCCGAGCGCGCCGCTGAGAAAATTCGAAGCGACATTGAACAGGCTCCAGCTGCTTTCCTGCAGCAACAGCCAGCGCTGATCGGCGTTGGACAGCGATTGACGATCCGCCAGTTCGACAATGGCCCGAGCGTTGTTTTCAAAAAGCGTCTGCAGCCGGTCTCCGTTGATTTCGACATGGCCGAAACTCACGTGACCGAGCCCGCCCAGACGCAGGTTGGGATCGGAGAGCTGTTGAGTGATCAGCCAGGGCGACGGCAATCCTACGGGGAATACGTACTGGGCGTATTCGAAACTCAGGTTGCGATCGGGCAGCCAGGCCAGTACCGAATCCCTGAGTTCGCCCGGTTGATGCAAGGCGTACAGTAGATTCTGTCGCGACGGGAATTGCCTCAAGGTCGGCTCAAACAGCGGGCGGTACAGAATGCACGGACCATTGTCCGGATCGCCCGGGCCGATGATGAACATGTTGGTGACGGTGTCCGCGGCGCTGACCAGTCGATGCTGCGGGATCAACGTCAGTGGGCAGATGGAAATCCGCTGTGAAGACACAACGGGTTCGCCGACCAATTGGCGAATGTAGGCAAAACCGGTTTCATCAAAACCGTTCTGCGCGCGAACCTTGTTTTCCAGCGCGGCAAGGGGCAGCAACAGGCGCAACTGCTGGTGATACAGCGCTGCCTGACGCGCCGACTCCTGTGGGTCGTCGAGTAACCTGCGCTTGATCAACTGCGGGTAGACCTGACCGATATCGACTTGCTTTGACAGCCGCACCAACAGATCGACTGTCAGCCAGGCCGGCACAGGCTCGCCGTGTTTGAAACGCAGACTGGCCTGATAAGGCGTGGTGTTTTCCAGGGCGAATTCGCCCAGGGAGCGCGAATAGGTGTCGAGCACGTTGGGCAACGTCAGATCACCGGCGGTAAAGCTGTTGGTGATGCTGATCTCGAGATCATCCAGCGGCAGGGCGGCGGCGCCTTCGGCGTGTTTGTCGCGAACAATCGCTTCGTGCATCAGCCGCTGGGCAAAACGGTCGATAGGTTCGATCAGATCTCTGCTGATTTTGACCCGCGGGTCGCGGTACAGCTTGCCCAGGCCGGTGATGTATCGACTGTAAGCGGCGAGGTCTTTGGCGGAGGCGTTGTGCAGCCAATCCGGAATTGCTGCGTCGAGTTGATCGAGTCGGGCCTGCTCGTCGACAGGCATCACCGACTCCGTCAGGGTGGCCGCAGCGGAGGGGTTGTCGCTGTCACTGGCGCTGATCGCGACAATGGCGTCGAGCTGCGAAGCCACCAATGCCCAGGCCATGTGATCAAAGATGTTGCCGTCAGGCTCGAACAACCGCCACTGCATCGGATGCCCGTCCAACTGTTCGGAGAGGCGCGAGGGCAACGACGCCCCCAGCGCATCCATCGACGCAAACGACTCGTAGCCGCTCTCGATGGTGTACATCAACACCCGCTCGTGCCCTTCGTGAAGAGCGCGAATGACCAGCGCGCCACCGAGCAACAGATGAGTTGCGCCAGCGCTTTCGAGAATGTCGATATCAATCAGCCCGGCCTGAATGTCGCTGAAGTCACCCTGAGTTGCCAATCGAATGTTCTTGTCCGGCGTGGTGAAAATCAGCCGGGCCAAGGCACATTCTTCGGTGTTCCAGCCCTGCACCTGGTTGACGTCCAGGGCTGTGCGCAAAGAGTCGGCAAGTGCTTGCCAATGCGGTTCGGAGCGGCTGCTGCTGTTCCAGAAATCCAGTTGGCGCTCCTGATACTCGACGAACAACAGCGGCGCGTACTCATTAAGCAGGCGGCCGATCTCTTCGATGTCGACGGCCAGATGCGTCGGCGTTGGCGCGTCGGGTTCTGTGGTCAGGAAGTGTTCAGCGGCAAGAAAGTTGGCTGAGGCGCCGTACAAATTCAGGCGTACCAACGCGTGGCTCAGGGATTCAAAACGAGTGGTGTCGGCAACGATCTGATGGTCTTGTTCACGCCATTGCGGTGTACCGATCATGCACTTGTCAGGATTCAGCGCCAGCTCGGGATATAACCCGTTCAAGGCTTCGCTGAGCATTTGCGTAGCGACACCTGCCAGCGTCGGACCATGGCTGGTCAGGTTGACCAGACGGCTTTTATCGAGCAATGGCGTGGACGGGCTGGAAGCCAATGTGATGACCGGATTCATGCGTGAGCCTGCGATGTGGAAGGTGTGGGAACAGCAAAGAACAGGTTTTTTGCCAGTTGCACGCCGATCTCGCTGCGGTAGATGGCGATCACATCCTGTGTGCTGGACGCACTGCTCAGGTTGTAGGCTCCGCCTAACAGGCGCTGGTCTCGGGTCTTGAGGTGGGCGGCGCTGAACAACTCGGCAACCGTGTCGGCGCGCTCGTAATGAAAGTGCGCGTACCACAGCACGGCGTTGGTCTTGCGGTCGCGAATTTCATATTCCTGCAGAAAGTCTTTCCTTGGGCCTTTGAGCCGACGCCGACCGGCAATCACTGCGATCGTCACCTCTTGCTGCGCCACCAGCCATTCGACGCGCGGCGCTGTGGGCAACTGGCGTTTGGTCATGCTCACGCGCAGTGAATGCCCCTCGGTCTTGAGCTGCTTCACCGCCGCGTCGAGTTTTTCTTTGAGCAGGGTCGCGGTGTTCGCCTGGGCATTTGAAGAGGGCGCAGAATGCAACGCCTGTTCGATGGCCCTGGCGGTATCGTGCAACTGATTGGCGTGGTGGTTCAGCGATTCTTCGACTTCGATCGGCAGCCGGTTCGCTTCATGAGCGAGACTTTTTTGCCGTTCGATAAAGCCCTGCAGCGCATCCAGCAAGGATTGCCCCGAGTTCATCAGGCTGCTCAAACTTCTCGGTGGCAGGATTTTCGGAGGTTTGCTGCGCAGGCGTTGCACCCAAACGCCCGGTTCCTTTTTGTGAAAGGTTGCCAGTACCCTGCCGGTCAGGCTGGCTTTGACATCCGCCAATTGCACGTGACCCTCGGCTTCTTTGCGTGGCACCGCGAGCTGAGTGCCTTTGAAGCGCGTTTTGATGGCTTTCTTTACCGGCGCGCGTGACGGGCCGGGCTGTGGCTGCTGAGGTCCACGGTCACGCAACAGTTGAGTCAGTTGGTGGGTGCTTTGCTGGCTGAATTCGCTGATGTGTAATTGCAATTGCTCTAGCTGGTCGGGTATCAGCTCTGCGGCTGACTGCAGCGCAAGATCGCGTAATCGCGAGTCGATGATGGCGAACTGATCGACCAATGCATTGAGCGGCTCGATACGTTGGCTATCGCTGAGGACATGATCCTCACGTTGCAGATCCAGCGAGTTCTGAATCGCCAGATCGGCTTCGTCGACCAGACGTTCGAGGTTTTCCCGAACAGCGTCCAGCCTGGCGCTGTTGCCTTCTTTGACGCAGAACGGACGCGTCAGCGTTACCCGTAGCGCTTTCATGTCCGGTACTTCGTAATCCGGCAGTTTTCTCTTGAAATCACTGGCAACTTGCGCGGCTTCTTTGCCGAGAATGTTCAGTTCGAGAAAACTCGCTTGAGCCATTTCTGTACGCTGGATCATCAGGGTGGTCAGTCTGAGCATCTCTTTGTAAGGGCCCAGATCAGCCGGCTTGATCCCTAGCTCCTCACCGGCCAGCAGCCTCAATGTCTCGTTCAGCGACGACTTGAATGTCGTTTCGATCTGATCGATCCACGACTGATTGAAAAACAGCTGGGTTCTGAGCATCTCGATCATCGAGGCGCGGTAACGCGGAACGGCATCGAAGCGGTTCAGCTCTTTGACCGAGCTGATGGCGCCGTCGTAGGCGCGGATCTGTGCTTCAAGCTTTTGCAGAAATACCGTTTCGTGGGCGGGATAGGTCGCATCCGGCGCACTGAGCATCGCCTTGCGCGCAGCGACCAACGCCGCCTTAGTCGGCCCCAACTGGTTGTCGAATTGTTTAAGTTGCTGGCGCAGTTCGTCGACCCGCTGTGCATTCTTGCGCAGCACTTCGGCTCTGCGGCTTTTGAGCCCGCCACCGCGCAACCGCAGGCGCGTATCGATGAACCAGCGCCCCTGAAGGTTATGTACCAGCAGGGGCCCCGGGCGTGGTGGCTGGTGGCGGGAGTCGATGATCTGTACATCGTGCTGGTCGTTGAGTTGAACCTCGAACCAGCGCGATCCGACATTGGCGTAGAGCTTGTCGTCGCTGGCATAGAGGTGTTGTTGCGGGCCCTCATTGATGGGTTGTCCCAACTCGGGCGGCTTGCTGATGGCAAAGCGTTCCAGAGCCTGACCAAGGCTGACGGGCGTGCGATTGAGCGCGCCATCGCTATGGATTGCCAATTGATGGCTGGCCGGCAAGTCGACGGATGAAATGTCCGCGAGCTGTTTCATCTGGATTTTCGCCGGGTGCACAGGTGTTTCAACGACTGTGTTTTTGCCCTGCGCTTCGGTTTCGCCGATCCGGCGAGTCGGCCTGCCCCGCGTGGCCGCGCGATGGGCCAGCACCATGGCCAATTGCAGAAGCAGGTCAGTGAGGGCGTGGGCAGCCAGTTCGTGGTCGTCGTTTTGTGCAGCTTCAAGTGTTTGCTGCAGGTCATCGAAAATCTGCCAGATCCACACCGCCGCGCCGAAAGTCGGATTGAGAAATGGCAGCACCGCGTTAAACAGTTTCCACGCACCCAGTTTCAGCGTCGCCCAATGACTTTCGGCGTTTGATACCGATTGCCGGTCGGCGAGATCGATCAGCGCGTGGGCATTGGCCTTGAACAAAGCAGGCAGGTAATCACCGGCCAGTACGTCGCCGCCCAGCCTCACCGGTCTATTGAGGTTGACGTTAAGCAGCGGATTGGTCAGCAGCTCGGCGAGCACCGCGAGGTCGGGCAAGTCGCCGTGGAAAATGTAGTTTGAATAAGTGGCGCGCACTCGATCCGGCAACCAGGCGAGTACCGATTCGCGGATCTTTTTCGAATGCTTGATGGCGTAGATCAGACTCGCCGGTGTCGGGTACTGAGTCAGTGCGTTATCCAGCAGGGGCCGGTAGAGCAGGCACGGGCCTCTAGTCGGGTCACGCGGGCCGATCACGAACATGTTGGTGACGGAATCAGCGCTGTCATCGGCCTGTTGGTCAAGGACGAACGACAGTGGCCGGATGACGATTTCCTGATCGTCGACGCGGCGACTTTCACCGTCGGTACTCATCACCGCGACGACGTAACGATAACCCTGCTCATCAATGCCGCCTTCGCCGCGGATCTTGTTTTGCAGCGCGAGCAGCGGCAGTTGCACTCGCAAGTGACGGCTGTACAGATCCTCCAGATAGGCCGACTTGACCGGGTCATCGATCAGTCGATCCTTGATCCGCGCCGGATAGGTTTTACCGACATTGAGCGTGGTGACCAGCTCTTCGACATAGGCGGTCGTCAGCCAGTGGGGAACGCTTTGCGCGCCGAGGAAATACAGTTCTTTATCGCCCAACGGTTCCGCGATCAGGTTTTCCAGAGCCAGTTCGGCCAGGCTCAGGATCAGCGTCTCGCTGGTGCCGGTGGCCTGAGTGCCCCAGACCACCGGGCTGGTGATGCGGATACGCAGATCTTCAAGTTTCAGGTCTTTGGCTTCGGGGTGTTTTTTTTGCATCAGCAAGCTGATGTTGTTCAGAGCAAAACGCTGAATCGGCGGGATGTCATCTTCAAATGAAGTGGCACTGTTCTGCCGTATGGCGGCCAGCTCCATGAGGTGACGGCTGAACGCACTGAGGTCGTTGGAATTCGCTCGGCTCAGCCACTCTGGTAATAACGGGTCGATGCGATTGAAGCGCGCGTCGTTGTTGTGCGCGTGGTGGGCGTTGGTGTCGTGGGCAGTGCTTGCCGCGTTGTCGCTGAAATCGAGCTCGCCCAGCGCCTGAGCCTGGAGGGCGATCAAGGTGCAAGCCTGGGTGTCGAAAAAATTGCCTTCGGGTTCGACTAGCCGCCACTCAAGCGGGCTCTGCGGTGGCAGATCGCCAGCAAACCGGCTCAGGTAGTCGCTCAGTGCGTCCAGTGAAGGATGGGCGCGAAAGCCGAGGACCACCGAGTGGGTGAGGATCAGCGTGCGCTCAGCCTGCATGCCGATGACCACCGCGATGTCCATGATGTTGAGGTGCTGCGCGGCTGCGCCACCGCGATCCAGATCAATCAGGCAGGCCCGCGTCTGGTAAGGGTCATGGGGCTGGCGCAGGGCGCGGTCGGGATAGTTGAACACCAGGCGCGCGAGGGCCTGTTGATCGGCGTCCCAGCCTTTGACCCGCTTGAGGTTCCAGCGGGCGCGCAAGGCCAGCGACAGCTCCACCCAGCGAGGTGTGTCGGACGTGGTGTGCTGGTTCCAGTAATCCAGCTGCTGTTCCTGATAAGCGGTAAACAGCACCGCGGCCAGTGTGTTGAGCTGCCGGCCGATGACATCGATATTGACGGGCAACTGGATGGACGGGTTGGCGCTCGGTTGTCGGGTCAGGAACTGTTCACCGTCGATGTACATCACCGGTTTGCTGGCGATCACGTGCCACAGCAGGGCGTCGGTCAGGGACTCGAAACGGGTATCACCGGCGATGATCTGCTCACCGTCGCTGATCCAGGAGGGCGTGCCGACCATGACCAGATCCGGGTCAAGTTCAAGGGCCGGGTACAGCTCGGCCAGTGCCGAGCGCAGCACCGTTGCGGCGACTTCGCGCAGGGCCGGGCCAGTGACAAGCTGTGTCAGCAGGTCGCTGGGTGGGGCGGACTTGGGTTGAGAATCGGGCTCGTTGTTGAGCATGTTCAGATCCTTCTGACGATGAGGCTGCAAAACGCAGCATCGGATTCGCGAAGGTAGCGGGGGGGCTTTGGCGTTTGGTGGTAACTATTTATCGCAGGCAAAAAAAGACCCGCGCAGTGGCGGGTCAGTTTATGCGCCAGTCTGTCGGGTTTATTGCTCGAAACCTTCCAGCACGTTCACCGCGTTGATGCCGATTTCCTCGACCGCGTAACCGCCTTCCATGACGAACAGCGTTGGCTTGCCGAGGGCGGCGATACGCTTGCCCATCGCCAGATAATCCGGGCTGTCGAGTTTGAACTGCGAGATCGGATCGTCCTTGAACGTATCGACGCCGAGCGACACGACGATGACGTCGGCGCCGTAGCGGTCGATTTCGTCGCAGGCCTGTTCCAGCGCTGCGCTCCAGACGTCGTAGCCGGAACCGGCGGGCAGCGGATAGTTGAAGTTGCAGCCTTCACCGGCGCCTTCACCGCGCTCATCGTCGTAGCCGAGGAAGAACGGGAATTCCGCTTCCGGGTGGCCGTGGATCGAAGTGAACAGCACATCGCTGCGCTCGTAGAAGATCGACTGCGTGCCGTTGCCGTGGTGATAGTCGACGTCGAGGATCGCAACCTTCTTGTGGCCCTGATCGAGGAACGCTTGTGCGGCAATGGCGGCGTTGTTGAGGTAGCAATAACCGCCCATCAAATCGCTGGCGGCGTGGTGTCCCGGTGGGCGGCACAGGGCGAAGGCCGCACGAGCGCCGCGCTGGATTGCCGCTTGCGCGGTGAGGGCTACTTGCGCCGCGCTGTAGGCCGCTTGCCAGGTGCCGGCGGTGATCGGTGCGCCGCCGTCGAAGCTGTAATAACCGAGCTGGCCGTGCAGGCTGGTCGGTTTTATCGCACGCAGGGTGCGGGCGGGCCAGGTGTAGGGCAGCAAGTCGCCGTCGGTGTTGAATTCAGTCCAGCGATCCCATGCGCCTTTGAAGAAGTCGAGGTAGTCGCGGCTGTGGATGCGGGCGATCGGTTCGAGGCCGAAATCCTTGGGTGCTTCGACCGGGCCGAGGTTTTGATTGTGTACGCGTTGCAGCACGTGGTCGGCGCGCGAGGGCATTTCGAAGCACGGCTTGAGCTGGCCATCGATCAGTTCGCAGCGGCCATGGTGCAGGTGGTGATCGTCTGAGTAGATCGTCAGCATTTGTTGTTCTCCGCAAGGCTGGTTCGGTTGCCCCCAGTGTTGCGGCGCGAGACAAATCGGAGAACGGCAGGAAAGGCCAAAAGGGGATTGATCTGGCCAAAACCTCTGACCGCAATTCGCCCCTCGATGGTGTCAGGCGCCCCGGCGGGGCGCCCGCACGGTTAGCGCTGCGTCGGCGTCTTGCCGGCGGCTGCCTGATGCTGGTCGAGTACCTCCAGCCAGTCCTGGCGATCACGTTGTTTCAGCACTTCGCGCAGCTTGCCGTAGGCATCGCCAGTGCAGGCGTCGCCCAGCATCGGGTCGGCGCCTTTCTCCAGCATCAGGGTGAACAGCTGCAGTACTTGCTGACGAGCGAGCTCTTTGTCCATGTCGCTCCTGGGCGTCTCGCTGGCCAGCAGATACAGCGCCGAATCCATGCGATCACGTCCGTAGCAGCGTCCGGCGGGGTAGAGCAGATTCAGCTGCGCGCCGGCTTCGACCAGACGTTTGGCGGCCGAATAGTTGTTGCGGTAGATCGCTTCGTACAGTGCGGTTCGTTGTTCTTTGCTCTGCTGCCGATCAAGGTTTTGCGGGTGCTCGAACAACCAGTTGAACAGCGCATCGTCGTTTTGCGACACGCGCTGCATCAGCAACGTTTCGCCCCGTGCATCGGGTTCGTCGATGGCGGCACCGGCACTGAGCAGAAACTGCGTGCGTTGGCCCTTTTGTGGATCCTTGTCAGCCTTGAGGTCCTTGTTGAAGGCCTGCATCACCAGCGGCTCGTTGCCGTTGATCCCGCTGGTGGCGGCGCCACGCTCGAGCAACAGACGGGCAATGGCGAAGTTCGGTGCATCCAATGCGTGGGCCAGGGCACTGCGGCCATCCTCGCCTTGGGTTTTCGCCTGCAGGCCACTGTCGAGAAGCTGTTTTACCAGGGCCTCGTTTTGCTGGTCGACAGCCTCGATCAATGGCCATTGTGCCTGGCAGGCCTGAGGATCAGCCTGAGTGAGGCCAAGCCGTTGAATCACGCGCTCGGGAACGCTCAGATTGCGTTGCAGGCGCAAACCGCAATAAATCCGGTAATACTCCTGCGCCAACGCGTATTGCGTGGTGTAGGCCGGCGCTTTTTCATAGCCCTTCCAGGCCTGATCGGCGAGGTTGAGGTACACCGGGATGCGTTGCGGCGCGCGCCGCACGACCTCCAGCAGCCACTGCCGGGAGCCTTCGTCCGGCGCCAGTTCGCTTTTCCAGTAGGCAATATCGTTGAGCTGGCCGACGAAATCCTTTTGGTCGACGCCGATGCGGCGATAGTCTTGATTCAGAAACAGCTCATCGACCTTTTTCAGGCCCGGGCCTTTGTCGCTGGCCTTGCTCAGTTGCTGATGCAGTTCCCACAGTTGCAGGGCGCCGTCACCCGCCAGGTAAGGGTGCGGGTCAACCACGATGCTCAGCGGCGCTTCGGGAACGTCATGGCGCATGGCGTCGCGAGCGCCTTCGATGCCTTTTAGCCAAGTGTCGAGTACCGGCGCCGGCGTCTCTTGCAATGGCTGGAACGCAAGCATGTGCTCGCCGCGAACTCGTCCCAGTGCCAGCAGCGGTTCACCGGGTGTACGCCAGTCGATCAGCAGATAGCGTTTGGTTTCCCAGCCATTGGTTTTGAGGCAGTCGAAACTCATCGTATCGACCACGATGCCCGGTGCGATGTCGGTGCGCATGGCCGACGATGACAGGTTCATGTACTGGTATTCGGTCACGCAGCTGTGAAACTCATCAGCGGTCAGCAGCGGGATCGGCCCTAGCTTGTGCAAACGTTCGCGGTAGTTCTCATCGCTGTAGACGTTCAGATAGAAAAGGCCGCGAAAACCGCTGATCAAGCCCGTCAGCGGTTTTGCCGCATCGAGGGTCTGGGCAGCGGCGGGGAGCGGGATGATGGTTTTTCCGTCTTCGGGTGCATCGACAGTCGGGTGTGGCGGGCGGCCCCACCAGTCCAGTTGAATGGCGTGGGCGCCTACAGGCAAATTGAGCAAAACGGCGAGCAAGGCAAGGCGTGAGCAGCGGCGGAAAAGAGGCATCAAGCGAAAACACCGGCAACGTGGTTGGCTGCGTAATGTAGTGCAGCTGATGGCACGGTGCCTGATTTATCTTAAGCGCGGAACTGGCTCGGGGCGACGCCGCTCCAGCGCACGAAGGCGTGGCGGAAGCTGGCGGTCTCGCTGAAACCGAGGGTTTCGGCAATGCGGTAGATCGGCAACTGGTCCTCACACAACATCTGCTTGGCGCGCTCGAAGCGCAGCTCATCGAGCAGTTCCTGATAGCTGCTGCCCATGTCCTTCAGGTGCCGGCGCAACGTGCGTGGTGAGCACTTCATCTGCTGCGCCAATCCTTCCAGCCCCGGTGCGGCATTCAACTGCGCACTGAGCAACTGACGAATGCGCCCCAGCCATGCCTGACGCCCGGTGAACTCAAGATTCTGCTTGCGGCAACGTTCGGCCATGGCTTGGTGGGTAATGGCATCCGCCAAAGGCAACGGTTGATCGAGCCAGTGGCGGTCGAAGGCGAACGCGTTGTCCTTGGTGGCGAAGTGCAATGGCGATTCGAAGTGCTCGGCGTAACGGTCGCGGTAATCCGGCGCTGCGTGTTCGAACCGCGTGGCAAGCAAGGGCAGAGGATGCCCGAGCAGGTCATCGCAAATCACCTTCAGCGAGACTAGGCAGAACTCGGCATTGAACACCGCCATCGCCGGACTTTCGCGATAGTCCGCCGCAACGAACCAGACGCGCTCGCCATCGTCTTCCAGGCTCAGTTCGAAAAGTGTTCCCAACAGCGCCGGATAACGGATCGCCAAACGCAAAGCGTCACCGAAGGTGGCACAGGTCAGCAGCGCGTAACCGAGGATGCCGTAGCAAGAAACGTGCATGCGCCGGCCCAGTTCCAGACCGATATCGCGCTTGAGCGCGACCGCGTTGGCGCAAACCTGCATCTCTTGGTTGGTGGTGATGCGGGTGTCGGCCCGGTGCAAATCCGCGGCACTGATGCCGCTACCGGCGAGCAGCGCCTCGCTCGACAGGCCTTCGGCTTTGAAGGTGTTGAGGATCAGCGAGACCGCGTTGAGGGTAGTGAGGTGGGAGTGCAGCATGGGATCTTCCAGCCTTGAGATAGCTGGAATGCAGCAATTTATATGCCGTACGCGGTCCTTGTAGGAGCAAGGCTTGCCCGCGAAGAACGATGACACGGTGTATCTGTGTCATCGAGGTGGGCCATTCGCGGGCAAGCCTTGCTCCTACAAGGGCGGGGTGGTGTCAGAGGAGTTCGCCGCAGAGGTCGAGTTCGATCAGGCGGCGCACTTCTTCAGTTTCAAGCCCAGCACCGAGCAACCCGTGCAACTTGCCAAACGCCGCCTCACGGGTCATGCCCCCACCGGACAACACGCCAACCCCACGCAAGCGGCTGCCCGCCTCATACACATCCAGCTCAACCCCACCTTCATGGCATTGCGTCACCGCAACCACCACCACGCCGTTATCCCGCGCACGACCGAGGCTCGCCAGAAACTCCGGGTTGTCGCTCGGCCCGGTGCCGCTGCCGTAGCATTCCAGCACCAGACCCTGAATGCCGCTGTCGAGCAGGCCATCAAGAACTCCAGCGCTAATGCCGGGGAACAATGGCAGCACGGCAACTTTGGCCAGTTGCTTCGACTGGTTGTAGTTCAACGACGCTGGAATCGAAGAGGCTTTCACACCGCCACCCTGCCGCTCCAGACGCTTGAACGGATGACGGCCAAAGCTGCGCACTTTCGCGCAACGGGTCGGCGCCAGGAGTTCGCCGTGGAAGTACAGATGCACGCCCGGCGCCAGGCCTTGGCCGAGGGCAACCAGCGCGCCACCGAGGTTTTCCCAGGCATCGCTGTCGGTCACGCCCGCCGGCAGCATCGAGCCGGTGAAGCACACTCGTGCGTGCAGGCCGAGCAACTGGAAGCTCATCGCCGCGGCGCTGTAGGCCAGGGTGTCAGTGCCGTGCAGGATCAACACGCTGTCGCAACCTTGCACATCCACCGCATCGACTACCGCTTCACGCAGTTGCTGCCAATAGGTCGGGGTCATGTTGGCGCTGTCGATCAGCGGCGACATCTCGCGAAAGCGCCATTGCGGCACCACCAGCTCAGGCTGGCTGTGCAGGTAGTCGCGCATCCGCGCTTCAAAACCGGACGCCGGGGCCAGGCCGTTGGCACTGGCCTGCATGCCGATGGTGCCACCGGTGTAGAGCACCATGACGTGTTGAGCGGCGGGATAAGTCGAAGGGTTCATAGGATTCTCCGAAACGATGAGGTCCCTGTAGGAGCGAGCCTGCTCGCGATGGCGTTTCATCATTCAACATTGATGTTGGCTGAAAGACAGCTATCGCGAGCAGGCTCGCTCCTACAAGTTATTGCATCACAATAACTGACGGGCGCAGGGGATGCGCCCGTCATTCACCTGTCAGCGTTGCGCTGCAGGCACGCCTTGCGGCTCGGCTTCAGTCTTGCCGACAGCAGCAGACGGGTTGGCTGGCCAGGCGTTCAGGTCGAGGTCCAGATCGGCAAATTTGCTCGAATCGAACACCGGCTGTTTGACGCCGGCACGGCGCTGGCCGTCGTAGTCGCGCATCACACGCATGCCGACCTTGAACAGCATGGCCAGGGCCACCAGGTTGACGAAGGCCAGGCAAGTCATGGTGATGTCGGCGAAGGCGAACACGGTCGTCAGATCCTGCATCGAACCCCAGACCACCAGCGCCAGCACCAGGCCGCGGAAAACCATCAACGCGGCGCGGTTGCGGGTGAGGAACTGCAGGCTGTTTTCGCCCAGGTAATAGTTGTAGAGGATGCAGGTGAAGACGAACAGCGACAGCGCGACGCTGACGAACATGCGACCCCAGTCACCGACCACGGCGGCCAGCGAGTTCTGGGTCAGGACAATGCCGTCACCTTCGAAGCCCGGGGTGTAGAAGCCCGACAGCAGGATCAGCAGCGCGGTGCAGGTGCAGATCACGAAGGTGTCGAGGAACACGCTGAAAGCCTGAACCACGCCTTGCGCACCCGGGTGCTTCACAGCGGCCACGGCGGCGACGTTCGGCGCACTGCCCAGGCCCGCTTCGTTGGCGAACACGCCACGCTTCACGCCCATGACGATAGCGCTGCCGAGCAGGCCGCCAAAGGCCGGGTCAAGGCCGAAAGCGCTCTTGAAGATGGTTTCCAGCATGGCTGGCACGTGCTCGATCTGGGTGCCGATCACGTACAGGGTCACGCCGATGTAGGCCAGGGTCTTGATCGGAACCAGCAGGTCGGACACCGAAGCGATGCGCTTGATGCCACCGAGGAAGGTAATGGCCAGCAGCACCGCCAGGACGATACCGGTGTGGCGCGGGTCGAAGGCAAAGGCGTTCTGCAGCGAGTGGGTCACGGTGTAGGACTGCAGGCCGATGAAGGCGAAGCCGTAGGTGACCAGCAGCAGAACGGAGAACACCACTGCCATGCCTTTCAGCTTCAGGCCGTGCTGAATGTAGTAGGCCGGGCCGCCACGGTACAAGCCATCGCCATCGGCGCGTTTGTAGACTTGGGCCAAAGTACATTCGAAGAAGCTGCTGGACATGCCGACCAGCGCGGTGACCCACATCCAGAACACTGCACCTGGACCACCGAGGGTCACGGCGATGCCGACACCGGCGATGTTGCCTGCACCCACTCGGCCGGCAAGGCTGAGCATCAGGGCCTGAAACGAGCTGAGTTGCCCGGCGCTGCCCTTGAGGCTGTCGCGGAACACCGCGAACATGTGGAAGAAGTGCCGCAATTGAACGAAACGCGAGCGAATCGTGAAGTAGCTACCGAGCCCGACAATGAGCACGATCAGTACTTTCCCTGAGAGGAAGTCGTTAATGACTTCGAGCATGGATTTTTCCTCGCTGTTTATTGTGTAAGCAAATGCTGGATGGAAGAAATATCGTGTTACACCGGTGTGCGCACGGCACGACAGGTGAGGCGAAGGTTTCGTCCCGGATCCATTTCGCGGGTTTGTTATTAGTTCGGGTTTCGCATGGGTTGTGGCCTCGTTACCGACGACCGCTCACGCGAAGAGGGGCGGCACTATACCGATCAGTGACGCGCCCGTCTGCACGGTAGTGGTGCAAGCGACGAAACGAGGCTTTGAAACACCCGGCGTTACCGGCGCCGGGCTTGTACAGGAACTGCTCCTTTGCTGAAGCAAACCCTGTGGCGAGGGGATTTATCCCCGTTCGGCTGCGAAGCAGTCGCAAAACCATCGCACGCGGTGTACCTGATACATCGCGATTGCAGGTATTGGGGCCGCTTCGCGACCCAACGGGGATAAATCCCCTCGCCACAAGGGCTTGCCTCGACATAAAGCAGTCCCCAGACATACGGGTCTCAGGATCAAATAGTTAAAAAAAAGGGCCTGGGGACTAAATCCCCAAGCCCTCAAAAGGTGAGAGGTGTCTAGTCCCTCGACCTGGTGAGCGGTGCTACAAATTACGCATCGGTTCAGCCTTTCAGCGGAACCAGACGCGGAGCAATCATGTTTTCCGGGCGCAGGATGTCGGCGAGCATGGCTTCGTCGAGCAGACCTTCTTCGCGCACCAGTTCCAGCACGCCGCGGCCGCTTTCAAGGGCGAGACCGGCGATGCGGGTGGCGTTTTTGTAGCCGATGTACGGGTTCAGTGCGGTGACCAGACCGATCGAGTGCTCGACCAGTTCACGGCAGCGCGCTTCGTTGGCGGTGATGCCGACGATGCAGTGCTCGCGCAGCATGTCCATGGCGCGTTGCAGCAGGCGGATCGAGTCGAAGATCTTGAAAGCGATCAGTGGCTCCATCACGTTCAGCTGCAGTTGGCCGCCTTCGGCTGCCATGGTCAGCGCCAGGTCGTTACCGATGACCTGGAACGCAACCTGGTTCACAGCTTCCGGGATGACCGGGTTGACCTTGCCAGGCATGATCGAGCTGCCTGGCTGACGCGCTGGCAGGTTGATTTCGTTGATGCCGGTGCGTGGGCCGCTGGACAGCAGACGCAAGTCGTTGCAGATCTTCGACAGCTTGACCGCGGTGCGCTTGAGCATGCCGGAGAACAGTACGAAGGCGCCCATGTCGGAAGTCGCTTCGATCAGGTCGGCCGCCGGAACCAGCGGTTGACCGCTGATCAGGGCCAGACGCTGAACAGCCAGCGCTTGATAACGTGGGTCGGCGTTGATGCCGGTACCGATCGCGGTGCCGCCCAGGTTCACTTCAGTCAGCAGTTCCGGGGCCAGCGTCTTCAGACGGGCCAGGTCTTCGCCCATGGTGGTGGCGAAAGCACGGAATTCTTGACCCAAGGTCATCGGCACGGCGTCTTGCAGCTGGGTACGGCCCATTTTCAGGACGTGATCGAATTCTTTGCCCTTGGCCGCAAACGCTTGAATCAGGCTGTCGAGGCTGGCCAGCAGGGTGTCGTGACCGAGCAACAGACCCAGGCGGATCGCCGTCGGGTAAGCGTCGTTGGTCGACTGCGCCATGTTGACGTCGTCGTTCGGGTGCAGGTACTGGTACTCGCCTTTCTGGTGGCCCATTGCTTCGAGGGCAATGTTGGCGATCACTTCGTTGGCGTTCATGTTGGTGGAAGTACCGGCGCCACCTTGAATCATGTCGACCACGAACTCTTCGTGGTAATCACCGCGGATCAATCGGGCACAGGCTTCGCTGATGGCAGCGTGCTTGGCTTCGCTCAGGTGACCCAACTCGCGGTTGGCGTCAGCAGCGGCCTGTTTGACCATTGCCAGACCGACAACCAGTTTCGGGTAATGCGAAATCGGAACGCCGGAGAGACGGAAGTTGTTCACCGCTCGCAGGGTCTGGATGCCGTAATACGCTTGAGCCGGTACTTCGAGGGCGCCAAGCAGGTCGTTTTCTGTGCGGAAAGATGCAGCGGAGGACATGATAGAAATCATCTCGATATGGACCCGGTCTGTGCCGGAACGCTGCGAATGCTAGGCTTGTGCGAATTTTTGGGCCAATGCTGTTAAGCACTGCCCTATGCACATTCGGCATAATGCCCGTGTGACGCCGCGTGCGCGGCAGACGTGTGACCTGTTTTGGTGCGTGTCCGGGAGGACGTGATGAATCTGGAAAGCAAATGGCTCGAGGACTTCAGTGCCCTGGCCGCCACCCGCAGCTTCTCGCAGGCCGCTGAACGACGCTTCGTGACCCAGCCGGCCTTCAGCCGGCGGATCCGCAGTCTCGAAGCGGCGCTGGGGCTGACGTTGGTCAACCGCTCGCGCACGCCGATCGAGCTGACGGCGGCGGGGCAATTGTTTCTGGTGACCGCACGCACCGTGGTTGAACAGCTCGGTGAAGTGCTGCGCCATTTGCATCATCTGGAAGGCGGGCAGGGCGAAGTGATGCAAGTCGCTGCCGCTCACTCCTTGGCGCTGGGTTTCTTCCCGCGCTGGATCGCGCAGTTGCGCAATGAAGGGCTGAACATCGCCACGCGGCTGGTCGCGACCAACGTCGGCGATGCGGTGCATGCCTTGCGTGAAGGGGGCTGCGATCTGATGCTGGCGTTCTACGACCCGGACGCGGCGATGCAGATGGACCCGGAAATTTTCCCGTCGCTGCATTTGGGCCAGACCGAGATGCTGCCGGTGTGCGCGGCGGATGCTGACGGCAAGCCGTTGTTCGATCTGGAGGGAGAGGCGAGCGTGCCGTTGCTGGCGTACAGCGCCGGGGCGTTTCTCGGGCGTTCGGTGAATGGCTTGCTGCGTCAGCGTCAGCTGCGCTTCACCACCATCTATGAAACCGCAATGGCTGACAGCCTTAAAAGCATGGCGCTGGAAGGCCTGGGTATCGCCTGGGTACCGCAATTGAGCGTGCGTGCTGAATTGGCTCGTGGCGAGTTGGTGGTCTGCGGTGGCCCGCAATGGCATGTGCCGCTGGAAATTCGCCTCTATCGCTGCGCCTTGGTACGCAAGGCCAACGTGCGATTGCTGTGGCGCAAGCTTGAAGGCGGCGCCGCGCAAGCTTCCTGACTAAACGCAATTCAAATGTAGGAGTGAGCCTGCTCGCGATAGCGTCAGCACATTCAGCGACGATGTGACTGACACACCGCCATCGCGAGCAGGCTCACTCCTACAAGGGATTTACGGTGTTCTGTCGCTGACCTTCAGGTCAATAAAACCGGGCATTTGCGGCAGATGACAGATGGTCGCGCAGGGGGCTGTTTATTGCTTTCTTTGCGGTATACTGCGCGGCCTTCGGCCGGCACGTCCGGCCATTTTTCGTACAATCAAGCCACGCAACCTGCGTGGCTTGTTGTTTTATGACGCGCCTGCGGGCGCTCCAGAGAGAAGAGGCGCGACGATGAGTGCACTGGTTGGCGTGATCATGGGCTCCAAGTCCGATTGGTCCACCCTTAGCCACACCGCCGATATGCTGGAAAAGCTCGGCATCCCGTACGAGGTCAAAGTGGTCTCTGCCCACCGTACCCCGGATCTGCTGTTCCAGTACGCCGAAGAGGCTGAAAGCCGCGGCATCGAGGTGATTATCGCCGGTGCCGGTGGCGCAGCCCACTTGCCAGGCATGTGTGCGGCCAAGACCCACCTGCCGGTGCTCGGTGTGCCGGTGCAATCGGCCATGCTCTCGGGCGTCGACTCGCTGCTGTCGATCGTGCAGATGCCAGCGGGCATTCCGGTCGCCACTCTGGCCATCGGCAAGGCCGGCGCGATCAATGCCGCGCTGCTCTCGGCGAGCATCCTCGGCGCCAAGCATCCGCAGTTCCACGCGGTACTGAAAACCTTCCGTGCCGAGCAGACAGACAGCGTCCTGGACAATCCAGACCCACGTATTGCCTGAGGTTGTTGAGATGAAGATCGGTGTAATCGGTGGCGGCCAGTTGGGTCGCATGTTGGCCCTGGCGGGCACTCCGCTGGGCATGAACTTCGCTTTCCTCGACCCTGCGCCGGACGCTTGCGCCGCTGCGCTGGGCGAACACCTGCGGGCCGATTACGGCGATCAGGATCATCTGCGCCAATTGGCCGATGAAGTCGATCTGGTGACCTTCGAGTTCGAAAGCGTCCCGGCCGAAACCGTGGCATTTCTTTCGCAATTCGTCCCGGTCTACCCGAGCGCCGAAGCCCTGCGCATCGCTCGCGATCGCTGGTTTGAAAAGAGCATGTTCAAGGACTTGGGCATCCCGACCCCGGCTTTCGCCGACATTCAATCGCAAGCCGATCTGGATGCTGCCGTGGCTTCGATCGGTCTGCCAGCCGTGCTGAAAACCCGCACCCTGGGTTATGACGGCAAAGGCCAGAAAGTCCTGCGCAAGCCGGAAGATGTGGTCGACACCTTCGCCGAACTGGGCAGCGTTGCCTGCCTGCTGGAAGGCTTCGTGCCGTTCACCGGTGAGGTCTCGCTGATCGCGGTGCGCGCCCGCGATGGCGAAACCAAGTTCTATCCGCTGGTACACAACACCCACGACAGCGGCATTCTCAAGCTGTCCGTTGCCAGCACTGATCACCCGTTGCAGGCATTGGCCGAAGACTACTCGAGCCGTGTGCTCAAGCAGTTGAACTACGTCGGCGTGATGGCGTTCGAGTTCTTTGAAGTCGACGGTGGCCTCAAAGCCAACGAAATCGCCCCGCGCGTACACAACTCCGGGCACTGGACCACCGAAGGCGCCGAGTGCAGCCAGTTCGAAAACCATCTGCGCGCCGTTGCCGGCCTGCCGCTGGGTTCGACGGCCAAGGTTGGCGAGAGCGCGATGCTCAACTTCATCGGCGTGGTACCGCCGGTTGAGAAGGTCATCGCCATCGACGATTGCCACCTGCATCACTACGGCAAAGCGTTCAAGGCCGGGCGCAAGGTCGGTCACGCCAACCTGCGCTGCGCGGACATGGCCACGCTGCAGGCGCAGATCATCAAGGTCGAAGCGCTGATCGCCGAGTAAAACAGTTTCATGTGGCAGCGGCGGAACCATTCAGGGGCCGCCGTTCTCTCATGGCAGGATGCCAAAGTCTGACTAGGCTTCGCATATCTACTACTGAGAGGGAATTGCCATGGGAATTATCGGAACCATCTTTATCGGCTTGATCGTCGGCCTGCTGGCTCGGTTCCTGAAACCGGGCGATGACAGCATGGGCTGGATCATGACCATCCTGCTCGGTATCGGCGGTTCGCTGGCGGCCACTTACGGCGGCCAGGCTCTGGGCATCTATCACGCGGGCGAGGGCGCAGGTTTCATCGGCGCACTGGTTGGCGCAATCGTGTTGCTGGTGATCTACGGCCTGATCAAAAAGAACTGATCCAAAGCGACAAAGCCCTCTCTGCCAAAGTGGCCGGGAGGGCTAGAATGCTCGGCGATTCAACGTTCATTCCTTTCTATACCGAGCACCTTCATGCGCCGTCTTCTGTTGACTCTCCTGTTCCTGGGCAGCGGTTTGGCCCACGCCGGCGAACTGCCGGAAACCGACTGGCTCGAACTGATGCCCAAGTCGGACCAAAAGGCCCTCGAGGCCATGCCTGAAATCGACCACAACTCCCCGGAAGCCACCGGCACCTTCACCGAGAAGGGCGGGATGAAGCAGGCCAAAGGTCTGCCGGCGGTGATGTATTCGACCAAAACCGTGGCGTCGATGAACGACAAGCACATCCGCATCGGTGGTTATCCGGTGCCGTTGGAGTCCGATGCCAAGGGTCGCAGCACGCTGTTCTTCCTCGTGCCTTATCCGGGCGCTTGCATTCACGTGCCGCCACCGCCGCCGAATCAACTGGTGCTGGTGCGTTATCCGAAGGGTTTGAAGCTGGACGATATCTATACGCCGCTGTGGGTGACCGGCACGCTGAAAGTCGAGAAGGTCAGCAATGACCTGGCTGACGCGGCGTATGCGCTGGACGCGGACAAAGTGCGGGTGGTGCAGGAGTCTGATCTTTAGAACCTGCACATAACAAATGTGGGAATGAGCCCTGTGGCGAGGGGATTTATCCCCGATGGGTTGCGAAGCGACCCCGCTTTTAAAAGAGCAGGGCCTGCTGCGCAGTCCATCGGGGATAAATCCCCTCGCCACAAAGGCTCACATCCACATTGGGTTTGGCGGTGTTGGTTAGAGCGGTGTGCTGGCGACACTGACACCCATGGTATGGCTCGCGCCCGGTGCCAGCGTGACGATGTCATCCATCACGTTCGCCGTCTCGATGCACAACATGCGCTGCCAGCCATCGTTATCCATATCCGCCAGCGCGGCCGCGCGGTCAATCCACGGATTCCAGATCACCGCCGTGCGCGAGCCGGTGCAGGTCAGCACAATGCGTCGTTCCCAGGCCGCGTCGACGATGCTCAGCTGCGGCGGAGCGTCGAGGTAGATGCGGTCGGTCTCACCGGCAAACTGCAGGTCACCTTGCTGACGGTTGGTTTTCCAGTCATCCAGCGTCTCGATGTAATTCAAGCCATCCACGCCATCGACGTGCACGTTGCGCACATCACTGACCGCGAAATAGGTGTGCAGCGCCTGGCTCAGGCTGACGGTGTCACTGCCACGGTTATGGCTGGTCAGGCTGAAACTCAGTTGCTCGGACAAATGCAGGGTCAGGGTCAGATCGACCTGATGCGGCCAGCCCGGCAGGCCGCCTTCGGGGTAGGGCAGTTTGAACTCGACCTTGACGCCGTCAGCCTCTGATTCGATGCCACCCAACTCCCAATCCATCGCCCGCACCAGACCGTGCGCGGACGCCGGTTGATCGCCGGTGTACATGGCCTGCACGCTCTGCGGGTTGCGCTCGAACTTGCCAAACCACGGCCAGCACACCGGAACACCGGCGCGGATGCTTTTGCCTGTCTTGAAGTCGGCCTTGTCGTTGAGCCAGATGATCGGCGGCTGGCCATCGATCTGATAACTGAGGATGTGCGCGCCTTGCTGGGCCACCAGCACTTCGGCCTGACCGTGGCGGATGCGCCAGCAGTTCAGTTCATCCAGTTTCACGGCTTCAACGTTGGGCGTGTTCATGGGACAGCTCTCGATCAGTAACAAGGACAACAATCGACCGTCAAACGGCCGCGAGGTTTAACGCGCGCGCGGTGGAACCGAGCGTGTGCGACCGCTGCCGTCGATGGCGACGAAGACGAAGACCGCTTCGGTCACTTTACGCCACTCGCTGGACAGCGGATCGTCGCTCCACACTTCGACCATCATCTGGATCGAGCTGCGGCCGATTTCCAGGGTCTGGGTATAAAAGGACAATTGCGCGCCGACAGCGACCGGCACGAGGAACGCCATGCGATCGATGGCAACCGTGGCGACGCGACCGCCAGCGACACGGCTGGCCATTGCGGTGCCGGCCAAATCCATCTGCGCCACCAGCCAGCCGCCGAAAATATCGCCAAAGCCGTTGGTTTCGCGTGGGAGTGCGGTGATTTGCAGGGCCAGGTCGCCTTGCGGGATCGGATCTTCTTGTTCGAGCTCTATCATGCCGGGGGTGCCTCTGACCCGTGACTCTTGTTGGTATTGCGGGTGGTAGCCGTCTTCAGGAAAAACGATTCAGCACCGAACATACTACGTTCGTCACGTTTTCCATAAGCCGCCTGAAGGAGAAACTCTGCGAAACCGGCTAATCCCGAGCAAAGGCCGGGCCAACGACGTTTTCGCACAGCAACCCCCTACAAACCGGAGCAGGTTGCGAGTATATCGGTCGGTAGACTCCGCGACGACCATCCGGTTCTGATTTTGACCGTCAAATACGCGCCTCTATGTGCTTTTTCGAACAATTTGCTATGGTGCCGAACCTGCCCAAGCCACCGCCAGCGTTGTTGTGGCGGCAGATCCGACTATAAGAGAAGCCCTTGCCATGACCACAGCGCCTTCGAGCCTCGCGCAGCCCGAGCAACCCGCACGACCGTTGACCCGCAATGACTACAAGACTCTGTCGCTGTCCGCCCTCGGCGGTGCGCTGGAATTCTACGATTTCATCATCTTCGTTTTCTTCGCCACCGTGGTCGGCAAGTTGTTCTTCCCCGCCGACATGCCCGAGTGGCTGCGCCTGATGCAGACCTTCGGCATCTTCGCCGCCGGCTACCTCGCGCGGCCGCTGGGCGGCATCGTCATGGCGCACTTCGGCGACCTGTTGGGCCGCAAGAAGATGTTCACCCTGAGCATTTTCATGATGGCCGTGCCGACCCTGATCATGGGTCTGCTGCCAACGTATGCACAGATCGGCATGTGGGCGCCGATCCTGCTGCTGGTGATGCGCGTGATTCAGGGCGCGGCGATTGGCGGGGAAGTGCCGGGCGCTTGGGTCTTCGTTTCCGAACACGTGCCGCAAAAGCACATGGGTTACGCCTGCGGCACACTCACCAGCGGCCTGACCGCTGGCATTTTGCTCGGCTCACTGGTCGCCACCGCGATCAACAGCATCTATACGCCCGCAGAAGTGTCCGATTACGCGTGGCGGATCCCTTTCCTGCTCGGCGGCGTATTTGGTCTGTTCTCGGTGTATCTGCGCCGCTGGCTGCACGAAACCCCGGTGTTCGCCGAACTGCAACAACGTAAAGCCTTGGCTGAGGAAGTGCCGCTGCGGGCGGTGCTGCGTGATCATCGCGGCGCGATTGCGATCTCGATGCTGCTGACCTGGTTGCTCTCTGCTGGCATCGTTGTGGTGATCCTGATGACCCCGACCGTGCTGCAAACGGTCTATCACTTCACGCCGACGCAATCGTTGCAATCGAACAGTCTGGCGATCGTGTTCCTGAGCATCGGCTGCATCATTTCCGGTGCGCTGGCGGATCGCTTTGGTGCCGGTCGGGTGTTTGTGTTCGGTTGCCTGGGCTTGCTGATCAGCTCGTGGACCTTCTATCACAGCCTCGCCGATCACCCGAACTGGCTGTTCCCGCTGTATGCGCTGACCGGGTTTCTGGTCGGCACCATCGGTGCGGTGCCGTATGTGATGGTCAAAGCGTTTCCGCCGGTGGTGCGCTTCAGCGGGTTGTCGTTCTCGTACAACGTGGCTTACGCGATCTTTGGTGGGTTGACGCCGATGGTGGTGAGTCTGTTGCTGAAAGAAAGCGCGATGGGGCCGGCCTACTATGTGGCGGTGCTGTGCACGATGGGGATGCTGGTGGGGGCGTGGCTCTGGAAGAAGGGCCGCTGATTTTCCCTCCCGCCTGATCGTTCCCACGCTCCGCGTGGGAATGCATCCCGTGACGCTCCGCGTCACCTCTCAAATGCGGACGCAGAGCGTCCATGGCGGCGTTACCACGCAGAGCGTGGGAACGATCTGTCGCGACATGCTGGCCTTTCATCCAATTGTCATATTTCAGCCATAGAGTGTTCACACGGCCTGCTGATACTTGGCCCCGACTTAACACACCCTATCTGCTAGGAGTAAGGCATGAAACTGAAGCGTTTGATGGCGGCAATGACTTTTGTCGCTGCTGGCGTTGCGACTGCCAACGCGTTCGCCGCTGTTGACCCTGCTATCCCGAGCTACACCAAGACCACTGGTGTGTCGGGCAACCTGTCCAGCGTCGGCTCCGATACCCTGGCCAACCTCATGACCCTCTGGGCTGAGAACTACAAAAAAGAATACCCGAACGTAAACATCCAGATTCAGGCCGCTGGCTCCGCCACTGCGCCACCTGCGCTGACTGAAGGCACCTCCAACCTGGGCCCGATGAGCCGCAAGATGAAGGACACCGAACTGGCTGCCTTCGAGCAGAAGTACGGTTACAAGCCAACCGCTATCCCGGTTGCCGTGGATGCCCTGGCCGTGTTCGTGCACAAGGACAACCCGATCCAGCACCTGACCATGGAACAGGTTGACGCAATCTTCTCGTCGACCCGTCTGTGCGGCGCCAAAGCCGACGTGAAAACCTGGGGCGACCTGGGCGTGACCGGCGACCTGGCCAACAAGCCAGTGCAACTGTTCGGTCGTAACTCGGTATCCGGCACCTACGGCTACTTCAAAGAAGAAGCCCTGTGCAAAGGCGACTACAAACCAAACGTTAACGAACAACCAGGTTCGGCGTCGGTTGTGCAGTCGATCAGCTCCTCGCTGAACGGCATCGGTTACTCGGGCATCGGCTACAAAACCGCTAGCGTGAAAACCGTTGCGCTGGCCAAGAAGGGCGGCACTGACTTCATCGAAGACACCGAAGAAAACGCCCTGAACGGCAAGTACCCGCTGTCGCGTTTCCTCTACGTGTACGTCAACAAAGCCCCGAACAAGCCTCTGGCTCCGCTGGAAGCTGAGTTCGTGAAACTGGTGCTGTCGAAACAGGGCCAGGAAGTTGTGGTGAAAGACGGCTACATCCCGCTGCCAGCCAAGGTTGCTGCAAAAGCACTGGCTGACCTCGGTCTGCAAGAAGGCGGCGCTGAAGTCGCAAAGAAGTAACCCCGTAGATCCGGGCTAACCCCCCGGATCTGCAGGAACCCCTGTAGGAGCTGTCGAGGGAAACGAGGCTGCGATCTTTTGATCTGGCCTCTGACTGCAAGATCAAAAGATCGCAGCCTCGGTTCCCTCGTCAGCGCCTACACAGGTTTCAAACGGTTCCGTACAGGTCCCACGGACACCGCGAACCTTCGAATTCTTTGATCCTCCTCCAGTACCCGCTGGCGGTGGATTTGGTGCGTCACTGCATTGTCATCTTTCTGTCATACAGGATCGCTAGGGTGTGCGCATGAATGATCTGGCCAATTCCCCAATGACTACGACTTCCCCTCCCAAGCGCATTGATTTCAATACGCCTGAGCTGCAACGCAAGCGCCGCATTCGCGCGCTCAAGGATCGCTTCACCCGCTGGTACGTCCTCGTTGGCGGCCTGGCGGTGCTGGCAGCCATCACCCTGATCTTCTTCTTTCTCGCCTACGTGGTTGCGCCGCTGTTCCAGGGTGCCGACCTGACCGCGAAAGACTCGATCACCCCAGCCTGGATGCAGGACGCTGGCAAGCCGCTGATGATTTCGCTCGAAGAGCAGAATCAGGTGGCCATGCGCGTGTCGGACAAAGGCCAGGCGCTGTTCTTCGATATCGACAGTGGCGCTGAACTGAAGCGCGTCGATCTGCCGGTGCCGGCCGGTGCCACCGTGACCTCCATTGGTGAAGACCAGCCGGGGCAACCGCTGGTGGCCGTGGGCCTGTCCAACGGTCAGGCACTGGTGTTCCGTCACACCTACAAAGTCAGCTACCCCGATGGCAAGAAAACCATCACCCCGGCGATTGAATATCCGTACGGCGACACGCCGATCGCGCTGAACGAAGCCGGCGGTGCGCTTGAGCATGTCAGCCTGAATGCCACCGACACCACCCTGATATTGGTCGGCTCGACCGGTTCGCAACTCAACGTCCTGTCGCTGTCCAGCGAAGAAAACATGATGACCGGCGAAGTCACCAACGAGCAGAAGCGTATCGATCTGCCGCAGATGACCGAGCCGGTGAAAAACATCTTCGTCGACCCGCGCCAGCAATGGCTGTACGTGGTCAACGGTCGTGCCCAGGCCGATGTGTTCAGCCTGCGCGACAAGAGCCTCAACGGTCGCTACAAACTGCTGGAAAACGCTGACGCCGAAGTCACCGCGACTACGCAACTGGTCGGTGGCATCTCGCTGATCGTCGGTGATTCCAAGGGCGGTCTGGCCCAGTGGTTCATGGCCCGCGACACCGACGGCGAGCTGCGCCTGAAGCAGATCCGCACCTTCCAGATGGGCACCACGCCGATCGTTGAAATCACCGCTGAAGAACGTCGCAAAGGCTTCCTCGCGCTGGATGCCAGCGGCAAGCTCGGCGTGTTCCACAGCACCGCGCACCGCACGCTGCTGGTTGATCAAGTGGTCGATGGCCAAGGTGTATTCGGTCTGTCGCCGCGCGCCAACCGCGTGATCGTCGAAGCCGGCGGCAAGCTGCAACCGCTGCTGCTCGACAACCCGCACCCGGAAGTGTCGTGGAGCGCGCTGTGGAGCAAGGTCTGGTACGAGAACTACGACGAGCCTAAATACGTCTGGCAATCGACCGCGGCCAACACCGATTTCGAACCGAAACTGAGCCTGTCGCCACTGACCTTCGGCACGCTGAAAGCCGCGTTCTACGCGATGCTGCTGGCGGCCCCGCTGGCGGTTGCTGCTGCGATCTACACCGCGTACTTCATGGCCCCGGGCATGCGCCGCAAGGTCAAACCGGTGATCGAGCTGATGGAAGCGATGCCGACGGTGATCCTCGGTTTCTTCGCCGGCCTGTTTCTCGCGCCGTATGTAGAAGGGCACTTGCCGGGCATCTTCAGCCTGCTGATGTTGTTGCCGATCGGCATTCTGGTCGCCGGTTTCACCTTCAGTCGCTTGCCTGAATCGATCCGCCTGAAAGTCCCGGACGGTTGGGAAAGTGCGTTGCTGATTCCAGTGATTCTGTTCGTCGGTTGGCTGTCGCTGTACATGAGCCCGTTCATGGAGAACTGGTTCTTCGGCGGTGACATGCGCATGTGGATCTCCCACGATCTGGGCATCACCTACGACCAGCGCAACGCTCTGGTGGTCGGTCTGGCCATGGGTTTCGCGGTGATCCCGAACATCTACTCGATTGCTGAAGACGCCGTGTTCAGCGTGCCGCGCGGTCTGACCCTCGGCTCGTTGGCACTTGGTGCTACGCCTTGGCAGACCATGACCCGCGTGGTGATCCTGACTGCCAGCCCGGGCATCTTCTCGGCGCTGATGATCGGCATGGGTCGCGCGGTCGGCGAAACCATGATCGTGTTGATGGCCACCGGCAACACCCCGGTCATGGAAATGAACCTGTTCGAAGGCCTGCGCACCCTGGCCGCCAACGTCGCGGTGGAAATGCCCGAGTCGGAAGTCGGCGGCAGCCACTACCGCGTGCTGTTCCTCTCGGCGCTGGTGCTGCTGTTGTTCACCTTCGTCATGAACACCCTGGCAGAACTGATTCGTCAGCGTCTGCGCAAGAAATACTCGTCGCTTTAAGCAAAGGTAGAAGTCTGTGAAACAGAACTCCCTGAAAGGATGGTTCAAGAGCGGCGCCCCGGGCGTCTGGATCAGCGGTGGCGCGGTGTCCATCGCGGTCATCATGACCATTGGCCTGCTGGCAGTGATCGCCGTGCGCGGTCTGGGTCACTTCTGGCCGGCGGATCTGATCCACGCCAACTACGACGTCCCGGGCCAGGCCAATCACCTGGTCGTCGGTGAAGTGGTACAGAAAGAAGAAGTGCCGCGCGCACGTCTGAAGAGCGCTGGTTTGCCGGTGCCTGACGTCGGCCCGGAATTCATGACCCGCGAGCTGATCAAGGTCGGCAACCGTGATTTGAACGGCAACGACTTCACCTGGATCGTCGGCGAGTGGCTGACCAACCAGACCACGCCGCCAGAGTTGATGGCGATCGAACGTCGCGAGTGGGGCAATTTCTACGGCTACCTGGTCAACGTCAAACAGGACGGCAAGGTCATCGCCGAGGGCGAAGCGGCTTGGCCTGAGCTGCAAGCGCGGATCAACCGGGTAAACGGTCTGGCGGCACAGCTGAAGTCGCTGGAAAAAACCGACATCGGTGCGATCAACGCAGGGCTGGAACGCATCCGTCTGCACAGTCGCAAACTGGAACTGGAAGGCAAGCTCGACGCCACCGCGCAAGCGGACATGGAATCCGAGCGCGCCGAGCTGAACGCGCGTTATCAGGACATCGAAGCACGTCTGGCCGATCTGCATGCGCAGTTCAACCGTGATGCGCTGACCGCTCGTGATGCCAACGGCAAAGAGATCGAAATCGGTCTGGGCAAAGTGGTTCACGCTTACCAGCCGAACGCGATGAGCACCTTTACCAAGGTCGGTTTCTACTTCAGCAAGATCTGGGAATTCCTTTCGGATGACCCGCGTGAAGCGAACACCGAAGGCGGGATTTTCCCGGCGATCTTCGGCACCGTGATGATGACCCTGATCATGGCGATGATCGTCACCCCGTTCGGCGTGCTGGCGGCGGTGTACCTGCGTGAATACGCCAAACAGAACACCCTGACGCGGATCATCCGTATCGCGGTGAACAACCTCGCCGGCGTTCCGGCGATCGTTTACGGTGTGTTCGGTCTGGGCTTCTTCGTTTACGTGCTCGGTGGTTCGGTCGACCGCTTGGTCTTCCCGGAAGCACTGCCGGCACCGACCTTCGGTACACCGGGTCTGCTCTGGGCCTCGCTGACGCTGGCGCTGCTGGCGGTGCCGGTGGTGATTGTGGCGACCGAGGAAGGTCTGGCGCGTATTCCGCGTACCGTGCGTGAAGGCTCGTTGGCCCTCGGCGCGACCAAGGCTGAAACCTTGTGGAAGATTGTGATCCCGATGGCCAGCCCGGCGATGATGACCGGCATGATCCTCGCCGTGGCCCGCGCCGCCGGTGAAGTGGCGCCGCTGATGCTGGTGGGTGTGGTGAAACTGGCGCCGTCGCTGCCGGTGGACGGCAACTACCCGTACCTGCACCTGGATCAGAAGATCATGCACCTGGGCTTCCACATTTATGACGTCGGCTTCCAGAGCCCGAACGTCGAGGCGGCCCGCCCGCTGGTGTACGCCACGGCGCTGTTGCTGGTGCTGGTGATCGCCACGTTGAACCTGTCGGCGGTATATATCCGCAACCACCTGCGCGAAAAATACAAAGCACTGGATAGCTGATTTCTTATGTAGGAGTGAGCCTGCTCGCGATGGCAACACCGCGGTTTCATAGATAAACCGCAGCGCCTGAATCGCGAGCAGGCTCACTCCTACAAAAAACCGAACCGAATTTGTTAGCACAGGGAGCCTCCCATGCAGCACGAAGCACATACCCACGGCATCAACATGTCCGCCCTGGGCCGCGACAAGCAGAGCCTCAACCTCGAACAGGAAACCGTGGCCATCGAAGTACCCGGCCTGAGCCTGTACTACGGCGACAAACAAGCCCTGTTCGACGTCAGCATGAACATTCCGAAACAGCGCGTGACCGCGTTCATCGGCCCGTCCGGCTGCGGTAAATCGACGCTGCTGCGCACTTTCAACCGCATGAATGATCTGGTTGACGGCTGCCGCGTAGAAGGCGCGATCAACCTGTACGGCAACAACATCTATCGCAAGGGCGAAGACGTTGCCGAACTGCGTCGCCGCGTCGGCATGGTGTTCCAGAAGCCCAACCCGTTCCCGAAAACCATCTACGAAAACGTCGTGTACGGCCTGCGCATTCAGGGCATCAACAAGAAGCGCATCCTCGACGAAGCGGTCGAGTGGGCATTGAAAGGCGCGGCACTGTGGGACGAAGTCAAAGACCGTCTGCACGAGTCGGCACTCGGCCTGTCCGGTGGTCAGCAACAACGTCTGGTGATCGCCCGTACCATCGCGGTTGAGCCGGAAGTGCTGCTGCTCGATGAACCGTGCTCGGCCCTCGACCCGATCTCGACGCTGAAAGTCGAAGAGCTGATCTACGAGCTGAAATCCAAGTTCACCATCGTCATCGTTACGCACAACATGCAACAGGCTGCGCGGGTTTCGGACTACACGGCGTTCATGTACATGGGCAAACTGGTGGAATTCGGCGACACCGACACCCTGTTCACCAATCCGGCGAAGAAACAGACCGAAGACTACATCACGGGGCGCTACGGCTGATTGAAGCAGCCGCGAGCTTCAAGCTGCGAGCGGCAAGTCCAAGCGGTTCAGCGTAACGACAAATTTCAGCTTGCAGCTTGTAGCTTGCAGCTCTTGGTTAAAGCTTTTGCGGAGCGAACACAATGATTTCTAAGGAAGGCCTTACCCATCACATCTCTGCGCAGTTCAATGCTGAGCTTGAGGAAGTGCGCAGCCACCTCCTGGCCATGGGCGGGCTGGTCGAGAAGCAGGTCAACGACGCGGTGACCGCGCTGATCGAGGCCGACTCCGGTCTGGCTCAGCAGGTGCGCGAGATCGATGACCAGATCAACCAGATGGAACGCAACATCGACGAAGAATGCCTGCGCATTCTCGCCCGTCGTCAGCCGGCGGCGTCCGACTTGCGTCTGATCATCAGCATCTCCAAGTCGGTGATCGACCTTGAGCGCATCGGTGACGAAGCGACCAAGATCGCTCGTCGCGCCATTCAGTTGTGCGAAGAAGGTGAAGCGCCGCGCGGTTACGTCGAGGTTCGTCACATTGGCGACCAGGTACGCAACATGGTCCGTGATGCGCTGGACGCATTTGCCCGTTTCGACGCCGATCTGGCGTTGTCGGTGGCGCAGTACGACAAGATCATCGACCGCGAATACAAAACCGCCCTGCGTGAGCTGGCGACCTACATGATGGAAGATCCGCGCTCTATCTCGCGGGTCTTGAGCATCATCTGGGTGCTGCGTTCGCTGGAACGCATCGGTGACCACGCACGCAACATCTCCGAATTGGTCATCTACCTGGTGCGCGGTACCGACGTGCGCCACATGGGCCTCAAGCGCATGAAGGAAGAAGTTGAGGGCACAAGCGGCGAAACCGCTAATGTTCCGGGCGATGCTGACGATAAGTAAGATTGCCTGAGAAAAGCGCCCGGCCCTTTGGCCGGGCGTTTTTGTTTCTGCTTTTCACAAGGCAGATCGAATTAAAAAGCAGCACCCGCGAACGAAAAGTCCCGGCGTGACTGAAGAGTTTTGGCAATGTGCCATCAGCCAGCGTTATGCTTGCCGGGATTTTAATAGGGGTGTTGGATGAGCAAGATCAGTGTGTTGGTCGTGGACGATGCTTCGTTCATTCGTGACCTGGTGAAAAAGTGCCTGCGTAATTACTTCCCGGGGATCCGCACCGAGGACGCCGTCAACGGTAAAAAGGCTCAGGCCATGCTGGCCAAAGAGGCGTTCGACCTGGTCTTGTGCGACTGGGAAATGCCGGAAATGTCCGGTCTTGAACTGCTGACCTGGTGCCGCGAGCAAGACAATCTCAAGACTATGCCGTTCGTCATGGTCACCAGCCGTGGCGACAAGGAAAACGTCGTGCAGGCGATTCAGGCCGGCGTTTCCGGCTACGTCAGCAAGCCGTTCACCAACGAGCAACTGCTGACCAAGGTCAAACAGGCGCTGAACAAGGTCGGCAAGCTCGACACCCTGATGAACAGCGCGCCGACCAAGATGAACTCGGCGTTCGGCAACGATTCGCTGAGCGCATTGACCGGTGGCAAGCCTGCTGTGGTCGGCGGCGCACCGGCAGCGGCGGTCAACCCGTTCGCCAAACCGGCTGCCGCTGCGCCAGCAGCTGCAGCGCCGTCGCGTGGTTTGCTCAACAGCCCACCGGTGCAGGCCCCCGCAGCGTCGAAAGCGCCGGCCGGTGGTCGTGGTCAGGGTCAACTGCGTCTGCCGAGCGGCACCCAACAATGCGTGATCAAGGCGTTGAGCATCAAGGAAGCGCTGCTGGTGATCAAACGCACCGACACCCTGCCGCAGATCCTCGACAGCGCCGTGCTCGACCTGGAGCAGGGCGACAATGCTGAAATCGCCCGCCTCAACGGTTACCTGCACGCCATCGTCGCGCATGAGCAGAAAGCCGACAGCGACTGGCTGCAACTGACCTTCCGTTTTGTCGACCAGGATGCGCAGAAGCTCGACTACATCTCCCGCCTGATCGCTCGCGGCACGGCGCAGAAGCACTTCGTTCCCGGCGCGTAATCGAGGCGCCAGAAAAGATCGCAGCCTGCGGCAGCTCCTACATGGGAATGCATTTCCCTGTAGGTGCTGCCGCAGGCTGCGATCTTTTGCTGTGTGCGCTGGGCAAATTGAAACATCTGTCGACTAGCCTGGTCTGTCACAACTGCTAGGCTCACTCCCAGGCCTTACTTCGACAGACTCTTGCCCATGCTCGCGCGCCTGCTGTTTCTCTGTGGTCTCTTCATGGCCTCCACCTCGGCTGTGGCCATGACCATTTACAAATCCACCGATGCCAACGGCGTGGTCTCCTACAGCGACCGGCCGAGCAAAGGCGCGCAGGTGTTCGTCTTTCAGGACCGGATGGTCGAGCGCCTGGAGCGTCAGGTATACCTCGACATCAAAAAGCAGAAGGGCGCCGACGTGGTCTTCGTGCGCAACGATCTGTACGCGCCGGTCGAGGTGGCGCTGGCGTTTACCGGGATGAGCAACGTGCGCGGCGCGCCGGCGCAAACCATCCGCCGGGTGCTGCCGGCGCGCAGCAATACGCGGTTGGCGTTGCTGACGGCGGTGTCCGGCAAGCAGCCGCTGGTGTACACGCCGCAATTTCACTATTCCCTCGGTGACCCTGCCGGCACCGCGCAGGGCTATCGTTATCCGCTGCCATGGCGCGGTGGGCCGTTCCGCCTGAGCCAAGGCGCCAACGGCCAATACAGCCACTACGGGCCGAAGAACAAGTACGCGATGGACATTGCCATGCCGGTCGGCACGCCGATCATTGCCGCGCGGGCAGGGGTGGTGGTGAAAACTGAAAACTCGCAGAGCGGGCGCGGCAACGATGCGTCCGGCAATTTTGTGCGGGTGCTGCATGACGACGGCACGATGGGCGTGTACCTGCACCTCAAGCAAGGTTCGGTGAGCGTGCGCGAAGGGCAGAGGGTGACGGTGGGCAGTCCGTTGGCGCTGTCGGGCAACACCGGCAACAGCAGCGGCCCGCACCTGCACTTTGTGGTGCAGCGCAACAGCGGGGCGGGGCTGGTGTCGATTCCCTACCAGTTCAACCAGCCGCTGGGGGCGTTGCCCAACTTTGCGTTGGGCAAACAGTAAAAAGCAAAAGATCGCAGCCTGCGGCAGCTCCTACATGGAAATGCGATCCCTGTAGGAGCTGCCGAAGGCTGCGATCTTTTAACAGGCAATGCGGTCACCCGCATTGCACTCAATCCAGCATCAACACCTTCGCCAGCACAATCTTCGGCCCTTTCATCTTCTTGATGATGATCCGCAGGCCTTCGACTTCCAGCACTTCTTCCTCTTCCGGCACCCGTTTCAGGGTTTCGTAGACCAGCCCGGCGAGGGTTTCCGCTTCGATGTGGTCGAGGTCGATGCCCAGCAGGCGTTCCACCTTGAACAGCGGCGTGTCGCCACGCACCAGCAACTTGCCCGGCTGATACGCGAGGATCCCGCGCTCAGCCTTGCGGTGTTCGTCCTGAATGTCGCCGACCAGCACCTCCAGCACGTCTTCCATGGTCAGGTAGCCGATGATGTTGCCATCAGCTTCCTCGACCACGGCGAAGTGCGAGCCGCCCTTGCGGAACTGCTCCAGCAACTGCGACAGCGGCATGTGCCGCGACACGCGCTCCAGCGGACGGGTCAGTTCGGCCAGGTTGAACGACTCGGGAATGTGGTCCAGCGCCGCCAGTTCCAGCAGCAGATCCTTGATGTGCAGCAGGCCGACGAACTCCTGGCGCTCGCTGTCGTATACCGGATAACGGCTGAACTTGTGGCGACGGAACATCGCCAGGATTTCTTTCAGCGGCGCGTTGAATTCCAGCGTGATCAGGTCTTCGCGGGAGTTGGCCCAGTCGACCACTTCCAGCTCGCCCATTTCCACCGCCGACGCCAGAACACGCATGCCTTGATCGCTCGGGTCCTGGCCACGGCTGGAGTGCAGGATCAATTTCAGTTCTTCGCGGCTGTAATGGTGTTCATGGTGCGGGCCTGGCTCACCTTGACCGGCGATGCGCAGAATCGCGTTGGCGCTGGCGTTGAGCAGGTAGATCGCCGGGTACATCGCCCAGTAGAACAGGTACAGCGGCACCGCCGTCCACAGCGACAGCAGCTCGGGTTTGCGGATCGCCCACGATTTCGGGGCCAGCTCGCCGACGACGATGTGCAGGTACGAAATGATGAAGAACGCGGTGAAGAACGACACGCCTTTGACGATTTCCGGCGACTGCACGCCGACCGCGCTCAGCAGCGGCTCGAGAATGTGCGCAAAGGCCGGCTCACCGACCCAACCCAGGCCAAGGGAGGCGAGGGTAATACCGAGCTGACACGCCGAGAGGTACGCATCGAGCTGACTGTGTACGGTGCGCAGGATATGCCCGCGCCAGCCGTTTTTGTCGGCGATGGCCTCGACCCGGGTCGAGCGCAGTTTGACCATGGCGAATTCCGCCGCAACGAAAAAACCGTTGAGCAAAACCAGGATCAGAGCAAAAAGGATCATGCCGAAATCGGCGAATATTGTTGCGAGGGACAAGCCAGGGGAAGGGTCCATGATGGAGTTTTGCGGGTTCCGTGTGATTCAAGAGAGGTAAAAGTCGCGCCTGAAAGGCAGGCACAAGTCAGCCAATGTAGCGGCTGACCTGGCGATTGCCTAGTGCGACATTACTCAGCGGCGCTGATCGCCCGTGCGCTGGCCACTTGCGCCGGGGCGAAATGGCAGGTGAAGGTGCTGCCATGACCGGGCACGCTGCTGATCTCCATGCGTGCGCGGTGGCGCAGCAATACGTGTTTGACGATGGCCAGACCCAGCCCGGTGCCGCCGGTGTTGGAGTTGCGGCTGGAGTCGACGCGGTAGAAACGTTCGGTCAGGCGCGGCAGGTGTTTGCTGTCGATGCCGATCCCGGAATCCTGCACGCTGAGGTGCGCGCCCTGATCGTCGCCCCACCAGCGAATGCGGATGTTGCCCTCGGCCGGGGTGTACTTCACGGCGTTGAACACCAGATTGGAGAACGCACTGCGCAACTCCGCTTCGCTGCCCTTGAGCAGCAGGCCGGCGTCGGCTTCGAGGCTGATGCGCTGATTCTTTGAACCGGACAACTGCTGCGCATCACCCTTGATCGATTGCAGCAGGGCGTCGACCTGCACCGGCTGGTTGTCCGACGGGTAATCAGTGGCTTCCAGTTTCGCCAGCAGCAACAAATCGTTGAGCAGCGTCTGCATGCGTCCGCCCTGTTGCTGCATCTGCTGCAGGGCGCGGCTCCAGCGCGGGTTCACTTCCTCGACGTTGTCGAGCAGGGTTTCCAGATAGCCGCAGATCACCGTCAGCGGCGTGCGCAATTCGTGGGAGACGTTGGCGATGAAGTCTTTGCGCATCTGTTCCAGCTGATGGATGCGCGTGACGTCGCGCACCAGCATCAGGTGTTCGTTGTTGCCGTAGCGGGTCAGGTACAGCTGAATGCGTACGCGATCATTGGTCGGCGAAGGGATTTCCAGCGGCTCGGCGTAGCTGTCCTGCTCGAAGTATTCCTTGAAGCGCGGATGCCGCACCAGGTTGGTCACCGGCTGGCCACTGTCCTGCGGGGTCTTCAGACCGAGCAGGGTTTCGGCGGCGCGGTTCCACCATTCCAGGTTGCCGTCGCTGTCGAGCATGATCACCGCGTCTTTCAGCGCGGCAGTGGACTCCTGCACCCGGTCGATCACCGCTTGCAGACGCCCGCGCACGCGTTGGTCGCGGCGTTGCAGGTGATAGATGCTGTCGAACACTTCGCCCCACAGACCATAGCCATCGGGCGGTGCTTCGTCCGGTTGATGCTGGCGCAGCCACTCGTGCAGCCGCAGCAATTGCTTGAGCGTCCAGCCCAGATAAATGCCCAGACCTGCCGCCAGGCTCCAGCCGTAATAGCCGGTGATCAGGCCTATCACCAGGCAGGCGGTGACCAGCAACAGCATGTGGCGAATCAGGGTGCCATGCCAGTTTTGATTCACGGGGGCGTCCTTAGCCGCAGCTTCAAGTTTCAAGCCACAAGCTTCAAGCTAAAGCGGATCGGCTTCAACTTGCCGCTTGTAGCTAGAAGCTTGCAGCTGCTTTTTTATGCTTTCGTGGAAAACCGGTAGCCGGTGCCGCGCACGGTTTGTACCAGATTTTCGTAGGCGTCGCCGAGGGCCTTGCGCAGGCGGCGGATGTGCACGTCGACGGTGCGTTCTTCAACGTAGACGTTGCCGCCCCAGACCTGATCCAGCAACTGGCCACGGGTGTAGGCGCGTTCCTGGTGGGTCATGAAGAATTGCAGCAGACGGTATTCGGTCGGGCCCATCTCGGCCGGTTTGCCGTCGATGGTCACGCGGTGGCTGATCGGGTCGAGCAGCAGGCCACCGACTTCGATTGGCGCTTCGCCATCGGTCGGGCCGGCGCGACGCAGCACGGCTTTCAGGCGTGCAACCAGTTCGCGCGGGGAAAAAGGTTTGGTGATGTAGTCGTCGGCGCCGACTTCCAGGCCCTGAATCTTGTTGTCCTCTTCGCCCTTGGCGGTGAGCATGATGATCGGGATGTCCCCGGTCAGCTCGTCACGCTTGAGGCGGCGGGCCAGCTCGATACCGGAGGTGCCGGGCAGCATCCAGTCGAGCAGGATCAGGTCCGGCTTGCGGTCAACGATGATGGCGTGCGCCTGCTGCGAGTTCTCTGCCTCGAGGCAGTCATAGCCGGCCATTTCCAACGCAACGGCGATCATTTCGCGAATGGGCGCTTCGTCGTCGACGATCAGAATGCTCCTGCCAACCATGCCTTAATCCTCTTGTCATTTAACTGTCTTGCGCCGCATTAGATAACGGAATTATTGCAGTCGTGTGACAGTATTTTAGTCGCCCGGCGTTTCGCGTGATCCTGAACTAAGCTCTAAGTCCGAATCCTGACAACCACAAAAGAAGGTTTCCATGACTCAAATGACTGTTTCTTTCAAAGCCCTGCTGATGGCTGCTGCCCTGACGCTGCCTGGATTTGCGATGGCTGCAGATCCTGCGATGGAGAAGGACGGCATGTACACCGACCACAAAGGCATGACCCTGTACACCTTCGCCAAGGACTCGGGCGGCAAGTCGATGTGCAACGACAAGTGCGCAACCAACTGGCCGCCGTTGATGGCGACGGCGGGTGACAAGTCGATGGGTGACTGGACTGTCATCAAACGCGACGACGGCAAGATGCAGTGGGCCTACCAAGGCATGCCGCTGTACACCTTCGTGATGGACAAGAAGGCCGGTGACATGACCGGTGACGGCAAAATGGACGGCGCCTGGAAAGTCGCCAAAGCCAAGTAACGCAAAAGATCGCAGCCTTCGGCAGCTCCTACATTGGAATGTGTACGCCCTGTAGGAGCTGCCGCAGGCTGCGATCTTTTCAGTCAGCGCAGTGCGTAATCCAGCACGATCCCGACGAAAATCGCCAACCCGGCCCAGTGGTTGTGCAAAAACGCTTTGAAGCAGCGCATGCGGTCACGATCGCGGGTGTACCAGAACTCCCATGCATAACACCCGGCAGCCACCAGCAAGCCGAGATGGAACCAGACACCCAGCTCGAACTTCGATCCCGCCAGCAACAGGCAACCCAGCGACAACGCCTGCAAACTGAGGATGATCACCCGATCTGCCTCGCCAAACAGAATCGCCGTCGACTTCACGCCAATCTTCAAGTCATCATCACGGTCGGTCATCGCGTAATAGGTGTCGTAACCCACCGTCCACAACAGGTTGGCGATCCACAGCAACCACGCCGCCGCCGGCAGTTCGCCGGTTTCGGCGGTGAACGCCATCGGCATGCCCCACGAGAACGCCGCGCCCAGCACTACTTGCGGGTAATAGGTGTAGCGCTTCATGAACGGATAGGTGAAGGCCAGCGCCAGACCGCCCAGCGACAACCAAATGGTCGGCGCGTTGGTGCATAGCACCAGCAAAAAACTCACGCCCATCAACAGCGCGAAAAACACCAGCGCTTCTTTCGAACTGATCCTGCCCGCAGCCAATGGCCGTTGCGCGGTGCGTTTGACGTGGCCGTCGACCTTGCGATCGGCCCAGTCGTTGATCACGCAGCCGCCGGCGCGGGTCAGCACCACGCCGAGGACGAAAATCACCACGTTGGCCAGCGACGGCGAACCTTTACCGGCAATCCATAGCGCCCACAGCGTTGGCCACAGCAGCAGGTAAATACCGATCGGCTTGTCCATCCGGGTCAGCTGAATGAAATCCCAGGCGCGCGGGTTCAAACGGTTCAGGGACTTGAGCAGGCTCTGATACATCAGCAATTCTCCGGATGGGCGCGGGCGGTGCGCCACAGGCTCGGCAGGAAGATTTCCGCGACCAGCACGCTCAGCGCGCCACGGTCGAAACGCGAACGACGGCCCCACAGTGCAGGCGCTTTCGCGGCGGTCGGCAGCCATTCTTCAGGGTAGTGACAGACTTCGAGGGCGCGGCGCTGGAAGGCCTGATCACTGAACAGCAATTCGCCCAGCGAGCGACTGCCGAGTTCGTCCATGTGCAAACCGTCGCCCTGCAACGCGGCGCGCGAGGCGACGCTGCGGGCAAACACCCAAGCCTCGCCGTGGCCACGCAAATACACCTCGCGCACCCAGCCTTCGCTGCCTTCGGCCAGATCCAGCGCCGTACATTCATCGGCGCGCAGGGTGTCCCAGCCTTCGAACAATGGCGTCACGCTGAAGCCATCGTTGGACAAACGTGTGAGTCGGCGGGTCAGCGAGCCTTCGTCGAACAGCCAGTCGAGGGTCAACGAATCGGGGAGGGGCGTCAGTCGGCTTTGAGTCAGCCAGAGCGGGGCCGGGGCGGGATTAGTCTGTTGCACAATGAGTCATTATTGGCCGCAAATGAGGCGGCGAGCTTACCATGGCAGGCTGCGATATTGAGCGATCCGGGGCGCCGTTGCGCCGAACAGGCTTGCATCTGCCCGGCTCCATCAGTACAAAACGCCCTGAGCCGGATGGCAGCGCACAACCCATCGACCGTCCGCGCCGGCAATAAGCCTGAACCCTGAGGAAGTACCTGAATGAAAAAGTGGCAATGTGTGGTCTGCGGCCTGATCTACAACGAAGCCGACGGCTGGCCGGATGACGGCATTGCGCCGGGCACCCTGTGGCAGGACGTGCCGGAAGACTGGCTGTGCCCGGACTGCGGCGTCGGCAAGATGGACTTCGAAATGATCGAAATCAACTAAGTAAATCCAAAGGAGTAAGGCATGAGCGCACCTGTCGTCATCATCGGCACCGGCCTGGCGGGCTATAACCTGGCCCGCGAGTTTCGCAAACTCGACAGCGAAACCCCGCTGCTGTTGATCACTGCCGATGACGGTCGCTCTTACTCCAAGCCGATGCTCTCCACCGGCTTCGGCAAGAACAAGGATGCCGACGGCCTGAGCATGGCTGAACCCGGCGCCATGGCCGAGCAGTTGAAGGCCGAAGTGCGTACCCACACGCGCATCAGCGGCATCGACGCCGGCCACAAGCGCCTGTGGATTGGCGAAGAAGCCGTGCCCTATCGCGACCTGATTCTTGCCTGGGGCGCGGAAACCGTGCGCGTACCGATCGAGGGCGACGCCAGCGATCTGGTGTTCCCGATCAACGATCTCGAAGACTACGCACGCTTCCGCACCGCCGCGGCCGGCAAGCGCCGGGTGTTGCTGCTCGGTGCCGGTTTGATTGGCTGCGAGTTTGCCAACGACCTGATCCTCGGCGGCTACGAAGTGCAATTGGTCGCACCCTGCGAGCAGGTCATGCCGACCTTGCTGCACCCGGCTGCGGCGGCAGCGGTACAGGCCGGGCTGGAAAGCCTCGGGGCGAAATTCCACCTCGGTCCGGTGCTGACCCGTCTGCAGAAAGTCGCCGATGGTCTCGAAGCACACCTGTCCGATGGCCAGGTCATTGCCTGCGATGTGGTGGTCTCGGCGATCGGCCTGCGTCCGCGCATCGATCTGGCGGCCGCGGCTGGTGTACAGGTCAATCGCGGCGTCGTGGTTGATCGTCATTTGAAGACTTCCCACGCCAATATCTACGCCCTGGGCGATTGCGCCGAGGTCGATGGGCTGAATCTTCTGTACGTGATGCCCCTCATGAGCTGTGCGCGAGCGCTGGCACAAACCCTGGCAGGCAACCCGACTGCGGTGAACTATGGCCCGATGCCGATCACCGTGAAAACCCCGGTGTGCCCACTGGTGGTTTCGCCGCCGCCACGCGGTAGCGAAGGCGTCTGGAGCGTTGAAGGGCAGGGCGCCGACATCAAGGCGCTGTGCCACGGCGCCGACGGCCAGTTGCTCGGTTACGCACTGACCGGGGCGGCGGTGATGGAAAAACTTGCCCTGAACAAACAGCTTCCGGCCTTGCTGGCGTAAATACCGGTCGTTCTGTCGGAATCACCCCGCTTTTGCCCCCACAAAGGTCGTAGTGAGACTGGCGCAGGCCTTGTCCGCGTGCCATTCTCACTCCCGTCTGCCGCAGAGTAGAGCCTGCGGCGCCTTGGGCGCTGTTCCAACGAGAACAGCACGGACATAACAACAAAAAACCGTCAAAGGGGCTTCACTAATGCGTAAACCAGAACTCGCCGCTGCAATCGCTGAAAAAGCAGATCTGACCAAAGAGCAGGCCAACCGCGTGCTCAACGCCGTTCTCGAAGAAATCACCGGCGCTCTGCACCGCAAGGACAGCGTGACGCTGGTAGGCTTCGGCACCTTCCTGCAACGCCACCGCGGCGCCCGTACCGGCAAAAACCCGCAAACCGGCGAGCCGGTGAAAATCAAGGCCAGCAACACCGTTGCGTTCAAGCCAGGCAAATCGTTGAAAGACAGCGTCAATCCATAAGGGCGGCGATCGCCCCCGAATAGCGGGGCGCGCGGCATAAAAAAATGGGCATACCGATTGCGGTCGGATGCCCATTTTTTATGCCTGATGATCTTGCTCGGGTCAGGCCGAGAAGAAGTACCGGGTCAGGTGGAAGAAGATCGGTGCGGCGAAGCAGATCGAGTCCATCCGATCCAGCATGCCGCCGTGGCCCTTGATCATCGTGCCCCAGTCTTTCGCGCTCAGGCTGCGCTTGATGGCCGACATCACCAGGCCGCCGAGGAAGCCCATCACCACGATCACCAGCGACATCAGCAATGATTGCCAGAAGTTGAACGGCGTCATCCAGAACATGCAGCCGCCAATCAGCGTAGCGCTCAAGCCACCGCCGACCAGGCCCTCGACGGTTTTCGACGGGCTCACCAGCGGTGCGACTTTGTGTTTGCCGAACAGCTTGCCGAACACGTACTGCAGCACATCGCTCATCTGTACCACAAACACCAGATAGAACAGCAGCAAGGCGTTCTGGCCCTGGAAACCTCGCAGGTCCAGAAGCAACAGCGCCGGGGCGTGGCTGATGCAGTAGAGGCAGATCATCACGCCCCACTGAATCTTCGCCGTACGCTCTAGGAAACCCTCGGTGTCCTGGCTCAGCACGGCAATCGCCGGCAGCAACAGGAAGGCATACACCGGCACCAGCAAGGTGAACATCGAGTACCAGTGCATACCGATCAACAGGTATTGCAGCGGGATCAGGATGAAGAACGCCGAAAACAGCGCGTTGTGGTCACCGCGTGCGGTGGGCGCCAGGGTAATGAACTCACGCAGCGCGAACAGCGAGATAAACGCAAACAGCACTACCGTTGCGTTAGGTCCCAGCAGCCACGAAACGAAGAAGATGATGACCATCCCCCACCAGGCATTCACCCGTTGGTTGAGGTTCTCGATGGTCGCTATCGAACTCTCGCTTTTTGCCCGTCGGGCCAGCACGTAACCGATCGACGAAGCGATCGCCAGCAACCCGGCGATGGCGGCGAAGAACCAGAGGAATTTGGTTTCCAGACTCATTTAGACAACCTCACGATGGCGTCACGCGCCCGTTCCAGAAACACTTGTTTTTCTTCTCCGGCAATTCTTGGCAGTGGGTCGCCGATGCGGATCGTACAAATGATCGGCAGCGGTACGTGTTTGCCTTTAGGCATCGAGCGGTGCAGGTTTTCCAGGTAGATCGGCACCAGATCGACGTCAGGGAATGACTCGGCCAGACGAAACAGGCCGGATTTGAATTCAGCGGGCAGCGCTTGGGTAGAGCGGGTGCCCTCGGGGAAAATAATGATCGAATGGCCCGCGCGAACCACGTCGAAAATCGGTTCCAGCACGTTGACGCCCGGGGCCGGGTTACGCTCGATCAACACGGCGTTCAGGCCTTTTTGCGAGATGTACCGGAGAAAGCGGTTCTTGCCCCAGTAATCGGCGGCGGCCACCGGTTTTACGTCGATTCGCGCCTCCGGTGGCAATGCGGCAATGATCGCCAGGGTGTCCATGTGGCTGGTGTGGTTGGCGAAATAAATACGCTGGCGCGACAGATCCGGTGGACTCTCCCAGCGCGCGGTCACACCGATCAAGAAGCGCAGCAGCGAAATCAGCGCATTACTGATCCACATGGTGATTCCCCTTCAATTGCCTGGCGATGGCCAGCGTGCGCGTAACGCACGTGGCGACGGAACCGATGGCGATAATGATCAGCGCGATCAGCAGGATGTAATGCGTGGCATAAAGGCTGGCTTCGACGGCGTTCAACAGCAAACTCAGGGTCATCACTGCCATTCGATGCTGTTTGGCCATCGGCCCGATGAAACTCTGCGCCAGCCCCAGCGAACCGCCGAACACCCGGACATAAGCGGTCAGCGCAGCGGCCAGCGCGGCAAACCAGCCGAGATCGGACTGGCCGATGGCGTAACCGAGCCCGACGATCAGCAGGCTGTCCGCGAGCCGATCCGGGAACTCGTTGTAGAGACTGCCGATGGCGGATTGTTTGCCACCTTCAATGGCCACCATGCCGTCGAACAGATTGCACAACAGGCGCAATTGAATCGCCACCGCGCAACAGATCGCACCCGCCGCGCCATTGTCGATGTTGAGCGCTATGGCGCCGAACAAGGCAAAAACGATGCTGACCACGGAGATCTGGTTGGGGGAGATGTCGCTGTTGACCAATCGTTGAGTGATGTACTTCGCCCAGCCCGCCGACCGCGTCTTGATGGGCCTTCTGTTGTCGTCCATGTGCAATGTCCATATCAATGATGAGTGCCATCAGTTGATGATGGCGGGTGACAATATAATGACTTTCCCTGACGGCGACGCTATTGGCGTGGAAACAAATTGAAGTAAGAACATTCCCCGACAGCTGTCAGAGAAAACTTTCAAAGAAGTTTTGCGGATAATCGCAACAGTTCGCCGTTTATTACCGGGTGGAAACAAAGTTTAGCGAAAAACAAAAATGCTATCAAATTGATGGCACTTTTGCTTTTGCCTGTTGTCACCGGCAACGGGTTGATAGATGACCAGCATTTCTAGGAAAATTCCTACTTCTATTTCCTGCAAGTGCAGGCATGCTTTCACACATGTTTTGGTACGGATGTTCGAAGTGCCCCGACCGCCCTCATCGGGCCGCTCTAGCTCAATGGTTACGGCCGAGCGTAGCGATCAGGGCAAATATAAATTGATATCAGGGATTCCCCTGTCACATATAGGGCGATCTCCTACAAGCAGCAATGAACACTTCGTCTTGTTGTTTAACCAGATGCTTGCTAGTGGCCATCATAGTGATTACGATGCGCGCACTTGATAGAGCACACACTCAATTGGATGAGTCGCGTCACTGCTCTTCGATACTGTCCCGCGCCGCTGAAACTCCAATAGGCGCACGACTGTAATCCAATTAAAGGCCATGGATGTCCTACTCAAGCAAACTTTCCGCCCATTACCTCGAACTCGCCAAAGTCTCTGTTTCCAAAGAGAATTTTGCGGGCGAAGACGTACGCTTTTCGAGCGAATTCGAGGCCCTGGAAAGTGAGCTGGCCAAAGCCTCGTCGATGCACGAAAGCGGGCAGATCGACTGGCTGAAAATCCGCGAAAACAGCGAAAATCTGCTGCGTACCCAATCCAAGGATCTGCGTGTCGGCGCCTGGCTGACGTGGTCGCTGTACCAGCGCGAATCCTTCCCCGGGCTGCTGGCCGGTCTCGGTCTGCTGCACCATCTGTCGGAAAACAACTGGGCCGACGTTCATCCGCTCAAAGCCCGCACCCGTGCCGCCGCCATTGGCTGGCTGGTGCCGCGTCTCGAGCAGGTCATCACCGAAAACATTGCGATCAAAGAGCAGTTGCCGATGTTCCGGCAGCTCTCCGAACACCTGTCCGGCCTCGAAGCCGCGTGTGCCGAGCACTTGGGCGATGATTCGCCGCTGCTGCTGCCGATCTCCCGTCGCCTGAAAACCATGATCCAGCGCGCGGCCGACAACCAGCCGGCCCCCGGCGTCGTGGGCGCTGCGGTGGCGCAGGTCAAGCAGGCCGCCAGCCAGTTGCTCGCGCCCGGCGCACCGATCGACAACGAGCGCGAGGCGCACAAAGCCCTGCGCGCCCAGCAGGACAGCGCCCGTCCGCTGTGCGCCTGGTGGCTCAAACAGAAAGCCACCGACCTGCGCGCCCTGCGCCTGAACCGCACGCTGCTGTGGATGACCATCGACGCCGTGCCTGAGCGCAACGCCGAGCAAATCACCGTGTTGCGCGGCCTGCCGCTGGAAAAGCTCAAGCTCTACCAGGACCGTTTCGATCAGGGCAAATACGCCGACCTGCTGGTGGAACTGGAGGCGAGCCTGGCGAAGGCGCCGTTCTGGTTCGATGGCCAGAGGATGGTCTGGGAATGTCTCCAGAACCTCAACGCCGAGCTGGCCATGCGCGAAGTGGAAATCCACTTCGCGCTTTTGATTCAGCGCCTGCCCGGCATTGTCGAGTTGCGCTTCCATGACGGCGCGCCGTTTGCCGATCCGTCCACCCGGGCGTGGATCGCCGCCAACGTCATGCCGCACCTGCAAAGCGCCAGCGCGCCGCGCAAGGTCGAAAGCGAAAACGTCGAAACCCAGCCGGCCTGGGAAAAGGCCCTCGAAGAAGTTCTGCCGCTGCTGCGCAAGGAAGGCCTGAAGCCTGCCGTGCAGACGCTCAAGCAAGGCTTGCAGTCGGCCCATGGCGGCCGCGAACGCTTCTTCTGGCAGTTCGCCCTCGCGCGCCTGTGCTTCATGGCCAAGAAATACGAACTGGCCAAGAACCAGCTGGAAACCCTCGATCAGACATTACTGGACTCAGGCCTGCATGCCTGGGAGCCCGATCTTGCATTGGAAGTGCTGCACCTGCTGCACAGTTGCTGCGAGTTGTTGCCGCAGAACCATGCCGTACGTGAACGCAAGGAAGAGATTTATCGCAGGCTGTGCCACCTCGATCTCGAAGTGGTACTCGAATAGGCCCCAGGGCCACAACCGCAAGGAGAAAAGCCATGGCCAAAGAAGGCTCGGTAGCCCCCAAGGAACGCATCAACGTCACCTTCAAACCCGCCACCGGCGGTGCTCAGGAAGAGATTGAACTGCCGCTGAAGCTGCTGGCAATCGGTGACTACACCCACCGCAAGGACGATCGCAAAATCGAAGATCGCAAGCCGATCAGCATCGACAAGATGACCTTCGACGAAGTGTTGGCCAAGCAAGAACTGGGTCTGACGCTGAGCGTGCCGAACCGTCTGCAGGAAGATGGCGAGGCCGACGAGCTGGCTGTGCAACTGCGCGTCAATTCGATGAAGGACTTCAACCCGGCCAGCTTGGTCGAGCAAGTGCCTGAGCTGAAAAAACTGATGGAACTGCGCGATGCGCTGGTGGCCCTCAAAGGCCCGCTGGGTAACGCACCTGCGTTCCGTAAAGCGATCGAAGGCGTGCTCGCCGACGACGAATCCCGCGGTCGCGTACTCGGTGAGCTGGGCCTGAACGCCGCAGCCCCGGACGCCTGAGACTCCAGCCAAGGAAGCCAACACAATGAGCACTAGCGCAGCACAAGAGAAGAGCGCCGAAAACGGCGAGTACAGCATTCTCGACAGCATCATCGCCGAAACCCGTCTGACCCCGGACGACGAAGCCTACGACATCGCCAAGCGCGGTGTGTCGGCGTTCATCGAAGAACTGCTCAAGCCGCAGAACAACGGTGAGCCGGTCAAGAAAGCCATGGTTGACCGCATGATCGCCGAGATCGATGCCAAGCTCAGCCGTCAGATGGACGAGATCCTCCACCACCCGGATTTCCAGGCTCTGGAATCGTCGTGGCGTGGTCTGCAGTTGCTGGTCGACCGCACCAACTTCCGCGAAAACATCAAAATCGAAATCCTCAACGTCTCGAAAGAAGACCTGCTGGACGATTTCGAAGATTCGCCGGAAGTCATGCAGTCGGGCCTGTACAAGCACATCTACACCGCTGAATACGGCCAGTTCGGTGGTCAGCCGGTAGGCGCGATCATCGCCAACTACTACATGTCGCCGAGCTCGCCAGACGTCAAGTTGATGCAGTACGTGGCCAGCGTTTCGTGCATGTCCCACGCACCGTTCATCGCGGCTGCCGGCCCGAAATTCTTCGGTCTGGAAAGCTTCACCGGCCTGCCGGATCTGAAAGATCTGAAAGACCACTTCGAAGGCCCGCAATTCGCCAAATGGCAGAGCTTCCGTACCTCGGAAGACTCCCGTTATGTTGGCCTGACCGTGCCGCGTTTCCTGCTGCGTAACCCGTACGATCCGGAAGAAAACCCGGTCAAATCGTTCGTGTACAAGGAAACCGTTGCCAACAGCCACGAGCACTACCTGTGGGGCAACACCGCTTACGCGTTCGGCACCAAGCTGACCGACAGCTTCGCCAAATTCCGCTGGTGCCCGAACATCATCGGCCCGCAGAGCGGTGGCGCGGTTGAAGACCTGCCGTTGCACCACTTCGAAAGCATGGGCGAAATCGAAACCAAGATCCCTACTGAGGTTCTGGTTTCCGACCGTCGTGAATACGAACTGGCCGAGGAAGGCTTCATCTCCCTGACCATGCGTAAAGGCTCCGACAACGCGGCGTTCTTCTCCGCCAGCTCGGTGCAGAAGCCGAAGTTCTTCGGCATCAGCGCAGAAGGCAAGGCGGCAGAGCTGAACTACAAGCTCGGCACCCAACTGCCGTACATGATGATCGTCAACCGCCTGGCTCACTACTTGAAAGTGCTGCAGCGCGAGCAACTCGGTTCGTGGAAAGAACGTACCGACCTCGAGCTGGAACTCAACAAGTGGATCCGTCAGTACGTCGCCGACCAGGAAAACCCAAGCGCCGAAGTACGTGGCCGTCGTCCGCTGCGCGCTGCGCAAATCATCGTCAGCGACGTTGAAGGCGAGCCAGGCTGGTACCGCGTGAGCTTGAACGTGCGTCCGCACTTCAAGTACATGGGTGCCGATTTCACCCTGTCGCTGGTTGGCAAGCTGGACAAAGAGTAAGAGCGACTCATGGACGGATACGGCAGCCTGTTCGAACGCCTCAACGGCGACGCGCAACTACGCAAGGGCAACAGCCTTGAGGCTTGTGCCATGGCGTCAGTGGCTGCCCATCTGGCCAAAATGCTCAGCACCCGGGCCGGCAGCGTGCAAACGCTGGCCGACTACGGGTTGCCCGATCTCAATGACATGCGCCTGAGCCTGCACGACTCCTTGAGTCAGGCCCGCCTGGCCATCGAAAGCTTCATCGAAGCCTACGAGCCGCGCCTGAGCAACGTGCGTGTCATTTCCCTGCCGCGTGATCACGACCAACTGCGCCTGGCCTTCAGCATTGAAGGCCTGCTGGAAGTTGAAGGATTCAAGCGTCAGGTCAGTTTTTCCGCGCGCCTGGATGGCAGCGGTCAAGTGAAAGTCAACTAAGGAGAACCCCGATGTCTGGCAAGCCTGCTGCACGCTCCACCAGAACATCCGCGCGCGTTCTCCTGATGGCAGTGCCGTTGTGTCTGCTGACGTTCATCGTGTTGAAGGTGTTCAGTTCGCTGACGGCCAAGCCACTGAAAATCTATGACAGTGAATCGGCTAAATGCCATATCTCCCGATACGCAGCTGATTACGCATTCCTGGGTGTGGTGGGCAGTATTTTCGAGCTGTCCAGCAGTCGGTCTTTCTACCGTGTTTACGCAACAGATGGACAACTGTTGAAAACGTCTGAGTGGTATCTGTGGATGAGGGAAGGCAATCCAGGTGTTGCCCCGGAGTTTCACGGCGAGATGATTCTATATCCGGGCTCTGAGGGCTGGGAAAGCTGGATCATTCCAGAATGCCGTTGAGAAAAGTCATTGCAGGTCTGTCGGTCTACCTGCTGGTCGGTGCGCTGTACGTGGTCGTCCATGATTTTGCTGTTGTTTTTTATAAAGCGCACATGGGTGGTTTTACGGATCGAGGTGTCGGGATTGGCGTCACGGCCGAGCTGACGTTTTATTTTTTTATTGTGGTCAATGCGGCTGTTTTTTTTATTCCCGGGCTTTCGGCAAAACTTGTGTCGATCGCGTTGATGGTGAGCGTGATCCTGCTTTATTTCCTGCCGGACAACCCGGTAAGAGCCATGGCTTACAGCGCCCTGACCAGTGTCATGAGTCTGTTGGCCTTGAGCGTTCGCTGGATGGTCGAACGGCAGATCTCGCGACGTTGGCAGGTAGCGTCGTGAGTTTCTCTTCGGTGGTGAAGTGGGGGCGTAGGGCGTTGCTGTTGCTTGCCGCGGCTGTTGTTGCCTTGGTTGCAGCTGCCTGTTACGTGAAAACGGCGGCGTCTCGGCTTGCACACGTGTACTCCACGGACTGGAACGACGCCGGTACTTGCTACATCCAGTCCTACATTCCGCAGTATTCGGCGCTTGGTGTCGCGGGAAGCATTGCGAAGATGTTCACCAGCGAAGCGTTTTTCCGGGTGTATGCCAAAGACGGCACCTTGTTGAAGTCGTCGGAATGGCTGCTGTGGCAGAACGAATTCACCACGGATGAACGCTCGCAGTGGGCAGGATCTCACGCGATCTATCCGACGGTGTCAGGTTACGAGGGCTGGAATATTCCAGCGTGTGGTTAATCAATGAACAGTCATCACGCCAAGGCCCATTAAGGAGAGCTCAATGTCAGGAAAACCCGCCGCACGCGTATCCGACCCCACTGCTTGCCCGCTCCCCGGCCACGGCACCCACTGGGACTGTTTCCGAAGTTTCGCAACAATAGAATTCATCAAGTGCTGAATTTTCTGTGTGTGATGGCTATCCCGCTGATGTTTGCCGTCGGGGTGTATTACATGATGAGTTCAGGGGTGTGACCTTGGCGTCGGTGGCGGGTCGTTCGGCGGCGAAGCTGTCGCGGGTTTTTCTTGCGCTCGTAGTAAGCGTGGCTATCGGCTTTTTTGTTCTGGTCGCCGATGTGTTTGATCGTGAAGCATATGTATCGAATGTCAGCAAGTCTGGTAGCTATAAAGTCGACGTGGTCAGAGCGGGTCCGATACTGGTGTCGTCCAATCTCATCTATCTCCGATTTATCGATCTTAAGCAGCCCGGGCATATATACCGTACACCCCTGATGTCAAAAACCTCATTGGACATGCGGCCTTATGAGGATGAAAAAGTCGTGGGGATTACCTGGGTTGACTTCGATAAGTCTCGCCGAGTTTTCGTATTGTCCCTTCCAAACTGGAAAGAAAGTTGGGCGAATTTTTTCGTCAGTAACACAGCCTATGAAGTGATACCTAACTAATGGTGCTTTTGTCTCTGATTTTCTCTGGGAACATGAACTCGGAATGAACACCTACGTCCGCGTTGCCATGTGCCTGGTTTTCCACGTCGCAGGATGTGTTGCATACACGTTCCTGAACGACGCTGTGGTCGATGCCTATAAAGCCTTCAATGGCGGCTTTACCACGCGTGGCGTGGGCATCGGTATCGCGCATTACACGTTCATTTATATTTTTTTCGGGGTGAATGTATTGGCCGCCGTTCTCCCCGGCCTGTGGGCCAAGCTCGGTTTGCTCGCGCTGATGGTTACCTGGATTTTGTTCATGATGGTGCCCCACAACCCGTTGCGTGCGCTGTTCTACACCGTGGCCCAAGGTGGCGTCACGTTGCTGGCGATTCTGCTCACGCAGGTCATTGAACTGCGTTGGCAAAACCGCTTGCTGACGCGGCGCACGTTGCCTGCCGGTCCTGTGCAGGAGGGGGTGGCATGACCCGATCCGGTCGCCTCGCACACCTTCAGCAAACGCAGATTCTGCGTGCCGATAAAGCCATGGCCGGGGTTGCGCATGAATAGCCGTCGAGTCATCGGTCTGGCCGTGCATGCGTTGGCCTGCGTGATTTATATCCTCATGAACGGCTATGCCGTGGCTGCCTACAAACAGCTGGTCGGCGGGTTGACTTCGCGTGGCGTCGCCATCGGCATGGCGATGTACCTGATTTTCTACTTTTTCGTTGCTGTGAATTTGATTCTGGTCTTCATCCGGCGCCAGGCCCTCCAGTTTGGCCTGGTGATTTTCATGATGCTGGCGATTTTGTTTTACCTGCTGCCGCAGTATCCCGTCCGCGGCCTGGCGTATTGCGCACTCACCGGTGGCCTGACGATTGCCGCCATTTTGCTGACCGGTGCCATCGACAAGGCCTACGCGCGCTTGCGCGGGCAGGCGCAGGTGAAATCGCCAGCGATCCACAGCCGTCGGGCAACGCCGCTTCTGCTGCTGATCACGGCGTTGATCGGCGTGTGCGTATGCACCGTTTTGCTGGCGCTGGGGATTTACGCGGATGCCACAAAGGCCAATGATTCGGCCGTGTCGTATCGCGACACTCAAGGTCACGACGACGGCGGGGTACAGCAATGCGCCTGATGACCCGTTTGAACACGTTGCTCGCCTTCGCCAGGCGCCGACTTTTTCTCGGGCTGACGGCGCTGCTATTGGCGCTGGCGATGTTTGCCACTCCGTTGGTTTCCAACGCCGTGATGTTGCTGATGGAGCGGAGCAACTTCATCCCGGCGCAGTCGTCGATCTGGACCTTTGAACCTTACGAAATCAATCAAGGTTCCTCGTCTTACTGGCTCTACGGTGAGGATCGGGTAAATTACTACTCCTTCACCTACACCCCTGAAACCGCTTACCGCCTGATCGCCAAAAACAATCAGTGTGCGGGCTTCGACAAGCGCGACGTGCGCACATGGTGCACACCATGATCGCGTGGTTGCGGGTATGGAAATGGCTCAATCATCTGCTGAGCCTGATCGGTGCGTTGGCCGTCATCGCCGCCGTGATGTTCTGGGTCGGGTCGAGTCGTGATAATGCGAAGCCGGTGTTGCCCGCGTACCCCGATGCGGTATGGCGCGGTGCGGAGGACGGTGGCTACTTCATCGAGATCACCCGCTCGACACCGCCGGACTATTTCGTCCAGGTGCGTGCAGAGGGCGGCAGTCTGGTCACCGAAGGCTGGACGCGCTTCGCTACCCCTGACGGCAAGCCGTTGACGATGAATCGTGTCGGCGGTGCGGACAGCGAATACCTCTTCATCGATTCGTACGTGCCGATTACCCCGAGCAAAGGAGGGCTCGTCCAATGAAGTTTCTCGCTTGCATGATGTCGCTGACCGCCCTGGCCGGCCTGTTGTTGACGGGCTGCACGACGCAGCTGGTTTATATGAACGACATTTATCTGGTCAACAGCTGCGGCGTACCGCTGCAAGTGCAATCACAGAATTCGACCAACTGGCTGCCGCCGATCGAGCCGCAAATGGTTGCACCGGGCGAGCGCGTCAGCGTGGCCAGCTACCGGTCGTACGGTGAAGACGTCGATGGGCAAGTCAGCTGCCGCTATTCGCTCAGCATCAAAGGGCCTGAACGCACGCGTCTGGTCACTGCCGATGAAATGCGCCAGGCCTTGCACTCCGTCAAACGTGAGAGCGATGGCTTGCAGCGCAGCTGGACTCTCAAGGACGGAGTGTTTTGCCCATGATTGCCGTGTCTGACGAGATGCGCATGTATCTGGCCTTCATCGCCGACAGCGATCTGTTCGGCGGCATCGCGATCTTGAGTTTTCTGCTGATTGTCACGGCGATCAGCAAGCGCCTGCGTCAGTCATGGCTGCATCGGGCGTTGATGTTCATGGTCCTGATTTCGCTGGTTGCCATCGAAATTAGCGGCGGTTACTACGCCTCGTTGCCTCCAGCATGACGGCGCCACAGAACGTGCTCAGTCGCGCGCAACTGGGTTTTTTCATGGGGGCCTTGTGGTGGCCAACGTTGGCAGTGCTGGCGATTTCTTCCTATGACCTGTCGACTGGCGCTTATTCGACGCACGACTCAGCCCAGACCTATTGGCAGTACCCGTTGTGGTGGGGCATTCCCGGGCTGTTGGGGTTTTCGCTGTGGATGTCGCGTGGCGCCAAGCGTCGAACCGAGCAACAAGCAGTGCGGATGGTTTGGATGGCACCTTTGAAATTCGTGCTTTTTTACGGCGTGCCATGGGTGATTTATGGCCTGTGCAGTCTGATTGCCGGGCCGTTTTCGGATGCTTACATGTCCTTCGCCTGGATCATGCTCATACCGTACGTGCTAATCGCCGGTTATTTCTGCGCCGGCGTAACGGTCGCGCTCTACAGGATATTTTTTTGATGAGTTCCATTACCAGGCAGGTAACCCGTGTCGTTTAACCATTACTACCAAAGCGAACTCACCGCTCTGCGCCAACTCGGTCGCCGTTTCGCCGAGCGTAGTCCTGCGTTGGCGCCGTATCTGGGGCAGGCCGGGCGCGATCCGGACGTCGAGCGCTTGCTCGAAGGCTTTGCCTTCCTCACCGGGCGGCTGCGCCAGAAGCTCGATGACGAACTGCCTGAGCTCAGCCATTCGCTGATGCAACTGCTGTGGCCGAACTACATGCGGCCGCTGCCGGCTTTCAGCATTCTGCAGTTCGATCCGTTGAAGCGTTCGGGGCCGGCGTTGAAGGTCGAGCGCGATACGCCGATCGAAAGCGTGCCGATCGAAGACGTGCGCTGCCGCTTCCGCACCTGCTACCCGACCGAAGTGTTGCCGCTGGATCTGGCCGCGCTGAACTACTCGGTGAAGGGCGACGGCTCGCTGCTCAGCCTGCGCCTGGAAATGAGCGCCGACGGCCACCTCGGTGAGCTGGAACTGAGCAAATTGCGCCTGCACTTTGCCGGTGAGCGTTACATCAGTCAGATGCTCTACCTGAGCCTGCTGCGCAACCTCGAAGGCATCGAATTGATCCCGCTCGACGGCGCCGGCAAGCCGATCGATGGCGTCAGCGGCAAGCCGATGGCGTTCAAGATTCCCGGTGACCGGGTCAAACCGGTGGGCTTTGCCGAAGAAGAAGCGTTGATCCCGTATCCGCTGAACACCTTCCGTGGCTATCGCTACCTGCAGGAATACTTCGCCTTTCAGGACAAGTTCCTGTTCGTCGACGTCAACGGCCTGGACATCCTCAAGGCACTGCCCGAAGACACGCTCAAGCAGATGCGCGGCCTCGAATTGCGCTTCGATATTCGCAAGAGCGGCATCATGCGCATGCGCCCGACCCTGGATAACGTGAAGCTGTTTTGCACGCCAATTGCCAACCTGTTCGCCCACGATGCATTGCCGATCCGCCTCGACGGCAAGCAGGACGAATACCTGCTGCTGCCGGCGGAATTCGATCTGGAAAACTGCGGCGTGTTCTCCGTGGAAACCGTGACCGGCTGGAAGCCCGGCGGCCTCGGTTATCAGGAATACGTGCCGTTCGAATCGTTCGAGCATGACCCGAGTTTCGACGTGCCCAACAGCCGTCCGCACTACAGCATTCGCCAGCGTTCGTCGCTGTTGCACGACGGCCTCGACACTTACCTGAGCTTCGGCATCCGCCACACCGAAGCCCACGAAACCCTGTCGATCGAGCTGATGTGCACCAACCAGAACCTGCCGCGCAAGCTCAAGCTTGGCGACATCTGCATGGCTTGCGAAGAGACGCCGGAGTTCTTGAGCTTCCGCAACATCACCCCGGCGACGTCCAGTTTCGCGCCACCGCTGAACCGTGACTTCCTGTGGAAGCTGATCAGCAACATGTCGCTTAACTATCTGTCGCTGGCCGACGTCAATGCGTTGAAGGTGATTCTGGAAACCTACGACTTGCCGCGCTACTACGACCAGCACGCAGAGAAGGTCAGCAAACGCCTGCTCGGTGGCCTCAAGCACATCAAGCATCACCACGTCGATCGGTTGCACCGTGGCCTGCCGGTACGCGGTTTGCGCACCGAGCTGACCATCGACCCGGAAGGGTACATCGGCGAGGGCGACCTGTTCGTCTTCGCTTCGGTTCTTAACGAGTTTTTCGCGCTTTACGCCAGTCTCAATTCATTCCATGAACTGCGCGTAAAAAGCACACAGGGAGAGGTGTACCAATGGACACCACGTATGGGCCTTCAGCCCCTGCTTTAAGCGGGCTGACCAAGGTAATACGCGAGTACTCGCTGTTTCAGGCAGTGCTGCTGGTGATCGACCGGCTGCGCGAAGCACACCCGCACCTGAGCGAAGACGATCTGTACGATCAGGTCGAGTTCCAGGCCAACCCGAGCCTGGGCTTTCCGCGCAGCGATGTCGATCGCGTGGAGTTTTTCGAAGAGCACGGGCAGATGCGCGCGCGCATACGTTTCAACCTGATCGGCCTGGTGGGCTCGGGTTCGCCGTTGCCGGCGTTCTACGGCGAACAAGCCCTGGGCGACAGCGAGGACGGCAACCCGACGCGCAACTTCCTCGACCTGTTCCACCATCGCCTGCAACGGCTGATGCTGCCGATCTGGCGCAAGTACCGCTATCGCGCGAGCTTCCAGAGTGGCGCGCTCGACCCGTTCTCGTCGCAGCTGTTTGCGCTGATCGGCCTGGGCGGCGACGAGATTCGCAAGGCCAAGGAACTCAACTGGAAACGCCTGCTGCCGTACCTCGGTCTGCTCAGCTTGCGGGCGCACTCGGCGGCGCTGATCGAAGCCGTGTTGCGTTACTACTTCAAGCACGAAGACCTGGTCATCGAGCAGTGCATCGAACGCCGCGTGGAGATTCTCCACGAGCAGCGCAATCGTTTGGGCCGCGCCAACAGCATGCTCGGCGAAGACCTGGTGCTCGGCGAACACGTTCGCGACCGCAGCGGCAAATTCCGCATCCACATCACCCAGCTCGACTGGCAGCGATTCCACGAATTCCTGCCGATCGGTTTCGGTTACCAGCCGCTCTGCGCGCTGGTGCGGTTCACCCTGCGTGACCCGCTTGATTACGACATCCGCCTGGTCTTGCGCCAGGAAGAAATCCGCGAACTGCGCATCGGTGAGCAGAACGCCTGTCGCCTCGGCTGGACCAGTTGGCTGGGCCGCGAGAAGGCGGACGGCGTGGTGACCCTGGGCAGCAAAATTCATTAAGGACGTGAGCCATGATCAACGTAGACCTGCAACAACTCATCCAGGCGCTGGACGCCGAAACCCGTCGTGATCTGGAACGTTCGGCCGAGCGTTGCGTCGCCCGTGGCGGCAGCAAGATCCTCGTCGAAGACCTGATGCTCGGCCTGCTCGAGCGCCCGAACGGTTTGCTCACGCGCGCGTTGCAAGATGCCGACGTCGACGCCGGTGAACTCAGCGCCGCGCTGCAATCGCGGGTCGAGCACAGCGCTTCGCGCAACCCGGTGTTCGCCCCGGAACTGGTGCAGTGGCTGCAAGACGCGCTGCTGGTGGCCAACCTCGAACTGGGCCAGACCCAGGTCGAAGACGCCGCGCTGATCCTCGCGCTGCTGCGCAACCCGATGCGCTACGCCGGCAGCCGTTATCAGCCGCTGCTCGCCAAGCTGAACATCGATCGCCTGAAAGAATTTGCCCTGTCGCAAAAAGAGCAACCGGCGGCCAATGGCAAACCGGCCGCGCAGGGCGAATCGCTGTTGCAGCGCTTCACCCACAACCTGACCCAACAGGCCCGCGACGGCAAACTCGACCCGGTGCTGTGCCGTGACGGCGCGATCCGCCAGATGGTCGACATCCTCGCCCGTCGCCGCAAGAACAACCCGATCGTCGTCGGTGAGGCTGGTGTCGGTAAGACCGCCATCGTCGAAGGCCTGGCGTCGCGCATCGCTGCCGGTGAAGTGCCGCAAGTGCTCAAAGGCGTCGAGCTGCTGTCGCTGGACATGGGCCTGTTGCAGGCCGGCGCGAGCGTCAAAGGTGAGTTCGAGCGTCGCCTCAAGGGCGTGATCGACGAAGTCAAAGCCTCGCCGAAACCGATCATTCTGTTCATCGACGAAGCCCACACCTTGATCGGCGCGGGCGGCAATGCCGGCGGCTCCGACGCGGCCAACCTGCTGAAACCGGCACTGGCGCGGGGCGAGCTGCGCACCATCGCCGCCACCACGTGGGCCGAGTACAAGAAATACTTCGAGAAAGACCCGGCCCTGGCCCGTCGTTTCCAACCGGTGCAACTGCACGAACCGACCGTCAGCGAAGCGGTGACCATCCTTCGTGGTCTGGCTCAGGTTTACGAGAAGAGCCACGGCATCTACCTGCGTGATGACGCGGTGGTTTCGGCGGCTGAACTGTCCGCGCGTTATCTGGCCGGTCGGCAGCTGCCGGACAAAGCCGTTGATGTGCTCGACACCGCGTGCGCCCGCGTACGCATCAGCCTCGCCGCTGCTCCGGAAAGTCTTGAGCGCCTGCGTGGCGAACTGGCTGAAGGCGGCCGTCAGCGTCAGGCCCTGCGCCGCGATGCCGAAGCTGGCTTGCTGATCGACCACGAAGCACTCGATGCGCTGGAAGCGCGTCTCGACGAAGCCGAAGACGAAATGGTCGCACTGGAAACCCAGTGGACCGAACAGAAAGCCTTGGCCGAGCGCCTGCTGGAACTGCGTCAGCAACTGGCCAAGGCCCGCGAAGCGGCCGCCGTGGAGCCGGTGGTCACCGTTGAGGAAGACGCCGAAGGCACCGTGATCGAAACCGTTGCCGCTGAGGTTGAAGAAGGCCAGAGCGTCGAAGCGCTGGAAGCCCTGCTCAACGAAACCCACAGCGCACTGACCGCCGCGCAGGTCAAAGAGCGTCTGGTCAGCTTCGAAGTGTGCCCGCGTCTGGTTGCCGAAGTGATCAGCGCCTGGACCGGTGTGCCACTGGCGCAACTGGCCCGCGAACACAACGCCAAAGTCGCCAGTTTCGCCACCGATCTGCGCACGCGCATTCGTGGTCAGGAACAAGCCGTGCACGCACTGGATCGCTCGATGCGTGCCACCGCTGCTGGCCTGAACAAACCTGATGCGCCGGTTGGCGTGTTCCTGCTGGTCGGCCCGAGCGGCGTCGGTAAAACCGAAACCGCGCTGGCCCTCGCAGACCTGCTGTACGGCGGCGATCGTTTCATCACCACCATCAACATGTCCGAGTTCCAGGAGAAGCACACCGTTTCCCGCCTGATCGGTGCACCGCCAGGCTACGTCGGTTACGGCGAGGGCGGCATGCTCACCGAAGCCGTGCGCCAGAAGCCGTACTCGGTGGTGCTGCTTGATGAAGTCGAGAAGGCTGACCCTGACGTGCTCAACCTGTTCTACCAAATCTTCGACAAAGGCGTGGCCAACGACGGCGAAGGTCGCGAGATCGACTTCCGCAACACGTTGATCCTGATGACTTCGAACCTCGGCAGCGACCGCATCAGCGACCTCTGTGAAAACGGTGCGCGGCCAACCGCCGAAGTGCTCGAAGAAACCATTCGCCCGGTGCTCAGCAAACACTTCAAACCGGCGCTGCTGGCGCGGATGAAAGTGGTGCCGTACTACCCGGTCGGCGGCCCGGTGCTGCGCGAGCTGATCGAGATCAAACTCGGCCGTCTCGGCGAGCGCCTCAACCGTCGCCAGCTGGATTTCACTTGGTGCCAGAACCTCGTCGATCATTTGTCCGAGCGTTGCACGCAAAGCGAAAGCGGTGCGCGCCTGATCGATCACTTGCTCGATCAGCACGTGCTGCCGCTGGTAGCGGATCGTCTGCTCGACGCGATGGCCACCGGTGAAAGCCTCAAGCGTGTGCATGCCACGCTCGACGGCGACGCCAGCGTGACGTGCGAGTTCGTCTGAGGTGGGCGTGATGTTCACTCAAGTGCCGCAGCCGCTGGTCTATGCCGAGGCGTTGCTGGCGCAGTTCGCCAGTCTGTCGCGTGCGGCAGACGGCGCTGCGCTCTTGGGTGACTTCGTGCGTGGGCTGGCCGAGTTGAGCGGCTGCGAATTGACGCAGCTGTACCTGCTCGACGCCACCCACACCTGCCTGGGGATGAACGCCGAGTACCTCGATGGCGCCCTGCAACCGCGCGAAGCGGCGAGCCTGCCTGCCGATTACAACGGTGAGCAATTGCTGCAATTCGCCCTGTGCCAGAACCGCGTGGTGTGCCTCGACGACCTCGGCGGCAGCCTGCACGAAACCAGTTTCCTGCCGGCCGCCACGCGCGCCTGGCAATCGTTACTGTGCGTGCCGCTGGTCAATCAGCACAAGGCTGTCGAAGGTCTGCTGCTATGCGCCAGCCATCGCCGCGTCGATTTGCAGGGTTTCGCCGATTCGCTCGGGCAACTTGGCTCGTTCGTGCTGGGGCAGTTGCACTTGCTGCAACGCCTGCGTCAGCCGATGGATGTGGTCGCGCCGACGTCGCGCAGTGTGGCCAATGTCAGCGGTTATGGCCTGATCGGTAAAAGTGCGGCGATGCGCCAGACCTACTCGCTGATCAGCAAGGTCTTGCACAGCCCGTATACCGTGCTGCTGCGTGGTGAAACCGGCACCGGCAAGGAGGTTGTGGCGCGGGCGATTCACGATTGCGGCCCGCGTCGATCCCAGGCGTTCATCGTGCAGAACTGCGCGGCGTTCCCGGAAAACCTGCTGGAAAGCGAACTGTTCGGCTACCGCAAAGGCGCCTTCACGGGCGCCGATCGCGACCGTGCCGGGCTGTTCGACGCGGCCAATGGCGGCACGTTGTTGCTCGATGAGATCGGCGACATGCCGTTGTCGTTGCAGGCGAAATTGCTGCGCGTATTGCAAGAAGGCGAGATTCGTCCGCTGGGTTCCAACGACACCCACAAGATCGATGTACGCATCATCGCCGCCACGCACCGTGATTTGTCGGTGCTGGTCAGCGAAGGCAAATTCCGCGAGGACTTGTACTACCGCCTCGCGCAATTTCCGATCGAGTTGCCGGCGCTGCGTCACCGTGAAAGCGACATCCTCGAACTGGCGCGGCATTTCGCCGAAAAGGCCTGTACGTTTTTGCAGCGCGACCCGGTGCGCTGGTCGGATGCGGCGCTGGAGCATCTGTCTGGCTACAACTTCCCCGGCAACGTCCGCGAACTCAAAGGCCTGGTCGAACGCGCGGTGTTGTTGTGCGAGGGCGGCGAGTTGCTGGACGAGCATTTTTCCCTGCGCATGGAGGCGATGGCCGACGACAACAGTGGCCTGAACCTGCGTGAACGCCTGGAGAAAGTCGAACGCAGCCTGCTGCTCGATTGCCTGCGCAAGAACGACGGCAACCAGACCCTCGCCGCCCGCGAACTGGGCCTGCCACGCCGCACGCTGCTGTATCGCCTCGGTCGCCTGAATATCAATTTGGGTGACTTTGATGGTTGAGCAGAAAGTGATCGCTGCATCCAACAATATCCCTGTGGGCAGTGAAACCCCTGTGATCAGTGAACCCCCTGTGGCGAGGGGATTTATCCCCGATCGGCTGCGCAGCAGTCGTAGTCCGGCAAACGCGGTTTCCCTGCAGAAACCGGGTCACAGGTTTTGGGGGCGCTGCGCACCCCAGCGGGGCGGTGCGACGTTTCGCCAAGTCCCCTCGCCACAGGAGATCGTGGCACCTCCTTGGATTGGCTCTGAGCTTCGGTTTAGAGCCTCCCAAACCAACAAATTCGCTAATAATGGCGCCGCCCGCAAGGGTCGGCGCTTTGTGCTTTGTCTACCCCTGGAGACCCTCTGATGTCTGTTCGTCACTGGCACGCTGTCCTGCTGACCCTTGTCGTTCTATGCGGCCTTGCAGGCTGTAGCGGCAATTACAAATTCAACGACACCGACTATCGCCCGTTGGGTGATCCGCAAGCGGTCAATCGCGGCAAGTGACCGCAAGGAGCATCAAACATGGAATTGGTTTTCGAAATGCTGAATACCAAGCAGTTCGTGCCCACCGAGCTGTGCCAGCGGACCTTCAAACAGGCCGGTGGCGTGATCGGGCGGGGCGAGGACTGCGACTGGATCATTCCTGACCGCAAGCGTCACCTGTCCAACCACCACGCGATTGTCAGCTTTCGCGAAGGCGTGTTTTTCCTCACGGACACCAGCAGCAACGGTGTTCAGGACGGTGAGAGCGGCGCACGTCTGAGCAAGGGCGAGCCAGTGCGCATCGAACACGGCAGCACCTACGTGCTGGGCGACTTCGAGATCCGTGCACGGCTGGTGCGTGACCCGGCGGCGTTCGACGGTGAAGCCGGGCGTCCGCGCGCGGCCGGCAGCATCATCCCCGATGACGCCTTCCTCGACCTCGACCCGCTCAATGCGCTCGAACAGCAAGAACGCGTCTACTCGGAAATCGACGAATTGCTGGCGCCGAACACCGCGCCCGAGGACAGCCGTCAGCGCGCCGACTACGCGCGCATCGACATGGAAAGCCTGATGGTGCCGGAGCTGATCAGCGCCCCCGTCGAGCCTGAGCCTGCGCCGGCGCCGAAAGCCGTCGAGCGCCAGAGCGAAGGTTTCTGGGAGCACTTCGGTGCGGCACTGGGGGTCGACGTCAAAGGTCTCAGCCACGACGAGCGCGAAGCCCTGGCGCTGAACGCTGCGCGCTTGCTGCGTCAGAGCGTCGGCGGTTTGCAGCAGAGTCTGCGTACCCGTTCGGAGCTTAAAAACGAACTGCGTCTGGCCCAGACCACCGTGCAAGGCACCAACAAGAATCCGCTGAAATTCGCCGTTGATCCGAGCGAAGCCCTGCAGATTCTGTTGCAGCCAAGCAAGCCAGGCCACCTGCCGGCCGAGCAAGCCATCTCCCGCGCGTTCCGCGATTTGCAGGCGCACCAAGTGGCCTTGCTGACCGCCAGCCGCGCCGCCGTGCGCGGCACGCTGGAGCACTTCTCGCCGGAGCAGTTGACCCTGCGTTTCGAGCGCGACAACAAGCCGTTGATTGCCACGTCGGGCGGGCGCTGGAGAGCGTTCGGCCGTTATCACCAGGCGCTGCGCCAGGACGATGACTGGAGCGAACGCCTGTTGGCCCGCGACTTCGCCCAGGCCTACGAAGAACAGATCCGCCTGATCTCCACCCTCCACACCGACCACCAAGGATGATGCGCATGTCTCGCCGCTCGACCGCTTTTTTCAAGACGCTGACTGCGCTCACCGTGCTGGTGTTGCTCGCCGGTTGCTCGTCGCTGTCGCCGTACTCGAAAGTGACCAAGATCAACCTGAAACTGACCGGCAGCGATCAGTTGAACCCGGACCTCAACGGGCGGCCATCGCCGATCGTCGTGCGCCTGTTCGAACTCAAGCACCCGGTGACCTTCGAGAACGCTGACTTCTTCAGCCTCTACGAGCGCGCCAAGGAATCCCTCAACCCGGATCTGGTGGCCAGCGAAGAACTCGAACTGCGCCCGGGCGAAACCGTGGAACTGAAACTCAAGGTGGAAGAGGGCAGCAGTTATGTCGGCGTTCTCGCCGCTTACCGCGATTTGCCGGAAACCCAATGGCGCCACACGGTGCAGATCACGCCACTGGAAGTCACCGAAGTCGATCTGACCCTGGACCAGACCGGCATCCGTAACACTAATCAAGTGCTCGCCAAGGCGGATGACTGACCATGAATACCCATAAAGTCATTTGGCAGGAAGGCATGCTGCTGCGTCCGCAGCACTTCCAGCACAACGATCGCTATTACGATCACCAGATGAAAACCCGCACCCAGTTGCTGGGTGGTTACACCTGGGGTTTCCTCAATCTGGAGATCGACCTGCAGTTCCTCAACATGGGCAAACTGGTGATCAGTGCCGCCTCGGGGATTCTGCCGGACGGCAGCCTGTTCGAACTCGGTGGCAACACCGAACCGCTGGCGCTGGACGTGCCGCCGAACACCGGCAACACGCCGATCTACCTGGCGCTGCCGCTGGTCACCGGTAACCACATCGAGTCGCGCCGTCCGGAGCAGTCCGACGTGCTCGCGCGCTATACCGCGTACGACGCCGAAGTGGCCGACTCCAACGCCGGCGACGATTCCGCCAGCCAGGTCAGCTGTGGCCGACCGGACTTCAAACTGTTGCTCGGCGAGCAGCAGAGCGATCAGGCCTACGTGAAACTGAAGATCTGCGACGTGCTCGACACCACGCCCGACGGCGTGATCAGCCTCGATCCGGATTTCGTCCCGACCTACATTCAGGCCCACGCCTCCAGCTACCTGCTGTCGTGCCTGAAAGAAGTCATCAGCATGCTCAACCACCGTGGTGACACGATTGCCGAGCGGATTCGTTCCAACGGCAAGGTCGGCGGTGCCGAAGTCGGCGACTTCATGATGCTGCAACTGATCAACCGCACCGAGTTGCTGCTGCGCCACTATCTGGGGCTGGAGCAGGTTCACCCGGAGGAGTTGTACCGCACGCTGCTGACCATGCTCGGCGACCTGGCGACCTTCTCCGGCGATAGCAAACGTCCGCGTCTGGACAGCCGCTACTCGCACGCCGACCAGGGCGCGAGCTTCCGCAAACTGATGGACGCGATTCGTCAGGTGCTGTCGATGGTGCTGGAACAGCACGCCATCGAGCTGATCCTGCAAGCGCGCCAGTACGGCATCATCGTGTCGCCGTTGCACGACCACAAACTGCTCGGCTCGGCCTCGTTCGTGCTGGCGGCCAGTGCCAACTGCGACTCCGAAGAACTGCGCCACCGCTTGCCGGCGCACCTCAAGGTCGGCCCGGTGGAGCGTATCCGCCAACTGGTCAACCTGCACCTGCCGGGGATCAAGGTCAAACCGTTGCCCGTGGCCCCACGGCAGATCGCGTTCCACTCGAACAAAACCTATTTCATCCTCGAACTCAGTTCCGAAGACCTGGCGCAACTCGAGCGCTCCGGCGGCTTCGCGTTCCACGTGTCCGGCGAATTCGCCGAGCTTGAACTGAAATTCTGGGCCATCAGGAACTGACCGACATGATCAAGGACATGGAACACAACCAGGACGACAAAACCGTCCTGCTCGACCGTCAGGGCCACGGCCCGGCGTCGAGTCCGCTGACCGATTTCGCCGCGCCGCCGCGTTTCGAGCAACTGGAAGAACGGATGATCTACGCCGCGCGCCTGCGCCCGGCCGAAGCGTTCAACATCAGCCTCAATTCGCTGGTGGCGGCGTCCTCCGAACTGCTCTCGGAAGTGGTGCGCCTCAAGCACAGCGAAACCCGCGAAGACTTGTACGCGCTCAACGAGCGCCTGACCGCCGGGCTCAAGCTGTTTGAAGTGCGCGCCCTGCACAACGGCGCCGAAAGCAGCCAGGTGATGGCCGCGCGTTACGTGCTTTGCACCGTGGTCGACGAAGCCGTCGTGACCACGCCGTGGGGCAACGAAAGCGAATGGTCGCAGATGAGCCTTTTGAGCAGCTTCCACAACGAAACCTTCGGTGGCGAGAAGTTCTTCCAGTTGCTCGATCGGCTGTCGAAGAACCCGGTCAAGCACCTGCCGATGCTCGAGCTGATGTACCTGTGCCTGTCCCTCGGTTTCGAGGGCAAGTACCGCGTACAGGCACGCGGCATGCTCGAACTCGAAGGCATCCGCGACGCCTTGTACCGGCAGATCCGTCAGTTGCGTGGCGACGTGCCGCGCGAGTTGTCGCCGCACTGGGAAGGCTTGAACGATCAGCGCCGCAACCTGGTGCGCATCGTGCCGGCGTGGATGGTGGTGTTGTTCACCTTCGTCTGCCTGGTGGTGATGTATTCGGGCTTCGCCTGGGTCTTGGGCGAGCAGCGCGACACCGTTCTGCAACCATATCAGCCGCTTGATCCGGCCGCGGTCCAGCCGCAGTCGCAGCCGTAAACAGGGACGTGTGATGAAAAAGTTTTTCAAGAAAGTCGGCGCCTTCCTGCGCCAGACCTGGGTCTGGACCCTGCTGCTGGTGCTGTTCGTGGCGCTGCTGGTGTGGTTCGTCGGCCCGTTGTTGGCGGTTGATGACTACAAGTTCTGGGAAGGTTCGACCTCCCGTCTGTTGACCATCAGCGTGCTGTTCCTGATCTGGGGCCTGACCATGGTCTTCGTCAGCTGGCGCGCGGGCATCCGCAAGAAAGCCGATGAAGAATCCGAAGACGGTCAGGATCGCATCCGCCGCGAAGAGCAGATCGACGAAGAACAGAAAGAGTTGAAGGCGCGCTTCAAGGACGCGCTGAAAACCCTGAAGACCTCGAGCCTGTATCGCGGCCGCAGCGAACGCTGGCGCAGCGACTTGCCGTGGTACCTGTTGATCGGCCCACAGGCCTCGGGCAAGACCAGCCTGCTGGACTTTTCCGGTCTGGAATTCCCGATCAACAAGATCGACCGCAAGCTGACCCGCGACACCCTCGGCACCCGTCATTGCGACTGGTACTTCGCCGATCACGGTGTGCTGATCGACACCGCCGGCCGTTACCTGACGCAGCCTGACGCCGAAGTCGACGGCAGCGCCTGGACCACCTTGCTGGAACTGTTGCGCAAGCGTCGTCGTGGCCGTCCGTTGAACGGCGTGCTGGTGACCATTCCGGTGGAAACCCTGCTCGGCGGCAGCGAACAAGACATCGACACCCTGGCGCGCCAGGTGCGTGCCCGTCTGCAAGACGTGCATCAGAAACTGCACGTCGACGTGCCGGTGTATCTGGTGCTGAGCAAGGCTGACAAGCTGCTGGGCTTCGACGAGTTCTTCGATCAACTGACCCGCGAAGAAAGCGATCAGGTGCTCGGTACCAGTTTCCGCAAGGATCAGGTCGGCACCGACGTGGCCGTGCTGCGCAACGAGTTCGAAGAACTGCTGCGTCGCCTCAACAGCCAAGTGATCATGCGCATGCACTCCGAGCGCGACACGCAGCGCCGTGGCCGCATCCTCGACTTCCCGCATCAACTGGGGCAGATCGGCGAGCGCATGTGCCTGTTCGTCGACATGGCGTTCACCGGCAACCGTTATCAGCGTGCTACGCAACTGCGCGGTTTCTACCTGACCAGTGCACCGCACTTGACCCAGGAAATGGATGCGAGCACCGCCGGCATCGGCGCCAACCTCGGCATCAGTGCCGGCGTGTTGCCGACCCTGCGCAGCGGCCGTTCGCGGTTCATTCATCACCTGCTCAGCCGGGTGATTTTCCCTGAAGCCGATCTGGCCGGTCTCGACAAGCGCGAGCGCAGCCGCATCCATTGGGGGCAACGTGCGTTGTACGTCGGCGCACTGGCGGCACTGGCGTTGTTCGGCATGCTCTGGGCCGGCGGTTTCTCGGCCAACTACGAGCGTCTGGAAAACCTGCGCAACCTCGCGCAGAACTGGACGCAGCAGCGCTCGGCCTTGTCGCCGCGCGATGATGCGATGGGCGCGCTGAAAACCCTCGACACCAGCTACGCCGCGACCCAGGCCTTCCCGAAAAAAGGTGATGTCTCCTACCTTGAGCGTGGCGGTCTGTATCAGGGTGAAACGGTTAATCCGGTGGTCAAAGAAGCTTACGAGCGCGAGCTTGAGAAGCAACTGCTGCCACGCGTTGCGACCATGCTTGAAGGGCAGATTCGCGCCAACATGAAGGACCGCGAAAAGCTGCTCAACAGCCTGCGCGCGTACCTGATGCTGAACATGAAAGACCGTCGCGACGCCGCATGGCTGAAGGACTGGGTCGCGACTGACTGGTCGACGCGCTACACCGGCAACACCGCGGTGCAGAACGGTCTGAACACTCACCTCGAACGCCTGCTAAAGCTGCCTTTCATCTACCCGCTGAACGACCAGTTGGTCACGCAGGCGCGTCAGGTATTGCGCAGCGAATCGTTGGCCACCGTGGTTTATCGCATGCTCCGCGAGCAGGCGCGCAACTTGCCGGAATACCGTTTCAGCCAACACCTCGGCCCGCAAGGCTCGCTGTTTATCGGTACCGAATACGTGATCCCGGGCTTCTACACGCAGACCGGTTATCAGCAGTACTTCTCGGTGCAGGGTTCGGCGCTGGTCACCGACATCCTGCGTGACAACTGGGTGCTGGGCGAAGGTGCGGGCATCAGCGACATGGACTTGCGTCGCCTGATGGTCGAACTGGAGCAGCTGTATTTCCGCGACTACGCCAACTACTGGAGCGAAGCCGTTGGCCAGGTGGCGTTGCCGCCGATCAGCGACGCCGGTGAAGGCGCCGAGCAACTGGCGGGCCTGACTTCGGCCAACTCGCCGGTGCTCGCATTGCTCACCGAAGTGCGTGAAAACACCCGCTTCCCGGCTGCTGCCGATCCGGTCGATGAAGCCGGTGATGCCGCCGATGCACTGGCGGGGCAGAAGGGCAAACTGGGTAAAGTCGGCAAACTGGCGTCTGCCGTGGCGGACAAGGCTTCGGCCCTGAACGTTGCCAAGAGCCTGCCGGACACCGCGAAGAAGTCGCTGCAACGTCGCTTCGAACCGCTGCATCGTTTGCTCGATGACAACAACGGTCCGGGCGCCGACCTGACGCCAGCCTTCAACGCGCTCAACGACCTGCAACTGCAACTGTCCGGTCTGGCCCGTTCCAGCACGCCGGAACAAGCCGCGTTCGAACTGGCGAAAACCCGCATGAGCGGCCAGCGTGATGCGCTGACCAACCTGCGCACCGCTTCCGGTCGCCTGCCGCGTCCACTGAGCGTGTGGTTCAACGTGCTGGCCGAAGACTCCTGGCGTCTGGTGCTCAACGATGCTTACCAATACCTCAACGGCCGTTATCAGAACGAGCTGTACAGCGTGTATGGCAAGACCATCAGCAAGCGTTATCCGTTCAGCGCCAGCAGCACCAGCGACGTGGCGATCAGCGACTTCCGCGAGTTCTTCAAGGCGCAAGGCACCGTTGACCGTTTCTTCGACAGCTACATGCGTCCGTTCGTAAGCGGCGATCCGGGCAACTACCGCATGCGCAGCATCGACGGTCACAGCCTGCCGGTGTCCAAGGTCTACCTCGATCAGATGGCGGCGGCGCTGACGATTCGTCAGAGCTTCTTCTCGATCAACCCGGCCGAACCGACCGTGCAGTTCAAACTGGAGCCGTACACCCTCGACCCGGCGGTCAGCCGTTCCGAGTTCAAGTTCGGCGACAAGACCATGGAATACCGTCACGGCCCGATCCTGCCAATGTCGTTCAAGTGGCCGACCGAGGCTGAAGACGGTCGCACCAGCCTGGTCATGGACAAAATGGCCGGCCGCCCGATCGGTATCGAGAAGAACTCCGGCCCATGGTCGCTGTTCCGTCTGTTCGACCTGATGCAGACCGAGTACCTGACCGGTCGCGACGTGCTGGTGCTGAAAGCTGACGTAGGCGGCCTGCGCGCCAACTACCTGCTGACCAGCCAGCGCACGCCGAACCCGTTCGACATGGGCGTGCTGCGCACCTTCCGTATGCCGGTGCAGCTCTGATGCTGGTGGCCAGTCCCTGGCGTAGCGCGGCGCGTACCGACCCGGGTAAGGTGCGGGCGCGCAACGAAGATGCCTTCCTCGACCATCCGCAGCAGGGGCTGTGGGTGGTCGCGGACGGCATGGGCGGTCATCAGGGTGGCGACGTCGCCAGCCAGTTGATCGTCGCCAGCCTGGCTGAACTGCCGGCACACGACGAGTTCGACGAACGCCTCAAAGCCATTCGCCAGTGCCTGCACTGGCTGAACCGGCGCCTGGGGCAGGAGTTGACCGTCACTGCCGGCCGTCACGACAGCATCATGGGCAGCACCGTCGTGGCGCTGCTGGTGGAAGGCAATCGCGCGGCCTGCATCTGGGCCGGCGACAGCCGCTGCTACCTGTGGCGCGGCCAGCGTCTGTATCAACTGTCCAAAGACCATTCGCTGCAACAGCAACTGATCGACGAGCAACAGATGAGCGTCGAACAGGCGGCAGCGCACCCGTCGGCTCAGGCATTGACCCGAGCCGTCGGCGCCGCCGAACAACTGACCCTGGATGTCCTCGAACTCGAGGTCTATCCGGGCGATGCGTTTTTGCTCTGCAGCGATGGTTTGTATCAAGGCCTGAGCAGCGATGCCCTCGGCAACGCCCTCAGCCTCAGCGCGCCGCACGTGGCGCTGGAACGTTTGTTCGACGGTGCCCTGCGGGGCGCCGCTCGGGACAATTTGACTGCCGTGGTAATCCGCCAATGAGTGAAATCGAATCACCCATCGATGATGTGCTGATGAGCGAAGAACAGGCCAACAACCTGACCTACTTCGCCTTCGCCAAAGCCCATAACGCGGAACCCGCGCTGGCCCCGACCAAGGCCAGCATCGGCGCGTTGCCGGACGTGCTGGCCGGCCGTTATCGCCTCGAGCGCCTGCTCGGGGCTGGCGGCATGGGCGCTGTATACCGGGCGAGGGATCTGCTGCACGAACAGTTCGGCGATCCCGACCCTTACATCGCGCTGAAAATCCTCAGCGAAGAATTTGCCGAATCGCCGGACGCCAGTGCCTTGCTCTACAGCGAGTTCGCCCTGACCCGACGCCTGCGCCACGACAACGTTGTGCGCGCGCACACCTTTGAAGTCGACACCGATTGCCAGCGGGCCTTCATCACCATGGAATACATGCGTGGCCTGACCCTGGACAAATTGCTCTGCGAGCGGCCCCTCGGCCTGCCGTGGAAAGAACTGCGTGACATCGTCCTGCCGCTGCTCGACACGCTGGCCTACGCCCACCGTCGCGGCGTGCTGCACGGCGACATGAAACCGAGCAACGTCATGCTCAGCGAAGACGGCTTGCGCCTGTTCGACTTCGGTCTCGGCCAGGCAGAAGAGGGCACCTTGCCCGGCCTGCCGCACCTGAGCCGCGAGCGCTTCAACGCCTGGACGCCAGGCTACGCCGCCCCCGAACTGCTTGAAGGCCAACCGTTGTCGGCCAGCGCAGACGTCTACGGCGTGGCCTGCGTGATCTATGAATTGGCGGGCGGCAAACACCCGTTCCGCCGCTTGCCCTCGACCCAGGCCCGCGACGAGCACCTGGAGCGCGAGGTGCAAGCTCCGGCAAACCTGCCGAAACACTGCTGGCCTGCGCTGCAAACAGCGCTGAGCTTCCACGCGGCAGAACGCACCATCACTGCCACTCAATTGCGTGACGCCATGGGCGCCACCTCGTCCTGGCTGCAACGTCTGCGACTTCGGGCATAACGGATGACATTCGAACAGGGAACACACAATGTTCAACTCAGCTAACGAGACCCACTTCAGCCTGACGGTCGAAGACTATGTCGGCGACCTGCAAGTGCTGTCGTTCACCGGCACCGAAGGCATCAGCCAGCCGTTTCGCTTCGACCTCGAACTGGTCAGCGAAAACCCGGATCTGGACCTGGAAAAGCTCCTGCACAAACAGGCCTTCCTCGCCTTCGATCCGCAGGGCTCCGGCATTCACGGGCAGATCTATCGCGTCGCCCAAGGCGATGCCGGCAAGCGCCTGACCCGCTACAAAGTGTCGCTGGTGCCGCAACTGCAGTACCTGCATCACCGCACCAACCAGCGCATCTACCAGCAGATGTCGGCGCCGAAAATCATCGCGCTGATCCTCGAAGAACACGGCATCAAAGGCAACGCCTACAACTTCCAGTTGAGCCAGCCGTGCCCGGATCGCGACTACTGCGTGCAGTACGACGAAACCGACCTGCACTTCGTCCAGCGCCTGTGCGAAGAGGAAGGCATCCACTACCACTTCCAGCACACCCCGAAAGGGCACCTGCTGGTGTTCGGCGACGACCAGACCGTGTTCCCCAAACTCGGCCAGCCGACCGCTTACATTCAGGGCAGCGGCATGGTGGCTGACGAGCCGGTGATCAAAGGCTTCCGCCTGCGCCTGGAGACCCGCACCAGCCGCGTCACCCGCCGCGACTACGACTTCGAAAAACCGCGTCTGCAAATGGAAGCGGCCTACAAACCGGACGCCGCTCCCGATAGCCAAAGCGCCGAACCGGATCTGGAAGACTACGACTACCCCGGCCGCTTCATCGACCGCGCGCGCGGCAAGTTCCTCAGCCAGCGCGCCCTCGAACGCCACCGCGCCGACTACCGCCAGGCCGAAGGTCGCGGCGATCAGACCCGCCTGGTCACGGGCCACTTCATGGAACTGTCCGACCACCCGCGCAGCGAGTGGAACGACCTGTGGCTGCTCACCGAAATCTTCCACGAAGGCAAACAACCGCAAGTCCTCGAAGAAGGCGTGACCAGCGACACCACCGACAACAAAGACGACTTCCACCAGGGCTACCGCAACACCTTCCTCGGCACCCCGTGGGACGTGTTCTACCGCCCGGCCCTCGAACACCCGAAACCGCGTGTAATCGGCAGCCAGACCGCCCACGTCACCGGCCCCGCCGGTGAAGAAATCCACTGCGACCAGTACGGCCGCATCAAGGTGCAATTCCACTGGGACCGCGAAGGCCAGGCCGACGACAAAACCAGCTGCTGGCTGCGCGTTTCCAGCTCCTGGGCCGGCGACCGCTACGGCGCCATCAGCATCCCGCGCGTCGGCATGGAAGTCCTCGTCACGTTCCTCGAAGGCGACCCCGACCAACCCCTCGTCACCGGCTGCCTGTACCACAAGGAAAACCCGGTGCCCTACGCCTTGCCGGCGAACAAGACGCGCAGTGTGTTCAAAACGCTCAGCTCACCGGGTGGCGGCGGCTACAACGAACTGCGCATCGAAGACAAGAAAGGCGCGGAGCAGATCTACATCCACGCCCAGCGCGATTGGGATGAGAACGTTGAGCGCGACCAGATGATTCGGGTCGGCAACGAACGCCACGACACCGTCGAGAAGAACACCTACACCGAACTCAAGGCCGAAGAACACCGCACTACGGTTTCCGACCGCAAGGTTGAAACGCGAATCGATGATCACCTGACAGTTGGGCAGAACCAGCACATCAAACTGGGGACTGCGCAACTGACCAGCGCTGGGAAAGAGATACATCTCAAGGCTGGGGACAAGATTGTCATTGAGGCGGGGACTGAGCTGACCATTCTTGGGGGTGGCAGCTTTATCAAGCTTGATGGCGGTGGGGTTACGGTGGTTGGGCCGGTGGTGAAGATTAATGCCGGTGGCTCGCCTGGTAATGGGACCGGGATCGGGATTAAACCGCCAGTGCTGCCGGTCGCGGCGGACAAGGATAAGGCCGGCAGCCTGATGGATCGCGCTCAGGGCAACACACGATCGCCAGTCCCACCCGCCCCGGTGAAGAACCTGCGCTTTGACATTCGTCTGGCTGACCGCCCGGGGGGCGGTGCCTTTGCATTGGCGAACACACCGTGGCGCATTATCAAAATGAGTGAGCCGACCTGGAAAAAAATCGGTCGCGTGCCGGAAAGCGACGTCATCGCCAAAGGCGAAACCGATGACGAAGGCAAAGTCACCCTTACCGATGCTGTTCAGAAGAAGCTGTCCCTCGAATACCCACAAAATCCGGAAATGTTCTGGCTGGTATATCCAGGTCAATGCGTTGCGCTCAAGGCACATACCGACACCGGCTGGTCTGAAGAACAGCGTGAACTGCTGGCACTGGCAAGTATGGACTTCAGCAGCGAGCCCCACTCCAACGCCCGTCACGAACAAGCCGGCACAGACAAACTCAGCGCCTTCGAAAACTTGTCACTGACCGACGGCATTGCACTCTTCGACAAATTAAAGGGATTTAAGGCATGAGCAACTTGAACGGCGTTCAGCCCAAGCAACTGAACCAGCTCAACTCAAAAGAAGGCGATGCCTACACCGCTACTTCCGCTCCTGGCTGGTTCATCAAAGGCAATGCCAAATACGGCGAAGCGTTCTCACCTGAGCGCCCGGGCAACGAAGTGAAGTTTTTCACCACCGGTAGCGACTACTTCAAAGATGTCGCCAATGCGATAAAAAACGCTAAGAAATCCATCTTCATTTCCGGCTGGCAGATCAACTACGAAGTGCGGCTGGAGGGCGAAACCCGGCTGTGGGACTGCGTGCACCATGCGCTGCACAAAGGCGCGGCACCGGACATCTACCTCATGCCTTGGCTGTCGCCGAAGGCCGCCGTTGATACCGGTGATCTGGAAACCATGGTGGCCGCGTTTGTTTTGAATGCCGGTCTCGCGAAGAAAAAAGTCTGGTGCCTGCCGGCGATCCAGCAAAGCGACATGGGCACCCTTGGCCTGTTCTTTTCCCATCACCAGAAGATGGTGGTGATCGACAACGAAATCGCCTACGTCGGTGGGATCGACCTCGCCTACGGGCGCCGCGATGACAACAACTTTCGTCTGGCCGCCGAAGGCCGAACCGCCAACGAGTTTTACAACCCGTGCATCCCGCCGATCAAGGAAATCGAAGCCCACAAGCAATACCCGTACATGACCACCGTCGAGTTGATCGGCGCAGCCTTGATGGAGGGTGATGTCTTGAGCAAGGCCCAGCGCAAGCTGGCATGGGCAAAAGATAACAAGATGTTCAACGTGCTGCGGGAAGCCAAGAAAGACGCCGGCGAATGGTTCGCCGAAAAGGGCAAGGACGGCCTGCGCTTGCTCGGTGCGGGTGCTGCGTACTCTACCGGCGGTGTGATCTACATTGCCGAGTTCATCCAGCAACAGTTGACCGGAGACAACCTGGAAGGCTGGAAGAAAAGCTTGCGCCAATGGAAAACCTCGCTCGATGGCGCCGTCGGCACCATTGATCATGAAGTGCAGACGCTGCAAAAAACCGACAGTGCCCTGACTGAACTGCGCCAGGAAGCCAAATCCATCAGCGAGGCCATTGGTGTGGCGCTGAACAAACCGGAGCAAGCCTCGGCCATTCAGCAGCGCGTCGAGAACTGGCTGGTGCGCGCGCAACAGAAAATTCCTGCGGTGACCGCGGTCACTCAGCCGGGTCGCGCCAAGTTGCAAACTCAGGTCACCCGCCTCAAGGGTGAAGTGCAGACCTGGGTAGAGCGCGCTGCTCCGCAGGCGGACAAGTTTCAACAAGACTTGTCCGCCTGGGCTGGCCAAGTCATTAAGTCCGGCGGTCAAATCAGCGAGCAGCTATTGAACGAAGGCAGCGAACTCACCAGCCTGTGGATCCAGCAAACAGGGCTGGGCGCGTTTTATGCCTGGCTCAACAACACGCCAACGCCGATTATCACCGCCAAGGCGATGACGGAATTCGAACAGATCTCCACCCCTTTTGTCCTCTACCTGCACTCGGTTCTCGACCGATTGAGCGATGCTCAAACGGGCCAGCCCTATTCCTACCTGGCCGATCCCGCGACCCGCCTGCTGCCACCCGGCGGCATGATGCTCGACAGCATCAAACAACCGCGCATGCCTTGGCATGACGTGCACATGCGCCTGGAAGGCAGCTCGGTTTATGACCTGTCGCGCAATTTCATTGATCGCTGGAACAGCCTGCAGGCGCGCTTCGACGGCAAAGTGCAGAAGATGCCAAGCGTGCTGACCGGCCTGCTGAAGTTCGCTGACAAGAACCTTGAGCCCGTCCCGTTCAAACCGCACTACCTCGCGCAACCCGAACGTGTCGCACCAAAGGGCAAAATGAGCATGCAAGTACTGCGAAGCGCTCCGCTGCGCATGCAAACCGAAGAACGCCAGGGCGCCAGCAAGTCAGGCGCCAAAGCTCCAGCCTCCGCCCCGACAGGCGTTCAGGCAAATTGCATGCAGGCCATGCTTCAAGCGATCTCGGGGGCGCAGCATTTCATTTACATTGAGAACCAGTTTTTTCAGAGTGCGTATGGCGAGGACACAAAGCCCTCGGCCGACCTGATCAAAGGGCCAACGCAAAGCTTGATGAACATTTCCGGGCTGCCAGACTTTGAAACTTATAAAACGCGACTGCGCTTGGATGAAGTCGACAAAGACCCGAAAAAATTGCACAAGATCAATTATTTCGCACTGGCAGAGATGATACGAAACAAAGAAGCCGAAGCATTGACTCAAGGCATCATGCAGGTGTTGACCAACCAGTCAACCGTCGAAGGCCTGAACCTCCTGCAAAAGCCACAAACCGCCCTGATAAACCCGCTGTGCGAAGCGCTGGCCGATCGAATTGAACGCGCGATCGAAATGGGCGAGAACTTCCATGTCTACATGGTTCTTCCCGTGCACCCCGAAGGACCGCTCAACGCGATCAATCTGATGACTCAAGTTCACCTGACGATGCAAAGCATTTCTCTGGGCCAGCAGAGCTTGATAAAACGAGTGCAGCGGGCGATGGCGATGAAGGAGCAGATGGATAGAGGCAGATCGGAAGCGGTCGCGAAGGCCGGTATAGAGCTCGCTGGAGACGGAACTGACACGCTCAAGGTTTATGAAAAAATGAAATGGTCGAAATACCTGACTCTCTTGAATCTTCGGTCATGGGAACTGCTCGACCAGCCGGTTACGGAACAGATTTACGTGCACAGTAAATTGCTTATTGCAGATGATCGTGTGGCGATACTCGGCAGCGCAAACATCAATGATCGCAGCCAGTTGGGTGATCGAGACTCCGAGTTGGCTGTGATCGTATCGGGCACGGTTTCGACACCTGCTCCAGTGAACGGAAAAAAACAACATCCCGTCTGCCCTGAGATCAAGGCGTTACGAGGCAAGCTGTGGCGCAAGTTGTTTGCGCTTGACGCCACAGATAAAGGCGTCAAAGTCCGGCCCGCTACGCTGCTGGGTAGTTTGATAGATGAACCTGCGTCACCGGAAACCTGGAAGGCGATTCAGAAACAAGCGCAAAAGAACTCTGATGCATACAGAGAAGCCTTTACTTTTATCCCAGGTGACGATGTATCAATCTGGCCGACTTGGAAAAAAGATCTAAAAACAGATACAGGCATGTCGACGGGTAAAAAAGAAAAGCCAATGCCTTTCGAAACTGAATTCTGGAAAAAATACAAACCCAGCGGAATGCCAAGAGAAATCCTCGGATTTATAACAGTATTTCCTGTTAACTGGACAAAAAATGAAAATAATGACTCCGGTTTCAGCAAGACCATACTTGCTAAAATACAACCCAACAAAAAGGAAGGTGAAGATATAGCTGTCGCAGCTTTAAACAATAACCGAGTCACGGAAAATTCATAATGCGTCCTATTAAGCCAATCTACATTTTACTCAGCTGCTATTTTCTTTTAACCCAAACTGCGCAAGCAGAAAACGCTAATACCACAACAATCACCAACACTGAATGCCTAGGGCGCTCGCTATTTGATATCAATCAAGATACATCATGGCACTTACTGAACGACCAGTGGGACTATACCGACCGCCTCAATTTTGCCACCTACACTCCGGACATAAGACTGGAGGACAAAGAACTCAATTACGGCAGCGATCCAACAAATGATGCTTACAGCCTCGTCACTATAGATGTCAGTCCAAAAACTACTTTCGAAACATTCAAAAAACTGGTCGACAGACATAGCCCAAGCGTGGTTGAGGCGAAAGAACGAGTTATAAAAAATAAAATAGAAGAAATTTCAGTAGCCATGACCGGTGACTTGTCGCGCTCGGATCCTGATCAATACAAATCCTTAGAGGATGAAAGAGACGAGCTTAGGGAGAAATTTGACAAGTTGGGTAGAGCAACCATAGAGCGAGTTTTGTTACCGGGCCTAATCGCTGAATTCAAAGAACAAAAAAAACCTACTGAAAAACTCGAACTTGAACTTGAAACCTACCAGAAAGAGTTCGACAGCTATCCAACAGACGAACTCTATGCCGAACAGTCCTCTTTCGAATTCGGCATGCCAAACGCCTACGGCGCTCGTCACCCCCACAAGCTTATCGTCCTGCTATGGCGCGACGAGCGCGTCTATCGTTTTGCCTTCGGCCAGCAGAGCGCCTATTCCAGACACAGAAGCTCGTTCGAAAAACTGCTTCCTGCCGCCCGTGATCTGCTAGCACGGTTCCGCACACGCGCCGAATTTGAGATACCCAAAGAGCCTGGCTTCTGCTTACCTTTCGGCTTCATCGCCGATGATGGCAAAGCCCACTACTCAATTACCATGGCCTGGCATCCCACTGACAACCCGAACTTGCTGTACAGCCTTAGTTTGAGTGATGACATCGGCAAAGCTTTTGACTTGCTGCCCATATTGACCACACCGATCATGGCCAACCCGTTCCCAAGCGCCGGCGTCATTCAAACCTTCGGGCCTTCAAAGGTGCAGATCGGTTCGCGCGAAGGACTTATGGGTGGCAAGTATTACAGACCCACTGATCCACAAGGCGATGAAAACTCTTCCACAGAACGCTTTGTCATAACCGCCGGAACGGCCAATAAAGGCTGGGAGCCTAGCCTAGTATTGAAAGCCGAGAATTATGCTTCAAAACAAGTCAGAACCTTTGAGCAGAGCAAGCAAGACTTCCTCAACATCCTGAAGAGCTTCCGCCTGCAACCTGGCATGGAAAAGCTGACCGGTAAGTGAAAGCAATCTTGCGGTGCGCAAATAGAGCAGATCTGTTCAATGTCCGACTTGGATAATCTGCTCAGCACCGCAGCAATTAGCAGTCGAACGAATACGCTATACAAGTCCCGTTAATGGCGATCAGCAACTGGATACGGAAGCCCCTGATGCATGCCACTCACTTCTTATATGCCTTATTTACGTCAGCGCTGATGAGTTCACTGATAGCGCAAGCCGGCACTGGAGAGTCTAAATCACAAACAGAGTGCTTGGGGCGTTCGGTATTCGACATACAATCAGAAATAAAATGGCATTTGCTTAATGATCAATGGACTTATACTAACGGCACCAATTTCACCACCTACTCACCGGATATACGCTTGGCGGACAAGCAGCTCAGTTACGGCAGTGATCCAACAAATGATGCATACGGTCTAGTCACCATTGAAGTCTCACCTAAAACCGATTTAGAAACCTTTAACGAATTGGTCAGCAGCCATCGCCCAGACATAACCGTGGCAAAAGAACGTGTAGTAAAAAACAAAATCGACAAAATTTCAGAAATAATGACAGGTGACTTATCTCGCTCGGACCCCGCAAAATATAAATCACTGCAAAAGCAACGACTCGATCTCCGCAAAACATTAACCAGAATCAGAAAAGTAAGCACCGAACTCGTTGTGCTGGCGGACTTTATAAGTCAATTCAAAAGAGAAAACCGTCCCTACGAACATTTTGAAATTGAACTGGAAGACTACAAAAAAGAATTCGACACCTACCCCACGGACGATCTGTACGCCGAGCAGTCCGCCTTCGACTTCGGCATGCCAGACGCCTACGGCGCTCGCTATCCCGACAAACTCATCGTGCTCTTGTGGCGTGACGACCGAATCTATCGCTTCGCATTCGGCCAACAAAGCGACTATTCCGAACACAGAAGCTCGTTCGAAAAACTACTCCCCGCCGCCCGTGACCTGCTCGCGCGCTTCCGCACGCGCGCAGAATTTGAGATACCCAAAGAGACTGGCTTTTGCCTGCCCTTCGGCTTCATCGCCGATGATGGCAAAGCCCACTACTCGATCACCATGGCCTGGCATCCCACTGACAATCCGAACCTGCTTTACAGCCTGAGTTTGAGTGACGACATCGGCAAAGCCCTTAATCTGCTCCCGGTATTGACCACGCCGATCATGGGCAACCCATTCCCAAGTGCCGGCGTCATTCAAACGTTCGGCCCTTCAAAAGTGCAAATCGGATCGCGCACAGGAATCATGGGCGGCAAGTATTACAATCCCACGGACCCGCAAGGCGGAGAAATTGAGGCCACAGAACGATTCGTCATGACCGCGGGTCTGGCCAACAAGGGTTATGAGCCAAGCATGGTGTTAAAGGCCCAGAATTACGCTTCGACACAAGTCAGAACCTTTGAGCAGAGCAAGGAAGACTTCCTCAGCATTCTAAAAAGCTTCCGCCTACAACCGGGCATGGACAAACTGACCGGTAAGTGAAAGCAGAATCCGGGGGGCGCAAATAGCGCAGATTTTTCCGTAAGGGATACTTGGATAAATCTGCCTCCCCCGCAAAACCTGAATGACTCAAGGCTGGTAAAGGGGACAGATTTATTTATCCGATGGTTTATCGTTGAGCCAAAATAAATCTGTCCCCTTTGTTCGTCCCCTTTGATCGATTAACGAACCCGCCGCCCCAAAAACTTGGGAGAGCATACAAGAACAGGCATTGCTAAGCTTAACCAGTTACAAAAAAGCTTTCTCTTTCATCCCTAATAATTATGATTCCATATGGCCAACCTGGATAAAACAAAAACAAACTACCAACCCGATGGCCGGGACAAGAGAGTTTATGCCATTTGAAAGCGAATTCTGGAAAAAACCAGTCGCCGGCAAAGCGCCCGAAGAAATACTTGGCTTTATCACAGCTCTTTCGGTCAATTGGAAAAAAAACGAAAACAACGACTCTGAGTTCCACATGACTATTCTTGCCAAGATAACGCCAAGTATCCAAAGTGAAAATCACGAAAAAATCTTGATCGTATCTGCGGCCAAAACACAAACGATGGAAAACTCCTGATGCGCAACTGTCACTTTTGGCCCATATTTCTAACAATCCTAATGACGGGCTTTCAAAACACCCAAGCTGCTTCTAAGGCTTCATCTGATTCGAGCAAAACAGAATGTCTCGGGCGTACCGTATTTGAAACTCGAGAAGATATTACATGGCACCTGCTTGATGACCGATGGGACTACTCGGATGGCACAGGCCTTGGCAGTTAACGTTGTGCGCGCACACACCTTTGAAGTCGACACCGATTGCCAGCGGGCCTTCATCACCATGGAATACATGCGTGGCCTGACCCTGGACAAATTGCTCTGCGAGCGGCCCCTCGGCCTGCCGTGGAAAGAACTGCGCGACATCGTCCTGCCGCTGCTCGACACGCTGGCCTACGCCCACCGTCGCGGCGTGCTGCACGGCGACATGAAACCGAGCAACGTCATGCTCAGCGAAGACGGCTTGCGCCTGTTCGACTTCGGTCTCGGCCAGGCAGAAGAGGGCACCTTGCCCGGCCTGCCGCACCTGAGCCGCGAGCGCTTCAACGCCTGGACGCCAGGCTACGCCGCCCCCGAACTGCTTGAAGGCCAACCGTTGTCGGCCAGCGCAGACGTCTACGGCGTGGCCTGTGTGATCTATGAACTGGCGGGCGGCAAACACCCGTTCCGCCGCTTGCCCTCGACCCAGGCCCGCGACGAGAACCTGGAGCGCGAGCTGCAAGCCCCGGCAAACCTGCCGAAACACTGCTGGCCTGCGCTGCAAACAGCGCTGAGCTTCCACGCGGCAGAACGCACCATCACTGCCACTCAATTGCGTGACGCCATGGGCGCCACCTCGTCCTGGCTGCAACGTCTGCGACTTCGGGCATAACGGATGACATTCGAACAGGGAACACACAATGTTCAACTCAGCTAACGAGACCCACTTCAGCCTGACGGTCGAAGACTATGTCGGCGACCTGCAAGTGCTGTCGTTCACCGGCACCGAAGGCATCAGCCAGCCGTTTCGCTTCGACCTCGAACTGGTCAGTGAAAATCCTGATCTGGACCTGGAAAAGCTCCTGCACAAACAGGCATTCCTGGCGTTCGATCCACAAGGTTCGGGCATTCACGGCCAGATCTACCGCGTCGCCCAGGGCGATGCCGGCAAGCGCCTGACCCGCTACAAAGTGTCGCTGGTGCCGCAACTGCAATACCTGCATCACCGCACCAACCAACGCATCTACCAGCAGATGTCGGCGCCGAAAATCATCGCGCTGATCCTCGAAGAACACGGCATCAAAGGCAACGCCTACAACTTCCAGTTGAGCCAGCCGTGCCCGGATCGCGACTACTGCGTGCAGTACGACGAAACCGACCTGCATTTCGTCCAGCGTCTGTGCGAAGAGGAAGGCATCCACTACCACTTCCAGCACACCCCGAAAGGGCACCTGCTGGTGTTCGGCGACGACCAGACCGTGTTCCCCAAACTCGGCCAGCCGACCGCCTACATTCAAGGCAGCGGCATGGTGGCTGACGAGCCGGTGATCAAAGGATTCCGCCTGCGCCTGGAAACCCGCACCAGCCGCGTCACCCGCCGCGACTACGACTTCGAAAAACCACGTCTGCAAATGGAAGCGGCGTACAAACCGGACGCCGCTCCCGATAGCCAAAGCGCCGAACCGGATCTGGAAGACTACGACTACCCCGGCCGCTTCATCGACCGCGCGCGCGGCAAGTTCCTCAGCCAACGCGCCCTCGAACGCCACCGCGCCGACTACCGCCAGGCCGAAGGTCGCGGCGATCAGACCCGCCTGGTCACGGGCCACTTCATGGAAATGTCCGACCACCCGCGCAGCGAGTGGAACGACCTGTGGCTGCTCACCGAAATCTTCCACGAAGGCAAACAACCGCAAGTCCTCGAAGAAGGCGTGACCAGCGACACCACCGACAACAAAGACGACTTCCACCAGGGCTACCGCAACACCTTCCTCGGCACCCCGTGGGACGTGTTCTACCGCCCGGCCCTCGAACACCCGAAACCGCGTGTACTCGGCAGCCAGACCGCCCATGTCACCGGCCCCGCCGGTGAAGAAATCCACTGCGACCAATACGGCCGTATCAAGGTGCAATTCCACTGGGACCGCGAAGGCCAGGCCGACGACAAAACCAGTTGCTGGCTGCGCGTCTCCAGCTCCTGGGCCGGCGACCGCTACGGCGCCATCAGCATCCCGCGCGTCGGCATGGAAGTCCTCGTCACCTTCCTCGAAGGCGACCCCGACCAACCCCTCGTCACCGGTTGCCTGTACCACAAGGAAAACCCAGTGCCGTATGCACTGCCGGCGAACAATACGCGCAGCGTGTTCAAAACGCTCAGCTCACCGGGTGGCGGCGGGTACAACGAGCTGCGCATCGAAGACAAGAAAGGCGCGGAGCAAATCTACATCCACGCCCAGCGCGACTGGGATGAAAACGTTGAGCGCGACCAGAAGATTCGGGTCGGCAACGAACGCCACGACACCGTCGAGAAGAACACCTACACCGAGCTCAAGGCCGAAGAACACCGCACCACAGTGTCCGACCGCAAGGTTGAAACGCGAATCGATGATCACCTGACAGTTGGACAGAACCAGCACATCAAACTGGGCACTGCGCAACTGACCAGCGCGGGGAAAGAGATTCATCTCAAGGCTGGGGACAAGATTGTTATTGAGGCGGGGACTGAGCTGACCATTCTTGGGGGTGGGAGCTTTATCAAGCTCGATGGCGGTGGTGTGACGGTGGTTGGGCCGGTGGTGAAGATTAATGCGGGTGGGTCGCCTGGGGATGGGACCGGGATCGGGATTAAACCGCCGGTGCTGCCGGGGGCGGCGGATAAGGATAAGGCGGGGAGTTTGATGGATCAGGCGTTGGCTAATTCGCCGCCTGAGAAGGTTAAGCCGAAGGCTTTTTTTGTGTTTTCTGAGTGATGAGTTTTGTGATGACAAGCAAAAAGAACCCCGGCAGATTCCGCTTGAAATGGACCATGTTGCTGGCATTGGGCCTCAGTTCTGACGTATTCGCCGTGCAATGCCCAGCCGAAAATTTTGAAGGATTTGTGAAGGTGTTTTCTGCTGAGCCAGAGGTGCAGCACGCGTTCACCACTTCACCTATTCACTTTATGGAGGTTGTTGCAGAGGGCCGTGAAGCTAAAGTGGTTGAGCGAGAAGTCGAAACTTTGGGCGCTGATGAGTTGAGCATGCTCTCTCCCGAGGCAGTCCAAATGTCGAGTTTGGCTGTGATGGTTCAACTACCGAATAAGCTTTTCGTTCGTAATCAGAAAGGAGATTTGCTGAAGATTCTTACATTCCAAAAAACCGATTGCTGGTCTTTGAGCAGGGTTGAGAACTGGTCACTAGGCGCTGTGCTGAACTCCCAGATTGATATATCGAGTCTTCCCCCAGGAGTGCGCAGCTTGAGAAGAGGGGAAATTTTGGTCGATTTGGCAATGGAAGCAGCGTTTCCAGCATCGACTCAGCTTTATATTTCCGCACTTGATAGCTACTTGGACGGCGCAGATAAGGGGTCTACAGAGGCTGGGTATCAAGCAGTCCTGTTGAGTTTGTCAGGTCAAGCACCACGCCTAGAGAACTCGAGAATTCTTGAACTGTTGTTCAATGCAGCTAGCACCTCTGGAGCAGCAAATCTTGCACTCGCGAACTTCTACTGTGACGGGGGGCGCTATGACCAGGCACGCCCCTGCGCAGACCCCGAGAAATCTCTTAACGCTCTTGAAGGGGGAGCGAAGCTCGGCTCTATGGAAGCAATGAATCAATTAGGGCTCTCATACGAGAGGGGCTCTCTGGGTATAACCAGCCCAAGTCGTGCGCTTGCATGTTTCCAGGCGGCAGCCGACAAAGGATTTGAATTATCCAAAAAAAATGCGGCGCGACTTATCGCCGAAAATGTAAAAACTGAGTCCTCACTTTGCTTTAAGCAGGAAGCTAACCAATGACTACCGGAGTACTTGAGCAGAGATCGCTCTATAACAAAGGCGACTATGTATATGGCGACGGCAAAGGCAAAGACACTGATGGCGACGGCAAGAAAGAGATTGATTGCTCAACCTTAGTATGGGAAATGCTAAAAACGGCCGGTTATAAAGTTCCATACAACAATACTACTGCTCTGAAGATAAATGTCACGAATTATGATGTAATCGAATGGAAAGATGTATTGCCTGGAGACATTGCGCTTTGGCCAACACATACAGGGTTTGTCGAAGATATCGATGTGGAAAATAAAAGTGGGAATTTTTTTGGCTCCCAAAATTCTACTGGTCCCGCTACCGCTAAATTTGGAACAGGCTCAAATTTTTGGCCGATGCCAATCAAGTTTTTACGAGTTAAAGAGATTTTTAAGACAGGATCCCAGCCTGCCTCTACCCCAGAACCTGCTCCCGTAACCCCGCCAGCGCCAACCGCTTATCCTTTAATGAACTTTCAGTACCCGTTTAGAAAATCTGACGGGACACAGTTCAAGGACTCCGAGGAGATCTTTAAAGCTCTCGAAAGTGAAGGATCGGGGAATTTTTTATTAGGCAATCATGGTTTTTGGCATGGTGGTATTCATATTAGCGATGCCAGTGCCCCTTACTGTGTAAAGAATGAGCCCGTTCGATGCATGGCCGATGGGGTAGTTGTCGCCTATCGCCTCAACGAAGATTATCTTCAGTCGGATTATTCTGGCGATAAGCCGGCCAAGCTCAAATACTCTAATTCTTTTTGCCTAGTTCGACATGACTATAAGTCGCTCGCTAATCCGGAAGAGGGTGCAAATAAAAAGAAACAAAATAGCTTAGTATTTTTCAGCCTCTATATGCACCTTATGCCATACAAAGGCTATTTGCCGACAGAGGAAGAGCTGGGCAAGCCGAAGATAAAGTTCAAGGTGGGGGATTTTACAGCCCGCAGTGATGTCGAGGATGGGCCGGGGTGTGAAAAGTACGGAATGATTTCTGTTGGTACCGTTTTCGAGGTTCTAGACGAAAAGCTTGCCAGTAACGGCATTACTTATGCCAAAGGAAAGTTGTTAAGCGGAAAGGTTCCAAACAGGAAGGTCGGGCAAGAAGCATGGTTCGCATACAAGAAAGACGGTGTGGTATTAACCAACAAAAAAGACACTGCTATCTGGAGCGCAATATTACCTCCGGAACGAACTCGGCCTGGTTATTGGAAGGGGGTAGTAAAGGCACGTGTCACCGCCCCGAACGGATTACCGTTGTACGCTGTGCCGAGTACACTTGCCAATGGTGAGAGTGCCGGTGAACCGATGGGGGAAATGGCCCTTTGTTTGAACAGTGAAATTAAGTTCGACGGTACTAAAGTATTCAACTTGAAAGTTGGCAGTTCTCTTGTTCGGATGGCTGAGTGCATTTGTCTGTCCGGCGGTTTGAGAGGTGCAGGAGCTGTCCCACCGATTTTCTGGGCCTGCGTGGAAGATATCGGTAAAGGTCGAATGGTCGCTTGGGCCGAAACCACACCAACCGAATTCGATAAGGTAATCGCGTGCCAGGCACCTATCAAAGCGGGTCATCCGGTTGGGTTTTTAGGCTTGCAGGAGAACCCTGGGAAAGTTGAGGGTTCGACCACCAGTAAATATCATGCCCATATTGAGATATTCACCAGTGATACGGGACTCGATAAGTTCTTGCAGAATGAAGCAGCCCTGAAAGTTGGCATGAGTTACATGAAGCTGCCTGCCGGCACGGTACTCGCCAGTAAAGCAGCCGCCGGGCAGTCTTCGACCCTTGAGTCCGAACATACAGTTCCTATGGGCTCGGTTACCACATTCAAAGACTCACAGGGAGTCGAGTGGTATGAGCCGACTGTGACAGAGAAAGATAAGAAACTGACGGGCTTGATAAAAAAGGCGGATGTGACATTTACATCATCAGGAGCTCAGCTGATATCCCAGCATGATTGGGCAAAATTAGGATTTACAGTTGTCAAAGAGGGCGATGAAAACTCGGATGGTTTTCTTGATCCTGACACCATGCCGCCTTTTTTTAAAGAGTTGCATGCGAAACTCGACGCTCTGGGTAACACAGATGGTGAAGTAACTTCCGCAGACTTGAACTCGGCATTAAAAAATGTGGAATTTCGGGATAAGTGGACAAAGTTGATTGCTTACCATCCGACCGAATGGCAGGCGAAATCCTCTGAACCGAAGTGGAGTCGTCTTGATAAATTACTCGAAGACTCTCCGAAGTTATTGAAGCATGAAAAAGAACGCATCGATAAACTGGTTTTTTGGGATGAACTGGCGGGTGTGCTGCAGATGACACTACCAAAACAGGTCTATCATTTTCACCCTATCGCGTTTGTCAATAATTTCATGAAGTTTGCCGTGCCTGGAAAAGGCTGGGCGCACAGCGCATTTGCTAATTTGCTTGCAAGTGTAGAGTCGAATAACGATTACACTGCTTACAATAAAACGAAGGGTGGACACCAATCCTTTTATAAAACTGATTTGACGACGTGGACAATCGCTGAACTTCAGAAAAAACAAATGGATCGTGATGTTCTTGCGGCGGGTCGCTATCAGATGATTGCTGACACGATCAATGGTGCTGTGAAAAAACTTGAGCTTGATACCAGTCTTAAGTTTGATGAAAAGATGCAGGACAAAATTTTCGAAGAATACTTAATAAGAATTAAACGCAAGGCGTTCATCCAATATCTGGAAGGGGATGGCGATATCGAAAAAGCTGCTTACGCCTGGGCTTTAGAATTCGCCTCGGCAGGTGTTAGAAAAGGTAAAACTATAAGCCCCGTGTCGAAAAAAGACGAGAACGGAGTCACGGAAATGAAAGACGGAAAACCGGTAATGTTAGCCAGGGTCGCAAGCTTTGAAGGACAGTCGTATTATGATGGCGTTGGTACAAATGCCGCTCACATATTACCAGTTGACATGATTCGTGTTCTGGAGGAGTCAAAAAATAATGGCAATTAAATTTTTGGGGTTTCGTTTATTTTGGTTGGGCACACTTTTTCTGTTTTCGTGTTTCGCTAAGGCTGATACACCGCGGTTTGAAAACTATAAAGTCGACGAAATATTTCAGGGCGAACATCATGATGTTGTGGTGAGTGATGAAAATAAAATCTGGGATGAGGGGCGAAAGAGTGCCATTAAGCGCCCCGTAAATTTTGCTGGTCATTACGTAGTTTACGCAAACGGCTGTGGTGGCGGCGCGATATGTGGGGAGGTTCTTGACGTAAAAACCGGAGAGGTTGTGACATCATTTCCTAATGCATATTACATAGTTGGAAATGACGGAACAGCACCCTATGCGGCCGTCTACCAATCGGACAGCAAATTGCTCATGATTATGGGGGTCGCAGCCGACCCAGAGGTAGATGTAAATGGTAACGACCTCGAAGAAGGTAACAGATTGCGTTTCTATGAGTTCGATGGAAAAGCGCTTAATTTAATAGATCTTGTCGATCAGTGACTCCGGTTATCACTTCGAGGAGAAGGAGATGGACTTGGCTAAATCCGTCACCCTACTATTTTTTAGATCTTCGCAAAATAGCAAAAAAATGAAAAAAGGTCACAATGAGAAAAGTTGATAGTGAGAAAAGGTGGCAGATTTATTTGTGGTGAAAATGGGGGCAGACCACGTTTTATTAATGATCCAAAACCTTGGTCTGTCCCCACTTTCCACTCTGAACTACTCCATTACTATCGCGATCCAGTATGGTCCAAATCTCCACAGTGCGAGGTTAGAGCTGGCAGAAACCGCAGAAACTCCTTCATTATGGATGTATGATCTATGAAACATTTTTTTCTGTTGATTGTCTTTTGTCCTGCTATCGCATGGTCTTCTGTGGGCGAGATATGTAATCCAGAGCAAGACTCGAAGAGTTTTATTACTGATTGGAATCTTGGGTACGGTAAGACGAAAGTATTGTCAACGCAGGAAGGTAAGGATTTTTTAGTGGATCACGGGCGTATTGCCTACACCGTTGATCTAAATCAGGACGGTAATGACGATTTCATCTTTGAAGCTTCAACAGGTGTCGGGTCAAGTGGCGATAAAGTTTTTAGTTTTTTACTCCAGTGTCATGGTTATCTTAAGTCATTGGGTGCTTCATATTTTGCCGATGTTAAAATTATGGATCAGGGTGAAGATCGAAATAAAGGTTTTAGAGACATTAAAGTTTTTTCTTATAAGCGAAACTCTGGCGGAAGTATTCAACAGAAAAATGGTGAGCCGTTGACTACACCTCACATCTGGCAATTCAACCCAGAATCGCAAAAATACGAAGGTGATTTAGAGTAAGAGATGAAATGGAGACAGACCACGTTTTAATAATGATCCGAAAAAACGTTGTCTGTCCCCGGCTTCCTTTAAATAGTTGGAAAGTGAGGACGGATTTTTTATTTAACCCAATCAGTCCCCTCGTTCCGCTTACGTGTTCGCTTCCTGCCTCGCCGCTATCAACTCTTCCAGATGATACAACGCACGTTCCACCATGAGCTGCGCGCCATCGGCAATTCGACTCAGTGCCAATGCCACCGAGCGGTTCGGGCCTTCGACATCGTCAGCTAATTTTGCGGCGATGGCGCTGATGGACAGCATCTATTCAATGAGTAGCCATCATGAAAAATATACTAATTCTTTTGTTGCTGGTTTTTGTAGGTAATAGTTATGCCAATTCCGGTGAAAAGCTTACAGTAGCAACTGAGCTTCCGCGTGTGGTGCTCGACGCTATATCTGAAAGAAATAGTTTGGGTGTCGACAAGATAAAGGTTGAAACTGGGGGAGCCTTGAAGTGGGGGAGTGAGTATTTGGTTTTTGTCTCTCCAAAAAGCGCTGATAAAATTTGCTCGGTCTATAAATACTCAAATTCTGCTTTGTTCTCGCTATTCGATGGTGTTCCTTGTGAATTCAAAGGTGCGGTAGAGATAAATGAGTCGAGAAGCGCCGCCATGCCTGATGTTTTGTATAAGATTGAATTATTCCTTCCTAATCGTGGCGCGATGGTGAGTGAAATGATTGCTTTGTTTTTTGATGATCAAAAGTCCACATATTGTCTCAGCCGTTCTTTGTCTGATTGGTATCAGAACAGTGATAAGACATATCCTCCGGATCTTAGTGACGGAGAATGTGGTTACGGGCCCGGCGAGTGACTTTCAAAGCTTATTAAGTAAAATAGCAAACGAGTGATAAGGTGACGAAAATCTAACGAGACAGATTTATTTGTTATGCTCAGTGGTTTCGATCTCAGTGGGACGTTCAGATAGATCTGTCACGTCTGTCTCTTAGCAAAGCCTGATGACCTGAATAAATCAAGGATTGAAAACGGTGAGCGCTTTGCTTTTTGTTTTATCGGCGCTGTGTTACTACCAGTTTCAACAGTGTTGGACGGATTAATTTCGTAACTTTCGTACAGTTAATAACAATATTTAGATTGGGTGGTTAGAAATCTCAATGAGACCGTATGGGACTTTATCCATCTCGTATGTTTCATAGGTGAAGTAGTTTTCGTGCATTTTTTAAATGGAGTTAATATTTGTGATTGAAAATATCGTTCTACCTTTTTTGCATTGCGACTATTTCGGTTTTTAACGGCGCGGCCCAAGCGGAGCCGTTCTACTCCGCGAAGATACTGCAAGTCGATTATTGTGCAGTTCCTCATGTAAAGCTGTTGATTAGAATTCAAGATGTAGAGTCGGGAAGTGAAGAGTATTTTAAATGAAAGCAAGCTTAGTGTGTGTTGTGTTCAAGCTGCAATATTTCAGAGTGTTAGTTGTATTTTTTGTGTGTGGCTTTTCTAGTTTTTCAGTGTTTGCGGGTGAGGATAAAGAAGTTACGCTTTGTGAATCGCAGGAGGCTATTTATTTTAGTTGCCCGCTCCCTAATGGGAAGGTTGTATCAGTGTGTGCTTCGGGTAATAAAAAACCGAGCTCAGGTTATGTACAGTATAGATATGGCACTCCTGAAAAACTTGAGCTTGTATACCCTCAAAGTAAAATACCACCAGAAGGGCAATTTTATGTTGTAAATGCCTCGGAGGGTAGTGCCAACCTAAATACAATAAAATTTTATATTGGCAGATATACGTACTTTGTTGCGCAGGCATATACAAGCTATTTGGCTGTTTTGAAAGATGGAAAACTTGTCTCTAGGAAGTCTTGCGAAGCCGGTGGATACGCATTTATCAATTGGGATGCCTTAAAAGGGATTGAGGCGCTTCCAAAAAGTGCCGAAGATTTTAAGTGAGGGCAGCGGTCGGTGGTGGTTGTTTAGTTGAATTGGGGCGAAGATTACGTTTTAGTAATAATCAAAACGATGTGGTCTGACCCCGGTCCGGTAATCAACGGGGACGGATTTATTTTCTCTTTTCCCGTCCTGCCTCACCGCAAGCAATTCTTCCAGGTGTCCAGCGCACGCTCTACCATAAGCTGCGCACTATCGGCGATTCGGCTGAGGGCCAACGCCACGGAGCGGTTCGGACCTTCGACGTCGTCGGCTAATTTGGCAGCTATCGCGCAGATGGATAGCATGTCTTTGGGGTGAAAATGGGGAAAGCCCACATTTTAGTAATGATCCGAAATACGCGGTCTCTTCCCATTTTTTCCACCCCCTATATGAGCGACGGATTGTAGATATTTACGGGCCGGGTCACCCTGAGATGACGGATCCGGGGTCAAGGTTTATTAAATTAAAGGCTGCGCTGAATGTTTAATATATTTTTTGTACTTGTGGTTTCTTGTTTTTTGTCCATGCAGACGGCTCATGCAGATGCAGTGGCTATGGAAGTAAAAGGGGTGAAAGGTACTTCTTTGAGTGCTAGAAGCTTCGATAAAAAATACGGCGGCTGGCGTGATATAGAATATAGCGCTATGTCAGTGTCGTTTAAAGTATATGCCGTTCCTATTGGAATGGAGCCATCGGAGGACGGGATAGTAGCAAACCCTGATACGGATTCTCTTTCTCCATATAAAAAATACTTGATAATTCAACGAACTGACGCTGGGGAGGTGGTGGATGACAAGGGTAATAGTTTTATTTCTTCGCAGGCATATTGTGACGTGATTTCAATGGAAACCGGCTGCATTAAAAATATAGGATCAGTGCAGCAGTGTGAAGGGACGTGGCAAAATGGAAAGTGGAAAACTTCCAGGGGGGAGTTATTTGATTTTTCTCAAGAAGGTAAGCCTCCAAAGCTTCTAATTACTGATGCCTTGCGGGATGCTGAAAATCAATCGCGCGCCAGATTTCTGAGGGATTATATTTTCATGGGTATTCCCTCTTATATGGCATGTTATCCCCCTGAGAAAAATATATCTGAATATAACGATATGGGGTTTTATTTTGCTCAGGCAGGTGAACATCTTTTAGCGATGCAGATTTATGACCGTTTATTAGTTGTCGCGCCGGACAGGGTGCCGTTAAAGCTCAACGTTGCTGACTCTCTATGGGCGCTTGGAAAGAAAAATGAGGCTAAACAATACTATGCTGAATACATTAGTGCGCTGAGGAAGAAAAATATGGAAAGTAAAACTCCTGGTAGGGTTAAGGAAAGATTGAATTAATTTAGGAGTCAGGGTCGAGCAGTTAAATTAGTAAAGGGCGCGAAAGGTGACAGATTTATTTGTTCTGCTCGACTAATCAAAAGTACCAAATGGGACGGATTATTTAAATTTTTCGCCTCGTTGCCATTAACTCTTCCATATAGTCAAACGCACGGCCCTCCAAGAGTTGCACGCGATCGGCGATTCGGCAAAGGGTACGCATAAGTGAAAAGGGGATATGTTTATTTTATATTTGAATACCTCTGTCCCCTTTTTACTCTGAAAGGCAAGAACTGTTTCAAAAACATAAATGAGGCTATGAAGTGAAATATATATCGCTGCTTATACTCGGCTCTCTGTTCGCTGCCACGTCTTGCTATGCTGATTTTCAACATGTCACGATAAGGCAGCAGAGTGAGAGCAGCATTGGGGTTCCATGTGTAGGGAATGATTCAATTATTCAGCTTCGGAATGGGAAAGTTGGCATAAGGACCTCTTCCGGTAAGCGCTACAGTTTAAATCTCGATGAGCAGGATGAAGACCTTTCAGCCTTTGTTGGCTCGGTTACTGACTCTGATGTGTGTGTGATTGCGCTTAAATATTCAGAAAATGATGTGAATGAGAGTTTTTCTTTGTTCGTCTTTGATGAGGCTTCTGGTAGGTTTAAGCCATCTTCCGTAAAAATGGTAACTAATCCAGAGTTTTTAAATGATAAAATCATAAGCGAGTATATGGATGGGCCGAAAAGTAGGAAAGATACGGCCTGCTATTCGATTAATGCAAAAGATTTCTTTTTCTGTGAGCAAAGAGAGCAATTTTCAGAAAAATTAGAGCGAGTAGAAACGTGCAATGAGAAATCTTGTGCTCCTCCGGTTCTTGTAAGGCCTGGTGAAGCTGTTCCAGTCAGGGCTACAGTGGCAATCGAAAAGGCTCATTTCTATGAAAAAAAATCTAGTGAGAGTTTTGATCAGAAACAATCTTATTTGATTAAGGGAGATAAAGTAGTTCTAAATGATTACCATCGTGGGGATGAGGGACTGTTCTACCAAGTGACTTTTTTTGGAAAAAAGACGGTTACAGCTTGGTTATTAGCGAGCGCCATTTTGATTGATGAATAGAGTTGTAAGTCTCAGCTATATCCAAGTGGTCGAATAAGGGACGGATTTTATCCGTCCCTTGGACGTATCTTAAGTTTTCACTGTCTGTCTCGCTCTCGCCGCTATCAAATCTTCCAGATGGTCCAAAGCGCACTCGACCATGAGCTGTGCACCATCGGCGATTCTGCTCAGGGCGAGTGCCACTGAGCGGTTCGAGCCCTCTACGTCGTCCGCTAATTTGGCGGCGATGGCGCTGATGGACAGCATGTCTTCGGAGGCGTTGGCCAGGAGGGCTTCCGGGTCAATGCCTGTTGAGATAGTGAAGAGTCCGCTTTTGCGGCGTTTGAACAGTTTGTCGACGGTAGGCGGAAAGTAGTGGGCGAAGGCGCGGTCGGCGGCTTCTCTGTCGAGCATTTCGGTGTCGAGGGGTTCTTCGGTTGGGGTGCCAGTGTTTTCTGGCGGGTTGGGCGTCACTTTGAACATGGGTGTATCTCCGTCTGTATGTGAGGAGCCACTACCGTTCGCTTGCACGCAAATAAGGTGGCAGCTGTGCGCAGGTGTGCAAGACCGGGCAGACGGACCCGGCAGATCATTCTCGAAAGAAGGATCTCCCGCGCACAGCCGCCATACAGTCGGTTGCGCGAGCAGGGAAATGCCCGATCAGCGACCAATGACGTTGCGCGTCGTCTTTTACCCGGACTTGCACGTCCGTGTCATCGTTTTTTGCGGTGACAAATCAAGGTTAGCGGTGAATGCAAGGGGTGGATAGTTCATGGATGGCTCGGCGTCTTGCGGGAAATGTCCGACGAACATGACATCCGGTTAGCAGAGGATCGTGAGTTCTGTTTAGGTGCCTACGCCAGAACGTGGATGGGTCTTACAGCAGGGCATCTACGTCTGATTCTGAAGGTTGAGTGGGTCAAATTCAGATCGGATGAATTTCAGGCTTTTATTGTTTTTCCAAGGAAACCAGGGAATGAAAATTTTCAGATTCGGGGTCGTTTTTATACTGTCCTTACTATCGTCCCTCGCCCAAGCGGAAGGCACGATGATTGCGACCGTGCTTCAGGCGGATTTTTCCAAAGATCCGGAGGTAAGGCTGCTCGTAAGGGTTGTAGACATAGGATGGGGGCCGGATGCTCCGTCGATGGCCCTTCGTAAAGAGTGTCTGGCGAGGGTGAAATCGTCTGACCGTCCCGGCCCGGATCCATGCTTTTCGATTGAAATTACCGAGAGCAAAAAGCAACGGGCCATCGTTCGCCAAACGCTGCTGAATGATCCTCAGCGCTCAACCGACCCGATCTATCTGGAGATTGTTTACCAGTCTGAAGTCAGTGCGACCGATCCGACCAATCATCATAGGCGCTCTGCCTGGCTGAAGATCGAAGAGAACGGTTTCTACAATTGGAACAACGAAACCAAGCAGGCGCTGGCGGACGTTGTGTGGCCAACTGCGTCGAGTGGGGCGCTTGATCTGGTTGTGACGGATACGGATGCACTGCTAAACCTGGTTTACCGGGAGCGCATGGAGCGGTTGGACGAAAATGCACAGAAAGGCCTGAGAGAAACCCAAAGAGCCTGGATGAAGTTTCGCGATGCGGAGTGTCTGCCTGAGGCGAAATCGTATAAATCGGTTTTCGGGGAATGGTCGAATTCCTGCTTGATCCGCGCGACGATAGAGCGAGCGCGTCAATTGGCCATGGCTCCGGACAAGAACAAGCAGTGAATTAAAGCGTTCATGTTCATGGAAGGTTCGATGGATAAGGACATCCTTGTAATGGTCTATATGACAGTTGGAGAATTGACGAATCATGGATAGCCGTCAGCCTTTTATGACCGAGGCGTATTACCAGCGCCTGGTCGAGTTTTATGACTCTTCGGAATCATACTGGCGCTTTCATCATCTGGATGAGGATTTTCCGGGCCAGGCTGCTTCTTTAAAAGCCTTTGAGGTTAAACAGGATTCACTTCATGCCTTGATCATCAGGTATACGGCAGGTGAGCCTATTGCAAGCTTGCAGGAGCCACTGGAAAGGCTAGTGAGAAATTTTGAGTTGTACCAACAAGCCTTGGCTGATTATCAAGGCGTATACGATATATCGCCGTTAAATATCGAAGACTATCCCGGCGACTTTGAGGAGTTTGTACAAGTTGCGAGCCTGTGCATACTCATGCATCGGAATGATCTTTTGGCCAGGTTTGTGTTCCTGACTGATAGGGCTGGCTTCAAAGGCGAAGATACGCTCTACGAAGATTTACTGCGGAAAAATCTGCCGGGAAGGGCAGATATTGATGAATGGTTTCATCCGGTGTATTCGCAATTGATCAGGGCGATATATGCGCCAGATCGGTCAGCTGCGTCTGCGCTTTTGAATGAATATTGCGCTCAATGGTACGTTTCCTTCGGGGAACTACAAGCCAGTTGGCATGATGCTCACTTGAGTATTAATGGTGATGACGGTAGTTACTTCGGGTATTGGGCGTTTGAGGCGGGTGCCATCGCATTTTTGTATGGGATCGATGATAGCCAGATAAATCAGATGATTTATCCAAAAGATCTTGTTGAGTATGCGAGAAAGATTGCAGGACAGGAGAGGCAATGAAGGTTGTTTACCTATTGTTTATGACGTTGACATGGATATTGTCCGTGAACGCAGCGCCAGTCGGTTTAAGTACAAGCCGTACAATGCCTGCCAACATGATCGCTGCCATCGTGAAGGAAAGCGAAATGCCTGCCGATAGTTTCCACTCCATTGCAGATGGCGCCGTGAACTGGAGTGTTGGAACGATTGCTGCCGTGGTGATCGAAGATCCGAATGGCATTTGTGCGATTTACAGGTATCAAGAAGGCCAGTTGGATCTGCCTTTTGACGGCGTGCCCTGTAAGTTTCTGGGGCCACCCTCGCTGATGTCGGATAGAAAAACTGCTATGCCCGATGTCGTGTTCGCCGTCGAGTTGTTCGTCCCCAACCGGGGCGGGATGGCTAATCACAAAGTGGCGTTTTATTACGATGCAGAGAAGAACGCTTATTGCGAGAGTCAGTCGCTTGCGAGTTGGTATCTGTCGGGAAATCGAGCGCTGGCTCCTGATCTTCAGGATGGACAGTGTGTAGCGGGATCGGAATAGGCACGTGCGCCCGATCTCTCATAAGGAAATGAACATGAAAAAAGTACTTCTTCTCTTGGTCAACCTCCTGCCTCTGATGGCCCATGCAGAAGTCAGCACTGAATCACTTTGCTTCGAACTCTCCCAGGACAGCCCAGTAAAATTTGAGCTCCGCACTTACTACGATGGGGCCAGCAAATGGTCAGGTGGCTTCGTCAAATACGCCAAGTCCAACGTGCCCATTTCCATCGTGTTGACGGATTCCGAAAGTGAAATCCTCGACCCGGATGCCCCTTGGCAAAACACCAGAACCTGGTCTGAAGTCGTCTACGGCAAAGTTACGGGAACCTATGAATTGATGACTCAAGGCTCACAAATTGTCTCGATGTCGTACACGAAGAAGTCCAATGGCAAGGGATACAGCTTTCTGCTCAGTCCCAGCGTTGATTCCTCCCTCGAGTCCGGATGCAAGTGGGAATAGGGCAAGCACATGCAATTCAAAACTCTAGCGGTATCACTGCTTGGCCTGCTGTGGGCGATCCCGGCACTGGCCGAAACCACTCAGTTCAGCCCGGTCACAGGCGTCGAAGCGACGCTGGTTATTGAGGGCTCCACACTGAATGTCTCGGTTAAGGGCGAAACGCGTAGCGAGCCCTGGACCATAGATTTTGAAGCCATAAACGAACTCAAGGTACAGATCGAGGACTTCAATTTCGACGGTGCCAAAGATTTTGCGATTTGGCAGCTGGACGACGGCATGGGCACTTACGACTACTTCAGGGTGTTCGTTTACCAAGCCAAAACCGGCACCTTCAAAGAGTTGCAGCCGGATTGCGGCGATGGCTTCGTCAATCTGCGCGTCGACAAAAAACGCAAAGTGTTGCTCAGCACTTACTGGGAAATGAACAGGCCGAAGCAATGCATCACCCGATTCACCCAACGCAAAACCTGAATGACTCAAGGATGAACACTGTTGAAACGATTTTTTGCGGTACCGAGTTACGGCATGGCAACAAGCAGGCTAACTCAGTGGCTTTCCACCGCATTGTTGAGCACCGGCCTGTGCACAAGCGCCTTCGCCTCTACTCAACAGCAATGCCCGGCTAACAACTTCGCTGACTTCGTCAAAGTCTTTTCATCGGACTCGACGGTACAGAAAGCATTTACCGCATCGTCGGTGAAGACAACTCACGTCGTGGCTGAGAACAACATACCCAAGGTTGTCGTGCGCAGCGTCAAGCATTTGCCCACCGATGAATTCAGTATGCTGAGTGCGGAGAATGCTGCAGCGTCGAATCTGGCTATCGAGATTACGTTTCTGAACAGGGTGGTGGTGCGTGATCAGCAGGGTGCTTTCTTGAAGATTTTCGTCTTCAAGCAAAGCGACTGCTGGGTGCTGAACAGTGTTGAAGACTGGACGCTCGAAGCGGTAATGAATGACGTGGCTCGGACAGATCGCCCTTCACCCGGTGAGCGCGAGTTGAAAAAAGGCGTGATGTTCGATCGGCTGGTCAACAAGGCGTCTGGCGAATCTGGTGTCTCTTTGTACGCGGCAGCGCTGGATAGCTATGTGGACGGCGCCCGCAAAGGTTCGGCCCAAGCGGCGATAGCAGCTGCGGGGATAAGTCTTTCCGGGCAGGCACCGCGATTGCCGAATGAACAGATTCTGAAGCTCATGAATCAGGGATTTCAGAGCAATCCCGACGATGGCGTGTTCCTCTCCTTGTTTTACTGCGATGAAGGTGAGTACGGCGATGACAAGGCCTGCATCGATCCGCAAAAGTCGATGGCGACATTGGAAAGCGCCGCGCTACGAGGCTCTACCCAAGCACTCCTGCGATTGGGTGAAGTCTACGAAACCGGCACTGTCGTCGCTGCTGATCTACCCCGCGCAATGGCCTGTTACCGCGAGGCCAGCAAGACCGAGCTTAAGTGGAGCCCTGCTGCGGTCGAGCGTTTGCTGGTCCGAGGCGTCGTTATGGACAGCTCAATTGAATGTATTGGCGCAGGTGGCACTCAGTGAATGTCGCCCGTTTGATGTTCTTTGCATTTATGGCGATGTCAGTCTCGTCAGTCAGCTTTGCCCAAGATGCGGATTGCGAGGCCGTGGCCGGGCAACGTGCCGAGTGCGCAGAAGAAGCGATGAAGGCTGCGGCTCGCGTGCTTAATGACCGTTACGAAGCACTGATTGATAGAGCAGGGTCCCGGTATATTTTTCAATACCAGTCTCGGCATGAAGAGCATAAGGCGTTTCTGGATCGACTGAAAAACTCCCAGCGGGCGTGGATAAAGCTGAGGGATTCGAACTGCAGGCTTGAGGGGTTTGAGAATGAATGGGACAAGCCATCCTATTCTGCAGATCTGAATAGGTGCACCGCGAAGATGAGTCTGGAGAGAGCTTTATATTTGGACGGCATCCTTCCGGCACATTGATGTTGTGCTGATTAATGTTTTTGCTTGGTTGGGTGGTGATATGGAAATGCGTAAAAGGGCCATTCGATTGAGCCTGCCCCAAGCTTGTTTCACCTGGGTGTTCGCGTTTTGCGCGGGATTTCTATCACCGCCAGTGTCTGCTCAAGATTCCACCTGCGCGTTTCACGACATCCAGTCAACGCTCGAAGTGGTCAGTTGCCTCAACGAGGGCGCCGTGGAAGTCCTGAAGCTGGCGCCACGCAATCATCCAGTTTATGAGAGTGATATAGATCGGCTCCCAACATTTATCGTGCGGGGTGATGACCTCAACGAGGTCAAGAAAACGGTGGGGATGAGTATTTTGTCGTCGCCCTACAACTTGCTCGTCAAGTTGCCGGATGCTGAGGGAATCATGTACTTCGATCAGTTGCCCGAATCAGCCACTAAAAAACTGGCAATGCCAGGCTGGGTACTGATCGATGCGCGGGATGTCGTGTATGAACGACAGGGTGGCGGGGAAGGTTTTGAACTTGTATGCAGTACCCATGGAAAAGCGATCGGCTCTGAATATGTAGTCGTTACGCAATGTAATGACTTTTACGAAGAGGATATTGCCAGGTTGAAGGATTTACTCGGCATGATCGACGCTCGCACCTTGCGATAGCGGTCACTGAACGCCACCAATCGTTTATCTTCGAGCGACTGATACCCCGCGTTTTCCTTTAAACTCCCCACCCTCAAAGGAATACCCCCAGGACACGGAATGCCAGTCCCCTCTTTCTCCCTTCGCCGCGCGTTGGTGCTGTGGTTATACGCCGCCGCGCTGGTGCACTTGCTCGCCGGTCTGACCCTGACCTGGGCCGGCCACTCCGGGCTGCTCGACGGTTATCTGCACACACTCGAACAAATTTTCTGGGGCGCCGACGCGGTGCCGGCCGCTGCCCGTGAGCAGCAGGTCTGGTGGCTCGCGCTGTTCGGCGCGACGTTGCAAAGCTATTCGCTGTTCATGCTTGGGCTGGTGTATTTGGGCAATCGCCTGAAAGCGCCGATGGCCTGGGCCTGGTTGTTCGCCGGCATTGTGCTGTGGGCGCCGCAGGACGTTTTTGTTTCGCTGCAAAAGCAGGTCTGGTCGCACCTCTGGTTCGACGCCTTTGCGCTGCTTGTGCTGTTGCCGCCGCTGGCCTGGCTGTATTGCCACGACCGTCGAAATTCCCTTTCTGATAACGCCATGAGTGAGTCGAACCATGCCTGATTTTTCGCTGCTGGATTGGGCGCTGACGTTGCTGATTGCGCAAGCGTGCCTCGGCGCGCTGGACACCCTTTATCACCACGAGCTGACCGTGGCGCTGCCGTATCGGCACAGTGCGCGGCTGGAGTTGTCGATCCACGCGATGCGTTCGTGTTTCTACGGGATTCTGTTTCTCGGCATGGCGCACCTGCAGTTCGGTGGCGCCTGGGCGATTGTGATTGCGCTGTTGTTCGCACTGGAAATCGGCCTGACGCTATGGGACTTCGTGGTTGAGGATCGCAGCCGCAAACTGCCGGCGGTCGAACGCATCATGCACACCGTGTTGGCGGTGAATGGCGGGGCGTTTTTTGCGTTGTACGGGGTGCAACTGGCGCAGTGGGCGAGTTTGCCGACCGGCCTGAGTGCTATCGATCTCGGCTGGAAGGGTTGGGTGCTGACGCTGTTTGCCGTGGGCGTAACCGCGTCGGGGATTCGTGACGGTCTGGCGGCATTGCGCATGCACCGTGAAGGCAAGCCGTCCAACCCGTTTGCCGGCGGCGCCTACAAGCGTGTGCTGGTCACGGGCGGCACCGGGTTTATCGGTGAAACGCTGGTCAATCAATTGCTCGACGCCGGCCACACGGTCAGCGTGCTGGCGCGCGATCCGCTGAAGGCGGCGTACCTGTTCGACGGCCGCGCGCGCTGCGTGCGGTCGCTGAGCAAACTGGGCTACGACGAGACCTTCGACGTGGTGATCAATCTGGCGGGCGCACCAGTGGCGGGGCCGCGCTGGAGTCCCAAGCGTCAGGCGCAACTGATCGCCAGCCGCGTCAACACCACCGACAGCCTGATGACCTGGCTGAAGAATGCGCGGCACAAACCGGCGCTGTGGGTGCAGGCCTCGGCGATCGGTTTTTACGGCGTGCGCGATGCCAGCGAAAGCCTTGATGAACAGGCGAGCAAGGGCGACGGTTTCATGGCCGAACTCTGCGCGCGCTGGGAAGCCGCCGCGCAACCGGCAACTGAATTTGGCGTGCGTCAGGTGGTGCTGCGTCTCGGTGTGGTGTTCGGTCCGGGCGGCGCGTTGTTGCCGTTGCTGATTCCGTTTCGCCTCGGGTTCGGCGGGCGCATGGGCGATGGTCAGCAGATCATGAGCTGGGTGCACCGCGACGATGTGATTCAGGTGATCGCCCGATCCTTCCACGATGAAACTCTACACGGCACGTACAACCTGGTGGCGCCGGAGACGGTCAGTCAGGCGGCGTTTGCCGAGAACGTCGGCAAGGTCCTCAAGCGCCCGGTGTGGTTCCACGTTCCCGCGGCGCCCGTGCGCGCGCTGGCGGGGGAGATGGCGCAGCTGTTCTTCGACGGGCAGCGTGTCGTGCCTCAGCGTCTGAGCGAGGCGGGCTATACGTTCCGCTATCCGACCCTCGACGCGGCGCTGCGCGATCTGGCCTGAGGATCGTTGATGAGCAAGCCTTTGATGTACCTGCTGGCCGGCAACGGCAGTGCCGCCGACTGGTGGGATGACGCGCTGCCGCACTTTCAGCGCTACGACGTGGTGCCGCTGGAATTGCCCGGTTTCGGCGCGAACCCGCAGCCACCCTGCGAGGATCTGGCGGATTACGCGCAGACCTTGCTGGCGATGACGCAGCAGGGCAGCGCGATCATGGCGGTCGGGGTCAACGCTTTGCTGGTGCTGCACGCGTTGCAGCGTCGGCCCGGACACTTTTCCCGCAGTGTTTTGTTGGCCCCGGTCGGTGCGTTTTTGTGGCAGCGGCGGTTGCCGGCATTGATGTCACCGCTGCCGATTCGCAAGACCATTCACTGGCTGCTGTCGAACAAACCGAGGCTGTTCGCGCGCAAGTTTTCCAATCAGTCCTGGACGCCCGCGCAGTACCAGCGCATGGGCGCCGGTTATGCGCGTTGCCGGGCGTTTGTGCCGCATTGGGACTTGATCCGCGCCGATACGGCTTTGCCGCTGCTGGAGTGGATTACCGATCCGGTCGAGTTGGTCTGGGGTGATCAGGACGCCGTGCTTGGCATCGAGCAAGCGGCGGCATGGTCGGCGATTCTCGCCCGCGCTGATCTGACCATCAGCCTCAAACCCGGTTGGGGCCATTACCCGTGGATCGACGCGCCGGCTGAATTTGCCGCGTGGCTGGAGTCCGGCGAGCGTGGTTTTGTCGCACACACCAAGGGCGGCCGTTTGCGTCTGGCGGAGTTGGCCCGGCAACCGGTGCCGGCAGCGCTGAACCTCAACGATTGCGATGATCCGCGCCTGTCAGCCTTTCTCGCCGCGCAACCTGACGTGACCTGGGCCGTGCGCTCCTCCAGCTATGGCGAGGATCAAGCCGACTCGGCGAATGCCGGTTTGAGCACCACTTACCTGCGCGAGCCACACGCCAACGTGCCGACGCGCATCGCCGAACTGACCGCCGAAGGCGTCGAGGAAGTGGTGGTGCAGCGCTTTATCACGCCGCAGGTTTCCGGCATCGCGTTTGTCCGGCATCTGTCGGTTGAACTGGAATGGGTGGAAGGTCATCTGGAGTCGTTGGCCGACGGTCACGTCAGCCCTTCGCGCGCCACTCTGTCGCGGGTCGGCGAGGCCTGGCGCAGCGGTGCATTTACCGCCACGCACGGTCTGACCGAAGCGCTGCTGTGGCAGTTTCTGCAAGACGTGCTGCGCGTTTTTCACTACGTGCCCGGCGACGTCGAATGGGCCTGGGACGGTGCGCAACTGTGGCTGCTGCAATACCGGCCGATCAGCGACTACGGCTGGCGCCGCCACCTGACTGCCGCCAACATCGCCGAGATCCTGCCGCCGCAACCGAGCGTACTGGTGGAGTACGCCCAGCGCCGCGCGGCAGCGAGTATCCCGGCGATCATGGCGCGCTGGGATGCGCGAGTGTTGCAGGACAACGAGCCGTTCACCGCGGTGTTCGGCGGCGCGTCCTACATCAACAATGACCTGTTTCTCGCCCGGCTCGCCGACTGGGGCATCAGCGCCAGCAACTACGCCGGTGAAGTCGGCGGCGCGACCCCGCACTTGCCGTGGCAACCGCTGAAGCTGCTGCGTTCGCTGCCGCTGTTCCTGCGCATGCAACGCATCGCTCGCGGCCATTTGCTCAGTCTCGAACACGGCTTGCAGCGCTTTGATCAAGAGCTGGCCGAACTCGTCGCCCAAAACGCTGACGGCCAGCAACTGGCGGACTGGTTCACCCGGTTTTACGTGTTCGTCGTGCAAGGCAATCTGTGCATCGCCACGGCGCTGGCCAGCAGCGGCGGCGATTGGCTGGGGCGCCCGCCGACCGCTTACGACAACCTTGAAAACAGCCCGCATCGACTGCCCTGGGAAACCGATGCGGCGACCCCGCGACCGGCGCCGAGCGGGCTGCCGTTGCAGGCCTTTCCACAGTGGCCGAGCCTGATCCGCATCGCGCATTCGACCGGCCTGCCGGGCCTGCGCGGCTACTACCTGCAAGTGCGCGAGTGGTACCGCGACAACCTGATGCGCATCTTCTTCCGGCTGCACCACGCCATGCCGCTGGCCGACCGCGAACAGTGGTTTGCGCCGCACCCGGACGTGCGCACGCGCGATGGCAGCTTCTGGCAGGACGGCCGTGAAGGCGCTGAGCAGGCCACCGGGTTCATGATTTATCCGGGGCAGGTACAGGGCATTCTGGGCGAGGATATTTTGCTCGAAGACACCCTCGATCCGGGGCGGCACGCGCATTACCAGACGGCGCGGGCGGTGATTGCGCGGATGGGTGGGCGGCTGTCGCATGGCTCGACGTTGTTGCGGGAATTGCGCAAGCCGTCGGCGGTGATGCCGCAGGTTGATCCGGCGTGGGTCGGGTGTGAGGTGTTGTATCGGGATGGTGAGCTGCAATTGATCAATGCGAAGGATGCGCAGTGAAGCCTCGATATTTCCATGGATTACTGGCGTGTTTGTTCATGCTTGCTCAAATGGGCCATGCCGCTGAGACCGTGATGGTCGGCAATACGACAGGCCAGTCGCGGGTCGCCCAGGGGCCGGCGTTCGCTGGCGTCGACATGGGCGCGTGCCGGTTTTCCATGCCGCTCTTGCAAGACCAATGGCTGCAATTCAACGCCCCCGATCTGATCTTCATCGCCTCCCGACAACGGCCCGATCCCTCCAGCGCCCCGCACTTGTGGCAAGCGCCGACGTCCAGCGGTTATGAATGGAATTTTGCAACGTCGGTCAATCTGACTCAGCCATGGTTCGGAATGATGTGTGAAAACCTCGGCAGCTTTTCTTCCCTGACGACGCAGCCGCCAGCGGATGACACGATCGAACTGCAACTGCTGCGCGAGGCCAATGACCGCAAGTGCCCGGCGACCTTGACCGAAAACGGCTGGCGGCCAACAGCGCTGGCGGGTGATCCGCAGACCTATACCTTTGAGTCACTGCAGGGCGCGAAGTCGTCGGGGTTCATCATCGGCTACCACCCACCGCATCAACCTCAATTCAGCCGTATTGCCTTCTGCCTGATGCAAGGTGAGCAGGTGCTGATCGGCGCCGCCGAATCAGGCTCGGCCACCCCGTTGGAGATCAGCGCCGCAGGCTTCGAACAGATCAAGACAGCGGTGCGCAGCATTGCCTTCGAATGAACATCCCGACGATACGTCGCACAGATGGAGTTACAGCGTGAAAGGATTTTTGGTTCTACTCGGCAGCTTGATATGGGTGGCCTCATCCATGGCTTTCGCCGCCGACCCGGACTTCAAGGATTACACCGTCAGCCCGGTCTTCACCGGGACTCACCCTGCGCTGGTGCCGCAGGAAAACAGCAACCCGGTAATGGACAGTGCGCGCGCGAAGGCCTTGAAAGGCAAGGTCAACTTCGCCGGCCACTACATCATCAACCCACTGGGTTGTGGCGGCGGTGCCATCTGCGCCGAAGTGCTCGATGCACAAACCGGAGAAGTTGTCGGCGGGCTACCGAATGCCTACGACGGCAGCACGTTCGCCATGCTCAACCAACCCGACAGCCGCTTGATCCTCATCACCGGGATTGCCCTCGATGGTGAAGTAGACGCCCAGGGCAATTCGCTGGAAAGCGTCAACCGCGACCGTTACTACGAATTTGTGAACAACGAATTCCGCCTGCTGACGATGACTGACGCGGAATCGCCGCCGCTTGAATAAGGATGATGGGATGGACCGGGTTTTCATTCGGAGCATGCTGAGCGCGCTGCTGCTTTTGCCTTTTGCCCTGCCGGCGAGTGCCAGTGAAGGCAGTTGCTACGGCTACCTTACCGAAATGGTCAGGAGCAGCGACTTCCCGTTTCAGTATGTCGGCAAGGACAAGGTCAATCTGCTGATTGATGAGGACGACGGCGAAGTGGTGCGCGCCCAATTGTTTTTCGACACGGACGGCACCGGCACCATCGGCTGGATCAAATACACCCCGGCGACACGCGTATTGCTCAATACCTCGGCCGAATTGGACGAGCCGGTGGCGTTGTCCTTTGACGCCAGGTTCGCCGATGGCTACGCAAAATGCCTTACGGAAAAGCAGCCCGGTTAACGGCGACAGGGAATTCACGATGAATCAGTATTTTTTCGCCGGCAGCCTGGCATGGCTGCTCTCGTCGCCGGCGTTCGTTTGGCTCGAAGGGGTCATGGGAGGAGCTGATCGAGGCGTATGGCGTTACCCAAAGGCAGCTGCAATCGCCAAGCCCGGCGGAGAAAAGGATTGAATATGCCCAGCCTTAAGTGGGTGTTGATCGGCAGTCTGTTTGCAACTGCCGCCTGCGCTTTTGCCGAAGACGAAGATCCGCCAATTGTTGGTATCGGCGGGCACACGGTTACGTTTCGGGCGACGAAATGGACCATGCCCGGCGTTGAGTCGGCGACTGCATGGTTCACCGCAAACGGCAAAACCTTTCCGCTCTTCGGCGCTGACATTGGCGCTGATGGACACTCTTATATGCTCAGTCCTGACAAGAAAACCTTGTTGCTCGACCCGGTCGTCTTCGGCATGTTGTCGGATGAGAATCAAGAAGAAAAACTGGTGTCGCAACAGCATTGCGATGTGATCTCCATGGAGACCGGTTGCGTATTGGCTGATCGTTGGGCCACTTTTTGTGTCGGCGAGTGGAAGGGCAATCAGTGGGTTTCCGCAGACGGTGATGTGCTCACTCCTACCCTGGAAACGGTGTCCCCAAAGGACTTGCTGAAACAGGTCTCCAGTATCGAGCCGGCACAGTCCCGTGCGCAGTCCATCGAAGGAAGCCTGGACTTCTTGAGTGCCGAATCCTACATGGCATGCCATCCCCCGGCGCAAAACGTTCAGGCCTACAACGACCTGGGTTTTTACCTCGCCGAGGGCGGCAGAGATGAGCTGGCACTGAAGTTCTATCGCGGTGTTGAGGCGGTCGGCAAGCGCACAGTGTTGATGCTGAACATGGCCGATTCGCTGTGGCGACTGAACAAACAAGACGAAGCGCAGCGCTATTACCGCGAATACGGCGAAGCAATGACTGCCGCCGGCAAGGCACAGAAGATTCCGCAACGCGTCGCTGAACGAACTGCACATCAGGGAATGAAAAATTGAACAGGATTGTCCGCTTTATTGCGTTGCCCCTCGGGGTGCTGTGCGGGTCAATTGCGCACGCTGAGGACGATTGCAAAGTCATTAGTGTGAGCTGGCAAGTTGACGTTTGCGTGAAAGCCGACCGCGAGAAAGCCGACGCCAAGCTCAATGCCAGCTACAAAAAACTGATGGCAAGGTTTGAGTCTCAGCAAAAACGCGTTCCCGAACAGGGCAAGGCATTCATGGCCATCGCCAGAGAGTCACAGCGAGCATGGATCAAGTTGCGCGATACCACATGCCCGCTGGAAGCCACGGATATCGACCCTGATGCGGCGATGCATTCCACATCAATCAATAGCTGCATCGCCAGAATGAGCCTGGAACGTGCGGTGTATCTGGACGGGATTGTGGCGGACAGTCCGGGTGATGTAGTTGATATGAACAAGATCTCCAGATCCGGCGCGAAGCGTTACCAAGACGTAGTCGCGCGCTATCTCTACTCGTTCGACAACCCATGCCTGACGGTTCAGATTCTCGCGCCTGACGGCGGTTGGCGAGTGTTGTCATCGGCGCAGTTCTGCAGTTTTGACGGCAAGTCATTCCGGTCCGGTTATACCGATGCCGGATTTGAGGAGCCTGTATTTGCAGATGACGGCCTGCACCTGACGTTAAGCACGACGGAGCTTCGCGCGCCCGGTGAGAAGCGTCGCGCCTGTGTGATTCCGATCAAGAACGAGCAAATCAAAGCGCTGAAATGCGGCGAACCTGAGTCATCGTGATGCCCTCGCGCCAGTTATTGAATATTGATCAATTCGTCGATCAACAAGGAAGTAATGGAAGTGACCAGGTTTTTCAGTTGTGTGTGCATGCTCATATCGATCATCAGTCTTACCGCGCAAACGGCAACGGCTGATGACCTGCAAACCATCAAGCAAATGCATCCGCCGGTGGTGGCATCGGTGGGCGAGCAGAAGATCACCGTGTTGTTCTTGAAGAACACGCTCAAAGGTCAGACAACAGGTGCCTACGTTCCCGGAGGGGAGGTTTTCTACACGACAATGAGTGCCACGAGGCCAGAACTCTCTTTTGTGGCGCCGCTCGTGGGTGATGAAGTCACATCAGTGTTTTTTTTCGAACGTAAATTCCCTGAGCAAGCGGGGAAGTCCCTTTACGTGCTCATGAGGCGAAAAGAGTCAAACGGTGGTTTCGAAGGCTACACCTATTGGACGCTGGAATTGCCACTCATCAAGCAGGGCGAACAGTTGTCGTTGCGGTTTTTTCGCGGTGATCCGCCAGACCCCGAGTTGCAGGATTGCCGAGACGGCCGAGACCTTGAAAACGGCGTCGATGTTGTGTGTGCCTACAAGGATGCGGCGAGTATCAAAAAGCGCCTGGCAGACCTCGATGCAAAGATCATTGCTGATTCAAAGCTTCAACAGGACCTGCGCCAGAAGTCGCCCGAAACCACCGGCGACGTGCCCCGTGTAGCTTGTCCCTCACCTGAGTTTTCGGTGTTTCTCAAAGCGTTTTCCGAGCGCGCTGAAGTGCAAAAGGCTTTCGTCCTGCAACCGCTGCGAATGGTCACTACCGTGGCCGGCGATCCTGAGCCTGAGATGCAAAAACGCAGCCTCAGCGGTGATGAACTCAAGTTTCCAATCATTCCTGATCTGGCAAAGCGAGAGGCCCAGGGCCTGACGTTGACCGTCAAGGAAGAGCGGGGCAACAAAGCGACCGCGATTCTGCAGAAACCGGATACCGACTATGTCTTCGAGTATCGGTTTGAGCGTGGGCAGTGTTGGCAGTTGAAAGAAGTGATGGATTACTCGCTTTAGTTGACGGCATGCGCTGTCGAGGCCGAGTTGGCTTTTCAGAAAAATTGGGTGAGAGGGATTTGTGAAAAAATTGCTTTTATTGCTGATGTTGGTGTTGCCGTCGACGGCCTTCAGTGAAGTCATTACCAGCGTTTATTGCTTCCGCTCGCAGGAAGGTAAAAATATCAATTTTGAATTCAGAACCTATTTTGACTCTGCTACCAAATGGAGCGGTGCTGGCGTCAAGTACAGTAAATCCAAGGAGGCTATTGGTCTCGTTCATCGCGATACTGAACAAGAAGAATTGGTATATGGGCGTCCCTATCAGTACACGACTACCTGGATAGAGGTGACTGACGGCGCGCTGGCAGGTGAGTATCAAATGGTCACTCAGGGTGGCCGTGTTGATTCGATGACGTATACAAACTACAAGTCCGAAAAAAAGTACTCGTTCGAGCACGATTTCAATATGGAGGTCTCACCTGAGACAACGTGTCAGTGGTGAGCATGGGCTGATAAAAAAGGGGCACCGTCCCTTTTAACCCAGACATCTCGATCCGCCGATGAACTATGGTGCTGGTTGCTTCGATCAGATAATCAATATCGAGGTGTTTCTGGCAGCTATTCAAAATCTTTCAAATGTCGCTACTCTCGACCTTCAAATTGCCATTGGTTATCCATGTCCAAGAATCGCCGGGGCTGGTGGCGCTGCCAGATAGGGCGATCCAGTCAAATTTCGAGACCCGAGAGGTTTCCATGAAAAAGTCCAAACATGAACCAAAGCCTATGATGGCTGCCCGGTTCCAGGCTGAAGCTCGTGAAGTTTTGATCAAGCGCTCCGATAAGCGCAGTCGTTTTCTGGATGTTGCGTTGTCCAAGGGCATTGATTTTGAGCCTGTAGGTCGACTGGCCGGTTGAAGGCTTCGGCTTCTTAAAAAGCTGCCCTTGTTGGCAGCTTTTTTGTGTCTGGATTTTTACAAGCGGTCGCAGAAAGGGGACTTGGCGTCCCCTTTTTTCATGCACACCTCTCGCTACGGTTTGACCGCCGCGCGCCGTATTTTGTAGTGGTCAACTAATCCCGGACACGACGTTAAGTTTTTCTTCGGCCCGAGCTGGCGCCAACCCACCGTTGAATTGATGGGGTCGAACCCAGTTGTACTGATGCATCAAGAAGTGACTGATATCGCGCTGGGCTTCTTGAGCCGTTCTGTAACCCGTGGTCGGTATCCATTCCGTTTTCAAGCTGCGAAACACGCGCTCCATTGGCGCGTTGTCCCAGCAATTTCCCCGCCGGCTCATGCTCTGGCGCATCCGATAACGCCACAGCCGCTGGCGAAATAGACGACTCGCATACTGTGACCCTTGATCCGAGTGAAACAGCAGGCCTTGAGGTTTGCCTCGTTGCTCGTAAGCCATATCCAGCGCCTTGATAACCAGATCGGCGTCCGGCTTTTCCGACAACGCCCAGCCCACTACCCGGCGTGTGCAAAGATCCAGCACGACAGCCAGGTAATGCCATTTCCCCTGGGCCCAGATGTAGGTGATGTCGCCGCACCACACCTGGTTGGGTGCCGGAACATCGAACTCCCGATTCAAGATGTTCGGGATATCCAACCGTTCAACTGTCGCTCGTTTATAGGCATGTGATCCGGGCTGTTTACTGACGAGTTCAAGCTCGCGCATCAGGCTGCGCACTTTGAATCGACCGAGCTGCTCACCGTCGTCACGCATCAGCGACAGGATGCTGCGGCTGCCCGCAGCACTGCGACTTTGCGAGAACAGCTCGCTCACCCGGCTGCGCAACCGAAGCCGTTCGACATCAGGTGTTCGGCGCCTAAGGCGCTGGGCGTAGTAGCACGAACGGGTGACTTCAAACACCTTGCACAGCCAATCAATCGGCTCATGGACGCTCAGCTGATTGATCAGCGCGTACGCTCGTGATCTTCCGACATCAAGAGCGCGGTAGCCTTTTTTAATATCGATTTTTCCCGTTCAAGACGGGCAATCCGGGCTTCCAGCTCCTGGATTTTCTGCTGTTCCGGAGTCAGCGCTTTGCTCTGTGGAGTGACGCCTTGGCGCTCCTGCTGAACCTGATCAACCCAGCGGCGCAGGCCGATTCGCCGATGCCGAGTGAACGGCTGGCTTCGATGTAGCTGTAGTTTTGTTTGAGTACGAGGTCGGCAGCCTCGCGCTTGAATTCAGCAGAAAAGGAACGGCGTTGTTTGGTCATCTGACACCTCGATCTGGCGAGCATTCTCGCCTAAATGGGTGTCCGGTTTCATTAGACCACTACAATTTCGATGTGGTCGAGCGTGCCTTCCACCATCAGTCTCACCCCGTCCGCCATTCTGCTCAGGGCCAGCGCTACCGAGCGGCGTGAACCGTGGAGGTCGTCGGCGAGGTCGCAAGCGATGACGCTGATGGACAGGAGGTCTTCGGAGGCGTTGGCCATCAGGGCTTCGGCGTCGGTGCCGGGGGAGAGGCTGAAGAGGCCGGTTTCGCGTTTGGGTTGCGGTTCGAGGGGCGGTTTGAAATGGTGGTCGAGGGCGCGCTCGGCGGCTTCGTGGAATTTCTTTGATTCCAGCGATTCGTAGGGCGATATATCCGGGGTTTCGGGGGGATTGGGTGTTGGTTTGATCATTCGGTCTTACTCCAGTTTCAGGAGCCGACACCGTTTCGCTCGCACTTCGAAAGTGGTGGCAGCTGTGCATAGGTGTGCAAGACCGGTGGAGTCACCCGGCAGACCCGAAGGTCTCCCATACACAGCAGCCATAACGATCCGCGAGCATAGGAAAATGCTCGGCGAATTGCCATAACCAATGTGGACTCCCACCGGACTTGCACGTCCGTATCACCGATTTGTGGTGACGTACTCAGCCTATCGATGAACCTTCAAGCCGCCTAGTTCATGCACGCCGCCGCGCTTTGCGGGAAATTTCCTAAGGAGTTGCAGGGGGGAAGATCAAAAGATCGCAGCCTTCGGCAGCTCCTACAGGGGTGTGTTGCAACAGGTGTAGGAAAGGGGGGCGGGGCGGCTCGGGAGGGATTTGTGCGCTGAGCATGGGAGCGATCAGTGGCGGGGCTTTGGATCGTGACTTGGTGGTCATCGTGCGGGAAATGGTCTGCATCCTCTTGAAACGGTGGCAGATAGTGGCGTTATTGTGCGAATCCCTTACACTGCCCCGGCCGTTCATTTTCCTTTTGAGGCTGTGCGCATGAAATTTCGTTTTCTCCTGTGGATGCTGGGTCTGTTGATGGGTAAGGCCAGTCGGAAAAATCCTGCGTTCCAGCAGCAGTTGGGCGACAAGGATCTGGTGTTTCAGCTACAGACCCTGGACGGCAAGGTGGCGCGGCATTTCGTGGTGAAGAACCAGCGCATCACCAGCAAGGCCGGCGTGGTCGCGGAGCCTGCGTTTGCGATTGCCTTCAAAGATGCGGCGTATGGTTTTGCCACGCTGCAGGCGAAGAACAAGCAGTTGGCGTTCATGCAGGGCATTCAGGACAAGTCGATTCAGCTCAAGGGCAACCCGGCGCTGGTGATGTGGTTTCAAGGACTGATGAAGTACCTGAAACCACGCAAGCCAAAGCCCAAGGCTTGATTCAAGGCAGTCACGCCGAGCCGGAGTAAATCGCCCAACCAATTCCTGTAGGAGCTGCGGCACGCTGCGATCTTTTGATCTTTTGATCTTTTGATCTTTTGATTTTGAAATCCAGAATCAAGATCAAAAGATCGCAGCGTGCCGCAGCTCCTACATGGAGTGTTTCCGGCGAGGTAGACCTGTCAGGTCTGACAGGTGTGCTTATTTCGGGTTGGTGCTCCACTGTGAACGGTGTCCATTGGTGGGCACCCTTGGTAAATCACAGGGAGTGCGATCATGAACACTATTGAAAAAGCAGCGGCAGCAGAGGGCCTCGATCCTGCCTTTGCTGCTGGCGGCATACTCGAGCTGCCTTTTGAAGGCATTGTGGGCCAGTACCCTGATTCGGTCGCCGCGTTACCTGACCGAAAAATGCTAGTGCTTTTCAGCGCGTCTCCATCGGAAAACTCTCCAGCCAAAGTTGCAAGGTTGCTGGAGAACGGCACGCTGGATTCGAGTTTTGGGAAACAGGGAATTGTCGAGATTCCTGTCCGGGCGGGCGTTGTTTTTTCTGCTCGCCATCTGCGCCTCCTCGACAATGGCGGATGGCTGGTCACGGGAACGGTTAAGCACCCCAACGATACCGTTGACCTGGCGGTCATTCGTCAATTGCACGATGGCCAGATGGATACGTCCTTCGGTCCTCAAAAGGACGGCATGGTCACCGTCAATGTCTATGACCTCATCGGATCTCGCAGCTATCCGGATGCAAATTTTCTCACCCGTCGCCATGACGAAAAAAATGCTGAAAAGTCATCTGCGGGTGGGGTCGGAGTGGCTGCTGTGGGGCTGCAGGATGGAAAAGTTGTTCTAAGCAGCACAGTCTTTTTTGCGTTCAACTATCTGAGAGGGCTGGTAATACGACTTGAGAAAGATGGGTCTCTGGATAAGACTTTCAATCAGAAAGGCTTTGTACAAGTCGAACTGCCCGGGATCGATCACGCTTGGAACTACGCTTACGGCTTAGCGGTTGAGCCGGGCGGCAACGTGTTGGTTTGTGGTGATTTCAGCAGGGCTTCCGACGATGAGTGGCCCGACGCTTACGTGATTCGCTACGACCAGTATGGCAATGTCGATGCCAGCTATGGCAGCAACCAGAATGGTGTCGTAACCATTACCGATGGCAGTCGATGGCTTGACCTTGTTTCGATGGCTTTGCAACCGGATGGCGGCGTATTTGCGGTGGGAACCGCAGATCTTGATAGGCGTCGTGATGGGCTGATCGTAGCGCTGAACTCGAGCGGCAGTTTCAATCTTGTTTTCAACAATGGCAAACCACTGTTTTCCCGCTTCACGGAGCACGGTGTTTCCTGGGAGCGTTGTATTTTGCAAACCGATGGCAAGTTGGTCGTCAGTGGGCAGGGTGGGTCGGCATTTATTGATGAAAACAGTTCAGTCACAACGGCGCGCTATAACCCGAATGGCTCTTTGGATACAACGTTCGTGGACAAAGGGTGGACGATCTTTAACCACGAAAGCGGGATCGATTTGTTCACAGGGTGCACAGTAACGGCCGACAACCGGACCGTTGTTTGCGGTTACACATCCTTTGACACCCCGCCCCTTCCGGGGTATGTGCTGCGTTACCTCGCTTGATAGTAAGTCCCTGCGCGGGTAACTCTTGCTCCCGTAGAGCAAGGCTTGCCCGCGATGCTTTTAAGCCGGGCTGAAATGTCCATGATTGCCCTTCAGCGAGACACACCTGTCAACTCTGACAGGTGTTTTGCCGCGCAGATGGGTGCTCAATCGGGATGCAGAGTCCGCAACGGACCCTCATCACTGGATGGAGCAGGATCATGGGGCAACAACAAGGAATCGTTCGTGCGGGTGCTCTCGACCCGACTTTCAATAAAACAGGCATCCTCAAATTTCCAATTCCCGCCATCTCCGGTTTCGTACCGAGTGCTGTGCTGCCTCAGCCTGAAGAAAAGCTGCTGGTTGCCCTGCCGCTGGCGGGAAACAGCGCAGGCTATGCAGTGGCGCGGCTCAAGGCGGACGGTGCGCTGGATGAGCAGTTTGGCGTTGATAAACACGGTTTCGTGTTTGTGCCGCTGGATACCGTTAAGGCATTGCACATTTTCGGTATCAGCGCGACGGCGAAGGGTGGGTGGCTGATTGTGGGTCAGGGCATGACCGGGCCAACCGGTTACTTGTTGATTATTCGCCATTTGCCGGATGGCCAGTTGGACAAGTCCTTGAATGGAACCGGCATTCTGTTCATTCCTTACGGTGATTTTGGCAAGTCAGGACATAACGCGTTTGCAGTATCCCCCGGCAGTCGAGTGGCCACCGATGGTGCTCAACAGACGTCTGCCTCGATTTCGGTCGCCGAGCAGGCCGACGGCAAGATCGTCCTGGTCAGTAATATTTCTCAGGGTTTCGATAAGCTGAAAGGTATCGTCCTGCGGCGAAATTCGGATGGTTCTCGTGATACCTCCTTCAATGGTCAAGGGTTTGCAATCCTCGAGCTTGAAGGCGTTCCCCATCAATGGAACAGCGCCAGCAGCGTTGCGGTTCAGGCGGATGGCCGTATTTTGGTCGGCGGGAGCCTTTTTAACGGTTTGGAGGATCAGGGCGTCTTTGTCGTGCGATTCACTGCTGCCGGTAAGGTCGATGCTGATTTCAACAACGGCCGCGCCGTCATCCTTTCCAACAGCAGCGAAATCAGACTGGACGCCATCACCGTCAGTCCAGACGATGGCCGGATCGTTGCGGTTGGCAGGGCGCGCCCTGCACGGGGAGTGCCGCCAAAAGCGTTGACCGTTGTTCTGAACGCCAGCGGCTCCTTTAACCTCGTCTTCAATAGCGGCCGTCCGCTGTATTCCGACTTTGTGTCTGAGGGGCTGTATTGGCTGCGCTGTGCGATAGAGGAAGACGGATCAATCATCGTCGCCGGTAATACCGGCATCGGTTTTGTCACTGAAACATTGTCTACCGTGACAGCGCGTTTTCGCCCTGACGGGGTTCTGGACCCGACATTCAATGGCACAGGTTTCAACCGTTACGATGAACCGCTGCTGATCGAAGACACGACCGATATGGTGTTGCACGGGGGGCGCGTGTTTGTTTGCGGGGCTCTGTCGGTGGACGCGGAGCCCTGGCCGCAGGTGGAGGGCGGTTTCCTGTTGTGTTATTCCGCTTGAGGTGCAGGGGCCTTGTCATGCAATGCTGCCCGGGAATTGGCTTGAGAAGGCTGCTGGCCTGTCAACTCTGACAGGTGTTTTCAAGCGCATTCGGGCGCTCAATGGTGATGAGGGTCCGCACCGGACTCTCATCACTTGATGGAGCTAGATCATGGGACAACAAGGAATTGCAAGTTCGGGAAAGCTCGACAAGACTTTCAATGAAACAGGCATTCTTAAATTTCCAATCCCCGCCATCTCCGGAGCTGCGCCGGATGCCGTGCTGGCCCTGCCAGGGGGCAAGGTATTGGCGGTTGTGTCTCTTTCCGGCCGAAACGCAGGTTATGCGGTGACGCGGCTGGATGCTGATAGCTCACTGGATAATTCGTTTGGTGCCAACCAGGACGGCGTGGTCGTGGTACCGCTGGAAAACTTTGAGTTTGATCACATTTTTGGCGTCAGCCCGACAGAAAGCGGCGGTTGGGTGATTTTCGCGCAAGCATCGTTACCCGGTTCTCATGGGCTGATGATCGTCCGTCACCACGAGGATGGCCGGTTGGATAAGTCCCTGAACGGAACCGGCATTCTCCATATTCCCTACGAAGATTACGGCAGCTCCGGGCACACCGGGGTAATGGTGAGTGCGGCGCGACGCGGGGACAATTCGGCGGAGGGGGGCAAGCAGGCTTCTGCTGCCGGTTCACCTTCAGTGATCGTACAGCCCGATGGCAAGCTCCTGCTGGTCGGCAATGTCGGGGATGAGTTCGGCAAAATGAAAGGCATCGTCTTGCGGCGTAACAAGGACGGTTCGCCTGACACGACGTTCAAGGGCCGAGGTGCGGCAATCATCGAGCTTGAAGGTTTTACGTTTGACTGGAGCAGTAGCGAAGGCATTGCGTTACAAGAGGACGGCCACATACTGGTGTGCGGGCATTTCAACGCGGATGAAGGCCAGACTGCCTATGTGACGCGTCTTACCGCCGCAGGCGAGGTCGACCGCGGTTTCAACGGGGGGCTTGCAGTCACCGTTTTCAGTCCTTCCCTGATTAACCTTGTTGCTATGACGGTGCGAAAAAGTGACGGCCGGATTATTGCGGTAGGCAATGCATTCATGACGCGGAGCGAGCCTCGGAAGGGGTTGATCGTCGCTCTGAATTCCACGGGTTCCTACAATCTGCCTTTCAACAAAGGCAAGCCGTTATTTGCCGATTTTGTAGCGGAGGGGCTCAGTTGGCGGCGTTGTGTGACACAAACCAATGGCTCGGTCATCGTCTCGGGGAGCACCGGAGACGGTTTTGTCAAAAAGGAGTTAAGTATTGTGACCGCGTGTTATCGATCCGACGGTTCTCTGGAAACGGCGTTTAACGGTCAAGGTTATGTCGTGTTCGATGAGGCGCTATCCATGGAGGGCATGACCGACATGTCGATGCAAGGGACGGATCGCTTCTTCGTTTGCGGTAATTTGTGGAATGACGCCGAGCCTTGGCCTCACATCAATGGTGGTGTTCTGCTGTGTTATTCCGCTTGAGGCGAGTACTTCACAGATCGCGTTGACGGCTTCGCGGGCAAGCCTTGCTCCTACAGGATTGAAATGATCCCGTAGGCGCAAGGCTTGCCCGCGATGCGTTTAGGCCTGGCTGAACTGCGAAGCCAGTTCGCGCAGCAGGACTTCGGCTTCGAGGACTTTGCTGACGACGTCGTTGGCTTTTTCGCGGGTCAGGCCGACGCGTTCGAGAAGGGCGTCGGGGATGTCTTCATCCGGGCCGGAACCGATGCCGCGACCGCGCAGCAGGCGCACGGCCAGGCAGACGAGGTTCGGGTATTCGGCGTAGGCGCCGTCGTAGCTTGGGTCGTGCTGGAAGCGCAGCGCGGTGGCCAGCTCGTCCGGCATGTCCCAGTAGCGCATCAGCCACGAGCCGATCTGTTCGCGGCTGATACCCAGCAGGTGTTGCTCGATGTAGCTGTGGCACAGGTGCGGGTTGACCTCCAGGTGGCGGCAGATCAGCGAGAAGTGCGGCGGGAACACATGGGCCAGCAGCAGATAACCGAAGTTGTGCAGCAGACCGGCCAGATACGTCAGGCCGGCTTCCGGGCGCTGGGCGCGCGGCATGGCGCGGGTAAGGCCTTCGATGACGGCGGCGGTGTAGATCGACTGTTGCCAGTACGGCGTGGTGTGTTGCGGGTGATCCTTGGGCAGGCTCAGGGTCTTGCCGAGGGCCAGGCCCAGCGCCAGGTTGATCACCAGATCGAAACCGAGCACGCGAACGATCGCGTCCTCTACCGAACGAATCTTGCCCGGCGAGGCGTAATACGGCGATGCCGCCCAGCTCACCACTTGTGCGGCCAGCGCCGGGTCGGTTTCAACGACGCCGGTGATGTCGTCGATGGTGGCGTTGGGGTCGACGCGCAGCTTGATGATTTTTTGCGCCGTTTCAGCCAGCGGCGGAATCTCGATGGTCGCTTCCAGACGTTGCTGGATACGCCGCGCGGTAAACGCTTGCACGGCCTGGGTGATTTCCTCGCGGTCATCGTCCGGGCGGTCGAGGTTCGGGCGGATGCTGCTCAGGGCTTCGCCGAAGTTGGCGGCGCTGGCCTTGGTCAGCATGGTCTTGAAGTCTTCGCTGGCGATTTCCAGCAGCAGGCCCGGCTCACCGGAGTTGATCAGCAGCTTCGGTTCGCGCAGCAGACTTTCTTCGTAGAGGCACGGCGAACTGGTCAGCGCCGGCAGGCCCGGCAGCAGGCTCAGGCTGTGTTTGCCGAGCATCTTTTCCAGGCGCTCGGTGGACACGGCGGTGAGGCGCCGGCCCGTCAATTCGGCGAGGCGATTGAGGTCAAGCAATTGGCTCTGCGGAAACAGCACCATCAGCGCGCCCACGGCGTCGTCGAGCAGCACGGCTTGGACTTTGCGCGAGGCATTGAGGCCGTGGTGGTCGAGCACTTCTTCGTAAGCGATCCCCAGCTTGCCGAGCAGCAGCCGAATCACAGACGGTGCGTGCGGAGGTTCGGGGGCGAGAGCTGCGTCAGTCATGGTGTGTATCCGTTTTTGAAACAATGGCAGGAGTATAACCAGCTTGGTCGCAGCGAGCTGGCAGAAACTGCGACCGTGCTCACACTTGGCCGTATTGCTGCCCGTGACGCAGCCAGCGGTCGAGCAACGGGCTGACGTGGGCCGGCCAGCGTTCCAGCAGTGCTTGCGCGGCATCGCGCACGGCGGGCAACAAGTCGGCATCGCGCATCAGGTCGGCGACCTTGAATTGCAGCAGGCCGGTCTGGCGGGTGCCGAGCATTTCACCGGGGCCGCGCAGTTCGAGGTCTTTTTCGGCGATGACAAAACCGTCGTTGGTCTCGCGCATGATGCCCAGGCGCTGACGCCCGATCTGCGACAGCGGCGGATGGTAGAGCAGCACGCAATGGCTGGCGGCGCTGCCCCGACCGACACGGCCACGCAATTGGTGCAGTTGCGCGAGGCCAAGGCGTTCGGGGTTTTCAATGATCATCAGGCTGGCGTTGGGCACGTCGACGCCGACTTCGATCACCGTGGTCGCCACCAGCAATTGCAAATTGCCGGCCTTGAATTCGGCCATCACGGCGGCCTTCTCGACAGGCTTCATGCGCCCGTGAATCAGCCCGACTTTCAGTTCGCCGAGGGCGAGAGTGAGGTCTTCGAAGGTGGTTTCGGCGGCCTGACAGGTCAGCTCTTCCGACTCTTCAATCAGCGTACACACCCAATAGGCCTGCCGACCTTCAGCGCAGGCACCGCGCACGCGTTCGATGACTTCGACGCGGCGGGTGTCGGTGACCAGCACGGTGTTGACCGGGGTTCGGCCGGGCGGCAGTTCGTCGAGGATCGAGGTGTCGAGGTCGGCGTAGGCGCTCATCGCCAGAGTGCGCGGAATCGGCGTGGCGGTCATGATCAGTTGATGCGGGCACATGCGCCCGCCGACGCCTTTCTGCCGCAGCGCCAGACGCTGCTGCACACCGAAGCGGTGCTGTTCGTCGATGATCACCAGCGCCAGATTCTTGAACTGCACTTCGTCCTGAAACAGCGCGTGGGTGCCGACCACCATCGGCGTACCACTGGCGATCTGTTCCAGCGCGGCGACGCGGTTCTTGCCCTTGAGCTTGCCGGCCAGCCACGCCACTTCGATGCCCAGCGGTTCGAGCCAGCGCTTGAAGGTGATGAAGTGTTGTTCGGCAAGAATCTCGGTCGGCGCCATCAGCGCGACTTGATAACCGGCCTCCAGCGCTTGCAGAGCGGCGAGGGCGGCGACCACGGTTTTACCCGCGCCGACGTCACCCTGAATCAGCCGCAGCATCGGTTCGTGCTGGCTGAGGTCGTAGGCGATTTCGTTGCCAACGCGCTGCTGGGCGCCAGTCGGGTTGAAGCCGAGGTTGGCCAGGTACTTCGGCGGCAGCTTTTTCGCTTTCGGCATCGCTGGTGCTCGCAGCGAACGCATGCTTTCGCGCAGACGTTGTTGCGACAGTTGATGCGTCAGCAGTTCTTCGAAGGCCAGACGATGCTGGGCCCAGTGATGACCGAGGGCGAGTTCGTCGACGTCGGCATCGGCGGGCGGATTGTGCAGGTAGCGGATCGCGTCGGCCAGCGGCGCCAGTTGATAGTCGCGCGCCAGTTCGGTCGGCAGCCAGTCGGGCAGGGTGTCTGGCTTGAGCATGGTCAGCGTCTGCATGCACAACTGGCGCAGACGTGCCTGGGTCAGGCCTTCGGTGAGCGGGTAAACCGGGGTCAGTGTTTCATCCACTGGCGGTGGTTCGTCGCCGGTGATGGCGCGGTATTCCGGGTGGTAGATTTCCAGCCCTGAGGCGCCGGGCCGGGCTTCGCCGTAGCAGCGAATCCGCGTACCGCGCTTGAGGCCTTCTTTCTGCGCGTTACTGAAATGGTAGAAGCGCAGGCTGAGCCCGCCGGTGCCGTCCTGCAAACGCACGACGAGGCTGCGACGGCGGCCCATGACCACGTCGGCGCCGCTGACGGTGCCTTCGACCACGGCGTCCTGTCCCGGTCGCAAATGGCCGATCGGCACCACGCGGGTGCGATCCTGATAGCGCAGCGGCAGGTGAAACAGCACGTCCTGAAGGTTCTCAAGACCGACCTTGGCCAATTTCTCGGCCATGGCTTCGCCGACACCCTTGAGTGCCGTCACCGACACTTGCGACAGCTCAGTCATGACGCTCGCTTAACCGGCCGTAACCGGTGCCGCTGGCTTGGCCACCGAACACAGGCGAATGGAGTCGGCGAGGATCTCGATGGCTTTTGGCCGTGGGAAACTCGCACGCCAGGCGATGGCCACGGTGCGGAACGGCACCGGTGGCGACAGCGGACGCACTTCGATCACGCCGGGGGCGTAGTGGTGACTGTCGACCGCCGACAAAGGCAGGATCGAAATGCCCAGACCGGACGCAACCATGTGCCGGATGGTTTCCAGCGAGCTGGATTCGACCGTGGTGTGCTTGGCGCCGTCGTTGCCCTTGGTCAGGGTCGGGCAGGCTTCCAGCACTTGATCGCGGAAGCAGTGGCCTTCACCGAGCAGCAGCAGGCTCTTGTCGTTGAGCAGGCCGGCGTCGATGGTTTCTTTTTGCGTCCACGGGTGCTGGGCCGGCATGAGCACGTAGAACGGCTCGTCGTACAGCGGCAGGGTCAGCACGTCGGCTTCGTTGAACGGCAGGGCGATGATGATCGCGTCGAGCTCGCCGTTGCGCAGTTTGTCGCGCAGCACGTGGGTGAAGTTTTCTTCGATGTACAACGGCATCTGCGGGGCGACCCGGTGCAGTTGTGGAATCAGGTGCGGGAACAGGTACGGGCCGACGGTGTAGATCGCGCCGACTTTCAGTGGCGCGGTCAGCTGGTTTTTGCCGGCCTGGGCCAGTTCGCGGATGCCTTGGGCTTGCTCAAGGACTTTTTGCGCCTGGGCGACGATGCCTTCGCCGACCGGGGTCAGGCGCACGGCGCTTTTGCTGCGCTCGAAAATCAGCACACCGAGTTCGTCTTCAAGCTTTTTCACGCCCACCGACAGGGTCGGCTGGCTGACGTGGCAACGCTCGGCGGCGTGGCCGAAATGCTGCTCTTGGGCGAGGGTTACGATGTAGCGTAATTCTGTGAGGGTCATAGCAAGCGTCCATGAAGATGCGGGCCAAGCATACCGGCTGCAATCGATAGACGCACGTTATCAGACTGAGGGCGGCATGCGACTACTGCAAAAAGCAAAAGATCGCAGCCTTCGGCAGCTCCTACAGGGAAATGCATTCCAATGTAGGAGCTGCCGAAGGCTGCGATCTTTTGATCTTGCTACTTAACGGCGGCGTTCGAGGGAATAAACAAACGGCGCAACAATTTCGATCGAGCCGTTGTTGAGCATGTCAGCCGGTGGCTTGGGCAGCGGTTGTGCGCGGCGGATCATTTCCAGGGTAGCCCGGTCCAGATCGGCGTTGCCGGAGCGGCCCACCAGTTCGAACGACAGCACATTACCTTCGGCATCCACCACGAAGCGCAGACGGTTCAAGCCTTCCTTACCGCGTGCCTGAGCACTGGCCGGGTACTTTTTGTACTTGGCCAAATGCGCGAGCAGCGTGCCTTGCCAGCTGGCTTTGGCCGCCATCTGGGCCGGCGACGGACCTGGTGCAGGCTGGGCGGATTTCTCCGTTGGTGCCTGAGTCGGTTGGGTGTCGGCCGGTTTCTCCTCGGAAGGTTTTTCCTTCGGCGGATCGGGCAGCTTCTTCTCGACTGGCTTCGGCGGTTTAGGCTTTGGCTTCGGCTTAGGTTTGGGCACCGCGATTTCAGCTTTCGGGGCTTCGGCCAGTTTCGGAATCGGCAACTCTTCGACCGGAGCCGGTGGCTGCGGCGGTGTGACGACTTTCGGCGGAGCAGGCGGTGGCGGGGCTGGAACCGGGGCCAGCTCGACCATCATTGCCTGCGGCGGCAATTCGATGGGCGGGCGGGCGGTCCAGTTCAGCGCCAGCGCGATGGCCAGCGCATGAACGCCCAGCACCACGGCCAGGCTACCGCTGTAACGCGTCAGCTTATGGCGCGTCGTGATCATTTTTTGGCTGCCGTCTCAAGTCCGACCAGGCCGACCTTCAGGTAACCGGCGCCGCGCAGCTTGTCCATCACGCTCATCAGGTCGCCGTAATCCACGCCTTTATCGGCCTGGAAGAAGATGGTGGTGTCTTTTTTGCCGTGAGTCTTGGCGTCGAGGAAGGCACCGAGGGTTTCCGGCGACACTTCGTCTTCGCCGATGTACAGGCGTTGATCAGCCTTGACGCTGAGGAACACCGGTTTCTCTGGCCGCGGTGCCGGTTTGGCGGTCGAGGCAGGCAGGTCGACTTTGATGTCCACGGTGGCCAACGGAGCGGCCACCATGAAGATGATCAACAGTACCAGCATCACGTCGATGAACGGCGTGACGTTGATTTCGTGGTTCTCGGCCAGATCGTCGTCTGCGCCTTCTTTCAAATGCAGGCCCATGGCCGATTACCCCACTTTGACCATGTGCGGCTGCGAGCTGCGCTCAGGCTGGTGGTCGAGGTCGCGGCTGACCAGCAACAACACTTCTGCCGAGGCGTCGGAAACCTGCGCCTTGTAACCGGCGATGGAGCGGGCGAACACGTTGTAGATCACAACGGCCGGGATCGCAGCAACCAGACCCAGTGCAGTGGCCAGCAGTGCTTCAGCAATACCCGGCGCCACAACGGCAAGGTTGGTGGTCTGGGTTTTGGCGATGCCGATGAAGGAGTTCATGATGCCCCACACGGTACCGAACAGGCCGACAAACGGCGCGGTGGAACCGATGGTGGCGAGCACGCCGGTGCCGCTGCTCATGTTGCGACCGCAGGCGGCAACCAGACGCTCAAGACGGAAGCTGACGCGTTCCTTGATGCCTTCTTTCTCGCGGCTGTTGACCGACAGGCGCATCTCTTCGAGCGCGTCGTGTACCAGCAGGTTGGCGAGGGTGCCTTCCTTGCCGGCGGTGGCGCTGGCTTCTTTAAGGGTGGTGGCTTTCTTCAGGGCAGCGATTTCACCACGCAGACGACGCTTGGCGCCCATCAGCTCGAAGCCTTTGGCGATCCAGATGGTCCAGGTGATGATGGAAGCGATGGCCAGGCCGATCATCACGATTTTCACGATAATGTCGGCGTTCTGGTACATGCCCCAAGGCGACAAGTCGTGGGCCATGCCCAAGGAGTTGTCGGCTTCGAGAACTTCAGGAACGTCGGCAGCGTCTACCGCTTGCACTGGATCAGTAGCAGCGGGAGCAGCGGCAGGCGCGTCGGCAGCCGGTGCGTGCTGTTCGGTCGCGGCCGGTGCAGCTGGCGCCTGAGCGTCGGCGAACGCGGCGGTCGGTGCCAGCATCAGGCTGAGCAACAGAGCCGCCACCGCGCTCCAGGCGCGAGGTCGTTTGGTTGGCGAAGCGGGGATTTGATTACGTGTCATGCTGGCCGGACCTGAGATAGAAAAACGTTTAATGCTCTTCCAGGCCTCGTGAGGCCGAGAACAAAAGTGGCGTGCATTATTGCAAGTAATTCTTGTTAACAAAAGTAATAGAGTATCTTTTTTTCCTTGATTGCTAGCCGCTCGTCACTCGTCGAGCCTAGTCTGTCGCTTTCCGATGGGAGTTTTCCGATGTCTGCGCCTTCTGTTCTGATTGCCGGTTGTGGCGATATTGGTAGTCGTCTGGCCACGCAATTGCTGGCCGCTGGCTGGGAAGTCCATGGCCTGCGCCGCGATGTGTCGCGCCTGCCCGCCGGGGTCATTGGTGTTGCCGGCGACCTGTTCAACGAAGACTGCCCGGACACCTGGCCGGTAGGGGCGGTGGATTACCTGGTGTATTGCGCGGCGGCCACCCATCACGATGAGGCCGGGTACCGCGCGGCTTACGTGCAGGGTTTGCAGAATGTGCTGAGCTGGCTGGATGACTACGGGCAGGTGCCGGAGCGACTGTTGTTCGTGTCGAGCAGCAGTGTTTATGGGCAGATGGAGGGTGAATGGGTAGACGAGACTTCAGCGACGGTTGCCAGCGGCTTCTCTGGGCAATTGATGCTTGAGGCCGAACAAGTCGCGCTCAAGAGCGGCGTCCCGGCAAGCATCCTGCGCCTGACCGGCATCTACGGCCCGGGTCGCGAGCGTCTGCTGACGCAAGTTCGCGAGGGTTATCGCGTGGCCGTCGAGCCGCCGTTGTATGGCAATCGCATCCATGCCGATGACGCAGCAGGTTTGCTGAAGTTTTTGCTGGAAGCGGATCGGCAGGGGACTGCGCTGGAGAGCATCTATATCGGCGTCGACGATGCACCGGCGCCGTTGGCCGAAGTGGTCGACTGGTTGCGCGAGTATCTAGGCGTGACCGAGTGGGCGGCGGAGGCGAGTGTGCGGCGCACCGGCAGCAAGCGCTGCAGCAATGCCCGGGCAAAAGCGCTGGGCTGGACGCCAACATACCCAAGCTACCGCGAAGGCTACGCCGCGATCCTCGAAGGCCGCTAAAAGCAAAAGATCGCAGCCTTCGGCAGCTCCTACATTGGAATACGTTTCCTGTAGGAGCTGCCGAAGGCTGCGATCTTTTCAGCGGTTTACTGTTTCTCGAGCAACCACTTGCGATCACCCGGGGTGAACTGCGGCTGTTCATCCGTCAGCGCGGTGTTTACCGCCTGGAGGATTTCCAGCTCTTTGCCCTTGCGCACAAAGATCCAGTTATTGCCTTGACCGTTCTGCTGCAGCCACATGCTGTCGTTGCCGTTGCTCATCGACGCGCAATCGCCCGCCAGGCACAGCGCATAACGATCAGCACCCGGCAATCCGGACACCTGGCCATCGGCCTGGAACTGCACGGTTTCGCCTTCGCCCTGACCGCTGGCGATTTTCCAGCTGCCGCCCATGTAGGCTGAATACAGCGCACGTTCGAAGCTGGCGCCGATCGGCGCGCCTTCCGGTACGGGAATCTGTGCGCGGTCGAAGAGCTGTTCAGGTTCGTTATCGCTGGCCGCCTGTTGCAGCTGGCTGCCATCACGTTTCAGCTCACTGGCGGAACTGCCATAGAAGTCGACTTTCCAGGCGCCGGACTGTTCGCCCAGCAGCCGTCCTTCGACGTTCTCAAAACCGTTGGTGTAGCGGGCCTGACTGGCCTTGGTGTTGACGTCCCACTCCAGGTTCGGGCCGTAAGCCTGAAGCGCTTCGCGCAGGGGGCCGCCCTTGGCTGCGGCATCGATCGCTACCTGATTGATCCAGGTGCCGCTGATGTCACGATCGGCAGGGTTGCTGGCGCAGCCGCCGAGGAAAATGGCGAGCAGCGGGAGAGCTAGCGCTTTGCGCATGGTGGAATCCTTTCAAAACCTTTTCTTGCAGAGCAGTCGGCGCGGCGTTGAAGGCCGCGCCGTGCGCATCACTCGATGACCAGAATGGCATCCATTTCAACCTGCGAACCCTTTGGCAGGGCAGCCACGCCGATGGCGGCGCGAGCCGGGTACGGCTGGTCGAAGTATTTGCCCATGATCTCGTTGACCTTGGCGAAGTGGCTCAGGTCGGTGAGGAAGATGTTCAGTTTGACGATGTCCTTGAACGAACCGCCGGCAGCTTCGGCCACGGCTTTGAGGTTCTCGAACACCTGGACGGTCTGGGCTTCGAAGCCTTCAACCAGTTCCATGGTTTTTGGGTCCAGAGGAATCTGACCCGACATGTAAACGGTGTTGCCTGCCTTGATCGCCTGGGAATAAGTACCGATGGCGGCCGGGGCCTTGTCGCTGGTGATAACAGTCTTGGTCATGTATGACTCCTTGTAATGGTTGAGTTATGCACGCATGCGGGTGATGCGGATCACCCCGGTCAAGGCGCGCAGCTTCTTGATCACGCGGGCCAGGTGCACACGGTCGTGGACGCTGACCACCAACTGGACCACGCTGATGCGACCATCGCGTTCGTCCATGCTGATTTTCTCGATATTGCCATCGGCTGCGTTGACGCTGCTGGCCAGCAGGGCGATCAGGCCGCGCTGGTGCTCCAGCTCGACGCGCAGTTCGACGTTGAATTCGCCGGTGACATCCTTGGCCCACGAGAGCTGGATGCATTTTTCCGGGTTGTGCCGGATTTCGCTGATGTTGCGGCAGTTGTCCAGGTGCACGACCATGCCTTTGCCCGCCGACAGATGCCCGACAATCGGGTCGCCCGGGATCGGTGTGCAGCACTTGGCGTAGCTCAGCACCAGACCTTCGGTACCGCGAATTGCCAGCGGGCCTTCAGGGCTTGGCAACTGTTCGCCTTCGCCGAGCAGGCGGCGGGCGACCACGTAGGCCATGCGATTGCCCAGACCAATGTCTTCAAGCAAATCTTCGATCAGTTCGAGGCGGTACTCGGTGAGCATCGCCTTGACGCGTTCGGCCGGGATCTTCTCCAGCGAACTGTCGAAACCGTTGAGGACTTTGTTCAGCAGGCGTTCGCCGAGGCTGATGGATTCGGAGCGGCGTTGCAGTTTCAGCGCATGGCGGATGTGCGTACGCGCCTTGCCGGTGACCACGAAGTTGAGCCACGCCGGATTTGGCCGGGCGCCGGGTGCGCTGACGATCTCGACCGTGGACCCGCTTTGCAGCGGTTCGGACAGCGGTGCGAGTCGACGGTTGATCCGGCAGGCGATGCAGCTGTTGCCGACGTCGGTGTGTACCGCGTAAGCAAAGTCGACCGCCGTGGAGCCTTTCGGCAGCTCCATGATCCGGCCTTTGGGCGTGAACACGTAGACCTCGTCCGGGAACAGGTCGATCTTCACGCTCTCGATGAATTCCAGCGAGTTGCCGGCACGTTGCTGCATTTCCAGCACGCCTTTGACCCACTGGCGGGCGCGGGCGTGAGTGCCTTTCGGCTGCTCGTCACCGCTGGATTTGTACAGCCAATGGGCGGCGATGCCGTTGTTGGCCATCTCTTCCATTTCGCGGGTGCGGATCTGAATCTCGATCGGTACACCGTGCATGCCGAACAGCGTGGTGTGCAGCGACTGATAGCCGTTGGCCTTGGGGATCGCGATGTAATCCTTGAAGCGCCCCGGCAACGGTTTGTACAAATTGTGTACAGCGCCCAGTACGCGGTAGCAGGTATCGACCTTGTCGACGATGATCCGGAACGCATAGACGTCCATGATCTCGTTGAAGGCCCGACGCTTGCCGCGCATTTTCTTGTAGATGCCGTAGAGGTGTTTCTGACGACCGCTGACTTCACCCTGGATGCCGTCGATTGCGAGGCAATGGCCAAGGGATTCTTCGATCTTGTTGACGATTTCCTTGCGGTTGCCCCGGGCGCGCTTGACCGCCTGGTAGATCCGCGCGGAACGCATCGGGTGCATGGCCTTGAAGCCGAGGTCTTCGAATTCGATGCGGATCGCATGCATGCCCAGCCGGTTGGCGATGGGCGCGTAGATTTCGAGGGTTTCCTTGGCGATCCGGCGGCGTTTTTCCCCGGACAGCACTTCCAGCGTGCGCATGTTGTGCAGGCGGTCGGCGAGTTTGACCAGGATCACGCGAATGTCGCGCGCCATGGCCATGGCCATTTTCTGGAAGTTTTCGGCTTGGGCTTCGGCCTTGGTCTCGAAATTCATCTGGGTCAGTTTGCTGACCCCGTCGACCAGTTCGGCCACGGTTTCACCAAACTGCGCTTGCAGCGCTTCTTTGGCGATACCGGTGTCTTCAATCACGTCATGCAGCATCGCGGCCATCAGGCTCTGATGGTCCATGTGCATGTCGGCAAGAATATTGGCCACGGCAAGAGGATGCGTGACGTACGCCTCGCCGCTGCGACGGCGTTGACCGTCATGGGCTTGTTCGGCGTAGAAATACGCTCGGCGGACCAGGTTGACCTGGTCGTTGCCGAGGTAGGTCGATAAGCGATCGGCGAGGGCGTCTATGCTCGGCATGATAATTCCTGCCGTAGGTTGTGACCCCGCGCCGTGCTACGTCGACCAGGCATAGGCTTAGACGGCCTCGTTGGACTCGTCCTCGAACGCTGCGAACAGCGGTTCGTCTTCGACGATTTCAGCGTTGGCGATGAACTCGTAGCTCATCAGGCCTTCAGCGATTTCACGCAGGGCAACAACAGTAGGCTTGTCGTTTTCCCACTGAACCAGTGGCTCTTTGCCGCCGGTGGCCAGTTGACGGGCACGTTTGGTAGAGAGCATGACCAGCTCAAAACGGTTTTCCACGTGGTTCAGGCAGTCTTCAACGGTTACGCGGGCCATGGTATTCCTCGGAGCGAATGCAATATGCGCGCTGCCCGGTTGGGCGAGCGGACTCAACAGTTTAAAAAATCACCAGCGATTAGGGAAGCGCTGATTTTTTAACCAAGCCCTTCAACGCGCTGCAAGCACCAATGTAAAGCGCTTGCAGGCGTTTTGGGAAGTGCTGATTAACCGAGCAATTCGGCCAGCAATTTGCCGAAACGTACCTGCTGACGTTTCTGTTGGAGTTGATTGGCGCGGAAAATAGCCTTCAGATCGTCAAGTGCGTGAGCAAAATCGTCGTTGATGATCAGGTAGTCGTACTCGACATAGTGGCTCATCTCGCTGACCGCTTCGCGCATCCGGCCGTCAATGATCTCGTCGCTGTCCTGGCCACGGTTGGTCAAGCGCTGGTGCAGGGCCTGAAGCGACGGCGGCAGGATAAAGATCGAGCGAGCTTGCGGCATCAGTTTGCGTACTTGCTCGGCGCCTTGCCAGTCGATTTCCAGAATCAGGTCGTGACCTTCGTCCAGCGTCTGCTGCAGGCGGCTTTGCGAGGTGCCGTAGAAGTTGCCGAAGACTTCGGCGCGTTCGAGGAAGTCGCCGTGCTCGCCCATCTTCACGAACTCTTCGCGGGTCACGAAGTGATAGTTCACGCCGTCCACTTCACCCGGACGCATGGCGCGCGTGGTGTGCGAAACCGAAACGCGAATTTCCGGTATGGCGTCGGTCAACGCCTTGACCAGGCTGCTTTTGCCCGCGCCCGAAGGGGCGGAAATGATGTACAGGGTGCCGGTGCTGTGGGTCATGTCGGGGTTGCCTTACTCAATGTTCTGCACTTGTTCGCGCATTTGCTCGATCAACACCTTGAGGTTGACGGCGGCCTGGGTGCTGCGCGGATCAAAGGCCTTGGAGCCCAGTGTGTTGGCTTCGCGGTTGAGTTCCTGCATCAGGAAGTCGAGGCGACGCCCGGCTGCACCACCGGACTTGAGCACCCGGCGTACTTCGATGATGTGGGTGCTCAGGCGATCCAGTTCTTCGGCCACGTCGCTTTTTTGCGCGAGGATGACCATTTCCTGTTCCAGACGCTGCGGATCGAGCTCGGCCTTCATGTCGGCGAAGCGGTCGAGGACTTTCTGGCGTTGGGTCGCGAGCATTTGCGGCACCAGTTCACGCAGGGTCACGACGTCTTCTTCGATCGAGGTCAGGCGCTCATTGATCAACCGGGCCAGCTCCGCGCCTTCGCGCTCGCGGCCGGCCTTCAACTCTTTGAGGCCTTGATTGAACAGGGCCAGCGCCTCGGCGTTCAGCGCCTGTGGGTCGGTTGCATCGCCGACCAGCACGCCAGGCCAGGCCAGCACCTCCAGCGGGTTCAGTGCCGCCGGGTTTTTGATCAGGCCGGCGATGGTTTCGGCGGCGGCGACCAGTTGCGCGGCGCGCTCGCGGTCGACTTGCAGCGCTTTGCCGGTGCTTTCTTCGGTGAAACGCAGGGTGCATTCCAGTTTGCCCCGCGACAGGCCCTGACGCAGCGCTTCACGCACCGCGCCTTCGAGGTCGCGAAAGGTTTCCGGCAAGCGCAGGTGCGGTTCCAGATAGCGGCTGTTGACCGAGCGCAGTTCCCAGCTCAGGGTGCCCTGTACGCCGGCTTTCTCGACGCGGGCGAAGGCGGTCATGCTGTGCACCATGGCGGTAACCTCGCAATGCAGATCGGCGCGAAACCTGGGTTCCGCAAGCGCGATATCAATGAATTTATGCCGACTGGCAGCAAAGGCGCAGGATTGTAGCGCAGTGCGGCGAATGCGCCCAAACACACGGTGTGACAAAGGGCTGCAGCCCGTCGGTAATGCGTGTTTCAGGGCCTTCGATCGTCGGCCCGAATTTTTAACAAGTGCCCAGTCGCAGTGCAGCGCTCTATAATGCTCGGCAGTTTTCCGTCCTCAGTACAGGTATCTCCTATGAAACGTCCAAGTGGTCGCGCTGCCGATCAGCTCCGCTCGATCCGCATTACCCGCAACTACACCAAACACGCCGAAGGATCGGTGCTGGTCGAATTCGGTGATACCAAAGTCATCTGCACCGTCAGCGTCGAAAACGGCGTGCCGCGTTTCCTCAAGGGTCAGGGCCAGGGCTGGTTGACCGCCGAGTACGGCATGCTGCCGCGCGCCACTGGCGAGCGTAACCAGCGTGAAGCGAGCCGTGGCAAGCAAGGCGGTCGCACCCTGGAAATCCAGCGTCTGATCGGCCGTTCCCTGCGCGCTGCGCTGGACATGTCCAAACTGGGCGACGTCACCCTGTACGTCGACTGCGACGTGATCCAGGCTGACGGCGGCACCCGCACCGCGTCTATCACCGGCGCCATGGTCGCTCTGGTTGACGCACTGAAAGTGATCAAGAAGCGCGGCGGCCTGAAGGGCGGCGACCCGCTCAAGCAAATGATCGGCGCGGTATCGGTCGGCATGTATCAGGGCGAAGCGGTACTGGATCTGGATTACCTGGAAGACTCCGCTGCCGAGACCGACCTCAACGTCGTGATGACCAGCACCGGTGGTTTCATCGAAGTGCAGGGCACCGCTGAAGGCGCGCCGTTCCAGCCGGAAGACCTCAACGCCATGCTGGAACTGGCCAAGAAAGGCATGAACGAGATCTTCGAACTGCAGAACGCCGCACTGGCCGACTGAACAGGTTCATAACCGCAAGGAGAAAGCGATGAGTGACCAGCAAGAGCTACTGCCCAAGCCGAGCCAGGAGGTTCGTCAGTGGGCGATGTTTTGTCACTTGTCCGCCTTGCTGGGGATCTGGATTCCGTTCGGCAACCTGATCGGGCCATTGATCCTCTGGCAGATGAAACGTGAAAAGGATCCGTTTATCGATGCCCAGGGCAAAGAGGCGCTGAATTTTCAGATCACCGTGGCGATTGCCTCGTTGATCTGCTTCCTGCTGATGGTGCTGATCGTCGGCTTCTTCCTGATTGGCATTGTGGCGATTGGCGCACTGGTGTTGACGATCATTGCCGGGGTCAAGGCCAACGAAGGGTATCCGTACCGGTATCCGTTTACCTGGCGGTTGATCAAGTAGGCTCGCGGGCCTGATGGGCGGAGTGCGCAATGTCTCAGCCTGTCGCGTCTTCTATCGAGCAGCAAACCGAGGAATGGCGGATGAAACCCGCCGCGGCCCTCACAGGTCTGCAATCGACCGGCGCTGCAGTGTTCCGCTGGCAGCGATTTTCCACAGACAATTATCGTTTTGAACGCACGGAACCGCGCGAGCATGTTTTGCTCAGCGTGATGCTTGCGCCTATGCAGTCGCGTGCCGCTGTTGGCGGCCAGCAGGTGTGGGACGGCCCGATTCACCGCGGTCAGGTGCGATTGCTGCAGCCCAGCCAATCCGCGAGCTGGGATACTCGTAGCGCTTTCGACATCCTCCATGTGCATTTACCTATGCCGGCGTTGACCGCTGCGGCGCAGGATCAAGGGATTAACTTTGCCGGGTTTCGCGGGACGCATCAGCCGCTGTATCAAAACGACAGAGTGGCTCATTTGCTTGCCCGGCAGTTGGCGCTGTCCATCGGTGACAACAGTCGGGGCGCCCGTGAGCAGGCGGATCTAAGCGTTCAGGTGTTGATTGCTCATTTGTTGAACAGTTATGAGCTTTCGAGCACCCAGCCAAGAGTTGCCAGCCAAGGCCTGATGGATGCCCTGCGCTACATTGAGCGTCACCCCTGCGAAAAACTCTGTATCGCCCGTTTGGCGGCGATCGCAGCGATGAGCGAATTCCACTTCGCCCGCGAATTCAAACGCGCTTTTGGTACTTCGCCTCACGCTCACGTACTTGCCGTGCGCCTGCAACGGGCACGCAACGCTTTGGAAATCTCCGGAAAGACTGTTTTGGAAGTCGCCCTGGAAAGTGGATTTGCCGACTCCAGCCATTTCGCCCGAGTCTTTCGTAAAGCCTATGGCATCAGCCCGACGGATTTTCGCCAGTCCCGATAAAACTCTTGAGCAAGAAAGTACCGGCAATTGAGCAAGGATCGGCGCGACGTCAACTCTGCCCTCGTTGAACACTGTCCGCACTTCAACGACACGGAGCCAGCCAATGGCACACCTCGAACACGCTGTGCGCGACTATCGCCTGCAACTCATGTATTCGCTGATGGACCGCGAAGGTTTTGATGCGCTGGTGTTCACTCAGGCCGACTTCTTCCAGTTCGCGACCAACTTCAATACCGACGTCGAGACGTGGGAACGGCCCATTTTGTGCGTCGTACCGAGAAACGGTAAGCCGTTCGTGATCGCCCATGAGCTATCGACGCATCATTGGCGTTTTACCCAGGAGGCCGGGCGTCTATGGATCGAGGATGCGCGTTTCTATGCCGAGCATCCGCGTGTGCAAAATCGGCTGCCCTTGGTCAGTCAGTGGAGTGAGCTGGTCGCACAATCTTTGCGCGATGCCGGGCTGCATCGGTCGCGCATTGGCGTCGACACGATCACGGCGCCATTGGCTCGCGTCGGCACTTTGCTGCCATCGTTGGTACTGCAAAATGCGACCGAAGAGTGCCGCACGCTACGACTGGTCAAGCATGCGGAAGAGATCCAACTGATGCGCGAAGCCTGCGCGCTGACGGACTGGCTGCAGGATCGCTACCGGGAAAACATCCGTCCCGGACGCTTGGTTCAGGAGCTGGACATGAGCATGGCCGCACTGTTTGTCGAAGAAGCGGCCAATCGTTTCCCCGGAGAGGATGTGCAATGCATCGAATTTTTCACCCTGTCCGGCCCGGCGAGTTGCGCGCCCCACGGTGATGGCCGGCAATGCGGTGCGCGGATTGAAAAGGGCCATGGCCTGGTCAACATCATCATCCCGCGTATCAACGGCTTGATCATCGAGAACGAACGGACATGGTTTTGTGGCAAACCTTCGCCACGCCAGGCCCAACTGTACGAAGCGGCACGGGAGGCCAATGAAGCCGCGTGCGAAGCGGCGGTAACCGGCAATCCGGTCTGCGCCATTGATGCAGCGGCGCAAGGAGTTTTCGAGCGGCGCGGGGTTGCCGATCTGATCATTCATCGCACGGGGCATGGTCTTGGCTTGATCGGCCATGAATTTCCCCACGACATGGCGTTCAACACCCGCGCGCTGATGAGCGGTGAAGTCTACTCGGCGGAACCGGGGATATTTCAGTGGGGCTTGGGTGGCTTTCGTATCGACGACACGGTGGTGATTGGCGACAAGCCAGACATCCTGACCCGCGCGCCGAGAGACATTGCCAGCCAAACAATCCTTTGATCGAAAAAAAATGCCCGCATCTCTCGATACGGACATTTTTTGTACGGCGAAAAGACGCTTAGATGGTCAGCGTCCAGTCGTAGTCGACGATCAGCGGCGCGTGCTGCGAAAACCGTGGCTGACGTGGCAGGCGTGCGCTGCGTACAAAGCGGCGCAGGCCCGGGGTCAGGATCTGGTAGTCGAAGCGCCAGCCCAGATTGAGCATCTCGGCCTGCTCGTTGTCCGGCCACCAGCTGTACTGGTCGCCTTCACGGCTGACTTCGCGCAGGGCATCGACATAACCCATGTTGCCGACAATCTCGTCCATCCAGGCGCGTTCTGGCGCCAGGAAGCCCGGGGATTGCTGGCTGTCGCGCCAGTTTTTGATGTCGAGCTTCTGCTGCGCCACGTATAGCGAGCCACAATAAATGTACTCGCGACGTTTGCGTCGCTGTTTGTCCAGGTACTTGCCGAAGTCGTCCATGAGCTTGAACTTCTGGTTCAAGTCCTCATCGCCGTTCATCCCCGAAGGGAGCAGCAAGGTGGCAATACTGACTTTGTCGAAATCTGCTTGCAGGTAGCGCCCGTAGCGGTCGGCCGTCTCGAAACCGAGACCGCTGATGACAGCCTTCGGTTGCAACCGCGAATACAAAGCCACGCCGCCTTGGGCAGGGACTTCAGCATCGCAGGCATAAAGGAAGTAGCCATCCAGTTGGAAGGCTGGGTCATCCAGTTCAAAGGCGGAGGCACGGGTGTCCTGCAGGCAGATGACGTCGGCATTCTGTGCTTGCAGCCAACTGAGCAAACCGCGCTCGACTGCCGCCTGAATACCATTGACGTTCACACTGATGATCCGCATAAATGGCCCCAAAAATCGCGTGCGTGTATGATACACGGCGTCAAGCTAATTAGCTAAATCCGTGGTATTTGGGGTTTTTTTCATGCAAGCGTATCAGCGCGATTTCATTCGTTTTGCCATCGATCGCGGCGTTTTGCGCTTCGGTGAGTTCACCCTGAAGTCCGGGCGCACCAGTCCTTACTTCTTCAACGCCGGCCTGTTCAACTCGGGCTCGGCCCTGGCGCAACTGGGGCGTTTCTACGCTGCAGCCATCGCCGAAAGCGGCATTCCCTTCGACGTTCTGTTCGGCCCGGCCTACAAAGGCATCCCGCTGGCGGCAACCACCGCCGTGGCACTGGCCGAGCATCACGACCGTGATCTGCCATGGTGCTTCAACCGCAAGGAAGCCAAGGCCCACGGCGAAGGCGGCAGCCTGGTTGGCGCGCCGCTGACCGGCGACGTGCTGATCATCGACGACGTGATCACCGCAGGCACCGCGATCCGTGAAGTGATGCAAATCATTGCTTCGCAGGACGGCGCCAAGGCTGCCGGCGTGCTGATCGCCCTGAACCGTCAGGAGCGTGGCAACGGTGAGTTGTCGGCGATTCAGGAAGTCGAGCGTGATTTCGGCATTCCGGTGATCAGCATTGTGTCGCTGAATCAGGTGCTGGAGTTCCTCGCGGATGATCCGCAACTCAAGCAGCACTTGCCGGCCGTGGAAGCGTACCGCGCCCAATTCGGCGTCTGATAAGGCATCATTCTGTAGGAGCTGCCGAAGGTTGCGATCTTTTGATCTTAAAAAACAAAATCAAAAGATCGCAGCCTTCGGCAGCTCCTACAGGGTTTCGGTTTAACGAAGGTTTCGCCATTTTCTGAGCAGTTTCACGGTTAATCCCGTGTTGATCAGTGCAAACGCCAGCAACGCCAGTACGACCATCACGTACAACGTGCGATCCACATCAAAATCCCACAGATCCAGCGTGCTGCTGCGAATAATCCCCATCGCAGCCGGCAGGTTGACGTAAAACAGCGCCATAAACGCGCACGTCAACGGCAGCGCCCGCCCGTAAACAGCCTCCCGAACCTTGTCCCTGCTGCGTTTTCTGTTCAGCGGCCCCGACTGGTATTCATCAAGCGCCAACGCCTCACTGAGGGCCGGCCAAGCCAGATTGAACATGAACGTGGTCAGGGTCAGCAGCAAGCCACTGACCGCGACGATGTCACTGAACGGCATTGAGCCCCAGCGTCGTGCAGAGCAAGTCGTGGGAATCCTCACTGATCTCGAACTGCCCGGCGCTGCCCTTGCGTTTGGTGATGGGTTTGAAGGTTGGCTCGTTCTGGGTGATGAGCATGTTCAGCTCATCGCGAATCACGTCCGAGCTGATCACCACCAGATACACGGTCTGCGCATGTTCAGCCGTCTCGATCACCGCGCGCATGCTGTGCTGCAGGATGTCGTCGAGCTGATTGCGAAAACGCGACACGGTGTTCTTCAGCAAGGTTTTGCTTTGACTCTGCGTCAGCTGGAAGATCGTCGAGATCTGCGACTCGGTCGGCAGTGTCTGCCCGAAGTAGCTTTGAATCAGATAAAGCAGACGATCCTGCTTGGCCTCGTCAGCGCGGCTGGGCATCCCGCCCTCGACCAGCATTTTCAGGTATTCGGTCAGGCTGGCCTTGGCGATACGCTGCAAGGCGTGGGCGATTTCTGCGTCGCCGATGCGCAAGGTTTTCTTGACCGGTTCCTTTTGTTCCAGCTCGAAAGCGTCGGCATCGATCGTGAACGAGATCTGCATGGCTCAGGCGCTCCGGAGTTATTTTTTGTTCGAGGGCGTGATGACCTCGGCGCTTTTGATGTCGGCAGGCTTTTCCGGATAAGGGTCTTTGATCGCATCACCTTGGCCGGTGAGGATTTTCCAGCCATTCAACGCATGTGCTGTTTTGCGAAATTGCGGGCACGGTGGCATCGAGGTTTTGGCTTGATTGGAATACTGATGGCCGCAATCGACGCACTCGTAAGTGCCAGGGGAAACATCGCTGCCGTAAGGGACGTAATCTTTTTGCATGGGTAAATCTCCGGTGGATGAAGGGAAGATCCTAGGGAGATTTGTTCGGAGGGAATGTCGGGCGTTTCGCTGAGTTATGTCGGACGTTTCTTGCGCGCATAAAAAAGATCGCAGACTTCGTCAGCTCCTACAGAAATTTCATACAAACGAAATTCGCTTATGTAGGAGCTGCCGCAGGCTGCGATCTTTTGCTTTCAGCAATTACCGATCAAGGACGCTTGCGATTACTAATCAACGTACCCACACCAGTATCAGTGAAGATTTCCAGCAGGATCGCGTTCGGCACACGACCGTCGATGATCAACGAACTACCGACGCCGCCCTGAACCGCTTCCAGCGCGCAACGGATCTTCGGCAGCATGCCACCGTAGATGGTGCCGTCGGCGATCAGATCGTCGACCTGCTGGGTGCTAAGGCCAGTCAACACGGTACCCGACTTGTCCATCAGGCCGGCAATGTTGGTCAGCAGCATCAGCTTCTCGGCTTTCAACGCTTCGGCCACTTTGCCAGCGACCAGGTCGGCGTTGATGTTGTACGACTCGCCGTTCTCACCCACGCCAATCGGCGCGATGACCGGGATGAAGTTGCCTTTGACCAGCAGGTTCAGCAGTTCGGTATTGATCCCGACCACTTCGCCGACCTGACCGATGTCGATGATTTCCGGTTGAGTCATCTCCGGTGTCTGGCGGGTCACGGTGAGCTTCTTCGCACGGATCAGCCCGGCGTCTTTACCGGTCAGGCCAATGGCGCTGCCGCCGTGACGGTTGATCAGGTTGACGATGCTTTTGTTGACCTGACCGCCCAAAACCATTTCGACCACGTCCATGGTCGCCGCGTCGGTGACGCGCATGCCGTCGACGAAGTGGCTTTCGATCGACAGGCGCTTGAGCAGATCACCGATCTGCGGGCCGCCACCGTGCACGACCACCGGGTTGATGCCCACGGCTTTCATCAAGACGATGTCGCGGGCGAAGCCGGTTTTCAGCTCCTCGCTTTCCATCGCGTTGCCGCCGTATTTGATCACCAGGGTCTTGCCGACATAACGTCGGATGTAAGGCAACGCTTCGGACAGGACCTGGGCGGTATGGGCGGCGGCTTCGCGTTCGAGGGTCATTCAGGGCTCCGGGTGGATCAGAACGGTAGTTGGAGATCAGGTGCAACGCGTTTCAGTTGGGCGTGGAACACATCCTTGATGCGTTGCAATTCAGCCTCGTCATCGGCCTCGAAACGCAGCACCAGCACCGGCGTGGTGTTGGATGCGCGCACCAGGCCCCAGCCTTTGGCGTAATCGACTCGCACGCCGTCAATGGTGGTCAGGTCAGCGCCTGCGCCCCACTGTGCGTCGTGCAGTGCATCAATGATGCTGAATTTGCTCTCTTCGGTCACATGGATATTGATTTCCGGCGTAGAAATATCGTTCGGGAAGGTCGCAAACAGCTCTTCCGCGGTGGATTTTTCCTTGCTGAGGATCTCCAGCAGGCGTGCAGCGCTGTAGATACCGTCGTCGAAACCGAACCAGCGCTCCTTGAAGAAAATGTGCCCGCTCATTTCACCGGCCAATAGCGCACCGGATTGTTTCATTTTCTTTTTGATCAACGAATGACCGGTCTTCCACATTAGCGGACGACCACCGTATTCCTTGATCAGCGGCACCAGGCGACGGGTGCATTTGACGTCGAAAATGATCTCGGCGTCCGGGTTGCGCGCGACCACGTCACGGGCGAACAGCATCAGCAGACGATCCGGGTAGACGATGCTGCCGGTGTTGGTCACCACGCCGACACGGTCGCCGTCGCCGTCGAACGCCAGGCCGATGTCGGCGTTGGTTTCCTTGACCTTGGCGATCAGGTCGACGAGGTTTTCAGGCTTGCCCGGATCCGGGTGATGGTTCGGGAAGTTGCCGTCGACTTCGCAGAACAGCGGGATGACTTCGCAGTTCAGCGCTTCGATCAGTTGCGGGGCGATCACGCCGGCCGCGCCGTTGCCGCAGTCGACCACGACTTTCATGCGCCGCGCCAGTTTGATGTCCTGGACGATTTCGGTGTTGTAGCGGTCGAGGATTTCGACCTGGGTGACGCTGCCCGTGCCGCTGCTCAAGTTGTTGGTCTTGATGCGCTCATGCAGCACCTGAATCTGTTCGTTGGCGAGGGTGTCGCCGGCGATGACGATCTTGAAGCCGTTGTAGTTCGACGGGTTGTGGCTGCCGGTGAGCATCACTCCGGATTTGCCGGCCAGCACGTTGGCGGCGTAGTACAGCGCCGGCGTCGGCACCAGGCCGACATCGCTGACATGGCAGCCGCTTTCGGCGATACCGCGAATCAGCTCGGCAACCAGCTCCGGGCCGGACAAGCGACCGTCGCGACCGACGGACACATTCGGCTCACCTTGAGCGAGGCTCTGCGAACCGATGGCGCGGCCGATCCAGTAAGCGGTTTCGGCATTGAGGAATTCCGGCACGGTGCCGCGAATGTCATAGGCGCGGAAAATGCTGTCAGGCAGCTTCGGGGCGATCTTGGCTGGGGTGCTCATCTACGGAAATGCTCCATCTCGAAAGTGGCGGGACAGACCGACGAATCGTTCGACGGCAGGCTCAAACTGAAGGGTATGACGGCGTTTTCCACAGAGAGTTCGTGGTATGAAAGGGCCATGACGCCTTGGCTGGCGTGGCTTTCGGCCGGCAAAACCTTGATTTACGGTGTTAAACCTATCAGCTGATCTGCCTGAAATTTTCCCCTGTAGGAGCTGCCGAAGGCTGCGATCTTTTGATTTTGTTTTTGAAGAATCAAGATCAAAAGATCGCAGCCTGCGGCAGCTCCTACATGGCTTATTTGGTGCCGGTGTGGCCGAAACCGCCGGTGCCGCGTTCGGTTTCGACGAACTCTTCAACCATTTCGAAGCGCGCCTGTACCACCGGTACCAGCACCAGTTGCGCCAGGCGTTCGCCGACGGTCATGGTGAAATCGCTCTGGCCACGGTTCCAGCACGACACCATCAGCGGGCCCTGATAATCGGAGTCAATCAGGCCGACGAGGTTGCCCAGCACGATGCCGTGCTTATGGCCCATGCCCGAGCGCGGCAGGATCAGCGCGGCGAGGTTCGGGTCGCCGATGTAAACCGACAGACCGGTGGGGATCAGCACGGTTTCACCCGGCTTGATCACGATGTCCTGTTCCAGCATGGCGCGCAGGTCGAGGCCGGCGGAGCCCGGAGTGGCGTATTGCGGCAGCGGGAAATCGGTGCCGATGCGTGGGTCGAGGATCTTGGCTTGCAAAGCGTGCATGTAAATTAAACCTGGTTCAGACGTTCGGCGATAAAAGTGACCAGTTGGCGAGCGATCTTGCTCTTGCTGGTCTGGGCGAAAACCGTGGCGTGCAGCTCACGGTCAATCACGCTGCAGGCGTTTTCTTCGCTGTTGAAACCGATACTCGGGTTGGCGACGTCGTTGGCGACGATCAAATCGAGATTCTTGTCCTTCAGCTTGCGTGCAGCGTAGTCGAGCAGGTGTTCGGTCTCGGCGGCAAAGCCGACACTGAACGGACGGTCGGGACGGGTCGCGATGGTGGCCAGAATGTCTGGATTGCGCACCATTTGCAGGACGAAGCCGTCACCGCTCGTAGGATCTTTCTTGAGTTTTTGCGGGGCAACGACTTCCGGGCGGTAGTCCGCAACCGCTGCCGAGGAAATGAACACGTCACACGGGATCGCGGCTTCGCAAGCCGCGAGCATGTCGCGGGCGCTGACCACGTCGATACGCGTGACGCGATCCGGCGTCGGCAGGTGCACCGGGCCGCTGATCAGCGTGACGCGGGCGCCGGCTTCAACCGCTGCTTCGGCGAGGGCAAAGCCCATTTTGCCGGAGCTGTGGTTGGTGATGTAGCGCACCGGATCGATGTTTTCCTGAGTCGGGCCGGCAGTGATCACCACATGTTTTCCGGTCAGTGCCTGGCGCTGGAAACAGTCCGCCGCGCACTGTGCGAGGTCGGTGGCTTCCATCATCCGGCCCATGCCGACGTCGCCGCAGGCCTGACTGCCCGAGGCCGGGCCGAAGGTTTTCAGGCCACGGCTTTCCAGGAGTTGCAGGTTGGCCTGGGTCGCCGGATCGCGCCACATCGCCTGATTCATGGCCGGCGCGACAGCGACAACAGCGTCGGTGGCCAGCACCAGCGTGGTCAGCAAATCGTTGGCAATGCCTTGTGCCAGACGCGCGAGCAGGTCGGCGGTGGCCGGGGCGATCAGCACCAGATCGGCCCACTTGGCCAGCTCGATGTGGCCCATCGCGGCTTCGGCGGCCGGGTCGAGCAAGTCGAGGTGCACCGGGTGGCCGGACAGCGCTTGCATGGTCAGCGGGGTGATGAATTCGGCGCCGCCGTGGGTCATGACCACGCGCACTTCGGCGCCCTGATCGATCAGGCGACGAACCAGATCGGCGCTCTTGTAGGCCGCGATGCCGCCGCCGACGCCCAGAACGATGCGTTTCCGATACAGCCGCTGCATAGGTCTGCCTTTCATTTCGTGGGTGACATACGTGGCGAAACCCCCTCCCCAGGGTGAATCCGCCCGCAAAAAAGATGGGCTAAGATATCACAGCGACCGCTACGGAACAGCGGCGCCCACAGACAGGGAAGTGCTATGAGTATTCGTGATTGGCCTGCGGCGGAACGCCCGCGGGAGAAGCTGCTGGAACAGGGTTCGGGAAGCCTTTCCGATGCTGAATTACTGGCGATTTTTTTGCGCACCGGGGTCTCTGGCAAAAGCGCGGTGGATCTGGCGCGACATCTGTTGAACCAATTCGGCAGCCTGCGGGTTTTGCTTGAAGCCGATCTGGCAGCGTTCAGTGAACAATTGGGCCTCGGCCCGGCGAAATATGCCCAACTGCAGGCGGTGCTGGAAATGGCGCGCCGGCATCTGGCCGAGCGCATGCGCAAGAAGCCTGCGCTGGAGAATCCGCAAGTCGTGCGCGATTACCTTAAAGCGATGCTTCGGCATGAGCCCCATGAGGTATTTGGCTGTCTGTTTCTCGACTCAAAGCATCAAGTACTGAATTTCGAGGCGCTGTTTCGCGGTTCGATCGACAACACCAGCGTGCATCCCCGAGAAGTCGTAAAGCGCGCTTTGGCCAATAACGCCGCCGCCGTGATCCTCTGCCACAACCACCCGTCGGGCAGCACTGATCCCAGTCAGGCGGATCGATTGCTGACCAAGCGTTTGCAAAAGGCGCTGGAGCTGATTGATGTACGGGTGCTCGATCACTTCATCATCGGTGACGGCGAGCCGCTGTCGATGGCGGAGTGCGGCTGGATGTAACTTCCGCTCCCTGTAGGAGCTGCCGCAGGCTGCGATCTTTTGATCTTAAAAAACAAAATCAAAAGATCGCAGCCTGCGGCGGCTCCTACGGGGGCAGGTTATTTGAGGTTGACCTTGGAGTAGTCCTGGCGGCCGAACGGGTTGACGGCGTAGCCCTGCACGTCTTTGCGCGTCAGCGCGTAAGCGGTCGGGTGCGCCAGCGGCAGCCACAACGCCTGCTGCTGAATCTGCGCCTGCGCCTGCTCGTACAGCTTGGTGCGTACACCTTGTTCGCTGGTGGTCTTGCCGGCGCTGATCAGCTTGTCCAGATCGGCATTGCAGTAGCGCGCGAAGTTAGTCCCCGACTTGACTGCCGCGCAGGAAAACTGCGGCGTCAGGAAGTTATCCGGGTCGCCGTTATCGCCGGCCCAGCCCATGAACAACAGATCATGCTCGCCGGCCTTGGCGCGACGAATCAGTTCGCCCCACTCGATCACGCGGATTTCCGCCTGAATACCGATTTCCGCCAGATCCGACTGCAGCATCTGTGCGCCGAGGCTTGGATTCGGGTTGAGCAGGCTGCCCGACGGACGCGTCCAGATGGTGGTCTGGAAACCCTCCTTCAATCCGGCTTTGGCCATCAGCGCTTTGGCTTTGGCGATGTCGTGCGGGTAGCCCGGCAGGCTCTTGGCGTAGCTCCATGTGTTCGGCGGGTAAGGGCCGTTCGCTGCTTCGGCGGTATCTTCAAACACAGCCTTGATGTAGTTGGCCTTGTCGAACGCGAGGTTGATCGCCTGGCGCACTTCCGGCTTGTCCAGTGGCGGATGCTGGCTGTTGATGCCAACGAAAGCAGTCATGAACGCGTCAGTCTTTTCGACTTTCAAGGTCGGTTCTTTCAGCGCGGCTTGTACGTCGAGTGGTTTCGGCGACAGGGCGATCTGGCACTCGTTACGTCGCAGCTTTTGCAGGCGCACGTTGGCGTCCGGGGTGATGGCGAAGATCAGCGGATCGACCGCAGGCTTGCCACCGAAGTAGTCCGGGTTGGCCTTGTAACGGATTGCCGCGTCTTTCTGGAAGCGGTTGAACACGAATGGGCCGGTGCCGATCGGTTGGCTGTTGAGCTTGTCCGTCGCGCCGGCCTTCATCAGTTTGTCGGCGTATTCGGCAGAATAGATCGAGGCGAAGCCCATGCTCAGGGTTGCCAGGAAAGTCGAATCTGGATGATCAAGGGTGAAGCGCACGGTCAGCGGATCGAGGGCGTCGATCTTCTTGATCAGTGCTGGCAACTGCATCGACTGCGCATGCGGGAAACCGCTTTGGGCGACTTTGTGCCACGGGTTCGCCGGGTCGAGCATGCGGTCGAAACTGAATTTGACGTCTTCAGCGGTCAGCTCGCGGCTCGGCTTGAAGTAATCGGTCGTGTGAAATTTCACCTGCGGATGCAGTTTGAACACGTACGTCAGGCCATCGGTGCTGACTTCCCAACTGTCGGCCAGGCTCGGCACGACTTTGCCGCTGGCGGTGTCGAAGTCCACCAGACGGTTCATCAGCACGTCGGCCGAGGCGTTGGTGGTGGTCAGCGAGTTGTATTGCACCACGTCGAACCCTTCCGGGCTGGCCTCGGTGCAGACGCTCAGCGCGGCGGCCTGGGCCAGAGGGCTCAGCAGGAGCGGGGCGAGCAACAGGGGTAGGGCAGCGAGGCGCATGGTCGGTTTCCTTTTACAGATCGAAGGCCCATCTGCAAGTGCAGTCTGGAAAAGGCCTACCCTAGAGGGCTGGATTACAAATGACTATCCCCTTTTTGCATTTTAAGGGCACAGTGATGGCGGTTTTTCAGACCACGGCGCTGCGCAAAAAGTCTGAAAGCCGTGTGCGGATGATTTTCTTCGACGAGTGGTAAAAACCGGTGCCGGCCTTTATCCAAAGCGTTCGCAGGTCGAAAAAACGCTTTTTTGTGGATTGATTGCACACGGAAAGTTGTTGCACCCCGGTCTTTCTGGTATAAAGCAGCGCTCTTTTCTAGGGGCCCGGTTCCTTCACTGTAGGTGTAGCCGGTAAGACCTCTAAAGAAACGCGGCGCCTGGCGCCAAATGACTGAGAGATTAAGCGGCCAACCCATGCCGGGTTGGGCATGTGGTTTTAGAGGGCTGAGGCATGTCGAGAGTATGTCAAGTTACCGGTAAGGGTCCGGTGACTGGGAATAACATTTCCCACGCAAACAACAAAACCCGTCGTCGTTTCCTGCCGAACCTGCAGCATCACCGCTTCTGGGTTGAAGAAGAGAAACGTTTTGTGCGTCTGCGCGTATCTGCCAAAGGCATGCGTATCATCGACAAGCGTGGCATCACTGTCGTGCTCGCCGAACTTCGCCGCGATGGCAAGATTTAAGGGAGCTAATCATGCGTGAATTGATTCGTTTGATCTCGAGCGCCGGTACTGGTCACTTCTACACTACCGACAAGAACAAGCGTACTACCCCGGACAAAATCGAGATCAAGAAATATGATCCGGTTGTTCGCAAGCACGTGATCTACAAGGAAGGCAAAATCAAGTAATTGATTTTTCCCGACTTACGAAAAAGGCCCGTATCTCACGATACGGGCCTTTTTTGTTGCCTTGGATTTCTGTGGTGTCTGTGCGGGCCTCATCGCTGGCAAGCCAGCTCCCACAGGTTTTTGTGTTGAACACAATTTTGTGAACACCAATTTCCCCTGCGGGAGCTGGCTTGCCAGCGATAGGCCCGGATCAGCCAGCAAAAATCCTCAAGCCTTTTGTTCGAAAATCACATAGATCTTGCGGCAAGCCTCCAGCACTTCCCAGGTGCCTCGAAACCCCGCCGGAATCACAAAGCGGTCGCCAACACGCAACGTCTTGGCATTGCCATCGCTGTCACGCAACACCGACACACCCTGCAAAATCTCGCAGTACTCATGCTCGGTGTAGTTCACCGTCCACTGGCCAACCGCGCCTTCCCACACGCCAACGCCCATCTGCCCACAAGGGCTGTCGTATTGATGGAACACCGCTTGTTCAGGATCACCCTTGAGCACTTTCGCCGGATCCGGGCGATAGCGTTCGGCTTCGCTGCTGGTCAGGCTGATGTCGACGACGTTCTGGATGTTCATTGTTGTTATCCCCCGTGAATACGGCGCGATTGGCTGGAAAGGGCCAAAGTCTATGTTGATTAAAATCAACACCGCAAGGCCGTATGGCCACCTTATGTCAAATATATTGAAACAACCCCGGCCGCTGGTTTAGGGTGGCGGGTGCCTCTGGCCGAAAAACCGGCTGGCCGGGCAGAATTCTTGAGGACGCTGGCGAAGATCGCGCGGCGCTCGTATTCAACAAGCGGAGGACACTCGAAATGACCACCCTGACTCGTGCCGACTGGGAACAACGCGCCCGCGACCTGAAAATCGAAGGCCGCGCCTATCTCAACGGCGAATACACCGACGCCGTCTCCGGCGAGACCTTCGAGTGCATCAGCCCGGTCGATGGCCGTCCGCTCGGCAAGATTGCCAGCTGTGACGCCGCCGACGCTCAGCGCGCTGTGGAAAACGCTCGCGCCACGTTCAATTCCGGCGTGTGGTCGCGTCTGGCACCGACCAAACGCAAAGCCACCATGATCCGTTTCGCCGGCCTGCTCAAGCAGCATGCCGAAGAACTGGCCCTGCTCGAAACCCTCGACATGGGCAAGCCGATCAGCGATTCGCTGTACATCGACGTTCCAGGCGCGGCGCAAGCGCTGAGCTGGAGTGGTGAAGCGATCGACAAGATTTACGACGAAGTGGCAGCGACGCCGCAAGATCAACTGGGCCTGGTAACCCGCGAGCCCGTCGGTGTGGTCGGCGCCATCGTACCGTGGAACTTCCCGCTGATGATGGCGTGCTGGAAACTCGGCCCGGCGCTGTCGACCGGTAACTCGGTGATCCTCAAGCCATCGGAAAAATCGCCGCTGACCGCCATCCGCATCGCGGCGCTGGCCGTTGAAGCCGGTATCCCGAAAGGCGTACTCAACGTGCTGCCGGGCTACGGTCACACCGTCGGCAAGGCGCTGGCCCTGCATAACGATGTCGACACGCTGGTGTTCACCGGTTCGACCAAGATCGCCAAGCAACTGATGATCTACTCTGGCGAATCGAACATGAAACGCGTCTGGCTGGAAGCCGGTGGCAAAAGCCCGAACATCGTCTTTGCCGATGCGCCGGATCTGCAAGCTGCAGCCGAATCCGCTGCCAGCGCCATCGCCTTCAACCAGGGCGAAGTCTGCACCGCCGGTTCGCGTCTGCTGGTCGAGCGTTCGATCAAGGACACATTCCTGCCGATGGTGATCGAGGCGCTGAAAGCCTGGAAACCGGGCAACCCGCTGGATCCGGCGACCAATGTCGGCGCGTTGGTCGACACGCAGCAGATGAATACTGTGCTGTCGTACATCGAATCCGGTCACACCGATGGCGCCAAACTGGTCGCCGGCGGCAAGCGCATTCTTCAGGAAACCGGCGGCACTTACGTTGAGCCAACGATTTTCGACGGCGTGAGCAACGCGATGAAGATCGCTCAGGAAGAGATCTTCGGGCCAGTGCTGTCGGTTATCGCTTTCGATACCGCTGAAGAAGCCATCCAGATCGCCAACGACACGCCGTATGGCCTGGCCGCTGCGGTATGGACGCAAGACATCTCCAAGGCGCACCTGACCGCCAAAGCACTGCGCGCCGGTAGCGTGTGGGTCAACCAGTACGACGGCGGCGACATGACCGCACCGTTTGGTGGTTTCAAACAGTCGGGTAACGGCCGCGACAAGTCGCTGCACGCGTTCGACAAATACACCGAGCTGAAAGCGACGTGGATCAAGCTGTAAGCCGTTAAGGGAGCCTGGTCACGCCAGGCTTCCAGACGAAACAGAGATCCTCTGTGAGAGCGGGCTTCCTGCCAAACAGAGATCCTCTGTGAGAGCGGGCTTCCTGCCAAACAGAGATCCTCTGTGAGAGCGGGCTTCCTGCCAAACAGAGATCCTCTGTGAGAGCGGGCTTCCTGCCAAACAGAGATCCTCTGTGAGAGCGGGCTTCCTGCCAAACAGAGATCCTCTGTGAGAGCGGGCTTCCTGCCAAACAGAGATCCTCTGTGAGAGCGGGCTTCCTGCCAAACAGAGATCCTCTGTGAGAGCGGGCTTCCTGCCAAACAGAGATCCTCTGTGAGAGCGGGCTTCCTGCCAAACAGAGATCCTCTGTGAGAGCGGGCTTCCTGCCAAACAGAGATCCCCTGTGTGAGCGGGCTTCCTGACCAAACAGATATCCCTGTGGGAGCGAGCTTTTGTGGCGAGGGGATTTATCCCCGTTCGGCTGCGAAGCAGTCGCAAAATCAGTGCGCGCGGTGTACCTGATACATCGCGCTTGCAGGTTTTGGGGCCGCTACGCGACCCAACGGGGCTAAATCCCCTCACCACAAAGGCTCGCTCCCACAGTGGTTTTGCGGTGCACATAATAATTATCCACAGGAGCGTGGACCATGCGTTGGGCGACGTATTTCGCCGTGTTGGCGTCTGTCTTGAGTGTCGGCCTGGCCTTGGGGGTCAGCATGCCGTTGGTGTCGTTGCGTCTGGAGGGTTGGGGTTACGGCTCTTTCGCCATTGGTGTGATGGCGGCGATGCCGGCGATTGGCGTGTTGCTCGGCGCGAAGATTTCCAGTCATCTGGCGGCGCGCTTCGGCACGGCGAACCTGATGCGCCTGTGTCTGTGGGCCGGAGCATTGTCGATCGGTCTGCTGGCGCTGTTGCCGAGTTATCCGATCTGGCTGCTGTTACGGCTGATGATTGGCGTGATCCTGACCATCGTGTTCATCCTCGGCGAGAGCTGGATCAATCAACTGGTGGTCGAGAACTGGCGCGGTCGCTTGGTGGCGCTGTATGGCAGCAGTTATGCGTTGAGCCAGTTGTCTGGCCCGTTGCTGCTGGGCGCGCTCGGCACTGAAGACGATTACGGGTTCTGGGTCGGCGTCGGCCTGCTGCTGGTTTCGCCGTTGCTGTTGTTGGGCCGCAGCGGTGCGCCGAGCAGTGAGGCGAGCAGCGTGACATTCCGCGACCTGTGGGGATTTGCTCGCGACCTGCCGGCGATAGCATGGGCGGTATCGTTGTTTGCGGCGTTCGAGGCAATGATCCTGACGCTGCTGCCGGTGTATTGCCTGCAACAAGGCTTCACCGCCGAGATCGCTTTGGCGATGGTCAGCACCGTGGTGGTCGGTGATGCGTTGCTGCAACTGCCGATTGGCGCGTTGGCCGATTACCTGTCGCGGCGCACGCTGTTTGCAGGTTGTGCGGTGGTGTTGATGCTGTCGAGTCTGGCGATTCCGCTGTTGCTCGATACGCTGTTGATCTGGCCGTTGTGGGTGTTATTTGGCGCCAGTGCAGGCGGGTTGTTCACGCTGTCGCTGATTCTGATTGGCGAGCGTTATCGCGATGATGCGCTGGTGCGGGCGAATGCGCATATCGCACAGCTCTGGGGTGTCGGGTGTCTGATCGGGCCGTTGGCGGCAGGGGCGGGGAGTCAGTGGATCAGCGGACATGCGTTGCCGCTGCTGATGGCAATCGGCGCGTTTGGGTTGGTGATTCTGCTGTTGCGCCAAGGCGCATTCGGCCCGGTGACCGAACCTGCCTGAACAGGTATTTGGGATAAACCCTGTGGCGAGGGGATTTATCCCCGCTCGGCTGCGCAGCAGTCGTAACACCATCGCACGCGGTGTATCTGATACACCGCAATTGCAGGTTTTGGGGCTGCTTCGCAGCCCAACGGGGATAAATCCCCTCGCCACAAAAGCCCTCTAGAGCAGAGTTCGCTGTTCGATTACAACATGCGTTCCAGGCCGACGGTGGTGCTGAACCACGCATTGAACCGTCGCCACCAACTCCCCGGCTCTTTGCTCAGCGTATGCATCTGGCCATTGTCTTCAGTGACCCAGACAATCTGGCCATCCTGCAATTTCGCCTGATAACTCAACGCCGGCGCCATACCTTGCAGCGCCAGCTCACGCACATGCTCAGCCAGCTCCGGACTGTCCACCAACACCCCGACCTCGGTGTTCCACAACACCGAACGCGGATCAAAGTTGAACGAGCCGATAAACGATTTCTGCCGGTCAAAAATCATCGCCTTGCTGTGCAAACTCGAATCCGAGCCACGGAACGACTTGCTGTAAAACACATGCGGGCCACTGCCGTAGTTATCCCCAGGCTGGCGGCGCAGTTCATACAGTTTCACACCGTGTTCCAGCAGTGCTTTGCGATACGGCGCATAGCCGCCATGCACCGCCGGCACATCGGTGGCTTCCAGCGAGTTGGTCAGCAGGCTCACGGAAACACCCGCATCGGCGCGCCCGGTCAGGTACACCAGCCCCGGTTGCCCCGGCACAAAGTACGCCGAAATCATGATCAGCTCTTTGCTGACGTTCTTCAGTTCCGGCGCCAGTTGCGTGGTCAGCAGTAATTGCGGATCCGGCTCATCCTTGGCCAGCACCTTGCTCGGCGCATCCCACAATGCCTGATTCCACGCCCAGATCAGCTCGTTGCGCCAGATGTCCATGCGCGGCTCGGTGGTGAAGGTCATCAGCTGCTGATACAGCGCGTGATTCTGTTTACGGGTTTCTTCCAGCGATTCTTCCAGGCGCGTGCGGGTGTTCTGCAAGTCTTTGGCGGTCGGTTTGCTGGAGAGAAATTCTTCGATTGGTTTGCTCAGCGCGCTGTTCCAGTACTGGTCGAAACTGTGCCCGAGCTGCTCGGCCACCGGCCCCATGCTGAGCATGTCGATGTCGGTGAAATTCAGATTCGGCTCGGCATCGAAATACTCATCGCCCAAATTGCGCCCGCCGACGATGGCCGCGCTGTTGTCCGCCAGCCACAGTTTGTTGTGCATACGCCGGTGTTGCAGCGACAGGTTGAACAGGCGCCCGGCCGCGCGGGTCACGCCGGTGCTGCGGCCCAGATGCAGCGGGTTGAACAGGCGAATCTGGATCTGCGGATGCGCCGCCAGCGTGGCGATGATCTGGTCGAGGCCATCGCTGGTGGTGTCGTCGAGCAGGATGCGTACGCGCACGCCACGGTCGGCAGCCTTGAGCACTTCGTCCACCAGCATCCGCGTGCTGATGCCGTCGTGGACGATGTAGTACTGCAAATCGAGGCTGACCTGCGCATGGCGGATCAGCTCGGCGCGGGCGGTGAAGGATTCGGTGCTGTTGGACAGCAGGCGGAAACCGGAGCGACCCTGATACGGCGCGGCCTGGGCCTGGATCGAACGGCCGAAGCTGGAGCTGGACGCCGGTAACGCCTGACTTGGCTCGCGCGGCACGTCGAGACTGGCGCAGCCGCTCAGGAACGAGGCGAGTAACAGCAAGGCGAGTAGGGGCTGTCTGAAGCTCACGTAGGATTGTTCCGGTAGGCGGCAAAGGTCGGCATATGGACGCTGATGTCTGGAAAAAAGTCAGTCGGTTTCGGCAAGCAGTCTGATTGCGGTCTCGCCGACCTTGCGCACGGCTTCCTCGATCAGTGCTGTCGGCTTGGCAGCGTAGTTCATCCGCAAACAATTACGGTACTTGCCCGAGGCGGAAAAGATGCTGCCAACAGCAATCTGTACGCCTTGGTCGAGCAGCGCACGATTCAGTTTCAGTGTGTCGAAACCTTCCGGCAATTCGACCCACAACATGAAGCTGCCTTGCGGGCGGCTGGCGCGGGTGCCGGCGGGAAAATAGCGGGTCACCCAATCGATCATCACGTCGCGATTGCGCTGGTATTGCGAGCGCATGCGCCGCAAATGCGGTTCGAAATGGCCGGATTTGAGAAATTCGGCAATGGCGATCTGCGGCTGTGGCGCGGTTGATCCGGTGCTGATGTATTTCATGTGCAGCACGCGCTCGAGGTATCGCCCCGGCGCGACCCAGCCGATGCGCAACCCCGGCGCCAGGGTTTTTGAAAACGAACTGCAGAGCAGCACACGGCCGTCTTCGTCGAAGGATTTGATCGTGCGCGGACGCGGGTAGGTGTAGGCCAGTTCGCCATACACATCGTCTTCGATGATCGCCACATCGAAGCGCTGGGCGAGGGTGAGCAGCGCGCGTTTGCGCGACTCCGGCATGATGTAGCCGAGCGGGTTGTTGCAGTTCGGGGTGAGCTGGATGACCTTGATCGGCCATTGTTCGAGCGCCAGTTCCAGCGCTTCGAGGCTGATGCCGGTGAGTGGGTCGGTGGGGATTTCCAAGGCTTTCATGCCGAGGCCTTTGAGGGTCTGCATGGCGCCGTGGAAGCTCGGCGAATCCACCGCGACAATGTCGCCTGGCTCGCAGATCGCGTGGATGCTGGTGGACAGCGCTTCGTGACAACCGGTGGTCACGACCAGATCGCTGGCGCTCAACTGGCAGCCGGAATCGAGCATTAACCGGGCGATCTGCTCGCGCAGTTCGAGGGTGCCGTGGATGTTGTCGTAATACAGACCGGGCATGTCCTGGCGGCGGCTGATGCGGGCCAGCCCACGCAGCAGCGGCTTCATGGTCGGTGAACTGATGTCGGGCATGCCGCGACCCAATTGCACGACGTCCTTGCGCGGTACCGCGCGAATCAATTCCAGCACCTGATCCCACTGCGAAATTTCCACTGGCCGCTGCGCCGGACGGCCGACGGCAGGCAGCTCCGGCAACTCGCGACCGACCGGCACAAAGTAGCCGGACTTGGGTTTCGGCGTGGCCAGTCCGCTGTCTTCGAGCATGCGATAGGCCTGCTGCACCGTGCTCAGGCTGACCCCGTGTTCGACGCTCAAGGCGCGCACCGACGGCAAGCGGTCGCCGGGGCGATAGAAGCCTTGTTCGATACGCGTGCCGAGCAATTCGGCGAGGTTTACGTAGAGGGTCATGGCGCTGCCTCGGTGCAGAAGATTCGGAAGACCAGTACAGATGCGAGATAAATCGTCAATTCAGTCCGCAGAGCGGCAAATCTGTATGGAGTTAATACAGTTGCTTTGAATCTGTAACGGTTTTGCTCACCCGCGCATCATGGAATCTCTGGCTACCCAAGTAAACAGGAGCGACAAAAATGAACGGCTTGAGCGATGTGCGGCTGACGTTACACAGTCAGGAACTGGCGGCAGGGCAGAAGGATCGTGCGCGCAATGAGATCATGCGTAACGCACCGTCCGGCCTGAGCCGCTGGGGTCTGATGTGGCATCGTCTGCACACGCGCAGGGCGTTGCTGAACCTGACGGCGGATCAGCTCAAGGACATCGGGTTGACGCGTGAGCAGGCGCAGGAGGAGGGGTTGAAGCCGTTTTGGCAGATCTGAACGACACCGATCGTTCCCACGCTCTGCGTGGGAACGCCGCCCCGGACGCTCTGCGTCCGCTGTGACGCAGAGCGTCACTGGATGCATTCCCACGCAGAGCGTGGGAACGATCAACACGATCAACAGAGGGGGGCTCAGACCAACTCTTTGAGGCGATGCCACAACATCCCCAGCGCCAACAGCGGCGAGCGCAAATGCTTGCCGCCCGGGAAGGTGATGTGCGGCACCTTGGCAAACAAATCAAACCCACCGCTGTGCTGCCCACTGATCGCCTCAGCCAGCAACTTACCCGCCAGGTGCGTGGCATTCACCCCGTGCCCGGAATAAGCCTGGGCGTAATACACGTTCGGCTGATCATTGAGCCGGCCAATCTGCGGCAAACGGTTGGCGCCGATGCCGATCATCCCGCCCCACTGATAATCGATCTTCACGCCCGCCAGTTGCGGAAATACTTCGAGCATCTTCGGCTGCATGTACGCGGCGATGTCTTTCGGATCACGTCCCGAGTAATGACAGGCACCGCCAAACAGCAAACGCCGATCCGCCGAGAGTCGGTAGTAATCCAGCGCCACCCGCTGATCACAGACCGCCATGTTTTGCGGTAGCAGGTTGTGCGCCTGCTCTTCGCTCAACGGTTCGGTAGCGATGATATAGCTGCCGGCGGGCAGGACTTTGCCACTGAGTTGCGGATTCAGATCATTCAGATAAGCGTTGCAACCGAGCACTAAAGTCTTGGCTCGAACCGAACCCTGAGCCGTGTGGACTTTGACCTCGGGGCCGTAGTCGATACGCGTCACTGCTGAGTGTTCAAACAGTTTGACGCCCAATTGTTGCGCAGCAGCCGCTTCGCCCAGCGCGAGATTGAGCGGATGCAGATGCCCCGAACCCATGTCGATCAAACCACCGACGTAGCGCTTGGAACCAACCACGGTGTGCATCTCGCTGGCTTGTAGCAGGCGGGTTTCGTAGCGATAACCGAGGCCGCGCAACTCTTCGGCGTCTTCGGCAAAACCTTCGAGGTCGGAAGGTTTGTTGGCGAGGTCGCAGTAGCCCCAGGTCAGGTCGCAGGCAATCTGAAAACGCTCGACGCGCTGGCGGACGATTTCAACCGCTTCCAGGCCCATCAGTTTCATCTCGCGTACGCCGTCGCTGCCGACGACGTTGGCGAACTGATCGAGACCGTGGCCGACGCCGCGAATCAACTGCCCGCCGTTACGGCCGCTGGCGCCCCAGCCGATCTTGTGCGCTTCGAGCAACACCACGCTGAGTCCGCGTTCAGCCAGTTCCAGCGCCGTGTTCAACCCGGAAAAGCCGCCGCCGACCACGCAAACGTCGGCCACCACGTCGCCTTGCAGCAGCGAATGATCCGGCTGCGGCAAGCTGCTGGCGGCGTAGTAAGAGGCAACGTGAGGTTGGCTCGCGGAGGTGTGGGCGCGGGCGGTCATGGGCGTCATCCAACGGCTAAGGTGTCGAGAAAATTTGACGGAGCATAAGCCGCACGCCCGAACGGGGGCAACACTGGTCGGCCTGCGGTGTCTGGATCACGGCTTTTGCGGCACAATTGCCGCCTATTTCACCTTGGTTACCGTTTCGATGAGCTGCAACAGCCAGACAGTCCGCACCTTGCGCCAGCAGATCCCCTCGTTCGAGTGCGTGCCCGGCTGCCACGATTGCTGTGGGCCGGTGACCACCTCGCCGGAAGAAATGGCCCGCTTGCCGCGCAAGACCCGCGCCGAGCAGGATGCGGCGATGGAAGAGCTGAACTGTGTGCACCTGGGGCCGAATGGCTGCACGGTGTATGAAGAGCGGCCGTTGATTTGCCGGCTGTTTGGTACGACCAAGACTTTGCCTTGCCCGAATGAGCGGCGGCCGGTGGAGCTGATTCATCCACGGGTGGAGAAGCAGATTTTCGAGTACATGGCGGCGAATCGGCAGGTGCTGGTTTAACGGTCACTCGGAACCGTGTCGACGCCATCGCTGGCAAGCCAGCTCCCACAGGTTCGGCGTCGTACACAAATGTTGTGAACACCGATAATCACTGTGGGAGCTGGCTTGCCAGCGATGGGGCCGGGTCAGGAATCCCCAATCTCAGTCTGGAATCGGCAGGCTCAAGCTCTCCTTAACCTCTTCCATGACGATATAGCTCTTCGATTCCCGCACATGCGGCAGTTTCAGCAGAATGTCGCCCAGCAGCTTGCGGTACGAGGCCATCTCGGAAATCCGCGCCTTCACCAGGTAGTCGAAATCCCCTGACACCAAATGGCACTCCAGCACGTGCGGCAATTTCAGCACCGCGCGGCGGAACTCCTCGAACGTGTCGCCGGATTTGTAGTCGAGGCTGATCTCGACGAACACCAGCAAGCTACCCTTCAAGTGCTGCGGATTGAGCCGGGCGTTGTAGCCCATGATGATCCCTTCGCGCTCCAGACGCCGCACGCGCTCGGTGCACGGCGTGGTCGAGAGCCCGACCTTTTCGCCCAGTTCGGTAAAGGAAATCCGCCCGTCCGCCTGCAGGATCCGCAAGATGTTGCGGTCAATCTTGTCCAGCTCACGTTTGGTCTGAGTGTTGGTACGCATAGGGGATGCGCCTCCGTGAAAAGGGTTTTTGCCGAGAATTGTCGCCAAATATAGGCGCTTATATAGTGAAAAGCACTGGCATTTCTTTTTTACACTGCGCGCATCATTGCTCTAACAACAGACGTACGCGGCCCCGCCGCGATGAGGGATACAAAAATGCGCGTAATGGTCTTGGGTAGCGGCGTCATCGGTACCGCCAGTGCTTACTATCTGGCCCGTGCCGGGTTTGAAGTGGTGGTGGTCGACCGGCAGCCGGCTGCGGCCATGGAGACCAGTTTCGCCAACGCCGGCCAGGTCTCGCCGGGCTACGCCTCGCCGTGGGCCGCGCCGGGCGTACCGCTCAAAGCGATCAAGTGGCTGCTGCAACGCCACGCCCCTCTCGCGATCAAAGCCACCGCCGACATCGACCAGTACCTGTGGATGGCACAGATGCTGCGCAACTGCACCGCCAACCGTTACGCGGTGAACAAGGAGCGCATGGTGCGTCTGTCCGAGTACAGCCGCGACTGCCTCGACGAATTGCGCGCCGAAACCGGCATCGCCTACGAAGGCCGCAGCCTCGGTACGACTCAACTGTTCCGCACCCAGGCGCAGCTTGATGGCGCCGCCAAAGACATCGCCGTGCTGAAAGAATCCGGCGTGCCGTTTGAAGTCCTCGACCGCGCCGGCATTGCCCGCGTCGAGCCGGCGCTGGCGGGTGTCACTGACATCCTCGCCGGTGCCCTGCGCCTGCCGAACGATCAGACTGGCGACTGCCAGATGTTCACCACGCGCCTCGCCGAAATGGCGGTGAAACTCGGTGTCGAATTCCGCTTCGGCCAGGACATCCAGAAACTCGACTACGCCGGTGATCGCATCAACGGCGTGTGGATCGACGGCAAGCTGGAAACCGCCGACCGCTACGTGCTGGCGCTCGGCAGCTACTCGCCGCAACTGCTCAAGCCGCTGGGCATCAAAGCCCCGGTGTATCCGCTCAAGGGTTACTCGCTGACCGTGCCGATCACCAACCCGGCGATGGCGCCGACTTCGACTATTCTCGACGAGACCTACAAGGTCGCGATCACCCGTTTCGACAACCGCATCCGCGTTGGCGGCATGGCCGAAATCGCCGGTTTTGACCTGTCGCTGAACCCGCGTCGCCGCGAAACCCTGGAGATGATCGTCAACGACCTTTATCCTCAGGGCGGTAATCTGGCCGAAGCGAGTTTCTGGACCGGTCTGCGTCCGACCACGCCGGATGGCACGCCGATCGTTGGCGCCACGCCGTTCAAGAATCTGTTCCTCAACACCGGTCACGGCACGCTTGGTTGGACCATGGCATGCGGTTCCGGTCGTTTGCTGGCCGACCTGATGGCGAAGAAAAAGCCGCAGATTAGCGCCGAAGGCCTCGATATTTCCCGTTATGGCAACAAAATTCAGGAGTCCGCAAAACATGTCAATCCAGCGCCAGCTCACCAATGAGCGCATGAGTCAGATCGTCAGCCACAACGGCACCGTGTATTTGGCCGGGCAGGTCGGCGACGACTTCGACGCCGGGATTGAACAGCAGACCCGCGACGTTCTGGCCAATATCGAGCGCCTGCTCGACCTCGCCGGGACTGACAAACAGCACCTGCTGTCGGCGACGATTTACCTGAACGGCATCGATGAGCACTTCGCCGGGATGAACTCGGTGTGGGATCAGTGGCTGCCAAAAGGCGCCGCGCCGGCCCGTGCCACCGTCGAAGCGAAAATGGCCAAGCCGAGCATTCTGGTAGAAATCTCTATCGTCGCCGCGCTGCCGTAAAAAGTTGTAAAGATCCCTCTCCCGGCGCTGTTGGCGGTTCACGTCGTCAGTCGGCGCCGGTTTTTATTCCCATGACCGCCTAGAAGTCTGCCGCCATGCGTCCTGCCCGTGCCCTGATCGACCTTCAAGCCCTGCGCCACAACTACCGAATTGCCCGCGAAGTCACCGGCGCCAAGGCGCTTGCGGTGATCAAGGCCGATGCCTATGGCCATGGCGCGGTGCGTTGCGCCCAGGCGCTGGAATCCGAGGCCGACGGGTTTGCCGTTGCCTGCATCGAGGAGGCTCTGGAACTGCGCGCCGCCGGCATTCGTGCGCCAGTGTTGTTGCTGGAAGGGATTTTCGAGGCCGATGAGCTGGCGCTGATCGTCGAGCATGATTTCTGGACGGTGGTGCACTCGCTTTGGCAGCTCGAAGCAATCGAGCAGGCAGCGCTGAGCAAACCGATCACGGTGTGGCTGAAGCTCGATTCGGGCATGCACCGCGTCGGGCTGCATCCAAAGGATTATGCGGCGGCTTATCAACGTCTGCTGGCCAGCGGCAAAGTGGCGAAAATCGTCTTGATGAGCCACTTCGCCCGCGCCGATGAACTGCATGCGCAGAGCAGCACCGAGCAAGTTGCGGTGTTTGAAGCGGCGCGTCAGGGCCTGGCGGCGGAAGTCAGCCTGCGCAACTCGCCCGCCGTACTCGGTTGGCCGCAGATCCACAGTGACTGGGTGCGTCCGGGCATCATGCTGTATGGCGCGACCCCGTTCGAAGAAGCCAACGCCGTGGCGGATCGTTTGCAACCGGTGATGACCCTGGAATCGAAAGTCATCTGCGTGCGTGAGCTGCCGGCCGGTGAGCCTGTCGGTTACGGCGCCAAGTTCATCACCGACAAACCGATGCGCATCGGTGTGGTCGCCATGGGTTACGCCGACGGTTATCCGCGTCAGGCGCCGACCGGCACCCCGGTTCTGGTGGCGGGCAAACGCAGTCGCATTATCGGTCGCGTGTCGATGGACATGCTTTGCATCGATCTTACCGATGTGCCGGAAGCCGGTTTGGGGTCGACCGTCGAGCTGTGGGGCAAAAACATTCTCGCCAGTGAAGTGGCGCAGTGGGCCGACACCATCCCGTACCAGATCTTCTGCAACCTGCGTCGAGTGCCAAGGCTCTATTCCGAGGGTTGACGCCGCTGCGGGGGCCAAGTGTTGTAAATACTGAACGCTGTCGCCATGATAACGCTCAATATTCTTACAACATCAGGAGGCTCGCGCCTTGGACGTCGGTGAACGACTGCAATCGATCCGCAAGCTCAAAGGGCTTTCCCAGCGTGAACTCGCCAAACGCGCGGGCGTCACCAACAGCACCATTTCGATGATCGAAAAGAACAGCGTCAGCCCTTCGATCAGTTCGCTGAGAAAGGTGCTGGGCGGCATTCCCATGTCCATGGTCGAGTTCTTTTCCGAAGAAATCCTGCAGGAAGTCCCGACCCAGATCGTCTACAAGGCCAACGAGCTGATCGACATTTCCGACGGCGCCGTGACCATGAAACTGGTCGGCCGCGCGCACCCCAGCCGCGCCATCGCGTTCCTCAACGAAATCTACCCGCCGGGTGCTGACACCGGCGAAGAAATGCTCACCCATGAAGGCGAGGAAACCGGGATTCTGGTGGAAGGTCGTCTGGAACTGGTGGTGGGTCTGGAAACTTTTATTCTCGAAGCCGGCGACAGCTACTACTTTGAAAGTACCAAGCCGCATCGTTTCCGTAATCCGTTCGACTTGCCTGCGCGACTAATCAGCGCAGCCACGCCGGCAAACTTTTAAACAAAGAGGCGCCAGGCCATTACGGCGAAGGCCCCCAAGCTGTTTTACCGATGCGCAACAAGACCCCTTTAATCATGGGGTTGTTTCAGTGTGGCGGGCTACCCGCTATACTTGCGCCCGCCTGCGAACCGTGGCCGCAGGCGTGAATAGCCACCATTGAGGGTGAACGCGTGAATCTAATTATGAAAATGCTGGCTGCACCAGCAACCGTACTGGCCCTCTGGGCTGTCAGCGCTCAAGCTGCGACGAATGACGACATTGCCAAACGCCTAGAGCCTGTCGGCCAGGTGTGTGTTCAAGGTCAGGAATGCAAAGGGATGGAAGTGGCGGCGACTGCCGGCGGTGGTGGCGGTGCCAAGACTCCGGACGAAGTGATTGCCAAACATTGCAACGCTTGCCACGGTTCCGGGTTGTTGGGTGCGCCGAAAATCGGTGATGCGGCAGCCTGGAAAGACCGCGCCGATCACCAGGGCGGCCTCGACGGCCTGCTGGCAAAAGCCATTACAGGCCTGAACGCCATGCCGCCAAAAGGCACCTGCGCTGATTGCTCGGATGACGAGTTGAAAGGCGCGATCCAGAAGATGTCCGGCCTGAAATAAGCTGCGCTTCTGATGAAAAAAACCGTCTTCGGACGGTTTTTTTGTGCCTGCGATTCAGGGGCTGGGCTGTTCATTGCAGCAAAGTAGCGGCAAGCTCGGTCTACCCCTATTCACGGAACGGGCAGGAGGCTTCAGATGGTGCAGTTGTGTTCGATCGAACAAGCAGTGGACGACGTGCTGGCGCGCTTGCCGGCGCATATCCACATGGGCATGCCGCTGGGCCTGGGCAAACCCAATCACTTCGTCAACGCGCTGTACCGGCGGATCAAAGGCTTGCCCGAGCGGCAACTGACGATCTACACCGCGCTGTGCCTCGGCCGCCCGGCGCTGGGCGACGGCTTGCAAAAGCGCTTCATCGAACCCTTCGTCGAGCGCGTCTTCGGTGACTATCCGGAATTCGATTTCCTCGCCGACCTGCACCGCGACAGCCTGCCCGCGAACATCCGCATCGAACAGTTTTTCATGCAGCCCGGCAGCCTGCTCAACAGCGCGCCGGCCCAGCAGGATTACGTCAGCAGCAACTACAGCCACGCCGCCCGCGACATCAACGCCGCCGGGCTGAATCTGGTGGCGCAGTTATTGGCCAGCAGCAGCGAACACCCGGATCGCCTGAGCCTGAGTTGCAACCCGGACATCACCCTCGACCTGTTGCCGATGATCGCCAAGCGCCGCGAGGCCGGGGAGACTATTTTGCTGGTCGGCCAGGTCCACACCGATCTGCCGTACATGCCCGGCGATGCCGAAGTCGATATCGACACCTTCGACCTGTTGATCGACGCGAAGGACAGCAGCACGCTGTTTTCCACGCCGAACATGCCGGTGGGGTTTCAGGATCATTTCATTGGTTTGCATGCGAGTACGCTGGTGCGCGACGGGGGTACGTTGCAGATCGGCATCGGCTCGATGGGCGATGCGCTGACTGCCGCGTTGCTCGCACGTCAAGCCGATAATGCCGGCTATAAAGCGCTGCTCGACGACATCAACCTCAGCCAATGGGCGCAGTTGATCAACCGCGAGGGCGGCACCGGGCCGTTCGCCAAAGGCCTGTACGGTTGCAGCGAAATGTTCGTCAACGGCCTGCTGGTGCTGGCGGATGCCGGGATCATCCGGCGCAAGGTCTACCCCGATGTACCGACGCAGGAACAGGCCAACGCCGGCACTCTCGACGAAGCCGCGCAAACTGACGGTATCTCCGTGCACGGCGGATTCTTCCTCGGCCCGCGCAGTTTCTACGAGCGCCTGCGTGAGTTGCCGTTGAGCAAACGCCTCGAATTCAACATGACCCGCATCAGCTACATCAACGAGCTCTACGGGCAGGAAGAACTCAAGCGTTTACAGCGCCTCGATGCGCGGTTCATCAACACGGTGTTCACCATGACCTTGCTCGGTGCGGGTGTGGCGGATCAACTGGAAGATGGGCGAGTGCTCAGCGGTGTCGGCGGGCAGTACAACTTCGTTGCGCAGGGCCACGCGTTGCACGATGCGCGGTCGATTCTGATCCTGCGTAGCTGGCGTGAATCCGGGGGCGACGTCAGCTCCAACATCGTCTGGGAATACGGCCACTGCACGATCCCACGGCATCTGCGTGATATCGTCGTGACCGAATACGGCATCGCTGATCTGCGCGGTAAAACTGATGCCGTAGTGATCGAATCGCTGTTGAACATTAGTGACTCGCGCTTCCAGCAGGGCCTGATCGAACAAGCGCAAAAGGTCGGCAAGCTGCCAAAGGATTTCCGCCTCGATCCACGCTTCGCCGAGAACACGCCGCAGCGTTTGCAAGCCATCGCCGCACGGCATGCGAACCTGTTTCCGGAGTATCCACTGGGCTGTGATTTCACTGCGATCGAACGGGATTTACTGCGGGCGCTGAACTGGCTGAAGAGCAAATTCAAACTCAGCGAAATCCTCGAACTGGGCAAAGCCGCCCTCGACGCCCCCGAGGCATCGCTCTACCCCGAACACCTCGAACGCATGCAACTCACAAACCCGGAAGGCCTGAAAGAAGACCTCTTCCAGCGCCTGCTGCTCACCGGCCTAAAAGCCACCACCCAATAACTGCCGGACCCAAAACAACTGTAGGAGTGAGCCTGCTCGCGATGGCGGTGTTTCAGCTGACGAATATATCGACTGACACTACGCTATCGCGAGCAGGCTCACTCCTACAGGGGGGCTGCGGTGTGGCTTTATTCGATGAAGGTGACGACGCCGTCCTTCAACGATTTCACGCGGGCCAGCGATTCGACGCGGTAGCCTTGCGAGTCCAGTTCGGCGCGGCCGCCCTGGAACGATTTTTCGATGACGATGCCCAGACCGGCAACGGTCGCGCCGGCCTGTTTGATGATCGAGATCAGCGCTTGCGAGGCCTTACCGTTGGCCAGGAAGTCGTCGATGATCAGCACGCGGTCGCTGCTGGTCAGGTGACGCGGGGAGATGGCCACGGTGCTTTCGGTCTGCTTGGTGAACGAGTAAACGGTCGCCGACAGCAGGTTTTCCGTCAGGGTCAGGGACTGGTGCTTGCGGGCGAAGATCACCGGTACGCCGAGGTTCAGACCGGTCATGATCGCCGGGGCGATGCCCGAGGCTTCGATGGTGACGATCTTGGTGATGCCCGAATCCTTGAACAGCGCGGCGAATTCGTCGCCGATCAGCTTCATCAGGGCCGGGTCGATCTGGTGGTTCAGGAAGGCGTCGACCTTCAGGACCTGGTCGGAAAGCACAATGCCTTGTTCGCGGATTTTCTGCTGCAATGCTTCCATGAAGCTGTCCTCTTTTGGCGCTTTGTGCGCCGAAGGTCTAGTAAAAAAAGTGGTCAATTCTAGCGCTTTAACATCGCGCGTATATCAGCCAATGCGCTATTGCCGCGCACGACTTTGACTTCGGTCGGTGTGTCGTCGTTGCCTTCCCACGCCAGATCGTCCGGCGGCAGCTCATCGAGGAAGCGGCTCGGCGCGCAGTCGATGATCTCGCCGTACTGCTTGCGCTTGGCGGCGAAGGTGAAGGCCAGTGTCTGGCGCGCGCGGGTGATGCCCACGTAGGCCAGGCGGCGTTCTTCTTCGATGGTGTCGGCTTCGATACTGGAGCGGTGCGGAAGGATTTCCTCTTCCATGCCCATGATGAACACGTAAGGGAATTCCAGACCCTTGGACGCATGCAGGGTCATCATCTGCACGCCTTCAGCGCCGTCTTCCTCTTCCTGCTGACGTTCGAGCATGTCGCGCAGAACGAGTTTGCCGATCGCATCCTCGACGGTCATTTCGCCTTCTTCGTCTTTCTCAAGGGTGTTTTTCAACGCCTCGATCAGGAACCAGACGTTGCTCATCCGGTAGTCGGCAGCCTTGTCGCTGGAGCTGTTGGTGCGCAGCCAGTTCTCGTAGTCGATGTCCATGACCATGCTGCGCAGTGCCGAGATCGGGTCTTCGCCGGCGCACTGCTCGCGCACTTTGTCCATGAAACGCTTGAAGCGCGACAGGCGATCGGTGAAGCGGCTGTCCAGATGCTCGCCCAGACCGATTTCGTCGGTGGCGGCGTACATCGAGATTTTGCGTTCGGTGGCGTAGTTGCCGAGCTTTTCCAGGGTGGTCGAGCCGATTTCGCGGCGCGGCACGTTGATCACGCGCAGGAAGGCGTTGTCGTCATCCGGGTTCACGATCAGGCGGAAGTAGGCCATCAGGTCTTTCACTTCCTGACGGCCAAAGAAGCTGTTACCGCCGCTCAGACGGTACGGGACCTGATGGTGCTGCAGCTTCAGCTCGATCAGTTTGGCCTGATAGTTACCGCGATAGAGAATCGCGAAATCGCTGTACGGGCGGTCGGTGCGCAAGTGCAGGCTGAGGATTTCCATGGCCACGCGCTCGGCTTCGGCGTCCTCGTTGCGGCAGCGGATCACGCGGATCTCGTCACCGTGGCCCATTTCACTCCACAGCTGCTTTTCGAATTCGTGCGGGTTGTTCGAGATCAGCACGTTGGCGCAACGCAGGATGCGACTGGTCGAGCGGTAGTTTTGTTCGAGCATCACCACTTTCAAGGACGGATAGTCGTCCTTGAGCAGCATCAGGTTTTCCGGCCGCGCGCCACGCCAGGCGTAGATCGACTGATCGTCGTCGCCGACCACGGTGAACTGGTTGCGCTTGCCGATGAGCATTTTTACCAGCAGGTATTGGCTGGCGTTGGTGTCCTGATATTCATCGACGAGCAGGTAGCGCACCTTGTTCTGCCATTTTTCGAGAATGTCGGCGTGTTCTTCGAAAAGTTTTACCGGCAGCAGGATCAGGTCGTCGAAGTCCACCGCGTTGAATGCTTTCAGCGTGCGCTGATAGTGGGTGTAGACGATGGCGGCCGTCTGTTCCTTGGGATTACGCGCGTTCTCCAGCGCCTGAGGCGGCAGGATCAGGTCGTTTTTCCAGGCGCCGATCATGTTCTTGATCTCGTCGACGCCGTCTTCGCCCGCATATTCCTTCTGCATGATGTCGGTCATCAGCGACTTCACGTCGGTCTCGTCGAAGATCGAGAAACCGGGTTTGTAGCCCAGCCGCGCGTGTTCCTTGCGGATGATGTTCAAGCCCAGGTTGTGGAAGGTGCAGACCGTCAGGCCGCGCCCTTCGCCGGCCCGCAGCAGGGTGCCGACCCGCTCTTTCATCTCGCGCGCGGCCTTGTTGGTAAAGGTCATGGCGACGATGTACTGGGCGCGGATGCCGCAGTTCTGGATCAGGTGCGCGATCTTGCGCGTAATCACGCTGGTCTTGCCGGAGCCAGCACCGGCGAGCACCAATAGAGGGCCGCCGACGTAGTTCACGGCTTCTTGCTGCCGGGGATTGAGTCGGGACATACGAAAATTCAGGAGTCGTTGACGAAATGGGCCGGCATTTTAACAGGCTCAGCGATTTGTGCTGCTCTGTCCGACTTGTGACGTACCACGCGATTCAAATTTGCCGGTTTTGTTACTTTCACGCAGGATGCGCGGTGATTTTGCGGCTAATGTTCTCATTCGTGACACAAAATAACGTTTTGATAACCGTTGTCATTTGGTCATTGAACATCGCAACGGCATAATGCCCCGCCCACATCATTGCAGAGTCTAGGGAGCTAGCTTGTCTACGCCTGTCGAACCCTTGCGTTTGCTGCTACTGGCCGAAGAGCCAGCGTGGACAGCGTTATTGCGTGAGTGTCTGGCTCCGATGGGGAGCGCGGCGGTGCTGATCAGCGCGCCGAGCTGGGAGTCGGTCAGCAGTTTGTTCGAAGACAACCGCCACGCGGTTCTGTTGACCCTACCGGCGTTGCAGCCGGCACCGGGCCGTTGCAGCTTGCCGACAGTCTTGCTGCTGGAACACGAACCGGACACCGCGCCGGTTGGCGTCAGTGACTGGCTGGTGTTCGACGCGCTCGACGCCGGCATGCTGCGCCGTTGCCTGCGCCATGTGCGTGAGCGCGGCGTGCTCGAAAATACTCTGCAACGCCTGGCCGAACAGGATCCGCTGACGGGCATCGCCAATCGCCAGGGTTTCCAGACCTTGCTCGCTGCGCGTCTCGCGGAAAACGATGGACGTGGCGTGGCCCTCGGGCATCTCGATCTCGACAACTTCCGCCACGCCAACGATGCTCTCGGTCACCAGGCGGGTGATCGCTTGATCCTGCAAGTCGTCGCGCGGCTGAAAAGTCAGCTCGAAGCCGGTGATCAACTGGCACGTCTCGGCAGCGATGAATTCGCCTTGCTGATCGACACCCGCCGCGCGCCGCAACGCGCCGAGTGGATGGCCGAACGTATCACCGAAGCACTCGCCGAACCGTATTGGGTCGATGGTGAAAGTCTGCTCATCGGCTCCAGCCTCGGCATCGCTCATGCCCGCGCGCAGGGTGGTGCCGACCCGCTGATGTGGCACGCACACATCGCCATGCAGCAGGCCAAGAGCACGCAGGGCTGCACCTTTCATATCTTCAACGAACGCATCAACCGCAACGCGCGGAGCATGGCCGACCTCGAAAGCGAGCTGCGCCGGGCCTTGCGTCGCGATGAGCTGGAATTGCATTACCAGCCACGCCTGAATCTTGCGGACGGCCAGATTGTCGGCCTCGAGGCCCTGGTGCGCTGGCGCCATGGCGAACGTGGTTTGCTGCCGCCGAGTGAATTCGTGCCGCTGGCCGAGCAAAGCGGGTTGATTGTGCCGCTGGGTTACTGGGTGATTTCCCGGGCGCTGCGTGACATGCAGGCGTTGCGCGAACGCGGACTGCCGGCGTTGCACATGGCGATCAATCTGTCATTTCGTCAGTTTCAGGACAGTCAGTTGTTGCCGACGTTGAGCCGCTTGATCGCTGAGCGTGGTGTGGAAGCGCAGTGGCTGGAATTCGAACTGACCGAAACCGCCGTGATGCGCCGCAGCGATCTGGTCAAGCAGACCATGGATGCCCTTGGGCGGCTCGGCGTGCGCTTCTCGCTGGATGATTTCGGTACCGGGTTCTCGTCGTTCGTACACCTCAACAGCTTGCCGATCACTTTGCTGAAGATCGACAAGAGTTTCGTCGGTGGCATGGAGCAGCGCGAAGAGAACCGCAAACTGGTGCACGCGATGATCAACCTTGCGCACAACCTGCACCTGGAAGTGGTGGCGGAAGGGGTCGAGACGCCGGAACAACTGGAATTGCTGCGCGGGTTTGGCTGCGATCAGGTGCAGGGTTATCTGATCAGCCGGCCGTTGCCGTTGGCAGAGCTGGTTGAGTATCTGACCTTCGGCTCAAGCCAACAGCCCGCCCTTGAGATCGTAAGCTGAACACATAATCAATGTAGGAGTGAGCCTGCTCGCGATAGCGGTGTGTCAGACAACTCATCATTATCTGACACACCGCTATCGCGAGCAGGCTCACTCCTACAAGGTGTCTCAGTCGGTCTGCGGGACAGTGAACTGACTTGATGACACAGGCTCACGCCGAATCATCCGCTTCATCTTCCACTCAAACGCCAGCGTCAGACTCACCGCCGCGCACGCCAGGCCCAGCGCCAAGCCCCACCAGACGCCCGTCGGCCCCCAGTTCAAGTGGAACGCCATCCACCACGCCGCCGGCGCGCCAATCAGCCAATAACAGCCGAGCCCGACCAGGAACGTGGTCTTTGCATCCTTGAGCCCGCGAATACAGCCCATGGCAATCGTCTGCGTGCCGTCGAACAGCTCGAACCATGCCGCCACGGCCAGGAGGCTCACCGCCAAACGAATCACTTCGGCAAACGCCGGATCATTGTGATCAAGGAATAACCCGACCAACTGATTTGGCAGCAACCAGAACACCATCGCAAACCCGAGCATCACCACCGCACCAAAGACGATCCCGACGCGGCCCGACATCCGTGCATCGAGCAATTGCCCGGCGCCGTAATGCTGGCCGATGCGCATGGTGATCGCATAGGACATGCCCGCCGGCACCATGAACGCCACCGAGACAATCTGCAGGGCGATCTGATGCGCGCCCAGTTGCGTGCTGCCCATGGTGCCCATGCACAGCGCCGCGAAGGCAAACAACCCGACTTCCACCGCGTAGGTGCCACCGATCGGCAGACCGAGGCGCCAGAGTTCTTTCAGGTACTGCCGATTCGGCCGCGATAACCCTGCGCGTAGCGGATAAGCGTCATAGGCCGGATGCCGGCGAATATGCCAGGCCAATGCCAGCGCCATGCAGTTGGCGACAATCGCCGTGACCAGGCCGATGCCCATCAACCCCATTTTCGGCAAGCCGAACATGCCAGTGATCAGCGCGTAATTGAGCAGGAAGTTGGCCACGGTGCCGGCGAGGCTGATAACCATCACCGGCGTCGCCCGGCCAATCGCACTGGTGAACCCGCGCAGCGCCATGAAACTGAGGTAGCCGGGCAGAGCGAAGGGCAGGGCGATCAGGAATTGTCCGGCAGCGTTGACGTTGGTTTCGGTCTGGCCGAACAGCAGCAACACCGGTTTCAGGTTCCACAGCAGCAACCCAGCGCCCAACGCCATCAGCCACGCCAGCCACAACCCGGCCTGAGTCAGCCGTGCGGCGCCAATGATGTCGCCAGCACCTTTGCGAATCGCCACCAGCGTGCCAACCGCCGCAATCACGCCGATGCAGAAAATCGACACGAACGAATAGGTTGCTGCACCCAGCCCGCCGCCGGCCAGCGCTTCGGGGCTTAAGCGCGCCATCATCAGGGTGTCAGTCAGCACCATCAACATGTGCGCCAACTGTGAAGCGATCAACGGCCCTGCCAGCCGCAGAATGGCCCAGAGTTCGGTACGCACAGGATGCTGCATGGTCATCACCACTCGATATCGGAGGGAACAGGAGAGCATCGATTCTCGGCGCTTGGCAGTTATTGCACAAAGGGATAAAAAGGATGGGTCGCATGAGTAATACTCATCCTGAGTAGAAACTGTCCATTTCGCTGTATCCCGCTGCAGGAGCCTTGTGCATGTCCCGTCGACTTCCTCCGTTGTATGCCCTGCGCGCATTCGAAGCCGCCGCGCGGCACAGCTCGTTCACGCGTGCGGCCGAGGAGTTGTCGATCACCCAGAGTGCGGTGAGTCGGCACATTCGTACGCTCGAAGATCACTTTGCCTGCAAGCTGTTTCACCGCAGCGGTCGCCATTTGCAGCTCACCGAGTCGGCCCGTTTGCTGTTGCCGGGTATTCGTGAAGGTTTTGCAGCCCTGGAACGGGCCTGTAATACCTTGCGCGCTGAAGATGACATCCTGCGCATGAAAGCCCCGTCGACCCTGACCATGCGTTGGTTGCTGGCGCGACTCAGTCGTTTCCGTCACTTGCAACCGGGCAACGAAGTGCAACTGACCAGCGCGTGGATGGACGTCGATTCGGTAGACTTCAACGATGAGCCGTTCGATTGTGCGGTGCTGTTGAGCGACGGGCATTTCCCGCCGGACTGGGAGGCGAGCTTGCTGTTTCCCGAAGAGCTGATTCCCGTCGGCGCACCGAACCTGCTCAATGATCAACCGTGGGATCTGGCCCGGCTGGCGTCCACCGAATTGCTCCATCCGACGCCGGATCGCCGCGACTGGCGCAGTTGGCTGGAGCACATGGGTTTGTCCGATCAGGTCTCGCTCAAGGGCGGGCAAGTCTTCGACACGCTGGAATTGGGCATGATCGCGGCGGCGCGCGGTTACGGTGTGTCGATGGGCGATCTGTTGATGGTCGCCGAAGATGTCGCGCAAGGACGGCTGAGCCTGCCATGGCCGACTGCGGTCGCCAGTGGATTGAATTATTACCTGGTGTGGCCAAAGACCCGTCCGGGAGGTGAACGTTTGCGCCGCCTCAGCGACTTCCTGCAGGGCGAAGTCCGCGCCATGGAGCTGCCGGACGTTGCGCGCTTGGGCTGAAACGTTCGAGCCGCCACAATGGAGGCCTTGCGCCATACCCTCGCAATGCGCTCAAGTATTCGGTTTTACCGCCGACTATGAGCAAGTGGAACCGTCGTGCCGGTATCCACGATTCACCCCCACTATTAGAAAATTATCCGAGTCGAGATCAAGGAGGATCCCGTGGCTCGGCCAGGAGCTGTGCATGTCTCAACCTCGCGCTCGGATCGCCTCGCAGCTGGGCCTCGCGCTCGCTGTGATACTGGCGATAGTTATCAGTGGCAGTACGGTGTTCGCCCTGCGTTCGCTGGATTCGGCCAACCTCGCCACCCGTGAAGAGCATCTGGCCAGTGAGGCGCGGCTGCTGGCCGACCAACTGAGTACCTTTCACGGCACGCTGCGTGAAAGCACCCAGCGTCTGAGTGGGTTGTTCGAGAAGCGCTTCAGCGCCGGCTTGAGCATTCACCCGAGTGAGCCGGTAACGGTGGCAGGCACCCAAACCCCGGGCCTGCACTTGGGCAGCGAAGTGCTGAACAACAACTTCAAGGAAGTCGACGAGTTCAAGCAGATGACCGCCGGCGTCGCCACGTTGTTTGTGCGCAGTGGTGAAGACTTCGTGCGGGTCAGCACCTCGCTGACCAAACAGGACGGCACCCGTGCTATCGGCACCTTGCTTGATCACGCGCACCCGGCGTACGCGAAGTTGATGGCGGGGCAGAGCTATGTTGGCCGTGCGTTGCTGTTCGATCGTTCCTACATGACTCAGTACACGCCAGTGCGCGACGGCAGCGGCAAGGTGATTGCGGTGTTGTTTGTCGGTTTCGATTACACCGACGCGCAGAATGCCCAGTTCGACAACCTCAAGCGCTTCCGCATTGGCCAGACCGGCTCGCTGGCGCTGCTCGATGAGCAGAGCAAATGGCTGGTTGCTCCGGCGGGTGTGCAGGCGTTGGATCAAGCGATTCCAGTGATCAAGGATCTGGCGAAATCGCCGGGCAAAGGTCAGTTCTGGGGCGACAAGTCCGAAGATTTCTACAGCGTCGCGGTGCCGTTTGATGGCGGGCCGTGGTCGGTGGTGGCAAGCATGCCGAAAGCCGAAATCCGCGCAGTGACCTGGAGCGTCGGCACGCAATTGGCCATTGGCAGCCTGCTGGCGATGCTGTTGGCGGTCGGTTCCGTTGTGTGGTTGCTGCGCAGCAAACTGGCGCCACTGAGCGATCTGGTACGTCAGGCCGAAGCTTTGGGCGCTGGCGATCTGAGCGTGCGCCTGAGCGTATCGAGCAACGACGAAATCGGTCAATTGTCTCGTGCGTTCAACCAGATGAGCCAAGCGCTGTCGACGATGGTCGAGCACATCCGCCGCTCTTCGGAAGAGGTCAACAGCCGTGCGCAAGCCTTGTCTGGCCTGTCCGGCGGCGCGTACGAAGGCATGGAGCAGCAGTCCGGCGAAATCACCAGCATGGCCGGCGCGGTGGAAGAATTCAGCGCGACCTCGTTGAACATCGCCGACAACATGGGCGCGACCCAGCGTCTGGCGCAGGAAAATGCTCAGCAAACACAGATTGGTCGCAGCTCGATGGAAGAGGCCTCGTCGTCGCTGGAGCAAATCGCTGGCGCCCTGAACAGCACCGCCACCGTGATCAACACCCTCGGTCAGCGTTCGCAGGAAATTGGCGGCATCGTCGGCGTGATCACCTCGATTGCCGAGCAGACCAATTTGCTCGCGCTCAACGCTGCAATCGAGGCAGCCCGTGCCGGTGAGCAGGGTCGTGGCTTTGCTGTGGTGGCGGACGAGGTGCGCAGCCTGGCTTCGCGTACTCGCCAGGCCACCGATGAGATTTCCAGCATGATTCATAGCATCCAGCAGGAAACCGGCAACGCGATCAGCACCATGGAGCAGGGCAACGTGCTGATGCAGGAAGGTCTGTCGCGTAACGCCAATGTCGCGTCGGCGCTGGCGCGTATTGACGAGCAGAGCCGTTCGGCGGGGCAGCAGTTTGCCGCGATTACTACGGCGACTCAGGAGCAGAGCAGCACCGCGACGTTGTTGAGCAGCAATTTGCAGAGCATTGCGCTGGCCAACAGTGAGCAGCGTGAGGTTGTGTCGAACCTGGCTGTTACGGCTAAAGAGCTGGAGAAGCTGGCGGCGGATTTGCGTTCCGAGGTTGATCGCTTCCGTTGATGGATGGCTGAAATCGCTATCGCGAGCAGGCTCACTCCTACAGGTGTATCGGTTGGTCGCAATGTTTGTGATCACCAAAGATCCCTGTGGGAGTGAGCCTGCTCGCGATCGCCTCACCGCCAATCCTGGATAAAACACTCGTACTCTTGCTCTTTCATACTTGCTGAAACGTTTCCGCAGCGCTATAAAAATGGCACAACTCCAATAAAGGCTGCTGCCATGACTCCGCTCAAACTCGCCGTCGCCCTCGGCGCTTTCACTGCTGCTTCCCACGCCATGGCCTGGGATTACGTCCTTCTCGATACCAACAAGCCCGCGCAAAACTGGAGCATCACCAGTGAACAGCTCGGTGTGAAAACCGACCAACCCTTCTCCGTAAGCCTGCGTACCTTGCACGGTGGGCGGCAGGAAGGTGTCAGCATCGTTGATATCGATAACGGCACGATGAAACTCTCGGTGGTGCCAACCCGCGGCATGAATGTCTTGCAGGCCTCTGTCGGCAATGTGCGCATGGGGTGGGATTCGCCGGTCAAGGACGTGGTCAACCCGTCCTTTATCGAGCTCAACGGACGCGGTGGGCTGGGTTGGCTGGAAGGCTTCAATGAGCTGGTCGCCCGCTGCGGTTACGAATGGGTCGGCCATCCCGGCATCGATAATGGTGAGCTGCTGACCTTGCACGGCCGCGCCGCCAACATCCCGGCCAGTACCGTCACGCTGCACATCGACGAAAAGCCACCCTACGCCATCAGTCTGCGCGGCGAGCTGAAAGAGCAAGCTTTCAAGAAAGTCGATTTCTCGGTTGTCACTGAATTGGTCACCGAGCCTGGCAGCGTGCGCTTTGCACTCAACGATACGCTGACCAACAACGGCGACTATCCAAAGGAATACCAAGCGCTGTACCACAGCAATTTCAGCACGCCGTTCCTCGAGCAGGGTGCCCGTTTTGCTGCACCGGTAAAACAGGTCTCGCCGTTCAACGACAAGGCCAAAGGCGATCTGGCTGACTGGCAGACCTATCGCGCGCCGACCAAGGACTACGACGAAACCGTCTATAACGTTGTGCCCTATGCCGACGCGAAAGGTGAAACCCTGACCGTTTTGCATAACAAGGCGGGCAGCCTCGGTGTCTCCGTCGGCTTCAATACCCAGCAGTTGCCGGTGTTCTCCCTGTGGAAAAACACCGATACGCAAGGGCAGGGCTATGTCACGGGGCTGGAGCCGGGCACCAGTTTTTCCTACAACCGCCGCTATCAGCGTCCGCTGAATCTGGTGCCGACTATCGCACCCAAAGAACACAAACAGTTCCAGATCAGCTACAGCCTGCTTGCGGACAAGGGGGCTGTGGATAACGCCTTGAAGCGTGTGACCGAAATTCAGGCGGGGCGCGAGACCGAAGTGCGGCAGACGCCGTTGGTGGATCTGACCGAGCATTAAGGTGTCGCCGGCCGATATTGCAGCGCCTCGGCCAAGTGTTCGCGTTTGATTGCATTGACTTGCTCAAGGTCTGCCAAAGTGCGGGCGACCTTGAGTAGCCGGTGTGCCGAGCGCAGCGATAGCGTCAGCCGTTCACAGGCTGATTCCAGCCATTTCTCATCGGCTGTGGATAACTTGCAGTGTTTTTTCAGTCCTGGCAGATCGAGAAACGCGTTGGCGCAGCCTTGACGCTTTTGCTGTCGCTCGCGAGCCTCGGCTACCAATGCTGCGGCGCTGGCACTGTCTTCTCCCGGCTTGGCCTGTGGGTTCAACGCCGTCGCTTCCCGCGCCACCGTCAGGTGCAGATCAATCCGATCCAGCAAAGGCCCCGATAGCTTGTTGCGATAGCGCTGCACCATGTCCGGTGTGCACGAGCACTTGCCGCTGGGCTCACCAAGATATCCACAGGGGCAGGGGTTCATTGCTGCGACCAACTGGAAACGTGCCGGAAAGCGCACGCGATCCTTGGCTCGGGAAATCACGATGTGCCCTGACTCCAAAGGCTCGCGTAAAACCTCCAATACCTTGCGATCAAATTCCGGCAGCTCATCGAGAAACAGCACGCCGTGATGGGCGAGGGTAATCTCACCGGGTTGCGGTTTCGAACTGCCGCCGACCAGAGCCGGCCCTGATGCCGAGTGGTGCGGTTGACGGAAGGGGCGCTGCGGCCAATGGGTCAGCGGCGCGCCACTGGCGACTGACTGAATCGCCGCCACCTCCAGTGCTTCACTCTCGGCCAGCGGCGGCAACAGCCCAGGCAGCCGACTTGCCAACAATGTCTTACCCGTTCCCGGCGGCCCGCTGAACAACAAGTTATGGGCCCCCGCAGCAGCGATCAGCAACGCTCGTTTCGCCGCCACTTGCCCTTGCACTTCATTCAAGTCGGGATAAGGCTTGCTGGCATGCATCAATCCATCGGAGACATAGGGCTCAACCGGCGTATGGCCATTGAAATGCGCCACCGCCTCCAGCAAATGATCCACCGCAAACACCTTCAACCCCGAAGCCAGACACGCCTCCTCGGCATTCGCTCGCGGCACCACCAACGCACGACCCGCCTTGCGCGCCGCCAATGCTGCCGGCAAAACCCCGCGCACCGCCCTTACTGCGCCGGACAATGCCAACTCTCCCAGACATTCCACATCGTCCAGCGTCAGACACGGCACCTGCACACTCGCCGACAGAATCCCCAAGGCAATCGCCAGATCAAACCGCCCGCCATCCTTGGGCAAATCCGCCGGCGCCAGATTCAAGGTGATCCGCCGCGCGGGAAACTGCAGCCCTGAATTGATGATCGCGCTGCGCACCCGATCCTTGCTCTCCTTCACCGCCGCCTCGGGCAGGCCGACCATGGTCAGCGACGGCAGGCCGTTGGCCAGATGGACTTCGACGGTGACGGCGGGGGCTTCCACGCCAATCTGGGCGCGACTGTGGACGATGGAGAGGGACATGGTCGTTCCTTGAGCTGAATCGGGGGCCGCTTCCTGCGGGTTTTTGAAGGGTAGTTGGGAGAGCGAATCCAGGCGACACGGATGCGAGGGCAAACCTTCACTGGATGTTGCCAAGGTGTCCTTCCACGTTCAGTAGAGGCGTCACATTAGTTTTCTTCTTCGGGTTTTCTTACTTGGCTTCCTCCCCCGGCCAGCCAACCATCCGGTTCGAGTTCTTTACCGTACTTGGCCGCTACCTCAATAAAACGACGCTGATTGGCTGAAATACCTCCGGCTAACCGAAGTGCTTCAGCGTGATATCCAACAATCTCTTCTAGCTTTGCCCTTCTCTTTTTGTCTTTCATTGATGCCTCGTTTTTTGGGTGACAGATGCTTTGTTGGCCACCGTAGTACAAGGAGGAAAAGTCGCGTAATCAGGCGCAGACGCTGATGTTTGTAGGGCCATGCCCTAATAGTTGTAGGACGCCGAAAGGGGATGAAGGTCTTGTATCCAGGAGTCGGATGTTCCAGCTTGGCCACTCAACGCAGTCTCTGGATGCGAAAAATGGACCGCAATGGTATGCGCCCGATTCATCCGGGCGAGGTTCTGAATAAGGAATTCATGCAGCCGTCGGGCATGACCGTCATGGATCTGGCCATGCCCACGAACTGGCCCGAAAGTGAGATCGAAAAGCTTGTGAAATGCCAGCTCGGGATCTGCGCCGATCTGGCAATCAGCCTTGCCACTCATCTCAACACTACGCCTGAGTTCTGGATGAATCTCCAATCGACTTACGATTTGCGCAGGGCCCAGCTCCGGCATGCGGGTTTATAGCGATTGCAGCATTCGCGAAGCTCTTTTCCACCATGGCCCCGTCATTGGGCGCTTGGTCTGTTCCCGTTCCACCATCATCTGCGGCACATCTTGTAACCGTATCCACTGCTGGTTATTCCAGTGCAACAAACTCAATGTCATGTCCGGCCAACTGAGCAGGCTCAGGTGTGGGCGTTCGCTTGTGGTGGGGTGTTGGGCGTCGCGCAGGGTGGGGATGACTTGGTGGGTGAGCCATTCGCGCAGCGCTCGGTATTCGGGGCAGTAGTGGTAGACGAGGAGGGCGTAGATGCCTGATTCGCTGATCAGCAGGGTGTTTTCGATCTGGTTGTGGATCAGGGTTTTACGGGTTTGGTATTGGTCGGGGTCGAGTTTTCGCAGCATGCGTTCGTTGAGGTAGATGTGCAGCAGGCGGCTCAGGTCTCGGGCGCAGAACCAGGGTTGGTTCTGGATGAGGAGGGCGTGGAGGGGGAGTTTGTGGCGGGTGAAAATGTGCGGGGTCAGATAAGTCTCTTCTTGATTCATTGAGCAGTTCCTCTTGCTTAAGGGGCTGCCCTCAATCGTCGCCAAACGATTGGGTGGCAGTTGTACGCGGGTTGGCGAACCGGAGCAAAAGGAACCCGGCAGACCCGAAGGTCTCCCACGCACAACCGCCATGAAACGATGTGGCGGTAATGTAGCCGCCATCATGGTTGTCGTGCGCCTTAAGCTGTTCGGGTCGCCAAACCCGGTGCTGAACATTCAGCATCGGGTGAGCTTAGAAACCTGGGCTTTTCGGCGCAATCGGACGGCGGTGGTGCAGGTTGTAGGACGTTGCCGGGATGGTTGAAGGGCTGAGGATCAAAATATCGCAGCCTTCGGCAGCTCCTACAGGTGGATGCGTTATTCGGCTGGCGGTGTCAGCTTGGCTTCCATCTCGGCGACTTTGGCTTCGAGGCTTTCGAGGCGGGCGCGAGTGCGGGCCAGTACGACCATCTGGCTGTCGAATTCTTCGCGGCTGACCAGGTCGAGTTTGCTGAAGGCACTCTGCAGCAGCATCTTGAACTGGCTTTCAATTTCGGCTTTCGGCAGCGGGGTGTCGCCGCTGAAGAGGCGGGAGGCGGTGCCGCTCAGGGCGTCGAGGAAGTCTTTGGGCGCGAGCATGGTGGATGTCCTGGAAACAATGGCCGGCAGTGTATCACGCAGTGTCTATAGTCAATCCCGTGGTCAGGGATGCACGCTTTTCGCGCAGGCGGACGGACGGCGACGCACCGTTGTTGTGCGTATCCGGATGGGGTTTTGCACGGGATGGCGTGCGACAGCGGCCAAGGGATTGAAATCAGAGGTTTTTGGCGAGATGGCAAGCTTTCTGCTTAGTCACCTTCGACCCATGCACTGATGCAGTCGCTGTGACGAATGCAGTGCGGCAGGCGGAGCGGGGAGTTTCGTCGGCAGCGGTTAGCTGGCGTCAGTCGGGCAGGTACGGCCGACGATGCGTTACAAAGCCAGGCACTGCGCTTAGACTTGAGTCGGGTTTGTTTTCCTGGGGCAAGTCCACCAATTCGGGAGAGAGTTTTCATGAAGCTAGTCACTGCCATCATCAAGCCGTTCAAGTTGGACGACGTGCGCGAGTCGCTGTCCGAAATCGGCGTGCAGGGCATTACCGTTACTGAAGTCAAAGGCTTCGGCCGGCAGAAGGGTCACACCGAGCTGTATCGCGGCGCGGAATATGTGGTCGATTTTCTGCCCAAGGTGAAAATCGACGTGGCCATCGACGACAAGGATCTGGATCGGGTTATCGAGGCGATAACCAAAGCGGCCAACACCGGCAAGATCGGTGACGGCAAGATCTTCGTGGTCAATCTGGAACAGGCGATTCGCATCCGTACCGGCGAAACCGATACCGACGCGATCTAAGCGCCGCCACAAACCCCAACGCCCCAGGAGAAAACAATATGACTCTGCGTAAATTCGCAGGGCTAGGAGCCCTGTTGTCTATCGTAATGCCCGGCCTTGCTATGGCGGCAGACGAAGTGGCGGCCCCGGTCCTCAATTCCGGCGACACTGCCTGGATGCTCACCTCGACAGCCCTCGTGCTGTTCATGACCATCCCGGGCCTGGCGCTGTTCTACGGCGGCATGGTTCGCTCGAAAAACATTCTTTCCGTGATGATGCAGTGCTTCGCCATTACCGGTCTGATCAGCATCCTGTGGGTCATTTATGGCTACAGCATCGCGTTCGACACCACCGGCATGGAGCAGGGCGTCGTCAATTTCAACTCGTTCTTCGGCGGTATGGGCAAGGCGTTCCTCGCCGGTGTCACGCCTTCGAGCCTGACCGGCCCTGCGGCGCTGTTCCCTGAGGCGGTGTTCATCACCTTCCAGATGACCTTCGCGATCATCACCCCGGCGCTGATCGTCGGCGCGTTCGCTGAGCGGATGAAGTTCTCCGCGATGCTGATCTTCATGGGCATCTGGTTCACCCTGGTTTATGCACCGATCGCGCACATGGTCTGGTCCGGCAACGGCGGCCTGATGTGGGACTGGGGCGTGCTCGACTTCGCCGGCGGCACCGTGGTGCACATCAACGCCGGTGTGGCCGGTCTGATCTGCTGCCTGGTGTTGGGCAAGCGCAAAGGCTTCCCGACCACCCCGATGGCTCCGCACAACCTCGGTTACACCCTGATGGGCGCGGCGATGCTGTGGGTCGGCTGGTTCGGCTTCAACGCCGGTTCCGCTGCGGCGGCCAACGGCACCGCCGGCATGGCGATGCTGGTCACCCAAATCGCTACCGCTGCGGCGGCGCTGGGCTGGATGTTTGCCGAGTGGGTCACCCACGGCAAGCCAAGCGCACTGGGTATCGCATCGGGTGTGGTTGCCGGTCTGGTCGCGATCACTCCGGCTGCCGGCACTGTGGGCCCGATGGGCGCACTGGTGATCGGTCTGGCCGCAGGTGTGGTGTGCTTCTTCTGCGCCACCACGCTGAAACGCAAACTCGGTTATGACGATTCCCTGGACGCGTTCGGCGTACACGGTATCGGCGGTATTCTCGGCGCGATCCTTACCGGTGTGTTCGCTGCGCCGGCTCTGGGTGGCTTCGGCACCGTCACCGATATCGGCGCGCAAGTCTGGATTCAGGTAAAAGGCGTCGGCTTCACAGTGATCTACACCGCGATCGTCACCTTCGTCATCCTCAAGGTCCTGGACGCCGTCATGGGTCTGCGTGTGACCGAGGAAGAAGAGTCGGTTGGCCTCGATCTGGCACAACACAACGAACGCGGCTACAACCTGTAAGTACGCGCACTGAAAAAAATTGCCCGGTTCGCCGGGCATTTTTTTGTCCGGGATTTGTCATTAAGCGACAGGCTGAAAGGATTTTTCGTACGCCTTTAGTCGTGTTTACGACGGCGGTTTTTCACCGGCCAATGGCTTACATCATTGAGCGAATATTAGGGCCTTTGTTTTTTCCCAGAGCGCGCTAGAATGCGCCCCGAACGTGCGGAGAACTGTATGTGGCAACAGACTCTGATAACCCTGCGGGCACGGCCCCGGGGCTTTCATCTGGTAACGGACGAGTTACTCGCTGGCCTGCCTGAACTCAGGGAGTGCCGGGTCGGTCTGTTGCATTTGTGGCTGCAGCACACCTCGGCGTCGTTGACCATCAACGAGAACGCCGATCCGGCGGTCCGTCGCGACTTCGAACGATTTTTCAATCGTCTGATCCCACAAGGAACAGACGGCTATGAGCATAACGACGAAGGCCTGGACGACCTCCCGGCGCACTTCAAGGCCAGCGTGCTTGGTTGCCAGATCAGTCTGCCGGTTTCGGCAGGTCGTCTGGCTCTGGGGACCTGGCAAGGCGTTTATCTGGGCGAGCACCGTGATCATGGCGGTGCTCGAAAAGTCCTCGCCACCTTGCACGGTGAAGGGGCATAAACCGTTGGTCACCAATGGTTACTGATTTTTTAACGGCGACTTTCGACAGTTGCCAAAGCTGGTCTATAACTAATCTGCTTTTCGCAAGTCATGAGGTAGAACATGAGCGACGATGATCTGGAAAACGACGACCTCGAAGTAGGCGACGAAGACGAGGCCGAGGAAGGCCTGGAAGCGGCAGCGGAAGACGTTGCTGACGACGATGGCGGTGACGATACGCCGGCCCCGGCTGCCAAAGGCAAAGCCAAGGCTGCGGTGTCGGTAGATGAGTTGCCGAGCATTGAAGCCAAGAACAAGGAACGCGACGCCCTGGCCAAGGCCATGGAAGAGTTCCTGTTGCGCGGCGGAAAAGTGCAGGAAGTGGAGGCCAATGTGGTCGCCGATCCTCCGAAGAAGCCGGACAACAAGTACGGTAGCCGCCCTATCTGAGGCGTGCCGCTTGCTTGCTGAAAAAGCCCGCCGTCGCTGCGGGCTTTTTCATGCCGTTAGAAAATGCACGACCCGCTGCGGTCACTGTGGCGAGGGGATTTATCCCCGATCGGTTGCGCAGCAGCCGTGAAGTCAGCTTGCGCGGTGTGTCAGGACTGTTGGGTGTTCTGCATTTGGGGCCGCTTCGCAGCCCATCGGGGATAAATCCCCTCGCCACAAAAAGGCGGTTGTGCGTCAGGCGGAGAGGGTATTCCAGCGTGCAAGCACGGCTGGCAAATCGCTGAGGCTACGGATTTCGGCGTCCGGCAGACGATCCGCTTCCCAGGCTTTGCCCGCCGGGTTAAACCAGATTGCCCGCAAACCCGCCTGTTGTGCTCCGGCAATGTCATCACCCGGATGATCGCCGATGTGCACGGCGGTTTCGGCGGTGGCGCCACCGCGTTGCAGAGCCTCATGAAAAAGCCGCGCATCCGGTTTGGCGATGCCGATATCTTCCGCACAGAGCGCAAACTTGAAGTAATCCGCCAGGCCCAATCGACGCACATCGGCGTTGCCGTTGGTGACCACGCCAAGGGCGTAATGATTGGCGAGAATCTCCAGCATCGGCTCGACTTCAGGGAACACTTCGATCTGATGCCGCGCATGCAGAAACACTTCAAAACCCTTGTCTGCCAGGTCGGTAGCTTCGCCATGGGCATATCCAGCGTCTTCCATCGCATGAAACAACACCCGCCGACGTAGCGCGCTGATCCGGTGCTTGAGCCCCGGCTCGTTAGCCAGTACACGCTCGCGAATCGTCCACAAATGTTCGACCGGCACCGCGCCCAGGTTCGGCGCATGTTCGCTCAGCCATTCGCGCAATACCGCTTCGGCGCTGACGATCACCGGCGCGGTGTCCCACAGGGTGTCGTCGAGGTCGAAGGTGATCAACTGGATGCTCATGAATCATCGCCTTTCATGCGTTTGGCCCGTGGGTGGGCACTGTCGTAGACCGCCGCCAGGTGCTGGAAGTCCAGGTGGGTGTAGATCTGCGTGGTCTTGATATCTGAGTGGCCGAGCAATTCCTGCACGGCGCGCAGGTCCTGCGAGGATTCGAGCAGATGGCTGGCGAACGAGTGCCGCAGCATGTGCGGGTGCAGGTTCTGCCCCAATTCGCGTTCGCCGGCGAGTTTGACCCGCACCTGAATCGCTCGCGGGCCAAGGCGTCGACCTTGCTGGCTGACGAACACGGCGTCGTCTGCGGGGTTGGTCATGGCCCGTAACGGCAGCCATTGTTCCAGTGCTTCGCGGGCCTTTTTACCCACCGGTAGCAGCCGGGTTTTACTGCCCTTGCCGAGGACTTGAACCATGCCGTCGGCGAGGTCCAGCTGATCAAGATTGAGCCCGGTCAGCTCGGAGAGGCGCAGACCGGAGGAGTAGAACAACTCCAGAATCGCCTGATCCCGACGCGCGAGAAAATCATCCTCGACTGCACCTTCCAGCAGTTGCAGAGCACGGTCAGTGTCGAGGGTTTTCGGCAGGCGGCGCTCGCCTTTAGGTGGTGCCAGACCCGTGGCCGGATCATGGTCGCAAAGGCCTTCGCGATTCAGATAGTGATAAAGCCCACGCACCGCCGACAGCAACCGGGCGAGGCTGCGCGAGGACTGGCCTTGCGCATGCAAACGGGCGATCAGGCTGCGCAGGCGCTGAATATCCAGCGCCGCCCAGCTGCCGATGTTCTGTTTCACGCACCAGCCAAGGACTTTATCGAGGTCGCGGCGGTAGGCCGACAGCGTGTGCGGCGACACCTGTCGCTCACTGCGCAGGTGTTCGCAGTAAGCGTCCAGTTGTCGGTCCATGTTCAGCGTACCGAGCGCAGGGAGCTGTTGACCCGTGGCAGCACGCGGCCCATGACCTCGGCGATATAGCTGAGGAACAGCGTACCGACCGAACTCTTGTAGTGCTGCGGATCACGGCTGGCGATCGCCAGAATGCCGTGGATGCCTTGATGGCTGACCGCGACCACAGCGGTGGAGCCGATCTGCTTGCGCTGTTCTTCGCCGAAGAGGAAGTCCAGCTCATGTTCGCGCAGGCTGCCGCTGACGCTTTTGCCTTCGGTGAGCAAGCCGCCGATGGCGACTTGCGCGTCGGCGTGGGTGACCCAACGGCCAACCGGTGCCGGGTTATCACCGAGCAGGATCAGGCTGACAAAAGGCACCTGGAAATCCTGGCGCAGACTGTCTTCGACGCTGATCACCACGTCTTCCAGGTTGGCGGCGTCCATTAGAGAAAGAATCAGGCGGCGGGTCTTGTCGAACAGGCGATCGTTGTCGCGGGCGACGTCCATCAAATGCGAGAGGCGATGACGCATCTCGATGTTGCGGTCGCGCAGGATAGTCATCTGCCGCTCGACCAGCGAAACGGTATCGCCACGCTGGTGCGGAATGCGCAGGGCGGGCAGCAGTTCTTCGTGCTCGACGAAGAAGTCCGGATGCGCCTCAAGGTACGCAGCAACCGCTGCCGCCTCCAGGCTCTCGGACGCTGATTCGTCGGACTGTCGGGCGGGTACCTGAGGCTTATCGGTCATGGTTTCTGCTCACTCAAAGACGTACTTGTCCTTCGTATACACGCACTGCCGGACCGGTCATCAGCACCGGTTGGCCAGGGCCCGCCCATTCAATGGACAGACGCCCGCCGGGCAGGTCGATCAATAGCGGCGAATCCATCCACCCCTGGCTGATCGCAGCGACAGCCGCTGCACAAGCGCCGGTGCCGCAGGCCTGGGTTTCCCCGGCACCACGTTCCCACACGCGCAGTTGCGCGCGGTTGCGGTCGATGACCTGGAGAAAACCGACGTTCACGCGCGCGGGGAAGCGCGGGTGATGTTCGATTTTCGGCCCCAGCTCATGCACTGGCGCGTTGTTGATGTCCTGCACGCGCAGTACCGCGTGAGGATTGCCCATCGACACAGCGGCCAGTTCGACCGTGGTGCCATCGACTTCCAGTTGATAGCTGATGGCTTGCGCCGGTGCGTCGAACGGAATGTCCGCCGGCACTAGACGCGGGGCGCCCATGTTCACGCCGATCTGGCCGTCGTTACGCACGTCCAGTTCGATGATGCCGCCCTTGGTTTCGACGCGAATCTGCCGCTTGGCGGTCAGACGCTTGTCGAGCACGAAGCGCGCAAAGCAGCGCGCACCGTTGCCGCACTGCTCAACTTCCGAGCCGTCGGAGTTGAAGATCCGATAACGGAAATCCACGTCCGGATTGCTCGGCGCCTCGACGATCAGCAATTGGTCGAAACCAATGCCAGTGTGGCGGTCGCCCCATTGCTTGGCGTGCTTTGGCTGAATATGCGCGTGCTGGCTGACCAGGTCGAGAACCATGAAGTCATTGCCCAAGCCGTGCATTTTAGTAAAACGCAGCAGCATGGGTTACTCCGGCAGCAGGCTTTCGCCGGCAAACAGCTCGGCCACGGTCTCGCGGCGACGCACTTCAAAAACCTGATCACCGTCTACCAACACTTCAGCGGCGCGGCCACGGGTGTTGTAGTTGGAGCTCATCACAAAACCGTAGGCGCCGGCCGAATGCACGGCCAGCAGATCGCCTTCGGCCAGAGCCAATTCGCGATCCTTGGCGAGGAAGTCACCGGTTTCGCAGATCGGGCCAACGATGTCGTATTTGCGCGCAGCGCTGTCACGCGGTTTGACTGCGGTAACGTCCATCCACGCCTGATACAGCGCCGGGCGGATCAGGTCGTTCATCGCCGCGTCGACGATGGCGAAATCCTTGTATTCGGTGTGCTTGAGGTACTCGACCTGGGTCAGCAGCACGCCGGCGTTGGCAACGATGAAACGGCCCGGCTCGAACACCAGCGCCAGATCACGTCCGTTCAGACGCTCGCGCACAGCTTTGATGTAGTCGGCAGCCAAAGGCGGCTCTTCATCGCGATAACGCACACCCAGACCGCCACCGAGATCGATGTGGCGCAGGTGAATGCCGCAATCGCCGAGACGATCGACCAGATCCAGCAGACGGTCGAGCGCATCGAGGAACGGTGGCAGCGTGGTCAGTTGCGAACCGATGTGGCAGTCGACACCGACCACTTCCAGGTTCGGCAGATGCGCGGCGCGCACATACACGTCTTCGGCGTCGGCGATGGCGATGCCGAACTTGTTCTCTTTGAGACCGGTGGAAATGTACGGGTGGGTGCCGGCATCGACGTCCGGGTTCACGCGCAGCGAAACCGGGGCGCGGACGCCCAGTTCGGCGGCAACCACTTGCAGGCGCTCGAGCTCGTCAGTGGATTCGACGTTGAAGCAGTGCACGCCGACTTCCAGCGCACGACGCATGTCGTCGCGGGTCTTGCCGACACCGGAGAAGACGATTTTTTCAGGGCTGCCGCCAGCGGCGAGCACGCGTTCCAGTTCGCCACGGGACACGATGTCGAAACCGGCGCCCAGACGCGCCAGGACATTCAGTACGCCGAGGTTGGAGTTGGCTTTGACCGCAAAGCAGACCAGGTGCGGCATGCCGGCCAGCGCATCGGCGTACGCCAGATACTGGGCTTCGATGTGTGCGCGCGAGTAAACGTAGGTGGGCGTGCCAAAGCGGTCGGCGATGGCAGACAGCGCCACACCTTCCGCAAACAGTTCCCCGCCACGGTAGTTAAAAGCGTCCATGGCGATCCCTTATTGGTAAACGTCGTGCTTGTGCGCCTTGGAGGCAGGCTGTTGTTGCGACGATTTGGCTTGCTCGGCCGGGTCCTGATCGTCATCGGGCAGGTACAGCGGGCCTTTTTGACCGCAGGCCGAAACGAGGCAGGCAACCGCGACGAGCGCAGCAAGGGAAGAGATCAGGCGCTTCATGGCGAAATCCTTGAAAATGCGTTAATTGCGCCGGAGTATACCGGCCACCCGGCAGCTTGCCTATGTGATGGCCTTCCCGTCCGGCGGGGCTTGCCCAAAGCTGCCCGAACCGCCGCAATCCCTTGTAGGAGCAGAGCTTGCTCGCGAAAGCGTTTTATCAGTCAGCATCATTGTTGAATGATTGACCGCTTTCGCGAGCAAGCTTTGCTCCTACAAAGGGTGGTGAGGGTGCTTGGTCGTTAATCTTTGCAATCGGCCGGCAGCGTCCGTATCTTTCGGCGCTTGAGCCTGATCAGAACATTTTTTGAGGTTGCCGCAATGAGTTTGTCCGAAGCCCGTTTCCACGATCTGGTCGATGAAACCCAGGAAAAACTGGAAGACATCTTTGATGAAAGCGACCTGGATATCGACATGGAGAACTCGGCCGGTGTGCTCACCGTCAAGTTCGAAAACGGCTCGCAGCTGATCTTCAGCCGCCAGGAGCCGCTGCGTCAGCTTTGGCTGGCGGCGGTGTCCGGTGGATTCCACTTTGATTACGACGAAGAAAGCGAGCGCTGGATGTGCGACAAGAGCGAAGAGCAATTGGGCGAAATGCTCGAGCGCATCGTCAAGCAGCAGGCCGGCGCCGACTTCGATTTCGAAGGTTTGTGATTTCGTGACTGATACTGCTCCCGTTCGTCCGCCGAAGCCGCTTTACAGCAATGTCAGCGCGGCAGTGCCTTCGCCGTGCAGCGGGGTGTGCCGGCTGGATGAGCAGAAGGTCTGCCTGGGTTGCTTCCGCCATGTCGAGGACATTCGCGAATGGCGTTCGGCAGACGATCAGCGCCGCCGGGTCATCTGCGCCCAAGCCACCGAGCGCCGCACTCAAGCCTGACTCGATCCTGTGGTGAGGGGATTTATCCCCGACAGACTGCGCAGCAGTCTCAAAAGCCTGGGGCCGCTGCGCGACCCATCGGGGATAAATCCCCTCGCCACAAAGGTTCCCGGATGGATAAGTGGGGGCTGGGGCAGGGTGACTTGTATATTTTTTGAGCTGTGATAGTGTCCGCAGACGCCTCAAACCACCGAGGCACGGTGAAAACCCCGTCTTTTTTGGCGGGGTTTTGCTTTTTTTGTGCAGAAGAAAGGAGTCTGCCCGGATCATGACCGCACCTTCCATCACCCTCACCCGTCTGGACGTGCAACGTCTGGAGCGCCTGATCGACAGCCTGAACGACAAAGACCAGGCTGCGCCGGGCGTGATCGCGCTGCAAACCGAACTGGACCGTGCCGACGACGTGGTCGGCCACGATGAAGTGCCCGCCGATGTCGTGACGATGAATTCCCGCGTGCATTGCCGTGAAGAAGGCAGTGGCAAGGACTACCACCTGACGCTGGTCTATCCCAAGGATGCCAACGCCGACGAAGGCAAGATCTCCATTCTGGCACCGGTCGGCAGTGCACTGCTGGGCCTGAAAGTCGGTCAACACATCGACTGGCCGGCACCGGGTGGCAAGACCCTCAAGCTGACCTTGCTCGAAGTCGAATCGCAGCCGGCCAACGGCGGTGATTTCCGCGAGTAACCCGCCTTCAGACCTGTTCGAGTGCCTCGTTCAGAGCGCGCTCCAGGTCAGCCTTGTAGCGTAGATACAGATTGCTTGAACTCTGCCCGTCACCGAGCAGGCCCGAAAGGTCGAGGTCGGTGATGTAGCAGCGATAGCGTTCGCTGTCGCGGCGCTGCTCGACGATCTCCTGGGCGACCACGCTGAACAGCTGGTCGCCATGTTCCAGCTCACTGAATTCCCGTTGATTGCAATACAGCGTGACCTGCACTTCGCCCGGTGCGGCTTTGCCGACGATCGCCTGCACGTCGTAGAACGGCTTGTTTACCGGGGTCTGCGGTGCTGGTCGCGCTTCGACCCGTCGCGCGCGCCCCGGACCCGAAGGCAATAACTGGTAATACAACGTTTCGAGACGGGCACCCGGGCCGGCGTCCATCGGCAACACGGCTTCGCGACGGAACAGGATCGATTGCAGGAAGCGCTGCAGCGGCACCAGCAGACTCTGCTCGTCGTGGTACGGCAAATGCTGCTGCCATAGCGCATTGAATTCATCCAATACGTACAGCTCGGCTTGCTGTTCGGTGATGCGGTAGAACACCTGAATGCATTCCGGCTGGCCCATTGGCAGGATCAGCGCGAGGTCGTGTTCCTCCAGCGCCATCGGGTCCAGGTGCAGCGGGCTGTAGCGCGGCTGTTCTTCGCCGAGGTAATCGAGCAGTGCCGGCAGGGTCGCGAGGGCGACGTGGTTGACCTGGCCCGGCACCAACTCCAGCACGTGATAGTGCTGCTGCACTTGAATCAGGTAGCGGTGGTTCAAATCACTGAGCAGCAGGTTTTGCGCGGTGTCGACGATTTCCTCGACACGCCGGGCAATGAACTGCGCGCGGTTGTGGCAGAAACAGCGCACCTTCAACGACGGTTGCAACGGCCCGCGTGGCAGGTTGTTGAGGTAATCGCGCAGGCAATCGAGCAGGGCGTGCGGGCCGTCGAAGCGGTTGACCAGCACTTCGTTCCAGCTGTTGAGCGTGACTTGATCGAGGGTCAACACGAGGTTTTCGCGCACACCGGCGTAGCTCAGCGAGTCGGTGCGCTCGGTGGTCATCAGGATGTTGAGGTCGCGGTGATGCTTGAGCGGGTCGACGCCGACGTTGACCAGCATCAGCACTTCGCTCGGCACGGCGGCGCGCAGCAATGGCTCTTCGGCGACAGTGGGCAAGGGCAGGGCGATGCACTGTTGCAGGCTACCGAGCAGGTTGAACAGCTCGAACTCGCTCAGGTCGCTGGTGCCAGGGTGTAGCGCCAGGCGAGTGCTGCTGTCGATCACGCCGTTGCGGTGACTCCAGGTCAGCAGTTCAAGCAGCTCGCGGCTGCGCTTGATCGGCGCAAAGTGCTCCCACTCCAGCGCGGTGAGGCTGCCGTTGTATAGGCCCCACTGGGTTTGCCCGGGTTCCTTTTTGTTGCGCGATTTCACCAGCGTCAGGGTGTCTTCGGCCAGGTCCGGGGCGATGCCGGGGTTGATGAACTCGACCTTGTCAGCCTTGCGCTCAAACGCCGCGTACAAGCGCCGGCCTAGCACATTGAGGTCGCGCTTGTTGATCAGGCTGACCGTCTGTTCGGTGCGGGCGAACTGAGTCAGGAAGCGATAGCTGTAATTCAGCTCGTTGACCAGCGCGCGGCGCTCGGCGCTGACCTGACGGACTTTCCACTGGCTGCGGCTGTCGAGTAGCGCCAGTTGCCGCTGATCCCAATGCCATTCGCTGGCCAGCCGTTCGAGCAACGAACGTTGCCAGCTCTGGGTGCGACTGTTGCCGGTGAGCTTGCGGTTGACCTTCAGATACAGCGCGCGGCGCACCAGTTCCAGGCGTTCCGGCTCGTTGCGCGCAATGAGGTATTCCTCGATGCGCCGGTACACGACCATGTACGGATCCAGCTCATCGAGATCGAGCTGATTGGCGAACACGGCTTTCTTGAAGCGCAGGCTCAGGCACTGCACGTGTGGGTGCTCGCTGGCGTAAACCTCGGTCAGCAACAGTTTGAGCACCGATTTGTACGGTGACTCGATGCCCTTGAACAACTGCCACAAACCCGCGCCGATGAACTCTCCCGGTGGAATCGTCGCCAGATGGCCGAGATCCAGGGTTTCGTCGGCGCGAATGAAGCGCTTCGACAGCAGGGTGTGGGTGTACAGGTCGTAGGCGGTTTCCTCGTAAACCGGCACCAGCCACCAGATCGGCGTGCGCCCGGCCAGCCAGATCGCGGTGCGGTAGAACTCGTCCAGCAATAGATAGTGTTGGGTGCTGCCGCAGTTTTCCGAGCTGAGTTGGGTGTCGCGCTCGCCTTTGACGAAGCGCACCGGGTCGATCAGGAAGAAATGCGCCTCGGCGCCCTGGCTCGCGGCCCAGGCTTCCAGCAATTGGCATTTCTTGCTCAGCTCAGTGAGTTCGCTTTCATTGAGATCTGGCGCATGGCAGACCCACACGTCCATGTCGCTCTGATCGGCCTGCGCCAGCGTGCCGAGGCTGCCCATCAGAAACAGACCGTGAATAGGTCGCGGCGGGTTGCTGCCGTGGCGTGGCTTGTAAGAAAACGATCGGGTCAGGCGCTGGGCTTCGGCGAGCACATTGGCGTCGGGCTCGTAATTAGACAGACCAGCCGGCGTACTGCCCGAGACATAACCCGGCAGCAGCGGATGGTTGACATGGAAGAACAGCGGCAGCAGCGTCAGTACGCTTTGCTGGCGTGTTGACAACCCTTCGAGGGCGCGCCCAAGGCGGCCTTCATTGAGTTTGAGAAACCGCGCGCGCAGTTGGCTGAGGACTTTGCGGTCAATGCCTTCGTCCAGGTCGGGGCGGATTTCGTGGGTGCGCGTCATGTCAGCTCAAACCGGCTCGCAGGCTCGGACGTAGAGGGTCTCGGAATGTCAGGCAGTTTAGCCTTAGCGCGGCGGGACTTTTAGCTGATTTTGTTTTTTGACGTCAGATTTCTATCGCGGACGAACAGGCAGGCCCGCGGAAATCCCGTGGCAGGAGTTCCCGTGGGCGAAGCCGGGGAGGATCAGGCGGTTTCTTGCTCTCTCAAAATGGTCAGCACGGTCTGCACGTTTTGTGCTGCATCGCGACCGAGGCTGGTCAGATAACCGCCATCGGGCTGATCAGTCAGGTCTTTTTCAAAGAGGCGTTTGGCGGCAGAAATATGTTTCGGGGCAGCGGTCTGATGAATTTTCAAACCTTCCTGGGAACTGTCCAGGGGAAAGAGTGCGAGGACTTCCAGTTCGGCAACCAACTCAGGGGTAAGCGACATAAGGACTCCAGACTTTCTAGGAATTGGACGACAGCGCCCCTAAGGTGAACCGGCTTTTGCGGCATGTCCAGTGCTCAGATCAGGGATTTTGTCTTGAGGCGGATTCCAGTGTAGTCCTCATAAAAAAGATCGCAGCCTTCGGCAGCTCCTACAGGGGATTTATGTAGGAGCTGCCGAAGGCTGCGATCTTTTGATTCAGGATTTTTCTGGCGGCAACTCAGGCAGCGCACGCAGGGCCGCTTCGTACCATTCAGTATCAAATGCGCGATCTTCATCGAGCATCGCGTCAATCTCGTAGGCCAGCACGTGCGCCATCAGGTTGAGGATCTCTTCGCGCTCAGTTCCGACCAGTGTCAGCTTGTTGAAAGTCGCTTTGGCCGCTGGCGGGTTGTCGCTTTCGATCTGGTTCTCGATGGCTTCGATCAACGTCGCTTCGGTGAACTCTTCTTCGTCGTTGTCATTGTCGATGTCTGTCGGCTCGCTCATGGCAGGCTCCTCAAGGAAAGGCGCCAGTTTACCCGCATTCAGAGGCGTGATGCTGCTGGCGGGATTGGCCTGCACGTTCTATAAACAGGCACTGCCCACCCCGCACGGCCTGGAGGCTATGTGATGCTCAAGCTTTATGGATTCTCAGTCAGCAACTACTACAACATGGTCAAACTGGCGCTGCTGGAAAAAGGCCTGTCGTTCGAAGAGGTCACGTTCTACCCGGCGCAAACCCCGGAGTCCCTGACCATCAGCCCGCGCGGCAAAGTGCCGGTGCTCGGCGTCGATGGTGGTTACATCAACGAAACCGCGATCATCCTCGAATACCTGGAGCAGACCCAGAAAGGCACAGCGCTGCTGCCGAGCGATCCGTTCGAGCGCGCGCAGGTGTTGGCGATTGCCAAGGAAATCGAGCTGTACATCGAGTTGCCGGGGCGTGCCTGTTATGGCGAAGCATTTTTCGGCATGACTTTGCCGGACGCGATCAAGGAAAAGACCAAGACTGAATTGTTGCTGGGTTTTGCGGCCTTGGGCCGACACGGCAAATTCGTCCCGTACGTGGCGGGCGACAGCTTGAGTATTGCCGATTTGTACTTCCTCTACAGCGTGCCGCTGGCCTCTGCGGTCGGGCAGAAGCTGTTCGGGATTGATTTCCTGGCGGAGATGCCGCAGGCGAAGGCGTTGCTGGAGAGGCTTGAGCAGAATCCGCATGTGCAGAAGATTGCGGCGGACAAGGATGCGGCGATGCCGGCGTTTTTGGCGATGATCGCTGCAAAGAAGTGATTTTTTTAGCGTTCTGAAGTCAGTCATCGCTGGCAAGCCAGCTCCCACAGGTCTTTGGGTCGAACCAAAATTGTGTTCCAGCAAAGAACCCTGTGGGAGCTGGCTTGCCAGCGATGCTTTTAGCGGCTGGCGATGAGCGCTTGACCGCGCACTACAGCAGCCTTGACCTGCGCCGGCGCAGTCCCGCCGATATGGTCACGGGCATTCACCGAGCCTTCCAGGGTCAGTACGGCAAACACGTCCTGCTCGATCTGATCGCTGAACTGGCGCAGTTCTTCCAGGCTCATCTCGGCCAAATCCTTGCCCGTGTCCACGCCGTATTTCACGGCATGGCCAACGATTTCGTGGCAATCACGGAACGGCAAACCACGGCGCACCAGATAATCCGCCAGGTCGGTCGCGGTGGAGAAACCACGCAACGCCGCTTCACGCATGATCGCGTGCTTCGGTTTGATCGCCGGGATCATGTCGGCAAAGGCGCGCAGCGAGTCGCGCAGGGTGTCGGCGGCGTCGAACAGCGGCTCTTTGTCTTCCTGGTTGTCCTTGTTGTAGGCCAGCGGTTGGCCTTTCATCAAGGTCAGCAGGCCCATCAGTGCGCCGAACACACGGCCGGTCTTGCCACGTACCAGCTCTGGCACGTCGGGGTTTTTCTTTTGCGGCATGATCGAACTGCCGGTGCAGAAACGGTCCGGCAGATCGATGAACTGGAACTGCGCGCTGGTCCACAGCACCAATTCTTCGGAGAAACGCGACAAGTGCATCATCGCGATGCTCGCGGCCGAGCAGAATTCGATGGCGAAATCGCGATCGGAAACGTTGTCCAGCGAGTTGCCGCCAACCGCGTCAAAACCCAGCAGTTGCGCGGTGTATTCGCGGTCGATCGGGTAGGTGGTGCCGGCCAGCGCGGCGCTGCCCAATGGCATGCGGTTGGTGCGCTTGCGGCAGTCGACCAGACGCTCGTAATCGCGGCTGAGCATTTCGAACCAGGCCAGCATGTGGTGCCCGAAGGTCACTGGCTGCGCGGTCTGCAAGTGAGTGAAGCCCGGCATGATGCTCGCGGCTTCGCGCTCGGCTTGCTCCAGCAGGCCTTTTTGCAGACGGGTGATTTCGGCGAGGATCAGGTCGATCTCGTCACGCAGCCACAGGCGGATGTCGGTGGCGACCTGGTCGTTGCGGCTGCGCCCGGTGTGCAGTTTTTTGCCGGTGACGCCGATGCGGTCGGTCAGGCGTGCTTCGATGTTCATGTGCACGTCTTCGAGGTCGATGCGCCAGTCGAACTGGCCGGCCTCGATTTCGCCCTGAATGGTGTTCAGGCCATCGATGATGCTGTCGCGCTCGGCATCGGTCAGCACGCCAACCTTGGCCAGCATGGTGGCGTGGGCGATCGAACCCATGATGTCGTGGCGATACAGGCGCTGGTCGAAAGTGACGGAGGCGGTGAAGCGGGCGACGAAGGCGTCGACGGGTTCACTGAAGCGGCCGCCCCAGGACTGATTGGTCTTGTCAGTGCTCATGAATTCGCTCGTATCGGCTTGAAGAAAAAAGGCGTGAAACGCTGGCGCGGATAATAACAGGGTTGCCCAGACTGTCGCTGACACCGGTCGATACGTTTTTTTCTCATTGGCTCAGTCATAGTCGGCGCTGCGCCCGGAAGATTTGCGCAAGGATATTTTTCGATTGAGCAATATCGGCCCGACGAGCGTCTACAGTAGGACATAAGGGTCGGCGCGACTTTCGATCGCGCAAAGGTCTGGCCGCCGACTATAAGAAGAGGGGGGTGGGTGTAATTGTCCTTCGGCAATCCCCGTGAGAAACGCAGGAAACAGCGGGCTTTGAGCAGTACGACCCGGACACTGGCAAATATTGCTGGCCGACGTACGGCACTTTTTGGCGCTCGGGCTAGTCTTAGCGTGGATCGCGGTGACGGACGTCACTTCACCTGTCTACGCTATCCTTGTGCGAGACTCACGCAGGAATCCAGCGCAATATGAATGTCCTGATCGTTGATGACGAACCACTGGCTCGCGAGCGCCTCAGCCGAATGGTGAGCGAGCTCGAGGGTTATACAGTTCTGGAGCCCAGCGCCACGAATGGCGAGGAGGCGTTGGCACTGATCGACAGCCACAAACCGGATATCGTGCTGCTTGATATCCGCATGCCGGGCCTCGATGGCCTGCAAGTTGCTGCCCGTCTGTGCGAACGAGAAACGCCGCCCGCCGTGGTGTTTTGCACCAGCCCCGATGAATTTGCCGTGGAAGCCCTGCAGGCCAGCGCCGTGGGCTATGTGGTGAAACCCGTGCGAACCGAACATCTGCATGACGCCCTGAAACGGGCGGAACGTCCCAACCGGGCGCAACTCTCGGCCCTGACCCGTCCCGCTGCCGAAAGTGGCACCGGCCCACGCAGCCACATCAGCGCCCGCACCCGTAAAGGCATCGAACTGATCCCGCTGGATCAGGTGGTCTATTTCATTGCCGACCACAAATACGTGACCTTGCGCCACGAGGCCGGCGAAGTGCTGCTCGACGAGCCACTGAAGGCTCTGGAAGACGAATTCGGCGAACGCTTTGTGCGTATCCACCGCAACGCCCTGGTCGCCCGCGACCGCATCGAACGTCTGCAACGCACGCCGCTGGGGCATTTCCAGCTGTTCCTCAAAGGCCTCAATGGTGATGCGCTGATCGTCAGCCGTCGGCACGTGGCCGGTGTGCGCAAAATGATGCAGGGCCTGTAATCCGGACATTTCCGGCGGCTCACATTTCTTTCCATCGGGCATTGCAGGCCAGGGAGGCCGCGCCGACTCTGATTCAAGTCAAAGTGGATTTGGCTGAGCTGTTATTATCCGCCGTATCTATTCAGTACGGATTGATCCATGTCCTCTCGCGAAATCCGCATCGCCACCCGTAAAAGTGCGTTGGCCCTCTGGCAGGCCGAATACGTCAAAGCCCGTCTGGAAGCGGCCCACCCGGGCCTGCTGGTGACGCTGGTGCCCATGGTCAGTCGCGGCGACAAGCTGCTCGATTCGCCACTGTCGAAAATCGGCGGCAAGGGCCTGTTCGTCAAAGAACTGGAAACCGCGCTGCTGGAAAACGAAGCCGACATCGCCGTCCACTCGATGAAAGACGTGCCGATGGACTTCCCCGAAGGCCTCGGTCTGTTTTGCATCTGCGAGCGCGAAGACCCGCGCGATGCCTTCGTTTCCAATACCTATGAAAGCCTTGAAGCGTTGCCTGCCGGCAGCATCGTCGGCACCTCCAGTCTGCGCCGTCAGGCGCAACTGCTGACGCGTCGCCCGGATCTTGAAATCCGCTTCCTGCGCGGCAACGTCAATACGCGTCTGGCCAAGCTTGATGCTGGCGAGTACGACGCGATCATCCTCGCAGCGGCCGGCCTGATCCGCCTCGGTTTCGAAGAGCGCATCACTTCGGCAATCAGTGTCGATGACAGCTTGCCGGCCGGTGGCCAAGGTGCGGTCGGTATCGAATGCCGCAGCGCCGACACGCAAATCCATGCCTTGCTCGCCCCGCTGCATCACGCCGACACCTCGTCGCGGGTGACTGCCGAACGTGCCCTCAACAAACATCTGAATGGCGGCTGCCAGGTGCCTATCGCCTGCTACGCCGTGCTCGAAGGCGAGCAGTTGTGGTTGCGTGGTCTGGTCGGCGAGCCGAGCGGTGGCAAGCTGCTCAGCGCTGAAGCCCGTGCGCCACGTGCTAATGCCCAAGCATTGGGTGTGCAGGTAGCTGAAGATCTGTTGAGCCAGGGCGCCGCCGACATTCTCAAAGCGGTCTACGGCGAGGCAGGTCACGAGTGACCGCTTGGCGCCTGCTGCTGACGCGCCCTGCGGAAGATTGTGCGGCGCTCGCCGAGACGTTGGCGGCGCAGGGCGTTTTCAGTAGTTGTCTGCCGCTCCTGGACATTGTTGCGCTGCCAGTCTCTGACAAGATTCGTCAGGCGATTGCGCAGTTGCCGGGTTGCAGCGCGGTGATCGTGGTCAGCAAACCGGCGGCGCGCATTGCACTGGATTTACTCGGCGGCTCGCCTGCGCTGACGATGCCGTGGTTCAGCGTCGGTGCGGCAACCGCGCAGATTCTTCGCGATCATGGCCTGGATGTCAGCTTTCCCGCCGACGGTGATGACAGCGAAGCGCTGCTGCAGTTGCCGCGTCTGCGAGAGGCGGTCAGCCGACCGGGTGCGCAGGTGTTGATCCTGCGCGGGCAGGGCGGGCGCGAGCTGCTCGCCGAGCGTTTGCGTGAGCTAGGTGCTAGTGTCGAGTATCTGGAATTGTATCGACGTGACCTGCCAGCCTATGCACCGCACGCGTTGCCGCAGCGGATCGCAGCGGAACGCTTGAACGGGCTGGTGGTCAGCAGTGGACAGGGTTTCGAGCACCTGCGCGAAATGGCCGGCGATGCCTGGCCCGAGATTGCGCAGCTGCCGTTGTTTGTTCCAAGCCCAAGGGTCGCCGAGCTGGCACGTGCCGACGGGGCTCAAACAGTTGTGGATTGCCGCGGCGCGAGTGCCGCGGCTTTGCTGACGGCGTTACGGGAGCATCCCGGGCCCGTTCTCTAATGCAAAGGATGGATACGTGAGCGAAACAGCCTTGCCAAAAGATGATGTCCAGCCTGTCGTGCTTGAAAAGCAGGTTGAAACTCCACCGCCGGCCAACGAGCCGCGCCGAGGCAATGGACTGGCCATCGTCGCCCTGTTGCTCGGTGCTGCCGGTGTCGCGATCGGTGGCTGGGGTGTCTGGCAGGTCCGTCACCTGCAGACCAACACCCAACAACAGTCGGGCCAGGTGCAGGCGCTGAACGATCAGGCGCAGAGCCTGAAACTCAACGAGCAGCGTCTGACCGAGCGCCTCGCGCAGTTGCCGGGCGCCGACGAACTTGCCGAGCGCCAGCGTCTGGTGACGCAGCTTCAGGGCGATCAGCAACGCCTCAACCAACGCCTGGAAACCGTTCTCGGGGCGAGCCGCAAGGACTGGCGTCTGGCCGAGGCCGAACACCTTCTGCGTCTGGCCAGCCTGCGTCTTTCCGCGTTGCAGGACATCAGCAGCGCGCAGGCACTGGTGCAGGGCGCCGACGAAATTCTCCGCGAACAGAACGACCCTGGTTCTTTCGCTGCCCGCGAGCAAGTGGCGAAAACCCTGGTGGCCCTGCGCAGCACCGCGCAGCCGGATCGCACCGGGCTGTTCCTGCGCCTCGGCGCGTTGCGCGATCAGGTCATTGACCTCACCGAGCTGGCGCCGGAGTACAAGGATCGCGGCGAATCGCTGCTGGGCCTGACTGCCGACGGTGACGGCGCCAGTCGCTGGGCACAGTGGTGGGATCAGGTTTCGCGTTACATCCGTATCGATTTCAACGCCGACAAGAATGTGCGGCCGCTGCTGGCCGGGCAGAGCCTGAGCCAGGTACGTCTGGCCCTGAGCCTGGCGCTGGAGCAGGCGCAGTGGGCGGCGCTCAACGGACAGGCGCCGGTTTATACCCAGGCACTGGCCGAGGCGCGTGACGTGCTCAAAGGCAATTTCAATCCGGACAACCCGCAGAGCAAAGTGATGCTGGAGCAGGTTGGCGAATTGAGCAAAGAGCCGGTCACGGTCAACACGCCGGATCTGGCCGGCACTCTCAGCGCGGTGCAGGCGTATCTGGAACGGCGCAACGTCAATGCTGAAGAATCGGTGAAACCTTTTGCCAAGCCTGCCGCCAATTCCGCGCAGGAGGCGACGCCATGAAGCGCCTGTATGTGATCGTGTTCCTGGTGATCGCGGCGACAGCGGCGCTGGGTTTTGCGGTGGCGCAGCATTCCGGTTACGTGCTGATCGCCTACAAGAGCTTTCGCTACGAAGCGAGCCTGTGGGCAACGCTGGCGGTCATCGCGGTGCTGTGGCTGCTGATCTGGGGCATCAAGGCGTTGGTCGAGCTGGTGATGACCTCCAGCGGCGTGGTTAATCCATGGTCACGGCGCAACCGCAGCCGTCGCGTGCAAGTGGCGATCGAACACGGGCAACTGGACTTGGCCGAAGGGCGTTGGGCCAGCGCGCAACGTCATCTGCATCGCGCGGCTGAAGCCGAACGCCAACCGTTGCTGTACTACCTCGGCGCTGCGCGCGCCGCCAATGAGCAAGGCAATTACGAAGAATGCGACCGCCTGCTGGAGCGTGCGCTGGAGCGTCAGCCGCAGGCCGAACTGGCGATTGCCCTGAGCCATGCGCAACTGCAAACCGATCGTGGCGATACCGATGGGGCGCTGGTCACGCTGCAAGCGATGCACGAACGCCATCCGCACAATGCGCAGACGCTGCGCCAGTTGCAGCGCCTGTATCAGCAGCGTGGTGAATGGTCGGCGGTGATTCGCCTGCTGCCGGAGCTGCGCAAGGACAAGGTCCTGCCAGCGGCCGAACTGGCTGAACTCGAACGACGCGCCTGGGGCGAGAACCTTTCGCTGGCGGCGCATCGCGAAGAGGACGGCACGGTGGGCCTGCAATCGCTCAATCGGGCATGGCAGCAACTGACTTCCGCGCAACGTCAGGAATCGCCGCTGGTGCTGGCGTATGCCGAGCAACTGCGGCAGTTGGGCGCTCAGGTGGAAGCCGAGGAAGTCTTGCGCGGCGCCATCAAGCGCAAGTACGACAGCCATCTGGCCCGCCTGTATGGCCTGGTGCGCGGCAGCGATCCGGCGCGTCAGCTGCAGACGGCTGAAGGCTGGCTCAAGGAACATCCGAACGATCCGAGCCTGCTGCTGACCTTGGGGCGTCTGTGCCTGCAAACCAGCCTGTGGGGCAAGGCGCGCGATTATCTGGAAAGCAGCCTGCGTGTGCAGCGCAATCCGGAAACCTGCGCGGAACTGGCGCGTTTGCTGGCGCAACTGGGTGATACCGAGCGCAGCAACCAGCTGTTCCAGGAAGGCCTCGGTTTGTTGGATGAGCGCCTGCTGGCTGCGCCGTTGCCGGTACCTGCTCGCGCCTGAAAACACGGGGGAGTTCGCTCCCTCGTTTTCGTTTCGCGACTATTGATTGCCTGCAAATCAGCCTCGAAGGCAAAGTCCTACAGCGTGCTTTACCTTTTCCTCTCTACCCTGTCGGGTTTTCCCTACACCTTTACCGAAGTGTCGCCAGCCCACCGCCTTGAAAGGCTGACGCGCTTTCCTCTACCGTAACTGCCTGTCTCTACTGTTACGGAAAAGCCATGTCGTTGGCCTGCTCACGCTCCTTGTTTTTCATGGCTTTTACTGCGGGGGCCGTTGCCCTGGGAGCTTCCTATTACCTTGAATACGCGGTTGGCCTGGTGCCGTGCAGCCTGTGCCTGGTGCAGCGATTGTGCATGACGCTGCTCACAGCCTGTTGTGGACTGGCGGCGGTGCACGGCCCGCAACGCCTCGGTCTGTCGTTCTATTGGGTGGCCGCGCTGGGTGCCAGCCTCGGCGGAACCACTGCGGCCTGGCGACAGGTGTTGTTGCAGAGCGATCCGGTGTTGCAGTTGGCAAACTGCTCACCCGATCCCGCCACCTTGTTCAGCAACCTGCCATGGCTGTGTGCGGCGGTGCGGATGTTTAACGGCAGCGCCGATTGCGCGGAAATTTCCTGGACGCTGTTTGACCTGAGCGTTCCAGAGTGGAGCCTGCTGTTCTTTATGGCCGTCTCCGTGCTGGCGTTTTTTCAACTCGTGCGACAGGTCTGGAACGCTCTGCAACGACCGCTCAGCGGCGAAGCGTCGCACCGGGGGTTGGTCAGGGATTAAACACTTGTATGAACTTTATCTCCTGCGTACCTTGAAGCCATAGGCGCGCGGGCATAATCTGGCCCGCACGTGTCATTGGATTTATGTTGCTCGATGACGCTCTGCCCGTCCGCACTCCAAGCGATAAACCAGAAGAGAGGCGCGGGTGTAGAGCAGCATGACCCACAAGGGAAGAGAGATCGCCATGCTCGAAAGTTGTCAGAATGCTCAGGAACGCTGGGGTGGAGTTCATCTGCTGATCGACCGCTGGTTGCAAGAGCGTGAAGATCTGATCGGTGCCTACGACAAACTGGGTGCACAGCCTGAGTCGCTGTCCGAGAGCCGCAAGCCCTTGCAGGAATTTTGCGGTGTGCTGGTCGATTACGTGTCGGCCGGGCATTTCGAAATCTACGAACAGCTGACCGGCGAAGCCAAGGCGTTCAACGACAAGCGCGGCCTGGAACTCGCCGAGACAATCTATCCGCGCATCGACGTGATCACCGAGAAGCTGCTCGCGTTCAACGATCTGTGTGATGAGGGCAAATGCGTTGCCGAGAAATTCAAGGAGCTGGGTGGTTTGCTGCACGAGCGCTTCGAACTCGAAGACTGCCTGATTGAAGTGCTGCACACAGCGCACAAGGAAGAAGATCCGGTCCAGGCCTGATCCTTTCTGCCGATCAAAAAAAACGGTGCGCCCAAAGCGCACCGTTTTTTATTGCCTGCTCAACTGGTCGCGCCGCGCAATTCCACTTCAAACACCAGCGGTGTGAATGGCGCGATCAGGTCACCGGCACCGTCCGCGCCATACGCTTGATCCGATGGAATCACCAGGCGCCATTTCGCGCCCACCGGCATGTTTTGCAAAGCGGTGCGCCAACCGGCGATCACGCTGTCGAGGTTGAACCATTGCGGCTGAGTGTTCTGATCGAACACGGTGCCGTCGGGCAAGCGACCGACATACAATACCTGCACTTTTCCATCCGGCCCGGCTTTGGCGCCAGTGCCTGGCGTCAGCTCGGTCAGGAGGATGCCGTCGGCCAATTCCTTCACGCCCGGTTTGGCTTTTTCTGCCGTGAGAAACCGCTGCTCGTTTTCCATCGCGGCATCACTGGAAGGCTGCGCCGAATGTTCGGCATTTTGTGCTTCGTGATCAGCCAGAATCTGTTCGATACGTGCTTCACTCAGCGCCAATGGCTTGCCTTGATAGGCTTGCTGCAAGCCTTCGACCAACGCTTGAATCTGCAACTGTGGAACCTCCTGACGCAGGCGTTCACCCAGGCTTGCACCGAGACTGTAGGCGAGATCGTGAGCGTCATTCGCGGTGGTTTTTTCGTCGGCGTGAGCCACTGAAAAAACCATGCAGAGGGATAAAAAAAGGTAGCGCGACATGGGCACTCTCCGTCCTGAGATGCGGTGGATTATGCCAGCGCAAACGTCTGCAACGGTGAACTGCTTTTGACTTGTCGAAGAACATTTTCACTTCGTTGCAACGCAACCGTTTCGATACTGTCAAGATGACCTAGCGGCGGTAGCAGCAGAGGTCTAGTATGAGCCGCATTCACGTCAGCCAGGAGGTAAACCATGTCGGCCACCAAGAAGCCTGTAAACACTCCGTTGCACTTACTCCAACAACTCTCGGGCAGCCTGCTCGAGCATTTGGAAAACGCTTGCTCGCAAGCCTTGGCTGATGCTGAAAAACTGCTCGCCAAACTGGAAAAGCAACGCGGCAAGGCGCAAGAAAAACTGCACAAATCGCGTACCAAATTGCAAGACGCAGCGGCTGCCGGTAAAGCCAAGGCACAGACCAAAGCCAAAGGCGCAGTGAAAGAACTGGAAGACCTGCTCGATGCGCTCAAGGATCGTCAGTCCGATACCCGCAGCTACATTCTGCAACTCAAGCGTGACGCCCAGGAAAGCCTGAAACTGGCCCAGGGTGTTGGCCGCGTTCAAGAAGCCGTGGGCAAAGTATTGTCGACTCGCTCGGCCAAACCAGCAGCGGCACCGGCGAAGAAAGCTGCTGCAAAACCTGCTGCAGCCAAAGCTCCAGCGAAAACTGCAGCGGCCAAGCCTGCTGCAAAAGCGGCTGCTAAAACCGCTGCCAAGCCTGCTGCAAAAGCACCAGTAAAAACCGCTGCAAAACCAGCGGCCAAAGCGGCTGCAAAACCTGCTGCGAAAAAACCTGCTGCGGCGAGCGCTGCAAAACCAGCGGCTAAAACCACAGCGGCAAAACCTGCTGCGCGTACTGCCGCTGCCAAGCCGGCTACCCGTGCCGCTGCTGCTAAACCAGCTGCGAAGTCAGCCGCTACCAAAGCTGCTCCAGCGAAAACCGCCGCTGCTAAACCGGCCGCCAAACCTGCTGCGGCAAAACCAGCTGCCAAGACTGCCGCTAAACCAGCAGCAGCCAAACCTGCGGCAAAAGCGCCAGCCAAAGCTGCTGCAAAACCGGCTGCAAAACCAGCCGTGAAAGCCGCCGCCAAACCGGCAGCCAAGCCAGCCGCTAAACCGGCCGCTGCTGCCAAACCAACGACTGCTGCCGCCAAGCCTGCTGCTGCAAAACCAGCCGCCAAGCCAGCTGCAAAACCTGCCGTTAAAAAGCCAGCCGCTGCCAAACCAGCTGCCGCCAAACCGGCTACCGCGCCTGCCGCCAAACCTGCCGCACCGGCAGCGTCGGCTGCGCCAGCGGCACCTGCTCCAGCCGCTACCACCTCGACCCCTTCGACTGCGTCATCGCCAGCCGCTGTGTCGAGCACCAGCAACAACCCAACCAGCGCTTCCTAAGTGCCGGTAGCCGCGACGCGCAGCACTTGCAGCGCGTCGCGGTTCGGGCTGGCTGCCATGCCGGCCAAGCCTTCCAGCCAGGTCATCGAACCTGCCTCGTTTCGCGTCCACTCCTGCGCCACACCCTCAAGCCGTGACAACAACACTCGCTCAGCTTCCAGCTCGAGTGACTTGATCTGCTCGCGCATGCCTTTCAACACCGCATCCTCCACCGCCGGGGTTTTCCATTGCGTGCGCAGTGCCCGCAGCGGCTGCACTACCTCGATATCCCACGGCTCGGTCAGCGCCTGAAGCTGGCGAACGCGTTGTTCATCGCAAGTCACCCCGCGTTGTTCCAGCCACAAACCACACAGCAGCAGGCACACATTCGCGCCCGCCGTTTGCAGTTGCAGACAAGCATCTTCCACGCCCGTGCGGGCGTAGGTGGCAAGGGAAAAGCTCCACAGGTCAGAGGACATCGTGCTACTCGCGCCAGTTGTGAGCGAAGCTGGTAGACTCCGCCGCCATTATGATCCGACTTCAGAACCTGACTTTACAGCGTGGCCCGCAACGTCTGCTAGAAGACGCCGAGCTGACCCTGCACGCCGGCCACAAAGCTGGCCTCATCGGTGCCAACGGCGCCGGCAAATCGAGCCTGTTCGCCTTGATTCGGGGCGAACTGCACCCGGACTCGGGTGACTGCTTCCTGCCGGCCGACTGGCGCATCGCCCACATGCGCCAGGAAATCGAGACGCTGGAGCGCCTTGCCGTCGACTATGTGCTCGATGGCGACCTGCGTCTACGCGAGGTGCAACGTGACCTCGCCGCTGCCGAAGCGGCGCATGACGGTGCCGCTCAGGCCCGCCTGCACTCGGAACTCGACAGCGCCGACGGTTACACCGCCGATGCGCGAGCGCGCAAGTTGCTCGCCGGTCTCGGTTTCACCAACGAGCAGATGGATCGTCAGGTCGGGGATTTCTCCGGTGGCTGGCGGATGCGCCTGAACCTGGCGCAAGCCTTGATGTGTCCTTCGGACTTATTGCTGCTCGACGAACCGACCAACCACTTGGATCTCGACGCCATCATCTGGCTCGAAGAGTGGCTGAAAAGCTACCCGGGCACTTTGCTGCTGATTTCCCACGACCGTGATTTCCTCGACGAAGTCGTCGATCACGTCGCGCATGTCGATCAGCGCAAGATCACCCTCTACCGTGGTGGCTACACCGCGTTCGAGCGCGCCCGTGCCGAGCGTCTGGCCCAGCAGCAGCAGGCCTACGAGAAGCAGCAGGCGCAACGTGCGCACATGGAAAGCTACATCGCCCGCTTCAAGGCGCAAGCGACCAAGGCCCGTCAGGCGCAGAGCCGGATCAAGGCCCTGGAGCGGATGGAAGAGTTGTCGGCAGCTCACGTCGATTCGCCGTTCGACTTTGTCTTCCGCGAGTCGACGAAAATCTCCAGCCCGCTGATCGACCTGTCCGATGCGCGTCTGGGTTACGGCGACAAAACCATCCTCGAGAAGGTCAAGCTGCAACTGACCCCGGGTGCACGGATCGGCCTGCTCGGCCCGAACGGCGCGGGTAAATCGACGCTGATCAAGAACCTCGCCGGCGAGCTGTCACCGATCGCCGGGCGCCTGACCCGTGGCGAGAACACCGTGGTCGGCTACTTCGCCCAGCATCAGCTCGACTCGCTGGATTCCAAGGCCAGCCCGTTGCTGCACATGCAGCGTCTGGCACCGAGCGAACGCGAGCAGACCCTGCGCGACTTCCTCGGCGGTTTCGACTTCCGTGGCGCGCGCATCGATGAGCCGGTGCTGAATTTCTCCGGTGGCGAAAAGGCGCGTCTGGCCTTGGCGTTGATAGCCTGGGAACGTCCGAACCTGTTGCTGCTCGACGAACCGACCAACCACCTCGACCTGGAAATGCGCCTGGCGCTGACCATGGCGCTGCAGGAATTCAGCGGCGCGGTGTTGGTGGTGTCTCACGACCGGCACTTGCTCAAGAGCACCACCGATAACTTCTACCTGGTCGCGGACGGCAAGGTCGAAGAGTTCGATGGCGACCTCGAAGACTATGCGCGCTGGCTGGTGGAATACCGCCAGCGCAATGCGCCGGTCAGCAACACTCCGGCCAACCCGGACAAGACTGACAAGAAGGCTCAGCGTCAGGCTGCAGCTGCTTTGCGTCAGCAACTGGCGCCGCACAAGCGCGAAGCCGACAAGCTCGAAGCCGAGCTGGGCAAGCTCCACGAGAAGCTCGCCAAGGTCGATGCCAGCCTCGGCGACAGCGACATCTACGAGCCGGCGCGCAAGAACGAGTTGCGTGATCTGTTGGCCGAGCAAGCCAAGCTGAAGGTTCGCGAAGCCGAGCTGGAAGAAGCGTGGATGGAAGCCCTCGAGGTGCTGGAAAGCATGCAGGCGGAGCTGGAGGCGCTGTCCTGATGGAAGCGTTCAAGCTGCCGCTGCCGGCGATGTGGGTCGAGCCAATCTGGCTGGGCGTGCAGATTCTGCTGATCCTGCTGGCCGGCTATCTCGCCCAACGCTTCGTTGCCAAGTGCCTGACCCGCCTGGGTGAGCGCTATCCGTTCCCGCCGCAGTTGCTGATGCCGCTGCGTGGCGTGCTGCGCTGGCTGATCATGGGCAGTGCGGTGATCTTTGTTTTGGAACGCCTCGGTGTTTCGGCCACGGTGTTGTGGACGGCGCTGTCGGGTTTCGTCGCGGTGGCGGCGGTGGCGTTCTTCGCGATGTGGAGTGTGCTGTCGAACCTGCTGTGCGCGATTCTGATCTTCACGGTCGGGCCGTTTCGGCTGGGGGATATCGTTGAACTGGTCGACACCACGGACAAGCCTGGCGTGAAGGGGCGGGTGGTGGCGATCAATCTGCTTTACACGACGTTGATCGAAGCGGAAGAGTTGGGGACGGGGAGCGCGATGGTGCAGGTGCCGAACAGTCTGTTCTTCCAGCGTTCGGTGCGGCGTTGGCGTGGGACGGATGTGTTTCCGTCTAGCGGGTTTGAGAAGTAGGGTTTCAAGCAAGATCAAAAGATCGCAGCCTTCGGCAGCTCCTACAGGGATCGTATTCCAATGTAGGAGCTGCCGGAGGCTGCGATCTTTTGCTTTTAGCTCCGATCCGCATTAGCTTGAGCGTCTGTCACGATTCAGATGCGAGGTGTGCGATGGAGCTTCAAACATGGCTGGCGTTTTTTGCCGCCTGCTGGGTGATCAGTCTGTCCCCGGGTGCTGGCGCCATTGCGTCGATGTCCAGCGGTCTGCAATACGGATTCTGGCGCGGTTACTGGAATGCCCTCGGCCTGCAGATTGGCCTGGCGGTGCAGATTGCGATTGTCGGCGCCGGCGTTGGCGCGATCCTGACCGCTTCGGCGACTGCCTTCCACGCGATCAAATGGTTCGGTGTCGCTTACCTCGTGTATCTGGCGATCAAGCAATGGCGCGCGCAGCCCATGGACATGAGCGATGACGCGGCAGTGCGGCCGATCGGCAAGCCGCTGGCATTGGTGTTCCGTGGTTTTCTGGTCAACATCAGCAACCCCAAGGCGCTGGTGTTCATGCTGGCGGTGCTGCCGCAGTTCATCAATCCGCACGCGCCGCTGCTGATTCAGTACGTGGTGATCGGCGCAACCATGATCTGCGTCGACCTGATTGTGATGGCCGGTTATACCGGTCTGGCCTCGAAGGTGCTGCGTCTGTTGCGCACACCGCAACAGCAGAAACGCATGAACCGCACGTTTGCCGGGCTGTTCATTGGCGCGGCGGCGTTTATGGCGACGCTGCGCAAAGCAGCCGCCTAAACCTCACAGACACACAACTGTGGTGAGGGGATTTATCCCCGATGGGCTGCGCAGCGGCCCCTTCTTTTAAGATCAAGAGGGGGCCCGCTTCGCGAGCCATCGGGGATAAATCCCCTCACCACAAAGTCCCCAGCACAAGAGTCCCCAGCACAAAGTTCACATCAGATTTGTGCAGGCCTGCAATCAGCGCAGGATCACCGGCGCGGTATCGCGCGGCAGGTTGTTGCGCTGCGGTGCTTCGCGCGGCTGCTCGTAACCGCCACCACCAAGCTGCATGCTCAGCTGCCCGGCCACGTCCTCACCCAGCGCCTTCGACACGTCACGCACCACCCGTGGGCGGTTCAGCGAGATCTTGATGTCGCGGTGGTTCACCAGTTTGGTGTCCTGCGCTTCGCCCATCGCCGTGAAGGCCGAAGTGATCTCGAAGGTCTTGGTATTGATCAGGCTGAAGTCCGCCACCAGCGTCAGGCCCAGCACCGCCGAATAGCTGTCGGTGTTCGCCAGCTCGTTGATGTCCTGGGTGAAGTCGATGTCCGACACCGTTCCAAACAACACATAGTCGGCGCCTTTGAAGGCGCCGGACTTGATCCGCTTGATCACATCGTAGATGTCACCCTTGGACGAAGCGGTGTACGGCGTGCCCTGGATCAGCTGGAACATGCCGGTGCGGAGAATTTCACCCTTGATGTCGCCGGTGAATTTACGCAGCTCGGCCTGCTCGATGTAGCTGGTGTTCGCTTCGTACTCGTTGTAGTTCGACGAGCCGCTGGAGCTGTAGTAACCCTCGCGGTAATTGTTCTGCGACGAAACGATGTGGATGTATTGCTCCACACGTTCCTGGTACGCCAGATCCGTTACCGCGACTTTCGGGGCCGCTTGCACGCTGAACGCGCAAGCCAGGGCCATCATGCCAATCCATGCGCGCATCAATTAACGCTCCGTGGTTTTGCGAATCTCTTTTTCGTCCATCCACTCGGCCAGACCGCTTTCAACGTCGATCAGTTGCAGGCTGAATTTGTAGAAGACGTCCTTGTAGTCGCTGCTGCGCTTGACGATCGAGCTGATCGAACCTTCCAGACGGTATTTGGCCGCGATCATGTTGCCAGTCTTGGCCACGGTGCTCTTCTTGTACAGGCCGCTCTGGTTTTGCAGCTTGAGCTGGTCGACCTGGCTCTGCATGGCGGTGTTGTCGCTGGCGAAACGGGCGACGCCGGTCTTCATCAGCTGAGTCTTGATGCTGGTGGTGATCTCACGCGTGTCGATGTATTCGCTGGTCTTGTTCTTCACATCGTAGACCTGAACCACCGGGCGACCTTGCAGGATGCCGGACTGAGCCATCGAACGGGTCATCGACTCGGCAATCATCTGCAGGTCGGTCGAACCGAATTCGTTGGTCACGGTTTCAACGGCTTTGGTATCGCCGTAGCTGATGTTCTTGCTGCCCAGGGTCGGCGAAGTGTTGACGCAGCCGGAGGCCAGCAGGGCAATAACGGCAATGCAGGAAAAGCGTGCAAACATGGGAATGCTCTCTAAATCAGAAATAGGGTGGCGGGCTTACGGCGTCTTGAGTTCCAGACGGAAGTCCACGGCTTTCGGCGTCGGGGCGATGCCCTGGATGAAGCTGGTCTGGGCGCCGTACATCATCTGGCTTTTCCAGACTTCCTCGTCGGCAATCGGGAAGCCTTCCGGGCCGAGCCAGGCGAAGCGGTAGTAGAACGTCTTGTTGCTGTTGAGGGTGTTGCTCAACTGCACGTTGACGGTCATGAAACCGTTTTCGCGGGCGACGCGCATGGCGCCGACGACGATGTGTTTCTGCGGCCCCATGGCCACGACTTTGCTCGCGGCGCTGCCCGGCTCAGGTGGTGGCGGGGTGGCGCAGCCGCTCGCCAGCAAGGCGAGGGCGGCGACGGCGATGAGTTTGAAGCGCATGCAAAGACTCCGTTCTTAAGGTTGTTTGAGGCTGGCGACGTTGGTCGCACTGGCACTCGGGATCACGTGGGCGGCCAGACCGCCAGCGAACACCTGGTTACCGACGGCGCGCAGGCTGATGACCTGATAACGCTGGTCGACGGTGACCTTGACCACCGAGCCGCCAACAGCGCTCGGCAGGGTAACCTGATGCTCGCCTTTTTTCAGGCGCAGACGCACCACTTGGGTGTAGTCCGGCAGGGTACGCCACGTACGGGTATCGGCACCTTCGAGCACAGCTGAAGAGATACCGACAGCCAGACCGGCCAGCGGGTTGGTTTCGTTGATCTTCTTCTGCGCCACGCCTTTGGTGATTGCGCGCACGGTGGTGCGCACGATGATCCCTGGCATGTCGTCGCGCAGGGCGCGACGGGACATCGCCGTGGTGCTGTTGAGGGCCGTCAGGTCAACCTGCTGACCGTCGACACCGATCTGCGCGAAGGTGGCGGTGGAGGTGTCCGGTTTGATCACCGGGAACGACAGCGGCGTGATCACCACGCTGTTGGAAATCGGCAGCGGCAACGGAATGCGGATCGAGTCACGTGCCGGCGCCAGGCCGCTTTGCACCACGATCAGGATGTCGCTGTCGTCGGATTTGACCGGCTTGTCGAGGTTGATCAGCGCCTGCTCCAGCAGCGGCGTGTTCGGACGCAGTTCGGCGGCCTTGCGGTAGCCCGGTGCAGCCAGGCCTTTCTCGCCCAGGGCTTCATAGACGAAACCGGAGAGGTAATGGCTGAACGCACTCTGGTAGCTGTTCTTCAGGCCGACGACTTCCGGTGCATCGAGGCTGGCGACCGGATAACCCTGCAGGTCTTTGTACTGGGTCTTGACGCCTTCTTTCTCGGCCTCTTCTTCGCTCTTGAGGTATTCCTTGTCGCGCAGGTCGGCGATCACCGCTTCACGCTCGTGAGTCCGCTTGATCGCGGTGCGTGCGCCGTCAAAGTCATTCACCGCCAGCAGGTTCAGGGCCATCTGCGTGGTCAGCATGACTTTTTCATAGTCATAGCCTTCGTAACGACGCACCTTGTCGTTGACGATGAAGCTGCCGAACTGAGCCAGGTACTTACCAGTGTCGAGCTTGACCGAGTCTTCCCACTGACCGACCACCTGATCGGCGCTGGTCCAGGCGCTCTGGCTGCCGGACAGGTCACCCTTGGCGCGCAGCAACTCACCTTTCTCGAAGTAATAGAGCAGGTCTTTGTCCGGGCCGCTGTTGTTCTTTTCCAGCAGGGTCAGCGCAGCGTCGACGTTGCCGGTCGCCAGTTGCTGATTGGTCTGGGCCAGTTCGGAGTCGTAATTGCGGAAAGCGGAACAGCCGGACAGCAAAGTGACCGCGCTGAGCGCGATCAAGGAGGGAGCGCGGAATGCCATGGGGGTACTTCTTCCCTGGAGTAAATACAGCCGCGGATGCTGGTCGGGCTGGTGTGACCCATCGACAGTGGCGCTGGCCTCCTGCCAATTCCTCATATCCTGAGGAGCTTTAATGCCGGTTCGCGTTAGCGAGGGCGCGGCATTATAAGCGGCGAATGGTGGCTATGTAATAGCTTTTTAATTGCACTGGTTAGTTAGGTGCCATTACTTATTTCAGGTTCGATACCACGCTGCTTGCCGGTGCTCCACTGGACTGAAATGCACTGCCATTGGCAAATATTCGATCGCCCAGGGCGCGCAGACCAACGACTTGGCGGTTCTGGTCGATACGGATTTTCAACGGAGCAGTCCCCGGGGTGTTGGGGAGGCTGATCAAGTGGTCGCCCTTCTTCAGGCGCAGGCGCACGACTTGGGTGAGGTTGGGCAAGGTGCGCCAGGTGCGTGTGTCGGCCTGCTCGAAACCGTCCCAGTGGGTGACATACGAAGCTTTGCTCGGATCGCGTCGATTGTCCGTGGCCTGAACGTCCGCCGCCAGAAAGGCCCGGTAGGTGGTGCGCTGGATAATGCCTGGCATGTCGTCACGCAGGGTGCGCAAGGACATGTCGGTAATGCTGTTGACCGCGATCAGCTTGTTCTGCCGACCGTCGATGCTCACTTGATTGAAGGCAGGGGTCGACGTGTCGGGCACCATCACCGGGAATGAGACATTGGCGACGATGACCTGACCGTCCTTAAGCTTCACCGGATACGGTACGCGCACCGAGCTGCGGGCTGGCGCCAGACCGCTTTGGACGATGATCAGCACGTCACTTTCGTTGGCCTTGAGCCCAGGATTGTCGAGGTCGCGCAGGGCCTGCTGGAAAAACGCCATGTCCGGGCGCAGCTCAATTGCCTGACGATAGCCGGGTGCCGCCAGATCTTTTTCACCGAGTGCCTCGTAGGTGAAGCCCGCGAGGTAGTGACTGAACGCGCTCTGATAACCGTTCTTCAAGGCAATCACGGCGGCCGATTCCAGCATGACTACCGGGTAGCCTTGCAGATCCTTGTAGTGAACGCGGGCGCCGTTGGCCTTGGCCGCTTCTTCGACCCGCTCGTATTCCAGTTCCCGTTGCCGGGCGATCAGTGCTTCACGCTCGTGGGTTTTCTTGATGTCGGCACGGGCGCCGTCGAAGTCATTCAGGGCCAGTTGATTCAGGGCCATTTGCGTGGTCAGCATGACCTTTTCGTAATCGTAGCCATCGTAGCGCCGCAGCTTGTCATTGATGATGCTGCCCCACTGATTGCCCATGGCGGCGAGCAACTTGTCGCCGGTGGTTTCTAGGGTGTCCTGGCGCTGTATGACCATCTGCTCGGCGCTGCGCCAGGCGACCTGGCTCTGTGGGAACTCACCGCCAGCGCTCAATACCGCGCCCTTCTCGAAGTAATAGAGCAGATCCTTCTCTTCGCCCGGGTTGTGCGCCTCGATCAAGGCGAGCGAGCCATCGATGTTGCCGGCCTTGAGCTGTTGCGTGGTCTGTTGCAGTTCCAAGTCGTAATCGCGGTACGCGGCGCAGCCGCTGACTTGCAAAATGGCGGCGATCAGCAGCGATGGCAGCAGGCAATGGCGCATGAGCGGGTTCTTCCTTGAACGGACAGTACGAAGAGGTGGCGCATTATAGGGGTGGATGATGGCTAACTGCTTTGATGATTTTTCAGGGACCAATGAGCATCGTGGTGTTCACCTTGGCAACGACAAAGCTTGAGGGATTCGTCGTCGGAGTGAACAATATGTAACTCCGTATTTCCCCTTGAGAACCTTTCATGACTGCCTCGTCCCGCTTTCTGGCCTGGCTGGTGTTTCCGCTGTGCGCCCTGAGCAGCTTCAATCTGCTGGCCGATACCGTGGAAGGCGCGCCGCAAGCGCTGCACCTGCTTGATTACATCAGCGCCGATTACCCGCCGACGGTCGAGGCGGGAAAAATTCTCGACGACGCCGAATACCGCGAGCAGCTGGAATTCACTCAGGCGTTGCAGAGCCTGATCAGCGCGCTGCCGGCCAAGCCGGAAAAAATCGCGCTGGAGCAGGGCGTCGAGGCGCTGCACAGCGCGATCACGGCGAAGCAGGACGGTGCGGACGTCGCCCGCCAGGCGCGGCAACTGGGGGCGAAACTGGCCGTGGCCTATGAAGTCAGCCAGGCACCGATCATCACCCCGGACCCGACACGTGGCGCGCCGCTGTATGCGCAAAACTGCTCGGTGTGTCACGGCGACAGCGGCGCCGGTGACGGCCCGGCGGCGCTCGGCATGACGCCCGCGCCGGCCAACCTGCGTGACGCTGCGCGGATGGATCACCTGAGCCTGTATGCGATCTACAGCACCCTCGGTCAAGGCGTCGAAGGCACCGACATGCCGGCGTTCGCCGATCAGCTCGACGATCGCCAGCGCTGGGATCTGGCGACGTACATCGCCGGGTTCAGTGCCGATGCAACGGCCGCCAACTCCGAGAAAACCTACAACATCGCCGATCTGGCGCGTCAGACCCCGGCCGAAGTGCAAGGCGCCGAGGGCGCGCCAGCGGCGGCGACGTTCCGCGCGCAGCGTGCCCAGCCACCCCAGGTCAAGCGCGGCCCGGCGCAGTTGCTCGACTACACCGCGGCGACGCTGGACAAGAGTCTGGCGGCGTACCGTGCCGGTGAGCACGATCAGGCCTATGACCTGTCGGTAGCGGCGTATCTGGAAGGTTTCGAACTGGTTGAAAGTTCGCTGGATAACGTCGACGCCAACGTGCGCAAAGACACCGAAAAATCGCTGATGGCTTACCGTCAGTCGTTGCAGGACGGCTTGCCGGTCGAACAGGCCGAGCAGCGTCTGGACGCGGCCAAGGCCAAGCTGAAGGAGTCCGCCGGCCTGCTCGGCAGCGATGGCTTGAGCTGGTCACTTAGCTACATCTCCGGTTTGCTGATTCTGCTGCGCGAAGGTCTGGAAGCGATTCTGGTATTGGCGGCGATTCTGGCGTTCCTGCGCAACACCGGCCAGCAATCGGCGGTGCGCAGCGTCAACGTCGGTTGGGGCTTGGCGTTGCTGGCGGGGCTGGGCACTTGGGCGCTGGCGGCGTATGTGATCGACGTCAGTGGTTCGCAACGGGAGTTGCTCGAGGGCGCGACGGCGTTGTTTGCCAGCGTCATGGTGTTGTGGCTGGGCGTGTGGATGCACGACCGTCGTCACGCGGCGGCCTGGCAGGATTACATCAAGAGCAGTCTGGTCGGCGGGGGCGGGCGTTTCGGTTTTGCGATCCTCGCGTTCTTCTCGGTGTATCGCGAGTTGTTCGAAGTGATCCTGTTCTACGAAACCCTGTGGTTGCAGGCAGGGCCAGCCGGGCATGACGCGGTGCTGGCAGGCGGGGCGACGGCGCTGGTGCTGCTGGTCGGTCTGGCGTGGGTGATCCTGCGCGGTTCGGCGAAATTGCCGCTGACGCTGTTCTTCAGCATCAACGCCGCGCTGCTCTGTGCGTTGTCGGTGGTGTTTGCCGGGCATGGTGTGAAGGCGTTGCAGGAAGCCGGGATCTTCGGCACGCGGCCGGTGGCGTTCTTTGAGTTTGACTGGCTGGGGATTCATGCCGATGCGTATTCGCTGACGGCGCAGGCGGTGGCGATTCTGGCGATTGTAGTGTTGTATGGGCGTAGTTGGGTGGCTGAAAAGCGGCGGGTTTCGGCGGCTTGATTGGGTGATCCCTTAAAAGATCGCAGCCTTCGGCAGCTCCTACATAGGTTCGTGTATACCTGTAGGAGCTGCCGCAGGCTGCGATCTTTTGCTTTTGAGAGGTAAAAAATGCGTGTATGGATCGATGCCGACGCTTGCCCACGGGCGGCGAAGGATCTGGTGGTGAAGTTCGCCCTCAAGCGCCAGTACGAAGTGGTGCTGGTGGCCGGGCAGCCGCAGATCAAGCCTGGGCTGGCCATCGTCAAATTGATCGTGGTACCGAGCGGGCCGGATGCGGCGGACGATTATCTGGTTGAGCACGCGGTGCCGGGGGAGCTGGTGATTTGCAGCGATATCCCGCTGGCCGATCGTCTGGTGAAGAAGGGCGTTGCGGCGCTGGATCCGCGCGGCAAGGAGTTCGATGCGCAGAACATGGGCGAGCGGCTGGCGGTGCGCAACCTGTTCACCGATCTGCGTGAACAGGGCCAGATGAGCGGCGGCCCGGCGCCATTTGGCGATCGCGAGAAGCAGGCGTTTGCCAATGCGCTGGACCGGATTCTCACCCGCCTGACCCGCAACACCTGAGCCCAACACAAATCCCTTGTAGGAGTGAGCCTGCTCGCGATAGCGGTCGATCATTCAACAGATATGTTGCCTGACACACCGCCATCGCGAGCAGGCTCACTCCTACAATAGACCGTGTCAGGCGTCGTTTTCGTGGGTCAGCTCTAATACTCGGTCGACCAGTTTGTTGATCCCCGAAGCAGCCTCGCTGATGTTCTGCGCCAGCATGTAAGCCGGGGTCGTCACCAGTTTGCGCGCCTTGTCCTCAATGATCTCGGTCACCGCGCAATCTTCGTGGGTGGCGCCCATCTTGTTCATCGCCGTCGCGGTGTCGGCGTCATTGCCGATGGTGCAGGTCACGCCCGGGCCGTAGATCTTCGCGGCCAGAGCCGGCGAAATGCACATCAATCCCACTGGTTTGCCCGCTTCGGCAAACGCCTCGGCCAAGGCCAGCACTTCAGGCTGCACGCTGCAGCCAGCGCCTTCCACAGCGAAGTTCGACAGATTCTTCGCCGCCCCAAAACCGCCGGGCACGATCAGCGCATCGAAGTCGTCGACGTCAGCCTCGCGGATGTCCTTGATGTTGCCTCGGGCAATCCGTGCCGACTCGACCAGCACGTTGCGCGTCTCGGGCATTTCTTCGCCGGTCAGGTGGTTGATCACATGCAACTGCGCGATGTTCGGGGCGAAGCACTGTACCTGCGCGCCGCGTTGGTCAAGGCGCAGCAGGGTGATGACGCTTTCATGGATCTCGGCGCCGTCGTACACGCCACTGCCGGACAGGATCACTGCAACTTTTTTGCTCATGGGTTTCTCTCCAGATTCATGGCGCTAAATGTCCACTAAATTGTCGCGCGTTGCCATAGGGTAAACGGGCGGCTACACCTAGGATCTGTTCATACGATTGCGAGCAGGGCGCGTCATGGACTTGATTCTGTATGCGGTGCCGTTTTTCCTCGTGTTGATTGCGCTCGAACTGGTCGCCGACCGCTGGCGCGGGGTGAGCAACTATCGCCTCGCCGATGCGCTGAACAGCATCAGTACCGGCGTGTTGTCGACCACCACCGGGTTGTTGACCAAGGGTGTCGGCCTGCTGACGTATGCCTTTGCCCTCGATCATCTGGCCTTGCTCAGGCTTCCGGCGGACCGCGTCTGGGTCTGGGTGTTTGCGTTCGTCCTCTACGACTTCTGCTACTACTGGCTGCACCGCATGGGCCATGAACGCAATATCCTCTGGGCCGCTCACTCGGTGCATCACCAGAGCGAGGAGTACAACCTCTCCACCGCGCTGCGCCAGACCAGTACCGGGTTTCTGCTCGGCTGGATTTTCTACCTGCCGATGGCCGTGCTCGGCGTGCCGTTGCTGGTGTTCGTCAGCGTCGCGGCGCTGAACCTGCTCTATCAATTCTGGGTCCACACCCGACACATTCCCAAGCTCGGCTGGTTCGAGTGGTTCTTCGTTACGCCGTCCAATCATCGGGCTCACCATGCACAGAACGCTCTCTACATGGATCGCAACTACGGCGGGGTGTTCATTTTTTGGGATCGTCTGTTCGGCTCGTTTCAGGAAGAGGAGGACAACGAACCGGTGATTTTCGGCGTGACCACGCCGCTGGCGAGCTGGAATCCGCTGTGGGCCAACCTGCAGTTTTATGCGCAATTGTGGGATGACGCGCGGCGGGCCGAGCGCAACTGGGACAAGCTGCGGATCTGGTTCATGCGCACCGGTTGGCGCCCGGCGGACGTCGCGGCGAAGTACCCGATGAGCAAGCCGGATCTGGCCCGCTTCCGTAAATTCGAAGTGCCGCTTGAGCGTCGTCAGCAGTTTTACGTGGCGCTGCAGTTTTGCCTTTACATCGCGCTGGGCAGTTATCTGATGAATCTGGAACGCAGCCTGCCGACCGCTGCGCTGTTGCTGGGCTGGGGCGCGGTGACGTTCGGGGTGTTTGCGTTGGGCGTGAGCCTGGAGAATCGCCCGTGGGCGCTGAAGGTCGAGCTGTTGCGGCTGGGGTTGAATGTGCCGCTGGTGTGGCTGGCGCCGCTGGTTGGATTGTGGCCAGCCAGCCCGATGATCTGGGCTGGCTTGCTCGGGTACAGCCTGCTCAGCGGCATCGGGCTGTACAGCTGCCGTCAGCGCGTTACTCGACTGGCGGTTTAGGGTCGGCGGACTTGGCTGGTTCGGCGAGCTGGAGTTGTACAGCTTTGGCAGCTTGCTCGTCCTCGTAGATCTTCTTCGCCAGGCGCGCATTCTTGAAGCGGCGACGCAGCCACAGGCCAACACCGAGTACCAGCAGCGCACCCAGCACCCACAGCTCGTACTTCTTGATGCTGCCGAGCATGCCTTCCAGCACCGCGCCGAAGTGGTAAGCCGCAGCCGCCAGCGCCGTCGCCCAGATCGCTGCGCCGATGCCGTTGAGCAGCAGGTAACGTCCCGGCGGATAGCCCGACAGGCCGATCGCCACCGGCATCACCGTGCGCAAGCCATAAACGAAGCGGAAGCTCAGCACCCAGATGTCCGGATGTTTGCGAATGTGCTCCAGCGCGCGGTCGCCCATCATCTGCCAGCGCGGTTTGCGCGCGAGTAATTTGCGCCCGTGCTTGCGGCCGAGGAAGTACCACAGCTGATCGCCGGCATAGCTGCCGAAGAACGCCACGACCACCACCACGTTGATGTCCATGTATCCACGAAACGCGAGGAAGCCCGCGAGCACCAGAATGGTTTCGCCTTCGAAGAACGTGCCGAGGAACAAGGCAAAGTAGCCAAAGTCATGCAGAAATTGTTGGAGCATTGTCTGGGTGCTGGCGAAATGAACGCGCAGCCTAACCCTTCGGACACATTCATGAAAGTGTCGAAATGTGTCTCGACGTGAACAATTCCTACACTGAGAATGGAATGCGGCTACGTGACACAGGTCTCACACAACTGTCATCTGTTGGTCATAATGGCCGTCTATAACTGTCACGCTCGCCCGTTTGCGCGGGCTCAGGAGTCCGCCGTGAGCTTTACCCCCGCCAACCGTCTGTTCCCTGCCACGCGCCTGCGCCGCAATCGCCGCGACGATTTTTCGCGTCGGCTGGTGCGGGAAAATGTGCTGACGGTGGATGATCTGATCTTGCCGGTGTTCGTGCTCGACGGTGAGAACCGCCGCGAAGCCGTGGCCTCGATGCCCGGTGTAGAACGCCTGAGCATCGACCTGCTGCTCGAAGAAGCCGCCAAGTGGGTCGACCTGGGGATTCCAGCGCTGGCGCTGTTCCCGGTTACACCTCCTGAATTGAAATCCCTCGACGCCGCTGAAGCGTGGAACCCTGAAGGCATCGCCCAGCGCGCCACTCGCGCCTTGCGTGAGCGCTTCCCGGAACTCGGCGTGATCACCGACGTTGCGCTTGATCCGTTCACCACCCACGGTCAGGACGGCATTCTCGACGAAGAAGGCTACGTCCAGAACGACATCACCGTCGACGCACTGGTGCGCCAGGCGCTGTCCCACGCCGAAGCCGGCGCGCAGGTTGTCGCACCGTCGGACATGATGGACGGTCGCATTCAGGCGATCCGCGAAGCGCTGGAAATCGCCGGCCACGTCAATGTGCGGATCATGGCTTACTCGGCCAAGTACGCCAGCGCCTATTACGGCCCGTTCCGCGATGCCGTGGGTTCAGCTTCGAACCTCGGCAAGGCCAACAAAGCCTCTTATCAGATGGACCCGGCCAACAGCGACGAAGCGCTGCACGAAGTCGGTGCGGACTTGTCTGAAGGCGCGGACATGGTCATGGTCAAACCGGGCATGCCGTATCTGGACATTCTTTTCCGGGTAAAAGATGCCTTCAAAGTGCCGACCTTCGTCTATCAGGTTAGTGGCGAATACGCCATGCACATGGCGGCGATCCAGAATGGCTGGTTGAGCGAGGCGGTGATTCTCGAATCACTGACCGCCTTTAAACGTGCCGGTGCTGATGGCATCCTGACTTACTTTGCTGTCCGTGCCGCTCAATTGTTACGAGAGCAGAAATAGCCCTCCCAGGAACATTCAATGAATACCGAAGGACTCACTGAAGTTGCAGTAAAAGAAGCTCAGCCGGTGGTGGAGCAGATCACCGAGACCCCGCCGGAACTGGAGCCAGCGCCGCCCGCGCCGGTGGCCGAAACCGCTGTGGCGGTGCCGGCGATTGCCATTCCGGGCCTGGATGACAGCAGCCTGTACATCCACCGCGAGCTCTCGCAATTGCAGTTCAACATCCGCGTGCTGGAACAGGCGCTGGACGAGTCCTATCCGTTGCTGGAACGTTTGAAGTTCCTGCTGATCTTCTCCAGCAACCTCGATGAATTCTTTGAAATCCGCGTCGCCGGCCTGAAGAAGCAAATCACCTTCGCCCGTGAACAGGCCGGTGCCGACGGTCTGCAACCGCATCAAGCACTGGCGCGGATCAGCGAGCTGGTCCACGGCCATGTTGATCGTCAGTACGCGATCCTCAACGACATCCTGTTGCCGGAGCTGGAAAAGCATCAGGTGCGCTTCATCCGTCGCCGCAACTGGACGGTCAAGCTCAAGACCTGGGTGCGCCGCTACTTCCGCGACGAGATCGCGCCGATCATCACCCCGATCGGCCTCGACCCGACGCACCCGTTCCCGTTGCTGGTGAACAAGAGCCTCAACTTCATCGTCGAGCTGGAAGGCATCGACGCCTTTGGTCGCGACTCCGGTCTGGCGATCATCCCGGCACCGCGTTTGCTGCCGCGGATCATCAAGGTGCCGGAAGAAGTCGGCGGCCCGGGCGACAACTATGTGTTCCTGTCGTCGATGATCCACGCCCACGCCGATGACCTGTTCCAGGGCATGAAGGTGAAGGGCTGCTACCAGTTCCGTCTGACCCGAAACGCTGACCTGGCGCTCGACTCCGAAGACGTAGAAGACTTGGCCCGCGCGCTGCGTGGCGAGTTGTTCTCGCGTCGCTACGGCGATGCGGTACGTCTGGAAGTCGCTGACACCTGCCCGAAACACCTGTCGGATTACCTGCTCAAGCAGTTCAACCTGAGCGAGAGCGAGCTGTATCAGGTCAACGGCCCGGTCAACCTGACGCGGTTGTTCAGCATCACCGGTCTGGACAGTCATCCAGAGCTGCAATACACGCCGTTCACCCCGCAGATCCCGAAACTGCTGCAGAACAGCGAAAACATTTTCAGCGTGGTCAGCAAGCAGGACATCCTCTTGCTGCACCCGTTCGAGTCGTTCACCCCGGTGGTCGACCTGCTGCGCCAGGCCGCGAAAGATCCGCACGTACTTGCGGTGCGTCAGACCCTTTACCGCTCCGGTGCCAACTCCGAGATCGTCGATGCGCTGGTCGATGCCGCGCGGAACGGCAAGGAAGTCACGGCGGTCATCGAGTTGCGTGCGCGCTTCGACGAAGAATCCAACCTGCAACTGGCCAGCCGTCTGCAAGCGGCCGGTGCGGTGGTGATCTACGGCGTGGTCGGCTTCAAGACCCACGCCAAGATGATGCTGATCCTGCGTCGTGAGGCCGGCGAAATTGTGCGTTACGCGCACCTCGGCACCGGCAACTACCACGCCGGCAACGCCAAGCTGTACACCGACTACAGCCTGCTGACTTCCGACGATGCCTTATGTGAAGACGTCGGCAAACTGTTCAGCCAGTTGATCGGCATGGGTAAAACCCTGCGCATGAAGAAGCTGCTGCATGCGCCGTTCACGCTGAAGAAGGGCATGCTCGACATGATTGCCCGCGAGACCCAGTTCGCCGTCGAAGGCAAACCGGCGCACATCATCGCCAAGTTCAACTCGCTGACCGATCCGAAGATCATCCGCGCGCTGTACAAGGCCAGCCAGTCCGGCGTGCGCATCGATTTGGTGGTGCGCGGCATGTGCTGCCTGCGTCCAGGGATTGCCGGGGTTTCGCACAACATCCATGTGCGCTCGATCATCGGCCGCTTCCTTGAGCACACCCGAGTGTTCTACTTCCTCAACGGCGGCGACGAGCAGATGTTCCTCTCCAGCGCCGACTGGATGGAGCGCAACCTCGACAAACGCGTCGAGACTTGCTTCCCGGTCGAAGGCAAGAAGCTGCTGACCCGAGTGAAAAAAGAGCTGGAGCTGTACCTGACCGACAATACCCACAGCTGGAGCTTGCAGTCGGATGGCCGGTACATCCGCAACACGCCGACCGGCAACCAGAACCCGCGCAGCGCGCAGGCAACGTTGCTGGAACGACTGGGCAGCCCGATCTTGCCGGTGAGTAGCTGACTTTCAGCCGAATAAAAAAGGCGATCCCACGGGATCGCCTTTTTTGTACCCAAAATCCCTGTAGGAGCTGTCGAGTGAAACGAGGCTGCGATCTTTTGATTTTAAAAACAAGATCAAAAGATCGCAGCCTGCGGCAGCTCCTACAAGGGGATTTGCGGTGTGTCAGTGGACGGTGAGGACGATGCCAACCCGCGTCAGCCAATCGGCTTCGAGGCCAAAGTCTGCCTGGGTCAGCTGATTTTCATCCAGCCAGTTCTCCGGGAATTCCACATCCAGGGTGTTGCCCTTGGCGTGCAATACCACCTGCGGCATGGTCTGGGTGCCACGAATATGGTGGAACAGGATCGCAAAGCGCAGCAGCACGCACAGGCGGATCAGCTTGTCGCCGTCGTCGCCGAAGTCGGCGAACTTGTCCTTGGGAATATTGCGGCGATGGCCCCGCACCAATAGGGCGAGCATCTGCTGGTCTTCGCGGGAGAAGCCGGCGAGGTCAGAGTGCTCGATCAGGTAGGCACCGTGTTTGTGGTAGTGATAGTGAGCGATATCGAGGCCGACTTCGTGCACTTTCGCCGCCCAGCCAAGGAGTTCGCGCCAGATGCCGTCGTCCAGCTCCCAGTCCACCGCGACCTGATCGAACGCGTGCAAGGCTTTGCGCTCAACCCGCGCCGCTTGTTGCAGATCAACGTGATAACGCTCCATCAACGAGGTCAGGGTGCGCTCGCGCACGTCTTCGTGATGATGGCGGCCGAGCAGGTCATAGAGCACGCCTTCACGCAGTGCGCCGTCGCAGTGATCCATGCGTTGCAGTTCGAGGGCATCGAAAATCGCTTCGAGAATCGCCAGACCCGCCGGGAAAATGGTCCGGCGATCAGGCTTGATGCCTTCAAAATCGATCTTGTCGACGTCGCCGAGCTTGAACAGCCGACGCTTGAGCCAGGCCAAACCTTCGGCGTTCACTTCGCCGGTGCCATGGCCGCCGGCCTTCAGTGCCAGGCCGATGGCGCGGATGGTGCCCGAGGAGCCGATGGCTTCATCCCAGGTCAGGCGGTGCAGGGCGTGTTCGATGCTCATGATCTCCAGCCGCGCCGCCGTGTACGCCTGGGCGTAGCGGGCCGGAGTGATCTTGCCGTCCTTGAAGTAGCGCTGGGTGAAGCTGACGCAGCCCATTTGCAGGCTTTCGCGCAGCAGCGGCTCGAAGCGCTGGCCGATGATGAATTCGGTACTGCCGCCGCCGATGTCGGCGACCAGGCGTTTGCCCGGAGTGTCGGCGAGGGTGTGCGACACGCCCAGGTAGATCAGGCGCGCCTCTTCACGGCCGGAGATGACTTCCACCGGATGGCCGAGGATTTCTTCGGCGCGGTGAATGAATTCGAGGCGGTTGCGCGCTTCACGCAGGGCGTTGGTGCCGACGATGCGCACGGCGCCCAGTGGCATACCGTTGATCAGTTGGGCAAAGCGCTTGAGGCAGTCGAGGCCGCGCTGCATCGATTCTTCGTTGAGCTTGCGCTCATCGTCGATGCCGGCCGCCAGTTGAACCTTCTCGCCGAGCCGCTCGAGAATGCGGATTTCGCCGTTCTGGGCCTTGGCCACGACCATGTGAAAGCTGTTGGAGCCCAGGTCGATTGCGGCGATCAGGGACAGATTCTTGGCTTGGGATTGCGGCATGGTCAGGGGGTCTCGGTCGATAACCTCGACATCGTGCCACGATCAAACGCTGGCGCCAACGCGCACGGTTCAAACCCTTGATCTGACACAGGAGTTTGGGTGACCGCTGCGCGGTCAATCGCGGGCAAGCCCGCTCCCACAGGTTTTTGCGTCGAATTCACAATCCTGTTCCTACATAGAACCCTGTGGGAGCGGGCTTGCCCGCGATGAGGCCTTAAAAGCCCCTGCATCTCTTTCAGGCCACCGCTTCAACCGTACCAATGAAATTCGCCAGCTCCGCCGTTTGCGGATTGGCAAACAGAACCTTTGGATCGCCCACCTCATGCACCTTGCCATGGTGCATGAACACCAGTTTGTCGCCGACCTCGCGGGCAAAACGCATTTCATGGGTGACCATGATCAGCGTCATGCCTTCCTTGGCCAACTGCCGCACGACGCTGAGCACTTCGTTGACCAGTTCCGGGTCAAGCGCCGAGGTGATCTCGTCGCAGAGCAAAACCTTCGGCGACATCGCCAACGCCCGAGCAATCGCCACGCGCTGCTGCTGACCACCGGACAACCGATCCGGGAAGGCGTCGAACTTTTCCCCAAGGCCAACCCGCTCAAGCATCTCGCGCGCCAGTTCCGCCGCCTTGGCTTTCGGCACTTTCTGCACCACTTGCGGCGCGAGCATCACGTTTTCACCGACGGTCAGGTGCGGGAACAGGTTGAATTGCTGAAAGACCATGCCGACCTTCTGCCGCAAGCTGCGCAAATCAGCGCGCGCAGCATCGAGGTATTCGCCATCGACTTCGATCACGCCATCGTTGATCGATTCCAGACCATTAAGCGTGCGCAACAGGGTGGATTTGCCCGAGCCGCTGCGGCCGATGATCGCCACCACCTGGCCTTCCTCGACGCTGAGGTCGATGCCTTTGAGCACGTGGTGATCGCCGTAGTATTTATGCAGGGCGGAAATTCTAAGCAGAGGCATGCAGTCTCCTTTCCAGGTAGCGCGCACTGAGGGACAAGGGGTAGCAGAGCAGGAAATAGCCGAGGGCGACGAGGCCGTAGACCATGAACGGTTCAAACGTGGCGTTGGCGAGCATGCCGCCGGTTTTGGTCAGCTCGGTGAAGCCGATGATCGAGGTCACTGCGGTGCCTTTGACCACTTGCACCGAGAAACCCACGGTTGGCGCCACGGCAATGCGCAGCGCTTGCGGCAGGATCACGTAGCGCAGTTGCTCCAGCGGATTGAGCGCCAGACTCGCCGAAGCTTCCCACTGACCATGCGCGATCGACTCGACGCAACCGCGCCAGATCTCCGCCAGATAGGCACTGGTGAACAAGGTCAGGGCAATTGCTGCAGCCATCCACGGCGAGATTTCAATCCCGGCCAGCGCCACGCCGAAGAACACCAGAAACAGCTGCATCAACAATGGCGTGCCTTGGAACAACTCGATCCAGGTGCGGGCGATGCTGCTCGACACAGGGTTTTTCGAAATGCGCATGATCAGGATCAGCAGCCCGACGATCCCGCCACCGATAAACGCCACCAGCGACAACGCCAGCGTCCATTGCAGGCCGATGAGCAGGTTGCGCAGGATGTCCCAGAAGGTGAAATCGCTCATGCGTGGCTCCTGCTTATGTAGCGGCGACCGATCCAGTTGAGTAACTGGCGAATCAGCAGCGCCATGCACAGGTAGATCAGCGTGGTCAGCGCGTAGGTTTCAAAAGCGCGGAAGTTGCGCGACTGAATGAAGTTGGCGGCGAAGCTCAGCTCCTCGGTGGCGATCTGCGAACACACCGCCGAGCCGAGCATGACAATGATGATCTGGCTGCTCAGCGCCGGCCAGACCTTGCCCAGCGCTGGCAACAGCACCACGTGGCGGAACGCTTCGAAACGCGTCATCGCCAGCGCCGCGGCGGCTTCCAGCTGCCCGCGCGGGATCGCCTGAATGCCCGCGCGGATGATTTCCGTGGAATACGCGCCGAGGTTGATCACCATCGCCAACACCGCTGCCTGCCACTCGGAAATCTGCACGCCCAGCGACGGCAGCCCGAAGAAGATAAAGAACAACTGCACCAGAAACGGCGTGTTGCGGATCAACTCGACGTAGACGCCGAAAATTGCCGAGAACGGGCGGATGTTCCACGCCCGCACCAGCGCCCCGACAATCCCGACGCCCACCCCAAGCAACGCGCCGATGGCCGTCAGCTCAAGGGTAAACAGCGCGCCGCGCAGCAACAGGTCGGTGTTTTGCACCACCGGCATGAAATCGAACTGATAAGCCATGAAGGTCTCCCGCGCAGTCGATCAGAGATCGGCCGGCAGCGGCTCTTTCAGCCAGGTCTGCGAATTCTTTTCCAGCGCGCCGTCAGCCTTGGCGGTGGTCAGGATGTCGTTGACCTTGGCCAGCAGCGCCGCTTCGTTCTTGTTCACGCCAACGTAGACCGGCGAATCCTTGAGCTTCACTTTCAGCGCCGGCACGCGTTTCGGGTTCTTCTCACTGATCGCGACCATGACCACGTTGCCGCTGGCGATCAGGTCGACTTGCCCGGCGAGGTAGGCGGCAATGGTCGAGTTGTTGTCTTCGAAGCGTTTGATGGTCACGCCTTCAGGGGCGACCTTGGTCAGCTCGATGTCTTCGATGGCGCCACGGGTGACGCTGATGGTTTTGCCTTTGAGGTCGTCGAGGTTGTTGATGGCGGCATCTGGCGGGCCGAACACCGCGAGGTAGAAGGGTGCGTAGGCGCGGGAGAAGTCGATGACTTTCTCGCGCTCGGGGTTTTTGCCGAGGCTGGAAATCACCAGATCGACTTTTCCGGTGGTCAGGAACGGGATGCGGTTGGTGCTGTTGACCGGAGTCAGTTCGAGTTTGACCTTGAGCTGGTCGGCCAGCAGTTTCGCTGTGTCGATGTCCAGGCCGCGAGGTTTCATGTCCGGGCCGACCGAGCCGAACGGCGGGAAGTCCTGCGGCACGGCGACTTTCAGCGTGCCGCGTTTGACCACGTCGTCGAGACCGTCGGCGTGAGCGGGTACCTGGCTGAGCAGCAGGCTGGAAAACAGAACGGCGAGGAGGGCGCTGTAACGCTTGGTCATGGACAATCTCCGGATCGGCGAGAAGTGATTTCTGCCTTCGGACAGAGCATGCGCCGTGCCAATACATGGGTTTCGTCTCGGCAGACCGCGGTTTCAGCGGCTTTGTTCGGTCTTACTGGTCTGAACAGTCAGGTTGTTTTTCGCACTGCGATAGCGCATCAGGCTCGATCACCGAACCCCGCTGGGGCACGACTTGCCGGACTCGGCGAATAGCTTTACAACTAGCCGCACATTGGCCTGACGCGTCTGAAAAACCATGAATTCGATTTCCCGTGCGGTACCCGAAGTGGCGCTGCAAGCGATCCGCAAACTGATCACCGAACAGGGTTTCGGCGCCGGCGATGCCTTGCCGTCGCAACGGGATCTGGCGTTGCAACTGGGCGTGAGCCGGGCGTCGTTGCGCGAGGCATTGTCGTCGCTGAGCGCGTTGGGCGTGGTCAGCATTCAACCGGGTAAAGGCGTTTTCGTGCAGGCACCGGTGGAGTTGTCGCGTGGCGATACCGCGCCGGGCTGGTCATTCGCCGCGCAGGCATCGCCGCTGGATATCTTTCAACTGCGCTATGCACTGGAAGGTTTTGCCGCAGGTCTCGCGGCAGTGACGTTGAGCACGGTTGATCTGGATGCGCTGGAAGACAACGTCGCGGCAATGCGCGAGCAACTGAAGGCCGGCGAATTTGAAGCCGCGGCGAAACTCGACTTTGAATTTCACCGGCGCATCCTCCTGGCCAGCGGCAATCAGGCGATGCTGAGCATCCTCACCGCCAGTGCCGAGATGTTTCTTGAGAGCCAGAAGTTACCGTTCATCCGTGCCGAACGCGCCATGGAAACCTGGCAGGAACATCGTAAGATCCTCCGCGCCCTCGCTCGCCGGGCCTCCGCTGCCGCGCAAAAAGCCATGCAGGAGCACGTACGCAACGCGGCCCTGCGTACTGGAATTTCCTTCATCGCCCCCGCTACCGCTTGACTTGAGCTATACCCAAACTCATGGGGCACCATAGCAAGACTCAATCATCTGCGGCTTCCTGAACAGGGGAAGGGCGGCTATGATGGGCCACGTTTTTTTGCTTACAACCTGGAGAATTCCATGAGCAGCGATCTTATCAAACACGTTAGCGACGCTAGCTTCGAAGCCGACGTACTCAAGGCCGAAGGCGCTGTCCTGGTCGATTACTGGGCTGAATGGTGCGGTCCTTGCAAAATGATCGCTCCGGTTCTGGACGAGATTGCCGAGACTTACAAAGGCAAGCTGACCGTTGCCAAACTGAACATCGACGAAAATCAGGAAACCCCGGCCAAGCATGGCGTGCGTGGTATCCCGACGCTGATGCTGTTCAAGAACGGCAACGTTGAAGCGACCAAAGTCGGCGCCCTGTCGAAGTCGCAACTGGCGGCTTTCCTCGACGCCAACATCTAAGCGTCGCTGCAAAGTGCCTGAAAAAAAGCCCCGCAAAATAGCGGGGCTTTTTGCGTATTCAGGGCTAGACGCTCCGAAACTCAGGTGGTACATTCGGCCCCGCACTGGTTTCTCCATTGCCCCCTGCTAGCCGTCGCCGACGCACTCCTTTTCGAATTAGTTCGCGATCCTGTCGCCTTCTCCGCGGCGCGGCCTCATTAAGCCAAAAGCTTAATTTCCCCCCCTCCATAAATGATTACGTCATTCCTATATGAATCTGACTGAACTCAAGCAAAAGCCGATTACCGAACTGCTCGAATTGGCCGAACAGATGGGCATAGAAAATATGGCCCGTTCGCGCAAGCAGGACGTGATTTTCTCCCTGCTGAAAAAGCACGCGAAAAGCGGCGAGGAAATCTCCGGTGATGGCGTGCTGGAGATTCTCCAGGACGGCTTCGGCTTCCTGCGCTCCGCTGACGCTTCCTACCTGGCCGGCCCGGACGATATCTACGTCTCGCCAAGCCAGATCCGCCGCTTCAACTTGCGCACCGGTGACACCATCGTTGGCAAGATCCGCCCTCCGAAGGAAGGCGAGCGGTATTTCGCACTGCTCAAGGTCGACACGATCAACTTCGATCGTCCCGAGAACGCGAAAAACAAGATTCTCTTCGAGAACCTGACCCCGCTGTTCCCGACCGTGCGCATGAAGATGGAAGCCGGCAACGGTTCCACCGAAGACTTGACCGGTCGTGTGATCGACCTGTGCGCCCCGATCGGCAAAGGCCAGCGTGGTCTGATCGTGGCACCGCCGAAAGCCGGTAAAACGATCATGCTGCAGAACATCGCGGCAAACATCGCCCGTAACAACCCTGAAGTTCACCTGATCGTGCTGCTGATCGACGAGCGTCCGGAAGAAGTAACCGAAATGCAGCGCACCGTGCGCGGCGAAGTGGTTGCCTCGACCTTCGACGAGCCGCCGACCCGTCACGTACAGGTTGCCGAAATGGTGATCGAAAAGGCCAAGCGCCTGGTCGAACACAAAAAAGACGTGGTGATCCTGCTCGACTCCATCACCCGTCTGGCCCGTGCCTACAACACCGTGATCCCGAGCTCCGGCAAGGTATTGACCGGTGGTGTCGATGCCCACGCCCTGGAGAAGCCAAAGCGTTTCTTCGGTGCTGCGCGTAACATCGAAGAAGGCGGCTCGCTGACCATTATCGCCACCGCGCTGGTTGAAACCGGCTCGAAGATGGACGAAGTGATCTACGAAGAGTTCAAGGGTACCGGCAACATGGAACTGCCTCTGGATCGCAAGATCGCCGAGAAGCGCGTGTTCCCTGCGATCAACATCAACCGCTCCGGCACCCGCCGCGAAGAGTTGCTGACCGCCGACGACGAACTGCAGCGCATGTGGATTCTGCGCAAGCTGCTGCACCCGATGGACGAAGTCGCCGCGATCGAGTTCCTGGTCGACAAGCTGAAAACGACCAAGACCAACGACGAGTTCTTCCTGTCGATGAAGCGCAAGTAACATCGCGGTGTGAACCGACAAAAATGGCGTCCCTCGCGGGGCGCCATTTTTTTGCCTGTTTTTTGCTCGAACGATGGGACGTTGGCGATCTGCTAAGGTCTGTCCCTTGCAAGAATGAGCCGCAACGTACGTGACCGTTTCCGCACAAGAGAATCAGGCTGTACAAATAATAACCAACTGATTGGCATTAAAGATTTTATGAGCACACTCGCTTATCGAAGGGATATCGACGGCTTGCGGGCAGTCGCGGTCATCGCCGTGGTGCTGTTCCATTTTGGCGTCCCGGGGTTTACCGGCGGATTTGTCGGGGTCGACGTGTTCTTCGTCATCTCCGGCTACCTGATCACTTCGATCATCTGGAACCAGCGGCAAGCCGGGCGTTTCAGCTTCGTCGAATTCTGGGCGCGCCGTGCGCGGCGGATTCTGCCGGCGCTGTTCGCGATGATCATTGCGGTGCTGGCGGTGGGCTGGTTCCTGCTGGCGCCCAAGGATTACGAAGAGCTGGGGCGCTCGGTGCGTTATCAGGTGCTGTTCGTCTCAAACATTCTGTTCATGCGTCAGGACGGCTATTTCGACGTCGCCTCTGACCTCAAGCCGATGTTGCACACCTGGTCGCTGGCGGTTGAAGAGCAGTACTACATCCTCTTCCCGCTGCTGCTTGCGGTGCTGTCGAGTCGCCTCAAGCACTGGCGACTGGCGCTGTTCGCGATTCTGCTGGTGTCCTTCGGTCTGAGCGTGTGGGCGGTCAGTCACCACCCGGAAAAAGCCTTCTTTCTGCTGCCAATGCGCGCCTGGGAACTGCTCGCCGGGGCGATGCTGGCGGTCGCGCCGAAGCATGCCTGGCGCTTGAAGCCGATGGCGGCGCAACTGTTGAGCCTGCTCGGCATGGGCCTGATCCTGCTGGCGGTATTCGGCTACAGCAAAGCCACGCCATTCCCCGGTGCGGCGGCGCTGCTGCCGGTGCTCGGTGTGGTGCTACTGATTTTCGCCAACGGTCACCGCGAGACTGTTGTTGGTCAATTGTTGAGCAGTAAGGTGATGGTCGGTTTTGGCCTGATCTCTTATTCCTGGTACCTGTGGCATTGGCCGGTGTTCGTGTTTTCCAGCTATGCCAGCGTCGAGGAAATCAGCGCGCTCGATAACGCCGGATTAATTCTGCTGACGCTGGTGCTGGGTTATCTGTCGTGGAAATTCATCGAAACGCCGTTCCGCGAGCGCCGTCTGCTCGCCGGTCGTCGGCCGATTCTGATCGCTGGCGCCCTGGGCGTGCTGGTGCTGGCGCTGGCCGGGCAAACCTTGCGCTGGACCGATGGCTTGCCGTGGCGTCTGTCCGATCAGGCGCTGCAATATGCCCGTGGCCACGATTGGCGGCCGGAGTTGATGGCGTGCCTGGCGGACGACAAGACGCCTGATGACAAACTGTTCTGTCATTACGGCGCGGCCGACGTGCCGGCGCAAGCGATGGTCTGGGGCGACAGTCATGCCACGGCGCTGATTCCGGTGTTCGATGACGGCGCGAAAGCCCATGACGTCAGCGTGATTCTGGCCAGTTCCCCTGGCTGCATTCCGGTGGAGGGTCTGGAACATGGCCCGGTATGTGCGCATTTCAACCGCCGGATCGAGCAGGCCCTGAAAGAGAAAACCGTCAGCGATGTGGTGCTGGTCGCGCGCTGGAGCCTGTATCTCTACGGCGATGCCAATGGCGACTTGGGTCACGTGCTGAGAACCCCCGACGGTCGTTACGATCGCGCCGCTGCCGAGCAACGTCTGGCCGCTGGCCTGCGCACGCGCGTTGCGCAACTGCGTGCCAGCGGCCATCGGGTCTGGCTGGTCAAGGAGGCGCCGTTGCAGGCCTTCAGCCCACCGTATCGCCTGACGCGACTGGCGATGCTCGATCGTTCGGTCGAGGGCGTTGGTCAGCAAGTTGCCGTACATCACGAGCGTCAGGTGTTTATCAGCCAGTTGTTCGCCGAGCTGGCCAAAGACCCGGCAGTGCGTGTGGTCGATCCGGCACCACGGCTGTGCGATGAGCGCGGTTTGTGTCACGCCGAACTCGACGGCTACTCGCTATACACCGATGACAATCACCTCTCGGAAGTCGGCGCGCGTCTGGTGGCACCGATCATGGAACCGCTGTTCATTAACCTGCAGCGCCGGGAAAACCTCGGCAAGGCCCGGACGAATGCAGCCAAGTAAGCAGCGACAGGCTGCCACAGGGCTGCATAGCAGGTAGGATGTACGCCTATTTTGAGGGTGCCATCGTCAATGAAATTCAAGGATCTTCGGGATTTCGTGCAGCAGCTTGAGCAGCGCGGAGAGTTGAAACGCATCCAGATTCCCGTCTCGCCGGTGCTGGAGATGACTGAGGTGTGTGACCGCACGCTGCGGGCCAAGGGCCCGGCGCTGCTGTTCGAAAAGCCCACAGGCTACGACATTCCGGTGCTCGGCAACCTGTTCGGCACGCCCGAGCGGGTGGCCATGGGCATGGGCGCCGAGTCGGTCAGCGAGCTGCGTGAAATCGGCAAGTTGCTGGCCTTCCTCAAGGAGCCGGAGCCACCGAAGGGCTTGAAAGACGCGTGGTCGAAGCTGCCGATCTTCCGCAAGATCATCTCGATGGCGCCAAAAGTCGTCAAAGACGCGGTGTGCCAGGAAGTGGTTATCGAAGGCGACGATGTCGACCTGGCGATGCTGCCCGTGCAGACCTGCTGGCCGGGCGATGTCGGCCCGCTGATCACCTGGGGCCTGACCGTCACCAAAGGCCCGAATAAAGAGCGCCAGAACCTCGGTATCTACCGTCAGCAAGTGATCGGCCGCAACAAGGTGATCATGCGCTGGCTCAGCCACCGTGGCGGTGCGCTCGACTTCCGCGAGTGGTGCGAGAAGCATCCGGGCCAGCCGTTCCCGGTGTCCGTGGCCCTCGGCGCGGATCCGGCAACTATCCTCGGCGCCGTGACACCAGTGCCGGACAGCCTCTCCGAGTACGCTTTCGCCGGTCTGCTACGCGGTAACCGCACCGAACTGGTCAAGTGCCGTGGCAACGACCTGCAAGTGCCGGCCACCGCCGAAATCATCCTTGAAGGCGTGATTCATCCGGGCGAGATGGCCGATGAAGGCCCGTATGGCGACCACACCGGTTACTACAACGAAGTCGACAGCTTCCCGGTGTTCACCGTCGAGCGCATCACCCACCGGATCAAACCGATCTACCACAGCACCTACACCGGCCGGCCGCCGGATGAGCCGGCGATCCTCGGTGTGGCGCTGAACGAAGTGTTCGTGCCGATCCTGCAGAAGCAGTTCCCGGAGATCACCGATTTCTACCTGCCGCCGGAAGGCTGCTCGTATCGCATGGCCATCGTGACCATGAAGAAGTCGTACCCGGGGCACGCCAAGCGCGTGATGCTCGGTGTCTGGTCGTTTTTGCGACAGTTCATGTACACCAAATTCGTTATCGTCACTGACGACGATATCAATGCCCGGGACTGGAATGATGTGATCTGGGCGATCACCACGCGCATGGACCCCAAGCGCGACACGGTGATGATCGATAACACGCCGATCGACTATCTCGATTTCGCCTCGCCGATCTCTGGCCTGGGTTCGAAGATGGGCCTCGATGCCACCCACAAGTGGCCGGGCGAAACCACTCGCGAGTGGGGCCGTGTGATTGTCAAGGACGACGCCGTTACCCAACGGATCGATGCCATCTGGAATCAATTAGGAATAGATTGATGCGTGTAACCCTGCAGCCCTCCGGAGCGGTGCTTGAGATACGGCCCGGTGAGCGAATTCTCGATGGTGCGCGGCGCCTGGGCTACGAATGCCCGCAAAGCTGCCGCAACGGCAATTGTCACGTGTGTGCGGCGCTGCTGGTGGAAGGGCGCGTCGCGCAGGATGGCAAGGTGCACGATCATGGCGAGTTCTACACTTGCATAGCCGAGCCGCTGGAAGACTGCATTCTGCTGTGGGATGGCGTGCTTGCATTGGGAGAACTGCCGGTGCGCAGCCTGTCGTGTCAGGTCATCGAATGCCGGGACGTCGGCGGCGACACCTGGCGCGTGCGTCTGCGTGCGCCGGCAGGCAAACCGCCGCGTTATCACGCCGGGCAGTACCTGATGATCGAGCGCGAGAACGGCGAGAAATCGGCGTTCTCCATGGCCTCGGCGCCGCATGGCGGGCGTGATCTGGAAATCCATGTGCTGGCGCGCGAAGCCAGTGCACTGAGCCTGATCGAACAGCTGCAACGCAATCCGATGGTGCGCGTCCAGCTGCCGTTCGGCGACACGCACCTGGCGGAACTGCCCGACGGGCCGCTGGTGCTGGTCGCTGCTGGCACCGGCATGGGCCAGATTCACGCGCTGATCGAGCACTGCCGCGCCAACGGCTTCAAACACCCGGTACATCTGTACTGGGGCGTGCGTCGTCCAGAAGATTTCTATGAAATCGAACATTGGGACGAATGGCTGAAGTTACCCAACCTGTTCCTGCACAAAGTCGTCAGCGATCAATGCGGTTGGGAAGGGCGCTGCGGCATGCTGCACGAAGCAGTCTGCGAAGACTTTCCCGATCTGAAACCGCTGCACGTCTACGCCAGCGGCTCACCGGCCATGGTCTACGGCACCCTCGACGCCTTGGTCGAAGCCGGGATGGACGCCCATCAAATGCGTGCCGACGTGTTCGCCTACGCGCCGCGCTCTTGAGCCGCGCTCTTGAGTCGTTATAACTCTCTATATAGCCGATCGGTATTTATGTAATTGCATAAATACCGCTAGGTTATATATCAATGAGGCAATCAATTAAGAACTGTGCCATGGCACTCAAATTGCCTTAAAACATATGTGCCTTATTGTTACAGCGGTGCGTTCTATTAAGTAATTCTTTACCCGCGGGGAGCTGAACGCTATTCGCCATGAGCGCCATTGAAAACGCTTTTCTGAATCTGAATTACCCTCCGCGGCTCGATCTTGGGCCGCAGCTGACGCACGAACAACTTCTCGCTTCCATGCAATCGACCATGGCGCGCCACAAGGGCGGGCCGGTGTGGCTGTTCGCCTACGGTTCGCTGATCTGGCGGCCGGAATGTTCGGCGGTGGAGCGGGTGCGCGGACGCGTGCATGGCTACCATCGCGGCTTGTACCTGTGGTCGCACGAGCACCGCGGTACGCCGGAAATGCCGGGTCTGGTGTTTGGTCTGGATCGTGGCGGTTCGTGCAGCGGCTTCGCCTATCGCTTGCCGGAAGACAATCTCGATGCGGCGCTGTATGCGCTATGGAAACGCGAGATGCCGGTGCCATCCTATCGGCCACACTGGCTCAACTGCCGTCTTGCCGACGGTAGCCAGGTGCAGGCCTTGGGATTTGTATTGGAGCGACACCTGCCCAGCTATGCCGGCAACTTGCCGGATCACGTGCTGAGCCAGGTGTTCGAAAGCGCCAGCGGGCGTTACGGTACCACTCGCGATTATGTCGAGCAGACCGCACACGCCCTGCGCAGCCACGCCATGCCAGACCGCAATCTGGAGGCGCGGCTCAAGCGCTGTCAGTCACAGTGCGATCAAGCGACCGCTTCACGACTCTGACTGGCGACTTGCTTGTGCCACAGCGTCGGGGCCAGGAAGGCCATCGACAGCAGGCAAGCGCCTACCAACAGGACAAAACCACCGTCCCAGCCGAAATGGTCAACGGTGTAGCCCATCGCTGCACTCGCCGCGACTGAACCACCCAGATAACCGAACAGACCGGTGAAGCCCGCAGCGGTGCCAGCGGCTTTCTTCGGTGCCAGCTCCAGCGCCTGCAGACCGATCAGCATCACCGGGCCGTAGATCAGGAAGCCGATCGAGAACAGCGCGATCATGTCGACGGTCGGGTTGCCGGCCGGGTTCAGCCAGTAAACCAGCGTCGCGACAGTCACCAGTGCCATGAACACCATGCCGGTCAGGCCGCGGTTGCCCCGGAAGATCTTGTCCGACATCCAGCCGCACAGCAGCGTGCCCGGAATACCCGCCCACTCGTAGAAGAAGTACGCCCACGAGGTTTTATCGACGGTGAAGCCTTTGGCTTCCTTCAGGTACGTCGGCGCCCAGTCCAGCACGCCGTAGCGCAGCAGGTAGACGAAGACGTTGGCCATGGCGATGTACCAGAGCATTTTGTTGCGCAGCACGTATTTGACGAAGATCTCTTTCGCACTGAATTCGTCTTCGTGGCTGGCATCGTAGCCTTCCGGGTAATCGTTCTTGTATTTCTCGATCGGCGGCAGGCCGACCGATTGCGGGGTGTCGCGCATGGTGATGAAGGCGAACACCGCCACGCCCAGCGCTACCGCTGCCGGTACGTAGAACGCCGCGTGCCAGTCGTTGAACAGGCCCATGCCGAGCAGGAACAGCGGGCCGATCAGGCCGCCGCCGACGTTATGCGCCACGTTCCACACGGAAACCACGCCGCCGCGTTCCTTCTGCGACCACCAGTGCACCATGGTCCGGCCACTTGGCGGCCAGCCCATGCCCTGAGCCCAGCCGTTGATGAACAGCAGAATGAACATCATGGTCACGCTGGACGTTGCCCAAGGCGCGAAACCGAACACGAACATGACGCCCGCCGAAACCAACAGGCCGAACGGCAGGAAGAAGCGTGGATTGGAACGGTCGGACACCAGGCCCATGAGGAATTTCGACAAGCCATATGCGATGGCAATTGCCGACATCGCCAGACCCAGATCGCCACGGCTGTAGCCTTCGTCGATCAAGTACGGCATGGCCAGCGAGAAGTTTTTGCGCAGCAGGTAGTAACCCGCGTAACCAAAGAAGATACCGGCGAAGATCTGCCAGCGCAGGCGTCGGTACGTGCTGTCTATTTTTTCTTCAGGCAATGGAGCCTGATGTGCGGCAGGTCGAAAGAAAGCAAACATTCAAGAGCTCCAAATTTCTTGTTTTGACTGCGGATGCGAATGTTACAGTTTCGTTACCGAAAATAGCACCGGTTCGCATCGACCAAATAGCGGAAAATGTTGGAAGTCGCGTGTTCTTTTACGAACCTGTCGCTTAGCTGTAAGAACGGGGCGTTTTTGTCGCTCTGCGAAGGTTGTGTCTTAGACTCGCGCTCAGTGAATGACTGATCGCAGAGATAAACGATGGCTCCGAATGTGCGCAGGTTATTGCCGAGGTTGCTGATGGTGGCCGTCGTCACCGTTTCGGTGCTGGCGCTGAGTTTCGCCCACGGTTCTGGCGCATCGGGGCTGCGCAACACCACAGTACTGATCGTCCGCCATGCGGAAAAACCGGACGTGGGCCGAGAGCTCAACGCCCAAGGCCAACAACGCGCCGCCGCCTACGCCGACTATTTCGCCCCGCTGAAACTGGACGACGGAACACTCACCCCGCAACGGCTGATCGCCACCGCCGACAGCCCGCAAAGCATCCGCCCACGGCAAACGCTGATTCCACTGTCCCAGCGCCTGCAACTGCCGATCGAACAACCCTTCGCCAACAACGACGTCGACAAACTGGTCAGTCTGCTGCGCAAGGATAATCAGGCGAAAACCGTGCTGATCGCCTGGCACCACGGCCACATCAACAAACTCATCGCCGCATTCGGCGGCAACGGCCCGGCATTGATCGGCCAGCCGAAATGGCCGGTGGATGTTTTTGACTGGCTGATTGTTTTGCGCTTCGACGACAAGGGGCAGTTGGTTGAATCGCGAAGCGAGAAGGTTCAGGAGCATCTGATGCCGGATGCTGCTGCGGGCGCCAGTGGTGGCTAAGCGTCCGTCAGAAAAGTTACCTGAAACCCTTCGCGCAGTGTTTGCGCCCGTTTTACCATCACGGTTTAGGAAATGTCCTGCAGCCAAAGGCGAAGCTGCGCCATTCAGGTAAAAACCATTGTTCCGTAACCTTTGAGCGGTTGCCGGATTCGGCATTTGAGTCTGAAGGGGGGTGGATCTTGCGGTGGTTTTTTGCTTTGTCTTTACTGGCGTTTGTGGGTGTCGCAGGAGCAGCAGATGTGCTCTTGATCCCCGAAAATAATCCAGATCCGGTTTATCCTCGAGCGCTTGCCAAGGCGGGAGTCATGGGAGATGTTCGGGTCCGTTTCACCGCCAACGCAAATGGCTCTGTCAGTAAAATCAGTATTTTGGAAAGCAAACATCCTGATTTTTCCGAGGCGGCCACTGACGCCCTGCAGCAATGGCGATTCAGGCCGTGGACGGTAGAAGCAAGTCAGCCTGCAGAGCTGGAAGTCACTCTCCCCATGGTTTTTCGACTCGATCTTGATTCACCTATTCACGCGAACCAATGGCTACGTAAATTGCGATGTATTGATCTCCACCAATATGCCATTCGTCGTCCGGCCTCTTCCTGGGTGGACTTGCCGGTTTTTTATTACACACGGGCCTATTTATCAAGTGTGGTTTATACCGCCCAGCTTTCGGACGAACGCCGACTGAGCCTGATTGCCAAACTGCATGAGCGTGTCCCCGACATTATCAATCGCTGTGGACATAGCCCGAATAGTCGGTGTATGAGTCTGTTGCCCGAGGAGATTCGCCAACTGCTTTAGAAAAAAAGCCAGACAGAGTAGCTGTGGGTGCGGCACTGTCTGGCTTATGACTTATTCAGCTTTGAAGCCGGGCTTGCCGTTTGCTTTACGCCATTCTTTGATTTCTTCCAGTGCGCCCCTTGGACTATCTTCTCGGCCATTTATTGGGCGAGTTAGAACCATGCGCTGACGAGGGTGTTCAGTTATTTTCTCAAAGTGTCGCATACGCTCAGATGAGTAAACGCTATACGCATCACCTGACAGCCCGGTCGTGTTTTTATAAAAGCCTTCTAAGAAGGCTAGAAATTCGGCTTCCGTATAATCTTCCAGCTTGTCTTTAAGGATCATTGTTGTATACCACTTTTGTGCAGTTCTATATGTGCTTTTGGGGTCAGGACAGTCAAGTTGTCCACATCATACACCGCGCCTTCGTCAGCAATTTTTTGCTTATGATGTATCTCATATTTTTCTCTGCCACCGACATTGTCATTTAGATCGGTAAAAGGTGCTGCGCCACTTCGCATCTCTTCAAGATCAACGTTACCAAACTGCTGGCTCAGCGAGCTATCCGATGCAATCGCCCTCCAAAATTTTTCCCTGAATCTGTCAAAATTCCTGAAATCCTGACCACGTAATTTATCCGCAATCTGTGCGGGGACAGGGGAGCCACTTGATAGTGTCGCGCCACCCAACCAATTTTCGCCGACCTCTTGCCCCCTGCCTGTAGCCGTGCCTGGTTCATAGCGCGGGCCGCTGCGAGTGGCCATCATGTAGATTGATTCGATCCCCGACGCGATGGGAAACGTCAGGATGTAGTCATCCGGGTCGGCTATTTCACAGGCAGGGAGCTCGTCCAGCCGACCTTCAATTGGCGTAACGCGGGCTCCCGGATAAATTCTGGTTCCAGGATCGGTTGCGGGTAATTCGGTTGTGGCGGGGATGTCGTCTCCGGGAGGCGCTTTGGGTGTCCAGGTCAGCGTTATCGGGAATGAGCCTTCGGTCGTGAAGGTGTAAAGATTGTCTGCGCGATTAAACTTCGCTTGTCTGACTCTGATCGATTGACTTGGCTCGGATGAGCGTAAAAAGAATCGTGTGTGCTCTCCCTGAACCGATGACACGACGCGGAAAGGGAGCCAGTTCGCATCAACCGGGCCAGGAACTGTTACACCTTCATCGTTTTGGACTAGTAGCGAGACGGGGATAGTCAGAAGCAAAGGATTGCGCTGCAGTTCGCCGTTTCCCAGTGTCGGCGTATAAAACACCGAGGCAAGAAACGTAATGACGGGCCCACCGGACAACGCCCCGCGTAGGGCTCCGAGAGTATCGACAGCCTTACCTAACGAAAATGGCGAACCTTCAAACCCCGCGATCATTCCGTCAGAGCTGATCACCAAGGGGCGGACGGATGCAATCGCCCCAGTGATCGTGGGCATCTCTGTCTTTGCATCGGCCTTGATCTGGCGTGTTAGCCCGCTGATTTCTTTTTGTATGTCCTTAATCGCTCTCCAGCGTCTTTTCCGTCTTTGAAAGTTGTAGAAGTCTTTGAATGCGCGCTCGGCTTTTGATGCTTCGACATGTGCCGCGTACAGCTTTTGATGGTTGTCCTTTATCCACCGAATTTTTTCGCTTAAGTTTTCTGGCTGATGTGCCCTTAGCTGGCTAAGTAAAGCATCGAACCGGTCCGCAACTTCAGACGCGGCCCTGTGTGCTCTCTGCTCTTTAAAAAGCTTCTCTGCTTCACGATGCCTGGTTTGCTCCTGTGCTGCTTGTTCGGCAGCCGCACGCGCCGCCTCCGCACGCGCTGCTTGTTCAGCCGCCGATCGTGCCGTTGCGGCCTGTTGAACTGCCGCTTGCTGCGCCGCATGTTGTCGAGCCTGCACAGCGGCGTAAGAGGCATCAAGCTGTAGAGAGCGGTGGGTAAGAATGCGAATAGACTCGGCATACAGTCTGACCGAATAGCCGGCGGTGTATGATTTTTTCCACTGCCTGTGGACTTCGCCAGGGGCCTTCTCGTTTCCAATTAAGTGCGTGTTGAATGTGTTTATATATTCTTGGGTCGATTTATTGTGGGGATCACTGCCATAGAAGTTGTTGGCTTGAACGAGGTTGCGTTGCAGGCTCTCGTTTTTCAGTTGAATCATCCGGGTTAGAGTGTTCTTCTCACGCTCAATAGTGGGAAGGTCAGACGGCGGGTCGGCTTCAGTACTCGTCACTCCGTTATTGATAAGTTCGGAGTTTGTCGTGGCTGGAGTTTCAAGAAGTTTTTGATGATATTCGCTATCTAACGTGGTTCGGACCTTAAGTGTTTGCTGTGCGGTTGCAGCGTTTAATCTATATCCCGGCCTCGCGCCACCATAGCCGCCGCCTTCCATGCCGTTAAAGTTTTGCTCTCTGTCAGAAATGACAATGGGGGTGTGGATCGTTAGTTTTCCAGGTGTCCAGTCTTGGTTGCTCATACAGTTACTCCTTGTCTGTATGGCAGGAAACTATCGTGATTTAATAAAGTGAGTGCGGTATATAGTTACCGCCAAATGATTCAATAAATATGCGGTCACTTCCCCGAGATATAAAAAGGCCGGAACCGCCTGCGGTTCTGGCCTCGGGAGGCTTCCGTCTCAGCGCACCTGCACCACAACCTTGCCCACAGCCTTGCGCTGCCCAAGATCATTAATCGCCTGCGCCGCATTGCTCAGCGGATACACCTGCGACACCAGCGGCTTCAACTTGCCCTCGGCGAACCAGCCGAACAATTGTTGAAAGTTCGCCGCGTTGTCCTGCGGCTGGCGTTGGGCGAAGGAACCCCAGAACACGCCAAGCACCGCCGCGCCCTTCAGCAACGCGAGGTTGACCGGCAGCTCGGGGATGCGCCCGCTGGCGAAGCCGACCACCAGTAGGCGGCCGTTCCAGGCGATGGCGCGGATGGCTTGATCGAACAGATCGCCGCCGACTGGATCGTAAATCACGTCGGCGCCCTGGCCATCGGTCAGGCGCTTGATTTCATCCTTGAGGCTGGCTTCGCTGTAGTTGATCAGTTCATCAGCGCCGGCAGCCTTGGCCACCGCGAGTTTCTCGGCGCTGCTGGCGGCGGCGATGACGCGGGCGCCCATGGCTTTGCCGATTTCCACGGCAGCCAGGCCGACACCGCCGGATGCACCGAGCACCAGCAGGGTTTCGCCCGGTTGCAGGTTGGCGCGTTGCTTGAGCGCATGCATCGAAGTGCCGTAGGTCATGCTGAATGCGGCGGCAATGTTGAAGTCCATCGACGGCGGAATCGGCAGGACGTTATAGCCCGGCACCGCGACCTGTTCAGCGAAACTGCCCCAGCCGGTCAGAGCCATGACGCGGTCGCCGACCTTGAGGTGGCTGACCTTTTCGCCTACTTCGCGAACCACGCCTGCCGCTTCGCCACCCGGCGAGAACGGGAAGGGCGGCTTGAATTGGTATTTGCCCTCGATGATCAGCGTGTCCGGGAAGTTGACCCCGGCGGCGTGCACGTCCAGCAGGATTTCATTCTTCTTCGGGGCGGGGCTGGCGACCTCTTCCAGCACCAGCGATTCGGCAGGGCCGAAGGCTTTGCACAGCACGGCTTTCATCAGGGCTATTCCTTTGGGAGTGATGGCCGATAAGTGTAGGTGTGTCAGTCAACGGGTCAACGAGCATGCCCGACCCTGATAGTCAGCCATAAGCTTGTGCTTGCGCGGCGGGTCGTTATGCTAGGCCGCAAACCGGATAAGGAGCGAATTGTGAAAGCGTGGATCATGTTGTTGCTGGCCCTGTCTCTGCCTGTGGCAGCGCTGGCCGAAGAGGCCAAAGAAGGCGAAGCGCCGAAGGTCAACTACATCACCCTGAGCCCGCCGTTTGTGGGCAACTACGGGCTGGACGGCACGCCGAAGCTCAAGGTCTACAAGGCTGACGTGGCGTTGCGTGTGACGGGCGAGGAAGCGACCAAACTGGTCAAGGCCAACGAGCCGCTGATCCGTAATCAACTGGTGGCGTTGTTTACCCAGCAGTCGACCGAGGCGATGAGCAGCATCGAGGGCAAAGAAAAACTGCGTCAGGAAGCGTTGAAGCAGACGCAGCAAGTGATGAATGACGAAACCGGCAAGCCGGTGGTTGAAGACCTGTTGTTCAACAACCTGATCATTCAATAAGCCATCCGTTGTCCGGGCGGGCCCCATCGCTGGCAAGCCAGCTCCCACAGGTTTTTCGGGTGGTCACAAATTATGTGTTCACTGAAAATCCCTGTGGGAGCTGGCTTGCCAGCGATTGCATTTTGGCAGGCGCCAAATGAATCAGGGTTTAAGCGCAAGCACCGCCGCCCACTGCTCGGGTGTAACCGGCATCACTGACAACCGCGAGCCCTTCTGCACCAGCGGCATCTCGGCCAGCGCCGTCTGCTGCTTCAGATAGTCCAGCTTCAACACCCGCGCAAACGTCTCGACGTGCTCAACGTCAATCGCGCTCCACGCATTCTTCTCCGGCGTAGCCTTCGGATCGAAGTAATGACTTTCCGGCTCCAGTGCGGTGGGATCCGGGTACGCGGCTTCGATTATTTTGCCAATCCCGGCAATTCCCGGCTCCGGGCAGCTGGAATGGTAGAAAAAGAACTCATCCCCCACCGCCATCGCCCGCAGAAAGTTGCGTGCCTGATAGTTACGAACCCCGTCCCAGCGCGCTTTGCCGAGCTTCTCCAGACCTTTGATCGAGAGTTCGTCGGGTTCGGATTTCATCAGCCAATAGGCCATGTCGTGTGCTCCTGAAACGGTCATTGGGCAGGTTGTCGGGCAATTTTATGACAAACCGACGGTCGGTTGACGTCAGCGTTTGCGCAGCGGTTCACGTTGCCGCAAAATGCCGGCCTTTAAAGCTTGACGCTGCTGCACGGCCTACAAACGGAAACCGCTGCTGTCATCGTGATGATGTGCCTTGAGGGGGGCAATCGATGAAACGCAAACCGGATTTACTATGGACTTTGGTAATTTTGTTTGGCTTGGGCGTTGTGACCACCGGTTACGCGCAGAGCCTGTGGACGACCAAGGCCGACGCACCGATCGAAGTTGCGCAACAGGTTCAACAGTCGACAGCCTTCAAGCGCTGAAACTGATCTTTCGACGCCGCTGATCTGCGCGGCGTCCTATCCCGCGAAATACCACGCCTTGTCGCTGACCGTGCCTTGTAACGGCACATCCCAACTCGCTTGCGCCAAGCGTTCGACCTTCTGACACTCATGGGCCAGCCCCAGCAGCGTTGGCTTGCGCCAGCTTTTACGGCGCGCCAGATACGCCAGGCTGCGATCGTAAAAACCGCCGCCCATGCCCAGTCGCCCGCCGACATCGTCAAACCCCACCAACGGCAACAACACCAGATCCAGCGTCCATACTTTGCGTTGCCGGGCCAGATTGGCCCGTGGCTCTAGAATGCGGAAACGATTGGGTTTGAGTTTCTCGCCGGGACGAATGCGCTGGAAGACCATCTTGGTTCGCGGCCAGGCACTCAGCACCGGCAGGTAAGTCGCCTTGCCTCGACGCTGTGCTTCACGCAGCAACAGACGCGGATCGATTTCACCGTCGGTGGGTAAATACAGAGAGATGTGTTTGGCCCGGCGAAAGTGCGGGTCTTGCGCCAGTTGCCGGTAGAGGCCTTTGGCGGCCTGGCGTTGCTCGCTTTTGCTCAGCGAGCGGCGCGCCTTGCGCAGCAGGCGGCGGAGTTGCGGGCGGGGCAGCAGCGCGGGTTCGGTCATGGTTCGGCTTCGGCAGGTTGGACGAAAACGTACGCATAAAAAATCCGATGGCGGTTTTCACCGACATCGGATTCGAATCAGGCTCCCCGGATGAACCGCTGTCAACTTAGCCCTTGAACCCGAAAGTTCAAGGTGGAAGATGCAGTAGACTTTAAGGCTTTCCGTCTAGCGGACATGCACACCAGCCCAACGTGCAACTTCCAGGGTAGTGCGAATCGGCTCAGGGACATCGTCAACTGGCAAGCACCCCAGGGAGTGCCGCGAGTATACCGCAAGCGGCCAGTCGAATCAGCCCTTGGTGTTGGTCTGATCGTCGGCGAGTACCAGATCGACACGATCGAGCAAGTCGCGCACCTGTTCACGGGTCGAACCGCTGGCCTGGATATCCGGACGCTCTTCTTTGTGCAAGAGGTCGTGGGTGATGTTCAGCGCGGCCATCACGGCGATGCGATCGGCGCCGATGACTTTGCCGCTGCTGCGAATCTCGCGCATCTTGCCATCGAGGTAGCGCGCGGCGCTGACCAGATTGCTGCGTTCTTCCTGCGGGCAGATGATCGAATATTCTTTATCGAGTATCTGCACGGTGACGCTATTGCTTGAACTCATGAGTCTTGCTCCAGGGCCTTGAGGCGCGAAATCATCGATTCGACCTTACGCCGGGCGATTTCGTTTTTTTCAATGAGGTGAGCGCGTTCCTCGCGCCAGGTCTTTTCCTGAGCTAGTAAGAGTGCATTTTGACTCTTAAGTTGCTCGACTCGGCCAATCAGCAGTTCGAGTCTGGCCATCAGCGCTTGCAGGTCGGTGTCTTCCATTGTGTCCACTGGGTCGGAGTCTGTCTGATGGGATAGCTGGCGGACAGCCTTTAATAGTCTTGGCGAGTCTGTCGATGTAGGATACAAGGCCTTCATTCTAGACATAGCGCCGTCTGGCGCCTAGCTGCCCATGACCATTGCGAATTCCCCGTACCAAGCCTTTGCCACCCTGCTGACCTCCAGCGGCCACAACGTCTCGCCTGCCGAACTGCATGGCGTGCTGCTCGGACGCAGCTGCGCCGGTGCCGGCTTCGATAACGAAGGCTGGTTGATCGACGCCGCCGAACTGCTCGAAGGCGACATCCAGGACAACGTCCGCAACGCCCTGATCGGCCTGCAAGAGATGGTCAAAGGCGAGCTGACCGGCGACGACGTCACCGTTGTCCTGCTGCTGCCGACCGATGACGCACCGCTGGCTGACCGCGCCGCGGCACTGGGCGAGTGGTGCCAGGGCTTCCTCAGCGGTTTCGGCCTGAACTGCCGCGACAGCAGCATGCTCAGCACTGAAGCCACCGAAGTGTTGCAGGATCTGGCCGCCATTTCCCAGGTGCAAGATGCACTGGAAGAATCCGAAGACGGCGAAACCGATTACATGGAAGTCATGGAGTACCTGCGCGTCGCGCCTCTGTTGCTGTTCTCGGAAACCAAGAAAACCGACGTGCCGCCAGCCGCCAAACCGTCGCTGCATTAATCGCGTGCCAGGGAAAGCCATCTGCCCATGACCCATATCCCCAAAGCGGAATACAGCCGTCGCCGCAAGGCCCTGATGGCGCAGATGGAACCCAACAGCATCGCGATCCTGCCCGCCGCCGCGGTGGCGATTCGCAACCGCGACGTCGAGCACGTCTACCGTCAGGACAGCGATTTTCAGTACCTCAGCGGATTTCCCGAGCCGCAAGCTGTCATCGTCCTGATGCCCGGCCGCGAGCACGGCGAGTACGTGCTGTTCTGCCGTGAACGCAACGCCGAACGCGAATTGTGGGACGGCCTGCGCGCAGGGCAGGAAGGCGCGATCCGCGACTTCGGTGCCGACGACGCTTTCCCGATCACCGACATCGACGACATCCTCCCGGGCCTGATCGAAGGCCGCGACCGGGTGTATTCGGCGATGGGCAGCAACCCCGAATTCGACCGTCACTTGATGGACTGGATCAACGTCATCCGCTCCAAAGCGCACCTCGGCGCGCAGCCGCCGAACGAATTCGTTGCCCTGGATCATCTGCTGCACGACATGCGCCTGTATAAATCGGCGGCAGAAGTGAAGGTCATGCGCGAAGCCGCACGGATCTCGGCGCAAGCCCACATTCGCGCGATGCAGGCCAGTCGGGCCGGGCTCTACGAGTACAGCCTCGAAGCCGAACTCGACTACGAATTCCGCAAGGGCGGGGCGAAAATGCCCGCTTACGGTTCGATCGTCGCCGCCGGACGCAACAGCTGCATCCTGCATTACCAGCAGAATGACGCGTTGCTCAAGGACGGCGATCTGGTGTTGATCGACGCCGGTTGCGAGATCGACTGCTACGCCAGCGACATCACTCGTACTTGGCCGGTCAACGGCAAGTTTTCGCCCGAGCAGAAAGCGATCTACGAATTGGTGCTGGCCTCGCAGGAAGCCGCGTTCGCCGAAATCGCCCCGAACAAACACTGGAATCAGGCGCACGAGGCCACGGTTCGGGTGATCACCACGGGGCTGGTGAAACTCGGATTGCTGCAAGGCGAGGTTGACGAGTTAATCGCCAGCGAAGCCTACAAAGCGTTTTACATGCACCGCGCCGGCCACTGGCTGGGCATGGATGTTCACGACGTCGGCGAGTACAAAGTCGGCGGCGAATGGCGCGTGCTCGAAGTCGGCATGGCGCTGACCGTGGAGCCGGGCATCTACATTGCCCCGGACAATCAAAACGTCGCGAAGAAATGGCGCGGCATTGGCGTGCGCATCGAGGACGACGTGGTCGTGACCAAGACTGGCTGTGAAATCCTCACCACCGGCGTACCGAAAAGCGTCGCTGAAATCGAAGCGCTGATGGCGCAAGCAAGGACACACGCGGCATGAGTCGAGTCAATCTGGCAATCATCGGTGGCGGTCTGGTCGGCGCCAGTCTGGCGTTGGCCTTGCAGGCCGGGGCCAAGGCGCGCGGCTGGAAGATCGTGCTGATCGAGCCGTTCGCCCCCGGCGACAGTTGGCAGCCAAGCTACGACGCACGTTCGTCGGCGCTGTCTTTCGGCTCGCGGCAGATTTATCAACGCTTGGGCGTGTGGCAGGAAATCTCCCGCCGCGCCGAGCCGATCAAACAGATTCACGTCTCCGACCGTGGCCGCTTCTCCACCGCGCGTTTGTCGGCGATGGAAGAGGGCGTGCCGGCACTCGGTTATGTGGTGGAAAACGCCTGGCTCGGCCAGTGCCTGTGGCAGCACGTCGATAAGGACGTGATCAGCTGGCGTTGCCCGGCAGAAGTCACGCGCATGGAACCGCTGCCTGACGGCTATCGCCTGACCCTTAACGATGAAACCACGCTGGAAAGCGACCTCGCGGTGCTCGCCGATGGCGGTCGCTCCGGGCTGCGCGAACAGTTGGGCATCAACGTGCGCAAGCGTCCGTACAACCAGAGCGCGCTGATCGCCAACATCACCCCGAGCGAAGCGCATAACGGCATGGCTTTCGAGCGCTTCACCGACGAGGGGCCGATGGCGCTGCTGCCGCTGCCGGACAACCGCTGCGCTTTGGTTTGGACGCGTCTGGGCATGGATGCGCAGCGCTTGGCCGATTTGAGCGAGCGTGATTTCCTCAGCGAATTGCAGGGCGTGTTCGGTTATCGCCTCGGCACGTTGAAACAGGTCGGCGCTCGGCATTTATATCCGCTGACGCTGGTCGAGGCCGAAGAGCAAGTGCGCTCGCATCTGGCCGTGCTCGGCAATGCGGCGCACAGCCTGCACCCGATAGCCGGACAGGGTTTCAACCTGTCGCTGCGCGATGCCGATGCCTTGGCTGCTGCACTGCTGGCCAGCGATAAACCGCTGGGCGATTTCGCCACGTTGCAGGCGTATCGCGAGCGTCAGCGTCTCGATCAGGACCTCACCGTGGGCTTCTCCGATCAGGTCACGCGCTTGTTTGGCAGCACGCAGCCGCTGGTTTCGCTGGGGCGCAACATCGGCTTGCTCGGTCTCGATCTGTTGCCACCGGCCAAGCGCTGGTTTGCGCGTCAGGCCATGGGGTTGGGGACGCGTCCGGATGCTTAAGTGGTTGACGAATAAATTCGGCAAGGCGCGGTTGATGCGCTGGATCATGACCTTCTACCCGCCGTACCTCGGCGCCGGTGTGCGCGTTCGGCACATCAGCGATGACTTCCGCGACGTTCAAGTATCGATGGGCCTTGGCTGGTACAACCGCAATTACGTCGGCACGCAGTTTGGCGGCAGTTTGTATTCGATGGTCGATCCGTTCTTCATGTTGATGCTCATGGAAAACCTTGGCTCGAAGTACATCGTCTGGGACAAGGCTGCCGACATCGATTTCATCGCGCCGGGCAAAGGCCCGGTGTTTGCCCGGTTCAGCATCGACGAGACACTGCTCGGCGAGATCCGCCGGCAGACCGCCAATGGCGAGAAATACCTGCCGCAGTTGCAGGTCGACATTCATGACGGCGCTGGCAATCTGGTGGCGCGGGTCGGTAAAACCCTTTACGTGCGGCTCAAGCCGCAAGCGAGACAGGCTTAAAGCATGGACATGCGCGCAGATCTGCTGATTGTCGGAGCCGGAATGGTCGGCAGCGCCCTGGCGTTGGCGTTGCAGGACAGCGGGCTGGAAGTGCTGCTGCTCGACGGCAGCCCGCTTAGCGTCAAACCGTTCGATGCCGACGCGGCGTTTGAACCGCGAGTGAGCGCGCTGTCAGCGGCGAGCCAGCGGATTCTCGAACGCCTTGGCGTGTGGGACGGCATCGCCGCACGGCGCAGCAGCCCGTACACCGACATGCACGTGTGGGATGGCAGCGGCACCGGGCAGATTCATTTCTCGGCGAGCAGCGTACACGCCGAAGTGCTCGGGCATATCGTCGAAAACCGTGTAGTTCAGGACGCTTTGCTCGACCGTTTGCACGATTGCGATCTGGGCATGCTCGCCAATGCACGGCTGGAGCAGATGCGCCGCTCGGGCGATGACTGGTTTCTGACGCTGGCCGATGGTCGTCAGTTACGCGCGCCGCTGGTGATTGCCGCTGACGGCGCCAACTCGGCGGTTCGTCGTCTCACCGGGATGGCCACTCGTGAATGGGATTACATGCACCACGCCATCGTCACCAGCGTGCGCAGCAGCCAGCCGCACCAGTCGACCGCATGGCAGCGCTTTACCGATCACGGGCCGCTGGCGTTTTTGCCGCTGGAGCGTGACGGGCAGCAGGATTGGTGTTCGATCGTCTGGTCGACCACGCCGAGCGAAGCCGAGCGCTTGATGGCGCTGGATGAAGCGGATTTCTGCCGTGAGCTGGAGCGCGCCTTTGAAGGGCGTCTGGGCGAAGTGATCAGTGCTGATCCGCGATTGTGCGTGCCGCTGCGTCAGCGCCATGCCAAGCGTTATGTGGCTGAAGGCCTGGCGTTGATCGGCGATGCGGCGCACACCATTCACCCGTTGGCGGGGCAGGGTGTGAACCTTGGTTTCCTCGATGCGGCGGTGCTGGCGGAAGTGTTGTTGCAGGCGGCCGAGCGTGGTGAGCGTCTGGCGGATGTGAAGGTGCTGAGCCGCTACGAGCGCCGGCGCATGCCGCATAACCTTGCGCTGATGGCGGCGATGGAAGGGTTTGAGCGGTTGTTTCAGGCCGATCCGTTGCCGGTGCGCTGGTTGCGCAATGCCGGGTTGAAGCTGGTGGAGCAGATGCCCGAGGCGAAAGCGCTTTTTGTGCGGGAGGCCCTCGGGTTGACCGGGGATCTTCCGGCCTTGGCCAAGGCCTGACACTTCATTGAGGTTGATGGCCTCATCGCGAGCAGGCTCACTCCTACAGTTGTAATGCATTCCCCTGTAGGAGCTGCCGAAGGCTGCGATCTTTTGATCTCAAAAACAACATCAAAAGATCGCAGCCTGCGGCAGCTCCTACAGTGAGGGGGCAATCATGCAACATCTGGTAACTCCTTCAAAAAGAGTTCGATTGAGGTGGTAAATGTGAGTCCTTATCATTTGGCCCACATTTCCCGACCGAGAGACCACTCCCATGTTGGCACCCAAGCGTCTTCTGACCGCACTGGCCCTGACCCTGATCGGTAGCACCACGGCCCAGGCCGCTGATGAGGTGGTGGTTTATTCGTCGCGCATCGATGAGCTGATCAAACCGGTATTCGATGCCTACACCGCCAAGACCGGGGTGAAGATCAAGTTCATCACCGACAAGGAAGCGCCGTTGATGCAGCGCATCAAGGCCGAAGGTGAAAACGCCACCGCCGACCTGCTGCTCACCGTTGATGCCGGCAACCTCTGGCAGGCCGAGCAGATGGGCATTCTCCAGCCGTTCACCTCGAAAACCATCGACGCCAACATTCCCCTGCAATATCGCTCGTCCACTCACGCCTGGACGGGCCTGAGCCTGCGCGCACGCACCATCGCTTACTCCACCGAACGGGTGAAGCCGGGCGAACTGACGACTTATGAAGCACTGGCCGACAAGAACTGGGAAGGGCGCCTGTGCCTGCGCACGGCGAAGAAGGTCTACAACCAGTCGCTGACCGCGACCATGATCGAAGTTCACGGCGCGGCGAAGACTGAGGAAATCCTCAAGGGCTGGGTGAATAACCTGTCCACCGACGTGTTCTCCGATGACGTTGCAGTGCTGGAGGCAATCAATGCCGGCCAGTGTGACGTCGGCATCGTCAACACTTACTACTACGGTCGCCTGCACAAGCAGAAGCCGGAGCTGCCGGTGAAACTGTTCTGGCCTAATCAGGCGGATCGCGGCGTGCATGTGAACCTGTCGGGCATCGGCCTGACCAAACATGCGCCGCACCCGGAAGCGGCCAAGGCTTTGGTTGAGTGGATGACCACGCCGGAAGCGCAGAAGATTTTTGCTGACGTGAACCAGGAGTTCCCGGCCAACCCGGCGGTCGCGCCTTCGGAAGAAGTGGCGGCGTGGGGCAAGTTCATTGCTGATACGTTGCCGGTGGAAGTGGCGGGCAAGCGTCAGGCTGAAGCGATCCGCATGATGGATCGCGCGGGTTGGAACTAACGCCTGGGTTATATTCTGTGGCGAGGGGATTTATCCCCGATGGGGTGCGAAGCACCCCCAATGCCCTTGATGAAGGCTTTCTGATTCACCGCGTGCGTAGCTTTTACGAATGCTGCGCATCCGATCGGGGATAAATCCCCTCGCCACAATATGGGGCCGGCATTACTCTTGCGTCGCCCCACGATTTATTAGAGAACCTCTTGGCCCACCCCGCCCAACGCCGCTGGTACCCCATCGTCTTCACCATCGCCGCGCTGGTGCTGCTGCCCCTGAGTGTTCTGCTGCTGTCCTGGCAGACCATCGACCAACAAATCTGGTCGCACCTGTGGCAAACCCAGATGCCACGCCTGCTCGGCAACACCCTGACGCTGGTACTCGGCGTCGGTGTCGGCGTGACCCTGCTCGGCGTCAGCCTGGCGTGGCTCACCAGCCTCTGCGAATTCCCCGGGCGGCGCTGGCTCGACTGGGCGCTGATGTTGCCCTTCGCCATTCCCGCGTACGTGCTGGCCTTCGTCTTCGTCGGCCTGCTCGACTTCGCCGGCCCCGTGCAAACCCTGCTGCGCGAATGGTTCGGCACAGGCCTGCGCCTGCCGCGAGTGCGCTCCACCGGCGGGGTGATCATCGTGTTGGTGCTGGTCTTCTATCCATACGTTTACCTGCTGGCCCGCACCGCGTTTCTCGCGCAGGGCAAAGGCCTGATGGAAGCGGCGCGGGTGCTCGGCCAATCACCGTGGCAGGCCTTCTGGCGGGTGGCGTTGCCGATGGCGCGCCCGGCGATCGGTGCCGGCGTGGCGCTGGCGCTGATGGAAACCCTCGCCGATTTCGGCGCCGTGTCGGTGTTCAACTTCGACACCTTCACCACGGCGATCTACAAAACCTGGTACGGCTTCTTCAGCCTGCCGAGCGCAGCGCAACTGGCGAGTCTGTTGCTGCTGGTGGTGATGCTGGTGCTGTACGGCGAGCGTCGCGCGCGCGGCGCCAACCGGGCGAGCAACGAGCGGCCTCGGGTGAAAGCGCTGTATCACCTGCGCGGATTCAAAGCCCTCGCGGCGATGAGCTGGTGCGGACTGGTGTTCGCCTGCGCCTTCGTGATTCCGATGCTGCAACTGATCGTCTGGTTCTGGCAGCGCGGGCGTTTCGATCTGGATGAGCGCTACGCCGGGCTGATCCTGCACACCCTCTATCTAGGTGGCATGGCCGCGTTGATCACCGTCAGCGTTGCGTTGCTGCTGGCCTTCGCCCGGCGATTGGCGCCGACGCCGGCGATCAACTCCGGCGTTGGTCTGGCCAATCTCGGTTACGCCTTGCCGGGTTCGGTGTTGGCGGTGTCGATCATGCTGGCGTTCAGTTATCTGGATCGCGAGCTGGTGATTCCGCTTTCCGGCTGGCTCGGTGGCGCCGGTAAACCGTTGCTGCTTGGCAGTCTGGCAGCATTGTTGATGGCGTATCTGGTGCGCTTTATCGCAGTCGCTTACGGCCCGCTGGAAAACAGTCTGGCGCGTATACGGCCCTCTTTGCCCGAAGCAGCACGTAGCCTCGGTGTCAGTGGGCCGCAACTTTTTTTCAAAGTGTATCTGCCACTTTTGTTGCCCGGCACATTGAGTGCGGCGTTGCTGGTGTTCGTCGATGTGCTCAAGGAAATGCCCGCGACCCTGCTGATGCGCCCGTTTGGCTGGGACACGCTGGCGGTGCGGATCTTTGAAATGACCAGCGAAGGCGAATGGGCGCGGGCGTCGTTGCCGGCGCTGACCCTGGTTCTGGTCGGACTGTTGCCGGTCATTGGTCTGATCCGCCGCTCGGCGCACCGAAACACTTAGTCGTCAGTCCTCAATCATGCGGCTACAATGCGCGGCATTCGGTACGGTTCGTCTGACAGACCCGTTCGCTGGAATCGGCTGAGAGCCTTATATTTCAAGGCTTTCGTCCGTGCAGCGGCGGTCCGCACCTTCGCCACGCCCGGAAGGAGAAACCCATGGGACAGCGTACGCCTCTGTATGACCTGCATCTCGCCCTCGGCGCGAAGATGGTCGATTTTGGCGGTTGGGACATGCCACTGCATTACGGCTCGCAGGTCGAGGAACACCACGAGGTGCGCCGCGATTGCGGGGTGTTCGATGTATCCCACATGACCGTGATCGATGTCACCGGCCCCCAGGCCAAGGGCTGGCTGCAGCATTTGCTGGCCAATGACGTCGAGCGCCTGCACCGCCCCGGCCGTGCGTTGTACAGCACCATGCTCAACGAGCGCGGCGGCATCGTCGACGACATGATCGTCTACCGCCTCGACGATGCGTATCGTCTGGTGTTCAACGCCTCCACCCGCGATCAGGATCTGGCCTGGATGAACGCGCAGCTCGGCGATTACGACGTGCAACTGCACGAGCGCTCCGAGCTGGCGATGCTCGCTATTCAGGGCCCGCAGGCCCGGCAGAAGATTGCCGAACTGGTGACCCAGTCACGCGCCACGCTGATCCAGCACCTGAAACCCTTTGAAGGCTACACCGACGGCGACTGGTTCATCGCCCGCACCGGTTACACCGGTGAAGATGGCCTGGAAATCTGCCTGCCAGCCAATCAGGCGCCGGGTTTCTTCAACGACCTGGTCGGTGCCGGCATTTCCCCGATCGGCCTCGGTGCCCGCGACACCCTGCGGGTTGAAGCCGGGATGAACCTCTACGGTCAGGACATTCATCAGGACGTATCCCCGCTGGCCTCGAACATGGCCTGGAGCATCGCTTGGGAACCGGCCTCGCGTCAGTTCATCGGTCGCGCTGCGCTGGAGGCGGAAAAAACCGCCGGCGTGGCGCATAAACTGGTCGGCCTGGTGCTGGAAGAACGCGGTGTTTTGCGTGCTCATCAAGTGGTTCGTATCGCCGATGTTGGCGAAGGAGAGATCACCAGTGGTAGTTTCTCCCCTACGCTAAGCAAATCGATTGCCCTGGCGCGTGTTCCGATGGCCACTGCCGACCGCGCCGAAGTGGAAATCCGTGGCAAGTGGTACCCGGTACGGGTGGTCAAACCGACCTTCGTACGCCATGGCAAAACTTTGATCTAACCTTTTTTGGCGGGCATGACCGCTGACCCAATTCCGAGGACACCGAAGATGAGCAATATCCCCGCTGAACTGCGTTTTGCCGAAAGTCATGAATGGGCACGTCTGGAAGCTGACGGCACCGTCACCGTGGGCATCAGCGATCACGCGCAGGAAGCGCTGGGCGATGTGGTGTTCGTCGAGCTGACCGAAGTGGGCAAAGTCTTCGCCGCTGAAGATCAGGCTGGCGTCGTTGAATCGGTGAAAGCCGCCTCCGACATCTATTCGCCGATCAGCGGTGAAGTCATCGCGATCAACGAAGAGCTGAGCGGCTCCCCGGAACTGCTGAACTCCGACCCGTACGGTGCCTGGATCTTCAAGCTCAAGCCAAGCGACAAGGCCGAGCTGGACAAGCTGCTCGACGCTGCTGCTTACAAGGCTGCTATCGGCGAGTAAGCGTTAAGCAACACCCAAAGCCCCGACCTGTCGGGGCTTTTTCATGGGCGATACAAATCCCCTGTAGGAGTGAGCCTGCTCGCGATAGCGTTCTTTCAGACACATTAATGCTGACTGACACACCGCTATCGCGAGCAGGCTCACTCCTACAGGGGTACGCGGTGCACTGAAAATGGGTTGCCACATCGGCTGCTATGCTGGTTTGACCGTGTTGCATTGACGCCGAGCGCCAGCCAAGAGAGAGCCCGTCATGTCCCAGTTGCCGTCCCTGAGCCAGTTACGCGATCCCGATGCCTTCCTGCGCCGCCACCTCGGCCCGGATGCCGCCGAGCAACAAGCGATGCTCGACAGCCTCGGCCTCGGCAGTCGCGCCGAACTGATCGAACAGACCGTGCCGCCGGGCATTCGCTTCAATCGCGCACTGGATCTGCCGCCCGCCCTCGATGAACAAGCGGCGCTGGCCAGACTGCGCGGTTATGCCGAGCAGAACCAGGTCTGGACCAGCCTGATCGGCATGGGCTACCACGGCACCCTGACGCCGACGGTTATCCTGCGCAATGTGCTGGAAAATCCCGGTTGGTACACCGCCTATACGCCGTATCAACCGGAGATCGCCCAGGGCCGGCTCGAAGCGCTGCTGAATTTCCAGCAACTGACCATCGACCTCACCGGTCTGGAATTGGCCAACGCCTCGCTGCTCGATGAAGCCACGGCGGGGGCCGAAGCCATGGCGCTGGCCAAGCGCGTGGCGAAGTCGAAGAGCAATGTGTTTTTCGTCGATGAGAACTGTCATCCGCAGACCATTTCCGTGGTGCAGACGCGCGCCGAAGGGTTTGGCTTCGAGGTGATCGTCGACGCTGTGGATAACTTGAAGCAGCACCAGGTGTTCGGCGCGCTGCTGCAGTATCCCGACACCCATGGCGAGATCCGCGATCTGCGGCCATTGATCGATCATCTGCATGCGCAACAGGCGCTGGCCTGCGTCGCGACGGATTTGTTGAGCCTGTTGTTGCTGACGCCACCGGGCGAACTGGGCGCTGATGTGGTGTTCGGCTCGTCTCAGCGATTTGGTGTGCCGATGGGTTACGGCGGCCCGCATGCAGCATTTTTTGCCAGTCGCGAGGAATACAAACGGGCGATCCCCGGGCGGATCATCGGTGTGTCGAAGGACGCTCGCGGCAACGTGGCGCTGCGCATGGCGTTGCAAACCCGCGAGCAACATATTCGCCGCGAGAAGGCCAATTCGAACATTTGCACCGCGCAGGTATTGTTGGCCAATATCGCCAGTTTCTATGCGGTCTATCACGGCCCGGAAGGCTTGAAGCGCATCGCTCAGCGTACGCATCGGTTGACCTGCATTCTGGCGGCAGGGCTTGAGCGGCATGGGCTGAAACGCCTCAACGCGCAATTTTTCGACACGTTGACGCTGGACGTCGGCGGCGCACAAACCGCGATTATCGAGAGTGCCCAGGCTGTGCAGATCAACCTGAGGATTCTCGGCCGTGGCCGGGTAGGGCTGAGCCTTGATGAAACGTGCGATGAAAATACCGTCGCCAAACTGTTCGATGTATTGCTCGGAGCTGATCACGGGTTGACCGTCGACGATCTTGACGCCGAGGCACTGACCTCAGGCATCCCCGACAACCTTCAGCGCACAACGCCGTACCTGCGCCATCCGGTGTTCAACGCGCATCAGAGCGAAACCGAGATGCTGCGCTATCTCAAGCAACTGGAGAACAAGGATCTGGCGCTCAATCAGTCGATGATCCCGCTGGGCTCCTGCACCATGAAACTCAATGCCACCAGCGAGATGATCCCGATTACCTGGCCGCAGTTCGCCAACCTGCATCCGTTCGTGCCGCGCGAGCAGGCCGTCGGTTACACGCTGATGATCGAAGAGCTGGAACGCTGGTTATGTGCGATCACCGGCTTCGATGCGATCTGCATGCAGCCCAATTCCGGTGCGCAGGGTGAATACGCGGGGTTGCTGGCGATTCGTAAATATCATGAGAGCCGGCAGCAGGGTGCGCGGGATATTTGCCTGATTCCATCCTCAGCTCACGGTACCAACCCGGCATCGGCGCAGATGGCCGGGATGCGTGTGGTCATCGTCGAATGCGACGAAGCGGGTAACGTTGATCTGGAGGATCTGAAGTCGAAAGCGGCGGAGGCTGGGGATAAGTTGTCCTGTCTGATGGCGACCTATCCGTCGACCCATGGCGTGTACGAGGAGGGCATCAGCGAGATCTGCGAAGTGATCCACCGGCACGGCGGTCAGGTGTACATGGACGGCGCCAACCTCAATGCGCAGGTCGGGCTGGCGCGGCCGGCGGACATTGGCGCCGACGTGTCGCACATGAATTTGCACAAAACCTTCTGCATTCCCCATGGTGGCGGCGGGCCTGGCATGGGGCCGATCGGCATTCGTGCGCATCTGGCGCCGTTCGTTGCCAATCACCCGGTGGTGCCGATCGACGGGCCGCTGGCGCAGAACGGCGCGGTCAGTGCGGCGCCGTGGGGCAGCGCGAGTATTTTGCCGATCAGTTGGATGTACATCGCCATGATGGGCCCGCAACTGGCGGACGCCAGTGAAGTGGCGATTCTTGCGGCAAATTATCTGGCACAGCATTTATCCGGCGCGTTTCCCGTGCTGTACACCGGGCGCAACGGGCGGGTGGCGCACGAATGCATTCTCGATTTGCGGCCGTTGAAGGCGCAGACCGGGATCAGTGAAGAGGATGTTGCCAAACGTTTGATGGATTACGGTTTCCATGCGCCAACCATGTCATTCCCGGTGCCGGGGACCTTGATGGTCGAGCCGACCGAGAGTGAATCCAAGGCTGAGCTGGATCGGTTTATCGGCGCAATGTTGAGCATTCGTGCGGAAATCACCGAGGTGCAGAACGGCAATTGGCCGGCCGAGGACAACCCGCTGAAACGGGCGCCGCATACTTTGGCTGATGTCACCGGCGTGTGGGAACGGCCATACAGTATCGAACAAGGCATCACCCCGGATGCACACACCAAGGCGCATAAATATTGGCCGGCGGTGAATCGGGTCGATAACGTTTACGGTGACCGCAACCTGTTTTGCGCCTGCGTCCCGGTGGACGATTACCGCTGAAGATCAAAAGATCGCAGCCTGCGGCAGCTCCTACATGGGAACGCATTCACATGTAGGAGCTGCCGCAGGCTGCGATCTTTTGCTTTTGAGTTACTCGGAAGCTACAGCGTTCTTCGCCAGAATCGCGTTGGCCAATTCCATATCAGTCGCCTGCAGGCCCGGATTGTCGGCGCGGACTTTCTGCATCGCCGCTTCCAGGTACGGCCCGCGAATCCCGCCGTCACTGGCAACGAAGCTGCCGGCATCGTCCTGCGCGGCGATGATCAGCTTGTGATCCTTGAAGGTCAGGTAGGTCGAACCGGTGGTCGCTCCGGACGAAATGACGTTACGCCAAAAGCTGTCCGCCATGGCCGAACCAACGGGAAGGGACAGCAAGGCCAAGGTGGCGACAGCAAGTTTGAGACGCATGATGAGGTGACTCCTGGGGGTTAACTACGGCGTTGGATTGCCAATCCCCTGATCCAGTTCCGTGAGGGGCTATTTCAGCTCACTCTGCGGCGTCACCCGCAGCACCTCTTCAACCGTGGTCAGCCCTGCCGCAACCTTCTGCGCGCCGGACAGACGCAAGCTGCGCATACCTTCCTTGAAGGCCTGGCGGCGGATCGCCGCGAGATCGGTGTCCGGGGTGATGAACGCCTTGAGGCTGTCGCTCAGTTGCATGATTTCGTAAACCCCAGCGCGGCCGTGATAACCGGTGTCGCGACATTCGACGCAGCCGATCGCGCGCTGCGCATTGCCCGGCAGCGGCGCTTGCCACGGGCGGGTCAGGGTTTGCCAGTCTTCTTCCTCCAGCGTCAGCGGCGCCTTGCAGTGCGGGCACAGAGTGCGCACCAGACGCTGGGCCATGACCCCGAGCACGGTGGCTTTGATCAAGTAATGCGGCACGCCGAGTTCGAGCAGACGACTGATCGCGCTGGGCGCGTCGTTGGTGTGCAGGGTCGACAGCACCAAGTGCCCGGTCAGCGCTGCCTGAATCGCCATTTCGGCGGTTTCCAGATCGCGGATCTCGCCGATCATGATGATGTCCGGGTCTTGCCGCATCAGCGCACGCACCCCGGCGGCGAAGCTCAGGTCGATGTTGTGCTGCACCTGCATCTGGTTGAACGCCGGCTCGACCATTTCGATCGGGTCTTCGATTGTGCAGAGGTTCACTTCCGGCGTCGCCAGTTTCTTCAGCGTGGTGTACAGCGTGGTGGTCTTGCCCGAACCAGTCGGCCCGGTGACCAGAATGATGCCGTTGGGCTGGCGGGTCATGTCTTGCCAGCGCCGCAGGTCGTCGGCGCTGAAGCCCAGTTGATCGAAATCCTTGAGCAACACTTCCGGGTCAAAAATCCGCATGACCATTTTTTCGCCGAACGCGGTGGGCAGCGTCGACAGGCGCAACTCGACTTCGCCGCCCTCCGGGGTCTTGGTCTTGACCCGGCCGTCCTGCGGTTTGCGCTTTTCGGCGACGTTCATCCGCCCCAGGCTTTTCAGGCGACTGACGATCGCCATGGTCACCTGCGGCGGGAATTGATAGACGTTGTGCAGCACGCCGTCGATGCGAAAACGCACGGTGCCTTGCTCGCGACGCGGTTCGATGTGGATATCGCTGGCGCGCTGCTGGAAGGCGTACTGGAACAGCCAGTCGACGATGTTGACGATGTGCGCGTCGTTGGCGTCCGGCTCCTGATCGCTGGCACCGAGATTGAGCAGTTGTTCGAAATTGCCGAGGTTGCCGCCCTGGGCGTCAGCATTGCTGGCGCCGCTGACCGATTTGGCCAGTCGAAAGAACTCGACGCTGAAGCGCTGGATGTCCGCCGGGTTGGCCATTACCCGTTTGATCGGCAACTTCAGCACGTGAGTCAGGTCAGCCTCCCAACCGGTGACGTAAGGCTGAGCGCTGGCCACGGTTACCGCATCACGGTCGACGGCCACAGCGAGAATTTTGTGCCGTTGCGCAAAAGCGTAAGACATCAGCGGCGTGATCGCGGCGACGTTGATCTTCAACGGGTCGATGCGCAAATACGGCTGGCCGGCCTGTTGCGCCAGCCACAGGGTCAGGCTCTCCAGGTCGAGGTGTTTGCCCGGGCGACTGAGGTCGTCGAGTTGCTGGCTGGCGATGAATTCCAGCGGATGCATCTGGCCATTCGCGGCGTGGCGACGGCGCGCATTCAGCGCCTGCTCCGCCGCGTCCTGGCCGATAAAGCCCTGGGCGACCAGTTCACGCAATACATCATTGAGTTCCAGCCAGCGGTCCTGAGTGGCGAGTTGAACGGACATGCGGGCTTCCTTTTAAGCGACAGTGCGCCAAAGGATAGTCGCGGCCCGGCAGACTGTTGGGCCACTACCCGACGAAGCCGTTGCCGGATTTGTCAGCCGGCCGCTTGCGCAGGTGCATCCCAAGCGCTGTTGGCGTTTTGCAGATCCACCGAGCAGACGCTGATCAGGTTACGAAGTTTTTCCGCGATCACTTGCGCGCGATGCCAGCTGAGGCCGCCCATGACGAGTTCGATCGACAGCAGATCGTCCATGCGCTGCACGTTGACTTGCTCAGGCGTGAGAAATTGCAGGGCAAACAAATTCAGCACCCGCACCAGCAAATCCGGCTCGGCCTCGGCGAGGATTTGATATTGCGCCAGGCAATGGGCGTTGCTGACGTTCCAGACGTCGGCGCGGGTCGGTGTGGTGGTGACGGCTTCGAGGTGGGGCATGACGAGTCTCCAAAATCTCTGGAGGAATTTTTACATTCGGTGCGGGGTATTTCTTGGCTATGATCGGCGTTATTGGCGAATGATCGAAAGGATCAATTCGTAGAAGAGTCAATTAGAGGTTTATCTATGCACAGTGAGCTGGACGGCTACGACCGCAAGATTCTCGCCCTCCTGCAAGAGGACGCTTCACTGTCGAGCGCGCAGATCGCCGAGCAGGTCGGCCTGTCGCAATCGCCGTGCTGGCGGCGGATTCAGCGGATGAAAGAGGAGGGGATCATTCGTGGCCAGGTGACCTTGCTTGATCGCAAGAAGATTGGCCTCAACACGCAAATCTTTGCCGAGATCAAACTCAACGCGCACGGGCGTTCGAACTTCACTGAATTCACCGAGGCGATTCGGGAGTTTCCGGAGGTGCTGGAATGTTATGTGCTGATGGGCGCGGTGGATTTTCTGTTGCGCATTGTCGCGGCGGACATCGAGGCGTATGAGCGTTTTTTCTTCGAAAAGCTGTCGCTGGTGCCGGGGATACAGGAAGTGAATTCGATTGTGGCGTTGTCGGAGATCAAATCCACCACGAGTTTGCCTGTATTGCCGTAAAGCAAAAGATCGCAGCCTGCGGCAGCTCCTACATGGGGCGGGTGTACACCCTGTAGGAGCTGCCGAAGGCTGCGATCTTTTAGCGGTGTTACATGCGCAGCAGCATTTTCCATGCACGATTCTGGTAAACCGCAATCGCCTGCTGCTTGCGTGCATCGAGCAGTTCGTCAGTGATCGTCGGTTCGTTGGCCAGTTGCGCCAATTTGTTCAACTCGCCGTACAGGCGATCCATTTCCGCGATGTCCAGCACGTTGCGGGCGTGGTGCAGCCAGACCTGAATGCGTTCGATGCGCGGCAGTTGCTCAGCCAGATCTTCCGGCTGCTGCTGATAACGCTGCAATTGCAGAGCCGTCGCTTCTTCGCCCAAGGTGCGCGGCAGCCAGCTGTGCAATTGCGCGCCGCCCTGACGGTTACCACGTACGTTGCGCTCGGCGGTCCAGGTGCGGGCCAGCAACCAGCGCGAAGTGTTCAGCGAGAACAGGCCCCAGCGTGGGTCTTCGAGTTCTTCGAGGAACTGCTCCGGTGCGGCTTTGCGCACGTCTTCGTCTTCGATACCGGCTTGCACCAGTGGACGCCAGTCTTCCAGCAACGCATCCAGGGCAACGCGCAAATCGTGGGTCGACTGACGCGGTGCGGCCTGGCCGAGGCTGCTGAGCAGGGCGCGCATTTCCGCGAGGTTCTCGACCCAGTCGAGCAACAGGCGCCAGTGGCCGTTGAAACGGTACTGTTCCGCCAGACGCTGGCTGCTGCCGAGCAAGTGCCAGCTCAGTGCGGCAAACGCGTCGTCGAGTTGGGTTTCCGGGGTCAGCTCCGGCGCCGGCAGGCTCAGCGAGTAGCTGTTGGCGTCGTACAGACGATAGCCGCGCTCAGCCTTGCTGATGTCGCACGGCATCAGTGCGAGGGTTTCGGCCAGTTCGGCAGCCAGTTCCAGCAGCGCGGCAGGCTCGCCTTCGCGCAGTTCCAGTTCCAGCTCGCAGATTTCTTCTTTCTGCTTGCCGACCACTACGTGACCTAGATCCAGCGCAGCTTCGATAACCACTTTGGTCTTGCCACGGCCCCAGGCGATTTCGGCGCGCTCGCGGACGAAATCGGTGGTGAAAATCGGCTTGAGGGTTTTCTTGTCCAGCTCGGCCAGCGACTCGGGCCAGCATTCGCCGTCGAGTTTCTTCACGTCGAGCTTGGCTTTCGGCAACTTCCAGTCGTATTCGTTACGCTCGGACAGACCGGCGACGCTCTGGCCACGGGTCTTGAGGGTCTGAATCACTTCGTCACCGTCCTTGCGCAGGCGCAGGGCGACTTTGGCCTGAGCCAGATCGCGCTCGGGGGTGTCGAAGTACTGGTTCATCAACTCACGGCGTTCCCAGCCACTTTTGTTGCGTTTTTTCAGTAACGGGTGCTCGCGCAGGGCAGCGAGGGTTTCGCGGCTGACGCGGAGTTTGATTTCGGTTTCTTTCTGCATGGCCGGAAAATCCAGGATCGGGAGCGCAGCCGGGGAATACGTGGCTGCCAAGGCCGTGCAGTGTACAGGACTCGAACTTCCTACGCCCTGCGACGGTTTATTCCGAGCGCCAGATGGTTCTATGATGGACTTCAATTCGGGAGTTGGAGTCAGCGATGCCTTTGCCATCCATGCAAGACCAGTTCGCGGCGCTGATCGCCGCGCCATCGGTCAGCTGTACCCAACCGAACCTCGATCAATCCAACCGGGCGGTGATCGATTTGCTTGCTGGCTGGCTGGGCGATCTGGGTTTCAGCTGCGACATCCAGCAGGTCAGCCCCGGCAAGTTCAACCTGCTCGCCAGTTTCGGCAGCGGCCCCGGTGGGCTGGTGCTGGCCGGGCACAGCGACACCGTGCCGTACGACGATGCGTTGTGGCAGACCGATCCGCTGAAGCTCACCGAAGTCGATGGCCGCTGGGTCGGCCTCGGCAGTTGCGACATGAAGGGCTTTTTCGCGTTGATCATCGAAGCGGTGCAGCCGCTGCTCGATCAGCCGTTCAAGCAGCCGTTGTTGATCCTCGCCACCTGCGATGAAGAAAGCTCGATGTCCGGCGCCCGCGCTCTGGCCGAGGCCGGGCGTCCATTGGGCCGCGCAGCGGTGATCGGCGAGCCGACCGGGCTCAAGCCGATCCGCATGCACAAAGGCATCATGATGGAGCGCATCGATATCCTCGGGCAGAGCGGCCATTCGTCGGATCCGCGCCTGGGCCACAGCGCCCTTGAGGCGATGCACGATGCGATCGGCGAACTGCGCGGCCTGCGCCTGTTGTGGCAACGTGAATTCAACAATCCGCAGTTCAGCGTGCCGCAACCGACGATGAACTTCGGTTGCATCCATGGCGGCGACAATCCCAACCGTATCTGCGGGCAGTGTTCGCTGGAATTTGATTTGCGACCGTTGCCGGGCATGGACCCGAAAGTCCTGCGCGCGGAGATTTTGCGCAAGCTCAACCCGGTCGCTGAGCGGCATCAGGTGAAAATCGATTACAAACCGTTGTTCCCGGAAGTGCCGTCGTTCGAGCAGGCTGAAGACGCCGAACTGGTGCGCATCGCCGAAAAGCTTACCGGCCACCGCGCCGAAGCAGTGGCGTTCGGCACCGAAGCGCCTTATCTTCAGCGCCTCGGTTGCGAAACCATCGTCCTCGGCCCTGGCGACATTGCCTGTGCGCATCAGCCCGGCGAGTACCTTGAAATGTCACGTTTGCAGCCTACCGTGCATCTATTACGGCAACTGATTGAACATTACTGCCTGAACAATTGAACGCCTCCCTTGTAGGAGCTGCCGCAGGCTGCGATCTTTTGATCTTGGTTTCAAGAGCAAAAGATCGCAGCCTGCGGCAGCTCCTACAGGGGGGTAGTCGTTAAATTTGTGGGGATTGAACCCGTATTCATGAGGAGAGCGCGCGTGTCGCCAAGCCTGTTCCGACGATAACCATCAGCCCGCTGTGCGTTTTTCGTTTCGCCCCTTTTTTCGGCTGCTATTTATTACAGGCCCAGGTTCATGCCCGAATACGTTAACTGGCTTCGTCACGCGTCCCCCTATATCAATGCCCATCGCGATTGCACCTTCGTCGTCATGCTGCCCGGCGACGGCGTCGAGCATCCGAATTTCGGCAACATTGTCCACGACCTTGTCTTGTTGCACAGCCTTGGCGTGCGCCTGGTGCTGGTACACGGTTCGCGCCCGCAAATTGAAACCCGCCTCGCCGCTCGCGGCCTGACTCCGCATTACCACCACGGCATGCGCATCACTGATGCCGCCACGCTGGAATGTGTAATCGACGCGGTGGGCCAGTTGCGCATCGCGATCGAAGCGCGGCTGTCGATGGACATGGCGTCCTCGCCGATGCAGGGCTCGCGTCTGCGCGTGGCCAGCGGCAATCTGGTGACTGCACGGCCGATCGGCGTGCTCGAAGGTGTCGATTATCACCACACCGGCGAAGTACGCCGGGTCGACCGCAAGGGCATCAATCGTCTGCTCGATGAGCGTTCGATCGTGCTGCTGTCGCCGCTGGGTTACTCGCCGACCGGTGAAATCTTCAACCTCGCCTGCGAAGACGTCGCTACCCGCGCCGCCATCGACCTGGGCGCGGACAAGTTGCTGCTGTTCGGTGCCGACCTCGGTCTGATCGACGAAAACGGCAAACTGGTGCGCGAACTGCGTCCACAGCAAGTGCCGGCGCATTTGCAGCGTCTGGGCAGCAGCAACTATCAAGCAGAACTGCTCGATGCCGCCGCCGAAGCCTGCCGTGGCGGCGTGGCGCGCAGCCATATCGTCAGTTACGCCGAGGATGGCGCGCTGCTGACCGAGCTGTTCACCCGTGACGGTGGCGGTACGCTGGTTGCGCAAGAGCAATTCGAACTGGTGCGCGAGGCGGCGATTGAAGACGTCGGCGGCTTGCTCGACTTGATCAGCCCGCTGGAAGAGCAGGGGATTCTGGTGCGGCGTTCGCGCGAAGTGCTGGAGCGCGAGATCGAGCAGTTCAGCGTGGTTGAGCGCGAAGGCATGATCATCGCCTGTGCGGCGCTGTATCAGATTGCCGATTCGGATGCCGGTGAACTGGCGTGCCTGGCGGTGAACCCGGAGTATCGCCATGGCGGACGTGGGGATGAATTGCTGGAGCGCATCGAAACCCGAGCGCGGGCGCAGGGTTTGAAAACCTTGTTTGTCCTCACCACTCGCACCGCACACTGGTTCCGCGAGCGCGGTTTCGAGCCAAGTAGCGTCGAGCGCATGCCTGCGGCGCGGGCGTCGTTGTACAACTATCAGCGCAACTCAAAGATCTTCGAAAAAACCCTCTGACCCGGTTCATCTGGATTCGATCGTTCCCACGCTCTGCGTGGGAATGCCTCAACGGACGCTCCGCGTTCGCTTTCGATGGGACGCGGAGCGTCCCGAGATGCATTCCCACGCGGAGCGTGGGAACGATCAATTACTCGGTGATGAACTTGGCGCTCACGTACGGTGAGTAGTCCGGCAGCACCGTTTCAACCTTGCCCTGTTCCTTCAAAAACTTCGCCGTCTCACCAATCGCCTTCGCCGTGCCGCCGTCCAGCAGCGCCGTGGTTTGTTGTGCCTTGGCATCCGGGAATGCCGAGCCTGCGAGCAATTCCGGGACATCGGCGGCGTTGGCACCGGTCAGTTTGGCGATTTTCTGCACCGGCACCGAGTCAGCCGTCCAGCTGTCTTTGTGCGCGGCGTAATCGGCGAACGAGTCGAGCGTGACCTTGGCGAATTTGGCGACCACCTCGGGGTGCTTCTCGGCAAAGTCCTTGCGCGCTACCCACACTTCGAACGTCGGCGCGCCCCACTGGCCGACTTGTGCAGCATCGGTCAGCGTCTTGCCGGTCTTGCGGATTTCGCCCAGCGCCGGCGACCAGACAAACGCGCCATCAATATCGCCACGCTTCCACGCCGCCGCGATTTCTGCGGGTTGCAGGTTCACCACTTTGACTTTCGAGGCGTCCAGGCCCCAGTGCTTCAGGGCACCGAGCAGGCTGTAGTGCGAGGTGGATACGAACGGCGTGGCGATGGTCTTGCCGACCAGATCCTGCGGGCTATTGATACCGCTGCCATTGCGCACCACCAGTACTTCGGCGGCATTGATCTGCGCTGAAACGATGAACGCGACGATCGGCAGATTGCGTGAAGCGGCTGCCGCCAGCGGGCTGGAGCCGAGGTTGCCGATCTGCACGTCCCCGGAAGCAATGGCTGTCACAACTTCCGGGCCACTGTTGAAGCGGCGCCAGTCGATTTTCTCACCGATGGTTTTCTCGTAGACGCCGTCGGCCTGCGGGACTTTGCTCGGGTCGATGCCGGTTTGGTAGCCAATGGTGAGGTTGCCAGCGTGAGCGGAGAAAGAAATCAGTGCTGATACACAAACTGTAACAAATTGACTAGATAGTGCGCGTTTGGCCATCATGGCGTCGCCTTTTCGATAGGGTTTGACGATTCGGGGTTACGCCAAAGCTAATCGATATAAAAAAAGGCTAACAAATACCATTTAGGAATGAGCTTAGTCGCCGATACGCTGTATCCCGGCGAAGATGGCAAGATACTGGCCATATTCCGAAATGATATGAAAAAGAATGAATAAATTCTTTTTGGGTTTATCAGGAAATCTTTACTCTGCACGGACCAAATCACTGCGATTAGACCTTGGTCGTAGACACACAAGGTTACGATTGACTTGTCGGTCACGAACTGGCGCTAATCGCGCATCTCGGATCCAGGGCAACAGACCCAGGGCCAGAAACACAAAAATTAGAAACGAGAGGAGCTTTACATGAACAAGTCCACCTTGGCCCTGGCTGTGGCCGTAGGGGTTATGGCGCAGCAGGCAGGCGCCGCCGGTTTCATCGAAGACAGCAAGGCTACTTTGGGGCTGCGTAACTTCTACATCAACACCGATAACCGCAGCGGCACTGCCGAGCCGAGCCGCAACGAAGAGTGGGGCCAAGGCTTCGATCTGCGTTTCATCTCCGGCTACACCCAAGGCACCGTGGGCTTCGGTATTGACGCTATCGGCCTGTTGGGCGTGCGTCTGGATTCGGGCGGTGGCACCAACGGCAACGTTAACGGTAATGGCACCCCTGGTAGTGCCTACGGTGGCACTGTTTTTCCAAGCGAATCTAATGGCCAAGCGGTTGATAATTTCTCCAGCCTGGGTCTGACTGCCAAGGCCAAGGTCTCCCAGACTGAACTGAAACTGGGTACCCTGCAGCCAAAACTGCCGGTTATCGTGACCAACGACGGTCGTCTGCTGCCACAAACCTGGCAGGGTGGCCAGATCACTTCCGGCGAGATCAAGGACCTGACTCTGGTCGGTGGTCAAGTCGAGCACGTGAAAGGTCGTAACTCGAGCAACAACGAACAACTGTCCATCGGTGGTGCAAACGCGCGTACCGCTAACAGCAACAAGTTCATCTACGCCGGTGGTGACTACAAAATCACCAAAGACCTGACTGCCCAGTACTACTACGGCAACCTGGAAGACTTCTACAAGCAGCACTTCCTGGGTCTGGTTCACAACTGGGCAATCGGCCCGGGCGTGCTGAAGTCTGACTTCCGTTACTTCAACAGCTCCGACGATGGCGCCAACGGCAACACCTCTGCGTATTTCAGCAACGGTAACTACTCCGGTGTTGCCAGCGGTCGCGGTAAAGTCGACAACAACCTGTATAGCGGCCTGTTCCTGTACACCGTTGCAGGTCACACCTTCGGTGGTGGCTACCAGGTTTCCAACGGCAGCAGCGACTTCCCTTGGCTGAACCAGGGTGACGGCTCGTCGAACTACACCATCACCGACATGCAGATTCAGAAGTTCGGCCGTGCCGGCGAACGTACCTGGCAAGCTCGCTACTCGTATGACTTCGCCAAAGTCGGCGTACCAGGCCTGACCGCTGGTATGGTTTACCTGCGTGGCGACAACATCGACACCGTTACTTCCCGCGGTCTTGAAAACGGTAATGGCGACTCCGAGTGGGAACGTGACCTGACTGTCGGTTACGTCGTACCGGAAGGCCCGCTGAAAAACGTTGGCTTCATGTGGAAAAACGCTACCTGGCGTACCAACATCGCCGGTGTTCGCGACCAGGACGAAAACCGCCTGATCCTCAGCTACTCGATCCCGCTGCTGTAATAGCGCGTTTCGATCCGCTGAAGTAAAAAAAGCCCCGTCCGGCATCGCGCCGGACGGGGCTTTTGCGTTTTCGAGTCAGACTCACCCCCGTAAGCCCTCCCCGAAATTCCCCTCTTTACAGCAACTCAAGGCCTTCTCGAACCTTGCGGCCGATGTTCGTCGGGATGCCGTCGAGCGTCCAGTGAACAGATGTTTAATATTCACTAATGATCTAGATATCTCCTTATTTATTCTTTTTCATGATGGCAAATCCCAAGCTACAGTTGAGGTCTCCAACAACTCATCAGGAGCAGCACCATGAGCATCAGACTCGGCGACATCGCCCCCGATTTCGAACAGGATTCCAGCGCCGGCAAGATTCGTTTCCACGAATGGCTGGGCGATAGCTGGGGCGTGCTGTTCTCTCACCCGGCGGACTTCACCCCGGTGTGCACCACTGAGCTGGGCTTCACCGCCAAGCTCAAGGATGAGTTCAGCAAGCGCGGCGTCAAAGCCATCGCACTGTCGGTCGACCCGGTGGATTCGCACCACAAGTGGATCGAAGACATCAACGAAACCCAGAACACGATCGTCAACTTCCCGATCCTGGCCGATGCCGATCGCAAGGTTTCCGATCTGTATGACCTGATCCACCCGAACGCCAATGACACGCTGACCGTGCGTTCGCTGTTCGTCATCGATCCGAACAAGAAGGTGCGCCTGACCATCACTTACCCGGCGAGCACCGGGCGCAACTTCCACGAGATTTTGCGGGTGATCGACTCGCTGCAGCTCACCGACAACTACAAAGTGGCCACGCCGGCCAACTGGCAGGACGGTGATGAAGTGGTGATCGTGCCTTCGTTGAAGGACGAGGAAGAGATCAAGCAGCGTTTTCCCAAGGGCTATCGCGCCGTGAAGCCTTACCTGCGCCTGACGCCACAGCCGAATCGGTAAGATCAAAAGATCGCAGCCTGCGGCAGCTCCTACAGGAGTACGCCGCTTCCTGTAGGAGCTGCCGAAGGCTGCGATCTTTTCGAGGCATCCACAAAGCAGGGGATTTCAGGCCGTTTCGACGGCCTTTTTTTTCGCCCGAAACAAAGCAATCCGCATATCTCCAAAACGCATAACCAAATGAATAAATATGATTTATGGATATATAAATCAGCTGGTAAGGTCACTCCCATCGAAGCGAGATCGCAACCCGCGAATCGCCTGTAACGCTTAAGGAATCGTCTCAATGCTGGTTGTCTCACTCGGTGGCAGTCCCAGCCTGCGCTCCCGTTCCGGGGTGCTGCTGGAGCGCTCGCAACGTTGGTTGCAGCAGCAAGGCGTGGAAGTGGTGAGTTATCAGATTCGGGATTTCCCGGCCGAAGATCTGCTCCACGCCCGCTTCGACAGCCCGAAGGTGCTCGACCTGCTGCAACAGATTGAAAACGCCGACGGCCTGTTGATCGCCACGCCGGTTTACAAAGCGTCTTTCTCTGGCGCGTTGAAGACGCTGCTGGATCTGCTCCCAGAGCGTGCCCTGAACCACAAGATTGTTTTGCCAATGGCCACCGGCGGCAGCATCGCCCACATGCTGGTGGTCGATTACGCCCTCAAGCCTGTGTTGTCGGCGCTGAAAGCCCAGGAAATGCTTCAGGGGATTTTCGCCGAGGACAGCCAGATCGCTTACGGCGAAGGCAGTGCCGCCGCACAACTGGCCCCGGCGCTGGAGCAGCGACTGCACGAAGCGCTGGATCAGTTTGTCGGCGCCATGGCCCGCCGGCCGAAGCCGCTGGAACCGGGCCTGTTGAACGAACGTTTGTTGAGTGCTCGCTGGAGCATTTAAGCCACACCCGCATTTGATGTACTTCACCTTACTCAGCCGCTAACGGCCAAGCAGGTGCAGCCAAAACCCAACAGCAAAAAAGGAGAGCGCTATGCGCACTGTATTTTTGCGTCGTGGTCTGGTCGCTCTGTTTGCTGCGGCTGTCACCTTCGGCGCCATCACTCAAGCTCAAGCCGAGACATTGCGGATCGGTTACCAGAAGTACGGCACGCTGGTGCTGCTCAAAGCCAAAGGCACTTTGGAAAAACGTCTGGCCGCCCAAGGCGTCGACGTGCAATGGACTGAATTCCCCGGTGGCCCGCAGTTGCTGGAAGGCCTGAACGTCGGCTCGATCGACTTCGGCGTGACCGGCGAAACCCCGCCAGTCTTCGCCCAGGCTGCCGGCGCCGATCTGCTCTACGTCGCCTACGAACCGCCAGCGCCAAACAGCGAAGCGATCCTCGTGCCGAAAGACTCGCCGATCAAATCGGTGGCCGATCTCAAAGGCAAGAAAGTCGCCCTGAACAAAGGCTCCAACGTCCACTACCTGCTGGTGCGTGCGCTGGAAGACGCCGGCCTCAAATACACCGACATTCAAACCGTATTCTTGCCGCCAGCCGATGCTCGCGCCGCGTTCGAACGTGGCAGCGTCGATGCCTGGGTCATCTGGGATCCGTACCAGGCCGCCGCCGAGAAACAACTGCAAGCGCACACCCTGCGTGACGGCAAAGGCATCGTCGACAACCACCAGTTCTACCTCGCGACCAAACCTTACGCCGAGAAAAATCCTCAGGTGATCAAGACCCTCGTGGAAGAAGTGCGTGCCGTCGGCGAATGGTCGAAAGCCAACCCTGAAGACGTGACCCAGCAAGTCGCGCCACTGCTCGGCCTGCCGGCAGACATCACTCTGACCTCGGTAAAACGCCAGGGCTACGGCGCGCTGTTCCTGACCCCGGAAGTGGTCGCCGCACAGCAGAAAATCGCTGACACGTTCTTCCAGCTCAAGCTGATTCCGAAACCGCTGAGCATCAAGGATGTGATCTGGACACCACCGGCCGCTGTGGCTAAAGCGCCGTAATTCGAATCCCCAAGGAGACCACTCCATGAGCCTCAATATCTTCTGGTTCCTGCCTACCCACGGTGACGGCCATTACCTTGGCACCGCCGAAGGCGCTCGCGCCGTCGACCACGGTTATCTGCAACAGGTCGCGCAAGCGGCGGATCGTCTGGGTTTCGGCGGTGTGCTGATCCCCACTGGCCGCTCCTGCGAAGACTCGTGGCTGGTGGCGGCCTCGCTGATCCCGGTAACCCAGCGCCTGAAATTCCTCGTTGCTCTGCGCCCCGGGATCATTTCCCCGACGGTCGCGGCGCGGCAGGCAGCCACGCTGGATCGTCTGTCCGGCGGCCGCGCGCTGTTCAACCTGGTAACCGGCGGTGACCCAGAAGAATTGGCTGGCGACGGTCTGTTCCTCAGCCACGAAGAACGCTATCAAGCCTCGGTGGAATTCACCCGCATCTGGCGCCGTGTGCTGGAAGGCGAAACCGTTGATTACGACGGCGAGCACATCAGCGTGAAAGGCGCGAAGCTGCTCTATCCGCCGATCCAGCAACCACGTCCGCCGCTGTACTTCGGTGGCTCGTCGGAAGCGGCGCAAGACTTGGCCGCTGAACAAGTGGAAATGGTCCTGACCTGGGGTGAGCCACCGGCAGCGGTGGCCGAGAAGATCGCCCAAGTGCGCGCCAAAGCCGCCAAGCTTGGCCGCACCGTGCGCTTTGGTATTCGACTGCACGTGATCGTCCGTGAAACCAACGCCGAGGCGTGGCAAGCGGCAGATCGGTTGATCTCGCATCTGGACGACGACACCATCGCTCGTGCTCAAGCTTCGCTGGCGCGTTTCGATTCGGTTGGCCAGCAACGCATGGCTGCACTGCACGGTGGCAGCCGCGACAACCTCGAAGTCAGCCCGAACCTCTGGGCCGGTGTTGGCCTGGTGCGCGGCGGTGCCGGTACGGCGCTGGTCGGCGATGGCCCGACTGTGGCTGCACGTGTGAAGGAATACGCCGATCTGGGCATCGACACCTTTATCTTCTCCGGTTATCCACACCTCGAAGAATCCTATCGCGTCGCTGAACTGCTGTTCCCGCACCTCGACATCGAGCGTCCGGAACTGCCGAAAAGCGCCGGTTATGTCAGCCCGTTCGGCGAGATGGTCGCCAACGACATTCTTCCCAAAGCCGCGTCGCAGAGCTGAGGCGCGCCATGAAGAAAATCATCCACAGCCTTGCGCCCTGGGCGTTGCCGGTATTGCTGCTGGCGGTGTGGCAGTTGTCGGTGTCGGCCGGTTGGTTGTCGACACGGATTCTGCCGGCACCGGTGGCGGTGATCGAAGCCGGCGTGAGCCTGGTGCGCAGCGGCGAAATCTGGACGCACCTGGCGATCAGCGGCTGGCGCGCGGCACTCGGTTTCACCATCGGCGGCAGCATCGGTCTGGTCTTGGGTTTCATCACCGGTCTGTCGAAATGGGGCGAACGCCTGCTCGACAGTTCGGTGCAGATGATCCGCAACGTGCCGCACCTGGCGCTGATTCCGCTGGTGATCCTGTGGTTCGGCATCGACGAGTCGGCGAAGATTTTTCTGGTGGCGCTGGGCACGTTGTTCCCGATCTACCTCAACACTTATCACGGCATCCGTAACGTCGACCCGGCGCTGGTGGAGATGGCGCGCAGTTATGGCCTGAGCGGTTTCAGCCTGTTCTGGCAGGTGATTCTGCCGGGCGCGCTGCCTTCGATTCTGGTCGGCGTGCGCTTCGCCCTAGGCTTCATGTGGCTGACGTTGATCGTCGCCGAAACCATTTCGGCCAGCTCCGGCATCGGCTATCTGGCGATGAACGCCCGGGAGTTTTTGCAGACCGACGTGGTGGTGCTGGCGATCCTGCTTTACGCCGTGCTCGGCAAACTCGCCGACCTCGCCGCCCGTGGACTTGAGCGTGTGTGGTTGCGCTGGCACCCGGCTTATCAGGTTGCCAAAGGAGGTGCGGCATGACCGCTCAACAACCTCCACGCCTGCTGCGCGGGATTCCGCTGGCGGTGCGCAATCTGCAGAAAACCTTTGGCGCGCGGCAGGTGCTGCGTGACATTGATCTGCACATTCCGGCGGGGCAGTTCGTCGCCGTAGTCGGGCGCAGTGGCTGCGGCAAAAGTACCTTGCTGCGCTTGCTCGCCGGCCTCGATCAACCGACTGGCGGCGACTTGCTGGCCGGTTCTGCGCCGCTCAGTGATGCGCGGGAAGACACCCGATTGATGTTCCAGGAAGCGCGTTTGCTGCCATGGAAAAAGATCATCGACAACGTCGGCCTCGGCCTTAAAGGCAACTGGCGCCCGCAAGCTCTGGATGCGCTGGAAGCGGTCGGTCTGGCCGATCGCGCCAATGAATGGCCGGCGGCGTTGTCCGGCGGACAGAAGCAACGCGTCGCACTGGCTCGCGCGCTGATCCACCAACCGCGCCTGCTTTTGCTCGACGAACCGCTCGGCGCACTCGACGCGCTGACCCGCATTGAAATGCAGCAACTGATCGAACGTCTCTGGCAGCAACACGGCTTTACGGTGCTGCTGGTCACTCACGACGTCAGCGAAGCGGTGGCGATTGCCGACCGGGTGATTCTGATCGAGGACGGCGAAGTCGGCCTCGACCTGCACGTCGAACTGCCGCGCCCACGGGTGCGTGGTTCACATCGCCTGGCCGCGCTGGAAACCGAAGTGCTCAACCGCGTTTTGTCCCTGCCTGGCGAACCGCCGGAGCCGGAACCTGTTTCACCCCTGCCTACGCAACTGCGTTGGGCTCAATAACTCAAGCAAACGACAGGAATCATTGCCATGACTATCAAAGCCATCAACGTCCGTAACCAGTTCAAAGGCTCGATCAAGGAAATCGTCCTTGGCGACGTGCTGTCGGAAATCGACGTGCAAACCGCTTCGGGCATCGTCACTTCGGTGATCACCACCCGCTCGGTCAAGGAGCTGGAGCTGGTAGTGGGCAGCGAAGTGATCGCTTTTGTTAAATCCACCGAGGTGTCGATCGCCAAGTTGTAATCGATGGGCAACACGCGCCCCGGACGGCTTGAGCCCTCCGGGGTTTTTCATTTGTGCGGCAAAAATGCGATTGAGGGTGAAAAGCGTGGTTTGGAGGCCCTGAACATATCTGCTATGTTCCGGCTTTTGCCAAGGCACAGACAGGAAGATTATGACCACCCAGCAGGATGCCGCAGGGCATTCGCCCGCTCACCGCGAGTACCGGGAATTCACTCGCGAGCAATGGTCTGCCTTGCGGGAAGAGGCGGCGCAGAGCCTTTCGTCGGCACAAATGAATGCGCTGATCAGCCCTACGCAGCCCATCAGCCGCGACGAAGTGGAAGAAATATTGCTGCCGCTGTCGCGCCTTTTGCGTCTTTACGCCGAGTCCGCGCAGTCGGCGGCCGTGGTGCACAGTGCTTTTCTCGGCGAACCGACGCGCAAGCCACCGTATGTGATTGGCATCTCGGGCAGTGTCGCGGTAGGCAAGAGCAGCTTCGCCAGGGTTTTGTCGGCGTTGCTGGCGTCTCTGCCAGGCTCGCCGGATGTGCAACTGGTGACCACCGATTCTTTCCTGTTTCCGCTGGCGACACTCGAGCAGAACAACCTGTTGCACCGCAAAGGCTTCCCCGAGTCTTACGACCGGGCACTGCTTCTCGACTTCCTGCACGCCGTGCGCAACGAAGGCAAACCGGTGCAGATCCCGGTCTACTCGCACGTTCGGTACGACATTCTTGCCGACGAGACGCAGACGGTGCAAACCCCCGATATCATCGTTCTGGAAGGGCTCAATGTCCTCCAGGAGGACAAACACGACAGTCTCAACGTCCGTGACTTCGTCGACTTCTCGATCTATGTCGACGCCGCTGATGAGGACATCAAGCGCTGGTACCTCGAGCGGTTTGTCTATCTGAAGAACACCGCGTTCCAGTCTGGCGAGTCGTACTTCAACAAGTACAAGACGCTATCGGACGATGAAGCGCTGGCCATGGCCTCGGCCACCTGGGACCGGGTCAATCTGAAGAACCTCGTTGAAAACATCCTGCCCACCCGTGACCGGGCGAGCCTGATCCTCAACAAGTCGGCGGACCATTCCATCGACAAGATTCTGCTGCGGGCGATTTGAACGTCAGTCGCTGACGGGCCGCTTCGGCAGGTATGTCGGCAGGTACAGGCCGATGTAGGCATCAAACACGCGCATGCCTTCTTCGGCCATGCGCGGGGTGATCTGCCCGTGTTGCTGCACCGAGCGTGCGTAGACACGGTCGCCCAGCTCCATGGCCAGGGCAAACACGTCGACATCGCTCGGCAGCCTTGGCAGTTCGAAATGATGGTCGAACAGCTTGTGCATCAGGTCGCCGAGTTCGATGTCGTGCTGGCGGTCAGCCTGGGTCACTTCGGTGAGGCCGTGCTGGGCGAGAATCAACTGGCGCGCGGCGGCATCCTCGTCGTAGATCTCCAGCATGCGTTGCTCGACCAGCCGCGACAGATCCCGCCAGTCACGCAAACTTTCATGATCGATCGGTGCCTGCAGGCAGGCGCGGAAGGCTGCGTGCACATCGGCGGTCAGCGCTTCGAGCAACGCCGGCACGCTGGCAAAGAAGTGGTACACGGAGGAGGGCGGGATCTGCGCGCGCTCGGCGACGCTGTAGATCGACAGACTCGCCACACCCTCGGCGGCCAGCAACGTGCGCGCAGCGTCGAGTATCGAATCGATGCGCGCCTGACTGCGGGCACGGGGTTTGCGAACGGGGGCGGGACGCGTCATGAAAGTCTCCTGCGGGGCAGCGGGCATTGTACGAGCCGGTTTCGGTGTTGTCTGCCGGTACCCTGTGGAGAGCGGATTTAGCGAAACGTCGCACCGCCCCGTTCGGCTGCGCAGCAGTCGTAAACCCTGAGAACCGGTTATTCCTGACACACCGAGTGGGATGGGTTTGGGGCTGCTTCGCAACCCAACGGGGATAAATCCCCTCGCCACAGGTTTTGTATTCGGCCATAAAAAACGCCGTTGGCTGAATCAGCCGACGGCGTTCTTTTTGGCGCTACAACCGCTTAAACGGTATGCAGATACCAGTTGTACTCAAGGTCGGAGATGGAGTGTTCGAACTCCTCCAGCTCGCTTTCCTTGCAGGCGACGAAGATATCGATGTACTTCGGATCGATGTACTTGGCCATCACCTCGCTGTCGTCCAGCTCGCGCAGGGCATCGCGCAAGTTGTTCGGCAGGCTTTGTTCGTTCTGCTCGTAGCTGTTGCCTTCGACTGGCGCGCCCGGTTCAATCTTGTTGGTCAGACCGTGGTGCACGCCGGCCAGGACCGAAGCCATCAGCAGGTACGGGTTGGCGTCGGCGCCGGCTACACGATGCTCGATACGCACGGCATCGGAAGAACCGGTCGGTACGCGAATCGCTACGGTGCGGTTGTCGAGGCCCCAGCACGGCGAGTTCGGCACGTAGAACTGTGCGCCGAAACGACGGTAGGAGTTGACGTTCGGGCAGAGGAAAGCCATCTGCGCGGGCAGGGTCTCGAGCACACCGCCGATCGCGTGACGCAGCGCGGCGTTCTGCTCGGGATCCTCGCTGGCAAAAATGTTTTTGCCTTCTTTATCCAGAATCGAAATGTGTACGTGCAGACCATTACCCGCCTGGCCAGGGTACGGCTTGGCCATGAAGGTGGTGTCCATTTCATGGTCGTAGGCGATGTTCTTGATCAGACGCTTGAGCAGTACCGCGTAGTCGCACGCCTTGATCGGGTCGGCGACGTGGTGCAGGTTCACTTCGAACTGCGCCGGGGCACTTTCCTTGACGATGGCGTCGGCCGGGATGCCTTGCTCTTTCGCGCCTTCCAGAATGTCCTGGAGGCAGTCGACGTATTCGTCGAGGTCGTCGATCAGGTAGACCTGCGTCGAGTGCGGGCGTTTGCCGGAGATCGGCGAGCGTGGCGGCTGTGGACGGCCGTTCACGTTTTCCTGGTCGATCAGGTAGAACTCGAGTTCGAAGGCGGCGCAGATGGTCAGCCCCAGCTCGTCAAACTTTGCAACAACTTGACGGAGCACTTCGCGGGGATCGGCGAAGAATGGGTCGCCTTCGAGCTCGTGCATGGTCATCAACAGCTGCGCGGTCGGGCGCTTCTGCCATGGCTCGTTGCACAGGGTATCGGGGATCGGATAGCAGATACGATCGGCGTCGCCGATGTCCAGGCCCAGGCCGGTGCTTTCCACCGTAGAGCCGTTGATATCCAGAGCAAATAGAGAGGCCGGAAGGTTGATGCCTTTCTCGTAAACCTTGTGGAGGCTGGTGCGTTCGATGCGCTTGCCGCGCACCACACCATTCATATCCGCAATCAGAAGGTCAACGTACAGAACCTCAGGATGTTCCTTAAGGAACGCGTTCGCTTCGTTAAGCTGAACGGCACGCGGGGGTACCGACATGATGCAACACCTTTGTTGTTAAAAATATCAATCATTGATCTTTTCTGGTTTCAGTCAACCCGAACGGCATGCCGAAGTCAAGCAAGGCCTTTTTTGCCCTAAAAAAGCGCCGCAGGGGCATTTATGGGGCACTTTAGGGCAGTTTTTCGTCCTTGGGACGCTTGGCACCCGCAGGCTTGAGCAGGCCGTGTTGTATTTTTTACGGGGGTGTTGTGTAAAAAAATGAACAAGGCTAAGCTCCGATCAAACCCATAACAGCAATAATACCGGGGTGCTTCATGTCTCGCCTGCCGTTAATCGGCATCACCGACTGCTCGCAACAGTCCGGTCTGCATGCTTATCACATCAGTGGCGACAAATCCGTCGAAAGCTCCGCCAGTATGGCGCGCGGCCTGTCGACGAAGGTTTTGTCAGCAGCAGGCAAAACGGCAGCGTCCGATATTCTGGACGTACGACAAGGCATCTCCTTTATGGCGTTCCCTTCCAATATAGATCGCTTTCACTCCCAAAGCCTGTGCCGCTCACCGAGTCGTGCTCATGATTCTGCACGCCTGAACTGTGCACAGGAAATGCAACGCCAGCGTAAAGGGCAGGTAAGCTCCTCTTTCATTGTCTATGCGCGGTGCCTGGCGTAAGCCCGCACTGCGCACAAGCAAGCCCCCTTTAACGCGACGCCGCCGGCGTCAAACTTTGCCTGACACCACGTCAGGAGACTCAGCCCAGAGGCATTTATGAGTAACAACCTCGACCAGCTCACCGATTGGTTGAAAGACCACAAGATCACAGAAGTCGAATGCATGATCGCCGACTTGACCGGTATCACCCGGGGCAAGATTTCGCCGACCAACAAGTTCATCGCCGAAAAAGGCATGCGCCTGCCCGAGAGCGTGCTGTTGCAGACCGTGACCGGCGACTACGTCGAAGACGACATCTATTACGAACTGCTCGACCCGGCCGACATCGACATGATCTGCCGCCCCGACCAGAACGCCGTGTACATGGTGCCGTGGGCCATCGAGCCAACCGCGCAGGTGATCCACGACACCTACGACAAGCAAGGCAACCCGATCGAGCTGTCGCCGCGCAACGTCCTCAAGAAAGTCCTCAAACTCTATGCCGACAAGGGCTGGCAGCCAATCGTGGCGCCGGAAATGGAGTTCTACCTGACCAAGCGCAGCGACGACCCTGACTATCCGTTGCAGCCGCCAATCGGTCGCTCGGGCCGTCCGGAAATCGGTCGTCAGTCGTTCTCGATTGAAGCGGCGAACGAATTCGACCCGCTGTTCGAAGACGTCTACGACTGGTGCGAACTGCAGGAGCTGGACCTCGACACGCTGATCCACGAAGACGGCACGGCGCAGATGGAAATCAACTTCCGTCACGGCGACGCACTGTCGCTGGCCGACCAGATCCTGGTGTTCAAGCGCACCATGCGTGAAGCCGCACTCAAGCACGACGTCGCAGCGACCTTTATGGCCAAGCCGATGACGGGCGAGCCGGGCAGTGCGATGCACTTGCACCAGAGCATCATCGACATCGAGACCGGCAAGAACGTCTTCTCCAATGAAGACGGGACCATGAGCCAACTGTTCCTGCACCACATCGGTGGTTTGCAGAAACTGATTCCCGAGCTGTTGCCGTTGTTCGCACCGAACGTCAACTCGTTCCGCCGCTTCCTGCCGGACACTTCGGCACCGGTGAACGTCGAGTGGGGCGAAGAAAACCGCACCGTCGGCCTGCGCGTACCGGATGCCGGCCCGCAGAACCGTCGGGTCGAAAACCGTCTGCCGGGCGCCGACGCCAACCCGTACCTGGCGATTGCCGCGAGCCTGCTCTGCGGTTACATCGGCATGGTCGAGGGTCTCAACCCGAGCGCGCCGGTGGTCGGCCGTGGTTACGAGCGCCGCAACCTGCGCCTGCCGTTAACCATCGAAGACGCGCTGGAGCGTATGGAAAACAGCACCACCGTCGAGAAATACCTCGGCAAGACTTTCATCACAGGCTACGTCGCGGTCAAGCGGGCCGAGCATGAAAACTTCAAGCGCGTGATCAGTTCCTGGGAGCGTGAGTACCTGCTCTTCGCCGTCTGATACGCCGGGCGCGACCCTCAGCGGTCGCGCCTTCACCGATAACAAGGAGAATTGGCATGACCAGCAACAATCCGCAAACCCGCGAGTGGCAAGCACTCAGCAATGATCACCACCTGGCGCCGTTCAGCGACTTCAAACAGCTGAAAGAGAAAGGCCCGCGGATCATCACCAACGCCAAGGGCGTTTACCTGTGGGACAGCGAAGGCAACAAGATCCTCGACGGCATGGCCGGTCTGTGGTGCGTGGCCATCGGTTACGGTCGCGATGAGCTGGCCGATGCGGCCGCCAAACAGATGCGCGAACTGCCGTACTACAACCTGTTCTTCCAGACCGCACACCCGCCGGCACTGGAACTGGCCAAGTCGATCGCCGACGTCGCGCCAGAAGGCATGAACCACGTGTTCTTCACCGGTTCTGGCTCCGAAGGCAACGACACCATGCTGCGTATGGTCCGCCACTATTGGGCGATCAAAGGCCAGCCGAACAAGAAAGTCATCATCAGCCGCAAGAACGGTTATCACGGTTCGACCGTGGCTGGCGCGAGTCTGGGTGGCATGACCTATATGCACGAACAAGGCGACCTGCCGATCCCGGGCATCGTCCACATCGCGCAGCCATACTGGTTCGCTGAAGGCGGCGACATGTCCCCGGAAGAGTTCGGTATCTGGGCGGCCAATCAGTTGGAAGAAAAGATTCTCGAAGTCGGCGTCGACAACGTCGGTGCCTTTATTGCCGAGCCGATCCAGGGCGCCGGCGGCGTAATCATTCCGCCCGACACCTACTGGCCGCGCATCAAGGAAATCCTCGCCAAGTACGACATCCTGTTCGTCGCGGACGAAGTGATCTGCGGTTTCGGCCGTACCGGTGAGTGGTTCGGTAGCGATTTCTACGACCTCAAGCCTGACATGATGACCATCGCCAAAGGTCTGACCTCCGGTTACATCCCGATGGGTGGCCTGATCGTTCGCGACACCGTTGTTGCGGTGCTCAACGAAGGTGGCGATTTCAACCATGGCTTCACCTACTCCGGTCACCCGGTGGCGGCAGCGGTCGGTCTGGAAAACATCCGCATTCTGCGCGATGAAAAAATTATCGAGAACGCGCACAACGAAACGGCACCGTATTTGCAGAAACGTCTGCGGGAACTGAACGATCACCCATTGGTGGGTGAGGTTCGCGGGGTTGGTCTGTTGGGCGCAATCGAGCTGGTGCAGGACAAGGCCACTCGCAAGCGTTACGAAGGCAAGGGCGTCGGCATGATCTGCCGCCAGTTCTGCTTCGACAACGGCCTGATCATGCGCGCTGTGGGTGACACCATGATCATCGCGCCGCCGCTGGTGATCAGCAAAGCCGAGATCGATGAGCTGGTGACAAAGGCACGTAAATGCCTGGACCTGACCCTCAGTGCGTTGCAGGGCTAAGTGCTAGGCTTTTGAGCGGGGGAGCTGCGGCGCGCTCGCTCAAAAGCTGTCAGAAAGGCTGGTCTTTTCTTGAAAGACCGCCTCGGATCTTGCCAGACTAGCCGCGGTTCCAGTTGTCCGGGTTCGGCCGCTGAACAAAGTGGTTCAAAAAAAGAAAATTTGGAGCATTACGCATGAAGGCATTAGGCAAAAAGCTCGCTGGCAAGACTCTGCTCGCCATGTCCCTGATGGGAATCATGGCGGCTGCGGCTCAGGCGGACGACAAGGTGTTGCACGTCTACAACTGGTCCGACTACATCGCCCCGGACACCATCAAGAAGTTTGAAGACGAGTCGGGCATCAAAGTCGTCTACGACGTCTTCGACAGCAACGAAACCCTCGAAGCCAAACTGCTCGCAGGCAAGTCCGGCTACGACATTGTCGTGCCGTCGAACAACTTCCTCGCCAAGCAGATCAAGGCCGGTGTCTACCAGAAGCTGGACAAGTCCAAGCTGCCTAACTGGAAGAACCTCAACACTGACTTGCTCAAAGCCGTGTCGGTCAGCGACCCGGGCAACGAGCACGCTTTCCCGTACATGTGGGGCTCGATCGGTATTGGCTTCAACGCCGAGAAGGTCAAGGCTGCTCTGGGCGCCGACGCGCCGGTCGATTCGTGGGATCTGATCTTCAAGCCGGAAAACGCCGCCAAGCTGAAATCCTGCGGCATCAGCCTGCTCGACTCGCCAACCGAGATGATTCCGGTGGCGTTGCACTACCTGGGCCTGCCAACCGACAGCCAGAAGAAAGAAGACATCGACAAGGCTGAAGCGCTGATCATGAAGGTTCGTCCTTCGATCGCCTACTTCCACTCGTCCAAGTACATCTCTGACCTGGCCAACGGCAACATCTGCGTAGCCGTCGGTTACTCGGGTGACATCTACCAGGCCAAGTCCCGCGCGGCTGAAGCCGGTGACAAGGTGAAAGTCAGCTACAACATTCCGAAAGAAGGTGCCGGCAGCTTCTACGACATGGTCGCCATCCCTAAAGATGCCGAAAACGTCGAAGGCGCCTACAAGTTCATGACCTTCCTGCAGAAGCCGGAAATCATGGCGGAAATCACCAACGCCGTACGCTTCCCGAACGGTAACGCCGCTGCAACTCCGCTGGTCGATAAAGACATCACCAGTGACCCGGGCGTTTACCCACCGGCTGACGTGCTGGCCAAGCTGTACGCGATTGCCGACTTGCCGGCCGCGACTCAGCGCATCCTGACCCGCAGCTGGACCAAGATCAAATCGGGTAAATAAGCCGGTTTGCAGCAACAACCGCTGGCCGTCGTCCCCCGCGAAGGCGGCCAGCGGATTAATTAAATGACAGAAAGTTTTGCTGGAACGGTTTTTCGAGGGTAAGTTGCGCGCCGGTTTTGTTGCCGGGCAGCCATGGCTGTCATGCAGCGCGGGGCAACTTGGGCCCAACTAATTTAGAGGACCTCCACTTGCCTATTTTTTCTTCTTTGCGCAAAGCCCTGCTGGCCACTGCCGGCCTGACGATTGCTGTCGGTGCCCAGGCCGCCGGTACGGTGCATATTTATAACTGGTCGGATTACATCGGCGAGACCACCCTGGCGGATTTCCAGAAAGCCACCGGGATCAAGCCGGTCTACGACGTGTTCGACTCCAACGAAACCCTGGAAGGCAAGCTGCTGGCCGGGCGTACCGGGTACGACGTGGTCGTGCCGTCGAACCACTTCCTCGGCAAGCAGATCAAGGCGGGCGCTTTCCAGAAGCTCGACCGCTCGCAGCTGCCGAATTATTCCAATCTCGACCCGGCGCTGCTCAAGCGTCTGGAGCAGAACGATCCGGGCAACCTGTACGCCGTGCCGTACCTGTGGGGCACCAACGGCATCGGTTACAACGTCGATAAAGTGAAAGCCGTGCTCGGTGTCGACAAGATCGATTCGTGGGGCGTGCTGTTCGAGCCGGAGAACATCAAGAAGCTGCAAAGCTGCGGCGTAGCGTTCCTCGATTCGGCGGATGAAATGATGCCGACCGTGCTCAACTATATGGGCCTGAACGCCAACAGCACCAACCCCGAGGACTACGAAAAAGCCACCGACAAGCTGCTCGCGGTGCGTCCTTACGTGACCTACTTCCATTCCTCGAAATACATCGGTGATCTGGCCAACGGCGACATTTGCGTGGCCATCGGTTTCTCCGGCGATATCTTCCAGGCGAAGAACCGCGCAGCCGAAGCCAAGAAGGGCGTAAACATCGCCTACACGGTGCCGAAAGAGGGTGGCGCATTGTGGTTCGACATGCTGGCGATTCCGAAGGATTCGTCGAACGTGAAAGAGGCTCATGCCTTCATCAACTATCTGCTGAAACCTGAGGTGATTGCCCAGGTCAGTGATTACGTCGGTTATGCCAACCCCAACCCGGGTTCGGACAAACTGATGGAACAATCCATCCGGACCGATGCGTCGGTGTATCCGCCGCAGGCCGTTATCGACAAGGCTTATGTGTCGACCGAGTTGCCACCGAACATTCAGCGTCTGATGACCCGCAGCTGGACCAAGGTCAAGTCGGGGATGTAAGGCACACACTATCCTGGGTTCGCCTTGCGGGGCGGACTGCATTGTTTTTTTCTGGGAGTTTCGTAAATGGCAGTTGCCTCCGGCGCCTATAAGAAAGCCCTCGAGGGCGACCAGACACCGAAACAGGTGTTGGTCAAAATCGACCGGGTCACGAAGAAGTTCGACGAGACGATTGCCGTGGACGATGTGTCCCTGGAAATCAAAAAGGGCGAGATCTTCGCTCTGCTCGGCGGTTCGGGATCGGGCAAATCTACCCTGCTGCGGATGCTGGCAGGGTTCGAACGGCCCACGGAGGGGCGCATTTTCCTCGACGGCGTCGACATCACCGACATGCCGCCGTACGAACGTCCGATCAACATGATGTTCCAGTCGTACGCCTTGTTCCCGCACATGACCGTGGCGCAGAACATCGCCTTCGGCCTCAAGCAGGACAAGATTCCGGCGGCTGAAGTCGACGCCCGCGTGGCCGAGATGCTCAAGCTGGTGCAGATGAGCCAGTACGCCAAGCGCAAGCCGCATCAACTGTCTGGTGGTCAGCGTCAGCGTGTGGCATTGGCGCGTTCGCTGGCCAAACGGCCGAAGCTGCTGTTGCTCGACGAACCGATGGGCGCACTGGATAAAAAACTGCGCTCGCAGATGCAGCTGGAGCTGGTCGAGATCATCGAGCGCGTCGGTGTGACCTGCGTGATGGTGACACACGACCAGGAAGAGGCCATGACCATGGCCGAGCGCATCGCGATCATGCACCTGGGTTGGATCGCCCAGATCGGTAGCCCGATCGACATCTACGAAACCCCGACCAGCCGTCTGGTCTGCGAATTCATCGGTAACGTGAACATCTTCGAAGGCGAAGTGATCGACGACGCCGAAGGCCACGCGACCATCACCTGCAAAGACCTCGATCGGCAGATCTACGTCGGCCACGGCATCAGCACCTCGGTGCAGGACAAGTCGGTCACCTACGCGATCCGCCCGGAGAAGCTGCTGGTCACCGCCGATCAACCGACCTGCGAATACAACTGGTCGAGCGGCAAGGTGCACGACATCGCCTATCTCGGCGGTCACTCGGTGTTCTACGTCGAACTGCCAAGCGGCAAACTGGTGCAGTCGTTCGTGGCCAACGCCGAACGCCGTGGCGCACGTCCGACCTGGGGCGATCAGGTTTACGTGTACTGGGAAGATGACAGCGGCGTGGTACTTCGCTCATGAACATGCGCAAATTCAAACGCCGCCTCAACCGAATAATCCCCAATGGCCGGCAGTTGGTCATCGGGGTCCCTTTCATCTGGCTGTTCCTGTTCTTCATGCTGCCGTTCTTCATTGTGCTGAAGATCAGTTTTGCCGAAGCCGACGTGGCGATCCCGCCGTACACCGAGATCTACACCTACGCCGAGCAGAAGCTGCAACTGCTGCTGAACCTGGGCAACTACTCGATGCTGGCCGGCGACGAGTTGTACATCGCCGCTTACCTCGGCTCGCTGAAGATGGCGCTGATCAGCACCATTCTCTGTCTGGTCATCGGCTACCCGATGGCCTACGCCATCGCCACCGCCCGTAAAGAGATGCAGACGGTGCTGGTGCTGCTGATCATGATGCCGACCTGGACGGCGATCCTGATCCGCGTTTACGCGTGGATGGGCATCCTCAGCAACAACGGCCTGCTCAATGGTTTCCTGATGAGCATGGGCTTTATCGACGAGCCGCTGCAGATCCTCAACACCAACCTCGCGGTGTACATCGGTGTTGTCTATTCGTACCTGCCGTTCATGATCCTGCCGCTGTATGCCAACCTGGTGAAGCACGATCAGAGCTTGCTGGAAGCGGCATCGGACCTCGGTTCGAGCACCTTCAACAGCTTCTGGAAAATTACTATTCCACTGTCCAAGAACGGGATCATTGCCGGCTGCATGCTGGTGTTCATCCCGGTGGTCGGTGAGTTCGTGATCCCGGAACTGCTCGGCGGTCCGGAAACCCTGATGATCGGTAAAGTGCTCTGGCAAGAGTTCTTCAACAACCGTGACTGGCCGGTAGCGTCCGCGCTGGCGGTGGTGATGCTGGCGATCCTGATTGTGCCGATCATTCTGTTCAACCGTAGTCAGGCCAAAGAAATGGAGGGCAAAGAATGAAGCGCATCCGTTTCTCCAGCCTGATGCTGGTCATCGGTCTGTTGTTCATCTACCTGCCGATGCTGATCCTGGTGATCTACTCGTTCAACGCCTCTAAACTGGTGACGGTATGGGGCGGCTGGTCGATCAAGTGGTACGTCGGCCTGCTCGACAACACCCAACTGATGGGCTCGGTGCTGCGCTCGCTGGAAATTGCCTGCTACACCGCGGTTGCCGCGGTGGCGCTGGGTACGCTGGCGGCATTCGTGCTGACGCGCATCACCCGCTTCAAGGGCCGCACGCTGTTTGGCGGTTTGGTGACCGCGCCGTTGGTGATGCCGGAAGTAATCACCGGTCTGTCGCTGTTGCTGCTGTTCGTGGCCATGGCGCAGATGATCGGCTGGCCGCAGGAACGTGGCATCGTCACCATCTGGATCGCTCACACCACATTCTGTGCGGCGTATGTGGCGGTGGTGGTTTCGGCGCGTTTGCGTGAGCTGGACCTGTCGATCGAGGAAGCGGCGATGGATCTGGGCGCGCGCCCGTGGAAGGTGTTCTTCCTGATCACCATCCCGATGATTGCGCCGTCGCTGGCGGCGGGCGGCATGATGTCGTTCGCGTTGTCGCTGGATGACCTGGTGCTGGCGAGCTTCGTCTCCGGCCCGGGTTCGACGACCCTGCCAATGGAAGTGTTCTCGGCGGTGCGCCTGGGCGTGAAGCCTGAGATCAACGCCGTGGCGAGTCTGATTCTGCTGGCGGTATCGATCGTGACCTTCATGGTCTGGTTTTTCAGCCGCCGTGCCGAAGAAGCGCGCAAGAAAGCCATCCAGCAAGCCATCGAAGAAAGCGCTGCCGATTCGTGGAAACAACCGGACGTACGCCGGGCGCCTTCGCCGGAAGCGGCGTAAGCCATATCCGGACATTGGCGATGAAGCCTTTGTGGCGAGGGGATTTATCCCCGTTGGACTGCGCAGCAGGCCCCTTCTTTTTTGAATCAAAAGAGGGGTCGCTTCGCAACCCAACGGGGATAAATCCCCTCGCGACAGGGGCCAGTTTCAAATCTGGTTTTAGGCAGTCCAAGGGGAATTGCGGATGACTTCTACGAAGTTCATCGGTTTGAACCCCGGCTCCTGATCCTTCAGCACATCGGTCTTCACATTGCCAAATGTGGTCTGCGGACGATGACGCAAGCCATCGGCAAACGCGCAGATGATGCATTCCTTGAAACCTTCCCCACGCGGGTGCGCATGCACCACCGCCTCCCGTTGCACGGTGCTGAACGCCGCGTAATCCATCCCCAACACATCCATCTCGACACCCGCCGTCACCAGCGCCACGGTCGGCCGCAAATGCTTCGGCACGCCCGGCGTAGTGTGCAGGGCAATCGATAACCAGACTTGCTCGATGTCGTCATCGCTCAAACCGTACGGCTTGAGAAACGCCGCCGCCGCGTTGGCGCCGTCCACTTCAAAACGCTCGTCAGCGCTGCGATGACCTTCGACCAGACCGAGGTCGTGGAACATCGCGCCGACGTAGAGCAGCTCTGGATCGTAGGCCAGTTGCTGGCGTTCACCGCTCAATGCGCCGAACAGAAATACCCGGCGTGAATGGTGATAGAGCAGGTCGGACTCGATGTCACGGATGTAATCGGTGGTGGCGCGAGCGAGGGCGCTGTCAGGGATTTTGATGCCGGCGATGGTGGTGCTCATGGGAGGTTTCCTCACTGAAACGCCGTCGTGGCGCTGATGAGTCAAGTCTGTTCGCGGCGCTGAAAGCGAACAATCGCTGCATGGCTGCGATCCTTGCCAATCCACCTGCAAATCGTGCCAACTGCCCTTCACAGGTCGGAATGCCAGCCATTGTGGCGAGGGGATTTATCCCCGTTCGGCTGCGCAGCAGTCGTAAATCCAGCCATGAAGACTGCCTGACACAACGAGGTGTAGGGTCTTGGGGCTGCTTCGCAACCCAACGGGGATAAATCCCCTCGCCACAGGGTTACAGGGGACTTCAAAAACATGAATAAAACCATCGCCATCGTGGTGTTCGCAGGCGTGCAGTCGCTCGACGTCACCGGCCCCATGGATGTGTTCGCCGAAGCCAACCGCTTTCTCGCGCCGGAAGATCACTATCGGCTCGAAGTGATCGGCCTGGAAAAAACACCGATGGCCTGTTCCAACGGCTTGATCCTCAACGCCCATCGCCATTTCAGCGAAGCACTCGACGCCTATGACCTGCTGCTGGTCGCCGGTGGCCCGCAGCTGCCGTTCATGGATTTCGGCAGCGTCTTCGACAGCTGGCTGCGCGAAGCTTGCGCACGGGCCAAGCGCTTCGGCTCGATCTGCAATGGCGCCTTCATGCTGGCGCGCGCAGGGTTGCTGGAAGGGCGCACCGTGACCACGCACTGGAACGATGCCGAGGCGTTGGCGCAGTTATGCCCGTCAACCCACGTCGAAGCCGATCGCCTGTACGTCGAGGACGGCACGCTCTACACCTCGGCCGGGGTCACGGCGGGGATCGATCTGTCGTTGTATCTGCTGGCGCGTGATCATGGTGCTGAAGTGGCTTTGAGCGTTGCCAAGCGGCTGGTGGTGTTCACCCAGCGTTCGGGCGGGCAGTCGCAGTTCAGTCCGTTCCTCACGCCGCATGCGGAGCCGACGTCGGCAGTGGCGATGGTGCAGTTGTACGTGCTGGCCAATCTCACCGGCGATCTGACCATTGCCGATCTGGCCAATGCGGCGAACATGAGTGCGCGCAATTTCTCCCGGGTGTTTGCTCGGGAGGCGAAGGTGACGCCGGCGGAGTTTGTCGAGCAGGCACGGGTGGATGCGGCGCGGGTGATGCTCGAAAGCACGACGGCGCCGTTGAAGACCGTGGCGTATCAGTGCGGGTTTCGTGATGCGCAGCATATGCGCAGCGTGTTCAACCGCCGCTTGGGCGTGACGCCGCAGCAGTTTCGGCTGAATTTTGCGGTGCTGCTCTGAAGTTGTGTGCTGCTCTTCAGGGCCTCATCGCTGGCAAGCCAGCTCCCACAGGTTTCTCTGGAGTTCACATGATTTGTGATCGACGCAAAACCCTGTGGGAGCTGGCTTGCCAGCGATGAGGCCTGTTCTATCAGCGCAAAACTACTGCGCAGCCCGCGCCGGCAACAGCTTCAAGGTACTGCGCGTATTCGCCGTCACCTCTTCCTCGCTGAAATGCGCCTGCACATACATCCCGTCGACATACGCCTCAGCCTGATCGTCATAGTGACTGTCGAACGGCACACCGCTCTGGCCCACCGGGTTGATCGTCAGCGCATGCGCCGGATCGGCGAAGTCGACCAGCCGCCGCGTCGACGGCCCGTACGTCACCGGCCACGGCGCCGGGCCGATCCTTGCGGAAAGGTTATTCGGCACTTCATGACTGCCCGGCGCCGCAAATGGCCCGACATTGAAAAGGCGATCCAGCGGCTTCTGCTGCCCCAGCGGATGCCCGTGCGTCAGCGTGTGCGCCGCGCCCCATTGCCATCCGGCCACATCGTCGCCGAGGGTCAGCTGCAGATGGGCCATGCTCGCTGCCCACGCCGCGCGCACGACATCGGCGCGGGTCTCTTTGGCCGGCGTGTTGCGGTTGTCCCACCACGGCGAATCAGCGTTTGCCGCCAGACGTGGCAGCGCCGCATCGATCACTCGCGTCGACAGCAGCGTGTCGAAAAAGTCATTGCCCAACTCATCACGCATCACCGCGTCGGCAAGGTCGTAGAGGAACTGGTTAAACAGCGTCGCACTGACCGAGTCCAGCGGATAATCGCCGGGCCATTGCGCCAGTTGCTCGACCAGTTTCAGCTGTGCCGGATCGCTCACCACTTCACGCAATACCGGCAGCAACGGCGCCAGCAGACGCGGGCCGTAACCGGTTGCCGTACCGAGTTGCAGCTTCTGGTTAGCCTCGTTGGTCCACTTCACGCTCTTGTCGCCGAGTTGACGATTAAGCTGCTGGCCGCGATCGGCGAGGTTGTAGTAACCGGGGATCTCCATGCCGGTCGGCGACAGCGGCTGGAAGTTGGCCGAGACGATGTAGCCGCGCGCCGGGTTTTCTTCCTGCGGGTTGGCGCTGAACGGGTAGAAGCCGTCCTTGTCGGCCTGATTGCTGCTGCCGTCGAGAATGAATTCCGGCCGTACTCCGGCCGGACGCTTGGGCAGTAACGCCGAGGCCCACCAGGCGATGTCGCCCTTGGCGTTGGCGTACACCAGGTTCAACCCCGGTGCCTGCACTTTCGCCGCCGCGGCGCGGGCTTTGGCCAACGTGTCGGCGCGGTTGAGTTGGTAGAAGCCTTCGAGAATCGGATTGGGTGTTTCGAGGAAGGCCCACCACATCGCAATCGGTGTTTTCCCGGCAGCAGATCCCAGTGCATCGTTGACGATCGGGCCGTGGGGCGACTGGCGCAGGGTGATGGTCACCGGTGACTGGCCCTTCACATTGATTTGCTGCTCGCTGCTGACCATGTCGGTCCACTGGCCGCGATACCAGACCTGATTGGGGTTGTCCGGGTTGACCTTCTCGGCGATCAGGTCCAGATCGTCGTTCTGGAACATGGTCAGGCTCCAGCCGAAATCGAGGTTATGCCCCAGAAACGCGAAGGGCACCAGCGCCTGATGGTGGCCGTACAACTCAAACCCCGGCGCCGACAATTGCGCTTCGTACCACACCGACGGCACCGAGAAACGAATGTGCGGGTCGCCAGCCAACAGCGGTTTGCCGCTCTGGCTGCGGCTGCCGGCAATCACCCAGGCGTTGCTGCCTTCGAACTGCGGCAAGCCGTTGTCGATCAACGCCTGTTCACTGAGGCGGGCGAGGGCGTTGAGGTCTTGCCAGTCGCCAGCGGCGAGGGCTGGCGTCTGTTGGGCGTGACCGTTGGCCAGCACGCCTTTGGCCTGCCAGTCGAGGTCGAAGACGTTGAGATAATCGGCGCCGAGTTGATCGCGCACATAGGTCAACAGCGGTTCGGTGCGAAACGCCGCGGCAAAGCTGTAAGCCATGTAGCCGGCGACGCTGATGCTGTCCTCCGCGGTGAACGGCCGCTTGGGGATGCCCAGCACGTCAAACTCGATCGGCGCAGCGTGGGTGTCCTGATATTGGTTGATGCCATCCAGATAGGCTTGCAGGCCCTTCCACGCCGGCGACTGCTTGTCGAGGCTGGCGACATAACTGGCAGCGCGCTCGCGGATGCGCAGGCTGCGGAACAGTTTGTCGGTGTCGAGCAGCTTCGGCCCGAGCACTTCGGCCAGTTCGCCTCGGGCGAGGCGGCGCACGCTTTCCATCTGGAACAGGCGATCCTGGGCATGCACATAGCCGAGGGCGCGGTAGAGGTCGGTTTCGTTCTCGGCGCGGATGTGCGGTACGCCGCGTTCGTCGTAGCGCACGGTCACCGAACCCTGCAGGTTGCGCAGTTCCACCTGGCCCTGTCGCGTCGGTTGCTTGCTGTAGACGTACCAGCCCCCGGCGCAGAGCAGAACAACAATGAGCAAGGCAAGAACGGTGAACACGCGTTTCATGGCGACTCCTTGTGCAGGCGGGATTGCCGCCCGTCGGGCTGCAAACAATTAGCACAGACCGTCCGTGCCGTGCAGCGCTGTCCTTGAAAAGTCCGGAATGCCTTACTTCGTCTCCACCGGCCACGGGCAATAGCAACCGACGGCCAGCGTGTGCGTGGCGTCGACCGGGCGATCGTCCGTCAGGGCATTGAGGATCGGTTCAATGAAGCTGTTGCTGGAGTTGCAGGTCAGGCCTTCGCTGTAAGGGCCGAAGTACGCCAGTTTGCCGCTGCGATCCCAGATCGCCACGGCCGGGCTGGCGGGCACCTGTTCGGAACCGGGCAACACCGTGATGGTTTTCAGGCTACTGAGTGTGGCCGGCAACTGGCCGTGGCTGCCCGCTCTTTGCACCGCAAAGAACTCGACACCCCTGGCGCTGAAGTGCTCGACCATCTCGCTCAGGTGCTGTTGATTGCCGACGTTGCACGGGCAGGCCGGGTCCCAGAAGTGCACCAGACGGATATTGCCGGGGCCGGCGAGATCGTCGGGCAGGCGCAGCGGATCGCCGGAAAATACCGCGGTGTGTTCGCTGAACGCGCGCAGGTATCGCCCCTGAAACCAGTCGTACGCCGCCCACAGCACCCCGGCGCAGATCAGCGCGAGCAGGCTGGCAAACAGTGCGGTGCGGTAGGGCGAACGCATGGTTTTCGATCCCGAAGAGGTCGGCTAGCTTGCCATGTCTGTCACTACAGATGAATATCGCAGGCCGATAAAGTCTGTTTACCGCTCTGGAACCGCTTATGCCCGCCACCTTCGACCCCGATCAATTACGCGCCAGCCTCAAGCCCTTGGCCGAGTGGCAGCCGTTGTCGGAGGAGGCCAAAGCCTATCAGCGCTTTTACCAGACCGACTTTCCCGAGCGTGATGTCTGGCGCGGCATGGGCCGTTTCGAAGTCGACGGTTATGAGCTGGTCAGCCATTGCTGGTGGCCGGAAAAGGTCAAGGCGACGCTGTTTCTGTTGCACGGTTACTACGATCACACCGGGCTTTATCGCCATGTGATCGAGTGGGCGCTGGATCAGGATTTTGCAGTGATTTCCTGCGACCTGCCGGGCCATGGCCTGTCGAGCGGGCCGCGTGCAAGCATTCGCGATTTCTCCGAGTACCAGGACGTCCTGCAAGCCCTGTTCGCCGAAGCGCAGTCGATCGCGCTGCCGCAACCGTGGCACATGTTCGGGCAAAGCACGGGCGGGGCGATTATTGTCGATCACGTGCTCAACCATGGTCAGGGCAGCCCGGCGCAAGGTCAGTTGATCCTGATGGCGCCATTGGTACGGCCGCGCGCGTGGGGGTGGTCGCAACTGAGTTATTACCTGCTCCGGCCTTTTGTCCGAGGTGTCGTGCGGCGCTTCAGCGAGAACTCCAACGATCCGGATTTCCTGCCGTTTCTCCAGGCCGATCCGTTGCAGCCGCGACGCTTGCCGACCCAGTGGGTAGGCGCATTGTCACGCTGGATCATTCGCGTCGAGCACGCGAAAAAAAGCCCGCGGCGACCGCTGATCATTCAGGGGCAGGCGGACATGACGGTCGACTGGCAGCACAATTTGCAAGTGATGAAGTGGAAGTTCGATCGGCCGCAGATATTGCTGCTGGCCGAGGCGCGGCATCATCTGGCGAATGAGACGGAGGAGATGCGTGAGGAGTATTTCGAGTTTCTGAGCAAGCGCATCAGGGGCCGCAATCTTTAGCGTCTCTGAGGGCCCTATCGCTGGCAAGCCAGCTCCCACAGGGTTAGGTGTCGATCACGAATATTGTGAACACCCAAGAAAACTGTGGGAGCTGGCTTGCCAGCGATGGCGGCTTATCAGGTGCTAGAGATCATTGGCCGACCGCCAGGCCTGCACGAATCGCCGCCAGCGCCGCCTGGTAATACGCCTTGCCCTCGGTTGATTCGGCAAACGTCGCAAACTCTTCCAGCTCTTCGTCCGACAGGTCGCGATAAACGTAGAGCAGCGTGTTGTTGATGTCCGCGCCAATCTGATCCATCAGGCGCTGGCGCTGACCGTTCAACATGCCCTGCGCCTGACCGCCACCGAGCAGTCCCGGAATCATCGAGCTCAAGCTGTCCGCCGCCACACCGGCAATCGCCAGGCTGACCTCGGCGCCAGCCTCACGCGCTGGCAGCGCCTGCGCGAGGTGGCCGATGATCAGCAGACGGCTGTCGCTGACCTGCATCTTCGGCAGGCCCTTGGCGTTTTTTGCCAGTTGGTCGCGACGGGTTGCGAGCAACTCAGCGGCGACGATTTTTTTGCCCAGTGGCGATTGAAAAAAGCTCAGCGCCGGTTTCGGATCGGCAAGTTGCTGGCGCAGTTGCGCTTCGGCGCGTTGATCCACGGCTTGCGGGGCGAAACGCTGATTGCTGTTGTTGACCAACGCCTGAAACACGGCGGGCGGCAGGCTGTTCTGATAGCGCTGCTGGGCAGCGGTCAGGGCGTCGTTGAAATGCGCACGTTGATCTGGCCAGCCGGCGACCTTGTACAACTGATCGTGGCCGTCCGCCCAGGCGGGCAACACGCAGAACATCAACAGTGAAAAAAGCAAACGGCGCATAGGGACTCCTGTCAGCAGCGGACTATTCTCCGTGCGGTGCCGGTACTTGTCGAGAATTCGTAGCAAGCCGCCGCGTGGCTCTGTCGGATTTTTCGCCGGCGGCATACTATGCGCGCCATGCAAATATCCTCTGAACACCCGCTGCTGTTACGCATTGTCGACGACCTGGCCGAGCATGGCTGGTCGCAGCAGAACATATTCCTGCCCGCCGGTTTGACCCGCGAGTTGGCGGCCGAGTGCCGTAAACGTGAGGCCGAAGGTGAGCTGGCGCCGGCGGCGGTGGGACGTGGGCCGTTTTCAGAGATCCGCGAGGGTATTCGTGGCGACCACATTCAGTGGATCGATCCAGGCCAGGCCGATTCCAGCGACCGCTATCTGAATCTGATGGAAAGCCTGCGCGAGGCGCTCAACCGTGGCTTGTTCCTCGGTCTTGAAGACTTCGAATGCCATTTCGCCTTGTACCCACCGGGTGCGTTCTATCGTCGGCATGTCGACCGTTTTCGCGACGATGACAAGCGCATGGTCTCGGTGGTGGTCTACCTCAATGACGCCTGGCTGCCGGAGGACGGTGGTCAGTTGCGCATGTACCTGAACGAAGAGCGCGTGCATGACGTGCAGCCTACTGGCGGTTGTCTGGTGGTGTTTCTTTCTGGCGAAGTGCCGCACGAAGTGTTGCCGGCGAACCGTGAACGTTTGTCGCTGACGGGCTGGTTCCGTCGGCGTGGCAACGAGCCGTTCTGACATGGACAAGATTCTGGTCAGCCGCTGCCTGCTGGGTCATCGCGTACGTTACGACGGTGGCGCGAGTGGGCCGTTTGATCTGCTCGAACAGTGGATTAGCGAAGGACGCGTGGTGCCGTTGTGCCCGGAAGTCGCGGGAGGTTTGCCGACGCCTCGTGCAGCGGCGGAGATTCCCGGCGGGCAGGGTGGTGAAGTGCTGGATGGCATTGCTGCGGTGATGACCACCGAGGGCGAGGACGTCAGCGCGCAGTTTCTCGACGGTGCGCGGCAGGCGCTGGAGCTGGTGCGCAAACACGGCATCCGCGTGGCGGTGCTCAAAGCCAACAGTCCTTCCTGTGGCAACCTGCTGACCTATGACGGGACGTTCAGTGGGGTGAAAGTTTCCGGCGAAGGCGTAACCGCTGCACTGCTCAAGCGCCATGGCGTGCAAGTCTTCAGCGAGCTCGAACTCCCGCAAGCCGCGCTGGCCCTGACCCAACTCGATCACCTGTAGGAGCTGCGGCACGCTGCGATCTTTTGATCTTTTTGATCTTTCGAATCAACATCAAAAGATCGCAGCGTGCCGCAGCTCCTACAGGTTTCAATTGGGTTCGGTGAGCCACTTCTTCGACAGCGCCGCCAGGCGCCCGTCGGCCTTGATCCGCTGCATCGCGCTCTCAAGGCTGGCGTGAAATGCCGGATTACCCTTCTGAAACGGTATCGCCAACTCCACCGGTGCACTCGCCTTTGGCTTGGCATCAGTCAACGCCTGCACCAAGACCATCGGCTGCGGCTGCTCATCCTTCTTCGCCAGCAGTTGCGCATCGACCTTGCCGTAAGGCTCGCTGAAGTCGAAACGATCCTTGAGTTCGGGTGTCAGTGCTATGTGATTGAGCGCGACGTCGTACTTGCCGCTTTCAACGCCCTGGAGCAGATCGGCCTCGTCGGTGACGATGAAGTCGGCGCGTACATCCAGCTCGTTGGCGAGCAGTTGCCCAAGCTCGACCTCGAACCCCGTGAGTTTGTCGCCGTCGTCCTTGTAATTGAAAGGCGGTGTATTAGCCTCAAGGGCTATGCGCAACTCGCCACGGTCGTTGACGTCATCAATCAGTTCGGCGTGAGCCAAAGGGCTCAGAAGGGGTAGCAGGCAGATCAGGCCAGGCAAAAAGCGCATGGTCACTCCTTTGAAATCATTATTGCGATGCTCTGAGTCAGGCTCGCTTTGCTATGGTTGTCGAGTGCCTTCGGCAACGAATGGTCATGAAGTTGTCATGACCGTGCGGATTTTACGGAAAAACTGGAGAAGAAAATGAAAAGCTTTATGTCACGTGCAGCGTTGGCGGGTGTGCTGATGGGTGTTTCGGTGCTGGCCAGTGCTGCCACACCCGCGCCAAAAGGCGCCGAAGTGTTCATCGTTTCTCCCGAGGACGGGGCCACGGTTTCGCAGACCTTCACCGTCAAGTTCGGCACCAAGGACGTCGCGCTGGCACCAGCCGGTGACGTCACCAAGAACACCGGTCACCACCATTTGCTGATCGACGTCGACAAGCTCCCGGCCGCTGGCGCGCCGATTCCGAATGACGCCAATCACATGCACTTCGGCAAGGCGCAGACCCAGGCTGACATCAAACTGGCCCCGGGCAAGCACACCTTGCAGCTGGAGCTGGGCGACAGCGGCCACATGCCGTTCGATCCGCCAATCGTCTCGAAGAAAATCACCGTCAACGTCGAATAATTTTTCGGCATGAAAAAGGGAGCCCGAAGGCTCCCTTTTTTGTCGCTCAACGCTAAATCAGAACAACACGCGGCTACGGATAGTGCCGTTGATGTGCTGCAGCTTCTCTTGCGCCAGATCCGAGTACTCGGCGTCGACGTCGATCACCACGTAGCCAACCTTCTCGTTGGTCTGCAGGAACTGACCGGAAATGTTGATGCCGTTTTCGGCGAAGACCTTGTTGATCTCGCTCATCACACCCGGAATGTTCTCGTGGATGTGCAGCAGGCGGTGCTTGCCAGGGTGAGCCGGCAGGGCCACTTCCGGGAAGTTCACCGACGAAACCGAAGTACCGTTGTCGCTGTACTTGACCAGTTTCTCTGCCACTTCCAGACCGATGTTGGCTTGCGCTTCGGCGGTCGAACCACCGATGTGCGGGGTCAGGATCACGTTGTCGAGGCCACGCAGCGGGCTTTCGAACTCTTCGTCGTTGGAGCGTGGCTCCACCGGGAATACGTCGATGGCCGCGCCGATCAGGTGCTTGTCCTTGATCGCGTCCGCCAGGGCGTCCAGCTCGACCACGGTACCGCGCGCCGCGTTGATCAGGATGCCGCCCTTCTTGATGGCGCGGATTTCCTTCTCGCCGATCATCCACTGGGTCGCAGCGGTTTCCGGAACGTGCAGGGTGACGATGTCGGACATGCCCAGCAGCTCGGTCAGGCTACCGATCTGAGTCGCGTTGCCCAGCGGCAGCTTGGTCACGGTGTCGTAGAAATACACCTGCATGCCCAGACCTTCAGCCAGAACCGACAGCTGCGTACCGATCGAGCCGTAGCCGACGATGCCGAGTTTCTTGCCACGGATCTCGAAGGAGTTGGCTGCGGATTTGATCCAGCCGCCACGGTGGCAGGAAGCGTTTTTCTCCGGGATGCCGCGCAGCAGCAGGATCGCTTCGGCCAGCACCAGTTCCGCTACGGAGCGAGTGTTGGAGTACGGCGCGTTGAACACGGCAATACCGCGCTCACGGGCAGCACTCAGGTCAACCTGGTTGGTGCCGATGCAGAAACAGCCGACCGCAACCAGCTTCTTCGCATGATCGAAGATCTCTTCGGTCAGTTGGGTGCGCGAACGAATGCCGATGAAGTGAGCGTCAGCGATCTTTTCCTTGAGCTGGGCTTCCGGCAAGGAACCTGTCAGGTATTCGATGCTGGTGTAGCCCGCCGCCTTGAGGACGTCGACAGCCGATTGGTGGACGCCTTCGAGAAGAAGGAACTTGATCTTGCTCTTATCGAGAGAAGTCTTGCTCATCTGCGTAAACCTGTATCCCGGAGAAAAATGGCAGGAAATGGTCAACAGACGCTGACCCGGACGACAAGAAAGTCGTCTCCGCGGATCTGGCCTTGGGCACTGTCCTGCGGGGTCGATATGCTAGCATAGCCTCCCCGCTAAACACTCATTCCTGCGACGTGAAGCGTTCTCAGGATGACCATGAATTGTTCGAGAGTTCTGTCGATGACCAATCCTGCCCTGATTGATGAACTGAAGACCCTGGTCGAGCCTGGCAAGGTCCTGACCGACGCCGACTCCCTGAATGCGTACGGCAAGGATTGGACCAAGCACTTCGCGCCGGCGCCTAGCGCCATTGTGTTTCCCAAGACCATCGAGCAGGTGCAAGCCGTTGTCCGTTGGGCCAATGAACACAAGGTCGCGCTGGTGCCGTCGGGCGGACGCACCGGGCTTTCCGCCGCTGCGGTGGCGGCGAATGGCGAAGTGGTCGTGTCGTTTGATTACATGAATCAGATTCTCGACGTGAACCTCACCGACCGCACCGCCGTTTGTCAGCCGGGTGTAGTCACCGAGCATTTGCAGAACGTCGCCGAAGAAAAAGGCCTGTATTACCCGGTTGATTTCGCCTCGGCCGGTTCCAGCCAGATTGGCGGCAACATCGGCACCAATGCCGGTGGGATCAAGGTGATTCGCTACGGCATGACCCGCAACTGGGTCGCCGGCATGAAAGTCGTCACCGGCAAGGGCGACGTGCTCGAACTGAACAAAGACCTGATCAAGAACGCCACCGGTTACGACCTGCGCCAGCTGTTCATCGGCGCTGAAGGCACGCTGGGTTTCGTCGTCGAAGCGACCATGCGCCTCGATCGCGCGCCGAAAAACCTCACAGCGATGGTCCTTGGCACCGCCGATTTCGACTCGATCATGCCGGTGCTGCACGCCTTCCAGGGCAAGCTCGACCTGACCGCGTTCGAATTCTTCTCCGACAAAGCCCTGGCCAAAGTCATGGGCCGTGGCGACGTACCGGCGCCGTTCGAAACCGATTGCCCGTTCTATGCGTTGCTGGAATTCGAAGCGACCACTGAAGAAGTGGCCAATAGCGCACTGGAAACCTTCGAACACTGCGTCGAGCAGGGCTGGGTGCTGGACGGCGTGATGAGCCAGAGCGAAACCCAACTGCAGAATCTTTGGAAGCTGCGCGAGTACATCTCCGAGACCATCTCGCACTGGACGCCGTACAAAAACGACATCTCGGTCACCGTGTCGAAAGTGCCGGCATTTCTGAAGGAAATCGACGCGATCGTCGGCGAACACTATCCCGACTTCGAAATCGTCTGGTTCGGCCATATCGGCGACGGCAACCTGCATTTGAACATCCTCAAGCCGGATAACCTGAGCAAGGACGAGTTCTTCGCCAAGTGCGCGACCGTCAACAAGTGGGTGTTCGAAACCGTCGAGAAGTACAACGGTTCGATCTCCGCCGAGCACGGCGTGGGCATGACCAAACGCGATTACTTGACCTACAGCCGCTCGCCGGTTGAGATCGAGTACATGAAAGCGGTAAAAGCGGTGTTCGACCCGAACGGCATCATGAACCCGGGCAAGATTTTCGCGGTTTGATCGGCAATCTTTGATGAATCAATGAAGGCAGGAGTCGGTAAATGAGCTATCAGCACCAGTACGTCGACGGCACGCGCATCCACTTCCCGATCGGGAAAGTCGTGTGCATTGGCCGCAATTACGCCGAACACGCCAAGGAACTGGACAACCCGGTGCCTACCGAACCGTTGCTGTTCATCAAGCCGGGCAGTTGCGTGGTTGAGCTGGAAGGCGGTTTCGCCATTCCGACCGAGCGCGGTTCGGTGCACTACGAAGCGGAAATCGCCGTGTTGATCGGCAAGCCGTTGTCGACCAAACCGAGCCGTGAAGAAGTGCTCGACGCGATCTCCGGTTTCGCCCCGGCGCTGGACCTGACCCTGCGCGACAAGCAGGCCGAGCTGAAAGCCAAGGGCCTGCCGTGGGAAATCGCCAAGTCTTTCGACGGCGCGGCGGTGATCGCCCCGTTCGTGGTCGGCAGCACCTTTGCTGACCTGACCGACATCGGCATTCGCCTGACCATCAACGGCGAAGTCCGTCAGGACGGCAACAGCAGCGCGATGCTCAACCCGATCGTGCCGATGATCCAGCACATGGCCGGCTGCTTCTCGCTGCAGGCCGGTGACGTGATTCTCACCGGCACACCAGTGGGCGTCGGCCCGCTGAACGTCGGCGATGACATCGTCCTCGAACTGGTCGGCGCGAGCAGCTTCACCAGCAGCGTGCGCTGATTAAGCATATTTTTCTTGTGATGTGATTTTGTGGCGAGGGGATTTATCCCCGTTGGACTGCGCAGCAGATCCCAAGATCTTTGGGGCCGCTGCGCGACCCAACGGGGATAAATCCCCTCGCCACAGAGGCCTGGCCGGTATTTTTGTGTCTTGGCCCACAAACCCACAGGGCAATCCCGCCATTTGCCGTTTTTTTCACATCCTGTCTGGATAATTTTCGCAATTCTGGCGTCTGAGCCGGCCTCTTTGTGCTATTACCCATAGCCTGAATTTTCGGAAAGCGTCCCTCGATGTCCTCTCAAACTCAGCTCAAAACCACCCCTCGCTCGCGTTTCTACCTGCGTTGGTACGTTTGGTTATTGTTGTTGATCGCTGCCGTTTATGGCCTGGCGTTCGCCATGCATTGGGATGACCGTGCGTTGCTGTGGGTACACGAGCGCTTTGAAAGTCAGGCTGAGCAGAAGGAAAGCATCTGGCTGCCGGACTATCGCGCGGTGATCGACGCGAAGTTGCTGCCGGGCATGGAGAAGGACGAAGCCTCGGACCTGTCCTATAACCCGCAGACCAAAACCCTGTTTTCGGTGACGGGCAAGAATCCGTTCCTCGCCGAGCTGACGCTGCAGGGCGATGTTCTGCGCAAGATGCCGCTCAAAGGCTGGAGCAATCCGGAAGGCCTGACCGTCATGGAAAACGGCCTGATGGCCATTGTCGACGAGCGTGAACACATGCTCTCTATCGTCAAGGTTGACGCCGACACCCGCGAGCTGAACATCGCCGATTTCCCGAAATACGACCTCGGGCCATCGAAAGACCAGAACAAGGCGTTCGAGGCGATCACCTGGGATCCGCGCAATCAGCAATTGCTGCTGGGCGAGGAGCGGCCACCGGCGCTGTTCACCTGGAAAAGCGATGGTAGCCAGATCCTGAAAGGCGACAAGCAGAAGCTGGCCAGCGACGAACTGGATATCCGCAATCTTTCCGCGCTGGCAATCGATCCGCGCACCGGCCACACCCTGGTGCTTTCGGCTGATTCGCACCTGCTGCTGGAACTGGACGAGAAGGGCGAGCAAGTCAGTTTCATGACCCTGCTGAGCGGTTTCAACGGGTTGAAAAAAACCATCCCCCGCGCCGAAGGCGTGACCATGGACGAGGCGGGCACGCTGTACATCGTCAGCGAGCCGAACCTGTTCTATCGCTTCGAAAAACACCAATAACGCCCAAAGCGAACCCCTGTAGGAGCTGCCGCAGGCTGCGATCTTTTGACTTTGATCCTAAAAACAAAATCAAAAGATCGCAGCCTTCGGCAGCTCCTACACGAGGTTGGGTTGTGGTTTGGGGCAAGTGGCCATTAAGCTTCAGTTCAGACGGGCGTGATATTTCATCCGCCTGTTTTGATTCCGAGCCCGCCCGAATGCGTCGACTTGCCCGTCCCAAACCTCTGGTCATCCTCCTGTCGGTGATTGCCCTGATCGCGTTGATTGCGATTGGCCAATATATGCGTCTGTTCGAGCGCGCCTGGTTCAACCTGCATACGCTGTGGCAGACGCAGAGCAGTGAGTCCATTGCCTTGGACCAATATCGAGTCGAGATCGAAGCGCGAGTCATCGAAGGGCTGGACGACGACGTTTCGGCACTGACCTTCGATCCGGTGCGCAAAAGCCTGTTCACCGTCACCAACAAGAATGCCGAGTTGGTCGAGTTGTCGCTGGAAGGCAAGATCCTGCGGCGCATCGCGCTGATCGGTTTCGGCGACCCGGAAGCGGTCGAGTTCATCAGCGCCGACACCTATGTGATCACCGACGAACGCCAGCAGCGGCTGATCAAGATCCACCTGGAAAAAGACACGACCTTCCTCGATGCGGCCGATGCCGAGCAGATGACCCTCGGCGTGCACATGAGCGGCAACAAGGGTTTCGAGGGGTTGGCCTATGATTCCGTGGGCAAGCGCTTGTTTGTGGCGAAAGAGCGCGACCCGATGCTGATCTACGAAGTGCATGGCTTCCCGCACTTCAACCCGGAAAAATCTTACGCGGTGCACGTGATCAACAACCCCAAGCGCGATGCCGGGATGTTTGTGCGTGACCTGTCGAGCCTGCAATACGACGAACGCAGCGGCCATTTGTTGGCGCTGTCGGATGAGTCGCGATTGATTCTGGAGCTGGATGTCGATGGGCGGCCGTTGAGCACCATGTCCATCAGTGGCGGGCGTCAGGGTTTGAAGAAAACCGTGCCACAGGCGGAAGGCATTGCGATGGACGACGACGGCACGTTGTACCTGGTGAGTGAGCCGAACCTGTTCTACGTCTTCAAAAAACCCACTCAACCCTGACAAACACCGCAAATCCAATGTAGGAGTGAGCCTGCTCGCGATAGCGGAGTGTCAGTCAACATCTATATCAACTGACACACCGCTATCGCGAGCAGGCTCACTCCTACAAGGGAACTTCATTTGCCCATAAATAGTGGGCAGTTTGGCTTACTCAGCCTTGAGGGTTTTCACGCCTTCAGGTGTGCCCAGCAGCAGCAGGTCCGCCGGACGTGCCGCGAACAGGCCGTTGGTGACCACGCCAACAATCGCATTGATCTGCGCTTCCAGCTCCACCGGGTTGGTGATCTGCAGGTTGAACACGTCGAGGATGATGTTGCCGTTATCGGTCAGCACGCCTTCGCGGTACACCGGGTCGCCGCCCAGTTTTACCAACTGACGCGCGACGTGGCTGCGGGCCATCGGGATCACTTCGACCGGCAGCGGGAATTCGCCCAGCACCGGCACCAGTTTGCTGGCGTCGGCGATGCAGATGAAGGTCTTGGCCACGGCCGCGACGATCTTCTCGCGGGTCAGGGCAGCGCCGCCGCCCTTGATCAGGTTCAGGTGCGCGTCGCTTTCATCGGCGCCATCAACGTAGAACTCCAGATAGCTGACGGTGTTCAACTCGTACACCGGAATCCCGTGGCCTTTCAGGCGCGCAGCGGTGGCTTCGGAACTGGCGACCGCGCCATCGAACGCGCCCTTGTGCTGGGCCAGTGCGTCGATGAAGCAGTTGGCGGTGGAGCCGGTGCCGACCCCGACGATGCTCTTGTCGTCGAGTTTCGGAAGGATGAAGTCGACGGCGGCCTGAGCCACTGCCTGTTTGAGTTGATCCTGGGTCATGCGGGCTCCGGAAGCGGGCAAGGTGAGAACGGAAAGGCCGGCATTATAGGCCCCATGTCTGGGAAGGTCATTGTCCTATTGGCAGATCAAAAGATCGCAGCCTGCGGCAGCTCCTACAGGAATCGCATGCATTCTGTAGGAGCTGCCGAAGGCTGCGATCTTTTAAGGCGCGGCTAAAACCTCTGGATTCGTGTGGTCGCCCGGGCAAAAGCCGGGTTAGACTCCTTGGCCCTGCCCAACCCGCTCAGTGATGCTTTCCGATGCTCGAACAGTACGTCAAAAAGATCCTCACCTCGCGCGTTTATGACGTTGCCGTAGAAACCCCGCTGCAGAACGCTCGCCAGCTCTCCGAGCGGCTGGGCAATGACATTTGGCTCAAGCGCGAAGACTTGCAGCCGGTGTTCTCGTTCAAGATTCGCGGCGCCTACAACAAGCTGACTCAGCTGACCGACGAAGAGCGCGCCCGTGGCGTGGTCACCGCGTCGGCGGGCAACCATGCGCAGGGTCTGGCCCTGGCGGCGAAAGTGTTGGGCGTGAAAGCCACCATCGTCATGCCCAAGACCACCCCCGAGATCAAGGTCGAAGGCGTGCGTTCGCGTGGCGGCAAAGTGGTACTGCACGGCGACTCGTTCCCGGAAGCGCTGGCCTACTCGCTGAAACTGGTCGATGAAAAAGGCTACGTCTACATCCACCCATACGACGATCCGCACACCATCGCCGGGCAGGGCACCGTGGCGATGGAAATTCTGCGCCAGCACCCGCAGCCGCTGGACGCGATTTTCGTCCCGGTCGGTGGTGGCGGTCTGATCGCCGGTATCGCCGCGTACGTCAAATACCTGCGTCCGGACATCAAGGTCATCGGCGTCGAGCCGGACGACTCCAACTGCCTGCAAGCGGCGATGGCTGCCGGTGAGCGCGTGGTGCTGCCGACCGTGGGAATCTTTGCCGATGGCGTGGCGGTGGCGCAGATCGGCCAGCACACCTTCGAGATCTGCAAAGACTATGTCGATGAAGTGATCACCGTCAGCACTGACGAGATCTGCGCAGCCATCAAGGATATCTACGATGATACCCGCTCGATCACCGAACCTGCCGGTGCGTTGGGCGTAGCCGGGATCAAGAAGTACGTTGAGCAACGCGGCGTCAGCGGCCAGACCTTTGTCGCCATCGACTCCGGCGCCAACGTCAACTTCGACCGCTTGCGCCACGTCGCCGAGCGCGCTGAACTGGGTGAAGGCCGCGAAGCGATCATTGCCGTGACCATTCCCGAGAAGGCCGGCAGCTTCAAGGCGTTTTGCGAAGCCATCGGCAAGCGCCAGATCACCGAATTCAACTACCGCTACAACACCGGCAGCGAAGCGCACATCTTCGTTGGCGTGCAGACCCACCCGGAAAACGACCCGCGCAGTGCGTTGCTGGCGAGCCTCACTGAGCAGGGCTTCCCGGTGCTCGACCTGACCGACAATGAACTGGCCAAGTTGCACATCCGCCACATGGTCGGCGGCCGCGCGGCGCAGGTGGTCGATGAAGTGGTGTTCCGCTTCGAATTCCCGGAACGTCCGGGCGCACTGTTCAACTTCCTTAACAAGCTCGGTGGGCGCTGGAACATCTCGATGTTCCACTACCGCAACCACGGCGCCGCCGATGGCCGTGTGGTCGCCGGCCTGCAAGTGCCGCACGACGAGCGTCATCTGGTGCCGGCAGCGCTTGAGGAAATCGGCTACCCGTATTGGGATGAAAGCGAGAACCCGGCCTATCAGCTGTTTCTTGGCTGAGCGGCTACGCTGATGGGCATGGCCCAAGGAAGAGAAATTCATGGAAACCCTGACCACCCTGAAAGTCCTTCACGTCGCGGCGACCGTGGTGATCCTCGTCAGCGGGTTGGGGCTTGCCGCTCTGACCTGGCGTAATCGCAGCGAAGGGCCAGCGAGCACGATGCAGCGCCCTTGGCTGTTTATCTGGTGTTTGATGCTGATAGGTATGCTGAGCATGCCTTTCACCGGCTGGTGGTTGGTACACCTGGTCGGCTGGCCACTGGGGCAGTTCTGGATTCTGGGTTCCAGCGTGATCTATGCCGTGGCCACGTTGAGTGCCGTGTGGCTGTTGGTGCGGCTTAATCGGCTGTGGACTAGCGGGGTAGGTAACTGGAAATTCAATCTGGCCCTGGCGATTGTCAGCGGCGTTGGGTTTCTCGCCATTGCGGGGTTGATGGGTGCCAAGCCTGTTTAAGGCTACATACCGAGTCGAGCCAATCGCTGGCAAGCCAGCTCCCACAGGTTTTTGAGCTGTCCACAAAATTTGTGTCCACTGATAGTCCCTGTGGGAGCTGGCTTGCCAGCGATGGCGTCATCAGCCGCGCAGAGAAATCACCGGCCAGCCACGCTTCTCGGCCTCGGCACGCAGATTCGGATCCGGATCAACAGCGACGGGATTCGCCACCTGCTCCAGCAGCGGCAAGTCATTCATCGAATCGCTATAGAAATAGCTGTCGTCCAGCGAATATCCGGTCTCTTCCAGCCAACGATTCAGGCGCGTCACCTTGCCTTCGCGGAAGCACGGAATATCGGTGCTGCGCCCGCTGTAGCGGCCATCAACCATTTCACATTCAGTGGCAATCAGGGTTTCAACGCCAAGGCGCACAGCAATCGGCGCAGTAACGAAACGGTTGGTCGCGGTGATGATCACCAGTTTGTCGCCGGCATCACGGTGTTTTTTCAGCAGTTCCAGCGCCTGCGGCAGCACGATCGGCTCGATGCAGTCGCGCATGTAATCGCTGTGCCATTGCTCGAGCACGGCCATGTCGGTGCGACCGAGGATTTCCAGGCAGAAGTTCAGGTACGCGGCGTTATCCAGTTTGCCGGCCAGGTAATCCTGATAGAACTCGTCGTTGCGCGCTTTGTACGCAATCGGGTCGAGGAAACCGCGTTCACACAGATAGTCGCCCCAGGCGTGATCGCTGTCGCCGCCCAGAAGGGTGTTGTCCAAATCGAATAGAGCCAGGCGCATTGCAGTTACCCGCTGATAAGTCTGTAAAAAGGCGACAAGAATACGGTCTTTTCACAAGAGTGCACATAAGGTAGGAAGCTTCGTTGCCGCCTTATCAACCTTTGTGGAACAATGCGGCGACATGCGTTTGCGAGGTTGTGCCCGTGATCGACCCCGATGGTTTCCGCCCCAATGTCGGGATCATTCTGACGAATGACGCCGGCCAGGTGCTATGGGCTCGCCGTATCAATCAAGATGCCTGGCAGTTTCCGCAAGGGGGAATCAACCCTGAAGAGACGCCGGAAGACGCCTTGTACCGCGAGCTGAACGAAGAAGTTGGCCTGGAACGTGAAGATGTTGAAATACTGGCCTGTACCCGGGGCTGGTTGCGCTATCGTTTGCCGCAACGTCTGGTGCGTACCCACAGCCAACCGCTGTGCATCGGCCAGAAACAGAAATGGTTTCTCCTGCGCCTGATCTCCAACGAGCAGCGGGTGCGGATGGATTTGACCGGTAAACCGGAGTTCGATGGCTGGCGCTGGGTCAGCTATTGGTATCCGTTGGGCCAGGTGGTGACATTCAAGCGCGAGGTGTATCGCCGCGCCCTCAAAGAGCTTGCCCCGCGCCTTTTAGCGCGCGACTGACGACGGAGTTCGACCCCGAGCCATGCTCAATACGCTGCGCAAGATCGTCCAGGAAGTTAACTCCGCCAAGGATCTCAAGGCGGCGTTGGGGATTATTGTGTTGCGCGTCAAAGAGGCCATGGGCAGCCAGGTCTGCTCGGTCTACCTGCTTGATCCCGAGACCAACCGCTTCGTCCTGATGGCCACCGAGGGCTTGAACAAGCGCTCGATCGGCAAGGTCAGCATGGCACCCAACGAAGGTCTGGTCGGTCTGGTCGGCACGCGTGAAGAACCCCTGAACCTCGAAAACGCTTCGGTTCACCCGCGCTACCGCTACTTCGCCGAAACCGGTGAAGAGCGTTACGCCTCGTTCCTCGGTGCTCCGATCATTCACCACCGCCGCGTCGTCGGCGTGTTGGTCATCCAGCAAAAAGAACGCCGCCAGTTCGACGAAGGTGAAGAAGCCTTCCTCGTGACCATGAGCGCGCAACTCGCCGGCGTTATCGCCCACGCCGAGGCCACCGGTTCGATCCGTGGTCTGGGCCGTCAGGGCAAGGGCATTCAGGAAGCCAAGTTCGTCGGCGTGCCGGGTTCACCGGGTGCGGCGGTCGGTACGGCGGTGGTCATGCTGCCACCGGCCGATCTCGACGTGGTGCCCGACAAGACCATCACAGACATCGACGCTGAGCTGGCGCTGTTCAAGACCGCCATCGAAGGCGTGCGTGCCGACATGCGCGCGTTGTCCGCCAAGCTTGCTACGCAGTTGCGCCCGGAAGAGCGCGCGCTGTTCGACGTCTACCTGATGATGCTCGACGATGCCTCGCTGGGCAGCGAAATCACCACCGTGATCAAGACCGGCCAGTGGGCCCAGGGCGCGCTGCGGCAGGTGGTTACGGAACACGTCAACCGTTTCGAACTGATGGACGACGCCTACCTGCGTGAGCGCGCCTCGGACGTCAAAGATCTTGGTCGGCGCCTGCTCGCGTATTTGCAGGAAGAGCGTCAGCAGAACCTGGTCTACCCGGAAAAAACCATTCTGGTCAGCGAAGAACTGACGCCGGCGATGCTCGGCGAGGTGCCGGAAGGCACGCTGGTCGGTCTGGTCTCGGTACTCGGTTCGGGTAACTCCCACGTCGCGATCCTTGCCCGCGCCATGGGCATTCCGACGGTGATGGGTCTGGTCGACCTGCCGTACGCCAAGGTCGACGGCATCGAAATGATCGTCGACGGCACGCGCGGCGAGGTTTACACCAACCCGAGCGAAGTGCTGCGCAAGCAGTTCGCCGAAGTCGTCGAAGAAGAGAAACAACTGGCGCTGGGCCTCGATACCCTGCGCGATTTGCCGTGCGTGACCCTCGATGGCCACCGCATGCCGCTGTGGGTCAACACCGGTTTGCTCGCCGATGTGGCGCGGGCGCAGAAGCGTGGCGCCGAAGGTGTCGGCCTGTACCGCACCGAAGTGCCGTTCATGATCAACCAGCGCTTCCCGAGCGAGAAGGAGCAACTGGCGATCTACCGCGAGCAGCTCGCCGCGTTCCACCCGCAACCGGTGACCATGCGCAGCCTCGACATCGGCGGTGACAAGTCGCTGTCGTACTTCCCGATCAAGGAAGACAACCCGTTCCTCGGCTGGCGCGGCATTCGCGTCACCCTCGACCACCCGGAAATCTTCCTGGTGCAGACCCGCGCGATGCTCAAGGCCAGCGAAGGCTTGAACAACCTGCGGATTCTGCTGCCGATGATCTCCGGCACCCATGAACTCGAAGAAGCCCTGCACCTGATCCATCGGGCCTGGGGCGAAGTGCGCGACGAAGGCACCGACGTGCCGATGCCGCCGATTGGCGTGATGATCGAAATTCCGGCGGCGGTGTATCAGACCAAGGAACTGGCGCGGATGGTCGACTTCCTTTCTGTCGGTTCCAACGACTTGACCCAGTATTTGCTGGCGGTCGACCGCAACAACCCGCGTGTGGCCGATCTCTACGACTACCTGCATCCGGCGGTGTTGCAAGCCCTGCAAACGGTGGTGCGTGATGCGCATGCGGAAGGCAAACCGGTGAGTATCTGCGGCGAGATGGCCGGTGATCCGGCGGCGGCGGTGCTGTTGATGGCGATGGGTTTCGACAGTCTGTCGATGAACGCCACCAACTTGCCGAAGGTCAAGTGGATGTTGCGTCAGGTCAATCTGAGCAAGGCCAAGGAGTTGCTGGCTGAACTGATGACCATCGATAACCCGCAAGTGATCCACAGCTCGCTGCAACTGGCGCTGAAGAACCTTGGGTTGTCGAAGATCAATCCACCGGCCGTCATCAAGGCTCATTAAAAGATCGCAGCCTGCGGCAGCTCCTACATGGAATGTGTATTCCTGTAGGAGCTGCCGCAGGCTGCGATCTTTAGATTCTGATATCCACCTCGCCCAAATGCCCGCCATACGGCCCGAAACTGCGCTCGACCATCCGCCGCGTCCCATCCGCCTGCACGATCAGCGCCGTACTCGCCCGCGTCCCGTAACTCTGGCTGGCAATAAACACACTCGATAACAACGTCTCCGTCGCCATGCCGACCCCGGTATCCGGCAACTCAGCCGATGGCGCAGTCTGCGCATCGCTCAACAACCCCAGCAACCGCGCAGGTGTCGGTTCATCCAGCACTGCGCCCAACGCCGCCCTGGCCTTGAGCAACTTCGGCCACGGCGTATCCAGCCCGGCATTGGAGAGCCCGTAAACACCGGGCTCCAGCATGATCGGCTCTGACAGCCGTGCATTGAAATGCCACAGCTCATGACTATTGCCGAGCAGCAGGTTAAACCCGGCATATTCCGAGGCGCGCCCGACCACATCGCTCAAATAATCATCAATCGACAGATCGCCGGTCAGAAACCGCGCCACCAGTTCGCCGCGCGATTTGCGCGCGGGCGGCTGCTGCGGGTCGCGAATATTGGTCAGCGCGGCAAAGCGGCCGTTGGCGCCGATGCCTAGCCACGTCCCGCCAGCCTCAAGATCACGCCCCGCATGCACGTGCGGCGCTTCGGGCCATTGCGCCAGCGGCAGACTCGGCCGGGCGTAGAACTCGTCACGGTTGGCCGCGACGATCAGCGGCTGGGCATGGCCCGGGCGCCAGGCAAAAACGATCAGGCACATAAGGTGGTCCTTGTGTGTTTTTTGCCCACTCTACGCATCCGGCGCCCGTGCATCCATCGCCAGTGGAGCAGAAGGCCGCGCATCCGTTACCATGCCGCTCCGGTTTTGGGATGCGTCTGGGAGAAGGACATGGAATTTCTGCTCTATCTGGCGCTCGGCGCCTGTGCTGGCGTGTTGGCCGGGCTGTTCGGTGTCGGTGGTGGGATCATCATCGTTCCGGTGCTGGTGTTCAGTTTCACCTTGCAGGGCTTCGATCAGTCGATCCTGACCCACCTGGCGGTCGGTACGTCGCTGGCGACGATCATCTTCACCTCGGTCAATGCCGTGCGTGAACATCACCGTCGCGGCGCGGTGCGCTGGCCGATCTTCATGTGGATGACCGTGGGGATTCTCATGGGCGCCGGGTTTGGCGCGCTGACCGCCGAGGCGATTTCCGGGCCGCACCTGCAAAAGATCATCGGCGTGTTCGCTTTGGTGATCTCGGTGCAGTTGGCGCTGGACGTCAAACCCAAGGCCAGCCGAACCGTGCCGGGCAAAGTGGGTCTGACCGTGGCCGGCAGTGTGATTGGTTGGGCCTCGGCGATTTTTGGCGTTGGCGGCGGGTCGCTGACCGTGCCGTTCCTGACCTGGCGCAGTGTGCCGATGCAGCAAGCGGTGGCGACGTCATCGGCCTGCGGTCTGCCGATTGCCTTGGTCAGTGCATTAAGTTTCATGATTCTGGGCTGGCACGATCCGTTGTTGCCGCCGCATAGTCTCGGTTTTGTTTATTTGCCGGCGTTGTTGGGCATCGCCCTGACCAGCATGGTTTTCGCCCGTCTCGGCGCGCGACTGGCGCATAGATTGTCGCCGCGCTTGCTGAAAAGGCTGTTCGCCGCTTTGCTGTTCAGCGTGGGTTTGAGCTTCCTGCTTTAGCCGCGTCGCAATCCTGGCTTAATCCTGAGGTGGCAGCGTCGCCCGGGAATTTTGGTTTCAACTCTAACGAGGAGTCGCAATGCTGCCTTACCCGCAGATCGACCCGGTGGCGTTATCCATCGGTCCGCTGGACATACATGTGTTCAACCGTTTTCTGTCCATCGGTCCGCTGAATATCCATTGGTACGGCCTGATGTACCTGATCGGCATCGGCGGTGCGTGGCTGCTGGCGTCGCGCCGGCTCAACCGTTTCGACCCGACCTGGAGCAAGGAGAAGCTCTCCGATCTGATCTTCTGGCTGTCGATGGGCGTGATCGTCGGCGGACGTCTGGGCTATGTGCTGTTCTACGATCTGAGCGCCTACCTGGCCAACCCGACGCTGATTTTCGAGGTGTGGAAGGGCGGCATGTCGTTCCACGGCGGCTTTATCGGCGTAATGCTGGCTGCATTGTGGTTCGGCAAGCGCAACGGCAAGTCGTTCTTCCAGTTGATGGACTTCGTCGCGCCAATGGTGCCGATCGGTCTGGGCGCAGGACGCATCGGTAACTTCATCAACGCCGAATTGTGGGGCAAAGCCACCGACGTGCCGTGGGCGATGGTCTTCCCGCCGTTCAGCGATCCGGCGCAACTGCCGCGTCACCCGTCGCAGCTGTATCAGTTCGCGCTCGAAGGCGTGGCGCTGTTCCTGATCCTGTGGATTTTCTCGCGCAAGCCGCGTCCGACCATGGCTGTTTCCGGCATGTTCGCGCTGTTCTACGGCATCTTCCGGTTCATCGTCGAATTTGTTCGCGTCCCGGATGCGCAACTCGGCTACTTGGCCTGGAACTGGCTGACCATGGGGCAAGTGCTCTGTGTGCCGATGATCATCGGCGGGCTGTTCCTGATCTGGCTGGCCTATCGTCGCGCACCGGCAGCACCGCTCGCGCCGACGGCTTAAACTACGAACCCCGGCGCGCGACGCCGGGGCTCAAAGGACACAGGTAACTCATGAAGCAATATCTCGAACTGGTCTCTCACGTCATTCAGAACGGCACCAAGCAAGCCAACCGCACCGGCATCAACACCATCAGTTTCCCGGGTGCGATGCTGCGTTTCGATCTGCAGGAAGGTTTTCCGGCGATCACCACGCGCAAAATGGCCTTCAAATCGGCCATCGGCGAGATGTGCGGGTTTCTCCGTGGCGTCAACAACGCCGCTGAATTCCGCGCGCTGGGCTGCAAGGTCTGGGACCAGAACGCCAACGAAAACGCGCAGTGGCTGGCCAACCCGTTCCGTCAGGGCGACGACGACCTCGGCGAAATCTACGGCGTGCAATGGCGCAAATGGCCGGCGTACAAGCAGATCCCGCTGAGCAACACCGCCGCCATCGAACAAACTCTGAGCAACGGCTACAAGCAGATCGCTCAAGGCGAAGAAGACGGTCAGGCCTACGTGGTGCTGTACAAAGCCATCGACCAGGTGCGTCAGTGCGTCGACACGATCATCAACGATCCCGGCAGCCGTCGCATTCTGTTCCACGGCTGGAACGTCGCTCAGCTCGATGAAATGGCTCTGCCGCCATGCCACCTGCTGTACCAGTTCCACCCGAATGTCGAGACCAAGGAAATTTCCCTGACCCTCTACATCCGCTCCAACGATCTGGGTCTGGGCACGCCGTTCAACCTCACCGAAGGCGCCGCGCTGCTGAGCCTGATCGGTCGCCTGACCGGCTACACGCCGCGCTGGTTCACCTATTTTATCGGTGACGCACACGTCTACGAAAACCACCTGGACATGCTCAACGAACAGCTCAAGCGCGAGCCGTTCGCCATGCCAAAACTGAAAATCTCCGATCGTGTGCCGGAGTTTGCCAAGACTGGCGTGTACCAGCCGGAATGGCTGGAGCTGGTCGAGCCGAGCGATTTCTCGCTGGAAGGCTACGAACACCACGCACCAATGACCGCGCCAATGGCGGTCTAGTCGGTAGGATCGTTCCCACGCTCTGCGTGGGAATGAATCCCGTGACGCTCTGCGTCACTTTGGACGCGGAGCGTCCATGGCGGCATTCCCACGCGGAGCATGGGAACGAGCGTTATGCGGTGTTCTTTAGTGGCCGTGGCTGCGGCCTACGTGGGAGTGTTCGACTTCGGTGGCGACGACTCCGCCGCTGACCTCCAAGCGCTGCAAAATCCCGCATTGATCGGCCGTCGGCCCTTCGCCACAGCGTTGGCGCAGGTCGAGCAACTGTGTCTGTAACGCCAATAACCCATCAATCCGCGCCTTCACATGCTGAATGTGTTCGTCGATCAGCGTATTCACGCTTTCACACTGATCCTGTGGGCTGTCACGCATGGCCAGCAGGCTGCGGATTTCTTCGAGGGTCATGTCGAGGGTGCGGCAGTTGCGGATGAAGGTCAGGCGTTCGGCGTGCGCCTGGGTGTAGACGCGGTAGTTGCCGTCGCTGCGGGCCGGTTCCGGCAGGAGGTTTTCGCGCTCGTAGTAGCGGATGGTTTCCACGGCGCAGTCGGTCAACTTGGCCAGTTCTCCGATCTTCATGACGGCAATCTCCAAAAGGGTGCTTGACCCTATAGTGGCTACAGGGTCTTTACTTGGCAACAGGCACCTTCATGGACGCGACCAATGAGCGATTCCCAGCACACCCACAAGCCCGGCGACGGCCACGATCACAGTCATAAATTGCAGCCTGTGCATAAGCATGCCCATGGCGGCGATTCTTGCTGCGGGTCGAAAGTTGCAGCGCCGGCACCGGTGCATGCGCACGAAGATTCTTGCTGTTCGTCGAACGCCGCCGCGCCTGCGTTGGTGCAACTGAGCGAAAAGACCACCGCCGACGCGCGGCTGAGCAGTTTCCGCATCGAGGCGATGGACTGCCCGACCGAGCAGACGCTGATCCAGAACAAGCTCGGCAAACTCGCCGGCGTGCAGCAACTGGAATTCAACCTGATCAACCGCGTACTCGGCGTGACCCACAATCTGCCGGGTACCGAGCCCATCACCGAGGCGATCAAATCCCTCGGCATGCACGCCGAGCCGCTGGAGGCGGGCGTCGACTCGCCGGCCCCGGCGCCGGTGAAAAAACACTGGTGGCCGCTGGCGTTGTCCGGCATTGGTGCGCTCGCTGCTGAAGTCATCCACTTCACCAACGCCGCGCCCACTTGGGTGGTGGCGATTATCGCGCTGGTGTCGATTCTCAGCGGTGGCCTGACCACCTACAAAAAGGGCTGGATCGCCCTGAAGAACCGCAACCTCAACATCAACGCGCTGATGAGCATCGCCGTGACCGGTGCCATCCTCATCGGCCAGTGGCCGGAAGCGGCGATGGTGATGTTCCTGTTCACTGTCGCCGAGCTGATCGAAGCGCGTTCGCTTGACCGTGCGCGCAATGCGATCAGTGGCCTGATGCAGATGACGCCAGAGCAAGCCACGGTGTTGCAGGCTGACGGTTCGTGGGTCGAACAGGACGTGAAAAGCGTCGAACTCGGCGCCCGTGTGCGAGTGAAGCCCGGCGAGCGCATCGCGCTAGACGGCGAAGTGCTCAGCGGCAACTCGACCATCGACCAGGCGCCGATCACCGGTGAAAGCCTGCCGGTCGAGAAAACCGTCGGCGACAAAGTCTTCGCCGGCACCATCAATCAGGCTGGTTCGCTGGAATACGCGGTCACCGCAGCGGCGAACAACTCGACGTTGGCGCGAATCATCCACGCGGTCGAACAGGCTCAGGGCGCGCGGGCACCGACCCAGCGTTTCGTCGATCAGTTCTCGAAAATCTACACGCCTGTGGTGTTCGTCTTTGCCTTGGCCGTGGCGATCATTCCGCCGCTGTTCATGGGCGCTGTGTGGTTCGACTGGATCTACCGCGCGCTGGTGTTGCTGGTGGTCGCGTGCCCGTGTGCACTGGTGATTTCCACCCCGGTGACCATCGTCAGCGGCCTCGCGGCAGCGGCGCGCAAAGGCATTCTGGTCAAGGGCGGCGTGTACCTTGAGGGCGGTTTCAAGCTCGATTATCTGGCGCTGGATAAAACCGGCACGATCACCCACGGCAAACCGGTGCAGACCGATTACCTGTCCCTCGACGCGACCGCCGATGCCACGGCACCGGCAATCGCCGCTGCCTTGGCCGGACGTTCCGACCATCCAGTCTCGCTGGCCATCGCCAACGCCGCTGTGGATAAAAACTTCGCCGCGCTGATTGTGGATAACTTTGAAGCGCTGGGTGGGCGTGGCGTCAAAGGCGAAATCAACGGCCAGACCTATCATTTGGGCAACCATCGTCTGGTCGAAGAACTCGGCCTGTGCTCGCCAGCGCTGGAAGAAAAACTCTTCGCGCTGGAGAAACAGGGCAAATCCGTGGTGCTGCTGCTCGACAGTTCCGGCCCGCTGGCGCTGTTCGCCGTGGCCGATACCGTCAAGGAAACCAGCCGCGAAGCGATCCGTCAGTTGCATGAACTCGGGGTAAAAACCCTGATGCTCACTGGCGACAACGTCCACACCGCTCAGGCGATTGCCGCGCAGGTCGGCATCGATGAAGCGCGTGGTGATTTGCTGCCAACCGACAAACTGCAAGCCATTGAAGATCTGTACAAGCAGGGCCATCGTGTGGGCATGGTCGGCGACGGCATCAACGACGCGCCGGCACTGGCCCGCGCCGAGATCGGTTTCGCCATGGCCGCCGCCGGTACCGACACGGCGATCGAAACCGCCGATGTCGCCCTGATGGACGACGATCTGCGCAAGATCCCGGCGTTCATCAGCCTGTCGCGCAACACCGCCAGCATCCTGAAACAGAACATCGCGCTGGCGCTGGTGATCAAAGCGATCTTTCTTGCGGTAACCTTCGCCGGGCTCGCCACCATGTGGATGGCGGTGTTTGCCGACATGGGCGTGAGCCTGTTGGTGGTGTTCAACGGTTTGCGCCTGCTGCGCAAATAGAGTGAGGAATGGTTGTGCTGAGTGCCGAGCTGAAAGCGTTTTACATGGTCGCCCGCCTGGGCAGCATCACGCTGGCGGCGAAAAAACTCGGCCTCAGCCAACCGACCGTGACCACGCAGATCCGCAATCTGGAAAGTCAGTATTCGGTGGAGCTGTTCTATCGTGGCGGTCGACGCCTGAGCGTCAGCGACGAAGGCGCGCGGTTGCTGCCGATGGTCAAGACACTGTTGCAGCAGGAGGCGGACATCGAGTTTTTCCTGCGTAACAGCGGTCAGGTGCAGGGCACTTTGCGCATCGCCGCTACTGCGCCGTATTACATTCTCGATCTGGTGAAGACCTTTCGCGAACGTCTGCCGCAGGTGGAAGTGTCGGTGGAAATCGGCAATTCGCAGCAGGTGCTCGAAGCGCTGGAGGACTATCGGGTGGATATCGCTGCGTCATCGCAGTTGCTGGATGACGCGCGGTTGATTCGCCGGGTGCTCGGGACTGATCCGCTGGTGCTGGCGGTGCATCGCAATCATCCGCTGGCTGTGCAGGAGCATGTGACGTTGAGTGCGCTGGCCGGGCATACGTTGTTGATGCGTGAGTCGGGTTCGACCACGCGGCGGTTGACGGAAGAATTGCTGGCGAGTGCCGGGGTGAGTTTCGGGCCGTTGCTGGAGATTGGCAGCCGTGAGTCGATTCGTGAGGCGGTGTTGCGCAATATCGGCATCAGCATCATTGCCCGGCAGGAAGTGCCGCATGATCCGCAGTTGCGCGTGTTGACGATCGAGAATGCGCCGCAGATTCCTGAATATTTGTATTGCCTGAAGGAACGCAAGGGCGCGCGGTTGCCCGCGGCGTTCCTAGGCCTGGCCCAAGAAATGTCCCCCGCGTAATGATCGTTCCCACGCTCCGCGTGGGAATGCAGCCCGGGACGCTCTGCGTCCCAAGAGCCGAACACGGAGCGTCCGATGAGGCATTCCCACGCAGAGCGTGGGAACGATCTCTGGTGAACCAAAATCCCTGAATACCACTATCAGCAGTTTTTGCCTCGTTGCCACATGACGGACGCATTACAACTCTAGGATTGGCCCCATCTGCTTGATGAGGTCTGTCCATGAATCCTGCCATCGCAACTGCCCTGACCAACCCCGGTGCGCCGATGAAAGTGCGCGGCGTGCAGAAACGCTTCGGCGCGTTCACTGCACTGGATAATGTCTCCCTCGACGTCGCCGCCGGTGAACTGGTTTGCCTGCTCGGCCCCTCGGGCTGTGGCAAGACCACGTTGCTGCGCTGCATCGCCGGTCTGGAGAAGCAGGACAGCGGCGAGCTGTACCTCGGCGATCGCGACGTTTCGCACCTTGCCCCGCAAGCCCGTGATTACGGCATTCTGTTCCAGACCTACGCGTTGTTCCCCAATCTGACCGTCGAAGCGAACATTGCCTACGGCCTCGCCGGCAGCGGTCGTGACGAAGTGCGCCGTCGCGTCGGGCAGATGCTGGAACTGGTCGGCCTCACCGGCAGCGAAAAAAAATACCCCGGCCAATTGTCTGGCGGCCAACAACAGCGCGTTGCTCTCGCTCGGGCCTTGGCTCCCGCGCCATCGCTGCTGTTGCTCGACGAACCGATGTCCGCCCTCGACGCCCGCGTCCGCGAGCATTTGTGCACCGAGTTGCGCCAGCTGCAACGCAGCCTCGGCATCACCACCCTGATGGTCACGCACAATCAGGACGAAGCCATGCTGATGGCCGACCGCATCGCCGTGATGAATAACGGCCGCGTCGAGCAGTACGCCACCCCGCAGGAAATCTACAACCGCCCGGCCACGCCGTTCGTGGCCGAGTTTGTCGGCCAGGGCAACTGGCTGCCATTCCAGCGCAGCAGCGACAGCCACGCGCAGGTCGGCGGGATGAACCTGCGCCTCAGCGACGGTAGCGTCCAGCGCGCCTCGGGCCGACTGTTCTGCCGCCCGGAAGCGATCAACGTCAATCCACCGGTACACGAAGAAAACCTGTTCCCGGCCAAAGTCCGCGAAATCACCTTCCTCGGCAACCGCTGCCGCATGAGCTTCGAACTCGATCAGCTGCCGGGCCACGCCTTGCTCGCCGAACTCGCGCCGGAAGCCATGCCGCGCCTCGGCGCCCAGCAAATCATGGTCGCCTTGCCGCCGCGCAGCCTGCAGGTGTTTGCCTGATGAACAGCAACCTCGCGCTGCCGCTACCGCACAAGCAGGTGCGACAGTCCTCGAAAGCCGAGATCGGCGACCGAATTTTTGTCGTCGGCGGCAAAGTCCTCCTGCTGGTGTTGCTCGGCGTCGCGGTGTTGCTGCCGTTGCTGGCGATCTTCTGGCGCGGCTTCAGCAGTGAAGCCGGGCAGGGCGGTGGCTGGATCGCGGCGAAGGAGATGGTCACCAGCGAGAATTTCCACTGGCTGCTCGGCAACAGTCTGAAAGTTTCCCTCAGCGTTGCGGCCATCGTCGTACCGCTGGCTTACCTGTTTGCCTACGCGCTGCAACGCACAATGATTCCGGCGAAGGGCATCTGGCGCGGGATTTCGTTGTTGCCGCTGATGGCGCCGTCGATGTTGCCGGGCATTGCGCTGGTCTATCTGTTCGGCAACCAAGGCATGTTGCGCGGGCTGCTCTCGGACAACATCTACGGGTTCTGGGGGATTGTGCTGGGCGAGGTGATTTACACCTTCCCGCATGCGCTGATGATTTTGCTCTCGGCGTTGTCGCTGGCCGATGCGCGATTGTTCGACGCTGCGTCGAGCATGGGCGCCAGCCCGGCCAAGGCGTTTCGCAGCATCACTTGGCCGGCGACGCGTCAGGCTGTGTTCGCCGCGTTCTGTCTGGTGTTCACCCTGACCATCACCGATTTCGGTGTGCCGGTGGTGGTCGGTGGCGACTATCAGGTGCTGGCGCTGGAAGCCTACAAAGCTGTGGTCGGCCAGCAACAATTCGGTCGCGGCGCGTTGATTGGCATGGTGCTGTTGCTGCCGGCGCTGTTCAGCTTCGGTGTCGATGCCTGGTTGCGTCGGCGTCACGGAGACTCCATGAGCGGTCGTGCGCAGGTGTTCAAACCGGCACCGTCGAAGCTGCGTGATGGCTGCTATCTGGCGATTGTTTTGCTGATCAGCGCGGCGTTGATTCTGGTGTTCGGCATGGCGGTGTTTTCGTCGCTGGTGAAGTTCTGGCCGTACAACTTGTCGCTGTCGCTCAACCATTACCAGTTCAACGAAACCGCTGGCGGTGGCTGGCTGGCCTACAGCAACAGTTTGAAAATGGCCTTGGGTACGGCGCTGATCGGCAGCGTGCTGATCTTCACCGGCGCTTATCTGATGGAGAAAACCCGCGATCAACGCGGCCTCAACCTGGCGTTGCGCATGCTCAGCTTTGTGCCGATGGCGGTGCCGGGGCTGGTGCTCGGTCTGGGTTACGTCTTTTTCTTCAACCTCACGGGTAACCCGCTGCACGTGCTGTACGGGACGATGACGCTGCTGATCGTCTGCACCATTGCGCACTACCTGACCACCGCCCAAATGACCGCGACCACTGCATTGCGCCAACTCGACGCCGAGTTCGAAGCCGCCGCGCTGTCGCTAAAGGCGCCGCTGTATCGGCATTACCTGCGCGTCACCGTGCCGATCTGCCTGCCGGCGCTGCTCGACATCGTGCGCTACCTGTTCGTCTCGGCGATGACCACGGTGTCGGCGGCGATCTTCCTCTACAGCCCAGACACCATCCTCGCGGCGGTGGCGGTGCTGAACATGGATGACGCCGGCAACGTCGGTGGCGCGGCGGCGATGTCGACCCTGATTCTGTTCACCTCGGCGGGCGTGTCCTTGCTGCTGGCGTGGGCGTCGCGCGGCTTGCTGCGCCGTTCTCAAGCCTGGCGGCAAACCGCGCCCGGTCACTGATTCACACCCTCAACTCAAAAGACAGGATACCGATCATGTTCAAGCCTTTGGCCCTGGCCGCTGCTGTGCTCGCTACTTTCAGCCTGAATGCTTTCGCGGCAAAAACCGAGTTGACGGTGTACACCGCCCTCGAAGCCGAGCAACTGAAGTCCTACAAAGAAGCCTTCGAAAAGGCCAACCCGGACGTCGAGATCAAATGGGTACGTGATTCCACCGGGATCATCACCGCCAAACTGCTCGCCGAAAAGGCCCGTCCGCAGGCTGACGCGGTGTGGGGCCTCGCGGCTTCCAGTCTGGCGATCCTCGATCAGCAAGGCATGCTGCAAAGCTACGCGCCGAAGGATCTCGGCAAGATCGGCGCGAACTACCGCGACGCCGCCAACCCGCCAGCGTGGGTCGGCATGGACGTTTGGGCTGCGACGATTTGCTTCAACACTGTCGAAGCCGAGAAGCAGGGTTTGACCAAGCCAGTGAGCTGGCAGGACCTGACCAAGCCTGAGTACAAGGGCAAGATCGTTATGCCCAACCCGGCGTCGTCCGGCACTGGTTTCCTCGACGTCAGCGCGTGGCTGCAAACCTTCGGCGAGAAGCAGGGCTGGGCGTACATGGATGGCCTGCACCAGAACATCGGCCAGTACGTTCACTCCGGTTCCAAGCCTTGCAAGTTAGCGGCGGCGGGCGAGTTCCCGATCGGGATTTCCTTTGAGTATCCGGCGGTTCAGCTGAAGCGTCAGGGCGCGCCGCTGGACATCATCCTGCCGAAAGAAGGTCTGGGCTGGGAGATCGAAGCGACTGCGGTGATCAAAGGCACGCCGCATGAAGAGGCGGCGAAGAAACTGGCGGACTTCTCGGCGAGTGCTGAGGCGATGGATCTGTACAAGGAGAACTTTGCGGTTCTTGCGCAGCCGGGGATTGCCAAGCCGCAGACCGAATTGCCGGCGGATTATGAGCAACGTCTGATCAAGAACGACTTTGCCTGGGCCTCGAAGAATCGCGACGAGATCCTTACCGAGTGGCGCAAGCGTTATGACGGCAAGTCCGAGAAAGTCGCTGCCAAGTAAGATCTTAATCGACTGACAGGGCCTCATCGCTGGCAAGCCAGCTCCCACAGGGTTTTGCGGTGAACACGAATTTTGTGAACACCTCGATACCTGTGGGAGCTGGCTTGCCAGCGATGACGGCCTCTCATTCAGAGCACTTCTAAATGACACAACACAAAGACCTGCTCATCGTTGGCGCCGGCATTCTGGGCCTGTCCCACGCCTACGCCGCCGCCAAACGCGGCCTCAAGGTCGCCGTTTTCGAACGCACCGCCACGCCCCTCGGCGCCTCGGTGCGCAACTTCGGTCAGGCCTTGGTCACCGGCCAGCCGCCAGGCCAAATGCTTGAGCTAGCCAAAGCCAGCCGCGAGATCTGGGGCGACTGGGCGCAACTCGCCGGCCTGCAAATCAAACGCAACGGCTCCTATTTGTTCGCCCGCACCGAAGCCGAAGAACACCTGCTCGAAGCCTTCTGCAACGGCCGCGCCGTGGAGCACGGTTACAACATCGACCTGCTGCGCGGCGCCGCCCTGCGCGATCTCTATAACGGCCAATTCAGCCATCACCGCGCCGCCCTCCACGGCATCGACGATCAACAGCTGTACTCACGCGAAGCGATCCCGGCGCTGATCGACTACCTGCGCCGTGACCTCGGTGTCGAGTTCCACTTCTCCACGCTGGTGCGCGACGTAGAACCCGGTCACCTGCACAGCACCGCCGGCAGCTTTACCGCCAAGCATGTCATCGTCTGCTCCGGTCATGATTATCAGACGTTGCTGGCCGAACCAATCGCCGCCCTCGACCCGCAAATCTGCCGTCTGCAAATGCTCCGCGCCAAACCGCAGATCGATCTGAATCTGCAGCACGCCTTGCTCACCGGCCTGAGCTGCGTGCACTACGGCGCCTTCGCCGATCTGCCGGAAGCGGCGGCGGTGCAGGCGCAGATCCTCCGCGAACAACCGCACCTGCATGACAACGGCATTCACCTGCTGATCAGTCCGACGCCGTACGGCGAACTGATCATCGGCGACTCGCACCATTACGGCAGCGACGCTTCACCGTTCAATGCCGAGCAAGTGGACAACTGGATGATCGATTTGGCCGAGCAGACCCTGGGCTGCAAAGTGCAAGTGGTCGAGCGCTGGCAGGGCGTCTATGGTGCTCGGGGGCCGGCACCGTTTTCGTTGCTGCGCCCGGCAGCGGGGTTGAGTGTGGCGCTGATGCACAGCGGCGTCGGCATGAGCGTCGGCCCGGCGCTGGCCGAGCGCAACATTGCGCAGTTGCTGGAGGAGATTTGATGACAGGTCACGAGCAAACCGTCGCCAGGGTATTCGCGCTGTATGAGCGTTTTGGCACCAGCGATTACATCGGCGAACCGGTGTCGCAGATCGAACACATGTCCCAGGCCGCCGAACTGGCGATCGCCGAGGGCTTTGATGATGAAGTGGTGCTGGCGGCGTTCTTCCATGACATCGGCCATTTGTGTGCCGAAGGCGCGGAAAACATGGGCGGCTATGGCGTGGTCAGCCATGAAAGGCTCGGCGCGGATTATTTGCGTGAGGCCGGTTTCAGTGAGCGGCTGGCGCGGCTGGTGGAATATCACGTGCAGGCCAAGCGGTATCTGACGCTGCGTGAGCCGGGGTATTTCGAGCGCTTGAGTGAGGCGAGCCGGCGGACGCTGGAGTATCAGGGTGGGGTGATGACGGAGGCGGAGGCGGAGGTGTTTGAGCGCGATCCGTTGTGTGCCGTCAGCCTGCGGATGAGGCAGTGGGATGAGTTGGCCAAGGAGAGGGCGGTGCCGGTGATTGATCTGGCCTTATTGAAGGAGAAAGCGGCGCGATTGTTGGCTGCTTAGGTCTTGGAACCGGGTTGCTGCCATCGCTGGCAAGCCAGCTCCCACAGGTTTTTCGGTGAATACAATTTTTTGTGATCAGCCGAGATCCCTGTGGGAGCTGGCTTGCCAGCGATGGGGCCAGGTCAGGCACTAGAGCCCTTTGGCTAACGACTCAACCTGCTCCTGCCTTTCCGCCTGATTCAACTTCGCCTGCGGATTCAACGACGACCACTGCGGATGCGCCCGCGCCTTGTTCAGCGCCTCCGGCAACTTGCCCTCACGCCAGGTCTTATCCTGCGGCGTCGCCACCTGAACCGCGTCCATCGCCGCATGCCCGCGCTGATCCAGCGCCAACACCAACTGCCGCTGGCGCAGCGCCAACAGCCGCAATACCCCGTCATCCACCGTCAACTCACGCTGCCCTCTGATCTTGCCGAGCAAGCGACTGCCATAACTGCGCGCCGTCTGCAGCGCACCGCCGGCAATCGCTCCCGCCAACGCCGCTGCGCCAAGGGTAATCCCGCCAACCAGCAAATCCACACCAGCCCCCGCCGCCGCACCGGCAGCAATCCCGCCGCCCACACGCACACCAAGTTGCTTCAAGGTTTCCGGGTTGAACAGGTCATCACCCCAACGCCCATCGAGCAACGGCAAATCACTCGCCGCCGCATCCTGCGGACGAAACGCATACAGCTTGAGCAGCGCTTCAACACACTTCTGCTCGCGCTGGCGCACAGCCTTGCGCAGTTCGCTGATGGCTTGCTGTTCCTGCGCCGCTTCACTGACCACACTGCGCCGACAAGCCGCACAGTCGATCAACAATTCAGCAATCAAACGCGCCGCACTTTGCTGACGCGCGAGGCGCTGGGCCTGTTGATCGGCAATCAAGCGTTCCAGTTGCGGACGAGCGTTTTCCAGCAGCAGCGCCAGACTCTCATACAGCCGCCGCTCGCCATCTTCCGGCGGCGCCACACTGTCGAAACGCACCAGCGCATGCAGCCCGAGCCGCGCCAGCGCCTCGCGCCAATCCGGCTCGCGATGGTTGGCGCTGCTGACAAAATTCAGCACCGGCAGCAGCGGTTTGCCGCAACTGGCGAGCACTTCCAACTCATCACGATATTTGGCCAACACCGGTTCGCGGGCGTCGATCACATACAAACCGGCGTCGGAGGCGAGCAGTTGCCGCAGCACTTTCGCCTCCTGCTCGAAACGCTGGCGCGCCTCGCTGCCGTCGAGAAACCGCGCCAGTCGCGCCGGGCCGTCGAGGCGTTCGCCGGGGCGTTCCAGGCGCTCGAGAAAATCCAGCAGGGCGATGGCGTCTTCCAGCCCCGGCGTGTCGTAGAGGTCGAGCAACGGCTCGCCGTCCACCGACAACCGCGCGCCTTCGACATGCCGTGTGGTGCTTGGGCGATGAGACACTTCGCCGAAGCCGACATCGCGGGTCAGCGTGCGCAGCAGCGAGGTTTTACCGACGTTGGTGTGGCCGACCACCGCGAGTTTCAGCGGCGCTTTCCAGGCATCAGTCATGACCCGTCTCCAGCCAGTTCAACGGCGCGCAATCGGCGAACGGCAACTCCAGTTGTTGCAGCGCTATGTGCCAGTCGCCGAGGCGTTCGGCATCGAGTGCTTCACCGGGCGGCGCTTGCAGCAGCCAGACGCGGGTTTCTCCGGCGTTGCGCGCCAGTTCGGCGATTAGCGCGAGGCTGCCGCGATCCGGCGAGCGCCGTGGATCGCAGGCAATCGCCAGGCGTGCTGGCGGGAAGCGACTGAGTTGTTCGAGAAGTTTATGGCGTGACTCGCGGCTGTCGAGGATGCCAGCATTGCTGACATTTTTCGGCAGCGCGGGCGGCCATGGACGTTGTTCATCGAGTTCGATGGCGACCAGCAGCGCACCTTCGCTGGCGAGTTCGCCGACGCTGCTTTCAACGCGGTGCAGTTGCGCAGGCTCCGGATCGTTGACGCCGAGGCGTTCGCTGGTCGGCATCAGGCGTTCGCGCAATTGCGCGTAGCCGGGCAGGTTCAGGTCCAGACGCAGCGCGGTTTTGCCGCTGTTCCAGCGCCAGAAACACAACAGCGTCAGCAGCAGACGCGGCAGCACGCCGTACACCACCAGCACGCCGACCAGCCAGGTTGCCCAGGCCTGACGAGCGCTTTCGATGTCGAGCGCGCCGTCGCCGCTGGCGCGGATCATCTCCACCGTCGGCACATTGAAACCGAGCAGCGACGGCAGATAACCGAGCGCGTGGGTGACATGGATAAAGGTGTCGGCGCTGAGAATCGTTGTTTCCCAGACGAAGCCGTAGCGCCGGGTCGCCATCAGTGTCAGCAGCAGAATCAATGCGCTGAGCATCGCCAGCAACCACAGGCCATTGACCAATGTGCCGAGTGCCCAGCGATTGAGTTTCTTGCGTTGCAGCATCAGTAGCAGGGCGGGCGCCAGTTGCGCGGCTTTGGCGTCGCGGGCCATTTTTTCGCTGAGCCACAGCCACAATCGTCCGAGCGTGGCGCCGTGTTCGCCGGCGAAGATCAAGCCCAGCAACCAGCTCAGCAGCAGAATCAGGTTCAGCCCGAGCAGACTGCCCAAGGCCCAGAACACGTTGACCGGCGTCTGGCCGAGTGCGGCGTAGGCCAGACCGGCGCCGCTCAGTACCGCGAAGATCATCAGCAACACCAGCGCCAGACGCGCGCCTTGCAGCCAGTGTTTGAGTGCGGCCGTCAGCCCGTCACGTTCGGCTAGCCATAACGCCCGGCGTTGAATGCGGCTCGGCAGATCGCCGCCAGCGGTGCGCGCCAGACGATTGGCTTCCAGATCTTCGAGGGTGCCGGCGTGTTCTTCGCGCAGGCGCACGGTCTCGGTCAGCCAGAGGTTTTGCAGTGGAGTCAGTTCAGTCACGCGCCATTCCGTCGCTCAATTGAGCGCTGAGCATAACCGCTGTGGCGCTTATCGGGGTAAGCGCGGCTCTGGTATCCTCGCCGGCATGACTAAATCACTCCCCCTCAGCCTGATCGCAGCCCTCGGTGAAAACCGCGTGATCGGCGTCGACAACAGCATGCCCTGGCACCTGCCGGGGGACTTTAAATACTTCAAGGCCACGACCTTGGGCAAGCCGATCATCATGGGTCGCAAGACCTGGGATTCGCTCGGTCGGCCATTGCCGGGGCGCTTGAACATCGTGGTCAGCCGTCAGGCCGATCTGGTGCTCGAAGGTGCGGAAGTGTATCCGTCGCTGGAAGCCGCAGTGGTTCGCGCCGAGGAATGGGCGAAAGAGCAGGGCGTTGATGAGTTGATGCTGATTGGTGGCGCGCAGTTGTACGCGCAAGGGCTGGCGCAGGCGGATCGTCTGTATCTGACGCGCGTGGCGTTGAGCCCGGAGGGGGATGCGTGGTTTCCGGAGTTTGATTTGAACGACTGGAAACTGGTGTCGAACGTTGAAAACCCGGCGGTTGAAGATAAACCCGCATACAACTTCGAAGTCTGGGAAAAGGCTTAAAAGCATCGCTGGCAAGCCAGCTCCCACAGGTCTAGAGGTGTTCACAAAATCTGTGTTCACCACAAAACACTGTGGGAGCTGGCTTGCCAGCGATAGCGGTCTTTCAGGCGCTAATCAGGCCTGAGCAAGCTCCGCATGCTCATCGGCATCCAGCAGTTCTTTATCAGTCTGCTGCATCACCTGACTGGTAATCGCGCCAGCGGTGATCGAACCGCTCACGTTCAACGCCGTGCGCCCCATATCAATCAGCGGCTCAACCGAAATCAGCAACGCCACCAGTGATACCGGCAAGCCCATCGCCGGCAGCACGATCAGCGCCGCGAACGTCGCGCCGCCACCGACACCGGCCACACCGGCCGAACTCAACGTCACAATCGCCACCAGCGTCGCGATCCACAGCGGATCCAGCGGGTTGATGCCCACGGTTGGCGCAACCATTACCGCCAACATCGCCGGGTACAGACCGGCGCAACCGTTCTGGCCGATGGTCGCACCGAACGATGCTGCGAAACTCGCCACCGATTGCGGAATCCCCAATCGACGGGTCTGCGCCTCAATACTCAGCGGAATGCTCGCCGCGCTGGAACGGCTGGTGAACGCGAACGTCAGCACCGGCCAGATCTTGCGGAAGAAACGCAGCGGATTGATCCCGGCCGCCGACACCAGCAAGCCGTGCACGACAAACATCAGGCCGAGACCGAGGTACGACACCACGACGAAACTGCCGAGTTTGATGATGTCCTGCAGGTTGGAACCGGCGACCACTTTGGTCATCAGCGCCAGCACGCCGTACGGGGTCAGCTTCATCACCAGACGCACCAGACGCATCACCCAGGCTTGCAGGGTGTCGATGGCGTTGATCACTTTCTGACCTTTCTCGACGTCATCCTTGAGCAGCTGCAGCGCGGCAACCCCGAGGAATGCCGCGAAAATCACCACGCTGATGATCGACGTCGGCTTGGCTCGCGCCAGATCGGCAAAGGGGTTTTGCGGGATGAACGACAGCAGCAGTTGCGGCACATTCAGGTCGGCGACCTTGCCGGCGTAGTCGGTCTGAATGGTTTGCAGACGGGCCATTTCCTGGGTGCCGGCGACCAGACCTTCGGCGGTGAGGCCGAACAGGTTGGTCAGGCCGATGCCAATCAGCGCGGCAATCGCGGTGGTAAACAGCAACGTGCCGATGGTCAGGAAGCTGATCTTGCCCAGCGACGACGCGTTGTGCAGACGCGCCACGGCGCTGAGGATCGAAGCGAACACCAGCGGGATAACAATCATTTGCAGCAACTGCACGTAGCCGTTGCCGACCAGATCGAACCAGCCGATCGAAGCTTTCAGTACCGGGTTGCCGGCACCGTAAACGGCGTGCAACGCCACGCCGAAGGCCACGCCCAGCGCGAGTGCGAGCAGGACTTTTTTCGCCAGGCTCCACGTGGTGTGGCGGGTTTGCGCCAGACCGAACAGCAGGGCGAGGAACACCAGCAGGTTGAGAATCAACGGTAGGTTCATGAGAACTCCAGAAAGACTTTGCCAACAGCCTTCCGGGGCTGCTGCGAACCGGAAAGCCTAACAGCTTGATTTGCAATGATTTAATACCGAAATCTTAGGGTGTCCGTCGTTTTTGGAATAAGCGCGTGTCGCTCTCGGCAATGCATCTGGCGCAAATGGCGGCGTGGGCGGTCGCTGACAGACGAGGACTGTCATACACATTTGTTAGCGTCGATGCTTTTACATCAGGGAGAAAGCATCGATGAAGTTCGCACCGAAATTTCTGGCTGTCGCACTGGCTGTGGGCATGGGCCTGGCTTCTCAGGCTTTCGCCACCGACCTGAAACACTGGCCCGCCGATCAGGCCAAAGCGCTGGACGCGATGATCGCGGCCAACGCCAACAAGGGTAACTACGCGGTGTTCGATATGGACAACACCAGTTACCGCTACGACCTCGAAGAGTCGTTGCTGCCGTTCATGGAAAACAAGGGCCTGATCACCCGCGACAAACTCGACCCCTCCTTGAAACTGATGCCGTTCAAGGACACCGCCGACCACAAGGAAAGCCTGTTCAGTTACTACTATCGCCTCTGCGAAGTCGACGACATGGTCTGCTACCCGTGGGTGGCGCAGGTGTTCTCCGGTTTCACCCTCAAGGAACTCAAAGGCTACGTCGATGAGCTGATGGCTTCGGGCAAACCGGTGCCGGCGACTTATTACGAAGGTGATGTGGTCAAGAAGCTCGACGTCAATCCGCCGAAAATTTTTACCGGCCAGCAAGAGCTGTACAACAAGCTGATGGAGAACGGCATCGAGGTTTACGTGATGACTGCGGCTTCCGAGGAACTGGTGCGCATGGTCGCGGCGGATCCGAAGTACGGCTACAACGTCAAACCGCAGAACGTTATCGGCGTGACCACGCTGCTGAAGAACCGCGAGACTAACGAACTGACCACCGCGCGCAAGCAGATCACCGCCGGTAAATATGACGAGAAGGCCAACCTAGGGCTCGAGCTGACGCCATATCTGTGGACCCCGGCGACGTGGATGGCCGGCAAACATGCGGCGATCCTCACTTACATCGACGAGTGGAAAAAACCGGTATTGGTCGGTGGCGATACGCCGACCAGCGACGGTTACATGCTGTTCCACGATGTCGACGTGGCCAAGGGCGGGATTCACTTGTGGATCAACCGCAAGGACAAGTACATGACGCAGTTGAACGGCATGATGGCCAAGCACGCGGCGGCGCAGGCGAAGGAAGGGTTGCCGGTGACGGCAGACAAGAACTGGGTGATCGTCAAACCTGAAGAAATTCAGTAACCCCCAGAATCCCCTGTAGGAGCTGCCGAAGGCTGCGATCTTTGATCGTTCCCACGCTCTGCGTGGGAATGCAGCCCGTGACGCTCCGCGTCACTGGACGCGGAGCGTCCCTTGAGAGATTTCCACGCAGAGCTTGGGAACGATCAGCCCCGCACGTTGGCGGGGCATTTTTATTGCTGCGATTTGATGCTTACAGGCCGTCAAGCATCGCTTTGTTACGCACAGCACCTTTGTCGGCGCTGGTCGCCAGCAGGGCGTAAGCCTTGAGGGCGGTGGTGACTTTGCGTGGACGAATCTCGACCGGTTTCCAGCCTTTTTTGTCCTGCTCGGCGCGGCGTGCCGCCAGTTCTTCGTCGCTGACCAACAGGTTGATCGAACGGTTCGGAATGTCGATCAGCACTTTGTCGCCATCCTGCACCAGACCGATCGCGCCGCCGGCAGCAGCCTCAGGCGAAGCGTGACCGATGGACAGACCGGAGGTGCCGCCGGAGAAACGACCGTCGGTGAGCAGCGCACAGGCTTTGCCCAGGCCTTTGGATTTCAGGTACGACGTCGGGTAGAGCATTTCCTGCATGCCCGGTCCGCCTTTCGGGCCTTCGTAGCGAATGATGACGATGTCGCCAGCCTTCACTTCGTCAGCGAGGATGCCGCGCACCGCGCTGTCCTGGCTTTCGAAGATCTTCGCGTTGCCTTCGAAGACGTGGATCGACTCGTCGACGCCAGCGGTTTTCACCACGCAGCCGTCGAGCGCGATGTTGCCGTACAGCACAGCCAAACCACCTTCTTGCGAATAGGCATGTTCGAAGCTGCGGATGCAGCCGTTTTCACGGTCGTCATCCAGGGTTTCCCAGCGGGTCGACTGGCTGAACGCTGTTTGCGTCGGGATACCGGCCGGGCCAGCCTTGAAGAAGTGATGCACCGCTTCATCGGTAGTCTGGGTGATGTCCCACTTGGCGATGGCTTCTTCCATGCTGCGGCTGTGCACGGTCGGCAGGTCGGTGTGCAGCAAACCGCCACGGGCCAGCGAACCGAGGATGCTGAAAATGCCGCCGGCGCGGTGTACGTCTTCCATGTGGTACTTCTGGATGTTCGGCGCGACTTTGCACAGCTGTGGAACAGTGCGCGAAAGACGGTCGATGTCGCGCAGGTCGAAATCGATTTCGGCTTCCTGGGCGGCAGCGAGCAAGTGCAGGATGGTGTTGGTCGAACCGCCCATGGCGATGTCGAGCATCATCGCGTTCTCGAACGCCTTGAAGTTGGCGATGTTGCGCGGCAATACCGACTCGTCGTTCTCGCCGTAGTAACGCTTGCACAGCTCGACGATGGTGCGGCCAGCCTGCAGGAACAGCTGTTCGCGGTCGCTGTGGGTGGCAAGGGTCGAACCGTTGCCCGGCAGTGCGAGGCCGAGGGCTTCGGTCAGGCAGTTCATCGAGTTGGCGGTGAACATGCCGGAGCACGAACCGCACGTCGGGCAAGCGCTGCGCTCGTACTCGGCGACTTTCTCGTCAGAAGCGCTTTCGTCGGCGGCGATCACCATGGCGTCGACAAGGTCGAGGCCGTGGGAAGCGAGTTTGGTCTTGCCGGCTTCCATCGGGCCGCCGGAAACGAAAATCACCGGAATGTTCAGGCGCAACGCAGCCATCAACATGCCCGGGGTGATCTTGTCGCAGTTGGAAATGCACACGATGGCGTCGGCGCAGTGGGCGTTGACCATGTACTCGACGGAGTCGGCGATGATCTCGCGGCTCGGCAGCGAATAGAGCATGCCGTCGTGGCCCATGGCGATGCCGTCATCCACGGCGATGGTGTTGAATTCTTTCGCTACACCGCCGGCGCGTTCGATTTCGCGGGCGACCAGTTGGCCCAGATCTTTCAGGTGCACGTGGCCCGGTACGAACTGGGTAAACGAGTTGGCAATGGCGATGATCGGCTTTTTGAAGTCGTCATCTTTCATCCCGGTGGCGCGCCACAGTGCGCGGGCGCCGGCCATGTTGCGGCCGTGGGTGGATGTTTTCGAGCGGTAATCTGGCATGGAGCACTCCGGGCGGCTAATCAGGTACTAAATGGGAGTGAGCTTCTATTAACGTCTGGAACACTCAGAAATGGCCGTGTGTCCGGAAGCTGCCGATGACGTTGCGGGATCGCCGCTGGTCTCAGCCTGAGCTCATAAACCCGCCGGGGGATGAATGGCGATGAATCAGGCGATTCTACACCGCTGGCGTCTGGAGGGAATGGCGCAAAGTGTTGTTCCAGCGCCGACGGTGTGTGCGGCATGACGACCGGCAGGCTAATCGCCGCCAATGGCGCTGGCCTCGCAGACTCTGGCGCGCTGGCTGATACGCCAGTTGAGCATCAATGCCACGCCGCTGAGCAGCATAAAGCTGTAGCCCAGTGTCGATTGCAGGTTGGCTGTGCTCAAGCTGATCAAGGCGCTGATCAGCCCGCCGCAAATAAAGATGAGGGTACTGCCGGCCGAGGCTGAAGTGCCGGCCGCATCGGGGAACAGGCCCATGGCCCTCGACGTCGCTGCCGGGCGAGTAATGGTGGTGCCGGCGGTGCAGATCAGCATCGGAATCAGCACGGTCGCCGGCGCCAGGGCAAAATTCGAGGACAGGTAGAGCATCGCCAGTCCCGCCAAGAGGATCAGGCTCAAACCGACGATGATTTGCTGGCCGGGCGTTATCCTGCGGCTGAGTAGCGTGGCGACGATGCCGCCAACCACATACGCGGCCCCGTAAACCAGCAGGATCAGCGAAAAGTCATAGGGTGCCAATTGCAGTTGGTCCATGAAGATCAGCGGTGAAATGACGATGAACGAGAAGTGGCAGGCAAAGGCGAATGCCGAGATCAGCCAGTAACCGACAAACTCGAAATTCCCCAGTACCCGTCGATATGACTGAGTGAAACCCAGGCGTGCGCCGCTGTGGGCCGGACGGCTGTTGTCCAGAAACGCCCAGGCCTTGATCATCACCACGGCGGCCAGCGCGACAAACACCCAAAAACTGCCGCGCCAGCCAAGCCAGGCTTGCAGGAACGTGCCGGCCAGCGGTGATACCGAGATGAACAGCCCCGAAGCCGTGACCATCAAAATACGCAGTCGATCACGCTGTTCGCCCTCGAACAGATCCTGCACGAGGGCCTGGGACAGCACGAAACAGCCGCAGCCCAAGGCCTGCATGAGCCGGAACAGCAGAAACAGCCGGTAATCGCTGGTGGCCACGCACCCGAGGGCACCGAGAATCGAAATCGTCATGCCCAGTAGCAGCAAACCCTTGCGCCCGATGACATCGGACAGGGGGCCGATCAGCAATTGAGCGAAGGAAATGCCCACGGCGAACAGACTGATCGACAGCGCGATGTCCGCCGGGGTGCTGCCGAAGTGTTCGGCCAGCGCCGGAAACGAGGGCAGCAGGACATCCAGTGGAAATACCCCCAGCAGCACCATCGCCAGCAGCAGGCTGACTGCTCCGCGCCGTTGGCGGGCGGTTACCACAGATTTTCCTTCATCCATCGATCAGTCCTGCCTTGGCAAAGAGTTTCTGGTTGTGGGCGAGTGCGAAAAATCCGGCCTTTTTCAGGGCATCCAGCGTCGCGGTTGCACCCGTTCTGGCGCGCTGACGGCTGGCATTGGCGTTGATCAAGCCATCGAGAATTTCCCTGATAGCGCTGTCGGCGATAGCCTCACTGCGCAGACTTTGTTGCAGCCATTGCTCATCGACCTCGAAAAAAATCCTGATGACCTCCAACAGTATTTTTGCGCTGAACATGCGCTGGCGGCTGTTCAGGGTCAGCCAGAGGTAATGAAAAACCTCGGCGAAATAGCGGCTGTGACGGGCCTCGTCAGCGAGGTGATCGCGCAGCATGTCGCTCACACTGGATACCAGACTGTCGCGGCAGACATCGAGCAACTCCCGGGCAATGATGGTTTCCGATACGAATCCAAGCAGAAACCAGGCCAGCGGGCGGTTGCCTTCCGGGGTGCGTGCAATCACTGCGTTCAAGCGAGTGATGCGCAACGGCATCGCCGGGCGATCGGTGATGCCATGCAGGCGGGCGATCTGTTCGGCGAGTTGATGGGAAAACAGCGCGTGATAGCCCTCGTCGGTGTAGAGCTGCAGGGCGGCGTTTTTCATGCGCGAGGGCACGTAGGCGGGCAACTCACCGTGGACGATGGTTTCGACGGCCCGGTTGACGATGCGGTGTTCGAGCAGAGTGGTGTAGTCGAGAAAGTGCACCAGATGCCTGGCCGCCAGGCTGTGGGTGACTGCGCTGCCCGCAGCCTGGATGACCGGGTGTGCGAGGTACGGAAGAAAGGCGGGTGGAAACCAGTGGCGGGTTTCCAGTTGCTGCGCCAGATCCGGCGGCAGTTGGTAATCGTGTTGGCTGGAACGTACCGAAGCGCGATTGTTCCAGTCGCTGAGAATGAACTTGTGTGCCCACGACTCGGGGGCTTCGGTCTGCTGCTGAATCTGTGAGCTCATGTTTGGGCCTGCTGCAACAGATCCTGCATTTCCTGGCACATGGCCTGACCGTCGCTGGCGCCACAACCGACGAAGAACAGCGGTTGTTCCGCGCTGCCAGTGATGCTCAGCAAGGTTTCGACCTGATCATCCGAGAACGCTCCGGTCAACCAGGTGCCGAAGCCCAGTGCGGTGGCCACCAGCTGGAAGGATTGTGAGAGATGGCCCGCTTCGACGAAGGCCATGCGATAGGCTCGAGAATGCTCGTATTTCCACCAGAGCTTGTCGAAGCGCGCGGTGATGAACAGCCCCAGCGGCAAGTTGTTGATGAAGTGTTGGCCGCCGAGCAGCAGGCCCAGCGCCGACTCCGGCAGTGGGTTGATAAGGCTCAAGGCATGTTCTGCCGGATGATAGGCATAGACGCCGGGCTGCAGGCCGCTGACGTTCTGTGCCAGAACAAAGCCCTCGCAGGCATTCAGTCCACCACCCGAGGGGCTGCTGCGACGCGCGTCGAGACCGTTGGCAATGCTGTCGTCGCGGTCGTTGTCGCGCTCGTGTAAATAGCCGAAGGATAGATAGAGCAGGGTGGCGACATCATTCAATGTGATCGCTTCACCGGTATAGGAACGGCAGGTTTTGCGCTCGCGCAGCGCGTGGCCAAGGCTGTCATCGGTTAACACGCGGGACGCCGGGAGCGCGATGCGCGGCTGCGTGCCCTGTGCCGGGCGCTCTGTCGCGGGCGCCGGTTTGGCCAGTACTTCATTGCAGTGGCTCAGGTATTGTCTGGACCACTCTTGGATATTCTGTGGTGGTTGTTCGCACGGAATGTTTTGTGTGCCGATGTGATAAATCTTCGACAGTTCATCCCAGCCCCATTCTGGGCTGTCAATCTTTGAAGCAGTTATTATTCCTGCGTTTAATAGTTGGGTGTCTATTATATTGTCTTGATTGAACAAGTTTGGGTTGTTGATAAGTTTTGCAAGTCTACAAGAGTAATCAAGATCCAGTTCGTGCTGGAGGTGGTCTTTGTAATTCCAGACTATGAATCCGGGCGTGCGCGGCAATATGAATAAGTACGGATTGATGTGCATGTTCAATGCTTCACTCTGGAGAGGTCTGAAGGACGCTGGGGTGCCGGCACTCCCCAGCGTCCTGACTTACTTAACGGGCTTTAGGGGCAACCAGAAAAGCCAGGTTTGCGATTTTGTTAGTTTCCAGAGTAATTGCTTTCATAGTATGAACTCCTTGTTCATCGAGATTGAATGCCACCTCGTGGTGACAACTTAATCATAGTTTGTAATTGATTAATGGCAAGCGGAGATTAAGTAGGAAGATTCCGTAAATTTGTCGGAGCAAATCTTGCTTCAGGCCTGTGCTTGTAAGTTGTTTTCCATTGTTTTAAAGACGCAGAGAAATTTCCTGCACGCTGCCAGGAAGTTAGTTGTAGGAAAAGAAAAAACTGAATGGCAATCGACGGCCTTGCACCGCCCGAAAACAAGCGGGGAGCCCTTGGGCTCCCCGCTTTTGCTCGGCTATCAGCTGTTAGGCAGCAGGCGGCAGGTGATGCTCTTGATGTAGCGCGTTTCGGGGATCGCCGGGTGCACCGGGTGATCCGGGCCCTGACCGCCGCGTTCGAGCATCTGGATGTTGCGATCCAGGTGACGGGCGCTGGTCAGCAGGATGTTCTGCAGATCGTCTTCCGGCAGGTGCATCGAGCACGACGCGCTGACCAGGATGCCGTCCTTGTTGAGCAGGCGCATGGCTTGCTCATTCAGACGACGGTAGGCGCCTTCACCGTTTTTCATGTCTTTCTTGCGTTTGATGAACGCTGGAGGGTCGGCGACGATCACGTCGAAGCGTTCTTCGCTGGCTTTCAGCTCTTTCAGCGCTTCGAAGACGTCGCCTTCGATGCAGGTCATCTTGTCGGCGAAACCGTTCAACGCAGCGTTGCGCTCAACGCCGTCGAGGGCGAAGGCCGACGCATCGACGCAGAACACTTCACTGGCGCCGAAAGCGGCAGCCTGCACGCCCCAACCACCGATGTAGCTATAAAGGTCGAGAACGCGTTTGCCTTTGGCGTACGGCGCCAGGCGTGCGCGGTTCATGCGGTGGTCGTAGAACCAGCCGGTTTTCTGACCCTGGATGACCGGGGCTTCGAATTTCACGCCGTTCTCTTCCAGCGCCACCCACTCCGGCACCAGGCCGAACACGGTTTCGACGTAGCGGTTGAGGCCTTCGGCATCACGTGCCGCGGAGTCGTTCTTGAACAGGATGCCGCTTGGCTTGAGCACTTGGGTCAGCGCCGCAATCACGTCGTCTTTGTGCGCTTCCATGGTCGCCGAGGCGATCTGCACGACGAGGATGTCGCCGAAACGGTCAACCACCAGGCCTGGCAACAGGTCGGAATCACCGTAGACCAGACGATAGAACGGCTTGTCGAACAGGCGATCGCGCAACGACAGGGCCACGTTGAGGCGATGGACCAGCAGCGATTTGTCCAGTTGCAGTTTGATGTCGCGCGACACCAGACGGGCGCAGATCAGGTTGTTCGGGCTCATCGCTACGATGCCCAGCGTTTTGCCGCCGGCGGCTTCGAGGATCGCCTGATCGCCGGCCTTGAAGCCGTGCAATGGGGTGGCGGCCACATCGATTTCGTTGCTGTAGACCCACAAGTGGCCGTTGCGCAGGCGACGGTCGGCATTGGCTTTGAGGCGCAGGCTAGGCAGGGACATGACGTCGCTCCGGAAAAAAGAGCGGGAGTATAGCGCGTCAGGCCGGCTGATTGGCCGGCAAATGGACATGTGGTGCGTTCCCAATGTGGGGGGATTTGCCTGTGGCCAGGGGACTTATCTGTGGCTAGGGGATTTACCTGTGGCTAGAGGATTTATCTGTGGCGAGGGGATTTATCCCCGTTGGACGGCGCAGCCGTCCCAAGGCCATCTGACACGGTATGTCTGATACACCGCGCTGTCAGGTTTTGCGACTGCTGCGCAGCCGAACGGGGATAAATCCCCTCGCCACAATAGATCAGTGTGAAAGGAGAAAAGCATTCCCATGTGGGAGTGGGCTTGCTCGCGAAGACTGCCTTGAAAGCTAGGCAGACAGTGTATCGATCAACTCTTTGCTGAACGCCGGAATATCATCCGGCTGCCGGCTGCTGATCAGGTTGCCGTCCTTGACCACTTCTTTGTCCACCCAGTGCGCGCCAGCGTTCACCAGATCATCCTTGACGGTTTTATAGCTGGTCATGGTTTTGCCATTGACCAGCCCGGCGGAAATCAACAGCCAGCTGCCATGACAGATCACCGCGATCGGTTTGCCGGCCGAGGCGCCGGTCTTGACCAGATGCTGGGCATCCTGATCGATACGAATAGTGTCGGAGTTCTGCACGCCGCCCGGCAGCACCACGGCGTCGTACTGCTCGATACTCGCCGCCTGGAACGTCTGGTCGACGGTGAAGTCGTCCGCCGGTTTGTCGTGATTCCAGCCTTTGACCTTGCCGGCCTCGGCCGAAAGGATGTCGACCTGCGCGCCAGCCTGCTCCAGCGCCTGCTTGGGACCTGTCAATTCAACCTGTTCGAAACCATCGGTTACCAAAAAAGCGACGCGCTTGCCGTTGAGGGAGGTGGCCATCGATAAGCTCCTGAGTCTGTGGGGATTTGTTGCCGCACCGGACAGAAATTGTCCGTCGGGCCTTACGAAATCCGAAGCCTGAGCTTGAATGAAAGTTCCTCCGATGTGCCCATTGGTGTGTCCCCGTCCAGTTTCAGCGGTTAGAATCGCCGCCTGTCCCAGAGTGTGTACTTATGTCCCAAGAGCTGACCACCGAACAGATTCAACAATCGCTGCAAGGCATCAGTGTGCCCGCGCAACCGCAGATCATGGTGGATCTGCAAATGGAGCAGTACATGCCCGACCCGGACCTGGAGGTGATCGCCAAGCTGATCGCCCAAGACCCTGGCCTGTCCGGCTCGCTGCTGAAAATCGTCAACTCGCCGTATTACGGCTTGAGCAACAAGATCACCTCGATCCAGCGTGCGGTGAACCTGTTAGGCAGCCGTTCGATCATCAACTTGATCAATGCGCAGTCGATCAAGGGCGAGATGAACGATGACACCATCGTCACCCTCAACCGTTTCTGGGACACCGCCCAGGATGTGGCGATGACGTGCCTGACCCTGGCCAAACGCGTCGGCACCCAGGCCGGTGACGAGGCCTACGCCTTGGGCCTGTTCCACGATTGCGGCGTGCCGCTGATGTTGCAGCGCTTCCCCAATTACATGACGGTGCTGGAAAAGGCTTACGCCAACGCCAGCCCGGAATGCCGCGTGGTCGACACCGAGAACAGCGAGTTCAACACCAACCATGCCGTGGTCGGTTACTACACCGCCAAGTCGTGGCGCCTGCCGGAACACGTCAGCGCCGCCATCGCCAATCACCACAATGCCTTGGCGATTTTCAGCGATGAATCGTCGCGCAACAGCCAGCTGAAAAACCTGCTGGCGATCCTGAAGATGGCCGAGCACATTTGCGCCTCGTATCGCGTGCTGGGCAATCAGACCGAAGATTTCGAATGGAACGCGGTCGGGCCGCTGGTACTCGATTACGTAGGGCTGTCGGATTACGACTTCGAAACGCTCAAACAAACGATCCGCGACCTCGGCGCGCATTGATTCGAGAACACCATGCCTGAATTGCCGGAAGTCGAAACCACCCGCCGCGGTATTGCCCCGCATCTGGAAGGCCAACGCGTCAGTCGGGTGATCGTGCGTGATCGGCGCCTGCGCTGGCCGATCCCGGAAGACCTCGATGTGCGCCTGTCGGGGCAGCGTATCGTGCTGGTCGAACGGCGGGCCAAGTATCTGCTGATCAACGCCGAAGTCGGCACGTTGATCAGCCATTTGGGCATGTCCGGGAATTTGCGTCTGGTCGAAGTCGGCCTGCCGGCGTTGAAGCATGAGCATGTCGATATCGAGCTGGAATCGGGGCTGGCGCTGCGCTACACCGATCCGCGCCGGTTCGGTGCGATGCTCTGGAGTAACGATCCGCTCAATCATGAGCTGCTGATTCGTCTCGGGCCGGAGCCGTTGACCGATCTGTTCGACGGCGAGCGGCTGTTCCAGCTGTCGCGCGGGCGGTCGATGGCGGTCAAGCCGTTCATCATGGACAACGCGGTGGTGGTGGGCGTCGGCAATATTTACGCGACCGAAGCGCTGTTCGCTGCCGGGATTGACCCGCGTCGCGAGGCCGGCGGCATTTCCCGCGCGCGTTATCTGAAGTTGGCGATCGAGATCAAACGCATCCTTGCTGCTGCCATCGAGCGCGGCGGCACCACGTTGCGTGACTTCATCGGCGGCGACGGCCAGCCAGGCTATTTCCAGCAGGAGCTGTATGTTTATGGCCGTGGAAACGAACACTGCAAGGTCTGTGGCACCGGTTTGCGTGAGGTGAAACTGGGCCAGCGCGCCAGTGTGTTCTGCCCGCGCTGTCAGAGCTGAGGCAAACGGCTGAAACAGTCCTACGGTCTATAGTGAGTTGTCTCACTGTTCAGCCCGAAGGATCGTGCCATGAAATCCTTGCAAGTCCTGTTTGTCACCCTGCTGCTGTGTACCAGTCTGGCCGTTCAGGCCACGCAGAGCGGCAGCGGTGATCCGCGCTACACCATCCAGAATCCCCCGGCCTACGCGATGATCGGCGACTTGCTGATTGCCCGACCTTTATTGGTGGTGGCGACAGTGATTGGTGCGGGGGTGTTTGTCGTGTCGCTGCCGTTTACCGCACTGGGTGGCGGGGTGGGCGATGCGGGGCAGGCGTTGGTGGTGGATCCGGCTAGGGCAGCTTTTGTGCGGTGCCTGGGGTGTACGGGAGAGGGGTTTGAGCAGCGCGAGTGAAGGGCAAGATCAAAAGATCGCAGCCTGCGGCAGCTCCTACATGAGATCTGTGTAGGAGCTGCCGCAGGCTGCGATCTTTTGAGCGATTCAGGCCTTGCCGGTGATCAGGCGGTACTTTTCCATCAACTGCTCTTCAGTCTCCGGATGCGCCTCGTCCAGCGGTATGCAATCCACCGGGCAAACCTGTTGGCACTGCGGTTCGTCGTAGTGGCCGACACACTGGGTGCACAGGTTCGGGTCGATCACGTAGATCTCTTCGCCTTGGGAGATGGCGGCGTTCGGGCACTCGGGTTCGCAGACGTCGCAGTTGATGCAATCGTCGGTGATGATCAGGGACATGCTAACTCCAGCCGGGGCGGCAGGCCCGGGCGCTATAAATCAATGCGCGCAATTGTGCCGCATTGGCGAGCGCAGTGCACGCGGGTGCGATCAAGGGCACTGATAGCTGCGATCAAAAAACAAAGATCGCAGCCTGCGGCAGCGCCTACTTTTTGAAGCGTAGGGTCAGGGCGTCGGCCACGGCGGGGTGGACGAACTTGCTGATATCGCCGCCCAGCGCGGCAATTTCCCGCACCAGCGTCGACGAAATGAACGAATAACGCTCGGACGGGGTGAGAAACAGGCTCTCGACATCCGGCGCCAACTGGCGATTCATGTTGGCCAGCTGAAATTCGTATTCGAAGTCCGACACCGCACGCAAACCACGCAGGAACACGTTGGCGTTCTGCTCTTTGGCGAAATGCGCAAGCAGCGTCGAGAAACCGACCACTTCCACGTTCGGCAGGTGGCTGGTGACCTCGCGAGCCAGTTCAACCCGTTGTTCCAGCGGGAACAGCGGATTTTTCTTCGGGCTGGCAGCGACCGCAATAATCACGTGATCGAACAGGCGCGAGGCGCGTTCGACCAGATCGCCATGGCCCTTGGTAATAGGGTCGAAGGTACCTGGGTACAACACTCGGTTCATCGCGTCGTCCTGGCGGGAGTCCGTTGGGGAGTCGGATGGTATCGCAGCCGTCCCGGTCGGCCAAGTCGCCTGTTGGGTAAGAAAGCACTATAGACGAGGGCAATTATCCGCTTTTTCATGGATTTTTCAGCCGCTCGGCGAGGGCCGTCGCCAGTTGCGCGGTCAGGCCGTACACCGACAGCTGCGGGTTGGCGCCAATGCTGGTGGGGAAGAGCGAGCCATCGTGAATCGACAGATTAGCCAGTTGATGATGACGGCCGAGGCTGTCGGTGACGGCGGTTTTCGGGTCTTCACCCATCGCGCAGCCACCCATGACGTGGGCGCTGCCCAGGCGCGTGCGGTACAGCTCAAGGCTCAGGCCATCGATCAGCGTGCGCGCTTCGGCCAGGCTGTTCACGTAACGGGCGTCGGCGTGCATCGGCATCACCGATTTCGCGCCGCCGGCGAACTGGATTTCCGCCATGACGTGAAAGGCTTTGCGCAAACCTTCCCAAGCGTACGGCGACACCTGGTAGTCGAGCACCGGCGAGCCGTCACCGCGTAATTCCACGGCGCCGCCGCTGCTGTCCGGGTGAAAACCGTCACGCAGCAAGGCGAGCATGGCGTGGGTGTGCGGCAGATCAGCCATGTGCTGCGCGTTCTCCTGGCCGAAACCGCCGAGCAGCGTTGCCGCCAGCGCCGGGTGCAGCGGCGGCACTTCGAGTTTGAACGCCATCGGCCCGGTGGTGCCGTCCTTCCACTGAAAATGGTCGGAGTAGATCGACTGCGGCGCTCCGTAGAACGGATTGACCACCTCATCGAAGCGCGCGGCGGACATGTTCACCGGATGCAGAAATGTACGCTTGCCGACATTCTTGTGTGGATCAGGCGCGTCCGAGCGCAGTAGCAACGCCGGGCTGTTGATGCCGCCGCCAGCCAGCACGTAATGCCGCGCCTTGACGGTGATGGTGCGCCCGGTCGGTTCGACGCAGCGCTCGTCCATCGCCACGCAGTGCAGGCCGGTGACTTTGTCGCCGTTGATCAGCAGTTTGTCGGCGCGGGCCAGATAGAGCAGTTCACCGCCCTTTTCCAATGTCGCGGGAATGGTAGTGACCATCATCGATTGCTTGGCGTTGGTCGGACAGCCCATGCCGCAGTAGCCCAGATTCCAGCAGCCGCGCACGTTGCGCGGGATCACGTGCCAGCTGTAGCCGAGTTGCTCGCAGCCTTTGCGGATCACGTCGTTGTTGGCGTTGGGCGGCACCAGCCACGGCGCGACGCCGAGGCGCTGTTCCATTTTCTCGAACCACGGCGCCATCTCGGCGACGCTGTGGCCCTTGACGTTATGTTCCCGGGCCCAGTGTTCGAGGGTCGGTTCGGGCGTGCGAAAGCTCGATGTCCAGTTGATCAACGTCGTGCCGCCGACCGCGCGACCCTGCAGGATGGTGATCGCGCCGTCCTTGCTCATGCGGCCGATGCCTTCCTGATAAAGGCTGCTGTAGGCCTGATCTTCAAGCATCTTGAAGTCGGAGCTGGTTTTCAGCGGGCCTTCTTCGATCAGCAGGACTTTGTAACCGGCGGCGCTGAGGATTTCCGCGGTGGTGCCGCCACCGGCACCGCTGCCGATGATCGCGACGTCGGCTTCCAGGGTCAGGTCGTCGCTCAGTTGTGCGCCGTTGTAGGTTTTCCAGCCTCGGGCGAGGCCTTCGCGGAACGGGTCGGGTACGGGCATCGGTCGGGTTCTCTTGTTTTTGTTGTTTTGGCGGGCCTCATCGCGAGCAGGCTCACTCCTACATTTGGAATGCAATCCCCTGTAGGAGTGAGCCTGCTCGCGATGGCCGCTACACGGTCTCAAACGGTAGGCGGGCCGGGATAACCGCAATGCGCCCAGGATTCGGCGCGGGTGTACCAAGCCATCATCACCATCTGCTGCAACGAGCTATGCCCCATGCGCAACAGACTCAATGAACTGTTCTCCCAGCGCTCAAGGAAGTTGCGCATCGCCTCGGCACTGGCATTTTCCCAGCTGCCCCAGATCCCGGTGAGCGGCCCGCGCGTCACGGCCATGCCCAGCACATCGAACAGTTGCCGGGTGAGTTTGAGCATTTCCGGCGACAGGTGATCGAGGCTGTAGTCCAGCGACTTGAGCGTGCCGTCGACAGCACCGGGCATTTTCTCGGCGGCCACGGCGCCGTCGAGCATCACTGGAATCAGCGCGCGCAGAAACAGCAGGTCGCCATCGCGCAAGGTGATGAAACCGTTGGCCGCGATGCTGGAGGAACAACCACTGAGGCTGGCGCCAAGGCCGGCGGTGGCGAGGAACGCCGTGGCACCGAGGCTGAATTTCAGCAGGCCACGGCGTGACAGCGCAGGTGTTTCGGTCAGGCTTGGGTGCATTGTTGTTATTACCCGGCGGTGACGAACGTTAGCGAATAAACAGCTTCTGGATCAGTTTCTGAATCGATTTGCCGTACGGCGGGTAGATCAATTTGGCCGCGTTGAAGCGCTGTTTAATCAACACGCCTTTGGCCTTGCTGAACGTCAGGAAACCTTCATGCCCGTGGTAATGACCCATGCCGGATGGGCCGATGCCGCCAAACGGCATATCGTCCTGCGCGACATGCAGCAGCGTGTCGTTCAGGCACACGCCGCCCGAGTGGGTTTCGTGCAGCACGCGGTTTTGTTCGCGTTTGTCGTAGCCGAAGTAGTAAAGAGCCAGAGGTCGCGGGCGCTGATTGATGTAAGCGAATGCCTGCTCCAAGTCCCGATACGGCACGATCGGCAGCAACGGGCCGAAGATTTCGTCCTGCATCACGGTCATTTCGTCGCTGACATTCAACAGCACACTGTGCGGCATGCGCCGGCCCTGGCCCTGTTCGAACAATGGAATCAGCAGCGCGCCCTTGCTGGTGGCATCGCTGACGTAGCCATTGAGTCGCGCCAACTGACGTTCGTTGATGATCGCCGTGTAGTCCGGGTTATCGGCGAGGGTCGGATAGAAGCTCTGCACCGCTTGGCGATAGGCTTCGACGAAGCCGCCGACGCGGTCTTCCGGCACCAATACGTAATCGGGGGCGACGCAGGTCTGCCCGGCATTCAGGGTTTTGCCGAAGGCGATGCGCTCGGCAGCATCCTTCAGTGGCACGTCGTGGGAGACGATGGCCGGCGACTTGCCACCCAGTTCCAGGGTGACAGGCGTGAGGTTCTCGGCAGCCGCGCGCATCACATGCTTGCCGACGCTGGTGGAACCGGTGAACAGCAGATGATCAAAGGGCAGGCGCGAGAACGCGACGCCGACGTCAGCCTCGCCGAGCACTACGCAGACCAGGTCTTCGGGAAACACCCGCGCGAGCAATTCCTTGAGCAACAGCCCGGTGGCCGGGGTCGATTCGCTGAGTTTGAGCATCACCCGGTTACCCGCCGCGAGTGCGCCGACCAGCGGGCCGATGGCCAGGTACAACGGGTAATTCCACGGGACGATCACGCCAATGACGCCCAACGGCTGGTAAATGACCTTCGCCGCAGCAGGCTGGAACGCCATGCCGACGTGGCGCCGCGATGGTTTCATCCAGCCCCTGAGTCGGCGACTGGCGTAATGAATGCCGTGCAGGCTCGGCATCAGTTCGGCGAGCAGGGTTTCGTCGGCGCTGCGATGGCTGAAATCCGCGCTGATGGCGTCGATCAAGGCCTGGCGCTCGCTGCTCAGCAGATCGCGCAATGCCTTCAACCATTGCTGGCGCTGGGCCGCAGGTGGCATCGGGTTGGCGGCGTACGCAGCGCGTTGCCCGGCAAACAAACGGTTGAGCTCTTCGAGAGGCTGTTGCAGCGTTTGCAGGTAGGCAATATCGGCAGTCATCGTAGGCTCCGGATTTATTGTAGTGATGAACTTTTTAGAGTCTATGCTCTATAAAGTCAAATGACTTCCGTGTGCAGCTTTGTTTTATCCATTTCCGGATAGGTCGTAAGATGCCCCTCACCGCACTCTGAATTAAAGCTCAAGCCATGGCCCCACGAATAAAAACCAGCGAGCGCATCGTGCAGAACAGCCTTGAGCTGTTCAATCAACAGGGCGAGCGCAGCATCAGCACCAACCATATTGCCGCGCACATGGAGATTTCTCCGGGCAACCTGTACTACCACTTCCCCAACAAGCAGGCGATCATCGCCGTGTTGTTCAGTGAGTACGAAGCCTTGGTCGACAGCTTTCTGCGCCCGCCGCAGGGGCGTGGCGCGACGGTGGAAGACAAGCGTTTCTATCTCAAGGAGCTGCTCTCGGCGATGTGGCGTTACCGTTTCCTGCATCGCGATCTTGAGCATCTGCTCGACAGCGATGCGGAACTGGCCGCCCGGTATCGGCGCTTCTCGCAGCGTTGCGTGATCCAGGGCGCGGCGATCTACGAAGGGTTCGTCGCCGCCGGGATCCTCAAGATGGACCGCGTGCAGATCGAATCGCTGACGCTCAACGCCTGGATCATCCTGACGTCGTGGGTACGCTTTCTGTGCACCACCCGCGAAAACTCCAACCACCTCAGCGAGCAGGCCGTTAAACGCGGCGTGTATCAGGTGCTGGTGCTCGAAGCCGGGTTTGTCACCGATGAAGCGCGCGATCAGGTCAATGCGCTGTTCGACGAGTTCTACGTGCCGCTGGCCCAGGCCCTCGAAGACGTGAAATAAACCGTTCTGTTGAAATCCCTCAGGAGCCCGTTATGCCGATTGCGCAGTTGATCAGCCCGCAAGCACTGGATGCCCGCAAGGAACAGCCCGGGTTGGTGATTCTCGATTGTCGTTTTGCCCTCGAAGATCCGGATTACGGCCAGCGCAGCTATGCCGAAGGGCACATTGCCGGGGCGAGCTTTGCGGACCTTGAGCGCGACCTCAGCGGTAAAGTGGTCAAGGGCATCACCGGTCGTCATCCGCTGCCCGAACCGGCAGAGCTGATCGAGCGCCTGCAAGCGTGGGGCGTAAACAGTGACAGCGATGTGGTTTTGTATGACGACGGCCCCGGTGCTTATGCGGCGCGGGCGTGGTGGTTGCTGGCGTGGCTGGGCAAGCGCGAGGGCGTGTTCATTCTTGATGGCGGGCTCAAGGCCTGGCATGCGGCGGGTTTGCCGTTGAGTCTGGATGCGCCGGAGGTCAGCCGTGGCGATTTCAATGGTCAGCCAGATGAAGCTTTGGTACTCAGCGCCGAGCAATTGCAACAGCGCCTGGGCCAGCCGACGCTGACGCTGATCGACGCCCGCGCCTTGCCGCGCTTCAAGGGTGAAGTGGAACCGATCGACCCGGTGGCCGGGCACATTCCCGGTGCGCAGTGCGCGGCGTTCACCGACAACCTTGGCAGCGACGGGCGATTCCTCCCGGCCGATCAGCTCAAGCAGCGCTTTGCGGCGCAACTGGGTGAGCGTTCGCCGTCGGAACTGGTCGCCTATTGCGGCTCCGGGGTGACGGCGTGTCACAACCTGTTTGCGCTGTGCCTGGCGGGTTATCCGTTGGGTTCGTTGTATGCCGGGTCGTGGAGTGAGTGGATCAACGAGCCAGCGCGCGGAATCGCCACCGGCGAGTAATCAAACGCGAATCTTTTGTAGGAGTGAGCCTGCTCGCGATAGCGGTGTGTCAGTGACGATTACCTGAGCTGACACACCGCTATCGCGAGCAGGCTCACTCCTACAGGGGGAAATCGGTGTCTGGGGGAATTTGTCGGGCACTGCGATACGCGGCGGGTCCGACGCCATAAGCCTGCTTGAACTGTCGGCTCAAGTGGCTCTGATCGGCAAACCCCAACTGTGTCGCGACTTCCAGCGGCAAGCAGCCACTCTGTAACAAGGCCCGCGCCTGAGCGATGCGCTGCTGCATCAGCCAGGTGTGCGGCGGCATGCCGGTCGCGCGGCGGAACACCCGGGCGAAGTGGAACGGCGACAGATTGACCGCCGCCGCCAGCTCTTCCAGCGACGGCGGCGCAGCCAGATGCGTGTGCAGCAGATCCTTGGCGATCAGCACTGCGCGGTGCTCCTTGCCGGGGTTGCCGACTTCTCGCACCGCCGCGTGGCGCTGCAACAGCAGCAACATCATCTCGCGCCACACCGTTTGCTGTTGCAGCGCGGTGGCCGGGCTTTCGAGCAAGCGATGCAATTGTGCAAACCCGCTGACCAGGTCCGGATCGCGATACAGCGTGGCGCCGAAGGCCGGCAGACTGGTCGTCGACAGTTCCAGCTCATCGAGCAGCGAAACAATCTTGCTGGTCTCCGGATAGAACGCCCGATACAGCCAGCCGTCTTCGGTGCCTTTGTGGCCTGTGTGCAGTTCATCCGGGTTGATCAACACCAGCGTGCCGCTGCCGGCCAGATGCTCGGCGCCGCGATAACGGTAGCGCTGAGCGCCGGCCATGATCATGCCGATCACAAAACCGTCGTGTACGTGCGGGGCGAAGCGATGATCGATGTAGCGTGCCGACAACAGTTCGACGCCGGCCAGTGGCGCGGTTTGCCAGAAATGGATCGACTCGCCGTGCTCGCTCATGCGGGCACGCTGGCCAGCCATCGCGGGATGCGGCGTTCGAGGTAATAACCGGGCTGACGCAGCGAGCCATCGACGAACCCGACGTGGCCGCCGCGTGGTTGCAGCTCAAACGCGGTCGAGGCTGACAGCTCATCAGCCTCGGGCAAACTGTGCGGGAACACGAATGGATCGTCTGCCGCCTGAATAATCAGGGTCGGTGTGCGAATCTCACCGAGAAAATAGCGGCTCGACGCCCGCCGGTAGTAATCCTCGGCATTCTCGAAACCGTGCAACGGCGCGGTCACCCGGCCATCGAAATCCCAGAACGTGCGCATGTTCTCCAGCGAACCGAGCGCTGCCAAAGCCGCCAGTCCATCCTCGCGCCCATCGTGCTGAAACTGCCGTTGCTTGTTCTTGATGTAGGCGACCATCTCGCGCATGAAGTGCGCCTGATAGACCTTGGAAAAGCCCTGGCCGATACGGTCGGCGCATTGATCGAGGCGGAACGGCACCGACACTGCCACTGCACCGAGCACGCCGCTGGCGCTACCGGTTTCACCCAGATGCTTGAGCAATACGTTGCCACCCAGCGAATAGCCGACGGCGTACAACGGCGCCAACGGGCGTTTCGCGCGCAGGTGTTTGATGGTTTCGGCGAGGTCTTCGCTGGCGCCGGAGTGGTAGCTGCGTGGCAGCAGATTCGGTTCGCCCGAGCAACCGCGCCAGTTCAGCGCAACGCTGGCCCAGCCCTGATCGGCCAAGGCTTTTTGCACGCCGGCGACATAAGGCGAATTGGAAGAACCGGTCAGGCCATGCAGCACCAGCACCAACGGCGCATCGGCCGTGTGCGGGCCATGCCAGTCGAGGTCGAGAAAGTCGCCATCCTCAAGCCACAGGCGCTCGCGCTCACGCTGGATATGCACGGTTTTGCGCCACAGCGGCCCCCACAAGGTTTGCAGGTGCGGATTGCCGAGGCCGAGGGCGGGGGTGAAGCGTTCTGAAGAGGCGGACACGATGGTTCTCGATGCAGCGCGGCGACCCTGTGGGAAGGGCCGCCGCTTATTCAGACCGGTCGATTAACCGGCGATCTCTGCCGTACGTTGCCACAGCGCGTAGTAAACCCGGCCGGATTTCTGTTCGCGGTGCAGGCGCCAGTTGCCCGGCAGGCCCAGCGTCGATGGCGCCGTTTCACTTTCAGTGTAGATCCACGAGTCGGCGGCCAGCCACTGGCGCTCTTCGAGCAAGGTGCACACGGCGGGCAACAGGTTCTGGTTGAACGGCGGGTCGAGGAACACCAGGTCGTACGCGCTGGCGGTCTGGGTTTCCAGATAACGCAGCGCGTCCGCTGTCTGCACGTGACCGTTGGTGCAGCGCAGGGTGCCGAGGTGTTCTTTGAGGCTGGACACCGCGATGTTGCTCGCGTCCAGCGCCTGGCCCATGGCCGCGCCACGCGACAGTGCTTCGAGGAACAGCGCGCCGCTGCCGGCGAACGGGTCGAGTACCTTGGCCCCTTCAACGTACGGCGCGAGCCAGTTGAACAGGGTTTCACGCACACGGTCCGGCGTCGGGCGCAGGCCCGGTGCGTCGGGGAAGCTCAGCTTGCGGCTGCGCCATTGGCCGCCAATGATGCGCAACTGGTTCACACCGTTGTGAACGTTGTGCGCAGGCTTTTTAGGGGAACGAGTTGCCATTAATGCTCCGGAACCCCGAGCGGTTGCTCGGCAGGTTTATCAGAAGGGGCCGGTAACGGCTTTTGCGGCACGGTCGGGCCAGCAGTGACGATGACCATTTTGTCCGTGCTCAGGTGTTTGTTCAGGGCGTCGCGGACTTGTTCCACGGTCAGGCTTTGCGACTGACGCATGAAGTCGTCCAGATAGCTCAGCGGCAGATTATAGAAGCCCATCGCGCCGAGTTGGCCGACGATATCGGCATTGCTCGCGGTGGACAGCGGGAAGCTGCCGGCGAGTTCACGCTTGGCATCGTCGAGTTCTTTCTGCGTCGGCCCGGTTTTCAGGTAGTCGGCGAGCACATCCTGCACCAGTTTCAGGGTGCCTTCGCTCATTTCCGCGCGGGTCTGCAGGTTGATCATGAACGGGCCGCGCGCCTGCATCGGGCTGAAACCCGAATACACGCCGTAAGTCAGGCCACGCTTCTCGCGCACTTCGCTCATCAGACGTGTACCGAAACCGCCGCCGCCGAGGATCTGGTTGCCCATCGACAGCGCCGCGTAATCCGGATCGTCACGGTCGATGCCCAGTTGCGCGAGCATCAGGTTGGTCTGCTTCGACGGGAATTCGATATGGCCAGTGCTGGCTTTCGGTTCCTGCGGCTGCGCGATCTTCGCCAGCGCCGGGCCTTTCGGCAGGGCTGAGGAAACCTGATTGGCAATCGCCTCGGCCTCAGCGCGAGACAAATCGCCGACCAATGCAATCACCACGTTGCCAGCCGCGTAGGCCTTGGCGTGGAACTCACGCAATTGCGCGAGGGTGATCTTCGGCACGCTTTGCGGATTGCCGTCGCTCGAATGCGCGTACGGGTGATCGCCGTACAGACGCTTCATCAGCTCAAGGCTGGCGAGTTTGCCGGGGTTCTGTTTCTGGTATTCGAAACCGGCGAGCATCTGGTTTTTGATGCGGGCGAAGGAATCGGCCGGGAACGTCGGTTTACCGACCACTTCCGAGAACAGCTTCAGCGCCGGTTCACGTTGCTCAGGCGCACTCAGACTGCGCAGCGAAGCCAGCGCCATGTCCTTGAACGCACCGTTGCCGAAATCCGCACCGAGGCCTTCGAAACCCTGAGCGATGGCGCCGACGTCTTTGCCAGCCACACCTTCGTTGAGCATTGCGTTGGTCAGCACCGCCAGACCCGACGCGCTGCCGTCCTGGCTGCTGCCCGCGGCGAAGATCAGGCGCATGTCGAACATCGGCAGCTCGTGGGCTTCGACGAACAGCACTTTGGCGCCGTCGGCGGTGTTCCAGGTCTGCACGTCGAGTTTGCGGCTGGCCGGGGCTTTGCCGTCGAGCTCGGCCAGCGATTGCAACTTCTGGCTGGTCTTGGCGTTGTCGAGGGCTTCGCTGGCCTTGCTGTCAGCGCTTGGCGACAGATAGAAAGCAGCAGAGCCGATCACCGCCACGGCGATCAGGCCGAGCAGCATCAAACGTGGGGTTTTGCGCTCACTCATGAGTCGTCTCCAGTGGCAGGACGTGGGCGACGCTGAGACGTTCGCGGGTGAAATACAGCTTGGCGGCGTTCTGGATGTCTTGCGGGGTCACGCTTTCCAGATCGGCGAGTTCGGTGTCCATCAGTTTCCACGACAGGCCGACGGTTTCCAGTTGGCCAATCGCCGTGGCCTGGCTGGTGATCGAATCGCGCTCGAAGACCAGGCCGGCAATCACTTGGGCACGCACGCGCTCCAGCTCTTCGGCGGACGGTGCGGTGGTTTTCAGCTGCTCCAGCAGTTTCCACAGGCCGGCCTCGGCTTGCGCTATGGTCTTTTTCTTCTGCGTATTCGGCGTTGCCGAGAGGGTGAACAGGCTGTCGCCACGGGTGTAGGCGTCGTAGTTCGACGAACCGCCGGAAACCAGTTCCTCACCACGTTCCAGTTGCGTCGGGATGCGCCCGCTGTAGCCGCCGTCGAGCAGCGCCGAGATCAGACGCAGGGCGTTGACCGAGCGTTTGTCTTCAGCGGTGGCGATGCTTGGCACGTTGAAGCCGAGCATCAGGCTAGGCAGTTGTGTCTGCACGTGCAGGGTGATCTGGCGTTCGCCCGGCTCGGCCAGTTCCAGCGGTGTTTTCGCCGGTGGCACGTCGCGTTTGGCGATCGGGCCGAAATAGCGCTGGGCCAAGGTTTTCACCACGTCCGGAGTGACGTCGCCGACCACCACCAGCGTGGCGTTGTTCGGCACGTACCAGGATTGGTACCAGTGGCGCAGCTCTTCGACCTTCATGCGATCGAGGTCAGCCATCCAGCCAATGGTTGGCGTGTGATAGCCGCTGGCCGGGTAGGCCATGGCTTTATAGCGTTCGTAAGCCTTGGACATCGGCTTGTCATCGGTGCGCAAGCGGCGCTCCTCCTTGATGACTTCGATTTCCTTGGCGAACTCGTCGGCCGGCAGGCGCAGGTTGGCCATGCGATCGGCTTCCAGTTCAAAGGCTACGCCCAGACGGTCGCGGGCCAGCACCTGGTAATAAGCGGTGAAGTCGTCGCTGGTGAAGGCGTTCTCTTCGGCGCCCAGATCGCGCAGGATCAGCGACGCTTCGCCGGGGCCGACTTTCTCGCTGCCCTTGAACATCATGTGCTCAAGCGCGTGAGACAGACCGGTCTGGCCCGGGGTTTCGTAGCTGGAGCCGACCTTGTACCAGACCTGCGAGACCACCACTGGCGCGCGATGGTCTTCGCGCACGACGACCTTGAGGCCGTTGTCGAGGGTGAATTCGTGGGTCGGTTGCGGGTCGGCCGCCAGGGCCGAAAGGGGCAGGCAGACTGTGCTGAGCAGCAGGCCTGCGGCGCGGCGGGCTAGAGCATTCATTCGTTTTTTAACCTGTTGGGCTGCCCGCTTGGTCTTAGCCTAGGCGGGCGAGGAGGTGCTAGGATACTGATCCGTTTTACTGGCGGCCACGCCTATCAAGCCACTGATCGGTCGATAGGTTGTATGGGTTTCCGGCAGAAGCTTTGAGTTTGTCAGCTAAACTCTGCGTTTTCGCCGACGATGCCGTTCCAGTCCTTCGTATTAATCGACCTTTGAGGTGCCTGTGGCGCCTCGACAAAATGTTGCGCGTGAACAAGCTGGATGAAACACAGTCTGTTCTGCATCGAATATTTATTTGCCGGGGCGCCCTTATGGCGCGTCGCTACCGTGAGATAGCCGTCCTCCATGTTTGGTTCCAACGACGACAAGAAGACCCCAGCTGCGGCTGGCGAGAAGAAAAGCCTGTTCGGATGGCTGCGTAAGAAACCGCAGGAACCCGTCGTCGAACAGCCGCCCGCGATTCCTGAACCCGCTCCCGCGCCGGCTCCGGTAATAGAAGAAGAGCCGGCACCGATCGTTCTGCCGCTTGCCGAACCGGTGTTGCAACCGGTTGAGCCAGAGCCTGAAGCACCTGTCGCGGCCGAACTGCCGCTGACCCCGGCGGCCGAGCCGTGGCTGACCTTGCCGGTGGCGGAAGAGCCGGTGGCATTGGTTGAAGAGGCTGCGCCACACGTTACGCCAGTGATTCCTGCGCCTGCTGCGTTTGTACCTGAAGTGGCGCCGGCGCCAGTGGTTGAGCCGATCATCGAGCCTGCGCCCGTCGTGGCTGAAGCTGTTCCTGAAATTATTGCGCCTGAGCCTGTTGCTCCGGTCGTTGTTGCTCCTGTTGCTCCAGTCGTGCAACAGCCCGAGCCAGCAGCGGCACCGGCTCCCGTAGTTGCAGCTCAAGTCATGCCGGTCGAAGTGGTTGCCGAAACCCCCGTCGAAGCCCCGCGCACCGAAGAAACCAAAGCCGGTTTCTTCGCCCGTCTGAAACAGGGTTTGTCGAAAACCAGCGCCAGCATCGGCGAGGGCATGGCCAGTCTGTTCCTCGGCCGCAAAACCATTGACGACGATCTGCTCGATGACCTCGAAACCCGTCTGCTCACCGCCGACGTTGGTGTCGAAGCCACCACGCAGATCATCCAGCGCCTGACCCAGAAGGTTGCTCGTAAGGAATTGGCCGACGCCGATGCGTTGTACAAATCCCTGCAGGCCGAACTGGCCGCGATGCTCAAACCGGTCGAACAACCGCTGAAAATCGCCTCGCAGAACAAGCCTTTCGTGATTCTGGTGGTTGGCGTCAACGGCGCCGGCAAAACCACCACCATCGGCAAACTGGCGAAGAAGCTGCAACTGGAAGGCAAGAAAGTCATGCTCGCCGCTGGTGACACTTTCCGCGCTGCAGCTGTTGAGCAGTTGCAGGTCTGGGGCGAGCGCAACAAGATCCCGGTGATCGCCCAGCACACCGGCGCCGACTCGGCTTCGGTGATCTTCGACGCCGTGCAGGCCGCCAAGGCCCGTGGTATCGACGTATTGATCGCCGACACCGCCGGTCGTCTGCACACCAAAGACAACCTGATGGAAGAACTGAAAAAGGTTCGCCGGGTCATCGGCAAGCTCGACGCCGACGCGCCGCACGAAGTGCTGCTGGTGCTCGACGCCGGTACTGGCCAGAACGCCATCAACCAGGCCAAGCAATTCAATCAGACCGTCGAACTGACCAGCCTGGCGCTGACCAAGCTCGACGGCACCGCCAAGGGCGGGGTGATTTTCGCACTGGCCAAGCAGTTCGGCCTGCCGATCCGCTACATCGGCGTCGGTGAAGGCATCGACGATTTGCGTACCTTTGAAGCCGAACCCTTTGTCCAGGCACTGTTTGCCGAGCGGGAGCGTTCATGATTCGTTTCGAACAGGTCGGTAAACGCTACCCGAACGGTCACGTCGGCTTGCATGAGCTGAGCTTTCGAGTCCGTCGTGGCGAGTTCTTGTTTGTCACTGGTCACTCCGGTGCCGGTAAATCCACCCTGTTGCGCCTGCTGTTGGCAATGGAACGGCCAACCAGCGGCAAACTGCTGCTGGCCGGGCAAGACCTGAGCACCATCAGCAACGCGCAGATTCCGTTCCTGCGCCGGCAGATCGGCGTGGTGTTCCAGAATCACCAGTTGCTGTTCGATCGCACGGTGTTCAACAACGTCGCGTTGCCGCTGCAGATTCTCGGGCTGTCCAAGGCCGAAATCGCCAAGCGTGTCGATTCGGCGCTGGAGCGTGTGGCGCTGTCGGATAAAACCGATCTGTACCCGGGCGACCTGTCCACCGGTCAGCAACAGCGCGTCGGCATTGCCCGCGCGATCGTGCACCGCCCGGCCTTGCTGCTGGCGGACGAACCGACCGGTAACCTCGACCCGCGTCTGGCGGCGGAAATCATGGGCGTGTTCGAAGACATCAACCGTCTGGGCACCAGCGTGCTGATCGCCAGTCACGACCTGGCCCTGATCGCGCGCATGCGCCACCGCATGTTGACCCTGCAACGTGGCCGCTTGATCGGCGACGGGGAGGCTGGGGAATGAGCGCAACACGTAGCCCCAAGGTTTCCGAGCGGGTGGCCCCGAAAGCCGCCGATCCGCAGCCGCCGAAGAAGAAAAAACACGACGATGACGACGGCCCGGACTTCGCCACGCTGTTCCGCGCCTGGGTTGAAAGCCATCGCGCCAGCCTGCTCGACAGCCTGCGTCGCCTCGGCAAGCAGCCGATCGGCAGCTTCTTCACCTGCATGGTGATGGCGGTGGCGCTGAGCCTGCCGATGGGCTTGTCGCTGCTGCTCAACAACGTCGAACGTCTCGGCGGTTCGTGGCAGCGTGCGGCGCAGATTTCGCTGTATCTGCAACTTGATGCCAGCCCGCAGCAGGGTGAAGCGTTGCGCGAGCAGATCAAAGGCATGCCCGGCGTAGCGGACGCTGAATATGTCGGTCGCGATCAGGCGCTGGAAGAGTTCCAGCAACAGTCCGGGCTGGGCGAAGCCTTGCGCGAACTGCCGGAGAACCCGCTGCCGGGCGTGGTGCTGGTGACGCCGAACGAAGTCGACAAGCCGACGCTGGAAGCATTAAGACAAAAACTTTCCGAGCTGCCGAAGGTACAACAGGCGCAACTTGATCTAGTCTGGGTCGAGCGTCTGGCCGCCATCCTCAAGCTTGGCGATCGTTTTGTCTTTGGTCTGACTGTGCTGCTGGTTTCTGCATTACTTTTGGTGATAGGCAATACCATTCGTCTTCATATTGAAAACCGCCGCACCGAGATAGAAGTGATTAAACTCGTCGGCGGCACTGACAGCTATGTGCGGCGTCCCTTCCTTTATATGGGCGCGTTGTATGGCTTCGGTGCGGGGCTGTTGTCCTGGGGTGTCCTGGCGTTCGGCCTGAACTGGCTGAACGATGCGGTGGTTGGGCTGGCCGGCTTGTACGGCAGTGATTTCGCGCTGGCCGGAGTGCCAGTTGCCGACGGTCTGTCGCTCTTGCTTGGCGCGGTGCTGTTGGGTTATATCGGTGCATGGATTGCAGTCGCACGTCATCTCAGGGAGCTGGCGCCGAAGTAGAATCTTTTTTGCGCGTGATTGGCCTCGCGGTTTTTTGGGAACTTGTACTTGAATTCCCGGTCAATTTTTCGCAGTGCCGAGAGGCACGAGTATGTAAGTGGGAGGTTTTTTCGTATGACCAATTCTTTGCAACCTGCGTATGCACTGGTTCCGGGCGCGAACCTGGAAGCCTATGTGCACACCGTCAACAGCATTCCATTGCTGACGCCGGAGCAGGAGCGTGAACTGGCCGAGAGTCTCTACTATGAGCAGGATTTGGGGGCGGCTCGGCAGATGGTGCTCGCCCACCTGCGTTTTGTCGTACACATTGCCCGTAGCTATTCCGGCTACGGTCTGGCTCAGGCTGACCTGATCCAGGAAGGTAACGTCGGCCTGATGAAGGCCGTGAAGCGCTTCAACCCGGAAATGGGTGTGCGCCTGGTGTCGTTCGCTGTGCACTGGATCAAGGCGGAAATTCACGAGTTCATCCTGCGCAACTGGCGCATTGTGAAAGTCGCGACCACCAAGGCCCAGCGCAAGCTGTTCTTCAACCTGCGCAGCCAGAAGAAACGTCTGGCGTGGCTGAACAACGAGGAAGTCCACCGTGTGGCGGAAAGCCTCGGCGTGGAGCCGCGTGAAGTGCGCGAGATGGAAAGTCGCCTGACCGGTCATGACATGGCCTTCGACCCGGCTGCTGAAGCCGACGACGACAGCGCTTTCCAGTCGCCGGCCAACTATCTGGAAGACCACCGGTACGACCCGGCGCGTCAACTGGAAGATGCCGACTGGAGCGACAACTCCAACCACAACCTGCACGAAGCGCTGGAAGTGCTGGACGACCGCAGCCGTGACATCCTCTACCAGCGCTGGCTGGCAGAAGAGAAGGCCACGCTGCATGACCTGGCGCAGAAGTACAACGTGTCGGCCGAGCGTATCCGTCAGCTCGAGAAGAGCGCGATGAACAAGCTCAAGTTGTCGATCGCCGCGTAACCGGTGAACAGGCAATAAAAAACGCCCCGATCAGCAATGATCGGGGCGTTTTCGTATGTGACGTTTCGTTCAGGCTGATCAGATCAGCGCTGAACCACGCGCAATTGCTTGCCGGCCGGTTCTTTCGGCAGTACGCGTTTGGCCACCACGTAGTGCTTTTCCCAGTACGGCTTGTTCAGGGTATCGATGCTCACCGACTTGCCGCGACGCGGCGCGTGGATGAAGCGGTCGTTGCCCAGATAGATCGCCACATGGTTGACGCGACGGCTCTTGATGTTGAAGAAGATCAGGTCGCCGGGCTTGAGGTCCTTGCGCTCAACCTTCTCGCCGTGACCGCTGGCCATGGCGTTAGAGGTACGTGGCAGGTCAAACGTGGCGTCGTTGAACGCATATTTGACCAGACCGCTGCAATCGAAGCCTTTACTTGGGCTGCTGCCGCCCCAACGATAAGGGGTACCGAGGACGTTCACCGCACGGCTCAGCACATTGCTGCTTTCCTTGCTCGCCATCGGTGGCACCAGCTTGCTGTGGCTCTTGCTGCTCAGCGTGGTGGTTTTGCTTTTGCTGCTTTTGCTCGAAGGAGCCGAAGCATGGGATTTAGGGGTGAAGCCGTTAACGTTAGGAAGACGTTGCTCACGATTGGTGGCGTGGGCGGCCAGTGGCATTAATAGGCAGATGGTTAGCCATGTCTTGAAAAATGGTCGCATTAGGCGTGGCTCTTAAGTGGTAGCGCGCAACTTTATAACAGCTTTTTTGTCTCTTCCGAGGCCGTTGGTCGATTCAACCAAGGGGTCAATTTCGCTCAACAAGCGGCAAATTGACTCAATTGTCGGACAGAACCCAAGCCCCACAAGGCTTTGCGCACGGTGTAACAGTGAAGAGCCACTTGTCGGCTCGACATAAAAAAGTCACAAAGATGCAGAAAATATTTATCTATCGAGGCAAACGAGGTCATTCATGAACCGCTATCAATCCCAGGATACGCACAGCAAGGTCATCGGTTACCTGTTGTGGATTTTAGGTTTCACCGGCGCTCACCGCTTCTACTACGGCAAGCCGGTGACCGGGACGATCTGGTTCTTCACCTTCGGTTTGTTGGGCATTGGCTGGCTGATCGACCTGTTCCTGATCCCAGCGATGGATCGTGAGGCGGATCTGCGCTTTACCGCTGGGCCGATCGAATACAACGTCGCGTGGATTCTGCTGACGTTCCTTGGCGTCTTCGGGGTGCACCGGATGTATCAGGGGAAATGGATCAGCGGGCTGGTGTATCTGCTCACGGGCGGGTTGTTCTTTATTGGCGTGCTGTATGACTTCTGGACGCTGAATGATCAGGTCTCGGTGCGTAACGCGCAGAATCGCGGCGCTTTCCAGTAACCTGTGGCGAGGGGATTTATCCCCGTTGGGCTGCGAAGCGGCCCTGAATCCGAGAACGCGGTGGAGATGATCCACCGCGTGCAACGGCTTCGCGACTGCTTCGCAGCCGAACGGGGATAAATCCCCTCGCCACAATATCCCTTGGTATCAAGCCTGGTGGCTGATCCGGCCATCCACCAAGGTGTAACGAACCACGCCTGGCAATGTATGCCCGATGAACGGGCAGTTCTCACCCTTCGACAGCCAGTTCTCACCGGCCACCGTCGAAGCCTGCGGGTCGAACAGCACGATATCCGCCGCCCCACCCACCGCCAGTTTGCCAGCCGGCAAACGCAACGCCTCGGCCGGGCCAGCGCTCAAACGCGCCAGCAACGTCGGCAGATCCAGCAAACCATCTTCAACCAGGGTCATCGCCAATGGCAGCAACAACTCAACACTGCTGATGCCCGGCTCGGTCGCGCCGAACGGTGCCAGTTTGGCGTCACGTTCGTGTGGCTGGTGATGGCTGGAAATCGCCGAGATCACCCCGGACTTCACTGCCGCACGCAAACCATCGCGATCCGCGCGCGTACGCAGCGGCGGTTGCACGTGGTACAGGCTGCTGAAGTCGATCAGCGCTTCATCGGTCAGAATCAACTGATACAACGCCACGTCCGCCGTCACCTTCAAGCCACGGGCCTGCGCCTGAGCAATCAGGGCAACGCCACGAGCGCTGGTCAACTGGCTGAAGTGCGCGCGCACGCCAGTCTGCTCGACCAGTAGCAGGTCGCGAGCCAAGGCCACAGTCTCAGCGGTTTCCGGAATCCCCGGCAGACCGAGGAAGCTGGCCACTGCGCCTTCGTGGGCGAGACCGCCCTCGGCCAAGTCATGATCCTGCGAGTTGAAAATCACCGTTAGATCAAACGTCGCCGCATATTCCAGCGCCCGGCACAGGGTGCGCGTATTGCGGAAGCTCTCCAGACCGTTGCCGAACGCCACACAACCAGCGTCGCGCAGCGCCACCAGCTCAGCCAGTTGCTCGCCGTCCAGACCTTTGCTCAGCGCGCCAATCGGGAACACCTTGGTGTTGCCGGCCTCACGGGCGCGATCGAGGATCAGCTCGGCGACAGCGGAGGTGTCGAGCACCGGTTTGGTTTTCGGCGGGCAGCACAGGCTGGTCACACCGCCAGCAGCGGCGGCGCGGGTTTCGCTGATGATCGAGCCTTTGCGGCTGTAGCCCGGCTCGCGCAGGGCAACGTTGAGGTCGACCAGGCCCGGAGCGGCGACAAGGCCTTGGGCGTCGATGGTTTCCACTGCCGTGAAACCCGCCGGGGCCGCGCCAAGGGCAACGATCTTGCAGGCTTCAACGTGAATGTCGGTGACTTGATCCAGGCCGCTGCTTGGATCGATGACGCGTGCGCCGAGAATGCTGAGCTTCACTGGGCGTTCTCCTGCTCGAATTGACGCTGCGCGGTTTGTCCGCTCATGGCCATGGACAGCACAGCCATACGAATTGCGATGCCGTAGGTGACCTGATTGAGGATCACTGAGTGCGGGCCGTCGGCCACTGCGGACTCGATTTCCACGCCACGGTTGATCGGCCCCGGGTGCATGACGATGCAATCGGGTTTGGCCCCGGCCAGGCGCGCGGTGGTCAGGCCGAACAGGCGGTAGAACTCGCCTTCGCTCGGCAGCAGGCCGCCGGTCATGCGTTCACGCTGCAGGCGCAGCATGATTACCACATCGACGTCCTTCAGGCCTTCGGTCATGTCGGTGTAAACCTTCACGCCGTATTGCTCGATGCCGATCGGCAGCAGGGTTTTCGGCGCGATCACGCGGATGTCCGGGCAGCCGAGGGTTTTCAGCGCGAGCATGTTCGAACGTGCAACCCGCGAGTGCAGGATGTCGCCGACGATGGCCACCGAGAGGTTTTCGAAACCGCCCTTGTGCCGACGGATGGTGAGCATGTCGAGCATGCCCTGCGTCGGGTGCGCGTGACGGCCGTCGCCGCCGTTGATGATCGCCACTTGCGGGCAAACATGTTCGGCGATGAAGTGCGCAGCGCCGGAATCACCGTGGCGCACGACGAACATGTCGGCGGCCATGGCTTCGAGGTTGCGCAGGGTATCGAGCAGGGTTTCGCCCTTGCTCGCCGACGAGGTCGACACGTTCAGGGTGATCACGTCCGCCGACAACCGCTGGGCCGCCAGTTCGAAGGTGGTGCGGGTGCGCGTGGAGTTCTCGAAGAACACGTTGCACACGGTCTTGCCGCGCAGCAACGGGACTTTCTTCACCGCCCGGGCACCGACTTCGAGGAACGAGTCGGCAGTGTCGAGGATTTCCGTCAACAACTCGCGGCGCAGGCCGTCGAGCGAGAGGAAGTGGCGCAGCTGGCCCTGATCATTGAGCTGCAGCGGGCGCTTGGTATCTAGAGGCGTCATCGCGAAGGGGACTCTCAATAGGGCGGATTAAAGGGACATGTCTTGCAGTTCGAGCGTCAACGGCTCGGGGCCGGACAGCTTTACCCGTTCGTGAGCCGCCAGCGACAAGGTCGCGCCGACCACGTTGGGGCGTATCGGCAGCTCGCCGGCGTCCAGATCCAGCAGGCAGACCAGGGTCACGCTGGCCGGGCGACCGTAGTCGAACAATTCATTCATGGCGGCGCGGATGGTGCGGCCGCTCATCAGTACGTCGTCGATCAGCACCAGATGCTGGCCTTCGATCTCGAAGGGCAGGGCGGACGGGCGCACTTGCGGGTGCAGGCCGTTCTGGCTGAAGTCGTCGCGGTAGAAGGAAACATCCAGCGTGCCCAGTGGCGCGTCGCTGCCCAATTCCTTGAGCAAGGCCTGTGCAACCCAGATGCCGCCGGTGCGAATGCCGATGTAACGCGGTTCAGTGATTTCACGCTGGGCAAGGTGCGCCTTGAGGCGGGTCGCCATCTGGCTGATCAGATCGGCGGGATTTGGCAGGCTCATGGTTGCTCCTTGTTAGGGGCGAGTCAGGTCCTTGGACGCGGCTCGGTTTTTCACTCAAAAGAAAAGCGCCGAAGCGCTTGTCAGGATTCAAACAATGCAGTGTTTTCATCGAGCCAGCCCTGCAACAGCAGAGCGGCGGCGATGGCGTCCACCGGGTTGTCGCGGTAACTGCCTTTTTGGCCGCCGCGCACCAGGCGCTCGCCTTTGGCCTCGAAGGTGGTCAGGCGCTCGTCGTGGGTATAGAAAGGCACGTTGAAGCGGCCGTTGAGGCGGCGGGCGAATTTCTCCGCGCGCAGGCACATTTCGCTGGGTGTGCCGTCCATGTTCAGCGGCAGGCCGACGACCACGGCGTCAGGTTTCCATTCCTTGAACAGCGCTTCGACCTGATTCCAGTCGGGAATGCCGTTTTGCGCTTTCAGGGTACACAGCTCGCGGGCCTGGCCGGTGATCACCTGGCCGACCGCGACGCCGATCTGTTTGGTGCCGTAGTCGAAGCCGAGAATCAGGCGCAGGGCCATCAGGCGTGACCTGCCTGGCTGGTCAGCAGGCTGAGGTTGATCCCCAAGTGCCTGGCCGCCGCTTCGAGACGCAGCTCGCTGCTGGTGTTGAAGAGGATGTCGGCGTCGTACGGGCAGGTCAGCCAGGCGTTGTCGGCCATTTCCGCTTCCAGTTGCCCGGCTTCCCAACCGGCGTAACCGAGGGCAATCAGGCTTTTCGCCGGGCCAACGCCGTCCGCGATGGCGAACAGCACATCCTGCGAGGTCGACAGGGCCAGATCGCCGTCCAGTTGCGCAGTGGCCTGGAAGGTCTTGCCCGCCGGATGCAGAACGAAACCGCGATCAGTCTGCACAGGGCCGCCGATGAAGATCGGCACGTGCTGGCACAGTGCTGGCGGGTCGATGTCCGGGCGCAGTTGCTCGAGAATGTCGGCCAGATTCAGCTCTTGCGGTCGATTGACCACAATCCCCATCGCGCCATTGGCCGTGTGCTCGACGATGTAGGTCAAGGTGTGGGCAAAGTTCGGGTCGGCCATGTGTGGCATGGCGATCAGGAATTGATGCTTGAGGTAGCTGGGGCTGACGTTTTTCATGTGCGCTAGTGTGGCGTTCGGGGGGCAAACTGACAAGCTGGAGATGCTGACAACAACACAGATCCCTTGTTGGAACCTGGCTTTGTGGCGAGGGGATTTATCCCCGATCGGCTGCGAAGCAGTCGCAAAACCATCACGCACGATGTGTCAGGCAGGTCATGTCAATGGATTCAGGGCCGCTGCGCGCCCCATCGGGGATAAATCCCCTCGCCACAATGAGTCTCATCGTCACTGAAATATTCAGTTGCTGGAGAGTTTGTCACCGCGAGCGAATTTCCAGGTACGGATGATTTCCAGGCGGTCGATATCGGACAAGTCCCCGGTAAACGGCGCAAACGGTGCCGCCAACCGAACAATGCGCTGCGCCGCCTGATCCAGCAGCGGCTGGCCGGAAGACTCCAGCACCAGCACTTCATACAGCGAACCGTCGCGGTTGATCGAGACCATCAGGCGCAAATTGCCGTAGATCTGCTTGCGCCGCGCTTCTTCGGGGTAATTGAGGTTGCCGATGCGCTCGACCTTCTTGCGCCAGTCATCTTTGTACCAGGCGCCCTTGTCGCGCATGGTCGACGCCGCGCTCAAGCGGTGAATACGCGGACGCTTGGCGTACAGCTGTTGTTCCTTGGCCAGTTCGGCTTCGAGGCTGGCGATGTCGCTGGACAGCTGCGAGCTGTCGAATTCCGGCGCATCAACCGTCGGTTTGATCTCGGTCTTGGTTTCTTCTTTCTTGGTCGGCGCCTTTTTCGGCTTTGGCGCGACGGTGGTCACCGCAGCCTTGGGCGCGGCTTCCTGCACTTCTGGCTTGGCGGCCGGTGGCGGGGTGACTTTCTTGACCTGATTGTCCTGGAACGGCGCCACCTCAGTGGTCTTGGGGATCGCCTTCTTGTCCAGCGTGCCGCTGCCTTCCTGATGCTCTTGAGCAAGAAAGTCAGCCTTCTCCGGCTTCTTTTCGCTTTTGAAGGTGGCGAGGGTGATTTCCAGGGTTTTGCTGATTTGCTTGGGCTCGACCATCGTGAAGCCGACGCCGAGCAGCAGCGCCAAATGAATCAGCGCTGCGAGAAACAGGGTAAATCCGAGGCGATCGGCCGGGCGCACGCCACGGTGGGCGAGTTCTGCGGGCAGATCGGACGGGAGGGTCATGACAAGAAAACCAACATCGCGTTTTTCAGAGGCTGCGCATGATAACGCAATGTTGGTTTCACGCCTTGGGCTTCACGCTTCAAGCGACAGACTGCATGTGACGTGCATCAAGCTTGCGGCAATTTGCCGGCGGCTTGCAGCTTCTTCTCGATAGCATCCATCAGCATGCCGCCGATATCAGTGCCAAAGGCATTGTCGATTTCACGGATGCAGGTCGGGCTGGTGACGTTGATTTCGGTGAGGCTTTCACCGATCACATCGAGGCCGACGAACAGCAGGCCTTTCTCACGCAAGGTCGGGCCGACCTGAGCAGCGATCCAGCGATCCTTTTCAGTCAGCGGGCGCGCTTCACCACGACCACCGGCCGCGAGGTTGCCACGGGTTTCGCCCTGCGCCGGAATCCGTGCCAGGCAGTAATCCACCGGCTCGCCGTCGATCATCAGGATGCGTTTGTCGCCGTCCTTGATTGCCGGCAGGTAAGCCTGGCCCATGATCTGCTGGCCACCGAGGGCGGTCAGGGTTTCGAGAATTACCGACAGGTTCGGATCGCCCGCACGGTGACGGAAGATCGAGGTGCCGCCCATGCCGTCCAGCGGCTTGAGGATCACGTCGCCGTGTTTCGCGGCGAACTCACGCAGCACGTCGGCGCGGCGGCTGACGATGGTCGGCGGCGTGCACTGCGGGAACAGCGTGGCGAACAGCTTTTCATTGCAGTCGCGCAGGCTCTGCGGCTTGTTCACCACCAGCACGCCAGCGGTTTCGGCCTGTTCGAGCAAGTAGGTGGAGTAGACGAACTCCATGTCGAACGGCGGATCCTTGCGCATCAGGATCACGTCCAGATCGCTCAGCAGGTTGTCCTGCTCGGCGTCCAGTTCGAACCATTTTTCCGGGTTGGCGAAGACTTTCAGCGGCTTCATGCGCGCCCGTGCCTGACCTTCGCCCTGATACAGGTCGCGCTGTTCCATATAGAACAGTTCCCAGCCACGCTTCTGCGCGGCCAGCAGCATGGCCAGCGAGCTATCCTTTTTATAGGAGATGCTGGCGATAGGGTCCATGACAATCCCGACGCGAACGCTCATTGGGTTTTCCTCGAAAATTGGCTACCGGATCGGTATTGAAAAAGTGCCGCCAGAGTGGCGCCGGGCGGGTTTTCGGTCAAGGAAAAACCCGTCGATAGATTGCATCTGGAGACTGTGCTAAAAAGGCTGCCAAGCCGTGCTGGCCCTTGAGCATCAAGGGTTTCCAGCCATTACTCATCGCAAAACGGACAATTTGATTCGCAAAGGCGACGGTAGAGCCCTCTTATGGAACAGCAGTCCAGCGCCTTGAAGGTCATGGTGATCGACGACTCGAAAACGATTCGTCGCACCGCCGAAACATTGTTGAAGAATGTCGGGTGCGAAGTGATTACGGCGATCGACGGTTTCGACGCTTTGGCGAAGATCGCCGACAACCATCCCGGGATCATTTTTGTCGACATCATGATGCCGCGTCTGGATGGTTATCAGACCTGCGCTTTAATCAAGAACAACAGCGCGTTCAAGGCCACGCCGGTGATCATGCTGTCGTCGCGCGACGGGCTGTTCGACAAGGCCAAGGGGCGGATTGTCGGATCTGATCAATTTTTGACCAAGCCTTTCAGCAAGGAAGAACTGCTCAACGCGATCCAGGCCCACGTTCCGGGCTTTGCCGCCGTTTTGCCGCAGTAAGACACGTACAGAGACGCTCGGCCAGCGGGCCGGGCGTCGACAAGAAAAATGGGGAAAACCATGGCACGTATCCTGATCGTCGATGATTCGCCGACTGAAATGTACAAACTCACCGGCATGCTCGAAAAGCACGGCCATGAAGTGCTCAAGGCTGAAAACGGCGCCGACGGCGTGGCCCTGGCCCGTCAGGAAAAACCCGACGCGGTATTGATGGACATCGTCATGCCCGGCCTCAACGGTTTTCAGGCGACCCGTCAGTTGACCAAGGATGCCGAGACCAGCCACATCCCGGTGATCATCATCACCACCAAGGATCAGGAAACCGACAAGGTCTGGGGTACGCGTCAGGGCGCCAAGGACTACCTGACCAAACCGGTCGACGAAGACACCCTGATCAAGACCCTGAACAACGTGCTCAAAGGCTGATCGCGCAACCATGAGCGAATCGCTGACCGCGTTCGAACTGCTCTGGCAAATCGACCAGCGCTGCCGCTTGCTGGCGGCAGATTTGCCGTCGCAACCGGCGCGTCAGGATCGCTGGAGCGGCATCGGCTTTCGCCTCGGCGAGCATTGGTATGTGGCGCCGATGGGTGAAGTCAGCGAAGTGCTGCACGAGCCGCGCTTCACTCAGTTGCCCGGGGTCAAGCCATGGGTCAAAGGGGTGGCTAACCTGCGTGGGCGGCTGCTGCCGATCATGGATCTATGCGGGTTCTTCGGGCATGAACTGTCGCCGTTGCGTAAACAGCGGCGAGTGTTGGTGGTCGAGCATGGCGATGTGTTTGCCGGTTTGATGGTCGATGAAGTTATTGGTCTGCAGCATTTCGAGCAGGACAGCTTCGAACCGATCTCGATCAGCAAGCGCCAGGGCTCCAAGGCCGAGTTCGTCAAAGGCTATTTTCGGCGCGAGCAGAACTGGCGGGTATTCAGCCTGTTTGCCCTGGCGAAATCCCCGGTGTTCATGAGCGTCGCAATCTAGTCGAAACAACAGAGAACCCATGTGGGAATGGGCCATGCAATGGTGGGATTCTGTGGCAAGGGAAACCTGTGGCGAGGGGATTTATCCCCGTTGGGTCGCGCAGCGGCCCCAAATCTGCAACGCCTGACCATCGTCAGCGCATGCAAAATTTTGCGACTGCTTCGCAGCCGAACGGGGATAAATCCCCTCGCCACAAAAGCTCCACTTCACAAGGCTATCTCCCACAGGTTGTTCGATGAGCTTCAAACAGGCGAGGACCGATGATAAAAGCAAAAACAGGCAAGCCGGCGGAAGGATCGCGCAGTCGCTCGCAGATCATCGTGCTGTTCATCGCACTGATCGTGTTCATCATGCTGCTGTTCGCCAACTTCGCTTACCTCAACACCCAGGCGAACTACGACAAACAGTACATCGGTCACGCCGGTGAGCTGCGCGTGCTCTCGCAACGCATCGCCAAGAACGCCACCGAAGCCGCCGCCGGCAAGGCGGCCGCGTTCAAGCTGCTCAGCGATGCGCGCAACGATTTCGCCCAGCGCTGGGGTTACCTGAAAAAGGGCGACCCGGTTACCGGCCTGCCTCCAGCGCCGGCCACCGTGCGCCCGGAAATGCGCGCCGTGCAGCTCGACTGGGAACGCCTGCTGAAAAACACCGACGCGATTCTCTCCAGCGAACAGACTGTGCTGTCGCTGCATCAGGTCGCCGCGACCCTGGCCGAAACCGTGCCGCAGTTGCAGATCGAATACGAAAAAGTCGTCGAAATCCTCCTCCAGCGCGGTGCTCCGGCGGCACAAGTGGCGATGGCCCAGCGCCAATCGCTGCTGGCTGAACGCATCCTCGGCGCGGTCAACACCGTGCTCGCCGGCGACGAAAACTCGCAGCAAGCCGCCGATGCCTTTGGCCGCGATGCCACGCGTTTTGGCCAAGTGCTCAACGGCATGCTGCAAGGCAACCCGGCGCTGAAAATCAGCCAGGTCGAAGACCGTGACGCCCGTGCCCGTTTGAGCGAGATTTCCGAGCTGTTCCAGTTCGTTTCCGGCTCGGTGGATGAAATCCTCGAAACCTCGCCAGAGCTGTTCAAGGTTCGCGAGTCGGCCAGCAACATCTTCAGCCTCTCGCAAACCCTGCTCGACGAAGCCTCGCACCTGGCCACCGGTTTCGAAAACCTTGCCGGCGGGCGCAACACCGACACCATCGGCGGCTACGTCCTTGGTTTGCTGGCGCTGGCATCGATCATCCTCATCGGTCTGGTGATGGTTCGGGAAACCAATCGCCAGTTACGCGAAACCGCCGAGAAGAACGAGCGCAACCAGAACGCGATCATGCGTCTGCTCGACGAGATCGAAGATCTCGCTGACGGTGACCTCACGGTGACCGCCTCGGTGACTGAGGACTTCACCGGCACCATCGCCGACTCGATCAATTACTCCGTCGACCAACTGCGTGATCTGGTCGCGACCATCAATCTCACCGCCGGCCAGGTCGCTGCTGCGGTGCAGGAAACCCAGGCCACTGCGATGCACCTGGCGCAAGCCTCGGAGCATCAGGCCCAGCAGATCTCCGAAGCCTCGACGGCGATCAGCGACATGGCTGAATCCATCGATCAGGTCTCGGCCAACGCCGCCGAGTCTTCAGCGGTAGCCGAGCGTTCCGTGGAAATTGCCAACAAGGGCAACGAGGTGGTGCACAACACCATCCACGGCATGGACAATATTCGCGAACAGATTCAGGACACCGCCAAACGCATCAAGCGCCTCGGCGAGTCGTCGCAGGAAATCGGCGACATCGTCAGCCTGATCGACGACATCGCCGACCAGACCAACATCCTTGCCCTCAACGCCGCGATTCAGGCGTCGATGGCCGGTGATGCCGGGCGCGGTTTTGCCGTGGTTGCCGACGAAGTGCAACGGCTGGCCGAACGCTCGTCCGCTGCCACCCGGCAGATCGAAACCTTGGTGCGGGCGATCCAGACCGATACCAACGAAGCCGTTATTTCCATGGAGCAAACCACCACCGAAGTGGTGCGCGGCGCGCGACTGGCGCAGGATGCCGGTGTGGCCCTGGAAGAAATCGAAGGCGTGTCGAAGACCCTCGCGGCGCTGATTCAAAGCATCTCCAACGCGGCGCAGCAGCAGACCTCGTCAGCCGGGCAGATCTCGCTGACGATGAACGTGATCCAGCAGATCACCTCGCAGACTTCGTCCGGCTCCACGGCCACCGCCGAAAGCATCGGCAACCTGGCGAAAATGGCCAGCCAGCTGCGCCGTTCGGTGTCCGGATTCACCTTGCCGGCAGCGTCCGCGCCGGCGACGGATAAAGTGTGATCGGAGCGGTTATGGGTGATCGGCACGACTATGTGGCCCTCGAATGGGTCAAGGGCGAAATTGCCGAAACGCTGAAGCAGGCGCATCAGGCGATTGAAGCCGTGCTCGATGATCCGCAGGCCTTTCCCGGGCTGGACGAGTGCCTGGATTACATCCATCAGGTCCACGGCAGCCTGCAGATGGTCGAGTTCTACGGCGCAGCGTTGCTCGCCGAAGAGATGGAACATCTGGTCGAAGCCCTGCAGCACGAGCGCGTCAGCCACCGCGACGAAGCGCTGCACTTGTTGCTGCAAGCCCTTGGGCAATTGCCGATCTACCTTGACCGCGTGCAGAGCGCCCGCCGAGATCTGCCGTTGGTGGTGCTGCCGCTGATCAACGATCTGCGCAGCGCCCGGGGCGAAAGCCTGCTCTCGGAAACCAGCCTGTTCAGCCCGCAACTGCCCGAACTGCCGCCCTTGAGCGCTGATGCGCTGGCACTGCTAGAGCCAGCAGAGTTGCCGAACGTGCTACGCAAATTACGCCAGATGCTGCAAATGGCTTTGGTCGGTTTGCTCCGTGAACAGGATGACCAGACGCATCTCGACTATCTGGCGAAAGTCTTTACTCGCCTCGAAGCGCTGAGCGGCGATTCACCCCTGAGCCCACTTTGGCAGGTCGCTTCGGCGCTGGTCGAAGGCATGCGCGAAGGCGTGATCGCCAACAGCCCGGCGCTGCGTAGCCTGTTCAAGGACGCCGACAAAGAGCTCAAGCGCCTGCTCGAACAAGGTCTGTCCGGCCTCAATCAGCCGGCACCGGCGGAGCTGCTGAAAAGCCTGTTGTTCTATATTGCCAAAGCCGAACATCCCACCGGGCAGATGCTGACCATGAAAGATCGCTACTCGCTGGACGACGCGTTGCCCGACAGCGCGATGGTCGACGAAGAACGCGCGCGCCTGGCCGGCCCCGACCGCGATGCGATGCGCTCGGTGCTGGCAGCTCTGTGCGAAGAACTGGTGCGGGTCAAGGAACGCCTCGACCTGTTCGTGCGCAGCGACCGTCAGCACACCTCGGATCTGGAGAGTTTGCTGGCGCCGTTGCGGCAGATCGCCGACACCCTCGCCGTGCTCGGTTTCGGCCAGCCGCGCAAAGTCATCATCGATCAATTGGCCGTGGTGCTCAGCCTTGCCCAGGGCCAGCGTGAACCGAACGACGCGATCCTGATGGACGTCGCCGGCGCCTTGCTCTACGTCGAAGCGACGCTGGCCGGCATGGTCGGCACCGTCGAGCCGGAAAGCCCGGAAGACGCGCGCCTGCCGACCACCGACCTGACGCAGATTCATCAGATCGTGATCAAGGAAGCACGCATCTGTCTGCAACAGGCCAAGGACATGATCGTCGACTACATCGACGCCGATTGGGATCGCCAGCACCTGCAAGCGTTGCCGGCGCTGCTGACTCAGGTGCGCGGTGCGCTGGCGATGATTCCGCTCAGCCGGGCGGCGAGTCTGGTCGAAGCGTGCAACGGGTTTATCCGCGAACATTTGCTGCTCGATCCGCACGAGCCCGGTTGGGAGCAGCTCGATCATCTGGCCGACGTCATCAGCAGCCTCGAGTATTACCTCGAACGCTTGAGCGATGACCCACAGGCTCCGGGCGAACAATTGCTGGACGTCGCGCAGAAGTCCCTCGCCAGTCTGGGTTTTTTTCCAAATGAGCCGCACGTGCCGGTGCTCGAAGACGTGCTCAGCCCCAGCGAAGCGCTGGTGATGCAGGACATGCAGGCGCTCGATGATCCGGAAACCGTACAGTCGCTGGCCGACGTTCTGGCCAGCCCGGTTTCAGCGCTCAACCCGCCGGCATTGAGCACGCCCGGCAGCCTGATGCCGCCGCCGGCCGATGAAGAACCGGTCGACGATGAGCTGCGCGAAGTGTTCCTCGAAGAGACCGACGAGGTGCTCGAAGTCCTCCACGAATACTTGCCGCGCTGGATCGCCAATTCGCAGGATCGCGATGCGCTGACCGAGCTGCGTCGCGCCTTCCACACCCTCAAGGGCAGCGGGCGCATGGTCCGCGCGCTGATTCTCGGTGAACTGGCGTGGTCGGTGGAAAACCTGCTCAACCGTGTGCTCGAACAAAGTGTCGAGCCGGGCTCGGTGGTGCAGCAAGTGCTGACCGACACCGTGCTGTTGCTGCCCGAACTGATCAGCGAATTCGCCACCAACAGCCAACGGCAGCGCAGCGATGTCGATCAACTCGCTGCCCGTGCTCACGCCTTGGCCAAGGGGGACGAACCGCTGGCTGCCGAAGACGTCGACGATGTCGCGGCGCTCGATCCGCTGCTGCTGGAAATCTTCCGCAAAGAAGCCGAGACCCACCTCGCCAGCCTCAATCGCTTTCTCGATCAAGCCGCCGAGCATGTGCCGCTACAGGCCAGCGATGAATTGCAGCGCGCCCTGCACACGCTCAAGGGCAGTGCGTCGATGGCCGGCGTATTGCCGATTGCCGAACTCGCGGCACCGCTCGATCAACTGGCCCGCGAGTTCAAGGCGCACCAGTTGCCGCTGGACCTCGACGAAGTGGAGTTGCTACTTGAAGCCGAGGGCCTGTTCCGCGTCGGTCTGCGTCAGCTCAAGCATGATCCGCTGGCGCCGATTGTCGGTGCGCAGTCGCTGATCAAACGCTCGGAAACCCTGCTCGCCGAGCGTCTGGCGTCGATCCTCGATGCGCCGCACACCGGCCTGCGGATCAAGCGCGATCCGCAACTGATCAATAACTTCCTCGCCCAGGGCATGGATATCCTGCTCGACGCCGAAAGCCTGTTGCAGCGCTGGCAGCAACACCCCGGCGAGCGTCAGGAACTCAGCGCCTTGCTGGATGAGCTGACCACCCTCGGCGAAGGCGCGCACATGGCCGATCTGCTGCCGGTCGACGTGCTGTGTGAAGCCTTGCTCGACCTCTATGGCGCCGTGGAAGAAAGCAGCCTGGCGGTCAGTGAACGGTTTTTCCAGGAAGCGCAGAACGCTCACGAAGCGCTGATCAACATGCTCGACGAACTGGCTGCCGGTCAGGAAGTCACGCCGCAGCCAGAACGGATTCGGGCCCTGCATGATCTGCTCGATGAAAGCCTCGACCCTTCGTCGATGGGCCTGATTCGCAGCGACGGCAGCCGCACCCTGAGCATCCGTGAACTGGGCAGCGCCACCGCCGAGTTGCAGCAAAAGGCAACGGCGCTTGAACCCGATGACGAGATTGTCGAGATCTTCCTTGAAGAGGCCGTGGACATTCTCGACAGCTCAGGCCAAGCCTTGCAGCGCTGGCTGAGCGACCCGGACAACGTTGCGCCGCTGTCCTCGTTGCAGCGCGATTTGCATACGCTCAAGGGTGGCGCGCGGATGGCCGAAGTCGAGGCCATCGGCGATCTGGCACAGGAGCTGGAAAGCCTTTACGAAGGGCTGGTCGATCGTCGTTACAGCTACAGCGAAACCTTGGGACGCTTGCTGCTCAAGAGTCATGACCGCTTGGCGTTGATGCTTGATCAGCTGCAAAACCATCAGCCGCTGACGCCGGCACAGGAACTGATCGAAACGATCCGTCAGGTCCGCCAAGGCCAAAACGTTGCCGAAACGCCGCCAGCAATAACCGAGCACGACAGCGCCGGTCACGACCCGGAGCTGCTGGAAATCTTCCTCGAAGAAGGTTTCGACATCATCGAAAATTCCGGCGCCGCGCTGCTGCGCTGGCAGGCCGAGCCGGGCAATCGCCAGGAAGTGGAAACCCTGCTGCGCGATCTGCACACACTCAAGGGTGGCGCGCGGATGGTCGAGATCGGCCCGATCGGCGACCTCGCGCATGAGCTGGAATACCTTTACGAAAGTCTTTCCAGCGGCGCTTTGCAGCCGTCGGCGGAACTGTTTGCGCTGGTGCAACGTGGGCATGATCGCTTGGCGCAAATGCTCGATGGCGTGCGCGCCGGGCAACCGTGCCCGCCGGCGGATCGGTTGATCAATGCGATCCAGAATTTCAGTCATCCGGTAACGGTAGTAAAGCCGCCAGTGCCACCTGTGCAGGTCAAGACTGACGCGGCACCGCCGGCTGCCGAGGCTGGCGCGGACATGGTCAAAGTCTCCGCCGAACTGCTCGACGAGTTGGTCAATCTGGCCGGGGAAACCTCGATCTTCCGTGGCCGTATTGAACAGCAGGTCAACGACGCACAGATCGCCCTGAACGAGATGGAAACCACGATCGAGCGCATGCGCGATCAGCTGCGCCGCCTCGACACGGAAACCCAAGGGCGGATTCTCAGCCGCCAGCAAGTCGACGCCGAACGCCTCGGTTACGAAGAGTTCGACCCGCTGGAAATGGACCGCCATTCGCAATTGCAGCAATTGTCGCGGGCGCTGTTCGAATCGGCATCCGACTTGCTCGACCTCAAGGAAACCCTCGACCGCCGTAACCACGACGCCGAGAACCTGTTGCAGCAACAGGGCCGCATCAACACCGAATTGCAGGAAGGCCTGATGCGTACGCGCATGGTGCCGTTCGAGCGCATGTTGCCGCGCCTGAAACGCATCGTTCGCCAAGTCGCTGAAGAGCTGAATAAAGATGTCGCGTTTGTCGTCGGCAACGCTGAAGGCGAGATGGATCGCAACGTGCTGGAGCGTATGGCGGCGCCGCTGGAACACATGCTGCGCAACGCCGTCGACCACGGTCTGGAGTCCGCCGAAGTGCGGCTGGCGGCGGGTAAACCGGCGCAAGGGCAGATCAGCCTCGACCTGTCCCGCGAGGGCGGCGACATCGTTTTCGATATTCGCGACGACGGTGCCGGGGTGCCTCTGGAAGCCGTGCGCAAGAAGGCAATCAAGCGCGGCATGCTCGCGCCGGAAGCCGAGATCAGCGACCGCGACGTGTTGCAGTTCATCCTTCAACCGGGGTTTTCCACAGCGGAAAAGATTACGCAGATTTCCGGGCGCGGCGTCGGCATGGACGTGGTGCATGAAGAGGTGCGGCAACTGGGCGGCAGCATGAGCATTGATTCGGTGCCGGGGCAGGGCGTGCATTTCCGCATTCGTCTGCCGTTCACCGTGTCGGTCAACCGTGCGCTGATGGTGCAGTGTGGCGAGGATCAATACGCGATTCCGCTGAACACCATCGAAGGCATTGTTCGCGTGTTGCCGAATGATCTTGAAGCGCACTTCCGCGTTGATCCGCCGCGCTACCAATACGGCGGCCAGACCTATGAACTGTGCTATCTCGGCGAACTGCTGAAAACCGCGCCACGACCGAAATTGCTGGGGCAGAACCTGCCGTTGCCGGTGCTGCTGGTGCATTACAACGACCGGCGCATCGCCGTGCAGGTCGACACCATGGCCGGCACTCGCGAGATCGTGGTCAAGAGCCTTGGCGCGCAATTCGCGGCAGTGCAAGGCGTGTCCGGAGCAACGATTCTCGGCGATGGCCGGGTGGTGCTGATTCTCGATTTGCTTGCGCCGATTCGGGCGATGCAAGCGCGGGTTGCGCAGACACCGACGCTGCCGGAGATCGACAGCGAACCGCACAAGCCGCTGCTGGTGATGGTGGTCGACGACTCGGTCACCGTGCGCAAGGTCACCAGCCGTTTGCTCGAGCGCCACGGCATGACCGTGCTGACCGCCAAGGACGGTGTCGACGCCATGCTGCTGCTCGAAGAGCACATGCCCGACCTGATGCTGCTCGACATCGAAATGCCGCGCATGGACGGCTTCGAAGTCGCTACCCAGGTGCGCAACGACGAGCGCCTGCAACACCTGCCGATCATCATGATCACCTCACGCACCGGCCAGAAACACCGCGACCGCGCCATGGCCATCGGCGTCAACGACTACCTCGGCAAGCCGTATCAAGAGTCGGTGCTGCTTGAAAGCATTGCCCAGTGGAGCAAGAAACATGCATGAACGCCGGCATAATCAGCGCACCAGTCAGCTGACCGGGCTATTGCTGCCGCTGGCGGATCGCAATTTGATCCTGCCTAACGTCGCTGTTGCTGAATTGATCGATTATCAGGCCAGCGCCTTCGATCTGGACACGCCGCCGTGGTATCTGGGGCGAGTGAAGTGGCGCGAGCGGCAGATTCCTCTGCTGAGTTTTGAGTCTGCGTGCGGGCAGAAAATTGTCATTGGTGAGCGCGCGCGGATTGTCATCCTCAATGCCCTCGGCGGGTTGCCGGAGTTGAAGTTCATTGCGCTGCTGGTGCAGGGGATTCCGCGTTCGTACAAGCTCGACAGTCAGTTGAGTTATGTCGATGTGCCGTTGTGTGCGTTGGAGCAGGCGGCGGTGCAGGTCGGGGAGCAGGTGGCGAAGGTGCCGGATTTGTTGGGGTTGGAGAAGTTGTTGGTGGAGGCTGGGCTGGTCTTCTGATTTGATCGTTCCCACGCTCCGCGTGGGAATGCAGCCCGGGACGCTCCGCGTCCCAGAAAGCCGAACGCAGAGCGTCCGTTGAGGCATTCCCACGCAGAGCGTGGGAACGATCATCGGCGGGCTGATCCAGTTTCTTCACCAAAATCCTACAGGTAAATTCCCGATTTCTGTCATGCCTTAAACACTTTCCGGCACATCTGTTTAAAGACACCCGGTGTTACGGCTCCCTGGACTACAAATCCTTGCGCCGCTGCCTACGCATGTACCAGAATCCGCCGGCTTGTGCGCCTTTGGCTGGCTGCGTAACGTGGATTGGGTCACTGATTCCCAGTGATCGGGTTTAGCAGCCCGGCTAGTTGTCCGGTCGTACGAGTCTCATCCAGTCAGGCAATCGCCTGCACTTGATGGTGGCTGTGCGCATGGCACCTTCGGGTGCGCCGGGTTTGGGTGACTACCGGTCTGCTAACTTGCGCACAGCTGCCTCCCTATCGTTTAGCAGCGGGATGGTCGCAGCCTCATCAGAGGAAAGTCATCCATGTTCAAAGTAACGCCTAACCCGCCGCCCACCGACCCGGCATCCCCCTACGAATCCCCCGATTCGAAGAAATTCCACGAAGCCGCCGAACGCGCCCTCGACCATTACCTCGGCCCGACCAACGCCGACCTCATGGCCACGCCCTACACCCCGAACACGCTGTACATGGCCAACCCCAATGCCGACACCGAATCCCTGCTGACCGACGCCAGCGAAACCCTCGGCTCGGCCACGGTGATGCTCAACAATCACGCAGCCATGGTTGAAGGCACGCACCGCAAGACCCTGCAGGGTATTGCGCAAGTGGTGATGGTGGCGGAAATGGCCGTCAATCGCGTGTTGGACAGATTGGTGCCGACTGACTGATTAATGCGTCGACCCATGCGACGCCATCGCGAGCAGGCTCACTCCTACAGTTGGAATACGTCCCCTGTAGGAGCTGCGGCACGCTGCGATCTTTTGATGTTGATCCTGAAGATCAAAAGATCGCAGCCTCGTTTCACTCGACAGCTCCTACAGGAATTGGATATGGAATGCGTTCTCCTGTAGGAGCTGCGGCACGCTGCGATCTTTTGATGTTGATCCTGAAGATCAAAAGATCGCAGCCTCGTTTCAATCGACAGCTCCTACAGGAATTGGATATGGAATGCGTTCTCCTGTAGGAGCTGCGGCACGCTGCGATCTTTTGATGTTGATGCTGAAGATCAAAAGATCGCAGCCTCGTTTCACTCGACAGCTCCTACTCGCGAAGGCGTCGGCGAACGTTACGCTCAGCGTAATGATTCACCACCGTGCTTGATTGATGCCCCCACCCCACGCGCCTACCTTAGCTCCACGACAGCGAACCCCGTGGAGTGAGCATGACAACAACAATTCCCCCCGACTCGCGCTGGACGCGGCGGCGCGATGAGAAGCAGCGCCGCCTCGACAAGGTGCGCGGGCTGGCCGACGGTGTGGTGTTGCCCACCGACAAGATCGTCGCCGCGCTCGAAGCGCTGATTCATCCCGGCGACCGTGTGGTGCTGGAGGGCAACAACCAGAAGCAGGCAGATTTCCTCTCGCGCTCGCTGGCCAAGGCTGATCCGGAAAAGCTCCACGATCTGCACATGATCATGCCCAGCGTCGGCCGCTCCGAGCACCTCGACCTGTTCGAACGCGGCATTGCCCGCAAGCTCGATTTCTCCTTCGCCGGCACCCAGAGCCTGCGCATCAGCCAGTTGCTCGAAGACGGCCTGCTGGAAGTCGGCGCGATCCACACTTACATCGAACTCTACGCGCGACTGGTGGTGGATCTGATCCCCAACGTCGTGCTCTCCGCCGGGTTCATGGCCGACCGCGCCGGCAACATCTACACCGGCCCCAGCACTGAAGACACCCCGGCACTGATCGAACCGGCCGCGTTCAGCGACGGCATCGTCATCGTCCAGGTCAACCAACTGGTCGACGACGTCAGCGAACTCCCGCGTGTGGATATCCCCGCCTCATGGGTCGATTTCGTCGTGGTGGCCGACAAGCCGTTCTACATCGAACCGCTGTTCACCCGCGACCCACGCCACATCAAGCCTGTGCACGTATTGATGGCGATGATGGCGATTCGCGGCATCTACGAAAAACACAACGTGCAGTCGCTCAACCACGGCATCGGTTTCAACACCGCCGCCATCGAATTGATCCTGCCGACCTACGGCGAATCCCTCGGCCTCAAGGGCAAGATCTGCCGCAACTGGACGCTCAATCCGCACCCAACATTGATCCCGGCGATTGAAAGTGGCTGGGTCGAAAGCGTGCATTGCTTCGGCACCGAACTGGGCATGGAGAACTACATCGCCGCCCGCCCGGACGTGTTCTTCACCGGCCGCGACGGCTCCCTGCGTTCCAACCGGATGTTCTGCCAACTCGCCGGGCAGTACGCGGTAGATCTGTTTATCGGCGCGACGTTGCAGGTCGATGGCGATGGCCATTCCTCGACCGTGACTCGTGGCCGCCTCGCCGGTTTCGGTGGCGCGCCGAACATGGGCCACGACCCGCGCGGTCGCCGTCACGGCACCCCGGCGTGGCTGGACATGCGCCACGACGACTCGCAGCAACCGATGCTCGAACGCGGCAAGAAACTTGTGGTGCAAATGGTCGAGACCTTCCAGGAGGGCGGCAAACCGACCTTCGTTGAAACCCTCGACGCGGTAGAAGTGGCGAAGAAAAGCGGCATGCCGCTGGCGCCGATCATGATTTACGGCGACGACGTCACCCACCTGCTCACCGAAGAAGGCATCGCCTACCTGTACAAGGCGCGCTCGCTGGAAGAGCGCCAGGCGATGATCGCCGCCGTCGCGGGTGTCACCGCCATCGGCCTGCGCCACAACCCGAAAGACACCGAACGCATGCGCCGCGAAGGCCTGATCGCCTTGCCCGAAGACCTCGGCATCCGCCGCACCGACGCCACCCGCGAATTGCTCGCGGCGAAAAGCGTGGCCGATCTGGTCGAGTGGTCTGGCGGTCTGTACAACCCGCCCGCGAAATTCAGGAGCTGGTAATGCACGCACTTAACCTGCAAGCGAAGCCGCTGTCCCTGGCCGATCGATTGGCCGATCTGGCGGTGGACGCGTTGATCGACGAAGCCGATCTGTCGCCGAAACCGGCACTGGTCGACCGTCGCGGCAACGGCGCGCACACCGATCTGCACTTGGGCCTGATGCACGCTTCGGCGCTGTCGTTGTGGCCGGCGTTCAAGGAGATGGCTGAAGCGGCGGGCGCGATCGGCGAAGTCGATTCAACGTTGCGCGAAGCGATTGGTCGCATCGGCCGTGAAGGTGAACAAGCCATGCTCACGACCACCAATGGCGTGAACACGCATCGCGGGGCGATCTGGGCCTTGGGCCTTTTGGTGACGGCCACTGCACTGGAACCGCAATCTTCCAGCGCCAACGCTGTAACCCTGCGCGCTGCACGTCTGGCCTTGTTGGATGACCGCTACGCACCCAAACCACTGAGCCACGGCGCCCAAGTCGCCCTGCGTTACGGCGCACGCGGTGCTCGTGAAGAAGCGCAACTCGGCTTCCCCTCAGTGCTGCAACGCGGCTTGCCACAACTCAAACGTAGTCGTGCTAACGGTCACGGCGAACAGAACGCCCGGCTCGACGCTTTGCTCGCGATCATGACCAATCTGGCCGACACCTGCGTGCTCTACCGCGCCGGCGAAGAGGGTTTGCACGCCATGCAACTCGGCGCACAAGCGGTGCTCGACGCTGGCGGCAGCGCCAGCCTCAGCGGTCGCCGCCGGCTGCACGAACTGGATCAACAACTCATCGCATTGAATGCCTCGCCCGGTGGCGCCGCCGACTTGCTCGCCGCCACGCTGCTGCTCGACCGTATCGAGCGCGACGGCATCTCTCAGGGAGCGTTTTGATGGAAACCCTATCGTTTGAATTCCCCGCCGGGCAGCCGCCACGCGGTCGCGCGCTGGTCGGTTGTGTCGGCTCGGGTGATCTGGAAGTGCTGATCGAACCGGGCCTGGCCGGCAAGCTGACGATCAATGTGCAGACCTCGGTCAACGGCGCGCAATTGCGTTGGCAGCATCTGTTTGCGCGGATGTTCGACGGCACCACACCGCCAGCAATGGCCATCGATATCCACGACTTCGGCGCGACGCCGGGCGTGGTGCGCTTGCGACTGGAACAAGGTTTCGAGGAGATCGGCCATGACTGACAGCGCAGCGTTGCTCAACAAACACAGCTTCGTCGAACTCGGCGCGCGACAACGGGCCAAGGCCTTGCTCGATGCTGGCAGCTTTCGTGAGTTGCTTGATCCGTTTCAACGGGTGATGTCGCCGTGGCTTGAACGTCAGGGCGTGGTGCCGCAGGCCGATGACGGGGTGGTGATCGCCAAGGGCAGCCTCGACGGTTTGCCGGTAGTCATTGCCGCGATTGAAGGTGCATTTCAGGGCGGCAGCCTTGGCGAAGTCGGCGGGGCGAAGATTGCCGGCGCGCTGGAACTGGCGGCTGAAGACAACCGCAAAGGTATTCCGACGCGCGCGGTGTTGCTGCTGGAAACCGGTGGTGTGCGCTTGCAGGAAGCCAATCTCGGGCTGTCGGCGATTGCTGATATTCATGCGGCGATTGTCGATTTGCAGCAGTACCAACCGGTGGTCGGTGTGGTCGCGGGCAGCGTTGGGTGTTTCGGCGGTATGTCGATTGCGGCGGCGCTGTGCAGCTATTTGCTGGTGACTCAAGAAGCACGCCTTGGTTTGAACGGCCCGCAGGTCATCGAACAGGAAGCGGGGATCGAAGAATATGACTCTCGCGACCGGCCCTTCATCTGGAGCGTGACTGGCGGCGAGCAGCGGTTTGCCAGTGGTCTGGTGGATCGTTATGTCGCCGATGACGTGGCGAAGATTCGTCAGCAGGTCGGCGAGTTGCTCCAGCAAGGTTTGCCAAAGCAGCCACGTAGCCAACGTGCTGAGTGGTTTCTGCGGAAGTTGAGCAGTCTGAACACTGACCCGCAAATCGAACCGTCGGTGGTTCGCGATCTGTATCAAGGAGAGCGCTCATGAGCAGTTATTCGTTGCGCGGCTTGAACTGGTTCACCGCCTTGAGCGCGGGCGCTAAAAGTGTTGAAGGACTGCCGCCATCGTTGAGGGTTGCTGACGGTGGGCTGGGGCGTTTCATCGCTGTGGTGGCTGACCCGGACAATCGTTTTCCTCGCGCTCGCAACGGCGAAGTCGGCTTGCTCGAAGGCTGGGGTCTGGCCAAGGTTGTGGATGACGCGATCACGGCTGACCGCGATAAAGCGCAGAAGCGCCCGATCATCGCCATCGTCGATGTGCCGAGCCAGGCTTATGGTCGGCGCGAAGAAGCGCTCGGTATTCATCAGGCGTTGGCCGGTGCGGCGGACAGTTACGCCCGTGCGCGTCTGGCCGGGCATCCGGTGATTGCGTTGTTGGTCGGTAAAGCGATGTCCGGGGCGTTTCTGGCTCATGGTTACCAGGCCAATCGATTGATCGCGCTGCGTGATCCGGGCGTGATGGTGCATGCGATGGGCAAGGCGTCGGCTGCGCGGGTGACCTTGCGCAGTGTTGAAGAACTGGAAGCGCTGGCCGCCAGTGTGCCGCCGATGGCTTATGACATCGACAGTTATGCGAGCCTCGGATTGCTTTGGGAAACCTTGTCGGTTGAGCAAATTGAACAGCCGACGGCGGAGGATCTGGCGCGGGTGAACGAGTGCCTGAAACAAGCCATCAGCGATATCTCCAGCACTGACTTGAGCAATCGTCTCGGCGCGAAGAATCGTGCGGCTTCCAGCAAGGTTCGCGAACTGCTGAGGGCGCAGTGGTGAACACGCCTCTGGCCCACGATCTGCTCTGGGGCATGACCCCGGCGCAGTTGCCGGCGGATGCGCCGTTGTGGGCAGTCGGGTCGCTGGCCGCCGGACAACCGGTGGTGGTGCGGCGGGCGTTGAGCGAGGAAGGTTATGTCGCGGTCGGCGTGCGCGGTGTGTTGCGCGAGCAGCGGTTGGCGGCGTTTATGGCGGTCGATTCGATTGCCTGTCGGGTCAGCCCCGAAGCGCTGTGTCACGTCGACTGCGAGCGCGATCTGCCAGTGATGCACGCGCTCAAACAACTGCGGCCGATGCTCGATGACTGCGGTTGGGTCTGGGGTGTCAGCGGCAGTGTCGGATTTGAATTGGCCAGTGGTTTCACCGCGATGCACGCGGCCAGCGACCTCGATTTGATTCTGCGTACACCGCAACTGATCACCCGCAATCAGGCACGCAATCTCGTCGAAATTTTTGATCAGGCTGTGTGCCGGATCGACATGCAATTGCAGACGCCGTTCGGTGCCGTGGCCCTGCGTGAATGGGCCAGCGCTTCGACGCGCGTGCTGCTGAAAAATGCTCATCAAGCTTGCCTGGTGATTGATCCATGGAACCCGCAGGAGCAGGCAGCGTGAGCAGTCTGCTGGTGTTCCCCGGCCAAGGCGCGCAGCAGGCGGGGATGCTTCAGCGTTTGCCTCGGGAGACCTTGGTTGAGGCCAGCGATGTGCTTGGCGAAGATGTTTTGCTGCTCGATTCCAGCGAAGCATTGCGCACGACAAGGGCGGTTCAGCTCTGCCTGCTGATCGCAGGCGTCGCAGCTTCACGGCAGCTGTTGCAAGACGAACTCGCGGCGGATTACGTCGCCGGCCTGTCCATCGGCGCTTATCCGGCAGCGGTGGTTGCGGGCGCATTGAGCTTCAGCGAGGCGTTACATCTGGTCAGCCTGCGCGGTGAGTTGATGCAACAAGCTTATCCACAGGGCTACGGCATGACCGCAATCATCGGCCTGCAATTATCCACAGTCGAAACGCTGCTGGCGCAGGTGCACAGCGCAGATTCGCCGGTGTATCTGGCCAACATCAACGCCGACAATCAGGTGGTGATCGCCGGCAGTGACGAGGCCATGCAAGCCGTGGCCGAACTGGCGCGCAGTCGTGGCGCCGGTCTGGCAAAACGTCTGGCGGTGAGTGTGCCGTCGCACTGTCCGCTGTTGGAAAAACCGGCGCAAACCCTCGCCGAAGCCTTCGCCAAGGTTGAACTGAAAACCCCGAAAATCGCTTACCTGAGCGGCAGTCGCGCACGCCCTGTGACCAAAGTCGAAGCGCTGCGTGACGACCTCGCCTTCAACATGTGTCGCGTAGTGGATTGGCGCGGCACCGTGCAAAGCGCTTATGAGCGCGGCGTGCGTTTACAGATCGAACTGCCGCCCGGTGCGGTGCTGACCGGGCTGGCGCGCCGGGTGTTCGAGCAAGGCACGGTCACAGCCTTCGACAGTGCGCGCCTCGACACCCTGCAAGCGCTGTTGCGTGAGGAGGGTAGCCGCCAACTCTAAACCGCCGCGACTCAAGCTTCGAACAACAAAAACAACATTCGACGATGCACTTTGAGGACTACAACAATGATTATTTACGGTGTGGCGCTGCTCGCGATCTGTACGCTGGCAGGGGTGATCATGGGTGACATGCTCGGCGCGTTGTTGGGCGTCAAATCCAATGTCGGCGGGGTCGGCATCGCGATGATCCTGCTGATCTGCGCGCGGTTGTGGATGCAGAAACGCGGCGGTATGACCAAGGATTGCGAGATGGGCGTCGGCTTTTGGGGCGCGATGTACATTCCGGTGGTGGTGGCGATGGCCGCGCAACAGAACGTCGTCACCGCGCTGCACGGCGGCACGGTCGCAGTGCTGGCGGCGATTGGTTCGGTGGTGGTCTGCGGTTTTACGATTGCCCTGATCAGCCGCACTCACAAGGGCGAGCCACTGCCTGACGAGCCGGCGGAAATCTCCCCGGTCGGCACGCCAGTAGGAGGCCGCTGATATGTGGGATCTCATCGAGAAAGGTCTGGAACACAACGGCTTGGTCACTGCCTTCGCTTTTGTCGGCGTGATCATGTGGGTGTCGGTGATTCTGTCCAAACGCCTGACGTTCGGACGCATTCACGGCTCGGCGATTGCCATCGTCATCGGTCTGGTTTTGGCATGGGTCGGCGGCACCATGACTGGCGGGCAGAAAGGCCTGGCGGACCTGACGTTGTTCTCCGGTATCGGCCTGATGGGCGGGGCGATGCTGCGTGACTTTGCGATTGTTGCCACAGCGTTTGAAGTGCAGGCGACCGAGGCGAAAAAGGCCGGGTTGATTGGTGTGATTGCGCTGCTGTTGGGCACGATCCTGCCGTTCATTGTCGGCGCGTGCATGGCCTGGGCGTTTGGTTATCGCGATGCGGTGAGCATGACCACTATTGGCGCGGGCGCGGTGACTTACATTGTCGGGCCAGTGACGGGCGCGGCGATTGGCGCGACCTCGGATGTGATGGCCTTGTCGATTGCCACCGGGTTGATCAAGGCGATTCTGGTGATGGTCGGCACGCCGGTCGCGGCGCGCTGGATGGGCCTGGATAACCCGCGTTCGGCGATGGTGTTTGGTGGTCTGGCCGGGACTGTCAGCGGCGTTACAGCTGGATTGGCGGCGACGGATCGGCGGTTGGTGCCTTATGGCGCGTTGACGGCGACGTTCCATACCGGGCTGGGGTGCTTGCTGGGGCCATCGCTGTTATTCTTCATTGTTCGCGGGATTGTGGGCTGAGCCTCTAACTGATCGTTCCCACGCTCTGCGTGGGAATGCAGCCCGGGACGCTCTGCGTCCCAAAGCGGACGCAGAGCGTCCATTGAGGCATTCCCACGCGGAGCATGGGAACGATCATGGGGTGATCTGCCGATTCGCATACATCCGGCACTCCGCCAGCAACGCCAGCAAATTCGGATCGCGCTCCTTGGCTTTCAAAAACACCACCCCGATGTGCTGCTGCAACCGGTACTTCTCCTGCAACGGAATCAGCTTCACCCGGTTCTCATACACCGCCGCAATCCGCCCCGGCAGCAACGCATAACCCACTCCCGAGCTGACCATGCTCAACAGCGTGAAGATGTCATTCACCTGCATCGCCACCTTCGGCTCGAACCCCGCCTGCTTGAACACCCGCACACCGTCCTGATGGGTCGCAAAACCTTGGGTCAGGGTGATGAAGGTTTCATCGCGCACCTCAGCCAGATCCACTTCACTGCGCTGGGCAAACTTTGAATCCGCCGGAGTGGCGAGGAAGATGTCGTCGGAAAACAGCGCAATCTGCTCGCAATCCGGGTCGTTGATGCTGTCGTCCAGTGACACCAGAATTGCGTCGACTTCCATGTTCTTCAGCTTGTAGAGCAGGTCGATGTTCGAGCCGAGGATCAGGTCGATGTTGAGTTCGCTGCGACGGATTTTCAGGCCCATGATCAGCTGCGGTACGGTTTTCACTGTTAGCGAGTACAGCGAGCCGAGTTTGAAGCGTTCAGCGGAGAACCCCGCGGCTTCGCGGGTCAGGCGCACGCTTTCGACCACGTCGTTGATCAGCTTCTGCGCGCGCTCTTCCAGCACATAAGCGCTTTCCAGCGGCGTCAGGTTGCGGCCTTCGTGTTTGAACAGCGGGCAGCGCAGGGCGCTTTCCAGTGAGTGAATCGCGCGATGCACGCTGACGTTGCTGGTCTGCAGTTCGGCAGCGGCGCGGGCGAGGTTGCCGGTGCGCATGAAGGCGAGGAACACCTCGAGTTTTTTCAGGGTCAATTCTTCGTCGATCAGCATGGCGCGGACTCTTTTTCGAATGTGTCGATTGTGCCTTGAAGATCAAAAGATCGCAGCCTTCGGCAGCTCCTACATTGGCATGCGTTGGAAGGTAGGAGCTGCCGCAGGCTGCGATCTTTTGATTGCGCTTTTACGCTCAAGGCCCGAGCCTTGCGCGCTGCGGTAATGAATATGAGGTAAGCAATACATGTATCACGGAGAACGATTGAACGCCTGGACCCATCTGGTCGGGGCAGTGGCGGCTTTTGTCGGCGGCGTGTGGATGTTGGTGATCGCCTGCCTCGACGGCAGCCCGTGGAAGATTGTCAGTGTGGCGATTTACGCGTTTACCTTGCTGGTGCTCTACAGCGCCTCCACCGTGTACCACAGCGTGCGCGGGCGCAAGAAAGCGATCATGAAGAAGGTCGATCACTTTTCGATCTACCTGTTGATTGCCGGCAGCTATACACCGTTCTGCCTGGTGACCCTGCGCGGGCCGTGGGGCTGGACGTTATTCGGGATTGTCTGGGGGCTGGCGCTGATCGGCATTCTGCAAGAGATCAAACCGCGCTCGGAGGCGCGGATTCTGTCCATCGTGATTTACGCGGTGATGGGCTGGATTGTGTTGGTGGCGGTCAAGCCTTTGATTGCGGCGCTGGGTACGACCGGGTTTGCCTGGCTGGCGTCGGGCGGGGTTTTGTACACGGTGGGGATTATCTTTTTTGCCCTTGATCACCGGTTGCGGCATGCGCATGGGATTTGGCATTTGTTTGTGATCGCGGGGAGCTTGCTGCACTTTGTCGCGATTCTGTTTTACGTCCTCTAGAGACGTCACCATCCCCCTGTAGGAGTGAGCCTGCTCGCGATAGCGTCCTGTCAGTCGACAGCGTTTGTGGCTGATGCACCGCTATCGCGAGCAGGCTCACTCCTACAGGGGAACGTATTCCAATTGTGGATTAGAAATCACCCCAAAGCTGTTGGGCTACCGCCAATGCAACCACCGGTGCGGTTTCGGTGCGCAACACCCGCGGGCCAAGGCGGGCGGCGTGGAAGCCGTTGCTTTTGGCCTGCTCGACTTCGGCATCCGTCAAACCACCTTCAGGCCCGATCAGAAACGCCAGCGTCGCCGGTTTGGCATGACTCACCAATGGCTCGGCCACCGGGTGCAGCACCAGTTTCAACTCGGCTTCGGTCTGCTTGATCCAGTCCGCCAGCAACACCGGCGGATGAATCACCGGCACCCGCGAACGACCGCATTGTTCGCACGCACTGATCGCTACCTGACGCCAGTGCAGCAGGCGTTTGTCGGCGCGTTCGTCTTTAAGGCGGACTTCGCAGCGGTCACTGAAGATCGGCGTAATTTCATTTACGCCCAGCTCGGTGGCTTTCTGAATTGCCCAATCCATCCGCTCGCCTCGGGACAAGCCCTGGCCGAGGTGGATGTGCAGCGGTGATTCGACCTGGCCGGCGAATTGCTCGTCGATCTGCACGGTCACGCGTTTCTTGCCGACTTCCAGCAGGGCGCCGCGAAATTCATGGCCGGAACCGTCGAACAACTGCACCGCATCGCCCTCGGCCATGCGCAGCACGCGGCTGATGTAATGCGCCTGGGCCTCCGGCAGTTCGTGTTCGCCGGTGCTCAGGGGAGCGTCGATAAAGAAGCGGGACATTCTCATTTCGGGTCTCTAAAAAATTGGCGCGTAGTCACTGTGATGAAGAGCTTCTGTGGCGAGGGGATTTATCCCCGTTGGGTGGCGAAGCCGCCCCAAAATCTGCTCACGCGGTGACTCAGGAGTACCGCGTGTGCTGATTTCACGACTGCTGCGCAGCCGAACGGGGATAAATCCCCTCGCCACAGGGTTCTTTTCAAACCTTTAGATAGCAATCAACCCGGATCGCGGAAGCCGGGGTGGAAGTCTTTTGGCACGGCGACGCTAACGCTGTCACGCGTGGCAATGTCGATGCCTTCGCTGGCGACTTCGGCGAGGAAGTCGATCTGCTCCGGGGTGATCACGTACGGCGGCAGGAAATACACCACGCTGCCCAGCGGACGCAGCAACGCGCCACGCTCCAGCGCATGCTGGAACACTTTCAAGCCGCGCCGCTCCTGCCAAGGGTAGGCCTCTTTGGTGGCCTTATCCTTGACCATCTCGATGGCCAGCACCATGCCGGTCTGGCGCACTTCCGACACGTTCGGGTGATCGACCAGATGCGCCGTCGCCGAGGCCATGCGCTGGGCCAGGGCCTTGTTGTTCTCGATGACGTTGTCCTGCTCGAAGATATCCAGCGTCGCCAGTGCCGCCGCGCACGCCAGCGGGTTGCCGGTGTAGCTGTGCGAATGGAGGAAGGCGCGCAAGGTTGGATAGTCGTCGTAGAACGCGCTGTAGACCTCATCGGTGGTCAGGCACGCCGCCAACGGCAGGTAGCCGCCGGTCAGGGCTTTCGACAGGCAGAGGAAGTCCGGACGAATACCGGCCTGCTCGCAGGCAAACATGGTTCCGGTGCGACCGAAACCAACAGCTATTTCGTCGAGGATCAAGTGCACGCCGTAACGATCGCAGGATTCACGCAGCAACTTGAGGTACACCGGGTGATACATGCGCATGCCGCCGGCGCCCTGAATCAACGGCTCGACGATCACTGCCGCAACGCTGTCATGATTTTCTGCCAAGGTCTGTTCCATGGCCGCAAACATGTTGCGCGAATGTTCTTCCCAGCTCATGCCGTCGGGGCGCCCGTAGCAATCCGGGCTCGGCACCTTGATGGTGTCCATCAGCAGCGCTTTGTAGGTTTCGGTGAACAGCGGCACGTCGCCGACCGCCATCGCCGCCATGGTTTCGCCGTGGTAGCTGTTGGTCAGGGTGACGAAGCGTTTCTTGTTCGGTTGGCCGCGATTGAGCCAATAGTGAAAGCTCATTTTCAGCGCGACTTCGATGCAGGACGAACCGTTATCGGCGTAGAACACCCGGTTCAGGCCTTCCGGCGTCATCTTCACCAGACGCTCGGACAGCTCGATCACCGGTTGATGGCTGAAACCGGCCAGAATCACGTGCTCCAGCTGATCGACCTGATCCTTGATGCGCTGGTTGATGCGCGGGTTGGCGTGGCCGAACACGTTGACCCACCACGAGCTGACCGCGTCGAGGTAGCGCTTGCCTTCGAAGTCTTCGAGCCAGACGCCTTCGCCGCGCTTGATCGGGATCAGCGGCAGCTGTTCGTGGTCTTTCATCTGGGTGCAGGGATGCCACAACACCGCGAGGTCGCGTTGCATCCACTGGTTATTCAGGCCCATTTACAGTCTCCTCGAGGCGGCTCGCGTCAGGCGCGGGCAAACAATCGCGCAAGCCTATGCAATGCGTCGCGCGGGAACAACCCATTGTGTCGATTGAGCTACTTTGTATGAGCCGATAGACGTCGCTGGCGGCGTTTTGATGGCTAACGTATTCTTCGCGGTTCTTTGGGTCGTCTGACCCGCACAACTGCTTTTTTCTGTGGTATTTCCGGAGTTCGCTGAATGTCTGTCGGTTGGCTGCGCGCCTGTGCGCTGGTGATGTTGGGGCTGTTCAGCGTTACGGCGCTGGCCAAGGATAAAACCGCAATCGTGATCGGTGGTGGCCTGTCGGGCCTGACTGCTGCCTACGAACTGCAAAACAAAGGCTGGCAGGTCACGCTGCTGGAAGCCAAACCGAGCCTGGGCGGTCGCTCGGGCATGGCCACCAGCGAGTGGATCGGTAACGACAAGACCCAGCCGGTGCTGAACAAGTACGTGTCGACCTTCAAGCTCGGCACCACGCCGGCACCTGAGTTCGTGCGGACCCCGGGCTACCTGATCGACGGCGAGTATTTCTCCGCCGCTGATCTGGCGACCAAGCAACCGGCCACCGCCGATGCCTTGAAACGCTACCAGAAAACCCTCGACGATCTGGCACGCTCGATTGACGACCCGCAGAACCCGGCGGCGACCAACACCCTGCACGCACTGGATCAGATCACCGTATCGAGCTGGCTCGATAAGCAGAACCTGCCGGCCACCGCGCGTCAGCTGATCAACCAGGACATCCGCACTCACTACGACGAGCCTTCGCGTCTTTCGCTGCTGTATTTCGCTCAGCAGAACCGCGTGTATCGCGGCATCTCCGACCGTGACCTGCGCGCATCGCGTCTGGTCGGCGGCAGCCAGGTGCTGGCGCAAGCGTTCGTCAAACAGATCAAAACCATCAAGACCAACTCGCCAGTGTCGGCGATCACCCAGGACAAGGACGGCGTGACCGTCAAGGTCGGCAGCGTTGGCTATCAGGCTGACTACGTGGTGTTGGCCGTGCCATTGCGTGCACTGAACAAGATTGCGCTGACGCCGGCACTGGATGCTCAGCATCTGGCGGCGATCAAAGGCACCAACTACGGTTGGCGCGACCAGATCATGCTGAAGTTCAAGACGCCGGTGTGGGAAAGCAAGGCGCGCATGTCCGGCGAGATCTACAGCAACACCGGTCTCGGCATGCTCTGGATCGAGCCTGCGCTGAAGGGCGGCGCCAACGTGGTGATCAACCTGTCCGGCGACAATGCCCGCGTGATGCAGGCGTTCGGCGACAAGCAGATGGTCGATCAGGTGCTGATCCGTCTGCACGCGTTTTATCCACAGGCCCGTGGCTCGTTCACCGGTTATGAAATCCGTCGCTACAGCACCGACCCGTCGATGGGCGGCGCGTACCTGGCTTACGGCCCGGGCCAGATCAGCAAGTTCTGGCGCCTGTGGGAACGTCCGCTGCAACGCGTGACGTTCGCTGGCGAACACACCGACACCTTGTACCCGGGCACCCTGGAAGGCGCACTGCGCACCGGTCAGCGTGCGGCCAGTCAGGTTGAAGACTTGGCGGCGGGCAAATCGTTCGAGCCAGCTAAAGTGGTTCCGGCTGCAGCAGCGGCAGGCGCGGCGGGTGCCGTGGCGGCGAAGAAGGGCAACTTCTTCAGCAACCTGTTCGGCGGTTCGGATGACGAGAAGAAGCCTGAGCCTGTGAAGGCGCCGGAGCCGGCACCTGCTCCGGTCGCTCCAGCACCTGCGCCGACCCCGGCACCTGCGCCAGCTCCGGTGGAAGCGCCAAAACCTGCGGCACCAGTGAAAGCTGCACCGGCGAAGAAAGCGGCGGCCAAGCCTGCGGCGAAGAAGCCGGCGGCTAAAACCGACGCGAAAAAGCCTGCGGCGAAACCGGCAGCGAAGAAGGCTGAACCGGCGAAGAAGCCAGCGGCCAAGCCTGCGGCAACGACCGAGACCAAGGCGCAGTAAGCCTTGCGGTGAATGAAGAAGCGCGGCGTTTATGCCGCGCTTTTTTTTGCCTGTAAGACCGCTATCGCGAGCAGGCTCACTCCTACAAGGGATCGCATTTCTGCAGTTGGAATACGGCCAACTGTAGGAGTGAGCCTGCTCGCGATAGGGCCAGCTCTGCCAACAAAAATCCATTGCTCAGAAACAACATCCCGCCACACTTTTCCCTTTAATCTTTCCTTAACACGCCACTTACAGACTCTTGATCGTATTTCTCGATATTTCAAAGCGAAATTTTCCGCTTTAATTCGATAGATAACTCGCTAGTCTTGGTTCGCAGTTCTCACAGGATTTGGGCAATGCAGCTACGTAACTCTTCTTCGCGCTATGGTTGGGTCAGCATCTTCATGCACTGGGGCGTGGCGCTGGTGGTCTTCGGGCTGTTCGCGCTGGGTTTGTGGATGGTCGGGCTGGATTACTACAGCAGCTGGCGCAAAGAAGCGCCGGATCTGCACAAGAGTATTGGCCTGGTGTTGCTGGCCGTGGTGGTGTTGCGGGTGCTGTGGCGCTTTATCAGCCCACCACCGCCGACGCTGCAGAGCTACAGCCGGATGACCCGCATCGGCGCCAAGTTCGGCCACGGGTTTCTGTATCTGGCGCTGTTCGCTGTGATGCTTGCCGGTTACCTGATTTCCACCGCAGACGGTGTCGGGATCCCGGTGTTTGGCCTGTTTGAAGTTCCTGCACTGGTTTCCGGACTACCGGATCAGGCAGATACCGCCGGGGTGATTCATCTCTGGCTGGCGTGGGCGCTGGTAATTTTTTCCGGTCTCCATGCGTTGGCAGCATTGAAGCACCACTTTATCGATCGTGATGCGACCCTGACGCGAATGCTCGGTCGCAAAGCCTGAAATTCAACCTCGACTCAAAGGAAAAGAAAGCATGTTGAAAAAGACTCTGGCCGCTCTGGCAATCGGTTCTGCACTGCTCTCGGCCCAGGCCATGGCAGCGGACTACAAAATCGACAAGGAAGGTCAGCACGCCTTCGTTGACTGGAAAATCAGCCACTTGGGTTACAGCTTCATCCACGGTACTTTCAAAGATTTCGACGGTACCTTCTCGTGGGATTCGGCCAAGCCTGAAGCCAGCAAGATCGCTGTAGACGTGAAAACCGCCAGCCTGTGGTCGAACCACGCTGAGCGTGACAAGCACATCGCCAGCAAAGACTTTCTCGACGTGGGCAAGTTTGCTGACGCCAAGTTCGTTTCTACCGCCGTTAAATCGACCGGCGAAAAGACTGCTGACGTGACCGGCGACCTGACTCTGCACGGCGTGACCAAGCCTGTGACCTTCAAGGCTACGTTCAACGGCGAAGGCAAGGATCCATGGGGCGGCGAGCGTGCTGGCTTCAACGCCAAGACCACCCTGAACCTGAACGATTTCGGGATCAAGGGCCCAGGTCCTACCTCGCAAACTGCGGATCTGGACATCTCGCTGGAAGGCGTGAAAGTTAAATAACTTTCCCCCGCCACACAAAAACGCCCCCGGTTGAAAGGCCGGGGGCGTTTTTTATTGCCCGTCACAACACAATTCCCTGTGGGGTCGGGCTTTTTGTGGTGAGGGGATTTATCCCCGATGGGTCGCGCAGCGGCCCCAAAATCTAACAACGCGGTGCATCTGACGGACCGCGTTCGCTTGATCTGCGACTGCTTCGCAGCCGATCGGGGATAAATCCCCTCGCCACAGGGGTGGTGTACACAGGGGGATTGTGTGAATTAGGGTAATGGCGGAGGGATAAAAAATGCCCCGGCTCTTGCGAGGCGGGGCATTTTTTATTGCAGCGTTAACTCAGCGATTGCGGGTCAGCAAGGCTGGTTTTTCGCCACGTGGGCGGCTTGGCAGTTGATCGAGCTGCTCAGGCGTCGGGAAGCGGTCGGCTTTCGACTCCTTGTGCATGATCTTCGGGCCAGTGCTGCGCGGGTTTTGTACGGCCGGTTCGCTGCGTGGCTGATCGTCACGGGCTGGACGACGGTTGCGCGAGGACGAAGCGTCATCGCGACGCGCCGGCTGACCATCACGCGGTGCGCCGTTGCGCGGGCCGCTGCGTTTGGCTGGCGGGGTGCCGGTGCTCGAACCGTTGCTGTTGCGCGGACCGTTCTGGCGACCTTGCGACTGACCGCCGCGTGGTGCGCCCGAACCTGCGCCTGCGCCCTGGGCCGGTGCGCCTGGACGACGGCCGCGACCGCCAGCAGGAGCAGGCTTTGGCACGTAGTCAACGCGGTTACCGAAGTTATCCACATCGTCATCGAGGAACTCGTCCGGTGCACGATCAGCCGCCGCACGTGGCGGCTGGCTTGGGCGCTGTTCACGGGCCGGAGTGCCTTCGCGCGGTTTCTGCTGACGGGCAGGACGCTCGCCACGTTCACCGGCCGGCTTCTCTTTGCCCTTGTCTTTGCCTTTGTCTTTACGACCGCCGCCACCGCCGCCGCCATTCGGCCCGTCGCCGCGTGGGCCACGTGGATTGCGCGGATTACGCACGTCCGGACGCTCACGCACTTCCGGCTTCTCGGCTTCAATGGTGCTCGAATCGAAGCCCATCAGGTCGCCGTCGGCGATTTTCTGCTTGGTCATGCGTTCGATGCTTTTCAGCAGTTTTTCTTCGTCCGGCGCGACCAGCGAAATCGCCTCGCCCGAACGACCGGCACGGCCAGTACGGCCGATACGGTGAACGTAATCTTCATCGACGTTCGGCAGTTCGAAGTTGACCACGTGTGGTAACTGATCGATGTCCAGACCGCGTGCGGCGATGTCGGTGGCAACCAGAATGCGTACCTGGTTGGCCTTGAAGTCGGCCAGCGCTTTGGTGCGCGCGTTCTGGCTCTTGTTACCGTGAATCGCCACAGCCGGCAGGCCGTGTTTGTCCAGGTACTCGGCCAGACGGTTGGCGCCGTGCTTGGTGCGAGTGAACACCAGCACCTGTTCCCACGCGCCGGCGGTGATCAGGTGCGCCAGCAGCGCACGCTTGTGGCTGGCCGGCAGACGGAAGACGCGTTGTTCGATGCGCTCGACCGTGGTGTTCGGCGGCGTCACTTCGATGCGTTCCGGGTTGTGCAGCAGCTTGCCGGCAAGATCGGTGATGTCCTTGGAGAACGTCGCCGAGAACAGCAGGTTCTGACGCTTGGACGGCAGGCGCGCGAGGACTTTCTTTACGTCATGGACGAAGCCCATGTCGAGCATGCGGTCGGCTTCGTCGAGGACGAGGATTTCCACGTGGGACAGGTCAACGCTGCCCTGGCCGCACAGGTCAAGCAAACGACCCGGGCAGGCAACGAGCACGTCAACACCGCGGGACATGGCCTGAACCTGTGGGTTCATGCCGACGCCGCCGAAGATGCAGGCGCTGACGAATTTCAGGTCACGGGCGTAGATCTTGAAGCTCTCGTGTACCTGGGCCGCGAGTTCGCGGGTCGGGGTCAGGACCAGTACGCGCGGTTGGCGCGGGCCATGACGCTGGGATTTGTCCGGGTGACCGTTGGGGAACAACCGCTCCAGGATCGGAAGGGCGAAACCGCCGGTTTTACCGGTACCTGTCTGAGCCGCCACCATCAGGTCGCGACCTTGCAACACGGCGGGAATGGCCCGCTGTTGCACCGGAGTAGGCTCGGTATAGCCCGCATCTTCGATGGCGCGGACTAAAGCCTCGGAGAGACCGAGGGAAGCAAAGGACATGAGTAATCCTGTTTTAGTTAGGGCTTGGCCCAATGGGAGTCTTGCCTGGCGCGAATCACGTTTAAGAGGACGCAATCCCGTCCGGTCCTGCTGCGGTTCCGAAGGCACGTCTGGAGCGCTCGCGCGGGCTGGGAGGCTGCGCTGTAGCGGGTCGAGAGGCCTGTTACGGTTCCGGGCGTCCGGGCGTGAGCCTGGCGGGAACGCCGGAGTATAACAGAGCAATCACTGCGCGCTGCTTTCCTGCTGCTCAACGGTTTTACTGCTAGCCGAGGCATTGCCCAGCGGCGTGACCTCGGACGGGGCGGCGCCGTAGCGTGTGCTCAGCTCCGCATACGCCGGTTCACGCTTGAAACGTTTGAGTTCGGCACCGAAACGCTGTACCAGCAAATCCATGCCGGCATTGCGCCGAACTGCCAAAAACTGGCTTTGACGACTAATAACGGTCGGATTTTCACTGATCTGATCGCGAATATTCAATTCATCGAGCAAGTGCTGACCAACGCGGCGATCGGTGATCAACAGGTCGATGCGACCGCGCACCAGTTTGCCGAAGTTGGCTTCGTGGGTCGGCGCCGGCTCACGAGTAAACAGCGTCGAATTGCTGAAGTCGGGGCTGTACAGATAACCCGGTGAGGTGCCGATGGTCAGGCCCTTGAGTTGTTCGAGTTTGCTGAACGGATGCGGCCGGGCGTTGGCGTAGAACATCACGAACTCGACGTCCGACAGCGGTTCGCTCGGGTAGAGCAGGGTGGCATCGCGCTCGTCGCTGTGAAAAATATCCAGCGCGCCATCAGCCTGACCGGTCTCCAGCATCGACAGGCAACGCTTCCACGGGAGGAATTGCCATTCCACTTCGATACCCAGACGTTTAAAGACGATGGCCGTGGTTTCGTAGTCGAGACCGAGGTTCTTGCCGTTCTCTTCATAGACGTAGGGCGCCCACGGCTCGGTGACAATACGCAACTTCTCGCCCCGAGCGGCGAAGCTCAGGCAAGCAAAAACCAGCACGGCGAATAACTGCGTGATCAAAGGCATGGCTTGAGATTACGACGAGAAACGCGAAAGAGCCAGAAAGTGCCGGCACAAGCTCTGTTTCGGGCATTTAAAAGCAAAAGATCGCAGCCTTCGGCAGCTCCTACACGGGATACGAAATCTCAATGTAGGAGCTGCCGAAGGCTGCGATCTTTTGCTCTTGCTTGTCGCTTTCAGCTTGAAGCTTGCAGCTGCTTCAACGAGGCAACTTCAGGTTATTCCAGATCGCCAGGCTAGGCTCAGCCTGGTTCATGGAATAGAAGTGCAGCCCCGGCGCGCCGCCCTGCAACAGGCGCTCGCACATCTCGCTGACGACTTGCTCACCAAAGCGCTGAATGCTTTGCGTGTCATCGCCGTAGGCTTCCAGTTGCTTGCGAATCCAGCGCGGGATTTCCGCACCGCAGGCATCGGAGAAGCGCGCGAGTTTGCTGTAGTTGGTGATCGGCATGATCCCCGGCACGATCGGCAGATCGACACCCTGCGCCTGCAAACGCTCGACGAAGTAGAAGTAGCTGTCGGCGTTGAAGAAGTACTGGGTGATCGCGCTGTCGGCACCGGCCTTGGCCTTGCGGATGAAGTTGGCCAGATCGTCTTCGTAGTTGCGCGCTTGCGGATGCATCTCCGGGTAAGCAGCCACTTCGATGTGGAAATGATCGCCGGTTTCTTCACGAATGAATTCCACCAGTTCATTGGCGTGACGCAGCTCACCGCTGGTCATGCCCATCCCGGACGGCAGGTCACCGCGCAGGGCAACGATGCGCTTGATGCCGGCAGCCTTGTACTCGTTCAGCAGGCCGCGCAGGTCGTCCTTGCTGTCGCCGACGCACGACAGGTGCGGTGCGGCCGGTACTTTGACTTCGCTTTCCAGTTGCAGAACGGTGTTGAGGGTGCGATCACGGGTCGAACCACCAGCGCCATAGGTGCAGGAAAAGAAATCAGGATTGTAAGTGGCCAACTGACGGGCAGTGGCGAGCAGTTTTTCATGCCCAGCATCGGTCTTGGTCGGGAAGAACTCGAAGCTGTAGCGACGGTCTTGGGACATGGTCATACCCTTGGAAACACGTAAGCCGGACGCTGCACCCCGTAGGAGCTGCCGCAGGCTGCGATCTTTGCAGATCAACAGATCGCAGCCTGCGGCAGCTCCTACACAGAGCGGTCAGCAGCGCCAGTCAGGCAACGCGGTGCGCCAGGCACACCGCGTCGACGCTCAGCCAATCAGTAGCGGTAAGCGTGCGGCTTGAACGGGCCTTCGACGGTGACGCCGATGTAGTCAGCCTGTTGCTTGGTCAGTTGGGTGACCACGCCGCCGAAGCCGCGAACCATTTCCAGGGCCACTTCTTCGTCGAGTTTCTTCGGCAGTACTTCAACGGTCAGGCGCTCGGCTTTCTGGGCTGGCGACAGGTCGGCGTACTTCTGGCCGAACAGGAAGATCTGCGCCAGAACCTGGTTGGCGAACGAGCCGTCCATGATGCGGCTTGGGTGACCAGTGGCGTTGCCCAGGTTAACCAGACGGCCTTCGGCCAGCAGGATCAGGTAGTCATCGTTCTGAGCGTCGAAAGCGCCAGCGCCGGTACGGTGGATCTTGTGTACCTGCGGCTTCACTTCTTCCCATGCCCAGTTCTTGCGCATGAAAGCGGTGTCGATTTCGTTGTCGAAGTGACCGATGTTGCAGACCACAGCGCGCTTCTTCAGGGCTTTGAGCATGTTCGCGTCGCAAACATTGACGTTACCGGTGGTGGTCACGATCAGGTCGATCTTGCCCAGCAGCGCTTTGTCGATGCTGGCTTCGGAACCGTCGTTGATACCGTCGATGAACGGCGAAACCAGTTCGAAACCGTCCATGCACGCTTGCATGGCGCAGATCGGGTCAACTTCGGAAACCTTGACGATCATGCCTTCCTGACGCAGGGACTGAGCCGAGCCCTTGCCCACGTCACCGTAACCGATGACCAGCGCTTGCTTGCCGGACAGCAGGTGGTCGGTACCGCGCTTGATCGCATCGTTCAGGCTGTGACGGCAGCCGTACTTGTTGTCGTTCTTGGACTTGGTCACCGAGTCGTTGACGTTGATGGCCGGGATTTTCAGCTCGCCTTTGGCCAGCATGTCCAGCAGGCGGTGTACGCCGGTGGTGGTTTCTTCGGTCACGCCGTGAACGCGATCCAGTACTTGTGGGTACTTGTCGTGCAGCAGTTGAGTCAGATCGCCGCCGTCGTCGAGGATCATGTTGGCATCCCATGGCTGGCCATCCTTCAGGATGGTCTGTTCCAGGCACCACTCGTACTCTTCTTCAGTTTCGCCTTTCCAGGCGAAAACCGGGATGCCGGCAGCAGCGATAGCGGCAGCAGCCTGATCCTGAGTCGAGAAAATGTTGCACGACGACCAGCGTACTTCGGCACCCAGGGCAACCAGGGTTTCGATCAGCACGGCAGTCTGAATGGTCATGTGGATGCAGCCGAGGATCTTGGCGCCTTTCAACGGCTGTTCGCCGGAGTACTTGCGACGCAGACCCATCAGAGCCGGCATTTCCGATTCGGCGATGATGGTTTCGCGACGGCCCCAGGCAGCCAGGGACATGTCGGCAACTTTGTAATCGTTAAAATCTGCAGGCGTGATAACAGCGCTCATGAAGAGCCTCCATTCGTAATGTATGCGAATGGGCGCCGTTGTGCGTTTAGTGTCCAGCCTAAGGCCGGTCAACGCCCCATCCGAGCCTGACAGGTTGAACCTGCTGCAGCGCCCCTCGGACAGGTGGCGGGAAAACGGTAGCAAGTGAACGTTACCGTTTTGAAACGGGGGCGATTATAGCCGTCTAGACTGATCTTCCAAAGGGTTTCTGTCGGCCAGATGAAGATCGTTAATGACGACCATAGTCGAAGCCGCATGGAGCCTGACCGCTCAGTCTGCCAAGATACCGTCCATCGTTCGGCAAGACACTCAGGAGTGAAGATGAATTTCCACACCCGCAAATGGGTAAAACCCGAAGACCTCAACCCCAACGGCACCCTGTTCGGCGGCAGTCTGCTGCGCTGGATCGACGAAGAAGCGGCGATTTACGCCATCGTGCAACTGGGCAATCAGCGCGTGGTGACCAAGTACATTTCCGAAATCAACTTCGTCAGCGCGTCGCGCCAGGGCGACATCATCGAACTGGGCATCACCGCCACCGAGTTCGGCCGCACCTCGATCACCCTGACTTGCGAAGTGCGCAACAAGATCACTCGCAAGAGCATTCTGACGGTTGAGAAGATGGTGTTTGTGAACCTCGGTGAGGACGGTTTGCCGGCACCGCACGGCCGCACCGAAATCAAATACGTCAAAGACCAGTTCCAGGAAGATGAATTAGTCACCAAATAACGCGACCCCTGTAGGAGCTGCCGCAGGCTGCGATCTTTTGATCTTGTTTCTAAAAAATCAAAATCAACAGATCGCAGCCTTCGGCAGCTCCTACAGGTCCGGCGGAGGATTTGCTTGGCGCTCACAGAACGTATTACAAGCCGCAAGGGTCGTAGCTAAACACCACCCCCCACGGTTCCCTCGCCATGACCACGCCCACCGACGGCAAGACCCCCGACCTCTCGGCCAAAGAGCAGCACGAAGTCGAGAAAAACCAGCCGCCCCGTGCGGCCGTCCTGCATGAAATCATTCGCACCCAAGGCGATCAGGAACTGGAGCGCAGCATTGCCGCACTCTGGTGGTCGGCGCTCGCCGCCGGGCTGACCATGGGCCTGTCGCTGATGGGCATGGGCTTGCTCAATTCACGCCTGCCCGAGGGCGACGAATTCAAGGTGATCGCCAGTTTCGGCTACTGCGCAGGCTTCCTCGCGGTGATCCTCGCCCGCCAGCAACTGTTCACCGAAAACACCCTGACCGCCGTGCTGCCGGTGATGACCAAACCGACGATCCGCAACTTCGGCCGGCTGATCCGCCTGTGGACAGTGGTGCTGGTCGGCAACCTCTGCGGCACGATTCTGGTGGCGTACGTGATGCTCGAACTGCCGATCTTCGACACCAAGACTGACCACGCCTTCCTCGAAATCGGCCGCAAGGTCATGGAGAACCACGCCAGCCAGATGTTCGCCAAAGGCATCGTTTCCGGCTGGATGATCGCCACCATGGTCTGGATGATCCCGTCCATGGAGAGCGCGAAGATGTGGATCATCATCCTCATCACCTACCTCATGGCGCTCGGCGATTTCACCCACATCGTCGTCGGATCGGCCGAAGTGTCGTACCTGGTGTTTGCCGGCGAGTTGCCGTGGAGTGATTTCTGGATGGTCTTCGCCGGCCCTACGCTGGCGGGCAATATCATCGGCGGCAGCTTTATCTTCGCCCTGATCAGCCACGCGCAGATCCGCAGCGAGAGCGGCTCGGCGAAAGTCGATGGCCCTGAAGACGATCAAGGCGAGTCGAAGAAAGATTGATTGCGCTCAGGGGCGGCGGTTGAAAGCGCCTTGCACAAGGCGCTGATCATGTTCGGCCGATCGGTCTGGGCGGGGCTGATCAGCGCTATCTCGCGGTCGTAGCGGTCAGTGCCAAGCGGGCTTACCGCACATTGCTGAGCCCATTGCTCAAAACCGGACCAATAGGGCACGAGGCTCACGCCCATGCCGCCCGTCACGAGCATGGCAATGGTCTCCAGCGCGTCGAGATCGACCAGCGGCGTCGGCGTCAGTCCATGCTCCGCCAGATAGTGCTCGGCGTGCCGTCCGCCCCATGCGTCAGGGTCGTAACGGATGTAGGGCTGGTTCATCAGTTGTGCGGGGATGCTCTGCGCGGACGTTTGCTTCGACAGAAACACCAGCGGCTCCTTGCGCAGGGACACCGCTTGCAGCGCTTTGGGTAACTCGAACGGCGGAACCACGAGGATCGCCGCATCCACTTCTCCCGAAAGAAGTGCTTGATACAACGAGCGCGATGTTCCCGGCACGATCACCGGCGTCAGCCCCGGCGCCAACTCGGTCAGTGCGCGCAGTGCTCCCGGCAACAGCCCGGTCAGAACCGTGGAAATCGCGCCGATGCGCAACGGTCCCGTCAGCCCTGCGAGGTCCGCATCTCCCGCCAGTAACGCCACTTCGCGCACGATGCGTCTGGCCCTGGGCAGTAAATCGAGGCAGGCCTGACTCGGCTTGGCGGCATGGCCGACGCGGGATAACAGCTCAAAGCCGAGTTGCCGTTCGAGGGCGAGAATGCGCTGGCTGATCGCTGCGGCCGTCAAGCCTTCGACGCGCGCGGCATGGGCGATCGAGCCACATTCGACGACGGTGATCAGGCTTCTTAAATAGCGTGAGTCCATAAGAAATGCTTTCGATGACAGAAAGAATTACAGGCTAGCTCTTTTGATGCAAACCGCACAGTCTTCAACCGTTGAGCTGTTTCTATCGTCCGGCGATCGTCAGGAGTTCTCTATGCAATCGATTTTTCATCTCGCGATGCACGTCCGCGATTTGCAGGTTACCCGCCAGTTCTACGGGGATTTATTGGGATGCGAAGAAGGGCGCAGCACCGACACCTGGGTCGATTTCAATTTTTTCGGGCATCAATTGTCGTTGCATCTGGGCGAGCCCTTTGCGGTGAGTAACACCGGCAAAGTCGGTGAGCACAACGTGCCGATGCCGCACTTGGGCGTGATCCTCGAAATGTCGGACTGGCACGTCTTGAAAGACCGCTTGATCGAAGCCCAAGTGGAATTTGTCCTGCCACCCAGCCTTCGTTTTGCCGGCGAGCCCGGTGAGCAGGCGACCATGTTTTTTCTGGACCCTGCCGGAAACCCGATCGAGATAAAGGGCTTCACTGATCTGCAGGGTATCTATGCACAATTTTAATCAGGCTGACGCCACTGCCATTTCGCACATGGTGCGTTCGGACATGGTGAGCGCAGAATCGGTCGCCGAGCATTTTCTCGATTGTGTCGAAGCCCAGGAGCACAGCGTACAAGCCTTTGTTGCGGTCGACCCGGATCAGGTACGCCGCCAGGCTCGCCAGATTAAAAACCGCAACACCAATGGCCTCCTTGCCGGTGTGCCGGTGGGGATCAAGGACATCTTCGACACCGCCGATCATCCCACGGGTTTTTACTCGCCGATCTATGCAGGCAACTGTCCTTCGCGTGATGCGCATGTCGTCGCGCTGTTGCGTCAGGCCGGCGCGGTGATCATGGGCAAGACCCACACCACCGAATTCGCGTACATGCACACCGGGCCGACGCGTAATCCGCATGATTTCGAGCGGACGCCGGGAAGCTCCAGTGCCGGCTCGGCAGCGGGGATGGCGGCCGGTTTTTTTCCGATCGCCTTGGGCACGCAGACCGCTGGATCGTTGATCAAACCGGCCTCGTATTGCGGACTGTATGCGTTCAAACCGACCTATGGCCTGGTTTCTCTGGAGGGGGTAAAACCGCTGGCGCCGAGCTTCGACACGGTGGGTTGGTATGGCCGCTCGGTGCGTGATCTGCACTTGATGGCTCAGGTCTTGATCCCTGGGTTGCCGGCGAGTGCTCATGAGCGGCAGTTGTGCACGTTCGGCTTCTGTCGCACCGCGCGCTGGGATCAGGTCGACGAGGACATCGCCAGATCGCTGGACGCTGCCGTTGAAGATCTGCGCCGGGCGGGCCATCAGGTGCACGAGGTGGAGTTGCCGGAGGAGTTTGCGACGGTATTCGATGACCATTTGTTGATCAACGATTGCGAGGGTGCCCGATCACTGGCCAAAGAACTGCAAGCGCAGCCTGAGCTACTCAGCGAAGAAGTGTTGGCGATGATCGAACGCGCCCGCCTGACGACGTGGGAGCAGGAATCTGCGGCGAAGAAACGTTTGGCAGCATTGGCCGCTGTGCTGGAACCGATATTCAAACCGTTTGACGCCATGCTGGGGGCGAGCTGCGGCATCGTCGCCCCGTTGGGCCTTGGCGCGACCGGGCCTTCGGATTTCAGCAAGTTCTGGATGGCGTTCGGTTTGCCTCAGATCAACATTCCGCTCGTGCGCAATGCCGGGGCGTTGCCTGCAGGTCTGCAAATGATTGGCGGTTTTCGAGACGACAGCATTCTTTTGCACGCGGCCGAGCAGGTGGATGCGGTGCTGAGAGCGGCCGGGTAAAGGAAAAGGTCGCATCGGGCGGGGAGGGTGTTGCATGTACTCCGTCGCAGCGCAGATGCGCTGCGACGGAGCCCGATCAAGTGTCAGTGCGCAGCATCGGCAACGCTGGCGCCTTGTGGGGCAGTCACCCCACGGACAACCCGGCCAATGGTCAGGCCCTGCACCAGAATCGACGACAGCACGACGATGTAGGTGATGCTCAGCAACAAGTCACGTTCGGTGCCCAGCGGCAGCGACAGTGCCAGCGCCACCGAGACGCCACCGCGCAAACCACCCCACGTCAACACGCGGATAGTGCCGCGCGGCACCGTGCGCCAGCGGCGCAGCAGGACAATCGCCGGGGCCACGGTGAGCAGGCGCGACAATAGAATCGCCACCGCCAACAAACCTGCCGCCGCCAAGTGCAACCAGTTGAACGGCAGCAGCAACAGCTCCAGGCCGATCAGCGCAAACAGCAGTGCGTTGAGCATGTCATCGAGCAACTCCCAAAAACCGTCGAGGTATTTGCGGGTCATGTCGTTCATCGCCAGGTTGCGCCCCAGGTTACCGATGATCAGACCGGCTACCACCATCGCGATCGGTGCCGAAACGTGCAGTTCGCTGGCCATTGCCGAACCGCCGATCACCAGCGCGAGGGTCAGCATCACTTCGATCTGGTGCTGCTCGATGCTCTTGATCATCAGGTAGACCAGATAGCCGATCAGCCCGCCGAACACGACGCCGCCAATGGCTTCGTGCGCGAACAGCAGGGCGGTGGCACCAACGGTCGGGGTTTCGCCAAGTTGGGCGATGCCCAGCAACACGGTGAACACCACCACCGCGGTACCGTCGTTGAACAGCGATTCGCCAACGATGGTGGTTTTCAGCGGTTTCGAAGCGTTGGCGGTTCGCAGTACGCCGAGCACCGCGATCGGGTCAGTCGGCGAAATCAGTGCGCCGAACAACAGGCAGTAAAGGAAGCTCACGTGCCAGCCGAACAGGGCAAAGATGTAATAGGCGAGGCTGCCGATCACCGCCGTGGCGATCAGGACACCGAAGGTCGCCAACAGGCCGATGGGCCAGCGGTAGCTGCGCAAGTCGTTGAGGTTCACGTGCAAGGCGCCGGCGAACAGCAGGAACGACAGCATCCAGTTCATCAGCAGATCGCCGAAGTCGATCTGGCCGATCAGTTGCTGCACGCGTTCTTCGAGGCCGGGGTAGCCGAGCACGCTGAGGCCTTGCAGCAGCAGGGAAAACATCAACGCGGTAACCATCACGCCGATGGTCGGCGGCAGGCCGATGAAGCGGAAGTTGACGAAGGTGAGGAGGGTGGTGAGGCAGATGAAAGCGGCGACGAGTTCAAGCATCCGGGGTCCTTTGGATGAGGGGGGAAAGATAGCGCACCGAATCTTTGGTGCAGGTGTTGGATGGGTTGAGTCAGGATCGGGACACAGTTGATGGTGTGATGAGATCAAGAGCCCCCTCACCCCAGCCCTCTCCCTTAGGGAGAGGGGGAAAGGGAGCAGATCTTCAAGTCTTTCAGGGCCTGAGTTCGGCTCGAAATTTCAGGTCGATGTAACTCGAACATTCAACACGGTCAGTCCCCTCTCCCTCTGGGAGAGGGTTAGGGTCAGGGCGCTTCCTGGCACAACACGATTAGCCGGACACATTGACCGCAGTCGCGCTGCGCCGTTGCAGGTAGATGAAGAACAACGCCGTCAGTACCGTCAACACACCGACCACGGCACCCGTCCAAGGCAAGTCGGCCAGATCTGCGCCGCTGGCAACCACCAACCCGCCGATCCATGCACCCGCCGCGTTGCCGAGGTTGAACGCACTCTGGTTCAGCGTCGAGCCCAGATTCGGTGCTTCATGCGCCTGATCGATGATCAGCAGTTGCAGGATCGGGCACAGCGCAAAGGCAAAAATCCCCCACAGCACCAGGGTGATCGCTGCTGGCACCACCGAGCGGCTGGTCTGGCTGAACGCCGCCAGAATCACCACCACTGCCAGGGCCACACCGACCAGCGAAGGCAACAAACGGCTATCGGCCAAACGTCCGCCGAGCATGCTGCCGCCGGTCAAACCGACACCGAACAGCAACAACATCACGGTCACACCGTGCGGGCTGACGCCAGTGATGTCCTGCAGGATCGGCGCGATATAAGTGAACACACTGAACAGACTGGTCGAGGCCAGCACACTCATGCCCAGCGCCAGCAGCACATTGACCTTGCCCAGCACTTTGAATTCGCTGGCGAGGTTGGCCTTGTCCATGGGGATGTGTTTCGGCAGCCACAACCATTGTGCGAGGGCAGCGATGACACCGATAACCGACACCGCCCAGAAGGTCGAACGCCAGCCTGCGTACTGGCCGAGCGCTGTGCCCAACGGCACGCCCAGCACGTTGGCCAGGGTCAGCCCGGTGAACATCATCGCAATCGCCTGAGCGCGTTTGTTCGGCGCCACCAGCCCGGCGGCGACCACCGAACCGATGCCGAAAAATGCACCATGGCACAGCGCCGTGACCACCCGCGCGGCCATCAGCGTTGCGTAGTTGGGGGCGAGGGCACAGAGGATGTTGCCGAGGATGAACATCAGCGTCATGCCCAGCAATGTCGCTTTGCGTGGCATGTTGGCCGTGCCGATCGCCAGGATCGGCGCGCCGAATACCACGCCCAGCGCGTAACCGGTGATCAGCAGGCCGGCATGCGGAATGCTCACGGCGAGGTCGCGGGCGACGTCGGGCAGCAGGCCCATGATGACGAATTCAGTGGTGCCGATGCCGAACGCGGCAACAGCGAGTGCAAGCAAGGCGAGTGGCATGCGCAAGGTCTCTGTCGTTAGTCTTGACGCGTTGATCAGGCATACGCAGGCCGACGACCGATCTCGAAGAGCGTCGGTGCAGGCAGGAATTATTGGAATTTTTCTGTGCGCAACTGAGTGCGGCGTGGTCGCTTGCAGTATAAACAGCTGCTGACACATCGCGAATCAATAATCTGACTATTCGAATTATCGATTTTCACTGTAGGAGCTGCCGAAGGCTGCGATCTTTTGATCTTGTTGTTGAAAATCAGAATCAAAAGATCGCAGCCTGCGGCAGCTCCTACACGGGGACTCATAAAAATAAGAGGTGAAAGGTGCTGGCGACGGGTTTGGTATTGATGGCGGCGCTGTTGCATGCGACGTGGAATACGTTGATCAAGTTCAGCGCCGAGCGGCTTTTGGTGGTGGCGTGCATGGACACCGTGGCGCTGCTGGTTGTCGCCATTGCGTTTCCATTTGTGAGCTTGCCGCCGATGGAAATCTGGCCATGGATTCTGGCTTCAGCGGCGTTTGAATTGCTCTACCGCTATCTGCTGATCCAGGCATATCGGGTCGGCGATCTGGGGCTGGTTTATCCGCTGATGCGTGGGCTGTCGCCGCTGGTGGTGCTGGCGCTGACCTTGATCTTCGCCGGTGAAGTGCTCACCACGCAGCAGATCTTCGGGATCATGCTGATCCCGTTCGGCATGGCGTGCCTGCTGTGGCAGGGCGGCGGTGGCAAACACTTGCCGTGGTCGATGCTGCCGGTGGTGGCACTGATCGGCCTGTGCATCGGCTGCTACACCTACATCGATGGCCAGGCGCTGCGGCGCTGGTCGCATCCGCTGGATTATCTGGTCTGGGTCACGTTGCTCAGTGCCTGGCCGTTTCCGCTGCTGGCATGGGTCGCCAAGCGTCCGGCGTTCATGCAGTTCTGGCGTGAGCAATGGAAGCTGGGCTTGGCGGTGGGCTTCTGCGTATTGGCCAGCTACGCTCTGGTGCTATGGGCGATGCAGTTGGGCTCGATTGCGGAGGCGGCAGCGTTGCGCGAGATCAGCGTGATCCTGGTGGTGCTGTTCGGCATGCGCTACCTCAAAGAACCTTTTGGCCGGCCACGGCTCTTAGCCTGTGGGTTGGTGCTGATCGGCATGCTGGTGATGAAGTTCTGACCGCTCGCGAATTCTAAAACTCGAAAGAAGGACGGCGTTATGACGGTGGCTCTGTGGTGTGTGTTGATCGCGATTTTCCTGCCGTATATCTGCACAGGGGTGGCCAAGGCCGTGGGCGGCTACCGCCTGCGTGACAACCACGATCCGCGCGACTTTCTCGAAAGCCTCAACGGTGTCGCAAGACGCGCGCATGCGGCGCAGATGAACAGCTTTGAAGTGACGCCGGCGTTTGCTGCGGCGGTAATAGTCGCGCACCTGGTGGGCACGGCGGAGCTGGTGACGGTGAATGTGCTGGCGGTGCTGTTTATCACCAGTCGCCTGCTGTACATCATTTGCTACCTGGCGGACTGGGCGATCCTGCGTTCGCTGGTGTGGTTTGTGGGGATGGGGTTGATTGCTTCGTTCTTCTTTGTTTCGGTTTAGGTAAAGCAAGATCAAAAGATCGCAGCCTGCGGCAGCTCCTACATGGGGACGTATTTATCCCTGTAGGAGCTGCCGCAGGCTGCGATCTTTTGCTTTTAAGGTTTGTCCGCCACCTGCGGCACTTGCGGCAGCGCCGCGCCTTTTGGCCAGAGCATCCAGATCTGTCCTTGCTGTTTCATGTCCCCGGCCAGTTGTCCGGCCGCGTCACCCGTGCCCCAGAACAGATCCGCACGCACTTCGCCGGCAATCGCGCCGCCGGTATCCTGCGCCGCCACCGGGCGCACCAGTGCCGTGCCGTCCGGGCGTGTGGTCGACAGCCACAACAGACTGCCCAACGGAATCACCTTGCGATCCACCGCTGCGCTGTAGCCGGCAGTCAGCGGCACGTTCAGCGAACCGCGCGGGCCTTCGTTGCTGTCCGGGTTGCGGGTGAAGAACACATAACTGGGGTTGCTGCCGAGCAGCTCCGGGATGCGCGCCGGGTTGGCCTTGGCCCAGTTGCTGATCGCGCTCATGGTCACGTCTTCTTTCTTCAACTCGCCTTGCTCGACCAGCCAGCGGCCGATCGGCCGGTACGGATGGCCGTTCTGATCGGCGTAGGCGATGCGCAGCTGTTTGCCGTCCTCGGTCTGAATCCGCCCGGAACCCTGGATCTGCAGAAATTGCAGGTTCATCGGATCGGTCAGATAGGCAACCACGGGGGCTTTGATGCCTTTCGATTCAATGGTCGCGGCATCGTCGTAAGGCTTGAGCACGCGGCCTTCAAGACGTCCGCGCAGGCGCTTGCCTTTCAGTTCCGGATAAATGCTGTCGAGCGAGACAATGATCATGTCTTCGGGAACGCCATACACCGGCACATTGGCCACCGCGGTGGGGGTCAGGCTGCCGGGGTAGACCGGCTCGTAATAGCCGGTGATCAAGCCGTTGGGGTTGTCGTTTTCGGCGCGCAGGCCGTAAACGTCGAGATTCTGTTTGAGGAACGCACGAATCTCCGTGGCGCTCTGCGGCACATTGGCGGCGGCTGCGCAGGTGGTGCCCCAGACCGCATCAGCCTTGAGTCGGGTGCAGGCGCTGCGCCACGAACCGAAACCGGCGACCAGATCGCTGTCGGACACCGCCGGCAGTGCTTCCCAGCTAGCGCTGGAGTAAGTGGCCAGGGCGTGGGTTTTCGGCTTGGCGTTGTCGCCACCGGTGCAGCCGGCAAGCATTGCCAGCAGCGCAAGGGTCGGGATCAGCGGGTGACGCCAGGCCGGGGAACGGCTGTTCATGGAGTGATTCCTGTGCCGGTCGCCCGAATGCTCCATGCGTTCAGACAACCCTCAATTTTAATAGGGCTATTGGTGTTTGTCGGTGACGCGAGGATACTGGCCGCCGATTCCGTGACCTGAAGCCACCATGACTCTTAAAAGAATTGCTGTTGTATTGCTGGCCTGTCTGACCTTGTCCGCCTGTGGCGGTGTCGATCCGAATTCTCCGCTGGGCCAGCGCAAGGCCATTTTCAAACAGATGCTCAAGACCGCTGAAGACCTCGGCGGCATGTTGCGTGGTCGCATTCCGTTCGACGGGCCGAAGTTCGCCGAAGGTGCGGTGAAACTCGACGCGTTGTCTCATGAGCCGTGGAAACACTTCCCCCAGGTTCGCGAAGAAGATCACACCAGCGCCAAGGACGATGTCTGGCAGAAACAGGCACAGTTTCAGGACATGGCCCGCCAACTGGAAACAGCCACCGGTGAATTGGTGATCGTCAGCCAGGTTCAGCCGTACAAGGCCAGCAACCTCGGGCCTGCGGTGCAGAAAGTTGAAGATGCCTGCAGCGCTTGCCATAAACAGTTTCGCGATCATTGATCTTCAAGACTGCTGAGTAACCCTGTGGCGAGGGGATTTATCCCCGATCGGCGGCGTAGCCGTCGCAAATCCATTCAACCAGGTATGCCTGTTACAGCTGAGTTGAATGGACTTGGGGCCGCTTCGCAGCCCATCGGGGATAAATCCCCTCGCCACAAGGGCATCAATTACTTGTCGATTTCGTCCAGCGCGTCCTGCAGTTCTTTACGCGACTCGGCGAGTTTGTCTTTGCGTTTGTTGATCTTTTCCGGATCGCCTTTCTTCATCGCCTTGTCCAGATCCGCCTGTCGCTGGCTCACTTCGTGTTTGGCCTCGAGCACTTTGTTTTCGCGCTCTTTCTTCAGGCCGGCGTCGGTGCAGTGTTCGGTCACTTCACTCAAGGCTTTTTCCAGGCCAGCCTGCTGATCGGCATTGCCGCGCGATTTGGCCTGTTCGATCTGGTTGATGATGCCCTGCTTCTTGGCGGCGCAGCCGGTCAGGCCCGGGCCGTCTTCTTCGGCCATGACAGGGGCGGCAAGCATGCCGCAGAAGGTCAGCATGGCCAGCGGTGCGAGAAATTTCATAAAAGCTCCATGTGCAAAGGCATTCGGGTCGGGTAGGCACTGCGCTGTTGGAGCGCCTCGGCGACCGTTGGGTTCCCGGCGGGCCGGGATTACGTGTTCAGAAACCGTCGATTCCGGCGGCCTGTAAGGTTTCGCTCAAGGCTAGCACCTGCGGGTCGCGAAAGAATGCGCTCAATTGCGCCGCGCGACCGGGGCCGATACCGGCTTCTGCTTGCCATTGTTCGGTGTCACGTTGTGCCAGCGCCTGCCATGAGTCAGCCAGTTGCGCCTGACCGGTCGGCGGCAAGCCCAATGCTTTTAGCCATCGTGCAAACGGCTGTTGTCGGGCGCTGTGGAAACTGTGCGTCAGGCGCACGCTGCTGCGTTCGCCGAAGCCGGCAATGTTAGCAAGCTCTCGGGCATCGAGGGTCAGCCAATCCAGCAGGTTGTTCAGGCGGCCTGTTTCCAAAAGTTTCTCCCAGGTGCCACGACCGACATGTTGCATGGCCAGCCCTTGCTTGCCACTGAGCCAGGTCAAACGGGCGAGAAACTGACTTTCGCAGCCAGGCGTGGGTTGCCAGCAACTCAGGGCGTGAAAGTCGTCGGCGTGGGGGATGTTGAGGTCTGTGCGTGCGGTGGCGCGCAGCACCACGCTGTCGAGCCGTGGAATGGTCAGGCCGGCGAGGCTGATTGCCACTTTATCACCGGGGCGGATATCCAGCTCTTGCCAGCGCTTGAAGGAACCGGCGCTGACCCGTTTGATCTCACGGTCATCGAGCATGACGGATTTGAGTTCGAGTACTGGCGTGATGCGCCCGGTTCGACCGACTTTGAAGTTGACCCTGCGGACTTCAGCCAGCGCCTGGGCAAACGGATATTTCCAGGCAATTGCCCAATAAGGCGCACGCGCTTGCCAGCGCTCGGCAGGTGGACGCTGACTCTGACGCAACACCACTCCGTCAGTGGCGAAGGGCAGGGGCGAGCGATACCAGTGATCGCGCCATTTCTGTGCGGCATCAAAGTCGATGACGGGATGGCTGTAGGGTTCAATTGTGGCGAAACCCAGTTTTGTCAGCGCGGCGATTCGCTCGGGCAATTGCGCTGGGCCCTGAGGCCAGTCCCAGACAAACAGTCCAATTCCGGCGGCTTGTTCGGCCTCCAGGTTTTTGCGTGCCATCAGGCCGGCGACGGTGGCGCGAGCGTTAACACTCCCGGATCGGGCTTGCACGTGCTCGTTCAGCTGCCAGTAGAGCTCGCCCTGCACGAGCAGATCCAACGGTTGTGTGAGGCGTTGCGGGATGGCTTTGATGTTGCGCGCCGACGACGTCCAGTCCTGACCACTAACCCCATCCCCGCGACTGATTGCCTGCTGCAAAACGCCCTCGCGATAAATCAACGTCACCGCGACGCCATCGACTTTGGGTTGTATCCAGACATCCTTGCGCTCGCGTAGCCAGGTTTCTACGGCCTCGGCTTTGTGGATTTTATCCAGACCGGTGTGGGCGATGGGGTGCGCGATTGAGCCTGAAGCTGTACGCAAAGGATCGGTTGGCGAGGACAGTTTGAAACACGCTCGCCATTCGTTCAGTTGCGCAAGGGACTGGTCGTAGAGTTCATCGGCAATCAGTGAGCGGCCTTCGCGGTGGTAGGCGTCGTCCCATTGGTTGATTTGGTTTTGCAGGACGGTGATTTCGCGCTGGGCTTGGGTGGGTGTCCAGTCCGGGCATTGAGACGCGTAGCCAGTCAGGCATAGGAGGTGCAGCAAAACAAACAAAAACCAATGCATCGTGAGCGTCCTTGCTCATGGAGGTTTTTGAAGGTTAGTCAGGATTCTGAGCGAGGTCGGACGGGTGTTTATCGGGTTGTTTCAACGTCGGAAGATCAAAAGATCGCAGCCTGCGGCAGCTCCTACATTGATCAGGGTCGGAGCTGCCGGAGGCTGCGATCTTTTGATCTTCAAGGCATAAAAAAGCCCCGCACGGCGCGAACCGTGCGGGGCTTTTGGGTACCGCCGGGGAAATATTACAGACCAGCAGCAGCGCGCAGGGCGTCGGCGCGGTCGGTTTTTTCCCAGGTGAACGTGGTGAAGGTGTCTTCGCCAACAGTCTTGGTCTCTGGCGTGCGACCGAAGTGGCCGTACGCTGCAGTTTCCTGGTACATCGGGTGCAGCAGATCAAGCATGGTGGTGATTGCGTATGGGCGCAGGTCGAACACTTCACGGACCAGTTTGACGATCTTGTCATCGCTGATCTTGCCGGTGCCGAAGGTGTTCAGCGAGATCGAAGTAGGCTGAGCCACGCCGATCGCGTAAGAAACCTGAATCTCGCAACGCTCGGCCAGGCCGGCAGCGACGATGTTCTTGGCAACGTAACGGCCAGCGTAGGCAGCCGAACGGTCAACCTTCGATGGATCTTTACCGGAGAACGCGCCGCCGCCGTGACGGGCCATGCCGCCGTAGCTGTCGACGATGATCTTGCGACCGGTCAGACCGCAGTCACCTACCGGGCCGCCAATGATGAACTGGCCAGTCGGGTTGATGTGGAACTGGGTGTCTTTGCTCAGCAGTTCGGCAGGCAGTACGTGCTTGACGATCAGCTCCATTACGCCTTCGCGCAGGTCTTTGTACGACACTTCAGGGTTGTGCTGGGTCGACAGAACAACCGCGTCGATACCGACAACCTTGCCGCCTTCGTAACGGCAAGTCACTTGCGACTTGGCGTCTGGACGCAGCCAAGGCAGCAGACCCGATTTACGGGCTTCGGCTTGGCGCTGCACCAGTTGGTGCGAGAAGGTGATCGGTGCTGGCATCAAAACGTCGGTTTCGTTGCTGGCGTAGCCGAACATCAGGCCTTGGTCGCCGGCGCCCTGATCTTCAGGCTTGGCACGGTCAACACCCTGGTTGATGTCTGGGGACTGCTTGCCGATGATGTTCATCACGCCGCAGGTCGCGCCGTCGAAGCCGACGTCGGAGCTGTTGTAGCCGATATCGAGAATCACGTTACGCACGATCTCTTCCAGATCGACCCAGGCGCTGGTGGTCACTTCACCGGCAACGATGGCCACGCCAGTCTTGACCAGAGTTTCCACGGCAACGCGTGCGTGTTTGTCCTGGGTAATGATGGCGTCCAGCACCGCATCGGAAATCTGGTCGGCGATTTTGTCCGGATGCCCTTCGGACACGGACTCGGAGGTGAAGAGGGAGTATTCGCTCATCTCGATGTTTTCCTGAATTTACCGATGGTGAGTGTCGCCAGTCGGTCGCTGAAAGTGGCGAACCTGGATCTGGAAACCATTACGTAAGCCCACATAGAGGCTTTCCCCGGGAACGAGTCCCGCAGCGGTGGCCCAACGGGCCAAATCGTCCTGTTCAAACCCCAACCACAGATCACCGCAGGCCTCCCTGGCCCAACTCTGGTTGTGGCTACATAACTCTGTCACGAGCAGGCTACCGCCCGGTTGCAGCAGGTCGGCCATGTGCTTGAGCGCATCGGCCGGCGCGGCGAAATGGTGCAACACCATGTTCAACACCACGCAATCGGCCTGAAGGCTTGTGCCGTTCAATGCATCGGCCAATTGCAGGCTGACGTTAGCCAGCTGTTCACGTTCACATACCTGACGCGCCAGTTCGAGCATCGCCGGGCTGTTGTCCAGCGCGGTTACGGTGCCGAAACGACGCGCCAGTTCCGGCAGAAAAGCACCATCGCCGGGGCCGACTTCAATGGCCGTGGCAGCGCCATTGAAGTTCAGTTTGTCGAGCAGGGCCAGCACGCTGTCGCGGTATTGCGGCAGGCCTGCGATCAAATCCTGCTGGGCGCGAAATTTCTCCGCGACCCGGGCGAAAAAGTCCTGGCTGGCGGCGGCGCGTTGGCCGTGAACCTGCTCGATGCGCGCTTGCACGTCGTCAGGCAGATCCAGATTGTCGACTTCTTCTAACAATGCCGCGTGCAACTTGCCGCCCAACAGATCGGTGTGGGGCAGGGCGCGGCGATAAAAAATCGCGTTGCCTTCGCGGCGCGTTGCCACCAGATCAGCCTGCGCCAACACTTTAAGGTGATGGCTCATGCCGGACTGACCGATGCCGAAAATCTGCGCCAGCTCCAGTACACCAAACGAATCGTTGGCCAGCGCGCGCAATACATTCAGCCGCAACGGATCGCCGCCGGCCTTGCACAGGGCCGCCAGCTCGTCGCAATCGTCATGGCGAATGGAAGGCACGCGTAAATTCATAGGGCCGCAGTCTAGTGACGGGGGGAATTCATCGCAAGGGCAATATCAAAAAGTTTTGATATTGCTCGATCAATGGCGCTTTTTATTGCACTTCTCACTCACCGGTTAACTCTACAAACGAGTAGCGGAAAGGTTTCACCAACAGAAAGCGCCGCTATCCATTGGAAAAACGCCCCCGGATGACTATCTGTCATTGCCCCGAGGCGCTCCGGTGAGGGAAAATGCCCTCCTTTTTTCCGTTTCGACTTACCAGAACCCAGGAGATCAGCGATGCCTAGCCGTCGTGAGCGTGCCAACGCCATTCGTGCCCTCAGCATGGATGCCGTGCAAAAAGCCAACAGCGGCCATCCCGGTGCCCCTATGGGTATGGCAGATATCGCCGAAGTGCTTTGGCGCGACTACCTCAAGCACAACCCGAGCAATCCATCGTTCGCCGACCGTGACCGCTTTGTGCTGTCCAACGGCCACGGCTCGATGTTGATCTACTCGCTGCTGCACCTGACCGGTTACGACCTGTCGATCGACGACCTCAAGCAGTTCCGTCAATTGCACAGCCGCACCCCGGGCCACCCGGAGTTCGGTTACACCCCGGGCGTTGAAACCACCACCGGCCCGCTGGGTCAGGGTCTGGCCAACGCCGTCGGTTTCGCCCTGGCAGAGAAAGTCCTGGGCGCGCAGTTCAACCGCCCTGGCCACGACATCGTCGACCACCACACCTATGTGTTCCTGGGTGATGGCTGCATGATGGAAGGCATTTCCCACGAAGTCGCTTCCCTGGCCGGCACTCTGGGTCTGGGCAAGCTGATCGCGTTCTACGATGACAACGGTATCTCCATCGACGGCGAAGTCGAAGGCTGGTTCACCGATGACACCCCGAAGCGTTTCGAAGCCTACAACTGGCAAGTGATCCGCAACGTTGACGGTCACGATCCGGAAGAGATCAAGACTGCCATCGAGACCGCGCGCAAGAGCCCGCTGCCGACGCTGATCTGCTGCAAGACCACCATCGGTTTCGGTTCGCCGAACAAGCAGGGCAAAGAAGACTGCCACGGCGCCCCACTGGGTGACGCGGAAATCGCTCTGACCCGCAAGGCGCTGAACTGGAATTACGGTCCGTTCGAAATCCCGGCCGACATCTATGCCGAGTGGGATGCCAAGGAAAAAGGTCGCGCGGCCGAAGCCGAGTGGGATCAGCGTTTCGCTGCTTACTCCGCTGCGTTCCCGACCGAAGCCAACGAGCTGATCCGTCGTCTGAGCGGTGAGCTGCCGGCTGACTTCTCCGAAAAAGCTTCGGCTTACATCGCTGAAGTCGCGGCCAAAGGCGAAACCATCGCCAGCCGTAAAGCCAGCCAGAACACCCTGAACGCCTTCGGCCCGCTGTTGCCGGAACTGCTCGGCGGTTCGGCTGACCTCGCCGGTTCCAACCTGACCCTGTGGAAAGGTTGCAAAGGCGTCAGCGCTGAAGACGCCAGCGGCAACTACATGTACTACGGCGTGCGCGAATTCGGCATGACCGCAATCATGAACGGCGTGACCCTGCACGGCGGCCTGGTGCCTTACGGCGCGACCTTCCTGATGTTCATGGAATACGCCCGCAACGCCGTGCGCATGTCCGCGCTGATGAAGAAACAAGTGATCCACGTCTACACCCACGACTCCATCGGTCTGGGCGAAGACGGCCCGACGCACCAGCCGATCGAGCAACTGACCAGCCTGCGCACCACACCAAACCTCGACACCTGGCGTCCAGCCGATGCCGTTGAGTCGGCCGTGGCCTGGAAAAACGCTCTGGAGCGTAAGGACGGCCCTTCGGCGCTGATCTTCTCGCGTCAGAACCTGCAACACCAGGAACGCGATGCCGGCCAGATCGCCGACATCAGCCGTGGCGGTTATGTACTGAAGGACTGCGCAGGCGAGCCTGAACTGATCCTGATTTCGACCGGTTCGGAAGTCGGTCTGGCGGTTCAGGCTTATGACAAGCTGACCGAACAGGGCCGCAAAGTGCGCGTTGTTTCGATGCCGTGCACCAGCGTGTTCGACGCTCAGGACGCGGGCTACAAGCAAGCCGTGCTGCCGTTGCAAGTCAGCGCACGTATCGCCATCGAAGCGGCACACGCCGACTTCTGGTTCAAGTACGTGGGTCTGGAAGGTCGCGTGATTGGCATGACCACTTACGGCGAATCGGCTCCGGCTTCGGCACTGTTCGAAGAGTTCGGCTTCACCCTGGAAAACATCCTGGGTCAGGCTGAAGAACTGCTGGAAGACTAAGCAGTACGAATGCGGTGGCCCCAGCCACCGCATTCCCCTGTAGGAGCTGCCGGAGGCTGCGATCTTTTGATCTTGATCTTGAAAAAACAGGATCAAAAGATCGCAGCCTCCGGCAGCTCCTACATGGGGGTTGTGTTGTAGCGAATACTATCGAGAACCCCATGCCTCAACCGCGTCCTTACAAAGTTGCACTCAACGGCTACGGCCGGATTGGTCGTTGCGTCTTGCGTGCGTTGTTTGAGCGAGGCGAGAAAGCCGGGTTTGAAATTGTCGCGATCAACGATCTGGCGGACATGGCCAGCATCGAATACCTGACACGCTTCGACTCCACCCACGGCCGTTTTCCCGGCGAAGTGCGAGTAGAAGGCGATTGTCTGCATATTAATGGCGACTGCGTGAAGGTTCTGCGCAGTGCTACCCCTGAAGGCATCGATTGGGCGTCGCTGGGCGTCGATCTGGTGCTGGAATGTTCCGGTGCCTATAACACCCGTGAAGACGGCCAGCGCTTTCTCGACGCTGGTGCGCCGCGCGTGCTGTTCTCGCAGCCGATGGCCAGCGAGGCGGATGTCGACGCCACCATCGTCTACGGCGTCAATCAGGATTGCCTGACCGGCGACGAACTGCTGGTGTCCAACGCCTCCTGCACCACCAACTGCGGTGTGCCGCTGTTGCGTTTGCTCGACAAGGCCATTGGCCTTGATTACGTGTCGATCACCACCATTCACTCGGCAATGAACGATCAGCCAGTGATCGACGCCTATCACCACGAAGACCTGCGCCGCACGCGTTCGGCGTTCCAGTCGGTGATCCCGGTGTCCACCGGTCTGGCGCGAGGTATCGAGCGCCTGCTGCCGGAACTTGCCGGGCGAATTCAAGCCAAAGCCGTACGCGTGCCGACGGTCAACGTGTCCTGCCTCGACATCACGATGCAGACCGCCACCGCGACCGATGCCAATGAGGTCAACCGGATCCTGCGCGAGGCCGCCACCAGTGGCCCGCTCAAAGGCCTGCTGGCTTACACCGAGTTGCCGCACGCCAGTTGTGATTTCAACCATGACCCACATTCGGCCATCGTCGATGCCAGTCAGACCCGTGTTTCCGGCCCCAAGCTGGTGAACATCCTGGCCTGGTTCGACAACGAATGGGGCTTTGCCAACCGAATGCTGGACGTTGCAGAACACTATCTGCAAACAGCAACTTCAAAAAAACCGTAGGAAGTGCGACCCATGACCGTGTTGAAGATGTCCGACCTCGATCTGCAAGGTAAGCGCGTATTGATCCGCGAAGACCTCAACGTCCCAGTCAAGGACGGTGTTGTCACCAGCGATGCGCGTATCCTGGCTTCGCTGCCGACCATCAAGCTGGCCCTGGAAAAAGGCGCGGCCGTGATGGTCTGCTCGCACCTTGGCCGTCCGACCGAAGGCGAGTTCTCCGCCGAGAACAGCCTCAAGCCTGTCGCTGACTACCTGAGCAAAGCGCTGGGCCGTGAAGTGCCGCTGGTGGCTGATTACCTCGGTGGCGTTGACGTCAAGGCCGGCGACATCGTGCTGTTCGAAAACGTGCGCTTCAACAAAGGCGAGAAAAAGAACGCTGACGAACTGGCCCAGCAATACGCCGCCCTGTGCGACGTGTTCGTGATGGACGCGTTCGGCACCGCTCACCGCGCTGAGGGTTCGACCCACGGCGTGGCCAAGTTCGCCAAAGTTGCGGCCGCTGGTCCACTGCTGGCCGCTGAACTGGATGCACTGGGCAAAGCGCTGGGCGCACCGGCTCAGCCGATGGCGGCCATTGTTGCCGGCTCCAAGGTGTCGACCAAACTCGACGTGCTGAACAGCCTGAGCCAGATCTGCAATCAACTGATCGTCGGCGGCGGCATCGCCAACACCTTCCTCGCGGCGGCCGGTCACCCGGTTGGCAAATCCCTTTACGAGCCAGATCTGCTCGACACCGCGCGCGCCATCGCTGCAAAAGTCAGCGTACCGCTGCCGGTTGACGTTGTGGTTGCCAAAGAATTCGCTGAAACCGCAGAAGCCACCGTCAAGCTGATCGCTGACGTTGCTGCCGACGACATGATTCTGGACATCGGCCCGCAAACCGCAGCCAACTTCGCCGAACTGCTGAAATCGTCGAAAACCATTCTGTGGAACGGCCCAGTCGGCGTGTTTGAATTCGACCAGTTCGGCAACGGTACCAAAGTGCTGGCGCAAGCCATCGCTGAAAGCTCGGCGTTCTCCATTGCTGGCGGTGGCGACACTCTGGCCGCGATCGATAAGTATGGCGTGGCTGAGCAAATCTCCTACATTTCCACCGGTGGTGGCGCGTTCCTCGAATTCGTCGAGGGCAAAGTGCTGCCAGCCGTTGAAGTCCTGGAAAGCCGGGCCAAGGCCTGAGGCCGCCCGTTTGGCCAGGCAAAGGAGTGTTTACATGGTCAAGTCGTTAGCGCTGTTGTTGCTGACCGGTACGCTGGCGGCCTGCGGGAGTAACCCAAAGGCCGAAGCGACGCCGGCACCGAGCGAGTCGCAGAAGGGCTGTTATCAGGCCGACTGGCAGGCCGAAACCAACCCGGTGCTGAACAAGCGCTCGGGCCCGGACGGTCTGGACAAATACGAGACGCAAACCCCGGCCAAGGAACATGGTTGTCCTTGACGGGTCTGACTCTTTAACTCAGGGCTGGCGGCGTGCGCCGTCAGTCGAGGAACACGGATGAAAGGCTTGATCGCCATTGCGGCGTTGGCATTGTTGGGCGGTTGCGCGCAGTTGAACCTGTTCCAGTCGTCTGCCCCGGCGGATAACTGGACCACCTGGACCTGCGACAGCCAGGCCAAAGTGCTGTGGCGTTACGCCGATGCCGGCCAGAAGGAAGTCGACGTTCGACTGGGTGGCGGTGATCAGGTCTATCGCCTGAAAGAAGAGCCGGGCGCTTCGGGCACGCTGTACAGCGACGGCATGCTGGCGTTTCACGTCAAGGGTGAGGAAGGCCTGGTGTACTGGGTCGCCACCAATGACCTGATCGGCCGCGGCTGCAAAGCCGAGTAATTGCAACACCTGTAGGAGCAGAGCTTGCTCGCGAAAGCGCTGGTTCAGCTTGCATCAGCAGTGAATGTGCCAGCGCATTCGCGAGCAAGCTTTGCTCCTACAAGGGTTCTGCGCAGTTCTGAAGAATTGGCTTTATCGAATCACCAGGCCGGGCCTCAACCCCCGATCTGCAATCACTTGAATAGCCGCCGCCGCTCCGGCAGGCTGGCACGATTAACGACCCTCAACCGGGAGAGACACACACAATGGCACTTATCAGCATGCGCCAGATGTTGGACCACGCAGCCGAATTCGGCTACGGCGTTCCAGCTTTCAACGTCAACAACCTTGAGCAGATGCGCGCCATCATGGAAGCCGCTGACAAGACTGACTCCCCGGTGATCGTTCAGGCTTCGGCCGGCGCTCGCAAATACGCCGGCGCGCCATTCCTGCGTCACCTGATCCTGGCTGCGATCGAAGAATTCCCGCACATCCCGGTGTGCATGCACCAGGACCACGGCACCAGCCCTGACGTCTGCCAGCGCTCGATTCAACTGGGCTTCAGCTCGGTAATGATGGACGGCTCGCTGGGCGAAGACGGCAAGACCCCGACCGACTACGACTACAACGTCCGCGTTACCCAACAAACCGTGGCCATGGCTCACGCCTGCGGCGTTTCGGTAGAAGGCGAGCTGGGCTGCCTGGGTTCGCTGGAAACCGGCATGGCCGGTGAAGAAGACGGCATCGGCGCCGAAGGCGTTCTGGATCACAGCCAAATGCTGACCGACCCGGAAGAAGCCGCTGACTTCGTAAAACGCACCCAGGTCGACGCCCTGGCCATCGCCATCGGCACCAGCCACGGCGCCTACAAGTTCACCAAGCCACCTACCGGTGACGTGTTGGCAATCGACCGCATCAAGGAAATCCACAAGCGCATCCCGAACACCCACCTGGTGATGCACGGTTCGTCCTCGGTGCCACAAGAGTGGCTGGCGATCATCAACCAGTACGGCGGCGACATCAAAGAAACCTACGGCGTACCGGTTGAAGAAATCGTCGAAGGCATCAAGTACGGCGTACGTAAGGTCAACATCGACACCGACCTGCGTCTGGCATCCACCGGTGCGATGCGTCGCCTGATGGCCACCAACCCGAGCGAATTCGACCCACGTAAATTCTTCGGCGCGACCGTGACTGCGATGCGTGATGTGTGTATCGCTCGTTATGAAGCGTTTGGTACTGCGGGTAATGCTTCGAAGATCAAGCCGATCTCGCTGGAAGCGATGTATCAGCGTTATCTGAAGGGTGAGTTGAACGCTAAGGTTAACTAAGCCTGAGTGTTGGACCGCTGATTCAAGAAACCCGCTGAGAGGCGGGTTTTTTGTGGGCGGGTTGTAGGCAAAGTGCTTGTCCTACAGATATTGGCGTTCGGAGTGATTATTCCGACAGCTCGCGTCGGTTGTCCGTCGGAAGTGGGATAGATAGGCTCTGGGGATCGCTGAATTCAGCGATCGGACGTCGCAGTCCGTTCAGCTCACTTGGTGCATAATCGCCACCCCAAACCACAACGCCTCGGTGTTTGTGTTTGGTCGATGGTGGCTGTGCGCGGAATACCCTCGGGTATGCCGGATTTCCAAGTGATCCGGTCTGCGACCCCGCGTACAGCTGCCTCCCTCCCTCCCTCCGTCGCGTCGCAGCGATCAGTGGCAGCTCAATGCATCACTTGGAGTTTCACGATGATCAAACCAACACCCAATCCGCCTGAAGGCGATTGCACATCCCCGTACGAATCCCTCGATTCAAGAAAGCTCCACGACGCTGCCGAGCGTGCGCTAGATCATTACCTCAAACCGAACGTCACCGCCCTGAGATTCCACAAGCCCAGCACCATGTTTCAGGTTGCTCCTGACATGGATAACGAAAGCCTGTTGGCCCACGCCTGCGAATCACTGGCTTCGGCGAGCATCATGACCAGCGATATTGCGGCGTATGTCGATATCCCGCAGCGGCATACGATTCTGGCGATTCAGCAGATCATCATGCTGGCTGAGCTGGCGGTAAATCGGGTGCTGGATAATGTGGAAGTGACGCGGTCTGTAACACCCAGCTGACCCCCTGTAGGAGTGAGCCTGCTCGCGATTGCGGTGGATCAGCAGCACTGATGCTGGATGTTGGTCCGTCATCGCGAGCAGGCTCACTCCTACAGTTGGATCGGATGTGAACCGTAGGAAATCGGGTGGCTTTGAGGCCGTCATCGTTGGCAAGCCAACTCCCACAGGGTTTGGGGGGCCTCGGCGAAGTTATTTATCGTGATCGATGTCGAGTTTGGAGAAGGTCACCTGGCCGCCTTCGCTGGTATAGCCAGTGTTGTCCTGCACATAAACCCCTGCCTTGAAATACAGCGGTTTGTTGCGCCACGTCGCGCTGATCTGTGAATCCCACTGATAACCCGCCGCGCTGATGCCGAGTGCGCCGCCGGGGCTCAAGTGAATGAGATAGTTGAATTCGCGATCCAGTTTGATCCCGGTCGCCAAGGTGATAACGCGGCTTTCATCCTCGTCCGGGTGCATGCGGACTTTGATCACCAGGTTGCCGGTCTCGGTTTTGGTCTTGTATTGGTATTCGAGTTTGACCATCGGCTTCTGGCTTTCATAAGCGTGAATCTGGCCAATGACGATCTTGCCGGAACTCGGCACTTTGTTGACCGTAACCGTCGCGCGCAGCAGATTATCGGCATCCGGGTAATACCAGTTGCGCAGCGTGCCATTGCTGTAGGTCTCGCGCAGTTCAGTGCGCGGATAAATGGCGTTTTCGGTTTTTGACCCGGTAACCGGTGACCAGAAGAACAAGGTGCCGGTGTCGGAATGGAAGTACTGATCCTTGAAGCCTTTTACCAGCTTCGAGGTTTCAACGGTGTATGGCGGGCTGCCGACGGGAACGCTGAGGTTCCAGGTTGCGAGATCGATCATGTCGGTTGTTCCACTCAGTTCATCCTGAACGCGGGTGCCAGAAGCTCTAGTCCGCGCCTTTTGGGGCGGTCTTTATAAGCGTAGTGATGTTTTTTGTTAACGCCCGTTTGGCAGATGATTGACGTCAACATCCTGTCGAAATGCCATCTTTGCCGGATTCCGGGGGCTGTAGCGGTGACCGTTAGTCGGTAAATGGCACGTTTGGTTAAATGATGGCCTGATGACAGCTATTGCTTTTACAGATCCCGGACTAGAGTGAACGCTCAGTATGTGTACGGTTTTTACCGGAACCGGCCTGTAGTCCCGACAAGAGAAGCAGCATGGAATGCGCGCAACCCCAGCCAGGTGAAGGCAGCTCTGTCCTTTTAATCGTTGATGATTACCCTGAAAACCTGATCAGCATGCGCGCGTTGCTGCAACGTCAGGACTGGCAGGTCATCACCGCTGCCTCCGGTTTCGAGGCGCTCAGTCTGTTGCTCGAACACGACGTCGATCTGGTGCTGCTGGATGTGCAGATGCCGGGCATGGACGGCTTCGAGGTCGCGCGGCTGATGCGCGGCAGCCAGCGCACAAGGCTTACACCGATTATTTTTCTCACCGCCAACGAGCAATCCCAGGATGCCGTGATCAAGGGCTATGCCAGTGGCGCGGTGGATTACCTGTTCAAACCGTTCGACCCGCAGATTCTCAAGCCCAAAGTGCAGGCATTGCTGGAGCACCAGCGTAACCGCCGTGCTTTGCAGCGTTTGAGCCATGATCTGGAAGTGGCGCGAGCCTTCAATGCCTCGGTGCTGGATAACGCCGCCGAGGGGATTCTGGTGGTGGGTGAGGACGGTTTGATCCGCTTCGCCAATCCGGCGATCTCGCGGCTGCTCAATGCGCCCGTGAAGGAGCTGGAGGGTCAGGAGTTTCTCGATTACCTGCAGAAACCGCATATTCCGCTATGGGCCGATTCCGATTTCTACGCCTGCTACAAACGCGGGGAAACGTTAAGACTGCACGACGCGTTATTGCGCACTGCGCCCGGCCAGCAGGTGCCGGTGGCCTTGTCCTGCGCGGCACTGCCCAGCGAACAACATGCGATGGTGGTGACGGTGCTCGACATGTCGGTGGTGCGCCACTTGCACCAACAACTCGAGTTTCAGGCCGTGACCGATCCACTGACGGGCCTGCTCAATCGCCGAGGCTTTTACCAGACGGTGGAAAACCTGCTGTTGCGCGGCGAACGCAGCGACAGCAGTTGGGTGCTGTTGTACCTGGATCTCGACGGCTTCAAACGGGTCAACGACTCGTTGGGGCATGATGCCGGCGACCGCGTATTGCGCTGGGTCTCCGAGCAATTGAAGGCGTGCCTGCGCCCGTTCGACATTCTTGCGCGCATGGGCGGCGATGAATTCACCGCGTTACTGGATCTGGAGTTTCCTGAGCAAGCGGCGAAAATTGCCGAGAAACTCATCGAACGCGTGTCGATCTGTCAGCAAATCGAAGGACTCGACATCGCTCTCGGCGCCAGCATCGGCATCGCAACGTTCCCGGACTGCGGTTCCAACCTCGACGGATTGCTGCGTGCCTCCGACATCGCCATGTATGAAGCCAAGCGCGCCGGGCGTCAGCAGTATCGCTTCTATGATCACGAAATGAACGGTCGCGCGCGCTCGCGCTTGATGCTTGAAGAGAGCGTGCGCACCGCCATCGAGAACCGCGATTTCAACCTGGTCTATCAGCCGCAGGTGGCCATTGATACCGGGCAGATTCGCGGTTTTGAAGCCTTGTTGCGCTGGCAGCACCCCAGCGTCGGCGATGTCCCGCCGGGGCTGTTCCTGCCGTTGCTGGAAGAAGCGCGGTTGATCAGTCGGCTCGGTAGTTGGATTTATCATCGTGGCGCCGGCCAGCGCAAAGCCTGGGAAACCCTGTTCGCTGAGGATCTGGTGCTTGGCGTGAGCTTGAGCAACACCCAATTCAGCTTGCCGAATCTGGTCACCGAGTTGCGTCAGGTGATGGAGCGACACGCCCTGCAACCTCGGCAACTGGAGGTGGAAGTCACCGAAGAAGCGCTGATGCAAAACCCTGACGAAACCCGCAAGCAACTGCGCTTGCTGCGTAATCTCGGGGTTCGGGTCGCGCTCGATGACTTCGGTTCCGGGCCTTGCTCGCTGGCGCACCTTCGTGATCTGGAACTGGACACGCTCAAACTTGATCGCCATCTCATCGCCCGATTGCCGGACTCTGCTCGCGACGCCTCACTGGTCAGTACGGTGATCAATCTGTGCAAACAATACGGTTTGCTGGTGATTGCCGAAGGGGTCGAAACCGTCGAGCAATACCAATGGCTGCAAGCCCACGGTTGCGAGTACGTGCAAGGTTTCCTCGTCGCGCGGCCGTTGATCGCCGAAGACGCCGCCAGCTTCGCCGAGCCTTTCGACTGGAGCGCGCTGCCCGGTTGAATTCGCTACACTGGCGCACCTTTTTTCGAACCGTGTCGCCCGTCCATGACTGTGTTGAAGTACCTCCAGGCCTATCCCGCGCAATTACAGGATCAGGTGCGCCAACTGATCACCGAAGGGCGCCTGGGCGATTACCTCAGCCAGCGTTATCCGGGGCGGCACGATGTGCAGAGCGACAAGGCGTTGTACAGCTACGCACTGGACCTGAAACAGGAATACCTGCGCAACGCCCCGGCCATCGACAAGGTGCTGTTCGACAACCGTCTCGACCTGACCCACCGCGCGTTGGGCCTGCACACCACGGTGTCGCGGGTGCAGGGCGGCAAGCTCAAGGCCAAGAAAGAAATTCGTATCGCCTCGTTGTTCAAGGAGGCCGCGCCGGACTTTCTGAAAATGATCGTCGTGCATGAACTGGCGCATTTCAAAGAGTCGGATCACAACAAGGCGTTTTATAAATTGTGCGAGCACATGCTGCCGGGGTATCACCAGATCGAGTTCGATCTGCGCGTGTACCTGACCTGGCGCGACATGCAATAAAGATCAAAAAATCACAGCCCCTGTAGGCGCTGCCGAAGGCTGCGATCTTTTGACTTTCTAATCAACGGGGTCCATGCATGGACGTAAGCAAGACCAAAAGCAGTTTCTACCGCCGTTTGTATGTGGCCTACCTGATCGACAGCGGCCTGGCCCCCAGCGTCCCAACGCTGACCGACGTCACCGGCATGCCCCGGCGCACCGCGCAGGACACCATCGCGGCGTTGGCTGATCTGGATATTGTTTGTGAGTTCGAGCAGGAAGAGGGCGCACGCAACCATGCCGGGCGCTATCGGATTCGTGAGTGGGGGGCGATTGATCGCGGGTGGATCGAGCGCAATCTGCGGCAGATCAAGGCTGTGCTTGAATACCCTTGAGATTCTCTGCGCCTGAACTGACGCTATCGCGAGCAGGCTCACTCCTACAGTCAACCGAGTTCCTCCCGACGGAATGCGATCAATTGTAGGAGTGAGCCTGCTCGCGAGAGGCCCTTAAGAACGACGCATGCCGATATGCGGAATGTCATCCTCCAGATATTCCTCACCCGCCACAACAAACCCGTACTTGCCGTAATACCCCTGCAAATGCGCCTGCGCCGACAGATAGATCGGCACTTGCGGCCAATGCTTCTCGGCCTGTTTCAGCGCCTGTTCCATCATCTCGTGCCCCAACCCTTTGCCTCGACCTTGCGGCGCGGTAATCACGCGGCCGATCACCACGTCGCCGCCCTGAGACTCCGGGTCGAGCAGACGCAGATAAGCCATCAACTGGTCGTCATCCCACCCCATCAAATGATAGGTATCACCTTCCAGATCCTGGCCGTCGAGGTCCGGATAGGCGCATTTCTGTTCGACCACGAACACGTCCGACCGCAGCTTCAATAGCGCGTACAACTGTTCCTTGCCCAGATCACTGTGATGTTTGCAGACCCACTCGATTGTCATGTGCCGATTCCTTGAACGTGTCGCTCGATACTAAGCGCCCGCGCCAAAGATGTCTGTATGGCGTAAGAGTCTGTGACAAAGGTCAAAATGCCATCATTCCTTTCTCGCACGGATGACTTCTTTGTGTAATCTGCTGGTGAGCGCAGTGCCTTGGCTCCATTGAGCTAATGTTAGTGCCTGGGTTTCGCCGGTAAGGGGCCTTGGGGTTTTGACTGAAAACACGCTGGGCAGCCCGCCCGCTAAGGATTTTCAAGCATGCCGCGATTGCATCGAGCCTTTGCTTTGATCGGATTGCTGTTGCTGAGTCAAAGCGCTGCAGCGGAGAAGCTGCGGCTGGTGTTTGATATCTGGCCGCCCTTTACCGACGACACGCTGGTCAATGGTGGCCTGGCCACCGACATTGTCAGCACCGCGCTGGCCCGGGCCGGTTATGCCAGCGGTTATGAGCAGGTGCCTTGGGCGCGGGCGCTGCTGGGGGTTGGTGAGGGCCGTTACGATGTGCTGGTCAACGCCTGGTACAACGACGAGCGGACCAGGCTCGGGGAGTTTTCCGGGGAATACCTGCTCAACCGCATCCGGTTTCTCAAGCGCAAAGACACGCCACTCGACTATGCCAATCTGCAACAACTGCACACCTATCCGATTGCGGTGGTGCGCGGTTATGCCTATTCAGCGCCGTTCGATGCCGACACCGCACTGCAGAAAGTGCCTGTGCATAACTTTGCCATGGCCGTGCGCATGCTCGCGGCGGATCGGGTCAAGTTGACGCTGGAGGATGAGTACGTGGCCAAGTATTACCTGGCGCGGGAATCCGCCAAGGTGCGCAACGCAGTGGAGTTTTTGCCCAAGCCGTTGAGTGAGAACAGCCTGCATATTTTGGTCAGCCTGAAGAATCCGCAGCATGAGCAGATTGTCGCGGGGTTTGATAAGGCGATTGCGGCGATGAAGGCGGATGGCAGTTATGACCGGCTGCTTCGCCAGCATGGGATGTGAGGGTTGATCCAGAATTGTCGGTGCGGCAGATGGCCCTATCGCGAGCAGGCTCACTCCTACAATTTGGAATGCGTTCCCCTGTAGGAGTGAGCCTGCTCGCGATGACGCCCTGTCAACCGCCGCTGATTTCTGAGGTGTCCTTGATCAGGTGCGCCGCCAAAGTGCGCAACGGCCCCAACTGCCGGCAGATCAACGCCAACTGCGTCTGCACCAACCGTTGCCCCTCATCAATCTCATCGGCCATCTGTTCCAGCTCATTGGCCAGCGCTTCTTCCTCGTCGCTCTGAATCGCCACCGGCTGCTTGCTCGCCAGCCCTTGGGCGATTTCATCGATACTCGCCGCCAGCTTCACCCCGGCGCCATCAATCAGATGTTCGCGCACCTCCGCCGGCAATTGAGTCTCGCGATGCGCACCCAGCCCTGACAGATAACTCAGCAACGTGTGCGACAGCACCAGGAAACGGAAACCGACATCCGCTTCCTTACGGAAATGCCCCGGCTCCATGAGCATGTTCGCCAGCGTCGTCGACAGCGCCGCATCGGCGTTGTGCGCATTGCGTCGGGCCAGACGGTAGGCGAGGTCGTCGCTCTTGCCGGCGGCGTATTGCTGCATGATCTGCCGTAAATAGATGCTGTTGCAGGTCAGGGTGTTGGCCAGCACTTTGTTCAGGCGTCGACCCTGCCAGTCCGGCAGGAACAGGAACACCGTGAGCCCGGCAATCAAACTGCCGAGCAGGGTATCGAACAGTCGTGGCAGGAACATCCCGTAACCGTCGCCCACCTGGTTGAAGCAGAACAGCACCATGATGGTGATCGCTGCAGTCGCCAGGGTGTAGCGGGTGGTGCGGTTGGTAAAGAACACCACGCCGGCGGCGATGGCGAAACACGACTGCACCAACGGGCTCGGGAACAGATCGAACAGCGCCCAGGCCACGGTCAGGCCGATGGCCGTGCCGAAAATCCGCTGACCGAGTTTGCGTCGGGTGGCGCCGTAGTTCGGCTGGCAGACGAACAGCGTGGTGAGGATGATCCAGTAGCCTTGCGACGGGTGAATCAGATGCACCATGCCATAGCCGATGATCAACGCCAGCGGCAGGCGCAGGGCGTGACGGAACAACAGCGACGTCGGCGTCAGTTGCGTGCGCAGGCGAATCCAGACGTCCTTGAAGTTGCGCGGCGAGCGGTCGAGCAGGCTGCTGTCGGTCGCATCGGCCAGGGCGTCGGGGTTGCTCGCGTCGCTGAGCAAACGGTCGAGGGTGCCGAGGTTGGCCGCCAGTGCGCGCAGCGAGCGCAGCAATCCGCGCCAGGCCGGGTTGCTCTGGATGCGCAGGTGTTCGAGGGAAGCGTCGAGGTCGCTCAGCGCTTCGGCAAAGCTCGCGTCGTAGGTGAACGGCTGGCGCATCTGGATCGATTCGGCCAGCGCGCGGCAGGCTTTGCCTTGTTGGCGCAGCAGGCGCTGACAGCGGAACAGCACGTCACTGTGGAAAAACGCATCAGCGAGGGCGTTGTACGGATAGTGCGAAGAGCTGGCGCGTTCGTGAATGTCTTGCGCGAGGAAGTACAGTTTCAGGTAGCGGCTGACTTTCGAACCGGGGCGACCATTGCCGACGCGGTGCAGAATGATTTCCTTGGCGCTGTTGAGTGCAGCGACCACGCGGCCGTTTTGTTGCGCCAGCTCCAGTCGCCGGGCTTCGACGTCCAACTGGCGGATCGGCTCGAACAACGAGGCTTTCAGCTTCAGGTAAAAACCCAATTCGCGAAACAACCGCGCCAGACTTTGCTGCACCGGCTGGTTGGAAAACAGCGCCTGCCACACCACCGAGAGCAAGCCGTACCACGCGGCACCCGCGACCAGCAGCATCGGTTCGTGCCAGAAATCGGTGACCGCGCCACCGCGTTGATCGACGCCGATCATCGTGTACACGGACAGAATCAGCGTCGCCGAAGCAATCGCCCCATAACGCTCGCCGAGCGCACCGAGCATGGTCAGGCCGAAACTCGCCAGCGCCAGGGCAATGGCAAACACGATGGGGTAGGGGAAGAGCAATTCCACCGACAGCGCGGCGATGCTGAAGCACACCAGCGTCACGGCGAGGGCATTGAGGCGGCCCTGCCAACTGTCGTCGGTTTCGGCCAGGGCGCTGGCGATAATCCCCAGGAACAACGGGATCAGCAGGCCCATTTCATCCTGATACCAACACAGCGCCATGCTGCCGGTCAGGGCGATGAACACCCGCACGCTGTAGCTGAATTTATCCAGCGCCCACAGGCGCCGCAAAGACTGACGAAACGAGGTCGAGGACATGAAGTGCGAAGGCCTTCCGAGGCGATGCCGCTAAATTGAGCCAGTAATGACGCCGACGCAATGGCGCCGATCACATCTGACAGCAAAAAGTGTTCCTTGATCGCCCCGCGACCCCTTGTAGGAGCTGCCGAAGGCTGCGATCTTTTGATCTTGATCTTAAAAAACAGGATCAAAAGATCGCAGCCTGCGGCAGCTCCTACAGGGGGAGTGTTGTTTCGGTCAGGCGTATTGCGCGGCGGCGTAGCCGGAGGCCCAGGCCCACTGGAAGTTGAAGCCGCCCAGGTGGCCGGTGACGTCGAGCACTTCGCCAATGAAATACAGGCCCGGGCTTTTCAGCGATTCCATGGTCTTGGACGACACTTCGCGGGTATCAACGCCACCGAGTGTTACCTCTGCAGTGCGATAGCCTTCCGTGCCCGCCGGCACGACTTTCCAGCTGCCGAGCTTCTCGGCGATTTCCGCCAACTCAGCGTGGGTGTACTGCTTCATCGGCTTGGACACGAACCAGTTATCCGCCAGCAGGTTGGCCATCTTCTTGGTGAAGATTTCACCCAGCAAAGTTTTCAGCTCGCTGTTGGGCCGCTCGGCCACTTGCTGTTGCAGCCAGCTCGCCGCGTCGTGATCCGGCAGCAGGTTGATCTCGACCGTGTCGCCGGATTCCCAGAACGAGGAGATCTGCAAAATCGCCGGGCCGCTGAGACCGCGGTGAGTAAACAGGATGTTCTCGCGAAAGCTCTGATCGTTGCAGCTGACCAGGCAATCCACCGACGTCCCGGACAGCTCGGTACACAGTTCCTTGAGCTGATCGGTGATGGTGAACGGCACCAGCCCGGCACGGGTCGGCAGCAGTTCATGGCCGAACTGCTTGGCCACCTGATAACCAAAACCGGTGGCGCCCAGCGTCGGGATCGACAGGCCGCCGGTGGCGATCACCAGCGACTGGCAATGGACCTGACCTAGGGTGGTGTCGAGCAGGTAACCGCTTTCGACTTTCTCGATGGTCTGGATCGACGTGTCCAGATGCAACTCGACGCCGGCCTGATCGCACTCGGTGAGGAGCATTTCGAGGATGTCGCTGGATTTGTTATCGCAGAACAACTGGCCGAGTTTTTTCTCGTGGTAGGGCACGGAGTGCTTGGCGACCATGCCGATGAAATCCCACTGGGTGTAACGCGCCAGTGCGGATTTACAGAAATGCGAGTTCTGCGAGAGGAAATTGCTTGGCTCGGTGTACATGTTGGTGAAATTGCAGCGGCCACCGCCCGACATCAGGATTTTCTTGCCGGCCTTGTTCGCATGGTCGAGCAGCAACACCTGACGCCCACGCCCAGCGGCGGTCAGTGCACACATCAACCCAGCGGCGCCAGCGCCAATGATCACGACTTCGGTAGAGCGCAAAACGGTGTCCTCACACAATGATCGTTCCCACGCTCTGCGTGGGAATGCTGCCATGGACGCTCTGCGTCCGTTGTTATGTGACGCGGAGCGTCACGGGATGCATTCCCACGCAGAGCGTGGGAACGATCAGGTCAGAGGATGCGGACGCGCAGCGAGCGGCCCTTGATCTTGCCGTCGTTCAGGCGCTGCAAGGCTTGCATGGCCACGGTGCGGTCAACAGCGACGTAAGCCTGGAAGTCAAAGATCGCGATCTTGCCAACCTGAGCACCCGGAATACCGGCATCACCCGTCAGTGCGCCAAGAATGTCGCCCGGACGAACCTTGTCTTTACGGCCAGCACCGATGCACAGCGTGGTCATCGGCGGCTGCAGCGGCGCGAGGCCCTGGGACTTGAGGTTATCGACCTGATCCCAGTTCAGCGGCGATTTTTGCAGTTGCTCGATGGCTTGCGCGCGGTGCGCTTCACCCGGAGCAACCAGACTGATCGCGATGCCTTTCTCGCCAGCGCGACCAGTACGGCCGACGCGGTGAATGTGGATTTCCGAATCGCGCGCCAGCTCGACGTTGATCACCATGTCCAGCGCATCGATGTCCAGACCACGGGCGGCGACGTCGGTGGCGACCAGTACCGAAGTACTGCGGTTGGCGAACATCGCCAGCACCTGATCGCGGTCACGCTGTTCGAGATCGCCGTGCAGGCCGACGGCGGAAATGCCTTTGGCGGTCAGGTGATCAACGGTTTCCTGCACTTGCTGCTTGGTGAAGCAGAACGCCACGCACGAAGCAGGGCGGAAGTGGTGCAGGACTTTGGTCACCACGCTCATGCGATCTTCCGGGGAAATCTCGTAGAAGCGCTGCTCGATCTGCGTGTCGTCGTGGAACGCTTCGGCTTTCACCGTTTGCGGATCACGCATGAACTTCGATGCCAGTTGCTTGATGCCCACCGGGTAAGTCGCGGAGAACAGCAGAGTCTGACGACGCTCCGGGGTCTTGACGATGATGTCTTCGATCGCATCGTAGAAACCCATGTCGAGCATGCGATCGGCTTCGTCGAGGATCAGCGTGTTCAGGCCATCGAGGACCAGCGAACCCTTGCGCAGGTGCTGCTGAATGCGCCCCGGGGTGCCGACGATGATATGCGCGCCGTGCTCCAGCGAAGCGATCTGCGGGCCAAACGACACGCCGCCGCACAGGGTCAGGACTTTGATGTTGTCTTCGGCACGGGCCAGACGACGGATTTCCTTGGCGACCTGGTCGGCCAGCTCACGCGTCGGGCAGATCACCAGCGCCTGGCAACCGAAATAACGCGGGTTGATCGGGTTGAGCAGACCGATGCCGAACGCGGCGGTCTTGCCGCTGCCGGTCTTGGCCTGGGCGATGAGGTCCATCCCCTTGAGGATCACCGGCAAGCTCTGCGCCTGGATCGGCGTCATCTGGGCATAACCGAGGGATTCGAGGTTAGCCAGCATGGCGGCGGACAGCGGCAGAGTATTAAAAGCGGTGGCGATGGTGGTCACGGGACTGGCCTGCAAAACAAAATGTCGCGCAGTGTAGCAGCCCCGTGCCACTTTCCTCGAAAGTTCTGGACGAACAGCGACTAAAACCACTGAGCCCCTGTTGTGCAGGAACTCATCTGTGGCGAGGGGATTTATCCCCGATGGGGTGCGCAGCGCCCCCAAATCTGTCACCTCAGTTTGTCAGGCTGACCGCATACAGTCTTTTTGGGGCTGCTACGCAACCCATCGGGGATAAATCCCCTCACCACAAAAGCCCCTCACCACAATTCCCTTCTCACAGAAGCCCTTCAGCATGAATCAGTGTTCGATATGTTCTTCAGGACGCTTGGCGCGGCGGCCGTCTTCTTTCGACAGTTGCGAGAAGATCGTCGCCGCGAGCATCGCCATGATCCCGACAGTGACGAAGGTCAGCTGGAAGGCGCCGAGCACAGTCTCCACACCATCATTACCGACCTCCGCCGTAAACCCGCCAAGCAAAGCACCCGCGCACGCCACGCCCAGACTCAACGACAACTGCGCCACCACCGACAGCAAGCTGTTGCCGCTACTGGCGCTCGCGTCATCCAGATCGATCAACGTCACCGTGTTCATCGCCGTAAATTGCAGCGAGTTGATCGCGCCAAGCACCGCCAGCAAACACAGTAGCAACCAGTACGGAGTCTGTTCGCTGACCAGCCCCATGCTCGCCAGCATGATCCCCAGCGCAAGCGTGTTGCCGGTGAGGACGATGCGATAACCAAGTCGCTCAATCAACGGTCGCGCCACCCACTTGGCGATCATCGCCGCAGCCGCCAGTGGCAGCATGCTCATCCCCGCTTGCGACGGTGAATAACCCAGCGCCACTTGCAGCAGCAACGGCACCAGAAACGGCAACGCGCCGCTGCCCAAACGCGCGAACAGGTTGCCAAGAATGCCGACGGCAAAGGTGCGGGTCTTGAACAGCGACGGCGCAAACAGCGGGTTTTCGATGTGCCCGGCGCGCAACCAGTATGCCGCCAGACAGGCCATGCCGCCGAACAGCAGCAACATCACCCGCAGGTGCGGCAAGTGCAGTTCGCCGAGGCCTTCCATGGCGATGGTGATGAGGATCATCGCCGCGCCGAACAGCAGGAAACCCAAACTATCGAAGCGAGTACGCTCGGTGCCGCGCAGGTCGGGGATGAACTTCCACACCGCATAGCAACCGATGACGCCGACCGGCAGGTTGATCAGGAAGATCCAGTGCCACGTCAGGTATTCGACCATCCAGCCGCCCATGGTCGGGCCGATCAACGGGCCGAGCAGACCGGGAATGGTGATGAAGCCCATGATCCGCACCAGTTCGGATCGCGGATAAGCACGCAACACCACCAAGCGCCCGACCGGCAACATCAGCGCACCGCCCAGGCCCTGAATCACTCGGGCGCCGATCAGCATGCTCAGGCTGCTCGACAGCGCGCAAAGCAAAGAGCCGAAACTGAACAGCAGGATCGCGCCGAAGAAGATTTTCTTGGTGCCGAAGCGGTCGGCGATCCAGCCAGAGGCCGGGATCAGCAATGCCACGGTGAGCATGTAGGCAATGATCACACCCTGCATGCGCAACGGATCCTCGGCGAGATCGCGGGCCATGGCGGGCAGGGCGGTGTTGAGAATGGTGCCGTCGAGGGACTGCATGAAAAACGCAATGGCCACGACCCACGGCAACCAGCGGGCGGTGATGGCGTCGAGAGGCGGGCGGTTGGGCATGGAACCTCTGATGGGTGGTTAATCCAGATTCTTGTTCAAACATGAAACCCTGTGGCGAGGGGATTTATCCCCGCTGGAGTGCGCAGCAGTCCCATCTTTTGGGGGCGCTGCGCGACCCAGCGGGGATAAATCCCCTCGCCACAGTTTCTATTCCAACAGTTGATCCCCTGTGTGCCAGGGATCTTTGTTTTACAGGGTCAAGGTCAAACGGCTGACCAACGCGCCCGGCAGCAATGCCGACGAGGTATTGCGCTGGCTGTACGTACTCGCTGACAAAAGCAACTCGCGCTCTGCCGTCAGCGCCTCCAGTTGCGAACCCAGCAGACTGTAAGCGCTGTCGTCAAAACGCATGGTGCTCACCGGCGCCTGAATTTCGCCGTTCTCGACCCAGAAGGTCGCAAAACGAGTCATACCGGTCATGCGCGCCGCCGGTTGATCCGAGAAGTTCAGGTACCACAGGTTGCTGATGTACAACCCGGTGCCCAACTGCTTGAGGATCTCTGCCTGAGACAGATCACCGGCAGCCATGTTCAGCGCACTCGGCGATTCACCGCCGCTGGCACCGTTGGCCGTCAAGCCGTATTCGGCGGCACTGCGCGAGCCGACCAGTTGATCGCCAGCCTTGCCCTCAACGATCAAACGCAGATCGCTGCGCGGATAACCCTCACCGGAAAACGCCGGGCTCAGTGAATCGCTGACCTTCTCGTCCAGCGACACCAGCGGACTGAACGCTTGATCGCCGACATACAACTTCTGCAACGGACTGCTTTTGCTCGCGATCGACTGCGCCGAAAATCCGCCCCAGCTCAACATGCCCATGATTTCTTCCAACGCCGCTGGCGCCAGATACGCGCGGTACTGCCCCGGCGCCAGGGTGCGCAGCGGCCGACCGAGAAATTCCAGTTGCTCGCGCGCCTGACCGAAGCGCTTGGCGAACCCTTCGCTGCTCCAGTCATGCCCGGCGTAGCTGGCTTTCACCGCTTCGCCGTTCTCGTGAAACAGGCTGAAATCGAAGTTGAAGCTGTTCGCCTGATGCCAGCCAAACGCCCCCGAAGAACTGGCGAAACCACGGCTGATCGGGCCGGCGGCATAGAATCCCACCAAGTCGAGACCTTCAGCCGCCGCGCAGATTTCATCGACCACCTGTTCCGTGTCCGGCAACGGATGTTCCTGCACGTTCTGGCTCTGCCAGCCGTTGTGGTTGAGCAGCAAATACGGATCCTGCGGCAGCAGCGGCAGGGTTTCGCGCAGTTGTTGCAGACCTTCGGCGAGGCGCTGCAGATCGCCTTCCTGATCACCGGACAGGGTGACTTGCAGGTCGGCGTGACGCCCGTCGTTGATCAGCTTCAGAACGATGTTGGCCTGCTGCACTTGCCCGGCCTGGCGCACCTTGGCGTGGTTGAAACGCACGAACGCCGAAGACTCGGCGGCATAGCTGAGGGTGAACTGTTCCGGCTCGCGCACGCTGTCGCGCAGCCAATTGACCATGACCTTGAAGGCGTCGGACTGACTCTTCGAAATGCTCATCAGGCGTCTCCCCCAAACACATCAACGTTGCTGAATACACAGGCCGGCGAAGCGTGGCCGACGCGGATCACCTGGTTCGGTTCGCCCTTGCCGCAGTTAGGCGTGCCGAGCACCTTGACGGTGTTGGCGTCGCCGACGGCGCGCAGGCTTTTCCAGAAGTGCGCGGAAATCGCCCGGTAGTTCGGGTTTTTTACCACGCCTTTGAGTTCACCGTTCTCGATCAACTGGCCCCATTCACAGCCGAACTGGAATTTGTTGCGCGCATCGTCGATCGACCACGAACGGTTGGTGCTCATCAAAATGCCGTGCTCGATGCCTTCGATCAGCTTGTTCAACGGCTGATCGCCCGGTTCGATATTGAGGTTGGCCATGCGGTCGATCGGCGCGCGGTTCCAGCCGCAGGCACGGCTGTTGGCGACGCCGTCCATGCCGGCACGGAACTGCGACAGCGCACCGCCCAGCGGCCGCAGCAACAGACCTTCGCGGATCAAAAATTGTTTGCTCGCCTGGCTGCCGTCGTCGTCATGGCCGTAGCTGGCGAGCTCTTCGGGAATGCCCGGATCGAAGGTCACGTTGAGCAGTTTCGAGCCGTATTGCAGGCTGCCGAAGTCGCTGGCTTTGACGAAACTGGTGCCAGCGTAATTGCGCTCGTCGCCGAGGATGCGGTCGAGTTCCAGCGGGTGGCCGATGGATTCGTGGATCTGCAGCATCATCTGATCGGGCATTAACAGCAGGTCGCGCGGGCCTTGCGGCGTGTTCGGCGCGAGCAGCAGTTGCAGCGCCTGATCGGCGACTTGCGGGCCGGCGCCGATCAGGCCGCAGCGGCTGATCACGTCCGCGCCGCCCTGTTGGCCGAAGTTTTCGCGGCCGAGGCTGCGGGTCTGGCTGTCGTTGCCGTCGTAGGCGGTGACGTCGAGGCCTGGATAGACGAAGCGCTGGGCCTGGCGCAATTCAGCCCCGGCGCTGCTCAGGTAGATCTGTTCGACGTGGGTGATGCCGATGCTCACTTCCCAATTCACCAGGCGCTCATCCTTTGGCACCGAGGCGGATTCCGCACCGAGCAGCTCGAAGCATTCGCTCAGGGACGGAAAGGGTTGTTCGAGATTGGGTGAAAAGTAATCAGCGCGGTCGCTGGACACCGGCTGATCACGCAGGTCGAGCAAGGCGTGCGGCTTGAGCCGGCGGGCTTGCAGTTCGGCGCGTTCAAGCGCGGCTTGCAGGCCTTGTTGCGACAAGTCATTGGTGGCCGCGTAGGCCTCAACGCCATTGACGCGAACGGTGAGCATCGCACCTTCGTCACGGCTCAGGCTTGGTGGTTCGGCGACGTTCTTGCGTACCGACAGGTACTGTCCGGACTCGCGTACATACCGCAGGGAAAAAAACTCAGCGCCCGTGCGCAAGGCAGCGAAGCGCTGCTTGAGCTGGGGGTGGAAATCGAACATTCGGGAACCTCCTTGTCAGGGGGAAGCGGTAGAGCTACGGCGAGGAAGGGGGTGAAACGGTTGCGCGAGGTCTAGAGTAGGCCTGCGTGGGGGTAGGATCAAGTGAAGAGGGGGTGTAGGGGGATTTACTGTGAATCAGGAAGAGGGATGCTGATTTGTAGGGCCTCATCGCGAGCAGGCTCACTCCTACAGATCCTTGTAGGAGTGAGCCTGCTCGCGATCAGCCTTGATGCGGTGTAACTGAATTACTGAGCAACTGGGGTGATATCACGCATCGGCTTGCCTTTGACCGGTGCATCGCCCGCTACGTAGTACGGCGCGGTGCTGCGCGGCAGCGGCTGGCGGCCACGGATCTTGTCGGCGATTTTCTCGGCGATCATGATCGTCGGCGCGTTCAGGTTGCCGGTGGTGATGATCGGCATGATCGAGGCATCGACCACACGCAGGCTCTGCATGCCGTGCACGCGACCTTCGCCATCCACTACAGCCATCTCGTCGGTGCCCATCTTGCACGAGCAGGACGGGTGGAACGCGGTTTCGGCGTGCTCGCGGATGAACTTGTCCAGCTGCTCATCGGTTTGCACTTCGATGCCCGGGCTGATTTCGCGGCCACGGAAAGCGTCCAGCGCAGGTTGCTGCATGATTTCACGGGTCAGGCGGATGCCGTCGCGGAATTCCTGCCAGTCTTGCTCGGTGGCCATGTAGTTGAACAGGATGCTCGGGTGCTGGCGCGGGTCTTTCGACTTGGCCTGGATGCGACCACGGCTCGGCGAACGCATGGAACCCATGTGCGCCTGGAAACCGTGCTCTTTCACACCGTTGCTGCCGTTGTAGTTAATCGCCACCGGCAAGAAGTGGTACTGAATGTTCGGCCATTCGAATTCCGGACGCGAACGGATGAAACCGCCGGCTTCGAACTGGTTGCTGGCGCCGATGCCGGTGCCGTTGAACAGCCACTCTGCACCGATGGCCGGCTGGTTGTACCAGAGCAGCGACGGGTACAGCGAAACCGGTTGGGTGCAAGCGTATTGCAGGTACAGCTCAAGGTGATCCTGCAGGTTTTCACCAACGCCTGGCAGGTCGTGAACCACCGGGATGTCGAGCGACTTCAACAGTTCGGCCGGGCCGACTCCGGAGCGCTGCAGAATCTGCGGCGAAGCGATGGCGCCGGAGCACAGCAGCACTTCTTTACGCGCTTTGGCTTCAACGCGCTCTTCCGCCGAACCGACCAGATAACGCACGCCGACCGCGCGCTTGCCTTCAAACAGAATCTTGTCGGTCAGGGCGTGGGTGACGATGGTCAGGGTCGAACGCTTTTTCGCGGTGTCGAGGTAGCCACGGGCGGTGGAAGCACGACGGCCGTTCGGCGTCACGGTGCGGTCCATCGGGCCGAAGCCTTCCTGCTGGTAACCGTTCAAGTCTTCGGTGCGCGGGTAACCGGCTTGTACGCCAGCTTCAACCATGGCGTGGAACAGCGGGTTGTTGCCAGCCTTCGGCGTGGTCACGCTGACCGGGCCTTCGCCACCGTGGTAATCGTTCGGGCCGATGTCGCGGGTTTCGGCTTTACGGAAGTACGGCAGGCAGTCCAGGTAAGACCAGTTTTCCAGGCCCGGCAGTTTCGCCCAGCCGTCGTAGTCCATCGCGTTGCCACGGATGTAGCACATGCCGTTGATCAGCGAAGAACCGCCGAGGCCTTTGCCGCGACCGCATTCCATCCGGCGACCGTCCATGTGTGGCTCGGCGTCGGTTTCGTACGCCCAGTTGTAGCGACGACCTTGCAGCGGGAACGCCAGAGCAGCCGGCATTTGCGTGCGGAAGTCGAGGCGATAGTCAGGGCCGCCTGCTTCGAGCAGCAGAACGGTGACGCCGGCGTCTTCAGTCAGACGGGTCGCCAGGGTGTTACCGGCCGAGCCGGCACCGATGATGATGTAATCGAATTCTTGGGACATTGGATGCACCCTCTTTAGATATGGTCAGGTCTGACCTCGGCGAGTGCTGCGCACTCGAATCGCTGGCAAGCCAGCTCCCACAAAGATTGGGGGCTGCCACAGATTTGATGGACGACCCCAAACCTGTGGGAGCTGGCTTGCCAGCGAAGAGGCCTTCGCGGGCAATGCAAATCTCGGGTTAGAACACCGAAACGTAATCGCCCAGCTCGACCTGTACCGATTTGATGCGGGTGAAGTTGTTCAGCGAGCTGATGCCGTTTTCACGGCCAACACCCGACTGCTTGTAGCCGCCGACCGGCATTTTTGCGTCGGACTCGCCCCAGGCGTTGATCCAGCAGATACCGGCTTCCAGTTGATGAATCACGCGGTGCGCGCGGTTCAGGTCTTTGGTGACGATGCCGGCGGCCAGGCCGAAGTCGGTGTCGTTGGCGCGGCGGATCACTTCTTCTTCGGTTTCGTAGGAGAGGATCGCCATCACCGGACCAAAGATTTCTTCACGAACGATGGTCATGTCGTCGGTGCAATCGGTGAACACGGTTGGCGCGACGAATGCGCCTTTGGCGAATTCGCCGTCGGTCAGACGCTCGCCGCCGCACAGGACGCGGGCGCCTTGCTCTTTACCCTTGGCGATGTAGCCCAGCACGCTTTCCATGTGCGCGAAGCTGACCAGCGGGCCGAAGTTGGTGTTCTCGTCTTCCGGGTTGCCGATGCGGATGCGTGCAACGCGTTCAACGATCTTGGCTTCGAAAGCGGCTTTCAGGTGCGCCGGAACGAACACGCGAGTGCCGTTGGTGCAGACCTGACCGGAGCTGTAGAAGTTGGCCATCATCGCGGTGTCGGCAGCGCGGTCGAGATCGGCGTCGTCGCAGATGATCAGCGGGGACTTGCCGCCCAGTTCCATGGTCACGTCTTTCAGCGACGATGCCGAAGCGCTGGCCATCACCTTCTTGCCGGTGTCGGTGCCGCCGGTGAAGGAGATTTTTTCGATGCGCGGGTGCTCGGTCAGCCAGGTGCCGACTTCACGGCCGCTGCCGGTCAGGACGTTGAACACACCGTTTGGAACGCCGGCTTCGGTGTAGATCTCGGCCAGTTTCAGGGTGGTCAGCGAGGTGACTTCGCTTGGCTTGAAGATCATCGCGTTACCGGCCGCCAGGGCTGGCGCGGATTTCCACAGAGCGATCTGGATCGGGTAGTTCCACGCGCCGATACCGGCGACAACGCCCAGCGGCTCGCGACGGGTGTAGACGAAAGAAGTGTCGCGCAGTGGAATCTGCTCGCCTTCGATCGCCGGCACCAGGCCTGCGTAGTATTCCAGCACGTCAGCGCCGGTAACGATGTCGACGTACTTGGTTTCGGAGAAGGATTTACCGGTGTCCAGGGTTTCCAGCGCGGCCAGTTCATCGTTGCGCTCGCGCAGGATGTCGACGGCACGACGCAGGATGCGCGAACGCTCCATGGCGGTCATCGCGGCCCAGATTTTCTGGCCCTTTTCAGCGCTGACCACAGCGCGCTCGACGTCTTCCTTGGTCGCACGTTGCACCAGTGCGAGGACTTCACCGTTAGCCGGGTTGATGGCTTCGAAGGTGGCATCGCTGCCGGCGTCCGAGTACGCGCCATCGATGTAAAGTTTTTGCAGTTCGAAACGGGCCATAGTGTCCTCGCAAGTGCATTGGTGGTTGGCGTTGACCACCGCGGTGAGGCTGCGGTGGCGTTCAGGGGCCGAGCGTTTTCTGTGTGCTCTAGCTCACCTTCTTGGCCAATTGGAAATCCATGTATTCGTAAGCGATCTGTTGCGCCTGCGCCGTGTCGAAAGCGTCTCCCGACAAAGCGCCGCGCAACCACAAGCCGTCAATCAACGCTGCCAGGCCACGCGCTGCGCTGCGCGCATCTTCGAGCGGCAACACGCGGCGGAACTGGCAGCACAGGTTGGAATACAGACGGTGATCGTTGATCCGCTGCAACCTGTGCAAAGACGGCTGGTGCATGCTGGTGGCCCAAAAGGCCAGCCAGGTTTTCATTGCCGGGCCATTGACCTGGCTGGCGTCGAAGTTGCCTTCGATGATCACCTGCAGATGCGCCCGTGGGCTGTCATCTGCCAGCGCCTGACGGCGCGCGGTGACGCTCTCGCTGAGGGCGGTCATCAGATACCGCATCGTGGCGGCAATCAGGCCGTTCTTGTCCTGAAAGTAATGACTGATGATGCCATTCGAGACACCGGCCAAACGGGCGATCAGCGCAATGCTGGCGTCCCCCATTCCGACCTGATCGACCGCCTGCAAAGTGGCTTCGATCAGTTGTTGGCGGCGGATGGGTTGCATACCGACCTTGGGCATCTTGCACATCTCCTTAGGCCTTCCGAGCGGCGAATGACGCCTATCGGATTGACGGCCAGTCTATTTTGTTTTGATTGAACGTTCAATCAACAAAGAATAAGATCTGCGACAAATCGTCGCTGCCTACAGATTTTTCCTACGTGTAAGTGGCGATAAAACCGACATCCGAAAATGCTCGAAACCTGTATGGGGCATGGCGCGGTTCGCGATTCGATGGACGTGTTGAAAGGGCAAGACGCTCAGGGCCAGGTTTCGGATGAACGTCCGTCCACCTTCGGCCACGAAAGCGATTCGCAGCGCCATTTCGGCAGGTTCGGGCTTTTTTCGGGGTGTCTTTATATCACCCGCCGGTCGGCTGCCAACTAACCGATTGGTCGGGTTCCGTGTTGCCTTGTGTTCTTCTCTCGCACTGCCTGGAGCATTTGTGCCATGAGTTCTGCCTCGCTTATAAAGACCCCGCCCGAGAAGGTGACGGTCAACGGTTGGGTGTTTTACACCTCTACCGCGCTGATTCTGTTGTTGACCGCCATTCTGATTATCGCCCCGCAAGAGGCCGGCAGACTGTTGGGTATCGCTCAGGCCTGGTTGTCGCGCAGCTTCGGCTGGTACTACATGGTGGTGATTGCCGCCTACCTGGTATTTGTCGTGGGCCTGGCGTTTTCCTCGTACGGCAAACTCAAACTGGGCAGCAAGGACGACACCCCGGATTTCAGTTACGGCGCCTGGGCGGGGATGCTGTTCTCGTCGGGTATCGGTATTTCGCTGCTGTACTTCGGCGCATCCGAGCCGCTGGATCACTATTTCAATCCGCCGGAAGGCGCATCGGCCAGCAACATGGCCGCGCGTCAGGCTGTACAGCTGACTTTCTTGCATTGGGGCCTGCACGGCTGGGCGATCTACGCACTGGTCGGCTTGGCTGTTGCTTACTTCGCTTACCGTCATAACCAGCCGCTGGCCTTGCGTTCGGCACTGTATCCGCTGGTCGGCGAGCGTTGGGTAAAAGGCGCGGCCGGTCACGCTGTGGACGGCTTCGGCATGTTCGTGACCCTGCTGGGTCTGGTGACGAACCTGGGGATTGGTTCGCTGCAAGTGTCCTCGGGCCTGGAAAACCTGTTCGGCATGGAACACAGCAACACTAACCTTTTGATCGTGATCATCGTGATGAGCACCGTGGCGACCATCGCTGCCGTGTCCGGCGTGGAAAACGGCATCCGTCGTCTGTCCAACCTGAACATCGTGCTGTTCAGCGGCCTGCTGATTTTCGTGCTGTTGTTCGGCCCGACTTTGCACCTGCTCAACGGCTTCGTGCAGAACATCGGCGATTACCTCAATGGCATCGTGCTGAAAACCTTTGACCTTTATGTGTACGAAGGCGACAACGCCAAGTCCGAGCGCTGGATGGGCCTGTGGACGCTGTTCTACTGGGCATGGTGGATTTCCTGGGCGCCATTCGTAGGCATGTTCATCGCGCGTATTTCCCGTGGTCGTACCGTGCGTGAACTGGTCGCCGGCGTGCTGCTGATTCCACTGGGCTTCACTTTGGCCTGGCTGTCGATCTTCGGTAACTCGGCACTGGATCTGGTGATGAACCATGGGGCGGTGGAGCTTGGCAAGACGGCGCTGGAACAGCCGTCGATGGCGATCTATCAATTGCTTGAACATTACCCGGCGTCGAAAGTCGTCATCGGTGTGTCGATCTTCGTTGGCTTCGTGCTGTTCCTGACCCCGGCCGATTCTGGCGCGGTGATGATGGCGAATCTGTCCTGCAAGGGCGGCAACGTCGACGAAGATGCGCCGCACTGGCTGCGGATCTTCTGGTCGGTGGTGATCACCTTGGTGACCATCGGTCTGCTGTTTGCCGGTAACTTCGAAGCCATGCAAACCATGGTGGTGCTGGCCGGTCTGCCGTTCTCGGTGGTGTTGGTGTTCTTCATGTTCGGCCTGCACAAGGCGATGCGCCAGGACGTGCAGATCGAACAGGAGCAAGCGCAACTGGCAGAGCGCGGTCGTCGCGGTTTCAGCGAGCGTCTGACGCAACTGGATCTGCAGCCGAGCCAATCGGTGGTGCAGCGTTTCATGGACAAGCAAGTCAGCCCGGCGCTGGAAGACGCCACCGCGCAGATGCGTGCGCAGGGTCTGGAAGTGCAGACGCTGTTGGGTAAATCCAAGCGCTGCATGGGCGTGCGCGTCGAGATGGAAGAGGGCAACCCTTTCGTTTACGAAGTCAGCCTGGACGGTTATCTGGCGACGCCGACTGAATCGGCGCAGTCCGATGAAGCACGCCAGCGTTACTACCGCGCTGAAGTGTATTTGCACAACGGCAGCCAGGATTACGACCTGATGGGCTTCACGCAGGATCAGATCACGCGGGATGTGCTCGATCAGTTTGAAAGCCATCGGCAGCTCCTTGGCCGGGTGTATAGCTAAGACTTGAAGTTCTGCAGTGCAATCAGCCGCACCGCAGAACCATTGTGGCGAGGGGATTTATCCCCGATGGGCTGCGAAGTAGTCCTGCAACCGTCAAACGCGGTTTTCCTGGATTACCGCGTTTGACGACTTGGGGCCGCTTCGCGGCCCATCGGGGATAAATCCCCTCGCCACAGATCCTGTATTCACAGCTGAATATCTGCACTAACAAAAACGCCGCGATCCTCTCGCGGCGTTTTTGTGTCCGGGGTTATTAGCCCAGGTTCTTGCCCAGCAACGCGTGATACAGCTCGCTGTCGCCCAGGATCCCCACCACATGATTGTTATCGTGCAGCACCAGTTTGTTGCCGGTCTGATAACGAATCTGCAAGGCGTCACGCATGCCGATGTTCGAGTCCACCAGCGTCGGCTTGCGCTCCAGGCCTTCCACCGCTTGTCCCGGCGCCCAGTTCTGCAGATCCAGCACCGAACCGTTCTGCCGCGCACCCTTGATGGTGTTGCCTTCGGCCAGGTCCAGCCAGGAATCGCCGCCCGGATCCAGGCACACCGAACCGTTGATGCGTTTGCACTTGTCCAGCGTGCGCATCAGGCTGCGCCCGCACAGCACGTTGAGCGGATTGGTGTGCGCGACAAAGGTCCGCACATAGTCGTCCGCCGGGTTCAGCACGATCTCTTCCGGCACGCTGTACTGGATGATCCGGCCGTCCTTCATGATCGCGATGCGGCTACCGAGCTTCAGTGCTTCATCAAGGTCGTGACTCACGAACACAATGGTCTTGCTCAGCTTGCGTTGCAGTTCCAGCAGTTCATCCTGCAGACCTTGGCGGATCAGCGGGTCGAGTGCCGAGAACGGTTCGTCCATCAGCAAAATATCGGCGTCCATCGCCAGCGCCCGCGCCAGACCGACACGCTGCTGCATGCCGCCAGAGAGTTCGTCGGGCTTCTTGTTGCGCCATTGCGTCAGGCCGACCAGTTCGAGTTTTTCATCGACCAGCTTACGGCGTTCCTTCTCCGGACGGCCCTGCATTTCCAGACCGAAACTGATGTTCTCGCGCACCGTCAGCCACGGCATCAGGGCGAACTTCTGGAAGACCATGGCGATGCGTTTGGTGCGCATCATTTTCAGCTCGGCCGGGGTGCAGGAGGCGATGTCGATCTGCTTGCCTTCATGCTCGACGAACAGCTTGCCGCGGCTCACGGTGTTGAGGCCGTTGATGCAGCGCAAGAGGCTCGACTTGCCCGAACCGGACAGGCCCATCAGTACGCAGATTTCGCCTTTGTTGATGTCCAGCGTGGCTTTTTCCACGCCGACGATCTGCCCGGTTTTCTTCAGGATCTCGTTGCGGGTCATGCCCTGATCGAGCAGCTTTAGCGCTTCGCGTGGATCCTTGGAGAAGATTACGTCTACGTCTTCGAAGCGAATTATGCTCATGCGTCACCCCCTACTTTGGCGTCGGGTTGTTTGCAGATACGGTCGAGCATGATCGCCAGCAGTACGATCGCCAGGCCTGCTTCGAAGCCCAGGGCGATATCAGCAGTGTTCAGTGCGTTGACCACCGGTTTGCCGAGTCCGTCGGCGCCTACCAGTGCGGCGATCACCACCATCGACAACGACAGCATGATGCACTGGGTGATGCCGGCAGCGATGCTCGGCATGGCGTGTGGCAGTTCGATCCGTGAGAGCAATTGACGACGCGAGCAGCCGAAGGCTTTGCCGGCGTCCATCAGTTCTTGCGGGACATCGCGGATGCCCAGGTAGGTCAGGCGGATCGGCGCAGCGATGGCGAACACCACCGTGGAGATCAGGCCCGGCACCACACCCAGCCCGAAGAGGGTCAGGGTAGGAATGAGGTATACGAAGGTCGGTACGGTCTGCATCAGATCGAGTACCGGACGCATTAATGTGTAGAACATCGGTTTGTGCGCGGCGACGATGCCCAACGGCACGCCGATGACCACGCAGACCAGGGTCGCGAACAGCACCTGGGCGAGGGTTTCCATGGTTTCCTGCCAGTACCCCAGATTGAGGATCAGCAGAAAGGACGCGATGACGAAAACGGTCAATCCCCATTTGCGCTGGATGAAGTGCGCGAGCAGGGCGATGAGGCCGATCAAGACAAAAGGGTTGAACCAGGTGAGCGCAAACGTCACGCCGTGGATCATCGTTTCCAGTGTCACGGCGATTGCGTCGAAGGTGTTGGCGCCGTGTTGCGTCAACCATTCAACGAAGCCCGCGATGTACTGGCCTAAAGGTATTTTCTGATCAATCAGCATGGTAGTGAACGTCCGCATGCGAGGAAATAAACAGCCCGAGGGAGCAAGCTCCCCCGGCATAAGCGATTACTGATTCAGCTTGGCTTTCACGGCCTCCAGGCCAGGTTTACCGTCAATGGTGGTCACGCCAGCGAGCCAGGTATCGAGCACCTGTGGATTCTTTTTCAGCCAGGCCTTGGCGGCCGCGTCAGGCTTCATTTTGTCGTCGAGGATGTTGCCCATCAGTTCGCTTTCCATGTCGACGTTGAACTCCAGGTTCTTCAGCAACTGCCCGACGTTGCTGCATTCCTCGGCGTAACCCTTGCGGGTGTTGGTCGCCACGGTTGCCGCACCGAAATCGGGGCCGAAGAAATCATCGCCACCGGTCAGGTATTGAATCTTGAAGCGCTTGTTCATCGGGTGTGGCGCCCAGCCGAGGAAGACCACGGCGGTGTCGCGTTTTTGCGCGCGATCAACCTGCGAGAGCATGCCCGCTTCGGAGGATTCGACGACTTTGAAACCGGCGGTTTTCAGGCCGAAGGCATCCTTGTCGATCATGCTCTGGATCAGGCGGTTGCCGTCGTTGCCCGGCTCGATCCCGTAGATCTTGCCGTCGAGTTCTTTTTTGAATTTGGCGATGTCGGCGAAGTCATGCAGACCTTTGTCATACAGGGCTTGCGGCACGGCGAGGGTGTACTTGGCGCCCTTGAGGTTGGTGCGCACGGTTTCCACCGTGCCGGCGTCGCGGTAGGCCTTGATGTCGTTTTCCATGGTCGGCATCCAGTTACCGAGGAACACGTCCATGTTCTTGCCATCGGCCAGCGACTTGTAGGTCACGGGCACGGAGATCATGGTGGTCTTGGTCTTGTAGCCGAGGGCGTTGAGGACAACGGAGGTGGTGGCGGTGGTCGCGGTGATGTCGGTCCAGCCGACATCGGAGAAATTCACGGTACTGCACTGCGCCGGTTCTGCAGCTTGCGCCAGTAACGGCAGACTCAGCATGGCGGCCAATAACAACGACGGGGAACCTTTCATGGATGGACTCCTTGGTGTTTTTTTTGGCAGTGTTCCGACTGTGGACCACCGCACTTATAGGTTGCGGTTGGATGGCGTTCTGGAGACAGCTCTACCACGGCGCCTTGCAATCGAGTCATAACGATCATGTACCAGTGAAAATCTGACGCCTACAGGGGGGGTCGTATCCAGTACAGGGATGGTCGTATCTAGTGTCGGTGACGTCGTTTACAGCTTTTTTCTGCCCCGATCAGCCCTCTGAACCGCACAAAAACGGTGAAAACCGGGGCGAAAACGGCGCGGCGCTGGTGGACATGAGTGCGTCGGTGCCAGACGCCGTGCGTTCCGACAAAAGCCTGATGATGCGGGCATTCCGGCGGATCGCAGCTTGAGCGTAGCAGCTCCGCCAGCGGGCGCTTTCGCGTCCCGGACCGGCATCCTCAGGAGCTCTGCAGCAATGGCTATCAGCGTTTTCGACCTGTTCAAAATCGGCATCGGCCCTTCCAGTTCCCACACCGTCGGGCCGATGCGCGCGGCGGCGTTGTTTGTCGAGTCGTTGCGGGGCCAGCATCAACTGGAACAGGTGCGGCGGATCGAAGTGCAGCTGTTCGGTTCGCTGTCAGCCACCGGCATCGGTCACGGCAGCGACAACGCGGTGATCATGGGCCTGATGGGCGAATGGCCGGACGCAATCGACCCGGCGCAGATTGGCCCGCGCATTCAGGCACTGCGTGAAACCGACACGCTATTACTGGATGGTCGTTTGTCGGTGCCGTTTGTCTGGGCGCGGGACATGCGTCTGATCGATGAGAATCTGCCGTTCCACCCCAATGCCATGACGATTGTTGCCGAAGGCGATCACGGCGAACTGCATCGCGACACCTACTATTCGGTTGGCGGCGGTTTTGTCGTGGATGAAGCGCAGGCGTCCAGCGGTGTCGTCGATCTGGATCGCACTGAATTGCCGTATGACTTTTCCAGCGCGGTTGAACTGTTGGATCTGTGCAATAAGAACAACCTGCGCGTCGCTGAATTGATGATGGCTAACGAGAAGGTCTGGCGCAGCGAGGAAGAAATCCGCGCTGGGCTAATGAAACTGTGGCGGGCGATGCAGGATTGCGTCGAGCAGGGGCTCAAGCACGAAGGCATCCTGCCCGGCGGTTTGAATGTGCGGCGGCGTGCGGCGAAGTTGCATCGCAGTCTTCAGGAATTGGGCAAGCCCAATGTGATTGGCTCGACGCTGAGTGCAATGGAGTGGGTCAACCTGTTTGCGTTGGCGGTGAATGAAGAGAACGCAGCGGGCGGGCGCATGGTCACGGCGCCGACCAATGGTGCGGCGGGGATCATTCCGGCGGTGTTGCACTATTTTATGAAGTTCAGCGAAGCGGTGACGGACGCCAACGTGGTCGACTACTTCCTGAGTGCGGCGGCGGTGGGGATTCTGTGCAAGAAGAATGCTTCGATCTCGGGCGCCGAAGTCGGCTGTCAGGGTGAAGTCGGTTCGGCGTGCGCAATGGCGGCGGCGGGGCTGGCGGAAATTCTCGGTGCTACGCCGGAGCAGTTGTGCAACGCGGCGGAGATTGGCCTGGAACACAACCTTGGGCTGACCTGCGATCCGGTCGGCGGTCTGGTGCAAGTGCCGTGCATCGAGCGCAATGCGATTGCCGCGGTAAAAGCGATCAACGCGGCGCAGATGGCGCTGCGCGGGGATGGTCAGCACTTTATCTCGCTGGATCGGGTGATTCGCACCATGCGCGATACCGGGGCCGACATGCATGACAAATATAAAGAGACATCGCGCGGTGGCCTGGCGGTCAGCGCTGTGGAGTGCTGAGACCGCATCGGCCCAATCGCGAGCAGGCTCACTCCTACAGGGGAACGCATTCCAAATGTAGGAGTGAGCCTGCTCGCGATAGCGCTAGACCAGTCAAAACTGCGCGCTAAGTGAACACGGTCAATAAACCACGCCACCTTTTAGCGCGTCGCAATCAGATAAGAGTCTTTCCCAGCTGTTACACGCGCCCAGCCCTCCTACCGTCTGTCACCCGTGCTTGCGGTGACACTCCCCGCAAACCGCGCGCAGGCCAGTTCCCACAAGTGCTACCGATTTGCTCACAGCCACCTGAACCGCGCTTTCCCCGTCGCTGATGGCACTTCGAAATACCTTTCGTCGGACGGCTCGTATAGACGCGTCGCGACGTCGTTTTCAGGAGTTATTGAACGGCCATCCAATTTTAGGCATGGCAATTGCTCTGTCATAACAAAGCCCGTCTCCCACGCGAGAACGCTGGCAATAACAAGAGCCTCCGCCTGAGGCCATCACCCGCTTTGTGTGAGGAGATACCGCGATGACGTCGTTCAACTCCGGGGCCCAACCCCAGAACCGTGCGCCTCAATCCATCGGCTTTCTGCTGCTGGACAATTTCACGCTGATTTCTCTGGCCTCCGCAGTAGAACCCCTGCGCATGGCCAACCAATTGTCCGGTCGCGAGCTGTATCGCTGGAGCACCCTCACCGTCGATGGCGGCCAGGTGTGGGCCAGTGACGGTCTGCAAATCACTCCTGACGCCTCCATGCACAAAGCCCCGCCACTGGACACTGTGATCGTCTGTGGCGGCATCGGCATTCAACGCACCGTCACCCGTGAGCACGTCTCGTGGCTGCAAAGTCAGGCGCGTCAGTCCAAGCGTCTCGGCGCCGTGTGCACCGGCAGTTGGGCACTGGCCTGCGCCGGGTTGCTCGACGGTTTCGATTGCAGCGTGCACTGGGAATGTCTCGCGGCGATGCAGGAAGCTTTCCCGCGCGTGGCCATGAGCACGCGTCTGTTCACTCTCGACCGTAACCGTTTCACCAGCTCCGGCGGCACCGCGCCGCTGGACATGATGCTGCACCTGATCAGCCGCGATCACGGCCGTGAACTGTCCGCCGCGATCTCGGAAATGTTTGTCTACGAACGCATCCGCAACGAACAGGATCACCAGCGCGTGCCGCTCAAGCACATGCTCGGCACCAACCAGCCGAAACTGCAGGAAATTGTTGCGCTGATGGAAGCCAACCTCGAAGAGCCAATCGACCTGGATGAACTGGCGGTGTATGTGGCCGTGTCGCGTCGACAGCTGGAGCGCTTGTTCCAGAAATACCTGCATTGCTCGCCGTCGCGTTATTACTTGAAGCTGCGCCTGATCCGCGCCCGGCAACTGCTGAAGCAAACGCCGATGTCGATCATCGAAGTGGCGTCGGTGTGTGGTTTCGTCTCGACGCCGCACTTCTCCAAGTGCTACCGCGAATACTTCGGCATTCCGCCGCGTGACGAGCGCGTGGGCTCCAACACCACCCAGCAAGTGGCGATGCTGCCGCTGCCGCAAGCGATCGTGATGTCGCCGCTGTCGGGGCCGATGTCGGCGTTGAGTCAGGCGCGCAATGAGTCGACGTTTGCCAGCGTAAGGCTCTGATAAGGATCGTTCCCACGCTCTGCGTGGGAACGCAGCCCGGGACGCTCTGCGTCCCAAAAAACCGAACGCGGAGCGTCCGTTGAGGCATTCCCACGCAGAGCGTGGGAACGATCATGCGTTCCAATGTAGGAGCTGCCGAAGGCGGCGATCTTTTGATCTGCTGTCAGGCGCTGTGGCTTTGCTGGAAATCGGCGAGTGCCGGCAACAACTGTTTGTCGATCGCCTGCCGCACTGCCGGCTGAATACTGGCGCCGCTGGTATACATGTCCTTGACCATCTTGCGCAGTTCAAACGCGCGAACATTATCCAGACCGCGCACCGCGCACTCGCAAGCCTGCTCGGCGGTCGTGCCACTGGGTACTTGAATACCCAACGCCTTGAGCTGGCCCAACAGATCTTCCTGGTCAATCAAATCGGCGTACATCATCACGCAAATCCTTCTGTGGCAACGGAGGTCTTGATTCGATTCTGTAAGGCTGGGGCGGGCACGGCAAGGGCGTTTTGTCAGCGTGGCCGCGACGACTATGAACAGGTCGTTTTCGGCTAACTCGACAGAAAGGGGAGTGGGCACACTGGCGCAAGCTCGCTTCACGAAGGTTTGGTCACCCTCGCACGGCAGCTCCTCAACAGTAGCTTGCGCCCCGATCCTGTCACGGCTGGTATCGGGGCTTTTTTTGGACTGGTGAAAAGCAAAAGATCGCAGCCTTCGGCAGCTCCTACATTGGAATGCGTTTCTCTGTAGGAGCTGCCGATGGCTGCGATCTTTTTACGGTCTAACGCTGCAACACGAGGATCCGCGACAACAACTCATCCCGGTCGATATAGCAGCCCTGAAAATGCCGCGCCCCCGTGCCCGGATCAAACGCATTGCGCGCATGCAACGTGCGGCGGTTATCAAAGCACCACAGCTCGCCGGGATTGAGCCGCTGCATCAGCCGAAACCGCGGCTCGCGGGTCATCGCAATAAACCGCCGATACGCCCGATACAACAGCGGCATCTGTTCCACCAACGTATCAAACGCCCCACGCAAGAAGTTCGCCATGCGAATCTCCGCCACCCGCCCCAGAGCATCCAAAGCAATGATCGGCGCCAGGCAGCGATAGTCGCTATGCCGATCCTTGTTGCGAAACTCCACGGGGATTTCACACAACGCCTGAAACGCCGCCGGATCTTCGCTGCGCAACGCATCGGCAATCGCGAAACCGTCGACAAAAATACTCTCGCCGCCCTCGGCGTCATTCACCAGGCAATGCAGAAATTGCAGCCCCGGTTGCAGCTCGCGAGTGGGTAGGTCGGTGTGCAACGGCAGGTTGAAAGCGGTGTAGGCATTGCTGTCGGCATCGGCCTTCGATTGCACGTTGAACAGCACGCCGAAGTTGCTCTCGCGGATGAACGAAATACGTTGGGCAATGAGCTTCAGCGAACCGGGCTCGGTGGGCACGCCACGCACTTGCGTCAGGCCGATGTCGCGGATGGCGATCATCCATTGCAGCAGGGCGGCGTTGTCATTCATCAGCGCCGCGTACTCGAACACCGGCAACTGCAAATCGCTGCGCCACAGATAGGGTTTCGGTTTGCCGGCCAGTCGTTCGGCACGGGAATCGTCGTCGTAAGCGTGTGCGCGCAACCAGCCCGGATCGAAACGGCTGAGATGGCCGTCCTGCCAGTCGATGCGCAGGCAGCCGTCGGTATCGATGTGTGCGGCTGCGGGTTTCAGATCTTCAGCGGCGTCGACAATCTCGAAAACCTGCTCACGGGTGACGTTGTAGACGCAACGTTCACACGGGCAATTGTCCCGCAGCCAAACGTGGTGAAACGGGCTGATGCGACCGTCAGCCCATTCAATGGCCACGCGATCCGCCAGGCTCTGCACGCCGCTTAGCGCGCTGATCAACGGATAAGTACGGAAGTCGGCAACAGCGGCAGCGGTGTTCATGGCGGCTCCTTGCGATCAATGGATTACCTGGCGGGTGGCAGCGCGATGACGCGGCCGATGTAAGCGGGAGCGGGCAGGTCTTTCTGCTCGGTGACGATGGCTTGCAGACGGCTCAAGGTGTCGGCGCTGAACGGTGCCGAGCGCGGACCGACGAGATCGACGTGGAGGAGCATTTGTTCGTTGCCGGCCAGTTCCTGATCGTCACCGACCTTGTGCAGGCTGTGATAGAGGTGCAGGCGTTTGCTGTCGTGGCCGATGATTTGCGTGTGTACTTCGACCTCGGTATCGAGCTTCACTTCGTGCAGATAGTTGAGGTGCAGTTCGAGGGTGAACAGCGAGTGGCCGCTGGCTTCGCGGTTGTTGCTGTCCATGCCGAGGCGATCCATCAGGGCGTCGGTGGCGTAGCTGAAAATCAGCAGGTAGAAGGCATCGCGCAGGTGGCCGTTGTAGTCGACCCAGTCGGGGATGATTTTGGTTTGGTAGGTGGTGAGGTGGGGCATGTTTTCTCCTGACGCGATCGCTCCCACGCTCTGCGTGGGAACGCCTCTTGTGACGCTCTGCGTCACGCTTCTGGGACGCGGAGCGACCCGGGCTGCATTCCCACGCAGAGTGTGGGAACGATCATTAAACGGCCTATTCGCTGAAACTCATCCCGTGCTTTTCCTTGGTGGTCTTCACCGCCTCCAGCACCGCCAGCAGGCAATCATCACGATAGCGTTCCAGCGCCGAAATGCTGTGACGGCCGAGCTGATCACTGGTGCCATCGACCACATCATCAATCAACTTGTCAGTCAGTTCCGGCGCCGGCAGATAGGTCCACGGCAACTGCAACGCCGGGCCGAATTGCGACATGAAGTGGCGCATCCCGGCATCGCCACCGGCCAGCGTATAAGTCAGGAACGTGCCCATAAACGACCAGCGCAATCCAGCGCCAAAACGGATCGCATCGTCGATCTCGCCCGTGGTCGCGACACCGTCGTTAACCAGGTGCAACGCCTCACGCCACAGCGCTTCGAGCAGACGGTCGGCGATGAACCCCGGCACTTCCTTGCGCACATGCAGCGGGCGCATGCCGAGGGATTCGTAGACTTTCATCGCCGCCTGAACGGCTTCCGGCGCAGTGTTTTTGCCTCCGACCACTTCCACCAGCGGCAGCAGATAAACCGGGTTGAACGGGTGGCCGACCACGCAACGTTCCGGATGCGTCGAGCTCTCGTAGAACTCGCTCGGCAACAGCCCCGAAGTGCTCGAACCAATCAACGCATTCGGCTTGGCCGCTGCGCTGATTTTGCTGTGCAGATCGAGTTTCAGCTCCAGCCGTTCCGGAGCGCTTTCCTGAATGAAATCGGCATCACGCACGCATTCTTCGATGGTCGCGACAAAGCGCAGACGATCCTGCGATGCGCCTGGCGCCAGACCGTTTTTCTCCAGCGCACCCCAGGCATTGGCGACGCGTTTGCGCAGCGCCGCTTCAGCGCCGGGCGCCGGGTCCCAGGCCACGACATCCAGCCCATGGGCCAGCGCACGTGCCACCCAGCCACTGCCGATGACACCGCTGCCCAGCGCGGCGAAGGTTTTGATTTCGGTGATAAAGCTCATAGGAGTTTTCCCGTGGAAAGTAATCCCTGTAGGAGCTGCCGAAGGCTGCGATCTTTTGATCTTGATCTTGATCTTGATCTTGAAAAACAAAATCAAAAGATCGCAGCCTTCGGCAGCTCCTACAGGTGAAATTTGGGGGGCAGTCAGAGCCCCATTTTTTGAGCTGAGAGTTAGCCGCGCTGGGTCAGGCCCATTTTCTTGCGGCCTTCGGCAGGGGTGAGCACGCGAGCACCGAGGCGGCTGAGGATTTCGCTGGCGCGCTCCACTAATTGGCCATTGGTCGCCAGCACGCCTTTGTCCAGCCACAGGTTGTCTTCCAGCCCGACCCGCACGTTGCCGCCTAGCAGCACCGCTTGCGCCGCCATCGGCATCTGCATCCGGCCAATGCCGAACCCGGCCCAAACAGCATCGGCGGGCAGGTTGTCGACCATGGCTTTCATCGTGGTGGTATCCGCCGGCGCGCCCCAAGGAATGCCCAGGCACAGCTGGAACAGCGGGTTATCGAGCAGACCTTCCTTGATCATCTGCTTGGCAAACCACAGGTGGCCGGTGTCAAAAATCTCCAGCTCGGCCTTCACGCCCAGCTCGGTAATGCGCTTGGCGCCGGCACGCAATTGCGCCGGCGTCGAGACGTAAATGGTGTCGCCATCGCCAAAATTCAGGGTGCCGCAATCGAGGGTGCAGATTTCCGGCAGCAATTCTTCTACGTGCGCCAGACGGGTCAACGGGCCGACCAGGTCGGTGTTCGGGCCGAACTCCATCGGGTTCTCGCCAGCGCCGATTTCGAGGTCGCCGCCCATGCCGGCGGTAAGGTTGACGATGATGTCGACGTCGGCTTCGCGGATGCGCTCCATCACTTCGCGGTACAGCGCCACGTCACGGCTGAACTTGCCAGTCTGCGGATCGCGCACATGGCAGTGCACGACGGTGGCGCCGGCCTTGGCCGCTTCAACGGCCGCCGCTGCAATTTGTTTCGGGGTGACCGGCACGTGCGGGCTCTTGGCGGTCGTGTCGCCAGCACCGGTGAGTGCGCAGGTGATGATGACGTCGTGGTTCATGGTGCGGTTTCCTTCAGGCGTGATGGGTCTGTCCGCAGCCCTTTTCGGGGCTGCGGAGCGTTGATTCGGGGTGAGTTATTTGCTGGTCAGCTGGAGATTTTCAGCGGCCGGTTTGCCATCGAAAGTAGTCACACCTTCGAGCCAGCGCTCCTTGTCTTCGGGGTGATCCTTGAGCCATTGCTTGGCCGATTCGAAAGCGTCCTTGTGGTCGAGCAGCGGCTGCATCATCCGGCTCTCGTCCTCGGCAGTGAACGTCAGGTTGGTCAGCAGACGGCCAACGTTCGGGCACTGCTCGGCGTATTTCGGTGCGGTGACGGTCCACACCGTGGCCATGCCTTCGTTCGGGCCGAGGGCGTCATCGCTGCCGGTCAGATAGGTCATTTTGACGTTGACGTTCATCGGGTGCGGCGCCCAGCCGAAGAACACCACGGCCTCTTTGCGGCGCACGGCGCGATCGACGGCGGCGAGCATGCCGGCCTCACTGGACTCGACCAACTGGAACTTGCCGAGGCCAAACTGGTTCTTGGCGATCATTGCCTTGATCTGCGTGTTGGCGCCCGAGCCAGGCTCGATGCCGTAGATCTTGCCGCCCAGCTCTTTTTCGAACTTGGCGATGTCCGCGAAGGTTTTCAGGCCTTTGTCGGCCAGATAAGTCGGTACCGCGAGGGTCGCGCGAGCGTCTTTCAGGCTTGGTGCTTCAAGCACTTTGACCTGGTTGGCATCGACGAACGGGGTGATGGTCTGCGTCATCAGCGGGTTCCAGTAACCGAGGAACAGGTCGAGGCGCTGATCGCGAATCCCGGCGAAGATGATTTGCTGGGACGCGCTGGTTTGTTTGGTGTTGTAGCCGAGGCCGTCGAGCAGGACCTGGGTCATGGCACTGGTGGCGATCACGTCGGTCCAGTTGACCACGCCCATGCGTACGTTCTGGCACGAGGCGGGTTCGGCCGCCATGACGCTGGCGCTCAAGAAAGCGGTACCGCTGAGTGCAATAACACAGCTGCTGATCAGTCGTTTCATGTCGGGTTCCTCGGCAGGTCGTTATTGTGAGTTCCGGCATCTGTCGTGCCGGTGATGTAAAGCTACGCAGCTATACGCCCATGAAAGCGCACTGCGGCGACTGGCATTTGCACTGTAGCGACCTGTGCGCTTGAACGCCGACGACAATCGGCGTATCAACGAGCCACGCTACCCTCCCTCTCGTTACCCGCGAATCGAGTGCGCACATGTCCCAGGATTTCTACTTTCTGCTGATGCCGGGGTTCTCCGCCATCGGCTTTATTTCTGCGATCGAACCGCTGCGCGTGGCCAACCGCTTTCGTGGCGAGTTGTACCGCTGGCATGTGTTGAGCGCCGATGGCGGGGCGGTGCTGGCGAGTAACGGCATGTCGGTTAACGCCGATGCGGCGCTGGAGCCGTTGAAGAAAGGCGCGACGCTGTTGGTGGTGGCCGGGTTTGAACCGCTGAAATTTGCCACACCAACCCTTGAACACTGGTTGCGGCGTCTGGATAACGAAGGCGTGACCCTTGGTGCCATCGACACCGGTAGCTTCGTCCTTGCCGAGGCGGGCCTGCTCGATGGCCATCGCCTGACCCTGCACTGGGAAGCCATCGACGCATTCAAGGAATCTTATCCACAGCTCAGCGTGACCCAGGAGCTGTTCGAGATCGACCGCCGGCGAATCACCTCGGCCGGCGGTACGGCTTCTATCGATCTAATGCTCGATCTGATCGCTCAGGCCCATGGCCCGCAACTGGCGATTCAGGTCAGCGAGCAGTTTGTGCTGGGGCGCATCCGTCCGCGCAAAGACCACCAGCGCATGGAAGTCGCCACGCGTTACGGGATCAACAACAAGAAACTGGTGCAGGTGATCGGCGAGATGGAGCAGCACAGCGAGCCGCCGCTGACCACGCTGCAATTGGCAGAATCGATCAAGGTGACGCGGCGGCAACTGGAACGGTTGTTTCGGCTGCATCTGAACGATACGCCGAGCAATTTCTATCTGCGCCTACGCCTGGAAAAGGCCCGGCAGCTGCTGCGCCAGACCGACATGAGCGTGCTCGAAGTCAGCATCGCCTGCGGCTTCGAATCCCCGTCGTACTTCACCCGCAGCTACCGCGCCCGCTTCGCCCGCTGCCCGCGCGAAGACCGGCGTACCGCCCAGGCCTAACATCAAAAGATCGCAGCCTGCGGCAGCTCCTACATGAAAATACATTCCAATGTAGGAGCTGCCGCAGGCTGCGATCTTTTGATCTTACTTCTTCACCAGCGCCGAACACGCCGCCTTATAAGCCTCATGCTGATACTTGTTCAACGTCACCGGCAGTTCAAAATTGTGCTTCTTCGCCTGCGCATTGATCGTCTGCGGCGACAACAACGTCACCTCGCAGCCATCGAGCAACTGCAAAATCCCTTCAATCTTGAATGTCGTCGGCCCACCGGCAAACTCACCCTTCTTGCTGCGCTTCTTGATCGCAATCCGGTCAACCGAATTCTCCCGCACAAACGACGCCACCTGCGCCGCGAACAACTTCACGTTGGCCGCTTCGTCATCCTCTTCGAGGGCGATTTTCTTGGTGGCGAGGGGAACGTGGCTCAAGGCCGAACCGTCGAGAGCGGCCACGGCGATGATCGCTTCGCTGCCTTTGATTTCAATGCCGCAGATGTTCATGGGGAATTCCTTGAAGTGAAGAGGGCAGCTTACAGCTCAAGCTGATTGGCGGTGATGCCGAACGCCGCTGCAACTTTCTCGCGTGTCGCTTTACGAGGCTTGGACACCGTTTCCTGCTGGGCAAACGCCGGTTGCGAAATGCCCATGCGTTTGGCGACTTCTTCTTGCGTCAGGTTTAGATATTCGCGCCAGGCCCGAATCGGTGTCGCCCCGTCGACCATGCGGCTAACCACCTCATGGGGGATCAGATCAGGTTTTACTTTCTGTGCAACGTATTGCGCATAGGGAATGACCACGAAGGCCGGTTTGCCCTCGGCGTCGTTGATTATTTGGATGTCAGTAGGTGCGTTCATCGCGTTTTTTGACCTCTTGAATACTGACCACTTTGATTGCGCCGTCCCAGTCGAACATGACCCGATAATTGCCGACTCGCAGTCGGTAAGCGTATTCATGTCCAACCAATGATTTGACGTTGCCGACATCAGGCATGTCAGCGAGCGCGGTGATGGCATCACGAACCTGTCCTTGATGAACGCAGTGCAATTTCAGTAGTTGCTTAACGGCCTTTCGAGTCCAGTGGATGCTGTTCATGGAAGAATATAAGTCTTTTATAAGATTGGCGAATCTTTACTTATATTTTTCGGTTGGCCAACTGGAAACGGATGTCAGCGTATTGCGTGAGAACCCCTCAGATAAAGGCATTCACGCAATACGTGTAGGCAGGCACGGTATCTATTGTAAGAAGAGGAGATTGACGCGATGAAAGCAGAGAGCGAGTCCCGCTTTCATCGGAGTACTTAAGACTATTCCTGCCCAATCGACTCCAAAAACTCCGACCGCTCATCACTCATCCGCGCCACGCAGTCATTCTGCGCAATCGTAAACGCCTTGCTCCCCGCCGTCGCCGGGAACGCCTCCACCGCGCAATCGGCATCCCGCGTCTTCAGCCACTGCTGCTGTGCGGTTTTGAGTTTGGCGGTGATATCCGCCAGTTGCGTGGCGTTTTTGCCGTACGCGGTCTGCATGCGTTCGGTCAGGCTGGCGTAGTTGTCCTTGAGCAGGTCTTCGGCGGTCGTGCGGCTGTAGGTCGAGCATTCCAGGGTCTGGACGTCGTTTTCGACGGCGTCGCAGGGGTTGTTGTCGGATTCTTCGGCGGCGTGTACGCCGGTCGCAATCAGTGCCAAAGCCAGGAAGATCGATTTCATTGTTGTCGCCGCTCTAATCCAGTGGTGTTTCCAAGATGCCGGAGATTCTGGCTCAAGCTTGCGGGCTTGAACAGGTAGCTGATCGGAGCGTCTGGCGACCCTTTGTCGCGGATTGACGCTTTCGGCAATTCCCCTGTCGTTTTTGCACCCGGTCGCCCCGGCACCGAGGCATATGCTGGCCCCAAAGCGCCGGCAGACGATTCGGCGCATGAATCGCCAATAAGGGGACGCCTGATGAGCCCAGCCGAATTACACGCCGACAGCATCGTTATCGACGGTCTGATCATCGCCAAATGGAACCGCGAGCTGTTTGAAGACATGCGCAAGGGCGGTCTGACGGCGGCCAACTGCACGGTGTCGGTGTGGGAAGGCTTTCAGGCGACCGTGAACAACATCGCTGCCAGCCAGAAGCTGATCCGCGACAACAGCGACCTGGTGATGCCGGTGCGCACCACCGCCGACATCCGCAAAGCCAAGGAGCAGGGCAAAACCGGCATCCTCTTCGGCTTCCAGAATGCCCACGCCTTTGAAGACCAGATCGGCTATGTCGAGGTGTTCAAGCAGCTCGGCGTCGGCATCGTGCAGATGTGCTACAACACCCAGAATCTAGTCGGCACCGGTTGCTACGAGCGTGACGGTGGCCTCTCGGGTTTCGGTCGCGAGATCGTCGCCGAGATGAACCGCGTCGGCGTCATGTGCGACCTGTCTCACGTCGGTTCCAAGACTTCTGAAGAGGTCATCCTCGAATCGAAAAAACCGGTGTGCTATTCCCACTGCCTGCCGTCGGGTCTCAAAGAGCACCCGCGCAACAAGTCCGATGAAGAACTGAAGTTCATTGCCGACCACGGCGGTTTTGTCGGCGTGACCATGTTCGCGCCGTTCCTCGCCAAGGGCATCGATTCGACCATCGACGACTACGCCGAAGCGATCGAATACGTGATGAACATCGTCGGCGAAGACGCCATCGGCATCGGCACCGACTTCACCCAGGGCCACGGCCAGGACTTCTTCGAATACCTGACCCACGACAAGGGCTACGCCCGTCGTCTGACCAGCTTCGGCAAGATCATCAACCCGCTGGGCATCCGCACCGTCGGCGAGTTCCCGAACCTGACCGAAACCCTGCTCAAGCGCGGCCATCCCGAGCGCGTGGTGCGCAAGATCATGGGCGAGAACTGGGTCAACGTCCTCAAGGACGTCTGGGGCGAGTAACGCTGACTCAAGACCGCCGCAGAACTGCCCCCTCTCCTGTGTGAGAGGGCCGGGGTGAGGGCAGCGGTCACCACTGAATCCACTATTTTTTCTGGAGTTAAGTTTCCATGGCCAAGATCGCCCCGCAATTGCCAATCGAAGTCGACAGCGAGACCGGTGTCTGGACCTCCGACGCCCTGCCGATGCTCTACGTGCCGCGTCACTTCTTCGTCAACAACCACATGGGCATCGAAGAGGTTTTGGGCGCTGAGGCCTACGCAGAAATCCTCTACAAGGCCGGCTACAAATCTGCTTGGCACTGGTGCGAAAAAGAAGCCGAATGCCACGGCCTGGAAGGCGTCGCGGTGTTCGAGCACTACATGAAGCGCCTGTCGCAACGCGGCTGGGGCCTGTTCAAGATCCAGGACATCGACCTCGACAAAGGCACCGCCAGCGTCAAGCTCGAACACTCGGCGTTCGTCTATGTGTACGGCAAGGTTGGGCGCAAGGTCGACTACATGTTCACCGGTTGGTTTGCCGGTGCCATGGACCAGATTCTTGAGGCGCGCGGCAGCAAGATTCGCACGGTTGCCGAGCAAGTCTACGGTGGCTCCGAAGAAGGCCACGACGACGGCCTGTTCACCGTCAAGCCGTTGTAAGTCGAGGAACCCGCCATGGCTTTCGAAGCAATGTTCCAGCCGATCCAGATCGGCAAACTGACCATCCGCAACCGCGTGCTCAGCACCGCGCACGCCGAGGTCTACGCGACTGACGGTGGCATGACCACCGACCGCTACGTCAAGTATTACGAAGAGAAAGCCAAGGGCGGCATCGGCCTGGCGATCTGTGGCGGCTCCTCCGTGGTCGCCATCGACAGCCCGCAGGAGTGGTGGAGCTCGGTCAACCTGTCGACCGACCGAATCATCCCGCACTTCCAGAATCTGGCCGACGCCATGCACAAGCATGGCGCCAAGATCATGATTCAGATTACCCACATGGGCCGGCGCTCGCGCTGGGACGGCTTCAACTGGCCGACCCTGATGTCGCCGTCGGGCATCCGTGAGCCGGTGCACCGCGCCACCTGCAAAACCATCGAGCCGGAAGAAATCTGGCGGGTGATCGGCAACTACGCCCAGGCCGCGCGCCGGGCCAAGGCCGGTGGTCTCGACGGCGTTGAGCTGTCAGCGGTGCACCAGCACATGATCGACCAGTTCTGGAGCCCGCGCGTCAACAAGCGTACCGACGAATGGGGCGGCACCTTCGAAGGCCGGATGAAGTTCGGTCTGGAAGTGCTGAAAGCCGTGCGCGCCGAGGTCGGTGACGATTTTTGCGTGGGCATGCGTCTGTGCGGTGACGAGTTCCACCCGGACGGTTTGTCCCACGAGGACATGAAGCAGATCGCCAAGTATTACGACGACACCGGCATGCTCGACTTCATCGGCGTCGTCGGCTCGGGTTGTGACACGCACAACACCCTGGCCAACGTGATTCCGAACATGAGTTATCCACCGGAGCCGTTCCTGCATCTGGCCGCCGGGATCAAGGAAGTGGTCAAGGTGCCTGTGCTGCACGCACAGAACATCAAGGACCCGAACCAGGCTACGCGGATTCTTGAAGGCGGCTACGTCGACATGGTCGGCATGACCCGCGCGCACATCGCTGACCCGCACCTGATCGCCAAGATCAAGATGGGCCAGATCGACCAGATCAAACAGTGCGTCGGCGCCAACTATTGCATCGACCGCCAGTACCAAGGTCTGGACGTGCTGTGCATCCAGAACGCCGCGACCTCCCGTGAATACATGGGCGTGCCGCACATCATCGAGAAATCCACCGGGCCGAAACGCAAAGTGGTGATCGTCGGTGCCGGCCCTGCCGGCATGGAAGCGGCACGCGTTGCCGCCGAGCGTGGCCACGACGTGACCCTGTTCGAGAAGAAAGAATTCATCGGTGGGCAAATCACCACCGCCTCGAAAGCACCGCAGCGCGACCAGATCGCCGGCATCACCCGCTGGTTCCAGCTGGAGCTGGCGCGGCTGAAAGTCGATCTGCGCCTGGGCACGGCGGCTGATGCCGACACCATCATGGACTTGCGTCCGGACGTAGTGGTGCTGGCGGTCGGCGGGCATCCGTATCTGGAACAGAACGAACACTGGGGCGCTGCCGAAGGGCTGGTGGTCAGCAGCTGGGACGTGCTCGACGGTAAGGTTGCGCCGGGCAAGAACGTGCTGGTCTACGACACCATTTGCGAGTTCACCGGCATGTCGGTTGCCGACTTCCTCGCCGACAAGGGCAGCCAGGTCGAGATCGTCACCGACGACATCAAGCCGGGCGTGGCCATCGGCGGTACGTCGTTCCCGACCTACTACCGCAGCATGTACCCGAAAGAAGTGATCATGACCGGCGACATGATGCTGGAAAAGGTCTACCGCGAAGGCGACAAGCTGGTCGCGGTACTGGAGAACGAATACACCGGCGCCAAAGAGGAACGGGTGGTCGACCAGGTGGTGGTGGAGAACGGCGTGCGTCCGGATGAGGAAATCTACTACGCGCTCAAAGAGGGTTCGCGCAACAAGGGTCAGATTGACGTCGAAGCGTTGTTCGCGATCCAGCCGCAACCTTCGCTGAGCGAGGCGGGCGACGGCTACTTGCTGTTCCGCATCGGCGACTGCGTGGCGCAGCGCAATACCCACGCCGCGATCTATGACGCCCTGCGGCTCTGCAAGGATTTCTAAGGGCTAGTGAACCGATCGTTCCCACGCTCTGCGTGGGAATGCCGCAATGGACGCTCTGCGTCCGCTTGGGACGCGGAGCGTCCCGGGATGCATCCCCACGCAGAGCGTGGGAACGATCATTGAACGCCGTGTTTCTCCAGGTTGTACTGGTGGGAGCTTCACCATGTTGAACACCCTTCTTCCAATCCTGTTGTTCGCAGCTATCGGCCTTGGTGTCCTCGGCGCGTTGCGGCGGGTGGCCATGTGGCGTCGGGGCCGGGCCTCGAAGGTCGATCTGATCGGCGGCCTGTTGGCCATGCCCAAGCGCTACATGGTCGATTTGCACCACGTGGTGGCGCGGGACAAATACATCGCCAACACCCACGTGGCCACGGCCGGCGGTGCGGTGGCGTCGATTGTGCTGGCGCTGCTGGTGCACGGTTTCGGCCTGCATAACCGCATTCTCGGTTACGCCTTGCTGCTGATGACGGCGGTGATGTTCGTCGGCGCGATCTTCGTTTATCTGCGTCGGCGCAACCCCCCGGCGCGGCTGTCGAAAGGCCCGTGGATGCGCCTGCCGAAAAGCCTGTTGGCGTTCTCGGCGTCGTTCTTTCTGCTGACATTGCCGGTGGCTGGAATACTGCCGGAGAACTTCGGTGGCTGGGTGCTCGCGGGCATCCTCGGGATCGGCGTGCTGTGGGGCGTGTCGGAACTGTTCTTCGGCATGACCTGGGGCGGGCCGATGAAACACGCCTTCGCCGGTGCGTTGCATTTGGCTTGGCACCGTCGCGCTGAACGCTTTGGCGGCGGTCGTTCCACCGGTTTGAAGCCGCTGGATCTGAACGATCCGAACGCACCACTGGGGGTGGAAAAACCCAAGGATTTCACCTGGAACCAGTTGCTCGGTTTTGACGCCTGCGTGCAGTGCGGCAAGTGTGAAGCCGCGTGCCCGGCGTTCGCCGCTGGCCAGCCACTGAACCCGAAAAAGCTGATTCAGGACATGGTCGTCGGCCTCGCGGGCGGCACCGATGCAAAATTCGCCGGCAGCCCGTATCCCGGCAAACCCATTGGCGAACACAGCGGTAATCCGCATCAACCGATCGTCAACGGTCTGGTCGACGCCGAAACCCTGTGGTCGTGCACCACCTGCCGCGCCTGCGTCGAGGAATGCCCGATGATGATCGAGCACGTCGATGCCATCGTCGACATGCGCCGTCACCTGACCCTGGAAAGAGGCGCGACCCCGAACAAGGGCGCCGAAGTCCTCGAAAACCTCATCGCCACCGACAACCCCGGCGGTTTCGCCCCGGGCGGGCGAATGGACTGGGCGGCGGACTTGAACCTCAATCTGCTCAGCGAAAAGAAATCCACCGACGTGCTGTTCTGGGTCGGCGACGGTGCGTTCGACATGCGCAACCAGCGCACCCTGCGCGCCTTCGTCAAAGTGCTGAAAGCGGCGAAAATCGACTTCGCCGTGCTTGGTCTTGAAGAGCGTGACAGCGGCGACGTAGCGCGCCGTTTGGGCGACGAAGCAACCTTCCAGTTGCTCGCCAAACGCAACATCCAGACCCTGGGCAAATACAGCTTCAACCGCATCGTCACCTGCGATCCGCACAGCTTTCATGTGCTGAAAAACGAGTACGGCGCGTTCGACGGCAACTACCTGGTGCAGCACCACAGCACCTACATGGCGGAAATCATTCAGGCCGGCGCGCTGAATCTTGGCCAGCACAAAGGCAACAGCGTGACCTATCACGATCCGTGCTATCTCGGCCGCTACAACGGCGAGTACGAAGCGCCGCGTGAAGTGCTGCGTGCGCTCGGCATCGAAGTCAAAGAGATGCAACGTTCCGGCTTCCGTTCGCGCTGCTGCGGCGGTGGCGGCGGGGCGCCGATCACTGACATTCCGGGCAAGCAGCGGATTCCCGACATGCGCATGGAAGACATCCGCGAGACCGGCGCCGAACTGGTAGCCGTGGGTTGTCCACAGTGCACGGCGATGCTCGAAGGCGTGGTCGAACCGCGTCCGCTGATCAAGGACATTGCCGAACTGGTCGCCGACGCGCTGCTTGAAGACGCCGCGCCGAGCAAGCCTGCGACCCCGGCCAAACGTGAACCTGCGGAGGCCCACTGATGAGCGACATTATCCGCCGCGACCCGCGCGCTGAATGGATTGCGCGTAACCGCCTGCACCCGCTGCACGCGGCGATGCAACCGGCGCAACACAGCTGGATGGGGCCGAATGGCGTCATCCGCAAGAATCTGCACGGCATCGGTTTTATCGGCCCCAATGGCATCAAACGTATCGATCGCAGTGGCGCGCAACAGGGCGGTGCGGTCAAACGTTCGGCGACTGTTGAAGTGCAATTGCCGCTGCATCAAGTGCCGGCCCCGGCGTTCTATATCAACGTGGTGCCGGACATGGTCGGTGGCCGCTTGAGCAGCCACGACCGTGACTTGCTCGGCCTTGCCCATCAACTCGCTGGCCAGGACGGCGCCGTATTGGCGGTGGTCTTTGGCGAGCACAAGGAAAATGCTTTCGCCACTGCCGGGGTGGATCGCTTGCTGGTGCTTGAAGGTGAAGAATTCAGCGGTTATGCACCGGAGCAACGGGTACAGGGTCTGCGCGCTGTGGATAACCAGTTCAATCCGCGCCACTGGCTATTGCCAGACAGTCGCAGCGGTGGCGGCGAACTCGGTCGACGCTTTGCGGCGGCACTCGGCGAGCGCCCGGCCACACGGGTCTGGCAGGTCAAGGATCAAGAGTGCATCGGCCGCGCTGGCGCTGGGCTGCAAGACCTTGCCCGGCCGGTTGCGCGGTTGATTCTGGCTGCCGCCGAATGCGCCGAGCCGGTCAGCGAAACCCGTCATGAAGCCTTGCCGGTGGAGTTATCCACAAGCGTCGCGCGCAGCCTGTCGCGAATCGAAGATCTCGGTGCCGTAGCAGTAGATCCGGCGGCGATTCCGATGGCCGAAGCCGAATTCATTTTCTCCGGCGGCAACGGCGTCAAGGACTGGCAGCTGTTCCACGCAACGGCGGCGGCGCTCGGTGCTACCGAAGGCGCCTCGCGGGTCGCGGTGGACGATGGCTTCATGGCGCGTGATCGTCAGGTCGGCGCGTCGGGCACCTGGGTCACCGCGCGGGTCTATGTGGCTGTGGGTATCTCCGGGGCGATCCAGCATCTGCAAGGTATTGGCGCCTGCGACAAGGTGGTGGCGATCAATCTCGATCCGGGTTGCGACATGATCAAGCGTGCCGATCTCTCGGTGATCGGCGAGAGCGCGGCGATTCTGCAAGCGTTGATCGAAGCCGTTTCGGCTTACCGCAATGAATCCAAGCGCGATGCGGCCTAAGGAAACGCGATGAACACGAAAGTTATCAGTCTGGTTTCAATCGGCGCCCACCCGACTTCCGGTCGCCCGCGTCGCGCCGACCAGGACGCGCGCGCCGTGGAGTTGGGCCTGCAACTGGCTGGGGATAACCTGCAAGTGCTGCACGCCGGCGACGTGGCGGAACCGGCACTGCGCGCCTATCTGGGCATGGGCCTGGAGCAGATGCATGTGCTGGAGCAGCCCGCTGGCGCCGATGCCTTGCCAGCGTTGACCGCGTATCTGCGTGATGCCGGTGCGCAAGTGGTGCTGACCGGCAGCCAGGCGGAAACCGGTGAAGGTTCGGGGATGTTGCCGTTCCTGTTGGCCGAAGGGCTGGGCTGGCCGCTGGTGGTTGGGCTGGCGCAGGTCGAGTCGATCAGCGACGGCTCGGCGCTGGTGCTGCAAGCCTTGCCGCGTGGTCAGCGGCGACGGTTGAAGGTGAAGCTGCCCTTTCTGGCGACTGTGGATAACGCTGCGCCGAAACCTCGGCAGAGTGCTTACGGCCCGGCGCGGCGTGGGGTATTGGAGGCTGACGACGTCGAGGTTGTTGACGATGAACTCCTGTCTGTAGCCACCCTGCAACCGGCCAAACCAAGGCCTAAACGCCTGAAAGTGATCAAAGCCAAAAGCGGCGCCGACCGCATGAAAGCCGCGACCGCCAAAGCCACTGGCGGCGGTGGGCAAGTGCTCAAAGGCGTCACCCCACAAGCCGGCGCCGAAGCCATCCTCAAACTGCTGATCGAAGAAGGCGTCGTCCGCTGACACCCGACACCCCCCAAATCTCTGTAGGAGCTGACGAGTGCAACGAGGCTGCGATCTTTTGATCTTGTTTTCAAATACCAAGATCAAAAGATCGCAGCCTCGTTGCACTCGTCAGCTCCTATAGGTTGGTGGGTTTGCCATAGGAATAATGTGAATGACCGTTGAGTTTCGACCTGCACTGCGCACGGATGCGCGCGACATTGCGCGTTTGTTTCAGATCTCTTCGGAGGGGGCCTCGGATTATATCTGGAGCCAATTGGCGGAGCCGGGTGAGGCATTGCTTGATGTCGGTGAGCGGCGCTATGCCCGCGACGACGTGGATTTCTCTTGGCAGAACTGCCTGATCGCCGAGGCTGCAGGTCAGGTTGTTGGCATGATGCACAGCTACGCCATGCGCGAAGATCCCGAGCCAACGCCGCCCACCGATCCGGTGCTGGCACCGTATGCCGATATGGAAGTGCCGGATTCGTTGTACATCTCCAGCCTGGCGCTGCATGAGGGCTGGCGCAATCTGGGCTTGGGCGTGCAGTTCCTCCAGCATGCCCAGGCGCGTGCTGAGCAACTGGCGCTCAAAGGCCTGAGCCTGATCGACTACGCGGCCAACTCCGGTGCACGGCGATTCTATGAGCGCCATGGCTTCGGCATCGTCAAAACCTGCCAAGTGGTTCCGCATCCGATGATCCGGGTGACGGGCGAGGCCTATCTGATGCACCGAGCATGAACTCGGTTATCCACTGACGAGGGTTTACACACAATCCCTGTTGGTCAGTCTGTGGATAACGTGTTCGCCCTTCGCTGCAAGCCATGTCCGCCGTGGCTTGCAGGCCGCAGATCAAAAAACAACCAACCTAACTTACGGTTTTTACGGGATTTTTCTGCGGGTTAACTGCGTAAGTTACCCTCGATCTCTGTTGGCGCTTCTGTGGATAAGATGTTCGCTAACCCATGAGAGCTATATAAAACGTGGCTTTCAGAGGGTTGATCAATAACTGATCAATTTGCGCTTTTAACCCGATGAATTGCCCGTAGAGCCTGATATTTCGCAGTCTTCAGGGCTTTTCCACAGCAGGCGCAAAGTTACCCCCGATCTCTGTTGGTGCTTCTGTGGATAAGGTGTTTGCCATCCGCTGTATGGCACGAACGGCGTGGCTTGCAGGCTGTTGATCAAAAAGCGATCAATGTGTTTTCAAAACGGTACTTCTGGATAAGTCACGGTTTTTCTTTGCAAATCAGTGGGATATTTTCCGAGTCATCCACAGTTGTCCCCATTTGCTGTGGGTGGGTGTGTGGATAACTTGTTTGCGGAAGGCTGGGGGGCTTGGTGGGTATGGGGTGCGGGGTGGTTGATCAGAAATTGTGCAATCAGGATTTGGAGGAAAGGGTGAATGTGAGGACGCCTTCGCGGGCAAGCCTTGCTCCTACAGGGGAACGCATTCCACCTGTAGGAGCTGCCGAAGGCTGCGATCTTTTGATCTTGCTCAGCCCTGAACCGGGACGCCTTTGAGGTAAGGCGCAGGCTCAGCCCCAAGGTTGTTCAGCAAGCGCTCGCTGTACCAATCCACGAAGTTGACCACACCAAACTCATAGGTCTTCGAATAAGGCCCAGGCTGATACGCCGTCGAGTTGATCCCGCGCTGGTTCTCCTCAGCCAGACGCCGATCCTGATCATTGGTCGCATCCCACACCTGACGCATGCGCTCGACGTCGTAATCCACGCCCTCGACCGCGTCCTTGTGCACGATCCACTTGGTGGTGACCATGGTTTCCTGCGCGCTGATCGGCCACACCGTGAAGACGATGATGTGGTCGCCCATGCAGTGGTTCCACGAGTGCGGCAGGTGCAGGATGCGCATCGAACCGAGGTCCGGGTTCTTGATCCGGCCCATCAGTTTCGCGCAACCCTGTTTGCCGTCGAGGGTCATCGACACGGTGCCCTTGAGCAACGGCATGCGCACGATGCGGTTGCGCAGGCCGAAACTGGCGTGGGCATAAGGAATCTTCTCGGCCTCCCAGGCCGCGGCGGAGGCGGCGACGTGATCCTTGAACGCCTGATCGGCGCGCGGATCGGTGACGTCGTCCCATTCCAGCAGGGTTTTCAGCAGTTCCGGGTGCGACGCGTTGCAGTGGTAGCACTCGCGGTTGTTTTCCAGCACCAGTTTCCAGTTGGCCTTTTCCATCAAGGTGGTGGTGATCGCCACCTTGGTGTTCTCCATGTCGTACGGTTCCATGTAATGGTTCAGCGTCGACAGGAAGTCATCAATGGCCGGTGGATTCTCCGCCAGGCTGATAAAGATGTAGCCGCCGGCGGTCTTCACGTTCACTGGTTTGAGGCCGTACTGCTTCATGTCGAAGTCGGCGCCCATTTCGGTGCCGGCGAACAGCAGGCGTCCGTCCAGCTCGTACGTCCACTGGTGGTAGTGGCAGACCAGTTTGGCGACTTTGCCCTTTTCGCTGGTGCACAGGCGCGAGCCACGGTGGCGGCAGACGTTGTGGAAGGCATGAACCACACCCTCGGCGCCACGAATGACGATGATCGGGTTCTTGCCGATCTGCAGGGTCAGGTAGTTGCCTTTCGCCGGGATCTCGCAGGTCATGCCGGCGATCAACCACTCTTTCTGGAAGATCTCCTGCATGTCGATATCGAAGAGTCGTTCATCGCTGTAAAACGGTTGTGGCAGCGAAAACGTCCGCTCGCGCTCCTGGAGCATTTGTGCGGTGGCCTTGCGTGCGGGTTCCAGCGGATCGCCCAGGCTGATTTTTGCGGTGACGTCCATCGATGTGATCCTCATGGCCATCTGCGTGGCCGGCGAAAAGTGGCTGATCAGGTGTGCTGCTAACGGTTGCTACGCAAGGTGTAAAGAAGCTGTCTTGGTGTTGGGGCGAGTGTGGGGCCGGCGCGGGGCGGAACCTTATCCATGGGCGACATGGTGCAATCTGTTCCCGACGCGCAACCCCCGGTGGTTGGGGGCTGGTCGCGATAAGTATGCCGATGTCGCGGATAGGTAAACGGGCGGTTCGCGCTATACGCAGAATCGCCGACATGAGGCCGACAGTCGGCCGTGGAGAACAGCATGTCCAACAGCTTCCTGAATCCGGTCACCACCCAGACCTGGGCCAATGGCCGACACATCGTCCGTTGCGTCAAAGTCATCCAGGAAACCTGGGACGTGCGCACCTTCTGCTTTATGGCCGACCAGCCGATCCTGTTCTTCTTCAAACCCGGGCAGTTCGTGACCCTGGAGCTGGAAATCGAAGGCCAGCCGATCATGCGTTCGTACACCATTTCCAGTTCGCCATCGGTGCCGTACAGCTTTTCGGTGACGATCAAACGGGTGCCGGGGGGCAAGGTCTCGAACTGGTTGCACGACACACTGCATGAAGGGCAGGAGTTGGCGGTGCACGGGCCGGTCGGGCTGTTCAACGCCATCGACTTCCCGAGCCCGAAAGTCCTCTACCTGAGCGGCGGCGTAGGTATCACGCCGTGCATGTCGATGGCGCGCTGGTTTTACGACACCAACGCCAACGTCGACATGACCTTTATCCACAGCGCACGCTCGCCGAAAGACATCATTTACCACCGCGAGCTGGAGCACATGGCGTCGCGGATCGACAACTTCAGCCTGCACCTGATCTGCGAGAAGCATGGCTTGGGTGAGCCATGGGCCGGTTATCGCGGTTACCTGAACCACAAGATGCTGGAACTGATGGTGCCGGACTTCCTTGAGCGCGAAGTATTCTGCTGCGGCCCGACGCCGTACATGAACGCGGTCAAGCGCCTGCTGGAAGTGGCTGGTTACGACATGTCGCGTTATCACGAAGAATCCTTCGGTGCGACGCCACCAGAAGCGCGTGCCGATGCGGTGGAGCAAGCCGAACAGGCAGCGGATGCGCCGGAGATCGATGCGGCGGATCTGCATCAGGTCGAGTTCACCTCGTCCGGCAAGAGCATTCGGGTGGCCCCGGGTGAGACTGTGCATGCGGCGGCGGCCAAGCTTGGCCTGATGATCCCGAAAGCCTGCGGCATGGGGATTTGCGGGACGTGCAAGGTGCTCAAGCTGGGCGGCGAAGTGGAGATGGAGCACAACGGCGGGATTACCGAGGACGACGAGGCCGAGGGGTTCATCCTGTCGTGCTGCAGTGTGCCTAAAGGTGACGTCCGTATCGATTTCTAACGGGATCCCTATGTAGGAGCTGCCGAAGGCTGCGATCTTTTGATCTTGTTTTTGAAGATCAAAAGATCGCAGCCTTCGGCAGCTCCTACATGGGTTTTGTTCAGTCGATGAACAGGTCCGGCATCAGGGTTGCGGTGCTGTCCGGTTCAAACCGGTAGTGATTGAACTCGGTCATGCCGTGCTCGCGCAAAATTTCTTCATCAATCAATAGCCGCCCGGTGATCTGCCGTTCGCGGCTATCCAGAATCACATGCGCTGCATCCGCCATGATCGTTGGCGTTCGCGCCTGCTTGAACGACTCCCGATTTCCCAACTGAAACTCGATCGCCGCTGTAGCAATCATCGTCTGCGGCCACAGGGAATTGACGCTGATGCCGTAACCGGCAAACTCCTCACTCATCCCCAGCGTCAGCATGCTCATGCCGTACTTGGTCACGGTGTAAGGGCTGAACTGTGCAAACCACTTGCTCGCCAGATTCAGCGGTGGCGACAGGTTGAGAATGTGCCCGGCGGATTTTTTCAGATAGGGCAGGGCGGCCTGGCTGCACAGCAGCACTGCGCGGGTGTTGATCTGGTGCATCAGGTCGAAACGTTTCAGTTCGACGTGTTGCACACCGGTCAACTTGATCGCCCCGGCGTTGTTCACCAGCGCATCGATCGCGCCGAAATGTTCGTTGGCCTGGGCCAATGCCCGGCGCACGCCGTCCTCATCACGCACATCCACCTGCAACGCCAACGCCTTGCCACCCGCCGCCTGGACTTCGGCGGCGACGCTGTGGATGGTGCCGGGCAATTTGGCGTGGGGTTCGGCGCTCTTCGCCGCAATCACGATATTGGCCCCGTCCCTCGCGGCACGTAGCGCAATCTCACGGCCAATGCCACGGCTGGCGCCGGTGATGAACAGGGTTTTGCCTTGTAACGACATGCCGATGCTCCTGCTTATTGTTATGTGAGCGGAGGGCTCGACAGACAATGTAGACCAAGAGGCAACGCAATTTTGATCGTTCCCACGCTCCGCGTGGGAACGATCAAGGTCAGGCGGACTCAATTTGCTCGTTCCTACGCTCTGCGTGGGAATGCAGCCCGGGACGCTCTGCGTCCCATTCAATACCAGTACTGAACCTCAATTAGCCCCGGCATTCCCGCGTAGTCCCTGGCACTCGAATAACGCCAATGCTCCGGCAAGTCCACATACCCGCGTTTCACTGGATTGTTGTGGATGTATTCAAGCTTCTGACGCATCACCGATTCGCTATAAACCATCTCTGCGTGGGAGCCTTCCTGCCACAACTGGTAAACCCGATCCTGCTTATGCGCGCGTTTGCTAAAGCGCAGGCGTTGCAGAGCTTTGTCGGCACCTTTGCTTTGCAGATCATCGATGATTTGACGCGCGGTGAAAGATTTGAATTGGCTGAGGCATTTACTCAGGTTGGGCGCCTGAGCGACGAATTGAAGATGGTTTTCCAGAATCACGTAGCCGTACAGCTTCAAGTCATGGTGGGTCTGTTGATATCGCCAGCAGTTGAGCAGGTGGTCGACGATGTAGGGGCGGATGAACAGCGGTAACCATCCCATGATCGTGCAAGTCAGGAAATGCGGTTTGTCGGTTTCAGTAATGGTGTAGCGGCTGCGGCCCATGGGATTCTTCCTTGAATCTTGCGGTGTGACGGGAATGGAACGCGGAGCGTCCCGGGAGGCGTTACCACGCGGAGCGTGGGAACGATCAGGGTGAGGCGGGCGAAGTGATCGCGCTAGCAGAGAAGTCTGAAGTGCCGGTGGGAAAAGTCATTCCCGGCCGAAGATCGTTCCCACGCTCTGCGTGGGAATGCAGCCACTGACGCTCCGCGTCATAGCGGTGTTTAGCATGTGGGGCTGGAACGCGGAGCGTCCCGGGAGGCGTTACCACGCGGAGCGTGGGAACGATCAGGGTGAGGCGGGCGAAGTGATCGCGCTAGCAGAGAAGTCTGAAGTGCCGGTGGGAAAAGTCATTCCCGACCGAAGATCGTTCCCACGCTCCGCGTGGGAATGCAGCCACTGACGTTCAGCGTCATAGCGGTGTTTAGCATGTGGGGCTGGAACGCGGAGCGTCCCGGGAGGCGTTACCACGCAGAGCGTGGGAACGATCAGGGTGAGGCGGACGAAGTGATCGCGCTAGCAGAGAAGTCTGAAGTGCCGTTGGGAAAAGTCATTCTCGGCCGAAGATCGTTCCCACGCTCTGCGTGGTAATGCAGCCACTGACGCTCCGCGTCATAGCCGTGTTTAGCATGTGGGGCTGGAACGCGGAGCGTCCCGGGAGGCATTCCCACGCGGAGCGTGGGAACGATCAGTGCGCAGGAGTCAGGTCAGGCGGACATGACTTCGCGGATGTCGCGGGCCAGTTCGCGGACGCGTTCTTCTTCGGTGTCCCACGAGCACATGAAGCGTGCGCCGCCCTTGCCGATGAAGGTGTAGAAACGCCAGTTCTTCGCGGTCAGGGCGGCGATGGCCGGTTCCGACAGTTGCAGGAACACGCCGTTGGCCTGCACCGGGAACATCAGTTCGACGCCGGGAATGTCGCTAACCAGTTCCGCGAGTAATTGCGCGCAGTGGTTGGCGTGGCGCGCGTATTTCAGCCAGGCGTCGGTTTCGAGAATGCCGACCCACGGTGCCGAGAGGAAGCGCATTTTCGACGCCAACTGACCGGCCTGTTTGCAACGGTAATCGAAATCTTCCGCCAGTTTGTGGTTGAAGAACAGAATCGCCTCACCCACGGCCATGCCGTTTTTCGTGCCGCCGAAGCACAGCACATCGACACCGGCCTTCCAGGTCAGGTCTGCTGGCGAGCAGCCTAAGAACGCGCAGGCGTTGGAAAAACGTGCGCCGTCCATGTGCAGGTGCAGGCCCAGTTCCTTGCAAGTGGCGCTGATGGCGCGGACTTCTTCCGGGGTGTAGACGCTGCCGACTTCAGTGGCTTGGGTCAGGGTGACCACGCGCGGTTTCGGGTAGTGGATGTCTTGGCGCTTGAGCGCGACTTCGCGGATCGACTGCGGGGTGATCTTGCCGTTTTCAGTGCCGGCGATCAGCAGTTTCGAGCCGTTGGAGAAGAATTCCGGAGCGCCGCATTCGTCGGTTTCGACGTGAGCGGTTTCCGAGCAGATCACGCTGTGGTAACTCTGGCACAGCGACGACAGGGCCAGCGAGTTGGCGGCGGTGCCGTTGAAGGCGAAGAACACTTCGCAGTCGGTTTCGAACAGTTTGCGGAAATGGTCGGACGCGCGTGCAGTCCATTCATCGTCGCCATAAGCGCGCTGGTGGCCGTGGTTGGCCTGCTCCATCGCAGCCCAGGCTTCAGGGCAGATACCGGAGTAGTTGTCGCTGGCGAATTGTTGGCTCTTGTCGGTCATGGCCGGCTTCCGTGGTCGAGACTCTTGTGAAGGCTCGTGGTCAATGATGGTGCGCACTTTACCGAAGATCTTCCGGGGAGCACACGGGATGTCGCTGTCAGAACATTACATGGACGCAGGCCGATTATGCACCTGACTAAACGCGACGGCGCGCTGGATCTGCTCAAGTGGCTGGCGCTGCTGAGCATGTTGCTCGATCACCTGCGATATGTCGGGTTCTCCGCCGATTGGCTGTACGTGCCGGGGCGGTTGGCGTTTCCGTGGTTTTGCCTGGCGATGGCGGCGAATCTTTCGCGCGATGGATCGCGGAGAATGGAGTGGCGGTATCTGGGCTGGTTGTTGCTGTTCAGCCTGGTGAGCGAGATTCCGTACCGGCTGTTCATTCCCGATCCCAATACACTGAATGTGCTGCCGACGCTGGCGCTGGGGTTGCTCGTGGCGCGTGCGTGGCAGGACCCCTCGATCATGGCGCGATTGTTGGGTGTCGCCGCACTGGCGCTGGCCGTTGTGTTCCCGGAGCGACTGATGTTCGGCTTCTTCGGGGTATTGCTGCCGTTGGCGATGCTGCTGGTGTTTCGCCGCCCGTGGTATTTCAGCGCGCTGTCGGGATTGATTTGTCTCGCCGCCAATCAGTGGCAGGTGCTGTATGAGTCGGCAATCTTCGGTAATAGCGTCGCCATTTTTGGCATCGCCACCTGTCTGTTCGCGCCAATGCTCGGAGTGTTTCTGTTGCGACATGGGCGACATCTCCGGCCACCGCCAATGCGCCGCTGGGCTTACGCCCTCTACCCCGCGCATTTCCTCCTGCTGCTCGCCATCCGCCAGTTGCTCGCATAACCCCTGTAGGAGCTGCCGAAGGCTGCGATCTTTTGATCTTGGAAATCAAAGTCAAAAGATCGCAGCCTTCTGCAGCTCCTACAGGGGGATGCATTCTTTGGGTCATTTTCAGCCATGTCGTAAACGCACCTTTGCGTGGCGTCCGCAGGCATTTGAGCTGTCTGCGCCGGTCATACCATCGGCATCAAAGGGCACTGCCGTGATTGCCAGTGCCTTACCGAGACGAATGGCGCACAGATGCCGCTGGGAGAGACGCGATGTTCAGCAAGCAAGACCAGATCCAGGGTTACGACGATGCACTGCTGGCGGCGATGAATGCCGAGGAGCAACGTCAGGAAGATCACATCGAGCTGATCGCGTCGGAGAACTACACCAGCAAACGCGTGATGGAAGCGCAAGGCAGCGGCCTGACCAACAAATACGCCGAAGGCTATCCGGGCAAGCGCTACTACGGTGGCTGCGAGCACGTCGATAAAGTCGAAGCACTGGCCATCGAACGCGCCAAACAACTGTTCGGCGCCGATTACGCTAACGTCCAGCCACACTCCGGTTCCTCGGCCAACAGCGCTGTTTACCTGGCGCTGATCCAGCCGGGCGACACCATCCTCGGCATGAGCCTGGCCCACGGCGGTCACCTGACCCACGGCGCGAAAGTGTCGTCCTCGGGCAAGCTCTACAACGCTGTGCAGTACGGCATCAACACCGACACCGGGCTGATCGATTACGACGAAGTCGAGCGTCTCGCCGTCGAATCCAAGCCGAAAATGATCGTCGCCGGTTTTTCCGCTTACTCGAAGACCCTCGACTTCCCACGCTTCCGCCAGATCGCTGACAAGGTCGGCGCGCTGCTCTTCGTCGACATGGCCCACGTCGCCGGTCTGGTCGCCGCCGGTCTGTACCCGAACCCGCTGCCGTACGCCGACGTGGTCACCACCACCACGCACAAAACCCTGCGCGGTCCACGTGGCGGCTTGATCCTGGCCAAGTCCAACGAAGAGATCGAGAAGAAGCTCAACGCCGCCGTATTCCCCGGCGCTCAGGGCGGCCCGCTGATGCACGTCATCGCCGGTAAAGCGGTGTGCTTCAAGGAAGCGCTGGAGCCAGGCTTCAAGGCCTATCAGCAACAAGTGATCGACAACGCTCAGGCGATGGCCAGCGTATTTATCAAACGTGGCTACGATGTAGTGTCCGGCGGTACTGACAACCATTTGTTCCTGGTCAGCCTGATCCGTCAGGGCCTGACCGGCAAAGACGCCGACGCCGCCCTCGGCCGTGCGCACATCACCGTCAACAAGAACGCCGTGCCGAATGACCCGCAATCGCCGTTCGTGACCTCGGGCCTGCGCATCGGCACCCCGGCGGTCACTACTCGTGGCTTCAAGGTGACCCAGTGCGAAGTGTTGGCTGGCTGGATCTGCGACATTCTCGACAACCTCGGTGATGCCGACGTCGAGGCCAATGTTGCCCAGCAAGTGTCGGCCCTGTGCGCAGACTTCCCGGTTTATCGCTGAGTGTTCTGGAGTAACTGACTATGCAACGCTATTCGGGCTTCGGCCTCTTCAAACACTCCCTCAGCCACCACGAAAACTGGCAGCGCATGTGGCGCACGCCGACGCCGAAAAAGGTCTACGACGTGGTCATCGTCGGCGGCGGCGGGCACGGTCTGGCGACTGCCTACTATCTGGCGAAAGAACACGGCATCACCAACGTCGCCGTGGTCGAGAAGGGCTGGCTGGGCGGCGGTAACACTGCGCGCAACACCACCATCGTGCGCTCCAACTACCTGTGGGACGAGTCGGCGCATCTTTACGAACACGCGATGAAATTGTGGGAAGGCCTGTCGCAGGACCTCAACTACAACGTGATGTTCTCCCAGCGTGGCGTCTACAACCTGTGCCACACCCTGCAGGACATTCGTGATTCCGAGCGTCGGGTCAGCGCCAACCGCCTCAACGGCGTCGATGGCGAACTGCTCAACGCCAAGCAAGTGGCTGACGAGATTCCGTACCTCGACTGCTCGAAAAACACCCGCTACCCGGTGATGGGCGCGACCGTTCAGCGCCGCGGTGGCGTCGCCCGTCACGATGCCGTGGCCTGGGGCTTTGCCCGTGCCGCTGATGCCTTGGGCGTGGACTTGATTCAGCAGACCGAAGTGATCGGTTTCCGCAAGGAAAACGGCGTGTGCATCGGTGTTGAAACCAACAAGGGTTTCATCGGTGCCAAGCGCGTCGGCGTGGTCACGGCCGGTAACTCCGGGCACATGGCCAAGCTCGCCGGTTTCCGTCTGCCGATCGAATCCCACCCGCTGCAAGCGCTGGTGTCCGAGCCGATCAAGCCGATTATCGACAGCGTGATCATGTCCAACGCCGTGCACGGTTACATCAGCCAGTCCGACAAGGGCGACCTGGTGATCGGCGCCGGTATCGACGGCTACAACGGCTACGGCCAGCGCGGTTCGTACCCGGTGATCGAGCACACCATTCAGGCTATCGTCGAGATGTTCCCGGTGTTGTCGCGCGTACGCATGAACCGTCAGTGGGGCGGCATCGTCGACACCACGCCGGACGCGTGCCCGATCATTTCGAAAACCTCGGTACCGAACATGTTCTTCAACTGCGGTTGGGGCACCGGTGGCTTCAAGGCAACTCCTGGCTCGGGCAACGTGTTTGCCGCGAGTCTGGCCAAGGGTGAAATGCACCCGTTGGCCGCACCTTTCTCCATCGACCGTTTCCACAACGGTGCGTTGATCGATGAACATGGCGCTGCTGCGGTTGCCCACTAACAGGAGAAATCCCCATGTTGCATATCTTCTGTCCTCACTGCGGCGAACTGCGCTCCGAAGAGGAATTCCACGCATCCGGCCAGGCGCACATTCCGCGTCCGCTCGACCCTGGCGCCTGCACCGACGAGGAGTGGGGCGACTACATGTTCTTCCGCGATAACCCGCGCGGTCTGCACCACGAGTTGTGGGATCACGTCGCCGGTTGCCGCCAGTACTTCAACGTCACCCGCGACACCGTGACCTACGAGATTCTCGAAACCTACAAGATCGGCACCAAGCCGCAATTCACCGACAAGGCTGATACGGCGAAAACAGCCACGACGGCGCTGGGAGAGAAGGTATGAGCCAGACCAATCGCCTGTCCAACGGTGGACGGATCGACCGCAACAAAGTGCTGAGCTTCACCTTCAACGGTCAGAGCTACAAAGGCTTCGAGGGTGACTCGCTGGCCGCCGCGCTGATCGCCAACGGCGTCGACATCATTGGCCGCAGCTTCAAGTATTCGCGTCCGCGCGGCATCTTCGCCGCCGGTGCCGAAGAGCCGAATGCGGTGCTGCAGATCGGCGCTACCGAAGCTACACAAATCCCCAACGTGCGCGCCACGCAGCAGGCGCTGTATCAAGGTCTGGTGGCCACCAGCACCAACGGCTGGCCGAGCGTCAACAACGACATGATGGGCATTCTCGGCAAGGTCGGCGGCAAGCTGATGCCGCCGGGTTTCTACTACAAAACCTTCATGTATCCGCAGTCGTTCTGGATGACCTACGAGAAGTACATTCGCAAGGCTGCCGGTCTGGGCCGTTCGCCGACCGAAGTCGATCCGGACACTTACGACTACATGAACCAGCACTGCGACGTGCTGATCGTCGGCGCTGGCCCGGCCGGTCTCGCCGCTGCACTGGCGGCGGCGCGCAGCGGTGCCCGAGTGATTCTGGCGGACGAGCAGGAAGAGTTCGGCGGCAGCCTGCTCGACTCGCGCGAAAGTCTCGACGGCAAACCGGCGATGGACTGGGTCGCCAGTGTCATCACCGAATTGAAGAACACCCCGGACGTGCTGCTGTTGCCGCGCGCCACGGTCAACGGTTACCACGACCACAACTTCCTGACCATTCACGAACGTCTCACCGATCACCTCGGTGACCGTGCGCCGATTGGTCAGGTGCGTCAGCGTATTCACCGTGTCCGCGCCAAGCGAGTGGTGCTGGCGACCGGTGCTTGCGAGCGTCCGCTGGTCTACGGCAACAACGATGTGCCGGGCAACATGCTGGCCGGTGCGGTGTCGACTTACGTACGCCGTTATGGCGTAGCACCGGGCAAGAAGCTTGTCCTCAGCACCAACAACGATCACGCCTACCGCGTTGCTCTGGATTGGCTCGACGCCAGCCTGCAAGTGGTGGCCATCGCCGATGCGCGCAGCAATCCGCGTGGTGCATTGGTAGAAGAAGCCCGTGCCAAAGGTATTCGGATTCTCACTGGCAGCGCCGTGATCGAGGCCCGTGGCAGCAAACGCGTCACCGCTGCCCGCGTTGCCGCGATCGATGTCAAAGCGCACGCCGTGACCAGTCCTGGCGAGTGGCTCGACTGCGATGTGGTTGCCAGTTCCGGCGGTTACAGCCCGGTCGTCCACCTGGCTTCGCACCTCGGTGGCAAGCCGACCTGGCGCGAAGACATCCTCGGTTTCGTACCGGGCGAAGCACCGCAGAAACGCGTGTGCGTCGGTGGCATCAACGGTGTTTACGGTCTCGGCGATTCGCTGGCTGACGGTTTTGAAGGTGGCGTGCGCGCTGCCGCTGAAGCCGGTTTCCAGACTGTCGAAGGCGTGCTGCCGAAAGCCCTGAGCCGTCACGAAGAACCGACGCTGGCGCTGTTCCAGGTGCCGCATGAAAAGAACACCGCACGGGCGCCGAAGCAATTCGTCGACCTGCAAAACGACGTGACCGCTGCTGCCATTGAGCTGGCAACTCGTGAAGGTTTCGAGTCGGTCGAACACGTCAAACGCTATACCGCGCTGGGCTTCGGCACCGATCAGGGCAAGCTCGGCAACGTCAACGGTCTGGCCATCGCGGCACGTTCGCTGAACGTGACCATCCCGCAGATGGGCACCACGATGTTCCGTCCGAACTACACGCCGGTGACTTTTGGCGCCGTGGCCGGTCGTCACTGTGGGCACATCTTCGAACCGGTGCGTCACACCGCCCTGCATGCCTGGCACGTGAAGAACGGCGCCGAGTTTGAAGACGTCGGTCAGTGGAAACGTCCATGGTACTTCCCGAAAAACGGTGAAGACCTGCATGCAGCGGTGAAGCGCGAATGCAAAGCCGTGCGCGACAGCGTCGGCCTGCTCGACGCCTCGACCCTCGGCAAGATCGACATCCAGGGTCCGGATGCCCGCGAGTTCCTCAACCGCGTGTACACCAACGCCTGGACCAAGCTCGACGTGGGCAAGGCTCGCTACGGTTTGATGTGCAAAGAAGACGGCATGGTCTTCGACGACGGTGTCACGGCGTGTCTGGCCGACAACCATTTCGTCATGACCACCACCACTGGCGGCGCGGCGCGCGTGCTGCAATGGCTGGAGCTGTACCACCAGACCGAATGGCCGGACATGAAGGTCTACTTCACGTCCGTCACCGACCACTGGGCGACCATGACCCTGTCGGGGCCGAACAGCCGCAAGCTGCTCAGCGCCGTGACCGACATTGATCTGAGCAACGAAGCGTTCCCGTTCATGACCTGGAAAGAAGGTCTGGTCGGCGACGTGCCGGCGCGGGTGTTCCGTATCTCGTTCACCGGTGAACTGTCGTACGAAGTCAACGTCCAGGCCGACTATGCGATGGGCGTGCTGGAGAAAATCGTCGAGGCCGGCAAGCAGTACAACCTGACCCCGTACGGCACTGAAACCATGCACGTCCTGCGCGCCGAGAAGGGTTTCATCATCGTTGGTCAGGACACTGACGGCTCGATGACCCCGGACGACTTGAACATGGGCTGGTGCGTCGGTCGCACCAAACCGTTTTCGTGGATCGGCCAGCGTGGCATGAACCGTGAAGACTGCGTGAAGGATCAGCGTAAGCAACTGGTCGGTCTGAAGCCGATCGACCCGAACGTGTGGCTGCCGGAAGGTGCGCAACTGGTGTTCAACACCAAACAGGCGATTCCGATGACCATGGTCGGCCACGTGACTTCCAGTTACGCGCACAACTCCCTCGGCTATTCGTTTGCCATGGGTGTGGTCAAGGGCGGTCTGAAGCGCCTCGGTGAGCGGGTGTTTGCACCGCTGGCCGATGGCAGCGTGATCGAGGCGGAAATCGTGTCTTCGGTGTTCTTCGATCCGAAGGGGGATCGCCAGAACATCTGACATTGATCGTTCCCACGCTCCGCGTGGGAATGCATCCCGGGACGCTCTGCGTCCCAAGAGCGGACGCAGAGCGTCCATGGCGGCATTCCCACGCAGAGCGTGGGAACGATCAAGAATTCAGGAAGGTGCTTTATGACCACAGCCAATGTTTACCAACAACGCCCGACCACCGGGGCCAAGGCCGAGTCGTCGCTGCACCATGCCGACCTCGCCAGCCTAGTCGGCAAGGGCCGCAAGAACGCCGGCGTGATCGTGCGTGAAAAGAAACTCCTCGGTCACCTGACCATCCGTGGCGATGGCCACGATGCCGCGTTCGCCGCCGGTGTGCACAAGGCCTTGGGCATCGAACTGCCCGGCGCGCTGAGCGTTATCGTCAAAGGCGAAACCAGCCTGCAATGGATGGGCCCGGACGAGTGGCTGCTGATCGTGCCTAGCGGTGAAGAGTTCGCCGCCGAACAGAAACTGCGTGAAGCACTGGGCGATCTGCACGTTGCGATCGTCAACGTCAGCGGCGGCCAGCAAGTGCTCGAACTGAGCGGGCCGAACGTGCGTCAGGTGCTGATGAAGTCGACCAGTTATGACGTGCATCCGAATAACTTTCCGGTGGGTAAAGCGGTCGGCACGGTGTTCGCCAAGTCGCAGCTGATGATTCGCCATACCGCTGAAGACACCTGGGAATTGCTGATTCGTCGCAGCTTTTCGGATTACTGGTGGTTGTGGTTGCAGGATGCATCGGCCGAGTACGGCCTCAGCGTCCAGGCCTGACACTGAATGGCTATCGTGCCTGCTTCTGTGGCGAGGGGATTTATCCCCGTTCGGCTGCGAAGCAGTTGCAAAACCTGTGAATACGATCTACCTGATAAACCGCGGTGATTGATTTTGGGGCGGCTTCGCCACTCATCGGGGATAAATCCCCTCGCCACAAAAGCAGTTCAGCACAGGTCAGCCCAGTTCAGAGTTCACTCTGCTAACCGTTGTTGTAACAGGAGTCACCGCACCATGAGCCGCGCCCCAGACACATGGATTCTGACCGCCGACTGCCCCAGCGTCCTCGGCACCGTGGACGCGGTCACGCGTTTTCTGTTCGAGCAGGGTTGCTACGTCACCGAGCACCATTCGTTCGATGACCGCCTCTCCGGGCGTTTTTTCATCCGCGTGGAATTCCGTCAGCCTGACGGCTTCGACGAGCAATCCTTCCGCGCCGGTCTCGCTGAACGTGGCCAGGCCTTTGGCATGATCTTCGAGCTGACCGCGCCGAACTACCGGCCAAAAGTGGTGATCATGGTCTCCAAGGCCGATCACTGCCTCAACGATTTGCTTTATCGCCAGCGCATCGGCCAGTTGTCGATGGACGTCGCGGCGGTGGTCTCCAACCATCCGGATTTGAAACCACTGGCCGACTGGCACCAGATTCCCTACTACCATTTCCCCCTCGACCCCAACGACAAGCCGTCGCAGGAGCGTCAGGTGTGGCAGGTGATCGAAGAGTCCGGCGCTGAACTGGTCATCCTCGCCCGCTACATGCAGGTGCTGTCGCCGGAGTTGTGCCGCAAGCTCGATGGCAAGGCGATCAACATTCATCACTCGTTGCTGCCCGGTTTCAAGGGCGCCAAGCCGTATCACCAGGCCTACAACAAAGGCGTGAAACTGGTTGGCGCGACGGCGCATTACATCAATAACGATCTGGATGAAGGGCCGATCATTGCCCAGGGCGTCGAGGCGGTGGATCACAGTCATTACCCTGAGGATCTGATTGCCAAGGGGCGCGATATTGAAGGCCTGACGTTGGCGAGGGCGGTTGGATATCACATCGAAAGAAGAGTGTTTTTGAACGCCAATCGTACGGTCGTTCTCTAGATCGCTAAAAGATCGCAGCCTTCGGCAGCTCCTACAGGAGGGTGCGATTCATGTAGGAGCTGCCGAAGGCTGCGATCTTTTGATTTACCGAGCATTTAACGCGCTGCCTGCCTGGGCAACGCGGTTCCATAAAAACAACAGCGAGGTGAAAGCATGTCTGGCAATCGTGGTGTGGTGTATCTCGGCGCGGGCAAGGTCGAAGTGCAGAAAATCGACTATCCGAAAATGCAGGACCCGCGCGGTCGCAAGATCGAGCACGGGGTCATTCTCAAAGTGGTTTCCACCAACATCTGCGGCTCCGACCAACACATGGTGCGCGGCCGTACCACGGCGCAGACCGGTCTGGTGCTGGGCCACGAGATCACCGGCGAGGTGATCGAAAAAGGCTCCGACGTCGAAAACCTGAAAATCGGTGATCTGGTCTCGGTACCGTTCAACGTCGCTTGCGGGCGCTGCCGTTCCTGCAAGGAGCAACACACCGGCGTCTGCCTGACCGTCAACCCGGCCCGTGCCGGCGGCGCTTACGGTTATGTCGACATGGGCGACTGGACCGGTGGCCAGGCCGAGTACGTGCTGGTGCCCTACGCCGACTTCAACCTGCTGAAACTGCCGGACCGCGACAAGGCCATGGAGAAAATCCGCGACCTGACCTGCCTCTCCGACATCCTCCCGACCGGTTACCACGGCGCGGTCACGGCGGGCGTTGGCCCGGGCAGTACCGTGTACATTGCCGGCGCTGGCCCGGTCGGTCTGGCCGCTGCCGCGTCTGCACGTCTGCTCGGTGCTGCGGTGGTGATCATCGGCGACGTCAACACCATCCGTTTGGCCCACGCCAAGGCGCAAGGTTTTGAAATCGTCGACCTGTCGAAAGATGCACCGCTGCACGAACAGATCGCCGCGCTGCTCGGCGAGCCGGAAGTCGACTGCGCGGTGGACTGCGTCGGCTTCGAAGCACGCGGTCATGGCCACGACGGCGCGAAATCGGAAGCCCCGGCCACCGTGCTCAACTCGCTGATGGGCGTGGTGCGCGTAGCGGGCAAAATCGGTATTCCTGGCCTGTACGTGACCGAAGATCCGGGGGCTGTGGATGCCGCCGCAAAAATGGGCAGCCTGAGCATTCGCTTCGGTCTGGGCTGGGCGAAATCCCACAGCTTCCACACCGGCCAGACCCCAGTGATGAAGTACAACCGCCAGTTGATGCAGGCGATCATGTGGGATCGCATCAATATCGCCGAAGTGGTGGGTGTGCAGGTGATCAGTCTGGATCAGGCGCCGGAAGGCTATGGCGAGTTCGATGCGGGCGTGCCGAAGAAGTTTGTGATTGATCCGCATAAGTTGTTTAGTGCGGCGTAAGTAAGAGAGGGCGACTTTCGGGTCGCCTTTTTTTAAGATCAAAAGATCGCAGCCTTCGGCAGCTCCTACACCAATCCATGTAGGAGCTGCCGAAGGCTGCGATCTTTTGACTTTATGCACTCAGAGAGCCGCCAGCGCCCCTTGATACAGAACCGGCCCAGTCGGCTGCCCAGTCGGCGAACCACCCTTAGGCTCAAGACTCACCGCCAGCGCAATCGGCTGACCAATCAACACCCTCTGCGCCTCGCTCAACTCGACTTTACCCTTGCCCCCCACCGGGATCACACCCAGCGAGATCGGTTTGCCGTCGGCGGGAATCACCCACAGTTCCAGGCTGCGATCAGGCGCGACGGCCGCCAATGTCAGCGGCTCTACTTGCAGATAATCCGCATGCGCCTCCACTTTCAGCGCCGGTTGCGCATCGGCTGTCAGCAGCGTGGCGTGATAGCGGGCATCATCGCGGTTGTACAGCGAACCGAGGAACACCAGCACCACGAGCGAACACAACGCGGCGGTAATGCGTAGCCAGTTCCAGAATGGCCGCTTCTCGGGAACATGCAGCACTTGCGGTTCGATGCGCGCGGTGATGCCGTGCCAGACGCGGTCGGGCAGCGGATGTTCCGGCAGCGATTCGGTGAGGCTCGCCAGCGTTTCCTGCCATTGCGCCACTTCCGCACGCAACGCCGCGTCATCCAGCAGCCATTGTTCAAACCGTCGCCGCGCAGGCGCCGACATCAGGCCGATGGCGTAATCGGCGGCGAGGGCGCGGCGCAGGGCGGGGGTCTGGTAGTTCATGATTCAAGGCACCGACGCAGGCGTTCCATGCCACGGCGGATCCACGATTTCACCGTCCCCAGCGGTGTGGCCAGGTGTTCGGCCAGTTCCGAGCAGGACAATCCCTGAAAGTAGGCCACAGTGATCGACTGACGCTGCATGCCGTCGAGGGTTTCCAGGCAGCGGTTCAGGGCGCGGGCCTCACGGGCGCTGCTCAACTGATCATGGGCCGAGGGACTTTCGTCCGGCAGGGCGTCCTGTTCCAGATCGGTCAACGGGCGGTCGCGGTGTTTGCGCAACTGGTCGATCGCCTGATTGCGGGTGATGTTGATCATCCAGGTCAGCGGTGCCGACAGGTGCGCGTCGTAGCGCGAGGCGTTGTTCCAGATGCGCACGAAGGCTTCCTGCAGCACTTCTTCGGCCAGATCCGCACGACCCATGAAGCGCAGGGCTACGCCATGCAGGCGTGGGCCGACGCTGCGGTACAAGGTTTCGAAGGCGCGACGATCACCCAGTGAACACTGGGCCAACAGCTGTCGCAACTGATCGGTGTCGGCGATGGAAATGACGACTCTCCAGGCAAGGCTGAACGCACGAGGGCGCGACTCGGACTGTTCACAGGCTAGTTCAGCGACAGCGGTTGTGCCATTCATCGCGAGGGTGTCCGGGATTTCACGTTTTATATACGCAGGCCGGATGAAAATGGATGCGCCGCGCCGGAACATGCCGGCGCATAACCGGTCAAACCGGCAGTTTCGCTGCTCGTTCAACGGGTGGTTTTCACAGCGCAAGAGGATGTCTGAATGAAGATTTCACGTGGTATTGCAATGGCTTCGCTGATGACCCTTGCGGCCAGCCCGGTGTTCGCCGGTTTCAGCCTCGACGATGTGACCAAGGCCGCTGCAGGCATGCAGGGCGGCAACGCTGCCACGGCCGCCGCGCCGACTTCGGAAACCGCCGGTCTGCTGCAAGCCGTCACGGGCCTGGGCGTTACCCCGCAACAAGCCGTCGGCGGCACCAGCGCCATGCTTGGCTTGGCCAAGAACCAATTGAGCAGCACCGATTATTCGCAGTTGGCCAAGGAAGTACCGGGCATCGACAAGCTGTCGGGCGGTAGCGGTAACCTGGCGGCGTTGAGCGGGTTGCTCGGTCAGTCCGGCAAGTCCGCCGGTCTGGAAAACGCGCTGGGCAACGTCAAGGACACCAATGACCTGAACAATGCTTTCGGTGCCTTGGGCATGGACAGCGGCATGGTCGGCCAGTTTGCCCCGGTGCTGCTCAAATACTTGGGTGACCAAGGCGTCGGCGGCCCGCTGTTGCAAAGCCTGGGCAGCATCTGGGGCGCCGGCACCGGTAGCTGATTCAGCGGCGCTCGCTGCGCAGTTCGGCGATGCGCTGATCCTTCTCGCTCCAGAGCTGGTTGACCCAGCTCTGGACCGTCTGGCGAAACGCCGGATCGTTTTCGTAATCGCCCTGCCACAGCGCCGGGTCGAGTTCGCGGGTCTTGATGTCGATGATGACTCTCGGCACGTTGCCGCTGATCAAGTCCCAGAACCCCGGAATCTGTGCCTGTGGATAAACCACGGTGACGTCGAGAATCGCGTCCAGTTGTTCACCCATCGCCGCCAACACAAATGCCACGCCGCCGGCCTTGGGCTTGAGCAGGTGGCTGAACGGTGATTGCTGTTCGGCGCTTTTCGCCGCCGTGTAGCGCGTGCCTTCCAGATAATTCACCACGGTCACCGGCTGGCGCTTGAACAGCTCGCAGGCCTGTTTGGTGATTTCCAGATCTTTGCCCGCCAGCTCGGGGTTCTTCGCCAGGAATGCCTTGGTGTAGCGCTTCATGAACGGGTAATCCAGCGCCCACCACGCCAGCCCCAGAAACGGTACCCAGATCAGTTCCTTCTTGAGGAAGAATTTGAAGAACGGCGTGCGCCGGTTCAGCGTCTGGATCAGCGCCGGAATGTCGACCCACGATTGGTGGTTGCTGATCACCAGATAAGACGTGTCGCCGCGCAGGCCTTCGCCGCCGCGAATGTCCCATTGGGTGGGAATGCACAGGCGGAAAATCAGTTTGTCGATTTCGGCCCAGGTCTCGGCGATCCACATCACCGCCGCCGACGCATAGTCGCGCCAGCGGCCCGGCGCGACCAGTTTGAGCAGGGCAAACACCAGCAACGGCCCGATCAGGATCAGGGTGTTGAGCAACAGCAGCAGGGTGACGAAACAGCCGGTGAGCAGGCGGCGCATAAGCAACTCTATGACGTGGGTTGGGCGCGTCATGATAAGCAGCTTCGCGCGACAGGCCAAATCGACGCTGACGAATGTTTCACCTTTTAACCCTTAAGATCAAAAGATCGCAGCCTTCGGCAGCTCCTACCCGATCCCTGTAGGAGCTGCCGAAGGCTGCGATCTTTTGATCCTGGTTGAGCCGAACGTTTTCTAAGGCAACGGTCTAAAATCCCGTTGCCCAACTCCCCAAGGAAGCCCCTTACGTGAAATCCCTCCTTGCACTGTTTGCCCTCGTCGCCCTGCCGGTCATGGCCGCCGAGCCGACCCTGTACGGGCGCTACGAATACATCGCGCTGCCGGAAATCGGCGGCGAAGTGCTCAAGGCCAAGATGGACACCGGCGCGCTGACCGCCTCGCTGTCGGCCAAGGACATCGAAACCTTCACCCGTGATGGCGACGACTGGGTGCGTTTCCGCCTCGGCACCAAAGACGCCAGCAACAAAGTCTACGAACACAAGGTCGCGCGGATCAGCAAGATCAAGAGCCGCTCGGATGAAGAGGACGAGGGCGAAAGCACCGAAGTCGCCAAGCGTCCGGTGGTCGATCTGGAGCTGTGTCTGGGCAACGTCAAGCGTACCGTTGAGGTCAACCTGACCGACCGCAGCAACTTCAACTACCCGCTGCTGATCGGTGCCAAAGCCTTGCGCGAGTTCGGCGCAGCCGTCAATCCGGCGCGGCGCTTCACCGCCGACAAGCCGGACTGCTAAGTGGTCTCATTGACGTAACGTCAGGCTTGGGGCACCGTTCGCGCACTTAACCCACGGGCTCGGACGCCATGCCTCATATCTTGATTGTCGAAGACGAAGCGGCGATTGCCGACACGCTGATTTTCGCCCTGCAAGGCGAGGGGTTCGGCACCACGTGGCTGAGCCTCGGCGCGGCGGCGCTGGAACATCAGCGGCAGACGCCGGCCGATCTGATCATCCTCGACATCGGCCTGCCGGACATCAGCGGCTTCGAGACCTGTAAACAGCTACGGCGCTTCAGCGAAGTGCCGGTGCTGTTTCTCAGCGCCCGCGATGCCGAGATCGACCGTGTAGTGGGACTGGAGATCGGCGCCGACGACTATGTGGTCAAGCCGTTCAGTCCTCGCGAGGTGGCGGCGCGGGTCAAGGCGATCCTCAAACGCATGGCGCCGCGAGCCCCGGTGGACGTCGCTTCGGCGCTGTTTCGCGTCGACCCTGAACGCGTACAGATCAGCTATCGCGGCCAGCCCTTGAGCCTGACTCGCCACGAATTCCGCCTGTTGCAATGCCTGCTCGAACAACCCGAACGGGTGTTCAGCCGCGAGCAATTGCTCGACGCGCTGGGCGTGGCGGCCGACGCCGGCTACGAGCGCAGCATCGACAGCCACATCAAAAGCGTGCGCGCCAAACTACGCCTGGTGCGTGCCGAGGCCGAGCCGATCCAGACCCACCGTGGCCTCGGATACAGTTACAGCCCGGGGCACAGCTGATGTCACTGGGGCTGCGGATATTTCTGGTGTATGTGCTGTTTATCGGCCTGACCGGTTATTTCGTGCTCAACACCGTGATGGAAGAAATCCGCCCCGGCGTGCGCCAGTCCACCGAAGAAACTCTGGTGGACACCGCGAACCTCATGGCGGAAATACTACGTGACGATTTCAAGGCCGGGACCCTCAGCGAAAATCGCTGGCCCGAACTGCTGCGTGCCTATGGCGAGCGCCAGCCGAAAGCGACGATCTGGGGCTTGCCGAAAAATCAGGTCAACCACCGTATCTACGTGACCGACGCCAAAGGCATTGTCGTGCTCGATTCCAGCGGCGTCGCGGTCGGCCAGGATTACTCGCGCTGGAACGACGTCTACCTGACGTTGCGCGGCGAATACGGCGCACGCTCGACCCGCAGCGATCCGCATGATGCCAGTTCATCGGTGATGCACGTCGGCGCGCCGATCCGCGACAACGGCCAGATTATCGGCGTGGTCACCGTGGCCAAACCCAACAGCTCATTGCAGCCCTATGTCGATCGCACCGAACGGCGCCTGCTGTTTTATGGCGCCGGCCTGATCGGCCTCGGCCTGTTGTTTGGCGCGTTGCTGTCGTGGTGGCTGAGCCGCGCACTGCATCGCCTGACCGGTTATGCCCAGGCCGTGAGCGAAGGCCGGCGCGTGGAAGTGCCGCACTATCGCGGCGGCGAGCTGGAGCAACTGGCCACGGCGGTCGAACAGATGCGCACGCAACTGGAGGGCAAGGCCTACGTCGAACGCTACGTGCACACGCTGACCCATGAATTGAAGAGCCCGTTGGCGGCGATTCGTGGCGCAGCCGAGTTGCTGCAAGGTGAAATGCCGCCCGTGCAGCGCCTGCGTTTCGTCGGCAACATCGATAGCGAAAGTGCGCGGATGCAGCAGTTGATCGAGCGCCTGTTGAACCTGGCGCAAGTTGAACAGCGTCAGGGTCTTGAAGAACAAGTGGCGGTGCCGTTGGCAGTGTTGGTCGACGCACTGTTGCAGGGCCAGGCCGCGCGGATCGAGGCCAAGCAATTGCGCGTCGAGCAGACGATTGCTGCGGAGCTGTTGCTGATCGGCGAGCCGTTTCTGCTGCGTCAGGCGCTGGGCAATCTGCTGGAGAATGCACTGGATTTCACCCAGAAGCAGGGTGTGTTGCGTTTCAGTGCCGAGCGGGTTGGCGAACAGATCGAGTTTCGATTGTTCAATGAAACCGCACCGATTCCCGATTACGCCTTGCCGCGCCTGACCGAACGCTTTTACTCACTGCCCCGTCCCGACAGCGGCCGCAAAAGCACCGGGCTGGGGCTTAACTTCGTTGAAGAAGTGGTCAAGTTGCATGGTGGTCGGCTGGCTGTGCGCAATGTGCCCGGAGGCGTCGAAGTGACGCTCAGCCTGCCGTAACGTCAGGGCTGTGTGGCGGCCAGTGCGCGCTTTCGTCGATGGACAAACTGCAGCGCCGGCTGCTCGACCAGGCGCCACGAAATCGTGGCCAGCACAATCACGATCAAGGTCGACACGAGCATCGACGGAATAAACGTCAGTGAGGTCTTGTTGATGATCAGTTGCTGCACCGGGAAGGCGTACAGATACATCCCGTAGGAAATATCGAATCGTCCGCGCAGGGTTTTGTCGACGTACAGCAAGCCCAGGCTCAGGGTCGCGAGGCACAAACCCAGGGTCGCCAGCACGCTGGCCAGCGGCGTGCCGACGCTGAAAAATATCAGGCCTGCCCCAGTCACCAGCGCGATTGCCAGCACGCGGCGATCGCTCAAATATTGCTGGTTGAAGGCAATCACTGCGCCGGCAAAGAACGCGATGCCGGCCGCGCTGTAAACCGCCAGCTTTTGCGCCAGCGCGCCAGGCACGTGATTGCCCAGAACGTAAGTCGCCACGCCAAACGCAGCCAGCAACACCCACGGCAGCAGTGCCCGTCTGTACATGCCCAATGCCAGCGCCAGCAACAGGTAAAAGCCGAACTCGATCTTCAGCGTCCAGAGGCTGCCGTTGAAGGATTCGCTGACAATAAATCCCTGGGTGATCGGTTCAATGGTGGCCCGCCCGAACACCGAGATGCGCAGAAAGTCGAGCAGGGCGCCGAAGCCCGTGACATAGCCGTCGGCAAACACCGCCCCGGCGAGGTACGTCATCACAAAAGCGCAAAGGATCAACGCCGGGAAAATGCGCGCCACACGCTTGCCCAGATAATCGGCAAAGGTGCGCGCGTTGAGAAAGCTTTGGCTGATCAGCAGGCCGGAAATCGAAAAGAACGCCGTCACGGCGATACCGCCCAGCGAGTTGTAACCGGCAATGCCCGGTTCTTCCAGGCCCGACAGGGCAAAGTGATGGCTGACCAGCACCATCAACGCCGCCAGGTGCCTGATCAAATCGAATGAGTTGTTGCGCAACGTGATCGTCCTTTATCTGAGCACTGCCCCGTAAATGGGGAAAACCTTTTACAGGTATTTCCACGCAAATCCCACACAACCTCCATCACAAAACCATACAGCGCTCGCAGACTCGCCCCATTCCAACAAGGGAGCGACCTTATGAACCGAAGTCTGGCACTGAAACTGGGGGCGATTGCCCTGCTGATCCTGCTGTTGCTGATTCCCCTGCTGATGATCGATGGCGTCATCGACGAGCGTCAGCAACTGCGTGACGGCGTACTCGAAGACATCGCCCGCAGCTCCAGTTACAGCCAACAATTGAGCGGGCCGGTGATGGTGGTGCCGTATCGCAAAGTGATTCACAACTGGAAGATCAACGACAAGACCAATCAGCGCTACGACGATCCACGCGAAGAGCGCGGGCGTCTGTATTTCCTGCCGGAACGTTTCGAACTCGATGGCCAGGTGCAGACTGAACTGCGCGCCCGGGGTATTTACGAGGCGCGGTTGTTCCATGCCGACAATCGCATCGACGGGCATTTCTCGTTGCCGGCGCAATTGGGCATCAAGGAAGATTTCACTGACTATCGATTCGATGCGCCGTTTCTCGCTGTCGGTATCAGCGACATTCGCGGAATCGAAAATGCCCTGAAACTGGAGTTCGAAGGGCAGCGCCTGGACTTTGTGCCGGGCACGCAGGTTGGCTGGCTCGGCGAAGGCGTGCGCGTGACGTTGCCGCTGCTCGACACCAGCAAAAACACCGAACTGGCCTTCGCGTTCGACCTGCGCCTGCAAGGCACCGGTTCATTGCAAGTGCTGCCGGTGGGCAAAACCAGCAGTGTCAGCCTCAGTGCCAACTGGCCGCATCCAAGCTTCATCGGCAACTTCCTGCCGGCGAAGCGTGAGATCAATGATCAGGGCTTCAACGCTGACTGGCAGACCACGTTCTTCTCCACCAACTTGCAGGACGCGATGAGCCGTTGCGTGGCCAGCAATGACTGCGCGGCGTTCAACGGTCGCAGCTTCGGCGTGAGTTTTATCGATCCGGTGGATCAGTACTTGAAGAGTGACCGGGCGATCAAATATGCGCTGCTGTTCATCGTTCTGACGTTCGCCGGTTTCTTTCTCTTCGAAGTGCTCAAAAGCCTGGCGGTGCACCCGGTGCAGTACGCATTGGTGGGTGTCGCGCTGGCATTCTTTTATCTGTTGTTGCTGTCGTTGTCGGAGCACATCGGCTTTGCCCTGGCGTATCTGCTGTCGGCCAGTGGTTGCGTGTTGTTGATCGGGTTTTACGTTTGCCATGTGCTGCGCAGCGTGCGCCATGGCTTGAGTTTTTCGGCGGGGCTGGCGGCGTTGTATGGGCTGCTTTATGGATTGCTCAGCGCCGAGGATTACGCCTTGCTGATGGGCTCGCTGTTGCTGTTCGGTCTGCTCGGCGTGTTTATGGTGCTGACGCGCAAACTGGATTGGTACGGAATAGGGCAGAAACCCGCCAAACCATTGGAGTTTGATGTGGGGGCAATGCAATGAGCCGGTCGCTGGGGTTGCGTGAGGATCAGCGCTGGAAGGATGAATTGATGACGCGGATTATTGGGTATTTGCCTGTGGAAGCGAGTTGCCGCCATCGCGAGCAGGCTCACTCCTACAGGGAAATGCGGTCAACTGTAGGAGTGAGCCTGCTCGCGATGAGGCCGGAGCAGGTGCCAAAAAACTAAGGCTTGGGCATGGTCGCGATCATGGACGGTCGCTGACTCACTTCAAAAAACCAGTTAGCCAGTTGCGGGTTGGCCTCACGCCAGCCCAGATCCGGGAAACGCAGATCCAGGTAGCCCAACGCGCAGGCCACGCTGATCGCCGCCACGTCAAAGTGGCTGGTCAGCTCGGCAATCGCGTCGTTCTCCAACAGATTCAGGGCGCGGCGGATCTTCTCGCGTTGGGCCTCCAGCCATTCGTCCCAATGTTTTTCCGGGGCACGCAACACTTGTTCATAACGCACCATCACCGAGGCGTCCATGATCCCGTCAGCCATTGAAGCGAGGGTCAGACGGCGCCAGCGGGCCGCGCCTTCGCGCGGGATCAGCGGATTGCCGACATGTTGATGGTCGAGGTATTCGAGGATCACACGGCTGTCATGGATGACGTTGCCATCGGCCAGGCGCAGGGCTGGAATCTTGCCCAGCGGGTTGTCGGCGTTGAGTTCAGCGCTGGGGCTGACCGGGCTGAGCACACAGTCTTGCAACGCGACGCGATCCTGCTGGCCGGTCTCGTGCAGCAGCACCATCACTTTGCGAACAAACGGGGAGAGCGTGTTGTGGTACAGGGTCATGCTGGGGGCGGACATTGGCAGGGTCTCGATCAGAACGATGAGGGAGCAGCATAGCGTGTCAGCCCACGACCTCAAGCCTCATGCCGGACCCAATGTAGGAGTGAGCCTGCTCGCGATAGCGTAATCACATTCAACATCAATGTTGGATGACCCACCGCTATCGCGAGCAGGCTCACTCCTACAAAGGTTTTTCAGCTTCGCAGCAGTAGACCTTTTGTGGCCAGAACCGCCGGCACACCCAGCCCGACCCAGCTCAACGCATCCCAGACCCCGTCACCCAGCAGCGCCGCAAACAAACCTGCCGCACTGAGCAGCGCTATCACGATCGGCGTGCTGAAGACTTTCCAGAAATTCGACTGACGCGGCCTCATACAGAGGCCTCCGCCGTTTCCGGCACGGGCTTGGCCGCTTTGCGGCGCACCACCCACAGGTAGACGCCACTGCCGAGGACGATGATGGTCAGTACATCAAGCGTGGCCCAGAGGATTTTCATCGGCATGCCGCCGTAGTCACCAAAGTGCAACGGTTGCGACATACCCATGGCGTCCATGTACCACGGGCGTTCGGCGACGGCGGTGACCTGCAAAGTCGTCGCGTCGATCAGCACCGGCGTCAGCAGATGCGAGGTCAGGTGCGTGCCGCCCTTCATGAACACCGAGTAATGGTGCTCGCTGGAAAACCGTGTGCCGGGGAAGGCAATGAAATCCGGCTTCATGCCTGGCGCGACTTCAGCGGCGATGTCGAGCAAACGCGTGGCCGGCGCCAGGTGCGTCAGCGGCGGGGCATCGCGGTAAGGCTCGATCAGCGCGGTCAGTGCATCGTTGCGCCAGGCGGCAATCAGCAGGTCGGCGCAGGCGCTGATCACGCCGGTGACGCCGACGACCAACGCCCACGTAAGTGTGACCACGCCGATCAGGTTATGCAGGTCGAGCCAGCGCAACCTCGTCGATTTGTCCTGGCGCACGGTGCCGAATTTCAACCGACGCATGAACGGCAAATACAGCACCGTCCCGGACACGATGGCCACGACAAACAGCAAGCCCATGAACGCCAGCAGCAACTTGCCCGGCAGCCCGGCAAACATGTCGACGTGCAGGCGCAGGATAAACAGCATCAAACCGCCGTTGGCCGACGGGGTTTCCAGCGCTTCACCGGTGCGTGCATCAAGCATGAAGGTGTGCGAGGAGTTCGGTTCGGTGCCGGCGGTTTTCGCCATGATCGCGAACGCCGCGTTCGGGTCTTCATCGTCGTAACCGAAATACTGCATGACTTCGCCCGGCCGATGGTTCTGCGCGGCATCCACCAGTTGCTGCAGATTGAGCTGCGGCGTGTCGGCCGGCATTTCGCGCAACTCTGGGGCATCACCGATCAGATGGTCGATTTCATGGCTGAAAATCAACGGCAGACCGGTCAATGCCAGCATCAGCAAAAACACGGTGCAGATCAGGCTGGTCCAGGTGTGGATAAACGACCAGCGACGAATTGTTTTACTTTTCATTTCATGACCTTCAAAAACACCAAAGCCGTCCCCGAGGGACGGCCTGGTAACAGGGCCTGGTTCAGCTCAGTCGCTTACCACTTGTAAGTGGCACTGGCGACGACGCTGCGCTGGTCGCCGTAGTAGCAATAGAAACCGTCGCAGGTGGAAATGTAGTCCTTGTCGAACAGGTTGGTCGCGTTGACTGCCAGCGACGCGCCTTTGAGGCTGTTGTCCAGACGGCCGAGGTCGTAATGCACGCTCGCGTCGAACACGGTATAGGCATCCGCCTTGCCCAGCCAGGTGTTGCCTTTGTCGCCGTAGGTGTTGCCGGTGTAACGCACGCCGGCGCCAACGCCGAAGCCGTCGAGTACGCCGGTGTGCCAGGTGTAGTCAGTCCACAGCGAGGCTTGCTGGTTCGGCATCAGTTGCAGACGGTTGCCCTTGTCGACGCCTTTCTGCACTTCGGACTTGGCCAGGGTGTAGGCGGCGATGACTTTCAGGTTATCGGTCACATCGGAGACCGCTTCCAGCTCCAGGCCTTTGACTTTCACTTCGCCGGTCTGGCTGGTGATGGTCACGTTGTTGACGATGGAATTGACCGAAACGTTTTTCTGGGTCAGGTCATACACCGCAGCGCTGAGCAGGGTTTTGCTGCCCGGCGGCTGGTACTTGATACCCAGTTCCCACTGCTTGCCTTCGGTCGGCTTGAACGAGTCGGTCGAGGTGGCGTCGGCGCCGCTGGTGGGCTGGAACGATTCGGCGTAGGACAGGTACGGCACAAAACCCGAGTCGAACACGTAGCTGATCGCTGCGTTGCCGCTGAACGCCTTGTCACGCTGGGTGTTGGTGGCGTCGCCCTTGTTGATGAACTGCGTGCTGGTGTGTACCCAGTCTTCACGCCCGCCGAGGGTCAGGCGCCACTGGTCGAGGGCCATCTGGTCCTGCACGTAGAGACCGGTCTGGGTGGTCTTCTGGTCGTAATCGTAAAACGCGCTGGAGCGCGGTGGACGCACGATGGTCTGGCCGTAGATCGGGTTGTTGACGTTGATGCTCGGTGCGGAGCCGAAGATCGACGTGTAGTTGGTGTTGCTGCGCTGATGATCGAAACCCAGCAGCAGCGTGTGGCGGATGTCGCCAGTGGCGAAATCGGCCTGGAAGTTGTTGTCCACGGCGAATTGGCTGATGTCTTCATCGACGTTGGTGGTGCCGCGGCCGACATTGCCCTGATCGTCCACGGTGAAACCGGCGAACGACGGGTTGTAGCTGTTGACGGTGACAGTCTGGAACGCCAGGTCCGACTTGGTGTAACGCAGGTTCTGCTTGAACTGCCAGACATCGTTCAGGCGATGTTCGAAGGCATAACCGAGCGCGTAGTAAGTGCGGTCGTAGTAGTCGTAGTCCGGATCACCGAGGTTCTTGTGGTGGGAGATCTTGCCGAACGGCATGTCGATCTTGGTGCCTTGAATCGGATAGAACTGGCTGGTGACGCCGGTATCGTCGCGGGTGAACTGCGTGAGCAAAGTCAGCCTGGTGTCGTCGTCGATGTTCCAGGTCAGGCTCGGCGCGATGTTGTAGCGCTTGTTTTCGATGTGGTCGATCTGCGTGTCGCTGTCGCGCACCACGCCACTGATGCCATAGAGGAACTGGCCGGCGTCATCGATCTTGCCGGTGCTGGCGAAGTTGATCTGACGGTGGTTGTCGCTGCCGTACTGCAACTGGATTTCGCTGCTGGCTTCGGCGCTCGGGCGGCGGCTGACCATGTCGAGCAAACCGCCTGGCGGGGTCTGGCCGTACACCGACGACGCCGGGCCACGGAGCAGGGCGAGGCGGTCGAGGTTCCAGGTTTCCGGTTTCGGGTTGGCGTACACACCGCGTGGCAGCGGCAGGCCGTCGAGGAATTGGGTCGGCTCGAAACCGCGTACGCGCAGCCAGTCGATGCGCGTATCGCTGCCATAACTGCTGGCGGTGATCCCCGGCATGTAGCGCACGGCGTCATCGAGGCTGTGCACGCTGCGGTCGTCCATTTGCTGGCGGGTCGCAACCGAGATCGAGCGCGGTGCTTCGACCAGCGCGGTGTCGGTCTTGGTGCCGGCGGCAGTGCGGGTGGCGGTGTAGCCCTCAACCGGGCCCCAGGCGCTTTCGGTGTTTTCGACGCCGATGATCGCGGTTTCCGGCAGGGCCATTGCGCCGTCAGGCACGGCGACCAGGCTGTAGGTGCCCGCGCTGCTTTGCTCCAGTTGCAGACCGGTGCCGCGCAGGGCCGCACGCAGGGCGCCGGCCGCGTCGTACTGGCCGCTGACCGGTGCCGAGGTCTTGCCCGCCGCCAGCGCCGGATTCAGCGACAGCGCGAGGCCGCCCTGGCTGGCGATCTGGTTCAGGGTGGTCGACAGCGGTGCGGCCGGCAGGTTGTAGGCGCGCACGCTGGACGCTTGTTCAGCGGCGAGCAACGGGCTGCTGATCAGCGGGGTGCTGAAAGCAATGGCGACGGCCAGCAGACTGGGGCGCAACAAGGTGTCTAGCGAACGGGACATACGGCGGCTCCTGAATGGAAATATTTCTCAATTGCCTGTGTGCCGGATGAAACTCGAAAAGTGATAGGGCTGGATGAAAATAATTTTGATTTGCGGAAAACAGCGGTGTGGCGGATGACGCCATCGCGAGCAGGCTCACTCCTACAGGGGAACGCATTTCAACTGTAGGAGTGAGCCTGCTCGCGATAGCAACCGCTCAGCCACCTGATCATTCAGGCTTGGAATCAGCCTTCGCGACCGTCACCCAATACTGTGTGTGCTGCTCGATCTGCACCGGAAGAGTGGGCAGCAGGGCGTTTAGGGCTTTATCGGTGTCATGCAGCGGGAAGCTGCCGGTAATCCGCAAGTCCGCCACTTCCGGCGCCACACCCAGATGCCCGCGACGATAACGCCCGAGCTCATGCAACAGATCGCCCAGCCGCGCGTTGTCGACCACCAGCATGCCGCGCGTCCACGCATCGGCGCCGGGGTTGAGGGCGACAATCGAGCCCAGACCATCGCTGCGCAGCAGCACTTGTTGGCCTTCACGCAGGATCTGTTCTTCAGGATTGAATTGCGCGTGGGCCGCCACCGCTGACTGCAACACGCTCAGGCGTGTGCCTTCGTCCTCGCGCTTGACCAGGAAGCGCGTGCCCAGGGCGCGCATGCTGCCCTCGCGGGTTTCGACAATAAATGGCCGCGCATCGCCGTGGCCGGTTTCGACCAGAATCTCGCCTTCCTGCAACACGATCAGTCGGCGCTTCTCATCGAAACGCACATCCACTGCGCTGTGGGTGTTGAGGTTGAGTACGGTGCCATCGGCCAGGCGCACGGTGCGTTGTTCGCCCGTGGCCGTACGCTGATCGGCGAGCCAGTAGTCCAGCGGCAGCCACCGTTCACTGGCGAACAGCCCGAGACCGACGATCAGCACAACGCTGGCCAGCCCGCTGCCGAGCTTGCGCACTCGCCGGCGAATGCCTTCGCGTGATTGCAGCAGTGCATTGCGCGCCGGGCCTTTGGCCACACTGAAACGTTGATCAAGCATGCCCAACTGGCGCCAGGCGCGGGCGTGTTCTTCATGCGCCGCGTGCCATTTGGCGAACTCTTCGCGTTCCAGCGGGCTGCTCGAATCGAGGGTCAGTTGCCAGGCAATCGCCGCGTCCAGCACATGCGCCGGGACGGGGCGGGAACTGGCCGGGCTCACGTCGGCTCACCGTACAGGGCGATGTAGCACTGGCGAATGCCTTGCGCCAGATATTGGCGCACGCGCGGTACCGACACGCCGAGCCTGGCGGCGATCTCGGCGTGGCCGAGGCCGTCGAGACGGTTATACAGGAACGCGGCGCGGGCCTTGGTCGACAGTTTGCCGAGCAGGCGGTCGATGGCCTTGAGGTCTTCGAGGATCAGTTGCTGTTCTTCTATAGAAGGCTGTTCACCTTCAGGGACCAGCATCAATTCGGCGAGGTAGGCCTGTTCCAGCGCGGCGCGACGGAAGTAGTCGAACAGCAGGCCTTTGGCGATCGCCACCAGAAACGCTCGTGGTTCGCGGGGTGTCAGCAGCTCGTCGCGGCCGAGCAGGCGCACGAAGGTGTCCTGACTCAAGTCTTCGGCACGTTGCGGGCAGGCCACGTTGCGCCGCAGCCACGCCAGCAGCCAACCGCGATGGTCGCGATACATCGCACCAACAAGTTCACTGTGAGGGCTTGGGACTGACGACACCGGACATCACCGATTGGGAAATATTAACTAACGCGAATTGTTCGCGATTCTGGCAGAGGTGGGAATGGTTAGCAATTGGCCACTGGTCAGGTGACATGTTTGGATAAACCTGTAGGAGCTGCCGCAGGCTGCGATCTTTTGATCTTGTTTTTGCAGATCAAGGTCAAAAGATCGCAGCCTGCGGCAGCTCCTACAGGGGGCTTTTAGAAGGAGGGGGCTTGCTGGCGGCGTTTCCATTGGCTCAGGCGCTGCTGCAAATTCAGCGGGCTATGAATCTGCTGCGCGCGCGCGCGGCTGAACAGGATCAACGCCAGTTCCGCCGTGGCCAGCGCATCGGCACTTGCGTTATGCCGCTCGAACACTTCGAGCTTGAACCAGTCGATCCACTCATCCAGCCCCGCCTCGCGAATCTGCGCTTGCGGGCACACCAGCGGTGCAATGTCGGCGACATCCACAAACACCTGCTGCAACTTGTGCCCCAGATGCTCCTTCACCGCACGCCCGAGCATGTGCTGATCAAACGGCGCATGAAACGCCAGCACCGGGCTGTCGCCAATAAACTCCAGCAATTCCAGCAACGCCTCGGCCGGCTCACTACCAGCGGCAATCGCATTCGGCCCCAGTCCATGAATCAACACACTGGGGCTGAGCTTCAACTCCCGGCATTGCAAGGTGCGCTCAAATTGCTGACTGAAGTCGATCGCGCCGTCCTCGATCACCACCGCGCCAATCGACAGCACGCGATCCTTGTTCAGGTTGAGCCCGGTGGTTTCCAGGTCCAGCACCACCCAGCGTTGCTCACGCAGGCTGCAGTCGCTCAGCTCGGTGATCACCGGCAGCTTGGCCAGACGCTGCTGCAAGTCCGCCGGCACCACCGGACTCGCCGGGCGCAGCCACGAAAACAGGCTCATAGCTGATACCGCAAGGTCAGGCTGCTTTGCAGGCGTTGCGCCTGCCGCAAGGATTCGCGGAGGATGCGTCGGTCGAGATGATTGAGGCTGTCGGGATCGACACGGTTGGAGTACGGCAAATTCTCCCGCGTCTGCAGTTGATGTTGCTGCATGCGCGTCTGCTGAATGAAGTGATACGCCTCTTCATACGCCGCGCCGTCCAGCCGTTCGATGACTTCTTTATCGACCAACTGACGGAAGCGTTCGAGGGTGTTGTTGGCGTCGATACCGTTGGCCAACGCCAGCAAGCGTGCGCCGTCCACAAACGGCGTCAGGCCTTGAACCTTGAGATCCAGCGTGGCTTTCTCGCCATTCTTGCGCGCCAATACGAACTCACGGAAACGCCCCACCGGCGGACGATTGCGCAGGGCGTTCTCGGCCATCATGCGCTGGAACAAACGATTGTCGCCGACCTGATCAAGAATGCCCCGGCGCAATTGTTCGCAGCTTTGTTCATCGCCCCAGACCACGCGCAGATCGAAATAAATGCTCGACCCGAGCAGGTTCTCCGGCGTCGCCTCACGAATAAACGCCGCAAAACGCCGCGCCCATTCCGCCCGCGACAAACACAGCTCGGGGTTGCCGGCCATGATGTTGCCTTTGCACAGGGTAAAGCCGCACTGCGCCAGGCTCTGGTTGATCTGCTGGGCGATGGGCAGCAGCTTGCCGCGAATCTCTGCGGCATGTGCAGCGTCGCGGGCATCGAACAGAATGCCATTGTCCTGATCGGTGTGCAGCGTCTGCTCGCGGCGGCCCTCGCTGCCGAAACACAGCCAACTGAACGGCACGCCAGGGTCGCCTTTTTCGGCGAGGGTCAACTCGATGACCCGGCACACGGTGTGGTCGTTGAGCAAGGTGATGATGTGGGTGATCTGCGTCGATGAGGCGCCGTGGGCGAGCATGCGTTCGACCAGTTGGCCGATCTCGCCGCGCAGGGTCACCAATTGTTCGACCCGTTGCGCACTGCGAATCGTCCGCGCCAGATGCACCAGATCGACCCGTTGCAGGGAAAACAGATCGCGCTCGGAGACCACGCCGCAAAGACGCTGATCCTTGACCAGACAAACGTGGGCGATGTGCCGTTCGGTCATGGCAATCGCCGCATCGAACGCGCTGTGATCCGGCGACAGATAGAAGGGCGCGTGGGTCATGTGGCGTTCGATGGCTTCGCTGAAATCGCCAACGCCTTCGGCCACCACATGGCGCAAATCGCGCAGGGTGAAAATTCCCAACGGCGCCTTGTGTTCATCCACGGCGACGATGCTGCCGACCTGTTGCTCGTGCATCAGCTTCACCGCTTCGCGCAGCGGCGTGTCCGGGCTGCACGTCACCGGGTGACGCATGGCCAGTTCGCCGAGGCGGGTGTTCAGCGAATACTGCGTGCCGAGGGTTTCCACGGCTTTCTGCTGCACTTGCTGATTGACCTGATCAAGCAGGCTGCTGACCCCGCGTAGGGCAAAATCACGGAAGGCGTTGGAGAGGGCGAACAGTTTGATGAATGCCAGTTTGTTCAGTTGCAGGCAGAAGGTGTCTTCGCCGGCCAGGTGCTCGGTGCGCGTCGCGCGTTCGCCGAGCAGGGCGGCCAGCGGAAAACACTCGCCGGTGGTGATTTCAAACGTGGTCTCGGTGCCGGGTTTGGTGATGTGCTGGCGTTCGCCGACCACCCGGCCCTGCTTGACGATATAAAAGTGTTCGACCGGGCCGTCGACGGGTTTGATGATGCTCTCGCCCTGAGCGTAAAAACGCAGTTGGCATTGCTCCACCAGATATGCGAGGTGGGCATGTTCCATCTGATTGAAGGGCGGGAAGCGCTGGAGGAATTGCAGGGTGCCCTGAATGTTCTGCAATACCGCGGTTTTCCCTGCCTGGGTGAAGGCGTCCGCTTTACTCATAACCATTACCGCAGTCTTTTTCGAATTGTTGTTGTCGGATCGTTACGGCCATGGTCGGCCCCTACGGACAGGGTGCCCATTGGACGTAAGTCTAGGTTTTGCCACCATTGGCGAAGTTTCGGAGATGCCCTACGCAAACAGTCGGAAATTCCCTTGGTTACCCCCTTGGAAAAAAATCCGACGAAGTGCACATTGAAGCTCTGCCCAGCGATGTCTGACCACTTGCCAAGGGACTGTTTTGAACACTTAGAGAACGCCATGTCCGACCACGATATTTTGAGCGATGCCGAGCGAGAGGCGCTCAGCGCAGTAATGCTCGAACCCGATCTGCCGCCGCAGCGTGTACTGATCGTCGATGACGACAAGGACGCCCGGGAGCTGTTGTCGGAGATTCTCGCGTTGGACGGTATTCGTTGCATGACGGCGGCCAGTGGCGAGACAGCCCTGAAGATGCTCGCCGAGAAACCTTCGATTGGCCTGGTGATCACCGATCTGCGCATGGGCAATGTCGATGGCCTGGATTTGATTCGGCAGGTACGCGAATCGGTGCGGGCGGCGATGCCGATCATCATTGTCTCGGGCGATGCCGATGTGAAGGACGCGATTGCGGCGATGCATTTGAGCGTGGTGGATTTTCTGCTCAAGCCGATTGATACGGTGAAGTTATTGGCGTTGGTGAAACATGAATTAGGTATCGATTCCTGAGGTTTGAAGATCAAAAGATCGCAGCCTTCGGCAGCTCCTACAGGTGATCTCATGTAGGAGCTGCCGAAGGCTGCGATCTTTTGATTCTGCGTCCAATAAAAAAGCCCTGATCCAAAGATCAGGGCTTTTTCACATCAGCGCAAATTTACAGGCCGTTAGCGGCCTTGAACTCGCGACGACGACGGTGCAGAACCGGCTCGGTGTAACCGTTCGGCTGCTTGGTGCCTTCAACCACCAGTTCGACCGCCGCCTGGAAGGCGATGTTGCTGTCGAAGTTCGGGGCCAGCGGACGGTACAGCGGGTCGTTGGCGTTTTGACGGTCAACCACTGGCGCCATGCGCTTGAGGCTTTCCATCACTTGCGCTTCGGTCACCACGCCGTGGCGCAGCCAGTTGGCGATGTGCTGGCTGGAGATACGCAGCGTGGCACGGTCTTCCATCAGGCCGACGTCATTGATGTCCGGCACTTTCGAGCAACCGACACCCTGGTCGATCCAGCGCACCACGTAACCAAGAATGCCCTGGGAATTGTTGTCCAGTTCGTTCTTGATCTGCTCTGGCGTCCAGTTAGGATTGACCGCCAGCGGGATGGTCAGGATGTCGTCGACCGACGCGCGAGCACGTTTGGCCAGTTCGGCCTGACGCGCGAACACGTCGACCTTGTGGTAATGCAGCGCGTGCAGTGCAGCAGCGGTCGGCGATGGAACCCAAGCGGTGTTGGCGCCAGCCAATGGGTGCGCGATTTTCTGCTCGAGCATCGCGGCCATCAGGTCGGGCATCGCCCACATGCCTTTACCGATTTGCGCGCGACCTTGCAGGCCGGTGCTCAGACCGATATCGACGTTCCAGTTCTCGTAGGCGCCGATCCACTTCTCAGCCTTCATGTCGGCCTTGCGCACAACCGGGCCGGCTTCCATGGAGGTGTGGATTTCGTCGCCGGTGCGGTCGAGGAAACCGGTGTTGATGAACACCACGCGCTCGCTGGCTGCCTTGATGCAGGCCTTGAGGTTGACCGTGGTGCGGCGCTCCTCGTCCATGATCCCGACTTTCAGCGTGTTGCGCTTCAGACCGAGCACGTCTTCGATGCGCCCGAACAACTCGTTGGTGAACGCCGCTTCTTCCGGGCCGTGCATCTTCGGTTTAACGATGTAGACCGAGCCGGTGCGGGTGTTGCGCCGCGAGGTGTTGCCATTGAGGTTGTGCATCGCCGCGAGGCAAGTGACCAGACCGTCGAGAATGCCTTCCGGCACTTCGTTACCGTCTTTGTCGAGGATCGCGTCGATAGTCATCAGGTGACCAACGTTACGCACGAACAACAGCGAACGACCGTGCAGCGTCACTTCACCGCCATTCGGCGCGGTGTAGGTACGGTCCGGGTTCATGGTGCGGGTGAAGGTCTGGCCGCCCTTGGACACGGATTCCGACAGGTCGCCCTTCATCAGGCCGAGCCAGTTGCGGTAGATCACCACTTTGTCGTCAGCATCGACGGCCGCCACGGAGTCTTCGCAGTCCATGATGGTGGTCAGTGCCGCTTCCATCAGGATGTCTTTGACGCCGGCGGGGTCGGTCTGGCCAACCGGGGTGGTGGCGTCGACCTGGATTTCGAAATGCAGACCGTTGTGTTTCAGCAGAATGGCGATTGGCGCGTTGGCGTCGCCCTGGAAACCGATCAGTTGCGCGTCGTCGCGCAGGCCAGCGTTGCTGCCATCCTTGAGGGTGACCAGCAGTTTGCCGTCAGCGATCTTGTAGCCGGTCGAATCAACGTGGGAGCCAGCCGCCAATGGCGCTGCTTCGTCGAGGAACGCACGGGCGAAGGCGATGACTTTGTCGCCACGCACCTTGTTGTAGCCTTTGCCTTTTTCCGCGCCACCGTCTTCGCTGATCGCGTCGGTGCCGTAGAGGGCGTCGTACAGCGAACCCCAGCGGGCGTTCGAGGCATTGAGAGCGAAGCGGGCGTTCATCACCGGCACAACGAGTTGCGGGCCGGCAGTACGGGCGATTTCATCATCGACGTTTTGTGTCGTTGCCTGGAAATCAGCCGCTTCTGGCAGCAGATAACCGATTTCTTGCAGGAAAGCTTTATAGGCCACGGCGTCGTGCGCCTGACCGTTGCGTTCCTGATGCCAGGCGTCAATGCGTGCCTGGAAGTCATCGCGTTTGGCGAGTAGGGCTTTGTTCTTCGGCGCCAGGTCATGAATGACCTTGTCGGCACCTTCCCAGAATTTTTCGGCGGTGAGGCCGGTACCGGGAATGGCTTCGTTGTTCACGAAGTCGAACAGGACTTTGGCGACCTGCAGGCCACCGACTTGAACGTGTTCAGTCATTGCTTGCCTCACTCTGCTCAGCTATTTCGCTTTTCAGCTCTTCAATTTTGACAATGAAGCCTCTGGCCATTTAAACCACAAACCTGCCGACCAGTACATGCCATTGCTGGCGGCTGGGCTGGGACCAATCAAAGGCTTGGGGCCTTGCTGACGGGGCTTTCAGGGTTGCGAACATGCCTTGGGCAGACATTGATCCAGCGTTATGTAGTGCGCGCTGCGGCATACTACATGATGAGTTACGCTTGTGAAAATCAGACTAATTACGTCGTTCTGCGACCTCATGTCGCATTGCGGTCACATCGCGGAACGGGATGTTCTCAAAAAACCATTGGATTGTTCCAGCGAAATATCAAAAGTTGTACACATAAATACTATTTGGCTGCTATGGCATCTGTCACATAGGGCTTGGTGGTGGGGTCAATTGTGGCGAGGGGATTTATCCCCGTTGGGTGGCGAAGCCGCCCCCAGCGTTCTGGCAGATAAACCGAATTGGCAGGATTTACGACTGCTGCGCAGCCGAACGGGGATAAATCCCCTCGCCACAGGTTCATGCCCAAACCCAAACCCAAACCCAAACCCAAACTCAAACCCAAACCCAAACCCAAACCCAGGCACAGTTTCCCAGCAAGGTAGGTCGGGTCGGGCTGAATCAACGCCCTTGCCTATACTTGCCCTTCTATAACAACAGTCATGACAAGAGGGCGGCGCCATGGACCATCTCGTACTCACCGTTTTCGCCCCGGACAAGCCCGGGCAGGTCGAGCGTATTGCCCAATGCATTGCCGAGCACGGCGGTAACTGGCTGGAAAGTCGCATGTCGCGGATGGCCGGGCAGTTTGCCGGGATTCTGCGGGTGGGCGTGCCGGCAGAGGCTTACGACGAATTAGTCGATTCCCTACAAGCGCTGTCGACTCATGGCATTCGCGTACTGATTGCCGAAAGCGGTATCGAACAATCCTGCACCTGGAAACCGATTGCCATGGAATTGGTCGGCAACGACCGCCCGGGGATCGTCCGTGACATCACCCGCTTGCTCAGCGAGCAGGGCGTGAACCTTGAAAGGCTGGTGACCGAAGTGCGCCCCGCACCGATGAGCAGTGAACCGCTGTTCCATGCCGAAGCGATTCTCGCCGTGCCGCTGACTTTATCGCTCGACGTGTTGCAGTCGCGCCTGGAAACCCTGGCCGATGATCTGATGGTCGAATTGGTGTTACGCACAGACATTTAACGCTGAGCAGGTTATCCAGTTTTAACGTGCACCTGCCTGTGGATAACCTGTAGAGACTGCGAGCAACGCCACGCCCGCCGTGGCTTTGCTGGAGTTGATCAAAAAACCGCCAGTATTCAGTGAGTTGCGCACAAACGGCGGGGATCACGCTGTGGATAACCTTGGGAAGGAACGTTGCAGGCCACGAGAACCGTGGCCTGCGGAGGTTTGTATATTTTTTGATCAGCTGCGCCGGCGCAAACCTATCCACGCGTCGACGCTGTACACCGCCAAGCCAGCCCAGATAAAGATGAACGCGACCAGCGTGCTGGACGACAAGTGCTCACCGAACAGCAGCACCGCTTGCAGCAGCACCAGCGTCGGCGCCAGGTATTGCAGGAAGCCCAGCGTGGTGTAGGGCAGATGCCGCGCCGCCGCGTTGAAACACACCAGCGGCACCAGCGTCACCGGGCCGGCGGCGACCAGCCACCAGGCTTGCGACGTTGTCCAGAACTCGGGTTGCGCGCTGGTCGCGGTCTGATTGAACAGCAGCCAGGCGATGGCAATCGGCACCAGCATCCAGGTTTCCACCACCAGGCCCGGCAACGCCTTGACCGGAGCCTGTTTGCGGATCAGCCCGTAGAAACCGAAGGTCAGCGCCAGCACCAGCGACACCCACGGCAGACTGCCGACCTGCCAGACCTGCTGCGCCACACCCACCGCCGCCAGCCCAACCGCAAGCCACTGCATCCGCCGCAGACGTTCGCCAAGAATCAGCATCCCCAGCAACACGTTGACCAGCGGGTTGATGTAGTAACCGAGGCTCGCCTCCAGCATGCGTCCGTTGTTCACCGACCACACGTACGTCAGCCAGTTGGCCGCGATCAGCGTGCCGCTCAGGGCCAGAATCGCCAGACGCTTAGGGTTGTCGAGCAACTCGCGCAACCAGCCCGGGTGTTTCCACACCATCAGCAGCAACGCGCCGAACAGCGCCGACCACAGCACCCGATGGATGATGATCTCGACCGCCGGGACTTCGGCAATGGCTTTGAAGTAGATCGGGAACAGGCCCCAGATGATGTAGGCGGTAAGGCCCAGGATGTACCCGCGACGCGGGTTGGCGGCTTGCATGCAGAATCCTTGCTTAGGCAGCTAACAAAGGAGGGGATTGTAAGGAGGTTTGTCAGCCAGTGCCGCAGTTGATTGGTCAGGAATGTGTGAACGAAGGAATGAGCCTCCCCAGAGAAGGCTCATCAACAGCGATCAGAAATTATCCGGCGTCCGCGCTTTCTCCCGGGCATGCTCGCGGCTGATCAAACCCTTGGTCACCAGGTCTTTCAGGCACATGTCGAGGGTCTGCATGCCCAGCGATCCACCGGTCTGAATCGCCGAATACATCTGCGCCACCTTGTCCTCGCGGATCAGATTACGGATCGCCGACGTGCCGAGCATGATCTCGTGCGCCGCAATCCGGCCGCCGCCAATCTTCTTGATCAGCGTCTGCGAAACTACCGCCAGCAGCGATTCCGAGAGCATCGAGCGCACCATCGATTTCTCGTCGCCGGGAAACACGTCGACCACCCGGTCGATGGTTTTTGCCGCCGACGTGGTGTGCAGGGTGCCGAACACCAGATGTCCGGTTTCGGCGGCGGTCAGCGCCAGGCGAATGGTTTCCAGATCGCGCATCTCACCGACCAGAATCACGTCCGGGTCTTCGCGCAGTGCCGAGCGCAGTGCGGTGGCGAAACTGCGGGTATCGCGGTGAACTTCACGCTGATTGATCAGACATTTACGCGATTCGTGAACGAATTCGATCGGGTCTTCGATGGTCAGGATGTGGTGATGACGATGGTTGTTGAGGTAATCGATCATCGCCGCCAGCGTGGTCGATTTGCCCGAACCGGTCGGCCCGGTGACCAGCACCAGCCCGCGCGGCGCGTCGGTGATTTTGCGGAAAACATCACTCATGGCGAGGTCGTCCATGCTCAGCACTTTTGACGGAATGGTACGGAACACCGCGCCGGCGCCACGGTTGTGGTTGAAGGCGTTGACCCGAAAACGCGCGACGCCGGGGACTTCGAAGGAAAAGTCGGTTTCCAGATGTTTCTCGAAGTCGACCCGCTGGATGTCGTTCATGATGTCGTAGATCAACTCGTGCACTTGCTTGTGATCCAGCGGCGGCAGATTGATCCGCCGTACATCGCCGTCGACGCGGATCATCGGCGGCAGACCGGCCGACAGGTGCAGGTCGGAAGCGCCTTGTTTGGCGCTGAAGGCCAGCAGTTCAGTGATATCCATAGCGATCCTCGTTTCCAGTAGAATGCCGCGAACCTTCAGACCGCCGGCGCCTCTTGATGTCCACGATAGCAGACAACATTTCCCACGTTGGTTCGCGCATCCAGACCGCGACCCAAGCCGCACACCGTCCTGAAAACAGCGTCCAGTTGCTCGCCGTGAGCAAAACCAAACCCGCTGAGGCCCTGCGCGAAGCGTATGCCGCCGGCCTGCGCGACTTTGGTGAGAACTACCTGCAGGAAGCCCTGAGCAAACAGCTCGAACTGGCGGATCTGCCCTTGATCTGGCACTTCATCGGCCCCATTCAATCGAACAAGACTCGTGCGATTGCCGAGCATTTCGACTGGGTGCACTCCGTGGATCGCCTGAAAATCGCTCAACGTCTGTCCGAACAGCGCCCGGCCGAGCTGCCGCCGCTGAACATCTGCATTCAGGTCAACGTCAGCGGTGAGGTCAGTAAATCCGGCTGCACGCCTGACGATCTGCCGGCGCTGGCCGCTGCGATCAGCACTTTGCCGCGTTTGAAACTGCGCGGCTTGATGGCAATCCCCGAGCCGACCGACGACCGCGCCGAGCAAGACGCGGCCTTCGCCGCCGTGCAGAAATTGCAGGCCAGCCTCGATTTGCCGCTCGACACACTGTCCATGGGCATGAGCCACGATCTTGAGTCGGCGATTGCCCAAGGCGCCACTTGGGTGCGTATCGGTACGGCCCTGTTTGGCGCGCGTGACTATTCCCAATCTTGAACGTTTCCAGATAAGGACCACACATGAGCAACACACGTATTGCCTTTATCGGTGCCGGCAACATGGCTGCCAGTTTGATCGGCGGCCTGCGCGCCAAAGGTCTGGAAGCTGCCCACATCCGTGCCAGCGATCCGGGCGAAGAAACCCGTGCCAGGGTCAGCGCTGAACACGGCATCGAAACCTTTGCCGACAATGCTCAGGCCATCGACGGCGTCGACGTGATCGTGCTGGCGGTCAAGCCACAAGCCATGAAAACCGTGTGCGAAGCGCTTCGCCCGAGTCTGAAACCGAATCAGCTGGTGGTGTCGATTGCCGCCGGCATCACTTGCGCGAGCATGACCGCGTGGCTCGGCGAGCAGCCGATCGTGCGCTGCATGCCGAACACCCCGGCGCTGCTGCGTCAGGGCGTAAGTGGTTTGTACGCGACCAGCGAAGTCACCGCCGAGCAGCGTCAGCAAGCCGAAGAGCTGCTGTCCGCCGTCGGCATCGCGCTGTGGCTGAACGAAGAACAGCAACTGGATGCGGTGACCGCCGTGTCCGGCTCCGGCCCGGCGTACTTCTTCCTGCTGATCGAAGCCATGACCGCCGCTGGCGTCAAACTCGGTCTGCCCAAGGAAATCGCCGAACAACTGACCTTGCAAACGGCGTTGGGCGCGGCACACATGGCCGTCTCCAGTGATGTCGATGCTGCCGAACTGCGTCGCCGCGTGACCTCGCCAAATGGCACCACCGAAGCGGCGATCAAATCATTCCAGGCCAATGGCTTCGAAGCCCTGGTCGAAACTGCACTCGGCGCCGCCGCGCACCGCTCGGCCGAAATGGCCGAACAACTGGGCAAATAAGGAGCCTTACATGATTGGATTGAACACTGCAGCGGTTTACGTGCTGCAAACCCTCGGCAGTCTGTACCTGCTGATCGTGTTGCTGCGTTTCGTGCTGCAACTGGTGCGGGCGAACTTCTACAACCCGCTGTGCCAGTTCATTGTCAAAGCGACCCAGCCCCTGCTCAAGCCACTGCGCCGAATCATTCCGAGCCTGTTCGGCCTGGACATGTCGTCGCTGGTGCTGGCGATTCTGGTGCAACTGGCACTCATGGCGCTGACCCTGCTGCTGACTTACGGCACCACCGGTAATCCGCTGCAACTGTTTATCTGGTCGCTGATCGGCGTGACCGCGCTGTTCCTGAAGATCTTCTTTTTCGCCCTGATCATCAGCGTGATTCTCTCGTGGGTCGCACCGGGCAGCCACAATCCGGGCGCTGAGCTGGTCAATCAGATCTGCGAGCCGGCGCTGGCGCCGTTCCGCAAGTTCCTGCCGAATCTCGGCGGTCTGGATCTGTCGCCGATCTTCGCCTTCCTCGCGCTTAAGCTGATCGACATGCTGGTGATCAACAATCTGGCCGCGATGACGATGATGCCGGAAATCCTCCGTCTGCTGATGTGAGCTGGTTTCGATGGGACGGTGACGACTTGATCCTCGAGTGTCACTTGCAACCGGCAGCCCGCAGCGATGATTTCGCCGGGCTGCACGGCGATCGCCTGAAGATCCGCCTGACCGCACCGCCGGTCGAGGGCAAGGCCAATGCGTATCTGATTGGTTTTCTGGCCAAGGCGTTTGGGGTGTCCAAGAGTCAGGTCAGTTTGCTCAGCGGTGAGTTGAACCGGCAGAAACGAGTGAAGATTTGCTCGCCGAAGAAGTTGCCGGATTTGCCTGACCTGGTGCGCTGATCGTTCCCACGCTCCGCGTGGGAATGCATCCCGGGACGCTCCGCGTCCCCCGCCGAAGCGGACGCGGAGCGTCCAATGAGGCATTCCCACGCAGAGCGTGGGAACGAGCGCAGGTAGTTGCTTGCCGCTAACCCCCCCGGTCTTTAGACTTACGCCTCATTTCAACGAGAGCAGGGTCGATGCCAACTGCCTTTCCCCCCGATTCTGTTGGTCTGGTGACGCCGCAAACCGCGCACTTCAGCGAACCGCTGGCCTTGGCCTGTGGTCGGTCGCTGGCCGCCTATGACCTGATCTACGAAACCTACGGCACGCTGAACGCGCAAGCGAGCAACGCCGTGCTGATTTGCCACGCCTTGTCCGGCCATCATCACGCCGCTGGCTACCACAGCGTCGACGACCGCAAGCCCGGTTGGTGGGACAGCTGCATCGGCCCGGGCAAACCGATCGACACCAACAAGTTCTTCGTGGTCAGCCTGAATAATCTGGGCGGCTGCAACGGCTCCACCGGCCCGAGCAGCATCAACCCCGAGACCGGCAAACCGTTTGGTGCCGACTTCCCGGTGCTCACCGTGGAAGACTGGGTACACAGCCAGGCACACCTCGCTGACCTGCTCGGCATCGGCCAGTGGGCGGCGGTGATCGGCGGCAGCCTCGGCGGTATGCAGGCGCTGCAATGGACCATCACTTATCCGGATCGCGTGCGTCATTGTCTGGCCATCGCCTCGGCACCGAAGCTGTCCGCGCAGAACATCGCCTTCAACGAAGTCGCGCGTCAGGCGATCCTCACTGACCCGGAATTCCACGGCGGTTCGTTCCAGGAAGCGGGCGTGATCCCCAAGCGCGGTTTGATGCTGGCGCGGATGGTCGGGCACATCACCTACCTGTCCGACGATTCGATGGGCGAGAAATTCGGCCGTGGCCTGAAGAGCGAGAAGCTCAACTACGACTTCCACAGTGTCGAGTTCCAGGTCGAAAGCTACCTGCGTTATCAGGGCGAAGAGTTCTCCGGACGCTTCGACGCCAACACTTATCTGTTGATGACCAAGGCGCTGGACTACTTTGACCCGGCGGCGAACTTCGATGATGACCTGGCGAAAACCTTCGCCAACGCCACGGCCAAGTTCTGCGTGATGTCGTTCACCACCGACTGGCGTTTCTCCCCGGCGCGTTCGCGTGAACTGGTGGATGCGCTGATGGCGGCGCGCAAGGACGTCAGTTATCTGGAAATCGACGCACCGCAGGGCCACGACGCCTTCCTGATTCCGATCCCGCGCTACTTGCAGGCGTTCGGCAATTACATGAACCGCATCACGTTGTGAGAAAGCCATGAGAGCTGATCTGGAAATCATCCAGGAATGGATCCCCGCCGGCAGCCGCGTCCTCGACCTCGGTTGCGGTGACGGCGAGCTGCTGACCTGGCTGCGCGACAACAAGAACGTCACCGGTTATGGCCTGGAAAACGACGCCGACAACATCGCCGAGTGCGTGGCCAAGGGCATCAACGTCATCGAGCAGGATCTGGACAAGGGGCTGGGCAACTTCGCCAGCAACAGTTTTGACATCGTCGTCATGACCCAGGCCCTGCAAGCCGTGCACTACCCGGACAAGATCCTCGACGAAATGCTGCGGGTCGGTCGCCAATGCATCATTACCTTCCCGAACTTCGGTCACTGGCGCTGCCGCTGGTACCTGGCGAGCAAGGGGCGCATGCCGGTTTCCGAGTTTCTGCCGTACACCTGGTACAACACGCCGAACATTCACTTCTGCACCTTCGAAGACTTTGAAGAACTGTGTCGCGAACGTGATGCGAAGGTCATTGATCGGCTTGCCGTGGATCAACAGCACCGCCACGGGTGGGCCAGTAAGCTATGGCCTAATCTGTTAGGTGAGATCGGTATCTACCGCGTCAGCAGCCCGCAGCTTGCAGACCACAAAGTCGCGGTCTGAATCCCGTCATTTCGAGGAGACGATCATGGGTCGTTTAGCGTTGTTGTTATTGACCGCCTGCCTGAGTGCCAGCGCACTGGCAGCGGATGTCATCAAAGGTGAGCGCAAGGAAACCTTTGGCGACGTGACGGTGCACTACAACACTTTCAACTCGACGTTCCTGCAACCGGACATCGCCAAGGCAGCGGAGCTGATCCGCAGCAAGAATCAGGGCGTGATCAATGTCTCGGTGATCAAGGACGGCAAACCGCTGGTCGCCAACGTCACCGGCACCGTCAAGGACCTGACCAGCCAGAGCGTGCCGCTGAATTTCCGCCAGGTCACCGAACAGGGCGCGATCTACTACATCGCCCAGTACCCGGTGGAACAGCAGGAAACCCGCACCTTTGAAATCAAGGTGCAGAACGGCGACAAGATCAACACCATCAATTTCAACCAAGAACTCTTTCCCGGCGAATGATGAACATCAAGCAGCTCGTACTGGCCAGCCATAACGCCGGCAAACTCAAAGAACTTCAGGCCATGCTCGGCGAATCGGTGCAACTGCGCTCGATTGGCGAGTGGAGCAAGGTCGAGCCGGAAGAAACCGGTCTGTCGTTCGTCGAGAACGCGATCCTCAAGGCGCGCAACGCCGCACGCATTTCCGGGCTGCCGGCGCTGGCCGACGATTCCGGTCTGGCGGTGGATTTCCTTGGCGGTGCGCCGGGCATCTATTCGGCGCGTTATGCCGATGGCAAGGGCGACGCGGCGAACAACGCCAAACTGCTCGACGCCTTGAAGGACGTGCCGCAAGCCGAGCGCGGTGCACAGTTTGTGTGCGTGCTGGCGCTGGTGCGTCACGCTGACGATCCGTTGCCGATCCTCTGCGAAGGCCTGTGGCACGGACGGATTCTGACCGCTGCCAGTGGCGAGCACGGTTTCGGTTATGACCCGCTGTTCTGGGTGCCGGAACGCGACGTGTCCAGTGCCGAACTGAGCCCGGCCGACAAGAACCAGATCAGCCACCGCGCCCGTGCAATGGATCTGCTGCGCCAGCGTCTGGGCCTGAAATGACCCGTGACTCTTCTGCGTCGTCGCTGATTGTCGGCGGCGCCGCTTCTTCGCCTCGGGCGCCGCTGCCCACGCTGCCGCCCCTGTCGCTGTACATCCATATCCCGTGGTGTGTACGCAAATGCCCGTATTGCGATTTCAACTCGCACACCGCCAGCCCGGTGTTGCCGGAGCAGGAATACGTCGACGCCTTGCTGGCCGATCTCGATCAGGATCTGCACGCGGTTTATGGCCGTGAGCTGACATCGATCTTCTTCGGTGGTGGTACGCCGAGCCTGTTCAGCGCCGAAGCGCTTGGGCGTTTGCTTGAAGGCGTCGAGCAGCGCATTCCGTTTGCCGACGACATCGAAATCACCCTGGAAGCCAATCCGGGCACGTTCGAGCAAGAGAAGTTTGTCGCCTACCGCAAGCTGGGGATCAATCGTCTGTCGATCGGTATCCAGAGCTTCCAGCAGGAAAAGCTCAAGGCACTGGGCCGCATCCACAACGGTGACGAAGCGGTGCGCGCGGCCGGGATGGCGCGGCAGGCCGGGTTCGATAACTTCAACCTCGACTTGATGCACGGTTTGCCCGATCAGTCGCTGGACGATGCCTTGAGCGATCTGCGCCAGGCTATCGAGCTGAATCCGACGCACATCTCCTGGTATCAACTGACGCTGGAGCCGAACACGGTGTTCTGGAATCAGCCGCCGGTGCTGCCGGAAGACGACACGCTGTGGGACATTCAAGAAGCCGGGCAGGCGCTGCTGGCCGAGCATGGTTACGCGCAGTACGAAGTCTCGGCTTATGCACAGGCTGGGCGACCGGCGCGGCATAACCTCAATTACTGGAGTTTTGGCGACTTCATCGGTATTGGCGCGGGTGCGCATGGCAAGTTGAGCCATCCGGACGGGCGCATCGTGCGGACGTGGAAGACACGGCTGCCGAAGGACTATCTGAATCCGGCGAAAAATTTTCAGGCTGGCGAGAAATCGCTGACCAATGATGAGCTGCCGTTCGACTTTTTGATGAACGCGTTGCGCCTGACTGCGGGTGTGGAATCGCGCCTGTACCCGGAGCGTACCGGGCTGTCGCTGGAAAGCCTCGCCGAAGGCCGGGCAGCGGCAGAACAAAGCGGTCTGTTGCAGGTCGAACCGTCACGTCTGGCGGCCACCGAGCGCGGACAGCTGTTCCTCAACGATTTGCTGCAACAATTTCTGAACTGAGCTCAACCCTCAACTTCTGTCCCAAGGGAAAACGCATGGATTTGATACTCGACCTGCTCGCCACCGTCTCCCGCTGGAGCCGCAGCAACCTCTCAGAAATCGCCTTGGCGCTGGTCGGCTGCTTGCTGGTGCTGTTCGGCGCCGATTTCAAAGGCTGGGTCGAGCAACGCCTGGGCAGCATCGCCGGCGCCTTGCGCGTGCCATTGATGGCGCTGCTGTGCCTGATCGGCAGCGGCGCGGCACTGATCTACGCCACGCCGTGGGTGATCAAAGGCCTGAGCCAGTTCAATAATTACAGCCTGGCGCCAGTGCTGCTGGTCGTCCTCGTCCTCATCGGCGTAGTCGCCGACCGCCGCTGACACCAGAAAACAACTGTAGACGCTGCGGCACGCTGCGATCTTTTGATCTTGAAAATCAGGATCAAAAGATCGCAGCGTGCCGCAGCTCCTACAAGCGTGGGTTTTATTTTTTTGCCGGGAATCAGGGATGTTCATGAGTAAGAAGTTGTTGGACGAGACAAGCAAATTTCTCAGCTTCGTGTTGCGTCACGAACCTCAGGCAATCGGCTTGGCGCTTAATGCTGAGGGCTGGGCGAGTATCGACGCTCTGATCAGCGGGGCTGCGGGTGACGGCAGGCAGTTGAGTCGCGAGCTGATTGAAAACGTCGTGGCCAGCAGTGACAAGAAGCGTTTTGCGATTTCTGCAGACGGCCACTCTATCCGCGCGGTTCAGGGGCACTCGACGAAAAGCGTTGATCTGCAATTCGAGCAGAAACAGCCACCTCAAACGCTGTATCACGGCACTGCGACGCGTTTTCTCGACTCGATCCACGAACAGGGTTTGATTCCCGGACAACGCCATCACGTGCACTTGTCCGAGGAGATCGCCACCGCCTCGGCCGTGGGTCAACGCTATGGAACGTTAGTCGTTCTGCAGGTTGCGGCGCAGCAGATGGAGGAGCAGGGCTTCAAGTTCTATCAGGCCGAAAATGGCGTCTGGCTGACTGAGCAGGTGCCCGCTCGATTCCTTTCGCCCGTGTAATTCTCGGGTACTCAAAAAAACTGTAGGAGCTGCGGCACGCTGCGATCTTTTGATCTTGAAAATCAGGATCAAAAGATCGCAGCGTGCCGCAGCTCCTACCTGTTTTGCTTGGGTGCAGCCCCGAAAACTGCTGTAGGAGCAAAGCTTGCTCGCGATGGCGGCGTGTCAGTCAACGTTGATGTTGAATGAGCGGGCGCCTTCGCGAGCAAGCTCGGCTCCTACAGGGGGTATTGCATTGGCTCAGGACTGTTTTTCGAACTTCAGGTCCCAGACGCCGTGGCCAAGACGTTCGCCGCGGCGTTCGAACTTGGTGATCGGGCGTTCGGCAGGGCGCGGCACGCACTTGCCGTCTTCGGCGAGGTTGCGGTAGCCCGGGGCGACGTTCATCACTTCCAGCATGTATTCGGCATACGGTTCCCAGTCGGTGGCCATGTGCAGAATGCCGCCAACCTTCAACTTGCTGCGCACCAGTTCAGCGAACGAGGCCTGAACGATCCGACGCTTGTGGTGACGGCTCTTGTGCCACGGGTCCGGGAAAAACAGCATCAGGCGATCGAGGCTGTTGTCGGCGATGCAACGGTTGAGCACTTCGATCGCGTCGCAATCGTAGACCCGCAGGTTGGTCAGGCCCTGCGTCAGCACGCCATTGAGCAGCGCGCCAACACCCGGACGGTGAACCTCAACGCCAATGAAATCCTGATCCGGCGCCGCCGCGGCCATTTCCAGCAGCGAGTGGCCCATGCCGAAACCGATCTCCAGCGAGCGCGGTGCCGAACGGCCGAACACTTGATCGTAATCCACCGGCGCGTCGGCCAGCGGCAGCACGAACAGCGGCGTGCCTTGATCCAGACCTTTTTGCTGGCCTTCGGTCATGCGCCCGGCACGCATCACGAAACTCTTGATGCGGCGGTGTTGGCGCTCGTCGCCTTCTTCCGGCTGGATAGGCGTGTCGTTCGATTCAGTCATCAATGGCTCTTACTTGATCAGACCATCCAGCGGCGAAGAGGCGCTGGCATAGAGTTTTTTCGGCATACGGCCAGCGAGGTAGGCCAGACGGCCTGCAACGATGGCGTGTTTCATGGCTTCAGCCATCATCACCGGCTGCTGGGCGTGGGCGATGGCCGAGTTCATCAGCACCGCATCGCAACCCAGTTCCATGGCGATGGTTGCGTCGGACGCAGTGCCGACACCGGCATCGACCAACACAGGAATCTTGGCTTCTTCGAGGATGATCTGCAGGTTGTACGGGTTGCAGATCCCCAGACCGGAACCGATCAGACCGGCAAGCGGCATCACCGCGATGCAGCCGATTTCTGCCAGTTGACGGGCGATGATCGGGTCATCGCTGGTGTACACCATCACGTCGAAACCTTCCTTGACCAGCGTTTCGGCAGCCTTGAGGGTTTCGATGACGTTAGGGAACAGGGTCTTCTGGTCAGCCAGTACTTCCAGCTTCACCAGGTTATGACCGTCGAGCAACTCACGGGCCAGGCGGCAGGTGCGCACGGCTTCGATGGCGTCGTAGCAACCGGCAGTGTTCGGCAGGAAGGTGTAGCGCTCTGGCGACAATACGTCGAGCAGGTTCGGCTCGCCTTCGATCTGACCGAGGTTGGTGCGGCGCACGGCGAAGGTGACGATCTCGGCACCCGAGGCTTCGATGGCCTGACGGGTTTCTTCCATGTCACGGTACTTGCCGGTACCAACCAGCAAACGCGACTGGTAAGTACGACCGGCCAGCACAAAAGGCTTGTCGCTACGAACGATGCTCATGGGGAATCCTCTTTAGGAGTGAGGGTCTTGCAGAATTCTGTGCCCTCGCGGGCCTGGCAATCAGCCGCCGCCGATGGCGTGCACCACTTCAACGTTGTCGCCGTCGTTGAGCGTGGTGTCGGCATGCTGGCTGCGCGGGACGATATCCAGATTGAGTTCAACTGCTACCCGGCGTCCGGTCAGTTCCAGACGGGTGATCAGGGCCGCAACGGTTTCACCGTCGGGCAGTTCAAGGGATTCGCCGTTCAACTGAATGCGCATGCGCAACGCCGCCATCATTTTTAGGGGCTGGCATTCTAGCCCGATCAGACAGGGTGACCCAAGCCATTCGTCTTGAAACCCGCTGCCCCGGTGAATTGGCCAGGCCTCTGTAGGAGCTGCCGCAGGCTGCGATCTTTTGATGTTGTTTTTGAAGATCAAAAGATCGCAGCCTGCGGCAGCTCCTACAGGGAGCGGTTTCATGGTGGGTCAGTTCAGGCGCCACGCGGCGAGGCCCAGGCACAGCCAGCCGATCAGGAAGGCGAGGCCGCCGAACGGGGTGATGATGCCGAGCTTGCTGATGCCGGTGGTGGTCAGCACGTACAGGCTGCCGGAGAACAGTAGAATGCCGACGGTGAAGGACACGCCGGCCCAGGTGACCAGTCGGGCCTGAACATGCGTGGCCAGCAGCGCAACGCCGAACAGCGCCAGCGTGTGCACCAATTGGTAGGTGACGCCGGTGTGGAAAATTGCCAGATATTCCGGCGTCAGACGGTTTTTCAGGCCGTGGGCGGCAAAAGCGCCCAACGCGACACCGGTAAAACCAAAGAAAGCGGCCAGCAGCAGAAAGCCACGCAACATGAAGAACTCCAGTCAGACTCGATCGGCAGGGTCTGTATAATGGCCCGCTCCACGGGTTCGGCCAAGCCATCTCTATGCTGCGTACTATTTTCCGTCGTCTCACGAAAGCCCTGCTCTGGTTCGCGGGCGGCAGCATCGTGCTGGTGCTGATCTTTCGTTTCGTGCCGCCGCCGGGTACGGCGCTGATGGTCGAGCGCAAGGTCGAGTCGTGGGTCGACGGCGAGCCGATTGATCTGCAACGCACGTGGAAGCCGTGGGACGAGATCTCCGACGATCTCAAAGTCGCGGTCATGGCCGGTGAAGATCAGAAATTCCCCGAGCACTGGGGTTTTGATTTCAGCGCAATTCAGGCCGCACTCGCGCACAACGAACTCGGCGGTTCGATTCGCGGCGCCAGCACCTTGAGCCAGCAAGTGTCGAAAAACCTGTTTCTGTGGGCCGGGCGCAGTTATCTGCGCAAAGGCCTCGAAGCCTGGTTCACCGCGCTGATCGAGGTGTTCTGGCCCAAGCAGCGGATTCTTGAGGTGTACCTGAACAGCGTCGAGTGGGATGACGGTGTGTTCGGCGCCGAAGCTGCCGCCCGTCATCATTTCGGTGTGAGCGCCAAGTCGCTGTCCCGCCAGCAGGCGAGTTATCTGGCGGCGGTGTTGCCGAATCCGCGCGTGTGGAGCGCCAGCCATCCGACCGCTTACGTGTCGCGCCGCGCCGGCTGGATTCGCCAGCAGATGAGCCAGTTGGGTGGCGACAGCTATCTGCTGGGTCTCAACGATTCGCGCCGGGCACCGTGGGCGCGCTGATCCTCTCCTGCATCAGAACAACTTCAGCGGCTCTTCATTGAGCGCTGACAGTTGTTCGCGCAACGCCAACACCTGATCGCCCCAATAACGCTCGGTGCCGAACCACGGGAAACTGTGCGGGAACGCCGGGTCATCCCAGCGTCGTGCCAGCCAGGCGCTGTAGTGCATCAGACGCAAGGCGCGCAGCGGTTCGATCAGCGCCAGTTCGCGCGGATCGAAATCGTGGAACTCGTTGTAGCCGTCCATCAATTCCGATAACTGCCCGAGGCATTCCTGACGGTCGCCGGCGAGCATCATCCAGATGTCCTGCACCGCCGGGCCCATGCGACAGTCGTCGAGGTCGACGATGTGGAACATCTCGTCGCGGCACATCATGTTGCCGGGGTGGCAATCGCCGTGCATGCGGATGTTCTGGTGGGGGGTCGCAGCGTAAACATCTTCGACACGTTTGAGCAGGTCGCGGGCGACAGACTCGTAGGCCGGCAGCAGGCTTTTCGGAATGAAGTTGCCTTCGAGCAAAGTGTTCAGCGAGGCGTGGCCGAAGTTCTGCACGGCGAGCGCTTCACGATGTTCGAACGGCTTGGTCGCGCCGACCGCGTGAATGCGCCCGAGCAACTGGCCGAGGCGATACAGCTGGTCAAGATTGCCCGGCTCCGGCGCGCGGCCGCCACGACGCGGGAACAGGGTGAAGCGGAAACCGGCGTGTTCGTGCAGGGTTTCGCCGTTGTGGATCAGCGGCGCAACCACCGGAATGTCGACGTCGGCCAGTTCGAAGGTGAATTTGTGTTCTTCGAGGATGGCTTCGTTGGTCCAGCGTTGCGGACGGTAGAACTTGGCGATCAGCGGTTCGGAGTCTTCGATGCCGACCTGATAGACGCGGTTCTCGTAGCTGTTGAGCGCCAGAATGCGTGCATCACTGAGGAAGCCAATGCTTTCAACGGCATCAAGCACGAGATCGGGTGTGAGGGTTTCAAACGGGTGGGCCATGCTGACTCCTGCGCGCAGCAGGCTGCCGCGTCCGGCCCAGCATGGTAGCGCAGATGGCAGCGGGGGAGGTGGTTGGTGTCTTCGCTGACGCTATCGCTGGCAAGCCAGCTCCCACATTAGAAATGCGTTCCCTGTGGGAGCTGGCTTGCCAGCGATGAGGGCCTGTCAGGCGCCGACGATCCCGCCATCTTCGCGGGTAATCGCCATCACCGAAGACCGTGGCTTGCCATTCGGCAGATGCTCAGGAAACGTCGAACCACCGTTCTCCCACATTAGAAATGCGTTTCCCTGTGGGAGCTGGCTTGCCAGCGATGAGGGCTTATCAGGCGCCGACGATCCCGCCATCCTCACGGGTAATCGCCATCACCGAGGAGCGCGGTTTGCCATTCGGCAGATGCTCCGGGAACGTCGACCCGCCGTTCTCCCCCGGATGCTGAATCCCGACAAACAGCGTCTTCTGATCCGGCGAGAAGCTGATCCCCGTCACCTCGCAACCAATCGGCCCGACCATGAACCGGCGAATCTCACCGGTCTTGGGATCGGCGCAGAGCATCTGGTTATTGCCCATTCCGGCAAAGTCGCCAGCGTTGCTCGAATCGCCGTCGGTGAGAATCCACAAGCGGCCAGCCTTGTCGAAACCCAGACCATCCGGGCTGTTGAACATGTTTTGCGGGGTGATGTTCTTCGAGCCGCCCTTCGGCGTCCCGGCATGCACACCCGGATTACCGGCAACCACAAACAGATCCCAGGCAAACGTTTTCGCCGCATGATCGTCGCGGTCGGTGCGCCAGCGCAGGATCTGCCCGTAGACGTTCTTCTCGCGCGGGTTCGGCCCGCCGACGGGTTGGCCGTCTTCGCCGCGTTTGGCGTTGTTGGTCAGGGTGCAATAAACCTGGCCGTCCTTGGGGCTGACGACGATCCATTCCGGGCGGTCCATGCGCGTTGCGCCGACTACGCTGGCGGCGAGGCGCGCATGGATCAGCACTTCGGCCTGATCGGCAAAACCACTGCTGGCGTCGATGCCGTTTTTGCCGTGGGTCAGTTCGATCCACTGGCCCTGGCCTTTCGGGTGGTCGGGGTTGCTGTCGCCGTTGTCGAATTTGGCCACGTACAAGGTGCCGTGATCGAGGATGTCGCGGTTGGCCTTGGCATTGCGGTGATTGATGCGGTCACGGCTGACGAATTTGTAGATGAATTCGCCCCGCTCGTCGTCGCCCATGTACACCACGGCGCGACCGTCATCGGTCTCGGCCAGTGCGGCGTTTTCATGTTTGAAGCGGCCCAGCGCCGTACGTTTGACCGGGGTCGATTGCGGGTCGAACGGATCGATCTCGACCACCCAGCCGTGACGGTTGAGTTCGTTGGGGTTTTTCGCCATGTCGAAGCGCGGGTCGTATGGGTGCCAGTTGATTTCGCGGCTGGCGACCGACACGCCGTAGCGCTTTTGCGCCGGGTCGAACTGCTGCTGGGCGTTGCTGCTGCCGAAGCAGTCGGTGAAGTTTTCTTCACAGGTCAGGTAAGTGCCCCACGGGGTTTTACCGTTGGCGCAGTTCTGGAAGGTGCCGAGGACTTTCTTGCCATGCTTGTCGGCAGCGGTCTTCATCAATTCGTGGCCAGCCGCCGGGCCGCTGATGCGCAGCGGCGAGTTGCCGTGGATACGGCGGTTGTAACGCGAGCCTTGAACGAACTGCCACTGACCGTTCTTGCGCTGTACCTCGATCACCGACACGCCTTCGCAGGCCAGTGCCTTGCGCACGTCTTCGGCCGACTGCGGCATGCCGCCGTGCGGGTAGAGGTAGCGGTAGTTGGTGTATTCGTTGTTGATCGCCATCAACGCGCGGTTGCGATCGTCAGGGAAGGCGAACAGGCTCATGCCGTCGTTGTTGTCGCCGAACTGCACTTCTTGTGCGGCGGCGGTGCCGTTGCCGCTCGGGTCGAAGGCCGGACCGTTTTTCTGTAATGGCTGGCCCCAACTGATCAGCACCGAAGACTTGTAGCCTTTGGGCAGGCTGATCACGTCAGTGGTGGCCGCCGGAATGCTCTCGAAACCGAGCAGGCGGCTGTTGCCAGCGCTGACGCCGGTGGCCAGTGCGCTGCGGCTCAACAGACTGCCGCCGAGGAACATCGCCGCGCCGCACAACGCGCCGGCGCCGATGAAGCCGCGACGGCTGAGGCCGACCATTTTTTCCAGGTCAGTCGATTGGTTTTCTTCTAATAGGCTCACATCAGGCTCCCTGCTTGGTTTTGGCAGCCACCTTAATGAGCGTCGATGACGCTTTCGTTGCAGCGCCCGACTAGAGCGGCGTACCGATGAGCACGTTGGACGGTGAAAACTGCACCTGCACCGCTTGCCCGACGATCAGGCCACGGGTGCGCAAGTCCAGCGGCTCAGCCAGAGCGCAGAGGGTATGGCCGTTGGGCAGGGTAATGCGCACTTCGCTGGGGCCGTCCTCGGCATCGAGAATGGCTTCGATGGTGCCGTTGAGAAGATTGTGACCAGACGTTGCAGACTGCTCGACGGTCAGCAGTTCGAGCCAGCCAGCCTTGATCAACGCCACCACTTCGGTACCGGCCTGCAATTCCAGATGCACGGTGCTGTCGTGGGTGATTTGCGCGTCGAGGTGCAGGCCTTCGGCGAGTTCGAGGCGGATCAGGTCATTGCGGCCCTGACTTTCAATCGCCACAACCTTGCCGTGCAGCTGATTGCGCGCGCTGGTGCGGAGCATCAAACGACCGAGCAGATCGAGGTCGCTGGCGTCTTCCGCGGCTTCCAGCACCTGGGCCTGCAAGGCTTGCAGCTTTTGATAAAGGCGCAATACCCGTTGGCCTTCGCTGGACAGTTTCGCGCCGCCACCACCCTTGCCGCCGACGGCACGCTCCACCAGCGGTTTCTGCGCGAGGTTGTTCAGCTCATCGATGGCATCCCACGCCGCTTTGTAGCTCAGGCCGGCGCTTTTTGCGGCGCGGGTGATCGAGCCCTGTTCGGCGATGTGTTGCAGCAGGGCGATACGCTGCGGACGGCGGACGATGTGCTGGGACAACAGGGAAGGCATGGACATGAATGGGCGCTTTTTAGCTGTGGCGGTGGGAAGTGAAGTTGGCCGCTTGCAACGCCAGAGTCAAGCCAAACCCAATCCCCTGTAGGAGCTGCGGCACGCTGCGATCTTTTGATCTTTAAAAACAAGATCAAAAGATCGCAGCGTGCCGCAGCTCCTACGGGGGGGGTGTTGGCTTCAGGTTCCGGGTTTTGGTGTGCGGGCCAGGCAGTAAACATCAACTCTTGCTGCGCCGGCATTCATTAACAACCTAGCTAACGCTTGGGCCGTGGCGCCGGTCGTCAGCACATCATCGATCAACGCCAGATGTCGGCCCTTCACCTGTGCATCGGGATTGAGGCTGAAGGCTTGCAGCAGATTGCGTTTACGCGCCTTGGCGTCGAGATCCTGCTGGGCGCTGGTGTTCTGCAGCCTGCGCAGGACCTGCTCCTCGCATGGCAGATCAAGCGACTTGCCCAGCCATTGCGCGAGCATCGCAGCCTGATTGAAACCACGCTGACGCAAACGTTGTTTCGCCATCGGCACCGGCAGCAACGCCTCCGGTCTTGGTACGTCCTCTTCGAAGCGATGTTGCAGGTATTGCCCGAGAACGTCGGCGAGCAGGTGGCCAAACGGCCATTTCGCGTTGTGTTTAAAGCGCGTAATCAAACTGTCCACCGGGAAGCCATACAGCCACGGCACAACGACTTGTTCGAACGCTGGAGGCTCTAGCAGGCACTCACCGCATGTCATGTCCGCCGCCGCCAGCGGCAGCGCGCAGGTGATGCAGTGATCACCCAGCCATGGCAGTTCGGTCTCGCACGCCACGCACATTGGTATTTCTGCGTCTGCGGGCTCATCGCACAACAAACAGGTTTGTGTGTTTTTTAAACAGATGTAAACCGACTCTTTGTATGGTGGTTGACAGCGCATGACTCTTCCTTAAATATGCCGAACATCCGTGTAGCGCCTGTGGGTATTCCGTTTCCCCAGTCGCCAGCCAAGCATAACCAAGGAATTACCCATGAGCGCGAGCACCACCGCCACCCTGCGTCACGACTGGTCACTGGCCGAAGTCAGAGCCCTCTTCGTACAGCCATTCAACGACTTGCTGTTCCAGGCGCAAACGGTGCACCGCGCACATTTCAACGCCAACCGCGTTCAGGTTTCGACGCTGTTGTCGATCAAGACCGGCGCCTGCCCGGAAGACTGCAAGTACTGCCCGCAGTCCGGTCACTACAACACCGGCCTTGAAAAAGAAAAACTGATGGAAGTGCAGAAGGTCCTCGAAGAGGCGGCACGCGCCAAGGCCATCGGCTCGACACGGTTCTGCATGGGCGCGGCGTGGAAGCATCCGTCGGCCAAAGACATGCCGTACGTACTGAAAATGGTTGAAGGCGTGAAAGCCATGGGCCTGGAAACCTGCATGACCCTCGGCCGTCTCGATCAGGATCAGACCGAAGCGCTGGCCAAGGCCGGCCTCGATTACTACAACCACAACCTCGACACGTCGCCGGAGTTCTACGGCAGCATCATCACCACCCGTACTTACAGCGAGCGCCTGCAAACGCTGGCCTATGTACGTGAATCGGGGATGAAAATCTGCTCGGGCGGGATTCTCGGCATGGGCGAGTCGCTGGATGACCGCGCCAATCTGCTGATCCAGTTGGCCAACCTGCCGGAACACCCGGAATCTGTGCCGATCAACATGCTGGTGAAAGTCGCCGGTACGCCGCTGGAAAATGCCGAAGACATCGACCCGTTCGACTTCATCCGCATGCTCGCCGTGGCCCGTATCCTCATGCCGCAATCCCACGTGCGCCTGTCCGCCGGCCGCGAAGCGATGAACGAGCAGATGCAGGCCCTCGCTTTCTTCGCTGGCGCCAACTCGATTTTCTACGGCGACAAGTTGCTGACCACTGCCAACCCGCAGGCGGACAAGGACATGCAACTGTTTGCGCGTCTGGGCATTCAGCCGGAAGCGCGTGAAGAGCATGCCGACGAGGTGCACCAGGCGGCGATCGAGCAGGCATTGGTTGAACAGAAGAGCAGCGAGCAGTTCTACAACGCCGCCGTCTGATCGCCGCACGGATCCCATGTAGGAGCTGCCGAAGACTGCGATCTTTTGCTGTTGTTTTTAAAAAGACAAGATCAAAAGATCGCAGCCTTCGGCAGTTCCTACAGAGTTTTTTTTACTGTCGAGGCCTGCATGTCTTTCGATCTCGCCGCACGCCTTGCTGCCCGTCGTGCCGAAAATCTTTATCGCCAGCGCCCGCTGCTTGAATCCCCGCAGGGGCCTGAAGTGGTGGTCGACGGCAAACCGTTGCTCGCCTTCTGCAACAACGATTACCTCGGTCTGGCCAATCACCCACAAGTGATCGAAGCCTGGCGCGCCGGCGCTGAGCGCTGGGGTGTCGGTGGCGGCGCTTCGCACCTGGTCATCGGCCACAGCGGCCCGCACCATGCACTCGAAGAAGCCTTGGCCGACCTCACCGGTCGCCCGCGTGCGCTGCTGTTCACCACCGGTTACATGGCCAACCTCGGTGCGGTCACCGCGCTGGTCGGGCAGGGCGATACGGTGCTGGAAGACCGCCTCAATCATGCTTCGCTGCTGGATGCCGGTTTGTTGTCCGGTGCGCGTTTCAATCGCTATTTGCACAACGATGCGCAAAGTCTGGCCAAGCGCCTGGAGAAAGCCACCGGCAACACGCTGGTGGTCACCGACGGCGTGTTCAGCATGGATGGCGACCTGGCCGACTTGCCGGCACTCGCCCGCGCAGCCAAGGCCAAAGGCGCGTGGCTGATGGTCGATGACGCGCACGGTTTCGGCCCGCTCGGTGCGAATGGCGGCGGCATCGTCGAGCATTTCGGACTGAGTCAGGAGGACGTGCCGGTGTTGGTCGGCACCCTCGGCAAAGCCTTCGGCACGGCTGGCGCTTTCGTCGCGGGCAGCGAGGAGCTGATCGAAAGCCTGATCCAGTTCGCCCGCCCATACATTTACACCACCAGCCAGCCCCCCGCGTTGGCCTGCGCGACGCTGAAAAGTCTGGAGTTGCTGCGCACCGAGCATTGGCGCCGGGCGCATCTGCAAACGCTGATCCGTCAGTTCCGCCAAGGCGCCGAGCAGATCGGCCTGGAGCTGATGGACAGCTTCACGCCGATCCAGCCGATCATGATTGGCGACGCCGGGCGCGCGGTGCGCTTGTCGCAGATGTTGCGCGAGCGCGGGCTGATGGTTACTGCGATTCGTCCGCCCACCGTGCCCGCCGGCAGTGCGCGTTTGCGCGTGACTCTGACCGCTGCCCACAGTGAAGCGCAGGTGCAGCTATTGTTAGCAGGACTGGCCGATTGCTTTGCCCAACTTTCGTCGGAGCCAAGCCATGCGTGATCGCCTGATTCTGCTGCCCGGCTGGGGCCTCGGCGTATCGCCGATGGAGCCCTTGGCGGCGGCGTTGCAAGGTCTCGATGCACACCTGAAAGTCGACATCGAGCCGTTACCCGAGCTGGATTCCCGCGATCTGCAAGACTGGCTCGACGAACTTGATGAGCGCATTCCTCAGGACGTGTGGCTCGGTGGCTGGTCGTTGGGTGGGATGCTCGCCTGCGAATTGGCGGCGCGGCGTGGCGAGCGTTGCTGCGGATTGCTGACGCTGGCGAGCAATCCTTGTTTTGTTGCCCATGAGCAATGGCCGAGTGCGATGGCGGGCGAGACGTTCGACGCGTTTCTCGCCGGTTGCCAGGCCGACCCGCGCACGACCCTCAAACGGTTCTCTTTGCTGTGTGCTCAGGGCGCGCAAGACCCGCGCGGCCTGTCGCGATTGCTGCTCGGCGGTGCGCCGAATACGTCGCCGTCAGCATTGATGGCCGGGCTGGAGCTGCTTGCGCAAATGGATACTCGCGATGCGCTGCAGGCGTTTCGCGGGCCGCAGTTGCATCTGTTCGCCGGGCAGGACGGTTTGGTGCCGGCGGAAGCAGCGGGGGCGTTGTTCGCTTTGTTGCCGGATATCGAAATTGGTCTGATCGAACAGGCCAGTCATGCGTTTCTTCTGGAAGATCCCCACGGACTGGCGGGTGCGATCCAGGCTTTTTTACATGAGTGCGGTGATGACTGATTTGTCTCTTGTGCTGCCTGGCGGCTTGCCTGACAAACGTCAGGTCGCGGCCTCTTTTTCTCGTGCGGCGGCCAGTTACGACAGCGTCGCCGAGTTGCAACGTGATGTCGGTACACAGTTGATTCAGCGCTTGCCGACGGAGTTTGTACCGGCGCGCTGGCTGGATCTCGGTTGTGGCACGGGATACTTCACCCGCGCGTTGGCTTCGCGGTTTGCCGAGAGCCACGGTGTGGCGCTGGATATTGCCGAGGGCATGCTCGAGCACGCACGTCCGTTGGGTGGTGCGCAGCATTTTATTGCTGGCGATGCCGAGCGGCTGCCGTTGCAGGATTCGACCTGCGACCTGATCTTCTCCAGCCTTGCGGTGCAGTGGTGTGCGGATTTCGAGGCTGTGCTCAGCGAGGCCTTTCGCGTACTGAAACCGGGCGGAATTTTTGCGTTTGCTAGTCTTTGTGTAGGGACGCTGTTTGAGTTGCGCGACAGCTGGCGGCAGGTCGACGGGCTGGTGCACGTCAACCGCTTCCGCGAGTTCGCTCGCTATGAGCAAATGTCCGCGGCCAGCGGTTTACGCACGTTGAGTCTGGAGAAACAGGCGCACGTGCTGCATTACCCGGATGTGCGCAGCCTGACCCATGAATTGAAAGCCCTGGGCGCGCACAATCTGAATCCGGGACGGCCGGGCGGTTTGACCGGGCGCGCGCGGATTCTCGGCTTGGTTGAAGCTTACGAGCAGTTCCGTGAGGCGTCGGGGTTGCCGGCGACTTATCAGGTGGTCTACGCCGTGTTGGAGAAACCCGTATGAGCGCAGCCTATTTCATCACCGGAACCGACACCGATGTCGGCAAGACCACGGTTGCCGCGGGGTTGCTGCACGCGGCGCGGTCGGCAGGCTTGAGCACGGCGGCAGGCAAACCGGTGGCGTCCGGGTGCGATGTCACGCCCAAGGGTTTGCGTAATTCGGATGCGCTAGCGCTGCTGGCCGAGTGTTCGGTGCCGCTGACTTATCAACAGGTCAATCCGGTGGCGTTCGAGCCGGCCATCGCGCCGCATCTGGCGGCGCGTGAAGCGGGTGTGGCGTTGACCGTGCAATCGTTGCTGGCGCCGATGCGCGAGATTCTGGCGATGAACGCCGATTTCACCTTGATTGAAGGCGCGGGTGGCTGGCGCGTGCCGTTGGCGGATCAGGATAATTTGTCGGATTTGGCGATTGCGTTGAAGCTGCCGGTGATTCTGGTCGTCGGTGTGCGACTGGGTTGCATCAGTCATGCGCTGCTGACAGCTGAGGCAATCGCCCGTGATGGCCTGCAGTTAGCGGGGTGGGTGGCGAATATCATTGATCCAAAGACCTCGCGGCTGGAGGAGAATCTGGCGACATTGGCTGAGCGCATCCCCGCGCCGTGTTTGGGGCGCGTGCCTAAACTCAAGGCCTTGAGTGCCGAGGCCGTGGCGGATCATTTGCAACTGGATCTGCTCGACTAAGCTTTTCTCTATGGGCAGGCACTGTGCCATTAGTGTTTTTGACGGGTGTTTTTCTGACACCTCTGCTTCAATGGTAGCCATTGATCCTTCCCAAGGATGAGAACCGTTATGGAAATCTCCGGTAACACAGCTTTTTATGCCGGTCTGAGCTCGATTCAGAGCGGGCAAAACCGCGTCGATCAGGCTGCCAGCCAGATTGCCAATAATACGATTGAACGCTCGGTGACCAGCCAGTCGTCCGAAGTGCAGGTCGATCGTCTGCGTGGCGTGGATCGTGCTCAGCAATCTGATCTGGCCAGCAATATGGTCGAGATGTCTCAGGGCAAGCTCCAGGCGGAGCTGGGCGTAAAGGTCGCCAAGGCATCCGATGAAATGCTCGGGACGATCATCGATACATTTGCCTGATTTTTTGCCATCAGTTTCCTGAACGCCGCGCCTTGTCGCGGCGTTTTTCGTTGTAAGTCCTTCTCCCTCAACTAATCTTTTTTCAGCGCCGATGACTCGCCTGAGCCAATGGCGGTTTGCTGTGCCCAGCGTTTACCGGGCGTGATGACGAACGGCAAAAGATCGACGCTTGACAAGATTTCGGCGTAAACGTATGTTTCAAACAACTGTTTGACCGTCACAACAAATCAACGCGGTCGTTCATTCCCGGTTACATCAGCAGAGGTTTATCGCTATGCCTGACTACAAGGCCCCCTTGCGTGATATTCGCTTCGTTCGTGACGAGCTGCTCGGCTACGAAGCGCACTATCAGAGCCTTCCGGCTTGCGCAGACGCAACTCCGGACATGGTTGACGCCATTCTCGAAGAAGGCGCCAAGTTTTGTGAGCAGGTACTGGCACCGCTGAACCGCGTGGGCGACCTCGAAGGTTGCACCTGGAGCGAGTCCGGCGTGAAAACCCCGACGGGCTTCAAAGAGGCTTACAAGCAATTCGTTGAAGGCGGCTGGCCAAGCCTGGCGCACGACGTCGAGCACGGCGGCCAAGGCCTGCCGGAGTCGCTGGGTCTGGCCGTAAGCGAAATGGTTGGCGAAGCCAACTGGTCGTGGGGCATGTACCCAGGCCTGTCGCACGGCGCGATGAACACCATCTCCGAGCACGGCACGCCTGAGCAGCAAGAAGCCTATCTGACCAAACTGGTTTCCGGCGAATGGACCGGCACCATGTGCCTGACCGAACCGCACTGCGGCACCGACCTGGGCATGTTGCGCACCAAGGCCGAACCTCAGGCCGACGGTTCCTATAAGGTTTCCGGCACCAAGATCTTCATCTCGGCCGGTGAACACGACATGGCCGATAACATCGTCCACATCGTGCTGGCCCGCCTGCCGGACGCACCGGCTGGCACCAAAGGCATCTCGCTGTTTATCGTTCCAAAGTTCATGCCGAACGCTGATGGCACCGTCGGTGAGCGCAACGCAGTGACCTGCGGTTCGCTGGAACACAAGATGGGCATCCACGGCAACGCCACTTGCGTGATGAACTTCGACGGCGCTACCGGTTACCTGATCGGCCCGGCGAACAAAGGCCTGAACTGCATGTTCACCTTTATGAACACCGCACGTCTGGGTACCGCGCTGCAAGGTCTGGCCCACGCCGAAATCGGTTTCCAGGGCGGCCTGAAATACGCTCGCGATCGTCTGCAAATGCGTTCGCTGACTGGCCCGAAAGCGCCGGAAAAAGCCGCTGACCCGATCATCGTTCACCCTGACGTACGCCGCATGCTGTTGACCATGAAGGCGTTCGCCGAAGGCAACCGTGCGATGGTGTACTTCACCGCCAAACAGGTCGACATCGTCAAATACGGCGTCGATGAAGAAGAAAAGAAGAAAGCCGACGCACTGCTGGCTTTCATGACCCCGATCGCTAAAGCGTTCATGACCGAAGTCGGTTTCGAATCCGCCAACCACGGCGTTCAGATCTACGGCGGCCACGGCTTCATCGCCGAGTGGGGCATGGAGCAGAACGTTCGCGACAGCCGCATTTCGATGCTGTACGAAGGCACCACCGGTATCCAGGCACTCGACCTGCTCGGCCGTAAAGTGCTGATGACGCAAGGCGAGGCCCTGAAAGGCTTCACCAAGATCGTCCACAAGTTCTGCCAGAACAACGAAGGCAACGAAGCCGTTGCAGAATTCGTCGCACCGCTGGCGGCAATCAACAAGGAATGGGGCGAGCTGACCATGAAGGTCGGTATGGCCGCCATGAAAGATCGCGAAGAAGTCGGCGCGGCTTCCGTGGACTACCTGATGTACTCCGGTTATGCCTGCCTGGCTTACTTCTGGGCCGACATGGCGCGTCTGGCCGCTGAAAAGCTGGCAGAAGGCACCGGCGACGCAGCGTTCTACACCGCCAAGCTGCAAACTGCGCGCTTCTACTTCCAGCGCATCCTGCCGCGTACCCGTACCCACGTGGCGACCATGCTGTCGGGTGCCAACAACCTGATGGACATGAAAGAAGAAGACTTCGCACTGGGCTACTAAGCCTTAACGCAGTCTCTTGAAAAACCGCTGCTCCTACGGGGGCAGCGGTTTTTTTTTGCGCTGGATTTGCCCCCAACACTGGGGACATTCCCCAGCAGAAACGGTGGCTGTCAGCGCGCTGTCCCCGCGTTTATTGATTCAAAATATTTCCAAGCAGGATGGCCAATTAATTGCACTGCCCGGATTAACCGGCGCTCACGAGAAATCCTGTGCTGTTCCACGACACCTCTCGCCCGGCAAAACGCATAACAACAACCGTCAGGGTGAAGCACATGAACATCAGTCGACTTGTCTGGCTACCCCTCGCACTCGCAGCCTCCGGCGCAATGGCCGCAACGCCCGCCGAAGTGGATCCGCCAGTACCGGAAGTGCCGAGCCTGCAATCGCTGCGTGGCATGCTGCCGCCCGATCCGTCGGGGACAGAAGGCGGGCGCAAAGTCGACTTGATGACTGACTACGTGCTCAACCGCTCCGCCGCGATTCTGCTCGGCAAAGCGCTGTTCTGGGACATGGAAGTCGGCAGCGATGGCGCCACCGCGTGCGCCTCCTGCCACTATCACGCCGGCGTCGACCACCGCATCACCAACCAGCTCAACCCCGGCCAGGCACACACCAACGCTAACGTCGCCTCGATCTTCAACAAGCCCTTCGTGGCCTCCGACATACCCGGTGACGTGGCGTCCTACGCGACCTTGTCCGGCGGCAAGGGCGGGCCGAACTACACGCTGAAGAAAACCGATTTCCCGACTCATGTGCTAAGCAATCCATTGGAGCGCAACTCGCCGATCGTCTATTCGAGCGATGACGTGGTCGGCTCCCAGGGCGTGTTCGACGCCAATTTCGTCAAACCCAACCAGCCGCGCTTCGACAAATGCACCCAGCAGCCCGACGGTATTTTCCAGGTCGGCGGCATCAACGTGCGTCGCAGCACCGGGCGTAACGCGCCGTCGGTGATCAACGCGGCGTTCAACGTGCGCAATTTCTGGGATGGCCGCGCGAATAACGTGTTCAACGGCTTCTCGCCGTTCGGCAACCGCGATCCCGATGCAGGGATTTACGTAACCGCCGAGCGCAGCACCGTGGCCAGCAAAGTCCGGCTGGCGCTCAACGACGCTTCCGCCGCATCGCAAGCGGTAGGCCCGCCCGGTAGCGGGGTGGAGATGTCCTGCGGCGGCCGTACTTTCGCCGACATCGGCCGGCGCATGCTCGATCAGTTGATGCTCAAGCAACAACGGATTTCCTCCAACGATTCCGTGCTCGCCTCGGTGTCCGGCGCGCGGCGCCCGACCTATCGCGAACTGATCAAGAACGCCTTCCAGCCACGACTGTGGAACGCCACGCAAAACGTGCTGGTGGGTGGTGCGCCGTATACGCAGATGGAAGCCAATTTCCCGCTGTTCTTCGGTCTGGCGATTCAGATGTACGAATCCACGTTGATCTCCGATCAGGCGCCCATCGATGCTTACCTGCAAGGCGATTCAACCGCCATGAATGCGCAGCAGGTCCAGGGCATGAATCTGTTTCTCGGCAAGGGTAAATGTGTGAACTGCCATGGCGGTGCGGAGCTGACCAATGCCGCCAGCCGCCTGTTGATGCACCCGCGTGAACGCATCGAGCGCATGGTCATGGCCGACAACCTCACCACGCTCTACGACAACGGTTTCTACAACACCGGCGTGCGCCCGACTTCCGAAGACCTCGCGCTTGGCGGGTCAGATGCCTGGGGCAATCCGTGGTCGTTCAGCCGTCAGTACAACAAGCTGTTGCAGGGCGCCAGCATTGCCGATCCGCTGGATGTCGACGTCTGCACCTTCGAAGCACCGCTGAGCGCAGCGATTCCGTGCGACGCCACGCTCAAACCCAACGTCAACTTCCGCGATTCGGTCGATGGCGCCTTCAAGACGCCGACCCTGCGCAACATCGCGCTGACCGGGCCGTACTTTCACAACGGCAGCCGCGCGACACTCAAGCAAGTCATGGAGTTTTATAACCGCGGCGGTGATCGCCGTGGCGAGGACGCCAACAACACCAGCGGTTTCGAGCATCCTTCGGCGAATCAGCACAACACCTCGAACCTCGATCCGGACATGACCAACCTCAACCTGACCCCGGACGAGATCGATGCACTGGTGAAATTCATGGAAGTCGGCCTGACCGATCCGCGAGTGGCCTGGGAACGGGCGCCGTTCGATCATCCGTCACTGGTGATTCCGCAGGGCCATGTCGGCGATGAAAATGCCGTGACTCAGCGTCCGGCCAGTCCGAAGGTGACGACGCGGCAAGCGGCGGATGCTTCGCTCAATCTCAAACCCTACGGTGCCGAGGGACGGAGCCCGGCGGAGGGCCCGCTGTTGCCGTTTTACAACGATCTATGAGGGGAATTTCCCAGCCTGGCCATCAGTCATGATGGCCAGCGCCTCGCTGGAGGCAAAAAACTTGGCAAAACGCTCAGATAGTCGGGTTTTCTGCCGTTAAAGAGACTGCCTGTGATCTGGATCACATTGTGTGCTTAACTGGCCACATTGCAGGCACAATGCCATCTTTTTTGCCATGACGGGTCGGAGCTTTACCCTTGCCGCGTTCTTCCGCTGTACGTTTCAGTCATTTCTTACCTTCGCTGCTGTTGTTACTCGCGGGGTTGGCGGCTGCGTACGTCAAAGACCTCAACGTGTTCTTCACTTCGCTGTTCAACGTGTTGCCGACGTTGGTGCTGTTGCTGGGTGGCGCTTACTGCGCGGTATACCGACGTCAGCGCGAACTGTTTCTGATGCTCACGGTGTACATCGCCTACTTTCTGCTCGATACCCAGACCGACTATTACCGCGACAACGGCAAGGTGCGCGAAGACGCTGCGGTGGTTTTCCATCTCGTCTGTCTGTTGCTGCCGCTGCTGTTTGGCCTGTTTGCCGCGTGGCAGGAGCGCACGCACCTGTTTCAGGACATGGTCGCGCGCTTCGCCGTTCTACTCGCGTTTGGCAGCGTGGCGTTGGGGCTTGAGCAAAGTTATCCCCAGGCGCTGTTGATGTGGCTCTCGGAAATCCGCTGGCCGGCGCTGCACGGCGCATGGATGAGCCTGATCCAGCTGTCCTATCCGGTATTTATCTCGGCGTTCCTGCTCTTGGCCTGGCAGTACTGGCGCAACCCGCGCCCGCTGCACGCGGCGCAACTGGTCGGCCTGCTCGGCGTGTTCTGGATGCTGCCGAAAACCTTCATCCTGCCGTTTACCCTGAACATCATGTGCAGCCAGGTGATGTTGATGATCGCCGCCGCCGTTGCGCACGAGGCTTATCAAATGGCCTTCCGCGACGAGCTCACCGGTCTGCCGGGGCGTCGCGCACTCAACGAACGCATGCAGCGCCTCGGCCGCAACTATGTGCTGGCGATGAGCGACGTTGACCACTTCAAGAAATTCAACGACACCCACGGCCACGATGTTGGTGACCAAGTGCTGCGTCTGGTCGCCAGCAAGCTGTCGAAAATCAGCGGTGGCGGTAGGGCATATCGCTATGGCGGTGAGGAATTCGCCCTGGTGTTTGCAGGTAAAACCCTTGAAGAGTGCATGCCGCACCTGGAAGTGATCCGCGAGTCGATTGCGTCCTACAACATTCAACTGCGCAATCAGGAAAACCGCCCGAACGACGACCAACAAGGACGTCAGCGTCGCGCCGGCTCGGGTGCTTCGAGCGTGTCGGTGACGGTGAGTATCGGCGTCGCCGAGCGCGTTGAGCAGCGCAACCCCGAGCAAGTCCTGAAATCAGCCGACGAGGCGCTCTACAGCGCCAAAGGCGCAGGGCGAAACTGCGTCGTCGCGTTCGGCCAGAACCGCCGTGGCGCGGTGCGCATGGGCACGGCCGCAGGTTGAGTGATGACGGCGCATTCAGCGTCTGCACAATGATTGTCGGGCGTAGTGGCGGGCAGTAGGTTGAGGAATCTGCTGACGGAGAAGCCACCATGCCTGAGTACAAAGCCCCGCTGCGCGACATGCGCTTTCTGATCGATCACGTCTTCGACTTCCACGCCAACTACGCCGCCCTCGGCGCGGATGACGCGAGCCCGGACATGATCAACGCGATCCTCGAAGAGGGCGCGAAGTTCTGCGAGAACGTTCTGGCGCCGCTCAATCGCAGCGGTGACGAGGAGGGCTGCCAGTTCGACAACGGTGTGGTGACAACGCCTACAGGCTTCAAGCAGGCTTTCGCACAATATGTCGAAGGTGGCTGGCATGGTCTGGCGGCAGATCCGACCTACGGTGGCCAGGGTCTGCCGAGTTCGCTGGGGTTGGTGATCAGCGAAATGGTCGGCTCCAGCAACACCTCCTGGGGCATGTACCCGGGCCTGACCCACGGCGCGATGTCGGCGATCCACGCCCACGGCAGCGCCGAGCAGAAAGAAACCTATCTGAGCAAACTCACCGCCGGGCAATGGACCGGCACCATGTGCCTGACCGAAGCCCATTGCGGCACCGATCTGGGCATCATCAAGACCCGCGCCGTGCCTCAGGCTGACGGCAGTTATGCGGTCACCGGCAGCAAGATTTTCATCTCCGCCGGCGAGCACGACATGAGCGACAACATCATCCATCTGGTGTTGGCGAAACTGCCGGACGCGCCAGCCGGGACCAAGGGCATCTCGCTGTTTATCGTGCCGAAGTTCTTGCCGGACACGGCGGGCGAAGCGGGCGAACGCAACGGTGTTTCCTGTGGTTCGATCGAACACAAGATGGGCATCAAGGCTTCGGCTACCTGCGTGCTCAACTTCGATGGCGCCAAGGGCTACCTGATCGGCGAGCCGAACAAGGGCCTCAACTGCATGTTCACCATGATGAACCACGCGCGGCTCGGCACCGGCATGCAGGGCTTGTGTCTGGGCGAGGCAAGCTTTCAGGGCGCGATCAAATACGCCAACGACCGCTTGCAGATGCGCTCACTGACCGGCGCCAAAGCCCCGGACAAAGTCGCCGACCCGATCATCGTCCACCCGGATGTGCGGCGCATGTTGCTGACCATGAAAGCTTTCAACGAAGGCAACCGCGCACTGACCTACTTCACCGCGCAGTTGCTCGATACCGCACATCTGAACAGCGACGCCGACGCGCGCCAGGAGGCTGAAGACTTGTTGGCGTTCCTCACGCCGATCTGCAAAGCGTTCATGACCGACAGCGGGCTGGAAGTGACCAACCTCGGCATGCAGGTATTTGGCGGCCACGGTTTTATTCGTGAATGGGGCATGGAACAGTTGGTTCGCGATTGTCGGATTGCACCGATTTACGAAGGCACTAATGGCATTCAGGCGCTGGATCTGCTCGGGCGCAAGGTGCTCGGCAGTCAGGGCAAATTGCTGCGCGGCTTTACCAAAATCGTCCACAAGTTCTGCGCGACCAATGTTGACCATCCGCGGTTGGGCAGTTTTGTTGCGCAGCTCAACGAGCTGAATCAGCAGTGGGGCGACCTGACCATGAAGGTCGGCATGGCGGCCATGAAGAACCCTGATGAAGTGGGCGCGGCGTCGGTGGATTATCTGATGTACAGCGGTTACATCATTCTCGGTTATCTGTGGTTGCGCATGGCGTGGGTGGCGCAGGCGCAATTGGAGGCGGGCGAGGGCGAGGCGGATTATCTGCGCGGGAAATTGGCGACGTGCGAGTTTTACTTCAAGCGACTGTTGCCGCGTACGGCGGCGCATCGGGCGGCGATTGAGGCGGGGAGTGATTGTTTGATGAAGTTGCCGGCGGAGGTATTTGCGCTTTAAGGAAGATCAAAAGATCGCAGCCTTCGGCAGCTCCTACATGGGATCGAGTTTTACCTGTAGGAGCTGTCGAAGGCTCGGGCCGCGATCGGACGATCTTTTTTCGGTGACTAAAAATAACAAATCAGTCACCGGTTGACCCTATGTGTCGCAAAAGTTGTTGAGGTACACTCGGGCTCAACGAAAACATCATTCCACGAATCACCGTTTAGATCTTGCGAGGTTTGCCATGGCTGACTACAAAGCGCCGCTGCGCGATATGCGCTTCGTCCTCAATGAAGTGTTCGAGGTCGCCAAACTCTGGGCCGAACTGCCGGCACTGGCCGAGACCGTCGACGCCGAAACCGTTGAAGCCATTCTCGAAGAGGCCGGCAAGGTCACCAGCAAAAGCATCGCGCCACTGAGCCGTGCCGCTGACGAAGAAGGTTGCCACTGGGCCGACGGCGCCGTCACCACCCCGGCCGGTTTCCCACAGGCTTATCAGACTTACGCCGAAGGCGGTTGGGTCGGCGTGGGCGGTGATCCCGAGTTCGGCGGCATGGGCATGCCCAAAGCCGTGTCGGCGCAAGTCGAAGAAATGGTCAACTCCGCCAGCCTGTCCTTCGGTCTGTACCCGATGCTGACCGCCGGTGCCTGCCTGTCGATCAATGCCCACGCCAGCGAAGAGCTGAAGGCCGCGTACCTGCCGAACATGTACGCCGGCGTCTGGGCCGGTTCGATGTGCCTGACCGAGCCGCACGCCGGTACCGACCTGGGGATTATTCGTACCAAGGCCGAGCCTCAGGCCGACGGTTCCTACAAGGTTAGTGGCACCAAGATCTTCATTACCGGTGGCGAACACGACCTCACCGAGAACATCATCCACCTGGTGCTGGCGAAACTGCCGGACGCACCAGCGGGCCCTAAAGGCATCTCGCTGTTCCTCGTGCCGAAGTTCATGGTCAACGCCGACGGCAGCCTCGGCGCGCGCAACCCGGCGAACTGCGGTTCGATCGAACACAAAATGGGCATCCAGGCCTCCGCGACCTGCGTGATGAACTTCGACGAAGCCGTGGGTTATCTGGTCGGCGAGCCGAACAAAGGCCTCAACGCGATGTTCACCATGATGAACTACGAGCGTCTGGGCGTCGGCATCCAAGGCCTGGCGACCGGCGAGCGCTCTTATCAGAACGCCGTTGAGTACGCGCGCGACCGTCTGCAAAGCCGTTCACCGACGGGCGCGCAAAACAAAGACAAAGTCGCTGACCCGATCATCGTCCATCCGGACGTGCGGCGCATGCTGCTGACCATGAAAGCCTCGAACGAAGGGGGCCGTGCGTTCTCCACTTACGTGGCGATGCAACTCGACACCGCCAAGTTCAGCGAAGACGCCGCGACCCGTAAGCGTGCCGAAGATCTGGTTGCACTGCTGACGCCGGTCGCCAAAGCGTTCCTCACCGATCTCGGTCTGGAAACCACCGTGCACGGCCAACAGATTTTCGGCGGTCACGGCTACATCCGTGAGTGGGGCCAGGAACAACTGGTGCGTGATGTGCGCATCACCCAGATCTACGAAGGCACCAACGGCATTCAGGCGCTGGATCTGGTCGGTCGCAAGATCGTCGGCAGCGGCGGCGCGTTCTACAAGCTGTTCGCTGACGAGATCCGCCACTTCACCGCGACTGCCAGCGCCGATCTGGGCGAATTCACCAAGCCGCTGAACGATGCCGTCGACACCCTCGACGAGCTGACGTCGTGGGTACTGGATCGGGCGAAAAACAACCCGAACGAAATCGGCGCGGCCTCGGTCGAATATCTGCAAGCGTTCGGCTATGTTTCCTACGCTTACATGTGGGCACTGATGGCCAAAGCTGCGCTGGGCAAAGAAGCGCAGGACGATTTCTACGCCAGCAAGCTCGGCACCGCACGCTTCTACTTCGCCCGTCTGTTGCCGCGCATTCACTCGTTGAGCGCGTCGGTGAAGGCTGGCAGCGAGTCGCTGTTCCTGCTGGATGCGGCGCAATTCTGATGATGTAACGTCATGTAAGCATTCTCTTACATGACGTGCTGCTGTTCTCCCATAGTCGGAAATTGGATCCAGAGCTAATCTACATTTCATGGACGTCGCGCAGGAAGCGCAAAGCAACAACACGGACACGTAGGATTCTGCCAGGGTGGCGGAGTGAAATGGATGTCAGGGAAACAGTCTGCAAAGCCCCGCTTCGGCGGGGTTTTCTTTTGCCTGCAGAAAAGTAGTCAGGCCAGCGGATCAAGCGTTGGCTTCATCTCGCGTTCCATCACTTCTTCCAGCAATGTCCGCAAAAGAGCCAACGAGGCCTGCTGGCGCTGCACATCGCGACACACTAAACCTACCTTCAGCGGCACCCGTGGCTCGCTCAGCGGTTTCCATAGCAGATCCTGATCGTCGTATTCCTTCTGCGAACGCCCCGGCAGCACCGTTGCCAATTTGGTATGCGGCAGACTGTCGAGAATCCCCACCATATTGTTCAGTTCGGCCTGCACTTGCGGGCGCCGTCCCAAGGCGGTCAGTTGCGCCTGCCAGATCTGGCGAATCTGAAACTCTTCGCCCAACAGCAGCATCGGCAGTTCGGCGGCCTGGCGCATCGAGACTTTCTTGAATTCGCGCAACGGATGATCCGCCGGGATCACCAGCGTCAGTTCGTCTTCATAAAGCATCACGCCATGCAGGCCAGGTTGGCGCGGCGGCAGATAACTGATGCCAATATCCAGCGACCCGTTGAGCAGGCGCCGCTCGATCTCAAGTCCAGTCAATTCATAAATCTGCACCACCAGATGCGGCTGCGCCTTGCGTACCCGCTCAAGCATTTGCGGCACCAGACTGGTGTGAACCGTTTGCAGTACGCCGATCGCCAGCGTGCGCAAGGCCTGTCCCTTGAAGTTGCCCAACGCCTCGCGTGCCCGTTGCAAACCATCGAGCAGCGGCAAGGCATGGTTGTACAAAGTGTGTGCGGCGAGGGTCGGCAGCAGACGTTTGCTGCTGCGCTCGAACAGAGTGACGTCGAGGTTCTGTTCAAGTTGGCGGATCTGCTGCGACAACGCTGGCTGCGAGATCGACAGACGTTCCGCCGCCCGGCCGACATGGCCTTCTTCGTAGACCGCGACGAAATAACGCAGTTGTTTGAAATCCATAAGTAATGCTTATCGAAAATGCTGGAAAAACGAAATGGCCCGAAGCCGTCAGTGAGCCTAGTCTAACCGCATTCACAAGGCTTACAGGGCCAGAAAGCGCGATGAATAGCGTTCGCTTCGACAGTGTTTACATAGGCAGTTCAAAACACCTCAATCGAGGTGTTTTCCAATGAATCTGTTCAGTTTGCGGCGCCAGATGCCGAGTCTTGATGACCTCGCGTTCGAGGCCAATCCATCTGACGATAATGAAAATCTCAGCGCCGAGCGGCTGATGCCCAGCGTCGAACGGCCGCAGCAGCTATTCGTTCGTGGTCAGGGTTCGTGGCTATGGGACAGTAACGACCGCGCGTATCTCGACTTTTCTCAGGCCGGCGGCGCCAACAGCCTCGGCCACAGCCCGTCGGCGCTGGTCAAAGCCATCAGCAGTCAGGCGCAGGCGCTGATCAATCCCGGTTTCAACCTGCACAATCGCGGCATGCTCAGCCTCGCCAAACGCCTGTGCGCCGCTACCGCCAGCGATCAGGCTTACCTGCTCAACACCGGCAGCGAAGCCTGTGAAGCGGCGATCAAACTGGCACGCAAGTGGGGCCAACTGCATCGCGGCGGCGCCTCGCGGATTATTGTTGCGAAGCAAGGCTGCCATGGCCGCAGCCTGGCAACGATTTCTGCTTCGGACAGCTGCAATCTGCACAATCGTTTCGCGCCGTTGCTGCCGGGGTTCGATCCGGTGCCGTTCAACGACTTGCCAGCGCTGCACGCGGCGGTCGATGCGCAAACCGTGGCGATCATGCTTGAACCGACCCAGAGCGATGCCGGCGTTGTTCCGGCCACCGAGCATTACCTCAAAGGTGTCGAACGACTGTGCCGTGAGTTGGGCATTCTGCTGATCCTCGACGAAGTGCAAACCGGCATTGGTCGCTGTGGCACCTTGCTCGCGGAACAGTCCTACGGCGTGCGCGCCGATATCGTCGTGCTCGGCAAAGGGCTTGGCGGCGGTGTGCCGTTGGCGGCGCTGCTGGCGCGGGGCAAGGCCTGCTGTTTCGAGGCGGGCGAACTCGGCGGCACGCATCACGGCAACGCACTGATGACCGCGGCCGGGCTGGTGGTGCTCGACAGTGTGCACGATCGCAGCTTCCTCCAGCAGGTCAACGACAACGGCCAGCACCTGCGCGAAGGCCTGGCCCGCTTGGCGCACCGCTACGACCACGGCGAACTGCGCGGCCAAGGCCTGTTCTACGGACTGACCCTGTCGGACGATTGCGCCGACGCCGTAGTCCACGCCGCCTTGCACGAAGGCCTGCTGCTCAACGCCCCGCAAGCCAACTGCCTGCGCTTCACCCCGGCGCTCACCGTGAGCAAAACCAACATCGACGAAATGCTCCTGCGCCTGGGTCGCGCGTTCGCCCGCGTGCGCACCGCACAGATGCAATGCCGCAAAGGGATTGCCGTCTGAGCTGAAGTTTCCTACCCGAATTAAAGAACCGTCTCGCGGTATAACGCACGCCCCACGCCTGATTCTTTTGGCGTGGGGCGTTTTTTTGTGGCCGGGTTTTGCAGGTGGCAATTAATGCTTGAGGGATGGAGCCGCTCATGTTTTTTAAGCTTCGCCGTTGCTACGACAAATCGAAAACCTGTTGACCAAGGAAATTGAGGAGCCAGCTCATGGGTGAAAAATTCAAAAGTGAAATTTCTGAATCGATACACGAGTCAGCCATTGCACTGCTTGAGGTCGGTGCTATCAACAAGGCGACGATGCGAGAGTTTGATGTGTCGTGCCTCGTTGCATTTTCTGAGGCGGCACAGCGTCAATCTGATGCTGACGCGGAAAATGCTACTGAACCCTGACGAACGGCGCGGGTCGATTAGCTTGTATGGCTCAAGTGAGCCAACCCCCATACAGGAGCTGCCCCATGGATTTTATTCGGATCATCATCGCTATTCTGTTGCCACCACTGGGCGTGTTTCTGCAGGTCGGGTTTGGCGGGGCGTTTTGGTTGAACATTCTGCTGACGTTGTGCGGGTATATTCCGGGGATCGTGCATGCGGTGTACATCATCGCCAAGCGCTGAGTCAGCGGCATAAACCTGTAGGAGCTGCGGCACGCTGCGATCTTTTGATTTTAATTCGAGGATCAGGATCAAAAGATCGCAGCGTGCCGCAGCTCCTACAGGGAGAGGGTTTCAGTCTGTAAATCCCATCACCCGTCGATAGAATTTCCACTCCTGTTCCAGCGCATGTGCCTGATTGGTGGCGCGGCGGAAGCCGTGGCGTTCGTCGGGGTAGTAATGGGCTTCGACCGGGATGCCGTTCTGCTCCAGTGCCGTGACCATGTCGCGGGTCTGTTGCGGGACAACCACTGCGTCCAGTTCACCCTGAAAGAAAATCACCGGCACGCGGATGTTGTCGGCGTGCAGTAGTGGCGTGCGGGCGGCGTAGCGTTCGGCGTCTCGCTCGGGATCGCCGATCAGCCAGTCCAGATAATCGCCTTCGAACTTGTGCGTCGCCCGAGCCAACGCCACCGGGTCGCTGACCCCGTAAAGACTGGCGCCAGCGCGGAATACCTGCTTGAAGGCCAATGCGCACAACGTGGTGTAACCGCCTGCGCTGCCGCCTCGAATGAACGCGCGATTACCGTCGATCAAACCCTGTTCGGCGAGATAGTTCACTACCGCGCAAGCGTCCTCGACATCCACCTCACCCCAGCTCAGATGCAACGCCTGACGATATTCCCGACCATAACCACTGCTGCCGCGATAGTTGAGATCAGCGACGGCGAAGCCGCGTTGCGTCCAGTATTGAATGCGCGGGTCGAGCATCGGGTAGCAGGCCGACGTCGGGCCGCCATGGATGAACACCACCAGCGGCGGTTTCGTCTCGCCGCTCATGGCCGGATAGAAAAACCCATGCGCTTCGCCCGATCCGCTTGGATAACGCAACGTTTGCGGACGACTGATGCGCTGGGCGGGCAGGGGCGCCACGCCACCGGCCAGCACTTTCACTTCACGCGTTGCTCGATCAATGGCAATAACCGCCGAAGGGCTGATCGGCGAGGCCGCGATGCAGTAGATAAATTGCGCATCCAGAGCCAGATGACGGAAGCGGCTGTAGTCACCGGTGAAATCTTCATCGCCCAATGTCAGACGGCCAAACCCACCTTCACTCCAACTGGCTAAAACCGAATCTTCAACAGGCAACCAGGTGCAGCCGCCGAGTTGCCAAGGCGCCGGTGCATGATCGGCCTGAGCAGCGGGCAATGGCTTCAAACCATCAGAAGCCTCAGCCCATGGCTGCCAGAAGCCACCGCGATCAGTCAGGCAATACAGCCGACCTTTAGCATCAAATCGCGGTTGTTGAATGGACTCTTCAATCTCAGCGCCAGCCACGCAGCGCGGCGAACTGAATGCACCATCCGCCAGGCGCTCAGCCACCATCAGTCGAGTCGATGTCCACGGCTGGTGCGGTCGACTCCACTCGATCCACGCTAAACGCTGGCCATCCGGGCTGAGTGTTGGCGCCGCATAAAAATCCGCGCCCTCAACCAACAAATGTCGCGTCCCATCCGCCAGATCAATCGCCACCAGCCGATGTTGATCACACTGTTCTTCCACCGCCAGCACCTGGCCGAAAGCAAAATGCACATCGCCATAACGGCATTCGCCTGACGTCAGCGCCGCAGGCTCGCCATCCAGCGTCTGCCGATACAACTGCTGATCCGCCTCAGCGACGAAAACCACCCCATCCGGCGTCAGACAAAACGCACCACCGCCATATTCGTACACCCGACTGCGCACACTGAAACCATCCGGCGTCAGACATTTCGCCACACCATCGCGCCAATGCCAGATCCGGCACGCGGCATCTTCCGGACGATATTCATTCCAGAACAGCCCATTGGCGCCGAGTTGCAACTCGGCGAAGTCCATGCCGGCAGCGACGGCTTGCGAAGCGCTGAAAGGCTCAGCCCTTGGCGATGAGGCGTGAGTTTCGTTCATTGCGGAAGGCCAGTTGTTCGATGGTTTGGGTGGCGGTCTCGGCTTCTTCGCGGGCCTTGAGGATCACGCCGTGATGTTCGGATTTGCTGCACACAGGGTCAGCGTTGCTCGCATCACCGGTGAGCATGAATGCCTGGCAGCGGCAGCCGCCGAAGTCTTTTTCTTTCTCGTCGCAGGAGCGGCACGGCTCGGGCATCCAGTCGTAACCGCGAAAGCGGTTGAAGCCGAACGAGTCGTACCAGATGTGCTGCATGCTGTGATCGCGCACATTGGGAAATTGTACCGGCAGCTGTCGGGCGCCATGGCAGGGCAGGGCGGTGCCGTCCGGGGTGACCGTCAGAAAGATGCTGCCCCAACCGTTCATGCAGGCTTTCGGGCGTTCTTCGTAGTAATCCGGGGTGACGAAAATCAGCTTGCACGGATGCCCTTCGGCTTCCAGTTTCGCCCGGTATTCATTGGTGATGCGTTCGGCGCGCACCAGTTGTTCTTTGGTCGGCAACAGACCGACACGATTGAGCTGCGCCCAACCATAGAACTGGCAGGTGGCGAGCTCGACGAAGTCGGCTTCAAGCGCAATGCACAGCTCAATGATGCGGTCGATCTTGTCGATATTGTGCCGATGGGTGACGAAATTCAGCACCATCGGATAGCCGTGGGCTTTCACCGCGCGGGCCATTTCCAGCTTCTGCGCGAAGGCTTTTTTCGAGCCGGCGAGCAGGTTGTTCACTTGCTCGTCGCTGGCCTGGAAACTGATCTGGATGTGATCGAGGCCGGCCTTCTTGAAGTCGCTGATTTTCTGCTCGGTCAGGCCGATACCGGAGGTGATCAGGTTGGTGTAGAAACCCAACTGCCGCGCTTCATGAATCAGCTCGGCGAGATCCTGACGCACCAGCGGCTCGCCACCGGAAAAGCCCAGTTGTGCCGCGCCCATCTCCCGCGCCTCGCGGAACACCTTGATCCATTGTTCTGTGCTCAGCTCTTTGCCCTGCTCGGCAAAATCCAATGGATTGGAGCAGTACGGGCATTGCAGCGGGCAGCGGTAGGTCAGCTCGGCGAGCAGCCACAGCGGCAGGCCGATTTCAGGCTTGGGCGGCAGATCAGGCAAGTTCGATCCAGTGCTGTGCACGGGCAACCTCCATGAATTGCTCGATGTCGTCACCGAGCTCGGGCACGCCGGGGAACTGCTCATCGAGCTTGGCAATGATTGCCGCGACATCACGTTCGCCGTCGATCAAACCACCAATCAGCGCAGCCGTTTCGTTGAGCTTGATCATGCCTTCCGGATACAGCAGCACGTGGCCTTTTTGCGCCGGTTCGTACTGGAAGCGGTAGCCGGGACGCCAGCTCGGTACTTTGCTGCGGTCGAAACTCATAAGGTGATTCCTTTATGCCAGACGCGTTGTTCGGTCACGCTGTGATACGGCGGGCGGTTCAGTTCGTAGGCCATGCTCATGGCATCGAGCATGCTCCAAAGAATGTCCAGTTTGAACTGGAGAATTTCCAGCATGCGCTCCTGGCCTTCGCGCGTCTTGTAGTGCTCGAGCGTGATCGCCAGACCATGCTCGACATCACGCCGTGCCTGACCGAGGCGGGTGCGGAAGTATTCGTAACCGGCCGGGTCGATCCACGGGTAATGCTGCGGCCAGCTGTCGAGGCGCGACTGGTGGATCTGCGGCGCGAACAGTTCAGTCAGCGAGCTGCTGGCGGCTTCCTGCCAACTGGCGCGGCGGGCAAAGTTGACGTAGGCGTCGACGGCGAAACGCACGCCGGGCAATACCAATTCCTGGGAGCGCAGTTGATCCGGGTCGAGACCGACCGCTTGACCGAGGCGCAGCCAGGCTTCGATGCCGCCGTCTTCACCGGGGGCGCCGTCGTGATCGAGCAGACGCTGAATCCATTCGCGGCGGATTTCCCGGTCCGGGCAATTGGCAAGGATCGCCGCGTCTTTCAGGGGGATGTTCACCTGATAGTAGAAGCGGTTGGCGACCCAGCCCTGAATCTGCTCGCGGGTGGCGCGGCCTTCATACATCGCCACGTGATACGGGTGGTAGATGTGGTAGTAGGCGCCTTTGGCGCGCAGGGCGGCTTCGAATTCGGTGGGGGACATTGGCGTGTCAGTCATGTCTGTTCTCCGGGAACAACCGTTGGATTCTGTGGTGTCTGTCAGGACGTCATCGCTGGCAAGCCAGCTCCCACAGGTTTTGTGTACGCCACAGAACCTTGTGGGAGCTGGCTTGCCAGCGATGGGGCCATCCGCTACAGCACAATACTCATGCCATCAAACGCCACTTCAACATCACGCCGCGCCAACTCCGCACGCTCCGGCGAATCTTCGTCGAGAATCGGGTTGGTGTTGTTGATGTGGATAAGTACCTTGCGCTGCTCGGGCAGTTGCTCCAGCACTTCGAGCATGCCGCCAGGCCCGTTCTGCGCCAGATGGCCCATCTCTCGGCCAGTACGCGTGCCGACACCACGACGCTGCATTTCATCGTCATCCCACATCGTGCCGTCAACCAACAGACAATCGCTGCCGGCCATGATTTCCAGCAGTGGCGCATCGACCTTGCCCAGTCCCGGCGCGTAGAACAATTTGCCGCCGGTCTTCAGGTCTTCCACTATCAAGCCGATGTTGTCGCCCGGATGCGGATCGAAGCGGTGCGGCGAGTACGGTGGCGCGGCGCTGCGCAACGGCAGCGGGGTGAAACGCAGGTTCGGGCACGCCGCCACAGTGAAGCTCTGGTCGAGTTCGATGCGGTTCCAGTCCAGCCCACCATTCCAGTGCGTGAGCATCTTGAACAGCGGGAAACCGGTGCTGAGGTCTTCGTGAACCATGTCCGTGCACCAGACCTGATGCGGGCAGCCTTCGCGCAGGCTGAGCAGGCCGGTGGTGTGGTCGATCTGGCTGTCCATCAGGATGATTGCGCTGATGCCGGTGTCGCGCAGGGCACGGCCCGGTTGCATCGGGGCGAAGCTTTGCAGCTGCGCGCGGATGTCCGGCGAGGCGTTGCACAGCACCCAGTTCACGCCGTCATCGGAAATCGCGATGGACGATTGGGTGCGGGCCTTGGCATTCAGGCTGCCGTCGCGAAAGCCTGCGCAATTGACGCAGTTGCAGTTCCACTGCGGAAAACCGCCGCCAGCGGCCGAACCCAGAATCTGGACGAACATGAACACTCCATCATTTCAACGCGGAAAATAAAACGCCCCGGCGAGCCGAGGCGTTGCACTGCAGTTCTATGTAAGCAGAACTCAGCGGCTGGCGAAGTACATGGTGACTTCGAAGCCGATACGCAGGTCGGTGTAAGCCGGTTTTGTCCAGGACATGGTGTGTCTCCTCAGGGTGGGTGGGATAGCGCTGTCCATAGTTATAGTCCACGGCAGCGCAGAGATGTTCCAAATAGTTAGGCTGCTATGTTACTCAAAATTTCCGGGTAAATGCCCGTGAATCTTTGAGAAAGCTCCTTGCAGCCTCGGTAATGATCAATTTGTCGCTTGCCACGGGGTTTCGCACGCTGGATCGCTGGTGAGGCAGAGCCAGCCGCCGTCTGCGTTGATCAAGCGTTGAGCAGCCGCGAGCAATGTCTGGCCATCCAGTTGATGGATGGCGGCGGTCAACTGTTCAAGATAATCCGACGAGTGGCCCGCGAGTTTTGCCTGCCAGAGCAATTCAGCCGCCTCTTTGCTGGCCAGTGTGGCGTCGTCGAATTGATTGCCGAGGTTTTGCCGGTGTCGGCTGAGGCTGGCCTCATCGAGCTGTTCGATCAGCGCGGGCATGCCGTTGAGAAACTGTTGGATATGCCCAAGCAACGCCGCAGGTTTGGCACTTGGCGATTGCACGCCGAACAGGAGGCCGGTCTGGCCTTGCATCTGGCGCAACGCACTGAACACCGCGTAGCCCAATTGCAATTCGACTCGCAGACGTTGGTAGAAGGGCGTCTGACCAAGTTGCGCGAGCATTCGCCAGGCGGCTTCGTCGGCGATGTCGCGGTTGGCGGTCGGGCAATACAGCAGCAAGGCGTGTTCGCTGGCGCCGGTATTGATGTAGCTCCAGTGTTTTTGCTCTTTAATCGTCGTCGGCGTTGGCAGCTGATTGTCCGGGATCCCGGGAATACGGCTCAGCGCCAGGCCCATGGCAGATTGCGTTTGTGGGTTGAGCCCCAGAGCGAGGCCGTCCCAACGCGAAGTTGTCCACAGGTGATTCGCGTCATCGCCGGTTTTGGCTGATAGCAGAACATGTTCCGGCAGCACTTCAAGCAGTTGGCGAATGGGGATCAGCGGCGGTTTCGGCTCAGCAAGCGATGAATCGGCGTCAACCTGTGTCAGACATTTCAGCGCGTGCTCGAGGACGCCGGGCATTGGCTCCTGCAATCCGGTGAGTTTCAGTAGCCACTGATTGCCAGTGGCGCTGAAAATCAGCTCGACGCCGGCCTCACGCGCATCTTGCTGCGTTTGCCGGAGACTGCGCTGCAACCGCGAGTGCAGACCGGTGCTGGCGGCGGCTTCCATCTGCCAGCGCAGATAAATCGCGCCTGCATCAGTGCTGTCCGGCAACGCCTGGCTGAACTGCATGGGCGAGCGTTCACGACGGCCGCGCGAACGATCCTGAGCGAACGTGCGCAGGCCTCGGTGGGCGCTGGTCTGGCCGCGAATCAGTCCGGCATTGGCCAACGGTTCATTGGCTCGCAGGAAAGGATTGGCGGCAGGCAGGTGCCAATGATCGCTGAAGTTATCCACAGTGCCGATTTCGCCGAGGATCTGTGAGAGGGCTGTTACGCCTGTCTCGGACAGGCCATTTTCCAATTGCTCACTGTCCAGCCGCGCCAGTTGCAGGGCGCCGCTGACTTGCTGCTGACGTTCAAGCAGGGCCGCGTATTCCTTGCGCAATGGCGACCAATCCTGCTGAGAGAAGAAACTCAGCCAATCGAGCAGTTGTTCGCGAATAGCGTTTAACGATTCCGCTGGAGCGGTGAATTCCAGATGCAACAACGCTTGCCCGTCGAAGTGATAAACCGGCGCGGCGTTCAATCCATCTGCCAGTTTTTGCTCCTGCAAATGCGCGAGCAGCCCGCCGGGTTTTGAGCTGTTCAGCCAATGACAAAGAAAAGCCAAAGCCTCGACGGATGACTCAGGCAAGGCATCAAACGCAAACAGCAGATTGCCGCGTCGCTCACTGACCTGTTGATAACTTTTCACCGCCAGCGGCACGGTTGTCGCCTGCGCAACGTTATCCCCAACCGGCAAAGCCGCCGCGAATTGCTCAGCGAGCGCTTTCAGCTCTTCAAGGCTCTGCGGCCCGACCAAGCTCAGTGTCATCTGCCCCGTCTGATAAAACTGCTGATGGAAATCGTTGAGCGCCTGTTGAAATGCCGGCTGCTCAATGTGCAGGCTGTCCCGATTCCCTGCATGAAACCCCCGCAACGGGTGCTCTGCGGGTAAACCTTCGTACAAGGAAAACTGCTGCTGCGCTGCAGGATCCTGCGACCAAGCGACAAATTCCGCCTGCAACACTTCCCGTTCCCGCAACTGATCGTCCAGATTCATACGCGGCTTGGCGAGCATGTCTGACAGACGCTCCAGCCCATCGCTGAACGAGCGCGTCGGCAACTCAAAGAAAAAGTCAGTGGTGCGTTCGCGCGTGCTGGCATTGACCTGGCCACCTTGACCTTGCACGTAGGCCATCAGCCCTTCGCTCGCAGGAAAACGCTCGGTGCCGAGAAACAGCAAATGCTCGAGAAAATGCGCCAGCCCCGGCCACTCCAGCGGCACGTCATGGCTACCGGCAGCCACGCGCAACGCGGCGGCGCTGCGCTTCAGGCCGGGTACATGACGCAGGGTCACACGCAAGCCGTTGGCCAGGGTTTCAGTGTGGGGGCGGGGGTGAGTCGGCGCAGGCATGGGCACTTCCAGAACAGTGAAGTGCCAATGCTAGCGGATTAGCGCCGGTTCAGCGCGCCGTAAAGCTCCGGGCGGCGGTCGCTGAGGTAACGATTGGCGGCGCGCGAGTCGAGCATCAACTGTCGATCGAGCTGGCCGATGATCAGCGCTTCGTCGAGTCCGGCCTGAGCGATGCGGCTGCCATCCGGTGCGGCGAGGCTGCTTTGCCCGCAATAGTGGATGTCGCCTTCGCTGCCGCAATAGTTGGCGTAGGCCACGTAGCACTGGTTTTCGAAGGCACGCGAACGCACGGTGACGTCAGCAACGAAATCGAACGGAATCATGTTCGCCGTCGGCACCACAATCAGCTCGGCGCCAGCGAGCGCCAAACGGCGGGTGTTCTCGGGAAACTCCAGGTCGTAGCAGATCAGGAAACCGAGCTTCCAGCCGTTGAGTTCGACGATCGGAAAATCATCGTCGCCGGGGCTGAACATCGAGCGATCCAGATCGCCGAACAGATGCGTTTTGCGGTAATTGCACAAGCGCTCGCCGTGCGAATCGATCAGTTGCACGGCGTTGTAAATCTGCCCGTCGGCGGTACGTTCCGGATAGCCATAAACAATCGCCAGACCCGCAGCCTTGGCGATCCGCCCGATCTGCTGCGCCCATTCACCGTTGTAGACCTCGGCCAAGGTGCTGACCGCTTCGGCGCCAATGTTGTAGCCGGTCATGAACATCTCCGGCAGCACCAGCAGGTCGGCGCCCTTGGCCTCCATCGCTACTTGATGCAGGCGTTGCAGGTTGGCGGCGGGTTCCAGTGGCAGCGGTGGACATTGGTAAAGGGCTACACGCATCAGGGATTCCTCTTACTCGGGCAGGGCGATAGGGCCGATGTCTTTGAACACATCACCGGGGCCCGGGTTCGCTTTATGTGTCGACCCGCCGAAATGTTTCATGATCCCCCACACCGCGTTGAGCGAGGTTTGCACCGCACCTTCGACCCAGGCCGGCGTCCAGGAAACGTCGTCGCCGGCGATGAAAATCCCGCGCTGCTCGGCCGGCATCTCGTCCTGCATGAAGTGCGCGTACATGCGCTGGTTGTAGCGATAGTGGCCGGGCAGGGCACCTTTGAACGCGCCGAGGAAGTACGGGTCGGCTTCCCACGATACGGTGATCGGATCGCCAATGATTCGCGCGGCGATATCGACTTTTGGGTAGATTTTTTTCAACGCGTTCAACGCCAGCTCAACGCGTTTTTCCACCGGGTGCGGGAGCATCTTCAATGCGTCGCTCATCCACGAATACGACAGGCAGATCACGCCGGGTTTGTCGTCGCCGTTGTCGAACAGGTAAGTGCCGCGGGTCAGGCGATCAGTGAGGGTCATGCTCATCAGGTCGCGGCCGGTCTCTGGATCCTTGTCCTTCCAGAACGGCCGGTCGACCATCACGAAAGTTTTCGATGACTGCATGTAGCGGGTGCGGTCGAGCGCCATCCACATCTTCTGCGAAAAAAGGGTCTCGTCACATTCGATCTGCGTGGTCAGCAGCCAACTCTGGCACGTGGTCAGCACGGCGGCGTATTCGCGGGTGTCGCCATTGTTGTCGGTGACCGCGAAACGGCCATCCGGCGCATGAGCGATTTTCTTCACGCCGGAACGCGGCGCGCCACGGTGCAGGGACTTCAGACTGGTGCCTTCGGGCCAATGCACGCAGCGCTCCGGCACATGCCGCCAGATGCCTTGCGGCACTTGCTCGACGCCGCCGACCACCAGGTGTTGGTTATCGTCGCAGTTGGTCATCACCACGCGGAAGATTTCCAGCATCGAGTTGGGGAAGTCCGAGTCCCAGCCGCCGGTGCCAAAACCAACCTGACCGAACACTTCGCGGTGATGGAACGACAGTTTGGCGAAGGCTTCCGAGGTGGCGACGAAGTCATAGAACGTGCGGTCGTCCCACAGCGGCACCAAGGTATTCCACAGCTCTTTCAGGCGCGGCACGTCACGGTCGCGAATGGCTTGCTGGATGTCGGCGAACTGCGAGCCGGCCTCCAGCGCATCCGCCCAGGCGTCAGCCACTTCCTGAAACAGCGCAGGAAGATCCGCCAGTTTCTGTGCGTAATGGGTTTTGCCTTCCAGATCGATCACCGTGCTGCCGGAGGCTGGCGTCAGCGGGTTCGGGAAAGGTTTGGTCTCAAGGCCGAGCTTGTCGACGTAGTGATAGAACGCGGTGGACGACACCGGGAAGCGCATACCACCGAGTTCAGCGACGATGCCGTCGGTGCCGTTGAACGCTTGCGAACGCAAACGCCCGCCCAGCTTCGACGCCTCATACACCACCGGTTTCAAGCCGAGTTTCATCAACTCGTAAGCCGCCACCAAACCAGCGATGCCCGCACCGACGATCGCCACTTCTGCGCCATGATTGTGTTCAGGGATAGTGCCGAGACCGGCCGGGTGTTCGATCCAGTCGTCAAACGCGAACGGAAAGTCCGGGCCGAAAATGGTGACTGGTTTCTTACCGTCTGCAGGATGGCGATTGTTCTTGTTCATGGCTGACCTTGCTGGCGACCCGACGCGGAATGCGCGTCTGAGTATAGGAAAAGATGCCAGCCATTCTAGGGAGCGTGGAACACGTTAATAAGACGCAAAGTGTCGTCGTTTTGCCAATAACCTGATCAGTATGACGATCATTCGCTACACACTGTCCCTTGTAGGAGCAAGGCTTGCCCGCGAAGAGGTCCATCCACCAACCGAAAAATCATGATCAACACTCAAACCGGCTGCCCCCGATCAACCTTGCTACTCAAAATAATCGAAGTCGTGGTCTTCTCGACCCCATCCACGCCGCCAATCTGATCGAGCAACTGATCCAGCTGCTCCGGCGAATCGCTGCGCAACCACGCCACATAATCAAACTCGCCACTCACCGCACACAACTGCTGCACCTGCGCCATCGCACTCAACCGGCGCACCACCTCCTTGCCGGAACGCGGCTGCACCTTGATCCCGACGTAGGCCTGCAAGCCGCCATCGACCACCCGCTGACCGAGACGCACGCCATAGCCGGTAATCACTTTGGCTTTTTCCAGCCGCGCCAATCGAGAGGTCACGGTGGTGCGCGCAATGCCCAATTGCCGAGCAAGCATGGCCACGCTTTCGCGGGCGTTGATTTGCAGGGCGGCGATCAGCTGACGATCGATTTCATCGAGCACGGGTGGGCGGGTGTCTGGCAAGGGGGCGGTTCCATGGGGGTGGGGGCGGTGAGTACGCATGTTACAGACACTGTCAGCAACACGCTTGCAGGCGATGTTTGAATTGTTCACCCAAGAATCGATGGCATCGTTGCCCTCAAACAATACATCGGATATTTGATTTGACTTGGTTGGCCTATTTATCAAGAATGCCAGCAAGAGCGCGAAATCCGCTGCCTTGCAGGGCATTAGTGGACGTAGGTACCTCAGCGATGCTGCAACATCGGTGTAAGGTGAGACCTCTTCATCCCATTTCCTGAGGATGCAAATATCAGGATTCAAATATTAAGGGCAGCCAAATGGCTAATGCCAGTCAGTTAAGCTGACTGGCATTTTTATTTTTGATCGGATACTTCGGGGATTTAAGCCTGATGGCCCGAGGGTAAACGCGCTCCTCCCGTCGATGCGGCAGAACGTAGTGCGGCGCTGAAGCATGAAGCTCGGCCAAATACTTGGGGATGTTCCCGGAACGATCGGCCGAGACGCTGTTGATAAACCCAAGAATCGCCCAGGTACACGCAGTAAAGCTCATTTCGCACGGGTAAATGCCAGGACAGTGGCGACTCATTTCCACCATCTGATAGCGCAATAAGTTGTAGCCCAACAACACACCCCACAACTCTTGCTCGATCATCTCGGGTGTCTTGCTGCGCAGCGTATAGCTGCTGTTGAGCAGCGTCTGCTTCATTTCCCGAAAGCCTAATTCGATTTCCCAGCGCTGGCTGTATAGATCAACAATCTCGTCGGAAGGAAAACGCAGTGGGTCAGTCATCGAGGTCAGAATCTGACACACCTTGCCCTTGACGGTTTTGCTCAGCAGTCGCGCGGTCAGCCGCTCCGGCAACCCAGGCCATTGCTTGCGGGCCTGTGGCGAAGTGCTCAGCAAAATAATCGCATCCTGGCGCCCCAAACGCTGGATCACCTCGTACTGCGAGCCTTTTTTCAGCGGCATCAGCCAGTGGCGTTCGACACCTGCCTGCTGCCACTGATGCAGTAAACCTAACGAGTAAAAACCACGATCAAACAGCGTCAGCGAGTGATCGGGGGTGGTTTCGATCAGTTGCTCGGCCAGTTTCATTTCGTTGCTGCGGTAGCCGTCAAACGCACTTCCAATCAGCAAATGGCTGGTCAACTCCATTTGGCAGACCATGCGCACCTGAGGAAAACCGGTGTCGCCATGCTGGTTGCTGGCGGAGTCATAGCGCGCCCGATTTTCCGGCGTATCAGGCGTGCGCCAGACAACGCCATCGACACCCAACAAACGCAGACCGGCCCAAGTCGGGTGACCGGCTGCCTCATGCCAACTTTTCTGGGTCAAATCGAAGACTTGTCGTACAGCTTCGCTGCCCAATCTCTGACGGGCCTGGACTACGGCGCTGGGCGCTACCAACGGGCGCTGACCCGGCAACATGATATTCATGCGACTAACCACATCCCAGGCCGACATGCGCCGGAAGAACGCCATGGAGATCACGCACCAGAGCATCATTTCCAGAGGCAAACGACGCTTGCGCAGCGTCGCCACACCAGCTTGTTCAAGCGCCTGTTCGACCAAAGAAGGATCGAGCAAAGCATCCAATCCCTCAATGGCGTTGGGGGTAGAGGCGATGTTGTGGGTCAGTTCCAGTGCCCGAGCGAGACGCATAAAAAAATCCGATGCCAGTACAGGCATCGGATTTTGATTTCTTGCGGCCAAAGGTCAAGCGAGAAGGCTTAACTGATCGGCATTAAGCCAAATGGCTGCCCTTTTCTTTGTCTTCAAGAATGTACCGCTTGTACAAAAGCTCGCCTTGGCGATGTTTGTTCATCGCTCGGGCGGGCGCGTGCATGAAGTTCCAGAGGACATGCCCGTTTCGCACATCGACCACGACAAGCATGTCGTTTTTTGCCTCGTAGGCGTTAATGAATGCCATTCGGTATCCGCCGTTATCGTAGAGTACTTTCCATACTTCAAAAGGTCCCGTCAGCGTATCTATGGCATGTCGAACATAACGTTCTCGGGAATCTGGACGTTTCTCGACGATGTGGGCCAGCTTGTCTCTCAGGATCGCGACGTTCCCGATGGGCGTGAGGATGGTAACGGCCAATAATGACTCGTCGACAAACCCAAAGTGATCCGAGAGGATTTTGAGCGCGCCTTCTGCGTCCTCGGCCCTTTTTACCTCTTCTATTGCGGCTGACCGAAGTTCTCTCGATAAGGTTCTGAGATCGGGTAAGGCAAGGTCGATCCAGGTTTGCTGGTCGGCTGCTTCCTTTATCAGTGGCGCAGCATTCACGAACATGAAATCGATCCTGGGCGGAGGCGTCCGGAGATTACTGTCGGAATAAATCCTCAACAAGGTAGAAACGGTGCAGAAAACATAGGTTAGGAATACTCCTACAGACCTTGCAGTTGTATTCCTAACAGTGCGCTGGTGGGTGGAAAGATACCCGGCTAAAAGGCCCGCGCAATTTGTGCATGATCGCGATGGCGATCCTAGGCATGGCGGGCATGTTCTTGATTGGTATTAAGCCTGTGGCTTCCGATTTCGACAGGTTTCCAAGCCCGACCGCTGATAAGCAGCGACGTATCGAGAGTATCCCGTCAAACCAACCCCCAACAGGCTCAACACAGCTCAAAACCACAGCTTCGGAACTTGCCTACAGCCTTCGGGGAAGTCTTCCGAACATTGCGCTCGCCAACACTGACCCCCAACCACTCGCCCAAGAAAAAGCCGCGCATTTAGCGCGGCTTTCAATTTGGTGGGCCCACACGGACTTGAACCGTGGACCAAAGGATTATGAGCCCGAGTTAAACCAGCGCTTTCATTGGGCATGGTCAAAAAAAGCAAGGGTTCTAGGGTGTGTCTGTGTATATGTGCAGTAATGAAATCTAGCTAAATTGGACGGGCATTGGACGGACAATCGGTGGGGTGGCCAGGTCCCGTCCGTGCCGGAATTTCACTCGTCGTCCAAATCCTCAAGGCGGACCCTGATGATAGTTGCCATATCTCCGTCCAAGCGCACTGAAGCACCGTGCTCGCTTACTGTTCCGACAACCATGCCGTAAGGCTCTTCCCAAGGACGCCCCTGTACCGCCTTTTCCGGCGGTACGCTCACGCGCTTACCGTGTCGAAGCTGCTTGATATCCATACCTTCCCTGCGTCACAAAAAGAAAAGAAACGCCATCCTACACCGAACAGAAAAGAACCTAAGCTGTCCTTTCGGTACTGTGAATTTGTCACGAGTAAGGAACGGTCAGTGAACGTGAATTGGGAAGGAATTTTGCCGATTGAGGGAACCGTCATCGTTGTTGAGGATGATGCAACCCTTCGCCCGCTCATGGCTGACATCCTGGCTGAAGTAGGTGCGGAAGTATTGGCGTTCGAAACCGCTGACGATGCGTTAACTCACATGCTGGAGAGCCACGGCAAATTCCCGCTGGTCATCGTGGACGAGTCGTTGCCTGGTCAGATTCAGGGAATTGAGTTCATTGAAATGGCGAAGGAACGTTGGACAGCGGTTGCTGCGATCCTGACTTCGGGATATTTAATTGATCCAACAACGCTGCCACGGGGGACTGTCTACCTGCACAAGCCCTGGTCACTGGACGATCTTGTGGTTTCTGTTGCCGCTCTTCTACAGCCCGGGTATCCCATTTCCAAAGGCAAGCCACAGTCGCTTTGATCGGGAGGTTTTTGCAATGAGCCGTTATCGCCTCACCGCTCTCGAATTTCTGATGGCTGCCGCTTGGATCGTAGTGGTTGTGCTGACCATGTGGTGGTTTATTCGCTGACAATCTTTGAAACGCACTTCATAGGCTGCGGCCCTTGAATTGCTTAGGCTGTGGCCGGTTTGCACGCTGATTACAGCGGCTAGAAACTTCTCGAAATTCGACTCGTTGGAAAACGTAAAACATCTCAAACAGGCTGTTTTTTTTAGCCGTCTCCTTGCAGGCCGGGCGTTCCAGATTCGTCGGTAGATTTGCTGCCTTCAGCTCTGCTGTGTGAAACAACTTCAATTCCTTTCTCAAGTTTGCACAGTGTGCAATCTGTCTCACCCGCTCACGCCCCCCGGCCCGCCTGCTACGCATATGGATTTGCATCGCTGTTCGATTTGCACAAAAAAAACATGCAGAGCCCGTCGGCGGGAGGGGGATAAGTGCTTTTTCTTTCGTTTTTTTATTACAGCGCCAAATTTCTCAGCCTGGCGCGTTAATCCATTTGTTCAAGCGGTACGATCAGTTGCGGCCCCTGATTGCGTACGTTGCCCACAGCCCGATCCACCTTGAACCACTCAAAGTCCTCCGTAGCCCGGCACATAGTCTTGGCGATTTCCTCGGCCCTCTCTGGGTGCAGATCCGGCTCGAGCCATTCGCGGGCCACTGAAGGATCCAGCACTAGCGGCCGACGGTCGTGGATGTCCACCATGCCTTGGTCACTGGCTGCGGTGATGATCACGTATCCATCTTGGTCGTTAGGCTCAAGCCCTGGCGTAACTTGCGCAAGCGCGCCGAAGAACATTGGCGCCTGGCTTTTCAAGCGGATGAAGTAAGGTTGTTTTTTCTTCGGATCATCCTGATCCTTCACCCACTCAAACCAGCCATTGGCCGGCGCGATCGCTCGACCATTCGGCCACAGCTGTTTGAAGAACTTTCCGGAGGTCACCGTTTCCACCCGCGCATTGATCGGATCCGGCCGCTTGCCTTTCGCCCAGAACGGCGACCATCCCCACCGCACCTTGTCGACGCTCAGGCCACCATCAACCGGCCGGATGATTTCCACGCGAGTGGAGGGCGCGACGTTGTAGCGATCGATGGCCCACAGGTCGTACCCATTGATTACTAACTGATGGGGAGCCAGCTCCCTGAGATATTCATCCATCGACTCGTATATCGAATAACGTCCGCACATGGTGTCACCCGTCGAAATGTCCTACATACAGCATTGACCACGCGCGGGCCTCCGAGTTTACTGTATGGGTATACAGTCAATCTCTCACCAGGTTCGCATCATGAGTGTCACTATCGTTGGGCCGTTGTCGGAGGGAGGCGCAAAGCTCCCGCTTTATTCCTTTCGAATTCCTGCCGGGTTTCCGTCGCCGGCGGCCGATCACATCGAAAAGCACATTTCCCTGGACGAGCTGTTCGAGATCCGCGCGCCGCACGTTTACTTGGCGAAGATCGAGGGCGACAGCATGGAAGGTGCCGGCATCTTTTGCGGAGACATGGTGGTGGTCAATCGCAGCCTGAACGCCGAGCACGGTGATATCGTCATCGCTGGTCTCAACGCCGAACCTATCTGCAAGCGCCTGCACATCCGCGATAACACCATCATCCTGATGTCCGCGAATACCAAGTACCCGCCTCGCTATGTGATGGAGGGTGACGAGCTGCTGATCTGGGGTGTGGTGACATACAGCGTGCGCGATCATGCCAAGCCGTGAGCCGGTCTTTGCCCTGATTGACTGCAACAGCTTCTATGCTAGCTGCGAGCGCGTATTCCGGCCGGACCTGGCCAAGACACCAGTCGTCGTCCTGAGCAACAACGACGGCTGCGTCATCGCGCGCAGCTACGACGCCAAACCGTTCGTGAAAATGGGCGCGCCGTATTTCCAGATCAAAGACGGGCTGCGAAAGCACGGCGTGCAGGTGTTCAGTAGCAACTACGCACTGTACGGCGACATGAGTGAACGGGTTATGAGCATCATCGAATCGATGGTGCCTACCGTCGAGGTGTACAGCATCGATGAGGCCTTCGCGGATCTGACTGGCATTCCCGGTGACCTCACCGCATTTGGCCGAACGATCCGCGCCGCCGTCTACAAAGGAACGGGCATCCCGGTAGGCGTCGGCATTGCTCCCACAAAAACCTTGGCCAAACTCGCCAACCACACCGCGAAACGCTTGCAGGCGGAGACGGGCGGCGTCGTCGATATCTGTGATCCGGCCAAGCGCGATTGGGTGCTGCGAAACACAGACGTGGGCGAAGTGTGGGGCGTCGGCCGTCGCATGAAAGCGCATCTCGAAACCATGCAAATCAGATCTGCGATGGATTTGGCGAAAGCCGATCCGTGGACGCTTCGGCAGAAATTCAGCGTGGTGATCGAAAAGACCGCACGCGAGCTGACCGGAACGTCGTGCCTGGAACTCACCGAGGCCGAACCGGCGAAGCAGGAGATCTGCAGCAGCCGCATGTTCGGCAAGCGTCTGACAACCATCGAGCCGATCAAAGAAGCGGTCGCCACCTACGTGCAGCGTGCGGCGGAAAAGCTGAGAGCGCAGAACTCGCTGTGCAAGAAACTGCGCGTCAGCATCCGCACCGGCATGTTTAGTCCGGAGGAAGCCAAATACGCCAACGGTGCGATGGTTGAATTACCTTACCCGACGAACGATATCCGCCTGTTAACCAAGGCCGCGACCGAGGCGGTTCAACGCCTATTTAGACCTGGCTTCAAATACAGTAAGGCCGAAGTGCTGTTGATGGATCTACGCCAGCCCGGGGAATTCACTGACGACCTGTTCGCCCAGACGCAACCGCAAGCGGCCGAAAAGGTCATGAGTGTGCTGGATGAGATCAATCAGCGATGGGGTCGGGGGACACTGCGTACTGGAGGTGTTCCGGCAACGCCTGATTGGGGGATGCGGCGGGAGATGATGAGTCAGAGTTTCACCACAAAACTTGATCAGCTATGGGTCGTAAAATCCACCTGACACCCGGTCGGTTGCGGAGCTGGACCGATCCTTCTAGGCTCACAATTCACCCATGACAAGGAGCGACGCAGTGAGCGATGACGCGAGCAAAAAACACTCGGATGCAGGATTGTTCCGCAAGCTAGTAGATGGTTTGAATTTAAACTCAGACGAGATTGAAAATTTCACAGATCTTTTTGAGCAATACCCAGAAGAGTTGATCGGTTTATTCTCTCGCGATCTGTATCAGTCACTAGATACCGGTAAGGATGAACTGCTATCTGAACACTATGGTTTTTTTGAGGAATTTAGGAAACGTCTTTTTAATACTTGGGAAACCCCACTAAAGAGACTCGACAGCCTTATTTACATTTGTATGGAAATCGTCGATGAGCTAAGAAGAGACCAATCTTATTTACCGCTCATCAAAAATAAGAAATTCAATATAGCAACAAGGTTACACGCACGCTGCGTTCAAATCGGCAATGAAATCTCCCACTTATTGCATGGTGGCTTTGCTGATGGTGCTTTTGCAAGATGGAGAACGCTTCACGAAACTTCGACAATCACCAAATTCATTTGCGAAGGCGATGAAGATCTGTCAACTAGATTCCTAGACTTTCAAAAAATCATCCGCTTTGAGACTGCCAATAAGTACAACAAAAACAAGCTGGGGTTTGAACCTATCCCGGCCGAACAGTTGGAAAAATTCAAGACAGAGAAAGAAGAGATAATAGAGCTATACGGAAGTCCCTTTGGACAGAGCTTTGGTTGGGCTCGTAAAGCGCTGGGAGACACTTCAAAAGGAAAGTTACCTTTTACGACAATAGAAACATTCGTAGAATTAGACTTGTTGCGAAACCACTTCAGCTTCGCCAGCCAGTACGTACATGCTGGTATAGACAGTATTGGCTTCAAGCTGGGAACATCGATGTCTAACAAAGATCTCTTGTTAACAGGCCCGTCAAATGAAGGACTTATAGAGCCGATACAGTGCACCAGCCTTTCTTTGATTTATGCAACAGAAGCGTTGATCAGAGCGTTCCCAAATGATGAGTCGTTAATGACAATATCGATATTGTGGATGTGGCACGATGCTTTGAAGCATGAAGTAGTTGATGCATCTGATGCACTTCAGGCTAAAGGCGATGCTTTTAGCCAGTCAATTAACGAGTCTAACGCACAACCTAATAAATAGTACGCTTGCGAAATAATCAAAGTATAATTGGTTTAAGTTTCATAATTAACTGTAGGGCCGTTGTCGCTTTCGCCTGAAATGCCGTTGCATCGGTCGGCGCCGGCGTTGGCCCAGGCAGGTGGGTGTGCGCCGCCAGTTGGGAGTTCATCTGCTGAACCAGATCGAGCAGGTCACAGAGCACTTGCAGCACGTTGACATTCGCCGAACCGATCCAGGTCTTTGGCGCTTCCAACTTTTGACTAATCACGCTCACGCTTTTACGCAACCCCTCGATCCGCTCCTGCATATCGCCGCCTACCGTGGCGTTGTGCTTTTGACCCACGACCAGGTTCAGATCCCGCCCAGTAGCCTGGTGCAGATCGTCCACCGCCGCCAGGCTCGCAGACCCACCGGAGAGCAGTTTGAGCGCGCCCAGCGCCTCAATCTTCTTAATGCCACCCACCGTCTCGGTCGAATGGTCGTCGACCGTCCTGGTGTGATTCTGGAAGGCCTCAGTGTTGCCCAGGGCTTCGACCTCGCGCTCGATCGCCTTGTCCTGGATCTTTCCATCGGTCTGGCGCAACCAGTTGCCGTCCGCGTCGACGCGCTGTTGGCAAGCCTCGCTGTGCTGCCACACCTGGTCGCCCTTCGGCACCCGGGGCAGGCTCAGACCGTGCGGTAGGATCTGCGTTATGAACGGCTTGTGCGGCAGGCCATAGGCGAAACAGATCACGACCGTCGTGCCCTCCTCCGGAAAGCCAAACATCCCCGCTTCTTGCCCGCCCATCGGCGCCGGCAATGGCAGGCCTTCGAGGATCGGCAGATCCGGATCAGGCTCGCCATCGGCCAGCAGCACTTCGACGTCGACGCCAAAGCGCGGCCGGAAGTCGTCACACAGCCCGGGCGCCGCCGGCGCATCCGGTACCGCAACCACGCGGCCAAAGCGCGGCAGGTGGTAACCGCCACTCAATTCAGGAAATTGGCGCGCTACGCTGCGCTTTATTGCGTCGTCCATTTGATCGCCATTTGGTTGCCGGCGAGCGTCACACTGGTGATTCGTTCGCCTTGGTTGATGGTTGCACCTGGTCGAAGCCCAGGAAGGGGCGCGATCACCGCGCTTTGATTGCCCTGGTAGCCGTCGAACAGTTCGACCGGCAGCTGCAGCGCAGTGCGGGTACCGAAGAAGCTGTCGGCCCAACTGCCTACAAACACTTCGCCGTCGCCCTGCTGCTGCCAGATGAAGTCGGGGATGTTGAAGACGTTGGCCAGACTGTCCATCGCCAAATAGCCCGCCGCCAGGCTGTAGAAATACGGCGCTTTGACCTTGGCATAAGCCTTGTCCGGAACCCGAAAGCCCAGCCCGGTTTTCTCGCTGATCTCGGCCAGCACCGCCTGCAGGTCGACGTGACGCAGGTTCAGCGGCAACGGGTTGGCCAGGATCCAGGACAACTCGCGGCAAGCCACCAGCTGCTGGGTGCTGTTGGCGGCGGTCGACCGTTCGACGTAGCCAAGAAAGTGACGCTGCAGCGTGCGCTCGTTGTAGCCGATATCCAGCGTCACCAGCCCTTTCAACGATTCGCCGGCCTGCACCGTGAACGTCGCACGGCCAGGGCTTTTGATGTCCAGGCGCACTTCGTCCTTGATCAGAGGGTAGACCTGGCCGGCGATCGTCAAAACCTTATGCAGCTTCATGTTTTGGGCGCCAGGTAGTCATCCAGCTTCTTGAGGGTCTTTTCAAAGCCGCTCAGTTCTTGGGCCTCGCTCCCAGTCCCACCACCGGCCGCGCCGCCTGCGGCGCCGCCGACCGCCTGGCCGGGTGCTGATTGCGCGCTGACGCCGTTCGCTGCCCGTCGCTGTTCAACCTTCTCGGGGTTCGAGGCTTTTTCCGACAGTGTGAACTGGACCAGCCAAGCGGCCAGCGTGTCGTCTTCCCGGGCGCTGACACCGTCCGAAAACTGCACCTCACGAATGCCAAACGCGGCGGCGGTGTCGTTGACGATCCGGTACATCTTGAGCTGGCCACCGCCGGCCGTGGCCTCGGCCAAGCGCATGATCGTGCGCATCTGCACCGCATCGACGAAGGGAATCATCAGCGACACCGCTAGGGTTTTCGGCTTGAAGCCCTTGTGGGCAGTCTCGGTGTTGCTGGTTTGACCAGACAGGTCATCAGCTTCGATGCGCAGGTTAGCGGTGATCTTCATCCGTTTGCCCAGGACCTGCTCGCCGTCGAGTAATAGCGTCATAGGCCGACCAGCTCCCGCACGAAGCTCAAGCCTTCCAGCGACCCCACCAGCAGCACGCCGGCGGACAGCACCCACTCATGACCTGGTGCTTCGCCCTCGAGCAGCGAGCGACGCAGTTCATTGACATCGCCCGGACCGATCAGCCGTGCGCGCATGCTGGTGTCGGCCGAGCCTCCGGCCAGCAGCGCCTTGAGGTCATTCAGCTGTTGATCCCGGCCCTGCTGCTGCGCCGCTTTGCGTGCGGCCAGCGCTGCCAGATCAGCCATCGGTGAACTGTCCGCCGCGTAGCTCTCAAGCACCGCCAGTTGGCCGGACATCGATTGCTTCGCAGCTTTGACCAACGTGCAGCGCTCAAGCGGCAGCGATTGCCAACGCGGCAGCGGGCCGGAACTGGGGATCACCCACTTGTCTGTCTCCAGCGTCGACAGATGTTCGGCCCGACGCTCGGTGCGTACCAGGTCCGGGATCGGTAGCAGCGCATTGAAGCGCGACAGCGTGGCGGCCAGCTGGGCGTAATTGGTGCCCAGGAACATCAGTGACAGCGCGTACTGCGGTCCGGTCGGCCGACCGGTGTCGGTGGTGTCGATCAATTTGCCGGCCAGCTGCTGCAGCAGATTCGGCGCAGACAGAAAACGCTGATTGCCGCGTCCCTGGCCAATGCCGCTTTGGAACGGCGTCACCACGAGGCAAGCAGGCGCTTCACCCAACTGCCCCGCCATCGCTGCACGGCCGGCGGCGATCGCGCCTTTCGCCGCGTCACCGACTGGCCCCGGGTTCGTGCTGGTCATGCCGTCGAGGCTGGCCAGACGTAACGCAGTGCTGGCCAACTCGCCACCGGCCAGGTCCTGAGCCGCGCTCAGTCCTTCCATCCATTGCGTGGCTTGTTCTGGCCAGCGCATGGTCACCGGTGACCAGGTCATGCCGAAAGCTTCCAGGTGACGGCTTTCATCATCTTGAGGTCTTTGCTTTGCCGAGCTTTGTCCAAGGTTTCACGCAAGCTGTCCGCGTGCTGCTGAGCACCCTGTTTGAAACGCACCAGGTCCTGACTGACGCGCTGCAACTGGGCGATAGTGTGCGGTCGGAATGCCTTCACCTGTTCGGCGTCCCAACATGGGTAAACGTCGTCCACGCCCAGCAGCACCTGGCCATTGAGATCCACCTGGTCATCGATGGCACTGCTATAGCGGTGTACCTCACCCAAAGCCTTGGAGTTGAAGCCACCGGCGACAAAAGCCGTGTAGTCCGCTTCGATCATCAGCAGCTTTTGGCCCTGCAGTGCAGTCAACACTGCGTCGATGTCATCCACCCAAGCGCCGTTTTTCCAGACCTGATTCGGTCCGGGCTTTTTCATGGTGTATCCGGACGGTACCCGCTCAAATCCTTCCAGGGGGCGTGGCTCGCCGGACTCCGTGTTGTAGACCACCACGCCGCCCAAGTAGTCCACCAGTTGCCAATTCTCGCCGTTCCAGCAAGCAACTTGATGTTCGGGAGCAGCAGGTGGGGGTGTTTCAACGCAGCCGCCGGGGATTAGGTACACACCAGGCTCAAGAGGCGATTCGTCAGCCGCAGCGGTGCCGATGAACATCCCCAGGTGGTCGGTCTGATAAACAAGTTTCTCGGTCATGCTCGGTCTCAATACTTGATGCAGAAAAGGAGGGCGACGTTCTTTGGCCGCGTTTCGGCGGCGCCGGCAGCATTAACGGTGATCGCGTGAGAGTGATTTCCGCTGCCATTCATACCTACGTTGTGCGAGTGGGCTCCAGCCCATGCGGTTTCATGCGCACCGCTCGACTGTTGCACCGAGTTGACGCCGGGCGCACCTTGACCAATACCGGGCGCGCCTGCAGTTGCGTGGGTGTGCGCCCCTTGCGAATCAGTCCACGCGCCGTGGATGTGATTGCCATCTGCACCGGCCGATGCGGTGTGAGTGTGGGACTGATGCATCATTTCTTGATAAGCACCAAGTACCCGAGCGGCATCGATACCGCGTCCATCGTCCAGGCCGCGAAGAAACAGGCCACGCAGATCAGGTACGCCGAAGGTACTGGTGCCGTCACCGGCCCCAAACACCGTACCGATACGCGCAAAGAGGCTGGCAAATGTCGTGCGCGACACCACGGCGCCGTTGCACTTGAGCCAGCCAGATGGCGCTGTACTCATCGCGAACGAAGCCACCATGCCCGTTAACGATTCACCGACCTGTTGCTGGAGTCTGTTGAGTGCCGCCGTCGTAGCCAGAATCTCGCTACTGTTCGTGCTGGGGTCGTCGCTCTTGGCGTTCGGCAGATTGCCCAGGTCCACGTCTTCTTTGGTGGTCGCCCGTGCGCGCAGGTATTCGTAATCACCCGTGCGCGCCGCGAAGTGCTTCACCAGCGGCCCGTCGATCAGCTCGACACTTCGGCGATCGGTGATGGTGCCGGCGTTCGGCAAATCCGCCAGTGCCACGCAGTAATGGCGTACCCCGGCGCTGTCGGTGTAGTCAGGGCGATCGGCGGCAAACACCACGTTCCAGTTGGCCACGACATCGCTGAGTTCGCGCTGCAGGGAGACGTCCAGCCACGCGGTGGTGGGGAATGCCGGCGGCACTACCGCAAGCGCGGCAGAGCGCACCAGGCGAATGCCTTCGACGTAGGCGCTGCCCGGTTGCAGCTGATAAGCGCTGCCGACCTTCACCAACTGCAGCGAGGCGCCGAAGAAACACGCACGACCAAAGACGTCGCGGTTGCTCAATCGCTCACGCTCATCGATGCCGGCCAAGCGCACGGTGAAGTCGTGCTGCCAGGTGCTGGCATCAATCGTGATGCCGGTCAGCGCCTGGGCACCGTCGAACGCCACCAGAAAGTTGCGCGTCAGGTTGTTGCCGATCTGCAGCGGCGGAATGTTGCGACGCTTGATCTGCAGCGGCACATAGGCCACGGCAAACAGCACGCCCTCGGCCGTCTCGAGCCCGATCCAGTTGAAGTCCCAGTCGCCGACGTCGGAGCCGATCTGCGAGCTGTAGACCACTTGGTTGGGGTTCACGTAGCCGGCGTTTTCCTTGGGAATGTCGTAAACGTGAACGATCTGCGCGGCGGCAGGTTTCGACGCGGCGCGATCCACCGGCCCGCTCGGGTCAAGCCCGGGCACGTTGGCAAAAATAAAGCGCGTGACATCGAGGCCCAGCTGGGCGGCGTGTTTCTGCGCGATCAGGCTTTCACCCGCAAGGGTAATACTGGCTCCCATGGGGGCTCCTAAAGACTGGCAACCAGCGTTTGCTGGTCGTCGTTGAAGTCGACCAGCGCGATGCGAAACGGCACCGGCGTGATGGTCACGAAGTCATAACGGCGGCAGGTGCGGCCGTATTGCTGAATCAAAACCCGCAGCAGTTCCGGGTTCTGTGAAAGCTGGGTGTCGGAGAAACGCAGCAGCACGACGTCCCAATCCCGATCGGGCATGCGCTCCTCGATCTCGATGTAGCCGACGCCCAGGCGCTGCAGGATGCGTTTCATCCCGGCGGTGCTGCCGGCGTCGACCGCGTTGATGAAGGCGAACTTCACGCGCAAGCGGTACATGCTTTCTGGCTCGCCTTTGAAGCGAGTGATGTCGCGCTGCCAAGCCAGCAAATCGAGCATGGTCAAATGGCAGGTGTCAGCGTCCAGCTGCAGCAGCGGCCAGCGCAACCAGCCCTCGACCTTGCCCCACCAGGACTGCGCGGCGTCCTTGAGCTTGGTCAGCTCGGTACCGGCCAACCAGAATTTCAGCTCGAGCTTAATCATTGGTCAGCACCTCCAGACTCTGGATCCGGGGGATTTTCAGCTCTGACAGGATGTCGTCGTTGTCGAAGTGCAATGACTCGATCCCCGGGAATTGCTGGTGCAGCTCTTCACCCAGGCGGCTGAATGAAAAGCGCGACTGTGGATAAGTCAGCGTCGGCTGGTAGTCGCTGGTGGTGCTTTCGCGAAACGCCGCGCGGATGAACAGCGCGGTTTCGTCCTGCAGGGTTTGCCGCTGGGCATCGCTCAGGGTGGAGCGCGGCCAGAGGGTCACCCGCAACGCGTGCAGGGTTTCCGGCATTACCATCACCAGCAGATCGTCACCGTGGCCATGGTTGCCCTGGTCCCGGATGTGCGAGTTGATTTGCTCTAGGTAAGTCGCCGCAGGCACGTCGGCATCGAACAGCACAAAGGCGTTGGCACTGCCCGGGCCACGTGGGGCGCCATGCTCGAAATACACGCCATCCGGACGCACGCCCGGGAACGCGGAAATCATCGCTCGATACACCGCGTCGGTGTGCCATTGGTTGACCGCCGAGAACTGATTTCGCACGCGCAGACGCAGCTCGTCGTTGGGCTCCCTGTCCGCGCCTGGTGTGGTCAACCAGCCCTCCGCGTTGACCACCTGGGCGATGCCTGGAATCGGCACCGGCAACACGGCGTAATAGCCGGGCGCCAAGTTGAAGCCACTGCCAACGTCTACCGCTTCGACCGGTACCAGCAACTGCATCAGGCCATCGGTAAAAGTCCCGACCGCCGTGGTCACCAGTTGGTAAACGTGGCCATTGATCGCGGCGGACTGCACCACCGTGCCTTTCGCGACCTCGAGCGCGCCGCCCGGGGCGACCCGGGTGAACAGCAACAGGCCGCTGGCTTTGGTCGCGCCCTTTCGTTCGACGTTAACACCCCAGGCCAGCATGTCGAGCCAGGCATCTACGGCGGTTTTGACGAAGAAATTCGGCAGTACCGTGGCGACAAAAAAGTCGATAATCCACAGCACGGGTTTGGTCACCAACGCGGTGACCACCCGCCAAAACGGCGACCAGGTGCTGGTATTGCTCAATTTGCTGCCCTGGGCGATCACTTCCGCTTCCCACGCCTGGCGCAGGCCAGCCTCAGTGGTGGGAATGCCGGCATCGGACAGAGCCTGTTTGAAATCCACGTCACTCACAACGTCACCTCGATACTGCCGAATTTCAGGGTTGTGGCCGTCACCAGGAACTGTCCAGGCTCAAGCTGGGTAATCAGTGCTGTACCCGGTACGAGGCGTTCGTCCGCCTCAACCAGCAGCTCCAATTGCTGAATGCAGTCGCGCTGTTTCAGGCGGTTGCGCTCGGCCACCAACGTCACCAGCAGGCCGCTGTCGCGGATCATGTGGGCGATGTCCTGGGCGATGCTGGCCCGGTCATCGATCAGCTCGGGCTGGCGGGACGGATCGAGCACCAGATCGTTGTCGTGGATCAGCAGGTCGATGTATTCGCTCATCCCGGTACCGCCATGTTCATCATGTTTTCGAGCTCCAGCGGGGTCATGGGCTTGGCGGTGTTGATGTTCAGTGTTTCCACATGGGTGCCCTTGTTCTGGCTGCTGTTGTTGTTTTGAATGCTGGTCAGCAGGCCACCCGGCGGCACGGCGTTGGGCCGCGCAGGCGACAGGGTTGGAATGGCCGCGTTGATGGTCTGTTGGGCTTTTTGCGCAGCTGCAGAGGCGTCCACGTTGTTGACGCCGATGTCGGTACCGGGCACCTCGGGCATAGCGCCGAACTTGGTCTCGATGTTGACGCCCGGGATCTTGTTCAACATCTCGATCAGGCTGTTGATCGATTTGTGAAAGATCGCGACGATGCCGTCCCAAGCGGCCTTGGCCATGCCACTCCAGCCGCCCATGGACGTGAACCAGTCCGACAGCGCGGTGAGCTGATCGCTGACCCACTTGAACGCCTCGCTGTTCATCAGCGCGGCGGTCCATTCGTCCCAGTACACGACAGCGGCGATCACAGCAGCGACCAGGGCCATAACGCCGATCACGATCCACACGACCGGGTTGGCCAGCATCGCGGCGTTGACGAGCCAGATGGCGCCCTGCCACATAAGCATCGCTCCGCGTACCAGCCCTAAGCCCACGGTCAGCAACGCGATCACGGTGATATAGGTCAGCATCATCAGCTTCTGCAGAAGAAAAACCGCCGTTGTCCGCAGGCTGATCATCTGCACCACTTTCCAGACAGTGACCATCGCCAGCCAAGCCATGCGGCCGGCGCCGACGGCAAAGGTGAGCAATGACATGACGGCAATCAGCGCCAAGATCGTCAGCGAGACAATGCCGATCACCCGGGTGATGTTGGGGAACATTTGAGTCCAGCGAGTCATGGTGCCGGCAATGCTGGAAAGCTTGGCCATCAGGGGCGTCAGGATCGGGATCAGCGCCTGGCCGAAGGCAATGCGCAGCCCTTCGACGGCCGCACCGAACTGTTGCCACGGATCCACCATGGCTTTGGCCATTTTCTCGGCGTCCTCAAGGCCGCGCACCTTGCCCAGTTTGTCCATGCCGTTGCGCAGCCGATCGGTGTCCTTGGCCAGGGACGTGATCACCTGCGCACCCTCCCCGCCAAACGCCTCCGTCAGCTTGGCGCTGGCCGACGCGCTGGTCAGGTCGCCGAGCTTGCCCTGCAGCTTTTCCATGATCTGCAGCATGGGCAACGCTTTGCCGTTGGAGTCGGTGAACGTCATGCCCATCTTTTCCGAGGCGGCGCCCAGGTTCTCGAAGAACGCCTTGTAGCGGCCGCCGGCATCGCCGCCTTCCATGGTGCTGCTCAGCGAGCCGATCACCGCGAACTGCTCGGCGATGTCCACGCCGGCGGCGGTGGCGATCGAGCCCACTTCCTTGAAAGCGTCCTTGAGTTGAGCGCCGTCGGTTCGGAACAGTTGAACCGCGAGGGCCGTTTGCCCGCCCAGCTTTTCAACCCACTCGCCTTTGCCCATGGCGTCCGCCTGGCCCTTGAACAGGTTGTACATGGTGCCCACATAGGCGCCCATGGTTTCGGCATCGGACTTGGTGGCCTTGGCCAGCAAGTTGCTGGTGTTGGTGAAAGTGGCGAGCTGGTTGCCGGTCAGGCCTTTAATGGCACCCTCGATGCTGTACGCCGAAGCGACAAAATCCCGGGCGTTCTCGCCATAGGCCACCGAGAACTCCAGGGATTTTTGATTCAGCGCCGTGAGCGCGTCCTCGGCCACGCCCAAGGATTTGACCTCGCCCAGGGCGCGGTTCATTTCCAACGCAGGCTGCAGCGATTCGTTGATGCCGACGAAAGCACCCGTGACACCGGCCAAGCCCATGCCCATCGTTTTGATGTTCTTTTCGCTTTGCTCGGTAAGGTCGGAAAAACCCGCTTTCACCTTGCCCAACGGTGCAGTTACCTTGTCGGTCAGGGCCAGGATGAAGTCCAGGCGGGCGCTACGGTCGGCCATGTGTGTCCTATCCGTTCAGCGCATGGGCAATGCCGTTGGCCACAGCAAATTCCATGCGCTTCCAGTGTTCGTCTTCCAGCCACTTGGCCGTGCCCATGTTCTCAATGGTGGGCTCGGCACCAGGCAGCCAACGGTTGGTCAGGGCCATTAGCTGGCCCAGCCCGTCCTCGGTCAGGCGGTCAGCGTGCTCGAGGGCTTTTTTACGATGATCTCGACGTCAGGGGCGTACTCCTCGAGCAGCGCACCGGCGATCTGCATGGTCATCACCGGGTTGGCCATCAGCTCGCGCAGGTCGGCTTTCTCGGCCGGCAGCACGGTGCTGCTCAGCAAGTTGAAAGACGGCGCCACCTTGTTGTTGGCGGTCATGGCGTTGAAGTACTTGGTCACATCCTGGGGCGTCAGGTTGAAAGTGAATTCCTTGGTACCGACTTCGAGGGTGATGTCGCGGGATTGGATCTGGCTCATGTTCATGTCCGTTTTGGTGGTTGGGTTAGAGGGGTGATTCGGGTCAGCGCAGGCACACTTGGCTGACGTAGTCCTGCAGGCCCAGGATCATTTGCTTGCTGAGGGCAAGCTGATCTCTGAGGGTGAAATAATCCGGTCGAGCGTCTGCTGCGAGTTCGGCGGTACCTGCATCAGCCACGCCGCCGGCGCCGGTGGCGTTTGACGGGGTGCTGCTGCAGGTGGCTTTGACGCGCAGCCGCTGACGGCCATCGGCAACGTCAAGGCGCAAAGCATCGATTTCAGTGCGTGCATCGTTCAGTTCCTCGATACGGTTACGGTCGATCGCGTCTCGGGCGGCGATCATTTCGCCGCTGATTCGGGCCGCTTCACGCAGGCCGCTGGCTTCGTACTGGGCTGCATCACGTTCTGCCCGGGCGGTGTCGCGCTGTCCCTGCAGGATGTCGAAGCCAACGAACGCCGCCAGGCAAACCAGCAGCGGAAACAGGATCTCGCGGAGCATCACAGCCCCTCCGCACACATCGCCGCTTCGGCGCGCCGGCGAGCGTGCAGCCCCGGTACAAACTGCTTGCGGCCCTGGGCATCGGTGACCGATGACCACACCGGTGTTTTGCCATCCGGCGCCCAGGCCAACGCCTTGCAACCCTCGGCAATACGGCCGGCATTGATCAGGCCGACGGCCCGACTGGCGCAGGTACTGGGCACACCGAAGTTGTGGCCATGGCTGCTCAGGGCGTCGAAAGTCTTCTGGCCGATCGCCTGATTGCTCAGGCAGTCCGCCAGAGCCAACTGGCCTTTCTCGGTCACCAGCTGCTCCACCTCGGCACAGCGTGCCGGCGACCAGTAGTCACCGACGATCAGCGGATACGGACTGGTGTAACGGGTGATGCCTTTGCACACCGTAGGCAGACCACGGGCCAACTTATCGGCGTACACCACGTTTTCGCGGTTGCCTTCCCACTTGCCCAGGAACGCGAGCAAAGGCGCGCTGGCCAGCACAATGGCGCCGGTGGCGATCTTGGTGCGAAGGCTCACGACTTGCCCTTCCAGTCGAGCAGCATCTGGCGATACTTGGGAATCAGCAGAAGGATCTGCAGCACCATGTAGAGCGCGGTCAGCATGTAGGCGACCGCCGACCAATCGACGGCGCCCGTCACACCTGTAGCGGCCACGCCGATTGCGGGCGACGCCTTGGCCAAGGCAACGGCGGTGTCCTGGGCGACCTGATTCGCGCTCATCGCAGAACCTCTTTCTCAAAAATGGTTTGGCACGGCACGCAGCGGGTCATACCGCCCAGCGCCTGGCGTTTTTCCGGGATCGGCTGATCGCAGTCTTCGCAATGGGTCAGGCTTGGCCCGATCGGCCGCATGCGGGCCAGCTGAGCGGCGATCGCCTGATCACGCTGGCGTTGCTCCAATGCCTGGGCGCGGTCGAACGGGCAGACCATCAGCGCAGGCCCTCGATCTCGGCCGCGGCCAGGTATGGCACGCCGTTGATACGGATGAAGTCCGGACTGGAAACGTCGAACGGCACCTTGTGCTTGGTTTTTTCGCCGCCTTTCGGGTCGACACTGAGCAGGCTGGACACCTTCAACTTGCAGCCGAAGGCCTCGATGCGCAGCTCTTCATCGCCTGCTTTGGCGAAGAACACAGAGTCGAAAGGCTCCAACTGGCGGAAGCTGCCGGCAGAGCGTGCCGCCTCGATCAGCAGGTTGAAGTTGTTGGTGTCGAACTCGAACTCGCCACTGGCAGACACATCGCCGTCAACGGTGCCGTTAGGCACGCCACGGGTTTGCGCCACGGCGGTGTTGTCGGTGATATCCAAGGTGCAGCTTTCGACATGGATCTGCAGATCACCCAGGTTGATGTCGAAGTTTTTACCGCCAATACGGGACATAAGGATTACTCCGAATCTTCGCTGGAAAGGTCGAGGGCAATGTTTGCCGTGAGGTCTTTCGGGCAGTTGAGCGGCCGGATCTTGATGTAGATCTCAACCTTGGTTTTGCTGTGCCACACCAGGACGATGTCGCCGTCCTTCGGCGATTCGATCTCGCCCGGGAACACTTCGCCGGCGAAGGTGGTGGACTTGGCCATCTGGCGCAGCGGCTTCATGAATGCGCTGATAGCCGCAGCCATGCTGTTGGGCGAGTTGTTCAAGCGACGATCACCGACACGGCGGATCAGCAGCGGACGAACTTGGCGAGCGGCCTTGTCGGCCAGGCGCAGGTACTCGACCACCTGAAAGTCACTGGCAGGCGCATCGAGCATGTTGCCGTCGCCCCAGAACACGCCCGGGTAATCGGCATAGGTTTGCGACACGGAGAAACGTGCGGCGTCCAGCTCGGCGCGGATGGCGGACGGCAACGGCACGCCTTCCTTGTCGACGGGAACGGGGCCCAGGCCCAGCAGAGCACCAGACGCCACGCGCATCGGACTATCGGCAATGCTCACGGCGGAGTTGGCCAGTCGGCCAGCCAGCACGCCCAGGTCATTGCCGTGCAACTGCGGCACGACCAGGACACGCGGCGCAGCCAGATCGGCGGTGATCGCCTTCTGCTCGATCAGGTATTCCGCCCAGGTCTGCTGCACAGTGATGCCGACACTTGCCGCCATGACAAAAGCGCGACGGCCAAAGTTGTTGTTCAGTGCGATCGCCGCGTCATGCATGACCGACAGTTCATTGCCGGCTTCCACTGGCGTAGTAATCACCACCGCCTCGACGGAGAAGCCTTTTTGCTGGGCATTGGTCAGTGCTTCGGACCAGCTACCATCGGCCGCGATCGGAGCGGCCAGGCACGCCCAGCGATCGCCGCCATTGAGACGTGCCGCCGTGATCTGGGTTTTCAGATCACTGGCCGGAATACCCAGCGAACCGTCGAGGTCGCTGTCGGTATTAAGGGCGAGCAACTGGCCGACGTTTTTGGCGGCGGTGCCGATGAAAAGGAAATAGCGTTCGATCTCAGTCACGGCACCTTGGCCGAGATTGAGGTTGTTAACGCTGACTTTGCCGAGTGCCATGCAGTGCCTCGCTAGCGGGGTGAATTAAGGATTTGTTGGAGCACCTGGTTCAGCAGCGAGGCGGTATCGCCTTCGGTGCCGACGCCGATGAATTGGCGCTTGGGCAAGGTGATTTCCCAGCTTTGTGCGCCGCTGCTCTCGGTTTTTTCGTCGTCCAGGATGCGGATCAGTAGCCCCGCCCTGGCGTAGTTGACGTGTTCTTGAATCCAGGCCACGGACGGCCTGGTCAGTGACTTTTTGCCCTTCTGGCGAACCTTGAAACCCAGTTTTCGCAGACGCTTGGCCTGCTTTTCAGTGGCGGCAAGGCCTTCAGGCACCCTGTTCCATTGCTTCATCTGCGCAGCGGTGCGGCGTTCACTCACGCCGTTGTGTTGCTGCGCCGCGACCCAACTGGTCAGGGCGTTTTTCCAACCGAGTACGGCTTCGTCGGCGCTGACGCTGGTGACCTGCATCAGCTTGGTCAGACCGGCTTCCATCTTCTTTTTGCCCTTGCTTGACCCCTTGCGCGCCTCGAACGGCGAGCCGTCCAGGTTCTGCTGGTCGCGCACGCGCTTTCGGCTCATCGATCGCACGCGCTTGGAGACGTTGTTCAACAACCGCCGGCGCAGTTGTGGCGGCAGGCTGAGCAGGGCCAGCTGTTCCTGCGCGCCCAGGAATCCCCTGATGTCGAGGTCGACGTTGCTACGACCGGCCATGGCTCGACACCTCGCCGTGTTCAGCGATCCACAGGTCAAACGGGATGAACGACCAGGTCTTACCGAAACCCTCGATTTCGCCCTCCTGATCCTCGGCCAGGTATTGCGGCTCGATGAATTCGAGGGTGATATCGACGTCGGCCAAATCGCTGTCGAGCATGGTGATGTCGAACTTCGCCGCCGGCAGTTCGTCGCGGTCGTCGTCGTTGCTCTCAAGCCAACTGCCCACCAATGCCATCAGACGCCCCGGGTGGTCGGCGAAACGCTCCAGAGCGATCGTGGCGCTGTAGCGCATGTCACCCATGCGCATGCCACCGACGTCGGGCTTCCAGATCAGTTCGAGATCCACCTGGTTGGTCCAGCTGTCGAGCTGCTCGGACTCGACCAGGCGGCGCTCGATCAGGTAGGTGGTCAGGGCGCGGAGCTTGATCACAGCAACACCGCCGTGATGCGGCCACGGCCCTGCAGAGAGCGGACGGCGGCCTGGCTGAAAGCGAGAAAGATTTCCGCTCTTTCTGGCAGTTCCTTACCTGTGTTCTCGGCGCTTTCGCGACGGGTTACGGTGGCGAACTGGGTCAACAGGCTGGATTTGGCCCGCGTGTAAACGGCGCGTTTGTACGTCGCTGCTTGAAATGTGCGCTCGGGCAGCACCCTGGTATCAGCAGATTCCACGGAGGACACGCCAAGGGCAGACCATCCGGCCTTGAGCTTGGCCAGATCGGTGTTGACCTCGATCATCGCCGTGGTCAGATCAGTGACCAGCATTTCTACCAGGTACTCCGCCGGCAGGCGGTAACCCTTCTGGAACTCGGCCACGGAGAGGTCCGGCCAGAAGCCGTCGTTCTCGATCGCTTGTTCCACAAAGGTCGTGGGTTTCCCTGAAAAGCTCATTGCTGGGCACTCGAATAGGGGCGGGAAAACTGTTTCAGTGGGTCAGGGCCATAAATGGTTGGCTCACATCCACAGTTTCTCGCCGGGGGGGTAGTCGGGTTATTCGGCGGCGTTGGTAGCCAGTTCTTTTGCCAGCGCTTTGCGAGCGCCTTCCAGGCGCGTGCCCACACCGGCGCCGGGGTGCAATTCAGTGGCGCGTTCAAAGTGGGTGATGGCTTTCGCCCATTCCTTGGCGTCGAGAGCACGGATGCCGATCAACTTGTGGTACTTGGCCGGGATCTGTTCGGTCAGATCCCATTCACCATCCACGAAGGGCAGCATGTTGCTCAGGTACGGCTCGGGGTTGCGCCCGCACTTCTGTTCGTTTTCGGCCCACTCGATCACCGCATCGCCAACGAAGGTTGGGATGTCCCGTTTGAAACGCTCAGGCATGGGTTGCCCTTGCCCAATGGCGAACATCGCCACTTCAAGGCCCAATTCGAACTGCTCGGTGTCGAACAGCCAGACCATGACTTGCACCAGTACCGAGTTCGGGTGATTCAGCCCGGAATCGCGGTAGCGCTCGACGTAGTCCATGTATTTGGGCAGCAGTTCGTCGCGTTTGAGCTGCTGGCGGCTGGCGAGGTTGTTCATCTCGCTAAGGCGTTCCAGATCGATTGCCAGCGCGCCTTCCATCAGCTTGAGGTGCTTTTGCGCATTGGCTGGGCTGGCCAGTGCGGTGCTGGAACTGTACGGCTCGGCGGCTCCCACCGCCGCCGGGCCTAATGCCAGAACACGCCGCTTGTGCGCGAGTGCGATGCTCACGGCAGAAGTTCCAGGTTGGCCGCTTCAATGGCCGCGAATTTCTCCAGTTGCTCGATCACGTAGCCCTCATTGCGGCCGTTGTAATCTTCAACGCGGGAGCGTTTCGGGTTCTCGATCAGGTGACGGCGCCAGCTGCTGTCCTGAAAGTACAGCGACAGGTTGTCCCAACTGGTGACCACTAGACCCGTGGCTGGAAAGTGTGGGATGAGGAAGGACGGCAAGCCGCCATAAGTGGCGATCACCTGGGCACCTTCAATCCGTTCTTTCTCGGTCGGGGTGTCGCCTTGCTTGGCGTACAGCTTGCCTTTGTCATTGGCCAACAGGTCGCTGCCGATGATCGCGATCAGATCGCCGGCATCACGGAACACCGGATCAATCATCTGTTTGACGTCATGCACCAGGGCGTCAAGGTTGGCGTAGTCGCCGCCGGCGCCGAGGGTGATTTTGCCGGCGGCTTTGCCCTCTTTGAGTACCTGCGCGGGAATCTGGTCGCGGGCGATTTGCAGCCAACCCTTGTTCACATCCTCAAGCATTGGGTGCGCGACGATGTCGGTCTGCGGTGCCGCGTGGGTGCCGTGCCAGCCGATCATGATTCGATCGAGGGCGATCTGACGCTGCACAGCCGCGCTGTAGCGATCGGCAAAGTCGGGGAACTTGGCCCAACTGTCGATCTTGGCGAACGACAGCCCCACATCGGATTCGGTGTGGAACAGCTCATAGTCCAGGCCCGAAAGATCGCTGAAGTCCTTGGCTTCACGGTCGGTCGTTTTGGTGTTGGTGCGGCTGGACACTGGCCCAGTCACGCCGATCATCACCTTTTGACCTTTGATTTCACTGACCGGAACCACGTTGATGCGACTCAGAAAGTCGGATTTCTCGGTGATTTTGTCGTTCAGTTCCTGGGCGATTGCGGGTTCAACGGCGAACTGGCGAGAGGCGTCCTGGACGTTGTACGTCTCGGCGAGATCGTCCTGCATCAGAGCGAACTGCTCTTGGGCGTTACTGCTCAGCGTGGCCATTTACACGACTCTCCGCTTTTGGCTGTGAGTCGCGCCGGTCGAGCGCGGCACCTGGCGGCCCTTCGGGGTGTTGAGCAGCGTGTTAAATTTCTTGTCCAGGTTGGCAATCGCAGTGGCCAACGCGGTGGTGGTCGAGGCGCCTTTGCGGCGGCGGGAGAATTCGCGCTCTTCTTCAGCGGCGTCGAGAATGTCCTGAACGGAAGTTTCGACGTTATCAATCGGTTCCTGCTCGACCACTACGTCAGTGGTCGCAGGCTCGATCAAGGTTTGAATGCCGGCAGTCACAAGCAGCAACTGCTCGACCAGGGCCGCCAGCGCTTTGGCTGTAGCTTCATCCATTGGGGGTTTGCTCTCTGTTTGGGTTTGCGAGGGTGCTGCGGGGGATTCTTCAATGCCGAACCGTTTGAACAGGCTGGTGACCATTGCAGCCAACTTGCCCAGGTCGCCTTTAGGCTCAACATCCATCAGGGGGCCAAGTTCGACCGAGGCGGCGAAATACGCGGCCTTGCTGGTTTTATGGGAGAAATACAGCTCTTGAGTGCCGAGGCTGGCCGGCGAGTCGGTGACGGCCAGACCGGTCAAATAGGCTTTGCCCGAGCCAGCAAAGTTGGGAGTGACCTCAATGCTGGTGAACAGTTTTTCGCCCTGGTCATTCAGCGACAGCAATTTGTCATTGGGCTTGAGCTGTGCCTCAAGGGCGATTTGCCCCGGCTCCAGATCTTCGCCTTCCTCGACCAGGCGGACGGCGTAGACGGTACCGTGGGAACCCATCCAGCGTTCGTGTTCGCTCCAGATGACTGCCGTGTATTTCGACGGCTTGTAGGTTTCGGCGACATCGCGCAGTTCCTGGGGAAGGATCTCGCGGCCATCGGCGGTGGTGCCGCTGGTGGCGACACGTTTCCATAACGAAACAAGGGAACGGGGCATGGGCGTTAACTGCGCTCAATCGGTGGTTTGAGCCGCCACGATAGGGAGCCGAAAGCGTCCAAACAAACGCTTTGCTTTCGCGTTCCTCCTATTTTCACGATCTAGGAGGAGTGCGGAATCTAACACCGCGTTTTACCGGTTTTCGCCGCATAGACTGCGGCCCATGCTCTATTCAATCGAAGTCAAAGAAGCCGCCAAACGCCTCTATCTGCGTCGCTGCAAGCCGAAAGAGATTCAGGCGCAGCTCAAGCTGCCGAATATCCGAATCGTCTATTACTGGATCGCCAAGGGCGGCTGGGACGAGATGCTGTCGGATGAAGAACCGCTGACCGCGGTTAGCCGGCGAATCACCCTGATCCTGGAGAAAGCGGCCACCCTGACCAAAGGCGAGCTAGACGAACTTGACCGACTCACGACCGTCCGTGATCGGCTGTTGAAACAGTCCGCCAAGCCGTTGCCGGCAATGACCACTGATGCTGGATTGGATAATCCGGGAGAGCAGCAGGGACAGCGCAGGGAACGTCGGGAGCGAGGCGAGAAGAGCGGCCGGAAGCGCGAGAAGAAAGTAAAAAACGACGTCAGTGAACTGACCGAAGTGGACTTCCTCGATAAGTTCATCAGCAAGATGTACGGCTATCAGAAGGATCTGTTCGCGGCCAAACAGAACCCGCTGACTTGCCGAATTCGAAACATCCTCAAGAGCCGCCAGGTGGGGCTGACCTACTACTTTGCCGGCGAAGCGTTCATGGACGCCGTGCTCACTGGTGACAACCAGATTTTCCTGTCGGCAAGCCGCGCCCAGTCCGAGATTTTCCGCAGTTACATCATCGCATTCGCACAAGAATGGTTTGGCCTGGAGCTGACCGGCAACCCGATTGTGTTGAGCAAAGACGGCAAACCATGGGCTGAGCTGCGTTTTCTCAGTACCAACAGCAGCACCGCCCAAGGTCACCACGGCCATGTTTACATCGACGAATATTTCTGGATCCGTGACTTCGAAAAACTGAACACCGTTGCCAGTGCCATGGCAACACACAAGAAGTGGCGCAAGACCTACTTTTCAACACCAAGCGCGGTGTCGCACCAGGCCTACCCATTTTGGTCCGGCGAGAAGTTTCGCAATGGCAAACACAAAAGCGCCAAAGATCCATGGCCAAGCGAAAAACAAATTGCCGCTGGTGCCCGCTGCCCCGATGGTCAATGGCGCCAGGTCATCACCATCCTCGACGCGATCGCGGGCGGTTGTGACCGGTTCGACCTGGAGCAGCTGCGGCTGGAGTTTGACGGCGACAAATTTGAACAGTTGTTCATGTGCAAGTTTATCGACAGCACTCAGAGTGCCTTTTCCCTGCCGGATCTGGAACGCTGCTACTCCGACCTGGCCTTGTGGACGGACTACGATCCCGACGAACCCCGCCCCTTCGGTAACAGCCCCGTGTGGATCGGATACGACCCCAGCCGTACCCGCGACGACGCCAGTTGCGTGGTCGTTGCCCCACCGCTGGAGCCTGGTGCCAAGTTCAGGATTCTGGAAAAGCACAGCTGGCGTGGGCAGTCGTTCAAGTACCAGGCCGAGCAGGTCAAGAAACTTACCGAGCGTTTCAACGTGCAACACATCGGTATCGATACCACTGGTATTGGCTACGGAGTGTTTGACCTGGTGCGCGATTTTTACCCGCGCGCGACCTCGATTCACTACAGCCTCGAAACGAAAAACACGCTCGTACTCAAAGCGCAGGACACGATTCAGGGGAGCCGGATCGAATGGGACGCCGGCTGGAACGACATCGCTCAAGCCTTCCTGACCATCAAGCGCGGCACCACGGGAGGCGGGCAAGTTACTTACAGCGCATCGCGCACCGACGCCTCGGGCCATGCCGATATTGCCTGGGCGATCATGCACGCCCTGGCCCACGAACCCCTCAATACCAACAAGCAGCGGCGTAGCAGCTACTCAATGACTGGATCAGCAAACAATGGCTCGAAAAAAGCGGCAGCAAAAACCGGAAACCAAAGCTCCCGGGCAAGCGCGGATGTTTTCATTCGGCGCACCCGAACAGGTACTGAGCGAAAACATCGGGCAATACCTGGGCGTGTTTGCCACGCACGACGGCCGGATCTATACGCCCCCAGTGTCGCGCCAGGGGTTGGCCAAATTGCTGCGCGCCAACGCACACCACGGCGCCATTCCCGGGTTCAAGCGCAATCTGCTGCTGCGTGAATTCATCCCGTCGGAAGGGTGCTCTATCGCGACCATGAGCCGCGCGGCGCTCGACTTTATGGTTTTCGGCGAGGCGTATTTCCTACGCAATCGAAACGCCTTTGACCAAGTGCTGGAGATGGAACACCTGCCGACCATCAACATGCGGGTCAAAGTGGATGGTGGTTTTGTAATGCTGCTGCCGGACGGCAAGGAAGTGGAGTTCGACCAGGATGAGATCGAGCACGTCATGAACTACGACGTGGAACAGAACATCTACGGCGTGCCTGATTATCTGGGCGGCATGCAGGCGCTGCTGCTCAACGAAGCGGCAACTCTGTTCCGCCGGCGCTACTACAGCAACGGCGCCCACGCGGGCTACATCTTCTATACCAATGACCCGAACTTGAGCGAAGACGACGAGGACGAACTGAAGGCCCAGATAACCGCCAGCAAAGGTGTGGGTAACTTCCGCTCGATGTTCGTCAATATCCCGGGCGGGGCTAAGGAGGCGATCCAGATTATTCCGGTGGGGGACTTCCAGGCGAAAGACGAGCTGGAGAAGGTTAAGAACATCACTCGCAATGACGTCATCGCCGCGTGGCGGATGAACCCGGCGTTGGCCGGGATCATCCCGGAAAACAGCGGGGGATTCGGCGATATCGAAAAGATTGACCGGGTTTACACCAACAATGAGATTCGACCGATCTGCCAGCTGTTTGATCAGATGAATGACAGTTTGCGACCAGACCGGCGCATTGCATGGCGCGAAGTTGTCGAGCCACGCGCCGCCGATTGAGGTGTTGCAAGCGTTAGTGGTAGCGGTGCTTCTTGAGTAGAATAGTGTGTATACATACACCTTGGGGAAGGGGCGCAATGCGGATTACATGCAGGGACTGTGGTGGAAAGGCACTGATTGGCTCGCGGGAAAACATGTCGCTGGAGTACGCAAAGTTGTACTGCCAGTGCCTGAATCCACATTGCGGGCACTCTTTTGTTATGAGCCTCACTTATTCGCACCCGTTGCGCCCTTCAGCGTCGTCGGTCGATCAGCTGATTTTCGACCGACTGCGCGCAATGCCGATTGCTCAGCAGCAACAATTGTTCGATCAGCTTAGTTTGACTCCCGATTGTTAAAAACCTCGCCAAGTTCTCTTGAGCATTCCAGTAATCGACCGTGACTCCAAGTCATGGTCGCTACAACTCCGCCGCTTTCCTCTTCGTCCAGTGGCCTAGCGCCGACTGATACGCTCAAAGAAATTATTACCTTCGCAACTTCCTCTATGATGTCTCTTGTTTGGATAATAGTTCGCTCGTCCATTTCAATGGCTCCATGCTGGGCGGGTCAGATGCGGCGCACTTTACTTATTTGAAATTTAGATTGTCAAATAATATTTTAAAGAGGTTCGATGCTCTTTTAAGTTCCTGATAAATCCACGCTACACCGTTCCTGCGTCCTTTGGAAGCCCACAGCAGAGCGCTGGATCGACAATTTCCGGCGTTGGATTATTGACTTGGTGGAGTAGTGCCTTTCACGCGGTAGCACAAATACGACGATTATGATTACGCACGAAAGTATAGTTTCATGCATACGTACTTACATACGTATGGAAGGTTTTTCAATCAAGGTATCGATAGTTGTTGGGGGCTGTGCGGGTAAATGTGAGTGTTTAGCTAAACTTTTGAAGGGTTGTGCTGCTAATTGGGTTTTAGTGCTCCGTTTAATATTGAAGCTGATAAAGCATGAATCTACAAATTCATGGGTTTGCTAGGATGCATGCGATGTTTATATTGCAGGATGGGAAAGGGCGCCGAAGCGCCCTTTAATTACTGAAATGTGCAGAAGGATTTTAGCGGCTAAAATGTTACGGCTGGTTTCGCGACAGCGGAAAGGTGATTACTCCGTATCTACGATGCCCTTGCAGATCTTCGAACGCAGCGACAACGAAATCACGCGGTAATGGAATGTGCGCCACTCCGTTGCCGGTATCGTGGTGGAGCAGGGTGGTTGCCTCTACCAGGTGAAAGTTGGCGGGCAACTCCATCTGTTTCCTTGCGTCGTCATATTGGGCGTCACTGATTGCGAAAAATTGGCCATCGATCAGCATGCGTTTGCTCCTTGTTGTACTGCGTACGGTTTGGCAAGTAGTTGCGCAACGACATCCGCGTCACGATCGGACAGCTCGCCGAGGGTGTGGGCCATTGAGGCCAGGCTTTCAAGACGCTGACGGGCATCTGGCGTTTTGTGAATCTGGTAACCGATCAGGGCAGCGCCAATCACGGCTATCGCCAACAATGGGCGCGGTGGTTTAACGGCTTTACTGGCTTGCTCCGGCAGTGTGATAGCCTTGCTACCGCTGCTGCTTGGGTGCTGTGCTTGCATGGCGTTGCTCCTCTTGTGGTGGTTGGTGTCGGGGAGGTGCGAACTCCTCGACACCGTCTCTTACGCTTGCCGCAATTGGCTTGCCGTGAATACCGGACGCTGCTCACAGCGCACCTCAAACAATCCCAAGTCATGCCCATCCACGTCGCGCATATGCACGACCGTTACAAACGTGGGCGTGTCCTCCGGGTGATCCCTCCAATGTGCGGCCGCTGCCAGCTCGGCGAGGTCTTCGGGGGAGCGTTGATCGACATAGCTGGACGGCAACGGCAGCTCGCCTGGGAGCGCGTTGGCGACGTAGCGAATAATCACTGCGCCTCTCCTTGAGACTGCTGCACCAGGTGAACCACGAAGTCGGAAGAAATGCCCGTGTAGATTCCCAGCCTCTCTAACTCCCTCGCAGCTCTGATTTGGAACGGGGTGCACTCATCAGCCAAGAACTGTTTGGCGCCGGACGCAGCCGCCCGAGTGATCTGATCAACGAAAAATGGGGATGTGCACTGCGCGCCAATGAGGATAGGCGCCTCGATCCCGTGCGCTTTCAGTTCGGCTTGAATGGCCAGCAGACGCGTGGTTTTGCCTGTGGCTGGGCCGCCAGTGATGATTTGTACTTGCATGGTGTTGCTCCTTTTTCCGCTGGTTGAATCAGGCTCCGCGCCTGAAGAAATGTCGGGTGTGACCCGGTGTGCCCCGGAATATCCGGAACAATTAAAAGTGAATGGCCGCTGGCCCACGGTTTACGGGGCTTTCAGCGAGTTCAGCACTTGGATGAATGAGCCGGAACATTCCAGAACAGCTTTTCTGCAATCTCGCCTGTAGGCCGCGCACTACGTGGGTTTGCGTGGTGTTCCAGCAATTGCTGGTGGTGGAACACTTATGGAACAGCGAATGAAAAGTTGTTCCGGTGTGTTCCAGCGTGTTCCGGTCAATGGGGATAGGGGGCGGCTGTTATCTATCTGTTTTTTATAGATATTTTTCTTATAGATATTAATGTTCCAGATGTTCCCCTTGTTCATTGGCAACCCACGCATTTGCCAGAAAACACTGGTGCCCCCCCATACACGTGGTTTGATCCCCAAGACGTTCATCAAGATTTGCTCCCCTTCCGGAACAGCCAGCAGTTAAGCGAGCGTTTCTCGATGACCGACCGGACTTTGCGGGTTTCTATGAAGGTGTGTGAGGAACTCAGTGGAAGCGCTCGATGCAGTTGAGTCGCGTGAATGACTTCCTGACCTGCCAGGCGGCAAGCGTTGTGGAAGTGTTCGATGTTGATGGCAATGAGGTCTTTATCAGCGCTGTGGTTGAGCGTTTCCTGAATGACTTCGCGATCGCCAATTGAATCGCTGATCGAAACTACTCGCTCGTTCAGGTAGTGATAGATCTGCCAGAAGCGCCCGGCTGTTGGGTTCTCAGTGCTGACACGCTGCTGACGGTCAATGGCGCGCCGTTCGATGTGTTTGATGACCTGTTCCAAGGTGTCGTCGCTCCAGTCCGGAAACAGCGGCTGTGTGGCTTTTGCAGCGGCCATTAATTGGGCGTGGCACAGAACAATCCGTTGATGCTGAAGCACTGGGTTCGCTTGCAGACGTTGTTCGTACTCAGGGAAAGCGTCGAAGTAGCGCTGGAGCCAGGCAGACTCCTGTCCAATGCAATGGCCGAGGTAACCAGCTAGTTGCTCAACAGCGATCCCGTTCAAGCGCGTGGCCAAGACTTTCAGCGCAGGGGTGTGATGCGCCCTGTTCGCATGGAAATGGGTGATGCGCGTCAGGATTGCTTCCGAGCCTTCAACGCTGGCGTTCTGTGCAATGCACAATGCTGCGAGGAAAATCAGGCTGTCGGTGTCATTGCTTGAAGACTTGACCCCTACCGTTCGAAGCGTGGCGTTGTGGTCAAACAAGGGTTTCCACTTTTCCCAGTTGTATTGACTGATTACCGTGCGGCCCTGGGCGTCCACGGCCTGGCTGTCCGACTCGATCAAAACCACCGGAAGGTTGCTTACCTGAGAAAGTGCGCGGGTCAGGCCGATCGCACTGGCGCCGTCGCTATTTGGCTTGATGCCCTCATAGTTGGAGCGGCCGAGTAAACGCCAAAGGAAACGCAGCAAACTGGACTTGCCGGCGCCGGCGTCACCGGTCAGTTCCAAGAAAGGCCATGACTCCTGTTTGGTGCGGATTTGTTGCACGAATAGGGTGGCAGTCCACCACGAAAGCGCCGCTAGCCCGTTCAGGTGATGCACTGAAAAGAAATCAGAAAACCAGCTCGGGTCGAATCCAGAACCGCGGACTATCGAGAGGCTGTTGAGCGAGGTTTTCAGACCGATTTTCCCGACCTCAAGATAGCCATGGCTGTTCGCCAAGTATTCGCGCCCTTTGTGGTAGCCGAACTTCTGAAAGCAGTAGGTCTTGCTCGATGCGTCGTAGCCGACGAAGGGCAGCGATCGGACGGTTAGCGCGTTGTCGAGCCACTTGCTGCGCAACATTGCCAACACCTTTTCCCCGCCTTCGAAGTTGCCGCCTGGTGTGCGTTCCAGCAGTGACTTGGCAAAGCTGCGCGGATCGCCGATGGAGTTTGGCGCCAACGGTTCTTTGCAGTTCTGTGCCGAGTTGGGGAAGTTGAATTGGAAGAAAAACTGCTGGTCGCCACTGAGGGCATCGCGCTGGATGTATTCGAATTGCGGTACGCAGTTGGCCACCTGCTTGAGGTCGCAATGCTTTTCGAACATCGGCCAATGGCCGTTGACCGTGTCGCCGTCGAGATCCTTATTTAACTCGTCGGTGTTGATCTTGGCCGAGTACAGGCGGTTCTGAAAATCGACGAGAAAGAAGCTGCGTGGTCGTTTCAGGTAGAGCAGAAAAGCCTTTTTCGTTGCGCTGACCGCCACGAACAAGCGCCCCTGGTAACACGCCTCCAGCATGAAGTCGTCATTCAGTTGGCCATCTCGGTACACGTCGTCCCAGTCGCGATCGGCGCCGGCGAGTGCCACCCATGCCTTTTCATCTTTGGCGTGCAGCTGGCTACGATATTTGGGGATGACAGAGTGGCCGGCCGCGTCGTCGTCCAGTGCGATGATCCAGCGCACTTTGTTGCCCTTGTTCGCCTCAATGATGTCCCAAGGAAAGTTGTTCGCCGAGATCGACGCAATGGCCTTGTAGCCGGCGAGGAACAGGGCGATTGCGTGAAAGATGCCCTCCACGATGTAAACGCTGTCGCCTGGCTCGATGGTCATGCCAGGCGGCACCCATGCGCCGCCCTTGTAGGACATCTTCCATTTGATACCGGCTTTATCACCGCCGTTGGCTGTGACCATGGTCGAATCAATGATGCGTTCCCAGTACCCGTCGCAGAGCGGGAACCGAACAGTGTCAGCCCATTGGCCGTCCGCCACTTTGCGCCGGGCCTGCTCGTACCAGCCTTTCATCTTGCTGATGTCGAAACCGCGATTACGCTGTAGGTAGGCATCGGCCGTGGCATTCGGATTCAGCTCGGTACGGGGGAACCGCTCGCTTAGGTTTTCGAACAGGTGGCTATAGCGTTCCCGTGTTTTTTCCTCGAACTGGCACTGGTTCAGGCGATTGCATTTGAGCTGATACGGCTGCTTGCGAGCGATGTACAACGTGCGCTCGCCGCACCCTGGGCATACACCTTTTTGAAAGTACGTCGTGCCGATGTCTTTGAAGTCCAGGTCATGGTCATGCTCCAGGGCTTCGACTACTTCCAGGCGGTAGATGTCTTCGAATTGCATTGCCAGCCCCTCAGCGCTTGGCCGAGGCGGACATGACGCGCTCTGCCTGCTGAGCGGCTTCGATGGCCAGGGCGAGCATGTTGATCAGCACCGCTTCCTTGGAACCTTCGCTCTTTTCACGGATGAGAATTCGCCCGCGCTCGATGTCGTTCCGGATGGCTCGTTCCGACTGGCCGGAGCGCCGCGCTAGTTCTCTGACGGTGGTGTAAGGCGTGTCGATCGTGATCTGCATTTGATAAGCTCCGTGGGTATATATGCAGCAGATATGTGTCTGCATCCACAGAATATGTATGTACATACACAAAATCAAGGGGTCGTCATGGATTTAGGAAGCAAGCTCAAGGAAGTGCGGCTAACAGAGCGACTCACGCAGACAGAAATCTGCGAACTCACCGGCGTCAAAATGGACACTTGGAAGGGCTATGAGTACGGACGCAGCAAATCAGTCAGCTCAGTCGAGCTGCTGAAGGTCACCATGCATCCGAGATTCAAAAAATACGCGCTGTGGCTGGTGACTGATGAGGTTGCACCCGAAGCCGGTCAGATAAGCCCCGTGATCGGCCAGTGAGGGTAGGTGAACGTCCATGCCGATAAAGAAACTGGCGGACGGTCGCTACGAAGTGGACTGCCGTCCGGACGGCAGCTACGGCTATCGAACCCGCAGGATTTTTCCTACCAAAAACGAAGCGACCCATTATCACAGTAAGGTCATGGGAGAGGCTGCATCAGGGCGCGTTGCGAAACCCGCAAAGCACGACCCCAGAAGCATGCTTGATCTCGTCAACCGCTGGTACGTCGTCCACGGTCAAAACCTCAAGACTGGAGAACAGCGCTTGGCGTTGTTGATCAGCATGGTCAATCGGATGGGGAATCCGAAGGCGCACAAGTTCACGTCTGCTCACTTTGCGCAGTACCGTGCAGAGCGCGCCGAGGGTAAGCATTCCAGGACTACGCCAGGCGCTGGTTATGCCAAAGGTGACGCAGATCCGAAGCCCATCAGCGCAAACATGCTCAATCATGAGCTGGCGTATCTGCGTGCCGTATTCAACGAGCTGGCCAGACTGGGCGAATGGGATGTGGACAACCCACTCGGCAAGGTTCGTAAACTGAAGTTCGACGAAACCGAGATGGTCTATCTGCTGACCGAGCATATCCAAGAGCTACTTGGCGATCTGGCTAAGCGCGATTCGGATGCAGGTTTGATCGCTGAAGTGTGCTTGGCAACCGGTGCTAGGTGGGGCGAAGCGGAGAAGCTACAGCCGCGCCAGGTGCGCAATCAGATGGTGCATTACAGCCGGACGAAGTCCAGTAAGAACCGGTCGGTGCCAATCTCGAAACGCCTCGAGGATCGATTGAAGGCCGCACTGCCGTTCAGACCTTGCTACATCACCTTTCGGCGTAGCGTTGCGGCGATCGGATTGGAACTGCCTGATGGACAGATGACGCACGTCCTGCGACACACCTTCGCATCCCATTACATGATGAACGGCGGGGACATCCTGACGCTTCAAAAAGTGCTGGGGCACGCAACGCTGGCCATGACGCAGAAGTACGCCCACTTCAGTCCTGGACACATGGCGGAGGTTGTCACTTTGAATCCGCTGGCTGGCATCTTGGAAGCGAAACCAGTGGTCGCAGAGGTGGCGTGAAGGCTCGTCCAAAAACAGAATTGGACGAATCTTGGACGGAAGGCATTTTGTGCAATCCTTCTGACCTGCTTTTGTCGAACGCCAGAAACGACGAAAGCCACGTAATACGTGGCTTTCAAGGTGGTGGGCCCACACGGACTTGAACCGTGGACCAAAGGATTATGAGTCCTCTGCTCTAACCAACTGAGCTATAGGCCCTCAGTAGGTCGCGGATTATAGCGACGGTTTCTCGGCTGTGCTATCCGAATAATCCGATACGGTTACACGAAGAAACGTAGCGGCGAATTCTTCCGGGGGCAGCGGCAGGCTGACGATGTAGCCCTGGATCTGTTCACAGCCCTCGGCGGCGAGGAATTGCTGTTGCGCTTGGGTTTCCACACCCTCGGCGATGACGGTGAATTGCATGCTGCGGCCCAGTGCGATGATGGCGCGGACAATCGCCGCGTCGTGGGGGTCGTCAGGCAGTCCACGGACGAAAGACTGGTCGATCTTGAGGATGTCCAGTGGCAGGCGTTTGAGGTAGCTGAGTGAGGAATAGCCGGTGCCAAAGTCGTCGATCGCCAGTTGCACGCCGAGGTGTTTGAGTTGGTGCAGCACGGCCAATGCCTCTTCGGCCTGACTCATGATGAAGTTCTCGGTAATTTCCAGTTGCAGTAAATCCGGCATCAAGCCGTTGTCGTTGAGCAGTTGCTCGATGCGCCCGAGCAGGTTGGGTTGGCGCAATTGCGCACCGGCAAGATTCACCGAGAGTGGGCCAGGACTGTCGTAGACCTGATTCCATTCGTACATCTGCCGGCACGCGGTCTCCAGCACCCAATCGCCGATTTGCAGAATCATGCCGTTCTCTTCGGCCAACGGAATGAAGTGCTCCGGCGGTACATCGCCGAACGTCGGGTGGCGCCAGCGAATCAGCGCCTCGGCACCGACCAGGCTGTGATCTTCCAGGCTGATTTTCGGCTGGTAGTAGAGAAACAGCTCATCACGCTCGATGGCCCGGCGCAGTTCGTGCTCCAGCGCCACGCGTTCGCTGGCCTGGGCGGTGAGGTCGCGGGTGTAGCTTTCGACGCGGTTGCGGCCCTTGGCCTTGGAACGGTACATCGCCGCGTCAGCGTTTTTCACCAGCGTGGCGACGTCGCAACCATCGCGCGGATAAAGACTGGTGCCGATGCTGGCGCTGATGAAAAACTCGTGTTCACCGGCCTGGAACGGCGCGCCGAAGCAGTTGAGCAGTTTGGTGGCGATGTTGTCGGCGTCGCTGGGCTGTTGCAGGCCGGGCAGCAGGATGATGAATTCATCGCCACCCAGGCGCGCAACGGTGTCGATGTCGCGCAACTGCTCTTTCAAGCGCACGGCAATGCCCTTGAGCAGCAGGTCGCCGACCGGGTGACCGAGACTGTCGTTGATGTGTTTGAAGCGGTCGAGGTCGAGAAACAGCACCGCGCCCTGACCGCCGTTTTCCTGCTGACTGTTAAGCGCCATGAGCAAGCGACTTTCAAACAGCGTGCGGTTTGGCAGGCCGGTCAGTGGGTCATGGTGAGCCTGGTAATCGAGCTTGGCCTGCGCGTGCTTGAGGCTGGAAATGTCGGCAAACACTGCGACAAAGTGAGTGATGAATTTATCGCGGTTGCGCACGGCACTGATGGTCAGCCAGCTCGGGTACAGCTCGCCGTTCTTGCGCCGGTTGGAAATCTCGCCTTGCCAGTGACCCTCGTCGGTCAACTGATGCCACATCGCCGCATAAAACGCGCTGTCGTGCAGGCCGGAGGCGAGCAAGCGTGGCGTATGACCAAGCGCTTCGCTTTCGCTGTAGCCGGTGATTTCGGTGAAGGCTCGATTGACCGCGCTGATGTGCTGCTGCGTGTCGGTGATCAACACACCTTCGGCGGTGCTCTCGAACACAGTCGCGGCTTGTTGCAGTTTTTCCTGCATCAGATGGCGTTCAGTGATATCGCGGGCGATGGTCAGCATGCAGTCTTCGTCGCCAATCGGCAGCGGTCGGCTGGAGACCTCGCAGAGGCGAATCTGACCGTCGCTGCGGCGGATATGGCAGGTGAAGTCGCGGACGAAACCGTCGCGATGCAACAGGTCGAGCATCTGTTTACGCTCGTTGAGATTGACCCAGATGCCCAGATCCAGTGCCGAGCGATCCACTGACATGGCGCTGTTGAAACCGGTGATGCGGCTGAAGCCTTCGTTGACCTCCAGCAGCAGACCATCGCTCTGGCGCGACAGCAACAAACCGTCCGGCGAGGCGTGGAAGGCCTTGGCGAATTTCTCTTCGGAGGTTTGCAGTTGCTGTTGGGTTTCCTTGAGCTGGGTAATGTCGCGCACCACGACCACCAGTGCAGGCGTGGTGTCGAGGTCGAATGGCTCTGCAGAAATCAGGCCGGTGAATACCTGGCCGTTGTTGCGGCGAAAGGGCATTTCCAGATTGCGAATGCTGCCCGCCTGCAAGCGCTGCAAAAGGCCTGGGCCGACCCCGGGAATGCCCCAGATATTCAGGTCGGTGGCGGTCTGGCCGATGACTTCTTCGGCCTTCAATCCAATCTGTTCCTCAAAGGCTTCGTTGACCTCCAGCAGGCAGCCGTCGGACAACCGTGCAATCACCAGAATGTCCGGGCATTGCTGAAACACCGAGGCGAATTTTTGCTCCGACAGGCGCAGTGCTTCTTCGGTGCGCTTGGTTTCGCTGATGTCGATCATCAGACCGCGCATCACCGGTTCGTGGCCGTGCTCGATCAGGCTGACGATGTCGCGCACCCACAGGCAGCGACCGTCGGCAGTGATCACCCGGTAATCGAGACTGTGATCGCGCCCGGCCAGCACTTCGTGGTCACAGAAGCTCTGGGCGCGGGTCAGGTCTGCCGGGTGGATGATGTTGCGCCAGAACCCCGGAATCAGCCAATGCGACAGCGGATATCCAAGCAAGTCTTCGGCGTGCGGTGAGACATAGCTGTAGGTGAAGTCGCTCATCCGGGCTTCCCAGGCGATCGCCGACAGGCTCTCCACCAGACCGCGATAGTGATACTCGCTGCTGCGCAGTTCTTGTTCGAGGTCGATGCGCCGGGCAATTTCCGAACTCAGACGCCGGTTGATGCGGATCACCACGGCCAACACGCCCACCAAGAGCAGCAGGCCTGGCAGGCCGTAAATCAGCAGATCTGACCAGAACGTCCGATGATCGAGGACGTTGCCAACCCAGTGTTCTTGAATGCTGCTGATCTCGGCCGGACTCATATCAGCCAGGACTTTGTCGATAATCCCCACCAGTATCTTGTTGTCGCGCGGTACGCCCATCGCCAGCTGGTAGCGATAGGGGGTTTCGCCGCTGACATAGAGGCCATCCAGTTTCAGTTGGCGCAGGCTCCATACGCTGGAGGCCAGATCGCCGACCACCGCGTCGACTTCATCGGTGGCCAGCGCTTGCAGCGCGGAACTGACGTTGGGCATGGCCACCAGGTTCAGGTCCGGATGGTGGGTGCGCAGCAGTTCGTGCGGCGCGTAGTTTTCCACCACGGCGATTTTCAGGCCGTACAAGTCTTCAAGTTTGCGCGGCTGGGCACCGCCGACGTGGGCGAGGATGACAATCGGGAAGTCCAGATAGGGGCGGGTGAACGACAGATAGGACTGGCGCTCGGGGGTGGACATGATGCCCGGCAGCAGGTCGATCTTGCCCTGTTTGACCTGTTCCAGCACCTCTGTCCAGCTCACCGGTTCGATTGGCGTCAGTTTGATCGCCAGACGCTGGCGAATCACGTCGATATAGTCGGCCGCCAGGCCCTGATAACGCGCCTGATCATCGCGAAACTCAAAGGGCGGCCACGACGCATCGACACCCAGGTGCAAGTCCGGGTGAGCCGCCAGCCAGCTACGTTCTTCATCGGTCAGAGTCAGCGCGTCAGCCGTTGCGGTCCAGATCATCAGTGACAGCAAAAAAAGCACGGACGCCAATCTGGGCATAACGCTCTCGTTATGGCTCGGGGATGATTGTTTCGAGTGTAGACGGGGTATGCGGGGGAGGGGGGATGCGCGGGATTTAATCTGCCACATAAACAAAACCCCCGGCCTGGGCCGGGGGTTCTGGTATCACTCGTCGAGGAAGGAGCGCAGATGCTCGCTTCGCGTCGGGTGGCGCAGCTTGCGCAGCGCCTTGGCTTCGATCTGACGGATCCGCTCACGCGTTACGTCAAACTGTTTGCCCACTTCTTCGAGTGTGTGGTCGGTGTTCATGTCGATACCGAAACGCATGCGCAGTACTTTGGCTTCACGGGCAGTGAGGCCGGACAGCACTTCGCGAGTCGCTTCTTTCAGGCTCTCAACAGTGGCGACATCGATTGGCGACTGCATGGTCGAGTCTTCGATGAAGTCACCCAGATGGGAGTCTTCGTCATCACCGATCGGCGTTTCCATGGAGATCGGCTCTTTAGCGATCTTCAATACCTTGCGGATTTTATCCTCAGGCATTTCCATGCGTTCGCCCAGCTCTTCCGGGGTCGGTTCGCGACCCATTTCCTGCAACATCTGCCGGGAAATACGGTTGAGCTTGTTGATCGTCTCGATCATGTGCACCGGAATACGAATGGTGCGGGCCTGGTCGGCGATCGAGCGAGTGATCGCCTGACGGATCCACCAGGTGGCATAAGTCGAGAACTTGTAACCACGACGGTATTCGAACTTGTCTACCGCTTTCATCAAGCCGATGTTGCCTTCCTGGATCAGATCGAGGAATTGCAGACCACGGTTGGTGTACTTCTTGGCGATCGAGATCACCAGACGCAAGTTGGCTTCAACCATCTCTTTCTTCGCGCGGCGGGCCTTGGCCTCACCGATCGACATGCGACGGTTGATGTCCTTGATTTCAGCGATGGTCAGACCGGTCTCGGTTTCCAGCGCGATCAGTTTCTGCTGGCAACGGATGATGTCCGGCTGTACGCGGCCGATGGCTTCGGCGTACTTGCTCTTGCCTTTGGCCAGGGCGTCGGACCAGCTTTCGTCGACTTCGTTGCCAGGGAACTGACGCAGGAAATCGGCGCGTGGCATACGTGCATCACGTACGCACAGCTGCATGATCGCGCGCTCTTGCTGACGCAGACGGTCCAGGGCACCGCGAACACGTTCAACCAAACCTTCGAATTGCTTCGGTACCAGTTTGATCGGCATGAACAGCTCGGCCAGAGCCAGCAATTCGGCAATTGTTGCCTTGTTGCTGCGACCGTGCTTTTTCAGGGCCTTGCGGGTGATTTCCATCTGGTCGGCGACCGCGCCAAAACGCTGGGCGGCGATAACCGGATCCGGACCGCTTTCGGCTTCTTCTTCGTCATCGGAAGATTCGGCTTCATCGTCGTCGGTTTCGTCGTCGGCTTTCGCGACTTTCGCTTCGACAGGCGGCGGCACTTCGGCAGGCGGCGCAATGCCGTCGTCCGGGTCGATATAACCGCTCAGGACGTCGGACAGGCGGCCACCTTCGGTGGTCACACGAGTGTACTCGGAGAGGATATGGTCAACCGTGCCAGGGAAGTGCGCGATTGCGCTCATCACTTCACGGATGCCTTCTTCGATTCGTTTGGCGATTTCAATTTCGCCTTCACGAGTCAGAAGCTCGACCGTACCCATTTCACGCATGTACATGCGCACCGGGTCAGTGGTGCGACCGATATCGGTCTCCACCGCTGCCAACGCGGCGGCTGCTTCTTCCGCAGCGGCCTCGTCGGTATCGGCGTCGGCCAACATAAGGGCGTCCGCATCCGGAGCACTCTCGTGTACGGGGATCCCCATGTCGTTAATCATGCGGATGATGTCTTCCACCTGCTCTGGATCTGAAATATCCTCGGGCAGGTGGTCGTTGACCTCGGCGTAAGTCAGATACTTCTGCTCACGACCCAGTTTGATCAACTCAATAATACGAGACTGCTGTTGCGCTTTTCCGGACATAACACCCTATCCACTGAAGGTCTTGGCGGGCAAAAAACAAGCCGAGGATTATACCTGAGCTATGACCTCACGCGCCAGTTGAGGTCGGGTTTGATGCGGAAACATTGCGACTAAGAAGGTCGCGCAGTTGATTTTTCTCTTCAATACTCAGTTCGCTTTGACGGGCTTTCCTGAGTAACTGTTCAAGATTTCGCTCGCGTTGGCGGGCTGACAAGCTAGTAATGGTGTCGAAAAACTGTTGTTCAAGGTTATCTCCATCAATCAGCCACTCCTTTTCTGCCAGCGCCTTGAGCAGGCGACCCTGTTCAGTGCCGTGCCATCGCGCGATCAACTGAAATGAGTTTAGCTTGGGATTCTTCTGTACGGCTTCGAGCAGCGCCACAAGCAACTGGGCGTTGGTCTGATTTTCGTCCGCAATGTGCCCGGCGTCCTCGACGCGCTCAGCCAATTGCGGGTGATGTAGCAGTGTTCGCAGGGCGGTCAGGGTTGGCGATTCGACGCCAATCGGCGTGCGCGGGCGTTGCTGGTCGCGATCGCCGCCACGCTTGCCGTTCTTGTCCCAGGGCTTCTTGTCCCACTTCTTGCCGCCAGCGCCGGGTTTCTTCGGCGTCCACTCCTGCTGCGGCACATACATGTCCTGTGCCTGCGGCTGATGGTAGTCGCTGTAGTCCGGCATTGCGTCGTAATCGATACCCTGATCGTAGGCGGGCGGCGCTTCCTGCGGCGCGCTTTGCACCAGCTGACTGACGGTCTCGCTGCTCAGGCCGGTGATTTCGCTCAGGCGCTGACGCATCAGGATGCGCAGGTTGGCGCCTGGCACTTTGTCGATCAACGGTGCGGCGAGGGTGGCCATATGGGCCTTGCCTTCGAGCGAGCGCGGGTCGGCTTCTTCGGTCAGTTGCTGGAAGAAATAATCCGCCAACGGCTGAGCATGTTGATTGATTCGCGCCTTGAACGCATCGGTGCCTTCGGCGCGCACCAGGGTATCCGGGTCTTCGCCTTCGGGCAGGAACAGGAATCGCGCGCGACGCCCGTCCTGCAGGCTCGACAACGTTGCTTCGAGTGCCCGCCACGCGGCGTTGCGGCCAGCCTGGTCGCCGTCGAAGCAGAACAGCACGTTCGGCACGACGCGAAACAGGCGTTTCAAATGTTCTTCGCTGGTCGCGGTACCCAGCGTCGCGACGGCATTTTTCAAGCCTTGTTGGGCGAGGGCGATGACGTCCATATAACCTTCGACGACGATGATTTCATCGAGGTTGCGGTTGTTCTTGCGTGCTTCATAGAGGCCGTAGAGTTCCTGACCTTTATGGAATACCGGGGTTTCCGGTGAGTTCAGGTACTTCGGTTTGTCGTCGCCGAGGACGCGGCCACCGAAGGCGATGATGCGCCCGCGGGTGTCGCGGATCGGGAACATCACGCGATCGCGGAAGCGGTCATAGCGTTTGCCGGTTTCGGCGTTCTCGATCAGCAGGCCGGCGTCGATCATGGCTTTTTGCTGGAGCGTGTCGCTGCTCAGGTGCTTGAACAGATTGTCCCAGCCAGGCGGCGCAAAGCCGAGGCCGAAATCCCGGGCGATCTCGCCGGTCAGGCCGCGACCCTTGAGGTAGTCCACGGCAGCTTTGCGCGCGGGATGGCTCTTGAGGGCCTGCTTGTAAAAATCGGCAGCGGCGGTGAGCAGCGGGTAGAGCGGCGAATCAGTCGGTTGCCGTGGCTTGCGCTCGCGGCCGCTTTCTTCGCGGGGGATTTCCATGCCGGCGGCTTTCGCCAGATCCTCGACAGCCTGGGGGAAATCCAGGTTGTCGTGATCCATAAGAAAGCCGAGGGCATTACCGCCGGCGCCGCAGCCGAAGCAGTAATAGAACTGCTTGTCGGGACTGACGCTGAACGACGGGGTTTTCTCTTTGTGAAACGGGCAGCAGGCGGTGTAATTCTTGCCGGCCTTCTTCAATTGCACGCGCGAACTGACCACGTCGACGATGTCGGTGCGGTTCAGCAGGTCGTCAATGAAGCTCTGGGGTATCAGCCCGGCCATGGCATTCTCGTCGTCTGCGCTGCAATAAGTCCGATGCGTAAGGCTGCCGGACGCGGGTCGTTGTTTGAAGCACGCAAAAGGTGCGGCTCGACCGGTGTCGTCTGCGTAATCGCTGTCGGGAAGTGTATCTGCCGAAAATCCACTGACGTTAGTACCTATCAGTCTTCGACTATTTGAAAGTGTTGCGCTGAATCCGCTGACGGCCGGGTAAGGGCCTCGGATAGCTCAATAAAGCGGGCACGCATGCAGGTGCCTTGGGCTGATCGTCGTGAGAGGAATCAGTGGGTGTGCTCGTCAGTAGCCTTGAAAGGCTCGTCAGAAAAGACGTGCACCGCTGGCAAAAGAGCCAGGTCTGACGTGTGAAGCAGATTCGTCTTGGTCGCGTGTGCGACTTCGACGTTGAAGCATCAAGCGTTTTACGCAAATGCCATTAGCCCGGCTGAGAGCCGGGCTTAGGCAAAGAAGCTTGCAACGAACGTCTGTGTATTAGTACAGACGAACGGCGCGGCGCTGTTCGCGCTGAACTTTCTTGGCGTGACGCTTAACAGCGGCTGCTGCTTTGCGCTTACGCTCAGAAGTTGGCTTCTCGTAAAATTCGCGGCTACGAACTTCAGCCAGTACACCGGCTTTTTCGCAGGAGCGCTTGAAACGACGCAGAGCTACGTCGAAGGGTTCGTTCTCTTTAACTTTGACGGCTGGCATCCAGAGCTACCTTCATTCATTACCGGGGTCAACATCCTCGCGGCAAAAGAGCACTTGAAGACGTCGGTTTTTAAGGGTTGCGGATGTTAACCCCTCATCGCTCGGAATGCAAAGCCTCTGATCGAAAACCGCTGGTCGGGGCATCCCGCGGCGACTATTATGCGCGCCTTCGAAGTCAGCCTAAACAAGGCGCAAACCCATGCTAGTACTGGGATTAGAAACCTCCTGCGACGAAACCGGCGTCGCATTATATGACAGTGAACGCGGTCTGCTGGCCGACGCACTGTTCAGCCAGATCGACCTGCACCGCGCCTATGGCGGTGTGGTGCCGGAGCTCGCCTCGCGTGACCACGTCAAGCGCATGTTGCCCTTGATTCGTCAGGTGTTGGCCGAAGCGGACTGTGTACCCACCGAGATCGACGCGATCGCCTATACCGCGGGTCCTGGCCTGGTTGGCGCGTTGCTGGTCGGCGCTTCCTGCGCTCAGGCGCTGGCGTTTGCCTGGGGCATTCCGGCGCTCGGCGTGCACCACATGGAAGGGCATTTGCTCGCACCGATGCTGGAGCCAAAACCGCCGGAATTCCCGTTCGTCGCTTTGTTGGTCTCGGGCGGTCATACGCAGCTGGTTCAGGTCGATGGCATCGGTCAATACACCTTGCTCGGCGAGACGCTCGACGATGCTGCCGGCGAAGCGTTCGACAAAACCGCGAAGATGATGGGCCTCAATTATCCGGGCGGGCCGGAAATCGCCAAGTTGGCGGAGAAGGGCGTTGCAGGACGTTTTACCTTTCCGCGTCCGATGTGCGATCGCCCGGGCCTGCAATTCAGCTTCAGCGGTCTGAAAACCTCTGCGCTCAACGCCTGGCAGCAGTGCGTCAGCGCCGGGGACGACAACGAGCAAGCCCGTTGCGACATCGCGCTGGCGTTCCAGCAGGCCGTGGTGGAGACTTTGACCATCAAGTGCAAGCGTGCCCTGAAACAGGCAGGCATGAAGCGTCTGGTGATCGCTGGCGGCGTCAGCGCCAACAAAGCCTTACGCGTTTCGCTGGAGAAAATGCTCGGCGACATGAAGGGCGATGTGTTTTATGCACGTCCGGAGTTCTGCACCGACAACGGCGCGATGATCGCGTTTGCCGGTTGCCAGCGTTTGCAGGCCGGTCAGCAGGAAAGTCTGGCGATCAGCGTGCAGGCGCGCTGGCCGATGGAGCAATTGTCGGCGTTGTGATGAGCGGCGCTCATGAGCGGTATTTAAAAATGCCGTTCGCGCCCAGCAAACAGGTCGCGTAGATTGCCGCGGTGGCGCCAGACGATCAGCAGTGTCAGCGCGCTCATCGGCAGCAGCGCCTCCGGTTCCTGCCAGGCCAGCAACGGCAGGGTCAGCGGCGTGGCGATCAGCGCCGCCAGTGAGCTGGTGCGGGTCAGGTAGAACGTCAGCAGCCAGGCGCATACGGCCAGCAGCGCGGCGGGCGGATACAGGCCCAGCAGCATGCCGGCGGCGGTGGCAACGCCTTTGCCACCACGAAAGCGAAAATACAGCGGGAACAGGTGACCGATCACGGCGCACACGCCGATCCAGGCCTGCTCCTGCAGCGAAAGGCCGACAGCCGAGGCAATCAGCACCGGCACCAGGCCTTTGCACAGATCACCCAGCAGGGTCAGGATCGCCAGTTTGCGACCTACCAGGCGCAGCATGTTGGTGGCGCCGGCATTACCCGAGCCACTCATTCGCGGATCCGGATTTCCGGTCAGGCGGCTGAGCAAAATGGCGAAGGACAGCGAGCCGAGCAGGTAGGCGAAAGTCGCCAGTAACCAAAACATGCTAACTATTCCGGGCGAGGACGCCCTGATTCTAACGGCGCATTGCGCCCTTGTCGTGCAACGGAGAAAAGTGCTTGGACAGAGTGTTTATCGAGGGCCTGGAAGTCGACACCGTGATCGGTGCCTACGACTGGGAGCGCGGCATCCGACAGTGCCTGCGTCTTGATCTGAGCTTCGCCTGGGACAATCGCCCGGCCGCGGCCGGTGACGACCTGACCCTGGCGCTCGACTATGCCAGCGTTTCCACACGGATTCAGGCCTTTGCCGAGCAGGCACAGTTTCAACTGGTCGAGACGTTCGCCGAGCGTCTGGTCGAAGTGCTGATGAATGAGTTCAACATCACTTGGGTACGCCTGAAACTGACCAAGCCTGGCGCGGTGCCAGCGGCCAAGGGCGGTGTGGGTGTGGAGATCGAGCGCGGATGTCGCTGACTCAGGTCTATCTCGGGCTCGGTAGCAATATCGAGCGTGAAACCCACTTGCGCGCCGGTCTTGATGCTTTGGCGACGTTTCTGGTGGATATCCGCTGTTCGGCGGTGTTCGAGAGTCAGCCAGTGGGGATCAAGAGCGGGCCGTTCTTCAACTTTGTGGTGTCGGCCTATACCGACCTGCCGTTGATGGAACTGGATCGACGCTTGAAATTCATCGAGGCGGATAACGGTCGTTACGCGCCGGATCGCAAGGGCTTGCCGCTGGATATCGATGTGCTGCTCTATGGTGATCTGGCGGGCAACTTTGATGGTTTGATCTTGCCACGTGCTGAAATTCTGAAAAACGCCTTTGTGCTGTGGCCGTTGTCGCTGATTGCGCGGGATCGTGTGCATCCGGGTGTGGGAAAAAGCTTCGCGACGTTGTGGGCCGAGGCGCAGATTGATCAGGTGCTGGCGCCGGTCCGGTTTGAGTGGCGCGGCAAGCAGCTCACGTCTGAGGACCTTTAAAAGCAAAAGATCGCAGCCTGTGGCAGCTCCTACATGGAAATCCAAATCTCTCTGTAGGAGCTGCCGAAGGCTCGGGCCGCGATCGGACGATCTTTTGATCTTGCTTCAAGCGTTGTCTTTGTAAGCCTTCAAGGCCTTGAGCCGCTCACGCTTCAGCGCCTCACCCAGCTCCGGCCCCTTGAATCCCTTCTCCAGCAACGGCTGCACTGCGACTTCACGCGCTGCCTTTGCCGCACCGCGCAAATAATCCGCCTGTGGGTAGCTTCTTTGCTCCAGCCCTTTGCGGCCCCGCGCATCCATCTCGCACGCAACGATAAACTCTTCAAACCGTTGCGGCCGGCGATACACGTCAAAGCTCTGCAACAGCTCCAGTAGCGTCGAAGCCTTTAGCTCCAGCGCCCGGTGTCCGTGGGTGTGGTACTTGCCAACGAGCAAGGCCAATTCCTGGCAATCCTTCGGCGCCTTGAAGCGTTCGTTTACGGCTTTTATCAGCGCCAATCCGGTGTGCTCGTGGGCGATATGCCGTGGCCACTCTTCCTTCGGCGTCAGGCCTTTGCCAAGGTCATGCAGCAGGCAGGCCCAACGCACCGTCAGCGGTTGTTTATGCAGCGCCGATTGCTCCAGCACGCTGAGTGTGTGGACGCCAGTGTCGATTTCCGGGTGATGTGCTTCCGGTTGCGGCACGCCAAACAGTGCGTCGACTTCCGGCATCAACACCTTGAGCGCGCCACAGTCGCGGAGCACTTGGATGAATACCTGTGGCTGATCTTCCATCAGCGCGCGGGAGATTTCTTTCCAGCTGCGCTCAGCGGTCAGCGCCTCCAGTTCACCGGATTCACTGAGTTGACGCATCAGTTCGAGCGTCTCCGGTGCAACGCTGAAACCAAGCTCGGCATAGCGGGCGGCGAAGCGGGCAACGCGCAGCACTCGGAGCGGATCTTCGGCGAACGCCGGAGAAACGTGGCGCAGGATTCGATCTTCAAGATCGCGCTGGCCATGGTACGGATCGGTGATGTTCTGTTGGTCGTCCTCGGCCATAGCGTTGATGGTCAGGTCGCGACGGATCAGATCTTCTTCAAGCGTGACTTCGGGACTGGCGTGAAACGTAAAGCCGCCATAACCACGGCCGCTTTTGCGCTCGGTGCGGGCGAGGGCGTATTCCTCGCCGCTTTTTGGGTGAAGAAACACCGGGAAATCCGCGCCGACCGGGCGATAGCCCTTGGCGAGCATTTCTTCCGTGCTGGCTCCGACCACGACCCAATCGATGTCAGTAACCGGTTTGCCCAGCAGGCGATCACGAACCGCACCGCCAACCTTGAAAATCTGCATAAAAAACCTCCGTTAGCCCGACAGGATAACCCTTGCGTCGGACTTGCGGAGGTCAGAACCGTTTCAAAGATGAATGACGGCCAAGTCGAGCCGACCGTAATCCCCTTCGCTGTGCTCGTTGCGCGGCGGTACATGATGGGTTTTCATGATCTGGTCACCCTGCAGCGTCTCAAGATGAATATCGAAGCCCCACAAACGGTGCAGGTGTTTGAGTACCTCTTCAGTGGAATCGCCGAGCGGTTTGCGGTCGTGCTGCTGATGGCGCAGGGTGAGTGAGCGGTCACCGCGTCGATCAATGCTGTAAATCTGCACGTTCGGTTCGCGATTGCCGAGGTTGTACTGCGCAGCCAGGGTTTCGCGGATGATCCGGTAACCGGTTTCGTCATGGATCGCCGGCACCAGCAAGTCATCCTTCTGATCGTCATCGAGAATACTGAACAGCTTCAGATCACGGATCACCTTGGGAGACAGGTATTGCAGGATGAAGCTCTCATCCTTGAAGCTGCTCATGGCGAACTTGATGGTCGACAGCCAGTCGGTCCCGGCGATTTCCGGGAACCAGTGACGGTCCTCCTCGGTAGGTTCTTCACACATGCGCCGAATGTCACGGTACATGGCGAACCCCAGTGCGTACGGGTTGATGCCGCTGTAGTAGGGGCTGTCGAATCCCGGCTGGAACACTACGCTGGTATGCGAGGTGAGGAACTCCATCATGAAGCCGTCGGTGACCAACCCTTCGTCATACAGGTCGTTCATCAGTGTGTAGTGCCAGAACGTCGCCCAACCCTCGTTCATGACCTGGGTCTGACGCTGTGGATAAAAGTACTGGGCGATCTTGCGCACGATGCGCACGATTTCGCGCTGCCAAGGCTCAAGCAACGGCGCATGTTTCTCGATGAAGTAGAGGATGTTTTCCTGTGGCTCGGCCGGGAAACGTGCGTTGTCCTTGTCGCTGTATTTGTCCGCGCCTTTGGGAATGGTGCGCCACAGATCGTTGATCTGCTTCTGCAGGTGTTCCTCGCGATCCTTCTGCCGCCGGCGTTCTTCTTCGGCGGAAATCGGGTAGGGGCGTTTATAGCGGTCAACGCCGTAGTTCATCAGCGCGTGGCAGGAGTCGAGCAGATCCTCCACGGCGTCGATGCCGTGGCGCTCCTCGCACTGCATGATGTACTGCTTGGCGAACACCAGGTAATCGATGATCGAACTGGCGTCAGTCCAGGTGCGGAACAGGTAATTGCCCTTGAAGAAACTGTTGTGGCCATAGCACGCGTGGGCCACCACCAGCGCCTGCATGCAGATGGTGTTTTCTTCCATCAGATAGGCGATGCACGGATCCGAGTTGATCACGATCTCGTAGGCCAGGCCCATCTGCCCGCGACTGTAGGATTTTTCTGTGCTGAGGAAGTGTTTGCCGTAGGACCAATGGTGGTAACCCAGCGGCATGCCCACCGAGGCATAGGCGTCCATCATCTGCTCGGCGGTGATCACTTCGATCTGGTTGGGATAGGTGTCCAGCGCATAGCCGGCCGCGATACGGGCGATTTCGCGGTCGTAGGTCTGGATCAGCTCGAACGTCCATTCGGAGCCGGTGGAAATGGGTTGGCGCTTCTGCTCTTTGGCGGTCATGTCACTAACCTGCGCTGGAAGAGTTCACGGAAGACCGGATAGATATCCCCGGCCGAGACCAGTTGCTGCTGGGCAAAAGTGTCAGAAAAGGCGTCGGCGATGCGTTCGTACTCGTACCACAAGGCCTGATGTTCGCGCGGGGTGATCTCCACGTAAGTGTAGTACTGCACAAACGGCATGATCTGGTTGATCAGAATGTCACGGCAGATCGGCGAGTCGTCGTTCCAGTTGTCACCGTCGGAAGCCTGGGCTGCATAGATGTTCCATTCGTTGCTCGGATAACGCTCGGCCATGATTTCCTGCATCAGCTTCAATGCACTGGAAACGATGGTGCCGCCGGTTTCCCTTGAATAGAAAAACTCCTCTTCATCGACTTCCCGCGCACTGGTGTGGTGGCGGATGAACACCACGTCGATCTTGTCGTAGTTCCGCTTAAGGAACAGGTACAGCAGGATGAAAAAGCGTTTGGCGATGTCCTTGGTCGCCTGGGTCATCGAGCCGGAAACGTCCATCAGGCAGAACATTACGGCTTTCGAGCTGGGATTCGGTTGCTTGATCAGCAGGTTGTATTTCAAATCGAAGGTGTCGAGGAACGGCACGCGATGAATGCGCGCGCTGAGTTTCTCGATTTCCGCCTCAAGTTCCTGAATATCGCCGAAGTTGTCCGGCTCTTCGCGTTTCAGTCGTTCAAGTTCTTCTTTCGCCTCGCGCAGTTTTGCCCGGCTGCTGCCAGATAAAGCAATGCGCCGCGCGTGCGCCGAACGCAGGGTGCGGATGATATTGATGCGTGACGGATTACCTTCGTTACTGATCCCGGCACGTACGGTTTTGAAGGTGTCGGTGCCGCTGAGGTTGCGTTTGACCAGGTTCGGCAGTTCGAGGTCTTCGAACATGAATTCGAGAAACTCTTCCTGAGTGATCTGGAAGACGAACTCGTCCATGCCCTCGCCGGAATTGCCGGCCTTGCCCGGACCACGTCCGCCGCCACCGCCCGGTGGCCGGGCGATGTGCTCGCCGGCAGTGAACTCCTTGTTGCCAGGATGAACCACGGTCTGCTTGCCGCCGCGGCCGTGGTGAAGCACCGGTTCGTCGATGTCGCGACCGGGAATGCTGATCTGTTCGCCGTGTTCCATATCGGTAATGGAACGCCGGCTGACCGCCTCTTCGACAGCCTTTTTGATGTGATCACGGTAACGCCGCAGGAAGCGCTGGCGGTTCACCGTGCTCTTGTTCTTGCCATTCAGACGTCGGTCGATCACATAACTCATAGGAAGCCCTCCGGGCAGCTTCAAGTTGTGAGCTTCAAGCTGCAAGTAAAAGCAGGTTCCCGGGCATCTCTGGGTTACGCGCTTTGTTCTTGCAGCTTGTAGCTAGAAGCTTGCAGCTGCTTCACTGCGACTTCCGTACCCGCAGGTACCATTCGGAAAGAAGCCGTACCTGTTTGTCGGTGTAGCCGCGCTCGACCATTCGAGTGACGAAGTCGTTGTGCTTTTGCTGATCCTCCTTGCTGGCCTTGGCGTTGAAGCTGATGACCGGCAGCAGATCCTCGGTGTTCGAGAACATTTTCTTCTCGATGACCACGCGCAGTTTTTCGTAGCTGAGCCAGGTCGGGTTCTTGCCGTTGTTGTTGGCCCGGGCGCGCAACACGAAGTTGACGATCTCGTTGCGGAAATCCTTCGGATTGCTGATGCCGGCCGGTTTCTCGATTTTCTCCAGTTCTTCGTTCAGGGCGACGCGGTTGAGGATCTCGCCGGTTTCCGGATCGCGGTATTCCTGATCCTGAATCCAGAAGTCCGCGTACAGCACGTAGCGGTCGAAGATGTTCTGGCCATACTCGCTGTAAGACTCGAGGTAAGCGGTCTGGATTTCCTTGCCGATGAATTCGATATAACGCGGTGCCAGGTACTCTTTCAGATAGCGCAGATAGCGCTCGCGGGTTTCGGCCTGGAATTGTTCCTGTTCGATCTGCTGTTCCAGCACATAGAGCAGGTGCACCGGGTTGGCAGCGATTTCATGCGGATCGAAGTTGAAGACCTTGGACAGGATCTTGAACGCAAAGCGAGTCGAAAGACCGTTCATGCCCTCATCAACGCCTGCCGAGTCGCGGTATTCCTGAATCGACTTGGCTTTCGGATCGGTGTCTTTGAGGTTTTCGCCGTCGTAGACGCGCATCTTCGAATAGATGTTGGAGTTTTCCGGCTCCTTGAGGCGTGACAGCACGGTGAACTGCGCGAGCATTTTCAGGGTGTCGGGTGCGCAATGCGCCTTGGCCAGCGAACTGTTGAACAGCAGTTTGTCGTAGATCTTCACTTCGTCGCTGACGCGCAGGCAATACGGCACTTTGACGATGTAGATCCGGTCGATGAACGCTTCGTTGTTCTTGTTGTTGCGAAAGGTGTGCCACTCCGATTCGTTGGAGTGGGCGAGCAGGATCCCGGTAAACGGAATCGCGCCGAGGCCTTCGGTACTGTTGTAGTTGCCTTCTTGAGTCGCAGTCAGCAGTGGGTGCAGCACCTTGATCGGTGCCTTGAACATTTCGACGAATTCCATCAGGCCCTGGTTGGCCCGGCACAGCGCACCGGAGTAGCTGTAGGCGTCGGCGTCGTTCTGTGGGTATTCCTCGAGTTTGCGGATGTCGACTTTACCGACCAGTGCGGAAATGTCCTGATTGTTCTCGTCCCCCGGTTCGGTCTTGGCCACGGCGATCTGATTGAGGATCGACGGGTACAGTTTGACCACGCGGAACTGGCTGATGTCGCCGCCGAATTCGGCCAGGCGTTTGGTCGCCCAGGGCGACATGATGGTGTTCAGGTAGCGCCGTGGGATACCGAAGTCTTCTTCGAGGATCGCGCCATCTTCGGTGGCGTTGAACAGACCCAAAGGTGATTCGAATACCGGCGAGCCCTTGATCGCGTAGAAGGGCACTTTCTCGATCAGCTGTTTCAGCTTCTCGGCCAGCGACGATTTACCGCCGCCGACAGGGCCGAGCAGATAAAGGATTTGTTTCTTCTCTTCCAGGCCTTGGGCGGCGTGGCGGAAATACGAAACGATCTGGTCGATGCATTCTTCCATCCCGTGGAAGTCTTCAAAGGCCGGATAGCGACGAATCACCTTGTTGGAGAAGATGCGTGACAGCCTCGAGTTGGTCGAGGTGTCGAGCAGTTCCGGCTCACCGATGGCCAGCAATAGACGCTCGGCGGCGGAAACGTAAGCGCTACGGTCTTTCTTGCACAGCTCCAGGTACTCTTGCAGCGAGAGTTCTTCCTGGCGTGTGGACTCGAAGCGTTGTTGGAAGTGGCTAAAGATACTCATGACGTCACCTCGCTCGATACGTGGAGCCGACGCCGGATCACTCAGTCGATGCTGGCAAACAACCGTTTTGGCGGCTGTTTGTTTACCCCCCAGAACACTTCCACGATCGACAATCGCGAAAGTCACTCCCGATGACCCGTGCGCCGGTGTACCGGCTCTCCCCTGTTTTGGATGGCCTGGGCTTAAGGATAGTTGGGAATTCGGGAGGTAAAGGGCGGATACGTAATTAGTTGTCTCTGACCGTTCGTCTGCCGCGCGCAGGCCCACGGCAGCCGGGGCCTGCGCGTGACAAAAAAATTATTCGGCGGTGCCTTGCGCGGTTTCCGCAGGATAAGTCGTACGCCACAACTCGAAGCCGCCGTCCATGCTGTAGACGTCGGAAAAGCCTTGGCTGATCAGGTAGGCCGCAGCGCCCTGGCTGGAATTGCCGTGATAGCAGACGACCACGGTCGGTGCATCGAGGTCAGCACCTTGAATGAAGGCGTGCAGGGAATGATTGTCCAGATGCTTCGAGCCGCTGATGTGCAGGGCAGCGAAAGTCGCCGGGTCGCGAACGTCGACCACGACAGCACCTTGCTCACGCAGGGCCTGGGCCTGCTCCGGGGGGATTCGTTTGAATTCGCTCATGGCGGGTTCCTGTTGCTCGGCTGAATGCGCAGTCTAACGCGGTGCGTTGACTGGCGAAGTTTCGGGGATAAGTGGTGCGACCGTGGGGGCGAGGCCGCCATGTTCATCGCATTTGCACGACAGGCGTTCGCCGCTGTCGACGTTCATCAGGGTCAGGCTGCCGCCCCAGACACAACCGGTGTCCAGTGCCGAGATGCCTGGCTCGTGGATATTGCCTTCAAGGGCCGCCCAGTGGCCGAAGATGATCCTCAGGCCCTTGGTCTTGCGCTCCTTGTGCTGAAACCACGGTTTGTAACCTGCTGGCGCGCTGTCGAGACCTTCCTTGCTCTTGAGGTCGAGTTTGCCTTCGGCGGTGCAGAAACGCATGCGCGTGAAATAGTTGGTGATCACGCGCAGGCGCGTCACGCCTTTGAGGTCGTTGTCCCATTTCGCCGGCTCGTTGCCGTACATGCCGTCGAGAAAGGCAGGCAACAGATTGTCGTCACGCAGGGCGGTTTCGACTTCGTCAGCGCACTTCAAGGCACGACGCAGCGACCATTGCGGCGGAATGCCGGCGTGGACCATGGCGACATCACGCTGTTCGTCGTAGTGCATGAGTTTTTGCTGGCGTACCCACTCAAGCAGTTCGGCGCAGTCTGGCGCCTCAAGAATCTCGCGCAGGGTGTCGGACTTCTTCAGTCGCTCGATGTTTTTCGCCGCAGCCAGCAGATGCAGATCATGGTTGCCCAGCACGCAGACCAGCGATTCACGCATGCCGTAGAGAAAGCGCAGGGTTTCCAGCGACTGCGGCCCACGGTTGACCAGATCACCCACCAGCCACAGCCGGTCAAGCATCGGATCGAATGCGACTTGCTTGAGCAGGCACTTGAGCGGCTCGAGGCAGCCTTGCAGGTCGCCAACGGCATACGTCGCCATCAGTGCAGGGCTCCGGGCACCGCCAGGCGGAAAGGTTTGATGATGGCGTCGAAATGTTTGCCGTCAGTGGCGACCATTTCATAGGTGCCCTGCATGGTGCCGACCTTGGTGGTCATTACCGTGCCGCTGCTGTAGGTGTGGCTCTGGCCGGCATCGATCAACGGTTGCTGACCCACTACGCCTGCACCACGCACTTCTTCGACATGGCCATCACCGTCGGTGATCACCCAGTGCCGCGACATCAGACGTGCAGGTTGCTCGCCATTGTTCTGCACGGTGATGGTGTAGGCGAAGGCGAAGCGGTCGTGCTCGGGTTGCGATTGGTCTGCCAGATAGTGGGTGACGACGCTGACATCGACCTGGTAACGGGAATCGGACATGCAAGAGGCCTTAAACGAAGCGGAACGCGGGGCGTAGCTGATGGGGAATCAGTCTAGGCAAGTATCGGGCAGTAAACCAGAGTGGCGTCCTGCCCGATAGCGTTCATCGTTTGTCAGTCGGCGGCGGGGGAGGCCGGGACCTGGATCGCGAGCTGGTCAGCCAGGCGTACGAACGCGGCCAGGTCCAGTTGCTCCGGACGCAGGCTGCCATCGACGCCGGCGGCTTCGATCTCGGCATTGCTGAGCAATTGCTTGAGGGTGTTGCGCAGGGTCTTGCGACGCTGGTTGAACGCTTCGCGCACAACGCGCTCGAGCAACTTGTGATCCTTGGCCGGGTGCGGCAGCACGGCGTGCGGCACCAAGCGGACGATCGCCGAATCGACTTTCGGCGGCGGGTTGAATGCGCCCGGGCCGACGTTGAACAGGTGCTCTACGCGGCAGTGGTACTGAACCATGATCGACAGCCGACCCCAGTCACCACCGCCCGGGCCTGCGGCCAGACGCTCGACCACTTCTTTCTGCAGCATGAAGTGCATGTCGCGAATGATGCCGGCGTTGTTCAGCAGGTGAAAAATCAGCGGCGTCGAAATGTTGTACGGCAGGTTGCCGACCACACGCAGGCTGTTCGGCGCGGCATTGAGCGTGTTGAAGTCGAACTTCAGCGCATCGCCTTGGTGCAGGTTGAAATTGCTCTTGCCGGCGAACTGCTGGTTGAGGATCGGGATCAGATCCTTGTCCAGTTCCACCACGTCGAGCTGCCCGCCGGAGTTGAGCAGGCCGGCGGTCAGCGCGCCTTGGCCCGGGCCGATTTCCAGCAGACGATCGTCAGGCTTGGCGCTGATGGAGCGCAGGATGCGGTCGATAACGCCGGCATCGTGCAGGAAGTTCTGGCCAAAGCGTTTGCGCGCCTTGTGTTGGTATTGCTCGGTCATAAACGGGTCTCGGCCATCTGGTAGGCGGTTTCCAGGGCGACTTGCAGGCTGCCGGTGTCGATCTTGCCGCTGCCGGCCAGATCCAGGGCAGTGCCGTGGTCGACCGATGTGCGGATGATCGGCAGGCCCAAGGTCACGTTGACCGCGGCGCCGAAGCCTTTGTACTTAAGCACAGGCAAGCCCTGGTCGTGGTACATCGCCAGCACTGCATCACAGTGCTCCAGATATTTGGGGGTAAACAGAGTGTCGGCAGGCAGCGGGCCACGAAGGTCCATGCCCTCGCCGCGCAGGCGCTCTAATGTCGGTTCAATGATGTCGATTTCTTCATGGCCTAGGTGTCCGCCTTCACCGGCGTGCGGGTTGAGCCCGCAGACCAGAATGCGTGGCTGGGCGATGCCGAATTTGTTTTGCAGATCGCTGTGCAGAATTCGCGTGACCCGTTCCAGCCGTTCCGGCGTGATCGCATCGGCAATCTCGCGCAGGGGCAGGTGAGTGGTGACCAGTGCCACGCGCAAACCGCGTGTCGCCAGCATCATCACAACCTGTGCGGTATGGGTCAGGTCAGCCAGAAATTCCGTATGCCCGGAGAACGCGATGCCCGATTCGTTGATCACGCCTTTGTGCACAGGCGCCGTGATCATCCCGGCGAAATCGCCGTTGAGGCAGCCGTTACCGGCACGGGTCAGGGTTTCGAGGACGAACGCGGCGTTGGCCTTGTCCAGTTGCCCGGCAACCACGGGGGCGCTGAGCGGTGTATCCCAGACATACAGGCTATTGGCGGGTGCCGGAGCGTCCGGCCAGTGATTCGGGCCGACATCCAGCAAGTTGATGGCCAGCCCCAGCTGCGCGGCCCGCTCGATGAGCAGGTCGCGGCTGGTGATGGCAATCAGGGGATGTGGCTGGGCTTGCGAGGCGAGCAGCAGGCACAGGTCGGGACCGATGCCGGCTGGTTCGCCGGGTGTCAGCGCGAAACGCTTGGGTTTCACTGCGCTGCCTGGTCTGCACCAGGGAGTTTGATCTCTACGTATGCTTCGTCACGGATCTGACGCAGCCAGGTTTGCAGCTCTTCGTCGTATTTGCGGTTACGCAGTACGGTCATTGCTTGCTGCTCGCGGGCCTGTTCAGTGCTGTCAGTGGCGCGACGGCCAAGGACTTCCAGAACGTGCCAGCCGTATTGGGTCTGGAATGGCTTGGACAGCTGACCCTGCGGGGTATTGGCCATCACTTCGCGGAACTCCGGAACCAGTGCGTTCGGGTCGATCCAGTTCAGGTCACCGCCATTGAGCGCAGAACCCGGGTCTTCGGAGTAGCTCTTCGCCAGGGTGGCGAAATCTTCACCGGCGACGATGCGTTCATACAGCGATTGCACCAGGGCCTTGGTCTTGGCTTCGTCGCGAATCGGGCTTGGCTTGACCAGGATGTGGCGCACATGCACTTCATCACGGGTCTGGGTCTCGCCGCCGCGCTTGGCCAGCAGCTTGAGGATGATGAAACCACCCGGTGTGCGCGCTGGCTGAGTCACGTCGCCGACAGCCATGCTGCTCAGCTCGCGATCGAAGGGAGGTGGCAGTTGCGCGGCTTTACGCCAGCCCATGTCGCCGCCCTCGAGTGCGTTGTCGCTGCCGGATTTGGCAACGGCCATCTGGCCGAAGTCAGCACCTTGCTTGAGCTGCTGGTAAACCTCCATCGCCTGGCGTGCGGCGTTCTGAATCGCTTCAGAACTGGCGCTTTCCGGGGTAGGAATCAGGATGTTGGCCAGGTGCAGCTCTTCGGACAGTTGCATTTTGCCCAGGTCGGAGGCGAGGAAGTTTTTCACTTCCTGCTCGGACACCTGGATGCGCTCTGCCACCCGGCGCTGACGTACACGGCTGATGACCATTTCGCGACGGATCTGGTCACGGGCGTCGTCGTAAGACAGACCGTCATGAGCCAGAGCGGCGCGGAATTGATCCACAGTCATGTTGTTGCGCTGGGCGATGGTGCCGACAGCCTGGTTCAGTTCTTCATCGGTGATGCGGATGCCGGAACGTTCGCCGATCTGCAGTTGCAGGTTTTCGACGATCAGGCGCTCAAGCACCTGTTGATCCAGTACGCCTGGAGGTGGCAAACCGCCGCCACGCTTGGCGATGGTCTGCTGAACTTCGTGGACACGCTGGTCCAGTTGGCTTTGCATGACCACGTCGTTGTCGACGATCGCTACCACTTTATCGATGGACTGTACTGCGGCGTTGGCCGCAGTACCCAGGAACAGCGCGCCCAGCATCAGCGGGCGCAGACAATCAGAAAGCTTGGTCTTCACGTTCACGATAACCTTGAATGCCTTTGTCGAGGAAGCTCTCTACCTTGGCGCCGGTGAGGCCGCCGAGTCCCTTCAGAACAATTTGGAGGAAGACGCCATGGTCGCCTTTTTCGTTTTGCGGAGCCTCCTGGCTGAACTCGTCATAGGAAACCCAGTAACGGTTGATCAGACGCAGTTTCCAGCAGCAGTTGTCGTACTCGAAACCACCGAAGGCTTCCAGCGTACGGTTGCGGTTGTAGTCGTACTGCCAGCGGCTGATCGCGCTCCACTGCGGAACGATCGGCCAGATGACCGAGAAATCATGCTGCTGGATCTTGTAGTAGTCCTTCACGTAGCCAGGCGTGCCTGGAGTGCCGTAGTCACCACCACCCACCGACCATTTACCGGTGTTCTGGTCGTAGCGAATCTGGTCGTTGCGATAGCGATAACCAAGGTTGACCACTTTGTTCGGGTTGTCTTCAGGCTGGTAGTGGAACATCGCACTGCCGGAACGCGGGCTGCGGCTATCCGGATCCCAGTTATAGTCGGCGGTGGTGCGCCAATCGCGGTTCCAGCGGTATTCGTACTCCAGGGCGTACGGCGAAACATTGGCATTGGCGTCGTCGCGGGTTTTGGCGTCGATACCTGGCAGTTGAACTTCACGATTTTTGAAGTAATAAGCTTGGCCGACACTGATGCGTTGACGCTCGAAACCATCGTCTTCGATCCAGCGGCTAGTCACGCCCAGCGACAGCTTGTTTTCGTCGCCGATACGGTCGGAGCCCGCGAAACGGTTGTCACGGAACAGCGATGAATAATTGAAGGTGTATTCGCCGGTATCGAATACCGGAATATCTTCCTGATCAACCTCGGGTACATAAAGGTAGAACAGGCGAGGCTCCAGGGTCTGGCGGTAGTTTTTGCCGAAAAACGATGTGTTGCGGTCGAAATAAAGACCGCTGTCGATGCTGGCAATCGGTACGCCGCGGTTCTGGCTACTGTCGAACTCACCATTGAGCCTCTTCTGCTCGGCAGTCATCGCATCGATTTGCGATTTACCCGTGCCGTCCAGATCCAGTTGGTACTGGGTGTACTGATACTTGAGCGACGGTTTCAGGAAACCATAGGTCCAGTTCATTGGCAGGCTGACACCAGGCTTCAGATTCAGACGATCACCGTTGGCGCGGGCCAGCCCCGCAACGTTGGTATCCAGACGAGGCGAGATGTTGCCATCTTCGTCGGTGAAGGTGCCGTTTTCAAGATCACGGTCAAAACGAACCAGTTCGGTCTCGTAATCGAATTTGAGGCCTTCTGGATGATACGGCAGGCTACCATTGAAGGTGATCTGCGGCAGTCGGCCATACGGGGTGATGTTCGAAACGGTAGCCAACTGGTACTGCTGGGCATTCAGGCGCGCGGTATAGCTGTCGCCACGATAGGTCACCGAACCCTGCTGGTTGACGAAGTCTTCGCTTTTCACACCGATCTGATCAGTGGTCAGATCCTGGAAGTAGTACGGATCGCTGATCTTGGTGTAGTCAACCTGAGTGAACACGCGGGAATCCAGACCACCCTTGTGCTGCCAGTTGTACATGTAGCGATTTTTTTCGTAGTCGGTCTGTTTGCTGCGATCGGTATCTTCGTCGTTCAGATACGCCGCACCGAACTGACCTTCGCTCGACTTGGTCAGGTAACGGAATTCGCCTTCGACCAGCATGCCGCGCTTGCTCATGTAACGCGGGTACAACGTGGCGTCGTAGTTCGGCGCCAGGTTGAAGTAGTACGGCGTAACCAGCATGAAGCCGGTATCGCTGCCGCTGCCGATGGTCGGCGGCAGGAAGCCCGACTGGCGACGATCATCGATCGGGAAGTAGATGTACGGCGTATACAGAATCGGAATGTCTTTTACGCGCAGCGTCACGTTGGTCGCGGTACCGAAGCCGGTGGCCGGGTTCAAGGTGATGTTGTTGCCCTTGAGCTGCCAGGCGTTGCTGTTCGGTTCGCACGTGGTGTACGTGCCGTCCTTCAAGCGGATGATCGCGTTTTCGGCACGCTTGGCGTACAGCGCATTACCGCGGATGCGTGATTTGTGCATCACGTATTCGGCGTTGTCGACCTTGGCTTCACCGGTGTCGAGCTGAACGTCAGCGTGGTCGCCGACGATCAGTGCGCCGTTGTCACGGATGCGCACGTCGCCATTGAGTTCGGCGCGGCTCTCGGCCTGATACAGGCTCGCCTCGTCGGATTCGACCTGCATGCTGCCCTGACGCAGGACGACATCACCGGCCAGCGTACCGACTTGATCATCGGTGTTATAGCGCGAGGCTTTTGCGCCGATAAAGGTCGGAGCATCGCTTTTGTTCGTCTTGTCATTCATGCCAGGACGAATCGGTTCGATATAGGCACCAGAGCAGTACGGACCGGTCTCGGCCAGTTGAGCGGCGGTGAGCTTCTCGCGCGGAACCCAGTCGAGGTGACTGAAGTCTTCGCTACGGGATTTCAGGCCGCGGCCTTTGGCTTCGGTGACCAGTGCCGTTTTAGGGGCTGTGTCGGCAGTCGAACCGTTCTCGCTCGCCGCTTCGCCGGTGGCACTGACGGCACTGCCGTCATGCACTGGACGTGGCGGCAACGCAGCAGCGGTTGATTTGGGCGCACAGGCCCAACCACCCGAAGCCGAGACGGAGCAGTCATACTGCTCGGCGGCAACAACGAATTGACTGGCCAGAGGTTGCATAGCCAGCAGACTGCCGGTTACCAACAACGGAAATTTTTTACGAAACGCGGGGGATTTCAATGCCATCTTATTAGTCCGGGCTTCCTGCGTGCCATCTGCCCGCGGTGTGGGCCGCACGCCTCTCGATGGTCTGAAAAAGATGCTGGATAATAAAGCATGACCCGCTTGACGGCTAGCGCCGTCGGAGACCCTTGCAATGCCTGACCAAGATGTACGCTTGCAACACCTGAAAGTTTGGCTCGATGAGCAGTTGGCAATCCTGTTTGCAGATCAGGGCTGGGGCGCTGTGCCCCCGGCCACGTTGACCGCGGCCAGCAGCGACGCGAGTTTCCGCCGCTACTTCCGTTGGGAAGGCGCTGGTCGCAGCTTCGTCGTGATGGATGCGCCGCCGCCCCAGGAAAACTGCAAACCGTTCGTGGATATCGCGTTTTTGCTGGCGAAATCCGGAATTAATGTGCCGAAAATTTATGCCGAAGACCTGGAACGCGGTTTTCTTTTGCTCAATGACCTGGGCAACAAGACCTATCTCGACGTGATCGATGGCGAAAATGCCGATGCGTTATTCGACGATGCCATGAAAGCACTGCTGGCTTTTCAGCAGTTGCCGATGGTCGCGCCGCTGCCGAGTTACGACGTCGCATTGCTGCGCCGTGAGCTGGAACTGTTCCCTGAGTGGTACGTGAAGCGTGAACTGGGCGTCGAATTCAATTCGACCCAGCAACAACAGTGGCAGCAGATCAGCGACCTGTTGATCGACAGCGCCCTGGCCCAGCCCAAAGTGCTGGTGCACCGCGACTACATGCCGCGCAACCTGATGCTCAGCGAGCCGAACCCTGGTGTGCTGGATTTCCAGGATGCGGTCTACGGCCCGGTGACCTACGACGTTACCTGCCTGTTCAAGGACGCCTTCCTCAGTTGGCCGGAAGAGCGTGTGCGTGGCTGGCTGGAAAACTATTGGCAGCAAGCTTCGGCGCTGAACATTCCGGTGCAGCCGGACTTTGAGGACTTCCTGCGTGCCAGCGACCTGATGGGCGTGCAGCGCCACTTGAAAGTCATCGGCATTTTCGCGCGCATCTGCCATCGCGACGGCAAGCCGCGCTATCTGGCCGACGTGCCGCGCTTCTTCTCTTATATAGAAGCAGTGATCGCGCGTCGTCCTGAGCTGGCGGAGCTGCAAGCGTTGTTCACCAGCCTGCGGGGTGGAGCAACAGCATGAAGGCAATGATTCTGGCGGCAGGCAAAGGCGAGCGCATGCGCCCGTTGACCCTGACCACCCCGAAACCGCTGGTGCGCGCCGGCGGCGTGCCCTTGATCGAATATCACCTGCGCGCCCTCGCGGCCGCAGGGTTTGACGAGATCGTGATCAACCACGCCTGGCTCGGCCAGCAGATCGAGGATTATCTGGGCGACGGCTCGCAATTTGGCGTGAGCATTCAGTACTCGCCGGAAGGCGAGCCGCTGGAAACCGGCGGCGGGATTTTTCGTGCGCTGCCATTGCTTGGTGACGATGCGTTTCTGGTAGTCAACGGTGATATCTGGACCGATTACGACTTCAGCGTGCTGCATCAGCCGATCAACGGCCTGGCGCATCTGGTGCTGGCAGACAATCCGGCGCATCACCCGACTGGCGACTTCAGTCTGGTTGACGGTCAAGTGGTCGATGGCCAGGCCGGCGCCGCGACCCTGACCTACAGCGGCATCGCCGTGCTTCATCCGCAATTGTTCGACGGCTGCAGCGACGGTGCTTTCAAACTGGCCCCGCTGCTACGCCAAGCCATGGTGCAAGGCGAGGTCAGCGGCGAACGCTTGAAAGGTCACTGGGTCGATGTCGGCACCCACGAGCGTCTGGCCGAAGCCGAAACCTTGATAGAAGCGAGTCGCTGAGATGTTGTGGCCAGGGACTCTGATTGGAGCCGGTGCGGGTTTTGCGATTGCCAGCATTCCGGGGGCCATGCTTGGCGCTTTGTTGGGACAGGCGCTGGATCGGCGTTTGCACTTGCAGAGCTGGGGGCATTTGCGCGAGAAGCTCGGCGGTCGGCCGATGCTGCGCAACGATGAATTGTTGTTCGTGTTGCTCGGGCGTCTGGCCAAGAGCGATGGCCGTGTTACCGACGGGCATATTCACCAGGCGCGCAACGAAATGCGCGCGCTGGAGATGAGTGAGCCGGCGACGCGTCGGGCGATTGCCGCGTTCAACCGTGGCAAGTCTGGTAGCGATAATCTGCGTGGTTATCTGAAACGCCTGAGTGCGCAGCCGCACGCGTCCGAAGGGGTTTTGCGTGCTTGCTGGCGGATGGTCTGGGCCGATGGCCGCGCGGGCGTCAATGAGCGTGAGTTGTTGGCGCAATGGGGCAAGTGGCTGGGCTGGACGACGCATCAGGTGCAGGCGTTGGCCAGTGATTACGAGCCCGGCAAGCGACCGATTGTCAGCGCGGCGGTGAGTTATCAGGACGCGATGCGTTTGCTCGGTGTTTCAGCCAATACCGAACCGGCGCAGATCAAACGCGCATACCGGCGGCTGCTGAGTCGGCATCATCCGGACAAGATTGCCGGCACGGGGGCGACGGCGGCGCAGGTGCGGGAAGCGACCGAGAAGACGCGGGAGCTGCACAGTGCCTACACGCTGATCCGCGAGCGACGCGATTTTCGCTGACCGTTGAAGATCAAAAGATCGCAGCCTTCGGCAGCGCCTACCTTGGAATACATTTCCTGTAGGAGCTGCCGAAGGCTGCGATCTTTTTGCTTTTGCTGTTATCAGTCGCTGTTCTGTGGATTCAACCAGCCGCGCACCCGACGGTACAACTGTTCCTGCTCTGCCTTCTTGTCCGGCAACACCTGCAACGCCACCTGGCTGAACGCCGAGGTCTTCAAACGCTTGCTCGCCTGCATGCGCTCCAGTGCGGCATTGCGATCCAGCGCCTTGTCCATGTAGAAAATATCCGCCGTCGGCAATTTCAGCGTCGGCGTCAATTCCGCCAGTGGCGGTTTGGCCTTGGCCGGTGTCTGTGCATCGACCATGACAAACTTCGCCACCTGCGCGGTCTGTTTCTCGCTCAAATAACGCGCCGCCCAATAAGCACCGGTGCCATGACCGAGCACGACAATGCTGCGCGCGCCCTGTTGTTCGGCGTAGGCAATGGCCGCGTCGATGCGCGCGAAGATGCGCTCGCCGTCTGCCTTTTCCTGTTCTTCCACGGTCTCGGCGACGACCTGATCGGCGACCTCGGCTTCACCGCCCGCGGCTTGCTCGATCGGTTGTGCGGTGGTGGCATCCTTGCTGCCGGTCTCCGGCGCTTTCGGCGCGGCGACGGGCTCGATGACGCGCGGTGCGATCGCATCGCTTTGCAGATCAGGCAGGCTGATACTCAGGCTGCTCCACTCGGCGTCGGGCAGTTTCTGCCGCAACGGGCCGATTGCCTGAGGCCAGTCAGCGGTTTCGCCGGCGCCTGGGATAATAATGACCGCACCTTTGGGTTCAGCGGTGTTGGCGTTTTTCCACAGGGCGAGGAACGTCTCGCCGCCAGCCTGCAACTGTTGCTGCTCTTGCGCCGGAACCGTACGGCCGAGTGCGGCGGCCTCTTCCTGACTACGCTCAAGCAGTGGCTGGCGTTCGAGCGGTTTTTCTTCGGCGGGTTTTTCTGCCGTGGCGGCAGGCGCCGGATCGGCGGCTTCGACGGAAAACGCACAAGGCAGGATCAGCGACAGGCACAATGCTGGCATTGCCAGGCGGTAAACAGAGGGCATCGGTTATTCCAGGCCAGAAAGTATCCCGGCAGCCTAATGGGTTGGTCAGAATTTGTCAGTGTATGAGACTTCAATGAAGCGATTTTGCTGCCTGTGGGTTATCGGCTGTTTGTGGTTTCCCTTGATGGGCTGGGCAGCGCCTGCGCCGCCGACACCGGTCGCACCATTGTCGCCGAGCCAGCAGCAATGGCTCGCGCAGCACCATGAGTTGCGCGTCGGTCTGGTCTTGCAGGCGCCGTTTGCGCAATACGACCGGCGTTTGCAGAAGCTGTCCGGGGCCAACGTCGAACTGATGAAAGCATTGGCCAGGGTGCTCAATGTCGAACTGAGCTGGCGCAACTTTCAAGACCTCGCGCAACTGGAAGCAGCGGTGCGCGAGGGCGAAATCGACATCGCCCCGGGCCTGATGCAAACCCCGGTCGCGCTGCGTCTCTGGCAATTTTCCGATCCGTACATGCGGGTGCCGCAACTGGTGGTCAGCGACCAGAAAGCCAGCGGCACGATCGATCTGGAAAAACTCGACGGCCAGACCCGCGTCGCCGTGCGCATGCCGAGCACCACCGCCGATTATCTGCGGGGCAACTATCCCCATCTCAACCTGCAAGGCGTGCCGCTCGAACGTCAGGCGCTGCAATTGTTGCTGAGTCAGCAGGCGTCTTATGCGGTAGTCGATGAGGCGCAACTCGGTCGATTGTCAGCAGAGCCGGAGTTCGCCGAACTGGTGGTGGTCGGTGATATCGGTCTGCCGCAATTGTTGCGGGTCGCCTCGCGTCGGGATTGGCAGGAACTGGCCGGTATCGTCCAAAGCGCTTTACGCGCGATCCCGGCGAAAGATCTGGAGCGCCTGCACAATCAATGGCTGCAGCCGAAATACCCGCGACTGTCGGAGTCGCCCGGTTTCTGGCAGAACCTCAGCCTGTTGTTCGCGGTGATGCTGCTCAGTTGCGTGGCGATCGTGTTCTGGCAGCGGCGCCAACAGCACAGCCTTGAACAGCGCCTGCTTGCCGCCCGCGAAGACATCGCTTTGCGCGCTGCCAGCGAAGAAGCGCTGAGGCTGACGCAGTTTTCCATCGATCAGAGCACCGTTGGCATCCTCTGGGTCAATTGGGACAGCCATGTGCGCTACGCCAATCGTGCGGCAGAGAACATGCTCGGTTACTCCGCAGGCGGATTGATCGAACGGCCGCTGATCGACTTCGAACCGGGCCTGCACATGGATCGCTGGCTCAACCTGTGGAAGCGTGCGCGGGCCAGTGAAGAAGGGCCGCTGAGTTTTGAAACCAGTTGCGTGCGCGCTGACGGCAGTATTTTGCCGGCGGATGTTTCGCTGAGCTTTTTGCGTTTTCGTGACAGTGAGTATCTGGTGGTTTACCTGACTGACGTCACCGAGCGCCGTCGCGCCCTGGCCGCGTTGCAGGAAAGCGAGGCGCGGCTGCAAGGCATCGCCGCCAACGTGCCGGGGCTGGTGTTTCGTCTGGAGCGTGCGCCGGTGACCGGGCAGATCGACTTTGCCTACATCAGCGAAGGCAGCGAGAGCCTTGTCGGTTATGCCCCGGCCGTCATCGCCCATCGCGATATGGGCCTGCGCAGTCTGGTCCATCCGGACGACCGGGCCAGTTATCACCGCACCCAGGATCAGGCGCTGGACACCGACAGCGACTGGTCGTGGCAGGGCAGAATCCTCACCCGGCAGGGCGAACAGCGTTGGGCCGAGATCAAGGCGATCACCCGGCAACTGGAAGATGGCGCGTATGTCTGGGACGGTATCGTCTGGGACATCAGCGAAAGCAAACGCATCGAACTGGAGCTGGCGGCGTCGCGTGAGCAACTGCGCGAACTGTCGGCGCACCTGGAGAGCGTGCGCGAAGAAGAGAAGGCGCGCATCGCCCGCGAAGTTCACGATGAGCTGGGGCAGATGCTCACGGTGCTGAAACTGGAGACATCGATGTGCGAATTGGCCTACGCGCAACTCGACCCAGGGCTGAATGAACGGCTGAACAGCATGAAGCGTTTGATCGCGCAGTTGTTCCAGCTGGTGCGGGATGTCGCGACGGCGTTGCGCCCACCGATTCTCGATGCCGGGATCGCGTCGGCGATCGAGTGGCAGGCGCGGCGATTTGAAGCGCGCACGCAGATTCCGTGTCTGGTGCAGGTGCCGGACAATCTGCCGGCGCTCAGTGACGCCAAGGCCATTGGCTTATTCCGGATTTTGCAGGAGGCGCTGACCAACGTGATGCGTCATGCTCAGGCGCATACTGTGGAACTGACGCTCGAGCTTGCGGGCGATGAGTTGTGCCTGACGGTCGCCGATGATGGCGTAGGATTTGTCGCCGCCACGGGTAGGCCAACTTCGTTTGGTTTGGTCGGCATGCGTGAGCGGGTGTTGATCATGGGTGGGCGGTTGGTGCTGGAGAGTGAGCCGGGGGAGGGCACCAGTCTTAAAGTGTGGGTGCCTTTGGATCGCTTTTACCCTTAAAAACAACAACCGAGGAGAGTGCAAGTGATCCGTGTTCTGGTAGCCGAAGACCACACCATCGTCCGCGAGGGCATCAAGCAGTTGATTGGCCTGGCCAAGGATCTGCAAGTGGTGGGCGAGGCGAGCAATGGTGAGCAACTGCTGGAAACCCTGCGCCATGTACCGTGTGAAGTGGTGCTGCTCGACATCTCCATGCCCGGGGTCAATGGTCTGGAGGCGATCCCGCGCATCCGCGCATTGAACAATCCACCGGCGATTCTGGTGCTGTCGATGCATGACGAAGCGCAGATGGCCGCGCGTGCGCTCAAGGTCGGCGCCGCCGGTTATGCGACCAAGGACAGCGATCCGGCGCTGCTGCTCACGGCGATCCGCAAAGTCGCGGCGGGTGGTCGCTACATTGATCCGGACCTGGCCGACCGCATGGTCTTCGAAGTCGGCCTGACCGATGCCCGGCCGCTGCATTCGCTATTGTCCGAACGCGAATTCTCGGTGTTCGAGCGCCTGGCCCAAGGCGCCAACGTCAACGACATCGCCCAGCAACTGGCGCTGAGCAGCAAAACCATCAGCACCCACAAAGCGCGGCTGATGCAGAAGCTCAACATCACCTCGCTGGCCGAACTGGTCAAATACGCGATGGAACATAAACTCCTCTGACAATCACTGCGGTCAAAACTGTAGGAGTGAGCCTGCTCGCGATAGCGGTGGGTCAGTCGCTGCAGTGTTGGCTGAGAGGACGTCATCGCGAGCAGGCTCACTCCTACAGGGGATCTCCGCAGCCGTCGGGATTGTGGGCATATCTGTGAGCGACAGGGGCTTTTGCTTGTTCTTGTGGCTCGCAGCTTGTCCCTTGTCACTGCCATATCCGTTTGCGCCATCCTTGTAGGGCAATCCCTACCCCCAACCTTCCATCCGGCTGAGGCGATTCTCTCCTGCGCCCCGATTTGCGTGCCTGTCAGCAACCACTAGGCTTAATCCACAAGCAGTCATCAACAACAAAGGTGTGGGTATGAGCCAGGTCGATACAAACGCAGGGGCCAGTGATGTGCTGGTCAGCTTTCGTGGAGTGCAGAAGAGCTACGACGGCGAGAACCTGATCGTCAAAGACCTCAACCTGGACATTCGCAAAGGCGAATTTCTTACCCTGCTCGGGCCATCCGGTTCCGGGAAAACCACCAGCCTGATGATGCTCGCCGGTTTCGAAACGCCGACTGCCGGCGAGATTCTGCTGGCCGGACGCTCGATCAACAACGTGCCGCCGCACAAGCGCGACATCGGCATGGTGTTCCAGAACTACGCACTGTTCCCGCACATGACCGTCGCTGAAAACCTCGCGTTCCCGCTGACCGTCCGTGGCCTGAACAAAAGCGACGTCAGTGACCGCGTGAAGAAAGTCCTCAGCATGGTTCAGCTCGACGCATTCGCCTCACGCTACCCGGCGCAATTGTCCGGTGGTCAGCAGCAACGTGTGGCATTGGCGCGCGCGCTGGTATTCGAACCGCAACTAGTGCTGATGGACGAACCCCTCGGTGCCCTCGATAAACAATTGCGTGAACACATGCAGATGGAAATCAAACACCTGCACCAGCGCCTCGGTGTGACCGTGGTCTACGTGACCCACGATCAGGGTGAAGCGCTGACCATGTCCGACCGCGTCGCGGTATTCCATCAAGGCGAAATCCAGCAGATCGCCCCGCCGCGCACGCTTTACGAAGAACCGAAAAACACCTTCGTGGCCAACTTCATCGGCGAGAACAACCGCCTCAACGGCCGCCTGCTCAGCCAGACCGGCGAGCGCTGCGTGGTCGAGTTGGGCCGTGGCGAAAAGGTCGAGGCGCTGGCGGTCAATGTCGGCCAGACCGGCGAACCGGTGACCCTGTCGATCCGTCCGGAGCGCGTCAGCCTCAACGGTTCGAGCGATCAATGCGTCAACCGCTTCTCAGGGAGGGTGGCGGAATTCATCTATCTGGGCGACCACGTCCGGGTGCGCCTGGAAGTCTGCGGCAAGACCGACTTCTTCGTGAAACAACCGATTGCCGAGCTCGATCCTGCGCTCGCCGTCGGTGACGTGGTTCCGCTTGGCTGGCAGGTCGAGCACGTTCGCGCGCTTGATCCGCTTTTAGAGGCGAACTGATCGCCCCGGCAATACCAACACCAACCCTGCACGTGGAGAGAACAATAAATGTTGAGATCCCTGAAGTTCACCGCCCTGACCCTGGGCCTGATGGGTGCGGCCAGCGCAATGGCCGCTGGCCCGGATTTGACCGTGGTGTCGTTTGGCGGGGCGAACAAGGCGGCGCAAGTCAAAGCCTTCTATGCACCGTGGGAAGCAGCGGGCAACGGCAAGATCGTCGCTGGCGAATACAACGGCGAAATGGCCAAAGTCAAAGCCATGGTCGACACCAAGAGCGTGTCGTGGGACTTGGTCGAAGTTGAATCGCCAGAACTGTCCCGTGGTTGCGACGAAGACATGTTCGAACAACTCGACCCGGCACTGTTCGGCAAAACCGAAGACTACGTCAAAGGCGCGATTCAGCCGTGCGGCGTAGGTTTCTTCGTCTGGTCGACCGTGCTGGCTTACAACGCCGACAAGCTGAAAACCGCGCCGACCAGCTGGGCGGATTTCTGGGATACCAAGAAATTCCCGGGCAAGCGTGGCCTGCGCAAAGGCGCCAAGTACACCCTCGAATTCGCCTTGATGGCCGATGGTGTGGCGCCGAAAGACGTCTACAAAGAGCTGGCGAGCAAGGGCGGCCAGGATCGCGCGTTCAAGAAACTTGATGAGCTGAAACCAAGCATTCAGTGGTGGGAAGCCGGCGCGCAACCGCCGCAATACCTCGCCTCCGGTGATGTGGTGATGAGCTCGGCTTACAACGGTCGCATCGCGGCGGTGCAGAAAGAGTCCAACCTGAAAGTGGTGTGGAACGGCGGCATCTACGACTTCGACGCCTGGGCGATCCCGAAAGGTCTGGACGCCAAACGCGCGGAAGCGGCGAAGAAGTTCATCGCCTACTCGGTACAGCCGCAACAGCAGAAGACCTACTCGGAAAACATCGCCTACGGCCCGGCCAACACCCAGGCTGTGCCGCTGCTGGCCAAGGATGTCCTGAAAGACATGCCGACCACCCCGGAAAACATCGCCAACCAGGTGCAGATCGACGTCAGCTTCTGGGCTGACAACGGCGAGCAACTGGAACAGCGCTTCAACTCCTGGGCTGCGAAATAAGCACGTCACACGGGCCGACGGTGTACCGGATGATCGTTCCCACGCTCTGCGTGGGAATGCCGCCCGGGACGCTCCGCGTCCTCGTGTGACGCAGAGCGTCACTGGATGCGTGCCCACGCAGAGCGTGGGAACGATCAGTAGCTAAAGTTCGAGGTGGTTCGCCGCCTCTGTAACGATCAAAGATTTGCGGAGTACGTCATGGCCATCGCCGTTCCCCTGAACGAGGGCAACAGCCCCACCTTGAAGCAGAAGCTCAAGCGCGCCGAGCGGGTCAACCGCTGGAAGGCTCAAGCGCTGATCGCGCCGTTGGTGCTGTTTCTGTTGCTGGTGTTTCTGGTGCCGATCGTGGCGCTGCTCTACAAAAGCGTCGGCAACCCCGAAGTGGTCGGCGGCATGCCGCGCACCGTGGCGGCCATCGCCAGTTGGGACGGCCGCGGCCTGCCCGCTGAACCGGTCTACAAAGCCGCCAGCGAAGACCTCGCCGAAGCACGCAAAAACCAGACGCTGGGCGATCTGTCCAAGCGCTTGAACATGGAGTTGGCCGGCTATCGCAGCCTGCTGACCAAAACCGCCCGGGCGCTGCCTTTCGCCAGCGAACCGGCCTCTTATAAAGAAGCCCTCGAAGCACTCGACGAACGTTGGGGCGACCCGGCCTACTGGCAAGCGGTCAAACGCAACACCAGCAGCATCACTCCGTATTACTTGCTGGCGTCCGTCGATCACCGCATCGACGACCTCGGCGAAATCGCCCCGGCCACCCCGGATCAGGCGATCTACCTCGACATCTTCGCCCGCACGTTCTGGATGGGCCTGGTGATCACCGTGATCTGCCTGCTGCTCGCCTATCCTCTGGCCTACCTGCTGGCGAACCTGCCATCGCGGCAGAGCAACCTGCTGATGATTCTGGTGCTGCTGCCGTTCTGGACTTCGATTCTGGTGCGCGTCGCCGCATGGATCGTGCTGCTGCAATCGGGCGGGCTGATCAACAGCGGCCTGATGGCCATGGGCATCATCGATAAACCGCTGGAATTGGTGTTCAACCGCACCGGTGTGTACATCTCGATGGTGCACATCCTGCTGCCGTTCATGATCCTGCCGATCTACAGCGTGATGAAAGGCATCTCGCCGACCTACATGCGCGCGGCGATTTCCCTCGGCTGCCACCCGTTCGCCAGTTTCTGGCGGGTGTACTTCCCGCAAACCTACGCCGGTGTCGGCGCCGGGTGCCTGTTGGTGTTCATTCTCGCCATCGGCTACTACATCACCCCGGCGCTGCTCGGCAGCCCGAACGATCAAATGGTCAGCTACTTCGTCGCCTTCTACACCAACACCAGCATCAACTGGGGCATGGCCACCGCACTGGGCGGGTTGTTGCTGCTGGCGACCGTGGTGCTTTATCTGATTTACAGCTGGCTGGTAGGCGCCAGTCGCCTGCGCCTGAGCTAAGGGGGAATTTGAGATGCTGAGTCCTTACATGTCGCCCATCGAACGGGTGTGGTTCTACAGCCTGCGGATTCTCTGCGGCCTGATTCTGTTGTTCTTGATTCTGCCGGTGCTGGTGATCATTCCGCTGTCGTTCAACTCGGGAAGTTTTCTGGTCTATCCGCTGCAGGGTTTCTCGCTGCAGTGGTACCACGACTTCTTCGCCTCGGCGGAATGGATGCGCGCACTGAAGAACAGCATCATCGTCGCCCCGGCGGCGACGGTGCTGGCGATGATCTTCGGTACGCTGGCGGCGATTGGCCTGACCCGTGGCGACTTCCCCGGCAAGGCGCTGGTAATGGCGCTGGTGATTTCACCGATGGTAGTGCCGGTGGTGATTATCGGTGTGGCGAGTTACCTGTTCTTCGCGCCGTTGGGGTTGGGCAACAGCTTCTTCTCGCTGATCGTCGTGCATGCGGTGCTGGGCGTGCCGTTTGTGATCATCACGGTGTCGGCGACGTTGCAGGGGTTTAATCACAATCTGGTGCGTGCGGCGGCTAGTCTCGGTGCTTCACCGCTGACGGCGTTCCGTCGGGTGACCTTGCCGTTGATTGCACCGGGGGTTATTTCCGGGGCGCTGTTTGCGTTTGCGACTTCGTTTGATGAGGTGGTGGTGACGCTGTTCCTCGCAGGTCCCGAGCAGGCGACATTGCCTCGGCAGATGTTTAGCGGGATTCGCGAGAACCTCAGTCCGACGATTGCCGCTGCGGCGACCTTGCTGATTGCCTTCTCGGTCATCCTGCTGCTGACCTTGGAATGGCTACGCGGGCGCAGCGAAAAACTGCGCACCGCCCAGGTCTGACGCTGATCGTTCCCACGCTCTGCGTGGGAATGCCTCTCGGGACGCTCCGCGTTCCCGCTCGAGGATGGGACGCAGAGCGTCCCCGGCTGTATTCCCACGCAGAGCGTGGGAACAATCAGGGATGCGTCATTCACCACCTGAATAGCAGACAACCCCAAATCCCCAGCTAATCTTGTGCCCAGCTCCCACATCTATAAGAGGCTGCGCACGATGAGTCTGTCCCAGTTCAAAATCGCTCACAAACTGATCACCGGCGCCGCCGCCATCGAACAACTGGCCGCCGAACTCACACGCCTCGACATCGACAACCCGCTGATTGTCACCGATGCCGCGCTGGTCAAATCCGGCACCGTCGAGCTGGCGCTGTGCCAATTGGGCGGGCGTGACTACGAGATTTTCGACCGCGTCCTGCCCGACCCGGAAATCGCCATCGTCGAAGACTGCATGCGCGTCTACCGCGAGGGCGGGCATGACGGCCTGATCGGCCTAGGTGGCGGCAGTGCCATCGACATCGCCAAAAGCGTCGCCGCGTACGCCGGATATCACGGTGCGCTGGAAGATCTGTTCGGCGTCGACCAGGTGCCGCGCAAAGGCCCGCCGCTGATCGCCATCCCGACCACCGCCGGCACCGGTTCCGAAGTCACCAACGTCGCAATTCTCTCGGACAAAGTCGCGCAACTGAAGAAAGGCATCGTCAGCGACTATCTTTTGCCGGACGTCGCATTGGTCAGCCCGCAGATGACCCTGACCTGCCCGCGCAGCGTCACCGCTGCCAGTGGCGTCGACGCGCTGGTGCACGCCATCGAATCCTATCTGTCGGTCAACGCCTCGCCGATCACCGACTCGCTGGCCATCGGCGCGATCAAGCTGATCGCCAAAGCCCTGCCCAAGGCCTACGCCAACGGCGCCAATCTGCAAGCGCGCGAAGACATGGCCACCGCCAGCCTGATGGCCGGTATGGCGTTCGGCAATGCCGGGGTCGGTGCGGTGCATGCGCTGGCGTATCCGCTGGGCGGGCGCTTCAACATCGCCCATGGCGTCAGCAATGCCTTGCTGCTGCCGTATGTCATGACCTGGAACAAGATGGCCTGCGTCGAGCGCATGCAGGATATTGCCGAAGCCATGGGGGTGAAGACCGCTCATCTGAGCCCCGCCGAAGCCGCCGACAAAGCCGTGCAGGCGATGACCGACCTGTGCGCAGCGGTGGAAATTCCTGCCGGGCTGCGCAGTTTCGGTGTGCCGGAAGAAGCGATCCCGGCCATGGCCGCAGAAGCCGCGGGGATCGAGCGCTTGATGCGCAATAACCCGCGCAAACTCAGCGCCGTCGATATCGAGAAGATTTACCGAGCGGCGTACTGATCATCGCGGTCACGGTGCGCGCAGCAATGCATGAGGCTACAATGCGCGCCATCGTGATTTAGCTCAGAAAAGGTGCGTCATGCAGCCCTTCGTAATTGCTCCGTCGATTCTCTCCGCCGACTTCGCCCGCCTCGGCGAGGAAGTCGACAACGTTCTCGCCGCTGGCGCCGACTTTGTCCACTTCGACGTCATGGACAACCACTACGTACCCAACCTGACCATCGGCCCGATGGTTTGCGCGGCGTTGCGCAAGTACGGTGTCACCGCGCCGATCGACGCGCACCTGATGGTCAGCCCGGTGGATCGCATCGTTGGCGACTTCATCGAAGCCGGCGCGACTTACATCACCTTCCACCCGGAAGCCACGCTGCACGTTGATCGCTCGCTGCAGCTGATCCGTGAAGGCGGCTGCAAATCCGGTCTGGTGTTCAACCCGGCGACCCCGCTGGACGTGCTCAAGTACGTGATCGACAAGGTCGACATGGTCTTGCTGATGAGCGTCAACCCGGGTTTCGGCGGGCAGAAATTCATTCCCGGTACCCTCGACAAACTGCGTGAAGCGCGGGCGATCATCGATGCTTCGGGCCGTGACATCCGTCTGGAAATCGACGGCGGTGTCAACGTTAACAATATTCGCGAAATCGCCGCGGCTGGCGCTGACACTTTTGTCGCCGGCTCGGCAATCTTCAATGCGCCGAACTACCAGGAAGTCATCGACAAGATGCGCTCCGAACTGGCGCTGGCGCGCCCATGAGCGGATTTGAGCAGCTGTTCCCGGGAAAACTGCCACGGCTGGTGATGTTCGATCTGGATGGCACGCTGATCGACTCGGTTCCAGACCTGGCAGCGGCGGTGGACACCATGCTGCTCTCCCTCGGCCGCCAGCCTGCCGGCATCGAAGCGGTGCGCGAGTGGGTTGGCAACGGCGCGCCGGTTCTGGTGCGCCGTGCTTTGGCCGGTGGCATCGATCATTCGGCGGTGGATGACGTCGAGGCCGAGCATGCGCTGGAAGTGTTCATGGAGGCTTACGGCGCCAGCCATGAGCTGACCGTGGTCTATCCCGGCGTGCGCGACACCCTCAAGTGGCTGCACAAGCAAGGCGTGGCCATGGCGCTGATCACCAACAAGCCCGAGCGCTTTGTCGCGCCGTTGCTGGATCAGATGAAGATCGGCCGCTACTTCAAGTGGATCATCGGCGGCGATACCTTGCCGCAGAAGAAGCCTGACCCGGCGGCGCTGTTTTTCGTGATGAAAATGGCCAACATCCCGGCCTCGCAATCGTTGTTCGTCGGCGATTCGCGCAGCGATGTGCTGGCGGCGAAAGCGGCGGGGGTCAAGTGCGTGGCGCTGAGTTACGGCTACAACCATGGCCGACCGATTGCCGAAGAATCGCCGGCGCTGGTGATCGACGATCTGCGCAAGCTAATTCCCGGTTGCCTCGGTTCGGCCGCTGAGATAACGTTGCCCGACGCTTCTCAATCCCATTCTGGAAACGCCATCGTGGTGGTCACTCGCAAACTCTGGATGAAAGTCATCAAGGCCCTGGCCCGCTGGCGTTGGCGCGCCTGACTTCTTTCTGGCCGGCCTGCCGGCGCGTTTGCATACCTGACTGATAGCACCTCACACCACGAGGCACCTTATGATCCGCGAAGAATTCCTGCGCTTGGCCGCTGACGGCTACAACCGCATTCCGTTGGCCTGCGAAACCCTGGCCGACTTCGACACGCCGCTGTCGATCTACCTGAAACTGGCCGACCAGCCCAACTCCTACCTGCTCGAATCGGTGCAGGGTGGCGAGAAGTGGGGGCGTTACTCGATCATCGGTCTGCCGTGCCGCACGGTCATGCGCGTTCACGATCATCACGTCAGCATCACCGTTGATGGCGTCGAGACCGAAAGCCACGACGTTGAAGACCCACTGGCCTTCGTCGAATCCTTCAAGGCGCGTTACAACGTGCCGACCATTGCCGGTCTGCCGCGCTTCAACGGTGGTCTGGTGGGTTACTTCGGTTACGACTGCGTGCGTTATGTCGAGAAGCGCTTGGGCAAGTGCCCTAACCCGGATCCATTGGGTGTGCCGGATATTTTGCTGATGGTGTCCGACGCCGTTGTGGTGTTCGACAACCTCGCCGGCAAGATGCACGCGATCGTTCTCGCCGACCCTGCGCAGGCCGATGCTTTCGAACAAGGTCAGGCACGTTTGCAGGAATTGCTGGAGCAACTGCGCCAGCCGATCACCCCGCGCCGTGGCCTGGATTTCAGCAAGCAGCAATCGGCTGATCCAGTATTCCGTTCCAGTTTTACTCAGGACGATTACGAAAAAGCCGTCGACACCATCAAGGAATACATCCTCGCCGGTGACTGCATGCAGGTCGTGCCGTCGCAGCGCATGTCGATCGACTTCAACGCTGCACCGATTGATCTGTACCGCGCGCTGCGTTGCTTCAACCCGACGCCGTACATGTACTTCTTCAACTTCGGCGACTTCCACGTCGTCGGCAGTTCGCCGGAAGTGCTGGTGCGCGTCGAAGACAATTTGATTACCGTGCGCCCGATCGCCGGCACACGCCCACGTGGCGCGACCGAAGAAGCCGATCTGGCGCTGGAAGAAGATCTGCTGTCGGACGACAAAGAGATCGCCGAGCATTTGATGCTGATCGATTTGGGCCGTAATGATACGGGGCGTGTTTCGGAGATTGGTTCGGTGAAGCTCACCGAGAAAATGGTCATCGAGCGTTATTCCAACGTGATGCACATCGTTTCCAACGTCACCGGCCAGCTGAAAGATGGGCTGACGGCGATGGACGCACTGCGGGCAATTCTGCCGGCGGGCACCTTGTCCGGCGCTCCGAAGATTCGTGCGATGGAAATCATCGACGAACTGGAGCCGGTCAAGCGTGGTGTGTATGGCGGCGCGGTCGGTTACTTCGCCTGGAACGGCAACATGGACACCGCGATTGCCATCCGCACCGCAGTGATCAAAAACGGCGAACTGCACGTGCAGGCCGGTGGCGGCATCGTCGCCGACTCGGTGCCGGCCCTGGAATGGGAAGAAACCCTGAACAAACGCCGCGCCATGTTCCGCGCCGTGGCCCTGGCCGAACAAACCCCGGACTGATCCCAACCCTCTGTGGGGGAGGGCTTGTGTGGTATGGGGATTTATCTTTGGTGTGGGATTCATTGTGGCGAGGGGATTTATCCCCGCTCGGCTGCGCAGCAGTCGTGAAACCATCGCACGCGGTTTACCTGATACACCGCGGTGATTGGTTTCGGGGCCGCTTCGCACCCCAACGGGGATAAATCCCCTCGCCACAGGTAAATGTCTCTCACCCCAGAAAATGAGCCATAAAAAAGCGGCGCCTGTGAGGGCGCCGCTTTTTTATGCCCTGCAACAACCCCCTGTAGGAGCTGCCGCAGGCTGCGATCTTTCGATCTACCGCTTAAAAATCCAACACCACCCCAACATTCACTCCCTGCTGGGTAAAGTCATCATCCTTGCGCAACGAATACCCGCCACGCAACGCCAGATCCGCCGTCAGCTTATGGCTCACGCCCAGACTCAACCGATTCAAATGGCTCTGCGGCGTATACCCATCAAGTTTGAAGTCATTCGCCGGCAAGGTATTCAGCGCGATATTGACCTTCTGCACGTCATCTTCGTACTCGCGCTCGTGCGCGTACTCACCAAACACTTGGGTTTGCGGGGTGAAGTTGTACTTGCCCTGAATACCAACGCCCAGACGTTTCGAATCGCGGGTCTGATCATCGAAGGTCAGCGCTGTAGCGCGGTTGCTCTTCTCTGAATAACCATCGACATCGACGCTGGCGTAGTCGGCGCTGACGAACGGCGACAGATGCCATTCGCTGCCCGGCTGGGCAATGTCGTAACCGATGCGCGTGCTGAATGCCCAGAGGCTGCCGTCGGTATCACCTTTCTCCGCACCTTCGCTGGCGCCCAGATCAAACTTGCGCTTGAGGTTGTCGTAGTCGAGCTTGCCACCGGTCAACGCGGCGTCGGCCCACCAGCGATTCTGCTGGAACTGGGCGAATGCGGTGGCCATGTAGCTGTTGAGCTTGTAGTCCGAATCGTTATGCCCGGCCTCCAGATTCTGCCGGTAGAAACCACCCGCCACACCGACACGCCACGCTTCGTTGAGACGATAGCTGCCGCCGACGTTAAGGTTGTAACCGCTGCCGTCGGCGCTGGCGCCGCTGCTTTGGCTGTCGACATCCAGATGCTGGCCGCCGGCGGAAACAATCGCCCGCCACTGGCCGACCGCTTGCCAGTTCTCCCAATCCGCCTGCCATTGGTTACGCAGTTCATCCTGATGCGCGCGCACGGTGGCGTGGGCCATTTCCGGCAGTAGCGTCAGTTCCCACGGCGCCGCCAACAGGGAATAGGCGTAGTCGGAGATCAGTTTTTGCCCGGCTTCGGTCGGGTGCACGCCGTCGTTGTAAATCAGCTTGGTCGGATCCGGCGTTGCACTGTTGATGCCGTAACGGGCGTTTTCCGGGCAACCGCTGCCGCTGAAGCACGTCGCGGTGAGGTTCTGATCAGTGGCCAAGCCAAAACGCCCCGGATCGGCGAACACTTCCGACAGCAAAACCGGAATGTTCAGCGGAATAATTTCCGCGTTGATGCCTTGCAGGCGCGTGACCAACTGGCTGTTGAACTGCGCGGCGAGCTGGCTGCTGAACGCTTGCAGCGGTGTGCCGTTGATGGCTGGGGTCAGGCCGACATCAGGCAACAGCCAGACCATCACGTATTTGGCCCCGGCTGTTTGCAGCGCTTGCACACTGTCAGCCAGGCGATCGGCGCCGGCGTTGGCTTGCGGCAGGCTGAGGATGCGGCCTTGGAGGAAGTCGTTACCGCCACCGGAAATGTAATAGAGCGCATTCGGGTCGGCGCGGAAGCCGTTCGAGGGCAGATAGCCGGCGCGGGTGCGTTCGCCGGTGGCCGACTGCGTAGTGATCGAATCGAGAATCTGGTCGGTGCGATAACCGCCGACCGCCCAGTTGTTGCCGTCAGCCTGGCCATTCTCGGCACGCACGGCCGAGCTGGAGGAGGCGGTTTGATCGGGGGTGAAGCCGAGACGTGCGCCCAGCCGTTGGGTGGCGTTCAGATCGCGGGATTCGCCGCTGCCGTCCAGATAAATGGGGCCGGTGCGGTTGGTGTAGCGCTGGGTAGAACCGGCCGGGCCGCCGGTGTCCCTGAAGGTGCCGGCATCGTTGAGGCTGTCGCCAAACACCACGAAATTCGAGTAGGGATTGGGGGCGGCATTGGCCTGAGCACAAGCCAGTGCGAGCAGGCAACCAGCCAGCGGTACAAACAACGTCTGTTTGATCATGAGCAAGTCCGTTTATTTATTGTTGTAGGTGAACGAAACGACAGTACCAAAAACTTCCGGCCTTTTGCCATCGGTCGCGAACCCTCGCGCAGATTTAACCCCCATACGCCCGGCCATATTGCACGCTCCGCCCAGCTAAGTTACTGTGCCGGAACGTATGAACGAGACCTTCCCCGTGTTGATCACCAGCAAACTTCTGGATCAAGTCATCAAGGCACACGCCCGCTGGCGTTGGCGCGCCTGAATCTTTTCTGCCGGCCCCGCCGGATCTGTATCGCTCTGCCTTCCTTGCCTGTTTGAAATGCCGCTGTGCCGACGCATCTACCTGCGTCCGACATCGTGCAGCGCCCTGCGGGCAAGTCATCTGAAGGCTGTCTCCAAGTCAGAATTCAAGAGGTTCGAAACGCCATGTTGCTGATGATCGACAACTACGACTCCTTTACTTACAACGTCGTGCAATACCTCGGCGAACTGGGTGCCGACGTCAAAGTCGTGCGCAACGACGAATTGACCGTCGCCGAGATCGAAGCACTCAAGCCCGAGCGCATCGTCGTATCGCCAGGCCCGTGCACGCCGACCGAAGCCGGTATCTCCATCGAAGCGATCAAACACTTCGCCGGCAAACTGCCGATTCTGGGTGTCTGCCTCGGCCACCAATCCATCGGCCAGGCCTTTGGCGGTGATGTGGTGCGCGCGCGCCAAGTCATGCACGGTAAGACTAGCCCGGTATTCCACGAGGACAAGGGCGTTTTCCAAGGTCTGAATCATCCGTTGACTGTTACCCGCTACCACTCGCTGATCGTCAAGCACGATACGTTGCCCGACTGCCTCGAGCTCACCGCGTGGACGCAACACGACGACGGTTCGGTCGACGAAATCATGGGCCTGCGTCACAAGACCCTGAACATTGAGGGCGTACAGTTCCACCCCGAGTCGATCCTCACCGAGCAGGGTCATGAACTGTTTGCCAACTTCCTCAAACAAACCGGCGGCACGCGCTAAGGACTTCCCATGAATATCAAGACAGCCCTGAGCCGTATCGTCGAGCACCTCGATCTCAGCACCGAAGAAATGCGCGATGTGATGCGCGAAATCATGACCGGCCAATGCACCGAGGCGCAGGTCGGCGCGTTCATGATGGCCATGCGCATGAAGAGCGAGAGCATCGACGAGATCGTCGGCGCCGTGTCAGTGATGCGTGAGCTGGCCGATCAGGTCGAACTGAAAACCCTCGACGGCGTGGTCGATGTGGTCGGCACCGGCGGTGACGGTGCGAACATCTTCAACGTGTCGACGGCTTCTTCCTTTGTTGTCGCTGCTGCCGGTTGCACCGTGGCCAAACACGGCAACCGCGCGGTCTCGGGTAAAAGCGGCAGCGCCGATTTGCTGGAGGCCGCTGGTATTTATCTGAACCTGACGCCGGTACAGGTTGCGCGTTGCATCGACAACGTCGGCATCGGTTTCATGTTCGCCCAGACTCACCACAAAGCCATGAAGTACGCCGCCGGCCCGCGCCGCGATCTCGCTCTGCGTACGCTGTTCAACATGCTCGGCCCGCTTACGAATCCGGCCGGTGTGAAACATCAGGTGGTGGGCGTGTTCACCCAGGCACTGTGCCGGCCATTGGCCGAAGTGTTGCAACGTCTGGGCAGCAAGCACGTGCTGGTGGTGCATTCGAAGGACGGTCTGGACGAGTTCAGTCTCGCCGCGCCGACTTTTGTTGCCGAGCTGAAGAACAACGAAATCACTGAATATTGGGTCGAGCCGGAAGACCTCGGCATGAAGAGCCAGAGCCTGCACGGTCTGTCGGTCGACGGCCCGGAAGCGTCGCTGGCGCTGATCCGCGATGCCCTCGGCAAGCGCAAGACCGAGAACGGCCAGAAAGCCGCCGAAATGATTGTGCTCAACGCCGGTGCTGCGCTGTACGCCGCCGACGTGGCGAGCAGTTTGAAACAAGGCGTGGAGCTTGCGCACGACGCCCTGCACACCGGCCTCGCTCGGGAGAAACTCGAGGAGCTGGGTGCCTTTACCGCGGTATTCAGAGTGGAGAATGAGGGATGAGTGTACCGACGGTTCTGGAAAACATTCTGGCCCGCAAGGTTCAGGAAGTCGCCGAGCGTAGCGCCCGCGTCAGCCTGAGCGAGCTGGAAAGTCTGGCCAAGGCGGCCGATGCACCCCGTGGTTTTGCCCAGGCATTGCTGGCGCAGGCAAAGAAGAAGCAGCCGGCGGTGATCGCTGAAATCAAAAAGGCTTCGCCAAGCAAAGGCGTGATCCGCGAGGACTTCGTTCCGGCGGATATCGCCAAAAGCTACGAGAAGGGCGGGGCAACCTGTCTGTCCGTGCTGACCGATATCGATTATTTCCAGGGCGCCGATGCTTACCTGCAACAGGCGCGCGCCGCCTGCAAGTTGCCGGTGATCCGCAAGGACTTCATGATCGATCCGTACCAGATCGTTGAAGCCCGCGCCTTGGGCGCCGACTGTGTGCTGCTGATCGTCTCCGCGCTGGACGACGTGAAAATGGCTGAGCTGGCTGCGGTGGCCAAAAGTGTTGGCCTCGACGTGCTGGTGGAAGTTCACGACGGTGATGAACTGGAGCGCGCGTTGAAAACCCTCGATACGCCGCTGGTCGGCGTCAACAACCGCAACCTGCATACGTTTGATGTCAGCCTGGAAACCACCCTCGATCTGCTGCCGCGTATTCCGCGTGATCGTCTGGTGATTACCGAGAGCGGTATCCTCAACCGTGCCGATGTCGAGCTGATGGAAATCAGCGACGTGTATTCGTTCCTGGTCGGTGAAGCATTCATGCGCGCGGAAAATCCGGGCACTGAACTGCAGCGCCTGTTCTTCCCGGAGCGTGGCGTGCCGATCAGCGGTTCAACCCTCGACTGATATTTTTTCAGACCGAGTCGACGCCATCGTCGGAACGCCGCCCGGAGCAGGCTCACTCCTACAGTTGGAATGCGTTCCCCTTGTAGGAGTGAGCCTGCTCGCGAAGGGGCCATCGAAACCGCTGAAGATACTTATGTTGCCGGAGCCTGTTATGTCGCTGCCAACCCCGCTGACCATCGAAGCCGGCCTCCAGGCCGAGCAAGACTTGCTGGCCTCGGTCTGCGCCGGCGACTCCGAATTCGGCCTTCTCTTCTGGCAACCCAGCGATCGCGCACTGGTCATGCCACGCCGCCTCAATCGCCTCCCGGCTTTCGAACACGCCTGCGAAGTCTCCGCCGCTGCCGGCTGGCCAGTCCTGCTGCGTGAAACCGGCGGCGAACCCGTCCCGCAATCCGCCGCCACCATCAACATCGCGTTGGTCTACGCACCACTGCGCAGCGAAGGCGACCTGAACCGCATCGAAACCGGCTACCACCGCCTCTGCGATCCGATCTGTCAGTTGCTCGATGAATTGGGCGGCACGTCATCGTTGGGCGAAATCGACGGCGCATTCTGCGACGGCCGTTTCAACGTTAACCTCGACGGTCGCAAAATGGTCGGCACCGCTCAGCGCTGGCGCCAGAGTCAGGGCGGACAGCGGCCGGTCGGTCTGGTGCATGGGGCGATGCTGATGGATGACGAGCGCGAATCGATGGTTGCAGCGGTCAATCGCTTCAATGAAGCGTGCGGCCTGGAGCAACGGGTGAGGGCGCAAAGCCACATCGCCCTGCATGAGAAATTCAACGCGCCACAGGCCTTGGCGCGTCTTGATGAGCTGTTTCGTCTGATGCTGGCGCAGATGTACAGCGCCTGATATTCGGGCTTAGCGTGTACCGAAGACCACCATGGTCTTGCCTTTCACATCGACCAGGTTGCGTTCCTCAAGATCCTTGAGCACGCGACCGACCATCTCCCGCGAACAACCGACAATCCGCCCGATTTCCTGACGGGTCACCTTGATCTGCATGCCGTCCGGGTGGGTCATCGCGTCTGGCTGTTTGCACAACTCCAGCAGGCAACGCGCTACGCGACCGGTCACGTCAAAGAACGCCAGGTCGCCGACCTTGCGCGTGGTGTTGCGCAGGCGTTGTGCGATTTGTCCGCTGAGGACGTAAAGAATATCTGGATCCTGCTGCGATAATTCGCGGAACTTGGCGTAGCTGATTTCCGCTGTTTCGCATTCGACCTTGGCCCGCACCCAGGCACTGCGTTCCTGTTCCTGACCGGCTTGCTCGAACAGGCCCAACTCACCGAAGAAATCCCCGGCATTAAGGTAGGCGATGATCATTTCGCGGCCGTCGTCATCCTCGATCAGGATCGTCACCGAACCCTTGATGATGAAATACAACGTATCGGAACGATCGCCGGCACAAATGATGTTGCTCTTGGCCGCATGGCGACGGCGCTGACAATGCATCAACAGCTTGTCGAGGTTCTTGATTTTGGGTGTGGGGGTAATAGCAACCATGGTTGTATCCCGAAAAGACTGCACGGTGATGTTTGATTTTTTTATGAGGCGCTGAAGGCGGTCGCTGCACGGCTGGCATGGGCGCCAGCGAATTGGCGCCAGCTTAACAGACACTTCGTCGCAAATTCGAGAAATTACCTACACAGTTGGGGCATTCGTCCTAGGAACGCTGCTCGCGGTCAGGGCAATCCCCTGTGCTAAGCTGGCGACCCTTTTTTTACAGTGGAGTCTGGGCGATGAAGGCACGCATCCAATGGGCTGGCGAAGCCATGTTCCTCGGCGAATCCGGCAGCGGTCATGTCGTGGTCATGGACGGTCCGCCGGACGCCGGTGGTCGCAATCTGGGTGTTCGCCCGATGGAAATGCTCCTGCTCGGTGTGGGCGGTTGCAGCAATTTCGACGTGGTCAGCATTCTGAAGAAATCGCGTCAGGCCGTTGAAAGCTGCGAAGCCTTCCTCGAAGCCGAGCGCGCGACCGAAGATCCGAAGGTATTCACCAAGATTCACATGCATTTCGTGGTCAAGGGCCGTGGCTTGAAAGAAGCCCAGGTCAAACGCGCGATCGAGTTGTCCGCCGAGAAGTATTGCTCGGCTTCGATCATGCTCGGCGCCGCTGGCGTGGCCATCACTCACGATTATGAAATCGTCGAACTCGGTTGAACCGACATTCAACTATCATAAAAGCAGTGCAGACTCTGGCGATCCCCCGCTGACGTCTGCATAATGCGCCACTTTTTTCAGGGCAGTGATCGGTCAGCCGACGGGTCATCCGCCTGAACAGATAACCAAAATCGCCATCGCGAAGAGGTGTTAACCGTCCTACGCAGGTGCGTTGTTCGCACTTGACGGGCATGCTTGATCACGCGGCTGCGCCGCATACATAGAGAGTTTTTAACGGTGAAAAGCAAACTCAAGCTCCACGGGTTCAATAACCTGACAAAGACCTTGAGCTTCAACATCTATGACATCTGCTACGCGGAAACCCCGCAAGACCAGCAGGCTTACGTCGAGTACATCAATCAAGAGTACAACGCGAAACGCCTGACGCAGATTCTCACAGAAGTTGTCGAGATCATTGGTGCCAACATCCTGAACATTGCCAGTCAGGACTATGAACCTCAGGGCGCCAGCGTCACGATTCTGATTTCTGAAGAGCCGGTAACCCCGACTGAAAGCCAGATTGAAGAATCGCCGGGCCCGTTGCCCGAAATTATCCTGGCCCACCTCGACAAGAGCCACATCACGGTGCACACCTACCCGGAAATCCATCCGGACGACGGTATTGCAACGTTCCGTGTGGACATCGACGTGTCGACTTGTGGTGTCATCTCACCGCTGAAAGCGCTCAATTTCCTCATTCACCAGTTCGATTCGGACATCGTGACTGTGGATTATCGTGTGCGCGGCTTCACCCGTGACGTTGAAGGCAACAAGCACTTCATCGACCACGAGATCAATTCGATCCAGAACTACCTCTCCGAAGACACTCGCGACGCTTACCAGATGACCGACGTGAACGTGTACCAGGAGAACTTGTTCCACACCAAAATGCTGCTGAAGAACTTCGAACTGGATAACTACCTGTTCGGCGACGCCACCAGCAGCCTGTCCTCCGAGCAGCGTGCTCAAGTGACCGACCGGGTGAAACACGAAATGCTCGAAATCTTCTACGCGCGCAACATGCCGACCTAAGATTCACGCACACAAAAAAAGGCGACTGTCTCAGGACAGTCGCCTTTTTTATTGTTGAAACAAAGACCCCTGTGGGAGCTGGCTTGCCAGCGATGGGGCCCTGTCCGGCAATACACTTCTCAAATCCGATAAGTACTCTTGGTCATCACCTTAGCCAGAATACTCATCCCAAATTTCACCGGCGCCGGAAAACGGAAACCGCCAGCCTCCAATGCACTCTCCGCATGATGCTCTTCATCAATGCGCATCTGCTCCAGAATCGCTCGGGACTTCTCATCCTCTGCGGGCAATTGCTCCAGGTGTTCATTCAGATGCTTGCACACCTGATGCTCGGTCGCCGCAACAAAACCCAGGCTGACCTTGTCGCTGATCAACCCGGCCACCGCGCCAATCCCGAAGGACATGCCATAAAACAGTGGGTTGAGCACGCTGGTATGGCTGCCCAACTGGTGAATGCGCTGTTCGCACCAGACCAGATGATCAATCTCTTCTTCGGCGGCGTGCTCCATGGCTTCGCGCACTTGCGGCAGCTTGGCGGTCAGCGCCTGCCCCTGATATAGCGCCTGGGCGCAGACTTCACCGGTGTGGTTGATGCGCATCAGGCCGGCGACGTGGCGGGTGTCTTCATCGCTCATTTGCGTATCCGGCTGCAGAATGGCTGGCGACGGACGGTACGGCTGGCCACTGAAGGGCAGCAGGGTACGCATCGCGGCATCGGCTTGCAGCAGAAGACGGTCAATCGGCGAGTAGTGACGTTGGGTAGTCATGCTGACCTCCGGGAAGAATCTCGGCCACCAGTTTAACCGAATCGGCCGGGGAAGGTTTGCGCTGGGTCATGCCGCGCTAGTTCTGCGTTATGTAGGAGCTGCCGAAGGCTGCGATCTTTTGATTTTTTTTCATACGTCAAAGATCAAAAGATCGCAGCCTTCGGCAGCTCCTACACAAGAGTACATAAACACACAGGTCGCGGTGTGAATCAGCCCGGTGGCCAGTTCATCTGGCGCTGGCCAAGTACATGCATATGAATGTGGTAAACCGTCTGCCCACCTTTTTCATTGCAGTTCATCACCACGCGGAAACCTTCCTCGCAACCCAGCTCCAGCGCCAGACGCTGCGCAGTGAACAGAATGTGCCCGGCCAGTGCCTTGTCGTCTTCGGTCAGGTCATTGAGGGTGCGCACCGGTTTCTTCGGGATCACCAGGAAATGCACCGGTGCCTGAGGGGCGATGTCGTGGAACGCCAGAACCTGGTCGTCTTCGTAAATGATCTTGGCCGGGATTTCCCGGTTGATGATCTTGGTGAACAGAGTATCCACTGCTGTTTTCTCCGTTGTTTGAGCTGAATCGAGTGTACCGCGTTGAATCCGGATTCTTTAGCGCGGGCAATAGGCTTTATTGACCATGCCGACAATGGTGCGATTAAGCCAGCGCGAACCGAGTCGCGGCAAAAAGGCAAACCAGCGGTTGCGGCGCCCCGGGATGATGATTGCTCGGTTCTTATCGAGCGCGCGCACGGTGTACAGCGCGACTTCCTCGGGGCTCATCAGTAATTTGCTGTCTTTGAGTTTGTCGCTGTTCAGTTGCGCCGTGCGGAAAAATGCCGTGCGCGTCGGGCCAGGGCAGAGCACCGAAACCTTCACGGCACTTTGTTTGAGCTCAACCCGCAAGGCTTCGGAGAAGTGCAGAACATAGGCCTTGCTGGCGTAGTAAGTGCTCATCCACGGGCCGGGATTGAATGCGGCCACCGACGCAACGTTGAGAATCTGCCCGCCACCCTGCAGCGCCATGCTGTTGCCGATCGCGTGGCACAGGCGGGTGAGGGCGAGGATGTTCACTTCGATCAGGTCTTGCTCGGTCATCCAGTCCTGCGCGAGAAACGGGCCGCAGGTGCCGATACCCGCGCAGTTCACCAGCAGGTCAATCTGCCGGTCGCCTTCTTCCAGCTCCAGCAAAAAGCCGGACAAGCGCAGCGGCTCGCCCAGATCGCAGGCGCGAAACAGTACTTCGACGCCGAAGCGTTGGGTCAACTCGATCGCAATACTTTCCAGCTGATCACGCTGTCGAGCCACCAGAATCAGACTGCGGCCGCGCCGGGCCAGCGCTTCGGCCATGGCCAGGCCAATGCCGCTGGAAGCGCCAGTGATCAGAGCGTAACGGGTCATGCAATTCTCCATCGCAACAGCTCCGCGCCGACGACGCGGGTGTCACGGCGGGGAGCGCTGTTCATTCTTTCGCAGAGTCTACAGGGGCCTGCGCCGCTTCGGCTGCCTCGTCGGCGGAATTTGCTGCCGGCTCGACTTCGACGTCGATTTCATCGGTGGTCACCGAGCCGCTTTCGTAGCTGCTTTCCAGATTGCTTTCATATTCCTGCTGGACGGCGGAGAAGCCGCCGAGGATGCCACCAGCAAAGATCAACGCGATGAACACGACCCACAACGAGCAGAGCACCTTGACCGCCGTGCTGTTGGGCGGAGGCGGCGGGCCATATTGATTGGCGCCGGTATTGCCCGGCACCACCATGATCACGAAAGGGAAGAAGCTGCCCACGAACGGGACAATGTTCAGCAGCCAGAGCCAGCCCGACCAGCCGATATCGTGCAAGCGCTGAACGCTGAACAGGATGCTGACAATGAAGAAGCCGAGGAACAGGAAGAAGGCAAGGATGCCGCCAATGATCAGGCCCGTGGTCGACTCACCGCTGACCAGCCCCAGAGCGATCAGGGCGAAGATGCCGACAATCGGCAATGTCACCAGGCTGAGCACCATTGTCCACGCCAGAAAACGCAATCGGCCGATGCGGCCTTCGACACTGAACGGCTTGAGTACGGCGAATGCCGGCAGGCTTTCGCCGACATTGGCCCGCGGCGGCGCGTAAGGAGATTGCGGCTCAGTGGTGGCAGGGCTGTGCTCGTGGACGTCCGCCAGGTTGAGCTCGATGGTGGTTTCGGGTTCAAGCCGGGCGTCGATGCCGGTTTTGCTCAGCGCCTGCAGGTAAGCCTGCGCATCACTGTGGGTCAGGTCGCGTTTGAGTGCGACGGCGCGACCACTGAACAGCCGCTCAATGGCGGTGACATCGCTTTTGAACAGGTCGGCCAAATTGAGTTTGGCGGTGGTGATATCGACACCGGGCTGCAGAGCACCGTTGAAAACGATCTTGTAACGGGGTTCGCTCATGGCCGAGGCATCCTTGTCGCGAGTAAATTGAAAGGTCGTCAGTGTAAGGCCAGTCCACAAACGACTGGCCTGATTTTTTCAGCGTGGCCAGCGTTTTGGCAACTGCGCAGCGCGCTCCTGGGCTTGGCGATACTCGGCGTCGAGGCGCGCAATCAGTTGATCCACGCTCGGCAAGTCATCAATCTGCCCGACGCCCTGACCGGCCGACCACACGGTCTTCCAGGCTTTGGCTTCGTCACTGATGGGTTTGAGCTTGTCGCCGAAGTTCACTTCGCCCTTGCCTTGCAGTGCAGCCATGTCGAAACCCGCCGCTTCCAGGCTCTGGCGCATGAAACTGGCCGGAACGCCCGACACCGCTGGAGTATGAATGATGTCCGCAGCCTTGGCTGTCAGCAGCATGTCCTTGTAGGCGTCAGGCGCATGACTTTCAGTGGTGCCGATAAATCGCGTACCTAAGTAGGCCAAATCCGCACCGAGCAGCTGTGCGGCGAGAATCTCATGGCCATGGTTCAAACATCCTGCAAGCAACAGCGTCTTGTCGAAGAACTCACGGATCTCGGCAATCAGCGCAAACGGGCTCCAGGTACCGGCATGGCCCCCGGCGCCGGCGGCGACTGCGATCAAACCATCGACCCCAGCCTCGGCCGCTTTCTCGGCGTGTCGGCGCGTGGTCACGTCATGGAAGACCAGTCCACCATAGCTGTGCACCGCATCGACCAACTCCTTCACCGCGCCGAGGCTGGTGATGACGATCGGTACTTTGTGTTCGACGCAGATGTTCAGGTCCGCCTGCAGGCGCGGGTTGCTGTTGTGCACGATCAGGTTCACCGCGTAGGGCGCCGGGTTGTCCAGTGTCGCAAGGCCCGCTTCGATCTGTTCCAGCCAGGCCTTGAAGCCACTGCTTTCGCGCTGGTTCAAGGCCGGAAAACTGCCGACCACGCCATTGCGGCAGCAGGCGAGCACCAACTCAGGGTTGGAAATCAGAAACATCGGCGCCGCCACTACGGGCAGACGCAGACGTTGTTCGAGCAAAGCGGGCAGCGACATGATGAATACCCCAAAGATCTGTTCTTGTTGAAGTTAGAACGGCTTGACCACGACCAGAATTACGATAGCCAGCAATATCAGAACCGGCACTTCATTGAACCAGCGATAAAAGACATGGCTGCGGGTGTTTTCGCCACGGGCAAAACGTTTTACCTGCGCGCCGCACATGTGGTGGTAGCCGATCAGCAGTACGACCAGAGTCAGTTTGGCGTGCATCCAGCCGCCCATGCTGAAGATGCTCGGGTTGAGATAGATCAGCCAGCCGCCGAAGATCAGCGTGGCGATCATCGCCGGGCCCATGATGCCGCGATACAGCTTGCGCTCCATGACACTGAAGCGTTCTTTGCTGATCGTGTCTTCGCTCTGCGCGTGATAAACGAACAGTCGCGGCAGGTAAAACAGCCCGGCAAACCAGCAAACGATGCTGACGATGTGAAAAGCTTTGATCCATAGATAGAGCATTTTTAGTTATTCCAGGTTCACGGTAAGCCCGGATAGTAGAGGCTTGAGCGTCCGCACGTCACCTTGACGGTTGTCGCAGGGCCGCGCGGCCCCTATTATCGACGGCTTTCCAGTGGGTTCTTTGAGGGCAGGTTATGGTCAAGGTCGGTATCGTCGGCGGCACGGGTTACACCGGTGTCGAACTGCTGCGTCTGTTGGCGCAGCATCCGCAGGCAGAAGTGGTTGTGATCACTTCCCGATCCGAGGCCGGTCTGGCCGTGGCTGACATGTACCCGAACCTGCGCGGTCACTACGACGGCCTGGCCTTCAGCGTGCCGGACATCAAGACCCTGGGCGCTTGCGATGTGGTGTTCTTCGCCACGCCGCACGGTGTTGCTCACGCCTTGGCCGGCGAGCTGTTGGCTGCGGGGACCAAGGTGATTGACCTGTCGGCGGACTTCCGTCTGCAAGACGCGGAAGAATGGGCCAAGTGGTACGGCCAGCCGCACGGCGCGCCAGAATTGCTGGATGAAGCGGTGTACGGTCTGCCGGAAGTCAATCGCGAGCAGATCAAAAAAGCTCGCCTGATCGCCGTGCCGGGTTGCTATCCGACCGCGACGCAGCTGGGTTTCCTGCCGCTGCTGGAAGCGGGTCTGGCCGATACTTCGCGTCTGATCGCTGACTGCAAATCTGGCGTCAGCGGTGCCGGTCGTGGCGCGGCGGTAGGTTCGCTGTATTCCGAAACGTCGGAAAGCATGAAGGCCTACGCAGTGAAAGGTCACCGTCACCTGCCGGAAATTCGCCAGGGCCTGCGTCGTGCCGCGGGCAAGGATGTGGGGCTGACCTTCGTTCCGCACCTGACGCCGATGATTCGTGGCATTCACTCCACGCTCTACGCGACCGTGGTTGATCGTTCGGTGGATCTGCAGGCGCTGTTCGAAAAGCGTTATGCCAATGAGCCATTCGTTGATGTGATGCCCGCCGGTAGCCATCCGGAAACCCGTAGCGTGCGTGGCGCGAACGTTTGCCGCATCGCCGTGCACCGTCCACAGGATGGCGATCTGGTGGTGGTGTTGTCGGTGATCGACAACCTGGTCAAAGGCGCGTCGGGCCAGGCAGTACAGAACATGAATATTCTGTTCGGGCTGGACGAACGTTTCGGCTTGTCTCACGCCGGAATGCTGCCGTAACACTTTAAGTCGCACAGCGAAAAGGCCCGTCTAACGGGCCTTTTTGCATTCCGGACAGCTCGTCGGCTTTATTGATATACCGTAACAATAGTTGACCGATTTTCTAGGAGAAGCGGATAATGCGCGTCATCACTCATTATGGCGGCGTAACGCCGGGAGATAGTCAGCATGAGCGTCGAATCCTTCACCCCCACGGCTTTGCAATTCACCCACGGTGCCGCGCACAAGGTGAAGAGCCTGGTCGATGAAGAGGGGAATGATCGCTTGAAGCTGCGCGTATTTGTTACGGGCGGCGGTTGTTCAGGGTTTCAATACGGTTTCACCTTCGATGAAGACGTGGCCGAGGACGACACTATCGTCGAGCGCGAAGGCGTGAGTCTGGTAGTTGATCCGATGAGCTTCCAGTACCTGGCAGGTGCTGAAGTGGATTACCAGGAAGGTCTGGAAGGGTCGCGTTTCGTGATCAAGAACCCGAATGCCACCACGACCTGTGGTTGCGGGTCTTCGTTCTCGATCTGACGCTTCTTCGTTTCAGATAACAAAACGCCGCAGAGCCTTACGGTTCTGCGGCGTTTTGCTGTGTGCGATTTGATCAGGCCGGGTAGATGGCGCCCAGGACACGAAGACCGCGTGCGCCGGTGACGCTTGGGCGGTTGGCGGCGATGCCTTCGAGGCAGCAATGGGCCAGCCAGGCGAATGCCATGGCTTCGACCCAGTCCGGATCGACGCCATGGGTCGCGGTGCTGGCTACCGTTGTCTCGGGAAGCAGGTCGGCCAGCCGTTTCATCAGTGCGCTGTTGTGCGCGCCACCACCGCAGACCAATAGTTCTTGGGTATCGGATTGAGCGCTTTGCAGCGACTCGACGATGGTCAGCGCAGTCAGCTCAAGCAGTGTGGCCTGCACGTTTTCCGCCGCGAAGGCTGGTAGTCGTGACAGGTGTTGTTCCAGCCACGGCAGGTTGAACACTTCGCGGCCGGTACTCTTCGGGCCTTTAGTAATGAAGAACGGATCGCTGAGCAGTGCTTCCAGCAATGTCGACTCAACAGAGCCTGATTTTGCCCAGTCGCCATTGCGGTCGTAGTTTTCGCCCCGTTGCTGCTGAATCCAGGCGTCCATCAGAACATTCCCAGGGCCGCAGTCGAAACCGGCTACAGGCTTGGTCGGCTCAATCAGACTCAGATTGCTGAAACCGCCGACATTCAAGACTGCCTGGTTACCGGTACGCTCTTCGAACAAAGCTTCATGGAAGGCTGGAACCAGCGGCGCACCTTGGCCGCCGGCAGCGACATCACGGCTGCGGAAATCGCTGACTACAGTAATGCCGGTCAACTCAGTCAGCAGGGCAGGGTTGCCGATCTGCACGGTAAAACCGCGTGCCGGTTCGTGGCGAATGGTCTGGCCATGGCTGCCGATCGCACGAATGGCTGCAGGTTTGAGCTGCTGCTGATCGAGGAGGGTATGAATGCCTTGCGCGGCGAGCTTCACCCAGTGTTGCTGGGCAATCGCCGAGCGGGCTATTTCGTCGGGGCCGCTGGCGCACAAGCCAAGCAGCTCGCCGCGCAGGGACGCAGGCATGGGAATGTAGTGCGTGGCGATCAGCTTGATCGCCGAAGTCTGTTCGATCAGGGCAATGTCCAGACCGTCGAGGCTGGTTCCGGACATCACACCGATATAAAGGGCCATGGCTTAACGCTTGCTCGATGCCAGCATGGTGGCCTTCTCTTGATCCATGCGCGCCATCAGCGGTTGGCTCTGCGCTAGGAAGCGAGCACGTTCGGCTTTGGCGATCGGGTCAGCCATTGGCAGCTTCTGGCCCAGCGGATCGACGTGGACGCCGTTGACCTGGAACTCATAGTGCAAATGCGGGCCGGTGGACAGGCCGGTGGTGCCGATATAGCCGATCACCTGGCCCTGCTTGACGTTACCGCCGGTTTTCACGCCCTTAGCGAAGCCTTGCATGTGGCCGTAAAGGGTACGGTAAGTGTTGCCGTGCTGGATGATTACGGTGTTGCCGTAACCGCCGCGGCGGCCGGCCAGCAGTACTTTACCGTCACCGGCAGCCTTGATAGGCGTGCCGCGTGGTGCTGCGTAGTCGACGCCTTTGTGGGCGCGGATCTTGTTGAGGATCGGGTGTTTGCGGCCCATGGAGAACTTCGAGCTGATACGGGCGAAGTCCACCGGCGTACGGATGAACGCCTTGCGCATGCTGTTGCCATCAGCGGTGTAGTAGCTGCTGTTGCCTTGTTTGTTGGTGTAACGCACGGCGGTGTAAGTCTTGCCGCGGTTGGTGAAGCGTGCAGACAGGATCGGGCCAGTGCCGACGGCTTTGCCGTTGACCACTTTCTGCTCGTAGATCACGTCGAATTCATCGCCTTGGCGGATGTCTTGAGCGAAGTCGACGTCGTAGCCAAATACGCTGGCCATGTCCATGGTCATGCTGTGGGAGAGGCCTGCGCGGGCGGCGGACTGAGACAGCGAGCTGTTGATCACGCCATGTACGTAAGCGGTGCGTACGGTTGGTTTTGCGGTAACCCGGTTAAATGCATAACCCTTGGTATTCTTGGTCAGGGTAATGGTTTCGACGTCGCTGACTTTGCTGTGCAGGCTGGTCAACTGGCCTTCCGGGTTCAATTCGAATTCGAGTTTCTGGCCGTGTTTGAGTTGGCTGAACTGTTTGGCTTGTTTATCGCTGGCCAGTACTTCATGCACGGAGGCGGCGGGCAGGCCGACTTTTTCGAATAGCGTGGACAGTGTATCGCCCTTGGCGACGACAACTTCGCGATGGCCGGGCGCTTTTGCTTTTTCTGCAGCAGGCGCTGGTACAGGTGCGGTTTCAGCGGTTTGCGGGGTGTTTTCGTCGCTGTTTTCGATCTGCGCAAATGGTGAAGCGACCGGCTCATTTGTGGCTTGAGCCGCGTCAGCAGCGTCTTGATCTTGTGTCAGTTGTTCAGCAGGACTTTCCAGTTCAAGGCTCAGGGTCGTCTTTTTGGCTTCAACATCACTGGAAGGGAATACCAGGAGTGCCAGGCTGAGAAGGGCGGCGATCCCACTTGCGGCGAGCAGGTGGGTCTTCGGGTAAAGCGGAGGCGCTTTAGACGGTTCTGTGGTCATAGGTAATTTTGACTTTGAAAAATGATGAATTGGAAAAGATGAATGACATGATGAAGATGAAATAACTGTATAAAATATAACCAAATCATCTCTGAAGCAAGTCTACAGACAGCGCGTTTGTGGATTGGTGTCCGTGCGCCGGGCAAAACTTGTAATTGGTGCACGATCTTGTATGGTTGGTTCCCTTTGAATCTGAGCCTTGCGGGTCTGTTATGAAGTCGGTTGAAGAGCAGCTAGCGCTGATAAAACGTGGTGCGGAAGAACTATTGGTCGAGTCCGAGCTGATCGAGAAGCTCAAGCGCGGCCAACCGCTGCGTATCAAGGCTGGTTTCGATCCGACCGCACCGGATCTGCACTTGGGTCACACCGTGCTTATTAATAAGCTGCGCCAGTTCCAGGAACTGGGGCATCAAGTGATCTTCCTTATAGGTGACTTCACCGGGATGATCGGTGATCCGAGCGGCAAGAGTGCCACGCGCCCTCCGCTGACTCGTGAGCAGGTTCTAGAGAACGCCGAGACTTACAAGACTCAGGTTTTCAAAATTCTTGATCCGGCGAAAACCGAAGTTGCGTTCAACTCTACCTGGATGGATCAGATGGGGCCGGCGGACTTCATTCGCCTGACTTCGCAATACACCGTCGCACGCATGCTTGAGCGCGATGACTTCGACAAGCGCTACACCACCAATCAGCCGATCGCTATTCACGAGTTCCTCTATCCACTGGTTCAGGGTTATGACTCGGTGGCTTTGCGTGCGGACGTTGAGCTGGGCGGCACCGATCAGAAGTTCAACTTGCTGATGGGGCGTGAGTTGCAGCGTGGTTATGGCCAGGAAGCGCAGTGCATTCTGACAATGCCGCTGCTTGAAGGTCTGGATGGCGTGAAGAAGATGTCCAAGTCTTTGGGCAACTACGTCGGTATTCAGGAAGCGCCGGGTGTCATGTACAGCAAGCTGGTTTCGATTCCGGATGCATTGATGTGGCGCTACTTCGAGCTGCTCAGCTTCCGTTCGATGGATGAGATCAATGCGTTACGTGCAGACGTAGAGGCGGGTGCCAATCCGCGTGACGTTAAAATCAAGCTGGCCGAAGAGATCGTTGCGCGCTTCCATGGTGAGGAGGCTGCGGCAAATGCTCATCGCGCTGCGGGCAATCGCATGAAAGATGGCGAGCTGCCGGATGATCTGCCAGAGATCGAGCTGGCTTCTGCTGAAGACATGCCGATTGCAGCCGTCCTTAATAAGGCGGGTCTGGTGAAGAACTCGGCAGCGGCGCGTGATCTGCTGGCTTCCGGTGGTGTGCGTGTTGATGGTGAGGTGGTTGATCGTTCCTTTATATACGTACTGGGCGCTACCCACGTTTGCCAGGCCGGCAAGAAGGCGTTTGCACGTATTACGCTGAAATCCGAGTAAATCTGAAAATAGGGGTTGACGGCGAATTTTAGA